>NZ_RBXR01000001.1 GCF_003634995.1 Saccharothrix variisporea | reverse complement strand
CCGAGGACCACACGCCGGTGAACACCGCCGTCCGGGTGCCGCGCAACGAAGTCGGGTCGATCCCGGCGTGCTCGAAGGTCTCCCACGCGGTTTCGAGCAGCACTCGTTGCTGCGGGTCCATCGCCAACGCCTCACGCGGCGAGATGCCGAAGAAGGCCGCGTCGAAACCGGCGCCGTCGTCCAGGAAACCGCCGCGGGTGGTGTAGGTGGTGCCGGGACCGCCGTCCGGGTCGTGGGTGACGTCCCAGCCCCGGTCGGCCGGGAACTCGCCGGTCGCGTCCACGCCGTCGGACACCAGCCGCCACAGGTCGTCGGGCGAGCCGACCCCGCCGGGGTAGCGGCAGCCGATGCCGATCACGGCGATCGGTTCGCGGGCGGCCTCCTCCACCTCGGCCAGGCGGCGGCTCATCACCCGCAGGTCGGCCGTGGCGCGCTTGAGGTACCCGCGGAGCTTGTCTTCGTCGGCCATGCCCTACTCCCCCGCCTCGCGGTGCTCGCCGGATCGGATGACCTGGGTCTTGCGGTGCTCGTCGTCGAGGATGTCGAACAGCTCGCTGTCGGTGACGTCGTCGAGGTCGTCGTCGGCCGTGCCGCGCCGGGCGGTCCAGGACGCCAGCAGGTCGGCCAGGCGTGCGGCGATCTCGTCGTGGTCGGCGTCGTCTGCGGTGTCCAAAGTGGACTTGAGTTTGTCGAGCTCGGCCAGGACCGGGTCCGGTGCGGCGACACCCAGGCGGTCGCGCACGTGGTCGGCGAGGCGTTCGGGCGTCGGGTGGTCGAAGACCAGCGTGGCGGGCAGCGGCAGACCGGTCTCGGCGGTGAGCCGGTTGCGCAGCTCGACGGCGGTCAGCGAGTCGAACCCGAGGTCCTTGAACGGCAGGCGCGGGTCGACGGCGGAGGTGTGCCCGAGGACGTGGGCGACCGCGCGCAGCACCACCTCCCGCACGTCCGCGGTCGGGGCGGTGGTGCGCCGACGCGGGCGGACCAGGGAGCGCAGCACCGCGGGCGGGTCGGTGACGCGGCGCAGGGCCGCCAGGTCGAACCGGATCGGCACCAGCGCGGGTTCCCCGGCCGTGAAAGCCGCGTCGAACAACTCCAGAGCGGCTTCGACGTCCAGCGGCGCCACACCCGCGCCCGCGATCCGCCGCCGGTCGAGGTCGGTGAGCTTGTCGGTCATGCCGCTGTGCGCCCACTGGCCCCACGCCAGCGACACGGCGGGCCGGCCGTGGGCGTGGCGGTGGGCGGCCAGGCCGTCGAGGAACGCGTTGGCGGCGGCGTAGTTGGCCTGACCCGGTCCGCCCAGCACCCCGGCGGCCGAGGAGAACAGCACGAACGCCTCCAGGTCGCCGGCCAGTTCGTGCAGGTGCCGGGCGGCGTCGGCCTTGGCCGCCCAGACGGCGGCGAACCGGTCGGCGTCCAGCGCTTCGAGCACGCCGTCGTCCAGCACGCCGGCCGCGTGGACGATCGCTGTGACCGGGTGTTCGGCGAGCAGCCGGGCCACGGCGTCGCGGTCGCTCACGTCGCAGGCGACGACCTGCGCGCCCAGTTCTTCGGCCAGTTCGGCGGCACCGGGTGCGTCCAGACCGCTTCGGCTCGCCAGGACCAGGCGGGTGACGCCGTGGTGGGTGGCGAGGTGACGGGCGATCGTCGCGCCCAGGCCGCCCGTGCCGCCGGTGACGAGGACCGTGCCGTCCGGGCTCAGCGTGGAGGGCAGGGTGGCGACTTCGGCGCGTTCCAGGCGGGGCACGTGGGTGCGGCCGACGCGGATCGCCACTTCCGGCTCGTCACCCACGGCCGGCCGCGGGTCGGCGAGGTCGGCACGAGCGGCGGGGTCGGCACGAGCGGCGGGGTCGGCGGGGTCAGCATGAGCGGCGGGGTCGGCGAAGTCGGCATGAGCGGCGGGGTCGGCGGTGTCGGCTAGGGCGAGGCGGCCGGGGTGTTCGGCGGCGGCGGAGCGGACCAAGCCCCAGACTGCGGCGGCCCGCGGGTCCACGTCCTCGCCGTGCACCGACACGGCGTTGCGGGTCACGACGACCAGCCGGGTCTCGTCCGGTGTGGCGAGGAAGTCCTGGAGTGCCCGCAGGGTCTCCACCGGGTCGGTGGCGTGGTGGTAGCGGTCGGAGTCCCGGGCCCGCGGGGTGGGGATCTCCGGCCAGGTGATCCGGTAGAGGGCGTGGTCCCGCCGGGCCGCCGGCGCGCGCAGGGTCAGGGACTCGATCGCCGCGACCGGTTCGCCGGACGGACCGACCAGGCCGACGCGGAAGGTGTCCGGGCCGGTCGCCGTGAGCCGGGCGCGGACGGTGGTGCGGCCGGTCGCCCACACCGCGACCCCGGTGAACGAGAACGGCACCTTCGGGCGGTCGTCCGCGATCGTGACGGCTTGCAGGACCGCGTCCAGCAGGGCGGGGTGCAGCGCGAACCGGTCGGCGTCGGCGGGCAGCTCCACCTCGGCGAACAGGTCGTCACCGGCTCGGCGAACCGTCCTCAGGCCGCGGAAGGTCGGCCCGTACTCGAACCCGGAGTCCGCGAGGGTGTCGTGGAACCCGGCGAGGTCGACCACTTCGCCGGTTTCGGTCCACCGCTGCGGGGGCGTGCTTTCCGTGGTCAGCGTGCCGGTGGCGTGCCGGAGCCACTCGCCGTCGCTCTGGGAGTGCACGGTGACACTACGCCCGCCCTCGGCCGGCGGACCGACCGCAACCCGCACGTCCACCGCGTCGGACACCACCAGCGGGGCCTCCAGCACGAGCTCCCCGACCACCGGGCACCCCACCTGCCGGCCCGCCCGCAGCGCCAGTTCCACGAACGCCGTGCCCGGCAGCAACGCCGACCCCGGGACCGTGTGCTCGGCCAGCCACGGCTGGGCGGCCGGGGACAACCGCCCGGTCAGCACCACGCCCTGGTCGTCGGGCAGCTCCACCACCGCGCCCAGCAACGGGTGGTCGGCGGTGCCCAGGCCCGCGCCCGTGACGTCGGCCGCCGGCGTCGGCGTCAACCAGAACCGCTCGCGCTGGAACGCGTAGGCGGGCAGGTCGGCGTGGCCGGTGGGCAGGGACCACTCCGCACCCTCGACCCAGGCCCGGCCCAACGCGGCGAGGACACGGCCCTCGTCGTCACGCCGCATCACCGCGTTGGGCACCAGCGACGGGTGCGGGCCGACCTCGAGGAACGCTGTGACCCCGTTGCCGCGCAACCACTCCACCGCTTGCCCGAACCGCACCGTCTCCCGCACCTGGCGCACCCAGTAGTCCGGGTTGGCCATGTCGGTCTGCTCGCCCGCCACCGTCGAGACGACCGGGATCGTGGGCGTTCGGTAGGTGAGGCCTTCGGCGACCTCCGCGAACGCGGTGAGGATCGGCTCCATGTGCGGCGAGTGGAACGCATGGCTGACCTTCAGCCGCCGCGACCCCTCCCAGCCTTCCGCGACCGCCAGGACGGCATCCTCGGCACCGGAAACCACCACCGCGTCCGGACCGTTGACCGCCGCGATGGCCACACCCTCGGGCAGCACCGCCCGGACCTCGGCCTCCGACGCGCGGATGGACACCATCGCCCCGCCCGCGGGCAGTTCCTGCATCAGCCGTCCCCGTGCGGACACCAACGTGCAGGCGTCCTCCAGGCTGAGGATTCCGGCGACGTGCGCGGCGGCGATCTCGCCCACCGAGTGCCCGACCAGGAAGTCCGGCTTCATGCCCAACGACTCGACCAGCCGGTACAGCGCCACCTCGATCGCGAACAAGCCCGCCTGCGTGTACCTGGTCTGGTCGAGGTCGACCTCCCACAGCCGCAAGCCGAGCTGCCCGCACACCTCGTCCAGGGCCTCGGCGAACACCGGGTGGGCGTCGTAGAGGCCCCGCCCCATGCCCGACCACTGCGCACCCTGGCCGGAGAACACGAACGCCGTCCCGCCGCTGTGCGCCTCGACGACGGCGTCACCCCGGGCCACGGCGTCGAGGTCGGCCGCGAGCCGGTCCGGGTCGGTGAGCGCCACCCGGTAGGGCAGCCGCGCCCGTGCCGCCAGCGCCGCACCCGCCGCCGGGTCGCCGACGAACTCACGCAGCCGCGAAGCCTGGGCCCGCAACGCTTCCGGCGACTTGGCCGACAGCAGCCACGGCACCCACCCCGTCGTCTTCGCGGGCTCGGGCTCCGCCTGCTCGATGATCACGTGGGCGTTGGTGCCGCTGATCCCGAAGGACGACACCCCCGCGCGCCGCGGCCGACCGTGAGCGGGCCACGGCGTCGACTCGGTGAGCAGGCGGACGGCACCGCTGTCCCAGTCCACGTGGGTGGTGGGCTGGTCGACGTGGAGGGTGCGCGGCAGCGTGCCGTGCCGCATGGCCTCGATCATCTTGATCACGCCGGCGACACCGGCGGCGGCCTGGGTGTGCCCGAGGTTCGACTTGACCGAGCCCAGCCACAACGGCTCCGCGCGGTCCTGCCCGTAGGTCGCCAGCAGCTCCTGGGCCTCGATCGGATCACCCAGCGTCGTCCCGGTCCCGTGCGCTTCCACGGCGTCCACATCGGACGGTCGCAGGTCCGCGTTGGCCAACGCCTGCCTGATGACCCGCTCCTGTGAAGGACCGTTCGGAGCCGTCAGCCCGTTCGACGCGCCGTCCTGGTTCACCGCGGTGCCGCGCAGCACCGCCAGCACCCGGTGGCCGTGCCGGCGGGCGTCGGACAGCCGTTCCAGCAGCACCAGACCCGCGCCCTCCGACCACGCGGTGCCGTCGGCGGCGTCCGCGAACGCCTTGATCCGCCCGTCCGGGGCCAGACCGCGTTGCCGGGAGAACTCCACGAACCCGGACGGCGTCGCCATCACGGTCACCCCGCCCGCCAACGCCAGGTCGCACTCCCCCGACCGCAGCGCCTGCGCCGCGAGGTGCATCGCGACCAGCGACGACGAGCACGCCGTGTCCACCGAGACCGCCGGACCCTCCAGCCCCAGCAGGTAGGACACCCGTCCCGAGGTGACGCTGGTGGCCGTGCCGGTCGCCAGGTAGCCCTCCAGGTCGGTGGGTTGGGTGCCGCCGCCGTAGCCGGACGACCAGATGCCGGTGAAGACGCCGGTGCGGCTGCCGTGCAACGACGTCGGGTCGATGCCCGCGTGCTCGAAGGTCTCCCACGCGGTTTCGAGCAAGACCCGTTGCTGCGGGTCCATCGCCAGCGCCTCGCGCGGTGAGATCCCGAAGAAGGCCGCGTCGAAGTCGGCGGCGTCGGCGAGGAACCCGCCGTGCGTGGTGCAGGTAGTGCCCGGACCGCCGTCCGGATCATAGATGACGTCCCAACCCCTGTCGGTCGGGAACTCCCCGATCGCGTCCACGCCCCCGGACACCAGCCGCCACAGGTCTTGGGGCGACCCGACACCACCCGGGTAGCGGCAGCCCATCCCGACGACCACCACCGGATCGTCGGTGGTGGTCCGCACCACCGGCTCGACCACCGGCCGCTCCCGGCCCAGCACGAGCTCGCGCAGGCGTTCGGCGAGGGCGGCCGGTGTCGGGTGGTCGAAGACCAGGGTCGCGGGCAGCGGCACGCCCAGCGCGGCGGACAGCCGGTTGCGCAGCTCGACCGCGGTCAACGAGTCGAACCCGAGGTCCTTGAACGCCCGACGCGGGGCGACGGCGTCGGACCGGCCCAGCACGACGGCGGTGTGCGAGCCGACCAGGTCGAGCACCACGGCGTGCTGCTCGGCCTCGGGCAGGTCGGCGAGCCGATCCGCCCAACCGGTGTCCGCGGTCCGGCGCTTGCCCGAGGTCTTGTCTGCGGTCCGGTGGTCGCGGCGGGTCAGGCCGCGCAACGCCGGGGCCGTCAGGTCGAGGCGGGCGGGCACCAGCGCGGGGCCGCCGTCGCCCAGGGCCGCGTCGAACAGGGCCAGCGCGTGCTCGGTGGACATCGGCACGACACCCGAGCGTTCGAGGCGGCGGCGGTCGGCGTCGGTCAGGTGCCCGGTGAGGCCGCTGTCCTGTGCCCACTGGCCCCACGCCAGGGAGGTCGCGGGCAGGCCGAGGGCGTGTCGGTGGGCGGCGAGGGCGTCGAGGAAGGCGTTGGCGGCGGCGTAGTTGGCCTGCCCGGGTCCGCCCAGCACGCCGGCGGCCGAGGAGAACAGCACGAACGCTTTGACGTCGCCGACCAGCTCGTGCAGGTGCCAGGCGGCGTCGACCTTGGGCCGCAGCACGTCGTGCAGGCGTTGCGGGGTCATTGCGTCCACGACGCCGTCGTCCAGCGCCCCGGCCGCGTGGACGACGGCGGTCAGGTCGGGGATCGAGGCGAGCACGTCAGCCAGGGCGGCCCGATCGGTGACGTCACACGCCACGACCGACACGTCCGCGCCCTCGATCTCCACCTCCCCACCCCGACGACCCAGCAACACCAGCCGCCGCACGCCGTGCCGGGCGACCAGGTGCCGGGCGAGAAGGAGACCGAGGGTGCCGGTGCCACCGGTGATCAGCACGGTGCCGTCCGGGTCGAGCGCACCAGGCTGCGCGGCCACCCTGGTCAGCCGAGCCGCCAGCACTGCGCCACCACGCACCACCACCTGGAACTCGTCCACCGGCACCCGGACCTCGCCGTCGTGGTCCAGGTCCACCAGCGCGAACCGCCCGGGGTGTTCCGCCTCCGCAGCCCGGACGAGACCCCACACCACCGCCGCGCCGGGGTCGCTCCCGTCCACCGCGCCGCGCGTGACGACGACGAGCTTGCCGCGCTCCTCCTCCTTCTCCTCCTCCGACGTGCGCAGGAAGTCCTGGACGACGGTCAGGGTCTGCTCGGCGAGGGTGTGCGCGGCCTCCACCGGGTCGACGCCGGCCGGACTGATCACGTGGTGAACGATCGTTCCCGGAACGATCGTTGCCGGCATGAGCGAAGTGGTGACGGGAACCCAGTCGAGGCGGAACAGCCGGTGGTCGCGGGCCTGGAAGTCCGCGGTCATCGGCCGCACGGTCAGCGCGTCCACGGCGGCGACGGGTTCCCCCGCGTCGGTGGCGAGGACGACCCGGTAGGTGTCGGTGCCGGTCGGTGTCAGGCGAACCCGTGCCGCCGACACGCCCGGCTTGAGCACCGCGACCCCGGCGAACGAGAACGGCACGGAACCGGCGGCGACCAACGTCAAGGGCTGCAACGCGGCGTCGAGCAGGGCCGGGTGCAGGTCGAACCCGTCCTCGCCGGCCGGCAGTGCGATCTCGGCGAGGAGGTCGTCCCCGTGCCGCCACACCGCCCGCACGCCCTCGAACGTCGGGCCGTACTCGTAGCCGCGGGCGGCCAGGTCGTCGTAGAAGCCGGTGAGGTCCACGGGCTCGGCGTCTGAGGGCCACCTCCACGCCGGGGTCGCCGACAACTCGACACCGAGCGTGCCACGCGCGTGCCGCACCCAGGTGTCCTCCGCGCGGGAGTGGATCGTGACTTCGTCGCCCTCCACCACGACCTGAACGGACACCGGGCCGTCCAGCAGCATCGGCGCTTCCAGCACCAGTTCGCGCAGGACGGGCCGACCGACCCGACTCCCGGCGCGCAACGCCAGCTCCACGAACCCGGTACCCGGCAGCAGAGCGGACCCGTGGAGGGCGTGATCGGCCAACCACGGCTGGGTCGCGGCGGACAGCCGACCAGTCAGCACGACACCCCGACCGGCAGCGAGTTCGACGGCCGCGCCGAGCAGCGGGTGATCGGTGGCGTCGAGCCCGGCCGCGGTGACGTCCCCGGGGTTCGCCGAGGGGTTCATCCAGTAGTGCTCGTGCTGGAACGGGTACGTCGGCAGATCCACGTGAGCCGCAGACACCGGCCATTCGACATCCACACCCAGCACGAACAACCGCGCGGCAGCGAGGTCGAAGTCACTGCTGTCCCGGCGAAGCGTCCCCATGGCCAGCGGATCGTCCAACACCGGCACCAACACCGGATGCGGACTCACCTCCACAAACAGATGTCCCGCCAGCGCCTCCACAGCCCGGTCGAACCGCACCGGCTCACGCAGATTCCGATACCAATAATGGGCATCCGCCCACTCCACCAACCCCTCGGTCACCGTGGAATAGAACGGAACCGTGGCCTCCAGCGACTCGATCCCTGCCAGATCCCCCAACAACCGCTCCCGCAACACCTCCACCTGCGCCGAGTGCGCTGCATAATCCACCGGAATCCGCCGAGCCCGAACCCCTTCGCGCTCACACACCTCCAGCAACTCATCCAGCGCGGCTGGCTCCCCCGACACCACCACGCTCGAAGCCGAGTTCACCACCGCGACCGACACCCCGGACAGCAGCGGCGACTCCGGCGGCAAGGCCACTGAGACCATCCCACCCAGCCCGGCGATCTCCACCAAGGCCTTACTCCGCAAGGCAACAACCCGAGCCGCATCCTCGAGCGACAGTGCCCCTGCCACATATGCCGCCGCGATCTCACCCTGCGAGTGGCCGACCACCGCATCCGGCTCAACCCCGCGGGACCGCCACAACGCCGCCAAGCCGACCATCATCGCGAACAACGCCGGCTGAACCACGTCCACACGATTCAACTCGCCGCCGCTCAACACCTCCGCCAACGACCACTCCACATGCGGCGCAAGAGCCTCCGCACACGCGTCGATCGCCTCACGAAACACCGGCTCGGCCGCATACAAGTCCCGGCCCATCCCGACCCACTGCGCACCCTGACCTGGGAACACGAACACCGTCCGCCGCTCCTCCGCGACACCAGTGATCACGTCATCCCCGACAATCACAGCGCGGTGCGGGAACCGAGCACGTGTAGCGAGAGCCTGGCCGATACCCGCCGCCGGGTGACTGCCCGCGAACTCTTGGACCCGCCGAACCTGCTCCTCCAACGCGGCCTCGGTCTTCGCCGACACCACCCACGGCAGATCCACCACAGACACCGCCGCCTCCGGAGCCTGCTCGAGGATCACGTGAGCGTTCGTCCCGCTGACACCGAAAGACGACACGCCCGCCCGGCGCGGACGGCCCGTCTCCGGCCACGGAACCGCCTCGGTCAGCAGCCGCACATCCCCGGCCGACCAGTCCACGTGCGGCGTCGGCTCGTCCACGTGCAAGGTCTTCGGCAGCACACCGTGCCGCAGCGCCATCACCATCTTGATCACACCGGCCACGCCCGCCGCGGCCTGCGTGTGCCCGATGTTCGACTTCACCGAACCCAACCACAACGGCTCCGCACGATCAGCCCCGTACGTCGCCAACAACGCCTGAGCCTCGATCGGATCACCCAACCGCGTACCGGTACCGTGAGCCTCCACGGCATCCACTTCGGACGGTCGAAGCCCGGCACTCACCAACGCCTGCCGGATCACGCGCTCCTGTGAAGGACCGTTCGGAGCCGTCAACCCGTTCGACGCGCCATCCTGGTTCACCGCCGACCCACGCAGCACCGCCAACACCCGGTGCCCACGCCGACGCGCGTCCGACAACCGCTCCAACAGCACCAGGCCGACACCCTCGCCCCACCCGGTGCCGTCCGCCGACGCGGAGAACGCCTTGCACCGGCCGTCCGGCGACAATCCGCGTTGGCGCGAGAACTCGGTGAACCCCAACGGGTTCACGATCACGGTGACGCCACCGGCCAACGCCAGGTCGCACTCCCCCGACCGCAACGCCTGCGCGGCCAGGTGCATCGCCACCAACGACGACGAACACGCGGAGTCCACCGACAACGCGGGCCCACGCAAACCCAAGTGGTAGGCGACCCGGCCGGACGTCACGCTCGGCGAGATCCCGGTCGCCAGGTACCCCTCGGCGTCACGCGGCGCGAGATCCGCGTTGCCGCCGTACCCCGAGGACCACAACCCGGTGAACACCCCGGTCTGACTGCCCCGCAACGACGTCGGATCGATCCCGGCATGCTCGAACGTCTCCCACGCCGTCTCCAACAACACCCGCTGCTGCGGATCCATCGCCAACGCCTCACGCGGCGAAATCCCGAAAAACTCCGCATCAAACCCAGCCACACCCGACAGGAACCCACCCGAACGCGTATAACTCGTCCCCGGATGATCCGGATCAGGGTGATACAAGCGCTCCAAATCCCACCCACGATCAGACGGAAAACCACCAATCGCGTCCACACCACCCGACACCAGCCGCCACAACTCCTCCGGCGACCCCACCCCACCCGGCAACCGACACCCCATACCCACGATCACCACCGGGTCGTCCTCCACCGCCTTCACGACCGGGGCGACCACCTCCCGACGAGTCCCGGCCACCTGGTCACGCAGGTGTTCGGCCAACTCCTCGGGAGTCGGGTGGTCGAACACGAGGGTCGCGGGCAACCGCAACCCGGTTGCCGACCCCAGCCGGTTGCGCAGCTCCACCGCCGTCAGCGAGTCGAACCCGAGATCGCGGAACGCCAACCGAGGCGTGACCGCGGCGGTGTCGCTGTGTCCGAGGACGGCCGCCGTGTGGGTGGTGACCAGCGCCAGCAGGTCGGTCTCCGGCGCGGCGGGTGACGGGAGGGAGGTCGGCGTGGTCAGGTGGGCGGTGGTCACGGCGGGGTGACCGGCGGCGAGGGCCGCGTCGAACTGGGCCAGCGCCTGCTCGGTGGTCATGGGCGCGATGCCGGCGCGGGCGAAGCGCTCCTTGTCGGTCGCGGTGAGGTGCGCGGTCATGCCGCTGCTCCGCGCCCAGTACCCCCACGCCATCGACACGGCGGGCAGGCCGAGCGCGTGCCGGTGGCGGGCGAGGGCGTCGAGGTAGGAGTTGGCCGCCGCGTAGTTGGCCTGGCCCGGGGTGCCCAGCACGCCGGCGGCGGCCGAGAACAGGACGAACGCGTCCAGGTCGGCGGTCAGTTCGTGCAGGTGCCAGGCGCCGTCCACCTTGGGCCGCAGCACGCGGTCCACCTGTTCGGCGGTGAGCCCTTCCACCACCCCGTCGTCCAGCACGCCGGCCGCGTGGACCACAGCCTTCAAGTCCGGGATGGACGCCACCAGTCTCGCAACCTGCGCCCGCTCCGACACATCACACGCCACGACCCGCACGTCAGCGCCCAACTCCGGCGCAACACCACCACTGCGGCTCGCCAACACCAAACGCCGAACCCCGTGCCGAGCAACCAGGTGCCGAACCAACGCAAGCCCCAACGTCCCCGTGCCACCGGTGATCAACACCGTGCCGTCCGACAGGTCGGGCATGGTGAGCACGAGCTTGCCGGTGTGCCCGGCCTGGCTCATCAGCCGGAACACCTCCGCCGCCCGCCGCACGTCGGTGGTCGTGATCGGCGGCAGCCGGAGAGCGCCCTGGGCGAACAGCCCCAGCACCTCACCCAGCACCCGACCCAGGTGCGCGGGGTCGGCGTCGTTGAGGTCGAACGCCCGGTAGTCGACGCCCTCGGGAGTGCGGACGTCGGTCTTGCCCATCTCCACGAACCGCCCGCCCGGCCCGAGCAGCCGCAGGGACGCGTCGGTGAACTCGCCCGCGAGCGAGTTGAGCACCACGTCCACGCGCGGGAACCGCCGCTCGAACTCCAAATCACGCGACGAGGCGATGTGATCGTCGTCCAACCCCAGACCCCGCAACACACCCCACTTGCCCGGACTCGCGGTCGCGAACACCTCAGCACCCAGGTGACGCGCCAACTGGATCGCCGCCACACCCACACCGCCCGCGCCGGAGTGGATCAGCACGCGGTCACCGGGTCTCACCCGACCGAGGTCCACCAGGCCGTGCCAGGCCGTCAGGAAGGCCACCGGCACCGCCGCCGCCTGCCCGAACGACCACCCGTCCGGAATCGGTGCCAACAACCGATGGTCCGCCACCGCACGCGGCCCGAACGCACCCGGCACCAACCCGAACACCCGATCACCAGGCCTCAGGGAGACCCCAGGCCCGACCTCCAGCACCGTCCCGGCCGCCTCGCCGCCCAGCATCGCCGCCCCCGGGTACATCCCCAGCGCGACCAGCACGTCCCGGAAGTTCACGCCCGCCGCCCGCACCCGGAGGCGCACCTGACCCGGTTCCAGCGGCCCCTCGGCGACGTCGGCGAAGGTCAGGTCGTCCAGGCTGCCCGTGCCGGACTCGACCAGCCGCCACGACCCGTCGAGCGACGACGGGAGCGGGCTGAACGACGTCTGCCGGGGCACGACCGCAGTACCACCGCGCACGGCCAGTTCCGGTTCGTCGCCCGCCATGGCGGCAACGGTCGCCTGGTCGGGTGTCGCGTCCCCGTCCAGCTCCACCAGCACGAACCGCCCGGGGTGCTCGGCGGCGGCACTGCGGACCAGGCCGCGCACGGCCGCACCCGCCGGGTCGCCCGCGCGCACGGGCACCACCAGGCGGGCCTGGTCGTCCGACCGCAGGTGGTCCTGCACCAGGGCGAGGGCCTGCCGGGTGAGGGCGTGCACGGACTCGGCGTCGGGAGCCCCTTCGAGGACCGGCGCCACCCGCACCGGCACGGGCGCGGCCTCGGTCAGCGGCACCCAGTCCGTGCGCAGGAGGCTGGTCTGGGCGGCCGGCCGCACGGTAAACGTGTCGATGGTCGCCACCAGCCCGCCCGCCGGGTCGGTCACGGTCGCGGTGAAGGTGTCCGGTCCAGTGCGGGACAGGTGGACCCGGGCCGTGGAAATGCCCTGTGCGTGCACGGTGACGCCGGCCAGGGAGAACGGCAGGCGGACCCGGTGGTCGGGGTGGAGCAGGATGACCGGTTGCAGGGCCGCGTCCAGCAGCGCCGGGTGCAGGCCGAAGCCGCTGCCCTCGGGCACCTGCACCTCGGCGAACACTTCTTCGGGTCCCTGCCGGAGGGTGCGGACGCCCCGGAACGCCGGGCCGTACTGGTAGCCGAGCGCGGCGAGGTGGTCGTAGAAGGCGTCCGGGTCGACGTGTGCGCCGGTGGGCGTCCACGGCGGCACGGCGGCGGGCCGAACGGCTTCCAGGGTCCCGGACGCGTGTCGGGTCCACTCGCCGTCGATCCGGGAATGCACCGACACCGACCGCCGGCCCTCGTCGTCCGGTGCACCCACGGACACTTGGACGTGCGCAAGGCGATCGGTCAGGTTCAAGGGCGCATGCAGGACGAGGTCGGCCACCGCCGGGTGCCCCACGGCACGTCCCGCTGTGGTGACCAGCTCGAGGAAGGCGGTGCCTGGCAACAGGACCGTTCCGTCCACGGCGTGATCGGCCAGCCACGGGTGGGTGCGGGTGGACAGCCGCCCGGTCAGCACCGCGCCTTGATCCGGCAGTGGGACCAGGTCGTCGAGCAGCGGGTGACCGAGGCTCGATTCGGTGGTCGTCGTGGTGAGCCAGTACCGGGTGCGTTCGAACGGGTAGGTGGGCAGGCTGGTCCGGGCTGGTGCCGACGCGGGCAGGTCGTGGCCGTGGGCGACCAGGGTCGCCAGGGCCGTGCGGAAGTCGCTGTTGTCGCGGCGCAGTGTCCCGATGGCAAGAGGAACGTCCAACGCCGGCACCAACACCGGATGCGGACTCACCTCCACAAACAGATGTCCCGCCAGCGCCTCCACAGCCCGGTCGAACCGCACCGGCTCCCGCAGATTCCGATACCAATAATGGGCATCCGCCCACTCCACCAACCCCTCGGTCACCGTGGAGTAGAACGGAATCTGCGGCTCCAGCGGCTCGATCCCCGCCAACACGCTGATCAACCGCTCCCGCAACACCTCCACCTGCGCCGAGTGCGCTGCATAGTCGACCGGAATCCGCCGAGCCCGAACACCCTCCCGCTCACACACCTCCAGCAACTGGTCCAAGGCTTCCGGCTCACCCGACACCACCACGCTCGTGGGCGAGTTCACCACCGCCACCGACACCCCGGCCAACAGCGACGACTCCGGCGGCAAAGCCACCGACACCATCCCGCCCAGCCCGGCGATCTCCACCAACGCCTTGCTCCGCAGCGCAATCACCCGCGCCGCGTCTTCGAGAGACAAAGCACCGGCCACGTAGGCCGCTGCGATCTCGCCCTGCGAATGCCCCACCACCGCATCCGGTTCGACACCGTGCGAACGCCACAGCGCCGCCAAGCCGACCATCATGGCGAACAGAGCCGGCTGAACGACATCAACACGATCCAACTCGCCGCCGCTCAACACCTCCACCAACGACCACTCCATGTGCGGCGCAAGAGCTTCAGCACACGCATCGATCGCCTCACGGAACACCGGCTCACGCGCATACAAGTCCCGGCCCATCCCGACCCACTGCGCACCCTGGCCTGGGAACACGAACACCGTCTTGCCGAGCCCCGAAGCCCGCCCGGTCACCACCCCGGGATGCTCACGTCCCTCCGCCAACGCGTCCAACCCCGCCGGGTCCAGCACCACCGCCCGGTGCTCGAAACGCGCCCGACCGGCCAAGGCGCGGCCGATCCCGGCCCGCTCACCCCCGGCGAGGAAGTCGCGCAGCCGAGCGGCCTGCCGTCGCAACGCCTCCGGGGACTTCGCCGACAGCAGCCACAGCGGGTCGTCGGTCTCAGGTTCGGCGGGCTCCGGCGCGTGTTCGAGGATGACGTGGGCGTTCGTGCCGCTGATGCCGAACGCGGACACGCCGGCCCGGCGCGGCCGACCGGTCTCGGGCCACGGCACGGCCTCGGTCAGCAGCCGAACGTTCCCGGTCGACCAGTCCACGTGCGGTGTGGGCTCGTCCACGTGGAGGGTCTTGGGCAGGACGCCGTGGCGCATCGCCTCCACGACCTTGATCACGCCCGCCATCCCGGCCGCCGCCTGGGTGTGCCCGATGTTGGACTTCACCGACCCCAACCACAACGGCTCCGCACGATCAGCCCCATACGTCGCCAACAACGCCTGAGCCTCGATCGGATCACCCAACCGCGTACCGGTACCGTGAGCCTCCACAACGTCCACATCGGACGGTTGCAGTCGAGCGTTCGCCAAGGCCTGCCGGATCACCCGCTCCTGCGAAGGACCGTTCGGAGCCGTCAACCCGTTCGACGCGCCATCCTGGTTCACCGCCGTTCCCCGCAGCACCGCCAGCACCCGGTGACCGTGCCGCCGAGCGTCGGACAACCGCTCCACCAGCACCAGTCCCGCGCCCTCCGACCACCCGGCTCCGTCTGCCCCCGCCGCGAAGGACTTGCTGCGACCGTCCGGCGCGCTCGCACCTTGTCGGGACATCTCGGTGAACAGGGACGGGGTGGCGTTGATCGTCACGCCGCCAGCCAGGGCCAGGTCGCACTCGCCCGACCGCAGCGCCTGCGCCGCCAGGTGCAGCGCCACGAGCGACGAGGAACAGCCCGTGTCCAACGAGAGCGCGGGTCCCTCCAGGCCGAGCAGGTAAGCCAGGCGGCCGGAGCCGATGCTGGTCGCCGTGCCGGTGACCTGGTAGCCCTCCAGGTCGTCGGGGACGGGACCGGCGGCGTACCCGGTGGACCAGATGCCGGTGAACACGCCGGTCCGGCTGCCGTGCAGGGTCGTCGGGTCGATGCCGGCGTGCTCGAAGGTCTCCCACGCGGTCTCCAGCAGCACTCGTTGCTGGGGGTCCATCGCCAACGCCTCGCGCGGCGAGATCCCGAAGAAGGCCGCGTCGAAGCCGGCGGGGTCGTGCAGGAACCCGCCGTGCCGGGTGGCGGACGTGCGGGGGCGGGCCGCGGTGGGGTCGTGCAGGCGTTCCAGGTCCCAGCCGCGGTCGTCGGGGAACGGACCGATCGCGTCCACGCCCTCGGACACCAGTCGCCACAGGTCCCCCGGCGATTCGACGCCGCCGGGGTAGCGGCAGCCCATGCCGACGATCGCGAGCGGCTCGTCGGTCGCGGTGCTCGCGGTGGTGACGGTCGCGGTGCTCTCCCCGCGCAGGTGCGCGGCGAGGCGTTCGGGTGTGGGGTGGTCGAAGACGAGCGTGGCGGACAGCTTCCGGCCCAGCGCCGCGCCGAGCCGGTTGCGCAGCTCCACCGCCGTCAGCGAGTCGAACCCGAGATCCTTGAACGCGCGACCGGGGTCCACGGCGTCCGGCGAGGCGTGCCCCAGGACGGCGGCCGTGTGCGTCCGGACCAGCGCCAGCACGTCCGTGCGCACGGGCTCCGGGCGTTCCTCGCGGACCTGGGCTTCGGGGACTTGGGCCTCGGGGGCCTGGGCTTCGGGGAGGTCCGCGAGGAGGGTGCCGGGCCGCCGCCGGGTGTAGGCGGGGGCGAACTGCGCCCAGTCCACAGGGGTGACCACGGCGTGCGGCACGTCCTGGTCGAGCACGTCCCGCAGCACGGCCAGAGCCCGCCCGGACGGCATCTCACCCAGGCCGAGCAGCCGCCGTTGCCGCTGGACCGACTCCAACGCGGCCATTCCGCCCTCGGCCCAGATGCCCCACGCCACCGACGTGGTCGCCCGACCCTGCGCGCGGTGCCGGGCGGCGAGGGCGTCGAGGTAGGTGTTGCCGGCGGCGTAGGCCGCGCCGTGACCGTCGCCCCAGACGCCGGCCGTCGAGGAGAACAGCACGAACGTGTCGAGGTCGGGCAGCAGGTCAGCGAGGTTCGCCGCACCGGTGACCTTGGCGTCGAGGACGTCGGCGAACGCGGCCAGGTCGTCGTCGGCCAAGCTGCTCGACTTGATCGCACCGGCGGCGTGGAAGACGGACCGGACCTCGCCGACCTGGTCGAGGAGGGCGGCGAGGGCATCGCGATCGGTCACGTCACACGCGGCCACGGTGATGCGGGTTCCGCTTGAGCGCAGGTCGTCCGCTCCGGCCGCGCGTGTGTCCGCAGTGCCGAGGCCGTTGCGGCTCACCAGGACGAGGTGTTCCGCGCCCTGGTCGGCGAGCCATCGCGCCAGCCGCCTGCCGAGCGCGCCGGTGCCGCCGGTGATCAGGGTCGTGCCCTCCGGTCGCCACGTCCGGACCGGCGGGGTCGGGCGGGTGCGGTGGAGGCGGCGGGCGAAGGTGCCGTCGGCGCGGATCGAGAGCTGGTCCTCCGGGCCGGTGAGCGCGGCGAGCAGGCGGCGCACGGCGGTCGGGTCGGGGGTGTCCGGGACGTCGACCAGGCCGCCCCAGCGGTCCGGGAACTCCAGGGCCGCCGAGAGGCCCACGCCCCACACCAGCGCCTGCCGCGGCCGGTCGCCGAACGCGCCGCGCGTCACGCACCACAGGGGCGCGGTCTGGTCGCGCACCGCGTCCAGCGTCCGGGCGAGGCCGACGGGCACGGCCGGGTGGTCCGGGTGCGGCGACTCGTCGAGAGCCAGGAACGACAACACGCCGTCCGCGCCCGACTCGACGATCTCGACACCGTTGTCCCGCAACGCTTCCACGACGGCGTCGACCCACGGGTGGTCACCGTCCGGCGCGAGCACCGACCACCGGCCGGACGGGGTGCCGGCGGGGGTCACGGGCGACCAGGCGACCTCGTACCGCCACGGGTCCGCGGGCGTGGTCGGGGCGAGCCAGTGCGATTCGTGCCGGAACGGGTAGGTCGGCAGGTCGACGCGGCCGGCGGGCGGCAGGGCGGGCGTCCAGTCGACGTCGAGGCCGGCGGCGAACAGCCGCCCGGCCGCGGTGAGGAACTCCTGGCGCGCACCCCGGTCGCGGCGCAGGGTGCCGGTGACGACGGTGGCGTCCTCGAGCGCGGGCACCAGGACCGGGTGCGGGCTCACCTCCACGAAGACGTCATGGTCGGCGGAAAGCGCTTTCACAGCCCGATCGAACCGGACGGTCTCCCGCAGGTTCCGGTACCAGTACGCGGCATCCGCCCGCGCCACCAACCCGTCGACCACCGTGGAGTGGAACGGGATCCGCGCTTCCAGCGGCCGGACATCCGCCAGGTCGCCGAGCAGCCGGTCACGCACCGCCTCCACCTGAGCCGAGTGGGCCGCGTAGTCGACCGGGATCCGCCGAGCCCGCACCCCTTCCCGCTCACAGGCCTCCAGCAGCGCGTCCAAGGCGGCCGGTTCGCCCGACACAACCACGTTCGTCGGCGAGTTGACCACGGCGACCGACACGCCGGCCAACAACGCCGAGTCCGGCGGGAGGGCTACCGACACCATCCCGCCCGCACCGGAGATCGCCACCAAAGCCCTGCTGCGCAACGCAACCACCCGGGCCGCGTCCTCCAGCGACAGCGCCCCGGCCACGTACGCCGCCGCGATCTCGCCCTGCGAGTGCCCCACCACCGCGTCCGGCTCGACGCCGTAGGAGCGCCACAGCGCGGCCAAACCGACCATCATCGCGAACAGCGCCGGCTGCACCACGTCCACGCGGTCCAGCTCACCGCCGTCGAGGACGTCGACCAGGCTCCAGTCGACGTGCGGCACCAGGGCTCGGGCGCACGCGTCGATCGCCTCCCGGAACACGGGCTCGGTCGCGTACAGCTCCCGGCCCATGCCCACCCACTGCGCACCCTGGCCCGGGAACACGAACACCGTCTTGCCGGTCGCGCGCGGGGACTCGATCGGCGGGGTGGCGAGCAGTTCGGCGTGGTTCGCGCCGACGAGGACCGTCCGGTGGGCGAACCTGGCGCGGCCGGCGAGTTCGCGGGCGATCGTCCCGACCGGCACGTCCGGGTGAGTGCGCACGTGTTCGCGCAGGCGTGCAACCTGCACGTGCAGACTGTCCGCGGCCTTCGCACTCACCACCCAAGGCACCACGCGCTCCGGCGCGGGCACGTCGGCGGGCTCCTCCTCCGGGGCCTGCTGGAGCACGAGGTGGGCGTTGGTGCCGCTGATGCCGAACGCGGACACGGCGGCCCGCCGGGGACGGCCGGTGTCGGGCCACGGGGTCGTCTCGGTGAGCAGGCGGACGTTCCCGGCCGACCAGTCCACGTGCGGTGTCGGCTCGTCCACGTGCAAGGTTCGGGGCAGACGACCGTGCCGGAGGGCCATCACGAGCTTGATGACACCGGCGACGCCCGCGGCGGCCTGGGTGTGGCCGATGTTGGACTTCACCGAACCCAGCCACAGCGGCTCGGACCGGTCGCGGCCGTAGGTGGCCAGCAGGGCGTGGGCCTCGATGGGGTCGCCGAGGGTCGTGCCGGTGCCGTGGGCTTCGACGGCGTCCACATCGGACGGTTCCAGGCCGGCGTTGGCCAGTGCCTGCCGGATCACCCGCTCCTGGGACGGGCCGTTGGGCGCGGTGAGGCCGTTCGACGCGCCGTCCTGGTTGACCGCGCTGCCCAGCACGACCGCGAGCACCCGGTGGCCGTGGCGGCGGGCGTCGGACAGGCGCTCCAGCAGGACCAGGCCCGCGCCCTCGCTCCAGCTGGTGCCGTCGGCGGAGGCGGAGAACGGCTTGCTGCGGCCGTCCGGCGCGAGCCCGCGCTGGCGGGAGAACTCGGTGAAGACGTCCGGGGTCGCCATGACGGTGACGCCTCCGGCCAGCGCCAGGTCGCACTCGCCGGCGCGGAGTGCCTGGGCCGCGAGGTGCATGGCCACCAGCGACGACGAGCACGCGGTGTCGACTGAGAGAGCCGGACCGCGCAGGCCGAGGTGGTAGGCGACGCGGCCGGAGGTGACGCTGGTGGCCGTGCCGGTGATGAGGTAGCCCTCGACGTCCTCGGGGACGGGCGTGCCGACGCCGTAGCCCGACGACCAGATGCCGGTGTAGACGCCGGTCCGGCTGCCGTGCAGGGTCGTCGGGTCGATGCCGGCGTGCTCGAAGGTCTCCCAGGCGGTTTCCAGGACCAGGCGCTGCTGCGGGTCCATCGCCGACGCCTCGCGGGGCGAGATCCCGAAGAAGTCGGCGTCGAACCCGGCGATGTCGTCGAGGAACCCTCCCTTGCTTACGGCGCTGGTGCGGCCACTGCGCAGCTGCGGGTCGTGGAGACGGGCCAGGTCCCAGCCGCGGTCGGTCGGGAAGTCGCCGATCACGTCCCCTTCCCGCTCGACCAGCCGCCACAGGTCCTCCGGCGAGCCGATCCCACCCGGCAGCCGGCAGCCCATGCCGACGATGACGATCGGGTCGTCGTCGGGGGTGGGGGTGGGGTGCGGCTCGTCGGGGTGGGTGCCGCGGAGGTGGACGAGGAGGGCGGCGGGGGTGGGGTGGTCGTAGATCAGGCCGGACGGCAGGCGCAGGCCGAGCGCGTTGTTGACGCGTTCGCGCAGCTCGACGCCCATGACCGAGTCGAAGCCCAGTTCTTTGAAGGTGAGCGAGGGGTCGATGTCGGCCGGGTCGGCGTGGCCCAGGACGGCCGCGATGGCGGCGGTGAGCTGTTCGGCGGGATCGGCGGACGGCTCGGGGCGCGGGTCGGCGGTCGGGCTGCTCGCGGCGGTCGGGTTGGTCGGGGTGGCGGGCGCGTCTTGTCGTGGCGCTGGACTGTCGAGCCAGTACGGGCGGCGCTGGAAGGCGTAGGTCGGCAGGTCCACCGGCCTGGTGGTCGCGGGGAAGGCGGCGGTGAGGTCGATCCGGGCGCCGGCGGTGAAGATCCGGGCGGCGGCGGTGTGGAAGTCCGCCCGTCCGCCCTGGTCGCGGCGCAGGGTCCCGGTGACCACGCTCCCCCGCTCGACGGCGGGCGTCAGCACCGGGTGGGGGCTGACCTCGATGAAGACGTCGTGCCCGGCAGCGAGCAGCGCGGCGGTCGCCAGGTCGAACCGGACCGGCTCGCGCAGGTTGCGGTACCAGTAGGCGGCGTCCAGCCCGGCGGTGTCCAGCAACCCGCCCGTCACCGCCGAGTAGAACGGCACGTCCCCTGTCCGGGGCCGCACGTCCGCCACATCGGCGAGCAGCCTTTCCCGAATGGCCGACACGTGGGTCGAATGGGCGGCATAATCAACGGGAATGGCACGCGTCCGAATGCCGAGCCGCGCGCACTCCGCCGTCAACTCCGCCAACGCGACCGTCGAACCGGACACCACGACCGAATCAGCCGCATTCACGACGGCGACCGTCAACCGGCCTTCCCAACGCGCCACGAGTTGTTCCGCTTCATCGACGGGCAGTGTGACGGAAGTCATTCCGCCGGCGCCGGCCAACGAGGTGAGCGCGCGACTGCGCAAAGCCACGATCCGGGCGGCGTCGGCCAACGACAATGCGCCGGCGACATGCGCGGCGGCGATCTCGCCCTGAGAATGGCCGACCACCGCGTCGGGTTCGACGCCATAAGAACGCCACAGCGCGGCCAAAGAGACCATCATCGCGAACAACGCCGGTTGGACGACGTCCACGCGGTCCAGCGGACCGTCGCGCAGGACGTCGACCAGGGACCAGTCGGTGTGCGGGGCGAGGGCCTCGGCGCAGGCGTCGACCGAGGCGCGGAAGACCGGCTCGGTGTCGTACAGCTCGCGGCCCATGCCGATCCACTGCGCGCCTTGGCCGGGGAACACGAAGACCGTGCGTCCCCGCTGGTCGGCGCGGCCGGTGATCAGGCCGGGCGCCTGGCGGCCTTCGGCGAGCGCGTCGAGCGCCTGGTCACCGAGGACGACGGCGCGGTGGGCGAAGTGGGTGCGCGTGGTGGCCAGGGCCAGGCCGACGCCGGTGGCCGGCAGGTCGGGGCGGGCGGCGAGGTGGTCGCGCAGGCGACCGGCCTGGGCACGCAACGCCTCCGGGGTCTTGCCCGACAACACCCACGGCACCGCGGAGGTCGCCGCCTCGGGCCCGGTGGACGCCTCGGGCCGGCTCGACACCTCCGGCCCGGTCGACACCTCCGGGGCGGTCGACGGTCCCGGGGCGGTCGACGGTTCCGGCCCGGTCGACGGTCCCGGGGCGGCGACGACGAGGTGCGCGTTCGTCCCGCCCATGCCGAAGGCCGACACACCGGCGATCAGCGGCTGATCGGGGCGCGGCCAGGGTGTCAGTGCAGTCTGCACGCGCAGGTCCACCGGCCCGTCGAACGGGATCGGCGTGTGGTGGTGCAGGGTCGGGGGCAGCTCCCGGTGCCGCAGGCTCAGCACGGTCTTGAGCAGGCCGACCGCGCCGGCCGCGCCCTCCAGGTGGCCGACGTTGGTCTTCGCCGAGCCGACCCGCAGCTCCGTGACCCGGCCCGCGTACCCCGCGCCCAGACCCGCGGCCTCGACGGGATCGCCCACCGGGGTCCCGGTGCCGTGCAGCTCGACGTACTGCACGTCGTCCGGTCCGACGCCCGCGCGGCGCAGCGCCTCGCGGATGACCTCGGCCTGGGCGTCGGCGCTGGGGACGGTGAGCCCGGGGGTCGCGCCGTCGTTGTTCACCGCGCTGCCGAGGATCACCGCGTGCACGGGGTCGCCGTTGGCCAGCGCTCTGACCAGCGGTTTCAGCACGACCACGCCGCCGCCCTCGCCCCGCGCGAACCCGTTGGCGGCCGCGTCGAAGGTGCGGCTGCGGCCGTCCGGGGACAGCCCGCCGAACTCCACCGCGCTCGTCTCGCGGTCGGCGATGAGGTTGAGGTTCACCCCGCCGGCCAGCGCGACGTCACTCTCGCCGCGCCGCAGGCTCTCCACCGCGAGGTGCACCGCGACCAGCGCGGAGGACTGCGCGGAGTCGACGGTCAGGCTCGGGCCGCGCACGCCGAGGAAGTGCGACACGCGGTTGGCGATGACGCCCCGGTTCGTGCCGGTCAGGGAGTGCGGGGTGGGTCGGCTCAGCGTCGCGTAGTCGCCCCAGGTCGCGCCGATGAACACGCCGGTCCGGCCGCCGGCGAGCGTGCCGGGGACGACCCGCGCGTCCTCCAGCGCCTCCCACGCCAGCTCCAGCACCAGCCGCTGCTGCGGGTCCATGGCCGCCGCCTCGCGGGGCGAGATGCCGAAGAAGGCCGCGTCGAACCCGGCCACGTCGTCGAGGAACCCGGCCGGCAACCGCCCCGCCCGCCCGTCCGGCGGCGCGGAGACCGCGTCCCGGCCGTCGCGCAGCAGCCGCCAGAACGCGGCCGGATCCGGCGCCTGGGGCAACCTGCAGGACATTCCGACGATCGCGATCGAACCGTCTGCGGAAATCCCCATCGGGCACCCCTCTTCCGCGCACGCGAATGCGAGCCGTTCGGCAGACGAAAGCAATGCGGTCCACGACAACCGCGGCGTTGAACAGTCGTTGCGCACTTCGAGCGGAATGAGACAACGTCGAACGTACCTCGTGTTCGCCCGGCGCGGCTACGGCAATCCCACGTACCTGGAATCACGCATCGGGTTCCCGATACTGCTCCTTGGCGTTCCGGCGACCGTCAGCTTCAATGCGCCGGTCGCGGGCGCGACGGAACCGCTCAGCTCTGAACGGGTATGCGCAATGGGCCAAGTGCCGGCGGGACGCGGAACTCCTCGGGCGGCACCGGGCGGCAGAACAGGAAACCTTGGAAGGCGTGCACGCCCATCCGGCGCAACACGGGGAACTGGGTAGCGGTCTCCACCCCCACGAACCGCCGGCCCACTTGATGATCCGCGCGGGCAGGTCCCTCAACCGCGCCAACGACGAGCAGCCCGTGCCGACGTTCCCGCTCGGCAGCCGAGAGCCGCCCGCGGGTGGCCACCAGTTCGGCACTGTGGCCGGCGGCCTCCGCCGAGCGGGGTCGCGAGCCGCGGTGCTCAGGCTGCCCGGTAGCCGGGGATGTCCTCGATCCGTTCGTACACCGGCAATCCGCGCTCCCGCGCGATCCGCACGTCCTCGTCGGCACCCGTCGACTCGCCCGGCAGGCGCAGCACGGCGTCGCAGTGTTGGAGGAGGCGTTGGGCGGTCGGGTACAGGATGCCTTCGGCTGCCGGGTCGGTCGGGTCTTCGGCGCCGGCGCCCCGCAGTACCGGCAGGGCCACCCACTCCCCGATCATCGGCACGTGCCCGCTGCGGAAGATCGGCCACGCGGCCTCTTCCAGGCGGGACAGGTTGCGGGCCATCAGCGCCGGGTCGTCGCCGGTGCCCGAGCGGTAGGGGCCGGCGATCAGGATCAACAGGGGCTTGGTCATTGCCGTACCATAACGTGCAGAAGTCGGAACGAACAAGGAGAAACAGGCATGCTCGCTGCCCAGCGCCGGGACCTGCTGCTCGAACGACTGCGTGTCGACGGGCGGATCGTGGCCAAGGACCTGGCCGCCGAACTGGGCATGTCCGAGGACAGCATCCGCCGTGACCTGCGTGAACTCGCCGCCGCCGGGCTGTGCCAGCGGGTCTACGGGGGCGCGTTGCCGGTGTCGCCCGCCATCGCCGACTACACAACCCGGCAAGAACTGGAAACTTCCGGCAAGGAACGGGTCGCCGCTCGCGCCGCCGCGCTGCTCGAACCCGGCAGCACCGTCATCCTCGACGGCGGGACCACCACGCTGGCGGTCGTCCGTGCGCTGCCGCTGGACTTCGCCGCGACCGTCATCACCCACAGCCCGACCATCGCGAGCGCGCTTCTCGATCACCGGGACGTGGAGGTGTACCTGATCGGGGGTCGGCTGTTCCGGCACTCGATGGTCACGTGCGGCGCGGCGGCCGTCGAGGCGGCGCAGGGGCTGCACGCCGACCTGTTCCTCCTGGGCGTCACCGGAGTGCACGAGAAACTGGGGCTGACGACCGGCGACGCGGACGAGGCGGCCATGAAGCGCGCCCTCGCCCGTCAAGCCGCGGACACCTACGTGCTGGCCAGCTCGGAGAAGATCGGCACGGCATCACGCTTCTCGGTGATCCCCCTGGCGGAGGTGGCCGGCGTGATCACCGACGCCCCCGCGACCAACCCGACCCTGCGCGCACTGGACGTGCCGCTCATCCATGCCTGAACCGGCCGCCGGTCCTAGAGTGTGGGGTGGTGGACGAGCGGCCGGACGTGCTGGGTCGGGCGCGGCAGGCTCACCGGGCACAGGACTGGGTCGCTGCCGCGGCGCACTTCGACGCCGTGGCAACAGAACTGCTCACCGCGGACGACCTTGCCGCGCATGCGGATGCGGTGTGGTGGCTCGGCCGCGTTGACGACAACCTGCGACTCGAAGCCGCCGCCTGCGAAGCGTTCCTGGCCGACGCCCGACCCGCCGACGCCGCCTGGGCCGCTGTCCGCATCGGACTGTTCCTCCTCGGGCGCGGCGACGAACCGCAAGGGCTGGGCTGGATCGGCAAGGCCGCCCGGCTGCTGGACGGCGTCCCGGAGTGCCACGCGCACGGGTTCCTCCTGCTGCTGACCCGGCTGGAGCCGACCCTCCAGGCCGGACGCCCCGCCGAGGCGGTGGAGGTCGCCCGGCGGGTGCGGGAGCTCGGCCACCGGATCGGCCGGCCGGACCTGGTGGCCCTCGGCCTCAACGGCGAGGGACGTGCCCTGGTCAAGGCCGGCCACGTGGTCGACGGGCTGGCCCTGCTGGACGAGGCCATGGTCGCCGTGCTCGACGGCCGGCTGACCCCGTTCGCGTCGGGCAGCCTGTACTGCCACACGATCGCCACCTGCCACGAGGTCGCCGACCTGCGCCGGATGGCGCGGTGGGTGGACCTGACCGAGCGGTGGCTGGCCGGCTTCCCCGCGGCTGCGTTGTTCGGCGGGCTGTGCGCGGTGCACCGGGCCCAGTTGCACCTGGTGCGCGGCGAGTGGGCGGAAGCCGAGCGGACGGCGTCGGCGGTGGCGGACGCGCTGGACGCCACCCGGGTCGACTACGCCGCCGAGGCCTGGTACGTCGTCGCCGAGGCGCGCCGGTTGCGCGGCGACCCGAGCGCGGCCGACGCGTACGACGAGGCGCACGCCCGCGGCCGTGACCCGCAGCCGGGACGGGCGCTGCTGCGGCTTCCGAGCGACCCGGCGGGAGCGGTGGCGGCGGTGCGCGCGGCCGTGGCGGCGGCGGGTGCCGATCCCCTGCGCCGTGCTCCGCTGTGCGCCGCCCTGGTGGAGATCGCGATCGCCGCCGGGCACCTGGACGACGCCGTCCGCGCCGCCACCGAGATCGAGGCGACCGCGTCCACGTACGCGACCTCGGGGCTCCAGGCGATGGCGGCCACGGCACGCGGCGCGGTGCTGCTGGCCCAGGACCGCGCCGCGGACGCCCTCCCCGTGCTCCGCGACGCCTGCCTGCGCTGGCGGGAGTTCCACGCGCCCCACGACGCCGCCGGCACCTGCGTCCTGCTCTCCCGGGCGTACCGGGCGCTGGGCGACGACGTGTCCGCCGACGCGGAGACCGCGCAGGCGAAGGCGACCTACGCGCGGCTGGGCGCGCACCAACCTCCCGATGGACTGACCCCGCGCGAGTGCGAGGTGCTGGCACTGGTGGCCGCGGGCCGGTCCAACCGGGAGATCGGCGAGGCCCTGTTCATCAGCGACCGCACGGTGGCCCGGCACGTCACCAACATCTTCCACAAGATCGGCGTCACCTCCCGGACCCAGGCCGTGCGCTACGCCCTCGACCGCGGCCTGACCGCCACGGGGTGACTACGCACAACCGCGTAGACCGCCCGCCGCGGAATGGTCATCCGCACCGATGCCCGCGCGCCACCCCGCTGCCTAACGTCCCCACCAGACCCGCTGACCAGCAGCGATCCGGAGAGGTGAGGACATCATGGAACGCATCCACCGAGCCGTCTCCCCCGACGGCACCGAGATCGTCGGCCGCGTGCGGGGACGGGGACCGGCCCTGGTCCTGGTCCACGGCGCGATCGGGGACGGCGAGATCGCCTGGGAGGCACTGCTGCCCGAGCTCACGGACCGGTTCACCTGCTACCTGCCGAGCACGCGCGGCCGCGGCCTCTCCGCCGACCACCCGGACCACTCCCCGCCGCGCCTGGTCGAGGACGTCACGGCGTTCGTGGACGGCATCGGCGAGCCGGTCGGCCTGGTCGGCTGGTCGGGCAGCGGGGCGTGGGTGCTCGGCGCGGCGGCCCGCAGCCGGTCCGTCGCGGCCGTGGCCGTGCACGAGCCGGTCCTGATCCCGGTCATGGGGCCTGACGACCTCGCCGAGACCGCCGCCACCATGCAGCGGATCGGCGCGGCGGCCGGCGCGGGCAGGCTGGTCGACGCGCTGCACGCGTTCGCCCCGTGGATCTGCACCGCCGAGGAGGTCGCCGCGCTGGAGCGGACGGACTTCTTCCAGCGGTGGGCGGGCGCGGTGCCGGCGATGCTCCGACTGCTCCAGCAGGACGGGTCCTACGCGGGACCGCGGGCGACCGACCCGGAGGCGCTGGCGGCGGTGACCGCGCCGGTGCTGCTCCTGGTCGGCAAGCGCACCCGACTCCACCCGTTCTTCACCGCGTCCGCGCGCTTCCTCGCCCGGCACGTCGTCCACGGGCAGGTCTGGGAGCTACCGGGCCTGGGCCACTTCGCACCGGTCCTCGCACCGCGGTCCGTGGCCGAGGAGCTGGTCACCTTCTTCGAGTCGGCCCGTCAACCGGCGTAGGCGTCACGCCGCCATCGGACCTCACCGTCGTGCACCTCGTCCGTGGGGGCGAGACCGGCGGCAGCGGCGACGGCGGCGGACGCCCGGTGCTCGGGGTGGATGTGGGCGATGACGGTCCGCACCCCGTGCCGCCCGAGCCAGTCGACCAGCCCGCGCGCGGCTTCGGTGGCGATGCCCCTCCCCTGCCACGGGGTCCCCACCACCCAGGCGACCTCGGCGACCGGGCCGGGACCGGCGGTCGCCTGGACCGTCCCGGTCAAGCACCCCTCGGACCGCAGCCGGACGACCCAGTTCAACCAGGACACGGCCGGGTCGGGCGAGCCCGCGATCATCCGCCGGTAGCGCGACCGCAGAGCTCCCACGTCGTCCGGGGCGCCGCCGATGAAGGTGTGCAGCCCGGGATCGGCCAGCACCTCCGCCATCTCCTCGGCGTGCTCGACCCGCAACGGCAGCAACTCCAAGCGGGCGGTGGTGATGACCTCGACCCGGGTCACGGCGGTGGGATCTCGGCCGGGACGGTGTCCAGGACCGACTCCGCGATCGCCCGGGCCGGCTCCTGGTACGCCCGCGCCAGCGTGCGGAACACCTGCTCGGCCCGGATCGCGGGCCAGTCGGGGGGCAGGTGTTCGGCGGGCAGGCGCGGGTCCTGGCGGACGAGTTGGAGCCACTCGGTGTGCAGGAGCAGTTGGCGGGCCAGGTCGTCGGGGGCGTCCGGCACGGGGTGGGTGTGGTCCCAGCGGCGGAGGAAGGTGGCGTAGCGGTCGGCGATGGCCGGGACGTCGAAGGCCGTGTGCACGATCTGGTCGGCTTCGGTCGGCTTGGCCGTGCGCGCGGTGAACACCTTCAGGTACGCGTTCAGGTCCAGGTCGTCCACCAGGCCGGGCACGTCCACCACGCCGGGCGCGACCCACAGCCCGTTCTGCAGCGGGCCGAAGCCGCCCCACACCAGGCGTGAGCGCAGGTCGTGCCGCTGGCTGCGCCACGACTCGGGCACCGAGAACCCGACCATCGTCCAGGTGCCGTCCCAGTCGTCGTTGACCGCGCCGCTGCGCCACACCCGGTGCTCGCCGTCGCGCAGGACGGCCACCGAGCGCGTGGTCAGGCCGAAGTACATCCGCCGACCGGCGCGGTGTCGGGCCAGGAGGTCCCGCTTGACCATGCGGGTCAGCGTCGAGCGCACCGCTTCCTCGGACACGCCGACCCGGGCGAACACGTCGATGACGCTGCCGGAGAACACCGCGACGCCCCGGCCGAGCACGTGCACGCCCAGGAAGCTCAGCATCAACGACTGCGGTCTGACCTGCGCGTCCGGGGACGGCGGATCGCCATGCGGGATCACCCGGCGAGCGTAACCCGGTCCCGCAAAGTTGGGCAAATTCTTGACGGCCGACACGAGCGAGCCTAACTTCGGATCCAGTCGGAAGGGGTCCCGAATGGATCTGACGGGCACAGTCGCAGTCGTCACCGGTGCGGGACGTGGGCTCGGGTTCGCCTACGCCACCGCCCTGGCCGCAGCGGGCGCCTCGGTGGTGGTCAACGACGCCGACGAGCGGGCCGCGAAGGAAGCCGTCGACGCCATCGCGGCGCAAGGCGGCACGGCCGTCGCCGAGGTGGGCGCGGTGGGGCCGAGCGAGGTCGCCGACCGCCTGGTCGAGCGGGCCGTCCAGGAGTTCGGTCGACTGGACCTCCTGGTGACCAACGCGGGAGTCCTGCGCGACCGGGTGTTGTGGAAGATGACCGACGACGACTTCGACACGGTCATCGACGTGCACCTGCGCGGCACGTTCACGTGCGTTAGGGCCGCCGTGCGGCGCATGCGCGACCAAGGCGACGGCGGCAGCATCGTCGTCGTCGGCTCACCGGCCGGACAACGCGGCAACTTCGGCCAGACCAACTACTCCGCGGCCAAGGCGGGCATCGTCGGCATGGTCCGCACGTGGGCGATGGAGTGCGCCAAGGCCGACATCGCGGTCAACGCGGTCATCCCGGTCGCGGCCACCGCGATGACCAAGACGATCCCGGCGTTCGCGCCCTTCGTGGAAGCGGCGGAACAGCGCGGCGAACCGTTCCCCGCGTGGCTGCGCCAGGGCGAGGGGTTCGGCACGCCCGAGGACGTCGCCGGGCTGCTGGTCTTCCTGGCCTCGAAGGCGGCCCGGGGGATCACCGGCCAGGCCATCGGCATCGGCGGCGACAAGCTCTCGCTGTGGTCGCACCCCGAAGAGGTCGCGACGGCCTACCAACCCGGCGGCTGGGATGCGGACGCCATCGCGGCGGCGTGGGCCACGTCGGTGGGCCGACGACCCGAGACCTACGGCATCCCCGCGCCCCGGCCCCAGGACACGCCATGACCCCGGACATCGACGCACTGGTGGCCATCGACGTCCACACCCACGCCGAGATCTCCGCCCAGGGTCACGCCTCCCTCCCCCACGACCTGCTCGCCGCGTCCGAGAAGTACTTCAAGGCGCACGGCCACCGCCAGCCCACGATCCCGGAAATGGCGGCCTACTACCGGGAACGCCGAATGGCCGCAGTGGTCTTCACCGTGGACGCCGAGCACGCCACCGGCCACCCGCCCATCCCCAACGAAGAGGTCGCGCAGGCGTGCGCCGAGCACGCCGACACGCTCATCCCCTTCGCCAGCGTTGATCCGTGGCGCGGCCGGGCCGCCGCACGCACCGCGCGGCGGCTGGTCGAGGAGCACGGGGTCAGAGGCTTCAAGTTCCACCCGAGCCTGCAAGGGTTCGCGCCGAACGACCCGCTCGCCTACCCGCTGTACGAGGTGATCGAGGAACTCGGCGTGCCCGCGCTGTTCCACACCGGGCAGACCGGCATCGGGGCCGGCGTGCCGGGCGGCGGCGGCATCCGGTTGAAGTACTCCGACCCCATGCTCGTGGACGACGTGGCCGTGGACTTCCCGGAGCTGCGGATCATCCTGGCGCACCCGTCGTTCCCGTGGCAGGACGAGGCTCTGGCGGTGGCCACGCACAAGCCGCACGTCCACATCGACCTGTCCGGCTGGTCGCCGAAGTACTTCCCGCCGCAGCTGGTCCGGTACGCCAACTCCCTGTTGCAGGACAAGGTGTTGTTCGGCTCGGACTACCCCGTCATCACCCCCGACCGGTGGCTGGCCGACTTCGCGGAGTTGGACGTGAAGCCCGAAGTCCGGCGCAAGATCCTCAAGGACAACGCCGCCCGCCTGCTGGGCCTGGTCAAGGACTGAAGGGGGCCTCATGCGCAACCAGGGCATCGGCTCGTGGACCGCGCGGCGGGTCCGCAAGACCCCGGACAAGGTGGCGGTGGTCCACGAAGGCCGTTCGCAGACCTACCGGCAGCTGCACGACCGGGTCCTCCGGCTGGCGCACGGCCTGCACGGACTCGGGGTGCGCAAAGGCGACCGGGTCGCCTACCTGGGGCCCAACCACCCCGCGTTCCTGGAGACGTTGTTCGCCGCCGGCGTGCTCGGCGCGGTGTTCGTGCCGCTCAACACCCGACTCGCGCCGGCCGAGGTGGAGCACGTCCTGACCGACTCCGGCAGCGCCGTGCTGGTCTACGCACCGGAACAAGCGGCCCTCGTCCAGGCCGCCGGACCGCTGCGGCTCATCGCGCTCGACCACCCCGCAAAGGGCGAAACCTCCTACGAAGACCTGATCACGGCCTCCGCGACCGACCCGATCGACGAACCGGTGACGCTCGACGACCTGTGCCTGATCATGTACACCTCCGGCACGACCGGGCGTCCCAAGGGCGCAATGCTCACGCACGGCAACCTCACGTGGAACACCGTCAACGTGCTGGTCGACATCGACCTGGCGTGCGACGAAGTGACCCTGGTCGTCGCGCCCCTGTTCCACACCGCCGGGCTCAACATGACCTGCCTGCCGACCCTCATCAAGGGCGGGACGGTCGTCCTCATGTCCGCCTTCGACCCCGCCAAGGTGCTCGACCAGGTCGAAACCCACCGCGTCACCTACATGTTCGGCGTGCCCACCATGTACAACGCGATGGCCGCCTGCCCCCGGTGGGAGGAGGCCGACCTGTCCAGCCTGCGGCAGGTCAACTGCGGCGGCGCACCCGTGCCGGAGGCGACCATCCGCACCTACCAACGGCGCGGGCTGTCGTTCAGCCAGGGCTACGGCATGACCGAGACCTCCCCCGGCGCGCTGTACCTGACCAAGGAGATGAGCCGGGCCAAGGCCGGGACCGCCGGGGTGCCGCACTTCTTCACCGACGTGCGCGTGGTCGGGCCGGACCTGACCGAGGTCGCGCCCGGCGAGAAGGGCGAGATCGTGGTCAGCGGCCCCACGGTCATGCGCGGCTACTGGCACAACCCGGTCGAGACCGCGCAGGCCTTCGCCCCTGACGGGTGGTTCCGCTCCGGCGATGTCGCCACCCCGGACGAGGACGGCTACATCACGGTGGTGGACCGCCTCAAGGACGTGATCATCTCCGGCGGGGAGAACATCTACCCCGCCGAGGTCGAGAGCGCCCTCCACGAGCACCCCGCGATCGCCGAGTGCACCGTGATCGGCGTGCCGGACCCCCGGTGGGGCGAGGTGGGCCGGGCGGTCGTGACCGTCAAGCCCGGTGCACGAGCCAGCGGGCCGGAGGTCCTGGCGTTCCTGCGCGACCGGCTGGCCGGTTACAAGATCCCGAAATCGGTGGTGTTCGTGGACGAGCTGCCGCAGAGCGCCACCGGGAAGCTGCTGAAGAAACTCGTTCGCGCCCGTTACGGCGGGCCGACCCTACCGTCCACAGGAGACACATGGGGACCATCGCAGAGGGCGTCGACGGGCTGAAAGCGCTGGCCGGCGCCGACCTCGGGCACACCGAGTGGTTCGAGGTCACGCAGGACCGGGTGGACCTGTTCGCCGAGGCCACCAACGACCACCAGTGGATCCACACCGACCCCGACCGGGCGGCCCGCGGGCCGTTCGGCGGCACCATCGCCCACGGCTACCTCACCCTGTCGCTGATCATCCCGCTGTTCACCGAACTGCTCACCATCAACGGCGTGACCATGAGCGTCAACTACGGCCTCAACAAGGTCCGCTTCCCCTCTCCCGTGCGGGTCGGCGCGAAGATCCGGCTGCACGGCGCCGTCGCCGGCGTCACCGAGGTCAAGGGCGACGGCGTGGAGATGCTGGTCGACTTCACCATCGAGGTCGACGGCGGCGACAAGCCCGCGTGCGTCGCCCAGGCGGTGCTCCGCCACTACACCTGAGGTCCGCGCCGCGGACCGGCAGCACACCCGCCCTCCCAGCGGAGGAAACCATGGCAAAGACGCCGTCCCCACCGGACTCCAGCGGAACACCGTCCATCGGCCGGATCGCGGGCACGAGCTTCGTCGGCACCGCGATCGAGTGGTACGACTTCTTCATCTACGCCAACGCCGCCGCGTTGGTGTTCGGCAAGCAGTTCTTCCCGTCCCTGTCTCCCCTGGCCGCCTCCCTGGCGTCGCTGTCCACGTTCGCGGTCGGGTTCCTGGCGCGACCGTTGGGCAGCGTCCTCATGGGGCACTTCGGCGACCGCGCCGGCCGCAAGTCGATGCTGGTCACGTCGTTGCTGGTGATGGGCGTGGCGACGGTGCTGATCGGCGTGCTGCCGACCTACGCGCAGATCGGGGTGTGGGCGCCGGTCCTGTTGGTGGCTTTGCGGTTCGCGCAGGGGCTCGGGGTCGGCGGCGAGTGGGGCGGTGCCGTGCTCGTCGCGGTGGAGCACGCGCCGGGCGCTCGGCGCGGGTTCTACGGCAGCTTCCCGCAGATGGGGGTGCCGGCCGGGATCATCCTGTCCAACCTGGTGTTCCTGACGACGAACTCGGTGCTGGGGCCGGAGCGGTTCGCCGCGTGGGGCTGGCGGGTGCCGTTCCTGCTCAGCGCGGTGCTGATCGCGGTCGGCCTCTACATCCGGCTGCGGCTGGAGGAGTCGCCGCTGTTCCTCGCGACCGACAAGGCCCGGATGCCGGTGGTGGAGCTGCTGCGCGGCCACTGGCGAAGGGTCGTGCTGGCGGGTCTGGCGTTCATGGCCGCCAACACCATCGGGTACATCACCCTGGTCTACGTCCTGTCCTACACCACCGGGCCGTTGAAGATGGCGCGGAGCACGGTGCTGCTGATGGTGTTGCTGGCCAGCGTGGTGCAGTTGGTGGCGACACCGGCGCTGTCCGCGCTGTCCGACCGGTTGGGCCGCCGCAAGGTCTTCGTGGCCGGGGCCGTGCTGTCCACGCTCTGGGCGTGGCCGCTGTTCCTGCTGCTGGACACCCGCAGCCCCGCCGGGGTGCTGGTCGGCGTGCTGGTGGCGGTGACGTTCCTGTCCGCGATGTACGGCCCGCAGGCGGCCATCGCCGCGGAGTTGTTCCCGACCCGAGTGCGCTACAGCGGCGCGTCGCTCGGGTACCAGCTCAGCGCGATCGTCGGCGGTGGGCTGGCGCCGCTGATCGCGACCTCGCTGTACGCGGCCACCGGCACCTCGCTGTCCACCGCCGCCTACCTCGCCGTGATCTGCCTGATCAGCCTCGTCGCGATCGTGTTCGTGCCGGAGACCCACCGGGCCGACCTGGACGATCCGACGTCCCGGACCATGCCACCGCAGGAGGTCGCTCAACCATGACGTTCGCGCGCAACCAGTGGTACGTGGCGGCTTACGGCCGCGAGATCGGGCGCGAGCTGTTCGCCCGGACCGTCCTGGGCGAGCCGCTGGTGTTCTACCGCAGCGAGGAGGGCGAGGTGGTGGCGCTGGCGGACCGGTGCGTGCACCGGCGCTACCCGCTCTCGGAGAGCAGGCTGGAAGGCGACACGATCGTCTGCGGCTACCACGGCTTCACCTACGACAAGGCCGGGACCTGCGTGTTCGTCCCCGGGCAGGCCCGCATCCCGCGCACCGCGCGAGTGGCGTCCTACCCGGTGGTCGAGCAGGACTCGTTCGTGTGGGTGTGGATCGGCGACCGCGACCGGGCCGACCGGTCGCGCATTCCCCGCGCGCCGTGGCTCGCCGACCCCGGCTACACCACCGTGAGCGGCATGGAGCCGTTGGCGGCGCGGTACGAGCTGCTGGTGGACAACCTGATGGACCTGTCGCACGAGACGTACCTGCACGGCGGGTACATCGGCACGCCCGAGGTGGCCAACACGCCGATCACCACGGAGGTGGACGAGGACAACGGGATCATCTACGTCAGCCGGCACATGGCCGACGCGGCGTGCCCGCCGTTCTACGCCAAGTCCACGGGGATCGAGGGCCGCATCACACGCTGGCAGGACATCGAGTACCACCCGCCGTGCCTGTACCTGCTGCACAGCCGGGTCGCGCCGGTGGGTGTGCTGCCCGAGCCGGATGGTTCGGATCCCCACGCCTTCCACGTCGAGGTCGTCTACGCCATCACGCCCGAGACCGAGCACAGCACGCACGACTTCTGGGCCGTGGCACGAGATTTCGCGCTGGAGGACGAGGGGGTGTCCGACTTCCTGCGCGAGAGCAACCGGACGGTCGTGCTCCAGGACGTCACCGCGCTGGACCTGCTGGAACGCGTGATCGCTTCCGAGCCGCTGGGCTACCAGGAGCTGTCGATCAACATCGACACGGGCGGGTTGGCCGCTCGTCGGATCCTCAAGCGGATGGTGGCCGAGGCCGACGAACCGGTGAACGCGGTATGAGCGACCAGGTCGCGATGTTGCGTGGGGACACCGTCTACCGGGTCCACTGGGAGCCGGGCACGGACGTGCTGCTGGGTGTGTGCCACTGCGGTGCCGAACAGGGTGCGGAGGATCCCGTGGTCCTGTGGGACTGGCTGCTGTCCCACCCGGAGGGCCACGGCCGTGGCTGACTTCGAGGTCGTGGTGTGGCGCAGGGAGGTCATCGCCGAGAACGTCGTGCGACTCACCCTGCGCCACCCCGCCGGCGACCCCCTACCCGCCTGGACGCCCGGCGCCCACCTGGACCTCGTGCTGGGGCCCGGGTTGGTGCGGCAGTATTCGCTGTGCGGCGACCCGGCGGACCGGTCGGTGATGCAGGTGGCGGTGCTGCTCGAGCCTTCGGGCCGGGGTGGTTCGCGGGAGGTGCACTCGACGCTGGTGGAGGGCCGCGCTGTTCGCGTCCACGGCCCCCGCAACCACTTCCCCCTGGTATCGGCCGACCGCTATCTGTTCATCGCGGGTGGCATCGGGATCACCCCGATCGTGCCGATGATCAGGGCGGTCGCCGCTCGCGGGGCGGAGTGGCGGTTGCTGTACGGCGGCCGGACCCGGTCGTCCATGGCTTTCGCGGACGAACTGGCCGCTCAGTACGGCGATCGGGTGATCATCCGTCCCCAGGACGAATTCGGCCTGCTTGACCTGGACACCTTCCTGGACCCCGACGCCGAGACCTACTGCTGTGGTCCCGAACCCCTGCTCGCCGCCGTCGAACAACGCTGCCCCGCCCGCCTGCACGTCGAACGCTTCACGCCTCGGGCCGAGGGCGAGCGCACGTCGTTCGAGGTGGAGCTGGCACGGTCGGGTCGGACGCTGGTCGTGCCGGAGGACAGGTCGATCCTGGACACGCTGGAGGAAGCCGGGATGACGGTCCTGTCCTCCTGCCGCGAGGGCACCTGCGGCACGTGCGAGACCGGCGTGCTGGAGGGCGTCCCGGACCACCGGGATTCGGTACTCGACGCGGAGGAGCGGGCAGCGGGCGACGTGATGATGATCTGCGTCTCCCGCGCCCGCACCCCCCGCCTCGTCCTCGACCTGTGACCCCCAGACCCAGCGGACCCGGCGGACGGCCGCCCTGGTCGGCCGGGCCCGGCGCGATCCTGCTCACCAGCACACCGCTGGAGAACAAGGTCGACGAGTTCCGCAACCTCGTCTCCCACCTGCGCGTGAGGTCGCCAGGCCTACCTGCGCCGCAACCAGGAGGACGTGCTCACCGAACGCCCGGAGCTCATCGAGGTCGAGGAGTGGCTGCCGATGAGCGCCCAGGATCGGGCCCGCTCCCGGAAAGCGGTGGTGAACGGGAACTTCATGGAGATGCGCCAGGCGGCCGTGCTGGAGGACGACCGCTCCGCGAAGCTCCAGCGGTTGTCGGAGATCGTCGAGGAGGCCGAGGAGAACGGGCGGCGGGTGATTGTTTTCTCCTACTTCCGCGACGTGCTCGACCTCGTGGCCCGATCGCTGCCGGGACCGGTGTTCGGCCCGCTGTCCGGGTCGGTACCGGCGACCAAGCGGCAGGAGACGGTCGACGCGTTCTCGGCGGCCCGGCACGGGGCGGTGCTGGTCGCCCAGATCGAGGCGGGCGGCGTGGGCCTCGACATCCAGTACGCGTCCGTGGTGGTGATCTCCGAACCCCAGCTCAAACCGACTACGGAGGCCCAGGCGATCGCCCGCGCACACCGCATGGGCCGGGTCCAGTCCGTCCAGGCACCGCCTGCTGTCGGCGGACAGCGTGGACCAGCGGATCACCGAGCTGCCGGCCGGCAAGAGGCAGATCTTCGACGACTTCGCCAGGGTGAGCGACCTGGCCCGCTCCAGCCCCGACGCGGTGGACCTGACCGAGGTCGAACTGGCCCGCGAGGTCATCGCCGCCGAGCGCAAACGCCTCGCCACCGAGGAGCGCACCCGCAGCTGATGCAGTGTCCCCCGCCGCCGGAAGTGCGTTCGGCCCCGCCGGCAGGACAGCATCCTGCCGGCGGGTCGGGCGGGTCACACGGCGGTGATGGTCCAGTGGTTGTTCGGGCTGGAGTTCGGGGTCCACATCGCGCAGGTCGCGCCCACCGTCGAGTCGCCCATGCCGTCCAGCGCGGTGCCGGTGCCTCGGTTGATGATCTGGTAGCGGCCGTTGCCCACGCTGTTCAGGCGCCACTGCTGGTTGTTGCCGCCGTTCCACGGGGCCTGTTGGGCGGGGGCGCCGTTGGTGGTGTTGCCCCAGCTGTCGGCTACCAGGCCGGTGGTGCGGTTGACGATGCGGACGTAGCCGCCGCCCGCGTCCACCAGCTGCCACTGGAGGTTCGTGCTGCTGTCCCAACTCCACTGCTTGAGCTTCGAGCCGGACGTGGTGCTGCCGCCGCCGTCCAGGACCAGGCCGGTCGTCGCGTTGGTGATCCGGGCCCAGCCGGTCGGGATCGGGGCGGCGCCCAGGGTGGGGATCTGGCCGGAGAACGTCAGCTTCACCACGTAGGCCGGGGCGGTGAACGGGGGTGTGGAGGACGGCATCGTCAGGTGCAGGGCTGTGCCGTCCTGGGTGCGGGTGGGCAGGTCGATGTACGTGCCGGCGGTCGAGCCCAGGAGGCGGGCTGACGCGAGCGAAGTCAGGTTGATGCGGTTGGAGTTCAGGGTGGTGATGTCCAGGGTGGAGCCCGGCCAGCCCATGACGGTGGCGTACAGGACCGTGTTGTCCTTGCTGCGGGTGAAACGGATGTCGCGGTTGGTGCCCGCCCTCGGCTCGGTGAACGAGCCGCCGCCCATCTGGGTCGGTCCCTCGCCGAACGCCGACCACGCGCGGGTGGTGTAGATCGACTCGCCGAAGCGCTTGAGGTAGTCGCCGATGCCCAGCAGGATCGTGCGCTGCCCGGACGGGATGGTGCCGTCGGCCATGGGCGCGATGTTGAGCAGCATGTTGCCGTTCTTGCTGACCCGGTCGATCAGCGAGTGCACCATGGCGTTCAGCGAGTAGTACCCGATGCCGACCGTGTAGCACCAGCTGGAGCTGGAGATGCTGTCGTCAGTGAGCCAGAACGGACTTTGCAGCCCTGCGGGGCCGCCGCGCTCGTAGTCGAACACCTCGCCGCGGTTGTTGAAGCCGTCCTTGTAGGTCGCGACGACGTCCTTGTTCCACGCCACCGCGCGGTTGTAGTAGTACGCCAAGAACTCCAGCCGCCGCGACTCGTCCACCGCGTTCAGGTTGAAGTCCTGCCAGAGGATGTCGGGCTGGTAGCCGTCCACGACCTCCTTGAGCTTGTCCACCCACAGCTGGTTCTGCGCCGCCGCGCCCAGCTGGCCGTACAGCTTGCGCAGGCTCGCGTCCGACTGCGCGGGGACCCGCTCGTAGAAGCCGGTGAAGTTGTACGCGTGGTGCATGGCCACCAGGAACTTCATGCCCTTGCGCCGGATGGCGTCGGCGTGCAGGCGCACCAGGTCCAGCTTCGGGCCGGTTCGGACCGAGTTCCACTCGTTGACCGTGCTGTTCCACATCGAGTAGCCGTCGTGGTGCTCGGCCACCGGTCCGGCGAACCTCGCCCCGGCGTCCAGGAAGAGCTGCGCCCACTCGTCGGGGTCGAAATTGCCGCCGGCCGACTTCAGCTTGGGCGCGAACTGCACCCAGTTCCCGGCCTTGTCCCGGGCGCCGTTGATGAAGTTGTGGTACGGCCACGCCGAAGGGTCGCCGAAGGTGTCGATGTGGTGCCGGTTCTCGTTCGAACCGCTGAAGTACATGTTGCGCGGGTACCACTCGTTCGCGAACGCCGGGACGCTGAACACGCCCCAGTGGAAGTAGATGCCGAACTTGGCGTCCTGGAACCACTCCGCCGCCGGCGGGTGCTGGTCCACCGACGCCCACGTGGGCGTGTAGCTGCTCGGACCGACGGTGCCGTGGGCCGTGCCGACCCCCAGCAGGCCGCCGATCCCCGTGGCACCGGCCGCGGCGAGCAACCGCCTGCGGGACAAGCCGTTCGATGGCGAGGACATGGCGGTGGGCCTTTCCGGGAGGGAGGTCAGCGCAGGGTCCACTGCTGGTTCTGCTGGCCGTTGCAGGACCACAGGATCAGCTTGGTGCCGTTCGTGGTGCCCTGGCCGTTCGCGTCGAGGCAGAGGGCGGACTGGACGCCGGTGATCGTGCCGTTGGAGTTGACGTTCCACTGCTGGTTGGTCTGGCCGTTGCAGTCCCAGACGACGACCTGCGTGCCGTTGGTCGTGCCGCGGTTGTAGGCGTCGAGGCACTTGCCGTTGACCGTCAGCTGCTTGGTGGCGGTGTAGGTGAACGCCTGCTGCGGCTGGCCGTTGCAGTCCCACAGCTGTGCCTGGGTGCCGTTGGCGCCCCCGTTCGGCACGTCCACGCAACGACCCGACTGCGCGCCCACGATCTGCCGTCCGGTCGGCGCACCATCGGTGCCGGTGACGGTGAGCAGCACGGCCTCCCCCGCCGGCACCGAGGTGCTGTAACCGGACGCGAAGCTGCCGAGGTCGGTCGCGGTCCAGACGTTGCGGACGGTGGCCGACCCGGTCAGGCCCAGCGACGACCAGCGGGCCGTGATGGTGGCGGCCGAACCGGTGCGGTTGAGCAGGACGACCGCGCGCTTGCCCGTGCCCGACAACACCTTGCTGTACACCTGGAGACCTTGCGCGTCCTCGGCGACCTTGGTCCCCTGCCGCCCCAACGGGTCCTGGTCGATGGCGATCATCTCGCGGTTGGTCAGCGTGGCCCGGGTGGCGGCGGTCATCTCGGTGAGCTTGTTGCCGGCGATCAGCGGCGCGCCCGAGATCGCCCACAGGCTCAGGTGCGTGCGGTTCTGGGCGTCGGAGAAGCCGGGCAAGCCGGCGATGAGCATGTCGGGGTCGTTGTGGTGGCCGGGGCTCTGCGCGCTCGCGTGCTGCGCGGAGTCGAAGTTGGTCAGCACCCGCGACATCGCCGGACGCTCGCCCCAGAAGATGATGTCACCGCTGGTGCGCCACAGGTTCGAGATGCCCGGCGCCCAGTCCCACGGCTGCTGGCCGCCCCACTCGCAGATGGAGAACACCATCGGCCGGCCGGTCTGCGCGGTGGCGCGGGCGATGGAGTCGCTGATGGCGGTGTACTGGGTGCGGGCGTTCAGGCCTTCGGCGTTGCCGCCGCACCAGTCGACCTTCACGTAGTCGAAGCCCCACCGCGAGAACTGGAGGAAGTCCTGGTCGTAGTGGCCTTCGCTGCCGGTGCCGGGGTAGGCGGGGTGCCCGGTCGGGTAGTAGTAGCCGCACCCGTTGCGGCCGGCGTCGGTGTAGATGCCCGCCTTCAGGCCCTTGCTGTGGATGTAGTCCACGATGGCCGTCATCCCGCCGGGCCACTGCACGGTGTCGACGACGATGTTGCCGCCGGCGTCGCGGGTGCCCTTCCACCAGCCCTCGTCGATGTTGACGTACTCGTAGCCCGCGTCCTTCATGCCGGAGGCCACGAGCGCGTCGGTCTGCTGCTTGATCACGTTCGCGTCGATCGCGCCGGCGAAGCTGTTCCAGGAGTTCCAGCCCATCGGCGGCTTCGTGATCGGAGCCGCGCCGGAGGCGGCCGACGCCGCCGGTGGGCTGACCACCAGCCCGACCAGCAGCGCGCACACCAGTGCGGTCAGCCGCGACTTCACCCAGCGGTTGCGGAACATGGCGGTCCCCTTCGGTCCAGCGTCGTCGCTGCCCCAGCGGCCTGGCGTGTTAACGCTAACTACATGTCTCCACCGAGAACAAGGCATCGTCTCTAATGGCGGCAATAGTTAGGTATGCGGGCGCGCTGTATGCAGTGTTAACGCAAACACCGTTAGGTCTCAGCCGCCGTGCGCGGTGAGCACGTAACCCTCCGGCCCCACGAAGGAGAACATCGGCCCGAAGGGGCTCGCGGTGACCGGCGTCAGCACCTCGACCCCGGCGGCGACAAGCCGGTCGTGGAGCGCGTGCGCGTCCGCGGTCCGGAACCACATCACCACGCCCAGGCCGGGCCGCGCGATGTCGCCGAGGTCGACGCCCGGGAGGGGCGCGCGCAGGGCGAACGGGGTCGGCTTGGTGTCGAACACGACCGCGTGCGGCGGCGAGACGGCGGCGCGGCGCAGACCCAGGTGCTCCTCGCAGAACAGCGCCGCCGCTTCGAGGTCCCGCACTTGCAGGGCGACGAAGCTCGGGCCGTCGATGGCAGGACGGTCGGTGGTGATGGACATGGGTTCCCTCGATCCTTGATGTCAGGACTTTGACATCGGGAGACTAGGCCCGAGCCTTCGCACATGTCAAAGTTCTGACATGATGACGGCATGTCGCCGAAGCCGCCCCACCCCGCCGAGGACGTGACCCAGCACGTCGGCTACCTGCTCAAACGCGCCCAAGCCGCCCTGCGCGCCGCGATGGACAAGGTGCTGCGCGAACACGGCCTGACCGTGCCGCAGTACGCCACTCTGGAACTCCTGGCCCTGAACCCGGGCATGTCCAACGCCGACCTCGCCCGCGCCACGTTCGTCACCCGGCAGTCGGGCAACGTCGTCCTGCGCGGCCTCCAGGACGCGGGACTGATCACCCGCAACGCCACCGCCGACCACGGCCGCGCCCTGCCCGCCCACCTCACCGACGAAGGCCGCGCGCGCCTGGCCGAGGTGCAGGCCGCCGTCTACGCCGTCGAACGGCGGATGGTCGAGGCCGTCCCGCCGCAACGCATGGCCGCGCTGCTGGCCGACCTCGACCGCATCGCGACAGCCCTGGAGCAGCCTCCCGCGCAATAGACACGTATACGCAGTAGCCCGCGATACCCGTTGTTCAGCCGTGCGCAGTGCCGATGCTGGGTCGCATCCCGCTACGGCTGAAGGAGATTGGTTTCGCATGTCCACCTCACACGGGCGAGGCAAGCGCATGGCCGGTCTGTGCGCCGGCATCGCCCTCGCGTTGGCGCTCAACGGCGTCGGTGTCGTACAAGCGGCCGAGGGCCGGGTACTGGGTGCGGGCGCTCCGGGCGCCATCGAAGACAGCTACATCGTGGCCCTGGACGACGCACCGGCTGCCCGCGCGGCGGTGTCGGCGCAGGCCGACGGCCTTGCCGAGCGGTACCACGGGCAGGTCGCGCAGGTCTACTCCGCCGCGTTGCGCGGCTTCTCGGTGCGCATGACCGAACGGCAGGCCCGGCGGCTGGCCGCGGACCCGGCGGTGCGGCACGTCGAGCAGAACTCGGTGGCGCACGCGACCGAGACGTGGGGCCTGGACCGCGTCGACCAGCGGGACCTGCCGCTGGACAACGCCTTCACCGCGCCGAACGACGGCTCCGGCGTCAAGGCCTACGTGCTCGACACCGGCATCGACTTCACCCACCCCGACTTCGAGGGCCGCGCGACCAGCGGCTACGACTTCATCGACAACGACAGCGACGCCAGTGACTGCCACGGCCACGGCACCCACGTCGGCGGCACGATCGGCAGCAAGACCTACGGCGTGGCCAAGAACGTCGAACTGGTCGCGGTCCGGGTGCTGGACTGCAACGCCAGCGGCCCGTGGGACAAGATCATCGCGGGCATCGACTGGGTCACCCGGAACGCCCCCACCGCGGCCGTGGGCAACATGAGCCTCGGCGGCAGCCGCACCACGACCGTCGACACGGCCGTCACCAACTCGGTCAAGGCGGGTGTGGCGTGGGCCGTCGCGGCGGGCAACGCGGGGCAGAACGCCTGCAACTACAGCCCGGCCGCCGCCGAGGGCGTGTTGACGGTCGGCGCGTCGGACAGCGCGGACAAGCGCAGCGTGTGGAGCAGCAACTCGGCGTCCAACTACGGCAGCTGCGTCGAACTGTTCGCACCCGGCACCACCATCACCTCCACGACCAGGGGCGGCGGCACCGGCCAGATGAGCGGCACGTCCATGGCGACCCCGCACGTGGCCGGCGCCTTGGCCCTGGCGACCAGCGCCGACCCGGCCATCTCGGTCACCGACGCCAACGCCAAGGTGCTCGACACGGCGACCACCAACAAGGTCTCCGACCCGAAGGACTCACCCAACCGCCTGCTCTACGTGGACGACCTCGGCACCCGCGACCCGGGCGCACCCAAGGCCGCCTTCACCGCGACCTGCTCGTCCACGACCCCGTCCTGCGCGTTCGACGCGTCGGCCTCCTCCGACCCGGACGGCACGATCTCCTCCTACGCCTGGGAGTTCGGCGACGGAACGACCGGCACCGGCGTCAAGCCCGCCCACACCTACGGCACGGCCGGCGCCTACACGGCCAAGCTGACGGTCACCGACAACAGCGGCAAGACCGCCACCACGTCGAGGCGAGTGCAAGCCGGCCCACAGCCCCCGACGGCCTCCTTCACCGTGTACTGCTACCAGGCCAGGTGCGACTTCGACGCCACCGCGTCGAGCGACCCGGACGGCGACATCGCCACCTACACCTGGACCTTCGGCGACGGGACGACCGGCACCGGCGTCAAGCCCCAACACGTCTACCCGAGCCGGACCGCCACCTACACCGCCCAGCTCGTCGTGACCGACCGGACCGGCGGCAAGGGCAGCACCACCAAGCAGATCCAGTGCACCGTGTACGGCACCCTGACCTTCTGCTTCGGCCAGTACTACTGACCCGGGCGGTTGGCGCGCAGTTCGGTCCGCGAGCGGATGCCCAGCTTGCGGAACAGGCGGGCCACGTGTTGTTCGACTGTCCGGGAGGACAGGAACAACTGCTCGGCGATCTCCCGGTTGGTCCGGCCCGCCGCGACCAGCCGGGAGATCTCGGCCTCCCGTGGGGACAGGTCGTTGCCGTAGCCGCGCCGGCCCCGCCGGGTTGGCGTGGCGCGGCCCAGGGCGTGGAGTTTGTGGCGGCATCGGGCGGCGGCTTTTGTCGCGCCTAGTGCGTCGAACGTCTCCGCGCAGGTCCTGAGCAGTTCTACGGCCTCGACGGACGGTGTCAGCACCGCTGCTTCGCGTTCCCTTGCCAGAGCGGCGTAATAAGGCGCGGGCATTGCCTCGTAGCGTTCGGCGGCTTCCCTGAAGTGCCCCACGGCTTCCGTGCGTGAAGCCAGCGCTCCACGGCACTGCGCCAGCGCGGCGAGCACAGCAGGCGCGTCGCGGTCGGCGAGGCCTTCGGAGATCTCGTCCACCAGTCGTGCCGCCTCGGCGGTCCGGCCGACCGCCGAGTAGGCGGCGATCGCCACCGGCGCGAGCGGGCCCACCCACGGCCACGAGCCTGTCCGTCGCACGGCCGCCAAGCCCCGGTCCACCTCCGCCGCCGCTTCGGCTGCCGCCCCGGCCTCCAGGTGGATCGAGGCCAGGCCCGCCGTGCCGCTGATCGCCACCGGGAGGATCGCGTCGTCCGGGTCGTGCGCGCCGGTTCGGGCGAAGTGCGCTGCCGCCGTGTCGCGGTCACCGCGGGCGTCCGCCAGCCAGCCCAGCACCAGTTCCAGTTCGGACGCCATGCTGGTCACGTCCCGGTACTCCTCGATCAGACCGCTCGCCCGCCGCGCCAACCCCGCCCACCGGCCGGTGATCCACTCCAGCCGCGCCTCGGTGGTGCGGCCGGTGCTGACCACGAACGGGGCCCCGCTGCGGGCCGCCAGCCGCAGGCCGTCGTGCAGGAAGCGGGTGCCCACGTCGAGGTGGCCCAGCCACACGCAGGCGTCGGCGACGTTGCACCGCAGTCGAGCGAGGTGCTGTTGGCCGCCGAGGGTGTCCGCGTGCTCGGGGACCTCGTCCAGCCAGGCCAGGTAGCCCTGGTGCAGGCGGGAGCCGAGCTCGTTGGCCAGCAGGGCGATGCGCAGTTCGCCGGTGGCGGTGGCGCGGTGGGTCTGGGTGTGCCGCCACCAGTGGGCCAGTTCGTCGGGTGGCGGGGTGCCCAGGTAGGGCATGGACAGCGCGGCGGTGGCGCGGGCGACGAGGTCGGGGCGGTCGGACATTTCGCCGATGGCGCGTTCCAACTCGGCCCGGCCCTCGCGGATGTGGCCGAGTCGGCGGAGCAGCAGCAGTGCCCGGTACAGCCGCACCTCGCCGCGGACGGACGTGGCCAGGCGCGGGTCGACCAGCAGGCGCTCCAGCGTCTCCGTGGGGTCGCGCTGGTCCAGGCCGGTGTTGGCGATGCGGCCGAGCTTGATCGCCAGCCGGTCCACCACCTCGGCGGGCAGCGTGGGCGCGGCCAGCAGGCGGTGCAGCAGCGTGGTCGCCGTGGCCGCGTCGCCGGAGTCGATGGCCCGGTCCGCCGCCGCCTCGCCGTGCGCCAGCCAGGCCGCCGCGCGGCCCGCGCGCTCGCTGTGCTCGGCCAACTGGACCAGGGGGCGCGGCTCGACGTGCTCCAGCGCGTCCACGGCCCGGTCGTGCAGGGCGGCGCGCTCGGGGGCGGTGATGGTGTCGTAGACGGCTTGGCGGGCCAGCATGTGCCGGAAGCCGTAGCCCAGGTCGTCCACCTCGTGCAGCACGTGCCCGTCCACGGCGTGCGCCAGCGCGGTCCGGGAGCGGTGTTCCGGGACGCCGCCCACCTCGGCGAGCAGGCCCGCGGGCGCGGGGGTGCCGAGCACCGCCGCCGCCTCGACCAACCGGACCGTGTCGGCGGGCAGGGTGGCCAGCCGGTCGGCCATGGCGTCACGCAGCAGGACGGGGACCTTGACCGCGTCGAGCAGGCGCTTGGCCCGCGCGCTGCCGGCCTGCACCGCGCCCGCCGGGTCGCGCAGGGCGCGCAGGGTCTCCTCGACGACGAACGGGATGCCCGCGGTGCGCTCGTGCAGCAGGGCCGCGAAGTCCGCCGACACCCCGGGCGTGCCGAGGATGGCCTCGGTCAGCCGCCGCACGCCGTCCACGTCGAACGGCTCCAGCTCCAGCACCGCGACCAGGCCGCCGGCGGCCGACCGGAACTCCGCGCCGAGCGGGCTGCCTTGCAGGTCCTCCCGCCGGTACGTGAGCACCATGCTCAGCGTGGACGGCGGGCCGCCCGCCAGGAAGCGCAGCAGTTGCCGGGTGCCGTCGTCGGCCCAGTGCAGGTCCTCGACCAGCAACAACGCCGGCCCGAGGGCGGCGAGCAGCTCCCGCACGGCCCGGAACAGCCGGTGCCGTTCCGCCCGCGGGTCGCCCAGTGGCGGCAGGGGCGGCGGCAGGTCGGCGGCGATCTCGGGCAGCAGCGGGGCCAGCGCCCCGATCACCGGGTTCAACGACCGCTGCCGCGCCAGCCCGGGTCCCGCGCCCCGCAGCGCCTCCAGCAACGCGCCGTAGGAGAACGGCTCGCCGACCTGCTGGCAGTGCCCGACCAGCGGCAGGACCCCGCCGAGGTCCCCGGCGAGCAGCTCGGCGACCAGCCGGCTCTTGCCCACCCCCGACTCGCCTTCGAGCAGCACGACCGCGGGCCGTCGCGCCGCGGCCTCCCGCAGCGCGGCCAGGTGCTCGGCGCGGTCGATCAGGACCGGTGAGCTGGTGCGGAACCAGCGGCCGTGCCACGCCTCCGAGACACCGTCTCGTCGCCTCATGACGCCTCCCGGGCCGCGGGGCGCTGATCATTTCCGGAGTCTTGTTAGCGCTCACTGAATCGGGCGTCAAGCCTAGGCCTGCCGGCAGTTAGCGCTAACAGAATGGCAGCAACCAGACATTGCTGCCCGGTACCGGCGGTGGCTAGCTTGCCGGAAGGCGCCGGGTCTCGCGCACCGCCGGTCGCCGACTGCTCGTCAACGACGACGATGGGAGAAAAGGTGAGATCAGCCGCTAGCGCCGCGAGGTCGGTGTTAACCCTCGCGGCGCTCGTGTCCGTGTCCCTGCTGCCGGCCACCGCGAGCCCACCCGGTGCCTCGGCCGCCACGCAGGCGACGTTCTACGTGTCCCCCAACGGCAACGACTCCGACCCCGGGACGATCACCGCGCCGTTCAAGACCGTGCAGCGCGCCCGGGACGCCGTCCGCACGATCAACGCCACCATGACCGGGGACATCCAGGTCTACCTGCGCGGCGGCAACTACCAGCTCGGCAGCGCCATCGACTTCACCCCCGCCGACTCCGGCACGAACGGGTACCGGGTCCTCTACTCCGCCTACCCGAATGAGACGCCCGTGCTCAGCGGCGGCGTCGCGGTGACCGGCTGGACCCAGCACAGCGGCAACATCTGGAAAGCGCCGCTCACCCGCGCGAACAAGCTGCGTGCGCTCTACGTCAACGACAAGCGCGCTGTCATGGCCACCAAGACGATCAGCTCGCAAGGCTGCTACGGCACCTACAACGTCACCGCCGGCCAGGCGCCCTGGGCGTGGGAGTCGGGCTCGCAGTGCGACGGCGCCAAGTACGGCCTCGGCGACCTGCCCGCCATCTCCCGCAACCCCGACGACGTCGAGATCGAGACCGCGACGACGTGGCAGACGGCCATCGTGGGCGTCCGGCAGGTCACCACGAGCAGCGACGGCTCCGGCCGCGTCGCGCTGTTCCAGCAACCCGGCGGGGCCATCGCCGCGGGGGCGTTCAACGGCAACTTCCAGACCGGCGGCAGCCACAAGTTCATGAACGCCTACGAGTTCCTGGACTCGCCGGGCGAGTTCTACTTCGACCGGGCCGCCCAGACGGTCTACTACTACAAGAACAACTCGGACGACATGGCGACGGCGTCGGTCTACGCGCCGAACAACCTGTCCACCTTGATCCGGGTCGCCGGCACGTCCACGACCAACCACGTCCGCAACATCACCTTCTCCGGCATCACCGTGCAGCACTCGGACTGGAACCTCTTCACCGTGGCCGGCAGCGCGTTCAAGCAGGCCCAGCAGGGTCCGTTGGGCAACACGGCGTACGCGAAGGGCAACTTCCACGTCTACTACTACCGGAACGTCGACACCGCGCCGGGCGCCGTCCAGGTGGAGAACGCCGACAACATCGCCTTCCTCCGCAACCGCGTGCAGCACACCGGTGTGGACGGCATCAACCTGGTCAACGACGTGCAGAACGTGCAGGTGATCGGCAACTACACCAACGACATCGCCGGTTCAGCGATCAACGTCGGCCACCCGCAGCACGTCTACATCGGCGACCACACGTCGTCCAACCGCGAGAAGTACACCGCGCAGGTCGAAGGGCTGCCGAAGAACATCGAGATCAAGAACAACTACCTCTACGACAGCGCGGTGTTGTTCAACGGGCACAGCCCCATCTCGGCGTTCTTCGTCGACACGCTGACCATCCAGCACAACCGGATCGAGAAGGCCCCGTGGAACGGCATCACCATGGGCTGGGGCTGGTGGAACTTCGACGGCTCGTCGGGCTCCATCGCCCCCAACCGCCCGACCACCACGGCCCGGAACAACAACATCAGCTACAACCACATCATCGACACCGTCCAACGCCTCAACGACACCGCCCCCATCTACACGCTGGGCGCGCAGCCGAACACGTCGATCACCAACAACTACCTGCAGGGCGTCCCGTCCGGCCACAAGTACGGGCTGCACCCGGACGAGGGGTCGGCGTACATCACGTTCCGCGACAACGTCCTGAGCGTGGACAAGAACGTCACGTGGATGATCAACTCCGACGACTTCGGCCGCAAGCACGACCTGACCATCACGCAGACCTACGGGCCGATCAACAAGGTGTCCAACAAGAACCTGCCGAACAGCACCATCCAGGACATCCTCGTCTACTCGGACTACGTGTGGCCCGCGCCGGCGCACAGCATCGCCGTGAACTCGGGCCTGGAGGACGCCTACCGGGACATCATCCCGGCGAGCAACCTGTCCCTGCCCGACTACGTGCTGCCGGACAGCACGTTCGTGGGCTCCGGCACGGCGTCCATCCCGATCCGCAGCACCGGCGACGCCACAAAAACCCTGTGGCTGGCTCCCCTCGGCACCACCACCTTCGCCGTCGGCCCGACCATGACCAGGGCAGCAGGCACGGCGACGACCATCGAGGTACCGACAACGTCGGGTGACTACCGCCTCTACGTCGTGAACGCACAGGGCACCCGATCCGCCGAGTCGAAGTCCCTGGCAAGGCGCCAGGGCGGCGGCACCACACAGGGCGTCACGATCGTGGGCGGCCAGTCCGGCCGCTGCGTGGACATCAGCGGCGCAAGCACCACCAACGGCACCCAGGCGCAGCTGTGGGACTGCCACGGCGGCACCAACCAGCGCTTCACGTACACGGCAGGCAAGCAACTGCAGGTGTACGGCAACAAGTGCCTGGACGCCAACAACCAGGGCACGACCAACGGCACGACGGTCGTGATCTGGGACTGCAACAGCCAGACCAACCAACAGTGGAACGTGAACGCCAACGGGACGATCACCGGCGTCCAGTCCGGCCTCTGCCTTGACGCCTCCGGGGCAGCGACCGCGAACGGCACGAAGATCATCCTGTGGACCTGCGGGGGCGGCGCCAACCAGCAGTGGACCCTGCGCAGCTAACCCCACCGAGGAGCCAGGCCGCCACCTGGCTCCCACCGCCACCTTCCGACGCGCGAAGCGCGCTTTTGCGTGGTGGTCCCAACCACAGGTGGAGGGCCTCGGTTCCCCCGCCGTATGGCCTGCCCGAAGGGCTACCACAGATTTGCCGGGGTGCAGCCGAAAGTTTTTGCGAGGAACGAGCAAAAAGTTTTAGCGGCACCCCGGCAAATCTGTGGTTGGCTCCGCCAGGCCATACGGCGGGGGAACCGACGCCCTTCACCCCCCGCTGGCGGCCTGCCGCGCGGCGAGCGCCGCTTGTCATCTTTCGATCTTGAGAGCGCCGCGCCTGAACCGGGTTGCGAACGCGGACTGTTAAGCGTGGAATGTGTGCCGTGGGCACATGCAAGGCGCGCGATGTGTGTGGCCATCCACATGGTCGCCCCGCCGCGAGCTGCCTAGCGTAAGCCCAGGCTGGGGCGGCTCGACAACGGTGTCGGTGGAGGGAGCCGTGGCGGTGGGAAGTGCTTCGTACCTGGAGTTGTTGCTGGCATCGGACACCGACGTCGCCGACTTCGACGAGCCCCTGACCCAAGCACGAGCCAAGGGCGCCCCGGCCGACCAACTCGCCGAGCTGGAACGTGAACGCGCGTTGGCGCTGCGCGTGCGTGAGATCCTGATCGGGCACCGACGGCACCAGGCCGAGCTGCAACTCCTCAACGACACCGCACACGACCTCGCCGCGCTGCACGACCTGGACGCAGTGCTCCAAGCCATCTCCGACCGGGCCCGCCGCCTCCTGGACTGCGACCTGGCCTACATCAGCCTCAGCGACCGGGATCGCGGTGACAGCTACATCAAAGCCGCCTCGGGCAACATCTCCGGGCTGCTGCGCGCACTGCGGTTGCCCAGTGGGGCCGGGGTCGGGGGCATGGTGGCTCGCACGGGTGCGCCCTACAGCGTGCTGTCCTACCACGAGGACAAGTCGATCATCCACACCGCCGAGATCGACCGGACGGTGCGCGCGGAGAAGATGGTGTCGTTGCTGGGTGTGCCGGTGGTGCTCGGGCGGCACGTGATCGGGGTGCTGCTGGCCGCGCACCGCGAGCAGCGCACGTTCAGCGGGCGGGACGTCAACGCGTTGTCCATGCTCGCTGCGCACGCGGCGGTGGCGATCGACAACAGCCGGTTGCTGGGTGAGGCGCGGGCGGCGGCGGACGAGTTGCGGGTGGCCAATGCGACCACCCGGTCCCACGCCGAGGACCTGGAGCGCAGTGCGGCGGTCCACGAGCGGCTCACGCGCCTGGTCCTGGACGGCAAGGGGGTCGAGGACGTGGTCCAGGCCGCGGCGAACTCGGTCGCGGCAGGTGCGTGGTGCTGGTGAACCGGGACGGTGCCGTGGTGACCAGGGCCGGTGCCGAGGTCGAGGTGGACGACCTGGGCGCGGTCGCGCGGGCCGCGCGGGAGGCCGGGTGCACGATCACGACCGGCACGACGTGCGCGGTGCCGATGATCACCGAGTCGGACTACCTCGGCACGATGGTCCTCGCCGGCACCAGCGCGGTCGGCGACATCGACCGGCGCACGTTGGAGGCGACGGCGTTGGTGGCCTCGCTGGTGCTGGTCACCCGGCAGCGCGTGGCCGAGACCGAAGCCCAGGTGCGTGGCGAACTGCTGGAGGACCTGCTCTCCCCCTCCCCACGGCGGGACGACCTGCTGCGCCACCGCGCTTCCCTGCTGGGGGTGGACCTCGACGCCCGGCACGTCGTCGTGGTGGCCCGGGTCTGCGGGGGCGGGCGCGACCGCTACCACGCCGCCGCTGCCGCCCTGGCCCGCCGTGGTGGTGGTCTGGCGACCTGCCGCAAGGACGAGGTGGTGCTGTTGCTGCCGGGCACCGACCCGGGGCCGCAAGCACGAAACGTGAGCCGTGAGCTGTCCACGAGCGCACGGCCGGTGACCGCGGGCGCGGCGGCGGTGGAGAGCGTCGAGCAGGTCGCCGAGGCGTACCGGGAGGCTGCGGACTGCGCGCAGGCCATGCTCGCGCTGGGCCGTGCCGGCGAAGGGGCCGACGCGGCCGAACTGGGTGCGGTGGGGGTGTTGTTCGGCAGCAGGCGCGACCTGGGCGCGTTCGTGGACTCCGTGCTCGGCTGCCTGATCGACTACGACGAGACGCGCGGCGCGGACCTGGTGCGCACGCTGGGCGCGTTCTGCGCGAGTGGGCAGAACATGTCCACCACCGCGCAGGAACTGCACCTGCACGCCAACACCATCGCCCAGCGGCTGTCCCGGATCGGACAGCTGCTGGGCGAGTCCTGGCGCGATCCGGACCGCCTGCTGGAGGTCCAGATCGCGTTGCGCCTGCTGCGGATCAGCCGGCCGGAACTGTTGAGCTAGCCGTACAGACGTAGCTGCGCGCGGAGTCGGGGTCGCCCGCTCCGACATACCGGGGCCAGGCCGGGTACTGGCACAGCGGTCGGGTGCGTCCGCCCGCCGACGGGTTCTTGTCGGTCACCACCTGCGCGACCGGCGGCCGGTGGTGCTCGACCCAGTTCTCCAGCGCCGTCACCGAGTCCCAGCCGGCGGCGAAGGCCGCGTCGACGTTGACGTGGTTGGCACCGGGCACCAGGTAGAGGCGGGCGAACCGCTGGGTCGCGCCCTTGCCCGTGGTCTGCTCGACGCGCCGGAAGTAGTCCACAGTGGACCGGTGGCTGACCAGTTCGTCGGCCGTGCCGTGCACGAGCAGCAGTTTGCCGCCGGCGTCGGCGAACGGGCGCAGGTCGGGGTCGTTGACGTCCTGCAACCGCGACAGCTCGCTGATGCGCTGCTGCCACTTGCCGGGTGTGCGCGGGTCCAGCGACAACGAGTCGTACGCCGGGTCGCGCGTGACGAAGTACTTCACCCACTGCTCCCAGAACTGCACGCCGTACCCGGCCGTCTTGGGCATCGGGTTGGCGGGCGCTTGCGTGCCCAGGCCCAGCAGCGGTGTGGTCATGTCCGCACCGGACAGGAACGGGAACCCGGGGTAGCCGCGTTCGCCGCTGCCGATCGGGTAGTCCCACCGCAGTGGCTCCGACATCGCCCGCACGGCCTGGAGCTGCGCGTCCGACAGGCACGAATCGCCCAGGTCCGCGCCGTCCGCGCAGCGCAGCGACCGCGGGTCGAACCGGCACCCCGCTTCGTCGGAGACCACGCCGTCGCGGACACCGTCACGACCGTCGCAGGCGGCGATCACCGCTCGATGCAGCAGCGCCTGCTTGGCCGGTCCCGGGAACGCGCCCGGCTGGGCCAGCAGCCGGGCCTGGTAGCCGAAGAACAGGTCCAGGCTCGCCGCGTTCCACGCCGGGTAGGCCGAGATCACGCCGTCGAAGTCGGCCGGCCACCGCTGCGCGACCGCCAACCCCTCCCGACCGCCGCTGGAGCCGCCGGCGAAGTAGCTGTGCACCGGAGGACGGCCGTAGTGCCTGCCGACCAGGAACAGGGCGGCGTCGCGGGTCTTCTTCAGCGCGTCACCGGCGAAGTTGCGCAGCGCCTCGTCGTTAACCGCGAACGAGCCGTCCAGGGACCGGGTCGGGGTGAAGTCCGGCGCGGCCTGGTGACCGGAGTCGCTCGCGAAGGTCGCGTACCCGCGGCCGAGCGGGGTGGGCCGGTCGGCGGGGCCGTAGGGGACGTTGCCGGCGACGTCGGGGATGGTGCCGTCGTACCCGCCACCGCCGAACATCATCGTCTTGCGGTTCCACCGCGCCGGCAGCGCGACCCGCAGGAGGACGTCCGGCGCGGCCGGGTCGACCGGGTGGATCGCCGCGTCCACCCGGCAATGCGCGGGTTCGCCGGTGATCCGGGCAGCGGTGACCTCACCACCCGAGGTCGGCAGGCCGATCACGGCAGCCGGGATCGCCAAGCCGGTCAACCCTGCGCACGAGTCGGTCGCCGCCAGCGCCGGCGGAGCCACCACCACCCCGCACACCGCCACCCCGCACGCCACCACCCCGCACGCCACCACCCGGCACACCACCACCCGGCACACCAGCGCCACCAGCACACCAGCGCCACCCAGCACACCGCCACCCGGCACACCAGCGCCACCACAACGCCGAGCTTCCTCATGACGCCACCCCGAGTCGGACAACCGCGGGAACGACCACATCCGGCTCGGTCACGGCACGCACGTCCTCGACCGTGACCCCTGGAGCCAGTTCGCGCAGGACAAGGCCGTCCGCGGTGACGTCGAGGACGGCCAGGTCGGTGATCACCTGGTGCACCACGCGCCGGCCCGTGGTGGGCAGGGTGCACGCGTTCACGATCTTGGGCGCGCCGTCCCGGGTGGTGTGTTCCATCAGCACGATGACCTTCCGCGCGCCGTGGACGAGGTCCATCGCCCCGCCCATGCCCTTGACCATCGCGCCCGGGATCATCCAGTTCGCCAGGTCACCCTCGGCGGAGACCTGCATCGCGCCGAGCACGGCGACGTCGATGTGGCCGCCGCGGATCATGGCGAACGACAGTGCGGAGTCGAAGAAGGACGCGCCGGGGGTGACGGTGACGGTCTCCTTGCCGGCGTTGATCAGGTCGGGGTCCTCGGAGCCGTCGACGGGGTAGGGGCCGACGCCGAGGATGCCGTTCTCGGAGTGCAGCACGACGTGCTTGCCCTGCGGGATGTGGTCGGCGACGAGTGTGGGCAGGCCGATGCCGAGGTTGACGTAACCGCCATCCGGCAGTTCGCGGGCAGCGCGGGCGGCCATTTGGGTGCGGGTCAGGCTCATCGGGTGGTCACCTCGGCGAGGTCGCGGTGGCGGGTTTCCTTGGCGGCGAGGACTCCGGCGGTGGAGATGACGGCCGCGACGACGACGTAGATCGTGACGGGTGTGGGGTTGCCGTAGCGGGACAGCAGCGCGGTGGCGATCAGCGGGGCCAAGGAGCCGGCGATGATCGAGGTGACCTGGTAGCCGATGGAGGTGCCGGAGTAACGGACCTCCGTGTCGAACTGTTCGGCGAAGAACGCCGCCTGCGGCCCGTACATCGCCGCGTGCGCGACCAGCCCGCCCACCACGGCCAGGGTGAGCAGCCACCCGTCACGGGTGTCCAGCAGCGGGAAGAACAGCAGCGCCCACAGCCCCATGCCGATCGTGCCGCCCAGGTACACCGGTCGGCGGCCGATCCGGTCGGACAGCGCGCCGAAGGCGGGGATGGCGACCAGGTGCACGACGTTGGCCAACAACAAGGCGTTGAGCACCAGCGCCTTGTCCAGCTTCAAGTACGTGGTGACGTAGGTGAGGACGAACGCGGTGATGATGTAGTAGGAGATGTTCTCCACCATCCGCGCCGAGATGCACACCCCGATCTGCTTGGGGTGGCGGCGCAACGCCTCCAACGCCGGAGCCCGCCGCGCCTCACCGGCCTTGGCTCGGGCCGCGGTGAAGACCGGCGCGTCCTCGATGGACGAGCGGATCCAGTAGCCCAGGCCGATCAGCAGGGCCGACACCAGGAACGGCACCCGCCAGCCCCAGTCGAGGAAGGTCCGGTCGGGCATGGTCGCGGCCAGCAGCGCCAGCACCGCGGTGGCCAGCAGGTTGCCCACCGGGACCCCGGCCTGCGGCCAGCTCGCCCAGAACCCGCGCCACCGGGGCGACCCGTGCTCGCTGACCAGCAGCACCGCGCCGCCCCATTCGCCGCCGATGGCGAAGCCCTGCACCAGCCGCAGGACGGTCAGCAGGACCGCCGCCCACACGCCGACCGAGGCGTAGGTGGGCAGCAGCCCGATCCCGGCGGTGGCCACGCCCATCGTCACCAGGCTCACCATCAGCAGCTTCTTGCGGCCGACCCGGTCGCCGAAGTGCCCGAACACCAGGCCGCCCAGCGGGCGTGCGACGAACCCGAGCGCGTAGGTCAGGAAGGCCAGCATGGTGCCCACGAGCGGGTCGCTCTGCGGGAAGAACAGCTTGTTGAACACCAGGGCGGCGGCCGAGCCGTAGAGGAAGAAGTCGTACCACTCCACGGCGGTGCCGACCAGGCTGGCGGCCACCACCCGGCCCATGCGGGTCGGTGGCGCGGCGGCGGCTGTGCTCATCAGGGACTCCTTTGTCGTGCCGTGCCGAGAAAAGCGTCACCGGCAGGCGGTGTGCACGGCCGCAACGCTAGGTCGGGGTCCCGGGCCGCCCAATGTGGTCGGCCACGCAAAAACCGCGCCGCTCATGTGGGCGGCCACATTGTCGACCGCACAGGGCTTGGCCCACTGTTGGCCGGCAGGACGGCGGAGGAAGGGACACGATGGACAAGCTGGTTTCGACGGCCGCGGCGGCGGTGGCCGACATCCCCGACGGGGCGAGCCTGGCGGTGGGCGGGTTCGGCCTGTGCGGCATCCCGGTCGAGCTGATCCGGGCGCTGCACGCGCGCGGCACCACGGGGCTGGACGTCGTGTCCAACAACTGCGGGGTGGACGACTTCGGGTTGGGCGTCCTGCTCGCCGACCACCGCATCGCGCGCATGACCAGCTCCTACGTCGGGGAGAACAAGGAGTTCGCCCGCCAGTTCCTCGCCGGGGAGCTGGAGGTCGAGCTGGTGCCGCAGGGCACCCTGGCCGAGCGGCTGCGCGCCGGCGGGGCGGGCATCCCCGCCTTCTACACCGCCACCGGCGTGGGCACGCCGGTCGCCGAGGGCGGGGTCCCGCTGCGCCACAGCCCGGACGGCCGGGTGGAGACGAGCACGCCGGCCAAGGAGGTCCGGCACTTCGACGTCGGCGGCGACCCGCGCCCGTTCGTGCTGGAACGCGCGATCACCTGCGACTACGCCCTGGTGCACGCCGCCCGCGGCGACCGGCACGGCAACCTGGTCTTCCACCGGTCGGCGCGCAACTTCAACCCGTTGTGCGCGATGGCCGGCCGGATCACCGTCGCCGAGGTGGAGGAGCTGCTGGAACCCGGGGAACTGGACCCCGACGAGGTGCACCTGCCCGGCGTGTTCGTGCAACGGGTCGTGCACGTGGGCGTCGGCGTCGACAAGCGGATCGAGCGGCGCACGGTCCGGGCCGCCACGGGGTGAGCCGGTGGACGTCGCCTTCCGCCTGCTGGAACTGCTCGCCGGCGGCGCCCGCAGCGAGGACCTGGCCCTGGTCGCCGTGGACGACCCCGCCGCCGGCCCGGCGGCCGAACTGGCGCTGCGCATCAACACCACCCTGCGCGACCACCGACGTCGGGAAGCCGAGCTCAGCGCCCTGTTCGACACCGCCGGCGACCTGGCCCGGCTGCGCGACCCGGACGAAGTGCTGCGCTCGATCGTGCACCGCGCCCGCCGCCTGCTCGGCGTCGAACTGTCGTACCTGACCTTCAACGACCCGGTCACCGAGACCACCTCGATGCGCGTCACGGACGGGTCGGTGTCCGAGCTGTTCCCCCGGGTCCGGATGCGGATGGGCATCGGGCTGGGCGGCCTGGTCGCGCAGACCGCCCGCCCGTACGCGACCCCGGACTACCTCACCGACGAACGCTTCCACCACAGCGAGCCCGTGGACGCCGCGGTCAAGGACGAGGGGTTGACCGCGCTGCTCGCGGTGCCTCTGACGTTGGGGCACAACGTGATCGGGGTCCTCTACGCCGCCGAGCGCACACCCCGGGACTTCACGCCCGACGAGATCGCGCTGCTGTCGTCGCTGGCCGACCACGCCGCCGTCGCACTGGACAACGCCCGGCTGCTGGCCGAGATCAGCGCCCACAGCCAAGCCGTGGAACGCGCCGAGGAAGCCCACGACAAGCTGATGGACCTCGTGCTGCGCGGCGGCGACCTCCCGGCGGTGGCCGCCGCCGTGGCCGACACGCTGGGCGGCGGCATCGGCATGTACACCGCCGAGGGCGTCGAACTCGCCCACGCGGGACCGCCCACCGGGGCACCGGACCCGCACGACGTCGCCGCCTCGCACCACTCCGGCCGCGCACTGTCCACACCGGACGGTTGGGTGTGCGCGGTGCAGGCCGGCCCCGAGCTGCTGGGCAGCATCGTGCGCAGCGCCGCACCCATCGACTTGGCCGGCACAGCCGACCTGGTCGACGCCGACCGCCGCCTGTTCGAGCGCGCCGCCGTCGTCACCGCCCTGCTCCTGCTGCTGCGCCGCTCGGTGGCCAAGGCCGAGGACGAGGTCCGCGGCGAACTGCTCACCGACCTGCTCACCGCGCCCGACCGCAACCCGTCGGCGCTGGTCGACCGGGCCCGCCGCCTCGGCGTGGACATCACCGCGCCCCACGCCGTGCTCATCGCCCACGCCACCACGGTCCCGCGCCGCCGCCTGGCCACCGCCGCCGCCCAGCACGCCGCCCTGGTCGGCGTCCACGCCGAGCAGGTGGTGCTGCTGGTCCGCGACGGCTCCCCCGGTCCGCTGGCCGCCCGCGTCTCGACGGCCCTGGGCGCGGCGACGGGGTGTCCGGTCACCGTCGCGGCGGCCGGACCGGCGTGTGGACCCGCCGAGCTGGCCCGCGCCCACGCCGAGGCGAGCCGGTGCCTGCGCGCCCTGCTGCGGCTGGGTCGCGAGGGCACCGGGGCGTCGATGGCGGACCTGGGTTTCGTCGGGCTGCTGCTCGCCGACGACGGCGACCACACGGCGTTCATCCGCCGGACCCTCGGCCCGGTGTTCGACTACGACCGCGACCGCGGCACCGAGCTCCTGCGCACGCTGGAGGCCTACTTCGCCACCGGCGGCAACCCGCCGCGCGCCAAGGACCTCCTGCACGTCCACGTCAACACCGTGGCCCAGCGCCTGGACCGCATCGGCAAGCTGCTCGGGCCGGACTGGCAGTCCCCCGATCGGGTCCTGGAGATCCAACTCGCACTGCGCCTGCACGCCTTGCAGGCCTGACCCCACCACCTACGACTCGAGGACATCCATGGCGCTATTCGGCATAGTCGGTGCAGGGCTCATGGGCCACGGAATCGCCGCCGCACTGGCCCGAGCGGGCCACCACACCCGACTCCACGACCCGGACCCGGCCGTGCTGGGCGACGTGCACGACCGCGTGGAGCGGGCGCTGGAGCTCAGCGGCACCCCGGAGGCGGCGCGGATGGCCGTGCAGGACCACATCAGCGCCGTGCCCGACCTGGACGCCGCCCTGCACCAGGTCGACGTCGTGGTGGAGGCGGTGCCGGAACGCATGGCCGTCAAGCACGAGGTGGTGGCGGCGGTGGAGGCCCTGGTGCCCCCGCGCACCCCGATCTGGTCGAACACCTCGGTCCTGTCGATCACCGGGATCGCCGACGGCATGCGGCACCCGGAACGGCTGGTGGGCGTGCACTGGTGGAACCCGGCCCACCTCATCCCGCTGGTGGAGATCGCCCCCGGCGCCGCCACGGACCCCGCTTTCGTCCGGTCCGCCCACGACCTGGTCACCTCCTTGGGCAAGACCGCGGTCCGCCTGCACCGCGACGTCCCGGGCTTCATCGGCAACCGGCTCCAGTTCGCCATGGTGCGCGAAGCCCTGCACCTGCTCGACGAAGGCGTCTGCGACGCGGAGACCATCGACACCGTGGTCCGCGGCAGCTTCGGCCTGCGGCTGGCGGCCGTGGGCCCGATGGAGAACGCCGACCACATCGGCCTGGACCTCACCCGCTCCATCCTGGCCAACCTGGCGCCCCACCTGTCCACCGCCACGGACGCGTTCCCCACGCTGGACAAGCTCCTCACCGACGGCCACCGCGGCCGGACCACCGGCCGGGGCCTGCTCGACTGGACCGGTCCGCACGACGTGACCAGCCGCCTGATCGAGGGCATCCGCCGCAACCTCCCGGCACGGTGAACGCGGTCGGGGGCTATTTCGGGCCGTAGGTCCTGATGATGGTCTGCAAGGCCGGCTCGATTCCAGATAATCGGACATCATTCGCCCTCCAGGAAAGAACGAAAAGGAATTTCGGACCACTGTGCTCGCGGGGGCGATGTCCGCAGCCACATGTCGAGCCGCTCGATGATGTGGACGCACACATGGTCCCGGAGTTTTCACGTTCGTAGCATCGGCGTCACAGCGTGATCCGGATCACCTGCCGATTCCGGTACCAATCCCTGCCAGGAGGCTGTTCGATGTCCACAACCCAAGCCCGCGCGGTGCTGCGCGGCCGAGGTGCGGCGCTGCTCGCCGTGCTGACCGCCGTGGCGGCCGCCGCGGTGTCGCTGGTCGCGTTGTCGCCCCAGGCGCGAGCGGATCTGGTCACCGCGGCCGTCGAGCACGACCCGGTGATCATCATCCCGGGCATGACCGGCACGACGGCGAACATGGAGCCGATGAAGACCAGGTTCGTCGGCGCGGGATGGCGCCAGGACCGGGTCGACACCTGGACCGACAGCACGAGCATGACCGGTGACCTGACCCGCGCCGGCGAGGAGATCGGGCGCGAGGTCGACAGCGTGCTGGCCCGGACCGGCGCCCGCAAGGTCGTCCTGGTCACCTGGTCGGCCTCGACCCTGGCCGCCCGCTCCTACCTCAAGCGCGTGCCCGGCGCGCAGGACAAGGTCTCGCTGTACTTCTCGATGGCCGGCCCCCACCACGGCACCACGACGGCGTCGATGTGCCAGAACACCTACGTGTCCTGCAAGCAGTTCGCCATCGGCTCGCCGTGGCTGGCCGACCTGAACGCCGGCACCGAGGTCCCCGGCTCCCCCGCCGTCCGCTACACCACCCAGCGCTCCACCTGCGACTGGAACGTCAACCCCAGCACCAGCGCCGAGCTCGCCGGGGCCACGAACCTCCAGACCCCGACCTGCATCGGCCACGGGTCCTTCCCGAGCGACGCCGGCGTCTTCGACCAGATCAAGAACACCATCCTCGACCACGAGAAGCAGACGCCCACGTCCACCACGACGGCCCCGACGACCACGAGCAACCCGACCACGAGCAACCCGACCACGACCACCAGCGTCCCGCCGACCTCGCCGTGCTCGTCGGTCAACGGCCAGTGGGCCACCGCCGGCCCGTTCGCAGTCACCTCGGCCTCCAACGGGCGCGGCACCACCGTCGTGCGACCGGTCGCGCTGGGCACGCTGGGCTGCACCGCCCACCCGGTCGTGCTGTGGAACAACGGCGCACGCTCCCACCTGGACCGGTACATGCCGCTGCTCGACCACCTGGCCTCGCACGGCTTCATCGTCGCCGCGGCCGAGGGCAACACCGGCACCGGCGTCGCCATGCTGCAGGGCCTGGACTACCTGACCACCGAGAACTCCCGCGCCGGCAGCCCGTTGCAGGGCAAGGTCGACCTGTCCAACGTCGGCGCCACCGGCCACTCGTTCGGCGGCGGCGCGGCGGTGGACGCCGGGGCCGACCCGCGCGTGGACACGATCGCCCCGATCTACCCCCTCGCGTTCAGCAGCGCGAGCAGGCTGCACGGCCCGGCCGTGTTCTTCGCGGGCCAGAACGACACCATCGTCTCGCCCACCACCGTCCGCAACACCTACAACCAGGCCACCCAGGTCCCGGCCATCTACGCGGAGCAGCGCGGCGCCGACCACTACGGCTTCCCCGACCTGCACGGCGCCATCACCGCCTGGTTCCGCCTGCACCTGATGCACGACGAGCAGGCCCGCGGCCTGTACTTCGGCCCGAACTGCACCTACTGCTCGTCCACGTTCTGGTCGATCTTCCAACGCAACACCCTGGCCCAGGCCGTCCCCGGCGCCTGATCCCGAGAGGCGGGGCTCCCCACACCGCGGGAGCCCCGCCTCCTCGTCGGCATATCGCCGGCATATCGAAATCCGCATACGCGCCGGCAACACACCGCTGTCTTGAATGGGCAGCATGACCGGCAGCGAATCCGCGACGACAGCGGTCACGATCTACGGGTGCGATCACGACGAAGCGGTTCTCTTCCGTAAGATGGCACCCCGTTTCGGGGTGCGACCGATCATCACCGAGGCACCGGCGTCCGAGGCGACCGCCGAACTCGCGCTCGGCACCCGGTGCGTCAGCGTGGGCCACAAAACGCGGATCACGAACGCCGCACTCCGCGCGCTCCGCCGGGTCGGTGTCCGGTACATCTCCACGAGGAGCGTCGGGTTCGACCACATCGACGTGCGTCACGCGGCGAGCCTCGGGATCTCCGTGGGGAACGTCGCCTATTCGCCCGACAGCGTCGCCGACTACACGTTGATGCTGATGCTGATGGCGGTCCGGAACGCGAAATCGGTCGTCCGCCGGGCCGATGTGCACGACTACCGGCTGACCGACGCGCGCGGGAGGGAACTCCGCGACCTGACCGTGGGCGTGGTCGGGACCGGCCGCATCGGCACCGCGGTCCTGGACCGGCTGCGGGGTTTCGGGTGCCGCACGCTGGCCCACGACATCCGCCCCAGCGCGGACCACGTTCCCCTGGACGCGCTGGTCGAGCAGAGCGACATCGTCACCCTCCACACGCCGCTCAGCGCGGAAACCCACCACCTCCTCGACGAACGGCGCATCGCCCGCATGAAGCCGGGCGCGTTCGTGGTCAACACCGGACGCGGTGCGCTCATCGACACCGACGCGCTCGTGGCGGCGTTGGACAGCGGCAGGTTGGGTGGCGCGGCGTTGGACGTCCTCGAAGGGGAGGAAGGGATTTTCTACGCCGATCTGAGGGATCAGCCGATAGACAGCAAGAACCTGCTGCGGTTGCAGGAAATGCCGAACGTGCTCATCAGTCCGCACACGGCCTACTACACGGACCACGCCCTGCGCGACACCGTGGAAAACAGTCTCGTCAACTGCGTGAACTTCGAAAGCGGGAAGCATGGCTAGCGTGAACGTCGGAATCGTCTTCGGGGGCAGTTCGGAGGAGCACCCCGTCTCGGTGAAATCCGCGCGGGAGGTCGCGAAGAGCCTGGACACCGCCAAGTACGAACCCTTCTGGATCGGCGTGACGCAGAGCGGCGAGTGGCGGCTGTGCGACGGACCCGACGAGGGCTGGGACGGCGGGAGCGGCCGTCCGGTCGTGCTGTCGCCGGACCGGAGCGTCCACGGACTGCTCGTGCTGGACGAGGGCAAGTACGACACGGTCCGGCTCGACGTCGTGCTGCCCGTCCTGCACGGCAGGTTCGGCGAGGACGGCGCGATGCAGGGCCTGCTGGAGCTGTCCGGCATCCCGTACGCGGGGTGCGACGTCCAGAGCTCCGCGCTGTGCATGGACAAGTCCCTGTCCTACGTCGTCACGCGCAGCGCGGGCATCCCGACCCCGAACTTCTGGACCGTGCCGGCGGGCGAGTCGGTCGAGCCCGGTCGGCTCACCTACCCCGTTTTCGTGAAGCCCGCCCGGTCCGGGTCGTCGTTCGGCGTCACCAAGGTGACCCGGGAGGGAGAACTGGCGGACGCGCTGGAGGCCGCGCGGCAGTACGACTCCAAGGTGTTGATCGAGGAAGCGGTCGTCGGCAGCGAGGTCGGGTGCGCGGTCCTGGGCAACGGCGCGGACCTGGTCACCGGCGAGGTGGACCGGATCTCCCTGTCCCACGGCTTCTTCCGGATCCACCAGGAGGACGCGCCCGAGACCGGTTCGGAGAACTCGGTGGCGATCGTGCCCGCCGACGTCCCGGCCGAGACGCGCCGGCTCGTGCAGGAGACCGCGAAGGCCATCTACCGCGCCCTGGGGTGCCGGGGGTTGGCGCGGGTGGACCTGTTCCTCAAGGAGGACGGGACCCTGGTCCTCAACGAGGTCAACACCCTGCCCGGCCTGACGTCCTACAGCCGCTACCCGAGGATGATGGCCGCCGCCGGGTTGCCGCTCGGCGACGTGCTCGACCGCCTCATCTCGTCGGCGCTGGCGGAGAAGTGACCGTGGAGGACGGTTTCGCCTTCGTGGACGAGCTCGTGCCCGGGATCCGCTGGGACGCCAAGTACGCCACCTGGGACAACTTCACCGGCAAACCGGTGGACGGCTACCTGGCGAACCGGATCGTCGGCACGACCGCCCTGTGCGCGGCCCTGGACGAAGCGCGGGCGAAGGCCGCCACCGAGGGTTTCGGCCTGCTGCTGTGGGACGGCTACCGCCCGCAACGCGCGGTGGACCGCTTCCTGCGCTGGTCGACCGAACCGGAGGACGGCCGGACGAAACGACGGCACTACCCGAACATCGACCGGACGGAGATGTTCGACCGGGGGTACGTGGCCGCCCGGTCCGGCCACAGCCGGGGCAGCACCGTCGACCTGACCCTCTACCACCTGGACACCGACGAACTCGCCCGCATGGGCGGCGACCACGACCTGATGGACCCGATCTCACACCACGGCGCACCGGGGACCGCGGCCGTCGAGGCGAGGAACCGGCAGGTCCTCCGCTCGATCATGGAGGACTGCGGTTTCCTCGCCTACGAACGGGAGTGGTGGCACTACACGCTGAGGGACGAGCCCCACCCCGACACCTACTTCGACTTCCCGGTCGGGTGATCGACCCGGGGCAGCCGGACCGTCACGCGGAGCCCTCCCCCGGCCCGGGGCGTCAGGGTGAGGGTCCCGTCGTGCGCGGTGGCGATGTTCCGCACGATCGCCAGGCCGAGACCGACGCCGGCGTGGTCGCCGCGGGTGCGCCCGCTGCCGCGCTGGAACGGCTCCGCGAGCGTGGCCACCACGTGCGGGGCGAGCCGCTCGCCGGTGTTCTCCACGGTGAGCACCACGTGCTCGGCCTCCACCCCGGTCGTCACCCACACCTCGCCGCCCTCGGGCACGTTGTGGACGATCGCGTTGTGCAGGAGGTTCGTCGTCATCTGCAGCAGGAGGGCGTACGAGCCGGCGGTGGGGGTGAACTCGCCCGAGACGTGAACGGGCAGGCCGCGCTTCTCCGCGAGGGGCAGGAGGGTCTCGGCGGCTTCCTCGGCCAGCAGGGACAGGTCCACCTCCTCCCGGACGAAGGACCGCTGGTCGGCGCGGCTGAGCACGAGCAGGGCCTCGGTGAGGTCGATCGCGCGGGCGTTGACGGCGTGGAGGGTGTCGATCAGGTCGGCGGCGGGGCGGTTCGGGTCGTTGCGGGCCACGTCGAGGAGGGTCTGGGTGATCGCCAGCGGGGTGCGCAGCTCGTGGGAGGCGTTGGCCGCGAACCGCCGTTGCTCGGCGACGTGGGCTTCGAGCCTGGCCAGCATGGTGTCGAAGGCGTCGGCGAGCTCGCGGAACTCGTCCCGGCGGCCCGCCAGCCAGATCCGGTGGGACAGCGACCCCTTGGCGGCCAGGCGGGTGGCGTCGGTGATGCGCGCCAGCGGCATGAGCATCGCGCCGGCCAGCAGCCACCCGCCCACCAGGCCGAACGCCAGCAGGCACACCAGCGCCGCCGCCACCCGGGGCGCGAATGCGCGCCACAGGTCGTACCGGTCGGGGCCGATCAGGATGAAGTCGCCGGGCGGGAGGAAGTCGCCTGCGGGCACGTACCGCAGCAGGAACACCCACACCACCGCGAGCAGCAGCGCGCCCGCGACCATGAGGAACCCGGCGTAGCTGAGGGTGAGCTTGAGGCGGATGCTCAACCCGGGCCGCCTATCCACGCTCGCCCCCGGCGTCCGACCCGGCGTCGATGCGGTAGCCCACGCCCGGCACGGTGGCGATGACCCAGGGCTCGCCGAGGCGCTTGCGCAGCGCGGACACGGTGATGCGCACGGCGTTGGTGAACGGGTCGGCGTTCTCGTCCCACGCCCGCTCCAGCAGCTCCTCGGCGCTGACCACACCGCCCTCGGCGGCCACGAGCACCTCCAGCACGGCGAACTGCTTGCGGGTCAGCGCCACGTACCGGCCGTCCCGGTAGACCTCGCGCCGGAACGGGTCCAGCCGCACGCCCGCGATCTCGCGCACCGGCGGCCTGCTGCGCGCCCGCCTGCGGTCCAGCGCCCGCAGCCGCAGCACGAGTTCCCGCAGGTCGAACGGCTTGGTGAGGTAGTCGTCCGCGCCCAGCTCGAACCCGGAGGCCTTGTCGTCGATCCGGTCGGCGGCGGTGAGCATCAGGATCGGCATGCCGCTGCCGGAGGCCACGATGCGTGCGGCGATCTCGTCGCCCGAAGGCCCCGGGACGTCGCGGTCGAGGACGGCGATGTCGTAGGTGTTGACGTCGAGCAGCTCCAGCGCGGTGTCACCGTCCCCGGCGATGTCGGCCGCGATCGCCTCCAGGCGCAGCCCGTCGCGGATGGCCTGCGCCATGTACGGTTCGTCCTCGACTATCAACACACGCATGTCCCGATGCTACGAGCGGACCCATATCGCCGGCATATCGAGAACCGCATACGCGCCGGCAACGGCACGGTGATTTGACTGGTCGCATGGGTCGAACCGAGTTCTCGAAGGGTGACGGCGCCCTACCCGACAAGGTGACCGTATTCGATGACGACTACCCCGGCGTGGCCAATCTCGACGCCGCACTGCTCGCCGCCTTGCGCACCGCGGCGACCGATGCCGCCGAAGACGGCGTCAAATTCTTCGTCAACAGCGGGTGGCGTTCTCCGGAATACCAGAAAAGACTTCTCCGGGAGGCGGTGATCAAGCACGGGTCCGTGGAGGAAGCCGCGCGGTGGGTCGCCACGCCCGAGACGTCCCCGCACGTGTCGGGGAACGCGATCGACGTCGGTTTCGAGGCCAGGGCGTGGCTGGCGACGCACGGTGCCCGGTACGGGTTGTGCCAGATCTACGCCAACGAGCCGTGGCACTACGAACTGCGCCCCCAGGCCGTCACGGACGGCTGCCCGCCGATGTACGCCGACCCCTCCCAGGACCCGCGGATGCGCCGGGCCTGAAGATCAGTCGAGCCCGAGCAACCGCCGCACCTCCTCGACGTCCGAGGCGCGCGGCAGCCCCTCGAACAGCGCCAGCGCCTGCCGCCACACGGCTCGGGCCTCGTCGTGCCGGCCCAGCGCGGTGAGGGGGTGGCCGAGCGCCCGCAGCGCGTAGGCGTGCATGTGGTTGTCGCCGAGGTCGCGGAGGATGTCGAGCGCACGCCGGTAGTGGTCGACCGCCCGGAGGTGGTCGCCGGTCTGGTGCGCGATGTAGCCGAGGCTGTCGAGGGCTTCGGCTTCGCCCTCGCGGTTGGCGTGCCGCGCGCTCAGGCGCAACGACGCCTCGCAGTACTCCCGGGCCTTCTCGAAGTCGCCGAGCCGGGCGTGCAGGAACCCGGCGCCGTTGAGCGCGACGGCCTCCCACACCGGTTCCCCCAGCGCGCGGAACAGGTCGAGGGCGGCGGCGGAGTGGGTCAACGCCCGCTCGTCCTCGCCGCGTTGCGCCCAGTGCACCGCGAGCGTCTGGTGGGCGTGCGCCTGCTCGTGGCGGTCGCCCGCGCGCTCCGCCCAGGTCAAGGCCTGGTGGAGGTGGTCGAACGACTCCTCGACCCGGCCCGTCCAGACCAGGGCGTGGCCGAGGCGGCGGTGGACCGCGGCGTGGACGGCCGGGCCGTCGAGGTGCGCGGCGGCCCGCACCGCCGCCTCCCACACCGCCAGGTCGTCGTGGTGGTGGGCCTTGCGCTGGTGGAAGCGGCTCAACGTCCACGCCGCCTGCCACACGGCCTCGTGCCACCCCTGCGCGGCGGCCAGCCGTTGCGCGGCCAGGAGGCAGGCGTGCTCGGCGGCGAACCACGCCAGGGCCTCGGCCTCGTCGGCGAGCGGCCTGCGGTGCGCCGGCGCGGGCAGGCCGAGGTCGATCGGCGGCCGCGGCGGCGGGATGAGCTGCTCGGCGGTGTGCGCGGTGTGCAGGTAGTAGCCGACCAGCCGGCGCAACGCGGCCTCCCGGTCCGCCCGGGGCAGGTCGCGCTCGGCCCGGTCGACGGCGTACTGGCGGACCAGGTCGTGCATCCGGTACCGGCCCGCGATGTCCTGGTCCACCAACGACATCCGCCGCAACCCGCGCAGCACCGCCCTGGTCCGCGCGACCGGCAAGCCGACCAGGTTGACCGCGGCGGGCAGGGCGATGTCCGGCCCCGGCGCGACGGCGAGGAGCCCCAGCACGCGCGTCTGGTCCGGGGTGAGCGCGTCGTAGGACCAGGACAGGACGGTGGGCAGGCTGACCGCCGGGTCGTCGTCGTCCAGCGCGGACAACCGTTCCTCGCGCAGTTCGGCGGCCACTGTGGACAGTGGCAGGTGCGGGTCGGTCTGCACCCGGCCCGCCACGATGCTCAACGCCAGCGGGAGCCCGCCGCAGTGCGCGAGGAGTTCGTCGACCGCCCGGGGTTCCGCCGCCACGCGGTCGGCACCCAGCCGGGCCACCAGTAGCGCGCGGGCCTCGGGCTCGGGCAGCACGTCGATCGGCACGTGCCGGGCGGCGTGGCCGGTGACCAGGCCGGTGAGCTGGTTGCGGCTGGTCACCACGACCAGGCAGCCGGCCGTGCCGGGCAGCAGCGGCCGGACCTGGTCGGCGTCGCGGGCGTTGTCCAGCAGCACGAGCATCCGCCGGCCCGCCAGCAGGCTGCGGTACAGCGCGGCCTGCGCGTCGAGGCCGGACGGGATCCGCTCGGTGGGCACCCGGAACGAGTCCAGCAGGGTGCGGACGGCCTCACCGGGCACCATCGGCGCGCCGGACGGGGCGAACCCCCGGAGGTCGAGGTAGAGCTGACCGTCGGGGAACCGGTCCGCCACCCGGTGCGCCCAGTGCACCGCGAGCGCCGTCTTGCCGACGCCCCCGCCGCCGGCCACGGTCGTGATCACCACCGGCCCGCCGTTCGCCGCGGGCTCGTCGACCAGCGCCGCGAGCAGCGCCAACTCCGCCTCCCGTCCGACGAAGTCGTGCGTCGGCGCGGGGAGCTGCCTCGGCACGGTCCCGCCGACCGGGGTCGGCTCGCCGGTGCCGCCGGCGAACCGGGACAGCTGCCACCGCACCTCCGCCGCGGTCGGCCGCCGGCGCGGGTCGGGGTCGACCAGAGCGGAGAGCACGACGGCCAGCGGGCCCGTCCCCTCGGCGTTGCCCTCGACGGCCGCCGACAGCGTGGTCCCGAGGGCGAACATGTCCGACGCGGCGGTGGCCGGGTGGCCGCGGAGCACCTCGGGTGCCAGGTAGCCGGGGGTGCCCGCGAGCCGCGCCGTCCCGGTCAGCGTGACCTCCGACCACACCGCCACGCCGAGGTCGGCCAGCTTCGCCGTCCCGTCCGCGGTGACCAGGACGTTGGCCAGGGTGATGTCGCGGTGGACCATGCCCTTCGCGTGCATGGCCGACAACGCGTCCGCGACCTGCGCCCCGACCGACGCGGCCACTCGCGGTGACAACGGCCCGTCGGTGCGCACCACCTCCGCCAGGCTGCGCGCCGGCAGGTGCTCCATGACCAGCCACCGCACGCCGTTCTCGACCACCACGTCGAAGACCGAGATCACGTGCGGGTGGTGCAGCCCGGCGCCGATGCGCGCCTCCCGGCGGACCCCGTCGCCGTCCCCGGTGGTCGCCTGCTTGAGCGCGACCACCCGGCGCAACTCCAGGTCCGCGGCCCGCCAGACCTCCCCCATGCCGCCCCGGCCGACGACTTCCTCCAACCGGTACCGGCCGGCGACGACGTCCCCACTGCGCACGGTCCCAGGGTAGTCACCCGGTGGGGTGGTGGAGGGTGATCGCGCCGCCATCGGCCCACTCGACCGTGACCCCGGGCAGGCCGCGGGTCCACTCGCGGGTGAGGTGGTGGAGGTGGTCCCGGTCGGGTGGGGTGCGGCCCAGGCCGATCACGTGGGTGGTGCCGTCGTCGGTCGCGGTGGGGTGGGGCCAGGCGTGCGCGTCGTGGACGCCGGCCGTCTCCAACGCCGTCAGCAACGCCCGTAGCCGCCCCCGCACCCGGCCGGTGGACGCCTCCGGGGCCGTCACCACCGCCCACGCCGCGTGCCGGCGGTACAGGGGCGGGCCCTCCGACCACGGCTCGCCGCCGGCCCGCGCGACCTCCCAGGCGTCGTACAGCTCCTGCGTGAGCAGGTCCCTCATCCCCTCCCCCACCTGCTCGGTGCACAGCCGGAAGGGCGCGGACGGCGTCACGACGGACACCGCCGCCGAAGTGTCCACAGTGGACGAGATGGTGACCTGGTCCCGCCAGTCCCACGCCGCCCACGTGCCGAAGAAGTCGACGAGCAGGTCGCTCGGCGCGTCCACCACGGTCTTCGCGGCCAGCACCGCCCAGCCCAACCCGGGGATCCCGCCGTGCGGAGCCGAGTCCAGCCCTCGCGCCCGTGCCCACGCCTTGACCCGCAACGCCAGCCACCGGAACTCCGGGAGCCGGTCGCCGACGAACGCCAGGACCGCCTCGGCGTCGCTCACCGCGCTCAGCGCCACGGCCGCCGCCGGGTCCAGGTCGAGGCGACGGGCCACGGCTTCCGACGGTTCCACGGCACCACTTCCGACGACGGCGAGGTCCACGTGGGTCCCGCCGACCCGCATCCGCAGCCCCGGCACGCGCGCACCCACCACGGGCCGGACCCGCGTCGCGCCCGGCACGACCACCCGCCCGAGATCCGCCTCGCCCGGGACCACCGCGACCAGGTCGAGGTCCGCCCCCGCGAGCGCGCACCCCATCCGCCGCGACCCGACGACGTGCACCACCGCACCCGGCACCGACACCGGCCCGACCTCGGCCGCGGCCTGTGGTGCCACGCCCGGCTCGGCGTGCCACCGGACCTCGCCCGTGCCCAGCGCGACCGTGGCGCGTGGCCGCATCGGCTCGTCGCCCCGCCGCGACAACACGACCAGTTCGCCCACCTGGGCGTCGAAGCGTCCCAAGCCGTGCACTTGCCCGCGTCCGAGGGTCAGGTGCGGCGTGAACTCCCGACCGCGGCACCCCGGGAACCGGCGCACCAGCACGTCGTGCAGCCGCGCCCACGGCTCCGCGCCGCCCGCCGCGGGGTCCAGCCACACCACGCCCTGCTCGAACGTCCGCACGCCCTCCAGCCGCACGTCGAACGGCCGGACCTCCGCGACCGCCCGCGCCAGCAGCGGGACCGCCGTGTCGAACTCCGACTCCGGCACGAACCCGAACAGCAGCGTCACGTGCGCTGGCCACCGGTCCGCGCCGGGGTCGTGCCGCCGGCGCACCGCGTCGACCGCCTCGGCCACCGCAGGCGGCGGCAGCCACACCACCGCCGTCCGGTGGGTCGGCGGCACGTCGAGCACCTCGTCGGACGTCCCCGCCTCGAAGCCGACGTCGACCTCGACGCCGTAGTGGTCGGAGACGAACTCGGTGGTCCCGCGCAGCACCGCCCGCCCCGCGCGCAGGCCGTCGCCGCGCAGGAACACCCGGTCCAGCCGCGCGGCCCGCCCGGACAGCGACGACACCGCCGCCAGCGGGTTGGCCGCCGGGTCGAAGGTCGGCGTGTCGGCCCCGTGGACCTCCAGCCAGGCGTCCCGGACGCCCAGCGCCCGCTCGGGCGTGTCGCCGCCGTCGTTGAAGTCGCCGACCAGCACCACCGGGCAGTCCACTTCGGACAGTCCCTCGGCGAGCTCGGCCAGTTCCGCCGCCCGGCGCTGCGCCCCGCCGGAGTGGTCGCTGGTCAGGTGCGTGCCCGCGACCACCACCGGCCCGGCGGCGGTGTCCACCACCAGCGCGGTCACGGCCTTGTGCGGACCCAGGACGTGCCGGCCGGCCTCGAGCACGGGCACCCGGGACAACAACAGCAGCCCGCAGTCCTCCACGTCCCGCCCGGCCGGGTCCACGTCCACGACGTACCGCTCCCGCACCCACGGCTGGGCCAGCACCAGGGACAGCAGGTCCCGTTCGACTTCCTGCAACGCGATCACGTCCGCGTCGGCCCGCGCCAGTTCCGCCAGCAGCAGCGGACGGCGGCGCGCGGTGTCGATGCGGTCGCGGTCGAACCGGTCCCACAGGGTGTTCCACGTCAGCACCCGCAGCCGCTGCGGCACCGGCCCGTCGCCGCCGCCCGGCCGCCAGCCGCCGGCCCACGCGAAGGTCCGGCCGGCGGTGAAGAACGGTGCCCGCAGCCGCCGGGCGGTACGAGCACGGCCGGCACCCGAGGTGTCGACGCGGTCCAGGCCGGTGGCCCGGTCCCACACCAGTTCGCCGTCCGCCTCGACGAACAGCACCCGGTGCCACGGCACGTCCCCGCCGGGCACGAACGACGGCAGCGGCACCCGTTTCGGCGCCGCCCCGCGCACCGCCACGCCCAGCACGAACCGCGCCGGGTCGAACCGGGCGTCCCACCGCACCCGGTGGTAGATCTCCTCGCTGGTGCGCATCACGCCTCCCCGCCCACCGACCCGGCGACGTCGGCCACGGTCGCGTCCCGGTCGACGTACCAGGTGCGGTGCGCCTCGCCCGGGTACGGCGGCGAGAACCGCGCCCACTGCGCGGCCACGACGTCCGCCGGGACCCGGTGCTCACGCCCGGCGTTGCGCCGCGCCGCCGTCTCCTCGTCCACCACCGGCACCGCGTGCGTGACCAGCGCGCCGTGCCGGTCGGCCACGTCCCGCAGCACCGACCGCTGCGGCCGGTTCAGCGAGGTGGCGTCCCACACCACCGTGCCGCCGCGCGCCAGTGCCACGTCCAGCCGCCGCAGGCCCTCGCGCAGCACGTCCCCGTTCGCCCGCTGGTCCGCCCGCGCGCCCCGCGCCGCGCGCAGGTCGTCCAGGGACACCACGTGGTCCACGCCGGCGAGACCGCGCACGAAGGTGCTCTTGCCCGAACCCGCCGGGCCGCACATCGCCACCAGCCGGGGGAACCGCCCGTCCCGCCACCGCCAGGTCAGCGCCGCCGCTTCCTCGACGGTGTGCACCCGCCCGTCCGCGAACGCCTCCCGCGCGTGCGCCCAACACCGGTCGCCGACATCGCCCACGCCCACCGCCTCGCGCAACCCCGACCGCAGCCACCCCAACGGGTCCGCGCCGAGCAACCCGCTCTCCTCGGCGTGCAGGGCCGACCAAGCCACCTGGTCGCGTTCGTCGTCCGCCCGCGCCACCGCCCGCGCGACGGCGTGCAGCACACCGAGATCGGCGGCCACCGCCAATCGCACCAGGCCCGCGCGCCGCTCGTCGTCCGGAAAGGCCCGGTGCAGCACCCGGCTCAGCCCCACCAGGTCCGCGACCCGCCGCGCCAACGGCATCCCCATCGCCGCCAACCGCGGCAACAACCTCGCCCGAGGCACCTCGTGCAGCAACGCGGCCAGCACCCCGGCCAGGCGGGAGTCACCGTCACGATCCGGCAGGTCGAGCCGGGCCACGGCCTCCGCGTCCCCGGCACCCACAGCGGCGACCAGCCCCGGCACGTCCACCGCCAGTCCGGCCCGCACGTCCCACAACGCACCCGCCGCGCCCCGACCGTTGGGCACGACCGGGCCGAGCATCCAGTGCTGGTCCGTGCGCACGTGATCCCGCCGCACCCATTTGGCCACCCGGTGCCCGAAGGCAGCCCGCTCGAACCCGTCCACCGTGCGCACGACGTACCCCTCGTGGCGGTTCAGGTCCAGCCGCAACCCCCGCACCGCCCGCTCGTCGAACACGCCCCGCCACAGCACGCGCGGCACCGGCACCCCCAGCCGCCGCGCAAACCGGACCGTCTCGTCCCACCCCAGGCAGCGGTCGCCGTCCCACACGGAGAAGGCGTAGAACCAGCTGTCCAGGTCGTCGTAGGCGAGGGAGTGCCGCGCGTACAGGTTCTCCCCGCACACCCGCCACCCCACCGGGATGCGCGCCGCGACCGCGCCGTGCAACGCCTTCACCCACGCCCGCGACGGGTGGTGCGCCGAGTCCAAGGACCGCGCGTGCACCCCGTCCCGGTAGAGCGTGGTGTTCTCCCCGTCGAGCTTCTCGGTCACCACGACCTCGCGCCCGACCAACCCGCCCAGATCGGCCAGCCGCACGTCGTCCGCCGTCGCACCGGGCGACCAGGGCAGGTGCGACGTGCGGGGGTACCGGACCCACATGCTCCCACCCTCCCTCGACGACCGCGCGATCGTAGGAGCGCGCCGGAGGGCGGTTCCAGCCAATATCAGGCGTGGGTGTCGTAGGCGGCCATCATCGCCATGTCCTCGTGCTCCAGGGCGTGGCAGTGCAGCAGGAACCGTCCGACGTGGTCGGTGAAGCGGACGGCCAGCTCCACGTGGTCGGCCGGGCCGAGGGCCACGGTGTCCTTGCGCCCGACGTCGGTGGGGCCGAGGCCGCCGCGTCGGGACAGCACGTGGACGGGGTCGAGGTGGACGTGCACGGGGTGGTGCAGGTCGGTGCTGATCCGCCAGACCTCCAGCTCCCCCAGGCGGATGGTGGCGTCGGCGCGGTGCGGGTCGAACGGGCGGCCGTTGACCAGCCACGCGTGGCCGTGGCCGTGGTGGCCCCGGCTGAAGCGCCAGTCGCGGGTGCGGACCGCGGTCGCCGGGTCCGGCCGGTCGTACCGGGTCAGCACGGCCGGCACCGCGCTGTCGTCGCGGACCCGCCGGGTGACGCGGAAGCGCAGGACCAGCGCGGTGGACCCGGTGCCGAGTCCGTTGCGGACGGTGACCTCCGCGCCGGGGGCCAGGCCGGAGAAGTCCACCACGACGTCGAACCGCTCGCCGGGCGCGATCGGCAGCTCGGCGTGGGTGACCGGGCGTTCCAGCAGGCCGCCGTCCGAGCCGATCTGGGTGAAGGGCAGGCCCGTGAGGAGGTAGTGGCGGGCGTTGGAGGCGTTGAGCAGGCGCAGGCGGTAGCGGGCCGCGTCGACCTCCATGACGGGCCACGGCTTGCCGTTGACCAGGACCACGTCCCCGAGCACGCCCGCCCTGTACTCGCCGGTGAGGCCGTCGCCGCGCGCGGGGTAGAGCAGGGAGCCGTCCTCCGCGAAGGCGCGGTCGGTGACCATCAGCGGGACGTCCCGGTCGCCGCGGGGCAGCGGCAGCGCGTCCTCCTCGTCGTCGTGGACCAGGTGGAACCCGGCGAGGCCGCGGTAGACCTGCGGTGCCGTGAAGTCCATGCGGTGGTCGTGGTACCAGAGGGTGGCCGCCGGCTGGTCGCACGGGTAGACGTAGTCCCGCGTGGCGCGGGCGGCCTCGGTCGGGAAACCGTCGCTGGAGGCGGGCGTGTGACCGCCGTGCAGGTGCACGACGGTCGGGACGTCCAGCTCGTGGCGGTGGGTGACCGTGGTCGTGCGGCCCCGGCGGCTGGTCACGGTCGGGCCGGGGAACGTGCCGTCGTAGGTCAGCACGGGCGTGCGCAGGCCGGGCAGGATCTCCACCACCGCGTGCCGCTGGACGACCTCGTAGTGGTCCGGTCCGACCAGCCTGGCCGGCGGCGGCACCGTCAGGGCGGTGGTGAACGGCTCGGGCAGCCGCACCCGGCTGCGCACCAGCTGCGCGGTCTGGCCGGCGGGCAGCAGCGCCGCCCCGAAGCTCGACGCCCCCAGCGCGGAGATCCCGAGCGCGCCGAGGAAACCCCGTCGGGTGAGCGTCATCGCGGCCGTCCCGCGTCCGCGCGGAACACCCACACCGTGAACAGCACCTGGGAGACGACGACCGTCACACCCAGCGGGACGTGCAGCGACACCACGCCTTCGATGCCCAACGTCATCTGGGCCATCTCGGCGAGGAAGATCCCGAGCGCCGCCCACAACGCCCACCGCCTGCCCCTGCCGCGCCACACGAACACCAGCGCGGTGATGAGCTGGGTGAGCGAGAGGACGCTGATCGTGTCGCCGGTGCGGCCGTGGAAGAACAACGCGTCCACCGTGCCGGACAGGTAGAGCCCGGCCAGCGCCGGCTGCGCGACCACGCACAGCCCGTGCACCGCGGCGACGATCCGCAAGGTGCGCAACGTGGTGCGCGGTCCGGTCCGGACGACCGGCTCGACCTCGGTGATCATCTTTCCTCCTCCGCCAACCACAACGGCCACACGCCGAACCCGAGGAACCCGACCCCACCGACCAGACCGCCCAACCCGAAGCCGATCCGCTGGGCCGTCGACCCCCACGGCAGCAGCAGAGAAGCGAGCACGACGACCAGGCCGGCGAAGTAGGCCAGCGACACCGCGGTGCCCACCCGAGCGGCCCGCCGCGGCAACCGCGCCCGCCTGCTCACCAGCAGCACCCACCCGATCACCAGCGCGATCCCGACCGTCACGGGCACGACCTGCACTTCGAACGACAACACGCCCGCGACCAGCAGCACCTGCAACAGCACCACCGCGACCATGGCCGGCACGCCCAGCAGGGCGCCGCGCCGCAGCCGCACGGCCGGCGGGACCAAGGCGGCGAACTGCACCACGACCAGCACGTCGTTGGTCGGCCCGAGCCACCCCGTCCCGTGCACACCGGGCCGCCACGGCTGGTCGACCGCGAAGAACAAGACCAGCGACACGTCAGCAGCCAACCCAGCCACCCCGGCAACCACCGCCCACCCCCGCACCCCACCCAGCCTCCGACCCCACCGAATGGCCGGCACCCGCCCCACGCCCGCCGGCACCCGCCGCTGCCCCGCCGCCTGCTCGGTGTCCTTACCCGCACCTGCGCTCATGATCGGGCCTCCTTCCCTTCCACCCGCCATGCTCGATCGCCGCCACCGCCGCCGGAACGCGGTTCGACCGCACTCCCGACATGGAGGACAACCGCGGGTCGGGGGCGGGGCGGTCCCCGTGGCGGGGTCGATCGGCCGGGCACACAATGCGGTCGTGCCCTCGCCGCCCCGCCTCGCGTGGTCCGTGGCCACCGCCCTCGGCGGTGCCGGGCTGGCGGTCGCGGTGGCCACCAGGGTCGTGGCCGCCGCCGGGGAGCACGGGGTGGTCGGCGGGCTGACGTGGGTGGCGCTGGGTATCGGGCCGCTGTTCGGCGTGGCGGTGTGGCTGGCGCACCGGCGTCCCGAGCACCCGCAGGCCCGCCGGATGCTGCTGATGAGCACGGCCCTGGCGGTCAACGCCGGGCTGGAGGTGCCGATCCGGCAGGCGCTGGCGGCCCACGGGCCCGGTCGGTGGTTCTGGGCGGTCAACCTGCTCTACCAGTACACCGGGCTGGTCAGCCTGGTCGCGGCCGTGCTGCTGCTGGCCTCCTTCCCGGACGGGGTGGTCGAGCGGCCGTGGCAGGCTCGCGTGCTGCGGCTGGTGTGGTGGCACCTGGCCCTGCCGCCGCTGCTGCTGCTCACCCGGCACGACCTGGTGGTCGACCCCTACCTGCTCGACCCGCCCCCGGTGGTGCCCAGCCCGTTCACCGTGTCGTGGCTGGTGCCGCTGGGTGGGCCGCTGGAGAGCGTCTACCTGAGCTACTACGGCGCGTTGGCGCTGGTCAGCGTGCTGTTCGTGCGGTACGTGCAGGCCGAGCCGGCCCAGCGCGCCAGGATGCGGCTGCTGCTGGTGACCACGATCGGGCTGGTCGTGGCGTTCGGGCTGTCGGTGGCCGTCGAGGACCGCTTCCCCGTCCCGCCGTGGTGGGTCCAGGCCATCCGGGCCGCGTCGGTGGTGTTCCTGCTGATGGTGCCGGTGAGCGTGGTCGTCGGGATCGTGCGGCACCGGCTGTACGACATCGACCTGGTGGTGCGGCGCTCGGTGGCGTTCGGGCTGCTGTCGCTGGCCATCGCCGCCCTCTACTTCGGGCTCAGCGCCGCGCCCGGCCTCGCGCTCGGGGACCAGGTGCCGGTGGAGCTGGCGGTGGTGCTGACCATCGGCGCGGCGGCGGCGTTCCAGCCGGTGCGCCGGTGGTTGGAGCGGCTGGCCGACCGGCTGGTCTTCGGCGAGCGGGTCACCCGCTACGAGCTGGTGACCCGGTTCGGCGCGGCCCTGGAGCAGACGGTCGAGCTGGGCGAGTTGTTGCCGCGCCTGGCGGAGACCGTCCACACCGGACTCGGTGCGGAGTGGGTGCGGGTGGAGCTGCCCAGCGCGCACGCCGTCGCCGGTGAGCCGTCGGGGCGGGCGGACCTGGTGGTGCCGCTGGAGCGCGCCGGTGAGCAGATCGGCCGGATCGAGTGCGGGCCCAAGCGCGGCGGCTACCAGCCCGCCGACCGCGAACTCCTCGCGACCCTGACCGCCCAGGCCGCGACCGCCATCGCCAACGTCCAGCTCACCGCCCGGCTCGCCGAGCAGGTGGACGAACTGGCGCTGTCACGCGCCCGGATCATCGCCGCCGGGGACCAGGAGCGCCGGCGGATCGAGCGGGACATCCACGACGGCGCCCAGCAGCAGATCGTCGCCCTGATCATGAAGATGCGGTTGGCGCGCAACCAGCTCGGACGGGGCGAGCGCACCGCCGACGACGTGCTGGAGGAACTGCGCGCCGACACCCGTGAACTGCTCACCGACCTGCGCGAACTGGCCCACGGCATCCACCCGCCGGTGCTGGGCGACCGCGGCCTGGTGGCGGCCGTGGAGGCGCGGGCGGACCGGTTGCCGCTGGCGGTGACCGTGCGGGCCGCGCCGGGCCTGCGCGAACGCCGCCTGGGCCCGGACGTCGAGGGCGCGGCGTACTTCGTGGTGTGCGAGGCGCTGACCAACGTGGTCAAGCACTCGGCGGCATCGGCGGCATCGGTCAATCTGTCCACTGTGGACGACTACCTGGAGGTCGAGGTTCGCGACGCCGGCGTCGGCCTCGACGGTGGCGGCGGCCAGGGTCTGACCAACCTCCGCGACCGCGTCGAGTCGCTGGGCGGTCGGCTGAGCGTGTCCGGCGCGGCGGGCACGGGCACGACGGTCCGCGCCGAACTGCCCGTGGGTGCCGGCCGTGGGTGACCGGCTGCGCGTGGTGATCGCCGAGGACAACTACCTCGTGCGCGAGGGCACCCGCCGCCTGCTGGAGGACTCCGGCGAGGTGGAGGTGCTCGCGGCCGTGGGCGACGCGACCGACCTGCGCGACGCCGTGCGCCGACTCAAGCCCGACGCGGTGCTCACCGACATCAGAATGCCACCCGGCCACCACATGGAGGGCATCGAGGCCGCACACGCGATCCGCGCCGAACACCCCGGCATCGGCGTCGCGGTGCTCTCCCAGCACACCGACGAGAGCTACGCGTTCGCCCTGCTGCGCAACGGCACCGCGGGCCTGGCCTACCTGCTCAAGGACCGCCTGGGTGACCTGGAGGACTTGGTCCGGGCCCTGCGCGAGGTAGCCCGCGGCGGTTCGGTGATCGACCCGGCGGTGGTGGAGGCCCTGGTGGGCCGCCGCACCCGCACAACCGACTCGACCCTGGCAGCCTTGACCACGCGGGAACTGGACGTCCTGCGCGAGATGGCCCAGGGCAAGACGAACACCGGCATCGAACAGGCCCTGCACCTGTCGTCGTCCACGGTGGAAAAGCACGTCAACGCGATCTTCGGCAAACTCGGCCTGGCCGACGAACCCGTCCACCGCCGCGTGGCCGCTGTACTGGCATTCCTACGCCTACCAAACGACCGCTAGCACAACGTCCCGCGCGAAGCCGGCGAGTCGGCAGTCCACCGGAGAGGACACAACTCAACTTGGGCTTCTTGCTTTTGTCATCTCCGTATGGCCTGCCCGAAGGGCTACCGCATTTTCCAGGGGTCGCAGCCGAAAGTTTTGCGAGGAACGAGCAAAAGTTTTAGCGGCGACCCCTGGAAAATGTGGTAGGCTCCGCCAGGCCATGCGGAGATGACAAAAGCAAGAAGCCCCCGCCGTTGCAGTTGGGTCATCTTTGGCGGCCTGCCCGCCGGCGAGGCGCTTTTGATCTTTGAACCAGAACGCTACGCTCGCAGGATCATTGAACCGGAACGCTACGCTCGCAGGATCACAAGAACGGCGCGGCACGCGGGCAGCCTCCTTCACCGAGCCGATTCACCGGCATGAGCGGCCAGGACGGCGCGCATGAGGCGGCGGGCGCGGGGTGCGGCACCCTCGTCGTCGAGGAGCTGGATCTCCTGGTTCGCGGTCATCGCCAGCCCACTCAGCAGTGACACCACGTCATAGGGATCGGCGCCCGGATCAAGGTCCCCAGCAGCCTGCGCCGCAACCACCTGATCGGCCAGGAAGCGCCGCCAGCGGACGACCGTGTCGCGCAGCCGACTGCGCAGCTCGCCCGGCTGCCCGTCGAGCTCGCACGACGCGGCGGTGACGAAGCAGCCGTTGGGGAACGGGCTGTCCACCATGTAGTCGCACCAAGCGTCGATCACCGCGTGCAGGGCCGGCAGCCCCGGCGGCGCGGCGCGGCCCGGTGCGACGACCGCCTCGGCGAACAGTTCGGCCGCCCGGTCCAGCGCGGCCAGTTGCAGAGCGGCCCGAGTGCCGAAGGGGCCGACGACGCCGGCCTTGCTCATCTCCAGCTCGTCCGCGAGCGCGCCGATGGTCAGCCCGGTCAGGCCCAGGGTGGACGCCCGGCTGACGGCGACTCCGACGATGCGGTCCCGGGTGCGCCGGGCTTCCTCGGCCGATTTCCTCATGACCCCGACCTTACCGAACGATCGTCTGCTAAGTTGGCGAACGATCGTACGGTAAGTGACCGGAGGGGAACGACATGCGCATCCGTTGGCTGGGCTGGGCCGGGGTGGAACTCGAAGCACAAGGCGAGACCCTGGTGATCGACCTGCTCGGGCGACCCGAGGGCGTCCTGGAAGGCACACCGCTGGAGGACGTGCCGCTGCCGGACGTCGTGCCACCGCACTCGCGGGGACACGTGCTCGCCGGGCTGTGCACCCACCTCCACCGCGACCACACCGACGCCGGAGCCCTGGCCGCCGCGCTCGCGCCCGGTGGCCGGGTCCTGCACCCGGCGTCCTTCGGCGGGGACGACCACGAGAACCTGTGGACGCTCAAGGCCGAAGCCGAACTGACCGCGCACGACCTCCCCCGCCAGGCCATGGGCTACTGGGAGACCACGAAGATCGGGCCTTTCACCATCGCGGCCGTCCCGGCGGTCGACACCCTCGGCGACCCCCAGGTGTCCTGGGCCGTCGAAGCCGACGGCAAGCGCGTGATCCACCTCGGCGACACGATGTACCACGGCTACTGGTGGCGCGCGGCCCACCGGTTCGGTCCCTTCGACGCCGTCCTCACCCCGATCAACGGGCCGACCGTGTGCTTCCCGCACTGCCAGCCGCCCAGCCCGTACCCGGCCTCGCTGGACGCCCGGCACGCCGCCGTCGCCGCCCGCCTGCTCGGGACGAAGGTGGCGATCCCCATGCACTACAACGGGTTCCACTCGGACGGCTTCTACACCACCCAGCCGCACGAACTCGCCCGTTTCCTCGACGCCACCGACGGTGAGCTCTACGACGTCCTCACGCCCGATCTGGGCGAGCAAGTGACCATCTGAGGCGAGCAAGTGATCATTTGAGGCGAGCAAGCGTCCATCCGAAAGGCACAACCGTGTACGCCAAGCAGTACGAGATCACCCTCCCCGCGGACTACGACATGGGGATCATCCGCGACCGCGTCGCCCGCGGCGGCCACGTCCTCGACGACCGCGCGGGGCTGGGCCTCAAGGCCTACGTCATCCGCGAGCGCGGCGTGGACGACTCGCCGGTCAACCAGTACGCCCCGTTCTACCTGTGGCACGGCACCGGCGAGATGGCCCGCTTCCTGGTGGGCGGCGGTGGGTTCCAGAACATCGTCCGGGACTTCGGCCGCCCCACCGTGCACCACTGGACCGGGATCGCCTGCCACGCCGGCCCCGCCCGTTCGGCACGCCCGCTGGCCGCGTCCCGCCGGCTGACCCCCGTGCCCGTGGACGCCGACCCGGACCGCACCGGCCTGGGTCTGTCCGAGCTGGTCGAGCGGGAGGTCGAGGACCTGCGCGAACTCGCCCGCCGCGACGGCGTGCACACCGCCGCACTCGCCGTGGACCCGCACCACTGGCAGCTGCTGCGGTTCGTGCTGTGGGCGGAGTCCTCGGCGGCGGACGAACAGGCGACCGAGCGCTACCGGGTGCTGCACCTGTCCGCGCCCGGCCTGGCCGAGCTGCCGGAGGGAAGCGCCTGGTGACCGCGTCTCAGGTGTCGTACTCGCCGCTGTCCCACGGCTCGGTGAAGGCCATGTAGTTGCCCGGGTGCAGCTCCACCCACCACTGTTCGTCCTCCTCGTCGAGCCGGGCGAGGAGGCCGAACGTGGTGCCGAACCGCTCGACGGCGAACGGCGCGACCTCGATCCGGCCGTACGTCACCTCGCCGAGTTCCCGCAGCCTGGCGTCGTAGCGCTCGCGGCGGAGGGCGTCGTCCATCGTGGCGCGCGGGCCGAGCTCGTCGATCCGGGCCTCCAGGAACCGGCCGGCGGCGTCGAACAGGAACAGGGCCACGAACTCGTTGCCCGGGTCGTCGTCGCCGGCCGGTTCGAACGGCGTGGTGAGGAAGAACTGTCGGCCGTCAGCCGTGCGGCCCACGTGTTCGGCGTGGTAGTCGTCGTGGTCGATGGCGACGAGGTCGGGTGCGCCCATGCCGGCAGACGGTAGCCGAGGCCCGCTTGGGATGATGCCTGCCGCCGACCCGAGCCCCTGTGGAGAGCGCCTGATGACCGATTCCCCGCACGTCGAGGCAGTGGTGGTCGTGGACGACGGCACCCCGATCGCCTACCACCGCTGGGAGCCCGACCCCGGCGTCGAGGCGCACCCCGTCCCGGTCGTGCTCCAGCACGGGTTCGGCGCGCACGGCCTGCTCGACTGGGTCGCGCCCGGCACGGTCGCCGCGCTCACCGCCGCCGGCCGGTCCGTCGTCGCCGTGGACGCGCGCGGGCACGGCCGGTCCGGCAAGTCCGCGGACCCCGCCCGGTACGGCGAGCAGCGGATGGCGCTGGACCTGCGCGCGGTGGTCGCCGCGTTGGACGTGCCGGCCGTGGACCTGGTCGGGTACTCGATGGGTGCGATCATCGCGCTGCTCACCGCCGCCCGGGAGCCTCTCGTCCGGCGGTTGGTCGTCGGCGGTGTCGGGGCCGGGGTGGTCGAGGTCGGCGGTGTCGACACCCGCGCCCTGGGGAACGAGGCGCTGGCCGAGGCCCTGCTCGCCGAGGACCCGCGCGACCTGCCGCCGGGGATCGCGGAGATGCGCGCGTTCGCCGAGACGGCCGGGGCGGACCTGCCGTCGTTGGCGGCGCACGCCCGGTCCGTGCACCGGGACGGCGTGGACCTGGCCGCGATCAAGGCCCCGACCCTCGTCCTCGCCGGCGCGGACGACCCGCTCGCGGTGCGTCCCCAGGTACTGGCGGAGGCGATCCCGGGCGCCAGCCTGCGGGTAGTGCCGGGGACCCACGACGTCGTGGGGACCAGCGCGGAGTTCCGGTCCGCGCTCGTGGACTTCCTGCGGGACTGAACGGGCGCTTGATCACCGCTCGGCGGTCGCGCCACAGTGGCACCCATGACCATGCCGCTGCCCGACGACCACCCGCTGGCACCGCCGCCGCACGAGCAGTCGTGGGTACGCGTCGCCCAGGACCTCGCCGCCGGTTTCGCCACCAAGACCGACGAGTACGACCGGACCGCGGAGTTACCGGTCGAGAACTTGCGCGCCCTGCACGCGAGCGGTCTGGACCAGGCGACCCTGCCACGGGAGTTCGGCGGCCAGTCGCTGAGCTACCGCACGGTCGGAGCGGTCCTGCGCGTCCTCAGCGCGGCCGACCCGTCCACCGCCTGCGTGTGGTTGATGCACATCGGCGCGGCCGAGGGCCTGGTGCAGCACTCCACCCCCGACGTGGCCCGGTACTACGCCGACGAGCTGATCGCGGGACGCCGTTTCGCCAACGCCCTGTCCGAACCGACCGGCGGCAACCAGTTCCTCACACCGCAACAGGTGGCCGAGCCCGTCGACGGGGGCTACCGGCTCACCGGCGCCAAGCGCTTCGTGTCCGGCTGCGAGATCGCCGACCACTTCCTGATCAACGCGCTGGTGGACGGTGAACCCACCCTCTTCGGCCTGGAACCCGACCACACCGTGACCTTCCAGCCCCAGGACACCCTCGGCCTGCGCGCCACCCGCAGCCACCTGATCACCCTGGACCACACGGTCCTCCGCACCGACCGCCGCTGCCCACCGGCGGAGCATCCCAAGCCCAACCACATCGCGGGCGGCCTGGCCTACCTCTCCCTGGGCATCGCCGACACGGCCCTGAACACCCTGATCGACTACGCCCGCACCCGAACCCTACCCACCACCGGCAACCCGCTCGCGGCCGAACAACACCTCCAGTTCGAGGTCGCCGACGCCGTCCTGCGGTTGGAAGCCGCCGCCTTGACGGCCCACCACACCGCGTGGCTGGCCGACCAGAACTCCCCGCAGTTCCTCCCGTCCGCGGTACGCGCGAAACCCACCGCCAACCGCGCGGCCCGCGACATCGCCCAACTGTGCCTCCAAGTGGGCGGCGGTTCGGGCTTCGTCAGCACGTCACCGATCCAACGCATCTTCCGAGACGCCCAAACCGGCTGGCTGATGGCCCACTCGGTCGAGTTCTGCCTGAACCACATCGGCACCACGACCCTGCTGCCCCCACCGCCGGCGTCGTCCGACTAGCCCAGGTGGTCACTCCCTCACGAAACGTTCCCGGAACCTCTCGGCGAAGGTCCGGTACGAGTCCGCGTACGGGGTGTCGGCACCACTCACCCTCGCCAACTCCCCCTCGACCATCTCCCACGCCCGCGACACATCACCGTTCATCGCCAGCACCATCGGCAGCTTCTTCATCCGCTCGTGCTCCATCAGGAACCCCGACGCTTCGAGCTCTCGGGAAAGGGTCTCCCATTCGGCGTACTTCTCGATGAAGGGCACACCGTGTTCCGCGACCGCGGCGGCGAGCGACTCCGCGACCTGCTCGACGTCGACACCTTCGACGAACCTCCACGACCGAAAGGTGTTCTCCGGCATCAGGTAGCCGAGCGGCCTCGAGATCAACGGAAACCGGCCGCGGGGGACGTCGTCCCGCAATGCGCTGCTGAGTTCGTCGAAGTGGTCGAAGCACACGCCGATCACCGGGTTGACGCCCATCACCCTCGGCAGACCCTGCGTGGCCGTGTTCAGCCCGACCCAGCCACTCGACCCGGAACCGACCGGCCGGAGCAGGATCTGTGACCGCTTCTCGAAGCCGAGCCCGCGCAAAGCCCGCTCGCAGGCGATCATCACGTCCTTCTTCTTCACCACGTGCTTCCCTCCTCGCCGACCAGTGCCCCGCTCACGGCGCTCGTCGGCGATTGCGCCTGCCGGGTGAGGGCGTGGCTCGATCAGGTGAGCGATCTTGCTGCACCCCGCGCCGGTACCGACACTCGGGTCCCATGACCACCAGCGAGAACGACCTGCTGCTCGGCAAGATCAGCCGCGGCTTCGACCAGCTCGACGCCGACGGTGACGGGCTGCTCGGCGAGCAGGACCACGTCCTCATGGGCAAGCGGGTCGCCGCCGGGCTCGGGTACGTGCCCGGGTCGCCCGAAGAGCAGCGGATCGTGGACATGTACGTGCGGGTGTGGCGGGACGTGCACCTGCCGCACCTCCCGGCCGGGACCGACGCCATCGGCCGGGACGACTTCATCACCTCCACCCGCGGCCTCGCCGACGACCCGGACGCCGCCGACGCCACCCTGGGCGCCCTGGCGCGGGAGTTCCTCAAGATCGCCGACATCGACGCCGACGGGCGGGTCACGCCGGCCGAGTTCCTGACCTTCCAGCGCGGCCACTTCCCCGGTCTGCCCGAGCAGGACGCCGAGGTCGCCTTCGCCCACCTCGACACCGACGGCGACGGCTACCTGTCCCCCGACGAGTTCGTCCGGGCCACCATCGAGTACTGGACGAGCACCGACCCGGACGCTCCCGGCAACTGGTGGATCGGGAGCTCGGCCCGCTGACCGCCCCGCCGAGCCCGCTGTTCGACCCGCCGAGCCCGCCGATCGCCGAGCCCGCTGACAGCCCCGCCGACCCGCCAGCCGACCCGCCGACCCGACCGCGTAGTCGGCCCCGCCGACCCGCCGACCCGCCGGTCACCCGATGGTCACCACCCGGGCCCACTCGGGCGGCGCGTCCGGCCGGTAGTCGGGGTCGTCCTCGTCCACCACCCGCGGTCGGGGGAACAAGCCCACGACGGTCCGGTGGGGCGGTCGGGTGGTGGGCCACGGGGTCTGGCCGTCGGTCAGCGCGACCACGACGTCGGGCCGGGTCCGCAGCGCCCGCGCGAAGCCGCTGCGCAGGTCGGTCCCGCCGCCGCCCACCAGCGTGATCCCCTCGGCCCGGCACATCGACTCCGTCACGCGCGTGTCGCACGACAGCACCGACACCAGGTCGCGCCGACCGCCCACGGCCCGCACGATCCCGGCGACCTCGACCAGCGCGCTGCCCAGCTCGGCGTCACTCACCGACCCCGAAGTGTCGACCACCACGCACACGCGCGGCGGACGGCGGCGCAGGCTCGGCAGGACCACGCCGGGCAGGGCGGTCGACCGGCGAGCGGGGCGGCCGTAGGTGTAGTCCTCGCCCGCGCCCGACGCGGACACCGCCGACCGGATCGCCGCACCCAGCAGGTCGCGCCACGGCTGCGGCGGGTGGAAGACCCTTTCCGCCCACCGCAACCACCCCCTCGGGACGCTGCCGGGCCGGCCGGCGATGCCCTGGGCGACCCGGAACCGGACGGCGTCGCGTTCCTGCTCGCTCAACCCGTGCGCACCGCCCGGCCCCAGCTCCCACTCCCGGTCCAAGCCGTCCGCGCCGCTGCCGCAGTCCAGCCAGGCGAAGTCGTCGGTGTGCGGCCCGAGCCGGAACCACCGCAGGTACTCCTCCATCAAGTGCCCGTCGGGCAGCGTCAGCAGCGACGGCACGGCGGCACCCTCCGGTCGCACCAAACCGTCGCCGTACACGTCGTCGTTGATCTCGAAGTCCGCGGCGATGTTCATCCGCAACCGCTCCCCCGGCCCGGTCAGCTCGTGCTCGGCGGCGAACCGGTCGCTGCGCCCGTGGTGGTCGCGCAACAGGTGGGACACCTCGTGCACCCACACCCCTGCCAGTTCCTCGACGGGTGTGCGGTCCACGAACGCCGGCGACACGTAGCAACGCCAGTGCCGGTCCACCCCCATCGTCGGCACGCGCCACGACTCCACCACCTGCAGGGCGAACAACGCCGTCGCCAGGTAAGGCCGGCTCCGGACCGCGTGCAACCGCGCGGCGTAGAGCTTCTCCGCATCCAGCGTGATCACCGGCGGCCACCACTGCGCGCCTCCACCCGATCCGCCGCCCGGTCCGCCAGGCGCGACACCGACACGGCGTCCGACAGCCGGTCGATCGCCGCCGGCACCTCCCAGTCGTCCCGTCGCAACACGGCGAGCGTGGCCGCCGGGACCACCACGAGATCCGGAGCTCCGGTGTCCAGCGCCAGCACCAACAACGCCCACGCCGCGTCCCAACGCGACCGCTCGGGACGCCGCCGCACCGCCTCCACCACACCGTCGAGCACCGTCTGACGCAGGTCGCCCCGCTCGGGCAGCACGGCCGCCGCCGGATCGGCCAGCAGCACCTCGGGATCGGGCAGGTCCATCCGGTCCAACCACGCCAACAACTCCAGCCCCGGCCCGTCCCCCACGACACCCCGCACGAGCATCGACAACACCTCCCGCGACACCCCGGCAGCGGTGGCGAAGGCGACCAGCCGCAGCGCCATCTCCCAACTGCGCGGCGACGGCCACGGACCACCGCGTCGGGCTTCGTTGGTCGGCAGTTGGTGCACCAGCGCGGGACGAGCCGCCAACAGCTCGCACACCGCCCGCCGCGCGAACGCCACGGCATCGGACAACAGGCCCGGGTCCAGTAGCGGCAATGTCGCCCGCGGCCACGTCCCGCCCAGCCCGCGCACGACGACGTCGTGGTCGTGGGCCCACTGGAGGTGCACGAACCGGTTGGCCAGCGGCGGGCTGAGCTCCCACCCGTCCGCGGCGGAGGAACGGGGGTTGGCGGCGGCCACGATCCGGACCCCCGGCGGGAGCGTCAGCGCCCCGATCCGGCGCTCCAACACGACCCGCAGCAGCGCGGCCTGGACGGCGGGAGGTGCGGTGGACAGCTCGTCCAGGAACAACAACCCCCGCCCGGCGCGGACCAAGCGCACCGCCCAGTCCGGCGGGGCCATCGGCACGCCCTGCACCGCCGGGTCGTCGCCGACCACCGGCAGGCCGGCGAAGTCGGAGGGCTCGTGCACGCTGGCGATCACGGTGGTCAACGGCAGGTCGAGGGCGTCGGCGAGCTGGGTGAGGGCCGCGGTCTTGCCGATCCCCGGCTCGCCCCACAGCAGCACCGGCAGATCGGCGGACACGGCCAACGTCAAGGCTTCCAACTGGTTGTCGGCGCGCGGCTCGGTGGTCGTGTCGGAGAGCAGGGCGAGGAGGTCGGCGGCCACGTCAAGGGCAGCAGGCATCGTCATGTCACCTTGGGGGGAAGAAGAAGTCAGCGGAAAGTGGTGATCCCGGCCCGGTACAGCGAATGGGCCAGGCGGGCGCGAACGTCCACAAGGGACTCGGGTTGGCGGAGCACGTCGACAACCCGCAGGCACGGCAAGGCAGGACCGCCCAACGCGGTCAGCAGCTCCTCGCGGCGGATCTCGTCGGGGTCGTGGTCCAGCGCGACCGGGACACCGTCGACCACACCGATCCGGTGTGTCGCGCCACGGCATTGGACCAGGCGCGCACTCGGTGCGGTGTCGGGACTTCGCGCCGCCGGCTGGTGGTCGGGCACGAGCGCCGAGGCCACCAGTGGGTGGAGACGGTCGGCGTCGATCAGCCCGGCACGCAACAACTCCAGGTCGGGCAGCACCCATGTCGCCGCGTCGGGCAGCACGGGCCCCGCACGTCCTCTCGACGTGGCGACCATCGACGACCCGTCGAACGCCAGCCAGCGCTGGGTGTTGAGCCGAACGGACACAATGCGGTCCGCACACCCGTCCGCGCGCAGCAACAACGCGGCCTCCGCCGCCCACCGGTCCACGGCGAGGCCGTGCTCCTCCGCGTCCAACTCGGCGGCGAGCCGTGCGGCGCCAGGGTCGCCGGTGGTTCGTTCTCGCAGCTCAGCGGCCTTGCGGACGTCCCAGAGGTGGCGGTGGAGGTCGAGGCGGAAGCGTCGGTCGGGGTGGGGGTGCCGATGCCCGCCCACGCCGTCCCGGGGTCTCGCCGGGTCCCACAGCGCGAGACTGATCCGCTGGCCCGCACTCGCCCAGGCCGGCGGCGTGCGCGCCACGAGGTGCAGCCTGCCGTACCGGGCAAGGGAAACGGTGACCGCGGGCCGCACCAGACCGTCCGGGCCGATGCGCGGGAAGTGCCAACGCAGCAGGTCGGGAGCCAGGTGCCGGAGGTCGTCGCGCAGCTCTCTCGCGAACTGCGTGCCGTGGAGGCGGTGGATCGTCCGCAGGTCGAGGTCAGCGTCGACGTGGGCGGCGGCACAGGCCCCGGCCCAGTCGCCCACCACGCGGCGAGCGGTCGCTGACTCGATCATCGGCGGCGGCACGGCGGACTCGCGCACGCTCGCCCAGAAGGACAGGCGGTGGTTCTCATTCGCGGTCGAGTGCGTCATCAGCACTCACCTTGCGCGAACGAAACCCCCGATCCGTACGAGTAGGTGATCATCGCCAGCGAGCGTACCACGGTGCCCGGACGATGTCCCGCACGGCGGACTGCCCGGACGGGCGCGCGGGTGTGCCCTTCCGGGCGGCCGGGTGGCAGTGGTCTCCGGGCCGTGCGCGGGTTCATGGTGGACGTCGGGGGTGTGGTCGTGTGGAGGAACGCGAGGGACGACCGGTGGCGTGATCGGGTCCGGTCGCCGGGGTACGACGGGGGCGTCCCGTTGCGGAGTCGGATCGGGAACCGGGCGTTCACGATCGCCGTGCAGCGCGGCCTGATCGGGGACTCGTACCGGTTCCAGGTGAAACGGGCGAGGTTCCTGGCGCTCCTCGCCGGCACGCCCGAGGGGCGGCACGCGCTCCAGGTGCGCGACGACCACGGCATCACGCTGTCCTGGGTGGACGGTGGCGCGGCCTCCTACGACGGCGAGTCCCGCTGCACCCTCAACCTGAACATGGACGCGGGCCGGTTGGCCGGCTACTTCGTCCACGAGATGCACCACGTGGAACGCAAGAAGTCCGGCGCCTCCCCCGACGCCGACGCCTCGCCCGACGAGAAGCAGTACGTCGACCGCATGGTGGGCGAGGAGATCGAGGGAACCGTGCTGGGCTTCCAGAGCCGCATCGGCCAACCCGGCCCGCTGATGCCCGGCGAGGAGTTCTACCGGATCGCCCACCGCGACGCCCGCGACCAGGCGTTACGAGCCGGCGCGGACGCCACGGCGGCGGAAGGGGCGGGACGAGCGGCCGGGCGGCGCGCGGTCGAGCAGCTCATCCGCCCTTCCGACGGGTCGTGGCCCCGGATCGCGCCGAACACGTTCGAGTCCTACGAGATGTACTACCACCGGGTCTGGCGCAAGTCGCACCAAGTCCGCCGCTGACGGGCCGCCGAACGGGTCACGTTGCCGGCGGCTGTTCGACCAGGTCCGCGACCTGGTCGTCGAAGCGCGGGTCGAGGTAGTAACCGCTGTGGCCGCGCATGGCGGACCGCGGTGTCACGGCCTCGTCGCCGCCGACGGTCACCGGGTCCACGAACCGGATGTCGTGCGCGCCCTTCGCGAGCAGCGTCCAGGTGGAGATGGTGGGGTGCGGTTCGGCCCCTGAAGCGGGCCAGGTCAGCACCGGGCCGCCGAGCGGGTCCGTCCACCGGTGGATGTTGCGCCACCGCCCTCGCAGCTCGGCGTACATCTCCTTCATCTCCGCGTACCCCATGTACGTGGGGAAGAGCCGGGCGAACGCCCATTGCAACTGGGACCCGTACGTCACCAGGCGCACCTTCGAACGGCGGTCCGGGCCGATCAGCCGGACCACGGCGGTGCACACGACACTCCCCTGGCTGTGCCCGGACAAGACGACGACCTCCACCTTGTCCTTGCTCACCAGGTGCTCGACCCGCCGCTTCAGCAGAAGTGCCGTCCGACCGCCGTAAGGAGGCGGGCAGATGGGGTGGGCCAGCCGCGGCCAAAACGCGATCAGGTCCCAGACGACACCGACCGCCGTCCGCATCTTCTGCCCTTGCCAGGACCGCAGACCGATGAACAGGAGGCCCGCCAGCGTCGCGGACGCCACCCAGGCGCCGAGTTGACCGAACGTCGAAAACGCCCCGTCCAGCCAGAACGGCGGTCGGCTACGCCACTTCGGGAACATCCGGATCAGCACGATGACGCCGTTCACCGCCACGAGCGCGCCACCGAGCAGCGCGAGCATGCCCAAACCCCAGTGGTAGCGGTACTTCAGCAGCGCCCACCGCCACCTGTTGACGACCTTGCCAGTGGTCCGCGCTGAAGGCGCGCTGCCCGGGTAGTCCCCTTCCACCTCCTCAGGGAGCTTGTCGCGGCGCCACTTGACCCTCTGCCACGCCAGCAGGCCGCCCAGCCCCAGCACCAGGGCGACCAGGAGGGCACCCCACAGCAGCGCCGCGGTCCAGTAGCTCGTGCTCAGCTCGATCGTGGCCTCGGCGCACCGGCACGAGACCACCTCGGCGGGCGCTTCACCGTCGACCACGGGCTTGCCGATGAAGTTGGCGGTCCAGAAGGCCAAACCACCGCTGAACCCGGTCGCCAACGTCGTCCCGACCACTGCGATGACAACGGCCGCGTACCCCCGGAACATCGGCCGGAACGGTGCGGGCGGTGTGAAGAACGCCTTGCCGGTCTTGGAGCGCTTGAGGCTCCAGCAGCACACCACCAAGACCACCAGTGACCCCAACGCCGCTACCGCGAGGAAGTTGGTCGCCACCTCGAAGCCCAACCGCCGGTCCCCTGCGGGCGGGACCTTCCACAACAGAACCACCGTGGCACCGACCGCGATGACGGCGTAGACAACACATGCCCACCTCAGCCGCCGCAACGGTTCCGGCACCCGCAGCGGGTCGTTGACGTCTCCCACGTACTCGGAGTCCGGTCCGATCACGACCACCACGGCCAGTACCAGCAGCAACAGGACACCCGGCACGGCCAACAGCGCGGACAGGACGCGGTCCAACGCACCGGCGGCGAGGATGCCCGTCAGCACGCACGAGGCCGCCACGTGCATCGCCCGCAGCACAGGAGCCTTCGGTGAGCTGTGCCAGAAGGCGGGGTCGCCGAAGTCGCCTGTCGGGCGCTGCCACGGCCCGTCCTCACCGGGCGGGTCGTGCAGGAAGCTCATCCGCCCGAACCACCAGAGCATGACGATCAGCAGCCCCAACGGCACAACCCCCAGGAGCACAGGGAGTCCGGCACCCCTGCCGTCGAGGAACGCCAGCCACCGGTTGTCCCGGACGCACGCCTCCTTGCCCAGGCACTGGTTGACGACGACCTCCAGTGACACGTAGGCCACCGTGGCGGTCAGCATCAAGGTCAGCACGAGCCCCAACAACCGCAGGACGCCATCCGCGACCGTCCCGGCACGGGACATGTTCCCCGCGCGCGGGAGCAGCAGGGTGTACCGCGCGAGGTTGACCAGCGCGAACGGCACCATCACCAGCCACAGGGCCCGGCTGGGCGACCCGGACGTGAACCTGCCCCAGTGCAGTGCCTCGACCGTGCGCGGACGCCGGCCCGAAGCGACCACCTCGCTCCTGCGCCGGAAGAACCGGGCCTCGTCGTCACCGGCGACCTGGGGGTCGAGCGGCTCCTCGCCCAGCACCTTCTCGGGCGGCGTGCCGGACACACCGTGGACCCTGATCTCGACCACCTGGTCACCGCGGTACATCGCGCCACCTGCCGGACACTCGCAACGGTGATACTCGTGCCCGTCCATCGGCGACCGTCGCCCGCCGTTAGCGACCTGGTCCGCACCCGCTCACGAAAGTCACCCGTTCGTGTGAGGTCTGGCCGGGTCGGGGAAGGTGACGGTGACGACGAGGCCGCCGCCGTCCCGGGGCACGGTCGCCACCGCGGCGTCGTGGGCCGACGCGATGGCCCGCACGATCGACAACCCCAGGCCCAGCCCCTCCCCCGACCGGGCCCGGCCGCCCCGGTGGAAGGGCTCGAACAACCGCTCCACCTCCGCGACCACCGGACCGGTGTTGGCCACCACCAGCACGCCCCCGCCGCACGTCACCTCCACCCACCCGCCGGGCACGTTGTGGCGCAGGGCGTTGTCCACCAGGTTCACCACCAGCCGTTCCGCCAGCGCCCGGTGACCGGCCACCGGGGACGGGCTGATCGAGTCGCGCAGCCCCGCCGTGCGCCGCACCGCCACCACCTCGGCCACCACCTCGGCCAGGTCGAACGGCCGGCGGACGTCGATGCCGGCGTGGCCGCGCGCCAGCGTCAGCAGGGCCTCGATCAGCCGTTCCTGCTGGGCGCCCGCCGCCAGCACGCGCTCGTGCGCCGCCCGGAGCGTGGCCACCGTCGCGTCCGGGTCGTCCAGCGCCACCTGGCCGATCGCCCGTTGCCGCGCCAGCGGGGTGCGCAGTTCGTGCGACGCGTTGGCCACGAACTGGCGTTGCGCCCGGAACGACTCCTCCAGGCGGACCAGCAGTTCGTCGAAGGTGTCCCCGAGTTCCTTCAGCTCGTCGTCGGGGCCGGGCAGGGCGAGGCGGCGGTGCAGGTTGGTCGCCGAGATCTGGCGGGCGGTGGTGGTGATCGTGCGCAGGGGGTGCAGGATGCGGCCCGCCACCAGCCAGCCCAGGGCCAGCGCCAGCACCAGCACGAGCGCCAGCGCGAAACCGGACTGGACCAGCAGCTGGTGCAGCACGTCTTGTCGTTGCGCCACCAGGGCGTGTTCGGCCTTGACGATGACGTGCATGGCCTCGTCGGTGACCTTCAGCGGACCGGGCAGGCCCGGCAGCGGGACCAGGCGGTCGATCGGGGTGAGGGCGTGGGAGACCAGGACGTAGGTCACCGTCAGCACGGTCGCCCCGCACAGCAGGAAGAGCCCGCCGTACAACAACGTCAACCGCAGCCGCACCGTCCGCCGGCGCAGCAGCCGCACCGCCCGCCCGCGCATCAGATCCGGTACCCGCTCTTGGCCACGGTCTCGATCAGCGGCGGGTCGCCGAGCTTGGCGCGCAGCCGGCTCATGGTGATCTTCACCGCGTGCGTGAACGGGTCCGCGGCCTCGTCCCACACCCGTTCCAGCAGCTCCTCCGCCGACACCGCCCGCCCCTGCGCGGCCAGCAGCACCTCCAGCACGCCGAACTCCTTGGGCGCCAGCTCCAGCACCCGGTCACCGCGCGCGGCCCGGCGGCGGGCCGTGTCGACCACCAGGTCGGCGTGCCGCAGGACCGGCGGCGCGACCGGGTGCGCCCGCCGCGCCAGCGCCCCGATCCGGGCGACCAGCGCGCGGAAGTCGAACGGCTTGGGCAGGTAGTCGTCCGCGCCCAGGCCGAGCCCGTCGACCAGGTCGTCGGTCGTGGCCGCCGCGGTCAGCATCAGGATCCGGCTGCGGCACCCCGCCTCGACCAGCCGCGCGCACACGTCGTCGCCGTGCGTGCCGGGCAGGTCGCGGTCCAGCACGACCACGTCGTAGTCGGTGCGCAGCGCGCGTTCCAGCCCGCTGGTCCCGTCGAGCGCGACGTCCACCGCCACGTGCGCCCGCCGCAGCCCGGTCGCGACCGTGTGGGCCATCTCCTCGTCGTCCTCCACCACCAGTACCCGCACGCGCGCCAGTATCGCCGGCCCGGGGTTTCGTCGACGTTTCGTCGCCGCTGAAACCGCCCCGAAACCTCAGCCCCGATAGAACTCGCACCGCAATTCGTCCGCACTACAGGGGGTTTCCCGTGAAGAGAACGTTCACCGCCGGCGCGGCCGCGCTGGCCGTGGCGGTCACGCTGCTCGGCGTCGCGGCGGGTGCGCCGTCCGCCGACGAAGAGGCCGAGGCCGCGCAGCGACCGCCGGCGTGCGCCCGGCCCAACCCGGACCAGCCGCCCACGCCGGGGCCGACGACGGTCACCACGGTCGGCCAGGCGTACTACTGCATCCTCGACAACTACTACAGCGGCCCGGTGCTGGACAGCCGTGACCTCCTCGTGCCCGCGTTCGCCGCGCTCACGCAGGAACTCCAGCGCCGCGGCCTCGACCAGCCCTACGCGACACTGCCCGCGCTGACCGGCCGCAAGGACGCCGACTGGGCCGCGTTCGCGAAGCTGTACCGGCGGATCGCCGACGCGCTCCCGGACGACGAGGCGCGCAAGGCCGTCGGGTACGCCGCCATCAAGGCGATGGTCGGGTCGCTGCACGACAACCACGCCCGGTTCCTGAGCGGGTTCGTCGCCAACCTCTACGGGGTGGACCTGTCCGCCATCGTCGGGCCGGGCGACATCGACCCGGTGAGCGCCGAACCGGCGTACGTCAACCGCCTCGCCCCCGGCAGCCCGGCCGAGAAGGCGGGCCTGAAGCCGGGCGACGAGGTCGTGGCGATCAACGGGGTTCCGTTGTACAGCAACGGTGTCCTGAACGAAGGCGTGCTCAAGTCGCTGACCACCGGCGGTCCGGGGTCCTCGGTGGAAGTCACCGTCCGCCGCCCGGCCACCGGCGAGACCCTCACCCTCACCGCCACCGCGGCACCGTCCCCGCCCACCCGGCCGGGCGTCACGTCCCGCCTGGTGGACGGGAACATCGCGTACGTCAGCCTGCCCGGTTTCGTCCCGGAGCTGGCCGACCAGGTTCTGGCCGCCATCGCCGAACTGCGCAAGTCGGCCCAGGTACGGGGCGTGATCCTCGACCTGCGCGGCAACGGCGGCGGCAGCCCGGAGGCCGTGTCCAAGCTGCTCGGCGCGCTGGCGCACGGCAAGACCACCAGCTACTGGTGCGACGTGAAGGGCAAGTGCACCCCGAACCGCACGGACGACTCCGTGGAGCTGCTGAACGTGCCGTTCGTGGCCCTGACGGACCGCCGCTGCGCGTCGGCGTGCGACTCGTTCTCCAGCGCGGTGAAGGACTTGAAGCTCGGCACGTTGGTCGGCACGCGCACGGCGGGCGCGGTGTCGGGCCCGGGTGAACCGTTCGCCCTGGACAACGGGACCGCGCTGATGCTGCCGAAGTTCCACGAGATCGCCGCGAACAAGGAGGTCGTGAACACCATCGGCGTCGCCCCGGACCACTACGCACCCCTCACGGCGGCCGACCTGTCCGCCGGCCGTGACCCGGGCTTGGCCAAGGCGGTGTCGCTGCTCTGACGACGAAGGCCCCGCCGTCCGCACGGCGGGGCCTTCGCCACGTCCAGGACAATCACGGGCATGAGCGACGAACTGTCCCAGGTGGTGGCCGCCGAGTACCGTTCTTTGGACGCCCTCAAAACCAGGATCCACGCGCACCGCCACCACAGCGAGCGCGCGGACGACGTCCAGCAGACCGTGCTCGACCACAGCGACCTGAACCCGGCCCACGACGTCCTCGACGCCGGGTGCGGCACCGGCGACTTCCTCCGGAGCCTCACGGCGACAGGCCACACCGGCCGCTTGGTCGGCCTGGACTCCTCCGAGTCCGCAGTGCAGGCGGTCGGTCGACTGGCGGGCGTCGAGGCGGTGCTCGGGGACGCGGCGGCCCTACCGTTCCCGAACACGAGCTTCGACCGCGTGTTCGCCCGCCACATGCTCTACCACGTGGCCGACCCTGCGGCGGCACTCGAGTCCTTCCACCGGGTGCTCCGCGCCGGAGGCAAGGCGATCGTCACCGTCAACCACGAGCACACACTGCCGAACGTGATGACGTTGGTGCGGGAAGAAGTCCGCAACGCCCTCGGCACACCCGAATCGACCGGCCTGAACGGTGTCCACTCCGACAACATCGCCCCCCTGATGAAGCAGGCCTTCGGCAACGCCCGATTGGTCCGCATCGACAACGCCCTGGTGTTCGACCGCCCGGACCAGCTCATCCCGTTCGCGGTGGCCGTCCTGTCCCCGTGCGGGATGCCCGCGGACTCCCCCGCCAAGCCCGCGGTAATCGACCAGATCGCCACCCGCATCCACGAGTGGTTCCGCACCCACGAGGCCCCATGGCGCGACCCGAAGGGCTACGCCCTCTGCATCTCCAACCGCGAGCCCACCCCGAGCTCCTAGCAACCGCCGGTAGGGAGCGCCTTCCGCGCGCAGCGCGCTGTCTGTGGTGGTGACCACCACAGGTGGAGGGCCTCGGTTCCCCCGCCGTATGGCCTGCCCGAAGGGCTACCGCACTTCGGGCCGGGTGCAGCCGAAAGTTTTTGCGAGGAACGAGCAAAAAGTTTTAGCGGCACCCGGCCCGAAGTGTGGTTGGCTCCGCCAGGCCATACGGCGGGGGAACCGACGCCCTTCACCCCCCGCTGGCGGCCTGCCGCGCGGCGAGCGCCGCTTTTCATCTTTCAATCTTTCAATCTTTCAATCTCTCGATCTTGAGAGCGCGCCAGCGCACAGCGCGTCAGGCGAGAAAGGACTCCACAACCTCCTGCACCCGCAGCGCCGAGGGAAAGTCGGCCAGTTCGCGCGGATGCCGACCGGCGATGGCAGCAGCGAAGTGCGACAGCCTGGTCGCCTCCGACCCCCTCGGCCCAGACAGCGCCACCGGCGTCCACTCACCGCCGTCCGACACCAACAGGTCCCCCCAGTTGCGCAGCAGGTAGGACCGTTCCGACCCCCACAGCACCCACTCGTACAGCTCGGGCGCGGCGATGCCGGAGAAGGCTGACACGTGCACGGGAACGTCACCCGCGCGCAGGAACCCGCGTGCAGCCACCTCGCTCGCCCCAGGATCATCCCGAGGCCGGTCCACACCGACATCCACCGGCGTGAGCGGGCCGAGCAGGCGGTCGGTCAGGTAGACGAAGTGGGACAGCACCTCTCGGACGAAGCCGCCCTGTTCGCCGCGCGCGAGCCAGGTCGCGTGGGACTGGAACTGCCTCGGCCAGCGCGGGAAGTGCAGGCGGATGTCGACGCCCCTGACCTCGCCGACCTCGGGCAGCCGGCGCTCCACCTCCAGCACGCCGTCGCGGTCGGACAGGGCGAAGTTCACCGCCGCCGCGACGCCGTGCCGGGCGGCGGCGTCGACCATCCGCCGCCCGTCGGCGAGGTCCACCGCCAGCGGTTTCTCGCAGAAGACCGCCTTGCCGGCGGTGATGGCGGCGACCACCTGCTCGGCGTGGAAGGCGGGCGGGGTGGCGAAGTACACCGCGTCCACGTCGGGGGCCGCGACGACGTCCGCCACCTCGCGCGCGAACGCGACGGTCGGGTGTGCCGCGCGGACGCGGTCCTCGGCGGCGGGGTCCACGTCGAAGACGCGCACCACGGTGAACTCGGGGTGACCGGCGGCGACGCGGAGCACCTCGGTGCCCATCGCACCGAGCCCTACGACACCCAGACGTACAGGAGACGGCATACGGCCCAGTCTTTCCCCCGACCTCCGGCCCACGCAAATCAGATGTCGTCGGGGAACCGGTTCGCCGCGTACCGGATGCCGCCCAGCAGCAGGGAGCGGAAGTCCGGGTCGCCGAAGATCTCGGCCGTGTGGCCGCTGCCGGTGTAGAACGACCGCCCGTCGCCCACGGTCTTGCACCACGTGTGGGGGTGGTCCGCACCCATGGTCGCGCCCGAGTACGTCGATTCGTCCACAGTGGACAGGACGCGGGCGCTCCCGCGGGGGTTGGTGCGGTAGTCGTACCACTCGTCGGTGATCACCCAGCTCGACGGGAGGTGCGCGGTGGCCGGGTGCGCGTGGTCCTCCACCCGGACCGTCGCCCGCTGGACGGCGGGGTGCGCGGCGAAGTGCGCGCCGACAAGTTCGCCGTAGAAGGGCCAGTCGTACTCGGTGTCGGCGGCCGCGTGGACGCCGACGAACCCGCCGCCGCCCCGGATGTAGGACTCGAAGGCGTTCTTCTGCGCCGCGTCCAGGACCTCGCCCGTGGTGTTGAGGAACACCACCACCTCGTGCGCGGCGAGGCCGTCGGGGGTGAACCGGTCCGAGTCCTCGGTGGCCGCCACGGTGAAGCCGCCGGCCGCGCCGAGCAGGCGGATCGCCTCGACGCCGGCCGGGATCGAGTCGTGCCGGTAGCCGGTGGTCTTGGAGAACACCAGCACGCTGTACGGGCTTGTCATGTCCCCATCCTCCAACGGGTTCGGGCCGGCGCCCCCTTGAGGGGTGCCGGCCCGAACGGGTGGACCGCGTCAAGCGATCAGCGGTTGCGGCGCCACATCACCGGTGCAACGCCAGATCAGCGTTGCAGGGTCAGCACACCCGGCCGCCACGGCAGCAGGTTGTAGTCGCCGCCCGCGCTCGGGTTCTTGCCCTGGTAGAGGAACTGCAGGTTGCAGGGGTCGATGGTCTTGGTCTGGTCGGGGTTGGTCCGCACGATGTCGCCGTGGCTGATGTCGTTGGTCCACGACGCGCCGCTGTTGGCCTTGCCCGCGAACGGGTTGCTCTCGCTGGCCGCCTGCGGGGTCCACGAACCGCCCAGGCTGCTGGAGGTGAACGAGCGGAAGTAGCGCCCGTTGGCCCCGATCGCCTCGACGATCATCAGGTACTGGTTCTGGTCCTTGACCTTGTAGACCTCGACCGCCTCGAACAGGTTGTTCGTGCTGTCGGTCATGATGGTCGTGTAGTTCGAGCCGAAGTTGCCGGGGAAGTTCCCGATCGGCATGCTCGCCCGGTAGATCTTGCCGTTGTCACCGGCGAAGAACAGGTACATGTTCGTGCCGTCGCCGATCAGCGTCTGGTCGATCGGGCCGGTGTTCGAGCCCGAGATGCTGCCGGTGAACAGGGCCTGCGGCGCGGACCAGCCGTTGGGGTTGGTCGGGTCGGACGAGGTCCGGTAGCTGAACGCCGTCCCGCCCCACTGGTAGGCCAGCACCCAGATGTTCTTCGGCGCGAAGTACAGCAGCGTGGGCGCCACCGTGCCGGAGCTCATCCCGTTCTGCGGGGCCGAGGCCATGTCGGACCAGTTCGTGAAGGTCCCGAAGTTCATCGAGCCGTACTGGCCGGACGTGTTGACCGTCGAGCCGTACACCAGGTGCTTGCCGTTGTGGACGACGCTGGTGAAGTCCTTGAGCGACACCCACCCCGACTTCGGGTTCGCCAGCACGCCCGTGGACGACCAGCGGTAGGTCGAGGGCAGCGAGCAGGTCCCCGGCTGGCCGGTGCCCACGCGGACCAGTTGCCACTGCTGGTTGGAGCCGCCCCAGTCGCTGTACTGCACGACCGGCGCGCCGTCGTTGGTCGCCGCGCCCTGGACCTCGACGGCCTTGCCGCTGTTGCGGTTGACCAGGCGCACGTAACCGCTGTCGGAGTCGGCCAGGCGGAACTGCTGGTTGGCCCCGTTGTTGTCGGTCCACTGCTGGATCTTCGCGCCGTCCGCGGTGGACTTGCTGTCCACGTCGAGGACCTTGCCGGAGTTCTTCGACTTCAGCCGGTAGTAGCCGCCGCCGGAGTCCACGAACTGCCACTGCTGGTTGGCGCCGTCGTGACGGCTGTACTGCTGGACCGCCGCGCCGTCGGCGGTGGACGCGCCGGACACGTCCATCGCCTTGCCGCTGTTGCGGTTGACCAGCACGTACCACGCGGTCGTGTCGACGGTGGCCGCCGACGCCGCACCGGTGTTGAGCGCGACCGCCGAGGTACCCGCGAGGACTGTCGCGAGCACGGCGATCAACGTGGACGACCCACGGAGTGATCTCACGGTGGTGGTCCTCCTTCGGAGGATTGTTAGCGTTAACATCTCTGAAGTTTCGGGCTAATGTAACGAGCGGCACACTCCCAGTCAACGGCCTGCGCAACCCTCGCCCGACGCCCGATCACCGCCAGTTACCTGCGGTGTTGTCGAACGGCGTTCGACAAGAGCACCACCGACCGCACCTCCAGGCCGACTCTCGACCCCGCCACGCGGGGAGGCGCGTAACCGAAACGACATGCTTCCCGGTCGAAACATTCGGCCGCCGCGCAGCACCCGGCCGGCCGTGGGCGAGCCGCTATCCTCGCCGTCGGCAGCGCTCCACCCGAAGCCCGGGAGGTCAGTTGAACGCCAACACCCGCACCGACGACCTGGTCGAGCGCGCGGCGGAGATCGTCCCGGTGCTGCGCAAGCACGCCGCCTGGGGCGAGGAGAACCGGCGGCTGCACGACGAGGTCGTCGCGGCGATGGCCGACGCGGACGTGCTGCGGTTGCGGGTTCCCGCACGGTTCGGCGGGCACGAGGCCGACATGCGCACCGTCGTGGCCGTGCTGTCCGAACTCGGGCGCGGCGACGGGTCCGCCGCGTGGGTCGCGGCCGTGTGGGCGATCAGCACGTGGATGGTCGGCATGTTCCCGGAACAGGCGCAGGAGGAGGTCTTCGCCGACCCGGACGTCCGGGTCGCGGGCATCCTCAGCCCCTCGGCGACGGCCGTGCCGGTGGACGGCGGTGTCGTGGTGGACGGCCGGTGGGGCTTCAACTCCGGCGCCCTGCACAGCCGGTGGAACACCAACGCGGCGCTGCTGACCCCGCCCGACGGGCCGCCGCAGCCGGTGTCGCTGCTGATCCCGTTGGCGGACCTGGAAGTCGTGGACGACTGGCGCACCTCGGGGCTGTGCGCGTCGGGCAGCGTGACGACGGTGGCGAAGGGCCTTTTCGTGCCACAGCACCGCGTGCTGGCGATGGGGCCGGTGATCGCGGGCGTGCACGAGAACCAGCTCGGGGACGCGCCTTCGGTGTACCGCACGCCGTTCATGCCGATGGCGTGCGCGACGATCGGCGCGCCGGCGGTCGGGTTGGCGCGCGCGGCGGAGGAGGCGTTCTTCGAGCGCCTGCCCGGCCGCAAGATCACCTACACCTCCTACGCGAGCCAGGCCGAGGCCCCGGTCACCCACCTCACCGTCGCGCGGGCGCGGATGCTGGCCGACGAGTCGGCGTTCCACGCGGAGCGGGTCGCCGCGGTGTTGGACGAGAAGTCCGGGCGCGGTGACGAGTGGACCGTGGAGGAACGGGCGCGGGCGCGGCTGGACCTCGGGTCGGCGGTGCTGCGGGCGAAGGAGTCGGTGGAGCTGCTCAGCACGGCGGCGGGCGGGTCGTCGGTCTACACCGACGTACCGGTCCACCGCGTGGTGCGGGACATCCAGACCATCGGCCTGCACGCGATCCTGCACCCCGACACCAACTTCGAGCTCTACGGCCGGGTCCTGTGCGGACTGGAGCCGCACACCCCTTACGTCTGAGACGCGCGGTGGACGGCGGGTTCGGGCCGGCGTTGCGCGCCGCCGTCGAGCGCAGCGGTCTCACGCTCGACGCGATCAGCCGGCGGTTGCGGGCGGCCGGCACGCCGGTGAGCACGAGCGCGTTGAGCTACTGGCAGAACGGCGCCACCCGGCCGCGGTCGGCGGAGGTCGTGGCCGCCCTGGAAGTCGTGCTCGACCAGCCGCCGGGCGCGCTGACCGGTCTGCTCGGACCCCGGCGTCGCGCGGATCCGCCGGCCGCCGTCCCGCACGAACTGGTGATGCGCCGGCCGGAGACGGTGGCACGTGCGCTGGCCAAGCTCGACGCCACGCCCGAGGACCTGCACAGCCCGCACCGGCTGTCCCAGCACCTGACCTACCGCGTGGACGCCCCCGAGGGTCAGGAGACGATGCGGGTGCGGCGCTTGGTGCGCGCCGACCGCGACGACACGACCCGGTTCCTGTTCGTGGCCCGCGGCGGCAGCCTCGCCCACCCGCCGGCCGTCACCCACGCGCAGGGCTGCCGCCCGCACCGGTTCCGCGCCGACGTGCCGTCCGCGACCCGCGCGTTCGAGTTCCTGCTCGACCGGCCGCTCGCGGCGGGCCAGTTGGCGTACGTGGAGTTCGGCCTGCGCCTGCCGCCGGACCGGACGAGCCGGCACGCGCAGCTGGCCCTGTGCCGACCGGGCCGGGAGGTCGGTCTCCGCGTGGTCTTCTCCCCCACCCGCCTGCCGACGACCTGCCACGCGTTCTTCCGCCCCCGCCACGGGCTCCCGGCCGTGCGGCGGTCGGGCGCGGAACTCGACCGCGCCACCGGGACGTGCCAGTTCGTGGCGCTGGACCCGGAACCGGGGCAGTACGGCATCGGGTGGACGTGGTAGGTCCGGCGGCGCAGCCCGGTCACGGCCGCGGCTGGTCGACCGTGACGACGACCTTGGCCCGCGCGTGCTCCAGTTCCAGGTACCTGATCGCCGCCGCGGCCTCGGGCAGCGAGTAGGTCCGGTCGACCACCGGGACCACCGCGCCGGACTCGGCCAGGCCCGCGAGGGTCTCCAGGTTCTCGCGGCTCGTGACGGTGTTCAGCACGACGAACCGCTGGCGGACGAACCGGGACACCAGCAGGGCCTTGATCGTCAAGCCCATCGGGCCGACCAGGCTGCCGCCCTCGGACACGCCACCACCGGACAGCACCACCGTCCCCGCCGGCGCCAGCACCCGCCGGAGGTCGGTCAGGGAACGGTTGCCCACCAGGTCGAACACGACGTCGTAGCGCTCCCCGCGCGCGGCGAAGTCCTCCTTGGTGTAGTCGACGACGTGGTCCGCGCCGATCGACCGGACCAGGTCCGCATTGCGCGTGCTGCACACCGCGGTCACCTCCGCGCCGAGGGACTTGGCGATCTGCACGGCGAACGTCCCCACCCCACCCGAAGCACCGTTGACCAACACCCGCTGCCCCGACCGGACCCGCCCCAGGTCCCGGACACCCATCAAGGCGGTGTTGCCCGCCAACGGAATCGCCGCCGCCTGCTCGAACGTCAGACCCGCCGGCTTGCGCGCCACAACGCCCTCCGGGGCGCACACGTACTCGGCGAACGCCCCATCGGCGAAACCCAGGTCCCCGAACACCTCGTCCCCGGGCCGGAACCGCGTCACCCGCGCGCCCACCGCCTCGACCCGGCCCGCGAAGTCCCGCCCGCGGATCTTCCGCTTGGGCCCGGACCACCCGAACGCCACCGGCATCACCAGCCGCGCCAAACGCGGGTCGCCGCGCATGATGTGCCAGTCCGCCGCGTTGACCGAAGCGGCGTGCACCCGCACCAACACCTCGTCGTCGGCGGGGGTGGGCTTGTCCACGTCCTCCAGCCGTAAGAGGTCGGACGGGCCGTACCGGTCTTGGACGATCGCCTTCATGGGGGCCTCCTTGACGCCGACAGTAGGGCGGCGACCGCGGTCCGGACATCAGGGACAAGCCCTAAGGGAACGGACGTGCCGCGCCGCGTTCGCGCCGAAAACACGAACACGGGCCGGTTGCTTCGCTAGCCTCCTGATCACCATCCGTCCGGACCCGTGAACGGGGTGTGTCGATGACCGAACCCGGGCTGACTCCCGAGCAGCGGGAGGCCCGTGTCGCGGAGCTGCGAGTGCAGGCCGACCAGGCGGTGGCCGGGCTGCGGCAGCAGTTGGCGGCCGTCAAGGAGGCGCAGGGCCGGGCGTTGGGGGTCACCGCCCAGGCCAGGTCGCGGGACGGCGGGGTCACCGTGACGGTCGACGCGACCGGCGTGGTCACCGCGATCACGTTCACGCCCGCCGCGCTCGCGTCCACTCCGGACCGGCTGGCCGCGGCCACGGTGGCGACCATCCAGGAGGCCGCCGCACGGGCGCGCGCGGCGATGACCGCCGAACTGAGCCCCGTCACCGCGGCCGGCGCGGAGGTGTTGGCGGCGGCGCGCGGCAACGTGCCCGGGTTGGCCGACCTGGTCGTCCCGCCGGTGCCGCGCACGGCGGCGGACCCGGGCGAACCGGCCGTGCCGCCCCGTCCGGCGCCGCCCGCGCGTCGGGACGATGACGACGACGCCGGCCCGGTCATGCGCGAAGACACCTGGTAGGGGTGGCGATGGGGATCACGTTGCCGGGCGAGGTCGCCTGGGTGCTCGACCTGCTCGGCGTGGAGTGGCCGAACATCGACGAGGACGAGCTGCGCTCCATCGCCGACGACCTGCGGTCGCTGGCCGAGGAGATGCGCGGGCACACCGGGGACGCCAAGTCCGACATCGCGGACATGCTGGGCGTCAACTCGCTGGACTCGCTCAAGCGGTTCGAGGCGCTGTGGAACAAGCTCGCCGACGGGCACCTCGACCAGCTCGCCCAGGGGTTCGACCTGCTGGGCACCGGCCTGGACGTGGCGGCGCTGGTCGTGGTCGGGCTCAAGCTCGCGGCCATCGTGCAGCTGGTGGTGCTGGCCGCCGAGCTGATCGCGGACCAGGCGGCGGCGCCGTTCACCTTCGGCGCGTCCGAGGCCGTGGCGGCGGCGCAGATCGGCATCACCCGGACGATCGTCAAACAGCTGCTGGAGCAGGCCGTGCAGTCGGTCGAGCAGCAGTTGCTCAGCGCGGTCACCGGACCGGTGTTCGCGGCGCTCGAGGCCGCGGGCATGGAGCTGGCTGGCCAGTTGCTGGGCAACGCGCTCGGCACGGACGACGGCATCGACCTGGGCAAGGTCGCCGACGCGGGCGGCGGCGCGTTCCAGCAGGGCGTGCGGGAGTCGGAGCAGCAGGTGCGGGGCATGGCCCGCAACGTCGTGGACAACCCGTTGGCGAGCGCGGGATCGCTCGCGTCCGGGCAGGGGGTGCCGACCGGTGACTGACATCCACGTCGACCCGGCCCACCTGACCAAGTCCGGCGGCACGCTGGAGGACCTCGGCAAGAAGCTCCACGCGGGCGGCGACAAGCTCGCGGCGGCGGGCGAGCGGCTGACGCAGAGCGCGTCCCGCGACCGCACCGGCATCGGCGCGACCCTGACCCAGTTCTTCGGGCGGGCCACGGAGATCGGCGGGAAGGTGATCGCCGAGGGCGGTCGGGTCGCGGAGCGGTCCGGCCAGAACCTCAAGCACACCGCCCGCACGATCCAGGAGGTCGACCACCAGTACCACCGCAAGTTCAGCGGCCTGCACGACGGGACGTCCGTGGCGGGCGTGCGCGGCGGCACGACGTCCACGGCGAGCGCCCGGGGTGGCGGTGGGGCCAAGGCGCACGCGGCGCCCACCGTGGCCGGTGGCGGGTCCGGTGGGCCGGGTGGTGGGCCGGTTCCGGGCGGCGGTCCCGTCCACCTGCCCCCGTCCCCGCCCGGCGGTGGTGGTGGCGGGTCCGGTGGTGGCGGCGGTGGTGGCGGGCGCGGGCTGGGGCCGTCGTGGCGGGACGAGTGGGACAAGCACTTCACGCCCAAGGAACGCCAAGAGCTCGACAACGCGATGCACAAGCTGTCCCAGGAGCCCACCGATCGCGGTGTGCCGGGGTCCGGACGGCTGACGCAGCACGAGCGGGAGCTGTTCGCGCGGGCCCAGTCGCACGTCACCATCGACAACGACACCCCGATGCAGAAGGTCATCCCGCCCGCCGACCGGGACAAGTACCTCGACGGCACCTACTCCCAGGTGGGCGGCTTCGTCGCCCGGCAGCAGGACGCCGCACACCTGAACACGCCGGCGGCGCTGATCCAGGGCAACCGGCTGGACTACGCCGGCACCCCCTACCATCCGGGCATGGACCGGGTGCACGTCATGGAGTTCCCGGCGACCGATCCCGGGCGGTACAGCACGCCGCTCGGCGCCCCCGTCGCCGCGGACCACGGCGCGCTGAGCAACGACCCATCGGTGCGCCACGCGTCGGACCGGATGCACGACGCAGCGCGGACGGTCGGGCTGAACCCGGGCAGCTACCACCGCTCCAACTACGACTGGCCGTACACCGGTGTCGGCGTGACCGCGGACCCGCACGGCGTGCCCGAACGCGAGATGAAAGACCGCATGGACATCCCGCACGGCTCCCAGATGGTGGAGTACGACAAGCACGGCAACAGGAAGGTCACGCACGTGTTCCGCGACGGTCATGGGTGGGTTCCGGCGCCATGAGCTACCCCGGCTTCAGGACCGGCTACCACGTCCGGCTGAACGGGCGCGACTACAAGGCCGCGTACACCCCCGGCAGGGACACGGTCCACATCGTCGTGTCCGCCGAGGAGAACCCCGATCCGTCGCGGTTCGAGTGGCGGCCGTACTACAAGGGCTGGGTCGCCGAAATCCCGGTCGCCGAGTGCGAGCGGGTGTTCAGCGTGAACACGTTCTGCACCTACCAGGGCTACCGGTGCGAGGTCGTGCGGTTCTTCGACGACGGCACGGTGGAGATCGAGTACCGCGACTGGAACGGTTCGTGGGCCGGCGGCCCCGGCGGGTTCGTGCAGCACAACAAGTACGAGTTCCTCAAGACCGTGCCCGCGAGCGAGCTGCACGACTACCACGAAGAGCAGCGGGACCAGCTGTTCGAGGACTGGCGCGAGCGGACGTTCCCGAAGGAGGGGTCGTGACGGTCCCCGGGTCCGGTGCCCTCGACCCGCGCCAACGCGAGCTGACCGCGCGGGTGCACGTCATGGTCACGCTCGAACCCGGCACCCTCATGGTCAAGGCCCTGCCGCCGGGCGCACTGCGGTCCTACCTCGCCGGCGAGGTCTCGCAGGGCGTGTGGGGCCGGCAGGCACCGTTCGACCACCGGGTGGTCGGCGGCACGGTCGTGCGGGCGCAGGACGTGGCCGAGCTGCGCACGCCGGTGGAGTTCATGCGGGCGTTGCGCCTGGACTACCCCGGCTCGCCGTTCCGCCCGGACCTGCCGGCGCTGCACGTGATGGAGTTCCCGGCGGTGCACCCGAACAAGTTCGTCGTGCCGTTCGGTGCCCCGTCGCTGCCGGACCTGGGCTGGACCTCCGACCCGGTCCGCGAGGCCGCCTACGCGATGGCCGACGCCGCCGCGGCCGCGGGCGTGAACCCCAACACCTACCGCAAGCAGATCAACCCGTGGCCGTACAGCGGCACCGGCATCACGGCCGACCCCCAACTGGGCGTGCCGGAGTGGTGGCGCCGCTACGACCGCGTGCCCGGCGGGTCCCGGATCGTGGAGCACCGCGCGAACGGCGAGCGCGTGGAGGTCGCGGTGTACCAGGGCGAGGTCTTCGGATGGGAGCCGGTGCGATGACCTACACGCGACCGAGGTCGGGCATCTTCGCCACGATCGACGGCGTCGAGCACGTGTGCAACGACTACCCCAGCGGCGACCAGGTCGTGGTGGTGTCCAGGGACGCGGAGAACCCGAACCCGACCCTGTTCACCAGGGACGAGACGCGCGGCCTGTGGGTGGCGAGGGTGCCCGTGGACCGGTGCGAACGACTCACCGACGTCACCACGCGCACCACCTACCAGGGCCGCGACTGCCAGGTGGTGGGCATCGCCCCCAACGGCGACGTCGGCCTGTACTACCTGGGCGACGACAAGTCGGAGGCAGCGGAACTCGGCTTCGTGCAGGTGGACCAGGGGACGTGGGCCAAGACGGTCGACGTGCACGAGCTGGGCACCCTGTACGAACACCACGCGGACCTGCTTTTCGAACGCTGGTGGCACTCGACCACCCCCTGACCCCTTTCGCGCAAAGCGCGCCTTCCGGCGAAGCCGGCGAGTCGGCAGTCCGCCTTGCCGAGTGGGCAGTCCGCCGGAGCGGACACAACTCAACTTGGGCTTCTTGCTTTTGTCATCTCCGTATGGCCTGCCCGAAGGGCTACCACATTTTCCAGGGGTTGCAGCCGAAAGTTTTGCGAGGAACGAGCAAAAGTTTTAGCGGCAACCCCTGGAAAATGTGGTAGGCTCCGCCAGGCCATACGGAGATGACAAAAGCAAGAAGCCCCCGCCGTTGCAGTTGAGTCATCTTTGGTGGCCTGCCCGCCGGCGAGGCGCTTTTCGCTTTTAAGCGCTTTAAACCGGAACGCTTCGCTCTCAAGCCGAACGCGCTTCGCGCTTGGGACGCGCGAAGCGCTCGAAAGATGAAAAGCGGCGCTCGCCGCGCGGCAGGCCGCCAGCGGGGGGTGAAGGGCGTCGGTTCCCCCGCCGTATGGCCTGGCGGAGCCAACCACAGATTTGCCGGGGTGCCGCTAAAACTTTTTGCTCGTTCCTCGCAAAAACTTTCGGCTGCACCCCGGCAAATCTGTGGTAGCCCTTCGGGCAGGCCATACGGCGGGGGAACCGAGGCCCTCCACCTGTGGTTGGGACCACGACACCGCACGCTGCGCGCGCCGAAAAGCACGCGCTTCGCGCGCAAAGGGCGGACTGTGTGGCTAGCGGATTGATTGGGGGAAGTGTAGGACGCCGTCCGGGTCGTATCGTCGTGCCACTGCGCGCAGGCGCGGGAGGTTGTGTTCGTACGCCGTCGTCGCCCAGTCCTCCTGCAACGGGTCCAGGTAGTTGATGTACGTGCCGGTGCCGACCAGGTTCGCCAAGGTCGTCTGGACGTCGTCCACCTCGCGGGTCACCTGCTCGGGTGGCAGGGTGCCGACGTTCGCGAAGACCTCCACCGACGTTGGTGCGCCGCGGTGTGGGTAGGCGGTGTCCGTGGGGCTGGGGTGGTCGATGGCACCGCCCAGCGCGCCGACGATGAGCAGCGCGCTTTCCTTGTCCCGCAAGGTGTTCACGATGGGTGTGGCGTCTTCCCACCTGCCCTTGGCGATGCGGGAGGAGGCTCGGAAGGCGTTGCGGGGTGGGTGGCCGCCGGTCATGATGGTGATCGCGGTCGGGTAGTCGACTTCTCCGTGTTCCAGCGGGGCGTTGATGCCGACTGCGGTGAGCAGGCGGGTGATTTCGGCTTCCAACAACGCCGCCGGGCCGATCGCGCAGCCGGTCAGGTCCACCGCGCCGGTGGGCGTGACCACGCAGACGCTGGACAGCTCCGGTGGGACGGTGACGCTCCACGGTTGCCACGCGCCCAGGACGTCCGCCGCCGAGCCGGCCGGGAAGCGGACGCGGAAGACGGTCAGGACTTCCGGAGCGGGCACGGTGGCGAACTCGAAGCCGGTGACCACGCCGAAGTTGCCGCCACCGCCGCCGCGCAGTGCCCAGAACAGGTCCGGCGCGTGGTCGGCCGACGTGGTGAGGCGGCGGCTGTCGACGGTGACCACCCGGGCCGAGCGCAGCCAGTCGCACGTCAGGCCGTAGGTGCGGTCCAGCCAGCCCAGGCCGCCGCCCAGGGTGAAGCCCGCGATGCCCACGGACGGGCAGTTGCCCAGCGGGAGGCAGCGGCCGGCGGCGGCCAGGGCCGTGTAGACGTCCCTCAAGCGTGCGCCGGCGCCGACCACGGCGGTACCGTCCGGGCGCACCTCGACGCCGGACATCGGCGCCAGGTCGATCACCAGGCCCTGGTGCGGCGTGGAGTAGGCGGCGTAGCTGTGTCCGCCGCTCCGGGCCGCCACCGGGAGGTCGGAGTGACGGGCCTCCTCCAGGCAGTGCTGCACGTCCTCGGGTCGGGTGCAGCGGGCGATCGCGGCCGGGCGGTGGTGGTCGAACAGCGAGTTGAACGGGAGGCGGGCGGTGTCGTAGCCCGGGTCGTCGGGGAGCAGCAAGGTGCCGGACAGCCGGGAACGGAGTCGGGCCCAGCGCGGGTGGCGACCGGCGACGGCCTCGGTGCCACCGGCGACGGCCTCCGCGCCGCCGGCCACCGAACCGGTGCCGCCGCTGAGAGTTGCCGCGGTTGCTACGGCGGCACCGGCCCATCGCAACGCGTTCCGCCGGGAGAGAGCCAACACTTGCCTCCTGGAAACGTACGGTGGGGCGCGACCGCGCCGCCGCGCCCACCCCCGGTGCGAACGTCAGTTGTACGGGTTGTCGTAGAACGCACTACGCGTGATCGTCTTCACCCGGTTGGTGGCACCGTCGTAGTACAGGCCCTCGAAGACCAGCCGCACGTTCTGCACCACCCCGGGGTACGGGAAGTCGGCGCTGATCGTGCCGGACTGGTAGAAGTTCTGGTGCGTCGCGCCGTTGACCTCGATGCGCAGCTTGGTGTCCACGTAGCTGGACTGCCGGTACATGGTCGCGTCGATCCGGTAGAGCGTGTTGCCGTCGTCGAACCGGATGGTGCCGACCATCCGCCCGACCTGCGTCTCGATGCCGGTGGACGAGTAGCCGCGCAGCTGGATGTCGATCGGCTGCGCGGGGCCGAGCGTGGCCTGGGCGGGGGCCGCGGTCACCGCGCCGGCCACGAGCGCGGCGCCGAGCAGTCCGGCCAGGCGTAACAGGAACGTCGACTTCATCGGCGTGCTCCTTCGCGAACGATACGGGCGCTCACTTTCGCATGTGCGGCAACGGTGTGCTGTGAGCCGATCGGACGCGAACGCGCCCGACCGGCCACGAAACTGTTGCGTGATAACACGTTCGAGCGAACGGCCGGTACGCCGATCGGGTCAGCTCGTCGTGCCGGTGACCGAGCTGCCCGACTTGGTCACGTAGTAGGTGACCCGCGCGCCACTCCAGTAGTGGAACGTGAGCGTCACTCGGGCGTTGTCGTTCACCTCGGCGAAGAAGTCGGACGTGAGCGTGGTGGTGCCGGAGGTGTAGTTCGGGGCGAAGGTCCGGTCGAACTCCTTGAAGGAGGTCCAGTTCTGCGGGCCGGCGTTGGCGCCGTCGGCGTACTTCGCCTCCATCGTGGCCAGCAGGTCGCCGCGGAAGTTCGTCGGGATGGCGAACGAGCTGGTGGTGCCGGTGGCGTTCGACAGGACCGGGGTGTCGTAGGTGATGAGGTTGATCCGCCACGGCACGCCTTGCGAGAACCGGGCGTGCAGGACGGCGTTGGTGCCGTACGCCCGCGACCCGCTCAGCCGGGTGATCAAGGCCGAGCTGAGGGTGAGCTGGTCGCCGGAGACGGTGTAGTCGGTGCCGCGCACCAGTTCCGCGGAACCCTGGCTCAGGCCGACGAACGACGTCCCGTTGAGGTTGAGCGTCAGGCTCTTCGCCGTGATGGCCGACGACTTCGCGCTGAACACCTGGTCCGAGGACGCCGTGCCGGAACGGGTCGTCCAGCTCGACTTGATCTGGGCGATGAGCTCCGGGTCGCTCCACTGGAAGGACGTGCGACCCAGGTGCTGCCCGTTGTCCCACAACATGGTGGTGATCTTCTTGGTGCGGGCGTAGTAGCCCAGGTACTCGAAGAACTTCAGCTTCTCGCCCTGCTCGATGGTGCCGGTGTGCCGGTCGAAGCCGAGCAGGCCGTACTCGCCGAGGATCACCGGGATGCCGCGCGCGATGAACGTGTTGTACGCGCGGTCGAAGGTGTCGGTGAGGTCCTTCTGGGCGGTGGCGTCGAAGCGGGTGCCGCCGGCGATGTTCACGCTGAACGGCCAGTAGCCGTAGTTGTGGATGGTCGCGATGAGGTTCGGGTCGTTGTAGCCGTTCATGGACGCGGCCAGCGCGTCCAGCCGGGCCTGGTCGCCGGAGGTGTGCAGGCTGGGCAGCACGAGCAGGCGGGTCGCGTTGTTGCCGCCGGACCGGCGCACGATGTCCCGGAAGGACGTGTTCAGCTCGTGCAGCAACTGGTCACCGCGGGTGTCGTCCACGCCGGCGAACTGCGGCTCGTTGACGCTCTCCAGGACCAGCTTCGGCGAGGCGTCCTTGAACGCGGAGGCGAGCTGGGTCCAGGTCGCGTTGTAGCGCGCGAGCACGTTCGTGCGGTCGGACGGCAGGGCGTTGACCCACTGCCACGAGTCGTGGTGGATGTTGATCATCACGTAGAAGCCGTCCGCCAGCGCCCAGCCGACGACCTCCTTGACCCGGTTCAGGTACGCGGAGTCGATCGTGTAGCTCGGCGCGCCGCCCTGGTGCTGGCCCCACGTCACCGGGATGCGGATGCTCTTGAAGCCCTGTGCCTTTACGTTGTCCAGCAAGGCTTCCGTGATGCGCGGGTTGCCCCACGACGTCTCGTCGGACCCGGTCGCGTCCAGGGAGTTGCCCAGGTTCCAGCCGGGTTGCATCGCGGCCACCTGCTCCATCGCGTTGCCCGGGACCGGGTTCGTGGAGGTCGTGGTCGTCGTGGTCGTGGTGGTCGTGGTGGTGGTCGTCGTGGTGGTCGTCGTGCCGCCGTTGCAGGTGACCCCGTTGAGGGCGAAGGACGACGGTGCCGTGTTGGTGCCCGCCCAGGAGGCGTTGAAGCCGAAGGAGACGGACGCGCCGGTCGCGATCACGGCGTTGTAGCCGACGTTGGTCGCGGTCGCCTGGCTGCCCGAGGACGTGACCGTCGCGTTCCACGCCTGGGTGACCTGCTGGCCGGAGGGCCACGTCCACACCAGCCGCCAGCCGTCGACGCGGTCACCGAGGTTGGTCACGCTGACGTTGGCGCTGAACCCACCCGACCACTGGCTGGCGACCGAGTAGTCCACCCGACACCCCTGCGCGGCTTCCGCCTCGCCCGCCGCCACCAGTCCGACGCTCGTCGCCAGCGCCGTCACCCCGGCGACCAGCAACCCGAAGTGCCGACGCAGTGACCGCGCTCCGCTGCGCATTCCCGCCATGACGCCCCTCGCATCCGTGCGACAACTCGTCCTGAGGTTTCCGGTGCCGGCGGGCCGGTGGCAAGGATTCGAAGCGCTTCGACAAGGGTCGGGATTTGCTCGACGCGGAATTCGAATCGAAATCGACGAAAGGCGTTCGAACCGGCCGTCTCAGAAGGGTTCGTAGCAGTCGTAGGTCTCGATCGAGGTGATCACGCCGTCGGCGGTCCGGACGAACTGCGCGATGTGGGCGACGAGCTCGGTGCCGCGCCGGAACGGTCCGGTGTCCTGGGCGATCACGCCGGTCCAGGTCAGGCGCAGGATCGCGGTGTCACCCACGGCAAGGGCCGAGTGGACGTCGTAGCGCTGGCGGGCCAGCAGTCCCGCGCCGACCGCGGACGCGGCGAGCATCCCGTCCAGGGCGGTGTGCGCGCCTTCGGGTTTGAGGCGGTTGGGGTGCTCGGTGGTCGTGGCGGTCGGGGCGAAGTGGGCGCGGAGGTCTTCGCCGTGCCGCCCGGCTTCCAGGGCGCGGAGGAGGGAGGTCGCGACGGCGACCGGGTCGCGGGTCATAAGCACAACCATAGTTGTACAACCCTGGTTGTCAATGTCATGGTGTGCGGTGTGGAGCCCCTGGACCCCGCCGACATCGACCTCGCGACCCTCGCCGGACTGGCGGGCGGTGCGGCGAACACCGCGCTGCTCGCGGAGTTGCGGGAGGCCGGGCACGTCGGCGTGCGCACCTCGCACGGGTACGTCGTCCAGCACCTGCTCACCGGGTCGCCCACGGTGTCCGAACTGGCCGAACTGCTCGGGGTCACCCAGCAGGCGGCTTCGAAGCACCTGCTGGAACTGGAGCGCCTGGGCTACGTCGAGCGGGTGCCCGATCCGGCCGACAGCCGGGTGCGGCGGGCGCGGCTGACCGGGCGCGGGCACCGCCTGGTCGAGGACAGCCGCCGGGCGCGGCGCCGGTTGGACGCCCGGCTGGCGACGGCGGTGGGCGAGGACGCGGCGGACGCGGCGCGGCGGGCGTTGATCGGCTTGCTGGACCTGACCGGCGGCACGGAGAGCGTGGTCGCCCGGCGAGTCTTGCCACCGACCGGCTGAACGCGTCGAACACGGGTCGAAGCCGGTGTCGAACCGTGTCAAGAGGACGGCTCCACCGAGGGATCCCCGGCCGCTTCGGACGAGCGTTGACGCCGCTCGTGCCGGTACTCCACGATGACCGCATCCACGCGGCGTAAGGGGACACCATGCACGGTCGTTCGTGGCAGAGGAAAGCGCTTACCTGGTGGCGCGCACTGGCTTCGCTCCTGCTGGCCGTCGGTCTGGTCACGGTCGTGCCGGGCCCGGCGCACGCGTCCACGAGCCAGTTCCGTGGCGTCAACTGGGCCGACCCCCGGGACAACTTCGTCAACGGCGTGCTCTACCTGTCCGGGCTCAGCGCCACCGACACCTACTCCTCGGCCGCCACCGTCGGCAACCAGGTCGTCGGGCAGCTGTTCTCGATCACCGGGGCCAACACCGTCCGCATGCCGATCAACGAACCCACGGTGGCCAACTACTGGGGCACCTACACGGGCGCGATCGACGCGGCGCTGACCAAGGGCAAGGTCATCCTCGCCTACTGGGCCTACACCGGTGGCCGGCCGCAGAACACGACGGCGTTCAACCAGATGTGGGACAAGGTGATCGCGCAGTACGGCAGCAACCCCAACGCCTACTTCGAGGTCATCAACGAGCCGCACGGGTACAGCACCACCGACCTGAACAACATGTACAACTCCTGGCTGGGCCGGTACTCCTCGGTGCCGCGCGGGCGGGTCATCCTCGACGGGGCCGGGCTGGCGCAGAACGTGCCCGCGGTGGGCGGCGACAGCCGGTTGAACGGCACGCTGCTCGCGGTGCACGACTACTCCTTCTTCGCCGGGTACGAGAGCGAAACCGAGTGGGCGAACCACATCGGCGGGTACATCGGCAACTACGCCGACCGCACCATCGCCACCGAGTGGGGCGGCGCGATGAGCCCCGGCACCAAGAACGGCGTCTACTTCGACCGCATCGACTACAGCGTGCCCAGCGGGTCCTACATGGCCGACTACATCCGCGGGGTCAGCGGCAAGCTGCGCAGCCTCGGGATGGGCAGCGTGTACTGGCCGGGCCTGCGCGACGGCGACTGGTACAGCCTGACCACCAGGACCGGCAGCGGCGCGGACACCCGGCTGTCGCTGACCAACGCGTCCGGCCTGCTGCGCCTCCAGTACGCGTGGGGCGTCGGCGACGGCGGCACGACGGTGGCCAAGATCCGCAACGTCGCCACCGGCCTGTACGTCGACGGCATGGGCGCCACCACCAACGGCACCGCCGCCGGCCAACGCGCCGCGAGCAGCGCGCCCGACCAGCAGTGGATCATCGAGAACGCGGGCAACTACGTGCGCATCAAGAACGCCGCCACCGGCCTCTACCTCGACGGCGCCGGCCAGACCTCCAACGGTGCCAACGCGAGCCAGTGGACGTCCAGCACCAGCAACAACCAGCAGTGGACCATCCTGACCGGCGCCACCAACGGCAACGACATCCGCATCCGCAACCGCGCCACCGGCCTCTACCTGGACGGCATGGGCCGCACGACCAGCGGCGCGAACGTCGGCCAGTGGAGCGACAGCGGCAGCAACAACCAGAAGTGGCGGATCACGTCGGTCGGCTCGTAGCGCCCGGAACGCTCGGACGTGCGGGGCCGGGGACACCCACTCCCCTGGCCCCGCACGACCGCGCCCTCGGTGCGGCCGAACGGGTTGCCCCCGTCCACGGAAGAGCGAATTCCGCACAAATCGGCATTCGCGAGAAATGCCGTTGCGCCGCAACGGTTCTACACCTTCGGGTAATGGTCGCCGGACCACGCGGTCGGTAGCTTCGAGGCATCCCCAGCCCTCGCACGAAGGAGTGCGGTCATGGACTTCGACGCCTTGAGCCTGCTCCGCGACGGCCTCCCGGACAGCCGCGCGCCCCGTCGTCGGGTCGTCGTCGTGGGGGCGGGGATGGCGGGCCTGACCACCGCCCTGCTGCTCAAGGACGCGGGCCACGACGTGGTCGTGCTGGAGGGGCAGAACCGGCTGGGCGGGCGCATCCTGACCCACCGGGACTTCTCCGGCGACATGTACGGGGAGTTCGGCGCGATGCGCTTCCCCCGGCAGCACCCGCTGGTGCAGCACCTGATCGTGGACAAGTTCGGGCTGGAGACCGCGCCGTTCCCGATGTACGACGAGGACACGTTCGTCTTCCTCCAGGGCAAGGGCGTGCGGCGCAGCGAGTTCGACGCCTCGTCCTTCCGGTTCGACCTCGCCCCCGACGAGAAGGACAAGACACCGCACGAGCTGCTGCGGCACATCGTGCACCCGCTGGTGGAGGTGGTCGAGGGCGACGAGCCGGAGCGGGCGTGGCACCGGCTGCTCGGCGAGTTCGACCGGTACACCCTGCTGGGGTTCCTCAAGGAGCGCGGGGCGAGCGACGGCGCGCTGGCCATGCTCGGGCCGTTGTTCAACCTGGAGGGCCGGTACCACTTCTCGCTGCTGGAGTGGTTCGCGCACTACTACGAGGACGTCTTCGGCGACCTGGTCTACCTCCCGGCCGGCGCGGACGCGCTGCCGCGCGCGTTCGAGCCGTACCTGATGGACGACATCCGCTTCGGGGCGGTGGTGCAGGGCGTCGACCAGTCCGAGTCGGACGTGCGGGTGCACTACCGGGTGGGCCGCGAGACGCGGACGACCACGGCGGACGAGTGCGTCGTGACCGTGCCGTTCGCCGGCCTGCGGCACATGGAGATCTCGGGCCTGGACCCGGACAAGTGGTACGCCATCCGCAACACCTACTACGGGCGGGCGCACAAGCTGTTCATGCAGTTCAGCGACCGCTGGTGGGAAACGCGGTACGGCATCACCCACGGCACCACCGTCACCGACCTGGCGATCCGCAACGTCGTCTACCCGCCGGCGGGCCAGGACCGCCGGTACGGCAAGGGGGTGATGATCGCCTCCTACTGCTGGGAGCAGGACAGCATGCCCTACACGCCGCTGGCGGGTGAGGAGTGCGTGATGCAGGCGCTGGAAGACCTCTCGAAGATCCACCCCGAGGCCCGGGAGACCTTCGAGTTCGGCGTCTACCACGACTGGGCGCTGGACTGGTTCGCCTGCGGCATCGGCCCCCTCTTCCGCGCCTACGAGATGAGCGAGTCGTTCTACGAGGACGTGATCCGCCCGGTGGGCCGTGTCTGGTTCGCCAACGACGCCTGCGACCGCCGCCACCGCCGCTGGGCAGAGGGCTCGATCAAGGCCGCGATCAAGAACGCCTTCGCCATCCACACCGGTCTGCGCGACGAACTACCGGTGAAGGACTAGAGCGTGTCTGGTTATTCGGTGGCGAGCCAGATTATCAGGCTGGCGATGGCGAGGGCGGCCAGGTAGGAGTGGGCGGTCTTGTCGTAGCGGGTGGCGAGGCTGCGCCACTGTTTGAGCCGGTTGATGCAGCGTTCGACGGTGTTGCGGCCGCGGTAGACGTCGGGGGCGAAGGCCGGTGGCCGTCCGCCGCGGCTGCCTTTGGCCAGTCGGTTGCGCACCCGGTCGGGCGGCCTGCGGGATCGTGGCGGTGATGCCTCGTCGGCGCAGATGCCCGCGGATCGCGCGGGAGTCGTAGGCCTTGTCGGCGAGCACCCGGTCCGGACGGGTACGGATACGTCCGGACCGGGTGCGGCAGCGGATGCCGGCCATCACCTCGTCGAAGCGCGGTGCATCGCCCGCCTGGCCGGGGGTGAGCACGATCGGCAGTGGCCGCCCGCGTTCGTCGCAGGCCAGGTGCACCTTGGTGCTCAATCGTCCGCGGGAGCGGCCGAGTGCCTCACGGGCCGCAGCAGCGGCCGGCGCAGCCCCCTTTTCGCCGCGCCGGCGGCGTGCTGGTGCGCCCGCACCACGGTGGAGTCCACGCTCACGGTCCACTCCACCGCGCCGACGGCGTCGTCGCGGACCTGCACATGCTCCAGCAACTATCAGACGCGCCCTAGCCCTCATCGCCACGCGGTGACGTGGACGGTGTCGCCCACCGCGACCTCGCCGGGTGCCAGCACGGCCGCCTTCAAGCCGAAGCTGACACCCGTGGCCTCACGGCGGTAGTCGGCCAGGGTGCGCAGCGGCTCCAGTCCCATCCGCACTCCGGTCGTCTGGTCGACGCGGGTGACCACGCACCGGATGGCGAGCTCACCGAACCCGATCTCGGCGCGGCCGATCGCCATTCGGCCCACCCGGTCTTCGGTGTGCGGTTCCGGCCAGCCGCTGATCACGATGTTGGGCCGGAAGCGGTCCATCGGCAGGGGGTCCTCGCCGCGGGCCTCGATCCGCGCGTTCAGACCGTCCAACGAGGACACCGAGACCACGTGCACCGCGGTCGGGTCCGTCCCGTCCCGCCGGGCCCGGTCGGGCTCGCGCACCAGGCGGGCCGGCCGGGCGAGCACTTCCGACAGCCACCCCGCCACCTCGTCACCCTGGTCGATCCCGATCCCCGGCCACTTCTCCACGTCCACCGGTCGTTCCGCCCCGGCGGTCACCACCTCCACGACCACCTCGCCCGCCTCGAGAGCGCTCAACGCCAACCGCGCGCCGCCGTCGAGCACCCGGACGCGGATCGCGGCCAGCCGCGGGGTGTCGCCCTGCCAGAGGCAACCCCCGTCCGAGCCGACCACCGCGAACAACCGGTCGTGGGCCAGCCCGGTCGGGGTGATCTCGGCCCGGTCGACGGCGATCCCGGCACATCCCTTGACGGGGTACGACGTCAGCGCGGAAACCGTTGCCATGCCACCAAAGTACCTCCCACCCGCGGACACGGGAAAAGGTTTCGCAAACGGGTGTCAGCGGGCGGGGAAGACGGCTTTCACCGCGAACGTGCCGGTCGGACCCAGTTCGATGACCGGCAACCGCCGGCCCACCGCGTTGCCGGTGGTGGCGTCCAGGGTGAACGGGCCGCCCGCGCCGCGCACCTGGTTGCGGTCGCGGTCGGAGCGGGCCAGTTCGGCGCGGACGTCCAGCCGGGTCGGCAGGTCGCCCGGCTTCAGGCCCACGGACGCGCGGCTGATCACGTCCCAGATCGCGAGCATGGCGTCGTGCATCATCACGCCCCACCCGTCGGCGAGGTCGGTGGGGTCGAAGCCCAGGCGCTCGAACCGGGCGGTGAGCGCGGCGAACTCCGTGATGCCCATCTCCCGTGCCGCCTGCGGGTCGACGTGCGGGGTGTAGACGACGGCCAGGGGCGCCTGGTCCGGCCGGGGTTGCAGTTCCGGGCGGGTGCGCAGCATCGAGGCGTCGGAACCGGTGACCAGCGTGACCAAGCGGTCGCGGGCGCAGCTGCGGTTCTTCAGGTTGTCGATCAGGTCGTCCAGGAGCACCGCGCGGCCCGCGTACAGGACGGTGCTGGGCGCGCCGTCGCCGCAGAGGTCCCTGGTGATCTGCTTGAACTGGTTGCCCAGCGTCGCCTCGGTGTCGAAGCGGTTCTCGACGGTGATCGACAGCGTGCCGCGGGCCGAGGCGTCCTTGAACTCCCGGTAGAGCGTGGAGGTGTAGAGGTCGTCCTCGTTGACGTCGTAGACGAGCATGGCCCGCCCGAGACCCTGCCCGGCCAGGTACTCCGCGAGCACCGCGATCTGGGTGCCGGTGGTGGAGCTGACCCGCGCGAAACCCTTGAGGTACCGGGGTGGCTCGCCCGGCTCGACCTGGAACCCGGTGGCGGTCACCACCGAGGCGACCATCGGGATGCCGGCCTCCGCCAGCGCGCTCGCCGCGTGCCGGGCGTTGACGGTGCTCTGCCCGACCCCGATCACGCCGACCAGCCGCTGCTCGTCGGCGAGGTCGACCAGCTGGTCCACCACCCGCCGCCACTCCTGCTCGGTGCTGCCGGGGTTGGCGAGCAGCAGCCTGATCTTCGGCTCCTGCTTGTCCTCGTTGGCCGCGAGCTGGGCGGCGTGCGCGCCCTCCAGCTGCGCCCGGACCCGCTGCCAGGTCACGCTGCCGACGTCGTTGGGCAGCAACGGGGTCAGCATGGCGACGGTGACGTGCGGTTGCCCCGCGACGCGCTCGTTCTCGGCCACGATCCGCCGCTGCACGTCGGCCAGGCTGTCGTGGAAGACGTACGAGCCGTCGGTCACGCCGACGCACTCGCCACCCCGCTCCCGCACGCCCTCGCCGCACCGGGACACGAGGTCCACCCCGACGACGACCAGAGACCCCACGACCAGCACGAGCACCGCCACGAGCACCGCCACCCGGACGCGTGCCCGGCGCAGCGCGCGGGCGGGCGTCGGCGGGGTGAAGTCGACCGGCTCAGCCGGCCGGGCCGCCGCCTGCCGGCGCACGCCCCGGCTCGACACGGGCGTGTCCCCCTCCTCGGCGCGGGCCTCCCACCGCTTGGCGGCTTGGAGGAACTCGTTGCGCGCCACGCCCGGCTGCTTCGCCAGCTCCCTGAGGTCCAGCGCGGCGCTGCTCCACAGTTCCGGGCGGTCCGCGTCGGACAGCGGGTCGTTGGCGATCCACAACGCCGCCAGCACGCGGCCGATCGACCGGGCGGGCTCCGCCGCCGGGGTGGGGTGCCCGGTCGCGGCCGGCGCGCGGTCGGGGTGATCGGGCGCGGTCTGGTCGGGGCGAACGGTCGCCGCGAGCACCCGGTCGGGGTCGGCCTCGTCGGTGTCGAGGTCGTTGGGCGCGGCGGTGACGGACTCCAGTGCGGTCAGCCACGCCCGTGCGTCGGGCAGGAGCTCCACCAGCTCGCGGACCACCGCGTCGACGTCCCGCAGCGCCAGCGCGTGGTAGTCGCGGTCGGCGGCCCTCCCGTGGTCGCGCAACCAGGTGTGCACCGCCGTCCACCGCTCGGGGTCGGCGGCGAGGCGGCGCAGCAGCAGGTACCGCAACGCCGGGACCAGCACCATCCGGCCGGTGTCGGGGTCGTGGACCTGGAGGGCGTCGGGCACGAGACCCGCGCCGCCGCGCACCGGGACCAAGCCGCTGCCCGCCAACTCGGCGGCCTGCTCGACGTCCCGCGCGGCGGCGCAGGGCTCCAAGGCCTTGGCGCGGGTCTCCAGCGCGGCGGCGCGCTTCTCTGCCGCCCCTGGGGACGCGTCCGCGGCTGCGCGCTTCTCTGCCGTGGCCGGGGACGCGTCCGCCGGCGTGCCGAGCAGTTCGCGCAGCAGCCGCTCCCCCACCGTGACCGGGTCCTTGTCGACCGGGCCCCGCCACGGCGCGTCGAGCAGCCGCTTGACCGACGTCTCCCCGTGGTCGCCGACGGCCTTCACGACCACCGCCGTGGCGGCGGGGTGGCCGCGGGTGAAGCGGTACACGCGGGCGGCGACCGCGCGGTGCCCGGCTAGGCGGGGACCGGCGACGTCGGACACCATGTCCTTGACCTCGTCCAGGGTCAGGTCGCGCAACGCCACCGGGTAGGAGTCGCTCTCGTACTCGCCCTGCCGGCGTTCGAGGTAGTCGGCGTAGCCCGCCTCCTCGGCGAACGGGACCTCCCCGTCCGGCGCCACGTGCCGCACCACCCCGCCCGCGCTGGTGGCCACCACGGTCAGCGGGTCGGGCTCGCGGCGGCGGGCGTCGACCAGCGCCCGGTAGAGCAGGCGGCCGGGCTTGGTGTCGATGTCGTCCAGCAGCACCACGGGGTTCAGCGACCAGGAGCGCGCACCCCGGCCGCGGGCGAACGCGGCCCGCAGGTCGGCCAGGAACGCCGACCACAGCAGCTCGGTGGCCGCCTTGCGGTCGCCCTGCACGTCGAGGTTGAGCTGGACCAGTTCGTCGTAGGGGTGGTCGCCGTACCACTCCAGCCCCTCGCCCAGCACCACCCGCCGCCCGCGCCGCCACGACACCAGGCCGTCGAGGAGGAGGTTGGGCGCGTACCGGGCCAGCACCGCGACCCCGGGCACGCCGCCCACCACCGGCACCGCACCGGCTACCTCCTGGCCCAGGTCGCTCAGGAAGGCCCGCAGCCGGTCCACGTTCCGGGTGCTCTCCACGGCCTGCCGGATGCGGGCCTGCGCGACCGGGCCGGGCCCGTCGAGCTGCGCGGCGATGGCCACCTGGGCGGTGACGAAGCGGGGGAACGGGATCGACCGGTAGCCGGCGGCGGTGCGGTTGAGGTCGAAGGCGAGCCGCGACAGCACCTTCCACGCGGTCTCGTCGCGCTCGTCGGCGCAGTTGATCCGGGCGTGGGGGACGTGGTCCCGCATCCGGCGCTCCAGGTCGTCCAGCAGCGCGGTCTTCCCGCAGCCCTTGGGCCCGGTGAAGATCAGGACCGGGGTGCGGCGGGTCGTCGGGTACCCGTCGGGCTCCGGCCGCGTCGCGAACTCCCGGACCAGCGCGACCGCCGAGTCCCGGCCGTACAGGGTCGACGCGTCGTCAGGCATGTGCACCCCCACCCACGAGTCGGTGCCGGTGGCCGTCCGCCACCCGGAGCCGTCCAGGGTGCCGCAGGGGCTCGGGGACCGGGCCCGAAGCGGGTGAGCACCGGGCGGCCCGCGGTCAGGGCGGCGGAGGCCGCAGCCGTGGGGCGGGTCAGGAGATGGAGCGCAGCCCGCCGTGGGACCGGCGGTGGAGGTGGTCGACCGCTTCGGCCGTCCGATCGTCGGCAGGGAGGAAGACCACGAGTTGTTGCGCGTCCTCCGCCAGTTCGAAGGTCTCGCGGTGCAGGCGGAGGTGGTGGCCGCTGGGGTGGTTGAGGCGCAGGACGCCGCGGCGGGGCACCACGTGGCGGTTCAGGCGGCGGGTGAAGTCCTCGCCCGCCACCGGGGTCAGGCCCGCCGTGAGCCACTCCAGGTTCTCCAGCGACGGCGCGCGCCACAGGTCGAAGGCCAGTTCGTCGGCGATGTCGTCCCAGTCCACGAAGAACGACCGCGACCTCGGGTCGGTGAACGCGTAGTGGTTGAGGTTGGGGTGCGGGGCGTCGAGCAGGCCGGTGCCGGTGGCCACCGAGCGGAAGGCGTCGGTGTGGGCCAGCACGTCGCCCAACCGGTTGCCGATCATGGCCACGCCGGGCTCCAGCAGGTGCAGCGTCCGCAGCGCCGACGGGCGGACGCGGCGCGTCGGCGGCACCGGGCGGATCTGCACGGTGCACTCGTCGCCGGTGATCTTGGCCAGGTAGCGCAGGTGGTTGCGCTCCGCGGCGTCCAGGCACAGCGCGTCGGCCAGGGCGTCGACGACCTCCGGCGACGGGTTGCGGTCACGGCCCTGCTCGATGCGGGTCAGGTACTCCACGCTGATGCCCGCTCGCGTGGCCAGGTCGAGCCTGCGCAGGCCCGGCGACCGGCGGCGGCCGTGGTCGGGCAGGCCCAGTGCGTGCGGTTGGGTGCTGTCGCGCTTCGCCCGGATGAAACTCCCCAGCGGCGTCCCCACGCCCGCCAGGCTACCGCCGCGTTCGGGGTTCGAGGGTGGCCCTGCGAGGACCAGCCTGAGCGCGGCCTGGCTGTCGGGGGCCACGGGCCTTGATGGTGGTGGGCGTGGAGAACACGTCGACTCGGGCGTTGGTGGTGTGGGGGCTGCTCGTGGTGGCGGCGAACCTGCGTGCGAGCCTAACCGGCGTCGGGCCGCTGCTCGACCAGGTGCAGGCCGACCTGGGTCTGGCCCCGGCCGTGGCGGGCTTGCTCAACACCCTGCCGCTGCTGGCCTTCGTGGCGCTGTCGCCGGTGGTGCCCCGACTCGCCGCGCGCTGGGGCGCCGAACGGCTGCTCGGCGGCGCCGTGGTGGTGCTGGCGCTGGGCATCGCGGTCCGCTGGGTCCCGGCGTCGGTCGGGTTGTTCGGCGGGACGGTGCTGATCGGCGCGGGCATCGCGGTGGGCAACGTGCTGCTGCCGGCCCTGATCAAGCGCGACTTCCCCACCAAGGTGGGCGTGTTGACCAGCGCGTACGCCACCGTGATGGGAGGTGTGGCCGCGATCGCCTCCGGGGTGGCGGTCCCGATCAGCCAGGTCGCCCCGGGCGGTTGGCGCACCGCGTTGGGCGGCTGGGTGTTCTTCGCGCTGGTCGCGGTCCTGCTGTGGATCCCGCGGATGCGGGCGCCCCGGCGGGAGGCGCGGGCCGTGCGCCACCGGCTGCCGTGGGGTTCCGGGCTGGCGTGGGCGGTCACGGCGTTCATGGGGTTGCAGTCGCTGGGCTTCTACGTCGTGGTGACGTGGTTGCCGCAGGTCTTCCAGGACAACGGCGTGAGCCCGGCCGCGGCGGGGTGGTTGTTGTTCCTGTTCCAAGTGGTGGCCGTGGGGACCAGCCTCACCGTGCCGGGCGCGCTGCGGTGGGCCCGCGACCAGCGCGCACTGGCGGCGGCCTGCTCGGCGATCATGCTCGTCGGGTACGTCGGGCTGTTCGTCGCGCCAGGGCGGGCGTTGCTGTGGAGCGTCGTCCTCGGGCTGGGCGGCGGGGCGTGCCTCGTGCTGGCACTGGCGTTCATCAGCCTGCGCGCGGAGAACGCACCCGGGGCCGGCGCGCTGTCGGCGATGTCGCAGTCCATCGGCTACCTGCCGGCCGCCATCGGCCCGGTGGTCTTCGGCTTGCTGCACACCGTGAGCGACGGGTGGCGGGTCCCGATCGGGCTGATGGTCGTGACCGCGGCGGCCCAGACGGTCGTCGCCCTGGTGGCAGGCCACGGCACCGTGCGCGGCACCCCGGAACCCGCCCACGTCCCGACACCGGCACCCGGGCGCTGAGTTGCCTCCCGGCGGTGTCCGGACCGGGGCAGCCTCGGCGGGTCTCCGTCTGGTTGGATCTTGCTGTGGTGTACCCGAAGGTCGTGGCGGATCGAGAAGTGCTCGTCGTGCGGGAGGGCGAGGAGGTGCAGGCACCACTGCGCGCCTTCCTGGACGGGTACGACGGCCCGCGCCCCCGGTACCGGATCGAACTGGTGTTGCGAGGCGACCTGTTCACCGCCACCGCATCGGACGTGTTCGAGGCGTTGGCGCGCCTGCGCCGCCAGTTGGAACCGACCGGGCACGCGGTGGCGGTGCAGGGCGCGCGCCGGGACGTGTGGCCGAGCGGGATGACCCGCGACATGAGCGGCGGACTCCAGGCCTACGTCATGCGGCCGGGCGAGAAGGCGACCGCATCCGACCTCGTGGAAACCCTGGCCGACGCGCCGGTGGAGCTGCTCGGCACGATCGCCGAACAGGAGGCGTGCCGGGACGCCTGGTTCGGCCGTTTCCGGCAACGCTGACGTGTGCGCCCGCTCGCAGCCTGCTCCCCGTCACCGAGCGGGTTGTCGCGCCAGGTGTTCACGCCACGGGGTGAGGGCGACGTCGGTGGCCGTGCGGATCGCGGTGTGGAGCGTGGTCGGGTCGGCGGGCTGATCGGCTCCGTCCAACAGGGCTTGCAGGGCACCGCTGATCGCGCCGACGAACGCGCCCGTGAGCGCCGCCGCGCCGACGTGGTCGAGTCGGTCGGGGAACGCCTCCGCCAGGTGTCGGGCGATCTGGTGCTGGGCGTCGAGTTGGACCTGCAGCGCGCGTCCGCGCACGGCGGGCACGGTCCGCATCAGGCGGGTCCGCAGCACCGCCAGCCGGCTGACCATGTCGTCGCTGATCTCGGCCGCCCCGACCAGGGCGCGCGCCAGGACCTCCGTCGGGCCCTCGTCCGGGGTGCGCGTGGCGATGGCGTCGAGGGTCGCCTGCACGCGCGCGTCGGAGTCCGGGAACAGCAGCTCTTCCTTGCTGGCGAAGTAGGCGAAGAACGTCCGGGTGCCGATCTCGGCCGCCGCCGCGATGTCCGCGATCGTCGTCTCGTCGTAGCCCTTGCTGGCGAACAACTCCGTCGCCGCGTCGACCAGCGCTTGGCGCGTGCGGGCTCGCTTGCGGTCACGAAGGGACATGCGCGACAGCATACGGCACTCACCGCAGACCAGCATCCACTGCAAATCAGCACTCGTTGCAGTTTTGCACTCAGTGCTGATACGGTCGCCGGCATGACGAACGTGCTGATCTCCGGCGCCGGCGTGGCCGGCTCGACCCTCGCCTACTGGCTCGCCCGCCACGGGTACGAACCCACGGTGGTGGAGCGCTCTCCGGGCCTGCGTTCCAGCGGGAACCCCGTCGACGTGCGCGGCCCGGCCCTGCCGGTGGTCGAGGCGATGGGCGTGCTGCCACGCCTGCGCGAAGTCGCCACCCGGACGACGACCATGCGGTTGCTCGACGCCGCCGGCCGCCGGGTGGCCTCCGTCGGGATGCCCGCGGCCGGGGGCGGCGAGGTGGAGGTGCCGCGCGCCGACCTCGCCGCCGTCCTGCACGAGGCGGCGCGGCACGACGCCGAGTTCCTCTTCGACGACACGATCACCGGGCTGCACCAGGACGACGGCGGCGTCGAGGTCGCGTTCGACCGCGCCGGACCGCGCCGCTTCGACCTGGTGATCGGCGCGGACGGGCTCCACTCCACCGTCCGCCGCCTCGCCTTCGGGCCCGAGCGCGACTTCGTCCGCCACGCCGGCCTCCACGTGGCCACGACACCGCTCGGCGAACGCGTCGACCACCCGCGGGAGGTGCTGATCCAGAACACCCCGGGCCGCTTGGTCTCCATCCACCCCGGCCGCGACGAGGCACTGCTCGCGTTCATCTTCCGCGGTACGGCCACCGGCGTCGACCACCGCGACACCGACGCCCACAAGCGGATCGTCACGCAGGCGTACTCGGACCTGGGGTGGCGTGTTCCGCAACTGCTCCAACGGTTCCAGGCCGCCGAGGACGTCTTCTTCGACGCGGTCAGCGTCGTCGACCTCCCGGCGTGGTCGACCGGCCGCATCGCACTGCTCGGCGACGCCGCCTCCTGCGTGTCGCTGCTGGGCGACGGCTCCAGCCTCGCCATCGCGGGCGCGCACACCCTGGCGACCGCGCTCGCCGACCACCCCTCGGACCACACCGCCGGGTTCGGCCGGTACGAGAGCGTCCACCGCGCCCGCGTCACGCCGAAACAACGCGGCCTCAAGCGATCCGCGGCCCTGCTGGTCCCCAAGACCCGACTCGGCCTGGCCACCCGCAACCTCGCGGCCCGCCTCCGACCCGGCACCCGGTGAACCACCACGAGTTCACCGCCGGCCGCTTACCGCCCGCACCACCGCCCGCCCGAGCCGGCCGCCTACCGCCCGCACCACCGCCCGGCCGAGCCGCCCGCTTACCGCCCGCCCGAGCCGGCCGCTTACCGCCCGCACCACTGGCCGCCCGCGCCGCCACCCGCCCGAGCCGGCCGAGCCAGCCGCCTACCGCCCACGCCGCCCGCCCACGAGCCGCCTCCTCGGCCTGGCCGCGAGCGGAACACCGGCGCACCGCGGCGGGTGCGCCGGTGTCACCGGTGGGACTCAGGACAGGATGAGGGTCAGGCCGTAGGCCGACAGGATCGGGTTGACCTCCTGGTAGTAGGTGGTGCCGCCGCTGGTGCAGTTGCCCGAGCCGCCGGAGGTGACGCCCTGGGCCTGGTTCGCGCTGATCCAGGAGCCGCCGGAGTCGCCGGGCTCGGCGCACACGTTGGTGCGGGTCAGGCCGTAGACCGTGCCCTGCGGGTAGTTGACGGTCTGGTTGCGGGCCAGGATGGTGCCGCAGCGCATGCCGGTCGTGGAGCCCGAACGGCAGATGCCGGAGCCGACGGCCGCCTGGGCGGAGCCGCGGACGTAGTACCAGTAGCCGTTGTAGCCCTCGACGTAGCCCCACAGCGTCACGCCGGCGTTGGTGCGCACCCACGAGTAGTCGTAGTAGGGGAACGTCGAGGCCGCGAAGGTGCCGGTGACGACGCCGTTGTGGTCGGAGACGGTGTCGCCGGCCCGGCCGCAGTGGCCGGCGCTGACGAAGCCGCCGTAGACGGAGAACCCGACCGAGCACCGGCCGCCGAAGTTGATGTAGTACGGCCAGCCGCCGACCACGTCGGCCAACGGGCGGGGCGAAGCGGTCTCCTCCACCACGCGCACGTGCTCCCGGCCCGCGCGGGCCTTGGCGACGAAGTCGCGGGCGGTGGCGTCGAGCTTGTTCTTGTTGACGGTGATCACGACGCTGTTGGTGCGCACGTCGACGTACCAGCCGTTGACGGCGTCCGGCGCGTGCCGTCCGGCGAGGGCGTCGATGCCGGTCTTGACCGAGTCCAGCTCGGCGGCGCTGTACCGCACGACCCGGGTCCGGACGTCCTTGGTCGACACCGTCGCGGCCTTGACGGGGTCGGTGGTGAGGGCGACGAGCGCGCCGTCACGCTCGTCGAAGAAGCTGCCGCCGTACGACGAGCCGAGCACGTCGCGGACGCGTGCCTCGGTGGCGCGGGCGGTTTCCTCGCGGGCCAGGCGGTCGGCCGCCTGCTCGGCGGTCAGGCCGAGGTCGCGGCGCAGCGCTTCGGACAGGCCGGCGCTGACCTTGGGCGCGGAGGACGCGGAGGTGGACAACGGGGACGGGGTCGAGGTGAGGACGGCGGCGTCGCCCTCGGCGGAGGCGGGCTGCAGGGAAGCCCCCACCACGGCGGCGGTCAGCGCGAGAACGCCGGCCAGCCGGTACGCGGATGTTTTCACGTGCGGCACCTTTCCAACGCAGCAGGATGGTCGGAATGGAACGCGACGACTCCACCGGCCGTGCGGTCGCACGGCGACACCGCTCTGGTGAGTGCTGCGGCAGCACACCAGACCGCGCGTCTTTTCAGGGGGTCGTCTTCCGGATGCGGATCCGGAGCACGGACGTTACCTCCGCGGCGCGTCGGCTTGCCATACGGCGATCGCGGGAATTGACGGCACACCCTCCGGCCAGGCCACACTGCCTGCGGATTCCCGCAGTCCACAAAAGGACATGTGCGTTTCTGTGCAATTCCACCGGAGCGGTTCGCAACTCCAACCGAGGCCGGAATATGCGACGGAACCTCGACGTTCGGGCTACCAGACCACGGGCAGTTCGTGCACGCCGAAAAGCGCGCTGTCGTGCTTGTAGGACAGTTCGTCGACCGGCACGGCGGGGCGCAGGTCGGGGAAGCGCCGGAACAGGCTCTCGAACACGACCTCCAGCTCGACCCGGGCCAGGTTCTGGCCGAGGCACTGGTGCAGGCCGTAGCCGAAGGCCAGGTGCCCGCGGTGCGGGCGGTGGAGGTCGAACGCGGCCGGGTCGGCGTAGACCTCCTCGTCCCGGTTGGCCGACCCGGTCAGGAAGTACAGGCCCTCCCCCGCCGCGATCCGCTGCCCGGCGATGTCGAGGTCCTCCTTGGCGATCCGCGGCGAGAGCAGGTCCCCGATGCCCAGGTAGCGCAGCAGTTCGTCCACCGCCGCCGGCCACAGGTTCCGGTCCGCCTTCAGCTCGGCCAGCGCGTGCGGGTTCTCGGTGAGCGCGAGCGTGCCGAGGGCGATCATGTTCACGGTCGCCTCGTGCGAGGCGTTGAGGACGCTCTGCGCCGCGCCGGCGAGGTCGTCGTCGGTCAGGCCGAGGTCGGCGGGGGCGTGGGCGAGCTTGGTGAGGACGTCGTCGCCGGGGTTGGCGCGCTTGTCCTGTAGCAGTCCGATCATGTACGTGCGCAGTTCGACGACCGCGTTCCGGAGGTCGTCCCGGCTGCTGCCCCGGTCGAGCATCACCGCCGCGCGCGACTGGAAGAACTCGTGGTCGGAGTGGGGCACGCCGAGGACGTGACAGACCACTGTGGACGGTACCGGCATCGCGAGCAGCCGCACGAGGTCCGCCGGCTGACCGCTGCCGGCCAGGTCGTCCAGCGCGCTGTCCACGACTCCTTGGATCCACGGGCGCAGGGCACGCGCCTTGCGCATTGTGAAGTCGGGGGCGAGGAGCTTGCGGTGGACGTCGTGCTCGGGCGGGTCCATCCGGACGAACGAGGACCGTCTACCCACCGGGTCCACACCGGAACCGCCCGGCATCGGTATGCCCGGGGTACTGCCGTCACAACTGATCCGCTCGTCCACCAGCCCCGCCTGCACGTCGGCGTGCCGGGCGACCAACCAGACGGTGCTCCCGTCCCGCAACAGCGCCCGCGACACCGGCTCCGCCGACCGCAGGGTCCCGTACTCGGCCGGCACGTCGAACGGACACCCGCCCCGCCGCATCGGAAACGCCCGCACAACCCCGACTCCGCTTCCGGTCGGGCCTTGGACCAACTCGGTCATCACTCGCTCCCTCACCACAGACCCCCACTCCGATCCCCCTTGCGCAACAGGGTCGGGCCGTGGGGGGAACGACCGGGTAACCGCGAGGGCATCCCCTCAGGGTCACTCGGCTTGGTAGACCTCGGGGCGGAGGACGGTGCGCTTGGGCACCTGGCGGCCGTTGTGCATCCGTTCCAGCACGTGGACGGCGTTCTCGGCGAGGTGGTGCGCGTCCTGGACCACCGTCGCCCGCAACGGACTCGTGCCGGCGCCGATCAGGGCCCGAGCCTCCCGGACCCCGTCGACACCGATCACCACCGTGGCGGCGGTGGACGGCGAAGTGGTGGCGCGCAGCGCCTCGACCGCGCCGAGGGCCATCTCGTCGTTGGTGCAGAAGACGGCGTCCAGGCGACCGTTCGTCCTGTCGAGCATCCGGACGTGCGACTGGACCGCTTCGTACGCCTTCGTGCGGTGGAAGGCGCAACTGTCGTTGATGGTGATCTCGACGTCGGGGATGCTGTCCCGCAGGACGTGCGCACACCGCATTTGCCGGTCCTGGTGCTCCTGGCCGGCCACGATCAACACGTGCGGCCTCCCCTGCGCGGCTCGCAGCCGAGCCGCGAGCCACTGGCCGGCCAGGGTGCCGATGTCGGCGCTGAGGTAGCCGACGAACGCGGCGTTCTCCGGGTAGCGGTCTTCGTCCTCGAACGGGTCCAGGTCGGTGAACACCACCGGGATCGCCAACTCGTCGCAGAACTCGACCAGGTCCTGCCGCATCCGCCGCACCTCCGCCGCGAGGACGACGCCGCCGATGAACTCGCGCTTGGCGGTCAGGACCCGGCGCAGGTGGTGCGCCTGCGCGGCGGCGTCGTAGTCCCGGTCGGGCACTTTGAGCACCAGGTCGATCCCGCTGCGGTCGAGCGCGCCGTGCAGCCGCTGGACGAACCCCGCCAGCCAGTACTTGTCGCTGAACGCGGACGTCACCAGGAACGCCCGCCGCGTGGTTGCGCGCCGCCCCCGCAGGGGCAGCACCAAGGCGGCGAGAGCACCGACGACGAGGACCGTCCACGCGGGCACCGACCGCAGCAACACCCCGCTGCGGATCAGCAACCCGGCTCCGACCACCACCCCGAGGCCCGCCGACAAGGCGAGCACCCACGCGCCCAGACGCACCGGTAAGCGCGCCTTCGGGTAGACGTGGTGCTGAACGGTGATGTCCCGCCCGGCCTGGAAGACCGCCCCCGAAGCCTCCACCCGCGCCCGCTGCACAACAGCACCCACCCGATCCGCACCACCGCGCGGATCCTCGTGGGCGCTACCTCTCCGGCCACCGCGCACGACGGAATGATCCCGCAGAAGTCCGTGCTGTGTGGTTCCGCTGACACTCGGCTGGACCCGTCGAGTGCATGCCGGCTGAAAGCGCCCGGGGTGGTGGGGTTGGGCAGTAGGTTGGCCCGCTGTGCGTTTTCGGGTGCTTGGGCCGTTGGCGGTCGGTGCTGGTGGGGGCGAGATCGGGCTTGCGTCGCCCAAGTTGCGGCTGTTGTTGGCGACCTTGCTCGGCAGTCCCAACGTCCCCGTCTCCACCGACCGGCTGATCGAGGCCTTGTGGGACGTGCCGCCCGCCTCCGCCGCCGACAACGTGCGGCTCTACGTGCACCAGTTGCGGCGGGCGCTCGGTGAGAAGGACCGGGTTGTCCGGCATCCCGGGGGTTACGCCGTGCGGGTGGAGGCCGGGGAGCTCGATGCCGCGCGGTTCGCCGAGTTGGTGGACAGCGGGGTGGCGGCGCTGGCGGGCGGGGACTCCGAGCGGGCGCGGCGGGTGCTTGACGAGGCGTTGGGGTTGTGGCGGGGGCCGGCGTACGGGGAGTTGGCCGATCTGCCGACGGTGCGGCCGGTGGCGATGTCGTTGGAGGAGGCGCGGCTGCGGGCCACCGAGTCGTGGGTGGACGCCGAGCTGGCCGCGGGGCGGTTCGCCGACGTTGTCGTCGAGTTGACCGAGCTGTCGGCTCGGCACCGGTTTCGGGAGCGGTTGCACGCGCAGTTGATGACGGCCCTGTACCGGTCGGGGCGGCGGGCCGACGCGTTGGAGGTCTACGAGCGGGTTCGTCGGGAGTTGGTGGCCGAGCTCGGGTTGGAGCCGGGCGCGGAACTGCGGGAGTTGCACGAAGCGGTGCTGCGGGGGCGGGACCTGGGGCGTGCGGCGCAGCGGCGGGAGCGGCCGGCCGCGGCCAACCCGTACCTGGGATTGATTCCCTACCAACCCGAGCACCGGGCGTTGTTCTTCGGGCGTGACGATCTCGTCGCGCGCGTGACGGCGATGGTCGAGCGGAAGCCCGTCGTGGCGGTGTTGGGCGCGTCGGGCAGCGGCAAGTCGTCGTTGCTGCGGGCCGGGTTGGTCGCTCGGCTCGCCGACGACCGGCGGGTGCGTGCGGTCGTCCTCACACCCACCGCGCACCCGGAGCGCGCGTTGGCCGAGGCCTGCCCGCTCGAGCTGGACGCGGAGGACGGCCGGCTGGTGCTGGTGCTCGACCAAGCCGAAGAACTGTTCACGCTCTGCGCCGACGCCGACGAACGCGCGCGCTTCCTCGACCACCTCGTCACCACGGCCGTGGCCGCACAGGGACGACTGGTGGTGGTGTTCGGGATGCGCGCGGACTTCCTCCCCCAACTGAGCCACCACCCGGCCGTGCTCGACGCGCTCGGCGACGACGGCACCGTGATCATGGGTCCGCCGTCCCCCGCCGAACTGCGCGAGATCATCACCCTCCCCGCCCAGCAGGCGGGCGCGACCGTCGACCCCGACCTCCTCGCCACCCTCCTCGCCGACCTCGGCTCCGAACCCGGTTCACTGCCGCTGCTCTCCCACGCGATGCGGCAGACCTGGCGCAACCGCACCGGCGACGGCCTGACCATCGAGGCCTACCGGGCGACCGGCGGCGTGCTCGGCGCGGTCGCGCACACGGCCGAACGGGTCTACGAGCAGTTCACCGCCGAGGAGAAGACGGTGCTGCGGCTGCTGCTCGTGCGGTTGACCGCGCTGGGCGACGGCACCGACGACACACGCCGCCCGATCGCGCGCTCGGAGTTCGACGGCGTGGCCGACCCCGGCGTGGTCGCCGAGGTGCTCGACCGGCTGGTCGAGGAGCGGCTGGTGGTGATCGACGGAACCACCATCGACCTCGCCCACGAGGCCGTCATCCGGGCGTGGCCCCGGCTGCGCCGCTGGCTGTCGGAGGACCGGGCCGACCTGCTCGTGCACCGCAGGCTCACGGCCGCCGCCCAGACCTGGCGCGACCTGGACGAGGACCCCGACGCCCTGTACCGGGGCGGTCAGCTGCTCACCGCGACCGCGTGGGCGCAGCGGCGCGGTGCCGAGTGCAACGAGACCGAGCGGGCGTTCCTCCACGCCGGCCAGGCCCGTGCCGACCAGGAGTTGCGCGGTGCGCGGCGGCGCACCCGAACCCTCCAGCGGCTGGTCGCCGCGTTGGCCGTGGTGCTCGTCGGCGCGCTGGTCGCCACCGCGGTCGCGGTCTGGCAGGGAAGCGAGGCCGGCCGGGGTCGTGCGGTCGAGTTGGCGCACCGGGTCGCGGGGTCGGCCACCGGGATGCTGGACACCGCGCCCGACCTGGCCGGTCTCCTCGCGGTCGAGGCGCACGCCCTGCACCCCGATCCGGACACCCGGGGCGCGTTGCTCAGCACGGCGGCGGCGGCCCGCAGGCGCATCGACCTGAACGCCGGCGGCAGCCCGGTGTCCGGTGTCGCCGTCGACCCCGCCGGGCGGACGGTCGCCACGGCCGACGCCGACGGCACGGTGTCCTTGTGGGACTTGGGGTCCCGGTCGGTCACGGCCCGGTTCACCGACCACAGCGCCGTGCTGCCGGACGCCGAGACGCGGCGCGTGGCGTTCACGGCGGGCGGCACCCGGCTGGCCTCGCTCGCCCGGCTGCCCGCGGTCGGCCCGGCGGCGGGATCGGTGGTGGTCTGGGACGTCGCCACCGGGAAAGCCGTGTTCCAGCGGCGGTTCGACGCGATCACGGCGGCGCTGGCCGTGGACCCGGGTGGTCGTCTCCTCGCCGTGGGCCGGGCGGACGGTGCCATCGAGGTGTGGGACACCCGTGACGGGACCAGCCGTGTCCTCGCCGGGGCGGGCAAACCGGCGGTGTCGCTGACGATCAACCCTTCGGCGACCCACCTGGTCGCGGCCCACCGCGGCGTGGCGCCGACCGTGTGGGACCTGGCGACGGGCGCGCGGGTGGCGGCGGTGGACACCGGTGAGGCGAACTTCGTCGCGTTCGACGCGCACGCCGACACCCTGGTGACCTCCTCGCCCACCCAGCGGGTCCGAGCGTGGCGGTGGACCGGTACCGCGGTCGAGCGGGTCGCGGAACTGCCCGCGCGGGCCCCGCTGGCGTGGGACGTCTCGCCGCCGGTGGGCGACCGGGTCGCGGTGGTCGACGAGAACGGCCTGGTCACCGTGTGGGACCTCCGGCGCGGCTCCGTCCTGGCGGCCTACCCCGACCGGGGCCGCGCGGAGGCGCGGGCGCTGGAGCTCGCCGAGGACGGCACGACCCTGGTGTCGGTCGGCGTGGGCCGCACGGTGGTGGTGCGCCGCGACGCCGTGCCGCGCTTCTCCGGTCACGGGGACGCCGTCAGCTCGCTGGCCGTGTCCCCGTCCGGCGCGGTGGTCGCGAGCGGCGGGTACGACCGGACCGTGCGGCTGTGGCGCGCGGACGGGACGCCGTTGGCCCTGCTGGACGCGGGTGTGGACCCGGCGGTGGACCGCGTCGAGGCCGTCGCCTTCAGCCCGGACGGCACCCTGGTGGCCGGCGTCGGCCGCAACCACGTGCTCGCGGTCTGGGACGTGGCCACCGGCAGGCGGGTCGCCGCGACCCGGTACGAGGGCATGGGCGCGTCGACCGATGTCGTGTTCGCGCGCGACGGCCGGTCGGTGGTGGTCGCCGGGTCGATCCGGTTCCGGTTCACCGTGCCGGACCTGGCGCCGCTGCGGGTGTCCCGGCCCAGCGCCACCACGATGCTCGCCGTCACCGCGGACGGCGTGCTCGCCTCCGCCGACCCCGCCGGCACCGCGCTGCTGTGGGACCTCGGAGCCGACGCCGAGGTCGGCCGCGTCCCGACCGGTCAGGGCTCGATCCGCGACCTGGTCGCCAACGCGGACGGCACCCGGCTCGCCACCGCCGGCGGCGACCGCACGGTCCGGGTGTGGGACGCCCGCACCGGCACCCCGCTGCTGAGCACGAGCTGCCCGGTCGCCGCGGCGAACGTGGTCGCGTTCGCCCGGGACGACAAGCGCCTCGCGGCGGTGTGCGACGACGGCACCGTCGAGGTGTGGGACGCGGCGACCGGCACCCGGCACGCCAAGCTGACCGGCCACACCGGCCCGGTCCGCGCGCTCGCCTTCCTGCCCGACGGGTCGCTGCTGTCGGGCGGCGACGACAGCCGGATCATCCGCTGGGCGCTGTCGGAACCGGAGGCCCGCGCGCGGATCTGCGCCGAGGTCGGGCGCGAGCTGACCGACGCCGAGCGGCGCGACCACGTGGCCGGCGCCGGTCCCGAACGCCGGTGCTCGTGACCGCTACCAGCGGATATACGCGCGTTGAACGGCGACCGGCCAACCTCCTCGCCGACCGGAACCGATCCCTGACGAGGGGGAAGAAGTGACACGAGCACTGCTGTTGATCGCCGCCGCCCTGATGGCCCTGCTGGGCACCACGACGGCGAGCGCCACCCCGACCGACCACGCCAGACCGGACGCCATCATCTTCTCCGCCGACGGCAAGACCGCCACTCCCGTCGACGCGGGGACCGTGCGCTCCGACTTCACCACCCAGGCCCTCTCCTGCTCCTCGGGCTACCTGTGCGTCTGGCCCGTCACGGACGGCAGCCGCAGCCGGTGCTCCTGGTTCAACCGCGACAACGACTGGTGGTACACGCCGGTCGTGTGCTCCTGGTCGTCGTCCACCACGGTGAAGGCCATCTACAACCACGGCACCAACTCGAGCTACGCCGGCGTGTGCCTCTACCAGGGCGCCAACTACACCGATCCCGTGTACTGGGTGGGCCAAGGCGTCGACTGGGTCCCGCCGGTCTACTACGTCGTGCGTTCCCACAGGTGGGTCCCGGGCTTCGACTGCTGATCGGATGACCGAGCGAGGGCCGCTGCCGTCCGGGAGTGGACCGGCAGCGGCCCTCGCCGGGCGTCGAGGTGGTCGGCGGACCGCGCATCGGCTTCGCCGAGGGGCCGGAGCCGATGTGCCCGACCCGAGCCGGGGGCCGGAGCCGATGTGCCCGACCCGAGCCGGGGGCCGGAGCCGATGCGCCTGGCCCGAGCCGGGGGCCGGAGCGATGCACTTGGCCCGAGCCGGTGATCGAAGCGCCCCGCCTCCTACGACCGGGTGATTGGCCGGCTCCGATCGGTGCCGATCAGCGGTCGTCGGGCCGGGTTGGGCGCGGTGTGCGCGCTACGGTGCGTTGTCGGTGCCGCACCGAGGGAGGGGCGTTGGCCGTGGACGCGGTGGGATTCGGTCGTCGGACGTTCCTGGCCGGCGCGGGTGCCGGCGTCGCGGGGTTGGCGCTGCCCGGCGTGGCGGCGGCGCGGAGCTCCGGCCCGAGGGTCGCGGTGTTCGGAGGAGGGGTCGCGGGGATGACCGCGGCGCACGAGCTGGCCGAGCGCGGGTTCGCGGTCACCCTGTACGAGCGGCGTGCGTTGGGCGGCAAGTGCCGCAGCATGCCCGTGCCGGGCACCGGACGGGACGGGCGGCGAGACCTGCCGGCGGAGCACGGTTTCCGGACGTTCTTCGGGTTCTACCGGGACCTCCCCGACACCCTGCGCCGGATCCCGTTCCCGGGCAACGCCGGCGGCGTGCACGACAACCTGGTGCCGGCGACCGAACTCCTGACGTCGTTCGCCGGCGGGCGGGAAGACCTGCGCGTCCCGATGGCGCTGCCGGACGGCCTGCTGCCGCAGTTGGCGCCGGACGTCCTGCTGCGCCAGGTGCGGGCCGCCGTCGAGAACGCGTTCCACCTGCCGCCGCACGAGGCCGCCGTCTTCGCGCAGCGGATGATGGTCTACCTCACCAGCTGCGAGCAACGCCGCCTCGGCCAGTGGGAGCACACGACGTGGCCGGACTTCCTGCAGGCGCGCGGGAAGTCGGAGGACTACCGGCGGATCTTCGTCGACGGCCCCACGCTCGTGCTGTCGTCGACCCGGACCGAGGACGCCAGCGCGCACGTCGCCGGCCTGGTGTTCGAACGCGTGCTGTTCACCCTGCTCGGCCGGGGCGCGGACGGGCCGCTGGACCGGGTGCTGGACCTGCCGACCAACGAGGCGTGGATCGACCCGTGGGAGGCGCACCTGCGCGACCTCGGCGTCGAGTTCCGCCTGGGGTGGTCGGTCGAGGACCTCGTCGTGGACCGCGGCCGGATCGCCTCGGCGCGCGTCCGCGACCCGGACGGCGGGGTCGGCAGCGTCGAGGCGGACTACTACGTCTGCGCGCTACCCGTCGACCACGCCCGGCGGGTGTGGAACGAGGACCTGCTGGCGGCCGATCCCCAACTGCGCGAGGCCGCGAAGCTGGAAACGCAGTGGATGGCCGGGCTGATGCTCTACTTCGACCGACCGACGCCGCTCGTGCACGGTCACGCCTATTACGTGAACAGCCCGTGGTCGCTGACGTCGATCAGCCAGGCCGGGTTCTGGCCGGACCGCGACTTCCCCGCCGACTACGGCGACGGGACCGCCGCCGACTGCGTGTCCGTCATCATCTCCGACTGGGACGCGCCCGGAGTCCTGTTCGGCCGCCCGGCGAAGCAGTTGACGCCGGAGCAGATCCTCCAGGAGGTGTTGGCCCAGCTGCGGCAGCACCTCAACGACTCCGGCCGCGCGGTGCTGAACGAGTCGTCCCTGGTGACGTGGTTCCTGGACCCGGGCCTGACCGGCCTGGGCGGCCCGAACCCGACCAACGCCGACGAGCTGGTCGTGCAACCGGTCGGCACGTGGTACCGCCGCCCCACCGCCCGGACCGCCGTGCCCAACCTGTTCCTGGCCGGCGACTACGTGCGCGCCCCGCTCAACGCGGCCTGCATGGAGTCGGCGAACAGCTCGGCCCGCCTGGCGGTGAACGCCCTGCTGGACCGGGCCGGCTCCCCCGCTCCCCGCGCGGTGGTGCACGAGCTGCACCGGGTGCCGGAGTTCGAACTGCTGAAGACGGAGGACCTGCTGAACTACCGGCTGGGCCTGCCCAACACCTTCGACGTCCTGCCGCCGCTGTGAGGCGGTGACCTGGAGGGGGTTGGGACGGGCCGACTGTGGCGGGGCTGGGCAGCGGGACTGGGCAGCGGGACTGGGCGGCGGCGGCGAGGGGCGGCGGCGAGGGGCGGCCTGCAGGGCAGCGGGGCGCGGCCGGGGAAGAGTAGGGAGGCGGGTCGGGTGGTGTGGCTTTCGGCCCGTTTCCCCGCCCGCCTCCCCCGCCAAGCCGCCCCTGCACAAGCCCAACTGCAGCCCGCCTTCGGCGAGGGCCGCCTCCGGCAGGCCCAACTGCAACCCGCCTGCGGCGGGAGGCCGCCCCCGGCGCGCCCCACTGCAACCCGCCTGCGGCGGGGCGGCCGCCGCGCCGGCCCGGGTCAGGCGAGCCGGTCGAGGGCGGCCAGGATGTCGGTTGGCTCTGCTCGGCGGGTGTAGTCGGTGTCGGCGAAGGACCAGTGGATCGTGTGGTCGCCGGTGATCACGTACGTGGCCGGGATGGGCAGGGTCCGCGCGTGGCCGCCGTTGGCGCGGTGCAGGTCGATGCCCAAGTTCTCGTAGACCGCCGCCAGGTCGTCCGGCAGGTCGAAGGTCAGGCCGAAGGCCTTGGCGGTGGCCAGGCCCACGTCGCTGAGGACCGCGAAGGGCAGCTCGTTCTTCTCCGCGAACGTCAGCGACTCGTCCGGCACCTGCGGGGACACCGCCGCCAACCGCGCGCCTCGGGTGGTGATGGCGTCGTGGTGGTGTGCCAGTGAGCGCAGGGCGATGTTGCAGTACGGGCACCACGAGCCGCGGTAGAAGGTCAGCACCAGTGGGCCGTCCGCCAGCAGGTCCTCCGACGAGACGAGGTCGCCGGTGGCGGAGGGCAGGACGAAGGACGGTGCCGTCGCGCCCTCGGCGAGAGGCCTCAGGTCGGCCTCCTCCAGCTCGCGGGCGGCTCGCTGCATGACGGCGCGGACGTCCGCGGGGATCTGCTGCTGACGGCTGTCGTAGAACGCGCGCAGTTCGGCGTTGACGCTCATGGATGACCCTCTCCAAGATCTTGGAACGTTCGGTTCAAGATAACCGCTGGAGCGTGCTCCAGGTCAACCCCGCCGGCGGGGTATCTTGGAACTCCCAGTTCAAGATGGCGAGGGACCGCGCATGCCGGACGTCAAGCACTTCGACCCGGACGCCGTGCTGGACACCGTCGTCCGGCTGTTCTGGCAGCGGGGCGTGGCCACGACCGGGATCCAGGACATCGTGGACGCCACCGGGCTCAACCGGTCCAGCCTCTACTCGACGTTCGGCGGCAAGCAGGACCTCTACCGCGCCGCCCTCGACCGGTACGCCCGCGAGCGCACCCAGCTCGCCCCCCTCGAACAGGACGACCGCGGCCTCCCGGCGGTCACCGACTTCTTCCACCGCCTGGTCGACGTCCGCTCCTCCGGCGAGCACGCGGGCTGGGGCTGCCTGATCTCCAACGCCCACGCGGGCGCGGAGAACGAGGACCCGGAGGTGCGCGCGGTCCTCGACCGGCAGCACCGGCGCCTGCACAACGCCCTGCGCCAAGCACTCCACACGGCACGGCGACTCGGCCAGATCGACACCGACCCCGAGGCCGCCGCCTCCGTCCTCGCCCTCCTGGCCCACGCCGTGAACCTGCGCTCCCGCGCCGGCGCGGACGCCGAACACCTGCGCGCCACCGTGGACGCGGCCATCGCCATGATCGCCCGACGCTGATCCCCGCGGTGATTACAGGCCCCTTACGGCCGCCGCCGCGCCCTCTCCTCCGCCGCCCGCGCACCGCCAGACTCTGTTACGACCAGGTGACGGGAGGTAGTCGGGTGAACACGAAGTGGCGCACGGCGGCGACCGCGGGCGCGCTGGTCGTGCTGACCGCGGGCACGGCCGCGGCGGACGACGCGAGCGGGTGGGAGCGGGTCGCCGCGCCCGAGTCGGGGATCGAGTACGTGCTCGACGACGTGACGGCCACGGCGTCGGGCACCGCGTACGCCGTGGGGTTCGGCGAGGTCGGCGGCGGGGTGGTCGTGGCGCGGTGGACCGGCAGCGCGTGGGCCTGGGAGAGCGGCCTGCCCGCGACCTCGTTCTCCGCGCTGCGCGGTGTGCACGCCCGCGGCGACCGGGTGTTCGCGGCGGGGCACGACTACGTCAACGGCGTGTCCAAGCCGCTGCTCATGGTGCGTGCAGGCGGGTGGACCAAGGCGATCGGGGCCGTGCCGTCCGGTGACGACGGCCAGTTGAGCGATGTGGTCGCGGTGTCCGACACGACGGCGTGGGCCGTTGGCCGCGAGGGCTCGGGGCTGGAGGCACGTCCGGTGGCGCACCGGTGGAACGGCTCGGCGTTGCAGCGCTTCGCCCTGCCGGCCGCCGGCACCTACGCGCGGGCCGAGGCGGTGGCGGGCTCGGCGGAGATCTGGGCGGTGGGCACGGACGGCGGGCTCGCCGGGGCGCCGTCGCGCGGACTGTCCTGGCGCTGGAACGGTGCTGGCTGGAACGGCGTCCCCGTCCCGACCTTCGGCGCGAACCAGGTCGAGCTGACCGACGTCGTGGTCACCGACCGGCAGGTGTGGGCGGTCGGCCGGGCGGACGCGCAACCGCTGGTGCTGCGCTGGAACGGCCTCGCCTGGGAGCGGGTGGCCCTGCCGGTGACGGCCGCGCCCACGCGCGTCAACGCCGCCGCCGACGACGGCCGAGGTGGTTTGTGGCTGGCCGGCGAGGTCCGCGCCGGGCAGGACGCGACCCCGCTGCTGGCCCGGTACGACGGCTCGTGGCGGACCGCGACCGTCTCCGCGGAACTGGCGAACACGGCGTTGCGCGGCATCGCGCAGGTGCCGGGCACGACCACGGCGTGGGCGGTCGGCCGGCACTTCCGGTCCGGCACTTACTGCTCCGGCTGCCGCGCCTCGATCGCGACCAACGGCTGACGAGGCGGCGGGCTCCCCTCCCGGGTGGAGGGGAGCCCGCCGCCGTACCCGTCAGGCGGTGAACTTGACGCAGGAGCCGCCGATCCAGCCCTTGCGACCCTTGAAGAAGCCGCTGTCGATGGTGACGTACTGGGCCACGCCGTCACTGCTGGCGAAGTGGACCTGCACCGCGGTGTCCCGGTTCGGCGAGACGTCGTAGTCCTTCAACGTCCCGTTGCTGTAGGTCTTGTACAGGTCGCCGAAGGAGCAGCCGACCACGCCCGGCGTGGTCGGACCCGACGCGCGGACGAACCGCACCGCCGCGCTCTCGGCCATCGCCTTGCCCGAGGAGACGCCGTAGTCACCGTCGAACTGGTAGTGCACGCCCAGGTAGACGCGGCTGCGCGCGTTCTCGGTGGCGGCGGCGCTGAAGCTGGTGAACGTGCGCTGCACGCCCTGCGCGTACGGGTCGTCGGTGCCGCCGGTGAAGGTGATGTTGTCGGTGCCGAAGAACGACTTCATCGCGCCCGCCCACGCGCCGCCGAAGGTGGCGTGCCCGGAGGTGTAGGCCGGGAACGGCGGCGAGAAGGGCGTGCCGTCGCGGAGCTTGGACAGCGGACGCCAGGTCGGGTCCGCGTCGGTGGCGGCGTTGCCGTCGGTGTCGGCGAGCTGGACGCCCGACTCGGGCCGCCACAGGTCGATGTCGGTCTGGTACTTGCGGTCCCAAGCCACGATCCCGGCGTCACCCATGGCGAGCGCGACCAGCGCGAACAGGCGGGCCTTCTCGGCCGTGCCGAGGCCGCGCAGGCCGGCCACGACCTGGGTGTGCTTGAACAGCTGGCCCGGCGGCTTGTAGGTGCCGTCCAGGTCGTTGGCCCAGAAGTGCGCGATCTGGGTCTGCTCGGCGGTGCGGGTGGTCGAGTTCGCGCTGCCCAGGCTCTTGACCTCGTTGAGCTGCGCCGCGTACTCCGGGCTGGCCAGCAGCGCGGTCATGGACGAGTACCCGGCGGGGTGCTGCGGCCGGAACTGCGCGCCCGAGGTCATCGTGAACGGCTTGACCTTGCCCCAGTTCGGGGTCGCGGCGGTGCCGGACCCGGTGGGCCGCCAGTGGCCCGGCCCGTTGGTCACCTGGTACGGGGTGGTGTCGCCGGAACCGTCGTTGGCGCGGTTGGCCACGATCGCCGCCGCGGCGGCCTTGCCCAGGGCGGTGCCGTTGCCGGTGTCCGAACCCGCGTCCGCCAGGGCCGTGGCCAGTTCGTCGGAGAAGTCCTGGCCGGGGAACGCCGCCACCAGCGCGTCGTGCGCGGCGTACGCGACGGCGTGGCGCACCGACGCGGTCGGCGCCTCGGCCTTGTACACGTAGGGCTGGCCCACGGTGGTGATGGAGTTCACCGCGTCGTAGATCGCGGCGTGCACCATCGCGCCGCCTCTGGCCAGCGGACCGGGCGCTCCACCCACCGATTTGTAGGTCTCCAGCAGGACGTCGTTCCAGTACAGCACCGGGTCGCTCGCCGGCGCCGCCGAAGCGGGCTGGACCAGCCCGCCGAGAGTGCCCCCCACCGTCAACGTCGTCACGGCCAGCAGGCCCAGACGTCGTCGTGCCGTCATCCGGCTCATCTCGCTCCTCGTGTCGCCATCCCCCTACCCCCGGCCCACGTCCCGCGTCCGCCGGAGGAGAGCGGCGGTGCCCGCCGCGCGACGATCATCGGATCGGCGAACGGGCACCGGGAGGGGAGAAGCGGACACGACCGGAAGCGGACAGATGCTGAGAACCGGTCGGCGGCACGAGAAAAGGGGTGCCCCGTCGCGGGACACCCCGTTCGCCTGCGTGTGTGGACTCAGACCCAGCCGAGCCGGGTCGCGGCGACCCCCAGGGAGAGCCGGTTCGTGGCGCCCACCCGCGCCGCGAGCTTCTCCAGGTGCCGCCGCACCGATCGCGTGCTCAGCCCGAGCATCCGGGCGATGGTGTCGTCCTTGAAGCCCCCGGCGGCCAGCCGCACGATCCGTTGCTGCACGGCGGAAAGCCCGTCGACCGGGGCGTGGTCGCCGTCCCCCAGCGGCACCGCGTCCGTCCACAGCGCGTCGAAGTACGCGGCCACCAGCGCCACCACTTCGGGTGCCCGCACCACCACCGCGCCGGCGGCACCCGCGCGCAGCACCGCCACGTCGTCCACCACCAGCACTCCTCTCGCCGGCCGTCCGCGCAGGACGCGCACCTCCCCCATGGACTGCCGCACCACGTTGTCGTCCAGGGACTTCGCGGTGTAGAGCGTGCGACGGCGCACGCCGATGAGCGCCCCGTCCTCGTGGTCGTGCCGCGGCCGGTCGTCCACGGACAACAACCGTGACTCCGTGTAAGCGTTGCGCAGCAGTTCGCGTTCGAGCCGGTCGACCTCAGCGCGGTCGACCACCCCGCGCGCGGGCAGGTGGGACGGTCTCGTGCACAGGCATCTCAAGGACGACGGCAGCAGTTCTCGCGACAATTCGCACCCCCAGGATCACATCCCCAACGCCACTTCCCCAGCGGTGGCGCATGATCGAAATCCTAGGTGCGACAACCCCTTCCGTCCACAACCAGTCCATTGTGGACTTACAAATCGCTTGCAGCCGGCGCTCGCCGGCGCGCGGCCCGGCGGCGGACGCCCACGACCCCCGCCACGACCAGCAGCACGAGCACGGCGACGAACGGCCACGGACCGACGGCGGTGACCGCGTCGACCAACGCGCCCTGCACGACGCCGGCGAAGTCCACGACCGGGTCCGCCGGGTCGGCGTCCCCGAAGAACAACCGCAACTCGTAAACGCCGTAGTACGCCACGTACAGGCCGACCACGGTGAGCAACACCCCGCCGATGCGGGAGATGCGCGGCAGCAACGTCCGCGCGCGCGTGGCGAGGACGTTGTCGGTCAGCGTCGCGCCGACCGCGAGCACACCCACCACCAGCCCCATGCCCAGCGCGTAGGCGAGGAAGGCCGCCACGCCCTCGAGGAGGTTCGCGCCGCTCAGCGTGGTGCCGACGACGGCGAGGAACGGGCCGATGGTGCAGGACAGCGACGCGATGGCGTAGGCGACGCCGTAGCCGAACATCGAGCCCAGGCGGGCGGTCGGCGCGCCCTTGGTGGGTTTGGGCACCATCAGGCTGATCGTCTTCCCGGCGACCAGGAGCACGCCGAACACGACCAGCGCCACGCCGATGAGCACCGTGACGAACGGCAGGAACCGCTGCACCGACGCCGCCACGGGCGCGATCACCAGCCCGAACACGCCGAACACCACCACGAACCCGGCCGTCATGACCGCCGCGGCGGCCAGCGCGCGCCCGACCCGCGAACCACCCCCGTGCCCTTGCACGACGAGGGCCAGGTAGGCCGGGAGCATCGCGAACCCGCACGGGTTCACCGTCGCGACCATGCCCGCGACGAGGGCGAGCAGCAGCCCTTCGGTCATCACGCCCCCGCGAGCGCGGCGACCCGGTCCTTCAGCTCCTGTTCACCGAGCTGGCTGGTCTCCACCTCGACCTTGCCGTCCCGGCCGATGAAGGCGTACGCGGGCTGCGCGGTGACCCCGAACCGCTTCCACACCGCCGAGTCCACGTCGGCGAGGTGCGTGAAGCCGCCGAGCCCGAACCGCTGCACGAACTCGCGCATCGCGGGCTCCTTGTCCAGGGCGGCGACACCCAGGAACGTCACCGACGAGGCGCCCTTGGCGGTCGAGGCGATCCCCGGCGCTTCCCGCTGGCACTTCGGGCACCACGGCGCCCAGAACCACAGCACGGCGGGCTTGCCGGCCAGGCTCTCCCCGGAGAAGTCCGCGCCGTCGACGGTCTTCGCGGTGAACCGGAGCTGCTCCGGGACGACCACGGCCGGGCCGGACGTCGTGGTGCTCGTGGCGGACGCCGAGGTCGTCGTGGTGGTCGTCGTGGTCGTGGCCGTGGACGCCCCGCCGCCGGCGGTCGGCGACCCGCACGCCGCCACGGCGAGCAGGACGAGGGCGGGCAGGGCGGCTCGGCGCGACGACGCGCTGCGGAAGATCACGCCCCGATCATGCCGCAGTGTCCGGATCGGCGACCACCGGATCGGTTATTACGAAACCCTGACAGCGGGGCGCGAACGGGTTCACCCGGTCGATGCGCTTCGACTTCGAAGCGTGACTAGGCTGGATCGGTGCGTAGTGGTGACGTGATCGCCGGCCGCTACCGGCTGGAGGACCTGGTCGGAGCGGGCGGTATGGGGGTCGTGTGGCGGGCCACGGACCTCGAGCTCCGCCGGGTGGTGGCGCTCAAGCGGGCCGGGGGTGGGGACGGGGAGGACATCCGGCGCGAGGCGCGGATCGGGGCGGGGCTGCACCACCCCCACGTGATCTCCGTCTTCGACGCGGTGGTCGAGGACGAGCAGCGGTGGCTGGTCATGGAGTACCTGCCCGCGCGCAGCCTGGCCGAGATCACCCGGGCCGACGGTCCGCTGGCGCCCGACGAGGCCGGGCGCGTCGGCGCGCAGATCGCCACCGCGTTGGCCGCCATGCACGCCAAGGGCATGGTGCACCGCGACGTCACCCCGGCCAACGTCCTGGTCACCGAGGAGGGCACGGCGAAGCTCGCCGACCTCGGCGTGGCGTCGTGGGGCCAGGTCACCTTCACCGGGACCGAGCGGACCGCCGGAACGCCCGGTTACCTGGCCCCGGAGACGGTCGCGGGCCTGAGCGCCACACCCGCGACCGACGTGTACGCGCTCGGCGTGACGCTGTCCACCGCCGTCGAGGGCCACCCCCGCGCGGACCCGCGGCTGGCCGGCGTGCTGGCCCGGATGACCGACCGGGACCCGGACCGCCGACCCGGCGCCGAGCAGGCCGCGCGGCTGTTGACGGGCTCCGGTCGGGCGGTGTCCCGGCGCCTGCTGCTGACCGGTGGGCTCGGGGTGGCCGCGGCACTGGTCGCCACCTACGCGGTCACGTCCTCCCGCTCGGGCGGCACGAGCGCACCCGGCGGCGCGAGCGCACCCGGTGGCACGCCGACCGGTGGGGAGTCCCGGCGCCAAGGGTCCGGGCTGCTGCCCGCGGACGGCCAGGCCAAGCTGCTGTACGGCGTCGGCGACCAGATCAACACGGCGCTGGCGTTCGACCTGGTCCGGGACGCCCCGGTCCGCATGCTGACCACCAACTACCACAAGCCCGGCGACCTGACCAAGCTCCAACGGGCCCGGGACACCCTGATCGCCGACGCCTACGCGCAGGGCTACGCGTTGCACGTGGTCGTCGCGAACTGGGAAGGCGACGACCCCGAGATCCCGGTCGACACCAAGTACGGCGTCGGGTGCGGCCGGCCCCACCCGCTGTCCCCCGACTTCCTCCGGCACATGCGCACCCTCGCCCGCACCTTCGCCGGCCGGCCGGACGGACCACCCCTCTACGTGACGCTGTTCAACGAGGTCAACAAGTTCGCGTGCGTCGACGGCTCGTACGCCGCCAACCCGCAGACCACCGCGTACTACGACGCCTTGCAGGACCACTACCTCGAAGCCCGGCAGGCCATCCGCGAGGAAGCGCCCAACGCGCTGGTCGCGATGGGCTGGGACGCGTGGCAGGCCAACGACGACGACCCGTCGACGGGCGCCGGCCCCGCGATGTTCGAGCGCTTCGCCGACACGCTGGCCGCTTCGGACTTCCAGTCCGTGCTGGCCAAGCAGCCCGACGGCAACGTCGAGCGGGTGCGGGGGTGCGTCCGCGCACTCGGCACGTACGGGCCGGTCATGGTGGCCGCGTACGGCAACCAGAGCACGCCGGCGAAGGTCGTCACCGAGGACGTGTGGGCGCTGTTGACCGACGAGTCGATCGCCGAGCTCGTCGGGCACCGCCTGTTCGCCTGGAACTTCAACACCGACCAGGTGCTCGCGAAGGCCGGTCAGTCCACTGTGGACTACGTGAAGGACGTCGTGCGCCGCACCGGGCGGGAGCCGCGGTAGGGCTGCGGCGGGAAGCGCGAAGACAGCGACGCTCGCCTCCGAGCAGGCCCACGGGAAGGGCACCGAGGCCCTTCCCGTGGGCTCATCGCCCCCGGCGGCTCGCGCCTTCGCCGCGGGGGTCAGCGGTAGAACCGGACCCAGTCCACCTCGAACACCGCCGGGCGCAGGCCGCCCGCACCGGTGAAGTTGTCGAGCTGGATGTTGAGGTGCCCGGACGGCATGGCCTGGATGTCGCCGCGGTCGGTGCTCGCACCGCCGGCCAGGCGGAACCACTCGACCCCGTCCACGTAGCCGGCCAGGCCCTGCGCGGTCCACTCGAAGGCGAAGTTGTGCCACTGCGTCATGTCCACCGGGCAGAGGTCCCGACGTTCCTTCTTGTCCGTCGGGCTCTTCGGGTAGTGCAGGAACGCGGTCAGGCACTGGGCGTCCGGGTCGGAGTACTCGACCCAGTCGTACTCGCCGTTCTCCAGCCGGTTGCCCGCGGTGGGCCAGATCAGGTGCAGCGGGTGGTAGAGGCCGCCGCTGGTGCCGGCGTTGCGGGAGCGGGACCTGATCTCCCAGCGGCCGTACTGGGTGTCGAGCTTCTGCCGCAGCCAGCCGGTGTCACCGTTGGCCTCGCCGAGCATGGTCATGATGCCGTTGGCGACGGTGCTGTTCTTCGCGCACCGGCGGCCGTTCTCGGCGTGGCCCGGCCAGCACCCGGCCGTGCCGCCGGTCGTGCCCGAGGGCACCGCCCACTTGGTGGGGTCGACCGGGCCGGTGTAGTCGAACTCGTCGGAGATCGGCTGCGGCGTGCCCCAGCCGTACCGGACGGCGGCCTGCGTCTCGTCGGTCGCCGCCTGGTCGTGGGTGACCGTCAGGCCGTAGACCTTCACCTCACCGTAGTTGGTGTCGCTGCACGGCGCCGAGTTGGTGCAGTTGGCCTGCGTGTACGCGCCCGCCTTGAAGTAGCCGCCGGAGAAGCTCTTCGTGATCGTCGTCTGGAGCACGCCGTTGTAGTAGGCCTTGATCTGGCCGCCGCCGACCACGAACTTGGCCTGGAACCTCGTGCCCGGCACGTAGTTGCTCGTCACCAGCTTGTGGTGGCTGGTGTCGCCGTTGGTGATGTAGAGGCTGCTGCCCTCCAGGCGGAAGACCGACACGTCGTCGGAGGCGTCGTGGATCTGCCCGGCCACGACGTGCGGCTTGTCCGCGGGCAGCGCGGTGATGGCCTGGTCGATCACCATCGTGTGCGTGCCGGAGGTGGACGACCAGCTCGCCTTGGCGGTGCCGTTCATCTCGCGCAGTTCCGAGCGGGGGTAGCTCGAGCCGCTGGTGGTGACCCCGTTGACGGCGGCGCGGAACTGGACCGCGGCGCAGTCGGGGGTCGCGACGAACCACGGGTCGGCCGAGTAGGTGGCCAGCGCCGGTTGGTAGACGTTGGTCGGTGCCTCGTTCTGGCCGGTGGGCAGGCCGATGTACCAGTTCTTCAGGTCCAGCACGTTCGCCGGGTAGGCGCAGGTGCCGCCACCGCCGCCGTCGCCGTCCGCCCCGAGGACCTTCGTCTCCGTGATGCTGTTCCAGTCGTTGGACGTGTTGCCGTGGCCGACGATGCGGACGTACCGGGCGGAGCGGTCGGCGAAGTCGTAGGTCTCGGGCTGGAGCGTGGTGCCGCTGGTGACCTTGCGGGCCAGCGCGGTCGTCCACGTGGTGCTGTCGTCGGACAGTTCGACGTCGAAGGTGGCCCGCCGGGTGTCCCCCTTGTGCCACGCGATCGACACCGAACCGACGGTCTGGGGCGAACCGAGGTCGTACCGGATCCACACCCCGTCGCCCTCGGCGGACCAGCGGGTGGTCAGGTCGTTGTCGATGGTGTTGGCGGGCACGTTGCCGTCGTGGGTGAGGGCCGTGACTTCCGCGATCGCCAACGGGGAACCGGCCGCGGACGCCACCGCGTGGTAGCCGCTCAACGTTGCGGCGGCGACCAGCACCGCTGTGGCCGCCGCGTACTGTCGTCTCAAGTGGACCTCCTGGTCGGACGTGTCTGCGGCGACACGCTGCCGGACGCATGGCGGGACCGGTCCCAGGGGAGGGGTCCCGCCTCACGGCTTGCCGGTGACGGTGAAACGGAGGTACCGCACGTAGTTCACGAAGGTGAAGGCGTCGGCCTGGGCGGTGGCGTCCGAGGCGGCGCGCTGGGCCAGTTCCAGGTCCCGCGCCGCTTGCGCGGACTCCCGGTCGTGGGTCGCGCGGGCTCGGGCGAGGGCGGTGTTGGCGGCCTTGCGCTCGTCGGCCAGCAGGAGCTGTTCCACGCGCAGGGTTTCCATGAGGTCGCGTTCGGCCTTCTTGGCTTCTTCCAGGACCTGGTCGCGCACCACGTCCAGAGCGGCGCTCTCGGACTCGAAGCGCTCGCGGAACGGCTTGCGGTCGGCGGCGGTCAGGTAGGTGGGGCGGCTGCGGTTGGCTTCGAGCGTCAACCGCTCACGCCACTGGTCGATCCGGGTCGCTTCCGCCGAGCGCACCCCGCCGACGCGCACCCGCCTGCCGTCGGTCAGCACGAACAGCGGCCCGTCCGGCTCGTGGTGCAGGCCCACGAAGTCCGCGGCGGTGCGGATGCCGACCGCCTGGAGGTTCGCGACCTGCGCCGGTAACAGGCCCTCGATGTCGGTCTCGGCCAGCGACGACTTCGCCAGCTCCACCCGCACGTGCTGCTTCTGCCGCACCGCGAGCAGCCGCTGCTCCTCCGCGTGCGACCGCGCCAACGCCGCCCTGCGGTCGCGGTCGACCCGCTCCAGCCGCTGCTTCACCGACTCCCGGTGCGCGACCAACCGCGTGTTGTGCCAGATCTGGAGGTTGCGGCGCTTGTCGTCGTGCTCCTCCTCGAGTTCCGACGCCCTCTCGGTCAGCCGCCGACCCTCCTCCTCCAGCCGCGCGACCCTCGCGGCGGCCGACTCCCGGGCGGCGCGGAGGCGGCGCCGCTCCGCCCGCGCGGCACGGGCGCCCCGGCGTTCGGGGGTGCGGTCGTAGGTCGCCGACGTCCACGCCACCACGGCGAGCGCGTCCGCCGCGGCGACGGCCTCGCTCACCAACCCGAGGGGAGCGCCCAGCGGCAGCAACGCCATCAGCGACCAGGAGGCCAGCGTCCGCGCCCCCGGTCGTTCGGCGAACCGCACCAACGGCGGCCGGGTCGGCATGTGCGGTTCGAGCCGGTCCTCCAGCCACGACGGCAGCACGGTGCCCGTCGCGGCCGGGACGTCGTCCAGCGGGCGCAGCGGCGGTGGCGCGGCGCGGTGGTCCCGCAGGACGTCCTCGAAGCGGCGGGCCAGCGCCCGCAGGCGCGGGTCCGGGTGGCTGGTCAGGGCGGCCAGCGCGAACGACCCCGCCGGGTCGGTGAAGTCCGGCTCGGCCAGCAGCAGGTGCTCGGCGTCCTCGTCGCGCAACTGCCGCCACAGCGCGGGGTCGACCGCCAGCGCCACCAGCGACAGGTAGACCACCCACGCGGAGAACCGGTCGACCTCCGGGCCGAAGTCGGCGGCCGTGCGGTCGGGCGACTGGTAGTTGCGGTGCCCGGTCTCGGTGGCCGACATCCCCGCCAGCGCGGGCACGAACATGCCGTCGTAGTCCACCAGCTTCACCGTGCCGTCGCCGGTGACCAGGACGTTGCCGTGCTGGAGGTCGCCGTGCCCGACACCGGCCGCGGCGAGCCGCCCGGTCACCTCGGCGAACCGCTCGGCGACGCGGGCCAGGGCCTGCGGGTCGTCCAGGTTCCGCTCGATCCACCGGATCAGGCCGACCCCCTCGACCCACTCCATCCGCAGCACCGGGTACCACTGCCCCGCCACGAGCACGCCCCGGTCGACGTAGTCGAAGCCGACGATCCAGTCGTCGTCCAGGCCCGCGAGGTGCTCGCCGATCGCCCGGTACCGCGCCGCCTGCTCCCGCACCTCGCGCGTGAAGCACTTCACCGCGTACCGGGTGCCGTCCGCGACGGTCAGCGAGAAGACGACCGCGAAGTTGCCCGAGATGGCCCGGGGCCGGCCCAGCGCGTCGAGCTGCACCTCCGCGCCGGCCAGGTCGGTGTCGCGGAAGCACAGCGCGGTGTCCTGGAGGGCGTCCACGTAGGTCGCGCCGGACGGGAACGCGCGGCCCGGCCCGTCATCCGGGGTCCAGGTGAACGACGGTGACGTCGTCATTGCGCATCAACCCCTCCTCCCGCACCCCGTCCAGCCACGCGGTGAACCCGTCGTGGTCGGCACCGAACCCGCGCAGCACCCGCCACGGCCGCCCGCCGCGCCCGGTCTCGCGCAGGAACCACTCGGCCACCGCGTCCGTGCACAGGAAGAACCCGTCGCCCGGCTCGGTGCGCCCGGACGCGGTCCGCACGTGCCGGGCGAGCAGCGCGGTGTCCTCCGTGAAGGCGTTGACCAGCGGGGGCGAGTTGTCGAAGTCGGCCGGGCTGTGGAGGGGGAAAGCGCATTCGAGGCGGTCTTCGCGGACGTGGAACAGGCAGCTGTCCCCGAGGGCGGCGGCGTCCCAGCGGCCCTCGGCGAACCGGGCGGCCAGGACGGTCGCGTGCGGGCCGCGGTCGAGCTTGGGCTGTTCGTACCAGGCGATCGGGCGACCGGCCTCCTCCCGCCCGGCCACGTAGTCCTCCAGCCAGACCCGCCAGGACCTTCCTGCGGCGACCAGCGCGGCGGCGAACCGGTCGGCGTCCGCCACGACATCGACGGCCGTGTCCAGCAGGGCCGTGTCCAGCAGGGTCGCCGTGAGCAGGTCGGCCCACTCGCCCGCGAGCAGGCTCTCCGACGCGCCATCGGCCACGGCCGCGAGCACGGTCCCGTCCTCGTGGCGGACCCTGCTCGCGTCCTCGCACTCCCGCTCGGTGTTGCCCCGCTTGGGCGCGCGGAGGGTGAAGGCGATCACCGCAGTTCCGTGGCCCGCGTGCCGATGTCGAGGAACTGCACGACCGAGGTGATGTCGGCGTTGTAGACGAACCCGCGGGCCAGCTCGCCCACCGGCACGCCCTGCTGGAGCGCGTAGAAGCGCATGTGCTGCGGCAACGGGCTCGACATGCCGAACAGGGTGCGCGCGTAGGGGTCGGGCAGGGCGACGTCGGTGTCGGGGAAGGTCACCGGGACGGTGTTGGTCGCCGAGACGTGCAGGTTGAACAGCAGCGCCGCGCCGTCCGCGGTCACGTGCGTCTGCACCGCCCAGGCCGCGCTCGAGGGGTCGCCGTCGGTGGACTCGCCGTCGGTGAGGTTGAGGACGATCGGCGGGAAGCAGTCCGGGTGCCGGGCCACCCAGTCCGAGACCAGCGCCTCCGCCCGGGCCAGCGCCCGGCACATCGGCGTGGCGCCGTTCGCGACCGGGTCGACCCAGACGGGGAAGCTCGTCGTGGTCTCCACCAGCCCGCCCGCGCCGTCCGGCACCTTCTTGGCCCGCTTCTCCACCCGGGCCGGCTGGTCGGCGACCTGGCTGAGCGGCACGAGGTCCCGGCCCGCCAGGGGCCCGGTGAAGGCCGAGCCCACGGTGTGCCCGTAGCCGAGGACGGCGACGTGGAAGTAGTCGCGCACCCCCTCCTCCTTCGCGCATTTCACGCTCAGCTCGGCCAGCAGCCGGTTGATGGCGTCCGCCACCACGTCCGCCTTCCGCTGCCGCGCGCCGCCGCCGATCGGGTCGTCCATCGACGCCGACTGGTCGACCAGGAACACGAAGCAGGACGGGTTGGCCCGACTGATCTCGGCCGAGTAGGTCACGAAACCCCCTTGTGCGCGCTCACGCCAGAACGCCGCCGGCCCTCGTGACCGGCGGCACACCGCCAGCACATCATGCCCAAACCCCCGCACCCAGCCGACCTCGAACCCACCTCCGCGCCGCGTTCCCCCGGACGGCCCAAGCGCCGGCACCCGTCCGGCGGTGGAGGTGGAGGGTGTCGAACCCGTCCTGATCAGCCCGACATCGCGGCCGTCGTGGTCGGGGTCGTCGTCGTGGTCGGCGGGGTGGTGGGGAGCAGGTACGGCTCCGGGGTGCAGCGCAGGGACGGGACGGTGAACGGCTGGGTGGTCGTGGTGCCCCAGAAGCCGAGCACCACCGACTCGCCGGGGGCCAGGCCGCGCCGCCAACTCGGTGCGCTGAACGCCGCGCCCCGGCCGTACTGGCCCCAGTCGCCGGTGCCGGCCGCGGTCACCTTCTCGTCCCGGGAGAACAGGGCGGTCACCGTCCAGTCGGTCAGCGGGGTCGGGCCGGTGTTGGTCACGGTCGCCGTGACGCCGAAACCGCCGGTCCAGGACTGGACGCCGCTCAGCGCCACCCGGCAGGCCTGGTTCACGTTGGGCGGCAACGGGATCGTGCTCGAGTACGCCCGGATCACCCCGGCGGTGACCCCCGGGCCCGTGACCGTGAACTCCCCGGACCCGAAGCCCTGCAACGAGATCAGCCGCACCGACCGCGGGACGTCCCAGTCGGCCGGCGTGAAGGTCAGCGTGCGCCGCGCGCTGACGAACACCGGACTGGACGCGTCCCGCGCGATGGTCACCGTCGTGGAGGTAGGCGGCGGCGCGGACAACGACACCTTCACCACGGCGCTGCCCGACCCCGGCATGATCGCGGAGCTCCCGCCACCGTAGTCGACCACCACTTCGGGCACGTCGGCCCGCGCGTTCCCCGGTGCCACCAAGGTCATCGCCAACGCGACCACAACCGCCATCCGACGGACCACTGTCACTCCCTCTGGCCGTGTGCGACCGGATGGCGGTGGTCCGGCGCACCACGTCGATATGCCCGACAGCACACAGCATGGAGCGCCGCACCACCGCTGTCGCTTCGGTTTACCGCACGACCGGCACCCGAACCGAGACGTCCTGCAACACCATCGCGTAAGGCGTTCGGCTGCCGTGCAACAGGAACATGTCCGACACGGGACTCACGGTGAGGAACAGCGACTGGCCGGCCGGGATCGTCGCCGCCACCGAAGGCAGCTCGATGCTCCGGCGGACGCCGAGGTTCAGGCCCGCTTCCCGGTGCGGCAGCACGTTGTTCTGGATGACCTTCGCGTCCAACGGCGAGGTGCCCACGCTCAACGCGAAGAACGCTCGACTGTCCAGTCCCAGCGCGGTGACCCGGGCGTCCAGCGACGGCGACCCGGCGACGGTCAGCGGACCGTCCGCGATCTTGACCACGTGCGGCGCGACCGTGCCGGTCACGAAGTCGGGCAGGGCGTAGGACGTGTTCGGCGCGACCGAGTCCACGCTGACGCAGCCGCCCTCGGCGGTCATCAGGTGGTAGCGGCCGTGGCCGGTCAGGGTGCGGGGCGCGCCTTGCAGGTTCTCGGCGAGGAACCGCAGCTCCAGGGTGTCGTAGTCCGCGCCGCCGAGCCGGGCGGGGCACGCGTCGCCGGGCACGGCGTAGCCCGCGGGGACGGCGTTGGGCAGCGCGTGGCCGCCGTTGTAGCCGACGAGCAGGCTCCGCGCCCGTGCCCGCGGGGTCAGCGCCCGGTCGAAGTTGTCGATCGCCTGGTCCAGCGGGAAGAGGTTGTCGCTGAGGCCCTGGTGCAGCAGCACCGGGATGTCCAGCCGCCGGCCGGCGGCGACGTGGGCGGCGGGGCCGTTGTCGCGGAAGAACTCGTCCATCGACGCCGGCCAGTCGCCGGTGACCAGCCCTTCCGCGTAGCCGGCGTGGACGGTCGTGGTGTGCGCGTCCAGGCCGGCGGCGTACAGCGCGGTGATCCACGTGGTGCGGACGACCTCGCGCGGGGCGAGGCTGTCGTTGAGCGAGTGCCACGTGATCTGCGGGGCCAGCGCGTCGAACCGCGTGCGCCCGGTCTTCGCCAGCTCGGTGAACGCGCCGGCGAACTGGTAGCCGCCGCCGTAGGAGCCGCCGATCGCACCCAGCACGGGGTCGTCGGGGCCGGTCTTGCGCACCCAGTCCAGGGAGGCGACGTGGTCCACGACCCGGATGACGTCCTCCCCCTCGAACGCCGGGTCCTCCACGTGCGCCTTGCCGCCGCTCTGCCCGAACCCGCGCTGGTCGATGCTCACCACGCCGAAACCCGCGTCGAGGTACCGCTGGAACGACCCCGGCGCGGAGGTCCGGCTGCCACCCCAGCCGTGGCTGTGCAGCAGCACGGGCACCGGGTGGTCGTGGGACGCGCCGGCGGGCTTGAACACGCTCAGGCAGATGCTCACCGGCCCCGGCTCCAACGGGTCGGTCTCGGGCACACCCGCGATGCAGACGTCCTGGGGCGACTCGGCCGCCGCCGTGCCCGGGTCGGCGGCGGCCGACGAGGCGGGACTGGCTGTCGCCAAGGAGACGGCCACCACCGCGGCAAGGGTGGTCAGGGTGCGCATCGGCTCCTCCACTTCGTCGGGCGCCCACGACGGTGTGGACGCCCTTGTGGAGCTAACGACGCCGATGCGTGATGGTTGTCCTCCGTCGTGAGCCGGCCGGGCGGGGCGTTGTCAGGTGGTCGTGGCGAAGATCGGGTTCGAGTAGAACCACAGGTCTTCCCACGGGTCCGCCGCGCCGACGACGTCCATCGCCGGACCCGCCGGGTCGACCGACGCGCCGTGGTACCCGACCGCGCTCCGCTTGCCGTCCGTGCCTCGGACGCGGACGTAGAACGGCCCGTCCACGGTGATGCGGTGCACCAGCTCCACGGAATCGCCCTGGACCTCCCACGACCTCGCGACCTTGGTGTCCGGCGCGCGCAGCGTCGACCGGTCGGCGGCCGGGCCGGTGACGCGGCCGACGATCAGGTCCACCCTCGCGAGCTTCGGCACCAGACCCGCGAAGTTCGGGCGGTCGGCCAGGTCGATCTTGACCACGACCTCCACCACCTCGCCGCGGCGCACCCGGGCCGTGCCGCCCATCGGCACGCCGCCGTGCGAACCGCGAGAGCGCAACCGGACGTCCAAGCCGGCCACGAGATCGCCCAGACAGACCCACATCCGGCCCTCTCGCATGGCCTGCATGACCTCGCGGTACCCGCGACGGGTCACGCCGACCCACGTCTTGTTGTACGCGCCGGGCGGGAACGAGCTGTACTCCGTGATCGGGCGGCCGGCGTTGACCGGGTCGGGGAAGCGGCCGGTGTTGGCGAAGGTGTGGCCCTCGCTGTCGTACGGCACGGTGTCGTAGCCCTGCTGGTCCAGCTTGTCGACCGGGTTCTTCACCCAGTCGCCGCACCCCTGGTGCCCGTCCGAGGTGGTGGTGATCCACCACGGCTTGCCCTCGGCGAGCAGGCTGTCCCACAGGCCGCCGACGGTGGCCGTCGCCCAGTCGAAGCCGCCCCACGTGCGGTAGCTCTCGGCGGGGTAGCCGGGGAAGGAGAACTTGCCCGGGGACGAGTCGTACAGGCCCCGGCCGCGGGCCATGCCCGGCGCGGGGAGGCCGGCCGCCTGGTGGCCGGGCGCGCCCTCCATGCCGATGACGATGCCGGGCGCGGTGTCGCGCCAGTCGCGGGTCTCCCGCGGGGAGTTGATGCCCAGCCGCGACGGGTGGTTGGGCAGCACCAGGGCGTCGTCGACGCGGCGGTCGGCGACGGCCTTCTTCAGGAACTCCAGCGCCTGCAACGCGATGGCCTCGTTGGCCGGCGTGCCGTCGCGGGTGCCGTTGACCCGTGCGTCGAACCGGGTGACGAACTCCTGGAGCAGACCGGCCTCGCCGCGACCGGGCGCGAGCATCAGCGTGGTGTGCTCGCCCGCCGGGATGTTCCACTCCAGTCCGGTGAACACCATGACCTCGTCGCGGCGCGCGGCGGCGATGTCGGCCACCAGCGGCGGGACGCTGTAGGTGGCGAAGGGGACGTTGCCGTGGTCGGTGATGGTCAACCAACTCAGGCCGTGCCGGGCCGCCCGTTCCACCTGCGTGGCCACCGGGTACATGGCGTCGTTGCTGTACTGGCTGTGGACGTGGTGGTCGCCGGCCAGCCACAGGTACCCGTCCCGGCGTTCGGCGCGGGCCGGGGTGCCGCCGCCGAGGACCGCGCCGGCCGCGAGCCCGGTGCCGATGAGGAATCCGCGCCGATCGGTGCCCGCCATCAGGCGACCCTCGTGTAGATCACGCCGAGCGAGTCGATCTCGTCGCCGGCACGCCCGTGGAACCCGGCGATCTGCCACCCGGCGGGCGCGGTGTAGGTGACCGCACTGCCGGTCTCGCTGCCGCCGGCCAGCGTGCGGCCGGTGCTGGTCGTGAAGCCGACGCGGAAGATCCTGGTGTGGCCGTCGCGCTGCCCCGAGTGCAGGGTGACCGACTTCAGGTACTCCCCCTGCGCCAACGCCAACTGCTGCGCGGTGCCGCCACTGCCGCCGTGCGTGAACGTCGTGCCGTCGGCGAAGGTGAGGCCGACCTGGTCGACCCGCGAACCCGTGCGGATGCCCACCCCGGTGACCCGTTGCGTGACCGGAACCGTGGCCACGTCGGTGAACGGGGTGCCGTGCGGTCCGCCGAACGCGTCGCTGAGCGACAGGGCGGGGTTGAGCGACCACTGGAAGTCCGCCGCGATCGGGTAGTGGTCGGACAACATCTTGTCGTCGGCCGTGCGGAAGGCCGCGTTCTCGTTGCTGTACCGGCTCAAGCTCAGCGTGATGTACCGGTTGCCGCGGTAGAGGATCTTGTCCACGACCTCGCACGCGTCGCTGACGGTCTCGTCGCTGCACGTGATCGCGGGGCTGCCGGCGGCGGGCGGCACACCGCCCCGTTCCTCCTGCACCCAGGCGTCGGTGAGGCCGTTGGCGGTGAGCAGCTCCCGGATGTTGTCGCCGGTGCGGGTGTAGCGGGTGTTGGTGTCGCCCGCGACGACCACCGCGTTGCCCGCCGAGTTGGCGGTGATGAACCGGGACAGCTCACTGATGTTGGCGCGCCGGGCGGTCAGGTCGGCGTCGGTCGTGCCCGCGTTGGTGTGGACGTTGTAGAAGTCGACCAGCACCCCCTCGGCGAGGCGGATGCGCGACCAGGTGAAACCCTTGGGGGTCAGGCAGTCCGTGCCGTTGCACCGGTCCCACTTGTCGCGGGTGAAGTCGGAGTACGGGTAGTTCGACAGGGTGTTGAGCCCGTCACCGAACGCGGCGCCGCCGCTGGTGGGCGTGCGGTACGGGTGGGTGTCGTTGGCGTACAGGGAGGCGTGGTAGTTGAAGTCCTCCTGCACGTGCACCACGTCGTAGGGCTTGATCCGCTGCCCGATGACCGGGGTGTTCGCCTCGGGGTTGCCACTGGACAGCCCTTCCGGCAGCCCGGCGACGTTGTAGCTGAGCACCGAGAACGTCCCGCTCGACGCCGAAACCTGCACGGGCACCTGCACGGGCACCTGCACCGCGGCGGCCGGCGTCCACGGGAGCACCGCCGTGATCAAGCCGGCGGCAACACACACGGCCAATCGGGCCATCCTCATCGCACGCTCCTGGATCGTTCGAGCCGGACGACCAGAGAGAGTAGGGGTTACCTGAAAGATCTTCATATGCATGTGGGATGACAACAACGTGTACACAAAGCGACGGGTTCAGCCGCTCGACACGATGAGCCGGAAGCCGGCGTCCCACTGGTCGAGGCCGAGCAGGTCACGGTGCTGTTCGTGCCACCGACCGCTGCGCAGGTCCTCGCGCAGCCGGCGGATGCCGCGCTCGACCGCGTCGGGATCGGTCTGCGCGAGGGCGGAACAGGCGCGGCGGACGCGCGGGTCGAGGTAGGCCTCCGGGCGTCGCCAGTACGCGGGGAACACGCCATCTGTGAAGTCCCACGGCAGCGGCAGGGGCGTGACGCTGTCCGCGCCCAGTTCGTGCGCGATGTCGTCGGCGGAGGGGCGAGTCAGCTCCAGGTCGGCGATCTCGGGCACGTACTCGTGCACGAACCAGAACTCGGTGTGCCGCCGGGTGTCGTAGGCCAGCACGACCTGTCGAGGCGCCACCCGGCGCAACTCGGCGAGCCCGGCCCGCCAGTCCGTCCAGTGGTGGACGGTGAGCACGGCCAACGCGGCGTCGGCGGCGCGGTCCCGCAGCGGCAGCGCCTCGGCGACCGCGCGGACGGCCGGCCCCGCCCCGCGGGGTCGTTGGCGGATCATCTCCGTGGACGGTTCGAGGGCGACGACCGTCCGGTCCCCGGGCTCGTAGTTGCCGGTGCCCGCGCCCACGTTGGCGATCGACCGGGCGGTGCCGAGCGCGGCGAGGATAACCGCCATCCACCGCGGGTCGGTGCGGCGGCCCAGCGGGTAGCCCGTGCCGATGTTGTCGTACAGCTCCGTCGCGCCCATTCGCGGAGGGTAATGGGTTGGGTGGGTCTTGATGAGGTTCGGCGCTGTCGGGCGGCGCTGTCGGGCGGCGCTGTCGGGCGGCGCTGTCGGGCGGCGCTGTCGGCGAGGGCGGCGGTGTCGGCGAGGGCGGCGGTGTCGGCGAGGGCGGCGAGGGCGGCGAGGGCGGCGAGGGCGGCGAGGGCGGCGAGGGCGGCGAGGGCGGCGAGGGCGGCGAGGGCGGCGAGGGCGGCGAGGGCGGCAGTGTCCGGAGGTGGGGTGGGCGGGTAAAGCCGCCGAATGCGGGATTCGGGGTTCTCGGCAGGTCGGGAAGTGGCGAGTTGTGGACATACCCCAGCCCTTGACCCCGCGAAAAAGCCCTCATTAATTTGTTTAACCAATTGACTAATCGGGGGCGGCTGCAGCGCGCCCGGCGGGTGGGAGGTCTCAATGGCGAGTTCGTCCAGGCTCGGGCGGAGACGGTGGTCGGTCGCCGCGGTCGTGCTGGCGTTGTTGGGGTCGCTCGCCGTCACCGCCGCCCCCGCGCAGGCCCACCCCGGCCACGGCGAGGAGACGTTCAAGGCCCTCGTCTTCAGCAAGACCGCCGGCTTCCGCCACCCCTCCATCCCGACCGGCATCGCCGCGATCCAACAGCTCGGCGAAGACCACGGCTTCACGGTGGACAACACCGAGGACGCCGCCGCGTTCACCGACGCCAACCTCGCCCAGTACGAGGTCGTGATCTTCCTCTCCACCACCGGCGACGTCCTCGACGCCACCCAGCAGGCCGCGTTCGAGCGCTACATCAAGGCCGGCGGCGGGTACGCGGGCGTGCACGCCGCCGCCGACACCGAGTACGACTGGGCCTGGTACGGCGACCTCGTCGGCTCCTACTTCGCCGACCACCCCGCCCCGCAGGACGCGACCATCAAGGTCACCGACCCCGCGCACCCCTCCACCGCGCAGCTGCCGCAAACCTGGCGGCGCTTCGACGAGTGGTACAACTACCGCACCGACCCCTCCGCCAAGGCGCACGTGCTGGCCGAGCTGGACGAGACGTCCTACAGCGGCGGCAAGATGGGCTCCAGCCACCCGATCTCCTGGTGCCAGGACTTCGACGGCGGGCGCTCCTGGTACACCGGCCTGGGCCACACCGACGAGTCCTTCGCCGAACCGGCCTTCCTGGACCACCTGCTCAAGGGCATCCAGACCGCGGCCGGCGCCGTGGACGCCGACTGCACGGCCACCCGCACCAACGCCTTCGAGAAGGTCACCCTCGACGACACCACGGCCAACCCGATGGAGCTCACGATCGCCGACGACGGCCGCGTGTTCTACATCGACCGCAACGGCGCGGTCCGCATCGTCCGCCCGGACGGCGCGGTGGTCACCGCGGGCACGCTGAACGTCTACACCGGACAGGAGTTCGGCCTCCTCGGCATCGCGCTCGACCCGAACTTCGCCACCACCAACAACATCTACCTCTACTACTCCCCCGCCGGCAGCGAATCCGTCGACCGGGTCTCCCGGTTCACGCTGCAAGGCGACACGATCGTCCCCGGCAGCGAGAAGGTCGTGCTGACCATCACCACCCAGCGCGAGCAGTGCTGCCACGCCGGCGGCGCGCTGGAGTTCGACAACGACGGCAACCTCTACATCACCACCGGCGACAACTCCAACCCGTTCGCCTCGGACGGCTACGCGCCGCTGGACGAGACCCCCGGCCGCGCGCCCTGGGACTCGCAGCGCTCCTCGGCCAACAGCAACAACCTCAACGGCAAGATCCTGCGCATCACCCCGCAGCCGGACGGCACCTACACCGTCCCGGCGGGCAACATGTTCCCGCCCGGCACGGACAAGACCCGGCCCGAGATCTACGCGATGGGCTTCCGCAACCCGTTCCGCATCGGCCTGGACCCGAAGACCAACAAGCTCCAGGTCGCCGACTACGGCCCCGACGCCGGCAGCAGCAACCCGCAGCGCGGTCCGGACGGCCGCGTCGAGTGGAACATCGTGGACCGGCCCGGTTTCTACGGCTGGCCGTACTGCGTGGGCGACAACACCCCGTACGTCGACTACGACTTCGCCACCGGCGTGTCCGGCGCGCAGTTCGACTGCGCCCACCCGGTGAACAACTCCCCCAACAACACCGGCCTCACCGAGCTGCCCGCCGCGATCGGCACGAAGATCTGGCAGGGCAAGACCAGCACGGGCAACCCGGAGATCGGCGGCAGCGGCGCGCCGATGGCGGGCGGCACCTACCGGTACGACCCGCAGTCGACCTCCACGCGCAAGTGGCCGGCCTACTGGGACGGCAAGGCGATCTGGGGCGACTGGAACGACGGACGGCTGTTCTCCTTGCAGCTCAACGCCGAGGGCACCAGCGTCGTCGACATCAGCCGGATGCTGCCGGGCATGTCGTTCAACCGGGTGCACGCCATGCAGTTCGGCCCGGACGGCGCGCTGTACATGATCGAGTGGGGCTCCGGGTTCGGCGGCAACAACGCCGACAGCGGCGTCTACCGCATCGACTACGTGCGCGGCGACCGCAGCCCGGTCGCGGTGGCCAAGGCGGACAAGACCTCCGGGCACGCGCCGCTGACCGTGCGGTTCGACTCGGCCGGGTCGCGCGACCCGGACGGCGACCCGCTGACCTTCGCGTGGGACTTCGACGGCGACGGCACCACCGACAGCACCGAGACCGCGCCGAGCCACACCTACACCGCCAACGGCGACTACACCGCCCGGCTCACCGTCACCGACGGGGGCGGCCGGTCGGCGGTGGCCAACGTGCGGATCGTCGTCGGCAACACCCCGCCCGTGGTCACGCTGACCCTGCCCGCGGACGGCGGCTTCATCGACTTCGGCGACCAGGTGTCCTACAAGGTCACGGTCACCGACGCCGAGGACGGCACGGTCGACTGCCAGGACGTGATCGTGCAGCCCGGCCTGGGCCACGACGAGCACTCCCACGGCTACGAGCAGTACCGCGGCTGCGAGGGCCTCGCGCTGATGTCGGGCGACGAGGGCCACGTGGGCGCGAACATCTTCGGCGTCCTCACCGCGAAGTACACCGACAAGGGCGCCCCGGGCTCCGCCGCCCTCACCGGCGAGTCGATCGTCGTGCTCCAGCCCAAGCACAAGGAAGCCGAGTTCTACACCGCGACCGGCCGCACCGCGGACGGCATCGGCGAGGACTCGCCGGGCGTGCAGAGGGAGACCACCTCCGACACCGGCGGCGGCGAGAACATCGGGTTCATCACCGATGGTGACTGGTTCTCGCTGCGCCCGGCCACGCTCCAGGGCATCGACCAGGTGCGGTTCCGCGTCGCGGGGGCGTCGGAGGGCGGTCGACTGGAGGTCCGCGTCGGCGCACCGGACGGCCCGCTCGCGGGCACGGCGAGCTTCGCCGGCACCGGCGGCTGGCAGACCTGGACCACCGTCACCGCCGAGCTCGCCGACGACGTCCCGGCCGGGTCCGAGCTGTTCTTCGTCACCCGCCGCCCGGAGGGCACCTCCACGACCGGCTACCTGGCCAACCTGAACTGGCTGGAGTTCGCCGGTCGCGGCGTCACGCACAACCAGCGCCCCGCGGTCGACGTCTCCACCTCGACCGCCACGGGCACCGCGCCGTTGAAGGTCGACTTCACGGCGTCGGCCACCGACCCGGACGGCGACACCCCGATCAGCTACACGTGGGTGTTCGGCGACGGCGGCACCGCCACGGGCGCGTCGGTCAGCCACACCTACACCGCGCCCGGCACGTTCACCGCCAAGGTGACCGCGACGGACTCGCGCGGCGCGAGCGGCTCGAAGACCGTCCCGATCACCGTCCGCTCGCCCGACGTGACCTGCTTCTCCGGCCGCTCGGACGACTTCACCGGCACCACGCTCGACCGGGGTCGGTGGACCACCGTCGTGCGGGAGAACCAGCAGCTCGCGGTGCGCGACGGGCACCTGGTGATCCCGTCCGCGTCCTCGGACATCTACGGGACCACCAACAACACGCCCAACATCGTGCTCCAGGACCTGCCCTCCGGCCCGTTCCAGGCCACGGCCAAGCTGCGCTTCCCGGCGCGGCGCGCCTACCAGCAGGCCGGTCTGGTCATCTACGGCGACGACGACAACTACGCCAAGATGGTGCTCGAAGGCCGGTCGGACACCGACGACGCGGCGAACCGGATCTTCCAGTTCATCCGCGAGGAAGCCGGGTCGCCCAACGAGGTCGGTGAGTCCAATACGGCGCCGCTGGGCGCCGCGTACCCCGACACCGTGTGGGTGCGGTTCACCAGCGACGGGCAGAACCTGACCGCGTCCTACAGCGCGGACGGACAGGCGTTCACCGCGATGCCGCAGACCAAGGCGTTGGCGGGCATGGTGAACCCGAAGATCGGCCTGCTCTCGCTGGTCGGCGGCGGCGGTGACCGCCCGGTCGTGGACGCCGAGTTCGACTGGTTCACCGTCGTCCCCGACGACACCGCCACGGCAGACCCGAACGACGACTTCACCGGCAGCGCGCTCGACGGGTGCCGCTGGAACGCCGTCGTCCGCCCGAACCCGGCCGCGTACGGCGTCACGGACGGCAGCCTGCGCATCGACACCAGCAACGGCGACATCTACGGCGGCGCGACCGACGCCCCGAGCAACTTCATCCTCCAGCGCGCGCCCGAGGGCGACTGGGTGATCGAGACGGAGGTGGACGCGTCGGCGTTCGACGAGCGCTACCAGCAGGCGGGCCTGATCGCCTACCTGGACGACGCGAACTACGTGAAGCTGGACCAGCTCGCCGTCAACGAGGCCGGCACGCCGGTCCAGCGGGCGGTCGAGGTGCGGACCGAGAGCGGTGACGTGGTCGGCCAACCGCAGCCCAGCGCCAGTGTGACCGGCGGCGTGTGGCACCTGCGACTGGCCAAGTCCGGCACCACCTACACCGGTTCGTACAGCGCCGACGGGCAGACGTGGACGGCCCTGGAGCCGGTCGTCAACGCGAACCTGACCGGGGCGCGGATCGGCCTGTTCGCCCTGGGCGGGGCCCAGACCGCCGCGAAACCCGCGCTCTTCCGGCACTTCCTGCTCACCACCGACCGGACCGCTCCGGTGCTGTCGGTCGCCACCGACCCGGCGACGCCGGGCGCGGGCGGCTGGTGGACCACCCCGGTGACCGTCACGGCGTCCGCCGTCGACAACCAGCCGGGCGCGGTGCGCGTCGAGTACCGGGTCGGGACGGGTGCGTGGACCGCTTACACCGCACCGCTCTCCTTCGCCGACGACGGTGAGCGTGTGGTGACGTTCCGCGCGACCGACGCGGCGGGCAACGTCTCGGCCGAGCAGTCGACCACCGTCAAGGTCGACCGCACCGCCCCGCGCCTGACCGTGAAGACGGACAACTCCCCCGGCCCCGAGGGCTGGTGGACCACGAAGGCGCTGGTGTCGGCCACGGCCACCGACGACACGTCCGGCGGCCCGGTCCTGCAACACCGGGTGGACGGCGGCCCGTGGGTCCCCTACACCGGTCCGGTGGCGGTCGGCGACGGCACCCACCAGGTGGCGGTGCGGGCCACCGACGCGGCCGGCAACACCAGTGCCGAACAGGTGGTCCAGGTGAAGGTCGACACCGCACCCCCGGTCACGAAGGCCCAACGGGGAACGGCCGCCAACCGCGTCAAGCTCACCGCAACCGACGCCACCTCCGGCGTGGCCCGCACGGAGTACCGCATCTCGGGCGGCAAGTGGCAGGTCTACCGGGGCGGGGAGATCAAGGTCAAGCCGGACGGCAAGCAGTACGTGGAGTACCGGTCGATCGACGCGGCCGGCAACGTCGAACCCACCGGCCGCTACACCCCGCGGCCGGGCCACGACGACTGCTGGCAGGACATCTGACCCCGAGCCCGCCGGTGGGACCCGTCCCACCGGCGGGCGCTCCCGTCCCGTTCAGGAGTTCCGCCGGGCGTTGCGCGGGCCGGGCCGGCCCCAGGCGATGTCGTCCACCGCGAGGAACGGTTCCCCGACCACCGCGGTGGGGGTCAGGCCGGTGAAGGACACGACGTCGCGGTGCAGGTGGGACTGGTCGACGTAGCCGGTGTCGGCCGCCACCCCGGCCACGTCCCCGCCGGCGACGAGGTGGTGGACGGCGTGGTCGAAGCGGACCAGTCTCGCCGCGCGCTTGGGCGGCAGGCCGACCTGCGCCTGGAAGCGGGACCACAGGCGTTTGCGGCTCCACCCGACCTCCGCCGCCAACTGCTCGACGCGGACCGCGCCCCGCGTGGCGGCGATCCGGCGCCACGCCCACGACACCTCCGGCGCGGCCGGGGCGGCCTCCTCGACCCGGCGGGCCAGCCACTCGTCCACCCACGCGAAGCGGTCCGCCCACGTCGGCAGGTCGCCCAGCCGGCCGCTGACCCGGGCCGCCTCCCGACCCCAGAGGTCGTCGAGAGCCACGGCGGTGTCCCCCAGGTCGGTGGTGCCCAGCACCGCGTGCGCGACCACCGGGGACAGGCGCACTTGCAAGGCCTCGAAACCGTCCACCCGCTCGGCGCGCAGGACATCGCCGAACCCCACCCCGGTGGCGAAACTCCCCCGCTGCCGTCGCCCACCGCCGTCCCGCACGTCGATCGCGCCGCCGACCACCAGGACGAGGGTCACGGTCGGGTGCGGGATCAGCCGGAGCGCGGGCGGGGTGACGCCGCGGTCGCGGAACCCGGCCATGGCGACGCCGGGCACCCGGCTGGGACGGTCGGGGCAGGCGATGTCCCACAACACCGGGTAGTCAGGTTCAGAGCGGCCGGCCCCCATGCCGCCATGCTACGCACGCCCGGTCGGAACATTCGTCCAAGCCACCGACGCCCGCCGGCGGCGACAGTGCACCCATGTCCCACGAAGGAATCCACGTGCACCAGGACGGCCCGACCGACGCCCCGGCGTTGCTGCTCATCCACGGAACCGGCGCGTCGGCGCGCTACTGGGACCCGATGGTCCCGCTGCTGACCGGTGCCCACCACGTCATCCGGATCGACCTCCTCGGGTGCGGGAGCTCGCCGGTGCCCGAGGACGGGAACTACGCCGTCCCACACCAGGCACGCCTGGTCGGCGCGGCACTGGACAGGCTCGGCGTCACCCACGTCACCGCCGTCGGCCACTCCAGCGGCGGCGCGTTCGCCACCGCCCTGGCCGAAACACACCCCGACCTGGTGACCGCTCTGGTGCTGATCAACACCGGCCCCGACCTGTCCGCCTACACCGCGACGGACGTCCCGTTCCCGGCGACGCCGTGGGATGAGCTGACCGACGACCAGATCCGCCAAGCCATCAGCGGCGCGTTCGCGCCCGGCTTCGAGATCCCCCAGACCCTCGTGGACCAGTTCCGCACCACCGACCTCGCGGTCTTCGGCCAGATCTCCCAAGCGTTCCGGTCGTACCTGGACGAACTCCCCCTCCCCCCACGACTCACCCCGCTGGGCAAACCCCTCCTGGTCCTCTTCGGCGAACAGGACCGCCGCTGGCGCCCCTCCTCCGCCGGCGACTACCTCACCGTCTCGGGCGCGACGGTCACGATGCTGCCCGACGTGGGCCACTCGCCGAACGTGGAATCCCCATCCCGCACCGCCGCGCACCTCCTGGCCTTCACCACGGCCCTTCGGGGCGAGTAGCGGCACGGCCGACCCGGACGCCGAAAAAGGACACGAGGCCCGCCGCGTCCGGCCGCTAGGCTGCGATCCTCGTCGACTCGGGGGAGTCTCGTGCAGGACGTCACGTTCGCCAACGACGGTGTGGTGTTGGCCGGTTCGCTGTCATTGCCCGACCGTGGTGCGCCGGTCGCCGGTGTGGTCATGGTGGGTGGGTCGGGGCCGTCGGACCGGAACAACGACACGCACTTCCCGCCGATCCGGGAGCACTTGGTGGACGCCGGGATCGCCGTGCTGTCCTACGACAAGCGCGGGGTCGGCGGGTCGTCCGGGGACTGGCTCGACGCGACGATCGACGACCTCGCCGCCGACGCGGCCGCCGCGCTGGACTTCCTGCGGGCGCGGCCGGAGGTGCGCGGCGAGACGGTCGGGTTGTTCGGGCACAGCGAAGGTGGCTGGGTCGTCCTGCGTGCCACCACGCTGCGGGACGGCGTGCCGTGGGTGGTCACCAACGGTGGTCCCGGCATGACACCCGCTGAGCAGGACCGGTACGCGTGGGCCGGCGTCCTGCGGCGCACCGAGGGGATCACCGACGGCGAGGTCGACGCCGCGCTGGCCGCCTACGACCGGATCGTCGAGGCGGGTCGACGGGACGCCGACTTCGCCGAGGTGGCCCGGCTCGCCCAGTCGCCGCCGACCGCGTTCACCGAGCACGCGTTGGAGGTGGACGAGCGCTACTGGGCGTTCCTCAAGCGCAAGCTGGACCACGACCCCGTCCCGGACGCCGTGCGCCTGCGCTGCCCGCACCTGGCGATCTTCGGCGCGGACGACCAGTTGGTCCCGGTGGCCGACAGCATCCACCTGTTCGGCACGGCCGCCGGCCACCCCGACCGCGACCGCCGGGCGACGCTGACGGTGGAGGTGTTCCCCGGTGCGGACCACCGCGTCCGCACCGGCACCGGCCTGGCGCCCGGCTACCTCGACGCCCTGACCCGGTGGATCACCGGCCGGACGGGAGACTCCCGTCACGAGCCCGACCGCGGGACCCCCGCCGATCACTAGCATCACCGGTCATGCGCGCCGTGTTCCCCGGCTCCTTCGACCCGGCCACCTCCGGGCACCTCGACGTCGCACGTCGGGCCGCGGGCATGTTCGACGAGGTCGTCATGTGCGTGCTGACCAACCCGGCGAAGACCGGCCGCCTACCTCTCGCCGAACGGCTGGCCCTGCTGACCGACATGACCAGCGACCTGGCCAACGTCACCGTCGACTCCAGCCTCGGCCGGCTCCTGGTGGACTACTGCCGCGAAGCGCGGATCGACGTGGTCGTGCGGGGTGTGCGCACGCCGGTCGACCTGGAGCACGAGTTGCCGATGGCGCACATGAACCTCCACCTGGCCGGCATCGAAACCCTCCTCCTCCCGGCCGACCGGGCACACGCCCACATCTCCTCCACCCTCGTCGCGGAGACGACCCGCCACTGACCCCAGCACTGTACACAGTGGACAGTGCGGTGCAGGGCGGTGTGGCGCTTGGAGGAACCGCGATAGCGCCATTGGACGGCCGGCACCGGGAGAGCAGTGGTTGCTGCCCGTTTGGCCGTCGCCGCGATCATTGGCGCGCACCGGATCCACGGCCATCATCCCCCGCAGGACCCGGACAGCGAGGCGGGCTTGCATGGGTGGACACGTCGAGGGCGCGGACCGGTTGCCCGACCCCGGGCGTCCGGTGCGACGCGACCCGACGCCGAGCGGACCGCCGGTCGTCCGCCGACTGCTCGGGTTGCAGGCCTCGGCGGGCAACGCGGCGGTCGCCGGTGCGCTCCAGCCCGAGCAGGAGGCGCTGGTCGCCCGACTGCGCGCCCGGCTCCAGGCCGATCCCGACGACCGGACGGGCGCGGTGCGCCGGCAGTTGGCGGCGCTCGACCCCGAGGCGCGCCGGCGGGTCGTGACCGCGCTCGGCGACCGGCTCCCGGACCGGCTGCGCGGCGGCGAGACACCCGCCGCACCGCCCGCCAAGCCCACCTCGCCCGCCAAGCCCACCCAGCACGCCCAGCCCACCCAGCACGCCCAGCCCACCCAACACGCCCCGGTGCCGCAGCCCGCGTCGCCCCAGCCGCCCCGGCCACCGAAGGTGCCGAAACCGCCCACACCGCCCCGGAAGTCGGCCCGGCCGCCCGGTCCGGTGGAGCGCAAGGCACCGGCGGTCGCACCGGCACCCGTGGAGGTCAGGCGCGAACCGGCCGCGCCACCCGTGCCGGACAGCGGTTCCGCGCTGGACTCGGTGGAGGTCGCACCCCGGCAGCGCAACGCCCTCGCCCGGCTCCGCGAGCACGTCGCCGCGAAGAAGGGCGAGATCACCGCCGCCCTGGCCGCCGCGCGGCAAGCCGTTGCGACCAGGGTGGTGGCCGGTCGGGAGAGCGCCGCGCAAGAGGTCGCCGCCCTCACCACCCGCTTGAACGCCGAGTTCGACGCGGCGGAAGCCGGGGTGCGCACCCACATCGCCGAACAGACCACCACCGTCCGGGCCGCGATCGCCGCAGGCCGGACCGAAGCCGCCGCGGCGACGACCGAGCAGAGCACCCGGCTGGGCGTCGAGGGCCACGCCCACGCCACGGCCGTCCGCGCGGCGGGCACCGAAAAGGCGACCGCGACCCGCGAACTGGGCCGAACGGAGGCACAGCGCGCCCGGGACACCGCGACCGGGCACGCGACCGATGCCGACCGGCGCGGCCGGGGCCGGGCGGGCGCGATCACCGACGCCGACCCCGACCGGGCCGACGCCCGCGCGCAGGCGGTGCGGCAGGTCGGCACCGCCCAGGCCGACGAACTGCGCCAGGTCGCACCGCCCGCCGCGCAGTTCGCGCTCACCGAGGCGAACCGGATCGCCACCGGGATCGGCGAGCAGACCACCAAGGTCGCCGCCGAGGTCGACGCGGCCGTGCCCGCCGGGCAGCACACCGTCCGGGACATCGGGGCGGCCGTCCAGGAGGGGCTGGGCACCGGCGCGGCCGGCGCGGTCGAGGCCCTGACCGCGATCGAGACCCGAGCCCTCCAGGAGCTGCGTGAACTGCGGGCGACCACCCTGGCCACCGCCCGCGACCTGGGCGGGCGGCTCGTCGCCCAGGTGGACGCGGTGGAACGGGCGGCCCTGGACCAGGCCGGGCACGGCGCGGACCTCGCTCTGCGCGGCCTGGACGACACGGCGGTGGCGAGTCTCGGTCGGTCCTCGGGGTTCACCGCGGTGGACCGCGTGGCCGCCCAGACCACCAGCGCCCTGGAGGCGCTCGACCCGACCGTGGCCGGCGAGCTCGACGCGGTCCTCGCGCAGGGCCGCACGGCCGGGACCGAACTGGAGCAGACGGCACGCGGCGGGACCGAGCAGGCCCAGGCGGGCGTGCGGCAGGCCGCGGCGACCGTGACCACCCGCGTCCAGGACGGGGTCGACCGGCAGGTCCGCCAGGGGCGGGAGGCGGCGACCGGCAGCGCCGACCGGCTGCTGACCGCGCTGGCCGACACGTCCGGCAAGACCGTCGCCGAGGTCGGCACCACCCACGACCGGTCGCGGGCGACGATCACCGAAGGCGTCACGGACTCGTTGGCGCACAACGCGTCGGCGCTGGCGTCGCTGGACGGCAACCTGGCCCGCGCGGAGGCCGAGGCTCAGCAGGAGTACGACCGGCCCGCGTGGCAGAAGGTGCTGCTCGCGCTCGGCAAGGCGGTGCTCTACCTGGCCGCCGCGATCCTGGCCACCCTGGTCATCGCGGCGGTCATCTTCGTCGGCGCGCTGATCCTGGCCAAGCTCGGCCTGGTCGCCGCCATCAGCTTCGCCGCCGCCGCGGTGATCGCCGTCGTGGTGCTCGCGGTCGCGGGGTTCCTCTACGAGTGCGTCACCCGGGCCCAGGCCTACCGGGCGGAACACGGGCCGACGTCGGGGTTCTGGCAGACGTTGGGCGTCACGGCCGGGATCGTGCTCGCCAGCGCGGGCAGCCTGGTCGGCCTCACCCAGATCATCGAGGGCGCGCGGGGCAAGCGGTTCTTCAGCGACCGGGAGATGTCCTCGCAGGAGCGGTACGACCTGGTGGTCGGCGGCATCTTCCAGGTCTTCGTGCTGTTCTTCGGCGGCCGGATCGTCCGGGGCCTGCGCGCCTCGCCCAAACCGGTCGACCCGCCGCCACCGCCCGTCCGGCCGCCCCCGGTGGAGGAGCCGCCGGTGCGCCCGCCACCGGTCGAGGAGCCCCCGACACCGGTCGAGGAACCGCCGGTGGTGGAGGAGCCGCCGGTGGTCGAGGAACCGCCGGTGCCCAACCGGTCGCTGGGCCTGCGGCAGGAGGCCGTGGACGCCATCGCCAAGTTGGAGAACCTCAAGAAGAACCCGGTCGGCGAGATCAACCGCGAGCCCAACCACAACCACTACAGCGCCGCCCGGCGGGAGGCCCGGGGCGAGGTCGTCGCGCGCAAGGCCAACGGACGGCCGTTCTCGCACATCCGCGACCTGCAGGAGGCGTGCGACGGCCTGTTCAACGTGCGGGAGACCCTCAGCCGCGAGGCCCACAACCCGCCCGACACCATGACCGAGCGCGGCATGCACGTGCTGCTGGAACGGCTCAGCGAGGTCAACCGGCTGATCAACCGGCTCGCCGGGTTCCTCAACGAGATCGGGCACGGCTCGTTCCCGCCGTACCATGAGTGGCCACCCGGCAGCTGACCAGGGGAGATGTCGTGCTGGACGAGACACGTCAGCGGGAGCGGCGGCTGCGGGAGCGCTGGCTGACCGAGCGGGGCCGGGCCGCGCTCGACGCCGCGCTGACCGCGCTGCGGACCGGTGGCGACTGGCGGGCGCACCTGGTGGACCTGCCGGAGGTGGCGGACACCGACGGCCGGGACCTGCGCGCCGCGCCGTGCGCGGGCCGGGACCTGACCGGTGTCGACCTGTCCGGCGCGGAACTGGAGTTCGCGGACCTGAGCGCCGCCCGCCTGGGGGACGCCGTGCTGCGGAACGCCTCGCTGGCCCACGCCAAGCTGCCGGGTGCCGACCTGACCGGCGCGGACGCCAGCGGAGCGCTGCTGGCCATGGCCGACCTGACCGGGGCGACGGTCGTGGCCGCCACGCTGCGCGGCACCGCGTTCACCGGGGCCGACCTGACCGGAGCCGACTTCTCCCGCAGCGACCTGACGGGCGCGAGCCTGTTCGGCGCGACCCTGCACGGCACCCGCTTCGAGGACGCGGTGCTCGACGACGTCCGACGCGGCGGTTTCGCCGCACCGTCCACACCGGACTCCTGAAGCCGGTCGACCGTGCCCGGAGTCGACGGTGGCGGTGCCGCCGGGCCGGGTCAGCCGCCCACGTGGATGCCGGGCCGGCGCTCCGGGTCGGGCTCGACCGACCGGATGATCTCGCGCACGACCGGTGCGGTGTCGCCGCGGCCCAGGAGCAGGTAGCGGAACAGGTGGCCGAGCGGGTTGCCCTCGCTCCACGCGAAGTGGCAGTGCGGGCGGACGCCGGTGCAGTCGCGCAGGGTCAGCAGGATCGCGGCGATGGCGTTGGGCGCGGCCGGGCTGTCCGCGCGCAGGACGCGGTACCCGCCGACCTCCACCCCGCGCACCTTCAGCACGTCGCTGAAGTCCGACGGGTCCACCACGTCGATCTCCAGGAACAGGATTTCCGCCTGACCGGGCACCGGGTTGACCCCGCGCTGCTCGGCCTCCTTCTCGCGGTACTCGGCCTCGTCCCCGGTCTGGCGGCGGTTGGCGACGAGGGTCAGCGCGCCGTCGAACGCGAGGGAGTCGGCGACGAACCGGCGGGCGTCCTCGTCGAACTCGATGTGCTCGACCCGCAGCTCGGTCGTCCGGGAGATGCGGGAGACCAGGGAGATCGCGACGACGCCGACGATGAAGAACGCCGAGATGGTCAGCCCGTCCGGCTTCTCGATGACGTTCTCCACCAGCGCGTACACCAGGACCAGCGTCAGCACCGTGAACCCGACCGCCGCGGGCCTTCGGCGCTTGCGCACGGCGGAGATGGTCACGGCCAGCGCGCCGGACACCATCATCGCGAGGATCCCGGTCGCGTACGCGCCGGCCTGGGCGTTGACGTCGGCCCCGAAGAGGATCGTGATCAGGACGCACACGGCGGTGTAGACGAGCACGACCGGCCGCACCGCGCGCGACCACTCCGGCGCCATCCCGTAGGAGGGCAGGTAGCGCGGCACGATGTTGATCAGGCCCGCCATCGCGGACGCGCCGGCGAACCACAGGATCAGGATGCTGCTGATGTCGTAGACGGTGCCGAAGGCCTCGCCGAGGTGCTCGTGGGCGAGGTAGGCCAGGGCACGGCCGTTGGCGGCGCCACCGGGCCGGAACGCCTCCGCCGGGATGAGCACGGTGGTGATGAAGCTCGTGGTGATCAGGTAGACCGACATGACCAGCGCGGCGGTGGTGAGCAGCTTGCGGGTGTTGCGGATCCGGCTCGCCAGCCGTTCCCGCGGCGTCGTCCCGTCCGCGGCCACCAGCGGCATCATGCTCACGCCCGTCTCGAACCCGGACAGGCCGAGCACCAGCAGCGGGAACGCCAGGATCGCCGGCCCGACCACGTCACCGCCGGCGGTCAGGGCGTCCAGCCACCGGTCGAGGGCCACCGGCTCGGACACCAGGTCGACCACGCCCGCGCCGACGATCACCGCGTTGAGCGCCAGGAAGACCGCCACCAGCGGGATCGCGACCCCGACCGCCTCGCTGAACCCGAGCAGGAACACCCCGCCCAGCACCAGCAGCAGCACCACCGTCACCAGCACTTCGTGACCGTGCAGGAAGCCGGGCGCGAGGGGGTTCTCCAGCAGGTGCACGGTCGCGTCCGCCGAGGACAGCGTGATCGTGATGATCCACGACGTGGCCACGAACCCCAGCAGCACCAGCACGAACACCTTGCCCCGCCAGAACGGCAGCAGCCGCTCCAGCATGGCCACCGAGCCCTGCCCGTGCGGGCTCTCCTTCGCCACCCGCCGGTACATGGGCAGCATCCCGAACAGCGTCAACGCCACGATCAGCAGCGTGGCCAGCGGCGACAGCGCGCCGGCGGCCAAGGCGGCGATCGCGGGCAGGTAGGACAGCGTGGAGAAGTAGTCCACGCCGGTCAGGCACATCACCTTCCACCAGGCCTGCGGCTCGGCGTGCGACTCGTCGCTCTCCGGACCCACCACCGGCTGCACCCGGTGCCGCAACAGCCACCGCCCGAACGCCGTGGCCGGCGGTCTCGGCCGCACCGGGCTGTCGACGCGCGGCGGTACTCCGGTGGTGCAGGTCATGCCACATCTCCCCGTTGATGTCGTGGTCCGATCAAGCATGAACGGTGGAAACGCCGGCGACCGCGTCAAGATCCCGTAAGGACCGGTGCGACGCCGGACACGTGGGCGCGGTGTCAGACGGTGTCAGCGCCGTGACCGCTCGGTGTCAGGACGGCCGGTGATCGTGGTCCTCGAGCGAACGGCCCGACCACCCCGGACGGGCCACCAGGGAAAGGGACCACCACCATGAACACCGCGTCCGAGCAGGTCGAGCAGGGCTGGGGCAAGGTCGCCGACGTCTTCCGCGCGAACTTCGCCGACGGCGGCGAGGTCGGCGCGGCGGTCAGCGTCTACGCCGGCGGTCGGCCCGTGGTCACGCTGTTCGACGGCCTGGCCGACCGCGAGGCGAACCGGCCGTGGCGCGAGGACACCATCGTCCAGGTCGCCTCCACCACCAAGGGCGCCGCCGCGATCTGCGCGCACATGCTCGTGGAGCGCGGCGAGCTGGACCTGGACGCCCCGGTGACCCGGTACTGGCCGGAGTTCGGCGCGAACGGCAAGCAGGACGTCCCCGTCCGCTGGCTGCTCTCCCACCAGGTCGGCCTGCCGATCGTCGACGGGCCGCTGACCTTCGAGGAGGCGTGCGCGTGGGACCCGGTCATCCGCGCATTGGAGGCCCAGAAGCCGCTGTGGGAGCCGGGCACCGAGCACGTCTACCACAGCATCACCTACGGCTTCCTGGTCGGCGAGGTCGTCCGCCGGATCACCGGGAAGTCCCTGGGCACCTTCTTCGCCGAGCAGGTCGCCGCACCGCTGGGCCTGCGCGCCTGGATCGGGCTGCCCGAGCACGAAGAACCGCAGGTCGCGGCCCTGCACTTCGCCGCGCCGTTCAGCGTCGAGGAGCTACTGGCCGGGATGATCAAGGTGACCGGGCTCGACGCCGACACCGTCACCGCGTGGGTCCAGGCCGTGTGGGGCGCGGACTCCGTCCAGGCGCGCGCCGGCGAGCTCGGCGGAGCCCTGGACAACTCCACCGCCTACTTCACCACCCGCGCCTGGCGGGCCGCGGAGTTCCCCGCCGCGAACATGGTCGCCGACGCCCACTCCATCGCCCGCATGTACGCCGCCACCGTCAGCGACGTCGAGGGCGTCCGCCTGCTCAACCCCGACACGGTCGCCACCATGACGGAGATCCAGACCGACAAGACGCGGATGCACGGGCTGCCGCCGGGCCTGGAGATCCCGGCCGACCGGTCCTTCAACATGTCCCTGGGCTTCTGGCGGTCCTGCCCGCCGATGCCGATGGTCGGGCCGGGCTCGTTCGGCCACCCCGGCTCCGGCGGGTCCATCGGCTTCGCCGACCCCGACGCCGAGGTGGGCTTCGCCTACGTCACCAACCTGTGGAACTTCCGCCCCGACGACCCGCGCGCGGCCGACCTCGCCACGGCGGTCCGCGACTGCCTGGGCTGAGACCGCGACCCACCGCGCCGCCCACCTGAGCGAGGTGGGTGGCGCGGCGCTGAGCCGGTGGACCGGTGGTGGGTCAGACCCCGCCGAAGCGGGTGTCGGGATCGGGCAGGCCCAGCATGGACAGCAGTTCGACGCAGTCGCGCGGGTCGAGCGAGTGCCCGGCCACGGTCAGTGCGGCACGGGTGCGCTGCACGGCTTCGACCTCGTCGGCGGCGGCCCGGGCGGCGGCGAAACCACCGTCTGACCGCGTGCGGTGGGGCCGTACCGGGGTCGACGCGGCGGTGGGGGCGTACAGGTGGTCCGACGGCAAGCCGGTGCTCCCGTCTCCGGTCGACGTCGTGCGGACCGGATTGGGTTGGGGACCGCAACGGCGGGATGCCGGCATCTCGTGCCCAACGCGGCCGACTCTACCCGACGAACCCGGCGGCACCAGCCCTCCGCCACGTCAGGGCGCGACCGGACCGGGCTTGTGGTGCAGGTAGGAGCCGACCCAGTCGACCACGTCCCGGGTCGGGTGGGTCGGCGGAACCGGGCGGAAGTTCGCCGCGTCGTCGGTGCTGCCGGTGCCGGTGTAGCGGGCGGTCAGCGGGTAGGGGAAGACCGGGCGGGTGCGCACCACGTTCCCCGCGGCGTCCCGACCGGTCGCGATGATCCGGTCCGGCGCGGCCCCGTGCTCGACCCACGCCAGCAGGGCGTGCACCGGGTCGAACTCGGTCAGGCCCGTGCCGCCGCCGCAGTGCTGGAGGCCCGGCACCATGAACACGCGCGCCCAGCGCCGGACGTCCCCGTCGTCGTGCCGCGCCAGCCGTGCGTAGTAGTCGAGCAGGCCGCGCGGCGGGACGCCCTGGTCGCTCCAGCCGTGCCAGAGGATCAACCGGCCGCCCGCGCGGCGGAACTCCCCCAGGTCGAGGCTCATGGCGTTGCCGCGCGCGCCTTCCGCGCCGAGCCGGGCGAACTCGCCGACGGTGAACCGGACGTCCGCCAGCGACGAGTGGGGCGTGCCCAGCGGGTAGGCCAGGTACTTCAGGTAGTGGTCCGCCAGCAGCGCGGCCACGGAGGCGCCGCCGAACTCGGGGACGGGGACGATCCAGCCGGCCCAGCCCAGTTCCGAACCCCGTTCCTGGCCGGCCGGGTAGAGCCGGTTGCCGTGCGCGTCGGTGGGGCCGGCGTACACCCGGCGGGCCGCCTCGACCTGGGCCGGGGTGAGGCACGTCGGCCGGTCCTCGCCCGGTGGGCAGAGCAGCGCGGCCGGGTCGTGGTCGCACCGGCGCGGGTCGTCGAGCTGGCCGTCCACCAGGCCGTCGAGGTGGTCGCAGTGCCGGAGCACCGCGTCGTGCAGGGCGGGCAGCCGGTCGGCGGTGAGCACCGGGCGGCCGTCCGGGCCGGTGGTGGCGCGGGCCAGCCACGCCTGGTGGAGCAGCAGCGCGGACATGGCGTTGACCGGTGCGCCGGCGATGATCCCGTCGAAGTCGTGCGGGTAGCGCTGGGCCAGCAGCAGCGCTTCGCGACCCCCGTTGGAGCAGCCGCCGAAGTACGAGAACGACGGCGGGTCGCCGTAGAACTCCTCGATGATCCGCTTGGCGGCCATGGAGACCACGTGCGGCGCGCGGAACGCGAGGTCGTCGCGGGCGGCTTGGTCGGCGGCGGCCCAGGTGCCGTCGAGGGAGGGCACCGGGGCGTCGCTCGCGTGCCCGTCGTCGGTGGCGGCGACCGCGAGGCCGCCGACCTCCGCGCCGCAGGAGGGGAACGGCGGCGCCGCGAGTGCGCCGCAGAACCCGCCGCACCCGTACTGGAGGTAGCGGCCGGTGTAGGTGGTGGTGGGCAGCTTCAGGTGGAACCGCACCTTCGGCTCGACGTACCCGAGCACGGCGCAGTGCGCGACCTCCCCGTCCTCGGCGAGCTGAGCACTCGTCACGTGCACGCGGGTGCCCGGCACCGCGAAGTCGTGGACCAGGTCCGCGCACTCGACCACGGGCGCGACCGTGCCGGCCCGAGCAGCCGACGCGGTGGCGACCGACAGCGAGGCCACCAGGGCGACGACCGCGAACAACCGGGTCACCACATCACCCGTTCGGACCCGTCTCCACCACGTTCCGCGCACCTCTACTCCAGCATGGAATCCGAGTTCTGGTACGACTCCTGGGCCGTGGGCGGCACGAAGACCAGCTTCCACCTGCCGAACGTCCACGAGCACGCCCTCCTACTCGACAACCTCGGCCTGGTGGCCGGTGCGCGGGTCCTGGTGCCCCTGTGCGGCAAGACGGCGGACCTGCGGTTCTTCGCGGAGACGGCGGCCGAGGTCGTGGGCGTCGAGCTGGTGCCCCGGGCCGTCGCCGAGTTCTTCGCCGAGAACGACCTCGACCCGGTCGAGGAGGAGCCCGACGTCTTCCGCTGCGGCAACCTGGTGATCCGCCGCCAGGACATCTTCACGCTCACGCCCGACGAGCTCGGCCCGGTGGACCTGGTGTACGACCGGGCGTCGCTGATCGCGTTCCCCGACGACATGCGGCAGCGCTACGCCGAGGCGATCACCCGGCTGGTGCGGCCCGGCACCCGGTACTTCATCAACACCCTGGAGTACCACCCGACCCTGCCGACGCCGCCGTTCAGCGTCGGGCCGGCGGAGGTCGTCGACCGCTTCGGGCACGCGTTCGAGGTCGAGCACGTCGCCGCGCAGCCCCGGCCGGAGCACCGGATGGTCGAGAAGTTCGGCCTGACCAGCCTGGTGGAGCACGGTTTCCTGCTCCGCGCGCGCTAGCTCCGGCTCTCAGTAGTTGCAGCGCGCCTGACCGAACACCAGGTAACCGCGCTGCACGCCCGAGCTCTCGGAGGTGCCGTCGCAGCTGATGGACAGGAAGCCGTTGAACTCGGTGTGCTCCGGGTCGGCGTACCACTGGTACAGGCACGCGTAACCGCTCTTGCACACCGGGATGGCCTCGGCGGCGGCGGGCACCAGGGCGACGACCCCGAGTGCCGCGGCGACCGCGACCACCAGACGACGAACCACGGCGGACCTCCTCGTTCGGGGGGCAGACCTGGGACCGCTCTCAGGATGACAGCGGGACCGGCGGCCGCGATATCGCCGAACGGCAGAACACTTCGGGACGAACGGCGGGTCCGCCCCCTGTGCGCGGGCCGCGCGCGGGCGCTAGCTTTGGCGTTCATGAGCGACTCCCCGGACATCAAACCGCGCAGCCGCGACGTCACCGACGGCCTGGAGCGCACCGCCGCGCGCGGGATGCTGCGGGCCGTCGGCATGGGGGACGACGACTGGGCCAAGCCGCAGATCGGTGTCGCGTCGTCGTGGAACGAGATCACGCCGTGCAACCTGTCGCTGGACCGGTTGGCCAAGGCGAGCAAGGACGGCGTGCACGCGGCGGGCGGGTACCCGCTGGAGTTCGGCACCATCTCGGTGTCCGACGGCATCTCGATGGGCCACGAGGGCATGCACTTCTCGCTGGTGTCGCGGGAGGTGATCGCGGACAGCGTGGAGACCGTGATGCAGGCCGAGCGCCTGGACGGCTCGGTGCTGCTGGCCGGGTGCGACAAGTCCCTGCCCGGGATGCTCATGGCGGCGGCGCGGCTCGACCTGGCCAGCGTGTTCCTCTACGCGGGCTCGATCCTGCCCGGCCGGGTGACGCTGTCGGACGGCACCGAGCGCGAGGTGACCATCATCGACGCGTTCGAGGCGGTCGGCGCGTGCGCGCGGGGGTTGATGAGCCAGGCCGACGTGGACCTGATCGAACGCGCGATCTGTCCCGGCGAGGGCGCGTGCGGCGGCATGTACACGGCGAACACGATGGCCAGCGCGGCCGAGGCGCTGGGGATGTCCCTGCCCGGCAGCGCCGCCCCGCCCGCCACGGACCGCCGCCGCGACACCTTCGCCCGGCGCTCGGGCCAGGCCGTGGTGGAGATGCTGCGCTCGGGCATCACGGCCCGGCAGATCATGACCCGCGAGGCGTTCGAGAACGCGATCGCCGTGGTGATGGCCTTCGGCGGGTCGACCAACGCCGTGCTGCACCTGCTCGCCATCGCGCACGAGGCCGACGTGGAGCTGTCGCTCGACGACTTCGCCCGCATCGGAGCGCGGGTCCCGCACCTGGCGGACGTGAAACCGTTCGGGCGGCACGTGATGACCGACGTGGACCGCATCGGCGGCGTGCCCGTGGTGATGAAGGCCCTGCTGGACGCGGGGTTGCTGCACGGCGACTGCCTGACCGTGACCGGGAGGACGGTGGCGGAGAACCTGGCCGACATCGCTCCCCCGGACCCGGACGGCCGCGTGCTGCGGGCCCTGTCGTCCCCGATCCACCGCACCGGCGGCATCACGATCCTGCGCGGCTCCCTGGCCCCCGAGGGCGCGGTGGTGAAGTCGGCGGGCTTCGACACCGACGTGATCACCGGCACGGCCCGGGTGTTCGACCGGGAGCGCGCCGCGATGGACGCCCTGGAGAACGGCACCATCAAGGCCGGTGACGCCGTGGTGATCAGGTACGAGGGCCCCAAGGGCGGGCCGGGAATGCGCGAGATGCTCGCCATCACCGCCGCGATCAAGGGCGCGGGCCTGGGCAAGGACGTCCTGCTGATCACCGACGGCCGCTTCTCCGGCGGCACCACCGGGCTGTGCGTGGGCCACGTGGCCCCGGAGGCAGCGGACGGCGGCCCCATCGCGTTCGTCCGCGACGGCGACCCGATCAGCCTCGACGTCGCCTCCGGCACCCTGGACCTCGGCGTGGACGCGGCGGAGCTGGCCGCCCGCCGCGAGGGCTGGGAACCGCTGCCGGCCCGGTACACGCGCGGCGTCCTGGCGAAGTACTCGCGCCTGGTCGGCTCGGCCAGCGGAGGCGCGGTCTGCGGGTGACCCCGGCTGGAGGCCGGCGCGGGTGGGCTTGGGTACGCATCCCGTTCCCCCACCCCACCCGCGCGGGACCAACTGCACCGCGAGCAGGTCACTCCACCGCACAGGTGGCGAACCGCTCCAGCCCCTCGGGCTTGGCGGCGACCCGCCCGATGGCGGTCTCGATCCGGTTCAACGCCGCTTCGCGCTTGCTCTTGAGCGGCCCGAGGATCGCGTTCTGCACGAAGTTCGGCCCACCCTGACCCACGGTGTCCCGCAACCGCTGCTCCGCCTCGGCGACCTGCTTGTCCAGGTTGGCCAACTCCCGCTCGACCTCGCCGCGCGCCGCTGCCGGAACGGCGACCGGGATCACCGGGTCCGGGCAGGAGATCCGCCCCACCGCCCGCGGGCTTTGCGGCTCCGTGCTTCGTGGGTCTGGGCGTTGCGGCTCCGGGCTGTGCGGGCGACGGCCATCGCGGTGCTCAACGCGCCTGCGCCGATCAGACCGACGACCACGACGCGTTTCCGGCGCTGGGGAACTGAGTGCGCTCGCGACATCAGAAACCTCACGATGGGTTGTGGACGCGCCGGGAACCCCGACGCCCGCCTGTGAAGCCGAAAGACCTTCATCGGCTCGCACTGCGGGATACGGCCGGTCCACACGGCCGGTTCGCCACTTAGGGGGAGGCAACCCCCACGCCCGAGGCGGCAGCGGCGGGCGCTCTCGCGTTGTTAGCATGTCGCATGCAAGAGGGCGCCTTACCGGTCATCCTGACGACCATCCTCGCCGTCACCCTCATCCTCGGCGCCCTCAGGTTGCGCGCCAGGCGCCACGGGCCGGACAGGTTCTGGGCCTGGGTAGAGCGGGTTGGTTGGTTGGCGGGGGTGGTGTCCGCTGTGCTCGCCCTGACGGTCGTCGTGGTCGCCGTCCAGGGTGACAAGGGCGTTCAGAGCCGGACGACGACACCCCAGCCGGAGCCGACGACGACCACCACCGCCACCACGCACCGCCCAGAGCCGTACTCCTACCTCGCCCCCTCCCCCGGACCCGACTGCGACCAGGGATCCGCCCGCTGGCAACTCCTCCGGGGCACGGTCACGTGCGCGCCGACCGGGTCCCTCTTCACCTCCGACAACGGTGAGGCGACCGTGTCCCTGAGCTGGCCCGACTACCGCTTCCCCGACACCTACAAGGTCGACGTCGTCGCCGACGCGCTGAACCCCACCACGTGCGTGTCCGTCCGCGTCCGGCAGCACTACGGCCTCGGCGCCTGCGCCCACGGCGACGTCTACATCACGCGCTACGAGCAGACGTCGGTGATCCTCGCCGCCGACGCGTTCGACCGCGCGAGCACCTACCTCCAGCTGACCGTGCGGGTCGACGGGTCCCGCCTGACGCTGACGGCGTTCAGCGCGTCGAACCCCAGGACCATCGAGCTGACCGCCACCGACGACGCCTACCCGGCCGGCGACGCGATCACCCTCGGCGTGCACACCCCGAACACGACTCCGCCGTCGGGCGTGCTGTCCGCGTTCAAGTTCGAGACGGCGAAGTAGCGGACCGTCCACAAGAGACCCGCGTTCGGTGCGCCGGCGACGCGCGTCCCTACACCTGCAGGTCGGACTCGATGCGCTTGAGCTGGTGCCGGGCCAGGGCGAGGTTCGCGGTGTCCCTTTCCAGCACCAGGTACAGGAACAGCGAACCCCGGGACTTCACGCCGCCCATCAACCGGATGAGGTGGTACTGGCGGTGCAGCGTGATGAGGATGTCCTCGATGCTGTCGTTGAGCCCGAGCATCGAGATGACCCGCAGTTTCGACCGGACGACCTCGGTGTTGCCCGCCGCCGCGACCTCCAGGTTGAGCCAGTCACCCCCGCCGCTGGTGCCCAGGGACATCCCGCTGTCGTAGTCGACCAGCGCGACACCGATGGCGCCGGCGATGGACATGGCTTCTTTCAACGCGGTGTCGATGTTCATCGAATTCCACTTCTCCGTGTCGGTCGGTGGTCGAGGCGACGCGGCGGACCGCCCGTGCCTAGGTCGTGGGGGAACGCGTCGCCACAGGGACGCCATTGACGAGAGCAATGCACCGAGGATGGGCATGTGTCGGTGCCCTCTGGTGGAAGATGTGTGCGTTCTTCGTCAATGGCGTCCGGCGAGGCTGTTCGTGACGCTTTCCGGCCGGTCGAGGGTGTCTTCGCCCCTGGCACCGGCGGGATCGTTCCTTTCGTTCGGCGGACGCTGTGCAAGCGGGGTGAGGATCGCTCCGACCCGGTCGATCACGGCCCGGGATTCGTGGAGGAGGCGGCCGAGGTTCAGCCCCTTGTCCCCGAGCACGACCATCAGCGACATCCGGTTGATCGCGTACACGGCCAGGTAGCCCTCGCTGCCGAACACCACGGTCTGGCTGAGCCCGCCCAGGCCCATCACCTCCGCCGCCTGGCGCGCGATGCCGTGATCGGCCGCCGCGAGTGCGGAGATGTGCGCCGGGTCGACGTTCCGCACCACGTCGCCGATGATCGGAATCCCGTCCGACGCGGCGATCAGCGTGTCGGTGATCCCGGGGACGTTCTCGCGCAGCGCCCGCAACTCGGCCGCCAGGGCGTCGTAGTCCACCACACTGCCTTTCTGCTCTTTCGATGCGTTTGCGCAGCCGAAACACAGGTGCTCCGACCGGAGGGAAAAGGGAGGCGCGCGACCATTCCGACCACTGCCACCGGTACTTCTTACCGGTTGATCCACACAACTAGGTCGAGTGTCACACGATCGAGTGAATAGGACTTTTCCTGTAACAGGGATCGGGCCTCAATTCATCAATTGCGAATGCGTCCGTCTGTCAACAGGTGCGAGCAGGACAACGAGGACACGAACTGACCTGAATGCCTCCTAGGGTTCCGCTCATGAGCCAGCTGAAGCCCACCGACGTGGTCCTCGTGACCGGAGCCACCGGCACCCTCGGGCGCAAGATCGTCGACCAGCTCGTCGCCGCCGGCGTGCGGGTGCGGGCGTTGACCAGGAACCCGGCCGGTGCCGGGTTGCCGAACGGCGTCGAAGTCGTGCACGGCGACCTGACCGACCCCGCCGGCCTCGGACCCGCGCTGGACGGGGTCACCGCCCTGCACCTGCTCACCCTGGCCGGGGAGGGCAACGCCCCGCTCACCACGGGCGAGGAGATCGTGGCGTCGGCGATCGCGGCCGGCGTGCGGCGGGTCACCGTGCTGGGCACCGGTGATGGCCCGGTCGAGCGGGCGGTCGCGGCGAGCGGGGTGGAGTGGACGGCGGTGTGGCCCATCGACTTCATGGCCAACGCGCTGGGCTGGGCCGACGCGATCCGCACCGAGGGCGTGGTCCGGGAACCGTTCGGCGGCAGGCGGACGGCGTCGGCCGACGAGACGGACGTGGCGGCCGTGGTGGCGGCGGTGCTGGTCGACGGCGGCCACGCGGGGCGGAAGTACACGGTCACCGGTCCGGAAGCGCTGACCCCCGCCGAGAAGACCCGCGCGATCGGCGCCGCCCTCGGCCGTGAGGTCCGCTTCGAGGAACTGACCCCGGACCAGGCGCGGGCCCAGTGGGCGGCAGACGGCTGGCCGAGCGAGGGCATCGAGTTCATGCTCGACATGTGGGCCACCGTGCCGCCGGAGGTGGCCGACGTGACCACCACCGTCGAGGACGTCACCGACCGCCCACCCCGCCGGTTCGCGGAATGGGCCGCACACCACGCCCCCGCCTTCAGGTAACCGGGCCGCCGCGCCTCACCGCACGGCGGTCACACCGGAGCTCCCGGTACCAGCGGCGGTGGACGACCGGCACGCCGACCGAGGCCGATCCCCCCGCCCGCGAGCCCCCGGCACGCCCACCGCGTCCGCGCGTCTACCTCGGTGGCTGGAAGCCGCCGATCTCCTGTTCGAGCAGTTCGGCCAGCCGCAGCGGGGTCCGGTCCTCGGACATGGGGCCGACGAGTTGCACTCCGACCGGCAGGCCCTCCGGCGACCGGCCCGCCGGGACGGCGGTGGCGGGGAGGCCGGGCATGGTGGGCAGGCCGGCCCAGACGAGTTGGTCGAAGTACGGGTGTTCGACGCCGTCGACGGCGATGCGCCGTTCCATCGGGTTGGGGTGGTGGTCGTGCGGGAACGCGGGCGTCGGTGTGATCGGGCACACCACCGCGTCGAACTCGGCGAACAGTCGCCGCCAGCCGTGCCGGTGGAGTTGACGGCGGTGGTCGGCCTGGAGCCAGTCCCGGTGGCCGGCCCCCATCGCGCGCAGCCGCACGGCGTCCAGGCTGCGGTCGTCCGGGCTCGGGTCGCGCCGGTCCGGTCCGACGGGGAAACGCGCGACCGCACCCGAGATCAGCAGCTGCATGTAGACCGTCGCGGCTTCGGTCAGGTCCGGCAGCAGCGGGCTGTGCCATGCGACCCGAGCGCCGCCGTCGACCAGCGCGGCGGCCACTCGGTGCACGGCCGCCCGCACGGCGGAACCGGTCGGGATGAGCGGGTGGTCGTCGAGGACCAGGACGCGGAAGTCGCGGAGCCGCTGGTGGCGGGCGGGCGGTAGGGCCAGGCGGTGGGCCACGCCCAGGGTCAGCGGGTCCGGGCCGGCCATGACGTCGAGCAGGAGCGCGAGGTCGCGGGCGGTGCGGGCCATCGGGCCGACGACGGCGAGGTCGAAGTCGTTCGGCAACGCCGGTTCGCCCGGCGGGGTCATGCCGCGGGAGGCCGCCAGCCCGAGCGTCGGCTTGTGCGCGTAGACGCCGCAGAAGTGCGCGGGGGTGCGCAGCGAGCCGGCGAGGTCGGAGCCGATCGACAGCGCCCCGAACCCGCACGCCAGCGCCGCCGCCGACCCGCCGGAGGACCCGCCCGACGTGCGGCCGGGGTCCCACGGGTTGGTGGTGGTGCCGTAGAGCTCGTTGAAGGTCTGGATGTCCTGCAAGCCCAGCGGCACGTTCGTCTTGCCGAGCACCACCGCGCCCGCGGCCTTGAGTCGCGCCACCTGCACCGCGTCCTCGGCGGGCACGTAGTCCCGGTGCGCCGGCATCCCCCACGTCGTAGGCAGCCCGGCGACGTCGTAGGACTCCTTGACGGTCACCGGAACACCGAGCAGCGGCCGGTCCTCGCCACGCGCCCGTTCCCGGTCGGCGCGCTGTGCCGCCGCCCGAGCACGGTCGAAGTCCGGCACGCAGATCGCGTTGACCACGTCGTCCTCGCGCTCGATGCGGCCGATCGCCTCATCGGTCAACTCGACCGAAGTCACCGCGCCCGCACGCAACGCGGCGATGAGCGCTTCGGCCGACTGAAAGCTCCATTCCATGAAATCGACGCTAGAGACCCGCCTCGGAAGCCACGAAATCCCGAAATCCGCAAGGATTACTGGTGTTGGTCACCCCAGGCACGGGCGTAGCGGTTGGCGTCGGGGCGTTGCGGGTCGCGGCTGCGGTAGACGACGTACGGGCGCACGAGGTAGCCGAGCGGTGCGCTGAACACGTGCACCAGGCGGGTGTACGGCCAGATGCCCAGCAGCACCAGCACGATCACGTTGTGCACCTGGAAGCTCAGCGGCGCGTCGGCCATCAGCTCCGGCCGCGCGGAGAACGTGAACAAGCCCCGGAACCACTCCGACACCGAGGACCGGTAGTCGTAGCCGCCGCCGATCAGGTTCTCCCCCACGGTGTTGACCATCCCCGTGAGGATCGCCGCCGCCAGCAGCACGTACATGACCTTGTCGCCGCGCGTGGTGGCCTTGCGCACGGCGGACACCGTGAACCGCCGGTACAGCAGGATCACCAGACCCGCCACGGTGGCCGTGCCCGCCAGGCTGCCCGCCGTCACGGAGACGACGTGGTACATCTCGTCGGTGATCCCGAAGAACTCGGTCCAGCTCTTCGGGACCAGCAGGCCCATCGCGTGACCGCCGATCACGGCCAGCAGTCCGAAGTGGAACAGCGGGCTGCCCAGGCGCAGCAACCGGCTCTCGTGCATCTGGGAGGACCGGGTGGTCCAGCCGAACTGGTCGTGCCGGTACCGCCAGACGTGCCCGACCAGGAACGAGGTCAGCGCGATGTAGGGCAGGGCCAGCCACAGCAACGTGCTCATCGTCGTCCTCCCGATCCGGCGTGCAGCGAGGGGTCCATCGCGAAGGGCTCCAGGCCCACGTCCTCCTCGGGTGGTCCCTCGGCGGCCAGTGCGGCGACCTTGCGCCGGTCGGCGGCGTTCAAAGCGGGCAACGTGCCGCACACGGCGTCCAGCACCGGCAGGTACGGCGAACCGCTGTCCTCCAAGGACAACCGGATCAGCTCCAGCACCGGGCGGTGCTCGACCAGCAGCCGACGCCCGGCGTCGGGGTCGGTGGTCGCGGCGAACTCCAGCACCACCGACAGGTGGTCGGGCAGTTCGTGCTCGCCCAGCTCGACACCGGCCGCGCGGTAGGCGTGCTTGAAGCGCAGCAACGCCATGCCGCGCTTCCGGGTGTCGCCGTAGGCGTAGTACGACAGGTGCAGGCAGTTGCGCCGACGCAGGTCGAAGGTCTCGACGTAGTGCTGGGCGAGCGTGCCGCCGGGCAGCGCGAGGGCGTGGTCGATGAACGACACGAGCGCGGGCGAGGGCACGGACGCCGCCGCCGCGCGGAGGTCCGGCAGCATCGACAGCACCGCCTCGGTCGGGTAGTCGATCAGGAGCGCGGCGATCCGCCACACCAGCCGGGTGTCCCTTTCCGACGAGGCCGCTCTCATCCGATCGCCTCGGGCTCGTGCGCGGCGCCGTTGCCCGCGGCCGGGAACATGCCCTCGGTGGTGACGCCGTCCCAGTCCAGCAGGTTGATCCGCCGGGACTTGTCGGCCGGGGCCGCGCCGTTGGTGTCGACCAGCTGGAACTTCTCGGCCATCACGTCGAACGCGGTCATGCCGGGACCGCCGTCGTCGTCCAGGCTGCACCCGGTGGCGATGGCCTCCAGCCGGTGCGCGTCGGAGGTCGCCCCGCCCGGGATGACGTACCGGTCCTCGTACTTGGCGATGGCCAGCAGCCGGTACATGGACTCGATCTCGCCGGGCGCGAGCCGCACGGACGCGGCGATCGAGTCGTCCACGTCCTCGCCGAGGTTGACCTTGCGCATGTGGGCGCGCATCGCCGCCAGCCGCTGCAACGACGCCCGCACCGGCCCCACGTCACCGGCGGTGAACAGCTCCGCCAGGTACTCCACGGGGATGCGCAACGCGTCGATCGCGCCGAACAGGTTGCCCACCTCCTCGCCGTCGTGGCCCGTCTCGCTCAGCACGTCGACCACGGGCGACAGCGGCGGCACGTACCAGACCATCGGCATCGTGCGGTACTCCGGGTGCAGCGGCAGCGCGAGCTGGTAGTCCACGATCAGCCGGTACACCGGCGAGTTCTGCGCGGCCTCGATCCACTCCGGGGAAATCCCGGCTCGCTCGGCCTCGGCCACCACCCGCGGGTCGTGCGGGTTGAGGAACACGCCCAGCTGCGCCGGGTAGAGGTCCTTGTCGTCACGGACCGACGCGGCCTCGCCGACCTTGTCCGCGTCGTAGAGCAGCACGCCGATGTAGCGCAGCCGGCCCACGCACGTCTCCGAGCACACCGTGGGGATGCCCACCTCGACCCGCGGGTAGCAGAACGTGCACTTCTCCGCCTTGCCCGTCTTGTGGTTGAAGTAGATCTTCTTGTACGGGCAGCCCGTGACGCACTGCCGCCAGCCGCGGCACTTGTCCTGGTCGACCAGCACGATGCCGTCCTCGGCGCGCTTGTAGATCGCGCCGGACGGGCAGGAGGCCGCGCAGGAGGGGTTGAGGCAGTGCTCGCAGATGCGCGGCAGGTAGAACATGAACGTCTGCTCGAACTCCAGCTTGACCTGCTCGGAGAGCTTGCCCAGCAACGGGTCCCGGCCGATCTGCTCGGGACCGCCGCCCAGGTCGTCGTCCCAGTTGGCGCCCCACGTGACCTTCATGTCCTCGCCGGTGATCGACGACTTCGGCTTGGCCGTGGGGGTGGTGTCGGAGGGCGGGGCGGACAGCAGGTTCTGGTAGTCGTAGGTCCACGGCTCGTAGTAGTCCGCGACCGAGGGCAGGTCCGGGTTGGCGAAGATGTTCAGCAGCCGCTTGAGCCGCGAGCCGGTGCGCAGGGTGAGCTTGCCGCGCTTGTTGAGCTCCCAGCCGCCCTTCCACTTCTCCTGGTCCTGGTACTGGCGCGGGTAGCCCTGGCCGGGCCGGGTCTCGACGTTGTTGAACCACGCGTACTCGACGCCGCCGCGGTTGGTCCACGCCTGCTTGCAGGTGACGCTGCACGTGTGGCAGCCGATGCACTTGTCCAGGTTCATCACCATTGCGAGCTGTGCCATCACGCGCATCAGTACTGCACCTCCTGGCTGCGGCGGCGAATGGTCGTGACCTCGTCGCGCTGGTTGCCCGTGGGGCCGTGGTAGTTGAGCGCGAAGGACTGCTGGGCGTAGCCGCCGATGAGGTGCGACGGCTTGATCATCAGCCGGGTCAGCGCGTTGTGGATGCCGCCGCGCTTGCCGGTCGACTCGGTGCGCGGCACGCCGACCGCCTTGTCCTGCGCGTGGTACATGAACACCGTGCCCTCGGGCATCCGGTGGGAGACGATCGCGCGGGCCACCACGATCCCGTTGCGGTTGACCGCTTCGATCCAGTCGTTGTCCTTGACGCCGATCTTCGCGGCGTCCCGGTCGGACATCCAGATCGCCTGCCCGCCCCGGGACAGGGTGAGCATGTGCAGGTTGTCCTGGTAGGCCGAGTGGATCGACCACTTCGAGTGCGGGGTCAGGTACCGGACGGTCACACCACCCTCCAGTGCCCCACCGTTCAGGGCACCCACGGCCGGCTCGTCGAACAGCGCGGTCATGTCCAGCGGTGGCCGGAAGACCGGCAGCTGCTCGCCCAGCTCGAACATCCAGTCGTGGTCGAGGAAGAAGTGCTGGCGGCCGGTGAGCGTGTGCCACGGCTTGAGGCGTTCGGTGTTGATGGTGAACGGCGAGTACCGCCGGCCGCCGGTCTCGCTGCCCGACCACTCCGGCGAGGTGATCACCGGCACCGGCCGGGCCTGCGTGTCGGGGAAGGTGATCCGCTTGCCCTCGCTCTCGGCGGCCAGGTCGGCGAGCTTGGTGCCGGTACGCCGTTCCAGGGCGCGGAAGCCCTCGGTGGCCAGGCGGCCGTTGGTCGTACCGGACAGCGCCAGGATCGCCTCGGCGGCGTGGGTGTCCTTGGCCAGCGACGGGCGGCCGGCGGCCACACCGGTGGCTATGGTCCCGTTGGCGCCCTTGAGGTACTCGACCTCCTCGTCCGGGTGCACGGTGACGCCCTTGGTGGTCAGGCCCACCTTCTCCACCAGCGGCCCGAGGGCGGCCATCTTCTCCCCCACCGCCGGGTAGTCGCGTTCCACGACGACCAGGCGCGGCATGGTCTTGCCGGGGATCGGCTCGCACTCGCCGGTCTTCCAGTCCAGCACCCGCCCGCCGGGCTGGGCGGTGGCGTCCACGGTGTCGTGGGTGAGCGCCACGGCCACGATGTCCTTGCGCTTGCCCAGGTGCTTCTCGGCCAGCCACGAGAACCCGCGCGCGATGCGGTGGAACGCCTCGAAGTCGGTCTTGGTCTCCCACGGCGGCGAGATCGCGGGCGAGAAGGCGTGCACGTAGGGGTGCATGTCGGTGGAGGACAGGTCGTGCTTCTCGTACCAGGTCGCCGCCGGGAGCACGATGTCGGAGAAGAGCGTTGTCGACGTCATCCGGAAGTCCAGCGACAGCAACAGGTCCAGCTTGCCGACCGGTGCTTCCTCGCGCCAGGTCACCTCCTGCGGGCGCACACCGTCCGCGTCGCGGGCGCGCAGGTTCGTGTCGGTGCCCAGCAGGTGCTTGAGGAAGTACTCGTTGCCCTTGGCCGACGAACCCAGCAGGTTGGCCCGCCAGACCGTGAGCACGCGCGGGAAGTTCTCCGGGGCGTCGGGGTCCTCGCAGGCGAACCGCAGGTGCCCGGACTTCAGCCCGTCCACGACGTGGTCGGCGGCGGACTTGCCCAGCCGCTCGGCCTCGTCGGCCAGGTCCAGCGGGTTGCGGTTGAACGTCGGGTAGCTGGGCATCCACCCCAGCCGGGACGCCAGCGCGATGTTGTCGGCGGCGGTGCGGCCGGCGAAGCGGCCACTGGCCAGCGGCGAGGACATCACGTCCGAGGTGAACGGGTCGTAGCGCCACTGGTCGGTGGCCAGGTACCAGAAGATCGTGCCCTGCATCTGGCGCGGCGGGCGCTGCCAGTCCAGGCCGAACGCCAGCGTCGCCCACCCGGTGATCGGGCGGCACTTCTCCTGGCCCACGTAGTGCGCCCAGCCGCCGCCGTTGACGCCCTGGCAGCCGGTGAGCATGGTCAGCGCCAGGAACGAGCGGTAGATCTGGTCGGAGTGGAACCAGTGGTTGGTGCCCGCGCCCATGAGGATCATGGACCGGCCCTGGGAGCGCTCGGCGTTGTCGGCGAACTCCCGGCCGATCTTCTCGGCCTTGGCGGCGGGCACGCCCGTGATCGCCTCCTGCCAGGCCGGGGTGTAGGGCTGGGAGGCGTCGTCGTAGCCGGTGGGCCACTCGCCGGGCAGGTCGCCCCGGCGCACGCCGTACTGGGCCAGCAGCAGGTCGAACACCGTGGTCACCCGGCGGCCCGCGACGATCCGCGTCGGCACGCCCCGGCGCAGCACGCCCGGCTCGGCGGTGTCGAACCGGGGCAGCGCGACGGTGACCGGGTCGTCGCCGCCGACCGACAGCAGCGGGTCGACCTCGCCGAGGTCGAGGTTCCAGGAGCCCTGGCCGGAGTCGGTGAACCGGTGCCCGAGCGACCCGGGCGGCACCACCGGTGTGCCGTGGGCGTCGAGCAGGACGGTCTTGGACTCCGCGCCCTCGCCGAGGTCGCCGAGGTCGGCGGCGGTGAGGAACTTGCCCGGCACGAAACCGTCGTCGGTCTCGGTCAGGGTGACCAGGAACGGCAGGTCGGTGTAGCGCTTGACGTAGTCGGTGAAGTACGGGGTGGTCTTCTCGACGAAGAACTCCCGCAGGATCACGTGCCCCATCGACATGGCCAGCGCGGCGTCGGTGCCCGGCCGGGCGGGCAGCCACTCGTCGGCGAACTTGGTGTTGTCGGCGTAGTCCGGGGACACCACGACGACCTTCTGGCCCCGGTAGCGCGCCTCGGTCATGTAGTGCGCGTCCGGGGTGCGGGTGACCGGGACGTTGGAGCCCCACATGATCAGGTAACCGGCGTCGAACCAGTCCGCCGACTCGGGCACGTCGGTCTGGTCGCCGAACACCTGCGGGCTGGCCACCGGCAGGTCGGCGTACCAGTCGTAGAAGCTCAGCATCGAGCCGCCGACCAGCGACACGAACCGCGCCCCGGCCGCGTGGCTGACCATCGACATCGCCGGGATGGGCGAGAACCCGGCGACCCGGTCCGGGCCGTACCGCTTGATGGTGTGCACGTGGGCGGCGGCGACCATCTCGGCGGCCTCCCACCACTCGGCCCGCACGAACCCGCCCATGCCGCGCGCGGCCTTGTACCGGCGGGACTTCTCGGGGTCCTCGACGATGTCGGCCCACGCGAGCACCGGGTCCTTGAGCCGCTCCTTGGCCTCCCGGTAGTACTCCAGCAGCACGCCGCGCACGTACGGGTAGCGGACCCGGGCGGGCGAGTAGGTGTACCAGGAGAAGGAGGCGCCCCGCGGGCAGCCGCGCGGCTCGTACTCCGGCTTGTCCGGGCCGATCGACGGGTAGTCGGTCTGCTGCGCCTCCCAGGTGATCACGCCGTCCTTGACGTAGACCTTCCAGGAGCAGGAGCCGGTGCAGTTCACGCCGTGGGTGGACCGCACGACCTTGTCGTAGGCCCACCGGTCCCGGTAGAAGACGTCGGCACCGCGCCCACCGATCTGGTGCAGCGTCCGCCCGTCCGCGGAGGTCTCACCTCGCTGGAAGTGCCGGGCCAGGCGCAGCAGCGAGTCGCCGATCTCGGAATCGGAATTCGACACGGCGATCACCTCCGAGGTAATAGTGAATCGCTAAATCGACAGCGGTCGTCAATGACCGTGCGGGCTCACCCTAGGACGCCGTGGTGGGGACGACAAGAATGCGGTTGAATTCGCACTTTATCGCGCCGGCGGTGGTGAGCGGGAAGTAACGCCACGTTTACAGTCACCCTCTTGCGCGGTGCGGTTCCTTGATCGAAACGCAGGACTTCACCTGCGGCGACGCGGTTCGTGGCGGCGCGGACGGCGGTGACGGCTCGGCAGGTTCACACCTATCTTTAACATCCGGGTCACATCGCGGACCCGTGTCACCGGCCGGCCCGGACCGCCACCGGGCATTTGCGGAAGTCGAATTCCTGCACGGCGGGCGACCGGTCTTATCGCGGGAGACGTCCACATCGCGGGAATGCGGAAACGTCGTCAGGTGGTGAGGTGGCGGGCGAGTCGCAGGCTCAACGCGGCCAGGGTGAGGGTCGGGTTGGCGGCCGGCGAGCTGGGCAGCACCGAGTTGTCGCAGGCGTACAGGTTCTCGTAGGCGAGGAACTTCAGGTCGGCGTCGACCACCCCGCCGCCGTCCTCGCCCATCCGCAGCGTGCCGACCTCGTGCGCGACACCGCCGAGGTCGGCCCGGGTGAGGTCCAGCGTCTCGCCGGTGATCGGTTCGGCCCCGATCCCCTCCAGCACGGTGGCCGCGATGTCCCGCACCTCCGCCACCAGTGCCGGCGCCAAGGGGCACGGCCGGACGACGACCTGCACCGGCACGGCCGGCGGACCCACGACCCGCACCTCGTTGGTCGCCACGAGCGGGGCGTTGAACAGGAACACGATCTCGCCCAGGGTCGAGTCGGCTTTCCGCTGCCGATGGCGCGCGAGGTTGTCCGGGTCGACGTAACGGCCCTGGTTGAAGTCCGCGCCCAGTTCCAGCACCACGTTGTACGGGTGCAGGTCGACGGTGGTGCCCCGGTGCCGCGACCAGAGCTTCGCCGACGCGTCGACGGCCGCGTGCGGGGAGCCGGCGGGCAGCGAGAAGTGGGTGTACCAGATCGGGTGGTCGGTGATCCCGCGCCCGATCAGGCCGGTCGGGTCGGTCAACCCGGACAGCAGCGCGATCTTGGCCGACTCGATGGTCCCCGCGCAGAGCACGACGGTGTCGGCGCGGTACTCCCGCTGCTTGCGCGCAAGCAGGTCGTAGGCGCTGACGCCGACCGCCCGGCCGTCCCGGGTGAGCACGCGCTGCACGGCGTGGTTGAGGTTGATCGTCGGCACGCTCCGCCCGGGGTCGACGACCAGCCGGTCCTCGCTGAGCAGGTCCGCGGTGGAGAACATGCCCGCCGGGATCGACAACGTCGTGTAGCCCCGGTACTGCACCGCGACCGGGGCGTCGAGGTGGTCGAAGTCCGGCAGCAGGCGGGTCAGCGCCCGCTTGGCCTCCTCCTGGTAGGTCGAGCCGATCGGGGTGCTGCGGTTGAGCGCGTCCTCGGCCACCCGGTACCCGGTGGTCAGCAGGTACTCGCGCACGGCCGCCGGCCACCCGCTCAACTCCCAGGCGCCCATCCGCGGGATCAGCCCACCCCAGAACACCGACCGGCCGCCGAGGTTGAACGCCTGGGCGCCCCGGAAGTCCGAGCCGTCGACGTTGGCGTAGTTCCGGACGCCGAAGTCCTGGAACAGCCCCCACACGTGCTTGTCGAACTTCCCGACCCGCAGCCGGCGCGGCAGGTTCGCCACGTGGGTGGGGAACAACAGGGAACCCGCCTCCAGCACCAGCACGTCCGCGCCCGCGTCGGAGAGCTGGTCGGCGAGCAGCCCGCCACCGATGCCGGACCCCACCACGATCACGTCGTACACCCGCTGCCCGTCGTGGTCGGGCCGGAAGAACCGCTGCTGCACCTCGCCGTTCTCGACCACGACCGCGGGCAGCGGGGTGAACGCGACCTCGTCGGCGAAGTCCCGCACCCCGCCGGCGGTCGGCTGCGCGACGAGGTTGGGGCCGTCCATCCACGTCGTGCCGTCCAGCACGAACTTGAACTCCAGCAGCGGCCCGTACCGGGCCTCGTCGAGCCGGAAGGTCCAGGCGCCGTCCTCGTACACGCCGGGCACGTCGACGGTCCACCCGTCGACGCCGCTGCGCAACGCGACCACGTCATCCGGCACGAACTCGTTCGTGTGGAAGCGAACGACGAACATGGGACACCGCCTTCGCAGTCGGCATCCACGAGTACCAGGCTCCCCAGGACCGCGCGCGGCGAAAGCCCGGTACCGGCCGGTAATCACGTCGACGGGTGGCGGCGTGGAAGTGCGACCAACACATCCGCCCGGCCGACCGTCCCAGCGCTCCCCGCCGGCACCCCACCGCCACCCCGGCCGCGGTGGTGGTCCGGATCGAGCGGCCGCGGAACCCGCCACCAGCGCATCACGCCCCGCCCACGCCTGGACCAGCGAACCACAGCTACCCGTTCGGTGACGTCCGACCGCGCGAGCGGGCGAGGGTGTCGATCCACTGCCGCAGGTGCCGGACCTGGGTGGACATGACCTCCGGGTCGCGCAGCGCGCCGGCCAGCAGCGCGCCGCCCTGGATGCCGGCGAACAGGGTCGTGGCCAGTTCTCGCGCGTCCTGCGCGCCGAGGGCGCGGAGCTGGTCCTCCGCCCAGTCCAGGATGCGTCGGATCGGTCCGGCCGCCTCGACGTCCAGGCCGTCGTCGCGCCGGTCGAGGTCGGCGGCGAGCGTGCCGAACGGGCAGCCGTACCGGGCGACGACGTCCCGCATCCGCTCCCACTGCCCCACCAGGGCCTTGAGCCGCTCCGCCGGTCCCGGCAGGTCCGCCAACCCCGTCAGCAGGGCCTCGACCTGGTCGACCTGCGCCTCGATCACGGCCCGGAGCAGGTCGTCCTTCGTCTTGAAGTAGTAGTAGACGTTCCCGACCGGGACGCCCGAGGCCTGGGCGATGTCGGCGAGCGAGGTCGCCGCGACGCCCTTGCGGTGCACCAACTCGGCCGCGCCGGCGACGAGCCGTTCGCGCTTGCCACCGCGCTTCCCGCCTGGTGAGTCAGTCATCCCACTCACACCCTAGGCGTTCGCGGGCCGGGCTGCTAGCGTGGCAGTTAGTCAGTCAACTAACTCACATCTGGAGGTGCGGATCATGACCGGTTTATCCGCCTACGGGCCCTGGGCCGTCGTCACCGGGGCTTCGTCCGGCATCGGCCAGGCCTTCGCCGAGCGCTGTGCCGCGGACGGGCTCAACGTCCTCCTGGCCGCGCGCTCCACCGACCGGCTGGAGGACCTGGGCCGGACCCTCACCCGGGCCCACGGGGTCGAGCACCGCGTCGTCACCGTCGACCTCGGCCGCGCGAACGGCGCCACCGACCTGCTCGCCGCGTCGGCGGACCTGGACGTCGGACTGCTGGTGTCCAACGCCGGCGGCGGGCACCCCGGCCGGTTCCTCGACCAGGACCTCCCCGACCTGCACCGCCGGCTCGTCCTCAACACCACGACCCACCTCGACCTCGCGCACGGCTTCGGCCGCCGGTTCGTCGAACGCGGTCGCGGCGCCATGGTGCTGGTCTCCGCGCTCGGCGCGGTGCACGGACTGCCGAACATGGCGCACGAGAGCGCGGCCAAGTCCTACGTCCGCAACCTCGGCGAGGCGCTGCACCACGAACTGCGGCCGGCCGGCGTGGACGTCACCGTCATGCTCCCCGGCAACGTCGACACCCCGATCATCGACCGCTTCGGCCTGGACCGCGCCCGCCTGCCGATCCGGCCCCTCCCCGTGGCCACCGCGATCCGGCAGACCGTCCACGCGCTGCTCTCCGGGCGCGCCGCGATCGTGCCCGACCGCCGCCTGCGCACCGTCGCCCGGCTCACCCCGCGCCGGGTGTCGATCAGGGCGAACGGCCGCATGCTCGGCGAAGCCGCCGCCGCCCTCGCCGCCCGCCGGGCCGACGCTCCCGCCGGACCGCCGCGGTAGGCCCCGGCAGGGCCACCCCGACAGTCCACAGTGGACTTCGCCGGCACCGCTGGGCCACATGGCGGAAGCGGGTTGACGGCACGGGTGTTCTGTGGTGGGTTCGTGCGGACGGGGGAATTGGGGCTCCTCCGGTCACTGTGCATCGACTTGGGGGGTTGCAGTGGCACGTCTTCGGCATGCGCTTTTCACCACCGGCCAGTTCCGGATCAGATCGACGTTGCTGGTCTTCGCGGTGGCCGCGGCACTCGGAGCGGGGATGACGACGGCCGTGCCCGCGGTCGCCCAGCCCCAGCCCGATCCCGTGCCACCGGCAGCACAGCCGGCTCAAGACCCGGTCGCCGCCGCCGAGTCCGCACCGATCCCGCCGCCCCGGGACGTCCAACCGCTGGACCCCGGGCCGGACGGTGCGCCGGACGTGGCGCGCGAGCCGTCCCGGGCCCAACCGTTGGCACCGTTGCCCGAGGTGGACCCCGGTCCCGACGCGCACGTCCCCGTCGAACGCCGGCCCATCACGCCCGAACCGCCGGTGCGGCCCACCGCGCTCGACCTGCCGACCCACCCCGCCCGGGAACTGGTCGACGCCACCACCGCCGACGCCCTGGCCACCCTGGGCCGCGCGGGCAGGCTCGCGCCGGACGGCACACCCGACCTCGACGCCGCCAAGCTGCAACCGCAGGTCTCCTCGGCCCAGCTGGTCGATCCCTCGCGCAAGGCGACCCTGCGGGAACTGCTCGACGCGCTGACGTCCGGCAACCTCCCGCCGCCGCTGCCGGTCGACCCGTTGGCGTTGCTGCAACAACTCCCGGACGGCATCCCGCGGATCACCTACCGGATCTGCTCGGAGTCCCGCACCAAGGCCGTCTCCTGCTCGCTGACCCTCCCGCTGGCCGTCCCGGCGGTCGTTGACGTCACCGGTGACCGCACGCCGGACGTCCTGGCCGACCTGGTGCCCGCCGCCGCGGTCGGCGACATCGTCGGGGCCTCGCGCGAAGTCCTCGACGTGGAACGGCAGATCGCCGACGCGACGGCCCGGCTCAACGTGGTCCTCGACCTGCTCAAGGACCCGCTCAACGTGATCCTGCACCCCGAGCTGCTCATCGAGAAGCTGGAACTGGAGAAGCTCCTGGCGTCCCTCGACGGCCTGCTGCGCCAGAAGCTGGAAGCGCTGCTGAACCTGGTCCACGCGGGCTTGGCCGTGCTGTCGGTGCGCCTGCCCACCAGCGAGCACGCCGGCGCCGACCTGCCCGCCCACGTCTGGGCCGTCTACGACCTGCCCACCCACAAGCGGATCTCGGTCGGCTTCGACGGCCTGCGGCGCGGCTCCAGCCTGCCGACCGCCGCACTGGGCCTCTACACGTTCGCCCCGATCCAGGCCGTGCGCGGGATCTTCGACATCAAGGCCACCGTGCTCCAGGTCGGCGCGGGCGAGTCGATGGCGGTCACCGCCGGGCTCGCGAACGTCGCCGAGACCGACAAGGGCGAAGCGGTGGACCCGACCGTGGCCAGCGCCCGCTTCTCCCCCGTCCCCAACCTGTTCACCGCGCACGCCTTCATCGACCCCGGCGCCGCCGACCGGGACCAGAAGGCCGCGGTCGACTCCACCAGCAGCGAACGCACCCACCTCGACACCCAGGTGCTGTCCAACAGCGCCACGGCCAACCGGTTCGACCAGCTCAAGGTCGACCTGCTGCCCACCTCCGTGTCGGCAGCGCTGACCCGGCCGGTGGGCGGCGCGCAGGCCACCGTCCAGTACATGGCCGACTCGACGATCGACGACGTGTTCTTCGCCGACTACGTCTACACCGGACGCGACCTGAGCCGCGCCGTGCAGGCGAGCGCCAAGGCCGTGCCGACGCGGTGGAACGCGGTCCTGACCTCCGCGCAGGACAAGGTGAAGCTCGACTACGGGGCCGCGAGCCCGCTCAGCGCGTTGGACATCGCGGTGCTCGACCGCGACCCCGCCATCGTGCTGCGCGGCGCGTTGCGCGACCTCCCGACCGTCGCCACGGTGGACGTCGACCTCCCCGGGCGGCACGTGCTGTTCGACGCGGCCGAGGCGTTGGGCTCCGCCGAGGTGTTCCTGTCCCGGAGCCAAGGCGCGTTCGCCCCGCTGACCGGTGACCACGCCACCCTCGTGCTCGACGGCGGTCGGCTCGGCGTGAGCGCCCGCGTCACGGGCCTGAAGAAGATCGACGTCTTCTTCGGCGACCACCCGCGCGGCACGACCGAGTTCTCCCCCGGCGGACAGGCGTTCGTGGGCGCCGGCAACATCGACGGCCACCAGAAGGGCCGCCTGGACGTGTCCAACCTGCCCGCCACGCTGTCGTTCGACCTCGACACCGCCCAGCGGAAGGTCGCCTTCCGGGCGAGCAGCGTCGTGCGGCGGGTGCGGGCCGCCTACGTGGACACCGCGACCGGGCCGAGCGCCGTGGCGGCGGTGGACGGGGTCCCGGCGTCCGTGGACGTGAACTACGACCTCGGGGACCGCCCGCGCGTGCGGTACAAGGCGTCCAGCGCCGTGCCGCGCGTGGAGCTGTTCGCCAGCCCGCAGGGCGTGGAAGCCCTCGACCCCAACGCCCACCACTACCTGTCCACGGCCGCCACGGACGTCCCGACCGAGGTGGACGTCCTGGTCGACCTGCCCGCCCGGCACCTGGACGGCACGCTGTCGGCCCCGCTCGGCGGCATCGCCGCGGTCGCCCGCACGCCGTTCGCCGGCCGGGACACTGTCGCGATCGCCGAGCTGACCGGCGTTCCCGCCCGGTTCGACGCCGACTTCACCGATGGCACGATGCGCTTCCGGGGCCTGTCGGGTCCGCTGGGCTCGGCCCGGTTCGCGGTGACCAACCACGCGGGCGCCACCGCACCGGCGGGTCAGCACGTGTCGGTGCACTACCGGCAGGCCACCGGCGACTTCGACGGCAGCGTCCTGGTGCGCAACCTCTCGCACGCCGAGTACTCGCGCGGCGCGGCCAGGCAGGTCACCCGGCTGGACTCCGACACCGGCGGCCAACCGGTGTTCGCCGACGCCGACGTGGTGCTGGCGGCGAACGGCGTGGACGACACCCGCCTGGCGCTGACCGCGCGGATCGACAACCTGCCGACGCGGCTGGAACTGGTGCAGGACCTCGCCGACGGCAAGCTGACCTACACCGGTGACAAGTCCATCGGCTTGGCGGCCGAGGTGCGCGTCGGCAAGGTCAAGGCGCTGGAGGGCCTGGGCGCACCACTGTTCGACAACGGCGCGGCGGTGCGCGTCCGGGGTTGTGATGACGGCCAGGGCTGCACCCGCGACGACACGCCGCTGTGCACGCTGTTCGCCCGCTGCCTCGGCCTGGCCGGCACCGTGCGCCTGCCCGGCCTGCCCACGTCGCTGGCGCTGAACCTGACCGCGAAGCAGGTCGAGTTCACCGGCTACAGCCAGCCCGCCGGCGCGCCGCTGACCGCGTACCTGGAGGTGGACGGCCTGCTGCCGGGCCTGCCCCGGCTGGAGGGCCTGGTCCGGCTCGACGGCCTGCCGGCGGGGCTGGACCTGACCGTGGGTCCGATCACCGTGGAGGGTGCCCCGGCCCGCGTGGACGTCGGCTACCGGGCGTCCGCCCCGCTGGGCACCCTGCGGGTGGACGCCGAAGCCGTCACCCCGACCGCCTACGGCACGCTGCGCGGGCGGGCCACCATCGCGAAGCTGCCCGCGACCGTCCACGTCGTCGGCACCTTCGACGCGGTGACCACGCTGGGCGTGCACAACTCCGCGGGCATCGACGAGATCACCGCCGCGCTGTCGGGCGTGAGCAGGGGCTACCTGTCCGCTTCGGCGACCGGGGTGCCCAAGGACATCGACGTGCGGGCCGACGTGCCCGGCGGCACGTTCACCTCCACGCTGTCGGACCCGTTGGGGTCCTTGACCTTCGCCGCCGCGGGCGTCCCGTTCCAGGGGCGCGAGCACCAGGTGTTCGCGCAGGCGACCGGCGTGCCCACGCAGCTGAAGGCCACCTGGTCGGGTGGCGCCCTGGACTTCCGGGGCGTGACCGGACCGGTGGGCGGGGCCAGGTTCGCCGTGACCAACCACCCGGGCGCGACCGCCCCGGTCGGCCAGCACGTGGCGGCGCACTACCGGCAGCTCACCGGCGACCTCGACGCGAGCGCCTCGGTGGACGGCCTCTCCGCCGTCTCGGTGTCCAAAAAGGACAGCGGACTGGCGTTCGACATGCGGTCGGGCAACGGGGTCTTCGCCTTCGACGGTGACGTGGTGCTCGCCGCCGGTGGCGCGGACGACACCCGCTTCTCCGGGTTCGGCCGGGTGAGCCTGCCCAGCCACCTGCTGATCGACTACAGCGGCGAGAAGTTCCACTACGAGACCGACCGCCCGGTCGGGCTGGCGGCGCACGCCCGCATCGGCAAGGTGGCGGCGATCGACGCCGTGGGCGGCGTGCCGTTCTACCCGCACGGCGTCGCACTGGAGGCCAAGGGGTGCGCCGGCGGCACCGGCTGCGCCCGCGACGACACGCCGCTGTGCGCGGTGTTCGGCAAGTGCTTCGGCGCGGTCGGGACGGTGAACCTGCCCGGCCTGCCCACGAGGGTCGACGTGGACATCAAGAACCAGAAGGTCGACGTCGTGGGCTACCGCCCGCCGGCCGGGGTCGACCTCACCGCGTACGTCGCCCTGGACGACCTGTTCGCGCAGATGCCGCACGCGGCGGCGCAGGCGGTGCTCAGCGGCCTGCCCTCGCCGTTCGACCTGCACATCGGGCCGTTCGGGTTCGACGAGAGCCTGGACCCGGCCAAGCCGAGCACCCTGGAGGTCGCGTACGACAGCTCCGACGCGGCCGAGACGCTGGCGTTGAAGGCCGAGGCGCGCACCACCACCGAGCACGGGAACCTGGCGGGCGAACTGGACGTGTTCGGCGTGCCCGCGCGGATGAAGGTCGCCGGCAGCTTCGGCAAGGACTCGACCGTGCGGGTCGAGGCGTCCTCGCCGATCATCCTGGTGGACGCCAACGTGACGGCCCGGTTCGCCGGTCAGCCCGCGTCCGCGCGGGCGTCGGTCACCAACATCCCGGCGTGCGCGGGCGACAACTGCGTGACCGTGGGGATCAAGGGCACCGACTCCAGCGGGACCGCGCTGAAGGTGCCGATGATCACCGTGGACGCGCCGGCGGCCGGGCTGGGCGTCGAGGCGTTCGTCCGGGGCAGCCTGGGCATCGACGCCAAACCGGTGCACCTCCAGCTGCACGACGCGTACCTGAAGCTCGTCGGGGCCGGGACGAAGGTGGGCACCCAGGTCGTGCAGAACGTCGAGACCGGCAGCTTCGACACCACGGTCACCTCCACGCCCGCCGCCGCGTCGATCCTGCTCGGCGGCGCGTTCTCCCTGCGCACCGACCGGATCACCATCCCCGACCCGGCGCTGAAGATCCCGATCTGCGGCGTCGACGTGGCGGCGCTGCACCTGGGCGGGCACGTGCAGGTGAACCGGCTGGAGATCGGGACGGTCTACCTGCACGCCGACGCGTTCACCACGTTCCAGGTGCGGCCCGGCGAGCAGTACCTGGCCTTCGGCGTGGACGGCGACTACCGCGAGTTCGGCATCGGCATGGACGGCATCGAGATGAACGTGGACGTGGACCTGCAGATCAAGGTCCTCAAGTTCGACGACCCTTCCATCCCGGCGTTCTACGAGAACCGGGTGCTGCTCGACCCGGCGACCACCCGCCGGACCGTGCGGACGCACCTGTACGACCAGGAGTACGGGCCGGTCGCGCGGCTCGTGCTCAAGATCGGCGACCTGGAGATCACCGACTTCGACCTCGAGCGGGTGCCGCGGCACCTGCGGGACGTCGAGCCGAACGGGACGCTGTCCGGGTTCGTCTACACACCGTCCAAAGCGGACCACAAGCTGGTGTTCAGCATCCTGGACCCGGGCCTGGAGGAGAAGGACCGGCCGTTGATCGACCTGGCCACGGCGTTCAAGTACAGTCCGTTCGACAAGAACGGGGGGCCGGACCCTGGCTGTTAAGGGGTTTCCGCTGCTCGTCACGGCCGTCCTGCTGGGGACGGCCGTGACGGCCTGCACCGGCGGCGGCAGCGACACGTGCGACACGACGGTGACCGTGGAACCAGTGGTCATCCGGGGCGGCGGCGCACCCGCGACCGCCCTCGACCTCCAGGCCCGCGCCACGGACGGCGGCAAGCCGGTCGCGGGCCTGGTGCTGGAGTTCCGCGTCGGCTGGCCGCCCGACAGCGGCGCCCTGGCGGGCTCGGCCGACACCGACGCCGAGGGGGTGGCCCGCCTGCACGTGGCGGACTACCTGCGCGCCACCCCGACCCAGGGCGTGGACTTCACGAAGATGACCCGCTACCAGGCCGAGGTCTCCCTGTTCCAGACCTCGGAGGGGGTGGGCAAGTCGGTCTGCGTCCGCAACGGCCAGGCCCCGTTCCGCTACGAGCCCTGACCACCCGCCCGGCGGGTGCGCGACCCCTCAGGAGGTGCGCACCACCGGGTCGGTCTCGTCCTCGAAGTCGCCGATCAGCTCCTCGAGCAGGTCTTCCAGCGCCGCGATGCCCACGACCTGCTCGTGGTCGGTGACCAGGGCGAGCTGGGCGCGGCCGGCGCGCATCTCGGTGACCGCCCGGGCCACCGGGAGGGACACCGGCAGGGTCAACGGCGTGGTCATCAGGTCGCGGGCCTTCTTCGGCTCGCCGGCCGCGATGGCGCGCACGGCGTCCCGGATGTGCACCAGACCGACGTACCGGCCGCGCATGTCCATCACGGGGAAACGGGACCGCCCGGACTCCCGGCTGCGCCGTTCGATGGCCGCCGCGCCGGTGTGCTCGGTGACGCTGACCGTCCGCTCGATCGGCACCATCACCTGCGCCACCGTGGTCTGCTGCACCTGCAGCATCCGGGTCAGCAGCTTCTGCTGGCCCTCGGGGATCAGGCCGTGCTCGGCGGACTGGCGGACCAGCATCCGCAGGTCCTCGGGCCGGTGCGCCTGCGCCAGCTCGTCCTGCGGCTGCACCTTCAGCAGGCGCAGCAACCCGTTCGTCGTGCGGTTGAGTCCACTGAGGACCCAGCGGACGCTGTGCGCGAAGCCGCGGAACGGCAGCGCCAGCAGCACCGCCGAGCGTTCGGGGTGCGCGATGGCCCACGACTTCGGCGCCATCTCGCCGACGACCATGTGCAGGAACACCACGAGCACCAGGCTGAGCGCGAACGCGATGCCGTAGGCCACGCCGTCCGGCAGACCGACCGCCCGCAGCACCGGGTCGAACAGGTCGGCCACGGCGGGCTTGGCCAACGCGCCCAAACCCAAGGTGCACAACGTGATGCCCAGCTGCGCGCCCGCGAGCATCAGCGACAGCTCGCGGACGCCGGCCACCGCCGCCCGCGCGGCGCGACTGTCCTGCGCCGCCGCCTCCAGGCGGTGCCGCTTGGCCGCGACCAGCGCGAACTCGGCGGCGACGAAGAAGGCGTTGGCCACCAACAGCACCACCGACACCAGGAGGGACCAGGTCGTGCTCATCGGACCCCCTCCCGGTCCCGCGCCGGGGCACTCAGCACGACCGCCGCGGGCACGTTGCGGGCGACCTCCACGACCCGGATCGACACGCCGTCCAGCTCCAGCTCGTCACCGGTCGTCGCGGTGCGGCCCAGCCGGTGCAGCACGAGCCCGGACACCGTGTCGTAGCTGTCGTGCGCGGGCAGCTCGACGCCGGTCGCGTCGGCGACCTCGTCCACCCGCGTCCGCCCCGGCACCCGCCACACGCGCTCGCCGAGCGGCTCGACCGCGTCCCGCACCAGGTCGTCCTCGTCGTGGATCTCCCCCACCAGCTCCTCGGCGAGGTCTTCCAGCGACACCACGCCGGCGAACCCGCCGAACTCGTCCACCACGCACGCCAGCTGCCGGTGCTCGCTGCGCAGCCGCTCCAGCACCGCGGGCAGCGGCAACGTCGTCGGCACCACCAGCGCGGGCGAGGCGATGTCGCCGACCGGGGTGTCCGCGCGCCGCTCGGGCGCCACGGTCAACAGCTCGGCCAACCCGACCACACCGCGCAGGTCGTCCAGGTCGACACCGACCACGGGGAAGCGCGAGTGCCCGGTGTCCAGCAACTCGACCACGCGCCCCACCGGCTCCCCGGCCTGGATCGTGTGCACCGAGACCCGCGGTGTCATCGCCTGCTCGGCGACCAGTTCGCGGAACCCCAGCCCGTGCTCCAGCAGCCGCGACAGCTCCGGGTCCAGGTGCCCCTGCTCGTTGGCGTCGCCGATGATCTGCTTGAGGTCCTCGGAGGTCGCGCCCTGCGGCAGCTCCTCCACCGGCTCGATGCCGACCGACCGCAGCAGCTTGTTGGCGGCGGTGTCGAACAGGCGGATCAGCGGCCCGGCGACCTTGAGGTAGGCCAACGTCGAGGAGCTGAGCGCCTTGGCCAGGGTTTCCGGCTTCGCGATGGCCAGGTTCTTGGGGAACAACTCCCCCAGCACCATCTGCACGACGGTGGCGAACACCAGCGCCGCCGCCATCGACAGCGACACCGCGACCGCCGCGGGCAGCCCGGTCACGCCCAGCACGTCCGCCAACCCGGTGCCCAGCAACGGCTCCGCCACGTAACCGGCCAGCAGCGCGGTCACCGTGATGCCGAACTGCGCGCCGGAGAGCATGAACGACAGGCGCTGGGTCACGCGGTAGGCCCGCTCGGCGCCCTTGTCGCCGGACTCGGCCAGCTGCCGCAACCGACCGCGGTCCACGGCCATGTAGGCGAATTCCTGGGCCACGAAGTACCCGGTGGCGGCGGTGAGGACCACGATCGCCAGCACGCCGGAGAGGATCAACACGGCTCACCCGCCGTGGGAGGGAAGTTCAGCCGGGCCGGACCCGGCCGACTACTGCAACCGTCTGCATCGGTTCCATCAGGCACACCTCATACTATCACGTGGCACTGTACGGTTCACTGAGGGTGATCGAGTGAAAGGGCCAGTGTGACCGACGTCCTGCTCAAGATCGGTGAACTCGCCGCCCGCGCGCAGGTCAGCCCGCGCACGGTGGACTACTACACGACCCTGGGCCTGCTCACCCCCGCCAAGCGCACCGCCGGCAACTACCGGCTGTACCACCCGGCCGATGTCGACCGCATCCACCTCGTCCAACGCCTGGAAGTCCAGGGTGTTCCCCTGGAGGAGATCTCCACCGCGCTGACCGCCGGCCAGACCGACATCAGCGAGGTCCTGGGCCGGATCGACGAAGACCTCCGCACCCTCCAGGCGGCCGCCGAAACCGCCTCACCGGAACTGCACGGCCTGCTCGCGGCCATCGCGACCCGCATCCACTCGCTGGTCACCGTGGCCCTCGACCTCCCCGTGCCCTGAGCCACCGCGAGGGCCGTACGGCTACCGGGTGAAATCGCCGCGTCCGGGGTGAGGACCGGTGCTCGCGGTCCGGGGCCGGCCCTAGGTTGGTGGCATGGTCGTGCTCGAACCCGAGCACCGCGCGTTGTTCGCGGTGGACATCGAGCGGTCCGCCGACCCCCGCCGGCACAACGCGGCGTCGGTCGCGATGCGGCGGGCGCTGCGGGAGTGCCTGGCCGGGGCGTTCGCCGGGGCGGGCATCGACTGGGGCTCGTGCCACGACCACGACCGCGGTGACGGGCTGGTCGTGGCGGTGCCCGCGCGGTACCCGAAGCGGCTGTTGCTGCACCCCGTCCTGGGCGCGCTGGCCGACGCCCTGCGCGCGCACAACGAGCGTGCGCCGGCCCCGGAACAGATGCGCGTGCGGGTCGCCGTGCACGACGCCGACGTGGTGCTGGACGACTTCGGCTACACCGGCCGCCCGATGGTCCTGCTGGCCCGCCTGCTCGACGCCACGCCGCTGCGCGCCGCCCTGGCCGCCGCCCCGCGCACCGCGCCGGTCGCCGTGCTCGTCTCCGAGCGGTTCCACGAGGACGTGGTGAGCCAGGGGCACCCGGACATCGACCCCGAGACCTACCACCGCATCGAGGCGCGGGTGAAGGAGAGCCGGGTGGTGGGGTGGCTCCACGTGCCCGGCCACCCGCTGGTCAGCGCCCCGGACGGCGGCTGGCGCGACCGCGCGGCGGTCAACCACGAGCGCGACGGGCTCTTCGGCGTCGACGCGGTCACCGCGCGGGTGCGCGAGGCGCTGGCCAACCCGACGGGGTCGTGGATCCTCGCGGTGCGCGGCTCGGGCGGCATCGGCAAGACGACCGTCACGTTCGAGGCCGTCGACCGGGCGCACCGCGACGGGCTGGTGGACCGGGTGCTGTGGACGACCGTGCGCGGCGACGGGCCGGAGGCCGACGCCTCACCCGACGCGGGGAGCTGGTGGATGGAGGCCGTGGTCGACCTCGCCGACCAGCTCGGCGTCGTGCTCGGCCCCGACCCGCGCCGGTGGGGCGGGGGTTTCCGCGACGGCCTCGCGGCGGAGGACGGCCGGGTGGTCACGGTCGTGGACAACGTGGAGACACCGCGGCAGGCCACCGTCCTGGTCGAGCGGCTCGACGGTGTCGGCCTGGCCCGGCCCCACAAGCTCGTCGTGACCAGCCGCAGCCGGGTCGAGGGGCCGTTCGGGCTGGTGCAGCAGCACATGGTCCGCGGACTGTCCGAAGAGGACGCCGTGGCGCTCGTGCGGCACATCGGGCGCGACGACGAGCAGCTGGCGACGGCGCCGAGGGAGCTGCTGTCCCCCGTCGTGGAGATCACCGAGGGCAACCCGTACCTGCTCAAGCTGGTCGTCGGCCGCTACCTGTCGACGGGGCTGCCGCTGGGCCGGGTCGCCGAGGAGCTGACCGACGCGGCCACGCACACCCGCGGGCGCCTGGGCCGGCAGGTGAAGGACTACCTGTTCGACCGGTCGCTCGCGGAGCTGGAACTGGTCGCGGGCCCGGACAACGCGCAGGCGTTGATCGCCGCGTTCTGCGTCAAGCGGCGCGGCGACGAGATCAGCCGCGAGGAGCTGGGGGAACTGGCCGGGCTGGGGCCGGACGCGTTCGACACCACGTTGCAGGCCGCGTTCGACCTGGGCCTGGTGCAGGCGTCCCGGCTCAACTCCCGGTACTCGATCCACAGCCTGCTCTACGAGTACACCCGACCGCGCGCCGATGACCTCGTCTGAGCGGACCTTCCGCGGCTACGGCGGCGCGAACCGCGCCCGGTGGGACGACGTCGTGCGCCGGTCGTTCGAGCGGTCCTCGCGCGGTGCCGACGACGACTCGCCGGAGGACGTCCTGCGCGCGATGGTCAAGGACCTGGAGAACGTCAGCCGGTACCGGATCCGGGTCGAGGGCGAGGTGCTGTCGCGGTTCCTGGACCGGTTCGCGGACCTGGCGGTCAGCGCGATCGAGCAGGGCGACCGGCCGGGGGTGGCGGACTTCCCGGACGTGGTGCAGGCGGCGGCCCCGGTGTTCGCGGCGGCCGGGCTCGCGCAGTGGCCGGTGCACCTGGCGAAGGCGTCGTACTACGCCCGGGTCGCGGACGGCGACGACGCCCGCCGGCGGGAGCTGGCACTGGCCGTGGCGGCGTGCCGCACCCCGCTGGACCGCGTGGAGGTCGACCTGGCGACCGCTCAGTTCGCGATCGACCTGACCGAGTACCCGTCGGCGGCGCGGTTGCTGGAGCGCTGCCTGGCGGTGTGCACGACCGACCCGACGTGCGCGCACCGGTTGCCCGAGGTGCACGCGTGCCTGGGGAACCTGCACTACACCCAGGGTGCACTGCGCACCGCGTTGAGCCACTACCAGGCGGCGCTCGCGGCCGACGTGCCTCGGGACAGCCACCGAACCCTGCGGGCTCAGGCCAGGGCGTACCACTACAGCGGTCGCGTGCTGCACATGCTGGGGCGGGAGGAGGAGGCCCTGGCCAGCCTGGTCCGCGCGCTCGAGCACCGGTACGCGACGCACGCCGAGTACGAGCGCAAGAGCGGCTTCCAGCACATCGCGATCGGCGAAATCCTGCTGCTGGGCGGGGCTTGGGAGGAAAGCGAACACCACTTCACCGAGGCCCGCCGAACGTTCGCCCGTCTACGCCACAACACCGCCGCCCACGCGATCCTCGACGCGGCCACGTCCCGCTTGGAGGTCCGGCGGGGCCGGTACGACGAAGCCCTTGCCCTGCTGGACAACGCGGTGCGCGGTTCCCGCGCCGGCGGCTACCGCCGGGGTGCCGTGCTGTTCGAACTGCACCGGGCGAACCTGCTGTTCCGCCGGCGCGCTTATGGGGCGACCGTCCGCAGCGTGCTGGCGGCGATCGGCGCGTGGCTGCCTTTCCTACGCCGTGGCAACGGTTCCCGCGCGGTGCGGGGCGCGGTGGAGTACGCGTGGGCGTTCCTGCGGCAGGCGCTGTCGAAACGCCAGACACCTCCGCGTCGCCTGACCTGCCCGTGCAGAGCCCACCGCCGCTCCTAGTGCTCGGCGACGTCACCGTGCGGCTTGTCCGGCCAGCCTTCGTCCGGCCCGTCCAACCACCGGTCCACGGCGTCCACCACGAACGCCGCGACCAGGAAGCCGGCGGCAGCCACCACCACGATCGCCACCGGTTGCGCCCGCGCCCCCACGAGCACCCCGGCGACCGTCAGCACCATCCCGAGCGGAGCGGTCAGCCACGGGCGCACGCCGCCGAGCCGGTTCAGCAGCAGCCAGCCGAGCAACCACCCCACCACCGGATAGGCGTAGAACACGAGCACGACCAAGCCGAGACAGCCGTAGCCCTCCCCGTCACACGGCACCACCGCGACCAGGCTGGTGCTCAGCAGCGAACCCACCCCGACCACCGCGCCGACCAGCGACGCCACCAGAACCCGCCGATGTCTCCCCACACCGACGATGATCGCGCTCCGAACACCGCCCCGACATGAGTACTCCTACGCGAAGGTCCCCGTGCGGGAGGGACGTCCCGACGTCCCCGGTCGGCCGCGGGTCATCCCCGGTCGTCGGTGAACGGCTCGTCGCTCCAGCGGAACCAGGCCTCGTCGCCTTGGACGTGCAGCAGGAACTCCGGCACCGGCCCGTGCGGCGCCACCAGGGTGAGCGCCCCGGCGATGCGCTCGTACACCCGCTCCCACGCCTCGACGTCCTCAGCGGAGTCCGAGTCGGCCAGCGCTTCGGTCAGCGCGAGCTCCTCGTCGAACAGCGGCTTCACCTCGGCGAACGCCGGCTGCGGCCGGAACCGGCCGGACAACCACGGGAAATCGCCGTCCTCGACGAGGACCTCACCGAGCAGCTCGTCACCGCGCTGCAACCGCCACACGCCACCCACCCAGCCCACGAACACCTTCCCCTTTCGCCACCGACCCACCACGTACCACCGCCCGCCAGCGGGCCGAAGCCGATCGTCGTTGATCGTCGTCCCGGCCGCCAGTGCGAGGACGAATTCGGCGGCGGCCAGCGGCGGGTTGTTCACCTCGAGGTGAGGGCGGCGAGGGGGACGTCGAACACGAAGGGTTCGCCGTGGCGGTCGCCGATCCACCGGGTCGTGACCGTGGCGGTGTCGTGGTGGACGTGGTCGATCGTGCACGGGACCAGCGTCGGGCGCGGGTAGGTCGCGGTCGGGGTCAGCTCCGTGCCGTCGTCGAAGTAGGCCGACTTGGCAACCAGTTGGTACGGCCGTCCTCGCACGTCGGTCAGTTCCACGAGGACCAGGCCGGGTTGCGGTTCATCAGCGAGCCAACACACCGCCGTGGCGGAGAGGGCGCAGTCGTCCCCCTCAGCCAGCACCGGTTCCACGACCGACACGCTACCCGGGACACCCTGCCGTGCACCGGAATTCACCGAATGCGGATGTCTTGCCGACGTGACCCCGGACCGTCGAGTCACACCGAGCAGGGGTGGACCGCCACCTTCTCCGGTTCGACGCGGCTGGTGTGATCATGGATTACCGTGTCGGTCGTGCCCACGGACGACTGGTTGACCGACACCCGAACCTCCTACGACACGGTCGCGGCCAGCTACTCCGACTTCGTGCGCGACGCCATCACGGGCGAGCCCTACCTCCGCGCCGCCCTGACCGTGTTCGCCGACCGCGTACGGGCAGCCGGCGGCGGGCCGGTGGCGGATGTCGGCTGTGGTCCAGGACACGTCACCGCGCACCTGAACGGGCTCGGGGTGGACGCCTTCGGCATCGATCTCTCCCCGGGGATGGTCGAGGTGGCTCGGCGCGAGAACCCCGGGTTGCGGTTCGAGGTGGGTTCGATGACGGACCTGCGCCTGGGTGACGGGTCGGTGGCCGGGCTGCTCGCGTGGTGGTCGTTGATCCACATCCCCGACGACGAGGTGCCCACGGTCTTCGCGCACTTCCACCGGGTGCTGCGCCCCGGCGGACCGTTGCAGCTCGGGTTCCACGTCGGGGACGTCTCGCGCCTCAAGACCGAGGGGTACGGGGGTCACCCGATGGCGGTCCACGTGCACCGCCGGCAGCCGGACAAGGTGGCGTCCTGGCTGCGTGACGCCGGGTTCGAGATCGACGCCCAGTGGCTGTGCGATCCGGACGAACCCGTCCCGCAGGCGTTCCTCTTCGCCCGCCGCCCCTCGTGAGGTCCACCCGACCGGTGTTTGCCCCCTGCCGACCGCGGGTACCGGAGCGGGGTGAACCATGACCTTGAGCAGCCAGGGTCGGTCCCACCAGAGCGGCCGGCGGCACCCGATCCCGGTGAGGTGCGCACCGCCGTCCGTGTGGCCGTGTCGCGGTTGCGCGACCAAGTGGACCTGATCAGGAATGAACTCCCGGCACCCCCTGACGGCGAGAGCACGCGGAACTGACCGCCGGAGCGCTGTGGAGGAGAAGCGGCAAGGGGCATCGATCACCGTCGCTCGCCGACGCCGCGTGGTGTTCGCCGCGGTGCGTGGCGAGATCGACACCGCCACCTGCGACCAGGTGCGCCGCGATCTGCTCGCCTGCCTGGCCGACGCCCCCGAGGGACTGGTGGTCGACCTGGCCGGCGTGACCTTCCTGGGGTCGCTGGGTATCGCGGTCCTGGTCGAGGTGCGCGAGCACGCCGAGCGGGCGGGGGTGGCGTTCGCCGTCGTCGCCGACCGGGCCGCCGTGGTGCGCCCGATGTACGTCACCGAGGTGGACGGGTTGTTGGGGCTGTGTTCCAGCGTCGAGGAGGCGGTGGAGGCGGTTCGCGGTGGGGCGCGCCACGGGTTTTCCTGGTGGTCGTCGTGAGCGCGGCCGCCGATCAGCGGGTCAAGGCCTCGCGCAGGAGCGCTACCGCCGCGGGGATCTCGGTGTCGCCGATGTTGCCGTACCCGAGGACCAGGGCGCGGTCCGGCGCGGGTCGCACGCGGTAGTCGTCCAGGTCCACCAGGCGCAGGCCGGCCGACGCCGCGGCGCGGACCGTGGCGTGCGTGTCGGTGTCGGGCGGTAGGTGGAGCAGGACGTGCAGGCCGGCGGCCGTGCCGGACGTGCGGGCCCGGGGCAGCGCGGTGGACAGGGTGGTCAGCAGCAGGTCACGGCGGGTGCGGAAGCGGCGGCGGGACGCGCGCAGGTGTGCGTCGTACCAGCCGCGGTCGATGAACGTGGCCAGCGCCAACTGGTCCAGCACGGGCGGGGCGGCGGCCACCGGGTTCGCGGACCGCAGCGCCGCGACGGTGCTCGGTGGCGCGACGAGCCAGCCCAGGCCGAGCGCCGGGGAGAGCGTCTTGCTGACCGTGCCGAGCAGGAAGACCCGGCCGGGGTCCATGCCCTGAACCACCGCGACCGGGTGGTGGTCGTAGCGGAACTCGGCGTCATAGTCGTCCTCGACCACGAAACCGTCCACCTCCCGCGCCCAGCGCACCAGGCCCGCCCGGCGCGCCGGGGACAGGACCGTGCCGGTCGGGAACTGGTGCGCCGCGCCGACGACGACCGCCCGCGCCGGCGTGGCGGCCAGGTCGTCCACGCGGAGGCCGTCGTGGTCGACCGGGACGTGGTGGACGCGCAGCCCGGCGCTGGTCACGGCGTCGTGCAGCCGCCGCCAGCCGGGGTCTTCCACGGCGACGTCCGTGATGCCCAGGCCGTGCAGGGCACGGCACGTGCGGACCAGGCCGTCGGTCACACCGGCGCAGACGGACACCGACGTGTCGTCGGCGTCCGCGCCGCGCGAGCGCCGGAGGTAGTGCGCGAGGGTCGTCCGCAGCACCGCGTGCCCGGCGGGGTCGGGGAGGTCGAGGTCGTAGTGGCCGGCGGAGCCGATGACCGACCGGACCGCGTCCGCCCACCGCCTGCGCGGGAACGCGCGCAGGTCCGGCAGTCCGGGCGCGAGGTCGTACCGGATCCGGGGCCGGGCCGGGCTGCGCCGTGCGCGCGGCCGGGCCGGGGACGCCTCGGGCGACCACGAGACCCGGGTGGCCGAACCGACCCGCGCGGCCAGGTAGCCCTCGGCGACCAGCTGCCCGTACGCCTCGGTCACCACCCAGCGCGAGCAGCCCAGTTCCTCGGCCAGCGCCCGGCTCGGCGGCACGGCGTCGCCCTCCGCCAGCCTGCCGTCCCGGATCGCGGTGCGCAGCGCGTGCGCCAGCCGGTCGTGCAGGCGTCCGCGCCCGCCGACGTCCACCAGCGTCGCCCACGCGAAATTGGTCCGGGAAACCGTCACGGGATTGGACAGTACCGCCGGGCCGAATGCTCCTAGCGTGGTGGCCATGACGGACAAGTTGGCCCTGGGCGCGATGCTGTTCGGCACGGCCACCGACGAGCGGCGCTCGTTCGAGTTGCTGGACCGCTTCGTGGACGCCGGGGGTGCGTGGATCGACACCGCGAACTGCTACGCGTTCTGGGAGCACCCCAGCGGGTTCGGCGGGCAGAGCGAGGAGGTGCTCGGCCGCTGGCTGGCCCGCCGACCGGGCGTGCGGGACCGGGTGCGGATCAGCACCAAGGTGGGCTGCGAGCCGACCGAGGCCGGGCGGTTCCCGGAGACGGCCGAGGGCCTGTCGGCGAGCGTGGTCGCGAACGGGATCGAGGGCAGCCTGCGGCGGCTCGGCACCGACCGCGTCGACCTGTACTGGGCGCACAAGCCCGACCCGGTGACGCCGTTGGAGGAGACGGTCGCCGCGTTCGACAAGCTGGTGTCGGCAGGCCTGGTGGGTCGGCTCGGCGGCTCGAACTACCCCGTGTGGCAGGTGGAGCGGGCACGGCAGATCGCCCGTGCGGGCGGGCACACCGGTTTCACGGCCGTGCAGCAGCACCACACCTACCTGCGTCCGCTGCCCGGCACACAGCCCACGGTCGTGCACCGGTTCGGCGAGGTCTCCGACGAGGTCGTCCACTACCTGGAGCACAACAGGGACATGGCGCTGTGGGCGTACACGCCGCTGCTGAGCGGCCGGTACACGCGCGCGGACAAGCCCCTGCCCGCCGAGTACGACCACGCCGGCACGACCCGCCGCCTGGCCGTGCTGGACGAAGTGGCCGCCGAGACGGGAGCCGACCGCAACCAGGTCGTGCTGGCCTGGCTGACCGGCGGCGACCTCGCCGTCACGGCGATCGTGGGCGTCAGCACGGTCGAGCAGCTGGACGCCGCCATCGCCGGGGTGTCCCTGGAACTGACCGCCGAGCAGCGGCAACGCCTGGACGAGGCGGCGTGAGGACCGACGTCAGTCCGCCTCGATCCGGACCCCGTACACCGCCTCGACGTCGCGCGCGAGGTCCGCTCCGGCCCGCTTCGGGTACCTCGACCGCCACCACGGCAGGCCGGGCGTGCGGTTGACCGGCTCGTCGGTCAGCAGGGCGCGGAACCGGGTGTCGGTCTCGGCCACTTCGGCCCGCACCCAGGCCGACTCTTCCATGCCGCCGAGCTCCGGGTCGGTCAGCACGCGCTCCACCCGGTCGCGGACCCGCAGGTCGTGCTCGTACTCGTCGATGCCGACGGTGTAGCCGTCCTCGACGATCTCGGCGAACTCGCGCCACTCCGCCGCGAGCCGGCCGGGAGAGTCCCCGGCCAGCTCGCGGACGCGGTCGACGAACCGCTTCGGGTCGCTCACCCGAGCGCCGGCCGGTTCAGGTCGTCGACCGAGCATGTCATCGGGTCAGGGTACGGGCTGCCGCGGACGCCTGGAGGAGCTGTGGGCGAGCCGAGGGCCGGGCCGATCGCCCAGCCCACCGCCGCCATCGACGCGCAGGTGAGAACGCGCAGATGCGCACCGGACCCCGCGGCGCCTACCCCTCGGCGTCGACCGACCGGACCGGCTCGCCGCAAAGGACGCCACGGCCGTTCGTGCCCACGTAGACGCGGCCGTGGATGCGTGGATCGCCGGTGATGGTGCCGCCGGTCCACGCGAACTGGTGCTGGTCGTCGTTGATCCGGGTCCACGTGCGGCCGGCGTTGTCGGAGCGGAAGAGGCCGCGTACCCCGCCGATGCGGGAGCTGGTGTAGACGGCCGGGTAGGCGCTGCCGGGTGCGGCCTTGCCGAAGCCCACGTTGTCGCCCTCCTCGACGCCCGGCAGGCGGGTGAAGGAGGTGCCGCCGTCGGTCGAGCGCCACAGGCCGTAGACCTTGCCCGTTTTCCCGCCGCCCAGCCAGATGTCGCCTTCGTGGCCGGGCACCGGCTTGAACCGGACGTTGCCCTCGGCCGGCAGGCCGGTCGCCGCGGTCGGCGTGAAGTGCCGTCCGCCATCGGTGCTGCGGTAGAACGTGCCGGCGAGGCAGGCGTAGAAGACCGCGGGGTTGACGCGGTCGGCGCGCACCAGCGCACCGGACGGGACGCCTTCGCACGCGGTCCACGTGCGGCCCGCGTCGGCGCTCCAGCTGACCGGCGCACCCGCGGGCGCCCACACGACCCGGCTGCCGTCCGCCGCGACTGCGACGGCGCTGTCCTCGGCGCCCGGACCGGTCACGCCGGGCGGTTCGCTGCCCGAAGGGGTCCACGTGTCGCCACCGTCGACCGAGATCGCGAAGTGCTGCGTCCACCCGCTGGTGGGGTGCCCGGCCCGGACGATCGTGCCGGGCGCCTTCTCGGCGAAGTCCAGGGCGACCGTCGTCCCGAAGGTCGGGGTGTCGTACATCTTCGTGGCCCGGCTGAAGTCCGTGTGCCGGAAGCCGCCGACGTCCCCGACCGCGGAGAACAGGTGCGCGCCGACCGGCGGGCTGATCAGCGACAGGACCGCGGTCTCCTCCAGGCCCCGGGCGCGGACGTCGATGCGGACGGTGCCGCCGGTGTCCCACGCGGTGAGGTTGTCGGAGCCGTAGATCGTCGCGCCCGTGCCGTACAGGAAGTGGTCGGAGCGGAACGGGTCGATCTCCAGCGCCTCGGTCATCCAACCCAGCTTCGGCACGGTCACGGGTGGCGCGGCGGTGGCGTTCCAGGTCAGCCACGGGGACGCCGAGATGTCCATGGTGTAGCGGAAGGTCCGCTCGGTGTCCGACACCAGGTCCCAGGCGCGGGTCCAGCTCGCGCCGCCGTCGGTGGAGCGGAACAGGATGATGTCGGGGTGCCACGAGATCTGGGTGGCCACCATGAGGGTGCCCGGGTTCCGCCGGTCGATCGACAGGCCCGAGTAGCCCCACCGGCAGTCGGGGCTGGTGGAGGGCACCGGGCTGATGCGCGTCCACGTGTCGGTCGCGGTGTCGAGCTTCCACACGTCGCCCTTGCCGCCGTCGTACGGGCCGGCGGTGTCGCTCGTGGCCAGGTAGAGGAACCCGCCCTTGTGGTCGAACACGGCCTTGTGCGGGAGGAACCCGGTGGGCTGGCCGGGCACGCGCTGCCAGGTCCGGCCGGCGTCGGTGGAGCGGTAGAGGATGTTCTCCTTGTCCGCCACGGTGACGTAGAGGGTCGGCGTCGGTCGTCCGCGCCGGCCGCCGCGCTTGTCGAACACGACCTGGAGCACGCCGAGGTTGTCGCCGTTGTAGCCGCCGGTGTCGTTGGGGTCCGGGACGAAGTTGCCGGCGTTGGGGAAGTCCTCGACCCGCGCCCAGGTCTTCCCGTGGTCCACCGAGCGCCACAGGCCGTGGCCGCCGCGCGCGCCGAAGTAGAGGACGTTGTTGCGGTGCGGGTCGACCACCAGCCGCTCGCCGATGCCGCGGCCCGGCATGTTCCCGCCCAGGCGGAACGGCAGCTCGGTCGTCCGCCAAGTCCGGCCGCGGTCCGTGGAACGCAGGATCGCGCCCATGCTCGGGTCCCACTCCGGCATCGTGTAGGTGCCCACCGCCGCGTAGACCCGGTCGGGGTCGACCTCGTCCGTGGCGATGCTGATCACGCCGGTGTGGCCGTAGTGGTCCCAGTCGACCCAGTCGAGCAGGGGGACCCAGCGCCGGGTGCGCTTGTCCAGGCGGTAGGCGCCACCGATGTCGGTGCGCGCGTAGACCAGGCCCGGCTCGCTCTGGCTGAACACGATCCCGGTGACGAACCCGCCACCGACGATCTCCGCGTTGCGCCAGGCGTACCCGCCGGCGGGACCCGCCGAAGCGATGCCGGCCGACGCGAGCGGAACTCCCCCGGCGACGACCGCCGCGGCCGCGACGGCCGAGCGCAGGACGGTGCGCCTGCCCGGTCCCTGTGCGGTGGGGTGGGGAGGCGGGGAGTCGGGGGAACTCGACACTGGGGTCACCCTTCGTCGCAAGCGGTCGCAGCGGTCGCAATCGAAGCGCTTCGATTGCGTGCCGTCAGACACTAAGAGCGACAAATGAGACGCGCAAGGCGTTGTGCGCGCGACGGTCGTGCTGTTTAATCCCGACTTCTCCTCGCCGGTCGCGCGCAACCGCGGAGACCGGTTGACCTTGGGATGGTGAAGCGGTTCGACGGCTGGGGACAGCCGCGCGGCGGTGGCGGCTGTCCGGGCCTGCTGTCGTCAGGCCTTGGCCCAGCGCTGGTTGGCGCCGCCGGTGCAGGTCGACACGGTGACGGCCGAGCTGTTCGCGGTGCCGTTGGCGTCCAGGCACAGTCCGGTTTGGACACTGGTGATGGTGCCGTTGTCGTTGACGTTCCACTGCTGGTTGGCGCCGCCGTTGCAGTCCCAGATGCGCGTGCGCGTGCCGGGGCTCGCGTTGACGGGCGCTTCCAGGCACTTGCCCAGCACCTGCAAGGCCTTGCCGTTCTGGGTGAACTGCTGGTTGGCGTTGGTGTGGCAGTCCCAGACGATCATCTGGGTGCCGTTGGCCGAGCTCGCGCCGTTGACGTCGAGGCACCGGCCCGACGACTCGCCGCGCAGCCGGAACGTCTGCGGCGTCGGGGCCGTCTCGCCGGTGAAGAACCGCCACACCTCCGTCGGGGTCCAACTCCGCCAGCCCTCACCACCGCCGTCGATGGGACCCGGGGTGTGCCCACCGTCGAAAGCCGCCCACACCACCGGGTACCCGGCGCGGCAGCCCGAGTAGGTGGTGGTGATGTGGGTGCGGCTGCCCGCGGCGGGCTCGGGCGCGTTCTGCGGGGTGCAGCCGTTGTTCCGGACGAACGTGTCGCGAAGGGCCTGGCCACCGCCGATGTTGTCGCTGATGCCGTGGATCCCCATGTACGCGACGGGTTGCGTGCCGCCGCTGCACCCGCTGATCGCCGCGCCGGAGTACACCGCGACCGCGCGGAAGGTCGTGGCCCGGGCGCAGGCGAGCGCGTAGCTCATGGCGCCGCCGTAGCTGAAGCCCAGTGCGAAGCGCTGTGCCGTGTCGACGCACAGGTCGTTCTCGACGCGCCGGATCATGTCGTCGACGAAGGTCACGTCCTGGCCGTTGGGGTTGGCCCAGCCGTTGCCGTTGCCCTGCGGGGCCACGAAGATCGTGCCGTTGCCCGCGCTGTCCGCCAGGCGCCGCAGGCCGTAGTAGGACCAGTTGTAGCCGTCGGTCCCGCCCGAGTCGACGTCGCCCGCGGTGCCGCCGTACCAGTGGAAGGCGAAGACCAACCGGTACTGGCGGGCGTTGTCGTAGTTGGCCGGGATCCGCAGGATGAAGGAGCGGTTCTGGCCGCTGCTCTGGATCGTCTGGGTACCACTGGTCAGCGTCGGGGTCTTGCCGCAGCCGGCGGACGCGACGAGCGTGCCGGCGTCCGCGGGGCCGGCGTCGGCGGCGGCCACGGTGACACCGGCGAGGAGCAGTGCGGCGGCGGCGACCGGCGTCCACCACCGGCCGAGGTGCGTTGGTTTCATGGATCGGGTTCCCGTCTGTCGCGGTTCAGGGCAGGGTGCACCGCTCTGGGAGCGCTCCCAGCCACGCAGACGACCTCACCCGACCAGGACTCCCAGACGGGGTCGAACCGGTTCGACCCACCGGCGACCGTACGCGACCGGCAAAGGACGACGCAATGCGCCGACCTCGCCGCACGCCCGTCGCGAACCGGTTCCTACGGCCGGAGCAGCGCGGGCAGCCGCCGGTCGAGGAGGCGGAACAGCAGTGCCAGCACCACGCCCAGCAGCAGCACGAAACCCGCGTTGCGCAGCGCCGGGCCCAGCCCGATCTTCGTGACGTCCAGGAACGGGTACGGGTACCACCGCGTGAACTGGCCCTGCGCGAAGATGTAGACCAGCCACAGCACCGGCCACACGAACGCGGTGGCCACCGTCCGCCAGTCCATCCGCGGCCGGGGCCCCAGCACCAGCCAGGCCGCCAGCGTCGCCCACGGCGACACGTAGTGGAACCCGATCGTGGCAACCAGCGCGCCCCCGGTCAGGTGAACCTGGGGTGCCAGCACGATCGCGAAGACCAGGCCCGTGATCACGATCCCCAGCAAGGCGTCGAGCCGCACCACGCGCCACCCGCGCCCCTCCACGCCCGGCCGCCGCGACTCCGCCACGGCGAGCACGAGCACGAACAGGTTGCTCTCGATGGTGAAGAAGCTGAACAGCCGCCACAGCCGCACGCCGAGGCCCACGGACTCCTGGGTCTTCCCGGAGTTGGCGTCCGCGCCACCGGTGAAGAGCAGGTAGAGGTCGATCAGCAAGGCCCCCGCGACGACGACCGCGATGGCAGCCCACCACCACCGCGCGACCAGCACCGCACGGGAACCGGACCGAACCCCGGTAGCAGTGGCCACACCGTCACCTCCACCACGCTCCGCAACAAACCGCGCCACAGCGTAACCACACCCGCCGGACCCCGCAGGGCGAGCGGACGACCGCCGCCTTGATCGGTAACACGGTCCCCGCGCCGGACGACCTTGCGGGCACACGGCCGGCGCGGGAGGTCCGCATGCTCGACCGCTTGACCGACTTCGAGCGGGCGCTGGAGTCCGGTGATCGTGACCTCGCCCTGCGCACCGGGCGGTCGCTGTTGACCACCGCCCGGCGGCTCGCACCCGGTGACCCGGAGGCCTTCGTGGTCGCCGTCGTGCTCACCGACCAGGTGGACGACCTCACCGACGACCTCCCGCCCGCCGAGCGCATCGCGCCGTGGGCGGAGCTGCGCGCGCTGGCCCGGCAGGTGGGTGTGCCCGTGGTCGAGCTGGGTGCCTCGCTCAAGCTGGCCATGCTGCACCTGGACGCGGGCAACACCGAGGCCGCCACCGAGCACGCCAAGCTCACGCTCGCCCTCGTGCCCCGCGCCGAGCCGGTCGAGATCGGCGGTGCGGCGATCGGCAGCCCGGGACCGGACGTCGTGGGCGCGGTGGTGACCGGTGTCGTCGAGGACCTGTACTACCGGCACGAGAACTTCGCCGACGCCCGCGACCTCGCCGCCGGGCTCACCGCGCTGGACCCGGACTCGCGCGCCGGGTGGTTCTTCCTGGCGCACGCCCGGGTGCGGCTGGGCGACCACGCCGAAGCCGTGCCCGCGCTGCACCGGCTCGTCGAACTGGTGCCCGACCAGCCCGGTGCGTTCATCACCCTCGCCGGCTCCCTCTACAACACCGGCCGGCCCGCCGAGGCGGTCGAGGCGGCGTCGAAGGCGATCGAGCTCAAGCCCGACAACCTCCAGTACCGCTACCACCGCGCGCAACTGCACGCCGCCACCGACCACCCCGAGCTCGCGCTGGCCGACCTGGACACCGTGATCGCCCGCGCGCAGGGGCTGCCGCGCCGCGCGCCGGACCCCGACCAGACACAGATCCAGTACGAGCGCGACATGCCGCCCGAGGACCTGCACGACCTGGCCCGCGTCATGCGGCTGCACGTGCTGGTCGACCTGGGACGCGCGGAGGCGGCGCGGGCCGAGGCCCGCTATATCGCCGAGACCGGGGACGGCCCGACCTCGGCCGCCGCGCACGCCTTCCTCGGCGACCTCGCCGCCGAGGAGGGCGACCACCAGGCGGCGGTGTCGCACTACTCCGCCCACCTCGACCGCATGGAACGGCCGCAGGCGAGGCTCGCGCTGGCCGCCGCGCAGGAGGAGTTGGGCAGGGTCGACGACGCCGCCGCGACCCTGGACGGGCTGTCCGGCCAGGAGGAGGGGAAGGACCCGAGGGCGGCCGTCGAGGCGTTGACCGAGCTGCTCGGGCGCCACCCCGGCCACGTCGGCGTGCGCAAGGCGCTCGGGCACGCGCTGCTGGAGGCCTGGGCACCCGGGCGGGCCGCCGAAGTCCTGCTCGACCTGCTGGAGGAGCAGCCCGACGACTGGCAGGCGCGCGCCTGGGCGGGCATGGCGATGGTCACCCACAGCGACGCCGAGGAGGACTGGAACGCCTCCTTGAGCGACACCCGCATCCTGGGCGCCGTCCGGCTCCTGGCGGACGCGGTGCGCCTCGCGCCCGACGAGCCGCAGCCCCGCGCCCAGTTGCGGTGGCTCGTGGAACGCGCCTGCGCCATCCCGTCCTTGGCCAACCAGCTCGTCGTCGCCCACGTGCTGGTCGAGGATCCCGACGGTCCCGGCCGGGTGCTGCCCGAGCTGGCCGACGTGTTCGCCCGCTGGTTCGCGGCGTCCACGCACGAGGGACCGGCGCGGGAGTGGGCGCAGGCCGTGCCGGAGCTGCTGGCCGCCCGCGAGGCCGCCACGCGCGCCGGTCTGCCGCTCCTCGGCGCGATGACCGACATCCGGTTGGCGGACAACTACCTGCGCCTGTACGAGGTGCAGGAGGCCTTGGACCGCCTGGCGGCGGCCGAGGCCGCGATGGTCGAGGTGGGCCGGCTGCCGGTGATGTGGGGGCCGGTGGTCGAGGAGACCGCCGCCGAGGTGGAGGCCAGCGGCCGACGCGCGCTGCTGGTCGACTGGGACCACCTGGAGTTCAGCACCGCCGTCCACAAGTCGCTGACCGACGTCGTGGCCGTGCTGCGGTCCCAGGCGCTGCAACGCATCGGGGACGTCGAGGGCGCGCTGGACGCGGTCGGCGACCTGTCCCCCGACGACGCCGAGTTCGACGAGCTGCACCACCGCGCGGTGCTGCTGCGCGACGCCGGCCGCGCCGACGAGGCCCTCGCGCTGCTGCCCCGGCTGGCCGAGCTGGCGGACCCGGACGACGGGTGGAAGCTCGCGAACCTCGAAGCGACCCTGCACCTCGGGCGCGAGGACTACCCCGCGGCGGCAGCCGTGATCGAACGCGTGCTGGAGGAGGTGCCGCCCGACTCGTACGAGGCGTCGGTGTTCGTCGGCAACCTCACCACCGCGTACGTGCAGCAATCGGAGTACGCGAAGGCGTTGGACCTGCTCGACCGCTACCCGCTGCCCGCGGGCGCGCAGCTGCCGCTGGTGTACGGCAGGCACCTGCTCCGCGCGCAGGTGCTGCAAGGCTCGGGCGACAACGGCGGCGCGCTCCAGTCGTACGTGACGGCGTTGGACACGGCCGAGGAGCTGCGCGGGAGGCTGCACGACGAGCCGACCCGGATGGCGTGGCAGGAGCGGCAGCTGGCCACCTACGAGGCCGCCGTGGTGACCGCGCTGATCGCCGGCGACCCGGTGGCCGCGCTGGAACTGGTGGAGCGGTCCAAGGCCCGCGCCTTCGTCGACCAGCTCAGCCTCGGCCACGTCGAGCCCACCGAGCAGGTGGAACGGTTGCGCGCCAACTGGTCCCGCGCCCGCGACCGGCACGCGGCGCTCGCCGCGCTGGCCCGGTCGGCGCACCCGGCGGAGGAGGTGGACCTCCAGCAGCGCTACCGCGAGCTGAACGCCGGCCGCAACGCCCCGCTGGACGACCTGGCACGCGAGCTGGACGCCGAGCAGGCGGCCGTGGACCGGCTGGCCCGCCTGCTGGCGCTGGAACGGGTGCGCAGCCGCGAGTCCGTGGCGGGGCGGACCTTGACCGGCCCGGAGATCCACGCGCTGCTCGCCGAGGACCGCCGGTGCGTGCTGGCCGAGTACTTCGTGGCCGCCGACCAGACCCTGCTGTTCGTGCTCACGCCCGACGACCCCGAGCCGCAGGTGTACGGGTGGGAGATCGGCGCGGAGGCGCTGGCCGAGGAGGTGGCGGGCTTCTTCGGCGGCGCGGTGCGGACGATGGACGTCGACGACTTCGACGCGTTCTTCGGTGCCCTGCTGGCTCCGGTGCTCGACCACAGCGAACCCGGCGACGTGGTGCTGCTGGTGCCGCACGGTCCGCTGCACTACGTGCCGCTGCACGCGCCGCTGGTCGAGCGCAATCCCGTGTGCCGCGCGCCGAGCGCGTCCCTGCTGCGCTACCGGCGGCGGGCGGCGACCCGGCAGTGGCGCACGGCGCTGGTGTTCGGCGACTCGCGCGGCGACCTGGTGCACTCGCGGCAGGAGGCGGCGCTGGTCGCGTCGCTGTTCGACGCCGAACCCGCGCTGGGCGAGGCCGCGTCGCGGGCGCGGCTGGACCAGGCGGTGGGCGGGGCGCTGGGTCCGGACCTGGTGCACCTGGCCTGCCACGGCCGGTTCGACGACGACCGCGCGGTGGACTCGGCCGTGCTGCTCGCCGACGGCGAGCTGACCGTGCAGGACCTGTTCCAGCTGCGGCTGAGCGCGAACCTGGTGACGCTCAGCGCGTGCGAGAGCGGGGTGAACGCGACCCGGCCCGGTGACGAGCTGATCGGGCTGACCCGCGCGGTGCTCTACGCCGGCGCGCCGTCGCTGGTGGTGAGCCTGTGGGCGGTGGACGACCTGTCCACGGCGCTGCTGATGGGCGAGTTCTACCGGCGGGTGCGGGCCGGCGCGGACCTGGCCGACGCCCTGCGCGAAGCCCAGCTCGCCCTGGCCGCGACGACCGCGCGGGACGTCGTGGCGCACTGCGACCGGCGCCTGGCCGAGGAGACCGACCCGCAGGCCGCCGCCGCGCTGCTGCTGGACCGGGCGGGCGCGCAGACCGTCGCGGGCGACCTCGCCGCCGCGGGCGAGAGCTGCCGGGCGGTGCTGGCGGCGGACGTGCGCGGCGAGGCGGGCGCGCGGCTGAAGGCGCGGGCCACCCGGACGGGGAACCTGGTGGCGTTGAAGGCGGAGGTCGGCGCGGAGGTCGACTACGGGGCGCGGCCGTTCGCGCATCCCTACCATTGGGCGGCGTTCGCGCTCGTCGGCGATTGGCGGTGAAGCCGGTGTTGTTGTCCGCGTTGGCGGGGAGCCACGTCGTGGTGCGGGACGACGTGGACGTGGTCGAGGCGTCCGCGGCGTCGGCGCGCGCGGAAGCCGACCACGTGGTCGTCGTGACCGCCGAGGGCCGTCCGGTGGCCGTGTTCGACGCGGCGGACCTGGCGGGGCTGTCCGGACCGCCGGCGGGGTTCGCCGAGGGGTTCCCGCCGGTCGTGCTGGTGGGTGGTGAACCGGACGAGCTGGGCGTGGAGGAGCTGGTCGAGCTGGCGGACCTGGTGGCGCGCACGGGTGCGCGGCACGTGGTGGTGGAGCGCGACGGCGTCCCGGTCGGCGTCGTGCCGCGCGCGTCGATCGCGGCGGCCCTGCCGCTGGACGCCGTGGACGTCGCCGGCGTGCGGGCGGGCAACCCGGACCTGCCGTCGCTGACCTTCATCTGCACCAAGTGCTCGCCGCCCCGGCCGCAGATGCCGCGGGTGCCCGGTCCGGACGGCGGTCCCCCGCTGTGCCGGGTCGACTTCTTCCACGGCCCGATGGACCCGGTGGTGTAGGTGTTCGCGTCCGTGCTGCGCGAGGTCACCGGCTACTTCGACCGGCGGGTGCTGATCTCGACGTTCTTCCCGGTGCTGGTGTTCCTCGGCGGCACGGTGCTGGTGGTGTGGGCGACGGTCGCCGGCGTCGACGGCGCGGTCGCCGCGTGGGGCCGGCGCCCGGTGACCGTGCAGGCCGTGGTGATCGCCGGTTTCCTGGTGCTCGCGGCGTTCCTGACGTTCGTGGTGGGCAACCTGCGCGAGTGGCAGGACCGCGTGTGCCAGGGCTACTGGCCGGACCGGCTCGCCGAACCGTTCGCCCGCCGGCACCGCGCGGCCCGGCGCTGTCTGCTCGACCGCGACGACGCCTTGCGCGCGCGGGAGGAGCTGTTGGCGTTGGAGCGGCGGACGTTCCCGCACCACGACATCTCCGGCCCGACCACCTTGACCTCGGTGGACGACGCCCTGCGCCGGCTGGACGAGGTGCGCGCCGGCGGCGAGTGGCCCCAGGGCACGTCCGCACTGCTGACCGACCTCGCCCGCGCGGCCCGCGCCACGCCGGTGCCCGGGTTCACCGACCTGGTGTTCGCGCTGGACGAGCGGCTGGCGGCGGCCGAGCAGCAGGTGCGCGAGGAGCGGGCGGAGGTCCAGCAGGAGCTGTTCCTGTGGTACCCGCAGCCGCCCCGGGACGTGCTGCCCACCCGGATGGGCAACGTGGTGCGGGCGGCCGAGCTGCACCCGTCGGTGCGCTACCGGCTGGACGCGGTCGTGCTGTGGACGCGGCTGCAACCGTTGCTGCCCAAGGAGTTCGACGACGCCGTCAAGGACGCCAAGGTCTCGGTGGACCTGCTGCTGACGATGGCCGCGTTCCTGCCGCTGGTCGGCACTCCGCTGTCGTGGTGGCTGGCGTTCCGGCTGCCGCGCATCCCCGGCACGCCCGCCGCGTGGCTGACCGTCGCGGCGGTGCTGGTCTGCGGGTTCGCGGTGGTGCGGCTGGTCCCCCGGTGGTGGCCGGTGACGGTGTTGGTCGGTGTCTACGCGGTCGTGCACGTGCTGGTGGGCTTCTGGACGCCGGTGCTGCGGGTCGAGATCGGTCTGTTGTGGACGGTCGCGGCTTTCGTCGTCGGCTACGGCTTGTACCGCAACGCGACCCGCGCGGCGCTGGCGTACACCGAACGGCTGCGCACGGCGTTCGACCTGTACCGCTGGAAACTGCTGGACGAACTGCGCCTGCCGCTGCCCGAGGACCTGAAGGCGGAGCGCGCGGTGTGGGCCGAGGTGAGCCAGTTCCTGTACCGGGGCGGCACGGCGAACCCGGACACCGTGCACTACCGCCACCCCGGCAGCGGCGACACCGGCGGCGCACCACGACGCCGGCCCGTCACCCGCTTGCCGCGACGGCCCCGTCGTTGATCACCCGGGCGTGGCTGTGCGTTACCGTCCCCAGGGTGCGCCCAGTGGAGATCGGCAGCGTCGTGACTCGTGTCCGGTGGTTGAACACGCCCGACAAGTACGGTGGCCCGGCGCTGTTCGACACGCCGGCGAACGCCCGCGCACACGCCCCGTCGGGGGTGATCACCGCCCGGCTGAGCCTCGCCACGCCCGACGGTCGCCTGGTCGAGCTCGACGGCGGCGTCTCCACCGCCGACCCGATCTGGCGCACGCCGACCCGGCAGGACCCCGGCGTGCTACCGGTGGTGGGCGCGCGCCTGGTCGCCGTGGACGACCGGGACCACGTGTTCACCAACCCGGACGGCGGCGACTGGGTGCTGATCGGCTGAGCGCGGGTCTGGCCGTTTGCAGTCAACGGGGCCGAACACGGGGTGATCCGCCCGCGCTGACCCCGCCGCTCTTCGCCGAATCCGCCGCGGCGGGCCCGCGGCGGGTCTAAAGTCGGAGCAGCTTTTCGCGATATGCCGTAACACGATCCGGCCGCCGCCGATGCAAGCAGTACATGATCCCGACCACAGGGAGCACCCGTGGCGTTACCGACGCGCGACCCGCGGTCCACGACACCGCCGGTCGCGCGCTCACGAGCCATTCCACCCCGCTTCGCATCACTGCGCCGTCCGCCGGGTCCGCTGATCGCCCTCGCCGCCGTCCTGGCGCTGCTGTGCCTGGTGTCCGGCCTCCTCGGGGCGCTGGACGTGCAGCACCGCCGGGCCGCGCTGGACGACGTGCTCCAGCGCGGCGGGCCGTTGACCGGTGCCGCGTTGGAGAGCTACCAGTCGATCTCCGACGCGGACGCGACGGCGGCGGGCGCGTTCCTGGTCGGTGACGTCGAGCCGCCGCAGTCGCGGGACCGCTACCGGACCAACATCGCCGAGGCGTCCGCCGCGCTGGGCACCGCCGCGTCGGGCGCGGCCGGTGGCGGGAGCGCCGCGGCGATCACGCGGATCTCCACGCACCTCCCGGTCTACACCGGGATCATCGAGACCGCCCGCGCGCTCAACCGGCGAGGCCTGCCGCAGGGCGCGTCCTACCTCCGGGAAGCCTCCGCGCTGGCGCACACGATCATGCTGCCGGCGGCGGAGGAGCTGCTGCGGCAGGAGAACGCGCGGTTGGCCGCCGCGCAGGACGACGCGGCGGCGGTCGGCTGGGTCGCGTTGGGCGCCGGGGTGCTGGCGCTGGCGGCGCTGGTGGCCGCGCAGGTGCACCTCGCGCGCGGCACCCGGCGGATCTTCAACCGCGGGCTGCTCGCCGCGACGGCGTGCGTGCTGGCCGCCGTGACGTGGCTGGCCATCGCGTCGTTCTCCGCGGCCTCGCACGGTGCGGCGGCCCGGGAGAGCACCGGGCAGGTCGAGGCGTTCGCCAACGCGCGGGTCATGGCGTTGCAGGCCCGCGCCGACGAGTCGCTGGCGCTGGTCGCCCGCGGCAACGGGCGCCCGTACGAGCTCGCCTACGCCGACAAGGCCGGCAAGCTCAACGGCGAACAAGGGCTCTTCGCGGTCGCCACGAACGCGGCGGGAGACACCACGAGGCCCGCGGTGGACAAGGCCGTCCAGGCGTGGCGGCAGTGGCAGGACCACCACCGCGACCTGCGCACCGCGGACGACAGCGGTGACTACAACCTCGCGGTGCGGTTGGCCACCGGCGCCGACCCGAAGGGCACGGCCGAGCCGTCCACCGTGGTGGACCAGGAGCTCGCCGCCGCGATCGGAGTGGCCACCGAGCGGTTCGAGGCGGAGTCCCGGTCGGCGCGCGACGCGGTGGCCGGCGGCGAGCTGGTCGTCGCGGTGCTCATGGGGCTGGCCGCGCTGGCCGTCGGTTTCGGCTTCGCGCCGAGGATCCGGGAGTTCCGATGAAGCGGTTGGCGTTGGTCGCCCTGCTCGCCGTCGCCGGGTGCGCCACACCGGAAGCGGCACCGCCGCGAGCGCCGTTCTCCGTCCCGGTGCCCGCCCCGGTCGGGGTGTCGGACCCCGCGCCGATCCCGGAGGAGGGCAAGAACGACTGCCAGGCCGAGCTGAGCTTCCGGCCGGACGGCCCGCTGCCGCCACCCGGCGCACCGCCCGCGGGCTCCACGATGGCCGAGATCGGCAAGCGCAAGCTCGTCGTCGGCGTCGGGTCGAACGCCTACCTGCTCGGCTACCGCGACCCCCGCGACGGCCGGATGCTCGGCTTCGAGACCGCCATCGTCGAGGAGGTCGCGTTCGCGATCTTCGGCGGTGACCGCGCCCGGATCGCCGAGCGGATCCAGTACCGCTCGCTCAACGCCGACGAGCGGATCCCCGCGCTGGTGGCGGAGGAGAACCCGGTCGACATCGTCCTCGCCGGCATGACCATGACCTGCGAGCGGTGGGCGCAGGTCAACTTCTCCAGCGCGTACTACTCGTCGCGGCAACGGCTGCTGGTCCACCGCTCCTCGGGCGTGCGGAGCATCGACGACCTCGGCGGGAAGAAGGTGTGCGCCTCCAACGGGAGCACGAACCTCCGGCCCGTCGCGCAGGCGGCGTCCCACCCGGTCCCGGTCGGCGCCGCGAACACCAGCGACTGCCTGCTGCTGCTCCAGCAGGGTCAGGTGGACGCGGTCTCCACCGGCGACATCATCCTCGCCGGGCTGGCCGCGCAGGACCCCGCGACCCAGATCGTCGGGCCGAGCCTGCGCTCCGACCCGACCGGGATCGCGATCGCCAAGCCCCGGCTCGACCTCGTGCGGTTCGTCAACGCGGTGCTGGAAAAGATGATCGCGGACGGCACGTGGAAGCGGCTGCAAGGCGACTGGCTCGCCACGCACATCGGCGAGGCCGACCCGCCGACCCCCCGGTACCGCTCGGAGTGAGGAGCACGCGTGAGCGCCGCCATCCGGATCGAAGAGACCGACGACGCCTTCGCCGACCTGGAGTCGTTGCACGGCTGGCTGGTCAGCCGCCCCGAACTGCGGGGAGCGGTGACCCTGGGCGCGCCCGACCGCGACCCCGAGCAGATGGGGTGGCTCACCGACGTGGTGTCGGTCGCGGTCGGCAACGGCGGCGCGGCCACCGCCCTCGCGGGCTCGCTCGCGACCTGGCTGGTCAGCCGCCGCTCCCACATCCGGATCAAGGTCAGCGGGCCGGACGGCCGCAGCACCGAGGTCGACGTCAAGCAGGCCAAGGGCAACCCGGCGGACGTGGAGGCGGTGCTGCGGAAGGTCCTGGACGAGCACGGGGGCGGCGCCACGTGATCGAACGCCTGCCCGACCCGGCGAGGTCGCGCGCGGTGCTCGTCGGCACCAGCTCCTACACCCACCCCGCCTTCGACGACCTGCCCGGGGTGGCGCACAACCTCCAGGACCTCGCCGCCCTGCTCACGTCCCCGCTGGGCGCGAACCTGGCCCGCGAGCACTGCGCGGTCGTGCTCGACCCGCCCGACCAGGGCGGCCTGGGCGAGCGGATCCTGGAGTCGGTGCGCGAGGCCGAGGACGTGCTGCTGGTCTACTACGCCGGGCACGGCGAGATGACCTGGGACCGCGACAACGAGCTGTGCCTGACGCTGCGCGACAGCAAGCCGGACTCGCTGCGCACGTCCGCCCTGCGTTGCGCCGACCTGCGCCAGTACATCCACCGCAGCCGGGCGAAGATCCGCGTGCTGGTCCTCGACTGCTGCTTCGCGGGCACCGCGCTGCCGGGCACCATGTCCGGCTCGGCGGAGGTGCTGCACCACGTCGAGGTGAGCGGGGCGTACGTGCTGGCCTCGGCCTTCGGCAAGGCGCTGGCCCCCGCGTCCCGGCGCAACACCCTGTTCACCGGCGAACTGCTCCGCGTGCTGCGCGACGGCATCGCTTCGGAACCCAGCGTGCTGCTCACCCTGGACGCCCTGTTCCGCGAGGTGTCCGCCGGCCTGCGCGCTCAGGGCTTCCCCGAACCGGGCTGCCACCACAGCGACACCGCCGCGTCGCTCGCGCTGGCGCCCAACGCGGCGCACAAGGTCCGGCGGAAGCTGACCGAGCTCGGTGCCCGCGCGGAGGCGCTCGACGCCGCCGAGGAGGACACCAAGCGGCGCTACGACCTGACCGTGGACCGGATCCTGGCCCCGGACCTGCCGCCGTTCACCGCCTCCGCGACGCGGCTGCGGGAGCGCGTGCGCCACCTGGACGAACGCATGGCGACCGGTGGCCGGCCCTCGGCCGCGGAGCTCGACGCGCTCGACGCCGACCTCGTCGCCGCCCACGACGCCATCGGAGCGCTGCGGGCGGTGGTCGAGCGGCCCCTGGACGTCCGCAACGAGCTGCGCGGGCTGCTGGAGTCCTACCGGGTGATCGCCGCGCGCCGGGGGTTCGCCGAGGAGGCGGAGGTCCACGCGTTGCACGAGAGGGCGTGGACCTCGTTGTGGGTCAAGCCGTGCGACCTCGACGCGGCCGGGACCGCCGTCGACGCGTACGTCCGGGCGGTCGCCGACCGGAGGGAGAGACGATGAGCGCGTGCACCAGGGCGGGCTGCGGGGGGACGATCCTCGCGCACGGCTACTGCGGCACCTGCGGCCACAAGGCGGAACCCGCCGGCCCACCACCGCCGGCCAAGGCGACGACCACGCAGACAGCGCCGGGCACGACTCCGGCCCCGCCTTCCACGACGACACCGGGCGCTCCGGCCACGACGACACCGGGCTCGCGGGGCACGACGACACCGGGATGGCCGGGCGGATCCACAACCGCACCCCGCACGGCCACCGGGACGGTCCCCCAGCCCGGCAGGCGCCGCACCGCGCTCGGCGGCGGCCTGGTGGACCTGCCGCCCCCACCACCCCGCGAGCCCGGCACCGACGGGCCGTCGCTGGTCGAGGTGCCCGAGAGCAAGCGGTTCTGCCGCGAGTGCCGCGCACCGGTCGGCCGAGGGGTGGACGGCCGGCCGGGACCGACCGAGGGGACCTGCCCGAACGACGGCGTCCGGTTCTCCTTCGCGCCCGCGCTGGGCCGGGGCACGCTGGTGGCCGACCGGTACGAGGTCCTGCGGTGCATCGCGCGGGGCGGGCAGGGCTGGATCTACCTCACCCGCGACCGGCACCTCAGCGACGGCGAGACCGACCACCTGGTCGTCCTCAAGGGGCTCGTCGACTCCGACGACCCGGTCGCGATCAAGCAGGCCATCGAGGAGCGGCGGCGGCTGCTGCAGGTCAAGCACCCGAACATCGTCAAGATCAACGACTTCGTGCAGCACCGCGACCCGCGCACCGGCAAGCTCGACGGCTACATCGTGATGGAGTACGTCGAGGGCCGGTCGTTGCAGGAGATCTTCCTCGACCACCGCGACGAGCAGGGCCGCCGCGCGCCGCTGCCGCTGCCGGTCGTGCTCGCGTTCGGCTCGGACGTGCTGCTGGCGCTGGAGCACCTGCACTCGCACGACCTGCTGTACTGCGACTTCAAGCCCGACAACGTCCTCTACACCACCAGCGGCGAGATCAAGCTCATCGACCTCGGGGCGGTCGTGGACGCGCGCGACCCTGGGGACGTCCTGTTCGGCACGCCCGGGTTCGCGGCGCCGGAACTGGGTCGCCGCGGCCCGTCGGTCGCCTCCGACCTCCACACCGTCGGCCGTGCGCTCGCCGTGCTCAGCTTCCCGTTCGCGGGCTTCTCCCGCGAGGAGAACCGCTACACCCTGCCCGCCCGCGAGTCGGTGCCGTTGCTGGCCGCGCACGACTCGTACTACCGCCTGCTGCGCCGGGCCACGCACACCGTGCCGGAGCGGCGGTTCGGTTCGGCCGAGGAGATGCGCGGCCAGGTGGAGGGCGTGCTGCTGGAGGTGCTGGCGGCCGAGGACGGCAAGCCGCGCCTCACGGTGTCGACGCAGTTCGCGGTCGAGCTGAGGACGTTCGGCGCCGAGGACGCGGAGTCCGGGCGTGACGGGGTCGACTGGACCCGCGTGCCCGAGGCGCTGCCCGCCCCGCTGGTGGACCCCGGCGACGAGTCGGCCGCCCACCTCGCCGCGATCGCCGCGTCCGACCCCGACGGCATGATCGCCGCGTTGCGGGCCATCCCCGTCCAGAGCACCGAGGTCCGGCTCCAACTGGTCGCCGCGCTGATCGCGGCCGGCCGGCTGGACCAGGCCCGCGCCGACCTGGACGCGTGTGCGCGGGAGCTGCCCGGCCACTGGCGCATCGCCTGGTACCGCGGCGTCCACGCGATGGCGGCCGGGCGGCCGGAGGACGCGCTGCGCGAGTTCGACGCCGTCTACGACGCCCTGCCCGGCGAGCTGACGCCCAAGCTCGCGCTCGCCGCCGCGGCCGAGTGCGCGGGCGAGGACGACCGCGCCGGCGAGCTGTACGCCCGCGTGTGGCGCACCGACAACCGGTACGTCAGCGCCGCGTTCGGCCTGGCGCGGGTGCTGCGCCGCAGGGGCGACCTCGCCGCCGCCGTCGAGGCGCTCGACCGCGTGCCCGACACCTCCAGCCGGCACCGCAACGCCCAGATCGCCGCCATCCGGACCCGGCTCGCCGCCGAACCGGACAAGCCGGACCTGCTCGACGCCGCCGCGCGGTTGACCGCGCTGGAGCTGGGCATCGAACAGCGCGCCGCGCTGTCCGCCCGGATCCTCGACGCGACGCTGACGTGGGTGACCGGCGGCAACGGCCACCACGACCGCTCGGGCGAGGTCCTCGGGCACGCGCTGGAGGAACGCGACCTGCGGTTCGGCCTGGAGAAGGCCTACCGCGACCTGGCCACCGTCACCGCCGACCCCGACGACAAGGTCGCGCTGGTCCGGCGGGCGAACCGGGTCCGCCCCAGAACCCTGTTCTGACCCCGGTCGTCCGGGACCCCGTGCACCCCAGGAGCGCTCGTGAGCCAGCCATCACCCGGTTTCCAGATCACCGTCGACCACAACAAGTACCTCTCGGCGGGGCAGCAGGTCATCGACGCGGTGATCTCGGTCAGCAGCGGCGACAAGCGCAAGGGGCCGGCACCGACCGCCGCGCAGGTCATCATGATCGACTGCTCCAGCTCGATGGGCGGCGACCGGATCGTGGAGGCCAAGCGGGCCACCGCCGTCGCCGTCGACATGCTCAACGACGGCGTCGCCTTCGCCGTCGTCGCCGGCACCGAGACCGCCCGCATGGTGTACCCGCCGACCTTCGGGATGGTCGCCGCGTCCCCGAGCACCAAGGAGGAGGCCAGGAAGGCGATCCGGGGCCTGTGGGCCAACGGCGGCACCGCGATCGGCACGTGGGTCGACCTCGCGGACCGCCTGCTGGCCGAGCAGGAGGTGGAGATCAAGCACGGCATCCTGCTCACCGACGGCCACACCCAGCGCCCACAGGAGCTAGACGCCACCCTGAAGCGGTGCCGCGACCACTTCGTCTGCGACAGCCGAGGCGTCGGCACGGGATGGGCCGCGGCAACGCTGATGGCGATCGCCGACGCGTTGCACGGCAGCGCGCGAGGCCTGCCCGACCCGGAGGGACTGGTCGACGAGTTCCGCGCGATGGCGGAGAGCTTCATGAGCACGACCATCGCCAACGTGGCACTGCGCGTGTGGCACCCCCAGGGCAGCCGCGTCCGTTTCCTCAAGGAGGTGCACCCGCACCGCGTAGACCTCACCGACCGCCGCACAGACGTGACCGACCAGACCGGCGACTACCCGACCGGCTCGTGGGGCGCGGAAACCAGGGACTACCACCTGTCGGTCGAACTGCCCCCCGGCAAGGAGGTCGGCGAGGAAGTCCTGGCCGCCCTGGTCGGCGTCGTCAGCGGCGACACCGAGTTGGCCGGCGGCGGCCTGGTACCGGCGGTGTGGACCGACGACCCGGCACTGTCCACCATGATCGGCCCGAAGGTCGCCCACTACACCGGCCAGGTCGAACTCGGCGAAGCCCTCCAGTCCGGCCTGATCGCGATGCGCGCCGGCCGCGACGAGGAAGCCGCCGCCCAACTGGGCCGAGCAGCGCAGTTGGCCGAGCGGTCGGGGCGTGTCGAGACGCTGGAAATGCTCGACAAGGTCGTTCACGTCGACGACGCCGCCAGTGCGCGGGTGCGGATCCGGCGCGAGATGGAGGAGGTCGACAGGGAGATGCTGGAGCTGCAGTCCCGAACGACGAAGCGGTGGCGCGACAAGCCCTGACGACCAGGCGCCTTAGCTTTTCGACGCGCGCAGCGCGTGCTTTTTGCGTGTGGTCTCAACCACAGGTGGAGGGCCTCGGTTCCCCCGCCGTATGGCCTGCCCGAAGGGCTACCACAGATTTGCCGGGGTGCAGCCGAAAGTTTTTGCGAGGAACGAGCAAAAAGTTTTAGCGGCACCCCGGCAAATCTGTGGTTGGCTCCGCCAGGCCATACGGCGGGGGAACCGACGCCCTTCACCCCCCGCTGGCGGCCTGCCGCGCGGCGAGCGCCGCTTTTCATCTTTTGATCTTTCGAGCGCATCGCGCGTTCCAAGCGCGGAGCGCGTTCGGCTTGAGAGCGAAGCGTTGAGTTCAAAGCGCTTAAAAGCGAAAAGCGCCTCGCCGGCGGGCAGGCCACCAAAGATGACTCAACTGCAACGGCGGGGGCTTCTTGCTTTTGCCATCTCCGTATGGCCTGGCGGAGCCTACCACATTTTCCAGGGGTTGCCGCTAAAACTTTTGCTCGTTCCTCGCAAAACTTTCGGCTGCAACCCCTGGAAAATGCGGTAGCCCTTCGGGCAGGCCATACGGAGATGACAAAAGCAAGAAGCCCAAGTTGGGTTGTGTCCGCTCCGGCGGACTGCCCACTCAGCAAGGCGGACTGCCCACTCGGCAAGGCGGACTGCCACTCGGCAGGCGGACTGCCGCTCGCCGGCTTCGCCGAAGTGTGCGGGCGACTCCCTGCTTCGGGGACGGCTTGTCGGTGTCGAACCGGTTGCGCTACGGTGCCGTCTGGGAACGCTCCCACGTTGCTCGACCCGCGCCGCCACGCAACCCTGCTCGCAAGGAGGCGAAGCATGGCACCACGTGCGCTGCACATGACCGGGTCGTTCTCGGACCGCCGCAGATCCGGCCTGGTCCCCTCCGCGACCGTCGCTCGTCGCCCCTGAGCACACCCGAACACTTCACCGCACGTCGACCGCCATCGACGGCGCATGGTGCCGCGTCCATCCCACTGTGAGAGGAACACCATGCCCGATCCACGCGGGAGCACCCGAGCGCTGTGGCTGGTGGTGCTGTCGGTTCTCGGTCTTGTCCTCCCGACGACCACCGCCACGGCCGCCACTGTGGACACCAGCGCCTGGTACGTGCTGGTCAACCGCAACAGCGGCAAGGCGTTGGACGTCTACGGACGCTCCACCGCCGACGGCGCCCGGATCTCCCAGTACACGCGCAACGACGGTGCCTGGCAGCAGTGGCAGTTCGTGGACTCCGGCGGCGGCTACTACCGCCTGAAGTCCAGGCACAGCACCAAAGTCCTCAGCTTCCCGTCCACTGCCGACTACGCCGGCCTGGTGCAGACCACCGACGCCAACACCTCCGGTCAGCAGTTCCGGTTGGCCGACTCCACCGGTGGCTTCGTGCGTCTGCTCAACCGGGCCAGTGGCAAGGCGGTGGACGTGTTCGGGTCCTCGACCGCCGATGGCGCGCGGATCGTCCAGCTGCCCGATACCGGTGGCGCGAACCAGCAGTGGCAACTGGTCAAGCTCGGCACGGACACCACGCCGCCGACCGCGCCGGGCAATCCCCGTGCCTCGAACCTGACGTGCAGCTCGGTGACGTTCTCCTGGTCGGCGTCCACCGACGACGTCGGGGTGGCGTTCTACGACGTCTACCACGACGGTCAGCTCGTGACCTCGGTGCCGGGCACGGCCCTGTCGGCGAACCTGACCGTCACGCCCGGCGCCACCTGGGGTCTCTACGTCAACGCCCGCGACGCCGCCGGCAACGTCTCCCAGGCCAGTGCGACGGTCACCATCACCGTGCCGCAGTGCCAGGCCGACACCGTGCCACCGACCACGCCCACCGGCGTGACGGCGACGGCGTCGGGCACCACCGTCACGGTGCGGTGGACGGCGTCCACGGACAACGTCGGCGTCACCGGCTACGAGGTCCTGCGTGACGGCACCCAGGTCGGTTCCACCAGCGGTGCGACCACGTTCACCGACAGCGGGCTGGCTGCGAACACCCGCTACCAGTACCAGGTCCGCGCTCGGGACGCGCAGGCCAACCGCTCGGCCGCGAGCACGCCGGTCGTCGTGACCACGGGTGACTCGTGTGCTTCGGCGCTGTGCTCGATCACCGCCGTCACCACCGAGACCGACCTGCCGTGGGGCCTGACCACGCTGCCGGACGGGCAGGTGCTCTTCGGCCGCCGCGACGCCTTCGAGGTCGTCCGCCTCGACCCCGCCACCGGTGCGAAGACCGTCGTCGGGCGGGTGCCGAACGCGGCGGGCACGGACGGCGAGGGCGGTGTCCTCGGCCTCGCCGTGGCGTCCGACTTCACCGCGGACCCGTGGCTGTACGTCATGCACACCAGCTCGACCGACAACCGGGTGGTGCGCATCCGCTACACCGGCGGCGCGCTCACCGGCACCCCGCAGGTGCTGCTGACCGGCATCCCGCGCAACAAGTACCACAACGGTGGGCGGCTGCGGTTCGGGCCGGACGGCACGCTCTACATCGCCACCGGCGACGGCCAGAACGGCGACTGGGCGCAGGACCGCGCGAACCTCGCCGGCAAGGTGCTGCGGATCAACCGCGACGGCACGATCCCCGCGGACAACCCGTTCGGCACGGCGGTGTGGAGCTACGGCCACCGCAACCCGCAGGGCCTGGCGTTCGACTCGCAGGGCCGGTTGTGGGAGCAGGAGTTCGGCAACTCCATCATGGACGAGACGAACCTGATCGTCCGCGGCGGCAACTACGGCTGGCCGCAGTGCGAAGGCACCACCGGAACCTGCGGCGGCACCGTCGCGCCCAAACGCACCTACCCGGTCGCCGAGGGCTCGTGCAGCGGCGTCGCCGTGGTCCGTGACGTCCTCTACATCGCGTGCCTGCGCGGCCAGCGGCTGTACCGGGCGGAGATCTCCGGCGAGAGCCTGACCAACGTCCAGCAGTACCTCACCGGCACCTACGGGCGGCTGCGCACCGTCGAGCCGTCCGCCGACGGCGGCCTGTGGCTGACCACCAGCAACTACGGCGACAAGGACAGCATCGCCAACAACAGCAACGAACGCATCCTCAAGGTCGAGCTCGGACGGTGAGTCGACCATCCCCGTCAAGAAGGGAGTCTCCATGACTCGCCGCAAGACCCTCGCCGCCGTCGCGATCGCGCTCGCCGGCACGCTCACACCGACCGCCACCGCCACCGCCGCGTCGGTGTGCACACCCGGCGCGAGCTACGGCCCGCCGCTGCCGTCGACCTCGGTCACGGCCCAACTCGTGCGGGGCGGGTTCAACTTCCTCGAAGGACCCACCTGGGACCAGCGCACGGGCACCCTGCTGCTGTCGAACATGCAGAGCCCCACCGGTCCGCAGGGCGTGCAACCGTCCTCGGTGCTCCGGTTCACGCCACCGGCGACCTTCGACACGTTCATCGCCAACTCGGGCAGCAACGGCCTCGCGATCTCCCCGGACGGCTCCCGCCTGCTCGCCGCCACCCACGACAACCGCACGGTCTCCTCCTACAGCACCGCCGACCGCAGCCGCACCACCGTCGCGGCCAACTACCAGGGCCGGGCGTTCAACTCCCCCAACGACCTCACCCTCCGCAGCGACGGCACGACGTACTTCACCGACCCCAACTACCAGCGCGGCTACCGCGCCGACGAGCAAGGCGGCCGAACCGGCGTCTTCCGCGTGCGTGACGGCGTCGTGAGCCTGGTGGACTACACGCTGTCGCAACCCAACGGCATCGTCCTCTCCCCCGACGGCAACACCCTCTACGTCGGCGCCACCGGCAACAACGCGATCATGAAGTACACCGTCAACCCTGACGGCAGCACCGGCACCCGCACCACGTTCGCGTCGATGCGGACTCCGGACGGCGCGACCATCGACTGCGCGGGCAACATCTACTGGGCCTCCTACGACGAAGGCTTGATCCGCGTCTACTCCCCGTCCGGTGCCCTGCTGGGCACCATCTCCGCCGGCCGCAACACGACGAACGCGGCGTTCGGCGGCCCGGATGGGCGGACCCTGTACATCACCTCGGGGACTCCCGGCGCGTTCGGGCTCTACCAGGTGCGCCTCAACGTGCCCGGCAACCCGTACTGACGCGAGCGCACGTTCCCGGAGTAGCCCGGCTTCCCGTGTCCGGTCGCCGTGGCTACTCCGGGACGGCCCTGCGAAGGTCAGGACGTCCAGCCGTCCGGCAGGCCGTCGACCTCCGCCCGGTCCCCGTGCGCCCTGATGTGCACGGTCGCCTGGCCCAGGCGCAGGTCGGTCAGCGCGAGGTCGCCCCAGCGGGACGGCACGTGGGGGGACAGCGCGAGGCGCCGCTGCGGCACGTGGGGGTTCAGGCCCAGCACCGAGCGGACCAGCAGCAGTGGTGCGGCGCTGGCCCACGCCTGCGGGGAGCAAGACGTCGGGTACGGCACGGGTGGGCTGAAGTCCGTGCGGGAGAAGCCGCAGAACAGCTCCGGCAGCCGGCCGCCGAAGGCCGCCGCCGCGTCCAGCAGCCCGTCGGCCAGGCGGTGGGCCAGCTCCACCGCGCCCGGCACGTGCGCGTACCGCAGCAGGCCCGCGACCGCGATCGCCGTGTCGTGCGGCCACACCGAGCCGTTGTGGTAGCTCATCGGGTTGTACGCGCCCATGGACGACGACAGGGTTCGCAGCCCGTACCCGGTGTCCATGTCCGGCTCGGCCAGGCGCGCCACCAACTGCGCCGCGTGCTCGTCGGTGGCGATGCCGGTCCACAGGCAGTGCGCGGCGTTGCTGGTCAGCGCGTCCACCCTGGCCTTGCGGGCGTCCAGCGCCACGGCGAACCAACCCCGGTCGGGCAGCCAGAACGCCTCCGCGAACGCCGCCCGCAGCTTCTCGGCCCGTTCGCGCTGCGCGGCGGCGGTCGCCGGGTCGCCGAACGCCTCGGCCAGCTCGGCGCGGGCCAGCCGGGCGGCGTAGACGTAGCCCTGCACCTCGCACAGCGCGATCGGCGGCACCGCCACCCGCCCGTCAGCGTCGTTGACCCCGTCGAAGCTGTCCTTCCAGCCCTGGTTGAGCAGGCCGCGGTCGGTGGCGCGGCGGTACTCCACGAACCCGTCGCCGTCCCGGTCGCCGTGGCGGTCCACCCAGGTCAGGGCCGCGTCCGCCGCGGGCAGCAGGGACCGCACGACCTCCTCGTCCGCGCCCCACCGCCACGCCTCGGCCAGCAGCATCACGAACAGCGGGGTCGCGTCGACGGTGCCGTAGTAGTGGCTGCCGCCCAGCACGTCCGTGCTGTCGGGGCCCAGCCGCAGCTCGTGCAGGACCCGACCGGGTTCCTCCTCGGTGGTCGGGTCCACGCGCCGCCCCTGGGTCTCGGCCAGCGTCTGCAACGTGCCCAGCGCGAGCCCGACGTCCAGCGGCAGCGCCATCCACGCGGTCAGCAGGCTGTCGCGGCCGAACAGGGTCATGAACCACGGCGCGCCCGCCGCCACGAACGGCCGCCCGGACTGGTCCTGGATCTGCAACGCGCCCAGGTCGCTCTCCGAGCGCCGCAGCACGCCGGTCAGCACCGGGTCGCCCGCCGCCACGACCGTGCTCGCCGCCCGCCACGCCTGGATCTTGCGCGCGGGCGCGCTGCTCTCCATCCGCTCGCCGCGGTGGAACCGGGGCTGCACCGGCCGGTTGGCCACGCTGGGCTGCACCACGATCTCGGTGGACCACCGCCCGCCCGCCGGCACCACGACCCGCCAGCTCAGCACGCCCGGCGCCACCACGGGGTCCGCCGTCGCCGCCACGGTCACCCCGCGCGAGCCGTCGCCGAGGTCGCGGAACAGCAGGTCGCTGCCCGAGGCGGAGGCCTCCGCGCCGCGGTGCGCGGCACGGCCCTCCTTCACCGCGAACAGGTCCGCGAAGTCGGCGTCCACGTGCAGGTCCAGCCGGGCGACGGTCGCCTCGCGGCCGAGGTTGTCCAGCGTGATGGTCTCGCGCAGGCCGTCGCCGAGCAGGCGTTCGCGCACCAGCAGCAGCGTGCTGTCGGCGGTCCCGGCGGTGGGCGGGCGGCGCAGCACGAACCGCGCGCCGAACGCCTCGTGGTGCAGCACCGACAGGGCGTGCGGGACGTGCCCGTCCAGCCGGAGCTGCCACCGCGACAGCACGCGCGCGTCGCGGAAGAACAGGCCGTGCGCGGTGCCGTGGTCGATGTCGCCGGTGTGGTCGGACAGGCAGAACGTGCTGCCCTCGACCAGGGTCACGGCGCCGCCGACCACGGCCGGTTCGCCCGCGTTGAAGGGTTCGACGGTCATGCCGCGTCCCCGGCCGCCGACACCGCCGCCGGCCCCGCGTCACCCACGTTGTGCCCCATCGCTTGATCGAGGGCGTCTTGTCCCATCGCTTGATCGAGGGCGTCGTCCAGGGCCGCGAAGTCACGCCGCAGCGAGGCCACCGAACTGGACGGCTCCAGGGCCCGCAGGTAGGCGGCTTCGTAACCCGCGCCCAACGCCTCCGCGCCGAAGTGCTCCGCCACGTGCTCCCGGCACGCCGCCGGGTCGAGGTCGCGCACGTCGTGCAGGGCCTGGACCAGCTCGTCGGGGTGGTCGCGCACCAGCCCGGTGACACCGTCCACCACGACCTCGGGCACCGCGCCGGCCCTGAGCGCCACGACCGGCGTGCCGCACGCCATCGCCTCGATCATCACCATGCCGAAAGGTTCCTCCCAGCGGATGGGGAACAGCAGGCACCGAGCGGCGGCAAGCAGCTTGCGCTTTTCGGTGGCGTCGGCGACTCCGAACACGTGGTCCCGCTCGGTGAGCCGGGGCTTCACCTCGGCCTCGAAGTAGGCCTTCTCCACCGGTTCGGCGCACTTGCCCGCGAGCACGACCGGCAGGCCCGCCGCGTGGGCGGCGTCCAGCGCCAGGTGTGGTGCCTTATCGGGGTGGAAGCGGCCGAGGAACAGGGCGTAGTCCTCTTTGGACTCCTGGAACGGCCAGTCCGCCACGCGCAACGCGTTGTGGACCGTGCCGACCCAGTTCAGTTCGGGGGCGAGTTCGCGCTGGCGGTCGCTGATCGCGACCAGGTGCACGTCCCGACCGAGCGCCCGGTAGTAGCGCCGCAGGTCCGCGTCCACGGGCCCGTGCACGGTGGCCACGGTGGGCACACCGAGCTCGGCGAAGCGCGGCGCGTTGAGGGGACCGCCGAAGGTGTGGTCGTGCACGACGTCCACCCCGTCCTCCGCGATCAGCCGCTCGACCGCGCGCCGAGCGGCGAGGGCGTGCATGACCTCGGGGTAGGGCTCGCCGAGGCGCTCGGGAACCGTGCGGTCCCAGACGGGGACGAACCGGGCCTTGGTCCCCGGCTCCCCCGCGCCGACAAGGGTGACGGCGTGTCCGCGCGCGACAAGCGCATCGGCAAGATCGGCAACCACCGCTTCCACCCCGCCGTACGCCTTGGGCGGCACGTCGAAGTAGGGCGGTACGACCAGAGCCACACGCAACGCACGGCGCGCGCGCTGACCAGCGGTGAAGGCATGCGAGCCGCTCAAGACCTTTCCTCCCTGAGCTGACGGGCTTGGCACTCTCCGCCATCGAGTGCTAACAACCCCGCCTCGGACGACGCAAGAAGATCACCCAAATCGAGAGCCGCATCACAGAACCGCTGGGTCTACTTAACCGATTCAGCCACCGACCCGCACTCTCCCGCCCTCGCCGCTCACTCCCGCGCCCAGCCGCCCACTCCGCACTCGCCCAGGCCACTCAGCCAGCCACGCCACCACCCGAGCCACGCCACCGCGCCGCACAGCCGACCCGCCTCGCCGCCCGCGCCGAGCCGCGCCACCCCAGCCAGCCGCTCAAGCTGCGCCGCCCCGCCGGGCCGCGCCACTCCTGCCGCGCCACCCCAGCGACCCCGCCTCGCCACGCGCCGCCCGCCCAGCGCCACCCGCCCAGCGCCACCCGCCCAGCGCCACCCGCCCAGCGCCACCCGCCCAGCGCCGCCCGCCCAGCGCCGCCCGCCCAGCGCCACCCGCCCAGCGCCGCCCGCCCACGCGCCACCCCGCCGGGCCGCCCCATCGGGCCACCCCGCCGGGCCGCGCCATCGGGCCGCGCCATCGGGCCGCCATCGGGCCGCGCCATCGGGCCGCACCGCCCCGCGCGAGCCTCGCCACCGCCCGCGAGCCGAGCCGCCCGCGCCTCCCGTCACCGGCGAGAGCCGCCCAACCCGAGCCACGCCGCCCACGTCAAGCGCCCCGAGCCACAGCAGCAAGCCGCGCCCTCGGGCCAACTGGATCCGGGAGTCCGGGGCGAGCGGCGGGTGGGTGCGCCGGCCGACGCCGAGCAGGCGTGCGGCGCGGGAGGCCGGGCGGCGTGCGATGCGGCAGCTGGGTCGCGTGCGAAGCGGGAGCCGGGAGGCGGCGCGTCCCAGACCGGGCGTCCCAGACCGGGCGGTGGGCAGCCGGGTCGGGCGGGCATGCGCGCGTGAGGCGGGTTGGGCATGCGCGCGTGAGGCGGGTTGGGCCGGGGCGCGTGGGCCGGGCTTGGGCCGGGGAGCGCGAGGCGGGTTGGCGCTGGACGGGTGGAGCGGGCCGGCGGGGTTGGCGGCGGGTGGAGCGGGCCGGCGGGGTTGGCGGCGGGTGGAGCGGGCCGGCGGGGTTGGCGGCGGGTGGAGCGGGCCGGCGGGGTTGGCGGCGGGTGGGGGGCGAGTGGAGTGGGGGCGGGGTGGGGAGCCGGGGCGCCGGTTTGTGCCTGACCTTTCCCCCGTCCCGTCCGCCGTTCCTATTCACGGTATCGCGCGAGATCGCGGATCGTTGCGATTCCTGCATGTCGCCCAATGGGGTGGACCTCGCCCATCACCCCAGCAGGTGGAGTGCCACGCGTGGCGGTGCTGCGCAGCGTCTCGAAGGGACGGTTGGGCGTTTCGCGGGTGGGTGTGGTGGCACCCCAAGCCGCGGAGAGCGAACCGCGGGACGGCCTGGTGCACGGAGTGGAGGCGTTTGATGACGGAGGGCGGCACGGAGGGTGGTTGGGCGTTTGACGGCGAGCCGGTCACGCTTTCGCCGGGCACGCTCACCCTGGTGCACGGCACGTCGTTCTGCGTTTGCGGCAGCGGAGGGGATATCGACGGGGCTGCTGCGCAGGGGACGTTCTTCCAGGACACGCGCATCGTCTCCGGCTGGCGGTTGCGGGTGGACGGTGTGCCGGTCGAGCACATCACCGCCGTGACGCCCGAGCCGTTCCGGGGGCGGTTCGTCGGTCGAGGGCGTTCCAAGGTGCCGCAGACCGAGAGCACGTTGTTCGTGTGCCGGGACCGGTACGTCGGCGCCGGGATGCGTGAAGACCTGTTGCTGCGCAACTACGGCCGGGACACCGTCTCCCACGAGATCACCCTGCACGTGGAAGCCGACTTCGCCGACCTGTTCGAGGTCAAGGAAGGGCGGGTCCGGGCGCGTGGCGAGCACGCCTCCGAGGTGACGGCCGACGGGCTCCGGCTCACCCGGCGGCTGGACCGGCGCAGCCGGGGCACGCGGGTCACGGCGGACGGTGCCGAGTTCGCGCCCTCGACCGTGACCTTCCGCGTCGAGATCCCACCGAAGGGCGAGTGGCGCACCTCCGTGACCGTGCAGCCGGTGGTGGAGGACCACGCGGTGGAGCCGCTGTTCCCGCCCGGCCGCCCGGTCGACCAGTCCCTCCCCGTCCAGAGCGCGCGGCAGTGGCGCCAGGCCGTGCCCGTGTTGCGCCACACCGGCAACCCCGCGCTGGCCGCCACGCTCCAGCAGAGCCGCCAGGACCTCGGCGCGTTGCGCATCTTCGACCCCGATCGCCCCGACGACACCGCGATCGCCGCCGGGGCGCCGTGGTTCATGACGTTGTTCGGCCGCGACTCGATCCTGGCCTCCTTCATGAGCCTGCCGATCGACCCCACGCTCGCGCTCGGCACCGTGCGGACCCTCGCCCACCACCAAGGGCAACGCGTGGAGCCCAACAGCGAGGAGGAACCCGGTCGGATCCTGCACGAGATGCGTTTCGGCGCGGACGCCTCGCTGGCGCTGGGCGGCCGGAACGTCTACTACGGCACCGCCGACGCCACACCGCTGTTCGTGGTCCTGGTCGGCGAACTGTCGCGCTGGGGCATCGGACGCGACCGGGTCGAGGCGGTGCTGCCGCACGTGGACCGTGCGCTGCGGTGGGTGGACGAGCACGGCGACCGCGACGGCGACGGTTTCGTGGAGTACGAGCGGGCCACCGAGCGCGGACTGGTGAACCAGGGCTGGAAGGACTCCTGGGACGGCGTCACCTTCGCGGACGGCCGGATCGCCCGCCCGCCGATCGCGCTGTGCGAGGTGCAGGGCTACGTCTACGCCGCCCAGCTGGCCCGGGCGGGCCTGTGCGACGACTTCGGCGACCCGGACGGCGCGCGGTACTGGCGGGAGCGCGCCGCCGCGCTGAAGGAGCGGTTCAACGAACGCTTCTGGCTGCCCCGCCAGGGCCGGTACGCGGTCGCCCTGGACGGCGACAAGCAGCCGGTGGACGCGGTGGCCTCCAACATCGGGCACTGCCTGTGGACCGGCATCGTGGACGAGGACCGGGCGGAGTCGGTCGCGGAGTCCCTGCTGTCACCGCGCATGTTCACCGGGTGGGGCGTGCGGACGCTGGCCACCGACATGGGCGCCTACAACCCCATGAGCTACCACAACGGTTCGGTGTGGCCGCACGACAGCGCGATCGTCGCGACCGGACTCATGCGCTACGGCTTCGTCGAGCACGCGCGGCGCGTCGCCGTCGCCGTCCTCGACGCCGCCGCCGCGTTCGGTGGCCGGCCGCCGGAGCTGCTGTGCGGCTTCGACCGCCGCGACCAGCCCGCACCGGTGCCCTACCCCACGTCGTGCTCGCCGCAGGCGTGGGCGTCGGCCGCGCCGGTGCACCTGCTGCGGGTGTTGCTGCGCGTCGAGCCGGACATCCCGCACGGCCGGGTGTGGCTGGACCCGGTGCTGCCCGAGTCGTACGGGCCGCTGGCGCTGGACGGGCTGCCGATGGGCGGGGTGCGGGTGTCGCTGGAGGTGGACGGCGACGACGTCCGGGTCACGGGTCTGCCGGAGGGCATCGACGTCGTGCGCGCACCCGCCGGGTTGCAGACGGTCGGGCGGGCCGAGCCGTGACCGGGTTGCGCATCGCGATGATCGCCCCGCCGTGGCTGGAGTTGCCGCCCACCGGTTACGGGGGCACGGAAGCGATGTGCGCGCACCTGGTGGAGCAGTTGACCGCGCGCGGGCACGAGGTGGTGCTCGTCGGCGTCGGGCGCAACGGGACGTCGGCGGCGCGGTTCATCCCGACCTACCGGACGCCGCAGTGCGCACGCATGGGGCAGAACACCCCGGAAGTCGTGCACGCCGCCGAACTGACGGCAATACTGTCCGAAGTGGACGCTGATGTCGTGCACGACCACAGCTTCGCCGGCCCCCTGCTCGCCCGGGGCCGCGCGGAACCCACCGTTGTCACCGCCCACGCCCCCGTCACCGGCGAGATGGGCCGCTACTACCGGGGCCTGGGCGACAGCGTGCACCTGGTGGCCGTGTCCGACGCGCAGCGCGCGGCGGCGGCGGACCTGAACTGGGTCGCCACGATCCACAACGCGGTCCCGGTCGAGTCCTTCCCGTTCCGGCGGGACAAGGAGGACTACGCGGTGTTCCTGGGCCGCACCACGCCCGAGAAGGGCATCCCGGAGGCGATCGCCGCCGCGGCGGACGCGGGCGTCCCGTTGCGCATCGCGGCCAAGTGCCGCGAACCCGAGGAACACCGGTACTTCCGCGAGGTGGTCGAGCCGCTGCTGGGCGACGGCGTCGAGTGGCTGGGCGAGGTCGGCTGCCGCGAGAAGCCCGGCCTGCTGGCGGCGGCGCGCTGCCTGCTGTTCCCGATCCAGTGGGACGAGCCGTTCGGGATGGTGATGGTCGAGGCGATGGCGTGCGGCACGCCGGTGGTGGCGCTGCGCCGGGGTTCGGTGCCGGAAGTGGTGGCGCACGGTGACACCGGCTTCGTCTGCGACACCCACGACGACCTCGTCGCCGCGCTGCACCGGGTCGGCGACCTGAGCCCCGACCGCTGCCGCGCCGAGGTCCAGCGCCGCTTCGACGTCACCACGATGGCCGCCCACTACGAGCAGGTGTACCGCTCGGTGCTCTCGCCGTCGAGGTGGACCGGCCGGGCCGTCTGACGGCAAGCGCCGCGCGCACCCAGCGGGCACGCGCGGCGCAAAACCGGTCAGAGCGCGGCCAGGATGTCGTTCACCCGGTCCTTCGCGTCGCCGAACAGCATCGCCGTGTTCTCCCGGAAGAACAGCGGGTTCTGCACGCCCGCGTAGCCCGACGCCATCGAGCGCTTGAACACGATGACGTTCTCCGCCTCCCACACCGTGAGCACCGGCATCCCGGCGATGGGCGAACCGGGGTCCTCGGCGGCCGGGTTCACCGTGTCGTTCGCGCCGATCACCAGGACCACCGACGTCTCCTTGAAGTCGTCGTTGATCTCGTCCATCTCCAGCACGACGTCGTAGGGCACCTTCGCCTCGGCCAGCAGCACGTTCATGTGCCCGGGAAGCCTGCCCGCGACCGGGTGGATGCCGAAGCGGACCTCGACGCCCCGCTCGCGCAGCCGCCGGGTCAGCTCGGCGACCCCGTGCTGCGCCTGGGCGACGGCCATGCCGTACCCCGGGGTGATGATCACCGACTTGGCGCTCGTGAGCAGTTCGGCCACGTTCTCGGCGGTGGTCTCGCGGTGCTCGCCGTAGTCCACGTCCCCGCCCGGCCCGGCTTCGACGCCGAAACCGCCCGCGATGACCGACAGGAACGACCGGTTCATCGCCTTGCACATGATGTAGGACAGGTAGGCACCCGACGACCCCACGAGCGCGCCGGTCACGATCAGCACGTCGTTGTCCAGCAGGAAACCCGACGCGGCGGCGGCCCAGCCCGAGTAGCTGTTGAGCATCGACACCACGACCGGCATGTCGCCGCCGCCGATCGATGCCACCAGGTGCCAGCCCAGCGCCAGGGCCAACGCCGTGAGCACCGCCAGCACCCACACGCCGGGTTCGACCACGTACACCGCGGTGAGCACCGCGAACGCGACCAGCGCGCCGACGTTGAGGAAGTTCTTGCCCGGCAACATGAGCGGGCTGGAGTTGATGCGCGCCGACAGCTTCAGGTTGGCCACGATCGAGCCGGTGAACGTGACCGCGCCGATGAAGATGCCGATCGCGACCTCGGCGGAGTGGATGCGCTCCAGCGAGGCCACGGCGTAGGCGGTGTGCTCCAGGTGGCCGTTCCACCCGACCAGCACCGCCGCGAGCCCGACGAACGAGTGCAGCAGCGCGATCAGCTCGGGCATCCCGGTCATCTCGACCACCCGCGCCCGCCACAGCCCGACGACCGCGCCGACCACGATCGCCGCGGACAGCAGCAGCACGGGCAGCACCCGGTCGGCGTCGCCGACCACGAGCAGGACGGTGGCGCCCAGCGACAGCGCCATGCCGATGATCCCGAAGCGCAGCCCGCCGCGCGAGGTCTCGTGCTTCGACAGCCCCGCGAGGGACAGGATGAACAGCAGTGCCGCGACGATGTTCGCGGCTGCGGCGGAGGCCACCACGTCAGTCCCCCTTCCGGAACATCGCCAGCATGCGGCGGGTCACCGCGAAGCCGCCGAAGATGTTGATGGAGGCCAGCAGGACCGCCACCGCCGCCAGGACCGTCACGGTCGGGTCGGCCGACCCGAGCTGCACCAGCGCGCCCACGACGATGATCCCGGAGATCGCGTTGGTGACCGACATCAGCGGCGTGTGCAGCGCGTGCGCCACGTGGCCGATCACGTAGTAGCCGATGACGATCGACAGCATCAACGTCGTGAAGTGCCGCGGGATCGGGGCCGGCGCGGTCGCCAGCACCAGGAAGAACAGCGCGAGCCCGACCGCGGGCAGGCCCCACTTCACCAGCGGGCTGACCCGCTTGGCGGGCACCTCGGCGACGGGCTCCTGCACGACGGGCGCGGGCGCGGCCGACACCCGCACCGGTGGCGGCGGCCACGTGACCTCGCCGGCGCGCACGACCGTGATCGAGCGCTGCACCTCGTCGTCGAAGTCGACGACGAGCTCCCCGTCCTGCTCGGGCGTCATCAGCTTGAGCAGGTTGACCAGGTTGGTGCCGTAGAGCTGCGACGCCTGCGCGGGCAGCCGGCCCGGCAGGTCGGTGTAGCCGAGGATGGTCACGCCGTTGGCGGTCACGACCTTCTCGCCCGCCACCGTGCCCTCGACGTTGCCGCCGTTCTGGGCGGCCATGTCCACGATCACCGAACCGCGCTTCATGGACGCGACCATCTCCGCGGTGATGATCCGCGGCGCGGGCCGGCCGGGGATCAGCGCGGTGGTGATGATGATGTCGACGTCCGCGCACTGCTCGGCGTACAGGCGCGCCTCGGCCGCCTTGTAGTCCTCGCCCATCTCCTTGGCGTAGCCGGTGGCGGAGACCTCGACCTCCGGCGACGAGATCGCCAGGTACTCGCCGCCCAGCGACTTCACCTGGTCGGCCACCTCGGGCCGGGGGTCGGTCGCGCGCACCACCGCGCCCAGCGAGCCCGCCGCGCCGATCGCCGCCAGCCCCGCCACGCCCGCACCCACCACCAGCACCTTCGCCGGCGGCACCTTGCCCGCGGCGGTCACCTGGCCGGTGAAGAACCGCCCGAACTCGTGCGCCGCCTCGACCACGGCCCGGTAGCCCGCGATGTTGGCCATCGAGGACAGCACGTCCAGCGACTGGGCCCGGCTGATCCGCGGCACCGCGTCGACCGCCAGCGCCGTGATCGGCCGCTTGGCGAGATCCTCGACCAGGTCCGGGCGCAGCGCCGGGGACAGCATGGCGATCACCGTCGCCCCGTCCTCCAGCGCGTCGAGCTGGGCGGTGGTCGGCGCGTTGACGCCGAGCACGACGTCCGCCTCCGCCACCGACCCCACGGACGCGCCCGCGTCCAGGTAGGCGTCGTCGGTGAAGTCGGCGGCCACCCCGGCCCCCGGCTCGACGACCACCTCGTACCCGAGCTTGCGCAGCGCGGGCACGGTCGCGGGCGTCGCCGCGACCCGCGTCTCCCCGTCCGCGGCCTCCTTGAGCACCCCGATCAGCACGGCGACACCACCGCCTGCTCGGACTCGACCCCTGCGAGGCCGCACGACTTGCACGTTCGGGGGTGCAACGGCACCGTCACCTCCGCCGCCAGGACGACGAGCGCGCCGGGGCCACCACCAAGGCGACCACCGACGTGTCCAGGGTCACCCGCCGCCAGTGTCGCCGCAGCGTAGCGCCCGGGGCTGGGAACGGAATCAATGCAGGTGCGGAGATCACATCAACAGTTTTGCCACGCGCTGTCACCTGCCGACCACTCGGCGCAGTCGGCGCGGTCGATCGGGTGGTAGGGCGAGGCGGTCACCTCGGGACGGCGGCGAGGACGGCATCGGCGATCACCTCGTGGCCCGCCGGCGTCGGGTGCACGTCGGCCAGCCGGCAGAAGTGGGTCAGCGTGCACACCTTCGCCACCGGCGTCGGGATCGGCCCGTGGGCGGCGTCCTGGGTCGTCTCGGTCAGCGGCCCGTAGCCGCCGGTCGCGGCGGTGACGTCCACGAACACGGCACCGGCCTTCTCGTACTCGGACTTGAGCGCCGGGTTGAAGACGTCCCGGAACAACGACACCGACAGGCGGGCGAGGCCCTGGCCGTCAGGGAAGGCCGGGGACACCCACGCGCCGAGGAACACGTCCGGGTACGTCAGGCCCACGATCGGGGCGTCACCGGCGGCTTCGCGCACCACGGGCAGCGTGGCGGCCAGGTTGGCGCGCACGTCCGCCACCGCCCGCGACGCGCAGGCGAGGGCTTCCTGGACCTGCGTGCCTTGGGCTCGCGCGCACGGAGCGAGGTCGTTGCCGCCGATGACCACCGTCACCAGCCCCACCCGCCCCTTGTGCGCCCGCAGCTCGCGCACCGCCGCGTCGAGCTGGCTGCCGTTCGGGTCCGGCGCGTCGAGGCCGCGGTTCGCCGGCGCGCACCCCGCCCCGCTCCGCAGCTGTGCGGACGTGGCCCCGCTGCACGCGAGGTCGACCAACCGCAACCCGGACCGCTCGGCGACCAGGTGCGCGAAGCCGCGCCCGGAGCCCGCCGGAACCCCCGCGTCCGCCGGCCGGTAGCCGGTCGCGTACGAGTCGCCCAACGACACGTACACGCGCTCGGCTTCCGGGGCGCTCGTGGTCGTGGACGGGGGCGTCTCCGGAGGCGAGGCGGTACACCCGACCACGAACGCCGCCACCACGAGCAGCACACCCCGCCGCAGCACGCCGTCCCCTTCCACCGGTCAGAAGCTGAACGACCGGATCATCGCGCCACCCGCCGCGACCGTCTCCTCGAAGAACTTGACCAGCTCGACGTAGTGGTCGCGCAGGTAGTCGAGGTCGTCGGCGTCCCAGAGGTGGTTCATCGGGTAGACGCCCTCGGCGCTGAGCTTCGCCGGGTCGTAGTGACCGACGAGCTCCTCGACCGGCATGGCGCTCAAGAGCTTCGCGGTCCTGGCGACCAGGCCGTCGTGCCAGCCGAACAGCGCGGCCCCGCGGTCGATGGCGTCGCCGTCCTCGTACAGGTCGACGTCGACCCCGGCCGCGCGCAACAGGAACTCGATCCCGGCCCACGACTTCTCCAGGAAGCAGTAGGGCCGGTCCTCTTCCTCTTCGAACTCCTCGGCCAGCGCGGGATCCTCGAACGCGCGATCCAGTTCCTCCGGCGTCACCCGGATGAACGACAACGTCATACCCACGAACCCGTCACTCCCCCATCAGACCGTTCGACTCCCGCTCAGCTTTCCACAGCGCTCACCGCCGGGCCCGCTCGACCGCGGCGGCCGACGCCACGTCCCCCACGCCCGTCAACCCGGCGACCACCCCGTCGACGTCGGCCGCGGACCGGTTCTGGCTGAGCTTGAACTTCGCCTCCACCCGCGAGATGCGCACCTCGACCCCCACCACGGCCCGGAGTTGCCCCTCCACGAACCCCGCCGGCGCGTCCTCGACCGACCACGGCTCCGCCCGCCCGGCTTCGTGCTTGTCGGTCAACTCCCGCACAACGCGGCCCACCCACGCGGGATCGTCGTGGAACTCGACCGCCCCGTACACGTGCGCGGTCACGTAGTTCCACGTGGGCACGACCCGCCCGTGCTCCGCTTTGCTCGCGTACCAAGACGGCGAGACGTAGGCGTCCGGCCCACGAACGACGACCAACCCCTCCCCCACCACGGGCAGCCGCCACTGCTCGTTGTTCCGCGCCAGGTGTCCGCGCAACGTCCCCGCCACGGGGTCGTGGACGAACGGCAGCACCGTGGCCACCAACCCGCGCTCGGTGGCGGTGATCAGATCGGCGGCCCCGTGCCGGAGCAACAACTCCCGCACGGCGTCGTCATCAGGGGCGAAGTGAGCAGGCACGTACACACGTCCAGCATCACCTCCGAAGTGGCACTTCGAAACGTCCACTTCACTCCGATCTTGGGATGCCACTGTCCTCAGTGGTGGGGGACGACGGCGTGGCCACGGCCCCGGGCGATGAGCCACCGGTTGACCGGCACGGTCACCACGAACGCGACCGCCAGCGAACCGGCCAGCGACAGCCAGAACAGCGCGTCGGCCAGGCCCGCGTCCATCACGCCCGGGACGGCCACGAGCACCAGGTTGTCCACGACCTCCATGACGGCGATGGAGAGCGTGTCGGCGACCAGAGCGATGCGGACCGCCTGCCCCAGCGACACCCCGGTGCGGCGGACGCGGCGGGCGGTGAGGGCGTAGCCGAAGACGAAGGCCAGGGCGACCGACAGGGCGATGGTGGCGGTGTTGCCCCAGCCGGCGGCGGTGCCGATGGTCATGCCCAGGACCTCGCCGATGGCGCAGCCGGTGAGGCAGTGCAGGGTCGCACCGACCGCCATCCCCCACCCGTGGTGCGTGTGCTGGTTCATGGGCGAACCTCCTGACGAAGCCGGACCGGTGGAAGCGCCGGACGCGAAGCCGCGCCGGCGAGGGCAATCCTGCGTGCACCGGTGCGCGGTCCGGATCACGGAAACCCCGTAGTCCCGACCCCGCCGACCAGGACGGCACGGGCGGCTGGACCGTGGATCGAGCAGCCCGAACCGTTGCGGTGCCCGGCCGAACCTGAAATCCCGCTGAAGCGGCCTGTTGCGGATTTCAGGATGAGCCCGTTGCCGTCGCGGCATAGTGCGGGGTATGCGCGTGCTGGTGGTGGAAGACGATCGACGGCTGGCCGAACTGCTCGCCCGCGGGCTCGCCGCCGAGGGTTTCGCGGTCGACGTGGAGCACGACGGGCGCGACGGGTTGTGGCGGGCCACCGAGACGCCCTACGACGTCATCGTGCTCGACATCATGCTGCCGGGCCTCAACGGCTACCGCGTCTGCGCACAACTGCGGTCCGCGGGCGTGTGGACGCCCGTCCTCATGCTGACCGCCAAGGACGGCGAACTCGACGAAGCCGAGGGCCTGGACACCGGTGCCGACGACTACCTCACCAAACCCTTCTCCTACCTCGTCCTCGTGGCCCGGCTGCGGGCGCTGGTCCGACGCGGCGGCGCCGCCCGGCCGCCGGTGCTGCGGGTGGGCGACCTCGAGCTCGACCCGGCCGGCCGGACCTGCCGACGCCGGGGCACGCCGATCGAGCTGACCGCGAAGCCGTTCGCGGTCCTGGAGTTCCTGATGCGCCACCACGACCGGGTCGTCACCAAGACCGAGATCATCCGCAACGTCTGGGACGACGCGCACGCGCCCGACCCCAACCTGGTGGAGGCGCACATCAGCGCGTTGCGCCGCAAGGTGGACGCGCCGTTCGACCTGCGCACCATCACCACGGTCCGCGGCATCGGCTACCGGATCGTCGACCCGGCGGAGCGCTGACGTGGAGATCCCGTTACGCCGATCGCTGCGCCTGTCCATCACGCTCTGGGCGACCCTGGCGTTCGCCGCCGCGGTCGCGGTGGTCGGCGCACTGGTGGCCGACTTCCTGAAGAGCCAGGCGTTGCGGGTGGACGAGCTCCAGCGGACCAGCGGGCTGTGCATCGGCGTGGTCGTCGTCGAGTCCGGGGTGTCCGAGCCGCGCTGGACCGACCACACGCTCCGGTGCGCCCACGCCGGGCCGGTCGACGGCGACGTGTCGCTCGCACCCGTGCCGCTGCGGGCGTTGCTGCCGCCGGGGCTGCCGCTCGACGACGCCGTGGTGCTGGCCAACGCCCAGTTCAGCTCCCACCGCCCGGTGCCCCGGCTGTCGTTGTGGCCGTTCACCGATCCCGAGTCGGTCACCGTCGCGTTCGACGGCTCGCCGCGGACCGTGCCCGTCGCGTTCTTGCGCGACGCCGAGGAGGAGCGGTTCGTCGCGGCCCAGCGCACCTTGAACCGGCAGGTGCTCATGCTCGTCGGCGGCGCGCTGTTCCTGGTCGCGCTCGCCGCCGCGCTCGTGTGGACCACGGTCGGGCGGGCGTTGCGCCCGGTGGAGGCGATCCGCCGCGAGCTCGCGCACATCACCGAGCACGACCTCGCCCGGCGCGTCCCCGTGCCGCGCCGCCGCAACGAGATCGCGCGGCTGGCCACGACGGTCAACGCCACCCTCGACCGGTTGCGCACGGCGTTGGACGACAACCGCCGGTTCGTCGCCGACGCCTCCCACGAACTGCGCAGCCCCATCGCCGCGCTCCGCGCCGAACTGGAGATCGCCCACGCCCACCCCGACCTCGCCGACTGGCGGGCCGTCGTGGACGGCGCCCTGCGCGACACCTACCGGCTCCAGCACCTGGCCACCGACCTGCTCCTGCTCGCCCGGCTCGACCACACCACGACCGCGACCGGCGGGGACACCGTCGACCTGGCCGACCTCGTGCGCGAGGAGACCTCCCGCAACCGCACCCGCCACCGGCTCACCGTCGAGGTCGACGCCCGGCCCGCCGTCGTCCGCGGCAGCCGAGCGCTGCTGGGCCGTCTGCTGGGCAACCTGCTGGACAACGCCGAACGCCACGCGCACGACCACATCACCGTCCGCCTCGCCGCCCACGGCACCAGCGCCACCCTGGAGGTCGTCGACGACGGACCCGGGATACCGCCCGCCGACCGCGAACGCGTCTTCGACCGCTTCACCCGCCTGGACCACGCCCGCACCCGCGACACCGGCGGCACGGGCCTCGGCCTGCCCATCGCCCGCCGCATCGCCACCCACCACAACGGCACGCTCGACGTCGCCGACCACCCGCACGGCACCCGTTTCGTCGCCACCCTCCCCCGCATCGCCGGCGGCACGCGTTGAGGGCCGCGTGAACCCGCCGTTCCCGGCGAGGGCGTCGGAACGAGCGGGTCGCCCCTTCGGCCGCCGCACAGCACGGTCGAAGGAGCGACCCCGTACCCGGTGGCCCGTACCCCCCGGCGACGGGCCACCGGGGCGATCAGTCCGCCCAGGCTTGGTTCCAGCCGGTGTGGCACGTCCACATCTGGATCTTCGCGCCATCGGAGTAGTTGTACTCGGCCACGTCCAGGCACCGGCCGTCGTAGACGTTCTGCAGCCAGAACCAGCCATCGGGCCTCGGGACGACGTTCCACAACTGGTTCCGGGCACCCGGGACGCAGCTGTAGATGTAGACCGCGGTCCCGTCCGCCGCCGGCTTGTCGACCGACTCGTCGAGGCACTTGTCCGGTGCGTTGTTGTTCCTGATGGTCACCACGTAGACGCCATCGGACCGCACGTACTGCAACACCGAGGTCCACCGCTGGTTGGCCGTGTTGCCGGTGGTGAGGTGCTGCCACAGCTGCACCCGCGACCGGTTCTCCGTCCGCCATTCGGCCACGTCGAGCACCCGCGACGCCTCCCCGTTGGGCCCCTTGCTGGTGATGGACCCGTCCGTGTACGCCACGTGCGGCCCGGCGGTGGTGGTGACCGGTGCGGGTACGGCGTTCGCTTGAGCGGATCCGACGAACGTGGCGGCCAAGGTCAGCGCGGCGATGGCGATCGCTGTGGCGCGCGGTGCTCTTCCGGTTCTCATCGAGGACTCCCCCTGTTCGGTTCGGGCCGCCACTGTGCCCGGCCGAACCTGAAAAGCCCCTGGAGCGACCTGAACCCGGTTTCAGGACCCCCGTGGATCACTCCTCGACGGTGATCGCCATCGCCGGGCACATCACCACGGCCTGCCGCACGTCCGCCAGCCGCTCGGCGGGTGGGGTGGCGTCCAGCAGCACCACGGTCCCGTCCTCGTCGCTCTGGTCGAAGATGTCGTCCGCGGTCAGCACGCACTGCCCGGAGCCGACGCACTTGTCCTGGTCGACGACCACCTTCACGAACGTCCTCCTCCATGTCGGGAACGAGCCCAACGGCCCGCGCAGGCGGGCCGCCGGGTCCGAAAAGCTCTACCAGGTAACGGGAAGCTCCGTCACACCACCGGTGATGGTGGTGCGGACCTCCAGGTCCTCGACCCGCTTGACCAGCCGCAGGCCGGGCAGGCGGCGGGCCAGCTCCGCGAACACGACGCGCAGCTCGGTGCGGGCCAGGCTCGCGCCGATGCAGAAGTGACCGCCGTGGCCGAAGCCGAGGTGTGCGCGCTCCGGGCGGTCGGGGTTGAAGGACTCCGCGTCGCTGTAGACCGAGGTGTCGCGGTTGGCGGCGTTGATGGACAGGACCACCGCGTCGCCGCGCTGGATGGTGACACCGCCGACCTCGACGTCCTCGTGCGCGTACCGCAGCAACCCCAGGTCGCCGGGCGCGCCCAACCGCATGATCTCCTCGACGGTGGCGTTGACCCGGCCGTCGGGGTCGGCGGTCAGGGCCTCCCACTGGTCGCGGTGGGTGAGCAGGAACAGCGTGCCCAGGCCGATGCGGTTGACCGTGGTCTCGTGGCCCGCGAACAACAAGCCGACGCAGAGCCGGACCATCTCGCCGTAGTCGAACGACTCGTCGGCGCTTTGGGCGCGCACCAGGTCGGAGATCACGTCCTCGCCCGGCTGCGCGCGCTTGGCCTCGACCAGCCCGATCATGTACTGGCTGAACTCGGCGAACGCCCGGTGCGCGTCCTCGCCGATGGCGAGGTTGGACATGCGCTCGGACAGCGAGGAGAAGTGGTCCCGGTCCTCCTCCGGCGCGCCGAGCAGGCGGCAGATGACCGCGACCGGCAGTGGGAACGCCAGCCCGGCGTGCAGGTCGACCACCCCGTCGGGGGACGCGTCGTGCGCGGCCACCAGGTCGTCCAAGTAGCCGTCGACCAGCTCGTGCATGTAACCGGAGAGCAGGTTCATCCGCTTCGCGGAGAACGCGGGGGTCAGCAGCCGACGCATGCGGGCGTGGTCGGCTTCCTCGGTCTCGTAGTTGCCGGTGGGCCCGTCGAGGATCGCGGCGGTCGACAGGCGGGCGGCCTTCTCCGGCTCGGGGTGGGAGCGGCCGAACCGCTTGTCCCCCAGCAGGTCGCGGACCTCCTCGTAGCGGGTGACCAGCCAGGCGGGGTCCCCGGTCGGCGTGGTGACCCGCGCGACCGGCGCCTCCCGGCGCAGCACCTCGTACAGCGGCGCCAGGTCGAGGACGTTCGGCCGGGCGAACGGTAATTGCGGGCGCTCCGCGGCAATGCTCATGGCTCTCCTCCCGTGATCCACCAAGCACTCCCGACCGTAGCAGTTTTTTGGCAGTTACTGCCGGTAAAGTCGCCCGGCCCGGTGGACGCGCGTGTTTGAATCGCCCGGTGGAGGACGTGGTGATCGACGAGCAGCAGGTGGAGGTGCCCCGCCGGGGCCGCCCGCCGGTGAGCGACCGGCAACGCCGGCGCCTGCGCCTGGACATCTCGCGCCACGCGGTCCGCCTGTTCGCCGAGCACGGCGTGACCGCCACCTCGGGCGAGCAGATCGCCCGCGCCGCCGGCGTCTCCGAACGCACGCTGTGGCGCTACTTCCGCAGCAAGGAGAGCTGCGTGGAACCGCTGCTGGCCAAGGCGATCGACGCCTTCCGCGCGGTCCTGCGCGCCTGGCCCGCCGACCAGGAACTCACCGAACACCTGCGCGACACGTACACGCCCGTCCTCGACTCGGCTTCGGACGCGGACCTGGAGGCGGTGCTCGCCGTGGTCCGGATGACCCGCGCGGAGCCGGCGCTGCGCGCCGCCTACCTCATGCTGTGGGAACGCTCGGAGGACACCTTCGCCGAGGTGCTGGCCGACCGCGCGGGCACCTCGCCCGACTCGGTCGAGATCCGCGTGCAGGCCGCCGCGATGAGCGCCGTGCTGAAGGTGGCGACCGACCACTTGGCCCACGTCACGACGGGGGGCGTCACCCGGGAAGCCCTGCGACGGCACCGCGAGGACGTCACCTCGGCGGTCGACGTGGTCTTCCGGGGGCTGTCGACGGGCTGACCGGTGGACTGCCGGCCGTTGGCTGCCCGGACCTCATCGGGCTCGTCGGTGCCGAACACCCACGGCGCACCGCCCGCAGGGTGTCCGAGACCGCTTCCTCGGCGGCGATCAGCCCGGCGACGCCCGGCACGTCCGGACCGTCCGATGTGGACGACAGCGCCGGCTCCGCCCCGGCCAGGCCGGGCCCGGCGCGCGGTGGTGGTGGGGTGTCGGCGATGCTGTGGGTGTGGAGTACGTGTCCAGAGTGCCGCGACCGCCGCTGGACGGCCTGATCGACGACCTCTACTACCTGGAGGGCACGCCGCCGTACGCCCGGCTGCTGCTGCCGCCGATGCCCGCCGCGCTGCTCATCGTCAACCTCGGGGCACCGTTCCGCATCCGCGCGGGCACCGACGTCGAGGCTGCCGAGTACGCCGACGGCTGCGTGATCACCACGCCCACCCGCGCGGTGGAGTTCGGCTACCCGGTCCCGACCCGCTCGGTCGGCGTGCACTTCACGCCGTGGGGGCCGGCGTCGTTCCTGCCGATGCCCGCGGTCGAGCTGCGGGACCGGCCGGTGGCGTTGGAGCAGGTGTGGGGCCGGGCCGCCACCGCCGCGCTGCGCGACCGGCTGGCCACGGCGGACGAACCGCACGCGATGCTGACCCTCCTCGAGGAGGAGCTGCTGAGACGGCTGGGCGAGACCACCGGCCTGGGGCTGGTCCGCCACACGAGCAGCCTCATCGCGGCGACCGGCGGGACCGTGGCGATCGGCGACCTGAGCGTGGCGGCCGGCGTCAGCGGCACCCACCTGGCACAGCGGTTCAAGGAGCTCGTCGGCGTCACGCCGAAGCGCCTGGCCCGCACCTACCGCTTCGCCGCGACCGTGTTCGCGATCGACCCCGCCGGACCGGTCGACTGGAGCGACCTCGCCGGCGCCGCCGGCTACTTCGACCAGGCGCACTTCGGCCACGAGTTCCGGGCGTTCACCGGCCTCACGCCGACCCGGTACCTCGAAGTCCGCCGCCGGTTCCTGCGCGAACACCCCGGCCACGCGCTGGACGGCTGGCCGCTGCCGGCCGATTGATTTCTTACAAGAGCGGACCGCCCACCGCCCGCTAACTTGGGCCACCTCGACGCAAAGGAGAAACCCCCGTGGGCAAGGTGGTCCTGTACAGCTCGGTGTCGGTGGACGGCTTCATCGCGGACGAGCACGACCAGCCCGGACCGCTGTTCGACTGGTTGACCGGCGGCGACGTCCCGCTGGACGACAGCGGCGCGCTGAAGGTGTCGCAGGCGTCCTACGACCACACCCGGCCGTACTGGGACGCCATCGGGACGACCGTCGTCGGCCGCCACGTCTTCGACCTGACGGACGGCTGGGACGGCAAGCCCCCGAGCGGGATCGACCACGTGGTCGTCGTGACGCACCGGCCGCCGCCCGAGGGCTGGGACCCCGCGGCGCCGTTCCACTTCGTCGACGGGGTCGAGGCGGCCGTGGCGAAGGCGCGGGAGCTCGCGGGCGACCGGATCGTCGAGGTCGCCGCCGGGGACGTCGGTGGTCAGGTGCTCGCCGCGGGCCTGGTCGACGAGGTGCGCATGGACGTCGTGCCCGTCGTGTTCGGGTCGGGCAAGCGCTTCTTCGGGTCGGTCGACGCCCAGCACCTGCTGGAGGACCCCGACGTGGTGGTCCGGGGCAACCGGGTGCTGCACCTGCGCTACCGCGTGCGCCGTTGACCGATCCACACCTGACGCCCGCCACCGGTGTCCCGCAGGGCGTTGGCGAGGCTGGTCCGTGAGGCCAGCGTGTCGAAGTGGTCGGGACCGAGCACCCGCTCGCGGTCGGCGACGACCGCTTTGAGCATCGGGACCGCACGGTCCGGGTCACCGGTGGCGAGATGGGCGACGGCGAGGTTGTGGCGGGTGGTCAGGGTGTCCGGGTGGTCGGGGCCCAGGGCGCGCTCGCGGTCGGCGAGGATCGTTTTGTGCAGCCGGATGGCCCGACCCGGGGCACCGCCGAGCTGGTAGGCGTGGGCCAGGTTGTCGCGGGCGGCGGACGTGTGCGGGTGGTCGGGACCCTGCACGCGCTCGCGGGCGGCCAGGACCTCTTCGTGCAGCGGGATCGCCCGCTGCAGGTCACCGGTGAGCTGGTAGACGCAGGCGAGGTTGTTGCGGGTGTCCAGCGCGTGGGGGTGGTCGGGGCCCAGGACGCGCTCGCGGTCGGCGAGGACGGCTCCGAGCAGCCGGATCGCGCGGTCCGAGTCGCCGGCGACGTGGTGGGCGAAGGCGAGGTTGTTGCGGGAGGTCAACGTGTCGGGGTGGTCGGGACCCAGGAGGCGCTCGCGGTCGGCGAGGACGGCTTCGTGCAGCGGGATCGCCCGGTCCAGGTCACCGAGGGCCTCGTAGGCGAGGGCGAGGTTGTTGCGGGAGGTCAACGTGACCATGTGGTCGGGACCCAGGGCGCGCTCGGCGGCGGCGAGGTTGGCTTCGTACAACGGGACCGCCCGACCCGGGTCACCGGCGGCCCGGTAGGCGTTGCCGAGGTTGCCGCGGACCGGCAGCACGTCCACGTGGTCGGCGCCCAGGACGCGCACGCCGTCGGCGAGGACGGCTTCGAGCAGCGGGATCGCCCGACGCAGGTCGCCGGCGGCCTCGTAGGCGTAGGCGAGGTTGTTGCGGGCGGTCAGCGTGCTCGGGTGGTCGGGACCCAGGACGCGCTCGCGGTCGGCCGCGTTGGCTTCGAGCAGCGGGATCCCCCGACCCGGGTCGCCGGTGGCCCGGTACGCGCCGGCGAGGTTGCCGCGGCAGGTCAGCGTCTCCGGGTGGTCGGGTCCGTAGAGGCGTTCGAAGCTCTGGGCGGCGCGGGCGTGGTGGGTGACGGCGGCGGCGGGGTCGCCCCGGTTGTCGAGGTAGTGGCCCAGTTGGGCGAGGAGGTGGGCGGTGTGCGGGGTGTCGGTGTCGGGCGTGGTGTGGCCGAACAGGGCACGGGCGTGGGGCAGCACCTGGTGGTAGCGGGGCCAGTCGGCGGGTGAGCGCGGGTCGAGGTCGGTCACGCAGTCGGACAGGATGGTGGCGGCGGTGTCACGGGCGGCGGCGACGTCCTCCGGGCGGCGGTGGGGGTCGGCGGGGTCCTCGGTGCGGGTGACGGCCTGGACCAGTCGGTGCACCGACACCTCCGTCCTGGTCAGGGTGATCATGCTGTAGGCGGCCAGGCGTCTCGACGCCTCGTGCACGTCGGGTTCCTCGCCGAGACCGGAGAGGAAGTCGCGGGGGATCCCGTTCGGCGCCCACCACGCCACGACCCGCAGCAAGTCACCCGCCAGCGGGGTGTCGGCCAGCCGGTCCAGCGTCACGTGCCACACCCGGGCCATCGTCCGCCGCGCGTCCCCGCCCTCCCTCGCGGCGGTGAACACCCGTGCCGGGAACCGCCCCAGCAGGTCCAGGTACGCGGTCGGGTCGATCCGGTCCTGGACCAGGTAGGCCGCCGCCTGCTCGACCGCGAGCGGCAGGAACCCCAACTCCGCGCACAGCGCCTCCGCGCCGGACAGGTCCGCGTCCGGCCACTCGGCCCGCACCAACCGGTCCAGCAGGTCCACCGCCTGCTCGGCCGTGAGGACGTCCACGGCCACGGTGGGGATCCCGCCCCACCCGGTCCCCTGGCGGCTGGTGATCACCACGGTGCCCGTGCGCACCCGCTCCAACAGCCCCGCCGCGTCGGAGGGCGTGGTCAGGTTGTCCAGGACCAGCAGCCACCCGTCGTGCGTGGCCAGCCACCGGACCCCCAACTCGACGCGCTGTTCGGCCGGCAGCACCGCCGCCTCCGGCGCGATCGCGACGGCCAGGTCCGCGAGCCCGGTCGCGATCGCCGCGGACGAGTCCGCCGTCACCCACCACACGAACGAGAACCGGTCGCCACGCGACTCGGCGAACCGGGCGGCCAACGTGGACTTCCCCACCCCGCCCAGCCCGTGCACCGCCACCACGACCGCACGACCACCCGCCCCGGAGACCGCGGAGTCCAGCCGCGCCAACTCCGCCGAGCGGCCGACGAACACACCCGTGGTCGTCTCGATGCGACTCGCACCCGCGACCGCCGGCACCGACTCCATCGCCGGCACCACCGGAGGAGCCTGCACCGTGAGGTCACGGGCCGCCTGGTTCACGACCGAACCCGCCGAGGCCACGGCGACCTGCCGCACCGGGCCGAGGCCACCACCGTCCGCCGAGCCGACCAATCCCCACCCCGAACCCTCGCCGCCACCGACCAGCCCGCCAACCCAACCCCACCCGACCACCCGCCACAACGCACAACTGCGGCCACCACCGACCGGCCGCTCCTCCCGCCCGGTTCTCCGGCCCGGCTCTCCGGCCCGGCCGCGGTTCTCCAGCCCGGCCGCGGTTCTCCGGCCCAGCCGCCGTTCTCCAGCCCGGCCGCGGTTCTACAGCCCGGCCCGGTCGAGCAGGGCGCGCATGCGGTCGGCCGGCAGCACCGGGTTCGCAGCAGCCGCCTGGGCGACGTCCGGGGAGTCGTCGGCCAGCAAGGTGTCCAGCACGGGCACCGGGAGGCGTCGGTGCCGAGCGGCAGCGCAGCGCACGAACGCCTCGGCGTCGCGGGCCAGGGCCGTGAGCGTGCCGGTCGGCAGGTCCGGGCCGTTCGCGGCGAGGGCTCGGCGGCGGGGGTCCTCGTTGCCCGCCAGCCGGATGAAGGCGTCCGGCGGGAAGTTCGGGTGCCGCGTGATGCCCGGCCCGTGCTTGCGGCTCTCACCGTGTTCGCCGACCAGGCGTTCGAGGACCTCCCCCGGCGTGTCGGCGCGGCGTGCCACGATCCGGCGCACCTGGACGTCCTCGTGCGTGTGCAGGCGCCGCACCACGTCGGCGGGCAGGTCGGCGCTCATCGCGGCGGACCGCCGGAAGCACGGCAGGGGCCGCGCAGCACGTGGCGGAGATCGTCCATGATCGCCACTGTAAGACCAGGCCGCGGCCCTTCGTGCGGGGTGTGGCGTGGCGGCGCGATGGGTTTCCCGGGCTGCGGCAGTCTGTACTGCCATGGGATTGCTGACCTATGGCATGAACGTCTCGATGGACGGCTACGTCGCCGACGCGAACGGCGACCTCGGCTGGGGCGTGCCGGACGACGAACTGCACCAGTACTGGAACGACCGGACCGGGGAGGTCGCGCTGTCGCTGTACGGGCGCAGGCTGTACGAACTGATGTCGGCCCACTGGCCCACCGCGGGCCAGGCGCCCGACGTGCCCCCGGTGGAGGCCGAGTACGCCCGGCTGTGGCTCGCGATGCCCAAGGTCGTCTTCTCCCGGACCCTGGAGTCGGTCGAGCACAACTCCAGGCTGGAACGGGGTGACGTGGTCGAGACCGCGAGGAAGCTGAAGGCCGAGACAGACGGCGCGCTGGAGGTGGGCGGCCCCACCCTCGCCGCACCCCTGATCCGCGCCGGCCTGGTGGACGAGTTCCACCTGCTGGTGGCGCCGGTCGCGGTCGGCGGCGGCACGCCGTTCCTGCCGTCGCTGGACCGGTGGATGAAGCTGGAACTGGCGGAGAACCGGACTTTCCGGTCGGGCGCGGTCCTCCTGCGCTACAAGTCCGTCCGCGACTAGCGGGCACCGGCGAGCCGTCGTTCGGCGGGATCTCGACTCTCGGGTCGGGCGAGACGGCACAGTACCCGTGTGAGTGATGCGGAACTGATGACGATCGGGCGGTTCGCCCGGCTGACCGGGCTGTCGATCCACACGCTGCGCCACTACGACGACGTCAGCCTGTTGATCCCCGCCCACACCGATCCGCAGACCGGCTACCGCCGCTACGGACGCGACCAGATCCGGCTCGCCCACCTCATCCGCGAACTGCGCTGGATCGACCTGCCGATCGAAGAGATCCGGCAGGTGCTGACCGATCCCGGTCAGGCGGGCCCGGTACTGGCCGGCCACCGCCGACGGCTGCGGCGCACGCACGGCCTGCTCACCGCCCGGATCGACAACGTCGACCGCCTCCTCGAGAAAGGGTTCACCATGTCCGCTCCGCCATCGGGATGCCGACCGGTCCAGATCACCATCGCCGTGGACGACCTCACCGCGTCGATCGCGTTCTACCAGGCCGCGTTCGACCTGCGCTACGAGGTCGTCCGCCGCACCGACGACACCGACCACTCGGCGTTCATGTTCGGCGAGTACGGCCAGGACGGCTTCTTCCTGCTCCACCTGAGCGCCGACCCCGCCGACACCGACCGACCCGGCCCCACCACCTTCGGCCTGCTCGTCGACGACCTCGACGCCCGGCACTCACGGGCCCTGGCCGCCGGGGCCACCGAGGTCGTCGCGCCACGGGACCGGCAGGGCATGCCCCGCAGCGCGGCCGTCAGGGATCCCAGCGGCAACTGGATCTGGCTCTACCAAGGCTGACGAACCGAACGTTCAGACCTGCACCGAGGTCGCCGGCGGGGCGGTCGGTGCCGCGATCGGGCGTCGGCCGCATGCGCCGCAGAGGCACGAGTCCGGGCGCACCCGCCCGGGCGCCCGCAACGGGCGTCGGCGCCAGGGTCTGCGCCAGTCCGAGATCCCGCAGGCCCGGAGGAACGCACGATCTTCCGGGTAGATGCGACTGAGGTGGTCGAAGCCGAGGTGCAGGGACAGGTCGACCTTGAGCTGGGTTCGCAGCAGCGACAAGTGGCGGATGCTCACACAACCGCGGCGGCGTTCCGCGTCCGCCGCGGGCAGTTCGGCGAGTTCCTCGGCCAGCACCCCGGGCTGCACGGCGTCGTTCGGGCAGATCAGGTTCGACTGGGCGGCGACGAACAGGTTCCGGGTCAGGCGGGGCATGAAGACGCCGTTGCCCTCGTCGAAGTACCAACGATCCATGCCGGCGCACAACTCGCGCCGCTCGGCGACGTCGAGTGGTGTGGTGCGTGACGGCGACGCCGCCGCGGTGATCGTCCAGAGCCGGACGTAGGCGTCGGCCTGCCGCTCGGCCAGTTTGACCCTCATCTGGCGCCGGATGTTGTGCGCGAGCCACACCCCGACCACACCGAGGAACGCCGTCCCGATGGCCTGACTCCACATCACCGCGGTCATGGCGCCATCGAACCAATCCCGCCACGCCGTGTCGCCGTCCAGCCGGGTCGATCAGGCCGCGACGCGGGCCGGTTGCTGCGTCGCCGCCTGATCGACCCGGAAGACCTCAGCGGCGGCGTTCGACCGGTCGATCCCGTTCTACGGGACGAAGCAGGTCTGGTGTCAGGGCTTCTCGAAGTGCTGGTAGTCGATCGGCGTGGTCCAGAAGCCGCCCCAGGTCCAGCCGCGTGTGGTGAACGCCTGCTCGGTGGCGTCGCCCGCGTGGATCATGCCGGGCAGGTCCTGGGTGCGGTCGACGTAGGGTGCGCCGTTGGGCGGGTAGACCGTGCCGCTGCGGGAGATGTAGGGGTTCTGCACGGTGTTGACGTCGATGGCCCGCCCGTAGGAGTGGTTGGACCAGGCGGTGCCGCCGGTGATCGGCCGGCAGTTGAACGCCGAGGTGTTGTTGGCCGCCATCGACGCGTCGTCGTCGGAGTCGTACTTCTCGATCGTCTCCATCCGCTGGATGGGGAACCGGGCGAAGTACAGGTCGGCGAAGACGCGGGCCACCTCGACCGCGAGAGCGGCGTTGACCACCAGTTCGCCGCGGTGCACCGCGCCGTCGAAGCCCACGAAGTTCAGGCTGACCAGCCGGAGCTGGTCGGGCCCGACGGGGCAGCCTTCGCGCCAGCTCGAACCGAGCCGCTTCGCGGTGACCGGCTTGATGACGGCGACGTAGGGCGGGAGGCCGCTGCCGGCCGGTGCGGCGAGCTCCACGGTCCGGGCAGGGGCGGCGGGCGCCGGTGTGGTGCCGACCAGGGCCGCGGACACGATCAGCGTGACGAGCGCCAGAACTCGGGTTGCCGACTTCAACAGAACTTCCTCTCGATCGCGCACGAGTGGAACGCCCCGGCCACCGTACTACTGTGAGCTCCGGTTCGAGTCGCTGATCCGCACGACACCTCGACCTCCCCCGCGCGAACTTGGAGACGTCCTGTGAAGCTGTTGCTCACCTCAGGTGGCGTGACGAACCCGAGCATCCACTCGGCGCTTGTGCAGCTTCTCGGCAAACCGATCTCCGAGTGCCACGCGCTCTGCGTCCCGACAGCACAGTGGGGTCACCCGATGTGCGGTCCGAAGTCGGTGCGGGGGTTCGTCGCCGCCGAGCCGCTGTGGCAGCACTTCTCCGGCCTGGGTTGGGCGTCGCTCGGGGTCCTCGAGCTCACCGCACTGCCGACCATCGGCGCGGAGCGGTGGGTTCCCTGGGTCCGGGAGGCGGACGTGCTCCTGGTCGACGGCGGCGACGCGACCTACCTGTGCCACTGGGTGCGGGAGTCCGGGCTGGCCGACCTGCTGCCTTCGCTGCCCGACACGGTCTGGGTGGGAGTGAGTGCCGGAAGCATGGTGCTGACGCCCCGGATCGGGAACTACTTCGTCGAGTGGCCGTCCGCGCCGGACGACCGCACCCTGGGGGTCGTCGACTTCTCGATCTTCCCGCACCTGGACGCCTTCCCCACCAACACCCTCGCCGACGCGGAGCGCTGGGCCGCCGGGATCGGCGTCCCGGCCTACGCCATCGACGAGCAGACGGCCATCAAGGTCGTGGACGGCTCCGTCGAGGTGGTCTCCGAAGGGCAGTGGACGAAGTTCGACGCATAGCCCCGCCCAGCGGGACGGCTCGGACCCCGTCACCGGTCAGCGGTCCGGGAGGTCCAGCAGGTCGAGAAACGCGGTGGCTGCCGGAGTGCGGCCGACACCGCTCCAGATCAGGTACTCGACGCGGGTGGGGGCGTCGGTGATCTCGACCGTGGCCAGGCCGGTCAGGTGGGGGACGTAGGCCGCGGGCAGCAGTGCGATGGCCAGCCCCTTCCGCACGAGCCGGGCCATCATGAAGTCCGCGGTGGTGACCTCGAACGCGACCTCGCGGTGCAGGCCCGCGGCGGCGAACGCCTCGTCCGACTGGGCTCGCGCGGCCGACTGCGGCGGCAGGTCGATGAAGGTCTCGGTGGACAGCCTCGCCAGGTCCACGGACGGCGAGCCCGCCAGCGGGTGGTCGGGGGCGACGACGGCGACGAGCCGGTCCCGGGCGAGCTCACGGGAGTTGACGCCGACCGGTCGCGCACTCGGCGGCAGGCCGAGGAAGGCGACCTCGATGCTGCCCTGCCGCACCAGTTCGGTGAGTTCTTCGCTGCCGCCGACGCGGATGTTCAACCGCACCGCGGGATACCGGTCGCGGAACCGGCTCAGCGCGTCCGGGACGTCCACGGCGGCCACGGTCGGGATGAGGCCGAGGGCGAGCGTGCCGCGCACCTCGCCGGTCACCGCCGCCACGTCGGCGGCGGCCCGCTCCGCCGCGTTGAGGGCCTCGCGGGCGGCGGCCACGAACGCCTTGCCCGCCGGGGTGATGCGCACGTGCCGGCTGGTGCGGTCGAACAGGCGCGCGCCCAGTTCCCGTTCCAGGGCGGCGATCTGGCGGCTCAGCGCCGACTGCACGACCAGGCACCGCTCGGCGGCGCGGGTGAAGCTGTTGGTCTCGGCGACGGCGAGCACGTAACGCATCTGCTGGAGCTCCACGGATCAATGATGGATCGGCATCGCTGAAGTGACAACATTGCGTTGGACTCATCGCTGACCCGCCGCAAGACTCGAAGCGTTGGTTCACCACTCCCCCGCTCGGGGGACGTTCGCAAGGGAAACGCATGAGCACCACCAGCACTGAACCGCGCTCGCAGGTCCGGGCGTGGCTGGGCGTCGCGGCGATCACCGCGAGCCTGTTCGTCTTCGTCACCACCGAGTTGATGCCCGTCGGGCTGCTCACCCCGGTCAGTGCGGGGCTGTCCGTGTCCGTCGGCCTCGCGGGCATGATGGTGACCCTCTACGGCATCTCCGCCGGCGTCGGCGTGCCGTTCCTCGTCGCGTGGACCCGCACGGTGAACCGCCGCGCCCTCCTGGCCACCCTGCTGGCGATCATGGCGCTCGGCAACCTCGTCACGGCCGTGTCGCCCAACTTCCCGATCGTGCTGGCCGCGCGGCTGGTCACCGGTTTCGCGCACGGCGTGTTCTGGGCGATCGGGGTCGCCATGGCGATGCGGCTCGTCCCCGAGGAGAAGGCGAGCAAGGCCGCCGCGGTCGTGCTGTCCGGCATGTCGATCGCCACCGTCGTGGGCATGCCGCTGGGCACGTTCATCGAGAGCCTCACCGACTGGCGCACCACGTTCCTCATCTGGAGCGGCCTGAGCCTGGCGGTGCTCCTCGCGGTCGTGCTCGCGCTGCCGTCGCTGCCGTCGCAGAGCGCCATCCCGGTGCGGGAGGTGTTCGCGCTGCCGGTCCGCAACGGGCGGCTGCGGGTCGTGATGACCACGGTCGCGCTGTACGTGCTCGGGCACTTCGGCGCGTACACGTTCATCCGGCCGTTCATGGAGCAGCGCGCCGGGGCGTCGGCGGCGTGGGTGACCGGGTTGCTGATCGTCTTCGGGGTCGGCGGCGCGGTCGGCAACTTCGTCGCGGGCCACACGGTGAACCGGAACATGCGGGCGACGTTCGTCGTGGCCTGCACCGGGCTCGTCGCCTCGCTGCTCCTGCTCCTGCTGATCGGCGGCAGCCCGGTGGGTCTCGCGGTCGCCGTGGTGGTGTGGGGTGTGTCGTTCGGCGCGGCCAACCTGTGCCAGGTCAACATGATGCTCGCCGCGGCCCCGGACACCTTCGAGGCCGCCATGTCCCTCAACACCATGGGCTACAACATCTCGATCGCGCTCGGCGCGCTGCTCGGCGGACTGTTCGCGGGCGGCTTCGGGACCACCGGCGCGGTGTGGTTCGGCGTGGCGTTGACCGTGGCCGCACTGCTGACGGCCTTCGCCTCCCACCGCGACACCGCACGCGCCTGAAGGGGGCAGGCCGTCGACCAGCGTCGGCGCTGCTCTCCGGCGAGGCGCCCGAGGATGACGCCATGCCGGGCAACCGGTCGGTCGTCGGTGTTCTCGGCCCACCGATCGCACGAACCGGCTCAGGTCACGCGCCGGGGACGCGCGGCAGGGCGGTCTCGGCGAGCTTCTGGGCGGCCGGGCACGGGTTGGTGGTTTTGTCGGCGAGGGTCAGGTTCACCACCAGGACCACCTTGTCGGTCGGGGCCTCGGGCCGGCGCAGCGCGACCTTGAGAGCGCACATGCCGTCCCCGATCCGCTTGCGGGTCGGGTACCCGCCGACAACGCCCTGTTCCTCGCCGAGCCACGTGCCCGCCGGCATGGACGTGAGCATCAACATCTCGGTCGGTGTCCCCTGGTCGCCCACGACGTCACTCAACTGCCACACGCACAGCGTTCCCGCCACCGGCTTGCCACGCCGCGCGTAGGGCGCACCGGTGGCAGCCTTGATCTCCTCCTCGAGGAGCAACTCGCACAGGTCGGCGTCCGCGGCGATCCGCTTCGGCCGGTCGGTGGCCGGCACGTCGGGACGGTCCGCGTCCGCCGAAGGGTCGACCGACACCCACGTGGCCGGGCCAGCCGAGGACGACGGACCGGAGGACGACGGACCGGGCGACGCGGGCGACGACGTCGCGCACGCCGACAACAACAGCAGCAGGGGAAGCAGAGCGGCCGACCGGCCGGCGGAGCGGATCACGACGCGGATCGTAGGTGGACCCGAGCCGGAACCGCGCTGCATCGGCCAAAGACCTCCCCGACATCGGCCCGGGTGCCGCGACCCGAGAGAGCCGGCCCGAGAGCGCCGGCCCGGGGTGCGGCCCGAGAGCGCCGGCCCAGCGCCCGACCGGCTCGGGCACTCGTACTTCAGGCTGATCCGGCACCGGTCCCGCTCGCATACCATCGCGCGGTGCACGAGTTCCTCCGCGCCGTCCGGGACGAGCCGCGCCCGCCCAACCCGCCGGTGCGACCCCGGTGGGACTGGGCGTTGGTCGGCGTGCTCGCGGTTCTCGGCGTGCTCGAAGGGGTGCTGCGGGACGACCTGAGGTCGCCGGTCGTCTCGGTGCTCGTCGTCGTGGGGCTGGTGCCGACCTTGCGGTGGCGGCGGACGCGGCCGTTGGTGGTGACCGTGATCGCGTTCGGCGTCGGCGGCGTCGCCTCGGCGTTGGTCGGGCACGAGCTCGACCTGGCCACGATGGGGTACTTCCTGCTGCTGCCGTACTCGTTGTTCCGCTGGGGGTCCGGGCGGGAAGCGGTGCTCGGGTCGCTGGTCGTCCTGGCCAACCTCGGAGCGTCGGTGGCGCAGGGTCACACCAGCGCCTCCGACGCGCTCGCCGGTGTGGTGATCCTGTCCACGGCCGCCGCCCTCGGCACCGCGCTGCGGTTGCGGGTCACGGCGCGGTCGCGCGAGCTCGACCGGGCCAAGCTGCTGGAACGCGAGCGCCTTGCCCGCGACCTGCACGACACCGTCGCCCACCACGTCTCGGCGATGGCCATCCGCGCCCAGGCCGGTCTGGCGACGGCCGAGGCCGACCCGCGGGCCGCGGTCGACGCCCTGCGCGTGATCGAGGCCGAGGCGTCCCGGGCGCTGGTGGAGATGCGCGGCATGGTCCGCCTGCTGCGGCACGCGGAGCCGGCCGACCTGGCGCCCAACCCGGGGGTGGCCGACCTCGACCGGCTGGCGGGCCGGTCGCCGTTCGGGCCGGCGGTCGACGTGGAGGTGGTCGGCGAGGTCGACGGCCTGTCGCCGTCCGTGGGGACCGCGGTCTACCGGCTCGCCCAGGAGTCGGTCACCAACGCCCGGCGGCACGCCCGGCACGCCTCCCGGATCGGGGTGCGGGTGGTCGTCGACGACCGGGCGGTGCGCCTGTGGGTGACCGACGACGGCGAACGACCCGGCCACCCGACCACGACCCGCGGGCACGGGCTGATCGGCATGGCCGAACGCGCCGGCCTGCTCGGGGGCACGTGCGAGGCGGGCCCCGGCCCGGACCGCGGGTGGACCGTCACCGCCGTCCTGCCACGAGCCGGAGGAACCGCATGAGCGTCACCGTGGTCGTCGCCGACGACCAGGAGATCATCCGCACCGGCCTGACGATGATCCTCGACGCCCAACCGGGCATCGAGGTGGTCGGCGCGGCGGCCGACGGTCGGGAGGCGGTCGACCTCGCCCGCCGGCTGCGGCCCGACGTGTGCCTGTTCGACATCCGGATGCCCCGGGTCGACGGCATCGAGGCCACCCGCGCGCTGGCCGGGCCCGGGGTCGCCGACCCCTTGGCGGTCGTCGTGATCACCACGTTCGACCTGGACGAGTACGTGTACGCGGCACTGCGCGCGGGCGCCAAGGGGTTCCTGCTCAAGGACGCGGGTCCCGGCCTGCTGGCCCAGGCCGTCCACGCCGCCGCCAACGGCGAAGCCCTGATCGCACCCAGCGTCACCGCGCGCCTGCTCGCCGCCTTCGCCGGCGCCGGTCCGCGCGCGACACCGGTGCAGCCCGTGGAACCGCTCACCGACCGGGAGGAACAGGTGCTCGCCGCGGTCGCGGCCGGGCGCACCAACAGCGAGGTCGCCGACCAGCTCCACATCACGCTGAGCACGGTCAAGACCCACGTCGCGAGCCTGATGAACAAGCTCGGCGTGCGCAACCGGGTCGAGATCGCCATCTGGGCCCACGAGACCGGCCGCGTCCGGCGGTAGCCGGAAGTACGACCCCGATCCCGGTCTTCCGGCCGGCCCGCCCCCGTCCGACGCCCGATGCCCCGGGACCACCGCGCCGGACACGATCACGGCATGACCACGACAACACCGCAGCCGCGCACCCGGATCCGGTCTTGGCAGGACTGGGCCGTGCCCGCCGGGCTGATCGCGCTCAGCCTCGTCCCCGTGGTGGCGGGCAGCCTCCGCCTGGTCGAACTGGGCGGCGGCGCACAAGTCATCCCCAGCGGCGGGCGCGACTACGCCGACGCACCGGGCTTCCTGATAACGCACATCGTCGCCATCACCGTGTACGCGCTCCTGGGCGCTTTCCAGTTCGCACCCCGGTTCCGCGCGCGACGGCGCGGTTGGCACCGGGTGGCGGGCCGGTTGCTGGTGGTCTGCGGGATCGTCGGCGCCGTGTCGGGCCTGTGGCTCTCGCTGTTCCAACACCGACCGGACATCAGCCCCTTGCTCACCGCGTTCCGACTAGTCGTCGGCACGGCGTGGGTGACGTTCCTGGTACTGGGCTTCACCGCGATCCGCCGCCGGAACCCCACCCGCCACCGCGAGTGGATGATCCGCGCGTACGCCATCGCCCTGGGCGCCGGTACCCAGGCCTTCACCTTCGGGGCGTGGCAACTCGCGGTCGGCGACTCAACCGGCGTGGCCGAAGCGCTCCTCATGCTCGCCGGCTGGCTGATCAACCTCGCCGTAGCCGAGTGGACCATCAGGCGCCACCCGCGGGCAGCAGTCGTGCGGCGTGCGCCCTGACCAGCTCGTCCTGGTAGAACCCCCGCCAGGCGCCCGCCGAGTGGATGCGGCCCGGGTCGTCCAGCAAGGCGCGGGCCAGGCTGGTGGTCCGGTCGGTCGTGGCGCCCAGGTCGGCGAGGCGTTCCAGGGCGGCGAACCGAACGGGCAGGCGGTCGCCCTCGGCCAGCGGGGCGGCGAGGTCGGTCAGGACGGCGACGGGCTGGTCCACCTCCCCGGTGACCCGCCACAGGGCGTGGGCGGCTTCGGCTCGGGACCAGTCATCGGTGGACCCGACGAGGTCGCGGAGGGTGTCCGCGGCGGCGACGGCGTCGGGGCCCAGGTCCGCCAGCAGGCGGACCGCCTGGTGGTGGCGGTGCTCGGTGACGGCGCGGACCAGGGCGGACGCGCCCTGCTCGCGGTCCGCGCCGGTCCGCCACAGCGCCCAGGCCGCCTCGACGTGACGGGTCTTGGCCCGCAGGGGTCGCGCCGCGTCGGGCCGGCCGATCGCGCCGAGGGCGGTCGCGACGGTGGGCACCACGTCGTCGTCGGCCAGGCGGGCGTGCAGGACCGGCAGCGCCGGCTCGGCGGCGGGTCCCCACGCGGCGAGGACCGCGCACAGGTGGCGGGCGAGCACCGGGTTCGGCTCGGTGGCCAGCCGGGCGGCGACCGCGTCGACCAGCGCGGGCGCGTGGCGGCGCAACGGGATCAGCACCTCGTGGATGCCGGGCTGCACGACCCCCGGTGTGTCGCGGGGGTAGAAGGCGGTGGTGGTGGCGAACCCGAGCCGGTCGCCGGAGAGCCGCTCGACCAGGGCCGGCACGCACCGCGGGTCGTCCAGCCGGGCCGCCGCCCAGACCGCCGCGTCGCCGACCGTGGTCGGTGTGCGGCTGTCGCGGAACGCGGTGTCGGACAGGCGGGTCGCGATCAGGTCGGCGTGCTCGGCCGCCTCGGTGCCCAGGCAGGCGAGCAGGGCCAGCGCCCGGTAGCGGGCCTCGGGCGCCTCGTCGTCCACGCGCTCGGCGAGCATGGGCAGGACCGCGGCGGCCGGGGACCGCCACCGCGCCAGCAGCCGTTGGGCGTGCTCCAGGGTCGCGACCCGCTGGTCGACGTGGTCGTCGCGGCTGGTGCCCAGGGCGAACGCGGTCGCGGCGGTGGGGTCGTCGACCAGCAGTCCGCCGGTGGCGCGCACGAGCACCATCGGACTCCCGCCCAGCCACGCGGACTCCTGCCACGCGACCGCGTCCGGGTGCCGCACGGCCCGCACCAACGAGTCGACGTGCCGCACGGCGACGGACGGGTCGGACTCGGCCAGCCCGTGCACGGCGGCCAGCCGGAGCTGGAGGTCGTCGCCGTCCAGCAGCGCGACCACCTCGGCCCGTGCCCACTCGTCCCGGGACGCGACCAGGCCCAGCGCCACGGCGAGGTCGTACCGGGTGGTCCGGTCCTGCTCCACCCGCCACCTGCGCAGCAACGCGCGCACCGCGTCGGCGTGGCGGACCCCGTCGGCCAGCAGCGCGGAAGTCTCCCGCCGCACCGACGGATCCGGGTCGTCCAGCAGCGCCACCAGCCGCGGACGGACCTCGTCCAGCGCCGGTGCCCAACCCCGGTCCACGAACCGGGCCTCGACCACGTGGGCCTCGCGGGCGAGGTGACCGATCCACTCGACCACCTCCGCCCGGTGGTGCACGGCGGGGTCCTCGGCCAGGTCCACGAGGAAGGGCAGGGCGGCGGTGGCGGCGGAGCACACCCACCCGCCCTGGTGGTACAGCTTGTTGGACAGGTCGGCCAACGCGTCGGCGGCCACGTCGGCGTCCGGGCTCGCGCACCGGCGCAGCAGATCCGGAACGTCCGACGCATCGCCGTAGTTGTGCTCGTACCGGCCCCAGGCAACCTGATCCACACCCGGACTCTAGGTGATGATCGGGTCAGGAAACGCAGCCCAGCCCCGAAACCGCGGCGGGGAACCAGGACTTCAGGAACGCCAGCACGGCATCACGGCGCTCCCGGGTGTCGGCGGGCACCGGCTCCGCGCGCTCCAACTGCACAAGCCCGACGAACAACCGCGGCCGTCCTTCGTGGGTGCACTCGACCACGGCCTTGGCCCCGCGATCCGCCACCGCGGCCCTGTCCCCCACGCCCTCGACGTCGGCGGGATCGCCCATCCGCTGCAATCCCCGGCTCTCCATCGCGTCCGTGCCCGGGTCGGTGAGGTCCTGCGCGAGGTAGAGCACAAGGGAGTCATCCACCGTCACCCGGCAGGACACACTCCCCGGCCCCTTGTCCTGGCGGCTCTGGCCGAGCTGCTTCCCCTTGGGCAACAACGGCGAAAGCACGCCGGAGTCCACCTTGACGCCACACACCTGATCGGGCACCGCGAATCCCCGGGACTCCCCACACCCCGCGATGGCGGCGACCAGGACACCCGCAACCAAGAACTTGACCACGACCCGAGATCATCACATGCCGCTCGCACGCGCTCAGGCGGTGCTACAGCCACCGCTCCACGAGGTGCCGGGGCGTGTCGTGCGGGACGTACCAGCGCTTGGCATCGGCGTCCCATCGGGCTTTCGCCGCCTTCTTGGCCGCTTCCTTCTCCGCGAAGGGCACGTTCAGGTACAACCGCCCGTTGCCGTTGCCGTTCGGCTCGGGCCTGGGCTGCTCCTGGGGACGAGCAGACCGGGACGGCGGGGTCGGGCGGGCGCGGCCGACGATGTGGCGCACGCGTTCGCAGGCCGCGGGATCGGTGATGCGCATCATCAGGTCGGTGGGTCCGGTGCCGGCGAGCAGGTTGAGCGACCCGTGCCAGAGCACCTCGTCGTCGACGATCACGACCTTCTCGTGCATGCGCTCGCGTCGGACCACGGTGCACCCCGCCGCCTCCAGCGCCGAGATCTGCCTCTCGTCGGTGGGTCGCCGGGCCGGTCGCGTGTGGACGGTGACGCGCAGCCCGCCGTCGATGCGGGGTCTCAGCTTCGACAGCCAGCGGTCGACCGGGTCGGCGTCGAGGAACGCGCAGTAGATGTCGATGCTGCGCCGGGCGTGCGCGATGTCCCAGGCGACGGCGCGCGGCACCTCGTCGGCGGGGAAGAAGGCCGGCCGGGTCAGCTCCTGCGGGTCGAGGCCCGCCAGGTCGGCCGCCGCGCGGAACGGGACCAGGTCGCCGACGTCGAGCCGGTGCGCGTGCCGCCGCAGGTAGTCCACCATGAGGGCGGCTTCGCCGTGGGGCTTGAGGTTGCGGCTGAGGAAGTCGACGTCGGCGACCACGACCAGGTGGTCCTGCGCACGGCTCACCGCCACGTTGAGCAGCCGGCAGGTCGCGGACGACAGGCCCGTTCCCTCGTAGAAGAAGCCGACCTTGTCACCCGCGCCGGCGACGGTGTCGATCACCACCAGGGGCCGCTGGCTGCCCTGGAACCGGTGCACCGTGTCGACGACCCCGTCGTAGTCGGTGCCGAACCGGTAGGCGAGGCTGCCCTGCAACGCCCTGACCTGGTCCCGGTAGGGGGCGATGACCGCCATCCGGGCGGACGGCCGGGCCTCGGGCGGCACGCCCTCCTCCCTGCGCGCGGGCAGCACGCCGTCGTACTGGAGGCCCCGGACGAGTTCGTGGATCACGGCCTCGTGCACCGGGTTGGACTTGTGACCGCCCGAGCCGCCGCGGGTCGCCGAGCGCCGGGCCGCGGTGTCGACCAGCACCAGCGGCGCCTCCAGCAACGGCGACGCCGGCAACCGGCCGGTGTCCGCCCGCCCGGTGATCAACGGCGCGTCGGGGTAGGCGATCGTGTTGACCACCGCGCAGATCGCCGTGCGCATCCGGTACTGGGTGTTCAGGCCGACCAGGAGGTCGTGGGGCCGCACGCGCCCCTGGCCGTCGACGAGTCCGGCCGCGTGGAAGGCGTCGCGGTCCATCCAGAGCGCGGAGTGCGACCGCGTCTCCTCGGTCGCGTTGCGGTCGCTGGAGGCCCGGGTCACCGCGGGCAGCTGCCGGAAGTCGCCGGCGACGACCACCCGCTTCTTCGCCAGCGCGGCGGCGTACCAGGCCGAGGGGAGGTTGACCATGCCGGCTTCGTCGATGACGACGGTGTCGAACTTGTCGATCAGGTACCGGGACTGCACCGCCTTGGCCACCGTCGTCCCCATGACCCGGCAGTTGTCGCGCACCACCTCCTCGACGGTCCGCAGCTCCTCCTGCCGCGTCTCGAGGCGGTCCCGCAGGTTCTTCGCCATGGCGGTGAGCTCGTCGGCGGGCGCGACCCCGGCCAGCTCGGGCAGGAACGCGTTCACCTTGCGCTCGGCGGCCTGCGCCTGCGCCGTGCACCGCTGCTGTTCGGCCGTGGCGAACTGGTGCCGCGCCGCGAGGTTGGCGACGTCCTGCTCGACCACGTGGAGCTGGAACAGCAGTTCGTCCCGGCGGCGCGCCTTGCGTGCGGCGAACAGTCCGGACGGCACGCCGATCGCGGTCAGCTCGGCGTGCAACCGGGCCACCTCGCGTCGGGCGTGGTCGGCCTGGACGGCGGCATCAGCGGCGTTCCGCGCGGCCCGCCCCGCCTCCTCTCGCAACTGCGCGAGGTTCCGCGCGAGTTCGGCGTGCTCGCGGTGCAACGCCAACCGGCCGTCAACGACCTGGAGCTGGTCACGCACCGCTTTGACCTCGGCGGCGAGCGCAGCGCTCAACCGCGCCACGATCTTCTCCGGCTCGATCCGATCGCCGTACTTCTCCCTGAGGGAACCCACCGCGATGTCCCCGACCCGCTGCACGAGCCCGTCGGCAAACCCGCTCTCGGCGCTCAACAACTCGCACAACCGCTCCACCGCCTGGTCCACGGCGACCTTGGTCGGCGCGAGGAACAGCACCCGGTGCCCCTGCCGGTGGTTGCCCTCCACGACGTGGCCGACCACCTCGGTCTTCCCGGTCCCGGGCGGCCCCCACACGAACGTGAGCTCACTGCCCAGCGCCCGAACCACCGCGTCCCGCTGCCGGTCGTTGAGCTGCAGCGTCGGCCAGCCCCGCACGTACCGCTCCGGGTCCGGGCACCGACCGGCGGCCGGCAGGTCCCGACCGACCAGCCACCCGGCCGCCGTCAGGTTCAACCCGCCGTCCCCAGAGGTCGTCTGCTCCAGCTTCTCGGCCAGCGCGACCAGCCCGGACGTGTCGTCCTCGCGCAGTTCGCCCGTAGACCCGAGCTCGGCCGACGTCCGCAACCGAAGCTTCCCCCGCTCGGCGACCACAAGCTCCGCCGGCTCCCAAGCCACCCGAGGCCGGGCACGCACCAGCAGCGGCCGATCGGAGAACGAGTCCTTCCACCCACGGGCGACGAACGAGTACTCACGCTGCTCGCCATCGCCACCCACCACCCGACCCCGCGTCAGGACCACCTTGTCGAACCCCGACTCGGCCCCCAACGTCGCCCCGATCTCCGCCCGAACCGCACGCAGCAGCTCGGCGAGCTCCGGCCGGCCCCCAGCCGTGTCGGCGGTCACCCAGGCACCCCCTCAACGCACACGCTCGGTGACTCACCGTACCGGGTGCACGACTGTCGAGCGTCACCAATCCGAGGGGCTAGCAGCACCCATCCGCAGCGCACCTCCTCCGGCGAAGCCGGCAAGCGGCAGTCCGCCTGCCGAGTGGCAGTCCGCCTTGCCGAGTGGCAGTCCACCGGAGGGGACACAACTCAACTTGGGCTTCTTGCTTTTGTCATCTCCGTATGGCCTGCCCGAAGGGCTACCACATTTTCCAGGGGTTGCAGCCGAAAGTTTTGCGAGGAACGAGCAAAAGTTTTAGCGGCAACCCCTGGAAAATGTGGTAGGCTCCGCCAGGCCATACGGAGATGACAAAAGCAAGAAGCCCCCGCCGTTGCAGTTGAGTCATCTTTGGTGGCCTTGAGGGGCTAGAAGAATCTCGGACAGGCGTCTCTTTGGTTTTCAGGCCGCCTGGTTGCGCGAGAACCAGGCGGACTCTACCTCGTTCGGTGTCCGGTAGTCAATTCCGGAGTGGATTCGGATCTGATTGTAGCGTAGTTCGATATAGCCGGTGACGTCTTTGCGTGCGTGTTCGCGGGTGGGGTATTCGGTGCGGTTGACGCGTTCGTTCTTCAGGGTGCCGTTGAACGATTCGGCCCAGGCGTTGTCGTAGCAGTTCCCGGTGCGGCCCACGGAGCGGCGGACGCCGAGTTCGTCGGCGAGGGCGGCGAACTCCGCGGACAGGTACTGCGTGCCGCGGTCGCTGTGGAATATCGTCTCGCCGCGTCGGAACGGGAGGTTGCGGGCGGCCATGCGCAGCGCGTCGGTCACCAGTTCGGTGCGCAGGTGGTCGGCCATCGCGTAGCCGACGACCTTCTTCGAGTGGCAGTCCAGCACCGTGGCCAGGTACAGCCATCCTTCCCAGGTGCGGATGTAGGTGATGTCGCCGACCAGTTTCGCCGCCGGGGCGTCGGCGGTGAAGTCGCGGCGGACCAGGTCGGGCAGGGCGGCGGTGTCGCCGGCGACCGTGGTGACCGGCCGCCACGGGCGCGGCTGGCAGGCCACCAGGCCCAGCCCGCGCATGATCGTGCGCACCGTCCCGGGGTCGGCGACCGTGCCCCGGCGAGCCAGCTCGGCATGGACACGCCGGTACCCGTAGGTGCCGTCGGAGTACTCGAAACAGGACCTGATCCCGGCTTCCAGGGCCTCGCGGCGGCGGGCGGTGGCCGAGGGTTCCCGGTCGCGCCAGGCGTAGTAGCCCGACCGTGACACCTTCGACCACCGGCACATGGACGCGACGGAGTGGTTGCCTTCTTCGGAAGCGATGAACGCGTACTTCGCGGTCACTGGTGCTTCTTCGCGAAGAAGGCCACCGATTTTCCCAGGAACCGGTTCTCCTCCTCCAACTCCCGCACCCGCCGCTCCAACTCCTTCAGCCGCGCCCGCTCGTCCCCGCTCAATTCCGGACCGGTGGTGTCGTGCCCGGCCCGGAACTCCCTGACCCAGTTCCGGATCGTCTGCCCGGTAACCCCGCAGTCACGTGCCACGTCGTCGACCGGCCGGGACCTGTCGACCACTTCCCGGGCCGCCGCCTCACGAAACTCGGCACTGTAACGCCGCGACTTCTTGTGTGCCACAACCACTCCGTTCAGTCACCCCATTCTACTTTGGGTCACTGTCCGAGATTCTTCAGGCACCTCACCTGCCCGCCGGCGAGGCTCTTTTAATCTTTGAACCGGAACGCTCCGCTCTCAAGCCGAACGCGCTGCGCGCTCTCAAGATCAAAAGCTGAAAAGCGGCGCTCGCCGCGCGGCAGGCCGCCAGCGGGGGGTGAAGGGCGTCGGTTCCCCCGCCGTATGACCTGGCGGAGCCAACCACATTTTCCAGGGGTTGCCGCTAAAACTTTTGCTCGTTCCTCGCAAAACTTTCGGCTGCAACCCCTGGAAAATGCGGTAGCCCTTCGGGCAGGCCATACGGCGGGGGAACCGAGGCCCTCCACCTGTGGTTGAGACCACCACACAAAAGCGCGCTGCGCGCGCCGAAAAGCGAAAAGCTGCGCTGCGCGCGCCGAAAAGTAAGCGCGGGACGCCGCCGAATCGGCTTCGGCGGCGTCCCGAGGTCGGTGGTGACCGGTCAGGTGCGGATGCGGTCCAGGCGGACCACCGTGGTCTTGTCGACCTGGACCACGTTGCCGTAGTGGGGGTCGGTTGCCCAGCCGTGCGTGGTCACCTCGACCAGGCCGCGCTGGAACGGGGTGGTGCCGGTGGGTTCGGCCACTGCCGTCCACGCCGTGCCCGCGCCCGGTACGCAGTCGACCGACGTCGAGTAGTCGCCGCGGATGAGGACGTTGTGCTTCACCTGCGTGACCCGGCCGTTGAGCTGGATGCGCACGGGCGTGGAGCAGTCCACGGTCCCGCTGATCGTGGCCTTGCCGCTGATCGCGCTCGCCGTGCCGTTGGTGGACACCGCGATGTCCATGGTCAGCTCCGCGGGCGGCGGCGGGTTGAGGAGGTGGATCTCGCCGCGCGCGGCGGACGTCGAGAACTCGCAGTGCTGCTCGAACGTGGCGTCCAGCTGCTCGACGTACCCGCGCGGGCCGAACTTGATCGTCTCGATGGTGAAGGTCCCGCCGAGCTCGTTGCAGCCCCGCCCGTTGCCCGAGTAGTCCAGGCCCGGCCGGGTGCTCGGCTGGAACGGGTAGCGCTGGGCGTCGGTGTACGTGCCGGCGGCCAGGACCTGACCCTCCGGCGCGGCGAACTCGATGGTCCACCAGTCGCCGTTCGCGCCTTCGATCCCGACGCGCACGTAGTCGTTGTCCTGGCTGCCGGTCAGGGTCAGCACGTCGTCGGCGTCGCTGTTGTACTTGTACGACGACCCTCCCGTGACCCAGTCGCCAGGGTCACCGGTGATCGACACCGTGCCGGTGGTGGCGGTCGCCGCGCTCGCGGGCGACGCCAGCGACACCAGTGCCGCCGTCGATGCCACGACGGCGACGGCGGCACGGCGGACTAACGACCGTCTCGAACCCTTGGCACTCTTCACGAATCCCCCTCATGTACGGGTGGTGCTGGACAACGATCATGTCCCGCGGGAGGTTCGGACGCCGGAGGTTCGCCCGGCATGCCTTCCTTCGTCCCACTGACAGCGTCCGATTCACCGAACGCGGACCCGTCCACTCGGCGTCATGGACCCGCCGACACCGGCCTGATCAGATCTGATCCTTGACGACTCAAGGCGCTCTTGCCTGTTCACGTCGTGCACCCGTGCTGGGCCAAGGGATCGGGCGCTGTGTGTGCGGCGTGGCGCTCCTCGGCGACGGCGGCTGATTGGCTGGCTGATGTGACCCTTGACACGATCACTCGTGATCGTATTTACTGCTCGAGATCTCTAGCGATCAGATTCGATCGCATCTGCGCATCGCGTCTGGTCGGTCGCCACCGTTGCCGAAGGGCGGGCACATGTCGTCGTATCCGTCCCCGCGGACCGGGGCGCCGACCCGGGACGATCGGAGTCGGGACGGCTGGACGCGTGAGGACTGGGCGCGCACCGCGGACGGCATGCTCCGCGCGGTGCGGCCGTACGCCTCCCCCGGCCACGCCCGCATCACCCTGCCCGGCCCGCCCGGTGGCTACGGGTCCGACGTGGACGGACTGGAGGGCTTCGCCCGGACGTTCCTGCTCGCTGGCTTCCGGATCGCCGGAGAGCGCGGGGCCGACCCCGGCCACCTCGCCGAGTGGTACGCCGAGGGCATCGCCACCGGCACCGACCCCGCCTCGCCCGAGCGCTGGGTGCGGCTGGACGAGCACCCCCAGGCCAAGGTCGAGGCCGCCTCGCTGGCGCTGGCGTTGGACCTGACCCGGCCGTGGCTGTGGGACCGGCTCGACGCGGCCGTCCGGGAGCGGGTGGTCGCCTACCTGGCGCCGGCGGTCGGCGACCCCACCTACCCGCGGATCAACTGGGTGTGGTTCCGGCTGGTCGTGCAGGCGTTCCTGCGCTCGGTCGGCGGCCCCTGGTCGGCCGCGGACGTCGAGGAGGACCTGGCCACCCACGACGGCTTCCTGCGCGAGGACGGCTGGCTGGCCGACGGGCACGAGCGCGCGTTCGACCACTACGTCGGCTGGGCGCTGCACCTCTACCCCCAGCTGTGGTCCCGGATGGCGGGCGCGGCGGGCTTCGCCGAGGCGCGGCGGGCCCGTGACACCGCGCTGCTCGACCGGTTCCTGCTCGACGCCGTCCGGTTGGTCGGGGCGGACGGGTCGCCGCTGGTGCAGGGTCGCAGCCTGGCCTACCGGTTCGCGGCGGCGGCGCCGTTCTGGGTCGGCGTGCTCGCCGAAGTGCCCTCGACGCCGCTGGGGGTCCTGCGCCGGGCCGCCACCTCGGTCGTGCGGCACTTCACCGACCGGGGCGCGCCCGACGACCGCGGGCTGCTGACCCTCGGCTGGCACGGTCCCTGGCCCCGCCTCGCGCAGTCCTACTCCGGGCCGGGCTCGCCGTACTGGGCGGTCAAGGGGATGTTCGGTCTCGCGCTGCCCGCCGACCACCCCGTGTGGACCGCAGAAGAACTGCCGCTCCCGGTGGAGCGGGACGACTACGTGGACGTGATCAGGGCACCGGGGTGGCTGGTCAGCGGCACGGTCGCGGACGGCGTGGTGCGGGTGGTCAACCACGGCACCGACCACGCACTGCCCGGCGACACCAAGGGCGACTCCCCGCTCTACGCGCGGCTGGGCTACTCCACCGCCACCAGTCCCCTGCTCGACCGCGACAGCTGGGCCGACCCGCACGACCAGGCCGTGGTGCTGCTCGACGCCCGTGGCCGCGGCACCCACCGGTCCGGGATGACCGCCGGGCCCGTCCGGACCGTCCAGTCCGGCGGCGTGCGGGTGGCCGTGGGCTCGTCGTCGGGTGTGGTGCGCTGGCTGGAGCCCGACCGGGCGCAGCAGGACCACGGCTCCGGCTGGACCGGCCGCCACCAGGACGCGGGCACGCTGCAAGTGCACTCGCTGGTGCGCGGCCCGTGGGAAGTGCGGCTGGTCCGTGTCGACGACCTGGCCGATGACCGGACGCCCACCCTCCTGCGGCTGTCCGGCTGGGCGGTGACCGGCGCGCGAACCGGCGAGACCGGACCCCGCAGCGCCCTGGCTCTCGGCGACGACGGCACCCGGTCGAGCCTGACCGCCCTGATCGGCACCCCGACGCGCACGGGCGTGGCGGTGCGCGCCGACGCCAGCCCTCTCGGCGCCCTCGCCTCGGTCCCCCAGCTGCACCACCCGGTCGCCACCGGCACGTGGCTCGCGGTCCTGGTGGAGCTCACCCGCGACCCCGCACCGTGGGCGGTGCGGCCCGAGGTCGAAATCCGGCACGACGGGTCCACCACCCGGGTCACCACGCGATGGCCCGACGGCGCGCGGACCCGCGTCGCGACGGCCTGACGAACGCACCCCACCGCACGGCCCGTGGCTCTCTCAGGAAGTGAAGGAACCATGCAACGCAGCAGGTACTCCGTCCTCGCCGCCTCGCTCGCCGCCCTCTCGCTGGTCGCCACCGCCTGCGGCTCCGACGACCCGGCCGACGCCGGCGGACCGGTCACGCTGTCGATGAGCGCGTGGACCCTCAGCTCCACGCCCGAGTTCCAGAAGCTCGCCGACGCGTTCCACGCGCAGAACCCCGACATCAAGGTCGAGTTCAAGGAGTACGACGCCACGAACTACGACACCCAGCTCACCGCCGACCTCGCCGCCGGCAGCGCGCCGGACGTCTACGTGCTGAAGAACCTCAAGAACTTCGTCACCTACCAGAGCGGCGACCAGCTCCTCGACGTGTCCGACGTCGCCTCGTCGCTGGGCAGCTCGGCCAACGGCCTGGCCAACTACAAGGCCGAGGGCGTCACGTATGCGGTCCCCTACCGCCAGGACTCCTGGTACCTCTACTACAACAAGGACCTCTTCGCGAAGGCGGGCGTGCAGCCGCCGGCGGCCACGTGGACGTGGGCCGACTACGAGAAGGCCGCGGAAGGCCTCGCCAAGGGGCTCAAGGACAGCGGTTCCCCGGCCAAGGCCGCCTACCAGCACGTCTGGCAGTCCACCGTGCAGGGGCTGGCGCTGGCGCAGACGCAAGGCGCCGACCTGATCAGCGGTGACTACGGCTACCTCGCGCCCTACTACAAGCGCGCCCTGCAACTCCAGCAGTCCGGCGCACAGGTCGACTACGGCACGGCCTCCACGAACACGTTGCAGTACCAGGCGCAGTTCGGCACCCAGCAGGCCGCGATGATGGTGATGGGCAGCTGGTACGTGGCCACGCTCGTCGCGCAGCAGAAGTCCGGTGCCGCACAAGCGTTCCAGTGGGGGTTCGCGCCGGCGCCGCAGCGCGACGCGAGCACGAAGGACAAGCCGGTCACCTTCGGCGACCCGACCGGGCTGGGCATCAACGCCGCCATCGACGAGGCCAAGATCGCGGCGGCCAAGAAGTTCCTCGCCTTCGCCGCCGGTGAGGGCGGCGCGGCGGCCCTGGCCTCCATCGGCGTCACCCCCGCGACCCTGACCGACACGGTGACCGGGGCGTACTTCGGGGTGGCGGGCGTGCCGACCGACGAGCTGTCCCGCTTCGCGTTCACCAACCACGACACCAAGGCGGAGAACCCGGTCTCCCCGCACACGGCGGCCGTGCAGAACGTCCTGAGGGAGACGCACTCGGCGATCATGTCGGGCAGCTCGCCGGTCGAGGCGGCGCTGGACGAGGCGGGCAAGCGCGTGCGCAGCGAAGTCCTCCAGTCCAAGTGATCTCCCGTCGTCCACCGATGCAGGAGTCGATGTCGATGAGCACCACGACGGTCGGCGGTCCGCGCGCCGGAGGGGCGGACCGCGCGAGGCGGTGGCACAGGGCGCGCCGGTCGTTGCATGGCGTGTCGTTCGTCCTGCCCAACTTCCTCGGCTTCGGCCTGCTCACGCTGGGCCCGGTCGTCGCGCTCTTCGCCATCTCCTTCACCAACTGGAACGTCTTCGGCAAGGCCAAGTGGGTCGGGCTGGACAACTTCACCCGCCTGCTGAAGGACACGAGCTTCCACCGGGCCCTGCTCAACACCCTGTACTACTCGGCGCTGCACATCCCGCTCACGTTCGCGCTGTCGCTGGGCCTGGCCCTCCTGCTGGACCGCAAGCTGCGCGGTGTCGCGTTCTTCCGCACCGCCGCGTTCTTCCCCTACGTCACCTCGATCGTGGCCATCGCGATCGCGTGGAACCTGTTGTTCAGCAAGGACTTCGGTCCGATCAACCAGGTCCTGGGCTTCTTCGGCGTGGCCGACCCGCCCGGGTGGACCGCCTCGTCGTCCTGGTCGATGCCCGCCGTGATCATCGTCGGGGTCTGGCGCGAGATGGGCTACTACATGCTGTTGTTCCTGGCCGGGTTGCAGACCGTGCCGCCCGAGCTGCACGAGGCCGCCCGCATCGACGGCGCGAACGCCTGGCAGCGCTTCCGCAACGTGACCCTGCCGTGCCTGCGCCCCACGACGTTCTTCGTCACGGTCATGCTGACCATCGGCAGCTTCAAGGTCTTCGACCTGATCCTGGTGATGACCGACGGCGGCCCCGGCCAGTCCACGCTGGTGCTCTCGCAGTACATCTACCAGAAGGGCCTGGTGGAGAACCGGTTCGGCTACGCCTCCGCCATCTCGGTCGTGCTGTTCGCGTTGTGCATGGTGGTCACGGCGGTGCAGTTCGCCGTCAACCGCAGGAGGAACGGCTGATGACCGCGTCGCACACCACGCTCGCCCCGGTCCCGCCGACGAGCGTCGAACCGCCGCCCGCGGCCACCGGGCCGCGTCGGGCCAAGCGTCTCCCGGTGGCCGGCAAGGTGGTGGGTTACACCGTGCTGGTGGTGGCGGCAGCCGCGTTGCTGCTGCCGTTCTTCTGGATGCTCTCGTCGTCCTTGAAGACCAACAGCTCCATCTTCGCCGTGCCGGTCTCGTGGCTGCCGGACGTGCCGCAGTGGAGGAACTACGCCGAGATCTGGCGTGTTTCGGACATGCTGGTGTGGTTGAAGAACACCATCTTCCTCTCGGCCGTGGTGACCGTCCTGCAGCTGTTCACCGGCAGCTTCGCCGCCTACGGGTTCGCCAAGACCCGCTTCCCGGGCCGCAACCTGCTGTTCCTGGTCTACATCGGCACGATCGCGGTGCCGTGGCAGGCGTACATGATCCCGCAGTTCATCATGATGTCGGAGATCGGCCTGACGAACACGCCGTGGTCGATCGTCGCGTTGCAGGCGTTCAGCGCCTTCGGGGTGTTCCTGATGCGCCAGTACTACGCCACCATCCCCGACGAGCTGTGCGAGGCCGCGCGCGTGGACGGCCTGAGCGAGTACGGCATCTACTTCCGGATCATCCTGCCGCTGTCGGTGCCCGCCCTGGCCAGCCTGACGCTGCTGACCTTCGTCACCACCTGGAACGACTACCTGGGGCCGCTGATCTACCTGCGCGACCCCGACCTGTGGACCATCCAGCTGGGGCTGAAGTCGTTCGTCAGCGAGTACAACGCCGAGCACGCGCTGATCATGACCGGGTCGGTGCTGTCCGTGGCGCCGGTCGCCGTGGTGTTCCTGTTGGGGCAGCGGTATTTCGTGCAGGGCATCGCCACCAGCGGCATGAAGGGGTGAGCGCGGTGAAGCACGAGACCTACAACCGGGTGTTCGCCACCGCGTACACGTTGCTGGCCACCGGCACGCTGGTGGCCTGCGCGACCGCGCCGCTCCTGGCCGCCCTGCTCCTGCCCGGTTGGCCGCTCGTGGTGGTCACCGCCCCGCTGGTCGGCCCGGCCGTCGCCGCCGCCCACGCGATCTTCGCCGACGACCGCGCACCCGTCGTGCGCGGGTACGTGCGGGCGTGGCGGCGGCACGCCCGCAGGTCGCTGGTGGTGTCCGGCGCGGCGACCGGTGTCGTGCTCGTCGTGGCGGTCGACATCCGCGCCGCCTGGGGCACCTCGGTCGGTGCCGTGGTCATCCCCGTGCTGGCGGTGCTCGCCGCGCTGGCGGTGGCGACGGCCCTGGTGGCGCTCACCGCCGTGGTCGAGCGCCCCGACCTGCCCGTGCGCCGACTGCTCCCGGCCTGCCTGACCCTGGCCGTCCGCGCCCCGCACCTCACCGTGCTGTCGCTGGCCGCGCTGTGGGTGCTGGGCACGGCGATCAGCGCTGCGCCGGTCCTGGCGGTCGCCCTGCTCACCGGCCCGACGCTCTACGTCATCTGGGCCGGCAACCGCGCCACCCTGCGCCCCGTGCTGCCCGCCACCGCCTAGTCGGCCCGCGTTCCGCCGTCGAGCGCGTCAACTGGAGGAGCGCACGATCAGCTGCGGCTCGACGACGATCCTGTGCACGGGACGGTCGGCGTCGGGATGCCGGAGCCTGCTCACCAGCAGGTTCAGGGCGGCGATGCCCACGGCGGCCTTCGGTGGGCGCACGGCGGTGAGGGGTGGGTCGCACAGTTCCGCGACCTCGTCGTCGTAGCTCACGACCGCGAGGTCGCCGGGCACCTTGATGCCCCGTTCCCGGCACCGCTCCACCAGCGAGATGGCCTCGGGGTCGGAGTGCACCAGCAGCGCGGTCGTCCCGGTCCTCAGGCAGTCGTCGAGCAGGCCGTCCAGGGTCGCCGCCCAGCCCGGGTCGCGGCGGTCGGCCGCCCGCACGTCGGGGGTGCCCTCGACCGGCAACCCCAGGTCGGTGCACGCCGCCAGCCACCCCCGGTGCACGTGCCGGCTCGTCGGGCTGTCCGCGTTCGCCCTGATGCCGATGCGGCGGTGTCCCCGCTCGGCCAGGTGGCGGACCGCGAGGCCGGCGCCGAGCGCGTGATCGCTCACGACCGATTCCATGGCGCCCCGGTACGGGTCGGTCGCGGCGCGCTCGACCAGGACCACGGGCAGGTTGGTGGACCGCAGCCACCGCACCAGCTCCTCGCCCCCGGTACCGGTCGTCGTCGGCGCGACGAGGAGACCGTCGACCCCGACCGAGTCGATCAGCGTGGCCAGCTGCTTGCGCTCGTCCACGGCCTCGTAGGTGGCGCCCCGCAGCACGATGCGCACACCGGCCTCGTCCGCCGCCTCGCGCACGCCGCGGATGACGCCGGGCCAGTAGTAGTTCAGCGAGGGGACGACCATCCCGACCGTGAACCCGCGCCGCACGTCCGCGGTGGCCGGCACGACGACCGGCTCGCGCTCGCCGACCGGCGGGTGGTCGACCGCCGTCGCGCCGCCGTACACGCGCTTGACCAGCCCCTTGGCCGCGAGTTGGGCGATGTCGCGGCGGACGGTGATCGTGGAGACGGCCAGGTCGTCGGCGAGGTCGTTGATCCGGACGGTGCCGTGCTCCCGGACGAGTTCGACCACCCGCGCCTGCCGTTCGGTCGGCAGCAGCGCCTGCACGCCCGACGACACCCCGTCCTCGATCATCCCGGCACCTCCACCGCACCGTCACGACGGCACGAGCCGGTCCTCCGGTCGTGGTCGATCACAATCAGATCATATCCGAACAGGTCCGATCCAAACGATCGAGACGGTCCGCAGCCGCGCCGACTACGACCGTGCCGGTTCGCCTTCGCCGGGCGCGGAAGACGACGAGCGCACGATCAACCGGGGCTCGATCACCACGCGGTGCGCGGGCCGGTGCGGGTCGGGGTCGCGCAGGGCCGCGATCAGCAGGGCGGCGGCGGCCCGGCCCACGGCCGACTTGGGCGGCCTGACCGCGGTCAGCGGCGGGTCGCACAGCTCGGCGACCTCGTCGTCGTAGGTCACGACCGACAACCCGCCCGGCACGTCGATCCCCCGTTCCCGGCACCGCTGCACCAGCGAGATCGCCTCCGGGTCGGAGTGGACGACCAGCGCCGTCGTCCCGGAGTCCAGGCACGCGTCGAGCAGGTCGTCCACCACGCCCGGCCACGTCGGGTCGCGCTGGTCGACGGTGTGGAAGTCCGGGACGCCCTCGACCGGCAGCCCCAGGCGTGCGCACTCCTCCCGCCAGCCGTGCCGGACGTGCACCGAGGTGGGACTGTTGACGGTCGTGCTCACCCCGATGCGGCGGTGCCCCAGGTCGGCGAGGTGGCGCACGGCCAGCCCGGCGCCGCGGGAGTGGTCGCTGACCACGGATTCGAGCTTGTCGCGGTGCTCGTCGTGCGGCAGCCGCTCGACGAGCACGACGGGCAGGTCCAGCTCGCCCAGCCGGCGCACGAGGTCCTCGCCCCGCTCGCCGGTGGTCGTCGGCGCCACCAGGACGCCGTCCACGTCGGCCGACTCGATCAGCCGGTCGAGCTGGCGCAGTTCCTCGTCCGCCTGGTAGGTGGCGCCGCGCAGCACGAGGCGGGCGTTCTCGGCGGTCGCGGCCCCGCGCGCGCCCTTGATCACGTCCGGCCAGTAGTAGTCCAGCGACGGGACCACCATGCCCAGGGTCAGCTCCGCCGGGTGCCGCGGCACCGCAGGGCCCCGCGCGGACGCCCCTACGTCGATGAGGGTGGCCCCGCCCCGGACCTTCCTGATCAGGCCCTGCTCGGCGAGCAGGACGAGGTCCCGGCGGACGGTGATCGGGGACACCTGCAGCTGGTCGGCGAGGTCGTGCACCCGCATGGTGCCCCGGGCGCGGAGCAGCTCGACGACCTTGGCCTGCCGTTCGAGGGGCAACATGGCCGACGAGTCCGACGCGCTCATCCGAGCACCTCCACGTGATCGCTCGCGGACCGCCGGCGCGTCCACTCCCGGCTACCAGGCCTGGAAATTAGCACGCGCACACCCGGCGGATGGATCACCACGCGTCCCGCGGTCGTCGGGGAGCCGCGCGCGATGACGCCCACGGTGCAGCCGGTTCGGAGCGGCTACCGCAAGACGCCGAAGGGTGGCAATCAGAGCGTCCGATCCACCGCCGTCTCTTCGGACACCCGGCCGGATCGCGCAACGGTAACCCGATCGGCGGATGCCGAAGGGGTGATGTGAACGGACACTGACAGCGGTCTGGGAGCGCTCCCAGGGGACCTGAGCGCCCGACCGGCACCCTGTCGTCGATCAACGAGGATTTGGCGGTACACATGCCCCGCTCCACGGAGAACCCCGCCCACCGACCGGGAGCCACCCGGCCGCCCGCGTCATCCCGCGCCAGGGCCTGGCGGATGTCAGCGGTCTTCGGCGCCTGCCTGTCGCTGCTGACGACCCTGCTGGTGGTCGCGTTCGGCGCGGGCAACGCCTCGGCGCACGGCGCGGTCAGCGACCCGCCGTCGCGGCACTACGGCTGCTACTTCAGGTGGCCCAACGGCCCGTCGCAGCAGATGGCCGCCGAAGACCCCATGTGCTACCAGGCGTGGCAGGCCGATCCCTCCGCCATGTACAACTGGAACGGCCTGCTCCGCGAGGGCGTCGCCGGCAACCACCAGGCGGCCGTTCCCGACGGGCAGCTGTGCAGCGGCGGCCTGACCTTCAACGGTCGCTACGCCGCGATGGACAAGCCCGGCCCGTGGATCGCTCCGCCCAAGCCCAGCCGGTTCACGCTCAACCTGAACGACACGTCCTCGCACGGCGCCGACTACATCCGCGTCTACGCCACCAAGCAGGGCTTCGACCCCAAGACCCAGCCGCTGAAGTGGAGCGACCTGGAGCTGGTCGGCCAGACCGGCAAGATCCCCACCGGCACCCGGACGCCCGTCGAGATCAACGCCCCCGGTCGCAGCGGCCACCACGTCCTGTTCACGGTGTGGCAGGCCAGCCACCTCGACCAGAGCTACTACGCGTGCAGCGACGTGACCTTCACCGAAGGCGGCACCACGACCACCACAACGCCGACCACGACCACCACGACCAGCACCACCACCACGAGCACCACCACGAGCACGACGACGACGAGCACCACCACGACGACCAAACCGCCGGCGGGCTGCTCGGCCACGTTCCGCGTCGCCTCCCAGTGGAACGGCGGCTTCCAGGGCGAGGTGCGCGTCACCGCGGGCACCGCGCCGATCAGCGGCTGGACGGTGAACTGGACGTTCGCCAACGGTGAGCGCATCAACAACTCGTGGAGCGCGACCCTGACCACCAGCGGCTCCACCGTCACCGCCCGCAACGTCGACTACAACGGTTCGCTGGGCGCGGGAGCCGGCACGACCTTCGGCTTCGTCGCCACGGGAACCGCCGGCACCCCCACCCTCACCTGCTCCGCGACCTGACCACCCGCCGGTCCGCCCACCACAGACCACCGTGGTGGGCGGACCGGGAGCCGGCGTCGAAAGGCGCACACACCGCAGCCCGCGCGTCCACTTCGGTCACAACAGCCCGGCGAGCTTGTACAGCACAAGCGATCCGGCCACCGCGACGTTGAGCGTCGTCCCGTGGCCGACCATCGGGATCTCCACGGCCTGGTCGAGCAGTCCGACCGCCTCGGCCGGGATACCGTGCCGTTCGTGACCGAGCACCGCGACCGTCGCACCACGGGCCGCGGGGAGATCGGCCAGGCGAACGGCCTCGTCGGCGAGCTCGACCCCCAGCACCCGCAGCCCGTCCTGGCGTTGCCGGGCCAGCCACCGGACCGGGTCACCGGTGAAGTGCACACAGGTCCGGTGCCGCAGCGTGTTGCCACGGGCCAGCGCCTCCGGCACCCACGGCAGCCTGGGCACGGCGAGACACGCCCCCACGGCGTCACAGGTCCGCAGCAGCGTGCCCAGGTTGGAGCCGTGCATCGGCCACAACGGCGCCGCGATGAGGTGCCCCCAGCACGAGTGCGCTCGACGCCGGCGAGCCGTCCGCAGCTCCGCACGGGTGCGCACCCTGACGGCACTCACGACATCCGGGAGGAACCCTCCCGCAGGACAGAAGACCCGATCATCACAGGGGGTGCTTCGCGGCGCACCCGGGCCATCGTCGACGACACGATCACCGTGCGGAGGGCTCGAACATTCTCCTCCCACTTCAACATATAGCGCACCGGGGGGCTTGCGGCAAGACCCCGATCGCACTGCACACTCTGCGTCCGAAGCCCGCTCCAGGTGCGGGGTTCGAGGGGATCAGGGCACACGCGTGCGGCTGACGGTCGCCGTGCCCGCTCGGCCGTTCGCGGCCACAATGGACTTTTCAGGGGAGAAGCAGTGGTTGATGCCCGCAGCAGTGTGGCAACGTCCTTCGCGCACGGTCGCTACGTGCTGGACTTCCACGAGATCGACCAGGACCTCGTCGCGGCCGTCGGTGGGAAGGGCGCGCACCTGGCGGAGCTCTCCCGGATCGACGGCGTCGACGTGCCGCCCGGCTACTGCGTGACGACGGACGCCTTCCGCCACGTCGTGCCGGCCGCGCTCGGCGACCGCCTGGACCGTGTGGACCGCTTGACCCCGGACGACCGGGACGCCATCGGCGCGCTCAGCGCGGAGATCCGCCGCGTGGTCGAGGAGGTCGAGCTGCCTCAAGACCTCGCGGACGCGATCACCGCCCCGCTCGCCGAGGACGCCGCCTACGCCGTCCGCTCCAGCGCGACGGCCGAGGACTCGCCCACGGCCTCGTTCGCGGGCCAGCACGACACCCACCTCAACGTCGTGGGGCGCGCGGCGGTCCTGGCGCACGTCAAGTCGTGCTGGGCGTCGCTGTTCACCGAACGGGCCGTGGTCTACCGCCTGCGCAACGGCTTCGACCACCGCAAGGTCCACATGGCCGTGGTCGTGCAGCGGATGGTCTCGCCGGAGGCGTCCGGCATCCTGTTCACGGCCGACCCCGTCACCTCCAACCGGGAGGTCGTGAGCATCGACGCCGGGTTCGGGCTGGGTGAGGCCCTGGTCTCCGGGCTGGTCAACCCGGACGTCTACCGGGTGCGGGGCGACGAGGTCGTCGGGAGGACGATCGGCACCAAGCAGGTGGCGATCGACGCGTCACCCGGTGGTGGGACGCGGCAGCGGGACGTCGACCCGGACTCGCGGCGGCGGCCCGTGCTGAGCGACGAGCAGGCGGTGGCGCTGGCGCGGCTGGGGCGGCGGATCGAGGCGCACTTCGGCCGGCCCCAGGACGTCGAGTGGTGCCTGGTGGACGGCGGTTTCCGGATCGTCCAAAGTCGACCGATCACCACGCTGTTCCCCGTGCCGGAAACGGAGCAGCCGGGCAACCGCGTCTACCTCTCGGTCGGCCACCAGCAGATGATGACCGACCCGATGACACCGCTGGGCCTGAGCTTCTGGCAGATGACCACGCCGCGGCCGATGTCCGAGGCCGGCGGGCGGCTGTGGGTCGACGTGACCGAGCGCCTGGCCTCGCCGACCGGGCGCGACCAGCTGCTGGAGGTGTCCGGGAAGTCCGACCCGCTGACCCGCGACGCTCTGGAAACGCTCCTCGAGCGCGGGGACTTCACCCTCACGCCGCCGGCCGAGGAACCGGGCGACCTGCTCCCCGGTCGGGCCGCGACGCCGATCGACACCGATCCGGCGATCGTGGCGGAGCTGATCGAGGCCACCCGGGCGTCGTTGGCCGCCGTCCGGCGCGAGATCCGCGAGAAGCACGGCTCGGAGCTGTTCGACTTCATCCGCCAGGACCTGCGGGAGTTGCAGCGGGTCCTGTTCGACCCGCGCAGCTTCCAGGTGCTCATGGCGGGCATGGACGCCACGTGGTGGCTCAACGAGCGGATGCACGAGTGGCTGGGCGAGGAGAACGCGGCCGACACGCTCACCCTGTCCGTGCCCGACAACGTCACCTCCGAGATGGGGCTGGCGCTGCTGGACGTCGCCGACGTGGTCCGCCCGCACCCGGAGGTCGTGGCCTTCCTGCGCGAGGTCGAGGACGACGGCTTCCTGGACCGGCTGCCCGAACTGCCCGGCGGGCCGGAGGCGCGGGACGCGATCCTGGCCTACCTGGACGAGTACGGCATGCGCTGCGTCGGCGAGATCGACATCACCCGGCCCCGGTGGAGCGAGCACCCGGTCACGCTCGTGCCGGCGATCCTCGCCAACGTCGACACGTTCGAGCCCGGCGAGGCCCGGCGGCGGTTCGAGCAGGGGCGGCAGGAGGCGTGGAAGAAGGAGCAGGAGCTCCTGGAGCGCTTGCGGGTCCTGCCGGACGGCGAGCGCAAGGCCGAGGAGACCAAGTCGGTGATCGACCGGCTGCGGACGTTCGTCGGGTACCGGGAGTACCCCAAGTACGGCAAGGTCTGCCGCTACTTCATCTACAAGCAGGCGCTGCTGGAGGAGGCCGACCGGCTCGTGCGGGAGGGCGTGCTCGGCGACCGCGAGGACGCGTTCTTCCTCCGCTTCGAGGAGTTCCACGACGTCGTGCGCACCGGCCGGGTCGACGACCGGCTCGTCCGCGACCGCAAGGAGCAGTTCGCCGCCTACCTGACCCTGACGCCGCCGCGCGTGCTGACCTCGGCCGGTGAGGCCCTCAACGGCTCGTACCGGCGCTCGGACGACGTGCCCGCCGAGGCACTGGTGGGCCTCCCGGTGTCGGCGGGGACCGTCGAGGGCCGCGCCCGCGTCGTCCTGGACATCGCCGACGCCGACCTGGAAGCGGGCGACATCCTGGTCACCACCTACACCGACCCCAGCTGGTCGCCGCTGTTCGTGGTGATCAAGGGCCTGGTGACGGAGGTCGGCGGCCTGATGACGCACGGCGCGGTGGTCGCCCGCGAGTACGGCCTGCCGGCCGTCGTGGGGGTGGACCACGCCACCCGGCTCATCCGGGACGGCCAGCGCATCCGGGTGAGCGGGGCGGGCGGGTACGTCGAGATCCTGTCCTGACGCGACCGGCGGGGGCGACCGGGTCGCCCCCGCCCTGCCGTCAGGGGCGCAGGACGTTCAGGTCCACGTGGCCGTCGATGCCGGACACGCCGGCGAAGTTGTGCAGTTGCCAGATGTGCCAGTCGCCGTCGGGGCGGCGGAGGAGGTGCCTGGTCCACCGGGGGCGGTCCTGGGTCACGGGGTACCGCTCGTCCCAGTCGTCACCGACGTAGAGCACGACCGGCCGCCGCCACGCCGCCTCCACCTCGGCGAGGAAGGCGTCCACCTCGCGGCGCACCGCCTCGACGTCCGGCCGGGCGGCGCAGTTCCCGCCCAGCTCCAGGTCCAGCGCCGGGGGCAGCGCGGCGGGGTCCGGTGGCGCGGTGGCCAGGAAGTGCCTGGCCTGCGCCCGACCGTCCGAGCACAGCGACAGGAAGTGGTACGCACCCCGCGGCACACCGGCCGCCGCGGCACCGGCCCAGTTGTCGGCGAACCGCGAGTCCACCCAGTCCTCACCCTCGGACGCCTTGACGTAGGCGAACGAGATCCCGTCCTCGGCAACGGCCCGCCAGTCGACCACCCCTTGGTGGTTGGACACGTCGACCCCGTACCGCTCCCCGTCACCCAGGTCCGGCCGCCACTCCCGCAGGTACAGGTAGGCGCTCCCCCCGATCACACCCAACGCCACCACGACGACCGCGGCCACGACCAACCACCGCCGCCTCCCCCGCTTGATCACCACACCATCATGCCGGCGGCGGTCGGTCACAGCGGGTCGAGGCGCACGGGGGACGGGACGGTGGTGGCGAACAGGCGGTACCGCATCCCGGGTCGGGCGGTCCGCGGCAAGGGGACGCGGACCCGATGAACGCCACGCCTCCGTGGTCCACCGCGGACGCGAGCACGAGGGACATGTGTCGAGCGTCACCGTCGCGCCGAAAGCCTTCCGCCCGCCAGGCTTACCACCTGCTCCCGACCGTGATGCCGCGCGCCCACTCGACGGCCTCGTCGCGCTGCCGCTCGCGCAGCGGGCCGGTGGTGCCGGTGACCCAGAACGTCTTCGGCGGCGTGGCCGGCGGGAAGCCCAGCTTGCGCAGGCGCTTGGCGATGAGCTTGGCGGCCGAGCCGGGCAGGATGCCGACCTTCACGCGGGTGTCGAACGCGACCGCGACCGTGCCGTTGACGTTGTGCGCCAACACGTCCAGCCACTCGCGGACACCACGGCCCGGCGACACCAACGGGCTCGCGGTCTGCTCGGCGGCCGACGTGCGCGTGCTGGGCCGACTGAGGCCGAAGGCGTGCGTGGGCGCGCCGACCACCAGCAGCTCGACGTCGTCGGGCAGCGTGTCGGGCGCGTGCGACACCTCGACGACCTCGACGTCCCCGAAGCCGGTCAACCCTTCCGCGACCGCTTCGGCGACCGTCCGGGTGTTGCCGAACATCGACTCGTAGACGACCAGCGCTCGTGCCATGGCACTCTCCTCTCCTCGGGCCGGCACGCGTTCGCCGTGCACGACGGCGGTGGTCGCGGGCGGGGTGCTCGTGGTCGCCCGGGTCACCGGTTCGTCGGCGTCGGCGCGGGCGCTGAAGGCGTCGATCACCTCGACCCGCGCCCGGACCGGCGGTGGCTGTCGACTTGCCGACCACTCGTGTCGGCTCCCACGCTCGTCCCCGCGCGCCGCCGGCCACAGAGCCCTTGGTCGTCCCGCAGGTCCCTGTTCACTCGGGACCTTGGCCACTGCCACCCACCCCGCGGCCGGACGAGCATCGGGGTATGCACGAGATCGCGAACATCCACACCGAGCTGGCCGACGGCATCCCCGCCGAGGCGGGCGACTACGCCCGCACCAAGGTCGAGGCGCTGGCCCGCTACTCCCCCGCCGACGTCCCCGTCGCCACCGCGCGCCTGGACTTCGACGGGCCGCGCCGGGTCACCGCGCACGGCCGCCTGGACGTCGACGGCGTCCCGGTCAACGCCAAGGCCACCGGCGACACCTACACCGAGGCCGTGGACCTGCTGCAGGACAAGTTGAAGCACCAGCTGCTCGCGATGAGCGACTGAGCGGGCAGCGTCGAGGAAGGAGCGGTGCCGTGATGCACTGGTACACCGGTTTCGGGTGGGGCGGGATGCTGGTCATGACGTTGACCACGCTGGCGATCACCGCCGCCGTGGTCGTCCTGGCGGTCGCCGCGCTGCGGCCGCGGTTCCGGCCCCACGACGACGCGGCGCACGTGCTCGACCTGCGGTTGGCCCGGGGCGAGATCGACGAGGCCGAGTACGGCCGGCTGCGGCGCGCGCTGACGGACCCGAGGTGAGGACGTGACCAAGCCGGTCGTCATCGCCGACGCCACCCCAGGCGGCACGGCGCTGCGATGGGCCACCGAGCACGCCACACTGCTCGGCGCGCCCCTGGAACGGTGCCCGGCGGAACCCGCCGACCTGCTCGTCGCCGCCGCGCGCGCCGAGACGGTGGTCATCGCGCACCACGGCCCCTTCGCGTTGCCCCGACACGTCATGGCGGTGGTGGAGAACGCGCCTTGCGACGTCGTGGTCGTGCGCGGCGGCCCGGCGCCCGTCCACCACCGGGTCACCGCCCTCATCACCGGATCGGTCCACGATCCCGCGGTCCTCAGCCGCGCGACGGAACTGGCGCGGATGCGGGGCTGTGCGCTGCGCGTGCTGCACGCCGTGCCGCCGCTGCCGGTCCGCACGGACGACCCGCACCAGCCGGTCACCCACGCCGACGAACTCCTGCGGGGCATCCGGCACGCGTCCGTGGTGGCGCGGATGCACCCGCACGAGGCGGTCACCCGCTACGCCGACACCGACCTGATCGTCGTCGGCGACCCCGGCCCGACCACCCGCGCGGCCCTGCACCACGCCCGGTGCCCGGTCTTCGTCGTCCACCGCGCCCCGGTCGAGACCTTCCGGCTCCCCACCCAACGCGACCACAAGCAGCCCGCGGCGCGCTGACCCCGAGCGCCGCGACCCGGCCGGCAGCACGGCGAACATCCGCACCACCCGGTACCGGCCGCCCCGACAAGCAGGAGGAGCACAGTGATGGACCGGCCCGTGGTAGTGGGAGTCGACGGTTCGACGTCGGCCACGGCGGCGGTGCGGTGGGCGGCGGCGGAAGCGGCCCGGCTGGGTGTGCCGCTGTCGATCGTGCACGCGTGCCTGCTGGTGCCCGCACGGGTGCCGGACCCGATCGCGGTGCCCCGCGAGTACCACGAGGCGGTGCTGGCGCAGGGCCGTCAGTGGCTCGCCGAGGCGGAGAAGGAAGCCCTCGGGGTCGCGCCCGAACTCGCCGTGTCGACCGAGCTGCTCTCGGGTGACGCGGCGGAGGTCGTGGTCGGCCGGTCCGCGTCGGCGCGGCTGGTCGTGCTGGGCTCGCGCGGGTTGGGCGGGTTCACCGGGCTCCTCGTGGGGTCCATCGCGGTCGCCCTGGCCACGCACGGGCACTGCCCGGTCGTGGTGGTGCGCGGGACCGCCGCCCAGGAGCCGGTGGTGGGCGCGGCGCACGGGCCGGTGGTGGTGGGCGCGGACGGCTCGCTCGCCAGTCCCGCCGCGCTGGCGTTCGCGTTCGAGCACGCCGCCGCGACCGGTGCCGAGCTCGTGGCGGTGCGGACGTGGTCCGACGTCGCCGTCGAGACGGGATGGCTGCAAGGACTGGCCCTGGACTGGGCGCCGGTCGAGGCGGCCGAGCGGGAGTCGCTGGAGCAGGAGGTGGCGCCGCACCGGGCGGCTCACCCGGAGGTCGTGGTGCGGCTGGAGGTGGTGCGCGACCGGCCGGCCCACTGCCTGGTGGAGCGCTCGCGCGAGGCGTCGCTGGTCGTGGTGGGTTCCCGGGGTCGCGGTGGCTTCCGCGGCCTGCTGCTGGGGTCCACCAGCCAGGCGTTGATCCACCACGCGGCCTGCCCGGTCGCGGTGGTCCCGCACCAGTGATCACCGACGTGCGGGACTTCGCCGCGGTGACCGCGCCCTGGCGGTCGGATCCCGACGAGGTGGCGTCCGCGCTGGGCACCGGTCCGCGGGGTCTGCCTCCGGAGGAAGCCGACCGCAGGCTGGCGGAGGTGGGTCCCAACCGGCTGGCCGAGCCGCCGGGCCGACCGTGGTGGCGGGTCCTCGCCGACCAGTTGGTCAACCCGTTGAACCTGGTGCTCATCGTCGCTGCGGCCCTGGCCGGGGCGGTGGAGCGGTCCTACAAGGAGGCCGTGGCCATCGGGGTGGTGCTGGGCCTCAACGGCGTGCTCGGGTTCGTCCAGGAACGCCGGGCCGACCAGGCGGTGGCGGCGCTGCGCGCGATGCTCGGCCCCACCGCCAAGGCCCGCCGCGCCGGGCTGGTGGTCGAGGTGCCGGCCGAGCGGCTCGTCCCCGGCGACGTCGTGCTGGTGGAGGCGGGCGACCGGGTGCCCGCCGACGGACGCCTGACCACCTCGGTGAACCTGGAGGTGGACGAGTCCGGGTTGACCGGGGAATCGGTGCCGGTGGCCAAGTCGGTCGCCCCCGTGGCCGATGTCGGGCTGCCCGACCGGACGTGCATGCTGCACATGTCCACCACCGTCACCCGTGGGCACGCGGAGATGCTGGTCACCGGCACGGGCATGGGCACCGAGATCGGCAACGTCGCCACCCTGCTGGAACACACCGACACCACCCGCACGCCGCTCCAACGCCAACTGGACCGGCTCGGCGTCCGCCTGGCCTACCTCGCAGGGGCCGCGGTCCTGCTCGTGGCGATGACCCGGCTGGCCACGGGCGGCGGCCTCGGCGAGGTGATCACCCTGGCGGTCGCGCTCGGCGTCGCCGCCATCCCCGAAGGCCTGCCCGCAGTCGTCACCGTGACCCTGGCGCTCGGGATGCGGCGGATGGCGCGCCGGCGCGCGATCGTCAAACGCCTGACCGCCGTGGAAACACTGGGCGCCACCACGGTCATCTGCACCGACAAGACCGGCACCCTGACCCTCAACCAGATGACCGCCCGCACCCTGTGGCACGCCGGCCGCCGGTACGCCGTCACCGGCGAGGGCTACGGCCACGACGGCACCATCACCGCCGACGACGGCCGCCCCGCGGGCGATCTGCGGGACGTCCTGCTCCCCGCGATCCTGTGCAACGACGCCGTCGTGCGCGACGGGGTGCTGGTCGGCGACCCGACCGAAGGCGCGCTGCTGGCGTTGGCGGGCAAGGCCGGGCTGGACGTCCAGGCGGTGCGCGCCGAGGCCCCTCGCCTCGCCGAGATCCCGTTCGACTCCGCACTCAAGTACATGGCCACCTTCCACCGCGACGGGCGGGTGTGCGTCAAGGGCGCGACCGACGTGCTGCTGCGCCTGGCCACCCACGTGCGGCTGGGGACGCGGGACGTGCCGCTGGACCAGTGGCGTCGTGCCGATGTCGAGGACGAACTGCACCGCATGGCCCGGCGCGGCGAACGGGTGCTCGGCGTCGCCGTGGGACGCGCTCCCGACGCGGAGCCGGTCCTGCCCGCCGAACTGGTGCTCGTCGGCTTGATCGGGTTGCTCGACCCGCCGCGTCCGGAGGCGCGGGCGGCGATCGCCGAGTGCCGGACCGCCGGCATCGACGTCAAGATGATCACCGGCGACCACCTGGCCACCGCGTCCTCCATCGCCGACGCCCTGGGCATCACCGGACAGGGCGTCTCGGGCGCGGACCTCGACCGGCTCGACGACCACGAACTGGACCGCACCATCGAGCAGACCGGCGTCTTCGCGCGCGTCGCGCCCGAGCACAAGATCCGCGTGGTGACGGCGTTGCGGCGGCGGGGCGAGGTCGTGGCCATGACCGGCGACGGCGTCAACGACGCACCCGCGCTCAAAGGCGCCGACATCGGCGTGGCGATGGGCGCCACCGGCACCGACGTGGCCAAGGAAGCCGCCGCCATGGTCCTCACCGACGACAACTTCGCCACCATCGTCGGCGCGGTGCGCCAGGGCCGCGCGATCTACGACAACATCGTGAAGTTCGTCCGCTTCCAGGTCGGCACCAACGTGGCCGCGATCCTGGCCATGGTCGCCGGCTCGGTGTTCTTCCTGGGCGACGCCGTGGTGCTCACCCCGTTGATGCTGCTGTGGATCAACGTCATCGCGGACGGGCCACCGGCGCTGGCGCTGGGCCTGGAACCGGCCCGCCCGTCGGTCATGCGCGAACCCCCGCGCCCGCCCGGCGCGCACATCCTCACCGGCGCACGCCTGGCCCGCATCGCGGGGATCGCCGCGGTGATGGTGGCCGGCACCCTGCTGCTGTTCCGGTACGGCCTCGACCGCGGCACCGCCACCGCGCAGACCCTGGCCTTCACCACGTTCGTGCTGTTCCAGGTCGTCAACATCCTCAACGTCCGCGACGAGCACGGTTCGGCGTTCGGCCCGCTGCTGCTGCACAACCTGCGGCTGTGGGCGGCGCTGGCGGCGGTGCTGGTGCTCCAGGTGTGCGCGGTCCACGTGCCGCTCGCGCAGGAACTGTTCGGCACCACCGCACTCACCCCGACCGACTGGCTGCTGGCAGCGGCCACCGCCTCACTGGCCCTGTGGGTGGAAGAGGTGCGCAAGCTCGTGCTCCGCCGACGCGCCGCACCGGCTCAGCTCGAGTCGACCACCAGGGTCCGCAGCACGTAACCGGTGACCACGGCGGTGGTCGCGGCCATCAGCAGCCCACCGACCACCCCGATCACCACGGACGTGGCCACCGCCTGCCCCGGCTGCCACAACGGCATGGTGAACCCGAGGAAGACCCCCAACCCCAGCAACCAGGCCACAGCGGTCACCCCGACCCACCGCCCGGCACGCCGGACATGCCGCCGCAGCACCAGCCACTGCGCCGTGCCGATCGAGGCCAGCAGGACACCGCCGAGCACCGCGGCCACCACGGCCAGCAACACCGGATGCCACGTCGTGATCACCGAACCCCCCGTGGAAGGAGCGAGGCCGACCAGGTACGCGAGAACCGCCGCGCCCGCAGTCGCCGCAACCCAACGCGCACGCGACAACCCCGGCAACGCCCGCCGCAACACCGAGGCCTGCCCCCACCCCAACACCGCCCCCTCGACCGCCCCGGCGGCCAACAGGGCAGGCACCGCGGCACTGTCCCGGGTGAGCACACCGACCGTCGCCGGCACCGCGAACCCCACGAACTCGGCCACCGTCACGACCAGAACCCACGCCCGCACCAGCGCCCAGCCCCGCAACGGCGTCCGCACATCCCGCTCACGCAACCTGATCACCACCGTTTCGGCGTCCGCGGGAACACGACGGAACACCCGTCCGTAGCCGACCAACGCGGCGTCACGTGCGCCACCGACAGCCACCACCGCCGACCCGTCGACCCACTCGCCGTCCAGCAGCACCTCGACGGGCGCCTCCCGGCAGAAGTGCCGCCACCACCGCTTGCCCGCCGCCCCGCCAGCGACGACCACCAGCCGGTCGCCGTCCCGCGCGTACTGCACCGGCAACTCGACCACGGCACCACCGGCGGCCCGGTAGCGCAACACGCACAGCTTCCCGCTCACCACCCGGCGGGCGGGCGAACCGAGCAGCCTCGACAGCACCTGGCCCACCAGCGGCGCAGTCCGCCGCGCGACCGGGTGACTCGAACCGACCTTGGACTCCATGCCCCTCAGTCCACGCCTGGGCGAACCGACCGCACAGTGCCGGCGTGCCCGCCCCGACCGGGCCGTCCGCCCCTCCCCCACGCGCCGGCGCGCCCTCAAGATCAAAAGCCGGATGCGAGGCCGCCAGCAGAGGTGAAGGGCTGCGGGGCGCGGGGAAGGTGGGGGGGCGGGCTCCGGGGCGGGCTCCGGGGCGGGCTCGGCCTCGGCGCGCGGGTTCGGGCTCGGGGCGCGGGTGCGGGTGCGGGTGCGGGCTCAGCGCGTGGGTTCGGGCTCGGGGCGCGGGTTCGGGCTCAGCCTTGGCCGACGGCGTGGCGGGTTCCCGGGAACCGCACGCCGGCCCCGTCCACCACCGGCTCCTCCTCGGTGTTCGGCCCCCGGGGCGTGTCGCGCAACCTGCGCAGGAACGGGTCGCCGGGCTCGGCCGGCGCGACGCGCACCCGCGCGTCCACCGCCAGCACCCGGTCCCCGTGCAGCACCAACGGGTTGAGGTCGAGCTCGGCGACCTCGGGCAGCAGTTCGGCGAGCCGGCCGACGCGCAGCAGCACGTCCCGGACCGGTTCCTCGGGGTGGTCGGCGAACACCTTCGGCGCGGCGCGGAACCCGTGCAGCACCTCGTCGGCGTCGGCGACGCTCAACGGCGCGAGCGCGGCGGCCCGGTCGTCGACCACGTCGGTGTCCACCCCGCCCAGCCCGGTCACCACCAGCGGGCCGAACCTGGCGTCACCCACCACTCCCACCAGCAGTTCACGTCCGCGCTCGGCCATCGGCTGCACGAACACCCCGCCGAAGCGGTCCCCGAAGCGCTCGGCGAGGGCGGCGAACCCGTCCCGGACCGCGTCGGGGCCGTCGAGGTCGAGCAGCACGCCGCCGCCCCGGCTCTTGTGCAGCGGACCGACCACCTTGACGGCCACAGGTCCGCCGTAAGCGTGTTGGGCGCGCACGGCGGAGTCGGCGTCCAGGGCGAGGACGCCGCCCAGCACGGGGACGCCGAACGCGCTCAACAGCCGGACCGCCTGGTCGGGGTCCAGCCAACCGCCCGACGGCTCCACGGCGAGGTGCTCGCGCACCACCTGACGTGCCGTGGCCAGGTCGATGTCATCGAAGTCGACGTGCGTCCGATCGGTGCGCAGCCACCTGCCCCGCTCGGCCAGCACCGCCAGCGCGGCGGCGGCCCGCGACGGTTCGGCATAGCAGGCGATGCCACCGGACACCAGGCGCACCGGCCGGTCCTGGTCGGTGCTCACCGCCACCACCGGCTTCACCACCCGGTGGACCCCGCACCTCGGGTCGCCCAGCGCGGTGGGCACGGTGACCGCGATGACGGCGTCCACGGCGGGGTCGGCCGCGACCAGGTCCAGGCACCGGGCGTAGGTCTCGTCGTCCACCACCGCCGTCGTGTCCACGGGGTTGTGCACGCTCGCCGGACCGGGCAGCAGCGCCCGCAGCGCCGCCACCGTCCCAGGGCCGAGCTCGGCGATCGACAGTCCGTTGTGGACACACGCGTCCGCCGCGAGCACCCCGAGCCCGCCCGCGTTGCTCAGCACGGCGACCGACCGCCCACCCGGCAACGGCGTGGCGTGCAACGCGGCCAGCACCTCCACCAACTCCGTCACGCCGTCCACCGCGATCACCCCGGCCTGCCGGAACAACGCGTCCCGGGTCACGGCCGGGGTCGCGGTGGACGCGGTGTGCGAGGCGGCGGCCCGTTGCCCGGCCTCGCTGCTCGCCGCCCGCAACGCCACCACGGGCTTGCGGTGCGCGACCCGGCGGGCCAGGCGGGAGAACTTGCGCGGATTGCCGAACGACTCCAGGTACAGCACGACCGCCCGGGTGTGGTCGTCGCGTTCCCACCACAGCAGCAGGTCGTTGCCGCTGACGTCGTACTTGTCGCCGGTCGACACCAGGTCCGACACCGCGAGCCCCAGCCGCCCCAACGCCTCCAACACCGCGATGGCGATCCCGCCGGACTGCGTGACCACCCCGATCCCACCCGACTCCACCCGGCCGCGCACGAAGGTCGCGTTCACCCGGGCACCCGGCTCGCCACCGGCCACGCCGACGCAGTTCGGCCCGACCAGCCGCATCCCGAACCGCCGCACGGCGGCCATCAGCGCCTCGGCCTGGACCCCCGACGTGATCACCACGAGCGCCTTGACCCCGCGCCGCCCGCAGTCCTCCGCCACCGCCGGCACCGCGTGCGCGGGCACACACACCACGGCCAGATCCGGCGGTTCCGGAACCTCGTCCACGGACCGGAAGCACGGCACACCCTCGATCTCACGGGCATGCGGGTTGACCGCGCACAGGTCGCCGTCGAACCCGCCCGCCCGCAGGTTGCGCAGCACCGCGTTCCCGACCGACTCCCGCGAACGGCTCGCCCCGACCACGACCACCGAGGCCGGCCGCAGCACGGACCGCAGGCTCGCCACGTCGGCGGACAGCTCCCGGTCGGCCACCGCCTCCAGGTACTGCTCGCCGGCGTCGAGCCCGAGGTCCACGTGCACGACCTCACTGTCCGAAGTGGACGTGAACACCAACCCCAGGTCGGTGAACACGCGCAGCATCCGGGAGTTCACCGGCAGCACGTCCGCCTCGAACCGCCGCACCCCGCGCCGCTTGGCCAGGGACACCAGGTGCTCCAGCAGCAGCGTGCCCACACCGTGCGACTGCCGCTCGTGCGACACCACCAACGCGACCTCGGCCGAATCCCCGTCCACGACCACGTAACTGGCCGCCCCCACCAAGTCCTCACCCGCGAACGCGCCCAGCACCACGTGTCGCGGTTCGACGGGCGAGGTGAGCCGGTCGACGAACTCGTCCAGCCCGCGCGGCGAAGCGCTGAAGAACCGCAGGTAGCGGTCCTCCGGCGGCAGACCGCGGTGCAGAGCGCGCAACGCGTCGGCGTCGACCGGACCCAACTCCCGCACCACGACGACCCGGCCGTCGGCCAGCAACGCGCGTTCGCCGACCGAGGCCCTCACAGCAACGGTCCAGGCGTGACGACGGGCTTCGGCTCGGCGTGCTCTTCCTGCGGTTGCCTCAACACGACCACCGGGCACTGGGCGTGGTGCACGCAATAGGAGCTCACCGACCCCAGCAGCACCTCGCGCACCGGCCCCGCGCCCCGGCTGCCCACCACGAGCAGAGCGGCGTGCTCGGAGGCCTTCACCAGCACGTCCCGGGCGTCCCCCTCGACCAACGCCGGCCGGACCTCGACATCGGTGTCCACCTCGCCGACCACCTCGTCCAGCACGGCCTGGTGCCCGTCACGCAGCACCGCCGGGTCCATCGCGGCGGCCACGGACGCCGACAACGGACCGATCACCATGGCGTGGTCGACGTGCCAGGCGTGCACCACCTCCACCGCACACCCCCGCCGCTCCCCCTCCTCCACGGCCCAACGCAACGCGGCACGGCTCGCGGGCGACCCGTCCACACCCACGACGACGGTCTTGTCCATCACTCCTCCTCGATTCGCCTCGTCCCCGAGCCTCCCGCCACACGAGCCGGGCGGTCAGTGGCGGCGGTCCCGACGAGCCCGGGACCTTCGACCCCGCGTCACCGGGCCACGACGTCGGCGACCACGGTCAGCGGCAGCGCGAACCGCGGTCCACCCGCCGCCGGTGTCCAGCCAGTGCCGCACCGATCACGCCCGTGACCGACACATGTCCTCAGTGGACGACTGCCGGGAGTCCCGGCCACACAGGGACCTTCGGCCGCATCCCCGGCACCGCGCGGTTGACAGGCTCGGACCGAGAACCCGAGACCAGACGGAGGAAACCCATGACCGCGATCGCCGACTCCCCCACCCGCACCGACACCGCCGCCAAGACGATGGCCGTGCTGCGCATCGCCACCGGCTTCGTGTTCCTGTGGGCGTTCTTCGACAAGGCCTTCGGCCTGGGCTACGCCACCAAGTCCGCCAACGCCTGGTTCGGCGGCGGCTCACCCACCAAGGGCTTCCTCAGCCGCGTCGACGTCGGCCCCTTCGAGTCCCTCTTCCACGACTGGGCCGGCGCGTTCTGGGCCGACCTGCTCTTCATGGCCGGCCTGTTCGGCATCGGCGCGGCCGTCGTGCTCGGCATCGGCCTGCGCGTCGCCGCGATCTCCGGCACCCTCATGATGCTGCTCATGTGGGCCGCCGAATGGCCCCTCGCACAGATGACCTCGACCGGCCAACCCACCATGTCCACCAACCCCGTCGTGGACTACCACATCGTCTACGCCCTCGCCCTCATCGCCGTCGCCTGGACCAACGCCGGCGACACCTGGGGCCTGGGCCGCTGGTGGGCCGGCATCCCCCAGGTCCGCGACAACACCTGGCTGCGCTGAAACCCCGAGGGGACGGACAAGCCGACGATCGTCGCGCCGGCGGTCAGTACAGGTACACGTCCACGACCAGCGCCGCGAGCCCCGTGAGCAACGCCGCCGTCGCGACCTTGCGCCCCACCAGGTCCCGCTGCGGCCCGAACCCGAGCAGGAGCGCCGCCACCGCGGTCGCGAACACCCCGCTACCGGTGTCCTGCCAGCTCACCGGGAACACCGCGATCGGCGCGTCGGTGAAGAAGCCCGGCGCGTCGACGGCGTTGAGGATCGCGTTCCAGGCCGCCGGCCCCAGCCCCGCCGCCACCCCGGCGGTCACGACGACCAGCGGCAGCCGGGGCCGCACCAGCAACCCCACCACGACAGCGGCGAGCACGGCCGACAACGCGGCCCCGTAAGCGACGGTCGACCAGCTCGACATCGAGTGCCTCCCTGCAGCCACGCTTACGGTAGTCCTGCCACCGCCGATCCGGGTCAGACCGCGTCGGTGGCGCCCATGCCGAGGTGTTCGATGTGGTAGACGGCCTCGTCCAGCAGTTGGGCCACGTGGTCGTCGTAGAGGCTGTAGACGATGCTGCGCCCGTGCCGGGTGCCCACCACCAGCCCCAACGCGCGCAGCAGGCGCAGCTGGTGGGAGACCGCGGACTGCTCCATCTCGATCGCCTCGGCCAACTCGCCCACCGCGCAGGGGCCGTGCCGCAGCCGGGCGAGGATGCGCAGCCTGCTGGGGGTCGCCAGGGCCTGGAGGGTCGCGGCCACGCTCGCCGCCGACTCCGCGTCCAGCACGGCGGGCGGCACGCCCCGATCGCCCGTCCCGTGTCCCATGGCGTGATCCTATCCAAAGAACAAATGAAGACCTCTTCATGTGTTCCGGTATGGTAGCCGGCGTGACGACGACGGAGATCACCCGGAACCCGCCCCGCACCGGGGTGTGGGGGCTGCCGGAGGTCCGGTGGGCGAGTGCGGCCACCGCGCTCTTCGCACTGGGGCTGAGCCTGTGGTGGGCCGGTGCACCGGCATGGCTGTGGTGGTCGCTGCTCCTGGCCTGCTACGCCGCCGGCGGCTGGGAACCCGCGCTGACCGGGCTGCGGGCGCTGCGCGAGAGGTCGCTGGACGTGGACCTGCTGATGATCGTGGCCGCCATCGGGGCCGCCGCGATCGGCCAGGTCGTGGACGGGGCGCTGCTCATCGTCATCTTCGCCACCTCCGGCGCGCTGGAGGCGGTGCTGACCCGGCGCACGGCCGACTCGGTGCGGGAGCTGCTGGACCTGGCCCCGCAGCGCGCCGCCCGGGTGGTCGGCGGCGGCGAGGAGGTCGTGGACGCCTCGGCGTTGGGGGTGGGCGACGAGATCCTGGTGCGGCCCGGTGAGCGGGTCGGCGCGGACGGGCTCGTGGTGGACGGGGTCGGCGAGGTGGACGAGGCGTCGATCACCGGTGAGCCGCTGCCGGTGGCGAAGGCGGTCGGGGACGAGGTGTTCGCCGGATCGCTCAACGGGTCCGGGGCGCTGCGCGTGCGGGTGACCCGCGATCCGTCGGACAGCGTGCTGGCGCGGATCGTCGCGTTGGTGGGGCGGGCGTCGGAGACCAAGGCGCGGACGCAGTTGCTCATCGAAAAGGTGGAGCAGCGGTACTCGATCGGCGTGGTCGTGGCGACGCTGGCGTTGTTCGGGGTGCCGCTGGTGTTCGGCGCGCAGTTGCAGCCGACCCTCCTGCGCGCCATGACGTTCATGATCGTGGCGTCGCCGTGCGCCCTGGTGCTGGCGACCATGCCGCCGCTGCTGGCCGCCATCGCCAACGCCGGGCGGCACGGCGTGCTGGTGAAGTCCGCGGTCGCGATGGAGCAGCTGGGCGCGGTGACGGTGGTCGCCGTGGACAAGACCGGCACGCTCACCGAAGGCCGCCCGCACCTGGTCGCGGGCGACGACGAGGTGCTGGCCCTCGCGGCGGCGGTCGAGGTGTGGAGCGAGCACCCGGTGGCGGCGGCGATCGTGACCGCCGCTGGCGAGCGCGGGCTGCGGCCGGCGGCGGCACGGGAGTTCCGGGCGACCCCGGGCGTGGGCGTGACGGGCGTCGTCGGCGGGCGTCGGGTGTCGGTGGTGGCCGCCCCGGACTCGGCGACCGGCGGTCGGACGGCGGTGGCGGTCGAGGTCGACGGCACGCGGGTCGGGGTCCTGCTGCTGGCCGACCGGGTCCGCCCCTCCAGCGCCGCCGCGGTCGCCGGGCTGCACGCGGTGGTCGGCGCGCCGCCGGTGCTCCTCAGCGGCGACAACCCCGAGGCGGCACGACGCGTCGCCGCCGAGGTCGGCATCCACGACGCCCGCGGCGGGCTGCTCCCCCACGACAAGGCCGACGCGGTGACCGCCCTGCGGCGGGAGGGACAGCGCGTGCTGTTCGTCGGCGACGGCGTCAACGACGCCCCGGCCATGGCCACCGCCGACGCCGGGATCGCGGTGGGCCGCAGGGGTTCCGACCTCACCGTGGAGACGGCGGACGCGGTCGTGCTGCGCGACGACCTGGAGGCGGTCCCGGCCGTGGTCGCGCTGGCCCGCCGAGCCCGCCGCCTGGTGGTGGCCAACCTGGTCGTCGCCGGGTCGATCGTCCTGGTGCTGGCGACGTGGGACCTGCTCGGCACGCTGCCCCTACCCCTGGGCGTGGCCGGGCACGAGGGGTCCACCGTGCTCGTCGCGCTGAACGGCCTGCGCCTGCTGTCCAAGCGCGCGTGGCCCGCACATCACCGAACGTCGCCGAGCCCGCGTCCGGCACGGCGGGTGACGGCCGGGCAGGCGACCAGCGCCCGGTGCCGGACGTGACCGCCGCCGCGACTTCGTGCCCGATGTCGCCGCCGCCGGAGGTGGTCGACGCCCCCGGGTCACACGCCGTCCAGGGCCTCACCCAAGGCGCGGACGACCGCCTCCCACCGGTCCGGGGTGTCGCGGGTGGTCCGGTTGATCTCGACGTGTGCGAACAACGTCCCGTGCTCGGCCGCGACCGCGCCCTGGCGGTTGCGCCTGCCCTCCAGGTCGCCGCAGTCCTCCGCCCACGCCCGGCACACCCGCATCGACCCGTCCAGGTCGTCGGCGACCTCGTCCAGCACCGGGCCGTCCCCACCGGCACCGGGCGAGAGCACCAGGTCGGCTGAGGGGAGGCTGTCGTCGTCGAACCCGTGCACCTGCACCTGGGGCAGGTGGTGGCGCGAGTGCGCTTCGGCCACGGCGTGGAACATCGAGTCCGCTCGGCGCGCCACGTCCCCGGCGCCGCCGGCCACCCGGCGGTGGGTCCCGGACACGGCCAGCACGGCGCCGGGTACCCGGCGGAACAACGCCACCCCGATCTCGGGGGTGCCCAGGTCGTTGGCCGGGTGCGGGACCTGAACCGCGACGCGCGAACCCCGCGAGAGGTCCACGACGTACAGGCCCCACCCGCGCTCGGCGTTGGGCTCGGTCGACACGAGCGCGTAGGGACGGCCGGTGGGCCCGTCGACCGCGCGCGCGACGGCGACGCCGAGTGCCCGCAGCCGGTCGTCCGCGTCCGACGGCGTGGCCGCCAGCCCGGCCAGCGCGGCGGTGAACTCGCGCTGCTGCTCGGGGCTGGGCGGCCGGTAGGGCGCGTCCTCGCGCAGGGCGTCGGCGTAGTCGCGCACCCGGTCGCCGAGGTCCGCGGGCGGTGGCGGGGCGACGCCCTTCCCGGAGGTGGCGGTGTCGCACCCCACGAGGGCGATCCCCATCACGGCGACAACCCACCTGATGTTCGACCGCAACCGAAACTTTGTCACTTCTGGTAGCCGGTCTCACTCGTCGGAGACACTCACTACCTCCACTGGATGCGTGCGGCGGCTACCTTCTGGTGCACAATCTACGGGTTTGCACCAAAGGGGGTAGCGCTAACGGGGGGCGCGACCTTGCTTCCACGTGAGGGTCGGAGACAGTTTCGTGCGCCAAAGATCAACCACGGTCCGTGACGACCGGGTGAGACGCCTGCGGGAGCAACTCCCGGAGCACGGGTTCCTCAGCGCCGTCAGGTCGTTGCCCGCGCTGCTGCTGGTCCTGCTCCTCGCCGTGGCCGTCACCACCGGTGTGCTGCTCGGCCGCGACGCCGAGGAAGAGGTCCCCGCGGCGTTCCGCGACTCGCAGCTCGAGATCGCCCTGGGCGTGGCCCGCTCGATCGGCGCGACCGCCAGCCAGAGCCTCGGCGACCTGCGCACCGCCTCGGTCGGCGCCGGCGACAAGCCCGACCAGGCCTTGGACGCACTGGTGCGCAACCGCAGGTGGCGCGGGGCCGCGGTGCTCTCGGGCACCGGCCGCACCCTCGTGGCCGCCCGCGGCGAGCAGGTGCCCGTGCAAGCGGTCCCGGCACAGGTCGACGGCGCCGCGGTGGCCTCGACGGTCGCGGCCAACGGCGAAGCCGTCCTCGTCGCCGCGACGGCACTGCCCGACGGGCGCCTGCTCGTGGCGACCAGCGCCGTGCGGCTGCCCGAGCCGGACGCGGACCAGGCGCTGAGGCAGTCGTTCGTGCTCACGACCCTGAGCGGCAAGGTCGTCGGCGCGGTCGGGCCGCTCGCGCGGGACCGCGCACCGGCCGTCGACCGCCTGGTCGCCGACGCCGCCCGCGCCGCGTCCGGCGGGTCGGGTGTCCTGCTGGGCGACCGGGCCGACCGCGTCCAACCCACCTTCGCCTACGCCCGCGTGACGCCGTCGAGCAGCCCCGACAGCCTCGACCTCGCGGTGGTCGCCGTCGCCGACGGCCGGCTGTTCAGCGGCTCGTCGGGCGCGTCCGGCGTCCTGCCCGCCGCGCTGCTCGCACTGGTCGCCGTCGCCGGGTTCCTGGTCGTGCGCCGCGTCGTCACCAGCCCCGTGCTCGCCGCGCGGTCCGACCTGCTCTCCCTGGCCGCCGGCGACCTGGACACCGAGGTCCGCCCGGCCCGGACCGCCGAGGTCGCCCGGGTCGTGGCCGCCGCCGACCTGTGCCTGGACCGCCTGACCGGCGGGACCGGGCAGGCGCGACCGGTCACCGGCCGCCGGCCGACCGTCCGGGCCACCGCCGGCGTCCTCGCGGCCTCGGTGTTCGCCTGGTCGGCGGGGATGCTCGTGGTCTACCGCTCCGCCGAGGTGGAGATCCCGGACACGGTCGTGGCCAGCGTGCGCACGCAGACCGCCAAAGCCACCGAAGCCCTGCGGCGCAGCATGAACGACGGCTTGGCCGACCTGGCCGCGGTCGCCGACGGCGGCGGGTCGCGCGACACCCTGCGCGCCGCGCTCGCCCAGGTCATGGCCGGTCAGACCCGTTACCGCAGCCTCTACCTGGTCGACCCCGCCGGGCGGGTGGAGACGTCCCACGGCCGGCCGCCGCTGCGCACCGGCGAACCGCCGGCCAAGAGCGCCGGACTGCGCCAGCAGAACCAGACCGGCCGCGTTCCGGTCATCTTCGCGGAGGTGCCGCTCAAGGACGGCTCGACGCTGATCGGCGAGTTCGACCTGGACCACCTCGGCGGGCTGCTCCGGCAGGTGCCGGGCAACGCGCGCCTGGTCGACGGCGAGTTCCGCACCATCAGCGCCACCGAGGGGTTCATCGCGTTCGAGCAGGTCGACGACCAGGCGATGCGCGACAGCGCCGCCCGAGCCGGGCGCGGCGCCGCCGTCAGCGCGGTCCACCCCGGCGAGGACGGTCCGGGCATCTTCTCCGCCGCCGCCGTGCAGGGCGGCGAGGTCGGCAAGCTCGGCTGGACCGTGGTCGCCGAGAAGCCCGGCGCGGAACTCGCGCTGCCGGTCAACCAGAGCCGCCGCCACGCCCAGCTGGTCGCGCTCATGGCCGCGCTCGTCGCGCTGTTCGGCTACGGCTGGTTGACCTTCTCGGTGCTCGGCCCGCTGCGCCGGGTGGCGCGCGCCGCCGACCGGCTCGTGCGCGGCGACTTCGGTTCGGTCATCTACCCCCAGCGGCACGACGAGGTCGGCACCATCGCGTCCTGCCTGGAGATCTGCCGCCAGGCCGTGACGCAGGGCCACGACCGGCTCGGCGAGGTGCGCAGGCCGCGGGGCGCGGCCACCGACCCCACCAGGGTGATGGAACCGGTCGCCACGCCCGCCCGGCCCACCACGCCCGCCCGGCCCGCCACGCCCGCCACGACCGCCACGACCCGCACCCCGGTCCGCCGCCCGCCGACCTCCGCCCGAACGGGGAAGGGCGTCCGGTGACCTACCTCTACGTCGTCTTCCTGGTTCTCACGACGGGCATGCTCGCCGCGGGCGTCGTCGAGCAGCGCAGGCACCTGGCCCAGCTCGACAGCATCGAGCACCGGGTCCTGGTCAACGGCATCCGCGGCAAGAGCTCCATCACCCGCCTGTGCGCGGGCGCGCTGCGCGGCGGCGGGCTGGTCACCACGGCCAAGACCACCGGCACGGCGGCGCGGTTCATCCACCCCGACGGCAGCGAGGAACCCGTCTACCGCAAGTGGGGCATCGCCAACGTCGTCGAGCAGATCGGCATCGTGCGCCGCGCCGCCGCCTACCGGTCCGACGTGCTGGTCATCGAGTGCATGGCCGTCATGCCCGACCTCCAGGAGATCAACCAGAGCAAGCTGATCCGCTCCACCATCGGGGTGCTGTGCAACGTCCGCGAGGACCACCTCGCCGAGATGGGCCCGACCCTGGACGACGTGGCCCGCTCGCTGAGCCGGTCCATGCCCGTGGGTGGCGTGTGCGTGACCGCCGAACAGGACCGGTTGCACATCCTCGAAGAGGAGGCGGCCAAGCGGAACTGCGAGCTCATCGCCGTCGACCCCGAGTCCGTCACCGACGAGGACATGGCCGGCTTCACGTGGGTCACGTTCAAGGAGAACGTCGCCATCGCCCTCAAGGTGGCCGAACTGCTCGGGGTCAACCGGCGCTCGGCGCTGGCCGGCATGTGGTCGGCGCCCCCGGACCCGGGTGTGCTGTCCGTGCAGACCCGCGCCGTGGGCGACAAGCGGATCAAGCTCGCCAACGTGTTCGCCGCCAACGACCCCGAGTCCACGCTGATGAACATCGAGCGGCTGCTGGAGCAGGGCGCCATCGCGCGCCCGCTGCACGTGGTCGTCAACTGCCGCCCGGACCGCGTGGAGCGCAACAAGCAGATGGGCGCGTTGATCGCCCGCATCGACCCCGACCGGGTGGTGCTCATCGGCGAGCCCACCCGCAGCGCGCTGTCCGCCGTGGACGAGCGGTGGCGGGACCGGGTGACCGACCTCGGCGGCCCGCGCGGGCAGCAGGAGCTGCTGGACGCGATCCTGGCCGAGGTCGAGTCCACCGCGTCCCTGGTGGCGATCGGCAACATCCACGGCCAGGGCGAGGTCCTGCTGGAGGCCGTCGACCACCTGCCCGAGCCCCCGGCCGAGGAGCCCGGCGACGCCGGCCGGCAGCCCGGGGGCCGCGGCGGGGCGGGACGGGTACCACCCGGGCCCCCGGCCGACCGGCACGGCGCCCGTCCGGTCCCACCGCGAGCGGCACCGGGCGCCCCGATCCGCCGCACCCCGCCGCGCGGGGCACCGGACGGGCGCCCGTCGCGTCCCCTCGTCGACCCGACGCCCGTGCCGCGCGACCGACGTCCGACGCCCTCGCCGCCGGTCACCCCTCCTCACCCGGCCTCACCCCACCCGGCCTCACCCCACCCGACCACACCTCACCCGGCCGCTCCCCACCCGGCCGCTCCCCACCCGGCCGCTCCCCACCCGGCCGCACCCCACCCGGCCGCACCCCACCCGGCCGCACCCCACCCGGCCGCACCCCACCCGGCCGCTCCCCACCCGGTCGACCGCCCCCACCCGGCGGACCGGCCCCGCCGCGCGGACCGGCCGCGCCGCCTGCCGCCGGACGCCGCCGGGAACGCCTCGGCCGAGACGCGGTACCTCGACCCCCACCCGCGGCGGGGCCTGCCACCCGGCCCGGTGCCGCGCACCGGTGCCGCACCGCCGCACCCGCCCCGGCGACCGGCCCCCGACCCGCACGACGACCTCGCCGACCCCGCTCGGCAGCAGCCACCCGTCCGCCGCGCACCCCGACGGCCGGACGACCGTCCCGCACCCCGCAGCCCGGAGCAGCAGTGACCAACGGATCCCTCCTCCTGCCCGAGGTCGCCACCCTCGGCCTCGCCATCGGCCTGGTGTTCTCCCTGGCCTGCTACCTCACCACCAACCTCTCCCCCGGCGGCATGATCACCCCCGGCTGGCTCGCCCTCACGCTCGTCGAGGACTACCGCCGCGCCCTCCTGGTGGTGGTCATGAGCGCCGTCACCTTCGGGGCGGTGAAGCTGCTGCAGCGCGTGGTCATCCTCTACGGCAAGCGGCTGTTCGCGGCCGTGGTGCTCACCGGCGTGCTCCTGCAAACCACCCTGTACCTGCTCATCCAGAGCGACTACCCGCTGCTGTTCGCCCACCAGACGCTGGGCTTCGTCGTCCCCGGCCTGATCGCCTACCAGCTCGTGCGGCAGCCCCCGCTGGTCACCGCGCTGGCGACCGGTACCGTCAGCGCGGCCGGTTATGGTGTGCTGGCCAGCGGTGTGCTGATCGGGCTGGTGCCCACGGTGTGAGACGTCCGGTTCGGAAGAGGTGCGGGTGACGCGGAGAACGGTGCGGACCCTGTCGGTCGCGGCGGCACTCGCCGGGGTGGTCGTCGCGACGGTCGCGTGTTCGCCGAGCCCGACGACCGACAACGCCGGCGCACCCACCTCCCCGCGGGTCGAGGCGCAGGCCGACCGGCTCGTCTACGAGCGGCTCGCCGACCCCGCCCGGACCGTCGTCCGCCACGGCGGTGACGTGGTCGCCGTCCTCACCGACACCGCGCGGACGGTGGTGCTCAACGGACCACGCCGGTCGTTCAGCGAACCGCAGGCGACCAAGGCCACGGTCAACACCTCCTCGTGGGTGCGGCTGCTCCCCCAGCCGTGGCGGGCCGGCGCCGAGCAGGAGAGCTGGTTCACCGAGTGGTTCGCCAAGGCGCGCGGCGACACCAGCCCGGACGTGCTCGCCGTCGCCACCGAGTACCTCGCCGGCAAACCCGACCAGACCGACGCCAACGGCGTGCGCTTCAGCGGCGACGCCTCGTTCGGGCCGGTGAAGGCCTCGGGAGCCGGGCGGCAGGAGCAGTCCGACTTCTACGACTACCTCGGCGTGCCCTGGCAGTTCCCCGACGGCCCCGACGCGCAACCCGAGCGGGGCCGCTACGGCTCGGTCGACTGCTCGGGCTACGTCCGCCTGGTCTACGGCTACCGCCTCGGCATGCCCCTGCTCGGCACCAACACGGCCGGACCGGGCATCCCCCGGCGCGCCTACGCGATCTCCGAGTTCGGCCCGGGTGTGCCACTGGTGCCCCACGAACGCCGCCGCGCCACCGACTACGGCCGCCTCCAGCCGGGCGACCTGGTCTTCTTCGAGATCGAGGACGACCCGGACACCCTCGACCACGTCGGCATCTACCTGGGCCTGGACGACGGCGGCCACCACCGCTTCATCTCCAGCCGCGAACGCATCAACGGCCCCACCCTGGGCGACGTCGGCGGCACCTCACTGCTGGACGACGGCGGCTTCTACTCGACGGCCTGGCGCTCCGCCCGCCGACTCTGAGCCCGGGCCGGGGTGACGCTGATGCGACGCCGAAGACCCCTGCGAGCACCGCCGACACCAGGTCCGCCAGCGCCGCCCGGTCCCGCATCAGCACCGGGAACACCAACAGGTCCGACGCGTGGTGCACCCGCCCCGGCAGGTCCAGCCGCGCCGCCACCTCCAACGCATCCCGCGCCTACCCGAACGACCGCACCGTTTCGAGGTAACGCTTGGGTAACGGCAGCTTGTCGTGACTTGGGCCACGCGGTTAGCGTCAACGTTGACTCAACGGCCCGACTTCCGCTGATCACGCCGAATCCACGCCAGGCTCGTAGCTCAACCATGCCCATCTCGCATTACGTCAACGTTGACGTAGGCCCGATCACCAGCCCGACAAGGAACGCGACATGATCATCGTTGGCGGTGAGGCGCTCGTCGACCTCGTGCCCGACCGCGTCGGCGGCTACCGGCCCATCCCCGGCGGCAGCCCGGCCAACACCGCAGTCGGACTGGGCCGGCTCGGCACGCAGACCGCTCTGCTGGCGCGTCTGGCGAACGACCGCTTCGGCGCGTTGCTGCGCGCGCACCTCGCGACCTCCAACGTCGACCTGCGCCACACCGTCGAGTCGACCGAGCCGACGACGCTCGCGGTGGTGGACGTGGACGCGCACGGCACGGCCGACTACTCCTTCTACATCGACGGCTGCGCAGACGGCGGCTGGCAGCCGACCGACCTGCCGGCGGCCCTCCCGCCAGAAGCGCAACTGCACGTGGGCGGCTCCTTCGCCCTCGCGGTCGAGCCGATGGCCGCCACGTTCGAGACCCTGCTCTCCCGCGAACACCCCCACCGCGTCATCAGCCTCGACCCCAACATCCGGCCGGTGCTGGTCAAGGACGACACCGCCGTGCGGGCCCGGTTGCACCGCTGGCTGGGCATGGTCGACATCGTCAAGGTCAGCGCCGACGACCTGCGCTGGATCGCCCCCGACCGGCCGCCGGCCGAGGTCGTGGCCGAGTGGCACGACCTGGGACCGGCTCTCGTCGTCGTCACCCGCGGCGCGGAGGGCGTCTACGCCTCCGGCCCCACCGGTGACGTCGAACTGCCCGCCCTCCGGGTCGACGTCGTGGACACCGTGGGCGCGGGGGACGCGTTCATGGCGGGTCTGCTGGCGGCGTTCGACCGCAACGACCTGCTCACCCGCACCGACCTGGGCACCCTCACCCGCACCGACCTGGCCGACACCCTCGCCTACGCCCAACGCGTCGCGGCCATCACCTGCACCCGCCCCGGCGCCGACTCCCCGTGGTTCGACGAACTGCTCCCCACCGACGTCCGCACCGCGACCCGCTGAACGCCGACACCCCCAGCACCTGGAAGCACGCCCCCTTCCCACCGATGTGAAGTGAGGCAAGCATGCCCGGATCCGCCTTCACGCGCTCGCTCCGGCGTGGCACCACCACCCTCGCCGCGGTGGCCGTCCTCGTCGCCGCCTCGGTGATCGCCGCCCCCGCGGCGCAAGCGGCGACCTACCCGGAATACCCCTACGACGCCACCGACTACGACGAGCCCTTCCGCGGCCAGTTCCACTTCAGCTCGCAGGGCGGCTGGATGAACGACGTGAACGCGCCGCTGTACTACAACGGCGTCTACCACCTGTTCTACCAACACAACCCGCACGGCACGTACTGGGACACGATGCACTGGGGCCACGCGACGAGCACCGATCTCGTGCACTGGACCCAAAAGCCGATCGCCCTGGAGCCGGGCGTCCACAACGCCACGCTCTTCTCCGGTGGCGGCTGGGTGGACCACGACAACGTCACCGGCCTCAAGACCGGTGCCGACGCCCCGATCCTGTTGTTCACCAACACCAACGGCGTGTCCATCGCCTACAGCACGGACGGCGCCAAGACGTTCCGGATGCACAACGGCGGTGCCAAGGTGATCTCCACCCCGTACGAGTCCCGCGACCCGAAGGTGTTCCGGGACGCCGCCCGCAACCGCTGGGGCATGGTGTTCTGGGGGAACGACGGCGGCAACACCGCGAAGTTCTACAGCTCCACCGACCTGCTCACCTGGACCTACCGCGGCGAGTACCGCGCCGACTGGCTGTTCGAGTGCCCCGACCTCTACCAACTCCCGGTCGACGGCAACACCGCCAACCCCAAGTGGGTCCTTCAGGACGCGAGCGGCGAGTACGTCGTCGGCACGCTCAACAGCAACGGTGTCTTCGCCCCCGACTCCGGCTGGACGGGACCGCAGCGGATGGACGTGGGGCGCACGGCTTTCGACGGAACCGCCTACGCCGGCCTCACCTTCACCAACCTGCCCACCAACCGCGTGGTGCAGATGTTCTGGCAGCCCGGCAACAAGGGCTCGACCTGGACCGGCAACGCCTCCTTCCCCGCACAGCTCGGCCTGCGGACGTTCCCGGAGGGCATCCGGGTGACCCGCAACCCGGTTGGTGAGATCTCCGCCCTCCGCCAACCCGCTCAGACGTGGAGCGACCTGACGGTCTCCAACGACCTGGCGACCAACCCGTTCAACGGCACCACCGCCGACACCTACGAGATCGAGGCGACCTACGACCTGAACGGGGCCACGGCCACCGACTTCGGCTTCGAACTGCACCGCCGCGCAGACGGCACCCGTGACGCGGCGATCGGTTACGACCGCGTGCGCCAGACCCTCGCCGACACCCCCATGCCACCTGTGAACAACCGCGTGCGCCTTCGCATCCTGGTCGACCGAGGGCAATTGGAGACGTTCGGCAACGACGGCAAGGTGTCCGTCACCGACAACGTCGACTTCGACTCCTCCAGCGGCAGCCTCGGCATCCGCGCCTACGCCAACAACGGCACGGTCCGCATCGAATCGCTGACCTTCCGGCGGCTGAGCAAGGCGTGGACCAGCGCTCCCAGCGGACCGGACCAGGGCGTCGGCATGATCAAGTGGAACGGCACCGACAAGTGCGTCGACCGCGACGGCGCCACCGCCGCCGTCGCCGTCTGGGACTGCTGGAACGGCACCAACCAGCGCTGGACGTTCACCGCCGCGGGCAAGATCAAGATCGGCGACGAGTGCCTCGACCAACCCGGCGAGACCATCGGCAACGGCGCGGTGCTCAAGACCCGCCCGTGCTGGGGCGGCGACAACCAGCGGTGGGTCCGCGTCGGCGCGAACCAGTACCGGAACTCGTGGTCCCAGCGCTGCCTGGACCTCCCCAGCGGCGACCCGACCAACGGCCGCCGGCTGCAGGTGTGGGACTGCGTCGGCGGCGCGAACCAGTCGTGGAGCATGCCGACCGGGTGACCGGGCGGGCGGCCTCGCGCGGCGGTCAGGCGCGGACGGAGCCCGGGGCTCCGCCCAGCAGCAGCGGCCAGACACTGGGCATCTCGCCGACCGGGACCTCGATCAGCGACGGGCCCGGTTCGCGGAACGAGTCCTTCAACGCTCCCGCGAGCGCAGCGGGGGTCGTCGCCCGCACGGCGGGCACGCCGAAGGACTCCGCCAGGCGGACGAAGTCGGGGCTGGCCAGGTCGCTGCCGATGAAGCGGCCCCCGAACTCGTCCGCCTGGATGCGTTTGACGTTGCCGTAGGCGTTGTCGTTGAAGACCACCGCCGTGACGCCGATGTCGTACATGCGCGCCGTCGCCAGCTCCTGCACGTTCCAGCAGAAACCGCCGTCGCCGTTGATCGAGACGACCTCGCGGTCCGGGTTGCCCACCTTCACCCCCAGCGCGGACGGGTAGCCGTAGCCGAGGGTGCCCTGGTAGCCGGGGGTGAGGAAGGTGCCGGGCCGGTGGACGGGGTAGCCGACGGCGGCCAGGTAGCCGACCTGGGTCAGCTCGTTGACCAGGATCCCGTCCTCGGGGATCGCCTCGCGCAGCGCCCGCACGTACGACCACTGGGGTTCGACGGCCCGGACCCGACGGTCGCACCAGGCGCGCACCTCGGCCAGGTCGTCGGGGTCCCACTCCGGTGCGCCGGGACCGGGCAGGGCGCTGCGGATGTCCTCCAGCGCGGTCCGGGCGTCGGCGCACCAGGTGAGCCCGGCCGGGCGGGGCGGACCCAGGTCGGCCGGGTCGGCGTTGACCAGGACGACGGTCGCGCCCGGCGCGGTGGGCGGCGCGGTGCCGCGCGGGGTGACGAAACGGCTGCCCACCACCAGCACCGCGTCGGCGTTCGGCAGCAGCCTCGGCGCGGCCAGGCTGGTGAAGGCCAGCGGGTGGCGGGCGGGGATGACGCCGCCCGCGTTGCGGCTGGTCACCACGGGCGCGGACAGCCGCTCGGCCAGCGCGGTCAGCGCGGCGCCGGCCCGAGCCGCCTGCACGCCACCGCCCGCGTAGATCAGGGGACGCCGGGCGGCGCGCAGCACGGCGGCGATGTCCTCGGCAGTCGCGCCCGGCACGCTCGAAGCGTCCGGCGCGTCGACGGCGACGGGTGGACCGGCGGTCGGGTCGGTCCCAGCGGTCGACTCGGTCCCGGCGGTCGACTCGGTCCCGGCGGTCGAGTCGGTCCCGGCGATCGGGTCGGTCGGGGCGATCCTGGCGGCCAGGACGTCGGCCGGGATGGTCAGGGCCACCGGTCGCGGCCGACCCGACCGCGACCGCCGCACCGCCTCGCGCACCAGGTCCGCGACGCGTTCCGGCGTCTCGGCCCGCCCCGACCACTTCGTGACCGCGGCCAGCACGCCGGCCTGGTCGGGCAGCTCGTGCAACATCCCCAGGCCCCGGCCGGCCAGCGTGGACGGCAGGTCGGCCGCCACGCACAGCATCGGCGACGAGCAGGCGTACCCGGTGGCCAGGGCGGGCAGCGCGTTGAGCACCCCGGGCCCGGGGACGACCAGGCAGACACCGGGGCGTCCGGTGGTCCGGGCGTACGCCTCCGCCATGTGCGCCGCCCCCTGTTCGTGCCGGGCGGCGAGGTAGGCGATCCGCCCGCGCGAGCGGGCCAGCGCGTCCAGCACGTGGTCGAGCTGGACGCCCGGCACGCCGAAGACGTGCCGGACCCCTTCCCGCTCCAGTTGCGCCACAAGGGCTTCGGCGCCGCTCAGTGCCACTTCACCACGACCTCCGAAGCGCTGTCGGCACGGGCGTCCCGGCGGTCCAGCCACCGCAGCACCGGGACCGTCATCACCGTGGTCACCAGCGCGACCAGGACCAGCGCGGTGAACATCGCCGGGCCGACGATGCCCGCCTGCAACCCGATGTTGAGCGCGATGAGCTGCATGAGGCCGCGCGCGTTCATCAGCGTGCCGACCCGGACCGCCACCGACGCCGGTTCCCCGCGCAGCCGGGCCGCCGCCCAGCAGCCGCCGAACTTGCCGACCACGGCGAGCACGACGGCCGCCGCGGCGAACGCCAGCACCGCGGGGTCGGCGAACAGGTCGAAGCGGGTGTTGAGGCCGGAGTAGGCGAAGAACAGCGGTACCAGCACCACCTGCGTCATCGCCTGCGTGGTGCGCACCACCCGGTCGGACGCCTCGTGGCGCGGCATGGCCATGCCGACGCAGAACGCCCCGAACACCGCGTACAGCTCGATGACGTCGGTGAACCACGCCCCGCAGAACAGCACGGCGACGGTCAGCAGCAACCTCGTCTCGTCGCTGGACCCGGGCCGCGTCACGATCCACGCGAGGACCCTGCGCCCCGGCAGCGCCAGCACCGCCAGGAACACCAGGGAACCGCCCACCGCCGTGAGGATCGGCCCCGGCTCGCCCGAGGCCGCGCTGAGCACACCGGCGAGGAGCAGCCAGGCGACGGCGTCGTCCACGGCCCCCGACGCCAGGGCCAGCGAGCCGTACCTGGACCCGGCCAGCCCGCGCTCGGTGATGATGCGGACCAGCATCGGGAAGGCGGTGACCGCGAGGGTGACGCCGACGAACGCCGCGGTCACCCACACCGACACCCCGTCCACGAAGACGTCCACGCGGCCGTGCGCCACGACGGTCAGGACGATCCCCAGCACCAGGGGTAGCAGCGCTCCGGCCGCGGAGACCACCGCGGCGGTCCCGATCAGCTCGCGGCCCGCGTGCGCCCGGAACTCGTACCCGGCGCGGAACATCAGCACCACCAGGCCGATCTGGCTCGCCACGTACAGCACGGGCCCCAACTGCGGCGGGAAGACCGCCGCCGACGCGCCGGGGGCGACCAGCCCGAACAGCGACGGGCCGAGCAGCACGCCGGCGATCATCTCGCCGACCACCGGCGGCTGCCCGAAGCGGCCGGTCACCAGCACGACCACCCGGCACGTCAACAGGATCACGACGGCGGCGAGGAAGAACGCGGGCGCCAGTTGCACCGGGGTCACCGTTCCACCTCCCTCACCGGCCGCCGACGACGGACGGCTCGGTGCCGCCCGCCGAGGCGAAGTGGTTGCGGCACAGGCCCTGCCGCCGGGCGTCCCACACCATGTAGGTGCCCAGCGCGAGCTGCACCAGGCTGCGGGGGATGCCCGCCCACAGGTCGCCCAGCCGCAGCACCGCGAGCCGGACGCGCAGGCCCCGGACGGCCGCGCCGGTGTGCGGCACCAGCAGGCACGGGCCGCGGCTGGGCAGCGACCGGGTGTGCTCGGCCGTGGACTCCGGCCGGTAGCGCCGCAGGACCTCCTGCGCCACGACCCGCATGGTGAGCACGGCGAAGCCGCGGGCCGGGCACGGCCGGTTGGCGGTCACCCCGAACGGGATGGCCGTGGCGGGCCTGGTCTCCGGCGACAGCCACCGGTCCGGGTCGAACCGGCGGTGGTCCGCGGTCCCCGACCGCTGGTACTCGGGGTAGTGGAACAGCAGCACCGATCCCGCCGGGATGGGTGGACGTCCCGCGCGGGCGATCTCGCCGGTGGTGATCCGGTGGGCCACGCCGAACAGCGGGAAGTGCTGCAACGTCTCGTCGATCACCCGCTCCAGGTACTCGGTGTCCTCCGGGTGCGCGAGGAGGCGGTCCCGCACCCGGCGGTGGGTGGCGACGGCCAGCAGCAGGTGGGCCATCGCCTCCGACATCTGCACCACGGCGGTGTTGAAGAACGTGCCCTGGAGGTAGTAGGCCCGCTCCCGCTCGTCGAGCGTGGCGGGCATCGGCACGGGCGGTGGGTCGTCGGCCAGCCGGTCCCGCAGGTAGGCGGTGAGGCGGTCGCGCCGGTCCATGTGCCGCGGGCTGACGCACTTCAGCGAGTTGACCACGTCGTCGGCGTTGCCGGTGATCAGGTCCCGGACGTGCCGCGGACACCGCTCGCGGAAGACCACCTCGTAGTAGACCTCGGCCCAGATCGGCATCATCAGGTCGCGCAGCCTGACCTTGCGCACGCGCGGCCCGCCGGGTCCGTCCTCGAGCTCGTCGAGCACCCGCCGAGCGCGGTCGGCGACCAGTTCCGTCCACTGTGGACGGGTCAGCCCGGCCAGGACGCGCCGGGTCGTGCGGGCCACGTCCTCGTAGCGCGGACCGGGCTCCAGGTGTTCCTGGTGCACCTGCGCGCCGGGTGAGAGCCAGTACCAGAACAGGTCGGACAGGGCGGCGCCCCGGCTGCGGCCGTTGGCGGCGGGGTGCCCGTACACGTGCCTGAACTCCTCGACGGGCACGTCCGGTCCGGGCACGGCGATGCCCTCCTCGCCGTTGACCCAGGTGAAGATGCGCACCCGCAGCGCGACCACCACGCGCGGCAGCCAGTGCGGCAGGCTGACCGCCAGGACCACCGCCGCCCCGGCGACCAGCCACCCGGTGGGGCTCACGGGACCACCCGCCCGGACCGCGGTCCCCACGACGGGAACCGGACCAGCTCCGGCGTCAGGTCGGCGACACCGGACGCGCCGCACAACGCCAAGGTGTCGTCCAGCTCCTCGCGCAACAGCTCCAGCAGCCGCCGCACGCCCTTCTCGCCGCTGTCGGCCAGCGCCCACATCACCGGGCGGCCGATCCCCACGGCGGAAGCGCCCAGCGCCAGCGCCTTGACCACGTCGGTGCCGCGCCGCACCCCGCCGTCCAGCACCACCGGGACGCGGCCCTCGACCGCGGCGGCGATCTCCGGCAGGAGCTCCAGCGTGGCCGGCACGGTGTCCAGCTGCCGGCCGCCGTGGTTGGACAGCACCAGCCCGTCGACGCCGTGGCGCACGGCCAGCCGCGCGTCGTCCGGGTGCAGCACGCCCTTGAGCAGGATCGGCAGGTCGGTGATCCCGCGCAGCCAGTCGACGTGCTCCCAGGTGAACTCCGCGGACATGAGGATCTGCCGCACGTGCCCGTTCTCCCCGTCGCGCAGGTCGACCAGGTTCTCGCAGCGCAGACCCGGCGGCAGGTCGTGGAAGCCGTTGCGCCGGTTGCGCTCGCCGGCGCCGAGCACGGCCGAGTCGACGGTGACCACCAGGGCGGCGCACCCGGCGTCGGTGGCCCGGCGCACCAGCGCCTCGGTGATCTCCCGGTCGGGCTGGAGGTAGAGCTGGAACCACAGCGGCGGCGGGTCCGCGCCCTCGCAGGCCCGCCGCGCGGCCTCGGCGATCTCCCCCACCGCCACGGTGGACGCCATGCTCACGACCATGATCGCGCCCGCCGCGGCGGCGGCGCGAGCGGTGGCCACCTCCCCCTCGGGGTCGACCAGCTTGTGGAACGCGGTCGGTGAGAGCAGCACCGGCATGCTCGCCCGGCCGCCGAAGAGGGTGATGTCCAGCGACCGGACCGCGTTGCCGCGCAACACCCTGGGCAGCAGTTGCAGCTCGCCGAACGCCGCCTCGTTGGCGCGCACGGTGATCTCGTCCCGCGCCCCGCCGGCGATGAAGTCGGCGTACACCGGGTCCAGCGTGGCGCGGGCGGCTGCTTCGAAGTCGCGGACGGACAGCGCCACGGCCGTCACCGCCCCGCGGCGCTGGGCAGGCGGTCCAGCGCGCGGGCGAAGAACCCGGCGAGCGGGGCGTGGTGGACCTCGGGGTGGTCCCACTCGTTCTCCAGGTTCTCCGCCAGGTGGTGGACGCCGAGCAGTTCGCCGGCGCGGTGGTGGCGGACCACCGGGTGCAGGTAGGAGGCGTCGAACGCCTCCTCGACCGAGTTCTGCGCCGTCCGGCGCACGGTGATGTCGAAGGGGTCGACCTTGTCGTGGTCGGGGCCGTACTCCAGGGTGACGGTGAAGTAGTCCCCGTCCCGGGTGAGCGGGCTGCCGTGGGCGTAGTCGACCGGCACCTCCTCGTGGTAGCGCGCGGGTTCGCCGGGCGGCAGCACGAGCAGGTCCCCGAGTACGCCGAACTGCTGCCACAGCGCCGAACTCCGGTTGACCCGCGCCACGACGGCGTCGGCGAGCGCGGCCGGCTCCGGGGCGACCGGCAGGTGCGGCCACGGCCGGTCGTGGTGGCGCTCGTCGAGGATGCGGCTCAGCGCGCGGACCGCGTACCGGAAGCCGTGGATGAAGCCGCCGGTGGACTTCTTGAAGTCGCGCTGCTGCATCAGCGTGCCCGCGAAGTACAGGCCCGGCACGTTGACCGACTCGTAGGCCGGGGTGAGCGCGGCGAACCGGTCGTTGATGACGAGCTCGGGACGGCACCCGGGGTCGAACGGCGAGGCGTCGAACCGGAAGCCGGTGCACACGATGACCCGGTCGTAGCGCAGTTCCTTCACGAACTCGTCGGCGCGCGAGAAGCTGAACCGGACGCGGTACCCGCTCTCGTCCTTGTCGATCGACAGCACGTGGCCGTCCAGCAGGGCGTTCTGCGACTTGAGCTGGTAGGTGTCGAGGAAGTTGTTGTTCACCGCGCGCAGGTGGCCGACGTAGTGGGTGTTCCAGGCCATCCGGATGGAGTGCGGCCCGGCCACGTGGATCACCGCCGCGGTCTCGACCAGGTTGTCCGCGGTCTCCAGCGCCGAGTTGCCCTTGCCGATGATCAGGACGCGCTGGTCGACGAAGTCGTCCGGGTCGACCGACACCGTGGCGTAGTGCTCGGCGCTGTCGACGCCGGGGATGTCCGGGACGTTGGGCAGGCTCACCCCGGTGGCCACGACCAGCCGTGCGCCGCGGTGCTCCCGCCCGTGCTGGTCGGTGACGACGAAGCCGTCGTCGCGCCGGATCCGCACGGCCCGGGTGTCGTAGGCGATGTCGAGGTCGAACGCCTCGGCGTAGTCGGCCAGGTAGCGCACGAGGTCGTCGGCGTGCGGGAAGTACCGCGCGCTGTAGCGGCGGAACAGCAGGTCCGGGTCCGGGGACAGCAGGGAGTTCCAGTCCATCCGGAGGTTGAGCTCCGGGTCGGACGTGCCGTTGTGCACCTTGTTGATGGAGATCAGCTTGCGGTGGCGCGGGTAGGTGCGGAAGAAGGTGCCCGGCGTGGGTCCGGCTTCGAGGATCCGGTAGCGGTGGCCCGCCGCCTGGAGCGACTGCCCGAGCTGGAGGCCCGCCGGCCCGGCGCCCAGCACCAGGTGGTCGAGGGGTTCGTGGTGCACAGTGTGGTCCTTCCGATGCAGGGCGGTAAGGATGTGCAGTCCGATCAGGATGGTGTGTTTCCCGGACGTTCGGAAACCGTCAGACGGCTGGATGTCCGCGTCTCATATGAAGGACCGACCGGTTTCACGTACGTGAAACGCGAAGGGCAGGCGCGGGATCGGCCCTAGTGCGTTCGCCCGAACTCGCCGTAGGCCTTTGTGGATGGTGGTGAGAGGTGGCGCGACCGCCACAGCGCGCTTTTGGACCCCGAGTGACCAGTGGTTATCGCCACGACACCGGCATGAGCGGATCCGGGACGGCAGGGAAACCCGTTGGCGCGTGACTCATTCGCACAGGTGGGCGATCGGGCGTGCGAGAACGTCACGCACGGTTTTCAGGTCGTCGCGCCACCCCTCGGCCTATTCCACCTTGTGGCGTATCAGGGCGTCGGGCCCGGTAATCGGTGCTGCGGGTCGTGGATCAGGCTGTGGTCAGCGCGATGCTGAACGCGCTCAACGCCGATCCCGCCGAGACGGCCCGAACGCCGGAGAGTCCGACCACCAGCACGGGAGTGCTGCTGTCGGCGAACGTCCCGTTGCCGAGCTGACCGTGGTGGTTCAGGCCCCACGCCAACGCGTAACCCTGTGCCGTCGCGGCGATGCTGTGGTTGAGGCTGCCGTTGACGTCGGTCACGCCGGCCAGCCCGCGGACGCGCACCGGGCGGTTCCGGTCGGTGGTCGTGCCGTCGCCCAGCTGGCCGTACCGGTTGAAGCCCCAGGCCATCGCGGTGCCATCGGCCAGGACCGCCAGGCCGTGGTTGCCGCCCGCGGCGATGTCGACGACGTTGGCGAGTCCGCTGACCGGGCGCGGGTCGGAGCGGGTCAGGGTGGTGCCGTCGCCCAACTGGCCGTTGAGGTTCCGGCCCCACGCGCTGACCGTTCCGTCGATGTGCCGCGCCAGGCTGAACTCGCTGCCCGCGGCCACGGCGGCGACGTTCGACAGGCCCGCGACCGGCGCGGGCACCCGGCGCACCTCGGTGGTGTCCTTGCCGCCCAACTGCCCGCCGTTGTTGGAGCCCCACGCCAGGACCGTGCCGTCAGCGGTGACCGCGAGGCTGTGCCGGTTGTTGGCCGACACCGCCCTGGCGCCGGTCACGCCCTGCACGCGAACCGGCAGGGTCTGCACGGTCGCACCGGAACCGTCGCCCAGCTCACCGGAGCCGTTCCAGCCCCACGCGAGCACGGTCCCGTCCGACCGCACCGCCAGGCTGTGGTCGCTGCCCGCCGCGATCGCGACCACGCCCGTCACCCCCGCGACCCGCGCCGGCGTGCCCCGGTTGGTCCTGGTGCCGTCGCCGAGCTGGCCGAACCCGTTGTACCCCCACGTCACCACCGTCCCGTCCGACTTGAGCGCGATCACGTGACCACGCCCGGAGTCGATCGCGACGACATCGGTCAACCCCGGCACCGGTGCCGCGAGGAGCCGCTCGGCGGTGGACCCGTCACCCAGTTCGCCGTAACCGCCACTCCCCCAGGCCGAGACCCCGCCCGACACCGCGGCGGCTGCCGACCCGCCGACCCCGAGCCCGCCGATCACGAGCGCCGCCGACACAGCACACATCGTGCGTCGTAACACCCCGACTCCCTTCCTCTCAGTGGTTGCTGCGCGACACAACGTAATCGCGTTCGTGACACGGTTTCGGATTCGGTAAGGAGTCGGTAACCACCCGCGAGGCCGGGCTCTTCGGTCCTGAGTGGACGAACGACGGCCCCCTCCGGCAAACGCGCTTGGCCGCCCCACCCGGCCGTGGTCCAATGCGGCGGAAGACGCCGGCTCGTGGACCTGAGGGGTGGTCGACCATCGACACCGTCGGACAGCGGTACCAGCTCGTGTTCGAGGACGAGTTCGACGGCACGACCCTCGACACCGGCAAGTGGCTGCCCCACTACCTCCCGCAGTGGAGCAGCCGCGAACGCTCGGCCGCGCGCTACCGCGTCGCGAACGGCGAGCTGCGCCTGCGGATCGAGCAGGACCAGCGGCCGTGGTGCCCCGAGTTCGACGGCGCGGTCAAGGTCTCCTCCCTGCAGACCGGGGTCTTCTCCGGACCGCTGGGCAGCCGGATCGGCCAGCACCGCTTCACCGACGCCGCCGTCGTGCGCGAGGAGCAGCAGCCGCTGCGCCTGTTCACCCCGCGGTACGGGCGGTTCGAGCTGCGCGCGAAGGTCGGCGACGACCCCGCCACGATGGCCGCGCTGTGGATGATCGGCTTCGAGGACGAGCCGCACCGGTCCGCCGAGATCTGCGTGATGGAGGTGTTCGGCCGCGACGTCCACCCCGACCGCGGCACGATCGGGATGGGCCTGCACCCCTTCGGCGACCCCGCCATCACCGACGACTTCGCCCGCGTCGAGGTGCGGGCCGACCTCCGCGAGTTCCACGTCTACGGGGCCGAGTGGACCCCGGAGCACGTCGTCTTCCACTTCGACGGCCACCCGGTGCGCACCGTCGCCCAGTCGCCGGACTACCCGATGCAGTTCATGCTGAACATCTACGAGTTCCCGCACCAGGCGGCGGAAGCGCGCCCGCACCCGAAGGAGTTCGTCGTGGACTGGTTCCGCGCGTACGCCCTCCGCTAGACGTCCTCGGGCCCACGATCGGGCCCGCACTCGAGATACGCGGCGATGTCGACACCGATGCCGCACGCCGCCGCGAACGCCGTCACCTCCGGAGGCGTCCACATCGCCGGCACGGGATCGTCCTCGCCCCGGGGGTCGAGGTGCACCACGGCCTCGAGCGCGACCTGGCAGTCCGCCTGCCGGGCGAGCTCGGCGACCGCCGGCACCCGGTCGTGGAACCGGCGGGCCAGCGCGACCAGGTGGTCCTCCAACTCGGCGTCCGGCGGCAGCCCCGAGTCCGCCTCCCACACGTGCGGCCAGCGCCGCCCGGCCACGGAGGTCCCGGTGCCGGTGCCCAACCGCGCGGTGATGTCGTCGACCGTGGGACCGGAGCTGCGCACCCCGAGGCACACCCGCCAGCGGTACGGCCGGGCCGGCTCGGTCATCGACGCCTCCTCCCGCCTCGTCCGCCGCCACCCCGGCTGGGGTCCTCGCTGGAGAACTTGATCGTGCCGTACTGGCCGGTGTCGGGGTCCCAGTTGACCGAGACGTGCCGGTCCAGGCCGGTGAACTCCTCCTTGAAGTGGACGTAGTAGCGCTTCTGGTCCGGTCCGAGCTGCGGGTCGAGGTTGTCGGACATCTCGTGCGGGCCGTCGACGCCGGTCCGTTCCCAGGTCTCCATGAAGTCCGTGTCCGGTCGGCCGCGCAGGTCGTCCAGCACGACCTGCTCCAGCTCGCCGGCCGAGGGCGGGGCGTGGCCCGGAACAGCCGGTTCCGGCTCGGGGACAGGTTCGTCGTGCGCCGCGGACGGCTCGTCGACGGCGGGTTCGGTGGCGGGTTCGGCGGCGCGCGGACCGGTGGGCAGCCCGTGGTCGGCGGTGCGGCCGAGGTAGATGGCGCTGTCCTTGCCGGACCCGAACCGGCCGCGCTTGCGCATCGCCCACAGGTTGCCGTCGCGGTCCTCGAAGATGTCGTAGTGCTTGACCGGCCCCTCCACCTGGCCCTTCTTGAGCTCGTGCGGGTCCACGCCGTGCTCCCGCAGGTACCCCTCGGACCGCTTCACCAGGTCGCCGACGGGCTGGTCGGGCACCTCGTGGGGAGCGGTCGTCGGCCTCGTCTCGCCACTGGCGAGGTCCGGTTCGTGCGCACCGCTCGGGGAGCCGGTTTCGGTCGGCCCGGTGTCCAGGGTTCCGGTGCCCGACGTTCCCGGGGTGGTCGGTTCGGTGGTCGGTGGCCGGGGTGTGGATCCGCCCGGTGAGCCCGGACCTTCGGTGTTGCCGGCCATCGCCCTGGGCGCGTGGGGGTCGCCGGCGCCGCCCTCGATGACGGTGAGCTGGGGTCGTTCGCCGACTTCGACGACGCCGTCCGTGCCGGTGGCGGCCAGCACCTGTTCCTGGGCTTGGGGGCCGGCGGGGCCGTTGTCGTTGGCCGCGGTGCCGCCTTGGAGTTCGGGGGGCAGTTCGGTCAGCTCGATCGGTTCGGGACCCGAGGGTGGGACGGCGTTGTCGTTGGCGGCCGGGCCCGAGGGCGGGACGGCGTTGTCGTTCGCCGGCAGGTCGGCCGGCAGTTCGGCCGGTTGCGCGGCGGGTTCGGGCGCGGCGGCGGGTGCGGCCGGTTCAGGGGCGGCGGGCGCGGCAGGCTCGGGGGCAGCGGGGGCGGCGGGCTCAGGCGCGGCGGGAGCAGCGGGCTCAGGCGCGGCGGGCGCGGCAGGCTCAGGCGCGGCGGGAGCAGCGGGCTCAGGCGCAGCGGGAGCGGCAGGCTCGGGCGCAGCGGGAGCGGCAGGCTCGGGCGCAGCGGGAGCGGCAGGCTCGGGCGCAGCAGGGGCGGCAGGCTCGGGCGCGGCGGGAGCAGCGGGCTCGGGCGCGGCGGGAGCGGCAGGCTCGGGGGCAGCGGGGGCGGCCGGCTCGGGCGCGGCGGGAGCGGCAGGCTCGGGCGCAGCGGGAGCAGCGGGTTCGGGGGCAGCGGCAGGGGCGGCGGGCTCGGGCGCGGCGGGGGCGGCCGGTTCGGGGGCGGCGGGGGTCGCTGGTGCTTCCGGGGTTGTGGCGTTGCCGGTGGGTGGCTCGGTTCCCGCTCCCGTCGCCGCCGGCACGTCGCGCCCGGCCCAGGCGTCGGCTCGCGCCTGTCCCTGGGACATCGCCTTGCCGATGCCCGCCATGTTCTCGCCGAGCATCGCCGCGGCGGCGTTGCTGGAGCCCGCCAGCCGTCCCTGCACGCCTTCCAGCGCGCCGCCGATCCGCGGGCCGACCGCCTTGCCGATCTTGTCGCCGGCGATCTGCATGGCCATCAGGCCCATCGCGTTGACGTCCTCGCCCATCGCCGCCGACTCGCGCTGCAACTCCTCCGCCGTGGACGCCGTGGCCGCGTCCACGAGGTTCTTGATGAACACCAGCGCGTTGAGGGCGAGTGCGATCTCCGCCGCCGTGATCGCCCACGGGCCGACCGTCGCGGCGACGGTGCTGCAGATGCTGATCACCGGCAGCAGCACCGGGGCCAGCGTGCCCCAGGACAGCAGGATCAGGGCCGCCGAGATCGCGATGACGGCGATGGCGAGGCCGGCGATCGAGCCGAGGACCACGGTCACGCCGGTGGCGATGTCGGCCGACGACTTCAGCAGGTTGCCCAGCGGGTCCCGGCGCCACTGCTCGGCGCTGAGCAGGTTCGCGCCGCCGCTGAGGATGGTGCCCAGGCCCTGCACCACACCCGCCAGCGACACGCGCGGGTCGACGAAACCCCGCAGGATGCCCAGGCCGAACTTCGGCCAGTCGGTCTCCGCGAGCGAGCCGAACGTCCGGGAGAACGTCAGCCGCAGCGCCAGCGACGCCTTCTGCCCGGTCCCGAGCCGGCCGAAGTCGCCGCCGGCCTCCGCGTTGATCGTCGCCAGCTCCTGCTGCCGGCGGCGTTGCGCGGCGGACGCCGCCTCGGCGCGCTGCTGGGCGGACTGCTCGTCACCGGAGATCACGGCGGCGGCCTCGTCGAAGGACGGGAACCGCTCCCGCTCGCCGGGTTCGGCGGCGCGTTGGGCGACCGGGCCGGGCGTCCCGCCGGGACCGGCGGCGAAGGCGGCGAGCAGCCGGGGGCCGCGGCGCGGAGGTGGTCCGGGCAGTGCGGTCAGGTCGGCGCGGTAGCCGTCCTGGGCGGCGTGCAGTCGGCTTTCCAGCGCGACGGAGTTCGCCAGCACGGCGTCCGCCTGCTCCCGCTGCGCCGCCGCGCCGGCCTCGATCTCGTCGGGCCGGTCGGCCAGTCCCTCGACGCGGCTGCGGGCGGCGGTGTTCATCGACGTCAGCTCGGCGAGTTTGGCGTCGGTGGCGGCCAGGCGTTCGCGGGTGCCGGCGATCGTGCCTTCGCTGGCCGCGTTGCGGGTCTTGGCCTGTTCGGCGTCGGCCTGGAGTTGCCGGGCCCGGTCGCCGGTCTGGCCCACGGCGGCGTCGATCGTGCCGAGGTTCCCGCTGACCTGCCTGATCTGGCCGGTCTGCTGCTGGGACTTGGCGGCGGCCTCGGCGTCGTCGGGTGCCGCGCCGGCGGCGCGGTCGGCGAGGCCGGCCGACTCGGTGGCCATCGGACCGGTCTGCTGCCGCCCGGTGTCGGACTTCTCGGCGAAGCCGGGCGCCTCGGCGGCCACCGTGTCGGCCTTCTGCCGGGACGTGTCCAGCGCGGTGGCGGCCTGGTCGGTGACCGAACGCCGGTGCGCGACGTGGCCCTGCACCGTCGTGATCGACCCGGCGGCTTCGGCGATCTTGCCGCGTGCTTCGGCCAGCGAGCCGCGCAGCCCGAGCGCGCGGGCCCGGTGGGCGGTGGCGTCGGCGGCCAGCGCGTGGGCCCCGTGCCGCAGGTGCGCCAGGCGGGCCGCGACCAAGCCGGCGGCGACGTCCCCGGCCGGGTCGACCGGCAGCGGGGTGCCCGTGCCGTCCACCGGCTCGACGGTCTGCGGCGGCGCCAGCGGCGGGGGTTCGGCGGGCAACGGCAGCGCGGCGGCTTGCGCCTGGGCGGCGGCGGCCTGCGCCTGCCCGGCGGCCACCGCTGCCGCCGCCTCGCCCGCCGGGCTCTCGTCGGCGCCGGAGGGCTCGTCCGCGGACTTCGCGCCGACCACCGGTTCGGCGGGCGCGGCCACCTCGCTGCCGGTCTGCGCGGCCGCGGTGGTGACCTGCGCGGCGGGCGCGGACACCTTGTCGGGCTGGGCGAACTCGCCCTGCTGACGGGCGCGGAGCCGGGCCTTGTCGCCGGGTTCGGGCGGCGGCGGCTGCTCCCCCTCGTGCTCGGCGGCGGCGTCACGGGCCTCGGCGGCGACCGCTTCGGCCCGCGCGTCGATGGCCGTCTGACTGCCGTCGGCTTCCCGCTGGACCGCGACCGAACCCAACGCCGTCCCCACGGCCCGGTTGCCGGCGTGCCGTTGCAGCGCGGCCACCGCCGAGGCGGTCAGCGTCCGACGCGACAGGGGCACCGGCGGATCGGCCGCACGACGACCCGCCGCGGCGGCCGGTTCGGGTCGCGGGTGGACGTGTTCTGGACCGGCCGGTCGGTCCGGCGCAATCGCCACGGACGGCCTCCGATCCGCCGGAGGAACAAGCCGGTCCGGCTGCGCTCGCCACCCTAGAACCGAGGCGGGACAACGGGAACGGCCGCGAGGGCAGAGGTCACTGCCCGTTCGGCCGGGGTCGCCGCGCCTACACTGGCGACCATGTCCGAAGAGCCGGGCGGCCGGAAGCGCGTGGACCTCACCGCGCTGCCCGCCTGGGCCCGCGCCCTGCTCGTCGTGGCGACCGTCGCGCTCGTCGTCGGTCTCGCGCTGCTGGTCGGCCGCCCGTCCACCGGCCCGACCGTGCCGCTGTCCGCCGTGGTGGCCGCCGTCGTCGCCTTCGCGTTCGTGGCCTGGCGCGCCCGACACCGCCGCTGACGGCCGGCCGTCACGGGCACAAGGGTTGTTCCGGCACCCCGGGGAAGTGCGCGGCCCAGTCGACGGTGACCGGGTCGGCGCACACGTCGCCGATCACGCGGTCGACGTCCACCGCCAGCCGCCAGAGGGTGCCGCCGCGGGACTCCAGGAGCAGCAGGTCGCCGTCGGCGGGTTCGTAGCGCGCGGCGCTGAACTCCGTCCCCGGCGCGCGCAGCGACAGCGGTTCGCGGTGGCCGGTCAGGTCCCACAGCCACACCGAGTCGCGGTGCACCGCCGTGACGGCGTGGCCGTCGTGGGAGAACTCGACCACGGCCTTCTCCGGGACCGCGTCGGCCTCCAGCAGCGTCCCGCCCCGGCCGTCGAGCACGGTGAGGTGGCCGCGGTCGAGGTCGGAGATCGCGAGCGCGCCGCCCGGTCCGGTCACCAGCCCGAGCCGGGCGGAGCGGCCGAGCACCGGGGTGACCCGGCCGTCCAGGGACCACACCTCGACCTCGCGGCGCTCGCCGTCGCGGCGGGCCAGGGCCACGCCGGTGCCGTCGTGCAGCGGGGCGACGGCCTCGACGCCCGCGACGGGCAGGCGGGTGCGGGTGGTGTCGCCGGGGCGCCAGTGGACCGCGGCGCCGTCCTCGATCGCGGCCACGAGGGTGCCGGCCGCGTCGATGCCCTGGAGGAACGGCGAGCCGGACAGGGTGGCCCGCAGGCGCGGCGCGTCGGGGTCGCCGAGGTCCCAGATCTCGAACTCGTCGGAGCGGACCACCGTGATCGCGGTGCGCCCGTCCGCGCTGAGCAGGTACAGGAAGCCGCCGGGCGGCACGGCGAAGCGCCCGGCCGGCCGCCGGTCCTCGCCGCGGCCGACCCAGAGGCGGTAGGCGGTGCTCGACGTGCCGGGGTCGACCTCGTGGGACACCGTCACGTCCCCGGGTAGCCGCGCGTAGCCGCCGCCCAGGGTCGTGGCGGTGGCCGCCGCACGGGCCAGCAGCAGCGCGTCGCGGGACTGGGTGGTGGGTGCGACGCGGTGGGCGGCCAGGGCGAGGGCTGTCGCGTCGCGCGGGCGGGCGAGCAGGTCCAGGGCGGTGTCGGTGGCGCGCAGCGACAGCGCCTGGTTGCGGGCGCGGGTGGCGGCGCGCTGGGTGGTGACGGCGTAGGCGGCGGTGCCGGCGAGCAGCACGACGAGCACGGCGAGGCACGCGACGAGCCGGCGCAGCCTGCGCACGCCCCGCCTGCGCGCCGCCTCCCGGTCGCGTTCGGCGGCCAGGCCCGCGGCGACGAACTCGCGTTCGACCTGGTTGAGGCGGGCGGTCAGGCCGCGTGCCTGCTCGAGGTGGACGCCCCGGTAGAGGGCGTCGGGGTCGCGGTCGTGGGCGTGCCAGGTCTCGGCGGCGCTGGTGAGCCTGCGGTGGGCGCGCAGCGCGTCGCGGTCCTCGGCGAGCCAGTCCGCCAGCCTCGGCCACGCGCGCAGCAGCGCCTCGTGGGTCAGCTCGACGGTGTCGCGGTCCAGGGCGACCAGCCGGGCCGCCGCGAGCCGGTCGAGCAGCGCGTCGCTCGCGTCCAGTTCGGCGCGGGCGACGCGGCGGCGGGTGTCCTCGGTGCCGTCACCGGGGGCGACCAGCCGCCCGAACACCTGCCGCGCCGCCTGCCGCTCCGGTTCGGGCAACGCCCGGTAGAACTCCTCGGCGGTGCGGGCCAACGCGTGTTCGACGCCGCCCGCGTCCTCGTAGGCGGCCAGCGTGAGCACCGGGCCGCGGCGACGCCGCCACGTCTCCACCAGCACGTGCGAGGCCAGCGGCAACGCGCCCTGCTGACCGGCGACGTCCGCGATGAGCCGCGCCACCAGCGCGTTCTCCAGCGAGGCGCCCCGGCGGGCGGCGGGTTCGACGACCGCGCGGCGCAGCTGCTCGGCGCTCATCGGACCGACGAGCACCGTCGAGCGCCGCAGCGCGTCGAGCAGTTCGGGGTGTCGGGCGCAGTGGCCGTAGAAGTCGGCGCGCACGCCGATGACGACGCGGGCGGCCCCGGCGGCGTGGGTGAGCGCCCGCACCAGCCACCGCCGGTCGGTCTCCCGGCAGAGGGTGAAGACCTCCTCGAACTGGTCGACCACCAGCAGGTCGGCGGAGGCCTGGCGCAGCAGCACGCGCAGGTGCTCCGGGTCGGCGGCGAGCTCGGCGCGGACGTCGACCGCGGACCGGTGACCGGCCAGGGCCGCCGCCAGCTCGGTGATCGGGTCCGCGCCGGGCGTGACGAGCACGTGCTCGCCCCACCGGGCCGCGAGGCCGGCGCGCAGCAGCGAGGACTTGCCCACCCCGGACGCGCCGACCACCCCGACGAACGGCACTTCGCGCACCAGCGCGAGCAGGCGGTCCACCTCGGCCTCGCGGCCGAAGAACCGGTCGGCGTCGGCGACCTGGTACGCGGCCAGTCCCGCGTAGGGGGCGTCGCCGGTGTCCGGCTGCGCGGCCAGCTCCCGCCAGCGTGCGCTCCACTGCTCGACGTCACCCCCGCAGGCGCGGACGAACGCCCGGGTCACCGCCAGGCTGGGCAGCCTGCGCCCCGCCACCGCCTCGGACAGCGCGGCCGGCGAGTAGTTGGCCAGGCGGCCCAGTTCGCGGTACGACGGCAGCCCGGCCGCGCGCCGCAACCGGCGCAGGTCACCCGCGAACTTGAGCACCGGCGTGTCTTCATCGGCCAGAGGACGTTCCGCCCGCGGCACCCTGTTCCCCCTTCGACACCCCCGATTCTCCAGGCGGGGGTGTCGAGACGACGGCCGCCGTACGGACCAGACGGCTGCTGCACGCGGCCGTCCGGTCCGCACGGCGTTCCTCAGCGGAGCTTGTACGCCCGGATGAGGGTGTGCTCGAACGTGTTGCCCTTGCTGTCCGACCCCTTCACCCGCAGCGACGCGTAGGCCCCCGCCCCGGCGGCGTTGCGCACCATCGCGGTGCGGCCGAGCACGGGAGCCTCGGACCACGTGCCCCCGTCGTCGAACGAGACCTCCACGCGCAAGCGCCGCACGGGCCCGCTGCCCTCCTGCTGGGTGACCTCCAGCGGCACGGCGAGCACCCGACCGGCGGCGGCCGCGCCGGTCGCGTCCAGCTTCGGGGTGAAGCGGACGAAGGTCAGCGGGAGGGCCTTCGGCACGTCACCGGGCGCGGTGTCGGAGCGGAACGTCCACGCCGCGTGCACCCGCGTGGTGAACTCGGAGACCTCGGCGTCTCGGGAGCTCTCCGCCTCCAGCCGGTAGTCCCCCGGCCCCGGCGGCACGGGGAACGCCCCGATGCCCGGCAGCGGCGTCTCGCCCACCAGGTCGCCGCCGCGGTGGAGCGCGGTCCGGGACGTGCCGGTCAGCGAGTCGCCGCGGTTGCCCGCGCCGTCGCCGAACAGCCACAGGTCGGCCACCACGACGTCGCCCACGCGGAACCCGTAGGGCCGCGTCGAGTGCGGCGGTGTCGGGCCGAGCACCGGGAAGCCGAACGACTCCGCGTACCGCCGACCCGGCCGGTAGGTGCGGTCCGGGCTGATCAGGACGGTGTCCGGCGCGGCGGCCGTGCCGTGGAGCACCTGCCACCGCCACGTGACGCCCGCCGGCCGGACGTGGTCGATCGCACCGGCCGACGGCTCCGCCGCGACCGCGCCGCCGACCCCGTAGATGCCGTCCGAGGTGGTCGCGTTGCCGGAGTGCTGACCGATCCGGCCGGGCCGGCGCGGGCCGAACGCGGTGCGGACCTCGGCCAGCTCGTTCCGCCCGGCGCTGCGCACGAACCCGGTCGGCGCCTTGCCGCGTTCCTCCCACGCGACCCGGTAGGTCACCGGTGTCCCGCCGACCGGCGCGCCCGCGAACTCCGCGCCGATCAGCACGCCGTACTGGTCCGCGGGCAGCCCCGGGCCGGAGTTGCCCAACGCCATGTCCGCCGGGAACCCTTGCGGGTACACCAGACCCGTGAGCGCCATCGCGTCCTCGTAGTGCCGGCCGAACACGACGTAACCCAACCCCGGCTTGGCGTCCTTGTCGGGCACCGAGAGCTTCACCGGAGCCGAGGTGCGCGCGTCGAAGATGATCTCGGTGTCGCCGGACACCGAGAGGTCCGGCCGGAGCAGCACGGTCGTGTCGGCCTCGCCGAACCGGTGCTCGGACATGGCGGTGTAGACGCCCTTGGGCACGCGGACCGTGACGTCGCCGTCGTCGTCGGTGATCACGCTGAACTTGTCGTTGCTGACGCCCAGGAGCAGGGCGGCGTAGTCGGCCTCGGGCCGGCCCGACCGGTCGAGCTGGGTGATCCGGACGTCGTAGCTCTCCACCTCGCGGGTGATGGCGACGGGCGTGCGCAGCACCACGTCCGCGCCGGTGCGGGCCACGACCAGGCCGGAGTACGCGCCGTCCGCGGTGCCGGACTTGCTGTCGCCGGTCACCGCGACCGTCGCTTCGCCGCCCGCCGGCACGGTGACCGTGGACGGGGTGACGGTGAACAGGCCCTGGGCGGGGGTGCCGTCGGGGTTGCGCCCCTCGGTGCCCAGGTCGAGGGTCACCGGCGCGGAGCCGGCGTTGCGGTAGGTCACCGGCTTGCTCAGCGGCACGTCGTCGCCGTGCGGCCACTCCTGCACGCCCAGGCTGACGCTCGGCGGCGAGGTGGTGAGGGTCGCGGTCATGGCCTTGGCCGAGTCGACGCGGCCGGCGCCCTGGTCGAACACCGTCAGGTCCGGGTTGGGCTTGGCCGACGCCATCAACGCGGCCTTGAGCCGGTCGCCCGACCAGTCCGGGTGCTGCTGGGCGAGCAGCGCGGCGGCGCCCACGACGTGCGGGGTCGCCATCGACGTGCCGGACATGGCGTGGTGGTCGGCCGGACCCGCGCCCGGCAGCGCCCGCGACTTGGCCGCCACGATGTCCACGCCCGGCGCGGTGATGTCGGGCTTGATCCCGCCGTCACCCACGCGCGGGCCCCGGCTGGAGAAGAACGCGATGCTGTCGTCCCGGTCCACCGCGCCCACGGTCAACGCCGCCTCCGCGCTGCCCGGCGACCCCACGGTCTCGGCGGAGCCGCTGTTGCCGGCGGCGACCACGAACAGCGTGCCGTGCGCGGCGGACAGGGTGTTGACGGCTTCCTCCAACAGGTCGACCTCCGGCCCGTCGTTGCCGCCCAGGCTGACGTTCACGACGTCCGCGCCCTGCTCGGCGGTCCAGCGCAGGCCCTCCAGGATCGCCGACTCCGGGCAGCCCGCCTGCCCGCACACCTTGGCGTCGAGCAGCTGCGCGCCCGGCGCGACACCGCGGTACGGCGTGCCGGTGCTCGCGATGGTCGACGCGACGTGCGTGCCGTGGCCGATGTGGTCGGTGGCGTCGGGGTCGCTGGTGAAGTTGCGCTCGGCGACCTCCCGGCCCACCAGGTCGGGGTGCCCGCCGTCGACACCGGTGTCCACGACGCCGACCTTCACGCCCACGCCGGTGTACCCGGCCGCCCACGCGGCGGGCGCGCCGATCTGCGGGACGCTGCGGTCCAGCACGGGCCGGCGCACGCCGTCCAGCCAGACCTTCGCCACGCCGGGGTCGGTCAGCAACGCCGGCCAGTCGGCCCCGGACGCCTTGTCCGCCGTCGTGGCCACCGCCCGTACGGTCGGCAACTCGCGGTCGACCCGGAGCGTGCCCGGTGCCGCGGCCCGGTCGCCCCGGACGATCAGGGGCACGCGATCGCGGTGCGCGTCGTCGTACCCCGCCTCGACCAGGCCCGTGACGTCGAACAGCCGCGCGTCCAGCCGGCCCTCGGCCAGCGGGCGCACCGCGTCGCGCGGGACCACGTGCACGTGGCCACGGCGTTGGAAGGTCAGGTAGCCGACGCCCTCCCGCCCGGCGCCGGCGGTGACCGACGCGACCCGATCACCGTCGAGCACGACCCGGTCACCGCTGACCAGCGTGACAACGCGCCGCGCGCCGGCCGTGCCCTGCGCCCCGGCCGCGTACTGCGCACCGCCCGCCGGTGCCGCGATCGCCGGTGTCGCCGCTGTCATGGCCGCCGTCGTAGCCGCCACGACCCCCAGGACGAGCGCCGCGACCCTGCGCCTTCGTGATCTCGAACCCGACACGAGTTCCTCCCATTCCTCGGTGGCGGCCGGCGCCGAGGAGCCGCGGGCGGTCCGTCGCACGCACAGCGTGGACGCGGGCTCGTCGACGCCGACCGGTTCGCCACGCTAGGGAGTTCCGCGTTGTTCAGGCTCGTGGGAGCTGTGCTGAACAACGTTTCCTGGACAACCACGGGGCCGATCGGCGGCGCCCGAGCGCCCGTCGAGCGGCAACCGGTGCTCCTCCACCCGGTCGTGCCCGGTCAGGCGGACACGGGTTGGCCCGGGGCCAGGAAGACCACCTGCGGGACGGGGCGGACCGTGCGGTCGACCCGGGTGACCGGACGCGGGGCGGTGAGGTCGTCGAGGGCCTGGTCGATGCGCGCCCGCCAGGCCGGGTGGTCGCGGTGGTCCGCCGACTGGGCTTTGAGCGCGGACAGGACGCCCCGGACCCGCGCGGCCAGGACGGGGTGGGTCGCCAGCGACGTCCACAGTGGACCGGGCGACGGCGTGCCGGGGCGCACCGCCGCGCGGACGCGGTCGACCAGGACGTGGTGCGGAAGGGCCAGCCACTGCTCCACCGTGGCGTGCGTAGTGGACACGAGAGCGACTCCTCACGGGGTAAGGCCCGGCGGCTGGTCGCCGGGAGTGCTCCCATCTACCTCCGGCGGGAGCGGTTCAAACCAACGCCGGTGGACGGCGGCTCAGCCCGACCGGCGCGCCAGCAGCTCGGTCACGGCCTCGTCGACCGAGCCGCGCACGGTCATCGCCTGGTCCAGCCCGGTCAGCCGCATCGGGCGCAGGACGGCGAGGTGGGAGGCCGACACCGCCACGGCCGTGCCCGAGCGCTCGCCGCGCTGCGTGGTGTCGGCCAACAGGCGCAACCCGGTGGGGTCGATGAACTCCACACCGGTCAGGTCCACCACGAGGCGGCGCGGGTGGCGGTCGAGCTCGGCGGACAGCGCGGTGTGCACGACCGGAACGGTCGCCGCGTCGACCTCGCCGCGCACGACGACGACGGAAACGCTGCGGTGGAGCGTGATCGTGGCGGTCACACCGGCGACGGGGTCGACCATGGCCATGCCTCTCGTCCGCGGCAACCGACTGTCACCCGACCGTGTCGACTCCGCGGCCCTCGAACGGCCCCAGCGACCCCATCACACTAAGTCCGCCGTCGAGCACACCGCAATCAACCGATCGCACGTTCCCCCGGCCCCGCGCTGCGCGCTCACGACACCCCTCAGCTGTTCCGCGCCGAGGTGTAGACGAGGGTGAAGCCGCTGTTGACCGGCGTGCCCGACGAGTCGAAGCAGGCGACCCAGATGGTGGCGTCGTCGGGGAAGCTGTGGTCGTTCAACTGCATGATGCCGCAGTGGTTGCCGTAGGCGGTGGAGGTGACGTGCATGGTGCTGTTGATGTAGCCGTTGGCGAAGTGCGCCTTGTACCTGCCGGTGGCGAGCCTTTCCAACGTCATGGGGGCGTTGCCGGAGGCCCATCGGGTGGTGATCGTGGGTGCGGCGGCGGTAGGCGAGTCTTCGCTGATCAGGTAGTCGCCGACCGGCTTGCGCGGGTCGTCCAGCATGTTCTGCTCGACGGCGAAACCCGCGGTGAACATCGAGTCCGCCGCCGCACCACCGGGAGCGGTGCAGGCGATGTCGGCGAACTGCCCGCGTCGACCCGTCACGGCGCAGTGGCGCGGTTGCGAGCCGACGGCCGTCACCTCGACCGCGCCACCCGCCGAGCCGGGCAGGTCCGCGGTGTAGCGGCCGACGCCCGTCCTGGTGACGGCACCCGCGCTGACGCCGTGCAGCCAGTCCGGGGTGAACGTCGCCGAGGACGGTTGGTCGTCGAACACGAACCCCCGCGTGCCCGACGCGGACCCCGCCACGTAGCGCACGAAGAACGCCACGTCGGTCGGCAGGCCGTCGCGGTCGAAGCACGCCACGTCGATGACCTCGTCGACACCGTCCTGGTGCCAGCCGGAGGGTTGGCAGAACACACCGGGCACGTAACCGCGCCGGGCCGCCCACGCGCCGAAGTAGTCCTGGACGGTCACCTTCACGCTGCCGCCGGGCGCGCCGACACCGGGCAGCCGCACCCGCTCCGTCCCGACCCCGGTGTGCGTCGCGGTCGCGGAACGGCTCGGCGGGTAGGGGATCATCCACGGGCCGTAGGTCCAGTTGGCCTCGCTGTTGTCCGGCACGTTCGGTGCCGACAGCACGTGGGTGGTGCCGATGGGACGCTCGTCGTACCAGACGCGGGCGAACCCCCACGTGGCCCGCACGGTCGGGTGCAGGGGCGTCCCGGTGCGCGATTCCTCCGTGGTGGTCGGCTCGACCTCGGCCGATGTCGCGTCCACCGGGGGTTGGCCGGGAGCCGAGCCGGTCGTGGTCGGCGCCCGTCCGCCCGGGGTCGCTGTCGTCGTCCCGGCACGCTCGGAGGAGGTCGTCGTGGGCGGGGACCCGCTCGACCACGCCGGCGGCGGCCCGCCCGCGGTGGCGCCGGGCGCGGTCGCCGTGGCCACGTCGTGGTTGCCGGAGGCCGTCATGGTGGCCACCAGGAGACCCACCGCCGCCACCGAGGCCACCCCGCGGACGATCCCCGGGTTGTCCTGCGCCAACCGGACGAGGGCGATCCCGGTGGGACTGCTGGTCAGGGCGCTCACGCAGACGTCCCGCACCGCCTTGGCGCCGGCGGTCGCCGTGGAGACCGCCACACCGCCCGCGTCGGCGACCCGCCCCACCAGTGCGTCCACAATGGACAGCGGACGCCGGGAGGCGATGTGCTGGACTTCGGCGTTCACCTCGCGCACGCGTGCCGCGAGGTGCTCGTCCCCGTCGTCGTCCAGGCTCGCGGCGGCGATGAGCAGCTCGGCGGCCTGCCGCACCTGGTCGTCGTGGAGCCTGAGCAACGCCAGCGTGTACCGGAACGACTTCTCGTCGAGCACCGACCCCGCCGAGACGGCGGCTCGCAACCCCAGGGTGAGCACGAGCGCCAGCGCGCCCCAGTGCCAGGACCGGGCGAGCGCGAGCGACGCCGCGCGGGCCAAGGCCAAGGCGTCGTCGTTGCGCTTCTCGTCCAGGCTCCACGCCAGGGCTCGCGCGACGACGGCGACGTTCCCCGCGACGGCGTCCGGGCGTGCGTGCGCCACCCAGTCCGTGATGCGCTCCACCAGCACCGCCGGCTCTCCGGTGAGCGGGACCGGACCGGCGATGTCCGCCGTCACGTGGTACCGGTCGTCGTCCCGGCGCGCCAAGCGCTTCGCCACCAACGCTTCCGCTTGCCGACCGCCCGGGGACCCGCTCACCGCGGCGAGCAGGTCCCCGCCCCACTCGACGTCACCCAGGGCGACCAGCGCGCGCAACACGGCCTTGGCGTCGAGCGACAGCGAGTCCACCACGATGGGCACGACCTGCGGCAGGCTCTCGACCTCCGCCGCTTCCTCGGGCACCACCCCGAGCGTGCGGGCGATGTCGCGCAGCACGGCTCGGGCCAGCACGCTCCCCGGGTTGCCCGCGCAGTCGGTCCAGTCGCTCTCGACGGTCGAGGCGTCGGGTGGTCCGCCGAGCTCTTCACCGACGATCGCGAGCACGTCGTCCAGCGGCAACCCGGCCAGGACGCGCTGCCTGCCCAACCGCCACAGGTCCTCGCGCCGGGTCGCCACCACGACCACACTGCCGGGCATCGACGACACCACTTGGCGCGCGTGGTCCAACGGCACGTTCAGACCGTCGAGGACGACAAGCGCCCGGACGTCGCGGAGCAGTCGGCGGGCGAGGCGGGGCGGAAGCACCGCCTGCTCGGGAACTTCGTAGCATTCGCGCACCAACGCCCGCACGACGTCGTCGGCGTTCGTGAACGAAGCCACCTCGCGCCACAGCACTCGCAGGCCGTCGAAGGCCAGCGCGCCGGTGCTCGCCGCGTGCTGGAGCAGCAGGGTCTTCCCGACACCCGCCGGCCCGGCCAGGACGACGTTCCGCCCGGCGGCCACGGTGTCCCGGAGGAACGCCAGGTCCTCCACGCGGCCCCGCAACGGCGGGCGCGACGTGAACGAGACGCTCTCCGGCAGTTCGATCCGGGCGAAGTCGCGCGCGAGCAACTCCCGCTGTTCGGCCAACCGGCGATCGACGACCACGTGCACGTTCACGTCGCGCCCGGCCTGCACGACCTGCGCGTTGCCGGATGCCACGGCGGTGAACTCGTGCACCGAGGGCGCGTCGGTGACGCGACGCCGGATCCTCATGGCCGTCAATGGTGCTCGTCCGGAGCGCGGCGATGTCCGCAATGGTGCGGGGCCGAATGGCGCAGAGTCGTGACAACTCCGCATTTCACCCGCCTGGGCGATCTCCGTCGGTGCTGCCGGCGCGGTTCGGTTGCCGACGAGGTGGCCCCACCACCGCCCGCAGTCCATTGTAGAAGGTCGACACGGCCTGCCGCACCGGCTCGACCACCGTCCGCCGCACCCACCGCGCACCCGCCCGCACGGCGTGGCCGACCGGCGTGAGGACCTTGCGGTAGACGAACCGAGCCGGCCTGACGACCAGCCACCGCCACAGCGGCAACGCCACCCGCTCCACCGCCCACACAACGGCATCCCACAGCACGCGCCCGACGACCCCGACGATCTTCACGGCCCACCGGAACACCCACCGCAGCGCATGCCCGACCGGCGTGAGGAGCCGGCGGTAGGCGAACCGCACAGGCGCGACCACCAGCCACCGCCACAGCGGCACCACGACCCGCACGACGGCGTCCCACAACCCCCGCGCGACGAACGCGATGATCCGCCCGGTCCACCGGAAGAACCACTCCACCGCGGCCGTGACGGGCGCGTCGATCCACATGAGGAACCGCCCGACCTGCCTCGCCACCCACCACAAGCCGCGGCCCACCTGGAGCAGCACCCACCCCAGGGGCCGCAGCACAGCCCGGTGCACCAGTCGCGCCACCCACTCGACACCCCGCCCCAGCGGCACGAGCCCCCACCGCCACAGCAACCGCGCCACCCACGCGGCACCTCGCCCCAAGGGCACGAGCACCCAGCGCCGCAGGAACCGCGCCACCGCGGCACCGGACTCCCACACCCACCGCAGGGCAGCAGCCACCGGCCGCAGCACGAGAACCTCCACCCACGCCCGGACGAAGGTCACCGGCACCACGACCACCACGGCCACAGCCCGAGCAACCCACACCACCCACCGCGGCGGCTGCGGCTCCGTCATGTCCCCCCCTCGCGCCGAGCACCCGCCGCCAGGATATCCGTGCAGCGTGCGGCGACATCGACGCGCGAACAACGACCCCCGCTCCTCCAGCCGGTCACCGGCCAGGCAGCGCGAAGCGGTGTGCGCGGGGGCAGAGACGCGCTATGGTTGATTTTGATAATCATTGTCATTCGGATACCGCCGGGGGAAGTCATGGCAGCTCCAACGGACATCGCCGCACGCCGAACCGTGCTGAACCTCGTCTTCGGCTCGATGTCGGCGCAGGTCGTCGCCGCGTGCGTCAAGCTCGGCGTCGCCGACGCCCTGGACGGCGGCGAGCGCACGGTCGAACAGGTGGCCGGCGCGTGCGGAACCCCCACCGACACCACGCACCGACTGCTGCGCGCCGCCACGGCCATCGGACTGGCGGTCGAGCCCGGACCCGGGCGGTTCGCGGTCACCGAGGCGGGGGCACTGCTGCGGTCGACGGGGGCGGGGTCGTTGAGCGCCTTCGCGCGGGTGTTCACCGATCCGGTGATGCTGACGGCGTGGCACCGGCTGGACGAGGCCGTGCGCACCGGGCGCACCACGTTCGAGCAGGCGTTCGGCGTGGAGTTCTTCGACCACCTCAAGACCGAGCCGGAGCTGGCCGCCGCGTTCAACGCCGCCATGAGCCAGGGCACCCACGTGGCCGCCGCGGTGTTGCCGGGCGCCTACGACTTCGGCCGGTTCACGACGGTCGCGGACGTCGGCGGCGGTGACGGCACGTTGCTCGCCGCGATCCTCGGCCGGCACGAGAACCTGCGCGGGGTGCTGTTCGACACCGCCGAAGGTTCCGCCCAGGCGGCGGACGTGCTCGCCACGGCGGGCCTCGCCGACCGCTGCGAGATCCGGGCGGGGGACTTCTTCGAGTCCGCACCCGGCGGGGTGGACGCGATGGTGCTCAAGAGCGTCCTGCACGACTGGGACGACGAGCGGGCCACGACGATCCTGCGCAACTGCCGGGAGGCGCTGCCCGACGGCGGTCGGCTGCTCGTGGTCGAACCGGTCCTGCCGGAGGCGGTGGCGGACGCCGTCACGCCCGTGATGTACCTCAGCGACCTGAACATGCTGGTCAACCTCGGCGGACAGGAGCGGACCCGGGAGGAGTTCGAGGCTCTGGCACGCGGCGCCGGGTTCGCCGTCGCGGACGTCGTCCCGTTGCCCCCGTCCGGGTTCTGCCTCGTCGAGGCCGTCGCGGCCTGAGCCCCCGACACGGTACTAGTTGAATACGGTTATCGTTTGCACTATGTCCTCACCCACGCGCGTTCCCGTCACGGTGCTGTCCGGCTTCCTCGGCGCGGGCAAGACCACCCTGCTCAACCACGTCCTGGCCAACCGCGAGGGCCGCCGGGTGGCGGTGGTGGTCAACGACATGAGCGAGGTCAACATCGACGCCTCGCTGGTCTCCGGCCGGGGCGGTGAGCGGCTGGTCGAGCTGACCAACGGCTGCATCTGCTGCACCCTGCGCGAAGACCTGCTGGACAGCGTGGGCGAACTGGCGCGCGACGGCCGCTTCGACACCATCCTCGTCGAGTCCACCGGCATCTCCGAGCCGATGCCCGTCGCGGCGACCTTCGAGTGGACGTTCGAGGACGGCACCAGCCTGTCCGACCACGCCCGCCTGGACACGATGGTGACCGTCGTGGACGCCTCGACCTTCCTGCCCGAGATCGAGCGCGGCGACCGGCTCGACCAGCGGGGCCTGGAAGCGGCCGAGGACGACGAGCGCGGCATCTCCGACCTGCTGGTGGACCAGGTCGAGTTCGCCGACGTCCTGGTGCTCAACAAGACCGACCTGGCCACGCCCGACCAGCTGGCCACCACCGAAGCCCTGCTGCGCAAGCTCAACCCCACCGCCCGGCTGGTCCGCGCCCGACGCGGGGTCGTCGACCTGTCCGAGGTGCTCGACACCGGCCGCTACGACCCGGTCACCGCCGCCACCGCACCCGGCTGGGCGCAGGAGCTGGCGGGCTCCCACACCCCCGAGACCGAGGAGTACGGCATCCGCTCGGTCACCTACCGCGCCGACCGGCCCTTCCACCCCGCGCGCCTGGTGGCCGCGCTGGCGGAGTGGGAGGGTGTGGTGCGCAGCAAGGGTTTCTGCCACATCGCCAGCCGCCCGCACACCCTCGCGGTGTGGTCGCAGGCCGGGCCGAACATGACCATCGAACCGGGCGAGCTGCTCGACGGGCACACGGCCAAGCAGGAACTGGTGTTCATCGGCATCGACCTCGACCCCGACGAACCCCGCCGCCGCCTGGACCCGGCACTGCTCACCGACGCCGAACTGGCCGGCGGCCCCACCGCATGGCGACTCCTGGACGACCCGCTACCGCAGTGGGACGACGTCGAGCCACACGACCACAACCACGACCTCCCACTCCCCCGACCGGTGCCGGAACGCTGACCGGCGTCTGAACGCTGAAGGGTGCCGGAACGCTGACCGGCACCGCAGCGCTGACCGGCACCGCAGCGCTGACCGGCGTGCGGGGCGTCGCCCATCCGCGCCCGAGCGGCGCTCACCCGCGCCGGACCAGGTCGCGCACCGCCTCGGACCACGTCCCGTGACGGAAGGTGAAACCGGCGGCCGGCAAGCGGCCCGGCACCACGCGGCGGCTCTTGAGCAGCAGCTCCGTGTCCGAGCGGATCGCCCACGCGCCCACCTCGGCCATCCACCGGGTCGCGGGCAGCCCGAAGGGCACCCGGCACGCGGCGCGCAGCTCGCGCATGAACTCCCGCTGCGGCAACGGTTCCGGCGCCGCCAGGTTCACCGGGCCGGACAGGTCGTTGACCAGCAGGAACTCCACCGCCCGCACGAAGTCCTCCTCGTGCAGCCACGACACGTACTGCGCCCCGCCCGCCACGGGACCACCCAGTCCCAGCCGGGCCAGGCCCCGCAGCACCGTGAACGCCCCGCCGGGCTCGGTGCTCATCACGATCGCCGTGCGCAGCGCCACCTTCCGCGTGGCCGGCGTGTCGGCCCGCGCCTGGGCGGCCTCCCAGTTCCGGGCGATGTCCACGCTGTAGGCCCAGTACGCGGGCACGTCCGGCTCGTCGCCGCCGATCACTCCGGTCGCCTCGTCGTTGGGCGCGTCGAAGCGGTGGGCGTAGATCGTCGCCGTGCTCATCTGCAGCCACACCTGCGGGGGCCGGGCGGCGGCGGCGATCGCCTCGCCGACGACGCGCGCCGAGTCCACGCGGGAGGCCATCATCTCGCGCAGGTTCTCCGGCGTGTACCGGCAGCTGACGCTGCGGCCGGCGAGGTTGATCACGGCGTCCGCGCCGTCGACCTCGCCCGCCCACTCCCCCAACGTGCGCCCGTCCCACCGCACCCCGCCACTGCGCCCGATGACGACGACCTCGTGCCCTGCCCCGGTCAACGCACGGGCCAGGAAGCGGCCGATGTGCCCGGTGCCCCCGGGAATGACGATCTTCACGTGTCCCCCTCGGTTGTGAACGAGTTTTGAACGCGTTCAAAACTCAGTGTACGCCCCCACAACCTTGGACAACCCCTTACCGTCTGTTGTCACTTTCCTGGCCTGTCCCTGGTCGACGTACCTCCAAAGTGGATGGTGTCCCCCGAACAGGACCAAGGAGTTTGACGATGAGCAACAGGTTGCGTGTCCGGGTCACGGTGGCGGCCGGTGCGGTCCTCGCGGTGACCGCACTCGCCGGGTGCGGCAGCGGGACCGCCGCGGCGGGCGGCACCAGCGGCACGGCGGCGAGCGGCACCAGCGGCACGGCGGCGAGCGGCACCAGCGGCACGGCGGCGAGCAGCTCGGCAACCGCGGCGAGCGGCGCCCAGGCGCAGCCCACCGCCCAGGAGGTCCAAGCGCTGTTCGGCGAGTGGAACCGCGCGCTCGCGACGCTCGACCCGGGCAAGGTCGCCGAGCGCTACACCGCCGACGCCGTCCTGCTGCCGACCGTGTCGAACAAGGTGCGCACCGGCCACGCGGAGATCGCCGACTACTTCGAGCACTTCCTCCAGGGCAAGCCGCAGGGGCAGATCCTCGACTCGCGCGTCTGGATCCTCGGCCCCGACACCGCCCTGGACGCCGGCACCTACCGGTTCACCACGGACTCGGGCACGGTCGACGCCCGCTACACCTTCGTCTACGAGCGGGCGAACGGCACGTGGCTGATCAAGCACCACCACTCGTCCGCGATGCCCGAGAAGAAGTGACCCCGGCCGTGCCCGTGGCCCGAGCCGAGGGCTACGGGCACGCCCGCAACACCACCCGCGGACCCGAGGGCTACGGGCACGCCCGCAACACCACCCGCGGACCCGAGGGCTACGGGCACGCCCGCAGCACCACCCGCACCAGCAGCCCGCCGGTCTCGGCCGTGTCCAGGCCCACGGAACCGCCGTCGTCGGACACCAACTGCTTGACGATCGCCAGCCCCAGCCCCGTCCCCGACCGGCCGGTCAGACCGGGACCGCGCCAGAACCGGTCGAACGCGCGGGACTGGTCCGCGGGCGGCATCCCCGGCCCCTGGTCGACCACCTCGACCACCCCCTTGTCCCCCTCGCGGAACGTCCGCACGACGATCACGCCGTCGTCCGGCGACACCTCCACCGCGTTGGACAGCACGTTGTCCAGCACCTGCTCCAGGTGCCCGGGACCGGCCAGCACCCGCAGCGACGGGTCTGCCGCCTCGTGCCGCAGCGCCACGCCCCGCTCGTCGGCGGCGGCCCGCCACGCGCCGAACCGGTCCGACACCACGTCCGCCACCTTCACCGGCTCGGCCGCCGCCACCGCCGACTCGGCCCGCGCCAGCGTCAGCAGCCCGTCGACCAGCCGGCTCATCCGCACCACCTCGGCGGTGGCGTGGTCGACGTCCTCGCGCACGTCCGGGTCGTCCACGCTGTCGGCGACGTTGTCCAGCGACAGCCGCAACGCGGTCAGGGGCGTGCGCAGTTGGTGCGACGCGTCGCCGATGAACGCGCGCTGCGAGCCGAGCAGGGTGCCGATCGTCTCCGTCGCCGTGTTGAGCGTGCCCGCCAGGGTGCGGGTCTCCGGCGGTCCGGTCTCCGCCGCCCGCGCGGTCAGGTCGCCGTCGCGCAACCGGCTCGCCATGCGGTTGAGCTCCCGCAGCGGGCGCGTCAGCCGCCGCGCCAACCACACGCCCAGCAGCGCCGCCACCACCAGCACCGCGACCGCCAGCCCGGCCCGGAAACCCCAGATCTGCCACAGCCGCTGGGTGATCGGCGCCGACGGGTAGGCGATCCGCACCGCGCCGACGACCCGGCCGTCCGCCGACTCGGCGGGCACCGCCAGGACCAGGCCGTCCGCGCCCAGGGCGGGCACGTGGTCCCAGCCCAGGAACTCCCGCCCCGCCAAGGCGTGCGCGAACGCCGGGTCGTCCGGGTCGGCGGGCGGCGGCAGCGGCGCGACCGCGGTCCGCCGCGCCGACAGCACGTCCAGCCGGCCCGGCGTCTCGTCCTGGTACGCCTCCGCGAGCCGGGCCAACGCCTGCCGGGACGGGGCGTCGTCGGTGGCCAGCAGCAGCGCGGCGGTGCGCGCCTCGCGGCGGGCGGCGCTCTCGGCGTCGCCGTAGACCTGACCGGTCAGGGTGAAGGCGACCGGCACCGTGAACGCGGCGAGGGCCACGGCCACCAGCAGCACGTAGCTCGCGACGAGCTGCCGGATCACGTCAGCACCAACCGGAACCCGACCCCGCGCACGGTCTCCACCGCGGCGGCCTCACCGAGCTTGCGGCGCAGCGCGCCCACGTGCACGTCCAGCGTCTTGGTGGGCCCGAACCAGTTCGCGTCCCACACCGCCTCCATGATCTGCTCGCGGGTGAACGCCGCACCGGGCGCCTCGGCGAGGAAGGCCAGCAGGTCGTACTCCTTGGGGGTCAGCGCCACCTCGACGCCGTCCACGAACACCCGCCGCGCCCGCCGGTCCAGCGCCACCCGCTCCGACCGGACCGGCTCCGGCTGCGCCAACGCCGGCCGCACCCGCCGCAGCACCGCCCGCACCCGCGCGATGACCTCCCGCACGCCGAACGGCTTGGTCACGTAGTCGTCCGCGCCGATCTCCAACCCGACGACCCGGTCGACCTCGTCGGCCCGCGCGCTGATCACGATGATCGGCACGTCCGACCGCGCCCGCAGCTCGCGGCACACGTCGAGCCCGTCCATGTCCGGCAGCCCGAGGTCGACCAGCACCACGTCCACGGCCTCGGCCGCCAGCGCCGCACCCCCGGTGCGCACCCACACGACCTCGAACCCGTACCGCCCCAGCCCGCGCATCAGCGACTCGGCGATGGGCTCGTCGTCCTCGACCAGCAGCACCCGCATGGCCCGATGATTCCATCGAGGACTCCGCGCACCGCTGTCGCGCGGGGGTTCGTCACGGTCGCGCCGGCTCGGCCGTCCGGGGTGCGCCGCGTGGCAGGTGGGCGTCCGAACCGGTGCGGGTGGTGCCGCGGAGGTCGTCGAGCCGGCGTCGCACCCGCTCGGCCTCCTCGTCGCGGCCCTGGTCGCGGTACAGCCGCAGTGCCTCCCGCCACACCTCGTGGGCCCGGTCGTGTCGTCCGAGGGCGGAATGGGGGTGGCCCACGCTGTCCAGGGCGTCGGCGACCTGGTAGGTGTCGCCGTGGGTGCGGTACACGGCGAGGGCTTGGTGGTAGTGCTCGACCGACTGCCGGTGGTCGCCGGTGCGGTGGGCGATCGACCCCAGGATGGCCAGGGCGTCCGCCTCGCCCACGGGGTCGTGGTGGCGTCGGAACAGGGTGAGGGCGGCGCGGCAGTGGTCGCGGGCGGTGTCGAGGTCGCCGAGGGACGCGGCGAGCCTGGCCACCTGGTTGAGCGCGTCGGCTTCCCACACCGGCCGGTCGAGGGTGCGGTAGAGGTCCAGGGAGTGTCGGGCGTACTCCAGGGCCTTCCGGTCGTCCCTCCGCTTCCAGGCGACCGTGAGCGCCCGGTAGGTGTGGGCCTGTTCGGCGGGGTCGTGGTGGCGCACGGCCAGGGTGAGGGACCGGTCCAGGTGGCCGATGGCCTCGTCGTGCCCGCCCAGCCGGGAGTACGCGCGGCCGACCAGCCGGTGGGCGCGGCTGCGGGCGGTGGGGTCGGGCAGGTGGGCGGCGGCGTCCAGCGCGGCCCGCCACGCGGTGAGCGCGTCGCGCCGGTGCCCCCGCCGGAAGTGGAAGGTGTCCAGGGCGCGGGCGAGGTGCCAGACGACGTGGTGGCGGCCGAGGGCGACCGCCGCGCGCTGCGTGGCCAGGAGGGTGGCGTGCTCGGCCTCCAGCCACGCGATCGCGGCGGCGGCGTCGGGCAGCGGGTGCGGGTGGACGCCGGGTGCGGGCGGGCCGGGGTGCAGGAGTTCGCGGTGGGGTTCCAGGAGGCGGTCGGCGGCGAACGCGGTGTGCAGGTGGAAGTCCGCCACCCGCACCAGCGCCGCCTCCCGCACGCCGTCGGGCAGGGCGTGGGCGGTGGTGGCGGCGTAGTCGCGGACCAGGTCGTGCATCGCGTACCGGCCGCCCGGCAGGCGTTCCAGCAGGGACGCCTCCTCCAGCGCCGACAGCGCCCGGCGCGCGCGGGCCGCCGGCAGGCCGGTCAGGGCGGCCACGGCGGGCGGGGTGGTGTCGGGGCCGGGGGCGATCCCGAGCAGCCCGAACACCGTGCGCTGCTCGTCGGTGAGCCGGCGCAGCGACCAGGACAGCACGACGGGCAGGCTCGCGGCGGGGTCGGTGTCGTGGTCGAGCATCTCCAGCCCCAGCTCGCGCAGCTCGGCGGCGATCTCGGCCAGCGGGACGGCGGGGCGGGTGGCGGCGTCCCGGGCGGTGATCGACAAGGCCAGCGGGTAGCCACCGCACAGCTCGACCAGCTCGTCGACGGCGTCGGGTTCGGCGGCGACGCGGTCGGCGCCCAGGCGCGCGGCGAGCAGGGCGCGGGCCTCGGCGTGGTCCAGGACGTCCAACTGCAGGTGGCGGGCGCCGTGCCGGTCGATCAGGGAGGCGAGCCTGCGGCGGCTGGTGACCAGCACGGTGCAGGTCGGACTGCCCGGCAGCAGCGGGACGACCTGCTCGGCGGTGGCGGCGTTGTCCAGCACCACGAGCATCCGCCGCCCCGCGACCAGGCTGCGGTACAGCGCGGCCCTGGCGTCCAGGTCGGCGGGGATGCGGTCGGGGGCGACGCCCAGCGCGGTGAGGAACCCGAACAACGCGGCGTCCGCGGCGACGGGCTGCTCGGTGGGGGCGAACCCGCGCAGGTCGGTGAACAGGTGCCCGTCGGGGAACCGGTCGAGGTGCCGGTGCGCCCAGGCCAGGGCCAGCCAGGTCTTGCCGACCCCGCCCGCCCCGCCGATCGCCGAGATCACCACCGTGGCGGCCCCCGGTGCCCCCGCGCCGGTCCCAGGTGCCCCCGCGCCAGTCTCCAGTGCTCCCGCGCCGCTCCCAGGTGCTCCCGCGCCGGTCTCCGGTGCTCCCGCGCCGCTCCCAGGTGCCCCCGCGCCCGTCGCCGAGGGCTGCGGGCCGGCCGCAGACGTCCCCGTGCCGGCCCCCGGTGTCCCCGTACTGGTCGCCGAGGGCCGCGGGTCGGTTCCCGGCGCGGCGGTCGAGGCCCGGTCCAGGCGGGCCAGTTCGGCGGCGCGGCCGGTGAACCACCGCGGCGGCGCGGGCAGCTGCCGGGGCACCGGCTCCGCCGCCGTCGCCGGTGTCCCGCCGCCGATCGCGGGCGGGGTCGGGGCCAGGGCGGGGTCGGTGTCGAGGATGCGCCTGTGCAGGTCCCGCAACGCGGTGCCGGGGTCCGTGCCCAGTTCCTCGACCAGCTGTTCCCGCAGGTGCCGGTAGTGGGCCAGGGCGTCCGCGGTGCGCCCGGCGCGGTGCAGCGCCAGCATGTACCGGCCGGCCACGCGCTCGTCCAGCGGGTGCCGCGCGGCCCACGCCGACAGCTGGGCCACCAGCTCCTCGCCCTGGCCGTCGCTCAACCGGGCGTCGACCAGGTCGAGCTCGGCGGCCCACCGTTCCTGCTGCCACCGGTCGCGCTCGCCTTCCGCCCACAACCCGCTCACGCCGGTCAACGGCTCGCCGCGCCACAACGCCAACGCCTCGACCAACGGCGCCACCCGGCGCGCGTCGTCGTCCGCGCGGCGGGCGCGGTCGCGCAGGGCGCGGAACCGGAGCAGGTCCACCGCCCGGTCCGCCTGGTCCAGCTCCAGCGTGTAGCCACCGGAACGGTGGACGACGGTCAGCGCACCGGCGAAAGCGCCCCGCAACCGCGAGATGTGGCTGTGCAGCGTCGCCCGTCCCCGCCGGGGTGTGTCCGCACCCCAGACCCGCTCGACCAGGCGATCCGCCGGCACGAGCCGACCCGCGTCCACCGCCAGCGCCGCCAGCACGCACCGCTGCCGGGCGGGCCCGAGCCGCACCGGCTGCCCGTCGACGTGCGCGGTCACCTCGCCCAGCAGAGCGATCTCCACCGCCACGCCCGCCTCCCCCGGCACCACATCTCCCCGGCGACAGGAATAGCGCAGTTACCAGGGCGATGCAGAACGTTGGCAAGCGGTTCACACGAACGGCCGCTCACACTTCAGACCTGAGGTGGCCCGGGGGATTCGTCCAGGGGGCGGGCCACCTCAGCTGACAACCGGGTTCCGGCCGGGCCGATCGGGGCGCCGCACGCGTTGCTCGCCCTGGCCGTGCGGGGTCCGGGACGGCCGAGGTCGTCCCGGACCCACCGCCATCAGTACTTCGTGTAGCTGACCGAGTCGTACCGGGCGGTCAACGTCGTACCGGGGTAGACGAAGGGGCCGAGCCAGTCGTCGACGCCGATGCCGGGCCAGAGGTTGGCCATGATGCGCTGCGGGCGGGTCGGCAGCGGGCCGCGCGACCCGTTCTCCTGGTGGACCAGGCGGCCGTCGACGAACCAGTTGATCGTGCCCCTGTTCCACCACTCGATGGCGTAGGTGTGGAAGCCGGCAGAGGCGTCGAACCCGAGGTTGATGATCGTCTCGTGCCCGCCGACGCCGTTGGTGAAGTAGTTGGTCTGCATCTGGTAGGTGTTCTTGCCGAGGATCTCGACGTCGATCTCGTCCCAGGGCTGGTTGTCGCTCGGCCCGGTGTAGGTGAAGAACGACGTCACCGTGCCGGCGCGTTTGACGGCCATCATCCGCACCTCGAACCGGCCGTACGAGTACAGGTCGTTGGAGCGGAACTCGCCGGAGGCGTAGGGCTTGCCGGAACAGCCGCCGGGGCACGTGGCCTTGTCCAGGTTGATGCCCGTGACACCGCCGCTGTTCCAGACGTGGTCCGCGCGCCAGCCGACGTTGAACATGCTGCCGTTGCTCCAGCCGTCGGCCTTGTGCCAGCGGCTGGTGTCGAACGAGTTGAACTGGTCGACGAAGCTGCCACCGATGGCGGCGTGGGCGGCGGGTGAGAGCTGGACGGCGGCGAGGACCGTTGTCGCGGTGAGGACGAGCGCTCGGATCAGGCGTTTCATGGGCTGCTCCGGTTTCTGGAGGCGACTGACGGCGGCGGTACGCCGGGGACGTTGTTGCGGGCGCAATATGGGAGCGCTCTCACATTTGTGATCGGCGGTCCGCGCTGTCAACCCGGGACCGAGCGATCGACATCGTCTCGTAATGTGGCGGACACTTCGCGTGAACGAGCACGGCGCCGACGAACCCGACCGCCACAGCGGCGATCGTCTGTCCGAGCCGCCGGAAGGGGGTCGTGGCCCCGGCTGCCACGCCGCCGTGCCTCAGCGAGCGGCTCTCATGCACGCATCGGCGCGGTAGTTCAGGAAGGTGCCCTTCGGGTCTTCGTAACTGCTCCACGGCGCGCCGTCCGCCCGCGGCCCGAGCAGGCGGAACTGCTCGACCACCTCGTCGTACCGGCCCAGCTCGAACAGGGCCAGGACGGCGAAGCCGCGGTCCTCGCGCACGGCCCGGGTGTCGGGGGCGTCGGCGAGCCGCACGAGCACGGCCTCCAACGCCTGCCGCGCCGACGCGGTCCGCCACGCCCCGGGTTCCTCGTCCTCCAGTTCGAACGCCGCGTGCAGCGGCAAGGCGACCAGCTCCGGAGACGTCGCCGCGGCCTTTTCGGCGAAGTCGAGCATCAACCCGTGGGACCCGCACCACTCCTCGCGCCAGTACTGCAACGCGTCGAGGTGCGCACGCCGGTGCGACGGTGCCCGTGCGGTCAGCTCCGCCCACACCTCCTGGAACCGCGAGTGCGCGAACCCGAGGCCGCGGGCGAGCGCGGTGAGCGTCCACCACGGCGTCGGGTCGTCCGGCAGCGCTCCGGTGGCCGCCCACGCCGCCCGCTGCGCCTTCACCAGCACACGCTGGAAACCCTTGACGTGCGCGGCTTCCAGGCCCTCACCCCGGATCGCCCACGCCAGCTTCAACCACGCGTGGGCGTCCACGACCGCCAGGTGCGGGTCCTCGGGGCGGGCGGCTCGCCACGCGGTCAGCCAGCGGTCGTCGTGCGCGCCCTCGGTGGCCAGCACGTCCACGACCTCGGCGCGGTGGTCCCAGTCGCCGAAGGTGGAGGCGAGGAGCGTCGCGGCGGGCCGCCACTGGCCCGACCTGGCCGCGCCGGCGGCCTCGTGCAGCGCGGGGTCGTCCGCGGGCAGCCAACGCTCCCGGACCTGCCCGTCCGGCACGAGTCCCCAGCGGGCGGGGTCGGCGTTGCGTCTCGGGTCCAGCACCAGGTCCTCCGTCAGTCCGCGACCGGGTGGCGGTCCGGCGCGATGCCGACCACGCGCCGAAGCCCCGCCGTGTCGGGGTGGTCCTCGCAGGCCGCTTCGACGTGCGGGGCGAGGTCGGGGCACTCGCGACCGGCGTCCCGGCAGGCGAGTTCGGCCAGGGCGGCCAGTTCCCCGATCACGAACCCCCGGCCGTACTCGCGCACGACCCGCGGCGCCCGCGTCCCGTTGCCGGGCACCAGGTCCGCCGGGAGCAGGTCGGCGAGCCGACCGCGGTCGAGCAGGTCGAGCACCGTGCCGAGCGTGGCCTCTCGCTCGCCGGACGCGCGGCGCGCCGCGGTGAGCAGCCGGCTCGACCCGGCGACCAGGTGGGCTCGCGCCAGCAGGTGGTCCAGGTCCACGCACTCGACCGGGGTCTTGAACCCGAGTTCGTCGGTCAGGACGGTCGACAGCGACGAGTCCACGACCCGGGACGGGTCGTCCAGCAGGTCGATCGCCGGCGCGGAGCCCCCGCCGCCCGGTGCGGCCAGCGCTTCGACGGCGGCGATCCGCTCGGCCATCGGCGGGTGCCGGTCAAACGGTCCGGCCACCGGCGGCGCGGGCTCGACGTCGGGTCGTTCGACCGTCCACCAGCGGGTGAAGCCGACCAGCACGTTGCGCGGCAGGTACCCGGCCGACCCGGCGGCGTGGAGCCGCTCCTCCAGGAACGTCGCCCACGCCGCGTGCACGAACGGCACCGCGCGCAGGGCGCTCGCCGCCGCACGCGATCCGGCGATCCGCGCTGCCACGGCGTCGGCGGCGAGCTCCTGCCGGCGGGAGACCCGGCCGGACACGGTGAGGTACAGGTTCGCGTACGCGGCGATCACCTCGGCCACCGCGGCGCGGTACCCGGTGCCGCCCGACAGTCCGGCCAGGATGCGCACGAGGGCCGCTCGGCCCGAGTGGACGAGCCCGCCCAGCCGGGCGTCGTGGTTGCCGAAGTGGCCGAGTTCGTGCGCGAGGACGGCGGTCAGCTCGTCGTCGGTCAAGCAGGCGAACAGCGGGAAGCCGACGACCATGACCCGGCGGCGCACCACGAGCCCGAACAGGCGCGTCCGCTCCACCACGCCCGCGTTGGCCCCGGGCACGACGCGGATCTCGTCCGGCGGCCGGGTCCCGACCTCCGCGGCGAGCATGCGCACGCGGTCCCACAGCCGCGGCTGGTCCTGCGGCGTCACAACGGTGCCGCCGAACTGGTCCCCCGGTGTCGCACCGACCGAGAACAGGGTGACGAGCACGCCAAGGACGATGGGCGCGAACACCGCGTTCGTCCACACGAACGCGATGAACCGACCGTCCTGCACCAGCAGCACGTCGACGACGACCAGCGCAGCCACCAGCAGCAGCGCGAGAAGGTGGATCCCCACCAGCATCGCCACCGCGATCGCGGCGCGCGCCGACAACCGCATGAACGCCCCTCCCCCACTCCGACCGTGCCCCCTTCGGACCGGTGGGGCGTCAACCGCGCCGCGCGTCACGGTACAGCGACCGGGTGGCGGAGATCGCCGGTTCGGCCGATTCCCCCGGTGAACGAGACCGTCCGCCGTCAGCGCGGCTCGCGCACCCAGCCGTGTTCCAGCAGGCTCGCGGCCAATCCACCTCGGACTCCCTGCGGCGCAAGGGGTTCGTGGACTGTTGCGCTGTCCGGCCGACACCGCCGCAGGTGCGCGGAGGCTACCGTTGATCGATCCAGTACCACTTCAGGACATACTCGCAACGGAGCGATCATGCCCGACTTACGCGCGTCGCTGGCCGTGTTGGCGCTCGCGACAGCCTTGCCACTGGCCGCCACTCCCGCGGCGGTCGCGTCCGCCACGCACGTCATCGCCGAACTGCCGGGTGTCGCGGGTCTGCCGGACACCCTCGGCTACCACCCCACCGGGGTCAACGACCTCGGCCAGATCGTCGGCAGCGCCCAGGGTGACGGGGTGACGCGCGCGGTGCTGTGGGCGCCGCGCGGTGGGGCGACCGATCTCGGTCCCGGGCTGGCCGGCGCGATCAACCAGAGCGGCAAGGTGCTCGGCTTGACCTCTGATGGCGTGCCGGACACGCAGAAGCCGTGGGTGTGGTTCGCGGGTCAGCGGACGGCCATCACCCCGCCGGGAGCCGCGTGGGCGCTGGCGCAGGTGATCAACGACGACGGCAGCGTGCCGATGTCGTACGCCACCTCGTCCCGGGGCCCGCAGCACGCCACCGTGTGGGACGGCGAGCGGCACGTGGAGCTGCCGGTGGCCGGGGATCACGTGTCGGCGTACGCCATCAACAACGCCGGTGTCGTCGCGGCCGCCTACGCCTCCGCATCCTTCCAGCAGTTCGGCGCACTCCGCTGCACCGGCGGCACGTGCACGGAACTGCCCCCGGGTCCGGGCTACGGCACGTACGACCCGGAGGCGGTCAACGAGTCCGGTGTGATCGTCGCCAACCGGGGCATGGTGGCGCTGCGCTGGGACGGCGACGAGCTGACCGTCCTGTCGGAACGGGGCCGGCTCGCCCACGGCGAGCAGTCGCTCAACGAACGCGGCGACGCGGTCGGCTGGGTGCTGGACAACGGCATGTCCCGCGCGGTGCTGTGGCCCGCCGGCGGCAAGCAGGTCGACCTCGGCGTGCCCGGCAACTCCGTGGCGACCGCGATCAACGAGCGCGGCGACATCGTCGGGCACACCTCGACGCCGGACTACTCGTCGACCCGCGTGTTCCTCTGGCGCGACGGGCAGCTCACCTACCTCGACTCGCTGGGCGGCGCCTACAGCACACCGGTCGCGCTGAACAACCACGGCGTCGTGGTCGGTCGCAGCACCACCGCCGACGGCACCTGGAAGGGCGTCCGCTGGACCCCGGTCGCCACGACCCCGTCCCGCTGACCCCCGCCGGCCGCCCGGACGCTCGTGGTCCAGGACCGACCCGCGGTCCGGGCGGCGCCGGCGCATCGGGGGCCAATGCCCTCACCGCTGCCCGTCCGCACGTTGCCGACTCTTCCGGTCCGCCGTCAACGTGTGGCTCATGGACCGCGATCACGCTCCCGCCGCTCGTCCCGAGCCGAGACCCGTGGTTCGCCGGTCGCCCACCGCCATCTCGGCCTTCGCCCGACTGCTGGCACTGCAACGCGTCGCCGGCAACCAGATCGCACGGCTGGTGGTGCAACGTGATCCTCCGCTGCTCCTGCCGGCCCCGTCCCCGTTGCGCGACGTGGCCCGCATGCCGCTGTTCCACGACGTGGCACCGTGGCTCGAACGCATCGAACGCCGGCTGGCCGAGGCCGGCCGGGCGGACCTCGGCGCGGTCGTGCTCGACGTGGCCCGGCTGGAGGAACGCGGTCGCGTGCGCGGCCTCGCCGACTGGGCCCGCGCCCACCGGGGCCGGCAGCCCGCCCAGGTCGTGGACGCCGTGCTGGAACTGGTGGAGGTCCGGCGACGGGCGCCCCTGGCGCGTGCCGGGTTCGTCCTCGACTTCGGGCAGGACGCCGCGAGCCGGAGTTACTCCAGCGACATCAGCATCGGTCGCCGGGGCAGCACCGCGATGACGGTCGAGGTCTACCACGAGCGCCGCGCGATCCTCGCCGCCGCCGTGCTGGAGGCGGGTGTCATGCACGCGGCGGTGACCGTCGGCCCGACCCGACCCGCGGCGGGCACGCTCCCCCGCACCCGGCGCGAGGCCACGGTGGTCGTCACGTGGCCACCGCCCGCCGGCAGCGGCCCGCGCGTCGTGCGGCCCGACGGCCGGTGGGTCGTGACCAACCCGGCGACCGGTCAGGCCGTCAACTCGGGTGACCTGGCGGTCGACCTGCAACGGCTGCTGCAACGCCAAACCCTCGACCAGGGCCTCGGTCGACCCGACTTCCTCACCGCCGTCAACGTGGTCGACCAACGCGGTGAGCTGGTCATCCGGCTGGTGAACGGCGACGCGCGGTCCGGGACCCCGCGGTGGCGGGTCGCCACCCAGCCTCCCCTGGCCGGACCGCTCCCCCCGGCCCGGCCACCCCGGGGCGGGGGCTCGGGGTCGCCGCCCCCGGCTCCGACCGGTCCCACCCGTCCGCCGACACCCGCACCCACCGGCGGTGCGGAGAGCGGGTCCGCCGAACCACCGCGCCGAACAACCGCCCCGCAGACACCACGGCGAACGGCCGCGCCCGAACCACGACGGCCCACGAGCATCCCCGAACCCCCGCGGCGGGCGGCCGTACCCGAACCCCACGCCGGGGCGACGCCCAGGACCCCCTCCGAGGGCGGGGTGGCGCCCGCCCTGCGCGTGGCGGTCACGGGCATGGCGATCCAGCTCGCCGGCAGCATCGCCGCCTCACTCGTCGAGGGGTACGTCGTGCGCACCACCACGAGCGCGCTCGCCCGCGCCGCGCTCCACGTGCCACCGCGCACCACCGGCGCCGCGCTGCTCGGCCACCTCGGCAACGGCCCCGACCACACCGCGCTCGACCTGGTCCGCAGCGACCTCGCCGGGTACGCCCGGGACCTCGCCCGCACCCAGGTCGAGCTCACCGGGCAAGTCCTCCGGTTCGCCGCCGCGCTGCGCGCGGAGCCCGACGTCACCCAGCGCCGGCGCGCGATCAACGACCTCCGCTTCGACTACGCCGGACGCCGGTCGCGCTCGGCGGTCGCCCTGGCCAACGTGGCGCGGGCGTTGGCCCTGGCGCCACAACTGCGCCGGCAGCAGGAGTCCGCCGAGCAACTGGCCCGGTACGTGGACTCCTCGGCCGGCCGGACTGCGATGTTCTACGGCAGCGGCGTCGACGTGGACCGGATCGAGCAGATCTCCGGGAACCTGCACGGCGCCGCCCGTGCCTTCCGCCAGACCCGCGAGGACCTGGAGCGCCTGCACACCCTGCTCCAGGAGGTGAACCGGTCCGACGCCGCGATGGAGAGCCGCCTGGAGCAAGCCGCAGTGGACGGTCGCTTGTAGACGCCCGACCGTGCCGTCGCTCGAAAGAGGCCGACTCGACTCGCACGCGTGCCCCAGGCGAACCGTCCGCCTGGGGCACGCGGGCACCGTCAGCCGTCGTAGTGGAAGACGTACAGGCCGAAGTCGCGGTCGCTGGCGAGCACGTACTGCTCACCGGTCTCGTCCTTCCAGACCTCCACGCCCCAGAAGTTGTTGCCGTCCTCGTCGATGAAGGCGCCGACCTCCTGGATGCCGTTCTTGCCGTACTGCACGACCCGGAACCCGGCCGCGTAGTACGAGATGTAGGCCAGGCTGTTGTTGTCCGGGTCCATCGCCACCTCGTGCACCGACAGGTCACCGAAGCCCCGCGCGTACTTCGGGTCCTGCGACTCGGGCACGGCGTAGGTGCCGATCTGCTTGATCGAACCCGCGCCCGACTTCGGGATGTCGGTGCCGAACAACCGCACGTAACCCCAGCCGTCGAAGGTGGCCTTGATGGTGGTCGCCTCGCCACCGCTCGTCGGGGTCGGCGTGGTGCACGCGCCGGCCTCGGTCACGCCCGGCACGCCCAGCAGCCGCAGGCCGGCGTAGCGGTTGGTGAACACGTACGGGATCGGGCCCGCCGCGGCCATCGTCACGCCACCCAGGCAGTCCGAGCGCTCGTTCTGGAAGACGATGCCGGCCGTGTAGCCCTTGGCCACGATGTTGTCCAACTTGACCTGGAACGCGCACGTCCCGCGTTCGACCAGCGCCGTGCCCGTGCCCGCCGGGATCGCCGCCGCGTCGCACGCCTGGCCGACGAACGTGGTCGGGCCGGAGATGGTGGTGTTCTCGTCCACCGGCTTGGTGTCCCGCGCCGAGGTAGCCAGGTACTCCGCGCCCGCGTACGGGCCCGAGTCGATCTTGGCGGTGACGCGGTACGGGCTGAAGTCCTCGTCCGTGCCGATCATGAACTTGCGGTTGGGCGACAGCTCCGACTGGTGCGCGTTGCCCTCCGGCGACACCTGCTGGCCGCGCGCCAGCCGCTCCTCGTCCAGCGCCGCGTAGTCCGACTCCGCGATCAGGCTCACCTTGCCCGGCCGCGGGTCGGTGACGTCGAGCAGCACGTACCCGCCGTCCCAGTAGTTCATGTTCATCACGTACCGACGACCGATCTTCGTGATCATCATGTCGTGGCTGAACACCGACGTCAGGTTGGCCGGCGCGGCCTGGTCGACACCGAACACCTCGCCGAGGTCGAGCTCGTCGTTGACCAGCACCGGGTGGTACGGGTCGGTGATGTCGAGGATGTCGACGTCCGTGCCCTCCTCGTCGTCGACCAGGGCCACGTAGACCTTCTTGTCGAAGACGTTGGTCCACATCCGCATGCTGTGCGTCTGGTTCGGCGCCACGTCCAGGCCACCGGCGGCGTTGGTGAAGTCACCCGTGTGGAGCTTGACCGCCTTCGGGTGGCGAGGATCGCTCACGTCCCACAGCGAGATGCCACCCGAGTCCGCGCCCGGCGTCGCGCCGGGACACGTCTCGTTCTGGTGGATCAGCAGGTCGCCGTGGAAGAACGGCGTCTCCACGTGCTCGACCTGGATGCCCTCACCGGCGTAGGAACCGGCACTGGTCGGGATGAACGCGCTCGTGACCTCGACCGGGTGAGCCGGGTCGGAGATGTCCATGACGTGCACACCGGTCCGCTCGCACGTCGGCGCGCGGAACGCCGTCAGGTAGGCGTAATCGCCGAACGCCGTCACGTCGGCCACGCGCCCGGTGTTACCGGCACCCGAGGGGTTGGTCACCTTCGCCTTGCCCACCAACGTGACGTTGCGCGCCACCGCCGGCAGGTGCCCTTCATCGCCGTCGTGCTGCTTGTACAGCCCGTCGGCCACCCCCTCACCGGGGAAGTCCTCCCGCCCGCCACCGCCGTGGTCCGGGTGCGCCGTGGCCACCCCCGCGCCCAACACCACGGTCACCGCACTTAAAGCGAGCACCCTGTCGATTCGCCGTCTCAGCACGCCGTACCCCTCACCGATCCGAGTTGTTCCCGGTAGCTCGCGGACTCTACGTCCGAACTACTAAGTTCGGTAGAGGCGAAAGGAACCTCGGATCGCCCTGGGCAGCGCCGCGCGGTCCACCTGTCCGGAGCCGGCGGTGTTGTGCGCGGCACGGTGCTACGGCGCTGATTCACCCTTCCGGTCCAAAGAGGACACGATCTGCGCGGTCAACTCCTTCACCGCCGGCGCGTCCAACCCGCGCACCTGGTCGGCGTACACCTCCACGGTGTCCTCGCCCCGGGTCACCCGCACCTTCACCGTCCCCCGCCGCCGGCGCAGCCACACCAGGACCGCGCCGGCCACGACGGTCAGCGCTCCGCCGGGTGCCAGTGCCACCTCCACCGCCTCCGCGACCGGTCCGAGCGCGCCCGGTTCCGGCGGCCGGTGGCGCAGCCGCACCCGGCCGCGCAGGTCGGGGTCGGCGGCCAGCGCGCGGTGCAGGTCGCGCACCTCGTCCGCGCCGCCGTCCACCCTCAGTTCCACGTCCACGCGATCCGCCTCTCACTCCGCGCAGGCCGGCCGGCGGGGGATGTCCGGCAGCACCTGCGACCACTCCTGGTCGGCCAGCTTCGCCCCGACCCGGTCGCACACCAGGGCGGCGACCTCGTCCACGTTCGTCAGCCACAACTGGGCCGTCCGGTCCCAGGAGCCGGTGGCCAGGACACCGTCGCCGAGGGCCACCGCCGACACCGGACCGCCGTGGCCGACCAGGGTCGCGGTCACCCGCGGCTCGCCGGAGACGTCCCACACCTTGGCGGTGCCGTCGTCCGCGCCGGTGGCCAGCACCCGGCCGTCCGGGCCGAACGCCACCGCGTAGACGGGCGCGAAGTGCCCCTCCAGGGTGTGCCGCGGCACGGGTTTCGCCGGGTCGCGCACGTCGGCGAGGCGGACCGTGCGGTCGGCGGACGCCGTGGCCAGCGTGGTCCCGTCCGGGCTGAACGCCACGCTCCACACGGTCGCGGTGTGGCCGGTCACGGTGGACCGCAGCACCGGGCGCCGCGGGTCGGTCACGTCCCACAGCTTCACCGTCCGGTCCTCCGACCCGGTGGCGACAGTGCGGCCGTCGGGGCTGGCGGCGACGGCGTACAGGTAGCTGTCGTGGCCCAGCAGCGAGGACAGCGCGGTGACCTGGCGCGGGTACCGGACGTCCCACAGGCGCGCCGTGCGGTCGCCGGAGGCGGTGACCAGCACCGTGCCGTCGCCGCTGAACACCGCGCCCTTGAGGGTGTTGTCCGACGCCCGCTGGACCGCCAGCAGTTCCGGCTTGGCCCGGTCGGTCACGTCCCACAACCGGAAGGTGCCGTCGTCCGAGCACGTCACCAGGAGCCGCCCGGTGGGGTTGAACACGGCCGCGGTCACGCTCCTGGTGTGCCCGGTCAGCTCCGCCACGGCCCGGGGTCGGCCCGGTGGCGACAGGTCCCACACGCGTGCGGTGCCGTCGTCGGCGGTGGTGACCAGGGTCCGGCGGTCCGGGCTGAAGGTCACGCCGCGCACCGGCCCGCGGTGGCCGCTCAGCGCGGGCAGCAGCGACGCCGGGTGGCTGGGGTCGCCGACGTCCCACAGCTTCACCGTGCTGTCCGCGGACCCGGTGGCCAGGGTGCGCCCGTCGCGGGCGAACGCGACGGCGTTGACGATGCTGCCGTGGCCGCCGAGGGTGAGCAGCGGCTGCGGCCGGTCGGGGTCGTGGATGTCCCACAGGCGCGTGGTCTTGTCGACCGACACCGTGGCGACGACGGTGCCGTCCGGGGTGAAAGCGACGTTGCGCACGGTGTCGGCGTGCCCGGACAGGGTGGCGCGCACCCTGGGCGCGGCGGCGTCGGTGACGTCCCACAGCTTCGCGGTGCGGTCGTTGGAGGCGCTGACCATCAGCTTGCCGTCAGGGCTGAACGGCGCCATGCGCACGGTGTCGGCGTGTTCGGTCACGGTGGAGCGCAGCGCCGGGTGGGCGGGATCGGTGATGTCCCACAGCTTCACCGACTTGTCGACGCCGGTGGTGGACACCGTGCGTCCGTCCGGGTGGAAGGAGACGCCGCGCACCGCGCCCTCGTGCCCCTTCATCTCGCCCACGGGGTGCGAAGTGTCCCGCACGTCCCACAGCTTCGCGGTGCCGTCGACGGAAGCCGTTGCCACATAAGCCCCGTCGGGGCTGAACGCCACACCGCGCACGGCGTCGGTGTGGTCGCGCATGGTCCCGATCTCCTTCGGCGCGCGCGGGTTGCTGATGTCCCACAGCTTCGCGGTGCGGTCGTTCGACCCGGTGACGGCGCGCCCGCCGCGCGGGCTGACGGCGACGTCGAAGACGTAGCCGGTGTGGCGGTCCATGTCGCCGAGCCACCGGGGGTGGCGCGGGTCGGTCTCGACGTCCCACAGCTTCGCCTTGGTGTCCTCCGAGGCGGTGACCAGGACACCGTTCTCCCGGTCGAACGCCAGGCCGTCCACGGCGTTCTCGTGGCCGGACACCACGGCCGGCGCGGGGATCGTCACGGCGCTGAGCAGCGCGCTGCGGGCGTCGGTCGTCGGCGCCGTGCGGTAGGCGGCCACGCCCAACTGCATGGCCAGCACCGGGTTGAGGTCGCGGACGTCGCCGGCGGTGCGCGCGATCAGCAGCGACAGCGCGGTGTCGCCGCTGGCCTCGGCGGCGGCCCGCAGCCGCGCGGACTCCCGTTGCTGCACGGTCGCGTACACCGCCGCGGAGGCCGCCAGCACCAGCATGACGGCGAGCACCGCCACGGCCGCGCGCCGCCGCCGCGACTCGACCCGCCGTCTGCGGCGGCTGGCGGCCAGGAAGTCCGCCTCGACCTCGCCGACCGGGTCGCGCTGCTGCCGCTCCCCCTGCCACGCGCTGACCTCGGCGAGCCGGTTGCCGCGGTAGAGCAGCTCCGGGTCGCGGTCGTGCCGCTGCCAGTTGCGCGCGCTCTCGGCCAACTGCTGGCGCACCAGCAGCCCCGCGCGGTCGGCGGCGATCCAGTCGCGCAGCCGGGGCCAGGCACGCAGCAGCGCCTCGTGGGCGATCGCCACGGCGTCCTGGTCGACGTTGACCAGGCGGGCGCGCACGAACGCGTCCAGCACGCGCTGCCCGCGCTCGTCCAGCGCCAGCTCCGACTGCGGCACCACGCGCCGCAGGTCGCCGGTGTCGCCGATGCTCACCAGCCGCAGCAGCAGCCGCCGGGCGACGTCGCGGCTGTCGGGCTCCAGCGAGTCGTACACCGCGTCGGCGGTGCGCGCCACGGCGCCCTGGATGCCGCCGGTGCGCTGGTAGCCCGCCAGCGTGAGCCGGCCGCCGTCGCGCTCCTCCCACGTCTTGAGCAGCGCGTGGGACAGCAGCGGCAGCGACCCGGGGCCGTCGCCGAGGTCGGTCAGCAGCCGCTCGACCAGGCCGGGTTCCAGCTCCAGCCCGGCCTTGCGGGCCGGCTCGACGATCACCTCGCGCAACTGCTCCTGGCCCAGCGGCGCGACCACCGCCGGGCGGCCCAACGCGGGCAGCAGCTCGGGGTAGCGCGCGCAGTGGCCGAAGTACCCGGCCCGCACGCCCAGCACCACCGACGCCGCGCGGCCGCGCGCCACGCCGACCAGCGCCCGCACGTAGGCCGACCGCACGTCCTCGTCGGCGACGGCGGTGAACAGCTCCTCGACCTGGTCGACCACCAGCACGACGTGTTCCCGGCTCGCCCGCGTCCCGTCGCCGGCCGGCGTGGCGCGCAGCCGCACGGCCAGCGCGTCGGGGTCGGACCGCAGCGCCGCGCGCAGCTCCGCCACCGAGCCCCGGCCGCGGTCGGCCAGCCACGCCGCCAGGGGCGCGAACGGGTCCGCGCCCGGCGTGACCACGTGGCACGTCCAGCCGTCCACCCGGTCCACCGCCGCCGCCAGGCCCGCGCGCAGCACCGAGGACTTGCCCGCGCCGGACGGGCCGAGCACCAGCAGCGGCTCCGCCTCGCCGAGCCGGCCGACCAGTCCGCGGGACAGCTCGTCGCGGCCGAAGAAGAAGTCCGCGTCCTCGCGGCGGAAGTACGCCAGCCCGCGGTAGGGCGCGCGACCGGGGTGGGGCGGAGCACCCGTGCCGCCGCCCGGCCGCCACGCCGGGTTGGGTGCGAGCCGCCAGCGCGCCGCGTGCCCGGTGGCGAACCGCAGCGGACGCGGGTAGCCGCGGTCTCCCAGGCGCGCCGACAGCTCCTCGAAGACGTCGTCGAGGGTCAGCACCCGCGGCCCGCCCGGCACTCCCTCGTCCAGCAACCGGACCAGCTCGCCGGAGAACGCGGTGTGCGGACTGCCCTCGGGCGCCCACGCCGCCTCGTCCGCGCCCGCCGACGCGAGCTGGTACACGCCGTCGCGCGCGGAGTCGGCCAGCGACCGCCGCACCGGGTCCAGTCCCGCGGCGCGGCCCGCGAAGCAGCAGTCCAGCACCAGCAGCACCGACCGGGCCGGGGAGTGCGCCACGACGTCCTTCAGCTCCGCGTACCGCAGGGCGCGGTGGTGGGCCAGGCCCTTGGCCGGGTCGTCGGTGGCGAAGGTGGCCAGGTGCAACGAGTCGTCCGGCCCGACCAGGCCGTGGCCGACGAAGTGGACCACGAGCACGTCGGTCGCCTCCTCGGCGACGGCGAGCAGGCGTTCGGCCAGTTCCCGCGGCCCGGCCGGGTCGAGCACGACGGTCAGGTCGCCTTCCGCCAGCCCGCAGCGGTCGACGTACACGCGGGCCAGGTCACGGGCGGTCGTGGCGGCGGACGGCACGTCGGGCAGCAGCGAGCCGCCCACGTGGCGCGACGTCGCGACGACGACGACGCGCGCGCCGGCGGCCCCGAGTAACGCGGGTGGATCGGTGTCCAAGGCGGGGACTCCTGTCAGCGCGGCGGCACCGGCGGTTCGGCGCCAGGATAGGGGGCCGGGAAAGGGCCTTCCACCGGTTCACCGCAAGTCCCGCGCGGGTACCGCCGACTCGGGCACGAGCCAGGTCGAGTGGCGGAACGACCGCGGTGACGGCCTCCGCCCTCGTCACTTACCGGGCTGGCGCAGCGTCCAACGAGTCCACGCCCAGCTCCTTCGAGGTTGCCACCGCTGCTCGGCCGGCCACTGGCGATCCGAACGCCCCCGCAGCGGTCCTACCGCTCGGTGTCCGCGCGCAGAGACCGGCGGATCTCCTCGAGCTTGTCCAGCCCCGCCCGCCGCCGCGCCTCGAACTCGTCCTCCACCGCCCGCGCCCCGGGCACCGCCTCCGCCACCTCACCCGCGCCGACGCTGGTCGCGAAGCGGGCTTCGATCCGATCGCGGACGTGGTCGAAGGTCGGCACACCGCCCGCGGTGTAGTCCCCCACCGGCGGCTCGGCGCCGACCGCCTCGTCGCCGACGATCTCGGCGTCGACCACCGGATCCTGATCGCTGCTCATCGCCCACCCCGTTCGCCGTCCTCCGCACCCGAGACTACGGCGTCGAGTTCCGCTACGACGATCGCGCGCGCCTCGGGGACCACCGTGACCAGTTCCCGGATCGACACGTGCCAGTCGGCGACCCGCAGGGCTCGGGCAATCGCGCGTGCCCGGAGGGACGGCTCCGGGCTTGCGGTCAGGGTCAGGAAAGCCAGCGCCTGTTGCTCGGGGGTGACGGCGGGGTCGATGGCTTCGGCGATGGCGTGCGCGCGGTCGAGGTCGCCGGCCCTGACCGCGGCCTCGGCCACCGACACCAGGACGCTCGCCCGTGTGTAGGGATTGTCGACGGCGTCGGCGGCCGTCTCGGCGCGAGTGATCAAGGAGCGCCCTAGATCGTGCCGGCCGGTGGCGACCGCGGCTTCCGCCATCGACACCAGGGCGCGGGCCTTGTGGGCGTCGGTGGTGGACTCGGCGATGGAGTCGGCACGCGCGAGGTACGAGCCGGCTCGGTCGGGATCGCCGGTCTTGGCGGCGACCTCGGCCAGCAACGCCAGGGTGCGGACAGCCTCCTCGCGCTCGAACGGGTCCACACGGACGTGGTTGACGCGGATGGCCTCGGCGATGGTCTCCGCACGCGCGACCAACCGGCCGGCCCGCTCGAGAGCACCTTTCCCGACCAAGAAGTCGCTCATCGCCACCAGCACCTTCGCCTGCTCCTCAGGGGTGCGGCGAACGGAGTCGGCGATGCGCGCGGCGCGCCTGAGCTTGCCGGACCTGGCCGCGGCTTCGGCGCGACCGAGTTCGACCGCCTTGGCCGCCGAGTCGATGGAGGACCCGAGTGCCCTCGCCCGCTGGAAGTCCTTCTCCCGGGCGCGACGGGCCATGCTCGCGGCACGCCCGAGCAGTGTGCGGGCTCGGTCGAAACCGCCGGCTCCGGCGGTGGCCTCACCCGTTCTCAGCAGCGCCCACGCCTGCGTATAGGGGTCGGCGATGGACGTGATGACGGCGTCGACGCGGTCGAGGTCACCCGCCACGGCCGCGACCCCGGCGGCGGAAGCCAGCGCGCCATCCCGATCGTCGGCCCCGCTGGTGGAGCGCGCGACGGCCTCGGCACGTGCGGCCGACGAGCGCGCCCCATCGAGGTCACCGGCCTCGACCGCGGCTTCGGTCACCGCCCTCAGCCCGGAGATGAGGTGCAGCTGGACCTCCAGGTCGGGGGTCCGGGACAAGCTCTCGGCGCGCAGGATCAACGCGCGGGCTCGCTCGGCGTCGCCGGCCCTGGCGACGACTTCGGCCACCGCCGCCAGTGCCGATGCCTGCTGCGCGAGCACCGCGATCGAACGGGCGACGGCCTCGGCCCGGTCGAGGTCCCCGATCTTGGCGGCCGTTCCGGCCACCGACACCAGTACCCGAGCCTGTTGATCGGCCATGAGGCTCGAACGGGCGTCGACAGCGCGCGCGTCGGCCTCGGCCCGGTCGACCAGCCTGCCCGCCAGGTCCCGATCACCGGCTGTGCCGGCGGCTTCCGCCACGGCACACAGACTCCACGCCCGGAGCTCCACCCGGTCAACCGCGCCGGCGCAGTCGTGGGCGCGGGCGATCAACGTGCCCGCGCCCACGGCGTCACCGGCCTCGGCGACGATTCCCGCCGCCGACGTCAGTGCTCTCGTCCGCCAGTAGGCGGCGGAGATGGAGTCGGCGGTGGTCTCGGCGCGTTGGACGTCGCCGGTCCTGGCCACCGCCTCGGTCACCGTCACCAGGGCTTTGTCGCGGTCGTCGTACTCGGCGGTGATGGTGCGTGCCAGCGCCTCGGCGCGATCGACGCCGAGCTCGGCCGCCGCTCCGACCAGCGCCACGAGCGCACTCGACGCGGAGTTGACGTCGGTGATCGAGCGGGCGACGGCTTCCGCCTGGCCGATCAGCGTGGCGGCCCGCTCACGTCGACCGGCCTTGGCGGCAACCGCTGCCACCAGCCCCAGTGTCAACGCCTTCGACCTCGGGTCGTCGAGGGAGGTGCCGATGGCTTGGGCGTCGTCCACCAAGGTGGCGGCTCGCTCGCGTGCACCGGCGTCGATGGCGGCTTCGGCCACCCACAGCATGGCCTTCGTCCGGACGAACGGTGTGACGATGGAACGCGCGATGGTCTCCGCGCGGTCGAGGTGGCCTGTCCGGGCCGCGGCCCTGGCGACCGATGCCAGGGCCGCCGCCTGCCGATCCCACCCCCGCCGGTCGAGGAGGGCACGAGCGGAGGCCTCAGCCCGGTCGACGTCCCCCACCAGCGCCCACACCTGAGGGAGGGTGAGAGGGGTGTTGTGGTTCCGGGCGGTCAGGAGATCGCGGTGGACGGCCTGCCTGACCATCGCGATCAGGTCGGGATCGTCCTCCGGCATCCGGTCCTCGCGGGTCCGCATGCGCCAGATGGTATTCGCCGCCGTGCTCGGCGAGGGCCGTCGCCAGGTGCTCGAAGGTCCGCAGGAAAGCGCCGATCTCCTCGCGCGTCAGCACAGCGGTGTCGGCCATGAGGCCCAGGACCATGCGCTCGGGGGTGCCCTTGATGTCCAGGTACAGCGCCATGTCCTCGGCTTCGGACGTGGCGGGCCAGGTGAGCTCCGTGGTGGCCGGGTCGGGATCGGTGGGGGTCGTGCGCGGTTTGGGCAGCAGCGACCACATGTCGTTGAACTGGACACCCGGCGCCAGGACGCCGCCCCACGCGCGCAGCACCTCCTGCTCGGCGCGGGTGTCGTAACGGGAAACGGCGCGGGCCTCGCGCATGGTGTGCTCGGCGCGGCGCAAGAGGTCCGTGAACGAGTCACCGTCGAGGTCGACCACCGTGCGCACGACCTGGTTGAGGGTGGTGACGCTGCCCAGCAGCTCGGGCGTCACGCGGTTGCCCTGCATGACGTCCAGGCGGCACCGGGGTCCGGGCCAGACCCGGCCGACCAGCGCCGTCGTGATCGCCAGCAACACCACCGACGTCGTGGTGCGGCACCGGCGGGCCGCTCGCCGCACCGCCACGGGGAGGACGTCCGAGGCCAGGTCCGCGCCCACGTACCGCGGTGTCGCCGGCTCGGCGCGCCCGAAGTACGCAGGCATGCGCTGTAGCTGGGTGCGGAGGTGGCGCAGGGCCTCGACGTTGCGCAGCTGCCCTTCCGGTGAACGCTCGTACCGCGCGATGTCCAGTGGTTGCAGGGCTTTGCGCGGGGCGGGTGGCGCGACGCCGTCGACGCGGGCGCGCAACAGCGCGGTCAGCTCGGCGGCCAGCAGGTCCGCGCCGGTGTGGTCCGCGGCCAGGTGCGAGACCACGAACACCACCAGCACGGGGATGCCCTCGTGGAGCGCGACGGACAGCCGGATCGGCAGCTCGCCGCCGTGGTCGAACGGCGTCTCGGCACCACGGCGCCAGCAGTCGCCGACGATGTCGCCGAACTGGACCGGGTCGTCGGCGGGCCGGTCGTGCACCTCGACGGGCAGGGTGCCCGAACCCACGACCCGCTGGGTCACCTCACCGTTCGCGCTGACGTCGAAGTGGGTGCGCAGGGACTCGTGCCGCAGCACCAGCTTGCCCAGCACGTCGAGCACGTCGCCCAGTTCCAGCAGCAGCGGCACGTCCAGCCACCTCGGCAGGGTGAAGAACGGCTTCACGTCGGGCAGCCAGCGGCACATACCGTCCCAAGTGGACTGCTGCGCCCACGTCACCGGACCGGTGCGCGCCTGGCCGCCGTGGAACTCGACCTCCGCGCGGCTGACGACGATCACGACGGCACCACCTCCGTGGTCGGGGCGAACAGGACCCGGCGCAGGCACAGCACGGAGTAGGTCAACCCGGCCGTCCAGCTCGCGACGACCGCCCACATCACCGCCTCGATGCCGAACACGCCGTTGAACAGCCAGGCGAACGGGATCTGCACGCACACGAAGGCGATGACCGTGCAGACCAGCGGCGCGGTGGTGCGGCGGGAGCCGTTGAGGTGCCCGTGCAGCACCACCATGACCGTGTAGAGCACGAAGAACGGGAAGATGATCAGCAGGTACCGCTCGGTCAGCTCACGGGTGGCCGGGTCGTCGGTGAACACCGCGGCGATCGGCCCGCGCGCGGCCAGGACGACCACGGACGCCACCAGGCTCAGCACGGCGGTCAGGCCGAGCGTCCGCACCAGCCCGGCCCGGGTGCGCGCCCGGTCGCCCGCGCCGAGGTTCTGGGCGGTGAACGCGGTGACCGCGCCGGAGAAGTCCAGGAACGGCATCGCGATGAACTGCTCGATCCGCGACACCACCGTGAACGCCGCGAGCACCACCGGCCCGTACGCCTGGATGATCCAGACCAGCACCATGATCCCCACGGCCAGGATGACGTGCTGACTGGCCAGCGGGAAGCCGAGCCGCACCGCGTCGGCCAGTTCGCGCCGCACGGCGGGCCGCCCGCCGGACGGCGGCACCGGGTGGGTGCGGCGGGCGTACCAGAGACCCGCGACGAGCGCGGCCGTGGCGGCGACGGCCGTGGCGAGCGCCGCACCCGCCACCCCCATCCCCCACCACGCCACGAACGCCCACACCAGCGCGGTGTTGAGCACGCTGCCGAAGCCCGCCACCCACATCGCGGCCCGCGCGTCGCCCAGCCCGCGCAGGTAGGCGCTGACCGCGGCCGACCCGAAGATGCCGGGGAAACCCAGCGACAGCACGCCGATGAACTCCGCGCAGGCGTCGGCGAGGTCGCCGTGGATGCCCATCACCGCCAGGGCCGGCCGGGCGAGCAGCGTGGCGAGCACGACGCAACCGGCCGCCCACCCGACCGTGAGCAGGGCCAGCGACAGCACGACACCGCGCCGCTCGCCGTTCTGCCGGGCGCCGCTCAGGTGCGCCAACCGGATGGCGAACGCCGTGCCCAGACCGATGAACATGGCGTTGAGCAGGTAGAACAGCGGTCCGGCCGCGCCGATCGCGGCCAGTCCGCCGACGCCGACGTGGTGGCCGACGACGATGCCGTCCACCAGCAGGTAGCCCTGCTGGAGCAGGTTCGCCGCGGTGAGCGGCATGGCGAAGCCGACGACGCGCCGCAGCGGTGGCCCGGTGGTGAGGTCGGCCATCAGGCGACTCCCGTGGTGAGGTCGGCCATCAGGCGACTTCCGCGGCGGCGAAGTCGACGAGGTCCTCGACGTGGTAGGCGATCTCGGCGACGGTGCGGTCGGCGAGCAGGTCGGCCACGTCGTAGGCGACGTCGTGCACCGCGGCGATGGTCCCGGCCACGGTGCCCGCCATGATGGAGTCGCCGCCCAGGTCGAAGAAGTCGGCTTCCACGTCCAGCGCCTCGTACCCGAACGCGAGCGCGAGGCACTGCGCCACGGTGCGCTCGACGTCGGTGTACACCCCGTCTTCGCGGCCCTCCAGCTCGACCGACACCGCGGCCACCGTGGCCCGCGTCTTCTCCGACACCTTGCGCAGCCGCTGCTCCAGCGCCTGCATCTCCCGATCCACTTTGGACTCGATGTCGGCCGACAGCGCGATGTCGTAGGAGCGCAGCAGGTGGATCAGCTCACCCCGGTAGTTCAGCTCGCCCGCGAACAACCGCGAGCGGCCCGAGCGCAGGCCCGCGTCGAGCACGGCCAGGCCGGTCGCGGTGGGCAGGGCCTTGAACATGGTGTCGCCGTTGGTGCCGAAGTCGACGGCCATGCCGATCTCCTTCCACGCCACCCAGTCCACCGCGAGGACGTGGGTCGGGCCGCCGGCCCGCTGCCGCGCGAGGTTGTCCAGGTAGTAGTTGGCGGCGGCGTAGTCGGCCTGGCCGGGCGCGGGGAACACCGCGGCCACCGAGGAGAAGTGGACGACGAAGTCCGGGGCGTCGTCGGCCGTGGCGCGCTCCAGCGTGAACGCGGCGTGCAGCTTGGCCCGCACCACGCGGTCGAAGTCGTCGAGCTGCCGGAACATCACGGTGCTGCCGCCGGGCAGTCCGGCCGCGTGCACGATGCCGTCGATGCGGCCGTGGTCGCGGCGCAGGGCGGCCACGGCGTCGGCCAACGCCGCCGGGTCGCCGGCGTCGGCGGCCACGACGACCACGGTGGCACCCAACGCCTCCAGCTCGCGGACTGCCTCGACCCGCTTCGCGGCGGCGGACCCGGTGGGCACGGCGGTCGGGTCGTCCCACCGCTCGCGCGGCGGCACGCCGGAGCGGCTGAGCAGGGCGAGGGTGATGTCCGGCCGGGCGGTGGCGAAGTCCTTGGCCACGGCCAGTCCCAGCGCACCGGTGCCGCCGGTGATCAGGTAGGTGCCGCCGCCGCGGAGGTGGTCGCGCGCCTCGCCCGCCGCGACCTCGGGCACCTCCACGAACACCTCGCGCAGCCGGGCGTCGCCGCGCAGCAGGAACACCCCGTGCTCCTCGGCCAGGACCTCGTCCCGCAGCCGGGCGGGCGGCACGGCGGCGTCCACGTCGACGTGCTTGACCTTGATGTAGGGGTACTCGCGGCCGACGACCTTGCCGAAACCGACCAGGGCGGCGTTCTCCACGACCGCGGGGTCGCCCTCGGCGGCGGCGACCGCGCCGCGGGTGAGCACCGCGAGGTCGACCTTCACCCCCGCCGCCATCAGCGCCTTGGTCAGCAGGAACAGGCTGTGCAGGTTCTTGGTCACGCGCCGGTCGAGCTCGGCCGCGTCGGTCGCGGGGGCGTCCTCGAACCCCAGCGCGTGCACCAGGTGCGTGACGCCCTCGCCGACCAGGCGCGCGAGGTGCTCGTGCGCGGCGGGGTCGGTCGGGTCGAACACCGGGCCGCCGGGCTCGACCTCCTCCCCCAGTCGCACGCACCGCACGTCCCCCAGCGCGGCGGTGAGCACCTGCTCGGCGTCGGTGTCCGGGTCGACCAGGGCCAGCGTGACGGCGGCGCGGCCGGCCGCCGGCGGCGCGGCGGCGGGCTGGAACTCCACGTCGTGCGTCACCGGGTGCCGCTCTTCGGTGGCGGTGACCCGCACGGTCTCGCGCCAGGTGTCGGGGAACGCCACCCAGGCCAGGGTCTCGTCGAAGGCGTAGCCGGGCAGCCGCACGATCCGCGGCTGCCGGTCACCCGCCAGAGCGGCGGTGTCGACCCGGCCGGTGCGCAGGAACGCCCGGCCCTGGTCGCCCAGCGGCCCCTCGGGCAGCGGCGCGGGGCGGTCGGCGAGCAGGTCGACGAGCTTGGTGCGCAGGTCCGCCGCGTCGGTGACGACGACGGCGACGCGGTGCCGGTGACCGCCCCGCGAGACCTGCACGGTGTGGCAGACGTCGGCCAGGTCCAAGTCGTCCAGTCCGCCCGCGTCGAGGAACCGGACGTAGCGCTCCACGATCCGGGTCAGGGACTTGATGGTGGCCGCGCTGAGCACGAACAGGTGCTCCCCCGTGGACGCCGGCCGCTCGTCGGCGCGGGTGAACTCCTCCACCACGACGTGCGCGTTGGTGCCGCCCAGGCCGAAGGCGCTGACACCGGCGCGGCGCGGCCCGTCCGACTCCCACGGGGTCGGTTCGGTCGGCACGTACAGCGGTCCGGAGGCGAAGTCGAGCTTGGGGTTGGGGTTGGCGAAGTTCGCCTGGGGCGGGATGGTCCCGTTGCGCAGCACGGAGATCGCCTTGATCAGACCGATCACGCCGGACCCCTCGAACAGGTGGCCCACGTTGGCCTTGACCGTCCCGACTGCGCAGAACCCGCGATCGGTGGTGTGCCGGGCGAACGCCCGCTTCATGCCCTCGTGCTCGATGGGGTCGCCGACGCGGGTGGCGGTGCCGTGCGCCTCGAAGTAGCCGATGGTGCGCGGGTCGATGCCGGCGTTGTCCCAGGCGGCCAGCAGCAGGTCGGCCTGCGAGTCGGAGTCGGGGTTGGTGATGCCCTCGGTGTTGCCGTCGTGGTTGACCGCGCTGCCCTTGATCACCGCGTACACCTGGTCGCCGTCGGCCAGCGCCCGGTCCAGGCGCTTGAGCACGACCGCGCCGGAACCCTCGCCGAAGCCGGTGCCGTCCGCGGCCTCGTCGAAGGTGCGCGTCACGCCGTCGGAGGACTCGATGCCGATGGCGGAGTGCCGGTGCTTGATCGGGGCGAACACGATGCGCGCGCCGCCGACCACGGCCGTGTCGCAGTCGCCCAGCAGCAGGGCGTTCTTGGCCTGGTGCACCGCGACCAGCGTGGCCGAGCACGCCGTGTCCACGACCATGCTGGGGCCGCGCAGGTCCAGCAGGTGGGAGATGCGGTTGGCCAGCATCACCGGGATGTTGCCCGTGATGGCCTGCTGGCCCACGGACGGGTCGACCCGGCTGATGTAGTCCAGGTACGTGGAGCCGGGGTTGACCGCGAAGCCGACGAACACGCCCGTGCGGGTGCCGCGCAGCCGGTCGAGGGTGTAGCCCGCGTCCTCGAACGCCAGGTACATCGCGCGCAGCACCATGCGGTGGTGCGGGTCGGTCAGCGCCGCCTGCCGCGGATTCATGCCGAACGCGGCGTGGTCGAAGTGGTCGACGCGGTCGAGGAAGTAGCCGTTGTGGTACTCCACGTCCGGCTCGTCCAGCGGGTCGATGGCGGTGGCGCGCAGGTAGTGGACGTACTGCTCCAGCTTGTCCCGCCGGTCGGGCGGGAACGGGCGGCTCATGCTCGCGCCGGTGCTGACGACCTGCCAGAAGGCGTCCAGGTCGCCCGCTCCCGGCACGTCCACCGAGAGACCGATCACCGCGATGTCCGTGTTCATGCCGATGTCCCCTCAGTGGACCTTGATGGCTCAGTGGACCTTGTTGACCAGCGAGGTCAGCGTCTGACCGTTGACCTCGTCGAACTCCGTCACCCCGGCGGCGCGCAGGGTGGTGACGGCGCGCACCCACTCGACCGGCGCCGACAGCTGGCGGGCGAGCAGGTCCGGGCCGTCGAACGGCTCGCCGGTGACGCTGGAGACCACGGGCGTGACGGCCGGCCCGAAGGTGAAGCCGGCCAGCGCGGCGCGGAACTCCGCCTCGGCCGGCGCCATCAGCGGGGTGTGGAACGGCCCGCTGACGTTGATCGGCACGACCCGCGCGCCGGGCAGCGCGGCGATCGCCTTGCCCGCGACGGCCAGCTCCGCGCGGTCGCCCGCGATGGTGGTCTGGGTGTCGGCGTTGAGGTTGGCCACGAACACGTTCGACAGGCCGGTCTCGGCCAGCGCGCGGCGCACGAACGCGGCGGGCACGCCCTGCACCGCGGACATGCCGCCGCCCGTGATCGCCGACATCAGCTCGGCGCGGCGCTCGACCAGCCGCAGGCCGTCGACCAGGTCGAGGACCCCGGCGGCGACCAGCGCGTTGTACTCGCCGAGGCTGTGCCCGGCGAAGTAGTCGTACCTCCGCTCGGCCAGGCGCTCGACGCCCAGCAGGGCGTTGACGAAGAACACCGCGGGCTGCGCGTAACGGGTGTCGCGCAGCCGGCGGCCGGGGTCGCGGACGCACAGCTCCTCGATCGAGTAGCCGAGGACGTCGTCGGCGAGGGCGGTCGCCTCGGGGTGGCGGGAGAACAACTCCGCGCCCATCCCCTTGCGCTGCACGCCCTGGCCGGGGAACAGCAGGCACTGCACGGCGCTCTCCTATCTGGCGGGCCGGGGTCGTCTGTCCGGTGGGCCGGGTCGTCGGACGGGGTCGAACCGCACGCGGGCGCCCAGGCACTCGCGGGCGAAGCGGCGGGCTCCCGCGCCGGGCCCGTGGTCGAGCACCCGGGTCGTGCGGGAGTCGGCGACGGCGTGGTCGACCGCCGCCGGCCAGTCGATGGGTCGGGTGAACACCTGGTGCAGGTACTCGTCCACCAGGTCGTCGGCGGCGCGCAGGTCGCGCGGCGCGTCACCGGCGTAGATCGGCAGCGCGAGGCGGTCGGGCGCGGGCCACGGGCCCACCGCGTCGAGGTCGGCGCGCACCCGCTCGACCACCGGCGCCAGGGCCGGGGTGTGGAAGGGCACGGTGTTGGGCAGGAACGACCAGCGCACGCCGTTCCCGTCGAACGCGGGGTCGTCACGCAGGGCCGCGAGCGCGTCGGCCGGGCCGCTGAGCACGTGCGCGGTCGGCGCGTTGACCAGGCCCACCACCACACCGGTGCCCTCGACGCGGCGGGCCAGCTCGTCGCGCGTCAGCCCCGTGATCGCGGCCATCGGCCCGGTCGGCACGTCGTCGGCGGGCGGCCCGACCTGGTGGGCGCGGACGAGGCTGATCGCCACCAGCCGCACCGACGCCGCGGCCAGCCGGAGGAACTCGTCGGGCCGGACGGCGCCCAGGCCCGCCACGATCGCCGCCTGGAGCCCGAGGCTGTGCCCCAGGGCGCCGACCGCTCCGTCGTCGCCGCGCCCGGTCGGCTGGAGCCCGCACAACTGGTGCACGTGGAGGCAGACACCCGCCGCCGTCGAATCCAGCGGGGGCGGGTCGAGACCGTCGAGCCATTTTTCCAACGGCAGCCCGGAAGCGGGCGCGTCCGGGCCCAGGTATTCGAGTGCCGCATCGACCGCACGGCACACCGCATGGCGGAACGAGGCGTTCTCGGGGCGCCCGAGAAGTGCGCGCAGCGCCGGCACGAGCGAGTCGCCGGCACCGCCCAGTCCGTCGAACAGCAGGAGTGAGCGCATTGATTGGACCTGTTTCCGGGCAGCACGGGCCCAACCAGCGTCGACGGCCGCACCGTACGTCGATGACCTGGTCCGACCGGTTAACGGCGGATCACGAAGAATTTAAGCCCCAGTGACGCACCGACGGGTCTCACCGATGAGACCGGCAGTGCCATCAGAATTTTCTATGCCGACTTCCTGTCGGTCGCGGGACGGGTTCCACGTCGGCCGTCCCGGTGGCTTTCAGCGGTGCACAACGCTAACCGCACGCCGTTGCCCGCGACAATTCTCCGAATAGCCGCATGCGGTGGGTGCGCGTGGCGGAACAGGCGCACCGCGAAAGACCGGCGGAATACGGGAGCACGTAGTGCGGCGCGCCACGACGCTCGTCCGGCGGCGGGCGCCCAACGCCGGGCGGGCGAGCCGACGGCTGGATGTCGCACGGTGGGTCGCGCTAGGTTGGGAGCGCTCCCAGACTGTGTCTCTCACTTCTGCACGAGGAGCCCCACCATGTCGCGACGACGTAGTCGCCCGGCCGCCCTGTCGGCCGCCCTGCTCATCCCGGCCCTGGCCGCGCTGCTGTTACCACCGTTCCCGGTGGGCAGCGCCGCCCCGGCCGGCACGTCCCACACCCGCGCGGCGCTCACCGAGCTGACCGTGGTGTCCGAACAAGTCGCGTCCGGTCTGCGGCGTCCGGTGGCGATCACCGGGCTGCCGGACGGCCGGATGCTGATCGCGGAGAAGCAAGGAACCGTCCGCGCCTACCACCCCGACACCGGCCTGGCCGCCGAGCCGGTGCTCGACCTGACCGCCCGCGTCGACGAGTCGGACAACGAGCGCGGCCTGCTCGGCATCACGCCCGCGCCGAACTTCGCCCGCACCGGGCTGCTCTACGTGGCGTACACGAGCCTGCCGGCCGGCGAGCTGACCCTGGCGCGGGTGCCCATCGGGGCTCCCGAGCGGTTGCAGGTGCTGCTCACCCAGGAGCACGCCGAGTACGGCAACCACAACGGCGGACAGGTGGCGTTCGGGCGCGACGGCTACCTGTACTGGTCGACCGGCGACGGCGGCGGCGCGTTCGACCCGTTCAAGTCCGGCCAGAACCTCGGCACCCTGCTCGGCAAGATCATCCGGATCGACGTCAACCGCGCGTGCGCGCCCAAGCCGTACTGCGTGCCGTACTCCAACCCGTTCGTCGGCGTGCCGGGCGCACGGCCGGAGATCTGGCTGTACGGGCTGCGCAACCCGTGGCGGTTCTCCATCGACCGCGTCGACGGCTCGCTGTGGATCGGCGACGTCGGCCAGGGCCTGGTCGAGGAGATCGACCACATCCGCCCGTGGCAGGGCGGCGCGAACCTCGGCTGGTCCTGCCGCGAGGGCGCCCCGGTCTTCGACCCGCAGCAGTGCCGGGCGGGCGGGCGCTACACGGACCCGGTGTTCGAGTACGACCACTACAACGGCAACTGCTCGGTGACCGGCGGCGTCGTGTACCGCGGCTCCCGGACCCCGGAGGCGTGGGGCACCTACGTCGCGGGCGACTACTGCTCGACCACCGCGTTCGCCGTCCGCCCCAGGCTGGACGGCACCTACGAGTCCGCCACGATCGGCAACTTCGCCATCCAGCCGACCGCGATCGACGCCGACGTGCACGGCGAGCTCTACACGCTCAGCGACCTGCCGGGCTGGCTCAACCGGGTGCACTTCGAACGAGTCCCGCCGACCACCACCAACCGCTAGGTGTAGCGCAGGTTGTCGACGGCGCGTCGCGGAGGACCCGCGCCGAGCTCGCGGCACCCGAGGGCGGGGTTCCCGACCGGAACCCCGCCTGGTGGCCGCCGGGATCAGCGACATCGGCCCGCCCCGACCGCCCCGCACGCCGCCACGCCCGACCCCGCCGCGGTTCTCTTCGCCCCACGCGCGGCTTACCCGGAAAGGCGACCACTCGGGAGGGACGCGTTGGCGCCGGGTTTCGCGCCCGGTCGGGATGCGATCTCGGATCCGACCAGCTCAAGGTCCACCCGGGCCGCGTCGACGAACTCGGCGACCGCCTGCCGCGCGGCCATTCGTGCCGACTCGACTGCCTGCCGCGCGGCCATTCGTGCCGACTCGACGGCCTCGGCCTCATCGGTCGGGGAGTTGGCGGCGTTCAGGTAGTCGAGCGTCTTGCGCCTCACTTCCTCGGCTCGCTCCGCCATCTCCGGACTGGAGATGATCTCGATTTCGTAGTTGGCGGTCGACAACTCCGTACGCAGCGCGTCGACCCGTTCGGCGTCGGACGTCGGAGCCGAGCGAGCTTCGTATCGCAACTGCCGGGCAGCCTGCAACAGCCGGATGTAGACGATCTTCCGCTGTTCCCGAGCCTCTGCCGCCGCCAACCGCCGTTCACCTGCCCTGCGGTCCGCCGAGGCAAGGCGGTGCGTGAGCAGTTGGGTGCCACTGGCGAGCAAGGCGCCGATGATCGTCCCGACGACTCCGACCCACATCACACTGGTCATTCGGCCACCTCCTCACAACCGGCATTGCCATCGAGCAGCCGTGGCCTTGGATCAAGGTCTTGCGCTTGTCGCCTGACAATGCCGACCATTCGCTGGTTCTATCGGCCTAGTGCGCGACGGGGTTACGCGGTTCGCAGAGGGTCCCGCCACGTCGAACAGTGCCTTTATGCCTGCCCGGGTGGGCGGTCCGTCGCGGGGAGTCTCTGTGTTACTCCCTTTCGGTGGAGGGACACGTGATGAGGCACATCCCGATCGGGCACCCGCACGGCACCGCGGATGGCCGCGGTACGAAGGTCGGAACGGCCCGGCCGCCAGATCTGCTGACCGCGTTGCAGGCCGCCGTCGGAAATCGGGCCACCACGGCGTTCCTGGCTTCCGTGCAGCGGCAGTCCCATGGGCACCGGTCGGGCGGTCGCGCGGCGGACCCGGACCCGCCGGGCGTCGAGCACCGGCTCGGCGTCGCCACCCCCGGGCTCGACGTCCAGGCCGGACCGCTGGGCGCTGACGCCGACCTCACGCCGGAGTTGGTCAACCAGTTCCGGCGGAACAAGGCGAACGTCGTGGCGTTCGTGGGGCGGTACCGGGCGCAGGCCGTGGCGGAGCAGCGGGCGGCGCGGGTGCCGGCCGCGTTCACGCTGGGGCAGATGGGGCTGGAGACCGGGTGGCGGCTGGAGTCGCCGTTCACCGGGCACAACCTGTTCGGCGTCACCTCCCGGGAGGACCGCCCGGAGGACCAGTGGACGTACCAGCGGACCGTCGTCAGGGTTCCCTCACCGGCCTTCGAACGGCGCGATCTGCGACCGGCGCGGCGCGGTGGACGGGTCGTCCAGCGCGACCGGGTCATCCGACCGGCCGACGGCTCCAACCCGTTGCGCCGCGTCGGAGACCACTGGGAGTACACGGCGCTGCGGCCCTTCAGGGTGTACCCCGACGAGGCCACCGCCATGGCCGACCACACCTCCCTGCTGCACCACCGCATCTACGCGGCGGCCTGGGCACGGGCCGACGACCCGGCGCTGTTCGCCCGTGCCGTCGCCGAGGCGGGCTACGGCGGCCACAACTCCAGCAGCAACCCGCTGGTCGTGGCGAACTACCGCGCCGAACTGCTCTCCGCGATCCGGCTCGTGGAGGCCGCCGCCGCCCTGTGGGACCGCCGTCCGGACATCGCACGGGAAGCCGACCACTGGTGGCGCACCCAAGGCCTGCCGGGAGAGCGGGAACGTCGCCGGCGACCACGGCGAAGCGACACGAGCCCGTCGACACCGTAGGACTCCCGCAACGGGTCGGTGTCCGGGGCGAACGTCGCCGCGGTCAGGCAGGGGCGAACGCGCGGTCAGGGGGCGAAGGCGCGGTCACGGGGGCGAAGGCGCGGTCAGGGGGCGGGAGCGCGGTCAGGGGGTTCATCGGGCGGGGGTCTGGTCGGCCTGGTCGAGGACCTCCAGGGGGTCGTCGAAGAGCCGGTTGAGCAGGCCCGTGCACGCGGCCGTGGCTTGGAGGGACGGGCCGAGGCGGGTCACCGAGACGATGTCGGCGCCGGGCAGGGTCGTGGTGGTGTTGTACGCGCGCAGGAGGTCGGGCAGGCGTTCGGCCGGGTCGGTGATGGCCTGGCCGCCCAGCACCACGCGGTCGGGGTTGACCGCGTCCCGCAGCAGGCCGACCGCACGGCCCAGCGCGGTGGCGCGGTCGGTCAGCAGTCGCACGGCGGCCGGGTCCTCGCGCCGCGCCGCCGCTCGGACGAGCGTGATGTCCGGTTCGGGCACGACCCCCGCGCGGACGGCGGCCTCGGCCACGGACCGGTCGGCGACCGTGGCCTCCAGGCAGCCGCGAAGGCCGCAGGGACAGCGGACGTCGCTGCCGATGGGCAGGTGCGCGACGCTCCCGCCGCCACCCGGCCCCCGGTGCAGCACGCCGTCGACGGCGAACGCCACGCCCACGACCTCGCGGGCGTAGAAGTACAGCATGCCGGCCCCCTGCGGCCCTCGGCCGAACAGCAGTTCGGCGTTGGCCATCGCGGCGACGTGGCCGTCCAGGTGCACGGGCAGACCGGTGGCGCGGTGCAGCAGGTCCGCGGCGGGCACGCCGTGCCAGCCCAGTCGGTCGTGGTCGAGCAGGCCGCGCCCGCGGTCGACCAGGCCGCCGCTGACCAGGCCGATGCCCAGCACGGTGCGGCGCGGCCACCGGCGCAGGAACGCCCGCACCTTGCCCGCGATGTGGGCCAGGGCGTCCTCCGCGCCGCCCGACGGGGTCGGGATGGTGTCGGAGTCCAGCAACGTGCCGCGCAGGTCGGCCAGGCCGTAGGTGGTGGTGCTCACGCCGATGTGCACGCCGCACGCGGCGAACACCCGCTCGTCCAGCGAGATCGGCATCCGCGGCCGGCCGATCGCGCCCGCCGGCACCAGGTCGGGGGTCTCGCGCAGCACACCCAGGTCGACCAGCGCCGCGACCTGCCTGCTCACCGTGGGCGGGCTCAGGCCGGTGAGCTCGCCGATCGCGGCCCGGGACAGCGGACCCTCGCGGCGGATCACGGCGAGGACCGCGGCGGCGGAACGGGCACGGGTCAAGGGAAGCCTTCCGCGGAGCGGGACCGTTTTGTGCGAGCGGGCAAGGAAGTCGAGGACGGGCTCACGAGCACGGGCGCACAGCCCGAAGGCTGTGGCTGTCCACTTCGGAAGTCAACGCCGTCCGGGATGTGGAATGCCGACGCCGACTTCCTTTCAGTGCTTCACGGAACCTTGTCGCCCCGCGCGGCCCGTTCGTAGCGTCGATCGCGAGCCACGGCCCCCGCGCCGACCCGTTTCCAGCCCGAAGGGGAACCCACCATGACTGTGTCCGTACGAACCCCGGCGACCGACGTGTCGGTGGTGCGGCTCGGCTCGGCGATCGGCGCCCGGGTCGACGGCGTCACGCTGGGCGGCGACCTCGACGCCGACACCGTGTCCGCCCTCCGCGCCGCCCTGCTGGCCCACAAGGTGATCTTCTTCCGGGGTCAGCACCACCTCGACGACGCCGGGCAGCTCGCGTTCGCCTCCCTGCTGGGGTCGCCGACCCTGGCGCACCCGACCGTGCGGGGCCGGGAGGACGCCAACGTGCTGCCCATCGACTCCGACTACGGCAAGGCGAACAGCTGGCACACCGACGTCACCTTCGTCGACCGCGTGCCGGCCATCAGCATCCTGCGCGCGGTGCGCCTGCCCCCGTACGGCGGCGACACCACGTGGGCCAACACGGTGACCGCGTACGAGACGCTGCCGCCGGCGCTGAAGGCGTTGGTGGACAACCTGTGGGCCGTGCACACCAACGCCTACGACTACGCCGCGAACATCGACGAGCTGCGCATCGGCGGCGTGGACGTGAAAGTCGAGGAGTACCGCAAGGAGTTCGTGTCCGACCTGTACGAGACCGAACACCCCGTGGTCCGCGTGCACCCGGAGACCGGTGAGCGCGCCCTGCTGCTCGGCCAGTTCGTCAAGCGCCTGGTCGGGTTGACCACCAGCGAGTCGCAGGCGCTGTTCCAGGTGCTCCAGCAGCGGATCACCCGGCTGGAGAACACGGTCCGCTGGCACTGGCAGGACGGCGACGTGGCGATCTGGGACAACCGCGCGACCCAGCACTACGCGGTGGCCGACTACGACGACCAGGCCCGCCGCATGCACCGCGTCACACTGGCCGGCGACGTGCCGGTGAGCGCCGACGGGACGCGCAGCGTCGTGCGGGTGGGCGACGCCTCGCACTACTCGGCGCTGTGACCCGACCGCGGCGGCCCGCCACCCTGTCGGCCGCGCACTCGGTCCTGGTGCGGGTGGCGGCCGTGGCGGTGCTGCTCGCGCTGTGGGAACTGCTGGTGCTGGCCCGGTTCTGGCCGCCCGCGATCCTCCCCGGGCCGGGGCAGGTGTGGGACCAGCTGCTCGCCGCGTCCGACGGCGGCAACGGGCAGGGTGGTTACGCCGGGTCCACCGTGGTCGAGCGGCTCGGGGTCAGCCTGCGGCGCGTCGGGTACGGGTGCGGCTACGGCGTCGTGGTCGGTGTCGTGCTCGGGCTGGTGATGGGGCTGGTGCCGGTGGTGCGGGCGGTGGTCGAGCCGTTCGTGACGTTCCTGCGGGCGTTGCCGCCGCTGGCCTACCTGAGCCTGCTGGTCATCTGGTTCGGCATCGACGAGGAACCCAAGGTGTACCTGCTGGTGGTGGCGGCGTTCCCGCCCGTCGCGGTGGCCACGGCCGCCGCCGTCACCGGCGTGAACCGGCAGTACGTGGAGGCCGCGCACGCGTTGGGCGCGAGCCGGCTGGAGGTGGTGCGCACCGTGGTGCTGCCCGCGTCCGCGCCGGAGATCCTCACCGGGGTACGGCTGGCCGTGGGCGTGGCCTACAGCTCGGTCGTGGCCGCCGAGACCGTCAACGGCGCGGACGGCATCGGGGGCATGGTCCTCAACGCCCAGCGCTACAACCAGACCGCGGTCGTCCTGCTCGGGCTCGTCGTCATCGGCGTGACCGGGCTGCTGATCGACACCGCCGTCCTCGCGCTGCAACGCGCCGTCTCGCCGTGGCGCGGACGCGCGTGAGCGCCGACCAACTCAGGAGTACGAGCTGATGTCCGTGACGCGCAGATCGGTCCTGTCCCTACTCGCCGCCGCTCCGGTGCTGGCCGCGTGCGGCGTCGGCGGTGGCTCGACGGGGTCCGGGCGGCAGGTCCGCATCGCCTACCAGAACTTCGCCGACAGCACGTTGCTGGTCAAGGACCAGGGCGTGCTGGAGAAGGCGTTGCCCGACCACCGGGTCCAGTGGACGGCGTTCGACTCCGGCGCGAGCATCAACACCGCGTTCCTCGGCGGCGCGATCGACATCGCGGTGATCGGCAGCAGCCCTACCGCCGCCGGGCTGTGCCCGCCGCTGAACATCCCGTACCAGGTGGTCGAGCTGCTCAACGTGATCGGCGACAGCGAAGCCCTGGTGGTGCGCGGCGGGATTGCGGACGTCAAGGGGTTGGTGGGGCGCAAGGTCGCCGCGCCGTTCAGCTCCACCGCGCACTACAGCCTGCTCGCCGCCCTCCAGCGGGCGGGCGTCGACCCGGCGTCGGTGACGCTGGTGGACCTGGAACCGCAGAACATCCAGGCCGCGTGGCAGCGCGGCGACATCGACGGCGCGTACGTGTGGACGCCGGTGCTCAGCGTCCTCCAGCGCGACGGCGTGACGTTGGTCGACAGCGCCGAGCTCGCCGCGGCGGGCAAGCCGACGCTGACGTTCACGGTGGCGCGTAGAGATTTTGTCGAACAGAACGGTGACGTGCTGGACAAGTGGCTGGCCGCCACCGACGACGCGCTGCGCAAGATCAAGACAGAGCCGCGGGTGGTCGCCGAGGCCGTGGCGCGGCAGCTCGGTGCGCCCGTGGAGGACGCCTTGGCGCAGCTCCAGCAGAACATCTACCTGGACCACGCCGAGCAGCGCTCCCCGGAGTACTTCGGCACGGCCGACGCGCCGGGCAGGCTCGCCGAGCAGTTGCGCGCGGCGGCGGAGTTCCTGCACGGGCAGAAGAAGGTCGAGGCGGTGCCGGACCTGGCGGCGTTCCGCGCGGCCCTGCGAGCGCCCCGTGGGTGAGCCGGTGGGCTCGGTGGGCGCTGGGGGTGCGGCGCTGGGCTCGGTGGGCGCTGGAGATGAGGCGGTGGGCGCTGGGGGTGAGCCGTTGGTCGTGGTGGCCGGTGTCGAGCACCGCTACCGGTCCGGGCGCGCCGAGGTGCCCGCGCTCGGACCGCTGGACCTGGACGTCGAGCCCGGAGAGTTCGTGGTCGTGGTCGGGCCGTCCGGGTCGGGCAAGAGCACGCTGCTGCGGCTGGTCGGCGGGTTCGAACGGCCTGCGGTCGGGTCGGTCCGGGTGCTCGGCGGGACGCCCGTGCCCGGCCGGGACGTCGGCACCGTGTTCCAGCAGCCCCGGCTGTTCCCGTGGCAGACCGTGGGCGGCAACGTCGGCACCGCCCTGCGGTGGGCCGGGGTGCCGCGGGCGCAGCGCCCGGAGCGGACCCGCCGGTTGCTCGGGCAGGTCGGGTTGGCCGAGCTGGGTGCGCGCCGCACGTGGGAGATCTCCGGCGGCCAGCAGCAGCGCGTGGCCATCGCCCGAGCACTCGCCGCCCGCCCCCGGCTGCTGCTCATGGACGAACCCTTCGCCGCGCTGGACGCGTTGACCCGCGAACGGCTCCAGGAGGACGTCCGCGCACTGGCCGAGGGTGGGCGGGCGGTGGTGTTCGTGACCCACAGCGTGGACGAGGCCGTGTTCCTGGCCAGTCGCGTCGTCGTCCTGTCCGACCGGCCTGGGCGGGTGGTCCTGGATCTGCCCGTGCCGCTGCCGCGTGCCGGGGTGTCCGCTGACGAGTTGCGCGGGTCGGCGGAGTTTGCCGCCCTTCGTGGCGAGGTCGCCGGCACCGTTCGCGCCCTCTCGGTCCCGGGGTGACCCGGTGTGCCGGATCGGGACTGTCCGATCAGGACGGTGGAGGCCCGCGGAGGAAGTGCAGGGTGAAGGGCGCAAAAGCTGAAAAGCGGCGCTCGCCGCGCGGCAGGCCCCCGGGGGGTGGAAGGGCGTCGGTTTCTCCCCCGTACGCCCTGCCGGAGGCAACCACACTTGGCCCGTTTCCGCAACCGGAAAAGCTGGTTGCAGAAACGGGCCAAGCGCGGTTGGGCTGCGCCCAGGCCGTACGGGGGAGAAACCGAGGCCCTTCCTGTGGCTGGTAGCCAACCTCTCGCGCCTGCGGCGCTAAAGCGCGCGGGCGGTGGGTGGGTGGTGCCGTGGGCCGGCGGGTGGTGGGTGGGACCGGCGGGCTGGGGGTGTGGGCGCGCTGGGTGGTGCACTGCCGGGGGCGGTGCCGTGGGTGGGGTGGGGGGTGGGGGTGGTGGTGTCCTGGCGGTGTGGGGTGTCTTGCGGGCGGATGCAGGATTGTGGTCGGCCGGAGAGGTGATTGTTCTGGTGGCGGGGCTGGATACGCTGGTCGGTGTCGGCTTCGGTGTAGTGGAGGCTTTGATGCGCAAGCTGCGCGGCGTTCTCATCACGACGGTGTTCACCGGAGCGGTCATGAGCGCGGCGGGTGTGTCCGCCTCCGCTACGGGGTTCTGGATCTACCACTACGACGGCGCGTTCGACTCCGTGTCGCGGTGCCAGGAGGCCCGTCAGGAGTTCATCGAGCAGAACCAGAGCGTGGGTCAGCCGATCTCCGTCTGGCCCTGCGCGTACCACGACGTCAACCCCGAGACCGGCACCGGTCCCGCGGGCTGGTACTACCGGTGGGGCATCCTCGCCGACTGAACTACGGTCTCCAGCGACGCCCCGATGTGCTCGTGCAGCAGGCGGTGGGCGGTCTCCAGGTGGCCGGCGGCTAACCGTTCGGCGATCTCGATGTGCTCGTCGATCGACGTCTCGATCCGGCCGGGGACCGTGAAGTCGTCCATGCGGACCCGGCGGAGGCGGCGGGTCACGTTCGCCAGCACCGCCACCAGTTCGGCGTTGCCGGAGGCGGCGAGCAGTGCGGTGTGGAAGCGTTCGGTCTCGAGCACGAACTCCGGTGACGGCTCCGGGGGTGTGGCCCGCAGCGCGTACCAGTGCTCCAGCTCGGCGCCGAGGGCGTCGACGTCGTGGCGCACACGGGGGTTCTCGATGCTCCGGCTGATGCCGCGCAGCTCGACCGCGATGCGCACCTCGTACAGGTCGCGGACCTGGGCCATGCTCGGCACGACCACCGAGTGGCCCCACTCCTCGCGGACGAGCAGACCGTCGGCCACGAGCCGGGTCAGGGCATCGCGCACCGGCGTGCGCGACACCCCGTACCGCTTCGACAGGCGCGGCTCGGTGAGCCGTTCGGTGGAGCGGATCCGCCCGCCCAGCACCTCCTCGCGCAACTCCAGGTAGACGCGCTCGCGCAGCGAGGGCGGCTCGTCGGTGGTGTCGCTTGTGGACATTCAGATGGCCATCGCTGCCCGGACGTCACCGAGCGCGTTCTCGCCACCGGGACCGGACGACGTGACCCGGCCGGACGCGAGCACGTAGTACGAGTGCGCGGCCGACAGCGCGAAGCCCACGTGCTGTTCCACCAGGAGCACCGACAGGTCCCCACGCCGGGTCAACGCGAGGATCACGTCCTCGATCTCCGCGACCACGGACGGCTGGATGCCCTCCGTGGGCTCGTCCAGGACCAGCACCCGCGGCTGCGCGACCAGCGCGCGGGCGATGGCCAGCTGCTGGCGCTGCCCGCCGGACAGCAGCCCGGCGCGGCGGCCGAGCAACCTCCGCAGGGCCGGGAAGACGTCCAAGGCTTCGTCGATCAACGCCGCGCCGCGCGGCCGCCCGTCCGCGACGACGCGCAGGTTCTCCATCGTGGTCAGCTGCCCGAACGACTGCTGTCCCTGCGGCACGTACCCCAGCCCGCGCGCGACCCGTTTGTGCGGCGGCAGCGCGGTGACGTCCTCCCCGTCGAGCAGCACCCGCCCGGAGCGCACCGGCAGCGTCCCGACCGCGGCGCGCAGCAGCGTGGTCTTGCCGGCCCCGTTGTGGCCCATGATCGCGGTCACCTCACCGGCCGGCACCTCCACGGTGACGCCGTGCACCACGGACGTGCGCCCGTAGGCGACCTCCACGTCGACCAGTCGCAGCACCTAAACCCCCTCCCCCAGCGCGGCTTCCGAGTGCCGCCCGGGACCCAGGTAGACCTCCTGCACCCGCGGGTCGGCCTGCACCTGCGCCACCGAGCCCTCGGCGAGCACCTTCCCGGCGTGCAGCACGGTCACGGACGTGGCGAAGGCCCGCATGAAGTCCATGTCGTGCTCGACCACCACGACCGTGCGGCCGGCGGCGACGCGCTGGAGCAGCCGCCCCGTCTCGTCCTTCTCGTCGGAGCTCATGCCGGCCACCGGCTCGTCGAGCATGAGCAGCTTGGCGTCCTGCACCAGCAGCATGCCGATCTCCAGCCACTGCTTCTGCCCGTGCGACAACGTGCCCGCGAGGGCGTCGGCGCGCTCGGTCAGCCCGACCGTCTCCATCGCCTCGACCACCACCTCGGGCACCCGGGTGCGCCGCCTGGCCAGCGTGAGCACCCCGCGCCGGGCACCGGCCGCGATGTCGAGGTTCTGCGTCACCGTGAGCTCTTCGAACACCGTCGCGGTCTGGAAGGTGCGTCCGACGCCGAGCCGGGCGATGCGGTGCACCTTGCGACCCACCAGGTCCACCCCCGCCCACCGCGCCGCTCCGGTGGCCGGCACCAGGCCCGACACCGCGTCGATCAGGGTGGTCTTGCCGGCGCCGTTGGGGCCGATGAGGAAGCGCAGGTCACCCGGCAGCACCGAGAGGTTCACGCGGTCCACGGCCACGAACCCGTCGAAGCTCACGGTCAGGTCGGTCAGCTCCAGGTAGTCGGCGTTCACCGTGAGCTCCCCGAGAGAGTCGGGACGGGCGAGGGTTGCGCCGCACCCGGTGGCCGCCGCCGCAGCGACGCGAGTCCGCCCGGCAGGAACGCCACGACCAGCATGAACACCAGCCCCTGCGCGTAGGTCCAGCCCGACGGGAACCGTTCCGAGAGCGACGTCTCCGCCCACGCGACGGCGATGGCGCCCAGGACCGGCCCGAGCAACGTCGTGCGCCCGCCGATGGCGACGCCGATCAGCAGTCCGATCGAGGGGACGATGCCGACGTCGTTGGGCGAGACGATGCCCACGATCGGCACGAACAACGCCCCCGCGACTCCGGCCATCGCCGCGGCGACCGCGTAGGCCACGGTCTTGATCACGGCCGGGTCGTAGCCGAGGAACCGCACGCGCTCTTCGGCGTCACGACACGCCACGAGCAGTTCGCCGTACCGGCTGACCATCATCTGCCGTGCCACGGCGACCATCGCCAACAAGGCGACCACCGCGATGACGTAGAGCATCAGCCGGTTCGCCGGGTCGCGCAGGGAAAACCCGAAGAAACCCTTGAAGTTGTTGAGCCCCGTGGACCCGCCGGTGCTGCGCGGGTTGCCGACCAACAGGATCGCGAACGCTGCCGCTAGTGCTTGCGACAGGATGGCGAAGTACGCGCCGCGCACCCGCCTGCGGAAGGTGGCCAGCCCCAGCAGGACGGCCACCGCCGAGGGGACGAGGACGACCGCGAGCACGGTCACCACCCCGGACCGGAACGGCTCCCACCAGACCGGCACGCCGTCCGAGGAGATCAACGCCATGAAGTCGGGCACGCCGGTGCTCGCCGGCGCGTCGGCCAGCTTCAGGTGCATGGCCATGATGTAGGCGCCGAGCCCGAAGAACACGCCCTGACCGAGCACCAGCATGCCGCCGCGACCCCACGCCAGCCCGATGCCGACGGCGACCATGGCGTAGCAGAGGTACTTGCCCAGCAGGCCGAGCCGGAACGACGAGAGCAGCGCGGGGGCGACGACGAGCAGGAGCACCGCGGCGAGCGCGAACCCCCCGACCACCGCCCACCTGCCGGTGAGCAACGCCTTGAGGTTCATGCCAGGCTCCGGGTCCGCACGACGAAGATGCCCTGGGGGCGCACCTGGAGGAACACCACGATCAGCGCCAGCACGACCACCTTCGCGATCGACGCGGTGGTGGAGTACTCGATCCACGACTGGGCGACGCCGAGCACGAACGCCGCGATCACCGCGCCCTTGATCTGGCCGATCCCGCCGACCACGACCACCAGGAACGCGTCGACGATGTAGGCGGTGCCGAGGTTGGCCGAGATGGAGCCCATCAGCGTGAGCGCGACCCCGGCGACACCGGCCAGGCCGGAACCGACGAAGAAGGTGGTGCGGTCGGTGCGCCGCGTGGAGATGCCGGAGGTCTCCGCGAGCGCGCGGTTCTGCACGGTGGCGCGGATCCGCCGCCCCAGCGGGGTGAACGCCAGCAGCACCGACAGCACGACCACGGCCGCGACGGCGATCGCGAGGATGAACAGCCGGGTCTTCGGGAACGCGAACCCGAGCACTTCGACCGGGCCCGACAGCCAGCCCGGCGCGGCCACGTCCACCCCCGCGGTGCCGAACACGTCACGCGCGAGTTGTTGCAGCACCAGGGAAACGCCGAATGTGACCAGCAGCGTGTCGAGCGGCCGGTGGTACATGCGCCGCAGCAGGAGCGCTTCCAGGGCGAGACCGAGCAGACCGCCCACGACGAACGCCGCCGGCAGCGACACCAGCAGCGACAGCCCGGCGTCGCCGAGCACGCCCTGCACCACGTAGGCGGTGTAGGCCCCGGCCATGATGAACTCGCCGTGCGCCATGTTGATGACGCCCATCTGCCCGAAGGTCAGGGCGAGGCCGAGCGCGGCCAGCAGGAGGATCGACCCTCCCGACAAGCCGTTGAACAGCTGGCTCAGCAGGATTTCCACGACGTGCCTCCGTGAGTCGACGGCGACCGCGCGCCGACCGGGTGGTCGCCCGGCCGGCGGCAGTGTGCGGGGGTGCTCAGCCGGACAGGCCGGCGGCCCAGGGGTAGGACTTGAGGTAGGGGTCCGGCTCGATCGGCTTGCCGGAGGTCCAGTCGGTGTAGATCAGCCCGTCCGGGCCGATCTTGCCGATCAGCGCGGTCTTGGCGATGTGGTGGTTGTCGCCGTTGACCGTCACCGTCCCCTCGGGCGCCTCGAAGCCGACCCCGCCCGCGGCCTTCTGGACGTCGGGCACCGCGAACGACTTCGCCTTCTCGACCATGCCCTTCCACAGGTACAGCGACGTGTAGGCGGCCTCCATCGGGTCGGAGGTGACCTTCGCGGGCCCGTAGGCCGCCTTGAAGTCCGCGACGAACTTCTTGTTCTGCGGGCTGTCGATGGTCTGGTAGTAGTTCCAGGCCACGGGCTGGCCCACGATGTTGCCCACCCCGATGCCGCCGACCTCCTCCTCGGCGATCGACACCGACAGCACCGGCATCGCCTCCGCGGTCAGGCCGGCGTTCTTGTACTCCTTGAAGAACGCCACGTTCGAGTCGCCGTTGAGGGTGTTGAAGACCGCGTCGGCGTCGGCGGCCTTGACCTTGGAGACGATCGTGGAGAAGTCGGTGTGGCCCAGCGGCGCGTACTCCTCGCCCTTGACCTCGATGCCGTTCGCCTTCGCGTACGCCTTGATGATCTTGTTGGCGGTCTGCGGGAAGACGTAGTCGCTGCCCACCAGGAACAGGCTCTTGGCGCCCTTCTCCTTGAGGTAGTCCAGCGCCGGGACGATCTGCTGGTTGGTGGTGGCGCCGGTGTAGAAGATGTTCTTCGACGACTCCAGGCCCTCGTACTGCACCGGGTAGAACAGCAGGGCGTTGGTGGACTCGAAGACCGGCAGCATCGCCTTGCGCGACGACGAGGTCCAGCCGCCGAACACCGCGGCGACGCAGTCGGCCCGGATCAGCTTCTCGGCCTTCTCGGCGAACACCGTGGGCTCCGACGCGCCGTCCTCGGCGAGCACAGTCAGTTGCTTGCCCAGCACGCCGCCCGAGCTGTTGATCTGGTCGGCGGCCAGCTTCAGCGCGTTGTAGACGGTGTTCTCGCTGATCGCCATCGTGCCCGAACGCGAGTTGAGGAACCCGATCTTGACGGTGGACCCGGAGGTGTCGACGCAGGTACCACCTCCGACCCCCGACCCCGCGTCGTCCGAGACGCGAGCACCACAACCAGCGAGCAACCCCATCGCCGCCGCTACCGCTACCCATCGCCGGGCTCGTGAGATCTTCATCCGCATGCGCCTTTCCCGCCAGGCCGAGACAGCACCGGTACCCACCCCGACCCCTCGCGAGCCGGCTCCGCGCTGCCCCTGAGCTGCTGGATACAGGCCCGTATCCATGGCGGCGACGCTAGGTAGGCGATGTTGCGGCGGTGGCGGTGCACGGTTACGGCTGGGTGGCCGGGCGGCTCGGACACCACCGGATCAGGTGATCTGCCGGTAACGCGGGACGGGTCTGCGCACTGTCCGTAGTGGACGGTGGCGCTACCGGGCGCGTGTTCCGCACCAGCCGTGTCGTCCGGTATCACGTGTCCGCGCGGCCACGCAGCGGGCGTCCGAGTGAATCCCGAGTGGCGGAACGGCACATCGGCTCACATTCGGCTTCCGTATCGGGGAAATATCTCCGAGTCCGCTTTGTTCGCTATTCCGATATATGACCTCTGCGCTAGTCTTTCGCCCAGTGGCACCGGCCTGGGGGAAGGCGGCGCGATTCATGAGTGCTCACCGCATCGGTCTGGCGCAGGGCACGGCGATCTACGTGGGGGCGATCCTCGGTGCGGGGATCCTCGCGCTGCCCGCGCTCGCCGCGGCCGAGGCCGGACCCGCCGCCGTGATCGCCTGGACGAGCCTGGTGCTGTTCTGCGTGCCGGTGGCGTTGAGCTTCGCCGCGATGGGCTCGGAGTACCCGGACGGCGGCGGCATCGCCACGTTCGTGGCCAAGGCGTGGGGGCCGCGGGCGTCGGGCGCGGTCGGGTACTGGTTCTACTTCGCGCTGCCCGCCGGGGCGCCCGCGACCGCGTTCGTCGGCGGGCAGTACGTCGCCCACGCGCTGGGCGGTGGCGACCGGCAGGCGCTGGCGGTCGCCGCGGTCCTGCTGGCGGGGGCGTTCGGCATCAACGCGGTCGGCCTCAAGGTCTCCGGGCGCGTGCAGCTCGGCCTGGTCAGCCTGCTGGCGGTGCTGCTGCTGGTCGCCGTGGTCACCGCGCTGCCCCAGTCCGACACCGACCACCTCACCCCGTTCGCGCCGAACGGCTGGCTGTCCGTCGGGCACGCGGCGAGCCTGCTGTTCTTCACCTTCGCGGGCTGGGAGGCGGTCACCCACCTGTCCGGCGAGTTCCGCGACCCGCGCCGCGACCTGCGCCGCACCGCGATCCTCACGCTGGTCGTGGTCGCCGTGCTGTACCTGGGCCTCGCCCTGGCCTGCACGCTGGTCCTGGGTCCCGAGCTGGCCGGGTCGAGCGCGCCGCTGACGCTGCTGCTGGAACGCGGTGTCGGCCCGGCCGCGGGTCCCGTGACGGCGGTCCTGGCGATCGTGCTGACCTTCGGCACCATGACCGCCTACCTGGCGGGCGCGTCCCGGCTGGGCGCGGCGCTGGCCCGGGACGGCGCGCTGCCCGCGTGGCTGCGCCGGGGCCACGCGGCGGGCGAGGTGCCCCGCCGCAGCCTGGGCCTGCTGTTCGTGCTGAGCCTCGCGCTGTCCGCCGCCGCCCTGGGCTTCGGCCTCGAACTGGGCGACGTGATGCTGGCCGCCTCGACGTGCTTCATCGCGGTGACGGTGGCCGGGCTCGCGGCGGGCCTGCGGTTGCTGCCCCGGCGTTCGCCCGTCTGGTGGGGCACGGTCGTCGCCTTGGTCGTGATGACCGTCGTGCTCCTCTTCTCGGGCTATTTCCTCTTGGTGCCCGCGGTGCTCGCGGGAATCTCGGTCGCCTACTCCGGCCGGTCGCGCGCGGCCGTTCCGGAAGTCGTCGAAAACCCCACCCACAGCACCACCGAATGACCCGATCGGAATCGACGACCACGTGCCCGGCACGTGGTCGTCACCGAGCAACCGAACGGAGCAGGGAAATGATCGCAACCGTCAGCTGCCTCGTCTGCGACTCCGCGCTGGAAGTGGCGCCGGACGCCGAAAAGGGCGAGATCGTCGAATGCGGTTCGTGCGGCCAGGAGCACGAGGTCGTCGAGGCGGCCGACGGGCGCTTCGCGGTCGCGTTCGCGCCGGAGGTCGAAGAGGACTGGGGCGAGTGACCGGGCGGCCCGACGTCCTGCTGTCGGTGACGGTGGTGCGGCCCGACGAACGGCGGTTGCTGGACGCGCTGCGCGCGGCGGGCACCACCGTCGAGACCGCCCTCGTCGCCGACATCGGCAACGTGCTCAACGGGTCCGCGCCACCGCCCGCCGTCGCGTTGCTGCGCAACCTGTCCCACCGCGAGGCGGCGGGCATCGCGCACCGGCTCGGCCACCTCGGCGTGCCGACCCTGAACACCGCCGCGGCGATCGACGTCTGCCACGACAAGGGCACGCAGGCGCTGCTGTTCGCCCGGCACGGCATCCCGCACCCGACCTCGCTGCACGCGTTCGGCCACGACCAGGTGCGGGACATCGCGCTGTCGCTGGGCTGGCCGGTCGTGGTCAAACCGCTCAGCGGCTCCTGGGGGCGCGGCGTGGTCCGGTTGACCGACCCGGCGTGCCTGGAGGCGTGGACGGGCGGCCGCGAGTCCGCCGACGCGGCGGGCAAGCTGTTCCCCGTCCTGGTGCAGGAGTACGTGGAGAAACCCGGTCACGACCTGCGCGTGGTCGTCGTCGGCACGGAGCCGGTGGTGGCGATCGAGCGCCGCTCGGCGGACTGGCGCACCAACACCCACCTCGGCGCGACCGTGCGGCGCACCGAGATCACCCCGGCGGTCCGGGACCTGTGCGACCGCGTGGTGGCGCTGCTGGGCCCCGGCTTCTACGGCGTCGACCTGCTGGAGGACGTCCGGACCGGCGAGCTGAAGGTGTTGGAGGTCAACGCCAACCCGGAGTTCGCCAAGTCGTCCGCCCAGCACGGCGTGGACGTCGCCGCGCACCTCGCCCGCTTCCTGGCCGACCGCGTCCGCCACCTCGCCGCCGCCTGAACCACCGGACCCCGGGGAGTGCACCATGGACCACTTCGACACCGCGGTAGTGCTCGGCAGGGTGCTGACCTCCGGTGTGATCATGAGCATCGAGCGCAACGACCGCGAACTGCCCGCGCTGGAACGGCTGCTGTGCAAGACCTCCGGACGACCGAGGGTCACCCTGGTCAACAGCGTCACCGCGGGCCTGCACTCGGCGCTGGCGGGGTTGGGCCTGGGCCACGGCGACGACGTCGCGGTGCCCGCCCTGGCCGACGCCCACCGCCGGTTCCTGGCCTGGCTCGGCGTCCGGGCGCACGAGGGCGGCACGCCCGCGTTCGCCCACCTGTCGGCCGGCCCGGACGACGCCGGCAGGCTCGGTGCGCTGCTCGCCACCACCGCCGGGGTGCCCGCCGTGGTGCTGGACCTGACCGGGCTGGGTTTCGGCCCGGCCGCGGCGGTGCTGTTCGACGACGAGGACGCGTGGCGGCGCGCGGAGCGGCTGAAGATCTTCGGCACGTTCGACCTGCGCACGATGTGGACGCAGACCGAGGCCGACGACGGTGTCGGCGGCGTGCAGTTCAACTACCGGCTGAGCCCCCTGGTCGCCGCCTGCGTCCGGATGGCCCTCACCACGCGAGGAGAGCGGGCGTGAACACCGACTTCCCGAGAGCGCCGCTGCCGCTGCCGCGCGCCGAGGACGTGACCGAGGAACTGGCCGCGCTGGACGGCCCGCCGGTCGTCCCCGCCGGCCTGCGCCGCACCGCCTTCCCGGTCATCACCAAGGAAGACGTCTTCAAGCTGCTGCTGTCCACCCGCGTCGACCCGGCCAAGGTCGTGGAGGACTTCGCGGAGGCCTACCGGGAGCACGTGGGCGCGGCGCACGCCATCCCCACCGCCAGCGGCACCTCCAGCCTGCACCTGGCGCTGGTCGGCGCGGGCGTGCGGCCGGGTGACGAGGTGGTCGTGCCCGCGTTCACGTTCATCGCCACCGCGCAGGCGGTCGTCGCCGCGGGCGCGATCCCGGTGTTCGCCGACATCGAGCCGGACACCTACTGCCTCGACCCGGCCGCCGCCGAGCGCGCCGTCACCGAACGGACCCGGGCGATCATGCCGGTGCACGTCCACGGGCTGCCGGCGGACCTGACCGCGTTGCGCGCGGTGGCCGACCGGCACGGGCTGGCGCTGGTCGAAGACGCCTCGCACGCGCACTCGGCCCGGTTCGAGGGCCGGGTCGCGGGCTCCATCGGCGACGCGGCCGGGCAGAGCCTGATGGCGGACAAGAACTTCCCGGTCGGCGGCGAGGGCGGGATCGCGTTCTTCGCCTCGGCCGACGCGCACGCCCGCGCGGTCGAGTACGTGGAGCGGCACGGCATCGACTACGGCATGTCGTGGATCGCCGCGGCGTTCGGCGCCAGCCAGCTGGAAAGGTTGCCGTACTACGACGAGGTCCGCGCCCGCAACGCCGCGCGGCTGGCCGAGGTGCTCGGCGACACCGGCCTGTTCAGCGCGCCGCACGTGCCCGAGGGGCGCACGCACGCGTACAACATGTACCGGATCGGGTTGCACCCCGACGCGGTCGGCCTCGGCGACCTGCCCGTGCACGCGGTGAAGGAGGTCGTGCACGAACTGCTGGTGGCGGAAGGGGTGCCGGCGCGCGAGTGGCAGAACACGCCGATCCCGTGCCACCTCCCGTTCCGCCGGCGCGAGGGGTTCGGCGGCGGGTACCCGTTCACCCTGAACCCGGCGGCGGCGCGCGACTACGCGCCCGAGGACTTCCCGGTCACGTTGCAGATGCTCAGCAGCACGCTGGTGCTGTGCCGGGAGCTGCGGTCGCCGGTCGAGTACGAGCGGCTGGAGCGGTACGGGCACGCGTTCGCCAAGGTGGCGCGCCGACCGGACGCGATCCGCAAGCTGGTCGGCGGCCGGGAGTTCCCGCTGCCGCACGAGAAGGCGGCCCGCCTTGGCTGAGTCGGCGCGGGCTGGGAGGGACGGCGAGACGGGAAAGGTGCGGGTCGCGGTGGTCGGCGCCACCGGGTACACCGGGGCCGAGCTGGTCCGGCTGCTGCTCGACCACCCGCACGTGGAACTGGCCTTCCTGTCGTCGGAGCGCAGCGCGGGCAAGCCGGTCGACCGGGTGTTGTCGTCGGTGCGGAACCACCCGGCGGCCGCGGGGCTGAAGCTGCGCCCGCTGGCTGAACTGTCCGATGTGGACATGGCATTCGGCTGCCTGCCCGGCGGGGAGCTGCCGGGCCGCATGCCGCTGCTGGCCGAACGCGCCAAGCACGTGGTCAACCTGGCCGGCGACTTCCGGCTCACCGACCCCGTCGCGGCGGCGCGGCACTACCCGGGGTCGGCGTCGTGGACCGAGCCGTTCTCCTACCACGTGCCGGAGTTCGGCGAGCCGGGCGAGAGGTTCCTGAACCTGCCCGGCTGCATGGCCGTCACGTCGATCTACGCGCTGTACCCGCTGCTGGCCGAGGGGTTGGTCGAGCCGGACCCGGTGGTGGACGCCAAGACCGGGTCCAGCGGCAGCGGCCGGACGTCGACCGAGCACCCCGCCGACCGGTTCGGCAACTTCCGGGCGCACAAACCGCACGGCCACCGGCACGGGCCGGAGGTGGCGCAGGCGTTGCGCTCGCTGACCGGGGTGGACGTGGACCTCCAGTTCTCCACGCACAGCCTGGACGTGGCGCGCGGCATCCTGGTGACGGCGTACTCGCGGCTCCGGTCGGGAGTGTCCGAAGTGGACGTCAAGCGCGCGTACGTCAAGGCGTACCGGCGGACGCCGTTCGTCCGGGTCCGCAACCACGGCCTGCCCGCGCTCAAGACGGTCGTCGGGTCGAACGTCGCCGAGGTCGCGCCGCAGGTGCAGGGTGACCGGTGCGTCACGATCGCCGCACTGGACAACCTGGTCAAGGGCGCGGCCGGGCAGGCGGTGCAGACGCTGAACCAGGTGTTCGGATTGCCCGAGCACACCGGTCTGCCGTTCACGGCGGTGGCACCATGAGAACCGCGCTGCACGTGGTGAAGCTCGGCAGCGCGACTATGGCGCACCCCGCGGTGTTCGCCGAGGTCGCCGAACTGGCTCGGCGGGCGCGGGTGCTCCTCGTCGCCGGTGGCGCGGCGGGCATCGCGGCGCACTACCGGGAGATCGGCCGCGAGGTGCCGCTGCTGCGGTTGCGCAACGGCGACGAGGTCCGGCACTGCACGCCCGAGGAGATGGCGCACCTGGTCGACGCGTACGAGCGGGTCACGCTGCCCGGCGTGCGGTCCGGGCTGTCGGCGCACGGGCTCGCGGTGTTCACCGCCACCGGGGCGTCCGGGCTGGCCACCGCGACACCGGCCGGTCCGCTGCGGGCATCGGTCGAGGGCAAGCAGCGGATCGTGCGCGACCACCGCATCGGCACGGTGTCCTCTGTGGACACCGGACGGCTGGCCGCGCTGCTCGACGCGTACGACGTCGTCGTGCTGTCGCCGCCCGTGGCGGCCTCGGACGGCGGCACGCCCCTGAACGTGGACGCCGACGTGCTGGCCGCCGAGCTGTCCAACGCCCTGCACGCCGACCACCTGCGGCTGGTCACCGGCACACCGGGGCTGCTCGCCGACCGGGACGACCCGGCCACGACGGTCACCGACCTGCACCCGGGCGAGGGGGCCGCGCACGCGGGCGGCCGGATGCGGCAGAAGGTCCGCGCCGCCGAACTGGCGTTGCGCGGCAGCGCGGACGTCGCCATCACCGGACCGCACACCTTGCACAACCCGGCCGGTACCAGCCGGTTCTGGCCCGCGCCGCCGCCCCGGGACGAGCTGACCCTGCTCAGCCGGGTGGTGGCCATCCCCTCGGTGTCCCACGACGAGGGCGAGCTGGCCCGGTACCTGGTCGGCTGGTGCGCCGAGCGCGGGATCGACGCGTTCGTGGACGAGGTCGGCAACTTCGTCGCCACCAAGGGCGAGGCCGCGACCCGGGGCGAGGCCGGCGCGGCGCGGCGGCTGCTGATGCTCGGCCACCTGGACACCGTGCCGTTCCACTGGCCGGTGCGCTGGGACGGCGACGTGCTCACCGGGCGCGGCAGCGTGGACGCCAAGGGATGCCTGGCGAACTTCGTCGAGGTGCTCGCCGCCATCGACGTGCCGCCCGGGTACCAGCTGCGGGTGGTCGGGGCGGTGGAGGAGGAGGTGTCGTCCTCGCGCGGCGCGTTCCACGTCCGCGACCACTACCCGGCCGACGCGGTCATCGTCGGCGAGCCGAGCGGGGTGGACGCGGTGACCCTGGGATACTTCGGGTTGTTCAAGCTGCGGCTGTCGGTGCGCACGCCCACCGGGCACTCGGCGGGCAAGGAGGCCGTGACCGCCCCGGACGCCCTGATCGCGCTGGCCCAGGACGTCCGGGACGACGTGCTGAAGCTCATGCCCGAGGCGTTGAGCGCGCTGATCTCCCTGGACAGCGCGCACCGGCACGACCACCACACGGCGGAAGCGGTGCTCAACTTCCGCGTCCCGCCCGGCGCGGACCTGGACGCGGTCACCGCCGCGGCCCTGCGGCACCGGTCGGTGGAGGTCCTGCGGCGCACACCGGGACACGCGGGCAAGCGGTCCACCGTGCTGGCCAAGGCGTTCGGCCGGGCGTTCGCGCGACAGGGGCTGCGGCCGCGGTACCTGGTGAAGAAGGGCACCTCCGACATGAACACGCTCGCCACGACGTGGCGGGACGTGCCCATGGTGGCCTACGGGCCGGGCGACTCGGCCTTGGACCACACCGACGACGAGCGGATCACCGGGGCGGACTACGTGACCGCGCGAGCCGTGCTGGCCGACGCCGTCGCGCACTGGATCGCGTTGACGGGAGCGGGATGACCAGGGTGGGCACGTCGGTGGAGGTGCTGCGGGAACAGGCGGTGCGGGCGCGGCGGCTGGTGGTCGACATGGCGGCCCAGCCCACCGGGTGCCACCTGGGCGGGAGCTTGTCCGTGGTGGACATCCTGGTCGCCGCGTTCGACCGGGCGGCGGAGGACGACGGCACCGAGGTCGTGCTGAGCAAGGGACACGCGGCGGCGGCGCTGTACGCGGCGCTGCACGTGTCGGGGCGGCTGGCGGAGAACCCCGCGCCGCTGTACGGGCTGGCGGGCCACCACTACACCGGCCACCCGAGCCCGGCGGTGCCCGGCGTGCGGTTCCCGACCGGCAGCCTCGGGCACGGCGTGCCGTACGCGGTGGGCTGGGCGCTGGCGCGGCGGCTGTCCGGCGGGACCGGGCTCGGCATCGCGGTGACCGGTGACGGCGAGCTCCAGGAGGGACTGGTGTGGGAGGCGTGCCAGGTCGCCGCGGCGCAGCGGTTGGCCAACCTGGTCGTCGTCGTGGACCGCAACGGCGGGCAGAACGACGGCCTGGTCGCCGACATCTCGCCGTTGCCCGACCTGGGCGCCCGCTTCGCCGCGTTCGGCTTTGACGTGTCCGAAGTGGACGGTCACGACATCGGTGCCGTGCGTGCGCTCCTGGACGGCGTGGGCTCCCGGCCGCACGCGGTCATCGCGCACACCGTGAAGGGCAAGGGCGTGCCGCCGGTGGAGGGCAAGGCGGGCGCGCACTACGTGACCATCGACGCGGCGAGGGCGGCCAAGTGGAAGCGGATGATCAGGTGAGCACTGTGTTGAGCGGGCGGGACGCGTACCGCGCGGAGTTGGCGGAACTGGCCCGCCACGACCCGCGCCTGCTGTGCTTCGAAGCGGACCTCGGCGGCCGCAAGCACCCGTTCGCACAGGAACACCCGGACCGGTTCTTCAACCTCGGCATCGCCGAGGCCACCATGATCGACATGGCGGCCGCGTTGGCCTCGGCGGGCTACCGGCCGTTCGTCAGCACGTTCGCACCATTCGCAACCTTGCGCGCCGCGGAGAGCATGAAGCTGAGCATGGGGTACATGGGCGCCGGTGTGGTCGTGGTCGCGCCCTACTCCGGCGTGTCGGGGGCGTGGTTCGGCACCACCCACCACTGCCTGGAGGACCTGGCCGTGGTGCAGAGCTTCCCCGGCATCACGATCGCCGCCCCTCACGGCGAAGCCGAGACCCGAGCGGTGATCCGCGCCGCCGCCGCCGGATCGGGCCCGGTCTACGTCCGGACCGGGCGCAGCGCCGCGGCGGTCAGCCTGCCCCTGGACGGCGAGCCGCCCCTGGTGAACTGGGCGAGCTCCGGGTCGTCGGACGTGTGCCTGGTGTCGGTGGGCGAGGTCGGCACGGAGCTGGCGCTGGAGGCCTGCGCGCGGCGGCCGGACCTGGGGCACGCGCACCTGTGCTTCGTCGACCACGCGTCGCTGACGGCGGTGGCTTCGGAACTGCGGCGCTCGCGGTACTCGCGGTTCGTGGTGGTGGAGGAACACCGCCCCGCCGGCGGGGTGGCGAGCACGTTGGCGCTGCTGGTGCCGGAGGTCGCGGTGGTCGGGGTCAACGCGGGGATGACGTGGCCGTCCGAAGGCGGCGATCACGGCGAGGTGCTGAGCGGGCTCGGCCTGGACCTGGCCCACGTGCTGGCCGCGGTCTGAGGGCGTCCGAGGCGGACACGACCACCCGGCGCTATGTCCACTGTGGACATTTGTCGGCCCGGGTGGGGCGAGGATCGCAACCCCGCGATGTCTGCGTGCCACCCGGTCGGGTCGACATGCCACTCGATCGGACCACGTTCGTCGCAGCGCCGGGTTGTCATCATGATCCGCGTGACGACGGCGGACGAGACCGGGCGGGGGACGCACCGGGAGAACCTCGAACAGTGGCTGAACTACGCGTTCATCACCGCTCCGGTGCTGCTCGCGCTGATCCGCGTCCTCGTCGTCGCGCGGTTCGACGAGCAGCGGCTGAAGGTGCTGTTGCGGACGTTGGACATCACGGCCGTGGTGGTGAGCACGATCGTGCCGGTGCTTCCGCTGCTGGCCGGGTTCGTGGTGGCCGTCGTGCTGCGCGAACTGTCGGACCGCCCGTGGTGGCGGCGGCGGTTCGTGGTGCTCGTGGGCGCGTTCCTCCTGCTCGGCGCCGCCGTCAAGCTGCCGATGGCTTACACGTTCGTGCTGCTCGTCGTGCTGGGCGTCGAACTGTGGCGGCTGTCCGGCGGCGTCGAACGGACCTCGGTGGTGAAGCGGCGGCTGGGCCGCCTCGTCATGGGGCTCGCCACCCTGGTGGCGGTGGCGTACGTGGAGTTCTTCGGTGCGTCGCGGATGTGGCTGCCCACGGAGGTGGTGCGCACCGCGTCCGGCGCGGAGACGGGGTTCGTGCTCGAAGCGGGCGACCACGACCTGACCCTGATGCGCCGTGACGGCGGACGGATCCTGATCGTGCGCCAGGACGAGGTGGAGAAGCGCACGCTGTGCCGACTGGAGGAGAACGGCTGGGACGCGCCGCGGCACCCGTGGAGGTTGGTGAACGACCGGTCCCTGTACCAGCTGGTCACCGGTGATCTGGAGAGCTCCGGGCAGCTGCCGACGTGCGGCACCACCGCCTGACCGCTCGCCGCAAGACCACCGCCCGGAACGGCCCGGCGCACGGGGTGCGCCGGGCCAAGGGGTCACAGGAAGTACGTGCCGGGGTCGAGCCCGAGCAGGACCCGGCCCTGGAGTTCGAGGTTCACGTTCGGTTGCGCGAGGGCGTGCAGGGAGAAGCCCTGGATGTCCCGGTGGAAGCGCTGGATCGGCGAGTTCCGCTGGATGACCGAGCCGCCGCTCGCGCCGTACAGCACCTCGACCGCCTCCCGGCACAGCTGCACCGCGAAGCCCACCTGCCCGCGGATCACCGCCTTCTCGGTGTCGGTCGGCTGCTCCCCCGCGTCGGCGCGCCGCTGGAGCAGCTCCAGCCACGTCCCGGACAGCGCCTCGGCCGCCGCGATCTTGTTGGCCGCCGTGGCGACCTGCACCTGCGTCAGCGGGTGCTGGCTCTGGTCGGTCCAGTTCGTGTACGTGATCCCGCGGCCCGGCACACGCTCCAGGAACAACTCCAGCGCGCCCTTGGCGATGCCGATGAACACCGCCGCCGCCTCGGCCATGATGAACGCCAGCACGCCGTAGTTGCGGCCGGTGGCCCCGGTGTTCGCGCGGTCGCCGGTGGTGCCCGCGAAGGCGTCACCGAAACCCACCGCGCGGTGCGCCGGCACGAAAACGTCCTGGGCGGTCACGGTGACGCTGCCGGTCGCGCCGCCCGACGTCACGTCCCAGTCGTCGGCCAGCGACAGCTCCGACACCGGCACAAGCACCATCACCTCGTCGTGCTCGTCGCCGTCGCGCACGGCGGCGAGGAAGTCCCAGTCCGCGCCCTTGACGCCGGAGTTGTACCGCCACGACCCGGTGAGCCGGTAGCCGTCGGCGGTCGAGGTCAGCCGGCCCGTCGGGGCGAACGCGCTGGAGATGCGCACCGAGCCCGCGGCGAACACCTCCTCCTGCGCCCGGTCCGGGTACAGCGTCGCCGTCCAGTTGCTGGTCAACCACACGAACGACACCCAGCCCGTGGACGGGCAGCCGCGGGCGATCTCGGTCAGCACCCGCGCCTGGTCGGCGAGGCTCAGGTCGAGGCCGCCGAACCGGCGTGGCGTCGCCGTGCGGAACACCCCCGCCTTGTCCAGCAGCTGCAGGTTCTCCTCGACCACCCACCGCCGCGCCTCGGACTCCTCACCGTTCCTGCGCAGGACGGGCACGATCTCCCGCACCGCGTCGAGCACCGTCTCCACGGCCATGTCTGTCGCTCCCCAGCTCTCGCGTTCAGGTCGACCGATTTCTAACGACGCCGGACCTCCGGCCGCTCCCGCACCGGTCTGCGCCCACCGGTGCCGCCGCGATTACCGCGCGATGACCGGAGGCGTGCCACGCGCACGCACGATGCCTCAGGTGAGCACCTCTTGGGCCGATCTCGTCCTGACCACCGCGCACGAGTGCGCCGACGTGCTGGCGAAGGGCGCGGACGGGGTCTGGTCCCGCCCCGCGGGCGACGTCGACTGGAGCTGCCGCGCCGTGCTCGACCACGTGGCCGTCGGCCAGGTCGGCTACGCGGGCCTGGTCGTCGCGCAGCCGCGGGACCGCTACGTCACGCTGTTCACCGGGCTCGACGCCGGCGCGCCGATCGAGCGCTGCCTGGAGAGCCTCCGCGTCGGCGGCACCCTGCTGTCGTGGGCGATCGAGAAGGCGCCCGCCGACCTGCGCGCCTGGCACCCGTGGGGCACCACCGACGTCACCGGGATCGCCGCCATGGCGGTGATGGAGCTGGCCGTGCACACCTACGACATCGCGCACGGCCTCGGCCTGGGCTGGGTCCCGCCCGACGAGTGGTTGCCCGACGTGCTGGCACGCCTGTTCCCCGACGCGCCGCACGGCCACACCCCGGCCGACACCCTCCTGCACAGCACCGGCCGCACGGACTTGCCCGGCCTGCCCCGGCGGCGCTCGTGGCGGGTGCACGCCGCACCCCGCCCCGCGCGGAACGCGGGGTGAGAGGGCGGTTACCCGGACCAGACCGAACGGCATCCGCGCTCGCCGAAGCTGTGGTCACGCCAGTCACGCCAGACCGAAGAGGGAGCAAGATGACCACGGCCGAAACTGAGTTCGCCGACGTGCTGGAGGCGGTGCGGGGCGTTGTGCCGACGCTCCGGGAGAACGGCCGGCAGGCCGAGCAGCAGCGCTGGATCCCGGAGGAGAACCTGCAGCTGCTGGACAAGGCGGGCGTGTTCCGCCTGGCGACCGAGCGCCGCCACGGCGGCCTGGACGCCTCGCTCGCCCAGCAGGTCGAGGTGCTGGCCGAGATCGCGCGCGGCTGTCCGTCCACCGGCTGGGTGTCGGCCGTGTGGCTGGCCAGCTCGTGGGTGGCGCGCGGCCACTCGCCGGAGGCCAAGGAGGAGATCTTCGCGACCCCGTCGGTGCGCGTGTCCGGCGTGTTCAGCCCGGTGCCGACCGCGACCCTCACCCCGGTGGACGGCGGCTACCTGCTCAACGGCACCTGGAAGTTCAACACCGGCTGCCGGGGCGCCGACTGGAACGGCATGAGCGCCACCCTGACGCTGCCAGACGGCACCGCCGAGGAGATGGCGACCATCGTCCCGATCTCGGAGTTCGAGTTCGCCGACGACTGGCACGTGTCCTCCGTCGCCGCCACCGGCAGCTCCACCACCACCGCCAAGGACGTCTTCGTCCCCACGCACCGCGTGCAGAAGCTGGGCGTGGTGATGGCGGGCGTGGAGAGCCGGTCGCAGCCGGGCCGGACCGACCGCGACTACTCGCTCGGCGAGTTCGCCGTGGCGCAGGCGGTCGGCGTGTTCCTCGGCATCGCGCAGGGCGCGCTGGAGCTGTTCCTGGAGCGCCTGCCCGGCCGGGGCATCGCCTACACCGCCTGGAGCAAGCAGAGCGAACACCCGTACACCCAGATCCAGGTGGGAACCGTCGCGGCGAAGATCGCCGCCGCGCGCGGCCTGTCCGCCGAGGTGAACGACCTGGTGCAGCGGCGCGCCGACGAGGGCGTCGAGCTGTCGGTCGTGGAGAAGGGCAAGGTCCGCGGCGACAGCGCCTACGCCATGCAGCTCACCCGCGAGGCCGTGGAAATCCTGTACAACGCCAGCGGCGCCACGGGCATCCAGCTCAGCGTGCCGCTGCAACGGTTCCACCGCGACATCCAGGGCCTCTCACTGCACGGCCTGTCGCTGCTGAGCACCAACATGGAGATCTACGGCCGCGCCCTACTCGGCCTGGACGCCGACGGCGCTTTCTGACCACACACAGGCCATCTTCGGCGAAGCCGGCGAGCGGCAGTCCACCGGAGAGGACACAACCCAACCTGGGCTTCTTGCTTTTGTCATCTCCGTATGGCCTGCCCGAAGGGCTACCGCAGATTTCCCCGGGTGCAGCCGAAATTTTTTGTGAGGAACGAGCAAAAAATTTTAGCGGCACCCGGGGAAATCTGTGGTAGGCTCCGCCAGGCCATACGGAGATGACAAAAGCAAGAAGCCCCCGCCGTTGCAGTTGGGTCATCTTTGGTGGCCTGCCCGCCGGCGAGGCGCTTTTCGCTTTTCGCTTTTGCTTTTAAGAGCTTTGAACCGGAACGCTTCGCGCTCAAGCCGGACGCGCTTCGCGCTGGTACGCGCTGCGCGCTCTCAAGATCAAAAGATCACAAGCGGCGCTCGCCGCGCGGCAGGCCGCCAGCGGGGGGTGAAGGGCGTCGGTTCCCCCGCCGTATGGCCTGGCGGAGCCAACCACAGATTTGCCGGGGTGCCGCTAAAACTTTTTGCTCGTTCCTCGCAAAAACTTTCGGCTGCACCCCGGCAAATCTGTGGTAGCCCTTCGGGCAGGCCATACGGCGGGGGAACCGAGGCCCTCCACCTGTGGTTGGGACCACCACACACAAAAGCGCGCTGCGCGCGCCGGAAAGCGGAGCTGCGATCGGTTACCACAGCTGGAAAGGGCCGGTCCGCACTTGGCGGACCGGCCCCTTCTTTGCGTAGCTGTCAGGCGGCCTGGGGGGCGGGTTCCGTGCTTGTCGACGCGGTTGACGTGCGGCGCGTGCCGAGGTTGACCAGTGCGCCCGCGAGGCTGATGCCGGCGGCTACCAGGCCGAGCCGGGCGGGGGTGATCTGCTCCTGGAGCAGGCCGCCCAGCGCGCCGCCCAGGGCCACACCGACGTAGATCGCGGAGTTGTTCAGGCCCAGCAGGACCGCGGACGCGGTTGGTGCCAGTGTGACGAAGCGGCTCTGCTGTGGCACGACCGGCAGTGAGACGAAGACGCCCCACAGCACCGCCCACACGACCGCCACCGCCATGTTGGTCACCGCGAGCGGGCTGACGGCCAGCAGTACCGCGGCGGCCACCAGACCGCCGGTGGCCACGTGCTCCGGTGGGAAGCGGTCGGCCAGTCGGCCTGCCACCGTGTTGCCGACCATGTTGCCCACGCCCCACGCCAGCAGGATCACCGTCAGCGCCGTGGTGGAGCCCGCGGTGGCGCCCTCGACGGCCGGGCTGATGTAGGTGTACAGCACGTGCGTGCCGGCCAGGCTCGCCATCGTCACCAGCAGCACCCCGAACACCCAGCCCTGCCGCAGCGGCTGGAGGCGGGCCTTCAGGCTGTCGGCCGGCAGCATGATCGGCGGCAGCGCCACCGCGACGCCCAGCAGCGCCACGACGCCGATGCCGGCCACCACCCACAGGGTGATCCGCCAGTCCGCGCCGCCGATCAACGTGCCGGCGGGCAGGCCGAACGCGATGGCGAGGGTGAGACCGCCCATCACGAACGCGAGTGCCTGGCCGCGCCGCGCTTCCGGCGCGATGGCCGCGGCGGCGCTGAACGACGCCGAGCCGATCAGGCCCGCGCCGATCGCCGTGATGATCCGGGCGATCATCACGACCTGGTAGTTGGGACCGATCGCCGTGATCGCGTTGCCCGCGATGAACACCGCGAGCGCCAGGTACAGGGCGTTCCGGCGGTCCATCGAGCTGGTCACCGCGCCGACGATCGGCGCCGAGACCGCGAACGCCAACGCGAAGGCGGTGACGAGCTGCCCTGCCGCGGAGACGCCGACCCCGAGGTCGGCGGCGATCTGCGGGAGCAGGCCGGCGATGACGAACCCGTCGGTGCCGACCGCGAAGAGGGCCACCGACAACGGGATGAGTTGCTTGAACAGCGTGCTCCGAGTTTCCAAGTCCTCACATCTTCCTCGTGTCCCGACGGGTCCTCGCGACCCGCCGGACGCCCGCGCCGGGGTTGGTCAGCGCCGGGCGTCTCGGACGAACTCCGCGGCCCGCTCGGCGAGCATCGCCACCGCGGCGTGGCTGTGGCCGCGCGGCAACGTCGGGATGACCGACGCGTCCACGACGCGCAGGCCCTCGACGCCGCGGACCCGCAGCCGCTGGTCGACGACCGCGCGCGGGTCGTCGGCCCGACCCAGCCGGCAGGTGCCGACCGGGTGGAACATGGTGCTGGCTTGCTCGCGGACGGTCTCCGCGAGCGTCTCGTCGTCGACCTCGCCGGGCCAGGGCGCCAGCGGCCCCAGCACGAGCGGGCGCAGCGCGTCGGTGGCGAACAGCCGCTCGGCCGTGCGCAGCGCCGCGACGAACGAGCGGATGTCCTCCTCGTCGCTGAGGTAGCCGGGGTCGATCAGCGGCGCGTCCCGCGGGTCGGCGCTCGCGAGCGTGATCCGGCCCCTGCTGCGCGGCTGGAGCGGGATCACGGTGAACCCGAAGCCCGGCACGGTGCCCTCGTCGGTGAGGCCCACCGGTGAGAAGATCAGCTCCACGTCCGGCGCGCCCGGTCCGCCGTCCGCGCGCAGGAACGCGACGGACTCGGCGAAGTTCGACGTCATCGGGCCGAGCCGGTCGCGCTCGTAGCGCTCGCGGTTCTCCGGTGTGTCGGCGTCGACCAGCCGGAACTCGCCGCTCGCCCGGACCGCCGCGGACACGAACATGTGGTCGCGGAGGTTGCGGCCGACGCCGGGCAGGTCCACGACGGGCTCGATGCCCAGCTCGCGCAGTTCGGGGCCGTGCCCGATGCCCGACAGCAGCAGCAGGTGGGGCGAGCCGACGGCGCCCGCGCTCAGCAGCACCTCGCGGCGCGCGGTGAGCAGGCCGTCGCCGGTCTCGACGCCGGTGGCCCGGCCGTCGACCACGACGACGCGGTGCACGAGGAGGTCGGTCAGCACCGTGAGGTTCGGCCGGTCGGCCACCGGCCGCAGGTAGGCGTCCGCGGAGTTCCACCGCGCGCCGCGCAGCTGGTTCAGCGGCGTGAGCGCGACGCCCGTGGGGTCGCCGCCGCCGAGGCCGCCGACGACCTCCTTGAGGCCCAGTTCGGCGCAGGCGGCGAGGAACCGCGCGTTGAGCGGGTCGGGGTCGCGCGGCGGTGAGATCCACAGTGGACCGTCGACGCCGTAGCTCTCGCCCTCGGACGGGTCACCGGTCCACGCCTCGGTGCGCCGGAAGTACGGCGCGACCGCCTCCCACGACCAGTCGTCGCCGGCGGCCTCCACCCACGGCTCGAAGTCCTGCCGGTGGCCCGGGACCCACATCTGGAAGTTGATCGTGGACGACCCGCCGAGCCCCTTGCCGCGCGGCCACGGAACGGTGCGACCGTTGAGCTCCGGCTGCGGCACCGTCGTGAACGCCCAGTCCAGTTCGGACCCGAACAGCGTGAACAGGTCGAACGGCACCCGCACGGCCGGGTTCGCGAGGTCGGTGCCGCCGGCCTCGACCAGCGCCACCCGCACGTCCGGGTCGGCGGAGAGCCGGTTGGCCAGCACGCAGCCCGCCGATCCCGCACCCACGACGACGTAGTCGAACTCCCCGACGACCATTCCGCGCTCCTTGTGCTCGCTCGTGCGTACGCCATCGTCTTGGCGGCCACTCACTGGCTGGTAATCGGTGTCTCACTGACAGTGAAGGGGCCGCCGCATCGCGCGACAGCCCCTTCGGCGGGAGGTGTCAGAGGATCGCGGTGCCCGCGTCCAACCCCACGAGCACGCGCCCGTGCACCTCCAGGTTCGTGCTCAGCAGCAGCAGGCCGTGCAGCGAGAACGCCCTGAGGTCGCGCTGGAACCGCTGGATCGGCGCGTCCTTCAGCAGCGCCGAGGCCCCGCTCGCGTCGAACAGCGCCTCGACGGCCTCGCGGGCGAGCTGGATGGCGAACGCACCGTGCGCCCGCACCTGCGCCCTCTCCCCCGCTTCCGCCGAGCGGCCGGCGTCCGCGTGCTCCTGGAGCCGGTCGGCCCTGCTGGTCACGAGCGACCAGGCGGCGGCCAGCCGCGCCTCCGCGCCCGCCACCAGCACGTGCGTCAACGGCGTCTCGGCCTGCTCGGTCCACCGGGTGTAGACGATCCCGCGGCCGGGCAGGCGCTCCAGGAACACCTCGAGCGCGCCGCGGCCCGCGCCCACGGCCACCGCCGCGCACTGGGTCACGGCGAGGGAGATCAGGCCGTAGTCCCGCCCCGGTGCGGCGGGCCGGCCCGGCACCGCCGAGGCGAGCGCGTCACCGAACGCCACCACCCGGTGCGCGGGGACGAAGACGTCCTGCGCCGTGGTGGAGCAGCTGCCGGTGCCCGCCGCGGCCGAGGCGTCCCAGTCGTCCACGACGCCCAGCTCCGCCATGGGCACCAGGGCCAGGGCCGCGTCGGGAGTGCCGGCCACGACGGCCGTCACGACGTTCCAGTGCGCGTCCCGGCAGCCGGAGTTGAACCGCCAGCGCCCGTCGAGCCGGTAGCCGCCCTCGACCGGCGTCAGCGTGCCGGACGGGGTGTAGACACCGGAGACGCGCACGGAGCCGGCGGCGAACACCTCCTCCTGCGCCTGCGCGCCGAACAGCGTCGCCGCCCAGGTGTTGGACAGGTAGACCATCGCGGTCCAGCCCGTGGCCGGGCACGCGCGGGCCACCTCGTTGAGCACGGCGCACTGTTCGGGCGCGGTCAGGTCCAGGCCGCCGAAGCGGCGCGGCACCACCGCGGCGAACACCCCCGCCTTGTCCAGCAGGTCGAGGCTCTCCTGGGGCAGCCGGCCCCGGTCGTCGGCCTCGGCCCCGTTCTCCCGCAACCGCGGCGCGACATCGCGAACGGCGTGCAGGACCCGGTCGACGGCGGCGGTCGTCGTCACCTCGTCCTCCCCCGCTCAGACCGCGACCGCGGCCCGCAGGCGCACCGGCAGCTCGCGGTGGCCGTTGGAGATGAACGACTCCAGCGGGTGGATCTGGTCGGCGGGCTTGGCCAGCTCCAGGTCGGGGAACCGCTTGAACAGGGCGTTGAGCGCCACCGCGGCCTCCAGCCGGCCCAGCTGCTGGCCGGGGCAGAAGTGGACGCCGTGGCCGAACGCCAGGTGGTCGCGGCGGGTCGCGCGGGTGATGTCGTACCGGTCGGCGGTGTCGCCGTGCACCAGCGGGTCGCGGCCCGCGGAGCCGAACGACACCAGGATCGCGTCGCCCTTGGCGATGGTCACGTCGCCCAGGTCGATGTCCTCGACGGCGAACCGCAGCGGCATGTTCACCAGCGGCGCCTGCCACCGCAGCGTCTCGTCGATCACGTCCTCCCACGGCACCTCGCCCGCACGCACGCGCGCCAGCTGCTCGGTGTGGGTGAGCAGCGCGAACACCGCGTGGTCGAGCAGGTTCACGGTGGTCTCGTAGCCGGCGGTGAAGGTCAGCAGCAGGGTGTCGATCAGCTCCCGCTCGGTCAGGCCGTCGTCGCCGTCGCGGACCGTGATCAGGCCCGTGGTCAGATCCTCGGCGGGGTTGGCGCGCTTGGCCGCCAGCAGCTTCGCCATCGTCTCGTAGATGGCGGTCGTGTTCGCCTCCGCCTGCTCGGGCGTGAGCGTGGTGTCGAAGATGCGGTGCACCTGCTCCAGCAGGTCCGGGCGCAGGTCGTCCGGGATGCCGAGCAGCTCGCTGATCACCTGCGTGGGCAGGGCGTAGGCGAACTCGGTGCGCAGGTCGACCACCGAGCCGTCGCGGCCCGCCTCGTCGATCCGGTCCAGCAGCTCGTCGGTGATCTGCTCGATCCGCGGTCGCATGGCCGCCGTGCTGCGCGCGGTGAACGCCTTGACGACGAGCTTGCGCAGCCGGGTGTGCTCCTTGCCGTACGCGGTCATCATGTTGCGGTCGGACACCCAGATCGCGAGCGGCCAGGTCTTCGCCAGCTCCCCCTCGCCGTTCTCCCAGGCGGGCCAGTGCTGGTAGCTGTCCCGGGACACGCGGTTGTCGAGCAGGAGCTGCTTGATCAGGGCGTGCCCGGTGATCGCCCAGGCGGGCACGCCGCCGGGCAGCTCCACGAGCGTCGCGTGGCCCTTCTCGCGCAGCATCGCGGCTTCACCGTGCACGTCGCGACCGGTCGGGTCGATCGGGTAGAGGCCGTTGGGGTTTTCCATCAGCGTTGTCTCCAGAGAAGTGGCGGCGGGTCACTGGCCGGGCATCACGGCGAGGCCGTGCCCGAGGCCCCCGTCGACGGTGAGCTCCGTGCCGGTGGTGAAGGTGGCGTCGAACGCCAGGAACAGGACGGCGCGCGCCACCTCGTCGACGGTGCCGTGGCGCTTCATCGGGGTGATGGCGTCGCCGGCCGCCACCAGCGCGGCGCGGTCCTGGTCGGTGAAGCCGGTGAAGCCCATCGACGGCGTGTCGATGAAGCCGGGGCTGACCGCGTTCACGCGGATGCCGCGGGGCAGCAGTTCGGTGGCGAAGCCCTTCGCGAAGGCGCGCACGGCCGCCTTCGCCCCGGCGTAGACGGTGAGGCCCGTGTTGCCGGTGTCGTTGGCGACGGACGTGGTGAAGATGATCGCGCCACCGTCGCCGAGCAGCGGCGCGAGGCGTTGGACGGTGAAGAACGCGCCCTTGGTGTTGACGTCGAAGACGCGGTCGTAGGACTCGGGGGTGACCAGGTGGAACGGTTCCAGCGCGGCGTAGCCGACGTTGACGTGCAGCAGGTCGACCGTGCCGAGCCGGTCCTCGACCGCCTTGGCGAGCCGGTCGACGTGGTCGAGGTCCGCGGCGTCGGAGCGCAGCACGTGGCCCCGGTCGGCGAGGCCGTCACGCTCCAGCTCGGCGCGCGCCCGCTCGACGTTGGCCTCGTTGTTGCCGGTGAAGACGACCTCCGCCCCGCGGGCGAGCAGCGCGTCGACCACGGCGCGGCCCATCCCGTGCGTGCCCCCGGTGACCACCGCCTTCTTGCCGGTGTAGTCGCTCATCCCAGGAAATCCCTTCGCCTGACTGGTGGACGTCCGCATCGGTGGCGCGACCAGGGCGGTGTGGTCGGCGCGGCGGATTCGACGACGTCGTCAGCTTCGCGGCCGGTCGGCACTTCCGGGTCATCGGCGGGAATGGGCCGCGGGAAGACCGCGCGGTGACCGCCGCGCGCTAGAACGGACCGGCCGCGGGGCGCGGTGGGAAAGCGAAACAGCCGCAGGGCGGAATCTGCGGCTGCTGGTGTTCGATTGTCACCCGGTCGTGCCGGATGTACTGCTATCGGGTGAATTCGATCGGTGTGCGGCGGCGGTCGCGCACCGATCGATCAGCCCGCGGCCGGCGAGCGCAGCGGCAGGCCGGGGCGGGACACGACGTCGAGGGTGAGCGTCGTGGCGTGCGACTTGCCGCCGCCCCAGTCGGGACGGCGCTGGAGCAGGCCCAGCCGACCACCCACGACCACCATCAGCGGCACGCCTTCCATGCACCCGGCGAGACCCTCGATGAAGTTCAGCAACCCGTCGTTGGCGAGGTGGAGGTCGTCGATGAACACCGCCAGTGGGCGGTCGCGCAGCGCCTGCGAGACCACCTGGTTCCAGTCCCGCGCCGCCGCCTGCCTGCCCTCGAGGTCGTAGTGGTCGGAATCGTGGCCCGGCTCCAGCAGCGGACCGAGGCTCGCCATGGCGAGCTCGGCGGCCGTGGGGTTGCCCAGCGCCTGCTGGACCGTGCGGTACAGCCGCTGCTCGACGGTGCTCGGCGGGTCCCCCGGCTGGACGCCGCAGCACGCCGCGAGGATCGCGGCCCGCAGGCCCCACGGTCCCGCGAACGGCGGCGTGCGCACCACCTGGAGCGGGGCGCCGTCCACGACCTTGTCCGCGACGCGGCTCTCGAACGTGGACAGGAACCAGCTCTTCCCGCTGCCCGGCACGCCCAGCACGGACGCGAGCATCGGCCGCTTCCGGCTCACGGCGAGCGTCAGCAGCATCTCCAGCACGTCCATCTCGTGCTCGTACCCGGCGGGCGGCACGGCGTCGTGCGCGATGTCCAGGCACCGGCACCCGGCGACCCGCCACCCCAGCTCGCCGGTCCGCTCGTAGGCCATGTGCGCGGCGGTGGCCATCCGGGTCCGCTCGCAGACCATGACCTCGCCCGGACCGCCGAGGGACAGCAGCTCCTCGCAGGCGACCATCAGCGCGCCGTTGCCGGACTGGGAGCCGCCGTGCCCGTTGCGGATCGTCGTCTCGCCGGTCGCCACGGCGGTGTGGAAGGCGAACCGGCCGGCCCGCGCGTCCAGTTCGGTGCGGTCCCGGATGGCCAGGGCCGCCATCACCGCGCGCTTGGCGAAGTCGTCGCCGTGCCGGTTGGCCTCGAACAGCGCCAGCGAGTACGAGCCGATGGAAGCCAGCACCACGCCGCCGCAGCGCTCGGTCTCCTCGCGGATGATCGCCGCCACGTCGTGCAGCGTGTCGTCCACGGTCATGCCGTCCGACCAGCCGCGGGTGCCGATCTCGGTGCGCACGATCAGCGCGCTGGCCTGCCGCCACGTCGGCCCCACCCGGCGGTGCTCGGCCTGCCGGGCGTCCGCCGCGAACTGCCGGGCGTCCACCGGGAACGGCTCGAGGCGCGGTTCGCCGGCCAGCGCCAGCGGCGCCCGGTGCCGCACCGGCTCGACCAGGGGCGCCTCGACCAGCGACGGCAGCCCGGTCGGCCGGCCCGGCACGGCCAGGGCGGGCGACTGCTCGAGGATCGACTGGTGCAGCTGCTGCAGGTCCGCGCCCGGGTCGAGCCCCAGCTCGTCGGCCAGGGCGGTCCGGAAGCGGGCGTACACCGCGAGCGCGTCGGCCTGCCGCCCGCACCGGTAGAGCGCCAGCATCAGCTGCGCCACCGACCGCTCCCGGAACGGCTCGGCCTCGACCATCGACTCCAGGTCGCCGAGCACGGCGTAGTGGCCGCCGCAGCGCAGCTCCGCTTCGAACCGGTCCTCCATCGCCGCCAGCCGCGAGGTCTGGATCGAGGCGAGGTCCGACCACTCGACGCCCGCCTCCACCAGGTCGGCGAGCACCGGCCCGCGCCAGAGGGCGAGGGCGTCGCGCAGCAGCGCGGCGGCCTTGTCCGGGCCGCCTTCGGCCAGCTCCCGGCGGCCGTCGGCGACCAGCGTGCGGAACCGGAAGAGGTCGACCCGCTCCGGGTCGACGTCGAGCACGTACCCCGGCGCCTTGGTGCGCAGCGACACCTCGGCGGACGGCCCGCCCGCGCCGGCCAGGATGCCGCGCAGGCCCCAGACCGCGTTCTGCAGCATCTTGCGCGCGGACGCCGGCGGGTCCTCGCCCGTCCACAGCGCGTCCACCAGCCCGCTGGTGGACACCACCCGGTTCGGGTGCAGGAGCAGAAAGCCCAGGGTCGCGCGTTGCTTGATACCACCCAACTGGACCGCGCCGTCACCGACGCATAAATCCAACGGTCCGAGGACGCGGAAAAACATAGCTCCACCTACCCCCCACGTAGGTTGACACCAGCACAGACTTTACCACGAGGTTTCCGGGAACCCCGTGTCACAGCGTGACGACGATCCGCCCGTCACACCCGCTCGGCCGAATCCGGCGGTATCCGAGGTAACCGCCCGTCGCCTGCGGCCCTGCGGCGGACGACACACGCCGGAAAAGGGCCGCGATCAACGGTGCGCTCAACCCCGGATGAATTCACCGCGCCGCGTGCCGCCGAATCACGGCAGCCATGATTTCGCACGAAACCATCGAGCACGGCGAACACCGGAGCGGCTTTCGACGTACTGCGGGACACCGCAGCGGCAGGTGTTCAGGCGGCCCCTACAAAGGCGGCACGAACGCCGCTCGCGGTCCGCTCACCCGTACTTCGCCCTGCGACCATTCCGAACTCCCCCATCGACGTCGGTCCGCACCGGCCCGCGCGACGCGGAACCGGCGCTGCGGCCAGTCTCACCCGCCGATCATCACTCGACGGACACTGCCCGCTCATCCACCGGTGATCACCTCGGTGACCCGGCGATGACCGAGCGTAGGGTAACCCGGGCGGCGGGGCCAAGAGGGGGCGGACACGCGACGGGCGGGGCCGACCCGTCGTCGACCCCGCCCGTTCAGGCGCCACCCCGCCCGCGTCCGCTCAGGCGTCGCTCCCGGCCGTCGACGGGTAGTACCCGGTCTCCACGAAGAACCGGATGTAGGTGTCCACCAGGTCCGCGGTGATCGGCGGGCACGTGATCCCGGTGCCCGCCAACGCCTCCTCGGTCGCCGAGACGTCCACCCGCGGGTAGAACGCGGCGCTGTCGGAGGTCATCAGGTCGAACGCGTCCAGCAACGGGATGAGCGCGTTGTCCCGGTCGGCCAGCACCGCCGCCCGCCACGCGTCCCGGTCCCGCTCGACCAGCGGGAAACCGTTGGCGCGCAACCGGTCCACGATGGTGCGCCACGACACCCGACCGGGGTTGTAGACGTGGTAGGTGCCACCGGAGTCCTTCGACAGCGCCACGATCGCCGCCGCCGCGTAGTCCACCGGCACCATGGGAACGGTGCCGGCCAGCCCGGCGGGCACCGCCCCGGCCTGCACCAGGCCCTTGGTGCTCAGCCAGACGAAGTCGCGGGTCTGGCACGCGCCGCGCCGCCGGTCGCCCGACACCAGGTCCACCCGGTAGACCGACACCGGCAGCCCGCGCGACCGCGCCCGCTCGAGCACCTGCTCGGCGACCCACTTGCTGCGCAGGTAACCGCTGGCCAGGCGCTCCGGCGGCCCGGTCGGGTCGGTCACCGCCAGCGGCACGCCGGGATCACGCAGGCCGGCGAACACGCCCGTGGTGGACACGTGGTGCACCGGCACCGTGCGGTGCCGGGCGGCCAGCCGCAGCACCTCGCGGGTGCCGTCGACGTTGGCCGCGCGCAGGTCCGGGTAGGGGCGCAGCCAGTTCACGGTCGCACCCGCGTGGTAGACCGCGTCGACCAGGCGGGCCAACTCGTCGAAGCGGTCCGGCGGGAGGCCGAGGCCGGGCGCGGCGAGGTCACCGGGCACGATCCGCAGCCGCGCGAGGTCCACCTCGTCGGCCAGCCGGTACCAGCGCAGGTTGGCCTCCACCTTGCGCAGGCCCTCCGCCTCGTCGGCCGCCCGCACCAGGCAGTGCACGACCGCGTCGGAGGCGGCCAGCAGTTCGCGCAGCAGGAACGCGCCCAGGAACCCGGACGCCCCGGTGAGCAGGACGTGTTCGGGCGCGGAGACGGTCCGCACCACCTCGGCGGCGGGCCGGATGTCGTCCGGCAGCCCGACCTCGGCCGCGTAGTCCACCTCCCGCGGTCCCGTCGCGCCCGCGAGGAAGGCCGCCAGCGCGCTCGGCGTCGGGTGGTCGAACACGACCGTCGCGGGCAGGGTGAGGCCGGTCGCGGCGGCGAGGCGGTTGCGCAGCTCCACCGACAGCAGGGAGTCGAAGCCGAGGTCGGGGAACGGGCGGTCGGGCACGTCGCCCGCCAGCCCGAGCACCGCGGCCACCTCGGCGGTGACCAGGTCGGCGAGGACGCCGGCCCGTTCGGCGTCGGTCAGCTGCGCGAGGTCCGGCGGCGGTGTGCCCGTGCGGGCGGCCGGTCGCGCCGGCGGCAGCAGGGTGCGCAGCAGTGGTGGCGCCTGGTCGGCACGGGCGCGCAGCGCGGCGAGGTCCAGCGGTGCGGCGACCGCGTTCGGCGTGCCCAGGGCGGCGTCGAGCAGCGCGAGGCCGTGGGCGGACTCCACCGGCCGGAAGCCCGCGCGGGCGATGCGCTGCCGGTCGGCCTCGGTCAAGTCGCCGGTGATGCCGCTGCTCTCGGCCCACAGCCCCCAGGCGATGGAGGTCGCGGGCAGGCCGCGAGCGGCGCGGTGGGCGGCCAGGCCGTCGAGGAACGCGTTGGCGGCCGCGTAATTGCCCTGCCCGGCGCCGCCGATGACGCCGGCGATGGAGGAGAACAGCACGAACGCGTCCACGTCGCCGACCAGCTCGTGCAGGTGCCGCGCGGCGTCGGCCTTGGGGCGCAGCACCGCGGAGAGGCGTTGCGGGGTCAGCGCGGCCACCAGCCCGTCGTCGATCACGCCGGCGGTGTGCACGACGCCGCGCACGGGGTGGTCGGCGAGCAGGGCGGCGAGCGCGTCCCGGTCGCCCACGTCGCAGGCCGCGATCGTCACGTCCGCGCCGAGGGCGGTCAGCTCGGCCCGCAGTTCCGCCGCGCCGGGCGCGTCCGGGCCGCGGCGGCTGGTCAGCAGCAGGCGGCGGACGCCGTGGGCGGCCACCAGGTGCCGCGCGACCATCGCGCCGAGCGTGCCGGTGCCGCCGGTGACCAGCACGCCGCCTTCGGCGTTCCACCGTGTCCGACGCGGCTCGAGCGGGCGCAGGCGCGGCAAGCGGACCTCGCCCCGCCGGATCACGGCCTGCGGTTCGCCGGCGGCGACGACCGCCGCGATGGCCGCCTCCGACGCCGGGTCGTCGTCCACGTCCACCAGGACGATCCGCCCCGGCTGCTCGGACTGCGCCGAGCGCGCCAGGCCCCACAGCGCGGCACCGTCGACGTCGGACACGTCGTCCACCGCACCGGAGGTCACCACCACCAGCCGCTCGGCCGGCCCCTGGAGGTCGGCGAGGGCCGCGGCGGCGCGCTCGTGGAGCGTGCCGCCGGGCCGCCACCGGACCACCGGCGGCGACTCGCCACCGGCCGCGGGCAAGCGCGACTCGCCACCGGCCGCGGGCAAGCGCGGCTCGCCACCGGCCGCGGGCAAGCGCGGCGGCTCCCCCACGGCCGCAGGCAAGCGCGGCGACTCCGCCTCGGCCGCGGGCAAGCGCGGCGGCTCCCCCTCGGCCGGGGGCAGCTCCACCGGCTCCCACACCACGCCCAGCAGGGCGTCCGCCGGGCGCAGCAGCGCTTCCGCCACGGCGTCGGGGGCGACCGGCGCGAGCGTCACCGAGCCGATCGAGGCCACCGGCCCACCGGCCGGGTCGGTCACCAGGAGGCCACCGCCGGGCGTGGTGCGGACCCGCACGTCGGTCGCGCCGACCGCGTGCAGCTCCACGTCCCGCCACGCCACGGCGTCACCGTCGCCCACCAGCCGCACCACGGCGTCCACAGTGGACGGGTGCAGCCGGAACCCGTCGGGGTCGACCCCGGGCACGTCGGTCCACTCCCCGTCGCCGGGCACCGGCCGCGGCCCGGCGGGCGCGAGCCGACCGGTGGCGTGCTCGGTCCAGCGCCCGCCGTCCAGTCGCGTGTGGACGGCCAGCGCCCCGGCCCGGACCCGCAGCCGCAACGCCAAGCCCCGCTCGGGGACCACCACCGGGGCCGTCACGTCCAACGCGGCCAGGCGCGGCAGGCCCACCTCGTCGCCGGCCCGGATCGCCGCCTCCACCAGCGCGGACGACGGCAGCACGACCGCGTCGCCCACCCGGTGGCGGGCGAGCCACGGCTGGGCGCGGGGCGAGAGCCGGCCGGTGAACACGACCTCGTCGTCGTCCACCGCGACGGCGGCCCCGAACAGCGGGTGCCCGGCGTCGTCCACGCCGAGCCGGTCCGCGTCCACCGGGTCGGGTTCCGCGACCCAGAACCGCTCCCGCTGGAACGGGTAGGTCGGCAGGTCGACCCGCCGTGCGCCGGTGCCCGCGAAGAACGCCCGCCAGTCCACCGCCACGCCGTGGCCGTGCAGCGCGCCCAGCGCCTCGCTGAGACCCCCGCCGGCGCGCTGGAGCGGCACGGCGTTCACCCCGTCGAGGGTGTCGCGGACCATCGGCGTCAACGCCGCCTCGGGGCCGACCTCGACGAACGTCGTCACGCCCTCCTTGGCCAGCGCGTGCAGGGAGTCGGCGAACCGGACCTGCTCGCGCACGTGCCGCACCCAGTAGTCGGGGTCGCGCAGCAGATCCGTCCCCGCGAGGGCGCCCGTCACGTTGGACACCACCGGAATCGTGGGTGCGTGGTAGGTGATCCGGGCGGCCACCGCGCGGAACGGCGCCAACGCGGGCTCCATGCGCGCCGAGTGGAACGCGTGGCTGACCGTCAGCCGCTTGACCCGCCGCCCGGCCTCCCGCAGCCGCTCGGCGACCGCCAGAACGGCGTCCTCCTCCCCGGACAGCACCACCGCGGCCGGCCCGTTCACCGCCGCGACCTCCACGCCGCGAACCAGCAGCGGCTCGACCTCGGGCAGCGGCGCGGCGACGGCGACCATCGCGCCGCCCGCGGGCAGCTCGTCGATCAGCCGCGCGCGGGCGGCGACCAGCGCGCACGCGTCCGCCAGCGAGAACACCCCGGCGACGTGCGCGGCGGTCAGCTCGCCCAGCGAGTGCCCGGCCACGTGGTCCGGCCGCACGCCCCACGACTCCAGCAGCCGGAACAGCGCCACCTCGAACGCGAACAGCGCGGGCTGCGTGTAGCGGGTCCGGTGCAGCAGCTCCGAACCTCCGAACACGACCTCGCGCAGCGGTTCGGGCAGGTGCGGGTCGAGCAGGGCGCAGGCCGCGTCGAACGCCTCGGCGAACACCGGGTGGCGCTCGTGCAGGTCGCGGCCCATCCGGGCGCGCTGCGCGCCCTGACCGGTGAACAGGAACGCCGTGCGGCCCGGCTGGTCGACCGGCGCGCCGCCGGCGAAGCCCGCCAGCGCCGCCAGCAAGCCGTCGCGGTCGGCCGCGGTCACCGCGCCCCGGTGCTCCAGCGCGGTCCGCGCCGTGGCGAGGGTGAACGCCACGTCCGCGGGCTCGACAGCGGGGTGCTCGACCAGGAAGTCGCGCAGTCGCCGCGCCTGGGCGCGCAGCGCGTCCCCGGTCCGCGCCGACAGCAGGAACGGCACCTCACCGGCCGTGCGCGGCTCGGCGGGGACGTCCTCGGCGGGCACGTGCTCCAGCACGACGTGCGCGTTGGTGCCGCTGACGCCGAACGACGACACTCCCGCCCGGCGCGGGCGGTCCGCCTCCGGCCACGGCCGCGCCTCGGTCAGCAGCTCCACCGCGCCAGCCGACCAGTCCACCACCGGGGTCGGCCGGTCCACGTGCAGGGTGCGCGGCGCGACGCCGTGCCGCATCGCCTCCACCATCTTGATCACGCCACCGACACCGGCGGCGGCGACGCTGTGCCCGATGTTGGACTTCAGCGACCCCAGCAACAGCGGCGTCGACCGGCCCCGGCCGTAGGTGGCCAGCAGCGCCTGCGCCTCGATCGGGTCGCCCAGCCGGGTGCCCGTGCCGTGCGCCTCGACGACGTCGACGTCCGAAGTGGACAGTCGGGCGTCGGCCAGGGCCGCGCGGATCACCCGTTCCTGGGACGGGCCGTTCGGCGCGGTCAGGCCGTTGGACGCCCCGTCCTGGTTGACCGCCGAGCCGCGCACCAGCGCGAGCACCGGGTGGCCGTTGCGGCGCGCGTCGGACAGCTTCTCCAGCAGCAGCAGGCCGACGCCCTCCGACCAGCCGGTGCCGTCGGCCGCCGCCGCGAAGGACTTGCACCGGCCGTCGGGCGCGAGGCCGCGCTGGCGGGAGAAGTCGACGTAGCCCGTGGGCGAGCCGTACACCGTGGCCCCGCCCGCGACGGCCAAGCTCGACTCGCCCGCGCGCAGCGACCGGACCGCGAGGTGGATCGCCACCAGCGACGACGAGCACGCCGTGTCGACGGTGACCGCCGGTCCCTCCAGGCCCAGCGCGTAGGCCACGCGGCCGGAGGCCACGCTGCCCAGCTTGCCGGTCATCAGGAACCCCTCGAGCTCCTCCGGCCCGGCCAGGCCCAGGTAGCTCTGCTCCCCCACGCCCGCGAACACGCCGGTCCGGCTGCCGCGCAGGGTCGCCGCGTCGATGCCCGCCCGTTCGAACAACTCCCACGCGGTCTCCAGCAGGACCCGCTGCTGCGGGTCCATGGCCAGCGCCTCGCGCGGCGAGATGCCGAAGAAGGCGGCGTCGAAGTCCGTGGCGTGCTCCAGGAACCCGCCCTCGCGGGTGTAGGAACGGCCCGGCACGCCCGGTTCGGGGTCGTAGAGCCGCTCCACGTCCCAGCCGCGGTCCTCGGGCCACGGCGTGATGCCGTCACGCCCTTCCGCCACCAGCCGCCACAGGTCCTCCGGCGACGCCACGCCGCCCGGGTACCGGCACGCCATCGCCACGACGGCCACGGGTTCCGGCTCGGCCGCCTCCAGCTCGGCGATCCGCTCCCGGGCCTGCTGCAGGTCGGCGGTGACCCACTTCAGGTACTCGACCAACCGTTCCTCGTCGGACACGGTCCTCTCCTCGCGTAGTGGGCTCGTGCTCAGCGCGAGGCGCGGCCGAGCTGGTTGTCGATGAAGTCGAACAGCTCGGACGTGGACGCCGCGGCGAAGTCCGGCCGCGCGCGGTCGTCGGCCGGCTGGTCCCAGCGCGCCAGCAGCCCGCGCAGCCGTGCGGTGATCTCGTCGCGCTGGTCGTCGTCGTGGCCGACCACGGCCAGCGCCGCCTCCAGCCGGTCCAGCTCGGCCAGCGCGGGCGCGGTCGCCGCGGGCGTCAACCGGTCCAACACCGAGTCGGCCAGCGCCGCCGGCGTCGGGTGGTCGAACACCGCCGTGGCGCTCAGCCGCACCCCGGTCGTCGCGGTCAGCCGGTTGCGCAGGTCCACCGACGTCAGCGAGTCGAACCCGAGGTCGGCGAACGGGCGCTCGGGGTCCACCCGCTTCGGGTCGCCGTGGCCGAGGACCGCCGCGACCTGGGCGCGGACCGCGTCCTCGACCAGCGCCCGGCGCTGCTCGGGCGCGACGCCCGCGAGGCGTTCGGCCAGCGTGGCGCGCGGGGTCCGGTGCACCAGCCCGCGCAGCAACGGGCTCTCGGGCAGGGCCGACAGCGGCGCGGCGACCACGGCGGGCCGGCCCGCCGCGACGGCCTGGTCCAGCAGGTCGTCCTCGCCCAGCGCCACGAACACCGAGCCGGACCGGCGGCGGGCCAGGGCGTCGAGGAACGCCGCCGCCGCCGCGTGGTGCGCGCGGCCGGCGACGCCGAACCAGTCGTCCACAGTGGACACCAGGACCAGCGGGCGGTCGGGGTGCTCGACGTGCAGCCGCCACGCCTCGTCGACCGCGCCGCGCAGGGCGTCGGCCAGGGTGTCGTCGTCCAGGGCGGCCAGCACGCGTGTGCCGGTGGCCTCCGGCCGGTGCACGACCGCGCCGGCGACTCCCGCCGCGCCCGCCGCATCGGCAACCCGCGCCCCGCCGGACGCGTCGGCGACTCCCGCAGCGGCGGCGGCCTTGACCAGCCGGGGCGCGAACGCCCGGCCCTCGCGGACCACCACCTGCGGTTCGCCCGCGGCCACGATCGGCGCCAGGTCGTCGGGCTCGCCGCCGACCAGCACGATCCGGTCCGGCGCCTCCGCCTGGGCGGCGCGCACCAGGCCCCACACGGCCGCCACGCCCGGGTCGGCAGGGTCGGGCGTGAGCACGACGACGCGGCTGTCGTCGGCCGACCGCGCGCGCAGCTCGGTCAGCACCCGCCGGGTGGCCGCGTGCGCCGTCGCCACCGGGTCCGGCCCGGCCTCGACGCGCAGCACGACCAGCTCCGGCCCGTCCACCGCACCCGCGCCGGCCGCCTCCGGCCCGTCCACCGGCCCGTCCACCGGGGGCAGCTCCACCGGCACCCACTCCACCTCGTACAGCGCGGCCCGACCGAGGGACCGGTGTTCCACGGCGTCGACCCGCGCCACCTCGGCGCCGCTCTCGTCGCGGAACACCAGGTCGTCGTCCACGTGCGTGGCGACGCCGGGCGCGGTGGCCCGCAGGCCCCGCCACACCGCGGCCTCCACCCCGGCGCGGTTCAGCAGGGACAGGTCGACCCGCGCCGCCACGACCGCACCCCCGGTGAGCGCGCCGCGCGCGTGCTCGACCCAGCCGTCCTCCCACGCGTGCACGGTCACCGGCCGCTCACCGCCGCGCGGCGCACCGACCTTCACCTGCACCCGCACGCCCTCCCCCGCGGGCAGCGAGGTGACGTCGAGGTCCACCACCGGGTGCCCGACCTCGCGTCCCGCGTGCCACACCAGGTCCGCCACACCGGCGGCGGTCAGCGGCTCGGCGGACGTGCCGGTGAACAGCACCTCCTCGCGGCCCGCCACCGGCACGCCGGCGTCCAGCACCGGGTGGCCGCCCGCGGTGCGCCGGCGCGGGGTGAGCCAGTACCGCTCCCGCTGGAACGGGTAGGTGGGCAGCGCGACCCGGCGGCCGGGGAACGCCGACCAGTCCACCGGCACGCCCCGCGCGTGCAGGTGGCCGAACAGCTCGGTCGCGGTGTGCCGCTCCGACCGGTCGCGGCGCAGCGCGGGCAGCGCCGCCGCGCCGTCCGGCAGCACCGCCGCCAGCAGGCCGGTGAGCACCGCGTCCGGGCCGAGCTCGACGAACGTGGTGGCGCCCGCTTCCAGCAGGCCGCGTGCCGCGTCGGCGAACCGGACGGTGTCGCGGACGTGCCGGACCCAGTACCCCGGGTCGGTCCAGTCGGCCGCGCCGCCGGTCACCGTGGACACGGCCGCGACGGTGGGCTGCCGGTAGGTCAACGACTCCGCGACCCGGCGGAACTCGGCGAGCATCGGGTCCATCAGCGGAGAGTGGAACGCGTGGCTGACGGTCAGCCGCTTGTGCCGGTACCGGGCCGCGAAGTCCAGCACGGCCCGTTCCTCGCCGGACAGCACGACCGACCGCGGCCCGTTCACCGCGGCGATCGCCACGCCTTCGGGCAGGTCCAGCTCGTCCTCGGCCGCCTGCACCGAGACCATCGCGCCGCCGCGCGGGAGCGCCTGCATCAGCGAGCCCCGCGCCGCCACCAGTTCCGCCGCGTCGGCCAGCGACAGCACGCCCGCCACGTGGGCGGCGGCGATCTCGCCGACCGAGTGCCCGGCGACCAGGTCGGGGCGCACGCCCCAGGACTCCAGCAGCCGCCACAGCGCGACCTCGACGGCGAACAGCGCCGGCTGCGCCACCCCGGTCTCGTCCAGGCCCTCGCCGGTGGCGATGGCGTGCCGCACGGGCAGCAGCGCGCACACCTCGTCCAGCGCGCGGGCGAACACCGGGAACGCCAGCGCCAGCTCCTCTCCCATGCCGACGCGCTGGGACCCCTGGCCGGTGAACACGAAGGCCAGCCGTCCGGGCCGGGCCTTCGGCAGCGGCACGGCGGCACGCAGGTCGGCGGCCCGCTCGGCGACGACGACCGCGCGGTGCTCCAGCAGCGCCCGCCCGGTGCCCAGCGTGAACGCCAGGTCCGGCAGCGGCACGTCCACCGCCGCCAGGCGCTCCACCTGGTCCGCCAACGCCTCCGGGGTGCGGGCCGACACGACCAGCGGCACGGGACCGGGCACGAGCTCGGGCGCCGGCTCCTCGGGTGCCTGCTCCAGCACGACGTGCGCGTTGGTGCCGCTGATCCCGAACGACGACACCGCACCCCGGCGCGGCCGGTCGGCGGTCCACTCGCGCTCGCTGGTCAGCAGCTCGATCGCACCCGTCCACGCCACGTGCGGGCTGGGCTCGTCCACGTGCAGGGTGCGCGGCAGGACACCGTGCCGCATGGCCTCCACCACCTTGATCACGCCACCGACCCCGGCGGCGGCCTGGGTGTGGCCGATGTTCGACTTGAGCGAGCCCAGCGCCAGCGGCCGGGCGCGCTCCCCGCCGTACACGGCGTGCAACGCCTCGGCCTCGATCGGGTCGCCCAAGGTCGTGCCGGTGCCGTGCGCCTCGACGACGTCCACGTCGGACGGTGCCAGGCCCGCGGCGTCCAGGGCGGCGCGGATCACGCGCTGCTGGGCCGGGCCGTTGGGCGCGGTCAGGCCGTTGGACGCCCCGTCCTGGTTGACCGCCGTGCCGCGCACCACGGCCAACACGGGGTGGCCCAGCCGGCGGGCGTCGGACAGGCGTTCCACCAGCAGCACGCCCACGCCCTCGGACCAGCCGGTGCCGTCGGCGGCCGCGGCGAACGGCTTGCACCGGCCGTCCGGCGCGAGCCCGCGCTGCCGGGAGAACTCGACGAACGCGGTGGGCGTGGCCATCACGGTCGCGCCGCCCGCCAGCGCCAGGTCGCACTCGCCGGACCGCAGCGCCTGCACCGCGAGGTGCAGCGCCACCAGCGACGACGAGCACGCCGTGTCGACGGTGATCGCCGGTCCCTCCAGGCCCAGCGCGTAGGCCACGCGGCCGGACGCGACGCTGCCCGCCGTGCCGCCCGCCAGGTAGCCCTCCAGTTCCGGCGGCAGCGCGCCGCCGCTGCCGTAGTCGTGGTGCATCAGGCCGGTGAACACGCCGGTCCGGCTGCCGCGCAGCGACGACGGGTCGACGCCCGCGCGTTCCAACGCCTCCCACGCCGTCTCCAGCAGCAGCCGCTGCTGCGGGTCGGTGGCCAGCGCCTCGCGCGGCGACATGCCGAAGAAGTCCGGGTCGAACAGGTCGGCGTCGTGCAGGAACCCGCCCTCGCGGGTGTAGGACGTGCCGGTGCGCTCGGGGTCCGGGTCGTACAGGGCCTCGAGGTCCCACCCGCGGTTGGCGGGGAACCCGCCGATGGCGTCCACGCCGTCGACCACCACCCGCCACAGGTCCTCCGGCGACCGCACCCCGCCGGGGTAGCGGCACGCCATGCCGACGATCGCGATCGGCTCCTCGGCCGCCGCCCGCCGCCGCACCGCGACCGGCGCGGTCGCGCCCGCCAGGTGGGTGGCCAGCGCCAGCGGCGTCGGGTGGTCGAACACCAGGGTGGTGGACAGCCGCTGCCCGGTGGCGGCGGCGAGCCGGTTGCGCAGCTCCACGGCGGTCAGCGAGTCGAACCCCAGTTCGCTGAACGCGCGTTCGCCGTCCACGCCGTCCGGGTCGTCGTGCCCGAGGACGGCCGCCGCGTGGGTGCGGACCAGGTCGGTCAGCGCGCGCAGGCGGTCGGCGTCGGACAGGCTCGCGAACCGGTCCGGTGTGGTCGTCGCCGTCTGCGGGCCACTGCGCCGGGGGGCGAGCGCGCTCAGCGCCGGGTGCGGGTGGTCGCGCAGCGCGGCCCGGTCCACCCCCGTCACGGCGAGCACGGGCGCGTCGGTGGCCAGGGCGGCGTCGAACGCGGCCAGGGCCTCGTCGGTGCCGATCGGCGTGAGCCCCAGCCGGGCGATCCGCCGGCGGTCCACGTCGGACAGCCCGCCGGACAGCGCGCTGCCGGTCTCCCACAGCCCCCACGCCAGCGACGTCGCGGGCAGGCCCAGCGCGCGCCGGTGCTCGGCGAGCGCGTCCAGGAACGCGTTGCCCGCCGCGTAGTTGGCCTGGCCCGCCGTGCCCAGCAGCCCGGCCAGGGAGGAGTAGAGGACGAACGCCTCGACGTCACCGGCCAGTTCGTGCAGGTTCCAGGCGGCGTCGACCTTGGGCCGCAGCACCTCGTCCACCTGCTCGGGGGTCAGCGAGTCCAGCACGCCGTCGCGCACCACGCCCGCCGCGTGCACCACCGCCGTGACGGGGTGTTCGGCCAGCAGCGCGGCCAAGGCGTCCCGGTCGGCCGCGTCGCAGGCCGCCGCGACGACCTCCACGTCCCCGGGCAGCTCCGGCACGGCACCGCTGCGGCTGACCAGCACCAGCTTGCGGGCGCCGTGCCGGGTGACCAGGTGCCGGGCCAGCGCGGAGCCGAGCGCGCCGCCGGCCCCGGTGATCAGCACGGAGTCCCACGTGGGCGCCGGACCGGTCGGGTGCGGCGCGGGCACCAGGCGCGGCTCCACCACGCGCCCGTCGCGGACCAGCGCGAACCGGTCCGGGTGCTCGGCGCGCGCGCTGCGGACCAGCCCGGCGACGGCGGCGTGCGCGAGGTCGTCGCCGACCGCGACACCGAGCCGCCCGCCGTCGCGGGCCGCCCAGTCACGCAACACGCCCAGCACGTGGTGCACGGCCTCCCGGGTCCGTTCGGGCACCGGGCCGTCGCCGACCGGCACCTCGATCGTCTCGTCCACGGGCTCGTCGGACTCGTGCCAGGTCGGGGCGAACAGCAGCCGCTGCCCGGTCACCGGCGCGTCGAACGGCCGCAGCACCAGCTCGGCGACCGACACCACCGGGCCGCCCGCGGCGTCGGCGACCAGCAGCGACACCGCGTCGGGGCCGGTGGGCGCGACGCGGACGCGCAGCGCCGTGCCGGCGGTGCCGTGGAAGCGGACCCCGTGCCAGGCGAAGGGCAGCCGGGCGGGCCGGTCGTCGGCCACGCCGTGCAGCAGCGGGTGCAGCGCGGCGTCGAACAGCGCCGGGTGCACGGCGAACCCGGCCGGCGTCAGATCCTCCGGCGCGGCGACCTCGGCGAACAGCTCCTCGCCGTGCCGCCACAACCGCCGCAGCCCGCGGAACGCCGGTCCGTAGCCGTAGCCGTGCTCCTCCAGGCCCGCGTAGGAGAAGTCCACTTCGGACGCTCCCGCGGGCGGCCACGCGACGAGGTCGTCCACGGGCGCGTCGCTGACGTCGAGGACACCGGTCGCGTGCCGGGTCCAGGGCTCGTCCTCGCCGTGCCGCGCGTGGACCTCGACGGTCGTGTCGGTGCGCACCACGCGGATCGACACCGCCCCGTCGTCCGGCACGACCAGCGGCGTGGTGACGGTCAACTCGGCGACCGCGCCCACCAGCTCCACCAGAGCCGTGCCGGGCACGACGATCGCGCCGTGCACGCGGTGGTCGGCCAGCCACGGGTGCGTGGCCGCGGACAGCGAGCCGGTGAGCACCGTGGAACCGTCGGGCAGGTCCACCGACGCGCCAAGCAGCGGGTGGTCCGCCGACCGCAGCCCGGCCGCCGTCACGTCGGGGCGCGGGGCGGGCCGCAGCCAGAACCGCTTGCGCTGGAACGCGTACGTCGGCAGCGGCACCTTCCGGGCGCCCGGGAACACCGCCGCCCAGTCCGGGTCCAGGCCTCGCACGTGCAGGCCGGCCAGGGCCTCGGCGACCGCCACCGGCTCCGGCCGGTCAGAGCGCAGCAGCGGCACGGGGACGAGGTCGTCGAACGCGGCGGCGGCGAGGCCGGACAGGACGGCGTCCGGTCCCAGCTCGACCAGCGTCGTGACGCCGTCCTCGCGCAGCACCGCGAGGGCGTCGTGGAACCGCACGGTGGCGCGCACCTGCTCCACCCAGTACTCCGGGTCGGTCCAGTCGGCGTCCCGGCGCACCGTCGACACCACGGGGATCGTCGGGCGCGCGTAGGTCAGCGTGCGGGCGACGGCCCGGAAGTCGTCCAGCATCGGCTCCATCAGCGGCGAGTGGAACGCGTGGCTGACCACGAGCCGCTTGCCGCCCCACGGTCGCGCGGCCTCCAGCACGGCCTCCTCCGGACCGGACAGGACGATCGACCGCGGCCCGTTGACCGCCGCGACGGCCACACCCGCCGGCAGGTCCACCTCGTCCTCCGCCGCCCGCACCGCCACCATCGCGCCGCCGGCCGGCAACGCCTGCATCAGCGCGCCCCGGGCGGCCACCAGCCGCGCCGCGTCGGCCAGCGACAGCACCCCGGCCACGTGCGCGGCGGCCAGCTCGCCCACCGAGTGGCCGACCAGCGCGTCCGGGCGCAGCCCCCACGACTCGACCAGCCGGAACAACGCCACCTCGACCGCGAACAGGGCGGGCTGGGCGAGGCCCGTGCCGTCGAGCCCGTGCCCGGACTCGATCGCCTCGCGCAGGGGCAGGTCGAAGTGGGCGAGCACCTCGTCCAGCGCCCGTGCGAACACCGGGTGCGCGCGGGCGGTCTCCAGGCCCATCCCGACGCGCTGCGCGCCCTGGCCCGTGAACGCGAAGGCGGTGCGCCCCTTGGGCGGGATCACGGCCTCGGGCATGGCGGCCGGGTCCAGCGCGGCGGCGCGGTAGGGCATGGCGGTGCGGGTGGCCAACGTGTAGGCGGCGTCGGGCGTCCACTCGACGCCGGTGAGCCGCCGCGCCTGCTCCGCCACCGCCGCTGGCGACCGCCCGGACAGCACGACCGGCACCGGCCCAGCGGGCGCTGCTTCCGGCACGCGGTCGACCCCGGTCACGTCCGCCGGCGCGACCGGTTCCGCCGGCCCGCCCTGCCCGATCACGTCCGCCGACCCGTCCGCCGGCGCGGCCGGTTCCTCCGGGGTGGCCTCTTCCAGCACGACGTGCGCGTTCGTGCCGCCGAAGCCGAACGACGACACCGCGCCCCGCCGGGGCCGGTCCTCGGCGCTCACCCACGGCCGGGCCTCGGTCAACAGCGCCACCGCCCCGGACGTCCAGTCGACGTGCCGGGACGGTTCCTCCGCGTGCAGCGTCCGCGGCAGGACGCCGTGCCGCATCGCCTGCACGACCTTGATCACGCCGCCCACGCCGGCGGCGGCCTGCGCGTGCCCGATGTTGGACTTCAACGACCCCAGCCACACCGGTTCCGCGCGACCCTGCCCGTAGGTGGCCAGCACCGCGCGCGCCTCGATCGGGTCGCCCAGCGTGGTGCCGGTGCCGTGCGCCTCGACCACGTCCACGTCGGCCGGCGACAGCCCGGCGGCGTCCAGCGCGGCCCGGATCACCCGCTCCTGCGCCGGCCCGTTGGGTGCGGTCAGCCCGTTGGACGCGCCGTCGGAGTTGACCGCGCTGCCCCTGATCACGGCGAGCACCCGGTGGCCGTGGCGGCGGGCGTCGGACAGCTTCTCCAGCAGCAGCACGCCGACGCCCTCGGCCCAGCCGGTGCCGTCCGCGCGGTCGGAGAACGACTTGCACCGGCCGTCCGGGGCCAGCCCGCGCAACCGGGAGAACTCGATGAACGCCGTGGGGGTGGACATCACGGTCGCGCCGCCGGCCAACGCCAACGCGCACTCGCCGCGCCGCAGGGCGTTCGCCGCGAGGTGCAACGCGACCAGGGACGACGAGCACGCCGTGTCCACCGTGACGGTCGGTCCTTCCAGACCGAACGTGTAGGCCAGCCGCCCGGAGGCGATGCTGCCCGCGCTGCCGCTGAACAGGTACCCCTCGACGCCCTCGGGCGGTAGGTCGGGGCGTGAGCCGTAGTCGTTGTACATCGCGCCGACGAACACGCCGGTCCGGCTGCCGCGCAACGACTCCGGGTCCAGGCCCGCGTGCTCGAAGGCCTCCCAGGTGGTCTCCAGCAGCAGCCGCTGCTGCGGGTCGACGGCCAGCGCCTCGCGCGGCGACAGGCCGAAGAACTCGGCGTCGAACAGGTCGGCGTCGTGCAGGAAGCCGCCCTGCCCGGTGGTGGACCGGCCCAGCCGGTCGGGGTCGGGGTCGTGCAGGTCGGCGGGCCAGCCCCGGTTGTCCGGGAACGGCGTGACGGCGTCGCGGCCCTGGTCCACCAGGTCCCACAGGTCGTCGGGCGAGGCGACGCCGCCGGGGTAGCGGCAGGCCATGCCGACGATCGCGATGGGCTCGTGCTCCCGGTCCTCGACCTCCTTGAGCCGGCGGCGCGCGTCGCGGGCGTCGGTGATGGCCCGCTTGAGGTAGTCGCGGAGCTTGTCTTGGTCAGCCACGTCGTCTCCAGGTCAGTCCAGCTCGTCGACCAGCGCGAACAGCGCCTCGTCGTCGGCCGCGTCGAGGTCGAGGTCGGGGTCCGGGGCGGGGGCGGCGCCTACCAGCGCCCGCAGCCGGTGCAGCGCCGCGTCGTCCAGTCCGCCGGCGCGGACCAGGGCCTCCAGCCGGTCCACGACCGGCCCGGCCTCGTCGGCGACGAGCAGGCCGCGCACGTGGTCGGCCAGCGCCGCCGGGCTCGGGTGGTCGAACACGACCGTGGTGGGCAGGTCGAGGCCGGTGGCGGCGCGGAGCCGGTTGCGCAGCTCCACGGCGGTCAGCGAGTCGAAGCCCAGTTCGCTGAACGCCCGCCGCGGGTCCACGGCGTCCGGGTCGTCGTGGCCGAGGACGGCGGCCACCTGGTGGCGCACCAGCGCCTCCGGGTCCGCGGGGGTCTCGACGGCGGTCGGGCGCGGCGCGGCGGCCGCAGGGCGCACCAGGTCGCGCAGGACGGCCGGCAGGTCGTCCCGGCCACGCAGCGCCGCCCGGTCGATCCGGGTCACGGCGAGCACCGGCGCGCCGTGCGCCAGGGCGGCGTCGAACAGCCGCATCGCCTCGTCGGCGGCCAGGGGGCGCAGACCCGAGCGCCCGAGCCGCCGCAGGTCCACTTCGGACAGTCCGCCGGACAGCTCGCTCTCGGTCTCCCACAGCCCCCACGCCAGCGACACGGCGGGCAGGCCCGCGGCCCGGCGGTGCTCGGCCAGCGCGTCGAGGAACGCGTTGCCCGCCGCGTAGTTCGCCTGACCGGCCGTGCCCAGCAGCCCGGCGACCGACGAGTAGAGGACGAACGCGGTCGCGTCGCCGGCCAGCTCGTGCAGGTTCCAGGCGGCGTCCACCTTGGGGCGCAGCACGGCGTCGACCTGCTCGGTGGTCAGGCCGTCGAGCGTGCCATCGGCCACGACGCCCGCCGTGTGCACCACGGCGGTGGGCCGCCACCGCGCGAAGACCTCGGCGAGGGCGTCGCGGTCGGCGACGTCGCACGCCACGAGGGTCACCGACGCGCCCAGTCCGGCCAGCTCGGCGCGCAGGTCCTCCGCGCCCGGCGCCTCCGGGCCGCGCCGGCCCACCAGGACGAGGTCCCGCACGCCTTGGGCGGTGACGAGGTGCCGGGCCAGGACGCGGCCCAGCGCGCCGGTCGCGCCGGTGATCAGCACCGGACCGCTCCCCCAGGCCACGTCCGCGCCCGCCCCGGCCGACCGGACCAACCGCGGCACGAACACCCGACCGTCGCGGACGGCCACCTCCGGCTCACCCAGCCGCAGCGCCGCGTCCAGCTCCGCGTCCGGCGTGCCGTCCGCGACGGTCGCCAGCGCGAACCGGCCGGGCTGCTCGGCCTGCGCGCTGCGCACCAGGCCCCGCACGGCGGCGTGGTCCACGCCGTCGCGGATCACCACGGCCAGCGGCCCCTCGGCCCCGCGCAGCACCTCCAGCACGTGGTGGACCGCCGCGCGCCCTCGGACGTCAGCCGGGACCCGGTGGACGGTCCGGCCGTGCGGTGGCGCGTCGGCGACGGCCATTTCGCGCCACACCAGGGCGTGCAGGCCGTCCGGCGGCGCGGTGCGCCCCAACGGCCGCAGAGCCAGTTCGTCCACGGTGAGCACGGGGTTGCCCTCGGCGTCCGCGACGGCTAGCGACACCGCCGAGCCGCGGCGCGTGAGCCGGACCCGTGCGGCGGGCGTGGTGGAGTGCACCGTCACCCCGGTCCACGAGAACGGCACCACGGCCTCGGCGTCCTCGTCCACCACACCCGGCAGCAGCGCGTGCAGCGCCGCGTCCAACCGGGCCGGGTGGACGACGAACCCGGCCTGCTCGGGGCCATGGACCTCGGCAAACAACTCGTCGCCGCGCCGCCGCAACGACGTCAGCCCCTGGAAGGCGGGCCCGTAGTGGTAGCCGTGACCGGCCAGCCGCTCGTAGGCGCCGGTCAGGTCGACCTCCTCGGCGTCGTCGGGCCACTCCCATGCGGCCGGTCGCGGTGCGTCGGCGGCCAGCACGCCCGAAGCGTGCAGCTCCCACGGCACGTCGTCGCCCGCACGGGCGTGGACGGTGACCGGCCGCCGCCCCGCCTCCGCCGGGCCGACTGTCACCTGGAGCCGCGCGGTGCCCAGGACCAGCGGCGCGGCCAGGGTCAGCTCGGCCACGTGCGGGTGGCCGGTGCGCGCGCCCGCCGCGAGCGCGAGGTCCAGCAACGCCGTGCCGGGCAGGAGCACGTCCTCGCCCACGCGGTGGTCGCGCAGCCACGAGCCGGCGGTCACGCGGCCGGTCAGCACCACGGTGTCGCCGCCCGCCAACTCGACGGCCGCGCCGAGCAGCGGGTGGCCGGTGTCGCCGAGGCCCAGCGCGTCCGCGCCCCGCGCCGCGACCGGCGCGTCGAGCCAGAAGCGGCGGCGCCGGAACGGGTAGCCGGGCAGCGGCACGGGCCGCGCCCCGGGGTAGTCCCACGTCACGCGCACACCGCGGGTGTGCAGGACGCCCAGTGCGGCCAGCGCCGACTCCGACTCCGGGCGCCCGGCCCGCAGCAGCGGGGTCACCGAGCCCGGCTCGTCGGTCAGGCACTGCGCGGCCAGCGCGGTGAGCACGCCGTCCGGCCCCAGTTCGAGGAACTCCGTCGCGCCGAGGCGTTCGAGGCTGCGCACGCCGTCGAGGAACCGCACCGCCTCCCGGACGTGGGTCACCCAGTAGTCCGGCGACCGCAGCTGCTCGGGCGTGGCGACCACGCCGGTCACGTCCGAGACGATGGTGATCTGCGGGTCGCGGAACACCAGGCCGTCCAGCTGGTCGCGGAACGCGGCGAGCACGTCGTCCATGTGCGGCGAGTGGAACGCGTGGCTGACCGGCAGCAGCCGCGTGCGGCGGCCCCGTTCCCGCCACTCCCGCACGGTCGCCACGACCGCGGGCTCGTCCCCGGACACCACCGTGGAGCGCGGGGCGTTCACCGCGGCCACGGCCAGGCCGGGGCGCAGCGCGGCACGCACCTCCTCCTCGGTGGCCTCGATCGCGGCCATCGCGCCGCCCTCGCGCGCCGACTGCATCGCCCGGCCACGCGCGGCGACCAGGCGGCACGCGTCGGGCAGGTCGAGCACGCCCGCGACGTGCGCGGCGACCACCTCGCCCACGGAGTGGCCGAGCAGCAGGTCCGGTCGCACGCCGTGGTGCTCGACGTACCGGAACAGCGCCACCTCCAGGGCGAACAGCGCGGCCTGGGTGAACGCGGTCTGGTCCAGCAGGGCCTCCTCCGGGGTGTCCCGCTCGGCGAACAGCACCGTCCGCAGTGGACGGTCCAGCAGCGGGTCCAGGTGCGCGCACACCTCGTCCAGCGCCCGCCGGAACACCGGCGACCGCTCGTACAGGTCACGGCCCATGCCGACCCGCTGGCTGCCCTGCCCGGTGAACAGGAACGCCAGCGCCCCGCGGCCCGCGCCGTCGCCGCCGCGCACGTCCGCCAGACCGCGCGCCAACGCCTCCCGGTCGCCGACGACCACCGCGCGGCGCTCCAGCAGTGCCCGGCGCGACAACGTCAGGCCGACGTCCGCCACGTCCAGCTCGGGGTGCTCCGCCAGGTGGGCGCGCAGCGCCTCGGCTTGGGCGCGCAGCGCGTCGTCGTCCCGCGCGGACAGCACCCACGCCACCGGTCCCGCGGTCGGGGCGCGTTCGGCGTCCGGCTCCGGGTCGGGCTGCTCCAGCACGACGTGGGCATTGGTGCCGCTGAGCCCGAACGACGACACCGCCGCCCGGCGCGGCCGGCCGGTGTCCGGCCACGCGCGCGGCTCCACCAGCAGCTCCACGGCGCCGGAGGACCAGTCCACGTGCGGGGACGGGTGCTCGGCGTGCAGGGTGCGGGGCAGGACGCCGTGCCGCATGGCCTGCACGACCTTGATGACACCGCCCACGCCCGCGGCGGCCTGGGTGTGGCCGATGTTGGACTTCAACGACCCCAGCCACAGCGGTTCGGCGCGGTCCTGGCCGTAGGTGGCGAGAATCGCCTGGGCCTCGATCGGGTCGCCCAGGGTGGTGCCGGTGCCGTGCGCCTCCACCAGGTCGACGTCCGAAGTGGACAGTCTGGCGGCGGCCAGCGCCTGCCGGATCACGCGTTCCTGGGACGGCCCGTTGGGGGCGGTGAGTCCGTTGGACGCGCCGTCGGAGTTCACCGCGCTGCCCCGCACCACGGCCAGGACGCGGTGGCCGCGCTTGCGGGCGTCGGACAGGCGCTCGACCAGCAGCAGGCCGACGCCCTCCGCCCAGCCGGTGCCGTCCGCGTCGGCCGAGAAGGACTTGCAGCGCCCGTCGCGCGCCAGGCCGCGCTGGCGGGAGAACTCCACGAACGTGCTCGGACCCGCCATCACCGTGACGCCGCCCGCCAGGGCCAGGTCGCACTCGCCGGAGCGCAGGGCGTTCGCCGCCAGGTGCAGGGCGACCAGCGACGACGAGCACGCCGTGTCCACCGTGATGGCGGGTCCCTCCAGGCCGTAGGTGTAGGCGAGGCGGCCCGAGATCACGCTGGAGGTGTTGCCCGCCAACAGGAAACCCTCGACCTCGTCGGGCGTGTCCGGCAGCCGCGACGCGTAGTCGTCGTACATGACGCCGGTGAAGACGCCGGTGCGGCTGCCGCGCAGGGCGGCGGGGTCGATCCCGGCGTCCTCGAACGCCTCCCACGCCGTCTCCAGCAGCAGGCGCTGCTGCGGGTCGGTGGCCAGCGCCTCGCGCGGCGACATGCCGAAGAAGGCGTTGTCGAACAGGTCGGCGTCGTGCAGGAAACCGCCCTCGCGGGTGTAGGACGTGCCCAGCCGGTCCGGGTCGGGGTCGTAGAGCGCGTCGAGGTCCCAGCCGCGGTTGGTCGGGAACCCGGTGATCGCGTCCCGGCCCTCGGTCACCAGCCGCCACAGGTCCTGCGGCGAGCGCACCCCGCCGGGGTAGCGGCACGCCATCCCGACGATCGCGATGGGCTCGTCGGCGCGGACCGCCGTCGTGGCGGCGGACTTGCGCCCGGTGCCGGCCACCAGGTGCGCGGCCAGGGCGACCGGGGTGGGGTGGTCGAACACCAGCGTGGTCGGCAGCCGCAGCCCGGTGGCGGCGATCAGCCGGTTGCGCAGGTCCACCCCGGCCAGGGAGTCGAAGCCCTGGTCGCGGAACGCGCGCTCGGGGTCGACCGCGCGGGCGTCGGCGTGCCCGAGCGCGGCCGCCGCCGTGGCGCGCACCAGCTCCAGCGCGGACGCTTCGGTGAGCGCCGTCGCGCGAGGTGCCGGCGCCGCAGCCGGGCGGCGACGCACCAGGCCGCGCAGCGGCGCCGGCACGACGTCCCCGTCGAACCGGGACGGGGCCAGGGCGGCGGGCACCAGCAGCGCCGGGCCGGTGGACACCGCGCGGTCGAACAGGGCGAGGCCGCGCTCGGCGTCCAGGGGCGCGATGCCCGAACGGGCCCAGCGCGCCAGGTCCGCCTCGCCCAGCCCCTCCCCCATGCCGGCCGCCCACAGCCCCCACGCGAGCGAGGTCGCCGGGAGGCCCAGGGACCGGCGGTGCGCGGCCAGGGCGTCCAGGTAGGTGTTGGCGGCGGCGTAGTTGGCCTGCCCTGCGGTGCCGAGCACCCCGGAGACCGAGGAGAACAACACGAACGCGTCGACCCGGCCGACCAGCTCGTGCAGGTGCCGCGCGGCCAGCGCCTTGGCGGCCAGGACCCGGTCGACCTGCTCGTCGGTCAGGGCGGTCGTGGTCGCGTCGTCCAGGACGCCCGCGGCGTGCACGACGGCGGTGATCCGCTCGCCCGCCAGCACGGCGGCCAGGGCGTCGCGGTCGGCCACGTCCACCGCCGCCACGCGGGCGCCCAGCTCCGCGGCCAGCTCGGCGGCCCCCGGCGCGTCGAGCCCGCGCCTGCTCAGCAGCAGCAGGTTCGTGACGCCGTGCCGCCGGGCGAGGTGGCGCGCGACCAGGGCGCCGAGGCCGCCCGTGCCGCCGGTGACGACGACGGTGCCGTCCGGGTCCAGGCCCAGGCCGGGTGTCACGTCGCCCGCGTCGGCCCGGACCAGCCGCGGCACCAGGACCACGCCGTCGCGCACGGCTGCCTGCGGCTCACCGGTCGCCAGCGCTGCCGCCACGGCGTCGTCGTGCTCGGCGTCCACCACGACCACCTGGTCCGGGTGCTCGGTCTGCACGACCCGGACCAGGCCCCAGACCGCCGCGCCCGCCAGGTCGTCGACCGGCTCCCCTGCCCGCGCGGCGACCGCCCGCCGGGTGCGGAACACCAGCCGGTCGGCGGGGCCGTGCTCGGCCGCCAGCCAGTCCTTGACCAGCCCCAGGGCGCGGCGCACGGCCACGCCGGGGTCGTCGGTGTCGACGGGCGGCACGACGACGACTTCGCCGACCGGCTCGCCGCTCGTCCGCACCGGCCGCCACTCGAGCGCGAACGCCGCACCGCCGTCCCGTGCGAGGGCGTCCTTGGCGACCGCGCGCAGCGTGATGCCCTCGATCACGCCGACCGGCGTGCCGGCGCCGTCCGCGAGCGCGATCGCGTACGTGTCGGTGCCGGTGGGCGTGATGCGGACGCGCAGCCGCGTCACGTCGGCCGCCCGCAGCTCGACGCCGCTCCAGGCGAACGGCAGGCGGATCTCGCCGGCCGCGGCCGGTGCCAGCACCAGCGGGTGCAGCACGGCGTCCAGCAGCGCCGGGTGCACCAGGAAACCGCGCTCGGCGGCCGGGACGGCGACCTCGGCGTAGAGGGTCGTGCCGTCGCGCCACATCCCGGTCAACCCGCGGAAGGGGCCGTCGTAGTCGTAGCCCAGCGCCGAGAGCCGGTCGTAGGCGTCGGCCACCGGCTCGGGCTCGGCGTCGGGCGGCCACGGGAACTCCTCGACCGCGCCCACGGCCTCCGCGAGCGTGCCGGACGCGTGCCGGACCCACCCGTCCACCCGGGAGTGCACGGTGAACCGGCCGTCGCGCACGGCCACCTGGACCTCGACCGACCCGTCCGCGGGCACCACCAGCGGTGCCTCCAGCGCCAGGTCGTCCACCCGGGGCAACCCGACCCGCTCGCCCGCGGCCAGCGCCAGCTCCAGGAACGCGGTCGCGGGCACCAGGACCGAGCCGTTGACGACGTGCCCGGCCAGCCAGGGCTGGGCACCGAGCGACACCTCGCCGGTGAGCACCAGCTCGTCCCGCTCGGCCAGCTCCACCGCGTCGGACACCAGGCCCGTGGCGCGGGGCCGCGGCGACAGCCAGAACACCTCGCGGCGGAACGGGTAGGTCGGCAGGTCGACCCGGCCGTCGCCGGGCGCGAACGACGCCACGTCCAGGGTCGCGCCGTGGGCGTGCGCACGGGCCAGGCCGGCGACGGCGACGTCCACCTCCGGCCGACCCGCTCGGCCCAGAGCGACCGCCGTCACCCCGGCCGACTGCGCCAGCGGTGCGAGGACGGCGTCCGGGCCGACCTCCACGAACACCCCGGCGCCCCGGTCGCGCAAACCGTGCACGGCGTCCAGGAACCGCACGGTGGCGCGGATCTGCCGGGTCCAGTGGTCGGCGTCCGCCACCAGCGGCCGTCCGTCCACTGTGGACACGACCGGGACGGTGGGCTCGTGGTGCTCGACCGTCGCGGCGACCGCGCGGAACTCGTCGAGCACGTCGTCCATGTGGTGCGAGTGGAACGCGTGGCTCACCGCCAGCCGGCGCGTGCGGGCGAACCGCGCGGCGAACGCCGCAACCGCGTCGTGGTCACCCGCGACGACCACGGACTCCGGCCCGTTGACCGCCGCGAGCGACACCCCTTCCGGGAGGTCCAGGTCTTCTTCCCGGGCCTGGACGGCGACCATCGCGCCGCCGGGCCGCGCGGACTGCATGAGCCGGCCGCGGGCCGCGACCAGCGCCGCCGCGTCCGCCAGGGTGAGCACGCCGGCGACGTGCGCGGCGACCAACTCGCCGATGGAGTGCCCCGCGAGCAGGTCGGCCCGCAGGCCGTGGTGCTCGGCCAGCCGGAACAGGGCCACCTCGAACGCGAACAGCGCGGGCTGCGTGTAGCGGGTCTCGTGCAGCTCCGGGTGGTCGCCGAACATCAGGTCGCGCAGCGGGCGGTCCAGGTGCGGCTCGAAGGCGGCCACCACGTCGTCGAGGGCGGCGGCGAACACGGGGTGCGCGGCGTGCAGTTCGCGCCCCATCCCGGCGCGCTGCGCGCCCTGACCCGTGAACAGCACCGCAGTGCGGGCGTCCGGGATCGCCGACACCACGTCGGGCGCGGCGAGGCCCGCGGTGAGCTCATCGGCGGTCCGCCCCACCACGACCGCCCGGTGGTCGAACCGCGTGCGGCCCGCGAGGCTCCGGGCGACCGCCGCCACGTCGGGGGCATCCAGCGCACGCAGCCGCGTCGCCTGCTCCCGCACGGCCCGCTCGTCGTGCCCGCTGAGCACCCAGGCGACGGGGTTCGTCACCGCGACGGGCGCCACCGGCGGCTCGACGTCGCCCTGCTCCAGGACGAGGTGCGCGTTCGTGCCGCTGATGCCGAAGGACGACACCGCCGCCCGCCGCGGCCGGTCGGTCGCCGGCCACTCCCGCCGCCGGACCAGCAGCTCGACCTTGCCCGAACCCCAGTCCACGCGGGGCGTGGGCTCGCCGACGTGCAGCGTGCGCGGCAGCACGCCGTGGCGCATCGCCTCGACCAGCTTGATCACGCCGCCGACACCCGCCGCCGCCTGGGCGTGGCCGATGTTGGACTTGAGCGACCCCAACCACAGCGGCTCGGCGCGGTCCTGGCCGTAGGTCGCCAGGATCGCCTCCGCCTCGATCGGGTCGCCCAGGGAGGTTCCGGTGCCGTGCGCCTCCACCACGTCGACGTCCGAAGTGGACAGCCCGGCGTCGGCGAGCGCCTGCCGGATGACGCGCTGCTGGGACAGGCCGTTCGGCGCGGTCAGCCCGTTGGACGCCCCGTCGGAGTTGACCGCCGAGCCGCGGATCACGGCCAGCACGCGGTGCCCGTTGCGCCGGGCGTCCGCCAGCCGTTCCAGGACGACGAGCCCGACGCCCTCGGCCCACGCCGTGCCGTCCGCGTCGGCGGAGAAGGACTTGCACCGGGCGTCTGCGGCCAGGCCGTGCTGCCGCGAGAACTCCAGGAACATGCCGGGCGTGGCCATGACCGCGACGCCGCCGGCGATGGCCGCCGACGATTCGCCGCTGCGCAGCGACCGCACCGCCAGGTGCAGCGCGACCAGCGAGGACGAGCACGCCGTGTCCACGGTCAGCGCCGGTCCGACGAGGCCGAGCTGGTAGGCGATCCGACCCGACATGACGCTCGGCGTCGCCCCGGTCAACACGTGCCCCTCGGCCTGCTCCGACGCCTCGTGCATGCGCGGTCCGTAGTCCGACGCCGTGCCGCCCACGAACACGCCGGTGCGCGTGCCCCGCAACGACACGGGGTCGATGCCCGCGCGCTCCACAGCCTCCCAGGCGACTTGCAGCAGCAGGCGTTGCTGCGGGTCCATGGCCAGCGCCTCGCGCGGCGAGATGCCGAAGAACGCCGGGTCGAACTCCGCCGCACCGCCGAGGAACCCGCCTTCGCGCACGTAGCTCGCGCCCGACCGGTCCGGGTCGGGGTGGTGCAGGTCGGGCGCCCAGCCGCGGTCGGCGGGAAAGGGTCCGATCGCGTCCCGCTCGCCGACGACCAGCCCCCACAGGTCCTCGGGCGAGGCCACGTCACCGGGGTACCGGCAGGCCATCCCGACGATCGCGATCGGTTCGTCACCGCCGGTGGTGTCCGGCGCGGCCTCGTCGGCCGGGTCCGGTGCGCCGGACAGGTAGTCGACGACCGCGTTGGGCGTCGGGTGGTCGAACAGCAGACCGCTCGGCAGTGACCGTCCGGTGGCGTCGGCGAGGGCGTCCTGAAGTTCCACGCCCATCAGCGAGTCGAACCCGAGGTCGCGGAAGGGCCGCCGCAGGTCGACGCGGCCGGGGTCGGTCACACCGAGCACTGCGGCCACGTGCGCGGCCACCAGCGCGGCGGTGTCGACCGCCGCCCTGCGAACGCTACCGATGCCCGCCCCGGTCATGCCGAGGCCCTGCCCGGCTCCCCCACCCTTCTCCGCGGCCGTGTCCGGTGCCGTGGCGGGCGCTCCGGGTTGCCCCGCGATCCAGTACCGCTCCCGCTGGAACGGGTAGGTCGGCAGCGCCACCCGCCGCGCGTCCAGGCCGCCGTACACCCCGGCCCAGTCCACCGCCACACCGCGCGTGTGCACGGCGGCCAGCGCGGTGAGCGCCGTGGTCGGTTCGTCCGCGCCCGCGCGCATCATCGGGAACGCCCGGACGCCGAAGGCCGCGGCCATCGCCGAGCACACCCCGTCCGGTCCGGCCTCCAGCAGCGTCACGGCGTCCGCGGCGCGCACCGCGTCGAGGAACCGGACCGGCTGCCGGACCTGCCGCACCCAGTGCTCGGGGTCGCGCAGCTCGTCCCCGGCGAGCGCACCGGTCACCGTCGACACGACCCGGATGCGCGGCGACCGGAAGTCCAGGCCGGCCACCACCTCGCGGAACTCGTCCAGCATCGGGTCCATCAGGCGGGAGTGGAAGGCGTGGCTGACGGTCAGCCGCTTGACGCGCAATCCGCGCCCGCGCAGGGACTCCGCGTAGGCGAGGGTCGGTCCCTCCGCGCCCGAGAGGACGACCGAGTCCGGCCCGTTGACGGCCGCCAGGTCCACGTCCTCGGGCAGGTCGAGGTCGCCCTCGGCCGCGTTCACCGCCACCATCGCGCCACCGGCCGGCAGTGCCGCCATCAACCGCCCGCGCGCCGACACCAGCGTCGCCGCGTCGGCGAGCGACAGGACGCCCGCGACGTGCGCCGCCGCGATCTCGCCGACCGAGTGGCCCAGCACGACGTCCGGGACCAGGCCCCACGACTCGGCGAGCCGGTGGGCCGCGACCTCCACCGCGAACAGCGCGGGCTGGGTCCAACCGGTGTCGTCCAGGCCGTCGCCGGAGGCGATCACGTCCCGCAGCCGCGGGTCGAAGTGGGCCAGGGCGTCGTCGAACGCCCGAGCGAACACCGGGAACCGCTCGTGCAGCCCCAGCCCCATGCCGACCCGCTGCGCGCCCTGACCGGTGAACACGACGCCGAACGCGCCCTCGACCACCTCACCGGTGACCACGCCGGTCCCGGGCGCTCCCGCCGCGATCGCCGCCAACCCCGCGTCCAGGGACGCCCGGTCCGTCGCCACGACCGCCGCGCGCCGCTCGAACGCCGTGCGCGTCGTGGCCAGCGACCACCCGAGGTCCACCGGCTCGCCGGCCGTCTCCCGCAACCGCGCCGCCTGCGCACGCAGCGCCTCGACCCCGCGCCCGGACAGCGGAACGACCACCTGCGCTGCTGGACGTGTCCCACCCGCGGTGGCCGAGCCTTGTGCCGGGTCGGCGGCCGGCTCGGCCACGACGACGTGGCAGTTGGTCCCGCCCATGCCGAACGAGCTGACCCCGGCGACCAGCGGGCGGTCCGGCTGCGGCCAGCCCGACAGTCCCGTGTGGACGGTCAGGTTCAGCTCGTCCAACGGGATGGCCGGGTTCGGCGTGCTGAAGTGCAGGCTCGGCGGCAGCTGCCGGTTGCGGATGGCCAGCACCACCTTGAGCAGCCCCGCGACACCCGCCGCGCCCTCCAGGTGCCCGATGTTGGTCTTCACCGAACCCACCGGCAGCGGCAGCTCCCGCCCGGCGAACACCGCGCCCAGCGCCGCCGCCTCCACCGGGTCGCCGACCGGGGTCCCGGTGCCGTGCAGCTCCACGTACTGCACCTGCTCGCGGGTGACGCCCGCCCGCCGCTGCGCGGCCCGCACCACGCGTTCCTGCGCCCGCGCGTCGGGCACGGTCAGCCCCGGCGTCGCGCCGTCGTTGTTCACCGCACTGCCCAGCAGGACGGCGTGCACCTCGTCGCCGTCGGCCAGCGCGGTCCGCAGCGGCTTGAGCACCAGCACCGCCGCGCCCTCGCCGCGCACGTACCCGTTGGCCCGCGCGTCGAAGGTGTGGCACCGCCCGTCCGGCGACAGCCCGCCGAACTTCTCCGCGCCCACCGCGCCCTCGGCGAGCAGGTTCAGCGTCACGCCCGCCGCGAGCGCCAGCGGCGACTCGCCCGAGCGCACGCTCTGGGCGGCCAGGTGCACGGCCACCAGCGACGACGACTGCGCGGTGTCGACGACGACGCTGGGGCCGTGCAGGTCGAGGGCGTGCGAGACGCGGTTGGCGATGATGCCGCGGTGCGTGCCGATGTTGGTGTGCTGGGTGATCGCGCCGCGGCCCAGGGTCAGGGCGGTGTAGTCGTCGCGCAGCGCGCCCACGAACACCGACGTGGGGGTGCCGGCGAGGTCGGCGGGCACGATCCCCGCGTCCTCCAACGCCTCCCACGCCAGTTCCAGCACGAGCCGCTGCTGCGGGTCCAGCGCCGCCGCCTCGCGCGGCGAGATGCCGAAGAACGCCGCGTCGAAGTCGCCGACACCGTCGAGCACCGCGCCCCACCGCGTCCCGCGCACTTCCGGCGACAGTCCCTCGCGCCGCTCCGGCGGCAGCTCCACCACCGCGTCGCGGCCGTCGCGCAGCAGCCGCCAGAACGCGGCCGGGTCCGGCGCCATCGGCAGCCGGCAGGACATCCCGACCACCGCGACCGCGTCGTGCAGGTTCGTCATCGACCGTCCTCCGCCCCCAGGGAAAAACTCCTCCGGGGTCGTTCCTAGTGAGCGGTCCTCCGCACCCGGTCACGCACCGGTAGGCGGGTGTCCTCCGGATCACCGGTTACCGCCGGGAGACCGGCCGCCGGCTAGCGTCGAGGCCGTTGTCCACCGGAAGAAGAGGACGGTTCGCCATGACGACGAACGTGGACGAGTTCGCGCTCACCGACGACGCGACCCGCGTGACGGATCTCTACGTGCGCGCGATGAACGCCGGCGACCTGGAAGCGGTGCTGCGGCTGTACACCGAGGACGCGGTGTCGGTGTGGGACCCGGAGAAGCCCATCAGCGGCGAGGAGCACCGCCAGGCCGTCGCGGAGTTCATCACGCAGAAGCCCCGGATGCGGGCCCAGGTCAAGGAGTCCTACGTCACCGGCGACACCGCGCTGCTCGTCGTCGACTGGACGATCGAGATCGAGGGCCAGGAGACGCTCACCGGCACCGGCCTGGACGTGCTGCGCCGCGGCGCCGACGGCAACTGGCGCTACGCGGTCGACAACCCCTTCGGCGACAACTGATCCGCGATGACGACGGACATGGCGCTGGAGCCGGCCGAGGCGCACCTGCGCGGCCTGCTGTCGCAGCTCGGCCTGGACGCGGAGTACGTCCGGGCCGAGGCCGACACGCTGTGGTGGCGGACCGCCGCCGGTGACGTGCCGGTGGACGACTTCGTCGGCGGCTACGGGTCCCTGGTGCTGGGCCACAACCACCCCGCCGTGCTGGCCCGAGCACGGGAACTGCTGGACGAGCAGGTGCCCGTGCACGCCCAGTTCTCCTACCACCCGTACGCGAACGACCTGGCCCTCGCCCTGAACCGTGTCCTGTGGCGCGAGTTCGGGGTGGACCGGCCGTACTCGGCGATCTTCGCCAACACCGGCGCGGAAGCCGTCGAGGTGGCGCTCAAGCACGCGGGGATGGCGCGGGGCGCGAAGGTCGCGGCGCTGCGCGAGGAGATCGAGTCCCACCTGGCCGACGCCGACCCCGACCTCGCCCGGCGGGCACGCGAGCACAACGAGGGCCGCTTCGACGTGCCCCCGGTCTTCCTGGCCCTGGAGGGCGCGTTCCACGGCAAGCTGGCGGCCAGCGTGCAGCTGACGCACAACACCGCCTACCGGTTGCCGTTCCGGGGTCTGGGCGCTCAGGCGCGGTTCGTGCCGGCGGACGGGATCGCCAAGGCCGTCAAGGCGGAACGCACCACGGTGCTCGACGTGGTGGACGGCCGGTTGACCGAGCGGGACCTGCCGGTGATCGCGGCGTTCTTCGTCGAGCCGTTGCAGGGCGAGGGCGGCATCAACCTCCTCGACGCCGACGCGGCGGCACAGCTGCGCGCGACGGCCGACGCCGTCGGGTTCCCGGTCGTCGTGGACGAGATCCAGACCGGCTTCGGCCGGACGGGGACGTTCCACGCCGCCGCCCACCTCGGCCTGCTCGGCGACTACGTGCTGCTGGGCAAGGCACTGGGCGGCGGCCTGGCCAAGGCATCGGTCACCCTCATCCGCCAGGACCACTACCTGCCGGACTTCGAGCTGCTGCACAGCTCGACGTTCGCCAAGGACGCGTTCTCATGCCACATCGGTGCGCGGGTGGTGGAACTGCTGGAGGCCGACGACGGCGCCGCCTACACCCGAGCCACCGAACGAGGCGAAGCGCTCACGCGAGCCCTGCGCGCGGTGGCCGACGAGTTCCCCACCGTCGTGGCCGACGTCCGCGGCCTGGGCCTCATGCAGGGCCTGGAGTTCCGCGACCAGAGCAGCGGCACGGGCGCGGTGGCCGACCTAGCCCGCACGGGCCTGCTCGGCTACGTGGTGGCGGGCCACCTGCTGCGCGAACACCACGTGCGGGTCTTCCCGACGGCGAGCGCGAGCCACACACTGCGGTTCGAACCGTCCATCGGCATCACCGACAAGGCAATCGCGCGCCTGACCGAGGGCCTCCGCGCGGTGTGCACAGCCCTGCGCGACCACCCGGACACCCTCCTCCCGCCCGGCTGACCACCCATCCCCCCAAGGTCAGCCCGGCTCGGCGGCCCCGCCCGACTCCCCCAGTGTCGAGCGGGGCCGCCGCTGTCTCCCCTCCGCAGCGCCGGCGCTCTCGCACCCCTGTCGACCCACAACAGTTCCACAGACAGCAATGCGCGGACGGCCGAACCGTCCGCGCATTGTCGCCCTTTTCGCGCGCGCAGCGCGCTTTTGTGCCGTGGTCCCAACCACAGGTGGAGGGCCTCGGTTCCCCCGCCGTATGGCCTGCCCGAAGGGCTACCACAGATTTCCCGGGGTGCAGCCGAAAGTTTTTGCGAGGAACGAGCAAAAAGTTTCAGCGGCACCCCGGGAAATCTGTGGTTGGCTCCGCCAGGCCATACGGCGGGGGAACCGACGCCCTTCACCCCCCGCTGGCGGCCTGCCGCGCGGCGAGCGCCGCTTGTAATCTCTTCATCTCGACAGCGCGCCAGCGCGCCCAAGCTCGCAGGACCCGGCCTACAGCGGAACGTTCCCGTGCTTGCGCGCAGGCACCCGCCGCCGCTTGTCCCGCAGCACCGCCAACCCCCGAGCCACCGCCGACCGCGTCTCCGCCGGGTCGATCACGTCGTCGACCAGCCCGCGCTCCGCCGCGTAGTACGGGTGCACCAGCTCCTCGGTGTACTTCGCCGTCAGCACCGCCCGCAGCTCGTCCGGGTCGGCGGCGGCGGCCAACTCCTTGCGGTGCACCACGTTCACCGCGGCCTCCGCGCCCATCACGGCGATCTCGTTGGTGGGCCACGCGAGCGACAGGTCGCACCCGATCGACCGCGAGTCCATCACGATGTAAGCGCCGCCGTACGCCTTGCGCAGGATCACCTGCACGCGCGGCACAGACGCCTCGCAGTACGCGTACAGCAGCTTCGCCCCGTGCCGGATGGCACCGCCGTACTCCTGTTCCGTGCCCGGCAGGAAGCCCGGCACGTCCACCAGGGTCACCAGCGGGATGCCGAAAGCGTCGCAGAACCGCACGAACCGGGCCGCCTTCTGCGACGCCGCCGTGTCCAGCACACCGGCCAGCACGCGCGGCTGGTTGCCGACCACGCCGACGACCTCGCCGTGGAGGCGCCCGAACGCGCACAGCACGTTCCCGGCCCAGCCCTGGTGCACCTCCAGGAACTCCCCGTCGTCGAGCAGTTCGACGAGGACGTCCCGCATGTCGTAGGGCCGGTTCGGCTCCACGGGCACCAGGTCGGCCAGCGCGGGCCGCAGGTCGTCCGGGTCGTCGTGCGGCACCGCCGGCGGCGGCTCCAGGTTGTTGGCCGGGAGCAGCGACAGCAGGTACCGGACGTCGGCCAGGCAGCTGTCCTCGTCGTCGTGCACGAAGGACGCCACCCCGGACAGCGACCCGTGCACGTCCGCGCCGCCGAGCTGGTTGTGCGTGACCCGCTCACCGCTCACCGCCGCGACCACGTCCGGCCCGGTCAGGTACATCTGCGCGGTGTCGCGCACCATGAAGGTGAAGTCGGCCAGCGCCGGCGAGTACGCCGCCCCACCCGCGCACGGCCCCAGCACCACGGCGATCTGCGGGATGACACCGGATGCCTCCACCTGGCGCCGGAAGATGCCGCCGTAGCCGTCCAGCGCCTGCACGCCCTCCTGGATGCGCGCGCCGCCGCTGTCGTTCAACGCCACGATCGGCGACCCCGTCGCCAGGGCCAGGTCCATCACCTTGTGGATCTTCGCGGCGTGTGCCGCGCCCAGCGACCCTCCGGAGATGGTGAAGTCCTGGGCGTATACGAAGACCCTGCGCCCGTCCACGGTGCCCGAGCCGGCGACGACGCCGTCCGTGTACGCGCCTCCCGCCCCCTTCCGGTACATCTCCACCTCGACGAACGACCCCTCGTCCAGCAGGAGCTCCAACCGCTCCCGAGCGGTGCGCTTGCCCAGGCGGTGCTGGCGCTCGACCGCGCCCGCGTCGCCCAGCGCGATGCGGGTGGCCAGCTGGTCCCGGCGGTCCCGCAGCTCCGGCATGGAGCGGCGGGGCGCGGGACGGGCCGGCTGCCGGACGTCGACCTCGGTGATGCTCATCGGCTCCCCTCGTTCGTGTCGGTGTGCCCGTAAGCGCCGTCGAAGAACAACAACCCGGCCCCTCCGTCCCCGATGCCCGAGCCCAGGACCCGGCCGATGAACACGGAGTGGTCGCCGGCGTCGTACGCGTCGGCCACCTCGCACTCCAGCCACGCCAACGCCTCCGCCAGCACCGGCGCGCCGGTCAGCTCGCCGGGCCGCCAGGCGACCGCGTCGAACTGGGCCTGCCCGGCCGGACGGGCGCGGTCGGCGAAGTGGCGTGCGCTGGCCTCCTGGTCCGCGCGCAACACCGACGTCGCGAAGTGGCCCGCCGCCGTGATCGCGCCGTGCATGGTGGCCGTGCGGGCCACGCAGCACAGCACCAACGGTGGTTCCAGCGACACCGAGCTGAACGCGTTGGCGGTCATGCCGTGCATGTGCTCGCCGCCGACGGTGAGCACGACGACGCCCGTGGCGAACCGGGCCAGGGTGGAACGCATCTCCGCCGGCGTGACACCGGACAGCTCGGCAGCGACGTCCATCGCGCGCCTCCTTTCGGGAGTGGGCGCGGACCGCGGCGGACGCGGTCCGCGCGGGAGGGCGTCAGAGGTCCTGGACCTCGTCGGCGACCGGGCGGTCGACGGCCATGACCCACTTGCCGTCCTCGCCACGCACCAGCACGTCGGTGCACTTGCCGAGGATGCGCTGCCGGCGACCGTCCTCGAGGGTGATCACCAGGTCGTAGTTCACGATGATCAACGAGGTGTCGGCGGTCGCGTAGTACGCGCGCACCGTCGACTTCAACTGCGGACCGGTGGCCAGCAGTTCGGTGATGGCCCGCGTGCGCGCTTCGCCGGTCAACGGCTTGCCGGACAGGTTCGAGATGGAGTCGTCCCGGTAGAGGCTGTCGAAGATCGCCCCTTTCCCGGAGTTGAACGCCGCGAGGAACACCTCGTTCTGGGTTTCCGGGTCGTCGGTGAGGTCGAGGTTCCGCAGGTCGATCTGCGCGGTCATGGGCAGCCTCGCTTTCGTGCGGGAGGATTCGAAGGCCCAGGCCACGCTAACCACGCACCCCCTTCCCCCCTCTCACCGCCGGACAACCGCCCACTCACCGCCACCTCGCCCACCGGCGAAGGCCACCCGGTTACCGGCCGGCGACTCGGGCGTGGTCGGTGCGGGTCCACCCGAGTGCGGCGCGGACGGCGTCGGTGGAGCGCTCATCCACCGCACGAGGGGAATTGTCGGACCTCGTCGCCATGATGTCCGGCATGAGATGGACACCGTGGCTGCGTCGCTGGAGCGAGGAGTGGATCAGCACAGCACAGCCGGACACGCTCGACCCGGCGGTGCTGCGCGACCGCTGGCTGGGGTTCGCGCCGGCGACCGAGGAGGAGGTCGCGGCGGCCGAGGCGCGGCTCGGTGTGCGGCTGCCGCCGTCCTACCGGGAGTTCCTGCTCACCACCAACGGCTGGCGCAACGCCGGCGCCTTCGTGCGGCGGATGCGCGACACCCACACGCTCGGCCGGCTGCGCGACCTGGAGCCGCACTGGCAGGTCTGGGAAGACCTCGCCGCAGACGACAGCGACAGCGACAGCGATGGCAGCCTGTTCACCCGTAGCCTGCTGCTGTCGCTGGAAGCCGACGCGGGCATCCTGTTCCTCGACCCCGCCGACGTCGACCAGGCCGGCGAGTGGGCCGCGTACAGCCTGTTCTCGTGGCGGGCCGCGCCTCCGGTCCGATTCGGCTCGTTCCGGGAACTGATGGAGGCCCTGTACGCCGAGTTCCACCGGATCCACCGGCCCGCGGGACCGACCAGGGACTTCTGGGACGCCCAGGTCGAGCAGGCCCGCCTGGACGCCCTCGCCGGTTCCGTCGACGACGCCGCCGAGGTGCTGGAGCGGGCTGCCGACTTCGGGCGGGACCGGGCGACCGTGCTGCACGCCCAGATCCTGCTGTTCCTCGGTCGGGAGCACGAAGCCAACCAGTTGATCGGGCAGTTGCTGCACCTGCCCTCCCAGCCCGACGACTTCCTCACGGACCCGCTGTTCACCGAGGAGTTCGTGCCCTACCTGTTCCACGACCACGCCCGCACCAACCAACCCCACCGGCTCTCTACGCTCGGGACCGCGATGATCGGCGAACGACCGGAGATCATGCGGATGGTCGCCGAGCACCGGCCGCGGTTCCAGACCCCCGTACCGCACATGACCTACGGCAACCCCGAGTTCGACGAGCAGATCCGCCGCGCCCGAGCCGCCCACGCGGGCGAAACGGACACACTCTGGGCGGCGATCCGGCTCGCGATGCCGCTGTGGCGACCCCGCACCGCCGACCACATCGCCCCGGTAGCGCTGCTCGCCGACCCCGTCCTGAAGGCCACGATCACACCGGAGCGGGGCCGCGAACTCCTGTCCACGCCAAGAGGAGCCGCATGACCACGTCCGGCCACCATGAGCAGTCGGTCGTGGACCCGGGAGCCGCGAAGGACTCCCGGGTCCACGACCACCGTGCGCAAACCAGAACGGTGCCGTCGAAACCGTGACCGGCGACCGCCGGGTCACCCTCTACGACAACGTGCCTGCGGCGATCCCATGTCGATCACGACCCACGGCGGCGACGCGATCACCGGCCACGCGGCGGCTCCGCGATCACCGGCCGCGCGGCGACTGCGCGATCACCGGCCGCGCGGCGGCGTCGCGAAGACCAGCCCCTGGCTCTTCGGGGACGAGAAGCCGTACGAGTCCCTGGTGGTGACCTTGACGCGGTGCTGGGTGTCGGGGCTCAGCCCGGTGAGCGTGGCCTGCTTGTCGGTCACGAAGGCGACCTTCACGCCGTCCAGGAACACCTCGTAGCCGATCGTGGGGAACCACCACGAGGTCGAGTACCAGCTCAGCGAGACGCTGGTCGGCGTCACGGCCGTCACCTGCAGCTGCGACGGCCGCACCGGGTGCTCGATGATGGTCGACTCGGACTTCACCACGGTCAGCAGGTCGTTCGAACCGGAACGCCGGCAGGTCACGGTGGTGGCGGCGCCCGCGGGCGTCCCGTCCGGGTGCTCCGGCCGCAGGGACAGCGTGAGGTCGCCCAGGTGGATCGCGTAGTCGCCGGCCGGGTAGAGGCCCAGCTGCGGGAACCCGCCGGCGGCCTTCACCGGTCCGCCGGACGAGGTGAGCAGGGTCGGCGCGAAGCTCAACGCGGCCGCGGTCGCCGTGGTCCCGGAGGGGCCGACGACGGTCGCCGCCAGCGACGCGGTGCTGTCCCCGTCGATCCGGACGCCGGCCGGCGCGCGGTCGAGGGTGAACGTCATGTCCACGTCGATGTACGCGGGTTCGGAGTACGGGACGTTCCCGCCGGCCATCCCCTCGTCGGGCACGACGGCCGTGACGTCGGCGTGCACGACGATCCCGGGTCCGCAGGTGTAGTCGAGCCCGAGCCCGACCGTTCCCGCGGACGCCGTCCCGACCGCGACGCCGCCGGACAACACCGCGGCGACCGCGGTCCCGATGACAAGTCTTCTCCCCAGCACGATTACCCCTTCGCCTTCGTCGGTGGCACGGTCACCCGACCGGGTTCCACCCGTCGGAACCCGCCAGGTACTTCTGCGGCGTGTAGTTCGCCGCGGCGGTGGAGCTCAGCTGCGGCCGGTTCGCGTTGACGCCCGCGCCCGGTCCGGTGTTGGCGTACTCGAAGAACCGCGCGCTGCGCCACGACGTGGAACCCATGTCGGTCCACGGCTGCGAAGTGCGGATGTGCGCGCCCAGGTAGGACTCCCGGATCACGACCTGCGCGTTGCTGTTCACGTCGGGGCTCCACGGCCGGCCCAGGGACACGGTGCCCGCGGTGACGGCGCCGCCGAACGTGCAGCCGCGGAACAGGAACCCGTACGGGTTGTTGCGGTCGGTCGACGCGGCGGTGACGTACCCGTTGTTGCTCGAGGAGCCCCGGGAGAGGGACGTGATGGTGCAGCGGTCGAACACCATCGAGCCCAGGCCGAAGATGAAGTCGACGTCCCCTTCCACGTGGCAGTTCCGGAAGTACTGCCGGTACCGAACCGCGTACGTCGGCCCCCACGACAGGAGGGTGTCCTGGTTGCCCAGCACGCGGACGTTGTCGTAGACCTGCCGGTCGCCGTTCGCCGCCAGCGCGACGGCCTGCTCCGACCCGGAACCCGTTTCCACGTAGTCGTTCTTGACCGTCAGCGCCCGCACGGTGGTGTTGGCGGCGTTGACCGTGACGGTGGCGGTGGTCAGGGTGCTCCCGGTGTTCTTCGCGGCTTTGTTGCCGACGATGACGACGTCCGAGGCCACACCGGTCGCGCCGACGAGCGTCAACCCGGTCTTGCCGCTCGGGACCGTCACCGTCTCCCGGTAGGTGCCCTTGCGGATGGAGATCGTGGTGCCCGCCGCGACCGCGTTCACCGCGGCCTGCACGGTCCGGTAGTTCCCACTGCCATCCGCCGCGACGACAACGGTGGCGGCCTGAGCCGGGACCGCCGTGGCAGCCGTGGCAGCCGTGATGAGCGCCGCCACGAGGACGGCACGGCGCATCGCCTTGACCATGTGCTACTCCCCATCGAGTCGCATGGCGTCGGCGGTGTCCTCCCGATCTTGCCACCAGGCGGTTTTCCGTTCAACCACCGAACGAACGCGTCAGCAGGCCCCCGGCTGCCGGGGACCGCGCCCGTGCAGGAGGCGTCGGTTGCTCCTGATCGACGATCTTGCGATGCTCTCCCGCATGTCCTCCCGACCCGCGCTGTCCACCGGCGACGTCCGCGACCACCCCATCCGCGCACAGTTCGACGTGTTCCTCGACGAACACCGCGCCGCGCTCAACGGTTGCCTCGACGGGTTGAGTGAAGAGCAGGTGCGCCGGTCGCTGGTGCCTTCCCGGACCACGCTGCTGGGCCTGGTGAAGCACGCGACCTTCGTGGAGAAGGTCTGGTTCGACGAAGCCATCACGGGCCGGTCGCGCGCCGAGATCGGGATCCCCGCGACACCGGACGAATCGTTCATCCTCACTGACCACGACACCATCGCCTCGGTGCGGCAGGCCCACCACGACGCGTGCGAAGCGTCCCGCCAGGCGACATCGTCACTCGCACTGGACGACATCGTCCACGGCAACCGGCGCGGTCCGCTGCCCCTGCGCTGGGTGTACCTCCACGTGCTGCGCGAACTCGCCCAACACTGCGGGCACGCCGACATCCTGCGCGAGCAACTCCTCAACGAGTAGCGCACCGGCATCGAGTAGCGCACCGGCATCCACGCCACTGCGCGTCAACCCGACACGCCACCTGCGAGTCCGCACCCCCGCACGCGCGCCCGCCGGCGCCCCTCCCCGCACGCGCGCCGCCGGCGCCGCTCCCCCGCACGCGCGCCGCCGGCGCCGCTCCCCCGGTCCGGGCCGGACCGGGGACCGGTTTCCGCAGGTCACCGCGCACTCCGGACGCGCTGCGGCCGCCCGGTGTGGTGGGGTTCGCGACCATGAACCCCCGCCCCGCCCTCAAAGCCGGCCTCGTGCTCGGTGTCCTCGTGCTGTCGGTGCTCAGCCTGGCCCTTCCCCTCACGACGACGTACGAGCTCGACGAGTACGGCGGACGCTTCGCCGACGTGTACATGGGCGACGACCCGAAGCTCTACATCATCCTCGCCGACTTGGCCTTCATGATCGCGCTGACCACCGCGGCGCTGCGCGGCGACGACACGTGGACCCGACGCCTCGCCTGGCCGTTCGCGGTGTTCACGCTGCCAACGCTGCTCGTCGCCGGTGGCCTGCTGTCGGGAGGACACCCGGGACTGGGCGGCATCGCCGTGATCGTCGAGGTCCCGGTGCGCCTGGCGACCCTTGTCGTGCTCTTGACACCACGCCGTTCGCGACAGCCGCAGTGACCCGCAACCGGGCGCCCTGGTGGCTGACGGCAGCCGGGCCGCCCCCGACCGTTCGCCGGCCGCCCGACGTCGGCTCGAGCTCAGGTCAGGAGCTGGCCGCCGGTCACGCCGAGGACTTCGCCGGTGATGTAGCTGGACTCCTGGGAGGCGAAGAACACGTACACCGGGCCCAGTTCGGCGGGTTGGGCGGCGCGGCCCAGTGGGGTCTGGCCGCCGAAGGTGTCCACCTTCTCGGCGGGCATGGTGGCCGGGATCAGCGGGGTCCACACGGGGCCGGGTGCGACGGAGTTGACGCGGATGCCCTTGCCGACCAGGTCCGCCGACAGCGCCTTGGTGAAGTTCACGATCGCGGCCTTGGTGGCGGCGTAGTCCATCAATTCCGGTGAGGGCTGGAAAGCCTGGATGGAGGACGTGTTGATGATCGACGCGCCCGGCCGCATGTGCGGGACGGCGGCTTTGCACAGCCAGAACAGGGCGTAGACGTTGGTCTTGAACACCCGGTCGAACTGCTCGCTGGAGATGCCGAGCAGCCCGTCGTCCTGGGACATCTGGTAGGCGGCGTTGTTGACCAGCACGTCGATGCGCCCCAGCTCGCCCACGGCCCGGTCGACCAGGTCGCGGCACGCGTCCTCGGTGCGCAGGTCGCCGGGGACGAGCACCGCCCTCCGGTCGGCCCGGCGCACCAGTTCGGCGGTCTCCTCGGCGTCCTCCTGCTCCTCCGGCAGGTAGGACAGCACGACGTCGGCCCCCTCCCGGGCGAACGCCACCGCCACCGCGCGCCCGATGCCGGAGTCGCCGCCGGTGATGACGGCCTTGGTGTCCACCAGCCGGCCGCTGCCCCGGTAGGTCCGCTCGCCGTGGTCGGGCGTCGGACCCATGTCCTCGTCCGTGCCGGGGTGCCGCTGCTCGTGGCCGCGCTGCTGCTCGGGGCCCGGGTACTGGTGCCGCGGGTCCTGCCGGGTGTACTGGTCGTCGGCCATGTGCCGCCCCCGTTCTCGTCGCCGGTCCCGAGTTTTCCCGCTCGTGGCGCGCTCAACCCTCCTGGATCGGGTGACGGCGCAGGACGGGCACCAGCGCGAGGGCCGGGACCAGCGCCAACGGCACCACCAGCAGCGCCGCGAGCACGCCGGCGCGAGCGCCCAGGAGGCCGACGACGGGCGGTCCGGCCAGGAACGCGGTGTACCCGATCACGGCGACCACGCCGACCCGGGCGGCCGTGCGGGTGTCGCCGTCCGCGGCGGCGCTCATCCCGACCGGGAAGCCGAGCGACGTGCCCAGGCCCCACAGCGCCACGCCCGCGACCGCGGCCACCTGGGACCCGCTCAGCACGGCCAGCGCCACGCCGCCCGCGGCCAGCAGCATGGTCGTCGCCACCACCGGCACCCGGCCCCACCGGTCCAGCGCGCGCGTGCCGACGACACGGCCGAGCGTCATCGTCGCGACGAAGACCCCGAACACCACCGCGCCCGCGGCCGGGCCGAACCCGTACCCGTCGACGAACGCCACCGCGACCCAGTCGTTCGCCGTGCCCTCGGTGAACGCCAGCACCAGCACGAGCAGCCCGATGAGCAGGGTCCGGGGTTCGCGCCACGCCCTCAGAACGCCGCTGCCGCCGCGCTCGGCCGCGCCGCCGGACCGGAAGGACCGCACGGCGACCAGCGTGCCGCCCGCGACGACCGCCGCCACGGCCACCAGGTGGGCGGTGACCGGCAGCACCGCGGCGGCGACCGCGGCCAGCCCGGCGGCGACGACCGTGCCGAGGCTCCACACGGCGTGGAAGCGGGGCATGACGGTCCGGCCGAGCAGGCGCTCCACGGCCGCGGCCTCGACGTTCATCGCCACGTTGCACGTGCCCGAGCCGTAGCCGAGGACGAAGATCCCGACGGCCGTCGCGGGTGTGGACGGGAAGGCCCCGATGGCGACACCGGCCACCGCGAGACCGGTCGCGACGCCGAGCACGGACACCTGTGCCGTGCGCCGCCCGCCCAACCGGTGGGTCACCTCGCCGGCGGTGAGCATGGCCAGGAACGCACCCGCCGACATCGACAGCAGGAGCAGCCCGAGGGCGCCGGCGTCGAGGCCTAGGGCGTCGCGGGCGGCGGGTACGCGGGCGAACCACGACGCCACCGCCACCCCGTTGAGGCCGAAGGTGACGGCGACCCCGACGACGGCGGCGCGGACGTGGTGACGGGCAGCGGTGACGGTCAACGCGAAGCTCCTTCCCGGTCGCCCGCACGGGACACGTGGAAGCGCTTCCACCGCAAGTGCCGGCAGACTGGCCGCGTGACCCGCAACCCCACGCTGGCGGACGTGGCGCGCCACGCCGGCGTCTCCCCCGCGACCGCTTCCCGCGTGGTCAGCGGGCGGGGACCGGCGTCGACGCAGGCCCGCCGCCGGGTCGCCGCCGCGGTGGCCGACCTGGGGTACGTGCCCGACGCCGCCGCCCGCGCCCTCGCCACGCACGGCGGCACCCGCATCGCCGTCGCGGTGATCGGCGACACGCCCACCGCGCTGACCGACCCGTACGTCGGCCGCGTGGTCGCCGCGACGGCCGAGGTCGCCGCCGCACGCGAGGTCGGCGTGGCCCTGCACTGGCTCCCCCGCCACGACCCGGCCGCGTTGGCACGCCTCGCGCACGGGCGCGGGATCGGTGGTGTGGTGCTGGTCAACCCGACGAAACCCGCGCTGGAGCCGCTGCCGAGGTCCGCGCGGGTGGCCGCCATCGGCGTCGGCTCCCGGCACGTGCCCGCGTTCGACGTGGACAACCGCGGCGGTGCTCTCGGGGTGCTGCGGCACCTGGTGGGCAGCGGCCGGCGGCACATCGCGATGGTCACCGGCCCGTCGTGGCTGCCGTGCACCGAACGGGCGGTGGACGCCTACCGGCGGGTGGCGCGGGAGAACGGCGGCGAGGTGCGCCTGGTCCCCGGCGACTTCACGACGGCCCGGGGCACCACCGCGGCGCTCGAGATCATGGCCCGGTGGCCGGACACCGACGCGGTGTTCGCGTTGGGCGACCTGGTCGCCCTCGGTGTCCTCGACGGGCTGCGGGGGCTGGGCGTGGACGTGCCGGGTGACGTGGCGGTCGCCGGTTTCGACGACATCGCCTTCGCGCCGCTGAGCCACCCCGCCCTGACCACCACCACGAACCCGGTGGAGCAGATCGCCGCACACGCCGCCGCGGCAGTGCTCGACCGACGCCCAACCAGCCCGTTGACGCTGTTCCGCTCCACGCTGGTGGTGCGGGAGAGCGCCTGAGCGCCCGATCGGGCTCGGGTCCGGGTGGGGTCAAGGCCGCGCCAGGTCGGCGCGCATGTCGTCGCGGAGGGCGCGCAGGGCGGTCTGGTAGTCGAGGTGGGCTTCCCGGGTCACCGGGGTGGACTTGGCGTTGGACGAGAGGACGGTGCGCAGGCGTTGCGACGCGCGGAACGGCAGGCCGTCGACCCGCCTCGGGGAGCCGGATCGCGGGTGGTCCGCGTTGCGGTTTCCGTCCGGTTCGCCCATCGTCGGGTGGTGAGCACGAGCGTGGTGCGCGAGCGCGCTGTCGCGGGTCTCCCGGTCCGGGCGGTGGAGGTCGGCGGGACGACGACGTCCGTTGTCGAACTGGGTTCCGGCGATCCGCTCGTGTTGCTGCACGGCGGTATCGAGTGCGGCGGCGTCACGTGGGCTCCGGTCGTGCGGGGCTTGGCCACGACGCATCGGGTGGTCGTCCCCGACGTGCCGGGCCTCGGTGAGTCCGCGCCGGTGGAGAACCTCGACGCGGGGTCCCTCGGCCGTTGGCTGGTGCGGCTCATGGCCGTGACGGGTCTCGACCACCCCGTCCTCGTCGTGCATTCGCTGGTGGGCAGCCTGGCGGTGCGGGCCGTGGCGGCGGGGGTCGGGCCGGCGGTGCGGCAGCTCGTCGTCTGCGCGGTGCCCGCGGTGGGCCCGTACCGGATGCCCGTGAAGCTGCGCTACCTCGCCGTCCGCTTCGCGATCCGCCCGACGGCGGCGAACGCCGAACGCTTCGACCGCTTCGCGTTCCTCGACCGCGACGCCGTGCGCGCCCGTGATCCCGAGTGGTACGACGCCTGGGCGGCCTACACGCAGGAGCGAGCGGGGACACCGCACGTGAAGCGAACCATGAGCAAGCTCATCGGTTCCGCTACCCGGCGGATCCCCGACGTCGAGCTCGCGGCGTTGAGCGCACCGACCGCGCTGCTGTGGGGCCGTGACGACCGCATGGTCCCGCTCTCGGTCGGCGAAACCGCCGCCCGCAACCAGGGTTGGCCCCTGCACGTCATCGACGACTCCGCGCACGCGCCGCACCTCGAGCAGCCCGAGAGGTTCATCCAGGCGCTGCGGGACGTCATGTCACCGGCCGGCTAGCGCTGGGGACGGCGAGGAACTGCTCGCGCCGGCGGGTCGGGTGGTGGCCCATGCCGGTTGCCGCGCAGGTCGTGGCTTGCGTAGGTTCGGTCTGGTGGAGTTCCGCATCCTCGGGCCCCTCGAGGTGTGGTCCGGCCGCGAACGGATCGCGCTCGGCGGTCCGCAGAACGAACGGCTGCTGGCCGCCCTGCTGCTCGCGGGCGGGCGGGTGGTGCCGGTCCCCGACCTGGTCGACGCGCTCTGGGGTGACGCACCGCCCCCGACCGCGAAGCACCAGGTGCACAAGGTGATCGCGAAACTGCGCCAGGTGCTGCCCGGCGTGCTCGAGACCGATGGGCCCGGGTACCGGGTGGACGCGCGGGTGGACGCGGCCGACTTCGAGGCGCTGGCCGCCCGGGGCACGATCGCCGCGCTGACCGAGGGCCTGAGCCTGTGGCGGGGGCCCGCGCTCGCCGGCGTGGACGCGCCCGGGTTGCGCGCGGCGGTCGCGGCCCTGGAGGAGCGGCGGCTCGCCGTGCTCGAGGAGCTCACCGACCTGCGGCTGGCGGCCGGGGAGTCGGCGGCGCTGGTCGTCGAGCTGCCCCGGTTGATCGAGGCGCACCCGTACCGGGAGCGGTTGCGGAGCCTGCTGATGATCGCGCTGTACCGGTCGGCGCGGCAGGCGGACGCGCTCGCGGTGTACCAGCAGACCAGGGCCCTGTTCGACGAGGAGCTCGGCATCGAGCCGGGCGCGGAGCTGGCCGAGCTGCACCGGCGGGTGCTGCGGGCCGACCCCGCTCTGGACCTGCCGGTCCGCGACACCGGGCGCAGCACGTTGCCCTACGACCTGCCCGACTTCGCCGGTCGTCGCGCGGACCTCGCCGCGGTGCTCGCCGCGACCGAGGCGGCGCCGGTCGTCGCGGTCGACGGGATGGCCGGGGTCGGCAAGACCGCGCTGGCCGTGCACGTGGCGCACCGGGTCGCCGGCCGCTTCCCGCACGGCCGGCTGCTGCTCGACCTGCGCGGGCACACGCCGGGGGCCGAGCCGCTGACGCCGGAGACCGCGCTCGCCCGGCTGCTGGCCATGCTCGGCGTCGCCGAGCACACCATCCCGGAGGGGCTCGACCAGCGGGCCGCGCGCTGGCGGGCCGAGCTGGCCGACCGCAAGGTGCTGCTGGTGCTGGACAACGCGGCGAGCGCGGCCCAGGTCCGGCCGCTGCTGCCCGGCGGGTCCGGGTGTCTCGCGCTGATCACCAGCAGGCACCGGCTCGGCGTGCTCGACGGCGCCGAGGTGCACACGCTCGAGCCGATGCCCGACGACGACGCCGCGGTGCTGTTCGCCAACGTGGTCGGGGTGCGGCGCGCGGCAGCCGAGCCCGCGGCCGCTGCGGAGGTGGTCGAGCTGTGCGGACGGCTGCCGCTGGCCATCCGGATCGCGGCGACCCGGCTGGCTAGCCGTCCCGTGTGGACGGTCGCGGACCTGGCCCGGCGCTTGCGGGACACCGGCAGGCTCGTTCAGCTGACCGTGGCCGACCGCAGCGTCGCAGCCGCGTTCGCCCTGTCCCACCGGCACCTCGACGCCGACGAGCAGCGGCTGCTCGCGTTGCTGGGCAGGCACCCGGGTTCGGACTTCGAGGCGTTCTCGGTGGCCGCGCTCGCCGGGACGTCCCCGCGGCAGGCCGAGGCATCGCTGGAGCGGCTGCTGGACGCGCACCTGCTCGGCCAGCGCACGGCCGACCGCTACACCTGCCACGACCTGGTGCGGCAGTTCGCCCGCGAGCTGCCGGTGGACGACGAGCTGCCACTGGCCCGCCTGCGCGACTTCTACCTGGCGACCGCGACCGCGGCCACCGACGTGATCAGCCCGGAAGGCCGCCGGTTCGAGCCGGTGGCCGAGCTGCCGCCCGCGCACGTGCCCGCGATCGACGGCCTCGACGGGGCGCTGGCGTGGCTGGGTGCCGAGCACAACGCGTTGCTGGAGTTCGCCGCCAGGCCGCACGGCTGGCAGCTGGCCCTGGTGTTGCGCGCGTACTTCGAGCACAGCGGACACTTCGGGCAGTGGCGGGACACGCACGAACGCGCGTTGCGGGAGGCGGAGGACAACCCGCGGGCCACCGCGTTGCTGGAGTTCAACCTCGCCGCCGTGGCCATGTGGACCGACCGGCCGGCCGACGGGATGGCGCACCTGCGGCGCGCGTCGGCCGTGGCCGCGCCCAGCGACCTGTCGTTGCGCGCGACCATCCTCAGCAACCTGGGCATGCTCGCCCACCAGCAGTTCCGGGACGTGGAGGGCGCGGCCTACCTGCGGGCGTCGCTGGCCGTCGAGCACGGCAACGCGCGGATCACGGCGCTGGCGGTGAACAACCTCGCGTTGACCGAGGGTCGGCTCGGCGAGCCGGAGCGGGCGATGGCGCACCACCGCGAGGCGCTGGCGCTGGCCCGCTCGGCGGGCCTGCCGACCGCGGAGCGCGCCGTGCTGCTCGGCACGGGGGAGACCGCGTTGCGGCTGGGTTTGGTCGCGGAGGCGCGGACGGCGTTTCGCGCGGCGGTGGAGTTGGCGCGTGCCGGGCGTTTCCGGATCCAGGAGGCCCTGGCGCTGGACGGACTCGCCCACGCCACCGGCGATCCGGCGCACTGGCGGGCGGCCCTGGCGATCCTGCGCGATCTCGGCGTGCCGCGCGCGGAGGCCGTGGCGGCGCATCTGGCCGCGCCCGGGGAACCGTGTTGCGAGTTGTGCGGCGCCGACCGTGCCGCCGCCACTCTGTGATCTGTCGAGGTTGGCCGTGCGGCGCTGCCGCACGGCCTTGTCCTCAGTTCAGGCGGTGGACGGTGTCCATGCCGACGGTCCACTTGCCGTGCTCGCGCACCATGGTCATGGCCACCGAGAAGTGCACGTCCGTGCCCTTGCTCGCGTTCACGCTGTGCGCGTCGAGCACCGCGATCCCACTCGTGCAGCCGTACATGGTCTCGGACAGGATCGTCGTCTGCCACACCCAGCCCGGAACGGTGAAGTCCCGCTTGGCGTTCGCCATGATCGCGTCACGGCCGTAGGTCACGTTGCCGTCGTAGAAGAAGATCATCTTCGGGTTGAGCACCGCCTCGTAACGCTCGGGGTCACGGGCGTTGTAGGCGGCGTTGTCCTCCACGACGGCCGCGTGCATCCCCGCAGCACAGTTGTCGTGCTCGCTCGACGCCGACGCGGCACTGGGCACCACGACCGCGGTAATACCCAGACCGACCGCCGCCGCACCGACGGCGACAGCATGCAGCTTGCGCATGGTCCCTCCTCAGGGGTTCGTCCTGCCAAGGCAGCGTGGTGCGGGCCGCTCCCCAGCCGCTCCCCAACGCGGGGAGGGAACCGACAAAGGGCTAGCGCCAAGGTGTCCCGCAAGTAGCACCCCACCACCCACCGCAGCACGCCTTCTTCGGCGAAGCCGCCAAGCGGCAGTCCACCCGCAGCCAGCCCTTCGGCGAAGCCGGCAAGCGGCAGTCCACCGGTGAGGACACAACCCAACTTGGGCTTCTTGCTTTTGTCATCTCCGTATGGCCTGCCCGAAGGGCTACCACATTTTCCAGGGGTTGCAGCCGAAAGTTTTGCGAGGAACGAGCAAAAGTTTTAGCGGCAACCCCTGGAAAATGTGGTAGGCTCCGCCAGGCCATACGGAGATGACAAAAGCAAGAAGCCCCCGCCGTTGCAGTTGAGTCATCTTTGGTGGCCTGCCCGCCGGCGAGGCGCTTTTCGCTTTTAACGCTTTGAACTCAACGCTTCGCTCTCAAGCCGAACGCGCTTCGCGCTCTTGGGAGCGCTGGCCCGCTCGAAAGATCAAAAGATGAAAAGCGGCGCTCGCCGCGCGGCAGGCCGCCAGCGGGGGGTGAAGGGCGTCGGTTCCCCCGCCTGTGGTTGGGACCACGACACCGCGCGCTGCGCGCGCCGAAAAGCAACCGCGCTGCGCGCGCCGGAAAGCGAAAAAGCACGTGTCGGGCGCGGCTTGGTGGCGGGGTCTGCGTGAGGGCGACTTGCAGGGCATTGCCTAGTCACCGTGCCAGGAACGCCACAAGGCCGCGTATGCCCCGCCGTTGCGCACCAAGTCGTCGTGTGTGCCGGACTCGGAGATGCGGCCCGCGTCCATGACGACCACCCGGTCCGCGTCGTGTGCGGTCTGCAGGCGGTGGGCTATCGCGATCACCGTGCGGCCCTGGAGCACTGCGGCGAGTGCGTGTTCGGTGTTGCGGGCCGTGGTTGGGTCCAGTAGGGCGGTCGCCTCGTCCAGGATCACGGTGTGCGGGTCGGCCAGCACCACCCTTGCCAACGCCAACTGCTGCGCCCGCGCACCGGTCAGCCGATGTGCCGCGCCGCCCAGCTCGGTGTCGAGGCCGGCCGGTAGCTCGTCCACCCAGTCGGCGTCGACCGCGGCGAGCGCGTCCCGCAGCTGCGGGTCGGTGGCGTCGGGCCTGGCGATGAGCAGGTTGCCGCGCACGGTGTCCTGGAAGACGTGGTGCTCCTGGGTGACCAGCACCACCTGGCGACGGAGCCGCTCCGGGGCCAGGCCCGCGACGGGCACACCGCCCACCGTGACGGCACCGCTGCGCGGCCGGTCGATCCCGGCCAGCAGTCGCCCCAGCGTGGACTTCCCGGCACCGGACGGCCCGACCAGCGCCAACCGCTCCCCCGGCCGCACCTCGAGATCGACACCGTGCAGCACGTCCGAGCCGTGCTCGTACGCGTACCTGACGTCGACCACCTCGATCCGGTCGTCGGCCGGCTCCGCCGACGTGAACGCCCCCGCCCTAGGCGCGCACGCCACACCTTCCACCCTCGCGTACGACGCGCTGCTGCTCTGCAACTGCTCGACCCACATCAGGATGGTGTCGACCGGCCCGACCAACTGCCGGAAGTACAGGGCTGCCGCGATCACGGTGCCCAGGCTGACCGTCCCGTGGCTGTACAGCGCGCCGCCGATCAGCAGCACACCCACCAGCGGCAGCGTGTACGAGATGTCCACCGTGGGGAACAGCACGGTACGCAGCCACAACGTCCGCAACCTGGTCCGCCGGGCCACGTCGATGGAGGCCTCCAGCGCCTCGGTGCGCCGCGCCTGCAACCCCAGCGCCTCCACCGTCCGCGCCCCGCCCACGGTGGTGCTGAGCACCTCGGCCAGCGCTCCGAACGCGGCACTCTCGGCCAGGTAGGCGGTGCGCGCCCGCCTCAGGTACCAGCGCAGCACGACCGCCACCACCGCCACGCACCCGAGACCGCACAGCCCCAGCAGCGGGTCCAGGACCAGCACGGCGCCGAGGATGAACAGGGCCTGGACGGACGCGATCAGGACGTCGGGCACGATGCCGCGCAGGGTGCCTGACACGGCGTTGACATCGGTGGTACCCCTGGCGATCAGGTCACCACCGGGGACATGCTCCACAGTGGACGCCGGCATCGCGAGGACCCGACCCAGGAACCGTTCCCGGATCCGGGCCGACGCCGACTCGCCGAAGCGCGCCGCCAGATAAAGGGCGTACCGGGACAACACGATCTGCACGACGGTGCAGCCGAGGATCACCACCGCCAGAAAGTCCACAGTAGACAGTGCAGACGAGCCGGACGAGGTCTTGACCGTGTCGACGATCCGGCCCAGCAGCCACGGAGCGACCAGCCCGGCGCCGGCGGCGAGCACGTTGAGCAGCAGCACGGCGCCGAACACGCGCCGGTCCGCCCTGATCTCACCGCCGGCGGCGCGCCACACCCGGGAAGGACCGGCGACGGGAAGGGACGCGCTCATCGGGTCGCCCTCTCGTCCGCGTCGCGGGACACCAGCGAACGGTAGCCGGGTTCGCTCCTCAGCAGTTCGTGGTGCGTGCCGGTCGCGACCGCCTTGCCGGCCACCAGGTAGACCACCGTGTCCGCCTGGTCGAGGACAAGGGGCGAGGTGGTGGTGACCACGGTCGTCCGTCCCCGCCGCGCGATCCGCAGCCGGGAGGCCATCGCGGCCTCGGTGTGGGCGTCGACCGCGGAAGTCGGCTCGACCGCGATCAGCACGTCCGGGTCCGCGTACACCGCGCGAGCCAACCGGATCCGCTGCCGCTGGCCACCCGACAGGTTGCGTCCCATCGCCGTGATCGTGGCGTCGAGGCCCTCCGGCAACGCATCCACGACGTCGTCGGCGACAGCGACGTGGATCGCCGCCCTGATCCGGTCGTCGTCGTGCTCGTGGCGTCCGGCGACCACCTCCCGGACGCTGCCGGCGAACAGGTCGGCGTCGTTGTCCATGACCAGGATGCGATCCCGGACCTCAGCCAGCCGGATCGCGTCCAGCCGGACACCACCCCAGGTCGTGTCCGATTCGGCGAACCGGCCGAACCGGTCCGCGATGTCCGCTCCGTCCGCGGACCGAGCGCTCACGATCGCGGTCAACGCTCCGGACCGCACGTCAACCCCTGAAACGGGGTCGTGCAGGTCGGCCGGGGATGTCGGCGCACCAGTCGCCCCCGGCTCGTCCGCGTGCTCCGGTTCGAGGCCGAGGAACCGGATGACCCGCCGGGCGGCCACCACCGCCCGGGTCAGGTCGGAGCCGCTTTCGATGAACTGCGCGACCGGGACCACGAGCATCGCGACGTAGCCGTAGATGGCGACCAGGTCGCCGATGGACATCGTGCCCCGGGCCACCATCCGTGCGGCCAGCCACGTGACAACGGCCAGGAACAGCGCCGGGAGGCCGGTGCCCAGCGCGCCGACCCAACTGGTCACACCGCCCACGCGAAAACCCTCGTCCCGCAGGGCCGCCGATTCCCGGCGGTAGCGGTCGGCGTACACCTCCTTGCCGCCAAGGCCGTTGAGCACCCGCAGCCCGCCGAGCACGTCCACCAGCCGGCTGGTCACCCCGCTCTGCTGCTCGCGATAGCCCGTGCCGACGCGCTGGAGCCGATGCAACAGCGGTCCGACCGTCACCACCATCAGTGGGACGCCGACGAGAACGACCACCGCCAACAAGGGAGAGATGGAGAACAACAGGAAGGCCACCACGACGTACGCGATCACCGCACCGACGCCCGGACCGGTGGCGGTCAACGACTGGGCGATCGCCTGGACGTCACCCACCCCGATGGCGACGACCTCACCGGCCCCGACCCGCTTCGGCAGCGCCGCCCCCAGGCGGAGGGCGTGATCGACGGTGGCCCGGATGGTCCGGAACGACGCGTCCATCCGAACCCGCGTCATGGTCCGGTGCCGCGCGATGGCCAGCGCCGCGTTGACCACGCCGATGCCGAGCAGCGCCGCCACCCAGGCCAGGAGCGCACCGGTGTCGTTCGCCCTCAGCCCGTCGTCGATCGCCCGGGAGAGCAGGTACGGCGGAACGGCGAGGCCCACGGTCCACAGGGTGCCCAGCGTCGCGCCGGCCGCGATCCGACCTCGTTGACTGGTGACCAACCACAACAGGAACCAGGCCGGTCCGCGAATGTCCCCCGACCCGGGCGCGCTGAAGGTGTCCGGCACCGTGCCACCGTACTGGTGGTCGTTCACCCTTTGGGGGCACAAGGCTTCGCTTGCACGACCCGAGCCGCTACCTCCGGTCGGCCCGAGGGTCTGTGCGGTGGACGGCCAGGAGGGCGATGTCGTCGGCGGCGGGGTGGTTGCCGACGAGTCGGTCCATGATCCGGGCGCAGGCGGTCTCGGCCGGGGTCGCGGTCACGGTGCGGCGCAGGAACTCCAGGCGCCGGTCCAAGGCCTCGTCGCGGCGCTCGACCAGGCCGTCGGTGTAGAGGACGACCAGCGACCCCGCCGGCAGCTCCACGGTGGTGGTGTGCCGCCCCGTGACAGCCAGGGTGAAGCCGATCGGCGGGTCCACCACGCCCTCGAGCAGCACGGTGTCCCGGCCCGGCACCGCCAGGACCGGCCGCGGGTGGCCCGCAATCGACAGGTCCATGCGCGCGGTGGCGGTGTGGATGACGGCGTAGGCGACCGTGGCCATCGTGTTGTGCTCGAAGTGACCGGCCTTGCGGTCCAGCTTGCCCAGCACTTCCGCCGGGTCGTCGAACTCCAGCGCGTAGGCGCGCAACGCGCTGCGCAGGCGTCCCATCACGACCGCCGCCGCCAGGCCGTGCCCGACCACGTCACCGATCACCAGCCCCAGGCGCCCGCCGGGCAGCGCGAACACGTCGTACCAGTCGCCCCCGACCCCACTGCCCGCGCCGGGCACGTACCGGGCGGCCAACCCCCACCCCTCGGTGGTCGGCAGGTGCCCCGGCAGCAGGCTGTCCTGCAGCACCGCCGCCGCGTCCCGCTCGGCCCGCGACCGGTGCGCGTGGACCCCCACCGCCAGCCGGTCCGCGATCAGCCGCAGCAGGTCGACCTCCTCCTCGGTGAACTCCCGGTCGACCAGCGACCCGACGTGCACCACCCCGACCAGGTCGCCCCCGGCCACCATCGGCACACCCAGCAACGCCCGCAGGCCCCGCCGCCACAGCAGCGGGTTGACCACCGTGGTCTCGTCCACGTGCGAGAGCTGCACCGGCTCCCGGGTCTGCGCCACCCGCCCGGCGAACCCGGACCCGACCGGCACCCGCACCCCGTGGAAGACCTCCTCCTCCAGGCCGCGAGTCGCCCGCGCCACCAGCTGCCCGCCACCCGGATCGGTGAGCAGCACGGTCACGGTGTCCACCGACAACAGGTCCCGCACCCGACCCAGCAGCACCTCGAACAGCTTGTCCAGGTCCAACTCGCGCAGGGTGCTGTCGGTGATCGCCTCCAGGACGCGGAGCCGAGCTTCCGAGACGCGCTCATCGCCCATCGCCGACCCCGTCCTTCTCCGCGCTGCCACCGAGCGGGCCGGCAGCAGAGGATGAGCGTCAGCCGTGTGGACCTCGCCGACACCCCCGGCCGACCGTACCGCGTCGGGGTGTGCGGTGCCCGGCGCCGTGACCCGACCGACACGGGAGCGGGGCGGTCAGGTCGAGGCCTCACCCGGTTGGTCGACGCGCGGAGTCGGGAGGGCGGTGAGGACGAGGGTGAAGTCCGCGGGACGGACTTCGAGTCGGTGTTCGGGCAGCACGCCGGGGCCCACCGCGCCGGAGCCGACGCCCTGCACCGCGTGGTCGGTGTGCAGGTGGACGAGCGGGTCGGCGGTCAGGTCGGTCTGGTGCCGTGCCTCGGCGAGGTGCTGGTCGCTCCACCGGCGCGCGGCCAGGTGGAACACCGGATCTCCCTCGATGCGGATCCCGGAGCCCGTCGGGTCGGTGACCTCGGCCCAGCGCACGTCCAGCCGGTTGCCGTTCTCCTGCGGGCGCACGTACGGGGTCTGCAACTGGTCGACCGCGGCGTGGAAGCGGCCGACGCGCGCGGCTTGTCGGGAGTCGGGGTAGGCCTCGCCGGGGCCCGCGCCGAACCACCGGACCTCGGACCACTGCTCGGGCACCGTCCACCGCAGGCCGATGCGGGCCAGGGACGGGGCTTTGTCCCGGCGCCGGAGTTCCGCGTGCTCCTCGGGCGGCAGGTCGGGGTCCACCATCGCCTCGGTGTACGTGTCTTCGCGTTCGGGCCAGTGGCCGACCGGTTCGGTGTGGACGCGCAGGCGGAGCCGGGTGCCGTCGGTGCCCCAGCGGTAGGTGGTGAGGTAGCCGCAGGTCACCGCCGCGGCGGCGCTGCGCACGACGACGGTCAGGCCCTCCTGGTCCGGGGTGACCGACACGGTCCGGTGGCGCAGCCGGTGCAGGCCGCGGGCCTCCCAGTACCGGGCGTCTCCCTGGCTCCACGCGAGGTCGTTGTCGGTCGGCGCGCGCCACAGCGCCAGGTGGGGGCCGTGCAGGGGCTGTCCGTCGAGGCTCAGCAGCGTGCCGGTGCGCCGGTCGAAGCGCGCCGGGCCGAGGACGACGTGCCCGTCACGGACTTGCGCGGGCACGGGAGTGCCGGCCGGCGGGACGTGCGGGGTGGACGGCAGCGGGATCTGGCCCCAGGCGACGAGATGTCCTTCGGGTGCCCACGCGGTCGGCCCGGCCTCCGCTTCCACGGTCAGCCACTGTTCGCCCGCGCCGGGCACGGCGGTCGTGGGGAGGGGCAGTTCGGTCCGCTCGCCGGGACGCAGTGGCGGGGTCGCCAGGACGCCCTCGGCGACCTGGACGCCGTCCCGGGTGAGGGACCAGGTGAACCGCAGGTGGGACAGGTCGAGGAAGTCGTAGCGGTTGTGCACGCGGATGCCGTCGGCCCCGGCCTCGATGCGCACGGGCTCGTTGACCTTCCGGTACTCCAGCAGCCCGGGGGACGGCGTCCGGTCGGGGAACACCAGCCCGTCGCAGATGAAGTTGCCGTCGTGCAGGTCCTCGCCGAAGTCGCCGCCGTAGCCGAAGAACTCGCGTCCCCCGGCGTCGGTGGTGCGCAGGCCCTGGTCCATCCACTCCCACACGAACCCGCCCTGCACCCGCGGGTACCGCTCGCACAGCGCCAGGTACTCGGCCAGGCCGCCGGGACCGTTGCCCATCGCGTGGGCGAACTCCGTGAGCAGGAACGGCATGCGGTTGCGCGGTTCGTCCGCCGGGTCGCCCTCGCCCTCGGTGGCGGGGTAGAAGTTCTCGCCCGGCCGCAGCTCGCCGCGACCGATCCGGGCGACGTTGGCGGGCGTGCGGTACATGACCGCGTGGATGTCGACGTACCGGGCCATCCGGTCGCCCTCGTAGTGGATCGGCCGGGACGGGTCGCGCTCGCGCACCCACGCGGCCATCGCCTCCAGGTTCTCCCCGTCGCCGGCCTCGTTGCCCAGCGACCAGGAGATGGCGCTGGGGTGGTTCTTGTCCCGCTCCACGGTCCGCTCGACGCGGTCGAGGTAGGCGTCGCGCCAGCGCGGATCACCGGAGGGGTTGCCCGACCAGTACTCCGGCCCGCTGTACTCGAAGCCGTGGGTCTCCAGGTCGCATTCGAGCATGACCCACAGGCCGAGCTCGTCGCACACGTCCAGGAACGCCGGGTGCGGCGGGTAGTGCGAGGTGCGCACGGCGTTGATGTTGTGGCGCTTCATCAGCTCCACGTCCCGGCGCATGGTCTCGACGGTGACCGCCCGCCCGCGGTCGGGGTCGAACTCGTGCCGGTTGACGCCCCGCAGCACCACTCGGCGGCCGTTGACGGTGAGCACACCGGACTCGTCGATCGCGACGGTCCGGAACCCGAGCCGCAGCCGCACCCGCTCGCTCGGGGTGGACAGGACGGCGTCGTAGAGGAACGGGTCCTCCGCGCTCCACGGCCGCACGGCGTCGAACGTGAACACGCGGTCGACCGGCGCGCCCAGTCCCAGCTGCGGGATGGCGATCTCCACGGGGGCGTCCGCGTCCACGTCGACCCGCAAGCGCCCGCCGCCGGTGGCGGCGTCGTAGTCGGCGTGCACGAACACGTCACGGATGCCGCCCGCCGGACGTGCCAGCAGGGTGACGTCCCGGAAGATCCCCGACAGGCGCCAGGTGTCCTGGTCCTCCAGGTAGGTGCCGGACGAGTACTGGTGCACCCGGACCGCGAGCACGTTGCGCCCCGGCCGCAGCGCTGCCGAGACGTCGAACTCGGTCGGCAGGCGGCTGCCGAAGGTGACCCCCAGCTCGACGCCGTTGAGGAAGACGCGGGCGCACGAGTCCACCCCGTCGAAGCGCATCACCGCAGGGGCGTCCGGCCAGGACGGCGGGAGGTCGAAGACCCGTCGGTAGTCGCCGGTCTGGTTCTCGTCGGGGACGAACGGCGGGTCGACCGGGATCGGGTACGCGATGTTCACGTACTGCGGCGCGCCGTGGCCGTGCAGCTGCCAGTGCGCGGGGACCGGCAGCCGGTCCCAGGCGGTGTCGTCGAAGTCGGGTCGCTCGAAGCCGTCCGGCTCGTCGAGCGCGGTCGCCGAGAACCGGAACGCCCAGTCGCCGTTCAGGTCCAGGCGCGGGGCGTCCGAGTCGAGCGCGGCGCGGGGCGCGACCTTGCCGTAGCCGGGTGAGAAAGCCTCGAAGTAGCGTGCGCGCATCCCGTCTCCCCCGCCGCGAGTGTCGAAGCGCTTCGACGACCGCTCAGGCTAGTGACGACGGCGGTGCGGTGGCAAGAGCCCGGACTCGGGGAGGTGGCCGCCGCGCTCGCGGGAGCGGTGCCCGTCGGGCGATATGCTGGCGGTCCCGCGGGCGCCTGGGACTCCCGCGGCGGACGAGGAGGCCAGCTGTGGACGGGACGTCGGTGCCGCCGGCGGTCGGCGTGCCGACGACCGAGCGATCACCCGCGTACCGGCCCCGGTACGAGTTGGTGGCCGAGCAGATCCTGGAGTTCGTGGTCGAGTCCGGGTTGCGCCCCGGCGACCGCATGCCGACCGAGAACGACCTGGCCGCGCGGCTGGGCACGAGCCGCACGGTCGTGCGCGAGGCGGTCAAGATCCTCTCCGCGATCGGGCGGGTCCGCGCGCACAAGGGCCGCGGCCTCTACGTCGCCGACGACGACGGGATGCTGGGTTCGCTGCGGCTGGGCGGGTTCTTCCTGCCGACCAACCTCGACCACGTCTACATGCTCTTCGAGTTCCGCCGGGCGCAGGAGATCGCCGCCGCCCGGCTCGCCGCGACCCGCGCGACCCCGGTCGAGCTGCGGGTCATGGAGGCGGCCGTCGAAGTGTGCCGGCAGGGGTACCTGACCGGGGACGGCGACGTGTTCGACCGCGGCGACAACGACTTCCACCTGGCCGTCGCCGCCGCCTCGCACAACCTCTTCCTGGTCGAGGCGGTGCGCGAGGCCCGCCGCCTGCAACGCCAGTCCCGGGTGACCGGGCTGCACGGCACCGTGGGCGGCCACGCGGCGGGGGCCGTCGAGGAGCACGCCGCGATCCACGCCGCGATCCGGGACGGCGACCCGGACGCCGCCGCGCGGGCCGTCGACGTCCACATCGACAACACGCTGGAGGACTACCGCGGCGAGATCCAGCGCCGCGTGTTCGGCTGACGCCCGGGGCTCGACGCTCACGCCCACCCGCGCTCGGCCGCCACCACGCCCATCTGGAACCGCGACCGCACGCCCAGCACCCGTTGCAGGCGGGTGATGCGCCGGTGCAGGGTGCGGACGCTGAGCCCCAGTTCGCGGGCGATGGTCTCGTCGAGCGCGCCGGTCCCCAACAGCCGCAGGAGTTCTCGCACGTCGGCCGGCGGTGTGCTGCCGGCGGCCCGGCTGCGGTGTGCGCGCGACATGGTTGCGTCCACGGGACCATCCCCTCGGGACTCGGCTCCCCAGCCAAGGTGGCACGATGGGTACGACTCATCGTCGGACCGTCGTACACCATGACAGCGGGCAGAAGCGGTGCGCGTCAAGAGGTATCGGCGCAAGCTTGCGCGAGCACGCACGCCCGACCCCTCAACATGACTCAGTCTCATTTGAGGTGCCGCGATCACCTCGGCACTGTCGACGCGGCCGGCGACAGGACGCGCCCGACCGGGCTCGCACGTGCCCGAAACATGCTATTGAGGCAGGTACTCAGGCTGTGTTAGCGTTCACATCGCTGCCGCAGGACTGTGCTCGCCGTCAATGACGATGGGGGTTCCGGTGTCCCACGCGCGTTCGCCGATCGCCATCTCCGCGACCGTCGCAGCCCTACACATGCAGGTGCGAAGAGTCTTACTCATCCCTCTGCGGTCCCCTGCCTCGCCACGAGTCGCCACAGCTGTCCTCTGTGGACGCCTCCGGAGCGGTGACGCGAAAGGATCTCCCTGACATGCAGTCCTTACTACGGCGCCGTCCCACGCGGATACGGCGTGCCCCGGTCAGACGAGCGCTGGCAGTGCTGTCCGTGCTGGGTGCCGTCGTCGCCACCCTGCCCGCGGGCACCGCCGCCGCCGCGGCACCGGCCCAGGTCGTGCCCGTCGCGCCCAACGACTCGCCCGCCACCATCATCGCCAACGCCGCGAACGTCGTGCCCTCGCCGCGGCAGTTGGCCTGGCAGCGGCTGGAGCGGATGGCGTTCATCCACTTCGGCGTCAACACCTTCACCGGCCGCGAGTGGGGCACCGGCACCGAGGACCCGAACGTCTTCCAGCCCACCGGCCTGAACACCGACCAGTGGGCCGCCTCGCTGAAGGAGGCCGGGTTCAAGGGCGGCATCCTCACCGCGAAGCACCACGACGGGTTCGTGCTGTTCCCCTCGCGGTACACCACCTTCGACGTCGCCTCGGACCTGGCCTGGCAGAACGGCAACGGCGACGTGATGCGCAACTTCGCCGACTCCATGCACAAGTACGGGCTCAAGGTCGGCGTCTACCTCTCCCCCGCCGACCTGCACGAGAACCTCAGCGGCGGGAAGTTCGCCAACGGCAGCCCCCAGCGGCAGGTCACCATCCCGAGCAACCCCGCCGACGTCGTCAACGGCGTGACCTTCACCGTCAACGCCGACGACTACAACGCCTACTTCGAGAACACCCTCTACGAGGTGATGTCCCGCTACGGCACCATCGACGAGGTGTGGTGGGACATGGCCAACCCCACCGGCCGCTACCAGCCCTACAACTTCCTCGACTGGATCAGGATCGTCCGCACCCTCCAGCCCGGCGCGGCGATGGAGAACGACGGCGGCCCGGACATCCGGTGGATCGGCAACGAGAACGGCTACGCCCGCCAGTCCGAGTGGAACGTCGTGCCCTACGCCGGCAACGCCGCGATCGCCGCGGACAACATCGTCAACCCGCCCGGCGGCAACGGCGCCGCCGACCTGGGCAGCGATGCCCTGCTGTCGCAGCGCAAGGCGGACGGGACCAGCGCGTGGAACTACCTGAAGTGGTCCCCCGGCGAGTGCAACGGCACGCTCTCCGCGCGCCACAACTGGTTCTGGCAGCCCAACGAGGTGTGGCGGGGCGTGCCGGAGCTGGAGGACATGTACTACGGGTCGGTGGGCCGCAACTGCAACTCCCTGCTCAACGTCTCGCCGAACCGCCAAGGCGTGCTGGACCAGTCGGCGGTGTCGGTGCTCAACCAGTTCAACGCCCGGCTCACCGGCACCTTCGGCACGAACCTCGCCGCCGGCGCGACCGTGTCCAACGACAGCGGGACGAGCAACCTCGACGGGCGCACCCCGACCCTGGCGCTGGACGGCAACCTCGACACCTCGTGGCAGCCCACCGCCACGACCGGCGGACTGGTGTTCACCCTGCCCGCGGCGAAGACCTTCGACGTGGTGTCCGTGCAGGAGGACCTGAACCTCGGCCAGCGCGTGAAGTCCTACGCCGTGGACGCCTGGAACGGCACCGCGTGGACCCAGATCGTCACCGACACGACGATCGGGCAGAAGAAGCTGACCCGGCTGTCCGCGCCGGTCACCACGAGCCGAGTTCGGCTGCGCGTCACCGGGTCCCGGGCCACCCCGGCGATCGCGGAATTCGGCCTGTTCCAACGACCCGGCGGCGGCACCCCGCAGGGCAGCATCGTCGGCGTCCAGTCGGGCAGGTGCGTCGACGTCGAGGGCGTCAGCACGGCCAACGGCGCCGCAGTGCACCTGTGGGACTGCCACGGCGGCAGCAACCAGCGGTGGACCCAGTCGGGCAAGCAACTGGTGGTGTACGGCAACAAGTGCCTCGACGCCTACGGTGCCGGCACCAGCCCCGGCACGGCGGCCGTGATCTGGGACTGCCACGGCGGCACGAACCAGCAGTGGAACGTCAACGCGGACGGCACGATCACCGGTGTCCAGTCCGGCCTGTGCCTCGACGCCTACGGCGGCGGCACGGTGAACGGCACGAAGCTCGTGCTGTGGACCTGCACGGGCGGCGCCAACCAGAAGTGGCAGCTGCGCTGAACCCGAGCCCCGGCCACGGTTCCGCCGGGAACCGTGGCCGGGGTGGTGTTCAGGAGACCGTGCCCGTGACGGTGGTGCCGGTCCGGGTCACGCGGTAGGTGACGGCGGCGCCGCTCCAGAAGTCGAAGGTGAGCGTCACCGGGGCCCCGTCGGTGAGGGCGTTGAGGAAGGCCGGGGTCAGCACCAGCGTTCCGTCGGCGTACCGCGGGTAGAAGGTCTGGTGGAACTCCTGGTACGGGGTCCAAGTCGCGGTGCCCGCGTTGCTGCCGTCCGCGTACCGGGCCTGCATGGTGGCCAGCACGTCACCGCGGAACTGCGTGGGGATGGCGAACGCCTCGGTGGTGCCGGTCGCGTCGGACTGCACCGGCAGGTCGTGGGTGATCACGTCGATCGGCCACGGCGCGCCGGCGGAGAACCGGGCCTGGAGCGAGGCGTTGACCCCGTACGCGCGGTCGCCCACCAGCCTGGTCAGTGCGGTCTTGGTGAGCGTGAGCGCGTCACCGGAGACGGTGTAGTCGCGGCCGGCGGTCAGCTTGGTGTCACCGTGCCACAGGCCCCGGAACGTGGTGCCGTTGCGTTCGAGGGTGAGGGTGTGGTCGGTGATGGGGGCGGACTTCGGGACGAACACCTGGTCGGAGGACGCGGTGCCGGACCGGGTCCGCCAGCTCGCCCGGATCAGGTCCACCAGGCCCTGCTCGCGCCACTGGAGGGTGTTGCGGTTGATGAAGGAGCCGGCGTCCCACAGGGCGGTGGTGACCCCGCTGATCCGGGCCTGGTGGCCGAGGAGTTCGAAGTACTTCCACATCTCGCCGCGCTCGACCGGGGCCGCGGGCTTGGTGTAGTCCGGGTAGGACAGCAGGCCGTACTCGCCGAGGTAGACCGGGATGCCCTTGGCCACGAAGATGTCCCGCATCCGCGTGAAGGCGTCGACGAGGTCCTTGCGGCTGGTCTCCTCGAACCGGGTGAAGCCCGCGATGTTCACGCTGAACGGCCAGAAACCGTAGTAGTGGACGGTCGCGGCGAGGTTCGGGTCGTGCAGCTCGGTGATCGTGCTGACGAGGTCTTCCATGAGGTTCTGGGCTGGGGTGGTGCCCAACGTGGGCAGCACGAGCACGCGGGTGGCGTTGCCGCCGCCGGACGCGCGGACCAGGGTGTGGAAGGACGTGTTCAGCTCGTCCATGTACTGCGTCTTCTGGGCGTCGGTGGCGTTGTCGAAGAACGGTTCGTTGACGCTCTCGAACAGCAGGCGGCGCGGGGAGTCGCGGAAGGCCGTGGCGATCTGGCGCCAGGTGGCGTCGAAGCGGGCGCGGACGGCGTCGTGGTCGTCGGCCATCTTCGAGATCCACTGCCACGAGTCGTGGTGCACGTTCAGCAGGACGTAGTGCCCGGCGGACAACGCCGCGTCCACGACTTCCTTGACGCGCCCCAGGTAGGCCGGGTCGATGGTGTAGGGGGCGGTGGCGGACTGGGCGTTGCTCCACGTCACCGGGATGCGGACGCTGCGGAAGCCCTTCGCGCGCACCGCGTCGAACAACGCCTTGGTGGCGGGCGGGTTGCCCCAGGCGGTCTCGTTCGGGATGGCGTCGAGCGAGTTGCCCAGGTTCCAGCTCGGCTGCATCGCCGCCACCACGCCCTGCGCGGTGCCGGGCACCGCCGACGCCGCGGGGTCGGCTGACGGTGCCGGGTCGGCTGTCGCGGGGGCGACGGCCAGACCCGCGGCGGTGATCAGCGCCAGTCCCAGCGCCATCCACAGCCGGTGGGTCCTCCCGGCCCGGTGTGCTCCGGTCATGGTCATCCCTTCGTGGTCCTCATCGGTTTTCCGCGTGCGGCGGGGCGTCGGCGGGGTCGAGCGGCTCGTAGTCGAACCAGTCGAAGTGGACGGTGCCGGTGGCCGCGTACACGCCGATGACCCGACCGGTGAAGCCGCCGGCGACCTCGGTGGACAGGTACCGGCCGTCGAGTGCCGCCAGGGCGGTGAAGGTGCCGTCGGGTTCCTCGACGCCGAGCGTGACGACGTCCGGGCCGCTGCCCGGGTCCACGGGCGGCGGCGTGGTGATCTCCACGCGCAGCACCACCGGTCCGGGTGGCGCCGGCCGGGAGGCCACGACCGTGCGCACGGTGCTCATCCGCGCCACCACCCGCACCTGGCCGTCGCCGACCTCGACCTCGTAGTGGTGGCGCTCGTCCAGGCGGACCACGAGGCCACCCGAGCCCTCGGCGGGGTCGACCAGGGTGGCGGCCCGGCAGCGGTGGTGCTGCTGGCGGCGGCCGACGAACACCGCGTCGCGGGCGTCCATCGAGCCGCCGCGGGCGCGCAGGGTCAGCCAGCCGGGCCGTTCGCCGGTGGTGCACAGCTCGGCGGGCCGGTCGCGCAGCGACACCCAGCACGGCTGGAGGCGCTCGTCGTCGAAGTCGTCGCGCGTCGGCGCGGGCGGCACCGGGTGCAGCGGCCAGCCGGGCGCGGGCAGCGCCAGGTCCGGGGAGCCGACCACCGGCCAGCCGTCCGCCCAGGTGACCGGCGCGAGGAACACCTCCCGGCCGAGCACGTGCCAGCCCGGGGTGCCGCCGCCCGGTCGCACGCCCAGCAGCACCATCCACCACGATCCGTCCGGGGCCTGCACCAGGTCGGCGTGGCCGGTGTTCTGCACCGGGTGGTCGACCCCGCGGTGGGTGAGGATCGGGTTGGCCGGGCACGGTTCGAACGGACCGGTCGGCGCGGGACCGCGGGCGATCGACACCGCGTGCCCGCGCTCGGTGCCGCCCTCGGCGATGAGCAGGTACCAGTGCTCGCCGATGCGGTACAGGTGCGGCGCCTCCGGGTACCGCGACCCGGGCGTGCCCGCCCAGAGGTGCCGGGGTTCGCCGATGGCCTCGCCGGTCGTCGGGTCGAACCGGACCTGCCGCACGCCGGCGCAGGTGCACCAGCACACGCCGGCGGAGTCCCAGGCGAGGTCGGGGTCGATGTCGGGCACGCCGGGCAGCCGGATCGGCTCCGACCACGGGCCGGCCGGGTCGGTCGCGGTGACCAGCAGGTTCCCGTAGCCGCTGACGTTGGTGACGATCAGGTGGAACAGGCCGTCGTGGTAGCGCAGCGTCGGGGCGTAGATGCCGGCGGAGGACGGCGAGTCCAGCGGTAGGACGAGTTGGCTCGGGCGGTCCAGCACGTTGCCGATCTGCCGCCAGTGCACCAGGTCCCGGCTGTGGAAGATCGGCACGCCCGGGAAGTACTCGAAGCTGGAGCAGACGAGGTAGTAGTCCTCGCCGACCCGGCAGACGCTCGGATCGGGGTGGAACCCGGGGACGACGGGGTTGACGACGGCACCGGACGTCGGACGGGGGTTGGCCACCTCGGTTCCTTTCGGGGAAGCACCTGCGCCCGAAGCTGTCGAAGCGCTTCACCAGCCTTCAATGAGCTCCACCGCTTGTCAACCGCCGAAACGTCGAGGGGCCCGAGGATCCTGGTGCGCGCCATGCGTCTAAGCGCTTCGACACCACCGCCTGCCGCGAGCGCCCCCGTCAGCCAGCGAGGGCGAGGTGCTCGGACCGCAGGCGGCGGGGGGACAGGTAGCGGCGGCGGTCGGTGACCAGGACGCTGGCGAGTCCGCCGATGAGCAGCCACGCGCACAGTTCGGCCACGCCGCCGGCCAGGCCGGGGCCGCCGGTCGCGGTGGCGCGCAGGGCGATCACCGCGCCGTGGGTGGGCAGGTAGCCGGCCAGCGCGTGCAGGGGGCCGGGCAGCGTGGAGACGATGCCGGTGGCGGCGGCCAGGACGAGCACGGCCAGCGACGCGAGTCGTCCGGTGCGGCCGAGGATGGCGGTCGCGGCCTGGTTGAGCGCGACGAACGTGCACGCGGCGAGCAGGGCGACCGCGAGGAAGCCGAGCGTGCCGGCGACGCCGAGGTGCAGCACGGGCACGGCGACGGCGGTGATGGCCAGCGCGGCGAGGGCGGCGGCGGTCACCCCGGGGACGGCGGCGCGGGCGATGATGCGCCAGGTCGGTGCGCGGGCGGTCAGCACGGCGCCGGGGACGGCCTGGGTGACCAGGTAGGTGGCCAGGGCGAGCGCCCACAGCGCCAGGGCGGCGAACAGGGGGACGCCGAGCGTGCCGATCGGGGTGGTGTCGACGGTGGCGGTGGTCGGGTCGGCGGCGACGGTCTTGAGGTGGGCGCGTTCGGCGTCGGTGTAGGTCGGCACCTGGTCGCGGCCCTGGGCGAGCTGGGTGGCCAGTTGCTGCGCGCCCTCGTCGACCTTCACCACGCCGTCGCGCAACTGGGCCGCGCCACCCGCGAGTTCTGCGGCACCCGAGGCCAGCTCCGCGGAGCCGGACGCGAGTTGTTGTGCGCCGGTGTTGGCCTGCTGGACGCCGGTGTCGAGTTGCCGGGCTCCGGCGGCGGCGTCGGCGATGCCGGCGGCCAGGGCGCCCGAGCGGTCGGCGAGCGCGGCGTTGCCGTTGGCGACCTGGCGGGCCCCGGCGGCCAGGGCCTGCACGGAGTCGCGGGCCTGGACGGCGGCGTCGCGGACGGTGGCCTTGGCGGCGTCGATGCGGCCGGCGTCGGCGGCGAACCGGTCGGCGGCCGAGGACAGCTCCGCGCAGAACTCGGGGGTGCCGGTGCACTGGTCGGCCAGGCGGCGGAACTCGGCGGCGGCGTCGACGGCGGCGGGCAGGGCGTCGACGGCGGCGATGATCCGGTTGGCGAGCGGCACGACGGTGGCGGCGAGTTGTTCGTCGCCCTGGGCGACCTGTTCGGCCCCATCGGCGAGTTGCCTGGTCAGGGCGGGGAGTTGGGCGGTGTCGCGTTCGGCTTGGGTGAGGCCGCCGGCGAGTTGGGAGGAGCCGGTGGCCAGTTGGGCGGTGCCGGACGCGAGCTGGTTCGCGCCCTCGGCGAGTTGGGTCGCGGCGGCGCTGAGCTGGGCCGAGCCGTCCGCGACCTGACCAGCGCCGGGGACGAGCCGGCCGGTGCCGTCGGCGAGTTGGCGTGCGCCGTCCGCGGCCTTGCCGAGCTGGTCGTGGATGGTGGTGAAGGCGATGTAGACGTTGTCCAGGTAGGTCTCGACCACCTGCTGGTCGAGGGCCTGCTGGGTGGTGCGGGAGACCTCTTCGGACAGTGCGGGGTCCAGGACGCCGGCGCCGGCGGTGGTCTGGACGGTGAGCACGGCCTTGGTGGTGTCGAGCGGTTTCGCGGTGCCCGTGGAGGTGGCGCGGGCGGAGAAGTCCTTCGGGATGGTGACCACGGCGGCGTACTGGCCGCCGGCGAGGCCGTCCGCCGCGTCGGCGGAGTCGGTGAGCACCCACTTGTAGGGCGAGTCGGCGCTGTGGGTGAGCTTCCCGGCGAGTTCGCGGCCCAGCGGGACGAGCTGCCCGTTGACGGTGACGGGTTCGTCCAGGTTCACGACGGCGGCGGTGGCGGTGCCGTGGTCGTCCTCGGGTGAGGCGAACGCCCAGGCGAGCAGGCCCATCACCACGACCGGCACGAGGATCAGGCCGGTCCAGGTCTTCCAGGTCAGCGGGCCGGCCGCGAGGGCGCGGGCGGAGTCGGCGAACGGCTTGAGCATCAGGAGACCTCGGCGAACTGGGGCCGCGGGGCGTGCGGCCGGGCGGTGGCGGGCAGCAGGTCGGCGACCCGGGCGGGGTCCTGGCAGGTCACCGCGAACGACGCGCGGCCCGAGGCGAGCAGGCCGCGCAGCGCGTCGCGGGCGTCGGTGCGCAGGACGAGGTCGAGGTCGTCCAGGAGCACCAGGCCGACGCCGTCCGCCAGGGCGGCGGCGACCTCCCGGGCCGGGTCGGCGTTGTCGCGGCACGGGATGACGGCGACCTCGCGGCGCAGGGCGTGCGCGTGCTGGGGCAGCACGTGGCCCAGCACCTTCAGGTCGCCCCGGTGCCGGGTGACCCGTCCCGCGAGGGTGTACAGCAGCGCGGTCGAGCCGGGGCCGTGCAGGACGAGCACTTCGCCGTGGGGCAGGTGCAGGTCGACGTCCCGGAAGACGGGGTGTCCCCGGTCGTCGTCCAGGGTCAGGCCGCGGGCGCTGACGGCCTCGTCCACACCCGGCCAGTCGGCCAGCCGCAGCTCGTGGACGAGCGCGTCGCCTTCGGCGTCGAACACCGGCAGCGCGCGGTCGAGCTGGGGCGGCAGGCCCCACGCCCGGTGACCGAGCAGGGCGAGCACGGCCGGCACCAACGTCATGCGCACGATGAACGCGTCCACGAACACCCCCACGGCGAGGCTGAACGCGATCGGTTTGATGGTGGCGCTGCCTTCGGGCACGAACGCGGCGAACACCGCGAACATGATCACCGCCGCCGCGACCACGACCCGGGACGCGGAGATGAAGCCGGTCTCGATGGCGTGGTGCGGGTCGCCGTGGTGGACGTAGTCCTCGCGGATGCGGGAGACCAGGAACACCTCGTAGTCCATCGCCAGTCCGAACAGGACACCCATGAGGATGATCGGCAGGAAGCTGATCACGCTGCCGGTGTGGGTGACGTGCAGCAGGTCGGCGAAGTGCCCCTGCCCGAACACGAACGAGGTGGCGCCGAACGCCGCGCCGACCGACAGCAGGTACCCGGCGGTGGCCTTGACCGGCACCCAGATCGACCGGAACACCATCGCCAGCAGCACCAGCGACAGCCCGACCACGAGGATGCCGAACGGGAGCAGGGCGCTGCCCAGTTGCGCGGACACGTCGATGCCCACGGCGGTGATGCCGGTGACGGCGGTCCGCGTGCCGAAGGCGTCCAGGTAGTGCTGTTCGCGGTCGCGCAGCCGCTCCACGAGGTCGTCGGTCTGCGGCGAGTCGGGCGCGGTGGTGGGGATCACCTGGATGATCCCGGTGTCGCCCTTGGGGTTCGGGGTGGCCAGGGGTACGGAGGCCACACCCGGCAGGCCGCGGACGTCCTCGGCGATCTTGTTCACCAGACCCACGGGGTCGGTGCTGGTGATGATGTCGGCGGTGACGATGAGCGGGCCGTTGTAGCCGGGGCCGAAGTGCTCGGCGACGACGTCGTAGGTGTCGCGGGCGGGGCTGCCCTCCTCCTCGGTCCCGTTGTCGGGCAACGCCAGCCGCAGGTCCAGCGCCGGCACCGCGCACACCGCCAGGCCCACGACCACCAGCAGCACCGTCACCAGCGGGGCCCTGGTCGCGGTGCGCACCCACCACCGGGCCACCTGCGGCCGTGGACGCTTGCGGCGCTGGGGCACGCGCGGCCGCAGCCGCTTCCCGGCGAAGGACATCAGCGCGGGCACGAGCGTGACGGCGATGGCGACGGCCAACGCGACCGCGACCGCCGCGGCCACGCCCATCGTGGTCAGGAACGGGATGCCCGCCACCGACAGCCCGAGCAGGGCGATCACGACGGTGAGCCCGGCGAAGATCACCGCCGACCCGGCCGTGGCGGTGGCGCGGGCGATGGACTCCTCCACGTCGAGGCCCTCGGCGAGCTGATCGCGGTGCCGGGACAGCAGGAACAACGCGTAGTCGATGCCCACGGCCAGCCCGAGCATCACCGCCAGCATCGGCGCGGTGGACGAGACCGGGGTGGCGAGCGTGGCCAGGAAGATCAACCCCATCGCGACCCCCACCCCGAGGACCGCGGTGACCAGCGGCATCACTGCCGCGACGAGCGAGCGGAACATCAGCACCAGCACCAGCAGGGCGATGGCCAGGCCGACGCCCTCGGTGGGGCTGAGCTTGGGCACCCGGTTGGAGAAGGCGTCCCCGCCGGTGAGGACCCGCGCGTCGGTGGCCTGGGCGAGGTCGTGGGCGATGGCGGTCAGGTCGTCCTTCGTCGCCGGGGTGACGTCGGCGAGCTGCACCTCGAGCGGCACGGCGATCAGCGCGGCCCGCCCGTCCCCGGACACCGCGCCCGAGACGTCCTCGCCGAACGGGTCGACCACCGCCGCGACCTGCTCGACCTTCCCGATCCGCTCGACCGCGCCGGCGACGGCGGTGCGGATCTCGGGGGTGTCCACCCGACGCCCCTCCGGCACGACCACCACGAGTTGCGCGGAGGTCCCGCTGACCTCGGGGAACACCCGGCCGAGGTGGTCCAGCGCGTCCTGCGACTCGGAGCCCGGGATGGCGAAGGCGTCGTCGGTGCCCTGGTTGAGCAGCAGCGCCCCGGCCCCGGCGGCGGCCAGGACGACCAGCCACAGCGCGACGACCAGCACGCGGGCACGGGCGGCGGCGCGGCCCAGTCGGTAGAGGAACGAGGACATCAGGGCTCCCATCAGGGTGGATGCACCGTGTATCCTAATACACGACGTATCCGATGCACTGTGCATCGTGACACACGAAGACCTGGGGCGGGTGTGATGACCACCGATCGTGGCGAGCGCGAGATGACCCGGAGACGGGCCGAGACCAGGCGGCGACTGGTCGAGGCGGCCTACGACGTCTTCGTCGAGACCGGCATCCGGGACGCCCCCGTCGAGCTGATCTGCGACCGGGCCGGGTTCACCCGGGGCGCGTTCTACTCCAACTTCGCCAGCAAGGAGGAACTGTTCCTCGCCGTCTACCGGGTGCGGATGCACGAGCGCGCCGAACGGCTGGGCGCGGCCGTGGACCACGCCCTCGCCGGCGTCGACCCGGCCGAGGAGGGCGCGACCACCAGGGTGCTCCGGGAGGCCGGCCGGCTGTTCGCGGAATCCCTGACCGCCGACGAGACCTGGTACCTGCTCAACGTCGAGTTCCGGGCCCAGGCGCTGCGCCGGCCGGAGTTGCGCGGCCCGACCGCCGCCGCCGAGCGCGACTTCCACGACGCCCTGGCGGCGATCCTGCTGCGCATGCTCGACCGGTTGGGCATGCGGCCGGCGGTCGAGCCGCGCAACGCCGTCGTCACGATCATCGCGCTCTACGAGACGGTGCTCGAACGCTCACTGCTGGACCAGGAACCCGACGACAGCTACCTGACCGACGTGCTGCCCCGGCTGTTCGCGGCCCTGACCACCGCGAAGGACACGCCGTGACGCGGCATCGCCACCTCCGGCACCGCTCAGGCCGGCGGGACGCCATGGCGCGGCATCGCCACCCTCCAGCGCCGTCCAGGCGGGCGTGACGCCGTGGCGCTCAGCCCTGGTCGAGGGCGGGCAGCGGTGCCGTCGCGATCTCGTGCGCCTCCTCGGGCGGGACGCCGAGCATGCGCAGCAGCTGCTCGGCCGCCTCGTCGCAGGTCGCGTCGGTGACGGCGTCGGGGTGGGTCAGGGACAGGTGCAGCACGGCCAGCAGCGCGCCGGCGGTGGTCGCGAGCGCCAAGCGGGTGTCGCGGACCAAGAACCGGCCGGACGCGACACCGGCCTCGATGTCCCGCAGGGCGCGCGGGGCCAGACCGGCGTCGGCGTCGATGTAGGCCATGCCGTGCCGCACGAGCACCTGGGCGGTTTCCGGGAGGGAGATGCCGTGGCGGGTGGCCAGCCGGAGCGACTGGGCGAAGGCGACGGCCGGGTCGTCGACGGTCGTGCTCAACTCGTCCAGCAGCTGCCCGAGTTCCTCCAGCACCTCCGACACGGCGGTCTCGAACAGTTCCGCCTTGCTGGAGAAGTGGTTGTAGAACGAGCCGAAGCCGACGTCCGCGGCGTCGGTGATGTCCTGGATGCTCGCCGTGGAGTGCGTGTCGCCGGCCAGGATCCGCCGCGCCGCGTCGATCAGCTTGCGGCGGGTGAGGGCCTTGCGCCGCTCCGTGCGGGTGGCGGGTTCGGCGCTGTCGGATCGTGGTGCCGGCATGGTTCAACGGTACTGCATCACAAGACTGATGATCCGCTCAACGGCAGGGTCTCGCGCGCTCGGGCGAGGCTGCCGCTCGTGCTCAGGACCGTCCCGTCCGGACGGACGACGGCGGCGCCGGCACGGCCCGACCGGAGCCAGCGCCCCCACTCGCCGGTGACCGGGACGGTGACGAGGACCGCGCCGGCCGCCTCGACCGCGGTTCGTTCGGCCGTCGACGGGGTGGCCGAGGTGACCACGGCGAAGCGCCCGGCGGCCACCTCGTCGAAGCGGCGACCGTCGTCCAGGACGGCGTTGGGGCACAGCCGTCCGGCGAGGGACCGGCGCAGCCGAGGCCGCACGACCAGGTCCGACCGGCGCAGCGGGGGTGTCTCGCTGTCGAGCACGTGCCGGGCCACGACGGGGAGGCGCGGTGCGACGACCCGGCGGACCAGGTCGCCGAACCGGCCGCCCGCGGTCATGGCCGTGCCGACCAGCTTGGCCAGCCGGATCATCGCGCGGGCGTGCGGCTCGCGTTCGGCCTCGTAGGTGTCGAGCACGCCCTCGGGCAGGGTCCCGTCCAGGACGCCGGCGAGCTTCCAGGCCAGGTTGGCGGCGTCGCGCAGCCCGGCGCCCATGCCCTGGCCGATGAACGGCGGGGTGAGGTGGGCGGCGTCGCCGAGCAGGAACACCCGCCGGTCCCGCCAGCGGTCGGCGACCTGCGCGCGGAAGGTGTACTCGGCGACGCGGACGACCTCCAGCTCGTCGACCGGGACGTCCCCGGTCCACGGCGCGATCAGCGGGTGCAGCCGGCCCAGGTCGCGGAAGTCCTCGCCGCTCTCCCCCGCCAGGAGCCGGAACTCCCAGCGGTGGCGGGTCTTGCCGATGCGCATGTAGGTGGCGGCGCGGCCGGGGTCGCAGACCTGGTGCACGCCTTCCCACTGGTCGAGGTCGGCGGTGGTGGCGATGTCGACGACGAGCCAGCGCTGGTCGAACCGCAGGTCGGTCATGCGCGCGCCGATGGCGGTCCTGGTGAGGCTGTTCGCGCCGTCGCAGCCGAGCACGTAGTCCGCGTGGAGGGTGTCGCGTGCGCCGGTGACGCGGTCGGTCACCTCCACCCGCACCCCGCCCTCCTCCTGGGTGATGCCGGTGACCTCGGTGTTCCCGCGCAGGGTGGCGCCGGGGGTGGCGGCCAGGGCGGCGCGGAGCAGCCGTTCCAGCTCGGGCTGGTCGAACATGGTCGCCTGCGGGTAGCCGTGGCGACCGGCGCCGGGGGCGCGCCGGAACTCGGCCAGCACGCGCAGGTCCGGGTCCAGCAGCCGCAGCCCGTGGCAGGGCCAGGAGACGGCGGCGAACGCGTCGGCCAGCCCGAGGCGGCCGAGGACGCGGTAGACCTCGTCGTCCAGGTGCACCGCGCGGGGCTGCGGGTACACCGACTCCCACCGCTCCAGGACCACGCACTCCACCCCGTGCCGGGCGAGCAGGATCGCGGCGGTCAACCCGGTCGGCCCCGCGCCGACCACCACCACCCGCGCGGTCACGACGACGTGCCCAACATCGCCAGACAGCCGGCCACGAGCGCCGCGCACACCACGGCGGGCGCCATCGCGCGGAACCCGTCCCGGTTGCGGACGTGCGTGATCACCGCGCCCGCGAGCAGGAGCAGCAGACCCACGCCCGCCGCGAACCCCAGCAGGGGCACGGCGAGTCCGAGGAGCAGCCCGGCGGCGCCCGCCACCTCCAACGCGCCGATGCCGCGGTACGCGGCGACGGAGAACCCGGCGTGGTCGGCCAGCGCGCGCATCCGCGGCAGCGCCAGCAGTTTGGCCACCCCGAGCAGGGCGAACAGCGCCGCCGTCAGCACGAACAACACGATCACGGTCGGACCTCCACTCGGTGAGCGATGGCGTAGCGGGCCAGCACGTCCTCCACCGCCGATGCGTCCACATCGGACGGAACGGTGACCGCCACGACGACGGAACCGTCCTCGACCACCGCGTCCACCTCGACCCCGGTCAGCACCGCCCCGATCGCGCGGCGGGCGGCGTCGGCGCGCAGCGGGAGCTTGTAGGGCTTGCCCACGTCGGTGACGGGCAGCGCGTCGAGCACCGTGACGGCCTTCGGCGCGGCGGCCCGCTCGGGCACGCGGTCGGCGGCCCAGGCCAGGAGGTCCGCCTCGGTCGCGGTCGCCCCGGGGGTGAGGACGACGTAGGCGACCGGGACCTCTCCGGCGTGCTCGTCCGGGCTGCCGACCGCGCAGGCGGCCGTCACGTCGGGGTGCGCCAGGAGGGCGTCCTCGACGACGGCGGGGTCGATGTTGTGGCCACCGCGGATGATCAGGTCCTTGGCGCGGCCGGCCAGGGTCACGAACCCGTCCGCGTCCACGCGGGCCAGGTCGCCGGTGTCCAGCCAGCCGTCGACCAGCTTGCCCAGCCCGTCCAGGACGTGCCCGCGCTCGTCGCGGGCGACGACGTAGCCGGGGAACACCGCGGGACCGCTGATGGCCAGCACACCGGTCGCGCCGGGCGGCAGCTCCTCCCGGGTGTCCGGGTGGACGACCTTCACCCGCTGGTAGGGCATGCGCCGGCCGACCGCGCCCGGTCGCGGGCTGTCGGGGAACCCGCGCACGCTCGCGCACGTGGCCTCGGTCAGCCCGTAGCCCTCGACCAGGGTGACGCCGGTGTGGGCCTGGAAGCCCTCCCGCACCGCGACCGGCAGCGGGGACGCGCCGACCAGGGCGAAGCGCAGGCTGCTGATGTCGGCGTCGACCGGGCACTGCGCGAGCACCGCGTACACGGTGGGCACCGCGCTCATCACGGCGATCCGGTAGTGCGCGACGATCTGCCAGAACTGCCCGTACAGCGCGGGTTCGCGGTAGCCCAGCGGCCCGGCCCACACCGTCCGCTGCCCCTTGAACAGCGGTGCCAGCAGGGTGACCACCAGCGCGTTGACGTGGAACAGCGGCAGCGCCGCGAAGACGGACGAGTCGGCGTCGAACAGCGGGTCCGCGGCGATCATCCAGGCGTCGGCCACCTCGTTGGCGTGCGTGTGCGCGGCCAGCTTCGGCGCACCCGTGGTGCCGCCGGTGTGGAACAGCGCGGCCAGGTCCGACGACCGCGGCGGCGCGCCGGCGAAAGCGCGCGAGTCGTGGTCGGCGGCCAGGTCGTCGAGGTAGCCGACGCGCACACCGTCCACGGCGGGCAGCGGGGAGCCGGCCGCGCCGGTCGGGCGCAGCACCAGGATCGCGTCGAGCCCGCCCGCCAGCGCCCGCGCCCGTTCCCAGGTCGCCGGGGCCAGGTCCGGCCCGGCGGTGATCAGGACGCGGGCGCCGGACAGGCGGAACAGGTCGGCCAGGTGCCCGTGGGACAGGTTGCCGTTGAGCGGTGCGGCGATCCCGGCCAGCTGCGCGGCCAGGGTCGCCGGCACCAGGTCGGCGCAGTTGGGCGACATCAACGCCACCGCGTCACCGCGCCGGACACCCAGGTCGTGCAACAGGTTCGCGTAGCGGTGGACGTCGGCCAGCAGCTCGGCGAAGGTCCGGTCGACGGCCTCGTGCCGGCGGGCGGCCTCGGGCAGCACGCTGATCGCCGGGCGCTCCGGCCAGAGCTCGGCCGCTCGCTCGACCAACGCGTAGGTCGACTCGGGCAGGCCCCGGTCCTCCAGCGGCACGGCCTCGATCGCGGCCAGGTCGGCGGAGCCGGTGCAGGGCGGCCACAGCAGGTCGTCGGTCATCGCGCGTACCTCACCGTCGTGCGCTGGGTGCCGAGGTCGATCGCGCCGTCGTCGGTGGCGACGCGGGCCCGGACGACGTCGCCGTCGGCCAGGTACTTCGGGTTCTTGGCCTGCCCCTTGAAGAACAACTTCCACTTCACCGCCGTGGGCAGCAGCGCGGCGACCTTCTCCACGGCCTTGGGCGGGGCGGACAACGCGGTGCCCGCCGGGGTCCCGGTCAGCACCAGGTCACCGGGGTCGAGCCGCTGGAACCTGGTCAGCGCCCGCAGCGCGGCCAGCGGCCGGTAGACCATGTCCGTGGCGACGACCGAGTCCTGGCGCGGCTCGCCGTTGACCGACAGCGTGAGCCGCAGGTCGCCGAACCGCGCGAAGTCGTCGGCGTCGAGCAGCACCAGCGCGGGGCCGACCGGGGTGAAGGTCGGGTAGGACTTGGCCTCGTAGAACTGGGTCTGGGGCAGCTGGACGTCCCGGGCGGACACGTCGTTGGTCACGACCAGGCCCGCCACGTACTCGTGCGGGTGGTCGACCTCGGTGCCCACCGGCATGGGGCGGCCGATGACCAGCCCGATCTCGACCTCGTAGTCCAGCAGGGTGACGTGCGGCGGTTTGACGATGTCGTCCGTTGGTCCGCTGATCGACCCGGACGTCTTGCGGAAGAACGTCAACGGCACGGTCTTCGGGTCCATCCCCGCGTCGGTCACGTGCGAGGCGAAGTTGGTCATCTGCGCGACCACCCGGCAGGGCGCGGTGACGGGCGAGACCAGCGCAAGGTCCTCGACGCGGTCCGTGGTCTCGACGGCCGCCGCGATCGCCTGCCGGTCGGCCAGCAGCTCGGCGGTGGTCGTGGCGGCGGTGGCGATCTTCGCGGCACCGTCGGCCGTGGCGACGTACCAGGCGTCGGCGGTGCGCAGGATCGAGGTGCTCAACGGTTCTCCCTGTGGTTCACGAGCGGGCGACCTTCAGCAGGCCCAGCAGGCGGCCCAGGTCGAATTCGTTGTCCTCGCGCAGCGCGGGCAGCAGTGCGCGCAGTTCGCGCAGCGACTCCCGGCCCGGCTTGACGCCGAGGAAGTCGGCGGTGGCCGGCGGTCCCCACTGGGCGAGGCCGGAGGCGGTCATCGGGGCCCAGCCCGGTTCGAGGGTGCAGTCGAACAGGTCGCCGTCGCTGAAGTGCTCGACCAGGAACCCGTCCGGGTCGCGCCAGTAGTCGAAGAGCTGGCTGCCCTGGATGTGCCGGCCGATGCCCCACGACCGGTGGTAGCCGCGGTCGCGCAGGTACTCCCCGCCCGCGGCCAGGGCGTCCAGGTCGGCGACCTGGTAGGCGGAGTGCACGTACCGGTCCACCGGGCCGAGCGTCAGGGCCAGGGTGTGGTGGTCGGTCGGGGTCGAGCCCCGGTCGCAGCGGATGAAGCTCATCACCGGGCCGCGCTCGCGCCGGCCCGGGTGGTAGAGGAAGTCGCTGACGATCAGGCCCAGGTGCTCCAGGTACCAGTCCAGCACCCGGCGGTACCTGGTCGTCTGGAGCACGACGTGCCCCAGGCGCTGCACCCGCGCGGGCTCGCGGGGCGGGCGCTGGGTGGCGTTGGTGCGCGCGGTGTCGTGGCCGAAGTTGAACGTGTGCGGGGTCTGCGGCGGCAACGCGGGCAGCTCGTGGGTGTCGGCGACGACCCGCACGCGCAGGCCGCCGGGGTCGGCCAGGTCGACCGTGATCCCGCCCAGCGTCTCCGGCAGCTTCGCGACCTCGTGACCGGTGGCGTCGGCCAGCCGCAGGACGTCGCGCGGGTCGGCCGCCCGGAACGCCGGACCCAGGAACGTCGACCGCGACCCCTTGCGCACGATCACGCACGGTGAGCCCGGGTCGGTCCCCCGCAGGTGCAGTTCCCGCTCGGTGCGCAGCACGGTGGTGAACCCGAACGCGGCCGCGAACACCTCCGCGCGCTCCAGGTCGGGCTTGGCGAACTCCAACCAGGCCAGGCCGTGCACCTTGACCACCGGGTTCCGCGCCCGCCCCGGGTGCTCCCCGGCGAGCCCGCCGTGCTCACTGTGCAGCCCGGTGTGCGGGTCGTGATCGGTCACAGGGCGCTCCCTCCGTTTCTGATGACATCATCAGTTACGGTGACGTCATCAGTCAAGGAGTTTCTGATGAAATCCTCAGCACTGAGGTGATGCTGCTCCGGCTCGGCGGCCGGCCGGCGAAGTTGGCCGGAACTCGCCACCCCCGCCGGCCGGCGTTGACAGTCGCCGAGACCCCCGCGCAAAGTCGTCTCGGCCGAGTCGCGCGACACACAACGGCTGCCCACGTTCAGTCCTCAGTGGACAACAGGAGGGGTCGTGAAAGTCCAGGCGATCACACGGTTAGCCGTGGCACTCATGAGCGGGCTCGCGCTCGCCGTGGTTCCGTTCGCCGTTCCGGCGCAGGGTGCGACTCAGCGGCCGTGTGACCTCTATGCGGCCGGTGGCACGCCGTGTGTGGCGGCGCACAGCACGACGAGAGCGTTGTACAGCGCGTACAACGGCCCGCTGTACCAGGTCCGGCGTTCGTCGGACAGCACCACGCGCGATGTCGGCGTACTGAGCGCCGGGGGCGTCGCGAACGCCGCCACGCAGGATTCGTTCTGTGCCGGTACGACGTGCCTGATCACCGTGATCTACGACCAGTCCGGTCGCGGGAACCACCTCACCCAGGCACCTCCCGGCGCGATCCCCGGTCCGGGCCCGGGCGGCTACGACAACCTCGCGGTCGCCACCGCCGCGCCCGTGACGATCAGCGGGCAGAAGGCCTACGGCGTCTACATCGCCCCCGGCACGGGCTACCGCAACAACCGGACCAACGGCATCGCGACCGGCGACCAGCCGGAGGGCATCTACGCCGTCGTCGACGGCACCCACTACAACGGCGGCTGCTGCTTCGACTACGGCAACGCCCAGACCGATGGCCAAGCCGACCGGCAGGGCATCATGGAAACCGTCTACTTCGGCTCCAACAACTGGTGGGGCTACGGCGACGGTCCCGGCCCGTGGGTGATGGCCGACCTCGAGTGGGGCCTGTTCTCCGGCGTGAACCCCCGCTACAACAAGAACCCGACGATCAACCACCGGTTCGTCACGGCGATCGTCAAGGGCGAGCCGAACCACTGGGCCATCCGCAGCGGCAACGCCCAGTCCGGCGCGCTGTCGACCACCTTCGACGGGCCGCGCCCCAACGGCTACCACCCGATGCAGAAGGAAGGCGCGATCCTGCTGGGCATCGGCGGCGACAACAGCAACGGCGCGGCCGGCACGTTCTACGAGGGCGTGATGACCTCCGGCTACCCGTCCAACGCCACCGAGGACGCCGTGCAGGCCAACATCACCGCCGCCGCCTACACGCCCGGACCCGCCGCACCCACCGGCGCGGTGCGTGCGGTCGGTGCGGGCAAGTGCCTGGACGTCAACGGCGCCACCACGACCGCCGGGACCCAGTTGCAGATCTGGGACTGCCACGGCGGGTCGAACCAGACCTGGACGCGGACCAACACCGGTGCCCTGACCGTCTACAGCGGCAGCAACCTGCGCTGCGCCGACGCCTACGGCCAAGGCGCCGGCAACGGCACCGCCGTGGTCATCTGGACCTGCAACAACCAGACCAACCAGCAATGGCGGTTCAACGCCGACGGCACCATCACCGGCGTCCAGTCCGGGCTCTGCCTCGACGTGTCGGGCGCGGGCACCGCCAACGGCACCAAGGTCCAACTCTGGACCTGCACCGGCGCCCCCAACCAGAAATGGACCCTCGGGTAGCAGCCACCGCCGGGACGGGGAACGCCGCTCCCGTCCCGGTTCGGCACCCGCTCAGCGGGTGAGGTCGCCGAGCTTCTTCAGCGACTTGTCCAGGGCGCTGGTGAGGGACTTCTTGAACACCGCGCCCATCGGGCCGTCGATCATCCCGCCGTCCACGGTGGCGTCGACGTCGACCTGCGTGCCCGCACCCCGGGCGGCGAGCAGGATGGTCAGGCGGAGCTTGACGCCCGCGCGGGTGGTGCCGCTCATGCCCAGCGTGTGCGGTGCGTCCACCTCTTCGAAGGTCCAGTCGATGGTGATGGGCATGTTCATGGCGGTCGCGGTGGCGGTGGCGCCCCGTCCCTCGACCGCTGCGGGCGGTTCGCCCTTCCACGACTTGTGGAGCGTCAGCCACTCGTTCCACCGGCTGGGGTCGGCGAGGCACTCCCAGACGCGGTCCGGGCCGGCGGTGAGTGCGGCGTGCGCCTCGACGGTGCGCATGACTTCTCCTCTGCGACTTCACGGTCTATTTATGGCTACGTTGTAGCCGATATTGTCGAGCACGGTCAAGCCCGGACATACTTGACCCCGTGCCACCATCCCCGAACAGCCGCGGCGCGACCTCGACCGGCCGACGCGCCCCCGGCCGCCCCGCGATGCCCCGCGAGCAGATCGTCGCGGCGGCGCTGGCGATCCTGGACGAAGAAGGCGCCGACGCGCTGTCCCTGCGCGCCCTGGCCCAACGCCTGGAGTCGAGCACGGCGACGCTGTACCGCCACTTCGACAGCCGCGCCGACCTGCTCGCCCAGGTGGTCGACCGCATCTTCGGCGAGATCGACGTCGACCCGGCCAAGGCGGCGACCTGGCAGGACGCGTGCGGCGCACTGGCCACCGCGATGTTCGAGGTGCTGCGCAAGCACCGCAACGCGGCCCCGCTGATCGGCGAGCACGTCCCGGTCGGCCCCAACGCCCTGCTGCACCGCGAGCGCGCCCTGGCCCTCCTGCTCGCCGCCGGGTTCTCCCCCACCCTGGCGGCACGGGCCTACACGACCCTGGCCCGGCACGTCCTCGGCTTCGCGATGCAACTGGGCCAGGACACCGCTGCCCAGCGCCGCGAGGACGCCGACGTGTCCGCCCACCTGCACCGCCTGGACCCGGACCGCTTCCCCGCCACACTCGCGGTCGCCGACGCGCTCCCGGTGCCCCTGGAGGACGAGTTCGCGTTCGGGCTGCGGCTGATCATCACCGGCCTGGAGGCGGCCCGGACCGGCGACTGACCGCACCACACCCCCACGGCCCGCTTGACCGCCGTTCGGCATTACGGCTACGGTGTATCCGAAACCAGTCGTCGACCCGTCGGAGGCATGCCGTGGGAACCCGGACCGTCCTGCGCGGCGGCGTCGTGCTGAGCATGGACCCGACCGTCGGCGACTTCGACCGCGGTGACGTCCTGGTCGAGGACGGCGCCATCGTCGCGGTGGGTCGCGACCTCCCGACGAGCGACGCCGACGTGCTCGACTGCACCGGCAAGATCGTCCTGCCCGGCTTCGTGAACACCCACCACCACATGTTCCAGACCGCGCTGCGCTCCTACTGGGCCGACGCGCTGGACATCGACTACTTCCTCCAGTCCCGCGCGGGCGACGAAGCGCTGTTCCACCAGTACACCCCCGAAGACGTGTACTGGGGCGAGTTCGGCGGCGCGCTGGAGAACCTGTCCGCCGGCACCACGACCGTCGTGGACACCTCGCAGTGCTCCTACACCCCCGAGCACACCGACGCCGCGCTCGACGGCATCCGCCGCGCCGGCATCCGGTCGGTCTTCAGCCTCTCGCCGGTGTTCGGCGACCACGAGCCCGACCCCCGCTACGCCCACCCCGACGACATCCACCGCATCCTCGCCGCCGAGTCGGGCCTGATCCGCCCGGCGCTGGGCTACCACGTGGACGAGGACCTGTTCCGACTCGCCCGCGACCTGGACGTGCCGATGTTCGCCCACGTCAACGACGGGAACTGGGGCCGGGTCCTGGAAGAGTTCGAAACCGACGGCCTGCTCGGACCCGCCATCACCTACATCCACTGCCTCGGCCTCGCGGACTCCTCCTGGCAAGCGATCGAGCGCACGGGCGGCAAGGTGTCGGTCTCGTGCATCGCCGAGCAGACCCTGGCGATGGGCCGCCCGGCCCTCCAGTCGGCCCTGGACCGCCGGCTCCCGGTGGGCTTCGGCACGGACGCCGTCAGCATCGCCCCGGTCGACTTCTTCTCCCAGATGCGCGCGGCCTACACCCTGCAACGCGGCGCGGTCGACGACTCCCGCACGCCGGTCTCCACCCGCGACATCCTGCACATGGCCACGCTCGGCGGCGCGCAGGCGGCCCACCTGGACCACCTGGTCGGGTCCCTGACGCCCGGCAAACGCGCCGACGTCATCGTCCTCAACGCCCGCGCGCTCAACGCCGGCCCGCTCCTGCACGCCCCCGGCACGGTGCTGCACATGGACACCGGCAACGTCGAGACCGTGCTGGTCGACGGCCGGATCGTCAAGGCGGACGGCCGACTGGTCGACGTGGACGTCAACGGCGTCCTCGACGCACTGGCCAAGTCCGCCGAAGGCCTGCTCCGCCGCTCCGGCGCCCGCTCGATCCTGCTCACCTCCTGCCGCGCGAGCTGAACCCCCACCGGCCCGACGCGCCTCCGCAGCGACCAATAACGGATACGGAGTAACCGAAATGGAGTTCACGGACGCGACGTCCCGGTTCGTCGACCTGGACGGCATGCGCGTGCACGTCCGGCGCACCGGCACCGGGCCCACGCTCGTACTGCTGCACGGCAGCGGCGCGTCGCTGCACGTCTTCGACGCCGTGACGGACCGGCTCGCCGACCGCTTCGAGGTCGTGCGCGTGGACCTGCCCGGCTTCGGCCTCACCGGCCCTCGACCGGACCGCGACTACTCGCTCGGCGCGTACGTGTCGTTCCTGGACCGGCTGCTCGACACCCCGGAACGGTTCGTGCTCGCCGGGCACTCCTTCGGCGGCCAGATCGCCTGGACCTACGCCCTCGCCCACCCGGACCGGCTGCGCGGGCTCGTGCTGATGAACGCCACCGGCTACCCCGACAAGGACGTCCCGCTCGCCCTGCGCCTCGCCCGCATCCCGCCGCTGCGCCCGGTCCTGCGCCGCCTCGGCTCCCGCGCCGCGACCGCCCGCAACCTCGCCGGCCTGGTCGGACCGGGCTCGACCGTCGACGACGCGATGGTGGACCGGGTGCACGCGCTGATGTCCCGGCCCGGCGCGCGGGACGCGTTCATCGACTTCGCCACCACCGACCACCCCGACCGCTCGGCCGAGATCGCCTCCATCCGGACACCGACCCTGGTGCTGCGCAGCGACCTGGTGTCAGGCCAGCACTTCGCCCGGGACATCCCCGACAGCCACGAGGTCGTGCTACCCGACGTCGGGCACCTCATGCCCGCCGAAGCACCCAACCAGGTGAGCCGGGCGATCACCGCCTTCACCGCCGGCCTCGAGCAGAAGGAGGCCTGATGCGGTACTTCGTCGCGCACGGCGAGACCGACCGCCTCGATCCCGCCGCCCGCGCCGGACGGCGTGGCGACTTCGCCGTGCTCTCCGACGGCACCACCCACTACGAACTCGCCGGACCCGGCGACGGACCGGTGTTCGCCTTCGTCCCCGGCCTCACGATCCCGCTCGACTTCTGGGACGACGTCATTGCGGTGCTGCACGGGCGGGGCTTCCGCACCCTGACCTACAGCGCCTACGGGCGCGGCTACTCCGACCGGGTCCGCGGCCGGTACGGGCGATCGCTGTTCGTCCGCCAACTCGACGACCTGATCCGCCACCTGCGGTTGTCCGACGTCCACCTGGTGGGGTCCTCGATGGGCGCTCTGATCGCACTCGCCCACGCCGCGAACGCGCGCGTCGCCTCGCTGACGATGAGCGGCCCGGCCGGGCTGTCCGCCGAACGCAACCCCATCGCGCTGCTGCCCGGTCCGCTGCTACCACTGGCCGGCAAGCACCTGCTGCGCCGCAACCTCCTGGCCCACCTCGACCGCAACGTCCAGTCCACTGTGGATGCCGAGCGGCTGCGGACCCTGGTGCTGGACGGCTTCCGGTTCGAAGGCTCGATGTACGCGCTGACCTCCACCCTCAAGCACTTCCCCTTCACCAACCAGGACGCGCTCTTCGATGCCGCCGGCCTGCCGCCGACCCAACTCGTCTGGGGCGCGAACGACCGCGTCACCCCTGCCACCGCCTTCGACCGCGCCGTGGAGCTGCTCAAGCCCGTGCGCGCGGAACACATCCCCGACTGCGGGCACATGGCGTCGTTCGAGCGCCCGCGGCAGTTCGCCGACTTGCTGACCACCTTCGTCACGGAGCGCCAACCATGACCGACGTGCTCATCGTGGGCGCCGGACCGACCGGCCTCACCCTCGCCTGCGACCTGGCCCGCCGAGGCGTGCCGTTCCGCCTCATCGACGCCGCCGAGGGCGGTTTCCCCGGCTCCCGCGCCAAGGGCGTCCAACCGCGCACCCTCGAAGTCTTCGACGACCTCGGCCTGCTCGACGACATCGTGGCCCACTCGCGCACGTACCCCCTGCTCGGCCTCCACGTCGGCCCGGTCACGCTGCCGTGGCGGATGATGGGCCGCCACAAGGTCACCGAGGACGTGCCCCACCCGGAGACCAGGCTCATCCCCCAGTACGACACCGACGCCTGCCTGCGCCGCCGCCTGGAAGAACTCGGCGGCCGAGTCGAGTACGGCACACGCCTGACCTCCCTGGTCGACCGGGGTGACGGGGTCGTCGCCACCGTCACCGGGCCGGACGGCGAGCGGACGATCCGCAGCCGGTTCGTCGTCGGCGCGGACGGCGGCGCGAGCACCGTGCGGGTGCAGGCGGACATCCCCTTCGTCGGCCGGACCGACGAGAGCGACAAGATGATCGTCGCCGACGTCCTGGTGGACGGCCTGTCCCGCAACCGCTGGCACATCTGGCCCCGCAACGGCGGCCGGTTCCTGGCGCTGTGCCCGCTGCCCGGCGACAAGTTCCAGCTCATGCTGCGGCTCAAGCCCGGCGAAACCCCGGACCGCGACCCCGCCGCCATCCGCCGCCTGGTCCACGACGCGTCCGGACGCGCCGGCCTGGAGGTCCGGGAGGTCTTCTGGTCCTCGGTCTTCCGCCCCAACGTCCGACTGGTCGAGCGCTACCGCGCGGGCAACGCGTTGCTCGCCGGCGACGCCGCCCACGTCCACACCCCCGCCGGCGCGCAAGGCCTCAACACCGGCGTGCAGGACGCCTACAACCTCGGCTGGAAACTCGCCCAGGTACTCGCCGGCGCACCACAAGCACTCCTGGACAGCTACGAGGCCGAACGCCGCCCCGTCGCCGCCCGCGTGCTCGGCCTGTCCAGCGAGCTCTACCGGAAACTCGGCGAGCGCCCCCTCGCCGCCGCCACCCGCGGCGACGAGGAACGCCAGCTCAAGCTGAACTACCGCGACAGCCCACTGACCCAGCACAGCGTCACCGACACGCCCGTCCAGGCCGGTGACCGCGCGCCGAACGCGAAGTACCGCGACAGCGAAGGACGCGCCGGCACCCTGTTCGACCGCTTCCGCGGCCCGCACTTCACCCTGCTGGACATCGGCGACACCACCACCGACGCCCTCCCCTGGCCCGCCACGGGCGCCGAGCTGCACGTCGTCAAGATCCCGACCGGAGCCGCGCCCAGCCTGACCGCCATCTACGGCCTCACCGGCCCCACCCGGATCCTCGTCCGCCCCGACGGCTACATCGCCCACATCGCCACCACCGACTGGACCGCCGCCCTGGCCCGCAGCGCGCGAACCCTGGCACCGCCCCTCGTCAGCTCAGGTGGGGGTGCAGGTCAACGTCGGTGACGTCGACCCGCCGGTGGCCTGGAACCCGAACGTGGTGGTGCCGCCCGCGCCGAGCGAGCCGTTCCACCCGACGTCGGTGGCGGTCACACCGGTGCCGTTCTGGGTCAGGGTGGCGTTCCACGCGTTGGTGACCTGCCGACCCGCGGGCCACGTCCACCCGACCCGCCACCCGGTGATGGCCGTGCGGCGGTTGTTGGTGACGGTCACCGTGGCGACGTGCCCGGTGCCCCAGTCGCCGTTGACGTGCAGGGTCGCCGAACACCCGGCCGGCGGCAGGACCAGCAGCGTGATGGAGTTCGCCGGGTAGGTCGTCTCGACCCGGCCGTCGCTCACCGGCAGGTCGCCGCCTCGCACGATGGCACCGAGGTTCGCGGGGCCGTAGGTGAACCGCTGTGCCGTGCCGGCGCCGTCGAACCCGGCCAGCGAGAGCGGCGAGGTCAGGTCCTCGGCGGTCTTGTTGACCACCACCACGGTCAGCGCCTTGTCGGAGGACCGCTCCGCCGCGTACACCGCCAGCCGGCCCTGGTCGCCGGAAGTGGCGGACACGCTGACGTCGCCGAACCGGCTCCCCGCGCCGTCGTAGTTGCGGTACATCCGGAACGCGAACGCGCCCGGGTCGGTCGGCTTGGGCTCACCCCACATGGTGGCGAGGTCGAGGCCCTCGCGGCCGAAGATGCCCAGGACGTCGGCCTGCGTCAGCGCGCCGTTGATGTCGTCGAGCGCGCCCCAGTTGTACTCGGTGATGGCGGTCTTGGTGCCGGGGTAGTACTGGTCGATCCACGACTTCATGGTGCGGATGAACTGCAACGGCGGCGCGTTGACCCCGCCGGGGCCGATCCACGACTCCTCGACGTAGGTCGGGTCCCACAGCGACCGGGTGGACCGCAGTCGCAGCGCGTTGGTCTCGGGGTCCTTGCCGCCGGAGATCTGCGGGTAGTAGTGCTGGTCGAAGTAGTCCAGGTAGCGCGTGCCGCCGTGCGCGTCGCTGTAGTCCTTCATGTTCTTGAGGTACCACTGCGACATGTTGAGCCCGCCGTGCGCGGCCGAGTCGGGACCGGGTCCGCAACCGTCCACACCGGACGCGACCCACTCGCAGTACCCCCAGCCGGACGGGCCGAGGGTCTTGGCGCCGGGGTCGGCGGCCTTGATCGCCGCGGCGGTCGCGGTGCCCTTGGCGCCCAGTTCGTCCATCGAGACCAGCTCGGGGTGCACGTCCCGGTGGGTGTGGGCCCACAGCACCGGCTCGTTGTCGAGCTCGTAGATCGGCACACCGCCCTGTGCGGCCGTGCCGAACTTCGCCACCAGGTGCGACACCATCTCGCCGGCGAACGCGGGGCCGGCGGGGATCGAGCTGTCGGTGGGCACGCCGGTGAGGTTCTGCCCGTCGAGCTGACCGTTGCCGCAGCCGGGGTCCCACTCGTCGAACCTGTCCTGCCGCGGGTAGCGGCTCGCGGGGAAGCCGCAGGTGAACGGGTGTTGTGCCGGCGAGTCCTTGGCCACCCACCCGATCAGGGGCACGGTGACGACCGGCTTGATGCCGCGGCCGAGGGTGGCGCCGACCACCCCTTCGAGGGAGTGGGCGTCGTCGGCGACGATGTTCTCGAAGAACCAGTCGCTGCCGGTGTTGTAGGTGCGGTTCTTGAAGTTGTAGCGGCTGGCCGCGTTGCCGCCCCAGCGCGCCACCGACTGGCCGATCTCGGCGTTGAACGCCGGGTCACCACCGTTCAACCCGTAGATGTCGGGGCTGATCGCGTGCCGGCCGGCGGACACGTCCACCGCCAGCGCGGGGCCGGCCGTCGCCGCTTCGGCGCTCGCGGCGGTCTGGACGGTGACCGTCGCCGCCACCAGGGACGCCGCCACCCCGACCGCCGTGCGCGATCGCGCTTTTCGCCTTGTGACCATCACAGACACCTCCGCCCATGGCGCCGAGCGCGCCCCCGGCACACCTCCGTTGCCGGGGACGCGTCAGCACCGACCCTCGGTCCAACGGCACCGCGCGCGGGGAGTCCGCCCGTCTGGTCTCGGCCCGCGCGCCACGAGGGTCGGGGTCTTCAGCGGCCCGGGACCGGTCGATTGCGCGACCGGGAATTCGCCCGGCGAAGAGCCAAGGTAATGAGCCGCTTTTTCCAGGGGCAAGGCCGCGACCTTGTCACATTCCGGCCAACTTGCCCCTTGACCGGCTCCCTGACCACCCGCCGACGCCGCTGGCTGCTGCGATGGGGTGCGGGCACGGGATTCGACGGCGAGCCAATCGAATTCGACGAATATTCGACGTCGCCGCTCCGCGGACCCAGAACCGCGCTGCGGAAGTTGTTGCCCCGGCGATGCCGCATTCTTTAACATCCGAACCGGTGTCGGCATGGGAGGACCAATGGTGGTCGCTCTGCGAAAAGCAGTCCTGGTCCTGGTGACGGCCCTGTCCGTCACCACCGCGATGGCGTCGCCCGCGTCGGCCTACCCCTGGCCGGGCCGGGTGACCGGCGACATCGGCGTGCACGACCCGAGCGTGGTCAAGCGCCCCGACGGGAGCTACCTCGTCGCGCACACCGGCGACAACATCGCCCTCAAGACCTCGACCGACCGGATCGCGTTCCGCAACGCGGGCTCGGCGTTCCCCGGCGGCACGCCGTGGGCCACCGGCTACACCGGCGGCAGCCGCAACCTCTGGGCGCCCGACGTGTCCTACCGCAACGGCCTGTACTGGCTGTACTACTCGGCTTCGACGTTCGGGGCCAACACCTCGGCGATCTTCCTGGCCACCAGTCCCAGCGGCGGCTCCGGCACCTGGACCCACCGCGGCCTGGTCGTCGAGTCCCGGAGCTCCGACGACTTCAACGCGATCGACCCCGACCTGGTGGTGGACGCCCAGGGCCGCTGGTGGCTGAGCTTCGGGTCGTTCTGGTCCGGCATCAAGATGATCGCGCTCAACCCGTCGACCGGTCTGCGCTCCGACTCCGTGATCCGCTCGATCGCCGGCCGCGGCGGCGGTCCCATCGAGGCGCCCAACATCGTCAAGCGCGGCTCGTACTACTACCTGTTCGTGTCGTTCGACTACTGCTGCCGTGGCGCGTCCAGCACCTACCGGGTGATGGTCGGCCGCTCGACCAGCGTCACCGGGCCGTTCTACGACCGCAACGGCACCCCCATGACCTCCGGTGGCGGCACGGAAATCCTGGCCGGCCACGACACCATCCACGGCCCGGGGCACCAGGACGTCTTCACCGACGTCGACGGTGACATCCTGGTCTACCACTACTACGCCGACAACGGCGCACCGCTGCTGGGCATCAACCTGCTGGGCTACGACTCCGCGGGCTGGCCGTACGTCCACTGAGGACACCGCGAGCGCGACCCCGACGTCGAAGACCCGCCCGGGGTCGTCACGCGGCAGGGCACGGTCGGGTGACGACGGTGTCGAGGTCCGGCAGGGGCCGGTGGCACAGGTCGTGGGCTTCGGCGGCGGGGAGCCCGAGCATCCGCAGGACGTCCTCGGTCACCTGATCGGTCGTTTCGGCGTCGTCGCGGTCGGGGTGGCCGTGGAGCAGCCGGCCGAGGCCCAGGGCGGCGCCGGCGACCGTCAGCATGGCCAGGTCGACGTCGCGGACGGTGAAACGACCGGCTCGGACGGCGGCCTCGATGTCGCGGCGGGCGCGCGGGGCCATGCCGTGGTCGGCGGTGGCCAGGTCGAGCCCGTGGTGCAGGAGCACCTTGCTCAGTTCCGGTAGGCGGCGGTGCAGGCGCCCCAGGAGGCGGAAGTTCTGGGCGAACACGTGCGCCGGGTCGGCCAGGTCGGTGGTCAGTTCGTCCAGCAGCGCGCCCTGGGCTTCGAGGGCGGCTTCGACCGCGGCCTCGTACAGCTGCTCCTTGGTCTCGAAGTGGTTGTAGAACGACCCCATCCCCACGTCGGCGGTCTTGGTGATCTCCAGGACCGGGACGTTCGTCCGGCCCGCCGCGATGAGGTCCTGCGCCGCCCGGACCAGCGCCGCACGCGTCCGGGCCTTGCGCCGCTCCAAGCGGCTGCGCACCTGCTCCGACATCGGTGGTTCGTCCTCCCGGCCTGCCCCGGCACAGCATAGCCGAGGTCGTCAACACTGACGATTTCGTCAGTTGCCCTTGACTGACGGTGTGCTCACAACTGACGATGTCGTCATTCACGTCCGAGAGGAACAACGATGTCCCCTCAGCCCGATGTCCCCGCGTACCGGCCGGACATCTACTCGTCCCAGGCCGTCCTCGACCCGTACCCGCACTACGCGAACCTGCGTGCGCTGGGCCCGGTGGTGTGGCTGCCCAAGCACGAGGTCTACGCACTGCCCCGGTACGCGGAGTGCAAAGCCGTGCTGCTGGACGACAAGACGTTCATCTCCGGGGACGGGGTCGGGCTGAACCCCGTGACGAACCGGCTCTCCCGTGGCACGACGCTCAACAGCGACGGCGAAGACCACGCCCGCCGCCGTGCCCTGGTCGCCCACCGGCTCACTCCCCGGGCGCTGCGCTCGATGAGGGACGTCGTCGAGCAGCAGGCCGCGCGGGTGGTCGAGGCCGCGGTGGCGCGGCGGGTGGTCGACGGCGTCGACGTCGCGGCGGCGCTGCCTTCGGCCGTGGTCCCCGACCTCGTCGGCTGGCCCCGGCAGGGACGGGAGAACCTGCTCCGCTGGGGTGCGGCCACCTTCGACGCGCTCGGCCCGCTGAACGGGCAGGCGGTGAAGGCCGTGCCCGGCAGCCTGGGGATGATGCGCTTCGCCCGCAGCGTCGTCCGGCAGCGGTCGGTGCTGCCGGACAGCATGGGCGACGACCTGCTGCGCGCCGCCGACCAGGGCGAACTCGACCACGCCGAGTGCACGGCCCTGATGATCGACTACCTGGTGCCCTCCCTGGACACCACGCTCAGCGCGATCGCGAGCGCCCTCCACCTGTTCGCGACGCACCCGGCACAGTGGCGGCTGCTCAGGGAAGAGCCGGACCTGATCCCCAACGCGGTCAACGAGATCGTCCGGTTCGAGTCCCCGCTGCGGGCGTTCAGCCGCAAGGTCGTCCGCGACACCGAGGTGGCCGGCGCCGAGCTGCCCGCGGGGTCACGCGTGCTCGTCCTCTACGCCTCGGCCAACCGCGACGCGCTGGAGTGGGAGGACCCGGACACCTTCGACGTCCGCCGGGACGCGGCGCGCCAGCTGGGGTTCGGCCACGGCACGCACGGCTGTGCCGGGCAGGGCCTGGCCCGCCTGGAGACCCAGGCGGTGCTGCGCGCACTCGTCGCCCGGGTCGAGCGGATCGTGCCCGCCGGCGACCCCGTGTGGGCGCGGAACAACGTCATCCACCGCCTCGAGCGGCTGCCCCTCGAACTCGTCCCCGCCTGAAGGAAGCGACCGATGCGGATCTCCGTCGACTACGACCGCTGTGAAGGCCACGGCCTGTGCACCGAGCAGGGTCCCGCCCTCTTCGAGCTCGACGACGACGCCGAACTCGTCTACCGCTTCGAGGGCGGCACTGTTCCGCCGGAACACGTTGCCGCCGCACGAGCGGCCATCAACTCCTGCCCCGTCGCCGCGTTGCGGGAACTCGGGTGACACCGCCGCGCGCGGTCGTCGTCGTCGGCGAGTCCGTGGCCGGCACCACCGCGGCCCGGAACCTGCGGGCGTTGGGCCATTCCGGACCGATCACGATCGTCGGCGCGGAAGCACAGGGCGCCTGCTCACGGCCCCCGCTGTCGAAGGGGGTGCTCAAGGGCGGGGGCTCGGACAGCACTCTCGGCTACGACCTCGGCGGTCTGGACGTCGACGTGCTCCGCTCGCCGGCGACCGACCTCGACACCGACCACAAGCTGGTCCGCACCGAGAACGGCCGAGTACTCGGTTACGACGCGCTGATCGTCGCGACCGGCGCGGACGCCAGGCGCATCGCCGCTCCCGGGCAAGAGGGCGAGGTGGTGCTCCGCACCCTGGACGACGCCCGCCTGCTGCGAGCGCGGCTGGACACGGCTGCCTCCGCGCTGGTCGTCGGTGCCGGCTTCCTCGGCATGGAGGTCGTCAGCGCCTGCGTGGCTCGCGGCATCCCGGTCACCGTGGTCGACGTCGACCCGCCGTTGCGGCGGGTCCTCGGGCCGTTCCTGTCCGACGCGATCACCGCACGAGCCGCCGAACACGGCGTTCGCGTCCGCACGACGCCGGGCCGGGTGACCTTGACCGGTGATCCGGTCGACGGCGTGCGGCTGCCCGACGGGACCGTTCACCGCGCCGACCTCGTCGTGAGCTGCTGCGGCGACGTGCCGAACACGGGATGGCTGGCCGGCACCGGACTGGCGGGCCCGCTCGGCATCGGGATCGACCCGCGCTGCGCGACCGCGGTGCCAGGGGTGTTCGCCGCCGGGGACGTGACGTGCCTGCGCACCGACGCCGGGGTTCTTCAGCCGCGCCGACCGTTCTGGTCCAACGCCGTGGCGCAGGGCAACGTCGCCGCCGCGTCGGTGTTGGGGCTCGATCCGGCCGGTCCGCCGCTCGACGACTACTTCTGGACCGAGGTCCTCGGCCTGTCCATCAAGGTCGTCGGCCCGTTGCCGTTGCCGGGCCCGCCGACTCGGGTCGAAGGAGACTTGTCGTCAGGTTCCGCTTTGCTCACCTGGCACAGGGAAGGCGCGCGGTCCACTGTGGTCGCTTACGGGATGCGCAAGCCCGTGCCGAAGCTGCGCCTCATGGCCGCGGCGGCTCTCTGACCGCGCGCGACGAGGATTGTGAGCGCGTCATCCGACGGGGTTTCGGCCCACAGCCCGCCCACCTGGACCGCGACCGGAAATGGTGGTGCGGGGAAGCGGGGGTTGTGGTGAAGATCAGCCGGTGACGAATCTCGACGAGGAACTGATCGAGCTCCGCAGGGAGATCCACCGCCACCCCGAACTCGCCGGTGCGGAGCGGGAGACGGCCGGGCTGGTCGCGGAGCAGCTGCGTGCGGCCGGGCTCGAGGTGACGACCGGCGTCGGCGGGCACGGAGTCCTGGCGGTGCTCGACGGTTCCGCGGACGGTCCGACCGTGGCGTACCGGGCGGACATGGACGCCGTCGACGCGCGGACGAACGTGCTGCCCATCCCCCATTCGGGCCGGGTTTTCGACGAGGGCTTCGCCTCCCGGGTCCCCGGCGTCGCGCACCTGTGCGGGCACGACCTGCATACCGCGATCGGCGTCGGCGTCGCCCGGACGCTGGCCCGGGCCTCCGGACCGGTGCGCGGACGGCTGGTGTTCGTCTTCCAGCCGGCCGAGGAATCCCTGCAGGGCGCACGCGCGATGCTGGAGACCGGTCTGCTGCAAACGCTCGCGCCGCGCGAGTTCTACGCGCTGCACTGCAGTCCGTTCCCCTCCGGCACCATCGGCGTGTCCCCGGGGTACGGCCTGCCCGGTCTCGACCACGTCCGGATCGTGCTGCCCGGCGGTGACGACGCAACGGTCGCCGCCGTCGCCGCCGAGGTCGCGAAGCTCGGCACCGTCGAGTACCCGCGGGACATCGCCGCCTACAACGCGCGCTTCACCGCGTTGCTGGACCCCGAGATCGCCGCGTCGATCCAGGAGTCCGTGTGCGTCGCCCAGTGGACCGACCAGACCCCCGACGCGCACCCCGTCGCCAACGCACTGCTGTGGGTCTGGCCGCGGGAGCTGCACCCGGAGCTGCGCGCGAAGGCCACGCAACTGGCCGCGGCCGCGGGTGGACACGTCGAGTTCCCGAACGACCCCTTCCCCGCCCTGGTGAACTCGGCCGAGCTCAGCACGGCGGCCGGCCGGTACCTGAGCACGGCGCTGGGGCCGGAATCCGTCGTGTGGGGCCGGGCGTCCTGGCCCTTCAACTGCGAGGACTTCGCGCTGTTCCTCGACCAGGCGCCGGGAGCGCAGTTCTACCTCGGCGTCGCGGACCCCGAATCGGGCGTCAACGGCGCTCCGCACACCCCCGACTTCGCCGCCGACGAACGGGCGATCGGCCACGGCGTCCGCGCGATGGCCGGCCTGCTGACCACCCGCCTGGCGGCCCTGTCGACCGGCGGATGACGCCCCAGGTCGTCGTCGCACATGCCCGCGTGGTCGGGTGAGGCGCTAGCGTTCCAGGCGACTCGGGTCTCCCGGGCCGCTGCGACGCACGAGCCACGCCTCGGTGATGTGGGTGAACATCGCGTGGGCGGCACCGTCCGGGTCGTGCGCCGCGATCCGCTCGTAGACGCGGCGATGCCCCCGGTTGGAGGCGACGCACAGGGCCGGTTCGCTCTTGCCCACGTAACGGGCGGTGTTGGCGACCTGGCTCTCCAGCGCGCGCACGACGGAGCGGGCGATGCGGTTGCCGGACGCCTGCATGATCACGTCGTGGAAGGTCAGGTCCTCCCTGCGGTAGGCGACGGGGTCGTCCACGAGTTCGTCCATGAGGTCGACGAGGGCGCGCAGCCGGTCGAGGGTGGCCTGGTCGGCGGTGCGGGCGGTCATCGCGGCCATCTCGGACTCCAGCACCCGGCGGGTCATCACCAGGTCGTCGAGGATCGTCAGCGTCTCGTCCTCGGCGATGAGCGCCCCGAGGACGAGTTCGTCGAGGGTGTTCCACATCGTCGGCGGGGTGACCACCGTGCCCGTCCCCTGGCGCACCTGCACCAAACCCTTCTCCTCGAGAACCTTGACGGCTTCGCGCAGCACACTCCGGCTCACCGAGAAGATCTCGCACAACACGTGCTCGGGCGGCAGTGACGTCCCGTACGCGTGAACACCGCGAACGATGCGTCCCACCAACTCGACCGTGACAGCCCGCATGCGGTTCCCCCGCCGCGCCGCCACGGGGGCGGCGGACCAGCGCGTCACCGGTCGCCGGCCTTGTGCCGTCATCGGTCCTCCAACGACATGCACTCCCTTGTACGCCACGGTCTCCGCCACGACGGCAGCGGTTCTGGGAGCGCTCCCAGACCCCGCTTCGCCAAGTGACCTCACCACGTGCTCCGATCACCCCGTGACCGGGAACGTAGTGAGCCGCTTTTCGCGGGGGCAAGGCCGCCGCCGTGTCACATTCCGGCCAACCCGCCCCTTGACCGGCACCCCGACCACACCCGAGCATCTGCAGCCCCTGCTACCCGAGCGCCCGCCGAACTACCTCCTGCCGCCTCTACGTGCGCAGACCGGTGAACTGCTGACGGAGGTGGAGGCTGACGGCGTGCACTGTCCGGGCCTCGTCGACATCGTGCTCGGCAACGAGCCCGTTTCCGTGCTGCTGGTGCCCCGGTCAGCCGGTCGAGGCCGTGATCGCCCCGTTCGTCGAGGCCGTCAGGTGACCACGCGGGACAGCGCCGGGTGAGGTGGTTCCCGCTGTTCTGGTGAGCGTGGCCTACACGTAGCCGCGCTGCCGGCACAAGTCCAGCACGTTCTTCGCCGCATCCACCGCTTCCTGCGTCGGGTACTCCGGGTTGGTGCCGGCCCTGAGCGCGGATTCGAGCGCGACCAGCTTCGCCGCCAGGTAGGCCAGCGGTACCTGGAAGGAGTGGTCCCCCGTTGTTCGCGGCTGGATGGTGAGCAGCTCCTGCGGGTTCGACAGGTCCACAGCCGCCAGCTCGACGCACAGCTGCCGTGGCTCGGGGACGGACGGGGCGGCGGCCGTGGTCGGCGTGAGGGTCGTGGTCGTCGTGACGGTAGTGCGCTCCGCGGTGGCCGGACCATCACTCGCGGAACAGCCGGACACCACCAGCACCGCCACCGCGGCGGCCACCGCTTGTCGGATCACGCGCCCACGGTATCGGTCACGGCCAGGGACCTGTCCCGACATGGCCGAGGTGCGCTACCCACACACACGCACCGGCTCAATCACGCAAGGACGTGCTAACTGAAGAAGGTCTGGAACCTGTCATGGACCTTCCGGTGGGCGAAGGACGTCTGCTGCATCTGCGGACCGACAGTGGTGCGAAATGAGGTCAACCGGTCAGCGGCGTGCTGCGGGCGCTCACCCCGGGCGAGGCCGCGCTGTACCGAGACCTGGTCGAAGGCGCCTTCGGCGAGTCGGTGCGACTGGAGCAGGAACGCATCCGCTACTCGGCGATCAGCGCCGCACTCGGTGCGCTCGGTTCAGGACGTGCGGACCGCGGCCACCAGGTGCGCGAGGTCGACCCGCAACCGGTCGGCGAGGTGGACCACCTCCGGCGGTGAGGGGTCCAACGGGTGCTGGCTCGATGCTGTCGGCAGGCCGTCCGCGCCTCCGAGCAGCAACGACGGGGTGCTGAGCGGTGAGAGGCGGTAGACGCGCCAACGTGGTGCGGTGGACTCGGCGAGGACGAGGGTCGTGCCGTCGTGCAGCAGGACCACCGCCTTGGCGGCGTTGCGGGCCAGCACGGCGGACCGCTTGCCGGCGATGGTCGCGACCTCGGCGGCGGCTCGGCGCGGGTTGCGGAAGTCGCCGTCCCGGACCCAGACGCCGTCCACCAGCCGCACCGACAGCCCGGCCTGCTCGAAGGCGGCGCGCACCTCGGCGTGCGGATCGTCGACGACCGCCTCGGCGAGGGCGATCACGTTCTCCACCTCCGACTCCGTGACCACCCTGGCGTGCGGTTGCGTGGCTTCGTGCAGGTACTCGGTGGTCAGCCGCCGGTCGGCGAACGCCGCGGACTCACGACCGGCTTCCCACGCAGCCCTCGCGATGACGTCGCGCTCGCCGCCGCCGTGCAACGTGGCACCTTGGAACAGCAGGGCAAGGCACACCGCCGTCAGCGAGTACTGGTACGAGATCGCCCGGCCGGGCACGTCGTCCGCCTCGTCGTCGTCCGGCACCAGCGCGTGCACGAGATCGCGCACTTCCGTGCGCCACCCGTCCTCCGCACCCCACACCCCCGCGGCGAGCAGGTCCAGGTAGAGCAGGGTGACGGTCATCCGCAGCTCCAACGGCGGCCGGATCGGCCCCGACACCGCCTTGACCCACCGAGCGGCCCACGTTCGCAGCTTCCCGCGCTCCGACGGTGGGATGACGCGGTTGTTCGGCTCCTGGGACGCCGTGGCCTCCACGACGCTCTCGTCCTCGTCGTCGGCCAGTTCGGTGTCATCGGGGTCAGGTCCTACGGCCCACGCCGTGACCCTGCCGTCGGGCAGTTGCGGCGACGAAGGGAAGACCAAGCCCGTGAGCGACGGCCCGATCGTCGCCTCCACGTGCTGCAACCACACACCCCAGCGGTCCTCCGGCGCCACCGCCGCGACGCCGTGGGGGTGTGCGCGCAAGGCTGGTGCACCGGTGACCCGTTCCCGGGACACCTGGCTGAGCAGGCGCACGAGGTCGGCGTTGAAGCGCGCGGCGAGCGCCGGGTCGGTGAAGGTGCTGTCCAGCTCGTAGTCACGAACAAGTCGTGGCCGGTCGTGCTCGTCCCCGCGGGGCAGGCACCGCACCGGGTCCGTCAGGTACACCTCCGACGACACGACCCGCTCGCCCCGCACCTCCACCCAGGCGCGCACCGCGCTGCCGAGCTGTTCGGGTGCGGGGAACCGCAGCACCGCCGGAAGGGGCCCGGTCGGGTGCCAGGTGTGGAAAGCGGTCCAGGTGCCGGGTGTCCCGTCGGGCGAGGACTCGATGGTGACCGGCTCGCGCGCCGTGGTCTTCAGCTCCACCACCAGGTGGTCGTCCTGGCGGCGGGCACCGAGCAGGACGAGCACGACCGCGCGTCCGGGTGACGTGGGCACCGGATGGGTCGAGGCGGGCGGGGCGGTCGTCGTGGTCCCCTCGGGCATCAGGCTGACCGGGATCGGCAGGGACGCGACGAGTTCGCAGTTGCCGCCCGCGTCGGTGGCGGTGAGCAGCCCGGCCGCCGTGCAGTTCGCGCTGCCCACCAACGCCGTGGTGGTTCCGCCGGAGCTCCACTCCACCAACTTGCCGTGCCGCGTGCGGTCCTCGTCCAGCAGCCGGTAGCGGGTCGTGCCCGCCGCCGCGGTGGCGCTGACGATCGAAGCGGCGTCGTACTGCGTCAGCCTCGGCTGCAGGGCGATGTCCACCGCCGCCGGGGACAACCGGCGCACCAGGGCGCGCAAGGCCGCGGCTTGCGGGTCGAAGAACGGTGAGCTGACGCGCAAGGCCTCGACGGAAGCCGTCGGCAGCCGGCTCAGCAGCGGCTGCCGCAGGTTGCCGAAGATCCGCAGACCGGGCACCGAATCGTCGACCTCGTCGGGGTCGACGTGCTCGCCGGTGCGGAGGACCGCGTCCGCGATCCACGACGGCATCGCGACCACCTCGGGCAGTTCGACCAACCAGGCGGCGAGGTCGCGTTGGGCGGCCGGTCCCCGCCGTCGCGAGGTGCGCAGCACCAGCCACAGCTCCCGGTTGTGCCCCCACCCGGACATCGTCGGGTTGCCCGACCCGATCGCGGCCCACACGTCCTCGTCGCCGACCAGCACGACGAGCTTGGGGTGGAAGGCGCCTTCGCAGGCCGCGAAACCGTGCTGGTAGGTGCGACCCGCGTACCGGACGTCGACCGGGTCGTGCACCGCTTGCGCGGCGTCGCCGAGGATGGTGACCCTCGCACCCAGGCCGCGTGCGGTGGGGACGCAGTGGCGTTCGAGGAACACCAGGTCGTGCGTGTAACCGGTGATCAGGACCTCCCGCAGGCGGGCACCGTCCGGTCGGTCGCGCCACTCGTGCAGCAGGGTCGACGGGGAGTGGAACTCGTGGTGGGCGCGGCTCACGCGGCCGGCTCCAGCAGGTCGGCGCCGAGGGCGGTGACACCGCTGTCCGACAACAACCCGAGCTGCCGCGCCATCGCCGCGAGCTGGTCGATGCGCAGGCCCACGTTGCCCATTCCCTCCCGCTGGTCGGCGAAGTACCGGCCGTTGCGTTCGTGCAGCTTGCTGAACAGCGTCATCCGGCCGTTGCCGTCGACTCGCAGTTTGCGCAGGGCCACTCGGCGCGACTGCGCCAGCATGTCGTCGACGAACGCTCGGGCGAGTTCGGCCAGGGGTCGGTCGCCGTGTTCGGCTTCGCGGAAGGCGACCCAGGTGGGGTCCAGGAACTGACCGCGGCCGGACGACCGGCGCCGGCGTCCGAGGAACGCGTCGAGGCTTCGGCCGCGCAGGTGGGTGAGGCGTTGCGCGCCGATCAGGAGCACGGCCAGGTCCGCCTCGATCGGAGCACCCGACCCGAGCACCTCTTCCTCCGCGGGCAGCGGATGACCGGTTGCGTCGACCGCACCCGGCAGCGACCTGACGAAGCCGCGCACGGTCCCGGCGGACACCGCGGAGCCGACCCACGCGTGGAGGTCGTCCCGCGTGGCGGTACCGCCCGCGTCGATGACCTCGTCCACGAGTGCGGCCCACAGCCGGCGCCACGCACCCACGGAGTGGTGCCGCAGCAACACCCCTCGCCACGCCCGAGCACGTTCCTCGCCGACCAGGACCGGATCGGTGTCGAGCGCGTCCCCGTAGGCGAGGTGGGCGCGGAACGCGTCCGCGGGCGCCCCACCCGGGGCGCGTTGCACCGCCCTCGCCAGCATCCGCAACGTGGCGCGCCGGGTGTGGTCGTCGCCGTTCCACTCCTCCGGCCGGTGCCGCCCGTGCCGGGTCGCGGTGAAGAGGTCCCGCAGCGGCGGCAGGTCGGCGGTGTCGGGTTCCTCGATCGCCAGCCCGGAGAACCGACCCACGTCACCGTCGCCCAGCCCGTCCCGCGCCAGGAAGTCGATCATCGGCTGGAACATCCGCCGCACCGAGGCCGGGCACCGGTGCCTACCGGGCCGCAACGCGCCGTCCTCGACGTCGACCGTGCCCAACGTGATGCTCGGGCCGTTGTACTGGGACCAGAACCCCCAGGCGCGCGGCGAATACGAGGAGCGCCCGAGCTCGGCCAGACCAGCGGTGGTGCCCTTGCGCAGCATCGTCTTCACCCGGTCCACGCCGTGCGCGAACAACTCGCGGTCGTGGTCCACCGACACCAGCGCCAGGGTGACTTCCGCGCGCCGCACGAGTTCCTGGCACGCCGCGGCGTCGAGGCCGTGCTCCTCGGCGTGGTCGGCCAACGCCCAGTACAGCGCGTAGTAGCGAACCAGCCGGGTCAGGGTGGACACGCCGGGCACGAGCGTGTCCACCATGTTCATCACCGGGGCTTCGACGGACAACGGGTAGCGGCCACCACGTCGGTCGAGCCCGGGATCACACCACAGGGGGCCGACCACCTCGGCGGCGATCACAGCGCACCGCCCGGCTCGCACTCCACACCACGCACGTCATCGACATCGCTCATGATCGCGTCGGCGTTTCAGCGGACGCCCAGGGGGGATCGTCCGGGACCGCCTGCCGCCCGACGTGGAAGCCCCGGTGCGAACCGGCCGTGAACGGGTCCCCTGGCCGGCGTCACGCTGGTCCGAGCCACCTGTTCAGGCGTGCGACGGCGGGGTCAGGTGCAGGTCGGTGTCGGGTGGGCGCCGGGCAGGAACTGGTCTCGCTCGGCTTGGGTCAGGTCGCGGCCGAGGGTGGCGCAGAGTTGTTCGACGGCGTGGGCCGGGTCGGACTCCCACAGCATGGCGGTGTGGTCGGTGGCCGCCGTGGCCAGGGTGTGGCCGTCGGGGCTGAAGGTGAGGGCCGTGATCTGGCGGGTGTGTCCGTTGAGGGCGGCGATCGGTTCGGCGGTGGCCGGGTCCCACAGGGTCACGGTCTTGTCGGCGTTGGCGGCTGCCAGGACCCGCCCGTCCGGGCTGAAGGCCACGGCGTTGGCGGTGCCGGTGTTGCCGCTGAGCACGGCGGTCGTCCTGTGCTGCCGCAGGTCCCACAGGCGGATGGTCTGGTCGATGGCGGCGGTGGCCAGCGTGCTGCCGTCCGGGCTGAACGCCAGCGCGCGCAGGGAACCGGTGTGCCCCTGCAACGTCGCCACGCGGGTCCCGGTCGCCGGGTCCCACAGCGAGACGGCGCTGCTGTGGTGCGCGGCGGCCAGGGTGCGGCCATCGGGGCTGAAAGCGACGGCGTTGATCACGTCGGTGTCGCTGCCCTTGCTCTGGTTGTCGAGGAGGACGGCTCGCTTGGCGGGTTGTGCCGCGTCCCAGAGGATGACGCGGCCGTCGGCGCCGCCGGTGGCCAGGGTCCGACCGTCCGGGCTGAACGCCACGTCCATGACGCGGTCGGTGTGGCCGGTGAGCGTGGCGGTGCGTCGCCGGTCGGCGGTGTCCCACAGGGTGAGGGTGTAGTCGTCGGCGCGGGGCGGGTGTTGCGCGGTGCCGGTGGCGGTGGCCAGGGTGCGGCCGTCGGGGCTGAACGCCAGTGCGTTCACCGGGCCGGCATCGCTGGGCAGGGTGGCGCGGCGGGAGCGGTCGGTGGTGTCCCACAGGTTGGTGGTGCGGTCGTCGCTCGCCGCGGCGACCGTGCGGCCGTCCGGGCTGAAGGCGATCGTGTTGACCCGGTCGGTGTGGCCGGTGAGGGCGGTGCGCCGGGGGTCCCACAGCATGATGACGCCCCCTTCACCGGCCGCGGCGAGCGTGGCCCCGTCCGGGCTGAAGGCGAGGGCGTACAGGTTGGACAGCTGTCCGGTGAGGGTGGCCCGGCGTCGGCCGGTCGCGGTGTCCCACAGGCCCACGGTCAGGTCGTGCCCGGCGGTGGCCAGCGTGCTGCCGTCCGGGCTGAACGCGAGGGCCCGCACGGGACCGGTGTGGCCGCTGAGTGTCGCCGAGGGGACGTGGCGGTTCGGGTCCCACAGGATCACGGTGTGGTCGTGGCCCGCCGTGGCGAGCGTGCGGCCGTCCGGGCTGAACGCGACGGCTCCCACGGGAGCGGTGTGCCCGGTCAAGGTGGCGATGCGCGCACCGGTGGCGGTGTCCCACAGCACGACGACGCGGTCGTTGCCCGCGGTGGCCAGCGTCCGTCCGTCGGGGCTGAACGCGGCGGTCTCCACCGAGCCGGTGTGCCCCGACAGCGTCATGCGCCGAACACGTTCGCCGTAGTCCCACAGGACGACCGCTCCGTCCGCTCCCGCGGCGGCCAGGGTGCGGCCGTCCGGGCTGAACGCGATGTCCTTGACCGGCGCGGCAGGACCGTCGCGCAACGTCGCCACGGCCGCTTGGCGCCCGGTGTCCCACAGCACCACCGCGCCGTCGTCACCGCCGGTGGCCACGAGCCGTCCCCCCGGGCCGGCCTCCACGGCGCGCAGCCACGTGTCGTGCCCGGTCAGGGTGGCGCGGTGGGCGCGGGCCCCGGTGTCCCACAGCCGCAGCGTGCGGTCCCTGCTCACCGTGGCCAGGGTGCCGTCGGAGGTGAAGGTCAGGTCCGAGACGGCGTCGCCGTGACCGGTCAGCTCGCCGCGGTAGGTCCGCCGGGACGACACGGTCAGCAGCGCGCCGCGTGCCTCGGCGGTTTCGGCGATGCGGTACGCCTGCACCGCCAGCAGCATCGCCGTGGCGGGTCGGGAGTCGAGCAGCCCCAGGGCCTGGGCCGCCAACTGCCGCGACAGCGCCTCCTGCCGGGCCTGCACGGCCTGCCGCCGCTGGTGCAGCGCGATCCCGCTGACGACGCCCGCGACCAGCAGCAGCACGGCCAGCCCGACGACGAGGTTGCGCAGCAGCCGGGTGCGGCGCGCCGCGGCCGCCTCCTCGTGCTCGGCGAGGCGGACGGCGGCGGTCAGGAACTCCCGTTCCAGGGCGTTGAGCCGGTCGCGGTCCTCGGTGATCCACTCGCGGGTCGACGCCAGCCGCGTGCCCCGGTACAGGGCACCGGGGTCGCGGTCCAGCTCGTCCCAGGTCCGGGCGGCCTCGGTCAGCCGGCGGTGCCGGTTCAGGCGTTCGCGATCGGCGTCGACCCAGTCCCGCAGCCGGGGCCACGAGGTGATCAGCGCCTCGTGCGCCAGGTCCACCACGCCGTCGTCCAACGTGATCAGCCGGGCGTCGGCGAACCGGTGGAGGACGACCTCGTGGTCGACGCGCACGGTCGTGTCGAACTCGGCGCGGTCGGTGGGACGCCTGGTGTCCCGCGCGCCGTCCCCCGGCGTGATCAGCCGGGTCAGCACCCGCCGGGCGGCCTCCGCCTGCCCGGGGGTCAGTCCGGCGTAGACCCGCTCGGCGGTCTGCGCCAGCGCACCGCGCACCCCGCCCGCGGCTTCGTACCCCTGGAGGGTCAACGTCTTGCCCCGCCGCCTCCGCCACGTCTCCAGCAGCACGTGGGAGACCAACGGCAGCGCACCGGGTTCGTCGACCACCTCGTCGACCAGCCGCGCGGTCAGCGCCCGTTCGACGATCAGCCCGGCGGCGGCCGCGGGTTTCACGATCACCTCGCGCAGTTCGGCCGCGTCCACGGGCCCGACGAGCACCTGGGCCTGGTTCACCGCTTCAGCCAGCACCGCGTGTTCGGCGCACCGGCCGTAGAAGTCCGACCGGATCGCCACCGCGACCCGCGTCGTCCCGCCCAGCAGCAGGTCGAGGAACCCGGCCCGCTCGTCGGGGTCGGCGCAGAGGGTGAAGACCTCCTCGAACTGGTCGACGATCACCACTTCCCCCTCGTCGCGCCGCGCGGCCAGGAGGTCGCGGTGCGCACGCACCGGGTGCTCCCCCGGGGTGATCAGCCGCACCGACGGCAGCTCCGGCGCCACACCGGCCCGCAGCAGCGACGACTTGCCGCTGCCCGACGGGCCGACCACGGTGACGAAGCGGTGCCGGTCGAGCAGCCCGCGCACGGCCCGGACGAGCTTGTCGCGGCCGAAGAACCAGTCGCCGTCACCGAGCTCGTACCGGGCCAACCCCCGGTACGGCGCGGTCGCCGGGTCGTCGTCGGCGACGACCTGTCCCGCGGAATCCTCCGAGATCTGCCGCCACCGACGTTCCCATTCCTCCACGTCGCCGCCGCAGGCGCGCACGTAGGCCAGCGCGACCGGTAATGACGGCAGCTTCACCCCCGTTGCGGCGGTCGAGAGCGCGGGCGCCGAGAACCCCGCCCTCCGGGCCATCTCACGATACGTCAAACCGCTTTTCCGACGCAGTTGCCGCAAATCGGACGCGAAATGCTGAACCGGCCCCGCCGACGCGTCGACCGGGATCTCACGTCGCCCCATTTCGACTTCCCTCCCCCTGGCCGACCACCCCGTCGACCCGGTCGCAGACTAGCCACAACGGCGGCGACGCACCGCAACGTCCTCCGCCATTCGGAAATCCGAAACCGACGCGCACATCACTTGGAATGGAATAGCTTCCCCGCCCACTCGCCGGACAGGTGATCCCGTTCCCCCGATCGGCACACGCGCGGTTGAACTTTCACACTTCGCCGTGCCGCGAGACACGGGTCACATCCCGATCCGCGCTCCGGCGTTGATTACCAGGGCGAACACGGATTGCTTACCAATGAGGGCGTCGGCAATGTGGCCTCGTCGCCCCGCACGCCGGGGTGACGACGGAAGGTGCACGGGCGGTGCTCGTGCATTCGGGGGCAACACAACAGGGGGTTTTGATGCGAGAAATCCGAAGGGTGGTCGCCGGGGTGGTGCTGGCGTTGACGATGGGGGCCGCGATGGGCACGGCGCACACCGCCGAGGCTTCGACCGACCCGGCGAACGTCCGACAGCAGGTGGCCGCTCCCGCACCGGCCGGGGAATCGGAGTGGGTCGACGTCGCGCAGGCACGACTGCTCTCGTCGGCCGGCGAAACGGGTGCGCTCTCCTATCCCGCCAAGTGCTTCGGCTACGAGGGGAAGTTCCGCGACGGCACCGACGTGCGCCGGGTGAACTGGACGACCGCCCGCGACGAGTGCTTCGGCATCGCGCCCGACCGGACGATCTGGCACACCTGGCCCGGCGCCGGGCGCTGGCACCGGATGCCGGGCAACGGCCGGGCGGACAACACGACCGGCAAGTTCTGGGAGAAGGCGAACGGTGACCGGCGCGTCGCGGTGTGGGTGAAGGGCGGCTCCGGCAACTGGTGCCAGGACTTCATCCACGGCAAGGGCTGGACCGGCCGCTGGTTCGACTGCTGAGCCGGAATCCGGGGTCCTGACCGAAGGCGTCCGGGACCCACCGGGACGGGGCCGGTCGAGACGCGGGGTCTCGACCGGCCCTTCTCGCAGTCGGCACACCGACTGGTGCCCGGGCGGGACGAAGGCCCTGGACCCGCTCGACCGGGTGAAAGCGTCGCGAGGTGGGCGCGCCGCAACGTCCGGGCCTGCTGACACCACCGCTCGACACCGAGCCGACCTCCCCGACAGCGCCGAGGAGGCCACCGGGCGGCAGCGCGTCAGGTGGACGGAGTCGGTGTGTTGCGGCGCGCAGCCGGGCGACCGGTCCGTTGTGGACGCGGGGAGCGTGGCGGGATCGTCGACGCCGTGAAGGGAACGACATCCTGACCGGCCGAGTGCAGCGACCCCGGGTCGACACGCGGCGGGTGGCCATGAGCATCCCCCAATCGAGACGATGCCGGCGGAGGAATCCGACAATCCGGCTCCACTTCGCCGATTCCGCCCACCGGACCCGTCGACCCGCCGCAACACTTGCGCAACTCATTGCCCCGCGCGGCGTCGAGGAGGCAGCATCGGCCTTCGCGAATCCTTCTCTATGACGTCCGGCCGTTCCGCGAAGACGGCTCGGGTCCCTGCTCGATGGAGGACGATGATGACGATAGGCAACGCCGCCCATCGTGTCGGTACGCAGCGCAGACGACCGCCCATCGCCAGAGCGCTGGCGGCGGGAGCGGTCGGTGTCGTGACGATGGCGACGGCCGTGGTGATGATCTCGTCGGCGGACGCGGCGGCGAGCACGTTGGGTGCCGCCGCGGCGCAGTCCGGCCGGTACTTCGGCACGGCGATCGCGGCCGGGCGGCTCGGTGACTCGCAGTACAGCACGATCGCCGGGCGCGAGTTCAACATGATCACGGCCGAGAACGAGATGAAGCCCGACGCGACCGAGCCGCAGCGGGGGCAGTTCTCGTTCGGTTCCGGCGACCAGATCTACAACTGGGCCACGCAGCGCGGGCTGAAGGTGCGCGGGCACACCCTGGCCTGGCACGCGCAGCAGCCGGGGTGGATGCAGAGCCTGTCCGGCAGCAGCCTGCGGCAGGCGATGATCGACCACATCAACGGGGTCATGGCCCACTACAAGGGCAAGCTGGCCGCCTGGGACGTGGTGAACGAGGCGTTCAACGAGGACGGCAGCCGCCGGCCGTCGAACCTGCAGGGCACCGGCAACGACTGGATCGAGGTCGCGTTCCGCACCGCCCGCGCGGCGGACCCGTCGGTCAAGCTCTGCTACAACGACTACAACATCGAGAACTGGACGTACGGCAAGACGCAGGGCGTCTACAACATGATCCGGGACTTCAAGAGCCGGGGCGTGCCGATCGACTGCGTCGGGCTGCAGACCCACTTCACCGGCGGCAGCTCGCTGCCGGGCAACTTCCAGACCACCCTGTCGAGCTTCGCCGCGCTCGGCGTGGACGTGGCGTTGACCGAGGTCGACGTGACCAACGCCTCCACCACGCAGTACGCCGGACTGACCCAGGCGTGCCTCAACGTGCCGCGCTGCATCGGCATCACCGTCTGGGGCGTGCGGGACAGCGACTCGTGGCGTTCCAGCGAGAACCCGCTGCTGTTCGACCGCAGCGGCAACAAGAAGCCCGCCTACACCTCCGTGCTCAACGCCCTCAACGGCGCCCCGACCACCCCGACGAGCCCGACCACGACGACCACGGGCACGCCGCCGACCGGCGCCAACCAGATCGTCGGAGCCCAGTCGGGCCGGTGCATCGACGTACCCAACGCGTCGCACAACAGCGGCACCCGGGTGAACCTCTGGGACTGCAACGGCCAGACCAACCAGCAGTGGATGTACACCAGCAGCAAGCAGCTGACCGTGTACGGCAACATGTGCCTGGACGCGGCAGGCTCGGGCAACGGCGCGGCGATCCAGATCTACAGCTGCCACGGCGGCACGAACCAGCAGTGGAACGTCAACTCCAACGGCACCATCAGCGGCGTGCAGTCCGGGCGCTGCCTGGACGTCTGGAGCACCGCCAACGGGGCGCAAGTCCAGCTGTACGACTGCCACGGGCAGATCAACCAGAGGTTCAACCTCGTGCCCATCGGCGGCTGACCCCGGGGCCGGCGTGTCCAGTGCCCGGACACGCCGGCCGCGGATGTGTTGCGCGCGCCTCCGCACTCCGCCTGCTGTGCCGCGTTCGGGATGGCGACGGCGGTCCCGTGCGGGGTTCGGCAGGCGGGATACGTCCACGCGTCGAGTGACGGCACCGGGGATCGCGCGAATCACCTGAACGGCCCGGCTCTGTGCGTCAAGTGACGCGGTGGCGCGCGGCGGTCGACGGCATCGTACCGATCATGGTGTTCACCGGTTCGCAGCCCGCTCCGACCCGGTCGAAGTCGCGCCGGCCCCGGCCACCTCGACCCGAGTTCCGCCACCGCCTGCCCGCACTGCTGGTCTGTCTGGCCCTCGAGGTGGTGTCCGCACACCTCGACCTCCCGACGTGGCTGGACTGCGCGGCTCTGCTCCTGCGGTTCGTCCACGTGTCCGCGCTGACCCGCGCGGCTCCGCGAAGGCTGGTCGGACGCGTCTTCGCCACAGTGGTCGACGAGCTGATCGGCCCGCTCACAACTGTCCACTGTGGATGTCGCAGAGCCGGCGCGACTGACCGGTAGCGGCGCCCATCGCGCCCAGGCACAGTCCGTTGTGGACGTTGGTGGTGGTGTCGTTCGCGTTCAGTCGGCGGGGCCGAGTCGCGAGCGGATGGCGTCGGCACGGGGGTCCGCGAGGGTCGTGCAGATGTCCAGGGCCTCCTGCCAGTGCTGTCGGGCCGCACTCCGGTCACCCGTGCGCTGCTTGAGTTCGGCGAGCTTTTCCAGCACGGGCACCCGGAGTGCGGCGGTCTCGGCCGCGGGCAGTTCGGCGAGTCCGTGCTCCATCCGGGCGATGGCGTCGGCCACCGAACCGCTCGCGGCGAGGGCGGTGCCGAGGCCGACGACCGCCTGTGCCCAGCAATGGCGGTCGCCGACGGTCGTCGCGTGGTCCGCCGCGCGGCGGAAGTGGTCGGCCGCGGCGGCGTGGTCGCCCACGTCCACCAGGGCGTGCCCGAGGTAGCACAGCAGCAGGGCCACGCCCCGGTGGCGTCCGTGGCTCTCGTTGAGGGCGAGCGATCGGCGGTAGCAGGTCATCGCCTCGTCCAGGCGACCGAGTGCGTGCTCGGCGGCACCGATGCCTTCCAGGGCGGTGGCTTCGCCTTGCCAGTCACCGATTTCCCGAGCTCGGCGCAGCGCTCGGCGGTAGGGCGCAACGGCGGCCGAGGGGTGACCGAGCCTGGTGTGGAGGGCGGCGGACTGGATGAGCATCCGCACCTCGGCCACCGCGTCGCCGCACCGAACCGCGGCCTCGACGGCCGGTGCTCCGGCCGAGGTCCACTGCTCGTAGTGGCCGCGGTGGAGGAACAGGCCCCACATCGCCTCGTAGAACTGCCACACCAGGTCGTGCCACCTGTGCGCGACGGCCGTGCGCTGGCAGGCCATGAGGTTCGGCAGTTCGCGCTCCAGCCAGTCCAATGCGGACGCGCGCGTGGGGAACGACTCGGAGGCCGGGACGTGGTAGCGCTTCCCGAGGTGCGGACGCAGCGGTGTCACCACCCGGTCCGCCGCCACGGCGCGGTCCAGGAACCACACCACCACCGACCGCAGCGCCGCGCGCCTGTCCTCCTCGTCGTCCTCCCGCTCGGCCTGGCGCCGTGCGTGCAGGCGCAGCAGGTCGTGGAAGCGGTACCGGTCGGAAGCGGTGTCGGCCACCAGGTTCGCCTCCACCAGCACGCCGAGCAGGTCCTCCGCGTCGGCCTCGGACTCGCCGAGCAGCGCCGCCGCCGCGGCGCGGTCGAAGTCGACGCCGGGGTGCAGGCCCAAACGCCGGTACAGGCGCGCCGCGGCGGGCGGCAGCCAGCGGTAGGACAGGTCGAAGGTGGCGGCGACGGACAACTCGCCGTCCTCGGCGACCAACGCGCGCAGGCGCCTGCGCTCGTCGGTCAGCTCGGTCGCGACGGTGGCCAGCCGCCGGTGGGGTCGCACGACCAGCCGTGCGGCCGTGATGTGGAGCGCGATGGGCATACCGCCGCAGAGCAGCGCGACCTCGCGTGCGGGCACGGGTTCGCCGTCCACGCGTTCCCGGCCGACGGCGCGGCTCAGCAACTCCACCGCGGCGTCCGGGGGCAAGGCGTCGACCGGCACCATGCGCCCACCCGAAGCGATGAGCCCGGCCAGCCGCCTCCTGCTGGTCACCACCACCGCGCTGTGCCGCGATGCCGGTAACAGGGCCTTCACCTGGCTGCTCGAAGCGGCGTCGTCGAGCAGGACGGCGATCACCTTGTCCGCGGTCAGCGAGCGGTACAGGGCCGCTCGGTCGGCCACCTGAGCGGGCAGTTCGCCCGCGGGCACGCCCAACCCGAGGAGGAGGCCGCCCAGGAGCTCGCCCGGCGAGGCGGGTCCCTGCGGTCCGTGCGCCGCCAGATCGGCGTACAACTGGCCACCGGTGAACCGACTCTGCTCGGAGTGCAGCCACCGCAGTGCCAAAGCGGTCTTGCCGACCCCACCGGGGCCGGTCACGACCGCCAGTGTCGGTTCGTCGCGAGTCGGCTCCGCGAGGAGCGCGGTGGTGAGAGCGGCCATCTCCGCGGAGCGGCCGGTGAAGTGGGCCGGCGCGGGGGGTAGCTGTCGCGGAACGACCTCGGTCCTCACGTGGTGCACGTGGATGTCGCCGTGCACGACTCCCGATTGGATCAGGGGACCACGCACCCGGGAAGCTTCGTTGACCACGCCCGGTCGTGAAGGTTCCACGACACACCTCCCCGTCCCGAAGGTTCCGAGGCTAGTGCCGGGGACCTGCTCGTCCAATGCGTGGGTTCGGGGAGATCGCGCTTGTGTCGGAACACCGACCAGAACGACTTCGGCCGCACGTAGCGACAGGCGTGGGCCTCCGGGCGCAGCCGACTGGTGACGTCCACGGCCGGCGCTCCGGAATTCCGGACCCGTCCGCCGGCGTCGACCACTCCAGCAGGGGTTGTGGCCTGTGCTGCGCCGGAATTCCGGATTCTCCGGAAGGCGCGGCGAACAGCTCGACGATTTCTCCTGTCCAGGCTGCCGGTGTTTCCCGTCAGAACCGCGCGGCCGTGATCAGAGGAGTGTCGAGGTGTCGAAACACGTCTACCGCGGTGGGTCCCCGTCGGCTGGTCGCGGCCCGGCGCGGGAGTCGCGGGTGATCGCGTCCGGCGACCCCGTGGCCGAGTACTGGATGAGCCGTCGCGGGAGCCGCAGGGTCCTCGTGGTGGCCCCGCACCTCCAGGCGGTGACGAGGCTGATGGACGTCGTGCCCGTCCTGGAGTCCGATTTCCGGGTGCAGGTCATGCTGACCGTTCCCGAGACCGGCTACCGCTGGGCGGGCGTCGAGGAGCACGTGCGTGGCCTCGGCTGCCTCACCATCCCGTGGCACCAGGCCGTCGACACCCGCTTCGACCTGGCGCTGGCCGCGTGCGACTGGGGCGTGGCCGACCTCGACGCACCGGTCCTGCTGATGTCGCACGGTGCGGGGAGCGTCAGGTCGCGCATCAGCCCCCATCGCGACCCGGCGGGTCACGGCCTGCACGCCGGGCGCCTGGTGCGCGGTGGCGAGGTCGTGCCGGCGGCCCTCGCGCTGGCCACCGATCACGAGGTGGCCGTGCTCGCCGGGAGCTGCGCCGCGGCGCTGCCCAGGGCCGTGGTCGCGGGTGACCCGAGCTACGACCGGCTGCTGGCGGGGCGTCCCTACCGGGACGTGTACCGCCGGGCACTCGGCGCGAAGCCGGGGCAGCGCGTGGTGGTGGTGACCTCGACCTGGTCCGAGCACTCCCTCTACGGCAACGACCCCCTCGTCCTCGACCGGTTGGTGGGCGAGCTCCCCGCCGAGGAACACCTCGTCGTCGCGGTGCTGCACCCGTTCATCTGGCACGGGTACGGCCGTCGCCAGGTGCTGGCGTGGCTGGCGGCGGCGCGGGCGCGCGGTCTGGTCGTGCTGCCGCCGGAGGAGGGGTGGCGGGCGGCGCTGGTCGCCGCCGACCTGGCCGTGGGCGACCACGGCTCGGTGCTCCAGTACGCCGCGGCCTCGGGGGTGCCGAGCCTGATGAACGTCGGATCGCTGGTGGACGTGCGCCGGGGCAGCACGGCCGAGGTGCTGTCGCGGGTCGCGGCGCCGCTGCACCTGGACCGCCCCCTGCTGCCGCAGGTGCGGCGAGCGATCGAGCGGGGCGCCGGGACCGGCCACGCCGAGCTCGCCGCGCGGATCACCTCCCGGCCCGGACAGGCGCTGGGCATCCTGCGCAGGACCTCCTACCGCCTGCTGGGCCTGGAGGAACCGGCACACGCCGTGCCGGTGGCCGCCGTTCCCGCTCCGCGACCACTGCGGTGACCGGATCGTGCGCGCCGGTGGGTCCGCCACCGCCCTGCCCCGGGTCGGGCCGGGCCGGGCGCCGGGTTGGGCAGGGCGGTGGGTCGGGCAGGGCGGCGGGTCGGGCAGGGCGGCGGGTCGGGCAGGGCGGCGGGTCGGGCGGGCGCCGGGTCGAGCCGGGCGGCAGCGGGCGGGCGCCGGGTCGAGCCGGGCGGCAGCGGGCGGGCGCCGGGTCGAGCCGGGCGGCAGCGGGGCGGAGTCGAGGTGCAGGTGTTCCCGCGACGCTCGGCGCGTCGGTCAGCCGGCGGCCAGTTCCCGGGCCACCTCGGCGGCTTCACCCGCGCCGATGCGCTGGTAGATCGCCAGGGCCTCCCGCAACGCCCGGTCGGCCGCCACGCCCTCGCCCAACGCGCGCGCGGCCCGGCCCAGGCCGGCCAACGCCGACGCCTGCTCCAGCGGGCTGGCGATCTCCAGCGCGAGGCGGAGGGCTTCGTCGTGGTGCCTCCGGGCGGTGCGCGGATCGCCGGACGCCAGGTGCCACGCGCCGTAGCTGTTGGAGGTCGCGGCCTTGCCCAGGCGGTCGTCGAGCTTCTGGTAGCCGGCCTCCGCCTCGTCCAGCATGTCCTTGGCCTCCGGGAGCCGGCCGGTCCTGGTGAGCAGGTCGGCCAGCTCCTTGCGCGCCGCCGCCGCGCCCATCGGCTCGCCGAACTCCTCGTAGAGCTCCACCGCACGGCGCAGGGTCCGCTCGCCGAGCGCGAAGTCGCCCAGGTGGTACAGGACGACGCCCAGCTCGATCAACGCCATCGCGATCCCGGCGCGGTCACCCAGTTCCTCGTAGACGCCGAGGGCGAACTCGAAGTCCTCCCGCGCCTCGGCGTGCTGCCCGCGGGCGCGCCGCACGCTCCCGATCACCGAGCACGTCTGCGCCTCGCCGAAGCGGTTCCCCGATGCCCGGTACAGCTCCCGCGCCCGTTTCGCCGCCTCCTCGGCCCGACCGTAGTCGTCGCTGAACAGCCAGGCGTGGCTCAGCCCTTTCAGCGCGGTCGCCTGGCCCGCCCGGTCACCGGCCTCCTCGTAGAGCCGCGACGCGCGTTCGTTGGCGGCGATGCTCTCGGGGTACTCGTCCCGGTAGTAGTGCAGCGTGCCCAGTTCCACGAGGACCGCGGCCACCTCCCTGAGGTTGCCGTCCCGCTCGTGGGTCGCGAGCGCCTGGGAGAACGCGTTGTGGGCGTCCACCTGCTCGCCGGTCTGCATCCAGATCTGCCCGAGGCACATCATCGCGTGCGCCAGGCTCGTCCGGTCCCCCAGCTCGGTGAAGATGCGACCGGCGGCGCGCAGCGCGTCCTGCGCCTCGTCGTAGAGGTCCGCCTGGAAGGCCGCCTTGCCCAGGTTGAGCAGGGTCTGGCCCTCGGCGTCCACGTCGTCGACCACCCGCGCCGCCGCGGCCGCGCGCCGGTGCAACCCCAGTGCGAGGTCCCACGGTCCGGTCCGCCTCAGGTAGGGGGCCAGGCAGAGGGTCAGGCCGACGATCCGGCCCGCGTCGCGCGTGGCCTCCAAGCAGGACAGCAGGTTCGCCCGTTCCTGGTCGAACCAGCTCATCGCCGCGGGGTCGTCGGGGATCTCGGGCACCGCGCCGGTGAACCAGTTGGGGATCTCCTCGCCCCGGGAGCCGTGGACGAGGACGTCGCCCGCGACGCCCGCGGCCTGCTCGTAGAAGTCCAGCATCGAACCGAGCGCCGTGGCGAGCTCCGCCGGGTCGTCGTCCTCCAGCAGGTCCAGCACGTACTGGGTGATGAGGTCGTGCATGTCGAACCGGTCCAGGACGAGTTCGTCCACCAGGTGCTCGTTGTACAGCGCGGTGAGGTGCTCCTGGGCCTCGTCGACGCCGACCCCGCAGAGCGCCGCCGTGCTGTAGCGCTCGATGCCCTCCCGCGGGTGCAGGCCGAGCAGCCGGAAGAAGCGCTGTCGCTCCGGTGGCAGGTCGCGGTAGGACAGTTCGAAGGCCGCGGCCACCGCCTGGTTGCCCGACCGCAGCGCGGACAGCCGCCGGCCCGCCTCGGTGAGTTCCTCGACGAGGCGGCCGACGGTCAGCGCCCTGCGGTTGCGGAAGCGGGCGGCCAGGATCGTCAGCGCCAGCGGCAGCCCGCCGCACAGCTCGGCCACCGCGGTCAGCGCCTCCGGTTCGGAGATCGGCCGCGCCGCCGCCCTCCGGAACAGCTCCTCCGCCTCCCCGGTCGGCAGCGGCTCCAGGTCGACGGGCACCGCGTCCAACCCCAGGAGCCTGCGCCTGCTGGTCACCAGGACCAGGCAGCGGCCCTCCCCGGGCAGCAGCGGCTCGACCTGTTCGTCGTCCGCGGCGTTGTCCAGGACGAGCAGCACCCGCTTCCCGGCCAGCGCACTCCGCCACAGTGCCGACCGGCGGTCGAGGTCGGCGGGCAGGTCGAGCGGGTCGACCCCCACCGCCGTCAGCAGGGAGGCCAGCGCGTCGTGGGGGGCGACCGGTTCGCTCGTCGGGCTGTGCCCGTGCAGGTTGAGGAACAGCTGCCCGTCGGGGAACCGGTCGGCGAGCCGGTGGGCCGCGTGCAGGGCGAAGGTGGTCTTGCCGACACCGGGCATGCCGTCCACCGCGTGCACCGCGACGACGCGGTGCGCGTCGTCCAGCCCGTCGACGGCGTCGACGAGCAGCGCGAGCTCGCCCTCACGGCCGGTGAAGGCGTGCGTGTCGCGGCGCAAGGTGTTCAGCGGCAGCGCGGGAGAGACCGGGCCCGGTGCGGGGGACGTCGACTCGCGGGAGGCGATGTCCCCGAGGTGGTCGTGCAGCCGCACCAGTTGCTCGTACGCCGAGCGGATCGCCTTCCGGCGCTCGTCCACGACGGCCGTGTCCGTGCCCAGCGCTTCCAGGCACTTGTCGACGTAGGCGTCGACCAGCTCGGACTTGGGCGGTAGGGCGCCCTGGCCGTTCTCCAGCTCCGACAGGGTGGAGTCGGAGCTGCCGATGGCCTTGGCGAGCGTCTTCTGGGACAGCCGGGCGGCCCCGCGCAACGACCTGAGCCGTTCGCCGAAGTCCCGCCGCGCGGCCTGCCACACGTCCGCGGCGTCCACTCCTGGCATTCGCGTCGACTCCCGTCCTCGACGAAACCCGGCCGGTGGACCCGCCGCGGGGCCCTGCCGTGCTCTGCGGTGACTGGCAACCCAACCGTCGTGGCATCGCGCCGTCAACGCCTTACTGCGGTTACGCCCTCGTCGGGCAGCGCAGCTCACCCGCACGGCGGAGCACCAAGGGGTCGGTGTTCGAGCAATGCCGTAACCAAACTTCGAGCAATGCCGTAACGAAACACGGTGCGAATTCGTTTGTCCCGCGCAGTCGACCAGTCCGCAGAATTGCGTTGTCGCGCCCCCGTCCCGTGCGTTTCGGTGAGGGTGTTCCGGACTTCGTGTGGGGTGTGATGTGGCCGGCTTCGATGACCGGGTTCCGCCGGTCGGCCAGGTCGGCAGGGCGTCCGGCGGTTCGCACGTCATCCAGGCCGGCGGGGACGTCACGATCCACGGCCCCCTGTCGGCGGAACCCGGCCCGCTCCCGCCGGGACTCGGCCGCGTCCCCGTCACGTCGGGGGTGTTCGTCGGCCGCGAGGACGAACTGGCGCGGTTGGCCGCGTGGGCCGACCGCACGGCCGTCGTGGTGCACGGACCCGCGGGCGTGGGCAAGAGCGCCCTGGTGGCGCGGTTCGCCGAGCTGCACGCCGACCGGTTCGCCCCGGTGTGGTGGGTCACCGCGGACTCGCCGGACGCGCTCGACGCGGGGCTCGCGGAACTGGCCCTGGCCTTGGCCCCGCACGTCACCGGCACGCACCGGGTCGAGACGAGCCTGCGCTGGCTCGCCGCCCACGACGACTGGCTGCTCGTGCTCGACGACGTGACCGACCCGGACCACGTGGCACGACGGCTGGCGCGAACCCGCACCGGGACGGTGGTGATCACGTCTCGCCGCCACGACTGGCCGGACCTGCGAGCCGTGGCGGTGGGTGCCCTGCCCCGGCACGACGTGGTGGAACTCCTGCGCCGGCACGTGTTGCGTGCGTGGCCGGAGGCGGACCTGACCGGCTCCCGCGCCCTGTGCGCGGCGCTGGGCTGGCAGCCGCGCGCGGTCGTCCAGGCCGCCGCCCACCTCGCACAGCACCACCTGGCGCCGCGGGTCCACCTCGCCCGCCTGGAGCGGTTCCCGGGGTGGACGCCCGCCACGTCGAGCGACGCGGTGCCGCGCCTCGTGGCGGACTTCGACGCGAGCCTCGACCACGAGGTGCGCTGCCGGATCATCTGGGAACTGGCGAAGACGGGCACGACGGCGGCGAAAGAAGCCTTGCGGTCCCTGCGCCCCCGCTACGACATCGAACAACTCGCGATCAACGAAGCGCTCGAGTTCTGAGCGCCGTCAACCAGAGGGAACTCCCGTGAGAAGTCGACCACGGTCTGCCTGGTCCGCCGTGCTGGCGGTGGCCCTCGTCGGGTGCGGCGCCGCCTGCACCACGTCGGAACCGAGCGCGGCGCCGTGCGCGCCGTTCGCGCTGGGCGCCGAGGTGTACGCGGACGTCGGCACCCTGACGAACACCAGGAACACCGGCGCCCGCTCCGTGATCGTCCTCGACGAGCAGCACGCGTCACGCGTCGGGCAGGTCGAACTGGCCATCGTGCTCAACCGCCTGCACCAGACCGCCGGCCTGCGCCACGTCGCGCTGGAGGGCAGCGTGGTGGAGAAGCCGCAGCCGACCCTCGACTGGTTCACGTCCTTGCCGGACCAGGGGATCCGCCGCGCCGTGGCGCTCCAACTGCTCAAACAGGGCGAGGTCGGCGCCGCCGAGTTCGCCGCGATGGTCCTGCCCGACGTCCGCCTGCACGCCATCGAGCACGAGCAGGAGTACCAGGTCGGCAAGTCCGGTGTGGACGATCGCGGCTACACCGGGTACCTGACCGCCATCGCGTTGAAGAGCATGACCGCCGACCAGATCCAGCAGGCCACCGCGCTGATCGACCAGGGCAAGAACGACGAGGGCATCGACTTCATCATCGCCTCGAACCCGTGGACGAGCGAGCGCGGCAAACTGCTCCAACGGAAGTCCCCGATCGTCGGCAGCGGCGAGATGCGCAAGCTCGGGACCGAGTTGGAGGAGAAGGCCCGCCAGGTGGGCGCCGAGGTCGGCGAGTACCGGGAAGACCTGCGCGCGGCCCAGGAGTTCTTCGACGCGGCCACCCGACGCAGCACGACGATGGCCGACCTCGCGACGGAGGTCGCGACCCGCCAGGGGTGCGCCCCGATCGCCATGAACGTCGGCGCGGCCCACTCCGCCGAGGTGGCGGAGTCCCTGGCCCGGCGGGACGTCTCCTACTCCGTCGTCTCGCCGACGAACCTGACCCTGGACTGGGTGAACGGCAGCCTGTCCCGAGAGGCGTTCACCCGCAAGCTGTCCGGCCGGTCCGTAGACCCGGCCGGTGCCGTCGGCGCTCTCCTCGACGGCCGCCGCAAACCGCCCCCGACCAGCCAACAGGACTGGTTCAAGGCCAAAGCCCAACTGGCCTACGCCACCGTCGTCATCACCCGCGCCGCAGTGGCGGCCCGCTCGGGCGGCGGCGGCGCCAAGCCACCGTTCAACCTGACCCCGGGCGCCCTGGGCCTGGGCGACGAGGGCCCCGAAGCCCCACGCATCGCCATCGACCTGACCACCGTGGAGACGGTGGACGACGACGTCCTGTTCAAGGCCACCCTCCGCGACCGCAACGCCGACGTGTGGGTCAAGGCCGGCCTGACCACCCCCGCCGACGACCCGAGCTCGTCGCAAACCCTCGAGCAGGCCTTGAAGCAGATCCTGGAGGACCTGAAGAAGACCGCCCCCGCGACCGAACCGCCGGCCCCGGCCAAGCCCGAGGCCGTCCCCGTGATCCCCGGCCTGAACGCCGCCATCGCGACCACCAAGGAGGACGCCATCACGGCGGTGATCTGATCCGCGATCGAGCCTTCACCCGTCCTCGGTGAGCGCCGTCATGGCCTTTCGAGGAGTTGGGCGGCCAACAGGTCGGTGGCCCAGGCCTCCCAGTCGTCCACCGGCCAGGCGCGGTCGCGGGTGAGGACCAGGAACAGTTCGGGGCTGAGCAGGGCGTAGAGGACGTCCGCCGCGCGCTTCGCCGGGAGGTCGCGCGCACCCGGTTTGGCCACCAGGGCCTCGGCCGCCGCGAGGTGCACGGCGTGCCGGGGGTCGTCGCGCTCCGGCCACACCTCCCGCAGGTCGGGGTGGGCGGCCACGGCGGTGCGGACCATGTCGGTGACCGCCGCGACCCGCTCGAGCACGGCCCGGGTGCCGCGGACCAGCGCGGTCAGGGCGGTGCGGGCGTCGGGCGCGTCGACCACCTCGGCGAACCACGGCCGGTCCAGCGTGGCGACCGGTTCGTCGTCGCCCGCGATCGCCACGTCGACCAGTTCCTTCAACAGCGTCGGCTTGTTGCGGAAGGTGAAGTAGATCGTCTGCACCGCCACGCCCGCCCGATCGGCGACCTGCTGCAACGTGGTCGCGCCGTACCCGTCGGCCACGAACAGCTCCGTGGCCGCGTCGAGGATCGCGCGCCGCGTCCGACTCGCCCGTGCCGACCGGGTGCCCTTGACATCGCCCATGACTGGAGCTTACCTCTAGAGGTGAACTCTAGAGTTGGACTCTAGCGAAAGGGGCGGCATGACGATCAGCAACCAGCAGCAGGCCGAGGCGTGGAACGACTGGGAGGGCAAGCTCTGGGCCGACGAGCCCGAGCGCTACGACGCGATGATGGAGGCGTTCACCGCGCCCCTGTTCACGGCGGCCGACCTCCACGCCCACCACCTCGTCCTGGACGTGGGCTGCGGCACCGGGCGCACCACGCGCCTGGCGGCCCGACGCGCCGAGCGGGGCCACGTCCTGGGCATCGACCTGTCCGAGCCGATGCTGGCGCGCGCCCGCCGTGACGCCGCCGACCTGACCAACATCGCGTTCGTGCAGGGCGACGCCCAGGTGCACCCGTTCCCGCAGGCGCACTTCGACCGGATCATCAGCCGGGGCGGCGTGATGTTCTTCGCCGACCAGGTGGCGGCCTTCACGCACCTGCGCACCGCACTGGCCCCGGGCGGACGGCTGGCGTTCCTGTGCCCGAGACCCGGCGGCCCCGACAGCGCCTACACCCGGGCGACGGCCCCGCTCGCGCCCCACCTGCGCGAAGCGTCCCCCGCGGCACGCGGCATGGGCTCGCTGTCCGACCCGACGCGCACACGGGAAGTACTCGCGGCATCGGGCTTCAAGGACATCGAGATCACCCCCGTGGACGCCGACATGGACTTCGGCGCCGACGCCCGTGACGCGGCGGACTTCATCCTCCGCATGGGTCCGACGCACCACAACCTGCGCACGGCGGACCCGTCCACAGTGGCCGACCTGCGTGACCGACTCGAGCGGTCACTGGCCGAATTCGAGACGGCGCAAGGCGTCCTCATCCGGGGCGGGGTGTGGATCGTGACCGCCACGCCGTGAACCGGCTCGGCGCGCGGGGACGCCCGGAGGTCGGTGCCGTGACGGTCAGTCGTTCGAGTCCGCCTGATCGAGCGACTGACCGTCACCGCGGCGCGGAACTAGCGTCGGACGCGGCGGCGGTCCGATTCGAACGCGGAGGTGCGGCGATGTGGGGTCGATCGTGGACGGTGCTCGCGCTGGCCGGTGTGCTGGTCGGTGGGGACGCGGTTGCGCCCGCGGTGGCCGGTGACCGGCGGACGGCGACGGTGGAGGTGACGGCCAAGCGGACGTTGATGTCGGCGCCCGCGAACATCTCCGTGGGCCTCGGGTTCGTCAGCGGCGGCGAGTTGTTCGACGGCGCGGGCCGGGCGAAGGTCGGCGAGGGGTTCTCCCACTGCGGCGTGGTGTCGGTGTCCGTGGCGGTGCCGCCGGAGGTGACGGCGCACTGCACCTCCATCTTCCGCATGGCGGACGGCGAGCTGCACCTGTCCAGCCTGCGCCACTACAAGTCCACCGCCGCCGGTTTCGACGACACCGCCATGGCGATCATCGGCGGCACCGGCAAGTACGCCGCCGCCCGCGGCGAGGGCAAGGTCACCCGCGCCTCCGCCGCGAACCGGAACGACGTGAACTACCTCTTCCGCCTCGAGGTCATCGACGGGTGAGCCGCAGTTCGCCACCGACGCGGACGGTCCGGTCGCGGCGGTTGTCCACGACGACCAGGTGCCCGCCGTGCCACTGCCCGCAGGCCAACGGGATCCGGGCCACCCCGGGGGCGGGGCCGCGCGCCCAATCCAGCGTCCCGGCCAGGGTGTCCCGCCGCAGGTTCGCCAGCACTTCGGCCGTGCCCGCGCGGGACTCCGCCGCGCAGGCGGCGTGGCAGGCGACCTCGAGGGCGGCGTGGGCCACGCCCAGCGGTTGCGACCACGGCGTTCCCGTCGCGGCCTCGTAGGCGACAGCCAGGTCCCGACCCCTGCCGTCGTGGTGCCCGGGGGTCCAGTAGACGATCGTGGCGACCCGGTCCAGCAGGTCGTGCGCGGCCACGCTGAACGGGTAGGTCAGCCACCGCGAACAGGTGATCAGCCGGGGTCGGGCGCGCCGAACGGCCGCGGCCAGGTCGGCGGCGGTCGCGGCGGACGTCACCACCTCCACGTCGCCCAGGTCCGGCAGGTCGGCGGCGTGCTCGCGGTAGGGCAGGTCGACCAGCGTGTGCCCGCGCGCCTCGGCGACCGGCCGGAACCACCGGCGCAACGCCGTGCCCTGGGTGCCGTCGTTCCACAGGCACCCCACTCGCCGCGCCGGTCCCAGGTGCTCCCACAGGTCGGTGAACACGTCGGCGATGTCGTCCAGGCCCCAGCTGAAGTGGAACGCCCAACCGGGCCGGTGGTCGTCGTCGAACACCTCGGCGTGGAACACCTGCCACGGCAACGTCGTGGACACGCACGGCACCTCCCGCTCGGTGCACGCACGCGCCACGGCGGGCAACGTCCGCGTGCCGCCCAGCGTCACCACCACCCGCGCACCGGCGTCGGCCAGCGACAGCGCGGCGGCACGGGCGCCGTCGGGCGTGGAGGCGCTGTCGCGCACCAGCACGTCCACCGGCCACGACAGGGCGCGGGCGACGAAGTCCAGCGGCACACCCAACGGCGCGAGCCTCCCGGTCGCCGCGAGGACGACCCCGATCAGCGGTCGTGACACGGCGGGCACCGTAGCGACGCCCCGGTGTCCACGATCGGGCGAACCCGTGGGTCGCGGTGCGGGCCGGCCGCCCGCCCGGTGCCCGGGGGAACATTCGTCCAAGCCGCGCAGGAGCGTGGGCGGCGAGAGTGCGCTCATGAACGTGATCCACGTGTACCAGGACGGACCGGCCACCGTGCCCGCCTTCACCACGACCCGCACCAGGGTGGGATGAACCGTGCGCGTCCTAGTCTCCGGCGCCGGTGTCGCCGGGCCGGTGTTGGCGTACTGGCTCGCCAGGCACGGCTTCTCGGTGACGGTCGTCGAACGCGCGTCCGCGCCGCGCCGGACCGGTGGCCACGCCGTCGACCTGTACCGGCCCGCGATGGAGATCTCCGACAGGATGGGCGTCCTCCCGCAGGTCGAGCAGCGGGCCACCGGCACGCACCGGATGACCCTGCACCGGGAGGGCGTGCGACGGCCCGTGCGGGTGAACCTCGCCAAGGTCTTCCACGCCACCTCGGACCGGCACGTCGAGATCATGCGCGACGACCTCAGCGAGATCTACCGCGACGCCTCCCGCGACGACGTCGAGTACGTCTTCGGCGACTCGATCACCGCGATCTCCTCCACCGGCGAGGTGCGGTTCGAGCGGGCCGCGCCGCGCCGTTTCGACCTGGTCGTCGGCGCGGACGGGCTGCACTCGACCGTGCGCCGCCTGGTCTTCGGCGACGAGTCCCGCTTCAGCGCGTTCATCGGGGCCCACCTCGGGGTGTTGACCGTGCCCGACACGGCCGGCCTCGACGGCGAACTCCGGCTCCACGTCGGCGTCGGCCGCACCGCCGGCGTGTACGGCGCACGGCACCTCGGCGAGGCGCGGGCGTTGTTGCTGTTCCGCAGCGAACGTGAACTCGACTTCGACCGCGAGGACGTGCCGCGGCAGAAGGAGTTGCTGCGCACCGCGTTCACCGGCCTGCACCCGGACGTCGACCGCGTGCTGGCCGAGCTGGACCACACCCCGGCGTTCTACTTCGACTCGATCACCCAGCTCCGCATGGCCACCTGGTCACGCGGGCGGGTGACGCTCGTCGGCGACGCAGGCTACAGCCCCGGGCCGGCGGTGGGCGGCAGCACGACCCTGGCCGTCGTCGGCGCGTACGTGCTGGCGGGCGAGCTGGCGAGAGCCGGCGGCGACCACGAACGCGCCTTCCCCGCCTACGAACGGGCGATGGCCGGATACGTGCATGGCAGTCGGGCGGCGGCGTTGCGGGCGGCGAGGACCCTCATCCCCAGGTCCCGGCTCGCGGTCCATGGATTGGCCCACGCCGCCCGGCTGATCTCCGCCCTGCCCGCAGGCCCTGGCCGGGCCTTGCTCCGCCTGACGTCCAAGACCGCACGCGTCCACAACGGGACGACCATCGACACCTACTCCGAACCCGCCTGAACCTGCTCGACGGCGACCTTCACGGGCGCTCAACTCCTTCGCAGGTCCATAAAGAGTGAATATAAAAGTGCTATGCTTCAGGCGTGGGTGCAGGAAGCGCTCGTGGCGCGGCCATCGGCGCGGCCCTCTACGGGCTGGCGACCAGGGCGGTGAGACGCCTGCCCCGGGACATGAGCCTGACGTCCGCCGCCACCCTGGCCACCCTCGACCGGACGGGACCGCGGCGCATCACCGATCTGGCCGCGGTCGAGGGCGTCACCCAGCCCGCGATGACCGCCCTGGTCCGGGTGCTGGAGGAGTCCGGCCTGGTCGAGCGGCGGGGTGACGCGTCCGACAGGCGGGTCACGCTGGTGTGCCTGACCGAGGCGGGCGCCTCCTACGTCCGGACGCGGCGGCAGGCGGGCGTCCACGCGTTCGAGCGGTTGATCGGCGAGCTGACCGACGACGAGGTCGAGGCGCTGGCGGCGGCCCTTCCGGCGCTGGAGCACCTGGCAGAACTCGAGAACCGCGAAGGACCGGAGCAGTGACCGGGCAGCGGTCGGCAGCATCGGCGCGATGGCGATCACGACGCTGACGAGCCTCGCCCTCGCCCGACGCTCGTCCGAGACCAACCCGCAAGTTCAGACCCACTCATCTGGAGGTTCCATGCCCAAGGGCTACTGGGTCAGCGCCTACCGCACCATTTCCGACCCCGAGAAGCTGGCCGCCTACAACGAACTGGCCGCTCCGGCGGTCCGGGCCGGGGGCGGACGGGTCCTCACCCGCGGCAGTCGGGTCGTGGCGCACGACGCCGGGATCGCCGAGCGCACCATCGTGATCGAGTTCGACAGCTTCGAGCAGGCGGTCGCGGCGCACGAGAGCGCGGCTTACCAGGAGGCACTGGCCGCCCTCTCCGACGGCGTCGAGCGCGACTTCCGCATCGTCGAAGGCATCGACTGACCGCGGGTCGGTCGGACGATCGCAACCCCGAGGTCGGGTACACCGACCGGCGCGGCCGGGCCTGGAGATCTGAGTCGTCCACGAGGGTGTCCGTTTCCGCTCGCGGGTGCCTCGGCAGCGGCCGTCCTCAGTGGACGCGCAGCCGGCGGGCAGACGCGCCGGCGTCACACGTTCGTGGCATCGACAGCCCCGGCGCCGGCTCCAAGACTGACCGGGCGAACGTCCCCGCACGCCCACTGGAAGGGGCCCGCCATGCCGCACGTCCGAACCGCGCTCACCATCGTCGCCCTGAACCTGGTGGTGGTCGGCTTAGTCGCGCCGGCCACCGCGCACGCCGCGGTCGACCAGCAGTGCGTCCTCAGCGAGGTCGTCACCTACGACCCGCCCCTGACCGACACCCCGCAGACGGTCACGTTCCGCGTCAGCGGACAGCTGTTCAACTGCACCGGCTCCTCCGCTTCCACCGGCAGCTACGCCGAGTCGGGCACGGTCACCGGCGCGACCTGCACGGGCACGCTGTCCCCGGGCAGCGGGACCCGCGTCTTCACCTGGACCAACAGCGCGATCGCGCCCAGCACCTTCTCCTACAACCGGACCGCCACCCGCGTCGGCGGCAACATCCAGGTCGTGGCGGTCGGGTCGATCACCGCCGGCACGTTCACCCCCGACCCCGCGAAGTCCGTCGGCCTCGGCGCGCATCCCGACCCCACCGCGTGCGCCACCGCGGGCGTGTCCCGCCTGACCGCCGCCGGGAGCCTCACGATCGGCCTCTGACCGGGGCGGATACAGCAGCCGGCGTGGAGAATTCCTGGAGCTCGCCGAAACGCCCGGCCGGTCGCGGGCGACAACCGGGTAGCACGAGCGTTCGGACGAATCTCCGGTGGAGCGGACGGTGTACCGGTTCGGGGACTGCCTGGTGGACCCTCGCCGGTTCGAGCTGCGGCGCGGTGGTGACCGGGTGCACCTCGAACCGCAGGTGTTCACGCTGCTGGTGCACCTGATCGAGCACCGCGACCGGGTGGTGGCCAAGACCGAGCTGCTCGACGCCGTGTGGGGCGACCGGTTCGTCAGCGACTCCGCGCTGACCAGTCGGGTCAAGAGCCTGCGGCGCGCCGTGGGCGACGACGGGAACAGCCAGCGCGTCGTCGCCACGGTGCACGGCGTGGGCTACCGGTTCGTCGCCGAGGTCGCCGAACCCGGCGGGGACGGACCCGTCGACCGGACCCAGCACATCCGGTACTGCATGTCCTCGGGCGGCGTGCGGGTGGCGTTCGCGACCTCGGGTGCCGGTCCGCCGCTGGTGAAGGCCGCGAACTGGCTCACCCACCTGGACCTGGAGTGGGCGAGCCCGATCTGGTCGCACTGGCTCGACGGGCTCTCCCGAAGGCATCGGCTGGTCCGCTACGACGAGCGCGGCTGCGGCCTGTCGGACTGGGAGGTCGCCGACCTCGGCTTCGACGCCTGGGTGGACGACCTGGAGGCCGTGGTGGACGCGGCCGGCCTGGACCGGTTCCCGCTGCTGGGCGTCTCGCAGGGCGGGGCGGTCGCGATCGCCTACGCGGTCCGGCACCCCGAGCGCGTGTCCCGGCTGGTGCTCGTGGGCGCGTACTGCCGGGGGCGCCTGGCGCGGGCGCGGACGCCGGAGGAGCGCGAGGAGGCCGAGCTGGACCTCCAGCTGGGTCGGATCGGGTGGCGCCGCGACGACCCGACCTTCCGCCAGGTGTTCGCCTCGCAGTTCCTGCCCGACGGCACGCGCGAGACGTGGGACGCCTTCAACGACCTCCAGCGCGCGACGACGTCGACCGCGAACGTGGTGCGGTTCCTGGACGCGTTCGCGCGCATCGACGTGTCCGCGCTCGCCCCGCGCGTGGCGTGCCCGACGCTGATCCTGCACTCGCGCGGCGACCTGCGCGTCCCGTGCTCGCAGGCCCAGGAGCTGGCGGCGCTCGTCCCGGGCGGCGAACTGCGGTTCCTGCCCAGCCGCAACCACGTGCTGACCGCCGACGAGCCCGCGTGGCCGGTGTTCCTGGCCGAGGTCGAGCGGTTCCTGGGCACCGGCCCGGCCTGATCCCCACCCCAGCTCCACGAGAACTCCACGCCCCGCCGCACCCGGTCGCCGCACGCTGTCGCTCCACTCGTCCCGAGCGAAAGGAGCCGATCATGGCGTCCATCCCGAACCTGCCCGTCGTGCTCGACGTGTCCTCCGTGACCGCCACCCGCAACGGCGGCCTCGGCGCGGCCGAGCCGTACCTGCTGACCGTGCCGTTCCAGGTCGACGGCACGACCATGCGGGTCGTGGCGCGCGCCGACGGGAAGCTGGTGCTGCGCGGCGACCCGATCGTCCGCCGGACCGCGAGCCGGCACGGCAACATCGCGCCGATCCGCGACGGCGAGACCAAGCCGGTGCCCGACTCCGTCGGCCGGTTCGCCACCACCCTGCGCCCCATCCCCCTGCCCGGCGACCTCGGGCAGCTGGTCGTCGGCGGCGCGTCCGGCGTCGTGGGCATGGTCTACGTGCTCAACGAGGAGGACGGCCTCAGCGACGCCTCCGTCCTGGCCGGCTACGACACGCTGGTCGAGCAGTTCACCGCCGAGCTGCGCAAGGTGATCGCCGGGATCGTCATCGACCCGGCCAACCCGGGCACCACCCCGTTCACCATCAGCGAGGAGGTCAAGGCGGCGATCACGGAGCGGATCTCGGCTCGCGTGCGGGCCACGATCCTCGCCAACTCCGGGCTCGTGCTCAACCCCGACGACCCCATCGGCAGCGACGTGCTGGTGTTCACCGAGGCGAGCCTGGTGGCCGACCCGTCGCAGCCGTTCAGCAAGCGGTTCGACGAGGGCGTGCCGGGCGACTGGACCGTGCGCGGCTCGGCGACGGCGACGGTGCCGCCCGACTTCACCCGGCGTCGGCGGGTCGCGCTGGACCTGGACAAGCTCACCTGCGTGACGCCCACCGGGATCGGGGATCGGCCTTACCTGTGGAACGCGGTGTTCACCATCGACGGGAGCACGGTGTCGCTCGGACCGGACCTGCGGCTGCGCGGCACGGCCGCGGTGCTGACCCACCAGGGCAGCCACGGCAACCTCGGCCCCGGGCCGGTGGTCGCGGGGCAGGTGGTGCCGATCCCGGACGCGGTCGGCCGGTTCACGCCGGTGCTGGACCTGATCCCGTTCCCGGCGGGGCTGCGGGACTCGCTGGTCGGCGGGATCTCCGGGGTCCTCGGCTGCGTGTCGGTGCTGCTGGAGCAGGACCTGGTCGCCGACGACCCGGCCGAGGCCGGTCACCGGGCGTTCGACGCCGAGGTCCAACGGGCGCTGGACGAGCTGATCCCGACCCTGGGCGTCGGCGGCGCCGGCCTGAGCCCGGACGACCAGGCCGCGCTGGGCGAGCGGATCGCGCGGAAGGTGCGCGAGGCGATCCTGGAGGAGGGCAACGTGCTGGAGGACATCTTCGCGGGCCTCGACCCCGACGACGTCGTCGGCTTCCGGGTCCTCCTGTTCACCCACGCCGGCCTGCTGGACGACGGGCAGCAGTCGGTCACGGTGACGTTCGACCGGACCGGCAACTACACCATGACCACCACGGTCACCGCGACCGCGGTGTGACGGGAGCGGCCGCCGGGTGTCCAGGGGGCACCCGGCGGCCGGTGCGGCACGACCGGTTTCCGCCCGCCGGGCCACTGTCCATTCCGGACACTACGGCGGGGTTGCCGTCGTCGACGTGCGACTTCGCCGCACTTCTGCTGAGCTCTAAAGTTTCGGCCGAAGAGCGCAAAGTTCGACCTTTCCGGTCGCTGGCGTGACGGCTCTTCGTGTGAATCAGGGGGCGTTTCCGTCCGCCCCGGTTCATACCTGTGAACTGCGAAGACACCGAAACGGCACGGATGTTGACGTCTTCCTGAGATCCTCCTACGGTCTCCCCACCGGATCGACCTGTCGGAAAGTGATTCGATAGTTTCGGTCTTCACGAGGACGTGAGCGGGGGTACCTGGTCGATGGTGAACAGGACGACGGACGTCGCGGTGGCGCCCGGGGGCGGTACCGGTTCGACAGCCGCCGGCCGGGCCGGCGCGGTCTGGCGGGACGTCACCCTGCCCGTCGCGCAGCGGGTCGACGCGCTCGTCGACGCGATGACGTTGGACGAGAAGCTCGCCCAGCTCGTCGGCGTCTGGGTCGGGGCGGAGCCGTCCGGGGAAGGCGTCGCACCGCATCAGCACGACCTGGCCGGCGACCCCGGGGAGTGGGCGGAGGTCATCGCGTCCGGGCTCGGTCAGCTCACCCGCCCGTACGGCACCCGCCCCGTCGACCCGGTGGCCGGCGCCCGGTCGTTGGCCGCGTCGCAGCGGCAGGTGGTCGACGCCAACCGGTTCGGCATCCCGGCGCTGGTGCACGAGGAGTGCCTGACCGGGTTCGCCGCCTGGCGCGCCACCGCCTACCCCGCGCCGCCTTCGTGGGGCGCCTCGTTCGACCCGGACCTGGTGGCCGAGATGGCGGGGCTGATCGGCCGCTCGATGCGGGCGGCCGGCGTGCACCAGGGGCTGGCGCCGGTCCTGGACGTCACGCGCGACTACCGCTGGGGCCGCACCGAGGAGACCATCGGCGAGGACCCGTACCTCGTCGGCACGGTCGGCACGGCGTACGTGCGCGGCCTGGAGCGGTCCGGTGTCGTCGCCACGCTCAAGCACTTCGCCGGCTACTCGGCCTCCCGCGCCGGGCGCAACCTCGCCCCGGTGGCCATCGGCCCGCGCGAGTTCGCCGACGTGGTCCTGCCGCCGTTCGAGATGGCAGTGCGCGACGGCGGCGTGCGGTCGGTCATGCAGTCCTACACCGAGATCGACGGGCTGCCGTCCGCGGCCGACGCCGGGCTGCTCACCACCCTGCTGCGCGACACCTGGGGTTTCACCGGCACGGTGGTCGCCGACTACTTCGCCGTCAAGTTCCTGGAAACCCTGCACGGGGTGGCCGAGGACGAAGCCGACGCCGCCGCGCTGGCCCTGGCCGCCGGCGTGGACGTCGAGCTGCCGACCGTGCGCTGCTACGGCGTGCCGCTGCGCGAAGCGGTCCGACGCGGCGACGTGGACGAGGGGCTGATCGACCGGGCGCTGCGCCGGGTGCTGCGCCAGAAGGTGGAACTGGGGCTGCTGGACCCGGACTGGTCGCCCCTGCCGGAGGACGTGGACGAGCTCCGGCTCGACTCGCCGGAGGCGCGGGACGTCGCGCTGCGCCTGGCGCGGGAATCCGCAGTGCTGTTGGCCAACGACGGCGTCCTGCCGCTGCGGCCGGGCATTCGGCTGGCCGTGGTCGGCCCCCTCGCGGACGACCCGATGGCGATGCTGGGCTGCTACTCGTTCCCCGCGCACATCGGCGTGCACCACCCGGAGGCCGGGCTGGGGCTGGAGATCCCGACCGTGCTCTCCGCGTTGCGCGACGCGGTGGCCGACGCGGGCGGGGGCGCGGTGACCCACGCGAAGGGCTGCGAGGTCTCCCCCAAGCCCGACACAGACGGGGACCCCGACGCCGGCGCGCACGACGGCATCGCCGCCGCGGTGGCGGTGGCACGGGACGCTGACGTGTGCGTCGTCGCGGTCGGCGACCTGGCGGGGCTCTTCGGGCGCGGCACGTCGGGCGAGGGGTGCGACGCGACCGACCTGCGGCTGCCCGGCGCCCAGGCGGACCTGGTCCGCGCCGTCCTCGCCACCGGCACGCCGGTCGTGCTGCTGCTGATCACCGGACGGCCGTACGCGATCGGCGACCTGGTCGACGGCGCGGCGGCGGTCGTGCAGGCCTTCTTCCCGGGGCAGCTCGGCGGCCGGGCGTTGGCGGACGTGCTGACCGGCGCGGTGTCGCCCTCGGGACGGCTGCCGCTGGGCATCCCGCGCGACCCCGCCGGCCAGCCGGGCACCTACCTGTCCGCACCGCTCGGGCGGCGCTCCGAAGTGTCCAACGTGGACCCGACGCACGTGTTCCCGTTCGGCCACGGCCTGGGCTACGACACGTTCACCTGGTCGCCCGTGCGCGTGGTGTCGGGCGACCGCCCGTGGACCACCGACGGCGAGGTCGAGCTGGAACTGGACGTGCGCAACCCCGGCACGCGCCCCGGCGCGGACGTGGTGCAGCTGTACCTGCACGACCCCGTCGCCCAGGTGACCCGCCCGGTCGTGCGGCTCGTCGGCTACGCGCGGGTGGAGTTGGCCGGCGGCGCGTCGGCCCGCGTCACCTTCCGCGTGCCGGCCGACGTCACCTCGTTCACCGGTCGGGACGGCAGGCGCGTGGTGGAGCCGGGCGCGGTGCAGCTGCGCGTGTCCCGGTCGAGCGCGGACGTGCACGAAGCGGTGGACCTGCGGCTGGACGGCCCGCTGCGCGAAGTGGACCACACGCGCCGTTGGCTCACCGCCGTGTCGGTCACCCACGAGGAGGTGCGGCGGGCGTGACCACCCAGACCCGCGAACCGGCGACCACGGCCCCGCCGGACCCCGGAAAACCACCGGGGAAGCCGAAAGCTCCCCGGTACCGGACCACGTGGCGCAAGGCGTTCAAGCGCGACTGGCAGCTCTACTCGCTCGCGGTCCTCCCGCTGCTGTTCTTCCTGGTCTTCCGGTACGCGCCGATGCTCGGCAACGTCATCGCGTTCCGCAAGTTCGTGCCCGGCGGGAGCATCTACGGCGAGACGTGGGTGGGCCTGCGGTACGTCAAGCTGTTCATCAAGGACCCGAACTTCTGGGAGGTCTTCGGCAACACGATGGCGCTGGGCGCGCTGACGCTGGTGGTCACCTTCCCGCTGCCGATCGTGCTCGCGCTGCTGCTCAACGAGGTGCGCTCCCGCTACTTCAAGCGGTTCGTGCAGACGGTGTCGTACCTGCCGCACTTCCTGTCCATCGTGATCGTGGCCGGCATGGTCATGCAGCTGGTGTCGCTGGAGGGCACGGTCAACCAGGTCGTCCGCGCCTTCGGCGGCGACGCGGTCCCGTTCATCCAGGAGCCGGGCTGGTTCCGCACGATCTACGTCTCCTCCGAGGTGTGGCAGACCGTCGGCTGGGGCACGATCCTCTACCTGGCCGCGCTGACCACGATCGACGCGCAGCTCTACGAGGCCGCGCGGATCGACGGCGCGAACCGGTGGCAGCAGACCTGGCACGTGACGCTGCCGGGCATCCGCCCGACGATGGTCACGTTGCTGATCCTCAACACCGGCACGTTCCTGGCGGTCGGCTTCGAGAAGGTCCTGCTGCTCTACAACCCGCTGACCTACCCCACCGCGGACGTCGTGTCGACCTACCTCTACCGGGTCGGGTTGGTGTCCAACAACTTCAGCTACGCCGCCGCGATCGGCCTGTTCGAGTCGGTCATCGGCCTGACGCTGGTGCTGTCCGCCAACGCGATCTCGCGCCGAGTGGTGGGGACGAGCCTGTGGTGACCAAAGCCCTCAAGCACGACGACAAGAAGCCCGCGGCCACCCGCACCCCGCTGGACGACTCCCGCGGCTACCGCGTCTTCCGCGTCGTCAACACGGTCGTGCTGCTCTGCGTGGCCGCGGTGACGCTGTACCCGCTCGTCACCATCGTGGCCCAGTCGTTCAGCAGCGAGCTCTACATCCGCACGGGCCAGGTCAACCTGGTGCCGCGCGGGTTCAACCTCGACACCTACGAGCTCGTCGCGGCCGACCCGGCGTTCTGGAACAGCTACCTCAACACCGTCGTCTACACCGTGACCGCGACCGCCATCTCGATCGTGCTCACCACGATCTACGCGTACGTGCTGTCCAAGCACCGGCTCAAGGGCCGCGGCCTGCTGATCGGCGTCGCGGTGTTCACGATGTTCTTCAACGGCGGCCTGATCCCCAACTACGTGCTGGTCAACGGCCTCGGCCTGACCAACACGATGTGGGCGGTCGTGCTGCCCAACGCGATCAGCGTGTTCAACCTGCTGGTCATGAAGGCGTTCTTCGAGAGCCTGCCCGCGGAGCTGGAGGAGGCCGCCGCGATCGACGGCCTGAGCACCTACGGCATCCTGCTGCGGATCGTGCTGCCGCTGTCGAAGGCCGTGCTGGCCACGATGGTCCTGTTCTACGCGGTGGCGAACTGGAACTCGTGGTTCCCGGCGTTCCTCTACCTCGACCGCGCGGACCTGTTCCCGGTCACCGTGTACCTGCGCAACATGATCGCCGGCGCCACCTCGGCGACGTCGGTCGGCGCGGTCGAGTCCAACGCGGTGGCCATCTCCGCCAACATCAAGGCGGTGACGATGGTGCTGACCGTGCTGCCCATCGTCGTCGTCTACCCGTTCATCCAGCGCTACTTCGTGTCGGGCGTGATGCTCGGCGCGGTCAAGCAGTAGCGCACGCGCTGGGCGTCGACGACGGCGTCACACCACCCGAGGAGACAGCACGATGCGAACCAAATGGAAGCGGACGCTTCTGACTGCCGTCGCCGGCAGCCTCGTGGTCAGCTTGGCCGCGTGCAGCGAGGAGGACCCGGACGCGGGTGGTGTCAACCTCGACGGCAAGAAGACGGCGTCGATGGCCGACTACAAGGCGGGCACGCAGTTCAAGGCGACCGAGCCGCTCGACGTCAGCCTGCTCTACCTCGACCAGGCGCACTACCCGATCAAGGACGACTGGCTGCTGTGGAAGGAGATCACCCAGCGGACCAACGTCACGATCAAGCCGACGGTCGTGCCCTACAGCGACTACGAGCAGAAGCGCGGCCTGCTGATCAGCTCCGGCGACGCGCCGACGATCATCTCCAAGACCTACCCGGGCCAGGAGGAGCAGTTCGTCGCCTCCGGCGCGATCCTGCCGGTCAGCGACTACCTCGACCTGATGCCGCACTTCAAGGACAAGGTCGAGCGGTGGAAGCTCCAGCCGGAGCTGAACACCCTGCGCCAGGAGGACGGCAAGTTCTACCTGCTGCCCGGCATGCACGAGAAGGTCCTGCCGGAGTACTCGCTGGCCTTCCGCACCGACGAGCTCAAGCGCCTGAACCTGTCGACGCCGAAGACCTGGGACGAGGTCTACACCGTCCTCAAGGCGATCAAGGCCGCGAACCCGGACAGCTACCCGCTGTCGGACCGCTTCGAAGCCAAGTCGATCCTCAACTACACCGGCCAGACGTTCGGCGCGCAGGCCGGGTGGGGCTACGTCAAGAACACGATCTGGAACTCCTCCGCGCAGAAGTACGAGTTCGCCGGCACGACCCCGGAGTACAAGCAGCTCGTCGAGTACTTCCACAAGCTCGTCGACGAGGGCCTGATGGACCCGGAGAGCTTCACGCAGAAGGACGACGCGGCCATCCAGAAGTTCGCCGCCGGCAAGTCGTTCGCGATCAGCAGCAACGCGCAGAACATCGTCAACGACTACCGGCCGAACATCGCGAAGATCCCCGGCGCGACCGTCGCGAAGATCCCGCTGCCCGCCGGTCCCAAGGGTGACGTCATCCGCGGCACGCGCCTGGAGAACGGCCTGATGGTGTCGGCGAAGGCCGCCCAGAGCGACAAGTTCGTGGCGACGATGCAGTTCATCGACTGGCTCTGGTACTCCGACGAGGCGCAGGAGTTCACCAAGTGGGGCGTGCGGGGCACGACCTACGACAAGGACGCGGCGGGCAAGCGGACGCTCAAGCCCGACGTGGCCTTCGGCGGCCTCAACGTCGGCGCGCCGAAGAACCTCCAGCGCGACTTCGGTTTCCACGGCGGTGTCTTCTCCTACGGCGGCGCCACCGAGCTGGTGCAGTCGGTGTTCACCGAGGAGGAGGTGGCCTGGCAGAAGGCGATGGCCGAGAAGAAGGTCGAGGCGTTGCCGCCGCCCGCGCCGCTGAACGAGGAGGAACGCGAGCGCGCCGCCCTGATGGAGAGCTCGCTCAAGGACCTGGTCACGCAGTCGACGTTGCAGTTCATCCTGGGCCAACGCCCTCTGTCCACTTGGGACGCCTACGTCAAGGAAGTGGAGGCCAAGGGCTCCAACGACCTCGTCGCCCTGGTCAACGGCGCGCAGAAGCGCTACAAGGAGAAGAACGGCTGACCGGTGCTCGACGGCCGCCGCCCACGCGGGCGGCGGCCGGACACCACGGCCTTGGAGGGTTTTTGAGTCGCGTTACCGTCCCCGGCGAGCCGATCGGCCGCCTGTCCGAGTCGTGGCGCCACTGCGTCGGTACCGGCCGGATGAACCTCGCGCTGCGCGCCGACTACCAGGAGTCCCTGGCGAAGGTGCAGCGCGACATCGGCTTCCGGTACATCCGCGGCCACGGTCTGCTGTCCGACGACATGGGCGTGCACCGCGTGTCCGGCGACGGCGTGACCCGGTACTCGTTCACCTACGTGGACCAGGTCTTCGACCGGTTCCTGGAGCTGGGCGTCCGGCCGTTCGTGGAACTGGGGTTCATGCCGACCGCGCTGGCCTCGGGCGAGGACACCGTGTTCTGGTGGAAGGGCAACATCACCCCGCCGACCGACCCGGACGAGTGGGCCGCGCTGGTCCGCGCCGTCGTCCGCCACCTCGTCGAGCGCTACGGCGCGGCCGAGGTGCGCACCTGGCCCATCGAGGTGTGGAACGAGCCGAACCTGCCCGGGTTCTGGAAGGACGCCGACCAGCAGGCCTACTTCCGGCTGTACGAGCTCACCGCGCGGACCGTCAAGGACGTCGACGCCGGGCTCCGGGTGGGCGGCCCGGCGATCTCGCCCGGCTCGGACGAGTGGTGGGCGCCGTTCGCCGAGTTCGTCACCCGCCACGACGTGCCGATCGACTTCGTCAGCCGGCACGCCTACACCTCGGGACCCGCACAACACGTCCCCTTCGGCACCTACCAGACGCTCGACGCGCCCGAGGCGCTGCTGGACCAGTTCGCCGCGCCGCGCAAGCACCTCGCGGGCACCGCGCTGGCCGACCTGCCGGTGCACATCACCGAGTACAACAGCTCCTACCGGCCCGACAACCCGATCCACGACACCGCCTACCACGCCGCCTACCTGGCCCCGGTGCTCACCGGCGGCACGGAACTGGTCGACTCGTACTCCTACTGGACGTTCTGCGACGTCTTCGAGGAGGAGAACGTGCCGACCTCGTGGTTCCACGGCGGTTTCGGCCTGCTCACCCACCGGCAGGTGCCCAAGCCGACCTACCACCTCTACGCGTTCATGGCCCGCATGGGCACGACCGTGCTGGCACGCGGCCGGGACCACCTGGTGTGCGCGACCGATGACGGCCGGGTGACCGTGCTGGCCTGGCAGCCGGTGGGCGGCACCGACGGACCGGACGCGCCCGAGCGGCACGAGGTGCGGCTGTCGGTCCCGCTGACCGGGCCGCGCGCGTTCGTCCGCCGGGAACGGGTGAACGAGCACGACGGCAACGCGTTCGGCGCGTGGCGCGAACTGGGCCGTCCCCGCTCCCCCTCGCCGCGCGCGCTCGACGTCCTGCGCGACTGCGCCCGCCCCGCGCTGGAACACCGGCAGGCCCCCGTCGTGGCCGGGCGCGTGGACCTGGACCTCACGCTCGCCCGCCACGAGGTCACGTTCGTCGAACTGGTCCCCGTCCACCCCGAGCACCACGAGGGCCTGGACGACCGGCGACTGCTGGGCGCGTCCGACGACCGACTCGCAGCACCGCACGAGAGGCCGTGACATGCCCGCCGAACGCCGAACCGACCCCGCCGCCGAGATCGGCACGGGCATCCTGTCCCGCGTCGCGTCCGTCGTGTACTGGTTCGTCGTCATCGACGCCCTGATCGTGCTGACGACAGCGCCGGGCTTCCTCGCACTGGTGTTCCTGGACCGCGGCCCCGGCAACGCACCCCTGATCGGCCTGTGCTTCGCCCCGGTGGCCCCGGCGCTGTCGGCCGCCGTCTACGCCTGGCGGGTCTTCCTCCACGACCGGGACCTCTCCCCCGCCACCCACTTCCGCCGCGGCTACCGGCTCAACTGGCTCGACGTGCTGCGCTGGTGGCTGCCCACACTGGCGGTGCTCACCGTGATCGGCTTCAGCCTGTCCAACCTGGACCTGGCCGCCGTGCCCGCGGGGTACGGCGTGGTGCTCGTCGTCATCGCGGCGGCGCTGCTGGTGTGGTCGACCCAGGCACTGGTGCTGTCCTCCACCCTCGCCCTGCGCACCCGCGACACCGCACGCCTGGCCTCTTACTACCTGGCCGCCCGCCCGGCAAGCGCACTCGGCGCGCTGTCACTGCTCATCGCGACCGGCGGCCTGGTCACCCTCACCGCGGACTGGATCCTCGCCGTCCTGGCCGCACCCTTCACCCTCCTGCTCCTGCGCAACGCCGACCCGGTACTGCGCGACGCCACCGAAAGGTTCACCGCATAGCCGCTAGTAGGGCTTTGTTAAGTCGAGTGATGGGATGTGTGGGCGGTGTGATCTTCTGCGGTGGTCACGCCGGAGGAGATGGCCGGGGTGCGGCCGGTGATCGAGGGGTTCGCCGCGGCGGTGTTCGGCGGGTTCGGCCGGCGTGACCAGCGCGGGAAGGGTGAGCTGTACCTGCGTGGGTTGTTGTTGGACGGCAGGCGCAAGTCGATGCAGCCCATGGCCGAGCGTCTCGGTGTGGATCACCAGCAGTTGCAGCAGTTCGCCAACGCGTCCGGATCGACGAACCCCGCCGCCCACACCGCCGACCGCCGCCGGACCTCGACATGGTCCCAGGTAGAGGTCGTGACGAACACCGGCCGTCCACCGACGAAGACGACCTACCCGGACAAGCCCGTCACCGCCAAGACCCTGATCACCGAGGCCGGACGTTCGGCGGGGCGATTCGTGGTCTGGCGCCACGGCTCCCGCAAGAGCGCGGGCAACCCGAACGCGACCATGCGCTCGCGCTTCCTGGCGCTGCGGGTGCGCCCGGCCAACCGCAACATCCCGCGCGCCGCCGACGGCAGCCTGCCCGAGTGCCGGCTGCCGGCCGAATGGCCCACCGGCCAACCCGAACCCACCGACTACTGGCTCTCGACCCTGCCCACCGACATCCGACTGCGCAACATGGTCAGGATCGCCAAGATCCGCCGGCGCATCGAACACGACTACCGCGACCTCAAAGACGGACTCGGCCTGGACCACTTCGAAGGCCGCTCCTGGCTCGGCTAGCACCGTCACGTCACCCTCGCCTCCGTCGCCCAGGCCATCTGCACGAAGCTGCGCCGCATTCCAAAGGCCCTGCGCAGGTCTGACCCTCCACGCCGTCTGATGCCGCATCCCACGGCGTGCGTTGTTTGTAGGTCTCGGGGTCGCGTCGGCCAAGGCCCGCAGTGTGATCAGCACCCGCCGCCAGGCTCCGGACCGCTGCCAGCGCCGGAACGGCCCGTACACCGCCGCCCACGATCCCCAACTCAGGCAGGCGCATCGGACTTCGACACAGGCCCTAGTGGATCGTCCGCCCCCGCGCGTCCGGCACCCCCGACTTGCGCCAGAAGTACGTGTTCACCTGATCCCGCCACTCCGCCGCACACCGGGTCTGCTCCTGCAGCAACGCCGTGACCCGCTCGAAGACCTCCGGCGGCACCCGGCCCTCCAGTCGCGCCCACGTCTCGACCATCCGGGACACCTCCTCGCACCCGGCGAAGTGGCTGTCGTAGATGTGCTGCACCACCGTCTTCCCCGAGTGCAGGACGTGGTCGTACGGCACGTGGTGGAAGAACAGCAGCAGCTCGTCCGGGCACGTCTCGACCGACTCGTACACGTCACGCCACGGCGCCGGGAACTGGCCGGTGAAGCCGGTGCCGGTGGACCGCGTGCGGTCCACGCCGACGCCGTCGCGGTCGGCGAAGTGGTAGGTGCCCCACGGCGAGTACTCGTAGCCGTCCACGCTGGGCCCGTAGTGGCCGGCCGGGTTCACCATCCAGCCGACGCCCAGCGGCGCCGTGTACCGCTCGTAGGTCAGCCACGAGCCGTCCATGATGTCGTGCAGCGCCTCGCGGACGGCCGGGTCGCCCGGGAAGGTCAGGCCGATCCACTCGTCCAGCACGGCCTCCGGCGTGAGCCGGTCGTCCCAGGCCAGGCGTCCGAAGCCGAACAGGTTGGCCTGCGCCAACGGGTGGCCGGTCCAGAACGGGTCGTCGCCGACGTTCGACACCGCCACCACGCCGCCCGCCGGTGCGCCTGCCCGGCCGCCGGCGATGTCCGCGACCGTGGGCCCCTCCTCGCCCCACGGTTGGAAGCCCAGCACCTCGTGCCATTGGGGCACGAGGTGGCACACGTGCTTCTGCTGGCCGGTGTACTCCTGGGTGACCTGGAACTCCACGGCGAGCCGGGTGCGCGGCATGGCCGCGATCACCGGCGAGAGCGGTTCGCGCACCTGGAAGTCCACCGGACCGGACTTCACCTGCACCACCACGTTGGCGTCGAACGAGCCGTCCAACGGCGCGAAGTGGTCGTGGGCCGCGCGCGCACGGTCGGTCTTGCGGTCGCGCCAGTCCTGGCGGTGGTTGTAGACGAACGCGCGCCAGAACACCGTGCCGCCGAACGGGGCCAGCGCACGGGCCAGCGCGTTCGCTCCCTCCGCGTGGTCGCGGCCGTAGGCGAACGGACCCGGGCTGCCTTCCGAGTCGGCCTTGACGACGTACCCGCCGAAATCGGGGATCGCCGCGTACACCTCGGCGGACGTGCGCGCCCACCAGTCCCGCACCGCCGGGTCGAGGGGATCGGCCGTGGGCAGGCCGCCTAGGGTCATCGGCGCGGCGAAGCTCACCGACAGGTGCACCCTGATCCCGTGCGGGCGGAACACCTCGGCCAGGCGCGCCACGTCGGGCAGCAGGTCGGTCAGCAGCCGGGCCTCCGTGCGGTGCACGTTGACGTTGTTCAGGCAGACCCGGTTGACCCCGATCGACCCCAGCAGCCGCGCGTAGGCCCGTGCCCGGGACAGGTCGGCCCGGACCGCGCCGTCGGCGTAGAAGATCGAACCACCCGCGTACCCGCGTTCGACCTGGCCCATCACGGGGTGCACGTCGACGTTGTCCCAGTGGTCCAGCATCCGCACCGGCAGGCGCGGCGCGTGCCGCCGGTCCTCCGCCGCACCGGTGAACGCCGCCTCGCCCAGCCGCACCACGTGGTGGAAGCCGTAGAGCAGGCCGACGCCGTCGATCGCCCGGACCACCGTGGTGGAGCCGGCCCGTCCCACCACGAACGCCTCGGGGTCGGCCTCGCCGTCGTCGGGCGCGCACACCAGCTCCAGGTCCACCGGCCCGTCGTCGACCAGCGCGCCACCGTGCCCGGCCACCGCCGTCTCGACCTCGCCGCGGACCGTGGCGACGACCGGACCGTCCCCGACGACGCGGACCCGGCGCGCGCCGATCGACCGGAACGCGGAGGCGGGGAGCCAAGCGGGGTGCACGCCGACCATGTGCGGGTTCCTCCCGGTGCGGGATCGACTGACCTCACCGAACCTAGGCCGCCTTCGGGTTCCCCGGCAAGGGAAAGCGGCCGTCCACTGTCGACGTTCACGAGTGTGGACAGCTGCGAAACTTTTGCGTGGCAACGGTTTGCCGGCGTCTCACCCGGTCGCGGTGAACAGCTCCAGCGGCACGGCGTCGGCGAGCGCCCGGTAGCCCGCCGGGGTCAGGTGCAGGTGGTCGCCCTCGTCGTAAGCGGCGAGCAGTCGGCGCGGTTCCTCCGGATCCCGCGCCACCGCGTCGAAGTCGAGCACCGCGTCGAACACGCCGGCGTCGCGGATCCACGCGTTGACGGCCTGCCGCGCCGCCTCCCGGTGACCGGCCGGGTCGTCGTAGGCCTGGCTGCCGCCCAGCGGCGCCAGAGTCGCCCCGTACACCTTGATCCCGTGCGCGTGCGCCCGCACCACGATCTGCTCGTAGCCGGCGCAGAGGTCGTCCGCGAGCTGCTTCTGCGCCACGGCCGAGGCCTCCGCGGTGCCGATGTCGTTGACGCCCTCGAACAGCACCAGCCACCGCACCCCGCTCTGCGCCACCACGTCCCGGTCGAACCGGGCCAGCGCGCTCGGCCCGATCCCGTCGTCGAGCACGCGGTTCCCGCCCGTCCCCTGGTTCAGCACGGCGACGGAGGAGGTCGTCGCGCCCGCCCGCAGGCGGGCCGAGAGGCGGTCGGGCCAGCGGTCGTTGCCGTTGGTGGTGGAACCCCGCCCGTCGGTCAGGGAATCGCCCAGCACGACCACCGCCGAGCCGCCCCCGTCGCACCACACCTCGACACCGCTGAGGAAGTACCAGTGGTCGGTGGTGCTCGCGCCGGGCAGGTCCTCGGCCTGGGTGTGGTCACCCGCCACCAGGTGGGACGTGGTCCGCGAGCCCGGGTGCGAGGTGATCAGGCCGGATGCCTGCCCCTGCGCCAGGAACACCGTCACGGTCAGGTTCGCCTCCGGCTCGACCGGGAAGTCCAGGGCGTCCGACACGACCTGCGCGCCGACCGGCACGACGACGCCCGCGCGACCGTGGAAGGTGACCGGCTGGACCGATCCCGGCTCCACCGCGCCCACCCCGGCCCGGTTCCCGAGGGGCCGGGCCACGGTCACGGCGGTGATCGGCAGCACCGCGCCGCCGAACGCGTTGGAGAACCGCAGCCGCAGCCGGTCGCCGCCGATCGTGACGCGCACGGTCTGCCGCAGCGTGGCGTCGGCGAGCACCAGTCCGCCGCGGGTGAACGGCACGGGCGGCATGTTGTCCGGCTCGGTGGGCTGCGGCGCGGACACCCACGTGTGGACCCAACGGCCGGCGGGTGACGCGCTGCGACTCGGGGATGAACTCAAGGCGGGCCGACCTCCCGTGCTCGCGTGACGTGTTGACACTTCACGACGGTAGGGCCCGCTCGCGGCCACCGGCGACCACCACCTCCGAAGTGGTCGCCGATGTCTATGTCCTCGACACGAGGCCGCGCGACGACAAGGCCCGACTGCCGGCGCGTCAGGACGCGGTGCAGCTGACGATCGGCGTGGACGGGTGCGGGCTGCCGGACACGGTGAAGCCGATGGTCGCGGTGTCCTGCGGTGCGAGCACGCCGTTCCAGTCGGCGTTGCGCACGTTCGCCGTCCGGCCGAGGTCGTAGGCGACGCCGCCCCAGAGGTTGGTGACCACCTGCTCGGGGGCGAGCGTCCACTGGACGTTCCACGTGGTGATCGGCGTGCCGGCCGTGACGACGACCTCGCCGAGCAGCCCGCCCGGCCACGTGCTGATCAGGCGGTAGACGGCGGTGCACCGACCGGTCGGTGTCGTCGTGGTGCTGGACGGCGGGTAGTCCGTCGGGTGGGTGACCGAGGAGGTGTTCGTCGGGGCGGGTTGCGCCGTGGCGCCGGACTGGCCGGCGACGACGAGCGAGCCGGCGAGAGCCGCCGACAGCGTCAGCACGAGGCCGACCGCTGTCGACTGGCGTCTCGGACGAGCGGAGGTGTTCATGTCGGGAGGCCTTCCTCCGGTGGTGGATGCCCGGCGGCGCATCCGAGGCGACTGGGGTCCCGCTCAGGATCAAGGTGGGGCCCCGACATCGTCAACGGACGACGCACTGGAACGCACGACCCAGCGCACCCTCCCTGGTGTCCGCCCGGTCTCGGCGAAGCGGCAGCCGCCGCCGAGGCGGAACCGGTGGCGAAGCACCCACCTGCCGGTGATCATCCGAGTACAGTGTGTGGTCGAAGCTGCGTTGTCGCCAGTGCATCGGCAGGGGAGGCCGCATGGACGAACGCATCCTCGACCCGGACGGCGCGCGCGAGCGGTTGGCCGCGTGGAAGGGTCGGATCGACCAGCTCGCCGCCGACACCGAAGCGATGAGCGAACGCATGCAGGCGGTGCGGGTCACCGCGAGCGACCCGAACGGCCTGGCCGAGGTCACGATCGACTCCACCGGAACCCTGGTCGACCTGCGGTTGACCGACCGGATCCAGCGCGTGCCGCCCACCGCCGTCGCCCAGGCGATCATGGCCACGCTCGGCGACGCGCGGGCCAGGATGGCCGACCGGTCCCAGGAGATCATCGCCGACACGATCGGCACGCGGTCCGCCGCCGGCCGGGCGATCGCCGAGAGCGTCGGACAGCACCTGCGCGGCGGCCCCGCACCGCACCGGCCGGTGCACCACGACGACGACGAGGGCTTCGACAGCCACTCCTACTTGCGGGAGAGATGAGCATGGGGGACGGGTACGTCGTCGACCTCGAGCAGATCCGCGCCCACGCCCGCAACGTCGAGGCGATCCGGGCGCGGTTCGACGCGGTGAAGACCGCCAGCGCGCACATCGCCCAGGACGACCAGGCCTACGGGCTGCTGTGCGGGTGGATCGCCGCGGTCCTGGAGGGCCGGCACACGCGGCAGGACGAGCTGATCGCGCAGGTCGAGGAGAACCTCGCCCTGGTCGTGGAGGAACTGGGCGCCACCGCGGACGAGTACACCGAGGTGGAGGAGTCGAACGCCCGCTCCATCACCGCGGCCGGAAGCGGGACGGGCGATGGATGACCCGACGCTGATCGCCCCGGTCCGGTCCACCCGCGAGGTGTGGACCGGGTCCGGTCTCGCCGACAGCATCGAGGGCCTGGTCGACGCCATCAAGAGCGAGGGCTGGGTCGACGACGCGCTGGCGGGCGCCGCCCTCGGCGTCGAGGTGGCGGCGACCGTGATGGACCCGGTCAGCGCGTTGCTGGCCAACGGGCTCGGCTGGGCGATGGAGTACTTCGAGCCGCTGCGGCAGGTCCTCGACGAGCTCACCGGCAAACCGGACGTGGTCGCCTCGCACGCGTCCACCTGGACCGCCATGGCCGCCGAGCTGGCCGCCATGTCCGCCGACCTGAAAGCCGCGCTGGACGACGACCTGCCCGACTGGCACGGCCCCGCCGCGGACGCCTACCGGCAGCTCATGGGCAACAACGTCGACGCGATCGGCGGTCTGGCGGCGGTGTCGGCGGCGATGGCGTCGGCCACCGAGGGGGCAGGCGGCCTGGTCGAGCTGACCCGCGAGATCGTCCGCGACCTGATCGCCGACCTCGTGGCCAGGGTGATCGTGTGGGTGGCGGAGGCGATCTTCGTCGTGACCATCCCGGTGATCGCGTCCCAGATCGCGGCGGCGGTGGTCAAGTGGGCCGGGCGCATCCTCGTCTACACCACCGCCCTGATCACCAGCCTGACCAACCTCAAGAAGCTGCTCGGGTAGGCGGGGGCCGTGAAGCGACTGTCAGCACTTCTCCTGCTCATCGCGCGACTGGCCCTGCACCGGCGCGGAGGGGGCGGCGGCGACGGCCCCGACCCGCCGTCGGACGGTCCGACCCGCCGCTCAGACGGCCCGGCCGGGCGACCGGCGCCGGCCAAGGACGTGAAGGACGGCCAGACCGAGACGGGCAAGGCGGCGGACAGGGGCATGCCCCGCGCCGGGAGACGCCGTGCGTCGCGGCAGCGCGACCCGGAGGTGCCGAAGCCGGCGCGCAGTCCGCGCCGCGACCCCGACGGCCCGATGCCGGCGCACTACCGGCAGGTCGCCTACGGCCAGACACCGGAAAGCCAACTTGCGCAGGCGGCACGGCTCCGCGATGGTAACCGCGACAACCTCTACGGTGGAGCCACCTTCAGAGACAGCCAGAACAACACCTACCAGGTGGACGGCCGGGCGGACGCGACCAAGCACGCTGAAGGGGACATCCTCAAGCAGATGCGGCAGAAGATCGCCGAACAGCAGGGGATCCGGCCCGACCAGGTCGATCTCCGGGCGGAGCTGCGCGACGTGCGGCTCTACGTCGAGTTCTCCCCGTGCCCGACCGGCAACCGGTGCCAGGACATGTTGGACCAGTACCTCCCGCCCGGCTCGGAGATCCAGTACTCCTGGCCGTGGCAGCCGCGGTCGGAGCAGGACTCGTCGCGGCAGTCCCTGGCCGACGCCGTCAACGACCTCTTCACGAGAAAGCGCCCGGGAACGTCATGACCCGCTACACCGAGCACCAGGTCGCCGTGATCGACAACCCGGCGGCGAGGGCGACGCTGACCAGCACGGGCCTGCCCGACACGGACGCCGTGTCCTTCCGCGCCGCCCCCACGATCACCGCGTGGGACCGCGACCCCGACTACGCCGTGCTCGGGTTCTGGAACCTCGACGAGATCCCGGTGGTGGTCCACCGCGCGGAGGGCTCGGTGTTCACCGCTCCCCCGTGGTCGGACGAGATGGACCCGCTCAACGCCTCGGTGGCCGCGTTCGCCGACAGCCTCGCGGCGGTCGAGGGCGCGAAGCCGTTGTCCAAGGCGCGCTACGGCACCAACGCCAACGCGGGCGACCAGGTGCACGCCCTGCTGCGCGCCATCGACGCCGAGACCCTCGCCGATCCCTACTCGTTCTGGCAGGCCGTGGTGGACGACATCAAGAGCGGCGTCTACGTCTGATCGGTGATCGCGTTCCGGGTCGGGGCCGCGTTGGGCGGGGGATGACCGGAGACCACCCGATCCAGCACTCCCGCAGCACGTGTGACGCCTTCCACCTGCCCGAGGAAATCGTCGTCGAGATTCGCGCCGGCGGCCCTCCAGGTGGCCAGGTACGCGGCCAGGTCGTCCAGTCGGCGATCCAGAGCCCGCTGCCCGGGGTCCCGCCACAAAGCGTGGTTCGGATGAGTGATGAATGCTACGAGAACTTCGCAGGCGCGTACCAATTCCGCGCGGTAGCGCGCTACGCGGTCCGATCCTTGCGGGGCACCGGTCGGCGTCGACGAGTCTTCGCGTGTTATCGCAGCGCATACGAGAACACGGCAGAGCATGACGCCGCAGTCGTAGTAGCGAGCACCAGGCGTGCCGACTGCGTCACGTGCCACCACGAGCAGGTCTTCAAGGGCTCTCCGCATGCTCTTTCTGTACATCACCCGCATCACGAAGTCCTCTGTGTCGAGGAGTGCGTCTCGACCGTGCAGACTGCCGAATGCGCGCTCGAACAGCCTGATCAGGGAAGAATCGACGCCGATTTCACGCGAACGTGCGCAGGCCGCGCGCAAGGAAGGGCAGGTGCGCAACGGCGTTCGCGGCGGCCAGCTCCTCGCACAGCTCCACCGACCTCTGTGACGGGTCGTGGGCGTCGGCGGGTCGGCCGACCTCCAGGAGTCGCGCCACCTGGTTGTGGACGGCGACCGCCAACTCCCCCAGGTACGTCGGTCGATCGGTGGCCACCAATGCCTCGAACACCTCGCGAGCGCGCTCGGCACAGGTCAACGCTTCGTCATGTCGTCCGGCGGTCGCCAACCGGTTGCCGTGGTTGGTCAGCGCCCGCGCCAGCCCGGCGGAGTGAGCGGTGGGGTCCGCCGCCGCCAGTTCCTCGAAGATGCGCACGGCGCGTTCCGATTCGACCGCTGCTTCGCCGTGCCTGCCGCGTTCGGTCAAGCGGATGGCGTGGTTGGTCAGCGATTCCGCGAGGTCGGCATCGGCCGTGGCGGCTGCCAAGTCCGCCCGCAGCGCGACCGCGCGCTCGGACGCGGTGAACGATTCGGCGCTCCGGCCCGACTCGGCCAGCCACACCGCGTGGTTGTGCAGCCACGTCGCCGTCTCCCGCTGCTGCGCGGGGTCACGGGGGTCGGTCAGGTCTTCCCGCAGGGCGAGGGCGCGCTGCGAGAACGTCGCGGCCGCGGCGGGCCGGCCCGCCTTGCCCAACCGCAGGGCGTGTTTGTACAGCGCCTCGGACAGCAAGCGCTGGTGGGCTGGGCCTTCGGCGTCGGCGGCCACCCGTTCGCGCAGCCGGACCGCCTGCTCCGACAAGGCCAGGGCCTGGTCTTGGCGGCCGACCCGGTCGAGGAGTGCCGCGTGGTTGTGCATCGCCGCCGCCCACTTGGGCAGGTGCGTGGTCGGGGCGTCCGCGCACAGCTCCTCCAGCAGGCGCAGGGCGCGCTCCGAGCAGGCCAGGGCTTCGTCGTGGCGGTCGTTCTCCGCCAGCCGCTGAGCGTGGTTGGTCACCGCCGTGGCGAGGCCGGCCAGGTGCGCCGGCCGGTTGGCCGCCACCAGCTCCTCGCGCAGCGCCACCGCGCGTTCGCTGTGGGCCAGCGCCTCGGCCTCCCGGCCGTCCTCGGCCAGTCGAACGGCGTGGTTGTGCACCGATATCGCCAACCCGGGCAGGTAGGCGTCCCTGTCGGCTGCGGCGAGCGCCTCACGGATCTCCAGGGCACGCTCGGACAAGGCGATCGCCTCGGCTCGGAATCCGGCCCGGCCGAGCCGGCTGGCGTGATTGGCCCGTGCGTTGGCCAACGGGGCCCGGTACTCCGCGGGATCGATTTCGTGCAGTTGCTCGTACATCGCGACCGCACGCCGGGACACCTCCAGCCCTTCGGCCCGCCGTCCAGCCTCGACCAGCCGCAACGCGTGGTTGGTGACGGCGTTGGCCAGGTCGGGGAGCCATGCGCCGGGGCTGTTCTCCACCAGCCACTCGAAAGCCGCCACGGCCCGCTCGGCGTGGGACAGAGCCTCGGCGAAGCGCCCGAGCTCGGACAGGGTGATCGCGTGGTCGACGAGCGCGCGCGCCAGCCCTGGGAGGTGCGCGACGCGGTCTGCGGCAGCCAACTCCTCGCGGATGGCGACGGCACTCCGCGAGTGCTCCAGGGCCTCGTCGAGTCGACCGGCGGCGGCGAGGCGTCCGCTGAGTTCCTGGTGCATGGCCGCCAGGTCGACGGGGTCGTCGACGAGGGGGAACAAGCGATGGGCGAGAGCGCTGAAGACCTGTGCGGCGCCGACGTCCAGGTTGACGTTGCGGCCGTCGGGCAGCGCTTGCTCCACCGCGCCGAGCACCTCCAGGGGAACGTCGTCGATGTCGGCGACAGCGGTCAGCGCACGACTGCCGGCCGCGACCGCCACGTGTGGCTGCACCCTGAGCAACGGGTACAGCACTTCCGTGCCGACGTGCGGCCACCGCCCGGCGGCCGAGGCGAGGAAGGTCACCGCGCGGTCCGCGACGCCCAGGTGCGTTCCGGTGCTGTCGACGGTCGTCCGGGCGGACCCGTTCGCCGGCCGGCCGTCGAGATCGGTGGTGGCCTCGCGGCCGGGAGCCAGTGCGGCGCCGAGGCCCTCGACCGCGGTGTCCACCAGCGCGGTGAAGTCGAGGAGCAACCTGCCGGGCACGGCCGTGGCCCAGGGGTCCGGCTCGTAGGAGTCGATGTCGTGGCCGGGGGTGAGCAGGGCGAGGAAGTCTTCGGCGAGCCGGTCGGGCAACAACGGTTCCAGGACGTTGGCCCGGCCGGGGTCTGTGGGGGGATAGCAGAGGGCGTGGTCGGCGAGGAGCTGCTCGGCGGACTCGTCCGGCATGACCGCGTCGAGGACGGTCCGGGCCGCCTGGGTGTGCGTGGCGCCGGTGAGGATCGCGGTGAACACGGTGCGCGCCATCACGCTGTCGGAGGTGCGGAAGTCGAGGCCGGCGTCGCCGTTCTCGTAGAGCTGCCGCCAGTTCTCGTGTTCGCGGTTCACCAGGTAGGTGGTCAGCCCGACCATGTCGGCGGGGGCGGTGCGGCCGTGCGCCTGTGCGTCCAGGGCGACCAGCGCGGCCATCTGCACTGCCAGGGTCAGTCCGAAGTCCGGGTGGTGCAGCGGTCCGGGCGGCGCCAGGGCATCGGGCCGGGTGACCTCCGGGTAGTGGCGGGCGAAGCAGTCCCGTGCCGTGGTGAACATGTGTTCGCGGTGCCCGCCGACATCGGGTAGCGGGGGCAGCTTCCGGGCGGAGGTGTCGACGTCCCGCTGGAGCTTGTGCAGCTTCGCCTGGACCGCCGGCCACCCGTTGGCGGATCGGGCCGGCAGGAGCACTCGTGCCGGGACGGCCTGGTGCAGCAGCCGGTTCTGGAACAGCCAACTCAGGTCCGACAGGGGCCACCGGTCGGCGTAGTCGACCAGGAGCAGCACTCCGGCGTGCCCGTCCAACCGCAGGTCCTGGCTCCCTGCCGCGGGAGGGTGGGTGTCGGTGCGGTGTGCGGCGTCCACGACCTTCCACCCGACCCGCTGGGCGTCGGCCGCGAGTCTCGCGGCGAGGCGGGTCTTGCCCTGGCCGCCTTCCCCGTGCAGCCACCGGACCGCGAACCGCGGACGGGCGTCGCCAGGCGACCAGGTCCGCCAGGTCCGTGTCGCGGCCGGTGAAGTCGACGACCTCCGCGCGGGCGTCGAGCAACCGGCTCGGCTGCGCCCGCAGCCAACGCGGGTCCCGGCTGGTCGTCCGGCGGTGCTCGAAGAGGAGGTACAGCGGGGTTCCGTCACCGAAGATGTGGATGTCCGCGCCGAGCGCACCGTAGGCGTAGCCACCTTCTGCCCGCACTTCCTGGTGGAATGACGCGGGCGGCGGGTTCCCGTCATCCGTCCCGGTCACTGCGGCGCTCCAGCGGTGTCGGCTGGGTCGCCTGGTGCGAGGGGTACCTGTCTGCCGGCGTGGTGGTAGTGGTTGACGTTGCCGAACATCGCCCCGGAGGCGATGGAGCCCTGACCGGCTGCCGTGACGTGCTGCACCGCGGGCGGCTGCGGGGGCACCGACTCGATCCGGTGTTCCTGGACGGGTTCCGCCTGCTGAGCGGCATCGGGTGGGTAAGGGTGGTCCGGCAGGCAGATCCAGGCCACCGCGGAGGTCTCCTTCACCGCCACCCGCACCGGCCGGTACGTCGCGGGCGCGGCATCCTCGCTGTGCCGGACGACTTCGTCGTGGAACCACTCGGAAGTGATCAGGGCGAGCACGCCCGGCGACTCGGCGAGGGCGGCCTTCAAGGGGCGGGCGTCCAGCAGCCGGAACGCGAGGTTGATCGACGCGGCGGTGACGCCGTGCTGGTCGTAGGTGACCTCGCCGGCGTGCAACGCCATCCGCACCCGGATTCGTTCCTCGGGCCGGTGGGTGGCGTTGTGTTCGCGCAACTCCTCGGCCAGGGCGTGCGGCAGGGTGACCACGAAGTGCGCCTTCGCGGTCTCGGCGGGAGCCAGGATGAAGACCCCGTCGCCGCGGTCCTCGCGGTGACAGCTTCCCCAAGGCACGCCCGCGGTGTCGAATGCCCGCCGAACCGCCCGGTACAACCCGGCGCGGACGTTGACCTGGTGCTCATTGGTCCGAAGCCTGTTCCCGAACCCCTCGACGTCCACCACGATGATCGTCCTGTGCACCGCCGACCCCACACCGCCCATGCGACCCCTGCCCATCGACCTCGCCCCGTCGCTGCGGACAAGTTGTATCGGGGAACGGCCGGCCACAGTGCGTCACATGACGCAGAAGCTCGAGATCGCAGCGGACGCCACAACTGCGGATCACCGCGCTGCCCGTGCCATGGATCTTCGGGCAACGGCTCGCGGCCGCACCTGCGTCTACGCCACAGCCCGCACGGGCATCCTCGGCGGACTCGTCGACTAGTGCAGACCCCGCCGCGCGACCAGCGGCGATGAAGTTTCCGACGCCGGACCTCCATTCGGCAAACCGAATGGACCCATTCCAATAATTTCCCCCGCTCCTATTACAAGACGTTCGAGGATCACTCGAAGCCGGGGCGAGCCGGCGACCGGGCGCCGGCGGACCGATCATACCAACACGGTAGGCCGAATGGTTGAAGCTACGCGCGAAACGTCGGCGACCGCGTCATTCGCCTGGTGCGGACGAGTGAAAGCCTTCGCCCTGCCCGGTTCGTGGCGCCGGGCCCGCCGGTGCTGATACGGTCGCTCTCGGTGCACCGCTTTCTTCACTGGGGAGTGACCGAAGACCGGGATGACACCGTTTCCGAGCGTGGCCGCCAGGGGCGCCGGTCACCTTTCGCGGAAAGACGCGGGCGATCTCGGGGCAACCACCTGATATCGACACATGGGGGTGCGGGGAAGTGAGTTCTCCGGATGCGATAGCGTTAGATTTATTCGACCGTGACGGTTTCGAATTACCTGGGGACGCATCGGGCCGGCCGTCGCCCGCCACCGCGGGGAGGCAGGGGGAGTCGGCGGTGAAGTTCACGACCCTGGGCTCCCTGCAGATCTGGAACGGCCCTCGGGGCTGCGCGCCGAGAACGCCCAAGGTGCTGCAGGTGCTGGCCATGCTGCTGGTGCGGGCCAACCGGACCGTGCGGACCGAATCGCTGATCCAGGAACTGTGGAGCGACAACCCGCCGCGCAGCGCGCTGACCACCATCCAGACCTACATCTACCAGCTGCGCAGGCTGTTCGAGCGGGAGCGGCTCGCCGAGAGCGGCGACGAGATGCTGATCACCCGCTCACCCGGCTACATCCTGCTCGTGCGACCCGACCAGCTCGACCAGCAGCGGTTCCACGACCTGCGGGAGGAGGGCCGGGCCCACTTCTCGCGACGCCGGTTCGCCGAGGCGTCGGCGAGCCTGCGGTCGGCGCTGAAGCTGTGGACCGAGAACCCCCTGGCGAACGTCAAGCTGGGCACCCAGCTCGCCGCGCACGTGGTGGACCTCCAGGAGCAGCGGCGCAACACCCTGCAACTCGCGATCGAGTCCGACATGGAACTGGGGCTGCACCGCGAGCTGATCGCCGAACTGCGCTCGATGACCGCGGTCTACCCGCTCGACGAGTGGTTCCACCAGCAGCTCATGCGCGTGCTCGACCGCAGCGGGCGGCGCAGCGACGCCCTGCGCGTCTACCACAGCCTGCGCAGCACGCTCGGCGACGAACTCGGCATCGACCCGTCGGCCGAAACCCAGGAACTGCACAGCAGGTTGCTCCGCTGACCGTCGCCGTCGGCCCGGCGCACCCCGCTCGTCGCAGCCGCCTCGGCGATGAGCGGGATCCGGGCCGACGGCGACGAAGACCGGCCGGCGTCACGCGTTGGCGAGCACGAATCCCCGGATCGTCTCGGCGATGTAGTCCACCATCTCCTGGGTGAGGCTGGGGTAGACGCCGACCCAGAACGTCTGCTCGGTGATGATGTCGCTGTTGTCCAGCGTTCCGCTGACCCGGTACTCGACGTCGGTGTAGGCGGGGTGGCGCGTCAGGTTGCCCCCGAAGAACCGGCGGGTGCTGATCCGGCGCGACTCCAGGAAGTCGACCAGCGCCTTGCGGGTGAAGCCGGCGTCGGGCCGCACGGTGAGCACGAACCCGAACCAGCTCGGGTCGCTGCCGGGCGTCGGCTCCGGCATCAGCAGGCCCGGCAGCCCGTCCAGCAGTTCCCGCAGCCGGGCCCAGTTGCGCCGCCGCAGCGCGCCGAACTCGGTGATCCGGCGCAGCTGGCTCAGCCCCAGCGCGGCTTGCAGGTCGGTCGACTTCAGGTTGTAGCCGACGTGGGAGAAGATGTACTTGTGGTCGTAGCCGTGCGGCAGCGTCCCCAACTGCTGGTCGAACCGCTTGAGGCACTTGTTGTCCTGGCCCGGCTCGCACCAGCAGTCGCGGCCCCAGTCCCGCATCGACTCCACGATCCGGGCCAGCGCCAGGTTGTCGGTCGTCACGCACCCGCCCTCGCCCATGGTGATGTGGTGGGCGGGGTAGAAGCTGGTCGTGGCCAGGTCGCCGAACGTGCCGGTGAGCCTGCCCCGGTACGTGGTGCCGACGGCGTCGCAGTTGTCCTCGATGAGGAACAGGCCCCGGTCCTCGGCGAGCTGCGCCATCTCGGCGACGGCGTAGGGGTTGCCCAGCGAGTGCGCGATCATGATCGCCTTCGTGCGCGGGCCGATCGCCGCCTCGACCCGCTCCGGGGTGGTGTTGTAGGTGCCCAGCTCGACGTCCACGAAGACCGGCACCATGCCGTTGTTGACGATGGGGTTGACCGTCGTCGGGAACCCGGCGGCGACCGTGACGACCTCGTCGCCCGGCCGGAGCCGGTGCTCCTCCAGCAGCGGCGAGGTCAGCGCGCCCAGCGCCAGCAGGTTCGCCGACGAGCCCGAGTTGGTCAGGTGCGCCTTGCGCAGCCCGAAGAACTTGGCGAACTCGCGCTCGAACCGCTGCGAGCTGACCCCCGCCGCGATGCGCATCTCCAGCGCCGCCTCGACCAGCGCGACCCGGTCGTCGTCGTCGAGCGTCGCGCCGGAGGACAGCAGCTGGGTCTCGCCGGGCGTGAAGTCCCGGGCCGCCCGGTCCTGGTGGTACTTGCGCACGAGGTCCAGGATGTAGGCCTTGTCGTCATCCATGCGTTGTCCCCTCAGGCTGGAGTGCTTCCTGGAGTGCTTCCCGGTCCGTTGCCCGCCGCGCGGCGGCCCGGCGGCTGTGTTCCACGAGTCCCGCCTGGACGACCGTGCTGTCGTCGACCGCCGGCCCCTCGCGCACGGCTCGGGCGAAGGCGGCGACCGAGTTCGCGCACTGGTCGTCGGCGGGCAGCACGAACTCCTCCCGGTCGTCCTGCCGGTCCAGCGCCACGACGGGCCGGTGCGTCGCGGGCGGTGTGAAGACGTGGTCGACCGACAGCCGCCCGGTGCTGCCGAGCAGCTCGTATCGGGACGTGTAGCGGTGCTCCAACCCGAACGCGAGGTGCCCGGTCACGCCGTCCGCGCGCCGCACCAGCACGCCGCCGCCCAGGTCCACACCCAGGTCGTCGTCGTGGCGCAGCGCGGCCCCGACGACCTCCAGCTCCGGTCCGAGCAGCAGTTGGGCCGCGCGCAACGGGTACGCGCCGACGTCGAGCAGCGCGCCGCCGCCCAGCTCGGGCCGGTGCCGGATGTCGCCGGGCGGGCGTGGCGGGATGGCGAAGGTCGCGGCGAACGAGCGCAGTGCGCCGATCGCGCCGTCGGCCAGCAGCCTCGCCACGTGACCGTGCTGCGAGTGGTGCACGAACATGAAGTTCTCCCGCAGCACCAGGTCCGCGCCGCGGGCCAGCTCCACCAGCTCGACCGTCGTGGCCAGGTCGGTGGTCAGCGGCTTCTCGGCCAGCACGTGCTTGCCCGCCAGCAGCGCGCGGCGGACCCACTCGGCGTGCAGGCCCGACGGGAGCGGGACGTAGACGGCGTCGACGTCCGCGCGGTCGAGCAACCGCTGGTACCCGCGCACCGGCTCGCCGCCGAAGGCGTCCGCCACGGCCCGCGCCTTGGCCTCGCTCCGGCTGGCCACCACCGCGAGCTCGATCCCCGGCACCGCGGCCACGGCGGGCAGCACGCGCCGGGTGGCGACGTCGGCGCAGCCCAGCAGCCCGAGCCGGAGCGGACGCCCGGTCACGACGTCGGCGCCGCCCAGCGGCCCGAGCCGCAGCGGGTGCCCGGTCACGACGTCGGTGCCGCCCAGCGGCCCGAGCCGCAGCGGGTGCCCGGTCACGACCCGGGCTCCGCGACGCGGTGGAACGCCCGGTTGTAGAACACGAGCGGTTCGCCCGGCGCGACCTCGGCCCGCCGGACCTCGCCCACCAGCATGGTGTGGTCGCCCACCTCGTACCTGCTGTGCACCACGCACTCCAGGGACGCCAGCGCGTCCTCCACGAACACCAGGCGCGGGTCGTCGTGCCGGAACGGGCCGCCCGCGAACTTGTCCTCCTCCTTGCTCGCGAACCTCATCGCCAGGTCGGCGTGCTCGGGGCGCAGGAAGTTGACCGCGAACTCGTCGCGCTGGGCGAACACCGGGTGGCAGCGGGCCGAGTGCGCCACGCACACGCAGACCAGCGGCGGGTCCAGCGACACCGAGCAGAACGCGCTGGCGGTGAACCCGTGCGGCGTGCCGTCGGCCGCCCGCGTCGTGACGATGGTGACCCCGCTGGGGAAGCGCGCCAGCGCCGCCTTGAAGCCGTTCACCGACAAGCCCTCCCGCCGGTTCACCGGGCGATGCAGGTGAGCAGGGAACGGGCGCCGACGTTGACGTGGTTGCCGTAGCGCACGAAGTTCGTCAACTGGTCGACCGTCATCCAGGCGTAGTCCTCCGGCACCTCCACCGGGAAGTCGTCGTCCGCCTCGACGAGCCGGTAGCTGTTCTCCGCGTGGTAGAACCGCCCGCCCTCCTCCGAGTGCACGACGTCGACCAGCACCCGCTCGGGCGGCGCGGACAGCACGTAGTCCAGGAACCGCGGCCGGCGGTCGGCGGGGAACTCCCGGTAGTTCTCCGGCGAGCAGTTGATGGTCGACGACATCTCCACCACGTCGCCGGTGCCCGGTTCGGTCCGGGCGTGCACCAGCAGGTGGGTGGTGCCGCGGATGCGCTTGCTGATGAACGCGATGACCCCGCGGCAGGTGGGCGCGAACATCGGCTGCGACCACTGCCCGACCTCGCGGTTGGTCGCCCGCACGTCCACGCCGACGACCTCGAAGAACCGGCCCAGCTCGTGGGAGATCCGCTCGGCGGAGGTCACCCAGTTCTTGACCTCCGAGAGCTTGATGACGCGGCGGTCGAGCTGGTAGCGCGCCTTGGCCTCGGTGAACCAGCTCAGCAGTTCCTCGGTGGTGTGCAACGCGTCGCCGTCGCCGCCGGAGGGCGCGAGGAACGACATCCCGGACAGCACGGTCCGGGAGTCCATGTTCACCAGGTTCTCGACGTGCACGAGTTCTTTGAGCTGGTCGGCGCTGAGCCAGCAGAAGTCGTCCAGCACGGGGACGTCGCCGTCCACCTCGATGATCATGTTGCGGTTGCGCTTGTTCAGGAACCACGAGCCCTGCTCGGATTGCAGGGCGTCGAACACCACGCGCCCGCTCCTCGGTGCGACGAAGTGCTCCAGGTAGGGCACGGGGTTGCCCTGGTGCACGCGGGTGTAGTTGCTCCGGGTGGCCTGGACGGTCGGTGAGAGCTGGAGCGTGTTGATGTTGCCCGGCTCCATCTTCGCCTGCATCAGGCAGTGCGGGACGCCGTCGAACTCCTTGACCAGGATGCCCAGGATGCCGATCTCCGGCTGGAGGATGATGGGCTGCGTCCACGACGCGGTCTCGCGGTGATCGGTGGTGACGTCGATGCCCTCGACCGAGAAGAACCGGCCGGTGCGGTGCCTGATGTTGCCCGAGTCGGGGTCGAAGCCCCACCCGTCGAGCTGATCGAGCGGCACGACGGACACCTCGTAGGTGTTCGCGGCCCTGCGCTGTGCCAACCAGTCGTGGAACTCCGACAGTTCGCGGAACACGGCTCTCCTCCCCTGGGTGCGAGGACAGCGGTGCGCGCGGCGGACCGGCGGTCCTCGGCCACCCGTCGTCAGACGGGCACCAGGTTCGCGCGATCCCCTTGAGACGCCGTCGGGTTCCCGCTCAAGGACGACTGGACCCGCCGCGAACGGCGGACCGGCCCGGCGCACGCCGAACCGGGCGGACGCGGAGTGCGCCCGCCCGGTGGCGGTGGTGGGCGTCGGGCCCGGCGGTGCGAGTCCTGCGGTGGTGATTCCCGCGGTGGCGGGGATCGTGGTGGTGTCAGGCTTGGTAGGGGCGCTTGGCGCGGGCCTCGGACAGCGCCAGCGCCCACCAGGCGAGCTGGTCCAGCAGCACCTTGGCCGCCGCGTTGCAGCTGTCGGGGTCGACGGGCTCGCCCTCGTCGTCGAACTGGTTCCACGCGCCGTGGAAGCTGACCGTGTCGCGAATCGTGACCGCGTGCAGTTCGGCGAACACCTGGCGCAGGTGCTCCACCGCCCGCAGGCCGCCCGCCTGGCCGCCGTAGGAGACGAAGCCGACCGGCTTGGCCCGCCACTCCGCGTAGTGCCAGTCGATGGCGCTCTTGAGCGCCGCCGGGTAGCTGTGGTTGTACTCCGGGGTCACCACGACGAACGCGTCCGCGGCGGCTAACCGCGCGGTGACGGCCGCCACCTCGGGGACCGTCACGCCGGCCGCGCCCAGCGTCTCCGGGAGCCTGGCCTCGGCGAGGTCGACGACGTCGATCGTCATGTCGTCCCGGGCGGCGGCCTGGCCGACGAACCAGCGGGAGACGGTCGGCGCGAAGCGGCCCGCCCGGGTGCTGCCGATGATCACGGCCGTGCGGAGGGGTTGACTCGACATGGGTGTCCTCTCGTCTGGCCGCACCGGCGTGCGGGCCCGCGAACCGACGGTAGGAGCTCAACCAAAGTTGAGGTCAAACCCGTCGGTGCCGAAGCGTTCTCGAGGGCGCGTCGAGCGCCGCACCAAACACGCCGCCGACGATGCTGCGCATGAGGATCCTCTTCGTCGTAGGCGGCAGCTCCGGCGTCATCTTCTCGTTGATCCCGCTCGCCCAGGCGGCGCGCAACGCGGGCCACCAGGTGTTCCTGGCCGGGCCGTACGACGTCATGCACACGATCACGGCGGCCGGCCTGCCCGCCGTGTCGGTGAGCGAGCTGTCCATGATGGACACCTACGTCGACCGCAAGGGCGATTTCCAGCAGATCCCGAAGGACCTGCACGAGCGGTACCTGTTCAACGGCCGCTGCTTCGGCCGGTTCGCGGCGGGCTGCTTCGACGGGCTGCTGGAGCTGGCCGACCGCTGGCGGCCGGACCTCGTGGTGGGCGGCGCGCTCGCGTTCGCGGCTCCCCTGGTCGCCGCGCACGCCGGGGTGCCCTACGTCAAGCACGCCGTGGACATGGGCGAACCGCGGATGATCGACCTGTCCGCGGCGGCCGAGCTGGGGCCGGAGCTGGAGCGGCTCGGCCTCTACGACATGCCCCGGGCCGACCTGTGGGTCGACACCACCCCGCCGAGCCTGCGGGTCGCCGACGCGCCGCCCGCCCAGCTCATGCGGTACGTGCCGTACACGACGTCGAGGGTGCTCGAACCGTGGATGTACACCAAGGGCGACCGGCCGCGCCTGCTGGTCTCGGCGGGCAGCCGGGTCACCCCCGACCGGGACTTCGACACGCTCAGCGGCCTGGTGGCCAAGGTGTCCCAGCTCGACGTGGAACTGCTGATCGGGGCGCCGGAGGACGTGGCCGAGAAGCTGCGGCCGCTGCCGGACAACGTCCGCGCGGGCTGGCTGCCGCTGGACGTGCTGGCCCCGACGTGCGACCTGGTGATGCACCACGCGGGCGGCAACACCGTGCTGGGCAACATGGCGCACGGGGTGCCGCAGGTCCTCATCCCGTACCTGCCCTACGTCGTGGACTACAGCACCCGGCTCGCCGAGTACGGGGCGGCGAAGATCGTCGACCCCGAGGAGGACACCGCGGAGAACATCGCGCAGGCGCTGCGGGAGGTCCTCGAAACGCCGTCGTACCGGGAGCGGGCGCGGGAACTGGCCGCCGAGATGGCGGCGCTGCCCACGCCCGCCCAGGTCGTGGGCGCGCTGGAAGAGGTGGCGGCCCGCTGATGCGACTGCTCTTCCTCTCGGCGCTGCGCAAGACGCTGCACGAGACCACGATCGGCGTCGACCTGGCCGCGCAGCTCGCCGGTGCGGGGATCCGCAGCCACTTCGTGGTCGACCTGTTCAACGAGGAGCAGCTCAAGGCCGCCGACCTGCCGCACACGCTGCTCGACCCGTCGATGGGCCCGGCCGTGCGCGACGTGGTCCGCGGCGCGGTCCACGACTTCCGGCCGGACGCGATCGTGCTGGCCGACTACCTCGGGCACTGGATGACCTTCGACGTCGGCTACTCCGTCGACCCGTGGTTCATCGACGAGTTCGACCTGCCGGTCATCCCGATCGACCTCTACGACCTGGAGAACACCACCCGCGAGGTCGAGGTCCTGGGCCGGACCGTCCAGGTCAGCGACCGGATCCTGGGCATGGGCCGCCACCTCCAGCCGGTGCCGATGAGCCGCCCGACCGCCGTGCCCGGACGCCTCGGGCGGCCCTACCGCGTCACGCGCTCGACGGAGCCGCTGACGGCGGCGCGGCGCGCGGAGGTCCGCCGGTCGCTCGGGCTGGGCGAGCGCGACCGGCTGCTGATGGTGCCGACCCTGCCCTGGCAGGAGTCGATGCGGCTGCACGCGGGTCCCGCCACCCGCGAACTGGCCGCCAGGGTGCCCGAGCTGGTCGTGCGCTACCTGCGCCGGCTGCCGGCGGACACCCACTTCCTGCTCACCGGCCCCGTGTTCGCGGGCGTCGAAGGCCTGCCGCCGGACCGGGTGCACCTGCGCCCGGCCTACGGCGCGCGCGAGTACGACGAACTGGTGGGCACGTCGGACGCGGTGTGGTCGTTCCACCTGCCGTCGTTCGCGCTGGAGCGGGCGGTGTTCGCCGACGTGCCGGGGATGCTGTCGGTCAACGGGTTCGACGTGGCCGGGCCGGCCGACGCCGACCGGCTGGCGGAGGCGTTCGGCGGCCTGTCCCCCACCGTCGCGCGGTGGCTGGCCGACTACCCCGGCGCGGTGCCCTCGTTCCACATGTGGCCGCTGCGCTGGAACTCGGTGCTCGCGCCGCTGATGGTGGACAACCCGTTCGGCGACGCGGTCGAGCGCGTCGAGCTCTTCGACGAGGCCGCGGTCGTCGGCGGGCTGCACGACCTGCTCCACGACCCGGGCACGCGCGATCGGCTCGCGGCGGCCCGCGCCCGGTACCGGGACCTGATCGACGCGCTGCCGCCCACGCCGGAGGTGTTCCTGGCCGCCACGCGGGAACTGGGCATCGCCGATCCCGAACCAGTCACAGGAGGCACAACGTGAAGCTCGCCGGCAAGGTCGCCGTCGTCACCGGTGGCGCGAAGGAACTGGGCGCGGCCGTCACCAGGGGGTTCCTGGCGGAGGGCGCCCGGGTCGTGTGCGCGGGCCGCGACGAGGTCGCCGCGAAGGAACTGGTCGACAGCAGCGGCGGCGACGTCGTGTTCCACCCCGTCGACGTGCGCCACCAGGAGTCCGTGCGCGAGCTGTTCGACTTCGCCGCCGGGCACTTCGGCGCGGTGGACGTCGTGGTGGCCAACGCCGGGGTGAGCAGGCCGGGGCCGATCGCCGCGCTCGCCCTGGAGGCGTGGACCGAGGTGTTCGACACCAACGTCACGGGTCTGCTGCACTGCCTCCAGGCCGCGGTCCCCGTGCTGGAACGCGGCGGCGGCGGCCGGATCATCACGATGTCCTCCGCGCTGGGCGCCAGGGCGGTGCCCGGCGCCTCGGCCTACTGCGCGTCCAAGGCCGCGGTCGAGATGCTCACCAAGGTCGCCGCGATCGAGCTGGCCCCGAAGGGGATCAGCGTCAACTGCCTGTCCCCCGGCTTCATCGACGTGGGCATGGGCAGGCAGCTGGCCGCGAACGAGGCGGTGTGGTCGCAGTACCGGACCAAGCTCGCGGCCGGGCGGATGGGCACCGCCGAGCAGGTGGCGGCGGCCGCGGTCTACCTGGCCTCCGCCGACGCGGACTACGTCAACGGCCACGTGCTGGCGGTCGACGGCGGGCTCCGCTGGTGACGGCCCGCACCGCACAACCCGTTACCCACGACCGGAATGAGCGTTGAGATGACCCAGGGCAAGTCCATGACCGCGGAGCAGGTCGGCGAGTACTTCGACGACCGGAGCTGGCTGTTCTCCATCAACGGTTTCAACCTGCACATCGGCTACTTCGACGACGTGGACCCCGACACCGACCCGAAGGAGCGGCACACCGACGTGCTGATCGAGGCGGTCGGTCTCCAGGCGGGGCAACGGCTGCTCGACGTCGGCTGCGGCTTCGGCCGGCCCGCGATCCGGTTCGTCCAGCGCACCGACGCCGACGTGCTCGGGATCAACGTCAGCGAGGAGCAGATCCGCACCGCGAACCGGCTGGCCGCCGAGGCGGGCGTGGGCGACCGGGCGAAGTTCGAGGTCGCCGACGCCAACCGGCTGCCCTACCCGGACGGCTCCTTCGACGCCGTGTGGGCGGTGGAGGTGCTGATGTACCTGCCGGACCGGTTGACCGCGCTCAAGGAGATCCACCGGGTGCTGGCCCCCGGCGGCACCTTCGTGCTCAGCGACTACACCGAGCTGCTCGACCTGACCGACGAGCAGCGGGAGGCGCTGGCGGAGGGGTTCACCGTGGACTCGTTGCCGACGTCCGAACAGTACGACGACCTCCTGTCGGCAGCGGGCTTCACGTCCGTCCGCAGCGAGGACGCGACACCCCACCTGCACAAGTCGGCGGCCCGCATCCCGCAGATCCTCGCCGACAACTACGACCTGATCGCCGAGAAGGGCGGCCGGGAGTTCGCCGAGGAGTTCCGGGCGATGTTGAGCAAGGTCGCGGTCCTGGAGCGCGACTACATGGGTTACGTGATCAAGGTGCTGCGCAAGAAGTGACAACCGATCCGAGAGGACAGACCCGGTGAACCCCACGAAGACACGGGCGACCGCCGTCGTGACGGCGCTGGTCGCCACCACGCTGTTCGCGCCGAGCGCGAGCGCGGACGCCGACGGCGGCCCGCACGCCACGACCGCGACGACGGTGACCGTGCCGTACCTGTGCCGCACCACCGAGAACGGCGGGTGGATCCCGCTCAACGGCCACAAGCGCAACTACGACACCGTGGCGCCGGTCGAGGTCAAAGCGGGACAGGTGTTCCTGGTCTCGGTCGACCCGGCGCCGTCCACGACGAACGCCGAGTACATGAAGACCATCAAGGACGTCGTGGTCGCGTACAAACTCCCGTCCAACGCGGTCTTGTTGGGCTACGCGCTGTCCGGGGCGAGCGGTCTGGGGCCTGCCGCGCCGCAGGTGCAGATCACCGGTGACCAGTTCGTGGTGACCGCGCCCGGCCCGATCGCGGGCGGCACGGTCTACGACATGCCGAAGGTGACGTTCGTGTTCAGCGCCTCCCGCGCCGGCACGGTGACGACCGCGCCGGGCGGGACGGGCTTCGAGCAGCCGGGCTTCGCCTTCACCCGCCTGCTGGTCGGCGAGACCGAGTGGGGCCCGGTGCAGTGCTACCCGGACCCGGCGCAGCCGGTCGGGTTCACCGCCACCACCGTCAGGTAGTCGTGGCCTCGGGGACGCGGGTGCGCGGCCCCGAGGTCACCCCTGGGGGAACTCCCGCAGGGACGGCCGCACGACGGCCCGCTTCAGCTCGAAGAACGCCTCCTCGGCGACGAGCACCCGGAACGCGTCCCACAGCCGCACCGCCCGCTCGCCGCGCACCACCTCGGCCACGACCGGGCCCCACACGGCGGGACCGCCGTTGAGCGAGAGGGTCGGCGCGCCGACCACCCGCCGCCGGTAACGCCCGGCGGGCACCCGCTCGTGCGAGGCGCGCAGCCAGTCGTCCCACTCCGGCTCGTCCTTGGCGGTGACCAGATCGGCGGGCAGGCCGACCTCGGCGAGCGCGGCGTCGACCACCGGGCCCACCCGGTCGAGCAGGGCCAGCCGCACGTCGGTCAGCTCCTCGTCCGACGCGGTGCGCATCGGCCCGAACAGACCGCCCGGCTCGTGGAGCCGGCTGCCCAGCGCGGTGTAGAACGGCCCGACGACCTCCGGGCCGCACCGCTCGCGGACCGCCGCGGCCACCCGCGCGAGCCGCTTGGCGGGCTCGTGCAGCCGCTGCCGCTCGGCGGGCACCTCCTCGAGGCCCCCGTTGAGCACGGACAGGCCCATCGGGTGCCAGGTGATCTCCAGCGGGCGGACGGCCGCCGCCTCGACCAGCCAGCGGGCGGCCAGCCACGTCCACCCGCACAGCGGGTCGAACCAGAAGTCGACCCGGTCACGCGTGCCGCCGGTCATCCCCACGCCCCTCCCCCGGTCCTGCGAGGACCGCTCAGCCGATCGACAGCACGACCTTGCCGCGGCCGTGGCCGGTGCCCACCTCGCGGTGCGCGTCGGCGGCCTGCTCCAGCGGGTAGGTCCGGCGGACCTGGATCTTGAGCGCGCCCTCGTCGACGAGCCGGGCCAGCGTGGCCAGCCGCTCGGGGGAGCGCTTGCTGCCCAGCCAGCGCACGCCGAGCTCCTGGTAGATCTCGAACGCGACCATCGTGCCGACGCGGTCCTTGTCGGCCACCAGTTCCACCGCCGCGCGCAGGCCGTCCGCGCCCGCGGCGTCCAGGCTCACGTCGACGCCGTCCGGGGCGAGCGCGCGGACGCGTTCCACCAGTCCCTCGCCGTAGGTCACGGGGATGGCGCCCAGCGAGCGCAGGTAGTCGTGGTTGGCCTCGCTCGCGGTGCCGATCACGGTCGCGCCGATCATCCGGGCCAGCTGCACCGCGACCGTGCCGACCGCCCCGGCGGCGGCGTGCACGAGGAACGTCTCGCCGTCCTTGACGCCGAGCACCTCCACGGCGGTGTGGGCGGCCTGACCCGCGCCGGACAGTCCCGCGGCGACCTCCCAGGGGACGTTCGCGGGCTTGTGCGTGACCTGGTCGGCCGGCACGGCGACGTACTCCGCGTAGGCGCCCAGGGTGCTGAAGCCGAGCACCTCGTCGCCCACGGAGTAGCCGGTGACGTCGGCGCCGACCTGGTCGACCACGCCCGCGAACTCGTTGCCGATCACCTGCGGGTACACCAGCGTCGCGCCGGGCGGGGTCCACCCCTCCCGGACGGCGAGGTCGACCGGCTGCACGCCGGCGGCCTTGACCCGGACCCGCACCTGCCCGGGGCCCGCCTCCGGCGTGTCCACCTCGACCAGTTCGAGGACCTCGGGCCCACCGGGCGCGGAAAAAGCTGCGGCTTTCATTCGACAAGATCTCCGATCGGTGTTCTCCGCGCTCGTCGGCGCGGTGGTCTGGGCGCGGTGGCGGGGTCGCGCTTGTGCTCGGCGATGGTCAGGGCGAACGCCGCCGCGGCGGCGACCAGGCAGGCGATGATCAGGAACACGGTGCTCATCGCGCCGGACAGGCCCTCCAGGATCGGCCGGGCGAGCCGGGGGTCGAGCGCGGCCAACCCGGAGGTGTCGTCGAGGTCGATGCCCGCCGTGCCCGCGCGCAGCCCCTCGGCCACGGCCCGGTTCGCCGGATCGGCCGCCACCGCCGAGTCGGCGAGCACCCGCGCGGCCTCCGGCGCCGACGCCGCCGCGACGATGCGGCCGGCGGCCAGGTTGAACAACAGGGACAGGAACACCGCGGTGCCCGCGATGCCACCGATCTGGCGGGCGAAGCCGTACAGGCCGCTGGCCACGCCCATGTTCTCCGGCGGCACGCTGTTCTGCAGCGCGGTGAGCACGGTCTGCATGAACATGCCGAACCCGAGGCCCATCACGACGACCAGCCCGGCCGTGATCCACAGCGGCGTGTCGACGCCGACCGCGGCGAGCGCGAAGTAGGACGCGCTCATGATCGCCAGTCCGGGCGCCAGCAGGACCTTGTAGCGCCCGGTGCGCGCCATGATCGGGCCGCACAGCTTCGCCCCGACGGTGGTCGCGAGGGACTGCGGGAGCAGCAGCAGGCCCGCGGTCGTGGGCGACATCCCCTTCACGACCTGGAGGTACAGCGGGATGAACGCGGTCGCGGTGAACGCGCCGACGCCGCCGAGGAAGTTGATCACGTTGACCCGGGTGAACCCGCGGGCCCGGAACAGCCGCGGCGGCAGCAGGGCGTCGTCGCCCAGGCGCCGCTCGACCAGCAGGAACGCCACCAGCCCGGCGAGGCCCGCCGCGTAGGCGGCCAGCGCCCGACCCGAGGACCAGCCCCACTCCCGGCCCTGCTCGGCGACCAGCAGCAGCGGCACCAGGCAGGCGATCAGCGCGGCCGCGCCCCAGTGGTCGACGCGGCGCCCGGCGCGGGTGGACCGGTCGGTGTAGAGCCTGCCGACGACCAGCAGCGCGACCAGCCCGATGGGCAGGTTGACCAGGAAGATCCAGCGCCAGCCGGGGACGCCCAGGATCGTGTCCGCGCCGGCGAGCAGGCCGCCCACCACCGGGCCCGCGACGCTGGCCACGCCGTAGAGGATGCCGATGTTGGCCTGGTAGCGGATGCGCTGCCGCGGCGGAAACATGTCGGCGATCGCGGCCAGCGCCAGCGACGCCAGGCCGCCCGCGCCCAGGCCCTGCACGCCGCGGCACACCGCGAGCTGGTGGATGCCCTGCGCGAGGGCGCACAGCAGCGACCCGAGCACGAACAACGCGATCGCGACCAGGTAGAGCCGCTTGCGGCCGAAGATGTCGGAGAGCTTGCCGTACAGCGGGGCCGAGATGGTCATCGTCATCAGGTACGCGGTCGTGACCCAGGCCTGCGCGGTGAGGCCGTGCAGGGAGTCCGCGACCGTGCGCAGCGCGGTGGCCATGATCATGCCGTCCAGCGCCGACATGAAGACGCCGGTCAGCAGGCCGACCAGCACGGCCCGCACGGCGACCCCGGTCGGCTCGGGCCGCGCGTCGGTCGTTCCCGCCATGTCCCCCACTCCCCCCGCCGCGCCCACCGCCCGGCGCTCCTCAGCGTGCAACCTCAACCTTGGTTCAGGTCAAGCACCGCCGGGCGCGTTCGGCACCCCGAAGCCGATCAGGAGGGGAAGTCGCCGTCGTACAGGCGGTGCGGACCGGGGCCGCGCTGCCCCAGCTCGTCGCGGGTGTTGCCGAGCCGGCACCGGCTGATCGACAGGCAGCCGCAGCCGATGCACTCGGTGAGGTTGTCCTTCAGCCGCTGCATGTGCAGGATCCGCGTCTCCAGCTCGTCGCGCCACGACCGCGACAGCCGCGCCCAGTCGCCCCGGGTGGGTGTGCGCCCGTCGGGCAGTTCGGCCAGCGCGTCCCGGATCATGCCCAGCGAGATGCCGACCCGCTGGGCGTACCGGATGAACGTCACCCGGCGCAGCGTGTCGCGGGCGTAGCGCCGCTGGTTGCCCACCGTGCGCCTGCTGCTGATGAGCCCCTTGGCCTCGTAGAACCGCAACGCCGACAGCGGCACGCCGCTGCGCTCGGAGAGCTGGCCGATGGTGATTTCCTTCGCGTCCCAGGGTAAGTCGCCCACGACGCGAGGTTACGTCAGAGCAGGTGCGCGCCGCCGTCGACGCGGACCACGTCACCGGTCGAGTAGGTCGCGTCCACCAGGTTGAGCACGGCGTCGGCGACGTCGCCCGGCAGCCCGACCCGCCGCATCGGGGTGCTCTTGCGCACCGCCTCGGCGATGTCGGTGAACGTCGCCGTCCACGGCGTCTCGATCAGGCCCGGCGCCACCGCGTTCACCCGGACGGCGGGACCGAGCGAGGCCGCCAGCAGGCGGGTCATGTGCTCGATCGCGGCCTTGCTGACCGCGTACGGGATGGAGCTGCCGGCGGGCCTGCTGCCCGCGATCGAGGAGATGTTGACGACGACCCCCTGGCCCGACGCCGCCAGGTGCGGCGCGGCGGCCACCGTGGTCTGCCAGGTGCCGATGACGTTGACGTCCAGGATCTCCCGCCACACCTCGGGTCCGGCCGCCTCCAGGTCGGCGTGCGGGATCCGGCGGGTGGTGCCGGCGTTGTTGACCAGCACGTCGAGCCTGCCGTAGTGCTCGACCACCTCGGCGACCAGCCGCCGCGCCTGGTCCTGCGCCGAGATGTCGGCCTGGACGTAGTGCGCGTCGGGCAGCGACGCGGCCACCTCCCGCCCCGCCTCGACCGACCGGGCCGAGTTGACCACCACCCGCAACCCGGCCGCGGCGAGCCGGGCGGCCACCGCCGCGCCGATCCCCGACGACGACCCGGTCACCAGCGCCACTCGCTTCTCCGACATCCGTGCTCCTCCTCCTGCCCGGCCGGCGGCCGGGGTCGTGCGTGGACTCCGGGCGGGTGCCCGGGTTTCGTCAGGCCCCGTCGTGGGCGAGCTTGGGGAACACCTCGTCGGCCAGCAGGCGCAAGGTGGTGACCGCGTCGTCGACCGACAGGTGTCCGGAGTGGACGCCCAGGCTCAGCGTGATGTCGTCGCCGTAGGACTCGGCGATCCGCTCCAACCGCGCCCGCACCTCGTCCGGCGAGCCGACCAGGAGCTTGTCGTCGGCCAGCTTGTCCTCGAACGAGACGCCCCGGCCGATGTTCGCGAGCTTCTCGTAACCGGGGTAGGCGGTGCTGGTGGTGCTGCCCCACGACCGCACGGCCAGGCTGATCGCCGCGTTGTTGCGCTCCTCGTCGAACCCGCCCTTGCGCGCCGCCTCCTGGGCGTCGGCCGCCACCAGGCACGGGAAGGTCAGGTGGATGCGCCCCGGCTCGGCGTGCCCCGCCGAGGCCCACTCGGTGCGGAACAGGTCCACGCGCTCGCGCAGCTCGGGCACGGTCATCGCGTTGGGCACGGTCTGGAGGTGGTGCCCGGCGGCGGCCGCGGCGGCCACCGAGTCGAGACTGCGCGCCGAGGTCACGAAGACCGGCGGGTGCGGTTCCTGGACCGGTCTGGGCAGCAGCGTCACCGGGCCGAACCGGTGGAACCGCCCCTCCCACACCGCGTCCGGCGTGGTCCACAACAGCTTCACCGCCTCGACGCCCTCGGTGAACCGGTCGCGGCTCTCGTCCATCGGGATGCCGAACGCGGCGAACTCGTCGGGCAGGAAGGCCCGGCCGAACGCGGCGTCGACGCGGCCGTGGGAGATGTTGTCGAGCATGGCGAGCTTGCCCGCCAGCTTCACCGGGTGGACGAACGCGGGGATGGTCGCGCTGGTGCCCAGCCGGACCCGCCGGGTGCGGCCCGCCGCCGCGGCCAGGAAGGTGACCGGGTCGGGGCTGTACCCGCCGTAGGGGAAGAAGTAGTGCTCCACCATCTTCACGTGGTCGAAGCCCAGCTCCTCGGCCAGGTCGACCAGCCGCAGGGCCTCGTCGAAGTACTGTGGGGCCGGTTTGTCCCGCGGCCCGACGGTCGGGAAGAACACGATGCCGAACTTCACGCCGGTCTCCTCAGGCCTGTGCGGACCGGGTGGGGTTCCCGGCGCCGTCGTGGACCAGGTCGCGGTCGCGGACTAGCCAGCCGCCGTCGACGGGCACGAGGTGGTCCTTGCACACCACGCTCACGAACACCTGGAGGTCGCCGCCCTGGGGCGTGCGCATGGCCAGCGCGTAGCAGCGGGTGCGCAGCGAGCCGTCGGCCTGCGGGTGGACCTGGATCATGCCCAGCCAGTGCCGCATGCGGACGCCGTTGGCGACGAGCCGGTCCACGGAGCCGCGGGCCGAGGCCCTGATGGCCGCCCGACCGTGCAGCGGCTCCATCTTGCTCGCCTCCTGGAACACCGCGTCCTCGGTGAAGGTGTCGGCCCACCGCTCGGGTTCGCGGTCGTCGAGCAGGCCCATCTGGTGGGCGTAGAACTGCTGGACCTGGGCGTAGACCTCGGCGGAGACGAAGTCGGTCACCGGGTTGATCTGCTGGGTCATGGGTGGGTCACCTCTCGTGTGTGGTGGTCAGCGCGCGTCGAGCAGGAAGCCGCCGTACGCGACGCCGGTCGGTTCGAGCCTGAGTGCCACGTGGCCGGCCAGGGTGTGGAGGTCGCGCCAGAACCGCTGCAACGGGCTGGTCGCGAGTTGCCCGCGCGACCCGGCGGTGCGGAACAGCGCCTCCACGACGTCGACGAGCCGGTCGACGGCCAGCGCGCAGTCGTGGGGGTTGCGCACGGCGTCGGCCGGGGTGGTCCCGCCCCGGTCGCAGGTCTGCGCGACCCGCCGCAGCAGGAAGTCGGCCAGGTCCAGTTCGGTCGCGGTCCGCGCGGCGGTCAGCCGGGTCGACCGGTCCTCGCCGGACACCCCCGCCGACCACTCCCGCAGGGCGCCGCGCGCCGCGCCGAGGGCGGGCGCGGCGAACAGCACGCCGCTGATCGTGCGCAGCGGCACGGCATGGGTGGGGGCGGCGGAGCCGACCGCGCGACCGCGCAGCATGTCCTCGCGGTCGAACGCCCGGTGCGCCGGCACGAAAGCGTCCGCCAGCACCAGGGTGTTGCTGCCGGTCCCCCTCATGCCGACCGGGAGCCAGGTGTCCCGGACGTCGTAGTCGGCGCGGGGCACCGCGAAGAACCACGGCCGGTCGTCCACGAGACCCGCGACCAGCGCCCAGTCGGAGAAGTCGACGCCGCTGGTGAAGCTCCACTCGCCGCTGAGCCGCCAGCCGCCGTCGACCGCCCGCGCGCGGCCCGAGGGGATCAGGGCGCCCGCCACGACCGCGTCCGGCCCGTCGGCCCACAGCTCCGCCTGGCCCCGCTCGGGGAGGAAGACGCCCATCCGGGCGGCGCCGGCGGTCAGGGAGCCGCACCAGGCGGCCGAGGCGCACTGCTCCCCGACCAGCGCGGCGGCCTCCAGCAGGTCGACCGCGCAGCCCTCGGCACCGCCCCACCGGCGGGGCACGAAGTGCCGGGCGAACCCGGCGGCGACCAGCGCCTTGGCCACCTCCGGGCGCAGCGCCCGGTCGCGCTCGGCCTCCTCCGCGAACCGCCCGGCCGTCGCCGCGGCGTCCACCGCGCCCTGCCGCAGACCCGCGCTCCCACCGGACATCCCGCACCCTCCCCGCTCCCGTGCTCGCCGCACGCGGTCGACTTTGGACAGCGCGGCTCGTCGTTCGCTCGAGCGCCGCTGAACACCCGCGCCGGCCACCGGACCCCGACACGCCGCAGCCCCCGCGGCCGGCGGTCGGCTGCGGGGGCTGCGGGATCGGACGGGTGGTGTCGCGGGCGCCAAGCCCTGGCTGTCGGGCGACCGGAAGCCGCGCACGTCCTCGGTCACCGCCTTCGAGGGCGCGGCCTAGCGGCGGGCCTCCGCGTACTCCTTGGCGTACCCCAGGGTGGCGAGGCTGTTGGTGCTCAACGCGGTGCGCACGAACGCCCGCGCCTCGGCGACGCCCGCGTCCGGCCCCAGCACCCCCGCGATGTTGGCCTCGTTGATGGCCACCGTGTGGCGCGAGGTCACCGACACCCCGTCGGAGTCCTCCTCCAGCAGCCAGCTGCCGGTGTGCAGGGTCATCAGCGCGGGCAGCACGACCTGCTTGTAGACGATCTTGTGGTGCGGGAAGCACACCCGGACCGACTTGGTGGTGTGCACCGAACCGTCCTTGGTCCTGGTGTCCATCTCCAGCCACTGCAGACCGGGCGTGTCCTCGACCAGCGACACCCTGGCCACGTGCGGCAGCCGCTGCTCCCACTTCTGCGCCTGGTCGAGGAAGTCGTAGACGTCCTTGGCGGACCCGTCCACGCGGACGGTGTCGTCGAAGGTCAGCAGCAGCTCCGACGAACCCGCCGCCAGCTCGGCGTTGGCCTTCATCGCGGCCAGCTCGGACCGGCTGTTGCGGTCCACCGCCCGGTCGATCCAGGCCAGCTTGTCCGCGTCGTCGTCCACCGCGCGGTAGTCGTGCAGCAGCCGGACCCGCGACCCGCCGTCGGCGAGCGCCTCGATGATCCACGCTCCGCCCATGGAGGCCACCGGGGGCTGGGACACCTCCTGGCGGAACTCCACGCGCAACGAGTCCGGGTCCAGCGCCCGGCGCGAGGTCCACGTCTTGGCCTCGCCGTTGGCGGTGGCCCAGATCTGGATGCGCTCCTCCCGCTCGCCGCGCTCCAGGTGCTCGACGTGCACGCTCGGGGGGAAGATCTGCGGCCAGTTCGCCACCTCGGCGACGAACCCGTAGACCACCTCGGCGGGCGCGCGCACCTCGATCCGGTGCTCGACCTCGCGGGTGCCCGGCTGCCCCATGCTGTCCTCCTGCGTCCGGTGTTCGTGGTTGCTGTCAGAAGTTGCCGAGACCGCCGCAGACGTTGATCGCCTGCGAGGTGACCGAGGCCGCCACGTCGGAGGTCAGGTAGCCGACCATGCCCGCGACCTCCTCCGGCGTGGAGTAGCGGCCGAGCGGGATCTTGGCCTGGAAGCGGTCCATGACCTCCTCCTCGGAGGTGTGCCACGCGGCGGCGTAGCCCTGCCGGACCCGTTGCGCCATGGGCGTCTCCACGTAGCCGGGGCACACCGCGTTCACCGTGATGCCGGTCTTGGCCAGCTCGTTGCCCAGCGCCTTGGTGAAGCCGACCACGCCGTGCTTGGACGCCGAGTACGGCGCGCCCAGCACCACGCCCTGCTTGCCCGCCGTGGAGGCGATGTTGACGATGCGCCCCCACGACTTGGCCCTCATGCCGCCGACGGTGAGCACGTCGCGCGCCATCAGGAACACGCTGTTGAGGTTGGTGTTGACCACGTCGAACCACAGCTCGTCGGTGAGGTCGGCGGTCACGCCGCCGCCGCTGCGGCCCGCGTTGTTGACCAGGATGTCGACCGGCCCGTAGCGCTCGACGGCCGCGGTGACGAACGAGCGCACCTCCTGGGGCGAGCCGACGTCGCAGGTGGTGCCGTCCACCTCGAAGCCCTCCGCGCGCAGCTCCTCCACGGTCGCCTTGACGTTGTCGGCGTTGCGGGAGCACAGGAACACCTTGTGGCCCTGCTCGGCCAGCACCCTGGTGATGGCCAGCCCGATCCCGCTGGTGGCTCCCGTGACGACGGCGACCCGCCGGGTTGCCTGCGGCATGTCCCTCTCCTTCGATTCGGTGGTGCGGTGGTCAGGCGGCGCGCTGCGCCAGCAGCCGGTCGACGATGGCGGTGCTGTGCTCGCCGGAGCGGAAGGCCGGGTCGCGCAGCACGTCGCGCAGGAACCCGGCGGTGGTGTGCACGCCGGGTCCGCGCACCCGGAAGTCGGCCAGCGCGCGGTCCATGCGATCCAGCGCCTGCTCCCGGTCCGGGGCCCACACCACGACCTTGGCCAGCAGCGAGTCGTAGAACGCGGGCACGCGGTAGCCGGGGTAGCCGTGGGTGTCGACCCGGACGAACGGGCCGCCGGGCGGCACGAACTCCGCCAGCAGGCCGGGGGCGGGCGCGAAGTCGCGGTCCGGGTCCTCCACGTTGACGCGGCACTCGACGGACACCCCGCGCGGCCGGACGTCGTGCTCGCGCAGCGCCAGCGGCTCGCCCGCGGCGATGCGGACCTGCTCGCGGACCAGGTCCACGCCGGTGACCATCTCGGTGACGGGGTGCTCGACCTGGATGCGGCAGTTGACCTCCATGAAGTAGAACTCGCCGTCCGGGGCGAGCAGGAACTCGAAGGTCCCCGCGCCGACGTAGCCCGCGGTGAGCGCGCCGCGCACCGCCGCCCGCCCCATCCGCTCGACGAGGTCCGCGGGCAGGCCCGGCGCGGGGCTCTCCTCGACGAGCTTCTGGTGCCGCCGCTGCACCGAGCAGTCCCGCGCGCCGAGGTGGATCGCGGTGCCGTGCCCGTCGGCGAGCACCTGGATCTCGACGTGCCGCGCGTCGGGCAGGTAGCGCTCGACGTAGACCCTGGAGTCGCCGAACAGTGCCTGCGCGCCCGCCCTGGTCTCGTGGTAGGCGGGGATCAGCGCCGCAGCGTCGTGCACGACCCTCATGCCCTTGCCGCCACCGCCCGCGGCGGCCTTGATGATGACCGGGTAGCCGATGTCGTCGGCGACCCGGCGCGCCTCCTCCGCCGAGCGCAGCGCGTGCAGGCTGCCCGGCAGCATCGCCATGCCCGCCCGCGCCATCAGCTCGCGGGCCGCGGTCTTGTCCCCGAGCCGGGCGATCACCTCCGGTGGCGGGCCGATGAACGCGAGGCCGTGGTCCCGGCACACCTCGGCGAAGTCGGCGTCCTCGGACAGGAAGCCGTAGCCGGGGTGGACCGCGTCCGCCCCGACGCGCAGCGCCGCCTCCACCACGGCCGCGATGTCGAGGTAGCTGCGCTTGGCTGCGGCGGGGCCGATCCGCACCGCCTCGCCGGCGTAGGCGACCACCGCGGAGTCCTCGTCCGCCGTCGAGTGCACGGCGACGACCCTGATGCCCATCTCGCGGCACGTGCGCGCCACCCGGAGCGCGATCTCGCCCCGGTTCGCCACCAGTACCTTCTCGAACACCGCTCCCCCTTCAGCCCGCGTCGACCGGGGCGAGCGCGAACAGCGGCTCGCCGTACTCGACGGCTTCGCCGTTGCCCTTGAGCACCTCGGTCACCCGGCCGCCGACGTCCGCCCGCACCGGGATCATGAGCTTCATCGCCTCGACGATGCCGATCTGCTGGCCGACCACGACGGTGTCGCCCGCGCGGACGAACGGCGCGGAGCCGGGGTCCGGCGCGTGGTAGAAGACACCGACCGTCGGCGCGGTGAGGAACGCACCCGTCGCCGGCGCGGCCGGCTCGGATCCCCCGCCCCGCTCGGATCCCCCACCCCGCTCGGGCCGCTCGACGGCGTGCTCGGCGGGGTCCCGGTCCGGCGGCCACTCGACCTCGACGGCCACCGCGCCCGCCCGCACCCGCAGGACGCGCGGCGTGCCGGGCAACTCGGCGGCCAGCCGCACGGCGTTGTCGCGCACCCGGTCGAGCAGGCCGGGCAACTCGCCGCCACGCTGCTCGCCGCCGGGCAGTTCGCCGCCGGGCAGTTCGCCACCGCGCCCCTCGCCGCTGTGCCCCTCGCCGCTGTGCCCCTCGCCGCTGTGCCCCTCGCCGCCGCGCCCCTCGCCACCGCGCCCCTCGCCACCGCGCCCCTCGCCACCGCGCCCCTCGCCACCGCGCCCCTCGCCGCTGGGCTGTTCGCCGCTGTGCTGCTCGCCGATGCCGTCGAGCTCGTCGGACTCGGGGATGCCGAACCCCCGGTCCAGGTGGTTGCCCACTACCTGCGTCATCGCGGTCCCTCGCTTCCCGGTGTGCCCCGGCCCCGCCCCGGCGAGCCGAACGCCCGGAACCGCTCGTACCGGGCGGCCACCGCGGTGGCTGCATCCACTTCGGACAGTGCGCGCACGGTGGTCGCCAGGGCGGCCCGGACGCGGTGGGCGGCGGTGTGGTGGTCGGCCTGGCTGCCGCCGTCGGGTTCGACCACGACGCCGTCCACGACGCCCAGCCGCAACAGGTTCCCGGCGTCGACCCGGAGGGCGCGCGCCGCCGCCGGGGCCATCGCGGGGTCGTCCCACAGGATCGCGGCGCACCCCTCGGGGCTGATCACCGAGTAGGTCCCGTTCGAGCAGATCAGCACCTGGTCGGCCACCGCCAACGCCAGCGCGCCGCCGCTGCCGCCCTCGCCGGTGACGAGGGTGACCACGGGCACCCGCAGCGTCGACATCAGCCGGATGAGCTCCGCGATGGCGACCGCCTGCCCCGCCTCCTCGGCCGCCACGCCGGGGTAGGCGCCGGGGGTGTCCACGAACGTGACGACCGGCAGCCGGAGCTTGTCGGCCAGCCGCACCAGCCGGGCCGCCTTGCGGTACCCGGCGGGGGTGGCCATGCCGTAGTTGCGGGCGACCAGCTCCCCCACCGTGCGCCCCTTCTGGTGCCCGACCACCACCACCGGCATCCCGTCCAGCCGCGCGGTGCCGCCGACGATCGCCGGGCAGTCGCCGCCCACGCGGTCGCCGTGCAGCTCCTGGAAGTCGTCGAACGCCAGCGCGAGGTGGTCCAGCGTGGTCGGCCGGTCGAGGTCGCGCGCGATCCGCACGGCCTGCCACGCGTCGATCCCGGGCAGCCGCCCCGGGTCCCGCACCACCACCTCCGGCCCCGCGGCGGACCCGCCGCCGGCGCGGTCGGGGTCCACGCCGAGGCCGACCGTGCGATCGACGCCTGCGACCGAGAGCAGCCGGGCCAGCGTCGGCCGCAGCGCGCCGCGGCGGCACACCAGGTCGACCAGCCCGTGCTCGAGCAGGAACTCCGCGGTCTGGAAACCCGGGGGCAGGGTCTGCCCGATGGTCTGCCGGATCACCCGCGGACCGGCGAAGCCCAGCCGCGCCCCCGGTTCGGCGATGATCACGTCGCACAGCGTCGCGAAGGACGCCGCCACGCCGCCGTAGGTGGGGTCGGTGACCAGCGAGAGCGTGAGCACCCCGGCCTCGTCCAGCCTGCCCAGGGCCTGGCTGGTCTTGGCCATCTGCATCAGCGACAGCACGCCCTCCTGCATCCGCGCGCCGCCGGAGGCCGACACGATCAGCAGGGGCGTCCGGGTGGCCAGCGCCAGCTCGGCCGCCCTGGTGATCGACTCGCCGACGGCCGAGCCGAGGCTCCCGCCGAGGAAGCGGAAGTCCATGACCGCCGCGACGACCGGGTTGCCCTCGATCGTGCCGGTGGCGAGCACCACCGCCTCGGACAGGCCGGTGGCGGCCCGCGCCGCCGCCAGCCGGTCCGGGTAGGGCTTGGTGTCGGTGAACTCCAGCACGTCGTGCACGTCGGCCGGGACGTCGAGGAGCTCCAGACCCTCCGGGTCGAGCAGCTGCGCGATCCGGGCGTGCGCGGTCAGCCGGTGGTGCGCGCCGCAGTCCGGGCACACGTGGTGGTTGCGCGCCAGGCGCTTGCCGTAGAGCAGCGCGTCGCAGCCGGGGCACACGGTCCAGTCGACGCCGTCGAGCGCGGCCCCCGCGGTCGTGGTCGCCGTGCCGCCCTCAGTCGTCATTGATGACCTTGAGCAGCTCCCGCGGTGTGGTCGCGCCGACCGCGGCGTCGTCGTCCAGCTTGATGCCGTACTCGCGGGTGATCCGCGACGCGGTCTCCAGCAGGGCCAACGAGTCGTACCCGAGTTCGGCGAACTCGGCGTCCAGGATGTCGCCGTCGAGGTCCACCCCCTCGTCGGCGCCGGCCGCGTCCCGCAGGATGCGCTTGAGGTCGTCGATGGTGATCGTCTGACTGGCCATGGTCTTCCTCGGTCCTCGTCGTTGCGGTGGGAGGTCACGCGGCGCGCACCACCACGGCGGAGTTGAACCCGCCGTGGCCCCTGGCGAGCACCAGCGCCGTGCGGACCGCCGCGGCCCTCGGCGCGCCGGTCACCAGGTCGAGCGCGTACGCCGGATCGGCCGACACGTTCGTGGTGGGCGGGATCACCCCGTCCCGGATGGACAGCAGGGCGGCCACCAGGTCCAGCGCCGCCGCGCCCGACAGCAGCCGGCCGGTCATCGTCTTCGGCGCGGTCACCGGCACCCCGCGCGGCCCGAACACCGCGGCGACCGCCCCGGCCTCCTCCCGGTCCAGGTCCGGCGTCGCGGCGGCGTCGGCGAACACCACGTCGACGTCGCCCGCCTCGACCCCGGCGTCCGCGAGCGCGAGTTCGACGGCCCGGCGCAGCCCCGGTTCCCGCCCGCTGCCGGGCTTGGGGTCGAACGTCGCGCCGTAGCCCGCGATCTCGCCGTACACCCGCGCCGCGCCCCGCCGGCGGGCGAACTCGCGGTCCTCCAGCACGAGGATCGCGCCGCCCTCGCCCGGTACGTGCCCGGCGGCGGCCGGGTCGAACGGCAGGTAGGCGCGGTCGGGCTCGTCGGTCGTGCTGAGCCGGTCGTCCGCGAGACGCGCCGCCCAGCCCCACGGGCAGATCGACCCGTCCACCCCGCCGGAGACGATCAGGCCGGTGCCCCGGCGGATCTGGCGGCGCGCCTGGGCGACCGCGTCCAGGCCGCCCGCCTGGTCGCTGATCACCACGCCGCTGGGTCCGCGCGCCCCGTTGCGGATCGAGATCTGGCCGGTGTTCACCGCGTAGAACCAGGCGAAGGACTGGTAGGCGCTGACGTGCTCGCCGCCCTTGCTCCACAGGTTCTCCAGCTCGCGCTGGCCGAACTCGAAGCCGCCCGCGGAGCTGGAGGTCACCACGCCCACGTCGAACGACGGCAGCTCGCCGGGCGTCACGCCCGCGTCGGCCAACGCCCAGTCCGCGGCCACCAGCGCGAGCCTGGTCATGTGGTCGGTCTGCGGCAGCAGCCTGCTCGGCAGGTGCTCGCTCGCCTCGAAGCCGGGCACCTCGCCCGCCAGCCGCGCCGGGTAGCCCGTCGCGTCGAACCGGGTGATCGGCCCGATCCCGCCGCGACCCGCCAGCGTCGCGGCCCAGTACTCGGCCGTGCCCAGGCCGTTGGGCGCGGTGACACCCAGGCCGGTCACCACCACCGGTGCGGCGCTCACGCGCGCCCCCGGTCGGGCTGGGCGAGCACCATCGCGGTCTGGAATCCGCCGAAACCGCTGCCCACCGTGAGCACCGTGTCCGTGCGCCACTCGCGCGCCTCGCGCGGCACGTAGTCCAGGTCGCACTCCGGGTCCGGTGTGGACAGGTTCGCCGTGGGCGGCACCACGTCGTGCCGCATCGCCAGCACGGACGCGGCGATCTCGATCGAGCCGATCGCGCCGAGCGAGTGGCCGACCATCGACTTGATGGAGCTGACCGGTGTGCGGTAGGCGTGCTCGCCCAGGCTGTGCTTGAACGCGGCGGTCTCGTGGCGGTCGTTCTGCTTGGTGCCCGACCCGTGCGCGTTGACGTAGTCGATGTCCTCGGGGTTGACCCGCGCCTCGTCCATCGCCACCCGGATGGCCTCGGCCATCTCCGCGCCGTCGGGCCGCAGCCCGGTCATGTGGAAGGCGTTGCACCGCGACGCGTAGCCGGCGATCTCGGCGTAGAGCTGCGCGCCGCGCTTCCGCGCGCTCTCGTACTCCTCCAGCACGAAGACCGCCGCGCCCTCGCCGAGCACGAAACCGTTGCGGGTGCGGTCGAACGGCCGGGACGCGTGCTCCGGGTCGTCGTTGCGGGGCGTGGTCGCCTTGATCGCGTCGAAGCACGCGACGGTGATCGGTGAGATCGGGGCGTCCGTGGCCCCCGCGACCATCACGTCCGCGGTGCCCTCGCGGATCAGCTCGCACGCCAGGGCGACCGAGTCGAGCCCCGAGGTGCAGCCGGTCGACACGACCGACGCCGGGCCCTCCGCGCCGACCGACCAGGCGACCTCGGCGGCGAACGAGCTGGGCACGAAGTAGTTGTAGAGGTGGGGAACCGCGTACTCGTGGTCGACCAGCCACGTGCGACCGCCGTCGCTGACGACGCGGTACTCCCGGTCCAGCCCCGTGGTCGCGCCGACCGCGCTGCCGATGGTCACCCCGACGCGGTGCGGGTCGAGCCCGCCGGGTTCGACCCCGCTGTCCGCCACGGCCTCGCGGGCGGCGACCACGGCCAGCTGCGCCGCGCGGTCCATGCGCCGGATCTCCTGCGGTCCCAACCCGTGCAGCTCCGGGTCGAAGTCGACCTCGGCGGCGACCTGCGACCGGAACGGCGACGGGTCGAAGGAGGTGATCCTCCTCGTCGCGGTCCGCCCCTCCTCCAACAGGCGCCAGAAGGCCTTGGTGCCTGTGCCCCCGGGCGCCAACACCCCCACACCGGTGATCACCACACGACGGCTCAAGACTCGCCTCCGATCGGTTGCGGCGCGCCGAGCGCCGCTGCGCAAGACCGTCGCAGGGCCGCCTTGAGCGCGGTCGCAACGACATCTGGAGACCCGCTAAAGCGGCGATCGAGACGCCGGCTCGAGCGTTCCTCGACGCGCCGTGGTGCGGGATCGGCGACTCTGCCCGACGGTGCACAGCCGGACGGAGGAGGGTTTCGCGTGGCGCGAGCGGACGAGCGGGTGTTGTCGGAGGAGCTGACCGAGGTCGCCGAGGGCGTGCACGCCTACGTGCAGCACGACGGGAGCTGGTGCCTGAGCAACGCGGGCGTGATCGTCGACGGGGACGACGTCGTGGTCGTCGACACGGCCGCCACCGAGCGGCGCGCCCGTCGGCTGCGGGCCGCGATCGCTTCGGTGACCGGCGCGACGCCGCGCGCGGTGGTGAACACGCACTTCCACGGCGACCACACGTTCGGCAACTTCGTGTTCCGGCCCGAGGCGGCGATCATCGCGCACGAGGGGGCACGGGAGGAGGCCGCCGCGGCGGACCTCGGCATGCGCGGGCTGTGGCCGGACGTCGACTGGGGCGGCGTGGCCCTGGCGCTGCCCACGACCACCTACCGGGACCGCATGACGCTGCACGTGGGCGGGCTGGCGGTGGAGCTGCGCCACCCCGGCCCGGCCCACACCACGAGCGACACGGTGGTGTGGGTCCCGGACCGCTCGGTGCTGTTCACCGGCGACATCGTGATGAGCGGCGCGACGCCGTTCTGCCTCATGGGGTCGGTGTCGGGCTCGCTGCGCACCATCGAGTGGCTGCGGAGCTTCGACGCACGCGTGGTCGTCACCGGGCACGGGCCGGTGGGCGGGCCGGAGCTGTTCGACGTGGCCGAGTCGTACCTGCGGTGGGTGCAGCGGCTCGCCGCCGACGGCGTGCGGCGCGGGTTGTCACCCTCGGCCGTGGCGCGGGAGGCCGACCTGGGCGCGTTCGCGCACCTGCTCGACCCCGAGCGGTTGGTGGGCAACCTGCACCGCGCGTACGCCGAGCAGCACGGGCGGCCCGAGGGCGTGCCGCTCGACGTGCTCGGGATCTTCCACGAGATGGTGGACCACCACGGCGGTCCGCTGACCTGCTTCGCCTGAGCCCTCACCCCACCGCTTCGAGGGAGCGGGCGAGGTTGGCCACGCCCATCACGTACTGGCCGTAGCCGGTACCGGCCAGCTCGGCCCCGAGCGCGTGGCAGGCGTCGACGTCGATGAACCCCATGCGCAGCGCCACTTCCTCGACGCAGGCGATGCGCACGCCCTGGCGGTTCTGCAGGATCTCGACGTACTTGCCCGCCTCCATCAGCGAGTCGTGCGTCCCGGTGTCCAGCCAGGCGAAGCCGCGGCCGAGGTCCACCAGCGCGGCCTTGCCGCGGTCGAGGTAGGCGCGGTTGACGTCGGTGATCTCCAGCTCGCCGCGCGGCGAGGGGCGCAGGTCCCGCGCGATGGACACCACGTCGTTGTCGTAGAAGTACAGGCCGGTGATGGCGCGGTTGGACCGCGGCAGCAGCGGTTTCTCCTCCACCGACACGAGCCTGCCGCGCGCGTCGACCTCGGCGACGCCGTAGCGCTCGGGGTCCTGCACGGGGTAGCCGAACAGGACGCAGCCGTCGACGGAGGCCGCGGCGCGCAGCAGCACCTCGGAGAACGCGGGGCCGTGGAAGATGTTGTCCCCCAGCACGAGCGCCACGCTGTCGTCGCCGATGTGCTCCGCGCCGATGCGGAACGCGTCGGCGAGCCCGCGCGGCTGGTCCTGCTCGGCGTAGTCGATCCGCAGGCCCAGCCGCGACCCGTCACCGAGCAGCCTGCGGAACTGCGGCAGGTCCGCCGGCGTCGAGATCAGCAGGATGTCGCGGATGTTCGCGAGCATCAGCACGGACAGCGGGTAGTAGATCATCGGTTTGTCGTATACCGGCAGCAGTTGCTTGGAGACGCCCAGCGTGATCGGGTGCAACCGCGTGCCACTGCCACCGGCCAGGATGATTCCCTTCACACCGGCAGCCTCGGCGCAGCCGTTCGTGACGACCTTGAGCCTCGGTACAGGGCGGTCCTCGAGCCGATGTCGAGCCGGCCCCGCCACGATGCGACGAGGGAGTCACCGACAGCGCGGGGAGACGTGGATGATCAGCCTGTTCCAACCCCAGGTGGGCGACGAGGAGCTGGCGGCGGTGGCCGAGGTCGTGGCGAGCAGGTGGCTGGGCCACGGACCGCGCACCGCCGCCTTCGAGGCCGAGTTCGCCGAGCACCTCGGCGTCGACCCGGCGCGGGTGGTCTTCCTGGCCTCCGGCAGCGCGAGCCTGTTCCTCGCGATCGAGTCGCTGGACCTCGGGCCCGGCGACGAGGTCGTGCTGCCGTCGGTCAGCTTCATCGCGGCGGCGAACGCGATCGTCTCCTGCGGCGCGCGGCCGGTGTTCTGCGACGTGGACCCCAGGACGCTCAACCCGACCGCCGAGGACGTCGCGGCGGCGATCACGCCGCGCACCAAGGCGGTGGTGGTCCTGCACTACGGCGGGTACCCCGGCGACGTCGAGCGGATCGCGGCGCTGTGCCGGGACCGGGGCGTCGAACTGGTCGAGGACGCCGCCTGCTCGGTCGCCTCCCGGGTGGGCGGGCGGGCCTGCGGCACGTTCGGCGACTCGGCCATCTGGAGCTTCGACGCGATGAAGGTCCTCACCACCGGCGACGGCGGCATGCTGTACGTGCGCGACCCGGACCGGGCGCTGCGCGTGCGCCGGCTGGCCTACCACGGGCTGGCGCAGCTCAGCGGGTTCAGCGGCGCGAAGTCGTCCCGGCAGTGGTGGAAGCTGGACGTGCAGGAGCCCGGCCGGCGCGTGATCGGCAACGACCTCACCGCCGCCATCGGCTCCGTGCAGCTGCGGCGGCTGGGCGGGCTGGTCGCGCGGCGGCGGGAGATCGTGGAGCTGTACGACCGCGAACTGGCCGACGTGCCGGGAGTGCTGCCGCCGCCCGCCCTGCCGGAGGGGCACGAGACCTCGTACTACTTCTACTGGGTGCAGCTGGCGGACGGGATCCGCGACGACGTGGCGTCCGACCTCTACGCCGCGGGCATCTACACGACGTTCCGCTACGAGCCGCTGCACAAGGTGCCCCTGTACGGGTTCGACGGCGAGCTGCCCCACTCCGACCACCTCGCCACCCGGACCCTGTGCCTGCCGCTGCACCCGGGCTTGACCGACGCCGACGTGCACACGGTCGTTTCCCAGCTGCGCAAGGCGGTCGAGGCACGCACCACCGCCTGACCCGCGCCCGGCCCGCGCGGGTGGCCCACGCCGTTCAGCCCTCGGCGGGCGCGGCCAGCCCCAGCCGGGCGATGAACGCGGCTTGGTCGTGGATGACGTCGTGCGGCAGGGTGCGGAAGTAGCCCACCTGCGCGCTCTGCTCGGTGCGCGCGGGCACGCCCGCGACGATGCGGGCGGCGAACACCAGGCCCACCGGCCACCCCCGGTAACCGGAGGCCAGCAGGCTCGGGTACTCGATGACCCCGAGCTGCCCGCCCACCTCGACCTCGACGTCCAACTCGTTGCGCGCCACCCGCCGGACCGCGTCGACCAGGCGCTCCCCGAACAGCACCGTGCCGCCGGGCAGGTGCCAGTACCCCAGGCACGGCTCGATCCCGCGCCGGGTCAGCAGCACGCCGTCCTCGGTGTGGACGAGCACCTCGACGGTGAGCCGGGCGACCTTCGCGTAGATGCTGTCGAACTCTTCCCTGCTCAGCGGCAACCGCTGCGTGATCCCCATGCCGGCCAGGCTACGGGGCGCGTGGTGCCGGGACTTCCGCGCCAGGCGCTTCCGCGAAGGTGATGACCATCGAGTCGTGGCCTGGCGCGCCCGGCGACGGGCGGGACGTCGTGCGGGTCAGGTGGTGGAGGGGGAGGCCGCGAGCGGGTGGTGGGTGCGGCGGCCGGGGCCTTCGGTCAGGACCGGTTGGCGTTGCCAGGAGGACGGGTCGTGCGGCGTGGTCGGGGCCTCGTGGCAGAGGACGTAGTGGCGGGGTGCGATGGCGGCGGGGTGGTCGGCCAGCCGGGACATGCAGCGGGCGTGGGCTTCTTCGGGGGTGGTCACCGCGTCGGTGGCCGCCAGGTAGGCGACCAGCCGCCGGTCGTCGGCCTCGGCGAAGACGCGGGCCGGCGCCAGGGTGTCGTCCAGGAGCCGTTGCACCTCCGGCAGGTGGACCCAGCAGGAGTCCAGGAACAGCCAGTCGTCGCCGCGCTCGAGGCGCGGCAGGTCGACGATCCCGCTCACCTCCCCCGGCGACAGGTCGTCCTCGGCCGCGGCGACCAGGAGGCGTTCCACCGCCCGCAGCGTCGACTCGACCTCGGGGCGGCCGATGCGGGACGTGTCGGCGGTCCAGGCGTCCATGGCCAGCACGGAGTCCAGGCGCCACAGGTCGAAGCGCAGTGGCGCGGGGGTCCGCTCCATGCGGCGCCAGGTGAACTCGGTCGGCGGCGTGGGACGCGCGTGCGGGGCGGGGTGGGAGCGGATGTACGCGGCGGCGTTGTTGAAGATCGGGGGGAAGTAGTGGAACGCCACGCCGCGTTCGTGCTCGACCTGTTCGGCGATGGCGTGCAGCCGGTGTGCGTCGTACATGGCGCTCATGGACGCGCGCACCATCCCCGACCGCACCCGTTCACCCAGCTCGTCGAACGTCGCCCCGCGGCCGTCGACCTCGACCAGGCTGGAGGCCGCCAGCGTGCCGACGTGGTCGGACAGCCTGCGGTCGAAGAAGCGGTTGTTCGACAGCGCGCAGAACAGGTGGTCCCGCTCGCCGGTGCGCTCCGCCAGCACCGACAGGACCGCGGCCAGGACGATGTTGGACCGGTCCAGCGACGTGCGGCGCTCGATCCGCGACAGGGCCGCCGCGCCGGCGTGCGACACCATCTCCATCGCCCGCGACTCCGCCGGGCCGGGACCGGGCGGCGCGGCGAGCGGGTTGGCCGGCATCCGGCGCAGCCGGCCGGCCCAGTAGTCCAGCGCGCCCTCCGCGCGCCGCCGCGTCGACGGGCGCCGCTCGGACTCGGCCTGGTCCACCGGCTGGTGCCGGGGCGGGCCGACGACCCGGGCCGCCGGGTCGGCCAGCATCTGCTCGACCTCCCGACCGAGGACCACCATCCCCTTGTGGTCGGCGGCCAGGTGCGAGCACCGCAGGACGGCCCCGCACACCCGACCGGACCGGACCGCGACGGCGGCGCTCACCGGCAGGTCCGCGGCCCAGTCGTAGGGCACCGCGTCGACGACCCGGTCCAACTCCCCCGGGTCCGCGCCGTCCTCCCAGGCCAGGACCCGCAGGTCCAGCTCCCCGGAGTCGACCACCCGCTGCCTGCCGCCGCCGGGGAAGGTGGTGCGCAGCCCTTCGTGCCGGGCCAGCAGCACGGCCAGCACCTCGGCGAAGTCGGTCACGGCGAACCCGCCGGCGTCGGCGGGCAGGCGCCAGTACTGCATGCCGTACTCGGGGGTGGACGTCCAGCTGAGCCACTTGTGCGCGTTGAGCTGGCCCAGGGTCATCGGCCCTTCGACCGCGCGCTCGCCACGAAAACGCACGACGACGGAATTCGTCACCATCGGGTCCACCGTTCTCAGGGGCCGGTCGGAATTGGTCCGAAGCTATAGCGGCTGCCCCGGAACGCACAGGCACCAATCGGGTCAACCGCTTTACCCCGTTCCCCGACCCCGTACGAAGCCGTGCCCGCCACAGCGGTAACAGCGCAGGTGGGGGCCATCGGCCAGGGTTGCCGCGTAATTTGCTGCCAATGGCCGACCGTTGTCCGCGCGGCCGGATCGGTGATTTTCTCCGCAGTGGCCGCGACAAACCCTCTGGGAGCGCTCCCGAAACACGCGAGGAAAAGAGGTTCCGCACATGGTGGCTGCCGGGCTCGCGATCGAGGCGATGACCGCGTTCGTGCCCGAACCGGTGTCCTCGATCGAGGCGGTCGCGCCCCGCCTGCGGCTGGGCCGGGCCAAGGTCAAGCTGTTCCGGAAGGTGCACGGGCTCGACCGCCTCCACCTGGACCCGGACCTGTCCGTGCTGGACCTCGTCACCACGCCCGCGGCCCGGCTCGTCGCGGACCTCGCCGACCCGGACCGGATCACGCACGTGGTCTACGCGCACACCATCCAGGACGTCGCGCCCGCCGGGTTCGACATCGCCACCGCCCTGGCCGCGCGGCTCGGGCTGCACCGGGCCAACGCGTTCGCGCTCACCCAGCAGAACTGCGCCAGCGGCCTGGCCGCGGTGGACGTCTGCGGCGAGCTGCTCGCCGCCGCCGACGACCCGGACGCCCTCGCGCTCGTGGTCACCGGCGAGAAGGCCTTCTCCCCCATGGCGCAGCTGATCGAGAACACCACGATCATGGGTGACGCCTCGGCGGCCTGCCTGGTCGGCCGTTCCGGCGCGGGCGAGCGGGTGCTGTCCTACCACTCGCGCACCGACGGCCGCTACGCCGACGGCATCCGGCTCGACGCCCGGCTCAACGGGCAGTTCGGGCTGGAGTACGCGGCCCGGCTGGCCGAGACGATCCGGGCGGCGCTGGCCCAGGCCGGTCTCACCCTGGCCGACGTCGAGCTCGTCGTGCCGCACAACGTGAACGTCTCGTCGTGGCGGAAGGTGGTCGAGCTGCTCGGCACGGACCCCGCCACCGTGTTCCTGGACAACGTCGCCGAGTACGGCCACTGCTACTGCAGCGACCCGTTCCTGAACTACACCCAGCTCCGCGACCGGGGCCGGTTGACCGCGGGCGGCCACTACGTGTGCACCGCACTCGGGCTCGGCGCCACGTACGCCGCCATGGTCTTACGCCACGAAGGATGACTCCACCATGCCCACCGGATACCTGCGCGCCCTGAAACAGGCGGTCACCGGCGACCCGGCCACCCCGCTGGTCTTCCTCTGCAACTTCGAGGTGGAGCAGCGCTGGGCGACCGGCTTCCCCGGCTTGCCCGCGCCCGCCTTCTCCATGACCGGACCGCTCGTCACCAGGATGGAGGAACTGGGCGCGCTGCTGGCGGGCCCCGACGACCACCTGATCGCGCAACACCCGCTCGACCCGAATTTCTTGGACTACGTCCGCTCGCTCGGGCTGGAGCCGCCGACCGTCCTGGTCACCGACGGCCCGGACGCGGAGTCCACGGCGGCGCGCGCGTCGGCCTCACCGCAGCTCCTGGCCACGCTGCGCGGGCTGGCCGCCCGGGGCGCGCGGCTCATGCCGATGGGTCTGGCCGACGACGGGCTGGCGCTGGCCGAGCTCGGCGGGCTGCCGGTGGCGGCACCGGACCTGGCCACGGTGGTCCGGGTGAACAGCAAGATCTACAGCCGCCGCCTGGTCGAGGACACCGGCCTGCGGGCCGTCCCGGGATGGTGCTGCGAAACGGTGGGCGAGTTCGCCGACCTGATGGCGACGGTGGGCGAGCAGTGCTCCCCCGACTCGGCGCTGGTGGTCAAGGACGCCTACGGCGTCTCCGGCAAGGGCCTGGTCGTGCTGGACGACCCGGCCAAGGCGCGGCGGGTGGTCCGCGCGGCCACCGCTCGGGCCAAGCGCCGCGACGACGACCGGCTGCACGTGGTCGTGGAGACCTGGCTGCCCAAGCGCGCGGACCTGAACTACCAGCTCACCGTGGACGCCCACGGCGAGGTGCGGCTGGACTTCGTCAAGGAGGCCCTGACCCGCAACGGCGTCCACTTGGGACACATCAGTCCCACCGAGCTGGACGACGTGCAGTACAACGAAGTGCGCCACGCGGCCGACGTCGTCGGCAAGGCGCTGCACGCCGACGGCTTCACCGGCGTGGTCGGCGTGGACGCCGTCGTCACCACGGACGGCACGGTGTACCCGGTGCTGGAGATCAACGCCCGGTTCAACATGTCCACCTACCAGGGCAGCGTGCTGGAGGTGCTGGCCGGCCGCCTGCCCGCGTCCCTGGCCGGGCAGCACACCCTGCGCCTGACCGCCCCGATGACGTTCGCCGACGTGCGGGCCGCGCTGGGGCCGCTGGCCGAGATCGACCCCGTCAAGGGCGGCGTCGTCGTCACCTGCTTCGGCACGGTCAACGCGATGGCCGACCGGCAGCCGGGCGAGTCGTTCGAGGGCCGCCTGTACTTCATCGCGCTCGGCCCCGACCGCGCGGCGGTGACCGAGCTGGCCGCCGCGACCAGGACCGCGCTCGACACCCACACCGGAGGCGCGCGATGAGCGAACTGCACGTGCAAGGGATCCCGGTCTCGGCGATCGCCGAGGAGTTCGGGACCCCGCTCTACCTCTACGACGCCGACGTCCTCGCCGACACCTACACCGCCCTGCGGGACCGCCTGCACCCCGCGGTGGAGGTCTACTTCTCGCTCAAGGCCAACCCCAACGTCAGCGTCTGCGCCGAGCTGGTGCGCCTGGGCGCGGGCACCGAGGTCTCCTCGGCCATCGAGCTGGCCACCGCGAGCCTCGCCGGTTCACGCCCGGAGCACACCATCTTCCTCGGACCGGGCAAGACCGACGGGGAGCTGCGGGCTTGCGTCGACGCCGGCATCCGGACCACCGTCGTCGAGTCCGCCGGCGAACTGCGCCGCCTGGACGCCATCGTGGACGGACGCGGCGGTGCGCCGGTCGACGTGCTGCTGCGCGTCAACCCCGCGTTCACCACCAAGGGTTCCGGGCTGTCGATGGGCGGCAAGCCCCGGCAGTTCGGCATCGACGAGCAGGACGTGCCCTCGGTCGTGGCGCTCGCGCGCACGCTGCCGCACGTGCGGGTCGCCGGGCTGCACGCCTACATGGGCACCCGGATCCTCAACGCGACCGACATCGTGCACAACACCCGCGGCATCCTGGACATGGCCGCCGGGCTGCACGACAGCAGCGGCGTGCCACTGGACACAGTGGACATCGGCGGCGGGCTCGGCGTCGCGTACTTCGACAACGAGAAGGACCTGGACCTCGACGCGGTCACCGCGGGCGTGAACGCCGTGGTCGAGGAGTTCCTGGCCGACCACCCCGACACCCGGCTGATCATGGAGCTGGGCCGCTACCTGGTCGCGTTCGCCGGCCGGTACGTGGTGCGGGTGCTGGACGTCAAGACGTCGAGGGGCGAGGCGTTCGCGATCGCGGACGGCGGCACCAACCACCACATGGCCGCGGTCGGCATCGGCAGCTTCGTCAAGCGCAACTTCCCGATCCGCTCGCTGACCCGGTTCGACGAGCCGGCCACCGGGCCGTGCACCGTCACCGGCCCGCTGTGCACGCCCAACGACGTGATCGGCAAGAAGGTCCCGCTGGCGCCGGTGGCGGTCGGCGACCTGCTCGGCGTCGAACGCTCGGGCGCCTACGGACCGACCGCCTCCCCCGTGCAGTTCCTCAGCCACGGCTACCCGGCGGAGGTCCTGGTGCGGGACGGCCAGGCGCACCTGGTGCGCCGCCGCGACACCGCCGAAGACCTGCTCGGCAAGCAGATCCTGCTCCCGGTGCGGAGCGCCGACCGAAGGGAAGACCCGATGAACCGCGACGAGACGATCGAGGCCGTGAAGGTCGCGTTGGCCGACGTGCTGCAACGCGAACTGCCCGCCACCCACGAGGACACCCGGCTGTTCGAGGACCTCCACCTGGACTCCACGTCGGTGCTGGAGGTGCTGATGACGCTGGAGGACTCGGTGGGCATCGAGGTCGACCCGGAGGAGCTGCAGCCGGAGCACCTGAAGACGATCGGCTCGCTGGCCGACTACGCGCTCGACCAGGCCGGCGAGCGCGCCCGCGGTTAGCAGGCGGCGACGAGAAGAGGGGTGCCGCCGTGGCGCTGGCACTGGCGGGCGCGGCCGGGGTGCGCAAGTCCGACACCAACCCGTGCCCGTTCGACGAGGACATGCTGGAGTACTACCGGGACCTGCTGGCCCAGTACGACGTGCCCTACGAGGAACAGCGGCTGTACCGGGGTCCGAACGTCAGCTACACCGAACTGGCCGACGCGCTGCTCGCCGCGCTGGGGCACGAGATCACGGCGCCGGACGTCGTCCTGCTGACCTACGCCGTGCCGGACCTGCACCCGCTGCGGGTGGTCTCCGCCTACGTCAACGAGCGGCTGGGCGGCGGCGCGTACAGCATGGCGCTGTCCGAGCAGGGCCTGCGCTCGCCCTACACCGCGTTGCAGGTGGCGGACGCGTTCCACCGGTCCGGGCGGTGCGACACGGCGTTGCTGCTCGTGCTGGAGCAGACCTCGCTGCCCTACCACGACCCCCTGGTGCACGACACGCCGTTGACGGAGACGGCCGCGGCGCTGGTGCTGCGGTCCGCGCCCGGTCCGGTGGCCGGTCCGCCGTGGACCGGCACACCGGCCGAACTGGCGGCGGTGCTCGACGCCACCGACCCCGACACGGTGGTGGTCGCGGGCCCGTGGGTGGAGGCGGGCGCGGCGCCCCGCATGGTCCGCAGCGCCACCGGCACGTACTGCACGAGCGTGTGGCTCACGCTCGCGGAGAAGCCGGACCTGTGGCGTGACAACACCTCCGGGATCCTGCTCTGCGACGTCGACCCGCGCACGGGCCGGGCGCACGCGGTGCGGCTCGATCCCGCCCCGACCCCCGGTGAGGCACCCCGATGACCACCCTCGCACCCCCGACGACCTATGCCGCCGGGCTCGACGCCGCCCACGACTCCGTCGCGCCCGACACGCCGAACGTGGTGGTGGTCGGACCGGGCGGATTCGCCTACACCACGCCGGCGCGGCTGGCCGAGGGGCCGTCGTGGCTGTCCGCGGCGACCGGGCACCGGCTGCACGGCGCGGACGTGCGGCCGGTCCCCAACCGGGTGGCCGCGCACCACGGCGTGGCCTGCGTCCGGCTCGTCGACCCCACCTCGGGAGACCCGGCGGCGGCCCGCCCGGACCTCCTGCGCCACCACCTGCTCCGGGCGCACACCAGGCTGCTCGCGCGCACCGTCGAGCTGGCCGTCGCCGACCTCGGCCGGCGCACCACGGCGGGCGGCCCGCTGCTGGGCAGGCAACTCGTCCAGGCGGGTCTGGCCGACGCGGTGCTGCTGGTCGAGGAGACCGACGGGCTGCTGGACGGCGGCCACGACGCGCACCCCGCCGTGTTCGCCCGGCTGGTGCGCGGCGGCCGGGCGTTGCTGCGGCTGCTGGGCGGGGCGAGCTTCCTGATCGACGGCCCCGGCGGCGCCGTGCTCACCGCCGAGCAGGTCGGCACCCTGTACCTGGCGGTGCGCCATGACCGCTGACCTCCCCGACCACCTGCGCGCGCTGGACGCGCACTGCGTCGAGATCGCCGGCGAGCTCCGCGAACCCGGCCTGGTGCTCGACGAGGACCCGGACGCGATCACCCGCTACCTCGACCTGCCCGCCGTGCGGCTGCAGGAGGCGATGCTGATCCCGCCGCGGTTCGCCGAGGAGGCCTACCGGGTCGACCGGCACACCTTCCCCGGCGGGTCGTGCCTGTCCCGGGTCGTGGTGATGGACCGGCTCGCGTACGGCGACCCGGGCGTGCTCCTCGCGGCACCGGGCCCCAGCCTGGCCGGAGCCGCGGTGCAGGCGCTGGGCAGCGAGCGGCAGCAGAGCCGGTTCTTCGAGCGGTTCGCCAAGGAACCGACCTGGACGTTCTTCGCGCTCACCGAGCACGGGAGGGGTTCGGCGGCGGCCGAGCTGGAGACCCGCCTGGTCCCCACCGAGGACGGGTACGCCGTGCACGGCGCCAAGAAGTACATCGGGACCGGGGCACGGGCGCAGACCGGGGTGGTGTTCTGCCGCCGCGCGCCCGGCCCGCTGGGCATCGAGGCCGTGCTGGTGGACACGCCCGCACCCGGCTTCCGCGGTGAACTGCTGCCGATCCTCGGGTTGCGCGGCGTCCGGATCAGCGAGCTGGTCTTCGACGGGCTGGCGGTCGACCCGGACATGGTCCTGGGGTCCGACCGACGACCCAGTCGCCGCGGTTTCCTCGGCGCCCGGCAGACCCTGGCGACCTACCGGCCCTCGTTGGCCGCCATGTCCCTCGGGGTCGCCGACGCCGCGCTGGACTACGCGCGGGCGGCGCGGACCGCGGTGTCCACCGCCGACGAGCACCGGCTGGCGGACCTCGGGGCCCGGGTGGCCGTGGCCAGGCGACGGGTCCGCGAGGTGGCCGTCGCGCTGGACGCGGGCCGCCCGGACCGGCACGGGACCTCGGCGGTGAAGCTGACCGCGACCAGGCTGGCCGAAGAGGCCACGCTGCTGGCCGTCGACCTGCTCGGGCCGACCGCGCTGCTGGAACACCCGTGGCTGGACAAGACCTACCGGGACGTGCGGGCGTTCGAGTTCATGGAAGGCGCGGGCGACATCCACCGGCTCACGGTGTTCCAGGGCGCCCTGCGCGACGCCGGCGGTGGGGCGTGACGGCCACCGCCGTCGAGGGGGCGTCGCTGACCGGCCGGGCGCGGCGGATGGCGGTCGGCCTGGCCGCGATGACCACCGCGGGCACCCTGCTCCAGGTGGCCGTGACGGCGTTCCTCGGCCACCTCGGCGGAGACGCGCTGTACCTGCGCTCGGTGTACGTGCCGTTCGGGTTCGTCAGCATGGCGGTCGGCGAGGGCATCGCGATCGCCACGCAGGTGTCGGCGTCGGCGCTGCGCCGGCAGGGCGACACCGCGCGGATCGGTGGCGTGCTGGTGCTGATGACCGTGCTCGGCGTCGGTGGCTTCGCCGGGCTCGCGCTGGTCGTGCTCGCGGGCTCCGGGCCGCTGGAGGCGTTCCTGGCGGTGCCGGCGGAGCGGCGGGACGACGTGCGGGTGTTCCTCGTGGCGGTGCTCGCGGCCAACGGTCTGACCATGCCGCCCGTGCTCGCCGGCGCGGCGCTGCGCGGGACGGGCCGGGCCACCGCCGCCGCTCACCTGGCCGTCGCCGCCACCGTGATGACCCTCGGCGCGGTCCTCGCGACGCACCGGCTGTGGGGCCTGGGCGCGATGAGCGTCCCGGTCGGGCTCGCGGCGGGCTCCGTGCCGCTCGCGGTCCTCGGCGGGGTGGTCCTGCGCCGGGGCGGGGTGGTGTTCCGGTGGCCCGCGGACCCGGGCCCCGCGCTGCGCCTGCTGCGCCAGGTGGCGCTGCCGGTGGCCGGGTCGTTCCTGGTGCTGTCCGGCGCCTCGCTGGGCTACCTGTGGCTGATCCGCGACGCCGGCGTGGCCGGGGTGACCGGTTTCGGGCTCGGCCAGACCGTGCAGCTGTTCCTCATCGTCCCCGCGATCGCGATCGGCTCCGCGGTCGCGATCACGGTGACGCTGCACGGCGGCGCCGCGCGCGCGAACGCCTTCCGCATGGTGCTGCGGCTGGCCCTGCCGACCTACGCGGGCATCGCGGGCGCGGTCTACCTGTGCCGCGAACCGCTGGTGGACCTGCTGACCGCCGACGCCGCCGTGCGCGAGGTCGCCGTCGACTACCTGGGTTTCGTCGGGCCGTCCCTGTGGGCGCTGGGCGTCACCCTCGCCCTGCTCACCTACCTCGAGCAGGCCGGGCGGGCGGTGGCGGCGCTCGTGCTCAACGTGACGTTCTTCGCCGCCGTCCTGGCGGTCGGCGCGGCCCTCCCGGACCCGCTGCCCGCGCACTCGCTGGTCGTGCTGCTGGCCCTGGCCAACGTCGTCGGCTGCGGTTGCGTCCTGCTCAGCACCCGGGCGCTGCTGCGCGGACCCGAGGTGGTGGCGGCATGAGGGTCGGGGTCGACCTCGCGCGCGTCGGTGAACTCGACCGGCTGCTGTCCCGGCCGTGGTTCCGCCGGTACTTCTTCTCGCCGCACGAACTGCGGCAGGCCGACACCCTGGCCGCGCCGCGGGCGGCGGAGTACCTCACCGGGCGGTTCGCGGCCAAGGAAGCGGTGCTCAAGGTGCTCGGCCACGGCCTGTTCGAGGGCGTCTCGCCGCACGAGATCGAGCTGTTCCGGCAGGACTCGGGCGAACCCGCGATCCGGCTGTCCGGCGGTGCCCGGGACGCCGCCGAGCGCCTCGGCGTGGCGTCGGTGACGGTGTCCCTCGCCCACAAGGGCGCGGACGTCGTCGCCGTGGCGATCGGGGTGGCGCGGTGACCCGCCCGCCGCCCGAGCTGGACCGGCTGCTGGCCGACCTGCGCCGCGCGAGTCACGCGCTGGACGCCTTGGCCCCGCTGGACGACGCCGTGCTGTGGGCGGCCCGGTGCGCGCTGGACGCCTCCGCCCTCCTGGTGCGGTCCTACCAGGACACCAACCCCGAAACGATGTCGGAGGCGGTCGCCGCCTCCCGCGCGAGCGCGGTCGCCGCGACCGACGCCGCCCGACGAAGCAGGGAGAGACCAACGTGAGCGAAGCCGGCGGCGTACCCGAGGTCGTCCTGGGTTACAGCGGGTTCGACGGCACCGCGGAGTTCAAGCGGGCCCACTTCCCCGACCTCACCGACGGCGAGGCCCGGCTGTGCCAGGGCCTGGACGCCGCGGCCGCGCTCCTGGTGGACGGGCGGCTGGTCGCCGCGGTCCAGCAGGAGCGGTACTCGGGCCTGAAGTACGACCACGCCTTCCCCGCCGACGCGATCCGGGCGTGCCTCTCCATCGCGGGCCTGTCGATCACCGACGTGGACCAGGTGCGGCACGGCTTCGACTACGGCCTGGCCAAGGTGCTCTCGCTGGGCGACGAGCGCAGCCGGCGGCGCTACGACGAGGTGTACCGCCCGGAGCGGCAGACCGCGTTGCTGCACCGGCACTTCCCGGAGCTGTCCGGCCTCGACGTGCGGCCGGTGCGCCACCACGACGCGCACGCGCTGACCGCCGCCGTCCCGAGCGGGTTCGAGGAGGCGCTCGTCGTCGTGGTCGACGGCATGGGGGAACTGCACGCGGTGACCGTGTACCGGTGGGCCGGCGGCACGCTGACCCGCCTGGCCGCCCTGGACTTCCGCAGCAGCCTGGGCCTGTTCTACTCGGTGATGACCATGCACCTCGGCTACTGGCCCAACAGCGACGAGTACAAGGTGATGGCGATGGCCGCCTCCGGTGACGCCGAGCGGTTCGCCGGCACCATGCGGGAGGCCGTCGTGCTCCGCGCCGACGGCCGCTTCGACATCCCGTTGCTGCAGCGCAACCACGACCCGGTGAGCAAGGAGACCTTCGCCGGGAGCAGGCGGTGGCTGGCCGAGCAGGGCTGCCCGCCGGCGGACGGGGAGATCGGCCAGGTGCACTTCGACCTGGCCGCGGCGGGCCAGCGGCGGCTGGAAGAGGCGTTGTTCCACCTGGTGGGGCACTGGGTCGCCCGGACCGGGCTGCGCCGCGTGGCGTTCGCCGGCGGGGTGGCGCTCAACTGCGTGGCCATCGGCAAGCTCGCCGCGTCGGACCTGGTGGACGGTGTGTACGTGCAGCCCGCCGCCGGCGACGAGGGCACGGCGGTCGGCGCCGCGCTGCTGGGCGCGGACCTGCCGCGCGCCGCCGAGCACTACCCGGTGAGCACGTTCCTGGGGCCGGACGTGGACTCCGACCGCGTGCCCGCGCACTCCTACTTCACCGTCGAGGTGGACGACGTGGAGGCGGTCGCCGCGCGCCTGCTGGCCAAGGGCCTGGTCGTGGGCTGGGCGCAGGGGCGGCTGGAGTTCGGGCCGCGCGCGTTGGGCAACCGCAGCATCCTGGCCGACCCGCGCCGGCGGGAGACCCGGGACCGGGTGAACGCGGCGGTGAAGTTCCGGGAGGGGTTCCGGCCGCTGGCGCCCATCGTGAAAGCCGAGTGCGCGACGCGGTACTTCCGCATCCCGGCGGGCACGAACATGCGGCACATGACCATCGCGGTGCCCGTGCGCCCGGAACGCGCCGACGAGATCGCCGCCGTGGTGCACGACGACGGCACCGCGCGGGTGCAGGTCGTCCACGCCGCCGAGCAGCCGCGCCTGTGGCGGGTGCTCGACGAGTTCGAGCGGCTGACCGGGGTGGGCACGCTGATCAACACCTCGCTGAACGTGAAGGGCCAGCCGACGGCCCGGTCGGCGAGCGAGGCGTTCCGCACCTTCGACGAGTCCCGGCTGGACGTGCTGGTCGTCGGCGGGGTCGTGCACGCCAAGGAGTGGGCGGTGTCGGACGTGCTGGCGGCGACGGCGCGGACACCCGCCCCCGCGGCGTAGCGCTCAGCCCGGTTGCGGGCGGGCGGGCTGGTCGAGCAACGCGGCGGCCCGCACGCCCGCCTGGAACCGGCTGACCGAGTTCAGGTTGTGCAGCAGGGTCGCGATGTGGCGGCGGCACGTCCGCACGGACATGCCCAGGTGCCGGGCGACGCCGTCGTCGGTCAGCCCCCGGGCCATCAGGCGGGCGATGGACCGGTGCAGGTCGTCGGCCGCCTCGGCGTACCCGTGCGCCGCCGCGCTGTACGGCGTGGCGTCCTCCCAGTGCTGGTTGACCATGTCCACGACGAACCGCACCACCCCGCGGTCACGCACCCGCCGCGCGGTCGGCTGCCCGCCGGGCGTCGCCGGGAGGTCCAGGAGAACGGCGAGGGATTCGTCGAAGACCACCGCCGCGCGCGGGAGGTGGCTGCGCGTCCGGATCTGCGCGCCGGCATCGAGGAGTTGCGAAACTTTTGCGCGGGAAGCAAACCTCGCTCGGCTTTGGTGGGGGCAGATGAGTCGGATCGAGACACCCCGGTCGAGCGCGTCGTAACACGTTTCCAGTAACTCGTCCACCAACTCCTCGTCATGCCGACCGGGGCGCAGCACCACCAGTTCGCGGCGGCAGTCCCGACCGGCCGAACCGAGCATGCCGCGGATCTCCGCTACTCCACTCACACCATCTACTACGCCGATGTGCTCAGCGTCGCGCCGAGCCGAACCCGCAATGCCGGCGATGCGTTCCCGGAACCGGTCGGCCAGCTCCTGCCACTGGTAGATTGCTCGCTCGATGGGCGAGACCAGGGCCGTCGCCGCGAGCTGCGGCACGCTCGGCAGGAGGTGGTCCCGGGTGGTGGGATCGGTGCGCAGCAGATGAAGTTCGACCAGCCGGGCGACCGCGACATAGATTTCGGATATGGGAACGCCGAGTTCCGCCGCCGCTACTTCGAGAGATCTTATCGCACCCTGGCGAATGGCGTAGTCGTAGAGCCGGTTTTCCAGGCGGTCGCTGTTCGCACCTGCCGAGCTGCCCTGGTCGGCTTGGTCATCGATCACCCCGCCACTATTAGGTCCGGTGCGCCCGATGTACAGGCCGCGGTGTTGCCTGTTTCCGGGCAACACCGCGGTCGCGGCGCGGTGGGGGAATCGGGCGGACAATGAGTGCGGGGTTCGGCGGCGCGGGCGGCGCGGAACCGTTCGGCCGATTGCTCAGGGCGCACCGCCACCGGTCGGGCCTGTCCCTGGCGCAACTGGCCGCCCTGGTCCACTACGACCGCGGGTACATCAGCAAGATCGAGACCGGCAAGCGACCGCCGTCGCCGCGCTTCGCCCAGGCCTGCGACCGGGTCTTCGACACCGGCGCCACCTTCGCCTCGACGGCGGCGGCCCTGGAGTCCTCCACCCGGCGGCGGCACGACTGGGCGAGGCCCGCCCAACTGCCCGCGGCGAGGCGGGACTTCGTCGGGCGCGAGCGCTTGCTGGCCGACCTGGACCGGGCGCTCCTGGACGGCGAGCGGTCACCGGCCGTGCCCGTGGTGGTCGTCGAGGGTCCGCCGGGCGTCGGGAAGACCGAGCTGGCCGTCCAGTGGGCACGACGCAGCGTGGACCGCGGGCACTTCACCGACGGGCAGCTGTACGTCGACCTGGGCGGCGCGAGCGCCGGACCGCCGCCCGCGGACCTGCTGGCCGACGTGCTGGTCGCGCTGGGGGTCCCCCACCCCCGGATCCCGACCGGCGTGGACCAGCGGGCCGCCTCGTTCCGCTCGCTCCTGCACGACCGGAAGGTGCTGCTGGTCCTGGACGACGCCGCACACCCGACCCAGGTCCGCCCCTTCCTGCCCGGTTCGCCGGGCTGCGCGGTGGTGGTCACCAGCCGGGTCCGACTGCCCGACCTGGCCTCCCGCCTGGGCGCGACGACCCTCACGGTGCCGGACCTGACCGCCGCCGAAGCCGTGCACCTGGTCCGCTCGATCATCGGCGACCGGTGCACCGACATCGACCCGGAGGCCATCGCGCGCCTGTGCGGCTACCGACCACTGGCACTGGCGCGGGCAGCCGAACACGCGGTCACCCACGGACCGGACAACGCCCTGCCCGCCGACATCCACTCGGGGGCGTCACCGGCCCGCAGGCGTTCGGGCTGAACCCGCACCCGCGGTCGACGCCCTCGGCAGGCCCGCGCCGGCGGCGTCCGGCTTGTTGGCACTAACATCCGTCCACCGCACCAGGTCCGGACCGCGCAACCCCGACCGGCAGCCCCTTCCGACAGCGGGCAAACGCCGTGCGGCCCGGCCATTCGGTGGCTTGCCTCGGCCGCCCCTCCGGAGTGACGCTGCTGTGGTCGCGGGATTCCGGCTTGGGGGCGGGGCGAACACGTGGACGAACTGGAGACGCTCGACGATCTCCGCGCCCGTCACGGGCCGATCTTCCGACGCGGGCCGGGCGTGCTCTACGTGAGCGAACCGGCCGAGGCCAAGGCAGTCCTCGCCAACACCGGGTCGCGCTACCGGGAGCACTCCGACTTCTTCCAGACCAGCAAGGGCGTCTTGGGTCCGCGTTCGACGCAACAGGAGATCGGCCGGGTGGCGCGCACCCTGCTGCGGGACCACTGGGTCGCCCGGTCGGACCGGCTGGCGGCGATCGTCGAGCGCGGGATCGGGCCGGACAGCCGCTGGCCGGATGCGGGAAACCTGTTGCTCTACACGTGTTTCCGCGACGTGTTGGCGCCGGAGGGCGAACTGCGCGGGTTGGTCGACCAGGTGGTCCGGCACGCGGTCCTGGCCGGCGCGCGGGACCGGCGGTCGGTGCTGTCCCGGGCCGTGCTGCGGCGCAGGGTCCGCCGTGGGTTGGTCGTGGAGCTGTCACGCCGGCGCACGCGGGGTGTGAGGACACCGCGCGACCTGCTGGACGTCCTCGCCGCCGCCGCGCCCGAAGGCACGGTGCCGGCGCAACTGGCCGAGGTGTACCTGTCGTTCCTGTTCGCGGTCACGGGCTCGACGGGGTTCCTGTTGGGCTGGTCGGTGTACCTGCTCGGCACCGAACCCGGCGCGGGCGGCGACCTGGCCGGCGTCGTGCGCGAGGCGTTGCGGCTGTGGCCGGTGGCCTGGAACTTCGGCCGCTTCCCCGCCGAACCCCACCGCCTGGCCGGGACCGAGGTCACGACCTCCGACGAGGTGGTGGTGTGCGGCTACCTCGTGCACCGGGACAGCCGCTTCTGGCCCGACCCGACCGCGTTCCGACCGGACCGCTGGTCGGGTGGCCTGCCGCCGGGTGCCGCGGAGGCGTACATCCCGTTCGGCTGGGGCGCCCACACCTGCGTGGCGGCGGGCTTCGCCATGACCGTGGTCGAGGACGTCCTCCGGCTGCTGCCGCCGTTCGAGCGGTGGCGGGTCGAGGCCCACCGGCACCGGCCGCACGTCGCGGCCGCGCTCGCGCCGCCGGACTTCACCCTGCGCACGAACGGTGCGCGCGAGAGCGGAAGGAGGTGACCATGGCGAAGCTCATCCACGCCGCGCTGGTAGCGCTCAACATCCGCAAGAGCGACGGACAGTACCGCTGGTACGTGTACCACCACATCTGATCGGTGCCGACGGGGAGCGTGGCCACACGCTCCCCGCCTTCTCTGGGAGACCCATGACGACCGGTCGCGACGACCCGGACCTGCTGGCGAACCTGCGTGCCCCCAACGCCGAGCACGACGGGGTGTTCTGGCACGGCGACCGGCTGATGGTGTTCGACGCCGACGCGGCGAGCGGGGTCAACGCCGAGAACTTCGCGGACCTGACGCTGCCCGACCGGTTCGTCGACCGGATCCGCGGTCGCCGCAGCGCGGCGGTGTCGTGGCGGCAGGTGCGTTCGCTGTGGCTGTCCCAGCTGCGGGTGCTCAGCGGCGAGGACCACCTGCGTGCACTGGCCGACCGCATGGCCGCGGTGCTGGACGGCCGCCGCGACCAGCACGTGGATTTCGCATGGCTGGCACACGAGGTGACGTTCCGCTCCCTGGTGCCCGTGGTGCTCGACGGACTGTCCACTTCGGACCTCGCCTGGCTGGACCGCGACGCGATCGCGAAGCTGACCCGCCTGGACGCGGGCCCCGGTGGTCAGACCCGCCGGCAGCGGTGGCAGGCCGTCGTCGCCCAACTGCACACCGGTCGGGTCGTGCGCAAGGAGATCCGCCGCCGGGCGCGCGGCGGGCGCACCCGCACCGACCTCACCCAGCCCGTCGTGGACCGGTTGCTGCCCGCGCTGGGCCCCGACCGGGCGTTGGAGGCCGTGACGACGGTCCTGACCGCGATCGCCGGGCCACCGGGCGCGGTCGCCGGCTGCCTGGCGTACGAACTGGCGAGACGCCCCGAGTGGGTGGCCGCCCTGACGGAGGAGTTCACGGCCGTTCCCGTCGAGCAGCTCTACCGGACCGGCACCCGGTCCGCCCCGACCGCGCACCAGTTCGTGAAGGAAGTCCTGCGGATGTGGTCGGCACCGCTGCTGATGACCCGCAGCGCGCGGGTCCCGCTGACGGTGCGCGGCAACCGGCTCGGGGTGGGCCGGCACTACCTGGTGAGCCCCTACCTGGTCAACCACGACGAGCGGCACTGGCCGGACCCCGACACGTTCGACCCGCACCGGTGGTCGACCGAGGCGGCCCGACGTCCGCCGGGAGGTCACCACTACGTGCCGTTCGGGTGGGCTCCCACCGCGTGCATCGGCGCGGGGCTGGGGACCATCCAGTTGGTGCTGCTGACCCACCTGCTGTGCACCCGCTTCCGCTTGGAGCCGCGCACCCCCGACTCCGCCCGGGTCACCCTGAGCGCGGTACCGCGGCCCCTGGACTTCGACGGGTGGGTGCGCCTCCGGTGAACTTCCGGTCGTAGGCGGATCGTCCCCGGGGGTGAACGCCACACCGCCGCGGCGATCGCGCCTCTCTTGCCCTGCCTCGCATACCTCTCCCCCACTCGTGGTCGATCGGGCGAGTGCCCGCCGGAACGCCGGCCGATATGCTGGAGCGGCACCGCCACCGTTCACCCGACCAGGGGAGCTTTCAGTGGCGCGCTTGCGTTTTCTCGCTCACGCCATCGGTGCCGTGGTGCTGACGACCGTGTTGTCGGCCGCCGTGTTGACCGGTACCGCCAGTGCGTGCAGTTGTCGGCCTGGCGATACCGAAGCACAGCGGTACGCCCAGGCCGACTTCGTGTTCAGCGGCTATGTGTCCGCGTCGACCGTCTTGGAGCGCGGCAAGCCCAACTACGTCTGGGACGACCTCCGCGCGTACACCGTGCAGGTCGACCAGGAGTACAAGGGTGACGTGCCCGCGACGGTGACCGTGACGACCGCCTACGCGGAGTCGATGTGCGGGCTCACGCTCTACGTCGGCGAGTCGTACGTGGTGTTCGCGTTCACCGGGTCCACCTACGGCGAAGTGTGGTCCAACTACTGCTCCGGCACCCGCCCCGCCGGCTACGGCCCGCCCGTGACGACCACGGCCGCGGCTGCCCCGGCACTCGCCTGCGCCGCCTCCTGAGCGTGTCAGGTCTTCACCGGGGCGGTCACCGGCGGGAGTCGGCGAGCACCGCCGTGAGTTGTCGTGTCAGCGCGTGGGCGAGTCGGGTGGCCTGGTCGGCGGTGAACCAGGCTCGGGGCGTGGCCAGGTGGAGGGCGAGGGTGCGGTTCACGCGGGTGATGAAGACGGCCGGGAGGGGGCCCGGGGGTGGGGCGTAGCCGAACGTGTCGGTCAGGTGGATGTCGGGCGGGAGGGTCAGGCGGAACGGGTGGGTGGCCATGTTGGTGAGCATCATCGTGTACGGGATCGGGGTCGGCGCGTGGAGCAGGTAGCGGAGGGCTACGGCTTGGCGTTCGGCGTGCGCGGTGGCGCGGGCCTGGGTGAACTGGCGGTCGATCGAGGCGGCGAGTGCGGTGGGGGTGTGGTCGGGGGCGACCCGGGTGGTGATCGGGACGAACGACGTGGCGGTGACCAGGTGGTGGGCGGGGATGGTGGCGCAACGGCGCAGGTCGATCGTGACGCCCAGGGACAGGCGTGCCGGTCGGTCGGAGGTCGCGAGTCGGGTTCGGGCGGCCAGCAGGACGATCGCGCACAGCAGTGCGTTCGGTGTGGTGCCGTGCTCCCGGGCGGTGCGGTAGAGCCGGTGGGCCTGGGTGGTGGTGAGTTCGGTGGTGTGCAGGTGCGCGCCGGGCTCGGGTGGTGAGGTCGGTCGGTTCGGCAGTCGGGCGGCGCGGTGCAGTGCCATGTGGACGGCCTGTTGGGCCAGCCAGGCGGCGACTGCGAGCGGTCGGTGGCGTCGGGCCAGCAGGTCGTCGGTGGCGGGGAGCGGTTCCTCGGTGGGCGGTCGGGCGGGTTCCGGGGTGCCGGTCACCAGTGCGGTGTAGGTCCGCCACAGCGAGGAGATCACGGACAGGGCGGAGACGCCGTCGCTGATGGCGTGGTGGAGGGCCAGGACCAGTCGGTGCGTGCCGTCGGGGTGGGGCGTCAGGGTGGCGCGCAGCAGTGGGTCGCCCGGGGCGAAGGGCGTGTCGGACGGCTCGTCGGTGTGCCGCAGCCGCGGCGGTGGCTGGTCGGCGGCAGGGGTCAGGTGGTGGCGGTTTCCCTTGCGGGTGATGCGGTGCGTGAGCACGGGGTGGTAGTCGCTCAGCCGTCGTACGGCTCGTGCGAGCGCGTCGGTGTCGAGCGGGCCGTGGACGGTGGCACCCAGGACCACGGGGGTGCCGGTGCGCGCCACGAATTCCTCGACCGCAGACAGAGGTCGGCCCATGGGTCGCCCTTCGGGGGTCAGCGCAGGTCCGGGTCCCACCACCAGCGGATCGACGGGATCGGCGGCGGTGAGGTGTCGGCGGGTGGGGTGCGGGTGGTGGTGGCCGACGTGGTGACCGCGTGGGGGTGGCGGCCGTCGGGGTTGCGGTAGCGGTCGGCGCGCAGGCCCCAGTCGAGGTTGCCGGGTAACAGGTGCGCCAGGTGGTCCAGGTAGGCGCGCAGGGGTGCGCTCGCCCGCGGCCGGACCCGGTCGCGCAGGGCGAAGAAGCGGTGGGTGAGCCGGTCGCACAGGTCCACCGCGCGGGCGATGGCGTCACCGGTGGTGAGGTGGTGTTCCCGGCGCAGGACCTCCACCAGGCTCAGCCCGGACGGCGAGGTGCCCTCGGTGTGCGCGACCCACAGTTCCTTGCCGTAGGAGAACAGGTCGTCGTCGAAGGCCGCGGTGGTGAAGGCCAGCTCGGTCAGGGCGCGCACCGCCGGCGCGGTGAGCTCGCGTTCGGGGATCTCCTCGCCGTCCACGATCTCGGCCCACGACAGCGTGGCCGCGCCGGCGGCGGTGTGCTGGCGCAGGTGGGCGTAGTCGTCGAGCCGGGGTGTGCTCCCGGCGGCGCGGTGACCGATCTCCCACAGCACGGCCAGGAACCACGCCCGGTGCGCCTCGACGCACCGCCGCCGCTGGGTCGGGGTGGCCCACCGCGCGGCGCGGCGCGCGAGGTCCCGCACCGGCGCCAGCAGCGGGTCGCCGGCCGGCGGGGTGTCGGGGACGTCGAGCACCCGGGTGATCCTGGTGGCCAGGTCGGTCAACGGGCCGAGCCGCCGTGCGGGTGGGCCTTCGTCGCAGTGGGCGTCGTCGAAGTGGAACATCACGGTGCACCAGTCCACCGCCAGTTGCAGGCGGTCGGTGGCCGCGTTCGGCATGATCCGGCCGTAGAAGCCGGGGCAGTCGTTGCCGCGCATCCGGTCGAGCTGGTGCGACGACAGCGAGTGGAACCCGGTGATCCAGTCGGAGGTTCGTTGCGCCAGCACGGCTTCGTCGGGGTGTCGGGCCGGCGGCAGCGGGCAGTAGCGCGGCGGCAACTCCACCTTCAGGCCGGACGTCACGCCGCTCCCCCCACTTCGAGCAGCAGGCGGCGCGGGCGCAGGGCGGTGGACAGGGCGACCGGGCGGGTGTCGCTGCCCGCGGCGGCGCGCAGCCGCCACCGGCTCAGCAGCGTGGCCAGCAGCACGCTGCTCTCGGTCAGCCCGAACTCCTGTCCGGCGCACTTGCGGGCCCCGCCGCCGAAGGCGACGAACGCGCCGCGCGGGAGGTGCCGCGTGCGCTCGGGCAGCCACCGGTCGGGGTCGAACGCGTCCGGCCGGTCGTGCACGTCGGGCCGCAGGTGCACCGCGGACGGGCAGAACGCGAGGGTGGTGCCGGCGGGCAGCCGCCGCCCGCCCAACTCGACCTCCTCGGTGGTGATGCGGGTGAACAGCCAACCCGGCGGGTACAGGCGCAGCGCCTCGGTGATCACGCGCCCGGTGCGGGGCAGGTCGGTGCGGGGCAGGTCGGCGCGGGGCAGGTCGGCGCGGGGCAGGTCGGCCCGGGGCAGGTCGGCCCGGGGCAGGTCGGTGCGGGGCAGGTCGGTGCGGCGGGCGGGTTCGGCGACCTCGTCGCGGAGGGCGGCCATCGCGTCCGGGTGCCGGTCCAGCAGGTGCAGCGCCCAGGACACCGTCGCGGCGACGCTGTCCGACCCGGCGACCAGCATCGTCAGCACCTGGTCGCCGATCTCGGCGTCGTCCAGCCCGCCGGACCCGTCCTCGTCGCGGGCGGACAGCAGGGACGACAGCAGGTCACCGCGGTCGCCGTCGCCACGGCGGTAGTCCGCCACCAGGGTGTCGATGTCGCGGCGCAGGTCGGCCAGCGCGCGGTCGAAGCGGCGGTTGACCGGCACGGGCAGGCGTTGCAGCAGGCCGGGCACGAACATCCGCGCGGTGATCTGGTGCAGCAGCGTCTCCACCGACCGCCGCATCCGGTCCACCGCCGCGTCGTCGGCACGGGTGGTGAACAGGCACCGCAGCGCCGTGCGCAACGCCGCGCCGAACAGCGCCGGGTAGACGTCGACCACCTGCCCGTCGCGCCACCCCGAGGCCAGCGCCGCCGCTTCCTGCCCCATGACCTCGGCGTACCGCGCCAGCCGGGCGTGGTGGAACGCGGGCTGGATCAACCGCCGCTGACGGCGGTGCTGCGCGTGCGGGCAGCTGCCGACGCCGTTGCCGATCGTGGCGCGGACCCGGTCGAAGAACGGTCCGCCCTTGTCGAAGACCCGGTCGTCGGTCAACACCTGCCACAGCAGGTCCGGGTGGCACGGCACCAGCGCCCGCACCGGCCCCAGCCGCACCTCCACCAGGTCACCGAGCCCGGCCAGCGATCCGGTGAACCGCACCGGGTCCCGCATCATCGGCCACGCGTGACCGATCACCGGCCACCCTCCCGGCGCCACCACCGCCGTGCGGGTCATCGGACCTCCAGCGACTCCGGCAACGTCGCTCCACCATGAGCCGCGGTCACCGCGTGCGCAGGCTGGAGGCACCCGATCGGCCGACCATCATCCAGGTGACCTCGGAAGTCGCGTCACGGTGCCGCGCCGGGCACGACCGGCCACCCGCAAACCGGTTGAGCGGGCCGGGGCGGGTCGGTAGCGTCGGCCCCGTCCGTTCGGTCAACGTTCCAGGAGGCTGACGATGACGTGCATGGTTTCCGGTGGAGTCACGATCGCTCCGACCGGGGAGCGCGCCGCGCGCTGATCGTGCCGCCGACACGTCGTCGGCCGCAGCAGCGAGACAGAGCGCGCACCCCTCCTCGACTCGGAGCGGTCCTCACCGGCCCGCGGGGTTCCTCCCCGGGCCGCAGGCATCGCCGCGCGCGGTGCCGTGACCCGCGTACCGCACTCCACGAGGAGAAAACCGTGCATTCCGCACAATCCGGACCACCCGCACAGCCGTTGACCGCGGCCGAAGGTGGACCGAGCGACGTCACCCGCTCCGACGGGACCGTCCTGCGTCCCGCCCGACCCTGGACCACGACCGTCCACGCGCTGCTGCGCCACCTGGAGGACGTCGGCTTCACCGGCGCGCCCCGCGTGGTCGGCGACGGCGTCGACGGCGACGGCAACGAAGTGCTGACCTACATCGACGGAACCATCGTCCACCCGCACGCGTGGACCGACGAAAGCGTCCGGCAGGTCGGTGCGCTGCTGCGCGACCTGCACGACGCCACCGCCGGGTTCCGGCCGCCACCCGACGCGGTGTGGCAACCCTGGTGGATGCGCCACACCGGCCCGGACACCGTGATCGGGCACTGCGACGCCGGTCCGTGGCACGTCGTGGCCCGCGACGGCCTCCCCGTCGCGCTCATCGACTGGACCCTCGCCGGTCCCGTCGACCGACTCGACGAGATCGCCGCCGCAGCGTGGTGGAACGCCCAGTTGCACGACGACGACGTCGCCGAGCGCAACGACCTGCCCGACGCGGAGCACCGCGCCCGGCAGGTGGGACTGTTCCTCGACGGCTACGGGCTCCCGTCCCGCGACCGGGACGGGTTCGTCGGCCGGATGATCGAGTTCGCGATCCGCGACTGCGCCGCCGAGGCGACGTACGCGGGGATCACCCCGGACTCGACCGACCCGGGGCCGCTGTGGGCGCTGTCCTGGCGGGCCCGGGCAGCCGCCTGGATGATCCGCCACCGAGGACTGCTGGAAGCGGCCGTCCGGGGTTAGCCCGGGCCCGCTCACGCCGGCAGTCGTGAGGCAGGGTCGGGCCGTCGACCCGGCCCTGCCTTCGGCAAGCAGCCGACGGGACTACGGATGAACCGGAGCCGGAGTGGAAGAGCCAGGGCGCTCGCCGCTCGGCAAGCCGCCAGGGGTGACACGGGGGCGCGTCCTCCCTGGCGGACGGCTCGGTCAGTGCTTGCGTTGTTGCCAGAGGTTCAGGGCCAGGTAGACGCAGCCGATGGCCATGAGGGCACCGTGGGCGATGCGCACTGGCAGCGGGGTGTAGAACTGGGGGAAGAAGAGGACCATGCCGGCTGCCAGCGGGAGCGCGCTCCACTTGCTCAGCTTCTCCGAGCGGGCCGTGGCGATCGCCGTCAGGATCCCGCCGACCGCCAGCAGCAGGAGGCCCAGGGCGAACGTCGTGGCGGCCAGCGGGTGGTAGCGGAAGTCCGCGGCCAGGTCCGTGAGGCTCGGGTCGTTGTCCCGCAGCGCCCGTTCGCCGATCACGTGCAGGGCGAAGTCCTCCGCGCCGTAGTACGGCAGCACCAGGCCCGCGCCCAGCCACGTCGTCATCAGCGCGGTTCGGGCCGGGGCCAGGTCGAGCAGCGCGTAGAGGCCGATCGGCACCAGGATGAAGCCGATCATGGCGAACAGGTGGGTCGCCATCCAGGCCGTCGTCGCGAACGTCGTCGCGTCGTCGCCGGCCGGTCTCAGGGCCGGGTACAGCAGGAACATCACCCCGGCCACGGTGAGGGCTGCCGCTCCCAGCACGGGTGACGGGGTGGCCGGACGGCGGGTTTCGGTGGTCATGGGGCAAGTCTGTGCGGCGTGGAATCGGGCAGGTAGATGCCGATGTCGTCGGCTGCCGATGATGAACGTCATCGGTCCCTTGCCCCGAACGGCCCCGGCCGCTTAGCGTTGCGTGCCTGTCGTCCGCGTCGAGCGAGGGTCGGACTGAACGAGAACCAGCTCTCCCGTCTCGCGCTGGTCGCCGTCCTGGTGGCGACCGTCGCGATCGTGGTGGTCGGGCTGCTCCGCCTCGGCGGCGAGGGCTCCGCGCACCCGGGCCTCGCCGTCGTCGCCACCTGCCTGTACCTGCCCGTGGTGCTGTGGCAGTTGCGCCGGACCGCCCTCGGGCTCCCGCCGCGCGGGTCGGGGTGGCGGCTCGGCTTCGTCGCGGTGGTCGTGCTCGGGACGCTGCCGGTGGTCGGGGCGCAGTGGCTCGGGGCGCTCTACCCGCTCGCGGCGCTGGTGCTGCTCGTCGTGCGGATGCCCTGGGGGCTGGTGGTGTTCGCGGCCCTGGTGCTGCTGCCCATCCCGGTCACGCACGCCTACGGCCAGGGCGGGTGGGCCGCGTACTTCGCGCTCGGCGTGGCGCTGTTCGGGCCCATGACGGCGTTGCCCGTGCTGCTCATCCCCGCCGTGCGGGAGTTGCGCGAGGCCAGGGTGCGGCTCGCCGAGGAGGCCGTGGTGCGCGAACGGCTCCGCCTGGACGCCGAGTTGCAGGCCGAGGTCGGCACGGCGCTCGACCGGATCGCGTCGTTGGGCGACCGGCCGGAGCAGGTGCGCGAGATCGTGGACACGGCGCGCGGCGCGCTCGCCAACGCCCGCCGGACGCTGGCCCGGTTCCGCCCCGCGCCCGCGCACGCCGAGCTGGACGCGGTCGCGACCCTGTTGCGCGCGGCCGGGATCGAGGCCGAGGTGGACGTGCCGCCCGGCGCGCCGCTGCCCGAGTCGGTGGGCGTCGAGCTGCGGCGGGAGGTGGCGCGGTTGTTGGCGGACGAGTCGGTCCGCCGCTGCCGGATCGCGGTCGTCGGCGCCCGGCTGGAGATCACCCGATGACCGCCGCGAACGCGCGGTGCCTGGTGGTCGGTGTGCACGTGCCGATGGTGGCGGTTCCGGTGTGGTTCACCGGGTTCGGCGTGTCGGGCGTGCCCGGCCGCGACCCGGTGCTCGCCGTGGTGCTCGGGGTGCTGCTGTGCGCCCTGCAGTTGCGGCACAGCCTCGCGGCCGTCGACGCCCGACGCCCCGCCGGGTGGCGGTGGACGCTGCCGGCCGTACTCGCTCTGGCCTACCTGCCGCTGTGGTGGCTGGGCTGGTGGGACGTCTGGTCCGCCGCGCAGTTGTGCGCGTTCTCGTCCGTGCTGATGCTGACCACCGGGGCGGTCCGGGTGGGAGCCCTGGCGCTGCTCGTCCTGTTCGCCGTGGGCAGCGAGGTGGTGGTCCGGTCGCCGGGATCGGTGTCCCAGGCGGTGTACGCGGTGGCCTACGGCCTCACCACGGCGGCCTACCCGCTCGTCGCGTACGCGGCCGTGCGGTTGGGGCGGGTGCTCACCGAACTGGAGGCCACCCGCGCGGAACTGGCCGAGGCGGCGGCCGGGCGCGAGCGGTTGCGGTTGTCGCGCGACCTGCACGACCTGTTCGGCCAGAGCCTGTCCGCGATCTCGCTCAAGGGCGACCTCGCGCTGCGGCTGCTCCCGCACGACCCGGACGCGGCCCGCGCGGAGGTCGCCGGCGCGACGGCGCTGGCCCGGGACACCGCGCGGCGGATGCGGGCGATCTCGCTCGACGAGCACGCGGTGTCGCTGCGGGCGGAGGTGGACGGCGCGGTGGAGCTGTTGCGCACGGCGGGGATCGGGGCGCTCGTGGACGTGCCGGACGTCCCGCCGGCCGCGGAGCCGGTGCTGGCGTGGGCCGTGCGGGAGGGGGTCGCGAACGTGCTGCGGCACAGCGAGGCCACGACGTGCTCCCTCGCCGTGACCCGCCGGGCCGGTGTCGTGCGGTTGGAGATCGTCAACGACGGCGTGCGCGGCCCGGAGGGCTCGGGGCACGGCCTGGCCGGTCTCGCCGCGCGCGCCGAGGCGCTGGGCGGGACCGTCGGGGCCGGCCGCGGCGGCGAGGAGTTCCGGCTGGTCGTGGACGTGCCGGAGGAGGTCCGGTGATCCGGGTGCTCATCGCCGAGGACATGCACCTGATCCGGCGGGCGTTGGCGGCGTTGCTGCTGCTGGAGGACGACATCGAGGTGGTCGCGGACGTGGACCGGGGCGACCTGGTGGTCGAGACCGCCCTGCGCGTCCGGCCGGACGTCGCCGTGCTGGACATCGAGCTGCCGGGCGTGGACGGCCTGACCGCGGCCGCCGAGCTGCACCGCCGGCTGCCGGAGTGCCGGACGCTGGTGCTGACCGGCCTCGGCCGGCCGGGGAACCTGCTGCGCGCCCTGCAGTCCCACGTGCGGGGCTTCATCACCAAGGACGCGCCGCCCGAGGCGCTGACCGATGGCATCCGCCGCGTCGCCGCCGGTCAGCGCGTCATCGACCCGGACCTCGTGGCCACGGCGCTGGAAACCGGCGGCAGCCCGCTGACCCCGAGGGAGACCGACGTGCTGCGGGCGGCCGGGACGGGCGTCAGCACCGAGGAGATCGGGACCCTGCTGTCCCTCTCCCCCGCGACCGTCCGCAACTACCTGTCCAACGCGATCGGCAAGGTCGGCGGACGCAACCGGATCGACGCCCTTCGCATCGCCCGGGACGCGGGCTGGCTCGACACCTCCTGACCCGACCACCCGGCGGCACCCCCGCACGACCCGCGGCCGCCGCGCCCCTCGACGCGATCCCGCCGGACATCGCGCAGGGCCGCGTTCGAGTCACGTCAAGCCGGACTGCACCGCGAACACGACGAGCTGGGCACGGTCGCGCGCGCCCAGCTTCACCATCGCCCGCGACACGTGCGTGCGCACCGTCGCGGGCGAGATCACCAGCGTCGCGGCGATCTCGTCGTTCGACGCGCCGGACGCGACGTGCCGCATGATCTCCCGCTCGCGCTCGGTCAGCTTGTCGAGATGCGGCACGGGCCTCGCCGACGCCCCGGACGCGAACCGGTCGATCACCCGGCGGGTCACGGACGGCGAGAGCAGCGAACCGCCATCGGCGACCACGTGCACGGCGCGCAGCAGGTCGGTCGGGTCGGAGTCCTTCACCAGGAACCCGGACGCGCCCGTCCGCAGCGCCTCGAACACGTACTCGTCGAGGTCGAAGGTCGTGAGCACGACGATCTTCACACCGGCGCAGGCGGGGTCGGCCGAGACGCGGCGCAGCACCTCGAGGCCGTCCAGCACCGGCATGCGGATGTCGAGGAACACCACGTCCGGCCGCACCGACTGGATCAGCGACAGGGCCTCGCGGCCGTTGGCGGCCTCGCCGGCGAACTGCACGCCGTCCTCGGTCTCGATCAACGTCCGCAGTCCCATCCGGACCAGCGGCTGGTCGTCGGCCACCACCACGCGAATCATGCCGGCAACGGTATCCGGGCGGTCACCTTGAAGCCGCGCGATCCGTCGACTTCGAGCGTGCCGCCCAGTGCCTCGGCCCGTGCGCGCATGCCCGTGATGCCGTGGCCCTCGACGTACGAGTCGGGGGTGCCGGTGTCGGCGACCTCGACGACCAGGGAACCGCGCACGGCGTAGACGCGGACCGACGCCGTGACGCCCGGGGAGGCGTGGCGCAGCACGTTGGTCAGCGACTCCTGCACGATCCGGTAGACGGCGAGCTGGTGGTTGTCCGGCAGCTCCACCTCGTCGACCTCCACCGACACCTCCAGTCCCGCCTCGCGCATCCGCGTCGCCAGCGCCGGGATGTCGGCGAGCGAGATCGACGGCCGCAGTGGCGCCGATCCGCGCAGTGTGTCCACTTCGGACCGAAGGCTCTCCAGGGCCTCCTTGCTGGTATCTCGGATCGCCTCCAAAGAAGCACGCGCTTTGGCGGTGTCCGTCTCCAAGACGTAGAGAGCTACGCCCGCCTGCATCGCGATCACGGACAGGCCGTGGCCCACGACGTCGTGCACCTCTTGGGCGAGCCGCAGCCGTTCGGAGACGACGGCGTGCTCGCGAGCGTCCACAGCGGACCGCCGGCGCAGCTTCACCAGCACACCGGCCGCGGCGGGCAGCAGGATCCAGCCCGCCGACCAGGTGATCCACGAGCTCACCGAGTCGTGCCACCACGGGAGGACCGCCAGCGCGTACAGCAGGGCGCATCCGGCGGTCAGCTCGACGGTCGAGTAGACGGCCATCGCGTACACGGCGGCGACGCCGCTCATCAGGATCGGCCCGAACGGATATCCCATCGCCAGGTACCCGGCGATGGCGGCGGTGGTGATCCCGAACGTCCACAGCGGACGGACCGAGCGGAACAGCAGGCCCGCCGCCGCCACCGCGATGAGCAGGTAGGCGAACACGTCGAGCGCCTCCGCTCCTTGCAGACGCGCGGCGAACCGCGTGCTCACAAGACCGAAGAACAACAGCGCCACCGCCAGCGCCACGTCCTGCCACTTCATCCGCATGCCGCTGACGATACGACCGGGGGCGTACGCAGATCTGCGTATCTTCATGACGCTCCGCAGCGGACGACCCCGGCGGTCCAAGGGAACACGATCGGACCCATGATCGTGACGACGGAGAAGCTGACGAAGCGCTACGGCGACCGCGCCGTGGTGGACGAGGTCAGTCTGTCCGTGCGGCGGGGCGAGGTCTACGGGTTCCTCGGTCCGAACGGCGCGGGCAAGACGACCACGATCCGCATGCTGCTGGGGCTCGTGAAGCCCACGAGCGGCTCGGCCACGGTGCTCGGCGAGGCACCGGGCACGCCCAAGGCGTTGCTCGAGGTCGGTTCCCTGATCGAGGGGCCCGGTTTCTACCCGTACCTGTCCGGCCGCGACAACCTGCGCGTCCACGCGGCGCGCCGCGGGGTCGGCAAGACGCACGTCGAGGCCGCTCTGGAGCAGGTCGACCTCGTGGGTGCCGCGAACGAGAAGTTCCGCCGGTACTCGCTCGGCATGAAGCAACGGCTCGGTGTCGCCGCCGCCCTGCTCGGCCGGCCGCAGCTGCTGATCCTGGACGAGCCGACCAACGGCCTCGACCCGGCGGGTATGGCCGACATGCGCGACCTGGTGCGGGCGCTCGCGGCCCAGGGGCAGACGGTGCTGCTGTCGAGCCACCTGCTCGGCGAGGTCGAGGAGATCTGCGACCGGGTGGGTGTCATCTCGCGGGGGCGGCTGGTCGCGGAGAGCACGGTCGAGCAGCTGCGCGGCGACACCGTGCTGCTGATCCGCGCCGACCCGATCCGGAAGGCGCACGCGCTCATCGAGGGCAGCTCGTTGCACGGCGATGTGCTGCACGTGCGTGAGGCGGACGCGGGGTCGTTGGTGCGGGCGCTGGTCCACGCCGACGTGGACGTGCAGGAGGTCCGACCGCTGCGCCGGACGTTGGAAGAGGTCTTCTTCGAGATGACGGGAGTGGCGTGATGGGCAGCGTCAAGGCGGAACTGCTGCGGCTGTGGAAGTGGCCGGCGACGTGGGTGCTGATCGGCGTCTGGCTGGTGATGACGCTGACGTTCGGCTACGTGTTCAACTACCTGGCGCTGAACGGCGGCACCAACACCCGTGACCTCTCGCAGCAGCAGCTGATCAGCGCGATGCAGCCGGAGAACGTCGGTGCGGCCGTCGTGCGCGGCCTGCCGATGTTCGGTGGCGCGATCATCCTGGTGCTGGCCGCCCTGGCGATCGGCAGCGGCTACGGCTGGGGCACCTGGAAGACCACGCTCACCGCCGGCCCGCGCCGGACCTCCGCGATGGCGGGCACCCTGGGCGCGCTCGCGGTGATCGTGGTGCTGCTGGTCGCGCTGACGTTCGTGGTGAACCTGGGCGCGGCGATCACGGTGGCGTCGCTGGAGGGCTGGGACTGGGGCCTGCCGGGCATCGGCGTGCTGGAGCCGCTGGCGGCGTCCCTGCTCATCGCCGCCATGTGGACGGGGTTCGGCGTGTTCCTCGGCGTGATCACCAAGGGCCCCGCGCTGGCCGTCGGCCTCGGGCTGATGTGGGCGATCGTCACCGAGAACCTGTTGCGCGGCGTCGGTTCACTGCTCGGGCCCGTGGAAGACCTCACGAAGGTCCTGCCCGGCGGCTCGGCGGGCAACCTGGCCGGCGCGGTCGGCGGATCCGGTGCTCCCGGCGTCCTGACCGACCTGAGCGGAACCACCGCCGCCCTGTTCCTCGTCGGCTACGTGGTGGCGTTCGTGGGAGCGGCGACGGTGCTGAAGGTGCGTCGCGACCTGGTGTAGGGCCACGGCAGCCCGGGTGACGGCGAGCACGACTGCGACTTCCGGGGGTAGTCGCGGTCGTGCGGTCCTGGGTCGACCGCTGATTGCCAGCCCGCGTCCGCGGTCAGCCGGTAGCGCACCTGACCGGCACGGCGGCGGCGCGGTCCGTGCCGTAGCGGTAGCCGGTGGGTTCGAGGACGGGCCGAGCGGTGCGCCGCGCCGGTCAGTTGGGGACGGCGAAGTCGTCCGAGGTGCGGATCGCGCCACCCGCCGAGTGCAGTTCGACCCGGAAGCCGGGAACGCTCGTCCCGGTGCAGCGATCGCTTCGCAGGACGTGACCGTCGATGGCGTGCCCGACCGAGTCGGGCGACACGCCGCCGCGGATGTGCTGCCCGTCGGGCGTGGTCAGCACGTAGGTGTCGCCGGGGGCGACGCCGGTGTACTCGACGACGATCGAGGTCCCTTCCGTGTCGCACCCCTTCCCGGTGGCGACCGCGGAGACCGCGGCGTCGGCCGAACCGGGCGCTTCGACGACGTAGGGACCGGCCGAACTCGCCTCCAGGTGGACGCTGGTCTCGGCGGCGGCGCCGGTTTCCTTGTCGCGGATGCGCAGGAGGTAGGAACCGGTGGTGGGCGGGTTGAAGATGTAGGAGACCGAGAAGGAGTACGAAGGGGCACCTCGGGACCACCCCATGAACGTGCTGCCGCCGGGGTCGAACACGTCGAACTCGACCGCGCCGGTGCTGAGGTTGTCGAACGAGATGTCGACCTGTTGGCCGTTGCCGACCTGCCCTCGGGGGAAGGCGAGGATCTTCGGCGCGACGTGGGAGATCCGCACGGCGTCGGTGAGCCAGGTGAACGCGATCGGCCCGGGTGGGCGGCCGGTGGGCACGGGGATGGTGTCACCGCTCGGCTCGGCACCGCTCGTGGGCTGCGCCGGCGGCGGGCTCGTCCCGGCATCCGGGTCCGCGTTCGGAGCCGGTGCCGTGGTGCCCGCCGTGGGCGGAGGGGCCTGGGCGAGTCCGTCCCCGGTCGGCGCCTTGCGCCAGACGTTGACGTAGAGGACGGCACCGATCACGAGCACGGACAGCAGGGTGACGACAGTCGCCGCGCGGCGCTTGTCCTTCTCGAACAACGCTTCCAGGCCCCAGCCCAGCAGGGTTCCCGCGATGGTGAGGATCGCGGTGGCGGGCCCGCCCAGGCCTTCGGTGAACAACCCCAGCAGCCCTGCGGCGACTGCTCCGAGAGTCGCACCGATCGCCCCACGCACACCCGCGCCCCTGCCGGGCGCACGTCTGTCGGCTTGGTCGTCCACGGTGGGATACTAGGCGCCAACGACGGCGAGCCCCTTCCGCAGCCCCAAAAAGCGAGAAGAAGTCATCTTGCCGGCCCGTTGGCGGTCGGCCGGGAGCGCGACCGGGCCGGACGGCGAGCCGAGCGGGTCGCGTGGACCGCGCCACCCCGTCGAGCCCGAACCGGTTCCGCCCGACAGGCTCGCCACGACCGGCTGTCAGTCCCTTGTGGACGGTGATGCGGCGGGCAGGTCGCGACGAGGTTCGCGGTCGCGGGTCGCCATGAGCACCTGCCGCTCGTCGATCTTCGGGTCGGCCGACGCCCAGGCGGCAGCGATAGCCGGGCAGGTGGCCCGGAACCCGACCTACGGCTCGATCCCCCGCGCCGGCGCGGGCCGCTGACCACCGACCGCGCGGGCGGCAACCGGACGGCAGGCGGTCGGCAACGCCCGCCGCCCACAGTCCGGGTGTGCGGCCGACCGCCGTGGTGCGGCCGCCCGGATGAAGGGGTGTTCCCATGCCCATCACGAGAGCGGCGCGGGTCCTGGTGATCCTGGCCGCGTGTGCGGTCGCGGGTTTCGGTGCCGCGGCGCCGGCGGCGGCGGACCCGCCGGGACACGTGCGCGCGGCGATCACGACCCTGGCCGACAGCTCGACCAAGACCGTCACGGTGACCTGTCCGCTGGGCACGGTCGTCACCGGGGGCGGCGCCCACCTGACCGCGCCGTCCGCGGCCGTCCAGGGCTACATCGCCATCGAGCGGCTCGAACCGCGGGACGACGGCAAGGGCTTCACCGCCACCATGATCGAGGCCCAGTTGACCGGCATCGCCTGGCGGATGACCGTGGCGACCCTGTGCGCCACCCCGCCCGCCGGGTGGGACGTGGTGGCGGTGACCGGCCCGATCGGCGGGTCGGTCGTCACCGTCGACTGCGGCACCAAGAACGTGATCGGCATGGGTGGCCGGATCAACAACGGCGGCGGTGACGTGGTGCTGGACAAGGTGGCGCCCTCCACCAGCCTCAAGTCGGTCACCGCGCGCGGCTCGGTCATCCCCGGCCGCCACCCCGGGGAGTGGAGCGTCACCGCGTTCGCCGTGTGCGCGAACGTCACCGGCCAGTTGATCCAGTGGCCCGCGCCGGCCGGTCCCGCCGCGACCAAATCGGCGAACGTGACGTGCGAAGCCGGCCAGGCGCTCTACAGCGCCGGCGGGGAGGTCGCCCCGGGCAGCGGGTCGGTCTACCTGGACATGGCGCAGGCCTCGGACGTGAACACGGCGGTGGCTCGGGGCAACAAGGCGTTCGGCGCCGCACCGCCGCCCTGGGGCGTGATGGTCTACGGCATCTGCGGCTGAGCCGCTCGGACCGCCGTCCGGGTGCCCTCGCGGCAACCGGACGGCAACCGGCGGTTGCTGTCCTGCGCCGCACATCGTCCCCAAGACGACAGGAGAGCGCAGTGCGCGTATGGGGCATCGCGGTGTTGGCCGCGTCGTTGGCAGTCCTCCCCCTGGTACCGGGCGTCGCGTCCGCCGGCGACGCCGCCGTGGGCGCGCTGGGGGTGGTCGACGGCGTCCTGAGCTTCACCGCCTACGACGGGGTGGACAACCAGTTGAAGGTGGAGACCCTCGACGCCGGGCGCGTGCGCGTCGAGGACAGGGCCGGTGCGCTGGACCTGGTGGGGCGCGGGTGCGTGGACAGCCCCGCCCGGGCCGACGAGCACCAGGTGATCTGCGACCTCGGCGGGGTCACGGCGGTCGTGCTGGACGGCCGGGACGGCGACGACTCGCTCGACGTCCGCGACCCGATGTCGGTGCACCTGCTCGGCGGCGCCGGCAACGACCAGCTCAACAGCTCCGCCGGGGACGACGTCCTCGACGGCGGGCCCGGCAACGACGTGCTGTACGGCGGTCTCGGCGACGACGTGCTGACCGGCGGGCCGGGTGCCGACCTGCTGGACGGCGCGGCGGACGTCGACGTGGTCAGCTACGCCGAACGCGTCAACGGCGTGGTGGCCGACCTCGACGGCTCACCCGGCGACGACGGCGCGCCGGGTGAGCACGACACCATCCTGGGATCGGTGGAACACCTCGTCGGCGGCGCGGGCGACGACACCCTCGTCGGGTCCGGCGCGCCCAACACGCTCGTGGGCGGGCCCGGCGACGACCGGCTGTCCGGCCTGGGCGGGGCGGACGTGCTGGTCGGTGGCGCCGGGTTCGACCTGCTCGACGGCGGGCCGCAGGTCGACACCTGCGACGTCGGACCCGGCGGCGGGACGACGGCGGCCTGCGAACTGCTCCCCTGAGGCCGCCGGGGTGTATTTCCCGCGGTGGTCGCGCCTCCTCCGAGCGGAACGCCGGAGAGGAGCGACCACCGCGCGATGCGCACACCGAACTTCGAGATCCGGGTGCTCGGCCCGTTGGAGGTCGTGGGCGCCGACGGCGCGGTCCCGATCGACCGGCCGATGCGGCGGGCCCTGCTCGGGTTGCTGGCGCTGCGCGCCCGGCAGGTGGTGCCGCGGGAGGCCCTGATCGACGGGCTGTGGGACGAGCGGCCGCCGCGGTCGGCGTTGCGCACCCTGCACTCGCACGTCGCGCACCTGCGGCGGGCGCTGGACGCGGGCGGGCTGGGCGCGGTGGTCGGCACCCGGCCGCCGGGGTACGTGCTGACCGCGGCGCCCGACCAGCTCGACGTGGACCGGTTCACCCGGCTGGTCAAGGCCGACCACGACGAGCCGCCCGAGGTCGCGGCGCGGCGGTTGCGGGCGGCGCTGGACCTGTGGCGCGGTGACGTGCTGGTCGACTGCGCGGTGGGCGAGTGGGCGCGGGCGGAGGTCAACCGGTTGCACGAGCTGCGGTTGCAGGTGGTGGAGCAGTTGTGCGCGGCCGACCTCGCGCTGGGCGGGCACCGCGCGGTCGGCGCGGAACTGGAGGCGCTGGTCGTGCGGCACCCGCTGCGGGAGCGGTTGTGGGAACTGCTGGTCCTCGCCCGGTACCGGGACGGCCGGCGGGCCGACGCGCTGGCGGCCTACCGGCGGGCGCACGCGGTGCTGGCGGCGGAGCTGGGGGTGCGGCCGGGGCCCGCGTTGCGGCGGCTGGAGGCGACGATCCTCGCCGACGACGCGCCCACCGGCCCGGTGATCACCTCGACGGTCGGCAACGCCCCGGCAGTCGGCGACGACGCCGTGCACGAGACCCCGGCGGTCGGCAACGCCCCGGCGGTCGGCAACGCCTCGACGAGCGGCGACGCCGTGCGCAAGACCCCGGCGGCGAGCGATCACGTGGTCAGCGATCCCGTGGTGAGCGGTGCGGCGCGCATCCCGGTGCCCGTCACCAACCTGGTCGGCCGTGAAGCCGACATCGCCGGACTGGTCGACCTGCTCGCCGAACGCCGGTTGACCACGCTCACCGGCGTCGGCGGCAGCGGGAAGACCCGCCTGGCCATCGCGGTGGCCACCGCCGTCGCCCGCGCCGAGGCGGTCGCCTTCGTCGACCTCACCGCCCTGTCCGACGCGGACCTGCTGCCCGCCGCGGTGTGCGAGGCGGTCGGCGTGCGCGACGACCCGACCCCGGCGGCCCTCGTGCGCGCCCTGCGGTCACGGGACCTGGTGCTGGTGCTGGACAACTGCGAGCACCTGCGCGAGGGGTGCGCGGAGCTGGTCGCCACCCTGCTGGGCTCCTGCCCGGGGCTGCGGGTGCTCGCGACCAGCATCGAACCGCTGGGCGTGGCCGGTGAGACGGTGTGGCCGGTCGGCCCGCTGCCGGTGCCGGACCCCGGGGTCCGCACGCTGGCGCAGCTGCGCCGCTCCGACGCGGTCCGGCTGTTCCTGGCCCGCGCGGCGCTGCCCGCGGTCCGCGACCTGACCGACGCCGACGCGCCGGCGGTGGCCGCGATCTGCGCCGGCCTCGACGGCCTGCCGCTGGCCCTGGAACTGGCCGCCGCCCGCACCACCGTGCTCACCATGACCGAGATCGCCGAACGCCTGCGCGAACCCGGCACGCTGCGAGGCGGCCCGGCGCACGGCCGGCCGCACCACCGCGCGTTGGAGGCCACCGTGGCCTGGAGCTACGCGGGGCTGCGCCCGGCCGCCCGGCCGTGGTTCCGGCAGCTCGCGGTCTTCACCGGCGGCTGGACGCTCGACGCCGCCGCGCACGTCTGGCGCGAGACCACGGCCACCGCGCTCGACGCGCTCGCCGAGCTGGAGGCCAAGTCCCTGGTCGTGGTGGACCGCCGCGGCGGACGCGCCCGGTACCGGCTGCTGGAGACGCTGCGCCACCACGCGGCCGGTCGGCTGGCCGCCGCACCGGCCGAGGACCGCGCGGCCCGCGACCGGCACGCCGCCCACTACCTGGCCCGTGCCCGGGACACCGATCGCCGGCTGCGCGGACCGGACGCGCCGCACTGGCTGGACCGCCTCGCCGCCGACCACGGGAACCTCCGGGCCGCGCTGGCCTGGCTCGCCGCCACGCGCAGCCCCGACGAGCTGGAGCTGGCGGTCGCGCTGGCCCGCTACTGCCGGCTGCGCGGGCGGTACGCCGAGGGCCGCCGCTGGCTGTTGGAAGCGCTGGACCGGCGCGAGGACCTGACCGCGGCGCAACGCGCACCGGCCGTGCTCGCCGCCGCGTCCCTCACCTACTTCCAGGGCTCCTACGCCGAGGCCGCGCGGCTCGCGGGCGCGGCGTTGGCAGGTCACCGCGCGGCCGGGGACACCTCGGCGGCGGCCCGCTGCCTGCGGCTGCTGGGGTCGATCGCCTGCGAACGCGGTCAGTACGCGCGGGCCACCGCCCACTACGCCGAGGCGATGCTCGTGCACCGGGACGCGGGCGACGAACCCGGCCAGGCCGACGTGCTCCAGATGACCGGGTTCGCCTCCTGGCTCGCGGGCGCCCTGGACACCGCGCAGCCCCTGCTGGAACGGGCGCTGCGCCACTACGACCGGCTGGACGACCCGGAGAACACCGCCTCGGTCCGGGTGCACCTGGCCTTCGTCGCCCTGCACCGCGGACAGGACGAGCGGGCACGCGAGCTCGCCGAACAGGCGCTGACGGTGTTCACCGGACTGGACTTCGGCGAGGGCATCGCCTGGGCCGCGCACCTGCTCGGCCTGGTCGACCTGCGGACCGGACGGGCCACGTCGGCGCTGACCCGGCTCCGCCGCAGCCTGTCGGCGCACTGGCAGGTCGGCGACCGGTGGCGGCAGACCGCGGTGCTGGACGCGATGGCGGCGGCGCACCTGGCGCTGGGCGACGCGGTCCGCGCCGCCGAGCTGACCGGCCTCGCCGCCGCCCTGCGCGACGAACTGGGCGTGCCCGTGCCCGCCGTGGACGTGCCGGCGCTCGAGCAGGTGCGCGCGGCCCTGGTCGAGCGGCTCGGCGAACGGCGTCACGCGGCACTCGCCCGCGGCGCGGCCCGCTCCGTCCAGGACGTGGTGGCCGCCGAACCGGGGTGACCGCCGGTGCTGCGTCACGCAACCGCGCTGAACGGGTGGAGGTGGTGCGCCGGACAGTGGTGGCGAGCGCTTCGACGGCGACCTGTCCGGGTTGGTCGGGTCTCCCGATCGAGCGAGCGTGCCGAGGACGAGCCGTGACACGGGCGGTGAACTGGGGACCGCGCCGGGCGGAATGTCTCTCCAACCGGTGACAGCACGCGCCGACACGGGTTCGTCGAGGCAATCTCGTGGGTGCGGTCGTGGGTGACGTCACGGTGTCGATGCCCGGCGCGTCGCCGCCGCGAACAACGCGAACACCCCGACACCGAGGAGACTGCGATGAACGTCAACTGGTCGAACCGTCGGATCACCGTCCCCATCGCCGCCGTCGCGCTCACCGCGGCCGTGGCGTGCAACGACTACCGGGAACGCATGTCGGCCGACACCACGGCGGAAAGCCTGGTGTGCCACGGAGAGGTCAGCGTCCAGTTCAGCCCGAGCGTCAACTGGCAGGCCAAGCACATCAAGGCGACAGGCAGCGGCACCCTGGACCATTGCGCCTCACTGGACGGATCCCACCCCCACCTCAAGTCCGCGCGGGTGGAGGTGTCGGGCTCGGCGACCGAGACCTCGTGCACGCAGGTCGGCTCGGGGCGCGGGACGGTGGACATCACCTGGTACGGCGGTGACAACCAGTCCGGACAACGCCTCGGCACCACCAGGCTCGTCATCGACGACCTGGACCGTCCCCTGATCGGGCGCACCACCGACGACAGCCAGGTCCTCCCCGGCCGCACCGCCACCGCCGACGGCCACCCGACCAGCGACCTCTCCCGGTGCCCGTTCGGCTTGAAGTCCGCCTCGGCGGCAGGCGAAATCACCTTCCGCTGACCACGCTGGGAAATCCGCCTGTTCAACGGACACCCCCGGCCACTGTGGACCGGGGGTGTGCGGATGCTCCTCGGCGCGGGCGATCGAGTCGGGCAGGTACCGGGGGACGAAAGGCCGCCCGTTCGGGCAGCGGGAACTGGGTAGCCTCGACCGTGTCGGGAGTGGAGGTCACCGTGGAGTTCGCGGCGGAACGGAGCCGACGGACGAGTTCGTCGCGCCACGCCGTCGACCACGGCGAACGGCACCGGACCGGGAGTCCCGCCCGGAACCCGATCGGGCTGCTCCACATGCAGCGGGCGGCGGGGAACAGCGCGGTGTGCGCACTGCTGAGCGGGCCCACCGTCCAGCGCGACGGCCTCGACGGCGACACGGCCGGGCCGCCGGAAGCCGGCGCCGTCGAGCGTCCCGGCGGCACCCCGGTCCGACCTCCTCGCCCGGGCGACACCGCCGACATGGACCGCGCCATCACCGAGCACCTGGGGATCAACGAGTTCACCGACGCGGCGAGGATCCTCAACGGCTTCACCGAGGCGGACATCGACGTCCGCATCACCCGCTACACGGAGGCGCAGCGGACCGGCCTCCACGCCGCGGCGGTGGTCAACGGCAGCGCCGCGGTCCGCATCCGGGGGCCGATCGACCTGGCACGGCAAGTGCGCAGCGGCGAGTGGCCGGCCGCGGCCCACACCCTCGAGGACTATCCCGACGGGGCCGAGCGGGTGCCGGACAACCTCCGCCGGCTGGGGTGGTGGGAGGGCGTCCACCTCCTGCAGGCGGCCGAAGCGGCCCACCTGCCGGTGGCGGCCCGGATCCGGGTGGTGGTCGCCGAGCGGTCGGCCGACATCGCCGCCGCCCTGCCCGGCCGGGCCGTCGACCCCCCGGTGGCGGCGCGCATGCTCAACGCGCTCAACGGGACCGACCTCCCCGCCGCGGTGGCACCGCTCACCGCCCCGCAACTGTTCGACATCAACACCGCCGCCACCCGAGAGGGCATCCACCGGGTCGTGGTCCACCTCGGCCGGGAACCGCAGGCGGGTCTCATCCGCGTCGAGGGGTTCGACCGGCAGTTGCGCGACGCCATCGCCCGGTCGGACTGGCCGGCCGTCGCCGGCGTGCTCGGGCGCTACCCCGACGACACCGCGCGGCGGCAGCGGCTGCAGTGGTTCCACCTGCCGCAGGTCACCGCGCTCGCCGACACCCTGCGGTCGGGCGGCGGCCCCCTCTACCCGCTGGTCGAGGCCCGCAGGGTGGAGAAGCTCGGCCAGGACTACGAAGCCGCGATCAGCCAGGCCGTGGGCAGTCCCGCGCAGGCGGACCGATGGGACCGGGTGGTGCGGCTGCTCGGCGCCTACAACGACGCCGACCTCGCCGCCAGGGCGCAACGCGTCCAGGCGGTCGGGGGACCGACCGCGGTGACCGCGGCGCAGGCGGCGTCACAGCGCGTGTTCGGCGACGACACCCATCGGGTCCGCCGCATCCTGCTCTACACAGCTCGGCAAGCCCAGGCCGGCGCCCCGGCGCGGCCCGCGGACCCCCAACCGTTCGCCACCGGCGGCGCCGGTCCCGCCGTGGCGGTGCCGGGCGGGTCGGTCACCACCTACTCCCAGGTCGCGCCCGGGACCGGTGCCGGCACGGGCACCCCCGACTGGTACGCCCTGGACTACCAGGGGGCGCAAGCGGAGCAGACCGGGTGGCTCCAGTTCATCTCCCGGGAGATGGAGCGGTTCGACACCGGCGGCGCGAGCCTCGGCTACTTCGTGCCGACCAGCGGCCTGGTCCACCAGGGCCAGCCGGGGAACGTCGAGTACAGCAGGCCGGGCGCGGAGCACTGGTACATCGACACGTTCTCGAACAGCTTCCCGTTCTACGAGTCGCCGGTGACGGCGGGCGCCCCGGCCGGGTTCAGCCCCGCCGGCACCCGGGGCGGCCACTCGACGACGCCGAGCACCCCCGCCAGTCCCGCGGGGAGGACGATGATGGTCGACCGCCCCGGTTCGGTGGCGACCCAGGTGGCCGAAGCCTTCGCCCCCGTCAGGTCCGGCGGGTTGTGGGGCGTCGGGGGCACCAGCACCCCGGTCGGGCGGGTCGAGCACCGGGTGCGCTTCCACGACTACCTGGTCAGAGGAAACCAGGTCCTCTACGAGAACACCATGACCGTGGTGTTCTCCTACACCGCCGCGCCGGCACCCGGTGCCCCGGACCCGCCCCGGGTCAACGTGCCCGGGAACGGGGCGGCCGCCTCTCGGCTGCGTCCCGAGCACTTCCGAGCGCTGGTCCACCGCTTCCCGGCATGGGGGTTCTACCCGCAATGACACGCGGAACCGTGACCTACGGGGGTCGAGGTCAGGCGGGCTGCGAGGTGCGCCTGTGCGACCTCGACGCCGGCCGGGTCGTCGCACACGCCGTCAGCGGTGGGGACGGCGGGTTCGAGATCGACGCCGACCTCCCGCCGCGGCCGCTGGTGGTGGCCCGGTGCGTCGACCAGGCGATCGGCCTCGCCGGCGGTGAGCCGACCCCGGGACTGCCCCTGGACCTGGACGTCGCCACCGGCGGCCCCCTGTGGGACGTGCGCGTCGAGATCGAGGGTGCCGACGAGGTCCCCCCCGGCCTGCGACTCGTCCTCGACCCGATCGAGGTCCACCACGCCCCGCCGGTGTGGCTGGCGGCGACGAGGGCACCGGTCGACGGCGTGACCACGGGCGGCTTCACCGCCCGACCCCTGACCCAGACCCCTACCGTGGTCGCCCTCCAGTCCGGCGTGTGGCGGCTGGCGGCCCAGCGCATCGTCGCGATGGCGGCCAACGCTCCCGGGATGGAACCGGAGCCGAGCTGGATCACCGACCAGGCATGGGTCGACGGCGCCGAAGTCGAGGTGGTCGACCGCGCCGTGACCGTCGACGTGGACCGACCCCGCCACGTCGTGCTGCGCGTGACCGCGGTCAGCTGACCCGGTTCCGACCGTCCTGGTCTTGGCCTGCGACATCCGCGAGGAGAACGGCGCGGGTGAACCCGCACAACACCTGCCGTGGGTCCGTCCCGTGTTCGGCTTCCTCCACTTCGGCTTCGCGGTCACCCCGGGCGAAGGCGCGCCGCGGGTGGTTCCGCGGCGCGCCCTCGGTTTCGCCCTACTCGCAGACGTGGTCGGCGTGGGCGCTGGGGTGGGCGTGGATCCAGGCGCAGAAGTTGTTCGCCCGGCTCGCGGTGACCCGCGTCGCCCAGTTGCCGGTGACGCCGTGGTAGGCGATGACGCCGATCACCTGCGGGCTGCCGTCGGTCGTCTCGTAGACGGGCGAACCGCTCTGCCCGTCCTGGACGTCGACGGGGGTCTTGATCACGTTCACGCCCAGGAGCTGTGTCGAGGCGTGGCCGCCGTACTGGAAGTTGTCGCACTGGCCGTCCGGTGACGGCGAGGCGGCGCAGGAGAAGGACCAGATGGGGTAGCCGGCCGTCCAGTGCTCGCCCCAGTGGCCGTAGGAACGCCATCCCAGCCAGCCCAGGGTCGCGGTGGACCGCAGGTCCTCCAGCACGATCATGCCGTAGTCGAACGCCTTGTCGCCGTGGTCGTACCAGCCGGACACGCTGATGTACCAGGGCGAGTTCTTCAGCCCGTTCGGGTACGTGCCGATCCCGTTCTGGCCGGGCGCCACCTTGCGGTCGGGGAACCAGCCCTTGCCGTCTCCGCCGCCGCCCTGGTGGATGCAGTGGCCGGCGGTGAGCAGGTGGCGGGGCCCGATCAGGGAACCCGAGCAGTTCGAGGTGCTGGAGGCGGGCGGCGAGACGGAGCTCACCGTGCGCCACGGGTAGCTCGTGGTCGCCGAGCGCAGCACCCGGTCGTCCGGGCCGAAGATGGTCCGGACGCCCAGGTCGCCATCGGCCGGGGACTCGGTCCCCGCGGTCGGCGTCGGGTTCACCGGCCGGGTCTCCTCCGGCCCGCGCGGCGGGAGCGCGGTCTGGCGGTAGAGCCGGCCGTCGGGCGAGACCGCCACGCCCAGCTCCCACTCCGCCGGCCGTGGCACGTCCAGGCGCGCGGCTTCGTCGTCGCCCAGCGCGGGGTCCACCGGTTCGGCGCCGGGTGGGGCGTAGGTGGCCAGCCCGACGCAGCGCCAGTCGGGGCGCCGGTCCAGCTCGGTGGCGGGCCGGTCGACGCACGGGTCCTCCGCGCGGGCGACCGACGTGGTCACCACCGGCGCGAGTGCGGCGGCCAGCAGCGCCACCGCCGCCGGCACCCACACGTGTCGCTTTCTCATGTTGCCCTCCGAAGGCAGGTCCGAGTGGTCGTGCGCCACGCTCCTCACGCGCCTTCGAGTGGTCTTAGCGCCGGGATAAAGCGGCACGGGCTGATCACATCGGGTGATTCGCCCGTGGAGCCCGCACGGGCCGGGGCGGGTGTGGCATGGATAGCGTGTGACGACGCCCGGGACCGCGGACACCCTCGCTCGGCCGCGCTTGGACTACCTGGTGGCGGCGGCGCGCTCGAGCCGGATCACCACGGTCGTGGCGCCCGCCGGCTACGGCAAGACCACGTTGTTGTCCGGGTGGATCGGCCGGGCCCCGGTCGCCTGGCACACGCTCACCGACGAGGACCGCTCGCCCCAGCCGCTGCTGGCCAACCTGGCCGCCGCCCTGCGCGCCGTGCTGCCCGCGCTGCGGTTCCGGCCGCCTGACGTGCTGGCCGACGACGAGGGCACGGGCGAGGCCGGTCGGGTCGACCGGGCGCACGCGCTGGCCGCTTCCCTGTGCCAGGCGGTCGCCGAGGCCGCGGAGGGCGTGCGGGAGGTGTTGCTCGTGCTCGACGACCTCCACGTGATCGGCCGCGACGACCGGACGTGCGCGGTGGTGGAGGCGTTGTGCCTGCAGGCGCCGCGGGCGCTGCGCTTGGTGCTGTCGAGCCGGGAGCGACCGCCGTTCCCGGTGCGGCGGGCGGCGGGGCTCGGCGGTCCGCTGGAGATCACCGCCGCGCAGCTGGCGTTCACCGAGGGCGAGACCCGCCGGCTGCTGGACGACGACCGCGTCGCCGCCGAGGTGCACCGGCTGTCGGGCGGCTGGCCGGTGGCGGTGCGGATGGCCGTCGGCGCGCGGGCCGCGCAACCCGCGCCGGCCGCGGCGACGGCGCACGACCGCGCGCTGTACGACTACCTCGCCCACGAGGTGTTCGACCGGGAACCGCGTCGGGTCCGCGAGCTGCTGGCCGCCGCCGCGCTGTTCGACCGGTTCAACGCCGACCTGCTGGCCGCGCTCGGGTTCGCCGACGCCGCGCGGGTGCTCGACGACCTGCTGGCGCGCGGCCTGTTCGTGGAACGGCTGATCCCGCACCCCGGCTGGCTGGGGTTGATCCCGCTGGCGCGCGCGTTCGTCGCCGGCCGCACCCCGCCGTCCCCGGCCGAACGGCGGCGGCTCGGCACGACCGCCGCCGCGTGGCTGGCCGCCCGCGGACACCTCGCGGAGGCGCTCGCGGCGCTGTCCGGGCTCGACGACCACCGCGCCGTCGCCGCGCTGCTGGCCGCGCACGGCGAGGAACTGCTCCAGCGCGGCGGGGCGGACACCGTGATCGCCGCGGTCGACGGGATCCCGCCCGACGAGCGCGACCCGGTCGCCTGGCAACTGGCCGGGGTGGCGCACCAGGTGCGGGGCGAGTGGGGGCCGGCGCTGGCGTGCCTGCGGCGGGCCACCCCGCCGGGTGCGACCGTGCCCGCCGCGCTGGCGGCCCGCATCGCCGCGATGCACTACTTCAGCGGCGCACCGGACCGGACGCTCGCCGCGTGCGCGGAGTCCGCGACCACCGGGACGGACCCGGCGGCCGAGGCCAGGGTGCACGCCCTGGCCGCCAGCGCGCACTGGGCGCGCGGCGACGTCGCCGCGAGCCGGGCCGAGGTCGCCGTCGCGACGGAGCTGGCGCAGCGGGCGGGCGACGACGCGGCCCTGGCGGCCACGCACACCGTGTTGGCCATGGTCGCCGATGCGGAGGGCGACCGCTCGGCGGTCGCGGACCACTACGCGCGGGCGTTGACGCACGCGCACCTCGCCGGGGACGTGCTGGCCGAGATCCGGATCAGGGTCAACCGGTCGGCCCACCTCGTGCACGAAGCGGACCACCGGGAGGCGTTGGCGGAGTTGGAGACCGCGTTGCGGCTGGCCGACCTGACCGGGTTCACCAGCTACCGCGCGCTGGCGCTGAACAACCGCGGTGCGGCGTGGCTCGGCCTGGGCAGGCTGGACGAGGCCGCGGCCGACCTGCACGCGGCGCGCCGGGTCTACACCCGGACGGGCTCGCGCCTGGCCAGCCTGGCGCTGGAGTCGCTCGGCGAGGTCCACCGGCTGCGGGGCGAACGGGCGCTGGCGCGGGACGCCTTCACCGAGGCCGTGCGGCTGGCCGAGGAGAACGACGCCGTGCCGCAGCTGGTGCCCGCCCTCGCGGGGCTCGCCGGGGTGCTGGCCGAGGAGGAGCCCCGGACCGCCGAGGACCTCGTGCGCCGCGCGTTGGCCTGCGGCACCGGTCTGGGCTACCCGGCGGCGTTGCTGGCCGCCGCACGGGTGGCGCTGGCGCGCGGCGAGCCGGACGTGGCCGCGGCCCACGCGGGTCAGGCCCGGGAGGTGGCCGCGCGGCGGCGCGATCGGGCCGCCGTCGCCGCGGCGCTGCACCTGCTCGGCCGGGCCGCGTCCGGCCGCGAGGAGGCGTTGTCGCTGCTGGACCAGGCCGCGGCGGCGTGGGCCGAGATCGGCAACCCGGTCGGCGGCATCGAGGTGTCGATCGCCAGGGCGCGGGTGCTCGGCGGGGCGGACGGCCTGGCGCTGGTCACCGTGGCCGGGCAGGCCGCCGCTCGGCTCGGCGCGCGCGGGCTGGTCGCGGAGGCCGCCTCGGTGGCGGAGGTGTGCGGCCGGTCGACCGGCCCGGCGGTGTCGATCCGCACCCTGGGCGGGTTCCGGGTGCTGCGCCGCGGCGAGGTCGTGCCCGCCACGGCCTGGCAGTCGAAGAAGGCCCGCGACCTCGTCAAGATCCTCGTCGCCCGTCAGGGGCGGCCGACCACCCGCGAGGCGCTCATGGCGGTGCTGTGGCCGGACGAGCCGCCGGAGCGGGTCGCCAACCGGTTCTCGGTGGCGCTGTCCACGGCGCGGCTGGTGCTCGACCCGGACCGGGGCGACGGCCACGGCATCGCGGCGGACCACGAGCACGTCCGGTTGGACCCGGCCGTGGTCGACGTGGACGTCATCAGGTTCCTCGCCGACGCCCGCGCGGGCCTCTCGGGCGGTCCGGTGACGGCGCTCGCGTCGGCGGAGAGCGCCTACACGGGCGACTTCCTGGAGGAGGACCCCTACGCCGAGTGGGCGGCCGGGCTGCGCGAAGACGCCCGCCTCACCTACCTCCAGGTCGCCTCGGCGCTGGCCCGGCACACCGCCGCCGCCGGTGACCACGTCGCCACCAGCCGGTACTGCCTGCGGGTGCTGGAGCGTGACGGCTACGACGAGACCGCTCACCTGGCGCTCGTCCGCGCGCTGACCGCGTCGGGCAGCCACGGCGAGGCGCGCCGCCGCTACCGGGCCTACGTGTCGCGGATGCGCGAGATCGGGGTGGAGCCGAGCCCGTTCCCCGATCCCGCGCCGCTGTCCACCGCGGGGTTCAGCCCTTCTTGAAGCAGATCGCGTAGGCCTCGATGCCCCACGGGCTGGCGCCCTTCGTGCCCACGCCCGTCATCGAGCCCGCCTCCGGGTTCGGCAGCCAGACCAGCCCGACCGTCAACGCGTCGCCCGTGTTGCCGTACGCCGTGGCGCCACCGCCGGTGTACGCGTACCCCTCGGCGCAGGTCGCGGTGGCCTCCTGCTCGAGCTCGCCGGACATCGGGATCTTCACCACCTCGCGCACCAGCGAGCCGGCCTTCTCCTTGTCGCAGATCGCGTACGCCTGCACGGTCCAGGACGCGTCGGCCGGTCCGGACGCCTTGGCGGTGGCGGTGGTGAGGCTCTCGTCGGGCACGAGCCCGTACAGCGCCGCCGGGTCGTCGGGGTCGGCGCCGACGACCTCGCCGGTGACGCCGGTCAGGCTGCCGGGCACGGGGCAGGAGACCGAGTGCTCCTTGGCGTCGACCAGCGCGCCGAACTCGTTGCTGCGGACGAGCACGGGGTTGCCGTAGGCGCAGACGGCGTGGGCGACCAGCACCCAGGCGGGTCTGTCGGACAGCGGCCGGGCGCTCACCACGACCCCCGACAGGTCGGGCAGTGGCCGGACGGCGTCGATCACGACCTGCCCGGACCAGTCGCGCAGCGCGCCGCCCGCCGAGTACACCTTCATGCCGCTCGGGCACCACGCGGTCACCGACTTGGCGAACGGCGTGGCCGGGCTGATCGCCTCCACCAGGTGCACGATGACGTTCGCCGCCCCCACCTCGGCCCGCGCCCCCGTCCCGGCCCGCGCGCCCACGTCGGCCCGCACGCCCGCCACCACCACGCTCGCCGCCGCGACCACGAGTCCGACCACCGCGACCCGCCGACACCACGTCATCCTGTTCATCGAACCCCCTGGTCTGCTTCTCGCGGCAGGGTCCGCCGCGTCACCGCGCCACGATCCGGCCGGGGATTACGGTGGCCTTAAAGTCCTGCTCCGGCGGGCCGGAGCCAGTGCCCCGCGCCGCGGCGGTCGGTTCGGCCGGGACCGGGCAGTCCACGCCGACCGAGCTCACGCGTCCGGTCACCGGCTTGCCGTTGGCGCCGGTCGTCGCGACCTCCCCGGCGACGACTCGGCCCGGTTCGAGGCCGTCGGCGCAGGCGGCCGCCACGCGCCCACCCGCCCTTGTCCGCCCGACGTCAGGTGCCCGTGGACGCTTGGGGCAGGTCCGGCGCGGCCTGCCGGCCGAGGTGGTTGAACAGCAGGTTGAGCGAGAACGCGAGGATCGCGGTGACCGTGATCGGGCTGCCGCAGATCGTCTGCAACCACGCCGGGAAGTGCTGGAAGAAGATCGAGTTGCCGAAGCGGTCGACCGCGAACGCCGGCAGCAGCCCCACGCCGAGCGACACCGCGACGACGAAGGTGTTGTGGTTGCCGGAGAACTCGACCCTCCCCAGGTTCTGCACGCCGACCGCCGCCACCATCGCGAACATCACCACCGCGACCGCGCCGATCACCGGCTCCGGGACCGCCGACACGACCGCGCCGACCTTCGGCACCAGGCCCATCACCACCAGCACCCCGCCGGTCACGGCCACGACCCACCGGCTGCGCACCCCGGTCATCCGCACCAGGCCGACGTTCTGCGCGAACGCGGTGTCGGGGAAGGAGTTCAGCACCCCGCCGAGCACCGCCGAGAGCCCGTCGGTGGCCAGGCCGCGGGCGAGGTCGGCGTCGGAGGGCCGCCGTCCGGTGATCTCGCCGACCGCGATCAGGTCCGCGGTGGACTCGGTCAGCGTCACCAGCATCACCACGCACATCGACAGCACGGCCGCGACCGGGAACGTCGGCGGGCCGAAGTGGAACGGCGAGGCCAGGCCGAACCAGCCGGCCGCGCCGATCCCGTCCCAGTGCACCAGACCCATCGGGATCGCCGCGACCAAGCCGATGGCCATCGCCAGCAGCGGCCCGATCTGGCCCGCGAACCCCCGCAACACCCTGGTGAACAGCACGACCAGCGCGATCACCCCGAACCCCAGCGCGATGTGCGACGGCGCGGCGTAGTCCGGCGACCCGGTGTCGTGCCCGGCGATCATCGCCGTGCCCGGCCCGACCAGCGACACCCCGATGACCACCAGCAGCGTCCCGGACACCAGAGGTGGGAAGAACCGGATCAGCTTCGCGAACGGCCGGGCGACGAGCAGCCCGAACACACCGGAGACCAGCATCGCACCGTAGACCGCGGGCATGCCGTACTGCGCGGCGATCAGGATCATCGGGTTCACCACGCTGAACGTCGCGCCCGCCACGACCGGCAGCCGGATCCCCAGGAACCGCCCGACGCCGACGGCCTGCACCAGCGTCGCGATCCCGGCGACCAGCAGGTCCGCGTTGACCAGCAACGCGATCGTGGCAGCGTCGAGCTTCAACGCGCTGCCGACGATCAACGGCACCGCGACCGAGCCAGCGTACATGATCGACATGTGCTGCAGGCCTAGCAGCGCGAGCCGCCCGGCGGGCAGGCCCTGGTCGACCGGGTGGACATCACGACTCGTCATGCGGCACTCCCCCGTCCACGTGTTCGGGCACGTCAGCCAACACGGCGTGCGTGACTGCAGGGGGTCGAGGCCGTGATGATCGTGTTTCCCGCCGGGACGGTGCGGTACACCGCACCACGATCACGTGTTCGCCGATTCCGACGACAGCGCGCAATCGCTGTGATTCACTCGACAGATCACCGAAAAGCCAAGGCACGGACCGCAATCGTGCGGAGTTGTTCCAGGGGGTGGCGTTGGTGCGTGAGCGTTTCAGCGCCTATCTCCGGCGCACCGAGGGCAGGTTGACGCTGATCGCGGCTCTCACCACCGTGTCCACGATCGTGCTCGGACTCGTCGGGATGACGGTCCTGCGGGACCGGCAGGCCCTGCTCGACGACGCGGTCGACCGGCGGGGCGCGCTCACGTCCGCCGCGCTCGACATCTACCGCACGTTCGCCGACGCCGACGCCACGTCCCTCGACGCCGTCCTCGTCGACCAACAGCGCTCACCGGCGCTCCAGCGGAAGTTCCGCGAGGACGTCTTCGACGCCGTCGACGCCTTGCGCGAGGCCGCGTCGCGGGACCCCGGGGGCAGTTCCTCCGAACGGGTGCGGAGGCTGACCGACCTCGTTCCCCAGTACGTCCAACTGGTCGAGGTCGGCTGGAGCGCCAGCCGCGACAACCACCCCGTCGGCACGTCCTACCTGTCCCAGGCCTCGTTCCTCGTGCGCGACACCATCCTCAAGGACGCCGACGCACTGCGCGGCGAGCAGATCAAAGCTCTCACCGAGGCCCAGCGCGACGCGTCCGAGCACGCCTGGTCCACCTACCTGCTGGGCGTCGTCGTGCTGTTCATCCTCTACCGGTCGCAGCGGTTCCTGTTCGCGCGCACCCGCCGCAAGGTCAACCTCGGCCTGCTGGCGGCGACCGCGCTCACGGTGATCGCCGTGCTCTGGTTGCCGATCGCGCTGCTCGTCTCGTCGGGCAACGCGGAGGACAGCATCGTCACCCGGGAGCGGGTGGTGGCGCCCCTGGCCGAGGCGCGCAACGTCGGCCGGTCCGCCGACGGCAACGAGGCGCGCATCCTCATCTACCCCGCGGTCGGCGACATCGACGCGCTGAAGACCGATCTGGGGAAGATCGCCGCTCTCATCGAGGAGGCCGAGGAGTTCGCCGGGTCCGGACCCGACCGGGACCGGGTCGACCAGGCCGCGTCGGCGTTGCGGTCGTGGACCGAGGCCGACACCAAGTTGATCAAGTCGCCGGACGAGCCGTTGACCTACCCCGAGACCGTCGCGCTCGTGACGCCGCCTGCGGGTGACGGGAAGTCCTACGCCGAGCAGGTGGACGAGCACCTCACCGCCGCGATCTCCGGCTACACCAGGAGCTCCGCCGAGTCCACGGCGTCCGCGCGCGCCGCGCTCGACGGTCTGGACGTCGTCTTCGCGCTGCTGATGGGCGGCGCGGCGGTGACGGCGGTGGCCGGGATGTGGCCCCGGATCGCGGAGTACTACCGGTGAGGGCGCGCGTCGGATCGGTCGCCGCGGCCCTCACGCTGCTCCTGGCCGGGTGCTCGGCCCCCGCTCCCGCGCCCCGGGAGGACCGTGCCGCGCCCCTCGTGCTGCCCAACGGCTACTCCGACCCGGGTGCCGAGGCCGCGTTCGTCCCGGAGTGCAACACGCTGGCGGGCAGGGAGCAGTACAACCCGCGACGCACCCTCAACCCGGCGGGCCTGACGCGCGACGCCGCGGGCACGCCCACCGGCGCGAAGTTGGCCGAGATCCGGAAGAAGGGGCTCGTCGTCGGCGTCAGCCAGACCACGCCCCTGCTCAGCCGCCGCAACCAGGCGACCGGGCGCATGGAGGGCTACGAGATCGACATCGTCAACCGGGTCGCGGCCGAGCTGTTCGGCGGGCCGCTCGACCCCGACGACTCGCGCCTGCGGCTGGTGACGATGCCGACCGGCAGTCGGCTGCTGGCGTTGGACACGGTCAAGAACAGGGAGGCGCGGCAACGGGACCCGGAGTTGGCCGAGGTGCCGGAGGTCGACATGGTCATCGCCGACGTGACCCTCACGTGCAGCCGGGTGTTCACCCACGACGTGATGTACTCCTCGCCCTACCTGACGACGAACGCCGGAATCCTGACCCGCACGGGCGCCGAGCGACGGGCGTCGCTCGCGGACCTGCGCGGGCGGAAGGTGTGCGCCGCATCGGCCACGACCAGCATCGCCGACCTGACCGCCGCGCGGTCGGACACCGGGATCCTGCCGGTGTCGGTGCCGGACTCCAGCGAGTGCCTGATGCTGCTGCAACGCGGCCTCGTGGACGCGATCTACACCGACTACCCGATCCTGCAAGGCCTCCGGTTGCAGGACCCCGGGACCACCCTGGTCGACCTGCGCGGCCAGGGCGGCGGGGAGGCGGGCATCGCGATGAGCGAGGACCACCAGGACCTGATCCGGTTCGTCAACGGCGTGCTGGCCGAGATGCGCGCCGACGGCACCCTGGTGGCCTCGCGCAACCGGTGGTTCGTGGACGAGGTGCGGGCGGCGGGCCTGGGCGACCCCGGGACGCCGCTGGACCTGCCGCCCGTCGGCTACGTCGACTGAGCGGTCACGGCTCCGCGACGGTCACGGCTCCGCGACGGGCTCTTCCTCGACGGTCTCCTCCTCCGGGGGCAGGTCGTCGCGGCGCCACCGGAGCTTGACCTCGAACTGGCCCTGGACGCCGGTGCGGGCGATCACCGCGCCCGCCTCGGCGTCCAGCTTCAGGCCGAACTTCAGCTCGACCTCGTCGGGCGCGCGGGTCATGGACGTGAACTGCGCGAGTGCCGCCGCCGCCGCGTCCCGGACGCCGGCGACCGCCTGTTCGAACGTGGCGCGGGCTTCCTGCAACACCCTGGTCGAGGACCGGCCGGCGCGGGAGATGCCCGGGGGCTCGTCCACCTCGACGAGGACCGAGCCGCCGTCGGCCAGCGGGAACCGGATGAGCTCCGAGTGCGGGTGCTCCGTCGCCACAGGGGTTTCTCCTCGGTGTTCTGGGTCGTCACGCGGTCAGCGGTGTGCGGCAGGCGCCGCAGAACCGTGCGGTGGCGGGCCACGTCTTCGCGCAGTTCGGGCACGTGATCTCGGGTGCCGTCGTGGCCTTCGGGTCCGGCGAGCGGGGGTGCACCGGCGGCGCGTCGGGGCTCATGCTCGACATGACCGAGCTCATCCCCACCGACAGCAGGTCGACGGCCGCGAGGTCGTCCTTGAGCCGCACCACGCCCTCGCTCGGGTCGCCGACGACCTCGACCAGCCGCAGCAGCCGGCCCAGCACCTTCTCGTTGCCCAGGGCGGTGGCGAGGGCGACCGCGCGGCCCCACTCGACCGCCGCCGTCACCAGGTCGTTCGCGTCGTGGGCGTCGCACCCGCGCAGCACCGCCCGACCCAGCTCGGCCTGGTCGGTGTAGTGGGCGACCTTGGGGTCCATCTTGCTCGACTGCTTCAGGTCGTCGGTCCAGTGCGCCAGGACGAGGACGGGCGGACACGCGCTCTCGAACTCCATCGAGCCCGGCCGGCGCACCTCCAGGTCCACCCGGCCGACCCGGATGTCGCTGTCCAGCTCCGCGTCCGACGAGTCGACCGTGAGCCGGAGGTGGAACTCGCGGCTCTCCGCGCCCCACGAACCGGTGGTGAACGCGGTGGTGCGCGCGTCGATCCGGTCGCCGACCAGCGCGGCGTCGGTGGGGAAGGTCTGGCGCAGGAAGTCCACTTCCGCGCGGGCCGTCGTCTTCACCACGATCCGCGCCTCGGGGACGACCTTGTCCATGACGGCCTTCGTCATCGCCTCGAAGTCGGCGACGAGGTCGGCCGGTTGCCGGACGGCGTCGGCCGTGCCGTGCAGCGCCGCCGCGATGCGCAGCAGCTCACGCTTCTCCCAGTCGGCGCCGATGCCGCGCGCGTCGCAGGTGAACACGCGCGAGCACAGGGGCAACTCGGTGTCGAGCTTGCGGTCGTCCGGGTTGTTCTGGCCGTCGGTCAGCATGATGACGTGCCGCACGGCCGTCGGGTGGTCGGCGAGCAGACCGCGGGCCAGTCCCAGCCACTCCCCCATGTTCGTGCCGCCGCTGGCCTGCAGCCGGCCCACGGCCTTCTTCGCCGCACGGCGGGTCTGGGGGGTCGCGGCGACCAGGCGCGGGCCGGTCGGGTAGACGACCCGGGCGGTGTGCGTGCCCTCGATCACCGCGAACAGCGCGCCGTCGCGCAACGCGTCGATCGCGGCCTTCGTCGCCCGTTGCGCCGCCGCGATCTTCGTGGGCGGGTACGCCATCGAGCCCGAGCAGTCGATGGCGATCACCTCGGCCACCTCGGGCGCGGCGGCCGCGGTCAGACCTTCGGCGGTGACGGTGAGGACGGCGTGCATCTCGTCGTCCTCAGTGGACAGATAGCGGTTCTGGCTGATCGCCAGGCTGAAGCCGGGCACGTCGTCCATGTTCTCGCCCCTGTGGCTCATCGGAAGGTCACCGGCCGGTAGCGGTTCGCGAGGTCGACCAGGTGGGAGCGCTCGGCCCTGGTGTCGGCCTGCCGCGCCAGCGCGCGGTACGAGCGCTCCAGGCGCTCGCGCAGCGCCTCCTCCCAGTGCCGGAGGACCTCGTCGCCGGCCAGGGACGCGGCGAGCTCGGCCTCCTGCACCACTGCTTCCAGGCGGACGCGGGACTGGCCGGTGGGGGCGCCGCCGTCGAGGTAGAGCTTGGCCAGCCGGTCGGTGGCGGCGGCGAGGTCCGCGGCGTTGGGGCGGTCGAGCCCGCCCGGCCGGGTCAGCAGGCCGCTGAGCACGCGCACGGCCGCGATGCGGGCGGCGTCGTAGTGCCGCGACACCGGCGGCGTCTCGTCCAGCAGTTCGACCGCACCCGCGCGGTCACCCCGTGCCAGCCGAACCCGCGCCAAGCCGAACACGGCGCTGACCACGGACCGGTCGCGCCGCCACACCGCGCGGTACAGCGCCTCCGCCCTGGTGAGCAGGCGCTCGGCCTTGACGAGGGGGCTGTCGTCCTCGGTGCGCCGGCCCTCGGCCTTCGTGCGCACACCCTCGGCCTTCGTGCGCACACCCTCGGCCTTCGTGTGCAGGCCCTCGGCCGTCATGCGCAGGCCCTCGTGCTCGGCGCAGTAGGCCAGCGCGAGCTTCGGCGCGTCCTCGCCGGGCAGTTCGGCGTAGACGGCGTCGAACGCCTCCTCGGCTTCCGCCACGTCGTCGTCGGCCAGGGCGATGAGCCCTTCGTGCCACCGCAACCGCCAGTCACGGTCGCCGCCGAGCAGGGCGCGCGCCTGGCGCAGGCTCTCGACCGCCGCGTCGAGATCACGCGCGGCGAGTCCCGCGCGGCACCGGACGAACGCCGTCTCCGGGGTGCGCAAGCCCGCCGTCTCCAGCCGGTCGAGCAGCCGTTGCGGGTCCTCCGCGTCGGCGGCGGCCAGGACGTCGGCCGCCGGGTCGTCGGCGGTGGCGCGCGGCACGGGCAGGCCGATGGCCACCACGTCCGGTGCGGGCCTGCCGTGGTCGAGCACGACGTCCTCGGGCAGTGCGTCGACCCACCGCCGCAGCGGGGGCACGGCGCCGAGGCCGTCGTCCAGCAGCGTGGCGGTGTGGACGAACAGGGTCGACGGCTCCGGACGCGGCTGCCCGTCGCGCAGCGAGGCGACCTCGCGCAGCACGCCGCGCAGCTGGTCGGCCATGTCGGCGGCGGAGGCGAACCGGCGGTCCGGGTCGCCGTCCAGGGCGCGGGTGCAGACCCGGCGGAACGATTCCAGGCCCACCTCGACGCGGTGCCGGTCGGCGACGCCGTACTGCCCGGTGCGGTCCGCGGTGGCGGAGTAGAGCCGGCGCAGCAGCTCGCCGGCGGTGTGCAGGTCGGACTGGACGGTGAGGCCGCGTTCCGCGATCTCGGCTTCGGACACCTGGAAGGGGCGGGTGCCGACGATCTTGCCGGACCGGTCGCCGATCCGCCGGACGGCGCCGAGGTCGATCAGCTTGACCCGGTTGCCGCGCTCGCCCTGCCGCCCGGAGCGGACGATCACGTTGTCCGGCTTGAGGTCGCAGTAGAGCAGGCCGCGTTCGTGCAGGTAGTCCAACGCGGCGAGGACCTGGAGGCCGACGGCGATGACGTGCTCGGTGCGCAGCGGCTCGCCCAGCGGCAGCGTGCCGTGGCGGGACTGCTCGGCGACCTCGTTGAGCACCAGGCCGTCCACGTACTCCATGACGATGTAGGTGCGCGACACGCCGGTGTGCGCGTCGGGGTGGCTGACGAAGTTGAAGATGCGGACGATGTTCGGGTGGCTGATCGTGGTCAGGGCCTGGCGTTCGGCGGTGGCCAGGTCCTCGTCCGCGACGTCGATGAGTCCTTTGAGGACGACCGGGTTGTCGTCCAGGTGCGTGTCCTTGGCGAGGTAGATCCAGCCCAGCCCGCCCCGCGCGAAGCAGCCGACGACGAGGTACTGGTCGGCGACGAGGTCCCCCGGTTCGAGGCTGGGCAGGAACGAGAACGCCGTGCCGCACGCCAGGCAGAACCCCGCGCCCTGCGCGGGCAGTGCCGTCGGGTCGGGGCATTCGGGGTTGCCGCAGCGCCGGACGCGGACCGGGACCTGGGGGTCGGTGAGGATGCGGCTGGTCGGGTCGGGGAAGTCGAAGACGGGCAGCGACAGCGGATCGCTCGTGCGGGACCGGCGGCTGCCGGTGCTGGTGCTGCTGCTGCCGGCACTGCTCACCGCGGCGGCGGGCGGCGCCTCGGCCCGATGTCCGCAGGTGTCGCAGAAACCGGTCTCGTCGATGGTGCCGTCGCAGCCTGGCCTGGTGCAGGCGGTCATCCGTGCTCCCCTTTCGCCAACGCCCGGCGCACCGCGTCCTGGTACTCCCGCACCGCCTTGCGGGCAGCGGACACGTCGACGGGGTCGGCCGCCAGCCGCGCGTGCGCCTTGCGGTAGGCCGCGGCGATGCCGATGTGCTCCACCAGCCCGCCGTCACCCGCTTTCGCCTTCCACGCCTCCAGGAGGCCGCGCAGGTCGGAAAGGTCGCTCTCGTCCTGCCGCGCGGCGCTCCGCTCTCGTTCGACCCGGGCGATGGCGCGGTCGAACCGGGGCAGCCGTTCGGCGACGAGCGCCCAGTCGTCGGCGGCGGCGCGGCGCAGGGCGGTGAGGCGGATGCGCAGCCGTCCGAGGCGGTCGTCGGGGCCGCTGTCGGAACCGGACCGCAGGAGCACGGCGATGCGTTCGGCGAACCCGTCGAGCCGCGCGGCGACCGCCTCCCGGGCCAGTGCGCGCGCGGCGTCGAGGGCCGTCGACTCCTCGTCGCGGAAGCCGAACACGAGACGTGCGCCGCTGGAGACCATCGGCCTGAACACGTCGTCCAGGAGGGCCCGCGGCTCGTCGGCCTGGTCGACACCGTCCACGACGACGGTCATCGGCGGGGTGCCGGCCCGGACGCGTTCGGTGCTGGAGCCGTGGACGGCGAGCCCGGCGCGGTCGACGATGCGCCGTGACACGTCTTCGGCCGTGAGCCCCTCGACGTCGAGGGCGAGATCGGGCTCGGCGGAGTCACCGACGCTGGAGAGCGCGACGGCGTGCCGGAGGTCGGTCACCTCGTCCCCGACGACGATCAGCACGGCCGCCCCGTCCCGCCGGCGCGCGAGCCAGTCCATGATCTCGCGGACGCGCTCGGCGGGGTGGGCGCTGTCGGCGGGTGGGACGAACCGGTCGGAGTCGATACCGCGGTCGCCCACCGACCACTCGGAGATCAGCGGCAGGTGGGCCTCGATGGCGGCGACGGGCATCATCCACGACAACCCGGCGTCGTCGTCGGTGTACTCGCTGACCACGATGCCGAGGACGTCCCCGGTGGCGTCGTCGGCGACACCCGACCCGCTGAACCCGGCGCGGACGCGCTGCTCGCCGTCGGAGCGGCGGTTCATCTGGAGCCACTCGGACCCGGCCCAGGCGGCGAGCGTCATGCGTGCCCAGACGCCGATGTCCAGGCCTTGGCCGTGCGGGTAGCCGAGGGTGTGGACCGGCCGGTCCCAGGTGAGGGCGGCCTTGCGGAGCGTCGCCCCGACCCCGCGCGGCTGCCTGGTCTCGAGCTTGAGGATCGCGACGTCACCCCGGTCGTCCCCGTCCGGCGGGACGCAGGCGAGGATGCGGGCGTCACTGGCGGGAGAACCGGGCAGGGCGACCATGTCGACGACGAGCCCTTCACCGGCGAGCGCGACGTGGGCACAGGTGAGGACGTGCTCCGAGTCCACCAGAACCCCGGCGCCGAGCACACCGCCCCCACCCCGATCCCGCACCCGAACCCGCCACGGCTCCGCTCCGTGCGCGAACGCCCCGGCACGGCCCGCACCAGCGATCATCCTCGAACGATAGGGCAGGGGTGGCGCGAACGATCACCCTTCACGAACCCGACCCCCGTTCGGCCTAGCACGTCGAATCCTGGACACCGCCTGTGCTCCGGCAGCCGACACGGGGGAACAAACCCGCTCCCGTTGCGCGCAAGACAGAGGCTGTTCGTCCTCGGTGGTGCTCTGAGCTACGAGGCGAGCAGGTCGAAGTGGAATCCCACGATGAACAGGAAAAGGGCCACCACCTGCACGGTCCGCGCCAGCGCGTCGCGCTCGAAGACGTGGATCAGGACCCGCCGGATGCCTTGCAGCGCCACGGGCACCAGAAGTGCCAGCGAGCCGACGAGAGCGATGCCGGCGGTCACCGCGGTGAACCCGGTGGAGGAGACCTCGATCCACCCTCCGGGGAACGTCACCCTCCCCGGGAAGAAGACGGCCCAGATCAGGAGGGCTCCCGCTGCGGCGCCCACGACCGCAGGCCACGCGATGCCCAGCCGTGAGCGGTTCCTCCGCACGTAGCGTTCCGAGAACTGGCGCAGCCGCTCGGGGCCGACGATGTCCATGATCAGGGTCAGGCCGGCCAGAAAGGCGGCGAGCTTGCCGATGCGCCCCCACCACAGCACCGGCAGACCCCACAGCTCCGCGTCCCGCAGCGTGCTGCTGCCGTCGAACCAGAGCCTCCACGCCTCGAAGTACCCGACGCTGCTCATCAGGCGGCACCCCGGGCTGCGTCGCCGCGTTCCGAGACGTGACCGGCGACCGCGTCCTGGCCGTGCTGCTCAACGCCGGCTGATTCGACACCCACTGGCGACATATCGGCCGAAGGCTACAGCAGCTTCTTGAGCCCTGAGAGCCCGGCACGCTCCAGGGCCGTGGCCACGGCCCTGCCACCGGACGATCCGCCCGCTACGACCGACCGATGACGACCGGCCGCACGCGGCACCCCGCTCGCAGGTGCGGGATGCCGCGTGGGCACCGGTCACCCGGTCACTGTCTCCGGCGGAAGTGGTGGACCACCGTGCCGGCGGCGGCCAGCGTGGTCAGGGCTGCCAGTTTCAGCAGCCGGTGTTGTCTGGTCGCTCGCTCCTGCGCCTGCGCGTACGGGATCGTCGTGTTCGTCACCATGGTGTGCAACGGCATCCACCGCCGGGCCAGCAGCTTCTCCAGGAGCGTGTCGCACGCCCGTTCCAGCCGCACGGCCGGGGAGCGGACGGTGTCGCGCAGTTCCGCGAAGTTGTGCCGGGACATGGTGGCGAGGGCGTCGGTGTTGGGCTTGCGGCGGGTGTAGTAGCGGGACAGGGCCGCCGCCGTGTCGGTCGGGTGGTGGGCCAGGCTGTCGGCCAGTTCCAGGGCGTCCTCGAACGCCGAGTTCATGCCCTGCGCCAGGAACGGGTACACGGCGTGGCACGCGTCGCCGATCAGGACCGCCTTGCCCTCGTGCGTCCACGGCGAGGTGCTGACGGTGACGAGGTTGAACGTGGGCCGGGACAGGAAGTCCTCGCCCAGGTCCGGGACCAGCTCCAGCACGTCGGGGAAGTGCTTGCGGAACAACGCCTCCACGTCGGCGGCGGTGGTCAGCGAGTCGAAGCCCTCCGGGCCGTGGAAGGGCAGGACGCACGAGCAGGTGAACGAGCCGTCCCGGTTGGGGTGGGCGAACATCATGGTGTCGCCGCGCGGCCACAGGTGGAACACGTCGTCGGCCATGCGGTGGCTGCCGTCGGGGGCGGCGGGGATGCGCAGTTCGCGCCACCCCCACTCCAGGTAGCTCTGGGTGAACTCGGCCCGCTGGTCGTGGTGCAGGAACCGGCGGACGGTGGAGAACGCCCCGTCCGCGCCCACCACGACGTCCGGTTTCACCACCAGCGCGTTGCCCGAACCGTCCACGAAGGACACCGAGGGGAGGTCGCGGTCCACGCCGGTGCACCGCGTGTCGAACACGAACCGCACGCCGGGCACGCGGTCGGCCGCCGCGACCAGCACGGCGCTGAGGTCCTGGCGCTGGATGGCCAGGATGCCGCCCTCGCCGTAGGCGGAGAACCGCAGCGCACCGTCCGTGCCGTGCAGCATCCGGCCGCGCATCGGCACCGTCTCCCGGGTCACCTCCTCCAGCAGGCCGACCCGGTCCAGGGCGTCCAGGCCCCGCCGGGACAGGCCCAGGTTCATCGACGTCACCGCGTTGGCGGACGTCCGCGGGTCGGGCCGCCGGTCGTAGACCGTGACGGTGTGCCCCTGCCTGCCGAGCGCGAGGGCGAGGAAGGCCCCCGCCATCCCGGCTCCGACGACCGTGAACTCCACTAGGCGCTCCCCACCGGTCTGGTCACCACGCGCACCTGTCCCATCGCCTTCTCCGCCAACGCCGTCGCCTCCGCCGCCGTAGGCGCGAGGACCACCGCCGCGCCCACCCGGTGCCACGAGTGGCGCAGCTCCGGCACCACCTCGCCGACCGGCGGGCCGATCCAGCAGCGCACGACGCCGGGCAGCTCGTTGGCCGCCTCCAGCCCGGTGATCTCCAGGATCTCGCCCGACACGGCCGGGGCGAACCGCACGGCGGCGACCTGCGGGGCGGTGCGCGGGAACTCCGGCGGCTCGATGCCGCGCATGACGGCGAAGTAGTACTGGCCCACCGGCTGCTCGTAGGCGCGTTCGATCATCTCCACGATGCCGTCGCCGGGGAACCGGCCCGCGCACTCCACCAGCACCGGGACGCCGTCGCGCACGATCCACTCGCAGTGCACGAACCCGGAGCCGAACCCGGTGGCGCGCAGCACGGCGGTCGTGCTCGCCTCCAGGTCCGCGGCCAGGTCCGCCTCGATCGGGGCGGGCAGGACGTGGCCCAGCTCGACCGGGTGCGGCCCGGGGTAGAGCAGCTTGTCGGTGACGTTGGTGAACAGCGGCACGCCGTCGCGCACCACCATCTCCACGCTGTACTCGTGCCCGGCGACGTACTCCTCCACCAGCATCCGGACCGCGCGCGGCCGGTCGGGCACCATCGCGCCCTCGTCGTGCACGCGGCACTCCTCCCACGCCCCCGGCACCTCGGCCGGGTCGTGCAGGATGCGCGTGCCCACCGCGCCCTGCCGGTCGGCGGGCTTGAGCACGACGGGACCGGGGTGCTCGGCCATGAACCGCAGCACGTCCTCGGGCGACTCGACGGCCTCGGAGGCCGGGTTGGGGATGCCGGCGGCGCGGGTCACCTTGCGCAGCAACGACTTGTCGCGCATCAGCCCGGCCGCGCCGAACCCCGCGCCGGGCACGCCGCAGCGCTCGGCCAGCCGGGCGGCGAACGGGGTGGCGTACTCGACGAACGGCACCACGGCCGAGGCGTGCAGGTCCGGCCGGGCGGCGAAGAACGCGTCGGCGGCGCCGGGGAGCTGGTGCTCCCACTCGACCAGCTCGCGCACCAGCGGCGAGGAGTCGACGATGGCGCGCACGCCCCGCTTGCGGACGACGTCGGGCTCCTCCACCAGCACCACCGAGCCCTCGGGCAGGAACCCCGACAGCTCGGCCAGCGCGTTGACGAAGCCCACCAGGATGATCGGGCGGTCGGTCACGGTGTCCCTCATTTCACGAGGCCCAGGCACAGCCGGAACTCCGGCGTGCCGCCGAGCAGGTGCGCGCCCGCGGACTGCAGGATGCGGTCCTGCGCGAACACGTGCTGGCACATGGTGGTGGTGTCGCGCAGCCAGCGGTCCAACGGCGAGCTGCGGTGGATCGCGGCCGTCTGCACCAGGTCGTAGAGCCGGTTGACGATCGAGCGCGCCACCCGGAAGGAGTGCAGGCGCGACAGCGGCAGTGCGGCGCGCTCGTCGCGGGTCAGGTCGTCCAGGGTGCCGCCGGCCTCCAGGACCTCCGAAAGCCTGCGCAGGGCGCCGAACACGCCGTGGCGGGTGGCGGCCAGGTCGGCCTCGCACTCGGCGATGGTCACCTGCACCTTGGTGTTGTCCGCCCACCGCACGCCGCCGCGCTCGCGGCCGGTGACCAGCTCGCGCACGTGGTCCAGCGCCGCGCGGGCCACGCCCAGCGGGATGCCGGGCATGTACCGCATGAACGCCTCGGGCTGGGTGTGCGGCCCGGACGGGTCGCGGACGGTGTCGAAGCTCAGCGACCGCTCCTCGGGCACGAACACGTCGGTGATGGTGTAGTCGCAGCTGCCCGTGCCGAGCATCCCGGTGGTGTGCCACTGGTCGATGACCGTGACGTCGGAGGCGGGGACCATGAACAGCCGCGAGTCGTGCGGGTCGCCGTCCGGGCTGGGCTCGGGTTCGCCGTCGCGGTAGATGAAGGCACCGGAGATCACCCAGTCGCAGTGGGTGATGCCGCTGCCGAAGGTCCACCTGCCGCTGAGCCGGTAGCCGCCGGGGACGCGGTCCGCGCGGCCGACCGGGAACAGCGCCCCGGTGGTGATGGTGTCCAGGTCGGTGAACATCTCCCGGGCCACCGACCGGTCGAGGTAGGTGGCGAACAGGCCGGTGTGCGAGCCGATCTCGGCGCACCAGGCGGCGGAGGCGTCACCGTAGGCCAGCGCCTCGATCACCTCGACCTGCTCGGTGGAGGACAGCTCCGGGCCGCCCCAGTCGCGGTTGAAGCCCATGCGGTAGACGCCGGTGCCGCGCAGCATGTCCACGATGTCGTCGGGCAACCGCCGTGCGTTCTCGATCTCGGCGGCGCGCTCGCGCAGGTGCGGCGCGAGGGCGCGTGCCCGCGCGAGGATGTCGGCGGCGGCCGGCGGCGCGTCGACGGGTGAGGGGGACAGGGTCATCGTTGGCTCCTCGTGGCTGCTCACGCGTCGGTGTCCAGCAGTCCGGCGGGCATCTCGAACACCGCGCCGCGTTCGGGCGGGTCGACCGGGTCGGCGGTCACCACCACCCGGGCGGCGGCCTCGTCCAGTCGCTGCTCGCAGGTGGGCGGGTCGTCGGCCGCGCACACCACGAACGAGTGGCGCGCGAGGTACCCGCCGGGCGGCAGGCGCAGGGTGGTGCCGGGTTCGACCATCGGCCCGGCGGTCACCAGCCCCGGCGCGTCGGCGGGCACCGCCACCGACCGCACGACGCAGTCGTGGTCGGGCACGCCGAACCGGATGCCGGCGACCGCCCGCCGGGTGGGGGTGAGTTCGGGTCGGCGGCCGGTGGCGACGTCGAAGAGCACCTCGCCGCTGTCGATCCCGGTCGCGACGCGGCCCAGCAGCGGGATCAGGTCGCCGCCGACGCGGCCGTTGACCTCGATGACGACCGGTCCCCGGGCGGTCAGCCGCACCTCGGCGTGGGTGACGCCGTCCTCGACGCCGAGCGCGGCGTGCGCGCGGGTCAGGGTGTCGGTCAGGGCGTCGTCGGCCAGCAGCGGGTCGGCGGCGTCGACGACGTGCCCGACCTCCTCGAAGTAGGGCGCCTCGCCGGAGTGCTTGCGCGCCAGGAACATCGGCGTGTACTCGCCCTTGTGGACCGCGCCGTCGACGCTGACCTCCGGCCCGTCGGCGTAGCCCTCCACGATCACCCGCGCCCCGTAGACGCCCTGGTCGACCGCGCTGGCCGACGACGCCACCGCGTACGCCGCGTCGAACTCGCCCGGGTCGTGCGCGAGGACGACGCCGATGCTCGCGCCCAGCGCGCGCGGCTTGACCACGACGGGGTAGCCGATGTCGTCGGCCGCCGCGCGGGCCTCCGCGAGGTCGGCGGGCATGGCGAACCCCGGCTGCGGCAGGCCCGCCGCGGTGAGCAGGGCGCGGGTGCGGTGCTTGTCGCGGCACGCGTGCACCCCGCCCAGGCCCAGGCCCGGCACGCCGAACTCCGCCGCCAGTTCCCCGGCGGTCAGCACCAGCGGCTCGTCCCAGCACAGCAGCCCGACGACCCGGTGCCGTGCCGCCACGGCCCGCGCGGTGGCGGCCATGACGGCGGGGTCGAACACGTCGGCGACGGTGATCTCGTCGAAGTAGCGGGTCTGCCAGGTGGGGGTGAGGTTGTTGAGCAGCACCGTGCGCAGCCCGGCGGCCACGGCCCGGCGGTGCACCGACTCCACCAGGTACTCGCGGTAGTAGCGCAGCCCGCTGCCGATCACCAGCAGCACTCCGTCGTCGCTCACGCCTTCTCCTCCACCATCTCCGAGACCGGCGCGGCGGGCTCCGCCTCGGCGGGCGCGGCGGGTTCCGGTTCGGCGTGCACGGTGATGCCGAAGTACGCCAGCACCGCGGCGGCCAGGGCCAGCAGCCCGCACACCGCCCAGATGCCGCCGCCCAGCCGGTTCCAGGCCAGCACGCCCAGCAGCGGGGCGATCGAGCCGGACAGCCCGGCGAGGGCGTGCGTGACGCCCAGGTAGCGGGCCTTGTAGCGGGCGGGCGCCTTGGCGGGCCGGGCGAACATGCTGGGACCGGACATCATCAGGCCGAGCACGAACAACGCGCTGCCCGCCACCACGACGACCGGCGAGGAGGTCAGCCACCAGCCCAGGAACCCCAGGGCGAACACCGCGTGCCCCAGCCCCACCGCCAGCGGCGGCGGCCACTTGACGATGTAGGAGGTGATCTTCAGCTCGCAGGTGATCAGCACGACCGACGAGGTGACCAGCACCGCGCTGTACAGGCCGACCGGCTGGTGGTCGGCGACGATCTTCAGCGGCAGCGCCACGAAGAACTGCGTGTAGACGATGGTGCCCAGGAACAGCGAGGCCAGGAACATCAGGAACCGGCTGTCGCGCAGCATGACCGCGTACGCCGAGCGCCGGTCGACCACCTCGCCCGGTTCGGGCTTCTCCTCCGCCGGGGCGGGGACGTTGGGCAGCAGCGTGAACGCCAGTGCCGCGTACAGCACGGCGGTGAGGCCGTCGAAGTAGAACAGCAGGTCCCAGTCGACGGTGATCAGCACGGCGGCCAGCAGCGGCCCGAGCGCGGCGCCGGTGTTGAGCGCGATGCGCATCATGGAGAACGCCATGACCTGGAACTTCTCGGGCATGAGGTTGCTCAGCAGCACGGCGGCGGCCGGCCGGTAGGCCTGCGTGACGAGCCCGGCCAGGGCCACGTCGAGCATCAGCGGCCACACCGCGTCCAGCCCGGCGGTCCAGGGCACCAGCGCGACCATCGGACCGGACACCGCCATCGACAGGCCGATGGTGACGCGCGGGCCGAACCGGTGGGTCAGCTCGCCGCCCAGGACGGTGCCGAACACCGACCCGGCGCTGTAGGCGACCAGCGACAGGCCGGCCACCTCGGCCGACCCGCCCCGGTACACCAGGTACAGCACCAGGAACGTCTGCACGAACGCGCCCAACTGGTTGAGCGCGACGCCACCGAGCAGGTAGCGGATGGGGAGCGGGGTGGCCCGGATGGCGGCCAGGACCCCGTCGGACGCCTTGTCGTTCACGCGCTGACCTCCATGACTGCGGCGGCGATCTCGTCGGCGACGAGCGGTGCGGTGCCGAACCCGGACCCACCGCAGGCGGGGCGGCTCCAGACCGAGGGGCGGACCCTGGTGAGCACCGGGCCGCCGGTGTCGGGGTCGGCGGCGTAGTGGCAGTCCCGCACGGCCACCACGCGGTAGTCCGCCAGGTCGGCCAGGACGGGTTCGGCGAGCAGCCGGCGCGTCCACGGACCGTCGTCGGCCTCGTCGGTGCTGCCCACTTCCCGGCACACCGCGTCGGAACTGATCTTGAGCAGGGCGCCGTCGCCGGGTGGCAGCAGCCAGGCCCGGCCGTCCGCGCCGATCCGGCCGACGCCGGGGGCGCTGCCCCACCAGTCGGCCAGGCGGGGCGGCGGGCGCAGGTAGGCCGTGGTCTGGCGGTGCAGCCGGACCGGCGTGCCGAGCAGGTCGGCGGTCCACGGCCCGGCGGCGACCACCACGACGTCCGCGCCCACCTTCGTCCCGTCGGCCAGCGTGACCTGCTGCTCGGCGACGTCGACGACGGTGCGCCCCGGCCACAGCGCGACACCCGGCCGTTCGGCCAGCCACGCGGTGGCCGCGCGCAGGAACCGCTCGGCCAGCAGCACCCCGGCGTGGCGGTCGAGCACCCCGCGCGTCCCGGCGGGCAGCAGCACGGGCGGCACGGCGGCCTGCCGCACGACCACGGCCGGCACACCGGTGTCGCGCGCGGTGCCCAGCGCCGCGTCCAGCTCGTCGGGGGCGCAGGCGGTGACCACGCCGACCGGGCGGAACACCCGGGTGCGCAGCACCCCTTCCAGCGCCAGCCACCGGCGGCGCGCCCGCGCCATCCGCAGCGTGGCGGGCACGTCGCCCGGCCGCAGCACCCGCAGCGCCCGCGAGTGGTCGGCCGAGGTCGACGCCGGGTTGGGCAGCGGGCCGCGGTCGAGCACCGTGACCCGGTGCCCGGCGAGCGTGCAGTCCACCGCGGTCACCAGCCCCGTGACCCCCGCCCCGACGACGACGACCGACGCCATCAGGCCGTCGTCCGGCGCAGGCGCGGCAACCGCGTGGGCACGACGGTGTCCACCGCCAGGTCGCCGGGCAGCCCAGTGCCGGACAGCCCAGTGCCGGGCAGCCCAGTGCCGGACAACCCGGTGTCGGGCAGCGCCTCGGCGGCGAGGTCGACCAGGACCGGCGCGGCCCAGCGCAGGAACACCCCCACCTGGTGGCACAGGTCGCCCGCGGTGTCGTCGGTGGCGGTCGCGGCCAGCCGGTCCAGCCGGCCCAGCTGCTCGGCCAGCACCGACGCCACGGCGGTCAGGCTGAACCGGCGCAGCTCGTAGGCGTCGGCGAACCGCTCCGCCATCCGCCGCGCCCGGCGCTCGGCGTCGGCGGACACCGGCAGCTCGCGGCCCGCGAACCGGTCGACGACCTCGGCGACCCGGTTCCACGGCCCGGTCAACCGCGTGTCGGTGACCCGGTGCAGGGCCTCGCGGGTGAAGTCGGTGCGCTGGAACTCCGGGCTGGTGGCGCACAGGTGGAAGCGGATCAGGTCGCGCGGCACCTCGGCGGCCAGCTCCCGCCCGGACACGACGTGGTCGCGGCTGGTGGAGAACTTCTCGTTGGCCAGCTCGTAGAAGTCGTTGGTGACGTACTGGGCGGGCAGCACGTACCCGCCCAGGGCGGTGAGCATCGCCGTGCCCACGATCGCGAACGGGTAGGTGGCGTCCAGGCCGAGGAAGTACACGACCGTGCTGCCCGAGTCGGCCAGCCACAGCTCGTCGTCGGTGGACAGGACCGCCCCGCGCTTCTCCGCGCCCAGCGCCGTGGTGAACATGCTCCACGGCATCCCCTCCATGTGCGGGTAGATCACCTGGTCGGGCACCTCGGGGAACGGCGCGGGGATGCCCCACGAGGTCGGCTGGGTGATCGGGAAGTCCGGCAGCGGCGAGGCCAGCGCCGTCTCGATCAGCTGCGCCATGTGCGGGCGCATCGGCGTGCGGGCGAAGTACTCCTCCAGCTCCGCCCGGTAGCGCTCGACCGGGAAGACCAGGATGTCGGCGTCGCGGTACTGCACCGGCTCGTCGGGGTGCAGCGTCGAGCGCGGGTCCAGCAGCTCGCCGGGCGCCACCGGCAGCCCGCAGCTCTCGCAGATCCCCGCGTAGCCCTCCGCCAGGCAGAACGGGCACCCGCCGGCGACGAGGGCGTCCATCAGGTACTCGTCGGTGGAGGCCAGGTACGGGAAGCGCACGGTGCGCAGCTCCAGCCGGCCCGCGCTGTGCAGGCGCTGGTAGAAGTCGTAGACCAGCTTGGTGAAGCGGTCGCCGACGCAGCCGAACCCGTCGACCTCGATGCCGAGCGCGGCCAGGGTCTGCTCGACCTCGCGGGCGGAGCGCTCCCGCAGGTCCTCCGGGGCCATGCCCAGGCGGCGCGCGGCGGTGACGATGTAGTTCTGGGTGAAGTGCATCCCGGTGCCGTACAGGGCTTCCCGGCCGGTGGCGCGGGCGTAGCGGGTGCAGACGTCCGCGGCCAGGAACGGGCCGGCGAGGTGACCCACGTGCAGGTCGCCGTTGGCGGTGGGTGCGGGCGAGACGACCACGAGGCGGCCCATCAGGCGCTCCTCAGCTCGGTGGTGCCCTGGCGCGCGACGAGGTCGTCGAGGATGTCCTGGGACCGGTGGGCCAGCACGCTGATCAGCGAGTCGGCAATGCCGTGGGTGGCCTCGTTGACGCCCTGGAGGTACACCGCGCCCCAGGCCGGTTCGCCCAGGTCCAGGCGGTAGCGGCGGTTGACCGTGATCTCGCTCAACCCGATGCGCTCGGCCAGGTCGCTGACCATCGCCGGCATCCGCTGCGCGAACCCCGTGCCCAGCAGCACCACGTCGCAGCGCAGCGGCTCCACCTTGCCGGTGGTCCGGTCGCGCAGGTCCAGCACGACCTCGTCGTCCTCGACCCGCGCGCCGACCACCTCCGTCAGCGTCCGCACCTGCGAGCGCGGCGTGCCCAGGCCGCGTTCCTGGTACAGCGCGGTGTACATGTGCTCCAGGAACGGCGGCGCCATGCCGGCGTAGTTGGTCAGGTGCATCTCGGCCAGCAGTTGCCGGCGCACCTCGGGCGGGCTGTCGTAGAACCGGTCGACGAACGAGGGGAAGAACAGCTCGTTGACGAACTTGCTGGTCTGGTAGTTCTGCGGGCCCACCGAGCGCACCACCATCGTGCAGGTGCTGTTGGGCAGGTTGTCGTGCAGCGCCATGAACATCTCGGCCGCGCTCTGCGCCCCGCCCACCACGACCGCCCGCAGCGGGGCGTCGGCGGGCAGCGCGGCGACCCGCGTGCGGTACCGGGTGCTGTGGATGATCCGCTCCGGCGGCAGGTCGCCGAACACCTCCGGGACGTGCGGGTCCCGGCCGCCGCCCAGCACCAGGTCGCGGCAGCGGATGACGTGCCCGTCGGTGAGGGTCACCGCCCAGCCGGTGATCGTGCCGTCGCCGCCGCGGGTGGGCTCGATGCTCGCCGCCCGGGAGTCGAAGCGGATGCGGACCCGCTCCAGGGAGCGGGCCACCCACTGGAGGTAGTCGGAGATCTCCCAGCGGAACGGGTTGAACGTGGCCAGGTTGACGAACTCGTCGAGCCGCCCCTGGTCGTGCAGGAAGTTGAGGAAGGAGAACCGGCTGCGCGGGTTGCGCAGGGTCACCAGGTCCTTGAGGAAGGAGACCTGGCTGCGGGCCCACGGCATCAGCAGGTCGCGCTGCCAGGTGACGTCCGGGCCCTGTTCCAGCAGCATCGTCTGCTCGGCCAGGTCCGGCCGGCCGGACTCCTCGATGGCCGCCGCGAGCGCCAGGTTCGCCGGGCCGGCCCCGATCGCCAGCAGGCCCACTCGAGTTTCGGTCACAAACCCACCCCGTTCGTCCGCAGATCGGTCAGGCGCGCGTCGGGGACTCCGCTGAACGCGCCAGAGTCGGTGCACGAACGCCTCGGGGCGCTGTGCCGAACGCAGCAGCGATGCTATGGAGCCGGTTTTCCCGGTCGGTAGGGACGGATTTCCCGGGTGACGGGGAAAACCGGGGGCGGTGGCGGCGTTCGGGTCAACCGCATCACCGGATCGGCCCTTTCTGGAGGCAAAACCGGTACCACGGAGTAACGATGGTGAACATCGCCCCGACTACCGATCGCGGTCCCAACCGGGATCGGAACGGTCCACTCCGGCAAAAAACGACCAGGACAGCCCGCTTGTACCTAGGAGCACGACTTGTTGAATTCCTTACCTCCTGGTATGTCCGATTTTCGCCCGCGCACCGGCGGTGACACCCTCACCCAGGTGACGGTCGCGCTGGTGGGCCTGCGCCCCGCGGTCCGCTCGACGATCGTGCCCGCGCTGGAACGCGCGGCCGACATCGCGATCGTCGGTGACGTCCGCGACGACGTCGACGTGCTGGGCAGCACCGCCTGGAGGGTGCCGGACGTGGTGGTCGTGGACCCGGTGCGGTCCGGGACGTCGGCCGCGGAGCACGTCGTCGAGCGGCTGGCGGCGCGGACACGGGTGCTGGTGCTGACCGGGACGGACGAGGACTCGGTGGTGCGCGGGGCGTTCCGCGCCGGCGCGCTGGGCTACCTGGTGACCGGCACCGACCACGACCAGGTGCCGCGCGGGGTGCGGGTGGTCGCCTCCGGCGGGGTGGTCGTGGGCCGGTGCATCGCCGGCCGGTTCGCCGCGCTGATCTGCACCGGCCAGGCGCCCTACCCGTTCCCGCAGCTGACCGCGCGGGAACGCGACGTGCTGGAGCGGATCGCGGCCGGGAAGACCAACCCGGTGATCGCGCGGGAGTTGGCGCTGGCGCCCAAGACGATCAGCAACCGGGTGTCGACGGTGTTCGTGAAGCTGGGGGTCGCCCACCGGGCGGAGGCGATCGTGCTCGCGCGGGACGCGGGCCTGGGCCGGGGCTGAGCCGGGGCGCCGGCCGGGTGCTCGCGGTGCCCGGCCGGCCCGGGTCGATTCCGCGCGCACCCGGCGCCCATTCCGCCGGACGACCCCCGTCGATTCCACCGCACGCCCCGAGCCGGTTCCGCCACCGGCACCCCGGACGATTCCGCCGCCCGCACGTCGTCGATTCCGCCGCCCGCACCCCGGGCGTTCCGCCGTACCTCGGGCGATTGCCCCGCAGTGCCCCGTTCACCCCGGGCCGGCGCGGGGTGGTGAATTCCCCGCCGGCCGGGACAACTTTCCCTTACCGGTGGGAATCACGCGTGGATAGCCTCCCCGTCGACCGCCGTTCCGCGCGCTGATCGGAGCAGACGTTGACCAACGAGGAACCGCTCGTCGACTTCCGCAGGCTGGAGTCCGAAGACCTGACCCGCGCCTACGGCCTGGAGATGAAGCTGCTGCACCCGTGGGACGGCCTCACCGCGCCGTTCGAGGGCGCGTGGTGCGTGCTGCGCCCCGGTGACCGCTCCGTGGCGCACGCCCACCACGAGCACGAGATCTTCATCGGCATGTCGGGCCGGGCCGAGGTCGTCACACCCGACCACCGCCACCCGTTCGCCGCCGGGGACATCGTGTTCCTCAAGCCCGGGATCGAGCACCACCTGAGCAACGACACCGACGAGGACTTCGCGTACTACGCGATCTGGTGGGACCGCGCCATGTCCGAGGGTTTCGTGGCGGCCGAGGACCAGCGGGCCGGCAGCGGTGCTTGACTTCGACGGGCGCCGGTTCCGGGCGGAGGGGAGCACCGCGGTGGCGGTGTACCGGCAGGAGGGCGACCTGGTGTGGGCCGAGGTCTCCGGGGGTGAGGTGCTGCGCGGGTCGGTGACCGGCCTGCGCGACGACACCGGCACCCTCCACATGGGATACACGATCGTGCTGGCCGGCGGCGAACTGGTGTGCGGTCGCACGGTCAACACGCCGGAGGTGGCCGCCGACGGCCGGGTCCGGATGCGCGAGGTGTGGCAGCGCTACCACCCGCGGCCCGAGAGCGGCACCTCCTACCTCGACGAGGTGGTGTGATGGGGGTGTTGCCCGCACCGGACCGGGTGTCCGAAAGGGACTGGCGGGGCCTGGACGAGGTGGTGTCGGGGCGGGTGCTCCGGCCCTCCGACGCCGGGTTCGGCGCCGTGGGGTCCGCGTTCAACGAGAGGTTCGCCGCGACGACCCCGGCGGGCGTGGTGACCGTGGCCGACACCGACGACATCCGGCACGCGCTGGCCTGGGCCCGGACCACGGGCATCTCAGCCGTGGTGCGCGCCGGTGGCCACAGCTACTCGGGCGCGTCGGTCGGCACCGGCCTGGTGATCGACCTCAGCCGTCTGCGCACGGTCACCGCAGACGGGAGGACCGGCCTGGTGACCGCCGCGGCGGGGGCGACGATGTCCGACGTCTACGCCGCCCTCCAGCCGCACGAGATGGCGTTCGCGCTGGGCAACGGCGCGTCGGTCGGCATCGCCGGGCTGACCCTGGGCGGCGGGTGCGGCGCGACCTCCCGCGTCCACGGCCTCACCGCCGACGCCCTGGTGGCCACGACCGTGCTGACCGCAGACGGCGAGCTGCTGCACTGCGACGCGCGCGAGAACGCCGACCTGTTCTGGGCGTGCCGGGGCGGGGGCGGCGGGAACTTCGGCGTCACCACCTCCTTCACCTTCCAGGCGCGGCCGGTGGCGGACTGCTCGACCTACCTCCTGCTGTTCGACCGGGCCGACGCCGAGAAGGTGTTCACCGTCGCGCAGCAGGTCGTCGGGTCGGCCCCGGACGAGTTCGCGGCGCGCACCGGCGTGGCCCGGTCGCGTGACGGCGCGGTGGTGTCGGTGATCGGGCAGCACCTGGGCCCGGCCGCCGAACTGCGCGAGATCCTCGACCCGGTCCTGTCGGTCGCCCGCCCGCTGCGGGCCGACATCCGCGACCGGACGTACTGGGAGGCCAAGGACGACCTGCTGCACGAGACCGCCGGCGGCGCGTTCGCGGTGCGCACCGACGTCCTCACCCGGCCGCTGCCGGACGCGGGGATCGAGACGATGCTCGCCCTCGTGGACGCCTGGCCGGGCAGCGGCAACCCCGACGGGGGCGGCGCGGCGCTGTTCTCCTGGGGCGGCGCGATCAACCGCGTGGGCGCGGCGGACACGGCGTTCCCGCACCGGGACGCGATGTTCCTGCTGTCGCTGGACACGTCGTGGGTCACGGCCGACGCGCCGGCCACCGTGCGCCGCAACCTGGACTGGCTGGCGGAGCTGCGCGAGGCGCTGGCCCCGTACGGCGCGGGCCGGTCGTACCTGAACTTCGCCGACCCCGACCTGGCGGAGTGGCGCACCGCCTACCACGGCGCCAACTACCCCCGCCTGGTCGAGGTCAAGAACCGCTACGACCCCGAAGGGTTCTTCACCGCACCGCAGGGCGTCGGCACATGAGAGCACCCTCGCCCGCCGACGAAGTGCTCATCCGGACCGCGGACGAGGTCGACGCCGGGGACGTCGCCCCGGAGCTGACCGAGGTGCTGGCGTGGGCCCGCACCTACCTCGTCTCGCCCAGCCCGGACCTGGGCCGCCGCGGCCCCGTGTGCCCGTACACGCAACCCAGCCTGCAACGCGGCCTGTTCTTCCTGGCCTCGCCGACGAGCCCCGACGTGCCCGGCGCCGTCGCGGGACTGCGCCGGTGGTACGAGGCGGTCGCGGCGACGATGCCCGCGCCCGACCGCGAACTGCTCACGGTGCTCCTCGTGCTGCCCCACGTCGACCCGGTCGACCCCACGCCGCTGGACGAGCTGCAACGGGCGGCGAAGGACGACTTCGTGGCCAACGGCTTGATGATCGGCCAGTTCCACCCGGCGTGCGAGGCCCCGGGCCTGTGGAACCCGGACTACCGCCCGCTGCGCTCACCGGTGCCGTTGCTGGCGATCCGCGAGCTGGTGGTCTTCGACCTGCCCTTCCTGGTGGAGGAGCGCAAACACCTGGACTCCTACCTCAGCCGCTTCGCCCCCACCATCCCGACCCGCGTGAGGAGGCAACTGACCGCCCGCCTGGCCCCGCGCTGACGGCGGTGGACGACCCTCGCGACACCGGTGGATCGGCACCAGCTCCCCGAGCTACCGCCGCCCGCCGGTGTCGCGCCCGATTTCGCCGGCCCATTCGGCCGAACATCACACGACTGACGACTTGTACATTCATCCCTGTCCAGTCGTCGGTTCGGCACCTCCGGACATGCGGCCGACACACGACGAGGGTGGTTCGCCATGCCTTCGACGTGGTCGCCGCGCGGACCCCGACCTCACGCGATCTCGACGGCGCGGACGCCACAAGCCCCGCTGCCCGCCTCCCCTCCCGCCGCCTCGCCGGACAAAGGAGTTTGCGTGATGGACGGTCCTGTGGACCGAAGGCGCTTCCTCGCCCTCACCGCGTTGACGGCCGGAGCCGCCGTCGTCCCCGGCGTCCTGCCGGCCGGACGAGCCGACGCCGCCGTGCCCCCGCAGGTCACCCTGCCCGAGCGAGGCATCTACGACACCGGTCAGGCGACGTCCTGGACCGATGGCTTCCTCACCGGGAACGGCGAGTACGGCGCGCTGCTGTACGGCGCGCCCGCGCTGGAGAAGGTGATCTTCAACCACCACCGGCTGGTCCTGCCGAACGGCACCCGCTCCCTCACCCCACCGGTGATCGCCGGACGGCTGGGACCGGTGCGGGACAAGGCCCTCGCCGGTGACTACGCCGGGGCGAACCGGGACTTCGCGGCCGGGTGGTCGCTGCGCTGGACGCAGACCTACCACCCGGCCTACGAACTGCGGATCTCCACCCCGGGCATGACGGTGGTCAACGACTACGCCCGCATCACCGACTTCCGCACCGGCGAGGTCACCTCGACCTGGACGACCGCAGACGGAACCTGGACCCGCCGTGCGTTCGTCTCGCGGGCCGACCGGGTGATCGTCCACGAGCTGCTGCCCGCTCCCGGCCGGACCATCGACACCACGCTCAGCGTCAACACCGCCCTGGACGGGCTGCCCACCAGCCTGGGCTACACCACCCTGGCCACGGTCGGCGACGGCTCGGGCTACCTGAACCTGCGGGGCACGTACCCGACCGGGCAGGGCGCCTTCGGCTACGAGGGCGTCACCCGGGTCGTCCCGACCGGTGGCACCGTCAGCGCGAGCGGGTCGACCGTCGTCGTCACCGGGGCGACCCGGCTGCTGCTGCTCACCAAGCTCGACCGCTACGAGTCGTCCACCGCGTGGGACTCCCGGCCGCTGCACGCACAACTGGCGGCGCTCGGCGCCGACTACGCCGCACTGCGCACGCGGCACGTCGCGATCCACGCCGGGATGTACGACCGCTCGCGGCTCGACCTGAACGTGTCGGCCGCCGACCGGCGGCTGTCCACCAGCGAGCTGATCGCCCGCCAGAACGCCAACAAGAGCGTCATCGACATCGCCTTGCTGGAGCGCCTCTACGACTCGGGCCGCTACTTCTTCCTCAGCTCCAGCGGCATCCTGCCGCCGCGACTGACCGGCATCTGGACCGGCACGTGGTCCGGCGCGTGGGCCGACGACTTCACCACCGACGCCAACGTCAACCTCCAGGTCGCCGGCGGCAACATCCTCGACACGACCGAGGCCATGCAGGGGTACTTCACCCTGGTCCTCGGCCAACTCGGCCACTGGCGCACCAACGCGCGCAACCTCTACGGCGCCCGCGGCTTCCTCGCCCCGTCCCGCACCGACGGCGAGTACGGGCACATGCTGCACTTCGACGCCGGCTTCCCCGGCCAGACCTGGACCGGCGGCGCCGACTGGCTGCTCTACCCGTTGGTCGAGTACTACGAGGTCACCGGCGACCAGGCTTTCCTGCGGGACAAGCTCGGTCCCGCGCTCATGGAACTCGCGTTGTTCTACGAGGACTTCCTGACCCGGACGGACTCGAACGGCAAGGTCGTCTTCGTGCCGTCGTTCTCCATGGAGAACAGCCCGGGCAACACCGGTGTCCTGCTGTCGACCAACGCGACCGGCGACATCATGGCGGGCAAGCACGCCCTCCAGGCGGCGATCTCCGCGGCCAACGCCCTCGGTGTCGAACAGGGCGCGGGCCAGGGCGTCGCACGCTGGACGGCGCTGCTGGACAAGATCCCCGCCTACCGCGTCAACGGCGACAACGCGCTCGCCGAGTGGTCGTGGCCGACCCTGAGCGACCGGTACGACCACCGGCACGTCCACCACCTCTACGGCGCGTGGCCGTTGCACGAGATCAACCCCGAGGAGAAGCCCGAACTCATCCGCCCGTCGCTGCGCGCGTTGGAGCTGCGCGGCGACCAGAACGTCTCCGCGCACGGCAGCCTGCACCGGGCGCTGGCCGGCGCGCGGCTCAAGGACGGCGGCAAGGTCTACGACAACCTGCGGAAGATCATCGGCAACAACATGGTCTTCAAGTCGCTGATGACCTCGCACAACCCCAACCTGGACATCTACAACGCCGACGCCGCCAACGCGATCCCCGCCGTGCTGGCCGAAGCGCTGCTCTACTCCCGCCCGGGTGTGCTGGAGGTCCTGCCGGCGCTGCCCGCGCAACTGGCCAAGGGCACGATCACCGGAGTGCGGGCCCGCGGCAGGATCCGCGTGCACAGCTTCAGCTGGGACCTGTCCGCCCGCACGGCCGTGCTGTCGATCACCTCCGACGTCGACCAGGTGGTCACGCTGATCAGCCGGCCGGGGATGGCGTCGGTGACCACGTCGGCGCCCGTGGCCGCGTCGCCCCTGGGCAACCACGCCCGGAAGGTCACGCTGGCCGCCGGGCAGCGCACGGACATCGCGGTGTCCCTGCCGGCCCCGTCCCTGCCGACCGGTTGGTGCCGACTGGTCAACAGGGCGAGCGGCAAGGTCCTGGACATCAACGGCGCGAGCACCGCCGACGGCGCCAAGGTCATCCAGTGGAGTTGGTCGGGCGGCGCCAACCAGCAGTGGCAGTTCCTCGCGAACCCCGACGGCTCGTTCCGCCTCGTCGCCCGGCACAGCGGACGCGTGCTCGCCAGCCCGGGAGGGTCGGGCCAGGGCACCCAGCTCGAGCAGTGGCAGGACACCGGCAGCGACAACCAGTGGTGGCGGCTCGTCGACGCGGGCAGCGGCTACCACCGCATCGTCAACGTGCGCAACGGCCTCTGCGTGGACGTGGAGAGCGGTTCGACCGCCGACGGCGCCCGCGTCATCCAGTGGCCCGCGACCGGTGGCGCCAACCAGCAGTGGCAGATCGTCACCGTGTGACTCGCACGACGGCGCGACCACCTGGGTCGGCGGTTCAGGCGGAGTTGGGGTTGTACTCGAGCATGTGCCGCACGGCGTCGTCGCTCACCGACCGGTCGATGATCCGGTTGAGGTCGGGCACCGACGCCCCGGCGGGCATGGCCTGACCACCGGACCCCGCACGCCACGTGCCGTCCTGTTGGCGGGTGTAGGTGATCGGGATGTCGCGGACGTCCTGGAGGATGCCGGTGCTCGGGAACTCCACCTGGAAGACGATCGTGACCACGCCGTCGACCTGGTGCGCGGCGACGGCCTCGCGGACCCGCCGGCGCCACACGTCGACGTTGAGCCTGCTGCCGAGATCGGCCTGGCTGTCCAGGAGGGGGTCGAGCACCCAGCGCCCGATCCGGCTGAGGAGGTCTTCGTCGGCGAACTCCAGCGGCCCGACCGGCGCGTAGCCTTCGGTGTCCCGACGGTGTTCGACGGCTCGCTGGTGCGCCCACTGGTAGAAGAACCCCAGGGCGACGGACAGCACTGCGCCACCGCTTCCACCTCCGCTCCTGCCTCCGCTTCTGGCGCCGCCGGGGGACTCGGTGGCCGGCGCGGCGCCTTCGACCGGAGGAGCCGCGCCCTCCACGGGCGGAGCGGCGACAGGGGCTTCGGCAGGCGACACGGGTGTCGAGACCTCGGCGGGCGGCGCAGGAGTGGACGCGGGGGCGGACGTCGGGCGTGGCGGGACCTCCGCGGCCCACAGTTCGACCGCTTCGACCGGTTGGCGTGGCGGGCCGCCGGGGCGTGGGCCTTGGGTCCAACTCCGGGCGGCGGTGCGCGGTTGGGCCGGTGCGCCGGTCGCGGTCGGTCGGCTGGGTCCGTAGGCGACGATCCGCCGGCACCCCAGCCGCTCGGCCAGCTCGGTGAGCCGTGCCCGGCAGGTCGGGCACGGCATCTGGTCGACCACCACGAGCAGTTCGCCACCCTCGGCCGCGCCCGCGGGCAGCCGGGAGGTCAGCGCGTCGACGGCCTGGACCTCGGCGTGCAGGTCCGCGCCGCGGGCGTAGCGGCCCAGTTCGGCAGCCAGTTGCCCGCCCGCGCGGTCACGGACGACCACCGCGGCGTTGACCTCGTAACCCTGGCCGAGGTGTCGGGTGCCGACGCCCGCCGGGTCGATGGTCGGTGTCTGCGCGGGACGCCCGCCGCGCGGCGCGGTGGACGAGAAGCCGCGCTGGTTCAGGATGAGCTGGTTCAACTCCGCGACACCGGGTTCCACGGGTGCTGCCGGCGGCGTCGCCGAGGTGAGGCCCGGTCGACCGGCCATGGCGGTCTCGATCGTCTCCAGGTACGCGGCGGCCTCGTTGTAACCGGGCGTGCGCGCGTCCGCCGAGCGCAGTGCCGCGTGCACCCGCTGGTACTCGGCGCTGAGGGCCGCGTCGTCCAGCGCGGTCAGGTCGGTGGACTGGTTGACACCGTCGAGGTTGCGCTGCACGAAGATCGACGTGGCGCGGTTGCCCACCTGACGCTGCAGGCGCAGCACCGGGTGGCCGGGTGTCGGGTGCGGCGGCCGGTTCCCGCCCTGGCCCGCGGGGTCGCGGGCCGACTCGCGGTCGTGGAAAGCGTTCATCAGCCGCCCCTTCCGGTCCGCGGTGATCGTCCTCGACCCGAGGGCGGAACACCATGTCCGGATGGGCCGACATGCGGCCTCGCGCGGCTGTCCGAACCGGCCGCGCGCACCTGAGCCCTGCGCGCCGGGCGGCAACCGCGGCGGAGAACCACGCGCGGCCCCGGCTCAGTAGCCGACGTGGAACGTGGCGTCGGCGCGGTCGGTGGCGGTCGCGATCGGGTCGACGCGCAGTACGAAGGCGTAGTGGCGCAGGTAGTGCTTGCCGTTCAACGGCGCGGTGTAGGACTGGCGGCCGACCTTGGTCCACGTCGCCGCGGCCAGGTCGCCGATCGCGCCGCTGTAGCGGGTGAAGCTGCCCGGCTGCAACGACGTCGAGCGGGCGCCCATGATGCCGGTCGTCGCGTCGTTGCGGTTCCCCTTCCGCGATCCGTGCTGCCGTGTGCGCATCAGGCGAGGTCCCACTGCTGAACGGCCAAGCCGTTGCAGGTCCACTGCCGGACCTCGGAACCGGGCTCGGTGCCGAACTCGTAGTCGTCCAGGCACAGCCCGCTGTGCTTGTTGACGAGCGTGGTGCGGCCGTTGGTGGTGGTCAGCCGCCACTGCTGGACGGCCAGGCCGTTGCACGTCCACTGCTGCACCGGCGAACCGGGCGTGGTGGCGAAACCCTTGTTGTCCAGGCACAGACCGCTGTAGCCGTTGAAGATCTCGTAGTAGCCGTCGCCCTTCGGCGTGAGGTACCAGTCCTGGACGGGCGCGGTGTTGCAGGTCCACTGGCGGACCTCGGAACCGGGCTTGAGGCCGAAGTTGTAGTTGTCCAGGCACAGGGCGCTGTGCCGGTTCTTGATGTGCACCCGCGCCACCGGGCCGCCGGTCTCCCCCGAGGGACCTTGCAGCACGGTGGAGGTGGAGACCGGGGTGCCCAGGTTGGGCGTGCCGTCGGCGTTCCACGAGATCTTCTGCACGCGGGTGGTGCGGGTCGTGCCGCAGCCCTGCGACGCGGAGTCGTTGGCGTGGTAGGCGATCCACGTCTCCGTGCCGTCTGGCGAGGTGAAGAACGAGTGGTGGCCGGGGCCGAACACGCCGTTCGCGTCGTTGCGCTGGAAGATCGGGTCCGGGAACTTCGTCCACGAGCTCGCCGCCAGCGGGTTGCCGCCCTTGTACTCCACCATGCCCAGCTTGTAGTCGGGTCCCCAGCACGCGCTGGCCGAGTAGGTCAGGAACGTGCGGCCGTTGCGCTGCAACGCGAACGAGCCCTCGTTGACGTTGCCGTCCTGGCGCTCCCAGGCCAGCGTGGGCGCCGAGATGCGGGTGCCGAACGCGGAGACCGACCACGGCGTGTCCATCGGCGCGATGAACAGCGACTGGAGGCCGTCCGAGCCGAACGCGGAGAAGTGGAAGTAGTTGGCGCCGTTGAGCTTGAGCACCGCGCCGTCGATCGCCCAGCCGCCGTTGGGCATCAGGTTGAGGATGCCGCGGTAGGTGTACGGCCCCAGCGGGTCGCTGCCCGCGCTCTCCAGCACGTGCGTGCGACGCTCGCCGAACCCCGCCTTCGGCTGCACCGAGTAGTAGATGTACCAACGGTTGTTGATCTGCTCCAGGTGCGGCGCCCACATCGTGCAGCACCCCTCGTTCTGGGTCGCGGTGAAGACCCGCTGCTCCGGGGCGCTGCGCAGGGCGGCGATCGTGGTGGACTTGCGCATCACGATGTCGGAGGTCCACGTCGTCGCCACGTAGTAGTAGGCCCCGTTGTAGGTGACCAGCGTGGGATCCGCGCTGTTCGGCACGGGCACGACGGGGTTGACGAACGACGGGCCGGCCGCCGCGACCGCCACGTTCTGGCCGACCAGCACCGACGACAACGCCACGAGGAAGGCCGCGACGAGCGTCAGCAGGCGTCGCGGAGCTGGACCGGGCAGGGAAGACAGCATGACCACTCCGGGGTTTCCGCAGGGTTCGGACGCGCGCGAGCGCGCACGGCCGCGTTGCACGACTCGGGGACCGGCTCCACGCCGGGTGGGCCGGGAGCGTCACTCCAGGATGAAGGTGGAGTCGGCGCGGGCGACGGCGTCGGTCGCGGTGATGAGGTTGACGGTGGTGAGGTTGTGACGCAGGTAGCGGCCGGGGAAGTTCTGCGACTCGAACGACACCGCCGAGCTGTCGGCCAGGCCGGGACGCTGGAAGAAGCTGGCGTTCATCGGTCCACTCCGTCGTGGGATCGAGGTAGCGCGAGCGTGTGAACGCTAACAGTGGCCCCTGCACAGCTCAAGGCCCATTTTCCAGAGATTGCCTTCCCGCCCGAGCGGCTGACCGGACGGGCAACGCTGTTAGCGATAACAGGGCGCGCGCCACTCGACCAGGTGTCCGCGCGATGGCCTCCGTGGCTTCGGGCGGGTCGACGAACAGGCGCCCGTCCTCGTGATCGTGATCGAGGACGAAGGGAGCCTCAGAAGCACTCCGCGGCGATGGTCGCCACGCCCGCGCCGATCCAGGCACCCGACACCACTGCGGTGAAGACAGCGGCCGGGGTGAGGACGCCCGCGCTGCCGACCTCCTCGGCCGCGGCCACCGCCAGGCCGCCGACGCCGACGGCGACCTCGAACACCCCGAGGGCGCAGCCGCCGGCGGACTCCAGCCCGACCGCGGGGGCGAGACGGGCACGCAGGAAGTTGACCGGGCCGTCCTCGCCGGCGGCCAACTGGAGGAACTTCCGGCCGTCCGAGGTGTCGCGCAGGCCGGTGGCGTCCAGCGCGGCTTCGACGTGGGCGTCGGTGAGGCGGCTGACGATGTCGCGGGCGACGCCCTGATCGGCGGCTCGGCTCGTGGCCTCGACCGGGCTCCGGTTGCCCGGCGGCAGGAAGACGCAGCCGCCGAGGCGGATGATCTCCTCCTCCGTCAAGGTCAACGAGGGCCCCTCGTAGCGCGGAACTCCGGACTTGAGCGGGGCGTTCATGGTCCCTCCCTGGGATGTCCCCCTCTTGGCGGGCAACTCAGCGAATCCCCGGACGCCGCGACGGTCAACGCACATGGTGGTGAAAGCCCCGAACGAGTGACAGCGTGCGTCGCCGGCTGCAACGACAAGCCCTGGGACGAACGCCTCGTCAACGACCAAGTCGTCGTCCTGCGGCGCGCCCGCGCCGAAAACAGTGGCATCGGAGCTTCCCATTGACACTGGCCGCGGAGGTTCCTGTACTTCTTCACATAACGCTCTGCACCCAACCCTGCACGCAGAGCAGAGGAGGAACAGCCGTGTCCCAGTCAAGCCCGACCCGATTAGTGGTCTCCACGCTCGGCGCCCTCGCGGTCACCGCCGGGCTGGCCACCGCCCCGGCGCACGCCGGACCCGCGGCGCCCGCCGGACCCGCGGCGCCCACCGGCTCCGTCGCCGCGATCACCGAGCACCTCGCCGCCCGACTGGCGGGTGACCTCGCCGACGACGCCCGGCGGGCCGGCCTGCTGACCGCCTCCACCCGGCCCGTGCCCCTGTCGCGCGCGGCCGGCGACACCGCGCTCGGTCGGGCCGTGCGCGACGCCGACCGGGCGGTCCTGACCGCCAAGGGACTGCCGCAGGACGGAACCTCCCTGCTCACCGTCCGCCTCGCGCACGCCGACATGGCCGCCGCGCTGGGCCGGGGCGTCGCACCGCTGGTCGCCTCCTCCCCCGCCGACGACGAGGCGACGACCGTCACGGCGCACGACCGCGCCGGACGGCGGGTGGCGCTGCCCGCCGACCGCGTCCCGGCGCGCCCGGTGTACCTGGTCGAGGTCGACACGACGACCGCCCTGGCCAAGGGCGTGGAGGTGCTGCGCTCGACCCTGTCGCAACGCGGCCTGTCGCCCACCGCCGCGGTCGCGCCCGCGTCGGGCTACTGGGCCACCCAGCTCACGTCCATCCGCCTGGAGGACGACAAGGAGCCGTGGCACAAGGGAGATGCCGAGATCTTCGCCATCAACGCCGGGTTCGGCCTCGACGGCAAGGTCGCGGTGGACACCGTCCAACTCCCCTACCTCGACGAGGACGGCAAGACCTACTACCCCAACCAACTGCTGGTCCACTTCTCCGGCTACAAGTACAACCTCGCCGACCTCGTCATGATGGAGGAGGACGGCGGCACCAACTACCGCGACCTCGCCCTCGCACTCACCCAGGCCCTGCTGACGATCGTCGACGGCGGCGCGTACATCCCCCTTGTCAACGCGATCATCAACGCCCTGCCCGACAGCTGGTGGACCGACGACCCCGACTACGTCGACTCCTGGTACACCCTGTCGACCGCGACCTCCGGCACCCTTCGCGGCGCGGCGGGCAACGGCACGATGACCGTCACCCCCTACTGGGTCAGCCCTCTCTGACGCACCCCGGCCCGCACGCCGTGGTGGCGTGCGGGCCCCTTCACGCCGTCAGCTGGGCACCTGCGAACGGCGGCACACGGGACGCCGATTTGCGTCCCGCAGTGCGGTTCAGCGCGGCCGACTTTATAGTTCGGCCGCCCTGATCCCCACTCGGAGGGAATCACGACCATGTCGAGACGATTAAGGCGAGCGTTGCTCCCGTTGTCCGCCGCCGCGGCGCTCCTCGTCGCCGCGAACGGCACGGCTGGCGCGACCGGCTCGGCGGCGCAGGCCATCGCCGCCGTCAACCCCGCCGTCGCCGCCCGGCTCCAGCCCCACGAAGGCCTGTTGAGCGCCCCGACCTCGATCACCACCCCGCTGCCCGCCGATCCGGCCGGCGCGCTGGCCACCGCCGTGTCCGCGCTCTCCGGCGGTGTCGGCTTGCCCCAGGACGCCACCGCGGCCATCGCCGCCGCCGGTCTGGCCGGCGAGGTCGCGGGCCGGGTGGCGAACGTGCTGACCGCGATGGCCGTGTGCCGGCAGGTCACCGAGACCCACTTCGCGGCCGTCCCGACCGCCTCGCTGCCGCTCGTGCTCAAGACCGGCGGCACCCTGGACCCCTTGGCGCACGCCGACATCCGGGCGTGTGCCGAGCCCGTGTGGCGTCGGACGGTGGAACTGCAACTCGTGCTGGACGACCTCGCGGCCGCGCAGGCCGCCTCGTGCGCCGTGCCCGGCACCGCCGACCTGGACCTGTGGCCCGTGTTGCGGCTGGACGGCGGCACCTGCGACAACAACACCTACGTGCACGACTACCTGCTGATCGTCGATGTCGGCGGTGACGACACTTACCGCAACAACGCGGGCGGCAACCTGGTCGACCTCAACTTCTCCCCCGCCGGATCGGCTGTCACGGGCCTGCGCGGCACCGGTCCGGCGAAGGGCTGCCAGCGCGCCATCCCGGGCCTGACCGCGCTCGACTGCGTGCCCGCGGTCGGTGTCCTGCTCGACCTCGCGGGCCAGGACACCTACGGCGTCCGGGAGACCCCGGACCACGACACCGGCTGCACCACCGACCCGGTCGTGCGCCGGATGATGACCGCGGGCGCCGGCTTCCTGGGCGTGAGCGTCCTGCGCGACTCCGGCGGCACGGCCGACACCTACACCGGCAAGACCGGCGCGCTCGGCGCGGGCCACGTCTTCGGCGTCGGCCTGCTGTCCGACGACGGCGGGAACGACACCTACACCGCCGTGCGCAACAGCCAGGGCTTCGCGCTGGTCGGCGGTTTCGGCCTGCTGCACGACGAGGCGGGCGCCGACACCTACGACTACTACGTGCCCGCGCCGATCAACCCCGCCGCGCCCAACCAGACCGAAGGCGCGGGCGGCGTGCGTGACGACGAAGGGGAAGGGCTGTGCGACCGCATCCCCCGGTTCGTGCAGGGCACGGCCAACGTGCTGCCCGGCACCACCGGCGTCCTGATCGACGACGCCGGCGCGGACAGCTACCACGGCGCGTTCGCCGGTGAGTTCATCGGACCGATCCAGAACCCGAGCACCAGGGCGGGCAGCCTCGGCTTCGGCAACAACCAGGGCCTCGGGGTCTTCCTCGACCGCGCGACCGGCGACGACACCTACGTGGTGGACGGCGAGCCGACCGTGGTCGGCGTGCCGGCGCGCGGGGACGACGTGACCGTGCAGCCGGGCAACGACTCCACCGGCTCCGGCCTCGGTGAAGGGCTGTTCATCGACCAGTGACGGCGGCTGGTTCCGTGCACACCCCCGCCCGGGTGTGCACGGAACGCCGCGCCCTTGCCGGACGCTCCCCGCGCGGCTCGCCCCGCTGAACTCGCCCGCGGGTCACGGGGGTCGGGGTCTTCAGCGGCCGGGGAGCCGCCACGTCTGGTTGAGCGGGCTGCCCTGGCTCGCCGGGTTGCACGTCCACTGGTGGACCACGGCCCCCGGCGCGGTGGAGATGCCGCTGACGTCGACGCACTTGCCGCTGTGGCGGGCCACGAGCTGGTAGTCGTCGGGGTCGTTGCCGGAGTAGGTGACCTTCCGCAGCGTGAACTGCTGGTTGGCGCCGCCGTTGCAGGTCCACTGGATGACCGCCGCGCCGTCCGCTGTGGACGCCGCGGTGACGTCCAGGCACTTGCCCGACTGCCGGTTGGTGACGGTGAAGGTGTCGGCGAGCCCGGCCACCGGCGCGAAGTTCCACCGCTGTTCGTCACCCGTGCCGCAGACCTGTTGCTGCGCCTGGGTGCCGTCGGCGGTGCTGCGGTTGGGGTTGGTGAGGCACTGCTGCGAGTGCTGGGCGACCGCGGTGGACAGGAACGCCCCGCCGGTAGCCCCGGGCGGCAGCACGGTGATCGTGAAGGTGTCGTCGGCGTTGGTGTGCGGCAGGTTCACCGTCGTGGCGTTGCCGGACAGGGTCACGACCGTGTCCAGGACGGCGACCGGGCCGGACACCGCGCCGCCGCCGTTGTGCGGGATGCGTTCGGCGAGCACGCGCACCTGGTTGTCGCGCACGATCCCCTCCGTGCCGTCCAGGCGTTGCAGCCGGACCGCGATGTTGCCCGTCGTGCCGCCACCACCGACCAGGATCTTGGCCTCGCCCGGTGCCTTGGTGGCGAACCCGTCGTAGGACTGGCTGGGCGTGACCGCCGCGGTCCGGCCCGTCTGCGAGCCGTAGAAGCGGTAGACCCACCACTCGCCCTTGGGCTGGTGCCGGCCCGTCGAGTCGCGCACGGGCAGGTTGGCCAGGTCGTTGTGCAGGTTCCCGCCGCCGGCCCAGTTGGCGCGCAGGCCGTCCGCGCCGGCCCGCTCCAGGCGCGCGATGTACCACGAGCCGTCACCGGGGTTCTGCTCGTTCGTCGCGCCGTACTCGTTGATCTGGTAGGGCCGCGGGTGCGGGATGCCCCGCGCGTCCAGGGTGGCGTTGGCCGCGGCCACGTTGGCGACCGGGTCGCCGGGCAGCGAGTGCCAGCTGACGATGTCGGGCACGACGTTGTTGGCGCGCACGAAGTCCAGGTACTGGTTCCACCAGGCGTACGTGGTCGACGGGACGCACGCGCAGCTGGGACCGACGATCAGGTGGGTCGGGAACGCGGCGCGGATGCGCTGGTAGGAGCGCCGCCACAGCTCGAGGTACTGGGACTGCGGGCGGTTCCAGAACAGCGTGATGTTCGGCTCGTTCCAGAGGTCCCACTGCACCGGCGCACCGGTCGCCCGCACGTCGGCGATCAACCGGGTCAGGAAGTTGTCGTAGTCGGTCCAGTCGCCGTTGTCGCCCGGGAACCGCGAGATCGGGTAGCCGTCGGCACCCCACAGGTCGTGCGGCAGCAGGATGAACTCGCCGCCCAGCGCCCGCGTCCGCAGCAACTGGGCGCGCGTGGCGTTCCACCGGCGGTCGTACCTGCCCGACACCCACCCGCCGGGACTGTCGAGCTGGGCACCGCCCGCGCGCATGTACCGGAACTTCACGTCCCGGAAGAAGTTGTCGGCGGGCGCGGACGCGTCCTCCGTCATGCCGTAGATCCAGCCCGACGCGCGATACGTCGGCGCGGCGCCGGTCACCGAGAAGTCGACCGAGATGGTCTCGTCCGCCGCCTGGGCCGGCCCCGCCAAGCCGACCGCCGCAGCGACGACCGAGGCGAGGGCCGCCGCTGCGGCGACGAGACGGGAGGCAGTTCGCCGTTGAACCATGCTGACTCCGAACGGGTCGGGAGAGGAGGGGTCGGGAGAGGAGGGGTCGGGAGAGGAGGGGTCGGGAGAGGAGGGGTCGAACCGGTTCGATCGAGCGCCGAGCGCGGCCTGTCCCGACACCGACCAGCGTCCGGGCAGGGTGCGTGGTCCACCGGCAGCGCTGGGGCGGGCCATGCGGGCCAGAGTTGTGGAGATCCTCCAGGCCCGGGATCGGTCGATTGCGAGACCGGGACATTCGCCCGTCGCAGAGCCAAAGTAGTGAGCCGGTTTTCCTGGCGGCAAGGTCGCTCCGGTGTCGCATTCCGGCCAACTCGACCCTTGACCGACCGCGTGCTGACCGCCGAGGGCGCACTGGGAAATTCCGCCCCGACGCGAACATCCACCGCGCGTGCACCGCCTCCTCGTCAGGTGCGACCAGAGGTGGGCGATGAGGCAGCCGAACGAGTGGTTCGCGCGCTCCGGCGATACGCGCGCCACCGCCTCCCCGAAGTCACAGGCAATGGTGGCCGTGCCTGAGGTGAGGAGTTCCGACGATGACGACGGACGGGTTGCTCGAACTGGCTTCGGAAGGTGACGCGGTCAGGAAGGTGCAGCACGCGCTCGCGCGCTCGGGCCTCTACACCGGTCGCCCGGACGGGAGCTTCGGGCCGCTGACCGAAGCGGCGCTGCGGGCCTTCCAGACCGAGCACCGCCTGGACCCGGACGGGGTCGTGGGGCCAGAGACCTGGGACCGCGTACTGGACCTCCTCACCGAGCCGGACGTCGCCGGCCGCGTCCGCACGCTGCGGATCGAAGGACCGCGGATCGTGGACCACCGTGTCGAGGACCTGCCGGACGACGCCTTCTCCCACGACCGGCGCGAGGAAAAAGGCGACGACGACTCGAAACTCGACCCTCCGGAGAAGGTGCACCCGTTGCTGCTGCGGTGGAGCGCGGAGCGCTCGGGCGACGAGGAGGAACTGCTGGTCGTCACCTTCCGGGACGACGTGGAGCTACCCCGCTTCCCGCCGCTGGTCACCGACGAGCCGCGCGACTCGGACCGCAACCGCAGGACTCTGGAACGCATCCGGGACGTGGTCGGGCGGATCACCGAGCAACGCGCCGACGGCTACGCACAACTCACCCGGGAACTCGCGGACCGGCACGGAGCACGGGTCCTGGAGACGTTCTGGCTCATCAAGGCGGCCCTCGTCCGGGTGCCCCTGCGCAACGCCCGGTCGCTGGCCGACCGCGAGGACGTCTCCTACGTCGAACCCAGCGTCAGCGGCGAGGAACCGCCGGCGGACGCCAACCCGAACAACGACGTCGAGGACGCCCGCGCGCTCGTCGAGTTCGACACCTGGTTCGACCTCGCCGGCGGCTGGATCGGCCTGCTGGACACCGGGGTGCGGTTCACCCACACCCAGTTCAAGAACCCCAACACCCTGGACTTCCTGCGCGACTGCGTCAACGGCGGGTCCGACTGCAACACCGGCCCCGCGCTGAACCCGAACGACGACTTCTGGAACCACGGCACCCACAGCGCCGGGATCCTCGGCGGCAACGCCAACCTGGGCACGGCGTTCCGCGGCGTCACCAAACTGCCCGTGGACAGCTGGAAGGTGTACAACAACCAGGGACTGGTCTCACTGGCCGTGATCCGGGCGTTCCAGAACGCCGTGATCGCCGGCGACCGGACGCTGGTGGCGGAGATCCAGAGCCAGTCCACCGACCAGGGCTCGATCTCCCTGGCCGCCGACCAGGCGTTCGACACGGGGTCGAGCGTCATCGCCGCCAACGGCAACTTCGGGCCGGCGGCCGGCTCCGTCCGCGCGCCCGCGAACGCGCACAAGGCCATCGGCGTGGGCAACGTCGACGTGCAGACCCTGGCGATCGCCCTCGACCAGGGCGTCGGACCCGCGCCCGACGGCCGGCTCAAGCCCGACATCCAGGGCCCCAGCAACACGGAGTCCGCCGGCAACCAGACGGACACCGCCTTGGGCGTGTTCGGCGGCACCAGCGGCGCGACCCCGTACGCGGCCTCCGCGGCCGCCCTGCTGAGGCTGTGGCTGGAACAGGTCAACCCCGCCGTCGAGCCGGGTGAGGTGTACGCGTGGCTGATCCTCTGCGGTCAGAAGACCTCCTCGCTCGACAACACCAGCGGGGCGGGCCGGATCCGCATGCCGGGCACCGGGTACGCGTGGACGGGCAAGGTGGACGTCACGCACCAGCAGGTGATCGACATCCCGCTCGTCCTCGGCGGTGGCTCGACCACGCTCGACGGGGCCGTCTGGTGGCCCGAGAAGCACACCCAGACGCACAACGACATCGACCTGTACCTGGTCAACTCCGGCGGTACGGTGGTGGCGACGAGCGGGACGACGTTGAGCGTCTTCGAACGCGTCCGGGTCAACGCCCCCATCGCGAACGGCACGTGGAAACTGCGGATCCGGGGCTACAACGTGCCGGCGGGGCCCCAAGCCGTCTACTACGCCGCCTACGAACGCACGCCCTGACGGCTGCGCCGGAGCCCCGCCGACCCGTTCTGCGATCTCGTCGGCTGGGGCCTGTGTCGAAGTCGGTCATAGCCATTCGTTGATCGTGGCCACCGGCCGGTCGGGGCACCCGGATCCCGTCGATCAACTGCCGCCTGCTCCACAAGGACGGCCGACCCGGCCGCGACGGCACGGGCAGCAACGGTTCCAGCGCCGCCCACTGCGCGTCGGTCAGGTCGAACCGTCTCGCCACCGCTGAGGTGTCCACGAGGTCTCCGGTATTCAGGTTTCTCTTCGCAGACAAACCCTCTACCGGAGACCTCGCCCATTCTTGATCACCGACACGCCCACCAGCCCAACCTCAGCCGAGGCAGTCACAGCCCACTTCGATACACGACCTAGCCGAGAGTCCATTTCTGGTTGGCGGCGCCGGTGCAGGTCCAGAGCTGGACCTTGGTGCCGTTGGCGGTGCCCGCGCCGGACACATCCAGACACAGGCCGGACTGGACGCTGGTGATGGTGCCGTTGGCGTTGAACCGCCATTGCTGGTTCGTCTGGCTGTTGCACGTCCAGATGACCACCGCCGTGCCGTTGCTGGTCCCCTGGCCGTAGGCGTCGGCACAGCGCAGGTTGCTACCGCTGTAGACGGTCAACGCGCCGCCGCTGGTCCGTGTCCAGGTCTGGTTGCTTCCGCCGTTGCAGTCCCAGATCTGCAACTGCGTCCCGGCCGTCGTGGTCGCACCGTTGACGTCCAGGCACTTGCCCGCACCAACCGCACGCACCGCGCCGGTGGGTGCCGCCGGTCCGGGGGTGTAGGCGGCGGCGGTGATGTTGGCCTGCACCGCCTCCTCCGTCGCGTTGGACGGATAACCCGCAGTCAGCACGCCCTCGAAGAAGGTGCCGGCACCGGACACGCTGTTGTCACCGCCGATGCCCAGCAGGATCGCGCCCTCCTTCTGCATCGGGTGGTAGCCGTTGGGACGCGGCCCGTCGAACACCGTCGACAATCCACCCGACTGGGCGTTGCCGCTGCGGATGGCCCAGTGGTTCGGCTCGCCCTTCACCATCGCCGTCACGAACCGGTGGTTGATCGTCGGATTGCGGTTGTAGCCCGCGTTCACCCCGGAGAACAGACCCCACTCCAGATCCGCCATCACCCACGGACCCGGGCCGTCACCGTAACCCCACTGGCGGTTCGCACCGAAGTAGACGGTCTCCATGATGCCCTGCCGATCGGCCTGACCGTCCGTCTGCGCGTTGCCGTAGTCGAAACAGCACCACTGGTTGTAGTGCGTACCGTCCACGACCGCGTAGATACCCTCCGGCTGATCACCGGTCGCGATGCCGTTGGTCCGGTTGTTCCGGTAGCCCGTGCCGGGCGAGATGTAGACGCCGTACGCCTTCTGCCCGCCGACAGTGACCGGGGCCGCCGTCGCGTCGGCCAGGTTGTCCCAGCCGCCGGGAGCAGGGCCTGGCCAGTAGCCGGGAGGTGCCTGGGTGAGGTGGTTCCCGCGGCCCGACTGGTCGTAGATCACGGTGATCAAGCACGTCGTACCGGCACAGAACGAATCCTGCGTCGCGGCATTGGCCACCCCACCGGCGCTCAGCACACCGACATCGCGCGTGGTGTTGTCCGACGAACGCCGAACCTGGTACAGCGCACCGTTGTACGCGCCGTACAACGCTCGCGTAGTGCTATGCGCCGCCACACACGGCGTACCACCGGCCGCATAGATGTCACACGGCCCCTGACCCGCACCCTGCGCCGGGACCAACGGCACCGCAGCGAGCGCGAGACCGGTCATGAACGCCACGGCTAACCGTGTGATGCGTCGAGCTTTCACGACTCCTCCTTAGAGTGGCAGAGGTCAGACCGCGGTGATGGTCCAGTGGTTGTTCGGGCTGGAGTTGGGGGTCCACATGGCGCACGTCGCGCCCACCGCCGTGTCGCCCATGCCGTCCAGCGCCGTACCGGTGCCTCGGTTGATGATCTGGTAGCGGCCGTTGCCCACGCTGGTCAGGCGCCACTGCTGGTTGTTGCCGCCGTTCCACGGAGCCTGTTGGGCCGGAGCGCCGTTGGCGGCGTTGCCCCAGCTGTCGGCGACCATTCCGTTGGCGCGGTTGACGATGCGGACGTAGCCGCCGCCCACGTCGACCAACTGCCACTGGAGGTTCGCGCTGCCGTCCCAACTCCACTGCTTGAGCCGCGAACCCGACGCGACCGACCCGCCGCTGTCCAGCGCCAACCCCGTGGCGGCGTTGGACAGCCTCGCCCAACCGGTCGGGGTGGTGCTGGTGTTCCAGTAGACGGTGTAGTTGACGCCGTGGGCGTCGTAGAACGGCATGAGCGCGACAGCGGATCCGTTGGCGGTGGCCGTGAACGCGAGACTCGTCGTGCTGGTGCGGGTGATGGACGCGGTGTTCAACGACGGCGGTGAGCTGAGCGCGGTGTTGCCGTAGTTCCCGGCGAGAACGACCGGACCGTGGGTGACGGCGGCGATGCCCGCGTTGTCGTTGGCGGGACGCAAGACCACCTGCATCGGCATGCGAACAGTGACGGTGTCGCCGGAGGTCCACGACCGGGTGAGCACGGCGTAGGTGCCGGGCGCGGCGGTGACGTCCTGCGTGACGCCGTTGACGCTGATCGTCGCGCCGCTCGCCCAGCTCGGGATGCGGATGCGCACCGACCAGGTGCCGCTGACGTTGCCGGTGAACTGGAGTGAGGTGGTGTCGCTGACCGGGTAGGACGTCGTCTGGGTGACGGTGATGCCGCGCTGGGTCCAGTTCAGCACCGAGGGCGCGAACAGGTTCACGATCAGCGTCGTGTCCTCGCGGAAGTAGATCGAGTCCGCGAGCTTGGTCTGCATTTCCAGACCCGTGCCCTGGCAGCACCAGAACGTGGTGTAGTCGGTGCTGTAGCCGCCGTTGGTGGGGGCGACGCCGCGCCGCCCGCCGGGGTTGAGCGGGGTGAAGTAGCAGACGTGGCCGTGGCCGCCGTTCGGGTTCTGCTGGCCGATCATCTGGTTGACCAGCGCCCGCTCGTAGTAGTCGAACAGGTCCGCTCGCGTCGGGTACAGCGTGAACAGTTCGCGGGTCAGCTTGAGCATGTTGTAGGTGTTGCAGCTCTCGCACGTGTCGTTCGTCAGGAAGCCGGCGATCGCGTTGGGCGCCTTGAAGTGCTCCCCCACGCTGTTGCCGCCGATGGCGTAGGTGTGCGCGCCGACGGTGAAGTTCCACGCGTTGGTCGCGATGTCGCGGTACCTGGTCGTGCCGCTCGCCTTGTACTCGCGCACCGCGCCGATCCACTTCGGGATCTGCGTGTTGGCGTGCAGGCCGTCGAGCCGGTCGGTGTTCGCCGCCAGCGGGTCGAACACGGCGGCGTGGTCGAACCGTTGTGCCACGGTCAGCCAGCGCGTGTCCCCGGTGACCTGGCACAGGTCGGCCAGGACGGCGTTCATGCCGCCGAACTCGGTGTTCAGCGTGGACTGCATCTGCGCGTAGCTCAGCCGGGCCGTGCGCCAGTCCACCCAGGCCGCCATGGCGGTGGCGACCTGGAGCGCCTGGGTGCTGCCGGTGAGCCGGTGGTGGTCCAGCAGGCCCGCGAGGATCTTGTGGAGCGTGTACCAGGGCGCCCACACGCCCTGGTACACGCTCCAGCCGGTCGAAGAAGTTCTCCGGGAACGCCGAGAGGTAACCGGTGTGGAAACCGCGGCTCGGCGACGCCGCCTGGCAGGACGCGAGCACGGTGACGAGGTAGTCGCCCTTCGACCGGTACTGCGCGTCACCTGTGATGGCGTAGGCCTGCGCCAGCGTGGACAGCACGTGGCCCGTCGAGTGACCGCGCAGTTCCACGCTGGGCGCCTCCCAGCCGCCGCAGGGTTGCGCCGAACTGGACAGGCCTGCGTTGAGGCGGAACGTGTGCAGCAGGCGGTCCGCGTCGAGGAACCTCAGGTACGCCAACGTCCGGTTCTGGTTGTCCAGCCAGCGGCCGGCCGTCAGCCGCACCTCCCCGAGGTCGAAGGGGTGGGCCGTGACCCCGATGTCGGGCCTGGCCGCGGCGTACGCCGGAGCCCGGCCCACGGCGGCGACCGCGGCGGCGGCCACCCCGGCCCGGAACAGGGTCCGGCGGTGGAACCCGTCACGGGAGTCGAACCGGTTCGATCGCCACGACTCGGCACTGCCCACTGCCGCCTCCGCTCCTCGGATCCCGATCAACGGTCGAGCGCGAGCCGGCAGGCCGCTCCCGGCCCCGCACCCGACCACACCGGTCGACGCAAGGCCCGGTAGCGACACCGACTTCGCTGTCGGTTCCACCCTGGACACCCGCACGACGTCCACACGGCGGAACGTGGCTACCAGGCACGACCTCGGCACTCGCCGTGCGCGAGCCGTGCCGGAGAGCAGTGTGGCAGCGGAGTGTTCACGCTCACAAGGAGCTGCCGGGAAACTTTTCCGCGATTGAACTGAACGGAGCAGCACGCTGGGGTTCCCTCGCACAAAGCCCAGTTCAGCGCTTCACGACGATCCCGACGCGTCGAACACCACCGGTCAGATCGAGAGTGAGCGCTAACATCCCTCGTTTGCGGCCCGCTGGAAGAAACTTTCTCCACCGTCAGTCTTCGCGCACCCCGGCAGGCGGCGCGGTGCTCGCGCGGACGGTGAGCGTGGTCGCGAGTTCCAGCCCGACCTGCGGCGGCTGCTCGCCGCGGCCGAGGGCGAGGGCCAGTTCGGTGGCGGCCATCGCCATCTCGACCAGCGGCTGGCGGACCGTGGTCAGCGGGGGATCCAGCAGGGCGGCCAGCGGCAGGTCGTCGAAACCCACCACGCTCAGGTCCGCCGGAACCCGCAACCCCGCTTCCCTGGCGGCGTCGTAGACGCCCAGCGCCAGGACGTCGTCGCTCGCGAAGACGGCGGTCGGGCGGTCGGCCAGTGCCACCAGCCGGCGGGCCGCGACGCGACCGCCCTCCCGGGTCAGCGGCGCGCTCACCACGAGAGCGGGGTCGACCGGGAGTCCCGCCGCGTCCAGCGCGGCGCGGTAACCGTCGAGCCGGGCACGGCAGCACAGCACGTCGTCCGGCCCGGCGACCATCGCGATGCGCCGGTGCCCCAGACCGGACAGGTGACGAGCGGCCATCCTGCCACCGGCCCAGTTCGTCGCGCCGACGAAGGGGACGTCGTCGGGCAACTCGACCGTGGGGTCGAACACCACGAACGGGATGCCGTTGTCCCGCAAGCGTTCGTGGTCCTCCTGCGACAACTGGGCGACCACGACGACACCGGCGGGACGGCGCTGGAGCGCGTCGTCGATCCAGTAGCGGATCGCGTTGCGCTGCGGACCGAACTCCGACAGCACGACCCCCACCCGGTGCGCGCGCGCAGCCCGCTGCACACCGCGGATGATCTCGACGCCCCACATGCTCTCGATCTCGTCGAACACCAGGTCCATCTGGGTGCCGCGGCTCGACGCACTCGACTTGCGGTAGCCGTAGGCGTCGATGAGCGCCTCGACGCGCGCACGGGTGTCGGCCGACACGCCCGCCCGCCCGTTGATCACCTTGGACACCGTCGGCACCGACACCCCGGCCGTCTCGGCGATGTAGGAGATCGTGACCGGCCTGGACGGGTGGCCACTCGGCCGCGCTTCGCCCCCCACCGGCCCAGCCGACTCGGCGTCCGACAACCCCGGCTCCCCTCGCTGACCCGGCGGACCGGGCCGGGCGCACCGCCGGCACCCACGACCACGCTGTTTCGGTCCTCCGGGCGAAACTTACCACCCGTGCCGAAGGCGGTGCCCACGGTCGAGGACGCACTGCACGCGGTCGGCAGCGACTCCGCGCGCGGCGGATCGGGGAGACCCGGACCCGGTGCGACACGAGCCGCGCTTCAGGGGTGAGCCCCACGCGGCACCGGGCGCGTGCTCGCCCGCGTGACCAACCGCGGCGCCAGCAAGGTCAGCGGTGGGACGGCTCGGGCTTCGAGCTTGCCGATCAGGAGCTCCACCGCCCGCCTGCCGAGTTCCCCAGCGGGCACCAGCACCGACGTCAACGGTGGTGACGTCCGCGTGGCGAGCTCATCCGGGCAGATGGCGACCACATCCACGTCACCCGGCACCTTGCGGCCCAGCGCGCGCAGAGCGGTGACCACCCAGCCGAGCGCGGCCTCGTTGTGCACCACCAGCGCCGTCACCGCCGGACGGGCCCGCAGCAGCGCCTCCAGTGCCCTGAGCACGGAGCAGTAGTCACCCGCGGTCGGCATGATCGTCGAGGTGACTCCCCTGCGCATGGCGGCTGCGCTCAACCCGACCATCGCGCGGTGCGCGAACCCCGTGGTGCGGCGGTAGGCCGCCCTCGGCGCGCCGAGGAAGCCGATGAAGCGGTGGCCGAGGTCCGCCAGGTGTTCCACACAGGCCGCACCGGCCGCCTCGAAGTCGAGGTCGACGCACGTCAAGCCGTGGGTCGCCGCTGGTTGGCCGATCAGCACCGAAGGCAGGCCGAGGCGTCTGAGCGACGCGACCCGCTCGTCGTCGATCTCGCCGTCCAACACCAGGAACCCGTCAACCTGCCCGCTGCCCACGACCCCGCGAAGATCTTCCGCAGCCTGGTCCCCCGTCATCAGCAGGACATCGACGCCGTGGTGTCGTGCGGCGGTGACCGCGGCTGTCACCAACCCCGTCAACAGGGGCATGTGCACGCCGTCCCGCAACGGCAGCACCAGTGCCACGACGTTCGTCCTCCTGATCGTCGACGACCTCGCGCCGACGCTCCGGTAATAGCCGAGTTCGCGAATGCTCGCGCGCACTCTCGACTTGGTCGCGTCGGAGATGGGCCGCTTGCCGGTGAGCACGTAGGACACCGTGCTCGTGGAGACACCCGCGTGCCGCGCCACGTCCGCGATGGTGGCCACACCCGCCTCCCTTCGTCACTGGTGTCGAAGCGCTTCGACGACGTTAGGGGCCCCAACGCCCCATTTCAAGCACCGGTCGACTTCACGAACACGCACAAATCACGCGCGGGTGCGCCCGACGTAGACGTCGCGGGCGCGGAAGTACGTCGGCGCGTCGGGTCCCGGCGAGCCGGACGAGCCCTCCATTTGCAGATTGATGATCAGCCACATCGGCTTGCCGACGAAGTTCGCGCCGCGGTGCTGCCCCACCCACCTGCCGTCGAGGTAGTAGTGGATGTCCACGTCGGTGGCGTTCACCTTGGTGATCCACGCCCGGTAGCCGTGCCAGCCACCGGGGTCGCTGACGTTCACGACCGTGTTCGACCACCCACCGCTGGCGTTCTTGTAGGTGTTGAACCAGTTCCGCGAGTCACCCTTGAACTCCAGGATGTCGCTTTCCGGGGGCCAGCTGTTGGCGCCGGTGAGCCAGAACGCGGGCCACGTCCCACGCCCGGAAGGGCTCTGGAACTCCCCCTTGACCTCCCACGACGGGAACTGGTCGGTGACCAGCACCTGCTGCTTCGCGTGGACGGCGCCGGAGTGGTAGCGGATCGGCAGGTGGGGATAGGCGGAGCTGGTGCCCTCGTCCCAACTTATGCGGGTCGCCCGCAGGACGAGGACTCCGCTCTCGAGGTAGACGTGGTTGTGGTCGCTTGGGCCGGCGTACACGCGCGGTCCCGTTGTGGTCCGATCCCCAGGGGTACCGGTAGTTCCACGCCGCCTCGAACGCTGGGTAGTTCGCGAACGAACCGGTGAGCACCGTCTCCCACGTCGCGGCTTCCGCGCGACCCGGAACAACCAACCCCGCTATACCCGCCGCACCTGCGGCGAGGAATGACCTGCGGCTATGCGTCATTGCACAACTCCCGCGCGTTGAGGTCGACACCATTTCGACTGGACGCTGATACCGGAAAAGAATTCCCGCGGCCGAGGTCCGGCGCGGGAGATCAACGTGGGGCGAACTGGAGGTTCGTCGGCTGGGCGACACCCGGCCGGATCGGCAACGGGTCGCTGACGAGCCGCTGCCCGTAGATGTCGGTGATCGCGATGGCGCCTCCGCACCCGGCCCCGTCCTCGGACAGGAAGTAGTTGTAGTCGGTGCGCCGCAACTGCTTCCACCCACCGGCCGTCCGGACTTCGAGGCGGGCCACCGGGTTGCGGTGGTCGATCGCCTGGATCCCGCACCACCACTGGGATGACCCGTCCTTGTAGCGCAAGGAGATCCCGGTCGACATCGCGGGGCTGAGCAGCCGCCAGGTCACCGAGATCTCACCGACCACCGGGTCGGCCAGGCGGGAGAACGCCTCCCTGGTGAGGTCGAGCTGACCGACCCGGCACGGCGACGGGCAGAGGTTGTTGACCCGCACCTGGATGGTCCGGCCGTTGGACGCCCGCACCTCCAGGTACGCGCCGCAGGCCTTGGAGGTCTCGTAGTCCGTCTGGTTCATCGCGACGGTCATCATGTCGGCGCTGCGCCCGAAGAGGCATGCGCCGTCACCGTCGCTGTCGTACCACGTGCCGGGGCCGCTGTAGGTGACCCCCGGCTGGATCCTCCCCGCCAGCGGCGCGGTGGCGGCGGACGCGCCGGTCGTGCCGGAGGTCATCAGCAGTGCGGTGAGGACGGTCGCGATCAGCCGGCGTTTCCTCATGGCGTCTCCGGTTGAGCTTGTCGATGTCGGGACCGGCTGCGCGAGTGGGAGCAGCCCGGAATCCCCTGGGTCGCTGTCGGCATCCCACCTCACGTGGCAACTGCCGGCGAGTGTGGCACACGGTCGGAGTGCGCCCGGAGCGCTTCGCGGTCGAATCGACTCGATACCCGAGCGGTTCGACGAAGTCGCGGCGATCACGGTGACGGCGTCCCGATCCCGGGGCCGGCACCGGCCGCTCGCACCGCGAGGGTGGCACGAACGGCCGGCGGGAGACCGGGTCGGAGGTCAGCGCGAGGTCAGGAGCACCGCACGCCGTCGACCGTGAAGTCGCTCGGCGACGCGGCCTGCCCGTTGGCCTGGTAGCCCACCACCACGCTCTGGCCGGGTGCGAGGTCGGGGCTCCAGCTCGGCGCGGTCGCGGTGACCGTCGAGCCGCTCTGCGTCACGGTGGCGTTCCAGCCGTTGGTCACCGAGACGCCGGACGGCGCGGTCCAGGTGGCACGCCAGTTCCGCACGGTCGACGAGCCGGTGTTGGTGAGCGTCACCTCGGCGGTGAAGCCGCTCCCCCACGAGTTGGTGACCCGGTGGGAGGCGCGGCAGGCGCTCGGGCCGCCGGGGTTCGGCGTGGTCGTGGTGGTGGTCGTGGTGGTGCCACCGCCACCGCCGCCACCGGAGGTCGAGAACGAGAACGAGTTCACCGCCAGGCCCGGTCCGCCCTGCCACGGCTCGAACCCGAACTGCACGCTCGTGAGGTACCAGGAGGTCTGCACCTGCCCCCGCCGCACGGCGTCGTTCGCGAAGTCGGCGAGGTTGAGGTCGAGGGAGTTCGTGGTCTGCTGGCGGACGTAGGAGATGACGTTCCAGCCGATGTTGCCCACCCAGACGTCCCAACCCGTGCCCGCGATCGACGCCGTCCCGACCTTGCTGCCGATCGGCTGGGGCGGACCCTGGTGGCTGCCCCAGATCATCAGCTCCGCGCCGGTGTTCTGCCCGGACTGGTTGGGGTTCGGGTCGAACCAGAGGTCGTAGGAGGCGTTCCACGAGCCGCTGGCCGTCGTGTACGCGACGCTGGAGGGCAGCGAGCCGAACCCGCTCACCTGCAACGGGAGTCCGCTGCCGCTCGAGCAGTTGCCGTAGTGGCAGCCCGCGTAGATCGACGGGTAGGCGGCGGGGGCTCCGTTGGTCGGCACGTTGTGGTTGCCGGAGGTGATGGTGAAGCCGGTGTCGGAGACGCTGAGGCACTGGCCGTCGTTCGCGCCCCACTCGTTGTTCTGGACGACGTAGCGGCCACCCTGGATCTTGGTGGAGCCGAACTTCTCGCAGATCGTCGTGGCGGCGGAGGCCTCGGGTGGGCTCAGTGCCACCACCAGTCCCGCCACGGCGGTGACGCCGGCCAGCAGCAGTGCCGCCGGACGGAGGGCTCGAGCACGCATGGCGAACAACTCCCTTGTTGATCGGTGTGGGGGTCCCGACGCGCCCCTCCGTGTCGCCGGGCGCGTCGGGACCGGGACCTGCTACCCGAACAGCTCCGCGTGCAGGGAGAACGCCGTGGCGATCTCGGCCTGTGCCCAGAACCGGTGGTAGGTGAAGGTCGGCGCCGGACCGCCGTCGAGGTACCGCTGCACCTTCGGCCAGTCCGGGTCGTTCTTGTAGAACGACCGGATCGACAGGAACGTGGAGCTCTGGTCGATCTTGTCGCCGTTGGGCATCGTGCCCGTCCAGCCCGGCGGGACGTAGACACCCTCGCCGGTGGTCGCGTCGTACTTGTCGTCGAACCGGTTGTAGTCGGTCCGCGTCTCCGGGATCGCGATGCCCTTGGCGTCCTGGTGCGCCAGCAACGCCGTCAGCAGGCCCTCACCCGTGGTCCGCGCCGGGCCGTCGCCCGACTTGGCCGCGTAGTTGAGCAGGGTCTTGGCGAAGGACGCCGCCACGCCGACGTCCTGGCTGTGGTTGAGCACCCGCACCCGCAGGTTCGCGTTCGCGCCCGGCGAGGTCGGGTTCCAGTTGTCCGGCGCGCCCGTCCACTCCAGGTCGGACGGGATCTGGAACGCGCCGCTGGTGCCGACGGTGGTGTTGGCCAGCGCCCACGGCACCCACTTGTCGAGGATCTTCTTGGCGCGCGGGTCGCCGGTCTTCTGGTACAGGGCGGCCGTGCGTTCCATCTGCCACACCTGGAAGCCGAACCAGCGGTTCGACGGCGGGTCGCGCCACACCGGGTGGGCGTCGTAGAACATGCCGTAGAACGTCGGCGTGCCCGCGGGAGGCGTGCCGTAGTGGCCCTCCCAGCTGTTGGTGACACCACCGGCGATGGCGCCGTCGGACGACTGGAGCCACTGCAGGAGTTCCAACTGCCGGTCCACGCTCTTGGCCCAGTCCTGCTGGCCGGTGGCCGACTTCGGCTTCAACGAGGGCACGTTGGCCAGCGCGTACGCCGCCAGCGGGTTCTGGTAACCCTGGTGCGAGGCGCCGTCACCGATGCGCCAGGCCCAGCCGGCGCTCGTGTCGGTCGCGCCGCCCCAGGCGTAGTACCAGGACATCAGGTAGTGCTCGCTGTCCTTGCCGGTGGCGGCGGGGCACGCGGTCGGGCTGGTGCAGTTGCCGATCTTCTTGAAGTACTTGTCGAACATCGCGTACCTCAAGTAGTCGCCCATCTTCGCGGCCTTCGCCAGCTCGGGCGCGATCTCGGACTGCTTGCCCTGCGCGGTCGCCCACTGCTCGGCGAACATCGCCACCTGCACCGCGCGGGCGTCCGCGTCCGGCGCGTTGGTGTACTTCCACTGCTTGGCGTACGACTTGTCCTTGGTGAACAGGTCCAGGTAGCCGTTGGGGCCACCGTGCTTGAACGTGTCGCACGAAGGCTGCGGGATGGTCTCCCACACCGACTCCGACGAGCCGCGCTGGTAGGTGTTGATGTATGACGGGGCCGTGGTGCCGTCACCGCACCGGCCGAAGCCGAGGGTGTTGTCGACGTCCAGCAACCAGTGCATGCCGTAGATGTCGTCCGTGCCGTACGCCGCCTTCAGCTCGGCCGCGATCGGGTCCTGACCCACCGGGACGTTGCTGTCCAACTCGGACGGGTAGCCGGTCATCTTGTCGTGCTCCGGCGCGTACGTCGCGGGCTTGGCCGCGTTGTACTTGTCGTTGGTCGGCTGGTCCGCCTTGGCCGGGATGATGAACTTCTCCATCGACGCCCACGCCGCCTTGAACGGAGCCCAGTCCCCGCTGATCTTGCCGTAGCTCGCCTCCAGCCACAGGTAGTAGCTGAACGCCTCGGACGTCGTCTGGTGCCCGTGGTCGGGCGCCTCGACGTTGAGCGTCTCCACCGCGTGGTACGGCACCAGGAGGTCGCCGAACTTGCGGAAGTAGCCGCTGGCCGGATCCTTGATCTTGTTGTACTGGGTGAGGAAAGCCTCCTGGAACTTCGGGATCGTCGAGGAGATCTCCTTGGCCGTCACCGAGGCCGACGCGTAGCCGGGCGCGGTGACGGAGAAGACCGCCGACGTGAGGTCGCCGCCGTTGGCCGCCGAGGAGACGGTGACGTTCTGCGGCGTGTTCCAGTCGGACGTGGTGAAGGTCAGCGAGGTCGGCGCGGCGGTGAGGTCCGCGCTGCCCGAGGAACGCGCGACCGCGACGGTCACCGACGACGACGGGCGGCTCGCCAGCGTCACACCGAAGGTCGACTTGTCGCCCTGCTTGACGTTGATCGTCGCCGGGGAGGCGAGGATAGTCGCCCCGGCCAGCACCTTCACCGGCACCGGCGTCGTCGTCGTGACGGCACCGAGGTTGTCGGTCGCGCGTGCGGCGACAGTGTGGTCACCGACAGACGCTCCCGTCCACGATCCCTCGTAGGGAGCGGTGGTGTCGGTCGACAGGACGACGCCATCGGCCAGGAACTCGACCTTCGACACCGTGCCGTCGCTGTCGGACGCGGTCGCGGCGAGCGGGATCGCCTGGCCGACCTCGAACGATTGGCCCACCGTCGGCGAGGTCACCGACACCGCCGGAGCCTTGTTGGCGCCACCGCAGGACACACCGTTGACCGCGAAGTCGGTCGGTTTGCCGTTGGCCGCCCCGCGCGTGCCCTGGAAACCGAAGGCCACCGACCCGCCGGTCCCGATGTTCCGGTTCCAGTCCACCGGTGTGACGCTGACCTTGGCACCGGACTGCGTGTGGTTGCCGTTCCACAGGTTGGTGATCCGCTGGTCGTCGGGGAACGTCCAGCTGAGCGTCCAGCCGTTGATGGGTTCGCCCTCGTTCTTGATGGCGACGTCGGCGACGAAACCGCTCCCCCAGTCACTCGTGATGGTGTAGTTCACCGAGCACGCCACCGCGGCCTGCGCGACGGCGGGCAGCACCGCCGCGGTGACGATCGTGGCCGCGACAAGGGCGACGGGCCCACTGCGCAACCGTCCCGCTCTGGTCCGGTACCTCATTCGTTCCTCCTCCGTCACGGGTCAGCCGTTGACCCGCGGGCCTGGATCCGGCGCGGGACGCCCGCACGCGCCGGGCGTCCCGCGCCGAGGTGTGCAGCGGGGCTCGGCACCCCTGATGAGCGCACCGCCGGCGGGCAGGCGGTGACGCGGTCGAAGTCGTGGAGCCAGGGCTCACCGGGTAGCCGTGGCGAAGTGCGTCGCGTCGGTGGTGCGGGGATGCGCTCGCCGCGGTCGGCTTGACGCCGGTGGAGCTAGACCTGGACGGGCGACGTGGCCACGCGGGGCCGGGCCGCGGTCGCTGGTGTCGCTCTCGGCATGCGTCGGTGCATGTGAGCCTCCTTGGGCAGGGAAGGCGCGAGGCTGATCTGGGAGCGCTCCCAGGTTGCGGACTGTAACGGACGCGAAACTTTTCGAAAAGGGGGTTCGCCGGCAATTTTCGTAAATGCCCGCCTCGACGCACGTCGGCTCCGCCGAATGCATGCTGCCACACAGCCGAACGGCAGAGAAACGGCGTGAACACCCGAGTTCGGTTCACATACGTGAAGATCGCCGCAGCTGAACGGCCCTCCGAGCACCAACGTTCACACGGCCATCCGGCCGCCGCACGCAGCGGCGGGTTCACACCCGCGAACCGTTGCGCCCGCCAGCCAACCCCCTTCCGACCAAACAGCCCACGCGTCACTCCGCTTTTCGGTGCAATCCACTGCGCTTCACCCTCGAATCGAGAAAAGTTTCCAGAAAGTTGCGCACAACCCGAATGGCGCAACATCGGAGTCGATGGCGCTACGGAAAGTGACCAGCACACGCACGAGAAGCTTTCCGCGCTCGGCCGCAGCGGCAGGCCAGGCCCGCGAAGCACCACGCAGCGTGGAAAATCGAGGCTCGCTCGCCCATTGTTCGTCATTCGACGAATCTTTGCTCGACCGATCGGCGTTGATTACTGTCCCGACCTCACTGGGAGCGCTCCCAGGTCAGCCCCGGCAACGATGCTGCGAGGACCCTTCATGCGATCGAGGATTCTGGTGCGCGGCGGATCAGCCGTCGCGGCACTGACGCTCTGCACGAGCGCGCTGGTACTGGTCGGCAACCAGGCCAGCGCCGCCGCCGGTTGTTCGGTGGACTACCAAACCAACCAGTGGGACACCGGCTTCACCGCCAACGTCACGGTGAACAACCTGGGTGACGCGATCTCCAACGGCTGGACCCTGGAGTGGGACTTCAGCGGCAACCAGCAGATCACGAACCACTGGAACAGCACGATCACCCAGTCCGGCCGGCACGTCACGGCCAAGAACCCCGACTGGGCCAAGGGCCTGGCGACCGGCGGGTCGCACAGCCTGGGCTTCCAGGCCTCCTACTCCGGCACGAACGACAAGCCCACGAGCTTCAAGCTCAACGGCACGGCCTGCACGGGCGGCCCGGTCCAGACGACGACCAGCACCAGCACCAGCACCACCACGACCAGCACCAGTACCACGACCACCACGACCACGCAGGACCCCGGAAACCCCGACGGGCACGTGGCCAACCCGTACGTCGGAGCCGCCGGCTACCTCAACCCGGACTACGTCGCCCAGGTCGACGCCCTCGCCACCAGCACGGGTGGCACGCTCGGCACGGCGATGCGCAAGGTGGCGCAGAACTCGACGGCGGTGTGGATGGACCGCATCGGCGCGATCACGGCGGGTCGGGGCCTGCGCGGTCACCTGGACGAGGCGCTGCGGCAGCAGGCCGCGGCCGGGCGGCCCGTCGTGTTCCAGGTCGTCGTCTACGACCTGCCCAACCGCGACTGCGCGGCGCTGGCCTCCAACGGCGAACTCCAGGTCAGCCAGAACGGCCTGGCCCGCTACAAGGCCGAGTACGTCGACCCGATCGCCGCGATCCTGGGTGACCCGAAGTACCGCGACCTGCGCATCGTGGCGATCATCGAGCCCGACTCGTTGCCGAACCTGATCACCAACGCCGCCAAGCCCAAGTGCGCCGAGGCGAAGTCCAGCGGTGCGTACGTGCAGGGCGTCCAGTACGCGCTGAACAAGCTGAGCGCCATCCCGAACGTCTACAACTACCTCGACATCGCGCACTCCGGCTGGCTGGGCTGGGACAGCAACCTCGTGCCGGCCGTGCAGCTCTACACCGACGTGGTCCGGGGCACGACGAAGGGCTTCACCAGCGTCGACGGCTTCGTCTCCAACACCGCGAACTACACGCCGGTCGACGAGCCGAACCTGCCCGACCCGACGCAGACCGTCGGCGGCCAGCCGCTGAAGTCCGCGAAGTTCTACCAGTGGAACCCGTACTTCGACGAGGCCGACTTCGGTGCCGAGCTGCACCGGCGGTTCGTGGCGGCGGGCTTCCCGTCGAGCATCGGCATGCTGATCGACACCTCGCGCAACGGCTGGGGCGGTGCGAACCGGCCCACCGGTGCCACCGGGTCCACTGTGGACGAGTACGTGAACTCCGGGCGCATCGACCGCCGCCTGCACCGCGGCAACTGGTGCAACCAGACCGGCGCGGGCATCGGCGCGCGTCCGCAGGCCGCCCCGAGGCCGAACTTCGACGCCTACGTCTGGATCAAGCCGCCGGGTGAGTCGGACGGCATCGCCACCAAGACCGACGGCCCGAACGAGGAGGGCAAGCAGCACGACCCGATGTGCGACCCCGCCTTCCGCGGCGACGAGCAGGCCAACGGCGGCAACCTCACCGGCGCCATGCCGGGCGCACCGCACGCGGGCGTCTGGTTCCCGGCCCAGTTCAAGTCCCTCGTCGAGAACGCCTACCCGGCGCTGTAAGGGGCACGTCGCATGCGCAACAAAGCTGTTGCGAGCGGCGTGGTCGCGGCGACACTCCTCGCGGGTGTCGCCGCCCTCGCCGCCGGAGGCAACGCCCAGGCTGCTCCGTCAGCGTTCTACGTGGACCCGGACACCAGCGCGGCCAAGTGGGTCGCGGCCAACCCCGGTGACCCCAAGGCGCCGGTCATCCGCGAACGGCTCGCGGCCACGCCGCAGGCCAGGTGGTTCACCACCACCAACACCGGCACCGTGCGCGGCGAGGTCGACGCCTTCGTCGGCGCCGCGGCCGCCGCGGGCAAGATCCCGATCCTGGTCGTCTACGACATCCCCAACCGCGACTGCGGCGGGCCGAGCGGCGGCGGCGCTCCGTCGCACGAGGCCTACCGGGCCTGGATCGACCAGGTCTCGGCGGGCATCGCGGGACGTCCGGCGGCGGTCGTGCTGGAGCCGGACGTGCTGCCGCTGATGTCCAACTGCCAGTCGGCCGACCAGCAGAACCAGACCAGGGCGTCGATCGCCTACGCGGGCAAGAAGCTCAAGTCGGGCTCGGCGCAGACCAAGGTGTACTTCGACATCGGCCACTCCGCGTGGTTGTCGCCGGGTGAGGCCGCAGCGCGGTTGCGCGCGGCCGACATCACCAACAGCGCCGACGGCATCTCGACCAACGTGTCCAACTACCGGTTCACCGGTGACGAGGTGTCCTACGCGAAGTCGGTGCTGAACGCCGTGGGCGACTCCCGGCTGAAGGCCGTGATCGACACCAGCCGCAACGGCAACGGCCCGGCGGGCAGCGAGTGGTGCGACCCGGCCGGCCGGGCGATCGGCACGCCGAGCACCGACCAGACCGGGGACGGCCAGATCGCCGCGTTCCTGTGGGTCAAGCCGCCGGGTGAGGCCGACGGGTGCATCGCGCAGGCGGGCCAGTTCGTCCCGCAACGCGCGTACGACCTGGCCGTCGCCGGCAACTGGACGTCGGAGCCGACGACAACAACAACCAGCAGCACCACCACAACCGCGACAACGACAACGACCACCACGACCACGCAGGGCCCTGGAACCTGCAAGGTCACGCACAAGGTGGTCAACTCCTGGTCGACTGGCTACACCGGCGAGATCGTCATCGAGAACCGCGGAGCGTCCATCGACGGCTGGACGCTCACGTTCTCCGCACCGGGAGTGACCGTCACCCAGGGCTGGAACGGGACGTGGACGGACACCGGCGACATCGTGCGAGTCCAGAGCGAGTCCTGGAACGGCAAACTCGCGACAGGCGGTACCGCGACCATCGGGTACAACGCGAGCTACAACGGCGGTACCCCACCGTTCGGTTCTCCGGCCTTGAACGGAACGGGTTGCGCGTGAGCCGCGACCGCTCGACGGCCGGTGCGCGAACTGGTGCCGGCGAGGCCTTTCGGCCCCGCCGGCACCGTTCCTGCCCGCGTCGCGTCACCAGGACGAGATGGAGAAGCTGTTCGTGCCGAAGTTGAGGCCTCCGCTCGACGACGTGATCTCGTACCCGAACTGCACCTCGCCGAGCGTGACGTCGCCGTACCAGCCGCGGTTCTTGATCCAGTTCATCACGGCCTTGATGTCGACCGTGCCGGCGTTGGTGTTGCCGCGGCGGATGAACGAGAAGACCTCGTTGTAGCCGTTGGTGCCGCGGTAGACGTCCCAGCTGTGCCCGCCGACCGACGTGGTGGTCTGGTAGGACCCGATCGGCCCCACCGGGCCGAACTTGTTCATCCACAGCATGATCTCGTACCGGTAGTTGTCAGCCCAGATGTCGTACGTGGTCGTGTACGCACCTCCCGCAGGAGGGTTCACGTTGAAGCTGCTGCTCACCCCGCCGATCGAGCTGAGCCTCCGGTTCACGGCCTTCGCCGCGTGCGGGTAGGACTTCACCCCGCCGGTGTTGGGGTGATCGGCCCACACGCCCCAGTTGCTGTACGAGTTGGCCCACAGCGTCTGAGGACCCGCACCGCTGCCCCAGATGTTGTTGCGCAGCGTGTAACCACCGTTCGACCAGGTTCCCCATTGGTCGGAGGTCCACCAGGTCGCCGCCTGGGCGCTTCCCGAACCGAGCAGCCCCATCAAGAACGCGACTGCCGCCGCGATCAGCGCGCGCCGTATCCCGCTCATCGCACACCCTTCCGAACACCTTTGATCGGACAAGAGCTCCGAAGTAATCGAAGCGGTTCACCTGCAGCCGGGAACGTAGGCCTCGAATGCGTCGAAAACAAGGCCGCCGCCGTTTCGACTCTTGTTCGAGTGAGCCCGGGACCGAGCGGCGCGAGTCGCCGCCGGACTTCCCGTCCGACAGGGCTTGTGAGACCAGGGTGTGAACTATAACATCCGATGTGTTACAGGCTTCACCTTCGGTGCTCAGCGGTAAGCCAGGATGATCCACAGGCAGATGAGCAAGTCATCCGATCTTTTGCCTGCGGTCGGTGCCACCTGACCAAGAGACCCGGTTACGATGAAGTGTTCAGCGGGATTCGATGGCGCATTCGACGAAATCGCTCCACCAAGAAAACCGAACCTGTGTCGAAGTGCGGTCGATGCGACGGCATCGAAACGCGCCTGAACGTCAGTTCTGGGACGGCTCATCGTGTCGCGGTGAGGGTGATGGGAGTGTCGATGACGACATCGGAATGTCTCGCCGCGGCTTTCTGGCGGCAACGGGTGTCGCGGCGGTCGCGACCGTGGCGCCCGGCTTCGCGGGGTACTCGCCGCGCGCCTTCGCGGCGGACCCGCAGACCAACCTGGCGAAACGGAACAGCGACGACCGTCGGGTCGCCACTCCACCCCGGGCGGGTGGAGTGGCGCCACGTCTACGACGCGCTCGGGTGTCGGGTTGCCGCACAGCGACTCGGTCCGGACGGGCGGATGGGTGTTGCTCAGCTACGCAGGGTCCATCTCTGGTTCTGCCCTCCGTTGCAGGTCCAGAGGATCAGTTTGGTGCCGTTTGCGGTGCCGTTGGCGGTGGCGTCGAGGCAGAGTCCGGACTGCACGCCGGTGATGGTGCCGTTGGTGTTGATGTTCCACTGCTGGTTGGATTGGCCGTTGCAGTCCCAGATGACGACCTGTGTGCCGTTGGTGGTTCCTCGGCCGCTGGCGTCGAGGCACTTGTTGCCGTACACCTGCAACTGTTTGCCGGAAGTGGCAGTCCACCGCTGGTTGGGCTGGCCGCCGCAGTCCCACAGTTGCACCTGTGTGCCGTTGGTCGTGCTCGCGCCGGGCACGTCCACGCATCGGCCGGATTGACCACCGACGATCATGCTGCCCTGCGGTCCGGGGCTCGTGTCGTCCAGGCCGGCGCCGTCGAAGGGCACCACGATGACTTTGCTGCCGTGCTGGCCGTTGCCGAGGTCGTTTTCCTTTTCCACGTCGATCGCTGCGAACGTCATGGCGACGGCGTGGCCGTTCTCGATGTAGACACCGGGGCGTTCGAGCTTGGTCCAGTTGTTCACGGTGCCGTCTGTGTAGCGGATGAAGCCGGCGGTGGGGTCGTAGGCGATACCCGGCTGGAGCGTCCAGTTGGTGACGCCGTCGCTGGAGGTGTAGTGGTAGGCCTTCTTCGCGCGCCAGTTGTTGAAGATCACGTGGTAGGTGTGTCCTGTGTAGAACAGGAGCGGGTCTGCCATGTCCTGGTTGGGACTACCGGCGATCTGGTCGAACAGCCGCGGGGTGAGCACCGTGTAGGGGCCGGTGACGTTGTCTGCTGTGGCGAGCTGGAAGTTCGAGGTGATCGCCTCGTACTTGCCATCGGGCCGCAGGATGATCCGGAGGTTGTCCTGGGTGCGGAAGCTGCTGGAGTACGGGCCCGATGCGACCACGACGTCGCCGCGTGCGGTCCAGGGGCCGTCCAGGGACGGGGACGTGAAGACCTTGCCGGGGCTGGTTCCGCTGATCGTGACGGCGTAGGACCCGTCCTTGAGCTGCAAGGGAGACACGTTGTGCCCCTTGCCCCCGTCGACGCTCGGCCACGTCAACCCCTGGTCGGTGTAGGGCCCGTACAAGGTGGGCTCGTGGCGTGGATGGCGTGGGAGTCCCATAACCATCCGTTGTGGCCGTCACGCTTACCGACCGTCGCCGCCCCCACGCACTCGACGACAACGAGCCAACGATCGGAGTCGCCCGGAAATAATCCATGTACTGCGTCCCAGCCGCGGCGGCTGTCGGCGGCGTCACCAGCGCCGCCGCCGTCATCACGGTAAGCGCCAGACAACTCGCCTTTGTGAAACCTTCCAACGTAGGACCTCTCGGTCCGTCATGGGCTTGCAGTTGCCGTCGCGGGCTGACGCTTCCACAGAAAGCCAGCAGGTCGCACCCGCGCCCCGGTCCGCCGCAACGCCACCGCTCCCGCCGGCAGGTCCACCGCAACGCCACCGCGGTTCGGGGCACGGCAAGCGCTTCCCGATTCCCACGCCCGCCCGCCACCCGCTCCGCTACGTTGTCCGACAGGAGGCGTACTCAGTGCGAGAGGACGGCCCGATGGACGCGAACCAGGCGATTTCCGCGGTCCTGGCGGAGATCCGATCCAGCGGCGAGCCCTACCCGACGAGGAACCTGGTGGTCGATCGCTTCTGGGGTGGCTGGTGCGTCTACGCGCCGGAGATGGTGGCCGACAACGACGAGGACGAGTCGATGACCCGGACGATCTTCCTGGTCGACGGGTACGGGAGCGTCCGCGAGGTGTCCTCCACCGAACCGGCGGAGGACGCGCGGTCGCACTTCGCCGAGGCGTGCCTGTGGTTCGCGGGCAGCGGCGTGCCCGACGACTGGCAGACCGACCCGAGCATTCCCTCGCACCCCGACTTCGACCGGTTCGCCACACCGCGCCCACCCCGTGCCACCACGGTCTTCGACCAGCAGGCCCTCGCCGCGTTCGCCGAGGCGCTGAGCCACGAGCGCGACTTCGCCGGCTGGCTGTCGGGCCGCCTGCGGGAGCTGGGTGAGCTGCTGGGCGGCCCTGGCCTCCTCGTCGCCCGGCGCCCGAACGCACCGGCGGCCGAGCGCGTGCGGGCGTTGGCGGCGCCGGAGGGCGACGGCCGCCCGGCCGAGGTGTGGCGGACGTGGCCGCCGGTCGAGCCGGAGACGCTGCCCGACGTCGACACCGACGGCTGGCTGCTGGTCCCGGGCGACGTGGCGTACGAAGCGATGGCGGAGCTGGGATCGGAGACGGACGCCGCGACGCGCCTGTCCGCCGCCATCGTCGACCACCTCCAACGGGCTCCCGGGTGGCGGGCCTGTCGGGTCGCGGACCTCGCCCCGCGGTTCGTCGCGGTGCGCCGGGACGAGCGGTTCGCCGCCGATCTCGCCGCGGTGCGCCGGCACGCCGCCGAGTCCCAGGAGGAGCAGTACGTCGACCGCTTGTTCCTCCCACCGGCGCCGGGCGACGTCGACGTCCTGCTGCGCCTCGCGATCGACGCCCAACAGCGCGGGCGGCCGGTGATCGACGTCGGTGCGGCGGCCACGTCCGCCTACCGCCGGGTGCTCGACCGCATCGACCTGCCGTTCGAGGTCGACTGGTTCGACCTGATGTCCGAGTGACTCACACCGGGTGACTCACACCGGCTCGACGGGCGGGTCGTCGCCGGTGGCGATCTCCCGCTGGGTCCAGGCGACGTCGTGCCACGCGCCGTTCTTCCAGCCGATGCGCCGGTAGACCCCGACCGGTTCGAAGCCCAGGGCGCGGTGCAGGCCGACGCTGGCGTCGTTCGGCAGCGTCATGCCCGCGGCGGCCGTCCGGTAGCCGCGCGCCGCGAGGCGTTCGAACAGCGCCTCGTACAGGGCGCGACCGCCGCCGGTGCGCCGGAGGCCCGGCTCCAGGTAGACGCTGACCTCGCACGACCAGCGGTACGCCTCGCGTGCCTTGAACGGGCCGCCGTAGGCGTAGCCGACCACGCGGCCGTCGTCGTCCTCCAGCACGACCCAGGCGTGGGTGCGCAACGCGTTCGCGATCCGTCCGGCCATCTCCGTCGGTGTCGGTGGCACGCATTCGAACGTGATGGCCGTTCCGGTGACGTACGGCGCGTAGATGGCCGCGCAGGCCCCGGCGTCGAGCTCCGACGCGTCTCTCACCTTCATGGTCGACGATAGTAGCCGGAACTGCCGCTATAGTGACAAGGGTGACGGACACGCTGACGCAGTCCCTGGCGGTCACGCTGCGCGAGGCGCGCACGTCCCGCGACCTCTCGGTCAACGCGCTGGCCGAGCGGTCCGGGGTGTCCCGGGCGATGATCACCAAGATCGAACGCGGCGAGGCCCAGCCGACCGCCGCGCTGCTCGGCCGCCTGACCGCGGCGATGAGCATGACGCTGTCCGAACTGGTCGCGCGGGCCGAGGGCGGCGACCGCCGACTGGTCCGCGCGGCCGAGCAGCCGACCTGGACCGACCCGGGAACGGGCTACCGGCGGCGGGCGGTCTCACCGGCGGCGGGCGGCCCGCTGGAGCTGGTGGAGGTCGAACTGCCGCCCGGCGCGGTGGTGTCGTACCTGGCGGACTCGTTCGCGTTCAAGCACCAGCAACTGTGGGTGCTGTCCGGGCACCTGCGCTTCCGCGAAGGCGACACGGACCACGAACTCGACGCCGGCGACTGCCTGCAACTCGGCCCACCCGCGCCGTGCTCGTTCATCAACCCGACCGACGAACCGTGCCGCTACCTGGTCGCGCTGGTCAAGCGCTGGACGTGACCGCGCTGCGTCGAGGCGACGGCCGGCGGTGCCGGGCCGGTGGTCGCGTGCACGCGGCCACCGGCTCGGGTCGTGGGTCCTCAGTCCTCCAGCGTCGCCGCCAGCGCCGAACGGCGCAGTTTGCCGATGCCGGTCTTCGGTACCTGGTCCGCCGTCACGGCGACCACCCGGCGCACGGGCACGGACATCCGCTGCGACACGTGGTCGACGATGTGCCACGCGTCGGCGTCCGAGCCGGTGCCGGAGCGCGGGACGTAGAAGATCACCAGGTCGCCGTTCACCGGGCACGCCACCGTGTAGGACGGGGCGACGAACGGCAGTTCCTCCACCACCGCCTCGATCTCGTGGCCGAAGTAGCCGACGCCGTCGATCTCGACCACGTCGTCCACGCGGCCGGTGACGGTGAGGACGCCGTCGCGCAGGAAGGCCAGGTCGCCGGTCTTGAACCAGCCGTCCGCCGAGAACGACCGCGCGTTCTGCTCGGGGTTGTTGTAGTAGCCCGGCGTGATCGGCAGGCCGGTCGCCTGGAGCCGGCCCTCCACGCCCTCGGGCACCACCTCGCCCGCCTCGTCGACCACCCGCAGCGACAGGCCGGGGTGCGGGACGCCCACCGGGATGAACCGGGTGTCCTCGTCCATCCCCGCCGGGTAGACGCAGTCCACCACGCCCGCGGTCGTCTCCGACATGCCCCAGCCCGGGTGCATGGCGGTGGACGGCAGGCCGAACGGGGCCAGCAGACTCAGGAACCGGTTGGCCACGCGCGGCTTGATCGGCTCGCCGCCGTTCATGATGTAGCGCAGCCTGCTGAGGTCCCAGGACTTGCCGGCGATCCGGTCGGCGCGGTCGACGACGAGCCCGAACGCGAAGTTGGGTGCCCACGTCGTGTCGCAGCGGTGCGCGCTGATGACGTCCAGCCAGCGCAACGGGTCCTGGAGCACCCATGAGATCGGGGCGTGCACCTGGTGGCAGCCCAGGTAGGTGTCCCGGGCGTGGAACATGACCAGCCCGCCGACGTGGTCCAGCGGCATCCAGTTGAACGTGCGGTTCGCCGACGTCAGGCCGCGCACCGCCGCCGTCGCGGCGGACCGGCTGACGATGTTGCGGTGGGTCAGCGTGACGGCCTTGGGCAGGCCCGTGCTCCCGGAGGTGAGCAGCAGCACGGCCGGGGAGTCGGGGTCGGGCCGGTGGAACCGCGTCGCCGGTTCGCTCGCGCGCAGGGAGTCGACGTCGCCCAGGTAGGAGGTGGGGAACGCGCGGTCGGCGAGCACCCACGCCCCGTCCAGCATGCCCCACACCCCCGCGAGGAGTCCCGCGGCGTCGTAGGCGCTGTTGGGTGGCGGGGACGTGGTGACCGGGACGGGCACGAACCCGCCCAGGACGCACGCCCAGAACGCGGCCAGCAGGTCGGGCGCGCGTTCGACCTGCATCACCACCTTGTCGCCGGGGTGCACGCCCGCGGCGCGCAGTCCGGTGAGGACGCGGGCGGCGTCGGCGAGCAGGTCCTGGTAGGACCACGTCTCCTCGCCGTCCGGTCCGATGTGGACGATGCCGCCGGTGCCGGCGGTCGCGGCGCGCCGCAGCACCTCGACGAGGTCGCGGCTCGTGGGCTCGGGCAGCGGGCCGCCGTCGACGATCGACAGGGCTTGGAGCGTCTGCGTCATCGGGGTTCCTCCGGTGTCGTCGTCCGTTGTGCCGGTACCGGCGGGTTGAACCTGGAGTAGCGGGGCGCCGACCAGCGCAGCGGGCTCGCGCCGTCGATCTGCACCACCCGTTCGACGTGGAAGTCGACCACCCGCTGCGCCCCGGGCAGCGCGGCGGCACGTCGCGCCCGCCAGTCGACGCCGCAGCGCCCGGTCACCTGGAGCGTCGAGCCGGTGGCCCAGTCGAGGAACACCAGTCCCGCCTTGGGGTTGAGTTCGATGTTGCCCAGCGTCATGAAGAAGGAGTTGCCGGGGTAGTCGGGCCAGCTCAGCCGGTCCGGCGCGGACGCGGTGACGAAGCCGGGCAGACCGCCCCGGTGCGAGGCGTCCGCGCCGTCGGCGGGCGACCTGCTGCCGATGAAGAACGTGTCGGCCGACTCGACCCACGCCCGTTGCGCCGGGGTGAGCGCGGCGCCGACGCGGGCCGGCCCCGGCGGGTCGGCCACGACGGCGGTGACGTCGCGGACCTGGAGGTACTTGGGGCAGTTGCCCAGGACCTGCTCGGTGCGCACGACCAGTCGGTCCCCGTCGCGCGTGGCCTTGCCGTTGACCCGGACCCGCCGCGCGGTCTCCGGCGACATCACGACCACCCCGATGTCGCGCGGTTCGCGGAACGCCTCGGCCAGCGGGTCGCCGTCCGGCGGGACGGCGTGCAGGACGACGGTCCGCTCGTCCACCGCGTCGACGAACCCCGGCGGGCCGCTCAGCACCGTGCACCACACGCGCTCGTCGGCGTCCTCACCGCTGATCGCGACGAGGCGCTGCGCGGCCATGAACGCCCGGAAACCCGGCGGGATGTCGCCGTCGAACATCGGCGAGCCCCAGTGCGGACCGCCTTCGCCGGCTTTTCTCTGCATTTCCTGTTCACCTGCGTGCGGCATGCGCGCGATCCTGTTCTCGACAATTGCCGGCGCGGTTCACGCCGCACCGGCGAGGAGCAGGTTCCGGAGTTCGCTGGGGGTGACGCCGTATTGCCCGCGGAATTGCCGGCTGAAGTGCGAGGCGTTGAGCAACCCCCAGCGCTCGCCGATCGTCGCCACCGAGAGGTGGCGTTTCGCGGGATTGCGCAGGTCGTCGTGGCAGCGCGCGAGGCGTTCGGCCCGGATCCAGCGCGCCGGGCTCGTGCCGCGCTCGGCGAACAGCTGCTGCAAGCGCCGGATCGACATGTGGTGGGCCCGCGCGACCGCCCGCGGGGTCAGGTCGACCTCGTCGAGGTGCTCGAGGCAGTAGCGCATGACCTCCTCCAGCAGCGCCTCGCGCGAGGCGGCGGAGTCGTGGACCTCGGCGTCCCGGTGTTGCCTGATCAGCATCGCCAGCAGGTTGACGAAACTGGCCCCGATCAGTCCGGCGATGTCGTCGTCCAGGTCGCCGGCGTACTGCCCGAAGCCCGCCAGCGTCTCGCCCACGACCTTGACCAGGCCCGGTTCGCGCGACCACGGCAGCGCCGTCACGCGGGCGGTGTCGGCCGCCCGCACCCGCAGCGCCGAGTGCGGCACGCGGATCGCGACGATCGCGGACTTCTCCGGCACGGTGAGGCCGAAGCGACGGCTGCTGTCGAGGCACACGAGACCCTGGCGGGGCACCTCGGCCCGGCGGCCGTCCTGCGTCAGCACGACGGAACCCGACACCACCAGCAGGAAGTGCACGTGGCCGTGGGCGGGCGACGGCTTCGCGGTGAGCGTGTGGGGACCCGCCCGGAGCACGGTGAGGGACGCGGTGCCCAACGTCCCGCGGCGCAGGCCACCGAGGCGGGAACACCCTTCGCCGACGTTCACGCGGACCGTGGTGCCGAAATGGTCGCGCCACGCTTGGGACAATTCTTCGGTGGCGACGACGAGTGTCGCGGAATTTCTCTGGAAAGTGGCCTCGAAAGGCTTGCGTAACGCGGGCTGCGATTCCTTCACCATCTTTTGGCCTCCCCAGGAAGGACGTCGATGATCAGGCGTCGCCGTACCGTACCGGCGACGTGTGAATATCGGCAACAGCTCGGTTCGGGTGTGCGGTGGACACTCGGTCGGACGGAACGCGGTGGCGTGCGGTGAAACGGTTTGGCCGAACTCGGTGGCGCCGCCGCGACCGCGCGGCTCCGGTCGGGTGAACCGGTGCCCGACTCGCGAGACGCGGTGCGGTGGCCGGACGGGTGCCGCACGGCCCGGCACGTGCGCCGGCGCGCGGGGTCGCGCTCGTCATGTCGGCCACACGTCCATCGCCACGTCGACGATGGCGTGCAGCCCGGGGCGGTCGCGACCGTCCCGGGCCTGGATCGACAGTCCGTACAGGACCGAGTGGTAGAACGCCGCGAGGGAGCGGGGGTCGGCGTGGCCGGGCAGCTCGCCCTCGGCCACGGCGCGGGTCAGGCGGGCGGACAGCGCGGCCTCGTCGCGCCTGCGCAGCTCGGAGGCGAACTCCTGCACGGCCGCGTTGCCGGCCGTGGCGTTCGTCGCCGCGAGCACCACCATGCAGCCGCTGGGCAGCGACCGGTCGGTGAAGCGGTCCGCGCTCTGGCGCAGCATGGTCTCCACCGCCTGGCGGGCCGTGTCGCTGGTGGCCAGGGCCCGGCGGGCGATCGCGCCCTCGTGCTCGCCGTAGTAGGCCACGGCCTCGCGGAACAGCGACTGCTTGTCGCCGAACGCGGCGTAGAGGCTGGACTGGCTGATGCCCATGCTGCCCGCCAGCTCCGTGGTCGACACCGACTCGTAGCCGCGCGCCCAGAACGCCAACATCGCCGTGCGCAACGCGTGGTCGCGGTCGAAGGACCGCGGTCTGCCTCGGGTCGCCATGACGTGCTCCGTTCCACTCGCTTGACCTGGGATCTTAGTCCGGCGTAATTTATGGACAGGTCACTACAGAAAGGATACGCCGTGAGAGCGACCCACCGCTACCCACGCGCGCCGGCCCCCGCCGCGTGCGCGAATGGGACAGCGACCGTGCGCTCCGGTCGAGCCGCCGGCCCGCGCGGCCCGCTAGCGTCGAGGCGTCGTCCCCCGGACGGCACGACCACCTCGAAGTGACGAGTCCCCGCGCCGGCGCGGTCGCCGCCGGTCGACCCGGGTCGATCCAGGAGACACCGTGCACCGTGAACTCCGCCTCGCCATGCGCAACTTCGCCACCGGCGTCTGCATCGCGTCGACCTTCCGGGACGGCCCGGACGGTCGCGAGCACGACGCGGTGACGGTCAACTCACTGCTGTCCCTGTCACTCCAACCGCCGCTGGTGGCCCTGTCGCTGCACCGGGACTCGGGCTTCCTGCGGGACCTGCTGGCCTCGGGAGTGTGGTCGGTGTCCATATTGGACATCGGAGCGGACGACGTCGCCCGCACCTTCGCCCGGGGCCGCGCCGAGCGCGCCCACGCGATCGACACGTTGTCGACCTCCGTCGGCACGCGGACGGGCACGCTCGTCGTCGACGCGCCCAGCTGGATGGAGTGCGAACTGCGACGGCACATCGAAGTCGGTGACCACGTGATGGTCGTCGGCGAAGTGGTCGCCGTGGGCTTGCAGGAGCGCCGTCCACCACTGATCTTCCTGCACGGCCGGTACCAGACCCTCGGTGAAGTCCGCTGACCAAGCGCCGGAAACGTCGGCACCCAGCACCAGTGACCCAAGGAGAAGGCTGTCATGACCAGCTTGGACGTCCGCGCCCCCGAAGCCGTCCGCGACGAGGGGCCGACCACCGCCGACGAGATCTTCGCCCGGGCCAGGGCAGCGGTGCCGCTGTTACGAGCGCGGTCGGAGGAGATCGAGCGGAACCGGCACCTGCCCGCCGACGTCGTCGAGCTGCTGCGCTCCACGGGCGTGTTCCGGATGGCCCTCGCGGCCGAGCGCGGCGGCCCGGAACTGACCTCCGCCCAGCAGACCGAGGTCATCGAGATCCTGTCCTACGGCGACACCTCGGCCGGCTGGTGCGCCATGATCGGCATGGACACCCCGCTGTACTCGGCGTTCCTGAGCGAGGACGCCGTCGCGGAGATGTTCCCGCACAAGGACATGATCACCGCCGGCCTGATCTTCCCCTCCGGGCGCGCCGAGCGGGTGCCGGGCGGCTACCGGCTGAGCGGGCGCTGGCAGTTCGGCAGCGGCATCACCCACGCGGACTGGGTGTCGGCCGGCAGCTTCGTCACCCACGGCGGCGAGCTGGAGACCGGACCCGACGGCAAGCCGGTGTGGCGCCTGATGCTCGTGCCGCCGGAGCAGGTCCGCACGATCGACACCTGGCACACCACCGGGCTGCGCGGCAGCGGCAGCCGCGACTACGAGATCACCGACGTGTTCGTGCCGGAGTCGCACTCGTTCAGCTTCGGCACCCCGTTGAGCCGCACCGGGCCGCTGGCCGCGCCGGAAGCGTTCGTGCGCAACATGCCCGGGGTGCCGCTGGGCCTGGCGCGGGCCGCGCTGGACTACGTGCGGGAGCACGCGATCGAGCGCGTGAACCGGCAGACCGGTGAGCGCTGGGCGGACAACTACCGCGTCCAGCTCACGCTCGGCGAGGCGGAGATGGACTTCCAGGCCGCCCGCCACGCGGTCTACGGCAGCCTGAACCAGCAGTGGGCGCTGCTCGAATCCGGCAAGACCCTCGACGACTTCACCAAGGACGAGCGCATCGGCACGATGCTGCCGCGCGTCAACGCCTTCCGGGCCGCCCGCCGCATCGTCACGAAGCTCTACGACCTGCTCGCCACCACCTCCATCTACCAACCGTCCCCGATGGACCGGTGGCTGCGCGACATCACCACCATGTGCCAGCACGTCGTCGTGCAGGACCTGATCGTCCAGTCGGCCGGAGCGCACCTGCTCGGCGGCACCCCGCTGTTCCCGTTCGCCCTGGGGATCGTGGACTGAGCAAGACCGGGCGGTCGCGCCGGTGCGGCTTCCTCCACCGCACCGGCGCGACCGCCGCCCCCACCCACGCGGTCGGGACACCCGATCCGGTGTGGATCGCTCGTGGTCCACCCGTTACGAGGAGAATCCCAACATGTCTGGTAGGAGTGACACCAAGACCCACCGCGGGTCCGCGACGGTCGCGCCACCGGAGAAGGAGATGCCCGGCTGGGGCTTCCGGATCTGGGCGATGCTGATCGTCGTGTGCGGCGCGTTCATGCTCGACGCGCTCGACAACATCATGGTCGGCATCGCGACCCCGCCGATCCAGGCCGAGTTCGGCATGTCCAACAACACCCTGCAGTGGGTCGTCAGCGCCTACGTGCTCGGCTTCGGCGGCTTCCTGCTGCTCGGGGGTCGCGCGGCGGACCTGGCGGGACGCCGCCGCGTCTTCCTCGTCGGCGTCACCGTGTTCGCGGTCGGGTCGCTGCTGGGCGGCCTCGGCGACACGAGCGTCATGGTGATCGCGGGCCGGTTCATCATGGGCGTCGGCGCGGCCTTCACCGCCCCCTCCGCGCTGTCGATCATCATCACGTCCTTCCCCGCCGGCGCGCAGCGCAACCGCGCGCTGGGCATCTACACCGCGTGCGGCGCGGTCGGGTACTCGACCGGCGTCATCGTCGGCGGCCTGCTGACCGAGCTGGGCTGGCGCTGGACGTTCCTGCTGCCGGTGCCGATCGTGGTCGTGGTGTTCCTGGGCGGCCTGTTCCTGGTGCCCAAGGACCCGGCGCCCGTGCGCGGGCGCAAGTACGACGTCGCGGGCGCGGTCACGATCACCGCCGCCATGCTGCTGCTGGTGTTCGCGATCGTGGAGGCTCCGGCCTCGGGCCTGCTCGCCCCGCGCACCGCGGGCGCGTTCGTCGCCGCGATCGTCCTCATCGGACTGTTCGTCGCGATCGAGCGCCGGGCGGCGGAGCCGCTGCTGCGCCTGGCCCTGCTGCGCGTGCCGTCGCTGGTGGGAGCGAGCCTCGTCGCCGCCGCCATCCTCGGCACCTACATGAGCTTCCAGTTCATCGGCGGCCTCTACCTCCAGTCCTACCTGGGGTGGTCGCCGCTGCAGATGGGCCTGGCGTTCCTCCCCGTCGGCCTGCTGATCATGACCATCGCGCCCCGCGCGGGCAAGCTGATCGGGCGGTTCGGCCTGCACGGCATGATCTTCGCGGGCTTCGTCGCCTACACCCTGTCCTACGCGCTGTTCCTGCGCATCGACGAGACCGCCTCCTACTGGTGGGTGGTGTTCCCGAGCGTGGCGTTGATCGGCATCGCGTTCCCGTTCTCCTTCCCGGCGGCCAACGTCCTGGCGACCTCGCGGGTCGCCGACGACGAGCAGGGCGTCGCGGCGGGCATCCTGCAGACCGGCTACCAGGTCGGCGCGGCGATCGTGCTGGCGGTCATCGCGGCCATCTCGACGCTGGACGCGAGCGGGCGCACCGACCGCGCCGCGCAGTTGGAGAGCTACCACACCTCGCTCTACGTCGTGCTCGGCATCTCGGTGCTGACCACGGTGCTGACGCTCGTCCCGGTCCTGCGCGCCGCCGCGCGCAAGCGGACCCAACCGGTTCCCGCGGCCGGCTGACGCGCCGGCGATCGCGTGCGGTGGTCCGCCCTCCCGGGCCACCGCACGCGCTGTGCTGAGGATGACCGACCGTCCCCGAAAGGTTGCCGCGATGGCATTCGAGTTCCCCGGCGACATCTACGAGACCATCCGAGCGAGCATGCGCGACCTGGCGGCCGAGACCGACTACCTCGCGGGCCTGCTGCCCGCGGGCGGTCGGGTCCTGGACCTGGGCTCGGGCGCGGGCACCACGCTGCACGCCCTGGCCGAGCGCGGCTTCCAGGGGGTGGGTGTGGACCGCAGCGCCACCTTCACCGACTACGCCAAGGGCCGGGCGAGCACCGCCGAGCGCTACGTCCACGCCACGTTCGCCGAGTTCGACACCGACGAGACCTTCGACCTGGTGACCTGCCTGTTCGCCACGGTCAACATGGTCGACCCGGTCGAGCTGCCCGCCCTGCTGGCCAAGGTCCGCCGCCTGCTCAACCCGGGCGGGCGGCTGGTGCTGGAGGCGGCGCACCTGCTCAACTTCGTCGACGGCTTCCAGCCCGCGCAGGTCACCCACCACGTCGCCGGCGACGGCTCCGTGGTGACCCGGCTGGCCCGGATCTCCGTGCGCCCGCACGACGCGGTGTGGCGCAACGACGAGACGCTCGTCGTCGGGGTGTCGGGCGGTCCGGCCACGCTGCACCACAACTTCTTCGACCAGTGGGTGGTCACCGCGCCCGAGCTGCGCAACCTGCTCGCCGCCGCGGGCTTCCGCGTCACGGCCGAGCACGGGTCGTTCCGGTCGACGCCGGCCACCGGGCGCGGCCCGCTGATCCAGGTCGCGGAGGCCGTGTCCTGAAACAGCACCCGCACGGCGAACCGGCCGGGCCCGCGATCGCCCGGCCGGTTCCCGGTGTCCGGGCGGGGAGGTCCCCGGTCGACCACGCCGGTCTCGCTGCCGTCGCGAGAGGACCGGCGGCTCGTGGTGGTCGACCGGGGCCGTCCGCGCGCCCGGAGCCCTCAGCGGCGGGCGCGCACCGCGTCGAGCAGTTCCGCGCGCCCCTGGCAGCCGCGCACCAGCAGCTCGGTCACCCGGTCCAGCGCGCGTCGGTCGCCCCTCTCGGCGACCTCCGCCAGCGCGATCGCCACCCAGCTCAGGCTCGTGGCCACCTCGACCAGTTCCCGCGCGACGTGCCGGGCGTTGTCGCCCAGGACCTGCCTCCACAACTCGGGGTCGCCCGCCGCGATCCGCGTCGTGTCGAGGGCACCCCGGCCCGTCAGCGCGAGCACGTCCGGCCCCGCGCCGCGCAGCGCCGCCGCCAGCGCGCTGGCGACCACGTGCGGCACGTGCGACACGAGGGCCACGGCGCGGTCGTGCTCGTCGGCGTCCATCTCCAACGGCGCGGCCCCGCACAGCGCGACCAGTTCGCGGACGGTGTCCAGCGCCGCCGCCGCGGTCCCCTGCCCCGGGCACAGCACCCACGCCGCCCCGCGGAACAACGCCTCGTCGGCCGCGTCCGGGCCGGACCTCTCGGCGCCGGCCATGGGGTGGCCCGGCACGAAGTCGGGCGCCCCGCCGGCGCGGCGCACCACCTCGCCCTTGGTGCTCGCCACATCGGTGTAGAACGCGGCGAGCCGGCGCTCGCGCGCGTCCCGCAGGACCTCGGGCACCGCGCGGGGCGGCACCGCCAGCACCGCCAGGTCCGCGGGCGACCCGCCCTCGGAGAGGGGCGTGCCGGCGCCTCGTGCGACGGCGGCGGCCAGCGCCCGCTCGTCCCGGTCCTCCAGCGCGACGCGGACCCCGGCGGAGCGGGCGGCCAGCGCGATCGAGGTTCCGATCAGGCCGGTCCCCACCACCGCCAGGGTCCGGATCCGGGACGGCGTCACCGAGGGCCCGCTGCGACGAGGTCGGGCCGCAGAGCGGCGGCACCACCCAGGTACACGTGCCGCACCCGCCGGGCGGGGTCGGGGACGACGACGTGCGCCATCGCCCGCACCACCCTCGGCAGACCGCCGGGCACGGCGATCTCGGTCGCGCACATCACCGGCACCCCGTCCAGGGGGCCGTTGCGCGCCGCGGTCGCCGGGTACGCGCTGACCAGGTCCGGCGTCACGGTGAACAGCACGCTGATCACCTCGTCGCGGGCCAACCCGTTCTCCGCCAACATCGCCTCGACCAGGGCGACCGTGCCCTCGGCGATCGCGTCGGGGTCGTCGAGGTCCACCTGGACCGCCCCGCGCACCGCGCGAACCACGCCCGTCATCGGCTGTCCACCTCCGTGCGACTCACTCATCCAACAACTCCGGGTGGGCGGCGGTGATCTCCTCGTACAGCAACTGGAAGCTGAACCAGCCGAGCTGCCGGTCCCCGAACCCGTCCTTGGCCGCCATCGCCTGCTCGTGGTTCATCGACCGCGGCGTGCCCGCCGCCGCCGCGAGCAGCTGCACCTGCGCGCAGCTGTCGTAGGTGAAGAACCAGTGCACGGCCTCCTCGATGGAGCCGCCCACCGTGATCAGCCCGTGGTGGCGCAGCAGGATCGCGCGCCGGTCGCCGAGCTTCTCCGCGATGTCCTGGCCCTGTTCGATCGCGATGGAGGGACCCCGGTAGTCGTCGTAGAGCACTTGGTCCTGGTAGAAGGCGGCCGACTCCTGGTCCAGCGGCTCCAGCAGGCGCCCCAGCGCGCCCAGCGCCCGGGAGTGCGCGGTGTGGGCGTGGGCGGCGGCCTCGGCGGCCGGGTTGAGCTCGTGGATCTTCGAGTGGATGACGAACGCGCTCGGGTTCACGGGGTACGCGCCCTCGACGACCGTGCCGGTCGAGTCGACCAGGATCAGGTCCTTGACCCGCACGAGGTTGAAGGAGACGCCGAACGGGTTGACCCAGAACCGGTCGTGGTGCTCGGGGTCGCGCACGGAGATGTGCCCGGAGATGCCCTCGCCGAACCCGTACTGCCCGAACAGCCGCAGCGCCGCGGCCAGCCGCTGCTTGCGGTGACGGCGTTCCTCCTCGACCGAGCGCTGCTCGCGGTCGGGCATCGGCAGGCCGGTCCGGGTGTCGGCGAGGTAGCCGGGGGTCCGGTCTTCCACGGTGGTCATGGTCGGTTCTCCTCACGTCGGTGTACGCCGCGGCGGGCGTCAGATCAACTGGAGGCGGTCGTCGTCGGAGCGGTCGGCGGGGACGAGCGCCGGCGTCGTCCAGCGGGCGCGCACGGACTCGACGATGTCGACGGCGCGGTCGACCAGCGACTGCACGCCGAAGGTGAAGAACAGGCTGCCGCGCGCCGGGTCGCCCAGGGCGTGCAGGCGCGGGTCGGCGACCCCGCCCGTGACCAGCTCGCTGGTGGCGCGCAGCACGCGCACGCCACCGCGCGGGTGCGGTTCGGCCAGGCCCGCGGCGGCCAGGGACTCCAGCAGCGGCGTGGCCGCGCCGGATCGCCGGTGCAGTCGCGCGTTCACCGCGTTGACCACGACCTGCGCCGTGGACTCCACCCCGTCGGCGGTCACGGTGAAACCGCCGCCGGGACGCGCCCGCACGTCGGTCACCCCGCGCACGAACTCGACCCGGCCCGCCTCGGCCAGCGCCAGCAGCCGGGCGGCGCTGGCGGGCGGCATGGGGCAGCACAGGCTCATCACGGTCCGGTCGTGCTCGGCCATCAGCCACGTCCGCGCCGCCTCGTCGAGCAGGGGCCACACGTCGGGGCCCGCGTCCGGGACGGCCTGCTGGAGCACCCGCAGCGCGATGCTCGGGGAGTCGACTTCGGCCAGCCCGCGCCGCAGCCGCTCGACCGGGTCCTCCCGGGTCATGGCGGCGATCTCCGCGCGCACCGGGGTGAGGTCCTCGCCGACCGAGTTCAGCTCGGTCTCCATCAGCGCCACCACCTCGGGCAGCGTCACCGTCCCGCCCGTGGCCGCGATGCGCCGGAAGTGGGCGGGGGTGAAGTGCCGCAGCCGGTGGTGCACGGGCCGCTGGCGCACGCCCGGCAGCACGCCGCGCCGGGAGACCAGGCGGATGCGGCCCTCGTGGCCGAGGTGGTCCAGCCCGAGGACCACGTCCACCGCGGTCAGGCCGGAACCGATGACCACCACGTCGGCGTCCGGGGCCACGCGGGCCAGGGCGCTCGCGGTCGGGTAGGGCTCCGCGACGAAACCCGCGGTCCCCGCGAGCCCGAACACGTCGACCGGCGTGCCCGCGCCGAAGCACAGGACGGCGTGGTCCACGGTGACGGCGTCCCCCGCCGAAGTCCCCAGGACCAACTCGTCCGGCCCCGACTCCTCCGCCCGGACCACGTGGTCCCGCACGATCCGCACGCCCCACCCGGCGGCCACCAAGGAGCGCAGCGCCGCGCGCGCGGACTGCTCCAGGTAGTCGCCGAACACCGCGCGCGGCACGAACGTGGCGCCGCTGTGCGGGTCCCGGTGTGCTCCCGCGCTGGAGGTGAGCAGTGTCCGGCTCACCAACCAGTCGGCGAAGTGGGCCGTGTCGCCCGCTCGGACCGACATGTCCTCGGGCACGGCGTTGACCCGCACCACCGGGAGGTCCGGCTGGTACGGCCGACCACGCCACAGGTGGCCGGACGGCTCGAACACGACGACCTCGCCCGGTGGCACGCCACCGTCCCGCGCCAAGGCGTCGAGCAGGCACACCGCCGACGCGCCCCCACCGACCACCGCGATTCTGGGAACTGATGACATGGCGCACCCCGATATCCCTCCGCCGCGACCGGGCCGCATTCCGCGCCGGTGGCGTCGTGAATGAATTCGGCGCCCACCGTAGCCGCGCGCGGTCGGACCCGGCTCGTGTTTGCGCGCGCGCCGCGTTGCGGATGAGCGCAACGACCGTCGTCGCCGAATGGGACGATCGGCGTATTCCGTTTTCTCGAAGCGCTGTTACGGTTGCCGCGGGGAAGCTTGTCGCTCGAAGTCGGCACACACACCGTGACGGAGCATTGCGATGATCCTGGAAAGCGATGTGCGGTCCGACGCTGCCTCGCGTCGCGCAGCCGGGCCGCCGGCACCGCCCGGACCGGGGCGTCCGACCCGGGGCTCCACCCGATCCCTGGGACCGGTGCTGGCGTCCGTGTCGGCGTGGGACGCCGATCCGCTGGGCGTCCCGGTCCTCGATGCCCTCGACGGCCGCCTGGGCATCGCGCTGTGCCTGTCCGGTGCGGTGGCGGTGAGCCAGGACGGTGCGGACACCGTCCTGCGCGAGGGGCAGCTGACCTGCGTCGACGGGACCAGGCCGCACCGGCTCGCGGCGCTGGTGCCGTCGGTGGTGGTCGTCGTGGGCGCGGAGCACCAGCGGGTCGGCCTGCCGCCCGAGGGCACCCGCGGGATGACCGCCGCGGCCTGGTCCGGCGAGACCGGCGTGCACGGGCTGCTGGCCGACACGGTCGGCGGCCTGGCGGCCGACCTGGACCGGCTGGGCGACACCGAGGGCAACGCCCTGGGCTTGATGATCCTCGACCTGATCGGCTGCCTGCTGGCCGAGCAGCTGCGGAAGCGGGCGGTCGAACCCGCCGCCGGCCGGCGGTTGCTGACCCTGAAGATCCTCTGCCACGTGCGGAGCAAGCTCGGCGACGCCAACCTCATGCCCGAGCACATCGCCCGGCACTTCGGCATTTCGCTGCGGTACCTGCAGGTCCTGTTCGCCGAGCTGGGCACGAGCCCCGCCCGGTGGATCCGGGACGAGCGGCTGAGCCGGCTGCGCGACGACCTGGCCGACCCGGGACTGGACCACCTGCCGGTCAGCGTCCTGGGGGAGAAGTGCGGGATCCCCGGCGCGTCGCAGGTCAGCAGGCTGTTCCGCGCCGCCTACGGGCTCACGCCCAGCGAGTACCGGCGTGCGCGGGAGGCGATTCGCGAATCCGCCGGCGGGCCTGCGCCCGGTGCGCACGCCGGATCGGCGACGCCGGTTAATGTCGGCGACCGGGTGAAATGTGGGCCCGAGTCCCGATGAGGAGTCCTCGCGTGGTCATCGTCATGCAGCCGAACGCGTCCGAGCACGAATTGCAGGGAGTCGTCGAATTCATCTCCGGTGGCAACGCCGAGGCATTCGTGAGCCACGGCGTGAACCGCACCGTCATCGGCATCGTGGGAGATGTGGAGCAATTCGACGAGCACCACCTGCGCAGTCTGCCGGGAGTCGCCGACGTCGTGCGCATCTCCGCGAAGTACAAATTGGTCAGCCGCGAGCACCACCCCCACCGCTCGACCGTGCGCGTCGGCGGCGTTCCCATCGGGCCCGGCACCGTGACGCTCATCGCCGGCCCGTGCGCGGTGGAGACCTTCGACCAGACGCTGGAGGCGGCCAAGATGGCCCGCGACGCCGGCGCGACGCTGCTGCGAGGTGGCGCGTACAAGCCGCGCACCTCGCCGTACGCCTTCCAGGGGCTGGGGCCGCTGGGGCTGCGCATCCTGGCCGAGGTGCGCGAGGCGACCGGCCTGCCGGTGGTCACCGAGGTCGTCAGCCCCGCGGACGTGGACACCGTCGCCGAGCACGCCGACATGATCCAGATCGGCACCCGGAACATGCAGAACTTCGCGCTGCTGCAAGCGGTCGGCGCTGTCGGCAAGCCGGTGATGCTCAAGCGCGGCATGAACGCGACGATCGAGGAGTGGCTGATGGCCGCGGAGTACATCGCCCAGCGCGGCAACCTCGACATCGTGTTGTGCGAACGGGGCATCCGCACGTTCGAGACGCAGACGCGCAACACCCTGGACGTCTCGGCGGTGCCGGTCGCCCAGCAGCTGTCGCACCTGCCCGTGATCATCGACCCGTCGCACTCCGGCGGTCGCCGCGACCTGGTGCTGCCGCTGGCCAGGGCCGCCATCGCGGTCGGCGCGGACGGCATCATCGTCGACGTGCACGGCGCCCCCGACACGGCGTTGTGCGACGGCCCGCAGGCGCTGGTGCACGCCGACATCCCCCTGTTGGCCACGGCGGTCGCAGACTTCGCCGCCGCGACCGGCCGCGAGGTCGCCAGGGTCGACCGGGTCGCGGTCTGACGGGGAACGCGTGGACCACTTCGCCTTGGTGCTGCCCGAGGAACCGACCGCGGTCCGGCTGCTCAACACGCGCTGGTGGGACCGCGGTCGGGTCCGCGACGGCCTGGCGGAGCCCGACCACCTCCGGCGCTGGGTCGCCGCCGTCCGGCCGGAGGTGCCGGTCCGAGACGGCGACCTGGCGGCGTTCCGGGGCTTGCGCGACGCCCTGCACGCGCTCGCCGGCCACGCTCTGGGCGACGACATCGCCGTCGAGGAGCCGCTCGCGGTGGTCAACGCCGTGGTGGCCGACGCGCCGAGCCGGCTGGAGTACGTGCTGACCCCGACCGGCGTCGCCCGCCGGACCCGCCGCGACGCCACCCCGGTCGAAGGCCTGCTCGCCGACATCGCCGAGGAACTGCTGGAACTGCTCATCGACGGCAGCCTGGCCCGGTGCCAAGCGCACGGCTGCCGCCACTTCTACGCCCAGAAGCCCCGCCACCGCCAGTGGTGCTCGGCCAAGTGCGGCAATCGCGTCCGGGTGGCCCGGCACTACCAACGCCGGCGCGAGGACACCTGACCGCGCCGCCGGATCCCACGGCCGGTCCTTTCGCGCAGCCGGCTCCGCCCCGCGCCTCCGGCGGCTAGCATGTGCCGGTCGGAAGGGGTGGGATGCACGGGCTCGGCGAGTTGGAAGCGGCGATCATGGACGTGCTGTGGCGCGCTCCCGAGCCGATGAAGGTGCGCGAGGTCCTCGACGAGCTGAACAAGCACCGGAACCTCGCCTACACCACCGTGCTGACCGTGCTGGACAACCTCCACCGCAAGGGCTGGGTGGACCGCGAGCGCGACGGCAAGGCGTTCCGCTACGAGTCGGCCCTGAGCAGGAACGAGGCAGCGGCGAAGGCGCTGCGCGAGGTGCTCACCGCGTCGGGTGACCCGGAGGGCGCGCTGCTGCACTTCGCCCGGTCGGCGTCCGCGCGGGAGACCGAACTGCTGCGCAAGGCCCTCCCCCGCAAGCCCCGCAGAACGTGACCGTCGCGGCGGCGCTGCTGATCACGGCGGCTCTGGTGGGCGTGCTGGCACCTCGGCCGCTGCTGCGGCTGGCCGCCCGCGATGTCGACCCGACGGTTGCCCTCGCCGCGTGGCTGGCGTCCGCGGTCGGTGTCGTGGTCGCCGCGGCGCTGGCGGTGACGCTGCTGCTCGTACCCGACCACGGCACGCACGCTCTCGGCCGCCTGCACCAGTGCTGGTCCTCCCTCGGGCACGGCATGACGCCGGGCGTGGAGGCCGCCGGTGGGCTCTTGGGGCTGGGCCTGGTGGCCGCGCTGCTGGCGCGGCTGGTCGTCGTGAGCACCCGCGCGGCGCGGCGGCGGGCGCGCACCCGGCGGACCCAGTTGGCGACGCTGCGCGTTGCCGCCCGACAGGAATCCGGTACACCCACCACCCTGTGGCTGGACCACGACGCGCCGCTGGCGTTCACCCTCGCCGGCTCGCCCGGCGTCGTGGTCGCGACCGAGGGACTCCACCGGCACCTCACCGATGACCAGGTGGCCGCCGTCCTCACGCACGAGCGGGCCCACCTGGCGGGCCGCCACCACCTGCTGGTCGCGGCCGGCGAGGCGATCGCCACGGTGCTGCCGGTCCTCCCCCTGTTCCGGCACGCGCCCGCCGCGGTGAAGGCCCTGGTCGAACTGGCCGCGGACGCCGCGGCCGTGCGGACGTGCGGCGCCGAGGCGGTCCGGTCGGCGCTGCTGCGGGTGTCTCAGCACGGCACCCCTGGCACGGCGCTGGCGATGGGCCAGGACGCGGTCGAGGTCCGCCTGGAGCGCCTGACCCGCGCCGGCCGGCGGCGGAGCGCACTGGTGAGCCGAGTGTCGTGCGTGGCCGCCTGCACGACCGCGGTGGCGTTGCCCACCGTCGCCGGGTTGGGCGGGCTGCTGGCCCTGATCTCGATCGGCTGCCTCTAGCGGTCGCGGACCACCGTGACCGCCCCTACGATCCACTAATGTGGGTAGTGGGGGCCGATGACCGGCGTCGTGACACTCCTCGTGGTCGCGGTCGCCGTGGTGGCCGCGCTGTACGGCGTGGCGATGCTGGTCCGTCTCGGTGATGCCCTGGCCGACGTCCCGCCCTTCCTGTCCGGCCACGCGCCCCGGGAGCACGCCGTCTCCCGCTTCCACGTGCGCTGGTACACGATCACCATGGTGTTCCTGGCCTTCGACATGGAGATGGTCTTCATGTACCCGTGGGCGCTGGTCGTCGCGGAGATCGGCACGGCCGCCGTGGTGGAGATGTTCCTGTTCCTGGCGGTCTTGATGGCGGGCGTCTGGTACGCGTGGCGGGAGGGCGTCTTCCGGTGGGTCTGACCGAGTGGCTGCTGCGGCGCACTCCCCCGCGTCCCTTCGTCGTCGCGGCGCCCGGCGGTCCCCTGACTCGGATAGCGGTGGAGCGGTTCTGCCGCGAGCACGGCTGGTGGCCGGCGCGCAGTGCGGCCGAGGCGAACCTCCTGGTGGTGGCCGGTCCCGCGAACCCTGAGCTGGAGCCCTACCTCGACCGGGTGTGGGACGCCATCCCGGCTCCGCGTGCCCGCGCCGACATCGCCATCGCTTCCGATGTCCCCGAAGCCCTCACCGAGGCGGTCGAGCGCTTGCGCGATGTCCCCCGCCAGCGGGCCGAGACCGCACGGGCGTTCGCGGAGATGGGGGAAGGCGCGCACGAGATGTCCTGCGGGTCCGGCATGCCCGACCAGCACGATCACCACGGGCACGACATGTCCGGCATGGAGATGCCCGGCGGGATGCCGATGGCCGACCGCGACGACGACCGGGACGGGCTCAAGCTCGACGTGCTGCACGTGCCGCTCGGCCCGGCGCTGCCCGACTGGCCGGAGGGCCTGGTGGTGCACACCGTGCTCCAGGGTGACGTGATCCAGTCCGCGGAGGTCGAGCAGATCGGCCACAGTGGACAGACCGTCGAAGTGCCGGGACTCGTGCACCGGCTCGACAGCGCGGCACGGCTCCTGTCGGTCGCCGGGTGGCGGGATGCCGCGAACACCGCCCGGCGGCTGCGCGACCAGGCGCCGGCGGGTGCGCCGGGGGCCGGGATGGAGCGGTGGGCCGAGCGGGTGCGGCGGTCTCGCACCCTGCGGTGGACGCTCGCCGGAGTCGGTGAGCACGACGGCGGGGACGCGCTGACCCGCTTGTACGGCTGGCTCGCCGGTGAGGATTCCCTGGTGCCGCTGGAGGTTCTGCCCCGGCTGTTGGTGGGTCGGGAGCTGGCCGAGGCGCGGCTGGTCGTCGCGAGTGCGGGTCGGTTGGTCGGCGAGGCGCACGCCCATGGTTGAGAGCACTCCGTGGTGGGGCGGGCTGGTGTTGCCGCTGGTGCTCGGTGTCTTCGTGCTGGCTGCGGCGGCGCTGGACTCCGCTCTGGCCGCACGGGCGGCGGGCGCGCCGGTCGACGTCGTCCGCCCGCTCCGCGACGCCGCCGGTCTGCTGGTGCAGCAGCGCCGGAACACGCTCGCCGCCGACCGGCTGCTGTGGCGCGTCGGTGGCGGAGCCGTGGTGGTGGCCGCGGTCCTGGCGTCGGCGGCCACGCCGTTCGGGCGGTGGGTCGTCGCCGACATGCCGGTGGGCGTGGTGTGGTTCAACGGGATGGAGGTCGTTGCCTGGGCGGCCGTGTGGCTGGTCGGGTGGGGTGCGAATTCGGCGTTCCCGCTGGTGTCCGGGTACCGGTTCGTCGCCCAGGGGCTGGCCTACGAGCTGCCGCACATGTTCGCGCTCATCACGGCGGCGGTAGGCGCGGGCTCGCTGCGGGTCGGCGACATCGTGGCGGCGCAGCAGGGCCTGTGGTTCGTGGTGTGGATGCCGGTCGCGTTCGCCGTGTACCTGCTGTCGGTGTTGGGCATGTCGTTCTTCCGCCCCTTCGACCAGGCCACGGGCGCGGACGCGGGCGGCGGGGTGCTCGCGGAGCTGTCCGGGGTGGACCGGCTGGTGTTCGTGGCGGGGCGGTGGGTGCTGCTGGTGTCGGGTGCGGCGATGGCCGTGCCGCTGTTCCTCGGTGGAGGTAGCGGTCCGGTGCTGCCGGAGTGGCTGTGGTCGGTGGTGAAGACGGCTGCCGTGCTGGGTGTGCTGGTGTGGGCGGGGCGGCGCTTCCCGACGATCCGCGTGGACCGGTTCCAGGAAGTCGCGTGGCTGGTGCTGGTCCCCGCGACGCTGGTGCAGGCGTTGGTGGTGTCGGTGGTCGTGCTCATGAGGGGGTGATGGGCGTTGTGGCGTGACGTGCTCTTCTGGGTGTGCGCCGTGCTCGCCGTGGTGTCCGGTGTGGCCGTGTTCCGGGTGGACTCGATGGCACGGGCGACGTTCGCACTGTTGGCCTCGTTCCTCTTCGCCGCCGTGACGGTGCTGTTGCTGGACTTGCCCTACCTGGGAGTGCTGGTCGTGCTCATGATGATCATGGAGATGGTCGTCATGGCCGTGTTCATGATCATGTACATGATGAACCCGGCCGGGTTGATGCCGATGACGATGGTGCACAACCCCAAGGGGTCGTTGGCGATCGCGGTCGGCACGTTCGTGCTGCTGGCGACCGGCGTGCTGGTGACGCCGTGGCCGGGATCGGACGCGCCGCGCCCCGACGACCCGACGATGCAGCTCGGCGAGGCGTTGATGGGCTCGAAGATGCTGGTGATGATCGTGCTCGGGTTGGCGTTGTTCGCCACGATGGTGTGCACGGTCGTCCTGGCCACCCATCGGGGCCGCTACGACCGCTACGGCGACCGGTTGGAGCGGAAGCGACCGCACGACCCGATCCGGGGAGGGTTGGGGCGATGACCCTCCAGGCGTTCCTGCTGCTGGCCTCGGCGCTGTTCAGCGTCGGGCTCTACGGCGCGCTGTCCCAGCAGTCCATCGTGATGATCATGATGGGGCTGGAGCTGATGGTCAACGCGGTCATCGTCGGGGCGGCCGCGTTCTGGTACTACGCCTCGCCGGACCGGCCGGACGGGCAAGTGGTCGTGTTGTTGGCGGTGACGGCGATGGCCGTGGAGATGGCGGTCGGGTTCGCCGTCACGACGGCGATCTTCCGCAGCCGGGACGTGGACATGACCGACATGGCCGCGGACCTGAAGGGCTGACGGCGTGGAACTGTGGGCCCTGGTCGCCGTGCCGCTCGTCGTCGGCGGTGTGCTCGCGGTCTCGGGCCGGCGCGCGGAGCGGGTCGCGGGTTCGGTCGCCGTGGGCACCGGCGTGCTGGTCCTGGGCTTGGCGGTGTGGGCGGCGGTGGGGCGGCCGGTCGTGTCCGCGCCGTTCCTGGCGGGGCTGCGGTTCGGGTTGGCGGTGGACGGGCTGTCGGCGGCGATGGTGCTCACGGTGGCCGTGGTGCTGTTGGCGGTGCTGGTGTTCGCGACCGGGGACGTCCGGGAGGACCGGGGCCGGTTCTTCGGGCTGGTGCTGGTGTTCGCGGGCGCGATGCTGGTGACGGTGACCGCCACGACCCTGCCGGCGCTGTTGATGTCCTGGGAGGTGATGGGGGCGACGTCCTACGCCCTCATCGGATTTTGGTGGCGGGACGAGGAACGGGTGGTCTCCGGCACCATCGCGTTCCTGACCACGCGGACGGCCGACCTGGGACTCTACCTCGCCGCGGGTGCCGTGCTCGCCGGCGGCTCGGGCGGGTGGGGACTGGACTTCCCGGGGCTGGAAGGCGGCTGGCGCGAGGTCGTGGCGGCGGGGCTGGTCGTGGCGGCGTTCGGCAAGTCGGCCCAACTGCCGTTCAGCTTCTGGTTGTCGCGGGCGATGGCCGGTCCCAGCCCGGTGTCTGCGCTGCTGCACTCGGCGACGATGGTCGCGGCCGGGGCGTACCTGCTGTTGCGGGTGGAGCCGTTGCTGCGTGCAACGGGGTGGGCTGCGGCGGCCGTCGCGTGGGTCGGTGTGGTGACGGCGTTGGCGCTGGGCGCGGTGGCTGTCGTGCAGACCGACCTGAAGCAGTTGCTGGCCGCGTCTACGTGTTCCCAGGTGGGGTTCATGGTCCTCGCGGCGGGAACGGGTGGTGTCGCGGCCGGGGCCGGGCAACTCGTCGCGCACGCGGCCACGAAGAGCCTGCTGTTCCTGTGCGCGGGTGCGTGGCTGACCGCGTTGGGCACCAAGGAGCTGTCCGGGTTGCGCGGTGCCGCACGGCGATATCCGGTGGTCGGGATCAGCTTCTCGGTGGGTGCGCTGGTGTTGGCCGGGGTGCCGCCGTTGTCGATCTGGGTCGCCAAGGACGCCGTGCTGGCCTCGGCGCTGAACGAGTCGGTGGCGCTGTACGTCGTGGGATTGGCCGCCGCCGCGACCAGCGGTCTGTACGCGGGCCGGGCGCTGTTCCTGGTGTGGGCGAGCGGCCCGGAAACGACCGCGGAGACCGCCACGCCCGCCCACTGGCTGCCGCTTCCCCTGCTGGCCGTCGCCGCCGCCGGACTGGGGCTGGTGGTGGGAGGCGGGACGGCGTGGTGGGAGGCGGCGCTGTCGGCCGTGGTGGCGGTGGGCGCGGTGGTGCTCGCCCGGCTGACGACCCGCACGGACGCGTTGGCGCGGCGCAACGGTGTGCTGGCGGGGTGGCTGGGGCTGGAAGCGTTGGCGCGCGTCGCGATCACCGCTCCGACGCTGGCCGTGGCCGGGTGGCTCGCCCGGTTCGACGACCGGGTCGTGGACGGTGGCGTGCGGGCCGCGGCCCGGCTGGGGCTCGGCGCGTCCCGGGTGGCGGACGCCAGGGTGGACCGGTGGGTGGACGGGGTCGTGCAGAGCACGGCGAGGCTGGGTGTCGTGGTCGCCCGGGTCGCGGACACGAAGGTGGACTGGTCGGTGGACGGGATCGTGCGCGGTGTCGCGAACGCGGCGCGGGCGCTGGGCCGGCTCGCCCGCCGGCCGCAGACCGGTCAGCTGCACCAGTACTACGCGCAGGCGGCGGTCGGGTTGCTCGTGCTCGCCGTGGTGGTGGCCGTCGTCGGACGAGGATGAGGTGGACGTGCTCAGCATCGTGGTCTTCCTGCCGGTCGCCGTGGCGGCCGTCCTGCTCGCCCTGCCGCGGGTGGGCGACCGGGCCGTGCGCTGGACCTGGATCGCCGCCACCGCTGTCGACCTGCTGCTCGTCGCGGGGTTGTGGATCGGTTACCGGCCAGGGGACTCGGGGTTCGCCTACGACGTGCACCTGCGGTGGATCCCCAGTGTCGGGTCCGGGTACCACGTCGGCGTGGACGGGATCAGCCTGCCGCTGGTGGCGCTGACCGCCCTGCTGTTCCTCGCGTGCGCGGTCTACTCGGCACGCGAGACCCGCCGGGTCCGGTCGTATGCGGCGCTGTTCCTGTTCCTGGAGACGGTGTGCCTGGGGTTGTTCGTCTCGCTCGACCTCATCCTGTTCTTCGTCTTCTTCGACCTCTCGATCGTGGGCATGTACTTCGTCATCGCGGGCTGGGGACACCGCGACGCGGCACGGGCGGCGCTGAAGTTCTTCCTCTACACGTTCCTCGGCTCGCTGGTCTTGCTGCTGGGCTTCATCGGCCTGTACCTGGCCGCCTCGCCGCACACGTTCGACATCGTGGCGTTGACGGCGCAGAACCCGCTGGCGGGCAGGGGCGTTGTCGCGGCGCTGGTGCTGGTGGCGCTCGGCGTGGGGTTGGCGGTGAAGACGCCGACCGTGCCGTTCCACACCTGGCTGCCACCCGCGCACACGGAGGCTCCGGCGGCCGGGTCGGCGGTGTTGGCGGGGATCCTGCTGAAGATGGGCACGTACGGGTTCGTCCGCATCGTCATGCCTGCCTTGCCGGACACCTGGCGCCGGTACGCGGTCGTCATCGTGGTCGTCGGCGTGGTCAGCGTCGTGTACGGGGCGCTGGTGGCGTTGGCGCAGAAGGACTTCAAGCGGATGATCGCCTACACGTCGGTCAACCACATGGGGTATGTGATCCTCGGCGTCGGCGCGGCCGGGCTGGTGGCGTCGTCGAGCGGGCAGGCGCGGGACCTCGCCGTCACCGGCGCGGTCACGCAGATGGTGAGCCACGGCCTGATCACCGGCGCGCTGTTCCTGCTCGCGGGCGCGCTGTACGACCGGGGCGGCACCTACGTGATGAGCGAGTACGGCGGGCTTGCCGCGCAGGCTCCCCGGTTCGCCGCCCTGACCGGCCTCGCCGCGTTCGCCTCGCTCGGGCTGCCCGGGTTCTCGGGGTTCATCGCGGAGTTCCAGATCTTCACCGGTTCTTTGGGTGGCGCGCCGGTTTCCACCGCCGTGGCGTTCCTGGGCATCCTGATCACCGCCGCGCTGTTCCTGCGTGCGCTGCAACAGGTTCTGCTCGGTGCGTTCCGGGCACCCGGTGGGCGGTTCGGCGACGTCACGACACCCGAAGCGCTCTCCATCACGCCGTTGGTGGTGCTCGCGGCGGTCATCGGGGTGTTCCCGCGCTGGCTGCTGGACGTCGTCGAACCCGCCGCGCGGGCGGTCAACGCGGTCCTCGGCGGGTGACCCCGTGATGGACGAGAACCCTTCGGCGCTGCTGCCGGAGATCCTGCTCGCCGTCGCGGCGATAGTCGGGCTGCTGCTGGGGTCGTACCTGCCACGGCACCGGCAGTGGCTGGTGCGACTGCTCGCGGCGGCGGCGTGTGGTGCCGGCGTCGTGGCCACGGTCGTGAGCGAGAACATGGCGGTGTTCGGTGGCACGTACGTGGTGGACGTCGCCACCAACGCCACCCGGGTCGTGGTCATGGTCTCGGTGGTCTTGGTGCTGTGTCTAGCCGACCCGATCCGGGGTATGGCACGGGAGAGCGAGTTCGTGGTGCTCCTGGTGCTGGCCGCGCTGGGCAGCGTGCTGCTCGCCGGGTCGAACGACCTGATGCTGCTGGCGGCGGCCTACCTGCTCGCAAGCATCCCGCTCTACGCGCTGGCGGGGTTCGCCAAGGACGCGCCGGGCACGGAGGCGTCGCTGAAGTTCTACCTGATGGGCGCGCTGCTCGGGGTGACCACGCTGGCCGGTGTGGTCGTCGTGTTCGGTCTGGGCGGGGCCACCGAGTACACCGCCTTGAGCACCGGGCTGGCCACCGCGCCGCGCCTCGCCGTGGCGGTCGGAGTGGTGGCCGTCCTGGCCGGTCTGCTGTTCAAGGCGGGGGCCGTTCCCGCGCACTTCTGGGTGCCGGACGTGACGGAGGGCTCCGGGGCGGTCGCGGCGGCGTTCATCACGACGGTGCCCAAGATCGGTGCGGTCGTGGCGATCCACCGGCTGATCACCGTCGCCTCCGCACGCCTGGACTGGGCGCTGGTGGTGGCGGTCATCGCGGCGGCCACGATGACCTTGGGCAACCTCGCGGCGTTCTTCCAGGACAACGTCCGGCGACTGCTGGCGTATTCGACGATCAGCCAGGTCGGGTACCTGCTCGTCGGTGTGGCGGCGGCCGGGCACAGCGATCTCGCGCTGCCTGCCGTCCTGCTCTACCTCGGCGGCTATGCCGTGACGAACCTGGGGGCGTTCGCCGTTGTGTGCGCGCTGCCCGCGGCCACCGTGCTCGCCGACTTCCGGGGCCTGCTGCGGCGTCGGCCGTGGCTCGCGGTCAGCCTGGTGGTGGTGCTGCTCGGTCTGGTCGGGACGCCGCCGACGGTGGTGTTCGCGGGCAAGCTGACGGTGTTCACCGCCGCGCTCGACGCGGGCCTGCTGTGGCTCGTCGTCGTCGCCGTGGTGAACACGGTCGCCAGCGTCTTCTACTACCTGCGGTGGATCGGCCCCGCCGTGCGCGGTGAGCCCGCGGACATGCCCGAACCGACGCGCTGGGCGGTGCACACCGCCTACGGAGCAGCCGCCGGGTCAGTCCTCCTCGGTGTCCTCACCGGTCCCCTGCTGGCCGCCCTTGGGGCGTGACTCCCGTTCGGCCTGACGATCTACTACGCACGGTAGGAGTCAGCGGTGACCGGCGCCCCCGCCTGCGTGCGCGGGCGTTCCTTGAGCAGCAGCACCACGATCAGGCCGCCGACCAGCGCGGCGACACCCGCGACGAGGTACGTGACATCCATGCCCGACGAGAACGCCGACCGCACCAGCTCGTCGAGCGAGGAGTTGCCGCCGACCACCTGGTCCGCCCGGCCCGCCGTCACCGCCTCGGTCGCCGCGTGCGGGTCGCCGACGAGGTCCGGGCGGCCGGACAGCGAGCCGTCCACCGACGAACTGAAGATCGCGCCGAGCACGGCGATGCCCAGCGCGTAGCCGAGTTGGCGGAACGTGTTGACGGCACCGCCCGCCATGCCCGCGCGCTGGACCGGGACGGCGGCGACGGCCGCCGATGCCAGCGTCGGCGTCGCCATGCCCACGCCGATCCCGGAGATGACCAGTCCCGGCACGATGACCCACACACCGCCGGAGAAGTCGGCCGCCGCCTGCACCAGAGCGCCGGCCCCGATCACCAGCAGACCCGGTCCGATGCTCCACCGGGGTGGGACGCTGTGCAGGAACCGGCCGGCGAGCAGCGAGACGACGAAGGCCGCGATGCTCTGCGGCAGCAGGACCAGGCCAGTGGTCACCGGTTCGGCGTGCAGCACCGAGCGGAGCCCGACCGTGAGGTACGGCAGGTAGGCGAAGGCCGCGCCCTGGAGCAGCAACGCGCCGACCATCACGCCGGTGAACGACGCACCGCGGAACAGCTTGAGATCGAGCATGGGGTGCGGGCGGGATCGTTCGACCACGACGAAGACCACCAGGGCGACCAACCCCAACGCCACCGGCCACAGGGTCGCGGCGGAGAGCCACCCCGCGTCGTGGACCCGGATGAGCGCGAACGTGACCGCACCCGCGGCGACGGTGAAGGACACCATGCCCGGCAGGTCCAGGCGAGGGCTCGCGGCGTCCCGGGACTCGGCCAGGACCAGGCGCACCAGCACCATCGTGCCCAGGCTGACGAGCAGGCCGAACGCGAAGATCCAGCGCCACCCGAGGTGCTGGGTGAGCAGGCCGCCCAGCAGCGGCCCGACCGCGACCGCGGCGCTGCTCACCGCGCCCCAGACGCCGAAGGCGACACCCCGGTCGCGTCCCCGGTAGGTGACCCCGAGCAGGGCCACGATGGTGGCGAACATGGCCGCCGCGCCGATCCCCTGCACCCCGCGGCCCGCGATCATGACCTGGATGTTCGGCGCGAACGCGCACACCAGCGCACCCGCCGCGTAGACGCCGAGCCCGAGCAGGTAGACCAGTCGTCGCCCCAGCAGGTCGGCGAGCGAGCCCAACCCCAGCAGCAGCGCGGCGAGCGCCAGCGCGTAGACGTTGATCACCCACTGGATGCCGGACAGCGAGGTGTGCAGGCCGGTGGCCATGTCGGGCAGGGCGACGGTGAGGATCGTGACGTCGACCAGCAGGACGAACGTGCCCAGGCACACCGCCACCAGCGGCCACCACTTGACCATGCGCACCCCCGAAGTCGTACGGCCCCGTCAAGGTTCAACACGCCAAACCGTACAGCACAGTCAAGGATGGCGGGCGGCGGTCACCGGCTCGGCGGCGTGAGCGCGCTCAGGATGGTGGCGGCGAGTACGTCGGCTGCGTCGCGTTGGCGGAGTCTGCCTGCGGTGACTTCTTCGGCGGCGGCGTGGAGGAGGCTGTAGAAGATGGTGACCAGCCAGGTTTGGGGGAGGTCGGTGCGGAAGGTGCCTTGACGGCGTCCGCGGGTGATGAGTTTCTCGACTCGGCGTAGGACGGTGTTGTGGAAGCTGCGGACCTGGGCGGGTGGGAGGGTGTCGTGGGCGGCGGTCATGAGGTTGCGGTGGCCGGCGAGGATCTGCCATCCCGATCGGATCAGGCGGGTGAGGGCTTCGGCGGGGTCGTCGTCGTCGAGTGTTTCGGTGTCGAGTACTTCGGCGGCTGTGGTGACCGCGCGGTCGAGTACGTGGGCGACGAGGTCGTGTCTGGACGGGAAGTGGGCGTAGAGGGTGACCCTGCTGACGCCGGCGGCTTTGGCGATGGCGGTCATGTTGACGTCGGGTTGGTCGCTGATGCAGTCCAGTGCCGCGTCGAGGATGGCCTCGATGTTGCGTTCGGCGTCCGCTCGCCGCCGTCCCTCACCGGTCATGCGGGGCATGGTGCCACGGGCGAGGGCCCGCGGCGGTCCGGGGGAACCGCCGCGGGCCGCCGGTGCGGGGTGTCAGGGTGTGGTGGCCAGGTGCCGTTGCGTGCGGGGTGAGGTGGGTGCCTGTGGGTTGGTCGTGGTGGCGGTGCTGCGGAAGCCGCGCAGGCGGAGGCTGTTGCTGACCACGAACACCGAGGAGAACGCCATGGCGGCGCCGGCGATCATGGGGTTGAGCAGGCCCAGTGCGGCCAGGGGTAGGGCGGCGATGTTGTAGGCGAAGGCCCAGAACAGGTTGCCCTTGATGGTGGCCAGGGTGCGCCGTGACAGGCGGATGGCGTCCACCGCGGCTCGCAGGTCGCCGCGGACCAGGGTGAGGTCGCTGGCTTCGATCGCCGCGTCGGTGCCGGTGCCCATGGCCAGGCCGAGGTCGGCCTTGGCCAGGGCCGCGGCGTCGTTGACGCCGTCGCCGACCATCGCCACGACCCGACCCTCGGCTTGGAGGCGGGCGACGACGTCGACCTTGTCCTTGGGCAGGACCTCGGCGATGACCTCGTCGATGCCCACCTCGGCCGCGACCGCCTTCGCCGCGGCCTCGTTGTCGCCGGTCAACAACACCGGGGTCAGCCCCAGCGCCCGCAGCTCACGGACCGCCTCGGCGGAGGTCGGTTTGACGGTGTCGGCGACCACGAGCACCGCGCGCGCCTGACCGTCCCAGGCGACCAGGACGGCCGTGCGGCCCTTGCCCTCGGCGTCGGCCTTCGCGTCCGCGAGTGGGCCGTCCAGGTGGACGCTCCACTCGGCCAGCAGCCGCTGCCTGCCGACGATGACCGCGTGTCCGTCGACCACGCCCTGCACGCCCAGGCCTTCCAGGTTCCGGAAGCCCTCGACCTCGGGTAGTTCGCCGACCCGCTCGGTCGCGCCGGTGGCGACGGCCTTGGCGATGGGGTGTTCGGAGGCGTGCTCCAGAGCGCCGGCCAGCCGCAACACCTCGGTTTCGTCGACACCGTCCGTGTGGATGGCGACCAGGCTCATCCGGCCGGTGGTGACGGTGCCGGTCTTGTCCAGCACCACCGTGTCCACCCGACGGGTCGACTCCAACACCTCCGGCCCCTTGATCAGAATCCCGAGCTGCGCACCCCGCCCCGTGCCCACCAGCAGCGCGGTCGGCGTGGCCAGACCCAGGGCGCACGGACAGGCGATGATCAGGACCGCGACGCCGGCGGTGAACGCCGCCGCCGTCCCCTGCCCCGCACCCAACCAGAACGCCAACGTCCCCACCGCCAGCCCGATCACGATCGGCACGAAAATCCCCGAGACCCGGTCGGCCAGGCGCTGCACCTCGGCCTTGCCGTTCTGCGCGTCCTCCACCAGCCGCGCCATCTGCGCCAACTGGGTGTCCGAGCCGATGCGGGTGGCCCGCACGACCAGGCGGCCGCCGGCGTTGACGGTCGCGCCGACCACGGCGTCACCGGGACCGACCTCGACCGGCACCGACTCACCGGTCAGCATCGACGCGTCCACCGCCGAGTTACCGTCCTCCACCACACCATCGGTGGCGATCTTCTCCCCCGGCCGCACCACGAACCGGTCCCCCACCCTCAGCTCGGCGGTCGGGATCCGGGTCTCGCGGCCGTCGCGTAGCACCGCCACGTCCTTCGCGCCCAGTTCGAGCAGCGCTCGCAGTGCGGCGCCGGCCCGGCGCTTGGAGCGGGCCTCGAAGTACCGGCCGGCCAGGATGAAGGTGGTGACGCCGGCCGCGACCTCCAGGTAGATCGAACCGGTGCCGTCACCACGCTGGATGGTCAACTCGAACGGGTGGGTCATACCGGGCGTCCCGGCCGTACCCCACAGCAGGGCGTAGACCGACCAGGCGAACGCGGCCAGGGTGCCCAGGGAGACCAGGGTGTCCATCGTGGCCGCGCCGTGACGCAGGTTCACCGCCGCCGCACGGTGGAACGGCCACGCACCCCACACGATCACCGGCGCGGCCAACGTCAGGGAGATCCACTGCCAGAAGTCGAACTGCCACGCCGGAACCATCGCCAACACGACCACCGGCACCGTCAGCACGACCGACACCAGCAGCCGCTGCCGCAGCGACGCCGTCGGGTCGACCTCCTCTGCCGAGGCCTCGGCCTGCTCGTTCGCCGGGGTCGGCAGGGTCGCGCCATAGCCGGCGGCCTCCACCGTGGCGATCAGGGCCGCCGGGTCGACGCCCTCGAAGGTGACCTTCGCCTTCTCGGTGGCGTAATTCACCGTCGCCGTCACACCCTCGAGCTTGTTCAGCTTGCGCTCGATCCGGTTCGCGCACGAAGCGCACGTCATGCCGGTGATCGAGAGTTCGACCTGTTCAGCCGCCATGACCGTGTCCGTCCTCGCTCGTGCCGTGGTTGTCCGCGGCGGTCGTCGTCGTGGGTGCCGGTGCCGGGGTGCCGTCGGTGGACACCGTGAACTCGGCGGTCCGGACCACGCCGTTGTGCTGGAAGTCCAGGAACAGGCGGTACCCGCCCTCGCTGGGCACCTCCGCCACGAAGGCGATCTCCGGACCGGGGGCGGTCTTACCGTCGCCGGGCGCGCCCTCGGGGTGGACGTGCAGGTAGGCCAGGTCGCTCTGGCGCAACGCCACCAGGTGACCATACGCCGCCAGATAAGGCTGGAGGTCGGTGACCGGCTTGCCGTCCTTGCTCACCGTCACCTTCACCGGCGACGCCTTGCCCGCCACCAGGTCACCGTCCAGACGCACCTGGTAGCCATCGACCTCGGCGACCCGGGAGGGCGTGTACGCCCGTGGCTCGAACGCGCCGGCCACGGACACGTCGGTGCCCAGGGTGGTTGCCTCGCCACCGGTCGCCTTGAAGTCGGCGAAGACGCGGTACGTGCCCGCCTGCGGGAGGTCCAACGGCACCGTCCACGTGCCATCGGCGGCCATCTCGGGGTGCACGTGCCGGAACCCGGACGTGTCCCGACGCACCACGATCAGATGAAGCTTCTTGTCGTGCTCGACCTCGAACGAGGTCACCGCATGCCCCTCCGGACCCAGGATCCGGAAGGAGAAAGGGCTGGTCCCCGCGGGCAACGTCGTGACGGTGGGCGCGAGGGTGTAGCCGCCCCTGGTCGACGCCAGCCCCTTGGGCAGGTCCTGCGCGCCCTCCGCGACGGTGCCACTGTGGCCGTCCCCGTGCCCGGCCGCCTCACTGCCGTGCGCCTCGCTCTCGACCTTCGGGGCCGACTCGGAGGAAAGAGGACCGACAGCGTTGCCGATCGCCCAGGCGCCGGCGGCGACCAGGACGAGCGCTACACCGTAGGCGGAGAGCTTCGCTGCTGTGTTCATCGAAAATCCCAAAACTCGTGGGGCGCCGCACGGGCCCCCTGGATCGATCGGCTCAACCGGCGAGCAAGTAGCCCGCCTCCTCCACCGCGGCACGCACCTCCGCCTCCGACACCGGCCGCGCGCTGGTCACGGTGACCAACCCGGTCGGCAGATCCACGACCACGTCGGACACCCCCGCGATAGCGCTCACCTCCTCGCTGTTCGCGTCCTTCAGGACCGGACGAGACGCGCGATCGCGTCACTGGCCTCACGCACCTTGGCCTCCGCGTTCTCGCCACCCTCCGACAACGCCTCGGCCACACAGTGCTTCAGGTGCTCGTCGAGCAGACCCAGGGACACCGCCTGCAAAGCCTTCGTCGACGCAGCGATCTGAGTGAGCACGTCGATGCAGTACTCGTCGTTCTCCACCATCCGCTGCAAACCCCGAACCTGCCCCTCGATCCGACGCAGCCGCTTGAGGTAGTCGTCCTTGCCGCTCGCGTATCCCCGCATGCCCCGCCTCCTTCACCCTGCTGCACATAGGTATACCCCGTAGGGGTACCCAGGTCAACCGTCACGGGCACTCAGCGGAAGGTGACCACTGCGGAAGAGGTGCCGAAAACCTGCGCCTGCGTGGCGCCGCGAGCACGCCTGCCGCGCCCTGCTCGCCGCCCTGGGATGACCGCGTTCAATCCTTACACGAGTGTTTGACTTCAGCGTCGGTCGGGAGCTAGCTTTCTTTAACACTTCCGTTCGACTTCTGGAGTTTCCGGTGAGCCACTCCCCTGGAGCGCAGCACGGACACGGCCACGGGCACGGCCACGGGGGCGCCGAGACCGCCCCGGCCGCCGGCCGGTGGCGGGTCCTGCTCCTGCTGTGCCTGGCGCAGTTCATGGTCATCCTCGACGTGACGATCGCGAACGTCGCGCTGCCCAGCATCGGCGCGGACCTGGAGTTGAGCCGCGCCGTCCTGCCGTGGGTGGTGTCGGCCTACACGCTGGTGTTCGGCGGCTTCCTGCTGCTGGGCGGACGCCTGTCGGACATCGTGGGCAGGCGCACGACGTTCCTGATCGGCCTGGTCGTGTTCACCGCGGCCTCCCTGGTCTGCGGCCTCGCGGTGAACGGCACCATGCTCATCGTCGCCCGCCTGGCCCAGGGCGCGGGCGCGGCACTGCTGTCCCCCGCCGCGCTGTCGATCATCACCACGACCTTCCACGGTGCCGATCGCAACAAGGCGCTGGGTGCGTGGGCCGCTATCGGCGGCACGGGCTCGGCCATCGGCGTGCTGCTCGGCGGCGCGCTGACCAGCGGACCCGGGTGGGAGTGGGCGTTCTTCATCAACGTGCCCATCGGCGTCGGCGTGCTCGTGGCGACGCTGGCGTTGGTCGCGCCGATCGCCGGGCAGAAGGTCGAGGGCCGGTCGGACTGGCTGGGCGCGGTGCTCATGACCGCGATGACCGCGGCCCTGATCTTCGGTCTGATCAGCGCCGGTGGCGCGGGCTGGGGCTCGGCGACCACGCTGGTCCCGCTGGTCGTCGGTGTCGTCCTGGTGGCGGTCTTCGTCGCCGTCGAGCGCAGCGCGGCCAACCCGCTGGTGCCCATCCCGGTGCTGACCAGGCGCAACGTGGTGGCGGGGAACCTGGCGATGCTGTCCGGCGCGGGCCTGCTCATCGCGAGCTTCTTCCTGGCGTCGCTCTACCTGCAGAACGTCGCCGACTACAGCGCGTTGCAGACCGGTCTGACGTTCCTGCCGGTGGCACTGGGCATGATCGTCGCGGTGCACCTGTGCTCGCACTTGCTGGCGAAGGTCGGGTGGCGGCCGATCGCGGCGGCCGGGATGGTCCTCGCGGCCGGAGGGTTCTTCTGGCTGGCGCAGTTGTCCGGCGATTCAACCGCGTTGGGCGAGGTGCTGCCTGGGTTCGTGATCGCGGCGGCGGGGCTGGCGTGCATGTTCATCGTGGCCACCACGAGCGCTATGCACGACGTGGACCACCGTGAGGCCGGCCTGCTGTCCGGCCTGGTGAACACCAACCACGAGTTGGGGGCGTCCCTGGGCATCGCGTTCGTGGCCGCGATCGCCGGTGCGAGCGTGGAGACCGGTGGGCACGGCGCCTCGGTCGGTGGTTTCCAGAACGCCTTCCTGGCTTGCGCGGTCGTCTCGCTCGTCGTGGCCGTCGTCGCACCGCTGCTGCTGCCGGCGGGCAAGCCCAGTGGCGACGGCCCGGTGTTCGCCCACTGACCCCATGACCGACGAGCCCGAACGCTCCGCGTCAACAGCGTCAGGATCAAAGGGGCCGGCGCGGTCGGGGTCGGCGCGGTCCCGGCCGCGCCGCGCCGACGCCGAGCGCAACATCGACGCCATCGTCGCCGCCGCCCTGGAGTGCTTCACCGAACGGCCCGACACGAGCATGACCGCGATCGCGCACGCCGCCGGGGTCAGCCGGGTCACCCTCTACACCCACTTCCCGACCCGCGAGGAGGTGTTGGCCGCCGCGCTGGACCTGGCGGTGGCCGACGCCGAACGGGCGTTGACCGACGCGGACGAAGGCCCCGCCGACGAGGCGCTGGCCGCGGTGATCCGCTCGTCCTGGGCGGTGCTGGGCCGGTACCGCAACCTCATGGTCGCCGCCGAGGCCCTCTCGCCCCAGCAGGTCCGCGACACCCACCGCCGCGCCCTGGACCGGGTGGCGCGCCTGGTGAACCGCGGGCGGCACGAAGGGGTGTTCCGGACCGACATGGCCGCAGAGTGGATCGTGACGGTCTTCTACAGCCTCGTCCACGCCGCCGCGCGGGAGGTCACGGAGGGTCGGATGACGGCTGACCAGGCCGGAACGATGTTGGAACGAACGCTGCGCACCGCCGTCGCACCGCCTACGGGCTCACAACGCCGGGAACAACCGGCCTAGGACGTCGTCGGGCACGTGCAGGTGCCGGCCCGAGAACGACCGCAGGGCCGAGAGGTACTCGCGTTCCAGCTCGGCCTCGTCGCACTCGGTGGACCGTCCACCCTCGACCAGCACGCGACCGCCGACGACGACGGTGTGCACGTCGATCGAGCCGCCGAGGGTCAGGAAGGACTCCAACGGCCTCGGGTTGAGCAGGTAGCGCCAGCCGGTGGTGGGCACCAGCACGAGGTCGGCGCGGTGGCCGACGACCAGGCTCCCGACCTCCTCCCACCCGAGCCCGCGCGCGGCGGTGCGGGTGGCCATGTCCAGCGCCTTCGACGGTCGCACGAAGGTGTTGTCGGCGCGCATCTCGTTGTGCATCTGCCACGCGGCGCGCATCGCCTCGACCATGCCGCCGATCGGGTAGGGGCCGCCATCGGTGGACAACGAGACGTCCAGGCCGGAGGCGAGGAACTCGGAGATCTGCTTGGTCTCGCTCAGCGCCGACTCGCCGGTCGGGCCGTACTTGGCCGGAGAGTGGCTGATGTGGGCGCCGGCGTCGAGCAGGAGCTTGCGCTCGTCGTCGTCGACGAACGCGGTGTGCACGGCCATCAACCGGTCCGACAACAGGCCGAGGTCGGCCAGGCGGCGCACCGGGGACGTCCCGTAGTAGGCGCGCACCACGTCGGACTCGTTGCGCAGTGCGCCGACGTGCGTGACGAAACCGGTGCCGTAACGGGACACCAGGTCGGCGAGGCCGCGCCCGAGCTCGTCGGACATGTTGGTGGAGTACAGCGCGGACGGTCGCGCCCGGACCAGCGGGTCGGGCGGCATCCGCAGCAGCTCCTCGATCTCGCCCAGGATCCGGTCGGTGTCGCGGGTGCGGCGGTAGCGGCTCTCCCCCGGCGCGCACACCGCGTCGGCGGCCCACGTCGTCACCGAAAGTCGGATGCCGAGCGAGCGAGCCGCTTCGACCAGCGCGTCCGGGCGGTTCAGCGACCCGGTGTCGCCCAGCGTGGTGACCCCGGAGCGCAACTGCGTCCACAGCGAGTACCGGGCGACCGCCAGCGCTTCCTCCGGGGTGAGACCGGCGATCATGTCGGCGAACGAGTCGAACGCCATCGACACCTGCGCCATGTTCCCGCCGCTGGCGAAGAACCCCGGCTCGTCGCCGAGGTCGGACGGCGGGCGCAGCGCTCCCCGGAACGCCACGCGGGCCGCGAACATGTCGTGCCAGTGCGGGTTCACGAAACCGGGCAGCACCATCATCCCGGTAGCGTCGACCGCGCGCACCGGGACCGGCAGTCCGGCCGCGACGGCGTCCACGTCGGCCACCTCACCGACAGCGGCGATGCGGTCGCCCACCACCAGCACCGATCCGGTCGGGTGCACGCCGGCAGCGTCGTCGGCCGTGCAGACGAAGCCGCCGCGGAACAGCGTCCCGCCATCAGCTTCGCTGATGAGGCCATCGGGTTCCCCCATGCCGGAGCCCTCCTATGCGTGATAGTCGATCGACTTGGCCAACCTACTCCCACAACGTACGCACAACCCGTACTGTTGTGTTCGAGTTATCTGACAAGCCGTCAACTGGGGGAAGCTTCCGCATGTCGCTGCTGATGACCGGTGGTACCGGTTTCCTCGGCCTGCACCTGGTGCGCGAGCAGGTGCAGGCCGGGCGCCCGGTCACCCTCCTCGCCCACGCGGGCGGCACGCCCGCCTTCGAGCGCGTCGAACGGTTCCTGGACGCCACCGGGACCCCCGTGCCCGAGCCGCTGGACCGGCTGCTGTCGGTGGTGGACGTCGACGTCCGGTTACCCCTGCTCGGCCTCACCGCGGACGACGCCCGGGTGCTCGCCCTGGAGGCCGAGGAGTTGTGGCACGTCGCCGCCTCCGTCGTGCTGGACGGCCGCGACGACCACGTGTGGCAGTCCAACGTCGTGGGCACCGAGAACGTGCTGGCCTTCGCCGACCTGATGCCGGCCGGGGCGGTGTTCCGCCACGTGAGCACGGCGTTCGTCGCCGGGAAGGTGCGGCAGGGGGAGATCCGGGAGGCCGACACCGCCGGCACGACCGCGTTCGAGAACACCTACGAGCACTCCAAGCACACCGCGGAAGGCCTGGTCCGGCACTGGGCGAAGCAGCGCGACCGGTCCGCGCTCGTCCTGCGCCCGAGCATCCTCGTGCCCGGCGCGGACACCGTGACGGCGTCGCCGGAGCACACCCTGCGCACGGTGAGCCGGATCATCGACCGCATCCTGACCCGTGCGTCCACTTCGGACTCCCGGCTGGTGCTCCGCGTCGGCGCGGACCCGCGCGCCCACTTGAACCTCGTGCAGGTCGACTGGGCCGCGAAAGCCATGCGGCTGCTCGGGGAGCGGGTGCGCACCGATGTCGTGACCGCGCACGTCGTGCACGACAAGGACGTCCCGGTCCGCACGATCTCGGCGGCGCTGGAGGACACCTCCCACGTCCGGCTGCGGATGATGCCCGCCGCGCCGCACGACCCGACCGACACCGAGAGCTACTTCCACCGCCGGGCCGCCGGGTTCCTGCCCTACCTGTTCCACCGCCGGCACTACGACACCTCACTCACCCGCCGACTGCTGCCTGACCTGCCCGCGCCCGACCAGGTCGACCGGGACCACCTGCGGCGGTGCTTCGCGGTGCCCGCGGAGGCGAGGGCATGACCGGCCGCGCGATCGTCCTCGGCGCCGGGTCCGCCGGGCTCGCCAGTGCGGCGGCGTTGCGCCGATCCGGGTGGGAGGTCGTGGTCCTGGAGGCGGGCGAGGAAGTCGGCCACCGCTGGCGGCACCGCTACCGCAGCCTGCGGCTCAACACCTTGCGCGCGTTGTCCGGCCTGCCCGGTCTGGCCATCCCGAAGTCCGAAGGGAACTGGCCCAGTGGAGCCGGGTTCGCGGCCTACCTGCGCACGTACGCGGCGCACCACCGGCTGGACGTGCGAACGTCGACGCCCGCGCTGGCCGTCACGCGGGACACCTCCTGGCAGGTCGACACACCCGATGGCCGGCTCGCCGCCGACGTGCTGGTGGTGGCCACCGGGAACGCGGCGGAGCCCGTGGTGCCCGACTGGGCGGCGGACTTCACCGGCGAGGTGCTGCACTCGGCGGACTACCGCGTTCCGGAACCGTTCGCGGGCAAGCACGTCCTGGTCGTCGGATCGGGCAACTCGGCGACCGAGATCGCTACCGACCTCGTCGCCCACGCGCAGAGCGTCCGGCTGTCGGTGCGCACCGCGCCGCTGCTGGTGCCCACGAGCAACCTGGGTGTGTCCACGCACCGCGTGAGCGTGCTGGGGGCACGGCTGCCAGACGCGTTGTGGGACAAGCTGAGCCTCGGTTCGCACTGGTCGCTCTACCGGGACCTGGTCCGCTACGGCCTCGGCACGCCGGCGGTCGGCTCGCACACCCGGTTCCGGCAGACCGGGATGGCGCCGGTGGCCGAACGCGGCTTCGCGCGGGCCGTGCGCGACGGCCGGATCGAGGTCGTCCCCGGCACGCGCAAGGCGCACGGCGGGGAGGTCCTGCTGGACGACGACCGCACGGTCCGCCCGGACGTGCTCGTCCTCGCCACCGGGTACCGCCCTTCGTTCCCCGGGCTGTTGTCCGACTTCGGCGTGCTGGACCCGGACGGGAAGCCACTGCGCTGGGGTGCTCCGCTGCCGGGCGCGCCGGGCCTGTTCGTGGTCGGCGGACCGTCCCTGCAAGGCGACATCCGCGAACACGGCCGCGAAGCCGTGCGAGTCGCCCGCTCGGCGACCAGCGCGTCCGTGAGAGAGGGGGCGCGATGACCGGGCCGGTCGTGCTGTTCGACTTCCTGCCCCTGCCCGACCTGCTGCGCCGGGCCGCGGCCCGCGACGCCGACCGGGTCGCCGTGCGCGACGCCGAGCGCGCCCTGTCCTACCGCGAACTGGTCGAGGCCGCCCACCGCGTGGCCAACCACCTGCTCGACCTGGGCTGCGTGAAGGGCGATCGGGTGGTCAGCCGCCTGCCGCGCGGGGTGGACGCCGTGGTCGCGCAGGTCGCCATCATGGCCGCCGGCTGCGTGTACGTGCCGGTGGACGCCGACTACCCGCCGGCGGTCCTGGACGAGATGCTCGCCCGGATCACCCCGCGGCACGTGATCGACGACCTGGACGACCCGGCGATCAAGGCGTGCTCGACCCGGCCGCCCGAGGTGCGGATCGACCCGGCGGACGGCGCGTACGTCATCCACACCTCGGGCTCGACGGGCACCCCGAAGGCGGTGCTCGTCTCGCACGGCGCGATCACCCAGTCCACGCTGGCCCGCTGGCACCGCTACCCCGACCTGGTCGACGGGTTCCTGATGGTGTCGCCGATGACGTTCGACTCCTCGATGGCGGGCGTGTGGTGGACGCTCACCCAGGGCGGCACGCTGGTCCTGGCCCCGCCGGACCCGGTGGCGCTGGTCGCGGAGCTGCGCCGCGTGCTGTCCGACCCGGCCACCGGGGTGTCGCACACGCTGCTCACCCCGACCCTGTACCGGCAGGTGCTCGACGGCCTGAGGGAGCCGCGGACCGCCGTGCGGCATGTCGTGGTGGCGGGCGAGGCGTGCCCGGAGAGCCTGGTGCGCAGGCACCACGAAGTGCTGCCGGACGTCGAGCTGGTCAACGAGTACGGGCCGACCGAGGCGGCCGTGTGGTGCACCAGCGGCGTGCTGCGGCCCGGTGAGGACGTCACGATCGGCACGCCCATCCCGAACGTCGCACTGCTGGTCGTCGGCGAGGACGGCGAACCCGTGCCGGCCGGCGAGGACGGCGAGCTGTGCGTGACCGGCGACCAGCTGGCCGCCGGGTACCTGGGCGACCCCGAGCTGACCGCGCGGCGGTTCGTCCCGCTGCCGGGGCGGCCCGACCGCACGATGTACCGCACGGGTGACCGGGCCCGGGTGCTCCCGGACGGCCGGTTCGCGGTGACCGGTCGGCTGGACGACCAGGTCAAGGTGCGCGGCCACCGGGTGGACCTGGCCGGAGTTCGGGCGCGGCTCGCCGAGTGCCGGGGCGTGTCGGACGTGGCGCTCGCGCTCAAGGACCGGCCGTCCGACGGCAAGGTGCTGACCGCGTACGTCGTGCCGGTGGCGGACCTGCGGGCGGTGGAGGCCGAGGTCCGCGACACCTGGGCGCAGGTCGTGGACGAGGTCGCCGACACGGCGTCGGCCGCCGGCACCGACTTCGACACCAGCGGCTGGAAGAGCAGCTACACCGGCGAGTTGTTGCCGGACGAGGACATGGTCGAGTGGGTCGAGCACACCACCGCCGTCCTGCGCGAGGGCGAACCCCGCTCGGTGCTCGACCTCGGGTGCGGCACGGGCCTGCCACTGCTGCGCGTCGCGCCGCACACCGACCGCTACGTCGGGGTCGACGTGTCCGCGCGGACGCTCGACGGGCTGCGCCGCGCGGTCGACGCGGCCGGGTTGAGCCAGGTGGAGCTGCGGCGGGGCGAGGCGAGCGACGTCGCGGACTTCGCCGGCGGCGGGTTCGACCTCGTGGTGTCGAACTCGGTCAGCCAGTACTTCCCGGGCGCGGACTACCTCGACCGCACCGTGCGCGGGGCGGTGGCGGCGACCGGGACCGGCGGCCGGGTCGTCCTCGGCGACGTCCGGGACCTGTCGCTGCTGTGGGAGTTCCACACGTCCATCGCGCTGGCCAAGGCGAGCGAGGACACGCCCGCCGACGTCATCGCGGCCCGGGTCGCGCGGCGGGTCGAGGACGAAGCTCAACTGCTCGTGGACCCGCGCTGGTTCGCGACCGTGCCCGGTGTCCACGCCGAGGTGCGTCCTCGACGCGGGTGGCGGCACAACGAGATGACCGCGTTCCGGTTCGACGCCGTGCTCCACACGCAGGCGCAGTTGCTCGACGTCGAATGGCGCGAATGGCACGGCATGCGCGAGTTGCAGGCGCTGCTGGACCGCCGTCCGGAGGTCGTGGGCTTCCGGCGCGTGCCCAACGCCCGCACGGCGGGCCTGACCGCCGTCGCGGAGGCCCTGCGGACGGGTTTCGACGGCACGGTGGTCGACCTCCGCGTCCTGGAGTCCGCGCGGGACTTGTCCGCGGTGATCCCGGAAGCGCTGTTCGACCTCGCCCAGACCCACGGCTACCGGTGCCACCTCAGCCGCGCGGCCGGCTGGGACGGCGGCGCGTTCGACCTGGCGTTGGTGCGCCGGGACTTCGCCCCCGGCGCCCTGCCGCGCTTCCCCGCGCCCGAGGTGGCCGGCCCGTTGACCACCGACCCGCTGCGCAAGCGGGCGGTGGGCGCCGTGCGCGGCACGCTCGTGACCCGGCTGCGGGAACACGCCGACGCGGTGCTGGTGCCGCACGAGCGGCCGGGCGCGTACGTGGTGCTCGCCGAGCTGCCCACCACCCGGCACGGGAAGGTGGACTTCGCCGCCCTGCCCGCGCCGGACCTGGGACGTCCCGAGCTGGACACCCCGTTCGTCGCGCCGCGCACGGCCGCCGAGACCGCGGTGGCCGAGGTGTGGCGGGCCGTCCTGGGGCTGGACCGGGTCGGCGTGGACGACGACTTCGTGGAACTCGGCGGGGACTCGCTGCTCGCTGCGACCTGCGCGGTGCGACTGACCGAGCAACTGGACGTGGCACTGCCGTCGGGTGCGCTGTTCTCCGCGCCGACCGTGCGCGAACTCGCCCTGCTGGTCGAGAACGCGACACCGCGCACACCTGCCCCGGCCGTGCGGCGCGAGGGAGGCTCACTGCCGCTGACCAGCGCCCAGACCGCGTTCTGGTTCCTCGACCACTACCGCCGGCCCGGCGGGTCACGGCACCCGGACTTCGCGCTGCCGGTCCACTACCGCATCAGCGGGCCGCTCGACGTGGACGCGCTGCGCCACGCGGTGGACCAGCTCGTGGCCCGGCACGAGGCACTGCGGACGAAGGTCCTCCTGGAGGCGTACGAAGGCACCCAGGTCGTCGAGGCGGCGACCACAGACGTCCTGGCCGTGACCAGGGTGGCGGGCGACCCGGATGCCCTCCTGCGGGCCGCGGCACGCGACGACGCCACCCGCGTGCTCGACCCGGCGACCGGGCAGGTGTTCACCGCGCAGCTCACCAGCGCATCGGACACCGAGCACCTCCTGGTGCTGCGCGTGCACCACATGGTCGCCGACGGCTGGTCGATCGACGTGCTGGAGCGGGAGCTGGAAGAGCTGTACGACGCGGCGCGCTCCGGCCGACCCCACCGCCTGCCCGACCCGCCGGGCTACCAGGACCTGGTGCGTGGCGTGGACGAGCGGTTCTTCGTGGACCTGGCCTGGCGGGACACCGAGCCCTACCGCAGCGCCCTCACCCACTGGGCGCAGCAGACCGGGGGCGCGACACCGATCCGGCTGTCCGACGACGAGCCGGACGGCCGCCCCACCGAGCTGTGCCACGTCGACCTGGACGAAGCCGAGACCGCGGCGCTGCTGGAGCGGGCACGTCGGGCCGGGGCCACGGTCTTCTCGGCCGTCGTGGCCGCGCTGGCCCGAGTCCGCGCGGAGGACTCCGGTGACCCGGACGTCCGGCTGCTCACCCTGAACGCCGCCCGCGACGAGCCCGGCCTGGACCGCATGATCGGGCTGCTGCTCAACCCCATGCTGATCCGCCTCGACGTCCCACCGGACGCCGGCCTCGCCGATGTCCTGCCCCGCGCGGCGACCACCGTGCGGGAGGCGTTGGCCCACGGCCAGGTGCCGCTGCTCGCGCTGTGCGAGGAGATCCCGGACCTGATGACCGTGATGACGGAGTCCCAGTTCGTGGCGGTCGAGTCGCTGCCGCCGGTGCGCGGCCTCCGACTGGCCGACTGCGAGGTCCGCCGCACCGACCCGTTCGACGACGACTTCCTCGGCCGCGGGTTCCGGCTGCCGGTCGAACTGCTCGTCGTCGCCCGCCGCGTCGGGACCGGCCTGCGCCTGACCGCCCTGCACGACCCCGCCGTCGTCGACGGCACCCGAGCCCGATCACTGCTGGAGCGGCTGCACCGGCTGCTCACCGACACCCCGGAGGACACGCGATGACGACCTCGGTGCGCAGTCACCCCGTCTACGCGGCGGTGTACGACCGGTACAACCGCGGCGCCGAGCGGACCTGGCTCGGTGAGGCCAGAGCACTGGCGTTGAGCCACGCCCGCGGGCAGGTGCTGGAGATCGGCGCGGGCACGGGCATGAACCTCCTGCGCTACCGGGACGTGGAGAAGGTCGTCGCCACCGAGCCCGACCCCGCCTACCGCCGCCGGCTGCGCCGCCGCGTGCCCGAGGCGCAGGTCCCGGTCGAGGTCGTGGACGCCCCGGCCGAGCGCCTCCCGTTCCCGGACGCCTCCTTCGACACCGTCGTCAGCACGCTGACGCTGTGCTCGGTGGACGACCCGGCCCGCAGCGCCGCCGAGCTGCGCCGGGTCCTGCGGCCGGACGGGGCGCTGCTGCTGGTCGAGCACGTCCAGACCGACGCGGGCGGGTTCGTGCGGGCCGCCCAGCACGCGTCCGTGCCGTTCTGGCGGCTGTTCGTGGGCGGCTGCCGCACCAACCGCCCCACGCTGCGCACGCTCGCGGGCGCCGGGTTCGAGGTGAAGGAACTCGACCGGTTCAACCCGCCGCACGTGCCCTTCGTGATGTTCCCGTTCGTGGTCGCGGTGGCGAGCCCGACCGAAGGAAAGGCCGGCTAGTGCTGGAGAAGCTCGAACGCCGCTCGGTGGTGCTGGGCGGCACGGCGCGGTTCGCCGTGCGCCGACGCTGGTGGGTGCTCGCGGCGGCGCTCGTGTTCGCCGCCCTCGCGGGCGCGTTCGGCGGAACCGTGTCGGAGAAACTGGTCAACGGCGGCTACACGCCGAGCGCGTCGCCGGCCGCCGAAGCCGACCGTCGACTGGCCGAGAAGTTCTCCGCTGGCGAGCCCAGCCTGGTGCTGGTGCTGTCCGCCGAGGGCGGCATCGACCAACCAGACGCGCTCCAGGCCGGTACCCGGCTGACCACGGAGATCGACGCCGACGACCGCGTGCAGTCCGTGACCTCGTTCTTCACCACCGGGTTGCCGGACCTGCGCTCCAGCGACGGCACCCGCGCGCTGGTCCTGGTGAAGCTGAAGGGCGACGAACGGCAGGTGCAGGCCACGACGGCCGAGGTCGTGCCGAAGTGGACCGACTCCGCCAAGCCGCTCGAGATCGACGTGACCGGGCGGGCGCAGGTCAACGCGGAGATCGCCAAGCAGAGCGAGGACGACCTCATCAAGGCCGAGCTGATCGGCGCGCCCATCACGCTGATCATCCTCGTGCTCGCGTTCGGCAGCCTGCTGTCCTCGGTGCTGCCCGTGGTGGTCGGGATGCTCGCCGTGGCCGCGACCACGGCCGTGCTGTCGGTGCTGTCCGAGGTCACCGACGTGTCGATCTTCGCGCTCAACCTCACCACCGCGCTCGGGTTCGGCCTGGCCGTGGACTACAGCCTGTTCATCGTCGCCCGGTTCCGCGAGGAACTGCGCGCGGGCCGGGAGGTGCCGGACGCGGTCGTGCGCAGCGTCGTGACGGCGGGCCGCACGGTGATCTTCTCGGCGGTCACGGTGGCGTTGTCGTTGAGCGCGCTGCTGATCTTCCCGATGTTCTTCCTGCGGTCCCTGGCCTACGCGGCGATCTCCGTGGTGGCGGTGGCGGCGATGAGCTCGGTGACCGTGCTGCCCGCCGTGCTGGCGTTGCTGGGCAACCGGGTCCTCGGTCGGGCGCGCAAGCGCGAGCCCAAGCCCGAGGGCCGGTGGTGGGGGCGGGTGGCGCACGCCGTCATGCGCCGGCCCGTGCTCGCCGCCCTGCCGGTGCTGGTGCTGCTGGCGCTGGCCGCGGTGCCGTTCCTGGACGTCCGGTTCGGCATGGCCGACCACCGGGTGCTGCCGGCGAGCGCGCCCAGCCACCGCACGGCGGTGGAGATCACCGAGGACTTCGACCGGTCGATCGGCGACGCCATGCCGGTGCTCGTGGACACCGCCGACCAGTCCACTGTGGACGACCTGGTCAAGCGCGCCTCGCGGCTGCCCGGCGCGGAGTCGGTGGAGGGGCCGACCGGCGTGTACCGGGCCGGTGAGCTGGTCCAGCCGCCGACACCGGCATCGGCGGCGATGGTCGCGGACGGGTCGGCGTGGCTGCGGGTGTGGCCCGCGCAGGGACCGTACGACGAGGCGTCCCAGGAGCTCGCCAGGTCGGTGCGGGCGTTGGACTCGCGGGTGCACGTCGCCGGCCCGAGCGCGGTCCTGGTCGACACCAAGGACGTGCTGTCGGAACGGCTGCCGTGGGCGTTCGGCGCGATCGCGGTGTTCACGTTCATCCTGCTGTTCCTGTTCACCGGCGGCCTGCTCGTGCCGCTGAAGGCGTTGGTGCTCAACCTGTTCAGCCTCAGCGCGAGCTTCGGCGCGGCGGTGTACGTGTTCCAGGAGGGTCACCTGTCGTGGCTCGTGGGCGACTTCACCTCGACCGGTTACCTGGAGACGACGATCCCGGTGCTGGTGTTCTGCATCGCGTTCGGCCTGTCGATGGACTACGAGGTGTTCCTGCTGTCCCGGATCAGGGAGGACTACGTCGCCACCGGGAACAACACGCACGCCGTGGCGCAGGGCCTCCAGCGGACCGGGCGGGTGTTCACCGCGGCGGCGCTGGTGATCGCGTCCGTGCTCGCCGTGCTGGCCACGTCGGGGGTGTCGCTGCTCAAGCTGCTCGGGGTGACGATGGCGTTGGCGGTGCTGGTGGACGCGTGGCTGATCCGGGGTGTGCTCGCACCGGCGTTCATGAAGCTCGCCGGCCGGGCGAACTGGTGGGCGCCCAAGCCGTTGGCGGCGCTGCACCGCCGCCTCGGCCTGAAGGAGTGACCAGCGCGGGAGGAGTGATCAGCGCGTCGAGGGGACCGGCTCGCGGTAGAGCCGGTCCACCAGGTCCAGCAAGTCCGTGAGGGTGTGCGCGCCGAGGGACGCATTGCGCTCCTCGGCGGCCACACCGGCCGGGTGGTACACCTGCTCGCCGATCGCCCGCGAGATCTCCTGCACCCACCCCGTGCGCTCGGCGCGCTCGGCGGTGAACCGCTCGAAGACCGCGGTGAAGTCCGAGTCGCCCTCCGCGAGGAGGTCGCCCAGGCACACCGCGTCTTCCAGCGCCATGCACGCGCCTTGGGCGGCGTACTGGAGCATCGGGTGGGCGGCGTCTCCGAGCAACACCACCCGGCCGTCGTTCCACCGCCGCACCGGGTCGCGGTCGCACAGCACCCACGTGCGCCACTCTTGGCCCAGGTGCAGGAAGTCCCGCGCGGTGGCGGGCAGGTGGGCGAAGGTGGCCAGCACGAGGTCGCGGTCGACCGGTCGGCCGCTGACCACCTCGGTGGCGGCGTTGTCGATGGTCGCGGCGAGGTTGAGGAACTTCCCGCCGGCGATCGGGTAGTGCACGAAGTGGTGCTTCGGCGCGGCCCACAGCGTGACGGTGTTCCACCTGAGCCGGTCGGGCACCGACTCCATCGGCACGACCGAGCGGTAGATGGTGTGCCCGGACACCCGCGGCTCGCCGTCACCCAGCATCTGCGCCCGGATCGTGGACCGGATGCCGTCCGCCCCGATCAACGCGTCGCCCCGCACGACTTCGCCGGAGGCGAGCGTGACCGAGACTTCCTTTCCGTCACAACGGTAGTCGCGCACGGGGGCGTCCGTGCGCAGCTCGATCGCCTTGTGGGACCGGCATGCCGCCAGCAGCACCGAGTACAGGTCGATGCGGTGGACCACGGCGTAGGGGTAGCCGAACCGCTCGCGGAACTCGCCGGTCAGCGGGAGCTGGGTGATGCGCTGCCCGGTGACGCCGTCCATCAGGCTCAGCGCCTCGACCATGACCGCGCCGGCCTGCACCTGCTCCCCCACGCCGAGGCGGTCCAGCGCGCGGAAGGCGTTGGGCCCCAACTGGATGCCCGCGCCCAGCTCGGTGAACTCGGCGTTGCGCTCCAGGACGAGGACGCGGTGCCCCGACCGGGCCACCGCCAGCGCGGTGGCGACGCCGGCGATGCCCCCGCCCGCGATGAGGACCTCGGCCATGCTGTTCCCCTTCCGTGGTCAGCCGTTCGTGCGGTCAGCCGGCCACTCGGGCGGCGAGGACGGTGGTGAGCAGGTCGGCGAGGATCTCCGGTCCGTGCTCGGTGAGCACGGACTCGGCGTGGAACTGCGTGGAGGCGAACCACGGTCCGCGCAGCGCGTGCACCTCGCCGGTCCTCCGGTCGCGGGCGACCTCGACCAGCCCCGGCACGCCTTCGCACTCGACCGCGTCGGCCTCCGCTCGTGCGGCGAAGGTGTTGTAGAAGCCCACGGTCGCGCGGCGGCCGAACAGGTCGATCTCGCGTCGGGTGCCCTGGTTGGGCTTGTCCTTGCGCACCAGGGGGAATCCGAGCAGGCCGCTGAGCACCTGGTGGCCCAGGCACACCGACAGGAACGGCACCCGGTGGTCGAGCAGGCCCTCGGTGACCCGGCGCAGGGCGGCGATCTTGGGGTGGTCGTGGTCGCGCGGGTCGCCCGGTCCGGGGCCGACCAGCACGGCGTCGAAGCCGTGGACGTCCAGCGGCTCGTCGAACCGGCGGGTGGTGATGTCCGGGCCGAGCGAGCGGAGTTGGAGGGCGAGCATCGCGGTGAAGGTGTCTTCGGCGTCCACGACCAGGATCCGGTGGCCGGACAGCGCCGGGATCGGGTCGTCCGGCCGACCGGCGAGCGCCGGGACCGGGTCGTGGGGCCGGTCGGCGAGCGCCGGGGCCGGGTCGTGGGGCCGACCGGCCGGCGCCGGGGCCCGGTCGTGGGGCCGGTCGGCGAGCCAGAACGCGGCGAGGCCGTTGTTGCGGCGTGCCAGGGCGTCGCGGACCGCCGGGTGGTCGGCGAAGCGGGAGCGCTGTGCGTCGGCCGTGTCCGCGGTGGTGGTGTCGCCGCGGATGGCGGCGAGGAGCCCGGCGGCCTTCGCGGCAGTCTCCGCCACCTCCGATCGGGGGTCCGAGTGGCGCACCAGGGTCGCGCCGACGCCGAGGTCCACCCGGCCGCCGGCGTCGATCTCCGCCGTGCGGATGAGGATGGCGGAGTCGAGCGTCCGGGCGCCGGATCCGTCGCGGCCGACGAGGGCCGCGACACCGCTGTAGTAGCCCCGGCCGCGCGGCTCGTACCGGTGGATGACCCGGAACGCGCTCTCCAGCGGGCTGCCGGTGACGGTGGGCGCGAACATGGTCTCGCGCAGCACGTCCGCGACATCGCGGGTCGTGCGTCCTTCGATCAGGTACTCGGTGTGCGCGAGCCGCGCCATCTCCTTCAGGTGGGGGCCGTGCACGCGGACGCCGCCGTCGCAGACGCGCGCCATCATCTTCAGCTCCTCGTCGACGACCATGTACAGCTCGTCGGTCTCCTTGGTGTCGGCGAGGAAGTCGAGCACTTCGGAAAGCCGAGGACCGGAATCCGGATAGCGATAGGTTCCGCTGATGGGATTCATCACCGCTTTGCCGGACTCGACGGACACGTGCCTTTCCGGCGTCGCCCCGATGAACGTCCTGTCGTCGAATCGCACCAGGAACGTCCAATACGCCCCGGTTTCACCCGAAAGGAGGCGACGGAACACGCTGAGCGCGTGCCGGGTGGTGAAGTTCCGCAATTCGGCGGTGAACGACCGCTTGATGACGAAGTTCGCGCCCGCGCCCCAGCCGATTTCCTGGGCGAGCACCTTCTCCACGATCGCCGCGTAGCTGTCGTCGTCCACGTCGAACCCGGCGGCGTCGACCTCGACCGGCTCGTCCGGCAGGGCCGCCACGAGGGTGTCCAGCGGCAGGCGGGCCTGGTCGGCGACCTTCAGCGCCCGCAGCGGAGCCCCGTCGTCCTGGTGCTCGAAGCCGCGTTCGGCGATCTGGCGGTAGGGAACCAGGACCAGCAGGTCGTGCGCGGGCGCACCGCCGGTCGGGACCGTGCCCGCCGGCGGCAGCGGCAGCTCGGCGAGGCTCGCCGCCACGACCGGGTCGCCGGTGAGCACTTCGACGGAACCGGCGAGCGCGGACCGGTGCACCAGCGCGAACGCTCCGACGTCCGCGCGCAACAGGCGGTCGATGTCCATCGGATCCCTTCCGGAGCGGATGTAGCACTGCACCGTATTGCCGTTCCACAGCGGGCGAAACTACTCACCTTGGTCACCCCTGCTACGTATCCGTCGCACCCTTCACACCTACTCGACTACCTGAGTTAGTAGTAGCTTTCCCGTGGTTCCCGGATAGGTTCGTGTCGGCCGGTGGAATCGACGGCACGAATCGGAGGAGCAGGTGCTCGCTGACCCGAGCCTGACCGACCACGACCACTCACCGCGCGGCCTGACCGAGGACGAACTGCGCCACTGGCGCGCCCTGCCCGCCGCGCAGCAGCCCGACTGGGACGGCTGGCTGTCCCGGCGCATGGGTTCGGCCCTGGCCGGTGCTCCCCCGCTGGTCCAGGCGGCCGACGTCCGCCGGCTGCGGGACCTGCTCGCCGGGGTGGCGGCCGGACGGGCCCAGGTCGTGCAGGCCGGCGACTGCGCCGAGGACCCGGCGGACTGCGTGCCCGACGTGCTGGCCCGCAAGCTCGGCCTGCTGGAGACGCTCGCGGTCTCCCTGCGGGCGCGGTCCGGCCTGCCGGTCGTCCGCGCGGGCCGCATCGCCGGGCAGTTCGCCAAGCCCCGCTCGAAGGCCCTGGAGCCGCACGGCGCCGGGGAGCTGCCGGCGTTCCGCGGGCACCTGGTCAACAGCCCCGAACCGGACCCGGTGCTGCGGCGGCCGGACCCGATGCGCCTGCTCAGCGGGTACCAGGCCGCCGCGAACGCCGTCACGTTCCTGCGCGCCACCGGCAGTCCGGTGTGGACCAGCCACGAGGCGCTGTTGCTGGACTACGAACTGCCGCTCGTGCGCCGCACGCCCGACGGCGAGGTCTACCTGTCCTCCACGCACTGGCCTTGGGTCGGCGATCGGACCAGGCAGCTCGACGGCGCGCACGTGCGGCTGCTGGCGGCGGTGGCCAACCCGGTGGCGTGCAAGGTCGGGCCGACCACGACACCGGAGGAGTTGCTCGCGCTGTGCGCGGTGCTGGACCCGGACCGCTCTCCCGGCCGGCTGACGCTCATCGCCCGCCTGGGCGCGGACCTGGTCGCCGATCTCCTCCCGCCGCTGGTGGCGGCCGTGAAGGCGGCGGGCCACCCGGTCGTGTGGCTGTCCGACCCGATGCACGGCAACACGATCACGGCCCCCGGCGGGCAGAAGACACGGCTGCTGCACACCGTCCTGCGGGAGATCCGGCGGTTCCGCGAGGTCTTGGCGGCCGAGGGCGTGCACGCGGGCGGGTTGCACCTGGAGGTCACCCCGGAACCGGTCGTGGAGTGCGTCACCGGTGACGACGACCTGGACCTGGTCGGCCTGCCCGGGACCGCCCGCTACCTGTCCACCTGCGACCCCCGGTTGAACCCCGACCAGGCGCTGGCGGCCGTCGAGGCGTGGAGCACCGTCCCCCAACTCAGCACCAGGTGAAGGAGAGTCGAGTGGAACTGGCGGGAATCCGGGACAAGACGGCGCTGGTCACCGGCGCGGCCGGCGGCATCGGCGCGGCCGTGGCGTCCGCGCTGGCCGGACAGGGCGCCCGGGTGGCGGCGGTCGACACGGACGGCGCGGGGCTGGAAGCGCTGGCCGACGCCGTCCGGAGCAGCGGTCGGATCGAGGTCTTCAAGGCCGACGTCTCCTCGGGCGCCGAGATCGGCGCCGTCGTGGACCGCGTGGCCGCGAAGTTCGGCCGGATCGACTTCCTCGTGAACGTGGCCGGTGTGCTGCGCCCGCGGTCCGTGCTGGACACCAGCGACGAGGACTGGTCGACCACGTTCGGGGTGAACGCGACCGGCGTGTTCAACACCTCCCGGGCCGTGGCCAGGCACATGGTCGAGGACGGCGGTGGCGGCGCCATCGTGACGATCGCCTCCAACGCCGCCGCGGTGCCCCGCTCCCGCATGGCCGCCTACGGGGCGTCCAAGGCCGCGTCGGTCGCCTTCACCAAGACCCTCGCGCTGGAACTGGCGGAGCACTCGATCCGGTGCAACGTGGTGTCGCCGGGCTCGACCGACACCCCGATGCTGCGCACGTTGACCGGTGGCGCGGACCCGTCGGCGGCGGCGATCGCCGGGGACGCGACGCAGTTCAAGGTGGGCATCCCGCTGAAGAAGATCGCGCGACCGTCCGATGTGGCCGACGCCGTGCTGTTCCTGCTGTCCGACCACGCCAACCACGTGACGATGCAGGAGCTGTTCGTCGACGGCGGCGCGGCGCTGGGCGCGTAGGGGGCGACGGTGGGAATTCCGACGATCGAGCCGTACCCGATGCCCACGGCCGACGAGCTGCCGCCCAACACCGCGACGTGGACGGTCGACCCGAGTCGGGCGGCGCTGCTGATCCACGACATGCAGCGGTACTTCCTGGCCCCGTTCCCGCCCGGGACGTCACCGGTGGTCGAGCTGGTGGCCAACGTCCGAAGGCTGCGGGAGGCGTGCGACCGGTTGGGCATCCCGGTCGCCTACACCGCCCAGCCCGGTGGGATGACCGAGGAGCAACGCGGGCTGCTGAAGGACTTCTGGGGGCCGGGCATGACCGTGTCGCCCGAGCACCGCAAGGTCGTGGACGGCCTGGAACCAGCCCCGCACGACCACGTCTTCACCAAGTGGCGCTACAGCGCGTTCCACAACTCCGACCTGCTGGAGCACCTGAACCGCAACGGCCGTGACCAGCTCATCGTGTGCGGCGTGTTCGCGCACGTCGGCGTGCTGATGACGGCCGTGGACGCCTACAGCAACGACATCGAGACGTTCCTGGTCGCGGACGCGGTCGCGGACTTCTCGGCGCACTACCACCGGCTCGCGGTGACCTACGCGGCCGAGCGGTGCGCCGTGACCCCCATGACCGACGCCGTGCTGGCAGCGCTGGCGGCACGGCAGGTCGACGCGGTGGGTCAGACGTAGCGCGCGAGTTCGACGCGGGACGAGATCCCCAGTTTCCGGTACAGGCCGCGGAGGTGGTAGTTCACGGTGTGCGGTGACAGCAGCACGCGGTGCGCGATCTGCTGGTTGGTCAGGCCCGCGCCGGCCAGCCGGGCGATGGTGCGCTGGGTGTCGCTGAGCCGGTCCCACCCCGGCTCGACGGCGGGCGCCTGCGCGTGCGTGGCCAGCGCCTCGCGGGCGTGGTCGGCCGCCCAGGCGTCGACGTGCTGCCGCGCGGCCCGGTCCAGCAGCGCCGGGTCACCGTCGTGGAGTCCCCGGGCGTGCGCGGCGGCGCACTCCACCGCCGGCAGCCCCGCGTTGGCCGCCGCCAGGTGCTCGATCATGTCCAGCGCGGTGGTGGCCAGTTCCGTGCTGCCCACCGTGCGGGCCAGGTCGATCAGCCACGCCGCCGCCCCCGGTTCCTCCGCGTACAGCACCGGGGAGGTCGCCAGACCGGTCAGGCGGGTCTCCAGTGCGTGCACCGCGGCCCGCGCGCCGTGGGTGGTGGCGGTGATGCGCAGGTCCACCCAGTCGCACGAGATCGCGGGCAGCACGGCCGCTTCGGCGGCCACGGCCGCCGCGTGGCGCACGTGCTGCACGGCCGCGGGCAGCTCACCGTTCTCCAGCGCGGCCTTGGCCAGGACCGCGAGCGCCGCCGGGACCACGATCGGGCAGCCGCTCTCCTTGGCCGTGCCCAACCCGGCCCGCACCTGGGCGACCGCGTCCGACCAGCGCCCGGCGCGGGCGCGCAGCCGGGCGCGCTCGATCGCGACGCGGCCGGGTGCGGAGGCCAGCGCCCACTGGTCGTGGTGCCCGCCGATCGAGTCCAGCAGCACCTCGGCTTCGGCCAGTTCACCGAGTTGCCCGAGCTTGTCCACCAGCTCCAGCGACAGCCACGCGCCCCACCACGGGTGGCCACCGCCGTCCCGCACCGCGTGCCGGGCCAGTTGCAGCCCGTCCACGAGGTCGCCGGCCGCCCAGCTCGTCCGGGCCAGCACCGAGGTCGCGACGACGGCATCGGTGGCGGTCGGCGCGGCGGACACCTGGGCGGCCTCGTGGCGGGCGAGCTGCGGGTCGGTCAACGACCGGGCGACCAGCCGCACGGCGGTGGCCGCGGCGACCGTCGGGGCGGACGCCGACCGGGCGCACGCCTTCTCCGCCAGGGTGACCGCTTCCTCGGACTCGCCGCGCCACAGCAGCAGGTGGGCCAGCAGCCCTTCCAGTTCCAGCGCCGACGCGGAGTGCACCGGGTGCTCCAAGGTGTCGCGGGCCAGCCGGACCGCCTCGGCGTACCGGCCCGCGGCGGCGAGCCCACCGACGGCCAGCACGGCGTGGGAGCCCCGTTTCGCCTCGTCCGGGCGCGACTCCCGGGTGACCGGGCGGCGGCCCACCACACGGTCGATGTCGTTGCGCAACGCGGTGCGCAGCACCTCGGGGATCGAGTCCACCACGACGTCCCAGACGAGGTCGTGGCGGAAGGCGAAGTGGTCGCCGAACGCGGACAGCACACCGGCGGCCAGGATCTCGTCCAGCTCGGGCAGCAGCATCGCGGTGCGCTCACCGACCAGGTCGGACACGTCGGAGAGGTCGAAGTGCGGGCCGAGCATCGACGCCACCCGCAGCACCTGCCACGCCTTGGCGGACAACGAGTTCAGCCGCCGGTGCACCAGCTCGTGGACCCGCCGCGGCAGGTGGCGCGAGTCGACCCGCACCTGCCCGCCGACCACCTGGGCGCGGCCCTCGGCGACCAGGCCGTCCACCACGCCGATCACCAGCTCCGGCACGCCGGCGGCCCGCGCGAGCAGGGCTTCCAGTTCGACGGAGGCGACCGCGTCGAACCGTCTCGCCACGACCTCGGCGACCGTCGCCGTCGACCACCCGCTCAACTCGACCGTGGTCGCGCCCGGGTGTTCGGCCGGCGGGGCCTCACCCGCGGTCGCGACCCACGCGACGGACCGGGTCGTGCGGGCCAGCTCGGCGACCGTGCGCCGCGCGGGTTCGGGAAACCGGTCCACGTCGTCCAGCGCGACCAACACCGGCGACCGGGTCGCGGGCAGGTCCTGCAACCACTCGGCCAGCCGTGCGACCGGAAACCGGCACCCGTCAACGGAAAACGAGACCGGCAAGTCCCCCACGACCTCCAGGCCGCTGTGGTCGGGCAGGTTGCGCACCACGTGGAAACCGCGCCCGCCCGCGCACCCTACGGCTTCCCGTAGTAGTGACGTCTTCCCCATGCCCGGCCCACCGACGACCAGGACGCCGACGCCCTCGCCGCACGCGGCCCGTTCCACGGCGTCGGCCACGACCGCCCATTCCCGACCGCGCCCCAACAATGCACCCGGTATCGCCGACATTTCCCGCACGTTCCCCCATCCATCGCCAGCTCAAACGCGCAGCGGTAGCACGGGAACAGGCTGGAGGCACGCGTTGTGCCCCGCAACGTCACCGTCGACGTGCCGACGCAGTGGGCCCCAGTTCCCGCTCCGTGCGACGTACCGACCGGGCAACGGCCCGGGCGGTTCCCCCTTGTGGACAGTGGTTGCACTGTCTCGTGCACCACATTACAAAGCGGTACCCGTACCCGGTACCCACTTGCGCGGTTCCGCAACGCGCACCCGGTGGGTGGGACAGGAGGCTGTGGTGCGCGGAGCACTGGAACGAGACGTCCTGAAGGTCCTGTGGTCCGCGTCCAGCCCCATGAGCGCCCGTGACGTGCGGGAACGGGTCAACGTGAGCCGACCGGCACCCCTTGCCCACACGACGGTCACGACGGTCCTGCGGCGGCTGGTCGCGAAGGGCGCGGTGGCGCGCCGCGAGATCGGCGGCCGGTTCGTCTACGAAGCAACCTCGGAGAACGCGGCCGGGCTCGCGGTGCGCCGGGTCGTCGCGGAGCACGGGGACGCGGCCCTGGAGGAGTTCCTGCGCCTCGCCGACGAGCACCCGGCACTGCGCCACCGGGTCCGGTCCCTGCTCGGCCCCGCACGGCCGGTCGTGGAGCCGGCACCCGAGGCCCGCTCGTGGACGGAGGTCTACCTCGGACCATCCGACGACCGGACGCCCGACGACTGGACCCGCTGGATCACCGATCAGTCCACAGGGGACGTGGGGGGAACGTGATGCGCTTCTCGGTGCTCGGACCGCTGGCAGTGCACGGGGCGGGTGAGCGGCGCGTGCCGAGCGCGATGATGCCGCAACGCCTGCTGGCGCTGCTGCTGCTCAACGCCAACCGGACCGTGTCCACCGGCACGATCGTCGACGAGCTGTGGGGCGAGAACCCGCCCAAGCGGGCCAGGCGGACCGTGCAGACCTACGTGTACCAGCTCCGGCGGGCGTTGGAGCCGGACGGCGGGGGCCTGGTCGAGACCCACCCGCACGGCTACGCGTTGCGCCTGCCGGAGGACGGGCTGGACCTGTGGCGGTTCGAACGGCTGGCCGCCGCCGGTCAGGACGCGCTGCGCGCCGAGGACGCCGCGGGGGCGGCGCGGCTGCTGGCCGGCGCGCTGGAGCTGTGGACCGGGACGCCGCTGGAGGGTCTCCACGCGGGTCCGGTGCTGGAGGCCCGGCGGGTGCAGTTGGCCGACCGCCGGCTGGTCGTCCTGGAGCAGCGGATCGAAGCCGACCTGGCGTGCGGTCGGCACCTCGCGTTGCTGCCGGAGCTGGCCGCGCTGGTGGCGGAGCACCCGTCCTACGAGGAGTTCACCGCCCAGCTCATGGTCGCGGCCCAGCGCGCGGGACGGCGCGGCGAGGCGCTCAACGCCTACCTCCGGCTGCGCCGCCACCTCGTGGACCAGCTCGGGGTCGAGCCGTCCGCACGGCTCCAGGCGCTGCACCGGGACCTGCTGGCCGACCTGCCGGCACCCGGTCACGGGGTCGTGCCCGCCCAGTTGCCGTTCGCGATCGGGGACTTCGTCGGGCGCGGGGAGGAGCTGGCCCGCGTCGGGGACGTGCTGCGGTCGGGCGGTGAGCGGCGGGTCGTGCCGCTGGTCGCGGTGATCGGACCGGCGGGCATCGGCAAGACGACGTTCGCGGTCCAGGCGGGCCACGACGCCCGGGACGCCTTCCCGGACGGGCAGCTCGTCGCCCAGTTGCACGACGCCGAGGACCGACCGGTGGCGCCGGCGGACGTGCTGCGCTCGTTCCTGATGGCGTTGGGCGTGCCGGTGGAACGACAGCCCGCCGAGGTCGGCGACCGCGCGCAGTTGTTCCGCAGCCTGGTCGCCGACCGCCGGGTGCTGGTCCTGCTGGACGACGCCGCGTCCGTCGACCAGGTGCTGCCGCTGCTGCCGGGCGGTCGGGGGTGCGCCGCGCTGCTCACCTCGCGGGTGCGGCTGCGCGGGCTGCCCGTGACCTCGACGGTCGAACTCGGGCCGCTGCCGGCCGACGACGCCGTGGCGCTGCTGACCGCCGTGATCGGCGCACGGCGAGCGGCCACCGACCCCGACCAGGCCCACCGCATCGTCGGCCTCTGCGACCGGTCACCGCTGGCGGTGCGGGTGGCGGCGGAAAAGCTGCTGTCCCGCCCGGTGTGGCCGCTGCGCAAGCTCGCCGACCGCCTGGCCGTCGAACCGGGACGACTGGCGGAACTGCAAACCGGCGCGCTGTCCCTGCGCGACCGCCTCCACTCGGCCCGCACCCGCCTGTCCCGGTTCGAACAGCACTCGCTGGCGACCCTGTGCACGACCTTCGGCCCCGGCCGCTTCGACATCACCTCGGCCGCCGACCTGCTGGGCATCCCGGAGTCCGCCGTGGAGAAGCTGATGGAGGCCCTGGTGGACGCCCACCTGCTGGACATCGTGGGCGTCAAGCCATCGGGTACCGCCTGGTTCCGCTTCCCGGACCTCCTGCGACTGGACGTGGCGGACCGGGCCGGTACCCGATCCGCCACGTCGGCGGTCAGCGTTCTGACCAGTCCGGCACGGAGCTGACCTCCACGACCACCGCCGTCCAGTTGAACCCGCCGCCCACGCCCACCACCATCACCCGGTCGCCCGGCTCGACGGCCCGGGTCTCGACCAGGTGGCTCAGGGCCGCGAACTGGTCGGCCGCGCCGGTGTGGCCGACCGTGCTGCCCCACTCCCACGTGGTCCGCTCCAGCTCGATGCCCAGCGGCACCAGGCAGGACAGGCGCATCAGCTCGTAGCCGAAGTTCGGCGCGACGAACCGGCGGATGTCCTCGAAGGCCGTGTCCGCCTCCTCCAGCGCCTGCTTCGCCGCGCGGACCATGCCCCGGGCCCGGCGCGGTCCGCTCTCGTCCAGCGGCAGGACGTCGGAGAACTCCAGCGTCCGCGCCTCCAGCTCCACCGGGTACTGCGCGGGGTCGGCGTAGTCGTAGAACGGCTGGTTGCCGCGCTGGAGGCCCTCCAGTTCCGGGTCGGACACGGTGACCGCCGACAGGACGCGGGCGAAGCCGCCCTTGCGGGACAGCACCGCCGCCGAGGCGCCATCGGCGAACAGCAGGCCCGCGCTGGAGCGCCACCGGTTCCAGGCGGGCTCGGTGAACTTGTCGGCCGCGGTGATCACGGCGGCACGCCCCTCGCCGAGGTAGGCCGCGGCGAGCTGGATGGACGCGACACCGCCGTTGGACAGCTGCCCGACCTGGTAGGACACGCCGGCCCGGCCGAGGACGCGGTGCTGGACGTAGGACGCGGCGTTCCAGCCGTCGAGCCCGTTGTAGTTGGCGACGGCGTGCAGGAGCAGGTCCACGTCCTCGGGCCGGTGCCCGGAACGCAGCAGCGCCTGCTTGCCCGCCCGCACGGCCATGTCCGGCTGGCTGTCCTCCGGCCCGGCGATGGCGACGCGCTTGGTCCGGGTGCGTTGGGCGGCGGCCGGTTCACAGCGGCCGTCGGCCACCGCCTCGTCCACCGACACCGTCTTGGGGTGGAACCACCCGAGGCCGGCGAGGTGGAGGTCGTCGTAGCGCACTGGTCTGCCCCTCTCGTAGGTGGTCAGCCGCCGACGCCGCTGAGCTGCGGCGCGGTGTCCTCGGCGGAGTCGGCGATGTCGGCGGAGTCGGCGGCGTCGGCGGGGGCGAACCGGTCGGCGAGGAAGGACACGATCGCCGCCACGGTCGGGTGGTTCCACAGCAGCGTGGCGGGCAGGCTGAGCCGGAACCGCTTCTCCAGCCTGCGCCGGATCGACAGCGTCATCACCGAGTCCAACCCGAGTTCGCCCAACGGCCGGCGCACGTCGAGCGCGTCCGGCTCGATCTTCAGCTCCGCGCCGATCTCCTTGGCGACCAGGGCGAGCAGGTGCTCCCGCAGCTCCTCGGGGTCGAGGCCGGCGAGGTCCTCCCCCGCCCCGGCGCTCTCGTCCGCCTCCGCCGCGCCGAAGGACAACCCGCGCAACACCGGCAACGGCTGCGTGCCCGCCTCCAACTCGGTGACCCGCAGGACCGCCGCGTGCGGCAGGTCGTGCCGTGCGGCGAACTCCCAGGCGGCGAAAGCCTCGCCCGCCGACACGTCACCCACGCCCCGGTCCCGCAGCTCCTGGTCCACGACCTCGTTGACCGCCATGCCCATCCCCCGCCACGACGTCCAGGCGAGGCTGACCACGCCCGGGTCGCCGGCGGCGGCGCGGTGCCGGGCGAGGGCGTCCAGGAAGGCGTTCGCCGAGGCGTAGGCGGCTTGGCCGGTGAGTCCGAGGAGCTGGCCGATCGAGGAGAACAGGACGAAGAAGTCCAGCTGCCCCACCGGGAACAGCTCGTGCAGCACCAACGCGCCCTCGACCTTCGGGGCGAGCACGGTCCGCAGGGACTCCTCGTCCAGGTCGCGCAGCATCCGGTTGTCGAGGACACCCGCCGCGTGCACGACGCCCCGGACCGGCGGCAGGTCGAGGTCCAGCAGGCGCTTGGCCTGCTCCCGGTCGGTGATGTCCAGCGCGACCGGCTTGACCGTCACCCCCTGCGCCTCCAAGCCGCGCACGGCCGCGATGCGCTCCAGGACCGCCGGGTCGGTCACGTCGTCCCACTGGGAGCGCGGCGGGATGGTCGAACGGCCCACCAGCACCAGACGGCGTGCCCCGCGCCCGGCGAGCCAGTCGGCGACCTTGAGGCCCAGCACGCCGAAACCGCCGGTGATGACGTACGTGCCGTCACCCCGGCACTCGAACGCGGGCCGGGTCATGGGGCCGTCGACGCCGGCCAGCCGGGCCGCCCGCACCTCGCCGTCCCGGATGGCGAACACGTCCGGCTCGGTCTGCGCCCGCAGCACCCGCACCAGCTCGCCCACACCCCGCTCCTCGCGGCCGGGATCGAGGTCGACGACACCGCCCCACAGCTCGGGGTGCTCACCGCCGATGATCCGCCCCAAGCCCCACACCGGCGACTGGTCCAGCGCGGACGCGTGCCGCGACTCCACCTGGCCGGTCGTGACCGCCCACAGGCGGGGCGCGAGGCCCTCTTCGGCGATCAGCTGGGCGGTCCGGGCCAGGTCCCACGCGGAGCGCACGGCACCCTCACCGGTCGGTCCGTCGTGCCCGGCCACGACGAGCACGGCGTCACCGGGACCGAGGTCGGGGACGAGCCTCGCGAACTCCTCCACGCCGTCGACCACGCGGGTGCGCACGTCGAAGGACTCCAGCGCGTCGGCGAGCCAGTCGCCACCGAGCACCACGACCGTCCCGAGTGGACGCTTGCGGGGCGTCGACACGTCGGCCGCCTGCCAGTCGAGGCGGTGCACGAGCCGGCGCGGGCTGACGGGCGCACCCCGGTCGCCGTCGAGGGCGCCGTAGCGCAAGCCGTCGAAGACACCCAGGACCGTCCCGTGCTCGTCGGTCACCACCACGTCCACCGTGTCCTCGGTGTCGAGCCGGACGTGGATCAGCACATCGGCCACCGGCTCCGGGTGCAGCACCAACCGGCGGACGTGCGCGGGCATCCGCAGCACGACCTCACCCGGGAACACCAGCGGCACCACGGTGAGCACCGCGTCCATCACCGAACCCCAGCCCGGCACAGGCGTGCCGTCGGGGTGGGACCGCACGGCGGCGAGCACCTGCCCCTCACCGGCGTGCAGCGCCCGAACCTCCCACGGGAAGCCCTTGTCCGCCACGCCGACCGCGTGCAACCGGTCCAGCACCGCGCCGGGGTCCAGTTCGTCGGCGCAGCGCAGCCTGGCCTCGGCGAGGTTGAACCCGACGTCCGCGAGGGTGTCGGCGGCGACGGTGGCGGTGCTGTGGGTCTGCCACGCCTGCTCACCGGCGTCGTCACCGGCGAGCCGGGACGCGATCCGCAGCGTGTCGTCCTGCCGCACCACCTGGAGCTCGCGGCGCGCGGTGACCGAGACCGGCACGGCCAGTGCCACGTCCGACAGCGCCTGGGTGCGGCCCGCGCCGAGGAAGGTGGTGAACAGCACGGCGGCGGGGATGATCTCCACGCCCTGCACCGGGTGGTCGCCGGGGTAGGGCCGGTTGCCCTCGTCCAGCGCGGTCTGCCAGACCTCCAGGTTGGCCGCGCCCGCGACGCCGGTCCGTGCGCCGAGCAGGTTCTCCGCCGCCACGTCGTGACCCACGAGCCCCTTGGTGGAGCCGCTGAACCAGTACGGGCGGTGCTGCCAGGCGATGCGCGGCAGCGTCAGCACCCGGCCGGGCGGCAGCGCCCCGGCGAAGTCGACCGACGCGCCCGCGCAGTGCAGGAGCGCGAGGTTGCCCAGGAGGGTGTCCCATTCGGGCTTGTCGCGACGCAGGGTCCCGGTCACCAGCACGTCCGCCAGGCCCAGCTCGCCGAGGGTCTCCGACACGGAGTGCGCGACGACCGGGTGCGGTGAGATCTCCAGGAAGATCCGGTGCCCGTCCTCGGCGGCAGCCGCGACCGCCGTGCCCAACCGGACCGGGTTGCGCAGGTTCGCCGCCCAGTACGCGCCATCGCGCGCCTCGGTGGAGCGGGGATCGACCAAAGCGGTGGTGTACAAGGGCATCGCGGGCTCGTGCACGGCGAGGTCGCCGGCCGCGGCAGCCAGTTCGTCCAGCAACGGGTCCATCTGCGGGCTGTGGAACGCCACGTCCGAGGCGACCTTGCGCACCATCAGCCCTTCGGCGGTCCACTGCTCGCACAACGCTTCCAGCGCAGCCGGCTCGCCCGCGACCACAGTGGACAGTGGCGAGGACTCGATCGCCGCCACCACGTCGGCCCGGTCGCCCAAGCGCCGCTCGACCTCGGCGAACGGCAAGCCCAGCATGGCCATCGCGCCCTGGCCGGCGACCCGGCGCAGCAGCAGCGACCGCCGTGACACCAGACGGGCCCCGTCCGCGACGGTGAACACCCCGGCGACGACGGCGGCGGCGATCTCCCCCACCGAGTGGCCGATCACAGCGGCCGGCCGCACGCCCAGGGACTGCCACACCTCCGCCAGCGCCACCTGCATCGCGAAGATCATCGGCTGGATGCGGTCGACCTCGGCGTAGTCGCCGCTGACCAGCACCTCCAGCGGCGAGAAACCCATCTCCGCCACGAAGATCGGGTCGATCTCGGCGATCACGTCGGCGAAGACCTGGTTGTCCGCCAGCAGTTCCGCGCCCATGCCGAACCACTGCGAGCCGTGGCCGGAGAACACCCACACCGCGTCGGCCGGCGTGTCCGGCAGCGTCCGCCCGGTGACCACGCCCTCGACCTCGTCCTCACCGCTGCCCACGGCACGCAGGCGCGCGGCCAGCGTCTCGTGGTCGGTCGCGGTGACGGCGAGCCGGTGCGGCAGGTGCGTGCGGCGGGCCAGCAGGGTGTGGGCGAGGTCGGTCAGGGACGCCGACGCGCCCTCGGCGTCGAGCCAGTCGGCGAGCTTGCCCGCGTACTGGGCGACGGCGGCTTCCGAGGCTCCGGACAGCGCGAACAGGCCGATCGAGTCCTGTTCCTGAGGTGCCGAGGTGGTCTCCGGGGCCTGCTCGAGCACAACGTGGCCGACCGTCCCGCCGTAGCCGAAGCTGGACACGGCGGCGCGCCGCACCTCTCCCCGCCGGGGCCACGGGGTGGTCCGGTCGACGACGCGCAACCCGTTGGTGTCCCAGGGGATGTTCGGGTTGGGCGTGGTGAACACCGCGTTGGGCGGGATCTCCGCGTGCCGCAGCGCCAGCACGGCCTTGATCACGCCCGCGACGCCCGCGCCGGCTTCCAGGTGGCCGATGTTGCCCTTGATCGACCCGATGAGGCACGGGTCGCCGGCGGAGCGCCCCTGCCCGTACACCGAGCTGAGCGCCGCCGCCTCGACCGGGTCGCCCGCGCGGGTACCGGTGCCGTGGGCCTCGACGTAGTCGACGGTGTGGGCGTCGAGACCGGCGTTGCGCAGCGCCTCTCGGGCCACCTGGGCCTGTGCCTCGCCGTTGGGGGCCATGATGCCGTTGGTGCGGCCGTCCTGGTTGACCGCCGTCCCGCGCACGACCGCGAGCACCCGGTCCCCGTCGCGCTGCGCGTCGGCGAGCCGCTTGAGCACGACCACGCCGACGCCTTCGCCGCGGCCGTAGCCGTTCGCGGAGCTGTCGAACGGCTTGGACTGGCCGTCCGGGGAGGTCGCGCCGGCGGCGTCGAGCACCATCGTCAGGCCCGGTCCGGCGATCAGGTTGACGCCCGCCGCGAGGGCGACCGTCGTCTCGCCCGTCCGCAGGCTCTGGCAGGCCAGGTGGATCGCCACCAGCGACGACGAGCAGGCGGTGTCGACGGCGAAGCTCGGACCGCGCAGGTCGAGCACGTAGGACACCCGGTTGGCCACGGCGCAGAAGGCCGCCCCGATACCGGTCCACGCCTCGATGCGCGGCAGGTCCTCCAGCATCTGCCGGCCGTAGTCGTCGGAGCCGACGCCGACGAAGACACCGGTGTCGCTGCCCGCGAGGCCGTGCGGCGGGATGCCCGCGTTCTCCAGCGCCTCCCAGGTCACCTCGAGCACCAGCCGCTGCTGCGGGTCCATGATCTCCGCTTCGCGGGGCGTGACGCCGAAGAACTGGGCGTCGAACGCGGACGCGTCGGCGAGGAACGCGCCCCGCCGGGTCGTGCCGCGCAAGGCCAGGGCGCTGTCGGTGCCGGGCAGCTCGTAGGGGTCCCAGCGGCCCGGCGGGATCTCGGTGACGGCGTCGCGCCCCTCGGTGAGCAGGTCCCACAGCTCGGCGGGGGTGTCGACGCCGCCGGGCAGCCGGCACCCCATCCCGACGATCGCGATCGGCTCGGCGGACATCGCGCTCCCTTCGGTCGTTGGCTCGGGCGAAGGGTTGTCGTCCGCTGCGCAGGACCGGTCAAGCGTCGGTGAAATCCGCAGGTGGGAGGCGGTGTGCGTGGTCGCGGACGAGGGCGGCGGTGAGGTCGGGGTCGTCCTCCACGACCAGGTGACCGCTGCCGGGCAGCAGGGCGTGCGCGGCTTGGGGCAGCAGGCGTCGGGCGCGGTCGGCGTCGGACAGCGGGACCAACCGGTCCCGGGTCGCCCACGCCAACAGCACCGGGACCGGCACCCGGCCGCGGAACCGGTACCGCCAGGTGTACTTGGTCATCGCCACGATGTCGCTGCCGCTCAACGCGGAGGCCGCCGCGGCGGCGGCACTCGGGTGGATGAGCGAGGGCCTCGCGGAGAAGGCGGTCAACACGAGCCGGCGGGCCGGGGCTTCGGCCATCAGCAGCGACCTGGTCTTCGGGTCGGTCATCGCGGACAGCCGCGCGGCGTTGCGCAGGAGCGCGGCGGTGACCCAGGCACGGGGTGGCGTCCAGAAGCCGATCGGGCACAGCGCCGTGACGCCGGCCACGGGGACGACCTTGGCCAGTTCGAGCGCGACCGCGCCGCCCATCGAGTGACCCACCACGTGCGGGCGCACGAGTCCGAGGTCGGGCAGGCGGTCGGCGACGTGCCGGGCGGTGACCTGGATGATCCGGGCGTCGTAGGCGAACCCGGGCTCGCCGCCGTGGCCGGGCAGGTTGAGCGCGTGGACCGGCCACCCGGAGGGCAGGCGTTCGACCACCGGCCGCCAACTGCCCGCGTCGGCCCCGCCGCCGTGCAGGAGCAGCAGCGGGGCGACGTCCTCACGCGCCACGGGAGCGCAGCGCCTCTGCGGCGCCGGGTCGCAGCGGCGCTGCGGCGCTCGGTCGCAGCGAGGCGCGCAGCGCGTGGCCGATCTCCGTGATCACCTGGACGTGCTGGTTGGGGTGCGTGAGACCGGCGTCGAGGGCGAGCACGCGGTTCTCCCGCGCGATGGCGTCGGCCAGCACGGGGTCGTGCTCGTGGGCGTCGAGCACGGCTCGGAGCACTGGTTCATCGGCGGCCAGGGCCAGCCAGGCGCGGGTGACGGCGTCGGCCGGGTCGCCCGGCTCGGACAGCGCCAGGTCGATGCGCGCCTGGAGCAACAGCGACCACCGGTGGTGGAGGGCAAGCACCAGGTCGTCCACCCCGGCGAACACCTCGCGCGCGCCACTCACGCGGTCGAACACCAGCGTGCCGTCCCGCGCGACTTGGGCGAGCGCGGAAAACAGCACGTCACGCCGCCGGTAGAACTCCGCCCAGCCCACCGCGCCCCCCTGAAATCGTACACCCTTGTAAGGGCACGATAGTGCGCTCCGGACCACAACTCAAACAGCACTGTTCGCCTTAACCACGACGTACTAACTCTGGTAGTGGACGAATGCCGACCGGTTCCGTAACCTGTCCGAGACCTACCGGGTTCACCCGTTCGGACCACCCACGACGGAAGCAGTCAAGGAGGCTCACGCCACCGTGGCGTCACCACCCGCACAGCGCACCGTCCGGGCCGCACTCGCGGCCACCGCAACCGTGGCACTGGCGGGAGGGATCGCGCTCCCCCACGCGGCAGCCGACCCGGCCGTGCCACCCAACGCCTCGGAGGCGTTGAGGAAGTACACCGAGCTGTCGAGCGAGGCCGAGAAGCTCAACGAGGAGCACCTGCGCGCCCAGGACGACCTGCGGGCCAAGCAGGGCGAGCTGGACAAGGCCACCGGCGACCTCACCGCGGCCCACCAGGCCGAAGAGGGGCTGCGCGGCCAGGTCGACTTGCTCACCGAGGCGACCTTCGAGGGCGCGCGGTTCAACCAGCTGTCGGCGCTGCTGGTCAGCGACTCCCAGCAGGACTACCTCAACCGCATGGCGGCGCTGGACATCCTGGCCACCGGGAACGCCGAAGCCCTCGGCTCGCTCACCGAGGCCGTCACCAAGGCCGACGACGCCCAGCGTCGAGCCACCGAGGCCACCAACGCCGCCACCAAGCTGGTCGAGGACATCGCCCGTCGCAAGTCCGAACTGGACAACCAGGTCCGCGAGGCCCGCGCCCAGTACGACACCCTCAGCGCGGCCGACCGCCGGACCCTGTCCGACCCCGGCGACACCTCCCGCATCGCCGTCCCGGCAGGCACCGCGGGCCGGGCGCTGGAGTACGCCTTGGCCCAACGCGGCGACCCGTACGTCTACGGCGCCAACGGCCCCGACGAATGGGACTGCTCCAGCCTCATGCAGCAGTCGTACCGCGCGGCCGGCGTCTCCATCCCCCGCACCAGCTACGGCCAAGCGGGCGTGGGCCGCCCGGTGTCACGCGCCGAGGTCCAGGCCGGCGACATCATCGTCTACTACGCCGACCAACACCACGTGGCCATGGCCGTCGACAACGTCCGCGCCGTCCACGCCTCCACCGAGGGCGTCCCGGTCCGCATCGCCGACATCGACTCCATCGGCCCCATCAACACCATCCGCCGCATCGAGGGCTGACCCCAATACGTCATGGCCGAGCCGCGTGGCCCGGGGCCGGAACACCCCCGGGCCACGCGTCGACACCGTCAGCCGTCGTGGTGGAAGACGCACAGGCCGAAGTGACGGTCGCCGGCGAGCACTCCTCCCCGAGCACAAGGACGAGGACGCCCCGGTAAACCCATCCGCTCGACGCCCTCCCGGGGAGCCCGACTGGTATCGGGCTCCCCGGTTGTCGTGCCAAGTAGCGGGACTGCGGGTCAGGGGCCGGGGACGGCCTGCGCCTTGGCGTTGCGTTCGAAGACCGACCAGAACGTCGAGGTGCAGTAGGTGCAGTTGGTGCCGAAGTACAGGCCGCGGGCCTGTTCGTCGCCCATCAGGTGGAAGCGCATCCACGATGTGATGGTGCCGTGCAGCGCGGGGATGCCGTAGTGGTCGGCTCCGCGTTGCTCGGCGAAGATCGCCGGGACCTGGGTCGCCTGGTTGTAGGGCGTGCGAACGACGATGGGGACGATGATGGTGTCGTTCTGGCCGGCGATGAACAGCGCGGGACCGCGCACCAGGCTGCCGCTGGTGGTGGCGAGCGGGTAGATCGGGGCGATGGTGTCCACGCGCGGGTCGGAGCCGGCGTCGATCGCGGCGCCGCCGCCGAAGGAGTGGCCGGTCGCGCCGACCTTCGACAGGTCCACCTTGCCCTGCAGCGGGCTGCCCGCGCGGGAGTTCTCGGTGGTCAGGTAGTCCAAGCCTTGGAGCATCGGGCCGCGGTCGCCCGCGTTGCCCTCGGCCGCGGCGACGATGAAGCCGTGCGAGGCCAGGTGGTTGAGCAGCGGCATGTACCTGTCGAGCTTGGACTTGGCTCCGTTGTTCCACAGCACGACCGGGTGCGCGGTGCAGCCCAGGGAGCCCAGGGCGACCGGTCGGACGACTGTGGTACCGCGGCCGTTGGAGGCGGAGGTGACGGCGAAGGGACCCGCGGTGTCCCACTGGCCGTTGACCGACTTGCAGGGCGAGGTCGGCGGCACGGTGGTGGTCGTGGTGGGGCTGGTCGAGGTGGTCGAGGTGCCGGTCGGCGTGGTGGTCGTGGTCGGTCGGTTTTCGTGTTCGACGATGATGTTCTTGATCTGGTTGAACACCCCGGCGTCGTTGGGGAAGGCGCCGTGGGTGATGCAGGTCGGGGCCTGGAGGTTGGTGGCCCCGGCCAGTTCGGCGGTGACGCTGGGGTCGACGTTGGTGTCGCAGGTGGAGCGTTGGGTGGTGTAGCGGACGGCGGGTGAGCCGGGGACCTCGGTGCCGGAGTTCAGGTCGGCCAGCCAGGGCGAGCCGATGGCGAACTGCTTGCACGACAGGTACAGGTTCTGGCACCAGGGTGCGGCGCTGGTGGTGCCGTGGTGCGGGCCGGCCATCGAGAAGTACATCGACACCTTGTCCTGCGCGCCCGGCACGTACTTCAGGTACGAACGGGCGGCCAGCGTGGACGCCGACCAGGTCACCAGGACGACCTTGCGGGCGCCGGTCCTGGCCAGCACGCTGTCGACCTTCCGCCCGATCTCCTGCCCCGCCACGGTCAGGTCGCCGGTCATGCTCTTGCTGTCGGTCCAGGTCTCGACCCGGTCGGAGCGCCACCCGGCGGAGACGAACTTGGTCTTCATCGGCTCCATGTACTGGGTGGTGCCGGTCATGCCCGGGATGATGATCACCGGGTCGTGCTCGACCGCCGCGGCGACCAGGTCCGCGCGCGCGTGGGGCGACAACCCGACCAGCGACACCGCGGCGGCGGCCAGCGCGGTCAGCACCGCGAGCAGTGCCGCACCGCGACCGCGGACCGCGGTGCGGAGTTGGAAGGTGGACATTCGAACGGCCTCCTGTGCAGGGAATGGTGCAGGAATGAACAGGTGATCGGGGTCACGCTGTTGCGCCGATGTTACGAATCGGCAAACGGCAAGACCATGTGCCCACCGACATACTTGGGCACGGTTCACATGTCCCCTGCCACACACAGTCCGACGCGACCGATGTGTGGTCACAGACATGGCAGGCCGAGTTCACCCGTCATTACGTTCGGGAAATCGGGCCGTCAATTTCCTGCGCAGTGACCCGATATTCCCTGTCGTCGTCTTGCCCTGGAGGACGATCCATGTCCATTCGCAGAATAGGAATACACCGCTCCGCGCGTGGCCGCGCAGCGGTGATCGCCGCGGTGTCAGCGGTCGCGTTGCTGGGCGGTGCCGCGTCGCCTACCGCGGCAGCGGACCAGGTGGCCCGGTCGGAGCCGGGTGGTGACCGCGTGAGCGGTGTGCGCGGGCAGGTGACGCTCTTGTCGGGCGACAAGGTCACCGTGCTGGACACGGATCCAGTGTGCCGACCGCGTTCGTGCAGCCGGCCAAGGGGCGGGAACGGGTGCGGTTCGACATCCGGCGCCGACGTCGGTTCCGGCAAGCTCGACCGTCGCCTGTTCGACGTGAAAGGGCTGCTGGAGCAGGGTTATGACGACGCCCGCCGCAGCGATCTGCCGTTGATCGTGCAAGGCGTCGGCGCAAGGGCGGAGACGCTCGGCACGACCGTCCGCCACCGGCTCGACGCCGTGGACGCGGTGGCGGCCATCCAGTCGAAGGCCACCACGAAGGCGTTGTGGGACGCGCGGTCGAGCGTGCGCAAGATCTGGCTGGACGGTCTGCGCAAGCCGACCCTCGACGTGAGCGTGCCGCAGATCGGTGCGCCGGCGGTGTGGGAAGCCGGGCACACCGGCAAGGGCGTCAAGGTGGCCGTCGTGGACACCGGCATCGACGCCGAGCACCCCGACCTGGCGGGCAAGGTGGTCGACCGGCGGGACTTCACCGGCGGTGACCGGCCCGGCGACCAGATCGGGCACGGCACCCACGTGGCCTCCACGATCGCGGGCACCGGCGCGAAGTCCGGCGGCAAGTACAAGGGCGTGGCCCCGGACGCGGCGCTGCTCGACGCCAAGGTGTGCGGCGAGTACGGGTGCTGGGAGTCGGGGATCCTGGCCGGGATGCAGTGGGCGGCGGAGTCCGGGGCGAAGGTCGTCGACATGAGCCTGGGCGGGGTGGACACCGAGGACCTCGACCCGTTGGAGGAGGCGGTGAACACGCTCAGCGCGAAGCACAACACGCTGTTCGTGGTGGCCGCCGGCAACAGCGGTCCCGGTGAGCAGACCGTCGGCTCTCCGGCCAGCGCTGACGCCGCCCTCGCCGTGGGCGCGGTGGACGAGCAGGACCGGATCGCGCCCTTCTCCAGCCGCGGCCCGCGGACCGGCGACCGGGCGGTCAAGCCGGAGATCACCGAAGTGGACCGCCTACGTGCGGCACCCCGCCGGTCCCGGCTTCGTGTCCCTCAAGGCCACCGCGACCGACCACCGCGGCGGCACCACCGAGCAGACCGTCATCAGGGCCTACGGCCTGACATAGCCCCGACCGGACACCCCGACCGCGGGGTGGGGGCGGCCAGGACGTCGACCGGGCCGCCGGGTCCAGCCACCACGGTCGCCCCGGCCGCAGGGTGCGGAGGGGAGCCCCGGCCTTGTCGTGTTGGACGAGGCCGGGGCGGCTCGGTGGTGTGGTGGGTTATCGGGTCGTGTAGTAGGGGTCTTGGGTGAGGAGGTGGGCTTTGTAGCCCTCTCCGATGCCGGGTTCGGGGGTGCCGGCCCAGTCCTTGATCAGTACCGCGCCGCTGGTGCAGCCCCACGGGGTCCACGTCCACGCGAGGTAGCTGATGTGGTGGGCGTCGGCCCAGTCCGCCAGCCGGCCCATGTAGTCGAAGCCGCAGTTGTCCTGGCCGAACTCGCCGAGCACGACCGGGACCTGCTGGGCCAGCGGAGCGACCTGGGTGTCCCAACAGGACTCGGTGGCGCAGGCGTTGAAGCTGTAGGCGTGCCAGGACGCGGCCAGGTTGTTGCGCGGGTCGGTCGGCTTGTACGCCAGCCACTCCCGCATGTCGTTCGCCCACTCCAACCCGCCCAACAGCAGCACGTTGGTCGCCCCGGTCGCGCGCACCGCGTCGACCAGGTCCTGCATCCCGGCCGTCTCGTAGGGCAGACCGGTGCACGTGCCGCCGTCACGCCAGCACTGCCAGCCCAGGGTCTTGTTCCAGTCCGCGGCCATCTCCGGGTACGGCTCGTTGAACAGGTCGAACACGACGGCGTCGTTGCCCTTGAACGCACTCGCCACACCCGCCCAGAACTGCGGGGCGTACTTCGCGTCCGGCATCGGCTTCTGGCACACCGCGTGCTCGTCCTTGCAATGCCAATCCGGACTGTTGGTGTACGCACCCCACGTCCAATGCAGGTCCAGAATCGGACTGATCCCGTTGCGCACCAACAGATCCACATAATCCTTCACGGCCTGCTGGTAGACCACCCCGCCCGGCGAGCCGTTGACACCCAGCCAACACTCCTCGTTCAACGGGATCCGCACCGCGTGGATGTTCCACGTCTTCATCGCGTCCACCGACGCCTGATCCACCGGACCGCCGTCCCACATGCCCTTGCCCTGCACACAGGCGAACTCGCTGCTGGACCGGCTCACCCCGAGCAACCGGTACGGCTCACCGTCCGCGGTCACCAGCTTGTTGCCGGAGACGTGCAGCTTCGGCGCCGGTTCATCACCGGGCGGAGTGGAAGTGGTGGTCGTCGTAGTGGTCGTGGTCGTCGGGACGGTGCCGGTGCAGGTGACGCCGTTCAGCGTGAACGACGCCGGCACCGGGTTGGCGTCGGTCCATGAACCCACGAAGCCGATCGACGTCGAGGCGCGCGTGCCCAGCGACCCGTTCCAGCTCAGGCTCGCCGCCGACACCCGCGTGCCGGACTGCGTCCACGTGGCACTCCACCCCTGACCGACCTTCTGGCCCGCCTTGGGGAAGTCGAACGCCAGCGTCCAGCCCGACACGGGGTCACCCAGGTTGGTGATCGCGATGCTCGCGCTGAAGCCACCCTGCCACTCGCTCTGCACCTTGTACTCGACCGAACAACCAGCGGCCGCCGAAGCGGGCAGGGTGCTCATCGTGATACCGGCCAGCACCATCGCACCGGCCGCACCAACGGCCGTCAATGACTGACGATGTCGCATCTGCACTCCTTTGTGCTCATGAGAGATCTGCGGAATCCAGGTGGCGGTGTCTGGAAGGGGGTGTGGCGGCAAGCTCCCGGGCACGTCACGGGCCAGTAAGTAAACTAACCTGGCAAAGGCGTGCGACGGAGGAGGCGACCGTGGCGAGAAGCCCGGTGTGGGCGAGTCGGCCGCGGACGCGCGGGCTGGTCCTGGACCTGATCAGGGCGGCGCGCACGATCAGCCGGGTGGAGCTCGCGACGGCGACCGGCCTGACCGGGGCGACGATCTCCGAGGTCGTGCGCGAGCTGATCGGCGACGGCCTGGTCGTGGAGGCCGGTCGCGGGCTGCCGACCGGTGGCAAGCCGCGCACGCTGGTCCAGCTCAACCCGGTGGCCCGCTACAGCGTGGGCGTCCAGCTCGAACGCAACGCGTGCGTCATCGTGGTGGTCGACCTGGCCGGGCGGCCGGTGGCCAGGACCGCGTTCCACGGTGTCGCGTCGATGCCGCCGGAACGGGCGTTGCCGCTGGTGGCGGCACAGGTGGACGCCCTGCTGACCACGGCGGGGGTCGACCGCGGGAAGGTGCTCGGCGTCGGCCTGGTCAGCTACGGCCCCCAGGACCGGGGCGCCGGCGTGCTGCTGACGCCGCAGCCCACCGAGGAGTGGTACGACCACCCCGTCGCCCCGCGCCTGGCGGAGATCCTCGACCTGCCCGTGCTGCTGGACAACGACGCCGCCGCGGCGGCCATCGGCGAGTACTGGCTGGGCGCGGTGGACCCGGACAGCACCTACGGCTGCATCTACATGGCCACCGGGATCGGCGGCGGCGTGGTGGTCGCCGGCGAGGTGTACCGGGGCAGCACGTCCAACACCGCGGAGATCGGCCACATCTCGGTCGACGTCCACGGCGAGGAGTGCTCGTGCGGGAACGTCGGCTGCCTGGAGAACTACGCCGGCCCGTCGGCCGTGGTCCGCCAGGCGGCGCAGACCCCGGACCTCGCCCGCCGGCTGGCGCTGGACCCCGCGGGCGAGGACTTCCTGACCGAGTTCGCGCGGATCGCCGCCGCCGCGAACGCCGGCGATCCGCAGGCCCGCGAGCTGGTCGAGCGGTCGGCGCGCTACCTCGGGCACGCGGCGGTGACCGTGGCGACCCTGTTCGACCTGGACCTGGTCGTCCTGGCCGGGCCGAGCTTCACCGTGGCGGGCTCGATCTACCAGGCCGTGGTCCAGGACCAGTTGGACCGCCGGTTGTTCGCCCGGCGGGCGCACTCGGTGCGCGTGGTGCCTTCGGTCAACGGGTCGGACGCGGCGGCGATCGGCGGCGCGGTCCTCGTCCTGCAGAGCGAGCTGGTCCGCGGCCGGCACGACGAGGCGCGGCCGGTGCCCACCGGCGCGGGCGGGACGCCCTGACCGACCGATCCCGCGGTCCGCGGTGGTCGACACGGAGTAGCGCATGAGCCGACGTCACTTCCCCGCGGGCCGGAGGCGCACGAGCACCTCGGCGCTGTCGGGGTGCGCCCAGACCGCCGGGGAGGCGTACAGGTCGCTGTCGGTGGGCCAGCCGGTGAACTTGGCGCTGTGGTACGTGGTGATCGTGCCCTGGGTCAGGACCGGGATGTAGGGCATCACCTCCTCGACCCGCGTCTGGATCTTCTCCAGGTGCGGCCGCCGCGCGGCGGTGTCGGCGGGGTCGAGGAGCTTGAGCGCGTCGAGGGCCTGGTCGACCTCCGGGTCGGAGAACCGGGCGGCGTTCGGACCGGCTTTCGCGCCGACCGCGGCGGTCTGCGCGGTGCTGAAGAAGTAGCTGTAGAGGTAGTACGGGTCCGGCGCGGGCCCCTGGTAGAGCGAGTCGATCATGAGCTGGAACCGGCCGAGGTTCTTGGCGTCCACGAACTCGTTCCAGGACACCTGCTGCGTGGTGAGCTTGATGCCGGCCTGCCGCAGCTGTTGGCCGATCGTCTCCGCCGCGGTGATGTAGTCGGTCCAGCCGGCGACGACGGTCAGCGTCAGCGCCGCCTGCTCGCCGTCCTTGGCGTAGATGCCGTCGGCGTCCTTGGTGTAGCCCGCGCCCTCCAGGGTTCGCCGCGCCTGCGCCACGTCCGGTCGCATCGGAGCGGTCCGGTTCCGGAGCTTGTCGGAGATCAGGGCGCCGTCCCGTTTCGGGAGCAGGAAGCTCGGCGAGACCTCGCTGCCGGTGTTCTCGAACGCCAGCGCGTTGGTCTGGCCGCGGTCGATCGCGAGGTAGATCGCCTGGCGCACGGCCGGGTCGGTCTGGGGGCCGCGGCAGCCCGAGGCGGCACTGCTGCACGTGTCGAGCACGATCTGGTTCAGGTGGAAGACGCCGGCCTGGTAGCCGGGGTAGGCCTTGTCGACGTTCTGCAACTCCGGCACCGGCCCGGTCTGCCAGTCGAGCTGCCCCGCCTTGAGCGCGGCGATGCCGGCCTGGTTGCCCGACAGCGAGAGGGACCGGACCTTCTTGACGGCGGGCTCCCCGCCCCAGTAGGTCGGGTTCGCCTTCAGCGTGTACGCCTGGGGCTTGAACTCGTCCAGCACGTACGGACCGGTGCCCACGGGTTTGTCCACCGCGGCGACCCCCGGGTCGGCGATGTCCTTCCACTTGTGCTCGGGCACGATGTAGGTCCGGCCCAGGACCGAGGGACCGTCCACGAAGGACGGCCGGTCGAAGGTGACGACCACGTGCGTGTCGTCGACCGCCTCGGCCCGCCCGGCGTAGCCGGTGTTGTTCATGCCCTTGTGCCTGCTGATCATGTCGAGGGTGAACACGACGTCGGCGGCGGTGAACTTCTCGCCATCGGACCAGGTCACGCCGTCCCGGAGGGTGATGGACAGCCGCGTTCCGTCCGCGTTCCACGCGAAGTCCTCGCCCAGTCGCGGCTCCGGAGGGGTGTCGCGCAGGACGTTGTAGAAGAACAGCGTCTGGAAGATCGTGCCCGCTCCCCCGATGCTGGTCGGCGCGAACGGGTTGAAGTTGAGCTGGTAGTCGCCGGACTGGCCGCTGTAGGTCACCAGGGTGGTGCTGTCGGACCCGGCCGACGTGCTCGACGGTCCGCACCCCGCGGCCACGAGCGCCGCGGCGACCAGCACCGTCGCGGCGCGGACGCCCGCCCGGGGACTTTTCGGCAGCACCATCACGACGTCCTCCTCGACGTGTCGACGGCCGGGCGCCGGTCGGGGCACCCATCGTCGTGCGGCCATTATTAAGTTGCTTAAGTAAGCCGTCAATAGGGCTGTGTCGCGAACAGATCGCGACCTCGAAGGCAACCCTGACTCCCTCTGAGCAGGCTGTTGCGTTAGTTAGGCTGCCTGAGTAACCATCGTCGGGATCTCCGCCCTCGAGTCGACCGATGAGGAAGAGAGCCGCGATGACGCGTTCGAACGTGCACGACGGCTGGCACCTGCGCGCGGTGGGCGGCCCGGTGCCGGTCCACCTCGCCGACCGCGAGGTGCCCGCGCGGGTCCCCGGCAGCACCCACCTCGACCTGCTGGCCGCGGGTCTCATCCCGGACCCGTACCTGGACCGCAACGAGGCGGAACTGGCCTGGATGCACCGCGTCGACTGGCAGTACTCCACGACGTTCGAAGCCCGGCCGCCGCGGGACGGCGAACGGGTGGACCTGGTCTTCGACGGCATCGACACCGTCGCCACCGTCGAGCTGAACGGCGAGGTGCTCGGCCACACCGCCAACATGCACCGCGGTTACCGCTTCGACGTCGGGCGCTCGCTGCGCGCCGGCGGCAACGACCTGACCGTGACGCTGTGGTCCGCGCTCACCGCCGCCGAACGGGCCGAAGCCGAACTCGGGTGGCGCCAACGGGCCTATCCCCACCCGTACAACGCGATCCGCAAGATGGCCTGCTCCTTCGGCTGGGACTGGGGACCCGACCTCCAGACCGCCGGCCTGTTCAGACCCGTGGGCCTGGAACGCTGGGACACCGCCCGCATCGCCCGGGTGCGCCCGCTGGTCACCCTCGACGACGACGGCACCGGCCGCGTCGAGGTGCACCTGGAGCTGGACCGCGCGGCTGATCACGACTACACCGCCGAAGTCGTGATCGGCGGGCACACGGCACGAACCGCGGTCACCGGCGACCTCGCGCACGTCACCGCGCTCGTGCCCGAGGCCCGGTTGTGGTGGCCGGCGGGGTACGGCGACCAGCCGCTCTACGACCTGACCGTCACGCTGCTGGCCGACGGGCGGCAGGTGGACGCCGTCCACCGCCGGATCGGGTTCCGCACCGTCACCGTGGAGACCGAACCGGACGAGATCGGCAGCCCGTTCACCTTCGTCGTCAACGGCCGGCGCGTTTTCGCCAAGGGCGCCAACTGGATCCCGGACGACCACTTCCTCACCCGGGTCACCCGCGATCGGCTGGTCCGCCGGGTCGACCAGGCCGTGGCCGCCAACATGAACATGCTGCGGGTCTGGGGCGGCGGCATCTACGAGACCGACGACTTCTACGACGTGTGCGACGAGCGCGGCATGATGGTGTGGCAGGACTTCCCGTTCGCGTGCGCCTTCTACGCCGAAGAAGAGCCGCTGCGGTCCGAAGTGGAGGCCGAGGCCCGGGAGAACGTCACCCGCCTGGTCGCCCACCCGTCGCTGGTGCTGTGGAACGGCAACAACGAGAACCTCCCCGCCTACACCGACTGGGAGGGGTGGCAGGACAGCCTGGAGGGCCGGAGCTGGGGCGGCGGCTACTACACCGACGTGCTGCCCGAGATCGTCGCGGAACTCGACCCCACCCGGCCGTACGCGACCGGCAGCCCCCACAGCCCCGGCGACCTCCCGCCCAACGACGCCCACCACGGCACCCGCCACGACTGGGACGTCTGGAACTCCCTGGACTACACCCACTACCGCGACCACGTCCCGCGCTTCAGCGCCGAGTTCGGCTTCCAGGGGCCACCCACCTGGACCACCCTCACCCGGTGGATCCACGACGAGCCGCTGACGCCCACCTCGCCCGCGTTCCTGGCCCACCAGAAAGCGGTGAACGGCAACCGGAACCTCGACCGCGGCCTCGCACCGCACCTGCCGGTCCCGACCGACTTCGAGGACTGGCACTGGGCGACCCAGCTCAACCAGGCCCGCGCGGTGGCCTTCGGCGTCGAGCACTACCGCTCGTGGTGGCCGCGGACCGCGGGAGCCCTGGTCTGGCAGCTCAACGACTGCTGGCCGGTCACCTCCTGGGCCGCCGTGGACAACGACGAGCGCCCCAAACCCCTGTACTACGCGCTGAAACACGCCTTCGCACCGAGGCTGTTGACCCTCCAGCCGCGCGCGGGAAGGCCCACCCTGGTCGCGGTCAACGACCACGACGAGCCGTGGACGGGCACCGTCCGCGTGACCCGCCAGGTCTTCACCGGCGCCGTCCTGGCCGCCTCCGTGCTGCGGTTGAGCGTGCTGCCCAGGTCCATCGTACTGCTCGACCTGGCCGACCACCTCCTCGAACCCACCGACCCGACGCGCGAAGTGCTGGTCGCCACCACAGCGGACGCCCGCACCCACCACCTGTTCCGCGAAGACCTCGACCTCCGCTACGACGCCACGCCGTTCACCGCCGACGTCACACCCGAACCCGGCGGATACCGCGTCGACGTGCGAGCCACTTCCTACGTCCGAGACCTGAGCCTGCTGGCCGACAAGGTGGCCGCCGACGCGGTCGTCAACGACATGCTCATCTCGCTGACCGCCGGCGAATCCCACCACTTCCTCGTGCGCACAGCAGAAACCCTCCCCGACCCGACCCTGCTACTCCACCCGCGCGTGCTGCGGTCCGCCAACACGTCGGCGTCACTCACCTAGTGTCGTGAGCCGTTGGTCCTTGGGGTGTCCGGACCGACCTCCACCTCCGCCAGGTGCGCGGAGTAGGAGGTGCGGCGCTAGCGGTTGTCGGTGTGGGAGGCGAGCGCCGTCCTGCAGGAGCCCCACAGCAGCACCGACCGCTGTTCCCAACATCAACTCGCCCGGTCATGGCACCCCTCACCTTCGACCCTCACAGTCAGCTCCGGACGTGGTGCACCGGGGTGCTGCGGGCAGTTCCCAGCGCTCGCGAGGGCCGACGCCGAGGGGCACGCCGGTGCGCGCGTACTGCTCCAGCGACAGGTCCGAGTCGCGGCTTTGGGTGGCCACGGTGGGGATGATCGGTGGCGCGGACGACTGCGGCTTCGGGGAGTAGCCGGTCAGGCGCGCGTGGCCCCACACGTACGGGTCGGCTTGGGCGCTGCCGAAGGTCGCCCAGGCCAGCCTGCTCTTGCCGACCTTCTCCGCCGGGTTGTCGGCGTCGTAGAGCATGACGTTGACCGTCAGCCCTTCGGGATCGACGGTCTCGGGCAGGTCGGCGAACGGGATCGCGACCTCCACGGTGTACCCGTCGTCGGCGAGGGTGGTGGCCCACCGGGCGCCCGGGGTGGTGTCGGTGGCCGGTCCCTGGTGCTGGTCGGCGTCGCGGGCCGCGCACGGTTTCTTGTTGGTCATGTAGGGCATCACGGCGAGTTTGTAGGTGGTGGAGGTGTCGTCGGACCGGCCGGTGGGGTCGAGCGCGATCTCCACGGCGTCGGTGCGCCAGTGCCGCTTGCAGTCGTCGGGGTCCAAGGCGGCGCCGGGATGGTCGTCGGTGACCTCGACCAGGGCGTACAGGCTGTCGCCGTGCCAGGCCAGGTAGGCGGCGGCCGAGCAGTCCGCGACCAGGCACGGCTTGCCCTCCCAGTCGGCGAGCCCCAGTGGCTCGGCGGTGTACCCGTCGTCGCGGTGGCCGTCCACGATCGGCTCGCGCTTCGCTTCGGGCACCGTCGTGGCCAGACGCGCCGGGTAGTCCGGTTGGGCGTCGTTGGCCAGCCACGGCATCCCGACCCGCTGCGCCCAGTCGCGGAACTCGGCGTAGGCCGGACGCAGGTCGCCTTGAGGGCGCACGACACCGGGCACGCGGTCACCGTCCTCGACCAGGACGGTGTACCAGTCGCACGGCAGCTGCTCGGCGGGGGTGCCGACGGTCGTGGACAGCATCTTGTCGAACCCCTGGGTGACGTACATCCGCGCGGCGTCGCGTTCGAGCTGCGCCCACGACGTCCGGTGCTGGGCGGACCACACGCCCTCCCAGTAGCCCTCCTTGGGCAGCCTGGTGACCCGATCGACCAGCCGCTGCCGGTGGCAGCCGGGTCCGACCGGTCCGGTGAACCGCCAGTCCTGGGCCAGCAGGCGCCGCGCCCGGTGGGGCCGGTAGCCCTCCCAGGTCAGCTGGCGGGGATGGGCCAGGGGGTCGGCGGCCAGGGAGAACGCCTCGATCGCCAGCAGGGCCGCCATCTGGTGCGCGCCGTGCTGGTTGAACGGGCGGGGTTCCATGGTGACCACGGTGGACGGCGTGGTGGCGCGGATGAGCCGCACCAGCCGTTCCAGCGTGTCGGCACGCTCGCCGTCCCACACCGATCGGGTGAGCGGGGCGGACAGGGTGTACCAGAAGTCGGGCTTGTCGAGGTAGTACACGTCCCGCACGCCCGCCACCGCCACGGCCCGCCGCTCCTCCGCCTCCCGCAGCAGTCCGAGCTCGGGGCCTTCTTCCGGGCCGGCCGCGTTGCCGCCGCCCTCGCCGCGCGTGATGGTGCCGACCGCGACCGTCAGACCTTCGTCCTCCTCCCACTGCCCGAACGTGGCCAGCGACTGGTACTCGTCGTCCGGGTGCGCCCCGATGAACAACACGTCCACGTGCGCGGGGTCGGTCTGCGTGGCGTCCACCGGGCTGATCGTGGTGAACACCACGGCCAACGCCAGCACGAGCGCGGTTCGTGTTCGCGTGCGGGAGGTCGGTGCTGGGTGGAAGTCGCGCATGGTCCGGCCCTTTGCTCGGCTGGCGTTGACGGGGACGGTGCCCCGACACGAGGTTGATGCCGCGCATCGCTTGCGGCAACACGGGACCAGCGTGCCGCCGAAGCGCCGGTCGCGGGTGCGTTCGTCCGCCTGTCAGCGGATCGTGCGCCGAGCAACGCGTTGAGGTGACCCAAGAGGACGGCACATCACCGCGCGTCCACGGTGGACACCGTCAAAATGCGGAGATATCAGGTCCTGCTCACCTGATGGTTCCCATTGTCCACGAGGACCTGCACGGCGCTCCACGGCGGTGTGACGATGGCCGTTGACCCGCTGTTCCGTTCGGCGGGAAGGAGAATGCGATGACCGCCGTGCACACCGGCGAGCACGTACGCGCCAAGGTTCACGAACTGATGCCCGAGCTGTGGGACACGTTGGCCGCCTTGGTGCGCTTCAAATCCATCAGCAGGCAGGACCCGACCATCCTTCGCAGCACCGCCGACGAGGTGACGAAGCTGTTCCGCGCCGCCGGCGCGCCCAGCGCCCAGGTGATCACCATCAAACACGGGGAAGCGCAGTCCGCGCCGATCGTCTACGCCGACGAGCGCCGCAGCGAGGGACCCAGGGTGCTGCTCTACGCGCACTAAGACGTGCAGCCGAGGCCGGCATCGTCATGCACCTCAGGGCGATCAAGGCCGCCACCACCGACCCGCACCCCGTACCGCTCAACCTCAAGATCGTCATCGAAGGCGAGGAGGAGACGGGCACCAGCGTGCTCGACTCCCACCTGGCGGCCAACCCCACGGACGACCGGTTCCTCGCCGACGTCATCGTGGTCGCCGACACCGGCAACATGGCGTTGGGCGTGCCGACGCTGACCTCCACTCTGCGCGGCATCGTGGTCGTGGACGTCACCCTGCGGACGCTGGACAAGGACGTCCACAGCGGCATGTACGGCGGACCGGCACCGGACGCGTTCATGGCCATGACCCAACTGCTCGCCACGATGCTCGACCACGGCGACGGGCGGGTCACCATCCCGGGACTCACCGAGTACTCGCACACGTGGCCGAAGGTCGACGAGGAGGAGTTCCGCGCCACGGCCGGTGTCCTCACCTACGGGCACAGCAGGCCCCGGCTGCTGGGCACCGGGTCGATCGAGAGCCGCCTGTGGGGCAAGGCTTCGGTCAACGTGGTCGGCCTGTCCGGCGTACCGCCGCTGAACCGGCCCGTCAACGCCCTGCGGTCGGAAGTGACCGCGCGCATCAGCGTGCGCCTGGCACCCGACCAGAACCCGCACACCGCCTACCGAGCCCTGGTCGACCACATCGAGAAGAACACCCCGTGGGGCATCCAACCCGGCATCGCCCCGGTCGGCGAGGGCACCGGGTTCGAAGCCAAACGCGGCAAGCACGCCGCCCTCGTCGAACGAGCGCTGTGCGACTCGCACGGCGGCGCCGCGGTCCAGCACCCCGGCCAGGGCGGGTCGATCCCCCTCGTGGCCGCTTTGCGCAAGGCCAACCCGAAGGCCGACATCGTGCTGTGGGGCTGCGAGGAACCCAAGGCGAACATCCACGGCCACAACGAAAGCGTCGACCGCGCAGAGCTGCAACGGCTGACCACCGCCGAAGCGCTGCTGCTCGACGCCCTCGCCAGGACCGCACACACCTGACCCCGAGCCCCCCGAGACCGCCCGGGAACCCACCCGGGCGACCTCGGCGTGCCCACGACTCCACCACACCAAGGAGAGCGACGCATGACCATCACCGACCACAACCCCATCACGACCGGCACCGAGAACGAGTTCGACACCTTGTTCGCGCTCACCGGCGAGGGGCTGCCCCACGAACGCCGCAAGGAAGTGCTGACCAAGCTGAAGAACTACTTCACCGACATGCAATCCCGGTTCCTGGGCTACCAGACCAACCAGGACCTGCGGCTCAAGGACGACATGGCGCCGTTCCTGGACTACCACTTCAACAACGTCGGCGACCCCTTCGCCCCGTCGCACTTCACCCTCGACGCCCGCGCCGCCGAACGCGCCGTGCTCGCCTACTACGCCAGGCTGTGGCACGCCAAACCACGCGAGTACGACGAGCACGGGCACCTGAAAGACCGTGACGCCTACTGGGGTTACGTCCTCACCATGGGCTCCTCCGAGGGCAACAACTACGCGTTGTGGAACGCCCGGGACTACCTGTCCGGCAAGACCCTCATGGTCGAGCCGGACGAGAACGGCATCGGCACCATGATGTGGGTCCAGGACACCCCGCCGGTGGACAACCAGAACGCCTACTCCCCCGTCGCGTTCTACTCCCAGGACACGCACTACTCCGTCGCCAAGGCCCTGCGCGTGCTGGACATCCCCTCCTTCTACGAGGTGGGCACGAAGATGTACCCGCACGCCAACCCGCTGAACCCCGGCAAGCCGTGGGACCTGGAGGTGCCGTCCACCAACGGCGGCGCCGGCCCCGGCTCGATCGACGTCGACAAGCTCGTCACCCTGGTGGAGTTCTTCGCCCGGATGGGCCACCCCGTCCTGATCAACCTCAACTACGGCAGCACCTTCAAGGGCGCCTACGACGACGTCGAGACCATCTGCCGGCGACTCACCGCCGAGGTGTTCACCAAGTACGGCCTGCACGAACGCGAAGTCCGCTACGGCCACAAGGGCAACAAGCTGCTCACCGACAAGCGCACCGGCTACTGGATCCACATCGACGGCGCCCTCGGCGCCACCTACGGACCGTTCCTGGAGCGGGCGGTCGAGCAGGGCAAGCTCACCTCGGAGGGCCACCTGCCCAAGTTCGACTTCCGCATCCCCGAGGTGTGCTCGATCGTCACCAGCGGACACAAGTACCCCGGCGCCCCGTGGCCGTGCGGCATCTTCATGACCAAGGCGAAACTCCAGATGCAGCCCCCGGCCCAACCCGCGGTCATCGGCTCGCCGGACACCACCTTCGGCGGCTCCCGCAACGCCTTCTCCCCGCTGATCATGTGGAACTTCCTGGCCCGCAACTCCGAACAGGCCCAGGTCGACATGATCACCCGCGCCGAGGAGATCGCCCGCTACGCCTACCAGCGACTGTCGGAAGTGCCCGGCGACTGGGAGGTGGCCCGCACCCCGTACTCGCTGACCGTCCGCTTCCGCCAGCCCACCGACGACGTCGTGCACAAGTACTCGCTGGCCACCGTTCCGCTGCGCACGCCCAAGGGACAGGTCGACTACGCCCACCTGTACGTGATGCCCCACGTCACCAAGCAGCTCATCGACGACCTGGCCGAGGACCTCGTCCGCGTCGCGGTACCCGCGCCGCGCACCGAGCAGCAGAGCATCGACTACATCGACGGCACCGCCGACAGCCCCGACATCGCACGCCTGGCCCTGGTCCACACCTGGAACCACGCCTTCTGAGCAGAGGAGCACCCATGACCGCCTCCGAACCCGTCGATCAGCACGGGTTCGTGCTCACCGGCACGGACACCGTCTACGGCAGCCACCTGGCCATGTTCACCATGCCCCAACACCGCTACCACGTCGTCATCGAGGTCGATCTGCCCGGTGACGTGGAGGAGAAGTACATCGAAGCTCAAGAGGAGGACCCCAAGAGCCCGATCATCGTGGTCAACCCCAAAGGCAAGGAGATGCTGCTGCACAAGATGCTCGAGCCCGCCGGCTTCCCCGCCGTGCTGTGGCAGCTACCCGGCCAGAACATCAACAAGCCCACGGAGTTGAAGGCGGGATTCATCGCCAAGGCTCGCACGAAGATCTACGACCGGGCCTTCGACAACAACGAGAACTACCCAGACAAGCCGCGGTACCTGGTCTTCGGCGCAGACGGCGAGGCCCACATCTCCCACTACATGACCAAGCAGTACGACTACCAACTCCTGGCCCAACTCGCCGCCGTACCCACCGGCCTGACCGAGGCCCAGCTGAAAGCCGGCGTCCTGGTCGACCTCACCACCGTCACCGAGAACCACCAGCCCACCACCGACCCCCTCGCACCCCACCGCAACACCGAACTGGCCGCCACCACCGTCAACGGCGGCACGCAGGTCAAGCTGAAGATCGGCCCGACCCGCTGGTTCGACACCAAGGACCTCAACCACAAGCCGCACCACGCCGACGAGACCTTCACCGACTACCTGGATTCCGTCGTGGTCTGATCCGACGCCCCCGCCCTCGGGTGCCCGTCGCGGAAGCCGCGACGGGCACCATGGCGTTGCGACGGAACACCGGCTCGGCGAGCAGCCTTGGCGGCCGGTGATGACGGGCCAGCGCGCCCAGGGCGGTGCGGGCGATCAGCAAGGCGAGGGGCGAACCCAGGCAGGCGTGGGGGCCACGGCCGAACCCCAGGTGCGGGTTGGGCGCGCGGTCCAGGCGCAGCGAATCCGGATCGTCGAAGACCCGGTCGTCGCGGTTGGCCGCCGCGATCAGCACGGTCACGGCGTCCCCGCGGCGGACCGGCCGGCCGTTGACCTCCGTGTCCTCACGCGCAGGGGTTGCGCAGCACCGTCTCATCGAGCCATCGGCGCGACCCCGACACACCCGCCAAGGCACATGTCCCTGCCGGCCCGCCGACCCGTTCGCACAACGCGTGTCCCATCCGATCCTGCGATCCGGCGCGATTGTCAGCCCTGCGCTCCGTCGAGGTCGGTCCCACGGCGGCCGGCCCGAGGGGCCGCTCACCCGACCGGGAGAACCGGTCCGAGCTGCGGAGGTTCTGCGCTCGCGGCACCGGGTGGTCACCGCCAGCGCTGTCGTAACCTGGCCAGTGCGAGATCGTGTGTTCGTTGCGGGAGGATGCGATGGCGTCGAGTGCCGAACCGGTCGTGCGGGATGCCAGGCACGACGATGTGGTGGCGATCTGCCGGTTCGGCGAGGCCCACGTCCGACCGCACTACGCCCCGCTGATCGGCGCTGCCGCGGCGGATGAGCAGGTACGCAGGTGGTGGAACGAGACGCACGTCGCCGCGGCCGTGGCCGGGGGTCTGGTGGTCGTCGCCGAGGTTGACGGGCACGTCGTCGGCGTCGGGCAGCGCGGCCGCAGAGGAGCTGACCACGTGGTCTACAAGCTCTACGTCCACCCTCGGCATCGCGGCCGCGGGCTGGGCCCGCGGCTGCTCGATGTCCTCACCGGACAGCTGCCCTCTGACGCTGATCGGCTGTACATCGAACATTTCGTGGGCAACGAGCGCGCGGGCGCCTTCTACGAACGTGAGGGCTTCACCGTGGAAAGGATCGAGCCGAGTCCCACCGGCGACCCCAGACTCGGGGTGGTGTGGCGCGCGCGCCCGCTGGCTGCATCCGCTCAGACGCCTGGACGAGCCTGATTCGCGCGGCGAAGGTCTCTGGGGCTCAGCAGAAGTCGAGCGCGGCCAGTGTCGCGACGACCTTCTCCGTCGGGTGGTGGTCGTCGAGTCGCGAAGGGCGGCGCAGGGACTCCGGGTCGGTCAGGAACGAGGCGAGCCGGTCGGGGTCCATGCCGGTGAGCACCACGTTGTCCCCCAGCCCCTGCCGGCGCTCGGTGCGCTTGCGGTGGATCGCGGCGGGCACTCCCAGGTACGCGCACTCCTCCTGCAGACCGCCGGAATCGGTCACCACGAACCGCGCCCTGGCCAGCACCGGGAGGAATTGCGCGTAGCGCAGCTTGGGGCGCATCAGCAGGTGCTCGTCGTCGAAGAGCCCCCGCAACCCCGCACTGTCGACGCGTTCCCGCTCCAGCAGTCCCGCGAAGTAGACGATCGGCGTGCGCTCGGCGGCTTCCCGCAGCCGTTCGAGCACCTCGCGGAACCGGTCCGCGCGGGAGAGCAGTTCGAACCGGTGCAGGGTGGCCAGGCCGTACTCCGGCGGCAGGTCCACCAGCGCGCCGCCCGTGGCCAACGCGGCCCGCACCGCGTCCACCACGGTGTTGGCACCGGTCTCCACGACGACGCCCCCTGAACCGGCCAGGTTGTCCACCTCCCGCCGGGTCGGTGCGAAGTGGATGTCGGTCAGCCGGGACGCGACCCGCCGGTTGAGCTCCTCCGGGAACGGACTGGTGATGCTGCCGCTGCGCATCCCCGCCTCGATGTGCGCCACCCGGACACCCAGCAGCTTCCGGGCGATGAGGCAGCCGTAGGGGGTGCTGAAGGTGTCGCCGTGCACGACCACCAGCGGCGGTCGACCGTCGGCGGCCAGCCGGCGCCGCAGTTCGCCACGCCGTCGGCACGCGGTCGCCGCGACCCGGGCCGCCCAACGCGGCACCCGGCTCGACCGGTCGACCTGCTCGGCACCGCCGGGTGGCACCAGCCACACGTCCGGCTGCGGCAGTCGCAGGTCCGCAAGCGTTTCCGCCACCCCGTCCACGTGCCACGCGGTGAACCACAGCTCCGGCGCCCTGCCGCGGGCGGCGACGGCGTGGTAGACGGGTGCGATCTTGATCAGCTCGGCGGTGGTGCCGACGAAGAAGGCGATCACCACGGTCCTCTCGGCTCGACGGTGGACGGACGGCGAGCGGTGCGGCCGGTCACGTGCCGAGGTCCAGCTCGTACACGGACACGTCACCGGAGCGGAACGCCAGGCGCAGGCCGGGCAACCCGTCGAGCCCCCGCAGTCCGCGTGCCGTGGAGAACAGGTGGTGACCGACCCAGTTCTCCGGCGATGAACCGGACCCGATGGTGGGGGCGTTGGCGTCCACGTACACCCAGCGCACGTCCAGCTCGCGCAGCATCCGGCGCACCTGGTCGTCGTGCGGGAAGGTGTTGAAGTCCCGGAGCAGGCGGTAGGTGTGCGGCGCCCGCGCCGAGCCCAGCGAGCTGACGTTGACCACCGGCACGCCGCGCTCCACGTACAGGAACGTCGAACCGTCGTTGGCCGAGTTGAGCACCCGTTCTCCCGGGCGCACCCGGTCCGCCAGCCAGGCGATCGCCCGCTCGTCGTCCGGCCCGACGCGGACGAAGTCGGGACGGGCGTACCGGCTGGCCACGTAGTCGGCTTCCACCCGCGCGTACCCGATCCCCGGCCGGGCGAGGTAGGCCAGCGCGGCCACGACCACGAACCCCACCGCCGACCACCGCACCCGGCGCACGACCCGAGCCGCGCGCCGGGCCACCGCCCACGCCACGAGCACCACCCCGAGCCCGGCCAGCACGGGCGCGAACAGCGACAAGTGTGACCAGACCCGCAGGTGGGCGTGGTAGAAGAACCCGGTCAGCGGCGCGACGACCGGACGTCCGGCGGTGCTCAGGAACGCCACCTCCACCACCAGCCAGGCCGTCCACGCCACCAGCACCCCGTACCCGCGCCGCGACACCAGCACCGCCACCGCGCCGAGCAGCGTCGCCGACGCCGCCGCCCACTGCGCATCGCCCCGGTGTCCCGGGATGTAGCCGCTGTAGACCATGCCCAGCGCGTCGCCCAACGCCGAACCGAACGGCCGCGGACCGATGTCGGCACCCGCCCCCGCCGTGCCCGCCACGGACCCCATCGCCTGGAACAACACCGGAGAGCTCGTCACGGCGGCCACCGCTCCCACCGCGACGAGCCGGGGTAACACCCGCACCGCGCGCCGCCGGTCGGTGATCGCGTCACCGACCCACCAGGCGAGCAGGCTGAAGCCGACGGTGGCCACCGCGCTCGGGTGGACGGCGACCACACCCGCCACCGCGACACCGGCCACGACCACGGGTTCCCACCGGCGCGGCACCGTCAGCAGCACCGCCAACAGCCCCGGGGCGAGCACCAGCGTGACCGCGTTGGGCAGGATGCCGCCCTCGTGCACCAGCGAGAACACCGGCCGGTACAGGCCCACTGCCACGACCGCCGCCACCCCGGCGACCAGCGGCGCACCCCGCTCCAACCGGGCGCGCACGGCGGCGACGTGCCCCAGCGCGGCGACCGACACCGGCCAGACCAGGCCCAGCACCACGACCGTCACCGCGTTGACCCCCACCACGGTGCCCGCGGTCGACGCCGCGACCGGCGCCATGAGCAGGTGCAGGCCGGCCGGGTAGAAGCCGACGTCCGACCCGTCGAGCAGGTCGGTCGGCATGAGCTGCCAGGGCGCGCCCCGGCCCGTGCGCTCGATGTAGGCCGTGGCCAGGTGGTGGGTGATCATGTCGTGCTCCTGGCCGACGGTGGCCAGTCCGCGCATCCCGCTCCACCACGTGAACACGCTCAACACCACCGCGGCCGACACCAGCACCGGTCCCGCGACCCGCGCCACCCGCCACGGCGGAGGCGTCGGCGGACCCGCGAGGCGGGCACGGCAGGCGCGCACCAGTCGTGGCACCCCGACCGCGAGCAACACCACCGTCACCACACCGAGCGCGACGGGCCCGTAAGACACACCCACCACCGCGCACACCACAGCCGTCACCGTCGCCAGACCCGCCGACGCCGGAACGGACATCCCCACGAACCACAACGGCCGCCGCACACCCAGGGCCGCGGCCAGCGCCGCACCGGGCACGATGACCACCAGCAACGCCACGGCCAGCACACCCAGGTCGCGCACCATCAGGCGCCACCCCGCAGGACAGGTCTGTGCGACATCAGAACTCTCCTCGCGTTGACGATCAACTGCCGCGAACCACTGCGGAATCGTGTCGATCGCGGAACATGATCACAAGGGCCGAAAGGACCTCCGGCGTCGATCGAGCCGGCAGTCCACAGTGGAGTGTCGAGGTGCACCATTCCCAGCGACCTGGCAACTTCGCACGCCATCAGCGGAAGGTCATTGTGGACTGTTCGGTTGGCCGATCCCGACCGCGGCGGGCCACCGCGGTGATCCGGCGCGATCGCGGGCAGGCGAGGCTGCAAGGTAGGGCCCGGCCGCGTCGTCCGGTCAGCGATGTCCCGTCCATCCCGGTTCCACCAAGGTCCACTCGCGCTCCCAGGACCGCGAGCTCAGCCGTTCGCGCACGACCCGGACTGCGAGCCACACCAGGGCGAGCAGCGCGGCCAGGCCGCCCCACAGGGCGAACGCCACCACGGTCCCGCCCACCGCCGCGCCCTCGACGGTCAGCGGCGGTGGGGTCGCCGTGCCGGCGTCGTCGACCCAGATCCGCACCACCGCGCCGGCTTTCGCGCCGGCGGGTGCGTCGACCGGGCCGCTGTGCGCCACGTTGTCGGGAGCCGCCCACCGCGCGGGGACGGGTGTGCGGTCGACCCCGGCACCGCGACCGGTCTCGGCGGGTGCGGGCGGCGCGTCGGCGAGCAGTGTCGCCTCGACCCGGTGCCGCGTACCTGATTGCTCGACCGCCGTGAGCTTGCCGGACGCGTACACCTCGGAGCCGACCGCCGCCGCGACCGGGACGCCTGACAGTGCGAGCAGCACCGCGACGACGAGCACCCCGCCCTCCACGCGATCGCCGACACGGGCGACACCGCGCCGCGACGGCAACGCGTAGTGCACAGCACGCTTGATCATGGTGTCCATCGGTCCCACCTCCGTGTCGACCAGCGTGCCGCCGACGACCGCCCCCACCACAGAGACCTCGGGGCACACCACCGCCACCGCGGTCCCTGCCGGACGGGGTCGTGCGACCCTGCCGGCGACCACCCGCGCCGTGGCGGTCGTCGGCGATGGCCGGGCCGGTGGTGACCTTGTGCCCTGTCGGTCACGCGGGGAGCGGAGGAGCGTTGTCGACACGACGTCCACAAGCGTGGGAGGACCACATGCGCCCCAGGAAGCGCGGCGAGACCGCGCGACGCTCGGCGAAGGACAAGGTGCGCGAGCTCAACCGGCGGGTGTTCAACCCCCTCATGCTGCGCCTGGCCGGTCGCCGGCACTGGTACGCGGCGGTCATCCGGCACGTCGGCCGCCGCACCGGCCGCAGCCGTGCCACACCCGTCATCGCCGTCCGCGTCGAGGACGGTTTCGTCGTCCCGCTGCCGTACGGGACCGCGGTGGACTGGCTGCGCAACGTCCTGGCCACCGGGCGCGCCACCCTCGACGTCAAGGGCGAGCACGTCACGGTGGTCGCGCCTCGCGTCGTCGACGCGGCCACGGCCCTCCCGCTGCTGTCCAGCGCACGCCGGAGGATCTGGCGGCTGTTCGGGATCGAGCACTTCCTCCTGCTCAGCGTCGAGGCCACAACGCCCTGACCCCGCGCTCACCGGGGCACCGCCGCCACGGGAACCCCTCAGCCGGTGCATGGGCCGGTCGTGGAGAGGGTGGCCGTGCGAGCGTCGGGGGTGCTGGTCAAGCAGATCCCTGGCGTCGGCGACGACCCGCTAACGACGCGGCACGCGGCTCGCGGGCGGGCTCGGGGTGTCCGGTCCGCCCGCGCTCGGGTCAGCCCTCGGGCTCACGGTCGGGCGCCAGCAGGGCCGGTGCCGGGTCCCGGTGGTCGTGTGCACCGGGTCCCGGTCGCGGCAGCGGGTGGTGGTTGTCAGGTGCCGGGGAAGACCACCCGGACGGTCGTCGCGTGCAGGATCTGCCCGTCGGCCGCGGACGGTTCGGCGAACACGACCCAGCCGGCGCCGCCGTTGGGTGCGGTGAAGGTGATGTCGCCGCTGAACGGCCGCTGTTCGTCGCCTCCACCGGTGACGAAGCCGGTGCCGACCTCGGTGGTCTTGCCGCCGTGTTCGGACAGCACCCGGACGGTCACGTGGCCCTCGAACGTGTGGGCCGCGCCCGTGACGCGCAGGGGTGAGGTGGCGGTCTGGCCCGCGGTGGGCGCGTCGACCCGGATGGGGTCGGTGCGGGTGCCGGTGACGCTCCACCGCCCGTCACGCCGGAGCGACACCACGGTCGCGAGGGTGGGCACGGGCTCGCCGTTGTTGGGCGACCGGCCGTAGAAGGTCACCTCGGCGGCGTTGTCGTCGACCCACCGGAAGGGGCCTTCGGCGGGGTCTGCCATGCCGACCACCGTCTTGAGGAACCGGCGGGCCTCGGCGACGGCGGGCGCGGTGTCGCCGGGCTTCCCGGTGGGCGGGGTGAGCTGAAGCCACTCGTAGAAGGCGGCCACGTCACCGTCGAAGGAGTAGACCGTGGACCGCACGGTGGGGAACTGCTTGAGCGTCGAGTCGAGCTCGGCGAGCAGCGCGGCGCTGCCGAAGCTGGAGCTCGCGTTCGGGATGGTGCCGCTGAAGTTCGCGAAGTCGGCGTGCGCCACGCCGTCCTCGATCCGCACACCGTGCAGGCTGCCGGCCGTGGCGGGCACGAACTGCGACCAGTAGCCCTGCTCGGCCTCCGCGGCGGTCGTGCCGCCGAGCAGTTGCGTGAGGGCCGCCGTGGCGACCATCTCCGAGCGGGGCACCGTCCGCAGCACGGCGGACACACGACTCGGGTCGTCCGCCTCGCCCCGGTGGAAGAACACCCGCACCTGCATGGTGTCCGCGGACGGCGTCGTGACGGCTGTGGACGACGGTGTCCCGACGTCGGTCGAGCGGTCACGCGTCGCCACGAAGACCACGGCCGCGACCACGACCACGACCAGGACAGCGACCACGCCGCCCGCGACCCACCACACCCGGCGCTTGTCGACAGGAGTACTCATCGTCCCGCTCCTCCCTCTCCCGTCCAGCGTGGGCGGGTCGGAAGCGTTGGAGCAGAAGCGCAAGGCCCTGCTCCGGCGGGCGGAACGTCCCGCCTCGGATCCGCCGCCGCGCGCTCAGTGCGGCGAGGCGATCCGCGGCGCGGCCACCCCGGCGTCGGGGTCAGCCGGGTGACGGGCAGGGGCGCGGTCCGGTGGCGGCGCGGCCGGAAAGCCTGCCGTTGGTAGCGTCGAACGGCCGTTGGACCGGGCTCGGGCCGCTGGGCCTCGCCGATACGGGACCTCGGACCGTGTCCGGCGGACCGGGTGACCGCGACCGTGGTCCCATGACGACCAGATCACCGGCACGGACCCGGGTAGCGCTCGCCGCGGGCGCGGGGATCGTGGCCTTGAACGCTTTCGCGGGTGGCCTCGCGCTCGTCACCGGGGTGATCGACTTCGGCCCGGTGGTCACCGACCGGCTGCCGGCGCGCAGCCCGGTCCTGGCGGGGCTCGCCCTGGTGCTCGTGGTGGCCCTGCCGATGACGGCGGCCACGGTCCGGGCCGCCGCGGGACACCCGAAGTGGGCCGGCACGGCGGTGTTCGCCGGATGCTGCCTGATCGGGTGGATCGTGCTGCAGGTCCTGGTGATCCGGACGTTCACCTGGCTGCAACCGGTGATGGCCGCGGCGGGGATGGCGGTCCTGCTCGCCGGTCTGCGTGGCGCACGACGCCGATGAGCCGCAGGGCTCGGCGTAGCCAGGTGGCGGCTTTCGACAGGCCGGGCGCTGAGCACGCCCGCCCGGAAGGAGGAGTCCAAGTGCCCGGTCGGGAGAGGACCTTCGACCGTGTGATCACCGCCGGGACCGGGCGCACGGTGGAGGGGTTGGTCCGATCGGGGAGGAAGTCGGCGTGGCTGGGCTGCCGAGGATGACGGGGACGTTGGGGTTGACGGACGGGGCGGTGGGTGACGTGCTGCGCGCCGCCTCCCTGGCGCCGTCGCTGCACAACACGCAACCGTGGCTGTTCCGGCTCGCGCCCGACCGGGTCGAACTGCACCCGGACCAGGACCGCAGGCTGCCCGCGACCGACCCCGAGGACCGCGAACTGCGGCTGTCCTGCGGCGCCGCCCTGTTCAACCTCCGGCTCGGACTGCGCCGGCACGGCATCGCACCGGTCGTGTCGCTGCTGCCCGGCCCCGAGGCGCCCGGCGCGCTCGCCGTCGTGCGCCGCGGCTGGACCACGCCGTTCGACGAGGAGACCAGGGCGTTGTGGGAGGCGGTGCCGCGACGGCGGTCCAACCGCGCGCCGTTCCGCGACCAGCCCGTGCCAGTCGCTCACCGGACCGCGCTCGCGCGGGCCGCCGAGCGCGAGCGCTCATGGCTGCACTTCGTCCTCGACGGCGAGGAGCGCACCCGGTTCCGACGGCTCGCCGCCCGCGCCCACGCCATCCAGGCCGCCGACGAGGGCGTGCGCCGCGAGCTGACGGTCTGGAGCGGCGAGCGGGCATCCGCAGACGGCGTGCCCCGGGCCTCGGCGGGGCTCAAGCCCGCGCCCGCGGACGAGTGGGCCATGCGGGACTTCCAAGCCGCCGACCGCCCAGCGGGCGAGGAGTACGAGTCCGACCCGCTCGTGGCGGTGCTCTGCTCGTTCTACGACAGTCCACTGGGCGAACTGCGGGCGGGGCAGGCGCTGCAACGGGTCCTGCTGACCGCGACCACGCTCGGGCTGGCCGTGTCGTTCCTGTCCCAGGCGATCGAGGTGCGGTCGGTGCGCGACGAGATCCGGCGGTCGCTGGGCGGAGCGGTCCTGCCGCAGACCATGCTGCGGATCGGCTTCGGCTCCCCCGTCCCCGCCACACCCCGCCGGGACGTCGAAGAACTGCTGCTGCCCAGCACGGGCCACGACACGTCCTGAGTGCCGGGGTGCGGTCACCCCCCACCCCACGAGCGCACCCGGTTCACCCGGCACGGTCCTGGGCTTCGCACAACCACCGTCGCACCTGCTCCGCGCGCGGTGCGTGGCGCGACCGTGTGTGGAGGAGATCGCAGAGGAGGCGACCACCCGTGAACGCGTCCACCCAGCGCCTGGGAGTACTCGACACCGCGTTCCTCGACGTCGAGGACGCCGACCCGCACGTGTCGCTGGCCATCGGCTCCGTGGCGATCGTGGCAGGGCCACCACCGACCCACGACGAGTTCGTCGCGCGAGTCGGCCCGCGACTGCTGTCGCTGCCCGGCGCGACGGCACGGGTCCGCCGTCGCCGGTTCGGAGCGCCCGAACTGGTGCGGGACCGGCTGCCCGATCCCGACCACCACATCCGGCGGGTGGCGGTCACCTCGCCCGGTGACGACACGGCGTTGCACGAGCTCGTCGCCTCGATCATGGCGCGGCGACTCGACCGGGACCGGCCGCTGTGGGAGTGCTGGGTCGTGGAAGGACTCTCGGGCGGCCGGTGGGCGGTGCTGTTCAAGGTCCACCACTGCCTCGTGGACGGCGTCGGCGGCGTGGACCTGCTCACCGCGCTGTGCGCCGACGACCCGGACGCACCCGGTGCGCGGCCCGCGCCGCCGGTACCGCGCTCACCGCTGCGGTCCGCACCGCCGCTACCGCTAGCGCCACTGCGGACCGCGCCGCCGGTCCCGCGCTCGCCGCTGCGGACCGCGCCGCCGGTGCCGCGGTGGCCGCTGCAGGCCGCGATACCGGTGCCGTGGGGGCCGTTGCAGGCCGTGCGGCAGGTGCTGCGCGGCACGGCGGGACTGGCCGGAGCGGCCGTGCCGGTCGCGCCCTCGTCACTGGTCGGCCCCATCGGGTCGCGCCGCCGCTACCGCGTGGTCCGGGCGTCGCTGACCGACGTGGCCGCCGCCGGGCGGGCGCACGGGGCCACCGTGAACGACGTCGTCCTGGCGGCGGTGAGCGCCGGCCTGCGGGACCTGCTCACCGCTCGTGGCGAACCCACCTGGGCCCGCGCCGTCCGCGCCCTGGTGCCCGTGTCGGTGCGCCACGCGGCGACCGGTGTGGAGGGCAACGCCATCTCCGTGCGACTGCCGTTCCTGCCGATCCACATCACCCACCCGGTCGAGGCGCTGGAGAAGGTGCACCGGGCGATGCGCCACCACGCGGCCACGGGCGAATCCGACGCGGGACAGGCACTCCTCGCCCTCGCGCGGCACGCGTGCCCGACCCTGCTGTCCTCGGGCGTGCGCCTGGGTGCCCGACTGCCCCAGCGCAGCATCACGACGGTCACCACCAACGTGCCGGGCCCACGCCACCCGCTGTCGCTGATCGGGAGGGACGTCATCGAAGTCCTGCCCTACGTCCCGATCGCACTCGGCCTGCGCACCGGCGTCGCCGCGCTGAGCTACCGCGACCGGCTCGTGCTGGGCATCACCGGCGACCACGACAGCACACCGGACCTCGACGTACTGGCATCCGGCATCGAACGCGGACTGAGCCGTCTCGTGGAACCCGCGGCCCGGAGCCGGCAGAGCGCAACAGCCGCCGCGCGACAAGGACCGCAGGACGCGACCAGCCGGGTGCGATGAGTGACGTGAGCCGAGATGAGCACCGGTCTGCCGGTCGCCACCACGACCGCCTCGACGAGGGCCCGAGCTTCCCGAGCCTCACGCGAGGCGACCGTGGGCACGGGCCTGTAGAGAAGAGCAGGGCACGCCGCCTTCCGCACGCGGGAGGTTCAGGCGGCGGCCCTGCGGTTGCGCCGCAGGTGCTCGCGCAGGACTTGGAGCGCGCGGTGCTGGGCCACGCGCACCGAGCCCGCGCTCATGCCCAGCACGCGCGCGGTGTCCTCGGCCGACAGACCCACCGCGATGCGCAGGACCAGCAACTCCCGCTTCGCCTCGGGCAACAGCCGCAACAACTCCGCCACCCGCTCGGTCCGCTCACCCAGCAGCAGGTGCTGCTCCGGTGTCGGGCCGAGGTCGACGACGTCGGGCGGCTCTGCGGCGAGGTCGACCCGATCGCGCACCGATCTGCGGATCGCGTCCACCACCTTTCGCGCCGCGACGCCGTAGACCAGCCGCAGGAACGAGTTCTCGCCCTGCGCCCGGAACGACGGCAACGTGGTGAACACCCCGATCAACGCCTCCTGGACCACGTCCTCCACCGCGGCGGCGTCCCACCACGGCAACCGGCCCCTGCAATACCGCGACACCAGCGGGCGCACCGCCGCCAAGACCTGCTCGACCGCACGCCGATCCCCCGCGACCGCCCGCGACACCACGTGTTCCTGGACCTCCACCGAACCCCCTCCTCCTCATCCCGCACCACGACCACCGCCCCCGTCGTGGCGGTGCGACGAGCACCAGTGCCCGACGCACCGCCTCCACCGGTCAGGCCGTCCGGCGGCGTGTGCCGAACACCAAGCCCGCTCCCCCGACCAGGAACACCAGACCCGTCACCGCGAGCCACCCGACACCCGCGCCCGTCGCGGCCAGCGCCGCCGGCTCGGGTGTGCCGCCCGCCTCGCCCGTCGGTGGCGGGACCGGTGCCGGGTCGGGGTCCGGTTGCTCAGGACCGGGGACCACGACGACGAAGTGCGTGCGGCTCCCGTCGTCGAGCGCGTCGACCAGCAGCACCGGTGTGGTGCCGCCCCGGCCCGTCCAAGGCCCCACCACGCCGACGTCGTAGCGGTCGGCCGGGAGGTCGAGGAACTCGAACCACCCGTCCGCGTCGGTCGTGTCCCGGGCCACGACCTGCCCGGTGACCTGGTCGCGCAGGTAGAGCTTCGCGTCGGGCACCGGGAGGTAGGAGGGCCGGCAGCCGCACTGGTGCCGGTCCGGGGTCATGAGGCGGCCCACGACCCGGGCCGCGCGCAGGCCCGGAACCCGCGTGGCCCCGGTGGCCCTGACCATGCCGTAGTGGTCCGGCGGCTTGCCGATGAAGCAGGTCACCTCCAGGAACCCGGCGTTCGCGGTAGGCGCGTCGACGGGGTAGTCGATCTCGAAGGTCCGCGTGGACGTCGCCGGGACGGTCGCACCCGACCCGTTCGGGTCCAGTTCGCCGTAGCCGGCGGGGGCGCTGCTGGTCGAGGTGCAGTACGCGACCAGACCGGGGATCGGCCCCCGCCCGCTGTTGGTGAGCGTGACGAGCAGCCGGGCCGTGTCGCCCGCCGCGTAGGTCGGCCGGACGAACGCCAGCGTGCCGGTGAGCCAGCCGTCGATCCTGTTGTCGCCCCGCAGGAGCACCTCGGGTTCCCCGGTGCCGTCCACCTGCACGGCGAGTCCGGGGAAGATCCAGTCGGGGGAGTCGCCGTACACGGTGTAGGAGCCGGCCAGGAGGTCGTGGAAGGCGATGCGGCCCGCGTTGTCGGCCACCGTCTCGTAGAAGCCGCTCGGAGCGCCGCCGGAGGCGTACACCCGCAGACCCGCCAGCTCCTCGCCCGGGTCCGGTGCCTGGTTCGCGTTCAGATCGCCGTACGCGACGCCGGTGAAGCCACCGCGCACCACCCCGAGCGGGGCGCTGACGGTGGTGGCGTTGTCGTCGGGCCGCGCGTCGGCTTCGGCCGACCGCACCTCCACGGTCACGCGGACCACGCCGTCGGCCACGTCCATCACGTAGCCCGACGCCTCCGCCTGGACCGACTCCCCCGGCGCGAGATCCGTGACTTCGTCTTCGAAGTGCCAGTAGTGGGGTGTCAGGTTGCCTGACGACTCCAGCCGCAGGGCCGAGGCGGTCGCGGTGCCTGCGTTCACGACGGTCGCCCGGAGCAGGACGAGATCGGCGGGGTCGTAGGACGCCTTGTCGAACACCACGGTGAGGGCCAAGTCGGGCTGCTCGGAGACGGCAGCCGGCGGCTCACCCGGAGCGGGAGGCGGCTCGGGGGGCGCGGTGGGGAGTGCCGTGTCCGCTGGTGTCGATGGCTCCGCCGATGACGGGACCGGCGTCTCGGAGGTGGTCTGCGGCGAGCTCGGGGCCTCGTCGCCGAGCGCCGGCCCCGCGGTCGTTCCCAGGACCACTGTCACGGCCAACGCCAGGGCACCGACCGTGCGGGGTAATCGTGTCATTTCTCCTCCTGGTCCGCTCGACGTCACGCGACCCAAATCCGTCCACAATGGACTGCCAGGGTGCGCGGACGGGCCCACCGCTTCCCCACGGCGTCGTGTGCACCCGAGCCCAACACTTCTCCCGCGACCGCCTGCACCGGCAGGGCACAAAGTCACCGCCAGCCCGTGCGCTTCGGCCCGCCGCGGGCACGGTGTCGCAGCGGTTGTCGCCGCCGGCGCGATCTTGACGGCCGGAACACCCGACGGTGCGCGTCCGGTGGGGGCGGGGACGAAGGTCTTCGACCGCCCGGTTCGTTCGGCACTGCCGCAGGTCCCGACTCGGAAGGAGGCCGATCGAGGGCCGGCGGGACCGCGCGGCCTTCGACACGGTGTGCCCCAGAGGGAGGAAGCCCCGTGACAACCCGTGACGTCGACGCTTCGGCCGTAGCGCACGTGGTCATCACGCTGCACTCGGCGACCCGGTCCAGCGCACCGTCGACCGCCCCGGCCTCGCGGAGAGCGTCATGGTGAGCGGGACGGCCGCGGTCACCGCGAGTCGACGCAGGTCGGCACCACGGGCCCTGCTGTGGCTCGGCGTCGTGGGCACGGTGTACTACCTGGCGGTCGACGTTGTGCTCGTGAGCCGGTACGACGGTTACCGCTTCACCGACCACACCTTCAGCGAACTGTTCGCGATCGACGCCCCCACCGCCCCACTCGCCGTCCCGCTCCTGTCGATCTACAGCGCGATGGCGATGGCCTTCGGGGTGGGCGTGTGGATCTCGGCCGAAGGGCGGCTCGCGTTGCGCGTGGTCGCCGGGGCACTGGTCGCCAAGGAGGTCCTCGGCGTCGTGGGCACGGTGTTCGGCCCCATGCACATGCGCGGGATCGAGCCCACCCCGACCGACACGCTGCACATCACCGTCACAGCGCTGGGCGCGCTCTGCTACCTGCTCGCCCTGGGCTTCGGGGCGGCGGCGTTCAGCGCACGGTTCCGGCTCTACTCGATCGGCACGATCGCGGTGCTCGTGCTGGGTGGGCTCATGGCGAGCAAAGACGCCGGCAACCTGGCCGCTGACCTGCCGACGCCGGGGATGGGGCTGTGGGAGCGGCTCGACATCTACGCCACCATGCTGTGGCTCGTCGTGCTGGCGGTCCTGCTCCACCGCGAGCACTCGTCTCCCCGGTCCCGCGGCTAACGCAGACCCTCGTACCGGTCACCGGCGAACCGGCGCAAGGCCAGGTCCACGGTGGTCGTGAAGCCGGTGTCCGGCAAGGGGCGTCGGTAGCGGTCACCGGTGAGTGACGGATCGCGGAAGCCCTTGTGGGCCACAAGCTCCAGCACTGGCGCACCGGACCGCGCCCCGATCACCGCGACCCCGGCCACCTCGTCCCACCCCACCGCCCAGGAGGTGCCTCGAGGCTCGTTCCAGCGCACCCCGTCCGGGCCGATGACCAGCGTGCGGGGCCGCGCGAAGTGCTCGGTCACCCGGTAGATCAGCCGCGGCGCCACCACGACCAGCGCCAAGACGACCACGCTGCCGACCAGCCACTCCCCCCGGCCGCCGGAGAACATCCCGCGCACGAACGCGGCCAGCGCGACGACGCCGAGCAGGGACGGGACCAGCACCGCCAGGACCAGCCGACCGTGAGCCCGCCCACCCATGTTGATCTCGACAGGCGTCACGTCACTCACCCCACCGACGTTACCGCCGGGGTGAGTGGCCATGGGTGACCGTGCCGATCAGCGGATGTCCCTCCTGCGCAGAGCCGCGAGGCCGGCCGCGATGGTGGTCAGCCAGAACGCCCGTTCTCCACCGCCGCCACGAAATCGTCGTCCCCGTGCGTGGCCCGACCGTCGACGTGCCGCACCTCCATCACCTGGCCGCGCCGTCTCGACACGGGTCCTCGACGCCAGGCGGGCACGGGCTCGGCCTCGCCGGTCGAAGGTCCCGTCGTCGCGAAGTCCTTGCCCGGTCCCGGGACCTTCGGCCCGGAGCACCGGTCACGGCCGACCCTGTCGGCGGGCCGCTAGCCACGCGATCGTCGAGGTGAGCCCGACGGAGGTGACCGCCATGACGTCCACCGACACCGCGCCGCGACCGCTGATGATCGACCGGTTCGCCACGCCGTCCGACTTCACCCGCACCGCGCACGTGCTCGTCGACGCACCGCCCCCGACCGTCTACCGGGCCGTGCGCGAACTGGACCTGGCGCGGGTCCACCACCCGGTGCTCGACGCGGCGAAGTGGGCACGCCGACTCCCCCTCCGACTGCGCGACCGGCGACCCCGCCGGCACCCGACCCGGCTCACCATCGCCGACCTCACCGCGGGCACCGACTGGATCCTGCTGGGCGAACGGCCCGACACCGAGGTGCTGTTCGGCGCGATCGGCGCGTTCTGGAAGCCGGTCGTGGAGCTGCGGAAGGTCGACGGGCGGGACTTCGCCGACTTCGCCGAACCCGGCTGCGGCAAGGTCGTCTGCTCGATCGCGGTCAGCCCGTACGGCGGGCGGCGCAGCCTGCTGACCTACGAGATGCGCATCGCGCTGGACGACCCGCGCTCGTGGCTGCGGTTCCGCCGGTACTGGCGGGTCGCCCGGCCGTTCCTGGGGTTGCTGGAGCGCGCGGTGCTGCGCGCGGTCAAGGACGCGGCCGAACACCCGGTCTGACGGGGTGAATCGCCCGAGAGAGGAAGTGGAACCGTGAAACCCGTGCGGATGTGGATCGGACTGGTGCTCGTCGCCCTCGGCCTGGCCGGCGTGCTCGACGCGCTGGACGTGCTCGACGCCGGCGACCTTCTCGCCTGGTGGCCGCTGGCCGTGGTCGGCCTCGGGGTCGTCACGATCATCGCCCAACGGCACGTCTCGCTCGGCCCGGTCGTGGTCGCGGCCATCGGACTGGTGCTGCTGGCCGACACCCGCGACTGGGCGTCGGGCGGCCTGTGGTGGCCGGTCGTGCTCGTCCTGGTGGGTGGCGCGATCCTGGCCGGACTCCTGCGCCACCACACCACCGACCACCAGGACGCCGGAGAGACCCCGGTGGTGCTGTTCGGCGGCACCAAGGTGCGCAACCGGTCCGAGCACCTCACCCACGCCGAGGTCTCCGCCGTGTTCGGCGGGGCCACGCTGGACCTGCGCGGCGCCCACATCGACCGCGAGGCCACCGTGGACGCGCTCGCGTTGTTCGGCGGCGTCCAGGTCCTCGTGCCCGAGGGCTGGCGGGTGGCGCTCGGCGGCCTGCCGGTCTTCGGCGGCTACGACGACAACACCACCCAGCACACCGACCCCGACGCGCCCCTGCTGCGGGTCAACGCCACCGCGCTCTTCGGCGGCGTCGACGTCCGCAACGAACCCAAGTAGGAGCACACCGTGAACACCGCCAAAACCTGGCACGTCGAGGTCCACCTCGACGAGCACGACGGCCGCACCAGGGCCAAGGCCACGCTGACCACCCGCGACGGCACCCGCCTGACCGGCATCGGCCTGGCCCGCCTCAACCCCACCGACACCGACGTCCCCGAGATCGGCGACGAACTCGCCACCGCCCGCGCCCTCGCCGACCTCGCCCACGCCCTGCTCGACGCCACCGCCGACGACATCGAGGCACTCACCCACAAACCGGCGGACATCCACCTCTGACCCGTTCCCACCGGCCCGGCAGGCCTTTCGGCCCTGCCGGGCCCTGGCGTTGGTCGGACCGAACCGGGGTCGGAACGCGGTGTCGGGGAGCGGGGTGACGAGCGCACCCTGGGGCTGTCGCAGCACACCGCGGAGCACGCCATGACCACCATGCGGAACCCCACCGCCGACCGGTACGCCACCCTGCCCGACCGCGCCCTGGCCGCCGTGCTCCGCGCCGAGGACACCGCCGAGGAGCACCACGGCCTGGACCCCTTCGAGCGGATCAGCTGCCGACTGCACCGCCGCTGGATCCACCAGTGCGTCCACTCCCCCACCCACGTCGTCGCCATCACCGGCCACCGGTGGTGCCGCGACTGCGAATGCCCCGCCTCCATCTCGGTCGACGAACTGCTCGGCGACGTCGTCATCCGCTGCACCGGCTGCCTGCGCGTCCCCACCACCGCCGCCACCCGCCAACTCGTCCGCGCCTGCCGGGCCAGCCTCGCCGCGGCCACCGCCTGAGGACGCAGGAGGCAGGCTTCGCGGCCCGGAGTGCTCGCCGGGCCGTGGCGGCCGTCATCGCGGGACCGCCGGTGGTGCCGGAACGACCTCGCCGACCACCGCACCCGCCGGGATGCGGCCGATCCCGGAGCGCCAGGGCCCACGGGCAGCGGAGCAGGACTACTAGCCCAGGTAGGACGTTGTGCTCTGTTCCCACCGGTTTCGCCCGGCGGACGCTGAACACGATCCGGACAGGAGGGAACGACATGAAGCGTCGACAAATGCCGCTCTACGCGATCGCGTTGGCGATCCTCGTCGTGGGTCTGGCGTTCACCGGGGTGCCGGTGCAGACGATCCTGGTGGGGCTGCTCGTGCTGGCCTGCCCGCTGATGATGCTGTTCATGATGGGCGGCCACGGCGGCTCGGACCGGGAGGTCGGCCGCTCCGACGAGCACCGACCCGGCCCGACCTCCGGGCAGCGTTAGCCGGGAGGCCACGATGGGCATGAGTGCACACGCCGTCCGGGCAGAAGCGCTCGCTGCCACGGCGCTCGGTCTGTTCTCCGCGTCGGTCGTCGGCCTGGCGCACCTCGGGCAGCAGGCCGTGGACGACTGGCCGTGGCTGGTGCTGATCCTGACCGGGTTCGGCACCCAGGTCGGGTTGGACCTGGACGTGGCCGCCACGGCGCGGCTGCGCTTCACCACCCCCGTTCCCGCCGGTGCGGCGGTCGAGTCGCGGATCACCGGCCAGCCGGCCGACGCCATCGCCACCTGGACCGCGCCATGACCACCACCCAGGACACCCCCACCGGCACCGGGACGTCGCGGACGCCCACCGAACCCGTGCTGCGCGCTTCGGGGATCGGGAAGGGCTACCGGCGCGGGGTCTGGCCGGTCCGGCGGACCATCCGGGTGCTGCACGGCGTGGACTTGGTGTTGAGGCCCGGCGAAGTGGTGGGTCTGGTCGGTGAGAACGGGTCGGGCAAGTCCACGCTGATGAAGGTGCTGGTCGGCGCGCTGCGCCCGGACGCGGGCACCGTCACCGTCACCGGCCGGCTGGGGTACTGCCCGCAGGAACCGGTCGTCTACGAGCGGTTGACCTGCGACGAGCACTTCGAGCTGTTCGGCCGCGCGTACCGGATGACCCGCGACGCCGAACGCGCCTCCCGCCGCGCGCTGTACGCGGCCCTGGGGTTCGAGCGTTACGCGAGCACCCGCGCCGACCGGCTCTCCGGCGGCACCCTCGCGAAGCTCAACCTCGGCCTGGCGCTGCTGGCCGACCCGGACGTGCTGTTGCTGGACGAGCCCTACGCGGGGTTCGACTGGGACACCTACCTGCGGTTCTGGGACCTGGTGGCACAACGGCGGGCGACCGGCCGCGCGGTTCTGGTCATCAGCCACTTCGTCGCCGACGAGGAGCGCTTCGACCGCATCGTCGCGCTCCGCGACGGCAAAGCGGTGTCGCGATGACCACGGCACCGTGGCTGGACATCGGGGTGCTGTCGCGCCGGTTCCTCGACGACCACCGGCGCAACCCGGTCAACGTCCTGGTGCTGGTCCTGGTGCCGGTGGTGTTCGTGGTGGTCGCCGCCGGACCGATGGCGGACGCGGCGACGTTGCTGGGTGGCACCGGGTTGTCGGTGGAGACCGCCACCGCGGGCTGGGCGGCCGGGTTCCTGTCCGCGACCGCGATGTACTTCCAGACCCGCGCGGCACGCGCCGCCGACCGCCGCCTGGTCCTGGCCGGCCTGCCCGCCGCGCGGCTGGTGGCCGCCCGGCTGCTGACCGGTCTCGCGCTGGCCGTCCTCGCGTCGTCGGCCGCCCTGCTCGCGCTGGCGGCCCGCGCCGGGATCGACGACCCCGGCCGGGTGGTGGCCGGCACGGCGATGGTCGCGGTGGTCTACCTGGCCATCGGCGCGCTGGTCGGGGTCGTGGCGCGCAACCCGGTCAACGGCACGGTCGTGATCCTGTTCGTCTGGATCGTCGACGTGTTCTTCGGCCCGGTGCTGGGCTCGGCCGACCGCGTCGCGACCCGCGGCCTGCCCACGCACTTCGTCACGCTGTGGACGGTCGACCTGCCCTCCCGCCACGGCGGTCGGCTCGGCGACCTCGGCTGGGCCCTGGCCTGGACGGTCACCGCCGTGGCCGTGGCCGCGCTCGTGGTCACCGCCACCACCCGAACCGCCCGGCCCAGCCCGCCACCGACCCGGGTCGGGACCGGCCTGCGGCTGGGCCTGCGCGACCACCGCCGCAACCCCGTCCTGTGGGCGCTGCTGCTGGTCGTGCCGGTGGTGTTCATCTGGCTGTCCAAGGTCGTCACGCCCGGCGAGACCACCTCCCTCGCCCTGGTGGAGGACGGGCACCCGGTCACGCCGACGTTCTGGCTGCCCGACGTCCACGCCGGCACCATGACCCCCATCGCGATCGCCTCGCTGGCCGCCCTCGCCGGTTTGTTCGTCGTCCTCGACGCCCGCGCCGGGGACCAGCGCCTGCTCCTGGCCGGGTTCCCCGTCCCCGCCCTGCTCACCGCGCGCCTGGGCGTCACCGCCGTCGCCGTGCTGCTGAGTGCCGCCGCCTCGCTCGCCGTGACCGCCGCGGTGTTCGACGCCCGCCAGTGGGTCGCCTTCGCGGGCGCGAACCTGCTGCTCGCGGCGATCTACGCGCTGGTCGGCGTGTGCCTGGGACCGGTCTTCGGGCGGGTGGGCGGCGTGCTGATCGCCTTCCTCGTCCCGTTCCTGGACCTCGGCATCGGCCAAAGCCCCATGCTCCGCACCGAACCGCCGATCTGGGCGCACGTCCTGCCCGGTTACGGCCCGTACCGCGTCCTGCTCGACGGTGGCCTCACCGACCGTTTCGACGCCACCATCCCGCTCCTCCTGGGCCTCGGCTGGCTGGTGGCCCTGGGGCTGCTCGCGGCCCGGCTGTTCCGCGGGACCGCGTCGTGAACCCCGTCGACCGACGCGGCGCGCGTACCGGCCGCAACCGCCCTCGCGGCACGCACGTCGTCCACCAGGGGGCGGACAGCGGCTGGTGACGCTCAGCGATCCGAGGGTGGGCGAAGTCGAAGCGGCACGCTCCCGGAGCGCAGATCCGCCCCGCCCCCTGCCCATCCGGGAGGGACAGCGGGTCGGGTTGCACGGCGTCCCTCGGCTACCGCACCTGACCGGCAGGCGCCGGCGACCTCGGACGTGGCCAAGGCCGCCGGCGCCCCCTGAAGACCCTGCCGCACGGGGACCTCCGACTCTGCGACGCCACCCCCGCACCCCGCCACCATCGGCAGCGAGAGTCGGGAGGGTGGTGCGGGCGTGGCCAGGCTGGTGGAGCGCATCGAGGTGCACGGGACGGTGCAGGGAGTCGGGTTCCGGCCGCACGTGCACCGGCTGGCCGCCGAGCTGGGTATCGACGGGGACGTGCGCAACGAGGACGGCCGGGTGGTGATCACCGCCTCCGGGGACTCCGCCGACCTGCGGGAGTTCCGCAGGCTGGTCCGGGAGCGTTCGCCGGCCGTGGCGCGGGTCGAACGGGTCGAGGTGTCCGCGCTGCCGCCCTCCGCCGCGCCGCCGCCCGGGTTCGTGGTGCGCGAGAGCCGCGCCGGGACGGCGGCCGGGCCGCGGTCGGTCCCGCCGGACCTGGCGACGTGCCCGGCGTGCGTGGCCGAGCTGTTCGACCCGGCCGACCGCCGCTACCGCTACCCGTTCGTCAACTGCACCGACTGCGGTCCGCGCGCGACGATCGTCGACGCTCTGCCCTACGACCGGGTGCGCACGTCCATGCGCGGGTTCCCCCTGTGCGCCGCGTGCGCAGCCGAGTACCACGACCCGTCCGACCGCCGCTTCCACGCCGAGCCCATCGCCTGCCCCGACTGCGGTCCCGTGCTGTCGTGGGGCGCGCTGACCGGAGAAGACGCGTTGCACGCGGCCGTCACCGTCATCGCAGACGGCGGCTTGGTGGCGCTGAAGGGCATCGGCGGCTACCAGCTGGTGTGCGACGCGGCCGACGAGACCGCGGTGCTCCGCCTGCGTGAGGTGAAACGACGACCGCGCAAGGCGTTCGCCGTCATGGTGCCCGACGTCGACCACGTCCATCGTCTGTCCTTCGCGGACGAAACCTCCGCGCTGTCTTCGGCCGCCGCGCCGATCGTGCTGCTGCCCCGCCGCCCGGATGCGGGACTCGCCGCGTCGGTCGCCCCGGGCCTGGCCGAGCTCGGCCTGTTCCTGCCCCACAGCCCGCTGCACCACCTGCTGCTCGCCGCACTGGCGCGGCCCCTGGTCGTCACCAGCGGCAACCGGTCCGGCGAACCGATCGTGATCGCCGACGTCGACGCGCTCGCCACGCTCGGCCCCCTCGTGGACGGCGTCCTCACGCACGACCGGCCCATCCGGTCGCGTTACGACGACTCCGTGGTGCGCGGTCGGGCGGTGCTGCGCCGGGCGCGGGGTCTCGCACCTGAACCGCTCCCCCTGCCGACGCCGGTGCGCGGACCCGTGCTCGCGGTGGGGGCACAGCTCAAGCACACCACCGCGCTGGCCGTCGGCGACCGAGTGTTCCTCGGCCCGCACACCGGCGACCTGGCCGACGCGGCGACCTTCACGGCGTTCGAGGAGACCGCCGCCGCGCTGGCCCGGACGCAGGGCGTGGCGCCGGAGTACGTGGCGCACGACCTCCACCCCGGCTACCTGTCCACCCGCCATGCGCGCCACTGGCCCGCCGAGCGCCGGATCGCGGTGCAGCACCACCACGCGCACGTGGCCGCGACGGCGGCCGAGCACGGCGTGCGGGACCGTTTCATCGGTGTCGCCTACGACGGCTTGGGCTACGGCGACGACGGCACCCTGTGGGGCGGCGAGGTGCTGCTCGCGACCTATCGCGGCTACCGGCGGGTGGGCCGGGTCGGCACCGCGCCGCTGCCCGGCGGCGAATCGGCCGTGCGTCACCCGGCCCGGATGGCGCTGGGCTACCTCTACGGCGCGGAGGACTTCGGGACCCACCTCGACAGGTGCTCAGACGCGCCACGAGCCCGGGTCGGTGAGCTGCTGGAGCGGATCGGCGCGCGGGAGGCCGAGGTCGTGCGGCGGATGGTGGCGCGGGGTGTGCACAGCCCGGTCGCCTCCAGTGTCGGGCGGCTGTTCGACGCGGTGGCGGCGCTGCTCGGGCTGTGCGACGACGCGACCTACGAGGGTGAGGCCGCGGTGCTGCTGGAGGCGGCGGCGCACGGGCAGCCCGACACCGGGCCCGCCCTGGCGTGGCGGCTGCACCGCCGCGACGGGCTGTGGGTCTACGACCCGGTGCCGACGCTGCGGGACGTGGCCACCGCGACCGACCCGCCCGCCGTGGTCGCGGCCCGGTTCCACGCGGCGGTCGCCCAGGCCACCCGCGCGCTGGTCGAGCAGGCCGCCGACGCCTCCGGCCTGCACACCGTCTGCCTGGGCGGCGGGGTGTTCCAGAACCGGCGGCTGACCGACGCGGTGGTGCGTGACCTGGACGACGCCGGTTTCGAGGTGCACGTGGGACAGCGGGTACCGGTCAACGACGGCGGCATCAGCTACGGACAGGCCGCCATCGCCGCGGCCCGCTTGGAGGGATGAGATGTGCCTGGGGATACCAGGACGGGTCGTGGACGTCGTGGACGGCGAGCCGCGCACCGGCACCGTGGACTTCGACGGTCTGCGGCGGCCGGTGTGCCTGGCCTACGCGCCCGAAGCGGACGTCGGTGACTACGTGATCGTGCACGTCGGCTTCGCGATCAGCGTGGTGGACGAAGCCGAGGCGGAGAAGACCCTGGCGGTGCTGCGCGCCATGCCCGACGCGCTGGCGAACGAGCTGGGGCCGTCGTGAAGCACCTGGACGAGTACCGCGACCCCGTGCTGGCCCGCCGCCTGCTGACCGAGCTGCGCGCGACGGCGACGCGGCCGTGGGCGCTGATGGAGGTGTGCGGCGGGCAGACCCACACGATCGTCCGGCAGGGCATCGACGAGCTGCTGCCCGCCGGGATCCGGATGGTCCACGGCCCCGGCTGCCCGGTGTGCGTGACCCCGCTGGAGACCGTGGACAAGGCCATCGCCATCGCGTCCCGCCCCGGCGTGGTGTTCACCAGCTACGGCGACATGCTCCGGGTGCCCGGCACGACCGGGGACCTGGTGGGGGTCAAGGCGCGCGGCGGTGACGTGCGGGTGGTCTACACGCCGCTGGACGCCGTGCGGATCGCGCGCGAGCACCCCGACCGCGAGGTCGTGTTCTTCGCCGTGGGGTTCGAGACCACCGCGCCGGCCAACGCGATGGCGGTGCTGGAGGCCGCCCGCACCGGGGTGCGCAACTTCTCCGCGCTGGTCAGCCACGTGCTGGTGCCGCCCGCGATCACCGCGATCCTGGACGCGCCGGACAACGAGGTGCAGGGGTTCCTGGCCGCCGGGCACGTGTGCGCGGTGATGGGCTGGACGCAGTACGAGCCGATCGCCGCCCGCTACCGGGTGCCGATCGTGGTCACCGGGTTCGAGCCGCTGGACCTGCTGGAGGGCATCCTCCTGGCGGTCCGGCAGCTGGAGGACGGGCGCGCGGAGGTGGAGAACCAGTACGCGCGGGCCGTGCGGCGTTCCGGCAACACGGCCGCGCAGGACGCGATCGGCCGGGTCTTCCGGATCATCGACCGTACGTGGCGCGGCGTCGGCCCGATCCCGGCCAGCGGGCTCGCGCTGGCGGAGGAGTTCGCGGAGTTCGACGCTGAGTCCCGGTTCGCCGTCGGCGAGGTCACCGCGCGCGAGGCCCCGGAGTGCATCGCGGGCGACATCCTGCGCGGCACCAAGCTGCCCACCGACTGCACCGCCTACGGGCGCGCGTGCACACCGCGAAACCCCTTGGGCGCGCCGATGGTGTCCAGCGAAGGCACCTGCGCCGCGTTCCACAACGCCGGACGCGGATTGGAGATGTGATGACGACCTGTCCCCTGCCCCACGAGGAGACCGAACGCGTGCTGCTGGGCCACGGCTCCGGCGGGCGCCTCATGGCCGAGTTGATCGACGACGTCATCGCCCGCGAACTGGGCACGCACGGTCCGCTGGAGGACGCCGCCCTCCTCGACGGCACCGATCTCGTGGTGAGCACGGACGGGTTCGTGGTCACGCCGAGGTTCTTCCCCGGCGGCGACATCGGGTCGCTGGCCGTGCACGGCACCGTGAACGACCTCGCCATGCGCGGCGCGCGGCCGATCGCCCTGACCCTCGCGTTCGTGGTGGAGGAAGGGCTGCCGATCGAGGAGCTGCGCCAGGTGACCCGGTCGGCGGCCAAGGCCGCGCAGGACGCCGGCGTGCCGATCGTCACCGGGGACACCAAGGTCGTGGGCCGGGGCGCGGCGGACGGGCTGTACGTGACGACCACCGGGATCGGCGTGCGGCTGCCCCGAGCACGACCCTCGGCGGCGGCGGGCGTGGTCGGGGACGTGGTGCTGCTGTCCGGCCCGATCGGCGCGCACGGCACGGCGATCCTGAGCGCGCGCGAGGACCTGGGCTTCGAGGCGGAGATCGTCTCGGACAGCAGGCCGCTGCACCGGCTGGTGGCGGCGATGGTCGAGGCGGGCGGCCGGGACGTGCACGTGCTGCGCGACCCGACCCGGGGCGGCCTGGCCAGTGCGCTCAACGAGCTGGCCGAGGCGTCCCGGGTCGCCGTCGAGGTGGTGGAGGACGACGTGCCGGTGCCGCCCGCGGTCGCAGCGGCGTGCGAGTTGTTGGGGCTCGACCCCTTCCACGTGGCCAACGAGGGCTGTCTGGTGGCGTTCGTCGCGCCCGACAGCGCGCCGGCGGTGCTGGCGGCCATGCGCGCCCGTCCCGAGGGCGCTCAGGCCCGTGTCGTCGGCCGGGTGCTCGACGGACCGGCGGGCCGGGTCACCGCGCGCACCACCATCGGCTCGACCCGGATCGTGGACATGCTCATCGGCGAACAACTGCCCCGCATCTGCTGACCGGGGACCCGGGCCGGCAGGGACCTTCGCCACTGCTCGCGCCCCGCCGCTCACGCGAGCATCGGGACAACGGTCAGGCGGAGCTGGGAGGAAACGACATGGCGGTCAGGGTGGGCATCAACGGGTTCGGTCGGATCGGGCGGGACGTGCTGCGCTGTGCCGTGGACCGGCACGACAGCGGCATCGAGGTGGTCGCCGTCAACGACGTCACCGCGCCCGAGACGTTGGCGCACCTGCTGGCGTACGACTCGACCTACGGCCCGTGGCGGCGCGAGGTCGACGCCGGCGCGGACCGCATCACCGTCGACGGCCGCACGCTGCGCGTCACCACCCACGCCGACCCGGCGGAGCTGGACTGGGGCGCGCTGGGCGTGGACGTCGTCATCGAGGCCTCCGGCCGGTTCCGCACCCGCGACTCCGCCGGCGTGCACCTGGCGCGCGGTGCCCGCAAGGTGGTCATCACCGCGCCCGGCAAGGACGTGGACGCCACGATCGTCTTGGGCGTCAACGAGGACGCCTACGACCCGGCCACCCACCACGTGATCTCCAACGCCTCCTGCACCACCAACTGCGTGGCGCCGATGGCGTCCGTGCTGCACGAGGCGTTCGGCATCCGCGAGGGCCTGATGACCACGATCCACAGCTACACCAACGACCAGTCCTTGTTGGACAGCCCGCACAAGGACCTGCGCCGCGCCCGCTCGGCCGCGGTCAACATGATCCCCACTTCCACCGGCGCGGCCAAGGCGGTCGGCCTGGTCATTCCGGCTCTCGCGGGCCGCCTGGACGGCCTCGCGGTGCGCGTGCCGGTGGAGGACGGCTCGCTGACCGACCTCACCGCGGTGCTGGAGCGGCCCGCGTCGGCCGAGGAGGTCAACCGGGCCTTCGCCGAGGCCGCGGACGGCCGTCTCAAAGCCATCCTGCGCTACACCACCGCACCGGTCGTCTCCCGCGACATCATCGCCGACCCGGCCTCGTGCGTGTTCGACGCCCAGCTCACCAAGTCCACCGGCGGCATCGTCAAGGTGTTCGGCTGGTACGACAACGAATGGGGCTACGCCAACCGCACGGTGGACCTCGCCGACCTCGTGGCCCGGACGCTGCCATGACCGCCGTCCTGGACCTCGCGGGCCTCGACGCCCTGATCGCCGAGCTGCGGTTCACCGGGCACGTCGTGGTCGGCCCGGTGCTGCGCGACGACGCCATCACCCTCGCCGAGGTGGAGTCGGCCGCCGACCTGCCCGCCGGGTGGGGCGTCGAGACCGCGCCGGGCCGCTACCGGGTGCGGCGGCGGGCCGACGACGCCGTCTTCGGCCACTCGGCGGGGCCGTTGTCGTGGAAGAACTTCCTGCACCCGCCGCGCCGGGCACTGGTGAGCAGCGACGGCGAGGAGTTCCGCACGATCGCCGAACCCCGGCCGCGCTACGCGTTCCTGGGCGTGCGGCCGTGCGACCTGGCCGCGATCGGCAAGCTGTGCCAGGTGCTGGGCGACCGCGCGCCGTTCGTGGTGGCCGCCGAGTGCACCGAGCCCGGCGGGGTGTGCTTCTGCGCCTCGATGGGGTGCGGGCCGGCCGCGGGTCCCGGCTACGACATCGCCCTCACCGAACAGGTCGACGCCGACGGGCACCGGTTCGTCGCCGTCGCGGGCAGTCCGGACGGGCGGTTCCTGCTGGACTGGCTGTCGCCCCGGCCCGCCGAGCCCGAGGAGGTCGCCGCCGCGCGGTCCGAAGTGGACACCGCGGCCCGGCGCATGGGCCGGGCGATGCCCGAGGTGGACCTGCGGGACCTGCTGGCCGCCAACCGCGAGTCCGCCCACTGGGAGGACGTGGCCGAGCGCTGCTTCACGTGCGGCAACTGCACGATGGTGTGCCCCACGTGCTTCTGCGTCACCGTCGAGAACACCACCGACCTCACCAGCGGCGTCGCCGAACGCGGCGAGCGGTGGGCGTCCTGCTTCGAGATCGGTTTCTCCCACCTGCACGGCGGCCCGGTCCGCACCTCGCCCGCCGCGCGCTACCGGCAGTGGATGAGCCACAAGCTCGGCACGTGGCACGACCAGTTCGGCACGTCGGGCTGCGTGGGCTGCGGCCGGTGCGTGGTCTGGTGCCCCGCCGGCATCGACATCACCGCGGAAGCCGCCGCACTGGCCGGAGGTGCGCCATGACCACCGACATCGCCCACCTGGAACTGTTCCGCACGCTGGAGCCCGCGCACCGGGAGCTGATCGCCGCGTCGGCCGTCCACGAGAACCACCCGGCGGGCACCCGTCTGTTCGACGAGGGGCAGACCGCCGAGCACAGCTGGGTCGTGCTGTCGGGCTGCGTCGCGCTGGACGCGACCGTACCCGGCCGGGGCACGGTGACCATCCAGGGCATCGGACCGGGCGAGCTGCTCGGCCTGTCCTGGCTCGTCCCGCCCTACAAGTGGCACTTCGGCGCGACCGTGGTCGCCCCGGCCCACCTGGCCCGGCTGGACGTGGCGCGGCTGCGCACCGCCGCCCAGGAGGACCCGGCGTTCGGCTACCGGCTGTCGCTGGTGCTGGCCGACGCCCTGCTGCACCGCCTCCAGTCCACCCGCTACCGCCTGCTCGACCTGTACCGGACCCCGTCGTGACCGACCCCTGGCTGCCGGTGGCGCACCGGGTCGTGCGGCGCGTCGAGGAGACCGCCGACACGGCGACGCTCCGCCTGCGCCCCGTGCACGACCCGCTGCCGCCGTTCCGGCCGGGCCAGTTCGCGATGCTCTACGCCCACGGCGTCGGCGAGGTGCCGATCTCGGTCAGCGCGATCCCCGGGAGCGGCGACCTGGTGCACACCGTGCGCGCGGTCGGCGCGGTCAGCCGCGCCCTGCACGGCGCGGAGCCGGGCACGGTGCTGGGCGCACGCGGCCCGTTCGGCACCACCTGGGAACCGCACGGCACCGAGGACCTGCTGGTGGTGGCGGGCGGCATCGGCCTGGCGCCGCTGCGGCCGGTGCTGCGGCACGCGCTGGCCCACCGCGACCGCTACCGGCGGGTGGTGCTGGTCGTCGGCGCCCGCACGCCGGCGGACCTGTGCTACCGGGACGAGTTCGACCGGTGGGCGGCCGAGCTGGAGGTCGTGACCACGGTCGACCACGGCGCACCGGGCTGGACCGGTCGCGTCGGGTTCGTCACCGAGCCGCTGGCCGTGCTGCCGCTGGACGCCCCGCACACCACGGCGCTGCTGTGCGGGCCGGAGCCGATGATGCGCTTCAGCGCTCGCACGCTGATCACGCGGGGCGTGCCGCCCGACCGCATCCAGGTGTCGCTGGAACGCAACATGCAGTGCGGGACCGGCCGGTGCGGGCACTGCCAGCTCGGGCCGCTCCTGCTGTGCCGGGACGGCCCCGTGGTCGCCTACCCGGTGGCCGAGGAACTGTTCGCGGTGAAGGAGCTGTGATGGACCGGCCCACCCTCGCGGTCTGGAAGTTCACCTCGTGCGACGGGTGCCAGCTCACCCTGCTCGACTGCGAGGACGAGCTGCTCCCGCTCACCGAGCGCGTCGAGATCGCCCACTTCCCGGAAGCCACCCCCCGCACCCGACCCGGACCCTACGACGTGTCCATCGTGGAAGGTTCGGTCACCACGCCCACCGAGGTCGAGCGCATCCGCTGGATCCGCGAGCAGTCCCGGGTGCTGGTCGTCGTCGGCGCGTGCGCCACCTCCGGCGGCATCCAGGCGCTGCGCAACCTCGCCGACGTGGACGAGTTCCGGTCGGTCGTCTACGCCTCGCCCGAGCTGATCGACACGCTGGCGACGTCCACGCCCATCTCGGCGCACGTGCCGGTGGACTACGAGCTGCGCGGCTGCCCCATCGACCGCGGCCAACTGCTGGAGGTGCTCACCTCGTTCCTCGCCGGCCGCGCACCGGACCTGCCCGACACCAGCGTGTGCACCGACTGCAAGCGGCGCGGCCTGACGTGCGTGATGGTCGCGCACGGCACCCCGTGCCTGGGTCCGGTGACCCACGCGGGGTGCGGCGCGCTGTGCCCGGCCGTGCGACGCGGGTGCTATGGCTGCTTCGGCCCCATGAACGGCCCCAACGTGCCCGCGCTGATCCCGCTGCTGCGCCGCCACGGCATGGGCGAGGGCGAGCTGGACCGGGTCTTCCACACCTTCACCACCGCCGGGGAGTGGACATGACGCACCGCTCGAACCGCACCCTGCGCGTGGCGGGCCTGGCCCGGGTCGAGGGCGAAGGCGCGCTGCGCGTGCGGACCGCCAACGGCCGCGTGGACGACGTGGAGCTCGACATCTACGAGCCGCCCCGGTTCTTCGAGGCCTTCCTGCGCGGCCGGTCCCACCGCGAACCGCCGGACATCACCGCCCGCATCTGCGGGATCTGCCCGGTGGCCTACCAGATGAGCGCGTGCCTGGCGATCGAGGACGCCTGCGGGGTGCAGGTGCCCGCGCCGGTGCGCGCGTTGCGCAGGCTGCTGTACTGCGGCGAGTGGATCTCCAGCCACGCCCTGCACATCCACCTCCTGCACGCCCCGGACTTCCTGGGCCTGCCCGACGGCATCGCGATGGCCGCCGAGCACCGGCCCGTCGTGGAACGCGGCCTGGCCTTGAAGAAGGCGGGCAACGCGATCATGGACCTGGTGGGCGGCCGGGCGATCCACCCGGTCAACGTCCGCGTCGGCGGCTTCTACCGCGCGCCCACCCGCGCCGAGCTGCGTCCCCTGGCCGAACAGCTCCGCCACGCGCTGGACGACGCGCTCGCCACCGCGGCCTGGGTGTCCACCTTCGACTTCCCCGACCTGGACGTGCCGCACGACCTGATGGCGTTGCGCGACACCGAGGGCTACCCGATCGACCGGGGCGTCCCGCACGTCTCCACCGGCGCGTCGTTCCCCGTCCCGGCGTTCAGCGAGCACGTCGTGGAGCACCAGGTGCCGCACTCGACCGCGTTGCACGCCCGGCTGGACGGCGAGATGTACCTGGTGGGACCGCTGGCCCGGTACAGCCTCAACGCCGACCGCCTGTCCCCCGCCGCCGCGGGTGCCGCCGCCGACGCCGGGCTGGGACCGGTGTGCCGCAACCCGTTCCGCAGCATCGTCGTGCGGGCCGTCGAGGTCGTGTACGCGGTGGAGGAGGCGCTGCGGCTCATCGCCGACTACGAGCCGCCGGAACCGGCGGCGGTCGAGGTCACCGCCCGCGCCGGGGTCGGCCACGGCGTCACCGAGGCACCGCGCGGCCTGCTGTACCACCGGTACGAGCTGGACGCCGCCGGGCTCGTCGTGTCCGCCGACATCGTGCCGCCGACCTCGCAGAACCAGTCCGCGATCGAGGACGACGTGCGGCAACTGGTCACCAGCTACCTCGACCTGGACGACCACGCCCTGGTGTCGCTGTGCGAACGGGCGATCCGCAACTACGACCCGTGCATCTCCTGCTCGGCGCACTTCCTGGACTTCCACCGGGAGGACCGGTGAACGCCGTCGTGGTGGGCGTGGGCAACGAGTTCCGGCGCGACGACGGCGTCGGGCCGGCGGTCGCCCGCGCGGTCGCCGCGCACGGGGTACGGGCCGAGGTGACCGACGGCGACCCGGTGCGGCTGATGGAGGCGTGGGGTGAGGCGGACCTGGTGGTCGTGGTGGACGCACTGCGCTGCGTACCGGCCACCCCCGGCCGCGTGCACCGGGTGACCTTGGACGGTGCCGTGCCCTCGGCGACCAGCTCGCACGGGTTCGGCGTGCCCGAGGCTGTGGAACTGGCCGAGGCCCTGGACCGCCTGCCGCGCCGGCTCGTCGTGCTGGGCGTGGAGGTCGCGGAGGTCGGGTTCGGCCCGGACCTCACACCCGCCGTCCGGGCCGCCGTACCCGGGGTCGTGGCCGCGGTCCTGGACGAACTCCGGCTGGGAGGTGCGCTGTGAAGGGTCGGATCCCGTTGGGCGCCTGGGCGGGTGTGCCGGTCGGCGCGCACTGGTCGGTGCTGGTGGCGGTGGTGCTGGTGACGCGGACCGTGGCGGTGGTGGTGCTGCCGAGCGCGGCGCCGGGCCGACCGGCGTCGCTGTACTGGGTGGTCGGCGCGCTGGTGGCGGTCGCGTTCTTCGCTTCGCTGGCCGCGCACGAGCTCGCGCACACGGTGGTCGCGCGCCTGCACGGCGTGGGGGTGCGGCGGATCGACCTGTGGCTGCTCGGCGGGGTGTCGCAGCTGGAGGGGCGACCTCCCTCGCCCCGCGCGGACTTCCTGATCGCCGTGGCCGGACCGGTCACCAGCGCGGTGGTGGCCGCCGGGAGCGCGGGCGTGGCGGCCCTCGTGGCCGCGCTCGGAGGTGGCGACCTCGCCACCACGGCCGTCCTGTGGCTCGCGTTCGCCAACGGCGTGCTGGCGGTGTTCAACCTCCTGCCCGCCGCGCCGTTGGACGGCGGCCGGGTGCTGCGGGCGCTCGTGTGGTGGCGCACCGGTTCGCGGGCGCGCGGCGAGCGGACAGCGACCGACGCGGGGCGCGGCTTCGGGTTCGTGCTGCTGGTCGGAGGTCTCGTGCAACTGGTCCTGGGCTCGGGCGTCGGCGTGTGGTGGATGCTGATGGGCGCGTTCGTGCTCGCGTCCGCCGGCGCGGAACGCAGGCAATCCGTGGTCCGGGAGGTGCTGGGCAGCACCCCGGTGGCCACCGCCATGCGCGCCGACGTCGCCGTGGCGCCGGGGTGGTGGACCGTCCAGGCCTTCCTGGAGCAACGCGCCCGCCAGGTGCCCCAGCGGGTGTTCCCGGTCGTGTCGTTCGACGGCGACCTGGTGGGCGTGACCAGCCTGCCGGCGTTGGCCGAACTCCCCGAGCAGCGGCGGCTGACCACCCGCGTGGCCGACGTGTCCCGACCGCCGACCGCCATCGCCGACCCCGACGAGCCCCTGGCCGACGTGCTCACGCGCGCCCGGCTGTCGAGCAGCCGGGACGTGGTGGTCGTGGTGCGCGACCACCACGTGCTGGGCGTGGTGTCGGCCCACGACGTCAGACGCGCCGTCGAACTGGCCACCGCCGGCGTGACCGGGGGATGACCGTTCCACCCGGACGAACCCCTGCGAGGGAAGGAAGGCCATGTCCCGATTACTTCGATCCGCGGCGGCCGCGTCGGCCGTCGGGTTGTGCCTGGCGGTCTCGGCCGGGCCGGCGCTCGCCGACGACCCGCCGGCGGACGTGCCCGACCTCCGGTTGTCCGTGTGGTTCGACCGGGCCGGCTACTTCGGCTGGGAGGACATCACCGTGCACGCGCGCGTCACGAACGCCGGCACGGCGGCGGTGCAGCAGGTGGCCGTCACCTCGACGGGCAACCTGACCGACCACACCTGGCGCCCGTCCGGGATCCCGCTCGACCCCGGCCAGAGCGTCGAGGTCGCCGCTCAGGGCCGCATCACCACCACCGAGGACCACCTGCACCTGGTGGTCACCGTCGGCGGGCTCGACGGGGAGCCGGACGCGAACCCGGCCGACAACACCGTGCTCGCCTCCGTCCCGGTGAGCTTCCCGCGCGGCAGCTACCGCGGCACCGTCTACGGCGACCGCGACGGCGACGACGCGCTCGACCCCGGCGAGGCGCTCGCCGGCGTCCCGGTCGAGGTCACGGGCGGCTACCCGGAGGAGGTCGTGCGGGCCGCGACGACCGACGCGACCGGCCGGTTCGCGTTCACCGACCTGCCCGGCGGCGGCTACTCGATCCGGTTCGGCACCCCCGAGTGGCACTTCGAGCAGCCCGCCGTCGTGGTGGACGGCGTCGACGACCCCGACGTCCTGGTCCGCGGCCTCCCCGTGGTCGACTGGAGCGCGCTGGCCGTCACCTCGGAGTTCACGGCGCCGTCCTATCGGGTGGACGACGTGGCCCGCATGCGCGTCACGCTGACCAACAACGGCCCGGCGCAGATGGCCGGCGTCACCGCCACGTGCTCGGCCTCCGCCGACGGCGAGGTCGAGCGGGGCGAGCTGGGCACGGGCGTCCTGCTGCCCGCCCGCACGACCAAGTCGGTCGAGCTGTCGGCCCGGATCACCCGCGACAGCGCCGCCCAGGGCCACCTGCGCGTCCGCTGCTCGCTCGGCGCGCCGCCCTACGGCAACGGCGACGTGACCACCACCGCCACCGCCCGGGTGCCAGGCGGGGTCGCCCCGAAGGTCGTGGGACGGGTGACGAAGGTCGGCTTCCAGCCGCAGTCGGGCCCGCCGTCGGGCGAGCCCCTGGTGGGCGCGAAGGTCTGGCTGCGCGACCAGGTCACCGGTCGGGTCTTCGCGCGTGCGGTGACCGAGGCCGACGGCCGCTTCACGTTCCTGGACGTCCCCGCGGGACTCCACGACTTCGGTGTGGTCGGGCCGTGGCGGTTCGTCTACTCCGGACCGGAGCTCGTGGCGCGCGACGGCGAGAACGGCCCGGTCCCCTACCAGCACCTGTACTTCGTCGTCCCGGGTCCCGACCAACCCGACCCTGACCCGCCGTCCGGCGGCGACCCGGCCCCTCCGCGGGAGCACCCGGAGGAACCCCCGCTCGCGGCGACCGGCGCGGGAACCACGTGGCTCACGTTCACCGGCCTGCTCGCCCTCACCGCCGGGACAGCCCTGCTCCACCTGTCCCGCAGGCGCACCCGCCACTGACCGGTCCAGGCCCTGCGGCCCGGTGCCGACGGGACTTCCTCCCCCGGCGGCACCGGCCCGGGACTGGTGCGATGGGGTGGTGGAACAGATCCCGATCGCCGCGCTGCTGCCGGTCCTCGTGCTCGCCCTGGGCTGGGTGGGCTGGTGCTGGTGGGACATCGCGCACGGTCCCGTGCGCGGGCTGCCGAAGTGGGCGTGGGCGTTGGTGTGCCTGCTGTCCATCCCGGTCGGCGGGCTCGTCTACCTGTTCACGGGACGGAAGGACCGGTGAACGCGGTGACGACCGCCGGGCTGCGCAAGCGGTACGGGCGGCACGAGGCGCTCGCCGGGGTGGACCTGGTCGTGCCTCGCGGCAGCGTCTACGGGCTCGTCGGACCCAACGGGGCCGGCAAGACCACGGTGCTGGCGCTCTTGGCGGGCCTGCGGCGACCGACCGGCGGCACGGTGGAGATCGCGTGCGACCGGGTGGCGGTGCTGCCCGACACGCCCGGTTTCGACCCGTGGCTGACCGGTTTCGAGGTGGTCGACCTCGCCCGTGCCCTCACCGCGCCCGAGGTGCCCGGCAGCCGTGTCGCGGAGGTGCTGGCGGACGCCGGGTTGACCGAGGCCGCCCACCGCCGCGTCGGCGGCTACTCGCGCGGGATGCTGCAACGGCTCGGGATGGCGGCCACCGTCGTGGGTGATCCCGACCTGCTGCTGCTGGACGAACCGTGCTCGGCGCTGGACCCCGCCGGGCGGCGGGAGGTGCTGGGCCTGATCGCCCGCCTCGGCGGCCGGGCCACCGTGGTGCTGTCCACCCACCTGCTCGCCGACGTGCAGGAGGTGTGCGACCGGGTCGGTGTGCTCGCCGCCGGCCGCCTGCTGCACCAGGGCTCGCTGGACGACCTGCTGGTGGGCCGTGCCGCGCCGACGTGGGTGGTGCGCTGCCGTCCGCCACTGGAGCCCGTCGAGACCGCGTTGTCCGCCCGGCCGTGGGTGCGGGCCGTGCGCCGGACCGGTGTCGAGGAGTTGGTCGTGGAGACGTCCTCGCCCGCCGACGCCGAAACCGACCTGGTGCGGGTCCTCGCCGACGTCGGCGCGCACGTCCTGCGCGTGGACCGCCGCGGTGCGGACCTCGAAGACGTCTTCCTGGAGCTGACCCGGTGACCCTGTGGCGGTTGGAGTGGCTGCGCCTGGTGCGGACGCACCGGCTGGTCGCGCTGTGCGCGGTGTTCGGCCTGTTCGGTCTGGTCGGCCCGATCTCGGTCCGCTACCTGCCGGAGATCATCCGCCGCTTCGGCGGGGTCGAGGTCGTCCTACCGCCCGCGACACCCGCTGACGGCATGGCCGGGTACGTCAAGAACGCGGTGCAACTGGGGCTGCTCGTGCTCGTCCTGGTCGCAGCCGCCGCACTGGCCTTCGACGCCCAACGCGACAGCGCCGTGTTCCTGCGCACCCGCGTCCCGGCCCTGTGGCGGATCGTCGTGCCCAAGGTCGTGGTCAACGCGGCGGCCGGCGCGGGCGCTTTCACGGTCGGTGCCATGGCGGCCTGGTACGAAACCGCGGTCTTGCTGGGCGCGCTCCCGGTGGGCCGCACCCTGCTGGGCATCGCGTGCATGGCGGCGTACCTGGCGTTCGCGGTGGCCCTGACCGCCCTCACCGCCGCCTTGCTGCGCGGCGTCGTCGGCACCGCCCTCACGTGCCTGGGCGTGCTCCTGCTGTCCGCGCTGCTCGAACCACTCGGCGGTTTCGGCCGGTGGCTACCCAGCCGCCTGGTCGGCGCCCTGGACGGCCTGCTGCGCGGAGCCACCCCGTCGTCCTACCTCCCGGCGCTGGCGCTGACGGCGGCCCTCGCGGTGGCCGCCACCGCGACGGCGACCGCCTTGCTGAGCAAGCGGGACGTCTAGCCTCCGCGCTGCCGAGCGCGGCACACCAAGTGGCTCGCCCGCCGCCGAGGCATCGGGCTGACCGTCGACACGCGTCGAAAGTCCTTGGTGCTGTGGGACTTCCGACTGCGGCCGGGGTGGCCGGTCCGGCTGGAGACTCGCGGTGTAGACGCCGACGGAGGAGGATGGTCATGTCGCAGCAGGTCGAACAGCGGATGGTGCACCGGGTGCGCGGTGAGGCGCTCGTGGCGAAGGTCAAGGAGCTCCTGCACGAGGGCACCGTGCGTCGACTGGTCATCAAGGACGCCAAGGGCCACACGGTCATGGAGATCCCGGTGACCGCGGGCGTCGTGGCCGCCATCGTCGCCCCCGTCGTGACCGCGGTCGCGGCCGTGGCGGCGTTGGCCGGGGACTGGACGATCGAGGTCGAGCACCGCGAGCCGCCTGCATCGGAAGGCTGAGGAGGGGTCGTGGACGAGCGGCAGTCCGCCGCACTGCACCGGCTCACGGTGGCCGGGGTGATCTCGGCGGAGCAGGAACGGGCCGTGCGGGACGCGCTGGACGGTGTCCCTGCGGCGTCGTCCCGCACCGGGCGGCTGGTGGAGATCGCCGGCTACGTCGGCGGTGGTCTGCTGCTGGGTGGCGCGGTGCTGCTGGTCGCCACGGCTTGGGAGGACCTGTCCCGGACGGGCCGCCTGACGCTGCTGGTCGCGGCGACCGCCGTGCTGGTGGCAGCGGGCGTGCTCGTCGCGGGCGGGCCGCGCGGCATCCGACAGCTCGGGGTGGGCACGGTCGCCCACCGGGTCGTCGGCGTGCTGTTCGCGCTGGCTCCGATCACGGCGGCGCTGGCCGGCGGGGTGGCGGTGGACGACCGCGAAGTGCTCGTCGGCGCCGCGGTGGGGCTGCCGCTCGCGGTGGCCGGGTACGCGGTGGTGTCCGCTGCGGTCGGCCTGCTGGTGGCGGGGGCGTTGAGCGTGGTCGTGGTGATGGCGTCCGTGGGCGAGCATCCCGCCGCCGGTCCCCTGGCGATGGGGTTGTGGCTGTTCGGGCTCGGCGTGCTGTGGCTGGTCGCGTCGGCGGGCCGGGTCCTCCGGCACCGGCAGCTGGGACTCGCGATCGGCGCGGTGATCGCGTTCTTCGGCGCGCAGCAGCCGCTGGGCTCGTCCGATGACGCGGTCTGGGCTTACGCCCTGACCGCCGTGCTGGCCGTGGCGTGCTTCGCCGGCTACGCCCGCGAGCGCACCTTCGTGCTGCCGGCGGCGGGTGTCGTGGCCACCACGGTCGTCGTGCCCGAGGCGGTGTGGGACTGGACCGACGGCGCGGTCGGCGGCGGCTGGCTGCTGCTCGTCGGCGGGGCCGTGCTGCTCGCGGCCAGCGGCATCGGACTGCGGCTGGGCCGGTCCCGGCCGGGGGTTCCGGTCAGGCCAGTGGAACCTGCCAGGTGAGGCGGGTACCACCGCTTGGTGCGGCGGCGACGGAGGAGCTACCGCCCCAGCGCTGGGCGCGGTGCTCCAGGTTGTGCAGGCCGCTGCGGGCCACCCGGTCCGGGATGCCCACCCCGTCGTCCACCACGGTGACGGTCAGGTCGCCGGCGGCCTCGACGGTGACGACGAGCGACGTGGCCCGCGCGTGGCGGACGACGTTGCTCACCGCTTCCCGCACGGCCGCCTCCACGTCCTCGGCCATCTCGACGGGCACGGAGGTGTCCACGGTCCCGGTCATGCGGACGGCCGGGTTCAGCTCCGTGGTCCCGGTCAGCTCGGACACCAGGTCCAGCAGCCGCCGGCGCAGGCCCGGCGCGTCGTCCGAGGCCTGGAGGTCGAAGATCGAGGTGCGGATCTCCAGCACGGTCTCGTCCAGCTGCTTGACCGCCTTCTCCACCCGCTCCCGGATCCGCGGCTCCCGGATCGACCCCACCGACCCCTGCAAGCTCATCCCCGTGGCGAACAACCGCTGGATCACGTGGTCGTGCAGGTCACGCGCGATGCGGTCCCGGTCCTCCAGCACGTCCACCAGCCGCCGCGCCCGCTGGTTCTCCGCGAACTCCAGCGCCAACGCCGCCTGATCGGCGAACGACGCTAGCAGCGGCACCTGGTCCGCGCCGAACGGCGACCCGCCCTTCTCCCGCGCCACGAGCAGGACACCCGTCACCGACGACCCCGTCCGCAACGGCACCGCCACCGCCGGCCCCACGTTGACCGCGCGCCCCCACAACAGGCCCTCCAGGTCCTCGGCGAGCGCCGGAGCCGCCGAGGACACCACGTCGCCGACGAACGACCCGTCCGCCGACACCGTGGCCCCCACCAACTCCTCGACCTGCGCCCCGTCCCCCGCCGCGATCCGCAACCCGCCCTCCTCGGCCAGCAGCAGCAACGACAACGCCGACGAGGACAGCTCCCGCGTCCGTTGGGTGATCAGCGACAGCGCGTCCTCCGGCGACGCCCCGCCCAACAACACGCTGTTCACCTCCGCCGTGGCCTCCAACCACCGCTCCCGCATCCGCGACCGCTCGAACAACCGGGCGTTCTCGATCGCCACACCCGCCGCCGCGGCCAACGCCGACAACACCACCTCGTCATCCGGGGTGAAGTCCGCGCCGTCGACCTTCTCGGTCATGTAGAGGTTGCCGAACACCTCCTTGCGCACCCGCACCGGCACACCCAGGAAGCTGTGCATCGGCGGGTGATTCGCCGGGAACCCCACCGACGCGTCGTGCTGCGACAGGTCGTGCAACCGGATCACCCGCGGATCCTTGATCAACAACCCGAGCAGGCCCTTGCCCTGCGGCAGGTGACCCATCCGCGACCGCGTCTCCGGATCGATCCCGACGTAGACGAACTCCGACAACCCCTCACGCGGCCCCAGCACCCCCAACGCCCCGTACCGGGCGCCCACCAGCTCGGTCGCCGCCTGCACGATCCGCTGCAACGTCGAGTCCAGCTCCAGACCCGAGCCCACCGCGAGCACCGCGTCCAGCAGGCCCTGCATCTTGTCCCGGGTCGACGCGATCTCGGTCAACCGCTCCCGCACCCCGTCCAACAGCTCGTCGAGGCGCAACCCGCCCAGCAGGCTGTGCGGCGACTGCTCCGATCCCGTCATACCGCCAGCCTGGCACGGCCCCGACCACCCGCAAAGCCCGCGGCGACCATTCGAGTAGGGTCTTTCGGCCCGGAGATTTCGCCCGGCCCGCGGGCTCGACGTCCCGGTCCAAAGAGCCCTTTGGGCCCTGCTCGCCGCGCATCCGGGGCGTCACGCTCGGGTGATGACCCACCAAGCGACACTCGCCGACCAGCCCAGCCTCCTCACCGCCCACAAACGGGTCCACACACCCGCGGCGGAGCTCACCCAGGCCATCGGCGACGGGTTCGCCTCCCTGTTCCGGCACACCACCGGGCAGGGCGCCACACCGGTCGGGCCGCCCCGCGAGATCGACCTGACCGGGGTCGTCGTCCCACTGACTCCCGCCAGTCCGACCGCGCCGGAAATCGCGTGAGAGGGAAACCGCCATGACGGACCAAAGGAACGACCCCCGCCCGCACCACGACCCCGCGAAGCGGTTCGAGCTGGAAATCCCCGCGCCCGTCGAGGACGAGGTTCCACGCCGGTACTCGCCCAGCCGCCTGTGGGCGGGCGGCGCGGCCACCGCGCTGGTCGCCGGGCTGCTCGCCGTCGTCGGCATCCTGGTCGCGCGGGGGCTGTTCGACCTCGCCGTGCTCGCCCCGAAGGGCGAAGGCGCGTGGGGCGGGGCCGACACGCTCACCTACACCCTCGCCACAGCCGGCTGCGCCTTCGCCGCGACCGGCCTGCTCCACCTGCTCCTGACCACGACACCGGACCCCGTCCACTTCTTCACGTGGACCGCACTGCTGCTGACCGCGATCACCGCCGTCGTGCCACTCGGCCTCGACCTCGACGAGGGCTCCCGCACAGCCACCGCCGTGCTCAACAGCCTCATCGGCATCGCGATCACGGTCTCACTGCGCGACGTCGCCCGCCGATCCCGCGGGTGACCCCACCGTCCTCAATGGACAAACGTCGGAGGTCCCCACCACCCGAGGACTTTCGGCCGGGTCCGCGACAACACCTGGCTGCGCTGAAACCGGAGGAACCACACGATGGACAAGCCGACGATCGTCGTGGGCGTCGACGGATCGCCCGCCGGCACCGCGGCCCTGGCCTGGGCGGTGCGCCAAGCGCGCACCACCGGGGCCCGCGTGCACGCCGTGTCCGTGTGCCGGGTACGGCCACCCGCCCCCGGCCCGAACGGCCCGGACGCGTTCCTGGCCCTGCACCAACGGGAACTGCGCGCCGCCCTGGACCAGGTCGACACCACCGGCGTCGAGGTGGAGCAGTCCGTGCCCACCGGCAGCGTGGGACCGGCACTGGTGGAGCTGTCCACCGACGCACACCGCCTGGTCCTGGGCAGCCACACCTACCACCACGGCCCGGTGTTCGTGGTCAGCCCCGTCGTCACCCACTGCCTGCGGCACGCCCGCTGCCCGGTGGTCGTCGTACCCGCGGAAGAAGACGGGGATCGGCTCGCGGACGGTGCTCGCCTGTCGGCTGCCGCACACGAGTTCCGGTGACGCGGACGCCGTCGCGAACGTCTCCTCCAGGATCGCCGAAGGCGAGATCTACGGCCTTTTAGCCCCCAGGGGCCCGGAGAGCGGCAGCGGCCCGTCCGTCTCTAAGTCCGGTCTGCTCGAACACCCACCACCGCCCCGACCACCTCTCGGAATCCGAGCGGGCAGGGCACCAGCCAAGCCGGCAGGCCGTCAGCTCACGACCTGGCCGGTGCCCCGGGTACTGCTCAGGCCAAGCCGAAGGGAACACGGGTGGTGCGGGCGCTCGGCCCGCCCACGGTGGCGCCGCCCCGGTGATCCGGGACGACGCCACCGCTTCTGCGCGAGCGGGGTCGCAGGCCGCCACCAGTGACCCCGCTCGACCCCTGCGCTGTCGGGCTTCGCAGGGGCGTCGTGGGTGAGGGTCAGGCGGGTGTGCTGTTGACCGTGAACGTGGTCGGCGCGGTCGCGGTGCCCGATCCGGTGAACCCTACGGGGCCGAGCTGGACGTGGCGGGCCTGCGGCTTACCGTCGACCACACACCGGGCCATACCGGCGGGTCGGTGATGTTCCACGCCGGCGATCAGTGCCGCCCCTATCGCCAGTGTGCTCGCCGCTCTGCGTCGTGCGGATCGCATGTGCCACCTCGTTGTGGTCTATTTCCTTGCGCCGATCAAGTGTTCGGACTGCTGACTCGCCGACATGAGCACCAGGCACGCGGTGATCAGCACGATGTTCTTGACGACGAACTCGCCCTCCGTGGTGAGCAGCAGCGGGTTGCCCGCCTGGAACGCCGCCTGCGGCTGGACCACCAGCACCAGGAAGGTTCCGAGCAGGTGGACCAGGGCGACGGCCGCGACCCAGCGCACCCGGCGGCCGAGCCACAGAGCCACGCCGAGCACCACCTCCGCGGCGCCGAGCGAGATCAGCAGCGGCTGGCGGTCCAGCCAGGGCACCGTGCGGGCGACCAGGTCGGCGACCGGTGTCACGTCGGCCACCTTGAGCGCGCCGAACCACACGAACACCAGGCCGAGCGAGCCGCGCAGCAATGTCACCGCGCGAGTGGTCATGGTGCACCGCACGTGGTGGTGTCGGCGGGGTCGACGCGCCACTGGCCGTCGTGCAGGCGCAGCAGGTGCTCGCCGGTGCGTTCGCCGTGCCGCCAGGCGACCCGGGCGAGCTCCGGCCCGTCGGCCACGACACCGAGCACTTCGTAGGGGACTCCGGGTGCGCAGTGCGCGAGCCGGTCGACGAACGCCTCGCGCGGGTCGCGTTGCTGTGCATCGGTGGTCCACATGTCCCAGGCCGCGGTCGGGTCACCGCCCGAGAGCAGGCCGAGGTAGGTGGTGGCGACCCCGCGCAGCCGCGCGGCGTCCTCCGCCGTCATCGAGTGGTGCTGGTGGTGCGAGTGGTCGGGTGCGCCTGATGAGCAGGCGGCGAGCACGACGGTCAGGGCAAGGCAGGCAAGGGTTCTCATGGATGTCCTCCCGGGATGGCCGGGTGGCGGCCCCGCGTCGTTGCGGGGCCGCCACCCCTACCTGGCGTCAGTTGCCCAGGCGCTTGGTGCCGTACTGGGAGATCCAGTGGTTGCCGCCGACGTTCATGTCCGCCAGGACCTCGACGGAGTCGCGCGTGGCCTCCAGGCTCATCGAGCTCTGGTTGGCGCCTGCCAGCTCGTAGGTCCACGTCTGCCCGACCGGGATGGTGCGGTCGGCCAGCGGCACGTCGTGGAACCCGAACCGGATGATGTAGTGGGACTCGCCGTTGCCGCGCGGGACCTCGACGTAGTCCTGCTGCGGGTGCCCGTACTGGACCGAGGCCCGGTAGTGGTGGTCCACCGAGCCCGAGGGCGCGCGGAACTTCAGGACCAGGCAGTCGGTGTGCACGGACGCGTTGCCGGTGTTGGCGAAGATGAGCTTGCGGTTGCCGTAGGAGGTGCCGCCTTCGAGCTGGACCTTGACCGACAGGCCGACGTTGCTGGTGAAGCTGGTGGTCAGCGGCTCGTCGAGGACCGGGTTGCGGCTGGGCAGGGCGTAGTCGGTGCCACGCCGGCACCGCTCCAGCGGCGAACCGTCCACCGAGGACGGACCGTCGGGGTAGAGCTGGCCGTGGTCCGCCGGTCCCGCGCTCACGGGGGACGTGACAGCGACGATGTTCGCGCTCGCGGGCAGCGACGACACGACGAACGCCGCGGACAGCGCGAGACCGGCGGCCCCGGTCGCGGATAACGCGGTCTTGGCCGACTTCTTCATGGTGTGCCTCCGTAGTGTTGGGAAGAAGCACCCGGGGAAGGGTTCCACCGGGAGCTGGAACACCGTGGCGGCGGCGTCTTGAGACGGGTTCGGTGCCGGCGTGCGGCGATGGTCAGCCGGTCAGCGTCCACTTCTGACTGTTCCAGGTACCGCAGTCCCACAGGTGCAGGCGGGCGCCGTCTGCGGTGCTCTGGCTCTCGATGTCCAGGCAGCGACCGGACTTGAGGTTCTTCAGGGTGCCGTTGGACTGGAAGGCCCACTTCTGGCTGTCCCACGGACCGCAGTCCCACAGGTGCGCCTTGGTGCCGTTGGCGGTAGCGCCGCCTTCGACGTCGATGCACTTCCCGCCGGACTTCAGCTGCTGTCCCTCCAGCGTCCACGTCATGAAGGGCACGGTGGCGCATGCCCACTGCTGGATGGCGGTGCCGTTCGCCGTGCCGCCGCCTGCTCGGTCGACGCACTTGCCGGTCAAACCGTTGACGATCCGGCCGCCGGTGACCGGGTCCGGGTTGGTGCCGCCCGGGCCCCAGGCGTTCCAGTTGTCCCAGGTCTCGGCGTCGAAGCCGATCCGGCCGAGCTTGTCCGCGGCCCAGTTGGTGCCGGCCTTGTCGATGACGGTGCCGCCGACGGTGTAGTTCTCCAGCTTCAGGCCGCGGCTGTCCCGGGTCTCGTTGCCCAGCACCACCTTCTGCCCGCTGCTGTTGCTGTACCGCTTGAGGAGGCTGATCTGCGAGGAGGCGTCCAGGTCGCTCCACGCGTCGATGCGGAGGTTCTTGACGTGGATGTTCTCGGTGCTGGACAGGGCGAAGACGCGGATCGCGCAGTTGGTCATGCCCTCGACGGTGATGTTCTCGAAGGTCATGTTCTTCACCCACGCGTTGGGGTTCGCCGTGGTGGTCGAGCCCATGTTCTCCCAGTGCGAGGAGGAGTTCAGGATGCAGGTGTTGTACTTGACGTCCTTCCAGTACATCCGGTTGTGGATGACGTGCGTGTTGGCGACCCGCACGTTGTCGATGTCGCGCGGGGTCCACCCCCACTGGATGACCGGGCCGTTCTCGTTCTTCCAGACGACGGTGTTATCGATGCTGACGTTGCTGTGGTACATCTTCAGCACGTCGTCGTTGGCGTTGAAGAACGTGTTCTTCATGGTGCTGCCGCGGTACAGCTCGATGCCGTCGGTCTGCCAGTACCAGGAACCGACCTGCTTGTAGTTCTCGACCCGCATGCTGAAGGTCTCCTCGTCGCCGTAGACGACGAACGAGTGGTACGGGGGCTCGTTGACGGTCACGCCCTGGAGGTCCAGGTGCTGCTGCCGACCCTGGGCCGAGGCGAACTGGAGCATCTTCACGCAGGTGGAGTGGCAGTTCGAGGCGCCGGACAGGTGGTCGTAGTTGTTGGCGGTGTCGGCCTCGTAGACGTACTGCTCACCGGAGAGCACGCCGTAGCCGGTCACCTTGTACAGGCCCTGGCTGTCGTCGGGGAAGCGGATCGCGCCCTTCACGTAGGCGCCAGGGGCCAGGTAGACCCACTTGACCTGCTTGGGCAGCAGCGCGTGGTACTTGGAGGTCATGTAGTAGGTGCCGGGCCGGAAGTACACGATCTCCTCGCTGATCGTGTTCAGGTTGGTGACCTGCCCCTGCGGCGGGTAGTAGGTGCTGCCCGAGGCCGCGGTGGGGATCAGCCGGTCGCGCTCCGCCCCGGTGGGCGTCGGTTCGGCGAAGACCATCATGGAGTTGCGGGGCTCGGTGTGGATGGCGCGGTTGCCGTTGCCCGACGAGGTGGTGAGCTTGCCGGCGTCGGTGGACGGGCCGGACATGTCGTTGTACGCCGTGTAGAGCTGCGGGTCGAACTCGACGGAGAAGCGGTAGCCCGCCGCGTTGTAAGGAACCTTGATGCGCACGGTGTCGCCGTCGACGAGCTGCTTGGCGAGGTTCAGGGTGCTCGGCTTGATCTTGACCTGGTCGGCCGACGAGATGCTCTGGCCGGTGCGCAGGGACACGTCGACCCACACGTCGGTGGCGTACTGGAAGGACGACCAGCTCATCGTCAGGTTCGCCGACGAGGAGAACTCCGCGCCGTCCTCCTTGGTGTAGCCGATCTTCCCCTTGCCGCTGCGCGGGATGCTCATGTAGGTGAACGAGTCGTACCTGGTGGTCGGTGCGGCGGCGGTGGCGACCTGGACGTCGTAGAACGACGAGCGCCTGACCTTGTCGCTCGCCACCGGGCTGCTGGTGTTGAACTCGTGGTTGTCGTGCCACCACGTCTTGAGCTGGTCGCTGTCGGCGGTGGAGACGGCGGCCTGGGCCGGTGGCGCGCCCACCCAGGCCGGCACGACGGTGCCGACCAGGGCGAGCGCCAGGCCGGCGACGAGTGCCGCCGGCCGAGACGTTCTTGCTGCGGGCATGGCAGGGTCCTCTTCTCATCATTGGGAAGGGCGTGCTGATGCTCGTGCGGGTGCTGCTACCTGCTGTGGATCGATCGCATGAAGACGTGTGCCGACCACGGCTCCATCGCGATCCGGCCGTTCACGAAGGACGGCTCGTCTACGTTGGACAGCAGTAGGTCGGTGGTGGACCATTCGCCGTCCAGGGTGGCGATTTGCGGTGTCCCGCTCAGGTTGGCCACGACGAGCACCCGATCGTCGCCGAGCGCTCGTTCGTAGGCGTAGAGGTACGGCTCGTCGGCCAGGAGCATCCGGAAGTCGCCGCGGGCAATCACCGGCAGCGCGTGGCGCAGTTCGATGAGCTGGCGGTAGTGGTTGAAGACGGACTTCGGGTCGTCGTACTGGGCTTGGGCGTTGAGCCAGGTGTGGTTGGGGTTGACGGGCAGCCACGGCCGGCCGGTGGTGAACCCGGCGTTGGGGGTCGCGTCCCACTGCACGGGGGTGCGGGCGTTGTCGCGGCCCATCGCGCGCAGGCCCCGCAGCACTGCTTCCGGGTCGGCGCCGGCGTCGACGGCTTCGCGGTAGTGGTTGAGCGATTCGACGTCGCGCAGGTCGTGCACGTCGGCGAACGGCGCGTTGGTCATGCCCAGCTCTTCGCCCTGGTAGACGTACGGGGTGCCGCGGTGCAGGTGCAGGACGGTGGCCAACGCCGTGGCCGACTCACGCCAGTACTCGCCGTCGTCACCGAAGCGGGACACGACGCGGGGCTGGTCGTGGTTGTTCCAGTACAGGCTGTTCCAGCCGACGTCCCCCAGCGCGGTCTGCCACCGGCCCAGCGAGGCCTTGAGGTCACGCAGGTCCAGCGGTTCGGGGTCGAACTTGCCGCCGGGGCCGTGGTCGAGGGAGACGTGTTCGAACTGGAACACCATGTCCAGCTCGCGCCGCGCCGGGTCGGTGAAGAGCCGGGCGTCCTCCCAGGTGACGCCCGGCATCTCCCCCACGGTCAGCAGCCGGCCCGACCGGCTCTCGAACACCTCGCGGTGCATCTCCTGGAGGAACTCGTGGATGCGCGGCCCGGTGCCGTAGTGCGGGAACCCGTCGCCGAGGCCGCCCGTCCCGGTGGTGGCAGCGTCGGGCAGGGCGGGGTCCTTGGAGATGAGGTTGATGACGTCCATCCGGAAGCCGTCCACGCCCCGGTCCAGCCACCAGCGCATCATCTCGTACACGGCGTGGCGGACCTCGGGGTTCTCCCAGTTCAGGTCCGGCTGCTTGGGCGCGAACAGGTGCAGGTAGTACTCGCCGGTGGTCTCGTCCAGCGTCCAGGTCGGGCCGGAGAAGAACGACTCCCAGTTGGTGGGCTCCGCGCCGGGCTGACCGGCTTCGAACCCCTCGCGCGGCGGTCGCCACCAGTACCAGTCGCGCTTGGGGTTGTCCTTGGACGACCGCGACTCCACGAACCACGGGTGCTCGTCGGAGGTGTGGTTGACCACCAGGTCCATGATCAGCTTCATGCCGCGGGCGTGCACCTCGGCCAGCAGGCGGTCGAAGTCGGCCAGCGTGCCGAACGCGGGGTCGATGGCCCGGTAGTCGGAGATGTCGTACCCGTTGTCGGCGTGCGGCGAGGCGTAGACGGGCGACAGCCAGATCACGTCGACGCCGAGCCGTTCCAGGTGGTCCAGCCTGCCGATCAGGCCGGGCAGGTCGCCGACGCCGTCACCGTTGGAGTCGGCGAAGCTGCGCGGGTAGACCTGGTAGACCACGGCGGAGGTCCACCAGGGGGCCGCGTCCAGGGTGGGGGCGACCGTCTGGTCGAGAGTCATGGATGTCCTTCGTGGGGAGTTATTTGACCGCGCCGAGGTTCACGCCGCGCATGAGCGTGCGTTGGAAGAGCAGGAAGAACACCAGTGCCGGCAGGATGCCCGCCAGCGACGCGGCGGCCAGGGCCGTGGGGTCGCTGGTGTACTGGCCGCTCAACGCGCCCAGCGCCACCGACACGGTCTGGTTGTCCGCCGAGGGCAGCAGTACCAGGGGCAGGAAGAAGTCGTTCCAGGTCCAGATGAAGAAGAACGTCATCAACACCGCCATCGTCGGCCTGGTCAGCGGCAGCACGACGTGCCGCAGCACCTGGAACCGGGAAGCGCCGTCCAGGCGCGCGGCCTCCAGCACTTCGGGAGGGAACGTGCCCAGCACCGAGGACAGCATGTATGTGCCGAACGCGCTCTGGAGGACGGCGAGGATGATGATCACGCCGATCTGGGTGTCGTAGAGCCCGAGGTCGCGCGTGAGCACGAACAGCGGGTAGACCAGCGCTTCCTGCGGGATGGTGAACGCAAGCATGAACAGCGCGAGGATCCACACCCGGCCGCGGATGCGCCCGATGCCGATGGCGAACGCCGACAGCAAGCTCAGCGCCACCGCGATCAGGGCCACGCTCCCGCTGATCACGACGCTGTTGAGCAGCTTGCGGTTGAAGTCCACGCCGCCCCAGAAGTCGACCAGGGCGGAGAAGTCCAGCTCGGTGGGCACCGACACCGGTCCGTTGACGATGTAGTCCGGCGCGGGCTTGAACGCGTTGATGACCGCGATCCAGAACGGGAACAGCATCAGCAGGCCGATGCCGGCGACCACGGCGAGCACCACCCAGCCGCTGACGCCGCGCTTGCGGCGCTTGACCTTGCGCACAGGCGGCGCGGGAGGCGTTGACGGGATCACGGCCGGCTTCTCCAGGCTATCGACGGGCATCTTCGAACCCTTCGGAGTTGCGGGTCTGGTAGCGCAGCAGCGCGACCGCGACGACCGAGATCATCAGCGCCAGCACGGAGGCCACCGCGGCGCCGTAGCCGACCTTGGTGGTGGTGAAGAAGTTGGAGAAGGAGAAGTAGGCGGGCACGATCGTGCTGGTGCCCGGCCCGCCGCGGGTGAGCACGAAGATCGGCGCGAACACCTTCAGCGCGGCCACCGAGGTGGTGATCAGCACGACCGCGATCTCCGGTCGGAGCTGGTTGAGCGTGATGGTGCGGAACTGCTGGAACCAGCTCGCGCCGTCGAGTTCGGCGGCCTCGTACAACGCCGGGTCCACTCTCGACAGTCCGGCCATGAACACCACCACGGTGTAGCCGATCTGCAGCCACACCAACACGTTCATCACCGCGTAGATGGCGATGTCGGAGTCGCCGAGCCAGTTCTGCGCCAGGCCGCCGAGCCCGACGTCGCGCAGGGTGGTGTTGATGATCCCGTACTGCGGTTGGTACATCCACTTCCACAGCACGCCCGCGACCGCGATGGGCAGGATCTGCGGCAGGTAGTAGGTGGCACGCAGGAAGCTCGCCACCTTCGACCCGAACTTGGGCGAGATGAAGTTGAACAGCACGGCCGCGACCACCACCCCGATGGCGGTCGGGAGGATCGCCATGGCGACGATGAACGCCACGCTGTGCCGGAACGAGGCCCAGAACAGCGGGTCGCCCAGCAGCCGCTGGTAGTTCTCGAACCCGATGAACACCGGGGTGCCGACGCCCCGGAAGGACGTGAGGCTGTACCAGAGGTTCATCCCGAACGGCACGGCGACGACGGCGAGGAACCCGAGCGCGCCGGGCAGGATGTACCACCAGTAGCCGGCCCTGCGTTCGGTCGTGCCCTTGCGCGCCCGGCGCGGCGCGGCGGTGGTGGTCGAGGCTGCGTCCATCGAGGACATGGCGATCCTTTCGGCCCGGCCGGTCAGGCGGACGGCTTGCCGGCGTCGTAGGCGGCCTTGATCGCCTCCACGACCTGCTGCGGGCTCGCGTCACCGCCGACGAGGTTCGTGGTGTTGGCCAGCAGCACGTCGTTCAGCCCGGCCACCGGCCAGTCGGGGTACCACGCCAGGCCGCCGTTGTCGCCGGACAGCAGCTCGGTGAACCGCTCCCCCACCAGCAGCCCCATCGCCGAACTGGCCGCACCGGGCTCGGCCGCGACCGGCACACCGCCCTTGTCGGCCAGGAAGTTCTGCACCTCGGGCCGCTGGGTGATCTGGATGAAGTCGTAGGCGAGGTCCTTGTTCTCGGCCTTCGCGGGCACGACCCACAGGTTGCCGCCGGAGCCGGGGTGCAGCTTGTTGCCGGGGAACAGGAACTGACCGGTCTTGAACGTGGGCTGCTCGGCGATCTGCCCGCCCCACCAGGTGCCGGAGACGAACATCGGGTACTGGCCCGCGATGAACGCGTTGCCCGCGTCCTGGGCGGGGATGCCGGTGGAGTCGGTGCTGATGTACTTGCGCTCCACCCACTGGCGCATGGTGGTGGCGGCCTTCTCCCACGCCGACCAGTCCACCTCGCCCTCGAACCGCTGGTAGGCGGCCAGGGACTTCTCGTCCATGTGCGCGAGTGCCAGCGAGTACAGCAGGTGCGGGCCGGGGTAGTCCGCCGAGCCGAGCGCCAACGGCGTGACGCCCTTGTCGGCGAAGGTCTTCAGCGCGTTCTCGAACTCGGCCAGGGTGGTCGGCACCGGCACGTTGTGCTGGGTGAACAGGTCCTGGTTGTACCAGACGCCGACGTACTCGCCGTAGTTCGTGACCCCGTACCGCTTGCCCGAGCCCATCAGGCCCTTGTCGTCGTACAGACCGACCTGCTGGGCGGTGTTGTCGACCTTCCAGCCCCGGCTCTTGGCCACCTCGGTCAGGTCGGTGAGCAGGCCCGCCTTGGCCACGACGCCCGCGGTGGCGTTGCCCTTGAGGTACTCCAGCACGTCGGGGGTGTCGTTGGAGTCGAGGATGAGCTGACCGGACTGCTGCATCTGCTCGTAGGTCTTGAGCTCTTGCTTGACCGTGACGCCGGGGTGTTCCTTCTCGAAGATCGAGATCGCGTGCTTCCAGGCGGCCGAGAGCGCGCTGTCGTCGGTCTCCCACCACCACACCTTGAGCGTGTCGGGGTCACCGGAGTCACCTCCGCTCGAACACCCGGTCATCACCAGCGCCAAGGCGGCGGCCACCGCGGTGACCAGCCGTAGGGGGTGCTTGCGCATCTCGATCCTCCAGAGTCGCGACGGCGGCGTCGCCTACCGGGGTTTTCTTTGTCGCAACATTAAGGGCGACGCCACTGTAACCCGTCAACCCGCAGCTAGTCACGTTTTCGTCACGCAGGAGGTCTTGCCAGCTAGTTTCGTCGCGGTACTATTGCGGCCCGGTTCCCCCGCACTCGACGAGGAGCGCACGTGCTCGACGCCGCCTCACCCTGGGCGCCCCTACTGCCCTCCGCCCGCCGCGTGACGCTGGAGGTGCTCCTGCACGGCCCGCTGGCCCGGTCGGAGTTGGCGGACCGGCTGGGCCTGTCGACGGCGAGCCTGACCCGGCTGACCAAGCCGCTGATGGACGCCGGCCTGCTGCGCGAGGTGGACACGCCGAACCTGCGCGGCGGCGGCCGACCGTTGCAGCCGCTGGACGTCGACCCGGACGTGCAGCGCTTCCTCGGCATCAAGCTCGCCGGGTTCCGCGCCTACGGCGTGCTGACCAACCTGCGCGCGGACATCCTCGACCACGCCTCCGTCGAGATCACCGACCACGACGTCGAGTCGGTCGTGGCCCGGATCGCCGACCTGGTCGCGGCGCTGGACGACCCCGCGCGACCGGTCGCCGCCATCGGCATCGGCATCGGCGGCGTGGTCCACGAGTTCGCCCGCGTCCAGCGCGCCGCGTTCCTGCACTGGAAGGACGTCGACCTGAGCGCGGCGGTCTCCCGCGCCACCGGCAGGCCGACCGTGGTGTCCAACGACCTCGACGCCCTGTTGGAGGCCGAGCACTGGTTCGGCGACGGCCGGGACGTGGACAGCTTCGCCGTGCTCACCATCGGCGCGGGCGTCGGCGGCGGCCTGGTCATCCACGACCGCCTGGTGGGCGGCCCCGACTCCGGGCTCGGCCTGCTCGGCCACTTCCCCGTCGACCCCTTCGGACCGATCTGCCCCGAAGGCCACCGCGGCTGTGTGAAAGCGCTGCTCACCACCGACGGCATCCAGTCACAAGCCGCCCTCACCCTGGGCCGGCCCGTCACCTACGACGAGGTGCTCGACCTCGCCGAAGCGGGCAACGCCGTCGCCGACCAGATCGTCGGCCGAGCCGCCCACGCGTTCGGCACGCTGATCGCGGCCGTCGCCAACATCGCCCAGCCCGAACGGATCATCCTCACCGGCGAGGGCATCCGCCTGGCCCAGGTCGCCGAAGCACGGGTGCGGGCGACCATCGCCCAGTCCCGGCACGCCGAGGCGTCACCGATCGACCTGCGGTTCATCAACGACGACCCCACGCTCTGGGCCCGCGGCGCCGCCGCCGTGGCGATCCAGCGCACCGTCCTGGCCGCCCTGCCCCTGCGGGCCGGCTGACCACACCCGACCGCTCCCTCCCACGGCGATCGCGCTCGCCGCCACGTCCTGCCTGCTGTCCACCCAGGATCAGAAGCCCCAGGGGTCCGGGTGGGGCTGACGGAGGGGGTCGTCGGTCCAGATCAGGCGTGCTTCGACGTCGAGGCTGACCAGCGGCATCAACTTGTCGACCATCCAGCCGTTCCAGTGGACGTTGGTGGACTGGGGCACGCGGAACGCCGGGACGTCGTAGGGCACGGCGTCGGCGCGGAACACGGTCTTCCGGATCGTGCCGTCCCATTCCGGTTCCGACGACTTGTCGGTGTCCAGGCAGTCGACGACCGCCTTCACGAGGAAGACGAACCACTCCTCGCTCTCCTCACCGTCGATGAGGAGCGGTTGCAGCTCGCCGGCGGTCTCGAAGTCGGCGCGGAACTCCTCGGCGATGCCGGGGCCGACGATCGGGGCCTCGGTGGTGCCCGGGGAGAACTCCACCGCGCGCCACGACATGTCGCCGACCCACTCGGCTGTGATCCCGGTCGGGTAGTCCTCCGGCGAACCGGACAACATCCAGCGCACGACCCTGGTCAACTCGCTCCCGATGACCAACGCCCGGTACGGATCGCGCTCCTCGCTCATCCCGGTGAGCAGTCGGTACACCGCGCGGTCGCGGGGGCTGTCGGCCATCACGCGGTCCAGTATGCACCGGGGCCGGGAGCGCCACCGGCCAACTCCGCTTCGACCTGCCTGCCGATGCTGCGCAGCCGATCCCTCAACAGCCCACCGATGGCGTTCGTGTCGAGGCCCCTGGCCTGACCACGGGACACGACCTGCTCCAGATCCCGGTACACCTTTTCGTGGAAACCACCGCGGTGCGTGTAGTTGTGCGGAGTCGGGTGCCCCAGCGGAATGCCGTTGGCCGCGTCGTTGATGTCGACGCCGTGCGCGTCCAGCAGGTCCCGGCTCTTCGCGCCGAACGCCCACTGGTTCTGGCTGCCACCGGACGGGACGATGTGCGCGGCGGCCTCCCCCGGCTTGGGCGCGCGGCCCTCGGCGGCCATGTTGTCGCGGAGGATCTTGGCGTTCTGCTTGCACGTCAGCAAGCCGAGGTAGTCCAGCCACGTCATCGGGTTGGGCGCGTACGCACGGGGATTGGCGCCACCGACGAGGCCCAGCGGATCGGCACTCGTGTACTGGCCGTTCGCCGGGTCGTAGTGGCGGAAGTAGTTGTAGTGCAGGCCGGTTTCGGGATCGAAGTACTGGCCGGGGAACCGGAGCGGCGTGTCGGTGACCGTCCGCGCGTCCCGGCTCGTGACGCCCCACAGGGTCCGGCGGGCGTGCCACGCGATGCCGCCGCTCTCGTCGACCAGTTCGGTCGGGGTGCCCAGCAGGTCGGTGACGATGGCGTAGAAGCGCTCGTCCACCACCTGTTGCGCCAGGGTTCGGCGTTCCACCTGGCTCACCGGCCGCACGCCGTCGCGGTCCCAGGTCGTGGTCAGCACGTCCGGGCGCTCCGCGACGACAGAGGACTGCTCGGCCAGGTGCACGCCGTCCCAGGTGAACAGCGTCTCCTCCACGACCTGGTCGCCGTCGAGCCGTTGTTTGGCGATGCGGCGGCCCATCGGGTCGTGCAGGTAGCGCCAGGCGGTGCCGTCCGGGGTGGTCACGCCGATCAGCCGGTCCTCGGCGTCCCAGGTGTACCGCCAGGTCTGCTGCCGGCCGGACAGGGTTCGGCGCGTGCGCGTCACGACCCGGCCCTGGAGGTCGTGCTGGTAGAACACGTTGCCGCTGCGGCGCAGCAGCGCACCGGCGTACTCGCGCGGGCCCTGGTCCTCGGTGTGCCGGTCGGGCCACGTGGCGTCGGTGACGTTGCCGGACTCGTCGTAGGCGTAGCGCTCGGTCCAGCCCTGGCCGCGCACGGCGGTGACCCGGCCGGACCGGTCGAGGTCGAACGCGCGGACCCCGGTCAACTGGTCCCCGACGGCGGTGACGGCGCCGTCCGCGCGGTACCGGTAGGCGCGTTGTTGCTGTGGCCTGGCGAAGGAGTCGGTCAGCCGTTGGCCGATCAGGCGGTGGTTCACGTCCCAGGTCTGGCTCACGGTGGCACCACCGACCTGGCGGCGGACCTCGCGGCCGGCCGGGTCGTAGCCGACCCGGATGCTGCGCCCGCCCACGTGCACGCCCACCGGCCGGCCGTTCGCGTCGTACTCCCAGGCTGTCACCACTCCCGCCGGTGTGGTGCGCAGCGTGCGGTTCCCCAGCAGGTCGTACACCGACTCGATGGCCCGGCCGTTGCAGGTTTCCCGGGTCACCCGGCCGAGCCGGTCGCGCCGGAAGGTCAGCTCCGCGTGCGGCCCAACGGCCCTGACCAGCTGGTCGACCGCGTCGAACTCGTAGGTGGTGACCGCGTCGCCGACGCGTTTCTCGACGACGTTGCCGCGCGTGTCGTAGCGCAACGCCATCACCTCGCCGGCACCGTTGGTGCGCGCGACGAGCCGGCCCGCCGCGTCGTTCTGGTAGGACAGCGTGCGACCGGTGAAGTCGGTCTCCGCGACCAGGTTCCCGGCCGGGTCGTAGACGTAGCGCCACACCATGCCGCGCTGGTTGGTGACCGACACCAGGCGCAGTTCGGTGTCGTAGCCGAACTCCATCCTGCCGCCGTCGACGTCGATGCTCGCGGACGGGAGGTCGAAGCCGGTGTACTCGGTGCGGCTCACCTGGCCCAGTGCGTCGACGTGTGCGATCTCGTTGCCTTCGCCGTCGTAGCGCCAGTGCTCGGTCGTGCCGTCGGGCTGGGTGCAGCGGATGAGCCGGCCTTCCACCGTCCATTGCAGACTCGTGACGCCACCGAGGGGGTCGATGACGGAGCTGACCCGACCGAGGGCGTCACGGGTGTAACGCGTTGTGGCACCGAGGAAGTCGGTGGACGCGACGGGCAGTCCCGCGGCGTTGTTCTCCACTCGCCTGGTGTGGCCGAGTGCGTTGGTGAGTCCGACGACATGGCCGTGGTCGTCGACGTGGTAGCGGGTGACGACGCCGTTCGGGTCGGTGACCGCCACGAGGTTGCCGCGCTCGTCGTACTCGTTGCGCCACACGGAACCGTCGCGCGTGGTCACCACGGTCGGCTGGCGGAGGGCGTCGTACTCGGCGAGCGTGGCGCGGCCGTCCGGGTCGGTCACCGCGATGAGGTCGCCCGCGTCGTCGTAGGTGAAGCGGGTCGTGTGGCCGAGCGGGTTGGTCCGGCTGAGCAGCCGGTCGTAGCGGTCCCACTCGGACACCACCACGGCACCGTTCGGGTCGACCTGCCGGACCACCTGGAACGCGTCGTTGAAGTAGTACTCGCTGCGGTGGCCCAGGGAGTCGGTGTACACGGTGAGGTGGTCGAAGTAGGCGAAGGTGCCGGTGAGGAAACCTCCCGCGCCCTCGTTGACCACGCAGCGGCCCCGCTCGTCGTACCGGTAGCGGTACCACATGCCGTTGCGGTCCTGCCATCGCACGATGCGACCGGCGTCGTCGTAGGTGAACCTCAGCGCCGCGCCGGAGGAGTTCACCACCTCCGTGAGCGTGCCGGCGTCGTAGCCGTACCGCACCAGGGTGATGTCCTCTCGGCCGGTGAGCACGATCGCGGTCACCAGGCCGTCGATCGAGTGCACGGTGAGCCGGTACCCGCCGGAGTGGCGGATCGCGGTCGGCACCCCGGCCGCGTCGTGGTCGATGTCGATGCGGTTGCCGTTGAAGTCGGTGACAGCGGTCAACGGCCGGACCTTGCCCGGTGCCGGCGCGAAGTGCCGGATGCGCTTCGCCGCCGCGTCGGTGACCGCGTACGTCCCGTCCTCGCTCCGGGTCAGGGGCCACCGCGGGCCTTCCACCGGGAACGCCCGGTCGGCGCCGGGATCGGGGTAGAGCAGGACCATGCCGTCCTCGGTGACGAAGCAGACGCCTTCGTCGTCCACTTCCAGCCGCTGGTCCAGCGTCGACGCCCAGGCCGTGCCGAAACGAGCGCCGATGCGGTGCCGGGACAGGTGGGTTCGCTTCACCACCAGCGGAAGCGTGCCGTCGAGGACGACATCGGTCTGGGGCAGGAGCATCTCGCCCGAGACGACGTCCACCGGGTCGCCGCAGGTGGGCCGGTCGGACTCCGGCCGCGCGCTGCTCTTCGGGTTGTCACCGGCCTGCGAGCGCGCGTCCGGTTTGGTGTTCGGTGACGTGGTGCCGCTTGGTTTCGTCGTGTCCGGTGAGCTGCTGGGGGACGTCGTGCTGCTCGGTGCGTCCGGGGACGTCGTGCTGCTCGGGCTGGTGGTGCCGGACGGGCTCGTTGTTCCGGACGGGCTCGTTGTTCCGGACGGGCTCGTTGTTCCGGACGGGCTCGTTGTGCCTGATGGACTGGTGGTGCCGGTCGAGCTCGACGGGCTGGTGGTGCCGTCCGGGCCTTTGACGGTGGGTGCGTCGGGTGCGCCGGGGGTGCTGGAGGGGGTGGTGGTGCCGGGGCTGCTCGGGCCGTCGGCTTTGCGGCCGAGTTTGCCCAGCTTTTCCATGATCTCGCCGAGCTTGTCGAGGACCTTGCGGATGCGCGGGGTGACGTTGCCGATGGTCTTGACCAGTTTGCGGACCAGGTCGGCGATGCGGTTGCAGACCTTGGCGATGGTGGAGGTGGCCTGGGCGACGATGAGCGGGGTGGCCAGGCCGAGGGTGGCGACGGCTTCCAGCGCCCACGTGATCAGCTTGCCCACGACCTCGGCGACCAGGTCGCGGATGATCTCGCGGACCGCCGCGACGACCTCACCCATGACCATCACACCGGTGCCGACCCCGTCTGCCAGCGTGCCCGCGCCGGCGATGGCGTCGGCCGTCTGCGCGGCGTGCCCGCGGTAGGCGTCGGCGGCGGCGCCCTGCCAGCCCGGTGCGTCCTGGCTGCCCAGTTCCTCCGCGATGCGGCCGACCTCTGCGGCGACGTTGGACCAGGTCTCGCTGAACGAACGGATCACGGGTGGGTCACCCGCGAACCAGTCCAGGGCCTCCTTGAGCGGCTGCACGTGCTCGATCAGCCACGACACGCCGTAGGACGCGACCGTGCCGACCGGGTCGAGCACCATCGACAGCACTTCCAGTCCGACACCGACACCGCCCAGACCGGCGGCGACCCAGCTGCCGTCGGAGATGCCCTGCGCCAGGTCGTTGGCCGACTCGGCGATGCCGATGCCGGTGACCGCCGTCGTGTCGCTCTTCGCCGTCGCCACCAAGGGGTTGTTCACGTGTTCATCCCGCCGAAGCGCGCCGCCTCACCGGACTCCTGGGCGTCGTAGGCGCGGGAGGTCTCACGCAGTTTCGCCGCGTTGTCCGACACCGTCTCCGCCGCCTTCGTCAGCGCCTGCACCCCCATGTCCTCGAAGGGCTGCAACAACATCGCGAACGGCTGGCACACCACGCCGTAGGCGGAGTCGTTCATCGCCACCGTCCGCGCCGCATCCGCCGCCGTGCGCAAACGGTCGGCCAGACCCTCCACCCGACCGGCTAACGCACCGATCTCCCCCGTAACGGCCTCGTACCCGGTCATCGCGTCACCTCAGGTAGCTCTCGTCGGTGAAATCGCCGTCATCACCCGAACGACGGCGGGGCGGGGCGGGCGGCGCGTCGGCCTCGGGCTGGGGGAAGTTCCGCTCGGCCACCGCCACGATGTGCTGCCCCGACGGGGTCTCGCCCACCGTCTCCCCCACGATCCGGGCCAGTTCAGCCGGATATCCGGCCTGGGCCTTGCCCATCGCCTCCATCACCGCCGCCGCGATCTGCTCCGGCCGCAACCGCGACACCGCCGCGGTCATGGTCACCGCGCTCGGGATACCGTTCGCGCCCACGGTCACGCTCACCGCACCACCGGCCGCCGACGCGGTGATCGAGATCCGCTCGACCTCCTGCCGCATCGCCTCGTACCGGGCCGCCTTCTCCTCCGCGTTGCGCTCCCAGTCGTCCACCAAGCGCTGCACGTTGGCCAACGGATCGGTCATCGGCTCCCCCTCCGGTGACATGACGATCGAGCCAAGCTACTGCGCGTGGGACGACCTCCCAGGCCGTCCAGTTCCCAAGATGCCCGGTTCAGTTCAACCGGTTGCTCCGGACCGGTGTACCGGCGGTAAGCCGTGTCACGGAGCGCGAGCAGGCGCCGACGTCACCGCGGGCACAGCGCGGCGGCGATCGGTGCTCGGTCCGTGCAGGCCGGTTGACGGCCCCGATCCCCTTGGGTGAGGTGGCGGCTGGGTGCGCGGTCGGTGGACGGGCCTGCCGAGCGGTGTGGGTGCCGACCTCGGCGTGCCGCCGTCACGCGGCCGGGCTCTCCAGGGTGATGCGGCTGTAGTCGTCCTTGCGGATCGCGCGGCCGATCGTGCGGATGGGCAGGCTCCACGCGCTCTGGTCGGCGATCAGCTTGGCCAGCTGGGCGGACTCCCAGTTGAGCTTCTGGTGGACCAGGCCGATCTCTTCCTCGTCCGTGGTGGTCAGGTACGAGACCGCCGACCACCACACGCGTTCCCGGTAGTGCTTGAGGCCGGTGCTGCTGAGCACGATGTCCAAGCCGCGCAGGGTCTTGCGCAGCAGCGTGATACCGCCGCCGTAGTCGCGCGTGAGGGTTTCGGCGATCTGCGGGATCGAGCGGACCAGGATGTTGTTGACCTGGTCGTGGTCGAACTTGCGGCGGGGAAGCAGCAGGTGCCCGGCATCGTCCCCGTGTTGCCTGAGGTTGAGGAACGTGCCGTAGGCGAGGTCGTAGTTGATGTGCGCGTTCAGCCCCAGCAGCAGGTCTTGCAGGACCGTGGAGGACTTGTCCTCCGCCATCCGGTGGGCGACCTTCCAGGCGCGCTCCGACTCCGGTTCCCGGTCGAACGTGGTCAGCGACTGGAAGTACAGCGACGCGAAGTAGCCGGCCTGGGATCTGACCCAGTCGGCGTCGAAGAAGATGGGGTTCGTGTAGTCGCCACGCCGGTGGACGGCCGCGTGCACGTTCAGCGTGATGATGTAGTACGCCCGCAGGAACACGGCCCGGTAGTCGTTGCGCTCGTGGAAGTACCGGAGCGCGACCTGCATGCAGGGGATGGCCTCTTCGATGGTGGCCGGTCGCTGTGCGGCGATGCTGTCGAAGTCGGTCAAGGGAACTCCCGGGGTGGATGCGGCACACGTGTCCCGGCGCTCGCCGGGATCACGTAGAGGACCCGCGCCAGACATCCCCAGATACAAGGTGCCCCCGGTTGGCCGCTCCACCGCGGTCTCGCGGAGCGGTGGTGGCCGCTCCGCGAGACCGCGGTCGAAGGGTCAGGCGGTCGCGCAGGCCACGGTCGGAACCGGGTTGGTGCCGGTCCACGAGCCGAGGAAGCCGAACGAGGTGCTGCCGCCCGCGCCGACGGACCCGTTGTAGCTCTCGTTGCGCACGGAGACGTCCTGGCCGCTGGTGGTGAGCTTGCCGTTCCAGAGGTTGGTCACCTTCTGCCCGGCGCCGAAGGTCCACTTCACCGTCCACCCCGACAGGGCGGTCGAGGAGTTGTTGCGGATGGTCACCTCGCCCTGGAAGCCGCCGTTCCACTGGCTGGTCACCCGGTAGGTCGCGGTGCAGCCGGTGCCGTTGTCACCGGTGGTGGTCGTGGTGGTCGGGGTGCCGCCGAGGGCTTCGTACACGGCCCAGTAGGACGGCTTCTTGGCGAAGTTCTCGTCGTAGATCAGGGCCGCGCCCTCACCGGGGAACACCGAGGGGATCCAGGAGTAGCCGTCGGAGAAGTCCCACACCGTGATGCCGACGCACCGGGTCACGGCCAGGCAGGCGTTGACGACGGTTCGGTAGTCGGCCGCCTGCTGGGCGTCCTTGGCGGCGTCCCGCGGGGTCCGCATCCGGATGTCCAGTTCGGTGAGGGCGACGTCCACGCCGAGGTCGGCGAAGCGCTGGATGTTCTGCTGCACCGTGCTCGGGACCTGACCGAGGATGAGGTGCGCCTGCAAGCCGACGCCGTCGATGGGGATGCCCTGCTGCTTGAACGACTTGACCATGTTGTACACGGCGTCGCTCTTGGCGCCGATGCCCTCGATGTTGTAGTCGTTGTAGTAGAGCTTGGCGCCGGGATCGGCGGCGCGCGCGGCCTTGAACGCCTCGGCGATGTAGCTGTCGCCGATCTTCTGCTGGAACACCGACTGCCGACGGGTGCCGTCCTCCTCGAACGCCTCGTTGACGACGTCCCAGTGCACGACCTGGCCCTTGAAGTGGCCGGCCACGTTGGTGATGTGGTTGCGCATCACGCCGAGCAGCTCACCGGCCGGCACGCCGGCGACCCAGTCGGCCAACTGGTTGTGCCACACGAGCGTGTGGCCGCGCACGACCTGGTTGTGCGCTTGGGCGAACGCGACGATCTGGTCGGCCTGGCGGTAGTCGAACTGCCCGCGGCTGGGCTCGGTGTACTGCCACTTCTGCGTGTTGCCGACGGTGATCTGGTTGAACTCGCTGCCCAGCACGGCCGTGTAGGGGGCGTTGTTCAACGTCGGGTTGTCCGTGGCCGAGCCGAAGTAGCGACCCTTGGCCGCGGCGAGCTGCCCGAGCGTCGGGGCCGCGTCCGTGGTCGCCGGCGCGGCGACCGCCATGCCGACGGCGAGTGTCCCGGTGACGACGACGGCCGTCGCGGCCAGGACGCGGCGCACGCGTTCTGCGGGTGCTGGCATCTGTCTTCTCCTGACATCGGTGTCGGACGGCAGCGCAGCGTTCGAAAGTTTCGATGCAAGGTCCGAATGTTAATCTTTTCGACCGTAAGCGGGGCGAACGGCGACCGTCAAGACGTCTTGCCGCAGTCGAATCCGAAGAACACTCGGCCGAGTCACCCGTGCGGACCCCATGCCGCACCCTGCACGCCGCTCGCCTGCCTGGCGATTCGCTCTACCCACGACTCTTGCCACCCGAACACCCGCTCATGCCACTGACCGACTGAGGTGCAGGCGCGGTGGACCAGTCGCAGGGGCACGGTCGGTCGTCATGGCGTGCGGGTGAGCTCTCCCTGTCGCCCCAAGGGGTCGGTCAAGTAGGCGTGGGAACGTCACGCGGGTGAGGTCGAGGATGCACGCCCGGCCCGGATGTTCGTCGATGGCCGCGTGGACCGCGTCGGCCAGGTCGTCGGCGGTGTCGTGGTCGCCCGCCTCAAGGTCACGCCCGCGGTCACCCAGGAGACCGCCTTACCCGCCCGGCCGTGACCTCTACCCCGCCGGCGGCACGTCCTGCGGTGCGTCGTAGATCCGCACGTCCCGCGCGACGACGAGCGGCATCACCTTGCCGAGGCCGATCTCGCGGAAGTGGTCCGAGGCGCGGTGCGCTGCGAAGGCCGCCTCGTCGGCGTACCGCTCGAGGCTCACGCAGCGCTCGGGCGCGTCCAACGAGCGGAAGACCTCGTAGGACAGGCAGCCGGGCTCGGTGCGGCACGCCCGCGCGAACTCCTGGAGGACCCGACCGAACTCCTCCGCGTCCTCCGGCTTGCAGGAGGTGTCGGCGACCACGAGCACTGAGGAGTCCACCCGCACACCCTAGCCCCCTGGCAAGTAAGGAAAGGGCCGCCCCCGGGGAACCACTGTTCGTCTCGCCAGCTTGGCCGCACCGGTCCACCACGGCAGCCGGGCGACGCAGGGGGCCTGTAGCCACCCCTGCAACGCGGCCTGCCGTGCCATACAGGTCTAGGCGGCCGAGGGAAGCCTCACTGCGATGATCCTGCCTTCCTGTGGCGATGTGGAGGGCGGGGTGTCCTCACGCCGCGTCAGGCGCGCCACCGACTTGCGCCAGGTCCGCGCCGACGACCTCGTCGCCGGGCTGTCGGCACGGGCCTGGTATGCCCACATCTCCCTGTCCATGCTCGCCCACGCCTGGCCGGCGGTCCCGCGATCCCTTGTGGCAAAGGGGAACCGTCGCCGGCCGCACAGGCATGATCGGCTTCACGTTACCCGAGATCCGACAGCGCCCCGACTGCACTGGTAAGTCGTCGCCGCGATCGTGGACCGGTGCGAGGCCGCCAGGGTCGGGGGGTCACTCGGTGAAGTAGATGGTGATGTTCTGGACGGAGTTGACCACGATGTGCGAGATGCCGCCGATGCCCAGCCGGGGGCCGTGGTCGCGGATGAGCCAGGTCGCCGACGCACCGTTCTCGGTGCCCAGCCACGCGTAGAACAGGTCGCGTCGGCTCGCGACCAGGGTCCGGCCGGGGAAGTGCACGGTGACCTTGTCGTCGGAGTCGCCGACCGTCAGGGTGCTGCCCGTCAGCTGGTCCTTGCCGAGCACGCGGATGGTGGCGGCCATCACCACGTTCCCGGTGCCGGAGGCGACGTTGCACCGCTGGAGGGTGCGGAGCGGGGCGATGCGTTCCCCGCACGCCACGCGGTACTGCTGGAACAGGACCTCAGACCCGCTCAGGTGCCAGTCGGGGAGGACCACGGGAACGTTGTCCTTCTTCTTGATCGGTCCGACGTTGTGGTAGGCGCGGATCTCGCCTTTCGCGTGGTCGAGGGCGTTGATGTAGGTGGTTTCCGGGAGCTCGGGGGCCTTGGTCTGGAAGCACGGCGTGGGGCCGTTCTCGTAGCCGTCCGGCGCCGGCGTGGTCTTGTAGTGCCGCTCGTAGTTCTCCTGCCGGCGGCGGAGCTGCTCGTCGGTGAGACCGTACGGCTTGGCGGTCAGCATCTCTTCGTAACGCTTCTTGCCGGTTTGCACGAGCACCTTGAACTCTTCGATCTGTTCCGAGGTCGGGTCGAGGTCCAACACGGGCGCGCCGCCGGGAGGGGGCGGAGCCGAGGACTGCTGCTGGACCGGGGACTTCTTGAAGGGTTCCATGCCCGTTCGTCGTCCGGCGGCGCGCGCAGCGTTTCGCCCGGCTTCGAACAACTACCTGTATGCAGCAACGGCCCGGGGCGGGACGACGAGGACGGCGGACGCCGGCTCGCGCGCCAACTGGACCTGCGCAGGCCGGGTGTTAGTGGACCTGCCGGCGTGGCGGAGCCGACCCGAAGCTTGGTCGACGCGTGCACCGATCCGCTGTGCCGTTCTGTCCGCGGGAGTCGGCCGGACGGCCCGAAGAACCTGGTGAGGACGAGGGATGAGCGAGAACGACCTGCCGCCGCGCGACGACGTGGACAAGACCGTGGACAAGACCGTCAGCCGCCGCCGGTTCCTGTACCTGACGGGAGCGGGCGGCCTGGTGTTGGCGGTCGCGAGGTCAGGGGGGCCGTCACCCGGTGAGGCGGCCGGCGCGGACATCGCGTTGACCGCCACCGCCACCCGGACGCTGCACCTGCGACGCCGGGAGGACGGGCTCAACCTCCGGATCGACCTGTTCAACGCCGACCTCGTGGGCACCTCCACCGGTTCCGAGCTGCGCAAGGTCGGCACGGGCAGCGCGTTCATGGTGGTGCACTTCCCGCCGCAGGCCGTGCTGGAGCAGACGCTGAGCACCGCGTTGGGCACGGGTGACCTGCCGCTGCCCACCCGGGTCGCGGGGCCGAGCCGGCTGGCCTTCGACATCACCGCGGCGCTGCCGGTGGCCGCGACGGTCGACGCGCTGCTGGCGTGGAGCGCGTTCGCCCCTCGTCTGACCGCGACCGCGACCAGCACCCAGACCGCGTCCGCGCTCGTGGCGCCGCTGGACACGGAGACGGCGCTGGAGCTGCCGTGGCGGGTCCTGTTGTCGCCCGACGAGAACGGGGGCTGGAAGCACTCCGCCGCGCCGGTGACGCGCGGCGAGTGGACCGAGCTGTGGCACACCCGGCTGGGCACCCGGAACGGGTCCGCGGTCGAGGACGGCCCGCGGGCCCGCCCGATGCGGGCGATCTGGCTCGCCGACCCGCAGATGGCGTCGTGGGTGCGCAACCCGGCGTCCGTGCCCGACACCGAGGACCTCGCACCCGTGCTGACGCCGAGGCAGCGGTTCTCCATCGTGCGGCTGTCGGCCGACCCGACGCTGCGCACCGGGTTGGACCCGTCGCTGCCCAAGCCCGTCGAGGTGTCCGGGCTGACCCTGAGCGGCCTGGGCGCGAGCTTCGAGGCCGAGGGCACGTGGAACTACCCGTCCCACCCGACCTTGCAGCTCACGGGCTGGCAGCACCGCGCCGCCCTGGGCCGTGACCACGAGGTGCGCACGGAGAACGCGGGTTACCTGTTCCCCTACGGCCACCGCGCCTCGCTGGTCCAGGTCGCCGAACGCCGGATCGCCCGCCGGCCCAACCCCGACGGCACCCCCGGCCCCTGGTACGCCTACCTGCGCCGCACCCAGTACGTCGTGGTGCAGCAGCGCACGGTCACCTACTGGCGTGACGACGCGCTTGCGCGGAAGGGGCGCGAACTCCCCTTCACGGCGATCCGCGTGCTCACCCGCAGGACCCCCGAACTGGCCACCCCGCAGGACTTCGCCAACCCGTCGCGGCCCGCCGGGACGTACGACTCGTTCGTGCCGAAGGCTTCCAGCGCGTCCACCACGCCGTTCACGTTCCGGCTGCGCGGCATCGACCACGAAGGCGGCGAGGTCGACTTCACCGTGCCGGTGGTGTTCGTGCCGGCGAGGACGGCCACGCCCGGCACCCCGCTCGACGACGTCCGCACCAAGTTCAACACCGGCACCACCCCCGACCAGATCGCCGTGCGCACCGTCGACACGGGAGGCCGCAAGATCGCCCTGGCGGACCGCGGCACGCACCCGGAGGGCAGCACCAGCGCCAACGTGGACCGGATCGTCTTCAACGCCGGCACGCTGTCCACGACGGCCGGCCGGGTGCCGTTCCACCCCCGCCTGGAACGGGCCGTGCTGCGGCTGCCCGAGGTCTCCGCGGTGACCGGCGGCACGGTGCCCGCGACGGCCTTCGAGTTCGCCGAGCCGTACCTGAGCGGCGGCATCGGCGGTGAGAACGTCGGCGCGGTCTACCTGGCCCTGCACTCGTCCGCGCCACCGCCGCCGCTCGCGGTGTCGCCGGCCAACACGGGCGGCCTGGCCACACCCGGCGGCGCCATCCAGGCGATCTCCGCGCCGAAGGGACCCGTCACCGTCAGGCCGATCGACGTGGCCCGGAACCTGTACGACCCGGCGCAGATGTTCGGTGACGGCGGCAAGGCCAGGTTCCTCGGCGGTGTCCCGCTCAAGGACCTGCTCGCCGGACCCGAGAACGGGCTGCCCAACCCGGAGGCCGCGCCGAAGATGGGCCACCGCCGCATCCCCGAACTCGGCGTGGACGAGTGGTCGATGTACTGGACGCCCAAGGTGAAAGCGGCGATGGGGTTCGAGCCCGGGACGCCCTATCCGCTCCTGTTGAGCACCGTGTACTCCAGCCCGTACAAGGGCGACGCGGAGGCCGGCTACCGGGTCAACGCCGAGCTGCGCGACTTCACCCTGCACCTCCTCGGCCAAGGCGGGCCGTACCACTGGATCAGCTTGCGGTTCGGCTACCTCCGTTACGCCTCGGCCAGCGGCATGAAGACGAACGTGGACTGCGACCTGCGGGAGGTCGACTTCCAGAAAGCCCTCAAATGGGTGCAGGACATCGCCGAGAAGTTCTCGTTCCTGGGCGGCAAGCTGGAGATCACGGCGAGCACGACGGGCGTCAAGGCCGGATTGCGGTTCCAGCTCCCGGAGATCCCGCTGGGCCCGATGGCGATCAGCGAGGTGGCGCTGCACGCCGGCCTGGAGATCCCGTTCGACGGCAGCCCGGTGCGGCTGAACTTCGCGCTGAACAGCCGTGAACGGCCGTTCCAGTTGCGCATCTTCGGGTTCAGCGGCGGCGGTTACGTGGGCTTGGCGCTGGGCGCGGACGGGATGGAGCGGCTGGAGATCGGCTTCGTCTTCGGCGCGGGGCTCGCGTTGGACGTGGGCATCGCCTCCGGCATCGTCGAGGTCGCCGGCGGCATCTGCTACATGCTGGAGAAGGTCAAGGTCGTCGAGAACGGCACCGAGGTGGTGCGCCAGCAGGTCGGCCTGGTCGCGTTCCTGCGCATCCGCGGCGCCCTGAAGCTCTTCGGGATCTGCACCGTGTCGGTCGAGTTCTACATGGCGTTGACCTACCTGGAGAAGACCGACGGCAGCACGGTGCTGTTCGGCGAGGCGTACGTCACCGTGTCCTTCGAGTGCTTCTTCGTCTCCGAGACGCACACCTTCCGCACCCGGCGCGAGTTCGCCAAGACCCCGCCGCCCTCGGCGAGCCGCTCCGGGGACCGCCTGGCCCTGGCCGCCGCGCCGCCGACGCCCGCCCAGCCCTTCGGCGCAGCCTTCACCCAGCAGGACTGGGCGGGCTACACCGCCGCGTTCGCACCCGTGGGAGCCTGATCATGAGCAGTCAGACCATCACCTGGACCGTGCTGCCCAACGGGGTCACCCCCGGCGTGGACCGGGTCTTCTTCTCCGTGCACGTCGCACCGCGACTGCTGACCGGGCCCAACCCGGCGGGCACGCTGACCGACTTCCCGGACTGGCAGGACTGGCCCGCCAAGGTCTCCGCCGCGACGTTCGGGCTGGAGTTCCCCGGAATCCCCGGCTCGGGGGGCACGCCCCTGCGGGTCACGGCCAGACGCGTGTCCACGCCGGTGACCCGGCACTGGAAGGCGCTGTTCCCCCTGACCTCGCGCGTCGAGGGCCACAAGCTGCCCAAGCTGGTCAACCGACGCCTCCGCTCCTACCCGACCCGTCACGTGCGCGACTTCCTCGACCAGCGCTACGGCCGGTTCGGCGCGCGGTACCCCGAGCAGTTCCCGCCGCTCGCCGACCTGGCCGCGGCCGACGCGTTCGGCCCGGTCGGGTTCGAGTTCGACAGCGACCGGACCGGTCCGGGCCTGGAGCGCAAGCAGCGGCTGCGCGACGCGCTGGAGAAGCTGTTCACCCTCGACCCGCAGGACCCGGCGGGATGGGCGGTGCCGTTCCGGCCGGGCGACGCCTTGACCGCCGACGGCATCGGGATGTCGTTCCTGCAGGCCGAGCGGTTCCACCGCAGGCGGGGGCCACTGGCCGGCGACCCGCCCAGGCTCGAGGTGCCGAAGCTGGACTTCCACCAGGTCGTCTCGCTGACCCGCGAGTACAACCACCTCCAGCGGCTGCTGGGCCTGGTGCTGGACTTCGAGTCGACCGACCCCGCGCTGCTGGCCCTGGCCCGGGGCAACGAGCGGGACACCGACGTGCGCGTGGTCACCGACCTGAAACCGGCGCTGGGCACCGCGTCCGAGGTGCACGTACGGCCCACGATGCGGTGCCGGGTCGGCAAGGGTGCGAGCGGCACGGTGTTCACCGCGATCCCGGACACCGACAGCGACCAGCGCGACCGGATGCTGCGGGTGGGCGACACCGACCGGTTCGCCGTGGTGCAGGTCGACCCGGACAACGCGGCGCTGGCCGTGCGCCAGTTCGCCGACACCGTGACCCGTGCCCGTCAGGAGCAGAACGGGCAGGTGGTCAAGCGCAGCGCGGCCACCCCGGACACCCAGGCCCTGCCGGCGCTGCACACGGCCGGGTTCTCGGTCGGCAGGCTGTCGCGGGCGGCCCGGGTGGCGCGGACAGCCGACCGGAACCAGAAGGTCAACGACGCCGCGTTCTCGTCGACGACCGGCGCGAAGATCACCGACGACATCTCGCTCAACGCCGACGACGTCGTGCGGGGCTACCGGTGGGACGTGCGCGACGAGACCACCGGCAAGTGGTTCTCCCTGATGTGGCGTGATGGCGCTTATGTGTTCGTGCGCACCGCCGGCGAGGAGGTCGCCGTGCTGGAGGAGACGGCGGCGCAGACCGCGCTGACCAGCTCCGGCGCGGAGGGCGACGACGACCTGTACATCCAGGAGTCCCTGGTGCACTGGGCGGGCTGGAGCCTGGCCGTCGGGCGGCCCGGCAAGGGGCTGGCCGGGGACAACGGCCTCGCCGACAACGAAGGCCCCCTCGACGCCGACTTCCCGTTCCGCACCAGGTTCAACGCCCGTGCGCTGCCGCGGCTGCGGTTCGGCCGGCGGTACCGGCTGCGGGCGCGGGTGGTGGACATCGCCGGCAACTCGGTGACCGCCGACCAGGCCGACGCGATGACCGACCCGGCGCTGAGCACCGCCGCGGAGACCTTCCGCCGGTTCGAGCCGGTGCCCGCGCCCGAGGTGCTGTTGCGGTCGGTGCCGGGCGAGGCCGAGTCGCTGGAGGTGATGGCGCTGCGTGGCAACACCGGCGCCGACACCGCCGTGGGTGCCGTCGACCGCCACGTGCTGCCGCCGCGCACCACGGTCGAGGTCGCCGAGCAGCACGGGATGCTCGACCGGGCCGTCGACGGCCGGCCGATGGACGCCGTCGCGTACGCCGACCTGGCCGCCCGCGACGCCGCCGTGCTGGAGCAGCACGCCTCGGCGCGCACCCTGCCCGCACCCGCCGACGAGCACTGGTACTACGACACCGACTCGCTGCCCGTCCCCTACCTGCCGGAACCGCTCGCCCGGCGCGTCCTGGTGCGCGGGCTGCCCGGCGTCACCACGGCCACCACGATCGGCCAGCCCTCCGGGACCACCTGGCCCAACGCCCAGGGTTTCCGCATCCGCCTCCAGCAGGGCACGCCGGGCTGGTCGTGGAACGGGACGAGCCGCGTGCTGACCGTGCGGCTGCAGCCCGGCGACAGCTACCAGCTCCAGCTCTCCGCCCAGTTCGACTCCGGCGACCTGGACCTGATGGCGTTGTGGCCGCTGGTCGAGAAGGGCGCGGCCGACTGGAACGCCGCCCACCCGACGGACCAGGTGAACGTCACCGCGCTGCGGGAGTCGGTCGTCGGCGGCCGGCACTGGATGTTCACGCCCGCCCGGACGCTGACCCTGACTCACGCCGTGCGCACCCCGCTGGCCGTGCCGGACGTCGGCGCGGTCACGGCCAAGCGGCCGACCGAGGGGCAGGTGGGCTCCACCCACGCGGTGCTCGGGCCGTCCGTGAAGGTCAGCCGCAAGAGCACCGGCAGCGTGGAGTTCGCCGGCCGCTGGCGGATGCCGGTGGACGACGGCGTGACCAAGCCCTTCGACGGCGACTTCCGGTCCGCCCCGGTCACGGTGGCGGTGGACCGGGCGCACGGGCCGGCGCCGGACACCGAGACGGTGGAGTTCTCCGCCCGGCACGAGTTCGGCGACACCAAGCACCGCCGGGTGCGGTACGAGGTGCGGGCGGTCACCCGCTTCAGCGAGTTCTTCCGGGAGCGCCGGGAGGTCGCGTTCAGCGGCACGCAGCACACGCTCGGCGTGCCGATCGACCCCGCCCACCTGATCGTGGTGGACAAGCAGACCCAGCAGCAGTACCACCCCGGTCCGCTGGGCGGCACCGCGAGCACGGCGACCGGCGACTACGTGGTCACCGACGCGGCCAACGGCACGTTCGAGCGCACCACCGGCGGCAGGCTCACCTCGCCCCGCACGCTCGAGGTGTCGTTCGTCCGACCGGAGACGCGCAGCGCGCCCGCGGTCATCGAGCGGAACATCCCCAGCTCGGCGCGTCCCGCCGCGCCCGCGATCAACCGGGTCGTGCCGATCTTCCGGTGGGAGAACCCGGCGGCCGGCCGGAGCGTGCGGCGCGGCGGCGGGCTGCGGGTGTACCTGGAGAGGCCGTGGTTCTCCAGCGGTGGCGAGGAGAAGCTCGCGGTCCTGATGTGGCCGGACGTGGTCAACGACCCGCCGGAGCACGTGCGGGGTGTGCTGACCGCGTGGGGCGCGGACGGGGCGATGCACTCGACCGTGCCGCCCGACGACGTGACCCCGAGCTGTTTCCCGCAGGCCGCCGTCTACGGCCTGGGCCCGGCGGTGCCCGAGTTCCCGACCACCGAGTTGAGGTTCGCCGCCTACGACGTGGCCTTCGACGAGGACCGCGGTCTGTGGTTCTGCGACATCCGCGTCACGCAGGCCAACGGCGACCCGTTGCCGGGCTACTTCCCCTTCGTGCGCCTGGCCCTGGCCCGCTACCAGCCCAACTCGGTGCCCGGCTGCCACCTGTCCGCGGTGGCGACCGCGGACTTCACGCAGCTCGCGCCGGACCGGACGGTGGTGGTGACCGGCAGCGGCTCCACCAGGACCGTCCAGGTGAGCGGCTACGGTCCCCTGCTCACCGACTCGGGCCGGTACAACGAGGTCCGGGTGACCGTGGAGCGGCAGCTGGACGGCGTGACCGACCCGGTGCTGCGCTGGCAGCCCGCCGGCGGGGGCTTCGCCACCACGATCACCAACCCCACCAACGACAACGGCGTCCAGACGTGGTCGGGGACGGTGCCGCTGCCCACCGGGGCCGGCGCGCTTCGGCTGGTCGTCGAGGAGTTCGAGGTGCACCGCGACGGCAACGGCGGCACCGCCGCGACCCGCCTGGTCCACACCGACACCGTCCCGCTGGCCTGAGAGGAGCGTGCCGTGCCGCTGGGCATGACGGAGATCTTGTTGATCCTGCTGGTGGTGGTGCTGTTGTTCGGCGCGAGCCGGCTGCCGAAGCTGGCGCGGTCCCTCGCCGACGCGCGCCGGGAGCTGCGGCGCGGCGGCGAGGACGACCGCGACGACGGGCCCGGTCGCGACGACGGGCGCTGAAACGGCCGGCGCCGTCCCCTGTCCACGGGAGGGGACGGCGCCGGCTTCGGGAGGGCTCAGGAACCGCTGCTCCCGCCCTCACCTCCGCCACCACGTTCTTCGGCGTACATCGACAGCGAGGTGCCCGTGTCGTGCGAGCCGGCGGCGGACACCGCCGCTTGCCCCGCGGTGATCGCGAGGGCGGCGAGGACCAGTGCCGCGCCGGCGACTGACGTGCGGATGTTCATGAGAACCCTTCCCTTCGGTTGGTCTTGCCCCACCGCGCGCCACCGCGCGGAGGTCTGGTGGACCGGTGCGGCCTACAGGCCGATCACCCGGTCGATCAGGGCCCGGTCGGGACGCAGCACGGCGAGCAGCTCCCCCAGCGCCGTGCGCAGCGCCTGGTCCGGGAGGTGCCCGTGCCCGAGGACCAGCGCGTTGCCCGCCGGGCGGCCGGGCAGGTGGAACGACGCCAGCGTGGGCACCACGACGCCACGCACGCCCAGCTCGGCGTGCACCTGCTCGGCGCGGACGTGGTCGGGCAGGTGCAGCACGACCACGCCCGGTGTGCCCGGCGGCGCGAGGCGGACCGCGGGCCGCAGGGGTTCGAGGGCGGCCCGCACCAGGGCGTCCTTGCGCTCGAACAGGCGGCCGAGCCGGCGCAGGCGACGCGTGACGTGTCCCTCGGCCAGCAGGTACGCCATGGCGGACTGGGCCACGGCGGAGGGCTGGTCGTGGTTGCGGCACACGCTGCGCATCACCCGGGCGAGCAGCCCGCGGTGCATCAGCAGGTAACCGACGTGCAGGGAAGGGACGAACACGGTGCGGAAGTCGCCCGCCACCACGACGCGCTCGCCGGCCATGTGCAGCAACCGGGGCAGCGGTGCCGCGGCGGGCGCGATGTGGTCCTGCGCCACCGCCACCACGTAGCCGCCCTCACGCCGGGCCCAGTCGGCCAACTGCCGGCGGTGCAGGGTGGGCATGACCGCACCGGCGGGTGCCTGCCCGTCGGGTGAGACCACCACGGCCACGCAGGACGGTGGCACCACGCCGTTCCACACGCCGTCCCGGTTCGCGGGCAGCGCCACGGGTGTGGCCCCGGCGTCCTCGACCGCCTGCCGCAGCGCCCACGGGGCCGGGTCCTGCACCGCGACGCGCCGGCCGCGGACGCCCAGAGCGGTCAGCGCGTGCGTCACCCCCTGGGCCGCGCCGGTGGTGACCAGCACCTCGTGGTCCTCCGCCACGAGGCCGCGGGTGCGGCGCAGGTGCTCGGCGACCGCCTGGCGCAGCTCCGGCACACCGCCGAGGGGCAGGTCGCACGGCAACGGCGGCCGGAAGCTCGCGTGCCGCCACGCCGCGCGCCACGCGGCCAGCGGGAACCCCTCGCGGGTCGCCTGGCCGGGGGTGGTGTCGACCAGGTCGCCGGGCTCCGGCGCGGGCAGCGCGCGGACGGCGGTCGGCCGGTGCGCCGCGCGGTCGGCGACGTAGGTGCCCGAGCCCCGGCGGCTGTCCAGGTAGCCGCGGGCGTAGAGGATCTCGTAGGCGGCGAGTGCGACACCGCGCGACACGTCCAGCCGTTCGGCCAGTGTCCGGGTGGACGGCAGCCTCCGGCCGAGGGCCAGTTGGCCGTGGTCGACCGCCGCGGCCAACTGCTCCGCGAGTTGGTCCTGCAACGGGCGGTCCGCTCTTCGGTCCAGGCAGATCGGGATGGTCAAGCTCTCCGGGTCGCGCATCGTTCCCCCTGTTGTTCCCACGCCGCCCCCGCCGCGTCCAGGCCGACCCTCTTGGCCTCGACGATCCGCTCGAAGGGCACCCCGGCCCGGCGGAAGGTCAGCCCCAGGTCCTCCGGTGTGCCGTCGGCGAAGAGGCAGAAATAGGTGTCGTCGGCCGGTATGGCCAGGCAGCAGACGAACGCCGCGGTCCCCCGGCTCGCGGCGACCACGGCGGCCATGGCGGCGGCGACCTCGTCGGCCGCCGCGCCGGGCAGGTAGCACTCCACCAGGAACAGCCGCGCCGCGGGCTCCGTCGTCATGCGGCCAAGCCTCCGGTCACGGCACCGGCCGGCGAATCGGGGAGCGACCCCACAGTTAGTCCGGCGGCTCCCTCAGGAACGCGAGCCGGCTCAGTTCGCGACGCGAGCGCACGCCGGTCTTGCGGTAGATCCGGCTCAGGTGCGCCTCGACGGTCTTCGTCGTCACGTACGCCGCCGCGGCCACCTCCCGGTTGCTCAGCCCGGCGGCCACGAGCCGGGCGACGTGCAGCTCCGTCGCGGTGAGGCCGTGCTCGTCGTCGCGGCGCAGCCCGAGCCTGCCCAGCTCGGTGTCGGCCTCGCCCACCCAGCGCGACGCGCCCAGCCGGTCGAACTCGGCCCGGGCGGCCAGCAGCGCCTCGCGCGCGGCCAGCTTCTCCTTGCGCCGCCTGAGCACCCGGCCGCGCACCAGGTCGGTGCGGGCCTGCTCGAAGGGCATCGGCAGGTCCGGCGCGGAGTCCAGCGCCGCCTGCGCGCCCGCCACGTCGCCGCACGCCATCCGCACCAGCGCGGCCGACCGGGCGGCCACGGCGGTGATCCAGGGGCGGGGCGCGCGGTCGCGGCGCAGTTCGAGGTCCGCCAGCAGCGCCTGCGCCTCGGCGACCAGGCCCAGCTCGGCGGTCACCTCGACCAGGTCTCCGTAGAGGGAGCTGACCGGGAAGTCGCCCAGTCCGACCGCCGCGCAGACCTCCAGCGCGGCCGTCAGGTGCGCTCGGGCCGCCGCCGGGTCGTCGCGGGACAGCTCGGTGAAGCCGAGCACCGCGCGCAGGTGCACGGTGACCCACGAGTCGTCCAGCTCGGTGGCGATGCGCAGCCCTTCCGCCGCCGCCTCCAGGGCCGCGTCGTGGTCGCCGCGGTGGGCGTCCACCAGGGCGCGGGTGTAGAGGGCGTAGGCGGCCCACGGCCGCTGCCCGGTCTGCTCGGCGGCGTCGAGGGCCTCCGCGGCCTCCCGGTCGGCCAGGGGCCAGTCGCCGAGCCAGACGTCCAGCTCGGCGAGGTGGACCAGCTCGTGCACGGCGGTCGCCTCGTCGCCCCGGTCGAGCAGGTCGTGGCGTGATCGGGCGATGTCGTGCCGCCCCCGCACCGGGTCGGTGTACTTGGTGATCACGCGCAGCAGGCTGCGCGCCGAGCGCGCGTCCCGGGACTGCCCGGTCGGCGAGACCAGCGCCGCGGCCCGCCGCAGGTAGTCGACGCGCAGGCCCTCACCGGCCAGCAGCCGGTAGTAGGCGCTGCCGGCCAGGACGCACGCCACGAGGTCGTCGGGCGCGGCGCCCTCGTGGCCGGTGATCTCCGCCAGCGCCTGGCGCGTGTTGCGGTAGCGCTCGGCGGTGTCGTTCTGGCAGAACAACGACCGGCGCAGGTAGGTCGTGGCGCGCAGCACCGGGTCGTCACCCGCGCAGGCCAGCGCCTCGTCGCACAGCGCGGTGGCCTCGACCGGGCCGTTGCCGAAGAACACCACGACCGCCAGCTCCAGCAGCGCGGCGGCGCGGTGCGGCCCGGCGGGCAACCCCGCCACGGCGGCCTCGAACAGCTCGCGGGCGCGGGCCGCGTCACCGGCGGAGAACAGGCACTGCGCGGCGGGCACGAGCAGCCCGGCCCGGCGCACCGGGTCGCCGACGTGGCCCGCCGCCAGCTCCCACATCCTGGCGGCGTTCTCCGGCGCACCGCGCTGCTGGGCGATGCGCGCGGCCTCGTCCAGCGCGTCGGCCACCTCCGGCGCGGGGCCGCCGGAGCCCAGGGCCAGGTGCAGGGCGCGGGTCTCCGGGTCGTCCAGCACGGCGGCCAGCCGCCGGTGCACCCGTCGTCGCCGGCCGCCGGTCGCGGCCGAGTAGACCGCCGAGCGCAGCAGCGGGTGGGTGAAGCGGATGGCTCCCGCCACGACCTCGACCACGCCGTGGTCCTCGGCGTCGGCGAGCGCTTCGTCCGCGGCGTCGGCGTCGCCCAGCGCCGCGGCGAGGAGGTCCACGGTCGGCTGCGCCAGCGCCGAGGCGTAGAGCAGGGCGTCGCGGCTGCGGGCGGGCAGCGCGACCACCCGGTTGGTCAGCAGCTCGCCCAGCGCGCGGGGTGTCGGCAGCGGCAGCCCCGGCGTGCCGCCGTCGCGGCGCAGCACCCCGGCCAGCTCCAGCGCGTAGAACGGGTTGCCCCCGCTGGCCCGCTGGAGGGCGACGAGCGCGGGACGCGGCAGCGGCGAGCCGACCGCGGAGCGCACCAGCCGGTGCAGGGCGCCGATGCTGAGCCCGCTCAGGCGCAGGTGCACCAGGTGGTCCTGGCCGGACAGACCGGGCGGCAGGTGGTCGCCGGTCTCGTCGCGGACCGACACCACGACCGCCACGCGCTCGTCGGCCAGCCGGCGCACCACGTACTCCAGCACCCGGCCGCTGGACTCGTCCAGCCACTGCGCGTCGTCCACGGCCAGCACCAGGGGTGTGTCGGCGGCCAGCGCGCGGATGACGTTGAGCGTCGCCAGGTACACCGCACGCGGGTCGCCCGCCCCGTCGTCGGCTTGGCGGCGCAGCAACGCCACCTCCAGGGCCGTCCGCTGCGGCCCCGGCAGCTGGGCGAGGACGTCGTCCGGTACCCGGTCGAACAGGTCGATCAGGCCGCTGAAGGCCAGCCGCGCCTCCGACTCGACCGGGCGGCACGACAGGATCGCGTAGCCGCGCCCGGCGGCGTCGCCCAGCACCTGCTCCCACAGCACGCTCTTGCCGATGCCCGCTTCGCCGGACAGCAGCAACCGGGCGGTGCGCTCCCGCGCCAGGGTGAGGACGTCGGCCGCGGCGGCGAGTTCGTGCTCGCGCCCGACCAGTTGCGAACCGGCCACGGTCCCCCTTCCGCTGATCACCACGGTAGCGGGCGGCGGTGGTCGTGCCGCACGGGATTTCCGGCTGCGCGGACTCGGCCGATCGGCGGGGCCCGCGCTACCCCGCGCGCGGCCGCGTCCGTCCACTGTGGCCGGTCACGCCGGCGTTGCCGCCCCAACTCCCCCTTTCCGCGGGCCGCCGCACCGCAGTGGTCCACTCCGTCCGCCCCGGTAGTGGTCCTGTGGAAGACGGCGTCGCGCCGCGATCGTGGGTCTCCCAAGCTCTTCCCGACTTCACGAGAAGGAAGTGAGCGATGTTCGCATCAAAGGCGCGTACCCGGTGGGCGACCGCACTGGTCGTGCTCACCGCGAGCGGTCTGGCCGCGGGGCTCCCGGCCGGGGCGCAGGCCGAGGCGGGGCCGCAGGTGTGCACGCTGAGACCCAACCCGCACGTCACCGCGTTGAACCAGTGGCGCAGCTGCGTGTCCGTCTCGGCCGAGCTGGCGACCCTGCCCGCCGTGGGCCAGTCCGCGGCGCTGACGGTCGAGGTCACCGCCCAGTTCGCCAGGCCCGACGTGCGCGTCGAGGTGGACCTGCCCGCCGGGCTGGAGTGGGAGCAGGCGCCCGCCGGGCTCGGCACCCGCCGGGTGGCCGCCGCCACCCCAGCCGACCGCGGCGGGGTGGACCGGGCCGAGGGCGCGACGGCGCTGGCCGAGGGCGGCACCAAGCGCTTCACCGGCCGGGTCCGGGCCACCGCCGCCGGTCCCGCCGACATCGCGGTGCGCGCGGTGACCGCGGGCGACGAGCACTCCCAGATCCCCACCGACCACGTCTACCTCACCGTCGCCGAGCGGGGCGGCGAGTCCACGCCCGGCATGGCGGGCGGCGCCCACGCCGGCACGGCCCCGACGAAGGTCACCGCCGGCCGGGTGGCGCCGCGGCTGGGCCACCGGCCGACCGCCGCCGTCGACGCGGGCCGGACCAGCGCCCGGACCGAAGGGACCACCGCTCTCGCCGGCACGGCCTGCGTCACCGGCGGCTGGGCCTACACCGACAGCGGCTTCACCGTCCGCAGCTCCCCCAACTACGGGGTGCAGGTGTGGGACCGCGACGGCAACGACGGCGACGACCTGCTCGGCGTGGTCGCCACCGACAGCGCGGGCAACTACACCGTCTGCTTCGACAACACCGACCTCGACGGCTTCGGCATCGACGGCGGCCAGGACGTCTACGTCCGGTTCAGCGCCGAGAACACCATGTGGCGGGTGCAGGAGCTCGGCACCGGCACGCTGTTCTCCTACGACACCGTCATCGTGCCCAACCTGGCCGCGGGCGCGACGCACAACTTCGGCCAGCTCCAGCCCAGCGACCCGCGGCACTGGCTCGGGGTGCAGGCGTTCGACGCGGTCAACGACCTCTGGTACTGGAAGCCGGGCGACTGCTGGGACGACCTCGACGTCGGCACCTGCCCGAGGGTCGTCGTCAACTGGCGGTGGGACTCGACCGTCGGCCCCCACTACAACCCGGACCCGGCCGTCCGCCAGGTCTTCCTCAGGGCCGCCGACCCCATCTCCCGCGACGTGACCGTGCACGAGGCCACCCACGCGGTGATGGACGACGTGTACGAGTTCAGCCCGGTGCCCGGCTCCGGCGGCGAGCACAACCTCCACCTGCGGGCCACCCCGGGGCTGGCGTGGGTCGAGGGCTTCGCCGAGTGGACCCCCGTGCAGGTCTACGACGACCCGGTCTGGAACTGGCCGGACGGGAACTCGATCGACCTGGAGAGCCCGACCTGGGGGTCGGTCTGGAACTCCCCGGCGGGACCCCAGGCGTGGGAGAACGGCGACACCGTGGAGGGCCGCGTCGCCGGAGCGCTGATCGACCTGTCCGACACCACCAACGACGGCCTCTGGGACCGGCTGGCCGAGAGCGGTCGAGGCGCGGGCCACATCTGGACGACCTTCCTCAACCACAAGTCCAACACCTTCGCCGAGTTCTGGCAGCACCGCTCCCGCGACGGCTTCGACACCGCGGTCAACGGCGGCCTGGCCTCGCTCTACCAGAACACCATCGACTACACCTTCCGCGAGCCGCTGGCGCTCAACACCCCGATCACCCGGCCGACCCCGCCCTTCGACGGGCACAACTTCTCCTACAACACCACCGCCAACGCGTGGTCCGTGGTCGCCGTGCGCCCACCCGGGGGCTCCGACTACGACCTGCGCCTGTACGACGACAAGGCCCAGACCGTCCAGAAGGGCTCCAGCGTGCTGCGCGGCCTGGTGGACTTCGTGGCGGTGAACTCCAACACCGGGACAACCCCCCTGGGCGACTTCTACCCGAGGGTCACCGCTCCCACCAGTCCGGGTGGCGACTACGCCCTGGAAGTGGCCCAGGGCTCGACCCTGCTGTCCGCGGGCAGCTCGCAGTCCATCACCATGAGCAGCTCCAAGGTGGTGGCGGTGCGCGACACGAGCCTCACCGCAGGCGTGCCGGTGACCATCAAGGTCACCCCGGGCAACGCGTCCCAGGACGCAGAGCTGTTCATCGTCGGCTCGGTGGCCGGCACCCCCTCCACCTACACCCGCAGCCGCGTGAGCGCCACGGCCACCGCCACAGCCGGCGGCGCGGGCACGGCGGAGACGATCACGTTCACCCCGACCGCCACCGGCCGGTACGGCGTGATCCTGATCAACAAGGCCGGCAGCGGAACCTACACACTCCAACGCCTCTGACCCATGCAGAGCCAGGCCGTCCCGCACCACGGGGCGGCCTGGCCCTCGTCCGGCAGGCCACGGGAGCCGGCGCCACCCTGCGGCGTCAGAACGGCGGGGCCGCCTCGGCGGGACGCCCGAGATCGACCAGGACGTGGGCCAGGTGGTGGGCATGGGCGAGTAGTCCGGCTCGCCTGCGTGCAGGCGCGTCGCAGCAGTCGCCGCGCTTCGGCGGGACGTCCGCGTTGACGGAGGTGGGCACCGGCCCGGCCGAGCACCCCGCAACGTGACCACCGACCCGGACCGCAACGCACGGCCCAGGCGGCCCGACGACCCTCGCGCCACGGTGGAGTTCGGGTTCGGCGCGGGTACCTTCCACACGGTGAAGGGCACCGATGGCGTCACTGTGACGTGCAGGTCACGCCCGGCTTGGTAGACCGTGGACCCGTCGTCCGCGAACGCGTGCAGGTCGACCTCGACCGATGCCTGGTGGTTCTCCCCTTGTCGCGGGATTTCCGCCCGCCGCCCCTGACCATTCGCCAGGCGCTCCGCCGGCTCCGGTTCATCGGTACATGACGGGGTTGCCTCGAAGATTGCCGTGTGCGCACGGCCAGGCGCCGACGTCGAGTGGTCCGAGGCCGGTGTCGCTGAAGGCGAGCAGTTCGTCGTGCAGGGCGAAGACGGCCTGCCCCTGGTCGAGCAGCAGGACTCTGCTCATCACCCTCCGGTCGTCGTTCATGGCGAACAACTCGTGCACCTCGAAGTCGGCGTCGACGGCCAGCAGGCGGCCGTCACGCCAGAAGATCGCGGTGCCGTCGCGATCCAGCGCCGGGTAGGCGGTGTAGTAGCCGGAGAGCGCCGGACCGTCGCGCAGTGTGCCGCCGGGGTTGAGGCCGCGGAAACGGGACCGGGACGGTAGGACGTTTTCCGACTCCGGCCCGCGGATGTGGCCATGACGGTCGACCAGCACCATGCCGTTGCTCGGCCACTCGTCGGTCACGATGCCGGACGGGTCGTACCGGGCCGTGCTGAAAACGCCGTAGCCCTGAGATCCGATGAGGAACTCGCCCGGCCCCGCGATCGCGTTGTGGGCGCTGGGACCGGGCCGGGTGGTGGCGATGACGTGCCCGGTCGCGACGTCCAGGAAGAACGTGACCGCGATGCCACTGCCGCCATCGGCGAAGGTGGCCGCGATCCGGTTGCCGGACACCAGCAACGGCTCCTGGTGCGACACCTCGATCGACCGCGGTGTCCAGGGCTTCATCGGTCTCACCTGCCGGCCGTTGGCCGCATTCACCTCCACGACACCCGGATGGGACAGGTGATCGAGAACGGCCGGCGTCGACCACCGGCGGGCGCCGTTCTCGTCGTGGCGCGCGACGCCGGCGGTTCGACCCGCTTCCCCGGCGCCTCGGCGAGCCGCGGGGAGCCAGGCGGCACAGATCCCGTCGGGGAGCAGGACGAACGCCCCGAGGTGCTCGTGCGGCGCGTGCTCGAGTGTGATCGAGCGCAACACCGCGCCGTCTGCGTCCAACTCGCTGACCGCCTGGCCTCCGGATCCGGGATGAGCGACCCACACCGAGCCGCCGTCGCCGACGCGCGGCGGGCCGGGACGTCCGTCGAACTCACGGCGCCACAACACCGTCCCGTCCAGGCCGACCGCCGTGAGCGCGGTGGTCGACAGGTCGGGGCCGTCGTAGCTGGTCACGAACAGCGGTCCGGTCGCGTCCGGTGCTGCCAGACCGCGAACTTGGCCGGGCATCGCCACCGTCCGCGGGCCACTCATCAGCCGGTTCCCCTCGCTCGCCCTCGACACCACCGTACGGAAGCCGGCCACCCGAACAACCCGGACGGGTCGCTAAGCAGTCGGCATGAGGACGGTGCGGTCGAAGGGGCCGCCGTGCTCGGCTGCGTACGCGACCGCGTCGTTGACCTGGTCGAGGTCGAACCGGGTGACGCGTTCGGGGGCGAGGTCCAGGGCGCCTGTCGCGATGAGTCGGATCATGCCGGCGTTCGCCGTGCGCGGGTACATCCACTGGCCTCGAACGGTCACCGAGTTGCGCATGATCCAGGGGTAGGGCAGCGCGAGGTCCGCGCCGCCGAGCATGCCGACGCCACCCATCAGCACGACCCGCCCGTGCTCGCGCACGGTCATGGCCGCCGCGCGTGCCACCGAGCTGGGTGCCCAGGGCGGCAGGAGGTCGAGCACCATGTCGATGGGGCCGTCGGTGGCCGCGGCCATGGTCGCGCGGTCGGTGTCTTCGTCGCCGCTGAGTTCGACCGGGCTCACCCGTGCACCGAACCGGTCGGCGAGCAGGTCGAGGACGGCCCGGTTGCGGCCCGGGACCACCACGTGCCCGGCGCCCACGGCGAGCGCGACGGCTACCGCGCTGCTGCCGAGGTTGCCGGTCGCCCCGCTGACCAGCAGCGTCTCACCGGCCTCGAGTCGGCCGGCCAACAGCCCTCCGTAGGCGATGGTGTGCACGCCCAGCGCGGACCAACGGGCGGGGTCGGCCGCCGCTGCGGCGGGCAGCCGGTAGACGTTCTCGGTGGGAACCCGCATGAGTTCGGCGAACGGTCCGTCAGGCAGGTGTCGCGCCAGCTTGGCGCCGCCCTCGCCGCGAGGACTCCAGCCCTGGAGCGTGATGTCCGGGGTCAGGGCGTCGTCGCGGGCACGGACCGTCGGGTCGCACCACACCAGGTCCCCCACCGCCAGCTTGGTCGCGTCCGGGCCGACCCGGACCACTCGGCCGATGCCCCCGACACCCGGCACGACCGGTGGCTCCAGCGGATAACGCCGTTCACCGCTGAACACCTCGGCCGCGTAAGGCGGCACACACGTCGCCAGCACCTCGACCAGCACCTCACCGCTGCCGGCTTCCGGGTCCGGTACGTCGTGCACCACGAGGGGGGAGCCGAACGCCGTCAGTGTCGCAGCACGCATGGGAAAGCCTTCCTGTCTCGTCCTCCACCACGCTAGGTACGGCAGGGGCATGCGGGAAGCGATGATCCGGCATCTCTGGTATGCGTGGTCAGCATGGACGTGTCGAGTGCGAGCCTCCGGGTGTTGTGCCAGATCGCCGAGTCGGGCAGCTTCACCGCGGCCGCCGCGCAGCTGGGCTACACGCAGTCCGCCGTCTCGCGACAGGCGATCGCCCTCGAACGCAGCGTCGGAGCCACCCTGTTCGAGCGGCGGACCGACGGGGTGCGGCTCACGCAGCGCGGGCTGACGCTGCTGCGCCACGCCCGGACGATCCTGGAGTCGGTCGACGCGGCCGAGCGCGACCTGACCGGTGAGGCTCCTCGTGCGGAGCTGGTGCGGCTCGGGGTGGTTCCCAGCGCCGGACCGGTGATCCTGCCGGCCGCGCTCGCCCGACTCGCCAGGACGGCGCCACAGGTCCGGGTCGTCACCCGCGAAGGCACCACCCCCGGCCTGGCTCGGGCGTTGCGCACCGGTTCGATCGACGTCGCGGTGCTCACCTCCCGCCCGCCGCACCGGCCACCGGACACCGAGTCACCACGCCTGCACGTCACGACCGTTCAGGACGTCGAACTCGTCGTGGCGGCGTCAGCCAACGGCACGTTCGCGGGCCGCACGTCCGTGCACGTCGACGAACTGGTCGACACACCGTGGATCGCCGGCCCCTCGTCGAGCGCGGAGCCGGTCCTCGGTGTCTGGCCGGGCCTGCCGGGGCGAGCACGCATCGTCCACAGTGCACGCGACTGGCTGACCAAACTGCACTTGGTCGCCGGTGGTTTCGGCGTCACCACGATCCCGGCAGGCCTGACGCCGGTCGCCCCACCCGGCGTGATCTCCCTGCGGGTCCAGGGCGCGCCACCCGAGGTCCGCAGGGTCTTGGTGGCCCGGCTCCCGGGCACCGCCACGTCGGCGATCGCAGCGGTCACCCAGGCGATCACCTCGACCGTCCATCCGTGACGACGACTTGCAGAGCAGGGGCGTACGGGGGACGGCATCTACCACTGCAAGGCGCAAACGTCGCCGGGTGGAGGGTGGAGTCGCCAACTGGTGCTGAAGCCGTAGCGTGCGGTCGAAAGGGTGTTCAGGTCAGTCTTCGCACACTGATCTCGAACACCCTTCGCCCGTCTCCGGACACCGCCCACCATCCGCGTGACCGACGCGCCGGATCCCTGCTGCGCGGATCAAAGGCGGATGTTCTCCAGGTCCTCCAAGAGGCTCGGGTGCTTCGGCACCCAGCCGAGTTCCTGTCGGGTGTGGGCGCTGGACGAGGGTTGGTCGGTGGCGAAGATCGGACCGAGCGGGCCGTAGGTCTCCGCCGGCACCGACGCTACCGGCAGGCCCAGCCGTCGGCCGATGACCGCGGCGATGTCGCGCACCGGGTCCCCCTCGTCGGCCACGGCGTGCCAGGTGGTGCCGGCTTCCGCGTGCTCCAGGGCGAGCCGGAAGAGGACCGCCGCGTCGAGCGCGTGCACGGCCGGCCACCGCTGGGCGCCGTCGCCCGGGTAGCCGGACACGCCGGTCCGGCGCGCGATGGACGTCAGGATCCCGGCGAACCCGCCCGTACCCTCGTTGTGGACCGTGCGCGGTAGGCGGACCGCCGTGCTCCGGACCCCGCGCGAGGCCAGGGCGAGGACCGCCGCGACCGAGTGGCCGCGACCGGCGAGCGGGCCCTCGATCGCCACCGCGTCCGCCTCGGTCGACACGCGACCCGGCACGGCCGGCGTGCCCGAGGTCACGACGAACGGGCGGCCGCTGCCGGTCAGTTCGTCGCCGATGGCCGCGAGGGCGGCGGCTTCCTCCGCGACCGCCCGGGTGATGGCCTCGGCACTGCCGAAGTCGTGGTTGAAGGCCAGGTGGACGACGCCGTCGGCGCGAGCGGCACCGGCGCGCAGCACGTCCAGGTCGGCCAGGCCGCCCCGGACCACCTCGGCGCCGGCGTCCTCGGCGGTCCGCGCCGACGCGTCGGAACGGGCGAGGGCGAGGACGGTGTGGCCGTTGCCGAGGAGTTCGGCGACGACGGTGGACCCGATCAGCCCGGTGCCGCCGGTGATGAAGACGCGCATGAGGTTCTCCCCCGCAAGTGATGGGACCTTTGTCCCATCACTCTAGCAGTGACGGGACAAAAGTCCCATCGCCTATGATGGCGCCGTGGGACGGTGGGAACCAGGAGCGCGCGAACGCCTCGTCATAGCGGCCGTCGACCTGTTCACCGAGCAGGGCTACGACGCCACGACGGTCGCGCAGATCGCCGAGCGCGCGGGCGTCACGAAGAGCACGTTCTTCCGCCACTTCCCCGACAAGCGCGAGTTGCTGGTGGCCGGGCAGGAGATGCTGAGCCGACTGCTGGTCGAGGGGATCGCCGAGGCACCCGCCGAGGCGAGCCCGCTCGAAGCGGTCACCGCCGGTCTCGTGCGCGCCGCCGGCGCGATGGGCCCCGAGAGCCGGCAGTTCGCCTCTCGACTGAAGGCGGCCGTCGCCGCCAACACCGAACTCCAGGAGCGCGACGCCCTCAAGAGCGTCAGCCTGGCCGCCGCCATGACCACCGCCCTCATCACCCGCGGCGTGCCGGACGCCACCGCGGCCCTAGCCGGCGAACTCGGCGTCCTGGCCTTCAAACGCGGGTACGCCGAATGGTCCAAGGAGGACCGCGACACCGAGGACGACCTCGCCGCGCACGTCGTCAAGGCACTGGACGAGCTGCGGGCGGCGAGCGCGTCGCTGGGCTGACCCGGTCGGGAGACCCCACACCTCGTCGCCGGGCATCGCCAGATACCGACGGGACAGGTCTTCGTGCGCGGCGGACTCGGTGTCGTAGCGGATCCCGTCGAGCGATTCGATGACGCGCCCCGACTGCGGCGTTCGTAGCGAAAGCGATCGGATACCCCGCCACCGCCGCCAGGTCCAGCTCGCACTCGGACGATTCGGCGACGCCAAGCGACGCCACCAGCATTATCGTCACCCCGGGCAGCCGATCGCACCAGTCGGGCGCCGTCATGAAACCGATGTCCCACGCGGCCCCCTCCAGGATGCGCGAGCGTTCGTCCACGAACAGCGCCGTCATCGAACCCGGCTCGCTGGACGAACCGCCGCTGTCGGATCGTCTCGAACAGGCCGACGTGCTTCGCCCCGGAGCAGCGCCGCGCCGATAGGCGACGGAGCGCAGCAGCAGCGGCGACAGGGGCCGGGTGGTCGCCGGCCGCGTCGTGACGAGGATGTGCGGCTCCGCGGTCAGGGCAACACGGACCTTTGAAGGGTGCGACAGTGACTGCTGAAATCAGCCAAGACCCGTGGGCGGCGCTGGACGAGCTGATGGGCGTTCAGGTAGTTGACGCGGTGGATGAGGGCATCGGGCCGGTTGCGGTCTACGGGCGGTGCTCCACCGAGGACAACCAGGACCCAGAGACGTCGCGGGGCTGGCAGTTCGGGAACACTCGGAAGTTCGTGGAGCCGTTGGGCGGGGTCATCACGGAGGAGGCCTTCGACGTCGGCCAGTCGCGGTCGGTGCCTTGGGAGCGGCGGGAAGAGACGTCACGGCTGTTGGCGGCGTTGAAGAACCCGTATCGCGGGTGGAACGCCTTGGTGGTCGGCGAGGGCACGCGGTGTTGGTTCGGTACTGAGGCACCCGAGGCAGCCACTGTCCATCCACCGCATGAGTCCTGCACGCACCCGGTTGGTCTACGTCTGGTCGGCGAAGCGGTTGGTGGCGAGGATGGCCACGTCGGCCGTCCTATGCGCGACGTGCCCGAGGTACGGTCGTTGACGACCTACCGGTGTGCGCAAAGGGGGTTTGACATGCCGGTCACCGGAGCGTGGGCCGCATTACGGGTCCGGGACATCCGGATGTACATGATCGGGCTGACCCTGTCGTTGTTCGGCGACTCGATATTCCTCGTGGTGGCCGGTATCTGGGTCAAGGACCTGACCGGCAGCGACGGTGCCGCCGGAATGGTGAACTTCTGCATCTGGGCGCCGTCGCTGATCGGACCGGTGTTCGCGCTGTTGGCCGACCGGATGCCCCGGCGCCGGTTGCTCGTCATCACCAACCTCGGCGCCGCGGTGGCGCTGCTGCCGCTGCTCGCGGTGGACCGCCCGGGACTGGTGTGGATCATCTTCGCGGTCATGACGGTCTACGGGATCGCCTACGCGCTCATCGGGGCGGCCGAACCGGCCCTGATGTCCACGCTGGTCCCCGAGGAACACCTCGGCGGCTACAACAGCGCCCGGCTGACGCTGTCGGAGGGGTTCAAGCTGCTGGGCCCCGCCGCCGGCGCGGCGATCTTCGCCGTCTGGGGCGGCCCCACCGTCGCCGTCATCGACGCCGTCACCTTCCTCGCGGCCGGATCGGCCCTCTTGCTGATGACCTTCCGCGAGCCACCCCTCACGGCCAACGCCCGCAAGAGCTGGGGTCGTGAACTGCGGGCCGGCATCGACCGGATCGTCACGTTCGTGCCGCTGCGCCGGCTGGTCGTCGCCTCGGCGATCGTGTTCGGTTTCGGCGGCCTGCTGACCTCCTACAGCTACGCCGTGGTCGAGTACGGTCTGGCGCGCCCGCCGGAGTTCGTCGGTGTCGTGGTCACCGCGCAGGGCCTGGGGTCCGTACTCGGCGGACTGGTCGCGCCGTGGCTGATGCGCCGCCGGGGCGAGGTCGGGCTGGTCGGCACCGGCATGCTCGTCGCCGCGGCCGGCTGCCTGCTCACCGCGCTGCCACCGGCGCTGTGGTCGATCCTGCTCGGCGCCGGCCTGCGCGGCTTCGGCCTGCCGTGGCTGCTCATCGGCACCACCACCCTGATCCAGCGCACCACACCCCACGAGGCGCAGGGCCGCACCAGCAGCGCCGCCTTCACCGCCTCGTTCATCCCCTCGACGTTGGCCATCCCGATCGGCGCCGTCCTGGTCGAGTTCATCCACTACCGCGTGCTGTTCGCGATCGCGGTGGTGGGTATGGCGGCCGCCGCGGGTCACGCACTCCGCTCCCGGCACGACGTCCCGCCCGCGGCGAACGCCGACGCGTCGGGCGCGAAGGCGAATGCGGACCAGCACGAGGAGTGACCGCTGTCGGGCATCCGAACCGACCCGGCGCCATCCCGACTCAGCCACCCCCGCGGCGAACGGGCTGCTGCTGCACAAGAGGTGGCGGTTGCCGCGCCGGCGGGCTGGTCAGCCGACCTGCTCCAGCCACCTGAACAAGCGGGGGGAACACCGTTCGTGCGGCCTCGTCGGTGACGACGCCGTGGCCTCCGCCTTCGAGCACGACGGTCTGCGACCCGGAGGGAAGGCTGGCGGAATGCGCGAGGACCGCGTCGACCGGGATGCGCGGGTCCACCCTGCCGTGGGCCACGAAGTGCGGGACCGGGGCCGTTCTCCGGCAAGGGGTGATGCCGCCTCGATCGCTTGCAGTCTATGCGCGCTGGTGGCAACTGGAGAGTTGGCTTCGGGAGCTTGCCTACGTCGAACTCCGATCTCGGGATGGCCTGTCCTGAAGTGACGATCCGGGCTACCAGGCCAAGAATCGCCGGGAGAGCGACAGACGATTCGAGTACATGGCGTCACCAGACTGGGACGACTCAGGCACGGGTTCAGGTGCAGGATCCGGCATGGCCTCCGCGAGTTCGGGCAGGCTGTGCAGATAGGGATCGGCACCGACGACCCGGAACAGGACGGTGCGGGTCATGGCCGACAGTTCCATATCGCTGATACTGGTGAAGGGCTTGATCGTCCAGTCCGTGGTGGCAGCCCGCGCAGCCGCAGCTTCGAACCTGTTGACCGCACTCGGTTCAAGTCCGCGGCTCAGGCAGTCGCCCGGTGTCGCCGCGGCCACAGCCAGATCCTCCCCGAACGGACTGTAGAACACGGTCCGGCGAGGCCAGTACTTGTGGGTGAGGACCGCGTCGCCCGCCTCGTCGACTTCCCAACCGACGGCGCTGAAATCGGTGCTCGGGTGAATGCCGAGCAAGCCTTCAAGCTGGGCTCCGTTGATGATCTCCTGCTCGTCGTCGACGTCCGGGTGCAGCGGGTCGATCCAGTCTGCGGTCGGCGTGATCGGTGCACACGCGGGTGCGTACCGCAGCATCGCCAGTACCGCGATCTCGGATCGCACGGTCGCGGGCGGTACCGGTGCGGTGGTGCGCCCCGGCCATCGGTCCACGATCTGCTCGCGCTGACTGGCGTGTTGCCGGAGCGTGCGTTGCCGCGCTTCGTCGATCTGCTGCCGGCGGGACGTTCGCGGTGAGGCTCCAACACCCGCATCTCCACCGCTTTCGCGTGGCTGCCCGCATCACCGGCCTCCGCCAAGGTGTCCAGGACGAGTTTCGCGTCACCGGATCGGTGGTCGATCGGCTCGATCATGCAACTACTCCGACTGTGCTCGCGGTATCACCGCTGTGGTTCCGGTGTGTCGGTGGATGCGGCGCGACGCAAGATCATGCGGAACTCATCGCAATCACACTGACAGAAGCTGCAGACCACCTCGGACAGTGTGACACTCCGCAGTTCTGCGGAAGATGCCGCACAAGTTCCGCGAGCACTTGAACCGGCACCGACCAATGCCGGGCATGAGCCCTCTTCACGTTGGTCCGAGATGTTGACCAGCCTGCTGCCGTTCGTCACTACCGTGTCTGCACACGGCCAGGCCTCCCGCGACTACCCCTGCCTGCACGATCTCCTCCCCACCCACGACGATGTTCACCGTGACCGGCGATGTCGGAGGACGCAGCGCTCGACGCGTGGCGCAGAGCAGCAGCGCCTGTCCCGCAAGGAGGAGAGCGGCGACCACGCACATGACCACGACGAGCGGCACCGCGTTCGTCATGTCGTCCCCCCTTTCACGTTGTCCGGTGATCCCCGGTTGCCGCTAGCGTGGAACGACCGGTGGCTGTCCCGACAGCAGTGGGACGTTTTCGGGACACCGCTGGGGACACGGCCGGAAGATGTGGAGGGTGACGAGTGGAGCCGTCCGCGCAGGAGCGTGCCTTCGCCGCCGAGGTGGAACGCCACCGTACCGCCGCACACGTCACGCAGGACTGGGTCGCGCAGCAGGTCGGTCTGTCCCGCTCCAAGGTGTCGGAGGTGTGCGGTGCCCGCTACCTGCCCAACAGGCAGGTACTGGACGCGATGGTCACCGCCTTGGCTATGGACCGGGAACGCGCGGTCGCGCTGTGGAAGGCGGCGTGGGACGGCCGTCGCGAGCGATTGCGAACCGCGCGGACCACAGCGGAGAGCCCGCCCGACGACTGGTCGTCGCTGCCGGTGCTGCCCGCCGAGGTGCGCTCACTGCTCAAGGCCCAGGAGGTCGCCGCCCGCGACATGCCGTACAAGCTGCCGGGGGCCCGAACGCCGTCGCTGGACACGGTCTACGTGCGACAGGAACTGAGCACGGCGAGCGAGGAAACCCGTGACGAACAGGTGCGCACCGAACCGGAACTCGACGAGCGCGGATTTCTCCACGAACGCGCGGCACCCAAGCCCCGCCTCACCGTCCGCCCGCCGGCGCGCACCGTGCACCAGGCGTTGGACGGCGACGACCACATCCTGGTCACCGGAGGGCCGGGACAAGGCAAGTCGACCCTGTCCCTCCGCCTGGCCGGCGAGATCGCCGCACGCTGGTCCGGCGATGACGCGCCCCCGCCGCTGAGCGAGCCCGTGATCCCGCTGCGTCTGACCGCCGGCACCCTGGCCACCCGCTTGGACATCCCGTTTCCGCAGGCCCTCGTGGACGGCATGCGCGCGGAGTACGGCTCGCTGTTGTGGTCCGAGGTCAGCCCCGAACAGGTCGGCCGACGCGTGGCGGGCTGCCGGTGGCTGCTGCTGGTGGACGGTCTGGACGAGGTCGCGGACCCCGCCGACCAGAGCCGCCTGGTCCATGTGCTGGAGCGCTGCGCCGCACCTGGTTCACCCTACCGCGTGGTGGTGACCACCCGCCCGATCGACGGCAGCGTCCTGGTGCCCCTGCAACGCGCGTCGGCGGTCCGCTACGAGCTCCAGCCCTTCGATCAGCAGGCCCTCCGCGACTTCGCGCACAACTGGTTCGACACCCCCGACGAGGGCGACCGCTTCCTGCGCCAACTGCATGAGGCCCACCTCGGCGAACTGGTCACGGTCCCGCTCCTGGCCACCATCGCGGCGATCATCTGGGAGGAGTACGGCAACCGCCCGCTTCCGGACAACCAGTACGAGTTGTACGAGTCCTACCTGGCCTACCTCACCACCGCCCATCCCACCGCCCCCAGCCTGTTCGACGCCGTACGGGTCCCCCTCCTGGAGCACCTGGGCCGGGTCCGCCTGGAATCCGACAGCTCGCTGCTGGCCGCCGCCCGCGCGTGGGTCGCCGAGCGCCTCCCCACCCCCATCGGCTGGACCGACGCGCTGACCACCTTCCTCACCGCCGCCGGCCCCCTGGTGTTCCGAGCCGACGACCTGGCCTTCCTGCACCACAGCTTCGCCGAGCACCTCGCCGCGACATCGCAGGCACGTGACCTGCCCACCGCCTTCACAGCGGAGGCCCCAGCCTTCAGCGCCCTGGCGCACACCGCCCTGCAAGGCGACCGGGGCCGCCACGCGAAGGCCGTCCTGCTCCACTACACCCGACTGCACCCCGACCAGGCCGACGACGTCGTGCGCTCCCTCCACGCCGGCGGTGCGACTCACCACGTCCTGGCCGCGAGCCTGTTGGCGAAGCACGCGCCGGTGAGCGCGGACGTCCTGGAGGGTTTCCTGGCCACGACCCGGAAGTGGGCGATGACCACGGAGTACCGGGTCGTGGACATCCTCGGTCACGTGAGCCGGGCGGCCCACCACCCGGGCCTCGTGCCGTGGTTGGTGGACCTCATGCGCAACGACAGGGCCCCGTGGCCATCCCGCGTGGAGGCCGCGATCGCCCTGGGCACCCGACTGCGCACGACGCATGCGCCGGAGGCCATCGCACTCCTGTGCGCGGTCACGGACGACACCACCGTCACCGTGAACGAGCGCCTCAACGCCGCCGAGGCACTGTCCGGCTGCGGGACCGCCGAACGCAAAGCCGCCGAGCAGGGCCTGCTGGCGGTGCTGAACGACCCGAACGCCGACGTGCACGACTGCCGCACAGCGGCCATCGTGCTGGCGAGCCTCGGTCCTGAGTGCCATACCACCGCGGTCGCGGCCCTTTCAGCCCTCCTGGACGACCCGTTCATGCCCAACGCCGACCTCGTGACGATCGCGACAGGACTTCTGGAGGTGGACTTCGCGTTCCACGACAGGTGCGCGGAAGTCTTCCTGTCCGTCCTGCACGACCGCGTCGATTCCATGGACGGCCGCAGGAACGCCGCACTCGCCCTGGCCTCGCTCGGCACCCAGTATCTGGAACGGGGCGCCACCGTCCTGACCGATCTGGTCACGCAGCGGAGCATCTGGCGCCACAAGCGCATCCAGGCGGCTGAGGTGCTGGCAGAACTCGGTCCGCGGCACCGGCTCGCCGCCGCGGAGCAGTTGCGGGCGATGATGGCGGAACCGGACATGCACCATACGGAGCGCAGGTCCATCGTCGAAGTGCTGGTGGACCTCGGCGCCTGCGGGCGCGACCAAGCCGCGAACTGGCTCAGGGGGACGGTCGATGAGCCCGACGCGGATGCGAACAGCCTTTACTGGACCGCCCGTACCCTGGCCGACCTGGGGCCGGAGTACCACGACGAGGCTGTCCGGCTGCTCCTGCGGGTCATCGACGACCCACTGGCGGACGGGTCCGACCGCGCGGGGGCACTCGACCGGCTGGCGGAGTTCGGCGGACTCCATCGAGCGACCGCCGTTCGCCACCTGCTCGCCGACCTCGAAGAACGGGGCGCCGACCCCGGGACACGGGTCAATGCGGCCCACCGCCTCGCCCAACTCGGGCCGGAGTTCCACGAAGCCGTTGTGGACAACCTCGTTGACGTCCTTGGCGATGACCTCAGCGAGCACGACGCGTCCAGTGCTTGGCGGCTGTTGGCCTCTCTGGACATGCGATACGCGGACATCGCGAACAAAGCCCTTCTCGATCTGGTGCAGGCAGACCTGAACGCACAAGATCGGCAGAGGGTCTCGTACTTGACCAGCCCTGAGGTCGACACCAAGGACGCCGACGAGGCCGCCGACATATCACTTCGGGTGTTGGCCGACACGTCGGCCTCACCGTGGACCCGCCGGAAGGCGGCCAACAACCTGGTCCGCCTCCACCGCAGGTTCCACGCTCCGCTGTTGACGACCGTGGTCAGCCTGATGGACGCCGATCCGCAGCTCCTCCACAAAGCGGAACTGTTGTCCCCCTTCGAGTCGACAGCCCGCGTCGTGCGGGTCCGGTTGGCTGCTCACATCCGAGCTTCCATCGGCGCGAGCACCGATGCAGGGGCGGTTGTCAGCGGAGGCAAACTGCTGCTATCGCTCGGGCAAGCGGACCAGACGTTGGCACCACTGCTGCACGGGATCATGCTGGACACCGTGGTTGACGTCACGACCCGGGCAGAGGCCGCGGTGTTGCGCGCGACCCTTGATCCCGCGTACTTGGCCGAGGCGGTCGAGATCGCTGCCAGCCAGACGGGCTGGTCGTGGCACTACTTCCTAGACCACCTGTCCAAGCTCGGCGCCGATGTGACCGACCACGCGATTCGCCGGGTGACCGGGCGGGATGTCGACCACCACGGCAAGCAGGCGGCCGCTCAGTTGATCGCCGAGCTGCACGGGCGCCACATCGATGAATCTGTTCACGAACTCCGATCGCAGGCAGCCGACCCCCATCTCTCCGTATCCGCGCGCCTCGAGGCCCATTCGACGCTTGCGCGGTTCCAGACTCCCGCGATCGAAGCGGTCACGTTTCTCAAGATGGTGTTCGACGACGAGGACGCGTCCGTGGACGACCGCTGCCAAGCGGCCAACCGCTTGATCCAGATGGACCGATCACACTGGAAGCACTGCACGGACGAACTTGAACGCCTGCTCCTGCGTCCGCTGATCACCCTTGACGAGCAGGCTACCTTGATCGACCGACTCGATCGGCTCAAGGCCTTTCGAAAAGTGGAGTACGACAGGCTGAACCTCGCGGTCGCGCATCACCCGAGCGTCTCGGCCCAGACTCGCAGGAACGTCCTCGCTTACATCACGAACCAAGAAGCGGACATCATCCTGCGAGACATTCTCGCGGACCCCGCAACACCGGTCTCGATGCGGGTGCGCGAAAACAGGGGGATGAAACGGCCTGCGGACGAGATCGCCGGCGAAGTGCTCACGGCGGTCGAGTCGACGTGGTCCGACCGCATCATCGCGGCCGGTGCCTCGGCGGATTCGCGTCACCTCCTGGTTGAGTGGTCCTCCGATCCCACCCTCCGGATTCGCGCGTGGCGGCAGCTCGTTCGCCAGGGAACCTCCTACCGACGGGATGTCATAGCCGATGCCCAGGGCCTGCTGGCGGACGACGGCGTAACGCCGCACGTACGGTTCCGGGTCGTCGAGTTCTTGGCCGACCGCATGACGCCGCTGCCAACGGCGGCGGTCGCCTTCCTGCGCGGTGTGCTGGCCGACGATCACGCGTCCACCCGGCAACAGCTCAAGGCGCTGCACTTGCTCCGCGACATCGCCGCACTTGATCGGATCAGGGCGGTGCGCGACGACGAGCACTCCTCCCCTGCGGCACGATGGCTCGCTTCCACGACGATGATCGACTACGAGGTCGATGACCGCGCCCGAGGCGCCGCGGCTCTTCGCTCGATCGCGACCGATCTCCGACAACGACCTGCGATGCGGTGCGCGGCGGCAAGGGATCTCGCCCGGTTCGGGGTCGGAGGGAGGCGCCAGGCCGCCGATGCGGCGTACGCGATGATGGAGGACGAAGGCCTGCCGACGATGTCCAGAGCACATGCGGCCTCGATCGTGGCCAAGACTGCGATCAGCAGGCGCCGTGACGTGGTGCGCCTGCTCGAAGGTCTGTGCGGTGTCGAGAACCCGCGGCACCGGCTGCGGGTGTTGCAGGCGCTGGCCGTCGTCGCGCCGCTGACGGCTGCGCATCGGCTGCGGGAGATGGTCCGGGATCGACATCTACCTGCTGGGGTGCGCGTGCGGTGCGCGGAGATGCTTGTGAAAACGCACCGCGGGTACCGGGAGTCGGCAGTCATCGCGGTGAGGGAGGTCGCTGTCGACGACGGAGTGCCGCGGCACATCCGGGTGCGGGCGGCTCAACGGTTGGCCAGGTGGAGCGAAGTGCTCCGGAATGAGGCGCGCAGCACGCTGTGCGACTTGCAGCCCGAGCGGCAAACAGCGCCGAGTGCCAACGCATTCGCGCGACACAGAGGGACTAGCGGGCAGGTCGGCTGATCCGGTGTCACCGGCCGTCGCGACGGAATCACAAGAAGGTGCAGACCTTTGACGCGCTCGACCAGGGCCTGCGGTCTGCACTGCATGTCGGCGTGGCCGCCGACTTCCACCGTGTCGGCACAGCGGCGAACACCGGCCCTCGATCTTCTCGGTTGGGCATGAGGCGTAGTGGGGCGACCGGCCGGGCACCGCCACGGTGCCCGGCTCGACCTCGCCGGTCGGGTGAACGACGATCGACCCCGAGTCGGTGGCCCCTTCGCGGCGAGTTGACCGCCACCGATTCCGGTCCGGCCAAGGGCAGTCGGCTGCCGGTCGTTCGACCCACGACCGAGGGCACGGGAAGCTTCACGGTCGGACCGTCAGGTAGGCGGCAGGTGCTCGTCGGGGCACCAGTGGGCGCGGGTCCAGGTTCTGGAGCGCGCGACGCCCGACGCCGAGTCCCGCCAAGGCGCGCACGCTGTCCAGGAGGCGAACGGCGTCCTCGGCCATCTCGTCGGTCACGTGCCCGGTGCCGTAGGCCGCCCGGTCCACCAGATCGGCGAGCGGACGCAGGACCTGTTCGTGTTGATGCGCCGCCTCGACCACCTGTCCCGTCGTGTGCCGGTCGTCAATGTCCACCCCCGCCGCCCGCAACACGCGGACCGCGTCACGCCAGGCGGAGATCACCCGCTTGCGCGGACTGCCACGCCGCAACGAGCGCCGTCGTACCAAGCTGTTCACCGGCGGGACGACGAGGACGAACAGGAGGATCACCACGCCCGCCGCGATGGACACGATCGTCCAGGGCGACCCGGCGTCCTGGCCCGCCGAGGAGGTGCCGCCGGCGACCGATGACTCGCTGGAGGAGTCGGGTTCGACTGGCACTTCCGGTTCGTTCGCCGGCGGCAGGTCGACCGGACCCGACTCCGGCGTGGAGGTGTCCTGAGGGGACTGCCCGCCGTCGGACACACCGGTGGTCGGCGTCGGGTCGACCGGCAGCCAGCCCAGCCGCTCGAACCTCACCTCGGTCCACGCCCGCACGTCCCGACCGCTGATCGACAGCCTGTCGCCGTCCCAGCGTGGGGTGAATCCGAGCACCACACGGGCGTCCCAACCCAGCTCCCGACACAACACCGCGAAGGCGGACGCGTACTGCTCGCTCGTCCCCCGGAAACCGCGCAGCAGCGCCGACACCTGGTAGAGCCCGTGGCCCCCAGGCGCCGTGGCTGAGGTGTCGTGCCTGAAAGGCTCACCGCGCAACGCGTAGAACAAGCCGAGGAACTTGTCCAGTTCGGCGACCCGACCGGCGGTGGCCCTGTCGAGGAACGCGAGCACGTCGGGTGGGAGCCCAAGGCGGTCACGGGCGGCCGCGCGCGCGGGTCGATCGGTGCGCAACAGGTCGGCAGACACCAAGGGTTCACTCGCCGTGATGCGGTACGCGTCGGGCGCTCGGCCGCCTGCCGGCACCACGATGTCGCCGGTCACCTCGTCGAAGCCCAAGCCCGCCACGTCGATGCGGACCGGCCGACCGGGCCGCGGCAACCAACCGAGGCTGTCGGGTGTGCGGACGGCCAACTCCAGCGTCGACTCCCGCCTCGGCGCATCCCCTTCGCCCGCGACGGGGAACTGGTGCGCGGCTCGGCGGTAGTCGCCCGAAGGCGACCAGCCACGCCCGTCGAAATCGGTGAGCGTGACCATGCCAAGGTGCTCGACCCTGGTCGACCCGGTGCCCTCGACTTCGAGGACCAGTCGCCCTTCGCGCAAGGCGAGGAACTGCGCCATCGGATTGGTCCGCTGCTTGGGGCGCACGGGCGCGTCCACCAATTCCTGGGCGCTCACGGGCGACCGGCCCGATTCCGGTCCGAATTGGACGAAGAAAAGGCATGACATCGCCCCGACCACGACGATGGCGGCGCCCTTGGCAAGACGCAGAGGCGCGACAGCCGTGCCGGGGAAGAACACCGGCACGGCCAGGACGACGAAGGCCGGCCCGTACCAGACCGGAAGGTCCCCGGCAGCGGCGCCGAGCGACTGCCCCAGCCCGAGGCACACCAGGGCGGGCAGGGTCGGGAGCAACGTGCCACCCGGCCGCGACGCGAGGTGCACGGTGGTCATCGCGGTCAGCGCGGACAACGCGCCCACCGTGGCCACCTCCGGTCCGTCCGCCCGGGTCGGCAGCAGGCCGGTGAGCAACCGGACCGGGCCCGAGAGCACGTCGCCGCCCGGCCTGGTCACCACCGCCACCGCGGCGAGGGCCGAGCACAGCGCGAGCAGCGAGCCGACCGCCCCGCCGCGACCGCGCGCCACCCGTGCGCGCAGGACTTCCCAGCCCGCCACGACGAGCGCCGGCGCCACTACGGCGAACGTCACGACGAGCCCGGCCTCGGCGTCGAACGCCGGCCGGAACGACCACGCCGCCAGAGCACTCAGCGCGGCGGCGGTCACGACCCGGGCGATCGCGGAGGTCATCGGCCCACCCCGCCCACGACGAGGAGGTTCCACGCGGAGACGACGTCGCGCGCGGTGTGCCCCCCGACCACGGCCAGACCTCGCCGCCGGTGGGTAGCGACCGGGCCGTGCGCCGCCGGCACCACGCGCAGCACCACGATCGGTGCGAACCTGCGACGCCGTTCGGCGAGGGCCGCGGTCACCAGCTCGTCGTCGGCACCCGTGACGACCACCAGCGCGGCGCCCGGCCTGGCCTGGTCCACCTCCTCGACCAGCCGCAGGGGATCGCTGTCCGGGATCAGCGCAGCCGCGGCGAGGCGGTCGAGCATCTCCGTCACGCCGCTGTCGGCCGGGTCGACCGGCTCGCCCACGACCCGGACGTCGACGCCGGCGGAGCGGCCCGCGTCGAGGGTCGCCTGTGCCACCGAGGCGGCGACCTCGACCGCGTGCTCGAACGAGTCCGGGTCGAAGACCGACGAGCGCGTGTCGAGGACCACCGTCGCGGTCGGTTCCATGGTGTCCACCGAGTCGCGCACCACCAGCCGGCCGACCCGGGCGGTGGACCTCCAGTGGATGCGCCGCGGGTCGTCGCCGGGCACGTAGTCGCGCAGCGCGGCGAACGCCGTGGTGCCCGCCTTCACGGCCTCCGCTCGCCCTTCGTAGTCTGGGACGGTTCCGACCGGCACCTGGTTCGCCGGGAACACGCGCGGGTGCACCCACAGCACGTCCGTGCCGCCGTGCGGTTGCGCGCGGTGGAACAGGCCCAGCGGGTCCCGTCGCCCGACCAGGAACGGACCGATCACCAGCCGTCCTCGGCGGTGCGTGGGAAGCCGGTACGGGACCTGCCGTCGTCCTCCCGCCCGCACACGGCCGACAGGCACTTCGACCGGCTGGTCGCCGACCCGGTCGACGACCAGGAGTTCGGGCACGGCGAACCGACCGGTGTTGCGGACCACGAGTTCGCCCAGCGCCGGTTCGCCCACCGTCACGCGCTCGGCCACGACTCGCCGGACGAGGTCGACACCGGGCCGCAGCACCACCGTGACACCGGAGAGCGCCAACACGACCACACCACCGACCGACAGGGCCACCAGCATCGAGTACCCGAGCAGCACGCCGACTCCTGCCAGGACCACCGACGTGCCCAGCACGGCCCACCCCGACGCGCTGAGCGGCCCCCGGCGACTCACGCCGACACCATCGGCGCGGGAGCGGGGACCGATGCGAGGACCTCGCGCAGCACGGTGGCGGGCGAGGCGCCACGCACCTGGGCCTGGGCCGTCGGCATCAACCGGTGCGCCACCACGGGAACCGCGACCGCGCGCACGTCGTCCGGGACGACGAACGGGCGTCCCATCCCGATCGCGTGGGCCTGCGCGGCGCGCAGGAGGGCGATGCTGCCGCGGGAGCTCAACCCCAGTCGGAGCGCTTGGTGCGCGCGGGTGGCCTGGGCCAGCAGGGCGATGTAGCGGGCGATCTCCGGGGCCACGTGCACCGCGGTCACCGCCTCGCGCATGCGGGTGATCTCGTCGAGCGTGGTCACCGGTCGGGCGACGGGCGCGGGTGCGACGGCCCGGTTGGCCAGCAGGGCGGTTTCCACGTCCACGTCTGGGTGCCCGAGGGAGATCCGCATGAGGAAGCGGTCCAACTGCGCCTCGGGCAGCTGGTAGGTGCCTTCCAGGTCGATCGGGTTCTGCGTCGCCACCACCAGGAACGGCGTGGGCACGGGATGGCCGACGCCGTCCACGGTCACGCTGCCCTCCTCCATCACCTCCAACAGCGCCGACTGCGTCTTGGGACCGGCGCGGTTGATCTCGTCGGCCAGCACGACGTTGGCGAACACCGGGCCGGGCCGATAGCGGAACGCCCGTTGCCCCTCGTCCCACACCGACACCCCGGTGATGTCGCCTGGCAGCAGGTCGGGGGTGAACTGGATGCGCTGCCAACTCCCCGAGACCGCGGTGGCGATGGCCTTGGCCAGGGACGTCTTGCCGGTGCCCGGCACGTCTTCGATCAACAGGTGCCCTCCGCCGAAGACGCAGGCCAGTGCCAGGCGAACGGCCCCGGTCTTGCCCTTCAGCACGCGCTCGACCTCGGCGAGCACGGTGTCGTGCACTGATTTGAACCGGATGGCGGAGTCTTCCGGGCTGATCGTCGGGTGAGTCGTCACGTGTCCCTCGTGTGGTTCATCTCGGGCAGGCGGATGGGGGTGCGGGGTCGGGCGGCGGGTCGGTCACCCCGAGGGCGACGACGAAGTAGCAGCCCGTCGGGAGCGGGTCGGGGTCGCGGTAGCTGCTCGCTTCGGGCGAGCGCAGCTCGGCACGCAGTTGGCTGCCCTGCATGACGGCGACGCCGGCGAAGTTCGGCAGTTTCGCGGCGTCCTCGGGCCAGGACACGACCGCCGCGCCGTCCGGGTCGACCGACACCGTGACCGGGAGCCGGTAGGGCTGGGGCAGCGAACTGGTCGTCACCGCGGCGGCCGTCGTGCCCCCGGTGCCGTCACGGCCCCTGCCGGAGATGGACCAGGCCAGCGCGCCACCGACGGCTCCCCCGAGCAGGACCGCCGCAGCGGCCAAGGCGAGAGGCCGTCGCCGGGCTGACGACACCACGACCGACCGCCGACGGCGGGAGGACGGCTCGGGTTCGGCCGTGACCGGTGGCGCCGGCCGTGCGCTGGTCAGCGTGGCGGCGGAACTGTCGTCGGCGTCCGCCCCGACGCCCCTCCCCCACCGCACGGCCGGTGCGGGGCGCTCCGTGGCGTCGTGCGCGGACGGTTCGGGTCCGAAGTGGCCCGGCACCGGATCAGCAGGGGTCAGTGCCACCTCGCGCACCAGGTCGTGGAGGAACTCCGACACCTCCACCGCCGTCGGCCGGGTGCGCGGTTCCTTGGCCAGGCAGGAGGACAGGAACCGCCACGCCCCGTCGGACAACCCCGGTGGCCGGGGCGGGGCTTCGTGCAGGTGCTTGCGGAGGACCTCGTCGGTCGTGCCGGTGAACAACCGGTGCCCGGTCACCACCTCGTAGATCGTCACGCCCAGCGCGTACACGTCGGCTTGGGGCGTCGGTTCGGCGGGGACTTCGGCGCCGGGGACGAGTTCGGGCGCGAGGTAGGACGGCGTTCCGAGCACCTGCCCGGTCCTGGTGAGGTCGGCGTCGCCCAGCGCCTTGACCAGTCCGAAGTCGGTGAGCAGGGCGGTGCGCCGATCGCCGACCGCGCGCACGAGGATGTTGGCGGGTTTCACGTCGCGGTGGACGATCCGGTTGGCGTGCAGGTGCGCCAGCCCGGAGGCGACCTCGGCGAGCAGCCGAGCGCCGTCCGCGCGGCCCACCCGCCCCTCGGTGAGCAGCGCGCGCAGGTCGGACCCGGGCACGAACTCCATGACGATCGCCGCACGGCCTCGATCGATCACGACGTCGAGGACCTTCACGAGGTGCGGGTGGTCGAGCCCCTCCAGCGTGGCGTGTTCCCGCAGCAGCCGGGTGCGGCTGGTGGCGTCGGTCGATGCTTCCGGGTTGAGCACCTTCACGGCGACCTCCCGGCCATCGCTGGCGCGGCGGGCTCGCCACACCTGTCCGGCGCTGCCTGAGCCGAGCACCTCCAGCAGGGTGTAGTCGCTGCCCATCGCCTGCTCGGCGCGGGCGGCTACGCCCGGCCGCATGGCGTGTGCGGTCCGATCGGGATCACCGGCGTGCGCCAACTCGCGCTGGAGCCGGTCGGCGAACGCGGCCAGTGAAGAGGGTCGGTCGCCCGGCTCGCGGGCGAGCGCCTCACGCAGCAGCGCCGCCACCGACTCGGGCAGACCCGGTGCGCTCGGTGCGGGTGCGTTGTCGTTGAGCAGGCGCAGCAGGCGCTCGTAACGGGTACCGGTCACCGGCGGTCGGCCGGACAGGAGCGTCCACACCGCGGAGGCGAAGGCGTAGAGCTCGGCATGCGGGGTCCAGTCGCCGCCGTTGAGGACTTCCGGCGGCTCGTGACCGCTGCCTTCGGCGCCCAGGTGGACCATCTCGGTCAGCACCGGGGGTATGGGGGTGTCCAGCAGCACCCGGCCGCTCGGCTGCCGCACCAACGCCGCCGGGCTGAGCCCTCCGTGCAGCACGTCGCGGCGGTGCAGCAGGACCAGCGCGGGCGCGACGCCGAGCACGACCTGCCGGACCTCGTCGGCGGGCAGCGGCCCGCGCTCGGCGATCCGGTCGGCGAGGCTGGTGCCGATCGGGTCGGTGACGAGGAACGCCCTGTCCCCGTGGTCCTGGCCGTGGTCGACCAGCGGCACGACCAGGGGGCTGCGGAGTTCCTCCAGCACCGACGCCAGCACCGACGCCTCCGTGCGGAACCGGCGCAGGGCGATCCGGTCGAGCGGTTCGCGGACCACCCGCAAGGTCACCTCGGCATCGTCGGATTCCCGACGCGCCGGCGCGATGAGGTAGGGCCCCGCCTCCACGGGCCGCGCCACCACGCGGTAACCCGGGACGGCGCCGAAGGACCCCACTGCCACACCTCTCACTGATCACGCTCGCTTCGTTCCATGTCGGTCAGCGCCGACCCGGCCCCCGCTCGGACACCGCGGTCGTCCGGTCGGGGTCGTCGTCGAGCGCGACGGGCGCCCGCTGTGCCCGCCCCAGCGCGGTGAACCGGCGTTCGCGCACGGCGATCGGTCCGGTCCAGTCCTCGTGGGGTTGCTCGCCTTCGAGCCGGAACGGCGCCAGGGCGAGGGCGAGCCGGGTCGCGTGGTCGGGCGCGAGTCCGTCGAGCAGCACGTCGTGGACGGCTTGCGCCGCGGGCCGCGTGAGCCGGCCGCGAGTGCCGGTCGGGCCGGTTGCCACGAGTGTCGCGGCGCACCCCTCGGGCAGGACCTCGCCGGGCTGCGCCAGGCACAGCAGGTGCACGCCGACGGGCGGCCCGTCGGAGAGGAGCTCGCCGAGCCCGGGCAGCTCGCGCAGCCGCCGCACGCCGTCGAGCACCAACAGGAAGTCGGGACCGGGTGCGCGCAGCGCGCCGTGCCGCCGGGCGACCCGCTCGCGGACGAGCGCGTACAGCTCGCCGAGCCGGGCGCGTGCTTGCCCGGCGTCGGTGGCGACCAGCCGGGCGCAGTCGAAGTCGTCGGTGGGCGGTCGGGTGTGGGGCAGCCAGCCGACCCAGTCCCAGTCCGCCTCGGCGTCGTGGCCCGTCACGACGACGACCGCCAGGTCGTCGGGTGCGTGTAGCACGGCGGCCTGCGCCACGAGGGCGCGCGCGACGGCCGTCAGGGACGGGCGCGGGCCCGCGATGCCGAACACCCCGCACTGCCGCAGGTCCACCGCCTCGACGGCGACGGCCGGCTCGTCGCGGAGGCCTACCCGCAACCGCAGGAAGTCCACATCGGACGGACGGCGTTCCCAGAGCCGGCTCGACGGCGCACAGGCCAGCGCGGCCACCCGCGTCGGGTCCGGGAAGTCCTCGGCACGCGCCGCCGCGGGCGCCCGGGACGGACGGTGGAACACCCGCACCGGCGTTCCGGGCAGGTCGTCCACCCGTGCGTCGGCCGGGACCACAGGCCGCAGGCCGACAACGGTCTCGCCGAGACCGACGACGTCACGGGGCCCGAGGTCGACCGGGCCGGAGATCAACTCGCCGTTGCGGCGGACGCCGTTGCGGGAGCCGGTGTCCTCCAAGCGCGCCGAGACACCGTCACCGGTGGTCACCACGCGCGCGTGGCGTCTGCTCACCTCGCTGTCGCGCAGCACGAGGTCCGCCGCCGTGCCGCGACCGATGGTGAGCGCCCCGGACGGGTACAGCGTGGCGCTGGGCCCGCCGTGCAGACCGCCCACCACCGCGATCTCCCGCACGCCTCCGCCCACGGCCGAGCTCATCACCGGGGGCGCCGACCGGTCCAGGCCGAGCACCGCGCCGTCCGCGATGCCCGCATCGGTCAGCGACAACCAGCCGGGCAGCGGGGTCGCGCCCAGGTACAGCTCCTGGCGGCACCCGAGCGCCGCGGCCAGGTCCGCCACGCGGTGCGACGGGGCCGCCGTCACCTCCACCGCCCGCCGACCTCCGTCACGTCCGACGCACACCAGCTCGACCCGCACACCCGCTCCCTGGTCCGACTCCGCTGCCGAGCCGAACGCTAGGGGGCTCGTCGCCGCGCGAGGATCGGGAACGCTTCCCATCGACATCACCCGGTGCGGTCTCACTTGCCGATGAGCCGCAGGTCGTCCTCGACGACCAGCCGCAGGGTCAGCACGTGCTCGGCGAGGTTGAGCAGCGCGTTGTTGCCCGACATCCCGGGAACGCCCGCCCTGGTCAGCCGCGTGCGCAAATATTCGATCTTCTTCAGCAGGGTGGAACGGGGCCAGCCCAATCGCTTCGCGGCGGCCTCGTAGGTGCGCGGGTAAGGATCGTACAATTCACCTTTTTGCAGGTAACCGGCGAACAGCGCGACCAATGCGAGCTTCTCTTCAAAAGTGAGCGCAACACCAACCCCGGTGACCGTCGCCAATCCCGTCGACGAATCCCGCAGGATTGCGGGTTCCCCCTCCGGGGCTTCGATCTCGATCACGTGGGGCTTCGGTTCCGAACCCTGCACGAGCACCCGCGTGGGCCCCTGCAGCAGGTGGCGCTTACCCGGTCCGAGCACACTGCGCAGGTGGGAGTCGTCCACCACGACAAGGTTGCGACTCGCACTTCGGTTGACGACGAACCAGGCACCGTTCTCGCAGCTCAGCGCGCCTGCGTGCCGTGAGATGGCCACGTCTGCGGGGTCCAGGCACACGGTGCAGGAGCTCGATCGGCCGAAGACGAACTCCTCGTCCGGGGACACCTCGTACACCGACGAACCGACGCGCGCGACCACCGGCGACCCACTCACCGACATGCCCCCTCGACTTGGGAAGCGGTTCCCGTTTTCTTGATGCCCGGGCTTTTGTACTCTCCACGGGCGACCGCCGCCAAATCGAATGCGGCCGCTACTCCGATTGCCGTACTGGAGACTTCCCGTGGTCGAATCCCGACCGGACCGAGCAAGTGGAAAACGCCTGTTGCCCGTGGGTGGCGCACTGCTGGCAGGGTTGCTGTCCGCGTCGATCGGCGCCGGTTACAGCATGACGAAGAACGAACTGAGCAATGCTCAGGCCGTCGTTCAGCGCGGCGACACACCGGTGGTGGTCAACACCGAGACCGCGCGGGTCGAAGCCGAGGCGCGGGCGCTCGCGACCGGCGACCAGCAGCTCGAACTGGTCACGCTCGCCGACGGCCGGGTCGCGTCGGTCAACAAGACCACCGGGCAGGTGGTGCTGCTCGGCACCGACTTCCGCGACCAGGGCGAGGTCCGGCCGAGCGAGGCGGCCGGGGGCAAGCGGACTGAGGCGCCCCTCGTGGTGGCCGCGGCGTCGGCGGCGTTCGTGCTCTACCCGGACTCCGACGTCGTCGTCCAGCTCGGTGACGACACCAGCACGCGAGCACCGGTCCGGGTGCCCGGCGCCACCGAGGTGGCCGTGGGCGACGGCAAGGACGGCCTCTGGCTGCTGACCGACGACGCCGGCAAGGCCGAGGTCGTCCAGGTGGTCGGCGACCGCGTGCAGCGGACCGTCGCGACCCCCACGCCCGTCAGGCACCTCACGCTCGCCGACGGCCGCCCCATCGGCATCACCGAGGCGGGACAGGCCCTGGACCTCGCGGCGGCGCAACCGAAGGCGGTCAACCGGGAGCCGGTCCCGTCGGGGCCGAACGTCCTCGTGCCCTCCGCCAAGGGCGCGGGCCGCTACCTCGTGGTGCTGGACCGCACGGGCAGGTTGGTCGTGGTCGACCCCCGCACCGGGAAGCGGCGCGAGTTCGACGACCTGCCGCGCGGCTCCGGCCACGTCCTCGGGGCTCCGGTGGTGCTCGACGACGTGGTGTACGTCCCGGACCACCGGACGCACGAACTGCTCGCGTTCGACGTGGGCACCGGCGAGCGTGCCGCGTCCATCAAGGTCCCCGGCAAGTCGGAGACGTTCGCCCTCGACGTGCAACAGCGCCGTGTCGTGGCCAACGACGCCAAGGACCGCGCCACCCTCGCGATCACCCCCGAAGGCGAGCGCACGCTCATCGACAAGGGCGAAGGCAGCGGCGTGGAGACCGATACCGCGGGTCTCGGGCCGCCCAAGAGCCCGGTGCCCCGGCCGACCACGACCACGACGACCGCGCCGCCGAGCGCTCCACCCCCGCCCCGCACCACCAGCCCCAACCCCAGTCCGACACCGCCCTCCGACGACCCGGTCACGCGGGTGGTCGTTCCGGTCATCCCCCCGGGGACGCCGCGGGAGGACGCCTGCGCGACGCTGGAGGACAGCGGCCTGCGCTGCCAGGCCGTGGACATCGGTGCCGGCGGCACCCCCGGCACGGTGCGGGACACCAGGCCTCCCGGCGGTGCCCGGGTCGCCGAGAACACGATCGTCGACCTGCACGTGTGGGGCGGCCTCACGGTTCCCGACGTCCGCAACCGGCGGATCGACGACGCCTGTGCCACGGTCAACACCGTCCTGTCGCAGGACGGGGCGGACATCTGCGACCGGCAGCCCATGCCCGATCCCGGCGCCGGCTTCGGCGCCATCGGCTTGGTCGCCCAGCAGGACCCGGGCGCCGGCAGCACCGCCGCCAAGGGCTCCCGGGTGACCCTGCGCCACTGGGAGTTCGTGCTGATGCCCGACCTCGTCAACCCGCCCGGGCAGGTCGGCACCGGCTTCTGCAACGCGGTCATCGCGCAGACCGGCGGCCTCATCGCGTGCCGGGTGCAGCAGGGTTCCCCCGGCCCGGCACCGGGGACGGTCCAGTCGACCTCACCCGCGGCGGGCACGGGTGTCCACATCGGACAAGAGATCGTCGTGACCGTGTTCGGTGAACCCATCCCCAAGAAACCCGTGCCTCGCGTGGTGATGATGACCCGGGAAAACGCCTGTGCCGCTGTGACTTCCTCAGGTTTCGTCTGCGACGCCCGACCGGACGGCGTGCACCGAGACGCCGTGGTGGCCACACAGGAGCCCGCGCCCGAAACCATGCTGGACCCCGGCCAGACGGTGATCGTCCACTATTCGCCGTACCAAGCGGTCAAGCTGTGGCTGTGGAAGAAGGGCGATGTCCACGTCGTGCGGCTCGACGGCGATGTGCCGGCGAACGACTACGTGATGGATTCGACTCCGCTCGGCTACGCGTACCCGCTCGGCGGGGACACATCGCCACCGGATGGCGGCTACGCTGGGAGTTTCCGCGACTTCATGTGCGACTCGGGCGTTCGGAACTGCGGCGGCTTTCTACCTAACCACTACTACAGCCGGGACCAGAACCCCAAGACCGGGTGGAAGGTGCAGCGCACAGTCGGGTTGTTGATCAACCGGGTCGGCTCGCAGTGCCCGTACCCCGGCCAGCACCAGATCTCCCGGTACATGAGCAACGACAACAACACCCTGCGGTACACCGTCGACCGATCGGATACGCGCGACTGGGTGTACCAGGAGTACCTCGGCTGCGTCTGGGACTACCCGTGACCATTGGTGAACGCTTCCCGTACCGCCCCTTCCGATCGACATCGAAACTGAGAGCATGACCACGAAATCACCAAAACGACGGGTCACCCTGCCGATGTTGGCACTGACCCTGCTTTGTCTGGCGCTTCCGTTCACGGCCGTGTCGTGCGAGTCGTCGCTGGGCGACGTCGAGGTCGAGTACACCGGGTGGGAGTTGGCGTTCGGCGGTGAACCGTCCATCGAAGTCTCCGGGAAGCCGGACACTTCGCCGGACGAATCCGCCGCCCTGCCACCGCAACCACTGATGATCATCACGTTGGCGGTGCTCGTGCTCGGCCTCGCGCTGCTCGCCAACCCGAGGGCGCACGCCGCCGTCGGTGTCGTCACGGGCGCGGTCGCGTTCCTCTTCCTGGTCGCGACGCAGGTGGCCGTGCACAGCGCGCTCGGCGACGAACTGATCGAGTCCAACGACGTGGAACCCTCGGACGTGCCCGACATGATCGAGACTCGCAGCGGGTTCTGGCTGGCACTGCTCCTCGTGGCTCTGGTGGCTGCCTACAGCGCCAGGGTGCTGGTCGCCTCCCGGCGAACCGCGGTCGCGCCCACGCCCCCACCGGCGCCGTAAGCGGCGTGTCCACCCGACCCACACCGGAGCAGCTGGCCGCCGTCGAGGCGTTCGCCGTCGGCGGCCACGTGGTGTTGCAGGCGGGCGCGGGCAGTGGCAAGACGACCACGCTCGTCCAGATGGCCAGGCGGAAGCGACGCCCGGGCCAGTACCTCGTGTTCAACCGCTCGATCGCGGACGGGGCGAGGCGCCGGTTCCCCCGCCACGTCGGGGCAGACACGGCGCACAGCCTGGCCTACCAGGCGGTCGGTTGGCGGTACGCCGAGCGCCTCGCGATGCCGTGCATGTCGAGCGCGAAGCTCGCAGCCGTCCTCGGACCAACGGGGACGCGATGGCCGAAGTGCTGTCGCTGCTCGGGTCCTGGCGTCGAATCGCCCTGACCGGCGGCGGCAGGGCGACCGTCTCGGCCGCGACAACGTCAGCTGCCGATTCCTCGACTCGCCCTGCCGGCCTGACCAACCCGCGTCCAGGTCGTCTGGCAGATTCACGAACGTCGGATTCTCTGAAGAAGGTGTTGATGGCGCTCACGCCAACCCCTGAGCAAAGCGATGCCCGGGACGTCTTCGCCACTGGCCGCGATCTCGCATTGGTCGCGGGCGCCGGGACGGGCAAGACCGCCACGCTGGTCCTGATGGCCGCGACCACCCGCCAGCGCGGCTTGTACGTGGCCTTCAACAAGGCGATCGCCGACGAGGCTGACACCCGGTTCGGCGGCAACGTGCGGTGCCGCACCGCACACTCCCTGGCCTATCAGGCCGTCGGCAGCCGGTACCAGGAGCGATTACGCTCACAGACCCACCTCCCGGCTTCGCAGACGGCCCGGAAGTTGGGAATCACCCGAGACCTCCGCGTCGGTACGCACCTCGTCAAGATCAACCACCAGGCTCGTCTGGTGATGGGCATGATCCGCAGGTTCTGCTACTCGATCGACAAGCACGTCATGGCCCGCCACCTGGAACCGGTCACCGGCCTCGACGGCGACGGCCAGGACTATCTGGCTCGAACCCTCCTCCCGTACGCGACGCGCGCGTGGGAGGACATCCGCTCCGACCGCGGCACCCTTCGGTTCGAACACGACCACTACCTCAAGATGTGGGCGCTCACCAACCCGGTCCTTCCCGGGGACTTCATCATGCTGGACGAAGCCCAGGACACCAACCCGGTGCTCGAAGAGATCTTCCTCAAGCAAAGCGCCCAACGGATCTGCGTCGGGGATCCGGCCCAGCAGATCTACGGCTGGCGCGACGCTCGCGACGTGATGACCGGATTCCCGGCCAAAACCCTGCACCTCACCGAGTCGTTCCGGTTCGGCCCTCGGATCGCGGAGGAGGCCAACCGCTGGCTGCGTCACGCCGAGTCACCGCTGAAACTGACCGGCCGCGGTCCCCGCGAGTCCAGGATCGGCGCGGTGAGCAACCCCGATGTGGTGCTGTGCCGGGGAAACGCCGACGCCATGCAGGAGGTCATGGCGTACCTAGACCAAGGCGTATCGGTCGCCCTGACCGGAGGCGGCGACACCATCCGGCGCGTCGCCTCCGCCGCTGAGGAGTTGAAGGCGGGCCGGAGGACCAGCCACCCGGAGCTGTTCCTGTTCACCTCGTGGGGCGAGGTGCAGGACTACGTCGAGAACGACAAAGCCGGGCAGGACTTGAAGTCGATCGTGAAGCTGGTCGACAAGTACGGCCCGGAAGAGGTCCTGCGCGCCGTGGACAGGCTGTCGGCCGAGGGCGACGCGAAGGTCGTGGTTTCCACCGCGCACAAGGCGAAAGGCCGCGAGTGGGCGACTGTCCGCATTGGGCCGGGTTTCGACGCCCCGTCCGTCGACGACGACGGCCTGCAGAGGGGCATCAACACCGCCGAGGCTCGTCTGATCTACGTCGCGGTCACCCGAGCCCGACTCGTCTTGGACCTCGAAGGCGTCTCGTGGATCAACGAGTACGAGAAGGGCTCGGCGACCCGCACCACGCCATTGGCCGCGCTCAGCCTCACCGGCCAACTGCGCCGACCCGACTCACCCATCGCCCGCTTCATGGCCGATCACCTACCCACCACCGCCGACCTGCTGCGCGACTACCACAAGCACTTGGCCACCCTGCCCCATCCGGTGCAACCCATCGACGTCCGGTACCCGGACTGGTCCGGCATCGGCCACACCATCGACTACCGCCTCCGCCTGTCCTTCGGCGGTCACCTCGGCCCCGCGGTCTCACTCGGTGTGAACCTCTTGGCAGGCACCGATCAGCTGCGCGGCGCGCCGCCGGCCTCCTCGAGGCGAGCGCTGTCCGTTGTCGGCGAAGAACTCTTGGCGACGATCGACGCCCACCTGACCGGCTCCACCGCCCAGGACAGCAACACCTTGACCAGGTTGTGTTACGTCGCCGCGTCGTTCGAAGACATCTACCGCACCGGCCAGGTCCGCCGCTACAGCATGCTTTCCGGCCGCGACGCCAGGACCACCCTCGCGGAGCTCGTCGCCAGCGTGCCACCCTACGTAGTGGAGGACGTCCGCGCCCAACTGGCCTTGGCCGACCAGCCTCTGGCCGGACTCCGGGCCCTGCCACCATCGACCAAGGTGTGCGGCCCGGTGTTCGCCGGAAGCGACGACGTACCGGCGGACGCCGACTACATCCTGGGAGGCCTGCTACTGGACTGCAAGTCCACAAAGGACCCTCATCGACTCGGTCGCGACGAACTCCACCAACTGGCGGGTTACCTGCTGCTGGACTACGACAACCACTACGCGATCGACAGAGTGGGCCTCTACCTGTCGCGCCAAGGCGGTCTAATCGTGTGGAGCGTAGAGGACTTTCTCACCAAGTTGGGCGCAAGAGCACCACTGGCCCTTCTACGAGCGCGCTTGCGCACACACCTGCGCCAGGAACTGAGAGCTCAAGGTCCACGCCAGTGACAGTCCCAAGCACGCGATGCCGGGTGTGACGTCCCAACCGAGTTCGTTGTACTCGACTGAAGGATCGCTTGATCCTGACCGCCCCGCCCTTTCACCCCAAAGTGCGCCCATCTGTCGGCCGGTTCGGCGGCGCGGTCGTCAGCGGAGGGGACGGCGTTCGACACCGGCGGAGGACCTTGTTATGACGTCATCGTAAGTATTCGATGTCGTCGCCCAATCGGCAACGGCCGAAAACTTGTCATGGTGGCTGCAGATGCGCAATGCCGCAGTTTCCCGTAGCGTGACTGCATTCGTTCCCGGTCCAGGAGCCCCGGGGCGCCGCCGGCGCCGGCGGCGAATTCGATCAGCTCGTCCGGACTGTCGGATCGATCCCACCCGACCAGCGTCGAACTGGTCGTCGAGCCTGCCGGGCAGTGACGGGCCGGATGCGTTGATCTTCGTCTGGTAGCAGGAGAAGTCCCCAACGCGGTTCCCGCTGCTGAAGCCACAGTCGGGCGCGAGGACCAGCGCATCGGCGTGGCCGTAGTCGCGGAGGATCCAGGCATCCACGCGGCGTGTTCTCTCGCTGCCGTCCTGGCTGGCGTGCTTCAGTGTGGCGATGACTGCAGCATCCGCCGTGTCGTACTCGACGGTGAGCATGGCGCTTCGACCTCCGCGTGTAGTGGTGGTGTTCGACGGAGGACCCCACTGGACGTATTGGGCGCGTCGGGCCCTGTACCTGGCGGGCCGTGTGTGGGGTGGTTGCGGCTTCGCGCTCGTTCCGCACCGAGACGGGCGTGTGGATCCGGTGCTCCTGCGGGCATGTCGCGCCTACGATCCGGACTATGTCGTGATGTGTCCGGTGACGATCGGGGAACTGAAGCAGATCCCTCCCGGATCGATCTTGATCGCCGGCCCCGACGGACGACGTGTGGCCGGCAACCGGCTGGACGAACTCGTGGAGGAACTCCATGACGAGCCGTATCCCAATCCTGCTGACGAGGCGGCACGACGTCTGATCGCGCAGGTGTGTTCGCCCTACCGCACCAGGCTGGACGACGGCTCATGGGACGAGGACGAGGTTTTCCTCGAGGTCGGCGGGCGGACATTCCACAACGCGCTGTCGGTGCGCGGTCACTTTCCCAAAGTCGGGTTCCTCAGCCATCCCCATCATCTCTCGGTCGCGGCATGCCCGCCACGCTGGGGCGGTCTGATCGGCACACTCATCACCGATGGTATCGGCGCGGTCGAGGCACCGGCGCTAGGCGCGACCGAGCCGGTTCTAGACGACGCGGTGCGGGAACAGGTGATCTCCGGCTTGTTGGGTACCCAGGACGGGCGGATGCCTGATGATCTGGTGTGGAATCCGCCTGTGGCATCGCCGATCAGGGTCGAGCCTCTGCCCGCCGCCAATGTCCGATCGATGGCGGGATTGGTCACGGTGTCGACTGTGGCACGGAGGGGGATCGGGATCGCCGTCGTCGGTGACAAACCCGAGGACTTCGCATTGGCACGTCTGTGGCGTCTCACCTATGGCTCGGGTGTGTGGCTGCCGAGCAGCCTGGGGGTTGATGACGAGGTGCCGCCGTCGTCGCTGCGTGTGGGGCTGTCGGAGATCGAGCAACGGTACCGGCAACGGTCCGGCAGTCTGTTGCTCGTGTCGACCTCCCGGCCCGTCGAGGAACTGGAGGCCCTGCAAGCTCGGCTGTTCCGCAGTCCGATTCGGTTTCGGGGGGAGCCTGCTCAACCCACCGTGTCGGCATGCACGGTCACGGAGCTGCCGTGGGGACAACCAACAAGGACGCATCTCGCCGTCGCCGAGCAGTTCGACACTCACGTGACCGTTCCGGTCGTCGTCGACGACAGCGGGACACGCACCATGGCTGCGCCGCTTCCCGCACCGATTCTGGGCAACGACCACGTGTTGCCTCCGAACGACTTGACCTGGCAGGTCGACATCGGGTGGCCTGATGCCACGACGGTCCGCGGACGTGGACTGGACGGGCAGGAGGTGTTCACCGGGGATACCAACAGGTGGCTGACCTGGGCACGGTCTAGTCGTCACGGCATCACGTACCAGTCGCACAGGTTCGATTTTGTCGCCGCAGGCACTCCGATCGTGAACAAGTTAGCTCGTCCCGCTGTACGTGATCTCGGGCTGCGTCGCTGGGTGGAGGCCAAGGCGCGGGAGCACGGGCTGCAAATCCACGTCAGCGACGCCGGGCACCGCGGTGCTCTGCTCGCTCGCATGCTCGGTGGGCGGCATCGGTTCGTCGACCTGTTCAGCGGTCCTCTGCTTGACGCTCTACGAGCATTGCGTCCAACGAGTTCGTCCACCAACAAGGCATACCCGGCAGGCGACGGCGTCGCTCTGGCGCACGACCAGGGCGTGCTGACGTTCGAGGGGTTTTGCGCGCGAAGCTCGGCGCTGGACAGGCGGGAGGTGCGCGACCTGCTCGATATGGCATTGGGCGCCGGTGTGTTGCGCCGCGGCCTGGCGCTGGTCTGTGCGAATTGCGAGGAGGCGCAGTTCCAGTCCATCGACCGCCTCGGGCAGGCGTGGACGTGTCTGCGATGCGACACACCGGGCCAGCTGCAACTGTCGGCGTGGAAGAAGCCCGACCACGAGCCCACCTGGTTCTACGATCTGCACCCTGTCGCCCGCCATCTGCTACGGGACAACGGTGAGGTGCCCGCGTTGTTGTCGGCATACCTCGCCACACAAGATGGACAGGGACAAAGGCGTGTCTACCAGGACATCGAGGAGGTTGAGTTCACCCTGGATGGAAAGCCGCAGGTCGAGATCGATCTGATCGTTTACGACGAGGACGTCCTGACCGTCGCCGAATGCAAGAGCACAGCGAACCTCGCTGGTGACAAGGCCGGGTCCAGGGCCGAGGTGACCAAGAAGTGCAGGGCTGCGGCATGGCTCCAAGCCGACCGGCTCATCTTCGCCACCACGGCACCGAGGTGGAACAACAGCACCTACGGTGTGATCCGTTCCGCCGTGGCCGAGTTCGACTGGGGTCCTCTCGGCCCACCCGAGGTGGGCATCATCAGTGGCCTGGGCACGATGGCAATCGAGAAGCAATCGCTGGCGGCGCCGTCCATCAAGCCGACGCCCGATCCGGGGGGAACGATGTAGAAGTGCTTGCGTTGCCGTTGCGTTGCGACCGACCACCTACGGCGCGGCACCAATCGGCAACGCCACATCACCGCTGACCGCGTCGAAGATCGATTGCCCACCTCAAGACCGTGGCTGGCGGTACCGCTTCCTGGGCGAGTCGGCCAGAGGCGTTTCGGATGGCCACGAGTTGATTCCACAGGTCTGGTCCTAGCCAGTCACGTCCACCGGCGTTCGACCAGTCGACCTCCCCCGCGTCTTGCGGTGGAAGCCCGGACATGGCCTCCCATAACCCCACCGCTGGACGTATGAGGAGGTCCGTCGACATGGCGGCGGCGGCTGATGCGATTGCCAGGCCCGGCGGGTCGAAGTCGCCCCAGTACCAGATGGCGCCGGTGACCGGGCCGCGTCCGGCGACGTCGACGCCGAGCGAGATGACCTGAGCGGGGAAGGACTTCCCGGAACCCCATGCGACGAGTCCGACGTCGTGGTCGGAGGAGTGGCGCAACTGCTCGACGGCCACCCAGTAGGTGTCGCTGTTCTCGACCACCAGAAGATCAGCGCCGTCGCCCACTTGTGCTGCGGGAAGTGGTGGTGGGATCCGTACGCAGGCCAACAATTCAAAGGACAGGCGCCCAGGTCCGAACGTCGAGCCTCGAGACAACTCGTCGAGGCGCTTCTCCTTCCCGAAGATCTCCGCCGATCGGTACCGCACAGGAACCACTGGTACAGCCGAGTGCTCGGTGCGCCCCAACCAATCGTTGATGGCTACCAGGTCGTGGAAGACCTGCTCGGACAGAGCCGGCAACGACGAGACCCAACCGAGCTGACCGCGCCACGGAAAAGACCGCCACGGCTTCGTCCCGCGTACCTTGCGAGCGATCGGGACGTTGATGAACCGGGGCAGCGGAGGAACCGTCGTCCGGTCCCAGGAACCTACCGGCAATTCGATCAATCCGGACACGGCGAGTTCGCGCAGCACCGCGTCGAGAACAGCCGTCTGATCGGGATCTCCGACCAAACGCGGCGCAGTCGCAGCCCACAGCCGCCACAAGCCGTCGAGGTCGATGCGCACCGAACCGACCGCGGTGAGTGCCTCTCCGAACGCCGAGACCTCGGACGCACGTGGTGCTGCGGTGCTCATCCGCGGACCTCGTACCGGGTCGTGGTAACCCAGTTCTGCGACGATGACGGATCACGCCCACCAGTGATTGCACCCGGCACGTCGACGCCGTCAACGACGCTGGCGCGCAGCCGCAGGAAGGACAGGTTCCGGCGCTGGTCGCCGTCGTTGCGCAGCTTCACGATCACCGAGCCGCTGCCGGTGAATGCTTCGTCGACGGCGGGGTCGTGCAAGCCGGTCGCGCAGACGAGTTGGACGCCGGTATGGGCGGCCAACCGGTGTTGCATCGCGATGAGCGTTTCCGCGGATGCCGCACCGAACGGGTTGTCCAGGATCAGCGTCCCTGCCGGCCGTGACCCACCACTGCGGTGGGCTGACCGGACCTGCGACAGGGCGCAGTAGACCAGGACCGCAAGAGTGAGCACCTGGCCCCCGGAGAACTCGTGCGGAATCCGATCGGGCGGGCAGTACTCGGACTTCCCGTCGATCCGGGGCTTCAAGATCTCGATCGACCACGCTCCGGCTCGAGATCGGTCGACGACCGTGTCGCGAACCGCATCGGCGAGCCAGCGCGCGCGGACTTCCGAGGACTTCGCCTTTCTGGGGTTGGCCGCGAGCTCCAGCGACCACGAGTCGACCCGGTTGGCCAACCGGGCGGAGGCCTCGTCGTCCGGCGCCTCCTCGAACCTGATCTTGATCGCCGGCGCGTCGGACAGGTCGACCCCGAGACCGGCCGGCAACTTCGAGGACCTGGACACCTCGCGCAGGAGGCGTCGCTGATCACGGCACAGCGACAACAGGCCGTCGCGGAGGATCGACCGGTGCTCGTCCAGCTCACGCAAGTCTGCTGCTGCGGATTCCGTCATCGACCGAATGCGTTGAGCCAGTACCTGTGCCTCGGCGGCCAAATCCGCATCGGGAAGGGATTGGACCCGGATCAGCACCGGTGATTCGAGGTCGTTCCACTCCTTGCTCGCAGCGGTGGTCTTGGCCTCGCTGACGGCGGTGTTCAGCTTCTCCCGCTCGGTGCGCTCGAGGGCTTCAGCCCTCTGTCGTTCCTCCACCAAGGAGAGCATCCGTGTTCGTGCGGCCTGCTTCGACCCGGCGAAGGGCTGGGTGGCGGGCACGCGATCGCCCGCCCACAGCCTGGAGGTGTCGCCGAGTGCCTCGACGTCGGAGCGGACCGCTGTCACCAACTCGTTGGCTTCCGACTCGATCGCATCGGCATGGTCACGCCGTTCCTTCAGTTCGAGGTTGCGCGCTTCCAGCTTCTCCAAGAGTTGGGGTATGTCCGCGGGCGACTCGGGTGCCCATGGTGTGTCGCGCAGGTCGACGTAGTTCTGGTGTCCACCGGCGGTGGGTTGCGCGTCGACCAGGTCCTTCTGTGCACGCTCGGCCTGGACTTCCGCGTTCAACCGGGTCTTCTCGGCGTCCTCAGCGTCTCGGCGCGCCCGTTGTTGGGCAGCAGCCAGCAGCAAGGGCGACGCCGCTTCGCCGGTTCGTGCCAATTCCTCGGCATGCAAAAGTGTCGCCGCACCGTACTTCGTGGTCCGCTGCCTCGCGCGCCCGAGTTCCACCTCGGCACGTTGGAGCGCTCCGGCTTCGGCCATGCCGGCTTCGGCCAAGGCCAGTTCGTCACGCACCGCCGTCCACGTCGCCCGGAGGACTTCCAGGTTGCCGCCGGGGTCGGCCGCCGCATGGTCCACACCCAGCTCATTGCGCTCTCGGCCGTGGGCCTCGGCCGCGCTTCGTGACTGCGCCGCTCTTCGCATCGCGGTCCCGATCACCGCGCGTGCGTTCCTCACTCGTCCCTCTGCCGCATCGAGATCGCGTGCCGCACGCGCTCGGCTCGCCTCCAGCCCGGGGCGCCGCGCGGCTTGGAACTCCGCCTTCTCGACGAGGTGCGCGAGTCTTTCGGCCGCTGCGGCGTGCTTGTCGGCCAGGACCGCGTTGCGTAGTTCCGCCTGGTGTTCCTGACGCGCTCCTGCGGCCGTCTCCCGTGCGGATTTTTGCCGGGTGGACAGCTCTTGGCGTCTACCTTCCGCCTCGCGCACCCGTCCCAAGGCATCCTGCTCCGCTCGGGCCAGGTCTTCTCTCGGATGATCCTTCCAGCGCTGCACGACATTGCCGCACAACGCCGCTGCATCCCGGTAGCGGCGCGCTGTGCGATGTGCTTGTGCTGCGGCTTCCGTCGATTCGGCAACGGTGTGTTCGAGCTCGGCCTTGACCTCGCGCGCCCATTCACGGTCCCAGGTGGCCCGGTGTGGCACGACGACGTGGTGAGCGATGTCGTGAACCACAGCGAGTGTGGTCGTCGATGGAGCGGTCGACACCACGACAGGCGTGCGCGTGCGCGGACTGTCGTGCGTCAAGTGCCGCACTGCCTCGGTGAACCTGCTCGGGTCAATGACGATCACACCACCGGCTAGCTCCGGGTGCCGGCTGATGAACGGCTCCCGGTGGCCGGGGTCGGTGATGTTGCGCTCGATCCAGTTGAGGCCGGTCACGGCGCCAATGCCGGACCGGTTGAGGATGTCGAGCACGACGAGCACGTCGAGGCCGGCCGAGGCGATGCCGGTGTCGGTCAGGTGGTTCAGCTCTTCCTGAGCGGACTTGGCCTCGGTCTGCTTCTCCGCTGCCCTCGCGTCTGCTTGGTGTGCGAGGTTCGTGGCCAGCTCGACCACACGGGCTAGGGCGGGCACGTCCTCGGGATCGCCTCCGACGAGTTCCCGTACGGTCTCATCGGCCGCTGCGGCGCTCAGGTCGCAGTCGTGGTCTGCCAAGGTCTTGCCGTGTTGTTCGGCGGCTCGCCGCAGGGTGATGAGTTCGGTGTCGACGGCGTTGATGTCGGCGGACAAGCGGTCGAACGTCTGCTCGGAGTCCTCAGCCCGCTGTTTGGCCTCCTCAGCGTTCGCCGTGGCGGCTTGGCTTGTTTCCCGCCACCGGCGCACGCAGGCGTCCGGCCGTTCGCTGGTGGTGAGCCACCCGTCGTTCACCGCCGATGCTCGCGCCTGGTCGGCTTCATCGACCAGGTCGGCGATCACCTCCAATTGCCTCGCGACGTCCCTGCCGTCCATCAGCGCTTTGGTGTGCGCTTCCTGTGCTTTGCGCTCGTCCTGTTCGGTGTCCACAACGAGCTGATCGGCGGTGTCGGCGGTCTGGAGCATCTCGTCGATCAGGGCGTCGAGACGTCCGGCGAGGTTCGCCGCCGCCGTGACGCGCCGCTCCCGCAACGGGGCGAGCCCGGCTTCGGCGGCGGCATAGGCGGCTTGGGCCTCGCCCAGTCGGACACGGGCGATCTGCAACTCCAGTACGGCGTCGACCGCGGCCCACGCTTCGAACTCCGCCGTTCTCTTCGTCGCTGCGGTCGTGGCGAGTACGACAGCCTCCTGTGCGGTGGCGACCCTCGCTCGTGCCTCCTCCAACTGCAACTGCAAACGGATGTCGCTGATCTGCCTGTACTCGTAGCGGGCCTTGTTGGCCTCCTGGGCCGCGGCGACCGCCGCCGCCTCCCACCCGACGAGGTCGCGTTGGTCCTGTTCGATCCTCATCTCCAGGGCGGAGGCGAGTTCACCGCCCTCGAACAGCACCTTGCGGGCCTTCGCCGCGGCTTCGACGGCTCGTTCCGAGCGCTGTGCGACCAACTCGACGCGCGGCACGATGGCAGCACCGAAACCGGTGAGCAGTTCCAGACCCGGCCTGGTCGAGGCGAGCTGCGCGTAAGCCTCCAGCTTGCCGGTGAACGCCTCCAGATCCCGTTCGTCGTTCAGCGCGGCGACGAAGAAGCGCACCACGTTGTCCGGCGAGTTGAACGACGACAGGAGCGACTCGGCGCCCGTCTCGGAGTCGTTCATGCGCATCTGGTAGCCGAACAGCGTGGGGTCGACGCTGGTGTTGTCCTCGAGGGCCCTCGTCCACTCCTTCTGCTTGTCCACAAGCAGTCCTCGCGCCTTGGGGTGCGAGCCGATCAGGTCCCCCACCGCCCCGCGGAAGTCCTTGTAGGTGGTGCGCTTGCCTGCAGTGACGAACGGCAGCTCGTCGATGCCGGGGAGACCTGCGCCGGTGCGGAACAGGTACCAGACGCGGTGCATGTTGGAAGTCGAGCGCATTCTGTGGCCCGGCTGCCGACGCCCGTCCTTCCACTCCATTACCGCGCCTGTGACCACGCGAGTGCCGCTCTGGGCGTCCTCCCACTCGCAGACGATGTGGGAGGTGTCGCCGGTGAGCACGTAGTCGCCGAGGATCTTCCCGCCGACCTGCTCACGGGCTGCCGGGACGACAAGGCTGCACAACAGCGTGATCAGCGTGGACTTGCCCCCGGTGTTGGTCAACGACAGCAGCACCCTGGACGCCGCGCCGTCGCGGGTCGTGAAGTCGAGGTCGAGCGGGTCGAACCGCGCCCGATCGGGACCGACGCCCATCAACTTCACCCTGCGCAGCCGCAGCGGCGGCACGGGGAGGTCGCTGTTCTTCGGCGGGTCGACGGTGAACAGGTCCGTCACGACGATCGGCCTCCGTCAACCTCGACCGAGTCGCTGTCTAGGTCGTTGACCAGGCGGTACAGGTCAGAGTCCTCGCACAGCGCCATCACCGCGTGGCGGAATCTGGGCCGGGTCGCCCAGGTGCCACCGTCCACCTCGCCGCGAGCATTGAGGTACCCGGCTTCGGCGAGCAGCTTGCACACGCGCTTGACCAAGCCGTGCCGGTCGCTGGTCGACTTCCTGATCGCGTTGGGGCGGCCCGTGGTGAGGTCCTGCCACCGCCGCCACGCCTCTACCAGGTCATCCTCGGCGGCGGCGTCCTCGGTCGATGCGTCGGCGTGCGCCTGGGCGAGGCGATCGAGGGTGTCCACCACCGACTGAGTGGTGAAGGCCGTGATCCGGTCAGGGTCCTCGAGCATCACCGCTTCCGGGTAGGCGGTTCGGGCCACCGCGAGGATGGCTGCCCCGAGCACGACTCTGTGGTAGGGCTGTGCCCGCTTCATGAAGTCGGTCAGCGTCAGCCGTAATGGCGAGTGGTGCCGCGCGGTGACGATGATCCCTTCCCGTTCGTCCACGTGGACGTCCAGACCCGCGCCCGAGAAGACCCTGTCCACGGCCGCGGCGAAATCGGGTTCCGCCTGATACCGGTGCACGACCCGATACATGTCCTCGTTCCGGGCGGGTGTCTCTCGCGGCCGTGCGGCCCACGCGAGGAATCGACCGATGTCCACCTCGTCAGCCGGAGTGGTCATGTGCCGACCTCCTCGTCGGTGTCGTCATCGTCGAGACCATGTCTGGGTGCCTTGGTGTCAGCTGGTTCGCCGATGTCGGCCGAGACCTCACCGGGGACGAGCAACAGGTCGTCCGACCTGATGTCCCCGGTGTCGATCTCTACTCCGGTACGCACCGCGACGATGACCCGATCACCAGCGGATCGCCCCGCCAGTCGAGTCGCCCAGGCCCGGTGCGCGGCGTGCACCACCGTCGCGGCCAGTTGGCGTGCATCCAGCGGTTCGTCCTCGAAGGTGTCGTCGACGATGTCGTCCACGCGGGCGAGCAGCTGCGACAGCAGGATGGGTTCATCTATCGCGCCCAAGACGGCGTCCACAGTGTTCTCGTAGGGCTCCCACCACTCGGGTTGCTCCTCCAGTTCGATCTCGGCGGGGCGGAACTCCTCACCGGGATCGGGGGGTCGAGGCGGAGCGCACAACTCGTCGGTGAGCTCGGTCAGCGACGTCCACCAGCGGACCGGAACGCCGCCTACCAGCGCAAGCAATCGGTCTGCGACCTCTGAGGCACGCGCGGTCGACTGTGCGAGAAACGGTGACAACAGCTCCTTGCCGATGTCCGCGCGATGCGTCGACCGCGGAGGCCGGGAGAAGCGGTCATCGAGCGCCGCACGCAACCGAGACCTGGCGCCGATGAGGTGCCGGTGCAGGTCATCGTGCCGTCGACGGCACTCGCGCAGAATTTCGACCAGTTGGTTCGCGGCGCCCAGACGGGTCGGGTCGTCGATCTCGCTCCGGCGTGCCGCTACCGCGTCCAACAGCACCGATTCGGCATCGAGCCGGTCTCGGACGTGGGCAAGGGCGGCTTCGAGGAGGTCGGGCACCGACGTCAGCCAGTCGTGGGTGTCGGGGTCGACCAGCGTGTCCGCGATGATCCTCCTGATCCGCTCCTGGTACTGGATCGACCGGTAACGCGCATGACGAGCGATCTGGACCGCGGATTCCACTGCACCACGTGCGATCAAGGCGTTCAGCTGCGCCTCGTTCGCGATCTGCGCCGCCTCGATGTCGATGTCGAGCGCCTCGACGAAGATGTTGATCGCCTGCTCGGACGCGCGCAGGTGGTCGAGCCCGTCACTGCCGGTCGGGTGCAGGTAGAGCAGTCGGAACCGTTGGGTCCGCCACTTCGGCCCTGCGTCGGTGTGCACCAGGTGGTCGACCGTTTCCACCTCGGTGGTGACCAGCGAGACGACTACCCTTTCCGCGACCGATGCCCATTCCCCCTCCGCAGCATCCGGCGCCTGTCGTGCCGCCTGGCTCGTCGCGTATTCGAGCGCTTCATCCCAAGTCCGACCTACCGATATGCCCATTGCCAGGGCCACTTGGTCGATTACGGCGAGAGCGATCGTGAACAGGTCGTAACGGTCCCAGAAGTCGCCGTCGAGGCCGCCCTTGGTACGTTCGATGTCGGTCAGCACCTGAATGGGTGCCAGCGCCCGGCGACGACGCGTGATCGACTCGTCGTCGGTCGGGATGACGACGTTCCAGTCGTCGAGATCATCGACGGACCTATCGAAGCCCTGGTCGGCTCCGTCATACGGCGAAAGGTCTGTGCCGGCCATCAATGCCGCTGTTCGCCATCGCACGCTGACCCGGGCATGCCCAACTGCCACTCCCGCCTGATCGCACCGTGCAGGGTTGATCGGACGATAGCGCGATGTCGTTACTGGCCACGTCAGCCCCGACGATCGTCCACCGAACGGAGCAACTGCCCGCCGATCCGTCCAGTGACGAACCTCCGGTGCCACCGGAAGCCGTACAGGGACGTCGACGACACCTTCACCTGCGTGCTCGGCGCGTCGCGCCGTTCTGAATACAGCGACGCAGATAAGCATTCGGCGTGTAGCTGGTCACTTGAACGAGGCTGCACTGGCGATAGCACCGGTGGTCAGAATCGCCAGTTGACCTCGACCCGTTCCGTGAACATCGCCCCGTCGGGATTGATTACGGCGGACTCCAGCATCACGAGGAAGAGCAGCCGTAGGTCGTCCTCGTCCATGTCCGGCACCGCCACGTCGTCTAACTGTTCGAGGCGCTCTGCGCCACCGAGTTCCTCGAACTCGTCCGCGAACTCCCCGAGCAGAGCTTCTGGATCCTGGCCGATCGCCGCAGCGGCACCTGCCAGGAGTCCTGGGTGGGTGTCGAGCCGTTCGGCGATCAGGGCGAGCACGTACTCGTCTGCGTCGATGTCGTTGCCGTGGTCCATCGCTGTGGGAAGGGCCATGCTGAGAAGGTGTGTGACGACGTCTTCGCCGGTTTCCTCGCAGCGGGCGACGAGCACCTGGTGCGCCAGTTGTGTGAGCGCGATCAAGTAGGAGATGGCGTTCAGTCCGAATCCGAGGTTGCTGGTCAGTACCGGCGCGATGTCGTCGGCGAGCCGTTGCCGGCTGTAGACATCGGCGTACACCGGGAGGTCGCAAGCGATCAAGGCGGGAGTGGACCCGGCGGCGCTGGTCGAGGTGATCAACGAAGCTCAGGCAGCCAGGGAAGCGGCACGTGCGGAGTTGGCCAAGGTCAAGACCAGCGGGAAGCTCGATGCGGCGGAGGTGTACGCCATGATCGACTCGCTGGGCGACATCGGAGCCACGTTGGAGGACGCCAAGCCGGAGCGGCTGGCCCAGCTCTACGCGAAGTTGCAGGTAGAACTGCTGTACGAACACACGAAAAAGGCCGTCGTAGTGACGGCCCCTCCGCGTGTGGTTAACGTGTGTGTCCGAGAGGTTTACCCAAACGCGCAGCTGTGGGGAATTCCCCACTCTCCGAGAAGGGGGAATGGCTCGTAAGTACAGCTTGTGAAGCGCTTCGGGCCCATATCGCAAGAGCGGGGAATTCCCCACTCGAACTTTCATCCAGTGAAAGCTGATACCTCTTCGACGGACACGTTCAGTCACAGCGAGCCGGAGTCGCAGGTGACGTCGAGTGGAGAGCCGGAAACTCCAAGAAGGCAAACCTAATGACTGCCTGGTGACGCTCACTGTCCATTGGTGGTCGCAACACCGTCACGGGCAGTTTTAGGTAGGAGGCGGGTCGCAGGTGCTCTGGCACGAGCTGAACGCCACCGCCGGCGAACCGGCCCGCAAGCAGGTCGAGGACGCCAGGATGGGCGTCGACTTCTTGATCAGCCTGATATCCGGCCACCTGCATGTCGTCGTGGCCGCCGCAATTGGCCTCGCCGCCGACGTCGCCTCCCGACCCTGGCTGGCCGTCGCGACGATCGTGAGCCTGCCGCCGCTTGCGGCAGTCTGGTACCGCCTGGCCGTCGAGGCCACCGACGAGTGAGCCGGCGCGGTCCGTGCCATGGTCAACCTCGGCCGACGGCCCCTGGCCGCCGCGCTCGGACTCACCCTGCCCAAGGGATCGAGGATGAGCGCGGCATGTGGGGTCTGGTCGGAGACCTCGTGAGCACTGGATTCCATCCAGTGCTCACCGCCCTGGACGCCAACCGTGCCGCACCCGAGGGATCAAGCGCGGGGGACGCATCGCCACCCACCGAGCCGTCACCGGCCAGTCCACCGCCCCCGGATCCGTCCAAGGGCGGAGCCGCAACGAGCGACGGAACGCCGGCCGGGTCATGACTTGAGCGACGCCCTCGCTGATCCGGCCGGCACATGCGCCGCCTCACTCCCAGCACCGGAAGCGTTGGTGGGAATGTAAACGAGTGGGGTGACGCCCTGATCATGAATGCGCCCCCGATGGCCGAGATGATGTCCGGCGTCGTGGAGAACACCGAATGACGTCAACCGAAAGCCACCCTGGACGGTCGGCGGACGAGGCGCGCAGCTCCCAGGTCGACCGTGCCTGCCTGCGCCGCCGGGAGATCCGGTCCATCGTCCTGATCATGGTGCTCACCGAGCCTCGGTCTGGCCCGGTCCTGCGACGTTCGCGTTTTCCAGAGAATACAGCCGTCTGAAATCGTCACACGGGCGTTGATCACACCCGCACACCACAGTCGTGTCGTCCGATCAGCGCAGTCACCAACGATCGGGCTGATCGATGAAGCTCATCCCGCGCCGGGAGGGTCGTTCGTGAGGGAATGCAGTCGGCGTCCACGCAGGGTGTCCCAGGCGAGATCGAGAAGATTGCAGGATTTCTCTTGATGAAATGAAACGATTCGGAAGATATGTCGAAGGCGTAGCACTGCGGGATGAGCCATACCCGTTCCCTGACTGTGTTGCATAGCGACGAGTTTCTTCGGCACAGGGGTGGTATCGCGCCCGTTGTCGGGTCGTGCGCAGGTCTCGGTGTGCTCGTGGCGTCAGCCGGCCCGGTTGTGGTCTGGTTGGAGGAGCGAGCTGGCGAGCGAGATCTGAACATGACATTCGCTGTCGTGCTCGCCACGGGTCTGTGGGTCGGGTGTGAGGTGTGCGTCACAGGTCGGGACGAGCGGTTGGGGTGGGAAGGGACTTGTGCGCCTCGGTCACGCACCGCACCAGCCTCGGCCAGTCCCGTCCGACGTCCGTCGGTGCGCATGTCACCGGACCGAATCGTCACCTGACCGCCCGGCCTTCACCTCTCTCCAGGCGCAGTGTTGTCGCCCGGAAGGACGAAGTAATACCCACCGCCGAACGGCAGCAGGTAAGCGGCCAGTGCCTCCCCCGCGAGGCGGCGTTGGGTTGTGGCGAAGCCGCGTTCGAGGTCCCGCTGGTAGCAGGTGAAGATGTGGCCGATGTGTTCTCCGGCGGCGTCGGCGGGCCGGCGGTACGTGTAGCCGCGGCGGAGGATGCGGTGCGCCTGGCTTTCCGGGGTGCGGGGGTTCGCGCGGCGGATGTGTGCGTTCAAGGGGATCCGAGTTCCCTCAGGGTCGTTCACGTAGTCGAGCGCGTCCTGTTCGCCGGTGCTCCCCAGCGGAGCGCCGCTCTCCTTGTGACGCCCGAAAACAAGCTCTTGGTCCGCGGTGGACTTCGAATCCCATGTCGGCATGGCGAGCCTGATGAGCCGCACGGCCAAGTAGGTGCCCCCGACACACCACTCCGGCTCCGGGTCGCCCGGTTGAACCCAGACGAGTTGGTCCATCAAGTCGGGGTTCCAGGCGTCGGGATTGCCGGTGCCCTCTCGGAACCCGAACGCGTTGCGGCCGGTGTGCTGCCCTTCGACGGTCCAGCGCAAACGCGCTCCCGGCACGTCGAAGGCGCTGGGAAGCGCCGAGGGGTCATCGGACGACAATTGGGCAAGCACATCGCCACCGCAGTCGGTCGGGTCGAGTACGTCACCCGGGAACGCGGGCATGGTGGTGAGCAGTGACGGCCTGGCGAGCCCGGGACGTGCGTCGAACAGCGACGCCCCGACCGACAGCACCACATCGCCCGCCGGAGCCAAGCCACGCAGGGAATGGAGCACCTGTTCGAGGTCGCCGACCACGTCGAACGCGGCCAGAACCGTGTGCCGCCGCTCGGGTTCGACGATGCCGCGCTGGTGGACGACCGGCCTCGAAAGCCGCGGTGGACCCACCGGCGGCGTGGTGCAGGCCGCTGCCGACGCCGCACCCGCCGCCGCGAGCAACGCCCGCCTGGTGATCGCCACGTCAGGCTGCCAAGACCAGGTCCCACCCGGTCACCGCACCCTGGTCGAACCCGAAGTTGTCCCGCACCACCAACGTCCACACGCCATTGGCGTCCACCGTCGACATGCGAAGGGGGAACACCTGGTCGAGGTCGGCCGCCGCATCGTCACCGTCCGCCTCGCGCAGGACCTGCTCGGTGCCGTCGGGTGCCCGCAGCACGAGCGAGAGGTCCCCCCGGTAGGGGTGCTGGGCTCTCACCCGAGCGGTCGCGTCGGAGGCGACCTTGCGCGGACAGGCGGTCACCTCCACGGTGCTGGACACCGTTCCCAAGTCCGGAACCGGAAGAGTGGTCGTGTTCGACACCGAACACACCTGGGTGAACGGAACCGTCACTGCGACCGATGCGGTGCGCGTGAGCCCGTAGCGACCGGTACCCGTAACCGTGGCCGTGAATCCCGCGGGAATGTTGACCCCCGGAGCGACGGACATGGTCAGAGTCGCGCTCTGGCCCGCCGCCACCTCCGCCGGGTTCACGGACAGCGTCGCGCCGGCGGGCGCGCCCGTCGCGGAGAGCCTGATCGTCTGGCCCTGCGGGATCAGGTTGGTCGTCGACACCGCCACGGTGACGCTCTGGCCGGCACCGACCGTCGCGGTCGAGCTGCCCACCCCGACGCTGAAGTCGCGCAGTGGCGCTTCGAACGCTCCACCCGTGTAGAGCAGCTTGTTCGGAGAACCCGAACCCAGGTTGTCGGCACGCAGCACACCCGGGGTTGCCCTGTTGACCAGGACCGCCGTCACCTCCGCCGGGGTCGCGTCGGGAAACCTCGACAGCACCAGCGCCGCGGCACCGGCGACGTGCGGTGCCGCCATCGAGGTTCCCCGGAGGATGCGGGTGGCGCTGTCGGTCGCGTTGTGCGTCGACTTGATGTCCTGGCCGGGCGCGAAGATGTCCACGCAGGGGCCGAAGTTCGACCCTGCCCCGTTGCCCCAGTTCGTGGCGCGCTCGTCGATCGAGTTCGCCGCTGCCACGGTGATCGCGTTCGGCACTGCTGCGGGGCTGAAGGTGCACGCGTCCACCGCGTCGTTGCCGGCGGCGATCACATAGGTCAGCCCTGTCGCGATCGAGGCCGTGATCGCATCCTCCTCCGTCGGAGAACGGCCCGCCGCGCCGAGGCTCATGTTGACCACGGCGGGTTTGGCGGCGTTCGCCGTCACCCATTCGACACCGGCGACGATCTGGCTGATGGTGCCGAGGTTGTCACAGCTGAGGACACGCACTGACACGAGGTTGACCTTGTCGGCCAGGCCGTGGGTCGCTCCGCCGATCGTGCCCGCCACGTGGGTGCCGTGCCCGTCGGTGTTGCAGTCCTCACCGTTGAGGCCGTCGCCGATGGCGTCGAAACCGAAGCGCGCCCGACCACCGAAATCGCTGTGCGACATGCGGATGCCGGTGTCCAACACATAAGCGGTGACGCCTCGTCCGGCCTCGTCCGCGTACTGGTACGCCCCGTCCAGGATGGCGGTGCGCTGGTCGGAGCGGTCGAGGTTCCACAGCGAGGTGGTGCGGCTGCCCAGCCCTCGTACCACCGCATCGGCCTCGACTCGGGCCACCCTCGGGTCGGCGGCCATCCTCCGCGCTTGCTTCTCCGGGAGCGTGACGACGAACCCGTGGAGGGCTCTGGAGAAGGTTCTCCTGACTGTGCCTCCGTATCGCGCGCCCAGTTCGGACGCGGACGCCGAGAGCTGTCCGCGCGCGAGGGTGACGATGTACTGGCCTGCCACGACCTCGGCGCCCGCCGAAACCGTGATGTCACCCTCCTGGGCCTCGGCCGCTGTGGGCAGTGCGCCGACCAGCGCCACCACTGCCACAACTGCACCAACCGACGTGCGCCTGCGCTTCACGTGCCCCCCTGTTCCGTGTCGCGGCATCCGGACCGTCAGCCCGGGTACACCGCCTTCTCCAGGTCGCCCTCGGCGACACCTCGCACCGCGTGCAGCAGCCAACCCAGGAAATCCGACAAGTCCTGGAACACCGCACGGCCGGGCTCCGCGCCACCGCCCAGGTAGGCGCCGTCGCGGATCTCGCCGACCGGTAGCACGTACACGACTCCGTCTTCGGTGCCCAACGCGAACAGCGTTCCACCGCCATCACTGCCGAACACGACCAATGGCGATTCGGTCAACCCTGGTGCGTGTTTGGGCGTCAGCGGGTCGGGCAGGTTCGCCAACACGGTGTTCAGCGGGTGGATGAAGAACCCGTTGAAGACGTCGGGCAGGTCCACCTCGCTCACGTGTCGGTAAAAGGTCAGCAACTGCTCGGGCAAGACACCCGATGCCCTCGCCAACTCGTCCGCCGCCGCGGGACCGCCGAGCGTCTGTTCGTCGGGCGGGTAGCCGAACCGCGCCTGGAAGTGCCGGAGCAGGTGGTTGATGGCATGGGCCATTTCCGCGCGCCAGCCGTCGTAGTCGAAACCGGTCATCGAAGGGCCCCGTTCGTCGATCGCGTACCAGGCCGGACCCTACCGGCTCGCACCCTGGTCGTCCGGGTCACCTGTACCACCAGAAACCTTCGAACTGCGCGTCCACCCGTTCGGCGAACGCCTCGATTTCCGCACGGGTCGCGTTGGGGTTCTGCACCCGGAAGTCCCTCCAGGCGTTCGTGATGTGCTGGTGCACGTTCGTGACCGGTCCCGGGACGCGGCTGCCCGGCACACCGAGGATGTTGCTCGGCGCGTCGAAGTCGAAGTCCTTGAACTCCGGGTGGTTGCGGTACTCCTGCGGGATCCGGTGGTGCGCGTCCCAGTTCTTGGGCAGCTTCGGCTTGTTCTTCTCCCAGAGGTCGATGTTGTAGCGACCCCGGTAGTGGATCTGCTTCGCGTCCTCGCCCGCCGGGTCGGTCAGCTCGGTGGGCTTGTTGCCCACGTAGGCGTGGAGGTTGATCCCGCCGTCGAAGCCGATCGGGTCTTCACTGATGAACCGCTGGAGGGCCGGGCTGTAGTAGCGGGCGCGGTGGAAGTGGAGACCAGTGCCGTCGTTCTCCCGATTCGTGAACTCGAAGGAGTTCCCGACGTCGTCGCCGGACTTGTAGGTGCGTCCGAACGGTTCGTACGAATACGCCGCACCGACTCCCGTGCCGTCCACGAGGGCGACGGTGCTGCCGAGGGCGTCGACCAGGTGCCGACGGGTCCCTCCACCGCTTTCCCGGATGGTGAACGCGTCGGTTCCGGCGCTGGTGACGGTCGCCGAGGTGGTGCCGTCCACCTTCTCCTGCAACGGGTTGTCCCCGTCGTACAGGTAGTTGGTGGTGGTGCCGTCGATCGTTCGTCCGATCCGTCGTCCGTCGGCCGCGTAGGTGAACGACGCCGACTTCCCCGGTGCCGAGAGTCCTGCGAGCTGACCGCGTGAGTTCCAGGTGTACGAGGTGGTGCCGTCGAAGAGCAGGTTGCCGTCGGCGTCGTACCCGGCGGTGGCGCTCCCGGCGGTGCGCAGCCGGTTCGCCGCGTCGTAGGTCGCCGGACCGAACGCCTCCGGCAGCACCGATCGGGAGAACGAGCCGTCGGTGCGACTCGGGTTGCCCGAGCGGTCGTAGTCGTAGTTCAGCGAGCCCAGGACGGTCGACCCGTTGCGGTAGGTGATCGTCTTGACCGAGCCGGTGGCGTCGTAGGTGTAGGTCTGGTGGACGCCGCCGGCGAGACCCACCGTGGACGGTCGCCCGACCAGGTCCCGACTCACGCCGTCGACCACCGTGCCGCCGTGCTGGATCTCGCTGAGTTCACCGGTCGCGGAGTAGACGTGCCGGATCGGGCTGTGGCCGGCGACAGTGGCGGTCCTGTCCCGCTCGGTGGCGCTGTACGTGTAGCCGACCGAGCCGTGGGGTCCGCTCTCCTTCTTGACGCGGTCGAGCCCGTCGTAGTCCAGCGTCGAGACGCCGGCGGCGGTGTCCTCGGTACGGACGAGACGGTCGGCGGCGTCGTACCCGTACTTCGTGGTCCCCTCGGCGCCGTACCGGGTCTCGGTCCTGCGGTCGAGCTCGTCGTAGTCGGACTCGGTCACCACACCGCGTCTGCTGGTGTACTTCACCAGGTTGCCGTTGCGGTCGTACTCGGTGAGGTCCGCGGCGCCCAAGGGATCCGTGACGGTCCGGACGCGGTCCATCACGTCGTAGGTGAACACCGTGGCACCGCCACGCCCGTCGACGACCTTCGTGCGGTTGCCGTTCGCGTCGTACTCGTACGACACCGTGTGTCCGAGCGGGTCGACGACCGACAGCACGTGGTCGGCACCCGAGTAGCGCGTCTCGGTCACCGCTCCTCGGGCGTCCGAGGTCACCACCTTGCGCCCCACGGCGTCGAAGCCCGACGTGGACGTCCGGCCCAACTCGTCCTTGGACCGCACGGGGTCTGCCCCCGCGTACTCCACGGTGCTGGTCTTGTTGTCCGGATCGGTGACGCTGGTGATCAGGCCGGCTCCGTCGACCCCGTAGCTCGTCTTGCGCCCCGAGGCGTCGGTGACGGACTTGACCGCGCCCCGCGCGTCGAGCTCGTAGACGGTGTCTTTGCCGTATTCGTCGGTCGACTTGGTCAGTTCACCGTGCGGGCCGTTGTACTCGAACCGGCGTGCCTTCGCGTCGGGCGTCCCGTCGAGCTGCGTGATCTTCGAAACCTGCCCGAGATCGTTGTACTCGTATGCGGTCCGTCGTCCGAGGGGGTCGGTCGACGCGGTCCGACGTGCCCCTGACGAGTCGTACTCGGTCGTGGTGGTCGCGGCGATCGGCGTGCCGAACGCCTTGGTCTCGGTGAGGACCGACCCCTTGGCGTTGAACGTGTATCGGTGCACGAAGCGACGCGGGTCGGTCATCCGCGTCTCGGTGATCGCGCCGCCCGACTCGGTGTAGGCGAACTCGGTGATGCCGCCATCGGCTGCGGTCTGCTTCGCGACCCGACCCGCGGCGTCGTACTCGTTGGTCAGGTACACCGTCCCGCGCGGGTCGGTGATCGTCTTGAGCTTGTTGCCCGCCCAGCCGTAGAGGGTGGTACCGCCTTCCGTGTTCGTCACCTTGGCCAGGCGGCTGCCCGTGTCGTACTCGTAGCCGACACGTCGTCCGAGGTTGTCCTCGATCCCGGTGACCTTGGGCGGGTTGGCCGTGTCGTAGGCGAACTTCACCCACCGGCCGCTGGGCGAGGTGATTTGCGTGATCGGTCCGTTGAGGCGGACCTCCTCCACACGGTCCAGCCGGACGGCGGCGGTGGCCTGGGGGTGCCGTCGACACCGAGGGTCGAGTTACGGATGTGGCGCAGGGGCACCGGAGCGTTGCCGCCGAAGGCCAAGGCCAAGTGCAGGCTCCGCACATGCCGGGTGCCCGCCGCGGTGAGCCGGTCGAGCAGCGCGCAGAACCGCTCGATGCTCTTCAACGCCCGGTGCAGGTCGTTGCGGCCCTGCGGGTTCTCGGGGAACGGGTCGGTCTCCATCTCCAGGTTGGTGCCCAACGCGGCGCTGCTGGGGTCAGCATTGGCGTGCTCCCCGTCGAGACCGGTGACCAGGACGTCCCCCTTGGCCAACGCGAACGCGCCGGTCGGGATGCCGGCCTGACCGCGCTGGGCCTTGGTCAGGGCCGCGCCGGCGAGGTAGGTGTCGGCGTTCGTCCCGTACTCGAACCCGACATCCCGCTGCACACTCGCGGCTCCCGCCAACAACCGTCCGACGGCCCGGTTCCCGACACCCCGCTGAAGCGGCACCACGACCCCTTGCGCACCCGGCGGGCAACCCGTCCGGGCGCACTTGCCCTGATTCCCCAGGCCGCACACCTTCACCCCTCCACCCCCGCCGCCCCGCGCCCATGCCACACCTCACTCCGCCGAAGCAGCAGTCGCCCGGCGGACGTTACGACGAACCACCCCCACCCGACCCGTCCACGGGTGCAGCCGAACGTGCAGCTCCACCGCAAAAACCTCGACCGCCACCCCAACTACATCCTCGCCGCCTACATGGCCTCAGCCACCTAAACCCACCACACGGTCATGCCGATGTGCGAACGCCAGAGGAGGGGGCTGTCAATCGGAATGGGACAGCTGACACCTGCCATCGCTGCACGGGGCCGCCATCGAGGCCAACACCGGATGTCAGTCAGAGCCGTCTCGTGGTGAACAGGGTGGTCCCGTGGACCGGGTGCCCTTCCTCTCGCCCGGTCTCGGTGAACCCGAGCTTGGCCAGCACACGGCGAGAAGCGATGTTCCACTCCCGGACCGTGGCCCACAGACGTTCGTATCCGGACGATCTCGCCCAGTCCAGAACCGCCAACGAGGCCTCGGTCGCGTATCCCTGACCCAGGCTCAGCGCAGCAGTTCGAACGCCAGTTCCGGTTCCCGTTCGGCTCCTCGTCCGCCGTCGATCAGCCCGCAGTAGCCGATGACGTCACGAGCGGCCTTGTGCTGGACCGCCAACAACCCGATCGACGATGGCTGGCTGGTGCGGATCGAATCCTCGAGTTCCGCGACCGTGGGGTGTCCATCCGCGTCGATCCGGCGGTGCGGCGGCACTCGCGGATCACGTTCGGTACACACCACACGCTGGACGACAGCCTCGGCCACCCGCCAAGGTCTGAGCAGCAGGCGCCCTGTCTCGAGTACGAGCTCGCGGCCCGGCGGCACACCAGCTGTCATGACAGCAACTCTCTCACGGCCAAACGCACTGTCATGCCGATGACCGCGTGTTGCGTGGTGCAACGTAGTAGTTGTCGGGACGATGTGGGGGTATCGGTATCGGTGTCGTGGGTGTGGGGGGTTCGTGGTGGGTGGGTCGGCTCGGCGGGTGTTTCTCAGTCATACCTCCGAGCTGCGGAAATACCCTGTGGGTGGGTCGTTCGCGGATGCGGCGGAGAAGGCTGTGCTGCGGGTGCGGGTGGCCGCCCCGGTGCGCGGCCCGAACGGCGACGTGGTGGCCGCCGTCTCCGTGGTGGTGCCGATCGAGACCCGCACCGACACCGTGCTGCCCGCCGTGCGGGCCGGTGGCCGGGCTATTTCACGCGCGCTGGGCCGGCGCGCGCCGTAGCGGGACCACCGACGTCCGCGCGGCGGCGAGGGCGGCGAACTCGGCCTGCTGCTCCGGGGTCATGAGGTTCTTGGGCAGCGGGACGGCCTGCGACTTGGTGAACATCAGGTACCAGACGTCGGGCTTCTCCACGACCCGCGCCAGCGTCTCCCAGTGGCACCGCATCTGGGCCAGCGGGTACGCGATGCTCACCCACTGGTCGTCGATCACCAGGTTGAACGCGGCCCGAGTGGCCGACCACTGCGCCTCCAGCGCCTGGGCGGCCGTGACCCGCCCGATGCGGAACACCAGCAGGGGGCCGAGGATCACACAGACGACCCCCACCACCTTGTCGATCGTCGTCAGGGTCAGCATGGCGACGCCAAGCGCGACGAGCACCGCACCCAGCACGTAGAGCCGGTTGAGCTGCGGACGGAGCAGGAACTGGGTCGTGCGCTTGAACAGGCGCTCGTCGTACGGCACCGTGATCGTCATGGACACCGGCACACCTTAATACGAATGACGTTCGCGACTGCCAGGGCGAGCGCATCCCCCGCCTGTACGGGTTCCAGCCCTCCGATCAGCTCGCCGACTGCCACGAGACGAGGTGGTCAGTGGGCAAGCGTGGACCCGCACCCAAGCCCACGTCGCTGCGCGTGCTGCACGGTGACCGCCCCGACCGGATCAACACCCGCGAGCCGGTCCCACCCGATGCCGAGGTCGAACCGCCGGACTGGCTGTTCGACTCGGCCCGCGCGATCCGGGACCGGCTCGCACCCCGACTGGTCGCCCGCAAGGTGCTGACCGTCTGGGACGCCGACGCCTTCGCCATCCTGTGCCAGGCGGTGGCCCGCTACCGCGCGGCCACCACCCTGCTCAACAGCTCGGCCCTGCTCGTGCAGGGATCGGGCGGGCTGGTGAAGAACCCAACCACCACCCTCGGCACCGCCAACGACCTCGCCCTCCGACTACACGCCACAGGCGACCACCGGGCCGCGCGCGATCTCGACGAGGACACCCTGGCGCGCTACCGCCGCGTGCTGGGCGAGGACCACCCCGACACCCTGCGGACGGGGCGCAATCTCGTCTCGGTTCTCCGCGACCTTGATCAGCACGACCAAGCCGACGCACTACAAACATGGATCGACAACACCGCCAAATCACGACGATCATGGACCAATCGCAGACCGGCAAGCACCACAGGACCATCTTGTTCGCGTCATCACGAACTTCCGGTCATGCCGCTGGCCGACCGGCTGCCGGCCAGGCAGGCGCAGGCCGACGAGAGGGTCGTCGAGCACCTGCCCACAGGGTCTACGGTCGGGCGACCCACTCACCGAGAGCTCGGAGGCGATCCTGTGACTGACACGGCCGCAGACAAACCGACCATCACCGATCTCCTCGCGGTGGATCTGTCCGGGGCCGTGTCCGCGCTTGCCGCCTGGTCGCCTTGGATCCCGTTCGACCTGTTGCCCGCGGCGGCGCCTCGCTCGCCCGGGGTGTACCTGGCCGCCACCACAGCGGGACTGGTCTACATCGGCATGGCCGGAGATCGCCGCGGCGCGGGCTTGCGCGGCAGGATGACCGCCTACTGCACCGGCAAAGCGGCCGTCTCCGGACTGGGACGAGCCGTCCTGGACCGCGCCTTGAACGACGCCGCCTTCCTTGCCAGGCGGCTGGACGCCCTGACCGCCGGGCACCGGCTGGACGCCAAAAGCTGGGCCGCTCTGGCCATGCGCGAAGCCGGCTTGTGGCTGTGCTGGACCACCACCCCCGACCGCGCCACCGCGGTCGACCTGGAGCACCGCGTCCTCACCGCCACGCGCGAGCAGCACCTGTGGAACCTCCGCCGCCACTGAAACCGACGGTGTGACGCAGACAAGAACGCCCCACATGCCGATGCGCGGATGTGCCCGTGCCCCAAGAGGACCGGCTGCTTACGCGGGAGCGCTCCGGCGGACAGCTGAGCGGCACGTTCGCCGCTGGTGGCCGCAGCGCAGGCGTGGCGAGGTATCCGTGATCACCGTGGTGCGCTGCCTGGCCGGACGATCACGCGCCCGATGGTGCACCGTCTCAGGTCGGCACCCTCGGCTACCGCGCGTCCTTGTCTTCGCGTCACACAGCCAGCCGGTCAGGTCCCGGAGCGGGCGATCAAGCAGAGCTGCCGGAGGGCGGCGAGTTCGGAATCAGCATCCCGGCCGCGTCCACCACCTTGATGGCCGCCAACGCCGGGTTGTCGCGATAGTGTTGGTCGAGGCGACCTGGCGCGCTGTGGCGACGATGTCCTGGAGGCCGAAGACCAGGTCGGATCTGCGCCGACGATCTGCGTTGCGGCCCATTCGCGGATGCGGCGTTCATGCTGGGCCGTCTTGCCGCCGGCGAACTTGCCGACGTAGAGCCGGAGTTCGATCTGGTCGATCGGGTATCCGTAGCGCTGCTCGCTCCGTCGCTGATGAACTCGGCGAACCGTCGGTGCACCACGCCGAGCAACCCCGCCGCGGCGGTCATGTGTTCCACGGCTTCGCCGGTCGGGAGCGGTGCCGCGGGTCAGCGGCTCAATCAGCCCGTTGGCCGACTGCTTCACCGCTTCGGTCTTCTGCGCGAACTGCGGCAGCGCTTTCTCACGCGGTCGCCGCTCTGCGTGCGGACCTGTCCGTCGTCGAACGACCTGGCGCGTTCCACGACTGCCCGCGAACCGGACGTGCGCCGACGGTGGGTTCCAGTGGAAGTGGGACGGGTAGCCGACGCGGTCGGGATGCCGGTCCCGGTGCTGTCGGCGACCCGCCCAGGTAGCGCCGAAACGGCTCGACGTGGTGGCGCGCGCCGAGCCCCGCCTGTCGCCACAGCCCGCGCGGCATTGCACGGGCTGTGGCGGCGGCGTCCCGCGCGGAGCCGTCAGCGAGGTGGGTCGCGCCTCCGCATCGCTGCGACCAGGGCTGCGCCGCCGAGCAGGAGCACGGCCCCCGGCGCGATCAGCCATGCGCGGTCGAAGCCGGTGGAGGCGAGGGTGTCGCTGTGGGGACCCGCCTGGGTGGCTGGTGCCGTGGTGGTTGTGTGGGTGGTTGTCTGCGTGGTGGTGCCCATCGGAGTGGTCGTCGAGGTGGGCGTCGGGTTGGCGGTGGTGTCCGGTGCTGGTGTGCTGCCGACCCATTCGGTCTGGAACGGGCTGGTGCCGCGGGTGAGTGGTGCGCCGTCGGCTTTGTCCTTGGCGATGTGCAGCGCCGCGCGCCTCATTCCGCCGGTGCGGTTGAGCAGGTTCGAGTTCTGGTGGTCCTCGCTGGGCAGCCACTGCTGTGACGCTTCGCCCGCCTGGCACGGCGCGGTTTCCACTGCGGCGGTCGCCTGGTCGGGTGTGGTGTGCATCGTGAGGCACTGGCCGGTGCCGAGGTTGCGGATCGTCAGGTACCCGTCACGGTTGATGCTCCGGCGCCAGATCTGAGTCCGGCTGTCCGAGCACTTGTGCAGCACCACGTTCTGCTCCGCCCCGTCGACGCACAGGCCGGTGTCGGTGGGGACCGACTTGAGGCGGAAGTCCAGCGCGGGGCTGGGCTGATCGGTGATCAGGTAGGGGCTGAAGGCGACGTTTCGGTTCCTCGGCAAGGGTTCCGGCTTCGGCTGCGACTCCTGTGTGGGCTCGAAGTAGCGGAAGTCGTCCGTCCGGCAGGAGTCGAGGTGGTACTCCGACGCGGTATCAGTCGTGCACTCGGGTTTGGTGCCATAGCCGCGGCAGACCGGATCGTTGCCGTTGGGGCCCCTACCGCTCTGGTTGCAGTGAGAAAGGCCGAAGCTGTGGATCATCTCGTGGGTGAGGCCGGCCTCGCCCCAACACCACCGCGACATGATGACGTTGCCCCCTGACAACCCGGCGTCGGCTCCTCCACCGGTGCACTTGTTGGTGATCTCGTCGCTTCGCGCGAAGAACACCGTCTGGTAGCGCTTGGTCACCAGGATCTCGCGCACCTTCTGCGGCTGGTTCGCGGCGTCGTCCACGAGCGCGCCGTGCATCTGGCTCCGGTCCCGGCCTTTCTCGAAGGCGAGCTTCGCCACGACGGGTACGCACTGGTCGTCCTGCACGAACCTGAGCCGCCGGGACACGCCGAACCGGTGGGCGCTCAGGTCGAAGGTCTGGTCGGTCTGCCACAGCGCCCGCCGAACCAAACCGACTTCGGCGTCGTACCGGTCATCGCCCGGGAAGTGGACGTAGACCGGCAGCACCCACCCCTTGTCCACTGTGTCCTTGTCGTCGCAGGCGAACCGCGGCCCGGTGGTCCCTTCGCTCGCTGACACCCCGGTTGGCGACACGGCCAGCGCGCTTGCGAACAACACCATCAGCGCGACGGTCAGCGCAGCACCAGTTCCGATCCTGCTCATGATCGTTCCTTTCCTATCGGCGGCACGATGGGGAGACAGACGGAGCCCGGCTTCGGTCACACAAACATCGCCCGAATGTCCGCAGTGGACGCGTTACTCGTATTGCGCGGTCAGTAGTCGATGTTGAGGGCGGCGACTAGACGACCGTTGGCGAGGATGATGGCCGCACCGGCGTTGCGGGAACTGGCGTAGGTGAGCGCCTGCTTGTGTGCGGGGCTGGTGAACCAGGCGGCCATGATCTCTTCGGGGGTGGTGCCGGTTCCCGAGGACGCGAAGAGCACTTCGTGGCCGCAGTGCTCGAGTTCGTCCTGCCTGGCGCTCTTCTCCGCGCAGGAGCGGGCTGCTTCCACCAGGTCGGAGCTCTCGTTGACCTCGGGCAGGCCGAGCGTGCGGCGTCGTTCGTTGAGGAGGGTCAGCAGACGTCCCGAGGTGGCCTCGGCTGTGAGCGGTTGGTGCGTCGGCGGTGCCGGCTGAGGCGGGGTGGGAGTCGTGGTCGTGAGCGGCGGTGGCGGTGTTGTCGTCACGACTGTCGTGGGCACCGGGCTGAACGTGGTCGGGGTGGTCGGCGGTACGGCGGCCGGGGTCGCGGAGGTGTTCGTGAGGACGGCCTGGGACTGGGCGACTTCGAGCTTGGTGGCCTGGGGACGGGCAGCCGGGGCGGCTTCGGACAGCAGTCGGGGCACAGCGACCGCGGTCAGGGTCATGGCGCAGGCGGCGGCCACGCCGGCCACCGTGAGTGCCGGTTTGGTCGTGACGAACTGGACGATCCGGTGACCGACCGGCTTTGCGGTCGGGAGGGCGGCTCCATCGGCGGACCCGCCGGCCGCGCTGTGCACGCTGGACAGCACGCGGATCGTGTAGTCGGCTGGGAGTGGCAGCAGGGCCAGTCCGACGAACAGCCGCTCGGTGGGCAGCAGGTCCGACCCCGCCGCGTGGCAGCGCCGACAGACGCTGATGTGCCGCAGGAAGCGCTTGCGCCACAACGACGACGGTTCCCCGGGCCACTCGGTCGCGGTCTTCGCCAACTGCGGACACCATGGCGACAGCGACAATGCCCGCACCACCATGCGCGCGCCCTCCAGGCGTCCCTTCAGCCGGCTGACCCGCACGGTCAGGGTGTGCGGGTCCAACCCCAGCGCCTCGGCGATGTCCGCACGGGTCAGATATCCGCTGCCCTCCAGCAACCACAGCGACAGCAGCTCGCGATCCCCCCACCTCGTGACGGTGTCCACCGCCCTGCCGCGCCCCACGACGCTCGCCCAGTGGAGTTGAAACTATCTCGCGGGGCGAATCATGGGGGGCGTGTCAAACGAGTGGCTCTGGCCCGTAGTCGGTGGTGACGTCGGGTAGCCGTTCGCCATCATGATCTTGTGATAGATGTCGACTCCCTTGTGAGGACGGTGTTTTCCGGACTGTCGGCGCTGGTCGTCCAGGATGTGGCGGAGGACGGCGGCATGGTGCTGGTCACGGCCAGCACTCGGGATGTGGCCGTGCCGTGTCCGGTGTGCGGGACTGCGACGACGAAGGTGCACGGCTAGCACCATCGGGCGGTGAAGGATGTGCCGGTCGACGGCCGCCAGGTTGTCGTGCACCTGCGCGCCCGGCGGCTGGTCTGCCCGGCTCGCGGTTGCCCCCGGCAGACCTTTCGGGAACAGGTTCCGGGACTGCTGGAGCGCCACCAGCGTCGAACGGTGCGGCTTGTCCGGCAGATATTGCGGGCAGCAAGCCCGGCCAGGACAGGGTGAAGGTGTGCGCGGCGTGGTTCAACGTCACCAGAGGGCCATCGCCGCCGGCGGAGAATCGGACGTCCGCGGCGCTCGCCCGGGGAGCGGGCGACCCGTCACCACGCCGGACCAGCGTGGTGTCGACGTCCACCCACGTCCCGTCACGACGGACCCACCGGGGTGTCGCCGACGACTCCATCGTCCACGTGCCGGTCGGGTTGGCGAAGACCCGGGACACCTCGGTCCGGGCCGACAGATCCTCGACGGGGACGCGCTGCGCGCGGGCGGCGGCCATCGCCGTCAGCGCGTCCCCCACGACGGTCGAGCCACCGGCCGGAGTGGCGTCCGCGCCGGGCACCGGCACCAGTAGGGACATGACGAGTGCGGCCGCGACGGACAGTCGACTCCTTACGGCGAACGAATGTCTTGGCGATGGTCTGTCACAACATGTGCCCACGGTCGTCCTCCCTGTCCCCGTGAATGCCGGGTGAGAAGGTAAGCACCGCCCGCATCGCCGCAATACAATGCGGAGAGTGTTCAAGTCTTGACGTTGCGTTACATCTGGGAGAAAGTGCACCACCGTCCCTGACCACACCGTCCACATGGAACTCGACACCACGCACGAATTCCTCGACCAACCAGGGACCCACCGGGCCGGCGCACTCCACACGCGGCCAGCTTCGCTGATGCAGCGCGAACACCACGTCGAGCGCGCGAGGTGATCAGCGCCTTGCCGGCCCGAACCATCCTTTCCTGCCGGTTGTGGTGCTTCGGCTGCGGTCCCAGGCTCGTCCTCGCGGCGTGAGGCATTCGACAGCGGCCGACCGCCTCTCTTGTGGCGGGAAACCGTCACTGGACTCATCGGTGCACAGGTGTTGATCCGCCCCCCGTCGCCCGGCCCGGCAGTCCGACCGGGTACAGGGCCCTCCAGCCTCGCCGGCGCCACGAGCGCTTCCAGCCGTCCCCTCGGCCGCGAAGGCCGGGGCGGTCTGCTGGGGGCGCGGCGGCCGGGTGATCGTCGAACGCGCTGTCGGCACCGTCAGCCGTTGTGAGTGCGCACAACAAGGTTCCGCCGCAAAAACATCCGCAACCGACAAATGTCCACCGGATGCCTCGCGTCCACACCGTGGAACGATTCGCAACAGTCTCGTCCGATATACGGAATCTCCGACCTCCACCGGAACGACCGACTGTCCGGTGGGCGCATCCTACACTTTCCCCATCCACTCCCGCCGATCGATATCCCGGACACCGATCCACAACTCGTACCACCGGCGCCGCAGTTCTTGACAGGGGCGGAAGCAGGCAATTAACGTGATCGAATCGAGGCGGTTCCACCGCGGACACGGGCGTCACGGTGCCGCCACCATCACTTCCGGACCGCACGCGAATCCTGGGGGATGTGATCCACGCACATGGGGGAAAACGCTTCACTGTGGCATGACCGAACATTTCTCACAGCGTGGGTCGCGCATTCCACGAGCACTATCGGAACCGCCGTCACCTCCCTGGCCTTGCCCATCGTCGCAGTTACCGCGTTGGACGCCTCGACATTCGAAATCGGAATCCTGCGCGCTCTGACGACGATCGCCTTCCTCTTCCTCGCCCTGCCCGCCGGCGTCCTGGTCGACCGGAGGCGGAAACGCCCACTGCTGCTCTGGTGTGACGCGATCCGGGCTGCGGTGCTGGTGACCGTCCCCGTCGCGTTCCTGCTGGGTGGCACCTCGATCTCCCACCTCTACGTGGTCGCGTTCGTCGTCGGGGCGGCGAGCGTGCTGTCCGGAATAGCGTTCGACTCCTTCCGCACCGCCCTGGTCCCGCCACCCCTGCGCGGCGAGGCGAACGCCAGGATCGCCGCGACCGACTCCTTCGCCAGGGTGTCGGGCCCGGGTTTCGGCGCCGGACTGGTCGCCTGGGTCGGCGCCGCTCTCGCGGTGCTCGTCGACGTGTTGTCCTACCTGCTCAGCTTCGTGCTCCTGACCAGGGTGAAGAACGTGGCGGAACCGCAGTCGCGCGCCGGTGGGCGCCGCCGGGGCGTGCTCGCCGACATCCGGGAGGGCTTCGCCTTCGTCAGGTCGGACCCGACGCTCAGCCGGATCGTGGCGTGCACCGCGATCGGCAACTTCAGCTTGTTCGCCTCCGGCGCGGTGACGGTCGTCTTCCTCATCCGCGACTTGGGCCTGGCGCCGGGCTTGGTGGGCCTCGTCTTCTGCCTCGGCGAGAGCGGCGGCCTGCTCGCGGCCTTCCTCGCACCGCGATTGACCCGATCGATCGGGTCCGCCCGCATCATCCTGGTGAGCGCCGTGTGCGCGCCGGTCGGTTACCTGGCCCTGTTCTCGACACCCGACACCGTTTTCCCGGTCTTCGGCGCCTTCATGATCGCGTCGTCGGCCCGGTACGTCCTCTACGACATCGCCCAGTACACCTACCGGCAGTCCATCTGCCCACCGGACCTCCTCGGCCGGATGAACGCGTCGATCAGGTGGGTGGTCGGCAGCGCCTCCCCGGTCGGCGCGGTCGTCGGCGGCTGGCTCGGACTCGTGGTCGGTCCGCGCACGACGCTGGGCATCGCGACGACCGTGTTGATCGCCGGAAGTCTGCTGCTGATCGCATCGCCATTGCGGCGGGCCCGGGACATCGCCGAGATCCGCCAGCCCGAAGCCGCGGGGTGACCCGGGCCGCGACCGATCCGACGGCGCGCGCCGCCGAACTTGTCCGAAGTTGATTACCGCCATGGGGGGGCGATGATTTCACGCGAGTTCGCAGCGAAAATCGACGAACTGCTCTCGATGAAATTGCCCGACATATCGGAACACGCCTTGCGCTCGGTCGGGGCGACCGGCCTGACGGCCGCGGCGAAGCGGGAAATGTCGAAACTGATCAGCACGCACGTCCGGCGTACCGTGCTCCGCACCTTCCAGGTCGGGGCGAACGACCGCCACGAGGACTTGCCCGTCCGCCGGACCTCGGGCGGAATCGGGGCGAAGACCGTCCTGCGAGCCTGCCGAACGGGCACCGAGCAGGCCTGGCGGGTTCTTCTGTCGGGTGTGCCGGTGGCCGATTCCCCGGTGATGCTGGAACACGCGGAGGCGTACTTCCGCATCGGCCTCACGTTGGAGGAGGAGTCGCTCGCGCTGCTCGGGGACGCCACGCCGGCCGCTCCTCCGGCGCACGAGCTCAACCGGAGGCTGGCGGCGGCGCTGGTCGCGGGCGAGGAGCCGGACGCCACGTCGGCGTTCTCCTCCGGCGCCCTGGCTCCGACCTACGCGGTCGCCACGACGACGGTGGCGGGCACCGCGCGTCCCGCGGGTGCGAGGGCCACCGCGGTCGAGGACGAACTCGCGTCCCGCCTGCAGGCCGGCGTGGGCGTCCCCGCGTTGGCGCTGCGCCAGGAGGACATCGTCATCATGCTGATCCCGGGAGCCGCCGCGCGGCAGCAGGACGGCGACGGGCTGGTGACCGCGCTCAGGCCCGCGCTGCCGTCGCTGCTCGGCCGGGACGAGCGGTTCGGTGTGGTGCCGCCGGCGAGCCGGGACCAGGTGCCGGCCGCCGTCCGGGAGGCGATCGAAGTGCTCAAGGTCGCCACCGCGATGAGCTACCACCCCGGTGTCTACGTGGTGGAAGACCTGTTGCTGGAGACGATGCTCTACCGTGCGCCGGACCTCGCGCACCGGCTCGCCGCGAGGATCGCGCCGCTCGACTGGCCGGGATCGCAGCTGCTCGACACCCTCGAGGTGTTCCTCGCGAGCGACCAGGAGCGCCGGGCCACCGCGCGGAGGCTCTACGTGCACCCGAACACGCTGAGCTACCGGTTGCGCCGCATCCACGAGCTCACCGGGCTGTCCCCGGCCAACTCACGGGACCTCGGGACGCTGCGGGCGGGCGTGCTGTCCCGCCGGCTGCTCCGCATCGGTCGGGCCGAGGTCGGCGGTCAGCGGTCGGCCGCGGGTCCACGGCCACCGCCCGCTCGACGGTCGCCTGCGCACGAGCAGGACCGTCGTCCCGTCCTGGACCACGACGCGTGCGTGGTTGCGCAGTTCCAGCCGGCGGGTCAGCACCCCTCGCGCGGGGTCGGTCGTGCTGACCCGCTTGGCGACGACGGTCATGTGGGCGCTCAGCACGTCACCGACGAAGACGGGGTGGCGGAACCGCCAGTCGGTGAGCCCGACCATCGCGATGGTCGTGCCCTCGTGCACGCCGGTCTCCTCTATCAGCCCGATCGCCAGGGCCATGCCGAGCACCCCGTGCGCGATGGGGCGGCCGAAGCCCCCGTCACCGGACGTCTCGGCCGAGTGCAGCGGATTGCGGTCCCCCGTCAGATCGGCGAACTCCCGGAGGACTTCTCCGGTCAGCGGTCGGGTGGCGCTGTCGAGCTGCCACCCGACCTCGAAGTCCTCGAAGTACATCCCCCTCGGGGACCGGTGTGCCATCCCAGCTCCTGTCGTCGTGGTCGGGTTGTCAGCGAGGCTCCTCCGCCTCGCGGATCAACCGGTCCTGTGCCGCGAGCACGCCGCCGAGGAGGTTCTCGAACGACGATCCGCTGCTCTCGTGCAGCAGGCGCCTGGCGAGCTTCCAGCTGGAACCGCGGCGGTACCGGAGTCCGGCCAGCAGGCGCTCCACCAGCGCGCCGCGGTCCGCGCCCACCGTGTCGAACAGCCCCAGGTCCGCGGCGGTCGTCGCGGTCAGCCCGGCGCCGGACAGCACGACGCGCCTGGCCGTGGCGAGACCGGTCAGGCGAGTGAGGCGGTAGAGCGCCATCCCGGGCAGGTGCCCTTCGGCGACCTCAGTGCAGGACAGCACGGTCGCGGGGGTGGCGACCCGGAAGTCGAGCGCGAGCAGGAACTGGAGGACGGTGCCGCGCACCGGCCCGTCGACGGACCCCAGGGTGGGCACGGGCAGCCGTTCGAGCCCGACCAGTGCCTTCTCCCACTTGGTCCACACCGCGATGTCCGGGGGTGTTCGCGGCGCCTCCGGATCGCCGGAGACGTCGACGACGAGGGCTGCTCCGGCGGTGTCCCGGCGCACCAGTTCCTCCACCGCCGTGACGTCCGACGCGGCCGGGGCGCCCAGTGACAGGCTCAGCCGGTGCGGTGCCGTCGGGTTCACCATCGCAGCAACGCCGTTTCGATCGTCGTGCCGGGTCCCATGGTCATCATCACCCCGTGATCGCCTTCGCGGACGACGTTCTCGCGCAGCAGCCGCTCGTAGGAGAAGAGGAACGATCCGCTCGACAGGTTGCCGTGGTCCCGCAGCACCGAAGTGGTGTGCCGGAGGTCGTGGTCGGTCAGGTCGAGGTTGTACTTGATGCCGTCGATCACCTTCTTGCCGCCGGAGTGCACGACCCAGTGGTCGACGTCCCCGACGGTCAGCCCCTGCCGGGCCAGCAGGTCCGTGACCGGCTCCGCCGCGTGCGCACCGATCACGTAGGGGATCTTCCGGTCGAGGTAGAAGCTGTACTTCAGCCGGTCCGGGTCCCAGTCGAAGCGCATCGCCGGCAACGCGTCGGTCAACACGTGGCTGCGGAAGGAGACCAGTTGCGGGGAGAGCCCCGGTGCCGCCGGGACCGAGCTGCCGACCAGCACGGCGGCGGCACCGTCGCCGAACAACGCGTTGACCACGGCCGTGCGCATGGTGCCGTCGTGCGCGTACGCCGCAGAGCAGACCTCCACGCAGAGCATCACCGCGAGCCGGCCCGGGTTCGCGGTGGCCCAGGTGGTGACGGGGTTCAGCCCGTTGAGACCGGCGTTGCAGCCCATCCCGACGATGTCCATGCGGCTGACGTCCGCGCGCATCCCGAGTCGCTCGACGAGCCTGGCGCTGAGGCCGGGGCACAGGAACCCGGTGCTGGTCACGCAGCACAGGTAGTCGATCGCGCCCGGCGGGCACCCGGCTTCGGCCAGGCACTTGCGGATCGCCTCCTCGCCCATCTCCAGTGCTCCCGCGAGGTGCTTGTCCAGCAACTCCCCCTGGGTCTCCGCGCCGAGCGCGGCCGGACGGTCGGCGGCGAGGTACAGGTTCCGCCGCTCGATGTGGCTGTTGCGGAACACCGACACGGTCGCGCGGTCGGTGATCGCGAAGCGGTCCAACAACTCCTGCTGGCTGAAACTCTCCGGCGGCGTCGCCGTGCCCACGGCCAGCAACCGCGCTCCACCGTCCACAATGGTCATGTGCCACCCCTCGGCCGTGCGGGACCTTCAGAACAGCGTGTAGCCGCCGTCGACGACGAATTCGGCGCCGGTGACGTACCCGGACGCGGGACCGGCGAGGAACACCGCGAGGCCCGCCAGGTCCTCCGGCCGGCCCCAGCGGCGTTGCGGAATCCGCCGGATCACCCGGTCGACGAACTTCTCGTCGGCCAGGAACGGGGCGATCATGTCCGTCTCGATCCACCCCGGGACGACGGTGTTCGCCCGGACGCCGTACCGGGCCAGCTCGACCGCCAGGCTCTTGGCCAACGCGCCGATGCCCGCCTTGCTCGCCGCGTAGTGCACGCTGCGGGGTTGGCCGCTGTGCGCGGAGATGGAGGACACGGCCACCAGGCTGCCGCTCCCCCGGTCGACCATGTGCCTGGCCACCGCCTGGAACGTCAGGAACGTGCCTTCCAGGTTGACGCCGACCACCCGGCGGAACTCCTCGAGCGTGGTGTCGACGAACGGCGTCTGCGAGTTGACACCCGCCACGGCGAAGCACGAGTCGACACCGCCGAAGCGCTCCACCGTCACCCGCGTGGCGCGGTCGACCTGCTCGTGGTCGGACACGTCGCACTCGACCGCGATGGCGTCCACGCCCTCGGCGCGCAGCACCTCCTCGGCGGCCCGGTTGTTCTCCTCGTCGCGTCCCCACACGCTGATCCGGGCACCGGCGCGCGCCAGGCCGACGGCGATGCCCAGGCCGATGCCGCGGTTACCGCCGGTGACCACGCTGACGTGGCCGGTGAGGTCGAACTTCTGCAACGTCGACGTCATGGGCGTGCTCCTGCGCTGAGGTCGGGTGGTGGGGCGTGGTGGTCGAGCACCCAGCGGGTCACGTCGGCGGCGACCTCCTCGGGTGCCCGGGCGGCCAGCGCGGTGGCGGGCCCGTTCGTCAACTCGGTGCGCATGGCCGGCGGTCTGGTCACCAGCAGGGGGAGTCGGTGCCTGCTCGCCAGGTGCCGGACGTAGTGCTCCGCCGCGACCTTGCCGGCCGTGTAGTGCAGCCAATCGGTTCTCGGGTTGTCCAGCGCGGCGGTGGAGGTGAACACCAGCCAGCCGCGGTCCGCCGCCAGCCACGGCAGGAGCGCGGCGAGCGGGAGCAGGGAGGTCGTGAGAGCGCGGCCCAGTTGCCCGACCGCGGGCAGCACCGCGTCGACGTGGACCGGGTTGGGCAGCAACGGCGGTGTGGCGCACAGGACCGCGCCCGCGATGGTCCGGGCCTCCCGTCGGGCGACTCGGACCGCCTGCTCGACGGCGTGCGGATCGGTGGCGTCGCAGCGCAGCGGTCGGACGCGGTCCCGGCCGAACTCGGCCCGCAGCGCGGCGACGGCGTCGTCCGACCGCGCGTACAGCACCCAGACCACGGCTCCCTGGGTGGCCAGCGCGGCGGTCATGGCCGCGCCGAACCCCCGGCTGCCGCCCGTGACCACGACGTGGGTCCCCCGCAGCGCCTCGCCCGGCGGCAGGTGCGCGGCGGTGGACGCGGCGGACGGCGCGGGAGCCGGACGGCGGCGGAAGGCGGTGATCTCCGCGGTGGTCCACCCCGACCGCGAGCCCCAGCCGGCACCCACGCGGACGATCCCGGTCCGCCGGTCCTCGGACAGCACGCGCAGCCGGCCACCGGTCGCGCCGGTCCCCCGCCGGGTTCGCAGCGTGGCGGAGGTCAGCAGACCGTGTCGGCCGGGTTGGTGCACGCCCGCGATCCGGCTGCACACGGCCAACCCGGAGAGCACGTCGTCGTCGAAGGTGTTCGCGCCCAGGTCCGCCACGAGCGAGCGGAGCTCGGCGAGGTCCGGCTCCCCGACCGGGAACGGTTCGCCACCGGCGGAGGGGTCGGCCGCCACCGGCGTCCCGCCGAAGCGGATGACGACCGCCGGTTCGCCGCCGTGCTCCACGACGACGCGGTCCGCGCCCCACCGCACCCGGTAGCGCGTGCCCGGGAAGACGGGCCGGAGGAACGACGCCCGGATCGGCGGCGCCCCGGGCGGCGACCCCGGTGGTGCCGCGGCGAGCGCCGCCAGCACGACAAGGCAGCCGTGGGCGATGGGCCTGCCGAACGGGCTGCGGTGGGCGAACTCCTCGTCGGTGTGCAGGGGGTTCACATCGCCGCTCGCGCGGGCGAACCGCTCGACGTGGTGGGCGGTGAGCATCATGCGGGATGCCGTTCCCGGACCTCGTGCGCGGCCTGGGCGAACTCGCCGAGGGTGAGGCCGGGCAGCGGCACCAGCAGGTCGTCGGGGAGCGTGATGGACAGCCGCTGCTCCACCGCGTGCGCGAGTTGGACGTGCACCAGCGAGTCCCACAGCTCGATGTCCTCCTCGGCGACCCCGTCCTCGTCCGGCGAGGACAGGCCCATCTCCCGGTAGAGGGCGAGCACGACGGCGAGCGTGTCCTCAGGCATCGGGCTCCTCGGTGATGTGCGGGGTGTCCAGGGACGTCGAACCCAGGTGGTGGTCGTAGACGACGAGGTGGCCGCTTCGGCGGACCTCGTGGAACCCCAGTCGCGGGTACAGGTCGCGGACGAGGTCGTTGCGACCCGACGGGGTGTAGAGGCCGCGCAGGGTGGTGCACCCTGCCCGCGCGGCGAGTTCGGCGGCCTCGGCCACCAGCCGCCGCTCGGCGGTGCGACCGATGACCCGGCAGCTCAGCAGCAGCGTGTCGATCTCCGCCACCGGTGGGGTGGTGTGCGCCAGCAGGGCGCCCACGATGCCGTGCCGGCCGAACCGGTCGCTCAGCTCCAGGGTCAGGCAGATCCAGTCGGGCGCGCCGACGCGGTCCTCCAGCTCGGCCGGGGAGTGCCTGCGGGTGGTGGCGTTGAACTGGTTCGTCTTCTGCACGAGCCGGGCGACTCGGGGCAGCGACTCCCCGTCGACCGGGCGGACCCGCGACACCATCCGGAGCTGGTCCAGGAACTCCTCCAGCGACGGGGCGTGGTCGCGCAGCCGGTCCGCGGCGGCGAGCGCGCGGTAGGAGGCGGCCCGCAGCGAGTCGGCCGGGGAGACCGGCGCCCCGGCCAGCGTGGGGCGCCCGGCCAGCGCGGCGGTGTAGTCGGCGGGGTGTCGGGGCAGCAGCACGACGTCCACTTCCGGGTGGGCCCATCCGACCTGTGCGCACTCGGCGGGGTTGTCGTCGACGAAGACGAGGCTGTCCAGCGGCAGCCGCAGCGACTCGGCGATCTCGACGAGCTGCTCCGACTTCGGCCGCCAGTCGGCGACCACGGCGGCGAAGTGCTCGGGTCCGAGCACCATCCCGGGCACCTCGGCGAGCCCGCGCACCGCCAGCTCCGGGTCGTTCTTGCTGGCCACCGCGAGCGCGACACCCCTCTTGTGCAACCACAGCAGGTGTTCTTGGAAGCGCCGGAACCCCTCGGCCCTGGCCCCGGAGGCGAGCCCCACGCCCGCGAAACCGTCGTCCGCGAGCACACCGTCCCAGAGGGTGTTGTCCAGGTCGACGACCACGCAGCGCCGGGTCGTGCCGAGCTCGGCGGCCAGCACGCCGGCGGTCGCCTTGGCCAGCACCGGCAACACGTCGATGCTCACCGCCTGCCTCATCAGGTGCCAGTAGCGGTCGTCCCGCCAGTTGCGCAGGCCGACCTCGGCGGCCAACCGCTCGCTGTCGACGATCAGCACGTCGTCACCCGCGCGGTCGCGCAGCGCCTGGTTGGTCCGCGTGACCACCGCGGTCGCGCTGCGCGACCACGTGCGCGGGTCCGCGGCCAGGTCGTCGTGCGCGGGCGGGACGAACAGGTGTTGCACGACGCGGCAGCGCAGCCGTTCCGCGGTCAGCCACCACAGGCGGGACCACCGGCGCACCGCCTCGTCCACGGCCTGGTCCGGGTCCGGTGTGCCCTGGACCAGGTCCTCGACCGTGCCGGAGAGGATCACGAAGTCGGGCCGGTGGTCGAGGAAGTCCGAGGAGCGGTCCAGCAACTGCTGTTCGAGCTGGCCGAACGGCGTCTGCAGGATGTGCAGGTCCAGGCCGACGCAGAGCCCGGCGGTGGCCAGCGCGGTGTCGAACAGACCGTTGGAGTGCGAGGACAGGCTGACGACCCTGGCCTCGCGGCGGATCATGGCCGCGCGCAACGCCGGGTCGCCCGCGACCACGCCGGCGAACCTGCGCCACGTCGACGGGTCGTCCGTCGACAGCAGCGACGAGCGGACCGAGGCGGGGTCGAGTGGGCTGCTCACGCTGACCTGCTCCTCTCCGGCTTGACTGGCGCCACGACCGCGGTCGGGACGGGAAACCGGCTGCGTTCTCGCCGGTTCGGGTGAAAGGCCGATGTCCGATCTCCGGTGTCCGCGAGGACAGCCGGAACCGTAACAGCGGAATTTCCGGAAAATCATTGTGCGCGGACACAAGAGGACCTGGTCGCTTGGACATCGGAATACCGGTGGGCGGACGCCTAGGCTGCCCATGAGTTCCGTTCCGCAGCGCGCGCCGACCGCGCGCGCCAATCCCGCAACACCCGCCGATCGGATGGTGGTGGCGTCGTGAGCCCGGTTCGCACGCTTTTGGTGGACAACTACGACTCGTTCACCCACAACGTCGTCCAACTGCTGGCCGAGGTGAACGGGGTGCCCCCGGTCGTGCTGCGCAACGACGACCTGGACGCCTGGGCGGAGTTCGATCCGCGGGAGTGGGACAACCTGGTGATCTCACCCGGTCCGGGCAGTCCCGGTGTCGTCCGCGACTTCGGCCTCAGCCGGTGGTTCCTGGAACACGCCGGTCTGCCGGTGCTCGGCATCTGCCTGGGGCACCAGGGCCTGTGCATGCTGGCCGGCGCGCGCGTCCGACCCGCGCCGGAGCCCGTGCACGGGCGGCTGAGCCGGGTGCGGCACGACGGGAGCTCCCTGTTCGACGGCGTTCCGTCGCCGTTCCAGGCGGTGCGCTACCACTCGCTCGTCGTCGACCGGCTGCCGCCGGAGCTCACCGCCACGGCGTGGACCGACGACGGGCTGGTGATGGCCGTCGAGCACCGGGAGCGGCCGTGGTGGGGCGTCCAGTTCCACCCGGAGTCGATCCTGTCCGAACACGGCCACCGGTTGCTGAGCAACTTCCGCGACCTCACCCCGCGCCGGGCGCGAACGCCCCGGCGCCCCGCCGCGCCGCCGGCGGCGGTGTCACCGCCGGAGGAGCGGTTCCGCGTGGAGGTGCGACGACTGCCCTTCCTCCCCGACGCCGAGCACGCGTACGAAACGCTGTTCTCGGGCGGCGCCGGCTCGTTCTGGTTGGACAGCAGCGCCGTCGTCCCCGGTCGGTCGCGGTTCTCGTTCCTCGGTGACGCCGCGGGGCCCCACGGCGAGGAGGTCGAGTACGACCTGCGCCGCGGTGACGTGGTGGTCCGCCGGGCGGGGCAGGTGGTCGACCGGCGGCACGAGACGTTGTTCGACCACCTGGAACGCGAACTCGACCGGCGCCGGGTGGCCGACCCGGGGCTGGCGCACGACTTCTCCCTCGGTTACGTCGGCTACCTCGGCTACGAGGTCAAGGCCGACTCCGGCGGCGAGCACCGCCACGCCTCGCCGTTCCCCGACGGGCGGTTCGTGTTCTGCGACCGCGCCCTGGCCCTCGACCACGTGGAGGGCACGGCGAACCTGCTGGCGCTGAGCACCCCGGACACTCGGGCGGAGGTGCTCGAGTGGCTCGACGCCGCGGCCCGGCGGCTGGTGCCGGCGGGCGACGCGCGGCCCCCGCTGCCGCCCGCCCCGCCGGCGACCGACCGGCGGCACTGGACCGCACGCCACTCCCCGGAGCGGTACCGGGAGATGATCGCGGAGTGCCGGCGGGAGATCACCCGCGGCGAGAGCTACGAGATCTGCCTGACGACCATGCTGTCGCGGCCGGTCCGGATCGACCCGTGGCAGGCGTACCGCGTCCTGCGCGCGGTGAACCCGGCCCCGTACTCGGCGTTCCTCCGCTTCCCCGACTTCGCCGTGCTCAGCTCCTCCCCCGAGCGGTTCCTGCGGATCGACCGCGACCGGGTCGCCGAGTCCAAGCCGATCAAGGGCACCCGGCGGCGGGACCGCGACCGCGCCGTGGACGCCGCGCTGGCCGAGGACCTGCGCACGGCCGAGAAGGACCGCTCCGAGAACCTCATGATCGTCGACCTGGTGCGCAACGACCTCGGCCGCGTCGCCAAGCCGGGTGGGGTGCGGGTGACGAAGCTCTTCGACGTCGAGAGCTACCCCACGGTGCACCAGCTCGTCACGACGGTCCAGGCGGACCTCGCCGACGGGGTGTCCGCCGTGGCCGCGGTGCGCGCCGCCTACCCGGGCGGGTCGATGACGGGCGCGCCGAAGGCGCGGACGATGGAGATCATCGACCGCCTGGAGGGCGGCTGGCGGGGCGTCTACTCGGGCGCGCTCGGGTTCTTCTCGCTCAACGGCTGCGCCGACTTCAACATCGTCATCCGGACGGCGGTCGTCACCCCGGACCAGGTGCACGTCGGCGTCGGTGGGGCGATCGTCGCGCTGTCCGACGCCGAGGCGGAGCTGCGGGAAGTGGAGTTGAAGGCGGAGGCGCTGCTCCGGGTCGTGGCCGCCGTCGACGCCGCGCGACCGGTGGAGGTCTCCCGTTGAGGATCGGGGTGTTCGGCGCCGCTGGAGCGGTGGGGGGTGCCGTCGCCGCGGCGGTGGTGGCCCAGGGGCTCGCCGGCGAGGTCGTGCTGGTGGACCGGGCGGCCGACGGGGTGGCGTGCACCGCCATGGACCTGGGGGTGTTGGCGGCCGGCAGCGCGCCCGTCCGGGTGCGGGTCGGGACGGCGGCGGAGCTGGCGGGCTGCGAGGTGGTGGTGCTGACCGCCTCGGTGCCGCACCGGGACGGCGCCCTCCGGTCGGAGTTCCTGACCGCGAACTCCGCGGTGCTGCGGGAGCTGGCGGACGCGTTGTCGGGCTGGCGGGGGACGCTGCTCGTGGTGACCAACCCGGTCGACGTCCTGTGCCTGATCGCGAGCCGCCTGCTGCCGGACGCGACGGTGCTCGGCTACGCGCTCAACGACTCGTGGCGGCTGGCGGAGGCCATCGGGCTCGTGACGGGTCGGGCGGGTTCGCGCATCCGGGCGTGGTCGCTCGGTGGGCACGGCGAGCACATGGTGCCGCTGTTCGACCGGGTGCTGGCGGACGGCGTGCGCCTGGAGTTGGCGGAAGGCCGGCGGGCGCAGGTGCTCGACTGGATCGACGGTTGGTACGGGCGGTGGCAGCGCCTGCGCACGGGCCGCACGTCCGCGTTGGCGACAGGTGCCGGCGTGGCGCGCGTGCTGGAGGCGCTGACCGGCACCCGGGAGGTGGTGGTGCCGGTGATCGTGCGGTTGAGGGGCGAGTACGGCCTCGAGGACACCTGCCTGGCCATCCCGACCCGGCTGCGCGACGGCCGTGCGGTCGTGGCGCGGTGGCGGCTCACCCCGGACGACCTGGTCGCGCTCCGACAGGCCGGGGCCGCCATCACCCGCATGGCGGACCGGGCAGCGTGAAGATGGCGGCGCAGTGCGCCGCCAGCACCTCGCGGTGGTCGCCGAGCCGGGCCGCCAGTTCGCGCAGCAGCTCGGTGAACCCGGCGCGGTCGTCCGCCGCGACGAGCCGACTGATCCGCGCGACACCGGCGACGAGCGCCGTCCTGGCACGTGCCGCCGCCGGGTTGCCCGCCTGGACGTCCCAGTAGACCTCCGGTTCCCCGGAGCTGATCCGGGCGGCCAGGGCCAGCAGCGTGGCGTGCGGTGGCGGGGCCAGTTCGACCAGCCGGTCCGGGTCCACGCCGAACTCGGCGAGCACCTGGGTCACCGCGAGGACCGCCGCGTGGGTCGCCGCCTGGGCGACGGCGGTCAGGTGGTCGTGATCCGCGGCGGACAGCTCCACCAGGCGCGCGCCCGCTCGCGTCAACAAGGACCGCCACGCCGTCGCGCGCGGCCCACCGCGCACCTCGACCACGGCCACGGGGCGTCCTGCGAAGCCCAGCGCCGGCGCGAACATCGGGTTCACGCTCAGCACCTCGAACCCCGCCGCCGCATCGCCGTACACCCCGGTGATCGCGGTCTTGACCGACAACGTGTCCACGACGATCGCGCCGGGTCGCACGCGGCGCAGGAGGTCCGGCAGGCACTCGACCGCCACCTGCTCGGGGAGGCAGACGACGACGCAATCCGCCTCCGCCAACGCGGCCGAGACCTCCGCCGTCGGCTCGCGGGCGTCGCCGACCAGCCACCGGTCACCGACGGGGTCCGGCGGGTCGGCGAGGTCGACGACGGTGACCGGGGCCCGTGGGCGCACCAGGTCGCACATCAGCCGGCCGACCGCGCCGCCACCCACGACGACCGGTCGGCGAAACGGGTCGCGGTCCATTCCGACCTCCTCCTCGCCGACTGTCGAAACTACGGCAGCCCGTGCCGTGGAAACCGGGAACCGGTGCTCGGTCAAACATTTTTGGGGCTGCGCACAAGAAAAGGCGTCGGCACTTCCCGATCCCTTCGGTCGGTACCTACGTTCGATTCCGGGAGCTCCGCCGGAACGGCCCGCGCAAAGGGGTCGACGGGAGAGAGGTGTGCGATGCGCCCGTTCGCTTTGTCGGCCGCCCAGCGCCGACTGTGGTTCGCCGAGCAGCGGCCCGGTACCGGTGCCACCTACGTCCTCCCGCTGGTGCTGCGGATCACCGGTCCGCTGCGGACCGACGCGCTGTCCGAGGCGTTGTCCCGGCTCGTGGCGCGCCACGACGCGCTCCGCACCCGGTTCGGCGTCGACGTGGGTGGGCAACCGGTGCAGTGGGTCTCCGACGACGCCGGGCCGGACCTGCGCACGGAGGTCGTCGGCGGATCCGCCGCCGAGGACGAGCTGCGCCGCCTCGTGGACGCCGAGCTCTCCCGGGACATGGACATCGCCACCGGACCGCTGTTCCGCGCCCTGCTCGTGGTCCGAGCGGAGCAGGAGCACGTGCTGGTCCTCACGGCCCACCACCTGGTCGCCGACGGCGCCGCTCTGGAGGTGGTGCGGCGCGAGCTGTTCGCCCACTACGACGCGGTGCTGGACGGTACCGACGTGCCGCCGAGGTCGACAGCCGACTTCCGAGCGCTCGTGGCGGCGGAACGGACACCGGAGGCGGTGGCGAGCGCGGAGGCCGCCGTCCGGTTCTTCGCCGCGCGCCTGTCCGACGACGGCACCGACCTGCCCGGCGACCGGCCGCGACCGGCGCGTCCCGGCCACCTGGCCCACACCGCGCGCGCCACGCTCCCACCCGATCTCGCCGCCCGGCTGCGCAAGCTCGCCGTGGTGGAGCGGACGAGCCCGTTCACCGTGTGCGCCGCCGCGTTGCACGTGCTGCTGTCGAGGTACACGGGTCGAGCCGACACCACGATCGGCTACATGTCCGCCAACCGTCAGGGCCTGGCGCGGCGGCACCTGGTCGCGATGGTGGCCAACACCCTGCCGCTGCGCACCCGCTCGGCACCCGGCGACTCGTTCCGCACCCTCGTGACCGCGGTCCGCGACGAGCTGGCGGCGGCTGCTCCGCACCGCGAGCTGCGGTTCGAGGAGCTCGTCGACTCGCTCGCGGTCCACCGCTCCCCCGTGCGCCACCCCGTGTTCCAGGTGGTGTTGAACCACCGGGACGAGGAGCCGACCCTCGCCGCCGCCGGCGGCGCGCTGCTGGTCGAGCCGGTGCCCGTGGACGTCCACCGCACCTGGCTCGACCTGGAGTACACCTGCCGACCCACCGCCGACGGCGGCTTGGCGCTGGAGCTGCGCGCCGCCGACGACATCCTGGACCGGGAGTCGGCGGTCGACCTCGTCACCGCGTACGCGACCGTGCTGCGCGCCGCCGCGACCGGCCCGGACCTGCCGATCGGACAACTGCCCGTGCTCGACGCCGCCGGCCGGTCCGCGGTGATGCGCGTCGCGCGGGGACCGGTGGTCCCCCGGCCCGACCACCAGACCTTGGGCTCGCTGCTCCGGGAGCGCGCGAGCCGGAGCCCCGACCGGCCCGCCGTGACCTTCCGGGGACGGACGACCACCTACTCCGGCCTGCTGCACCGGGCGGAGGCCGTCGCAGCGGCGTTGCGCGCCCGGGATGTCGGGCCGGGATCACTGGTCGGCGTCCACGCCGCCCGTTCCACCGAGCGGATCGTCGACCTGGTCGGTATCGCGCTGACCGGCGCGGCCTACCTGCCGCTGGACCCCGACGACCCGCCGCGGCGGACGCGGTACGTCCTGGAGGACGCCGCCCCGGCACTGGTCGTCGCCTCCGGGCACGTCGACGGGGTGCTGCGCGGTGCGGGCGTCCCGGTGGTGGACCGCGGTGCGCTGGAAGGGGGCGCACCGGAGGAGGGCGTGGTCGGCGCGACGCCACCCGGCTCCGCCGGGAGGCTTCCCGCCTACGTCATCTACACCTCGGGCTCGACCGGCCGGCCGAAGGGCGTGGTCAACACCCAGGCCGGGATCGTGAACCGACTGGCCTGGATGCAGGAGCACCTCCGGCTCACCGAGGCGGACGCGGTGCTCCACAAGACGCCGTTGGGCTTCGACGTCTCCGTGTGGGAGGTGTTCTGGCCGCTGGTGACCGGCGCACGCCTGGTGGTCGCCGAGCCGGGTGCCCACCGCGACGCGGACCGGCTGGCGCGGGTCATGCGCGAGGAGTCGGTGAGCGTTGTGCACTTCGTGCCGTCGATGCTGCGCGCGTTCCACGCCTCGGGCGGCTTCGCCGGTCAGCAGGCGTTGCGGCACGTCGTGTCCAGCGGTGAGGCGCTGCCTCCCGACCTGCGCGACGACGTGCTCGGCGCGGGCCGTTTCGAACTGCACAACCTCTACGGGCCGACCGAGGCCGCCGTGGACGTCACCTCCTTCTCCTGCCGGGGTTCCCGCCGGGACTCGCACACCGTCCCGATCGGCACACCGGTCGCCAACACCTCGGTGCACGTGCTCGACGAGCACGGGCGACCGGTCCCGTTCAACGTGGTCGGCGAGCTGCACATCGGCGGCGTGCAGGTCGCCGCCGGCTACCTGAACCGGCCCGGGCTCACCGCGCAGCGCTTCACCGCCGATCCCTTCGGCGGGCCGGCGGACCGCCTCTACCGCACCGGGGACCTCGGTCGGGTTCGGCGTGACGGGGTGGTCGAGTTCGTCGGCCGGGCCGACCGGCAGGTCAAGCTGCGCGGGTTCCGGGTGGAGCCCGCCGAGGTGGAGGCGGTGCTGCGGGCCGCACCCGGTGTCCGGGAGGCCGCGGTCCGGATCGTGACCCGGTCGAACGGCTCCGCCGCGTTGGTCGCCCATCTGGCCACCGGCGGCGACGTGCTCGACCTCGACGTGGTGCGGGGCGCGGCCACGGCGGCGCTCCCCGCGCACATGGTCCCGGTGGACTACCACGTGCTCGACGCGTTCCCGTTGCTGCCCAACGGCAAGGTGGACCACCAGGCGCTCGCCGCCGCGTTCGCGCCCACCCGCCCGACGTCCGCGCCCACCCCGCCCGATTCGACCGGGGGCCTGGTGCTGGCCGCGGTTCGCGAGGTGCTGGACGACTCGTCCGTGGGGTACGACACCTCCTTCTTCACCGCCGGCGGCGATTCGATCAGCAGCATCCTGCTCGTGGCCGCGGCACGCCGTCGGGGCCTGGCGTTCACCGTGGACGACGTCTTCCGCCACCCGACCGCACGGGCGCTGGGCCGGATCGCGGGCGCGCGCGTCGTCGACGACGCGCCGGAGCCCACACCGTTCTCGCTGCTGGGCGGCGACCGCGACCGTGTGCCGTCGGACGCCGTGGAAGCACTGCCGGCGTCCGCTTTGCTCACCGGGTTGGTCCTGGAGTCCGCCCGGGATCGCGGCTACCGCGTCTACGTCACCGCCGTGCGCGTCCGGGCGGACTTCGACGAGGACCGGTTCCGGTTCGCCGTGCACGCCGTGTCGGGCAGGCACCCCTACCTGCGCAGCTCCCTGCTGCTGTCCGGAGTGGAGCGTCCGGTCCAGGTGTTCCGCGCGACGGCGCCCGACCCGGTGACCGTCGTGGCGGCGGACGGCTGGGACCGGGACGACATCACCCGGTGGCTGGACGAGGAGGCCGTTCGCCCCTTCGACTGGGCCGTGCCGCCGCTGCTGCGCGTCACGGTCCACCTCCTCCGCTCCGACGAGTTCCTCGTCACCCTGGCCGAGCCCTTCCTGGACGGGTGGAGCGCGACCACGGTGCTCACCGACCTGCTGGAGGCGTACGCCGCCGTCCCGGCGGCCACGCCGGCGGAGGACTTCCCCCAACGCGGTTTCATCGCCGCGGAACAGGCGGCGGTCGCGGACGAGCGGCACTTCGACTTCTGGCAGCGGCTCCTGGAGGACGCGCCCCGGGTCCGCGTCCTGCCGACCGTGCCGCGCGCCGGGAAAGCCGTCCACCGGAAGCACCCCGTGCCGTTGCCGCAGCCGCTCTCCGACGCGTTGCTCGACCTGGCTGAGCGCACCGGGACACCGCTGAAGTCGTTGCTGCTCGCCGCCCACCTGCGCGTGGTGGCCGCGCTCTCGGGCAGCACGGACGTCGTGACCGGGCTGATGACCCACGCCCGTCCCGAGACCGGCGCCGGGGCCACGGCGGTGGGCCTGTTCCTCAACACCGCGCTGGTGCGCCTGCACCTGCCGGGCGGCACGTGGCGCGAACTGGTCGCCGCGGTGCGCGAGGCCGAGGTGGCGCACCTGCCGCACCGGGCGTTCCCGTACACCGAACTCGTGCGGCGCCTGGGCGACGCCCCGACCGACGTCACCTTCAACTACACGCACTTCCACCCGTACCGACGCGTCGGCGGGCACGGTGTGGTGGAACTGCTCGAGCGCTTCGCCAACGACCAGACCTACTTCCCGCTGACCGCCCAGTTCCGCCGGGAGCCGCTGTCCGGCGCGGTCGCGCTGGACCTGGAACTCTGGGGACCGGAGCACGCGGCGAGCCGCCTGACCGGCATCGCGCGGCTGTACCGGCGGGCACTGGTGTCCCTCACCGAGGACTTCGACCGGCGCTACGAGGCGGCACGGGAACCGGTGGTGGCGCCGAGCGCCCCCGCGCACCGGCCCCGGCTGCTCCACGAGCTGTTCGAACAACGCGCGGAGCAGGCCGGGAACGCGGTGGCGCTCCGGTACCCGGACGGCGTGGTCCACTTCGGTGAGCTGCGCGGTGCGGTGAGCCGGCTGGCGGAGCGGCTGAGGGCGGCGGGCGTCGGTCCCGGGGAGCCCGTCGGCGTACGGCTGCAACGGACACCGTCCCTCGTGGTGGCGCTGCTCGCCGTGCTGTCGGTTGGCGGGGTCTACACGCCCCTCGACCCGTCCCACTCCGGGACCAGGTCGGCGGAGCTGGTCCGCGAGGCGGGCTGCGCGGTCGTCCTGGAACCCGCGTCGCACGGCGCCGGCCCCGACGCGGTGGTGGTGACGCCGACCGGCCACACCCCGCGGTCGACCGGGACCACCGACCCGGGCTCCCCCGAGTCGGCGGCCTACCTGATCTTCACCTCCGGTTCGACCGGCCGCCCCAGGGGCGTGCTCGTCCCGCACCGCGCGGTGGTCAACCGGTTGGCCTGGGCGTGGCGCGTCCAGCCGTACGAGCCCGGTGAGGTCGTGGCCGCCCGGACCCCCATCGGGTTCGTCGACTCGGTCGCGGAGCTGCTGGGTCCACTGCTCGCCGGGACGCCCGTGCACCTCGTGCCCGACGACGTGCACGACCCCCGGTCGCTGGTCCGGTCCCTGCGGGAGTCCGGCGCGACCAGGGTCACCCTCGTCCCGGCGCTGCTGACCGAGCTGCTTCGGCTCGACGTCGACCTCGCCGCCGAGTTGCCCCGCCTGCGCCACTGGACCCTCAGCGGCGAACCGCTGACGACGCGGTCGGCGCACGACCTGCTCGCGCGGCTGCCGGGTGCGGTCGTGCACAACCTCTACGGATCGACCGAGGTGGCCGGGGACGTCACCGCCCACCGGGTGCGCGGTGACGAGTCCGACGTGCTCATCCCGATCGGCACCCCGATCGACGGGTGCACGGCGACCGTGCTCGACTGCTGGGGGCACCCCGCCGCAGACGAGGTGGTGGGCGAACTGGTCGTCGCCGGCGCCGGTGTCGGCAACGGTTACCTGCCCGACGCGGTCGGTGCCGACCGGTTCCTCACGGGACCCGACGGCGCACTCGTCGGGTACCGGACCGGCGACCTGGTGCTGCGCGGGAGCGACGGTTCGCTGCGCTACGTCGGCCGCGCCGACCGGCAGCTCAAGGTCAACGGTGTGCGGCTGGACCAGGCCGAGGTCGAGTCGGCCCTGCGCACCGCGCCCGAGGTGGCCGACGCCGTCGTCGAACGCCACGACGGCGACACCGCACTGGTCGCCTACCTGCTCGTGGCCGCGGGCGCCGAACCGGTACCCGCCGCGTTGCGCGCGCTGCTGCGCGAACGGCTGCCCGCCGCCGTCCCGGTCGAATTCGCCGTGGTCGAGCGCTGGCCGCTGCGCCCGAGCGGCAAGGTCGACCGGGCGGCGCTGCGCGCCGAAGCCCGCCCGCTCGCGGGACGGGCCCCGACCGCCCGGGCGCCGCGCTCGCTGGTGGAGCGGGAACTGGCCGACCTGTGGCGCAAGCGCCTCGGCCGCGACGACGTGCGCGTGACCGACGACTTCTTCGCCATCGGCGGGCACTCGCTGCACGCGATCATGCTCGCGGCGGAGGTTCGCGAGCGCACCGGCCTGGAACTGGCCATCGACGACATCTTCGACCACCCGACGCTCGCCGAACAGGCCGCCGTGCTGGAGCTGCTGCTGCTGGCCGGCGCGCCACCGGACGCGGCGCGGGCCGCCACGACGACCCACCCGGAACTCACACGGAGGAACCCATGACGTCCACGTCGCACGACGAGCTGCAGGAGCTGCGCAGGCGGATCGACGAGACCGACGACGAGCTCCTCGCCGCCGTGGCCAGGCGGTTGGACCTGTGCCGGCAGGTGGCCGAGGTCAAGCGGGCCACCGGAACGCCGATGATGAACGAACAACGCCTCGCGGCGGTCCGCCGCCGGGCGACGGAGTTCGCCGAGCGCTCCGGTGTCGACGCCGGGTTCCTCGGCGACCTGTTCGACGCGATCACCGCCGAGGCGTGCTACCTGGAGCAGGAGATCCTGGGACCGGAGGAGGGCGGGCGCAGCAGGCTGGCCAACTCGGCCAAGCGCATCGACCACGTCGCCATCGCCGTGCGGGACCTGGCGGCGGCGATCGCGACCTTCCGCGACCGGTACGGGTTCGAGGTCGTCGAGCGCCGCCAGGTCAGCGGCGAGGTCAGCGGGATGGACTCCGCCACGCTGCGGGCGGGTGGCGTGACCTTCGTGCTGTGCCAGGGCGACTCGCCCCGCTCGAACGTCTCGCAGTACATCGAGCACTACGGGCCCGGTGTCCAGCACATCGCGATCGAGGTGCGCGGCCAGCTCGAACTGCTGCGCGACTTCGGCGCGCGCGAGGCCGACCTGCTCACCGGGGTGATCAACGCGCCGGGGCTCGACCAGTCCTTCACCCGGCGCGAGCACAACACCGGCATCCAGCTGGAGTTCGTCACGCGGACCGACAACGCCGGGTTCGACGACTCGAACGTGCGCGAACTGTTCGCCGCGATGGAGCGCGAGAACGTCTTCTGACCGGCACGGAGAGAGGCGGCACGATGGTCATCCGGGATACGACGGCACCGCGGTCCGACGGTGCGGCGCGCGAACTCGCCGACCGCCTGCTCGCCGCGCGGTTGCGCGGCGCAGCGGAGGCGGAACCGACCGGCTCGGCGACCGACGTGCCGGCGGGAGCGCTCACCGCCGCCCAGGAACGGATGTGGTTCCTGCACGTGATCGCCCCCGACAGCCCGGCGTACAACATCACCACCGCCGCACGGCTGCGCGGCCCCCTCGACGTGGCGGCACTGCGGACCGCGTGGGACGACGTCGTCGGTCGGCACGAGATGCTGCGCTCGGTCTTCCCCGCCGATGCCGACGGCATCCCCTTCCGGGAGGTGGCGCACACCGGGCTCCCGCTCACCGTCGCGGACGTGGCGGCACCGGACGACGACGGTGTGCGGGCCCGGGTCGAACGGCTGGCGAGCGAGCCGTTCGACCTGGCGACGGGCCCGTTGGCCCGGGCCGTGCTGATCCCCCTCGCGCCCGACGACCACGTCCTCGTCGTGACCCTGCACCACGTGGTCGCCGACGGGTGGTCGCTCGGGGTGCTGCACCGCGACCTGGCGACCGCCTACCAGGCGCGCACGGCGGGCCTCGCGCCCGTCCACCGCGAGACCCCTGATTTCCGCACCTTCGTGGCGCAGGAGCACGCTTGGGTCCACGGCGAGCGCGGTGTCGAGGACCGGGCGTACTGGCGCGACCGGCTCACCGACCTCTCCCCGGTCCGGCTGCCCGTCGCCACCCGCCGACCCCCACTGCCCCGGCGCTCCGGCCGGCACCTCCACGCGACGCTGCCCGAACACGCCGTCACGGCCCTGGAGTCCTTGGCGGCGCGGGAACGCACCTCCCTGTTCGCGGTGCTGGCAGCGGCGTTCGGCGTCGTGCTGCACCACTACTCCGGGCAGGACGAGGTCGCCTTCGGCGCACCGGTGGCGAACCGGACCGACCCCGCCACCGAGGACGTGGTCGGGCTGTTCGTCAACACGGTGGTCCTGCGGCTGGACACGGCGGGCGCGCCGACGTTCGTCGACCTGGTCCGCCGGGCCCGGGGCGAAGCGGTCGCCGCGTTGCGCCACCAGCGGCTGCCGTTCGACCACGTCGTGCAGGACTTGCGCCCGGAACGCGCCTTCAGCCACAACCCGCTGTTCCAGGTGATGTTCGCCCTGCAGAACGCGATGGCCGACGAGTTGGCGTTGCCCGGCCTGCGCGCCGAACCGGTGCCGGCCGAGACCGCCACCGCCCGGTTCGACCTGGAGTGCACCCAGTGGCGCCGCCCGGAGGGCTTGCGGATCCGGTTGACCCACGACGTCGACCTGATCGACCGGGCGGTCGCCCGAGCGGTCCTGGACGACTACGTCGAGGTGCTCGCGACCGTCGCCGCGCAACCCGCCACCGCGCTCGCCGACCTCGTCGTGCGGCCCGATCCGGCGCCGCGAGCGGGCGCGGGCACCACCTTCCACGGGCTCTTCGAGGCGGCGGCGAAGAAGACACCCGACGCCGTCGCCGTCCGCACGGCGGCGGCCGAACTGCGGTTCGCCGACCTGGACCGGCGCGCCGAGGACCTGGCCGGGAGGCTCGTCCGGGCCGGTGCCGGACCGGGGCGGGTGGTGGCGTTCGCCACCGGGAGGACCGTCGACCTGGTCGTGGCGGTCCTCGGCGTGCTCAAGTCCGGGGCCGCGTTCCTGCCGTTGAACCCCGACGATCCGGTCGCGCGGCGGAACTTCATCCTGGCGGACGCCGGGGTGGAACTGGTCGTGGTCGACCACGACGGCGAATGGCCGGAGCACGTCCGACCCGTCGACCTCCGATACGAGACCGACCGCACCCCACCGACCCCCCGGGTCGAGGCGACCCCAGCGGACCTCGCCTACGTCCTCTACACCTCGGGCACGACGGGCCGTCCCAAGGGCGTGGCCGTCGAGCACCGCAACATCGCCGCCACCATGCTCGCCTGCCAGGACCACTTCGGGTTTTCGCCCGACGACGTGGGGCTCGTGCTCGCCTCGGCGACGTTCGACGTCTTCTACTACGAGTTGTTCTCGACCGTGTTCGCCGGTGGGACGGCACGACTCGTCGACCGCGACGAACTGTTCGACGAGGACCGCCTGGTGCCGATCCTGCTGGGCGCCACCGCGTTCCAGGCCGTGCCGGGACTGATGGACCACCTGCTGCGGGCGCTCGCCCACCGGTCCGTGCCGTCGGTCGACGGGATGCGGCACGTCGTCACCGGCGGCGACCAGGTGCCCGCCGGCCTGCTCACCGCGGTGACCCGGGCCTTCCCGGCGGCGCACGTGGCGGTGACCTACGGCCCGACCGAGGCGGCGATCTTCGCCACCTGCTTCGACGTGCCCCGCGACCGCCCGGTCACCGGGCACCCCATCGGCTTCCCGCTGGCGGGGGCCGACGTGTACGTGGGCACCCCGGACGGGCGGCGGTTGCCCGACGGGGCCGCGGGCGAGTTGTGGATCGCCGGCAACGGCGTGGCGCGCGGCTACCTCAACCGGGCGGAGGAGACCGCCCGGCGCTTCACCGAACGCGGCGGCGTGCGCCACTACCGCACCGGCGACCGGGCCCGGTCGCTCGCCGACGGCACCGGGATCGAGTTCCTGGGTCGGGTGGACGACCAGGTCAAGGTCCGCGGCTTCCGCATCGAGCCCGCCGAGGTGGAAGCGGTCCTCGGGGAGGCACCGGGCGTGGGCCGTGCCGTGGTGGTGCCGGAGGGCGACGGACCGAGCGCGCGGCGCCTCGTCGGGTACGTGGCACCCGACCCGGTCGGGGTGGCCGAGCTGGCGCGGCACCCCGCGACCCGGCGGGAGCTCACCGAGCAGTGGCGCCGGCTCTTCGACCAGACGCACGAGCGCCGGGAGGACTCCTGGGAGCGGGACTTCACCGGCTGGCGGTCGGCATTCGACGGCGAGCCGCTGCCCACCGGCGTGCTGGACGAGTGGTTGGCCTGCGCGGTGGACCGCATCCGGGCGAAGCTGGCCGCCCGTCCGGACCGGTCCCGCCCGCCCGAGGTGCTGGAGATCGGCTGCGGCACGGGGTTGCTGCTGTTCGAACTCGCGCCGGACTGCGCGCGGTACGTGGGCACCGACTTCTCGGCGTCCGCGCTCGCGGGAGTGGAGCGCGAGGTGCGGGCGCGCGGGCTCGGAGGCGTGCGGCTGGTACCCGCGACCGGGGCCGACCTGTCCGGCGTGACCGGCTCGTTCGACGCCGTGGTGATCAACTCGGTGAGCCAGTACCTGCCCGGCGCACCCGAGTTGCACTCCCTGGTGAGCGCGGCCTTGGAGCTGACCGCGCCGGGTGGCTTCGTCTACGTCGGCGACGTGCGCAGCCTCCCCCTGCACCGGGCGTTCGCCCGCGAAGTCGAACAGCACCGCGATCCGGGCGCGGAGCCGGACGTGCGCGAGGACCGGGTCCGGCGGCGGATCTCGGCCGAGCGGGAACTGCTGGTGGATCCGGCGTTCTTCACCGGTCTGGCCGCCGCCTCCGGGCAGGTCGGGGTCGAGGTCGAGCCGAAGCTCGCGAGGCTGTCCAGCGAACTGTCCAAGTACCGGTACGACGTCACGCTGTGGCGCGACGACCGGCGCGCCGCACCGGTCGGGACGTGGACGCCGTGGGGTGACGGGTGGACCCTGGATCGACTGCGCCGCGTGCTCACCCGGGAGAAGCCCGCCCACCTCGGGCTGACGGGTGTCCCGGACCGCCCGCCGGCGGAGCTCTCCCCCGCGTCGCGGCGGGTCGAGCCGGTGTTGCCCGTCGACGTGGTCGCCGTGGCCGAAGCCTCGGGGTACCGCGCGTGGACGAGTTGGGCCGCCGGGCGCCCGGACGGGGCCTTCGACGTGTGGTTCGAGGCCGACACGGGTGACGTGGGACGACGTCCGGGCTGCGCGTGGCCCGCGGGTGACCCGGGAGCGCCGCTGACCAACGACCCCGCCGTGGCCGCGATCACCCAGGATCTCGGCCGGGTCGCGACCGAGCACGCGGCGAGCCAACTGCCCGCCTACATGGTCCCCGACGCGGTGCTCGTCCTGGACCGCCTGCCGCTGACCCCGAACGGGAAGGTGGACCGGGGCGCGCTGCGGTCGGCCGCCGTCGCGGTCGAGCGCACCGGCAGGCGGCCCGAGACCACCGAGGAACACCTGGTCGCGGCCGTGTACCGCGAGGTGCTGGGAACCACCGACGTGGCGGCCGACGACGACTTCTTCGCCGTGGGCGGCACGTCCTTGTTGGCCATCCAGGTGGCCGTGCGGCTGAGGGCGCGTGGTCGGGTGCTCGCTTCCCAGCAGTTGTTCGACCTGCGCACCGTCGAGGCCGTGGCCCGAGCGGTCACCCCCGCCCCGGGTGGGGGATCCCCGGCGACGACGGCGGAGGCGGGGCGACCGGCGGAACCAGGGCCCGCCGCGCGGCCGGCCGACATCTGGGCGTCCGCCGGGACGCTGCTGCTCACGGGCGCCACGGGCATGCTCGGCGTCCACCTGCTGCACGAACTGCTGACCCGTTACCCCGACCTGGCGGTGCGGTGCCTGGTCCGCGCGGCCGACGACACCGCGGCGGCGGACCGGCTCCTCGACCAGTACCGCTGGTACTTCCCGGGGTCGTCGATCACGCCGGCCGAGTTCGGCGGTCGGGTGACGGCGGTCGCCGGGGACCTGCGCACCCCGCGCCTCGGTCTGGACGACGGCTCGTGGCGCGTGCTCTCGCGAGAGGTGGGGCACGTGGTGCACTCCGCGGCGGACGTGCGGCACGTCGCGGACGAAGCCGAGGTGCTGGCGGCCAACGTCGACGGCACGCGACGACTGGTCGAGCTGGCGGCGTCCGGTGCCGGCGGGCGGTTCGTGCACATCTCGACGGTCGGCGTCGCGGGCAGGTCCGACGTGCCGGGACTGGCGCTGCGCGAGGACCAGCTCGACATCGGTCAGCGCGCCACCGAGGCGTACTCCAGGAGCAAGATCCGGGCCGAACGCGTCGTGCTCGACCACCTGGCCGGCGGTGCGGACGGCACGGTGCTGCGCGTCGGCACCGTCGCGCCGAACTGGTCGACCGGGCGGTTCCAGCGCAACATCGACGCGCACTTCTTCAGCCGCCACGTCAAGGCCGTGCTGGGGCTCGGGATCGCCGCCGACCTGCCCGGCCGCTCGTTCCGCCTGTTGCCCGCCGACGTGCTCGCCCGCGTGGTGCTCGCCCTCGCGGGCGACCGACGCGCCGGTGGGCGGACCTTCCACCTGGAGAGCCCGCACCGCCTCGGGCACCACGACCTCGTGCGGGTCCTCCAGGCCGTGGGGTACGCGGTGCGGGTGGTCGGGCCCGACGACCTGGCGGCGGTGCTGGCACGGCTCGCCGCCGACCCCCGGCACACCGAGGACGTCGGCCGCATGCTGCCCGCCGTGGACCGCGCGGCCGGGCACCGGGTCGCGCTGGACTCGGCCGACACCGAGCGGTGGTTGACCGAGCTGGGGCTTTCCTGGCCCGTCCCGACCACCGAGTGGGTGCGGCGCTTCCTGCGCCACGGCGTCGAGGTCGGGTACTTCCCGCCGCCGCTGCACGCGGATCTCGGGTTCGACGTGCCGGAGGTGCTCGGGTGAGCGCTCCGACGGTGGAGATGGAGTACCGGCGGCTCGGCCGGACGGGGCTGGTGGTCAGCGCCGTGGGCTTCGGCTCGTGGGCGACGCTGGGCGAGCGCGTGGACGACGCGACGGGCAGGTCGCTCCTGCGCGAGGCGTACGACCTGGGCATCAACTTCTTCGACAACGCCGAGACCTACGGCGACGGACGGGGCGAGGAGGCCGTCGGGCGCGCGCTCGCCGCGTTCAAGTGGCCGCGGGAGACGTTCGTCGTGTCCGGCAAGGTCTTCTGGGGTGTGCACGGCAAGCGCCCCAACACCTGGGGGTTGAGCCGCAAGCACGTCGTCGAGGGCTGTCACGCCGCGCTGCGCAGGCTCGGCCTGGACCACCTGGACCTGTTCCTGTGCCACCGGCCCGATCCGAACACACCGCTGGACGAGACGGTGCGGGCGATGAGCGACCTCGTCACCCAGGGGAAGGTGCTGTACTGGGGGACCTCCGAGTGGTCGGCCGACGCGGTGCGCGACGCGCTCGGGATCGCCGCCCGGGACGGTTTCGTCGGACCCTCGCTGGAGCAGTTGCGGTACAACCTGCTGGACCGGCGCCGGGTGGAGGTCGACTTCGCGGACCTGCACCACCGGGCGGGCCTGGGCATCACCACCTGGTCGCCGCTGGCCTACGGCCTGCTGGCAGGTCGCTACGGCGAAGGCGCGCCGCCTGGTGGCAGGCTCGCCGACCCGGCCTACCGGTGGCTGCGCGAGGACCTGTTCGGCGACGACGAAGCGGACCTGGTGGCCCGGGTGGCGGCCGTGTCCCGCCTCGCCGGGGACCTCGGCCTGCACCCCGCCCGGTTCGCGCTCGCCTGGGTGCTGCGCAACCGGGCGGTCAGCTCCGCCATCACCGGGGCTTCCCACCCGGCGCAGCTGCGCGAAAGCGTCCGCGCCACGACCGCGGTCCAGCAGGTGGACGACCCCGCGGTGCTGGCGGAAGTCGACCGACTGCTCGGGCTGCCCGAGCCGCCACGTCCCGGAGGACGAGAATGAGAGCGAGCGAGCACGCGTGGTTCAACGGACGGATCGTCCCCCGGGAGCGGGCCGACCCGTCGGTGGCGAGCAACACGCTGCACCTGGGGATCTCGGTGTTCGACGGCATCATGGCCTACCGCAACGGCGGCGCGTGGAACCTGCACCGGGGACGGGAGCACGTCGAGCGGTTCCACGCCGGCGCCGCCCGCATGGGCCTGCGTCCGGGGTGGACGGTGGACCAGGTCCTCGACGGGATCGGGGAGCTGTTGGGCACCCTGCCCGCCCGGACGCACTACATCAGGCCGATCGCCTACCGGACCGCTCCGGAGGTCTTCTTCCACGTCGACAACGACTCGGCGAGCTTCGCGGTCTTCGCGGTGCCCGTAGGCCGCGACGCGGACGACCCGTACACCTGCCAGCTCTCCCCGATCCGCCGGGTGTCGCACCACGCGATCCCCGCCTCGTGGAAGGTCTCCGGGGCCTACGCCAACAGCTTCCTGGCGGAGGAGGCCGCGCGGGCCGCCGGGTTCGACACCGGGCTGATGCTCGACCAGCGCGGACGGGTGGCCGAGGCGAGCAGTTCGAACGTCTTCTTCGTGACCGCCGACGGGCTCGTCACCCCGCGCCTCGACGGTGACGTGTTCCCCGGCATCACCCGCGCGACCATCCTCGAGATCGCCCGCCGGTCGGACCTCGCGGTGATCGAACGGGACGTGTGGCCCGCGGAGTTGGCCTCGGTCGAGGCGGCGCTGCTGTGCGGGACGCTGTCGGAGATCCGCCACCTCGGCCGGATCGGCGACCACCGGTACGACTCCGGGAACCACCCGGTGGTCCGGCGGCTGATCGACCAGTTCCGATCGCTGACGCACGCATGACGGCGCACCGGGCACCGCTCCCGCTGCGCGGGCACGTGGCCGTGGTGACCGGCGGGACCAGCGGCATCGGAGCGGGGCTCGTCGCCGGTCTCGTGGACGCGGGCGCGGCGGTGGCCGTCTGGTCGCGGACCGCCCGCACGTCCAGCCGCGCGAGCGGTGCGGCGCTGCTCGTGGACTGCGACGTGGCCGATGCCGCGCAGGTGCGCCGCGCGGTCGGGGTGACCCTCGCCGAACTGGGCGCGGTGGACTCCTGCTTCACCGCGGCCGGGATCAACCGCCAGGACGCCGCGTTGGACACGGCGCCCGCCGTGTTCCGCTCGGTCGTCCGGGTCAACCTGGAGGGCACGTTCCACGTCTTCCGCCTGCTGGCCGGTCACATGCGCGACCGAGGTCGCGGGAACCTGGTCGCCGTCTCGTCGATCGCCGCGCTCAGCGGGCAGGCGCGCACCGCGCACTACGCGGCGTCCAAAGCCGCCCTGGTGGGCCTGACCGAAGCGGCTGCCGTCGAGTTGCGCCCCCACGGCATCGCCGTGAACGTGGTGGTCCCCGGCTTCGTGGCCACTCCCATGCTGGCTCCGCACCTGGCCGACCGGAGGTTCGTCGACCGGGTGCTGCCGCGCATCCCGCTCGGCCGCTGGGCCGTTCCCGACGACTTCGCGGCGCTCGCCGTCCACCTCGCCACCACGCGCGCCTCCGGCGGCCGGTTCCTGGTGGACGGCGGCTACACGGTGTCCAAGACCTGAAGGGAAGCGACCGGATGACCGTCCCCGCCCGCCTGAGCGCGCCGCTGGTGTCGGTGCTCATGCCCAGCTACCTCCAAGCCCACTTCCTGCCGCGGGCGCTCGCGAGCCTGGGTGCCCAGCGGTTCCGCGACTGGGAGGCCGTCGTGTTCGACGACGGGTCCCCGGACGAGACGGCCGAGGTCGTCCGGAAGTGCGGGTTCCCGGTGCGCTACCTGAGGTCCGAGGTGAACATCGGGCTCGGCGCCGCGCTCAACCGCGCCACGGCCGCCGCACGCGGCAAGTACCTGGCTTACCTGCCCTCGGACGACTACTACGACGTCGAACACCTGGCGGAGTGCGTCCGGCTCCTGGAGACCGACCAGGCGGTGTACCTGGCGTACGGCGGGGTGAGGTGGCACGACAAGACCGCCCTCAACGCCCGCAACCCCTCCGCCACGCCGACCCTGCGACCGGACGTCCGGCCCGGCGAGGAGGGGCGGATCGCCGACGACCCGAACCCCGGGCCGCGCGAGTGGCCACTGCCGAGCGGGAACCTCTTGGCGCTCGTCCAGGTCGTGCACCGCCGCGACCTGGAGGCCGCCACGCGGTGGCCGGAGCGCGGCGAGGTGGTCTCGGACGCCCTGGAGGCCGACCACTGGCGTGCGCTGGTGCGGCGGGGTGCCCGGTTCGCCCACACCGGCAGCGTGAGCTGCGGCTGGAGCGACCACCCCGCGCAGCGGCACAAGATCATCTCCGGTCGCGGGCTGCGCGGGAACACCTGGAGCCGCCAGGGCTTCGGGCTGTCGCACTACCGGAGGCACTACGGCGTCGCGTCCGGCACGAAGTTGCGCTGGCTCCCCTCGGACCAGGCGCTGTCCGTGGACGAGGAACGGGAGTACCGGTTCCTCCCCGTCCCGACACCCCGCCCGCGCGGCGGCCGGGAGGGGCTGACGATCCTGCTCGTCGGCTCGCTGGGCTTCAACCCGGAACGCGTGCTCGCGCTGGTCGAGCGCGGCCACCGCCTGCACGGCCTGTGGATGCCGGAGCCGGACTTCTGGGACCGCACGGGCCCGCTGCCCTTCCCCGGTGTCGAGGACGTCCCGCACCGCGACTGGGTCGACCACGTCCGCGCCCTCCGGCCGGACATCGTCTACGGCCTGCTGAACTGGCAGGCGCTGCCGTTCGTCCACGAGGTCTTCCAGCACAACGAGCGCACGCTGCGAGCGCCGTTCGTGTTCCACTTCAAGGAGAGCCCGATGGTGGCCGAACGCGCCGGCCTGTGGCGCGAGTTGACGACACTGGTCACCCGGTCCACCGGTCGCATCTTCGCCTCACCGGAGCTGCGCGAGTGGTTCAGCCTGGCCCTGGGGCGGGAGTTCGACGACGGGGACACGCTGGTGCTCGACGGTGACCTGCCCACCCGGGCATGGATGACCGACGACTGGTCGGACCGACTGTCCTCATCGGACGGTGAGGTGCACACCGTCTCCGTCGGCCGCACGCTCCTCGACGACGTGGCGGCGATCGCCCGGTCCGGCGTCCACGTGCACCTCTACAGCCACGGGTACATGCGCCGCGGCGTCCGCTGGGCCGGAGCCGGGTCCGACGACCGCGTCCACGTCCACCCCCCGGTGACCGGCCGGGAGTGGGTGCGCGAACTTTCCCGCTACGACGCGGCGTGGAGCCACATCTTCCCCAGCCACAACGGGGGCGACCTGCGCAAGGCGGTGTGGAACGACCTCAACCTGCCCGCCCGGCTGGGCACCTACGCCGCCGCGGGTCTGCCGTGGATCCACCTGGCCAACGAAGGGCACCGGGTGGCGGTCGGCGGCCTCGCCGGGCGGTTGGGTGTGGGCATCGCCTACCGCGACCGGGACGACCTGGTCGACCGGCTGCGCACGGAGGTCGCTTCCCGCAACGGCACCACGCGGATGCGGGCGGCCCGGCACACGCTCTCGTTCGAGCACCATGTGGACCGCTTGACGACCTTCTTGGAGGGACTGCTGTGAAAACCGGTGTGGCACCCCTCGACCGGACCGTCGACCGGTTCACCCGGTGGTTGGGGCTGCCCGACGCGCCGGCGCCGTCCTGGTCGCACGTGACGGCCCTGTACCGCAGGTGGTGCCAACGCGTGCCGTTCGACAACTTCCTGATCAGAACCGCGATCGCGGGCGTTCCGCGACGCGTGCCCGGGATGGCCCCGCCGGAGTTCCTGAGCACGGCGATGACCCTGGGTGTCGGCAACCTCTGCATGGAGGCCGCCGACGCGCTGTGCGCGGTGCTGCGGGCGCACGGCTACCGGGTGTCGGTGGGGCTGTGCCAGATCGGCGGCGACAGCGGAACGCTGCGGGTCAACCACACCACGGTCGTGCTGCACTGGGGCGGCGAGCGGTTCGTGCTGGACACCACGCTGCTGACCGGCGAGCCGATCGCCCTGGTCGACGGACACCACCTCGTCACGCCGGTCCTGCCCCACGCGGTCCGGGACCTCGGCGGACTGTGGGAAATCGCCACCGTGACTGCTGTGGGCAAGAAACCCAAGGTCATCCGTCTGCTCGCCGTGGTGGAGCAGACGTCGGTGTGCGACGCGCTCTACCAAAGCCTCCAGGGACCGGATTACTGGGCCGCGAACCGGAGGTTCTTCATCCAACTGCACGAGGACGACGCCCTGCTCACTTTCAGCGGCGACACCCTGTACCGCACGACGGCGGACGACGTGGCCTCGCGCAGGATCGGTGCGGACGAACGGACGCGGGTGCTCACCGACGTCTTCGGCGTGTCCGCCGCCCTGGCCCCGACGCTGCCGGCGGACGACCGACCTCCCACCCCGACGGAGGTGGTCCGTGACCGCTCAGCCTGACAACCCGTGGTCCGGCTACCGATCGGAGGTGGGCGCGCGGGTGGTCGTGGGGTGGGGCGGCAGCGTGCTCGTCGACGCGCGTGCCGACCGGGACCACGTGCTTCCCGAGGTCGACGTCGGTCCGCCCGTCGACACGGTCGAGGCCGCCGTGCTGCGGTTCCTCGGCTCGGTGTTGTTCGTGAACTGGCGGGGTGGGATCGCGCTGACCGGCGTCACGGAAGGGGAATGGCGAGAGGGGGCGCTCGTGCGCCACCGCATCGGGCTGGTCTACCGCTGCACACCGGCCGAGCGGCCGACCCTGCGCGACCGACGGGAATTCACCTGGGTGTCCCACGGGTTGGTCGGTGCCGTGCCGCTGCCCGCGGACCACGCGCCGCACCGGGTAAGGTGGATCTTCCAACCGTGATCGGGCTTTGTGCATGTGCACAAGATCCGCGTCCGCCACTTCATCCGGGAATGTCGAGCGTCTTAGTTTTGATGGCAGTCGACGACCTTCCAAGGAGACGCGGCATGACCGTTGCAGGAACTCCGAAATCCGTCCCCGCGAAGTCCGGTGTGCTGGTCGAGAAACGCGACGGCGTTCTCGTCGTCACCATCAACCGCCCCGAGGTCCGCAACGCGACGGACTTCTACGCGGCCAGGGAACTCACCCGGGCGTTGACCGAGCTGGACACCGATCCGGAGGTCGCCGTCGGCATCGTGACCGGAGCCGGTGGCACCTTCTCCAGCGGCAAGGACCTCAAGGCCGAGCTGGACGGCCGCCCGGCGCCCGAGGACGGGCTGACGGAGTTCGAGCCGCCCACGCGGGTACGGGTGCGCAAGCCGCTCATCGCGGCCGTCGAGGGGTACGCGCTCGGCGGCGGCTTCGACCTGGTCCTGGCGTGCGACATGGTCATCGCGGCCGAGAACGCCGTGTTCGCCTGCACCGAGGTCGCCCGCGGGTTCGTCGCCTCGGAGGGTGGAGCGGCCCGGCTGCCGCAACGCGTGCCCCACTCGGTGGCCGTCGAACTCCTGCTCACCGGCGAGCCGATCAGCGGCGTGCGCGCGGCGGAGATCGGCCTGGCGAACCGGGTGGTCCCGGCCGGGCAGGCGCTGGCTGCCGCACTCGACCTGGCCCAGCGCATCCGGCGCAACTCGCCACTGGCCGTCCTCGCCACGAAGGAAGCGCTTCGCGAGCGGCTGCGCGCGGAGGAGGAGCAGGCGTTCGAGATCCAGGACGCGATCTTCGGGCCGGTGCTGGCGGCGGAGGACGGCCAGGAGGGCGCCCGAGCCTGGGTCGAACGACGCGAACCGGTGTGGCGCAGCCGGTGGCTGCCGTGAGAGGAGTCGACTGTTGACAGAGGCGTTGCCCGACGAGGTGACCGGATGGCTGGCCGCCCGGCTCCCCCGGGGCGGTCGCATCGCCAGGATCGCGCAACTGCCCGGCGGCTACCGCAACCAGAACCTCTTGATCGCCACCGACGACGACAAGTTCGTCCTCCGCCGGTACCTCAAAGGCAACACGTGCGGGGTCGAGCAGGAACTCGCCACCCGGTTGAGCGGGGTGGTCCCGATCGCCGAGGTGGTCGACGCCGACCCGACCGGCGCGCTCGCCGGCGAACCCGTGCTGCTCTCGCGGTTCGTCGAAGGAACTTCCCTCGACCAAGTGGTGCTCGACCTACCCGCCCCGGAGGCCACCGAGCTGGGCCACCGGGTCGGGTCCGCGCTGGCGGCGATCGGAACCATCCGCTTCACCGCACCGGGCTTCTTCTCCGGCCCGGACCTGACGCCGGCCTCCGGCGGAGCCGACAGCGCCGACCTGATCACGTTCACCACCAGCCGCCTCGACGACCTCGTGGGGTTCGACAGCCTGGAGAAAACCGCGCTGCTGGCCCTGGCCGAACACGACCAACGAGCACTCGACGCCGTCCCGAGCGAGGCACGGCTGGTGCACGCGGACTTCAACGGCAAGAACCTCCTCGTCACCCGGCGAGGTGGGCACTGGTCGGTGAGCGCGGTGCTGGACTGGGAATTCGCCTTCAGCGGCAACCCGCTGAGCGACGTGGGCAACATGCTGCGCTTCCCCGAAGACACAGGCCCCCACTTCACGACCGCCTTCATCGACGCCTTCACAGCCGACGCGGGACCACTGCCCGACAACTGGCACCACCTCAGCCAGGCACTGGACCTGTTCGCCCTGGTCGACCTGCTCACCCTGCCCAGCACACACCCCCTGCACGCCAAGGTGTCCGACGCGGTACGAACCCGGATCACCGCCACCACCGGCCGCCTCCCCGAGACCGAGCCCCGTTCCAACGCGGACCGGCAACCCCGGCGGCCTCCAAGCTGACGCCGACCGACCCGCTGCCGCCCACGGACTTGTCACAGGCCCACCGAATCCGGGCACAGGCAAATGCGCTGAAGCCTGCCAGTTCATGGTCGGATCAACCGGCTTTGGCCCAGTGGCCTGAGATCGGTTGGTCCACCAGTCGTCGCAGATGGTGCCTGTGCACACGTCATGCTGGTTGGCGAGGCTGGTGGTCGGCCGTGAGGTGGCCGGTCAGCGGCACGACAACACGGCCATCAGCCAGCCACATCGAGCCCACCCACACCAGCTGCTGCCAGCCAAGGCCACAGCGCGCCACCGCCAGCAGGACAGGCAGCAAGATCGACACAAGGCAGAGAACGACCTACGGAAACGAGTAACCCCACGATGGCGACCTGATAGAATCAAGATCGGCACCGTGGGGGCAAATTATGTGTCCGAGGGGGGACTTGAACCCCCACCCGTGGGATACATCCCCACCGGGGGGTCGAATCCCCGCGCCTCGTCACCGCGATGATGTTGTTGGTGCCCGTCCCGCCGTGGGGACGTGTCACACGTAGAACGTAGCACAGACGATCTTCGGTGTCACATCGTCCACAATGGCGACAGCATCGCTGGAACCTTGGCAGGGATCCGATTTGGCGGCCTCTTATCTGAGCAGCAGTTCGGAGTGGACCGTCGAACTGCTCTTCGGAGTCGTGGCGGTTGACTTCGACGCAGACCATTCCAAACCAGCTGCGGGTTGCTCAGCCGCGTGATCGACTGCTCTCGACCGCCCGGTAGGCGTGCGACCGACCTATATGGCGTGACGGCTGGCTTTGGTCGGTGGGGCAGGCTGTGGTCGTGACTTCCCCGCTGAGCTGTCCCCGGCTGGTGCCGAGTCGGCGATCGTCAAGTGCCCGTTCAGGACACCGGGCTCGCCGCACAGCAGCGCGGGATCGGCTCAGGCCGCGTCACAGTCGAGCCGGTTCTCCTCCCGTATGAGCGGTTGGTCAGTTGTCGGACCGTGTCGCGGTCTCGACGTTTGAGCGGATCGTTCTGGTCAATGGGTGGCCTGGCCCCAGCACCCGCTCGGCTTGAGCCAGGGTTGCCTCGTACAGCGGAATCGCCTTCTCCAAGTCACCTGCCGACCGGTAGGCGCTTGCGAGGTTGATGCGCGCCGTCAACGTGTTGAGGTCGTCGAGTCCCAGTAGGCGTTCGGCGCCGGCAGAAGATGTTTCGTACAGTGGTATCGCTCGTTCCCAGTCACCTGCCGAATGACAGGCATTGGCGAGGTCGCGGCGGGCGGTCAGCGTGTGCAGGTGGCCGGGTCCCCATATCCGCTCGCAGTCGACCAAGGCCGCTTCGTACAGCGGAATCGCCCTCGCCCAGTCGCTCGCCGACCGGTAGGCGCGTGCCAGGCTGTTGCGGGCGCCCAAAGTGTTCAGGTTGTCGGGTCCCAGCACTCGCTCGTAATCCGCCAGTGCCATCTCGAACAACGGAGTCGCCCGTTCCGGATCACTTGCCGAGAGGTAGGCCCCGGCGAGATTGTTGCGAGCGATCAGTGTGTGCGGGTGCTCGGGTCCCAATAATTGCTCGGCATCGGACAGGCTCGCCGTCAACAGCGGAATCGCTCGATCCAGGTCACTTGCTGAGAGGTAGGCGCCGGCGAGATTGTTGCGCGAGGTCAGCGTGGCCGGATGATGGGGTCCCAGCACCCGTTGCCGATCAGCGAGCGTGGCTTCGGACAGCGCGATCGCTCGTTCCAGATCACCCGCCCAGTGATAGGCGAGCGCGAGGTTGGCACGGGAGGTCAGCGTGTCCGGATGGTCGGGACCGTGGAGGCGTTCGAGGCTGTGGGAGGCACGGGTGAGCAGCGCGATGCCGGTGTTGATGTCGCCGTGTTGCTTGAGGTAGTGGCCGAGGTGTGTCGCGAGGTCGCAGAGCGTTGCGGTGTCGCTGTCGACGGAGGTGTGGTTGAGCAGCACCACTGCGTGATGGAGAACCACACGGATGATGAACCAGTCGGCGGGCTGATCAGGCTCGACCTGGGAGAGGACGTGGGAGAGGAGGGCAGCGGTGGTGTCGCGGGCGTGGATGATGTCCGCCGGTTGGCGGTGGTGGTCGGTCGGGTGTGCGGGTGACGGCTTGGACCAAGCGGTGCACGGCGATGGTGTGGGTGTCGAGGGTGATCATGTTGTAGGCGGCCAACCTGCCCAACGCTTCGAGCACGTCGGGCTCCGGTTCCCTGGCACTGGTGATGATCAGTCGGCGGGGGATGGCCTCGGGGGCGTACCAGGCGAGCCGGCGCAGCAGTCGTCCGACCGAAGGGGTGTCGGCGAGGCGGTCGAGGGTGATGTGCCAGACACGGGCCATGGTGCGTTGGGCGTCGCCACCTTCGACGGTTGTGGTGAACATCCGTGCCGGATACCGCCGAAGCAGGTCCAGGTAGGCAGTGGGGGTGATGCGGGTCTGGGCGAGGTAGGCGCCCGCCTGCTCGACCGCCAGCGGCAGCCACCCCAACTCTTCGCACAGCCGGTCGACGTCGGGCAGGTCGGCGTCGGGCCACTCTGTCCGCACAACGCGGCTCAACAGCTCCATGGCCTCGCTGGGGGACAGTACGTCGAGCTGGATCGCCTTGACACCCCGCCATCCACTGGCCTGACGACTGGTGATCACGATTGTGCCGGTCCGTACCCGCTCCAACAGCTCTTCCGCGTGGGCGGGCGTGGTGAGGTTGTCCAGCACCAACAGCCACCCATCGTGGGTGGCCAGCCACCGCACCGCCAGCTCCGTGCGCTGATCCGACGGCAGGTTCGCTGTCTGCGGGGCCAGGGTGGTGGCCAGGTCGGCCAGGCCGCTGTCGATCGCGGACGCGGAGTCCGCGGTGATCCACCACACCAGCCTGTACCGGTCGGCGTGGAGACGGACGAAGCGAGCGGAAAGGGTGCTCTTGCCGACCCCGCCCAGCCCGTGGACCGCAACCACCACCGCCCGACCCGAACCCGCGACAGCCGCGTCCAGGCGATCCAACTCGTCCGACCGACCGACGAACAGGTCCGATCCGCGGGGAAATCTGCTCAGCTCGGCAGACGCGGGGATCGACTCCATCGCCGGCACATGCGGTCCGCCGACCACCACATCGCCCTCAATCGTGAGGTTCCCGCCAGCCTGTAATACCGCTGCCTGTTCGTGCGCTTTAGCCGACTGGACAGGCTGTCGAGATGCGCCCTCGTCGCCACTGCTCACCGGAAACCGCCCCGCCACCGCTACGAGCAGGCCACCCAGAGCCAGCCGATCAAGCACACCAGACCCCACACTCGCCCCTACGGCAACGCATTATTGCGGTCACCGTCCCACCAGCAGGTACCGACTGGATGTCCTGTCTATGCCGCGAGCGCATGCTTCGCGGCATAGACAGGACGCTGGGCACGATCACCTCGGTAGCTGCTCGACGGTCTGGTGGACCACCGCGCCGCGGTCGGTCAAGGGATCTGTGGGCACCTCGATGAGTCGGTACCCGAGGTCGTGGTAGGAACTGCTGGAATGGGCTTCGAAATTGGATTCGGTGATCGAGTACAGGCCGGGTCGTTGCTCACCGGCCAGGTCCCGGGCGACGCGCACGGCGAACTCGTCGGCCTCCGCCGGTGTGCGCAACGAGGTGGTCGGTGGCACGGGCGGCACGACCGCCGCTGGTCGGCAGCCCGATTTCGGACCAGAGCGAATCCCGTGACGGTGCTCGTCGGCATGTGCCCGTGATCGTCGTGGCCTGACAGCGACATAAGCGAATTGGCTTGCACCGCAGGGATTCGGTAACGGACGCAGGAGGTCCGACGACCTCAAGGAGAGGACTTGTGGTTGGGGTCGGCGATCGGAATGGCGCGGCGGGAGGGAACCGCGGTGTGGCCTTTCGTGGCCAGGGCCGCCGAACGCCGCCGGGCACGCGCTCTGCTCGCCCGACAACATCTCGAGTCGGCCACCGCACCCGCCGGATCGCCAGCAGCCCCTCGCCAGTAAGCGAGGTTCGAGCGGGTGTTCAGGGTGTTGGAGTGCCGGGCTCCAAAAGGCGGCCTATGCCTGACACAACGGCAATGCACCGCTGCCCGTCTGGTCGTCCAACCGTGCCCGCCACCGACTCAGCCGTATCGGCAACCGCCAACTCAACGCCGCCCTGCACCGCATCGCCCTCACACAGGCCCGCTGCCGCCCTGACCCCCGCGCCCTGCTCGCCTGCCGACGAGCCGCCGGTGACGGCGATCTCGAAGAGGAGCGATTTTTAGTCCCGAGTCGGATCAAGGCTGGGCCGGCGGTTCGTCCCGACTAAGGTTGAGGGACGACCCGAAAACCTCGTCGAGCAGGCTGGTGAACTCCCGCGCCGTCGGCACGCGGTCGGCCTCGAGCGAGGCGATCACCCGATCGAGAGCGACGGGTGCGGGCAGGCCCAGCAGCGTTGTGAACTTGCGGCACGATCGGGCGGCGTGATGGCGGTTGCCGACGGTGAAGTGCGCCTCCGCCGCCTCGCGCAGCAGTAGCGCGGCGCGGTCGACCTGGCCTGAGGCCAGTGCCAGTTCGGCCCGGCAGTCAGCGACGTGGGCCAGCCCGTAGGAGTTGCCGGATCGCAGGTACAGGGCGTGCGCGAGCCCGTGGTAGCGGTCGGCTTCCTCGAGCCTGCCCATTGCCAGGCTCGCACGGCCCAGCAGGCTGTACGTGCTCGCTGTGCCCGCGTCGTCGTCCAGCGCCGCGTACAGGCTCAGGGCGTGCAGTGCGGTATCGAGGGCCTTGTCGAACGCGCCGGACCGCAGTTCCACGCCGCTGAGGCCGTTGATCGCGTTCGCCCGACCCGGTGGGTCGTCGAGCCGGTCGAGGATGTCGAGTGCGGCTCGGAACTGCGCCGTCGAACGCTCGTAATCGCCGTTCTCGCAGTATGCGCGCGCCAGGGACTGGCGGAGCCGCACCTCGACGTGCCGGTCGCCCTCGCGGCGCACCGCGTCGACCGCGTCCAGGTGGGTGCTGATCCAGTCCTGCCAGCGTGCGCCCGTGTAGGCGAAGTTGGACATGACCCACGCCAGTTGCCATGTGTACGGGTGCAGATCCACCTCGGTCGCCGTCGCGATCGCCGCCAGCACGTTGTCGTACTCCTCCGCGAACCACCGCAACGCCGCTGCTCGGTCGGCGATGCTGGGCAACAGCTCGGGTCGTGCGCACGGCTCGAGCGGGATCGCGCGGCGGTGCGGGTTGATCAAGCGGTCCGCCGATGCGGCGGCGTGCAGCTGGTGATTGAGCCACGCGCGCACTGCGCCATCGCGGTGCGCGGTGCCGTCGGTCGTGCGGGACTTCTCCGCCCCGTAGACGTGCGTCAAACCGTGCAAAGCGTGTCGCCCGCCCCCGACCCGGTCCACCAGGTGCCTGCGGACGAGTTCGTCGAGCACCCGCCGTGCGCCGGGCAGGTCGTGCGCGGTGACCGCCGCGGCGGCGCGGACGTCGATTGCGGTGCCCTTGTGCACGGCCAAGTCCCGGAACGCTGCCGCCAGCGGACGTGACAAGTGCTCGTACGACAACTCGAAGACCGCTCGGAAATCCACCGCGTCGGTGAGCCGCAGCGCGTCCAACCCGGTGTGCCGGTCCTGCAACTCGTCCACGATCGCCTGCAGCGGCAGGTCCGGGTCCGCCGCGGCACGGGCAGCGACCACGCTCAACGCCAATGGGTGCCCGGCGCAGGCAGCGATCGCGGTCGCCACCGCCGACCGTGCCGCATCCACCTTGTCCCGTCCCACGTACCTGGTCAGCAGGTCGGCGGCCTCGGGCTCGGCGAGCGGGCCCAGGGTGAGGCGCTCGGCACCGTGGTGAATCATCAGGCCGTCGAGCCGGTGCCGCGCCGTCACGACGGTGAAGCACTGCGGCGACCCCGGCAGCAGTGGGCTGACCTGCTCGCTGTCGCGGACGTTGTCGAGGATCAGCAGCAGGTCCCGCCCGTCCACCACGCTGCGCAAGTAGGCGCCGCGGCCGTCCGGGTCGGGCGGGATCGACCGCGCCGGTACGTGCAGCGCGTCCAGCACCATCCGGACGGCCGCGCCGGCCTCCACGGCGGGTCGGCGCGGGTCGAAACCGTGCAGGTCCACGTAGACCTGCCCGTCGGGGAACAGGTCCCGGACCGACCCGCCCCATCGCACCGCGAACGTCGTCTTGCCCACGCCCGGCGCTCCGTCGACCACGCAGATCCGGCTGCCGCCCGAGGCACCGGCCAGTCGGGTCAGCCGGTCGAGGTGGTCCGACCGACCGACGAAGTGCGCGGTCGTGGGCGGCAGGTTGTGCGGCACGGGGAGCCGGGGCGACTCGAAGACCTGCACTCCCCCGTTGAGGACGCCGGCCTGCACCAGCCCCGTGACCGTCCCGCCGCTGACGGAGTTGTTCGTGTTCACGCCGCTCCCCTCGCCGGACCGGACGATCACATCGGCTACGCTCGCTGACACACAGCGTCGTGAACGCGGAGGAGACGTTGTCCCCCACTGCTTTCATCTCCTATGTACACGGGTCCGCTCGACACAAGCAGCTCGTGCTCGACTTCGCCCGTCTGCTCCAGGACCACGGCGTGTCCACCACCCTCGACCGGTGGACCACAGGCCGGAGGAAAGACTGGTACCAGTGGATCGTCGCGGAGATGACTCGGGCCGACTTCATCCTGCCCATCGCCTCCAAGCCGTACAAGGCGGTCTTCGACGGCTTCGCGGCAGGCGACAAGCACCGCGGTACCCAGGCCGAAGCCGCCGTCCTGCGTGAACTGCTCTACTCCGACCGCCCGCGGTGGCTACCGAAGATCCTGCCCGTGGTGCTGCCGGGCCGCTCGGCGTCCGAGATCCCACTGGTGCTCCAGCCGAACACTGTCGACCACTACCCGGTGCCCGAGTTGACCTCGGCAGGTGCGGAGGACCTGCTGCGGGCACTCACCGGGCAGCCGAAGCACATGCCACCGTCCTTGGGCACGCTGCCCGTGCTGCCGCCGCTGACGTCGTGACGATCGGCGACGCGAGCGGACCGGCCCCGCCCCGCGTGCTGATCTCCTACGCCAAGGACAACGAGCAGCACGTCGGCCGGGTGCTCGAGTTCGCCGACCTGCTGCGCCGGCAGGCCGGGATCGACGTGGTGCTCGACCTGTGGGCGCGCAACGAGCACCGCGACTGGTCCGAGTGGTACGCCGCCGAGTTCGACGCAGCCTCGTACGTCCTGGTCGTGGGCTCGCCGGAGTACCGCCGGATCTCCGAGCGCCCGGTCTCGTCCGACACCGTCACCGCCCTCCAGATCTCGATGCTCAAACAGCGGTTGTACGGCGACCGCGACCGGTGGCTGCGCAAGGTCCTGCCGGTCGTCCTCACCGATGGCCGACTCGACCACCTGCCGGACTTCGTCTCGCCGGCCACGGTGCGCCCGTTCGCCGTGCCTCGGATCACCCTCGCCGCGGTCGAGGAGCTCTGCCGCGTGTTGACCAGCCAGCCCGCCCATCTCGAGCCGGCCTTGGGTGGGACGGCCGGCGACCCACCTCGGGTGGTGGCAGAGGACCGCGCGTCGCTGGAGCCGGCGACCCTGTCCCCGGTGGTGCGGGCGGACCTCCTGGACTCCGCCTTGGCGTGGCGTGGCAAGAGATCCGGAGAAGGCCGGGTGGTGCTGCTGCTGACCGGCGAGGGCGGCGTGGGCAAGAGCGTCCTGCTGGGGCAGTACCTGGACCGCGTCGAACGCGGCGGTGGCGCCGTCGTGCTGGTGTCCGCCGCCAGCGTGCCACCCGCCCTCGCGCTGGACGAGCCGTCGACCGTCGATCGGGCGCTGGGTGTCGCCGCGCACGACGAGTGGGGCGCGGCCGGGTTGCTGGCGCTGTTGCGGCGGCTGCGCGACGCGCACGGAGCGGTGACCCTGCTGGTGGACACCCTGGACCTGTTGCTGAACAAACGAACCACCGCACCCCTTGCCTCCGTCCTGGCCCGAGCGCTCGAGGTCGGCGATGTCGTCTCGACGTGCCGCACGGAGGAGTTCGGCCGACACCTGAGCGACGCGCGGGCTGTGCCCAGGCTCGCCGGTCGGATGGTCGACTTCCCAGTGCCCCCGTTGACCGAGCCGGAGATCATGGCCTGGGCGGGCGGCCACGTCGCCTGCCTGGGTGGCTCGACCGCGGAGCAGACCGCGTTCCTGGAGTCGCTTGCGGGCGGTCTGCGGTCCAGCGGCTCGTTGCGCCAAGTGTGCGCGCTGCCCGTGCGGCTCGCGCTCACCTGCCAGGTGTTCGGCCGGGAACGCCACGTGCCGGAGGACCTCACCGTCACCGGTCTCTATCGCGCCTATTGGGACCTACGGATCAGCCGCGACCTGGCGGGCGCCGGGCGCGTGAAGGAGCAGGCCGCCCTGGATGTCGCCGCGCAAGTCGTGGACGAGTCGGGCGGGATCGCGCTGCGGGTGTACAAGAGCATGCTGGACGGGGTCGACGACAAGGGCCTGCGGATGCTGGCCAGCGAAGGTGTGTTGCGGGACCGGGGTGCATCGTGGGAGTTCTTCCACCAGACCTTCGCCGAGTACGGCCACGCCCGCTGGCTGCTCACCCGGGGCACCAGGTCGGCCGAGGTCGAGCGCTTCACGGCCCGCGTCGCCGGTGGGCAGACCTCGTTGTGGCCGATCGCCACGTCGCTGCTCCTCCAAGCCGACGACGACGAGTACCGCGAGTTCGCCCAATCCGTGCCCGCAGACACGTTGGACGGCGTCAAGTGCCACACCCTGGGCGCCCTGCAACGCACGACGCCCGACGCACTAGCCAACCTGCTGTCGGGCATGTCGGAGCAGCCCGACCGGTTGCGCGTCGCCGTGCCGGCGTTGGGCGACGCACCCGCCCGCCACATCCCCCAATCCGTCACCGCCGTGGGGCACGCCCTCCTGCGCCACCCCGACACGCTCGCCGGTGTCAGCGTCGCGGCACTGGTGTCGTTGCTGGCCCGCGTCGACGACGCGACGCTGCTGGGCACCGCGCTGGACGACCTGATCGCCGCTCGCGCGAAGCTCCCCGACGACGCCTGGGACCACTACGCCGAGCGCCTGCTGGACACCCAAGGCGCGGCTTCCGCGCGGGTGCGCGCGGGCGCGTTGGAGCGCTACCCGTCGGTGGGGCAACTCGGGCGGCGGGCGGTGCTGCGGATGCACCTGGCCCGCGCGCGGCGGCTGCGGGACGCGGAGATCGTCCGACTCGCCCACGTCGCGCTCGTCCGCGAGTGCCCGCCGCTGACTGACCCCGAGGCCGAGGCGGTGGTGCGGCTGCTGTGGTCGTCCCCCGGTGTGCGCGCCGACCGGGGCTGGCGGACCTGGGCCGATGTGCTGTCGGACGACCTGGCGGCGGGCTGGAACAACGGCCAGGTGAAGTACGTCGTCGCCCGCGCGGACGAGGACCCCGTGGTCGCCGCCGAGGTGGTCGACGACCTGGTCCTCGGCCGAGCGCGGGTGTGGGAGGCGCACGTCAACGTGTTCGACCAGCTCGCCCGACGACAACCACGCGCGACCGCGGCGCGGCTGCTGCGCCACCCGGCGCCGACCCACCGCCCGGCGTTAAACGCGATCGCCCAGTGCACCCGGGTCTTCGCCACCGAGTTGGACCGGGACACCCGCGCCCGACTCGCAGCCTGGCTGCGGCCCGCCCGCGAGTCCGAGCCCCGGTCGATGTGGCGGACGGCGGTGTCGTTGGCCACCGACGACGTGGCCGTTCACCGGGTGCTGCTGAAGGAGGCGGCGGGCGCGGAACTGCCGCCGGCGTTGCGGAACAAGCTGGTGCTGTCCTGGTACACGAACACGCCCCGGCCCGCGCTTGACGACCTGCTGGCTGAGCTGCGGGAGCTGACCGGAGACGCTACCGGTGACCTGGTACCCGTCCGCGCTCGCTTGGAAGGCCGGGTGGTCGACACCGACGGCGACGCCCGGGACTGGGTGCGCCGGTGCGTTCTCGACGGCCCCAGCTCCGTGGCCGCGGGCGCTGCGGTCAAGACGATCGCCGACACCTTGCCCGAGCTGTCGCCCGCGTTGGCCCGGTGGGCGGTTGCACTGCTGGCCACCAGGCACGTGGACGCCGCCGAAAGGTTGGCGAGACTGCTGCGGACGCACACCTCCGCCCTCGTCGAGCCCGCACCGGAGGTGGTGGCCACCGCTCTCGACCGCATGGAGGTCGCGGCCCGCGTGGCGGGCAGTACCAACCTGTCGCGGGCCCTAGTGGCTCTCGTGACCGCGATCGACCGACATCGCCCGCTCCCTCCCGCCGAGGTGCGCCGCGTCCACGCGACCATCTGCTCGCGCTTGCCGCTGATCGGCGCGGACGTCGGCCGCGACACCGATCCCTCGGCCGCGTTCCGGGACCTGACCACGTTCACCGGCGCGGTGACCGCGCGCCGCCTGCCCACCGATGAGGTCCGCAGCCTGGTCGACGCGGTGTTGCGCACGCTGGACACGCGCGGCCTCGGGCAGAAGATCGACCACGACGTGATCGGCCTGCTGCGCGGGTTCACCGCACGGGACCCGCGCGCGGTCGACTGGCTCGAGGACTTGTTCGACGCGGCGGACCCAGTCGTACAGCTCGCCATCGCCGAGACGTTCCTGGCCCTCGACGGGGGCGCGGCGGCCGGTGGACGCGCAGCCCGCCTCAAGGACCGGCCCAGGTGCCCGCCCGCAGTGGCGGCCCTGCTGGTGACCAAACTGCGCACGTGACGACCGCTCACGACCAGCACGGATGCGCTACCGGCGCGAGGCGGCGGCGCCGTACGCGTCGGTCGCTGTCGGGGTCAGATGGGGGCTTGTCTAGGGTGATTGACCCGATGAGGCGATAGCCCTCCGGGATCGACGTCAGTGACGGTCAGCTCATCGACATCGGTACCGCCGTCGACGCCCGCCGCATGGGCATCCGAAGTCCTCTCATCCCCGGCTGTGCTACGCGACGATCAACGACACCACCTGAAACAAACCCTGGTTCGCCACAAGCACACAACCGGCCGCCCCCTCCTGCGGCGTGCCGGCGACTATACGCCGATCGGGTGATTTCTGGGCCGACTTTGCGGAAGTCGGATGCTTCGAGCTTTTAGCTCGCATGACTCAGAAGACCTGCGGGCGAAAATACGTCCTCCGTAGTAGCTGGCGTCCTCGTGGGCGCTGGCGCCTTCTACTCGATCACCGGTTCCTGTGTGACCACCACGTTGGCCACGGCCCTCGCTGTGACGCACGCGGTACTGCTGTCGGGGCGCGCTCCCACGACACCCCCGTGACGTCATGGCGCTACACGTTGACTCTGCTTCTGGAGCGACGCGCCCGCGCACCTCAGGACCGGTACGGTCTGTTCGAGGCCTACTACACCACCCTCTACGATCGGGAGATCGGCAAGGACACGCCCGACTCCTGATTGATGGCCGCCCAACGCCGCAACATCGACCGCATCCACGAAGGCACCAGCGCTACCGCTGCACCGACCACGGTCACATGTTCCGGTAGTGATTCCACCGGCGACAGCCCAACAGCAAACGGCGACGGTTGGCATCCGGCACCTGGCGCGACCCACTTCTGCACGAGGTCTCCTCCCGAGCTTTGCCCGAACACGCGTTGGGTTGTTGGATCAGCGTGGCCTCGGCGGCGAGTCCAATGCCGAGGCGTTCGGGTTCACCGAAGGGCGAAGGTTGCCAACCGACTCCGGACACCTCCGCAACCTGCCGATAGCCCTCGAGTGCCTGGCCTCCAGCGCGGCCACCCCCGTAACCGCAGCTCCTCACGCCCAGCAGGCGACAACCGATGCGCACACTCAACCTCGATCACGAGTGATCAATCTACAGCAAGACGATCACTTTCGACGCAAATAAGCAAGGCGGCGCGCACGGTAGCCGTCAAATTGCGCCCTTGTGCGTTACATCTCTTCACCTACGGTGGCGCTCCGGGACATCCGATCATGCCGAAGGCGGTTGACCAGTGGCTCTGTTCCGTCACGACCCTCGCCGATCGACGATGCAACGGCGCTGGCCGCGGGCGCGATTCTCTATGCACACGCTCCGATGCGGAGGACAACATGGGTGCTGTGCACCTGGTGCCGAGTGAGCACGTTCTGTTCATCGGTAAGTCGAACGCCGTCATCGTCCCGGGCGAGCACGGCTTGTCCCGGTTTGCTGCCGATGAGCTCATGCCCCTAGTCGGCCTGGCGGGCCAGGAGGCGATCGGCGGAAAGTTGCACGTCACGAACCTGCGACTCGTTTTCTGCGCGCATCCGTTCAACCGCTTGCGCGGCTCGCTGTCGACGCCACTCCCCGCCGTTACCGCAATCCGACCGTGGCGGTCGGGACTGACCATAGGTGTCGAGGTAGAGAGCGGCGTGGCCACCCAGCGATACGTGATCTGGTCGAGGAAAAAGCTGATCGAGACGGTCGAGAACGCGATCCGCGCGTTTGGTGCCGCCGAGCAGGACCAGTTCGACAGGGTTCGCGGCACGTTGGAGGGCCTGGAGGTGAATCGAATCGCCGAGACGCTCAACTCGGCGGCCCGACAGATCTTTGATGTGACCGGGAGTAGACCAACTGCTCTCGAGTTGATTGGGATCCTCAACTTCCTCGGTCCGGACGCGCCGACGAGGGCCTGACCAGATTGACCTCTGCAGTCGACCGGAAGGCAAGTAGTTTCCTTCAACCCGAGTTACACCGTTCGTTTGACAGGCCCAGCAAGATCGACACAAGGCAGAGAACAACCTGCGGAAACAAATAACCCACGACGGTGACCCGATAGGATCAAGATCGGCACCGTGAGGGCAATTATGTGCCCGAAGTCCGAGTGGTTTGGAGTACCTTCGCAAGAGTAAGGAATTCTCCACTCTTGCTTTCGTTCAGTGGAACTGAATGTCACCGGTTCAAGTCGTCGAGCACCAGTGCCAGGACCGACCCTTCGTGCACCGCGACCCGGTGTTCGCGCATCGCCTCGGCCAGTCCGGGGCTCCACGGTGTCTTCGGCACCGGGCCGCCGAGCGGGACACGAGCCGAAACGACCGCATCGAGGTAGTCACCGGCCACGTAACGCCAAGGCCGCACGCCTCGGTCGAACAGCCGCTTGGCGATCACGGGCGCGCATCCCCACTTTGAGGTGAACCTTGTAGCCGTCCCATCCGGTCTCCCGCCTCATCCCGTATGTGGGACCGATGATGGAGGCACCGGTCAGGGCCGCCGGAGGCGCTGTCCCGGGACGGCGAAGATCGCCCCGGGACAGCGCCTCCGGACGATTGGGCTCTCCTGCCGGTTTCCTGTGTGGCTGTGAACTGCTGTCGGCCAGCGAACGCGTACCGCCGGGTTCGCCGGCCGGCGATATCCGGGTGACGGACGTCGGACCCACTCAGTATTTCGTGTAGCTGACCGAGTCGTAGCGGGCGGTCAGGGTGGTGCGTGGTGAGCGAACACGCCTTCGTCGCCGTACAGCGCCTGCGTACCGCACGCCCGACCCGGGACGGCATCGCTCGGGTCTACCGGTTGGCCGGGTACGTGCACTGCCAGCCCTGCGGACGCCGCATGGACTCCCACTGGGCACACGGCCGTCCCGGCTACCGCTGCCGTCACCGGGGCAGCGGCACCGAACAGGGCGGAACAGCAAACACCAGAACGCTCTACATGCGAGAGGACGAGTTGCTCACCAAGATCCTCGTGGTGGGCCGGGATTTCTCGAACACGGGCTCGAAGGGCAGCGGCTGGATCGTCATCCAGTTCGGCATCTGGCTCCCGCACCTGCCCACGCCACCTCGACCCCGCCCGCTACCGAGAATTGCTCGTCACCATGTGGCGCGAAGCCAAGGCAGCCATCGCCCAGGCGCAGGCCGACCACGTGCCGGCCATCGACCTGCAGCAGCGCAGCGTCACTCTGCACAACACTTTGACCGATGCCCGAACAACGGCGACTACCCAGGCGCGGTCGGCGCGTAGTTCTGCAACGACCACACGCACTTCGAATCCGAGCGCGACTAGGACCAGGGATACCGTGGCGAGAGCGTTGCGAGGAAAGGACATCAGCCTCGCGCTGCGGTTCGGTGTCGGTTGTGGCCGATGCGCTCGACGAGGCGGTGCGCGACGAGCGCGCAAGATCGCGCCCTGCTCAGGAAGCTCGAGTCTAGGTCCAGCACGACCGGTGAACCGAGCTGGCCCAGCGCTTCCGCGGACGCCGACCCGTTGGGGCCGGTGCGCAGTGCGACGACCACGCGGCTCCCGGCGTCGACGGTTCGCCAGTGTCGATACGAGGGTGTACGCGTGGCCTATGGGTCGTGCGGGCGCAGGCCGACTTCTCACCGAGGCGACCGACCGGGTTCTTCATCGATCGCTCGCGTTCTGTTCCTTGGCTCAGGAGCGGATGCTCAACGTGCGCGAAGGGCTGCACGACCTGGCCTGCCAGCGGTCTTCCGGCAAGGCCGACCGAACAGCACCGGGGCGCAACCAGCGGCCCAGTCGACGACAAGGTCACTCTTGCAGACACACCGATGCACCGGCACGTTGCGCTACCCGCTATCTGTCGACACCTCCGGCCGCTGCTGCAGGAACACCTTGACCGTCCGAGGCGTCCCCCGGGCCCTACCACTCCTGGCATGTCAGTCCATCAGCTCATACTTCTCGAACAGGTCCTTGCCGAACCGGTAGTCCTTGAGTTCGAACTGCAACCGGCCGGCCACGATCGCGGGCGCGACGCCGAGCCGGTCCGCGAACGCGCGCACCTGGCGTGGGTTCCACGGGTTGAGCCCGATCAGTTCACTCCGGTACGTGGGCGGGATGAGCAGGTCGGCCGCGAACTTGTTCGCCTCGGCTTCCTCGTCGGAGGATCCGTTCCCGGGCTTGGCGATGTCCTCGGCCTCGATGAACACGCTGCGCTTGCCGTGCAGGAGCACGTGGCCGAGTTCGTGGAAGAAGGCGAACCAGAATTTGTCGTTGCGCTTGCCGCGGAGGCTGAGCTGTACCACGACCTTCGACGGGGAGAGCCAACGCGTGGCGCCACTGGCCCGGCAACCCGCGATCTCTCTGACCAGGACGACCGCGACGCCGGCGTCGGCACACAGCTGCCTCATGCGCGGCTCGAAGTCCGCAGGGGGCAGCACGGTCAACTCGCGCAATTGAGGCAGCACGCTCTTGAGCCGTGCCCGGTCGAACGGCTGGCACCGGATGTTCGTCGCCTCGATCTCCCCCAGGCGCAGCCACGCGGCCATGGCCCCGGGGTCCACGGTGAACGCTGCGGACTTTAGGTAGTTGGCCGCCGGGTTGGCCCACACTTCTTCCCACGCCTCGATCCCGGCGACTCCGAAGAAGTTCAGGGCCTGCTGCAGCGTGCGGGGTTCGTCGGTGTGGTCGGCGGTGATCCTGCCGAGTTTGCGCAGCGCTGCGATCGGCATCCGCCTCAGCCACTCGACGTGGGTGGAGAGCTTTTCGCGTTCCTGTTCGCGGGTCAGGTGATCGCGGTAGCGCGATTCGAGTTCGTTCCAGAAGCGGGCCGGCACACCGGTGACCCGTTCCAAGGTGATCGCGGTCTCGTGGGTGAGCACCGCTTGCCCCTGGATGATCTGGTTGATGTGCTTGGTGGACAAGCCCGCGCGAACCGCCAGCTGCGCCTGGCTCATGTTCAGCGCATCAAGCGTTTCCCGCAGGGTCTCCCCCGGAGGGAGGACCTCCACAGGTTCGTACCAATATCGCTCGGTCGAACCGGCGTGCGTCGTTGCCATCGATGTCACCTCCTCGTTCCTCCGCTCCTCGGGCATGGGAGACGGCAGGCCGCGCGAGCGGACCCGGTCATGCCACGCCGCCTACCGTTTCCGCACTACGCCGGTCTTCGGCGCGGCTTCGCGGCCATTGTGTCGGTTACCTTGTCAATGTCGGGTCAACCCGGCTCCGTGATCTCGACGACAAGCAGGCGCTCCACCCGTTCGAGGTCGATCGTGCCGTCAGCACGCCGGGGCGCGGGGGCGTCGTCGACGAACACGACCATCTGCCGGCCACCGCCGAGGTCCAGGACGAACCGCTCATCCGCGCCCGTGACGAGCGGCCCCCAGCGCACCTGGGGCAGGCTGACAAGTTCGGCCAAAGACGACGCGGCGATCATCTGGTCGAGTCTCAGACGGATCTTCCGAGCGCCTTCCGAGCCCCACTGTCGACGCGTTTGCGCAGGTGAGGAGCACGTCTTGGCCATCCGCAACGAGGCGAAGCCGACCTCCATCACCACCCCAACGTCTAAAGTCGTGTACCCACCAGGTGCATGGTTTGATATCGTGTACCTGACAGGTAAACGATACTCGATGACGGTGACTGCGCACAGCGCGGTCACCCGATCGCCGAGGGCGCACCCGAGCGGCACCCCTGGATCGTCGCCTGAACCGATCGACGAGGAGGCAGGCGATGCCCGACAATGTGGAGCTCCTGGTGGTGGTCAACGGCACCCCGACGACCGTGGAGGCCAACCTTCACGCCCCGCTGCGCAGCATCATCGGCAGGGCGCTCGCGCAGACCGACAACAGCGGCCAGCCGGTGGAGAACTGGGAGCTGCGGGACAACGCGGGCGGGGTCCTGGACCTCGACGCCAAGATCGGCAGCTTCGGCTTCGGCGTGGGCACGCGGCTGTTCCTCAACCTGCGCGCCGGGGTCGGCGGCTGAGCTCCGTGGCCGCACCCGTCGAGCAGCAGTACGTCGACCCGGAGGTCTCACGCCGGAAGTTCGACCGCCAGGTGGCCGACTTCCGCGCGCTGGAGCGCGACTACCAGGCCAAGGGCTGGTTCCTGGTCGACGCCACGTTCCCCGATGTGTTCGTGGTGATGGCAGCCCGGCAGGTCTCTCCCCCGGCGCTGGTGACCGGAGTGCTGATCGACTACACCAACTACGACGTCCGGCCGCCCTCGGTACGGCTGGCCGACCCGTTCACGCGCGAGCCGTACCGAACGGGGCAGCTGCCCACCACGCTGAGGCGGAGCACGGGCAAGATCCATTCCATCACCCCGGACGGCAGGCCGGTGATGGAGGCCGAGACCTTGATGCAGGGCTACTCGCCCGACAGCCTGCCCTTCCTGTGCCTTCCCGGTGTGCGGGAGTACCACGACCACCCCGGCCACAGCGGTGACGCATGGGAACTCCACCGGGCAGCAGGCGCCGGTACCCTGGTCCGCCTGCTGGAGGTCATCCACACCTACGGCGTCGCACCCGTGGCCGGGTGGCAAGTGCAGTTCAACCCGAGGGTGGGCTTCGACCCGGGGGTGCCACCACTGTGAGGCTGGCCGATGTCCGGCGTTTCGACGTCCCGGCAGAGATCGTCACGAAGACCGAGGACGCGGTGCGCGGTGCCGGGGCCGAGGGCTACGAGTTGTTCGTGCTGTGGACCGGCGTGCTTTCCGGCGAGGTGTTCACCGTCAGGACACCGCACGTCCCGAAGCAGACGTCCTACCGCCTGGAGGCGGGACTGTGCGTCCGGGTCGACGGAGACGAGCTGCACCGCCTCAACCGGTGGCTTTACGAGGCCAGCGAGGTGCTCGCCGTCCAAGTGCACACCCACCCGACCGAGGCCTACCACTCCGACACCGACAACACCTACCCCATGGTGACCCAGGTGGGCGGCCTGTCGATCGTGCTGCCGCACTTCGGGGCAGGCGGCTTCACCGACCCCGGCGTCGCCACCTACCGACTCGCCCCCGCGGGCTGGCAACGACTCCACGACCACGCCGCCCGCCGATTGGTACAGGTGATCTGATGCCGCTGGCCGACTACCACCGCCGCGCCGCAGTCGCGGCCTCCCAGGTGATCGCCGGGTTCGACGAGCAACTGTTCGAGGCCGCCCTGGAGAGCACCGGAATCGGCCTCGCTCTCGGCCGCGACGCCGCCAATACCCGCGAGGGCCGGGCGCTGGCCGATCTCACGGTCCGGCTGCTCGCCCGGCTCTACCCCACCCTCGCCCTCGTGTCCGGCCCCGGTGCGGAGGCCCTGTGCACCGAGCTGAGCACGCTCGCGAGGGCGGTCAACCCGAAGATCACCATCACCGACCACGCCGCCGTGGGCATCGCCATCGGCCTCGACGCCCCCGCTTTCGAGCGGACCTTCCACGCAGGGTCCGACGCCTGGACCGCCCTGCTGTCATCCCGCGCTCCCCAGCCCGTCGGCGACAGCGCAATCCCGTTCGGTGCCGGTGCCGCCGCGTGCTTCGCCGCGGCGGCGATCTTCCGGAGCGTGTTGATGGGCGAGCCGGATCCCGTGCCCGACGACCTCACGGTGTCGTGCCTGGACGGCATCGACCCGATCGCTCCCAAGGTCCCCGAGAACGGATGGGCGCTACCGGGGTCCACAGTACTGGTCGGGTGCGGAGCCGTGGGACAGGCAGCGGTGTGGGCGCTGGGCCGCAGCCCCCTGCGGGGCGACCTCGACCTCGTCGACCATGAGTCGGTCGAGTTGAGCAACATCCAGCGCTACGTCCTCACCACGCGGGCCGACGAGAACGCCGGGAAAGCCGAACTGACGGCCGCAACCCCCACCGTCGGCTTGACCTTCCACAGCCACCCCGAGGAGTGGGCGAGCTTCACCGCTGCCCACGGCTACCGCTGGGAGACCGCGCTGGTCGCCGTGGATTCGGCAGCGGCCCGACGCGCCGTCCAAGCCTCGCTACCGCGCTGGATCGCCAACGCCTGGACCCAACCCGGTGACCTCGGCGTGTCCACCCACGCGTTCCTCACCGGCGCGTGCCTGTCCTGCCTGTACCTGCCGACCGGTCAAACCCCCAGTGAGGACGCCGTCGTGGCTTCGGCTCTGGGCGTCGACCAGTTGGTCCGGGAGGTGCGGACGTTGCTGCACTCCCGCGCCCCGATGCCCCCGGACGTGCTCGATGCGATCGCCACCGGCCTCGACGTACCGCGGGATGCCTTGGCCCGGTTCGAGGGGCGCCCCATCCGCGAGCTGTACGTGGAGGGGGTCTGCGGTGGCAGTGTCATCCAGCTGGGACAGGCCGGGCGCCCGCGACAGGACGTGCACGTACCGTTGGCCCACCAGTCCGCTCTCGCCGGGGTCCTGCTGGCGGCCCGGCTGGTCCGCAGGGCGGCGGGGATCGAGCCTGGCGGGACGCAGATCACCGGCTTCGACATCCTGCGGAGCCCGGCCGCGCACCCCACCCGACCGGCCCTGAAGGACCCCCGCGGCACCTGCGTCTGCCAGGACTCCGACTACCTGCACGTGTACCGGGTAAAATGGCCGACCGAGCCGGCCAGCTGAGCGACACCTGCTGCACCTTCCGCAGCACCAGGATTCGCTCATGGCGGTGCTCCGAGTTGTCCGGCGGGCTGGGCGATCATGTGGCGCACGAGTAGTAGCACGAGGACCGGTCGTCGGGCCGTAATGTCCTCGCCTACCCGGCGGCCTTCCCGGATGCACTCTTTGCCCTGTCCACCGGCCTGTGGAAGTCCTGGTAGCGGCAGGGTGACCAGGTCAGACAAAAACAAGTCACGGCTCTCGCGGAGGGTGCGGTAAAGGGCGGCGAAGGCCGTGCTCAGGTCGCATGGTCCAAGCGGGAACGCTTGGGCGGGCGGGTGCCGCCGATCCGATTCGGTGCGTTACATACAAAATTCACCGGGTGCATGAAGTGAAGTTGTCCGACGGGATCACCCTGTCCCCGCTGCGCCCGGACGATGCAGAGGCACACCTCGCGGGGAGGACGAGCCGCTCGTTCGCTGGCTCAGCGGCGGTCCCGGCACACGCGAGGGCGTCGAAGCCTACATACGGCACTGCCAGGAGCAGTGGGACACAGCCGACCCGCTCCGCGCTTTCGGCATCCGGGTCGGCACAGACGAGACGCTCGCCGGGACGATCGACCTGCGGTTCACGGCAGAGGGCTTGTCTCCCGGCCAGGGGAACGTCGCCTACGGCCTCTACCCGTCCTGGAGAGGACGCGGCCTGGCCACCCGCGCGGTCCACCTGCTCTCCCGATACGCCGCAAGTGAAGGTGGGAAGCAAGCCGTCATCCGAGTAGAGCCGGAGAACACCGCATCAGCCTCAGTCGCCCGCCGGGCCGGATTCACACCCGGCAAGCACACACACGGCGAAGACGGGACACGGCTCGACTGGTACATCCGAGACTTGCGCATCGATACCCGGAACGACCCTGGTGCTCCCAAGCCGGCATGAGAGCGTTCTGCGACGCATGATCAGCGATTACGGCACAGCCCTTACTTCGGTTGCTCCGTCGGTTTTGCGTGCTCCTTGAGTTTGATCACTTCTGACCCGAACCGGATTCCTTGCCATCTGACAATTTCCAGACGGTGCGACGCGAATCCTCGGACATCAAATAGAACCATCCACCGACAATCAGAACGAGAAGAAAGACGGATACCGCAAGAAGGATGCACGCTACCGGCTCGTACTCTTTTGGAATCTTATAGGGTGAGCGTATTATTACGGTCGCCACCAGCAGGACTGGAAGAATGTTGACTATCGTAAATGTTGCCTGGCCGACCGCATGTCCCCCTAGGGCGCCATACTTACTGCTGAGGGCCCAGGTGTAGCGATTGTAGGCAAGGAGTCTAATCGGCGCTTCAGCAACACCCTCGTCGACCGAAATCTTTTCCTCTCCACATATCTCCCGCTCAAGCGCCTCCATGTACCTGCGCCTAAGACTTCCCACTGCACCCTGATAGGCATAATAGACCAGCATGGCGATTGCGAAGAAGGGCGAGAATATCCACACCTGCCAGGAGGCGGGGTCGGCGACGAAAGTTATCGTTACAATTACCCCAAGTGCCGTCGAGGTTAATGTAGGGATCGTTGCCCAAAAGTTTCGCTCATCCTGCCGCTCCAAGTCATAAGCCTTTAGAAGTATCTCCAATCTATCCTTCTCTGTCATTTTGGGTGACCCTTCTGTGGATACTCATGTTCCGTCAACCCGAGATCATCGATGACTGTCTACTGCCAGCTCGACGTCCGCGCCACTTGTTAGAGTTCCTGGTTGGCATAACTGCAGCTCATTCCACCAGGCCAGGAAGGGCTCACAGCTCCGGGGGTCAGCCGAGGTCTTCCAGCCAGAGCACGCGTTCGATGATGACCCGTTGCTGCTGTTCGAGGATGATGTAGATGACGAGGCCGTGGCCGAAGCCGTAGATGAGTTGGCGTAGGGCGCCGTCGGGGTTGGCGCGGTGGTAGGGCTCGCCGTGCCAGGGTTCGTGGGTCAGCAGGGTCATCGCCTCGGCGAACGGGGTGGCGGCTTCGGCGGGCAGCGCGTGGACCTGGTCCCAGACCTCGTCCGGGAATTCGATCGTGTAGGTCACCTACAGGCCGCGTTCCGTTCGCAGTTCGTCCCAGGTGCGCAGCCGCGGCGGGGTCTGGCCGGTGAGGGTCTGGTCGACGCGGGCGAGCATGCGTCGGTGGGCGGCGGGATCGTGGCGGGTGATGGTGGCGATGCGCCACCAGTGGTCGAGCACGTCGCGGACCGGTTGCAGGCTGGACTGCTCCACGGCCTGGCCGAGGGCGTGGCGGCAGTCGGCGTCGAAGGCGTCGCGTTCCTCGGGCAGCAGCGCCGCACGGATCGCCTCGGGAGTCTTGGCGATCTCCGGGTGCGGTTCGTGTGCGGCGGCTGCGGTCACACCGACACGATAGCGCCACCCCCGCCGTCCGGCGCGGCCCATCGGTGAAGAGTCACTCGCCATGGCGCTCGTGGTGGACGGCGGGGCGACATCGAGGTTCGCCGGGCAGGCTGTCGAATCGGACATCCAGAACCCACCGATCGTGTCGGACCGCCGTGCCGGCATCCACGACCAGCTCGTTTGGGGCGGTTCTGGCGGCATCCGCCCAGCGGCGATGGCTTAGTGGTCACCTGCACGCGGGTAGAGACAGCAGAACTGTTCGGAGGCACGCCCTGCTCCATGCGGGTGTTCGTCGGGCTGTCGCTGTCATGGTCGTGGGTGGGTGCGGTCCCAGGGGTGTCGTGTCCCTTGACCGAAGGTGTGGCACCCATGACGACCAGCGCTTCCAAAGATGATCAGGGCTTGTTGGACTGCTGGTTGCAGAGCAGGCAGCGTGAGGGTGAGCGGAGGCGTTCGCGCGACCCGCACGTTCACCTCGGGTTGCGGTTTGCGTTCTACGGGCGGATGTCGACCTCGGAGTACCAGGACCGGCGCTCCTCGCGGTTGTGGCAGCGGGAGGTCAGCGAGCGCTTGGTCGCCGGGCACGGGACGATCGTGGCTGAGTTCTTCGACGAGGGCGCCTCCCGACGACGCCGATGGCCCAACCGACCCGAGGCCGCCCGCCTGCTGGACGCGCTGGCCGACCCGGACCGCGGGTTCGACGCCATCGTGGTCGGTGAGTACGAGCGGGCGTTCTGCGGTCGACAGTTCGACGAACTGGTGCCGCTGCTGCACGCGGCCGGGGTGCAGGTGTGGTTACCCGAGGTCGGTGGCCGGGTCGACCTGGACGACGGCGAGCACCGCCGGTTGATGGCTTTTCTGGGGGCGCAGTCGGAGCGGGAGGTCATCCGGGCTCGTAACCGGGCGCTGGCGGCGATGAAGGCCCAGGCCGAACTGGGCCGCTATCTGGGCGGCCGACCCCCGTACGGGTACGTGCTGGTCGACGGCGGACCGCATCCCAAGCGTGCCGACGCACGGTGGGGGCGGCGGGCGCGGAAGCTGGCACCGGACCCGCGGACCGCGGGGCACGTCAGGTGGATGTTCACCCGCAGACTGGAGGGGATGTCGCTGGCCGGGATCGCCCGGGAACTCAACGACCGCGGCGCGCCCTGCCCGTCCGCCGCCGACCCGGGACGCAACCAGCACCGCTCGGGCGACCGGTGGAGCGTGCAGTCGGTGCGGACCATCCTGGACAACCCCCGCTACACAGGCCGCCAGGTATGAAACCGGATCGGGACCGATCGGGACGAGGTCAACCTCCGCACAGGACGTCCGGGACAGGTACCGAACCTGCCCGGGGAGTGGGCGGTCTCGCCGGAGGTCGTGCACACGCCGCTGGTGAGCATGCAAGACTTCATCGACGCGCAGCGGGTGCGTGCCCAGCGCCCCACTGACGAAGGCGGTCGACGCGACTACCTGTTGGCGGGCGTGGTGATGTGCGGAGTGTGTGGGCGGCGGATGGACGCGCACTGGGTACACGGACGCCCCGGCTACCGGTGCCGTCACGGCTACGGAAGCGCACGCCCGCGCCCGGACGACGGCCCCAAGCCGCTCTACTGGCGCGAAGACAGCCTCATGAAGCACATCGCGGACGCCACGGCACCCCCACAACCGGATTCTATTGTTACTGCCACCGCCTCCAGCGCGGAACTGCACGAGCAACACGTCGTCGTGCTGTGCTGGCGCGACGCGGTCGAACTTCACCGAAAGTCTTCCTAACCCACTCTGTTCGATGCGCGCGACCCACCACACCTTGCGCGATTCGACAGGAGTGCTCATCGTCGACTCCTCCCTCTCACTTCCACGCTGGACGGACGGTAGGCGTTGGGACAGAAGCGGAAGACCCTGCGCTGGAACCCGACGGTCCCTGATACCGGCGGGTCCGCCGCGGGGAGGGCGGTGGCACCGACCGGTGGCGGCGGAGCCGGTTGGCGTTGGCGACGACCGAGAGCGAGCTCAGCGCCATCGCGGCGGCGAGCATCGGGCTCAGGCGCACGCCGAGGAAGGGGTAGAGGACACCGGCGGCGACGGGGATGCCGATGGCGTTGTAGATCAGGGCGAAGAACAGGTTCTGGCGGATGTTGCGCATGGTGGCGCGGGATAGGCGGATGGCGGTGACCACGCCGTTCAGCGAGCCGGAGACGAGGGTGATGTCGGCGGACTCGATGGCGACGTCGGTGCCGGTGCCGATCGCCAGCCCGATGTCGGCCTGGGCGAGGGCGGGGGCGTCGTTGATGCCGTCGCCGACCATGCCCACGCGGCGTCCTTCGGCTTGCAGGCGCCGGATCTCGTCGGCCTTGTGCTCGGGCAGGACTTCGGCGAGGACGCGGCGGATGCCAACCTGGCGGGCGATGGCGGCGGCGGTGCGGGGGTTGTCGCCGGTGAGCATGACGACGTCCAGGCCGAGGCGGTGCAGTGCGGCGATCGCGGCGGCGGAGTCGGCCTTGACCGTGTCGGCCACGGCGAGCACGCCCGCGGGACGGCCGTCCACCGCGGCCAGGACAGGGGTCTTGCCCTGGGCGGAGTACTCCGCGACGACCGCGTCGAGCGCGGTGGTGTCGATGCGGGCGTCGGCGAGCAGCCTGTGGGTGCCCACCAGCACGGCGTGGCCGTCGACGGTGGCCTGCACGCCCTTGCCGGTGATCGAGTCGAACGCGGACGCGGTGGTTGTGGCGACAGCACGGCCGTGTGCGGCGGCGACGATCGCGGCGGCCAGGGGGTGCTCGCTGTCGGCCTCGGCGGCGGCCACGCGGGTGAGCAGGTCGTCCTCGGTGACCGTGCCGGTGGTGTGGATGTCGGTGAGCGCGGGTTTGCCGGCGGTGAGGGTGCCGGTCTTGTCCAGCACGACGGTGTCGAGGCGGTGCGCGGTCTCCAGGGCTTCAGCGGAGCGGATGAGGATCCCGGCCTGTGCGCCCTTGCCGGTGCCGACCATGATCGACAACGGGGTGGCCAGGCCCAGCGCGCAGGGGCAGGCGATGATGAGCACCGCTACCGCGGAGACCAGCGCGAGCGTGAGCGCCGGCTCCGGGTCCGGCCAGGTACCAGACGGTGAAGGCGGCGACGGCGACGGCGATGACCGCGGGCACGAAGTAGGCGGACGCGGCGTCGGCCAGCCGCTGGATCGGGGCCTTGAATGCTTGCGCTTGACGGACCATGCGGATGATCTGGGCGAGCATGGTGTCCGCCCCGACCTTGGTCGCCTCGACGTGCAGGGACCCGGTGGTGTTGATGGTGGCGCCGATGACGGTGTCGCCGGCGTGTTTGATGACCGGCATGGGTTCACCGGTGACCATCGACTCGTCCACTGCGGACTGTCCAGACAGGACGGTCGCGTCGACCGGGACCTTCTCGCCGGGGCGGATCACGACCTGGTCGCCCACGACCACCTCGGCGACCGGGATCTCGGCCTCGGTGCCGTCGCGGAGCACGCGGGCGGAGCGGGCTTGAAGGCCCAGCAGCGCGCGGATCGCCTCACCGGTACCGGCTTTGGCACGGGCCTCCAGCAGCCGGCCGAGCAGGATCAGGGTGATGATCACGCCGACGGCTTCGTGATGTTACGAATCGGCAAACTGCAAGACCATGTGCCTGCCCACACACTTGGACACAGTCCACATGTCGCCCACCACACACAGTGCGACGCGACCGAATGTGTGGTCACAGACATGGCCGGCCGAGTTCACCCGTCGTTACGTTCGGGAAATCGGGCCGTCAATTTCCTGCGCAGTGACCCGATATTCCCTGTCGTCGTCTTGTCCTGGAGGACGATCCATGTCCATTCGCAGAATAGGAATACACCGCTCCGCACGTGGCCGCGCAGCGGTGATCGCCGCGGTGTCGGCGGTCGCGTTGCTGGGCGGCGCCATGTCGCCGACCACGGCAGCGGGCCAGGTGGCACGGTCCGAGCCGGGTGGCGACCGCGCGGGCGGCGTGCGCGGACAGGTGACGCTCTTGTCGGGCGACAAGGTCACCGTGCTGGAACACGAATCCGGTGTCCCGACCGCGTTCGTGCAGCCCGCCAAGGGACGGGAGCGGGTGCGGTTCGACGTCCAGCGCACGCGCACCGAACTGCTCGTGGTCCCGCATGACGCAGTGGCCGACGTCGGTTCCGGCAAGCTGGACCGCCGCCTGTTCGATGTGAAAGGGCTGCTGGAGCAGGGTTATGACGACGCCCGCCGCAGCGACCTGCCGTTGATCGTGCAAGGTGTCGGCGCGCGGGCCGAGGCGCTCGGCACGACCGGCACGACCGTCCACCACCGGTTCGACGCCGTGGACGCGGTGGCGGCCATCCAGGCCAAGGCCACCACGAAGGCGTTGTGGGACGCGCGGTCGAGCGTGGGCAGGATCTGGCTGGACGGCCTGCGCAAGCCCACCCTGGACGTGAGCGTGCCGCAGATCGGGGCGCCGGCAGCGTGGGAAGCCGGATACACCGGCAAGGGCGTCAAGGTCGCCGTCGTGGACACCGGCATCGACGCCGAGCACCCCGACCTGGCCGGCAAGGTGGTCGACCGGCGCGACTTCACCGGCGGCGACCGGCCCGGCGACCAGATCGGGCACGGCACCCACGTCGCCTCGACCATCGCCGGCACCGGCGCGAAGTCCGGCGGCAAGTACAAGGGTGTGGCCCCGGACGCCTCCCTGCTCGATGCGAAGGTGTGTGGCGAGTACGGGTGTTTCGAGTCGGGGATCCTGGCCGGGATGCAGTGGGCGGCGGAGTCCGGCGCGAAGGTCGTCAACATGAGCCTGGGCGGCCAGGACACCGAGGACCTCGACCCGCTCGAGCAGGCGGTGAACACGCTCAGCGCCCAGCACGGCGTGCTGTTCGTGGTCGCCGCCGGCAACAGCGGTCCCGGTGAGCAGACGGTCGGTTCTCCGGCCAGCGCGGACGCCGCCCTGGCGGTGGGTGCGGTGGACAAGCAGGACCGGATCGCGCCCTTCTCCAGCCGTGGCCCGCGGGCAGGGGACCGGGCGGTCAAGCCCGAGATCACCGCGCCCGGGGTGGCGATCACGGCGGCGAAGGCCGGTGGTGGCGGCGAGCCCGCGCCGGGCGGCTACGTGGCCTTCTCGGGCACCTCGATGGCCACCCCGCACGTCGCCGGGGCGGCGGCGATCCTGGCCGGGCAGCGGCCGGGCCTGTCGGCCGCGCAGTCCAAGGCCGTGTTGATGGGCTCGGCCAAGCCGAACCCGGAGCTGTCCGTGCCCACCCAGGGCGCGGGACGCGTGGACGTGCAGCGCGCCACCCGCCAGACCGTCCACACCGACCCGCCCGCGCTGTCGCTGGGCACGGCGGTGTGGCCGCACCAGGACGACCCGAAGATCACCCGGAAGCTCGCCTACCGCAACCCGAGCACCCAGGCGGTGACGTTCACCCTCGCCCTGACCGCCACCGGACCGGACGGCAAACCCGCCCCGAAGGGGATGTTCGGGCTGAGCACCGACCGAGTCACCGTGCCGGCCGGCGCGGAGACCACCGTCGAGCTGACCGCCGACACCACGCTGGACACCCCCGACGGCGGTTACGGCGGCCAGGTCACCGCGACCGCCGAGGGCCAGGCCGTGGTCACGCCGTTCGCCGTGCACAAGGAGGTCGAGAGCTACGAACTGGCGCTGTCGGCGCTGGGCCGTGACGGCGCACCCTCCTCCTTCCAGGCACTGCTGATCAACACCGCGACCGGCGAGCCCGTCCGCGTGTGGAGCCCGAAGGGCACGAGCACCCGGCGGTTGCCCAAGGGCGACTACCAGCTCTTCGTCACGGTCTCGACCGGTTGGCGGCCGGGCGATCCGTTCAGCATGTTCTTCCGACCCACGCCGCTGTCGATGACGAAGGACCAGTCGGTGGCCCTGGACGCCCGGCAGGCCCAGCCGATCTCGGTGAAGATCGACAAACCGGGGCTGGCGCAGACCGTGGGCCAGGTCGGGGGCTGGTGGTCGGCCGGTGACCGGATCGTCGGCGGCGCCGGCACCCTCACCCGGGACTTCGAGAACCTGTTCACCGCCCAGTCGGGGCCCGACGCGCCCGCCGACGTCTTCTCCGCCGTCATCGCCGCCGGGTTCCTCGCCGGGAACGAGCCGTACAACTTGGCCTGGCTCCGGTCGGGTCGCATGTTCGACGGCCTGGCAGAGGTGCTCGCCGACCGCGACTTCGCCGCGGTGCGCACCGACTACCACCGCACCAAGACGGGCGCCATCGGCGTCAAACTCACCACGCCGATGCTGGGACCACTGGCGATCGCGTTCGCGATGGGCGGCGACGTCGACCAGCCCGGCACCCGCACCGAGTACTACCACGGCAACGGCCTGACCTGGACGAGCGACTACCTGCAGGCACCCGGACCGGACGACCCCATCAACTTCGCCCTGTTCAACGATCCGGTCGGCTACCAGCCCGGCCGCACCTACCGGGAAAGCTGGAACAAAACGGTGCTCGGCCCGTCCCTGCCCGACGGCTCCACATCCGTGGTCCGCGACGGGAACAAGATCACCAACTCCCAGTCGCTCCTCGGCGACGGAACCGACCGCTGGGGCGGGGTCGTCTACGACTTCGGGCGGACCTCGCTGTTCCGCGACGGGGTCAAGGTCGGCGACAGCCCCAGGCCCAACCGCGGCAGTTGGGAAGTGCCCGCCGACGAGGCGACCTACCGGCTGGAGTCGGAGCAGAAGCACAGCGCCTTCGACTTCTCCACCCACATCCAGCTGGCCCAGACGTTCCGCTCCGGACACACCGACACCAGCACCGACCTGCCGGTCTCGGTGATCCGCTACACCCCGGACGTGGACGTGGACAACCGCGCCAAGGCCGGGCAGCTGTTCCGGCTGCCGATCCAGGCGCAGACCCAGTCGTCGGCCCGGGTCCTCCGCCTGGAACTGTCGGTGTCCTACGACGATGGCAAGACCTGGCAGAAGGCCTACGCCATCCCCACCGGGGCCGCGAAGTGGGCCGCCTACCTGCGCCACCCCGCCGGCCAGGGCTTCGTGTCGCTCAAAGCCAAAGCGGTCGACCACCGCGGCGGCACCACTGAGCAGACCATCATCCGTGCCTACGGCCTGAAGTAGCCCCCGACCCGAATCGGACACGGTGGCCGGCGTCGCACGACGCTGGCCACCGTGTCGCCGTAGGGGCTGTGCAGGCTGGAAATGTGGTCGTACACCCCAGGGGGCGTGATTCGGACACGCCCGAGGCTCCGCACCGGTCACGCCGCGAGGCAATCGGATGCCGCAGCCTAGGCATCCCGCCGCCACCGCACATCGACGACTCGACCTCGACCCGGCGGCCGGCAGTGCGCTCGACAGAACAGTGACAACCGTGCTGTCGCACGGTCGAATCTCCTTGACCTCGCCACGCAACTGAGGCTTCGGGTCGACGTGCAATCGGCCAATGCACTGGTTCCGTTGTGGCTTAGGTTGTCCCAGAGCCACAACTGGCTGTTGATCTACGACAATGTCAACGCGCCGGAAGACCTCACCGACCTCCATCCACCGGCTGGCGGGCGCGTCCTGGTCACCGCACGTGACAGCGCCATCGCACACCTGGTCCCGTCACCGATCAAAGTGGCCGAGTTCCAACGTCGCGAGTCGATCGACCTGCTCCAGCGACGAAGTGCACTCCTAAATGAGCGGGACGCCGACCAGCTCGCGGACGCCCTTGGCGACCTCCCATTGGCGGTCGAGCAGGCGGGGTGCTTCCTGTCCGACGTCGGCTTGACCGTCGCGAGCTATCTGGCGTTGCTTGACGCGGAGCCCCTCGACGCCGGCCTCGGTGATCCGACCATCGACCGCCATCCCGGACTGGCGGCGGTCGTCTCCGCAGGACGTAGGCACGCCGAACAACGGTTCGCCGCAGCTGCGGGGTTGCTCGACCGGTTGTCATTGTGCGCGCCGGAGCCCTTCCCAGTGGTATTGGAAGGCGACTCGCCACAGGGGGATTTCGGAGTGGTCCTCGGCGACACAGCAACGACGGTTCCGCTCTTGCGGACACTAGGGAGGCTTGCGCTGGTGGACCGGATCGGAAACTCACTGCAGATCCACCGCCTGGTCCAGTTGCTGGTCCGAGCGACGATGACCCCGCAAGACTGTGGCCGGGTCGCGTCCGAGGCGATGCGCATGATCGGAGAGGCAGATCCGGGCAACCCCGACTCACCTGCGAGTTGGGCTGCCTTTGCCGCGCTGACGCCACACGTGCAGGCCCTGGTCGACAACATGTCGGCGTCCAGCGCCGCCGACTTCGACGAGCCTGAACGCTTCCGTGCGTTCCGTCTGCGCGTGTGCCGTTATCTACATGCGGTCGGGCAGTACGAGGCAGCCCGGCATCTCGCCACAAACGCCCTGTCGCGGTGGCCATCGAGGTTGGGACGCGATCACCCGGACGTCCTCATGGCGGCGCACAATCTTGGACGCGAACTACGCGCCCTCGGCGACTACGGAGAGGCGCGCGAGCTGAACGCCGACAACCTGACGCGCATGAAGCGGGTTTCGGCGCCAATGACGTCCGAACCTTGGCCTCCGCCAGCAGCCTCGCATACACCATGCGCCATCTGCGGGAATTCGAGGCGGCCAGGGCTTTGAACGAGGACACTGTCGCCCGCTTCGTTGCCACGCTGGGCTCCGATCATCCGGCGACGCTCAACGCCACCAACAACCTCGCCGGGGACTTGTCGGCCACAGGCGACGCCGAAGCTGCCAACCGGATCTACCAGGAGACATGGGCAAGACGTCGGCGCGTCATGGGTGAAGATGACCCACAGACGTTGAACTCTGCCCACGAATACGCGATGCACCTCATTCTCGTTGGCGACTTCGATACGGCCCGCCCAGTGCTCGAGGACGTGCTCGCACGCCGCCGTCGGGTGCTGGCCGAGACGCACCCCCACACCGTCAGGTCACGAACGGCGCTTGATCAGTTGGGCTGATCACAACGCTGCACCGCCTGCCGTCGATCCACTCTTCACTTCCGGCATCACCTCTGCGGCGAACAGCTCCAAAACCTCGCGGACCTCACGGCCGGAGGCCCCGTCCAACGTCAACCCAAGCAGAGAATGGCCATACTGCTCTTGCTGACCGGGCGGACTGGGGGCCGTGGTCGAACACGACGGGGAACGGGCATACCGCCGCGAGGGACGGGTCGTACACCCACCGCTCCCGGCATGACACACGCCTGGCACCAAAAGTCGGCGAGCCGGAGGCGGAAGTCGAACGGTCGTCAAGGTGCGGCCGGGTGGCCGGGCGGTGGTGGCTGGGGTTCAAGCGCTTTCCACGTGAGTTCGGGCAGTGGACCGCTGGCGATGTCGAGGTCGACGCGGGCGCGAGCGTAGAACTCGTTGCGCAGTCGCATGGCACTTCGGTAGGCGTCGGCGAACGAGGACGAGTCCGGGTTGTCTTCACGCAGGATGCGCTCCAAACGCCACACCTGTTCGCTCCACGCCCGTGCGGCGGATATCGTTGTCGGCTCGCCGAGGAGCAGGACGGTCTCCCACCGCGCGGCTCGTTCGGTCTCCGCCTCCGCAAGGGCCGTGAACGCGGAGTCGAGGTCGATGGGCTGCCCCGTGGACAGCAGCCCCTTGGTCTCCGCGATCCGGCGGCACAGCCGGACCATGTGCTTGACCGCGTTGGCGTACTCCGAATACGCCAGCAGGCGTTTGTCGTCCCACCGCGCCGACTGCGCCCGCCGCCAACGGGTCCGCTCGGTAGTGGAGGTGACGACGAACGTGGCGGCCGAGCCGAGCAGGACACCGACGATGGTCAACACCTGCGCAACAATCGGGTTCACGGATCACAGCCTGCCGGCTCTCCGGACGATTCAAGCACTCATCCAGCGCAATGGACTCCGGCCCAGGGTGTCCCCGGCCCGGAGCCCCTACCGGTCGCCACGTGATCACCTGCGACTGCTTGGCGATCGTCGTCACCGTCGAGGTCAGCCGACCTGGGCGTTCTCCGGTTGCCGACGTTGTCGGCGCCGGACCGACCACGTCCGGTGCAGTGCAGCAGGCAACGCACTCCTATCAGCGTAAGTCGTTTATGTCAATAGTTCGATCGATGATCGGGTTTGTCGTCGTTCCCTGCGTAGCGGCATGGGGTTGGTCCCGGCAGCGTGCAATCGGGTTGTGTGACGACGGGTGGGGCTGCCGGTGATCAGAGGCGAGATCGCCGAGGGTGGTCTCCAAGCCACGTGGGGCTCGCCCCGGCCCTGCTTGTGGTCGCGGTCGCGGGGTTCAGGCGCGGTGGGCGCAGCGGTTGGTGTGGCGCCGTGGGCGGCGATGTCCGGGTTCCACCTCCGTCCGGTGGTGATGACGGCGTGCAGGTGCCGCAGGATGACTGTGATTCAGCGGCCGTCGGGTTGGTCGTACCAGCACTGCGCGGTCAGGGTGACGATGGCGAGGTAGCGGTGTTGTTGGAGGGCCGCCGTTTTCACCTGTTCGTGGTTGAGCGGGTCCTTGTGCTCGAACAAGAGAGGGTGGAGGGGATGGACCTCCGTGGTGGTCCGCCGTTCGTGGTCGGTGAGCGGCTGCCCGGCCTCCAGCCAGCGCTGGCGCAATGTCAGCGCTGGGTTGGACGTGCCGCAGGCGAACAGCTTCGAGCCGACGGCGGTGTAGGAGATGTCGGGCAGGTTGCTGGCGTCGTAGGTCCGCGGACCCTCCGGTCGGCCCCGGAACTCCCGGTAGTACCAGATCGGCGTGTCGACGGGCTGGTTGCTCGCGCCCCAGCCCGTGCCGGCGGCGGCGGCGTCGAACGTCCGGACCTCGTCGGCGAGTTCGGTGTCGAAGCCGATGTACTGGGTGAAGACGGTGAAGCACAGCAGGTGCTCGGTTTTCCGTGTGAACAAACCGCCGGAGGTCTCCGTGCCGCAGGTGTGCTCGACCGACGACTCCAACCACCGCGTCCCCGGCATGGCTTCGCGCAACGCCGCCATCCGCTCACCGGCCACCCGGGCCGCTGTCTCCCGATCCCGCGAAGCCTGCTGACCGTGAGCGACGGCCTTGTAGTCCACCGACGGCGACGCGCACCCGACCAGCAGGAGCAGCGCCGGCAGCACTGTGACCAGAACCTTCATCGGATCCCCCTCCACTCCAAGACTCACACCGGTCGACGACCGTCGACCACGTCCGCCACCGGATCGAGACCGGATGGTCACTTCTTCGGCCTCCACGCCGGTAGGACGGCGGCGCGCAGGTCGGGGTGCGGGGCGGGGACCATGCCTGCTGTTGTCAGTTCGCGGGTGATGACGGCGGGGTGAGTGGGCCACAGGGCGAAGTCCTCGCGTTCCTCGCGGACGACCCGGCCCTCCCGGTGGACGCGGAAGGTGAAGCGCAGGCGTTGTGCACCGCCGGCGGGCGTGGGGGTTACGTCAGTGCGGTAGACGTCCGTACGACAGCTCGCAGGCCTTATTGCTCAGGCCGAACACCCCTGGGCTCGATGTTCCGCCCAGAGCACGTATGGAAGTCGGCTGTGATGACTTGGCCCGGTATCGGCGCTACGGGATGTGTTGGTGATCAAGAATTGTCGAGGAGGTCATCTGGGCCCGCAACCGGGAGTTGGCGGCGATGAAGGCCCAGGCCGAACTGGGCCACTACCCGGGCGGACGCGCCCCCTACGGCGACCACCTGGTCGAGGCAGGCCCACAACCCCATCTCGCGGACGCGCCGTCACCCGCCTGCAACACGACCCGCAGACCGCACCGACCGTGCGATGGCTGTCCGCCGAGCGCCTGGCCGGACGCAGCACAGGCACCTTGTCTACACCCTCAACCAACGACGCACGCCGTGCCCCGCCGGACACGACCCCGAAGGCAACACCCACGCGCCGCTGGACGACGGAGAGGGTGACCACGATCGTGCGCACCCCCGCTACCGGGTCACAAGCGCGGAACCGGCAGACCATCGACCACGACCACTACTCCCCCACCGACCAACGCCACCACCGCATGACGAAGCGCAATCCCGCCCATCAGTAGGTCCTGTCCCGCCAACGCGCCCACACCGCTCTGGTCAGCGAACACTGACCAGGTTCGTCCTGTGCGCACCGCGCCACCGGTCCTCGCCGACTTCCGCCGGCAACTGCTCGGATGGAGGGAGGTGTCCAAAGCACCGAAGTGGGCGCGGATCCGGACGGAGAATTACGGAGGCCCTGGGCCGGGCTTCCGGTTGGACAAACCACACCTCGTCTGCCCGGCCTTCCCGGCCCGGAGAGCACCATATGCAAGCTCACCGCGACATCGAGGGCGACGACCACGCCGGCTTGGACGAGACGATGCTTCAGTCCGTCGAGCTGCGGGTGTCCTACCGCCAGGGCAGCGAGGTCATCCGCCGGGCGTTGCAGCTGACCGGGGACCAGCACCTCGGCCTGCGGGTGGGCGCCAGGCAGCACCCGACCGCGTGGGGCCTGATCGGGTTCGCCCTGATGTCCGCCGACACCCTGCGCGACGCCGTCGAGGCGGGCGTGCGGTTCCAGGACCTGTCCGGGGCGATGGTGGTGTGGTCGGCCGGGGAGGGCGACGCCGGCTTCACGCTGTGGGCCGACCTGCCCGATCCGGCCCTGGACCCCGCGATCGGCACCTTCCTGGTCGAAGAGGCGTTCAGCAGCGTCGTGACGGTCACGCGCCTGGCGCTCGGACCGGACTTCCGGCCACGCCTGGTGGAGTTCACCTTCCCCGCCCCGGACGACATCCGCCCGTTCGACGACCTGTTCGGCTGTCCGGTCCGCTTCACCGCCCCGCGCAACGCCCTGGTCGTCTATGGTGCCGCTCCTGCCGGTGGGGTTTCCGACCGATGGGCAAGCCGCGTCCTGAGGGGGTAGGCCCAGGAGCCGAGTCGCCTGGAGATGGAGCGGTTCGCGCCGGCCGCGGGCCCCGCTGATCGGGGACTGGTCCCGCGCCGTTCGGACACGCTGCACGCATGTCGCGTCTACGATCGAGAAAGTTCCCGACGACACGGACCCGTCGTGTCCTCCCGGTGATGTTGCTCGCGCTGGGCGTTTCGTTTGGCTACCCGCCGGTCGCGTCGTGGGCGGCCACTCCGCTGCCGGTCGTCGGCGTGTCGGCCAGTGCGCACGACGGCAACGTCCCGGCCAACACGGTCGACGGCGACCTCGGCACCCGCTGGTCCGCCGAGGGGGACGGGGTGTGGATCCGGTACGACCTGGGCTCGCCGCAGGTCATCGGCTCGGTGTCGATCTCCTGGCACAAAGGGGATGTCAGGAAGTCGACGTTCGAAGTCCAGCTCTCCGACGACGGGTCGTCCTGGACCACCGTGGTCCCCCGGCGGACCAGCAGCGGCACCACGCTCGAGGCCGAGCTTTACGACTTCACCGACAGCAGCAAGCGGTACCTGCGCATCCAGGGGTACGGCAACACCGACAACGGCTGGACCAGCATCACCGAGACGACCGTCAACGGAGCCGACGGCGGGGGCGGCGGCGCGTGCGCCTACCCGGCGAACGTGCTGGACCTGAGGAACTGGTACGTCGGCCTGCCCATCGGCGAGGACGAAAGCCCCACCAACGTCGAGCAGCCGGCGTTGGCCACCTACAAGGTCGACCCGTGGTTCACCTCCACCTCCGACTGCGCCGCGGTGCAGTTCCGGGCGGCCGTCAACGGAGTCACCACGAGCGGTTCGAACTACCCCCGCTCGGAACTGCGCGAGATGAACGGCACCGCCAAGGCGAGCTGGTCGTCCACCTCGGGTATCCACACGATGGTGATCGACCAGGCCATCACCGCACTGCCCAACGACAAGCCTCACGTCGTCGCCGGGCAGATCCACGACGCCTCCGACGACGTCTCGGTGTTCCGCCTGGAGGGCAGCAGCCTCTACATCACCGACGGCGACACCAGCCACCACAAACTCGTGACCGACAACTACACGCTCGGCACAAGGTTCCAGGCGAAGTTCGTGGTCGGCGGCGGCCAGATCAAGGCCTACTACAACGGTGTCCTGCAAACCACGATCTCGAAGAGCTTCACCGGCGGCTACTTCAAGTCGGGCGCGTACACGCAGGCCAACTGCACCTACTCCGCGCCGTGCAGCGACACCAACTACGGCGAGGTCAAGGTCTACGGGCTCAGCGTGACGCATGACAACGGCGAGCCGGGCACGGGTGAACCGGGCGCGGATCGGATCGTCAACGTCGCGAACTCGACCCAACTGCAGAGCGCGTTCGCCGACGCCCGAGCGGGCGACCGCATCGTGCTGGCGAACGGCAACTACACGGTCGGCAAGATGACCGGTAAGAACGGCACCGCCGCCAAACCCATTACCGTCGTCGCCGCGAACCGGGGCCAAGCGGTGGTCACCGGGGGACAGCTGGAGGTGGCGAGTTCCTCGCACGTGGTCTTCGAAGGTCTCAAGTGGACCAACAGCAACACGCTGAAGCTCACCGGTTCGAACAACGTGCGGCTTACCCGCAACCACTTCCGGCTCACCGAGAGCTCCTCGCTGACGTGGGTGCTGGTCCAGGGCGCGGACAGCCACCACAACCGGATCGACCACAACTTGTTCGAGGAGAAGCACCAGAGGGGCAACTTCATCAGGATCGACGGATCGGCGACCCAGCAGTCGCAGTACGACCTCGTCGACCACAACCACTTCCGCAACATCGGCCCGCGCGCGGAGAACGAGATGGAGGCCATCCGGGTCGGCTGGAGCGGCATCTCCCAGTCCAGCGGGTTCACCACCGTCGAGTCGAACCTGTTCGAGAACTGCGACGGTGACCCCGAGATCGTCTCGGTGAAGAGCAACGACAACACCGTCCGCTACAACACGTTCCGCACCTCGCAGGGCACGCTGTCGCAGCGGCACGGCAACCGCGGCACCTTCCACGGCAACTTCTTCTTCGGGGAGGGGAAGGCCGGCACCGGCGGAATCCGGATCTACGGCCAGGACCACAAGGTCTACAACAACCACTTCGAGGGCCTGACCGGAAGCGGCTACGACGCGGCGTTGCAGATCGACGGCGGTGACGTGGACACCTCGGGCGCGTTGAACGCGCACTGGCGGGTCTACCGCGCGACCGTCGTGCACAACACGTTCGTGGACAACGTGTCCAACATCGAGATCGGTGCCAACTACACCCTCGCGCCGGTCGACTCCACCATCGCCGACAACGTGGTCACCGGCAGCCGGGGCAAGCTGGTCGACGAGCGCAAGACGCCGGTGAACATGACCTACGCCGGCAACATCGCGTGGCCGACCGGAACGGCGACCGTGGGCGTCACCAAGCCCGCCGAAGCCATCCGCACGGTCGACCCGCTGCTGGTCCGGGACGGAGCGGTGTACCGGCTCGGCGCGACCAGCCCGGCGATCGACACCGGCACCGGCCGCTTCGCGTTCGTCACCGACGACGTGGACGGCCAACCACGCGCCGGTGTCCCCGACGTCGGCGCGGAGGAGCGGTCGTCCGCCGCGGTCACCCGCGGACCGCTCACCGCGACCGACGTCGGCCCGAACGCCCAGTAGCAACCCTGGTACCCGAGCCGGACCCGGCGGGCACGGTGATGCCCGCCGGGTCCGGCTCGGGGAACGTACGGGTCTCGCGGCGGTAGGGGTGCGCGACCAGGGCGAGGCGGTGCCGCGGCCGCAGGTCGTCGCGTTCGTTGAGCAGCAGTTCGCCCTGTCGCAGGAGTAGCCAGATGACCTCGAAGTCGCTGTGCAGCACGGCGTCCGAGCCGGACGCAGTGACCGCGCCGCACGTGCGGTGGATGTCATCGGCACGGTCATGACGCGACTGTGCACCGTGCTGCCCGCCGCCGCCCGGTGGCGGATCGAACGCATGCGGACCGGCTTCCGGACCATGACCTCCGACGAACTGCCGGTGCTCGACGTCGCCGAGGACCCCCGGTTCGTGGTGGCCACCGGTCACCACCGCAACGGCATCCTGCTCGGCCCACTCACCGGCCGGATCGTGGCCGGCCTCGTCGCGGGCGCGCCCGAGGAGCTGGACCTGTCGCCGTTCTCTTACGGCCGCACGCTGCGGCCGCACGCCTGGTTCGCCTCCAAGTACTGATCGGTCGGGAGTAGTAGCCATGACGAGAACCGCAACGCTCGCCGTCGACACGGCCGACCTCGCGCAAGTCGACGAAGAGGCACTGGTGCAGTGGAGCGCCGCGCATTTGGCCGACTGTACGGCGAACGCGACCTCGGCCAGCAACCCGGCCATTACGACCAGCGTAACCTGCTGCGGATGGCCCCCTGCGGACAACAACCGCCCGCGCCTCACATAAGGGCAAGTCCTGGCACGACCGGGATCGATGCGGCTGTTCGAGTGGCGTTGTTGGGCCGATCGTGTTGCTCAGGTGACGATCGCCTGAGCAACGTGATGACGACCGTATTGACTGGTCGGCCACCCGATCAGGGTGCCCGGATAGGGGTTCCGGGATAGAAGACTCAGGGGGTTCATCCAGCATGCGCACATCACGAAGACCATGGTCGGCCTTGTTGACAGCTGCCTTGATCAGCTCGCTCGCGACCGGCGTCGCGCACGCCTCTCCGCCGACCAACGACGACTTCGACCAGGCGATCGAGGTCGTCACACCCTTCACCGCCACGCAATCGGTCGACGAGGCGACCGAGGCCGCCGACGATCCCGGGTACTGTGGCACCACCAAGTCGGTCTGGTTCACCTACACCGCACCCGCATCCGGCACAGTGACCGTGTCGACGGCGGGCAGCAACTACGACACCACCCTGTCCGCGTTCAGCGGCACGCGAGGCTCATTGCTCCCCATCGGATGCGACGACGACTCCGCTGGCGGCCTCCAGTCACGGCTGAGCGTCCACGTGGCCGCGGGGGTCCGCTACCACTTCAAGGTCGCAGCGCTCAGCACCTCGGGCGGCACGTCGTTGGTTTTCGGCGCGACCACGCCGACCCCTCCCGCGAACGACAACCTCGCCGACGCCACACCGATCCCCGCACTCCCCTACGTCTCGGACGTCGACATCTCGGCCGCCACCGTCGAACCCGACGAGCCGACCAGCCGGTGCGCACGCCCGACCCGGTCCATCTGGTACACCCTGACTGTGCCCGAGACGACATCGGTCACCATCAGCGAGCCGTCGTACTACGCGAACCTCGCGGTGTACGCGGGCAACACGGCCGGAGGCCTGGACGAGATCCGTTGCACGGCCTACTCATCAGACTGGCTTACCTTCCGCGCCACCGCCGGAACGACGTACCACGTGCGCGCCGGCACGTCTGACAACGACGTTGACTTCCTGCGCGTGCGGGTCGACGTCGCCGGACCGATCCGCCCTGACTTCACCTACTACCCGTACCCACCGAACGTGGTCAGCGCGGTCCAGTTCTACGACCAGTCTTACGTTCCCGACCAGGACGGGACGACAACCTGGCACTGGGACTTGGGCGACGGCACGACTGCCTCGGGCTACGCCCCGCAGCACCGCTACGCGGCCGATGGCGACTACGAGGTACGGCTGACCGTCAGTACCGAGGACGGCCGCACGGCCACCACGTCCAAGGTGCTGCAAGTCCGCACACACAACGTGTCGATCTCCAGGTTCACCAGCAGGCGGTTCGGAATTCGGCGCCACGCCAACTTCGACAGCGCCCTGTTCGGCGGGGAGGTCAGCTTCAACCAGGTGACGTTCACCGGCGACGTCACCTGCACGGGTGCCTACGCCCGCTTGGACGTGGACGCCCTCCGCATCTGGCCACGCGGCTGGCTCCTCGCCACACCGCCGGCCCCGCACACGACAGTCCTGCCCGACATACCGGACCGCTGGGGCCACCTGTACGACCGATGACGGTTCCGACCAGCCGGCATGAGTGGATCCGGACGAGCCGCAGCTCGAAACCCCAGGTCGGCGATCCGACCCCGTGCCGCTGTGACACCAGCGCCAGAACGCGCGAATCCAGCCCGACGCGGCTCACTGTGCTGAGAGTCCGCCCGTACGTTCGCTCATCGGCATCGGGGGTGTAGGTCACAGATCACGTCCACCAATGCGGACGTCCCGGTCGCACAGCGCGGCCTGCAGTGCCTCCTGTCTTCCGGCAAGTGATCACCCGAGCGGCCGACATCCGCCGTTCTTGAGCAAATGCTCAGGCAGTGCTGATGTACGGGACCATTCATCTCACGCGGAACCTACAAACCTGCGTGCCTCTCCCAGGTTGGGGCGCCGGGTGGTCTTGGCGGTCGTCGACATCCTTCGGGTGTCGCTGCGGTTCTTCACCCTGAGGTTACTGCCCGCCTTCGCGGGTACGTGGTTCCACCTGACGCTGGTGTGGGCGGGCCAGGGTGCTGCTGGTCGTGCTGGCCGTCGACCGCGGCCAGTTGGAGCGGCGCGAGCAGCAGTGCGATCAGGTCCGGGTACTTGCTGGAGCGCCGCTGGCGGCTCGGCCTGCGGTCGGGGAACGGTCGGTGCAGTTGCGTCGCAAGCGCCGGCTCGCGGCTGCCGCGCAACCCGACGAGTTGGCCACGGACAAGCCACCCGCTCCCGAGGTCGTCCTCCGGGCAGGAGAAGCCAATCGGAGCTACCGGCCTGCGTGCTCGCTGCGGTCTGGACACCACCACTCACCTCGCTCAAACCTTCTCGGCGATCATCAGCCCAACGTCCCCCACACCGCGGTGACCGGGAACCGATCGCCGCGACGGTCACACGGTCGGCGCCGGCGGATCGGTGATTCCGTCGCCGATGCGAACGGTGTATTCGCGGTCGTAGTCGTTCGGGCTGTCCGGCCGCACGGTGCCGTCGGGCGAGTAGACGACTGAGCCCGTGTTGGCCGTGGTGCGCAGTTCGAAGGCCTTGACGCTGGTCGGGTCGTCCGCCTGCCAGGTGAACTGGAGCTGCCACACGACGTCGTCGTAGTCGGTGAGCGCGGCCAGGACGAGTTGCTTGGTCGTGCCCGCGGCGATCGGGATCCACACGCCGATCGCGGGCATGTCCTCGTACCCGACCACGCGCACACTTGCGGGTTCGGTGTCGAGCAGGACCTCGATCTGGGGTTTGAGTTGCATGGTGTCGTGGGTGAACAGGATGTCGCCGCCCGTGGGCGGCTGCCGTTCCAGCACGAAGGGTCGGAACCAGACTTTCGTGTCCTCGGTGCCGTGCCAGGTCATGTCCAGGACGATCCGGTGCTTGGTCGGCGCGACGTAATCGGGGTTGGGCGACACCGAAGGCGGCGGGATCAGCAGCCACAGGCGCGTTTCGACGCGGGCCCGCACCACCAGGCCGTCCACTTCCACCACCTGCGTCCCGTCTGGGTCGTCGGTCGGCGGTGGAGGCTGCAGCCACACGCGGAAGGAACCCGGGGCCGCCGGCTCCGGCGCAGGGCCGCTGGGCGGGGTGACGGTCGTTCGGTCGCGGGTGGACCACGCCACGGCGAACACGATCATGACCGCTCCGGCCCACGCCGCCGGTGAGGCCGCCGATCCGGTGACCAGCAAGCCGGCCACGGCCACCAGGGCGGCGAGCACCACGCGCGTCGTCACCCGGCGCCTCCGTCGGCGCGGGCGGTATTCGGTGGGACGGGGGCCGTGCGGAACGGCTTGCCGTCGCGGCCGATGCGCTCGGTGCCGGTCCGGAGGCCGTAGCGCCAGTCCAGCTCCAGCCACCACCAGACCTCGTCGGCGGTGGTCCGCGCGGTCACCGTGAACAGCTCGGGGTCGCCGGCGGCGACCTTGTACGGGAACTCGGGTGTGCCACCGTCTTCGGGCCTGAGCACGGGTTCCCGCTGGTCCAGGTCCATCTCGAACTGCCGCCGCGAGAGGGCGCCCGCGGCGACGGCGGGCAGCCCCGGACCGGGCGGGCGTCGCCGCTCGACCACCACCCGCATGTCCCGCAACACCACAGCCTGACTGCTGCGGGTCTGCACCAGCACCGACACCTGGTGCCCGCTGACCGGCACGTGCTCACCGGTGGACCGGTCCACCACCACCTGCCCGGCCGGCACCTCCACGGTGACCACGAGCGGGTTGGCGATGTGCTGGTAGGCCGCCGCCGTCCCGGACTTGAGCCAGTCCTTGAGCAACCCGACCGCGATCGCGCCCGCGCCGGCCGCGAGCCACGCCCACCCGGCCCCGACCGCCACCGCGATCCCGGCAATGGCACCGGCGGCCACCACGACCACTGCGGCCGCCACGACACCCCGCCCACGCCGCGACCGAGGCACCAGTGAACGTGAAGATCCCTCTCGACTCATGACACAGAGCAGCACGGCGCGAACCAGCCGGACATCACCCACCCCCTTGCATCCATCCTGCCGAGCCGCGGTGGGCAGCGGAAGGCGTAGGGCATGCTTCACCCGAAGGTCCCATCGACAGCAGGTTTACTCTTGATGGACGGCTCGAAGGCCGCGTCGAGCAGGTTGGTGAACTCCCCCGCCGTCGGCACGTGGTCGGCCTCAAGCACAGCGATCATCCAGTCCAGCGCGGACGTGCTCAGCAGCGTGGTGGGCTTGCGGCACGAAGGGGCGGCGGATGGCGGTCGCCGACGATGAAGTGCGCCTCCGCCGGCTCGCGCAGCAACAGCGCGGCACAGGCGATCTCGCCCGACGCCAACGCCAGCTCCCGCCCGGCAGTCCGCGACGTTCGCCAGCCCGTAAAGATCTCCGGATCGTACGTACAGGGCATGCGCGCCCGTGGCAGCGGTCGGCGTCCTCCGGCCTGGCCAACGCCAGGATCGCCCGCCCAGCACGCTGTACGTGCTCGCCGTGCCCGCGTCGTCGTCCAACGCCGCGTACAGGCTCAGCGCGGCAATCAGCCGACAAGAGCGGCGATGTGCCTGGCATCCGTATGCCATCCGGCTGTAACTCCAGCACCGACAACCGCAGATCCGTCGCGTAGGAGCTAATCGCGGGACACGGCACCATCACCGCAACCTTCTTCGACGCCGGGCGGTCACGGCATGACCGGTGGCGGGACCAGCCGCAGGCCGCAGAGCTGCTGGCCGCGTTGCGGGGATCCGGATCGCGGGTTCGAAGCGATCGTGGTGGGCGAGCACGAACGAGGTTGCGCCGGTGACCAGTTGGAGCGGCTGCTGGCATTGTTCCGGCGCCACGGCGTGCAGGTGTGGCTGCCCGAAGCCGGTGGACCGGTCGACCTGGACACGCCGGAGCACCGGGCGTTGGTCAGGATGTTGGGTGCGCAGCAGCTGCGCGAGGTGGTCCGCGCCCGGCATCGCGCGATGGCGGCCATGCGCGCCCTGACCGAACATGGCCGCTACCTGGGCGGCCGGGCGCCCTACGGCTACCGGCTGGTCGAGGCGGGCCCGCATCCGCACCCTGCGGGGGCGCGCCGGGGCCGCACGGTGACCCGCCTGGAACCCGACCCGCAGACCGCACCGACCGTGCGGTGGCTGTTCGCCGAACGCCTGGCCGGACGCAGCATCGAGGACCTGGTCGAGACCCTCAACCAGCGGCGCACGCCGTGCCCGGCCGAACACGACCCCGCACGCAACACCCACCGCGCCGGGCGCCGGTGGACGGCCGAGACGGTGACCACGATCCTGCGCAACCCCCGCTACACCGGGTGGCAGGTCTGGAACCGACAGACCGTCGACCACGACCACCACTCCCCCACCGACCAACGCCGCCGCACCACCACCAAGCGGAAACCCACCAATGGGTCCTGTCCCGCCAGCGCGCCCACACCCCGCTGGTCAGCGAACACGACTTCGTCGCCGTCCAACGCATCCGCGCCCAACGCCCCAACCAGCACGGAGAACGACGCGAGTACCTGCTGGCAGGTCTACTGCGCTGCGGCACGTGCGGACAACGAATGGAATCCCGGTGGACGCACGGACGACCCGGCTACCGCTGCCGCCACCACCGCGGCCCACGCACCGAGGCCACGCCACCGACCCTCTACTTCCGCGAAGAGCAACTGATCACCAGGATCGGCCACGCCCTGCACCTGCCCGCGGCGGCGAGCCCGCGCCTGGTCGTCGACACACTGCGCGCCGACCGGGCCGTGATCATCTGCCACGCCGACAAAGTCGTCATCGAACAACCACGCGTACCGGCGGGCCAGTGAAAAAGACGAACCCCACGACGCCGGGCCGACAAATCGTCGACCCGCCCCGTAGGGTAACAGTGTGTCCGAGACTTGAACCCCCACCCGTGGGATACATCCCCACCGGGGGGTCGAATCCCCGCGCCTCGTCACCTCGATGATGTTGTTGGTGCCCGTCCCGCCGTGGGGACGTATCACACGTAGAACGTAGCACAGACGATCTTTTGCGTCACGTCGTCCACGGTAGTCATTTGTCCACTATGGACTGAATTTAGGAAATTGCGATCAGCCCGCGCAACTACCCCTCGTGGTGCGGAATCTCTCGACCACTTGGCCAAGTCCGGAAAGGCGAGCACTAGACGGTGGATGTGTCGGGCGACGATCAGGCGCACCAGACAGGTCGATTTTGTGGGGTGACTCGCGGACGTCCTTGGCCACCGATGTGCCGTGGCGGTTGTGTGCTCAGCTGGCGTTGAGGGCGTGGCGGCGCAACCGCCGGCCCCTGTCATGGGTCAGGGTCCGGTCGCGGATGTCGACCAGGGCGCGGCCAGCGGCGCGGGTGAACTCCTGCCCACGGGCGCGCATGTCGAACGCCACCGCGCGCCGGTTGCGCCCGCTGGTGACCTCCGCCAACAGCTCGTCGCCGAGCTCATGCGCCCAAACGTCCTCGTAGCTCTCGAACTCTTTGACGTCGGCGAAGAACTCGACGATGTCGAACCGCTCGAGCGTGGTCCGCACCGCCAGGTCTGCCTCATCGCGGCCCACCTGCCACGCCTTATCTGACGACAGGTGCTCGGGCCGCGCCTGCAGGTGCAACACCCCCCTGCGTGGTTATCGGACACCTGCACGCCGACCAAACCCGTGGAGTCGTCGGACTTGCTGCCGTCGAACATCATCACGATGGTGTCGTCGTCAGTAAGTGGCGGCGCGATCTCGTCGTGGCAGCCTTCCTGCTCCTGGGCGGTGGTCCACACGATCGCGGCGGCGCCCTCCAGGTTGAAGAAGCACACTTCGACCCTTCCAGGTCCTTGGTCAAGTCTCAGGACTCGTTTTCCACGATGCCGGGCAGGTCCATCCAGCGGCGGCCGGGCCGTAGACCTCGGCCAGCGCGGCGACCATCGGGTCCATGTCGGTCATGTCCACACTGGTCGGAGCGTGCCGGTGGTCCCGCAGCAACCGGGTCGCGCGGGCGCGGCGCTCCAGGACCGCTTTCGCGCCTGGGCGTGCACCGTCTCCGATGTCAACTCCTGCCTGCCCTGGTACATCGTGGAGGTCAGGAATCCCCACAGCTCGGCGGACCTGCGCTTGCGCAGGTCCGGTCAACGGTCTTGAACATGCGGCGCAGCTCAGGCGGGACGTAAAGGTGTGGTTCGTCGTAGTTCGCCAGGGTTTCCTTGCCGCCGCCCTTTGCCGACGAACTGGCGGTGGACGGGATTATCTCCCCACCTTCGGGGTAGCAGGATGCGGGTCAGTCTGGCTGCGTCGCCGGGAAGGCGAGCCACGCGGGTTGACTCGACATGTGCCCGGTTAATCTGCGGTGAGCGCCCCGGACGGTGGCTGGCGCGACCGGGCGGCGGGCCCTTGGGCATCGACGCCCTCACCTTGCGCGTACACGAGACGTCGCCAACCCGACGGGCTCGTGAATTCTCGCCGTGCGCGGCACCGGCAGCATCGGCAAGACCACCGTCACGTTACAGACCGTTAACCCGACGCACCCGTGCGTGACCGTCCGCTCGGCCGACAGTTGTGGGCGGCCGGACCGGCCATCGCCGCCCAACAGCTTGGATCGCCTCGGCGAAGCTCTTAAGCATCGACAGCAAAGATCAAGCGGCAAATTTGTAGCGGCTGCTGGGGCGGTGGCGATGAACTAGGCATGGTGGATCCAGTCGAGTTCCACGTCAAGGCTGATCGCTGGCTCAGGGTCCGCAGTAATCTCGCGGCCGGTGATGCCTTGTTCCGCCTTGACGATGAAGGGTTCCTTGTCGAGCCGGGCGATCAGGAGCAGGGCTGGATGCGGCCTGGCGAGGCGGCAGCTTCAGGAGGTTGGGTACTGCTCGGCGAACCTGGCGCTGGGAAGACGACTGAGTTCCGCCGGCTCGAGCCTGACTTGACCACCTCGTGCGAGCCTTCGCCAGGCGAGGGCGGAACGCTCTATCTGACCGGTGCGGATCTGTTCGACAGGGATGCCGTCGAAGATCGACTGGGTGTACACCTCGACAGGCTGCCGGCGAAGGTCGACGCAGACGAGTCGCGCACTGCAACACCGCTGCTGGTGGTTATCGATCAGCTCGACGAGAGCGCGTTCCTGTCAAGGTTCGCGCCGTGGCTGGACAATCGGTTGAGAAGCCGGGACGCCAGGAGCCTACGGGTGTGGCTTGCGTGCCGCACGGCGGAGTACTCCGATCAGCTGACTACGATCCTTGCCCGCGAGTTGCGGACCTGCGTCGTGGGTGACCTGGCACCGTTGACTCGGCGGGACGCCGAAGCGCTGGTCGCCGGCGCCGGGGTCGAGGTGGAAGGGTTCTTTGACGCCGTGGTCGGCGGTGGTGTCGGACCGCTGGCCGCTATACCGTTGACGCTACAACTGTTGCTCAACCTGTACGTGGGGGACCCCGGACGTCTCGACGATGGTCCGCAGCAGTTGTTCGAACGCGGTGTCGAGATCCTCGTGGCCGAGCCGGACCCTGGACGATCGCCATCCACGCGTCCGACCGTGAGCACTGTCCAGCAACGAGTAGCCGTTGCAGCGCGGGTCGCGGCACACCTGCTGCTCAGCGGTCGCCGGTGGGTTCACGACGAGGTCGCCGCTGACTTGGCCGACCAGGCTGTGCCATTGGGACAGGTGGTGGGAGCCGCCGAGACCGCGGGAGCGGGCCCGTTCGAGGTCACCAAGTCCATCGTCGAGGAAACACTGGCGACGGCACTGTTCACCAAGAGCGGGCCGGGGCGCGTGGCGTTCGCGCACTCCTCGTTCGCAGCGTTCCTCGCGGCCCGCTACCTTTCTGCGCGTCTATCCGACCCAGGGCCGATCGCCCAGCGCCAACTGGAGGGATTCTTCCTGGTCAGTGCTCCCGACGAGGACACCGCAGCCATCCCTGAGCATCTGCGCGAAACGGCTGCCTGGCTCCTTGCCCAAGCTCCCACGCGGGTCCGGTGGCTGGCGACAGCAGATCCGGAGAGTCTGACCGCCCACACCGCGGTCGTCACGGACGACGAGACCCGACGTCTGCTCGTGGCTGGACTGTTGGATCGCGCTGACCGCATCGAGTTGGTCGAGCGTTCCTGGCAGCGTGCGCGGTGGGACCTTCGTCATTCAGGCCTGCACGAGCAGCTGGTCAGCGCGTTGGAGGATACAACCCTGCGCTCTGTGACAGATTGGCCCACCCACGCTCGGGCTCGGTTGGCCCTTCGATTGGCCGCCGACTCAAGGTTGCCGGCACTCGCGGCGCCCTTGCTGCGACTGGCAGAGAACGAAGGCTGGCCGATCTACCTGCGTCAACGGGCTTCCCGAACTGCGATGGCATTGGACCCCGGCGAGACGACGATCGCAGGCTTGCGGGGACTGCTGGCGACGCTGGCTCCATCACCGGCGGATGGCAATGCCGCAGATCCTTTCGAGAAAGTCGACTCGGACAGTCGCGCCGAGTTGGTCGGCACGTTGCTCCGACTGCTATGGCCGGCACGACTCACCTTCGCAGAAGCATCTGTCCACATCAGACCCGGAGCCACAGGATTGCTCGGTTCCTACCGCGCACAGGTGTCGACGTTCCCCGACGGTGTCGCCGACGACGATCTCGGGGACTTGGTGAGCTTCACCGAAGCGGCGCTCAGGGATTGCGGTGTAGTCCTGGAAGAAGCAGACGTCGACAGCGCTTACGAGGACATCGACAACGAGGACACTGCAACCGCAGCACCGATGCCCGTGCCGGCAAGACTGCTGGGAGCCGAAAGGGTGAGCCGCCTACGGCGGTTCGTTGCAGCAGTGACTGAACGAGTCCTCCGCAGCACGAGCGACGGACCGGTGCTGGACCGAGCCGCTCGCATGCTCTTGTGGTTCCTCGGTGACGGAAACCGCATCGCGCTACCCACGTCTATCGACCTGGTCCGCAGCGATGGCACCGAGCCCGACGAGGTCCGCGACCGCCGACGCAATTTCACCGAAGCACTGCTAGCAGCGGCACATCAGACCAAAGAGCAAGATCGCGACTACTCGATCTACCGGGTGTTCGCCGGCTGGACCGATTCCCCCATGTCGTCCGGACGAGACCGGGACGACTGCCTGAGACGCGGCGGACGCAACCGCCTGCTCGATGAGCGCGACGCCGATTGGGCGGCATCCCGCGCGCAACACCACCGCGCAACGGACCCGGGCATGGCCGCTACGTTCGCCTCACTGGCTGACTCGCTCGCCACGCCACGCGAGGCTGCGCCAACTGAATTCTTTCCGGTGTGGGAGTCTGCCGAGGACTTCGCGGTCGAACAACGCGACCGGCTGGACCACGCGGTTGGCGGCGACACGACAGCGTTCTGGCGCCTGGTCAAGTACCTGGACGTCGATCCGACCACGGGCATCAGGCAGTCTTCGTACTCCTGGAGTCCCGCGAACTATGCGGGTGCCGCTCTATGGTCTCCCGAGGAGTTCCGCGAACGCTTCCCTGCTGCTGCCCTCCGCTACTTGACGGACGAGCACGACCACCGCACCGAGTGGCTGGGAGTTGTAGGGGACTGGCGGGCCATCGCCGCGATGGTGGCCTTCGCGGCGGTGAAGGACGCCGAGGACGCCAGGGACAACAGTGCCCCATCACCGCTGGAAAAACTGCCAATCGACTGCTGGAAGAACTGGGTAGGCGCGATTCTCGATCAGGCCGGGCGGTTCGGCTCCGGGAACGACTTCGATCGCGACCTGCTTGCCCAAGCGGGCCGATACGCTCTACCCGAACTATCCGAGGCTTTGACGCACCTGGTCAGAGTCCGGTTCGCGCGTGGCGAGACCCACTTCCGGCTCTCCGACCTTCCGGCCACACTCACGCCCACGCTCATCACGCTGGCCGCCGAAGCGATCGAGGCTCTACGCGCCTCCGAATGCTCCGACGTGAGTTCAGCCGGTGCTGAGGAGTTCACTGCGGTGCCCAGCCGCCCGATAGCAGCCGTCTGGTTCCCTCAGACGCAGCGGGCCGTGTTGGCAGCAGGCTGGGCTTCACTACTCACGGTGCCGTTGGCGACCGGTGATCACCGCATCACCGACCTGGCTTTGGACACCCTCGCGAGCTGGCCGGAGTTCACCGACCCCGATCTCGGTCTCGAGGTCGCGGCACGATCCGCTATCGCACTGTTGGAGTCCGACGCGGTCACGCACTGGGCACCCATACTGGACCATGCTCCGGGTTCCACCGACCTGGGGCGCAAGATCGCGCTCAGCTGCGCAAGCGACGACCGGACCGACGTCATCACCAGAGCCCTCCGCGAGAGCCAACTGGCGTCACTGGTCCGTTGGCTGGCAACGGTGTGTCCGCCCGACACCGAAGTCTACGAACCCGGGTTCGCGATCAGGTCAGCAGAGATCGAGGTTCACCAATGGCGCCGCGCAGCGGTCGCCGAGCTGGCGCGCCGCGGCACCCCGGACGCCGTCCTCGCTCTTCGCGATCTCACCAACGATCATCCGGATCTCCTGGACATCCAGGCCGCACTGCACGACGCCCGCCGCACCGTCCAGGCCAGGACAGTGGTCCGAATCCCGCCCGCGGACGTGACCGCGCTGCTCAACGACCCCGACCGACGCATAGTGCGCAGCGCCAACCAACTCGCCACCGTCGTCCTCGAGACCCTGGACCACATCGCCGAAGACCTGGACTCCCACGGAAACCTGCTCTGGGACTGCGAACGCGGCCCTCGACCGCAAGACTCTCCGAAAGGCTCCAGACGCCCACTCCAATGGCGGCCCAAACCCGAGGGCACGCTAGCCGCCTACATCGCCCATGAACTTCACCTCCGCCTCGTCTCCAGGCACATCGTCGTCAACCGAGAGGTGGTCGTCCTGCCGACGGACCAAGGCGACTCCGGCGAACGACCTGACATCAAGATCGACATCGTCAGCAAGGACCGCACCGCCGAATCCCCCGTCATCAGCATCCCGATCGAAGTCAAGGGCTCATGGCACGAGCACCTGGTGACAGCACAGGAAACACAACTCGCCAGCGGTTACATAACCGACATGGGCACCACCGACGGCGTCTACCTCGTCGGCTGGTACCCCCTGGAGTACTGGAACGTGTCACCAGCTAGCGATAACCGGCGCTCGGCCGCGGCAAGCCACGAATCGGTCGACAATCTCCACGCGCAACTCCTGACCCAGGCGGTCAGCATCCTCGACAGGACCCAGTGCCGCACCCACCCATACCTGCTGGTCGTGCCACGAGCGGTCTCGTCCGAGGATCGCGTCTACCAGGCCCGCAAGCGGAAACGCGCCATGTAGCCGACACCGGAGCCAGCCGTGTGGACCACCGAACGGTCCCACACGGCCTCGGTCTCCTAAAACAACGGTGGAACCACGTGGGGGCCTGACATCGTGGGGTGTCGAGGCCGCCGCACCACCCAGTCAGCCCCCGGCGCAGCCGCCTGAAGGCTCGGTCCCAACATCCGCACATGTCGAGGGCAGCGCCGTGCCGAGCCGCCCGGCACCCGGACTCGCGATCCAGGTTGTGGATTGCCTGTGCCGGTCAGCGGCAGTTCCCGCAGGGCGACACCTCGCCACCGACCTGTGTCCGGGCGAAGTGCTCGAGTTCGGCCCGGGTGCCGCACAGCTTGATGTACTCCCCGGTCCACCGGACCCCGCGTGCCGGGACTCCGGCGATCGTGTGACAGGTGGCCCGGTGAAGCTTCAGGTAGGTCGGCGTAGGGGTGCGGGTGGTGTTGAGCACGTAGAGGTCGGAATGACCGGCCAGCCACCGCTCGTAGCCGGCGTCGTCGTCCTGGAAACGTTCCACACCCACATCCTCCACCCGACGGGAAGATAAACGTCCGCTCATGCCGAGAGGCGGACCTGCATCCTGTGGCGTCGCCGGTCTGGTAGCCATTCGCGCTCGACGACGGGCCCATGATCGAGCTCGAGGAATCTTGCCTGCCTGTGCTGCAAAGGGGTTGGTCGGCCTCACGTCAGGGCAGTTCCCACAACCACACCCGGTACCAGGACACCGCCGCGAGGTACCTCCCATCCCGGCTGAAGGCGACCGCCTCGACCGGCCATTCGGCTCGCGCGAGGGGGTGGCGCCGAGTCGGGTGCGGTTGGTGATGTCCCACAGGCGTACGGAGCGGTCGGTCTTCGACGGTGGGGTGTCGGGGCAGATGCACCCGCCGGCGCCGGCCAACGGTCCGACCGTCGGTGCTGAACGCGAGCCCGTTGACGCCGTCCGCGAGCCGCAACTTCTCCAGCAGCTTGCCCCGCCGTCGGCGTCCCACATCTCGATCGTGTCTTCGGCCCCGCCGCTCACCACCAGTTCGTGATCCGGGCTCACGGCTGCGTCCCGCCGAGGTCTGCACGAGGGGGAACCGAACAATGGGTCAGATCATCGCTGTCGCCGAGAGGGCATTAGCTTGTGGCGATGCTTTCGCGATATCCGCCAGCCCACGTCCGGAGCAGCCGGCCCCAGTTTGAGGGAGAGTTGCTCGAATACCAGTGACCAGTGAGCATTACGCCCGCCAGTCCTCCGACTCCGGCGGCCATGAGACGGGCCTCAATGTCCGTGCCGAGCTCGAAGGTCTCACGTATTCCTGCCTTGTTCGAAGTCACGTAGGGTATGAGGTAGCGGGATAGCCAGGCAGCCCACATGTAACGTTCGTATACTGCGGTGATGGCTCCCACGTCGCGCAGCCGCTCGGCACCGGCGGCGACCTGGTTCATACCGTCGAGGATCTGCTGATAGGACTGTTCATGCGCAACAGGGTTATAGGCCTGCCATTGTGAGTCGTCAAGTTTCTCCAGAGCTGCGGCGCGTTGTGTGAAGGACTGCTCGATTATTCGTTGGCGACCCGCAAGCGCTTCCAGGTTCGCAGTGAGGAAAGCAAGCGCATCTCCGGTTGTTGTCGACCCACCCGCAGGATTCACGGTCGGTACCTGCCCCTCCCCAGCGCTCGTGCCTGCGACCTGTACCCCCCTGATATTGCTGGACAGACCCCCCACAAGAGCAACGGCAGGATTCTCCAGCAGTTCGGCCGCTTGACTCGGGCTGAGCTGCAACCTCTGGAGTTGCCCGCCCAGTGGGCCGAGAGCTGCCGTCGCGAGGGGTTCGAACAGCCCCGCAGCCGCGACGGTAAGCACCACGCCCAAGACTTGTGCCTTCATCTGGTCTGCCTGGGCTTGCGCGGACTGAGCCTGACGAAAATTGTTCGCCGCTGTGTTGATTCCATTGCTGATCCGGTAGATCGCTTGTTGATAGCTGGCCATGCGTTCGCCGAACGTTGCCCGCCAACGGAGATCCATGGACGTCGCCGCTTGGCGCTTAGCCAGCGCCGCGACGCGGAGCTCGACTGCGTCCTGACGCCGCTCGAGAGTACCCTGGCGTTGATTCATTCCGCCCGGCCGAGGCTGGCGCTGCACGGTGACGGCTGAGCTGACCGCCCCCACGACTGCCCGGTTTCCCGCGAGCCGCTGCAGCCGTAGGAGATCGTTCGGTGCCATCGCCGAATTCGAGCGCCCTTTGGCTTCGTCGCGTGACCGTGTGCGCGGCAATACCGCCTCGCGACCGGACTCACTGACCTGATGCATCATTACTCCACTCAGACGTCCCGTTTCAGAGTAATGGTCGTACGGACAACTGGAGCCCAAACCTGCCCTAATGGGCAACACACATTGCCCCTGTGGGCGACCACGTGACTGGAACTACTGGCCACACGATCGGCTGACGGGGCCGCGTGTGTTCGGAAGATTCAGCCTTCCACCTTAACCCAGCACCTCTATGTGAGCACTCCAGCCACGACGCGTCGTTGAGCTCAGCCGCCGGCGCAGAACTTTGTTGGACAGGGGGCTCGCGTTCAGGTCCGAACTGGTCGGAGCGCTCGAAGCGGAGCTGACGGGCCGTGCGCGCTCGTCAGACGTCCACGTCCTGCACGGCTTGGGCGGTGTGGGCAAGAGCATGGTGGCGGACGCGCTCGCGGACAGAGCGCGCCGACCGGTGTGCCGACCTGGTGGGTGCACGCCGGATAACGCGCGTCACTGGCTGCGGGGATGCACGCGCTGGCCGTCGAACTCGGCGCCGGTCCCGACCAACTACACGCGGGCATGGCGCCCGACGTGGTGTGCCACCGGCTCAACGAGCGTCCCGGAGCGTGGTTGCCCCGTGCGCGGACAGGTGGGACCGCCACGTCGTAGGCCCGAACAGCTGTTCGCCGGCCGAGCCTACGACCACGACAGGTGCCGCCGCCAACTGCGCATTAAGGGCATCCAACAGGTCATCGCCCGCCGGGGCGTCGAGCACGGCGACGCCACCAATCATTACGTTGGGAGCCTCTACCCGCTGCTGACGGTGGTCAAACGTGGCGCGCGGCACGGTTACAAGATCGCTCGCGGTCCCTGACCTGCGGCGATCCTCGGTTATCGTTGTGCGCGTGCCCACCCACACCGACCCAGAGCGTCTGGCGGCGGTCCATCGCTACCACATCTTGGACGCGCCCGCCGACGGCAGTTTCGACAGCGTCGCCCGTACGGCGGCGCTGGTCTTCGGCACACCGATCGCGACCGTGACGATCGTCGACGTCGACCGCGTGTGGTTCGCGGCCTGCCACGGTCTGTCGGGCGTCACCCAGATCGGGACCGAGCCCGGCCTGTGCGCCTCGGCCGTGTTGCAGGACGACGTGTACGTGGTGAACGACGGTGCGATCGACCCCCGCACCCTGGACCACCCGCTGGTGCGCGGCGAGCTGGGCCTGCGCTTCTACGCCGCCGCGCCGATCATCACCGGCGACGGTCACCGGCTGGGCACGGTCAACGTGATCGACCGCGAACCCCGCGAGGTCACCGACACCCAGATCGCAACGCTCACCGCGCTGGCCGGGATCGTCGCCGACCAGTTGGAACTGCGCCTGGCCGCCATCCAGGCGGTGCGTGCCGAACGCGGTTTGGACGAGGCTTCCGGAACGCACGCCACCGCGTCGGCGAAGCTGGCGGGCCAACTGCGCCACCTCGCGGCCGGCCACCTCGACGGTGAGCACCCCCGGACGTGCCAGCTCGGCTTGTCGAGCCCCTGCGACAACCCCGTCGAGGTCAAGGTCGCCGATCCGTGGGGCGACTCCGCGTGGGCCTGCATCCAGCACGCCGAAGACGTCATCATCAACGAGCGGTCGACGTTCATCGCCGACCAGAAGCTCAACGGACTGGAGCGCTACCTGCGAGCCGCGAAGCGCCGCGCCGCCGGACCAGCGCTCACGCCTCAGAACTCCTAACGCAATGATCGGTGGCGCTGAAGTCGCCGCCACCAGATGATCGAGAAGGCGAGGCAGGGGAAGGCCTCGTGGATGTCGTCGCGGACTTCCCAGCGGAGGCGCAGGCGGCGGAAGCCGAACCCAATGGCCGCACTACACCCTCAACCGCCTCGCCCTGGCCGCACGCGGACGCGCCCCGTGAACCCTGATGGCCTTCCTCGCCGACGCACAACGCCCGCGCATTTCCGATACCGACCAGCGGGCATGATCGTCAAACCGACGGATTCCCTGGGTCGCGGCCTTGGGCGACCCGGGAGTGTTCAGCCTCTCCCGGCCTGACTTGATTCCCGCCGACGCGCCGCGGCTCGGCGCGCACGGCCGATTTGGTCGGGGAGCCGGTCCCGAAGATGCCTAGAGCCCGCTGTACAGCGAAGTCCGCGAGGTCGGCAGGCCAACGCGCGTGACCGCGCACGTCGACCTTGCTGCCGCCGGGCACCCGCAGGTCTGGCCGGAGATCGCCACGATCTTCGTAGGCGCCGCGCTGGACCCCTTCGATCCCAACGGCCAGTCCACCTGCTCAGCGGCGTTCTTCCTCCCCGTGCGTCCCGGGCGACGTCATCCCACGTCCGCGTCGAGTCCGCGCCGTGCTGAAGCTGTGGGCGACCTGAAAGTCGACGGTCGTTGTCGTGGGTGCGGCGTACCGTGGCGCCTGGACGCACTGGCTCAGCCACCGCTTAAGACGCTTCGACACGGAGCCGTACCACCACCTCGCGGCCGCTCTGCGCGGCAGCGGCCGAGGCGAGCGCCACCGGAGAAGAACCGGACCGCTGCGTCTTGGCAGCCCAGCGTATGGCACTGGATCAAGCGCGGCGTCATTGGTCACGGCTACAAGCCTGGCCGCGCCTGTTCTTCCTCTCTGGAGGTCTTCATCTTCGCGTTGACCCTCACATTTCAGCACAGGCCGCCCATCTGTACCACAAGCCAGCGGTCAGGGTCGAAGGGCCTACCGCCGCCGCACCGAGCACGACAGCATCGGCACAAGCACGACCGGACACCGAGGCCCACCACGGCGGACAGGTCCGATGACCAGGATTCGACGTGTCACTTCGAGGCGGCGGTGCGGCTCGCCGCTGATCTAACCGTGCCCCTGTTCAACGCCAACGGCCGCCTGGACTGCAACTTCAAGGTCAACAGGCCACGGGGTCGGCCTTGAGCACGATCAGGTTGCTCCTCCAGGTGCTCGGCTGGGTGTTCGCGACGCTGTTCGTTGTGGGGTTCAGGGGAGTCATCCGCAGGGAATGACGCGGCCGACTGCATCAGGCCGATGGAGGCGGCGGGCACCGGCCGGAGCGATGCACGTCCTGGTCCTCGGCAACTCAGAGGCGCCCTGCCGGCGCTCCCACCCTGAGGTCAGGGCCCGCCCGACGTCGAGGACCGAGGGGCGTCGACGCTGACCGGCACAGGCACCTGCCGACTGCCAACGTCAGATGGACCCGACTACCCGCCTCTGCCCACTTCGGGGAGGTCGACTCCCGTGCCGTTGACCACCACCCCGCTGCCCCGGAAAACACCGCGCCCGCCGCGCCGCGGATGAGTGGGCTCGGCGCGACGCGCCGCCACACCAACCGGGCGTTGCTGTGTCCACGGCAGGATCATCCGTTTGTCGGTGCGGTCGGCGACCCGCAGCGACTGGGCCGAGGTCAGCCATTCCTCCGCAGGCTCGGCGATCTCCAGCAACAGCGCCTCGAAGGTGCCGCGCGCCGGTTCCAGCAGGTGTGGCGCCGCGAGCCAGCGCAGCACCTTTCGGCCGGTCACGCCCATTCGCTGGCGGGGCGAAGTGACCAGGCGTTCGTCGAAGTAGCGAATCAGGACTTCGTCCACGACGTCCCACGCGTTCGCCCCGCCGAACAAGTCCTTCACATCGGGCGCGCCGAGGATGCGGAACGCCTCGTCCAGCAACTGCATCACCTCCACGCGCAACACGTTGAGATGCCCGTAGGAGTGAACTTCAAATTGTTCCGCAGGTCCAGTCCCGCCCTGCGGACTACGGCGATGCTGCCGAAGCTGGGGTCGTAGACGCGGGCCCGGATGACGTCGGAGATGCGCTTGTCGCGCCAGAACAGCGTGACCTGGTTGGCGAAGTGCACGAACAGCCGGTGGAAGTCGATGTTCGGCCGCGACCTCGCCGACCCGAACCCCCTGCCATAGCCGAGGATCCGGCGGTACGCGGCCGAGCGGTCCTTGCGCGTGTAGCGCAGGACGTCACGGCGGTCGAACCTGTACAGGCCATACGCACCGGGCCAGTCGGACAGCCGGATCGCACCACCCTGGAACAGCTCTTGGAGTTTCTGCACGACGCGGAACACGCCGATCCGCTCGTGCTGGTAGAGGTAGTACAGGTCACCGACTGCCAGCATCCGTTCGGAGGCGACGCTCTCGTCGTACTGGTCCACCCCGCGAGGCATCCGCGCCTGACCGAGTTCGGCGGCGGCCTCCGTGCCGATGCCCACCAACTGCGCCAAGCCGCCGTCTGGGGACGAAGGTACCGTCCGCTCGGCGGTGTCGACGGCCGTGAGCATCTCGTCGAGTTGCTTGACGATGGCGTCGGCGAGTTCCGGGTTCGTGCTCAACTCACCGGACAGCTCGTTCGCGACCCGTCCACGCAAGGCCGCGACCCGGTCGAACAGGTCCCGGTACTCCTTCTCACTGGCCATGTGAGTGCCCTTCCCTACCGTCTAGACCGGCGTCATCAGGAGTTCGACGTACCGCTCGACCCGGGCTTGCTTCGTTAGACGGCCGTCTTGCCCTTAGTCGTGCGTGATCGACTTGGAGAGATTCACCACCTGATCCTGCGCCCGGACCGACGGCAACGCGGTGAGCACCCCGATCAATGTCTCCTCCACCACGTCCACCACCTCGGCGGCGTCCCACCGCGGCAATCGACCACTGCAGTACCGCGACACCAGCGGGCGTACCGCCGCCAACACCTGCTCCACCGCACGCCGATCCCCCTCGACCGCCCGCGACAGCACATGTTCCTGGACGTCCACCGGACCCCTCCTCACCGTCCCGCACCACGACCATCGCCCGCCCACGCCCGTCGTGGCAGTGCGACGAGCTCCAGTGCCTGACACCGCCTCAACCGATCAGGCTGTCCGGCGTCGGGTGCCGAACACCAGGCCTGCTCCGCCGACCAGCGACACCAGACCCGCTATCGCGAGCCACCCGAGGGTCGCGCCCGTCGCGGCCAGCGGCGCCGGTTCGGGTGTGCCGCCCGCGTCACCCGTCGGCGGCGGGATCGGTGCCGGCTCGGGGTCCGGTTGGTCCGGCCCCGGGACCACGATGACGACGTGTGTTCGGCTTCCGTCGGCGAGCGCGTCGGCAAGGAGGACCGGCGTGGTGCCGGATTCGCCCGTCCAAGGCCCGACCACGCCGACGTCGTAGCGGTCGGCCGGGATGTCGAGGAACTCGAACCGCCCGTTCGCGTCGGTGGTGTCCCGGGCCATGATCTGCCCGGTGAGTTGGTGGCGCAGGTAGAGCTTCGTGTCGGGCACCGGGCGGAATGTGGGCCGGCAGCCGCAGTGGTTCGTGTCCTGGGTGAGGAGGCGGCCCACGACCCGGGCCGCGCGCAGGCCCGGAACCCGGGTCGCGGCGGCGGCCTTGACCATGCCGTAGTGGTCCGGAGGCTTGCCGATGAGGCAGCTCACCTCCAGGAACCCGGCGTTCGCGGTGGACGCGTCGACGGGGTAGTCGATCTCGAAGATCCGTGTGGACGCCGCCGGGACGGTCGCACCCGCCGCGTCCGGGGTCAGTTCGCCGTAGTCCACCGCGGCGCTGCTGGTCGAGGTGCAGACGGCGATCAGGCCCGCAATCGACCCCCGCCCGCTGTTGGTGAGCGTGACGACCAGCCGTGCCGTGTCCCCCGCTGCGTAGGTCGGCTGGGTGAACGCCAGCGTGCCGGTGAGCCAGCCGTCGACCCTGTTGTCGCCCCGCACGGGCACGTCGGGCTCCCCGCTGCCGTCGACCCGCACCGCGGCGCCGGGGAAGACCCAGTCGGGCGAGTCGCCGTACACCGTGTAGGAGCCTGCCAACAGGCCGTGGAAGGCGAAGCGGCCCTCACTGTCGGCCACCGTCTCGTAGAAGCCGGTCGGAGCGCCGCCGGAGGTGTACACCCGCAGACCCGCCAGCGCCTCGCCCGGGTCCGGCGCCTGGTTCGCGTTCAGGTCGCCGTACACGAGTCCGGTGAAGCCACTGCGGACCACCCTGAGCGGGGCGGTGACTGTGGTCGTGTTGTCGGCGGGCTGCGCGTCGACTTGGTCCGCTTGCACCTCCACGGTCACGCGGACCACTCCGCCGGCCACGTCCGCCACGTAGGCGGACGCCTCCGCCTGGACCGACTCCCCGGGCGCGAGGTCCGCAACGGAGGAACCTTCGAAGCGCCACAAGTAAGGTGTCAGGTTCCCCGAGGACTCCAGCCACAAGGTCGAAGCGGCCACGGCGCCGACGTTCACGATGGTGGCCCGGAGCAAGACGAGGTCGGCGGGTTCGTACGACGCCTTGTCGAACGCCACGGTGAGGCGCAGGTCGGGCTGCTCGGTGACAGCCGCTGGCTCACCTCGCGGCTCGGAGGGCTCGGACGTTGTCGCGTCCACCGGGGTCGACGGCACCGCCGATGAGGGGATCGTCGCCTCTGGGGGTGGAGTCTCCAGAGGCGGCGTCTCCAGGGGCGGGGTCTCCGAGGTCGTCCGCAGCGAGCGCGGGGTCTCGTCGCCGAACGCCAGCCCGGCGGACGTCCCCAAGACCACCGACATGGCCAACGCCAGCGCTCCGACCGTCCGGGGTAATCGTGTCATCTCTCCTCCTGTTCTGCTCGACATCACCCGACGCCCCAACTGTCTACAATGGACAGCGAAGTTCCCGGACAGTTCACCGCCGTTGCCCCCGGCGTCGTGCGCACTCGATCCCGACACTTCTCCCCCGACCCCCTGGATGGCCAGGGCACAAAGTCACAACCCGGCTCGCACACCGCCGCGCACGCCACCGGCCGCCACGGTGGACGACTGGATCCACCCACCTACCCTCGCCGGACGGTCTGGTGGCCATCGTCGCCCAGCACGTCGACGAGCGGTGCGGCTTGAGCTCCGAGATGCCGGAGTGCTGCCACAACGTCCCGGTCGGATCGGACTCCGGGCGAGCGGAGACCACTGGGCCCGTCTCCCCGGTCCGCACCTGACCGCTCGGCAGGTGTCGCGGCGCCCGGTCGGCGCGACACGGACCGTTTGCCTGGTAACCCTGCGCCGACCGGGCGGCCCAGGCCGGCCTGGACGCGCTGACGCTCAAGCGCGCCGAAGTCGGACGGCGAAGCCGTCGTGCTGCTGCGCCAACTGGTGACCGAACTGGCACCCGCTACGTCAAGCACGAGGACTCGTGCGACGAAGCGGACGCGGCCGTGGCGAGGCTCGCTTCCAAGAACAACAGCGGCCGTCGCGCCACCATGCCGATCCGCTCGTAAGACCCGACCCCCCGCGTCGCTCTGCAGCCGAGCCGGGCCGGCGGGGTGAGACGCAGGTCCACGACATGCTCGGTGTGGTCGTTGAGCAGGGTCGGTGGCACGTAGAGGTCCACCGCGGCCACGTCCTGGCGGTCCACCAGCTCCAGCAGGCCGGGATCGCCGAACGCGCAGCGGAACCGGACCTTGCGGCGGCCGACGCCGTCCTCCGGCCAGCCGCGCCGCGCCAGCCACTCCCGGATGCCGGGCAGGTCGGCCGGGCGGTGGGCGAGCACCTCGTAGCGCACCGGCCGCGCGCCCGGGATCGGGCCGCCGGGCAGCACGAGGTTGTTCGGGTCGGCCGTGTCCCCCGGCCGGTAGGGCCTGACCTCGGCCACGAAGTCCAGGTCGGCGACCGCGGCGGCGGTGGGCGCCAGGACGACGTACCGCTGGTCGCCGACCCGTTCGAGCACGGTCGCACCGAGGTCAGCGAGCCGGTCGGACCAGTCCGACGGGGACACCCCAGGCCGGCCGCTACGACCACGTTCAGCCCAGTTCCCCACCTCGCAGAACCCCAACACGCCCGATAAGGGAGAAGCGTGTGATCGAAACGCGAGTGTTCGGCACACTCATCTGCACGTGCGATCAACCGACGACAGTGATCGGCACGCGGCCTCACGAAGGAGTGACAGGGTACGACCGAACTACGCAGGGTTCAACCGGCCAAATGCTCTCTTCGTTCCAGCGCCACATTTGTGACCTCGACTTTCTCGGAGGACGACTCGAGCACACCGCATCGAACAATCGATCGAACGAAGCGGATACGCGTTGCACAATCCGCTATATTGCGGAATTCCGACAACTTGCCGCTTGTTCCGCCGGTCGCCTCGCCAATACACTCGCCGCACCGAAGAACTCAGGCTCGCCATGGGGGGATGCCATGCAGGGCAACGATCGCGGGCCGAGGGTGTGGACGCGTTCTGCAGTGCTGTTGATCGCCGTGGCCGCGGGGTGGTTGACTGCTCTCGGCTTCGCGGTGGACGACATCACCGACAACCCCGGCTACTTGTTCGCGATCAACGCCTTGCTCGGGTTCGGCCTCTACGCCAGCACACGCGGAATAGATCTCACGGAGTTTCGTGAGCAGTGGGGAACGGTGCTGGCTGCGATCACCTTGGGCGTCCTGCTCAAGGTGGCAGTGATCTTCGGTGTCATGTACCTCTTCCACGGCCGTCCCGAACACCTGCTGCTCGCCGTGGCGGTCGCGCAGATCGACCCGCTTTCGGTGGCCGCGCTGCGTGCCGGATCGCGGCTTTCCGAAGCGGGCAAGACCCTCCTCGCCGCCTGGTCTTCGTTCGACGACCCCGTCACCGTGCTGCTGACGGTGTACCTCACCGCATTGACCCTCGGCGGCGACACGGCGCCCCTCGCCGGTGGGGCGGGGACGCTGGCCGTCAACCTCGCGCTCAACGTGGCGCTCGCCGGGGTGGTGTACGTGGTCTGGCGAACGTTCAAGGGTCGCCGGGAGGCGCGTACGGGCGGGACCCTCCTCGCACGATCGGCGGTGTTGGTGGCGGTCCTGGTGGCGGGCGTTCTCGCAGCCGCTTCTTCGCTGTTGTTGGCTCTGGCGTTGATCGGCCTGTTCTACCGGCCGGGGCGCACTGCGGACGTCGACCGCGGGGCCCAAGCCGCGATGTTCCTGGGCGTCTTCGCGATCGGTCTGGTGCTCGTCAACGGCATCGATCTCGCCACGGGGGCGCTGCTGGGCGTGGCGGCGTTCCTCGCCCAGGTCATCGCGGCATCGGTGCTGACCGCCAGGCCCCGGTGGCGCGGTGATCGCACTCGGCTCGCACTGGGGCAGCAGAACGGCCTCACGGCGGTGATCTTGGCGCTGATGCTGGAGCCCGTACTGCCGTCGGCGGCGGCGGTGATCGCGCCGGCGGTCGTGGTGGTCAACGTGCTACACGCTCTCACCAACACCCTGCACGACCGCATCCGTCCGCCGAAGGCGCCCATCGCTTTGCACGCTCCTCGGCCGAAGATCGCGGCACAGGCACCCGTGTGGCCGCAGTTCGGGAATACCGGTATCTCCAGGGCAGCCACGGAACAACGGTGATCGCTCAACCGCCATCCGGTTGAGCCCGCTGAGCCGTTCGCCGGGTCCGCACAACTTGTCGACTCCGGTGGAATTCATTATCGGGGAACCTTATTCCAGGTCGCACGGAAACGGTGACACGACTCGGGATGCTTCGGGAACACGGGCGGTGACCTGCGGACTTGCCCCTGTCAGGCGTTCCGGTGGCGATGTTCGGCCGTTACGGTTGTGCGCAGTAACCAAATTCCACCGACTTGCGATTCTATCATCGGTAAAGTTGGCGCCGGCACCGTTAGGGGGACGGCATGCGAGGGTTGCGGGCAGTTGTGACCGCACTTCTGCTGTGTGCATCCGCGGCCTTCGCACCGCCCCTCGCCCACGCCGACACCGAAGACGACGCCAAAGTGGTCCACTGCCTTTCCACTGCACAGCGAACAGCGCTGCGTGAGGCGGCCGAGGCGCTGGGGGTCGCTCAAGACCCGGACGTCGTGCAGTGGCGCAAGACCAACCCCGACAGCTTCACCCGCGCCTGCGAGGCGCTCTACGCCGCCCAGAAGACGCCGGGGCCGGGATGGTTCGCCAACGTGTTGCCGTTCCTCACCGGTCTCTTCGGGGCGCTCGCCGCGTTCATCCTCACCACCTGGCGCGAGCGAGTCACGCGGGGCCGCGCGGTAGCGGACGCACTGGGCACGGCCGTCACGGAGTTCCACGACGCCACCGAGGTTTTCCTGCGCAGTTGGACGCCGGGCCGGGCCGACACGGATGTCGCCAGCAAGCGGCACAAGCTCGTCGACCAACTGGCCAGGGTACAGGCCGCGCACCCGAGGTGGCCCGAACCCACCAACGTCATCGACCGGTTGACCACCGGCCCGCTCGGCGAGCAGTTGAACGTCGGCTGGAGCGCCAACACCGAGGAGAACAAGAAGCGCCGCGCCGCGTGCACGTCGGAACTCGCCCAGATCCGCACCACTGTGCTGTCGATCGCCATCGGGCTGTCACGGCCCCTGAGGGGGTTGCCATGACGCCGGAGCGGCCAGTTAACCCCTTCTTCGTCGAACCGTTCGTGTCGCCGATGGAGCCGCTCAATCCGATCGAGCACGACCACGACCACCTGTACGTGGACGTGGACAGCAGTGAAGCGCAGTTCCGGGAGTTCCAACGGCAGATGGGCGACCTCACCTCGGTGATCAACCGCGGTCGCATCGTCCTGGCCACAGGCCACACCGGCTGCGGCAAAAGCGCTCTGCTCAACCGGTGTGCGGCCTGGGTCATCGCGGGGCTCAAGGAGCAGGGCAAGGACGCGAAGGTCGTCGACGCATCCTTGACGTTCGCGGTGTCCGAACCGACCGGCATGGTCGAGCGAATCACCACCGTAAGCGACCGTCTCTTCGACCTGATGCGCCGCGAGAACCTGATCCAGTCCACGGCGATCGAGGAGTTCAGGCAGGACCGCAGAGAGTACGTCCGGGTGTTCGACAACCTCAGCTTCTTCCTACCGGAGAACAACGTCCTGATCCTCATGTTGCCGTCGCCGGAAGACCTGTGGCGGGAGGTGGTGAAGTACGCGAGCCTCGTCCGCGGCCGGGTCCTGCTGATGATGGAGTCGTCGCGGCTCGACCATGAGGCTGTTCAGCAGATCAACGTCGGCGTGGAGCGGCATACCAAGCCCATCGTGCTGGAAGTCGGCCCGCTGAAGGACGGCGACGTGAAGAGGTTCGTGGACGCCCGGCTGAACCGGCAGGGGATTCCCGGCCGTTTTCCCCGAATGAGTGACGAGACGGTCGTGTCGGTTGGCAGCAGGATGGCAACCGTGGCGCAATTGCAGCGTTCGATGCACAGCACGTACGAGTTCAGGATGAGACAGGCAGACTACGGGGACGACGCGTGGGTGACCATGGAGGACATCCTCGCGGACTCCGAACGCAGTTCGGTGGATGGATCGGGGGCATTGTGAGCGGCGAACGCGATGACGGGGCACCTTTGCGCAACCCGTTCTCGGCGATGGGCGTGGCGCGTGTCGCCCGCTCCGACGAGGACGTCGAACGCTCCGAGTTCACGGTCGAAACCGACGCCATCAGACGTGCCTCAGCCCACCTCACGGCCTACCTCGACGCACCCGACGCCACCTCCGCCCACACGGGTTCCGGGGCCGTTCTGTTGGTCTTGGGCGACCTCGGCACCGGCAAGACGCACCTCGCCCGCGAGTTGGTGCACACCGCGGCCCACCGCCTGGCGGACGAGTCGAAGTCGCTCCACGTCGAGGCGACAGCCGAAGACGTGCTCAGCACCTACCAACGGCTCCTCTCCCAGCTCGGGCTCCAACGGATCCGCGCCCGGGTGAGTGAGTTCTACGCCGACATCGTCGCCGAGCAGTTGCAGGACACCGGACTCGCCAGTCACGCGGTCCAACTGCTGCTCAAGCGCGAGGTCGAACCCCGCAAGGTGGTCGAACAACTGCGGCTCATGGAGAGCCAGCTGTTGCGGCGGGTGCACCGCAAGCTCAACGACGTCACGAAGAACGAGAGCTTCGGCCGCGCGCTGACGTTGTTGCTGCGGCCCGGTTTCGAGGACGCGGTGTGGAAGTGGCTCAGCGGCGAGGAGCCGGACGTCATCCTCCGAGAACGCGACATCACGACGCGGATCGCCGCCTCTCCCGTCGTGCTCGAGGCGATGGGGGTCTTCGCCCTGTTGTTCGGCGGGGACCGACGCCGTTTCGTCCTGGTGATCGACGAGTTCGACCGGATCTTCTCGGCTGCCAGGAGTTCCGACGACCGGGTGATGCTCGCGTTCCAGAAGATGCTGGAGGTGTTCTCGAAGGCGGGCGCCTGCCTGGTCCTGTGCGGTCACCCCGACTTCCTCGGCATGCTCGACGCCGGCGCGAAGCAGCGCATCACCCACACCATCCACATGGCGGGGCTGAGTGCCGAACAGGTGCGGACCTTCATCGAAATGGCGCAGGAGGCCGAGTTCGGACAGCCGCGACTGGACCCGTTCACCGTGGAGACCGCCGAGTACGTGACCACCCTGACCGGTGGCAACGCGCGGCGCGTGGTCCGGATGTGCCACATGCTCTACCAGTTGGCACATGAAAGCGACGAAGGTCGGGTCACCGACGAGATGGTGCGGATCGCCGCGCGGGAGCAGCTCGGCGCGCTGTCCGTCGACGAGGTTCGCATGGACGCCCGCAGGGTCTTCGAACGCAACGGTTGGGTGTACCAGCCTGACCACCACCTGTCGTTGAGCGAGGATTCCCGGGTGGACTTCTGGCTCACCTTCGACCGCCGGACCACCGGGTGTGCGGTGTTGTTCACCGACTCGATCCTCACCGATCCCAACGTCGATGCCGTCCGACATCGGGTCGCCGCGGTGCGGCACGCGCAACCGGACACCGAGGTGGTGCTGGTCGTCAACGGTGTCGTGGCCGCCGACCTCGCGCATCCGTTGCGCGCTGTCCTCGGCGGCGAGCCCGTCATCCACTCCGCGCACCGGTTCACCGAGGACCTCCAGGTCAAGATCCGTGCTGTCATGAGGTTGCTTGCTGATGGCTCCACCGCCGAGGCAGACCCCGTGCAGCAACGCATCGACCAGATCAACCGGCAACAGTCCAACCTGTACGGGTTCATCGAGCAGTTGGCCGACCACATCGACGGGCTGCGCACGTCCTCCGATCGACGGCTGGCGGACATCCAGCACCAGCTGACCGGGCTGGCGACGGGCGCGACGTCGTCGGTCGAGCAGCCATCGTCGGCGGACCTGCCGGACGCCGTGGCCGAAATCTTCGACGACGCGCTGGCCGTGTTGGAGGCGAACACCCAGACGGAGCTGATGACGCGCCAGGCGTTCGCGTCGGGTACCGACGACCCGGAGATCTTGGAAGCGGTGCAACGCAGGCATCGTACGGCCGGTTACCTGGAGGCGCTCGGCATCGTCATGCTTCTGCGGCAGGCGTTGACGGCCTTCCGGGACAGCATGCGGCAGTGGCACGAGTCGGCGGACGTGCGCAACGCCGGGGCCGAGCTGCCCCGGCACGAGGTCGACCGGTTGGACGAGATCTGCCGCACTTTCGACGCGGTGGTCGAGTACCTGCCCCTGGGCAAGCTGGACCCGCTCATCCGGATCACACCCTGGACGGCGCGCGGCAGCGCGGTGGCTCACTTGAGCAGGTCCGCGCGGCGGGACGAGCTGTGGCAGCGCCTCGGCAACCTCAGCGCCGACGTACGCCTCGCCGCGATCCAGGAAACGTCGTCACGGCGAGGGTGGTGATCACACGTCGGCGAGGCGGATGGCCAGCCGCGCCAGCCGCTCGTCGGTGTGCCGCACGCGAGACTGGTCGATGGTCACGCCGACCAGATATGCGCCGACATCCAGGCGGTAGTAGTAGACGGCCCCTTGCTCGACGTCGAGCACGAAGCGCCGCACCAGCCCACCGGGTGGCGCACCCGCGATGATGCGGTTGAAGCGCCGGGCGACCGCTTCCAACTGGCTTCCGAACACCCGGTAGAACGACCTCCGCGTGTCGACCGCGATCTGGGTGAAGAACGGCTCCAGCGCGTGGTGGCCGAGGTGGTCCACCTCCAACGCCAGCTCGCCACCGGTGTAGTAGGCAAGGTACTGGAGGTCTTCGGAACGCACGGCGGCGCGGCATGCGGCACGCACCTCGTCGGGCACGTCCCTGAACTCCGCAACCCGCGGTTCCCAGTCCGAACCGACCGCGTTGAGCCGGCGGACCACTTCGGCGGACTCCCAGCCGCCGGGGTTGAGCGACCGCAAGCTGATCCGACTGCGCAGCCGCGTTCCCAGGGCGGACAGCGCCTGGTCCGTGTTCGTGACCTCCTCGACATCGGTGAGCGGGAGATCGGGGCGGGAGGTGCTGTCCAGGGTCACCGCCACGACGTGCTCCTTGGGTACGACGACGTTGCGCATGACGGCACCCTTGTCGGTGTGCAGGACCACGCGGATGAGCGGGCCGGTGCGCGGTTCCTGGAGCACGCCGTCGAGGTCGTCGGCCGCGTGCCCGAGTTGCCGGCCCAGCCGGTGCAGGGCGCTCCTGCCCCGGTAGTGCTCGCCGAGCCGGTCGGCGGAGAAGGTGAAGATCCCCTGGCTGAAGTAGGCCACGTAGGGCAGGGCATCGCTTTCCACGACCGCTTGCCGGCACGTTTGCCGTGCTTCGAGGAAAGTGTCACCCAGGAAATCGGCCTGGTCCTCGTGCGGTGTCACCGGTGCACCGCCTGCCTCACGTTTGGGGGATGTCGACATCGATGGTCCTCCAGCCCTTGTCCAGTTCGGCGCCGGAGTCCCGTGCGACCGAGAGGTTGTGCCCGGCGATCCGGGTGGCCGGGTGGCGATCACCCAGGAAGACGCGACAGCGCCGGTGCGCCTCGTCCACCAGTGACCGAGCCGCTGCGCGGTCACCCAGGGCCGCGGTGACCTGCGCTCGGGCCACGGCCGCGGCGAGGGCCCACGGGTGGACCTCGCCGAGGCGCCCTTCGATCACCTCCAGCGCGGCCTCCACCTCGCGCGCACCCTTCTCCGCCTGGTCCGCCGCCGACATGCTCAAGCCGAGGCAGAGCCTGGCCAGTGCGACGAACGGGTGGTCCTCGGCCAGGCCGACGTACTTCCGCAATCCGTCGACGACCGAGGTGGAGTGGTCCACCGCCGTCATCGCGTCGCCCAGTTGCCGGTGGTCCATCGCGAGGCTGAGTTCACAGGCCAGCGTCTCCGGGTGATGGATGCCCTGCGCGCTGCGCAACCTGCGCAGGATTTGGACGTTGGCGTTCTTGGCCGACTTGGCATCGCCCATGAGGCGTTGGGTGATGGCCAGGTGCCACCCCGCGACGAGCTCGACGGGGCTGATCTCGTTGTCGAGACCGCGCAACTCGTCGCGCGCGCCGCGCAGTGCGTCGACGGCCTCCTTGTAATGCCCGAGCTCGCGCAGGTAGACCCCGATCCTTGTCTGGGACCACCACGTCTTCGGATCGCCGGGCCCGAACAGTCGCCGGCGGCGTTCGAAGTTGTCGATCTCCAGTTCGAGGGCGCCCGCTGGGTCTCCGGAGAGGAACTTCGATTCGGCGAGGTTGTTCGCCGCACTGCGCGTGTGCGGGTGGTCGTCGCCGAAGGCCTCGCGCAACCCTTGCCAGGTGTCGTAGTCCTCGTCGAGAGCCTCACCGAACTCGCCCAGGCCGCGCAGGTCGCCACCCAGGCCGCGGGCGGTGATCAAGGTCTGCGGGTTGGCCAGTTCCAACGTCCGCCGCTGCTGTTGCAACGCCCCTTGGTCCAGCTCCAGCGCCACCTCCGCCTTGCCCAGGCGGCGTTCCACGTTGGCCAGTTGCGTCGCCAGGCGGGACCGCAGGGGGTCGTCCGGGCCGAACTGCCGGGTCCACCTCTCCAGGAGCGCGTGGCCGGGGGCGGTCGACGCGAGGCTCACCCCCGAGCCGCCGTCGGTGTAGAGGAACCGAAGCTGGTTGACCAGCCAGCGGCGCACCGCGTCGTCGTCGCTTCCCAACGCGCCGGAGGTGAACACGTGCTTCTGGAGTTCCCGGAACCGCCAAGCGCGAGTTCGCCGTCCGTCGTCGCTCTCCTCCGCCTCTTCGGCTTCCGTGGGCGCGAACGCGGCAAGTGCGCCCAGCACCTGAGCACGGCGCTTGGCGCGCTGGTCGTCGGACATCGCGTCGAGCAGCGCCCGCTGCACGACCCGGTGCAGGCGCAGGTTGCTGCGCTCCCCCCAGTCGACGCGGAACAGCCCGAACCGCGCACCCAGCCACAGGGTCCGGTCGATCTCCCAACTGTCGAGCCGCAGCGACCGCGCGTCGATACCACCGACGTCGGCGAGGGCGTTGGTCATCGCAGACGAGCGCACGAACCGGAGACCGACGCCCTGGGTCGACAAGAACGCGCACATCTCGGCCAACAACACCGCGACGCGCCCCGCCGGGTCCTGCCTGAGGGAATCGGTCAACACTGCGACAAGCCGCGCGACGACCTCGCGATCGGGGTGTTCGGACGCCAGGCGGTCGAGGAAGTCGCGCACCGACCACGTCACCGCGTCGACGACATCGGTGCCGGTCCGGCGTTCGCGGTTCACCGCCTCGGCGAGCCAGGACACGCTGAGCTCCAGGGCCAGGGGCACGTGGTCGACCGCCCGGGCGACCCGGTCCGCGTCCCGGTCACTCAGCCCCCGGACCCGTGTGACGAGCAGTCGGATGCTGTCGCCGGAGGGCAGTTCGTCCAGTTCGAGGTCCGGATCCGCTGCGGTGGACGAGGTCACCACCACGTGACCGCCCTCGCGGGACGGCACCAGGTCGTCCAGCACGCCTTCGGTGTCGGCGTTGTCGTAGATGAGAAGCCACCGCGGGTAGCGCCGGCCCCCGGTCAGTTCGTCCAGCGGTGAGGTCGTCCCGTACTCGGTGGGCACCGGGTCGTTCAGGTCCGGGTCCCGCATGTGGTCACCCAACTGCGAGACGGAGATGAGCACCGCCTGGCGGTCGTGCGCCGGCAGCCACCACACCAGGTCGTAGTCGCTCGCGAACCGGTGCGCGTACTCCAGCGCCAGCTCGCTCTTGCCGATGCCGGGCACCCCGCCCACCGTGGCGACCCCGCCGTGGGCGGACAGGCGGTCCCGCAGTGCCTCGATGTCGTCCTCACGTCCCACGAAGCGCGTGTGGCGCGGCGGCAACGACCTGACGGAAGGTTCGGCGGTCGGGAAGCGGGCTGTGACATCACCGGCGGCGTCAGGAGGCTCGATGAGACCGAAGTGCGTAAGCAGCCGGGCACGCGCCTCGGGCTCCTGGAGCCGCGCGATGTCGATGTGCCGGTCGACACTGACAGGCCCGTGCTCGCCCGCCTCGATGCGCAGGCGCACAACGTCGACGGATCGCTGATCCAGCAGCGCCGCGAGTTCCGTCTCGGCTTTCCCCCTGTCCCATTCGGCCGACGAGATCACGACCAGCTCGCACGGACTCTCGTCGGTCATCCACTCCCGGTGGTGACGCAGCAAGGAAGCCTGCGCACCCGCGCGTTCGAGCACGCCGCACGCCCACTCCGCCCACGGCCGGTCGCGCGGAGCGTAGGCGACCACGATCCGGTCCCGATCGCCGATGTCCTCCAGCCCGAACGCCCTGCGGTAGCGCGATCCGACGGCGCGCGGCATCGCGGGCATCCGGATCACCCCGCCGTCGGTGACCGCCGCCGCCAGCCGCTCGTACTGCTCCCGCAACCCCTGGTCGCCGGCGGGGTCCTCGGCGAGCACCGCGAGCAGCGGGTCGAACGCCTCGTACGGCCGGTACGGGATCTGGACCGTAGTGGCGGGCCCTGAGCTCGCCAGCGGGGAGAACGCGGTGCGGATCGCGTCCAGGCTGCGCCGCGCCTGAGGGTCGTCGCGAGGGTTGAACATCGTGGCCACCGGGACGATCGGCAGCCCGGCGGGCTTGTGGCCGCGGAACGCCAACGCCAGCGCCACGGCGTTTCTGATCGCCTTGGACCGAGGGACGAAGCAGACGACTCCGACGTCGGCGACCTCGGCGAGCGCCGCCAGTTCGGCGGAGTCGTCACCGGTCGGCGCGTCGATCAAGACATAGTCGTGCGTATCGGTCCGCGCCGCGCCGAGCGCGGCGCCCCCCGCCTCGCTGATCCCCCTCGCCGGCACGTCAGCGATGACGTCGATGTGGCCGGCTCCACCAGGCAGCGCGTACCGCTTCGCGGTGCCGCGCTGGTTCGCGGAGCGATCACGCGCAGCCGGTGCCCCACCACCGAACTCCTCTGCCAACACAACGTCACGGAGGTAGAAAGGCTCCAGGTATTCAGGGACGCGCGGCCCTTCGGACCCGCGGTCCAGCACCAGGACCCGCCGGTCCGCGGCGGCCAACACCCAGGCGAGGTTGGCGACCGTGCTGGTTCGTCCAGTGCCACCGGACGCCGACAGGAAGACGACGACGGTGGCTCGTCTCGGGCTGCTCATCACTACTCCAGATCGCGGTGAACCGGCGGATGATTACGCGATTCCGCTTTATTGCGGAGAATAGTCGGCAAGTTCACCCGGATGGCGGGCACAGGTCTCACTACAACGAACTCTGGAAGGCTGCGTATTGATCCTGCACTCTCCTCTCGGCCAGGATCCGACGTAGTGACGCACGAAGCGCCGGTGCGGCGATCCGATCCAGGTCAGGTGGTTCCACGTCGGCCACGTCAAGCAGTTCGGACTCGAGTACGCCCTCGTCAGCCATGTTCCGCCCCTCCGCACGAGGATCCGCCCCCGATGTTGGTCATCGCTGAAGTGAACGCCGGAATGACCCGTTCGGACGAGGTGCCGAAGGAGTCCACGGTGTTCGACTGTGAGGTTAACCGAGCAATCGCCGACAACCCGGCAACCCTCACCGATTTTCCGAGATCGTTTTATCGGACACCGCAGTGAAGGCTTCCCGGGACCAGCATCCGACTCGACCGCCGAACAGCACGAGGAGGCCCTGTGCCCGTCAGGTCGCGCATGTCCCGACCGACGTTCGAAGCACTCGCCCGAGGGGGCGGCGGAGCCGCCGCCGCGCGCGCACTCGTCGGCGCCCGGCGCAGTCGAACGCTTCTGCTGTTGCGCCACATCGCCGACCGGTGGCCGGAGACGCGGTCCTGCCTGGAGGTGGTGAAGCGACTCCCGGCGGCGGCGGTGCGCCGGGTAGTCGACCACCCGGTCGTCGGGGAATGGGCCACGCGAACCGCGCTCGGGAGCGGACCACCAGCCGGGTTCGGCTTGGTTGCCGCAGCGGCGGCTGTGCACGCCGGTGCCTCGATGACGGTGGAACTGCCCGACGTCGAGCAGGCGTTGCTGCCCACCCTCGGTCGGCTCGTCGGCCGTCCGCACGGCAAGGTCGCGGTGGACGACCTGCGCTGGCAGCCGACACCGCGCGTCGAAGTGCCCGGTGGTCCGACGTTCCTGCTGGAAGGCTGGATCGACGGAGGACCACCGACGCGCCTGCCCGTGAGCGAGGACATCGACGTGGCGCGGTGGCAGGAGGCCATCGCAGGCGCCTGGGCAATTCTGGCAAGCGACCACGAAGACGTAGCAGCCGAGTTCGCCACCGCGATCACCGCGCTCACGCCGTTGGACAGCCCTCGCTCCGGCATCAACAGCGCCACCCACGCGGACGCCTTCGGGTGCATCTTCCTGTCATTGCCCGAAGACCCGGAGACCACCGCCATGACCCTGGCCCACGAGTTGCAGCACACCAAACTCGTCGCGCTGATGGACCTCTTCCCGCTGGTCACGCCGGATTCCGGCGAACGGTTCTACGCGCCCTGGCGGGAGGACCCGCGTCCTGCCATCGGTCTACTCCACGGCGCGTACGCGCATCTCGGCGTCGCCGGCTTCTGCCGGAAGGTGGGTCGCGACGTGGAGTTCGCGCGCTGGCGCTCTGCCGCCCTGGAGGTGTCGAACACCCTGCTGGCCAGTTCCGCACTGACCGACCTCGGCCGGGACTTCGTCCACGGCATGGCATCGACGCTCTCGTCGTGGTGCGCCGAACCCGTGTCGGAGGCAGCGAGGGCACAGGCCGACCTCCTCGCGGAGGAGCACCGGTCACGGTGGCTGACCTTCCACCACAAGCCGTGACACGGTGCCTGGGACGCTCCGTTGAGGGCGACGCGCACGGATGCCGGACGTGCGCCTACTCGGCAACAAGCGGCTCTGAGCCACGCCCCGAAGATGACCACCCTCACGTCCTTGAGCAGTAACGCTGGCACTGCGGAACGGGGCGGAGATACTAGCCCTGGACTGTCCGTTACAGCTGGCACAGCGGCAGTGCGCGCCCTTCCTTCTCGGCGCCGCGCTGTGCGGCGAATTGGATGCCTACGACTTCTCCAGTGACCACATGGATAAGTGGGGCTCCGGCCGTGCCTGGTCCGGTCGTGCAGTCGTGGCGAATCACTGTCTTGTCGATCCCCAGCACGCGGTCCGGCATGACCGGCGAATCGCGCAACGGCGGCCAACTGCTCCGTGATGTCAGATCCCAGCACCATGTCCACCGAGCTGACACCTATCGCGAGCACGCCCCTGAGGTGCCGCTGGTCGTTCGGTGCCAAGGACAACAGTGCCTCGGTGATCTCCGACTCGAGGGAACGGAGCTCGCGTGGGGGCAGTCGTCGATCAGCACGCTTGTCCAGCGCGCGGCGTCGGCGGAGGCGGTCCTCGCTGTCACGACCCGCTTCGTGGAGCGTTACGTCCCGCCGCCCCATGCCAACGCCCCCACGAAGAACTAGGGTCAGTGCCCGGTCTTTCGTAGAGTCGCGGCCTGGCCTTACCGATCACCTGGGGTGGCGCAAGGACCAGTCCGATCAAGCCAGACAGGACAAACCCGACCGTCGGGTCCGCAATTTTCGGGTTTCACCACTGATGCACACGGCATGACCACTCCTTGTACCACCCGAGCTTTGATAATCATCCGGACGGCATGGTCAGTTCCACGGCTAGTCAGCACTGCCGAACAACCGCGCATGACCTGCGAGCCCGGCGGTGGACTGGCGGTTCCGGTCGATCTTCTGCGACCAGGCGCTTCAAGTTGCCGGTGCCGAGACAGAGCGGTCGCAGCGCTCGCGGACGAGACCTTGAACGCGACACTTCGTTCACCCGAACGGGTGTCTCATATTGGTTAACGCGACACCTCTGCGTAGCGACGATTGGAGTATTAGTCGCGCTCGTCGGGCAGGTGAGGCACATGACGAGGTCAGAGGACGGTCACACTCAGCCGATCGTGGAACTGAGGGTGCACGGAGTGTCGGGAACCCCGCCGGAGAAGACTCTCGACGACCCGTTCCCGGAAGCGGTCGCGGGTGACGATGTCGCACGGTTCCTCCGCTCCTCCAGGGTGAGAACCTCCGAGGGGAGGAAGCGGCTCATCGAGGCCTTCCACTGGGGGCGGTTCACCTCGGGCGGCGCCAGCCGCGCGCTGTGGCTGCTGTTGATCCCGTTCGCGCTGCTGAACCTGTCGTTCTTCACGCAGCTTCGACCGTCCAAGTGGGCCACCGCGGTACTTCGCGTGCTTGGTGCCGTCCTGACGTCGATGCTTGTCGCGAACGTGACTTACGTGATGCTGGAGCTGGTCGTGCGTCAGTGCGCGGCCGTTGAGGGCTGCCGGGGAATGAACACGTGGCTCCATTTCGTGGACGACTGGCCGTTCGGCGCCATGTTGCTGCTCGGTGGCGTGCCGTCCGGGCTGGTGATCGCGTTGCTGTGGTGGTTCGGGCGCCAGACGTTCCTGTACGAGCAGTTGGGTGCCAACCATCGCTGGTCGTCCACCGGCGGCCTCGGTGACTACGCGTTCTGGCACACGACTCCGCAGACCCGGATGCTCCGGGACGCGAACGTTGCGATCGCGTGTGGTGTGACCGGCTTGCTTTACGGCGGAACCTTGCGGACGCAGGGGTTGTCCCGAGCACCGGACTACGCGGCTTACATGGTCATCGGTGCGGGCCTTCTGCTGCTGGCGTTCGCGCTGGGGGTGGTGGTCCGGCAGCCGTCGATGAACGTCGGTGGCGGGCTGAAGTGGATCTCGGTCCTCTACCTGGTTGTCGCGGCGGGTCTGGCAGCCGGATTCCTGTGGCGAACCCCAGAGGACATGCCTCTGGAGGTCCCGACGCTCTCAGGGTTCGAAGCAGTGTGGAACTCGCACCTGATCATCGCCGTGACTCTCCTGCTGTGCCTGTGGTGGTGTGGCGTACGGGCGAAGCGGTCGCTCCAGGGGGGCGCGCAGAAGTCGGGTGACGTGGCATTCAAGCCCTTCTGGAAGGGTCACGGCACAGTGGTCGTCGCGACGGTGTCCGTGGTGTTGGCAGCCGGGCTCAGCGGAGGTCTCGCCTACCGCGCGGTGGATCTCCTGGCCGAGCCTGTCGTCGGCGACGGTGCGTCGGGCTATCAAATCACGTTGAGCACCGCCTACCTGACTGGTGCGATGTGGGGAGCGTTGGGCATCGCGTTCCTGCTGACAGTTCCTCCTCTGGTCGCTTTGATGGCCGGACAGGGTCGAGTCACCGTGGTGCTGTTCCTGGTCGGCTCGCTTTCCGCCGCAGCCGCCGTAGTGCTGTCCTGGACGTCGGAGTACGACGTCTTGTTCTGGTCCGCAGTCGGGCTTTCCACCGCGGCCTACGGGTTGGCCGCCTTGTCGTTCTCCTTGACCTGGGCGCACGACGGCGTGCACGCACTGGTCGAGGAGGACTACGACAAGCCGGCTGCGACGGAGACGACAACTCGGAAGATCGCGTTGTTGTGGCGGCTGGCGGGGATGAAATACCGTTACCACTGGGCGGTCTGGGTTGTGGCCGCGTTCGGCGGGACGCTTTTGGCCGCGAACGGTGTCATCGCAATTTTGCGCGTGTTCGTACCCGGTTGGCGGGACAAGGAGCCTCCGTGGCTCGCGACGTGGCTGGAGTCGGAGCCCGCTACGGACCTATCCGAGATCGGGAGCTGGGTGGTGTCCGGTCTCGTCTTGGCGCTCCTGCTGATCGGTGTGCGGACCTGGAAGGAAGGCAGGATGCGCACCGTGGTGGGCGTGGTGTGGGACCTGATCGGTTTCTGGCCTCGAGTGGCACATCCGATGTGCCCGCCGCCTTACGGCGGCCGTGCCACCATCGAGCTGACCAGTAGGGCCAGGCACCTCGTCTGCGCGAAGGACGTGCCCGCAGTCGTATTGTCCGGTCACAGCCAGGGAAGTGTGGTGTGCGCTGCCACAATTCTGTTGCTTCGCAACGAAAGCAGACTGGCCGCCGACGGCAACCGGTACATCACGAAGGAAGAGGCCGAGAAGACCCTCGAGCGTCTGAGCTTTGTGTCCTATGGTTCCCAGCTCCAATGGGCCTACGCGCGCATGTTCCCGCAGTACCTCGGCCAGGCGCGACTGGAGGAGGTTTACGATGCCCTCCAGGGAAGTTGGCGCAACATCTACCGGTGGACCGACCCGCTGGGCGCTCCCGTGCTGTCGTGGCCTCCCAACAGGATGACCGGCGTTGAGCCTTGGAACAGCCACGAGAACCAGGGCCGGGGATGGCTGACGATGGGTTCGGACAACACCCCCGGGAAGGTCCAAACGCGCCCAGGCCGCTGGGCTTTGCGACTGGGACACGACATCCGCTTGCTCGATCCGGAATTCATCCACCCGGAACCCGACGAGCCGGCGTCCCCCATACGGGGCCACAGCGGCTACTACGAAGACCCTATCTTCGACAAGATCGTCGCCGACGCCGCCGACGAGATCATCACTCGGAACGGCGGCGAGGTGGGACCGGATCCGCAGACCGGGCCGGCACCCGAACCTGGCATACCTGGCGCCTCCGGTGCCGCAGTGGCACCTGGGGGACGCGGGTGACGAACGCTCCTAAGCCGCCTCCGGGGGTTGCTATGAGTCTTGAACCGCTCAATCACACAGAACAATCACTCGTACGCCAAGCACAGGCCGGTAGGGCTCTCGAACTCGCCGAAATCCCAATGGAGGACCTGCGAACTGATGATGCCCACCAGCGGGACATCCGCGTCGAACTGTTGAGCGAACTCCTCGCGGACATGCAAAGCCCGCTTCCCCCGTACGGCATCCACATCACGAACGCTCGTCTCATCGGACCGAGCGATCTCGACTACTGGTCCCTCAACTCGTTCTCCCTGCCTGTCGGCATCGAGTTCCGGCACTGCTGGTTCGAGAAGGGCATCCGCGCGCACGACGCCCGCCTGCCCTGGTTCCACCTCGACGACTGCCTCATCCCCTACTTCCAAGCCGACCGACTCGTGGTGCAGGGGTCTCTCTTCCTGCGCGGGCTGCGGACGACGAACCCCGAGGAGGAACGGGTGCGGGGTGGGGCTCGGGAGTTGGTGGAGAAGGCGGAGGAAGATGCGCGGGCGCTGTGGCTCGGGTCCGTCCGACTGCTGGGCGCCCGAATCGGGCGCAACCTCGAACTCGACGCCGCCTGCCTCCATAACCCGTATGGTCCTGCGCTGCACGCCGAGGGAATCGGGATCGGTCGGGCGCTGAGGATCCGCACCGCCTGCGTCGAGGCCGCCTGCGAAACCGGCGCGATCCAACTGGTCAACGCCAGGGTGGGTGGAGACGCTTGGATAGATGGCACGCACATCCGCAACACCAAGGGACCAGCCCTGAACGCCGAAGGCCTACAGGTCGACGGCTCCCTCTTGCTCTCCGCCGGATTCACCGCGACTGCTGCATCACCGGAACTTGCAACAGTTCACCTCATGTCCAGTCGGGTCGGCTCACGCCTCGACCTGAGCAGCGGGCGCCGAAACACCGGCGACATCTGGCCGTCGAAGGCACACGACCACAAGCTGGCGATCCAAGAGAGTCCTGCGGTCGTGAACAACTCACACAGGTCACGGCTCACACTTGACCTCGGCTGCGCGTCGACCAACGAGCTGCGGTTGCCGCCGGAGGCCGTATGCAGTCCAAGAAAAAGGCGGTGCACCACAGGCAAGAAGATCATCATCGTGGGGATGAAGTACACCACGCTGTCGAAAGAGTCGGCACACAGACACTGGACGCACTGGCTCAGCCACCACGTGGAACGCTTTGACGCGGAGCCGTACCACCACCTCGCGGCCACTCTGCGCGGCAGCGGCCGAGCCCGCGAAGCCCGGGACCTCCTGATAGATCTCGAAAACGAGCGCCACCGGCGAAGAAGCGGACCACCGCATCTTGGCGCCAGCGCATGGCACTGGATCAAGCGCGGCGTCATCGGTCACGGCTACAAGCCTGGCCGCGCCCTGTACTTCCTTCTGGGGGTCTTCATCTCTGCGTCGATCCTCACGATTTCAGCACAGGCCGCCCATCTGCTCCACAAGCCGGCGGTCAGGGTCGAAGGGCCTACTGCCGCCGCACCGACCACGACAGCATCGGCCCAAGCACGACCGGACACCGAAGAGTTCCTCACCACGGCGAAGAAGTCCGATGACGAGGATTCGCCATGCCCCTTCGGGGCGGCGGTGCGGCTCGCCGCCGATCTGTCCGTGCCCCTGTTCACCACCAACGGCCGCCTGGGCTGCGACTTCAAGGTCGACGATCCCCGAGGGTCGACCTTGGCCACGGTCGGGTTGCTCCTCCAGGTGCTGGGCTGGGTGTTCGGGACGCTGTTCGTCGTTGGGTTCACGGGAGTCATCCGCAGGGAATGACACCCAGTCGACTGCATCCATGAGTAGGTGGTCGGTTGGCACTACGAGCCGGAGCGATGCAGATTCTGCTCGTTCGGTGACTCAGCGCTGCACGACTGGCACGAGCACCGACGCCGCCTCCAACGCGACGTGGTCTCGACTACCTGCCACTTCCCACATCGGAGAGGTCCACTCCCTAGCCGAGCTAGGCCGAAACGGGTAGGACCGGTGCACAGCGGAGAGGTTCAGGCGACCAGTCTGGACTCGAAGGATGCGGGCGGTGCGACCGGCGGAAGGCGCGATCATACGCCGGTGTGCTCGCTATGAGCTGTCGCGGCGACGGCGCGGAGATCAGCGGCACACGCGCCGATGATCGCTGCCGGATCAGCAAGATCCGAAGCACACTAGCGGGATCAGCGGCGCGATCATCGAGGCTTCCGCGAGTGCCTTTGCGGGTGTCGCCCCGAGGCGCACAAGTCGGTGGTAGGCCGCCATCAAGTCGACCACCGACTCGTCAGGCACGCGGGCCACTCCGGCGACGACGGTCCGGGCGCCCCCGTACAGGAAGGCCGCAGTGAAGCCGAGCATCTCGTCGCCTGCTCGCATCACCGACCGCCCTGTGTCGCACGACGACAACACGACGTGCTGGGGTGGCCGTTCCAGGCCGGCGATGTCGAATGCCATGAGTGGGCCGTCCGCGAGGTCCAGCCGGGAGAACAGCACGTTGCCCGGCTCGTGGTGCCCATGAGTCGCGAAGTGCGCGATCCGCCGGTTGTCCATCGCCGCCAACGTCGCCTCGACCGTCGCGTCGGCTCCGGTCAGCACGGCGCTGCATGGCAGCATCGCGCTGATCCTGTTCACCTCGGCGCGCGCGAACTCCAGGTCTGGGCCGGCCACTAGCAACGGCTCGGAGTCGATCAAGTCGCCTTGGGTGTCCCGTTGCCGGACCCTGAACCACGACGACGCCGACGGGGTCACGGTGATAGGTCGCCCGCGCAACTCGTCGAGCATGCCCCACGGCACGCTCGCGAGCGGGCCCGTGGGTACCACTACGAGATCGCGGTCGCCGAGCAGCTCGCGTAGTGGCTCCACCAGCTCAACGCTCAGGAGGGCGAGATGATGCTCGATCGAGCTTTCGATCACCGTGCTCAGCGCGGTGGGCAGTCGTCTCCCGCACAACGCGTCCAGATCTGTCTGCAGTCTCGCGATCGTCTCGGTGATCATGGCGAGATCACCGAGCTCGACAAGCCTGCCACTGCCGTTGACGACCGCCACCGCGCACAGCGGATCGGTTCCGGGCAGGAAGCTCACCAGCAGCTCCTCCCCGCCGCGCAGCTCGGCGGCGATGTCGCCGAACGACACAACCCGCTCCTGGTCACCGACGGCATCGGTCTGCCAGCCCCGGGCCCGGATCTGTCGCTCCAGCTCGACGCACCGGCGTCTGGCCTGATCGTCGGGGTGTCCGGAGAGCTCTGCCGTCCGCACGACCATCGCCAACTGCCGGAGCTCGGCGACCGCGTCCGACTCCGCGGGCTCAAGAGCGGGACGGACCGGGCGCATGAGGAAAGCCTGGGCGCGCGACCGTTCGGACCAGTCGAAGATCACCGGCAGTCGGCCTTGTCGCACAGCGGTGTCCAGGCCGATCGCGGCCAGTTCGACGCCCAGCGCACTGGCTCCGGTGCGCAGGTCAAGGCTCCCCAGCCTGCCCCGGTGGTCGTGCAACTTCGCCAACCCCGCTCGGGCGTGGTCGAAGACCTTCGTCGTACAGCCTTCGGCGCCATGCAGCTCGGCTTGGACGAGGCTGCGCAGCAGGCGCGTCTCGACCGGGGGATGTGGACTCCTCGGTTGCGCTAGGTGGTGTCGAGCCTTGACGGAGTCTTTGAGACGGATGCACGCCCGCGCGGCGAGCAACGCCGCGGTCTCCGCGTCACCGGCCAGGCCGAGGGTCAGCAGCCGCGCCGAGAGCACGGCGGCCCGTTCCGCGATCCGCCGGAGCCGTCTCCTGGAATCGAGGTCCGCACGCAGCCTTGTGAGCACGGCTATCGCCGCCCTGCTCTCGTCACCCCGGCGCAGGAAGCTCCGTTCGGCACGGCGCGCCCACATCCGGGCGCCCACCGGGTCCCGCTGTGCCACGGCGACCTGGGCTCGGGTCAGCACCGCTTCCGCCAGTTCGTACGTGGGCCGGCCGCGGCTGAGGAGCCTGATGGCCTCGTCGAGCTCCGAAGCCGCTTCGTCGGCGAGACCCGCTTGCGCCAACGCCCGCGCCTTGTCGATCGCCAGGACGGGCAGCAGTCCGGTCGCGTCCGCTTCGAACACCGGCTTGGCGAGGTCGAACGTGCGCAGCGCCGCCGGGATGTCTCCCAGCAGCGTTTCGCAGTAGCCCCGGTTGAGCCGCGCCTTGGCGACCACGAGCGGGAGGTTCGCCTTCTGCGCGACCGCCTCGCACCGCACGAGGTCCTGCTGGGCGAGCCGGGCTCGTCCGGCGAGCGAGTGCAGCATGGCCCGGTTCACCAGGTCGGCGGCGAGGTCGTAGGCGTCCCTGGGCATGCGGTACAGCGGGATGGCCTCGTCGAGGTAGCGCAGTGCCTCGTCGAGTCGTCCGGTGAGGATGCACAGCAGTCCGCGCTGCGAACGCAGGGCGCTGCGGTCCTCGGGTGCGACCGCGTGCTCGGCCTCGTCGAGCAGCCGGAACCCGGCCTCGTGGCGCCCGAGGTGCACCTCGGCGGCGGCCATGCTGATCAAGACCCTCGCCGCCGTGGCCCGCCAAGTGGGCTCTCGGGTGTCCGGCCAGCCCAGCAGGGCAAGCGCTTGGCCGAAAAGCCGGATACCTTCGGCGGACCTGCCGACCGTCAGTGCCACCCTTCCCCGGTCGTGCAGGCCCCGCGCCTTCGCCTCCGCTGCTGACATGTCACAACTCGATCGCGGGAGTGGTGACCGCGCTCGCGCCCTCGATCCGTACGGCGAGCTGGGCGACGGCGTGGTCGACCGCAGGGAAGGAGAACCTGCCATTGCCGTCACTCGACGTCCGCTGGACGGACTGCGCGGTCCGGAGCTCCACCAGGTGTGCCGACGCAGGGATGATCCAGCCGTCGAGGCGCGCCATGCCACCGGGTTTCACGGTCAGGCTGAGCACGATCGTCAGACGCGCACCGGTGAACGTGATCAACCGAGCCTCCGCGTCACCGCGCGCCCCGACGACCCTGGGGTGCCGGACGGCACGCGCGATCTCGTCATGGGCGGTGGTGAAGTCGAACGCGAAGGCCGTCCGGTCGGCCAGGTCCGGGGGCGCTGGGTCGATCTGTGCCCAGAGGTCGTGGAGCCTGCCGAGCACCTCCTCGTAGAACCTCATCGTGCGCCACCCGCTTCGTCAGGGGGCTGGTGGAGCAGCTTGGCCAGCTGAGCCAGACACCGTCCCCGTTGTGGTCCGACCGAGCCGCGCCGCATTCCCAGTGCGGCGGCGACTTGGCCGTAGTCAGGCCGGTGCGTGAACGCCACGACGCGCAGCAGGCGACGACAGTGTTCGGGCAGGCTGCGGACGGCTCGCCAGAGCTCACGGTCCCGGGCGGCGGTCACCGCCTCATCCTCGGGGCCGGGGCCCGGGTCCGCCTCGTCGGGGAGGTCGTCGGCGAGACGCTCGGCACGCTGCGCGCGACGGACCTTCCACGACTCCCGTTTGACCACGGTGACGAGCCAGCTAACCAACGCTTTCGGAGTGCGGATGCCGGACAAGCCGCCCAACAGCAGCAGCCATGTGGTCTGCACGACATCGGAGCTCGACTCACGGTCCAGTCCTTGTGCCCTGGCCACGTGCCACAGCAAGGGGGTGAGGCGTCGCACCACGGCGTCCAAGCTGCTCCGGTCCCCCGACTGCGCCGCCCGGAGCAACTCGCCCAGTTCGTCGTGGTCGAGCGAAGGGCCTGCCGTCATCACCGCCCCCGGAGTTTGCGGATCGCCTGCACAGCCCTTGCTCGCATCGCCTCCGCACGGATGTCGTCGATGCCCTCCGAGCCCTCCGCAGGTGCGGTCAGCAGGCCCGCCAGGGCGGCGGTGACTTCGGGTACGGCGTAGGAGGTACCGGACGCGACCGCGAACCCTCCGGCGAACTTGTCGGGATCTGGTGTCTGCTTCCCGTCCGTCGTCGTCATGCCCGAACCCCGCGCCCCCTGGGCGGTGATCGGGAAGGTGCTGACCACGTTGGCGCCGGTGGCGTTGACGGTGACGTTCGGACCCGCGTTGCTGAACCAGGCCTCGGTCCCGTCGGGGTTGAGCGCCCCGACACCAACCACCTTCGGCCCCGGTCCGTCCACATCGAGTTCGGCGGCGAACGCGGCCGGGAAGAACGCCCGCGTGGTGCAGTCGTTGCCCGCCGCGGCCACCACCAGCACGCCGTGCGCGGCGAGTTCGGTGAGCACCTCGCGGATGTGGCTGACCTTGCCCGAGTCGTGTTCGAGGTAGGCACCCAGGGACAGGGACACGATGTCCACGGTTTCGTCCCGCTTGGTCGGGTCGTTGCGTGCCTCGATGACCCGCGCGACGATCAGCCACAACGCGAGCAGCAAGTCGGCCTCGTAGCCGATGTTGTCGGTGTGCAGGACGCGGATGGCGAGCACGTCGGCTTCCGGCGCGTGCTGGTGGATGAGGCCTGCGATGAAGGTGAAGTGTCCGGTCGCGCGTCCCAGTTCCTCGGCCAGCGCGTTGACGTACATCGGCGCTTCCCAAGAATCCTCGATCACCTCGGTGGGCACGAGTCCGTGCAGCTTGGTGTTCTGCGCCTTGATGGCTTTCTCCGACGCCGCGAAGGTGCGCAGGAAGCTGTCGGCGGCGAGCACCTGGTTCGGGTGCGCTCCGAGCCAGGGGTGCTGGTTGACCCCGGTGTCCGGGACGGCGATCACCACGCGTCGTCGATCTTTGGGAAACGCGGGGTCACGCACCGGCCGCGGACCGCCGTAGGCGACGGGCATCATCGGGTAGGCGACGCGCGGCGCGGTGGCGCGTGTGTCGTGCGACTGCCATGTCGGCACACCGCCGTACCGAGTGCCGGTCAGCAGGTGTTCGATGGAAATCAGGTCGATGTGGTCGATGGCGCTGATCCGCTGCGCGTGCACCCCGGCCCTGATCTGTTGCAGGGCGACCCACGCGTCCACCGCGACGACCCTGTCGGTCTGCTCGGACGGGCGCAGCACCACGGGCACCGGGACCCGGTCCAAGGCGTCGCCGAGCACTGTCAGCTCGTCGGGCAGGACCGCGGACGGCAGTTCGTTGTTGTCGTCCTTCATGGTGAGTCCGAGCGCGCCGAGCTCGGAGTCGATCTGGCCTGGCACGTCCGGGTGGTCGAGCACTGCTTTGGGGAACAGCAGGACAGCCGTCCGGTACGCCGTCGACCGCGGTTCCGGCGTTCCCGGCGCGCGCACGGCACCTGCGGACAACACTTTGCCACCGTGCTTTTCGAGCAGCCACTGGGGCCACTCGGGGCTCGCGACCTGATCGGCTTCGCCATTGGGCGAACCAGGAAGATTGATAGCCATCGGATGCTTCCTCCTGTCCCTGTCCTAGAGTAGTTCGCCGGGGGACGCGTGAACGTTCCACACGATTTGTGCGGCCATCCGCATATTCACCCGAAATGACTTCACATATGTCGGTCGCCTACTTCTTGTCCGGACCCTGTGAGATCAACCTCCGAACCCACCGCTCGTTGAAACCGGCCACAAAGCCGACCGCTCCCCAGAACAGCCACAGGGTCACCCCGCTGACGTTCTCCGGCGGGTACACGAAGTGGATCACCCTCCCCTCGACGAGGAAGACGACCACCGCTCCGAACCACCACCCGAGCGAGACCCTGATCCTGGCCGCGCGGACCAGCGAACTGTCGTCCGCCTCCGCGATTCCGTGTGTGGACCGCGCCAAGATGCTCACCACGGCCCCTCCGACACCGCCCGAGGCTGCCACGAGCACGTGGTGCACCGCCGTCAGACCGTCGCCAAAGGCGCTGCCGAACACCGCGCTCCACAACAGGGTCACCAAAGTCCCGACTGCCAGCAGCACGGCGTAGGACAGGCCGGCCGCCTGCAGGAGTCCACGCACGTAATGGCGCGTGGCTCGCGTGTGGGCGTGGTCGGCGACCCAGCGGCTGGCCGACCGCACCCGTTCGTCGAGCAGTTTGCCGATCGTCTTGTCGCCCTCGTGGTACTTGGCAGCGAGAGCGCGTTGGGCGATGAGCAGATCTTGCTCGATGTCGTTGACGCACAGCCACGAAGCCGCGGCGAGCAACTGGCACTGGGCCTGCAGGTGAAGCTCGCTCAGCTTCGCGCACGCCTCGGGGAAAACCACGGAGAGGGCCTCGAAGGCACCTGCGACCGCCGCGTCGCCCCGAGGACCTCCATCTGCCACCGGCACCGGCCTCGGCTTCACCGACTGACCGCTCATCGTGCACCCCTTTCCTCCTGCGTGCGCTTGGGAAGTGCGCTTCAGGCAATACGAGATCCGCGATTCGGGTAACAGGTCGATAACGTTCGCACCGGCTCCAATCCGACAAAACCGAGCACGCACCACGTATCTGGAAGGCCTCCACAGCGCACCTGGCATCACCGGCATACCGCGAGATCGCGATCGCACCCGACTAGATCTCCGAATGCCGCCCGACCCGGATGAGAGGAACGACCATGAGCCACGAAAGACCGACGGTGGCGGAAGTCCGATCGAGCATCGAAGCGACCGGAGCAGCCTGGCAGGCCGGCACCACCCCGCTGACCGACCTGTCGCTGGAGGAGAAGCTGCTCCACCTCGGCTACGAGCCGGGGCCGAACCAGCCGTCGCTCGCCGAGCGCGAGCGCATGGCGGTCGTCAACCTGACGTCGCGGGCGCTGACCACGCCCGCTCTCGCCGACCGGCTCGACCTGCGCGACGTCGGCGGAAGCAACTTCATCACACCGGTCAAGGACCAGGGACCGTGCGGGTCGTGCGTCGCGTTCGGGACCATCGCGGCGATCGAAGGCACGCTGCGGATGGCGCTGCGCAACCCCGACCTGGACGTCGACTACTCCGAAGCCCACCTCTTCTACTGCCACGCCCGCCGCGAAGGACGGACCTGTGACGGCCCGTCGAAGGGCTGGTGGGTCGACCGCGCGCTCGACGCCGTCAAGAGGTCCGGTGTCGCCGACGAACGCTGCTACCCGTACGTCCCGGGCGACCAGAGCTGCGCGAACCTCTGCGGCAACTCGAACGCGCGCCTAACGTTCATCCGGGGATGGCGTCGCTACGTCACGCCCGCGTCGATGAAGGCGTGGCTGTCCAACACCGGCCCGCTGATCGCCTGCTTCTCGGTCTACGCCGACTTCCAGGACTGCTACCACGGTGGTGTCTACCGCCACGTCGCCGGCGAGCTCCGCGGTGGCCACTGCGTCTGCGTGGTGGGCTACGACGACATCGGGAAGTACTGGATCTGCAAGAACAGCTGGGGACCGAACTTCGGCGAGCAGGGCTTCTTCCGGATCGCGTACGGCGAGTGCGGCATCGACGCCGAGATGTGGACCGTCGAAGGCGTCCGCAGCCCGTCACCCGCGCACGCCGCGGAGTTCGTGTCCCAGTCCCTGCCCACATCCGTCGCGGCCGGCCAGACCCACAGGGTGCGCATCACCATGCGCAACACCGGCATCCAGGCCTGGACGCCGGAGCGCCAGTACCGGCTGGGCGCGCAAAACCCGCAGGACAACATGACCTGGGGACTGGGGCGCGTCCCCGTACCGGGCACGGTCGCCCCGTGGCAGGAAGCCGACTTCGTGTTCGACCTGACGGTGCCGAAGGACCTACCCGCGCACATCCAGTGGCGCATGCTCCAGGAGGGCGTCGAGTGGTTCGGCGACCACACACCGGACGTCGTACCGGCACAGGCGGGAACCGTGGTCCGGTACGGCACAGTGTGCAAGGTCCGACACGACCTCTCGGGCCGCAGCCTCCACTCGCACGCCCACCGGTACCGCCACCCGAAATCGTCCCGCCAGCAACAGGTCACCTGCTACGCCGGTGCGGACGCCAACGACCTGTGGCGTCTCAAAGGCCCACACGGGCAACCCGACGACATCCGCGCAGGACAACCCGTCCAACACGGGGACGTCGTGCGCCTGGAGCACGTGCTCACCGGCCGCAACCTCCACAGCCACTGCGGATTCCCCTCGCCAGTGACCGGGCAACAGGAAGTCACGTGCTTCGGCGAGAAGGGCGTCGGGGACGGCAACGACAACTGGCGCGTCGAAGTCGAAGGCGGCGGCATCTGGGAAGCAGGCAAGAAAGTCCGGCTCGTCCACCTCCCGACCGAACACGCCCTGCACTCCCACCTCGGTCACGCCCACCCGGAGTGGACGCTCGGCCAGCAGGAGGTCACCGCCTTCCGCGGCCGTGACGGCAACGACCTGTGGCACGCGTCCGACTTCCTGCCGCGGGACGCGCAGTTCGTCACCCAGTCGGTGCCCGCCGCAGTGGTGGCCGGACAACACCACGACATGACCGTCACGATGCGCAACGTCGGATCCGAAACCTGGCGCCCAGGAGTGATCCGTCTGGGTTCCCAAAGCCCGCAGGACAACCTCCACTGGGGGCTGGGCCGGGTGGAGTTGCCCGCACCCGTGCCGCCCGGCGGCATCGCGACCTTCACGTTCCGCGTCACCGCCCCTGCCAAGATCGGCAACGCCCACTTCCAGTGGCGCATGGTCCAGGACGGGGTGGAGTGGTTCGGCGACCACACGCCGCAGACCGTTGTGCAAGTGCACAGCACGGCGGGACCCACCACGGTGCCGGACGTCATCGGCCTGAGCAGGACGGCCGCCGCGGCCAAGATCCGGGACGCGGAACTGGTTCCGGTCTTCGGCGGAGCTACTGGCAGCGCCACCGAGGTGGTTCGGCAGACGCCCACGGGCGGGACCACCGCGCCGCGGGGCAGCAGGGTCGAGTTGCGCATGGCGCGGGTGGACGTCACCTGAGGGCTCGCCGACCAGCGTCTTCCTCCACACCGAGATGCACAGCGGCGCAAGATTGGGAACGGGCTGGCTCCGACATGACCTGCCGCCAGCCCCGTTCTCCAGTCAGTCGCTGGGCTGTAGAACATGAAACCACTTCGAGCACTCGGCCTGGCCACGCTTCTCATTGGCAGGGATGCGATTTTCGGCAGGCACGACGACAGAAACCGACAGATGCAGCGGCCGGGATCACCTGCGGCACAACGACCGGACAAGTGATCGGACCACCGATCTGTGGTTGACGACGGAGGGCTGTCGCTCAACACGGTGGTACTCCGCCGGTGCCGCCTCAGCCGACGGTCGGTGTGATCAGCGCCGCCAGCTCCGCGGTCGTCAGCGGAGAACGGTTCTCCAACGTGGTGATCGCCCGGTCGAGGCCGCCCGTCGACGGTGCGATGTCGGCCACCGTGAGCATGAGTGCCCGCAGGGTGCGGCAGGACTGGATCGCGTAGTGGAGGTTGCCGACGCGGTGGTGAAGTTCGGCCGCCTTACGGAGCAGGTCGGCCGCCGGCCCTGGTTTTCCCGATGCGAGTTCCAACTCGGCCAGGCAGTCGGCCGTGTGGGCCAAGCCGTAGATGTCGCCGATCTCGTCGTACCAGCGCTGCGCCAGCCGGTGGTACCGCACGGCTTCGGCGGTTCGGCCGGCCGCGTGGCTCACGCGACCGAGGAGGCCGTGGGTGCTCGCTTGTCCCGCTCGGTCGTTCAGCGAGGTGTAGAGGTCGAGTGCGTGCACTGCCCTCTTCCATGCCTCGTCGTGCGCGCCGCTGCGCAACAGTGCGCCGCTGAGCCCGTTCAGGGCGTTCGCTTCACCGGGCACGTCATCGAGGTCGTCCAGGATGTCCAGGGCCGCCTGGTAGTGCTTCACGGACTCGGCGTGTTCCCCGGCTTCGCTGTGCGCGCGGGCCAAGGTCTGGAGCAGCCTCGCCTCGACGGGTCGGTTGCCGAGGTGGCGGGCGGCGGCGACGGCGTCGACGTGGGTGTCGGCCCAGTCGCGCCACCGGGCGGTCAGGTAGGCGAAGTTCGAGAGCACCCAGGGCAGTTGCCAGGTGTAGGGGTGAATCGCGCGGGCGGCAGCGGTTTTGGCGGCGGCCAGGACGTTGTCGTACTCGACGGCGTACCACTCCATCGCCGCGTCGCGGTCAGTGAGGTCGGGCAGAAGGTCCGGTCGGGCACACGGTTCCAGGTCGACCGGGCGGCGGTGCGCGTTGATCAGCCGATCGGCTCGGTTGGCCGCGTGGAGGTGGTGGTTGAGCAAGGCCGGCACGGCGGAGGAGTGTCGCTCCGGGAGATCGGTGCGTGCCTTCTCCTCGGCGAACGCCAGCGTGAGGTGGTGGAACGCGTAACGCCCTGCGGACCTCCTGGACACGAGGTGGCGGCGGTCGAGTTCGGCGAGGGTACGGCGCGCCTCGCGCAATTCGGTTCCGGTCATCGCCGCGACCGCCGCTGCGTCGAAGCTCGTACCGGGGTTGAGAGCCATGTACCGGAATGCAGCCGCCGCCGGCTCGGGGAGGTAGTTGTAGGACAGGGCGAACACCGCGCGGAGATCTGCGCCATCCGGCAATGTCAGAGCGTCGAGTGCCGCGTTCCGATCGGCTAACTCGTCGACGACCGCGGCCAGCGAAACTCCGGGGTCGAGCGCCACACGGGCGGCGACCACGCTCAACGCCAGCGGGTGACCCTCGCATGCGGTGACGACCCTGCGCACGGCTTCGCGTTCGGCGTCGACCTGCCGCGGCCCGAGGTGCCGCTCGACGAGGAGCACGGCCTCCTGGTCGGTGAGCGGCAGGAGGGTGAGGCGGTCCGCGCCGTTGTGCAGGTGCAACCCGTCCAACCGGTGTCGGGACGTCACCACGGTGAAGCTGCCGGCCGAGCGTGGCAGCAGTGGCCGGACCTGCTCGCTGTCATGCGCGTTGTCCAGGACCAGCAGCAACCTCCGGTGGTCCACCAGGTTGCGGAAGAGCGCGAGTTGGCCGTCCGGGTGTGGGGGCACGGCCGCGGGCGGCACGTGCAGCGAGTCCAACAGGACCCGAATCGCGGCCTCGGGGGCCACCGGAGGGCGTTGCGGGTCGAAGCCGCGCAGGTCCACGTAGATCTGCCCGTCCGGGAAGAGCGCGCGCGCCGAGTCTGCCCAGTGGACCGCGAAGGTGGTCTTGCCGATGCCGGGTGCGCCGTCGACGACACACACGCGGCTGCCCCGTTCCGCTCCCGCGAGGCGCGTCAATTCCGCCGATTCCCGGTCGCGACCGGTGAACCGAGGTGTCACCGGTGGCAGGTTGTGCGGAGCGGTGCGGGTTGCCGGGTGTTCGTGGAGGTGCACGTCCCCGGCGACCACACCGGCTTGGAGCAACACCGAGACGTGGTGGCCGGTCGCCTTGTTCTCGGTATTCATCCTCGTTCCTCCAGTCGCCGGCGAACTCCGTGGACCCCGGGTCCCACCGGCTGGAGCAGGTGCACGGCCCCGGATTCGCCACCAGCGGCGAGCCAGCTGCCATCAGGTGCCATCGCGACTGCGACCAGGCCGGTGTCGACGGTGAGGCGTGCGAGTTCCACGCCGTCGTGCAGATCCCACAACCGCACGGTGTGGTCCAGCGACACCGAGGCGGCCAGCCGGTCGTCGCCGCCGAGCGCGATGTCTCCGACCACGTCGGCGTGGCCGGTCAGGTGCCGGCGCCACCGTGCTCTTCGCAGGTCCAGCACGCTCAGCGACCTCTGCCACGTGTCGTCGACCACGCAGAGCGCCGTGCCATCCCGTCCGACCACCACCCGGTCGACCGAGCTGAACGGCCCGAAGGCGCTCGGACCGGGCTCCAGTGTCCGCAGATCCCAGAACCGCACGCGATCGTCTCCGATGCCCCCGGAGAGCAACGTCCCTCCGTCCGGGCTGATCGCCACCGTCTCGACGACGTCGGGGTGCGCCTCCCACACCGCGAGCGCCTCTCCCGACCGCGCGTCCCAGACCCGCACGGTTCGGTCCATCCCCGCTGAGACCACGAGCCGCCCATCGGGGGTGATGGCCACATCGCTGACCAGGCTCCGGTGACCGTGCAGGAGGTGCCGGGGGCGGCCGGTCCGGAGGTCCCAAACGATGACCGTCTCCTCGTAGGCGCCCGAGACCGCGAGGGTGCCGTCGGCGCTCATCGCGAGTGCGCACACCTTCTCCCCGTGGCCTTCGAGGACGTGCAGCAGGCGGCCCCCGGGCAGCTCCCACAACCGGAGGGTGTGGTCGGCCGAGCCGGACAGCAGTTTGTCTCCCATCGGAGACGCGAGGACGGCCCAGACACCGTTGTCGTGCCCGGTCAGGGTGCGCAGTCGGTGCCCGGTCCGCGTGTCCCACACGTGCATTTCGTTGTCGTCGGACGCGGATACCAGGAGACCTTTGTCCGGCACTCCCGCAAGGCCGCGGACGAACCGGGTGTGCCCGACGGGCGGGCTCGTCCCACCCGGCCGGTCGAGCGCCCACACCCGCACCGTGCGATCGATGCCGGCCGAGACCGCCAGACTCGTGTTCCTCGACAGCGCCAGGGCGCCCACCCCGTTGGAGTGGCCGGTCGACACGTTCCGGCACTCGCCGGACGGCACGTCCCACACCCGCACCGTGCCGTCCTGGGATCCTGTGACGGCCACGTCCCCTTCGGGAGACAGTGCGACCGCGTTCACCCGGTCGGTGAGGTCGGCGTCCACGTGCAGTCTGCTGCGCACCGCTCCGCGTTCGAGGTCCCAAACGTACGCGCCGCCGTAGATGTCGGGCACCAACGCCAGCAGGCCGTCGGCGCTCAGGGCGACGTCCTGGCCGGACATGTCGGGCAGGTGCAACGTCATCGCCGGGCGGCCTTCGGGGAGTTCCCACAGCCGGAGCGTTCTGTCCCAGGACACGGAGACCAGCCTGCGCCCATCCGCCGACACTGCCAGCCCGCGGACATAGCGCGTGTGACCTGGCAGACTGCTCGTGCGCGCTCCCGTGTCGAGGTTCCGGAGTTCTACAGGGTGGTCCTCGCAGGTGACCAGAATCGGCAGCGAGGCGACCGCCGGCGATCCCCCCGGCCCGCGCGACGCGGCCGGAGAAGCGGTCGGGACCACCGCCACCACCCCACCGGTGATCGCCGGATCGTCGGACCGCGCTAGCACTTCACCGGTGTCGAGGTCGTGTACGCGGATCTGCTCGTCATCGACGGCGACAAGGCGGTTGTCGACGACGGCGACGGCCCGTGCGGGTGGGATGTCCGGACCGGGTGCGGTTCTCCCGCCGACCAAGTCCCAGAAACCCACCGCCCCTCCCCCGTCAGTGGACACGGCCAGCCGACCGTCGGCGGTAACCGCGACCGACGTCACGGAGTTGTCGTGGCGCCCCAGTGTCGCCCGGAGTTCCCCGGTGTCGAGCGACCACATCTTCACCTCGCGATCGGCGGTGACCACGAAGCCACCTCCGGGGACCACGGCGATCGCACCGACCTCTTCATCGTGTGCCGCCAGGTGCATCGTCACTTCCCCCGTGCCGACGTCCCACACCAGGAGGAGCCGGTCTCGGCCGCCCGACAGCAGCCGCCCGTCGGCGGTGAAGGCGAGGCAGCGGATCAGGGAGGTGTGCCCCGGCCTGGTGGTCGTCACAGCGCCGGAACCCAGGTCCCACAAAGCGATAGATCCGTCGTGGAGCCCCAGCGCGGCGGTCCGCCCGTCGGGGGACAACGCTGTGCTCTCCCCCACCAGGTCCGCCAGGTGCAGCTCCCGCACCTGATGACCTGTGGAGAGGTCCCACAGCCGTGCCGTGGCGTCCCAACCGACCGACACCGCGTGTCGTCCGTCCGGGGTGACGACGATGGCGCGGATCAACCGGGCGTGCCCGGCCAGGGTCGCGACGCGCCTGGACCCGAACACGTCCACCAGCGCGATCGGGTGGTGCTCGCGCGCCACCACCGCATGGTGCCCTTCCGGGGTCACCGCGACCGTGAGCGCAGACAGGAACGGCGGTTCCCACGTGCGCTCCAGGCTTCCGGTCCGCAAATTCCACATCCGGAGCGTGTGGTCTTCGGCCACAGAGACTGCCCGTGTACCGTCGGCCGTCACGGCAGCGGCACGGACGAGGTCGGTGTGTCCGGTGAGCCGCAGGAGCCTCTCCCCCGTCCGGGGGTTCCACACTCCTAGGGTGTCGCGCGCCAAGGGGGCGACGACCTTGCTCCCGTCCGGTGCGAGCGCCACGCATTCGCCACCCCCGTTGCCGGCCGGCAGGGTGCGTGACAACGACGGGGAGGGACGCAGGCTCGCGCGCAACGGCTTCAGCCACGGCCTTCCCCGGTCCCTCGCCGCGGCTTGGAGCAGCGCTCCCAACCCGGCCGGGGGGCCTTCGGCCGCTTCCAGCCGCAGCAGGAGCTGCGCGGCCAATTGACCCGGTTCACCCGCGACGATGTGAGCGCTCGCATTGATGGCCGCACCGATCAGCGCGAGATCGGCCGACCAACGGCGGTTGTGGCCGCCGATTGCGGTGATGCCCATGCCTGATGACGATAGCGTCGGCGCGGTCCACCCGGATGTACTCCTCGGAGCAACTGGATGCCCAGAGCCACGTCGGTTTTTCGAGTGTTCGTCAGTTCTACGTTCGGCGATTTGGAAGACGAGCGCACCGCGCTGCACGAACGGGTGTTCCCGAGGTTGCGGGCTTTGTGCGCGAGTCGCGGCGGGGAATTCCACGCCATCGACCTGAGGTGGGGCGTGTCCGACGACGCGGCGGCTGACCGGCGCATCACGGAGATCTGCCTGAGCGAGGTCGACCGCTGCCGGAGGACCACTGAACGACCCAACTTCCTGCTGGTCCTGGGCGATCGGTACGGCACGACCATGATGCCGCCGATCATCGACGCCGAGATCTTCCGGGCGGTGCGCGAGGAGATCACCGACGACACGGCTCGACGTGTCGTGGACCGGTGGTACTGGGAAGACCGCAATTCCGTTCCCCCGGTCTTCGTCCTGCAGTCGAAGCGCGGCCCGCTCGGCGGCCAGGCTTGGGACAGCGACAAAGACCTGCTGCGCTCGACGCTATTACAAGCCGCCGAGAATTGTAAGGATTCCTCGCTTCTGCAACTGCTGCGCACTTCGCTGACCGAGCAGGAGGCGGCTCGCGGAATTCCGGCGGCCGGTCCGGAGCTTCCCGACGCCGTGCACGTGTTTCGTCGTGTCTTGGACGGACTTCCTCACGACGGGTCGGCCGGCAGATACCGCGACCTGATCGATGTCGAGTCCACAGGCGGGACGGAGAAGCGCGTGGACCCTCGAGCGGTCGCCTCACTGCAGCGGTTCCACGACGGCGTCGCCGAGCGCCTTCGCCTCGGTGGTCAGACCGTCACCGAGTACCGCGCCACCTGGGACCCCTCATGGGGCCGGCCGCGGAAGGACCATGTCGAGCCTTGGTGCGACCGGGTCTACACGGCGCTCGCCGCAGCGATCGACGCCGAACTCCGAGCCGCCTCCCAGCTCGACTCGCACCAGTCCGAGGAACTGGCGCACCGCGCGTTCGGCTCCGAACGCCGCACCGGTTTCACGGGACGCGGGCGGGAACTCGACGCGATCACCGCGCACATCCGGTCCGGGGTCACACGGCCCTTGGTGCTCGTGGGCGAGCCGGGAATCGGCAAGACCGCCCTGCTGTCCGAGGCTGCCCACCGGATCGCCGACACTCGCCCCGTCATCGCCCGGTTCATCGGCGCCACTCCACGTTCGGCCGACCTCCGCACGTTCGTCGGCGATCTGTGCCGAGCGCTTCCCGCGGTGGAAGGGCATTCTCACGCGGACCAGCGTTCCGCCACGGACATGTCCGCTCTCGCAGCGGCATTCCGGGAAGGGCTGGCCGCCGTGCCACCCGACGCCGGGCTGGTGCTCGTGTTGGACGCGCTGGACCAGTTCACGGGGACACCCGACCTGAGCTGGTTGCCGACCGATTTGCCTCCCGGAGTTCACATGGTGCTCTCCGCCCAGCGGGGCAGCGCGGCCGAGCGGGCTGCCGTCGATCTGGGCGCGGTCATGGAGCCGGTGGGTGCGCTGCCGAGCGCCGAGGGCGATGAGCTGCTGAGCCGGTGGTTGGACGGAGCCGGTCGGCCGTGGCTGGGCGAGGCCCGCCGGACGCTGACGCCGCAGCAACGCTCGGAGGTCCTCGAGTCCTTCGCCTCGCACGGCAACCCGTTGCACCTGCGCATGGCCTTCGAAGAAGCCCGTTGCTGGGCCTCGTACACGCACGTGCCGCAGGGCACGCTCGCCACGGACGTCCCGGGCATCCTCCAGCAACTGCTGGACCGGTTGGAGGCCGAGCACGGCCCCGCCCTGGTGCGCGAGGCACTGGCTCTGCTCGCCGCATCGAGGTACGGGCTGAGCGAGAGCGAGCTGCTGGACCTGCTTTCCGCCTCCACCGAGGTGACCATCGAGGTTCCGCGCAGGATGCCGTATTCCCCACCCCTCGAGGTGAGGGGTGGGGGAGCCACTCCCGTGAAACGGCTCCCTCCGATCCTGTGGGCGCGCCTGCACGCGGACCTGGAGCCCTATCTGAACGAACGGACGAGCGAAGGCAGGGTCCTGCTCGGTTTCTACCACCGACAACTCACCGAGGCGGTCACCGCTCGTTACCTTGCGGGCCATGAGGCCGGCGCCGCTCACCGCAGGCTCGCCGACTACTTCGCCGCCCAACCGCTCGACCTGACCGACGGCGGGCAGTCCGCCGCGAACACGCGCAAACTGCTGGAACTGCCCTACCACCTGGCGCACAGCGGCAGTTGGGACGACTTGGGCGCGATCCTCACGGACTTCCACTTCCTCCAACGCAAGGTGGAAGCGGTCGGGATCGAGGAACGCATCGACCAAGACGGGCGCGTGGTCGTCACCCACACGGGGGTCTACGCGCTCCAGGACGACTTCGAGTTGGCGCTCCGGTTGTGGCCGGAGGACCGGGAATGAGCACCGGGCGCGCGGACACCGGGTCCGCACGCACCGCGTTGACGCAGATCTCCCGCGCACTGCGGCTGGAGTCCCACAACTTGGTGACCCACCCGGAACTCGCCTGGCAGCAACTCGCCAACCGGCTCCAGTGGAGTCACTCGACCGCAGCCCTGGTACCCACCTGGTTCCCGGCAGCGAATGGAAACCGTCCCCTGCCCCTGCCCCTGCGGCTGCGGACGCGGCCTCGAGAGTCGGAAGCACTGCTGCGACGCCTTGATCACGGCACCCGTTGGCTGTCGGCCTGCGCGTTCGTCCCGGGAACGGACCTGTTGGTCGCGGCGTGCACCGATCGAACCCTGCAGATCTGGGATGTGCCGTCGGGTCGTCCGGTCCGAGTCCTGGGTGGCATGCCCGCAAGCCCCCAGTCGTGCGCCGCCACACCCGACGGGAAGTTCGTGCTGGCGACGACCGGCAACCCCGCGGGCACCCTTCACCTGTGGGAGACCCACACAGGCAGGCATATCGCCTCGGTGAACGCCCACGAGCCCTCCTGCACGGCATGCACCGTGGTGCCGGACGGCAGCCAGGTGGTGACCTTCGGCACCGATCACCAGGTCAGGCGGTGGACGCTGCCCGGACTGCGGCCGGTCGGGCAACCGATCACCGCCTCCGAACCGCTGACCTGCGGGGCGCTGAGCCCCGACGGGGCCGTCCTGATCTACGGCGGGCGCCAGGGCGTCCTGCACGTACGCGGCCCAGCCGGAGTCGATGCTGTCGAACTGGTGCACGAGCACGGCGTTCCGCTGACCGGGTGTGCAGTCGGCGTGGGCGGACGGCCGGTGGCAACGTGCGGCGAGGATGGACGACTGGTGATCTGGGACCTTTCCAGTGGGCGCGGTGTCGACACACCGGCCATCACGACGCCCATCGTCGACTGCGCCGTCTCGGCCGACGGCTCCCTGGTCGCCGCAGCGTCCGACGACGGCAGGATCCACCTGTGGGAACTGCCTGCGGTCGCGCCCGTCGGAGTGCTGGAGGCCCACACCACAACGGTCGTGGCTACTGTGCTGTCCCCCGACGGGGACACCGTGGCATCGGTCAGCGGGGACGGCACGGTGTGCCTTTGGAGCGTGGCAGCGGCCACCGGTGCCGCCCTCGGAGGGCACACCGGTCTGGTGGAGCACGCCACCTTCACCCGGGACGGGTCGGCACTGCTGACCACGTCGTCGGACGGGACGACCCGAACATGGGACACCGCGACCGGCGCCGAGATCGGGGCCGGGACCCATCACCCCGGCGGCACCGCGCGGCTGCTGAACGTGGAGGACAACCTCGTAGTCGCCGCGGGTGAGCAAGGCACTCTCCTGCTTGTCGATCATGTCGCCCACACGGTCGAAGCCGATCGAAGGCGATCCGCGCCGGTCCCGGTTGTCGTGGGCGAGCACGGCTCGCAGGTCTGGGACATGACGCCGTTGCCGGGAGACCGCGTCGTCACGGCGGGGGCAGACGGAAGCTGCCGGGTGTGGAACCTCCGCGAACGGGTCACACACGTGTCGTACCCAGGTGATGGTGCGCCCGTCCTGGCGTGCGCGGCGGCGGCGGACGGATCCTTCGTCGCCTCGGCCGGGGGAGGCGGCAACCTCCACATCTGGCATCCCGCCTCCGGTGAGGCGCTGTTGATCGCCGACGAGCACGCCTCGTCCATCCGCGCCGTCGCGGTCAGCCTCCACGGCGATGTGGTGACCGTCAACGCGTTGGGGACCGTCACGCTGAGAAGTCCGGGCAACCGGTGGGAACCGCATGTGCTCGGCAGGGATGCAGGCGGCGCTCTCCAGACCCCGGTCCAGTGGACGGCCTCCGGCAGCATCGTCACCGGCGCAGCCGATGGAACCATCGCCGTGTACCCGGGCCGTGGCCAGGTCTGGCGCCGGCGTGCCCACGACGGCCCCGTACACGGCCTGGCCGCGTCCCCCTCGGGGCGGCTGATCGCCACTGGAGGCGCCGACCGCATGTTGGTGCTCTGGAACAGCGAGACGGGCGACGTTGTTTCGCGCCTACCGTGCGCCGGCCGAGTGCACCAAGTCGCCTTCCACCCCACTGAACCGGTCATCGCCTGCACCGGCGACGGCGGCTTCGTCTGCATAACCGAACTCGTCGGCGGCTCGGTCACGGACGGCGGCTGGAGCAACCGGCCTTTGCCGTGAAGATCATCAGCAGTCTGCTCGCTTCCGCGGTCGCAGCACCGTGGGGAAGGCCCACCCCTGCCCGCGCCACACGCCCGCAGCCGCCTGCAACGCCTTGGCCCACGCCACCATCGACGCGAGCTGACGACGAGGAGTGGCGGTCGAGGCGCTCGAGGGCCTGATCACGAGAGCGCTTGACGTCGGGATGCTGGTCAAGTTTCTTCTACGAGGACCCGGTCGTTGGGATCGACTCGCCTCATCGACGACGAGTCGTCGATGAGCTCGTCACCGCCGTCTACCAACAACATCGGATCCTCATCGCCCTCGGCTATCGCGTGCACAGCCCGGGCGCGCCGCCAACGCGCGCAGCCTTACGTAAAACGAGTTCGACCCAAAGGCAGCCGCACCGCCTGGCGCCGGCGGATCATCACTGATGCCATGCGCGAAGAGCGCAAAGGCATCGTGGAAGATGAGCCGCAGTTTCGGCAACACTTCGGGCCTGGCGCCCTGCTAGTGCGGTGACCAAGAACGTTCGCCGGGTTGGTCAGGCTGCTCGTGGGCGGCCCCAGCGTTGGTGGCGTTCGCTGCGGATGCGGGCTCGTTCGCGGCGTTGGGCGTCGAGGACGTCGGGGTGGCGGGCGTTGGCGTTGCGCCAGCGCAGGTGTTCTTGGAGCCATCTGGCCAGGACGGTGTGGTTGGGGTGGTTCGAGTTGGCGATGACGAAGGTGCGCAGCGGTCCGAACTGCGGCTCGATGGGGTTGGCCCAGGAGGCGTAGGTCAGGGTCAGGCAAATCTCGACGTTGTTCGCCGCCGCCCACTTGAGGATCTTCGGGGTCTTGTTGGCCGACAGGTTGTCCATGATCACGTAGATCGGCGCGCCGTCCGGCCTGGCCGCCCTGATCGACTTGAGGGCGGCCAGGCTGTGGTCGCCGTCTTTGCGGCGGCGGGTGACGCCCCAGAGCGTGTCGTCGCCGACGGAGTAGCAGCCGTGGAAGTAGCGGATGCCGTGCGTGCGGCGGTAGGTCGCCGGCAACCGGCAGGGCCTGGTTGCGGGCGCCCAGCGGGAGCCGTGGTGCGGGCGGATCGACAGCGGCCCGAACTGGTCGAAGGCGAAACCCCGCTGGGGGAACCGGGTGAGGACCTCGTCGATGCGGTCGAGTTTGGCGTCGAAGCCGGGGTCGTTGGAGGTCTTCCAGGTTCGGGTGCGCTGGAAGCTGATCCCGTGACGGTGCAGGATCTGGCGTAATCGTTCCCGGCCGACGCGGACCCGTCGATGGGGGTTGCGGTGCAGGTGGGTGGCGAGTTTGCGCAGGCTCCAGCGGGTGAAGGGCAGGCCCGCCCTGGCGGGGCGGGCCTTGGCCGTCGCCACGACGAACGCTTCGTCGTCGGGGCTGATCAGGCGGGGACGGCCTCCCGCCCTGCTAGGGTCCAGCGCCGCCAGGCCTCGGGCGTTGAAGTCGTGGATCACGTCCCGCACCGTGTCCGGGTCGGCGGCGACCAGCCGCGCGATCGACGGCGCGGGTGCTCCGGACGACGACGCCAGGATGATCATCGCCCGCCGCATCCGGATCGTGCCCTGCTTGCCCCGACGCACGTAGTTCAGCAGACGACGGCCCTCGTCCTCGGTTAATCGACGTGCTCTGACCGGCTCGGCCATCGACCCATCCCATGCTCGACGACTACGTCACCGCCGAGCATGAGGACACCACGAACCGGCATCGGGGACCTTGTCCGGCGTGTCCCCAACCCGGTGAACGTATGTGGTCAACGCACTAGTCGGTCTACCGGCGACTTCGACTCGATGTTGTATGCGGGATGGCGCGGTTGAGCGCGCGGATAATCTCGGCACGTTCGGCAGGCATTGTTCCACGCAGTGCAATCAACAAATTCAAAGCGCGAATCAACGCCGCACCTAGGACGGTGAGCGCTCCCGTGCTTACCACGCTAGACCACATCGAACCTCCTGACCGCGGAAGCTTCATGGTTGCACATCAGCGGCTCAGGTTGCGTCGTGCGCCGTGCTCAACTTGTGCACAACCCTGCTCAAACTTCACTGACTGGTACGAATGCGCACAGGTCGGTAACTGGACGACAGTTTGAATAGTTGAGCAGTGCCGGAGATGAAGTCCACCCGAATGGCGTAACCGGAAGTTGGGGGTGTGGTGAGAGGCGTGCAGAGTCACGCGTCGGCCATGCGAACGCGTTCGCGCAACGCGTCCAACCGTCGCTGCGACGCACCGACCTTCTCCCTGGCGGCGAAATGGTGGGACGCCATCAGGCGGCAGCAGAGGGCACGGGGCGCTCACCGGCCCGGCGGGTACGTCGGCCGAGTCAGAGCCTGCCATGCCGCCCGGGAAGCCACCTTGGGATGATCTTGCTTTCCTGTGGTGGTGTGGAAGGCGGGGTGTCGTGGTGTTGTCCGGTCGGGACGTGCTCACGGACTGGATGGGCCTGCGGGCGGAAGACCGGTCCGGGGTCCAGTGCGGCCAGGGGCCGGCTCCTACGGGTGGCCTGCGGTTCGTGTTTTACGGCCGGACCTCGACCACCGAGCATCAGGACCCCGCCACCTCGCGAGCGTGGCAGCTGGAGGTCGCGCAAGAGCTGGTCGCCGGGCACGGCACCATCACCACCGCCTTCCTCGACGCCGGACGGTCACGCCGTGACCGGTGGCGCGACCGGCCGCAGGCCGCAGAGCTGCTGGCCGCGCTTCGTGATCCGGATCGGGGGTTCGACGCGATCGTGGTCGGCGAGTACGAGCGCGGCTTCGCGGGCGACCAGTTGGAGCGGCTGCTGGCGTTGTTCCGGTGTCACGGTGTGCAGGTGTGGCTGCCCGAAGCCGGCGGACCGGTCGACCTCGACACTCCGGAGCACCGGGCGTTGGTCAGGATGCTGGGTTCGCAGTCGCTGCGCGAGGTGGTCCGCGCCCGACATCGGGCGATGGCGGCCATGCGGGCCCTGACCGAGAAGGGCCGCTACCTGGGTGGACGTGCTCCCTACGGTTACCGGTTGGTCGAGGCGGGCCCGCACCCTCACCCGGCAGGCGCACGCCGCGGTCGCAGCATCGTCCAACTGGAGCCCGACCCCGAGACCGCACCGACGGTGCGGTGGCTGTTCGCCGAGCGCTTGGCTGGCCGCAGCATTGAGGACCTGGTCGAGGTCCTCAACCGGCGGCGGACGCCGTGCCCGGCCGAGCACGACCCTGCCCGCAACACCCACCGCGCCGGGCGCCGTTGGACGGTCGAGACGGTGACCACGATCCTGCGCAACCCGCGCTACACCGGCTGGCAGGTGTGGAACCGGCAGAGCGTCGACCATGACCACACCACCCCGAGTGGTCAGCGCCAGCCTCGTGTGACCAGGCGGAAACCCGCCCACCAGTGGGTGCTGTCCCGCCAGCGCGCCCACACCGCGCTGGTGAGCGAACACGATTTCGTCGCCGTCCAGCGCATCCGCTCCCAACGCCCCAACCAGCACGGAGAACGACGCGAGTACCTGCTGGCCGGGCTGCTGCGCTGCGGTGCGTGCGGGCAACGGATGGAGTCCCGGTGGGCGCACGGACGACCCGGCTACCGCTGCCGCCACCACCGCGGCCCGCGCACCGAGGCCACGCCGCCGACGCTCTACTTCCGCGAAGAGCAGCTGATCACCAGGATCGGGCATGCCCTGCACCTGCCCGCGGCGGCGAGTCCACGCCTGGTCGTCGACGCACTGCGCACTGACCGGGCCGTGATCATCTGCCATGCCGACAGAGTCGTCATCGAACAACCGCACGTACCGGCGGAACGGTGAAAAAGACGAACCCCACGACGCAGGTCCGACAAATCGTCGACCCGCCCCGTGGGGTAACAGTGTGTCCGAGGGGGGACTTGAACCCCCACCCCCTTGCGGGGACTAGCACCTCAAGCTAGCGCGTCTGCCATTCCGCCACCCGGACTCGGCTCTCGCCGTGGTGTGGTCATAGATTACATGATCGTCTTTCATGGTCCAAATCGGGGGGTGCACCGGGGCTGCGGCTGGCGTTTTTGCTGGTGAGAGGCGTGGCTGTGAGTTGGAGGGTGCCGGGGGAGGTTGAGAGCAGCGGAGGGCGTGAGGGGGTGGTGGAGGGTGGGGTGACGGTGGGTTTGTGGATCATGGCGGTTCGTAGTGAGGGTGAGGATGCGGTGGGTTGGTGTGGAATGGGTGGGAGGAAATAGAAGGGTGAGTGGTTGGGGGGTTAGGCTGGGGCGTCTTGGGGTTTGACCACTTCCGGGGTTTCTCGGGCCGTTACCAAGCCCAGGCGCCAGGCCAGTAGGGCGGCTTGGACTCGGTCTCTCAGGTCTAGCTTCGCCAGGACTCGGGAGACGTGGCTCTTGACCGTTGTCTCGCTCACCTCGAATTCTCTCGCGATCTCGCGGTTCGACCTGCCCTGGCCGATGGCGCGTAGGACTTGGCCCTCGCGTTCGGTCAGGGACAGGAGTGCGGGGGCGGTTGGGTCTGGGAGTGGGATGATTTGGAAGCTTTCGAAGACGCGCTTGGTGACGTGGGCGGGTAGGTAGGCGCCGCCTTCGGCTACCGCTCGGATCGCGCGTGGGAACTCCTCGCCCGGTGAACCCAGGGGCAGGTAGCCGCTGACGCCTGCGGCGATTGCGGAGACGAGCAGCTCGTCCGAATCGTCCTGGGTGGCGACCACGACCTGTTGACCTGCTAGCAGGCGTGCCACGCGGAAGTCGTCCAGCCGTAGGAGCGACGCCCCGACCAGGACCACGTCCGGGTGGTCGCGGTCGATGCGGTCCAGTAGTTCGGGTATGCCGTGTACCGCGCCGACCACGGTGATGCCGGCGTCGCGGGCCAGCACGGCGCGCAGGCCGTCCAGGATCACCTCGTGGTCGTCGGCCAGCAGGACCGCGATGCCCCGCGCCGACCGGCTCGCCCCGGCCGGCGTCAGCACGCTTGTCGCCCCGGTCCCCCGACGGTACCGGGGCCCGACTGGGTACTCGTCCGACACTTCTCCGGTCACGTTCTTCCGACCCCCTCGGCCGCGGGTTTTCCCACGGCGTTTCGAAACAGTCGCGGCGGGCTCGAAAACACCAACCCCAACGGCGGCGAGCCGGCCGGCTGCTTCACCCTCGACAGGCGCCGCCGGCAATCCGGATCGACGCCACCCCAGTTGCAAACAATATGCATTAACCCCCAACCTACCGGAGCAGCGGACCGGCGGCAACGTCCGCACGGTGGGTGCTCGCACTCACACTAACGCGCCAATTAGGCGGGGAGACATGCCGCTTTAGAAGTAATCCCGGCGACCGGCCGCGTCGATCCGCCGCGCGCCGTGCCCTCCACGCCGAGCACGTCGAACTCCTCGCGGCACGCGCCCAGCTTGCGGGTCCACGTGCTGGTCAACTCGCTCGTGCCGACGTCGGCCAGATACCCGACCCGGGTAACGCGCAGGCCCGCCTCGGCGTAGACGTGAGCCAGTTCGTGACGCACCCATTCGGGTGTCGGTTCCGCGATCCCGGTGACAGCGGGGGCGGCCGGGCGCCACGCGTGGAGGTTGACGGTGATGTGGAACCGGGCACCGGCGCGGCAGGCGCCCGCCAGGCCGGCGAGGACGTTCGGCGCGTGCCCGAGGACGCCGCGCAGCAGGCTGCCCCACGGCATCAACACGTGCATTTCGTCCACATCGCCCAGACAGTCCGGCAGGTCCTCGGCGGCGGCGTGCGCGAGGACGAGGTTGGGCACGCCGCCGCGGGCGGGTTTGGCGGCGGCGCGCGCGGACACCCCGCGCATCCGGTCGGGGTTGGCGTCCACACCCACCACGAGCCGGTCCGGGTCGGCGCGGGCCAGCCGGTAGGCGTGCTTGCCGTCGCCGGTGCCCACGTCAAGCAGGACCGAACGGTGGCGGGCGCGCAGCTGGGCGAACTCGGCCTCGGCGACCGGCACGCACCGCTTGCCGACGACCTGGACCAGACCTGGAGAAGGCATGAGGGGACCCTTCGCGTGAGTGGGCGAGGACCTGCGGGAAACGGACGACGAAAGTCCGCGTAATTGCGGGAAAGGACCTCCGGAAGGACGTCGGAGGGTGCCTTGTCAATCGTTGCCAGAAATGGACGGCGGTGACCACCGACTTTGGAGGGGTCGGATGGGTGGTCCTGGGGAAACGCGACCGTGAATCACGCGGATGGGGGTAGTGCAGGGTGTCGAAATCACTGTGAGTGATTGGTTTTCTCCTACCAGAGGAGGAGTGGTCGCCCTACTCGGGAAGGAAGCTTCCTCGTTCTAAATAGCCGTGCCGGGGGTGCGCGGGAATGAGCGGGTGGGCCGACCAAAGAAGTCTGTCGAAAACGGTCGGGGCGTTCCTAGGCTGAGTGGCGTCCCCAATTCGCGCCGACCGCGCCGCCATTTCGCGGACCGGGTCGGATCGACACCCGCCGGAGACGCCACCATGACCGTTGACCCACGGATCGAGCTGCGCCTGACGCTGAGCGGCGACCCGGACGTGCCCGCGCTGACCCGGGCGTGGGCGGCCCTGCGCGCCCGGCACCCCGCCCTGGACGGTCCGCTGCGGGCGCACCGGGACGTCGTCGCGTTCGAGGACGCGGTGCGCGCGGGGCCCGGTTGCCACCTGCTGCGGGCGGCGGGCCGGCACGAGTTCGCGCTGACCGCCGGGTGCGACGCGGCGTCGGTGCCCGCGGTGCTGGCCGAGTTGTCCGCGCTCTACGCCCGCGAGCTGGGCCACCCCTCCCCCGGGCTGCCCACGCCGGCGGCCACGGTCGTGCCGGATGCCCGCCCGGCACAGGACGTCGAGCCACTGCCTGGGCTGGAGCTGTTCGGGCGCGGGGAACCGGAGAAGCGCGTGGTCACCCGCGTGGAGCTCGGCCACTCGACCCGGCGGCACGTCTCGGCGTTGGCCCGCCGGCACGGCGTGACCCGGGAGGTCGTCGTGGTCACGGCGTGGGCGCTGTTGCTGGGCGAACTGGCCGAGCGGGAGGAGTTCGTGCTGGGCCTGGTCACCGACCCCCGTGACCCGACCGCGCACGGACCGGCCGTGGGTGCGCTGCGTGAGGCCCGCCCGCTGCGGGTGGACCTGACCGGCCGACCGACCTTCGCCGAGGCACTGCGCCGCACCGCGACAGCCGTCGAGACCGCACGCTCCCGCCCCGGCGGCACGCACGCCGACGTGGCGGTGCAGTACGGCGAGCAGCCGGCAACAGCACTGCGGCTGACCGGGCTGGAACCCGCCGAGGTGCCCACCGACTTCTGGCTGTCCGACGACCTGCCCACGCCCCACCGGGTCGTGCTGCGACTCCTGGACACCCCCGACGGCCTGCTCGCCGGCGTCGCCCACCACCCCGAAGCCCTGGACGAACCGGGCGCACGCCGCTGGGTGTCCCGGTTCGCCGCGCTGGTGACAGGCGCGCACGACGAGTCACCCGAGCCGGTCCTCATGTCCGAGGACGAGCACCGCCGGGTCGTGCTCGCGCCCAACGCGACCGCCGTGGACCTCGGCGCGCCCGCGACGATCCACGACCTGGTCGCCGAGCAGGCCCGCCGCACCCCGGACCGCACCGCACTGGTCTTCGCGGGCACCGAGGTCGCTTACGCCGAGCTGGACGCCCGCGCCAACCGGCTGGCCCACGAGCTGCGCGAGCACGGCGTGCGCCGGGAGACCCCGGTCGCGGTGTGCCTGGAGCGGGAGACCGGTCTGGTGGTCGCGCTGCTGGCGGTGCTCAAGGCGGGCGGCGCGTTCGTCCCGCTGGACCCGCAGTACCCGCCGCACCGGCTGGCCCACATGCTCGCCGACTCGGGCGCGGCCGTGGTGCTCACCCAGGACCGCCTGCGCGACCGGTTCGCTGACGATGGGCCGCCCGTTCTCACCACCGACGACGACGCGACCCGGTTCGCCCACCACCCCAGCAGTCCGCCACCGGCCTCCTCCGGCCCGGACGACCTCGCCTACGTCGTCTACACCTCGGGCTCGACCGGGCGGCCCAAGGGCGTGATGGTCGAGCACAAGGGGATCACGTCCTACCTGCGCGGCATGCAGCACGACTTCCCGCTCACGCCACAGGATCGCGTGCTCCAGGCGACCTCGCTGTCCTTCGACGTGTCGGTCTACGAGATCTTCTGGCCGTTGCAGGTGGGCGCAACCGTCGTGCTGCCGGCGCCCGGCGGGCACACCGACCCCTACCACCTGTCCGAGCTGATCCAGCGGCACGGCGTGACGTGCCTGCACTTCGTGCCGTCGCTGATGCGGTTGTTCGTCGAGGAGGCCGACGCGGGGGCGGGCGCTGGGTTGCGGCGGGTGTTCGTGTCCGGCGAGGCGCTGGACCCGTCGCTGGTGGCGCTGGTGCACGAGCGGACCTCGGCGGAGCTGGTGAACCTGTACGGGGCCACGGAGGTGTCGGTCGACTCCACGTACTGGACCGCCGACCGCGCCCGGCCCGACCGCCCGGTGCTGGTCGGGCGGCCCATGGCCAACGCCACGGCGTACGTGCTGGACCAGCGGTTCCGGCCCAAGCCCGCCGGGGTCGTCGGCGAGGTGTTCCTGGGCGGCGCGAGCGTCACCCGCGGCTACCACGGGCGGCCGGCGCTGACGGCGGAGGGGTTCGTGCCCGACCCGTTCGGGCCGCCCGGGTCGCGGCTGTACCGGACCGGCGACCTGGGGCGCGTGACGCCGGACGGCGACCTGGAGTTCCTGGGGCGGCGGGACCACCAGTTCAAGCTGCGCGGCTGGCGGGTGGAAGCCGGGGAGATCGAGGCGGCCATCACCGCGCACCCCGGCGTGAACGGCGCGGTCGTGGTGACCGAGGGCGCGCACGAGCACGCGACCCTGCTCGCCTACGTCGGCGCGGACGCGGGGCTGGACCCGGCGGCGCTGCGGGAGTTCCTGGGGCAACGCCTGCCCCGGCCGCTGGTGCCGGCGCGGTTCGTCCGACTGGACCGCCTGCCGATCTCCCCCAACGGCAAGGTGGACCGCGCCGCCCTGCCCAAGCCCGACCAGGTGCCCGCCGACCCGGTGCCGGCCCAGGACCAGACCGCGCTGGACGTGGTGTTGAAGGTCGCGGCCGACGTGCTGGGCACCCCGATCGGGCCGGACGACGGCTTCTTCGCCGCCGGCGGCAACTCCATCCAGGCCACCCGCCTGGCCGCCCGGCTGCGCGCCGCCCTGCACACCGACGTGCCGGTGCGGCTGGCGTTCGAGGCCCCGACCCCCGCCGCGATGGCGGCGCTGCTGGCACCACCGCGCACCGAGGTTTCCCGTGCCGAGCAACGGATCTGGCTGCTGAGCCGGCTCGGCGGCCACCCCGCCGAGTACGCGATCCCCGTGGCGCTCCGCCTAACGGGGCCGCTGGACGTCGCCAAGCTCAAGCGTGCCGTGGACGCCGTGGTGCGCCGGCACGAAGGGCTGCGGCACGTGTTCCCCGAGGTCGACGGCGTCCCGACACGGGCCGTGCTCGACCCGGACGCGATCGTGGTGGCTGAACACCAAAGCCGGTCGGTGGAGGAGGTGCTCGCCGAGGGTGTCGCCGAGCTGGACCCGGCGACCGGTCCCCTGGCCCGGTTCACCCTGATCCGCCAAGGCCCGCAGGACCACGTGCTGGCGATCGTGCTGCACCACCTGGTCGCGGACGGCTGGTCGGTGGACGTGCTGTTGCGCGACATCGCCGCCCACTACACCGGCGCGCCGACCGCCACCCCCGGCCGGTACGCCGACTACCTCGCCCTGGAACGGGCCGAGGAGCAGGACGGCACCCTGGGCCGCGCCCTGGAGCACTTCGTCACCGCGCTGGACGGCGTGCCCGACGAGGTCACCTTCCCGCTCGACCACCCCCGTCCCGCGCGGCGCACGGGCAACGGCGATGTCGTGCGGCACCGGATCGACGCCGCCCCGGTCACCGCGCTGGCGCAGCGGTTGCGCACCACGCCGTTCGCGGTGCTGCTGGCGGCGGTGGGCGTGCTGCTGCACCGCGTCGGCGGCCACCGGGACGTCGTGGTCGGCACCGCCGTGGCCCGCCGGCCCGACGCCGCGCTGGACCACCTGGTCGGGCTGTGCCTGAACACGCTCGCCCTGCGCTGGCCGGTGCAGCCGCACCACACGCTGGGCGAGGTGGTCCGGGCGGTGACCGACCGGCTCGCCGACGGCCTCGGCCACGACGCCGCCTCCTTCGACCGGGTGGTGGACAAGCTGGCGCCGACCCGCGACGCCGGCCGGACCCCGGTGTTCCAGGTGATGGCCCTCTACGAGGAGCCCTACGAGATGGCGCTGCCCGGCGTGACGGCCACCGACGTTACCGTCCACTGTGGATCAGCGCAGGCGGACGCGTCGTTCGGGTTCGTGCCGCGCGACGGCGGTATCGACCTCACCCTCCAGTTCTCCACCGACGTCTTCACCCGCGAGACAGCGACCCGGTGGGCGCACCGCCTGGCGACCCTGCTGGCCGGCGCCCAAGCGGACACGAAGGTCGCGGACCTGCCCCTGCTGCCCGAGGACGAACAAAGGGACCTGGACCGCTGGAGCGGCACCACCCGCGATGCACCAGACACCACCCTGCACGCCGTCGCCCACGAAATCGCCCAACGCCACCCCGATCACCCGGCGATCCACTTCGGACAGACGACCATCACCTACGGCGAGTTCGACGCCCGAGCCGCCCAGCTCGCCCACGAGTTGCGCGCACGCGGTGTCCGGGCCGAAACCCCGGTCGTGGTGTGCCTGGAACGCTCCCCCGAAGCCCTGATCGCCGTCTACGCGGTGCTGAAGGCGGGCGGGGCGTACGTCCCGGTAGAAACCAGCAACCCCGACAGGCGGATCGCCGAGCTGATCGCCGACTCCGGCGCGGCACTCGTCCTCACCCAACACCGGCTCGCCGACCGGATGGCCGGGCTGGGCGCGGAAATCATCGCGGTGGACGAGCCGCTGCCCCAGCACCCCACCACCGACCCGGAACCCCTCACCGGCCCCGACCACCTGGCGTACGTGATCTACACGTCCGGTTCCACCGGCCGCCCCAAGGGCGTGATGGTGCAGCACGGGTCGGTGCTGAACTTCCTCGACGCGCTGGACCGCCGCTTCGACCTCACCCCCGACGACCGGCTGCTGCACAAGTCCCCGCTGGCCTTCGACGTGTCGGTGCGCGAGGTCTTCTGGGCGCTGACGCGGGGCGCGTCCGTGGTCGTCGCCGAACCCGGCCGGCACGCCGACCCCGCCTACCTGGTGGACCTGGTCGAACGCGAGCGGGTCACCGTCGCGCACTTCGTGCCCAGCTCGCTGGCGGTGTTCCTCGAAGGCCTGGGCCCGGACCGCTGCCCGACCCTGCGGCAGGTCCTGACCAGCGGCGAGACCTTGCCGGTGACCACGGCCCGCGCCGCGCGGCAGCTGCTGGGAGCCCGGTTGCGCAACATGTACGGCCCCACCGAGACCACGGTGGAGATGACCGACCACGACGTCGTGGACGACGAGGTGGACCGGCTGCCCATCGGCCGCCCGTTCGAGGGCACGACCGTGCGCCTGCTCGACGACGACCTCCGGCCGGTGCCGCCGGGCAGCACCGGTGAGCTGTGCGTCGGCGGCCTGCCGGTGGCGCGCGGCTACCTGGGCCGCCCGGCGCTGACCGCCGACCGGTTCGTGCCCGACCCGCTGGGACCGGCCGGCGCGCGGCTCTACCGCACCGGCGACCTGGCCCGGCTGCTGCCCGACGGACAGCTGGACTTCCTGGGACGCAATGACTTCCAGGTCAAGGTGCGCGGCCACCGGATCGAGCCCGGCGAGGTCGAGACGGCGCTCACCGCGCTGCCGGACGTGCACGGTGCGCTGATCACCGCGCAGGACGACCGGCTCATCGCCTACGCCGTCACCAACCGCCCCGGCGAGGACCTGCGGACGGCCCTGGCCGAGCGGCTGCCCGAACACCTGGTGCCCTCGGTGGTGCTGACCCTGGACCGGTTCCCGTTGACCGCCAACGGCAAGCTCGACCGCGCGGCGCTGCCCACCCCCACCAGCCGGCACACCGGCGAACACCGCCCGCTGACCGCGACCGAGGCGGCGCTGGCCGCGATCTGGCGCGACCTGTTGGACGTGCCGGAGGTACGGGCGGACGACCACTTCTTCGCGCTCGGCGGGCACTCCCTGCTCGCGGCCCGGGTCGCCGCCCGCGCCGGCACCGCGCTCGGCGTGACACTGCCCCTCCCGACCGTGCTGCGCTTCCCCCGCCTGTCCGACCTGGCGACCGCCGTGGACGGCACGCGCGCCGACCGCAAGCCCGTGCGACCCCGCCCCGACCGACGCGACCGGGCACCGCTGTCGTCCGCGCAGCGCCGGCTGTGGATCGAGGAGAACCTGCGGCCCGGCACCGCCACCTACACCGTGCCGGAGGCGTTCCGGCTGCGCGGCGAGCTGGACGAGACCGCGTTCGCGGCCGCCGTGGACGACGTGCTGCGCCGCCACGACGCCCTGCGCACCCACGTCGAGTCCGTTGTGGACGGTGAACCGGAGCTCGTGGTCGCGCCCGAACCCCGCACCTCCCTCCACATCGGCGACCTGCCGGCGGACCGGGTGCGGGATGCGCTGGCCGCCGAGTCGGCGCGGGTGTTCGACCCGGCCGGCCCGCTGGTGGCCACGAGCCTGCACCGCCTCGCGCCCGACGAGTGGCTGTTCCAGTTCACCGCGCACCACCTGGTGGTGGACGGCTGGTCCCTGGACGTGCTGTGGCGCGACCTGACCGCCTGCTACCACGACCGCCGCGCCGGCCGCACGCCACCACCGCGCGAAGGCCTGACCTTCACCGACTACACGTGGTGGGAGCACGAGACCCGCGACCTGGACCCGCACCTGGCGTTCTGGCGCGCGGAACTGGCCGGCCTGCGCCCGCAACCCCCGACCGACGCGCACGGCCCCGGCGCGGTCCTGACGTTCGCGCTCGGCGCGGCGCTGTCCGACGAGCTGCGCGCCACCGCCGCCGGCCTCGGCGTCTCGCCGTTCGTGCTCGGGCTGACCGCGTTCGCGCTGGCGCTGGGCGAGGACTCGCCGGGCGCGATCGGCGTGGAGGTCGCCAACCGGGCCTCCGCCGCGACCGCCGACCTGGTGGGGCTGTTCGTCAACCACGTGCCGGTGCGGGTGGCGCCGCGCGGCACGGGCCGGGAGGCGGTGGCGGCGGTGGACGAGGCCCGCCGGAGGGTCCTGCCGCACGAGCACGTGCCGTTCGACCTGGTGGTGGACCTGCTGGGACCAGGGAAGGCGCCGACGAGCGTGGCGTTCTCGCACCTGGACGTGCGCGGGCACGGGCCGGCGCTGGACGGCGTCACCGCCACCCGGCTCACGCCGCCGCACAACGGCACCGCCAAGTTCGACCTCCTGCTGGAGGTGCTGGACACCGAGCACGGCCTGACCGGGGCGTTCGAGTACCGGCCCGAGCGGTTCACCGCCGCCCGCGTCGCGCAGGTCCGCAACCACTGGGAGGCCGCGCTGCTGACGCTGCTGGCCGACCCGGACCTGCCGGTGGACGCCCGCCGATCCGAGTTCGCGTGATGTCGAGGGGGAACGACGTGCTGTCGACGGTCGACCCGGCGCGGTTGAGCACCACCGCCGCCGAGGTCCTGGAACACGTGGACGCCGCGGTGGCGGCGTACCCGGAGGTGCCGATCGCCCGCGTGCGCGTGGAGGTCGAGGGGATCCCGCGCACCCTGTTGCTGAAGCTGGAGGGCCGCTCGCCGTGGCGGTCCATCAAGGGCCGCACCGCGCTGGGCCTGGTCCGCTCGATCGCCCCGCTCATGACCTCGCGGGAGGTCACGGTCGTGGAGTCCACCTCGGGCAACCTGGGGGTGGCGCTGTCGGCGATCTGCCGCGACCTGGGCCTGCCGTTCGTGGCCGTGGTGGACCTCAAGCAGTCGCCGGTGATCCGCGCGGCGATCGAGGCCAACGGCGCGCGGCTGGAGGTCGTGCGGACGCCGGCCGCGGCCACCACGCACCTGCTGGACCGCCTGGACCGGGTGCGCAAGCTGGTCGCCGAGATCCCCGGCGCGGTGTGGCCCAACCAGTACGAGAACGACGCCAACCGGCACGTGCACGAGACGTGGACCGCGCCGGAGATCGACCGGCAGGTCGGCGGCGAGGCGCAGGCGGTGTTCGTCGCGGTGTCCACCGGCGGCACGCTGGCGGGCCTGGCCGCCCACTTCCGCCGCGCCCGTCCGGACACCCGCCTGGTCGCGGTGGACGTCGAGGGCTCGACGGTGTTCGGCGGCGTGCCCGGCGGGCGCGTGCTGACCGGCATCGGCGCGAGCCGCCGGTCCACCTTCCTTGACCGCGCGGACCGCGACGACCTGGTCTACGTGCGGGAGGCGGCGGCGATCGCCGCGTGCCACGTGCTGCGCGCCGACACCGGCCTGGCCGTGGGCGGGTCCAGCGGCGCGGTCGTGGCCGGCGCCCTGGACCACCTGGCGGCGCACCCCGAGCTGACCACGGCCGTGTGCGTGTGCGCCGACCTGGGCGAGAACTACACGCGCACGGTCTACGACCCGGACTGGCTCGCGCCGCTGGGCCTCACCGACGACCCCGGCCCCCTGCGGTCCCGCCTGCACGGGGCGCGCTTCCACCACGCCGAACCGGACACCGGACAGGAGACGACGTCATGACCGCCATCCGCGAGATCCGGCTCAGCGAGCCGGAGTCCGCACAGGCCGCGCTGCTCGCGCTGGAGTGCGCGCAGCGCTACGCCGAACCCGACTCCGCCGACTTCCTCGCCGACGCCGCCGTCCTGGCCCACGAGCTGCCCCGGGCGGTGCGCCTGGAGGTCGAGCGCGCCCGCCTGGACGACCGGTTGCACGCGCTGGTCGTGCGCGGCAACGACGTGGACCAGGACGCGCTGGGTCCGACCCCGCCGCACTGGCGGCAGGCGCGCACCGACGCGTCCCGCCGGTACGGGTTCCTGCTGGTGCTCTACGCCTCGCTGCTGGGTGACGTGGTCGGCTGGGCCACCCAGCAGGACGGCCGCGTGGTCACGGACGTGCTGCCCATCCAGGGCCAGGAGGAGTCGCTGGTCAGCTCCAGCAGCAGCGTCGAGCTGGGCTGGCACACCGAGGACGCGTTCTCCCCCTACCGGGCCGACTACGTGGGCCTGTTCTCGCTGCGCAACCCCGACGGGGTGGCCACGACGGTCGCCGGGCTGGACCTCGACCTGGTCGGGCCGGCCGTGGCGGACGTGCTGTTCGGCGAGCGCTTCCACATCCGACCCGACAACTCCCACCTGCCCACGCACAACAGCGGCGGCCGGCTCAGCGACTACTTCGCCGGGATCGTCGAGGCGGTGGAGAACCCGCGCGCGGTGTCGATCCTGCGCGGCCACCGCGACGCGCCGCAGTTGTGCGTGGACAGCGACTTCACCACCGCGGTCGACGGGGACGCCGAGGCGGCGGGCGCGTTGGACACGCTCGTCAAGCACCTCGGCGGCGCACTGTACGAGGTGGTGCTGGGTCCTGGTGACGTGGCGTTCCTGGACAACCGCAACGTCGTACACGGCCGCCGCCCCTTCCGGGCCCGGTTCGACGGCACGGACCGGTGGCTCAAGCGCATCAACGTCACCTCGGACCTGCGCAAGTCGCGGGTGGCGCGGCGTGACGCCCAAGCGCGTGTGCTGGGTGAGGCGTGATGGTGCGCGACCTGCCGGCCGCCGCGCTGGAGGATTGGTTGCGGGAGCGCTACTTCACCGCCCGCGTGGACGTCTCCAGCAGCGGCGTGGCCGACTACCGGCTGGCGGACCTGCGGCGGCTGGGCGGGATCACCGTCGAGGAGTTGGACGCGGTGGTGTTCCGCGACGGGCCGTCGTTGGGCGCGGACCGGCTGCGGGCGGCCCTGACCGACCGGCTGCGGCCCAGTCCCGACCACGTGGTGATGACCGCGCACGGGTCCAGCGAGGCGTTGTTCCTGGCGATGACCGCACTGGTGCGGCCCGGTGACGAGGTAGTGGTGCCCGACCCGGCCTACCACTCGCTGTCCGCGCTGGCACGGGCGTGCGGGGCGGTGCTGCGGCCATGGTCGGTGCTGGACGCGCAACCCGACCCGGCGGACCTGCGGAGGCTGCTCACGTCCCGGACCCGGCTGGTCGTGGTGAACTTCCCGCACAACCCCACCGGGGTCACCGTGGACGCGACGGTCCAGGCCGAGCTGCTCGACGTGGTCGAGCGCAGCGGGGCGTACCTGTTGTGGGACAACGCCTTCCGCGACCTGGTCTACGACGCGCCGCCGCTGCCCGACCCGACCGCGCTGGGCGGGCGGGTGCTGTCCACCGGCACGCTGTCCAAGGCGCACGGGCTACCAGGCCTGCGGGTCGGGTGGTGCGTGCTGCCCGCCGACCTCGCGCCGGAACTGGTCCGCGTCCGGGACTACCTGACGCTGAGCCTGTCACCGCTGACCGAACTGCTCGCCGCGGTCGCTGTCGAGCACGCCGACGAGCTGATCGGACCTCGGCTCGCGGAGGCGGCGGTCAACCGGCGGCGGCTGCTGGACTGGGCGGCCGAGCACGGCGTGGACTGCCCCGCGCCGGGCGGCGGGGTGACCGCGTTCCCCCGCTTCCCCGGGGTGGCCGACGTGACGCCGCTGTGCGAGCGGCTCATGGAGGACCACGGCGTGTTGACCGTTCCCGGCGCGTGTTTCGGAATGCCCGATCGAATGCGGATCGGATTCGGCTGCGAGCCCGCGGTGTTCGAGGCCGGGTTGAGCGCGCTGAGCGCCGTGCTCGCCGAAAACAGGTTGCCGGCAAATCTGTAACTGGTTGACTACGCAGCGCAACATCGCCGTTCGAAGGGAATCACCGTGGCAGCCATCGAGAACGCGCCACGCAGGCTGCGCGACAACAGGGACTTCCGGTTCTGGTGGGGCGGCACCGTGCTGTCGGCCATCGGCGACGAGGTCACGCTGATCGCGTTTCCCCTGCTTGTGCTGTTCCTGACCGGGTCGCCGACGCACGCGGGCCTGGTGGGCGGCGTGGCCGCCGTGCCGCCGCTGCTGCTGAGCGTGCCCATCGGCGTGCTGGCCGACCGGACCTCCCGACGGGCGCTCATGCTCGGCGGTTCGGTGGTCAGCGCGATCTCCATCACGTCCATTCCGGTCGTGCACCTGCTGGGTGAACTCACGCTTCCGCATTTGTACGCGGTCGCATTTGTCAACAGCGTTGCGGCAACCGTCTACCGGATCGCCGACACCGCCGCGCTGCCCCGGATCGCGGGCGAGGAGAAACTGGGCGAGGCCGCGTCCCAGAGCGAGACGATCTGGGGCATCTCGGCCATCGTCGCGCCGCCGCTGGCCGGTCTGCTGTTCGAGACCGCCGGGCCGACCTCGCCGTTCTGGATCGACGCCGTGTCGTTCGTCGCGATCATGGTGTGCGTCCTGGCGATCCGGGCCAAGCTCGGCGCGGACAGGCCCTACCCGGAGGTCTCCTGGCGGCAGGACCTCACCACCGGCGCCCGCGTCACGCTGAGCCGGCCGCTGGTGCGGGCGCTGACCGTGCTGACCGTCGCCGGGGACTTCCTGTTCGCGGGCATCGGCCTGCTGCTGATCGTGCTGGTGCGCGAGGGCGGCGCGTCGGGCCTGGAGACCGGCACCGTGTTCACCGCCGCCGCCGTGGGCGGCATCCTCGGCTCGATGGTCGCCGCCCGGGTCGAGGACCGGATCGGGATGGTGCCGGCGGTGCTGACCAAGCACTGGCTGACCGCCGCGCTGTTCCCGCTGCTGCTGGTGGACCTGCCCGGCTGGGCCACCGGGTTGATATGGGGCCTGATCTCGTTCCAGATCTCCATCCTCAACGTGATCCAGATGAAGTACCTGATGAGCGTCATCCCCAACAGCAAGCTCGGCCGCGTCGAGGGGTTCCTGACGTTCATCGAGCAGGGCAGCCTGCCGCTGGGCTACGCGCTCACCGGCGTGCTGCTGGGCCTGCTCGGCACCACGTCCACGCTGCTGGCCTACGAGGCCGTGCTGCTGGTCCTGGCCGTCTTCGCGACGGTCAGCCGGGGCCTGCGCACCCCCGCGCACCCCGACGAGCCCGCCCGATCATCGGGCTGACCCGCAAGGAGGGCAGATGACCCAGGTCGACTTCACCCGGTGGGACCTGCGCACCGACGCCGAAAAAGCCGCGCCGACCGTCCTGAGTGGACCGCCGCCGACGTGGTCGCCCGACACCACGTTGGTGCGGCTGGTGCTGGAGCAGGCCGACCGCACCCCGGACGCGGACGCGGTCCGCATCGGCCCGGACGCCCTGACCTACCGCGACCTGGCCGCGGGCGCGCGGCGGGTCGCGGCCTGGGTGGCCCGGCAGCCGCACACCGGGCCGCCGCGCGTCGGCGTGCTCGGCGAGCGGGCGCTTTCGACCTACCCGGTGCTGCTGGGCGTGCTGCTGGCGGGTGGCGCGTACGTGCCGCTGGACCCGGCGGCACCGCCCGCCCGGCTGCGCGCGGTGCTGTCCCGGGCCGGCGCGCACGCCGTGGTGACCACCGCCGAGAGCTGGGCGCGGCTGGAGCAGCCGGGGCTGCCCGCGCTGCTGACCGACCAGCCGCTGCCGTTCCAGCGGTCCAAAGTGGACAGCGGGCGGGTCGCGGTGCTGGCCGGTCTGCCCGACGCCGGTGAGCCCGCCGGGCCGGCGCCGGACGACGTGGCCTACGTGATCTTCACCTCCGGCTCGACCGGCACGCCCAAGGGGGTGGTGGTCGAGCACCGGGCGGCGGTCAACCTGACCTGCTGGGCCCGCGACCTGGTGCCGATGGGGCCGGGCAGCCGGGTCACCCAGAACGCGTCCCTGCACTTCGACGCCTCGGTGCAGCAGATCTTCCCGGCGCTGGCGTCGGGGGCGACGCTGTTCCCGGTGCCGGAGAAGGTGCGGCTGTCCGGGCCGGACCTGGCGGCGTGGCTGGCCCGGCACCGGATCACCCACTGGGACTCGGTGCCCTCGCTGTGGACTCCGGTGGTGGAGCACCTGGCCGACCGGATCGCCGCCGGGGAACGGGTGCTGCCCGACCTGCGCGCGGTGCTGCTGGCCGGCGAGCCGCTGCCGGCGCGGCAGGTGGACCGGTGGCGGTCGTGGGAGCAGGGGCACCGGCTGTTCAACGTCTACGGGCCGACCGAGGTCACCGTGAACGCCACCGCGTTCGAGGTGACCGGGCCGGTCGGGGCGGTGGTGCCGATCGGGCGGCCGTTGCCGGGGATCACGGCGTCCGTGCTGGACGCCCACGGCAACCCGTGCCCGGTGGACGCCGATGGTGAGCTGTTCCTGGGCGGGGTGGGGTTGGCTCGCGGCTACCTGGACGACCCCGAGGGCACCGCGCGGTCGTTCGTGGAGCGCGGCGGCGAGCGGTTCTACCGGACCGGTGACGTGGTGCGGGTCGGCGCGGACGGGCTGCTGGTGTTCGTCGGTCGCCGGGACGACCAGGTCAAGCTGAACGGCGTCCGCGTCGAGCCGGCCGAGGTCGAGCACGCCCTGCTGGCGCACCCCAGGGTGACCGAGGCGGTCGCGGTGGTGCTGCGCGAGGAGGGTCGGGCCGAACTGGTGGCGTGCGTGGCCTCGGCGGTCGAGCTGTCCACTGAGGACATTCGCGCCGGGTTGGCGGAAGAGCTGCCGGCGGCGCTGGTGCCCTCGCGGGTGGTGGTCGTGGAGTCGTTGCCCCACAACGCCAACGGCAAGATCGACAGGGCAGCGTGCGCGGAGCTGGCGCGTGATCTGGCCGGCTCTGAAGGTGGCTCCGGGCCGCTCGGGGCGACGGCGGCGACGCTGCTGGGCATCTGGCGGGCCGTGCTGGCCCGCGACGACATCGGTCCGGACGACGAGTTCTTCCAGGTCGGCGGCAACTCCATCACCAGCATCCGGTTGCGCCGCGAGTGCGTGGAGGCCGGGCTGCCGATCCGGGCGGTGGACGTGTTCCTGCACCCGACCGTGCGGCGACTGGCCCGGTACGTCGACGACAACCGGACCACGCTGGCCGCCCGCGCCCGTCCCGCGCCCGACGAGTCGCCCACCGATGGCGAGTTCCCGTTGCTGCCCGCCCAACGGCCGCTCGCGTTGGCCGCGTTGTTGAGCGACGGTGGCGCGCAGCGCGGGCTGGTGCAGGAGACCGTCACCTACGCGGCCCCGCTGGACGTCGAGGCGGTGCGCGGAGCACTGGAGGTGCTGCTGGAGCGGCACGAGGTGCTGCGGACAGCGGTCACGCCGGGCTTGGCGCAGCGGGTGCTGCCGAAGGTTCCGGTGCCGTTGGAGGTGGTGGACCTGACCGGGGTGGCCGACCAGTGGGGTGCCGTGCTGGAGGCCGCGGACCGTGATTACGCGACCCCGTTCGACCTGGGGTCCCCGCCGCTGCTGCGGGTGTGGGCGTTCGACCGGGGCGAGGTGTTCTCGCTGACCTGGACGCTGCACCACGTCATCTCGGACGGGTGGTCGTGGGAGATCGTGCAGCGCGAGTTCGACCGCCTGCACGTGTCCCTGCGCGCCGGCCGCTTCCGCCCGCTCCCGCCGCCCACACTGCCGCTGCGCACGCTGGCCCGCCGGCTGGGCACGGGCGGCACGCCGGACCCGGAGTGGCTGACCCGCCTGACCACCACCCCGCCGCTGCGACTACCCGCCGAAGGAGCGCAGAACACCGGCGGTGAGCACCTCGAGTGGCCGATCGACCCCGAGACCCACCGCGACCTGACCGCCCGCGCGCACGCCGCCGACGCCTCGCCGGCCGCGATCCACCTCCTGGCGTTCACCGAGGCCCTGCGCCGCGTGTGCCGGCAGGACACGTTCGCCATCGGTGTCGTGTCCTCCGGCCGCAACGTGGACGTGCCGGGCGTGGACGAGGCCGTGGCGTGCCTGGCCCGGACCGTGCCGCTGCCGGTGGACACCGCAGGCGACGCCGAGGACCGCCTGGCCCGGCTGCACCGGGACCTCGCCGTCGTGGTCGGCATGGACGACGTCGACACCGACGCGCCGGACGTGCCGCCCGAGGTCCGCCACCCGGTGGCGACCTTCGTCTTCCAGAACTACCCGGACGCGCCCGTGCCGCCCGGCCACCGGCCGCTGCCCGAGGTGCCCGAGCAGGGCCGCTGGCGCGAGTCCGGCTCCGACCCGCTGGCGCTGGTGTGCTTCGAGGACGACGGCGTACCCGGCTGCCGACTGGAGTTCGACACCGCCGCGGTGTCCCGGGCGACCGCCGACCTGCTCGCCAGGGAGATCCGCCGGGCCCAGAACCGACTCGCGAGGGGGATGCAGCCGTGACCGCGGACGCCGCGCTCGAACCCGACGAACGGGCCGCCTGGCTGGCCTACAACGACACCGCCGAGGACTTCCCCGGCCCGCACCTGCTCGCCCGCCTCGACGCCGTGGCCCGGCAGCACCCCGACCGCCCCGCCGTCCAGGCCGACGACGGCGTGTGGTCCTACCGCGAACTGCACCGCCGCGCCGACGCCGTGGCCGCTTTCCTGGCCGCACAAGGCATCCAGCCGGGTTCGGTGGTGGCGATCGCGGCCACCCGCACGCTCGCCCCCTACGCGGCGCTGCTGGGCGTGCTCAAGGCCGGGTGCGCGTACGTGCCGGTCAACCCGGACGACCCCGCCGACCGGGTGGCGTTCGTGCTGGCCGACGCCGGCGCGACCCCGCTCCTGCTGGACACCGACCCGGCGGGCCTGCCCGACGCGCCCGCGCCGGACGTGCCGCACGAGCCGGACCGGGTCTGCTACGTCATCTACACCTCCGGCAGCACCGGCCGCCCCAAGGGCGTGGTGATGGGCGAACACGCCGTAGACAACCTCACGCACTGGGTGGTGCGGCGGCACGACGTCCAGCCGGACGACCGGCTCGGCCAGACCGCCCCGCTGACCTTCGACCCGTCCGTGCAGCAGGTCTTCCCCGCCTGGACGACCGGCGCGTGCCTGGTCACCGTGCCCGACGACGTCCAGCGCGACCCGGCAGCCTTCCTGGACTGGCTGCGCGCCGAACGCGTCACCCACCTCGACCTGGTGACCTCGCACTGGGTGCACCTGCTCAACGCCGCCGAGGCACGTCCGGTCACCCTGCCGAACCTGCGGTGGATCATCATCGGCGGCGAGACCTACTACTACCACCAGACCCACCGCTGGCACCGGGTCGTGGCCTCCCCCGCCCGGCTGAACACGATCTACGGCCCCACCGAGGCCGCGGTCAACGCCACCGAGCACCTCACCGAGCCCGAGCTCGACCACGGGCAGGTGCCCATCGGCGTCCCGCTGCCCAACTACCGCCTCTACGCCCTGGACGACGACGGGCGGCTGTGCCCACCGGGCATCACCGGCGAACTGCACATCGCGGGCACGGGCCTGGCCCGGGGCTATCGGTCGGAGGAGGCCACCGCGAAGGCGTTCCACCACCTCGAAGTCCACAGTGGACGGATCGAGCGGCTGTACCGGACCGGTGACCTCGCCCGGCTCGTGCGCCACGCCGACCGGTGGGTGCTGGAGTTCCAGGGCCGGGTGGACAGCCAGGTCAAGATCTCCGGCTACCGCGTCGAACTGGAGGAGGTGGACGCGGCGGTCAAGGCCGTGCCGGGCGTGCGGGACGCGGCCGTCGTGGTGCGCGGTGAACCGGCCGAGCAGCTCGTGTGCTGCTACGTCGGCGATGTGCCCCCGGACCGGCTGCGGACCCACCTCACCGAACGGCTGCCCACCTACCTCGTGCCGCACCTGCTGGTGCCGGTGGACGCGCTGCCGTTCACCCGCAACGGCAAGATGGACACCACCGAGCTGACCGCCCTCGTGCGGCGGTTCGCGCACGACTCCGCCGGCCGCGCCCCGCGCCCCGGCGTGGAGAGCGTGATCGCGGCGGTGTGGGCCGAGGTGCTGGACCTGCCGGAGGTGTCGGCGGACGCGGACTTCCTGGGCCACGGCGGGTCGTCCCTGCTGGCGTTCCGGGTGGTGGACCGGCTGCGCCGGCGCGGCATCCGGGTGCGGCCGGCCGACGTGCTGCGCGAGCGCACGGTCGCGGGCCTGGCCGCCGTCGCCGAGGAAGACTTGGTGCTCACCCCGGCCACGCGACTCGCGCTGCGCCGGCCCGGCGGCAATGCCGCCCTCGACATCGGTCTCCCCGCCGACGTGCCCGCCGAACGCGTACGGGCCGTGCTGGAGGAGATCGTGCGGCGGCACCCCGTGCTGCGCGCCCGGATCGACGACGACGGGCCGCGCGCGGTGCCGGTGGACCGGTTCGAACTGCACGCGCTCAACGGTCCGGTGGACGACGCCAAGGCCCGGCTCGCCGAGTCCACCGACCTCACCACGGGCCTGCCCACGGCCGCCGCACTGGTGGCAGGCCGGCTCCTGGTGTCGATCCGCCACGAACTGGTCGACGGCTCGGCACTGCGCCGCGTCGCCGAGGAGCTCGCGGCGGGTCTGGGCCGCGCCCCTCAGCCCCGCTCGGTCGTGCCGGTCGCCGAGCAGCCGCTGGGCGGACCGCCGCCGGACGGCCTGCGCGGACACCTGATCCGCTTCCGCGAAGCCGAAAAGGCGGCGCTGGCCGTGCTGCCGCGCGAGCACCGCGACCGGGTGGTGGAGGTCGACCTGGGCCACGCGCCCGACGCGCTGCTGGACACCCCGCCGACCCGGTGGCACGCCCGCCTGGTCGCCGCCGCCGCGACCGCCGTGCGGTCCTGGCTGGGCCTGGTGGACGTGCCGGTGAGCGTGCCCCGGCACTGGCCGGGCGCGGGCGACTCGGTGGCGAACCTGGCCGACGTGCTGCCCCTGGTGGTCGCGGACGACGACGAGGCCGACGCGCAGTGGCGGCGCTTCGCCGACCCGGGCGTGCACTGGGGCGCGGCGCTGCTGGACACCTGCCCGGACCTCGCCGACGACTGGCCGGCGCCCCGGATCGCCCCGCACGGCTCGTTCCGGCTCGTGGTGACGGCCGACGAGGAGCCGCTCGCGCCCGACCTGCCGCTGCACGAGAGCCCCACGGCGTTCGACCCGACCTCGGCGGGCGCGGTGGAGTTCGCGGTCGTCGCGGGCGAACGCTTGCGGCTGCACGTCACCGGCTGGGACCTGCCCGCCGACGACGTCAAGGCCGTGGCCGCCGGCTGGGTCGAGGCGCTGGCGGGTGAGCGGCCGTGACGCCCGACCCGCACTGGCTGCGCCCGGTCGGCGGGCGGTCCGGCGGCCCGGTGCTGCTGTGCCTGCCGCACGCGGGCGCGGGCGCCCTCGCCTACGCCGGCTGGGACCGGCAGGACGCCTTCGACGTGGTGGCCGTGCAACTGCCCGGCCGTGAGGACCGGTTCGCCGAGCCGCCGATGACCGACCCCGAAGCACTCGTGTCGCGGATCGCCGACGCGCTGGGCGACCTGGCCCACGAGCCGTTGGCGTTGTTCGGGCACAGCCTGGGCGCGCTGCTCGCCCACGACCTGGCCCGCGAGTTGGACCGCCGGGGCGCGCCCGACCCGCTGCTGCTGGCGGTGTCCGGGCACGTGCCGCCGCACCGGCTCGACCCGCACCGGGCGCGCGACCGGTCCGACGCCGACCTGATCGACCACGTCCGCGACCTCAACGACGACCCGCTGGACGACGTGCTGGCCGACCCGGAGTGGCGCGCGATGCTGCTGCGCCCGCTGCGCGGCGACCTGGCCCTGCACGACGCCCACACCCACCGCCCCGGCCCCCGGCTGCGCGTGCCCGTGCTCGCGCTGACCGGCACGGACGACGCCGCCACCCCGCCCGAGGACACGGCGGCGTGGGCGGAGCTGACCGAGGGGCCCTTCACCCACCGGGTCCACCCCGGCGGGCATTTCTACCTCCGCGCAGCCAGGTCGGCCGTCCTCGACGACCTCGCGCACCACCTCGAAGGAGCGTGGCGACCATGACCACCACCCCAGCCACCACCGGCACGGCCCCACCGGGCCGCGCCGAGATCGTGACCGCCGTGACATCGGTGTTCGCCGAGGTGCTCGGCGCACCGGACGTCACCGCCGACAGCGACTTCTTCCTCCACGGCGGCAACTCGCTGCTGGCCATCCGGGTCGCCGGGCGGGTCGGCCGCAGGCTGGGCCGGCAGGTCCCGCCCGCCGGCGTCCTCAAGCACCCGACCCCGGACCTGCTCGCCGCCCACCTGGAGGAGGAGTTCCGCGGTGGTGGTGCCCCGCCGATCCCCGCGCCGCGCCAAGGGGCGGAGGCCGACCGGCGGCCGTCCACCGCGCAGGAACGGGTGTGGCTGCTGCACCAGCTCGACCCGGACCGGCTCGACCACCTGATCACGGTGTCGCTGGACGTGGACGGGGTCGTGGACCCGGCGGCGTTCACGGCGGCGTGGACCGCGGTCGTGCGCCGGCACGAAGCCCTGCGCAGCCGGTTCGTCAAGGCCGACGACGACCGGGTCGCGGTCGTGGTGGACGCCGAGGCCGCGCCGGAGATCAGCGTGCTGGACCTCGCCCGCTTCCCCGCGCCGGTGCGGGACAAGCTCGCCGACGAACGGGTCCGGCTCATGCGCACCACCCCGATCCGGCTGGACACCGGCCCGCCGGCCCGGTTCGCGCTGCTGCGCCTGGCCGACCGCCGGTACCGGATCGAGCTGGCCGTGCACCACATCGTGTGCGACGGCTGGAGCCTGGACACCCTGCTGGCCGACTTCCTCGACGCCTACGGCCGCGCGCTGGCCGGCCGCTCCCCCGCGCTGCCGCCGCCGGCGGTGGGCTTCGCCGACTTCGTGGCGTGGGAACGGGACGTGGAGTCCTCGCGGTGGCCGGACATGGCCGTGCGGCTGGCCCGGCGGTTCGCCGACCGGCCCGCCGACCTGCCGCTGCCGGTGGACCCGGTGGACGTGCCGGCGCACGAGGACGGCGACGACGTGACCGTGCACGCCCCGCCCGGCCTGGCGGCGGCCGTGGAACGCGCGCGAACCTCCTACGGGCACACGGCGTTGACGTTCCACCTGACCGCGCTGGGCGTGCTGCTGGCCCGGATCACCGGGGTGGACGACCTGGTGGTGGCAGTGCCGGTCGCGGGACGCGCGCAGACCGAGCACGAGGACCTGGTGGGCCTGTTCGTCAACACGGCCCTGGCGCGGATGCGGTTGGGCGGCACCTCCGACGTGCGGGTGCTGCTGGACCGCAACCGCGACGAGGTGGACGAGCTGGTGGACTGCCAGACCTTCCCGTTCGACCGCCTGGTGGACCTGCTCGGCGCACGCCGCACGGGCACCCGCGTGCCGCTGGCGCGGGTGTCGCTGGCGGTGCAGAACTTCGACGACCCCGGCACGCCCGCGCCCGAGCTGGGCTTCACGTGGCAGTTCCGCGACCCGCCGGAGCGGCAGAGCAAGTTCGACCTGGCCTTCACCGTCTCCGACACCGACGGCCTGCGGCTCACGGTCACCTACCGGCCGTCCCTGTTCCGCCGGGCCACCGTCGCCGCGTGGGCCGGCCAGTACCTGGTGGCGCTGGAGCACGTGGTGCGCGGGGTCGCCGATCCGGGAGGGAGCGCGCGGTGAAGCTCAACCGCCAGCACGAACTGTTCCGCGAGTCGGTGCGCATGGTGCTCGACCGCGAGTGCACCGCCCAGGTGGACGGCTGGGAGCGCGACGGCGTCATGCCCGTGCACCAGCTGTGCAAGGCCTTGGCCGCCGAAGGGCTGCTGGGGCTGACCATGCCGGTGGAGGACGGCGGGCTCGGCTTGGACCTGGGCTACTCCTACGTGTGGGCGCAGGAACTGGGCCGCGTCCCGGCCGGCGCGCCCGCGATGGCGTTGTCGGTGCAGACCGACATCGTCGCGCCGCTGCTGGCCCGCGCCGGCACGCCCGAGGTGCGCCGGGACGTGCTGCGGCCGGCCATCCGGGGCGAGTTGGTGGCGGCGCTGGCCGCGACCGAACCGGCGGGCGGGTCGGACCTGGGCGCGCTGACCACGACCGCCGTGCGCACCGAGCGCGGCTTCACCGTCAACGGCACCAAGGCGTTCATCACCAACGGGTCGGTCGCGGACTTCGCCGTCGTGCTCTGCCGGACCGGCGCGGCGGCCGGCATCGGCGACCTGGCGCTGCTGGTGGTGCCGACGAACCTGGCCGGGGTGCGGCAGGTCCGCCACACCGGCAAGCTCGGCCACCGCTCGTGCGACCACGGCACCCTGACCTTCACCGACGTGGAGGTGCCCGCGGCCTACCTGCTGGGCGAGGTCGGCGAGGGCTACGAGCTCCAGACCCGCACGTTCACCCGGGAACGCTGCTTCCTGGCCGTGGTCGCCCTGGGCCAGGCCGAACGGGTGCTGCGCGCGACCGTCCACCACGCGCGGCACCGCCGCGTCCTGGGCCGCGCGCTGACCGACCACCAGGCCATCGGGTTCCGGCTCGCCGAACTCGACGCCGAACTGGACCTCGTGCGCGGCTACGCGGGCGAGGCCTACCAGCTGCTCGCCGACGGCGCGCAGTGCCTGCGCGAGGCCAGCATCGCCAAGCTGCGCGCCACCCGCCTGCTGCGCGAGGTCGCCGACCTCGGGCTCCAGGTCCGGGGCGCGGCGGGCTACCTGGGCGCGGCCGACTCCCCCGGCACGGCGGGGTCCCCCGGCGGGGCGAGCCACCCCGGCGCGGACGACGTCGAGCGCAGCTACCGCGACGCCCGCGCGGGCAGCTTCGCGGGCGGCGCCGACGAAGCGCTGCTGCACCTCATCGCGGGCCACCTGACCAGCACCGAACAGGAGTGAGGCATGACGCCGAGGGAAGAACTGCTGTTCCTGGACCGGGAGACCGTGCGGGCCTGCGTCGCCGGCGTGGACCCGGTCGAGGTGGTCGAGTCCGTGCTGCGCAGCCACGCCGCCGGCCGCACCACCCTGCCCGCCGAGGGCTACCTGCCGTGGGAGAACGACCAGGGCGCGTACTGCCGGTCCATCGCCATGCTGGGCGCGGTGGACGGCGAACGCGGCCCCACCTACGGCATCAAGCTGATCAACGCCGCCGTGTCGAACCCGTCGATCGGCCTGGACCGGGCCGGCGGCTGCGGGTTCCTGTTCGACCCGGAGACCGCGCGGCCGGTGGTGCTGGCGGAGGCGGCCTACCTGTCCGGACTGCGCACCGCCGCCTACACCATGTCCAGCCTGCGGCACCTGGGGCCGGAGGGGTTCGACGCGGTGAGCTTCATCGGCGCGGGGGCGCAGGCGCGGGTGCACGCCGAGCTGCTGGCCCGCTACTTCCCGGCCGTGCGCGAGCTGCACGTGTTCGACACCGACCGTTCCCGGGCCGAGGCGTTCGCCGGCGCGTCCGGGCACACCGTGCACGTGCACTCCAGCGCGGAGGCCGCCGTGCGGGCGAGCCATGTGCTGGTCACGTTGACCACCGTCAACGACGGGTACATCCCGCACGACTGGTTCCGGCCGGGGTCGTTCGTGGCGCACGTGTCGCTGGACGACCTGCTGCCCGAGGTGTTCTTCAAGTCCGAGGCGCTGTTCGTGGACGACCTGGAGCTGATCCGGGAGAACCCGCGCCGGGTGCTGGGCGCGCTGCTGGCCGCCGGGGACGTCCCGGTCACCGGGTCGCTGGGCGGGGTGCTGACCGGGGCGGTGGCGCCCGTGCGGCCCCGGGACGGGCTCGTGGTCAGCAACCCGTTCGGCATGGCCGTGCTGGACGTGGGCCTGCTGGCGGAGGTCGCCGCGCACGCCCGGTCCGCCGGGCTGGGCACGACCCTCGACCTGTTGGGTGCGGCATGACGGGCCTGTACTCCCTGGCGGACCTGTCCCCCGCCGACGTCCTGGCCTTGGCGGATCGGTCGGTGGAGCTGCACCGCGACCGGACCGCGCACGACCGCCCGCTGACCGACCTGGTGGTGGGCACCCTGTTCACCAAGACCTCCACCCGCACCCGGACCGCGTTCACCACGGCTGCGCTGCGGCTGGGCGCGTCGGTGGTCGCGTTCGGCCCCGGCGAGCTGCAAACCGCCACCGGCGAGTCCACATCGGACACCGGTCGGGTCCTGTCGGCGATGCTGGACGGGTTGGTCGTGCGCACGGCCGGGCCGGTGGCCGAGCAGCGGGAGCTGTCCGGCGGCGGTGTGCTGCCGGTGGTCAACGCGATGAGCCGCGAGGAGCACCCGACGCAGGGCCTGACCGACCTCGCGGTGCTGCGCCACCACTTCGGCGACCTGACCGGCGTGCGGGTGCTGTACGTGGGCGAAGGCAACAACACCGCCGCCGCCCTGGTGCACGCGCTCGCCGCCGTCCCCGGCTGCGAACTGGTGCTGGCCTGCCCGAAGGGCTACGGCCTGGCCGACCCCGGCCCGTGGCGGGAGGTCTCGGACTTGGCGGACGTGACCGGGGACGTGCACGTCGTCTACACGACCCGCTGGCAGACCACCGGCACGGCCAAGGCCGACCCGGACTGGCGGGAGGCGTTCCGGCCCTTCCACGTCGACACCGCGCTGATGGACCGGTGGCCGGACGCGGTGTTCCTGCACGACCTGCCCGCCCACCGGGGCGAGGAGGTGGCCGGCGCGGTGCTGGACGGCGCGCGGTCGCTGGCGTGGACGCAGGCGGCGATGAAGGCGGCGAGCGCGATGGCGGTGCTGGAGCGGTTCGTCGGGGGTCGTCGTGCTTGACCTCTCCCCCGCGCAGCACAGCCTGTGGGTGTTGCACCAGTTGGACGACAACGGTTTCACGCTGTCCTCGGCGCACCGGTTGCGCGGCCCGTTCGACCTCGGGGCGTTCACGGCGGCCGTGGACGCGGTGGTGGCCCGGCACTCGCCGTTGCGCACGCGGTTCCCGGTAAGGGACGACGGCGGGCCGGACCCGGTGGTCGATCCTCCAGGACCGGTGACCGTCGAAACCGTTGAGGCGGAAGGCTTCACGGCCGCGCACGCGGAGGCCGTGCGGTTCTGCACCCGGCCGTTCGACCTGGGGCGTGAATGGCCGCTGCGGGTGCTCGTGGCTCGTCTGTCCACAGAGGACCATGTGGTGGCGTTGGCGGTGCACCACATCGCCTGCGACGGCGTGTCGCTGGGGCTGCTGCACGACGAGCTGTCCCAGCTCTACGGCGGTGCGGAGTTGCCGCCCGTGGCCGACCACCGGGAGCTGCTCGCGCGGCGCGTGGTCGACCCGGCGGCGGTGGCCCGGTGCCGGGACCGGTTGGCGGGCGTGCCGCCGCTGGCCGCCGACCGGCCGCCGGTGCGGTCGGGCAAGGGTGACCAGGTGTGGTTCACCGTGCCCGCCGACCTGACCGGCGCGGTACGGGCGTGCGCGCGGCGGCACCGCGTGACCGCGTTCATGGTGCTGCTCGCCGCGTTCCAGCTCGTCCTGCACCGGCGGACCGGGCAGGTGGACTTCGCGGTCGGCGTGCCGGTGGCCGGGCGGGGCGACCCGGACAGCGAGCACGTGATCGGCCTGTTCACCAACACCGTCGTGGTACGCGCCGACCTGGGTGGCGGGCCGTCCACCGCCGAGCTGCTGCGGCGGGTGCGGGAGGCCGCGTTCGCCGCGTTCGCCGACCAGGACGTCCCGCTGGACGCCGTGGTGGCGGCCGTGGGCGAACCACCTGACCCGGCGCGCACCCCGTTGTTCCAGGTCCTGTTCACCTTCCAGGACGCGCCGGTCGGGCGGTTGGCGCTGCCCGGCGTGCGGTGCGTGGAACTGGACCTGCCCGCCGGCACCGCCGCCTCCGACCTGGAGCTGGAGCTGGTGCGCGACGGCGACGAGCTGGCCGGGTCCCTGGAGTACTCGACCGACCTGCACGACAGCGGCACGGCCGCGGCGCTGACCGCCGACTTCCTGGCCGTGCTGGACGAGATCACCGCGGAATAGGGGGAAGACGTGGACACGTACCTGGTGGTCGTCAACCACGAGGAGCAGTACTCGGTGTGGCCGGCCGACCGGCCGCTGCCCGCCGGGTGGCGCGCCGAGGGCACCTCGGGCGACAAGGAGCAGTGCCTGGCGCACATCGAGACCGTGTGGACCGACATGCGCCCGCTCAGCGTCCGCCGCCGAGCGGAGGCGGTGTGACCGCCCTGCACCGCCTCGAACGGCTGGCCGGCGCGCGGCCCGACGCGCCGGCGTTGCTGGACGAGGAGACGGTGTCCTACGGCCGGTTGTGGCGTGAGCTGACCGGTGTGGCGGGCGCGTTGCGGGCGGCGGGCGTGCGGCGCGGGGACCGGGTCGTGGTGCCCGCGGACCGGACGTGGCAGGGCATCACGTCGATGCTGGGCGTGCTGCGGGCCGGGGCGGCGTACGTGCCGGTGGACGCGAGCGACCCGGTGGACCGGTTGCGGCACGTCGTGCGGACGGCGGGCACGCGGTGGGCGACCGGGCGGGCCGAGGCGCTGGCGGCGTTGCCGGACCTGGGCTTGCGATCCATCCCGTTCGGCTCGGCATCGGGTTCCGTGGGCGGGTTGCCCGATCCTGAGGACTTGGCGTACGTGATGTTCACGTCCGGGTCCACGGGCACGGCGAAGGCGGTCATGGTGCCCCACCGGTCCATCGAGCACGCCGCCCCGTCCCTGGCGCGGCGGTGCGGCATCCGGCCGGACGACCGGTTCCTGAGCTGGGCGTCCCTGGTGTGGGACACCAGCGGCGAGGAGCTGTACTCGACGCTGCTGTCCGGCGCGGGCCTGGTCCTCGACCGCGAGGCCACCTCCGGGTCGGTCCCGGCCCTGCTGCGTGCGGTCGAACGGCGTGAGGTGTCCGTTGTGGACCTTCCCACCGCGTTCTGGAACCAGGTGGTCGACTACCTGGAGACCACGGGTGCGGCGCTGCCTGAGTGCCTGCGGCTGGTCGTCGTGGGTGGTGAGGAGGTGCGGGCGCGGCAGGTGCGGGTGTGGGCCGAGCGCGCGCCGAACGTCCGCCTGCTCAACACCTACGGGCAGACCGAGACCGTCATGGTGACCCACGCGGCCGACCTCGGCGGCCTGCTGCCGCCGGACGGGGGCGCGGTGCCGATCGGGCACCCGCTGCCGCACGTCCGCCAGCACCTGGAACCGGTCGGTGACGGCCTGTTCGAGCTGCACGTCGGCGGCCCCTCCCTCGCGTGGGGCTACCGGGACCGGCCCGCGGCGACCGCCGAGCGGTTCCTCCCCGACGAGCGCGGGCGGTGGTTCCGCACCGGCGACCTGGTGCGGGTGGCCGACGACGGCGCGCTGGCGTTCGTGGGCCGGGCGGACCGGCAGGTCAAGGTGCGCGGGGTGCGGGTCGAGCCGGCCGAGGTCGAACGCGCGCTCATGGCGTGTCCCGGGGTCACCGCGGCGGCGGCGTTCGCGGTGGACAACGCGTCCGACGGCGTCCTGCTGGTCGGCGCGTTCGTCCCCGGCGACGCCGACGCCACGCCCGCGACGGTCGCCGCGGCGCTGCGCACCCGGCTGTCGCCCGCGCTGCTGCCGCACCGCCTGGTATCCGTGCCGAGCATGCCGCTGCTCACCACGGGCAAGATCGACCAGGCGGCCTTGGTCGAGCGGTTTGCGCGGTCCGACGTCGAGCCGGGCGACGGTCTGGCCGGGCAGCTCGCGGTGGTGTTCAGCGAAGTCCTCGGCACGCCGTGCGCGGCCGACGACGACTTCTTCGACCAGGGCGGCGACTCGGTCGTCGCGACCCGGCTGCTGACCCGCATCCAACGCAGCTACCGGGTGGAGCTGACCTTCCGGGACGTGTTCGACCACCCGAGCCCGACCGCGCTGGCGGCCCTGATCAGCCGGACCTCGAGGTGAAGCTGACGGTTGTCAGCGGTAGCCGGTCAGGCCGTCGTCCAACTCCTCGTCGTCCCCGTCCTCGGCCCCCGCCAGGGCCTGCTGGAGCGCGAACGTCCCCTGGTAGGCCCGGATGCGCGGCCAGGCGTCCTCCGCCCCGAGCAGCGCCACGACCCGTTCCAGCAGCGCGGTGCCGTAGCTGGCGCCCACCGCCGCCAGGTCCTCGGCGGGGTCGCCCACCTTGGCCTCGTCCCAGTCCACGATCCCGGTCAGCTGGGGCAGCTCCTCCACCTGCTGCCACAACACGTTCTCGCCGCCCAGATCGCCGTGCACCAACCCGGTGGCGACGTGGTCCAACCCCACGGCCGCCGCCAGCTCCCGCTCGGCCCGCGCCCGCCCGTCCGCCGACATGAGCGGGAACAGGGTCGTCCGGACGCGCCCGGCGAACTCCGCCCACCGCCCGGGGTCGGCGAACGGCACCACGCGCCCCACCTTCTCGACGTCGGCCGCCGCCAGCGCCCGCAGCACCCGGGCGAACTCGGCGGCCACGACGTCGACCACGTCCGGCGAGGTGGCGTCGGCGCGCTCCAGCGGGGTGCCGTGCAGCCGGCTCAGCACGAGGAACCCCTCCGGGCCAACCTCCGACAGCGGCACCGGCACCCCCACGCCGAGGTCCGCCGCGTCGATCGCGGTCAACACCGCCGCCCGTGCGGGCAACTCGGCCGCCGCGGCGGCCGTCTTGGGGAACCGGAACACCCGATCGTGGGTGATCAGCACGTCGTGGAACTGGCCGCTGTGCACGCTGACGTCCGCGAGATCGACACCGGGACAGGCGCGCTGGACCACATCGACGTAGTGGGACAAGGTCATGTCCCCACATAGTGCCGCTCGCCGTCGCCGCCCGCGACCTGATTCGGGTCAGGGCCTGAAGGTGCGGCGGTAGGTGTCCGGGGGGACGCCGACCGTGCGGTGGAAGTGGCGGCGCAGGGTGGTGGCGGTGCCCATGCCGGCGGCGGTGGCGATCTGCTCGATGCTGTCGTCGGTGGTTTCCAGCAGCTCCTGCGCGCGGCGGATGCGTTGGGTCTGGAGCCATTGCAGCGGTGTGGTGCCGGTGACGTCGTGGAAGTGGCGGGTCAGGTGGCGGGAGCTGAGGTTCGCCCGGCGGGCCAGGTCTTCGACGGTGAGGGGCTGGTCCAGGCGTTGCATGACCCACGGGAGGAGGTCGGCCAGCGGGTGGTCGTCCTGCGGGGGCACGGGGGTGGTGACGTACTGGGCCTGGCCGCCTGCCCGGTGGGGTGGCACGACCAGGCGGCGGGCGACGACGTTGGCCACGACCGAGCCGTGGTCCCGGCGGACCAGGTGCAGGCACAGGTCCATCGCGGCGGCTTTGCCGGCGGAGGTGAGCACGCGGCCGTTGTCCACGTAGAGGACGTCCGGGTCGACCGTCACGCGCGGGTAGCGCGCGGCCAACTGGTCGGTGTGGGCCCAGTGGGTGGTGGCGCGGAGGCCGTCCAGGAGGCCGGCGGCGGCCAGCACGAACACGCCCGTGCACAGGGACACCACCCGCGCCCCGGACTCGTGGGCGGCGCGGACGGCTTCGACCAGGTCGGCGGGCGGGTCGGCGTCCACGTCGGCCAGGGCGGGGACGAGGACGGTGTCGGCGTCGACCAGGCGGTCGAGGGCGTGGTCGGGGTCCAGTCGGAAGCGGCCCACGCGGACGGGGTGGGTGCCGTAGACGGCGACGTCGTACCACGGGGTGGTCACGGCGGCGGGTGGGTTGCCGAAGACCTCGTAGGCCAGGGCCAGTTCGAAGTGGAGCATGCCGTCGGTGGCGGCGACCGCGACTGAACGCATGTCGGAAATTGTACGGGTCGTGTCGTTTCGGACACTGGGCACGGACGACGTGCGCGGACAGGATTGCCCGTAGATCACTTCTTCGAGATGCCGGGAGCGGGCGCAATGGGTCGGAACGTGGCGGTCTTCGGGGCTTACGGGCACACCGGGTGGTTCGTGGTCGCGGAGTTGCGGGAGCGCGGGCACGTCCCGCTGCTGCTGGGCCGCGACCTGGACAAGCTGCGGGCGTTGGGCGCTTCGGAGGCGCGGCAGGCCTCCGTGGACGACCCGGCCTCACTCGACCGCGCGTTGGCGGGCGCGGAGGCGGTGATCAACTGCGCGGGACCCTTCGCTGCGACGGCCGGACCGGTGGTCGAGGCGGCGTTGCGCGCGGGCATCCCGTACGTGGACGTGGCGGCGGAGATCGAGGCGAACGTCGACACGTTCACGCGGTTCGCGGGCCACACCGGTGTGGTGGTGCCGGCGATGGCGTTCTACGGCGGGCTCGGCGACCTGTTGGTGACCACGGTGATGGGTGACTGGACGTCCGCGGACGAGGTGCACATCGCCTACGGGCTGAGCAGTTGGCACCCCACCACGGGCACGGTCCAGTCGGGCGTGGTGTCGGGGCAGCGCCGGGGTGGCCGGCGGGTCCGCTTCACCGGGGGACGGCTGGAGTACCACGACGACGCCCTGTCGACCCAGCGATGGCCCTTCCCCGCACCGCTGGGGCCGCGGGAGGTCATCGCCGAGTTCACCATGGCCGACGTGGTCACGATTCCGTCCCATGTGGACGTTCCCGAGGTCCACACTTACATGTCCGCCAACGCGGCAGCCGACCTCGCCGGCGGGACGTCCCCGACCGCCGTGGACGACCGGGGCCGGTCCGCGCAGACCTTCGTGGTGGACGTGCTCGTGCGCTCGGGCGGCGCGGAACGCCGGATTACCGCGACCGGACAGGACATCTACGCCATCAGCGCGCCGCTGGCGGTGGAGGCGGTCGAGCGCATCCTGACCGGGCGCACCAAGGCGACGGGGGTCGTGTCGGCGGGTGCGGTCTTCGACGCTCCCGACTTCCTCGACGCGCTGTCCCCGCACCTGACCGTGCGGTGATCAGACGCCCCGGTTGCGGCTCCACGCCAGCGCGTACTGGATCTCGTGCATCGCCGCGACGACATCGGCCTCGTTGCGGTACCACCGCGCCAGGCGGAGGTGTTGGTAGAACAGGGAAGTCCTGACCGGGACGCTGTGGTGGGGCACGACCCACAGGGAGCCGCCGGCGATGAAGAACCCCTCCGGGCGGACCTCGACCCCGGCGATCTCGTGCCAGGCGAAGGTCCTGGTCCGCAACAACGACCGGTCCCGCAGACCGATCTCGCTGATGCACAGGCCGACGCGCCGGCCGCGGAACACCACTGCCACCCACACGAGGATGAAGGCCACGCCGCGGACACCGTCCCAGAGGACGATCTCCAGAGCCACCAGCACCGTCGAGATCGCGAGGAGGGCCACCAGGGACGCGGTCCTCATGGTGATGTCGAGCGGCAGCGGCGCGAGTTGCCGCCAGTGGACGTCGTCACGCGATCCCATGGATCCCCTCCGGCTCCTCGGAACCGGAGGTCTCCCCGACCACCCGTGGGTGGTGCCGTGACCGAACCGCTGCGGAGCGGTCGACATGACGATCACGGGCCGGGCGGGTACTCCCCTCCGTGCGCACCACTATCGGTCAGGCCGTGGCTTGCGGTCAAGCGGATGCCACGCCAAGTCCTGGGGCTGGGCGGGCACGCACGTGCGAGATCGACGGTCCGACGCGGGTCAGGATGGTGCCCGGTGCTCGCGCTCATGACCGAAGGACTGTCCAACCACGCCGCCGTCCTGGCCCACCTGGCGGTGCGTCCTTCGGCCTGATTGACAACGATCACGGCGGCCCCCAGTCTGGGAGCGCTCCCAGCCATCTGCGTCGACGAGGACCCCGATGAGACCCACTCGCACCGCCCTGGTCGCGGCGGCCGGCTTGCTCGCCGCGCTCGGCACCGCCGTCCCGAGCGCCGGAGCCGACACCGCCGTCACCGTCACGGTCAACGCCCGCGCCGGGCTGGAGACCGTCCACGACGCCGCGATCGGCGTCAACCACGCCATCTGGGACCCGCAGCTGGGCACCAACGCGGTGGCCGACCTGCTCAAGGACGCCGGCGTCCGCGCCATGCGCTACCCCGGGGGGTCCTACTCCGACATCTACCACTGGCGCGACCACACCGCGCCCGGCGGGTACGTCGCCCCCAACACCGACTTCGACACCTTCATGGCGGGCGTGCGGCGCGCGGGCGGGCAGCCCATCGTCACCGCCAACTACGGCACCGGCACGCCCGCCGAAGCCGCCGAGTGGGTCCGCTACGCCAACGTCGAGAAGGGCTACGGCGTCAAGTACTGGGAGATCGGCAACGAGAACTACGGCAACGGCCACTACGGCGCCAACTGGGAGGCCGACGACCACCCGGACAAGAGCCCGGCCCAGTACGCGGCGCTGGTCAAGGAGTACGCGCAGGCCATGAAGGCCGTGGACCCGACCATCCAGGTCGGCGCGGTGCTCACCACCCCGGGCGAGTGGCCCGACGCCATCACCGCCGCCGGGGACGCCGGGTCGTGGAACCAGGTCGTGCTGTCCACCGCCGGGCCGTTCGTCGACTTCGGGATCGTGCACTGGTACCCGGGCGGCACCTCCGACGCGCAGGTGACCGCCAAGACCGACCAGATCGCGCTGGCGATGCGCCTGGTGCGCGAGCAGTCCCGCCAGTACGCGGGCAAGGAGCTCGCGATCGCCATGACCGAGGTCAACACCTCCTACGGCCGCAACACCCAGCCCGGCGCGCTGTTCGCGGCGGACTCCTACGCCACCCTGCTGGCCGCCGGTGTGTTCACAGTGGACTGGTGGAACGTCCACAACGGACCCGGGAAGGTCACGGAAGTGGCCGGGCACACCGACTTCGACGACTTCGGCCTGCTGTCCAGCGCCGGCTGCGTCGGTGACGTGTGCCAGCCCGCGTTGAACACGCCGTTCGCGCCCTACCACGGCCTGTCGATGGCGTCCCGGTTCGTGCGGCCCGGCGACCAGCTCGTGGCCGCCTCGGCGTCCGACCCGCTGGTCCGCGCGCACGCCGCCCGCCGCACCGACGGCGGCCTGTCGGTCATGCTGGTCAACCAGGACCCGGCCGCCGCGCGCACGGTGTCCCTGCGCTACGCGGGCTACTCCCCCGCCGGCGACGCCCAGGTCCTGACCTTCACCAACGGCGACAGCGGCATCACCACCACGACCGGGACGTCCGGCACCGCCACCCTGCCGCCGTACTCGATCACCACCCTGGTCCTGCGCCCGTCCGGCGCCACCACCGGCCCGGCCGCGCCGCCGCGCCCGGCGCTGTCCGCGGCGACCGACCGCACCGCGACCCTGACCTGGCCCCCACCGCCCGCCGGCGTGAAGTACGAGGTGCACCGGCACGACGGGACGACCGGCTCGCAGTGGGGCGAGACGACCGGCACGACGTTCACCGCCTACAACCTCGTGCCCGGCACGGACTACACGGTCAACCTGATCGCCCGCGACAGCGCCGGCCGCGTGTCCTGGTCCTCACCGCCGCTGACCTTCACCACCGGCGCGCCCACGTCGTCCTCGTGCAAGGTGCAGTTCCGGGAGACGACGAACTGGGGCAACGGCTACGTCGCCGAGGTGACCGTCACCAACACGGGGACGGAGGTGCTGGACGGCTGGTCGCTGACCTACACCTGGCCGACGACGTGGCAGCAGGTCAGCAGCGGGTGGAACGCCACCTGGACCCAGAGCGGCACCACCGTCCGGGTCGACGGTGCGGGCAAGCTCGCGCCGGGCGCGTCGGCGACGGCCGGGTTCGTCGGGGCGTACCAGGGTCCGAACGTGGCCCCGCGGACGTTCACGCTCAACGGCGTCCCCTGCACGGCCTGACCCGACCCGCGCGGCGGCCCGGGACCCCTCCCCCGGGTCCCGGGCCGTTCCCGCGCGGTCGAGGCTCCTTCTGCCCCGATCGGGGCCGGTCGGGGGCGTTTCGCGGCTACAGTGCCGGCATGACCAACCCTCAACCCGGCTGGTACCCGGAGCGGCCCGGCTCCCCGGTGGTGCGCTACTGGGACGGCAACCAGTGGACCCCGCAGACCCGCCAGGCCGACGACGCCAGCCCGTGGGAGGTGGCGCTGGACGGCGCGCACGACCCCAACCGCATCCGCGAGCAGCAGCGCCAGGCCGGCGTCGGCCAGGTCGGGCAGGGCGGCGGGACGCTGTTCACCGAGCCGGTGCTGGTGGTCAACCAGCGGGTGAAGCTGATCGAGCTGTCCAACGAGTACGCCGTCTACGACCAGCACGGCCGCCAGCTGGGCGCGGTGGTGCAGGTCGGGCAGAGCGCGTTGAAGAAGGCCGTGCGGTTCCTGGGCAGCTACGACCAGTTCTTCACGCACAAGTTCGAGGTCCGCGACGCCCACGGCCGCGTGGTGCTGCGCCTGACCCGCCCCGCCAAGATCGTGAAGTCCCGGATGGTCGTGGAGCGCGGCGACGGGGCACCCCTCGGCGAGATCCGCCAGGAGAACGCCATCGGCAAGATCCGGTTCGCCTTCGAGGTCGGCGGTCAGCGCATCGGCGGCATCCAGGCGGAGAACTGGCGCGCGTGGAACTTCTCCATCACCGACCACACCGGCGGCGAGGTCGCCCGCATCACCAAGACGTGGGAGGGCCTGGCGAAGACCATGTTCACCACGGCCGACAACTACGTCCTCCAAATCCACCGCCCCCTGCCCGACCCATTGCTGAGCCTGGTCGTGGCGTCGGCACTGACCGTGGACACGGCCCTGAAGCAGGACAGCCGCGGCTTCGGCTGAGCCCGGCGGCACCGGCGGGGGCACCCAGTCCCCCGCCGGGCTCCGGGTCACGGCCAGAGGTCGGGCGCCTCGCGGAGGAAGACGTCCAGCACGCCGTCGCCGACCAGGACCGGCCCCTCCAGGTAGGTCTCGCCCTCGGGCGACTGCACCGCCGCCGCCTGCGCCGCCAGGTCGGCGGCCTCGTCGAACCAGCGCCGGGCCCCGTCCTCGTCGCCGTCGACCCGCGCGGCCAGCGCGTTCAACGTCACCAGCAGCGAGTCCGACCACAGCCGGGTGGCGTCGAGCCAGGCGTCGGCGTCCCGGGCGAAGCCCTCGTCCACCGTGATCGCCCGGATGCGCTCCGGCGCCTGGTACAGCAGCCACGCGTAGTCCCACAGCGCGTCGACCGCGTCGTGCCCGCCGCCCGCGGCCCAGTCGCGGCGGAACCGGTCCAGGCGTTCGGCCAGCACCGGCGCCTGGTCCTGCCACGTGGTGTCCTCGCCGGTGACGGGCGCGAGGTGGTTGAGGTCGAAGAACGCCAGCAGCGCCGCGACGGTGTCGGGGTCGCCGCCGCCGAGCCACTGGGCGTACTGGCGGGCGTTGCGGACCGGGTCGTAGGCGGCCTCGTTCCAGGTGAAGTCCGCGACCCCGAACAGCACGACCTTGCTGGCGTGCGCGAAGTTCATCGGGTTGGCGGTGATGCCGGTCAGGTGCGCGGAGATCCCGGGCTTGCGCTCGGCGCAGGGGCCCAGCAGCAGCCGGCCGGTGGCCTCCGGGTAGTCGTTGACCGGGTAGTTGTCCCAGACCAGCGGTTTGCGCCCCCACACGGCCTCGGCGTCGGCGGCCTCGAACACCTCGATGGACGTCGGCGTGACGCCCACGCCGGTCCACATCAGCACCACGCGGCTGTCCAGGCCCGCGCGAATCGTGCTCTTGTACGGGGAGTCCTCGGTGTCCCAGTACTCCGTCGGCACCGTCTGCAAGGGCGCGACCCCCGGCAGGGGTGCCAGGAACTCCCGCTGCACCCGGTTGAGCAGCTCCACCTGCGCCCGCGCGGCGTGCTCGGCGTTCGGCGTCCCGTAGCGCTGCTGGTCGGCGGCGCAGTTCCACTTGTCGTAGTCGATGTCGTCCAACGGGACGGAGAACGACCGCACGCCCACGTCGTACAGGGACCGCAGCTTGGCCGTCAACGCCGTCCAGTCGGCCGAGCCGGAGTAGCAGATGGACAGTCCCGGCGCGAGGGCGTAGGTGAACCGCACGTGGTGGTCGGCCGCGCTGCGCGCCGACTCCGCCAGCTCCGCGAGCCGCGCCGCCGGGTACGGGGTGCGCCACTGGTCCCGGTGGTACGGGTCGTCCTTGGGCGCGTAGACGAACGAGTTGAACTTCACCCGCCCGGCGAACTCGATCTGGTCCAGCTCCTCCGCGTGCGTCCACTGTGGACCATAAGCGCCCTCGACCACCCCGCGCACCCGGTTCGACGGGTAGTCGGTGATCCGGACCGACGGGATGCGGCCGGGCAACATCAACTCCCACAACGTCTGCGCCGCGTGGTACGTGCCGTCACCGTCCGCGCCACCCAACACGACCTCGCCCGGGACGACGGACGCGAAGTAACCCTCGGCAGGCAGGTCGGACGGCACGGCGACGCTCGCCGACCGAACGTTGTCGCCGCTCGCCAACCCCACCCGCACGACCAGCGACGCGGTCTCCTCGCCGCCGTGGTCGACCACCACGACATCACCGACACCGCCGTCGTGCAACGCGTCGACCACCACCCTCCTGGTCGACTCGTCCGTGTCGGCGTCGGCCACCACGAGCACCTCCGCCGGCAACTCGACGTCCGCGCCAACCCGTTCGATCCGCTGGGGCGCGGGCCAGATCTCCGGCGGCTCGGCCGCCTGCGCGGGCGCCGGCACGACGACCGCCGCCGCCACCAGTGCGACCGCGAGCGCAGTTCTCCTCATGGACAGGTCCTTCCACGCGCGTAGCGGTGCGGGCGCCGGGGGCGCCCGCACCGGGGACTTCGACTACACCCGCACCGGTCGGTTCCGGTCGGCGCCGATCTGGAAGTCGGTCACCGAGTCCGGGTCGACCGGGAACCAGTCGGCCTGCAACGCGCCCTCCTTGACCTCCAGGTCGTCGCCCAGCAGGACCGCGACGCGGTCGCCGTCGATCTGGAAGCGGGTAACGCCGCCGGTGAGCAGCTGCTGCGGCGCGTCCAGGTCACCCTCGCGCACCCACAGGTCGCCGCCCTCGGTGAAGGCGATGCGCATGCCGTCGAGCTGGAAGGACGTCACCGAGTCGGTGTTCACGGTGTACCAGCCGGGGCCCAGGTCGCCTTCCTTCACCAGCAGTGCGCCCGACGACGTGCGTGCGGCCAGCCGGTCGCCGGAGAGCTGGTACTCGACCACGTCGTGCTCCTGGAACTCCGACGGCTCGTCCAGGTCGCCCTCCTGCGCCCACAGGTCGCCGCCCTCGGTGTAGGCGATGCGGGTGCCGTGCAGTTGGAAGCTGGTCACGCCGGTGGCGATGTCGGTCCAGCCGGGGCCGAGGTCGCCGGCCTTGACCTTCAGGGTGCCGTCCGGGGTGAGCACGCCCACGCGGTCGCCCTCGATCTGGAACTTGGCCGCCGGCGCGTCCTGCAACACCGCTTCCGACCCCAGTTCGCCCTCGGTGACGTACAGGTCCTCGCCCTCGGCGTAGGCGATCCGGTCGCCGTCGAGCTCGAAGGCGGTCACGGAGTCGGCGTCCACGGTGTGCCAGCCCGGTCCGAGGTCGCCGTCCTTCACCAGGAGGGCTCCCGCGTCGGTGAGGACGCCGACGCGCTCGTCCTCCAGCTGGAACTCCTTGACGTCGGACTCCTGGAACTCCGCCTCGGCGCCCAGCTCGCCGTCCTTGGCCCACAGGTCGCCACCCTCGGAGTACGCGATCCGGTGCGCGCCGGGCACGGGCCGGCTGGACGTGCCGCCGTGGTACAGGCGGATCGCGCCGTAGTAGTCGGAGTGGGTGCTCGTCGGGGCCACCCGGACCGAGGCGCCCGAGTACGGGGCCTCCACGATGTAGCCGCCCCCCAAGTACATCGCCACGTGGTGCAGGTTGCTGCCGTAGAACAGCAGGTCACCCGGCAGCAGCGGGTCGTAGCCCTCGGCGGCGGTGAACCGGTCCACCACGCGCGAGGACTGCCACTGGGTCGTGGTGATCCCGTTCATGATGTCCTGGTCCACGGCCAGGTAGTACGCGTAGCGGACGAAACCGGAGCAGTCGAGACCGAGGACGTGGCAGTCGTTCGGGGCGCCGTTGGCCGGGTCGCACAGCCCGTAGCTCGGGCCGGGTTGCCCGGCGTGGCCGCCACCCCAGGAGTACGGGGTGCCGATCTGGTCGCACGCGCGGGCCACGGCGTCCTGCGCCTCCTGCGCCGCGCCGTCGGCGAGCACGCCGCACGCCGGCGCGGCGGATGCGGTCGGCACGGCGGCCAGGTCGAGCCCGATGGCGCCGAGCACCATCGCCAGGGCGAGCAGCAATCTGGTCATGGTCGTTTTGGTCATGGTCATCCCCCAGGGGTCAGTGGCGGACGCAGTTGATGTCGGCGTCGGGGAGTTCGCCGCCGTTGAAGTAGCGGAGGGCGGCCTTGAAGTAGTCGCAGCGCCGGGCGTCCTCGGCGGGGCTGTAGTAGTAGCCGATGCCGCCGTCGACGGCGCCCATGTCGAGGTTGTCGGCCCACTCGTTCATCCGGGGCCGGGCCACCGTCCAGTACCACCGGGCGATCGGCGCGCTGTACTCCAGGGTCGCGGCGGCGTCCGGGTCGGCCATGAAGTCGTAGCCGAAGTAGTTGGTGATGTACTGGTAGTTGAAGTCGTTGCTGATCTGGATGAACCCGCGTCCGCGCCATCGCCCGAGCGACTGGTCGACCTCTCCGCGGTCGTAGCGCAGGCCGCTCTCCGCGCGGAGGGTGGCGATGAACGCCGCCATGCGGGCCGGCGTGGTGATGTCGCCGTCGTCCATGGCCTGGTTGAGGCTGTCCAGGCCCGCCTCGACGACGTCCGGGTAGCCGATGTACCCGTAGATCTCCTGGAGGTCGGCGAGGGTGACGTGCCGGCCGGACTTGATCGGCGCGAGCAGTTGGACGCCGGTCGCCGAGTCGGACTCGGCCTCGTACCAGCCGGGACCCAGGTCGCCCTCCTTCACCAGCAGGGCGCCGTCCTTGATCACCGCGACGCGGTCGCCGTCGAGGTCGAACGCGGCGATGTCCTCCTCCTGGACGTACGAGGCCGCGTCCAGCCCACCCTCCTGGGCCCACAGGTCGCCGTTCTCGACGTAGCCGATCCGGTCCGCGTCGAGCTCGAAGTCGGTGACCCCGGTGCTGATCGTCGCCCACCCGGGCTCCAGGTCACCGCCCTTGACCAGCAGCGAGCCGTCGTCCTTGAGCACGCCGACGCGGTCGCCCTCCAGCTGGAACCCGCGCACGCCGGTCTCCTGGTCGATCGACGGCGCGTCCAGCTCGCCCTCCTGCGCCCACAGGTGGTCGCCCTCGGTGTAGGCGATGCGGTCGTTCTCCAACTGGAAGTCGGTGACGTCGTTGTCGCTGATGGTGACCCAGCCGGGGCCGAGGTCGCCTTCCTTGACCAGCAGCGCGCCGTCGGGGGTCAGCACGCCGACGCGGTCGCCCTCGATCTGGAACTTCGCCACGACCGCGTCCTGGTGCACCACCTCGCCGCCCAGGTCGCCCTCGGTGATGTAGAGGTCCTGGCCCTCGGCGTAGGCGATGCGCCCGTCGCGGAGCTGGAAGTCGGTGACGGAGTCGGTGTCCACGGTGTACCAGCCGGGGCCGAGGTCACCCTCCTTCACCAGCAGCGAGCCGTCGGTCTTGAGGACCGCGACGCGGTTGCCGTCGAGCTGGAAGCGCTGGACACCGGACTCCTGGTCCTCCCAGTCGGCGTCCATCCCGCCTTCCTTGACCCGCAGCACGTCGCCGTGCAGCACGGCGATGCGGGCCTCCTGGAGGTAGGTCTCGGCCGAGGCGCCCGGCGGTGCGATGGCCGGGAGGGCGGCGGCGGTGACGGCCGCGAGGGCGGCCACCACCGGTCTGCGGAAGCGGGACATCTGCGTGGCTCCGTTCGGTTCGCGTCACGAGGTGGTGACCAGCCTCGGAGCGGGCGCCGACAGCACGTCGACCCGGCGCCGACACCCGGAGTCGGCGGGTTGTCGAAACCGCCTCGAACACCACGGCCCGTCGCCGTAGGATTCCGAGCAGTGATCGCGTCTACGCAGTTCGGGCTCCTCGGGCCGCTGGAGGTCCGTCGGGACGGGCAGCCGGTCGCCCTGCCGTCCGCCAAGCAGCGGGTCGTGCTGGCGACCCTGCTGCTGCGCGCGAACCAGGTCGTCACCGTCGACGAGCTGATCGACCGGCTGTGGCCGGCCGACTCCCCCGGCGCCGCCCGCGGCACCGCGCAGGCCTACGTCATGCGGCTGCGGCGGGTGCTGGGCGACGCGGGGTCGATCCGGACGGTGGAGAACGGCTACGTGCTCGACGTCGCGCCCGGCAGCCTGGACCTCGACCGGTTCCGCGACGCCGAGCGGCTGGCCGACGAGGCCGCCGCCCGGGGCGACCGGGCCGCCGAGGCGACCCACCTGCGCGCGGCGCTGGCGTTGTGGCGGGGCCGGCCGCTGGTGAACGTGCCCTCCGACGTGCTGCGGCGCGAGGAGGTGCCATGGCTGGAGGAGCTGCGGCTACAGGCGCTCCAGCGGCGGGTGCGGCTCGACCTCGACGCCGGCGAGCACAACCGGGTCGTCGCCGAGCTCCAGGCGTTGACCACCGAGCACCCGCTGCGCGAGGGGTTCTGGGCGCAGCTGATGCTCGCCCTGTACCGGGCCAACCGGCAGGCCGACGCCCTGGACGCGCACCGCCGCCTGTCGCGCGTCCTGGCCGAGGAGCTGGGCGTCGACCCCGGCGAGGAGGTGCGGCGGCTGCACCTGGCGATCCTCGCGAACGACCCCGCGCTGCTGGTCGACCGACCGGCCGCCCCGCCGGCCCGGCGCGCCTCGCCGCTGCCGCCCGACGTCGCCGACTTCGTGGGCCGCGAGCCGGAGATCGAGACGGTCGGCCGGCTGCTCGCGCCGCCGGACGGCCGCCCGTCGCCCCGCTACGTCGTCCTGTCCGGTCCGCCGGGCGTCGGCAAGACCGCGCTGGCGGTGCACCTCGCGCACCGGCTGCGCGAGCGGTTCCCCGACGGCGTGCTGCACGTGAACCTGAGGGGGTACTCGCCGCAGCCGCCGCTGAGCGTCGACCGCGCGCTCGGTCAACTCCTGCGCGGCCTGGGCATGCGACCCGAGCAGGTGCCCCTGGACGTGGAGGACCAGGCCGAGCTGTACCGCTCGCTGCTGGCCGGCACGCGCACCCTCGTCGTCCTGGACAACGCCGTGAGCCCCGAACAGGTCCGGCCGCTGCTGCCCGCCGAACCCGGCTGCGCCGCGCTGGTGACCAGCCGCAACGAGCTGCGCGGCCTGGTCGCGCTCCAGGGCGCCCGCACGATGTCGCTGGACTCCCTGCCCGAGGCGGACGCCCGCCTGCTCCTGGCCGACATCGCCGGCACCGACCTCGTCGCGGCCGAACCGGAGGCGGTGACCGAGCTGGTCCGGCTGTGCGCCCGGCTGCCGCTGGCCGTCCGGATCGCGGGTGCGAAGCTGACCGGCCGCGACGCGAGCGTGGCGGACTACGTGGCCGAGTTGCGCGAGGCCAACCGCCTGAGCGCCCTGGCGATCGAGGACGACGAGCAAGCCGCCGTGCGCACCGCGTTCGGCCTGTCCTACCAGACGCTCAAACCCGAGGTCCGGCACCTGTTCCGGGTGCTCGGCCTGGTGCCCGGCGCGGACTTCACGGCCGAGGCCGCGGCGGCGCTGGCGGGCGTCGCGCCCGAGGAGGCCAAGCGGCTGCTGGGCGCGCTCACCACCGCCAACCTCGTGCAGTCGCAGGCCGGCCCGCGCCACCAGTTCCACGACCTGCTGCGCCTGTACGCGCGGGAGCGCGCCGAACTGGAGGACCCGGCCGACCACCGCGACCGGGCGCTGCGGCGGCTCTACCAGCACTACCTGGACCGGGCCGACGCCGCGGCCGAGCTGCTCAACCCGGCCCTGCCCAGGCTGCCGCGCCCCGTGGAGCCCGGCGGACCCCCGTTCCCCGACCACGCCACCGCGGTCGGCTGGCTCGGCGCGGAGCGCGCCAACCTCGTGATCGCCATCGAGCACGCGGCGACACACCAAGCCCTGCGACCGTGGAGCTGGCACCTCACCGACGCGCTCGCCGGCTACCTGCACACCCACCGGCACGACGCCGACCTGCTCGCGGCGGCCACCGCCGCCCTGGGCGCGGCCCGCGCCGACGGCGACCCGGCGGCCGAGGCGGCGGTCCTGCGCGCCCTGGGGGTGCTGCACTGGAGCGTCGGGGACTACCGGACCGCGGTCGACGAGCTGCGGCGGGCCCTGGACCTGCACCGGGAGGCCGGCGACCGGGCCGGCGGCGGCGCGGCGCTGACCGCGTTGGGCGTGCTGCACCTGGAAGACGGCCGGTTGGCGGAGGCGGTGCGCTGCCTCACCGAGGCCGTCGAGGCCGCCGGGCCCGCGGGCGCGGTGGCGGCCCGCGTGCGCCTGGGCGCCGTGCACCTGGAGATGGGCGAGCCCGCCACGGCCCGCGCCCACCTGGAAGCGGCTCTCGCCGAGGCACGCCCGCTCGGACTCGTGCACGCGGAGGCGGTCGCGCTCAACGCGCTGGGCGCGGTCCACCTGCGGCTCGGGGACTTCGACGAGGCGATCTCCTGCCACCAGGCCGCGCTGGAACGCCACCGCGTCCTCGGGTCCCGCCACGACCAGGCGGAAGTGCTCCAAAACCTCGCCGCCGTGCACCGGGACGCCCGCCGGTTCGCCGAGGCCGTCGAGTACGGGGGCCGGGCGCTGGACCTGGCGCGCCAGACGCGCAACCTGCGGTTCGAGGCCGACACGCTCAACACCCTCGCCACCGCGCGCGGCGGCCTGGGCCAGTGGCAGGCGGCGCTGGAGGAGCACGGCGCGGCGCTGGAGCTCGCCCGGCGCGCCGGGTACCGGCAGGGCGAGATCACCTCGCTGATCGGGCTCGCCGCGGCGCGCGTCGGCCTGGGCCGGGCCGACTCCGCCGTCGCCGACGCGTGGCAGGCCGCGGACCTGGCCCGGACCACCCACTTCCGGCTGCGGGAAGCCCAGGCGCTGACCGTGCTCGCCTCGGCCGAACACGCGACGGGCCGCCTCGACGCCGCCGCCGAGTACGCCGGGCAGGCGCTGCGCCTGCACACCGAAGCGGGCAACCTCCTGGGCCAGGCCCGCGCCCGGCACGTCCTGGGCCTGGTCGCCCGCGACACCGGGCGACACCCGGCGGCGGTGGAGCACCTCACGGAGGCGGCACGCCTGCACGAGCGGCTCGGGACCGGCGAGGCGGAGGAGGTCAGGCGGGTCCTGCGCGGTGTCGACGCGGAGTCAACGGCGAGTCAACGCCACACGTGAGGCTGCACCGCATGGCCGGAATCAGCAGACGGAACATCCTCAGGGGCGGCGTGGTGGCGGCGACCGCGCTGGTCACCTCGCGCCTGGCGGGCACCTCCCAGGCGCGCGCCGCGGAAGCGCCGCTCGCCGTCGCCTACAACGACGCCGTCATCACGCCCACCGCGCCGCCGTACCCGAGCCTCTGGATGGGCGGCTACGGGTGGGGTCCGCGCGGCAACCACGGGGCCGTCGCCCGCGACCTGCACGCGCACTGCATCGTCTTCCACGACAACGGCACGCCCAACGTGCTGCTGCGCCTCGACGTCGTCAGCATCCCCCGCGACGTGCACGAGGCGATCCGGAGCCGGGTGGTGGAGGAGGGCCTGGTCGCCTCCGAGGACTTCATGATCGTGACCAGCCACACCCACTCCGGGCCCGTCGTCGGCGACACCCACCCCGACCCGGTGCTGTTGATGGGTGTCAACCAGGCCGACGTGGACGCGATCAACGGCACCACCTGGCTGCTCATGGACGCACTGGTCGACCTGGTCCGGCAGACCGTGCAGGAGGTCCCCATCCCGGCCACCCTCTGGTACGACGAGGGCTACGAGCGGATCGGGTACAACCGCGCCGGCCTGCCGCACGTCCTCACCGACGTGCCCGTGCTGCTCGCGCGCCACGCCGACGACGGGTACCCGCTGGTCGTGCTGTTCGGCTACGCCTGCCACCCGGTCGCGCGGGGCAACGACGAGGTGTTCGACAGCGACTACTGCGGTTACGCAGCGGAGCGCATCGAAGAACGCCTGGGCGTCATGGCGTTGTTCTTTCAGGGTTGTGCCGGTGACCAGAACCCGGGCGAGGACGAGAACACCCCGCTGTCGCCGGCGCTCGTGGTCGAACGCGGCGAGATGATCGCCGACACCGTCGTCGAGGTCGTCGAACGCGACCGGTTCACCGAGGTCACCGGTCCCTTCCAGAACGCGCTGACCGAGGTCGAGCTCCGGTTCTCCCGCGACCTGACCGACCCGGACGAGGTCGCGGCGCTGGCCGACCGCTACCGGGACCGGCTGTCCGAACCCGGGCTCCAAGCGTGGAACCGGCGCCACGCCGAACTGGTCCTCCGGCAGATCGACGCGGGAACGCTGCCCACGTCGATCCCGATGCCGATCCAGCGGTGGCGGCTCGGCGGCCTGACGATCCTCGGGCTCGGGCACGAGGTGCTGAGCACCTACCACGTGCTGCTCAAGGAGCAGGCCGCCGAACTGGGCCTCGACAACCTGTGGATCATGGCCTACGCGAACGAGACGCAGGGTTACGTCGCCGCCGACGACGCCCTGTGGAACGGCGGGTACGAGGCGATGTGGTCGGGCACGGACGACATCGCCGGCCTCAGCACGTCCGCGATCTCCTACGGCTGGCCCTTGCCGCTCAAGGCCTCCCCACCCGACACCTACCCCGCCGCGCCGGACAGCACCCAGGCCATCGTCATGGCGGCGTGCACGGCCCTGCTCCGGTAGCGGCACCGGCGGCGGTGTCGAGCCGGCACCGGGACGAGTGCCCGTCGGGTGTGGCGGTGCGGCCGTGCCGGTCGGTGCCGCCGTGCCGGTCGGTGCCGCCGTGCCGGTCGGTGCCGCCGTGCCGGTCGGTGCGGTCCTGCCGGTCGGTGCGGTCCTGCCGGTCGGCGCAGTCCCGTCGTCGGTGGGTCCGGGCTGCCCCTGCGCCGCCCCGGGTGCTGCCCCCGTGGTCGCCCGTTCGGGCGCTAACGACTCCCCCGCACGGCCGATACCCAGGGTGGAGGTGCACGCGGGAGGTAGCGTTGCCGCTGTGGAGCCCAGGCGCGGGGTGGTTGCCCCGGAGCTGGAGCGGTGGTGCCGGGAAGCCGGGGACGGTGACCGGCGGACCGCTGTGGTGCGGCTGCGGGGGACGGTGGAGGTCGGGCAGGCCGTCGAGTGGTTGGTGGCGCTCGGCATGGAGGTCACCAGCAGCGGCCCGGGCTCGGTCATCGGTACCGTCACGCCGCCCGCGGTGCGCCGGATCGGTCAGCAGACCTGGGTGCTCGCCGTCGAAGGACCCCGGACCCTCAGGTCGCTCCAGCGAGGCTGAAGGGCGAGGCTATGGAGCCTAGACGGGACACGGTGCTGGACGCGCGGCTGCGCGGGGCGGCGGCGTTCGCGGAGTCGGACCTGCCGGTGGAGGAGAGCATCGGGGCGCGGACGTTGGGGCGGGAGACCGCGCCGCGCCGCACCACGGTGAAGCTCCTGGTGCGGTCGGCGGAACTGGCGGCCGCCGAGGAGTGGTTGGAGGCAGCGGGCGGGAGCGTGGTGTCCGCGCCGCCGGACCCCGGATCCTCGGGTCAGGTGGTGGTGCTCGCGGGCGTGCCGGTGGCGGCACTGTCCGATTTGGACGGACAGCCGTGGCTGCTGCGGGCCGAGGCGCCCAAGGAGATGTTCACCCGCATGGACCGGGCGCGCGGGCCGGTGACCGGGCTGGACACCGTCCAGGCCGCGCACACCGACCTCACCGGCGCGGGCGTGCTGCTGGCCGTGGTGGACACCGGGATCGACTGGACGCACCCGGACTTCCGCCACGACGACGGCACCACCCGGCTGGAGCGGTTCGTGCACGCGCACGTCCCGGAGGGCACGGAGGAGTCCAAGTTCGACGTGTTCGACGCGGGCGCGATCAACAAGGCGCTCAACGGCGGCCCGGCCATCCCCACCGGCGACCCCGGTGGCCACGGCACGCACTGCGCGTCCATCGCCGCGGGCAACGGTCGCGGCACGGCCGACCACCGCTTCCGCGGGGTGGCGCCCGAGGCGTCGCTGATGGGCGTGCGCGCCGAGCCGCTGCTGGACGTGCACATCATCGAGGGCATCCGCCAGGCGTTCGACCTGGCCGGCGACCGGCCCGCCGTCGTCAGCCTCAGCCTGGGCGGGCACTTCGGCGCCCACGACGGCACGTCCGCCATCGAGAACGAGATCGCCCGCGCCACCGGGCCGGGCCGGATCGTGGTCGTGGCGGCGGGCAACGAGGGCGACGACGGCGTGCACGCGCAAGGCAGGCTCGTGGTCGGCGAGGAACTGACGTTCACCGTGCGGGTCCCGGACACCGGGCTGGTGTTCTGCGACGTGTGGATCCCGCGCGGCGACGAGGTCGACGTGTTCGTGGAGACGCCCAGCGGCACGCGGTTCGAGCCCAACACCGGCGAGCAGACCACCCCGGACGGCACGTTCGTCGCCGACTTCGTGGAGAACCCGGTCAACCGCGAGCAGAACCTGACGTTCCTGATGATCAACGGCACGGTCGACGACCGGTGGACCATCCGCGTCACGCCGCTGTCCGTCGTGCACGGCGAAGTCCACGCGTGGGCCGGGTCGGTCGACGGCGGCCGCCTGATGTTCCCCGGCGCGCCGCTGGAGGGCTACTCCCTCGGCATGCCCGCGACCGAGGAACGCGCGATCGCGGTGGGTTCCCTGATCAGCCGCAACAAGTTCGAGGGACCACAGGGCGACGCGACCCTGCCGGGCCTGTCGGTGGACACCCTGTCCACGTTCTCCAGCCAGGGCCCCACCCGCTCGGGCGCGCAGAAACCGGACATCGTGGCCCCCGGCCAGGTCGTCACGGCGGCGCTGTCGGCGGGCTCGGAGCTGGCCACGGAACCGCGCCTGGCGGCCCGGCAACACCCGTCCGGCAAGTACGTGACGATCCAGGGCACCAGCATGGCGACCCCGTTCGTGGCCGGGATCGTCGCCTTGATGCTCCAACGCGAACCCCGCCTGACCCCGGAGGAAGTCCAACAACGCCTCCGCATCACCGCCCGCCGCGACGCGACCACCGGTCCGGTGTGGAACCCGCGCTACGGCTGGGGAAAGCTCGACGCCCAAGCCCTGTTCCGCGACTGAACCTGGACGGTGGGCGGGCACAACGGTGCCCGCCCACCGGGTCACCGACTCAGGTCGTCGGGCGTACTGGGGACATCATCGAAGATTCGGGCGGGGTTGAGGCGGCCACGTCCGGCCGCGAACCACACGATCGACCCCTTCGCCTGCAGCAGATGCGTGAAACACCCCACGAACCTGCGGCACCGCCGCCGCACTTCGGTCATCACCCCAGTCGGCCCTGTGCCCACCGGCGGGAGCAGAGTCAGACCGTCTGCTGAGCGAAGGGTCACCCCCGACCACCGTGGTCCGGTCATTCAACTCCGAGGGCATTCACGATAGGGCACGACAACAGCCCCGCGTCGCCTGCTGCGCACCTCGTGGGGGTTCGTCAGCCCCGTCGAGGCGACCGGTAGGCGCTGGTGGATAGGCCATTGCGGGCAGGGGCAACGACAGATCGGTTACGTGCTAGGCACTGGCGCCGCATTGATGTGGCAGGCTCGGTAACAGGCGACAGGTACCTACTGCCAGGTCAGGTCCGGAGATGGGCAAAACGTTCCAGGATGCTAACGGCGTGATCGACTCCGTAACGCAACCCATCTCCTAGCCGATCAAGCCCCGTACCAGCACACTGTTGGTGAGTCGTGCGTCGGCGCACCCGATGTCGGTGGTGCCCGGTAGCTTAGGGAGCGCCACGTACGGTGGCGGTCCGCCAGGGAGGGGCGCGTGCGCATCAGGGGGTTGGTCGGTGCCACGTTCTCACCTGCACGGACGGATATTCTGCTCGACATGTGGCGAACCCAAGGCCGCCGCATTACTCGTGGGGTGAAGGAATGAATAACCGATTCGCTGTTGGCGACCTCGTCGAGTACCCGGGGAGTCCTGGTGTGGGCACTGTTGGCGAGGTGCGCGATACAGAGGTGCGCATCGATTTCTTCGCCTCCGTCGCGGTGCCGGTAGCGAAGTCGACTTTCGTTCAATCCCGCGACTGCAAGCCAGTTGCCTTGGGGCCGGCGACCAGGGTGTACTGGCGCAACCCGGATACCGGGCGGTGGCTACCCGGGCGGGTCGCGAGCGCTGTGGACGGCAAGTACTACATCACGTTCCCGAACCACCGGTACGACTTCCCCATCCCATCGGCACAGTTGCGGGTCAGGTGGGACGGAGACCACACTGACCCGGCTGCGGTTCTCGGAGTCGGCGCACACGAGTCAGGCTACTTCCGCAATACCCGACTCCCATTCTTACAGGGGTTGATCACCGAACGCGGCGCAAGTGCCAACATCGCCGGATTCCTTTCATCGGCAGTCGAGATCTACCCGCATCAGGTGTACGCCGCGCTAACGGTCCTCTCCGACCCTGTACAGCGCTACCTCCTCGCGGACGAGGTGGGATTGGGAAAGACAGTGGAAGCGGGGTTCGTGATCAGGCAGACGCTGATCGACAACCCACGCGCACGAATCGTCCTGTTGACTCCGGACAACCTTCGCCGCCAGTGGCGCGAGGAACTCATCGAAAAGTTCTTCACCGACGACTTCCCCTGGGCCTCGATCAAGATCCGCCCCCACGACGACCCTTCTACCTGGGCCGATCACCACGGGTGGGACCTGCTTGTCGTGGACGAGGCCCACCGCCTGACCCAGGTGGAGGACCCGTCCGAATCCTCCTACCCCCAGTTGCGCGCGCTTGCGCACTCCATCGAAAAAGTCCTGCTGCTGTCCGCGACCCCCACCACTTCGTACTTCAAGACGCACCTGGGTCTGCTGCACCTGCTCGATCCGAAGATCTACTCGTGGGCGGATGCGGACCAGTTCGCGGAGCGATATCGCCGCAGACTGGCGCTCGCCGACAGCATCTACGCACTGGACTCGCAGTTCACGGTCTACCTGGAGTCGTCGGTCGCCGAGATCCGCACACTGCTCGGCGTCCACGATCCACAGTTCGAACTGTTGAGTTCTCAGGTCCTCGAACTGATCGATGAAGATTTCGAGCTGCGGCCCGGGATTTCCGATGAAACATTGAAAACCCGCGTCGAGGAACTCCGCGCACACGTGAGCGAAACGTACCGCCTGCACCGAAGGGTGATCCGGAACCGGCGAGCGAACGTGCTCGACGAGGAACTCGAAGACGAATTTCCGGGTTATGACGTCCGAGGCCGGCAGGTGCCAACGGTGTTGAACCTGGATGCCGAAGCCCACGACACGGCCGAAAACGCGGTCCTGGATTGGCACGCGAGAGTCGGCGACCATCTCGATCAGGTCGGCCCGAACACCGACGCTCAACTCTATGGTGCCGTTCTGAAGATCCTCGTCTCACGCAGCGGAATCGTCGTCGACGACCTCCTCGACACGCTGCGCTGGAGGATGAACGCCGACGGACCGGCGGCGGAGCGCGCCCATCTTTCCACCGAGGAACGGCGAGCACTCCACGCTGCTCCGATCGTGGCTTCCGAGCGCGAACTGCTGGCGGAACTCGAGAGACTGGACACCGCAAAATTGCGGAAGTCAGCGCTCGAGCGCCTTTCGGAAGCCCTGTCGAGCGTTCTCCTGAAGTACCGGAGGACGGTCGTCTTCTGCGGCCCAGGGCAACTGGGCGAACTGCTCGCAGACCACCTGCGGGCAACCGCGTCGAAGGTCGGAGTCGGCGAGCACACCCACGGAGCCGGTCCCGAAAATGCCCACAACGCTGTACGGGCGTGGGCCGCGCCGTTCAACCCTCGCGGAGAACGGGTCAGGTTGCTCGTCGTGGACGACTCAGGCGAGGACGGGTTGAACCTGCAACTCGCCGAAGCCGCCCTACACTTGAGGATGCCCTGGTCGCCGAACCAACTCGAACAACGACTGGGACGGATCGACCGTTACCGGAGCGTCGACGCGGTCAGCCATTCCCGCCCCGCGGATCAGTACCGCTTGACCTCCGCACAGGGCGACGTGACCTTCACCGACGCCTGGACCGACCTCCTCGTCGAAGGGTACGAGTTGTTCCACGACTCGGTGTCCACCCTCCAAGACGCCATCGCCGACAGCATCAGCGGTGTGTGGTCGCAGGGGATGCGGCAAGGGCCGGCCGGCGTCCACGGTCAGACGCAAGTGATCCGCTCCGCCCTCGACGAAGCCCGCGAAGAGATCGAGAAGATGGACATGCTGGAGGCGATCCACCACTCCGCTGTCCAGGACACCGGTATCGCCTCGAAGCTGATCCGGTTCGAGACGGAGTGGAGGGCCTTCGAGGCGGCGCTGTCCGGGTTCACGTCAGAAACCGACGGCGGCATCGGGTTGCGCCACCGCCCGGGCAACGGCACCGAGGTGTTCGACCTCCGCAACTCCAAACCACTGGTCGATCCCCGCCTCTGGCACCGAACGGTCCACCGGGTGGGCAGCGCGAACGTCGAAGGTGTCTTCAACCGGTCGGTGGCGTTGAAGAAGCCCGGCACGAGGATCTTCCGCTCGGGCAACCCCCTGACCGACGCGCTCGCGGAGTGGGCATGGCACGATGATCGGGGTCAAGCGACTGCTTTCAGCAGGCCGTACAAGTACCAGACCATCGGAGCCGACCCTTACTTCGGTTTCGACTACCTCGTGGAAGCTGACATCGCACCGGCAGCGGCTCTCGTCACCGAGCACACCGACGCGGAGAAGGCCCTGCGACGCCAGGCGGACCGCGTACTCACGCCGTTCTCGGTCAGGGTGTGGATCGACGCCACCACCGGCGAACCCGTCGTCGACGAAGCTCAACGTCGTTGGCTGGACATGCCCTACGACAAGAACGCGCGGAAGGACAAAAACTACAGTGGCGCACGGCTGCGGGATCTGTTCGAGATCTTCGGCGGCCCTGACGAGTACCAGGAAGCCACCACGGCGGCGGAAGCAGCGAGTCGGAAGCACATGACGGTCGTGACCGATCTGCGCAAGTTGTGCGACGAGGCACAAGCCGCGGCCAAACAGCGGATGGCCGTCTCTCGGGCTCAGGCGCAAGCTCGGAAAGCCGCAGGCCACCTCGTCAGCGATGTCGACAGCTACCTTCTCGACACGGACATCGCGGAGGCGCTCGTGAACGGCCTGTCGAACCCGGTGACCAGACTGATCGCAGCGGTCTGCTTGGTACGAGTCCCGGGAGCGCCCCGTGTCCGCTGACGGCTGGTACGCGGCCCAACAGATGTTCAGCGACTGGCCGAGTCTTCCCGACTCGGAGGGATTCGCTGGAACGTCCCGCCGTTTGGCCGATGCCCTGCGCGGCCTGGCCGACGACTCCGCGGGCGCCCTCGACGTGGCCGTGCTCGCTCGCCAGGTGTTGCTGGAAGCAGCATCCGGCAGCACCCTGTCCGCCCTGGTGGTTCCCAACACCCAGCCGCTACCGGGGAAGGGCATCTGGGAGTCGGCCGGATGCAGCGTCCTGCACGGTCCCGGCGGCGAACTGCGCGTCTGGGCTGACGAGTGGACGCCCGAGCGCGAGGGGGCCTCTCAACACTCGCGCAAGGTTGCGCTCGAGGACCTCCGCGAGGTCTACCGCGGGCTGCAGTCGAAGACTCGCCGGAACCTGAACGGTCCGCTCGCAGATCCGTATTGGTCTGCGGCGCTGGGCCCGGACTACACCCACTACCGGTCTCGCGGTCAGCAGCAGGCGGCGCGCTCAGTCTTGCTCGCACCTCCGGGGAGCACCACGGTGGTCTGTCTGCCAACCGGCCACGGCAAGACGGAGACCGTCCTGGCCGCTGCTCTGCTAGGACGACCGCAGGGACTCACGCTGGTCATCGTTCCGACGGTGGTATTGGCCATCGACCTTGAGCGGCGTGTGCAGAAGATGACCGGTTCGATGGACAGCTGCGCGTACAGCAGCGAGTTGAGTCCCGAAGAGAAACAGCAGATCACGCAGCGGGTGCGCACCGGGCGGCAGAGGGTGCTGTTCACCTCCCCCGAGGCCGTGGCAACGGGACTCTCCCAGCACCTGCAGGCGGCCGCGGAGGCGGGCATGCTGCGGATGGTGGTCCTCGACGAGGCGCATCTCGTCGAGCAGTGGGGCAACAACTTCAGGCCGGAGTTCCAGACCATAGCCAGCCAACTGCGCAACTGGCGCCTCCAGGCTCCTGAGGGTGGCGCTCCCCGCCTGGTGGCGCTGAGCGCCACCCTCACCGACCTGCAACTCGAAACGATCACCCGGCTGTTCGGCGGACCTGCCGGCACCAACGTCGTGTGGGCCGCCCAGATCCGCAGTGAACCGAGCTTCTACGTCGACGCGTTCGACGGCAGGGATGAACGAGCGGCGGCGGTGCTCGAGGCGGTGACCAAGCTTCCCCGACCGTTGGCACTCTACGTCTCGAAGGTCGAGGACGCCCGCCATTGGGTCGCGGCGCTCAAGTCGTCGGGGATGGCTCGAGTCACCTCCGTCACGGGAGACGCCACGGCTGAAGAACGGCGAGCCGCCCTGGAGGGCTGGGGAGGAAGGACTGCCACCGGTACCTGCCCGACCAGGTTCGACGTGGTCGTCGGAACGTCGGCCTTCGGCCTCGGGATCGACATACCCGACGTGCGCTCGGTTGTGCACGCCTGCCTGCCGGAGACCGTGGACCGCTACTACCAGGAGGTCGGGCGAGGAGGACGCGACGGCCGGCCGTCCATCGCCTACATCGCCACGGCCAAGGCCGACAGGCCGGTCGCGAAGAAGTTGAACGCCCAGGTGATCATCGGTCCCGACAAAGCATGGGACCGATGGGACGCGATGTTCCGTCAGTGCAGGCACGACGACGGCCAAGTGGTCTTCGACCTCGACCTGGACACCCGACCACCGCACCTCCCGCAGACGGGCCGGCAAAATCGGATGTGGAACGTGCGCACCCTCAACCTGATGGTCCGCGCAGACCTGATCGAACTCCACCCGCCCACTCGTATGTCCCGCGCGGAGGAGGAGACGGACGAACAGTGGGCTCGCCGCCTTCTGAGCCATCTTGGTGAACTTCCGACCCGGGCCAGGGTTTCGCTACACGGGCGAACCAATGACTCGACGTATTTCAAGAGTCGTATCCAAGAGACCGGGCGGGCCATCGTTCGAGCGCAGTGGGAGGCGTTGCAGCGCTTGCAGACTGCGATGTCCGGAAGGCGTTGCATCGGCGAGGAGTTGGCGGCTTACTACACGACTACGTTCCGGGACACCGAGCTCGCCGCAGCGGCGGCCTGTCGCGGGTGCCCGCACTGTCGGGGAACAGGCCCAACGGCGACCGGGTTCTACCACACGGCGTGGGACCCCAGCCCTGACATCGCCTGGCCCCTCGCCGACTCGGGCGATCCGCTCGCCCGGTTCCGCTCCGTGAGCACTCCGCTGCTGGGTATCTGGTGGACGAACGACTCCCAGCGGAGGAATCTCGTGCCGGGCCTGGTGAGCAGGCTGTGCAAACGAGGGATGGCGATCATCGGCGGTCCCGGGTTGACCGAGCAGGAGGCCGCCGACATCCAACGCATGGCGTTGCCGCACCCGATGATCTTCGACGTCGACGAGTTGCTGTTGACGACAACCGATACGCCCCTCATCTGGGTGACCGGGACGGTCGGAGGCTGGCACCCCATGATCGAGGCACGTCTTGACGGACCTGGAATCACGTACTTGGTCCACCCCCAGGACCTGCTCCACCCCGTCAAGCCGCTCGCCTTCCGCGACATCCACCCCGCAAGCATCTCGGTCGAAGTAGCAGAAAGGGCTCTCTGAAGTGGGCCTGTTGAACGTCGATGACCCGTTGCCGCAGTACCTCATCGTGGTGTTGCGGCTGCTCGCACACGTAGGCAAGCCTGTGGACGTCGAGCGGGCGCGCGCGCTGCTTTGTCCTCCGAGCATCAACGGTCGGAAGGTGTTCGACCGCTCGGTGTCATCGCTGGCCGAACTCGGCGTGATCAACCGCGACAACGACGTGTTGAGCCCGACCGGCCCGCTCGAGGTGGACCACGATTCCATCGTGGACGTACTGCGCCAGGCGATCCTCGCTACGGAGAACAACACTCGCGTCGGCGAGGATCCGTCGCAGTCAGGTCCACGCGACCTGGTCCGGGCCCTGTGCTGGTTCCTGACGATCGATCCGACGTCAGCGCCGTTGGGGTGGGCGGAGGTGCAGACCCTCCAACCCCATGCCATCAAGGACGAGTTGGGGGCCCCGATCGTCAACGACACCCGGTGGAACCCCTTTTGCTCCTGGTCGAGCGCCCTGGGTTTCTGCACTCCGGCCCTCACAGGCGACGGTGGATCGCAACGGGCACGGCTCACACCGGATTGCACGGCCGCCGTGCGGAGAACGGTGTTGTCCCGCTGGGAACCCGGGCAATCACTCGGTCCCTCCACGGTGCTGGGAGAGCTCCGCGGCGCCCTTCCGGTGCTGCCCGGCGGCTCCTTCTCGACGGCGGTGGGTATCGAACCACCGGACACCAACCACGCGGGGCCGTCGCTGTCGTTCGCGTTGTTGCGCCTACACGACGAGAGGTGGATCCGGCTGGAGCAGGACGACGACGCCCGTTCTCTCCTGTACCTCCATGATCCCGATCAACCCGGCTTCCCCAGGACGTTCAGTTCGATCACGGTTCTGGAGGCTCCCCGTGGCTGATCTCGCGGGCTACCTGTGCTGGACTCCCGACTCCGCGGCCTCGCGAATCAGCACCGAGGCGGTCATCCCGTCCTCGGGGCTGTTCCTCGCTACGCACACGCCGCTCAAGATCAGCCGTGCTCGGCTGGTCCAGCGCGGCTTGGTCGGCTCCGGCGACGTCGTCGACGAGCACGCCGTCTTGGAGGAATTCACCAGTCGGAAGGCGGACAGCGGCACGCTATTGATGCCGCTGGTCGGCGAATCGGGCTCAGGCAAGTCGCACTTGGTGCGCTGGGTGAGGGAGAAGCTACAGCCTCAACCACACCAGAAGGTCATCTACCTCGAGAAGACTCAGACGAGCCTCAAGGCCGTCATCACCGCACTGCTCTCCGATGTCGAAGACGCCTCGCTCGACACGTTGAAGCGAGACATCTCGTCCCTCAGCGCCCAAGTCGACCCGGCAGCCCTGGCTCGCAGGATCGTCAACTCGTTGAACGAGTCGCTGGCGGGCACGAAACCTGCCGGTCTTCCGGCCCTCGAGCGCGGGCTCGTCGGACCCGCCGGGTTGGCACTGATCCTGCAAGACCCCCACTTCCAGGGGTACCTGCTCCAGCCCGACGGATTCGTCCACCGGCTCGCGGAGCAGTTGCTCCGCGACCGGGGTGCCGAATCATCCGAGCGTCCCCGCGGGTTCACGGCCGACGATCTCCCGTTCAGGATCAAGGACGTGCAACTGGCCGCCGACAAGTCGAAGCGACTGGTCGGCCTGATCAACACCAAGACGGGGTTGAAGGAAGCCGCCATCGGCCTGTTGAACGATCACCTGGAGGCGGCCCTCCGCTCCGCGGCGAACCTCGCTGCCGGCCGTCTCACCGACGCGCTGCTCAAGGTTCGAGCGGTGTACGCCAGGCAAGGCCGGGAGATCCTCCTGCTGATCGAGGATTTCGCCCTCATCCAGGGTGTTCAAGGAGAACTCCTCGACGCACTCACCGAACCGGCCATCCGCGAAGGCGAAATGCGCCTCGCGCCGATCAGAACACTCATGGCGGTGACCACCGGGTACTTCACCGATCTCCTGCCCGAGACCGCGTTGACCCGCATTGGCGCCGCGAGTGGGGGCCACGTCTTCCGGCTCGACGTGACGTTCGACGAACGTGAGGACGAGGCCGAGCAGATCGCCTCTTTCGTAGGCCGGTACCTCAACGTAGCCCGCGTCGACGGCACCGTGGAAGACCTCAGCAAGGAGGAGTTGGAGAAGAGCCGGTGCGGCGGCTGCATGTTCGAGGCCGAGTGCCACGAGCGGTTCGGGAGGTCGTCGGAAGGTTACGGCCTGTACCCGTTCAACCGTTCCGCTCTTCTCCGCATGGTGCACTCCACCGCCGACAAGGAGGGGGCGTTCGTCCCCCGCACGGTCCTCGGCAAGGTCATCAGGCCGGTACTGATCGACCACGCGCGCTCCCTCGCGGATGGAACCTTCCCGGACAGCAGCGCTCGCCTGCGATTTCCGAGGGCCGAGCAGGACGCCGCACTCAGCACCGAGGTGTCCAGCTTGATCGAGACGGAGGACCCGGAAGACGTCGATCGGCACGCGTTCGTCGTGGAGTTCTGGGGTGACGCTCCGCGCGCGCTCCGCGAGATGAACGACGACATCCTTCGCACTTTCCGCGTGCGTTCGATCAACAAGGACGTGCCCGAGCCTCCACCTGGACCGCCGCCGACTTCTGGCGGAAAGCAACCGAAAGCGCCGGTCGAAGAGCGCAAGCCGACAGGCGTGACGCGACCGAAGCCACAGCCCAAGGTCGATGCGATCGAGAACTGGGCGGGTCGTGGCACCATGCTCGACCAGGGCGTGGCGAGGGAAGTGCGCAAGATCATCGTGGAGGCCGTGCTCAGGCGGTTCTCGTGGACCAACCCCCCGATGCGCGAGCAGGGCAAAGCATTCACCGACAAGGCTTGGCCCATCAGTTCGAAAACGGTCTCGATCGAGGACGCGTACGGCGAGAAGAACAGCGAGTCCGCCCCCATCCGCTTCGAGCGCAAGGCCGTCACAAGTCAATTCTTCCAAGGACTCGTGCGGTTGGAGACCTCCGGGGAAGGGCGTGCGGTCGACCTCCGCAAACTGGCCTCCATCGCCGAATCCGGTGAGCGGCACCTCACGGCTGCCGTGGAGCGGCACGGACAACTCTCCGACGACCACCTGGTCACAGGCATGCGGGCTGCTCTGCTGGGGGGCGTCCTCGCGGGCCGGGCATGGCCGGGGATGGACGAGGCGGACCTTTTGGCCGTCGTCTTCGACGACGGGCAGGGGTGGGGTCGCGCGGATGCCGAGTCCCGGACGGCCACGTGGAACGAGGCGCTGGATCGACACCTGCGTTCCCGTCCGGAGATGGTGCAGGGCTTGCGCAGCAGACTCGGAGTCGCTCAAGGCAGCGGGGAGGTTCGTCTGATCGACGCGGCACGGGCACTGCCCCTGCTCGCCCGCGCCTCTTGGGAGTGGCTGTGGCGACCGGAGTCGGTACCCGACTGGGTCCCGGGTGAAGCCGTCAGCGGGTTCAGCAACATCGACAAGTGGGTGGCCGCGCAGGCCGACGCTTTGCGCTCGATCCTGGAGCGGATACGCGTCCTGTTGCCCGAGAAGGCAAGCGGGCCGAGAACGGTGGAAGCGGTTCGAGTCGCGCTGGACGAGGCTCCCCGAGTGGGGTTGGGGCCGACGAGTCGCGAGGATGAGATCCGACTACGCGATCTGATCGACAAGGCGGCCGAAGCGGATTGGCGTGTGATAGCTACGCTCGCGAGCGACCTCAGCCGACTGTCCGACACCGAAATGGGTGAAGACAGGCGGCGGTCACTGGAGATCAAGGTTGCCGCAACGGACCGGGGCGCCTCGTTGAAGATCATCCTGGACTTCCTGACGGCCGCGGACCGATGGCTGGCCGCGAAACTCCCGGAAGCGGAGAAACGCACCTCAACTGAGGGCGACGCTGCTGTCCTAGCGGTGAAAGAGGCTTTGTCGACCTGGTCCTCGATCGGGATGGAGGATGCTCCACGTGGATGAAGACAACTCCGTCCTCGGCAGAGCGCTCCGGATGCAGGCGGAGATACGACGTCTGGACGCGAGTGCCAGCGCAGAGCAGGCTGCCAAGAGCACGGCTCAGCGCGTGCGGGAGTTGGAGTCGGCCTTGGCCGACCTCACTGCACAGGTGCGGCTCGCGCGAGCGTTGAGCAAATACTCGAAAGCGGACGTGCCACTCGGGGACATCCACGGGGGACTGGCCGAGTTGCAGCGTCAGGCGTCCACGGGCCTGCCCAAGGACCGGGCCGTCGACACCGCGCGCAGGAGAGTGGCCTCGTCGGTGGCTGAACTGGCGCAGCGCAGCCAGGAAGTGTGGCGTGCGTGGACGACGACCGCGTTCGAAGCGGTCCCGGCGAACCGGCTCGCCGGTCTCGATCCGGCTCGACAGCGGGCCACCCGCACGATGGTCGAGCAGCTCGCCCAACTGCGCAGGAAGTCGAAGCCGGCCATCACGGACGTCGTCGAGTTCGGGACGAAGCACGCCGAGGTCCTGGAGGAGTTGGCGGCGGCCGCCGACGCTTCGGATGAGCTACTGGCCTTGTTGGCGCGATTCGCCACCACACCGATCACGCTTCGCGATATAACCGACGAAGAGATCGCATTGCTCCGCGAGCACGGCATGGACGGCGAGATCGAGATCAGGAGGAAGCACAGTTGACGCTCGATCCCGGCGGAGTTTTCGTCGGACACCTGCTGAACAGGCTCGAAGACCTCGAACTTCCGCTCTTGGCTTGGGGCGTCACCAGCGGGGCGCTGTCCGAGGGCGAAGTACTCGACACGGTCGAGACCGCGCTGGCCCACCATCCGGACGCCCCTCGGCACCTCACCGCCTCGCAGGTCAAGCAAACCTTGATCAACGCCGGCCTGTTGTTCCCGGTACCGCACTCCAGCACAGCGACGTACCGGACCCGAATGGCCGAAGCCCTGCGCTTGTTGGCGCAACTACGTCAACTCTTCCCGGCCAGGGACACCGATTTCGCCGGATCCGCATGGTGGCAGCGGTACAAGCCGCTGGTAGCCGACTACCGCCTCCATGTCGCCGACCGCAGGTACCCCAAGCGCAACATCCCGCTCGATGCGGTCCTGCAAGAGGTCGCGCGAACACCCGACTGGTCGACCGCCGCGAACAGCACCGTCTCCGCTTTGATCGGCGATCGAGATCTTGCACGGTTCCAGGTTGACGCGACCAAGGCGGTCCTGGCAGCGCTGCGGTCCCGCAGGCACCGCGGCGTCGTGGTCTGCGCGGGAACCGGTAGCGGCAAGACCTTGGCCTTCTACCTCCCGGCCTTCGCGGCGATCCGGCAGGCGGCGGCGAACGGCGGAGTTGACCGACTCCACACGCTCGCACTCTATCCTCGGACGGAGTTGCTCCGCGACCAACTGCGCGACGCCCTCCAAAACACCGAGACGGTGGAACGGATGGGCGTTGTGCCACCAGGGCAGCGGCCGTTGCGCATCGGCGTGCTCTACGGTGACACACCTCATTCCGAATCGATGCTGGAGAAGTACAAGGACAGTTGGTATAAGAACTGGGAGCCCGAGCGCAATGGGCTGATCTGTCCGTATCTCTCGTGCCCGGCCTGCGACCGTGGAAGGCTCAAGTGGGCTGACCGCGACCGCCACAAAGGCGTCGAGTTGCTGACGTGCACCGGCTGCAAGCACCGGATCGACGGCAGTCGGTTGGCCCTGACTCGGCAGTCGTTGCTCGAGAACCCGCCGGACCTGCTGTTCACCACGACCGAGATGCTCAATCGCACCAGTACCGACCCCGGTTTGGGTGCACTGCTCGGATGGACGGGTCGTGGCCCCGAACTGGTGCTCCTGGACGAAGTGCACACCTATGTCGGTACCCACGGCGCCCAAACAGGCCTTCTGTTGCGGCGCTGGCGTCACGCTTTGGGTAGCCCCGTAACGCTGGTCGGGCTGAGCGCGACCCTTCGCGATGCTGGTAAGTTCTTCGCCGAACTGGTCGGGTTGCCCTTCGACAGCGTCACCCACATCGAGCCACGCAGCGACGATATGGAGGAGGAAGGGCGCGAGTACGGGATCGCCGTGCGCAGCGACCCGGTCTCCGGCGTGAGCGTGCTGTCCACCTCCATCCAAACCGCCATGCTGTTCGGCCGGGTCCTGGAGGCGGATGAACGGAAGCGCTCGCCATTCGGGTCAACGGGCTTCCTCTTCACCGACGACCTGGACGTCTCCAACCGCTTCTTCAACGATTTGCGGGACGCGGAGGGCGGCCAGTCGCGGACCGGCAGGCCCGGCCGGAGATCAGTTCTGGCGGGTCTCCGGGCCTCGGACTACGCGCAACACCCTGAGCGCTACGTGGACGGGCAGTCGTGGGATCTGGTGGAGCGCATCGGACATGTCCTTGGGCAAGGACTCGGTTCTACACGGCCCCTCTCGATCGCGCGCACTACCTCCCAGGACACAGGTGTCGACTCACGTGCCGCACTCATCGTCGCGACCGCCGCACTCGAGGTCGGGTTCAACGATGCGCGGGTCGGACTGGTTCTACAGCACAAGGCACCACATGACAGCGCGTCCTTCGTCCAGCGTCGAGGTCGCGCGGGACGGCGGCGCGGGACGAGACCGATCACCGTGGTCGTCCTCTCCGAGTATGGACGTGACCGTCTCACTTATCAGGCGTACGACACGCTCTTCGCTCCGGAGATCGCTGCACGCACCTTGCCGGTGTCCAACAGGCACGTGCAGAAGATCCAGGCGGCGCAGTCGATGTTCGATTGGCTCGCCAAGTCCTTCAGACGTCGCTTCCCGTACTCGGACCTGCGTCGAGTTCTGCAGTCGCCGCGCAAGCAGACCGAAGCGGAAGAGTACGCGGAGCAGTGGAAGTGGCTGGCTACCCGGTTGACCGACCTCCTGGAGGAGAACGCTCTCCAGGACGCGTTGGCCCAGCACCTCAAGCGGTCGCTGCAACTCGACGATGACTCGGTCCAGGCGCTGCTGTGGGAGCCTCCCCGCTCCCTGTTGCTCTCCGTCGTGCCCACCGTCCTGCGCCGACTGGAGAGTCGGTGGACATCACTTCGTGCCGATCCCGGCAAGCTTCCGGGCACGTTCCTGCCGGAGTTCGTGACCAAGACGCTGTTCGAGCCGCTGAACCTGCCCGAGGTTCGTCTCGAGTTGCCGTTCAAGACCAACCGAGAAGAGCACCTGCCCATCGGGAAAGCCTTGCGAGAAGCGGTTCCGGGACGTGTCAGCCTGCGTTACGGCTACCAGCACGACGACCACCGCACTTGGGTCCCGATCCCTCCGGACGGCGAATCGGCCATCGACGTGGAAGGAGTCGCTCCCGATGCACCGGTGATCGGCCAGTGGAAACCGTGGGGCAACTCCGACGAGTCCTACCGCGTGCTGCGTCCGACGAACATCAAGCTGAGCGAACCGGCTCCCGAGATCAAAGACAGCTCCCAGGGCTATCCCCGTTGGGCGTCCCAGGTGGAACTTTCCCTCCACGGTCTCATGCCTGCCGACACGCCGAAGACCTCGCCGTGGAGTGACCGCGTCAAATCGGTGGGCTTCGCCACCCATGCCGCGGGCAACCCTGTCACGATGCGGAGGTTCACCGTAGGCGCGCAGTGCGACGTGGCGAAGAACTCCGACACGGAGCGACGCAAGATCACGTACGTCCACGACGGCGTCCCTGCCGCTCTCGGCTTCGAACTCGATGTCGACGGCATGTGCGTGGAAATCGCACCACTTGACACAACGGACGCATCGGTACTCGCGCACCTTCGTTCGCCGCAATGGCGCTCGGTCGCCTTCCAACGTGCGGTGACGGAGAACCCGGCTCTGTTCGACTCGACGAACCACTTCCAGCGGACGTGGCTCGCCCTTTCGTATTTCACGACGTACTCGTTGGCGGGGATCGGTTCCCGCGCGAAGCCTCGTGAGTTGTGGCAAGGCCTGAGCGACGGCTCGTGGCGGGACAGCCTCGCCGAGGTGCTGGCGGTGCTCTACCGGAACGACTCGTTGGCCTTGAGCGGCCAACCCCAGGTCACCGATCGTCTCGTCGGCGATCTGACCGAGTTGAGCCGGGACCCCGTGGTGGTGGAGGCGTTGAACCAGGCCGGAGAATTGCTGTTCGCCGACGATGTCGACAAACGATCCTTGGGCTTGGCTCGTCGGGCCTATGTGGACACGGTGGCAGCAGCAGTTCTCGGTGCCGCGTTCCGCGTCTGCCGTGATGCAGCTGAGCAAGACTTGGTCGTCGACGTGGTGCCGGCCGACGACGAGACTGCGCCCGCGAAGTTGTGGCTGACCGAGACCGGTGTCGGCGGTGTGGGTGTCATCGAGCGCATCGCGGAGTTCTACGCCGAGGACCCGAACCGGTTCTGGTCGATGGTGTCCGGAGTGCTTCGACCGAACTCGTTCGAACGTACCGATACGGCCCTCACCCGTTTGGTGCGACACGTGATCGACGAACCTGGCGGCGAGGCGGCGAGGGCGATCGCGGACCTGCGTGCCGGAAGGTCTGCCCGCGATGGAGAGTTGGCGCTGCGGCGGCTGCGCGACGCGTGGACGTCGCTCGACGGTCCAGTCAGTCAGGCATCGGTCGCGGCGTTGTCGATCCGCTTGCTGCGCCCCGGCAGTTCCCCGCGAACCGACCGAGCCGCAGCCGATTTGATCTCGGCCTGGTCACTGCTGGAGGAGCGGTTGGGTGTCGAGGTGGACACGCGGGTTCTCGCCTACGCGGTCGGGTCGGGACGCCTACCCGTGGGCGAGGAGGGGACGTCCCTCACCGCGGACCAGGTCTTCAGCCTCCTTTGGCCGCGCGGAGGACAAGTGCGAAATCAGCACCTTGCCCACTACCAACCGTACGTCCCGTACGACGCGCCGGCCGTGCACGACCGACTCCTCATCGCCGCAGCCCACGATGAACACCTTCCAGCGATTCCGGTGTCCGCTGACGGCTGGGAGGAGCGCTACCGCGCTGAACTGCCGAATGCGGGGGCAGTGTGGCTGACCTGCCCAGCGGATGACCGGCTGACCCTGGGCCGGGCCATGGCCAAGATCCCGGTCTTGCCGGTCGACACCGATGTCCTGAGGGTGTACGGAACGATCACCGAGACCGTACGGCACGGTGCCGACTTCCATGTTCGAGTGGAGTTGCGGGAGAGCGGGCGATGAGAGGCCTCGAAAGGACAGTACGGACGGGTCCGAAACTGCGCTTGAGCGCGGACACGATCCTTGCAGACGCCCTGCTTTCCGAACTGGTGGCTCCCGGACCAGTGCTGTGGGTAGTCTCCGCGTGGATCAGCAACGTCGAGGTGATCGACAACACCCAAGGGTCCTTCGACGACATACTCGGGGACGATCACATGACGCACTACCGACTCGTGGACGTCCTGGCCAAGCTCGCACGATCGGGAACTCCTGTGCGAGTCGTTACGCGTCCGACGACACACAACCAGTTGTTCGTGGATCAGATGAAGGCCATCGCGTCCGATGACGCTGACTTGGCCGTTGTCTTCGACCCCGTCGAGCACGAGAAAACGGTGTGTGGTCGCGATTGGATGATCAGTGGTTCGATGAACTTCACAGCGAGCGGGATCGGGGCCAACGAAGAGTCGGTTCGTTATGTCGTCGACAACGTCGAGGTGGCACAGGCGCGGATAGACTTCGTGGCCCGGTGGGGAGGTATCCGTTGAACACATCGACAGACGTCGCCGCGCCCTACCCGGTCGCCACTGAGGATTTCCTGGACGCATTCTTCGCACACGGCAACGACGCGAACCTCTACCCGCAGGCGACCAGCACGTTCAAGAAAGCCGCACTGGCCGGCGACGGTACACCGATCGTGTTGCCACGCTTCGTGGCCGCTACACAAGAAGCCACGATGTACGTTATAGCGAACGACCCAGCGCTGGCACCCCACGTTCCCGACCTGATCAACGCATTCGCTGGGCCGACGTACTGCAAGAACACGGAACTGATACCCGCCGTATTGGATCCGAACGACCCGATCGAAGCCGCGATCATCGACCATTTCGGGCCGACAACTGCCACATATGTCTTGAGCGCAGGCATGCACGCGCAGCACCGGTGGGACTTGCGCAAGGCCCTGCAGCGGATGCAGGCCGCGGTAGCGCAACGGCCGATCCGCAATTGGCAGTTGGACAAGCCTCTCGGGCGACTGCTCGGCGAGTTCGATGCCGCACTCGCTGCCGGCGGCGAAGCGACGTCCGCTGAGATTTACGCACAGATCCAGGCCAAGGGCGGCTTGACCGCGAGCAATCTCGCGCATCTGCGGATCAAGCGGCTCGATCGATTGGGGCGCAGCAGCGACCTACTGGCCCTCCCGGAACTGACGGCGGTGCTCCTGCAGGATCCGCCTGCTCCGGTTCGGGAAGCAGTGCTCAACGCGGTGTGTCAAAGTGTTGTGGCACCGGCATTGGCGCGAGGCGAGGTCACAGCCGCGTGGGAAGGGCTTCGCGATCTGGAACCCGCATTGCCGCTGCCGGTGCATGATCCGATCTCTCGCTACGGCGGCCAGGCAGCGACCGTGCTGCTCGTAGCGGCGATCGGGCGAAATGACCGGAATCTGTTGGCCTCCGCGTTCGCCATGCGCGAATTGTGGACTGGCGAGGAAGTGCCGAATGTAGTCTGGGACCACATCGCCACGCTGGTTGAAACACTGTCGAAGCCGACGGCCCCGCCTATCGAAACGACCAGCACCACCGATGTTGCGGCATCCGTCCGCGCACTGACTGGTTGGCTCGACTTCATCGCCGCCGCCGCTCGCCGTGACCCACAGGTACACGACGTCGTCACTGACGGCACCTGGAACTCATGGCCACCGCTCGCCCAGCAAGACGACGACGTGGCGTCTCTGTTGTCCTCGCTCAAGGACGACGAGTGGACGGCGGTGTGGCAGGTAGTCGGAGTACTCATCGACGCCCTCGGTGACGACGGGTTGGCTCCGGCCACTTCCGCTGCTTTGATCGATGCCGCGCTGGTGTTCGACCGGCTGAGCCGCGGGGATCTACTGTCGCTCTACGCGTTGACCGAGATCTTTCTCCGCTCAGCCCCGACTAGGTCACAGTACGTCGAGTTGCTCAAGAGCTTGAAATCCTCGACCGGACAATGGGTGGGCGCAACCACAAGCGACATCGCACTGGACTTCGCGGATCGACTGGTCGTCGCCGCCTGTCCGGACGAGGACGCTCGCGTCGACACCGCGATCGCCCTCCTTGGTCCTTTGCACCGAATCCAACACCGACTCGAGCCGGACGAGAAGGAGTTCGCGCGACAGCTGTGCGAAGAGTTGGGCACGCAACTGGAGTGGCATCCGGCGGAAGAGGATGACGAGTTCACGCTCGCTGGCATACCCCGGATGTCGGTGTTGCTCTACTCCCTCGACGAAGCGGTCCTGGACCGGGTCTCCGATCAGTTGGTCAAACAGGCTCCCAGCGTGAAGGTTTCGACTTCCCACGACAAGGTGGGCACGGCTTCGCTCAAGCACAAAGCTCGCAATGCCGACGTCATCGTGATGGCCACCCGTTGCGCCAAGCACGCGGCGACAGGCTTCATCACCGACAACGCTGCCGCCGACTCGCATACGGGATACGCGGATGGCAGTGGTTCGGCTTCGCTATTGCGTGCAGCGGTGAAGGGCATCCGCGACTTCCTTGGTTGACCAACTCACCGCAGGGCGACACCACTGAGCGAGCGCCGAACAACCGTGGGAGAACCACCATAGTCATACACGCAGCCTCGCGACGCGCGCCACCGAGGCGCTCGCAGGAAGACTTTCCCTGCATCTGCGTATCGGACGAACATCGCGATGCCATTTTTCGAAGGAGTGGTCTTGCCGGAGAGCCGTTACAAGTACTTATATGAACGCCTGGGTGACCACGACTTCCAATTGTTGGTCAACGCCCTCTTGACGCTCCGCTTCGAGAACTACGTGCCACTGCCGTTGCGGCAGGCCGACGGCGGTCGGGATGGACTGGCGGTAACTCCACCGGAAGGCGTCGAGCCCGCGAAGAGCCTCGTGTACCAGGTGAAGTGGTCCGCCAACGGCAAGGAGAAAGACCCCGTCAAGTGGCTGGACGAGGTGGTGACCAAGGAGGAGGAAAGCCTCCGTCGTCTCGCCGCCGAGGGCGTGCGGCGGTACGCCTTGGTGACGAACGTGCCGAGTACCGGCAGTCCTGGCCGAGGCACGTTTGACCGACTCGGGTTGAAACTCGACGCCCATGCCAAAGAATTCGGACTCGAGCAGATGGTTTGTCATTGGCGTGAATCCGTCGATGGCATGGTCGACAGTGCACCGACCGAGATCAAGTGGCAATACGCCGACATGCTCGCAGGATGGGATCTCATACGGTATCTCATCAGCGATGAGGCTGCGGAGCGCAACGACCATGGTCTGCGTACTCTGCTGCGCAAGGTCGCGTCGGCGCAATGGGGCGACGACGAGCGCGTCAAATTCGGCCAGGTGGACATCGACCGTGAGAGGGTTGCCGACCTATTCGTCGACGTCAATGCGGACAGACTTCATGTTACGGGCCGTCGACGCGCAGAGCGTGCTACGCCCGAACCAGTGGGAGGTGCTGCCGCTCACCTCCTCGAACGAGGTGCCCGCTGCGTGCTCGTTCGCGGGGCCCCAGGACAAGGCAAGTCGACCCTTACACAGTTCGTTTCCCAGGTGCACCGCTCGGCCTTCCTACCCACCCGGCAAAGACCGGCGAACTTTCCCACGATCGACCAGCCCTTGTTCCCGCTGCGGCTCGATCTCAGCGATTACGCCCAGTGGCTGACAGGTGTCGACGTGTGGGCCAAAGACGCTCGGAAGGTGAACTCCACTCGTCCCGCCTCCCAATCGACGATCGAATGCTTCCTCGCTGAATTGATCAGCCACGCCGCAGGAGGCGTGTCGATCACCGCGGAGGTTGTACAGGGAATCTTCGAACGTGTACCGAGCATAGTCGTTCTCGATGGCCTCGACGAAGTCGGGCGATCAACCACGCGCGCGAAAGTCGTCGATGCCATCGACCAGTTCTGTCGTCGCGGAGAAGCGTATCAGACTCCGCCTCGCGTGATCGTTACGACGAGACCCAGCTCGAATGAACTCGCGGAGCCCTCGCCGGATCTGTTCGACACCTTGGTGTTGAAGCCCTTCGACTCCGGCCAGCGTGACGAGTACTTGCAGAAGTGGTGTTCCGTCCGGCGAGTAGTGGGCAGCGAAGGGCGCGCACTGCGGACCAGTTTTGCGGAGAAGAGTCGCGAACCCTACATCGGCGAACTCGCCGGCAATCCGATGCAATTGACGATCCTACTGGATCTGCTCCACAAGCATGGCGAAGCAACGCCGACACAGCGTACGGAACTATACGAATCCTACGTCGACCTGTTGCTGGCCCGCGAAGCCAACAAGCACCCGGTATCGGTCCGGAAGCATCAGAAGCAACTGCGCGAGATCGTCCCCTTCCTCGGCTGGTACCTCCAAGCACACAGCGAAGAAGACCCTGTGAACGCACAGATGTCCGTACGCGACTTGAAAGCCGCGATTCGCCACTTCCAGCACACCTACGGCAACCCGGAGACGATGGTCGACGAACTGTTCGAGGCGACCAGCGACCGACTCTGGGCCTTGACGAGCAAGAACGAAGGCATCTACGAATTCGAGGTGCTCTCACTCCGCGAGTACTTCGCCGCACGCTTCCTATACCGATACGCCGGCGAGGAGGTCCGGGACTTCGACAGGAATACCGTCTTCCGCGAACTGCTGCGCAGACCATATTGGTTGAACACCGCGCGATTCTACGGGGGCAACGCTGAGGGGGGCGATGTCTACGTCTTGGCCGACGGTATTCGCGACGAGGTTGTCGAGAAAAGCACTCCGCCGTCGGTTGTAGCGGCGTGGACGCTGCTGACGGATGGCGTGTTCACGAGCAGGCCCCGTCAGGTTCGCGACGTCCTGGGAAGTCTTTGCAGCGACCTCAACTTGAGCATCCTTCTCGACGCTTTTGACCGCGGCGAGATCACGCCTCTGCCGAACCTTCCGCAACTGCCGGCCGGGGACGGTCCGGACCCGACCTGGACCCGCCTGACCGAGCACCTCGCCAAGCACCCAGCAGACCCTGGCAACCCCGACCGAGTGCGGATTCTCAGGGAACTGCTCAACCAACGAGCCGATTTCGCCGCGTGGTGGGCCGATCAAACACGCGCAGCCGCAGGTACGCCGAGCGTGACTGCGTGGCTGCGGATGACCGCCGATTGCGAGGGTGCCGCCGGCATCGAACTCCACCTCGACGGACTGGACGTGTCCCGCCCGTTTGTCGCGCAGAGTGCGCTCAACACAGGCCTTGTGCCGCCCCCTGGCGGAGGGTTTGAAGCAGACCTCACGCGCGCCGTACTCGACGGATTGTGCCCTGACGTCAGTTCACTGCGCTCACAGCCCGCGCAAATCGCAGTCGCGTTGAGCATCGACGGTTTTCTCACCAACTCGGACAATGGCTTCACCGAAGCCGACGGTGCTGCGCAGCGCCGCCGCAGAGACGCCGTCAACCGCCTTCGCAGAGCAGGTTCACCATTCGCCGCCGTCGCCGCACTTCGTCGCTTCAAGACTGGGGAGAAGAGCAGCACATTTCCGTGGTCCAACGCCGCATCGGCACTGTTCGACTTGGCCGGACCCTGTTGGCTTGCCTCCCTCATCGCCATCGTCGGCGCTGCTTCACCCTTCAAACTGGCTTACACTCGACTAGCGGGCACCAAGCCCTTTGGCCCTGAGGCCCACCCGGCGACATTGTTGGGCGAGATTCGCAACAACTCCGGCAGCGCCTCGTGGTGGCGCGACCAATTGGACTCCGTCAACTCATTGGTTGAACGCGCCGGAGAGCAGACTACGGACGGGGATCTGGCACGTGGCGAATGGGCCCTTGCTCTGTGGTGCGTCGCCCCACCTCCTGTGATGTCCACACTTTTCGGAGAATGGCAGGCAGTGATCTTCCGACTTTCCGAAGCTCGACGCCACATAGTGGTCGACGCTGCCCGGCGCATCGGGAGCCACGGGTGGCTCAACCCGTTCACTACTGTCATCGAACCGGTGAACGACGAGATTGCAGATCTTATCAGCGTTCGGCACACACGCCGTCAAGATCCCTCAGCCGATACTTCTCCGCACCGAACGTCCATCGAGTCGCCGCCCTCTCTGCTCAGAGTGGCACGTGCCAATAATTGGTTCAAGGTCGACACCGCGGGCAGTTACCGATGACACTTCGCTAGCCAGCCGTGAGAACGCGAAGCCATGCCTCAGCCGGTGATGGTCAGGGCGGGGGTGGCGTTTTCGATCGTCACGACGACGTGGTGGCCGGGGCGCAGGTCACCGGACAGCAGGGCGCGGGACAGGCGGCGGTCCAGTTCTCGCGAGATGGTCCGGCGCAGCGGGCGGGCGCCGAACTCCGGGACGTAGCCGGTGGTGGCGAGCCAGTCCACGGCCTCGTCGGTGACGTCCAGGGTGATGTCCTGGGCGCGCAGGCGGTCGCGGGTGTCGTTGAGGAGGAGCTTGGTGATCTGGCGCAGGTGGTCGGCGTCCAGGCCGCGGAACAGGATCACCTCGTCCAGGCGGTTGAGGAACTCGGGGCGGAAGTAGCGGTGCAGGGCGACCATCAGCGGGTCGCGCAGGTGGTCGGTGGTGGTGGCGGTGAGGAGCTGGTCCGCGCCGATGTTGCTGGTCATGATGATGACGGTGTTGGCGAAGTCCGTGGTCCGGCCGTGCGCGTCGGTCAGGCGGCCGGCGTCCAGGACCTGGAGCAGGGTGTTGAAGACCTCCGGGTGCGCCTTCTCGACCTCGTCCAGCAGGACCACCGAGTACGGCGTGCGGCGGACCGCGCCGGTCAGCTGGCCCGGGTCGTCGTAGCCGGCGTAGCCGGGTGGTGCGCCGGTCAGGCGGGTCACGGTGTGCTGTTGCGCGAACTCGGACATGTCCAGGCGGATCAGGCGGTCCGGGGAGCCGTACAGGGCCTCGGCCAGCGCGCGGGCCACCTCGGTCTTGCCGACGCCGGTCGGGCCCAGGAACAGGAACGACCCCGTGGGGCGGTTCGGGTGCTTCAGGCCCGCCCGGCCCAGGCGGACGGCGTCGGCCACCGCCTCGACGGCCTCGTCCTGGCCGACGATCCGGCGGTGCAGCTGCTCTTCCAGGTGCAGCAGGCGGTGTCGCTCGGGCTCGGTGAGCTGGGTGACCGGGATGCCGGTGCTGCGGGACACCACCTCGGCGACGTCGTCGGCGGTGACCTCCGGGGCGTCGGCCAGGGCGTTGCGGGCGGCGGCGAGGGCGGCTCGGGCCTCGGCCAGGCGGGGTGAGTGTTCTTCGTCGAGGCGGCGGACCTCGGCTTCGAGGGCGTCGATGTCCGGGGGCGGCGTCTTCTGCCGCAGGCGGACGCGCGCGCCGGCGCGGTCCATCAGGTCGATGGCCTTGTCGGGCAGGAACCGCTCGGTGACGTACCGGGCGGACAGGTCCACGGCGGCGCGGACGGCCTCGTCGGTGACGCGGACGGCGTGGTGGCGTTCGTAGCGACCGCGCAGGGCGGTGAGGATGGTGACGGCCTGGGCCGGGGTGGGTTCGTCCACCAGGACCGGTTGGAACCGGCGTTCGAGGGCGGCGTCCTTGGCGATGTGCCGCTGGTAGTCCTCGACCGTGGTGGCGCCGACGAGTTGCAGGCGGCCGGTGGTGAGGGCGGGTTTGAGGATGTTGGCCGCGTCCATGACCGCGCCTTCGGCGCTGCCGGCGCCCACGACGGTGTGCAGTTCGTCGATGAACAGGACGATCATGCGGTTGGTCGCGGCGACCTCGTCGATCACGCCCTGGAGACGTTCCTCGAACTCGCCCCGGTACTTGGAGCCGGCGACCATCGCGGCCAGGTCGATCGAGATCAGCCGCCGCTCGGCCAGGGTAGGCGGGACGTCGCCGGAGGCCATGCGGGTCGCGATGCCCTCGACGATCGCCGTCTTGCCGACGCCGGGGTCGCCGATCAGGACGGGGTTGTTCTTGGTGCGCCGGGACAGGACCTCGACCACTTCGTCGATGACGTCGTCCCGGCCGACCACCGGGTCCAGGGTGCCCTCGCGGGCGGCGGCGGTGAGGTCACGGCCGAAGCGCTCGGCCCGGCGGGTCGGGGACGCGGGCACGCCCAGGCCCGCGAAGAGCCTGCCGACCAGGTCTTCCAGGGGGTTCGAGCCGAAGCCGAAGAAGTCGTCCGGCACCGTGGGCCTCCTCCGATCCGCCGACGACTCCCATGGTCCTCGCGCGCGGCCCGGGCGCAAGGGATGTGGGAGGTGGAGGGCGCGGCGGATCAGGCACGGCCGGCGCGCGGGAGCGGCGGAACGGGCGGGCGGGACCGGCGCGGCAAGGCGGGCGAGGCGGCGCCGGCGGTGGGGCGAGGCGGCGCGGGCGCGGGCGGGGTGGGCCGGAGCGGGTGTGGGGTGGGCGGGAGCGGGTGCGGGTGCGGGGTGGGCGGACTCGGTCGGTGTGAGGCGTGAGGGGGTTGGGGCCGGGTCGTCCCAGGTCGTGGACCCAGTGGTAGGAAGGCGGGGTGAGCAACGTCGAAGAAGGCCTCCGGGTGGCGCAGGACGAGGTCGTCGGCCTCGCCAGTGAGCTGATCAGGATCGACACCACCAACACCGGGGATCCCGCGACGCTCGTCGGGGAACGCGAGGCGGCCGAGTGGGTCGCCGAGAAGCTCGAAGAGGTCGGGTACGAGACGACCTACGTGGAGTCCGGGGCCAAGGGGCGCGGGAACGTCGTCGCGCGGTTGGCCGGGGCCGACCCGTCCCGCGGTGCGCTGCTGGTGCACGGGCACTTGGACGTGGTGCCAGCCGACGCCTCCGAGTGGTCGGTGCACCCGTTCTCCGGTGCGGTGCAGGACGGGTACGTGTGGGGGCGCGGGGCCGTGGACATGAAGGACATGGTCGCCATGTCCCTGGCCGTGGCCCGGCGGTTCAAGCGGGACGGTGTGGTGCCGCCGCGGGACATCGTGTTCGCGTTCCTCGCCGACGAGGAGGCCGGTGGTCTGTTCGGCGCGAAGTGGCTGGTGGACAACCGGCCCGAACTGTTCGAAGGGGTCACCGAGGCGATCAGCGAGGTCGGCGGCTTCTCCATCACGCTCAAGGACGACGTCCGCGCCTACCTGGTCGAGACCGCCGAGAAGGGCATCCGGTGGCTCAAGCTCCGGGTCCGCGGCACCGCCGGGCACGGCTCGATGATCCACCGCGACAACGCGGTCGCCAAGCTCGCGGCGGCGGTGACCAAGCTCGGGCAGCACCGGTTCCCCGTCGTGATCACGCCGTCGGTGCGGGAGTTCCTCGACGGCGTCTCGGAGATCACCGGCCTGGACTTCCCCGAGGACGACATCGAGGGCGCGGTCGGCAAGCTCGGCGCGTTGTCCCGCATGATCGGCGCGACGCTGCGCGACACCGCCAACCCCACCATGCTCTCCGCCGGGTACAAGGCGAACGTCATCCCCTCCGTGGCCGAGGCCACTGTGGACTGCCGCATCCTGCCCGGCCGCGAGGAGGCCTTCGACCGGGAGCTGGCCGAGTTGCTGGGCCCGGACGTCGAGCGAGAGTGGATCGGCCTGCCGCCGGTCGAGACGACGTTCGACGGCGCGCTGGTGGACGCCATGACCGCGTCGATCACCGCCGAGGACCCCGGCGCGAAGGTGCTGCCGTACATGCTCTCCGGCGGCACGGACGCGAAGTCGTTCCAGCAGTTGGGAATCCGGAACTTCGGGTTCGCGCCCCTGAAGCTGCCCGCCGACTTGGACTTCTCCGGCCTGTTCCACGGAGTGGACGAACGCGTGCCCGTGGACGCCCTCCAGTTCGGCGTCCGCGTGCTGGACCGGTTCCTGCGCAACAGCTAGCACTCGGAGCTCGCATAGGGTTCGGCCGACGCGAAGCCCCGGCGGAGGGTGGTGTGGTGGTCGAGGTCCTGGTGCTGGGTGAGGTGGTGGCCCGGGTCGACGGGTGTCCGGTCGACCTCGGGCCCGCCAAGCAGCGGTGCGTGCTGGCGGCGCTGGCGCTGGAGGTCGGTCGGGTCGTGCCGGTGGACCGGCTGGTCGAGTGCGTGTGGGGTGTCGACGCGCCGCGCCGCCCCCGGGAGACGCTGGCCACCTACGTGTCCCGGCTGCGGCACCTGCTGGCGCCGGCCCGGATCGAGCGGCGCGCGGGCGGGTACGTGCTGGTGCTCGACGAGGACGCCGTGGACCTGCACCGGTTCCGGGCGCTGCGCGGCAGGGACCTGGCCGAGGCGGTCGCGCTGTGGCGCGGCGACCCGCTGACCGGGCTGGAGGGCTCCTGGGCCGAGGGCGAACGGCAGCTGCTGCGCGAGGAGCGGCTGCGCGCCGAGTGCGACCTGACCGACCAGCGGCTGCGGGCCGGTGAGGGCGAGCAGCTGGTGGCCGAGCTCGCCGCGCGGACGGCCGAGCACCCCTTGGACGAGCGGGTCGTCGGGCAGCACATGCTGGCGCTGTACCGGGCGGGCCGGGTCGGGGCCGCACTGGAGGAGTTCCGGCTGGTCCGGGCCAGGCTGGTCGAGGAACTGGGCACCGACCCCGGCCGCGCCCTGCGTGACCTGCACGAACGCATCCTGGCGGCGGACCCGGCGCTGGACGCCCGCGCGGTCGTGGTGCCCCGCCAGCTGCCCGCCCCTCCCCCGCGCTTCACCGGCCGCGCGGAGGAGCTGGCCGCGTTGACCCAGGCGCTGGACGAGCGGGGCACGGTGGTGATCTCGGCGATCGCGGGCACCGGCGGCATCGGCAAGACGTGGCTGGCCCTGCACTGGGCGCACCGGCACGCGGACCGCTTCCCGGACGGGCAGCTGTTCGTGGACCTGCAGGGCTTCAGCCCGACCGCCCCGCTGGACCCCGGGACCGCGCTGCGCGGCCTGCTGACCGCGCTGGGCGTCGAGCCCCGGGACGTGCCCGCGGACCTGGCGGCGCAGGCCGGGCTGTACCGGAGCGTGCTGGCGGACAAGCGGGTGCTGGTCGTGCTGGACAACGCCCGCGACGCGGCCCAGGTGGTGCCGCTGCTGCCCGGCAGTCCCGGGTGCGCGGTCCTGATCACCAGCCGCAACCGGCTGACCGAGGTCGTCGCGCGCCACGGCGCCCGCCCGCTGGCGTTGGACGTGCTGGGCGCGGCGGAGTCCCGGGAAGTCCTGGTGTCCGTGCTGGGCGAGCGCGAGGACGTCGACGACCTGGCGGCCCGCTGTCACGGCTTCCCGCTGGCGCTGGGCATCGTGGCCGGGCGGGCGGCGGCGAACCCGTGGCTGCCGTTGGGTGCGCTGGCGGCGTCGTTGCGGGAGGGTCTGGGCGCGCTGGACGACGAGAACCCGGCGGCGAGCCTGCCCGCGGTGTTGTCGTGGTCGGTCGAGGCGTTGAGCGCGGAGCAGGCGCGGGCGTTCGCGTTGCTGGGTCTCGCGCCGGGCGCGGACTTCGGGTTGCACGCGGCGGCCAGTCTGACCGGTTTGCCGGTGGAGCGGGTGCGGGACGTGCTGCGGGCGTTGGAGGACGCGCACCTGGTGCGGCAGCACGCGCCCGGCCGGTGGTCCATGCACGACCTGGTCAAGCTGTACGCGGCCCGGGAGGTGGCTTCGTCGGCGGCACTGGGGCGGGTGGTGGACCACTACCTGCACACGGCTTTTGGTGCCGACCGGTTGTTGGACCCGCACCGGGTGCCGATCGAGCTGGGTCCGTGCACCGGGGTGCCCGTGGAGCTGCCGGACGAGGCCGCGGCCATGGCGTGGTTCGAGGTCGAGCACGCGAACCTGCTCGCCGTGCAGCGGGTGGCGGCCGACGAGGCGGTGTGGCGGCTGGCGTGGTCCCTGGACAACTTCCTGGTGCGGCGTGGGCACCTGGTGGACACCGTCCTGGTGTGGCGGGCCGGGGTCGCGGCGGCCGACCGCTTGGGCGACCCGGTGGCCCGGACCCTGGCGTACCGGCGGCTCGGGACCGCAGCGGGCGAGGCCGGGTTGCACGAGGAGGCACTGGACCGGTTGCACTCCGCGTTGGAGTTGGTCACCCGGACGGGTGACCGTCAGGCGGAGGCGCACATCCGCAACAACCTCGCGGGTGCCTACGAGCGGCAGGGGCGGCCGGCGGACGCGTTGGAGCACGTCGGCGAGGCGCTGCGGTTGTACCGAGAGCTGGAGCTGCCGATCTGGGAGGCGTACGCGCTCAACGCGCTGGGGTGGTTGCAGGCGAAGCTCGGGTCCTACGAGCCCGCGCGGACGTCGTGCCTGGCGGCGCTGGAGTTGGCGCGGCGGCACTCGTACGTGAACGTGCAGGCGAACATCCTGGACAGCCTCGGGTTCATCGACCACCAGACCGGGCGGTTCGAGGAGGCGCTGGCGCGGTTCGAGGAGGCGCTGGAGTTGTGCTCTTCGTTGGGGGAGACGTACAGCGCGGCCAACACCCTGGATCGGATGGGTGAAACCTGCCGGGTGATGGGTGATGTCGCGCGGGCTCGGGGGTGTTGGGAGCGGGCGTTGGAGGGGTACCGGGAGCAGGGGCGGGGGCGGGACGTCGAGCGGGTGGAGGGACGGCTGGCCGCGCTGGGGTAGAGCCACACCACACGGCAGCACAGCCACCACTGCGCCTGACCGCTACTCGCCGCGCACCCGTCCGCCCACCACAGGCCCGCCACACGCCCGCCCACCGCACACACTCGCCCCGCCTGCCCCTGCTCGCCTGCCACTCACCCACCGCGCCACCACCCACCGCGCCGCGGACTGCGCCCACCGAGCACCCAACGGAGGCGAGAGCCGGGGTGGTTTCGGCGCGCGGGCGGGAGGTGGGCGTGGTCTTGTGATGGGTGTGTGGGTGCCGTTCTTCGTTCATGAGGCTGTTCGGGGGGTGTTCCGGCGGCGGTGGCGGCGGGTTCGGTCGTTGGTCGTCGCGGGGTTTTTCGGGCCGCCGGTCGAGAGCCTGGTGACCGTGCTGGTGGGTGGGGGTGGTGGCACGGTCTGGTGGGTGGTGTTGGCGGTCGGGTGTCTGCTGCCGGTCGGGTTCTTCCTCGCTCGCGGGTACGTGCGGTGGAGTGGGTGGGCGGTGGTCGCGGCGGGGGCCGTGTTGCAGGCGGTGGGGGTCGTCGGGGTTACCGGGCGGGCCGTGTTGGTGGTGCCGCCGCTGGTGGCCGGGGTGTTGGGGGTCTTGCTGGTGGTTCGGGCGCACGGGGTGCTGCTCGACACCGCAGACGGCGCTGTGGCGGGGACGTCGTTGGTGGTGCGCAGTCGGGCTCGGGCCGTGCGCGGGGTCGGGGTGTGGAAGCCCGTGCTGGCGACCGCCTCGATGGACGACAAGTGGTTGCGGTGGCGGGTCGGGGACGACCTGCACGGCGGGCGGGTGTTGTTGCGGGACATCCGGGCCGTGTGGGTGGCGCAAGCGGCCGGCCCGCCCGGCGGACCTGTGGTCGCCGTGCGGGCCGGGGAGCGGGTCGTGCACCTCGTGGTCGGGGATCCGGAAGGGTTTGCCTGGTTGCTCGATCGGCGGGTTCGGGTGCTGGGGTCTACTTCAGACCCACCGTCACGTACTTGAGCTGGCCGTCGTCGAGCTTCACGCCGATCTTGTAGTGGTAGCCCGCCGACAGGCCCTTGGTCTGCCAGTTGTAGACGTACTGGCGGGCGGTGGCGTCCCAGCGGAAGGCTCCGTCCGTGGTGGCCGGGTCGGTGAAGGACGACTCGTTGACCTGGGACGTCGTCGCGCCGCCGCGGACCGGGGTCAGCCAGGTGGGGGCCTGGGTGGACTGGACGGGGTTGCCGGCGGCGTCGCGGAGCTGGAACTTCACCGGCACGGTGCTGCCCGCCTTGAAGATGCTGACCGGGGTCGCCGGGTCGTTGACGGGCTGCAGGTAGCCGCTGAACCGGTAGAGGCGCAGCTGGTAGCTGCCGGTGCGGGTGGCGGTGTTGCCGGCCCGGTCGCGGGCGGTGGGGGTGAAGGTGTGGGTGCCGTCGCCCTGCGGTGACACCGTGAGGGTGCAGGTGTCCACGCCGGACACCGCGTCGGAGGCGGTGCACGTCGGGGCGGGGGCGGTGAACTCGTAGATCGCGCCGTCGGCCACCGAGAGGGTGGTGAAGGCCGGGGCGGTCTGGTCGATGTTGATGCCGGACGCGGTGGCGGTCGAGGTGTTGCCGGCGCGGTCGGTGACCGAGGCGGTGGCGGACTGGGCCGCGCCGTCGCCGGCCAGGACGATGTTGTCCGGGCACGCCGTGGCCGGGATGCCGGAGCCGTTGTCGGTGCACGTGAAGTGCACGGTCACCGGGGCGGTGTGCCAGGCCTTCGGGCCGCCGACGACCTCGGCGGTGATGGTCGGCGCGGTCTTGTCCAGGCGGACGGTCACGGTGTCGGTGCCGGTGTTGCCGGCCAGGTCACGGGCCGTGCCGACGAGGGTGGTGCCGGCCGTTTCGGTGGAGACGACCGTGGGCGGGGTGACGGTGGACGGGTCGACGCCGGAGCCCGAGCCGTCGTCCTGGGCCGAGAAGGTGACGGTGACGTCGCTGTTGTTCCAGTCGTCGGCGTTGGGCGCCGGGGACAGGCTGTGGGTGACCGCCGGGGCGATGTTGTCCCACTTCAGGGCGGCGGTGTTGATGCTCTCCGTGTTGCCGGCCCGGTCGACGGCCCAGTAGGTGAGGGTGCCGGCGCCGCTGCCGTCCAAGGGGATCGTCACGGTGGCGGTCGCGCCCTGGGCGGTCTGCTCGGGGCCGTTGTCGCGGCGGTAGTGGATCTCGGTCACGCCGGACAGGGCGTCCGACGCGGTCAGCACGACGGTGGCGGTGCTGCCGGTGCACCAGCCGGCGCACTGGTGGGCGGCGGTCGTGGTGGGCGGGGTGCCGTCGATGTCCACGCCGCCGAAGGTGACCGGGGCGCTGGTGTTGCCGGCGACGTCGGTGGCCGGGTCGGCGGTCACCGATTGGTCCACGCCGTCCCCGCGCAGCACGCGGCTGGTCGGGCAGGTCGCCACGCCGGAGCCGTCGCTGCCGTCCGCCAGCTTGGGGTCGGTGCAGGTGAAGTCGACGACGACCTCGTCGCGGAACCAACCGTTCGCGTTGGGCGCGGTGAGGGTGGTGCCGGCGACGACGGGTGCGGTGCGGTCGATCAGCACGTCGGTGACCGAGGTGGGTGCGCTTTCGTTGCCCGCCTTGTCCTTCGCGGTCACGGGGCCGGCGCTCAGCGATCGGCCTTCGCCGGTGATGACGCTGTCGGCCGGTGCGGTGTCGATGCCGGAGAGGGCGTCGGACGCCGTCCAGTGGACGGTCACGTCGGCGCGGTGCCAGCCGGCGGTCGGCGACGGGGTGAGGGTCGGCGGGGTCAGGTCGACGTTCAGGCCGGTCACGGTGGTGGTCGCGGTCTTGCCGACGCCATCGGTGGCGTAGCCGGTGGCGGACTGGTCCGCGCCCTCGCCCAGCTCGACGGGGTCGGCGCAGCTCGCGATGCCGGACTGGGTGTCGTCGCAGGTGAAGGACACGGTGACGGGCGCGCTGTGCCAGCCGTTGGCGTTGACGGCCGCGTGGTCAGCGGTCACGGTCGGGTCCGCGTTGTCGATCCACACCGCGAGGGCGTGCGGGTCCTCGGTGTTGCCGGCCGTGTCGGTGCTCCAGTAGGCGATGGTGTGCTTGCCGCCGGTGGTGAAGGCGAAGGTGCCGGTGTAGGGCTGGGCGGGGCCGCCGTCCACGCGGTACTGCGTCTGCGCGATGCCGGACAGCGCGTCGGTGGCGGTCAGGGTGACGTCCACGCGGTCGGCGTGCCAGCCGGCGGCGACGGGTGCGGCCTGCGTGGCGGGGGCCGCGCGGTCGATGCGGATGCCCGAGACGGTGGCGGTGGTGGTGTTGCCCGCCTTGTCGGTGCAGGAGGCGGTGGCGGCCAGGTCCGCGCCCTCTCCTGTCACGGTGCTGGGGGCGGGCTCGTCGAGCACGCCGGAGCCGGTGTCGGTGCAGGTCCAGGTCACGGTGACGTCGGCGGTGCTCCAGGTGGTGGTGGAGGGGGTGCCGGTGAGGGTGGGGGCGGTCTTGTCGACGTTGATGCCGGTCAGGGTGGCGGTGGCGGTGTTGCCGGCCGCGTCGACGGCGGTGCCGGACGCGGTGCCCGCGTTCTCGGTGAGGACGGTGGGTGCCGGGCAGGTGTCCACGCCGGACAGCGCGTCCGAGCAGGAGTAGGTGACGGTGACGTCTTCGCGGTACCAGCCGTGGGAGTTGGGGGTGGTGGCCGGGGTGGCGGTGATGGTCGGCGCGGTGCGGTCGACGTTCACGCGGACCGGGTCGGTGGCGGAGTTGCCGGCGCGGTCGGTGGCGGTGCCGTCGGCGGGCTGGTTCGCGCCCTCGTCGGAGACGGTCCGGTCGGGGCCGCAGGACGCGATGCCCGAGCCGGTGTCGGTGCAGCTGAACTGGACGGTGACGGGACCGGAGTTCCAGCCGTGCGCGTTGGCGGCGGGGCTGAGGTGGTGGCTGATGCCGGGCGGGGTCTTGTCGATGTCGACGGTGACCGTGCGCGCGGTCTCGACGTTGCCCGCGTGGTCGGTGCTGCGGTAGGTCAGGGTGTGGCTGCCCTCGGTCGTGAACGGCACGCTGGTGCCGGTCTGCTCGGGGCCGCCGTCAACGGAGTAGCGGGTCTCGCGCACGCCGGACAGGGCGTCCGAGGCGGTGAGCCGCACGGTCACGTCGGTGTTGGTCCAGGTCGCGGGCGCGGTGGCGGTGGTGACCGGTGCGGTGCGGTCGATGTCGACGTCGCCGAAGGTGGTGGTGCCGGTGTTGCCCGCCTTGTCCGAGGCGGTGCCGGTGGCGGACTGGTCGGAGCCCTCGCCGGACAGGGTGACCGGGGTGGTGCAGGTGTCCACGCCGGACAGCGCGTCGGCGCAGGTGAAGGTCACGGTGACGGGCTGGTTGGTCCAGGTGCCTGCCGTGTACGGGGTCGCGGCGGAGATCGTGGGCGAGGTGAGGTCGATGTCGATGTCACCGGCCACGGTGGACTGGGTGTTGCCCGCGTTGTCGGTGGCGGTGCCGGAGACGGACTGGTCCGCGCCCTCGGTGGTGAGCGTGCGGGCGGCGGAGGTGGTGCCGTCGGCGTGGCAGGACGCGATGTGGGACAGCGGGTCCGCGCAGGTGAACGTGACGGTGACCGGGCCGTTGCGCCAGCCGTGGGCGTTGGCGGCGGGGGTGGTCGCGGACGAGATCGCGGGTGCGGCGGTGTCGCGGCGGACGTTGACCGAGGCGGTCGGGCCGGTGTTGCCGAGGGCGTCGGTGGCGGTGCCGGTGACCGTGGTGCCCGCGGTGTCGGCGGCGATGGTGGTCGGGGACGTCACCGTGCCGCCGCCCACTCCCCCGGCGTCGTCGGCGGTCCAGGTGACGGCGACGCTGTCCTTGTTCCAGCCGGCGGGGTTCGGGGCGGGCGCGAGGGCGGCGGTGGCCGTGGGGCCGGTGTTGTCCAGGACGTAGGAGACGCCGGTGGTGGCGGTGCGGTTGGTGCAGCCGCTGTTGGGGTTGTTGTTCTCGCCGATGGTGACGGTGGCGGTGCGCACGCCGTCCGCGCCGGACGCGGCGGGGTGGGTGAAGGTCCAGGTGGTCTTGGGGGTGGGTGATGTTTGCGTGGGGAGGCCCGTGACCTGCACACATCGTGCCCGGTCGTCGGTCTTGACGGTCAGGGTGAGGGTGCTGCCGGACTTGGCGTAGTAGAGGCCTCCGGTGGTCAGGCCGCCCGCGGTGTAGGCGGCGGCCGGGGTGCCGAAGGTGGTGGCGTGCGCGGTCGGCGTGACGATCAGCGCCAGGGCCGCGACGGCGATCAGTCCTCGCCGCGAGGTGGAGGTCATGGGTGCACCGGGTTCCGGTCGAGGGTGAGTACTACACCAAACGGGTGATGCCGGGGGCGTCTGTTGGTCTGTGTTTCGGGTGGTGCTCACGGGCTGTTAGCGGTCTGGTCGTGGTTGCACCGGAATGGGGTCTTTGGACCTGGGCCAGTGGGGACCTTCGCTCTCGCCCGACCGTGACGTTCCGTTCGGCTCGTCGTTGGACCCGGTGAGGTCCGACGAGCGAAAGGACGGCGGTATGGCGACCGAGCGGTTGCGGCTGGAGGACGGCGCGGAGCTGAACCTGGTGCGCAGCGGCACGCCCGACGCCGAGGTGACCGTGGTGCTCGCGCACGGCTACGCGTTGGACCACCGCAGCTGGCACCGGGTGATCCGCGAACTGCCGGAGTCGGTGGCGGTCATCGCCTACGACCACCGCGGCCACGGCGAGTCCACCCCGGCCACCCGCGAGACCGCGACCATCGAGCAACTCGGCGACGACCTGGGCGAGCTGATCGAGCGGCTGGTGCCCAGCGGGCAGGTCGTGGTGGCGGGGCACTCGATGGGCGGCATGGCGGCGATGGCGCTGGCCGAGCGGCGGCCGAGGTTGTACCGGCAGCGCGTGGCGGGCCTGGTGTTCGTGTCGACCGCGGCCAGCGGGATGTCGGAGACCTCGCTGGCGTGGCCCAAGGCGCTGGGCAAGCTGGTGCGCGAGCTGGAACGGGCGTTCGGGCCGATCGTGCGGGCGGTGCGGGAGCGGATCGAACCGGCCAAGACGGCGGGCCTGCGGTGGTGGCTGTTCGGCGACCAGCCCCGGCCGGAGGACGTCGAGCTGACGGCGGACATGGTGTGGGCGCACTGGCCGGAGACGGTCGCGTTGTTCCGGCCGGCGGTGGACCGGTACGACCGGGAGGCCGCGTTGACGGTGGCGGCGGAGAAGCCGGTGATCGCGGTGGTCGGGGACGAGGACCGGCTGGTGGGCGAGTACAACGCGCGGGCGTTGGCGGACGCGGTGGGCGGCGAGTCGGTGGTGGTCGAGAACGCCGGGCACATGCTGCCTCTGGAGGCCCCTGTCGAGGTCGCCGCTCAGATTCTCAAGCTTTCTTGAACTTTGGGAGGGTCGCTTCGCTTTCAAGCGACGCGCTGGCGCGCTCTCAAGATCAAAAGCTCAAAAGATCACAAGCGGCGCTCGCCGCGCGGCAGGCCGCCAGCGGGGGGTGAAGGGCGTCGGTTCCCCCGCCGTATGGCCTGGCGGAGCCAACCACAGATTTCCCCGGTGCCGCTAAACTTTTTTGCTCGTTCCTCACAAAAAAGTTCGGCTGCACCGGGGAAATCTGTGGTAGCCCTTCGGGCAGGCCATACGGCGGGGGAACCGAGGCCCTCCACCTGTGGTGGTCACCACGTGGAAAGCCGCCCTCGCTTCGCGCGGCGGAAGGTGGCTAGAGCCAGCCTCGGTCCTTGGCCAGGAGGCCTGCCTGGAAGCGGGTGGTGGCGCCCAGGCGGGTCATGACGTCGGCTACGTGGGCTCGGTATTTGCGGAGGGAGATGTTCAGGGCTCGGGCGGCTGCCTCGTCCTTGTCGTACTGGGCCAGGGAGCGGAGGACCTGGCGTTCGATCGTGGTCAGCGGGACGTCCAGTTCGCGGGCTCGGGTCCAGGCGGCCTCGAAGGACTCCACCAAGGTTGCCACGATGCCCGGCTGGCGGATCTCCACCGCGCCTGCCCACTGGTCGGCCGGGTCCAGCTGCACGAACGCCACCGAGCGGTCGATGATCAGGAGTTGGCGGGTGTGGTGGTCGCTGACGCGGTGGTGGTCGCCGGCGGCGTGTTGGCGTAGGGCGTAGGCGCGTTGGGTCGGGTCGTCCAGGGATGCCGCGGGGACCAGGGTTCGGCTGGTCAGGCCCGTGGCGAGTCTTCGGTGGAAGGCTTGTTCCGCCTTCTCGTCGGGTTCGGCCCGGCTGCGGGGGCGGGTTTTCATGTTCATCGTCTCGGTGGCGGTGGACGCCAGGTGCCACACGCGGCGGTTGACGCTGTCGCCGCCCTCGATGCGTTCCACCAGCTCGACCGGCCTGCCCCGGAGCTGCTCCTCCACCAGGTCGCGCACCATGACCCACGCCGAGCTCAGGCGGTGCAGTTCGCGGGAGGTCTGTTCGACGCGGCGGCGGATCAGGCGGTCCACCACGACCGCCGGGGGCGCGGGGTGGTGCAGGTCGTCGACGACCTCCAGGTCGCGCAGTTGGTCCAGGACGGCTCGCACGTCCACGCCGGACAGGTCGGCGGGGACCTCGCCCGGTGACCGGAGCAAGTGCCGGTACACCCGTTCCTGGTCGACCGTGAGGCCCAGGCTGGTCAGGTTCAACGCGTGCGACACCTCGATGAGTCCGCTGCCGGTGGTTTGCACCGACCATGATCTTCGAGGAATCCTCGCATCGACAACCACGTTCGCAGAAGGAGGACCGGGTGAGCGACAGGGACGAGATCGTCGAGGTCTGCACGCGCATGGCGGTGCACGCCGACCGGCGGGAGTGGGACCGGCTGGGTGAGGTCTTCGCGCCTTCGGTCACGCTTGACTACACCAGCCTCAACGGGGGTGAGCCCGCCACGCTCACCCCGGCGGACATCGTCGGCGCGTGGTCGGGCTTCCTCGGGGCGTTCGACGCGACCCAGCACCTCGTGGCCAACCACCTGGTGACGGTGACGGGCGACAGCGCGGTGTGCACGGCGTCGTTCCAGGCCACGCACGTGCTGGCCAACCGGTTCGGGTCGCCGCTGTGGACGTTGGGCGGGAACTACGAGTTCCGGCTGGTGCGGGTCGAAGGCGCGTGGCGGATCGCGGGGGTCATGATGACCGTGGTGTGGGCGGACGGCAACAAGGACCTGCTCGCGCTGGCAGCTCAGTCCTAAGTAGACGGTATGGGGTTGGTGTTATAGCACCATTCGCGCCCGTGGTCCGGTGCTGCGCGGGCGCAACCTTGGAGTGTGGCGGGGAATCGCCGCGGCGGGTACCTACCGGAAGCCCTACCGGGTGTGCCGGCGCGGGTGCGACGCTGCGGTGGTTCGACCGCACCGCAGCCGGGCCGCCACCTCCTGCGAGGGCCGGTGTGGTTTTCCCTGCTGGACAAGGAGCACCGGATGAAGCACAGAGTCCTGGGTGCGGTGGTCGCCCTGGCGGCCCTCGCCTGGGTGACCGCCGGCGTCGCGCAGGCCCAGCCCGCCGCGACGGTCCTGGCACCGCCCGACGTCGACGTGACCGCCGTGCAGGCGCACCTGGCGCAGTTCAACGGCTTCGCCACCGCCAACGGCGGTCACCGGCGCGCGGGCAGTGCCGGGTACGCGCAGTCGCTGGCCTACGTGAAGGGCAAGCTGCAGGCCGCCGGGTACACCGTCACCGAGCAGCGGTGCACGACCTGCACGTACGTGTCCAACAACCTGGTCGCCGACTGGCCCGGCGGCGACGCCAACCAGACGATCATGTTCGGCGCACACCTCGACAGCGTGTCCGCGGGACCCGGCATCAACGACAACGGGTCCGGTTCCGCGGCGATCCTGGAGAACGCGCTGCAGTTGGCGGCGCGGAACCCGAGCATGACCAAGCACGTCCGGTTCGCCTGGTGGACCGACGAGGAGCAGGGGCTCAACGGCTCGAAGTACTACGTGAGCCAGTTGTCGTCGGCGCAGCGCTCGGCGATCAAGGCCTACTACAACTTCGACATGGTGGCCTCCCGGAACGGCGGCTACTTCGTCAACAACATCGGAACCGCCGCGGCGGCCCCGTTGCGCGAGTACTGGACGTCGCTGAACCTCGCGCCGGAGGAGAACGTCGAGGGCGCGGGCCGGTCCGACGACTACTCCTTCCAGCAGGCGGGCATCCCGTCCTCCGGCTACGCCACCGGCGCCTCGGCCCGCAAGACCAGCGCCCAGGCCGCGAAGTGGGGCGGCACGGCCGGTGCGGCCTACGACTCCTGCTACCACAGCAGGTGCGACACGACGAGCAACATCAACCCCACCGCCCTGGACCGGTCGTCGGACGGCATCGCCTACACGATCTGGAAGCAGGCCGTCAGCGACGCCCCGGTTAACGACTTCTCGCTGTCGCTCAGCCCGTCCTCCGGGTCGGTCGCGGCGGGTTCGTCGGCCACCTTCACGGTCGACACGGCGACGACTTCGGGGTCACCCCAGACGGTGACGCTGTCGGCAAGCGCTCCCAGCGGGGTGTCGGTGGCGTTCAGCCCTGCCAGTGTCCAGTCGGGTGGCTCGTCCACGGCGACGATCTCGGTCGGCGCGTCGGTTCCCGCCGGGACCTCGCAGATCACCGTGCGGGGCACGGGTTCCGCGACCCACACGGCGACTTACACGCTCACCGTGACCGGGGACGCACCGGGCGACTTCGCACTGTCGCTGAACCCGACCTCCGGGTCTATCGGCGCGGGATCCTCCGGGACCGCCACGGTGAACACGGCGACCACGTCGGGTTCGCCGCAGACGGTGTCGTTGTCCGCCAGCGGTCCTTCCGGGGTGTCGGTGGCGTTCAGCCCTGCCAGTGTCCAGTCCGGTGGCTCGTCCACGGCGACGATCTCGGTGGGTGCGTCGGTGGCGGCCGGGACGTACACGATCACCGTGGTCGGGACCGGTGCGGTGAGTCGTTCGGCGACCTACACCTTGACCGTGACCGGTGGCGGGCCGGGCGGGTGTGCGGGGCTTCCGGCATGGAGTGCGTCGGCGTCCTACGTGCCCGATGACGTGGTCTCCCACAACGGGCACAAGTGGAAGTCCACGTGGTACTCGTCGGGCGCGGAGCCCGGCGCACCGGGGTCCTGGGCGGTCTGGCAGGACCAAGGCGCCTGCTGACGTGGCGAGGGGGTGGCGGCCGCCGGCGGCCGCCCCCTGTCAGCCCGCCAGCGCCTCGCGCACGCGGGTGATCACCGCGTGTTCACCCTCGCCCACGTGTCCGTCTGCGGTGGCCACTTCCTGGCAGATGGTCAGGACCGCGCCGGGGAAGGTGGAGGCGTCCTGAGGGGACTTCGCGGTCAGGATTTCGACCGAGCGGCGCAGGGCGGTGAGGACGCCCGCTTCCACGTCGGCGACCGTGCCCTCCGGGAGTTCGGGGTGGTCGGCGGCCAGGACTTCGCGCAGGGTCGGGGAGAAGGTGCTCAGGGCGCGGATGCCGGCGTGGCTTTCCTGGTCCAGGGCGCCCGGTTCGGCGGTGGAGACCAGGACCATCGCGCCGAACACCGCCGTGCGCAGGGTTCGGGCCTCGGAGTCGGTGTAGGTCACCCGGTCAGCCTAGAGGCGGCGGGCACGGCGGTTGGTGTGAATGAAGGTAACTGTTACTGGAGGTTGCAGATATTTGGTATGGTCGCCCCCTGACCCGGCGCGCGGCAGGAGGCGACGATGCACGTCCTGGCTCACGAGGCACCACCGGCGGGTGGCGCGGAGTTCTCGCAGGTCCTGATCGCGGCGGCGATGTCGGCCCTGGTGTTCGTGCCGGTGCTGCTGTTCGTGGTCGCCGAGCGGGCCGGGCGGGGGAACGTGCTCGGGAGGCTGGCTGATCGGGTCGCCGACCGGACCGGGCTGCCGCGGTGGGCCGGGTTGCCGATGGGGTTGGCCGGACTGTCCGGGGTCTCGGCGCTGGTCGGCGTGTACTGGGACGTCCCGATCCACATGGAGTTGGGACGGGACGAGGGGCCGCTGGCGAACCCCTCGCACTTCCCCATCTACTTCGGGCTGATGGGGATCCTGGCCAGCGGGATCGTGAGTGCCGCGCTGGCCAGGGATCCGCTGCCGGCGCGGACGATCAAGGTGACCGGGAACTGGCGGGTGCCGCTGGGCAGCGTGCAGATGACGGCGACCGGGCTGGTCGGGGTGGCCGGGTTCCCGCTGGACGACGTGTGGCACCGGCTGTTCGGGCAGGACGTCACCGAGTGGGGTCCCACGCACATCCTGATGATCGGCGGCGGGGTGGGGGTCGTCATCGGGCTGCAACTGCTGCTGGCCGAGGCCCGGCAGGTCGGGGCGCACGGCCGGCTGGTGCGGCTGCTCGGGCCGCTGCTGGCGGGCGCGTGGCTGATGGGCGCCTCGACGTTCCTGATGGAGTTCGACCTGGGCGTGCCGCAGTTCCCGATGCTGGCGCAGGTGGTGCTGGTCGGGCTGGTCGGCGCGTGGACGTTGACCGTAGGGCGGCTGTCGTGGGGACCGGGCGGGACGCTGATCGTGCTCGGGGTGCTGCTGGGCAGCCGGGTGCTGTTCTCGGTGATCCCGGCGCTGAACGACCTGCACCTGGCCGTGCCGCTGCCGTACGTGGCCGAGGCCGTGGTCGTCGAAGCGGCGGCGTTGTTCGCCACGCGGTGGCGGTTCGCGCTGGTCGCGGGGGTCGGGGCGGGCACGGTGGGGATGTTGGGCGAAGCGGCGCTGTCTACGTTCCTGATGCCGAACCCGTGGCCGGCGCAGCAGTTGGCGTGGTTCGTCGTCTACGGCACGGCGGCGGCGGTCGCGGGCGCGTTGATCGGCGTGTGGCAGCACGAGCGCATCGAGGAAGTCGCCGAACGGGCGGAGAGCGCCGGTCCACGGCACCTCCCCGGGCTGGTGGGCGCGTTGGCCGCGGTGGGGCTGATGGCGGCGGTCGCGGTGCCGCAGGACCCGCCGCCGCTGTCCGGGGCCGTCCGGCTCACCGACGCCGCCACCGGGTTCGAGGTGTCCAACCCCAACAGCGACGCCGCGCCCCGCTGGGTGCACGCCACGGTCACCCTGGAGCACCCGGTCGAGGACGCGGTGTGGCTCAACGGGTTCGCCTGGCAGGGCGGCGACTTCGCCACGACCCCGCTGGAACGCGTCGGCGACGGCGTCTACCGGACCGCCCAGCCGCTGCCGGTCTACGGGCAGTGGAAGTCCGGCGTCCGTCTGCACACCCCCGACGGCGTGATGGCGATCCTGCCGCTCTACGCCCCGGCCGACCCGGCGGCGAACGCGCCGGCGATCGAGGCGCGGGACGGCGCACGGGCGTTCATGGCGGAGATCGACTTCCTCCAGCGTGAACGCAAGAGCGACACCCCGGCGGTGCTGTGGGCGGTCGCGTACGTGGTCGTCGGGCTGATCTTCGCGGGCATGTGGGTGCTGTTCGCCTGGCTGTACGCGGGCGCGGCACGGGTGCGGGGCGTGCACCGGGCCGTCTGACCTCTTCCGATACACGACCGTATCGGATACGGTGGTGTATCGAGAGTGAGGTCCGCATGCCGCCCACCCGCCGCCGGGTCGAGACGCTGCGCCGCCTGCACGAGGCCGCGCTGGCGGTGTTCGCCGCCGAGGGCTTCGGGCGCGCCAGCGTCGAGCAGGTGTGCGAGCGGGCCGGGTTCACCCGGGGCGCGTTCTACTCCAACTTCGCCTCCCTGGACGAGCTGTTCCTGGCCATGTGGGCGGACCGGTCGCGCGCGCTGCTGGACGACCTGCGCCGCGCGCTGGAGGCCGCCGACACCGCGGCCGTGACCACCGCGCGGGACGTCGTGGAGCTGGTCGACGCGGCGGTGGGCGTGGACGACGCCTGGTACCGCGTCACCGCCGAGTTCACCGCGCACGCCCTGCGCACGCCGGGCCTGCGCGAGGTGGTCGCCCAGCGGGAGGACGCGATCGCCGGCACCCTCACCCCGGTCCTGGTGTCGTTCCTGCGGCGGGTCGGACGCGAAGTCCCCGACCCGCGGGCGCTGGCGCTCGCGCTGGTCGCCGTGCACGACGGGACCACCGTGCAGTGCCTGGTCGAGCCGGACGACCCCGCGGCGCGGCGCCGCCGGCTGGACCTGTTCGAAGCAGTCGTGCTCGCCTACACCACCCCCGGAGGGGACGCATGAACCCGGACGTCATCGTCGTCGGTTCCGGACTGGCCGGCCTGGTCGCCACGCACGAGCTGGCCAAGGCGGGCAAGAAGGTCCTGGTGCTGGACCAGGAGAACCGCAACAACCTGGGCGGGCAGGCCTTCTGGTCGCTGGGCGGGCTGTTCCTGGTCGACTCGCCCGAGCAGCGCAGGCTCGGCATCAAGGACAGCTACGAGCTGGCCCTGCAGGACTGGCTGGGCAGCGCCGCGTTCGACCGGGAGCGCGAGGACACCTGGCCGCGCCGCTGGGCCCAGGCCTACGTGGAGTGGGCCGCCGGCGGCAAGCGCCAGTACCTGCACGACCTGGGGTTGCGGGTGCTGCCGCTGGTCGGGTGGGCCGAGCGCGGCGACGGCCGGGCGGACGGGCACGGCAACTCCGTGCCCCGCTTCCACCTGACCTGGGGCACCGGACCCGAGGTGGTGCGCGTGTTCGCCGAACCCGTGCTGGGGGCGGAGCAGCGCGGGCTGGTCGAGTTCGGGTTCCGGCACCGGGTGGACGAGCTGGTCGTCGAGGACGGCGCCGTGGTCGGCGTGCGGGGTGCGGTGCTGGAGCCCTGCGACGACCTGGAGCGCGGCAAGGCGTCCTCGCGGGAGGTCGTCGGCGAGTTCGAGCACCGGGCCGCGGCCGTCGTCGTCGCGTCCGGCGGGGTCGGGCACAACCACGAGCTGATCCGGAAGTACTGGCCCACCGAACGGCTCGGCAAGTGCCCGGAGACGCTGATCTCCGGCGTGCCCGCGCACGTGGACGGCCGGATGCTGGGCATCAGCGAGACGGCGGGCGCGAGCGTGGTCAACCGCGACCGGATGTGGAACTACACCGAGGGCATCGTCAACTGGGACCCGATCTGGCCCGACCACGCGATCCGCATCCTGGCCGGGCCGTCGTCGCTGTGGTTCGACGCCACCGGTCGCCGGCTGCCCGCGCCGAACTACCCGAGCTTCGACACCAACGGGTCGCTCAAGGCGATCCTGGCGAGCGGGTACGACTACTCGTGGCTGGTGCTGACGCAGACCATCATCGAGAAGGAGTTCGCGCTGTCGGGGTCCGAGCAGAACCCCGACATCACGTCGAAGGACGTCAAGCTGGCGCTGCGCAGCCGGTTGGCCAAGGGCGCGCCGGGGCCGGTGGAGGCGTTCAAGCAGCACGGCGTGGACTTCGTGGTGGCTTCGACGTTGCGCGAACTGGTGGACGGGATGAACCGCATCGCCCGCGGGCCGGCGGTGGACCACGACGTGCTGGAGAAGCAGATCGTCGCGCGGGACCGGGAGCTGGGCAACAAGTACGGCAAGGACCTGCAACTGGCGGCCGTCGAGCACGCGCGGCGGTACGTGGGCGACCGGATCACGCGCGTGGCCAAGCCCCACCGCATCCTGGACCCCGCACACGGCCCGCTGATCGCGGTGCGGCTGAACATCCTGACCCGCAAGACGCTGGGCGGGTTGGAGACGAACCTGGACTCGCAGGTCGTGCGGCCGGACGGGTCGGTGCTGCCGGGGCTGTACGCGGCCGGGGAGGTCGCCGGGTTCGGCGGGGGTGGGGTGCACGGGTACAACGCGCTGGAGGGGACGTTCTTGGGCGGGTGCGTGTTCTCCGGCCGGGCGGCGGGGTTGGCGCTGGCCCGCTCGCTGTGAGGCGGGTGACGGTGGCCGGTCGGCGGGTGGCGGGTTCGTTCGCGCACGTCGGCGGTCGGCGCGTGCACGTCCGGGAGGACGGACCGGTCGACGGGCCGCCCGTGGTGCTGCTGCACGGGTTCGGCGGGTCGCTGCACTGGTTCGACCGGCTGGTGCCGCTGCTGGACGGGTGCCGGGTGGTCCGGGTGGACCTGCTGGGGCACGGCGCGACCGGCGGCCGGGCCGCGGATGCCGACGAGCAGGCCCGCGTGGTGGCGGAGGTCTTGGCGCAGCGCAGGATCTCGGGCGTCACGGCGGTCGGGCACTCGTTCGGCGCGGACGTGGCGCTGTCGCTGGCGGAGACGTGCGAACGGGTGACGCGGGTGGTGGTCGTGGCGCAGGCGCCGGACTACTCCGACGCCACCTTCCCGCGCGGCGGCCGGCTGCTGACCCTGCCGCTGGTCGGGACGTTGCTGCACCGGTTCGCACCGCCGTTCGCGGTCCGGGCGGTGGCGACGCACGCCGTCGCGCCGGGGTTCCGGGTGGGGTCGGCGCTGGCCCGGCAGGCGCTGGAGGACCACCGGGCGCTGGACGCCGGCATGTTCCCGATCGTGCTGGAGCGCCGCCGGCAACGCCTGGCCCAGCGCCCGTTGGACGTGCGGGTGCGGGAGTCGGGGTTGCCGGTGCTGGTGGTGCTGGGCGGCCGGGACCGGTTCTACGGGGCTCGATCGGCCGGCCGATACCTCGAGGCGGGGGCGCGGGTGGAGATCATCGCCGAGGCGGGCCACTCCCCCGTGGTCGAGACGCCGGGTCGGACGGCGGCGCTGGTCTTGGACTTCTTGGAGTGACCACCGTTCCCGGTCGCGTGCGCCAGCGGTCGCGACCGGGAACGGCGGGGTGCGCGGGCGGTTATTCCTTGGGGGGTTCGATGGCCGCCAGCGACTTCGCGGTGAAGGTGTGGAGGAAGGGCGGGATCAGGAGGATCACGGCGAGGGCGAAGACCGCGAAAGCCGTCTTCATGCTGAACCACTCCGCCAGCAGGCCGCCCAGGCCCGCACCCAGGGGAACGGCGCCCCAGCTGAACAGGCGGGCGGCGGCGTTGTAGCGGCCCATCATCTCGCTGGCCACGATGCCCTGGCTCAACGTCCGCGAGTTGACCGTCCACAGGGTGCCGCCCAGACCGCCGACGAACGCCGACGCAGCGACCAGCCACACGGACGGGAACAGCACCGGCACCATGACCATCGCGAACGTCCCGATCAGGTCCGCCAGCATCACCCAGCGGCGGCCGAGCAGGCGGTTCAGGGTCGTGGTCACGAAAGCGCCGAGGGCGCCGCCGACGCCCATGGCGCTGATGAGCACGCCGTAGCCCTTCGCGTCCAAGCCCATCTCGCTGGTCGCGTACAGCGGCATCAGGCCGAACCACGCGCCCCAGCACGCGCACAGCACGGTCAGCACCAGCGACATCATGCGCAGCATCCGCTGGTGCCACAGGAACTTCAGGCCCTCGACGATCTGCTTGTTCACCGACTCGCGGGGCTGGTCGGCCGACCGCGCGACCTTGAACGTGCCGACCAGCAGCAGCAGGACCACGATCCCGATCAGGTAACCGGCCACGGACGTGCCGAACGCCAGGGTCGCGCTCGCGGCCACCAGCAGGCCACCCACCAGGGGGCCGGCGAACTCGTTGCACACGGTCTCGGCGCCGGCGACCCACGAGTTGGCGCGTTCCCGGTGTGCTGGGCGGACGGCGTCGGGGACCAGGGCGGCGGCGGAGGTCAGGGCCACCACCTCGGCCACGCCCAGGGCCAGGCCACCGCCGTACAGGACGGGCAGGGTCACCGCGTCGCTGACCACCGTCCACAGGACGCCGGTCACCACGACGACCCGGACCAGGTTCGCCGCCCACAGCAGCTTGCGCCGGTCGACGCGGTCGACCAGGACGCCCACGTGCAGCGCGGCCAGCAGCCACGGCAGCCACAGGGTCAGCGCCACGCCGGAGATCTGCGCGGGTGAACTGGTGATGGTGGTCGCGACCAGCGGGAACGCGATCTTGGTGACCCCGTCGGTCAGGTTGGTGACGGCGGTGAAGGCCACCAGGACGGCGGTGTTGCGACCGCTGGGGTCGGCCGCCGTGTCGGGCTGCGCGTCGACGGCCCTGGTCTGCTCGGCCATGTGTCGGCTCCAGAGGGTTAACCGGCTACCGGATTCGCTGGACAGTACGCCGGCGGGAGCGGATGCTGTAGGGGGACGGGACGGGAACCACCGAATGGCGTAGGGAGGTGGCTGGTGATCGAGGCTTCTCCCGAGGCCGAGCTGGTGGCCGCGTTCGCGAACACGGTGGACCTGGAGGACGAGACCGACGTGCTGGCCTCCGCGCCCGAGGCGGCGGCGTGGCTGCTGGCGCGCGGCCTGGTGGACCGGCCGGTGGCGTTGACCCGCGAGGAGCACCGGATGCTGCTGGACCTGCGGGCCGGCGTCCGGGACGCGCTGGGCAGCGACGGACCGTCCTCCCCGCACGTGCTGGCGGTGGCCAACGCCGTGCTGAGGGACCTGCCGGTGCTGGTGTTCCTGTCCGCCGATGCGGACCCGAAGGGTCCCCCGCCCCGGCACGGCCTGCGCCCGGACCCGTCCCTGCCCGCCGCGCGCAAGGCGATGGGCGTGCTGGCCATCGCGTGGTCCGAGGTCGCGGTGACCGGTCAGGCGCAGCGGCTCAAGAGGTGCGCGGACGAGACGTGCGGCTGGGTGTTCTGGGACGTCTCGCGCAACCACTCCCGGCGCTGGTGCACCATGCGCGTGTGCGGCAACCGGGCGAAGGCGCGTTCCTACTCGGCGCGGAAACGGGCCGAACGCTGACGGATCGGTAGTCCGAAGCGCACATCGACCGCGAATCGCGGGCACATCGGCCGCACATCGGCACTGTGTTCCATCGCTCCCGGATGGTGTGACCGGCCCTGCGCCGGCGCACGGACGGACGATCTGGGGAGCATCGTGACGACCGCACCAGTGGATCTCGACGCGGCCATCGCCAAGCACGCGACCGCGGCCTACGACGACTCGACCGCGCTGCTCGACGCCGGTCTGGAATCGCTGTCGCTGCTGCGCCTCGCGGTGGAGGTGGCGGGCGACGACGACACCGAGATCGACGCCACCCGCATGGTCGACCTGCGCACGATCGGCGACCTGAAGGCGTGGCTGGCCGAGATGGCCGGGCAGCCGGCGGCGGGCGCGTGATGTCCACCGACGCCGCCCCCACCAACGCCGCCCCCGCCAACGCCGCCGCCACCAACGCCGCCACTGCCACCAAGGCCTACGCCGACACCGGGGTCGCGACGCTGCTGCCGTTGACGGAGTCGCAGAAGGGCCTGCTGGTCGTGGACGGCTGGGTCACCACGGCCCAGATCTACAACCAGCTCATGCACGTCGAGCTGGACCCGACACTGGCACCGGACACCGTGCTGGACGCGCTGACCGTGCTGGTGGCGGTGCAGCCGGGCCTGCGGCAGGTGTTCCTGGCCCTGCCCGAGATGCACGCCCGCCTCACCCCGCCGCCCACGCGCGAGACCCTGCCGGTCAAGCGGGTGGACGTCCCGGCCTCCGGCTACGCCGCCGCGTGCACCGCGGTGGCGGCCGAGCTGGGCGGTGAGCCGTTCGACCTGCACACCGGACCGGCCTACCGGTTCGGGTACGTGCGGGCCACCGACGGCTCGGCGGCGGCGGTCATCCTGTGCGCGCACCACGTGGTCGGCGACGGGGTGTCGATGGGACCGCTGGTGCGGGACCTCGAAGCCGCGCTGGCCGGCAAGCTGACCACGGAGTTGGTGGCCGCCCGCGAGACCGCGTTCGCCCGCGAGCTGCACGCCCAGAACCGCACCGCCACCGCCCAGTCCACGGTGGACGCGGCGCGGGCGTGGGCCGAGCGGCTGCGGGACGTGCCGCCGCTGGTCCTCAGCCCGCGCCCCGATCGCCCGCACGAGACCGACTTCACCGGCGCACGCGTGTCGTGGCTGCTGTCCGAGCAGGACAACGAGCTGCTGCGGCAGACCTGCAAACGCCTGTCGGTCACGCCGTTCGTGCTGTTCACCGCCGTGTACGGGGCGGTGCTGGCCCGGCACGGCGGGGTGACGAGCGTGCTGGTGGGCAGCCCGTTCACCGCCCGCCGGACGGTCGGCTCCTACGACCTGTGCGGCTTCTTCGTCAACACCCTGCCGGTCCGGGTGGACGTGGACTGGTCGCGCCCGGTGGACGAGCACATCGCCGATGTCGTGCGCACCGCCGTGGACCACTGCCGCGCCAACGTCGGCGTCACCTTCAACCAGCTCGTGGCGCTCCTGCGCCAGGACCGCACCAGCAACCGCAATCCGCTCTTCTCGGCGATGCTGGCCATGCAGGACACCTTCGAGGGCACCCCCGGCAGCACCATCCTGGACGTCCGCGAACCCGGCAACGACACCGCCAAGTTCGACCTGTGGCTGGGCGCGACCCCGCGCGAGGGCGGCTGGCTGCTGGAACTGGAGTACGACCGGCAGCTCATCGCGCCCGCCGTGGCCGATGGCCTGCTGGACTCCCTGCGCACGGCGTTGCGCCGGGCCGTCCAGGACGGGTCACGGTCGGTGGCGGACCTGTTCACCGACTCGTCGTGGGTGGACTCCCTGCGCACCGACGGCTACCCCGGCCGGGTGCCCGCGCCGACGTTGGTGGACTGGATCCGCCGGACCGCGAGCCGGACTCCCGACGCTCCCGCCATCGAGGAGCCCGGTGCCGGCCTGACCTACGCCGAGCTGGTCACCAACGCCGAGCGCCTGGCGGGTGAGCTGGTCGGGCGCGGGGTGCGACCGCACGACGTGGTCGGCCTGGCGGCGGAGACGTTGTGCGACACCACGACGGCCATGGTCGCCATCCTGATGTGCGGCGCGACCTTCCTGCCGCTCGACCCGAGCCTGCCCGCCGACCGCCTGAAGTACATGGCGGACAAGGCCCAGTGCCGGCTCGTGGTCGGCCGCGGGGTGGACTTGGCCGGGGTGGAGATGGTGCCCGCCGGCCCGCGCGAGACGACCGGCGCGGAGCCGGGTGAGGTTCCGGGCGGAGTGGCGGAGGCCGCGCCCTACTTGATGTTCACCTCCGGGTCGAGCGGCCTGCCGAAGGGCGTGCTGATGGGCCATGGGCCGCTGCTGAACCTCACCGCCTGGCAGATCGGCTACCTCGACCAGAACCCCCGCACCCGGTTCCTCCAGTACGCCCCGCTCGGCTTCGACGTCTCCTTCCAGGAGATCGTCCCGACCCTGGCCGCGGGCGGCACGGTGGTCGGTCGCGGTGGCGTGGACCGGCGGGACTTCCCCGCCCTGGTCAAGCGGATCGCCGCCACCGAGGTCACCCACGTCTACCTGCCGGTCGCCGCACTCCGGCCCTACGTGCAAGCCGTGCGGGACGCTCGCACGAAACTCCCCCACCTCCGATACGTCTGCGTCTCGGGCGAGCAACTGATGGTCGACGACGAGATCCGCACGTTCTTCGTCGACCACCCGCACTGCACCCTGGTCAACCTCTACGGCCCGACCGAGACGCACGCCGTCACCACCCACCGGCTCACCGCCGCCGACGAGTCCTGGCCCGCGCACGTCCCGATCGGCCTGCCGCTGCACGGCGTCACGGCCTACGTCGTCGACCAGACCGGCCACCTGGCCCCGGTCGGCGTCCCGGGTGACCTGCACCTGGGCGGCCTGTGCCCGGCCGAGGGCTACCTGAACGACCCCGAGAAGACCGCGAAGGGCTTCCTGCCCGACCGGTTCGCCGGCGAGGGCCGCATGTACCGCACGGGTGACCTGGTGGTGCGGGACGAGCACGGCGTGCTGGTGTTCCTCGGGCGCGGCGACACGCAGGTCAAGATCCGCGGGTACCGGGTCGAGCTGGGCGAGGTCGACACCGTGGCCAACCAGGTCGAGGGCGTCCGGCAGGCGGTCACGATCGCGGTGGGCGAGGGTGCGGACCGCGAGTTGGTGTTGTTCCTGGTCGGGGACGCCGACCACCGGCAGGTCCGGGACCGGCTCACCGCGGCACTCCCCGCCTACATGGTGCCCACGCGCATCCACGACCTGGACAAGGTCCCCACCTCGGGCACGGGCAAGACCGACCACACCGCCCTGGCCGCGCTGGACAAGCTCCAGAAGACCACCGAGACCACGGGCCCGGTCGAGTACGCCGACGACCTCGAGCGGGACCTGGCCGCGCTGTGGTGCGAGGTGCTGGACGTGGAGGGGGTCGAGCCGGCCCGGTCGCTGCTGGAGTACGGGGCGCACTCGCTCAACGTGTTCACCGCGCTGGCCCGGGTCGAGGAGGACCACGGGGTGGCGGTGCCGGTGGCGGACTTCTTCCGCGTGCCCACGGTGTCCGCGCTGGCCGCGCTGGTGCGCCGGCTCCGCGAAGAGGAAGGGCTGTGAGCGCCGGGACGCTGCCCGGCCGCCTGATCCCGTTCGTGCGCCGCAAGGACCGGCCGGTGTGCGTGATGGTGCCGGGCGCGGGCGGTGGGCTGGGGCCGTACCTGCGGCTGGCGTCGTACCTGGGCGGCACGCACAACGTCTACGCGGTGCGCTCGACCGGGTTGCTGCCCGACGAGGAGCCGGAGGAGTCCATCCCGGGCATGGCCGAGACCGTGCTGGCCACGCTGGACGACGCCGGGATCGTCCCGGACCTGGTGTTCGGCTGGTCGCAGGGCGGGGTGGTGGCGTGGGAGGTGTGCGCGGACCTCGCCGCACGCGGTTCGACGCCGGACCTGGTGGTGGTGGACAGCTCGCCGGAGCCGTGGCCGTCCACCGTGGAACGTGATGGGGCGATCCGGGACGTGATCGTGGCCCAGTTGGGCGCAAGGCCCGCGCAGGACACCGTGGACCGGTTGGTGCGCACGTTCGAGGCGCACGTCCGCGCGTTGTCCGCGCACCGCGTCGAGCGCCCCTACGACGGCCGCGTGCTGTTGCTGCTGTGCGCCGACGAGGGCGTGCCGCCGGAGGAAGCCGCGCGGTGGCACGAGCTGGCCCGGCACCTCGAGCGCGGCACCCTGCGCGCGAGCCACTTCGAGGTCTTCGACCCCGAGCACCTGCCCGAGCTGACCGCCGCGATCGGCGCGTTCCTCGGGCGCGAGGAGGAGGTCACACGATGACCGTGGACGAGATCCTGAGCGCCGCGACCGCCGCGCGTGACGCCGCTCCCCCGCCGGGCGACGACCGGTACGCCGCGTACTGCGACGAGCTGGCCGTGCGGCTGGGCAAGCACTGGGACGCGGTGCTGGAGGCCAACGCCGAGGACGTGGCCCGGGGGGTGGCCAAGGGCCTGCCGGTGTCGCTGGTGGACCGGCTGCGGCTGACCGAGGACCACCTGGGCGTGCTGGTGGGGCTGGCCGAGCGAGTCAAGGCGTGGCTGCCGGCGGTGACCGCCGAAGGGCCGCCGATCCGGGGTGAGCTGGGGTTCACCGCGCGGAAGGTGCCCAAGCCACTCGGCACCGTCCTCATGATCTACGAGGCCCGGCCCACGGTCACCGTGGAGGGCGCGTTGCTGCCGGTCGCGGTCGGGAACGTGGCCGTCCTGCGCGGCGGCGGCGAGATCGCGGCCACGAACGTCGCCCTGGGTGCCGTCATCGGTGAGGCCTTGGCGGCGTCCGGGCTGCCGGAGATGGCGCACGTGCTGGCCGAGACGGACCGGCGGATGGTGCGCGAGCTGCTCAAGCGCTACGACGCCATCGACGCGTTGATCCCGCGCGGCAGCCCGTCGCTGATCGACCACTGCCGCACCGCCTCCGCCATCCCGGTGATCGCCAGCGGCGGCGGGGTCAACCACCTGTACGTGGACCGCAGCGCGGACCTGGACCTGGTGGTGGACATCGCGTTGGACGCCAAGCTCACCGAGCCGACCGCGTGCAACAGCCTGGAGATGGTGCTGGCGCACGACGAGGTGGCCGACGAGCTGGTGCGGCGGTTCACCGCCCGCTCCGACGCGTTCGCGCTGCGGCTGGACCCGCGGCTGTCGGCGGAGGACCCGCGGGTGATCCCGCTGGCCGAGCACGACGACGGCCGCGAGTTCCTGGACCGGTCCTTCGGGTTGCGCCCGGTGCCCGACCTGGACGCGGCGCTGCGGCACATCCGGCGGCACGGCTCGCGGCACACCGAGGGTGTGGCGGCGACCGATCCCGTTGTGGTGGACCGGTTCCTGCGCGGGGCCGACGCCGCCGCGCTGGTGGTCAACGGGTCGATGCGGCTGCACGACGGCCCGACGATGGGCCTGGGTCCGGAGCTGTCGATCAGCACGGGCCGGTTGCACGTGCGCGGACCGGTGGGCCTGTCCGCGCTGCTCACGCACAGCTGGGCGATCGAGGGCGCGGGCGCCGTCCGGGGAACGGGAGGAACGCGGTGACGACCACGCACAGCAGGCGCGACGAGGTGACCGAGGCGGTGAAGCGGCTGGTGATCCGGGAGTCCCGGCTGTCGCTGTCGCCCGCCGACATCGCCGACGACGAGCCGCTCAACGGCGCGGTGCTGCGGATCAACTCGCTGGGGTTCCTGGGGATGCTGGTGCGGTTGGAGGACGAGCTGGACGTGGTGCTGCCCGACGACCTGTTCACCGGCAAGGTGTTCACCGTCGTGTCCGACCTGGTGGACGTGGTGCTGCGGGCCGTGGAGGAGCACCGGTGACCGCCGCGTGGCGCAGCGTGCTGCCGCACCTCGGCTACGACCTGCCGCCGGACCTCACGCCCTCGCAAGCGGCCGGCCCGGTCAGCACGGGCTTGCCGCTGGAGCTGGTGCGGCAGAGCGTGTCGCTGCGGGAGTGGTGGGACATCCCCGAGGAAGTCGTGGCGCAGTACCGCAAGTACCGGCCCACTCCCCTGTGGCGGGCCACCGCGTTCGAGCGCGAGGTCGACGCCCGCGTGCCGGTGTACGTCAAGTACGAGGGCGGCAACATCTCCGGCAGCCACAAGCTCAACACCGCGCTGGCGCAGGCGTTCTACTACAAGCGGGCGGGGATCACCGAGGTGGTCACCGGGACCGGCGCGGGCCAGTGGGGCACGGCGTTGGCCGCCGCGTGCGCCGCGTTCGGGTTGCGCTGCACGGTGTTCATGGTCGGCGGCAGCCTGCGCGACAAGCCCTACCGGGGCAGCTTGATGCGGCTGCTGGGCGCGACCGTGCACGCCAGCCCGAGCGGGCTGACGTCGTTGACCGAAGGCGGGAACTCGCTGGCGTTGGCGATCGGCGAGGCCGTGGAGTACGCGCGCGGCGGCGAGGGTCGGGCGTTCTGCATCGGCAGCGGCGAGAACTACAGCATCCTGCACCAGTCGGTGATCGGGCTGGAGGCGATCGAGCAGCTCGACGCCTTGGGTGCCGAGGTGGACACCGTGGTCGGCAGTGTCGGCGCGGGCTCGAACTTCGGCGGGATCGCGCTGCCCTTCCACGCCCGGCACCGGGCCGGCGAGGCGGAGGCGGTGCGGCTGCTGGCGGTGGAGTCCAGCGCCACGCCGAAGCTGACCCGGGGCGTCTACGCCTACGACCACACCGACGCGACCGGGTCGGGGCCGATGGAGGCCATGTACTCGATCGGCAGTTCGTTTTCCATCCCGGCCTCGCACTCGGCGGGCCTGCGGTTCCACGGCGCGGCCAAGCTGCTGTCGGCGATGCGCCACCACGGGTCGGTCGACGCGGTCGCGGTGGGCCAGCGGGAGGCGCTGGACGCGGGTCGCCGGTTCGCGGTGTCGGAGCTGGTGGTGCCCGCGCCGGAGTCCGGGCACGCGTTGGCCGGTGCGGCGCGGGCCGCGCGGGAGTCGACGCGCGGGGTGCTGGTGTGCGTGAGCGGGCACGGGCTGCTGGACCTGTCCGCCTACGACCAACTGCTGGCGGGCCAGGTCCGCGACCTGGCCGCCGACGAGGCCGCGCTGGCCGCCGCCACCGCCGGGTTGCGCCTGGTGGAAGCCGATCTCACGGGGGTGAAGTGATGGTCGTGACCGTGCCGGACGAGGTCGTGGACCGGACGTGGTCGCCGGTGCTGGACGGCCTGCACGCGGCGGAGCTGGACTGCTTGCAGGCCAACCTGGCCGCCGTCGCCGACCGCCACCACGGCGGGGGCGCGCACGTGGCGCTGGGTGCCGCGCCGAGGTTCTGCCCGACGTTCCCGCCGGACGGGCCGCCGTCGCTGGACGTGCCGGTGGACACGCGGCTGGACGAGGCGTCCCGGCTGCTGGGCCTGTCCGTGGCGGTCCGGGAGGACGGGTTGGACGGCCCGGCGTTGCGCCGGCTGGCCGCCGCCGAGGGGCCGCTGTACGTGGTGGGCGACGCGCACACCATGCCGTGGGTGCCGTACTTCGGGCAGAAGCACATGGAGCACAGCTTCCTGCTCACCGAGTCCGGTGTGGTCGTGGACGCCTACCACAACGACACGCCGTGGGGGTCCGCGCGACCGGGTGTGTGGCGGTTGGCCGATCTGGACGCGGCGGTGCCGAAGTCGTCGGCGTTCGTCCTGACCGCCGGCGCTCTGCCACCGTCCGAAGTGGACTGCGAGCTGGTGGCGACCGCACGGGCGATCGACGGTGCCCTGGTGGACCGGTACGTGGCCGCCGTCCGCGAGCACAGCGACCGGCCCGCCGGGTGGGACGCCCTGGTGCTGGACGTGTGGCTGCTGGCGCGGACGCGTGCTTTGCACGCCCGGTGGCTGGCGTCGGTCGGCGTGGACGACGGTGGTCGGGCGGCCGAGGGTGCTCGGGCGTGGCTGACGTTGGCGTCCCAGACCTACGTGGCCATGCGGCGGGCGCAGCGCGGCGGCGGGATGCCGTCGGCGCTGGTGGACCGCGTGCACGAACTGCTGCTGGCAGACAGCGCCTTGGACGCGGAGCTGGCGGCCGGGGCCGTGCGCTCGACGGTGGTCGGCGCGCTGGCGTCGGTGCTGGAGCTGGACGCCGGGGTCGTGGACGGCCCGTTGCGGGAGCTGCCGAAGTTCAACTCGTTCCGGCTGGTGGACGTGATCGAGCGGGTCGAGTCGGCGCTGGACGTGGAGCTGGACCCGGACGACCTGGCCACCAGCGACCTGCGGGACGTGGACGCGCTCACCGGGCTGTTCCGGAGGGCGGTGGAGCGGCCGTGACCCTCCTGCACCACGTGCTGGACCGGGCGGTGGCCGACCACCCGGACGCGCCGGCGTTGTCGCACGGCACCGAGACGATGACCTTCGCCGAGCTGGACCTGGCCGCGCGGCGGGCGGCCGGGTTGCTGGCCGGGCTGGGTGTGCGGCGGGGTGACCGGGTCGTGGTGTGCGTGCCGGGTGGCACGGCCGTGCCCGCGCTGCTGTTCGCCTGTGCCCGGTCGGGGGCGGTGTTCAGCGTCGTGCACGAGCGGACGCCGGTCGCGGCGCTGGTGCACGTGCTGGAGGACTGCGAGCCGGCCGTGCTGGTGACCGACGACCCGGCCGCGCAGGTCGCCGCCGTGCAGCGCGGGATCAAGACGGTGACCCTGGCGGAGGTCCGGTCGGCTCCGGATTCCGACGCCGTGGACGCGCCGGTGCTCGCCGTGGACCCGGTGTGCCTGATCTACACCTCCGGCAGCACCGGGCGGCCCAAGGCCGTGGTGTCCACGCACGCCCAGGTGGTGTTCGCGGCGCAGGCGATCCAGTCCGTGCTGGAGTACCGGCCCGGGGACGTGGTGTTCTGCGCGTTGCCGTTGTCCTTCGACTACGGGCTCTACCAGGTGTTCCTGGGGTTGTTGTCGGGCGCGTGCGTGCGGTTGGCGACGGCCGAGGACGCCGGCCCGCGGCTGTTGCGGGAGTTGGTGTTGCACCGGGCGACCGTGCTGCCGGCCGTGCCGGCGATGGCGAAGGGGCTGGCCCGGCTGCTGTCGAGGCCGGGTGCGCAGCCGCCGCCGTTGCGGCTGGTGACCAACACCGGTGCCGCCATGCCGGAGGAACCGTTGCGGCAGTTGCGTTCTTCCATCCCCGGGCTGCGGGTGCAGTTGATGTTCGGGCTGACCGAGTGCAAGCGGGCCACGATCATGCCGCCGGACGAGGACCTGCGCCGGCCGGGCGCGTGCGGGCGGGCGTTGCCGGGCACGGAGGTGTTCACCGTGGCCGAGGACGGCCGGCGGCTGCCGCCCGGCGAGGTCGGCGAGATCGTGGTGCGCGGGCCGAACGTGATGGCCGGGTACTGGCGGCGGCCGGAGCTGACCGCGCAGCGGTTCCGGCTGGTGGAGGGCCTGTTCCCGCAGCTGCACACCGGGGACTACGGGCACTTGGACGCCGACGGCTACCTGTACTTCTCCGGCCGGCGCGACGACCTCTACAAGGAGCGCGGCTTCCGGGTCAGCGCGACCGAGGTGGAGGCCGCCGCGCACCGGGTCGCCGGGGTGCGGTCGGCGGCCGTGCTGCCGCCCGGGGACGGCCGGGAGGGCGCGGTGCTGTTCGTGGTCGGCGAGGTCGTGCCCGACCAGGTGTTGATCGGGTTGCGGGCGGAGCTGGAGGAGTTCAAGATCCCCGGCCGCTGCCTGGTCGTCGAGGACATCCCGTTGACCCGCAACGGGAAGGTCGACCGGCGGGCGTTGGCGGAGGGCCTGTGATGCGCACTCCGGCGTACGTCTACGACCTGGACGAGGTGGACCGCTCGGTGGCGTTGCTGCGGGCCGCGCTGCCGGCGCCGAGCCGGTTGTACTACTCGCTCAAGGCCAACCCGCACCCGTCGGTGGTCGCGGCGCTGCGGGCGGCCGGGTGCCACGCGGAGGTGTGCTCGCCCGGCGAGCTGGAAGTGGCGTCGTCGGCCGGGTTCTCGCCCGACGACGTGCTCTACACCGGGCCGGGCAAGCGGGACGCCGAGGTCGCCGACGCGCTGCGACAGGGCGTGCGGTGGTTCTCGGTGGACTCCCCGCACGCCATCGACCAGCTCGACCGCCTCTCCCCCGGTGACGCGCGGTTCCTGTTGCGGGTCAACGACAGCGCGCCCGTGCCCGGTCAAGGCCTGACCATGACCGGGGTGGCGTCGCAGTTCGGCGCGGACGCCGAGTGGGTGCTGGCCCGGCCGGAGCTGTTCGGCGCGCGGGACGCGGCCACGCCCGCCGGGTTCCACCTCTACATGGGCACGAACCTGACCGACGAGGACGCCCTGGTCGCCCAGTTCACGCAGGCCGCCACGACCGCCCGCAAGCTCGCCGACGCGTGCGGGTGGGAGGTCGAGGTGCTGGACCTGGGCGGCGGGTTCGGCGCGCCCTTCGCCCGCGCCGGGGCGCTGCCGGTGTTCGACGGCCTGGCCGGGCGGGTCGAGGACCTGCTGGACTCGGCGTTCCCGGACTGGCGGGAGGGGCGGCCGGCGGTGGCGTTCGAGTCCGGCCGCTACCTGGTGGCCACGGCCGGGCGGCTGCTGACCCGGGTGCTGGACGCCAAGGTCTCGCACGGCACGCCCGTGCTGGTGCTGGAGTCCGGGATCAACCACCTGGGCGGCATGTCGGGCCTGCGCCGGCTGCCGCCGATGGTGCCGCACCTGCTCAGCCTGGAGGGCCGGGACCGGCTCACCGGCGCGATCGTCGCCGGGCCGCTGTGCACGCCGCTGGACACGTGGGGCCGGGGCGTGGACGTCGTGGACGCGCGGCCGGGCGACGTGCTGGCCGTGCCGAACGTCGGCGCGTACGGCCTGACCGCGAGCCTCGTGGCGTTCCTGGGGCACCCGCCGCCCCTGGAGGTGACCGTCCGGAGTGGACGGGTGCTGGACGTCTCCGCCCTGGCGCTGCGCCGGGAGCAGCCCACCGATCACGACTGGGAGTGATGGACAAGTGGATCCCCGCTTCGCGGACATGCTGCGACCGTTCCTGAAGTACGCGGGCGGCGCCGAGATCACGCTGGAGTCGTCGTTGCGCGACCTGGGCCTGGACTCGATGCAGGCCATCGAGCTGCTGTTCGCCATCGAGGACACCTACCAGGTGTCGTTGCCCGACGAGCTGCTCACCGACACCACCTTCGCCACGGCCGGCAGCCTGTGGGCGGCGATCTCGGGGGCGCGGCAGTGCTGACGCTGGAGGAGGTGCTGGCGGTCGTCGCCGAGGAGGCGGGGCAGGCCGATCGTGACGCCCGGTTCCCGGTGCGGTCGCTGGAGGCGCTGCGGTCGTCGGGGCTGCTCGGGTTGGTGGTGCCGGGCGAGTTCGGCGGCATGGGCGGCGGGTACGCCGAGGTGGTGGACGTGACCCAGCGGCTGGCCCGCGAGGACATGTCGGTGGCGATGGTGTTCGCCATGCACTGCCAGCAGGCGGCGACGCTGGTCCGGCACGCGGGTCCGGCGCTGCGGGATTCGGTGCTGCCCGCGTTGGGGCGCGGGGAGCTGTACCTGGGGTCGGTGACCACCGAGCGCGGCAAGGGCGGACACCTGCTGGTGTCGGAGTCCGCGACCACCGGGGACGACGAGGTGCTGCGGGTGGACCGCGACGCGCCGATCGTCACCGGCGGCGAGCACGCCGACGCCTACCTGATCACCGCGCTGGCACCGGACGCGACCTCGCCCAGCCAGGTGTCCCTGGTGTACGCGCGGCGCGACCAGCTCGACGTGTCCGTGCTGGGCGGGTGGGACCCGTTGGGGATGCGGGCCACGCACAGCGTGCCGATGCGGTTGACCGGTGCGGTGCCGGTGACGCAGGTGGTCGGTGAGCGCGGCGGGTTCCGCGACATCGTGACCGCGACCTTCGGGCCGTTGGCGCACCTGGGGTGGGCTGCGGCGTGGCTGGGCGCGGCGGCGGGCGCGTTGTCCCGGGTGGTCGGGCACATCCGGTCGCCGGAGGGGCGCAAGCAGTTCGACACCGAGTCCGACCTGCTGCTGACCCGGTTGGCGTCGGTGCGCGGGCGGCTGGAGGTGGTCAACGCGTTGCTGCGGCAGACGTTGCACGCGGTGGCGGGCTCGGCGGACCTGTCCGCGCCGCCGGTGCGGATGCTGGTCAACACGCTGAAGGTGCAGGCGGCGCGGCAGTGCTTCCAGGCGGTGGACCAGCTCGTGGAGGTCGTCGGGCTGCGGCACGGCTACCTGCGCGGGTCGGCGCTGGGGCTGGAGCGGGTGTTCCGGGACCTGCGGTCGGCGTCGCTGAACTACGCCGACGACCGGTTGCGGCTGGCCAACGGGGTGGCCGTGCTGCTGGACCCGGAGGTCCGCCTTGCCTGAGGCGGTCCTCGACGTCGACGCGCGGGCGGTGTGGGCTTCGCTGGGGCGGTCCGGGGTGCTGTCCCGGGACCGGCCGGTGGAGGTGTTGCGGGAGCTGCTGCCTTCGTTGGACGCCCGGTACCCGCTGGGGGTCGTGCTGTCGGTGTGCGTGCAGGTGGCGACGGCGTTGCCGATCCTGCGCGCGCACCGGACCGGGCCGGTGGGCGAGGTGTGCTCGGAGGCCGAGCGCGGGTCGGTCGTGTTGGCGCTGGCGGCGACCGATGCGGGTGCGGCCGGGTCGGACCTGATGGACCTGACGACCTCGGCACGGCTGTCCGAGGACTCCGTCGTGGTGGACGGCGGGAAGCGGTGGATCACGAACGCCTTGTTCGCCGACTACGCCTTGGTGCTGGCTCGGCACCGGCCGCAGCGGCACTTCACCAGCTTCGTGTGGGTGTTGGTGCCGTTGGACGCGCCCGGGGTCACGCGGGTGTCGGCCGGGTCGGCGTTCGCCGGGGCCGGGGTGGGGCACCTGGAGTTCTCCGGGGTGACGCTGGGGCGGGACTGGGTCGTCGGCGCGCCGGGGCGGGGGCTGGCGGTGTTCGCGCGGCACGTGGCGACCGAGCGGTTGGCCGGTGCGTTGTGGGCGGCGGCTCTGTGCCGGCGGGTGTTGGCCTCGACCCGGCGGGAGTTGCTCATGCGGCCGCTGGGGTCCGGGGTGGCGTGGGACAACGCCGTCGTGCGGGACCGGTTCGCGCGGGGGCTGGTGGAGGCGCGGCGGGTGGAGGCGTTGTGCTCGTCGTTCCGGGAGGGGGACCTGGTGGACAGCATGGTGGTGAAGGTCGCCGTGGCCGAGGGGCTGGACCGGGTGCTGGGGGTGTGCGCGGAGCTGGTGGGAGCCTCGTCGTTCGCCGACGGCGGGGTGGCCGGGTTGCGGGCCGAGGCGGCGATGTTCGGGGTGGCCGGGGGTGTTTCGGGGGCCATGTTGGCCGGGATCGCCGAGCACGCGGAGGACTTGCTGCGATGACGGTCTCGGAGGTTTCCGCGGGCGCGCCTGTGTCCGCGGGCGTCTTCGGTGTCGCGCCGGGGGTGTTCGCGGCGGTGGAGCGGGCGGCGTGCGCTTCGACCCGGTTGGCGGCGCGGGGGTTGCTCGCGCGGCTGCTGGGGCTGGTGGTGCCGGACGCCGCCGGGGTGGCGGTGTCGTCGCGGAGCAGTGGGCAGCCGTACCTCGTCGGCCGTCCGGACCTGTCGGTGAGCCTGTCGCACGACGGCGGGTGGATCGCGGCGGCGGTCGGGATCGGGGTCGAGGTGGGGGTGGACGTGCAGCCGCCGTTGCCGGTGTCGGAGGGGATGTTGCGGCGGTGCTGCACGCCTTCCGCGTTGGCGGCGTTGCGGTCTCTGTCCACCGTGGACGTGGAGTTCGCGTGTATGTGGAGCGTGCAGGAGGCGTGCGTGAAGGCCGAGGGGACGGGGATCGGCGGGCTGCCGTGGACGGTTCCGGTCGAGGTCGGGCAGGACACGGGCGTGTGGCACGGGGTGCGGTGGCACCGGTTGCCGACTCCGGTGCCGGCGAGTTGCGCGTACCGGGAGGCGTCTTGTTCTCCGGCCTGAGCTGTTACACGGCGAACCTGCTGGCGTACCTGGACTCCTTCGACGACACGGCTCTGGACCGGTTCGCGGACTCGGTGCGGTTGGCGGTGCGGCCGGACGACCTCGCCTTTTCCCACCACCGCACGCCGTTGGACGTCCTGCCGGACGGTTCGCTCCTGCGGTACGCCGCCGGTCCGGGGTGGGAGGCGGAGCTGGACCGGTGGGGGCGGGTGGTCGTGGCGGTGGACAACGCCCGGCTGCCGTGGTCGCCGTCGTACGGGACGTCCGAGACGGCGCCGCACTGGTTGCTGGTGACCGGGCGGGACGGCGACTCGTGGCGGGTCGTGGACCACTTCGCCGGGTTGCTGCCGACCGGGGAGCAGCAGCCGTTCGAGGGGACGCTGAGCACCGAGGTGCTGCTGCGCGCGATGGACGGGCCGGAGGTGTTGTCGCCCGTGCAGGCGCGCCGGAACTCGCTGGTGTTCGGGCACGTGGTCGCGGTGCCGGAGGGCGGGCGGAAGTGGTTGCGGCGCGAGGTGGGCGCCGCGGTGGGCGTGGCCTCCGGCCCCCGTCTCCATTCTCCCACGGGGGTACGACGTTCTCCCGCGGAGGTGGGGCAGAACGGCGGGCGGTGGCTGGTGGGGGCGGCTGACGTGGTGCCGTTCCTGAGCGACTTGTTCCGCCGTGACCCGGCGGTCGCCGCCGGTTGCTTGGACGACCTGTGGAGCGCGGCCGGGCACCACGTGTTCCGGTACCGGCGGGCTGGGGTGGAGGACGCGGCCGACGCCTGGCGGCAGCTGCCGGGGGCGTTGCGGTTCGCCGTGGACTCGGCTCGCCGGGGGCGGCCCCGGGAGTCGTTGGTCGAGCTCACGTTTCGCAACCTGCTGCACATCGAGAGCGGCCAGGACGGGGTCCTGCCGTCACGCGGAAGGACAGCACGATGACGTTCCGATCCCTCTACGAACGGTTCCGGACCGCCGCGCGGGCCAACCCCGACCGGATGGCCCTGGAGGTCAACGGGGTGGACCTGACCTACGCGGCGTTGGAGAACGCGGCCGAGTGGATGTCCGCGCGGATGGTCGAGGCGCTGGGTGGGGCGTCACCCACCAAGGTCGGCCTGCTGACGTCCCGGTGCGCGGTCAGCTACGTGGCCTACCTGGCGGCGTTGCGGCTCGGGGCGACCGCGGTCCCGCTGAACCCGGCCGCGCCCGCCCTGCGCAACCTCACCATCACCGAGGACGCGGGCCTGGAGCTGACCGTCGTGGACGACACCTCGGGCGCGGACGCCTCCGAGTACCGGCAGAAGACGCCCGGCCAGGTGCTCGACCTGACCGGCGACCGGTGGCGGCCCATGCTCTCGCCGCACGGCGGTGACGTGCCGCCGCAGGCCGAGCGCGGGCCGGACGACGTGGCCTACCTGATCTTCACCAGCGGCACGACCGGCAAGCCCAAGGGCGTGCAGGTGACGCACGACTGCATGGACTCGTTCCTGGACGAGATCGTCCCCCGGTTCGGCTTCGGGCCGGGCGCGCGGGTGTCGCAGACGTTCGAGATGTCCTTCGACGGGTCGGTGATCGAGATCTTCGGCGCGTTGGCGTCGGGGTCCACGTTGTGCGTCGCCCAGCACAGCGACGTGTTCACGCCGGTGAAGTTCGTCAACGAGAAGCAGCTCACGCACTGGCTGTCGGTGCCGTCGCTGATCTCGTTCGCCAAGCGCTTGCGGGCGCTGGCGCCGGGGTCGATGCCGACGTTGCGCAGCAGCCAGTTCGGCGGCGAGGGGTTGACGTTCGAGCAGGCGGAGGCGTGGTCGGCGGCGGCGCCGAACTCGAAGGTGCAGAACTGCTACGGGCCGTCGGAGGCCACGGTCATCGTGACCGGGTACGTGGTGCCGCGCGACCGGGCCGCCTGGCCGGAGGTGTCCAACCGGTACATCCCGCTGGGGCACCCGTTCCCGAACGTGGACTGGGTGCTGCTGGACGAGGACCTGCGGATCGCCGACGACGGCGAGCTGTGCCTGCGCGGCCGGCAGCGGTTCCCCGGCTACCTGGACCCGGGCGAGAACGTGGGCCGGTTCGTGCGGTTCGAGGACGGGCGGGGCGCGTTGTACGACGGGTCGGAACCCCTGACGCCGCAGCACTACTACCGGACCGGTGACCGGTGCCGGATCGAGCACGGCGAACTGGTGCTGCTGGGCCGCATCGACGAGCAGGTGAAGATCCGCGGCAACCGGGTCGAGCTGGGCGAGATCGAGTCGGCGCTGCGCAAGCACCCGGCGGTGGTCGAGGTCGTGGTGATCACCGTGACCGCCGCGGACGGCGAGGTGGACCTGCACGCCCTCTACACGGGGGCCGAGGTGCCGGCGGCGGAGTTCGCCGAACTGCTGGGCGGTCTCCCCCGGTACATGCACCCGCGCGGCTTCCACCGCCGCGAGACCATCCCGCTGACCACGGTCGGCAAGGTGGACCGCAAGAAGCTGACCGCCGAGTTCGAGGCCGCCCATGAGTGAGGTCATGGCCCTGGGCACGGCGCCGGCCGAGGTTCCGGCGCAGGGTGAAGTCGCGGCGCAGGCCGAGGTAACGGCGCAGGCCGAGGTCGCGGCCACCCCGGCGCAGGAGGCGCTGTGGTGGGTGCACCAGCGGGCGGCGCGCAAGTCGGTCTACCACGTCACGTGGCGGCTGGGCTGCGCGTCGCCGCCGGACCTGACCGCGCTGCGCACGGCGTGGCAGGCGGTGGTGGACCGGCACGACGCCCTGCGCATGGGCCTGGTGTCCGCGGACGGCGTGGTGCGGGCGTGCGTGGCCGAGCGGGTGGCCGCGCCCGTGCGTTCGGTGGTCGTCGACGACCCCGGTTCACTCCCGGTCCCGTCCCTCCTGGCCCGCATCGCCGAGGAGGTCCACGACGAGCCCTTGCCCCTGGAGCGCCCGCCCCTGGCCCGCCTGGTGGCCGTCCAGGTCGCCGACGAGCACGAACTCCTCCTCACCGCCCACCACTCCGTTGTGGACGGGTGGGCCATCCGCCTGGTCCTGGACGACCTCTCCACCGCCTACGAAACAGCCCTGCGGGGCGACCAACCGACCTTCGAGACCCCCGCTCCTTCCTTCGCCCAGTACGCCCTCGACCAGCACGCCGCCGGCGAGAAGGGCAAGTGGCGCAAGGCGATCGAGCACTGGCGGACCGCACTGGACGGCGCTTGCGCGGTCACCGTCGCCCCGGACCGTCCCGCCCGCGCCACACCCGGCAGTCCCGGCACGACCCTGCGCTACACGATCAGCCCCGAGGCCGCGCACGGCTTGCAGGCCCACGCCAAGACGGCTGGCACGACGTCGTTCGCGGTCGTGTTGGGCGCTCTGCAAGCCGTCCTGGCCCGAGGCGGTGCCGGCGGCGACGTCACGGTGGGCACCCCCGCCGCCAACCGCCTGACCGCCCGCGACCAGAAGCTGGTCGGCTACCTGACCAACCTGGTGGTGGCCCGAGCCACCGTCACCGACGACGACACGATCGCCGACGTGGTGGGCCGCGCCCGGGACTCCCTGTGGCAGCTGCTGTCCCACCAGTCCGCCCCGTACCCGAAGGTCTTCAAGGAACTCCCCGAACCCACCAGAGCGGCCCTGGGCGACATGCCGCCGATCGTCCTGACCTACCTGGGTCCCCTCTCCTCAGGCCTGCGCCTGGGCACCATCCCGCTCACCGCGCACCAAAGCCCCAACCGCGCGGCCCGCGCCGACTTCACGATCGGCTACTGGGACACCGACATCGGCGTCGTCGTGGAAGTCGAGTACAACACCGACCGCTACGACCGCCCCACCGCCCTGCGCCTGCTCCACGACCTCGACACCGTCCTGGCGGCCGACCCCGGCCACCCGGTCACGTCCCTCGCCACCCGAACCAAGACCACCGACACCCTCCCCACTCCCGCCACCCCCGGTTTTGTCGGTCCCCCGTGGGAGAATGGAGACGGGGGCCGGAGGCCGCACCCCGACGTCGACCTCCCCCCAGCGGTGACCCGCACCTGGGAGCAGGTCCTCGGTCACCCACCCGCCGGCCCCGACCAGGACTTCTTCGCCGCCGGCGGCAGCTCCCTCACCGTCCTGCACCTCGCCGCCGCGCTCGAGTCCGCCACCGGCACCCGCCTCGACCTGGTCACCTGGCTGGCCGACCCCACCCCGCGCCGCATCGCCGACCACCTCGCCGGCACCACCACCCCCGACACGACCCTGGTCGTCCTCAACGACGCCGAAGGCCCGCACCTGCACCTGGTCCACGGTGCCGGCGGCTCGCCCCAGGACTTCCGAGCCCTGGTCGACGCCCTCCCCGACTGGCACATCACCGCTTCGCAGGACCGCACCACCCACACGACCGTCACCGACCTGGCCGCCACCTACCGCGCCGACCTCGCCGCCGCCGGCCGCAGACCCGACGTCGTGGCCGGCTGGTCCTTCGGCGGCCTGGTCGCCCACGAACTGGCCGCCGAACCAGCCACTGAAGTGGCCGCTGAACCGGCCAACACCGCCCTGCTCCTCATCGACACCCCACCCCCGACCGGCTACCCCGACCAACCCGACCCGGCCGGTTTCGCCGCCTCCCTCGACCTGCCCCCGACCCCCCGACCCCGCTCCGAGGACGACGACCTGGCCGTCCGCGCCCTGGCCGCGTGCCTGGCCGTGGCCGGCGAGGAGGTCCCGGCCTGGGCGCTGGTCGAGCGCTGGCACGCCTACCGCCGCCACGCCCGAGCCGGAGCCGCGCACACCTCATCCCGGCGGATCCACGCGCCGACCACCGTGATCGCCGCCGACATCACCGACGCCGACCTGGACCACTGGCGCGCCAGGCTCCCCGCCGACACCCGCGTGGTGCGGGTGGACACCGACCACTGGGGTGTCGTGCGCAGCCCCGAGGTCGCCGACGCCGTCCGCCGCCTCAGGAGGACCCCGTGACGCTGTTCGCCCGCATCGCCGAGACCGCGCGCAAGCACCCCGACCGCGCCGCGCTGGAGGTCGGCGGGGACGTCCTGTCCTACCGCGACCTGCTCGACCTGGCCGACCGCACCGCCGCGCGCCTGGCCGAGAACGGCACGCCACGAGCGGTGGGCCTGCTCGCCGCCCGCAGCCTGCCCGCCTACGCCGGGTACCTCGGTGCGCTCCGGCTCGGTGCGACGGTGGTCCCGTTGAACCCGGCGTTCCCGGTGGCGCGCAACAGGTACATGTGCGCGCAAACGAACGTGGACGTGCTCGTCGTGGACGACCGGGGCGCGGAAACCGCCGACGCGGTGGTGGCCGGCACCACGACGACCACCACCACGATCAAGGACCTCCCGCCGCCCCACCGCGGCCCGATCCCGGACAACCCGGACGACGTGGCCTACGTGCTGTTCACCTCCGGCTCGACCGGAACGCCCAAGGGCGTGCCGATCCGGCACCGCAACCTCGCCACCTACCTGCCGTTCTGCACCGAGCGCTACGAGATCGGCCCCGGCGCACGGCTGTCGCAGGCGGCGGACCTGACCTTCGACATCTCCGTGTTCGACCTGTTCGCGTCGTGGACGTCCGGGGCGACGGTGGTGGTGCCGCAGGCGGACGAACTGCTGGTGCCGGTGCGGTTCGTGGCCGGGCGCGGTATCACGCACTGGTTCTCCGTCCCGTCCGTGATCTCCATCGCCCGGCGGCTGCGCGCGTTGCGCCCGAACGTGATGCCGGGGCTGCGGTGGAGCATCTTCGGCGGCGAGCGGCTGACCCACGAGCAGGCGCGGGCGTGGGCGACCGCCGCCCCGAACAGCGCGATCGTCAACGTCTACGGGCCGACCGAGACCACGATCACCGTCACCGACTACCGCCTGCCCGCCGACCCCGCGCAGTGGCCGCGGACGTCCAACGGCACCGTGCCGATCGGGCAGGTCTTCCCGCACGTGGACGCCGTGATCCTCGACGACGGCAGGCCCGCGCGCGAGGGCGAGCTGCACGTGCGCGGCGAGCAGCGGTTCGACGGGTACGCGGACCCGGCGGCCAACGCCGGCCGGTTCTCCCCGGACGGCGACCCCACCCCGCGGTCGTGGTACCGCACCGGCGACCGGGTCCGCGAGGAGAACGGCGTGCTGGTGCACGTGGGCCGCGTGGACCACCAGGTCAAGATCAGCGGCTACCGGGTGGAGCTGGGCGAGATCGAGGGCGTGCTGCGCGGCCACGACCGGGTGCACGACGCCGTGGTGGTCGCGGTGCCCGGCGACGGCGGCGAACTGGTCCTGCACGCCTGCTACACCGGCGAACCCGGCCTGGACCGGGAGCTGGCGGAGGCCGCGGGCCGCCGGCTGCCGGTCTACATGCTGCCCTTCGCCTACCGGCACTTCGACGCGTTCCCGGTCAACGCCAACGGCAAGGTGGACCGGTTGGCGCTGGCCGACCTGCTCGCGCCTCCTCCGGAAGTGGAGGCGCCCTCGTCTTCCGCGGTGGTCGGGAGGGAGGTGACCGCGACTTAGGTGGAAGCGTGCCACGACCATTGTCCGGGTGTTTCCCGGAAAGCCGCTGTGCGATTGTTGACCACCAAGGTGACGACGATTCGACTGGGGAGGATCGTTGGCGACTTCGGCTTTCGGCGGAATCCGGTTCCGGTTGTTGGGGCCGGTCGAGTTCCGCGCCGGCGGCGGGTGGCGGTCCATCGGGTCGACCAAGCAGCGCACGCTGCTGGCGATCCTGCTGCTGCACGCCAACCGCGTGGTGCCGGTGGCCCAGCTGCACGCCGAGCTGTGGGGCGACCGGCCGTACGCGCGGGTCAAGAACCTGCTGGCGGGCTGCGTGTGGCGGCTGCGCGCGGCCCTGGGCGAGGAGGCGGGCCGGGCGCTGGTCACCCGGCCCGGCGGCTACCAGCTGAGCGTGCCGCCCGGGGCGCTGGACCTGCTGGAGTACCAGCGGCTGGTGGACCTGGGCCGGGTGCGGCGGGCGGCGGACGACCTGCCGGGCGCGCTGGAGGCGTTCACCGCGGCGGTCGAGCTGTGGCGCGGCGAACCGCTGGCTGACGTCTCGTTCACCCAATCGGTCATGGCCGAACGAGCGCGGTTGGAGGAATCACGGCTCACCGTCGAGGAAATGCGCTTGGGCCTGCGGATCGAATTGGGTGAACCGGAGGAGGTGCTGCCGGAGTTGAAGCTGATCATCTCCCAGCACCCGCTGCGGGAACGCCTGCACGAGCACCTGATGGTGGCGCTGTACCGGTCGGGGCAGCAGGCCGACGCGCTGGGCGCGTACCGGGACCTGCGGCGGCTGCTGATCGACGAGTTGGGCGTCGAACCCAGCAAACCGCTGCGCGACCTGCAACGCCGCATCCTGGCCGACGACGTGGTCCCGCGCTCCGCGCCGCCCTCGGCTCCCGCGCCGGACCTGCTGCCCGCGTGCGACCCGGTGTTCCAGGGCCGGGAGAACGAGGTGGCGGCGGTGGCGGCGGCGCTGGTCGACGGGTCGGTGTGCGCGGTGCACGGCATGGCCGGGGTAGGCAAGAGCGCGGTGGCGTTGCGGGCCGCGCACGCCGTGGCCGACCAGTTCCCGGACGGCCGCTTGTACCTGGACCTGCGCGGCTCGACCGACAGTCCCGTCCAACCGGCCGAGGCGCTCACCGCTTTGCTGAGTGCGTTCCACGCCGTGGACGACTCCGACCCCACCCGCCTCGCGGCGCAGTGGGCGGCGCTCGTGGCGGGCCGCCGCATCCTCCTGGTGCTGGACGACGTCCGCGACACCCACCAGGTGAAACCGTTGCTGCCGCCCGGGTGTGCGGCCGTGCTGACCGGGCGCGCCGCGGTGGGCGCGGCCGACGGCTACCGGCAGTTGCGGCTGGGCCGGCTGCCGGTCACGGCGGCGGTGGGGCTGCTGCGCCGGGTCGTGGGCGCGGAACGGGTGGACGCCGAACCGGAACGGGCCGCCGCGGTGGTGGCCTGGTGCGAGTGCCTGCCACCGGCGGTGCGGGTGGCCGCGGGCAGGCTCGCCGCACGTCCGGAGTGGACGGTCGCCGACCTCGCCGACCGGCTCGCCGACCCCGGTCAGCGGCTGGAGGTGCTGACCGGCGTGCGAGACCTGCTCGGGTCGTGCGTGCGGCGGTTGCGCGCCGACGGCGACCGGACGGCGGTGACCGCGTTGGCCCTGCTGGCGGAACTGGACCTGCCCGTCGTGACCGCCTCGACGGTGGCGGCGCTGCTGGACACCACCGAGGGCGCGGCGCGGTGCACGGCCGAACGGCTGGTGGACGCCGGGCTGCTGGAACCGTTGGCGCACAACAGGTACCGGGTCGCGGCGCTGGTCCGGCTGCACGGCGCGGGCACCGATCCCGAGACCGACCCGGCGGCGGCCGTGCAGCGGGTCGTGGACCGGTACCGGGAGCAGGTGCGGGAGCTGACGACCCGGCGGTCCGGCGGGCTGTCGTGGTACCGCGAGCACCGCGGCACGTTGAGCGCCCTGGCCCTGCGGGACCGCTCGGACACCCTGCCGGCGGCGCTGGACCGGTTGCGCTGGACGTTCACCCCGCGGACCCGTCCCACCGTGCCCGCGCAACCGCCGTACAGGTGAAGTGGGCGGTGACAGCGCGCTACCCGACTGGTCCGGGTCGGCGGGACCCCGAACCCGGCGATACCTCCGTTCGCCGACATTCCCGGCCGCACCGGTGCGGCTCCCACATCGCGGGAGGCATCATCGGGCCCTGCCCACCGGGGACCTGCGAGGGGGCGTACGGATGGCTTCACCGACACCGGGCGGGTGCCGCAACGGCGCGGCACCGCCTTGCCGGGTGCTGCTCGACGAGGACAACGAGCTGATCCGCACCGGGCTGCGGATCGTGCTCGACGCCCAACCGGACATCACCGTGGTCGGCGAGACGACGCCGGGCGACGACCCGGCGGCCCTCCGCCGCCGCACCCGGCCGGACCTGGTGGTGGGCAGCCGCGCGGGCTTCGGCGACCTGCCCGTGGTGGTGCTGTGCCGGGACGGCTCCGCCGAGGAGGTGGAACGCGCGATCCGCGACGGCGCCCGCGGCCTGCTGCTGTGCAGCGACTCGGCCCGGCACGTCGTGGAGGCGGTCCGCGCGGTGGCCGAGGGCAAGGGCTTCGTGGCCCCGTCGCTGGCCGGTCACGTCCTGGACCAGCTCACCCTGTGCCTCCCGGCCCCGAGACCCGAGGGCACCGCCGCCTTCGACCTGCTCACCGCGCGGGAGCTGGAGGTGTTGCGCCTGCTGGCCAGCGGCCTGACCACCGGCCAGGCGGCGAAGGCGATCCACCGCAGCCAGGCCACGGTGAAGTCGCACATCTCCCACGCCCTGGCCAAACTCGGCCTCCACGACCGGACGCAGGCGATCGCGATGGCGTACCAGATGGGCTTGATGGCCGGCCGCACCTGATCACTTCCGGCGCTGCTCGACCAGCAGCAGCACGCCGATCAACGCCACCAGCACCGCCGCCGACCCGTGCACGGCCAACGCGTACGCCACCGTGCCGCCGTGGGTCATCACCGCGATGCAGTCGCCGAGCGGCATGACCGTGTCGGCCAGGATCACGAAGCCCAAGGCCTTGCGGTGGCCCATGAGCAGCAGGATCAACGCGGTGAGGCCATAGGCGATGTCCCGCACGCCCTTCACGATGTAGTAGCCGGAGCCCCCGTCCGTGGGCCACGGCGAGATCCCGAAGCCCGCAGCCGCGTCGGCGCCGCCGATCAGGAAGCTCAGGCCGAAGTAGAAGCCCGCGACGACGACGAGGGCGGCAAGGACGGTGTTCACACGCTTCATCTCAACGCTCCGGTTTCTAGCAGTGCTAGCGACACGAGCAACACTAGACACGCGGGCGCTCGTTTGTCTAGCAGTGCTAGCCTCGCAGACGTGTCCATCCAACAGCGACGAGAACGCGAACGCGCCGAACGCCACCGCCTGATCGTCGCCGCCGCCCGCGACCTGGCCGAGACGGAAGGCTGGGAGGCGGTGACCACGCGGCGACTGGCCGAACGGGTCGAGTACAGCCAACCCGTGCTGTACAGCCACTTCAAGGGCAAGGACGCGATCGTGTCGGCGGTGGCCATCGACGGCTGCGGCGACCTGGCGAAGACCCTCGCGGAGGCGCGCGCCTCCCACGACGACCCGGCGAAAGCCCTACGCGCGGTCGCCGAGGCCTACCTGAACTTCGCCCACACCTGCCCAGCGCTCTACGACGCGATGTTCGTGCAACGCACCGACATCCCCTTCGGCACCCCAGACTCCCCACCGGAACTGAAGGCCGCATTCGGCGCTTTCGTAGCGGTCGTCGAACCCCTGGCCGGCGACGACGACGTGGAGACCCTCACCGAGGTCCTGTGGAGCGCCCTGCACGGCCTAGCCACCCTCACCGGCAGCAACCGCCTACGCCCAGACCACCACAACGCCCGCCTCGACCTGCTGCTGCGCCGCCTGCTGCCCTGACCCAGCGCGGGACTCACCCCGTGATCGGGATGGTGAACCTCGGCGCCGCTCCCCCGGTGCTCGACACGCTCGTGGTCGCCTCCACCGGCGTCCCCGACGAGCCGTGCGTGATCCGGTGCACCACCAGCACCGGCTCCTCCCCCGAGATCCCCAACGTGTCCGCCTCCGACCGCGTGGGCAGCCGCGCGTCCAACTGCACCGTCGCCACGATCGGGTCCAAACCGGCCGAGCGCAGCAACGGGGTCAGGTCCGGCTGCGGCGTGTCGACCCGGTCGGAGATGTCGTGCCCGGTCAGTTCCTCGATGGTCGTGGCCACGCTGCGCGGCAGCCACTGCTGGTCGATGCTCGTCACCCGCGTCCCGGTGTGGTGGTGGCGCACCCGGTGCACCACCAGGCTGCCGGTGTCCAGCCCGAACCGCGACGCCACCTCGGGCCCGGCCGCCGTCCACCCGCTGAGCACGACCTTCGGGTAGGTGGCGCCGTCGGGCAGCATCCGCGGCACCTGCTTCTGCGGCGGGATCGTCGTCCCGCACACCAGCGTCCCCAGGCCCTGCTTGGACGTCGCCACGCCTTGCGCGATGAGCACCGCCACGGCCGCCCGCGCAGTGCCCCGGGCCACGCCGAAGCGGTCCATCAGCTCGTGCAGCGTGGGCAGGACGCTGCCCACGGGGTACTCGCCGCGGTCGATCGCCCCGATCAGGTGATCGGCGATGCGCCGGTACTTCACGTCTTCCACCGCGGCCTCCCCGAACCACGAGCAGGGCACACTTACTAACGAACCGTTCGATACTCTGCTATGGTCTGGACCACCTGTCAAGGGTCTGGCTCTGCTACCGTGCGCCGCACCAGGGGAAAGTGAGGCCGGGCGTGTCATCCGGATCAGCGGCCACCGGCCCGCACGTGCTGCGGCGGATCAACGCCACCGCCGTGCTCAACGCCCTGCGCGACGCCGACGACCACACCGCCACCGTCTCCGACCTCGTCGTCGCCACCGGCCTGTCCCGCCCCGCCGTCACCCGCGCCCTCACCGCCCTCGCCGACGCCGGCATCGCCGAGTTCTCCGGCACCACCGAGCACCACATCGGCCGCCCCGCGCAGCGCGCCCGGTTCCGCGCCGAACTCGGGCACGTCGCCGGCATCGACATCGGCCCGCACAAGGTCGTCGTCCTGGTCGCCGACCTGGCCGGCACCGTCCTGGCGCAGCACCAAGCGGTCACCCCCGCCGGGCACACCGGCGACGGCGTGGTCCGCCTGCTGCGCGACGCGCTCACCCGGGTCACCACCGACGCCGGCATCACCCCCACCGACCTGTGGTCGGCCGCCGTCGGCACCCCCGGCATCGTCGACCACGACCGCGGCGAGGTCGTGCTGGCACCCAGCATCCCCGGCTGGTCCAGCCTGCCCGTCATCGCCGAACTGCGGGACTGGCTGGGCTGCCCGGTCGCCATCGAGAACGACGTCAACCTCGCCGTGGTGGCCGAGCGGTGGCGCGGAGGCCACGTCGGTCTGTCGGAGGCGGCGCCATGGCGCGGCGACGACGGGGACAACCTGCTGTTCGTCCAGTGGGGCGAACGCATCGGCACCGGCATGGTCATCGACGACAAGCCCTACCGCGGCGCGTCCTCGGCGGCCGGCGAACTCGGGTTCATCGACCTGGTCACCGACCTGGACGACGAACCCAAGCCACCCACCGACGGCCTGGGCGCGTTCGAACGCCTCGTCGGCGCGGGCGAGATCCTGCGCCTGGGCCTGCAACGCTGCGACCAGCCCCTGCGCGACCGGCTCGCCGAAACCGGCGACATCGCCGTCCTGTTCGACGCCGCCGCTGCGGGCGACCCCGCCGCCCTGTCCGTTGTGGACACCATCGCCACCCGGTTCGCACGCGGCCTGGCCGTGCAACTGCTCATCATGGACCCCCGCTGCGTCATCGTCGGCGGCGGCGTGTCCCGGGCCGGCGACGTGCTGTTCGACGCCGTCCGCAAGCGCCTGGCCCGACTCCTGCTCGTACCCGTCGACCTGCGCGTCTCCGCCCTCGGCGTCAACAACGTGGCCCTGGGCGCGGTCCGCATGGCCCTCGACGCCGTCGAAGAACGCCTCACCGCCCTGCTCTAGCGGTTGACCGGGCCGCCCCACCGGTGGAGGGTGATCGCGTGGGAGCTGCCGAAGAACGCGACGGCGTCGCGCTGACCAACCTCGACCAGCCGCTGTTCCCGGACGCCGGGGCCACCAAGCGCGACCTGGTGGACTACCTCGACGCCGTGCGCGACCGCATCCTGCCCGGGTTGGCCGGACGCCCCCTGTCCGTGGTCCGCGTGCTGCGCGGCCAGGACCCGTTCATGCAGAAGAACCTGCCCAAGTACACACCGGACTGGGTGAACTCGGTCGAGATGTGGGCGGAGGCGTCCCGCCGCAAGGTCCGCTACGCCCTGTGCGACGACCGCAAGACCCTCCTCTGGTTCGCGAACCAACGGGCCATCGAGTACCACGTCCCCCTGCACCGAGCCGACGACCGCGAACACCCCCACCACCTGGTCCTCGACCTCGACCCACCCGAGGGCGAGGACTTCGCCCACGTGGTCGCCGCGGCCCGCCTGGTCCAGCGGGCCCTGGCCGACTCGGGCCTGTCCGGAGCCGTGAAGACCAGCGGCGCCAAGGGCTTGCACGTCTTCGTCCCCATCACCGCCTCCGACGACGACGCGGCCGCCGCCACCCGAGCCCTGGCCGCCCGCGCCGAACGCCTCGACCCCGACCTCGCCACCACCGCCTACATCCGCGAGGAGCGCGGCGGCAAGGTCTTCCTCGACTCGACCCGCGCCTACGGAGCCACCGTCGTAGCCGCCTACAGCCCCCGCATCCGCCCCGGCACCCCGGTCTCCTTCCCCGTCTCCTGGGACGACCTCGACACCGTGCACCCCCGCGACTTCACCGTCCACACCGCACCGGCCGTGCTCAACTCCCGCGACCCGTGGGCCGACCAACTCCCCGCGCCCCAACAACTCCCGGCCGACCTGGTCGAGGAGGGCCACACCATCCCCGTCGCCCGCGTGGTCGCCATGCACGAGGGCAAGCGCCGCAAACGAGCCGCCCAACAGGACGGCTGACCCCTCAGCCTTCCAACGGCTGCTTCAACCGCGCCACCCGATGCGCCCCGTGGAGCGCGGCCAGGGTCTCGTCCACCAACTGGTCGACCGGAATACCCCGCTGCTCCACCGCCAACGCCCCGTCCCCGAGGGCCGGCACCGCCAACGCGTCGAACTTCCAGGAGCCGGGACGGCCCTGGTTGATCTGTTCACCGGCGCAGCGTACGTGGCGTCCCGGCGCAGGTCGGCAGCGGTTTTCGCGGGTCACACATTCCAATCTGCACTGAAGCGATGGAATAAATCGAAAGTCGCATTTCCCCCGAACGAGCCACGACGAACGCCGCTACCGCCCCGCTGCCCGCAGCCCCCACGCTCGACCGTGGCTATCCCTACACCCTGCGGAGGCAGCCATGTCCCTGAAGCGGACGACCCCGCTGGCGAGCGCCCTGCTGCTCGCCGCGGCCCTGCTCAGCCCACCGGGAGCCGCGACGGCCCAGCCGGCCACCCTGGCCGTGCCCGACATCTCGCTGACCAACGTCCAGGCGCACCTCGCGAGCCTGCAGACGATCGCCAACAACAACGGCGGCAACCGGGCGCACGGCCGTCCGGGCTACAAGGCGTCGATCGACTTCGTCAAGGCGAAGCTGGACGCGGTCGGGTTCACCACCCAGGTCCTCCCGTTCACCTACAACTCCGCCACCGGCTACAACCTGATCGCCGACTGGCCGGGCGGCGACCCGAACGACGTCCTCATGCTCGGCGGCCACCTGGACAGCGTCAGCGGCGGCCCCGGCATCAACGACAACGGCTCGGGGTCGGCGGGCATCCTGGAGACCGCGCTGACCGTGGCGCGCGAGAACTTCCAGCCCGCCAAGCACCTGCGCTTCGGCTGGTGGGGCGCGGAAGAGTTGGGTCTGGTCGGCTCGACCAACTACGTCAACAGCCTGTCGAGCACCGAGAAGTCGAAGATCAAGGCGTACCTGAACTTCGACATGATCGGCTCCCCGAACCCGGGCTACTTCGTCTACAGCGCCTCCGGCCAGCCCGCCGGTTCGCTGGCGCTCCAGCAGACGCTGGAAGCGGGCTTCACCGGCAAGGTGGCCACCGAGCTGACGTCGGTGGGCGGCCGGTCCGACCACGCGGCCTTCGCGCGAGCGGGCATCCCGATCGGCGGCCTGTTCACCGGCGCCGAGGTGACCATGACCTCGGCCCAGGCGCAGAAGTGGGGCGGCCAGGCGGGCGTCGCGTTCGACCGCTGCTACCACCGTTCGTGCGACACCAGCACCAACATCAACAACACCGCACTGGACCGCATGAGCGACGCCATCGCCTACGCCCTGTGGACCCTGGCCGGCACCGGCACCCCGCCGGGCAAGAAGTTCGAGAACACCACCCCGCTGACCCTGCCCGACCTGGCCACGGTCGAGTCCTCCATCACCGTGTCCGGTGTCGACGGCAACGCCCCGTCCGCCCTGGTGGTGGGCGTGAACATCACCCACACCTACCGCGGTGACCTGGTGATCGACCTGGTGGCACCGGACGGCACGGCCTTCAGGGTGAAGACGTCGAGCAACGACAGCGGCGACAACATCAACACCACCTACACCGTCAACGCCTCGGGCGAGGTCGCCAACGGCACGTGGAAACTACGCGTCCAAGACGTGGCCGCCCAGGACGTGGGCACCCTCAACAGCTGGTACCTGCAGTTCTGACCCGACGACGCCCTGGGCCGGCAACCTCGGCCCAGGGCTCCCCAAAGCCCCTTCGCTCTCCCACCCCTTTCCGGCGCGCAGCACTGCTCTTCACGCGCGCAGCGCGCTGTCTACGGTGGTGACCACCACAGGTGGAGGGCCTCGGTTCCCCCGCCGTATGGCCTGCCCGAAGGGCTACCACAGATCGCCCCGGGTGCAGCCGAAAATTTTGCGAGGAACGAGCAAAAATTTCAGCGGCACCCGGGGCGATCTGTGGTTGGCTCCGCCAGGCCATACGGCGGGGGAACCGACGCCCTTCACCCCCCGCTGGCGGCCTGCCGCGCGGCGAGCGCCGCTTGTCATCTTTTCACCTTTTGATCTTGAAACCCACACCACCCGCACCACCGCACCACCCGCGCCACCCACGAAAGGCGCAAAGTGCCCACCTACGTGCGGGCATCCTCCACCGGCAACGGAGCCCCCACCAGCCCAGCCGCCAAGGTGGACCCGTCGGCCGGGTCGATGACCAGGAACGCCCCGCCCCGCCGCACCTCCCCGTACTCGTCCAACGGCAGCGCTTGGGCCGTGCGCACGGCCACCCGCCCGATCTCGTTGAGCCGCAACGACCCCGGAGAGTCCACACTGGACAGCGCCTGCTCGTCGAACCGGGCGTGCAACGAGCCGACGACCGCCTGCACCGTCCGGGTCCCGTGCTTGACCAGCACCCGGTCCCCCGGCGTCAGCGGCTTCTCCGCCAGCCAGCACACCGTCGCCTCGAACTCGTCGGTCACCCTCGGCCGCCCGCCCGCCACGACCAGGTCGCCGCGCCCGATGTCGAGGTCGTCGGCCAGCAGCAGCGTGACCGACTGGCCCGCCGCCGCCTCCTCCAGCGGACCGTCGAACGTGTCGATCTTCTCGACCGTGCTGCGCAACCCGCCGGGCAGCACCTCGACCTCGTCGCCCACCCGCACGGTGCCGGCCGCCACCTGCCCGGCGTACCCGCGGTAGTCCGGGTACTCGGCGGTGCGCGGCCGGATGACGTACTGGACCGGGAACCGGAAAGGCGCGTCGTGCGGGTCGGGCTCGACCGGCACGGTCTCCAGGTGCTCCAACAGGGTCGGCCCGGAGTACCACGGGGTCTTGTCGGACCGCTCCACCACGTTGTCGCCCACCAGCGCCGACACCGGGATCTCCAGCACCGCGCCCTCCGGGTAGCCCAGCGCCGTGGCGTGCGCGGTGAACTCCTTGGCGATGCGGACGAACGTCACCTCGTCGTAGTCCACCAAGTCGATCTTGTTGACCGCCAGCACGAGCCTCGGCACGCCCAGCAGCGCCAGCACGGCCGCGTGCCGGCGGGTCTGCTCGACCACGCCCTTGCGCGCGTCGACGAGAAGAACACCCAATTGGGCGGTCGACGCGCCGGTCACGGTGTTCCTCGTGTACTGCACGTGTCCTGGTGTGTCGGCCAGGACGAAGGACCGGTTCGGGGTGGCGAAGTAGCGGTAGGCCACGTCGATCGTGATGCCCTGCTCCCGCTCCGAGCGCAGTCCGTCGACGAGCAGGGACAGGTCGGGGGTGGTCAGGCCGCGGTCGGCGCTGGCCCGGTGCACGGCGTCCAGCGTGTCCGCCAGCACGGACTTGGTGTCGTAGAGCAGCCTGCCGACCAGCGTGGACTTACCGTCGTCCACGCTGCCCGCGGTGGCCAGCCTCAACAGGTCGCTCATGGTCAGAAGTAACCTTCCCGCTTGCGGTCCTCCATCGCGGCCTCCGACAACCGGTCGTCGGCCCGGGTCGCACCGCGCTCGGTCAACCGCGACGCCGCCACCTCGGCGATCACCGACGCGATGTCCGCCGCGTCCGACTCGACCGCGCCCGTGCACGAACCGTCGCCGACGGTCCGGTACCGCACGGTCTTGGTCACCAACTGCTCGCCGTCCCGCGGGCCGCCCCACGGACCTTCGGCCAGCCACATGCCGTCACGCAGGAAGACCTTGCGCTCGTGGGCGTAGTAGATCGACGGCAATTCGATCCCTTCCCGCGCGATGTAGTGCCACACGTCCAGCTCGGTCCAGTTCGACAGCGGGAACACCCGGACGTGCTCGCCCGGCCGGTGCCGCCCGTTGTAGAGGTTCCACAGCTCCGGGCGCTGTCTCCTCGGCTCCCACTGCCCGAAAGCGTTGCGGAGGCTGAAGATCCGCTCCTTGGCTCGCGCCCGCTCCTCGTCGCGCCGGCCGCCGCCGAAGACGGCGTCGAACTTGTGCGTGGTGATCGCGTCGAGCAGCGGCACGGTCTGCAAGGGGTTCCGGGTGCCGTCCGGGCGTTCCTGGAGGCGGCCGTCGTCGATGTAGTCCTGCACGCGGGCCACTTCCAGCCGCAGGCCGTACTTCGCGACCACCCGGTCGCGGAACTCGATGACCTCGTCGAAGTTGTGGCCGGTGTCGACGTGCAGCAGCGGGAAGGGCACGGGCGCGGGCCAGAACGCCTTCACCGCCAGGTGCAGCAGCAGGGTCGAGTCCTTGCCGCCGGAGAACAGGATGACCGGCCGGTCGAACTCGCCCGCGACCTCGCGGAAGACGTGGATCGCCTCGGACTCCAGGCGGTCGGCGGCTTTCATCGCGCGGTGCCGTCGAGCAGGGCGACCATGCGTTCGACGCACGTTTCGACGGACAACTCATCCGTACGGAGGTGCAACTCCGGCTGGATGGGCGTCTCGTACGGGTCGTCGAAACCGGTCAACCCGGTGATCTCACCCTTTTTTGCACGCGCGTACAAGCCCTTCACATCGCGCGTGGCGCACACCTCGGGCGCGGCGTCGACAAAAACTTCGAGATACCGCAGACCGTGCGCCTCGTGATCCTTTCGAACGGCCTCGCGGGCGGCCCGGTAAGGCGCGATCACCGGGGTGATCACAATGGCGCCGTGACCGGCCAGCAGGCGGGCCACCAGGCCCGTGCGGCGGACGTTCTCGGCACGGTCGTCCTTGCTGAAGCCCAGCTCGGGGAACAGTTGACGGCGCACGACGTCGCCGTCCAGCACCTCGACCGGGTGCGTGCCCGCGAGCCGGGCGGCCAGCGCCGCGGCCAGCGTCGACTTACCGGAACTGGGCAATCCGGTCAACCAGATCGTGGCACCCACAAAGTCCCCCTTCGTATTCCCGAAGCGCGGCCGGAAAACCGTCGCGAACATCGGCCGCAAAGCGCGGGCAAGTGGTCTCGGTAAACGGCGACCCGAGGCTAGAGCAGCCTGTCAAGGGGTGTCCACCTGCTGGGCAGATCACCCTTTCGGCGGTAGAGGAGGCTCGGAGGCCGATGCTCTGATGAGCGCGGCGCCTGGGGGCCCCGAATCCATTCACTAACCGCCGCAATAACGCTGTTGCGGCGGCGCGAAAGCACGCCCTGCCCAATTTGCCGTACCCAAAATCCTGGGGGAACGCCACATGAGCCTGTTGCACGCGGACGCCACTCACGCCTCGTCGCCGCTGTTCTCCACGACGCTGTCCCTGCCGGACTGCGACGCCACCGGCTGGGTGGTGGTCGACAGCATGGTCGACGGCCTGGCGATGGGCGGCACGCGCATGACCCAGACCGTCGACGCCACCGAACTGGCTGCACTCGCCCGCGCGATGACGCACAAGTTAGCGCTGGTCGACCTGCCCATCGGCGGCGCGAAGGCCGGTATCCGCCCCAACGGCCCGGTCCGCGACCGCGAACACCTGATGCGCACCTTCGGCCGCGTGACCCGCCCGCTGCTGCACGGCGGCGTCTACCTGGGCTGCGACCAGGGCACCACCCACCCCGACCGCGACATGTTCTTCGCCGCCGCCGGCTACGACATCGCCACCCGCCCCGGCGCCACCCGCCTGAACGTGGACTGGGCGGAGTTCTGGCGCACGATGGTCGACATCACCGGCTTCGGCGTGGCCACCGCCGCACTGGGCGCGATCCGCGCTTCGGGTGCCCGCACCCCGCAACGCGTTGTGCTGCAAGGCTTCGGCACCGTCGGACGCGGCGTCGCCCAACACCTGGCCGCGCACGGCCACCAGATCGTCGCCGTCGCCGACATCCTCGGCACGGTCGAGGACCCGGCCGGGCTGCCGGTGGACAAGCTCATCGCGTGCACCAGCACCGACGGCACCATCGACCGGTCGGGCCTGCCGACCTCGGTGCGCGTGCACGACGGCGACCGGGCGTGGCTGAAGGTCGACACGGACGTCCTGGTGCTGGCGGCGGGCGCGGACGCCATCGACGAGTCGGTCGTGTCGTCGGTGCGCGCGAAGATCATCGTCGAGGGCGGCAACATGAGCTGCACCAAGCCCGCAAGGCGGATGCTCGGCGAGGCCGGCCTGACCGTGCTCCCCGACGTCGTCGTCAACGTGGGCGGCGCGGCCGTCACCGGCTGCATCATCGCCGGCGTCGCACCGAACGGCCTGAACGTGCCGCAGATGTCGGCGTGGCTGCGCGAGTGGATCGCCTCGAAGATCAACAAGAACTGCGAGCTGATCCAGGAGCTGAGCGCGTCGGGCAGCGCCGAGCCGGTGGCCGAACTGCTGGCTCAGCGGAACATCGCGTGGTGAGCTGGGACCGGCCGGAAGTCCTGGTCGCACACTCCAAGATGTGGCCGGAGCTGGTGCCCCGGATCGCGGCGGAGATCCCGGTACGCCAGTCCGACACCATCGCCGCGTTGGACCCGGAGACCCGCGCGTCCATCGACGTCTTGGTCGGCTACCAGTTCCCCCCGGACTGCCTGCCGCTACTCCCGAACCTGCGCTGGCTGCACCTGACCGGCACCGGCACCGACCACTTGGCGGCGGCCGGCCTGCGCCCCGGCACGCTGGTCACCAACGCGGCCCGCGTGCCGGTCGAGGCCGTCGCCGAGTACGCGGTGGCCGGACTCTTCATGCTGCTAAAGGATTTAGTTGAGTTAACTGAAATTTCTCACCGTCCTGCTTGGTACACGGGACGGGCGGTGATGCTGGATGGCGCGACCGTGCTCGTCCTCGGTGGCGGGCGGATCGGGCGGGCGGTCATCAGGCGGTTGTCGGCGCTGGGGGCTCGGTGTGTCGCGGTGACGCGGACTGGGCGGACGCCGGTGCCGTTGGCGGTCAAGACGGTGGGGGTTGAAGCGCTGCCTGGCATCGCCGCCGAAGTGGATCATGTGGTGGCTTGTCTGCCGGCTACCGACCAACCCCTGGTCGACAAGGCGGTGTTGGGGGCGTTGCCGGCGCATGCCGCCTTCGTCAACGTCGGCCGTGCGTCCACTGTGGACGAAGAAGCGCTGTATGAGGCCCTGCGCTCCCAGCAGATCAGGGGCGCGTTCCTGGACGTCCACAAGAACGAGCCGTTGCCGGACGACGATCCGGTCTGGCAGGTGCCCAACCTGGTCGTCTCGCCGCACCGGGCCTTCGCGTTCCCGGGTGAACCCGCCGAGGTCGCCCGGACCTTCCTGGACAACCTCGCCGACCTGCGCGCCGGGCGCACACCCCGTGACGCCGTCACCCTGAGGGAGGACTCGTGACCGCGCAACCGAAGCCGACCCTGCGACCGGAGTCGACCCTGCAACCGGAGCCGACCCCGCAACCGGAGCCAACCGCGCAACCGAAGTCGACGCTGCAGCCGGAGCCGATGTTCGACGTCGGTGAGGAGCGGTTCCGCACGGCCGTGCTTGCCGAAGGGCGGCTGCGGGAGGAGGACGTGCCGGTCGTCCTGGGCTCCCTGGAGCGCAGTCGCCAGGTCATCCGGGACGTCGCCAAAGCGCACAACGACCTCAAGCCCGCGCCCATCGACGCCCCCGTCGTCATCATCGGCATGTTGCGCACCGGGACCACCCTGCTGCACAACCTCCTCGCCCTCCACCCGAGCCTGCACGGCCCGAAGCTGTGGGAGCTGGCCGACCCGGTGGCGGCGGCGGGCGACCCGGAGACGTACCCGGCCGTCCGGCAAGCGGCGCAGGCGTACGTGGACGACTACAACCGCAAGGCCCCGGACCTGGCGAGCATCCACTACCTGCACGCCGACCGGCCCGACGAGTGCCTGCGGCTGGTGGTGAACACCTTCCACAGCATGGTGCTGGAGATGCGCTACCGCGTCCCGTCCTTCGGCGAGTGGCTGCACCGGCAGGACCTGACCGTGCCCTACCAGTGGCACCGCCACCAGCTCGAAGTCCTGATGAGCAGGCGCACCGACGACCGGGGCAACCCGCTCACGCCCGTCCTCAAGTGCCCGTTCCACACCTGGTACCTGCCGGAGCTGGTCGCGGCCTACCCGAACGCCCGGTTCGTGCACCTGCACCGCGACCCGGCGGAGGCCATCTCGTCCACCGCGAGCCTGTGCCGCGCCGTGCGCGGAGCCCGCAGCGACGACCTCGACCTGCCGGAGATCGGCGCGTTCTGGCGCAGCCGGATCGTGCCGCTGACCGAAAAGCTCGCCGACGCCCGGGACGTCCTGGTCAAGAACCAACCGGTCCTGGACCTGCGCTACCGCGAGCTGGTCGCCGACCCCAGGCACACCCTGCGGCGGGTCACGGACTTCCTCGGGCTGCCCTTCACGAGTGAGTTCGAAGCCGCCACGGAGAGCTACCTCGCCGCGAACGGTCAGCGCAGCAAGGGCGTGCACCGCTACTCCACCGAGGAGTTCGGCCTGGACGCGGACAGCCTGCGCGCCGCCACCTCCGCCTACCGCACGCGCTTCGGCGTCTAGACAAGGGAGTTGCGAGATGTCGAGTGAGAGCGAGAACGAGACCCGGGCACGCGCCCTGGTCGACGCGCACAACCAGACGGTGACCGGCGCGGCGGTGCCCGTCGGCATCCTGACCCCGTTGAGCCTGCCCGGTGACCCGACCGCCGGTGAGCTGGTGGTGCGGGGCGCGGTGTTGGGTGCGCGGTTCGTGGCCGAGCACCCCGGGGACTTCTCCATGCGCCAGATCCGGTTGTTCCTGGAGAACGACCAGATCACCGCCGACCGCGAGCACATGTCCCGGTCGGCGGCGGGCGGGCTGGCCAAGCTGGTGATGCTGGACCAGGTCAGCGCCGTGGTGGGCCAGTGGCACCTGCGGACCAGTCCGGTGGTGGCGGACCTGGCCGAGAAGTGGGGTGTGCCGACGTTCATCGAGAACGGCCACAACACCATCACCGAGGGCCGCAAGAACCTGTTCCGCACCTACTTCTCCATCGCCGACCGCGCCCCGCTGATGGCGAGCTTCGCGGCCGAGCAGGGGTTCAAGCGGGTCGCGGTGGTGGCGGCGGACACCGTGTTCGGGCAGATGCTGGCGGACACGATCTGCGAGGCGCTGGCCGAGGCGATCCCGGACCTGGAACTGTTCCGCGAGGACTTCGCCCAGGACGGCGTGCAGGACCTGAAACAAGAACTCCAGCGGGCCACCGACTTCGGGCCGGACCTGCTGGTCAACGCGGGCGTGGTGCGCACCAACTACATGATCATCGAGGCGGGCGCGGAGACCGGGCTGCTGCCGAAGGTGCCGATGATGGTGTGCTTCCCGTTCCCCATGCGCTCGGCGGACTACTGGGGCTTCGCCGGGCAGGCGGGCACGGGCGTGGTGTGGCCGGCGACCCGGTTCAGCCCGGAGTGGCCCGGTCTGACGTGGACCGGCCGCTGGTTCGTGGACACCTACTACAACGAGTTCGGCAGCTACCCGCCGGACAACGCGCTCAACGCCTTCACCGACGTGGTGATCGTCGGCCAGGCGGCGGCGCTGGCGGGCGCGCACGACCGGGACGCGTTGCGGCTGGCGCTGGAGACCGGCAGCTTCCGCACCTGGCGCGGCCCGGTCCGGTTCACCCACGACCACCACCAGCCGCCGGAGATCGTGCTCATGCACTACCAGGAGGTCGGCGACGCGGCGGACAAGGCGGTCGTGGTGTGGCCGAAGGACCAGGCGACCGGCGACTTCCAGCACCCCTCGGTGAAGCGCTGATGGTCGTGGACGTGGTGTGCCGGTGGCTCGCGGGCCTCGGCGCGGACGAGGTGTGCACCGTGCCCGGCGAGGCGTTCCTGCCGTTGCTGGCCCGCGCCCGCGCGCACGGCCTGCACACGGTGACCACGCGGCACGAGGGCGGGGCCGGGTTCATGGCGGTCGCGTCGGCGCGGCTGACCGGCAAGCCCGGCGTCGTCGCGGTGAACCGGTCCCCCGGGTCGACCAACGTGTCCATCGCGGTGGACGCGGCGGCGGCCGACCCGACGCCGCTGGTGGTGCTGGTGGGCGACATCCCCACCGGCGCGGACCGGCGCACGGCGTTCCAGGGCGCGGACCTGGCGGGCATGTTCGGCGCGCTGGCCACGACGTTCACGCTGTCCGTGGACGGGTTGGCCGAGCAGTTGGCCAAGGCGTCGGAGGTGCTGGCGGGTCCGGTGCCGCAGCCGGTGGTGCTGCTGGTGCCCGAGGACCTGTGGACCGCCGAGGCGCGGGTCGAGGTGCCGCCGCCCGCGCCCGCGCTGGCCGAGCCGGACCTGGGCGAGCTGCTGCCGGTGCTGACCGACGCGCGGCGCCCGGTGCTGCTGGCCGGGCGGCTGCTCCGATCGAAGCACACCGACCCGACCGCGAACGACCTGCTGTCGGTGCTGGCGCAGAAGGCCGGGCTGCCGGTGCTGGTGGGCAACAAGCAGCAGGACCTGCTGGACAACCTGCACCCCCACTACGCGGGCCACCTGCACCTGGGCACCCCGCGCCAGGTGCGCGAGCGCTTGGCGCAGGCCGACGTCGTGGTGCTGCTGGGCGAGTTCGCCGACGAGGTGCACACCTCCGGCTGGTCCGGCCCGCGCGTGCACGTGGTGGACCGGCAGGCCCCCAGGGACGTCCTGGAGGCCCTGGCCGCCGCCGACTGGCCCGCCCCGGCGCCGGAGCGCTCGGCGTGGGTGCGCGGCTGGCACGAGCTGGCCGAGGACCTGGCCGCGCCGCACCCGAAGCCGTTCGAGGACGGCATCGACTTCACCCACGTGGCCGCCGCGCTGGACGCGGACCTCCCGGACGACGCGGTGATCACGTTCGACGCGGGCAACTTCTCCAGCTGGATCCACCGCTACGTCCACGCCGGCCCGCGCCGGCTGATGCTGGCGCTGGGCAACGGGGCGATGGGGTTCGGCGTGCCGGCGGCGGTCGCGGCGGCGCACCGGTTCCCGCAGCGGACCGTGGTGGCGGTGGTCGGCGACGGCGGCCTGCTGATGACCGGTGACGAGCTGGCCACCGGGCGGGCGCGGGGCCGGTGCCCGGTCGTCGTGGTCGCCGACAACGGCGGCTACGGCACCATCGACCAGCACGCCCGCCGCCAGTTCCCCGGCACGTACTGCGGCACCAGCCTGCACACCCCCAACCTCGTCACGTGGGCGGAGGCGTTCGGGATGCCCGGCGAGACCGTGCGCAGCCCGCGCGAGGTGCCCGGCGCGGTGCGGCGGGCGCTGGCGGCCGGACCCGGTGGCTACCTGCTGCACGTGCGCACCAGCCTGCGCGCGGGCCACGCGAACAAGGAGTAGAACGTGGTGGAACTACGGGTTCGGGTCGAGGACCTGGTGGCCCTGGTCGGCGCGGAACACGTGCTCACCGAGGACGTACCCGCCCGCTACACGCAGGACCTGTGGGGCAGCGACCGCGTCGGGCACGCGTCCGTGGTCGTGAAACCGGCTTCCGCGCGGGAAGTGGCCGCGGTCTTGAAGCTGTGCAACGACCACGACCAGCCGGTGGTGGTCCAGGGCGGCATGACCGGGCTGGTCAGCGGCGCGGTGCCGGGACCGGAGGAGGTCGTGCTGTCCACCGAACGGCTGACCACCGTGTCCCCGGTCGACCTGGCCGGGCGGACGGTCACCGCGGGCGCGGGCGCGACCCTGGCGGACGTGCAGGACCTGGTGGCACAGCACGGGTTGCTGCTGCCGATCGACCTGGCGTCCAAGGGCAGCGCCACCATCGGCGGGTGCGTGGCGACCAACGCGGGCGGCGTGAACGTGGTCGGTTTCGGCATGACCCGCCAGCACGTGCGGTCGCTGGAGGTCGCGCTGGTCGACGGCACGGTGCTGACCCTGTCCACGCCGCTGGTCAAGGACAACGCGGGCATGGACCTCAAGCAGCTGTTCATCGGCAGCGAGGGCCTGCTGGGCGTGGTCACCTCGGCGACGCTGGGCCTCAAGCCCGGCTCGCTGACCCGCACCGGCGCGTTCTGCGCGGTCGCCGACGTCGACGCGGCCCTGACCCTGCTGAACACGTTGCAGCGCAAGCTGCCCGGCGCGGTCACCGCGTTCGAGGTGATGTGGGAGGACGCCTACCGCACCGTCGAACCGAGCGGCATCCGGCTGCCGCTGCCGTTCGGGCACCCGCTGTACGTGCTGGTGGAGTGCCGGGGCGCGGACCCGGACGGCGACGCCGAGCGCCTGGCGGCGGCCGTGGAGGGCTGCGCGGACGTGCTGCTGGACGCGGCCGTGGCGACCAACGCCCAGGAGCTGGCGGCGTTCTGGGCCGCGCGCGAGCGCATCCCGGCGGAGATCCTGCGCATGCAACCGCTGTTCGGGTTCGACGTCAGCGTGCCCGCCGGGTCGTTGGAGAAGTGCCTGGACGACATGCGGGCCGAGCTGCGCCTGTCCTGGCCCGCCGTGAAGCTGCTGGTGTTCGGCCACCTCGGTGACGACAACGTGCACATCGCGGTCATCACCGGCGAGACCACCCGGGAGCGGAAACCCGAAGTCGAACACATTGTGTATCGTCTCGTCACCGAAAGTGGTGGCTCGATCTCGGCTGAGCACGGTGTGGGGTTCGAGAAGCGCTCGTACCTGGGGTACACGAGGTCCGCGGAGGAGATCGCCCTCATGGGGCGGCTCAAACAGCTCTTCGACCCCCGCGGGGTGCTCAACCGAGATCGCATGATCCCGTGGGGTGAACGAGGTACATGGCAGAGCGAGGCGTCAGCCAGTCCGCAGGGTTAACCAGGCGGCAGGCGATCCCGTTGGCGATCGGGTCGGTGGCGGGGTCGGGGATCCTGTTCCTGCCCTCCGCGGTCTACGCCGAGGCGGGCGGGAACAGCCTGCTGGTGTGGCTGCTGTCCACGGTGGTGTGCCTGCCCATGCTGTTGATGTTCGAGGACATGGTCCGCGCCAACCCCGATGGCGACGGCATCGAGGCGTTCATCCGGGACGGCCTGGGCGCGGTGTTCGGGCGGTGCGTGCCGCTGATGTTCCTGGCGCTGGTCGTGGTCGGCCTGCCGTCCGGGGCGATGGTGGCCGGGCGGTACGTGGCGCAGGCGCTGGGCGCCGGGTCGCTGGTGGCGGTGGTCGCGGCGGCGGCGGTGCTGGTGGCGGCGGTGGCGTCCAACCTGGCCGGGGTGAAGACGTCGGCGCGGGTGCAGAACGCGGGCACGTGGGCGCTGGTGGCGATGGCGGCGGTGCTGATCGTGGCCGCCATCCCGGACGTGTCCTCGGGGCTGCCTGCCGTGACGCCGGACGTGTCGTCGCTGGGGGTGCTGCTGCCGGGGGTGGTGCTGGCGTTCTGGGCGTTCGCGGGGTTCGAGAACCTGACGTTCCTGTCCCGCGAGTTCCGGGACCCGCGGCGCGACTTCCTTCCGGTGTCGGCGACGGCGCTGGGCGTGTACGGGCTGTTCACCATCCTGTTGACGGTAGCCATCGCGGTGCGCATCCCGCGCGGCGAGGTGGACGAGGTGACCGGGCTGCTGCAGCTGGCCCGGACCATCGAGCCCCGGCAACTGGTGGTGCTGGCGGTGACGGTGATCGCGTTCGGCGCGATGGTGCTCAACGCGGTGGCGTGGGTGTGGGGGGTGTCGCGGCTGGTGCAGGGCGCCGGCGCGTCCGGCATCCTGCCGCGCTCGCTGGCGGTGACGTCCGGCTCGGGGGTGCCGCGCCGGGCGGTGTTCCTGTTGTCCGGGCTGTTCCTGGTGGTGGGGACGGTGCTGGTGGTGTGGCCGGGCGTCGTGGTGGACGCGGTGGCGACGGCGTCGGCGATCTTCATCGTGCTGTACCTGCTGTCGATCGTGTCCTACGCGCGGGTGCGCGGGTTCACCGTGCGCTCGGTGCTGAACCTGGTGCTGCTGCTGGTGCTGGCGGCGAGCCTGGTGCAGTCCGGGTGGCGGTCGCTGTACGCGGTGGTGGTGCTGGCGGTCGCGCTGACCGTGCAGGTGGTGCGGAGCCGGAGGGGTTCCGGTCCCGCGACGGAGAGGTAGGTGTACGGCCGTGGAGTCGATGTTCGTGCGCATCCCGGCGCTGGCCGCCCGGCACGGCGCGATCAACCTGGCGCAGGGCGTCTTCGACCACGGCCCCCCGGCCGAGCTGTTGGCGGCGTTGGCCGCCGTCTCGGCGGACCCCGGCGTGCACCAGTACATGCCGAGCGCGGGTGTCCTCGCTTTGCGCGAGGCGGTGGCGTCGGGGTACTCGGCGGAGACCGAGGTGACCGTCACGGCCGGGGCGACGGAGGCGTTGCACTGCACCATGGCTGCTCTCTTGTCGCCCGGTGACGAGGCTTTGGTGGTGGAGCCCGCTTACGAGCAGTACGCGCCGGCTGTGGTGGCGGCTGGTGGTGTGCCGGTGCCCGTGCGGCTGACGTCGTTGGACGGGTCTTTCGCTTCGTTGTTGGCGGGGGCGGTTACTCCGCGGACCCGGGTTGTCGTGGTGAACAGCCCGTGGAACCCGTTGGGGCGAGTGCTGACCGACGACGAGTGGGACGCGTTGGCCGAGTTGGCTTCCTCGCGCGGCATCGTGGTCGTGTCGGACGAGACGTACGAGCAGTTGCTGACCTCACGGCCGCGCGGTGTGCTGGACGTGGTCGCCGATCCCGAGTTGCGGGTGAAGATCTCGTCGGTGTCGAAGTCGTTGGCGGCCACCGGGTGGCGCGTCGGGTGGGCCATCGCCGGACCCGGGTTGACGCGGCGGATCCGGGCGGTGCACCAGTACGTCACGTTCTGCCCGGCCGTGCCGTTGCAGGTGGCGGCGGCGTCCGTGCTGGGCGCGTCCACTGTGGACAGCGTGACCGGTGCGGTCGCGGCCGGTCTGCACGAGCGGGCCGGGTGGTTCGCGGACGCGCTGACCGGCATCGGGATCGCGACCAAGCCGGCGGCCTCGCCGTTCTACCTGCTGGCGGACGTGGGGGAACCGGCGTCGGAGTGGTGCGACCGGGTGGTCGTGGACGGCGGGGTGGCGGCGCTGCCGCTGTCGGTGTTCTACTCCGCGCCGGTGCCGGAGGTGGACCGGTGGGTGCGGTTCGCGGTGTGCAAGCGGCAGGAGACGCTGGAGGAAGCCGCCACCCGCCTGGCCACCCGCCACTGACCAGCACGCGTACCGTCACCCGATCGTGTGAACTTCGACGCCGTGCGCGTCGGGGCCGCCGGTCGCGGCCGTGAGCAGCGGGGGGTGTAGGGCCGGGCGCGATGGGTAGGCCTCGGGGGTGGACGAACGGGAGGAGTGACGACCCATGCCCAACCCCGACACCCACGACTACGAGGGGGCACTGGACGTCCGGCTCGCCTACCCGCCCAACGCGGCGGGCGAACGGGCGGCCGGACCGCGCGGCGGCGGTGGCGGCGAGGAGGACGACGGCGGTCTGCACGCCCGCAGCGCCGCGTTCAGCGGCCACACCCTGATCCCGGCCCGGTTCTCCTACGACGGCGGCAACACGTCCCCGCCGTTGCAGTGGGACGACGTGCCGCCGGGGACCCGGGAGGTGGTCGTGCTGTGCGAGGACCCGGACGCGCCCGGTGGCACGTTCACGCACTGGGTGGTCACCGGCGTCCCGCCCGAGGTGAACTCCTTCGCCGAGGGCTCCGTGCCGTCGGGCGCCAAGGCCGGGCGCAACGGCTTCGGCGAGCCCGGGTGGGGCGGTCCGCGTCCCCCGGTGGGCGACGAGCCGCACCGGTACTTCTTCCGCGTGTTCGCCGTGGACCGGCCGGTGGAGCTGCCCGAGGACGCGACCGCGGAGGACGTGCACGCGGCGGTGCGCGGTCACGTGCTGGCCAAGGGCACCCTCGTCGGCCTCTTCGGCCGCTAGCCCGTCTCCGACGTCCACCGCGCTTTCAACGGGACGGCGGGCGGTCCCGCCCCTCGGGAACCGCCCGCCGTCGTCGCACGCTCGCAGGTCATTCAGCGGCGGCGGGGTCCATCCAGAAGATCTCCCACTGGTGGCCGTCGAGGTCGGTGAAGCCGCGGCCGTACATGAAGCCGTGGTCCTGGGTGTCGCCGTCCCGGCCGCCCGCCGCGACCGCCTTGTCCACCAGGGCGTCCACCTCGTCCCGGCTGTCGACGCCCAGGGCGATGACGGCTTCGGCGACGGTGGCCGCGTCGGCGACCTCGCGCTTGCTGGTGGTCTTGAAGAACTCGTGGCTGACCAGCATCGCGTAGACGTCGTCGCCGAAGACGATGCAGGTGGAGTCCTCGCCGGTGAACTTCGGGTTGTGCCGGAAGCCGATGGCCTCGAAGAAGGCGATGGACTTGGCCTGGTCGGTGATCGGCAGGTTGACGAACATCTTGACGGACATGCGGTGCTACCCCCATCGGTACCACGGGACACTGGAGTGTCCTCTGGAAACTTGTGTGTCCGGCGGACACTGGGTGTACGGTAGACACAGATCGACAACGGGCGCAAGCCCCGAATTGGCGAAGGTGGCGCGCGTGGCGGAGAACGTGGACCTGCTGTGGGAGCCGCGCGACCGGGGCGGCCGGCCGCAACGCCTCGCACTCACGGTGGACCGCATCGCCGCCGCCGCCATCGAGGTCGCCGACAGCGAGGGCATGGCGGCCGTGTCGATGCAGAACGTGGCCGCACGCCTGGACGTCACGAAGATGGCGCTCTACCGGCACGTGGCCAGCAAGGCGGACCTGGTCGCCGTGATGATCGAGTCCGCGGTGGGCGACCCGCCGGACCTCTCCCCCATCCCCGGCTGGCGCGCCCGCCTGACCCGGTGGGCCGAACTGATGCGCGAAACCTGGCGCCGCCACCCGTGGCTACCCGCCGCGACGACCGGCGAACGCCCCACCGGCCCCCGCGAGGTCGGCTGGACGGAATCCGCGGTGGCGGCCCTGGCCGACACCGGCCTGACCGGCGCGGAACGCATGGACGCGGTGTTCCTGCTCAGCGGCCACATCCGCAACACCCAGTCCTCGGCAACGGCCGGCACCCAACCCTGGACCACGGACAAACACCTCCGCGAAGTCCTCCACCGCCACCGCGACCGCTTCCCGGCCCTGTTCGCGGCAGCCACGGAAGCCGCCACGACGACCGACAACACCCCCGACAACGGCTGGACCTTCGGCCTGACCCGCATCCTGGACGGCCTGTCCACCCTCATCGACACCCGCCGGCGGCCACCGACCCATCCCTGAACCGCAGTGCTCGTATGCAACTAGTTGCACAGCACGCCGTTGCACATTACCGTTCAGTAGCATGGCGTTGGAGCACGCGATCCTGGTCTCCCTGGACGAGCGACCCGGCACCGGCTACGAGCTGGCCCGCCGGTTCGACAAGTCCATCGGCTTCTTCTGGGCCGCCACCCACCAGCAGATCTACCGCACCCTCAAGCGCATGGACGAGCTGCACTGGGTGACCGCCGAAGAAATCACCCAGGACGGCCGCCCGGACAAGAAGGTCTACCGCGTCAGCGAGCCCGGACGGCAGGAGCTGCGCAGGTGGCTGGAGGAAGCGGGCGAACCGGCGACCATCCGGCACGACCTCTCGGTCAAGGTCCGCGGTGCCTCCCTGGGCGACCCGGACCAGGTCGCCGCCGAAGTCGCCCGGCACCGCGACCAGCACGCCGAACGGCTCGACGTGTTCCGCGCCATCGAGAAGAAGGACTTCCCCGACCCGTCCGCCCTGCACGGACGCCGGCTGCACCAGTACCTCGTCCTGCGCGGCGGCATCCGGGCCGAGCAAGCCCTCGTCGAGTGGTGTGACGAGGTGCTGGAGGCCATGCGGGGGGACGTGCGGCGCGAGTCGCGAGAGGACGGAGTGCGATGACCGACTACCCCACCCTGCTCAGCCCCCTGGACCTCGGGTTCACCACCCTGCCCAACCGGGTGCTGATGGGTTCCATGCACACCGGCATGGAGGACCGCGCCAAGGACTTCCCCGCCCTGGCCGAGTACTTCGCCGAACGCGCCCGCGGTGGCGTGGGCCTGATGGTCACCGGCGGGTTCTCGCCCAACCGCGCGGGCTGGTTCTACCCGTTCTCGTCCAAGCTCTCGACCACCGCGGAAGCGAGGAACCACCGGATCATCACGGACAAGGTCCACGACGCCGGCGGCAAGATCGCGCTCCAACTCCTGCACGCGGGCCGCTACTCCTACCACCCGCTGTCCGTCTCGGCTTCCGCGATCAAGGCCCCGATCTCGAAGTTCCGGCCCCGCGCGCTGTCCGAGCGCGGCATCCAGAGCCAGATCTCCGCCTTCGCCCGCAGCACCGCCCTGGCCCGCGAAGCCGGCTACGACGGCGTCGAGATCATGGGCTCGGAGGGCTACTTCATCAACCAGTTCCTCGCCCCGCGCACCAACAAGCGCACCGACCGCTGGGGCGGCACCCCGGAGAACCGCCGCCGCCTCGCCGTCGAGGTCGTCCGCCGCTGCCGCGAGGCGGTCGGAGACGACTTCATCATCATCTACCGGCTGTCCATGCTCGACCTGGTCGAGGACGGCCAGACCTGGGACGAAGTCGTCGCCCTCGGCCAGGAGGTCGAGAGGGCCGGCGCGACGATCATCAACACCGGCATCGGCTGGCACGAGGCCCGCGTGCCGACCATCGTCACGTCGGTGCCGCGCGCGGCGTTCGCCCACGTCACGGCCCGGCTCAAGCCGCACGTGACCATCCCGGTCGTCACCTCGAACCGGATCAACATGCCCCAGGTCGCCGAGGAGGTCCTGGCGCGCGGCGACGCGGACATGGTGTCCATGGCACGGCCGTTCCTGGCCGACCCGGAGTGGGTGCGCAAGGCCGAGTCGGGGCGCGTGGACGAGATCAACACGTGCATCGCGTGCAACCAGGCCTGCCTGGACCACACCTTCGCCCTGAAGAAGGCCTCCTGCATGGTCAACCCGCGCGCGGGCCGGGAGACCACGCTCACCCTGCTGCCCACGCGCCGCGCGAAGCGGGTCGCGGTGGTGGGTGCGGGGCCGGCGGGGCTGGCGACCTCGGTCGCGCTGGCCGAGCGCGGGCACGACGTGGAGTTGTTCGAGGCCGAGGACGACATCGGCGGTCAGTTCGCGATCGCCCGGCGCATCCCCGGCAAGGAGGAGTTCGCCGAGACGATCCGCTACTACCGCCGTCGCGTCGAGCTCACCGGCGTCAAGCTGCACCTGGGCAAGCGCGCCTCGGTCGACGACCTGACCGGGTTCGACGAGGTCGTGGTCGCGACCGGCGTCGCGCCGCGGGTGCCCGCGATCCCGGGCGTCGAGCACGCGTTGTCCTACGTCGACGTGGTGCGCAACGGCGCTCCCGTGGGCAAGCGGGTGGCCGTGATCGGCGCAGGCGGCATCGGGGTGGACGTCAGCGAATTCCTCACCCACGCCACCTCCCCCGCCCTCGACCTGGACGAATGGCGCGCGGAGTGGGGTGTCGGCGACCCGGCACACGCCCGGGGTGGCGTGACGACACCCAAGCCCGCCGAGCCGGCGCGGCAGGTGTTCCTGCTGCAGCGCAAGGAGTCCCGCATCGGCAAGGGGCTGGGCAAGACCACCGGCTGGGTGCACCGGGCCGCGTTGCAGGCCAAACGGGTCGAGCAGCTGACCGGCGTGAACTACGAGCGCATCGAGCCGGGCGCGCTGCACATCTCGTTCGGGCCGAAGCGGGAACGGCCGCGCGTGCTGGAGGTGGACGCGGTCGTGGTGTGCGCGGGGCAGGAGTCCGTGCGGGACCTGGTGGACGCCCTGGCCGAGCGCGGTGTGGTGACGCACGTGGTCGGGGGCGCGGACGTCGCCGCCGAGCTGGACGCCAAGAGGGCGATCGACCAGGGCACGCGCCTGGCCGCGACGATCTGAGGGAGTACGAGTGAACGCTGCAGAGCAGTTCAAGGCCGCGATCGAGGCCGGTGACTTCGCGGGCGCCACCGCGTTGTTCGCCGACGACATCACCTTCCACAGCCCGGTCAAGTTCAAGCCGTTCGAGGGCGTGGAGGTGGTGCGGGCGCTGTTCGGGGTCCTCCAGCGGACGTTCCAGGACTTCGAGTACGTCGGCCAGTACGACGGCGGGCCGGACGGGCACGTGCTGCGGTTCCGGACCGTCGTCAACGGCAAGCAGGTCGACGGCATCGACCTGATCCAGCTCGACGCCGACGGCCGGATCGGCACGTTCACCGTGATGATCAGGCCGTTGTCGGCGCTGACGACGGTCAGCGAGGCCATCTACGCGGGGCTGGTGGCGGACGGGGTCGTGTCGTAACGCAGGATTTGGGGCATGAGCCGACCCTTCACCGCGGAGCACCTGCGACGGTGGGAGGCGCCCGCCGTGCCGTTCTGGGTGTACCGGGGTGTGCTGGTCGTCGGGTGGTGCGTGGCGTTCGGGTACGCCGTGTCCATCCCCGTGACCTGCACCCCCGCCTCGCCGTGCCTGCCCGACGCGGGCTTCTCCGTGGCGGCGGCGCTGGTGCTGGCGACGCCGGTGCTGCTGTGGCGCGAACCCGTGCTCGGGTGCTGCGTCGGGGCGTTGTTCGGGCTGCTGGAGGTGGCGTTCGAGGAGCACGACGGCATCCGGCTCGCCTTCCTGCTGCACGGGCTGGCGTGCGCGGTGGTCGCGTTGTGGCTGGTCGAGGCGCGGCGGGCGCAGCACCGGGTGTTCGGCGAGGTCAGCACGGTGGTGACGGTGTCGCGACCGGTGCCGCCGCGGTTCACCGGGCGGTCGTTGGTGGCCGGGCTGATGCTCGTGGTCGGGGTGCTCGCGTTCGTGCGGTACGCCGTGGTGGCCTCGGCGCTGGCCGACCACGAGACGGCGGCGGTCGAGGTCAGCGCGCGGGTGGTGGCGGTCGAGCAGTACGCGGTGAAGGTGGCGCTGCCCTCCGGTGAGCGCAGCTTCCCGGTGCTCTCGCCCGAGTCGTACGGGGTGGGCCGGTCGGTGCCGGTGCGGACGGACGAGGACTGGGCGGAACTGGTGTCCGAGCCCGAGGACGTGACCTTCCCGCTCACCGTCATGGCCGTGGCGCTGGGGATGGCGGTGTTCCTGCGGCTGCGGGACGTCTCGGCGCGCCGGGCGGCGGAACGCGTGCTGCACGGGCCCGCGCCCGCCGTCGAGGTCCTGGTCCGGGCGGACCTGCGGGGCCGGGCCGTGCTGCACACCGTGGACGGCCGGCCGTTCGCGTCGATGCCGGTCTCGGGGCGGTTCGAGGACGAGCGGATGCTCGCGGTGGGCGACCTGAGCCACGGCGGCTGGGTGGTGCTGGTGACCCCGGACCAGGCCCTGCTGCCCACCCGTCCGCTGCGCCCGCACCACCGCGTGCTGCCCAACCCCGACGACCCGGGCGAGGAGCTGCTGGGCGTGGCCCTGGAGGTCCCGCCGCTGCCGATGCCGGTGCACCCGGCGGACCGGGACGTCCGCGCCGGGCGCTGGCTGTTCCTGGCGGCGGTCGTCTGCACCGCGGGCGCGGCGTTCCTGGACGGTCCGGCGGTGATCACCGTGCTGTGGACGGGCGGCACGTGCTTGGTGGCCGGGTGGCTGCGGGGGCGGCCGTCGGCGGTCTTCCACCAAGATCACGCGGCGATCCGGTCGTGGCTGCGGATCTACCGGGTGCCGTGGTCGGAGGTCACGTCCATCCGCCGGGTCGGCGATCGACTGGTCCTGGAGCTGGAGTCGGGCACGCGCTTCACGCTCGCCCCGAGCCGCCGGGACGTGGCCGAGCTGGGTGCCGTCGCCCGGCGGTTGCACGACCTGTCCCCGCACGGTGGCGAGGTCACTTCACGCCCGGGCGGCGCACTGCCGGTGGCGTTGTGGTTCCTGCTCGTGGCCGGCGCGATCTTGTGGTTCACGTGACGCCTTTTGCCTGGGGCGACAGGCTGTGGACACCTACGCTCTGCCGCGTGGACTTCTTCACTGGACCTGACACGAGAGCGGCGCAGGCGGCGTTCGAGGTGTGCACCGAGTTCGCCGAGCCCTGGTTGCGCAACCACTCGCTGCGCGCCTACTCGTGGGCCGTCGCGTACGGGGCTTCCGCCGGGATCACCGGCTACGACGACGAGTTGCTCTACGTCGCCGCGCTCATGCACGACCTCGCCCTGACGCCCTTCTTCGACAGCCACCGGATCGCGTTCGAGGAGGCCGGCGGGCAGCTGGCCAAGGTGCTCGCCGCCGGGGCCGGGTGGGACACCGCGCGGCGCGAGCGGTTGAACGAGGTCATCGTGCTGCACATGCGCGACGACGTGCCGCCCGAGCACGACGTCGAGGCCCACCTGTTGCAGATCGCGGTCAGCGCGGACGTGTCCGGGCGGCGGTTGGAGCTGTTCACGCCCGAGTTCACCGAAGAGGTGCTGGGGCGCTACCCGCGCCTGGGGTTCGCCGAGAAGTTCCTGGCACAGGCCCGCGACCAGGCCACCCGGAAGCCCGACTGCGCCGCGGCCGAGCTGATGCGTTCCGGGTGGCCCGATCGGGTCCTGACCAACAAGCTGGACTGACGCCGGTCAGTGCAGCCCGCAGGCGCGGACGATCGTCACCGCCGCCATCCACCGCTCACCGAGCGCCACCAACGGACACCGGCCGCCACGACCCGCCGTCGTCGCAGGACACCTGCACCGACGCCCACACGTCACCGGGCGTGGCGGCCCCCGTTGCGCTGCACGCACACCGGGAACGCGAACGTGCGGCCCGCCCGTGCCCGGTTCAGGTCGTCCAGCACCGGGGCGAACCGCACGGCCGGCAACGGCAACGCCACCGGGTCGCCGGCGACCGTGTCGGAGGTGAAGGTCCAGTCCGCCGTGACGCTGGTGGACAGGTCCGACACCCCGGACCGGTTCGCCTGCGCGTGGAGGACGTACTCGGCCTGGCCCGCCCACTCGTGGATCCGTCGGGTCGGCGGGAAAGCGGTCCGAACACGGCGGGAACGCGTCCGGTTCGGGCATCTGGGTGACGTCGTGGCTCTCGACTTCCTTGGTGACCGTGACGGGCGTCCGCAACGCGAACTCCCCTCCCGTGGCCCACGACCGCACCGCTGTAACGGCCGTCCGGGCTGTCCGACGACGTCGTGGCGACCACGGCGACCTCGGCCCGCGTTGCGCGCCTTCGCGGCCACGATCCCCACGCCGGCACGGTGATGTCGGGCTTGATCGCGCTCTTCCGGTGTGCCCGCTCTGCCACGCCTCGGGCGCGCCGATCTGCGGCACACTCCGGGCCAGCGTCATGCGGACCGGCCCGTCCAGCCACACCTTCTCCACGCCGGCTGCCCGCACTCCACCCAGAAGGACCCCCACGAAGAGCAGCGATGCTCTCCTGCGGGTCACTCCCCTCGGTGACGAAGACACCCGCCGAGCGCGATCGGGTTGCGCGCGGTCAGCCGGTTCGTTCGGCGTTCTCCGCCCGCATCAGGTCCTCGCGAGCACGCGCCACCCGCGACCGGACCGTGCCCACCGGGCACCCGCAGATCTCGGCGACCTCGGCGTAGGACAAGCCCAGGACCTGCGTCAACAGCAGTGCTTCGCGGCGTTCCGGGGTCAGGCCCGCGAGCAGGACGTTCAGCTCCACGACGTCCTCGAACCCCGTGGCGGACGGCCGCGCGTCCGAGGCCTGGTGCACGTCGACCGCCCAGGCGATGGCCGGCCGCGCCCCGGCCGCCCGCAGGTGGTCCACGACCGTGCGCCGGGCGATCGACAACAGCCAGGTCCGCGCGGACGACCGCCCCTCGAAGGCCGGTAGCGTCCGCAGCGCCCGCAGGTACACCTCTTGCGCGAGGTCGTCGGCCCGGCCGGGGTCGGTGAGGTGGGCGACCAACCGCCACACGTCCCGCTGGGTGGCCCGGACGAACCGCTCCAACGCGCCCCGGTCCCCCGCGCCGGCCGCCAGCGCCAGGGCCGTCACCGCGTCGTCGTCGCGTTTGATCGACACCTCCCCGAGGCTATCCCACGCGCGAAGCCGGGAACTTCGGCGTCCCTCCAGCCGACAATGAGGGGTGTGGACTGCGAGACCTGCCGGGAGGCGTTGTCGGCACGGCTGGACGGCGAGGAGGAGCCGGCCGCGGACGTCGACGCGCACCTGTCGACCTGCCCCGCGTGCCGGGCGTGGTTCGAGCAGGCCACGGCCCTGACGCGTGCCCTGCGCCTGCGCCCCGCCGTGGCGGTGCCGGACCTGACGGACTCGATCCTGGCCGCCGTGCCACCTCGGACGCGCGGCTGGTACCCGAGGCTGGGCCTGGCCGGGGTCGCCGTGGCACAGCTGACCTTGGGTTTGTCGCAGCTGCTGGGCCTGCACGGCCCCCACGAGGCCGGGCACCTGTTCAACGAGAGCACCGCGTGGAACCTGGCCCTGGGGTTGGGGCTGCTGTGGACGGCCCTGCGGCCCCGGGCGGCGGCCGGGATGCTGCCGGTGATGGCGGGGTTCGTGGTGGTGGTCGGGGTGTACTCGTTCGCGGACCTGGTGGGCGGGGCCGTGTCGGTGGAGCGGGTGACGTCACACGGGATCCTCGTGGTGGGCCTGGTCCTCCTCGTGCTGGTGCACCGGGGCCGCCGGAACCCCGACGACGGCCGAGCCGTTACCCCGGGCGACACCCCGGACCTGCCCGACACCTCGGACACCGAACCCGCACACCACCCACGCCCGACCCACCGGCCCCACCTGCGCCCGGTCGGCCGGCGACGTGCGGCCTGACGTCAGCGCGGCCATCGAAGGTGGTCGTCGTCGATGTGGAACCGGTGGGAGTGGCGCCAGGCGTTGCCCACCAGGACGGCGTCGTGCAGGTGGTCCTCGCTGGTCGACGCCGGGTGGGTGTGCTCGATGACCTCCAGGTCGGGAGCCGGCCACAGGTGCGCAGCCGCGAACAGGGACGCCAACGTGACGCCCCCCAGAACGGCGAAGGTGACGGCGGAACCGGCCAACGTCATCAGCACACCCGCCAACGGGTAGCACACCAGCCAGCACAAGTGCGACAAAGCGAAATCAGCCGCAAACACCGCCGGCCGATCCTCCGAACCCGCCGACCGCCGCAACAACCGGGACGCGGGAGTCAGCACCAGCGACCCACCGGCACCCATCAACGCCCACAACACCAACAACGCAGGCCATGACTCCACGAACACACCCGCCGCCATGCACCCCGCGAGCAACCCGGCGGCCTGGAGCATGATCCGCCGATCCGGCACCCGCTCCAACACCCGCGGCAAGGACAACGCCGCCACCAGGGACCCGACCCCGTTGGCCGCCAACGCGAAAGCCACGTCGACCGCGTCCCGACCCAACTCCACCCGCACCAGCACAACGGTGTTCACCAGCACCATCGACCCGGCCGCCGCGACAGCGAGGTGCACCGCCAGCAGCCCGCGCAACCGCGGCGTCGCCAAGTACACCCGCAACCCCCGCAGGGGGCGACGCCGACCGACCGGCGGCGACGGCAGGGCCACCGACAGGATCAGCAGCGCGGACCCGGCGAACCCCACCGCCGTCCCGACGAACAAGGTCTCGAAGTCGACCACCAACAACGCCAACGCCGCCAGCGAAGGGCTGAGCAAGGTCTCCAGGTCGTAAGCCAACCGGGACAACGTCAGCGCCCGCGTGTAGTCGCCCTCGTCCGACAGCACGTCCGGCACGGTCGCCTGGAAGGCGGGCGTGAACGCCGCCGACGCGGACTGGAGCAGGAAGATCAGGACGTACACGTGCCAGATCTCGCTGACGAACGGCAGCGACAGCGCGACCACCGCCCGCACCACGTCCAGCCCGACCAGCAACGCCCGCCGCGGCACCAACCCCGCCACCGCGCCGAACAGCGGCGCCACGGTCACGTACGCCACCATCTTGATCGCCAGGGCGGTTCCCAGCACGGCACCCGCGTCCGGCCCGGCCAACCGGTACGCGAGCAGCCCGAGCGCCACCGTCGCCAGACCCGTCCCCGTCAACGCGACGACCTGGGCGGCGAACAAGCGTCGGTAGGTGCGGAACCGGAGCACGCTCAACATGGCCCGCACGATATATGCACAAGTGCGCATGCGACTACGCTGCAACAGCCGCGCCCTGGCAACAGCCTGTTCTTTTCTGATCGAATGATCGGTTCCTGATTGACTCTCCCGTCGCGCGAACGAACGATCCTCGGCAGTCGAACTCAGGCGGAGGACCGGTGCGCGTACTGCTGGAACCACCCGACGGCCGCGCGCAACGCCGCGTCCACCGGCCCCAGGCCGGGGTACCACGGCCGCTCCCACTCCAGGGACACCCAGCCCGTCCAGTCGCCCAACGCCGCCGCGCACTCGTCCAGCGGGACGGCACCCTCCCCCGGCGGCACCGGAGTGGTGTCGGTCACCCCCACAGCGTCCTTGACCTGGAAGTACGCCAGGTACGGGCCGAGCGCGGCACGGGTCTGCGCCGGGGACTCGCCGTGCCGCCACGGGTGCAGGGCGTCCCACAGCACGGCCACGCGGTCCGGCTCCTCGAACGACTCCACCAACCGCACGGCGGCAGCACCGGTCGGGTGCGTGTCATGCGTCTCCACGAGCAGCCGCACGCCGGCCGCGCGCAACTCCGGCAGGACGGCTGCGATACGCGGCCCGGCCGGCGCGTCACCGCCGGGGAACACCCGCACGCCAGGCGCACCCAACCGGGACGCGAGCCCGATGAGAGCACGCAGTTCCTCCACCACCGGCTCGTCCTCGCCAGGCGCACAGACCTTGGCGTAACCGGCCAGGCACGCGGCCTCCACACCCGCCCGAGCAAGCGCCTGCCGAGCCGCCCGGTGGTCCATCCCGACGTGCACTTCGCCGTGCACGCGGATCTCCAACCCGGCACACCCGGCACCCGCCGCGAGCCGGGCCGCTTCGGCGAGCGACAGGTCAGGGGTGCCGAGCGTGCTCAGTGCCATGCGCCTGGGTTCCACACGCCGCAGCCTGAAAGCGCTTTCCACGATTGTCAAGAGCAAGGGTCATGACCACGTTCGCCATCCAGGACAACGGCTTCGTCCGCAACGGCCGGCCCCACCGCGTGCTGTCCGGCGCACTGCACTACTTCCGCAGCCACCCCGCGCAATGGCCCCGCCGCCTCTCGGTACTGCGTGGCATGGGCCTGAACACCGTCGAGACGTACGTGCCGTGGAACCTCCACGAGCCCACCCCGGGCCGCTACCACGACCTGGACGCCCTGACCCGCTTCCTGGACGCGGCCGCCGCCGAGGGCTTGGACGCGATCGTCCGCCCCGGCCCGTACATCTGCGCCGAGTGGGAGAACGGCGGCCTCCCGTGGTGGCTGTCCGGGCCCCTCCGGTGCGCGCACCCGGACTTCCTGGCCGCCGTGGACTCCTGGTTCGACGTGCTCGTCCCCCGGATCGCGGCCCGCCAGACCACCCGCGGCGGGAACGTCGTCATGGTCCAGGTGGAGAACGAGTACGGCTCCTACGGCTCGGACCACACCTACCTGCGGCACCTGCGCGACGGGCTGATGGAGCGCGGCATCGACGTGCCGCTGTTCACCTCCGACGGCGGCGAGGCCCTGTTCCTGACCGGCGGGCTCGTGCCCGACACCCTCGGCACGGTCAACTTCGGCAGCGACGCGGCCGGCCAGTTCGCCGAGTTCCGCCGCCACCGACCGCGGGACCCGTTGTTCTGCATGGAGTTCTGGGACGGCTGGTTCGACCACTGGGGCGACCGCCACACCACGAGGTCCCCCGAGGACGCCGCCGCCGCACTGGACGAGGTGCTGGCCGCCGGCGCGTCGGTCAACCTGTACATGGCCCACGGCGGCACGAACTTCGGCTTCTGGGCGGGCGCGAACGCCGGCGGCGACGTGCACGACGGCGCCTACCGCCCCACCGTGACCTCCTACGACTACGACGCCCCGATGGACGAGGCCGGCAACCCGACGCCGAAGTACTGGGTGTTCCGCGAGGTCATCGGCAAGTACGCACCCCTGCCGGCACCGCCTCCCCCACCTCCCGCCACCCTGCCGGCCGCCACCGTCCCCCTCACCCGCTCAGTCCGCCTGACGGACGTCTTCCGAACTCCCACCACCCACACCCCGCACGTCCCCAGCTTCGAAGAACTGAACCAGCACCAAGGCTTCCTCCTCCACCGCACCACCCTGCCCGGCCCGCGCCCACCGCTCCCCCTGCGCCTACGCGACCTCCGCGACCGCGCCCAACTGTTCGTGGACGGCACCGAACACGCGGTCTTCTCCCGCGCCGCCGACCCCACCGCCGTCGACCACACCGACGTCCCCGGCGGCGTGACCGTCGAACTGCTCGTAGAAGCCATGGGCCGCATCAACTACGGCCCACTCCTCGGTGAGCGCAAGGGAATCCTCGGCGGAGTCCTGCACGAACGCCAGTACGTGCACGGCTGGGAAACGACCCCGATCCCCCTCGACACCCTCCCGGAACTCCCCTGGGACACCGGCACCAGCACCCACGGCCCGCTCTTCCTCGGCGGCACCCTCACCGTCACCGACCCCCGAGACGCCTACCTCGACCTGACCGGCTGGACCAAGGGTGTCGTGTGGGTCAACGGCTTCTGCCTCGGCCGCTACTGGCACATCGGTCCACAAAGGACCCTCTACGTCCCCGAACCCGTGCTCCACCAGGGCGACAACGACATCACCATCCTCGAACTGCACCCCGACGCGAGCCCGCGGTCGGTCCAGGTCAGCCCCCACCCCGTCCTCGAAGGAGACCCACGATGACCCTGCGCGTAGCGATGAACGGCGTGACCGGCCGCATGGGGTACCGCCAGCACCTCACCCGGTCCATCCTCGCCATCCGCGACCAGGGCGGTGTCGCCCGAGCCAACGGCGACCGCGTCGAGGTCGAGCCGATCCTGGTCGGCCGCAACGCCGCCAAGCTCGAAGAACTGGCCGCCCGCCACGACATCGCGCACTGGACCACCGACCTGGACACGGCTCTGTCCGACGCCGACGTCTACTTCGACGCCCAGGTCACCACCGCCCGCGCCGACGCCCTCAAGCGCGCGATCGAGGCCGGCAAGCACGTCTACACCGAGAAGCCGACCGCCGAGACCCTCGCCGACGCCGTCGAGCTGGCCGAACTGGCGGACAAGGCCGGCGTCAAGCACGGTGTCGTGCAGGACAAGCTGTTCCTGCCCGGCCTGCTCAAGCTCAAGCGCCTGCTGGACAGCGGGTTCTTCGGCCGCGTCCTGTCCGTCCGGGGCGAGTTCGGCTACTGGGTCTTCGAGGGCGACTGGCAGACCGCCCAGCGCCCCTCCTGGAACTACCGGGCCGAGGACGGCGGCGGGATCGTCATGGACATGTTCCCGCACTGGGCGTACGTGCTGGAGAACCTGTTCGGGCGCATCGACTCGGTCACCGCGAAGGCCGTCACGCACATCCCGCGCCGCTGGGACGAGCACGGCGAGCCCTACACCGCGACCGCCGACGACGCCGCCTACGGCCTGTTCACCCTCGAAGGCGGGACGATCGCGCAGGTCAACTCGTCGTGGTGCGTGCGCGTGGACCGCACCGAGCTGGTCGAGTTCCAGGTCGACGGCACCCACGGCAGCGCCGTGGCCGGCCTGCGCAACTGCAAGGCCCAGCACCGGACCGCCACCCCGAAGCCGGTGTGGAACCCGGACCTGCCGGTGACCGAGCGGTTCACCGACGACTGGACCGAGGTGCCCGACAACGGCGAGTGGGACAACGGGTTCAAGGTCCAGTGGGAGCGGTTCGTGCGCCACGTCGTGGACGACGAGCCCTTCCCGCACGACCTGCACTCCGGGGCGCGCGGCGTGGCCGTGGCCGAGGCGGCGCTGAAGTCCTCGACCGAAGGCGTCACCGTGCGGCTCTGACCCCCGGCAGGGGGTGCGCCGCCGCGCACCCCCTCACCCCCCGAACCACCCGGCCACGTCAAGCCGGAAGAACCCGGGCGGAACCATGGTCCGCAGGTCCGCCTCCATCTCCCGAACCCGTTGCGCGCCCAGCGTGTCCACCCACTCGCGCCGCAACTCCTCGAAGATCGCCGCCGACCGGTTGAGCACGTCGAGCCCGCGAGGCGTCAACCGCACGATCTTGCGCCGGGCGTCGACCGGGTCGTCCACGCGCTCGACGTACCCCAGGCCTTCGAGCTTGTCCACGGTCTTGCCCGCCGCCTGCTTGGACACCCCCAGCCGCCGCCCGACCTCACTGGCCGAGGCACCGCGCACCCCGACCGCCTGGAGCGCGAACCCGTAGGCAGGCCGCACGTCCGGGTGCCCCTGACGAGCCAGTTCGGCGTGCAGGCGGTCGATGATCGTGCGGAACCCGGCGAACAGCAGCAACGGCAACTCGAAGCCGAACCCGTCCTCAGCCATCGCCGAACACACCCCTGCCGGACTCGCGCTTGCCAAACTCGACAACCTGGTTTACGTTTTGGTCAACCACGTTGTCGAGTTTAGCGAAGGACCCACATGTCCACCCAGCAGACCCCGTTCATCCAGCACACCCCCGACACCGCCCCCGAGGCCTCACGCCGCCTGATGGAGGGCACCACGAAGAAACTCGGCTACCTGCCGGCCGCCGTGGGCCTGATGGCCACCTCCCCGCACCTGCTGGAGGGTTTCCTCAAGGTCAACACCATGTTCGAGCAGACCACCCTGGACCCACTGGCCCGAGAGGTCCTGATCATGACCGTAGCCGGCCGCAACGGCTGCCACCTGTGCGTGGCCATGCACACCGCCCGCCTGAAATCCCTGAACGCCGACCAGTCGGTGATCACGGCCCTGCGCGAGGGCAAACCGTTGGAAGACAAGCGACTCGACGCCATCCGCCAGTTCACGACGGAAGTGCTCGACACGACGGGCGCGGTGTCCCCGGAGGCCTTGGCAGCGTTCACAGCCCAGGGTTTCACCCACCAGAACGCGTTGGAGGTGGTGATGGGCATCGGCGTCTACACCATGTCCACCTTGGCCAACCGTCTCACCGACGCCCCGATCGACGAGCAACTCGCCGCCTTCGCGTAGCCGATGTCCCGCAAGTCGACCCTCGCCCAAACGTGCTTTTCGGCGCGCAGCGCGGCTTTTGTGTGGTGGTCTCAACCACAGGTGGAGGGCCTCGGTTCCCCCGCCGTATGGCCTGCCCGAAGGGCTACCACATTTTCCAGGGGTTGCAGCCGAAAGTTTTGCGAGGAACGAGCAAAAGTTTTAGCGGCAACCCCTGGAAAATGTGGTTGGCTCCGCCAGGCCATACGGCGGGGGAACCGACGCCCTTCACCCCCCGCTGGCGGCCTGCCGCGCGGCGAGCGCCGCTTTTGGCTTTTGATCTTGAGAGCGCGAAGCGCGTTCGGCTTGAGAGCGAAGCGTTCCGGTTCAAAGATGAAAAGAGCCTCGCCGGCGGGCAGGCCACCAAAGATGACTCAACTGCCACGGCGGGGGCTTCTTGCTTTTGTCATCTCCGTATGGCCTGGCGGAGCCTACCACAGATTTCCCCGGGTGCCGCTAAAACTTTTTGCTCGTTCCTCGCAAAAACTTTCGGCTGCACCCGGGGAAATCTGTGGTAGCCCTTCGGGCAGGCCATACGGAGATGACAAAAGCAAGAAGCCCAAGTTGAGTTGTGTCCCCTCCGGTGGACTGCCGCTTGTCGGCTTCGCCGAAGAGCATGTGCTGTGCGCGGGGAGGCAACGTGGGTGTTGCGGGGGTCGGAAGACCCGGTGCCGGCGGAGACCGTGCCGCGATAGCGTGACGTTCCCTTTGGCGAGGAAGGAACTGGGGATGCAGCGACCGGCGTGGGTGGGTCCCGAGATCGACTTGCAGAAGCCGAGCGCGGCTCGGGTCTACGACGTGCACCTGGGCGGCTCGCACAACTTCCAGGTCGACCGGGACGCCGCTGCGGCGATCACGAAGGTGATGCCCGGCTTACCGGCGATCCTGCGCGCGAACCGCCACTACCTGCGTCGCGCGGTGACTTACCTGGCGGAGCAGGGCATCACGCAGTTCCTCGACCTGGGGTCGGGCATCCCGACTGCCGGCAACGTGCACGAGGTGGCGTGGCGGCACGACCCGTCCGCGCGGATCGTCTACGTCGACTGCGACGGGGTGGCGGTCGCGCACAGCCGGGCGATCCTGCACGACGAGCCGAACGCGGACGCCGTGCTCGCCGACCTGCGCAACCCCTCGGACGTGTTGACGGCGGCCGAGGCCCTGCTGGACTTCTCCCGGCCGGTGGCGGTGCTGATGTTCGCGGTGCTGCACTTCCTGCCCGGCTCCGACGACCCGGCCGGCCTGATCCGCCGCTACCTGGAACCGGCCGTGCCGGGCAGCTACCTGGCCCTGTCGCACGCCAGCTTCGAGGGCGACGCCGACCAGGCGGAGGAGGCGACCCAGCAGTTCCGGCGCCGCGTCACCGACTTCACCATGCGCACCCGCCGCGAGGTCACCGCGCTGTTCGGTGATCTGGAGCTGGTCGAGCCGGGCGTGGTGTACCTGCCGGAGTGGCACCCCGAGGACGGGGACGAGGTCGGGGACGCGAGTTGGACGTCGACCTTCGCCGGGGTGGCCCGAAAGCGCTGACCGCCGACCCCGCCTGGATTGTCGTACCCCGGTGGGACGATGGAGACGGGGGCCGGAGGCCACGCCGGTCAGTGAGTGCCGGCGTGGCGGGCGCGGGTGTCAGTGGCGGCGGGGTTGGCCTAGTGCGGCGGGTGGGGTGTTGCCGGCGGTGGCGCCCTCCGAGTACTGCGGTGTCACGATGAACACGAACTCGTGCACCCCGTCCGCCGCCAGCTCGTCCACCACGTACGACTCGCCGATGCGGATGCCGTGCCGCATGAGCAGTTCCTGGTGCACCGGGAAGGCCGTGCCGTCGCCGTTCACCTCAGCCCCGAGCACCTCCAGCCCCCACGTGTCCCCACCCACGATCGCCGGCCGGAACCGGGCCAGCCACCGGGCCTCGCGCAGGTAGATGCCGGGCATCCCGGCGTTCCCCTCCCAGCGCGCGATGTCGGCCGGGGCGCGCCGCGCCAGCAGTTGGTGCCAGCCGGTGTGGAACAGGACGGCGTCGCCGGGTTCGATGCGGTCGATGCCGCCGAACTCCATGGCGTCCTTGATGTCCTCCACGGTGATGCGGTAGTTCTCGCGCAACAACGGCTTCCCGTTGCTCGCGGGCTCGGCCAGGTCCTCCACGCGGCCGCGGGCGAGCTTCACGCCGAGCACGTCCAGCAGCACGCCGCGCGTCACGACCGGGCCCATGTTCTCGGCACCGAGTGCGGTGGTGCCGTGGGCGCGGGCGATGTCGGGGCCGCGCCGGCCGTTGTAGAAGAACTCCGCCGCGCCGACGTGGTTGAGGTTGTCGGTCTGGGTGCCGATCTGGAAGGTCGTCGCCAGCGGCTTGAGGTGCTTGGCCGAGAACTCCGCCTCGAACCGCTCCTCGTGGACGCTGATCCGGTTGGCGCCCAACGGTTCCAGCGCGACCAGGATGCCGCCCTGCTCCAGGAACCCGGGCGGCGGCGGATAGCCCCAGATCGACAGCCGCTGCTCGTAGGTGCGGCGGGGGTCGGTGCGGAAGGCCGGGAAGCCGTTCCACATCAGCTCGCCGAGGTTGTAGGTCTTGACCGGGCGGTGCGGCTTGAGCACGGCCAGGGCGGCGGCGGTCTTGGCCGGGGTGACCTCGTTGAGCGCGCCGCGCTGGTCGTCCGGGCCGTACCGGCTGGGTGCCCAGTCCGACAGGTTCGCCGGATCGGCGTAGTCGAACGGCGTGTCGTCGAACCGCGCGGCGTCCGGGGAGGCGTGGGCCGGAGCGGCGACCGCGGCCGGTAAGGCGGTGGCCAGGCCGGCGGCACCGGCCAGCTTCAACAGGTCCCGGCGGGCGAGGTGGTGGCGCAGCAGGTCGGGGTTCACGCGGCGGCTCCTTCGGCGGGCGGCAACGCCTGAGCAGTACCGGCAACCTCGCCGACCGCGCAACGACCGTCACCTCAACGCGGTAACGGCGTGCTCCCGGAACGCCGCCGTCGCGGCGTGGGTGGACCGGCGCGGCCACACCAGGCGCACGGGCACGGTGGCCGCGTCGACCAGCGGCAGGTAGCGGATGTCCGGGTGCGGGTGGCTGTGCAGCGTCGCCTCCGTGGTCACGCCCACGGCCTCGCCCAGCGCGATGGTGGTCAGCCACTCGTCCACGCCGGGCACCTCGAACGTGTCCGGCCGCAGCCCCTCCGGCCACAGGTCGGCGCTCGTGGTCGCGGCGGTCGAGCACAGCGCCACCGGCTCGTCGGCGAGGTCGGCCAGGTGCACGACGTCCTTGTCCGCCAACGGGTTGCCCTCCGACACGGCGGCGATCCGGTGCTCCGGGTACAGCACCCGCGACACCAGCGAGGGGTCCGACGGTGTGGTGCGCATGAACGCGATGTCCACCTCGCCCTTGCGCAACGCCGCTTCCGGGTCGTCGCACCGCCGCACCTGGACCGGCGTGTCGGGCCGTGCCTCCCGCCAGCCGCGCAGCAGCGGCACGGTGTGCCGGCCCAGTCCCGCCCACCCGAACCCGACGCGCAGCGGGCGCGGTCCGGTGGCGGCCTCGGCGAGGGCGTCGTCGAACTGGGCCAGGATGCGGTGGGCGTGCTCCCACAGGCGACGACCGGCGTCGGTGAGGGCGAGGCTGCGGGTGGTGCGTTCGACCAGGCGCGTGCCCAGGCGTTGTTCGAGCTGGTCGAGCGTGCGGGACAGCGCGGGCTGGCTGACGTGCAGCACCGCGGCGGCGTCGGTGATCGTGCCCTCGTCCCCGATCGCCGCCAGCGCCCGCAGGTGCCGAAGCTCGACATTCATAACTGCGGAGCATAAATGCCGTGCGGGAAGCATTTCACGGGCCGCCTCGCGCGATCTACGGTTCCCGGTGTGAAGATCCTCCTCATCGGCGCGTCGGGCCTCATCGGCACCGCCGTCCACAAGACCTTCCTCGACCGCGGCCACGACGTGCTGACCGTGGGCCGCACGTCCGGCGACCTGCGCTTCGACCTGACCGACCCGGAGCAGGTCGGTGCCCTGTACGCGGCGGCGAGCCCCGTGGACGCGGTGGCGAGCGCGGCCGGCGACGTGCCCTTCAAGCCCCTGGCCGACCTGACCGCCGACGACTTCCGCGCCGGCTTCGCGGGCAAGGTGCTCAGCCAGGTGGAGCTGGTCCGCCAGGGCCTGCCGCACGTGAGCGGCTCGTTCACCCTGATCACCGGCGTGCTGGCGCGGGAACCGATCGTGGCCGGGTCGGTGGCGTCGCTGGCGAACGGCGCGGTGGAGTCGTTCGTGAAGGCGGCGGCGATCGAGATCGCGCCCCGGCGGATCAACGCCGTGAGCCCGACCGTGGTCACCGAGGCGTTGGACGCGTACGGCGACTTCTTCCCCGGCATGCCCCCGGTGGACCTGGCCGACGTCACCCAGGCCTACGTCCGGTCCGTCGAAGGCCCGCTGACCGGGCAGGTCTTCATCCCCTGAGCACCCGGTCGACCTGGTGGTCCAGGACGGCTCGGGCCGCCTCCGGCGTGCGGTGGCCCAGCGCGATGTCCACGCCGAGGCTGGTCGCCAGGGACCAGCAGATGTCGGCGTCCACGCGGTCGGTGTCGCGGGCACTGCCCCGCGCGGCGGCGATCAGGTCGGCGGTGAAGGCGAGCAGGGCGTCGTCGCCGGGGGTCAGGACGCGGGCCATCGTCGGGTCGGCGATGGCCCGCCCCAGCACCGCCGCGCCGAAGCGGAGCAGGCGGGTGGTTTCCTCGTCCTCCGCCACCAGCGCGCCCAGGCACCGCCGCAGCACTTCCTCGGGCGTGGCGTCGGGGGTCAGGGAACGTTCGATGCGGGCGTTCAGGGCCAGGAGGCTGCGGTCCAGGGCGTCGCGTACCAGGACGTCCATCGACGGGTAGTAGTGCTGCACCTGCCCCATGGACACGCCCGCCTCGGCCGCGACCTTCCGCAGCGTCACGCCGTCCAGCCCGTCGCGGACGGCCAGCGACCACACGGCCGACGTCAGCCGCGTCCGCCGCTCCTCGTGATCAACGACCTTGGGCACCCCCACACCCTATGGCAATGCACCTGCATTGCATCCCGGCGCGATCCGTTTTACCATGCACTTGCATTGCCAAACGGAGGGGGAAACACGCATGAAGTTCGACGTCCTACAGGTCCTCGGCATGGTCGTGCTGGTCGTCAGCGCCCAAGGCGCGATCCGACTGCTGGTCGACCACTCGAACACCGGCCTGCTCTCCTGGCTGCCCGGCGGCTTCCCGGCGGTGCTGGCGGTCTACCTGGTGGCCGTCGTCGCCGGCGCGGCGCTCGCGTGGTGGAGCCACGACCGGGCCAAGGCCCGCGGCCGACGCGGGTGATCGGCACGTGACGCCGAGTGGGTGACCGCCGTCCGGGTGAGCCACTGCGGCGATCTTGACGAACGGGTGATGTGGCGGATGGCTCATCACGTAACGGCCACGGCGCCTTGCCTCCGCCTTAGGCTAGCTTTACCTTTGCTGCGCTCTGGCCACCTGGGGGTGAGTCCGAGGAGGACGCGCAGTGATCCGTCGCGCACGCAACGCCGCCCTGGTGGTGGCTCTGCTGCTCGCACCCCTTGCCGGTTGTGGTTCGGAGAGCGCGGGCGAGGACGCCCTCGTCATCTACTCCGGGCGGAACAAGGAGCTGGTCGGGGGCGTGCTCGACCAGCTCCAGCAGGCGACCGGGATCAAGGTCGAGGTCCGGTACGGCAGCAGTGGCGAGATGGCCGCCCAGTTGTTGGAAGAGGGCGAGCGCACGCAGGCCGACCTGTTCTTCTCCCAGGACGCCGGTGCGTTGGGCGCGGTCAGCGGGAGGTTGGCCGAGCTGCCCGCCGACGTGCTCGACCTGGTGCCCGCCGGGTACCGGGCCGACGACAAGAAGTGGGTCGGCACGTCCGCCCGCGCCCGCGTCGTGGCCTACGACCCGCGCGTGGTCACCGAGGTGCCGAACAGCCTCGAACAGGTCGTGGACCCGAAGTTCAAGGGCAAGGTCGGGTACGCCCCGACCAACGCGTCCTGGCAGGCGTTCGTCACCTCCGTCCGGGTGCTCAAGGGCGAGGACTACGCCAAGGACTGGCTGAAGAAGTTCGCCGCCAACGAGCCCAAGCGCTACGACAACAACATCGCCATCCTCAACGCGATCAACGACGGCCAACTCCCCCTCGGCCTGATCAACCACTACTACTGGTACGCCAAGGTCGCCGAGCACGGCGCGGACGCGGTGAAGGTCAAGCTGCACCACGTCTCCGGCGGTGACCCGTTGGGCCTGGTCAACGTGGCCGGCGTCGGGGTGATCGCGGGCTCGGACAAGGCCGAGGCGGCGCAGAAGGCCGTGCGGTTCCTGCTGTCCGAGCAGGCCCAGCGCTACTTCGCCGACGAGACCGCCGAGTACCCGGCCGTGCCCACGGTGAAGTCGAGCAAGCACCAGCTGCCGCCGCTGTCGGAACTGCACGGCCCGGACATCGACCTGTCCAAGCTGTCCTCCCTCCAGCAGACCCTGGCCCTGCTCCAGGAAGCGGGGCTGTCCTGAACGGCCCCCTGCGGGCCGCACCGACGAACACCGCGCTCGCCCTGGTCGTCGCCGGGGCCGCCCTGACCCCCCTCGGCTACCTCGCCGTCCGCTCGTTCGACCACGGCGCGGGGGTGGTCTGGCGGGTGCTGTGGCGGACCCGCACGCTGGACCTCGCGGTGCGCAGCCTCGCCCTCGCGGGCGCGGTGACGGCGGCGTGCCTGGTCCTCGGGGTGCTCGGCGCGTGGCTGGTGGTGCGCAGCGACCTGCCGGGGCGCCGGGTGTTCGGCGTGCTGCTGGTGCTGCCGCTGGCCGTGCCGTCCTACGTCGCCGGGTTCACCTGGATCGCCTTCCTGCCCGGCCTGACCGGGTTCGCGGGGGCGTTCCTGGTGTTGACGCTGGTGTCCTACCCGTACGTGTTCCTGCCGGTGGCGGCGGCGTTGCGCACGGCCGACCCGGGGGTGGAGGAGGTCGCGCGGTCGTTGGGACGCGGGCGGTTGCGGACGTTCCTGTCGGTCACGCTGCGCCAGGTCCGGCCCGCCGCGACGGCCGGTGGGCTGCTGGTGGCGTTGTACGTGCTCAGCGACTTCGGGGCGGTGTCCCTGATGCGGTACGAGGCCTTCACGCTCGGCATCTACACCAGCTACCGCGCCACGTTCGACCGCACACCGGCCGCCGTCCTGGGCTGCGTGCTGGTGGTGCTGGCGATCGCGCTGACCGTCGGCGAGCGCCGGGCGCGGGGCGCGGTGTCGACTCGCGAGCACCGGCAAGCGATCACGGTTCCGTTGGGGCGCATGAAGGTTCCGGCTCTGCTGGGCACGCTCGGGTTGGTCGCGGTGTCGTTGGGGACGCCGGTGTTCAGCCTCGGGTGGTGGCTCGCGGCCGGTCGGTCGACGTTCAGCGGCGACCTGGCGGCCACGACCCTGAACACGATCTCCGTGTCCGCGCTGGGTGCCGCCGTGACGATCGTGCTGGCCCTGCCGGTGGGGATCCTCACCGCGCGGCACCGGGGTCCGCTGGTGCGCGGGGTGGAGTTGGCGAGCTTCGCCGGGCACGCGCTGCCCGGCATCACGGTCGGGTTGGCGCTGGTGTTCTTCGGCATCCGGTTCGCTCCCGGCCTCTACCAGACCACGCCGATGCTCGCGTTCGCCTACGCCGTGCTGTTCCTGCCGCTCGCGGTGGGCGCCGTGCGCACGGCCGTCGCGCACGCGCCGCCGGTGCTGGAGGACGTGGCGCGGTCGCTGGGCAAGGGGCGTGCGGAGACCCGGTTGCGGGTGACCGTGCCGCTGGCCGCGCCGGGCATCCTCGCCGGTGCCGCACTGGTGTTCCTGACCTGTGCCAAGGAGTTGCCCGCCACGCTGCTGCTGCGGCCGACCGGCGTGGACACCCTGGCCACCGAGCTGTGGACCAAGACCGAGGTCGCCGCGTACGCCGCCGCCGCGCCCTACGCGGCCGTCCTCCTCGTCGTCGCGGCGATCCCGGCGGTGGTGCTGGACCGGTTCCTGCGTGGAGGTCACCGATGAGCGGGTTGCGGATCGACGGGCTGGTCGCCGGGTACGGCCCGGAACCGGTGCTGCGCGGGGTGGACCTGGACGTGCCGGACGGCGGCCTGCTGGCCGTGCTCGGGCCTTCGGGCTGCGGCAAGACCACGCTGCTGCGGGTGCTGGCCGGGTTCCACCCGGTCCGCTCGGGCCGGATCGCGTTGGGCGACAAGGTGCTCGCGGACGGCTCGGTGGACGTGCCGCCGGAACGCCGTGGCATCGGGATCGTGCCGCAGGAAGGCGCGTTGTTCCCGCACCTGACCGTCGCCGGCAACGTCGGCTTCGGGTTGCCGCGCGGGCGGCGCCACGACCGGGTGGCCGAACTCCTCGAGCTGGTGGGGCTTTCCGGGTTCGAAGACCGGATGCCGGCGCAGCTGTCCGGCGGTCAGCGGCAGCGGGTCGCGCTGGCGCGTGCGCTGGCGCCCCGGCCCGGTGTGGTGCTGATGGACGAGCCGTTCTCCTCGCTGGACGCGGCGCTGCGCGACGAACTGCGGGCCGACGTGCGGGCCGCGCTGCGGGCGTTCGGGGCGACGGCACTGCTGGTGACGCACGACCAGGAGGAGGCGCTGGGCGTGGCCGACCGGGTGGCGGTGCTGCGCGGCGGTGTGGTGGCGCAACTCGGTGCCCCGCACCAGGTCTACACGTCGCCGGCCGACCTGGGGGTGGCGTTGTTCGTCGGCGAGGCGGTGACGTTCGCGGGCGAGGCGCGCGACGGCGTGGCCGAGACGCCCCTGGGCCGGCTCGCGGTGGAGGGCGACGGGCCGGGGACCGTGCTGGTGCGCCCCGAGCAGCTGCACCTGGGCGGCGAGGGCGTGCCCGCGACCGTGGCGGACGTGCTGTTCCACGGCCACGACGCCACCGTGCTGCTGCGCCTGGCGGACGGCACGGTCGTGCGGTCCCGCGTGCAGGGTCCGCTGCCGGTGCGGCCGGGCGACGGCACGTCCGTGGCCGTGGCCGGTCCGGCGCTGTTCTTCGCGGGCGGCCCCGCGTGACCGCCACCGCCGACCTCGGTTTCGCCGCGGGCCTGGCCGCACACGGCTCGCGGATCGCCGAGGCGAGCACCGGCACCACGTACGAGGAGCTGGACCGGCGGGTCGCCGCGATGGCGGACCGGCTCGGTGCCACGCGCCGGCTGGTGCTGCTGGCCACCCGCAACGACCTGGACTCCCTGGTGGCGTACCTGGCCGCGTTGCGCGGCGGCCACCCCGTGTTGCTGTGCGCGCCCGCCCAGGCCGAGGCTTTGACCGCCGCCTACGACCCGGACGTCGTGGTCGCCGAGGACGTCGTCGAACGCCGGCCCGGCACCGCGCACGACCTGCACCCGGACCTGGCGCTGCTGCTCTCGACGTCCGGCACGACGGGCTCCCCGAAACTGGTGCGGCTGTCGGCCGACAACCTGCGCGCCAACGCCGAGGCGATCGCCGAGTACCTGGACATCCGGCCCACCGACCGCGCGATCACGTCGTTGCCGGTGCACTACTGCTACGGGCTGTCGGTGGTCAACAGCAACCTCCTGCGCGGCGCGGGACTCGTGCTCACCGACCGGTCCGTGGTCGACGCGGAGTTCTGGGACCTGGTGCGGGAGCACGAGGTGACCAGCCTGCACGGCGTGCCGCACACGTTCGACCTGTTGGACAGCACCGGGTTCGCCGATCGCGACCTGCCGTCGCTGCGGTACGTCACCCAGGCCGGCGGCCGGCTCGCGCCCGAGCGGGTGGCGGCGTACGCGGAGCTGGGCGACCAGCGCGGCTGGCGGTTCTTCGTGATGTACGGGCAGACCGAGGCGACCGCGCGGATGGCCTACCTGCCACCGGAACTGGCGCGCACGCACCCGTCGGCGATCGGCGTGCCGGTGCCCGGCGGGTCGTTCGAGGTCGTGGACGACGAGCTGGTGTACCGGGGGCCGAACGTGATGCTCGGGTACGCGTCCGGCCCGGCGGACCTGGCGCTGGGGCGCACGACGTGGGAGCTGCGCACGGGCGACCTGGGGCGGTTGACCGAGGACGGCCTGTACGAGGTGGTCGGGCGGCGCAGCAGGTTCGTCAAGCCGTACGGGCTGCGGGTGGACCTCGACCAGGTCGAACGCGTGCTCGCGGACGCGGGCCTGCCGGCGGTGTGCGCGGGCGACGACGACGTGCTGGTGGTCGCCGTGCGGCGGGGCGTGCGGCGGGCCGGGGCGTTGGTGCGGGAGCGGTTCGGGCTGCCGAGCGTCCGGGTGGTCCGGGTGGACGAGTTCCCCCTGCTGGACAACGGGAAGGTCGACTACCGGGCGGTCGGGCGGCTGGGCGCTCCGGCGGGGGTGGAGTCGCGCGCGGTCGTCGGGTCGGTGCGGGAGTTGTTCGCGTCGGCGCTGGGCGAGGACGTCCGGGACGACTCGACGTTCGTGTCGCTGGGCGGTGACTCGCTGACCTACGTGCGGGTGTCGGTGGAGCTGGAGCGGTTGCTGGGCCGGTTGCCCGCGAACTGGCCCGAGCTGCCGGTGGCCGTGCTGGAGCGGGGCCGGGTGGCGCCGCGCCGGGTGGCGGTGGTCGAGACCGACATCGTGTTGCGGGCGTTGGCGATCGTGCTGGTGGTCGGGTCGCACGTCAAAGCGTTCGACGTGACCGGCGGCGCGCACCTGCTGCTGGTGATCGCCGGGTGGAACTTCGCCCGGTTCCTGCTGCCGGGTTCGCCGCGGCGGATCCTGCGCAGTGCGGCGCTGGTCGCCGTGCCGACGTCGTTGTGGCTGGTGTACCGGGTGTTCACCACTGACGACGTGACCTGGGTGAACGTGGTGCTGATCAACAACTTCGTGCGGACCGGGGCCGTCGGGTACTGGTTCGTCGAGGTGTTGGTGCACGTGCTGGTGGTGCTGGCGGTGGTGTTCGCGGTGCCTCGGGTGCGGGCGTGGGAGCGGGCGCACGGTTTCGCGTTCGCTCTTGTCGCCTTGGGCATGTTGTCCCTGCCGCGGTTGGTTTTCGGTGTGGACGCTTCGTTCGTGGAGCGGAACATGACGACCCTGGGCGCGGTGTGGTTCTTCGCGCTGGGTTGGCTGGCGTTCCGCGCCGGCGGGGTCGTTGCCCGCGGGGTCGTTGCCGGCGGGGTCGTTGCCGGCGGGGTCGTTGCCGGCGGGGTCGTTGCCGGCGGGGTCGTTGCCGACAGTGTCGTTCGCCGGTGTGCGGTGCTGGTGGTGGCGATGGCCCTGGTGCCGGGCTCGTTCGACGACCCGGCTCGGGAGGGTGTGGTGCTGGCCGGGGTGGCGCTGCTGCTGGCCCTGCCCGGGGTGCCGCTGCCCAGGCCGGTGGTCGGGGTGGTGAGCCTGGTCGCGAGTGCGTCGCTGTACACCTACCTGACCCACTACGCGGTGTTCCCGCCGCTGCTGGAGTTCTTCCCGCCGGTCGTGGTGGTCGTGCTGAGCATCGTGGTGGGGATCGCCGCGTGGCGGGCCACCCGGTTCGCGTCGCGGTGGTCGGGGTAGCCGGAGTACTGTTTTCGGCGAGCGTCGAAGAGAGGCTTCCGGACGTGCTGGGCCGCTGGACACCCCTGTCCCACCCCGACATCGCCGATGTCACGGTGGACGACGTCCTGCGCGCCCTGGCCGACCCGACCCGCCGCCACATCCTCCGGCTGCTGGTCACCGAGGGCGACCGGCCGTGCGGCACGTTCGGCCTGTCCGTCGCACCCTCGACCCTGAGCCACCACTTCCGCGCGTTGCGGGAGGCCGGGCTGATCCGCCAGTGGGACGAGGGGCGCAAGCGGATGAACACCCTCCGGTTGGACGAGCTGGACGCCCGCTTCCCCGGGTTGGTCGCCGCCGTCCTGGCGGCCGACTGAGCTTCGTTCGTGCTCTCAAGATCAAAAGCGAAAAGCGGACGCTCGCCGCTGGGCAGGCCCCCGGGGGTGGAAGGGCGTCGGTTTCTTCCCCCCGTACGGCCTGCCGGAGGCAACCACCCTTGGCCCGTTTCCGCAACCGGAAAAGCTGGTTGCGGAAACGGGCCAAGCGCGGTTGGGCTTCGCCCAGGCCGTACGGGGGGAAGAAACCGAGGCCCTTCCTGTGGCTGGTAGCCAACATGAAAAGCAGCGCGCGTGTGGCGGGGTGGTCAGGTGGCGTCGACTGGGGTTGGTCGGGGGGCTGCGGTCGAGGCGCGGACGACCACGTGCGGGAGCAGGTGGATGTGCAGTTCCGCCCGGTCCGAGCGGCCGCTGTGCAGCTTGCGCAGCAGGAACTCCACCGCCAGCCGGCCCACGTTCTCGCGGGGTGGGGCGACGGCGGTCAGCGGGATGTCGGCCAGGCCCGCGAACTCGTCGTCGTAGGCGATGACGGACAGGTCGTCCGGCACGACCAGGCCTCGCTGCCGCGCCCGTTGCAGCACCTGGATGGCGATGTTGTCCGGGTGGGCCAGCACCGCCGTGACGCCCGAGCGCTCGAACCCGTCCAGGATCTCGTCCAGGTGCTGCGCGATCTCCTCGTGGGTCCGGTGCTCGTGGCGCGGCATGTCGGTGGGCAGGCCCATCGCTTCCGCCGCCGCGTCGTAGCCCCGGCTGATCCAGCCGCTGGTGGGCGACTGGCACGTCACCAGCGCGATGTTGCGGTGCCCCAGCTCCACCAGGTGCCGCACCGCCTGGATGGCCCCGTGCTGGTGGTCGCTGGACACGTACTCCACCGGGTGCAGGTGGGCGGTGGGCTCGTGCGAGCGCTCGACGAACAGCACCGGGATGGGCAGCTCGGCGATCCAGTCCAGGGCCGGGGCCAGGCGGGAGAACGGTTCGCTCGGCGTGAGCAACAGGCCGTCCACCTTCGCTTCCAGCAACCGCTGCACGTGCGACCGGTCGTCGTCCAGGTTGTAGTCCGACACCGCGAGCACCAGCTTGATGTCCCGGGCCTGGGCCGCCCGCCGCGCGCCCTCCACGATCTCGCGGAAGTACTGGCTCGCGGCGGGGATCACCATGCCGATCGTCGGCCGGCGGCCCGCGACCCTCGGCACGGACGGCGTGACGAGGGTGTCGCGGATGGCGCTGGGCAGCACCGCGCCGCCGTGCACCCGGCTGACGTCCCCGCGCGCCTCCAGTTCCGCCAGGTCGCGGCGGACGGTGATGGCGGAGACGCCGAGCTGGGCGGCCAGGTCGGCGGCGCGGACGCTCCCGTCCCGGCGCACGGCCATGAGGATCGCGTGGTGCCTGCGGCTCGCGTCCATGTGCGCCTCCGACTGACCGACTCACTGATCGAACGACCAAACGATCGTTTTGGGATCATATCCGCAAAAGCGTTCAGGTGGTGAGTACTTCCAGGAACGGGCGGTTCGTCGAGTTCTCCCGGCTGTTGAGCACCACCGCCAGCGTGGAACCGCTCAACCCCAACGACACCGTGCGGTCGACGGAGAACCGGGACCGCACGAACGCCGTGACGTCCAACGGCACCCAGTCGGCGGCCGTGCTCACCCGACCGGTCGCGACTGTGGAGCCGAGGGCGGGCCGCGTGTCCCAGGTGACCGACTCCGACCACGCGGCCGTGACCCCGCTGGCGGACAGGGCCGTGTGGGTGCCATCGGCGTCCGAGACCTTGCCGTACACCCACAACACCGCACGCGTCGGCGCGGACGGCAACGTAGACAGGTCGAACTTCAGGAACGACTCGCGCGCGTACCCGGCGGCGGCCGACTTGACCACCAGGGTCGGGTCCGTGCCGTAGCTGGTGCCCGAGTAGGAGCCGTCCCGGACGTAGGCGTCGGCGGCCGGGGACACCGTGCGTGCGGTGCGGGGGGACAGGGTCGCGCCGGTGCCGAGGGTGACGGTGTGGCTGCGGCCCAGTGAGCCGCCGACCTCGACCAACAGGCGGGTGGTGCCGGACGTGCCCAGCACGGTCACGGTCGGGTCGCCCTGGGCGGTGGTGAAGCCGTTGTCGGTCAAGGTCACCAGCACCGTGGTGGCCTTGCGGGTCGGGTCGGCGACGGTCACCGTGACCTGGCCCGCGTTGCGACGCACCAGGACCGAGCAGGGGGCGTCGACCGTGATCGGGCCGCACGTGCCGGCGGCGAAGAAGTTGGCCGCGTGCGTGTTCGGTGCGGAGATCCCTTGCACATCGGCGGTGTTCTTCAGGACCACGGCGGTCGGGTTGGTCGCACGGGCTGCTGTGGTGGTGGCGGTCGCGCCCGGGAGCAGGATGTAGCTGTAGGTCGCGCCGGTCGGGTCGGTGCCGTGGTCGAACCACAGGGTCAGGTATCGGCGGGTGATGGCGTCCGCGGTGCCGCCCCGGTTGACGTCCCGCCAGGCACCGGTCCGCTCGGACCGCGCCGCGTCGACGGTCGCGCCGCCGGGGAACACGTACCCGCCGAAGCCGCCGATCGCCATCCACTTCGCCCCGGTGAACCGCTGCGACCAGCCCAGCGCTGTGGACTGCGCGGTGCCGTCCACCACCAGCGGGTGGGTGCCGGACGCGCCCAGGTTCCGGTTGTCGATCACGGAGTCCACGGCCGTGCCGTCGGTCGCGGTGATGCCCGCGCCCAGGCACACCACCTGGTCGTCCAGGCAGAACCACGACTTGCGGCCGGTCAGCGTGCTCTGCAGGCCCCGCACGTCCTGGCCCAGTGCCGCGTACGTCCCGTCGCTCGCGCCGCCGGCCCACGTGTTGGTCGGCCGGGTGGCGTTCCAGTCACCGCCGGCGCCATCGGCGAGGGCCTTGCGCGACACCGTCGTGCCGGGCAGCCGGTACGGGTCCACGGTCGGCCAGAACGCGTCGGAGTACTGGCCGTTGCCGTAGGTCTCGCCCCACCAGTAGGTCATACCGCTGCCGGTGTGCCAGCCGCGCAGGTTCTCGCCGTTGCCGACCTCATAGAACGTGGTGCGCGCGGACGACATGCTCACGGAGAACGTCCACTGCGGACGCCGGTGCACGGCCCGGTCCATCGCCGCGAACAGCTGGTGGCCGACCGGGTGCGCCAAGGCCGCCACGGACGAGTCCACGACCGCCTTGGCCCGCGCGAGTTCCGGCACGCCGACCGTGGTGTCGGCGAAGTACGGGCTGTACTTGCCGCGCTCGATCCACCCCTTGACCATGCCCCGCCACTGCGCCACCTCGGCCGCCGTGCCGAGACCGGAGGACGCCATGACCAGGATGCTGCCCATGATCGCGTGCCCGCGCGTGTGGTCGGTCTGGTCGCCCCGGCTGATCGCGCGCCCGGACACGCCGTCCATGACCAGGCCGTTCATGATCCACGGTGTGAAGGTGGTGGTCACGGCGTCCAGCACGAGCTGCCGGTTCGGGTCCACGACCTCCCACGTCGAGCCGGCCAGCAGCGTCAGCACCCGCCCGAGCCCGCCGAGCAGCACCGCGCCGTAACTGCCCGCGTACGGGACGTAGGTGTGCTGGATGAACGACCCGTCCGCGTACATGCCGTCGCCGGTCAGGACGTGCGGGAACACCGGGGACAGGGCGTCGCGCGCGGTGGTCAGCTTCGCGCTGGACGCACCGAGGACACCGCGCAGCGCCAGGACGTGGCACAGGTCCACCCGGTTCGCCCCGGTGCTGGTGCCGCTGTACTTGGCGACCAACGAGCTGGGTACGTAGTGGTCCACGGCGGCGAGGTGGTCGGCGAGCAGGGGTGCGTCGACCAGCACGCAGATGTCCAGCAGGCGCTGCGGGGTGCCGATCTGCCAGTCCCACCAGTTGCCGTAGGTGGCGCGACCGGCGGTGTAGGCGTTGTCCAGCAGCCACTTCAGGCCGGTGGTGATGCCGGAGAGCATGGTGGACGAGCCGGTGTGGCCGGTGCCGGGCTGGACGTACGCCAGGGCCATCGTGCGCAGGCGGGCGTGCGAGGTGGTGACGTTGGCCGAGACCGAGCCGATCGGCAGGTCCGGCCAGAGCGACGAGGTGGTGGGGTTCTGGGCCGCGAGGTACTCCCCCGCCTGCTGCCCGGTCCGTTGCAGGGCGGAGGCGAAGGGTTCGGCGGCCGGGTCGTAGCCGACGCCGGTCAGCAGGTCGCGCCAGCGGGCGCGCAGGGTCGTGTAGGCGTCTTCGGCGAAGGCCGGGATGCCGGACAGGGTCATGGCCGTGACGGCGGTGGTCGCGTACAGGAAGTGCCTGCGGGACAGGGTCATGCGTCACTCCTCACCACGGAGAGGTCGTCGAGGTCGACGGTGTGGGTGGTGCCGTCCTGCCACGTGATCCGCACGCCCCTGTCGGTGCGCTCGGCGGTGGCGGTAGGCGGGGCGGTCTCGCCGAGGGCGACCCGGCAGACGAACAGGTCACCGGTGCCGTGCAGGGCGGGCACGATGGCGGGTTTGCCGAACGCGGTGCCCTCGGGTGCGTCGAGAGCTTCAGCGGAGTCATAGCCGAGCAACCCGGACAACTCCGCCACCATCCCGCCCGCCGTCACCCGCACATCCAGCCCGCTGACGATCGCGGTAGAGGTGGAGGTGAGTGCCCAGCCGGTGGCGCGGACCGTTGATCCCGGCGGGGTGCGGTGGATGCGGACCTCGCTCGACCCGCGCACCACACTCACCGCGTCGACCACCACCCCGGCGGCGACGTGCCGGGACGCCGCCCAGTCCGGCCCGATGCCGGTCGGCTCCAGCGCCGGCCGCCCGCACCACTCCCCGTCCACCAGCACGGCGAAGGTGTTGTCGGCCGGCGCCACGGTCGGCCCGGTCCGCGACGAGTAGGCGATCCGGTCGTACAGCGGGTCGCCGGGGTGGTCGGTGCTGCCGTGGTTGACCAGCCGCGCGGTGCCGTCCCCGGGAGCCCGGTGCAGCAGGAACCCGGGCTCGGGCAGGGCCACCACCTCGACGTCATCGGTCAGCACCTCGGGAGACGTCCACGCCGGGTGATCAGGGGGCAGCACCAGCCCGAGGAACCCCTTGGCCGCCCAGTACGGCGACGCCGACCCCGAGTACGCCTGCAAGGTGGGCTCGTGCGGCCCGTACCAGCCGGCCGTCCACACCCCGTCCCGGATCGCGCCCCGCGTCACGAAGTGCTCCAGCGTGGCCGACGCGATCCGCCGCGTCTCCCCCGGAGAAACGGGCGAAACCCCCAGCAGCGTCCCCAGCCACAGCGGTGCCACCGACGCCACCCGGTAGGTCAGCGACCGTCCGAAGTGGATCATCCCGCCGGTGTGGTCGAAGAAGTGCACGTGGTCGCCCAGGAACGACACCAGCCGGGAGGCGTCGAACGCGTGCCCGAACAGGTAGGACCGCAGGCCCAGGTAGAAGTGCATGGCCCAGCCGTTGTAGTAGTCGAACGACCGGTTCGGGCCGTCCGAGTACCAGCCGCGCCCCACGTAGAACGACTCCACCCGCGCCAGCCCGCGCTCCCGCACCGGACCACCGTCGTCCACCCCCACGGACTCGAGGAAGTCCGCCACCAGCACGGAGAACAGCCACCAGTTGTTGTCCACCGGCTCGACCCGCACCCCAGCCGACAGCCACTCCACCACCCGCTGCCGCACCGACTCGTCGAGCCGGTCCCACAGCCACGGCCGGGTCAGCCGCAGCCCGATGACCAGCGACGCGGCCTCCACCAGCGGCTGTCCCCGGTCCACGATGAGCGGCCACGGCTCACGGGACGTGCCCGCGTCGAAACCCTCCGCATAGGAGGTCAACCACCCGCGCGGGTCCTCGCCACGAGCACCGGCCAGCCGGAACGCCGCCAGCAGGAAGCTGCGCGCGAACCCCTCCAGCCCGTCGCTCGCCGGGCCTGACCAGCTCGTCCGCCCCGGAGGTCGCAGGAACGCGCCGCCGGGCGACCGGAACCGCAGGACGCCGTCCACGAGGTGGTCGGCGACCGCTTCCCAGTGCGCCCGACCCCACCCGGTGTACGGGTTGAGCGGGCGTTCCGGCTCCGGCAGCGTCAGTGCTGGGTGCATTCGCGGGAACGTAGGCGGCGTCACACCGGCCGACAAGTCCGATCGGCCAATTCGGTCACATCCGAACACCGATCAGCCCCCACCACCGGGTGGTGATCACTCACAACAGCGTGAACTGCTGAAACGCTGCGTGACGATCGCTTGTGTTCGCTTGATCGGTCTCACCTTGACTTGCTCTGTGAACGGCACGAAAACTTGCCGCCACTGCGAGACGAACCCCCTGGAGCGTGAGATGCGGCACAAGATTCGAACCAGACTGGGCGCGATCGGGGCACTGGCCGCCCTGGGTCTGGTGGCGGCCTGCGGAGGCGGTGGCGCGTCGGGGGGCGCCACCCAGAGCAGCGGTCCGACCGAGATCACCTTCTGGACGTGGACCAAGGGTTCCGCCGAGGTGGTCGACGCGTTCAACGCGCTGCACACCGACGTGACCGTCAAGTTCGAGCAGATCCCGTCGGGCGCGGCGGGCGGCTACACCAAGATCACCAACGCCATCAAGGCGGGCAACGCGCCGGACGTGGTCAACGTCGAGTACCCGGTGCTGCCGGACTACGTCAGCCAGGGCAGCCTGGCCGACCTCACGCCGCACGTGGGCGAGCTGAAGTCCAAGTTCCCCGACCAGATCCGCGCCCTGACCGAGCTGGGCGGCAAGACGTGGGCGGTGCCGCTGGACGCCTCCCCGATGGTCCTGTACTACCGCAACGACTTCTTCGACGCCAACGGCATCACCCCGCCGAAGACCTGGGACGACTACAAGGCCGCGGCGGCGAAGGTCAAGCAGGCCGACCCGAAGGCGCGCATCGGCACGTTCTTCCCCGACGACCCCGGCCACTTCGCGTCGCTGGCCTGGCAGGCGGGCGGCAAGTGGTTCGGCACCACCGGCGACTCGTGGAACGTCTCCATCGACGACCCGAAGTCCAAGCAGGTCGCCGAGTACTGGCAGGGCCTGGTCTCCGACGACCTGGTGCGCGTGCAGTCCGCGTTCTCGCAGGAGTGGAACGCCAGCGTCAAGGCCGGTGAGACGGTCGCCTACGTCGGCGCGTCGTGGGGCGCGGGCAGCGCGCTGCGGGCCAACCAGCCCGACCAGGCCGGGAAGTGGGCCGTGGCCCCGATCCCGAACTGGGGGACGCCGGCCAGCGGCATGTACGGCGGCAGCACGTTCGCGGTGACCAAGGACAGCAAGAAGGTCGAGGCCGCGGTGAAGTTCATCAGCTGGATGACCACCAACGAGCAGGCGATCACCACCCGCATCGGCATCGCCAAGTCGACCATGTACCCGGCGGCGGCGGACATGGTGCCGGTGGCGGCGAAGAGCTTCGACAACAGCTTCTTCGGCGGCCAGGACGCCTACAGCGTCTACAAGGACGCGGCCGGCACGATCAAGAGCGGCTGGACGTGGGGTCCGAGCATGTTCGCCACGAACGGGACGCTCAAGGACAACTTCGGCACCGTCACCAGCGGCGGCACGCTGACCGACGCCCTGGGCAAGGCGCAGCAGTCCACTGTGGACGAGTTGAAGAAGCGCGGCCTGAACGTCTCCTGACCACCGCCGTGCGCCCCGGCCTCGCGCAGGCCGGGGCGCACCCCTCCCCGAGCGAGTAGGCGATGTCCGTCCAGAAGTCCCACCGCGGCGCCGCGACGCTGCTGATGGCCCCGTTCTTCGCCCTGTTCCTGGGCACCCTGGTGGTGCCGATCGGGTACGCGGCCTACCTCAGCCTGTTCACCGAGCGGTCCTCCGGGCTCGGCTTCGGCGGCACCGAGACGCTGTTCACCGGGCTGGGCAACTACCTGCACGCGCTGGGCGACCCGGCCTTCCGCGCCGGCTTCGGCGTCATCGCCGGGTACGTACTGGGCTACATCCCGGTGATGGTCGGCGGCGCGCTGGTGCTGGCGCTGCTGCTGGACTCGACCCTGGCCCGTGCCAAGCGGTTCTTCCAGCTCACGCTGTACCTGCCGCACGCGGTGCCCGGCATCATCGCCGCGATCATCTGGCTCTACCTCTACACCCCGGGCCTGTCCCCCGTCGTCGCCGCGCTGCGCGAAGGCGGGCTGACCTGGAACTTCCTGTCCAGCGACCACGCCCTGAGCTCGGTCATCAACATCTCGCTGTGGGAGTGGGTCGGCTACAACGTGGTCATCTTCTACGCGGCCCTGCAAGCCATCCCGCGCGAGGTCGTCGAGGCCGCTTCGGTCGACGGGGCCGGCGAGTTGCGCACGGCGTTGAGCATCAAGCTGCCGATGATCCGGGCCGCGGTCGTGATGACCGTGCTGTTCACCGTCATCGGGGCGCTCCAGCTGTTCACCGAGCCGATGATCCTCAACGGCGCCAACCCCGCGGTCAACACGACTTGGACTCCCAACATGTACGCCTACGACGCCGCTTTCCGGCGCGGTGACTACGGGGTGGCCGCCGCCTCCTCGATCCTGCTGGCCCTGGTGGCGGCGCTGCTGTCGTTCGTCGTGACACGCATCGGCAACCGCAAGGGGGCGGCGTGACCGCGACCATGACCAAGCCTCCCGTGACCCGACCGGCCCCGGCCGCTTCCCGTGCGCCGCGCCGCAAGCCCATGTGGGCGTCCAAGATCGCCGTCAACACCGCGTTGGTGCTGGCCACCGCCTACACCGTGCTGCCGCTGACGTGGCTGCTGGTGGCCTCGACCAAGAGCCTGGGCGACCTGTCCGGCAACGCGTTCACGCTCACCGAGTTCCACTTCTTCGAGAACCTGGGCGACCTGGCGTCGGCGGACGGCGGCGTGTACCTGCGCTGGTACCTCAACAGCCTGCTCTACGCCGTGGGCGGCGCCGGGTTGGGCGCGTTCTGCTCGGTGGCGTGCGGGTACGCGTTCGACAAGTTCTCCTTCAAGGGCAAGGAGAAGTTGTTCGGCGTGGTGCTGCTGGGTGTTCTGGTGCCGACGACCGCGCTGGCGCTGCCGCTGTACCTGCTGGCGTCCGAGCTGGGCGTGGTGAACACGTTCTGGGCGGTGTTCGTGCCGGTCCTGGTGAACCCGTTCGGTGTGTACCTGGCGCGGATCTTCAGCGCGAGCTACGTGCCCGGCGAGGTGCTCGAGGCCGCGCGGGTGGACGGCGCGGGCGAGCTGACCACGTTCTGGTCGATCTCGCTGAAGATGCTCATGCCCGGGTTCGTGACGATCTTCCTGTTCCAGTTCACCGGGATCTGGAACAACTTCTTCCTCCCCCTGGTCATGCTGTCCGACCGCGAGCTCTACCCGCTGAGCCTCGGCCTGTACTCGTGGCACACCGTCGTGACGGCCGAACCGGAGTACTACCCGCTGACCATCACCGGCGCGCTGCTGGCCGTCGTGCCGGTCGTGATCGCCTTCCTGTCCCTGCAACGCCACTGGAAAGCCGGGATGACCTCCGGCGCCGTGAAGTAGGAGAGCACGTGACACACGTTCGTCCCCGGACGCTGGTGGCCATGCACCGCCACGTGGCGCGGTGGCTGCTGGACGAGGACGCCCGCGCGCGCCTGGTCTCCGTCGCCGACACCGATCCCGACTTCGTCGTGGAGGACTTCACCACTCTGGAGGCCCGTGCGGCGCTGGCGGAGGTCGAGGTGCTGTTCACCGGCTGGGGCTGCCCGCCGGTCGACGAGCAGGTGCTGCGCGACGCGCCTTTCCTGAAGGCCGTCGTGCACGCGGCCGGGTCGGTGAAGCACCACGTCACCGACGCGTGCTGGCGGGCCGGGATCGCGGTGTCCTCGGCGGCGGCGGCCAACGCGCTGCCGGTCGCCGAGTACACCCTCGCCGCGATCCTGATGAGCAACAAGCGGGTGCCCGCGATCGCCACCCGCTACCGGGAGGCGCGCGAGCAGCAGGACTGGCAGGCGCAGTTCCCGTGGCTGGGCAACTACCGGCGTCGGGTGGGGCTGGTCGGCGCGTCCAAGATCGGTCGCCGGGTGGTGGAGCTGCTGCGGCCGTTCGACCTGGACGTGGTGGTGGCCGACCCGTACCTGACCGCGGCCGAGGCGGCGTCCCTGGGAGTGACGCTGGTCGGCCTGGACGACCTGGTCCGCACCTCGCACGTGGTGAGCCTGCACGCCCCCGAACTGCCCGAGACCCGGCACCTGATGGACGCCCGGCGGCTGGCCCTGATGCCGACCGGCGCGACCCTGATCAACACCTCGCGCGGATCCCTGGTGGACACCGCCGCCCTGGTGCGGGAGCTGGTGTCCGAACGGCTGCACGCCGTGCTGGACGTGACCGACCCGGACGTGCTGCCCGCCGACTCGCCCCTGTTCACCGCGCCGAACCTGGTGCTGACCCCGCACATCGCCGGCTCGCTGGGCAACGAGCTGAGCCGGATGACCCACCAGGCCCTCGACGAGCTCGACCGGCTCGGCCGCGGCCTGCCCCTGTCCCACCGGGTCCTCCCGGAGGTGCTCGACCGTTCCGCGTGACCGCTTTGGCATGACAGGAGACCAACGTGAGTTCTCGTCTGCGCCGCGCCCTGCAAACCGGTCTGACCTCGATAGTCGTGGCGGGAGCGGCGGTCGCCGTCGCCCCCGCCGCGTCGGCCGCCAACGCCTACTACGTCGACTGCTCTTCCACCGGCACGCCCTTGGGCACGCAGACCGCGCCGTTCAACGCGCTGTCGCAGGTGAACGCGCGGACGTTCGGTGCGGGCGACTCGGTGCTGTTCAAGCGGGGGACGACGTGCAACGGGCAGTTCGTGGCCTCCGGTTCGGGCGCGGCGGGCTCGCCGGTGGTTCTGGGTGCGTACGGCAGCGGCGGGCGGCCGGTGTTGGACGGTCAGGGTGCGGTGGGGGAAACCGTGCTGCTCAAGGACGTCAGCCACTGGACGGTCCAGGACATCCGGGTCACCAACCCCGGTACCACTGGTGAGCGTGCGGGCGTGCGGGTGCGCAGCACGACCACGGCGGCCAAGGCCGGGATCACGCTGACCGGCCTGGAGGTCGACAACGTGGCCGGGTGGAGCAACAAGACCGGCACGAACGCGGCGTGGTTCAAGGGTTCGGCGGGCATTTCGGTGCTCAGTGACGCTACCGCGGGCGCGATCGCCGGACTGCACATCACCGACAACTACGTCCACGACACCGGCGGTGGCGGTATCAAGATCACCATCAAGCCGGCGCAGTACCACACCGACGTCTACATCGCGCGCAACCAGATCATCAGCGTCGGCGGCGACGGGATCGTGGTGCACGGCTCGGACTCGCCGTTGATCGAGCACAACCGGGCCGACAACCTGGGCGGTGGCGCGTACCCGTTCCTGGGCGGGAACTTCGCCGGGATGTGGCCGATCAACTCGAAGGACCCGGTGTTCCAGTTCAACGAGGTGACCCGGAGCTACCCGTCGATCTACGACTCGACGGCGTGGGACTGCGATGGTGCCATCGTCGGAACGTGCACGTACCAGTACAACTTCTCCAGCAACAACGCGGGCGGGTTCTTCCTCGGGTGCCAGCACTGCACGGAGTACCCGAACTACAAGGCCAAGCAGGTCATCCGGTACAACGTGTCGCAAGACGATTGCCGGATCGCGGCCGATGGCGACAAGTATTCGGCTTCGGTGTACTACAACAACACCTTCTACTGCATGGCACGGCCGTTCGACGTCAAGGTGCCCACTGCCTCGGTGGCAACGACGTTGTTCGCCAACAACATCTTCGTCTCGCAGCACGGGTCGTTGCCGGTCGGGACCGGTGTTTCGTACCAGTCGAACCTGTACTGGGGCGGGTTCACCGCGCCTTCCGGCGACCCTGGTGCCGTCACGTCCGACCCGAGGTTGAACTACGCGGGCGGGAGTGCGACCGGCTTCAACAGCGTGGACGGGTACAAGCTGACCACCGGGTCCCCTGCCCTCGGTGCCGGCAGTGTGGTCGCGGAGGCGGGTGCGCGTGACTACTTCGGCGCGGCTGTTCCGCGGGCGGATGGCAAGGTGAACATCGGTGCGGACAACTCTTCGGGCGTTGCCGCGAAGGTGTACGGGTCGCTGAGGGAGGCGTTCAACAACGTCGGCATCAGCAACGACCTGAACCCGAAGGCCGGTGGGATCTCGAAGAGCGGCCGCAGCTTCTCCGGTCAGGCCTTGGAGGCGGCGGGCATCAAGTACCCGAGTGCCGTGGTAGGTGGCGTGACCTTCAACTGGCCGCAGCGGTACTACGGCTTCCCGGACAACGTGAAGGCCGCCGGGCAGAGGATCGCCGTGTCGGGGTCGGGGACGAAGCTGGCCTTCCTGGGCGCATCGACGTTCGGTACGCAGACGGGGACGGGCACGGTCACCTACACCGACGGTTCTACCGCCGCGTTCACGTTGTCGTTCGGCGACTTCTGGGCTTCGACGGCGATCGCGGGCAACACCCAGGCCGCGTTCATGACCTACCACAACAAGCCACCGACTACGTACAACCTGGCTTCCACTGGGCGCGATGAGCAGGACGTGCGCCTGTGGTTCACATCCGTACCGCTCGACCCGGCCAAGACCGTGGCCTCGGTGACCCTGCCCGACGTGGGCGGTCCCCTGGCCACGGCCGGCATCCACGTGTTCGCGATGGAGGTCAGCTGATCAGCGAACCGCCGTTGGGGCTGAGGGTCTGGCCGGTCAGGTACGTCCCGTCCGGCCCGACCAGGAAGGCCACCGTCGAGGCGATCTCGGCGGGCAGCCCGAAGCGTCCCAACGCGATCTGCCGCTCGAGGTCCCTGCGCAGCACGGGAGCGATGACGTCCCCCAGAGGCGTTTCGACATAACCCGGAGCCACGCAGTTGACCCGGATGCCGAGCGGCGCGACATCGCGGGCCACGGCCTTGGTCAAGCCCTCGATACCGCCCTTCGCGGCCGAGTAGTGCGGCAGGTGGGCACACCCAGCCAACCCGCACACCGAAGAGATGTTCACGATCGACGCGCCGCGCTGCATGTACCGCAGCGCGGCGCGCGTGCAATAGAAAGTCCCGTCCAAGTGCACACCGAGCATCCGGTGCCAAGCCTCGTCGCTGATGTTCACGGTCGCGTCGAGCACGGTGGTGACGTCTCCGGCGGCAGCCTCCTCCACCTGTGACGTCAACCGGGCGAAGGCCTCGTCGGCCTCCTCCCCACCCCTGATGCCCGCGTTGTTGACCAGGATGTCCAGCCGCCCGTACGTCTCCACGACACTGCGCACGGCCTCGTTCACCTGGTCGGAGTCGGCGACGTTCGCGACCACCGCCATGCCCTGCGTCAGCAGCCCGGCGGTGATCTCCGCGCCGGTCGAGTCGACGTCCAGGACCGCGACCCGTGCGCCCTCCGCGTCCAGGCGGCGTGCGACCGCCTCGCCGATGCCCGACCCCGCGCCGGTCACCAGCGCGACCATGCCCTTGATGTTGCCCATGTCCGCAGACGGTAGGCGGCTCCCGCCGCCCGCCTGTGGCCCCGGACACAGCCGGTGCGCCGGCAGTCAACCGGTGTTCGCCTCCGGGCAAACGGTCCACCCGGCCCGGAAAGCACCCTGGTGGCCGTGATCGGGCGGACGGAGGCGGGCATGACCGAGGTCGATCGACGGGTGGTGCCGACCCGCACCAGGGTGTGGCGGGCGGAGTCGAGCAGCGTGCTGGTGGCCACCGTCGTGCTGGTGCTGCTGATCGGCGTGCTGCGGCCCGCGTTCCTGACCTTCGGGCAGCTCAAGGACGTGCTCAACGGCTCGGTGTACGTGGCGCTGCTCGCCGCCGGGATGGCGTTCCTGCTGGCCATGCGCGAGATCGACCTCTCGGTGGGCGCGATGTTCGGGTTGTCGCTGATCAGCACGGCGCTGCTCATGCGTGACGGCTTCGACCCGTGGCTGTCGTGCCTGGCCGGGATCGCGCTCGGTGCGCTGCTGGGACTGGCGAACGCGTTGGTGGTGCGGCACATCGCGATCCCGGCCTTCGTCGCCACGCTGGCCACCATGCAGCTGTACCGGGGCCTGGCGGTGGCGTTGGGTGATGGGCAGCAGGTGACCGGGTTGCCGTTGGAGCACTCGTTCTTCTCGGTGCTGGGCGGGGACTTCCTCGGGCTGCCGGTCAGCGTGTGGATCCTGGTCGTGGTCACGGCCGGGCTGACGGTGGTGCTGCGGTGGACGCCGTTCGGGTACCGGGTGCGGTCGATCGGGTCGAACCCGGACGCCGCCGCGTTCTCCGGCATCTCCATCCCCCGCACCCGCCTGTACGTGCTCGTGCTGGTCGGGGCGGTCGCGGGGCTGGCGGGCGTGCTGGGGCTGGCGTTCTTCACCTCCGGCGACCCGAACATCGGCGTCGGGTTCGAGCTGCAGGCGATCGCGGCGGCGGTGATCGGCGGCACCCCCTTGCGGGGTGGGGTGGCCACGGTGGTGGGTGCGGTGTTCGGCGCGGTCCTGCTGGGCGTGGTGTCCAGCGGGCTCGTGTACTTCAGCATCCCCGCGAACTGGAGTTCCTTCGCCACCGGACTGGTCGTCCTGCTGGCGGTCGGGGTGGACAGCGCGTTGCGCCGCAGGCAGCGGGCACGCGAATCAATGCTCGGGCTCTGATGAGGGCTCGACGAGGAGATGAGGTCTACCAGATGCGTGCCCCTCGGTACGTCGCGGCGCTGACCGCGGTCGGTCTGCTGGCCGGTTGCGGCGCCGCGTCCTCGCCCAACGCGCCGCTGAAGATGGCGTTCGTGTACGCCACCTCGACGCAGAACCCGTTCCAGGAGATGGCGTTCGGCGCGAAAGCCGCCGCGGCCGACGCCGGCAACGTCGACCTGGCGTTGAGCGCGCCGTCCGGAGTGGACGGTCCGCAGGAGGTGTCGTTGTTCCAGTCGGCGATCCGCAACTCCAAGGACGGCGTCGCCCTGGAAACCCTGACGCCCGACCTGTTCGTGCGGCCGTTGAACCAGGCGGCGGACCTGGGCGTGCCCGTGGTCGCGGTGGACACCGTGCCGCCCGCGGGCACCAAGGTCGACCTCTACATCGGCAACAGCAACACCGAGCTCGGCAAGGCGCTGGGCGAGGAGTTCGTCAAGCAGGTGCCGGAGAACGCGACCGGCGAGGTGGTGCTGGGCAACGCGATCCCCGGCCTGACCCTGCTCCAGCAGCGCCTGGACGGCATGAAGTCGGTCATCACGGCCAAGCGGCCGGGTCTCCGGGTCCTCGGCCCGTTCGACTCCGGCTCCGAGCCCACCTCCAACTTCACCAAGTGGAACGACCTGGTCAAGGCCCACCCGGACGCGATCGCCTACCTCGGCGTCGGCGCGCAGGACGCGGTGTCGCTGGCACTGATCCAGAAGAACACCGGCCGCAAGTTCCTCGCCGGTTCGTGCGATCCGGACGCCGCCGCGCTGCAAGCCGTCAAGGACGGGTACGTGTTCGCGCTGGCGTCGCCGGAGCACTGGCTCAAGGGTTACGTGGCACTGCGCCTGCTCGCCGACCACAAGCGCGGCAAGCCGTTGCCCAAGGGCTGGTGGAACACCGGTTCGCTGGTCGTCAACCCGGCCAACATCGACAAGATCATGGAACGCCAGAAGGACGAGGACAGCCGCAGGGCCGCCTTCAAGGCCGAGACGGAGAAGCAGCTCGCCGCCCCCGACACCTACCTGCGACCGCTCGCGGAGGCCAACTGATGCACGCGCTGACCGCTCGCGGGATCACCAAGTCCTACGGTGGCGTGACGGCACTGGCCGGCGCGGACCTGACCCTGCGGCCCGGCTCGGTGCACGCCCTGCTGGGCGAGAACGGCGCGGGCAAGTCCACGCTGATCAAGGTGATCACCGGGGCGGTCGCACCGGACTCGGGCACCCTGCGCCTGGCGGACACCGAGGTGGCGTTCGCCAGCACCGCGCAGGCGGCCACACACGGGGTGGCGGTGGTGTCGCAGGAGCTGAACCTGTTCCCGGACCTGGACGTGCTGGCGAACCTGTTCCCGATGCGGGAGCCCATTCGTCGGGGACTGCTCGACCGGCGGGAGATGCTCGCGCGGGCCGTCCCCGTGCTGAAGCAACTGGGTCTGGACGTGGACCCGCGTGCCCGGCTGGGATCGTTGTCGTTGGCGCAACGGCAGTTGGTCGAGATCGCCAAGGCGCTGGTCGTGGAGCCGAAGGTGCTGATCCTGGACGAGCCGACGTCCGCGCTGGACACCGACAGCTCCGAGCGGCTGCTGTGCATCCTGCGGGTGTTGCGGGACCGGCAGGTGGCCGTGGTGTTCGTGTCGCACATCCTCGAGGAGGTGATGAACCTGTGCGACGAGATCACCGTGTTGCGCGAGGGTCGGACGGTGTTGGACGCCCAGCCGCGCTCCTCTCTGGACATCGGTGACATCGTGCACGCGATGTTGGGCCAGGACTTGCCCACGGCGTCCCGCGGTGCCGCTCGCCGGGTCGGTCCCCGGCTGGAGCTGCGCGGGGTGAGCGTGCCGGACCGGCTGTCGGACGTGACGCTGACCTGCTCCGGGGGCGAGATCGTCGGGTTGGCCGGGCTGGCGGGCTCCGGGCACACCGCCGTGCTGGAGGTCGTCGCCGGTCTGCGGCGGCCGGTGTCCGGGTCGGTGGAGCTGCCCGGCGGCGGGACGCCGTCGTCGTTCCGTGCCGCCATCGCCGCCGGGGTGGCCTTGGTGTCCGGTGACCGGCGTCGGATCGGCCTCATGCTGGACAAGCCGGTGTGGGAGAACATCGCCCAGGTCCACCCGGTGGCGATGGCCGGTGGCCGTTTGCTGCACCCTGGTCCGCTGCGTTCGACGGCTACTTCGCTGGCCGAACGAGTGGGCATGCGCCCACTCGACGTCGAGATGCGCGCTGGCCTGCTGTCCGGCGGGAACCAGCAGAAGGTCGTGCTGGCGAAGTGGCTGGCCGCCGACCCGTCCGTGCTGCTGCTCGACGACCCGACCCGGGGCGTGGACCTGGGTGCCCGCGCCGAGGTCCACGCCCTGCTGCGAGCCGTCGCCGACGCCGGCAGGGTCGTGGTGCTGTGCTCGACTGACTTGGACGAGCTGGTGGCCGCGTGCGACCGGGTGGTCGTGTTCCACAAGGGGAAGGTGTGCGCGGAGTTGACCGACTTCGACCAGCACACCATCTTGCGGACTATGAACACCGGGTCGCTATGACGTCCTTGTAGGTCGCGAACGCAGGCTTGGGCTCGTAGGTGTCCGTGACCAGGCCGAGCGTCCCGACCGCCTCACTCGATCCGCTGTCGGCGTCGCGCAGGCTGAACAGTTCGCAGTGGGTGATGTCGAGCCGATCGGCGTTGGCGAGGATCGTGTTCAGCATGGTCGCCAACGAGGCAGCCTGGGCCTCTTCCGTCCGCGGTCGCCCGCTCGGACTGCCGTTCTCCGCGATGTGGATGGGGACGTGCAGGCCGACTTCGGTGCACCGGCGGCGGAGGTGGGTCAGGGCGTGCTCGGTCAGCGGGGCGACGGCTTCGGGCGGGACCGGGGAGAACGCGTCCGGGTACAGCCCGAGGCCGACGTAGTCGACGTGTGCCGCGAGGTCTTGGTGTCGGGCGAGGTGCTCCCAGAAGGCGTCGTCACCGCCGAGCCACTCGGCTGGTTCGGCCACCGAGAACCCGACTTCGGTGGTGGTGATGCCGCGCTCGGCAAGTGCTCTCTTCGCGTGCGGGAGCCCCGCGGTGAGGGCGTCGAGCACGCCCGGCGAGCTGCCGTCGATCAGCGGGATGGGGAAGTTCGGCTCCAATGTGACCTGGAGGTAGCGGGCGAGGTGCCCGTACCGGTCGATGACCGTGTCGAGGAACTCCAGCCACCCTTCGACGTCCTCTTCGGCCGGGAGGTAGCTGACCACGAGATCGAGCTCGTGATCGCCGGTGACGTACCAGTCGTCCGGCATGGTGAGCTGCTCGAACTCCCGCCCAGCCCCCAACGCCTCGACCTCCGCACGCTCTTCCCCTCCCCGACCGAAGAAGTGCACGTACTCACGGATGACGAACGGCTGCCCTTGCGCCAGTTCCGTCACCAGCCGGTCGATGGCGCGCGGGTCGGCGGGATGCGAACACACCACACCGGCCCGGCCGCCCGGGTAGATGCCGAACTTCACCGGTCGCCTCCGGTCCAGTCGAGGTCACCGGATCGCATGCGCTGGGCCAGGGTGGTGAGCCAGCCCAGTTCGGCGGTGACGATGGTCCGCCAGTAGGCGACTTCCAACATGTGGACCTCCGCCACCCCTTCGGGCCGGGGATCCAGCTCCCCCAACTGCTCGTCCAGCCTCTCGACCCTCGCATCCACGATGGACAGGGCCTCCTCAACCGGGAGGATGCCCACATAGGCGACGGCCAGGGCGAAGTCCGGCGAGGCCACCCGAGCGTTTCGCAACCCGCCCACCACTTTCCCCTTCATGTCCTCCACCCCCGCCCCGGTCACCTCGTAAACCGTCCGAAGTGGGCGCTTGCCCACTCGCTCCGACCGCTCAGCCGCCACGAGCCCATTGCGCTCCAGAGCTTTGAGGAGGGAGGTGACCGTGCTGCGAGTCGGGCTCAACGCCGGGCCATAGCGGTCACGAAGGCGGGCGGTGAGGTCGTAGGCGTGGGCGGGTTGTTCGACCAGGAGGCCGAGGAGGGGAAGGACGAGCGGGTTTCGGGAGGCGTCCAGCGGCACGCGCCCACCATATAGACGAATACGTCTAACTTCAACCCCGCTGCACCCTTACCGCCCCCACCTGACCCTGCCCCCACCTGACCCTGCCCCGCCGCTGCCGCCGCTGCACCCTTGCCGCCCCCACCTGGCCCTGGCCCTGGCCCTGCCCCTGCCGCTGTCGCCGCCGCACCGCCTTATCCATCGCACCGGCCTCGCCCCCGGCTGCACCGTGCAACGCAGCGCCCGCACTCGCACCGGCCGCGGACCCGACCCAGCTCTCCACCGCCACACCGCGCCCGACGCCGGCCCGGCCAGCGCCGGCCGGTGCCTGGGTGGCCAGCGTCCGGGTCGCCGTTGTCCGGACGGCGAGAGTTGTCACCCGGTACTGCACGGTGGTGGACGGTTGTTGGTGGGGTGCGCCGGGGGCGATTACAGCGGGGTGAGCGGTAGCGCGTGGGGCTTCACTCGATCGTGGTGGCGGGATATCGCTCGATCGGGCAAGGGAAATCGACGCCGTACGCTGCCGCGGTCGTAACCCATTCGCAGGGAGTTGTTGCGTGCCCGGATACCTCGCACTCGCGGCGGCCACGGCGATGTACGCGCTGGGCATCGTGGCCCAGACCGTCGCCGCGCGGCGCACCCGGCCCGGCCGCGGGTTCGGCTTGCTCGCCCGGCTCGCGGGCGACCGCCTCTACCTGCTGGGCTTCGCGGGCCAGGTCGGTGGGTTCGTGCTGGCGTTCTTCGCGCGCGCCGAACTGCCGCTCTACCTGGTGCAGGCCGGGTCGTCGTGCGCGGTCGGCGTGGCGACCGTGTTCGGGGTGTTGGCGCTGGGGTGGAAGGTCCGCGCGGTCGAGGTCGTCGTGTTGGTGGTGATGGCGGTCGGGCTGGTGTTGTTGGCCGGGGCGTCTGCGCCGTCGCGGGCGGACGACATCCCGGTGGAAAGCGGCTTCCTGTGGTTGGGGGTGCCGTTGGTGGTGACGTTCGTGGTGTCGCGGCGGGCGAAGGCCGTGTTGCCGATCGCGGTTGCGGCAGGGGTCGGGTACGCGATCGTCGCCATCGCGAGTCGGTCGCTGGCCGACGAACCGGTGCTATCCCTCCCCTACTACCCGTTGGTGTGGTTGATGGTCGCCGCCGCACTGGTCGGCCAGGCGTGCATGGCCGCCGCGCTGCAAAGGGGCTCGGCCACGTCGACGGTCGCCACCATGGACTCGGTGACGGTCGTGCTGACCTCCGTGGTGGGCATCGCCGCGCTGGGTGACCGGATCGCACCCGGCCGCGAGTGGTGGGTGGCGGCGGGTGTCGCGCTGGTGGTCGCCGGTGTGCTGGCCCTCGGCTACGCGTCCCGGCCGGTGGCGGTCCCGGCGCAGGAACCGGCGAAGGAACCGGCGTGACGGTCGCCAGCGTCTCCCTCGACCTCGACAACCTCTGGGCCTACCTCAAGACCCACGGCGACCCGGCGTGGGAACGCAGGCCGAGCTTCCTCCGCGTCGCCACACCCCGGTTGCTGGAGGTGTTCGGGGAACACGGGCTGACCACGACGGTGTTCGTGGTCGGCGCGGACGCGGTGCGCGACGACGGGGCGCAGGCGGTCGCCGACATCACCGCCGCCGGGCACGAGGTGGCCAACCACTCCTTCGGCCACGAGCCCTGGCTGCACCGGTACTCGCGAGTGGAGCTGGAAGCGGAGGTCGCGCGGACCGAGGACGCCATCGTCGCCGCCGGCGCGCCGCGCCCGGTCGGGTTCCGCGGCCCGGGATACAGCGTGACGCCGGACCTGCTCGACGTGCTGGCCGCGCGCGGCTACCGCTACGACGCCAGCACCCTGCCCACGTGGATCGGACCGCTGGCCCGCTTCTACCACAACCGATCTGCACCCTCCACGGAGGAAAGTGACGAGCTGTTCGGCGGGTTCGGGAAGGTCCGTGCGCCGAACCGGCCTTACCGTTGGCACAACGGAGTTGTCGAGCTGCCGGTGACGACCATGCCGTTGCTCCGGGTGCCCATCCACGGCTCGTACTTGTTGCAGCTGCACCAAGTCTCGCCGAGTCTGGCACGCGGGTACTTCCGGGCGGCGCTGCGGTTGTGCCGGTCGACCGGTGTCGGGCCGTCGTTGCTGTTGCACCCCACCGACGTGCTCGGCGCGACCGAAGCGCCGGGGATGGAGTTCTTCCCCGGCATGGCGGTGCCGGCGGTGCGCAAGGTCGAGCTGCTGGGCTGGGTGCTCGGGGTGCTGCGGCGGCACTTCGAGGTCGTCGGGACCGGGGCGCACGTCGCCGCGCTGGGCGCGGAGCTGCCGGTGCGGGACGTCGGACGGCTGGAACGGTCGGGATGACGGTGCCGTTCCGCCTTGGGCTGCTGCGGGTCCTGGCGTGCGCGACCGTGGCGCTGGCCCCGCTGGAGGGCTACCTGCTGGAGGTCCACGGGCACCTGGCCAAGGTCGCGCCCGCGTTGCTGGCCGTCACGTGGGCCGTCGCGCGGGTGCGACAGCGGCGGTTCGTCACGCCCCACCCGCTGCACGGGGTGCTCGCGGCGTTCGCGGTGGTGTTGCTGGCATCCACCGCCGTGCACGCGGGTGGGCACTATGCGGTCGACTACCTGCAACGGTGGCTGCCGTTCCTGGTGTTGACGGTGATCCTCGTGGACGTCGCCGCGCGGGAAGTCCCGGTGCGGGCGTTGCTGGGCGCGGCCGTCGCCGGGGCGGTGGTGGCGGCGGTCGGGGCGTTGTTCAGCCTGTTCGCACGGGGTGAGGCGCGGGCGAGCGGGCCGTTGGAGGACCCGAACGACCTGGCGTACTTCCTGGTCGCCGCGTTGCCGCTGGTGGTGGCGTTCAGGCCGGGGCGCAAGCGGCACGCGGTCGCGATGGCGCTGGTGGCGCTGGTGTTGGCGGCCGGGGCGGCGGCGACGTTCTCGCGCGGCGGGGCGTTGGCGTTGACGGCGGCGGCCGTGTGGTTGGTGGTGCGGCGGGTGGTGCCGGTCAAGCTGGTGCTGGGCGGGGTCGTGGCACTGGTGGTGGTCGCGGGCGGCGCGCTGGTGGTCGCCGGACCGGCGTTGGACCGCGCCCTGCAGGAGAAGACGTTCATCGCCGGGACCAATGTGGACACCCGCGGGCTGCGGTGGCAGGCCGCCGCGCGCATGGTGTCCGCGCACCCGGCGCTGGGGGTGGGTCCGGGCGGGTTCCGGGACCACTACGCCGCGTTCTCGCGCAATGCCGAGGTCGACGAGCAGACCCCGGTGGCGCACAACATGTACCTGGAGGTCGCGGCCGAGCTGGGGGTGGCGGGGTTCGGGTTGTTCGCCGGGCTGCTGGCGGTGGCGGCGGTGTCGTCCGAACGCGTGCTGCGCTCCGGCGGGCGGGGCGCTCGACGGGAGATGGCGGCCGTGCAGGCGTCGCTGATCGCCGTGGTCGTCGCGTCGACGTTCCTGTCCCAGCAGTACTACCTGCCGCTGTGGTCGCTGGTCGCGGTGGTCGCCGCGGCCGATCTGCGTGTGAGGAGAGCCGATGCGTGTGCTGCACGTGATCGCTGAGATGGGCACGGGCGGTGCCGAGGCGCTCGTCGCCGGCATGGCCCGGGCGGGGGCCGAGTTCGGGTGGCACAGCGCCGTGGCCAGCGGTGGCGGGCATCGCGCGGACGTGCTGCGCGGGCAGGGGGTGCCGACGTTCCCGGTGCCCGTGGCGCGGCGGCGGCCCGTGGGCGTGCTGCGGGCGACGGCGGCGACCCGGCAGGCGGTGCGCGGGTTCGAGCCGGAGGTGGTGCTGGCGCACAACGTGTCCGCGAGCATGGTGGCGCGGCTGGCGTTGGTGCCGAAGAAAGTTCCGCTGGTGACCGTGTTCCACGGTGTTGCCGATCGCGATTACGCCGGTGCGGCGAAGATCCTGCGGCGGACGTCCGGTGCGGTGGTGACCGTGGCGGAGGCGACGGCGTCGCGGCTGCGGGCGAACGGGCTGGACCCGGTGGTCATCCCGAACGCGGTGTTCCCGCAGGAGCCGCGGGTGGACCGGGCGACCGTGCGGGCGGCGCTGGGCGTGGGCGAGGACGTGCCGGTCGCGTTGTGCCTGGCCCGGATGGAACCGCAGAAGCGGCACGACGTGCTGCTGGACGCGTGGTCGCGGATCGAGGGCGCGGAGCTGTGGCTGGCCGGTGACGGGTCGCTGCGGCCGGCGTTGGAGCGGCGCGGCGTGCGCGGGGTGCGGTTCCTGGGCAACCGGCCGGACGCGGCGGACCTGCTGGCGGCGTGCGACGTGACCGTGCTGACCAGCGACTGGGAGGGCATGCCGGTCGCGGTGCTGGAGTCGTTGGCGGCCGGGCGGCCGGTGGTGGCCACCGACGTGGACGGCGTGGGCGAGGCGTTGGCCGGCGGCGGCGGGCTGGTCGTGCCACCCCGCGACCCGGCGGCGACGGCGGAGGCGTTGGGGTCGCTGCTGTTCGACGCCGCGCGGCGGGCGGAGGTCGGAGCGGCGGGGCGCGCGGCGGTGACCCGTGCGCACGACCCGCGGGTGTTGATGCGGTCCTACGACGAGTTGTTGCGGAGCTGGGGAGGTCGGCGGTGAAGGCGCGACTGGTCGCTGGGCTGAGGTCGGCGTGGGTGCGGCTGACGGGTTGGCTGAGGTCGGCTCGGGTGCGGCTGATCGGTGCGAGCGCTCTCGCCGCGCTGCTGGTGGGGGCGGTGGTCGTGGTGGCGACGCTGTTCGCCGGTGAGGAGTACCAGGCGCGGGTGAGCGTGCTGGCGGGTCCGGTGGGACCGCAGTACGGCGAGGTGGTGGCGTTGTCGCTGCCCGCGCTGGTGGAGGTGGCGCGGAGCCCTTCCGTGGTGGCGAAGGCGGGGACGGCGGCGGAACGGGTGTCGGTCGAGTTGGTGCCCGCGTCGGGGTTGGCGCGGTTGTCGGTGCGGGCACCTTCGGCCGGGCAGGCGTCCACCGAGGTGACGGCGGTCGCGGCGGCCGTGGTCGAGGCGGACCTGTTGGCGCCGGCGGGACGGTTGCGGGTGTTGGACGGGCCGACGGTGACGCGGGTGGCGCCGGACTGGCCGTTGACCCTGGGACTGGCGCTGGCGGCGGCGGTCGCGGCGGGGGTGGCCGTGGCGGCGGTGCGGCACTTGCGGGGGACGCGGGCCGCGGACGGGGTGCGGGCGGCGCTGGCGTCGGCGGGGGTGCGGCACCCGGTGGCGGTCGTGCCGGGGGACGACCCCGGGCTGGTCGAGCGGTTGACGGTGTTGGGGGTGGCAGCTCGGCGGCCGGTGCGGGTGGTGGCGGTCGTGCCGGGGGTGGCCGCGTGGGCCGAGGAGTTGGCGGAGGCGTTGCCGGACAAGGCCGCCGAGCCCGGGGACGGGGTGGCGCTGGTCGCCGTGGTGCCTCGGGAGGGGGCGCGGGCGGAGCTGGCGAGTGTCGTGGGGGCGCGACCGGCGGACACGACGGTGGTGGCGGTGGTGCTGGCGTGAGCGGCGACGGGCGTGGCCTCCGGCCCCCGGTTCCAGTGTCCCACGGGGGACCGACAGGTTCAGGGCTGGACGCTGCGGAGGAACTGGCGGAACGACCGGCGGGACCGGCGGGAGCGGCGGGACCGGCGGTGGGAGCAACGGCGGCAGCAGCGGGACCGGCGGTGGGAGCGGCGGAGCTGGCGGCGCGAGCGGCGCGACCGGCGGTGGCAGCAGCGGGAGCGGTGGAGCCGGTGGAGCCGGCGGCGGCAGCGGCGGAGCCGGCAGCGGCGGCAGCGGCGGGACTGGCGGTGGGAGCGGCGGGGCCGGTCGAGCGGTGGCGGCTGGGGGCGACGGGGTGGCGGTGGGTTGTCGGGGTCGGAGCTGGGCTGGTGGGGGTCGCGGGGGCTTGGCGGGCCCTGCAACCGGCCATGGGGGTGCCGTTGCCGGATGCGGGGAATCTGGCCGAGGAGCGGATGCAGGACTTTCGGGACGCCCTGTACTTCCCGGTTCGCGAGTTCCTGGCCGGCGGCAACCCGTACGACCCGGCCGTGATGTTCGCGCACTGGCCCGTTCGGCAGAACTTCAACCTGTACCAGCCCTACCACCTCCTCCTGCACATGCCGTTCGCGCTGCCCGGCTACCGGGTGGGCGCGGTGGCGTATGCGGGGGTGTTGTTGGGGCTGCTGGTCCTGCTCTCGGTGATGGCGGCTGGGCGGGCCCGGGTGCCTTGGGTGATCGGGACCGTTGTGGTGGCTGCCCTGTTGGTCACCAGTCAGGTTGGCAAGGCCCAGTTGTATGTGGGGCAGGTCAATCCGCTGCTCGCGGTGGGGGCCGCCGGTGCGTTGCTGGCCCGGACCACGCATCCTCGGTGGGCGGCGTTGGCGTTGGCGTTGGCTTGGCTCAAGCCGCAGTTCGGGTTGCCGTTGGCGATCTTGTTGTGCGCTCGTGGGTCTTGGCGGGTTGCGGCGGGTGGGACGGGGATCGCCGCGGCGGCGAGTGCGGTCGCGTTGGTGCCTTTGGTCCTGAGGGACGGGGTTGTCGGGTTTGCGCAGGTGATCGGGCGGAACCTGGAGCACGCGTCGCAGACGACCTACGGGGCGGTGGATTCGCTCACCTCGCAGCGGGTCGATGTGGCGGCGGTGTTCTTCAGGGTCGTCGGGTGGTTGCCGCCGGGGAGCGAGGTGGTGGCGCTCCTCGCCGTGATGGTGGTCAGTGTGGTGTTGGTGCGGCGGCTCGACCGGAGTGGGGACGATACCGGCGCGGCGGATCTGTTGACCTGTGTTGCCGTGGTGGTGGCGGTGGTGCATCAACCGGGGGACGTGATCATTGCGGTGCCGGCGTTGGTGGCGGCGGCGGTGGTGTGGTGGCGGCGGCGTCATGAGTTGCGGTGGTTGGGGGTGGCCGTGGTGGCGTTGTTGGTTCCGTTTGCGCATTTGTACTTTGTGGACACTGTGATCCGGGAACTTGGTGGTGTGCGGGCCAGTGTGACCGTGGACGGGATCGCAGTCGTGGTGGCGTGGGTGGTGCTGGTCGGGTTCGCGTGGGCACGGACGCGCGAACGAACGTGCGCATGACGGGAGCGGTGCGCGGGTCGCTCTGGTTGTTCCTGGTGAACCTGGTCGGTAAAGCCGGTCAGGTCGTGGTCACGCTGGTGTTGGCCGCCTTCCTCACCGAGGAAGGTCTGGGGCTGGTCGCGTTGACGGTGTCGCTGGTGAACATCGGTCACGTCATCCAGTCCATGGGCGTCTACGACGTGATCAGCCGGACCAGCCTGGACCCGCGCCGGGTCGCGGGCACGTTGCTCACCCTCAGCGTCGGCACGGGGCTCGGGCTGGCGCTGCTCCTCCTGGCGGGCGCGGATGTCATTGCGGGAGCGTTGGACGCACCGCACGCTGCCCCGCTGATCCGGCTGGCGGCCCTGAGCCTGCCGTTCACCGCCGCGGGCGGCGTGCAGCTCGGGCTGATGCACCGCGACCTGGACTTCCGCCGCCGGCTGGTGCCCGACGCGGGCAGTGCGCTGCTCGGCGCGGCGGTCACAGTGGTGCTGGCGGTGCGGGGTGCGGGGCCGGTGTCGTTGGTGGTGGGGTTGTTGGTGACGGCCGTCGCGCTGCCGGTGCTGGGTGCGGCGGTGGGCGTGCGGGTGGTGCCGTGTTGGGACGCCGATGCCGCGGGCGAGTCGTTGCGCTGGATCGCCGTCGTGGGGCCGGGTGCGCTGGTCGCGGTGTTGCTGATCAACGTCGACTACCTGGCGATCGGGCACGTGCTCGGCCCGGAGGCGGTCGGCGTGTACTCGCTGGCCTACCGGATCGCCTGGGTGCCTTACATCGTCGTCGCGGTGGTGCTGGGCGGTGTGCTGTTCCCGTTGTGCGCCAAGCTGATCAGGGATGGTGAGTCACAAGACGTGCCGGCGGCGGCGGGGCGGTTCACCCAGGCCGCGCTGGTGGTCACCGGCGGTCTGTACGCGGTGACGGCGGCGATGGCGGACCGGGTGGAGCTGTTCGGTGCGCGCTGGTCGCCGGCGGCGGTGCCGTTGGCGGTGCTGTGCCTCTACGGGCTCGGCCTGGGCCTGCTGCACCTGTGGTACCAGGTGCTGCGCGCCGCCGGGCACGCCCGCCGCTACCTCGCGCTGGAGCTGACCCACCTGGTGACCCTGGTGGTGGCGCTGGTGGTGGTGACCCGACACGGCGTGGTGGCGGTCGCCGTGACGCAGGCCGCCGTGGTGTGCGTCCTGGTCCCGGTGACGTGGTTCGTCCTGGCGCGCAACGGTCTCGCACCGCCCCGGCTCGGTCGGGCGCTGGCGACGACCGGGCTGGCCGCCGCGTGCTGCGTGGCGATCCGGGGTCCGGTGGGTGCGGTGTTCGGGCCGTCGGCGACCGGTGCGGTCGGGGAAGGTCTGGTCCTGGTGCTCGGCTACACGGCGGTGGTCCTGCTGGTGGACCGCCGCACCGTGCGTGAACTGCGTGAGGTGCGTCGATGAGGGTCGTGCACGTGTCCCAGCCGGTCGAGGCGGGGGTGGCGGCGGTGGTGCTGGAACTGGCCGCGGCACAGCGGGAGCTGGGCTGGCGGGTGGACGTGGTGTGCCCGCCCGGGTGGCTCGCCGACCGGGTGCGGGACGCCGGCGTGCCGGTGCACCCCTGGATGGCGACACGCGGCCCTGGGCCGTCCACGGCACAAGAAACCCGTGCACTGCAACGGATCCTCAAAACCCTCAACCCGGACGCCGTCCACCTGCACAGTTCCAAGGCAGGGCTCGCGGGACGCCTGGCCGTGCGCGGGAGGCGGCCGACGATCTTCCAGCCGCACATGTGGTCGTTCCAGAGCGCCGGCGGTGCCCTCAAGCACGCGTCGGCCGCGTGGGAGCGGTACGCGGCGCGGTGGACCGACCAACTCGTGTGCGTCAGCGACGACGAACTGGCCGCCGGCCGCGCGGTCGGCGTGTCCACCCCCGCCGAGGTGGTGTGCAACGGCGTGGACACGCGGGTCCTCAGGCCGCGCAGCCGGGTCGCCGCGCGGCAGCGGCTGAACCTGCCGGACGTGCCCACGGCGGTGTGCGTGGGGCGGCTGGCCCCGCTCAAGGGCCAGGACCTGCTGCTCCGGGCGTGGCCGGCGGTGCTGGAGGCCGTCCCGGACGCACAGCTGGTGCTGGTCGGCGACGGACCGATGCGCGACCGGTGGCAGGCGGGCGAGCACCGGTCGGTGCGCTGGTGGGGCCACGACACGGCGGTCGCCGACTTCTACACCGCCGCCGACGTGGTGGTGCTGCCGTCACGGGCCGAGGGCATGGCGTTGGTGCCGTTGGAGGCCATGGCCAGCGGACGGTCCGTGGTGGCGTTCGACGTCGGCGGGGTGCGGCAGAGCGTGGGCGAGGCCGGGGCCGTCGTGCCCGCCGGGGACGTCGCGGCGCTGGCGGCGGCGGTCGCGGCCCGGCTCGCGGACCCCGTGCTCGCGGCGGGCGAGGGCCTGGCCGGGCGGCGGCGGGCCGAGGTGCTGTTCGACTCGACCCGGGTGTGCGACCAGGTCGCGACCCTGGTGGACAAGCTGGTGGGAGGGACGCGGTGAGGATCGCCTACCTGTTGACGCAGGACCGGGGCGGGCCGGTGGACGTGACCGTGCGGCTGGCCGCGACGCTGCTCGCGGCCGGGCACGACGTGCGGGTGTTCGGGCCGGTCCCGGCGCGCGGGGCGGAGCTCCTCGCGGGTCACCACACCGAGGTGTCCGTGGCCACCAAGGGGGACCTGAAGGCGGGCCGCCAGGCGCGGGAGGCGCTGCGGGCGTGGCGGCCGGACGTCGTGCACGCCCAGGACCGGCGGGCCGGGCTGGTCAGCGCGGGGTTGCGGTTGCGGCACAAGGTCGTGCAGACCTACCACGGCGTGCCCGACGACGTGGCCGAGCCGTGGTTCCGGGGTGCGGCGGGGGCGTCCGGGCCGTCGAAGTACACGCGGACCGTGCTGGCCGCCGACGCCGGGGTGGCGCGGTTCGTGCACCGGACCGTGGTGCCCGCGCCCGCGATGGGCGAGTTCCTGGTGCGGCGGCTGCGTGTGCCCGCGCAGCGCGTGACGCACATCGACAACTGCGTGGACCTGCCCGCTTCGTGCCCGCCCGCCGGGCCGGTGCGGCGGCTGGTGTTCGTCGGGCTCCTGGTGGAGCGCAAAGGTTTGCTCACCCTGGTGGACGCGTTGGCACGCCCCGGGGTGATGCCGGAGGACGCCTCGCTGACCGTCGTCGGCGACGGGCCGCTGCGGGTCGAGGCCGAGGACCGCGCGCGGCGCGACCTGCCCGGACGGGTGGAGTTCCTGGGCTTCCGGGCGGACGTGCCCGACCAGCTGCGCCGCCACGACGCCCTGGTGCTGCCGTCCACGATGGAGCAGCAGCCGTTGGTGGTGGCCGAGGCGATGGCGGCCGGGAAACCCGTGGTGGCGACCGACACCGGCGGGGTGGCCGACATGCTGTCCGACCCGGCGTGCCTGGCCGAGCCCGGTGACGTCGACGGGTTGGCGGCACGCCTCAAGGCGTTGTTCGCCGACCCCGACCCCGGCGGGCGGGGCGCGGCCCTCGCCCACCGCGCCCGCTCCCGGTTCGCGCCCGAGGTCTGCGCCGACCGCCACCTGGCCCTCTACCGGGAGCTGCTGGCCTGACCCGCCGCACCGGCCACCTGCCGGGCGCTGCCGCCGGACCGCTCGACCCCGGCCTCAGCCGGGCGGCGGGGTCGTGGCGGTGGTCGTCGGCGCGGTCGTGGTGGTCGTGGTCGTCGTGGTGGTGGTCGTCGGCGGCTCGGTCGTGGTCGTCGTGGGCGTGGTGGCCGCGGCGGCGGTGGTGGTGGTCGTGGTGGTCGGGGCCGTGGTCGTCGGGGTCGGGGCCTTCACCAGGACAGCCGCGTCCGCGCCGGCCAGCTCCACCGGCCCGGTCACCGGCTGCCCCTCGATCGTCGCCATGCCGGCGGGGGGCGTGACGCGCACCGACCGGCCGGTCGGGTTCACCGCCACCCACCCGTTGGTGAACGTCCGCGTCCACACCCCGTTGGGCAGCTGGTTCGCCGCCTCCACGGCCTCCCCCAGCCCCGCGTCCTGGTAGGCCGACCACTCCGGGTCCTGGTAGTCGGGCGTGGACGCCGCGTTCCAGCAGGTGTACGGCCCGGCCAGCAGCGCCGCCGTGGCGTACCCGACCCGCTCCTCGCGCACGCCGGGCGTGCGGGTCACCAGCAGCAGCCACGACTCGCCCAGTGCCGCCTGCGCCCGCAGCTCCTTGAACTCGTTGCCGCGGAAGGTCAGCAGCTCGCCGCCGCCGCTGTTCTCGCGCAGCCCGAAGTTCTCCTCCATCGCCCCGCTGTACCGGGAGTGCGCCGTCCACCGCCCCGGCGTCAGGTGCGACTCGGACACGTTCGGGATCAGCATCTTCCCCTGCTGGGCCAGCGAGTCGCCCGCGACCTGCAGGAACCGGTCGAGCCCGTCGCGGATCAGCCGGTCGGTGGCGGCGGCGTCGGCGGTGCCCTTGACCACCGCCGACGAGTAGTACTTCAGAGAGCTGAAGTCGTTGTCCGCCAGCACGCCGTCCCAGCCCTCGCGGACCACCTCGGCGGTCACCGCGTCCGCCCACGCCTTCTGGTAGGACTCCGTCCACACGGTCATCTGCCAGTGCAGCGGGTAGCCCTTCCACTCGATGTGGCGGTCGGCGGTGTCGACGGCGAACCACTCCGGGTGGTGCTTCTGCGCGGCGATGTAGCCCACGCCGCTGGGCAGGTAGGCGGCGTCCTTGCCGCCGTCGACCGCGCCCGGGTAGTTGCGGGTGCTGGAGAAGTCCTTGTACACCAGGATCTTGATCTTCGGGTTGAGCTTGCGCAGCCGCCGCATGGCCGCGGTCTCGGTCGCGTTGAGCACCACCAGGTCGTAGTGCTGGGCCGCGAACTTGAGGTCCGCGTAGGTGGGCGGCTCGCCGATGCCGTACCACCAGGCGCACGGCGCGAGCGGCTTGGGCGGCGGCGCGAGCGGCTGCGGGTCGGCGGGCAGCGGCGCGCTCTCCTCCTCCGGCTCCCCCAGCCACTGCCCGGCGGAGCTGGGCAGCCACACCGAGCCCGCCAGGACCACCGCGGCGAGCACCGCCCGCACGGCCACGCGCCACCGACGACTGCGCATCGGACGACTGCGGATCAGCGGTTGTTCCGGCACAGCAGCTCACCCACCGTCAGCAACAGGATTCGGACGTCCAGCCACAACGACCAATTCGCGATGTAGTAGTTGTCGTAACGCGACCGGTCGACAATGGAGGTGTCCCCTCTCAACCCGTGGACCTGTGCGAGTCCGGTCAATCCGGTCGGCACCCGGTGCCGCGCCCAGTATAGGTCGTGGACGGCCGAGAATTCGCGCACGAAACCCGGTCGTTCGGGGCGCGGTCCGACAATGGACATGTCGCCGCGCAGGATGTTCCACAACTGCGGCAGCTCGTCCAGCGAGGTCCGGCGCAGGAATCGCCCGACCGGGCCGACGCGGCGGTCCCCGACCACCGACCAGCGGACCTGGGAATCGTCCTCGCCGGTCATCCGGACGCTGCGCAGCTTGTAGAGCACGAACGTGCGGTCGTCCATGCCGACCCGGACCTGGCGGAAGATCACCGGCCGCCCGCTCTCCAGCAGCACGGCCAGCGCGCACAGCCCGATGACCGGCGCGAGCACGACCAGCGCGAGGCCGGCGAGCAGCACGTCCACGCCCCGCTTGACCCACCAGCTGGGCCGGGTGGTCGGCGCGGTGCTCAGCCGGACCAGCGGGAAGCTGCGCAGCCGCTCGACGTCCGGGCCGTCCTGGTGCAGCTCGTACATCCGGGGCACGACGAAGATCGAGCAGCCCAGCCGGTGGGCGGTGATGGCGGCGTTGACCAGCGGCGAGTCGGTGGCGCGGGAGAAGGCGAGCACGACCGAGCCCGCGCGCAGCCGGGTGATGGCGTCGGCCAGGTTCTCCTCCAGCAGCGGCAGCGGGAGGTCCGCGGGGTCCAGCGCGGGCGCCGGGTCGACGAACCCGACCGGGCGCAGGCCGTACTCGGGGTGCTGGAGCATGGCGGTGGTCAGCGTCGCGCCGACCTTGCCCGCGCCGACCACGATGGTGCGGTCGCACCGGTTGAAGCGGCGACGCGCCCACCGCCCGAAAGCGAACACGAACAGGCGAGCAGGTTCACTCCACACGGTGAACCCGACGATCGCCCACTGGACGGCGGCGATGGTCGCGGGTCGCGTCCCGGCGGCCAGGCTCAGGCCCGTGACCAGCGCGAACGCCGTGGCCGTCGCGATGGTGGAGCGGGGCACGTCGTGCAGCCAGGACAGCCACAGCCGCCGCCGGTACAGCCGGCAGGACGCCCGCACCCCGAGCAGCGCGCCCGCCGCGACCGCGGCCCAGGTCCAGGGCAGGCCGCGCACGACCACCGCCAGGGCGGCGACGTCCACGCAGACCAGCAGCACCGCCACCGCGTTCACCCGGCCGAGTCGGTCGCGCGCCGGTCGCGGCTCGACCTCACCCGACCGGGGCGGCTCGCCGGCCTGCGGCGCCTGCCCGGTCCGGGGCGGCTGTCCGGTCTCCGGGGACCCACCTGGGCGGGGCGGCTCCCCGGACCGCGCCGGCGCGGGGGTCGTCGTGCCCACCTGGTTCACCACCGGCCACCCTCCCGGGTGACGAGCGCCCGTCCCCAGCACCCCAACACCACGCCACTGCACATTCCGACGACGTCCTTTCGTAATCCGACCGAGTTCACTCGAAAGAGAATTCCGACTACCGAGCGCTTGAAAGAACGGGAAGCTGCCCTCCCGTTCACTCTTTGGGGAAATCAAGTCCTCCTATCAAGCGATACGAGCAGTCGTGTCGTACGGGTTCCCGTCACCGACCGGGCCAACACGGGGACGGGGGTGGGTGGAACCCGGTTCGAGTTCCCAGGCGAATAATTCTGGCCCGGTTACCCGGATCAACGGAAATGGGGTCGGCACAAGTGGCCGTCGACGAACGCGAGGCGCGCACCGCGCCCGCCACGATTCGCACACGGGGACGTGCGCACGTCGTGCTGCCCGCCTACAACGAGGCGGAGTCGCTGCCGCCGCTGCTGCGCCGCATCGCCGAGGTGGCGCGCACGGAGCAGATCACCGCCTGGGTCGTGGACGACGGCTCCTCCGACGGCACCGCCGAGTGCGCGCACGGCGTGTCCGGCGTGGACGTCCGCGTGGTGCGGCACCCGGTCAACCTCGGCCTGGGCCAGGCGGTGCAGTCCGGGCTGCGCGCCGTGCTGGAGGTCGCCGACCCCGACGACCTCGTGGTCGTGATGGACGCCGACGACACCCACGACCCGGCGCTGATCACCGCCCTGCGCGCGGAGATCGCCGCCGGCGCGGACGTGGTGATCTGCTCCCGGTTCGTCGAGGGCGGCGACGACGCCACCGCGCCCGCGTTCCGCCGGCTGCTCTCGCGCGGCGCGGCGGTGCTGTTCCGGCGCGTGCTCGACGTGGACGGGGTGCGGGACTTCACCAGCGGGTTCCGCGCCTACCGGGTGTCGCTGCTGGCCCGCGCCGCGAAGCACTGGGGCGAGCGGCTGGTGGAGGAGCGCGGGTTCGCGTGCATGGTCGAGCTGCTGCTCAAGCTGCGGCACTGCCGCCCGGTGATCACCGAGGTGCCGCTGACGCTGCGGTACGACCGCAAGCAGGGGCCGAGCAAGTTGAAGTTGCGTCGGACGATCGCGCAGTACCTTCGGCTGTTGATGCGTGATCGTCTGGCGCCGGCACCCTACCGGCCCCTGTGATGGGCTCCCGGGTCACCGTCCTGGGCGGCGGTATCTGCGGACTGGCCGCCGCGCACCGGCTCGCCCGGTCGGGGGCCGAGGTCACCCTGCTGGAAGCCGGTGACCAGCTCGGCGGGCTCGGCACGTTCACCCCGTGGCGTGACGGCTGGGTGGAGCGGTTCTACCACTGCGTGATGCCCACCGACGACGACCTGCTGGCGCTGCTGGGCGAGCTCGGGTTGCGCGAGTCGGTGACGTGGCGGCGCACCAGCATGGGCATGGTCGTGGCCGGGCGGCACCACCCGTTCAACTCGGCCGTGGACCTGCTGCGGTTCACCCCGCTGCGGCTGCGCGACCGGGTCCGGTTCGGCGTGGTGTCGTTGCTGCTGCGGCGGTTGGGGCGCGGGCGGGACCTGGACCGGCTGCGCACCGAGGACTGGTTGCGCGGCCTGTACGGGGACACCGTGTGGGACTCGCTGCTGGCGCCGATGTTCGGGTCCAAGTTCGGGGCGGCCTTCGGGGACGTGCCGGCGCTGTACCTGTGGCAGCGGCTGGGGCGGGAGAGCAACGTGGCCGTGCGCGGGTACCCCGCCGGCGGCTACCGGTCGATCATCGACGCCCTGCGGCAGTCCGTTGTGGACGCGGGCGGGGTGGTGCTGACGTCCGCGCCGGTGACGCGGGTCGGGGTGGACGGGACCGTGGTGTTCGGCTCCGACGACGACGTCCTGACCGCCGATCGGGTGATCTCGACGTTGCCGCTGCCGGTGCTGCGGTCGGTCGCGGACGCTGCGCTGGCGCCGTTGCTGCCGGACGTCCGGTTGGCGTACCAGGGCGTGGTCAACGCGTTGTTCTTCCTGAAACGGCCGCTGTCCGGGCACTACTGGGCGCCGGTCGTGCGGTCCGGGACCGACTTCGACGGCGTGATCGAGATGTCGGCGCTGGCCGGGCCGTTCGACGGGCGGCACCTGGTGTACGTCATGAAGTACACCGACCGGGGGTCCGTGCTGTACCGCGAGGACGACGCGCGGATCTCGGCGCGGTGGACCAAGCAGCTCGTCGGGCTGTACCCGGACCTCACCTCGGCCGACGTCGAGGAGGTGCGGCTGTTCAAGGCGCCGTTCGTGGAGCCGGTGTACCCGCTGGGGTACCTCGAGCAGCGACCCCCGGTCGAGGTCGCGGGCACGCCGCTGCTGCTGGCCACCACCGCGCACGTCTACCCGTCGGTGACCAGCTGGAACTCCAGCGTGGGCCTGGCGAACCGCGTCGTCGGGCTGGTGGACGACGCGGTTCCCGGGTCGTCACACGAGGGCGGGGGCGGCGACGGTGCGGCCGACCAACTGCTCCAGGGCGGCGGCGATCCGCACCGAGGGTGAGCCGGTGCCGTAGGGCGACGGGATCCCGGCCAGTCGGGCGCGGTGGCCGGGCACGTCGTCCAGCCAGCGGCGCACCTCGCGGCCGATGCGGGGCCCCGGCGGGACGAGCGTGCCGAACGTGCCCTCGATCTCGGGGCGCTCGGTGCTGCGGCGCACCACGACGACGGGTCGCTTGAGGACGCTGACCTCCTCCTGGATGCCGCCGGAGTCGGAGATGAGGACGGCGGCTGCGCGGGCCAGGGCCAGGAAGTCCGGGTAGGCCTGCGGTGCGATGACGGTGAGCGCGTGGAGGAGCCCGGTCAGGCCGTGCTCCTCGACGCGCCTGGCCGTGCGGGGGTGCAGCGGGAGCACGACCGGCAGCGGCAAGTCGGCCAGGTGGCGCAGGATCGTTTCGAGGTTGTCCGGGTCGTCCACGTTCTCGGGGCGGTGGATGGTGGCCAGGGCGTAGGTGTCCTGGTGCAGGCCGTGGGTCTGGAGGACCTTCGCTTCGGCGTCCGGGTCGGGCAGGGCCGCTTCCAGGGCTTCCACCACGGTGTTGCCGGTGACCGCGATCCGGTGCGCGGGGATGCGTTCGGCGCGCAGGTTCTGCTCGTTGAGCTCGGTGGGGGCGCAGCACAGGTCGGCGAGGTGGTCGATCAGGACCCGGTTGTGCTCCTCGGGCATGGCCCGGTCGAAGCTGCGCAGCCCCGCTTCGACGTGCACCAGCGGGGTGTCGTTGGCGTTGGCGGCGAGGGCGCCTGCGAGGGCGGAGGTCGTGTCGCCCTGCACGACGACGGCGGCGGTCGGGTGTCCTCTGAGGACGTCGTCCACCGCCTGGGTCGCCATGCCCAACTGGGCGCCGCGCGGGGCGCCGCCGAGGGCGAGTTCGTGGAAGCTGCCGGGTTCGGCGATGTCCCGGCGGATCAGGTCGTACATACCGCGGTCGTAGTGCTGTCCGGTGTAGACGACCGTGGCGCGCGGACCGAACAGGCGGATCAGCGGGGCGAGCTTGATCAGCTCGGGGCGGGTGCCGCACACCAACGTGACGGTGTCCACCTATGTTCTCCTTCGGTTTTCGGCTGGAACGCGGTGGAAGGTAGGTCTTGCCCGCTCGCTTTCCCTTGCACCTCAGTCGATCGAGTGAACTTGGGTGTCGGTTGTGCTTGGTGGCACTAGGTTGTCCCGGTGATCAGGAAACTCCAGGCCGCGGCGACGGCCGCGATGACCGTGGCCGCACTCGGCGCCCCGGTCGAGTCCGGTCCCCTCCTGCCCGACCTGAGACAGGCGCCGGTGGGGTGCCCCGGCGGGACCGCGCGCGACCCCGGCCAGTGCCGGGACTGGGACGTGTGCCTGGTGGAGGACCCGCTGGCGGCCAACGGTCCCTGCCTGTCGACCGGGCCGGCGGGTGCCGTGCGGCTGCGCTTCACGACGTCGGCGGACAACGTGGGCGACGGCCCTTTGGTGATCTACGCGCAGCGGTCCGGTGCCGAGTCGGTCATGCGGGCGAGGCAGGCGTTCCAGTCCGGTGTGGACCGTTCGATCCCCGGCTCGTACGAGACGGCCCAACGCGACCTGCCCGCGACCGTGTACTACGAGCCCGCGGCGACGCACGAGCACTGGCACCTGCTGGACTTCGAGCACTTCATGCTGCGCACGCCGTCCGGGGAGACGGTGGCGAACGACCGCAAGACCGGCTTCTGCCTGGGCGACCGCTACGCCACCCGAGACGCCCGCGACCTGCCGGCCCGTCCGCACGACCTGTCCAGCCCGGAGGGTCGGCTGGCGTTGTTCCTGCGGGAGAACACGTGCAGGCGGGGAGAGCCGGCGGCGTTGGACGTGAAGCAGGGGATCTCGGTGGGGTACGGGGACGACTACGACTACGAGGTCGACTTCCAGTGGCTGGACCTGACCCACGTGCCGTCGGGGGTGTACGACGTGGTGAACGTGGTCAACGCGGACCGGGCACTGGTGGAGAAGGACTACGAGAACAACGCGTCCTCGCTGGCGATCTCCCTGGAGTGGCCCGGCGGAGCCGCGACCCCGCCGGCGGTGATCACCACCGCGCCTCGGGTGAGGGTGCTGCGCAGTTGCCCTGGGGAGATCCGGTGCGCGGAGCAGTTGTAGGGGGTTGGTCGGGGTGCTCGACTGCCGACTGCCGGAGAAACACCCAATCGGGTGACATACAGGATCCGCGACCAAACCCCGACTCACGCGTCCCGTAAACAAGGAGCGCGGTCAACGGCCCCAGTCCCCACTCCCCCGGCACCCCCGCTCCACCCCCGCCGCAACCCCACTCCGCCGCAGCCCGCCGCGCCGCCGCAACCCGCCCCTGCCTCACGCCACCCGCTGCCTGCCCCGCCCGCCGGTGCCGCCAGCAGCCATGCAGCCCGGCCCTGCCTCGCGCCACCCCGCCGCGCCGCAGCAGCCCGCCGCCTGCCTCCACGCCACCCGCCGCCTGCCCCACCCACCAGCCGCCCACCGATGCCGCTAGCAGCCATGCCGCCCGCCCATCGCCGCATGCCGCCCGCTGCCCCTGCCGCGCCTCCCGCCCTCGCCGCCCGCCTGCCGCGCCGTCCACCTGCCTGCCGCGCCGTCCACCTGCCTGCCGCGCCGCCCGCCTGCCTGCCGCGCCGCCCGCCTGCCTGCCGCGCCGCCCGCCCGGCAGCAACCCGCCGCCTGCCTCGCGCCGGTCGCCGCCTGCCTTTCGCCGCTCCGCCGCGCCGCAGCAGCCCGCCCACAGCAGCGCGCCCAGTGCCGCCGGCAGCCCGCACGCAGCCTGCCCACCGCGGCATGCCGCCCGTCGCCGCATGCCGCCTGCCGCACCGCCGGGCCTGCGCTGCGTCCGCGTCACCCTCCGCCCGCGCCCACACCCAGCGTCGCAGTCCGGTGACCGCTGCGAGGGCTGCGGGCGGGCGCGTGGTCTGGCGGCGCGTGGTCTGGCGGGCGGGCTGCGTCTGGGCAGGGTGGGCAGGGGTCGGCGGTGCGGGCGGGCGGGTGTCGGGGGTGCGGGCGGGCGGGCGGCGCGGCAGGCGGGCGGCGATGGGCGGGCGGCGCGGCAGGCGGGGGTGAGGGCGGGTGCGGGGAAGAGGTGGGGGTGGAGTTGGGAGGGGTTGGCGGGTGACAAAGGGGTTTTGTGGGGTACCCACGGGGCACTTGCCGCCGGTGGGAGGAGTGCCACGTGTGGACGTTCAGCGGTCATGCGCAGCGCGCGTCTCGGGGGGTTCGGGCCTTTGCCGGGGAGCAGGTGCTGTTGGTGACGATGATGGAGTTGCCCCGGTTGTTGCGGCATCCCGCGTGGCGGAGGGTTGATCCTCGGCAGGGGCGTGGGGTCGGCGTGGTGTTGGTGCCTGGGTTCGGGTTCGGGGACACCAGCTTGCTGATCGCGGCGCGGTGGTTGCGTGCGCGGGGGTATCGGCCGGTCGGGGCTCGGATCGGGTTGAACGTCGGGTGCACCACGGAACTGGTGGAGCGGCTGGAGAAGCGGGTTGTCGAGCACGCTCGCGAGACCGGCGGGCGGGTGGTCCTGTTCGGGCAGAGTCGGGGTGGGTGGTTGGCTCGGCTGGTCGCGGGTCGGCGGCCGGATCTGGTGCGGGGGCTGGTGATGCTGGGCAGTCCGGTGCTCAACCCGCTCGGCGCGCACCCGGCGGTGGTGCGGGTGGCGCGGTTCCTGGCTCGGGCTTCGGCGTGGGGTGTGCCGGGGTTGCTGGACGAGCAGTGCTTCACCGGTGACTGCTACGACACGAGCATGGCCGGCCTGGCCGCACCGCTGCCCTCGCAGGTGCCCGCGCTGGCGATCTTCTCGGCTCGGGACATCGTCGCGCCGCCGGAGTTGTGCCGGGACCCGTCGGCCGAGTGCGTCGAAGTGCGCAGCACGCACACCGGGATGGGGCTGGACCCCGATGTCTACGCCGCCGTGGAGCCGAGGTTGGCGCAGTGGGCGGCGCGGGAAGGGGCTCAGCCGGACGAGGCCTTGCGGGCGGCCGAAGGGCTCAAGAAGTTGAGCACGGCCAAGTAGCGGGTCGGGAAGAGGCGGGCCAGGAGGTCCGGGGCCACGGCGGAGAACGCGATGAGCACGCGTCCCCGGCGCTTCTCCACGCCCGCGAGGATCTGCTCGGCCGCCTTGTCCGCCGGGTAGGTCAGCAGCTTGGCGAAACCGTCCTTGCCCTGCGACACCTGGTCCGCGGGCACCCCCGACCCCACGCGCGCGGACTCCGCGATGCGGGTGCGGATGCCGCCGGGGTGCACGGTGGTCACGCCGACACCGCGCGGCGCGAGCTCGTGCCGGAGGGCCTCGGAGAACCCGCGCAGCGCGAACTTGCTCGCCGAGTACGCGGCCTGGCCGGGCGGCGCGATGAGGCCGAACAGGCTGGACACGTTCACGACGTGGCTGCCGGGCGACGCCAGCAGGCGCGGCAGCAGCAGGCGGGTCAGCGCGACCGGCGCGCGGAAGTTCACGTCCAGCACCCAGTCGAACTCCTCGGCGCTGACCTGGTCGAACGTCCCGCCCAGGGCCACGCCCGCGTTGTTGACCAGCAGCGTGACGCGCGGGTGCGCGGCCAAGAGGTCCGCGCCGAGGGCGGGCAGCGCGGACACGTCGGACAGGTCCGCGACCACGCTGTCCACGGCCACGCCGGGGTGCCGCCGCGCGATCGTGTCGACCACGCTCTTCAGCCGGTCGGCGTCCCGGTCCAGCAGCACCAGGTCACTGCCCCGGGCCGCCAGCCCGTACGCGAGCTGCTCGCCGATACCGCTCGCCGCACCCGTGACCACCGCCGTGCCGCCGCTGAACCGGTAGTTGCGCATGAACACAGGGTGCAGGTCTACGACTACCGGAGACTTGACCGAGCGCGACAGAGATTTGACCGCAGGCGACACAGACCACAGGCGACACGGACCGCAGGCGACACGGACGGAGGTCACGGGAGGTCGGACGGCCCAGCGCCGGGCGGCGGGCCGCTGCGGCGGATGGCGCTGGGGGTCGCGCCCCACCAGCGGCGGCAGCAGCGGCTCAGGGCGGACTGCTCGGACAGGCCCAGCATCCCGGCCACCTGGCTCATCGGCATGTCCGTCGTGGTCAGGTAGCGCAGCGCGGCCTGGCGGCGGACGTCGTCCAGGATCTCCGCGAACGTCGTCCCCTCGGCCGCCAGCCGCCGTTGCAACGTGCGCGGGTGCATGTTGACCAAGCGCGCCACCGCACCCACCTCCGGCGGCACGGTACCCAGCGACTGCACGACCACCCCGCGCACCCGCAGCGCCACCGACGCACCCTCCCCGGCGGTCTGCTCGGCCAGGAACGCCAGCGCCAGCCGCCACACCCGCTCGTCACCACCGGCCAACGGCTGCGCGGCCAGGCTGCGCGGCACCCGCAGCATCGGCGCGGAACGTCCGACGTGGACAGTCGTGCCGAAGAACTCCTCATACACACCAACTGAAACAGGCGTGTAAGGCAGCTCCACCGACCGCAGCCCGTAAGACCCGCCGACCAGGAACTTGATCGCCCGGTGCAGGAACCCCAGCCCCAGGTCCGTCGCCTGCACCGACACCGGCAGCCACGGCGGTTGCCCGTACCGCAGCGCCGCCACGCCCCGCGCCCCGTACGGGTCGTCCTCCATGGTCAGGCTCAGCGACCGGGCGTGCACGAACAGGTAGCGGGACGTGCACTCCAGGGCGTCCGCCACGGTCGGCGAGTTGCGGATGGCCAGCGCGAGCGGCCCGAGCATCCCGAAGTCCTGCCGGGACGCCACCCGCAACCCCAGGTCGGGGCACTGCAACGCTTCGGCGGCGATCTCCAGCACGGCGACCAGGGCGCGGTCGGACACGAGCAGGTCGTCCACGTCCAGCGCCGCGACCGGCAGGCCCGCGGCGGCGGCGTAGTCGTCGGCGTGCCCGCCCAGCTCGGCCACCGTGGCGCGGAACCCGCGCAACCCGGCCGACCGGACCACCGACATGTCGTCCAGGGTCAAATAGTTGTCGTGTGAAGTCAAGAAGCGGAACCGGCGGGTTCAGCACACTGTGACGCATGGCGACCACGGAACCCTCCCACCTCGACGTCGTGATCGTCGGCGCGGGCCTGTCCGGCATCGGCGCGGCGTACCGGCTCAGCACCGAGCACCCCGGCCGGACCTACGCGATCCTCGAGGCGCGCGACGCGATCGGCGGCACGTGGGACCTGTTCCGCTACCCCGGCATCCGCTCCGACTCGGACATGTTCACCCTCGGCTACCCGTTCGCCCCGTGGCGGGACCCCAAGGCCATCGCGGACGGCCCGTCGATCCGCGACTACATCCGCCGCACCGCCGCCGAGCACGACATCGAGCGGCACATCCGGTTCCGGACGAAGGTCGTCGCCGCCGACTGGTCGACCGCCGACCAGCGCTGGACCCTCACCCTGTCCGATGGCGGCACGCTGACCTGCGGTTTCCTCTACTCCTGCGCCGGCTACTACGACTACGACCGGGGCCACGAGCCGGAGTTCCCCGGGCGGGACAGCTTCGCCGGGCAGGTCGTGCACCCGCAGTTCTGGCCCGAGGACCTCGACTACGCGGGCAAGCGAGTGGTCATCATCGGCAGCGGCGCGACCGCCGTGACCCTCGTGCCCGCGATGGCCGACACCGCCGCGCACGTCACCATGCTCCAGCGCTCGCCGACGTGGATCAGCCCCGTCCCGGGCCGCGACAAGATCGCCGACGCCCTGCGCTCCGCCCTGCCCGCGGGCCTCGCGCACCAGCTCGCCCGCGCCAAGAACATCGCCTTCACCACCGGCTTCTACCAGTTCTGCCGCCGCTTCCCCGGCGCCGCGCGCACCCTGCTGACCAAGCTGTCGACCAAGGTGCTCAAGGACCCGGCGGCCGTGCGCGAGCACTTCACGCCCACCTACGACCCGTGGGACCAGCGGCTGTGCGCGGTGCCCGACGCGGACCTGTTCAAGGCGGTCAACGCGGGCAAGGCGTCCGTGGTGACCGACCACGTCGACACCTTCGTGCCCGAGGGCATCCGGTTGAAGTCCGGGAAGGTGCTGCCCGCCGACATCGTCGTGACGGCGACCGGGTTGCGGTTGCAGGCCTTCGGCGGGATCGAGCCGAGCGTGGACGGGACGCCGGTGAACCTGTCCGAGCAGTTCGTGTGGCGGGGCGCGATGATCACCGGCCTGCCGAACTTCGCGGTGTGCATCGGCTACACCAACGCGTCCTGGACGCTGCGGGCCGACCTGTCCTCGCGGCTGGTGTGCCGGGTGCTGGAGCACTTGGACCGCAACGGGTTCAGCTCGGTCGTGCCGCGACCGGACCGGGTGATGACCCGGCAACCGTTGCTGGACCTGGCTTCCGGCTACATCCAGCGGTCCATCGGGGACTTCCCGGGTCAGGGCGACCGGAGCCCGTGGCGGGTGCGGCAGAACTACGTGATCGACGCCGTGCAGACGCTGCGCGGCGACATCGGCGACCAGCTCGCCGGCACCCGGGCCGCGAAGCCGGCGGTCGTGCGATGACCGCGGCGGACACGACGACCGTCTCGGTGGACGGGGTCGCGGTCCGGGTGCGGGTGGCCGGTGGTGCTGGTGCACGGCATCGGCCGCAGCCTGGAGGACTGGCAGGACGCGCAGGACCGGCTGGCGACCACGTTCCGCGTGGTCAACGTGGACCTGCCCGGCTTCGGCCTGACCCCCAAGCTGCGCGCCAAGCCGGGGCTCCCGACGTTCGCGCGGGCCGTCGTCGGCGTGCTGGACGCGCTGGGCGAGCACCGACCCGTGCACCTCATGGGCAACTCGTTGGGCGGCGCGGTCGCGATGACCGTCGCCACGACGTGGCCGGACCGGGTGGCGTCGCTGGTGCTGGTCAACAGCGCCGGCTTCGGCCGCGAGGCCAACCTGCCCCTGCGGCCCATGCTCTACGGGGTGCTGTCCGTGCTGCCGGTGGTCGGCGCGCGCTTCCGCCCGCTCGCCAAGGAGGCCGGCCTGCGGCTCAACCAGGCCCTGTTCGCGGACCCGGCGTTCGCGACGGACGAGCGGGTCCGGCACGCGGCCAAGGTCGGGCGGCAGCCGGACTTCCGGGCCACCTTCGTCGGCACGCTGCTCAGCCTGGGCCTGCCGGTGGTCGGCAGCCGGGCGGGGTGGCGGCGGGCGCTGCTGGCCGCGGTCGTGAGTGCGGGCAAGCCGGCGCTGGTGGTGTGGGGCGACCGGGATACCGTGCTGCCCGTCAAGCACTTCCACGCCGCCGTCGCCGCGCTGCCGGGGGTGCGCAGCCACCTGTTCCCGGACACCGGGCACATGCCGCAGATCGAACGGGTCGAGGAGTTCACCGCGCTGGCCGCGGACTTCGTGACCGGCGTGGCTGTGCCATGATCGGAACGTGATCAAGGCTCGGGTCGTGCTGCCGCTGTTGCTCCTGGCCGCCTGCGGCACCCCGCCCGTGGCCGCGCGCTCCGGTGACATCACGCTGGTGCCCACGGTCGAGGCACCGGGCTGCCCGGAGTCGGGGATCGCGGTGTCGGCGCTGGAGGCCGAGGCCGCGTCGGGCCTGCGGGTGCTGAGCCTCAAGGCCGTCAACTGCGGCACCGAACCCCGGACCCTGACCGGCTACCCGGACCTGCGGCTGCTCGACGCCGACGGCCGGCCGCTGGACGTGCGCGTGCTCACCGGGGCGGCGTCGGCGGAGATCTCGTCCGTCGAGGCGTTCACCGCGCCACCGGGCGACGTGGTCCTCCAGCCCGGCGCGACCGCCACCACGGCGGTGCTGTGGCGCAACACCTACGACGACGTGTCCCAGCCGCCGCAGGTCGGTGTGCGGATCGACATCGCCCCGGTCGAGGGCGCGCCCCGCCAGACCTTCACCCCGCGCCTGCCGCCCAACGGCGAGCCCTCGCGGGTCGACTCCCCCGCGGTCACCCTCGACCTGGGCAGCACGGGCCGGATCGGCGTCGCGCCCTGGAAGGCTCAGTAGTTGTCGTCGTCGTCGTAGTACTCGGCGTCGTGGTTCACCTTCGCCGGGCGGTTGGACCACGAGTCGAACACGACCAGCAGGATCGCCGCCACGATGACGATCACCCCCACGATCGCGATGCCGCCCCAGAACGACAGGCCCGCCAGCAGCAGCATCGGCAGCACGGCGAACAGGCAGAACGGGTCGACCCGCCCGAAAGCCGGCCGGCGCTGCCCCGAAGATCGACCGTACTGCACCGCCATCAGCCCGCCTGTCATCGTCCGCTGTGTCCGGTCCACCCCGGGGGCGGACCCGAACAGCATAATTCGCCGGGCCCTCGATGTACGGGCGGTTACGAAGAGGCGGGCACGGGCTCGGGCAACCCGGTGATCACCTCCTCCAGGTCGGGTGCCGGTGCGCACCCCTGTGTGACCTTGATCTCCCGTAGAATCAGCGGTGCACGACTGGCGTCGGGTGGATTCACCACCGGGGAGTGCAAGCGAGCCGGCATCGCCCGCCTGGGTGCCCCTCATTCCTTCGGGTGAGGAGTACCTCGATGACCGCACGCATCCTCGACGGCACCGCCGTGGCGCGCACCCTGCTGGAGCAGACCGCCGAGCGGGCCGCCGCCTTCACCACCCGGACCGGCCGCGCGCCGCTGCTGGCCACCGTCCTGGTCGGCGACGACCCCGCCTCGCAGACCTACGTGAAGATGAAGCGCTCGCGGTGCGCGAAGGTCGGCATCGAGTCGCGGGCGGTCGAGCTGCCCGCGTCCACCACCACGGAAGAGCTGGTGGAGACGATCTCCGCGCTGTCCGCCGACCCGCTGGTGGACGGCATCCTCCTGCAGCACCCCGTGCCGGGGCACATCGACGAGCGGGCCGCGTTCGAGGCGATCGCGCCGGGCAAGGACGTGGACGGCGTCACCATGCACAGCTTCGCCGCGATGGCGTTCGGCGAGCCCGGGTTCCACTCGTGCACGCCGGGCGGCATCCTGCGGCTGCTGGACGCCTACGGGATCGAACTGGAGGGCCGGCACGCGGTCGTGGTGGGGCGCAGCCCGATCCTGGGCAAGCCGGTGGGGATGCTCCTGCTGGCCCGCAACGCGACCGTCACCTACTGCCACTCGCGCACGGCGGACCTGGCGTCGGTGGTGGGGACCGCGGACATCGTCGTGGCGGCGGTGGGCAAGCCGGAACTGGTGCGCGGGGCGTGGCTCAAGCCGGGTGCCGTGGTGGTGGACGCCGGGTACAACCCGGGCAACGTCGGGGACGTGGAGTACGTGGCGGCGAGCGAGCGGGCCGGGTTCATCACGCCGGTGCCCGGCGGCGTGGGGCCGATGACGATCGCGCTGCTGCTCGCGCAGACCGTGGACGCGGCGGAGGCGGCGGAGAAGGCCCTGCTCCCAGCCTGAGCCGACCGGGAGCAGGGCGGGGGTCAGTCAGGCCGCGACCACGCCCTGCTCCAGGTGGAAGCGGCGGCCGGTGAAGCGTTCCCGCATGCGGCGGTCGTGGGTGACCACGACCAGTGCGCCCGCGTAGTCCGCCAGCGCGTGCTCCAGGTCCTCCACCAGGCCCGGCGACAGGTGGTTGGTCGGCTCGTCGAGCAGCAGCAGGTCCACCGGTTCGGTGACCAGCCGCGCCAGCTCGACGCGCCGCCGCTGCCCGTAGGACAGCTCACCCAGCCGCAGCCGCAGGTCCCGGGGCGTGAACAGGCCGAGCGCGAGCAGCCGATCCGCCCACTCCTCGGGGTCACCGCGGCCGGCGGCGAAGGCCTGGGCCACCGTCATGCCGCGCGGCAGCGGCACGTCGTCCTGGCGCAGGTGCCCGACCCGGGCCGGGAGGACCACGTCCCCGGTGTCGGGCGTGAGCTCGCCGGCCAGGACCTTCACCAGCGTGGTCTTGCCGGCACCGTTCGGACCGGTCACCAGCAGGCGCTCCCCCGGACCCACGACCAGCGAGGGCACGTGCAGCCGGTCGCCGACCCGGACGTCGGACAGCGACGCGACCGACGCCGACACCGCGTCCAACCGGGCGGTGAAGCGGAGCGGGTCCGGGGGTGGGGTGACCGGGGCGGTGGTCAGGCGGTGCACTCGTTCCTTGGCGTTGCGGATGCGGCTCATCGCCCCGTGACCACGTCCGCGGGCGCGGAACGGGCCGGCCGCGAACACCGCCAGCGGCAGCTTGCGCGGGATCGCGTCCAGGCGGGCCACGTGCGTGGACGCCAGCCGCTGGTGGCGGGCCAGGTCGGCACGCCACTCCTCGTACTCGCGCAGCCGCCGCGCCCGGTCGGCGGCCTTGGCGGTGAGGTAGCCGTCGTAGCCGTTGCCGTGGCGCCGCACGCCGCCCTCCGCGACCTCCAGGATCGTGTCGGTCACGTGCTCCAGGAACACGCGGTCGTGGGTAATGGCCACGACGGTCCCCCGGTGGGCGCGCAGGTGCTGTTCGAGCCACGCCACGGCCCGGTCGTCCAGGTCGTTGGTCGGCTCGTCCAGCAGCAGCGTCTCCGGGGCGGCGGCCAGGGTGCCGGCCAGCGCCAGGCGGGACCGCTCGCCGCCGGACAGGGTGCGAAGCGGGCGGGTGCGGTCCAGGCCGGGCAGGCCCAGGCCGTGCAGGGCGATGTCCACCCTGGTGTCGGCCTCGTACCCGCCGCGCGCCTCGAACCGCTCGACCAGCTCGGCGTAGCGGTCCAGGCCGCTCGGGTCGACGTCGGTCAGGTCGAGCTCGCGGCGCCGGATCTCGGTCTCCAGCGCGCGCAGGTCGGCCAGGGCCAGGTCGATCGCGTCGGCGACGGTCGCGTGCGGCGGCAGGTCCAGGGTCTGCGGCAGGTAGCCGACGCCGCCGGGCGCGACGGCGGTGACCTCGCCGTGGTCGGGTCGCAGCCGGCCCGCGAGCAGCGCCAGCAGGGTGGACTTGCCGGACCCGTTGTCGCCGATGACCCCGACCTTCTCCCCCGGCTTCACGGCGAGGGTGACGCGGTCGAGCACGACCCGCGTGTCGAAGCGCTTGGTGACGTCGTGCAGGGACAGTTGTGGGGGTTGCGCGGTGCGCAAGGCAGACTCCTGTTCTCGGCGCGCACGGGTGGCGACCGAGTCGATCGGTGGAAGGTTTGCGGTGGATGCCGCCGCGGAGCGTGGCTCTACGCGGACCGGCGACCGATCACAGGAAGAAGTACAAGATCCCCATACCGCTGGTCACGGTACTGGAGGCGAATTCGCCCTTCAAGGGAATTCTGTTGACTGTGAGTAGCGCAACCGTCAACAAACGTGACCTGCGTCACCCCTATTGGTGCTCATCTTGTCTAGACGCGTGACCAACGGTTACGTTCCAGGCCGCCAGATAACGGTTCTATCACCGGCCGGACACGGGCGAGCAGTCATCCCCCGGACCGCTCCCCGGCCTGGATCCCCCGCCAGGTGGCCGGTGGTGGAGCTCCCCGACGCAGGAGGCACTTCCCTTGGCTCGCCATAGGAAGTCCCGGGCGGATGCGCCGACCGTCTACACGGTCAGCGCGTCCGCACCGGGATACATCGGCGCGCACCGCGCCGAACCCGATCGCAGGTTGCCCAAAAGACTCGCCGGTGTCGCGGTCGCGGTCGGCATCGTGACCGGTGCCGGCGCCGCGGCGCACGCCGTGACCAGCGGCAGCTTCAACCCCATGGCGGGCGGTGCCGAGTTCGGCGGGCTGCCCGACGAGAACGTCCGCACCGGCAAGGTCGAGACGATCCACGCGGTCGACCTCGGTTCGGAGACCGCCCGCATCATCCGCCAGGAACAGCTCAGCGCGCTGCACGCCTTCAACCAGGCCAGCGGTGTCGCCCAGAGCGGCTACCAGGCCCGTCAGCAGGCCGCCGCCGAGGCCGCCGCGCGGGCCGCGCACGAGGCCGCCGAGGCCCGCAAGTCGCCCACGCAGCGCCAGGTCGAGGCCTGGGCGCGCGAGGCGATCGCGATCCTGGCCGCCAACGGCACCCCGATCACCGAGGACGCCGTCGACGAGATCTGGACGATCGTCGAGAAGGAGTCCAACGGCAACCCCAACGCCGTGAACAACTGGGACTCCAACGCCGCGCGCGGCACGCCGTCCAAGGGCCTGATGCAGTGCATCGACCCGACCTTCCAGGCGTACAAGCTGCCCGGCCACGACGACATCTTCAACCCGGTCGACAACATCATCGCGGGCGTCCGCTACACCTACGCCCGCTACGGCGGCTTCGACCGCCACCCCGGCCTGGTCGGCATCAGCGCCGGCACCGGGTACCGCGGCTACTGAGGCACACCCCTCACCCGCTCCCCCGCTGCCGGATGGGTTCCCGGTCCGGCACTCGCCGAAACCCCGACACCGGCGACGTGCCGGACCGGGGGCCGTCGGACGGCGGCCACCGGACGGCGGACGGTGGCCACCGTCCGACGGGCGACGGCGGTACTGCCGCGGCGGCTGACCCCTCGTGCGGTGCCGCCGAAGTGGCGAAGAGCCGGTCTCAGTTGAGCGAACCGACCAGCGGGACCAGTGCGCCGCCCAGCAGGTGGCGGGCGCAGTTCGGGCAGATCGGCCAGCGCTGCCACGTGTCGCAGCCGCCCGAGTCGACGGGGATGCACAGGGCGCGGCACACCGCGCGGTAGCGGTCGCCCAGGTGCGCGGAGTGGTGGGTGGGCGCGTTCGCGGGCACGAGGTGCCGCTCTTCGGCGAAGACGCCGGGTAACAGACGACCGGTCGTCACGACTCCTCCCGAGGTGGCGAAGGTCCGGGGAGGCCGCTGGGCACACCGCGCGAAGACCGGAGGGTCGGCCGTGGCCAGCGCCGGCACAGCCACGGCGACCGCCTCCGGGTTCGCGGGCGGTGCGGGCCGGGAGTACCGACGCGACCGGGCGGGTTCCGGTGTCGCCCACGCCGGACGGCTCCCCCTTCGCGTCCGGTGCGGGCCCGGCTCCACGGGTGCCGTCGCCTGCGAACGCCTCCAGCATGCGCCGAGTGCCTTACAACCGGCTTACATCCCGTCCGCCGGCACGGGTCCCGTCCCCGCTACCCGATCGTCCACGAGCGCAGCTTCTCCGGGTTGCGGACCGCCCAGATCCGCTTGATCCGGTCGTCCGCGACCTCGAACGCGTAGACCGACACCGTCACCCCGTCCTGCTGGGCGATCAGTCCGGGCTGGCCGTTGACCGTGCGTTCCAGCAGGGTCAGGCCGCGCAGCCGGTCCTGGAAGCGCAGCAGCGAGCGCACGATCCCCTCCGCGCCCTCGACCGGGTGCAGGGTGGTGCTGACCAGGCCGCCGCCGTCGGCGATCGCGGTGACGTCCGGGTCCAGGAGCGTGACCAGGGCTTTGACGTCACCGGCTTCCAGGGCCTGCTTGAAGTCGCGGACGAGCCGTGCCTGCCGGGCGGCCGGGGTCGTCGGTGGCCGGGCGTCGCGGATGCGGCGGCGGGCGGAGGAGGCCAGTTGGCGGCAGGCCGCCGGGGTGCGGCCCACGACGTCGGCGACCTCGGCGAAGGAGTAGCGGAACACGTCGTGCAGCACGAAGGCCACGCGCTCGGCCGGGGTCATGGCGTCGAGCACGACCAGGAAGGCCATGCTGACCGACTCGTCCAGGGTGACCCGGTCGACGGGGTCGGCGGCGGGCCGGCCGGTGATCCACTCGGTGGGGTCGGGCAGCGGCTCGGGCACCCACTCGCCCACGTAGGTCTCCCGCCGCACGCGTGCCGAGGACAGCACGTTCAGGCACAGCCGGCCGGCCACCTTGTTCAGCCACGCGCCCGGCGAGTCGATGGCCCGCTGCTCCGCCTCGGACATCGCGTACCAGCGGGCGTAGGTCTCCTGCACCACGTCCTCGGCGTCGGACAGCGACCCGAGCAGCCGGTAGGCGAGGTTGATCAGCCGGCGGCGTTCGCCCATGACCACGCTCAGGTCCGGGTCGAGGTGATCGGCGTGCGAGCTCATGGTCGGGGCCTCCTCGGGTCGTGTCCTACACCAGTTCGACCGGACAGCCCACCCGATTGTCAGGCGCCTGACGTTTCGCGGCGCTGCGCGGTCGTACCGGTGACCGACACCGAAAGGGGAGGAACCATGAACCACCACAAGGTCGTCGTCATCGGCGGCGGGTACGCCGGGGCGCTGGCGGCCAACCGGCTGCGGGTGCGCGACGACGTGGACATCACGCTGGTCAACCCGCGCCCGACCTTCGTCGACCGCATCCGGCTGCACCAGTTCGTGGCCGGCACCGGCGGGGCCACGCACGACTTCGGCACGCTGCTGGACGAGCGCGTCCGCCTGGTCGTGGACACCGCCACGCGCATCGACACCGCGTCCCGCACCGTGCGGCTGGCCTCCGGGGAGGCGCTGGACTACGACTACGTCATCTACGCGGTCGGCAGCACCGGGGCCGTGCCGACCGCGGTGCCCGGGGCGGCCGAGTTCGCCGTCTCGGGCGCCGACCTGGAGTCGGCTCAACGGCTGCGCGGCGCGCTGGACGAACTGCGCCCCGACGCGCCGGTCACGGTGGTCGGCGGCGGGTTGACCGGCATCGAGACCGCCGCCGAACTGGCCGAACGCGGACGCCGGGTGACGCTGGTGTGCGGCGGCGCGCTCGCCCCCGCGCTGAGCGGGTCGTCCCGCCGGTACATCGCGAAGTGGCTGTCCCGGCACGGCGTCACGGTGGTCGAGCACGACAAGGTCGCCGAGGTGCGGGCGGACGCGGTCGTCCTCGCGGACGGCACGGCGCACCCGAGCGCGGTGACGATCTGGACGGCCGGTTTCGCCGTGCCGGCGCTGGCCGCCGACAGCGGTCTGCGCACCGACGACCTGGGCCGGCTGCTCACCGACGAGACCCTGACCAGCGTCGACGACGACCGGGTCGTGGCCGCCGGTGACGCCGCCGCACCCTCGGGCGCGCCGCTGCGGATGAGCTGCCAGGCCGCCGCACCGCTGGGCGCGCTGGCCGCCGACACGGTGCTCAGCCGCATCGCGGGCACCACGCCGAAACCGCTCGACGTGGCCTCCGTGGGGTCGTGCGTCAGCCTCGGGCAGCGCACCGCGATCCGCCAGTTCTCCCGCAAGGACGACACGCCGATCGACTTCTACGTCGGCGGACGCGTCGGCGCGGCGTACAAGGGGCTGACCTACAAGCTCGGCCTGCTCAAGATCCGCCGCGAGGCCCGCAAGCCGGGGTCGCTGGTGTGGGTGAAGGGCGGCCGGCGCCCGCTGGCCGTCACGTCCTCCTGAGCAGGGACGCCGCCGTCGGGCGGTGCAGGCGGGCGCGGGCTTCGTGCAGGGCGAAGCCGAGCAGGTTCTCGCCGGGCCACTGGCCGGGGTCGGCGGCGCGCGGGTCGTCCTCGGTCAGGCCGATGCCCCACACCCGGTCCAGCGGGCTCGCCTCGACCAGCACCCGCGCGCCCGTCCCCAGCAGGTACTCGCGCAGCGCCGGGGTCGAGGCGAACTTGAGCGTGCTGCCCTCGGCCACGATGCCGAACCGCTCCGCCTCCCACGTCCCCTGGTCGAACCCCCGCACCCGCCGGCCCAGGTCCTTGGCCGCGCGCGGGTGCCCGGCGGCCAGGATGCGGTTCGCCGTGTCGGCGTCGTCGAACAGGACCGCCTTGCGCCACATCATGTAGTGCTCGGCGGTGGCGAAGGTGTGGCCCTCCGCGGTGAACGGGGACGGGTACCACTGGCTCAGGCAGCCCTTGTGCACGGTGGTGCCCGGCGTGTTCTGGTTCCAGAAGAACAGGAAGCGGGGGCGTTCGCCGGACTGGACGGCCGCCAGGAGGTCGGCTTTGCTGCGGGACGGGTGCACGCGCGGCAGTATGGGCGCACCCGGCGTGGGTTCTCCACGGAAATACCGGCGCGGGCCGGGGGCCGAGGGTGATGCGGACCCTCGGCCCCCGCGTCCGTCGACGACGGGCCCTGCCAGGCCACCCGGGTTCGCCGGTGCCGTCGCCGAACGGGAGCCGCCCCGGCTCCGCGACTGCTCTACGAGATGGCGCCCCGATCCGTTCAACGGGATCCCGAAGTGGCGTCGGGCTCCCGCGGTCAGGCCCGCCAGACGGTGCCGCGCCGCTCGTACTCCAGGACCTGTTCCACCCGTTGGGTGAACTGCGCACCGAGGAACCGCTCCAGCAACCACAGGGACACCTCCAGCCCGGAGGTGATGCCGCCGCCGGTCACCAGCGTCCCGTCGTCCACCACGCGGGCGTCGACCACGGTCGCGCCCTGGGCCGCCAGGTCCGCTCGCGCACCCCGGTGCGTGGTCGCGGGCCTGCCCTTGGTCAGGCCGGCCGCCGACAGCACCATCACGCCGGTGCAGATGCCGACCCGCAGGGCCTGGACGCCCGTCAGGCGGCGCAGGAACCGGGTGTCCGCGATGAGCCGGTGCACGCCCGGCCCGTCGCGGTCGGTGTAGCCGCCGCCGGGGACGACCAGGACGTCGGCGTCGTGCGGCGACCACCCGCGGTCGACGTCGACGCGCAGGCCGTACGAGCAGGTCACGGTCGCCGGGCGGTCGGGCGTGACCAGCGCGTGGGTCACCGCACCGCCCATCCGCGCGGCGAGGCCGAAGACCTCGACGGGTGCGACGAAGTCCTGTTCCTCGACCCCGTCGAACATCAGCACCTGCACCCGCAGCGGGTTCGCGGCGGTGGCGGGACCCGCGGCGGCGGCAGGTCCCCCGGCGACCACGCCGCCGGCGGACAACGTGGTGGCGCGCAAGAAAGTTCGGCGTTGCATCCTGACCCCCAAGGTTCTCCCCCAGGCAGTCGGGGCGCGCCACCGCCCGGTTCCCGGAGTGACGCGGGACACACTCCGGGAACACTGCCGGGGCGCCGTGCGACCACTGGGTGCGTCGGGTACTTCCCCTTCTGGACCCGGCCACCCGCGAGCGTGCTCACGCCGGGTCGGTCCCGCCGACTCCGACCGGCCCACCGGCCCGGTGTCACACGCCGTTCACGGCTGGAAGCGGTAGCCGCGACCGGGTTCGGTGATCAGGTGCCGCGGGCGCGACGGCTCCGGTTCCAGCTTGCGCCGCAGCTGCGCCAGGTACACCCGCAGGTAGTGGCCGGCGTCCTCGTGGCCCGCGCCCCACACCTTCTCCAGCAGCTCGCGCCCGGCCACCGGCGCGCCGCCCGCCCGCACGAGCACCTCCAGCAGCGCCCACTCGGTGCGGGTCAGGTGGACGTCGCCGTCCGGGCGGTGGATGCGCTTGGCGGCCAGGTCCACGGTGAACGACGCCGTCCGCACGGGCGGTTCGCCGGTCGGGCGCGGCGCGGTCCGGCGCACCGCCGCCCGCAGCCGGGCCAGGAACTCCTCCACCCCGAACGGCTTGGTCACGTAGTCGTCCGCGCCCGCGTCCAGCGCCGCCACCTTGTCCGCCGAGCCCACCCGCGCGGACAGCACCACGATCGGCACGGTCGACCGCTCGCGCACCGACCCGATCACCTCGATCCCGTCCAGGTCCGGCAACCCGAGGTCGAGCACCACCACGTCCACACCGGGCAGAGCTGCCAACGCGGACGACCCGTCCGCCGCCGTGAGCACGTCGAACCCGTGCGCGGTGAGCGTGATGCGTAAGGAGCGCACGATGAGCGGGTCGTCGTCCACGACCAACACGGTGGTCATGCGACCGCCACCTCCGCCGCCGGCAGGGAGATCACGATGGTCAGCCCGCCGCCGGGCGTGTCCTCGGCGGCGATCGACCCGCCCATCGCCTCCACGAAACCCTTGGCCACGCTGAGCCCCAGCCCGACGCCGGGCGTGTTGTCCCGGTCCCCCAACCGCTGGAACGGCGCGAACACGGCGTCCGCGGTGTTCTTCGGCAGCCCGCGCCCGTGGTCGACCACCCGCAGTTCGACGCGGTCGCCGTGGGCGCTGGCCCGCACGGCGATCTCCGGCTCGTCGGCGCTGATGGCCCCGTCGCCGTCCACGTCGACCCCGCGGCGCGGGGACAGCCGGCCGTGCCGCAGGGCGTTGTCGATCACGTTGGCGACGACCCGTTCCAGCAGGCCGGAGTCGGCGAGCACGGCGGGCAGGCCCTCGGAGACCTCCACCTCCACCGCCCGCCGGTCGTCGATGCCGGCCAGTGCCCGCGCCACGACCTCGTCGTAGGTCACCGCCCGCAGCAGCGGCGCGACCGCGCCGGTGGCCAGGCGGGAGGAGTCGAGCAGGTTGTCCACCAGGCCGGTGAGCCGGTCGGCGGAGACCTCGATGGCCTCCAGCAGCTCGCGGGTGTCCTCTTCGGACAGTTCGATGTCGTGCGCGCGCAGGCTGCCGATGGAGGCCTTGATCGAGGTCAGCGGGGTGCGCAGGTCGTGGCCGACGGCCGACAGCAGGGCGGTGCGCAGCTCGGTGGTGGCGGCGCGGCGCTGGGCGTCGGCGGTCTCGGCGGCCATCCGCTGCTGCCGCAACGCCATCAGCGCCTGCCCGGCGGCGGCTTCGAGGGCGCGCTGGTCGCTCGCGGGCAGGGTCCGGCCGCGCAGCGCCAGGTGCACGTCACCGGTCACCGGCACGTCCACGTCGGCGTCGTCGGGCTCGTCGCACGGCCGCGGCCCGACGCACGCCACCCGCTCCCAGCCGCCGTCACGGCGCTCCAGCAGGGCCACCGAGTCCAGCCCGAAGTTCTCCCGCACCTTCTCCAGCAGCCGCGCCAGCGGGAACGGGCTGGTCAGGACCGTGCGGGCGTAGGAGGCCAGCAACGCGGCCTCGGTGCGGGCCCGCGCGCCCTGCTCGCCCAGCCGCGCCGCGCGGTCCACCACCAGGGCGACCAGCACGGCCACCAGCAGCATCGCCACCAGCGTGACCAGGTTCTCCGGCGTGGCCACGGCGAGGCTGTAGTAGGGCGGGGTGAAGAAGTAGTTGAGCAGGCCCGCGCCGAGCAGCGCCGCGCCGACCGCCGGACCGAGTCCGCCCACCAGCGCCACCACGACCGTGACCAGGAAGAACGCGATCACGTCGGTGGAGAAGGTCAGCTCGGCGCGGGAGCCGACGCCGACCCCGGTGACCGCGAACGGCAGCAGCACGGCCAGCAGCCAGCCCAGCAGCACCCGGGTCCGGGTCAGCGGGCTGCGGCCCAGCTGCCAGCGCGGGCCGCGGCGGGCCTCGTCGTGGGTGACCATGTGCACGTCGATCGGCCCGGACGCCTGGATCACCGCCGCGCCGATGCCCTCGTCGAACACCCGCGCCAGCCGGGACCGCCGGGACGTGCCGAGCACGAGCTGGGTCGCGTTGACCCCGCGCGCGAACTCCAGCAGGGCGGTGGGCACGTCGTCGCCGACGACGGTGTGGAAGGTCGCGCCCACGTCGTCGGTGACCTTGCGGGCGCGAGCCAGCGACTGCGGCGACACGCCGGTCAGCCCGTCGCCGCGCAGGACGTGGACGACCACGAGCTCCGCGCCGGCCCGGGTCGCGATCCGGCGGGCGCGGCGGATGAGCGTCTCGCTCTCCGGACCGCCGCTGACCGACACCACGACCCGTTCGCGGGCCTCCCACGTGTCGGTGATGCGCTGCTCGTGGCGGTAGCGCAGGAGGGCGACGTCGACCTGGTCGGCCACCCACAGCAGGGCCAGCTCGCGCAGCGCGGTCAGGTTGCCGACCCGGAAGTAGTTGCCCAGGGCGGCGTCGATCTTGTGGGCGGCGTAGACGTTGCCGTGCGCCAGCCTGCGGCGCAGCGCCTCGGGCGTGATGTCGACCAGTTCGACCTGCTGGGCGCGCCGCACCACCTCGTCCGGCACCGTCTCCTGCTGGCGCACGCCCGTGATGCGTTCGACGACGTCGTTGAGCGACTCCAGGTGCTGCACGTTCACCGTGGACAGCACGTCGATGCCCGCGTCCAGCAGCTCTTCGACGTCCTGCCAGCGCTTGGCGTTGCGCGAGCCGGGGATGTTCGTGTGGGCGAGTTCGTCCACCACGGCGACCTCGGGCGCACGGGCCAGCACGGCGTCCACGTCCATCTCGGTGAACTGGACGCCCTTGTGCCGCAGCACCCGCCGTGACACCTCTTCCAGCCCCGTGAGCAGTTCGGCGGTCTTCTCACGCCCGTGCGTCTCGACCAACCCGACGACCACGTCGGTGCCGCGCTCACGGCGGCGGTGCGCTTCCCCCAGCATGGCGAACGTCTTGCCCACCCCGGGCGCCGCGCCCAGGTAAATGCGCAGCTCACCACGCCTGCGTTTGCCTTCCACGCACCCCAGTGTGCTCGCCGGCCGCGCGCGGCTCAGTGCGAGCCCCCCACACCGTGATTTCACCTCATGTTCGCGCTTCCACCACCGCCGGGCGCCGGCCACCCCACGAATACTCCTGCGCGGGCGCCGTCGGACACCGGGAGTCACGCACATGTCGCACGACCACGAACACCACCACCACGAGCCGATCGATCCCGAGGACGACCGGCCGCTGTCGGTCGCGCGCCGCCGGTTCCTGGCCGGCCTGGGCATCGCCGCCGCCGGCACCGCCGCGCTCGCCGGCCCGGCCGCCGCGCACGAGGACCGCCGCCCGGTCAACCCGTGGGGTGCGCGTGACCGCTGGTTCGCGGGCGACCACCACATCCACACCAAGTACTCCCCCGACGGCCAGTACGAGGTCGCCCAGCAGGTCGCCAAGGCCCGCGAGCACGGCCTGGACTGGGTCGTGATCACCGACCACGGCGGGGTGGCGCACGAGAAGTTCTCCGTCGACCTCGTCGCGCCCGACATCGAGAAGGCCCGCGCCGAGCACCGCGGCACGCTGGTCTACCAGGGCCTGGAGTGGAACATCCCGGGCGCGGAGCACGCGACCGTGTTCCTGCCGCCCGGTCGGTCCACTGTGGACATCCTGCGGGCGTTCGAGGCGGCCTACGACGGCGGTGTGCTCTCCACGCCCGTCGAGAAGGGCGGCAAGGGCCTCATCGCGCGCGCGACCAGCGCGGACGGCGAGCCGTACGCGTTGGCGGCGCTGCGCTACCTGGAAGCCCAGGTGCTGTCGGGCCGCACCGAGATCGCGCTGATGTTCGCCAACCACCCGGCCCGGCGGGGCGTGGACAGCCCGCACGAGCTGCGCGGGTGGCGGGACGCGGCACCCGGCGTCGCGGTCGGCATGGAAGGCGCGCCCGGCCACCAGGCGGCGGGCCTGCCCTCGGGCCGGGCCGCCGCACGCGGCTACTACGAGGCCTCCCCCAACCAGGACAGCTTCCCCGGCTACGCCCCGACCGCCACCGAGAACCCGTACCGCACGTACGGCGGCTTCGACTGGATGACCGCGAAGGTCGGCGGCCTGTGGGACTCGCTGCTGGCCGAGGGCCGGCCGTGGTGGGTCACGGCGACCTCGGACAGCCACCAGAACCACCTCGACACCTTCACCCCCGGCACCGGCGACCACACCACGACCGGCACCCGCGGCGCCCCCGTGGACACCGGCAAGCCGCAGGTGTACGGGGACTACTGGCCCGGTCAGTACAGCTCGACCCTGGTCGGCGCGGCCTCGCGGTCCTACGTGGACGTCATGCGCGGCTTGCAGGGCGGCAAGGTGCTGGCCGTGCACGGCCGGTTGGTGGACGGCCTGGACCTGCGGGTCCGCACTGACCTCGACGGCCGGGGCGTCACGGTCGGCGGCCGGACCTTCGTCACGCGCGGCGCGGACGTCGAGGTGACCATCGAGGTGCGCCTGGCGATGCGCCCCAATTTCGGCGGCTCGATCCCGCGCCTGGCGAAGGTGGACCTGATCGGCGGCCCGGTGACCGGCCCGGCCACCGACCGCGACACGCTCTCCGCCCCGCACACGTCGGTGCTGAAGACCTTCGAGGTCTCCCGGACCGCTCGCGGGACGGTCCGCTTCACGCACACGTTCCGGAAGGTGGAGGGTCCTTTCTACCTGCGCCTGCGCGGCTCGGACGGCAACCGGCTGACGTCGGACGGTGGGCCGGTGATGGACGTGATCGGCGACGCCGACCCGTGGGCGGACCTGTGGTTCTACGCGAACCCGGTGTTCATCGACGTCGTATGAGGTGGTGGCTGCACGCGGTGCCCACCGACTCCCTCGGGCACCGCGCCGCCCATGCGGACGCACTGCTCCTGGCCGCCCTGTCCCCTTACGAGGTCTCACTGGCCTTCACAACCGTGGACCGCTCGGGTGAGGTGTCCCGGCTCGCCTTGACCGCGCTGGTCACCGGGCCTCGGGAGGGGCTGCTGCTGGGCGGCCGGGTGAAGGAGGTTGAAGGGCCGCCGGCGGAGGGCCGGTGCATCCGGTTCCCGGGGCAGGACGAGCTGACGGGCGTGCACCCGGCGGGCGCGATCGTGGCGAGCTCGGCGGTGGACGAGGTCGTGGGTGTCGGCGTGCCCGTGTCGGCCGGGGACCTGGTGGACACGCAAGGGTTCGTGCGGCCGACGCTCGTGGACGGCCGCTTGGTGTTGTTGGTGGAACGCGCAGCCGGCGGCGTGCTGCGCCCCACCGAGTCCCGCGACCCGCACGAGTGCTGCGGCGGCCACTAGCCACTTAAGGCACCAGCAGGACCACCAACGCGGCCACCGCCACCAAGGCGGCCACCCCGCGCCCCATCCGGTACCCGTACCCCGTCAACGACCGCACCACCGAACTCCACGCCGTCACCGCCGGCCCGGCCCACCCCGCCGACCGCGCCCGCTCCGCGTACTGCAGCCGCTGCTTCTCCACCAGCACCGCCGCCGCCCCGGCTTCCTGCCCCTCCGACCGCAGCACCTCCGCGAGCCGGTCGTACGCGTCCGGCGTGAAGCGGACGGTCGCCGCCCGGAGTTGGGACAGGCGGCGGCGGACGGCGGCGCGGTCGGACAGCCGGGGCTCCAGGCGGCGGTAGTCCAGGCCGGTGAGGTCCACGCCGCCGCGCGCGCACCAGAACGAGCCGTTGTCGCGCAGGGTGGCGCAGCGGGCGTCGCGGAGGTCCACGCGGCCGTGTGGCGGGTCCTCCACGGTCAGGCGCAGCTCCCGGGTCACCAGGCCGCACGCGTCCAGCCGTGCGCCCAGGTGCGCTCCGCGCAGGTCCACGAGACAGCGCACGGTCGCGGCGGACAGGTCCAGGGTGCCCTCGACGGCCAGGTCGCCCAGCTTCAGCTCGTCGCCGATGCGCGCGGCGCACAGGTCCAGCGGTCCGGACAGGTCCGCGCCGGACAGGTCCAGGCTGCCGCCCACGTCCGCGGCGGGCAGTCGCACGGCGTCCTCGCCGCGCAGCTGCCCCAGGTCCACGTCCCCGGTCACGCGAGCGCGCGTGCCGACGAGGTCGCGCAGCTCGGCCCGGGACGCCCGCAGGTCGCCGCCGATCCGGGCGTCCACGAGCGTCACGCCCGAGCGCACCAGCGCGAAGGCCAGGTGCACGTGCCCGGCCACCCGGACGCGGTCCAGCGACACGTCGTCGGCCTGCGCCGCGCCCAGGACCAGCGAGCCGCCCACGGACGCGCCGACCACCGACAGCGTGCGGACCTGGGCCTCGGTCAGGTCCACGTCGCCGACCACCCGGGAGCGGTCGGCGTCCAGGGCTCCCCACCGCGACTGGCGCAGGGTCAGCGCCCCGCCCAGCCGGGCGTCGCCGAGCAGCACCGCGCCCTGGGCCGTGACGCCGATGCGGAACTCGTTCTCGCCCAGCACGCTGCCGCCGACCCGCGCGCCGCGCAGGTCCAGGGACACGTCGTCGAGCTCGCCCAGCGCCGCGCCCGCCAGGCGCACGTCGCCGCCCACGCACACCCGCCGCGCGACGACCGCGCCGACCCGGCTGTCCTCGAACGACAGCTCGCCGCCCACCTCGGCGTCGCCCAGCTCCACCGCGCCGCGCACCACCGTGCCCGCCAGCACCACGTCACCCCGGCAGCGCAGCCGCCGCGCGTCCAGGCCGGGCAGCTCGCACCCGTGGAACTCCAGACCCCGCACCGACGCCTCGCGCAGCACGGGCGGCTCGTCGAACCGGCAGCGCACGAACCGCAGCGTGCGCACCGGCGCGTCGGTCAGGTCGAGCACACCGGTGACCCGGGCGCCGACGACCTCCACGTCCTCGCCCACGAGCTGTGCGGCCGGGACCTCCCCGGTCGTCATCCCCACCGTCCCCCTTCGTCCCCGGCACCACCGGGGTGGGGCGATGCTAACGGTGCACATGCACCTTCCGCTCCGATCCGCGCGGAACACACCCCACACGGGCGCACAACAGCCGCACAACGCGTCCGACACGTCCCTTTAACCCGCGGGCCACCCATCGCTGGGTAGCGTTCGGTTCGTGACCGTTCCGGTACGGCTGCAACCCGCATCCCGCTGGTACCTGCGCACCGAGTTCGTGGTCGTGTTCTTCGGCCTGGTGGTCGCGTACACCCTGCTGTGGCGCGGCACGAGCCCGATCCCCGTCCTGCTGGTGCTGGGCGCGGCGGCGGTGTGGCACCTGCTGCGCACCGGGTTCGACCGGCGCTCGTTCTGGCGTGCCGAGGCGCTGGAGGACCAGTGGCGGCCCATGCTGACCCTCTGGACGCTCACCGCGGCGGGCTGCGCGGCGGCGGTCGCCGTCCTCACGCCGGACCTGCTGCTGGTGCTGCCGCGCGAACAACCGCTGCTGTGGGCGCTGATCGTGGTGCTCTACCCGCTGCTCAGCGTCTACCCGCAGGAACTGCTGTTCCGCGCGTTCCTGTTCCACCGCTACGAACCGGCGTTCGGCCCGACGGGGACGGCGGCGGCCAGCGCGCTGGCCTTCGGGTTCGCGCACATCGCGTTCGGCAACTGGGTCGCCGTCGTGCTGTCCGCGGCGGGCGGCTGGATCTTCGCCACCCGATACCGCCAGACCCGGTCACTGCTGGTGGTCTCGGTGGAGCACGCCCTGTACGGGCTGCTGATGTTCACCGTGGGCCTGGGCCAGTACTTCTACCACGGCTCGGTCACAGCAGGCTGATCAACGCCCCCGCGACCCCGGCCACCAGCAGCGCCGACACGACCCCGCGCCGCAGCACCAGCAGCCACAGCACCGCGCCGCCGAGCACCGCGAACTGCCACGGCTCGTGCAGCGACAGGGCCAGCGGCAGCGTGGACCCGCCGATCGCGCCGATCGCCGCCGCGCCCGCGCCGGTGAGGAACGCCTGGGCCTTCCGGTTGTCCCGCAGGCGTTCCAGCTTCGGCCCGCCGAAGATCACGAACAGGAACGACGGCGCGAACGCCACCACGCTCGCGAGCAGCCCGCCGACCAGCCCGGCGGCGGCGTACCCGACCACGGCGACGGTCTGCACGACCGGTCCCGGCGTGATCTGGCCCAGCGCCACGGCGTTGAGGAACTGCGCGTCGGTCATCCAGCCGTAGGTGTGCACGGCGTCGCGCTGCATCAGCGGGATGATCACGAACCCGCCGCCGTAGGACAGCGCGCCGACCTTGGTCGCCACCCACGCCACGCCGAGCAGTCCCCCGCCGGTCGCCGGCAGCGCGAGCACCACCGGCCACGACCGCCGCCCGGACGGCGCGTGCACCGACACCTCGACCAGCCCGGCGACCAGCAGTACCAGCACCAGCCACGGCCCGGTCACCGCCGCCGCGACCGCCCCGGCGACCAGGTAGGCGACCCACCGCAGCCGCCCGGCCCGCTCGGTGACCCGCTTCCAGCTGCCCGGGACCAGGCCCCACGCCGCGTGCAGCGCCACCGCCGGCACCGCCGCACCCGCGCCCGCCGCCGCGCCCGTCACCCACGCGGGCGGGTCGGCGGCCAGGAACAACGCGGCCAGCGCGAGGATCACGACCAGGCCGGGGACGATGAAGCAGAACCCGCCCACCAGCGCGCCCGCCGTGCCGCGCAGCCGCCACGCGCACAGGATCGCGAGCTGGGTGGACGCGGGTCCGGGCAGCAGGTTGGTGGCGGCGATGCCGTGCTCGAACTCGGCTTCGTCCAGCCACTTGCGCCGCGTCACGCACAGGTCGCGCAGCAGCGAGATGTGCGCGGGCGGCCCACCGAACCCGATGCACCCGATCCGTCCCCACTCGCGGGCGATCGTGCCCAGTCCGACCTTCGTCACGGTGCGCCCAATCGGGTCTCGGCGGCCATTCGCGGCCATCCTCGCCCAACGCCCGCTACGAGGTCCAACCCGGTCGGGTCTACTTCCGGTCGAGGTCCAGGCTGGAGCGCAGCACGATCGGCTTGAGCAGCAGCGCCGCCACCACGCCCACCACCGCGATGCACGCCGAGATGGTGAAGATGTGCCCGGTCGAGTCGCCGTAGGCCGCGCGCACGATGTGCTGCACCGACTCCGGCAGCGCGTTGAGGTTCAGGCTCCCGCCCCCGGTCCCGGACGCCGGGATGCCGGCCTTGTGGAGCCCGCTGGTGATCCGGTCGGTCACGTCCCGCGCCAGCACCGCGCCCAGCACGGACACGCCGATCGTGCCGCCCAGCGACCGGAAGAACGCGATGGTCGCGCTGGCCGCGCCGATGTCCCGCAGCGGCACGGTGTTCTGCACCGCGAGCACGAGGTTCTGCATGCTCATGCCGACCCCGACGCCCACCAGCAGCATCCCGCCGCCGACGAACACCAGCGACGTCTCGTGGTCCACCAGGCCCAGCAGCGCGAACCCGGCCACCAGCACGGTCGCGCCGGCCACGATGTAGGGCTTGACCCGCCCGCTGCGGGTGATCAGCCGCCCGCTGATCACCGACGCGCCCAGCACGCCGGCCATCATCGGGATGGTCAGCAACCCGGCCTCGGTGGGCGTGTAGCCGCGCCCGATCTGGAAGTACTGGCCCAGGAACACCGCGCCGCCGAACATCGCCATGCCCACCGCGACGCTGGCCAGGATCGCCAGCGCGGTCGTCCGCCGCGTGACGATCCCCAGCGGCACCACCGGTTCCGCCGCCCGCGACTCCACGAACACCGCCAGCGCCAGCAGCGCCAGCGACCCGCCGACCATCGCGCCGCTCTGCCACGAGATCCAGGCGAACGAGTCGTCCACGAACGTGATCCACACGAGCAGCAGCGACACGCCGGCCGCGATCAGCCCCGCGCCCAAGTAGTCGATCTTGACGTCCTCGCGCCGCACGGAGGGCACCTTCAGCGTCGCCTGCAAGACCACCAGCGCGATCAACGCCACCGGCACGCCGATGAAGAAGCACCAGCGCCAGCCCAGCCAGGAGGTGTCCACGATCAGACCGCCCAGCAGCGGGCCGCCAACCGTCGCCACGGCCATCACCGCGCCCAGGTAGCCGTTGTACCGGCCGCGTTCGCGGGGCGGGATCATCGCCGCGATCACCACCTGCACCAACGCCTGCAACCCGCCGACGCCGATGCCCTGGAACGCCCGCGCGGCGATCAACTGCTCCGCCGACTGCGCGAACCCGCTGACGATCGAACCCACCGCGAACACGACGATCGCGACCTGCACGATCGTCTTCTTGTCGAACAGGTCGGCGAGCTTGCCCCAGATCGGGGTGCTGGCGGTGGCGGCGAGCAGGGTCGCGGTGACCACCCACGTGTACTGGGTCTGCGACCCGTCCAGCGCGCCGATGATCTGGGGCAGCGCGGTGGACACCACCGTGCCGCTGAGCATGGCCACGAACAGCACGAGCAGCAGCCCGCTGAGCGCCTCCATGATCTGGCGGTGGCTCATCGGCACGGGAGCCGCGGACTCCTGTGCCGTCCGCTCCGGGGTGCTCGTCATCGGCTTGCCTCCAACGTGGCTTCGACATCGGCGGTGAGCCGGCCCAGGGCCGCGTTGAGCGCGTCCACCTCGGTCGGTTCCCAGTGGGCGAGCGCCCGGGAGAGCAGGTCGTCGTACCACCCGCGGGCCTGGTCCAGCACGGCGTGCCCTGCGTCGGTGACGGCGAGCACGCTGGCCCGCCCGTCCGCGGGGTCCGCGCGGCGCTCCACCAGCCCGTGCGCGACGAGCGTGCCCACCGCGCGGCTGACGGTCGACTGGTCCAGGCCGGTGCGCAGCGCCAGTTCCTTGGCGTGGCACCCGGCGGACCGGTCGATCAGCGTCAAGGTGGCGACCAGCCCGGTCGGCACGGACAGGTAGTGAGCCGTGCTCTCCTGCTTGAGCCGGCGCACGACCTTCATCAGGTCGCGGAGCCGGTCGACCAGTTCACCGTTGGGGTCCACACTGACCTCCCGAATGCTTGCTTACTACAAGCATCTATCAGGTTTGCCCAGTGTGCAAGTTTTCCCAGTGCGCAGTAACGTAGGTCTCGATGGAGCTGCGCGAGCGCAAGAAGGCGGCGACCCGACTCGCCCTGCACGAGGCCGCCCTGCGGCTGGCCCTGGAACTCGGCCCGGACCGCGTCACCGTCGAGGCCATCGCCGACGCCGCCGACGTCTCCCGCCGGACGTTCTCCAACTACTTCTCGGGCAAGGAAGACGCGATCTTCCACGGCGACCGCCTGCGCCTGCGCGCACTCGTGGACACCATCCACGCCCGCCCGCTCGCCGAACCGCCGGAGACCGCCTTCCGCGCCGCCGCCGCGACGCTCCTGGCCGACTCGTTGGACCCGACCTGGGTCGCCCAGCGCCGCCTCCTGCGCCTCCACCCGACCCTGCTCCCCCACCAGGTGGCCGCGTACTCGGCCGTCGAGCAGAAACTGGCCGCGGAGGCGGCCCGCCGCGGCGCCGACCCCCTGCGTTCGCGGGTCCTGGCCGCCACCTTCCTGGCCACCATCCGGGCCGCCACCGCGCACTGGCTCGAGCACCCCGACCGCCCGCTCGCCGAGTGGGTCGACGAGGCCCTGTCGTAAAAAACGTGCACGCCGTGCAGCTTCGTCGGTACCGTGGAGTACCAACACCCTGAGCAACGACCCGCTCACGGACCGGGTCGGGAACAGGACGCGCGGATGACCAGCCCCACCGTTTCCCGGGGACCCAGCCAGGACCGCCTGGCCCTGCGGCTGCCGCCGGAGTACACCGAGCGCACCCCGGGTTGCCCGTTCGACCCGTCGACCCGCCTGACCCGGATGGGCGCTGAGGGCCCCGTCCACCAGGTGACCATGGGCGACGGCGACACCGCCTGGCTGATCACGGGCCACGAGGAGGCCCGCGCGGTGCTGGCGGACCCGAGGTTCAGCTCGGACCGCTTCCGCAGCGAACGAGTCCTGCGCAAACTCCCCGAGACGCTGCGGCAGCGCATGACCGACCCGGCCGTCCGCGCGGGCAACTTCATCACCATGGACGCCCCGGAGCACACCCGGTACCGCAAGCTCCTGACCGGCCAGTTCACCGTCCGCCGGATGCGCCAACTGACCCCGCGCATCCAGGAGATCGTCACCGAGCACCTGGACGCCATGCTCGCGTCCGGCAACCGCGCCGACCTGGTGCAGGCCTTCGCCCTCCCGGTGCCTTCTCTGGTGATCTGCGAACTCCTCGGCGTCGCCTACGAGGACCGGGCCCAGTTCCAGGAACGGTCCGGCACCCTCCTGCGCCTCAACGCCCCGGCCGAGGACGTGGTGAAGGCCGCGGACGAACTGCGCGCCTTCATGCGCGGCCTCATCCGGTCCAAGCGCGCCGAGCCCACCGACGACCTCCTGTCGGGCTTGATCACCTCCGCACCGGACCTGACCGACGACGAGCTGGTGGGGATCTCCCTGCTGCTGTTGATCGCCGGCCACGAGACCACGGCGAACATGCTCGCCCTGGGCACGTTCGCGTTGCTGGAACACCCGGAGGAGCTCGCCAAACTCCGCGACGACCCGTCCCTCATCGACGGGGCGGTGGAGGAGCTGCTGCGCTACCTGTCGATCGTCCACCTGGGGCCCGTGCGCACCACGCTGGAGGAGGTCGAGATCGCCGGCGTCCGCATCCCGGCCGACGAAACGGTGATCATCAACGTGCCGGTGGCCAACCGCGACCCACGGGTCTACGGCGACCGGGACCAGCTGGACGTGGCCCGCGGCCGGGTGTCCCACCTGGCGTTCGGGCACGGCATCCACCAGTGCCTGGGGCAGCAGTTGGCGCGGGTGGAGATGGCCGTCGGGTTCACCGAGCTGCTGCGCCGGCTGCCGGGCTTGCGCCTGGACCTGCCGGCTTCGGAGGTCCCGCTGCGCAGCGACATGCTGGTCTACGGCGTGCACAGCCTCCCGGTCGCCTGGGACTGATCGGGGCGGGTCAGCGGCGGAAGCCGGCGTCCAGTTGGTCGACCATGGCGTTCACCAGGTCGGCCAACGGGCGCTGGTCGCCGGTGTCCAGCCACTGCGTGACCACCACCCGCACCGACGCCATCACGGTCGCGGCGAACATCATCGGGTAGAGGTCCACCCCTGGGTCCAGCCCCACCCGCTCCCCCACCACGCCCGCCAGCGCCCGTTCCTGCGCGTGGAAAGCGGCGAGCTGTGCCGGCAGGAGGGTGGGGGTCCGGCGCAGCAGCCTCAACTGCTCCAGCTTCGCCCGGTCGACGTGCTCGGGCAGGATGTCCACCAGTGCCCGGCGCAGGGCCTCCAGCACCGGCTCGTCCGCAGGGCGCTCGCCGAACGCGCGGACGAAGGCTTCCGCCGTGGCCACGTCGCCCGCGACGACCGCCTCCTCCTTCGAGGAGAAGTAGTTGAAGAACGTGCGCAGGGACACCCCCGCCTCGTGCGCCACCTGCTCGACCGTCACGCCGTCGACGCCGCGCTCCAGGCACAGCCGGAGCGCGGCGTCGGCCAGCGCGGTACGGGTCGCGAGCTTCTTGCGTTCCCGCAGTCCAGGCGGTCGAGTCATGCGGGATAACTTAGACCGCTGGTCAACCGGGGTGCGCGAGCTAGTGGGTGCCGGCCAGTTCCGCCGCCAGGCGCTCGTCGCCGCTCTGGGTCTTGAGCGGCTTCTCCTTGATGAACAGCACCGCCACCAGCGCCAGGGCCGCGATCGGCGCGCCGATCAGGAACAGCTCCGCCGTGGCCGTCGCGTAGATGTCCTGGACGACCGCCAACGCCTCGCGCGGCAGCTTCGACAGGTCCGGCACCTCGTTGGTGCCGCCGGCCGGCGGACCGAACTTCTCCGCCGACAAGCTGGTCACCTTGTTCGCCAGCACCGCGCCCAGCACGCTGACGCCGATGGCGCCGCCCAGCGACCGGAAGAACGTGAGCGTGGACGTGGTCGCGCCCAGGTCCTTCGCGGGCACGTCGTTCTGGGCCACGAGCACGAGGTTCTGCATCAGCATGCCGACGCCGACGCCCAGCACGGCCATGTGCACGGACACGGTGAGCACGGAGGTCTGCGCGTCGATGGTGGCCAGCAGCAGCATGCCGCCGACCATCACCACGCCACCGGCCACCAGGAACACCTTCCAGTGTCCCCACTTGGTGATCAGACCACCGGCCACCGTCGAGGAGACCAGCAGGCCGAAGATCAGCGGCAGGCTCATCAGGCCGGCTTGCGTGGGCGTCTTGCCCAGGCCGATCTGGAAGTACTGCGACAGGAACACCGTGCCGCCGAACATCGCGACACCGACCAGCGCGCTGGCCAGCGTGGTCAGCGACACCGTCCGGCCGGCGAAGATCGACAACGGCACGATCGGGTCCGCCGCCCGCGACTCCACCCACACGGCCAGCGCCAGCAGCACCAGACCGCCGACGACCATGAGCGCCGACCAGCCCGACACCCACTCGAACCGGTTGCCCGCCAACGTCGTCCACACCAGCAGCGTCGACACACCCGACACGATCAGCGCCGCGCCCAACCAGTCGATCTCGACCTCCTGCCGGACCACGGGCAGGTGCAGGGTGCGCTGGAGCAGGAAGATCGACGCCAGCGTGAACGGCACGCCGATGAAGAAGCACCAGCGCCAGCCCAACCACGACGTGTCGACCATGACACCGCCGATCAGCGGCCCCGCGACCGTACCCACACCGAAGACCGCGCCGAACAGACCCGCGTACTTGCCCATGTCACGCGGCGGGATCATGGCGGCCATCACGATCGTGGCGAGCGCCGTCATACCGCCCGCGCCCAGACCCTGCACGACGCGGCTGGCGATGAGCACCTCGACGTTGGGCGAGAAGCCCGCGATGAGCGAGCCGACCACGAACATGCCGAGGGACAGCTGGATCAACAGCTTGCGGCTGTAGAGGTCGGCGAGCTTGCCCCACAGGGGGACGGTCGCGGTCATGGCCAGCAGTTCGGTGGTGACCACCCACGTGTAGACCGACTGCGACCCGTGCAGGTCGGCGATGATGCGCGGCAGCGCGTTGGACACGATGGTGGACGCCAGGATGGCCATGAACATGCCGAGCATCAGCCCCGACATGGCCTGCACCACGTCCTTGCGCTTCGCAGCCTTCTCGTGCTGCTCGGCCGAGTGTTCGGCCGCCTCTGCGGACACTCTTTCCCCCTCAGTTCTTCTTTGCCCACGACCTGGGCGGGTCGTCTACGACTTGGACGTGCCGTCTACGACCTGGGCGGGTCGGCCAGACCGGCGGCAAGCAGGTCCAGGGCCTCCCCGAGCAGCGACTCCAGCGGATCGTCCACTGTGGACCAGCGCGTGATCGCCACCCGGAACGCGGCTCCGGCCGCAGCGGCCAGCAACAGCGGGAAGACCTCGTCCGGGACCTGCCCGACCCGAGCCGCAACCCCTTCGGCGAGCCGCCGCTCCACGTCCTCACCACCCGCGAACGCCCGCGCGAGCAGGACGGGGTGCTGCTGCACGACCTTCATGCGCAACATCCACAACTCACGGTCGTCGGCAAGGTTCTCGACCACCTCGGCAACCAACGCACCCTTGACCGCACCCACCGCACTGACCCCCGCCGGCGCCCCGACCACCCGGTCACGCAGCCGTAGGCCGGCCTCGGGGTCCGGCCCAACGACGGCTTCTTCCTTGCTGGAGAAGTAGTTGAAGAACGTGCGCGGCGAGACGTCGGCGGCAGCACTGATGTCCTCGACCGTCACCTGGTCCAGCCCACGCTCAGCGGCGAGCGTGACGGCAGCCCGGCACAACGCGGCACGGGTGAGCCGCTTCTTGCGGTCCCGCAGCCCCGGCTCACCCTTCACTCGAACAGCGTACGAAAAAGATGCACACTCTGCAACTTTGCAGCACGTGCACCTTAGTGACCCACCTCTCGCCCTCCACCTCCGGCCATCGCCCCCATTTCACCCATCGTGGCCCACTTCCACCCGATCGTGCGCCACTCGACCGCGTGACCGTCCACTTGAAACACAGACGTAGCACCGGAACGCTAGAGTGCCGCCAGGCTCGCCAAGATCGACCGCGAGGGAGGACGATGCTCCGCAGCACGCGCTTGTTCGGACCAAAACGCCGAGTGACCTTCTCACTGCCCGCAGACGCCCCCGACGGCCCGGTCAGCGTCGTGGGCTCGTTCAACAACTGGACCCCAGGCATCCACGAACTGGTCCCCCGCCGCGACGGCACGAGGTCCGTAACAGTGATCCTGCCCCCAGGCACCCACCGCTTCCGCTACCTGGGCGCAGACGGCCACTGGTTCGACGACGACCACGCCCAACGCCTGGACGGCGACAGCGCCATCACGATCTGAACGCGCAGGATTCCCGTTGCCCTGGGCCGCATGACACGTGCACCCGATCGTGTGACATGCACGATTCGCAACTTTTCACGATCTCGCGCGATACCGTGATTAGGAACGGCGGACGGGGCGGGGAGGTCCAGAGCGGACAGTCCCGGGGCGGGGAGCTCGGACGCGGAACGTTCAGGGCCGGAAGGACCCAGGACAGCGAGGCCCCCGGAACAGCGCCGCCGGACGCAAGGTCCCGGCCCGGCAAGCCCCCGAAGCGCCACCGCCCGCACGAGACCCAGCGCAGCGAGACCGAGGCGCATCCGGCGCGACCAAGGCCAGGGCGCGCAAAGGCTCAGGCGCTCAAAGGCCCCGGCGTGCGAAGGCCCCGGCGTGCGAAGGTCCAGGGGCGACAAGGCCAGCACGGCGGGACCGGGCGCGAGGTTCGGCACGACGGAGCCCCCGAAACAAGCCCCTGGCGGAAACAAGCCCCTGGTGCGCGCTCACCGGCAGAGCGGTCAGCGAGGCGCGGCCAGCGAGGCGCGCGGGCACCGAAACGCGGCCAACCGGGCGCGCGGGCCCGAAGCGCGGCCAACCGGGCGCGCGGGCCCGAAGCGCGGCCAACCGGGCGCGCGGGCCCGAAGCGCGGCCAACCGGGCGCGCGGGCCCGAAGCGCGGCCAACCGGGCGCGCGGGCCCGAAGCGCGGCCAACCGGGCGCGCGGGCCCGAAGCGCGGCCAACCGGGCGCGCGGGCCCGAAGCGCGGCCAACCGGGCGCGCGGGCCCGAAGCGCGGCCAACCGGGCGCGCGGGCCCGAAGCGCGGCCAACCGGGCGCGCGGGCCCGAAGCGCGGCCAACCGGGCGCGCGGGCCCGAAGCGCGGCCGACCGGGGGCGCGGGCACCGAAGCGCGGCCGACCGGGGGCGTGGCCCCGGGAGCTCGGGTGCGGGCCCCGGGCACCGGGCACCGGGCACCGGGCACCGGAGCGTGGTTAGCGGGCGAGGGCGTGTTCGGGCATGCCGAGGAGGTCGGCCAGGGAGCGTAGTTCGGCCTCGAACAGCTCCCCCGCGCGGTCGCCCAGGAACTGCAGTTGGCCCATGACCTCCATGCAGATCACCCCGTACAGCCGCACCCAGCAGCGCAGGAACAAGGCGATGGTGGAGTCCGGCACCGGCAGCTCCATGCGCCGGCGGAACTCCGAGATCGTCTCCGGGAGGAGTGCGGCAGAATCTTCGGGCAGGGGCTCGCCGCGTTCGCCGAGGAACCTCGCGAACAAGCCCGCGAAGACCTTGCCGAAGCGGTAGCGGGCGTCGGACAGGCGGGGTTTGGCGGCTTCGGCTGTGGGTGGGGTGACCATGGTCAGTTGGAACTCGAAGGCGTGGTCCAGGGCCCAGCGTCGCAGGGCTCGGCTGGCCAGCACGATCCGTCGGGCGGTTTCCTCGCCGGCGGACTGGTCGACCACGGCGTCGAGCATGCCGGTCATCTCGTCCAGCACGTCGAGCACGATGGCGTCGGTGAGGTCTTCGAGGCTGCGGAAGTACCGGTACATGGCCGGGCTGCTCATCCCCAGGTCCCGCGACACCGCCCGGATGGTCAGGCCCTCGATGCCGTCCACGGCGACCCGCCGCCGCGCCGCGAGCACGATGTCCTTGGTCACGGTGAGGCGGACCCGTTCCCGCCACGGCACCCGACCGGTCGCCGCGTTGCTGCCGACCATGCTCACCCCTCCCGGCTCCACTCGACCCATCCAACGCGAATCATTGTCGCGTCTGCGGTTCGGGACGCCGTACTGCAACACACTGTAACAAGAAGGAACGTCTGTAGCTTGTGCAACACGGATCCTGCTAGGGTTTCGCCAGCAATCTCCAGGTGGTGGAGGTGGTCTTGTCCAGCACAGCGACTCCGCACGACTTAGGGCAGGAGCCACACACCGGCTCCTGCCCAGTCCTGCTGCACCCGACCGCGAAGACCGACGCGGCGTGCCTGGTGACCTGTGCCCGCGCGGGGGACCCGCTCGCGTGGCAGGAACTGATCCGGATGTTCAACCCCCTCGTGTGGACGGTGGCGCGCAGCTTCGGCCTGTCGCCTGCGGACTGCGAGGACGTCGGGCAGCTGACGTGGCTGCGCGTGGTCGAGCACATCGGGTCGTTGCGCGAGCCCGACCGGGTCAGCGCGTGGATCGTCACCGCCGCCCGCCGGGAGGCGCTGCGGCACCTCATGCGGTCCACCAAGCAGGTACCCGTGGCCGACCCGATCACACCCGACGTGGACGACGGCGACACCCCCGAGGACGTCCTGCTGGCCGACGTGGAGCGCAGCCGCGTGGGCACCGCGGTCCGCCAGCTGCCCGACGAGCACCAGGCCCTGCTGGCAATGCTGTTGCAGGACCCGGCGCCCAGCTACGACCAGATCAGCAGCGCGCTCGGTATCGCGCGCGGTTCGATCGGACCCACCCGGCGGCGAATACTGAACCGGCTGCGCGAGCTGCTCGCGGAGAACTGAGTCGACGGCGGCAATTCCCGGTGCTGTGGATTGCCGACCCCCTACCGCAGCGGAACGACACCGTTGCGGTTTTGGCGTCCCCGGGCACGGCCTCCCCGGGCATGGCGTCCCCGCGTTCAGCCCGCCGAGTCCCCGCCCGCCCGCTCGTCGTCGCGCGGCTGCGGTGACCTGCGCACCTGGTCCCGGACGGCCGTCCAGGTCAGGTCGTCGAACCCGTCCGGCGGGGTGCCGAGGAAGTCGCGCAAGCGTTCCAGGAATTCCTCGTCCGCCGGGTCCTGAATGCTGTCCATCTCGGCCGAGCCGCCCTCCGAGTCGAGGCGGGAAATAGCCGGAACCCCCATGTTCCCATTCCCTACCATCGGTAGTGCGGTCGTACCTTACACGATACCCGTCCTTACCTCCTCGTACTTCCGGCGGTAACCCGGCTACCACTCGCGGACGCGGGCCAGGAAGTCCGTCGTGACGCCGCCGCGACGGAATTCCGGGTGGTCGAGGACCCACCGGTGGAACTCGACGGTGGTGCTCAGGCCCGGCCCCGCGATCCGGTACTCGGCGAGCGCGCGCCGCATCCGGGCCAGGGCGGCGGGTCGGTCCTCCGCCCACACGACGAGCTTGGCGATCAGCGAGTCGTAGTGCGGTGGGATCGCGCCGCCGGGCACGCAGTGCGAGTCCACGCGGACGCCGGGGCCGCCGGGTGGCAGGAGGTCGTCCAGCCGGCCCGGGGTGGGCGCGAAGTTGCGGGCGGGGTCCTCGGCGTTGATCCGGCACTCCACGGCGTGCCCGCGCAGCTCCACGGCGGCTTGGTCGAACGACAGGGGGTGACCGGCGGCGACGCGGAGCTGTTCGGCGACCAGGTCGATGCCGGTGACCATCTCGGTGACCGGGTGTTCGACCTGGATGCGGGCGTTGCACTCCATGAACCAGAACCGGCCGTCCTCGTCGAGCAGGAACTCCATCGTGCCCGCGCCCCGGTAGCCGACGGACTTGACGCCTTCGACGGCCGCCGCGCCGATGCGGGCGCGCAGGTCGGGGTCCACGGCGGTGGAGGGTGACTCCTCGATCAGCTTCTGGTTGCGGCGCTGGACCGAGCAGTCGCGTTCACCGAGGTGGACGGCGTTGCCGTGGGCGTCGCACAGCACCTGCACCTCGATGTGCCGAGCGCGCTCCAGGTACTTCTCCAGGTAGACGGAGGGGTCGGAGAACAGCGCTTGGGCGTCGGCGCGGGTGGTGCGGTAGGCGTGCGGCAGGTCTTCCTTGCGGCGCACGACCGTGATGCCCCGCCCGCCGCCGCCCGCGGAGGCCTTGAGCACGACCGGGTAGCCGATCTCGTCGGCGGTGCTCAGGGCTTCGTCGACGGAGGACAGCGGGGTGACCGTGCCGGGGAGGAGCGGCAGGCCGGCCTTGCTCATGAGTTGGCGGGCGGTGGACTTGTCGCCGAGGGCTTCCATCACGTCCGGTGGCGGGCCGACGAAGGTCAGGCCGTGGTCGGCGCAGATCTCGGCGAAGTAGGGGTCCTCGGACAGGAACCCGTAGCCGGGGTGGACGGCGTCCGCGCCGGTCTTGAGGGCGGCGCCGATGATGTTGGGGATGTTGAGGTAGCTCAGCTTCGCCTGGGCGGGGCCGATGTGCACGGCCTCGTCGGCCAACGCGACGTGCAACGCGTGCGCGTCGGCCGACGAGTACACCGCGACGGTGGGGATGCCGAGCTCCCGGCAGGTGCGGATGACCCGGACCGCGATCTCGCCCCGGTTGGCGATGAGGACTTTGCCGAACATCAGTCGACCGGCTCCAGTTCCACGAGGACCTGGTCGAACTCGACCATCTCGCCGTCGGCGACGTGGATCGCGGTGACCTTGCCGGAGCGGTCGGCGGTGATGGGGTTGAGCAGCTTCATCGCTTCGACGATGGCGACCTGGTCCCCGGCCCGGACCACGTCCCCGACCTGCACGAACGGTGCCGCGCCGGGGTTGGGGGCGGCGTAGAACGTGCCGACCAGGGGCGATCGGACGGCGAACGCGGCCGTGCCGGCGGGGGCTGCCGCCGTGCCGTTGAGGGCTGCCGGGGTGCCGTTGAGGGCTGCCGGGGTGTGGCCTCCGGCCCCCGTCTCCATCGTCCCACGGACCCCTGACACTCCAGGCGTTGCGGCGGCGGGAGCGATGGCGGTGGTGGGAGTGGGGCCGGGTAACGCGGGGCCGGTCTCCCAGTCGACCTCGACCTCGTTGCGGCCGGCGCGCAGGAGGACGCGGCGGACCGGGCGGCCCATGGCGAGGATGAGCTGTTCGGCCTCGACGCGCAGTTCGGCCAGGGACAGGGCGCGGCCGAACGGGTCCTGCGGGGAGGTGTCGTAGGACAGGACGGTGTCGGTGCTCATCGGCGGCCTTTCTCGGAGTCTGGCGCTACAGGCGGCGTTGGCGGTCGGGGTGGCCGAACTCGCTGAACCGCTCGTAGCGGTGGGTGCACAGGTCGTCCACTTCGGACAGTTCCGCGAGGCTGTGCAGCAGTGCCCGGCGCAGGGCGCCCGCGGTGGCGTCCAGGTCGGTGTGCGCGCCGCCGGGTGGTTCGGGCACGACGCCGTCCACGACGCCCAGGCGCAGCAGTTCCGGTGCGGTCAGGCGCAGGGCTTCGGCGGCACGTCCGGCCTCGGCCGCGTCGCCGAACAGGATGGTGGACGCGCCTTCGGGGCTGATGACGGAGAAGTAGGCGTTCTCCAGCATGAGCACCCGGTTGCCCACGGCGAACGCCAACGCGCCCCCGCTGCCCCCTTCCCCGGTGACGACGGCGATGGTCGGCACGGTCATCCGGGACATGGTCAGGATGCACTCGGCGATGGCGTTGCCCTGCCCGCGCTGCTCGGCCTCGATCCCGGGAAACGCACCGGGCGTGTCCACCAACGCGACGAACGGCATCCGCAACCGCTCGGCCAGCCCCATCAACCGCCGCGCCTTGTGGTACCCGGCGGGCTGGGGCATCCCGAAGTTGCGCCGGACCAGCTCGTCGGTCCGATGCCCCTTCTGGTGCCCCACGAACACGACGGGCCGCCCACCGAGCCTCGCGAACCCGCCCACCACGGCGGGGTCGTCCGCGGAGAGCCGGTCGCCGTGCAACTCCAGGAAGTCCTCGAACACCCGAGCCGCGAGGTCGAGCGAGGTGGGCCGCTCGACGTTCCGCGCCAACCGCACCACCTCCGCCGCCGGCCGAGCCTCAAGCTCTCCCGGATCCGTGACGGTCGCGGTGTCGGCCCCCTCTGGAAGAATCTCCCCCAGGGGCGCCGCACTCGGACTGTCGGTCCCGTCTGGGAGAATGACCCCCGGGGGCGGCGCGGCCGGATTGTCGTACCCCTGTGGGACAATGGAACCGGGGGCCGGAGGCCGCGCCCCGACACCGATCGCAGCGATCGAGCCACCGCCAGTCGAGTCGCCGCCTGTCAGGTCGCCGTTCGCCGAGCCACCGACAGCCGAGCCACCGACAGCCGGACCGCCGCCGAACGAGCCGCCCGCCGACCGATCGCCAACCGAACCGCGCACCGAACCATCGTCGGCCGAGCCGTCAGTCGGGTGCCCGCCGGCCGAGCCGGCGGTGGTCGGGGTGGCGGGCGCAGTCAGCGCGAGCAAGCGGGTCAGGGTGGCTCGGGTGGACTCGCGAGGGACCACCAGGTCCAGCATCCCGTTGTCCCGCAGGAACTCCGCCGTCTGGAACGTCGGCGGCAGCTCCTGCCTGATGGTCTGCTTGATCACCGCCGGCCCGGCGAACCCGATGCGCGCACCCGGCTCGGCCAGCACCACGTCCCCCAGCACCGAGAACGACGCCGTCGCCCCGCCGTACGTCGGGTCGGTGTTGAGGTTCACCACCAGCACCCCGGCCTCGCGCAGCCGTCCGATCTCCTGGCTGGTCTTGGCCAGCTGCATCAGCGAGATCGCGCCCTCCTGCATGCGCGCCCCGCCCGAGGCCGACACGATCAGCAACGGCGACCGCGACGACAGGGACAAGCGGGCCGCGCGGGACACCAGTTCGCCGGTCACACCACCGATGCTGCCGCCCATGAACTCGAAGTCCAGCGCCGCCACCACGACCGGGTGACCGCCGATCGTGGCCCTCCCGCACACCACGGCCTCGTTGCGGCCGGTCCGTGACTGGGCCGCGGCCAGTCGTTCCGGGTAGGGGGAACGGTCGTGGAAGGACAACACGTCCACGGGGGCGAGAGTGGTGTCGATCCGGTCCAGCGAGCCCGGGTCGAGCAGCAGGTCGAGCCGTTCGGACAGGGCGAGTCGCAGGTGGTGCGAGCAGTCCGGGCACACCTGGTGGTGGCGCCGCAGTCGTCGCAGGTACACGAACGTCCGGCAGTTCGGGCAGCGCGCCCACTGGACCTCGGTTGGACCGGTCGACACCGTCATGTCACACCTCGACCAACTTCGCCGACGAAGACACCGCCGCAGCAACGCGCTTGCGGATGAACAGGCCGGCCAGAGCGCCCACACCCACGAACACGACACCCACCCAGATCGCGGGCACCATGCCGTGCACGAACGCCTCGGCGGCATCGGCCGGCTTCCGGATCTCGACCTCGTTGAAGTAGTCGGTGAACACGGTCGTCAGCACGGCGATGCCCAGCGCCCCACCGATCTCGCGCACGGTGTTGTTCGCCCCGGACGCCTTGCCGTGCTCGTGCGGCTGCACGGACCCCAACACCACGGCGGTGGTCGGCGCGAACACCAGGCCCATGCCGATACCGGCGATCACCATCGCGGGCACCATGTCCCCGTACGGCGTCGTGGTCGTGGCGATCGAAGCGATCCACCCGAGACCGACACCCTGCAACGCCAACCCCAGCGCCATCAGCCGCCCGCCGCCGACCTTGTCGGTGATCAGACCCGCCAACGGGGCCACGACCATCGGCATCGCGGTCCACGGCAGGGTCCGCACGCCGGCCTCCAACGGCGAGAAGCCCAGCGGCCCCTGGAGGTACTGGGCCAGGAAGAAGATCGACCCGAAGACACCGAAGTACATCGCCAGCGACACGACGTTGCTCAGCACGAAGTTCGGGATCCGGTAGAACCGCAGCGGCAGCAACGGGCTCGTCGCCTTGCGCTCCCACAGCACGAACGCGATCAGCAGCACGAAAGCGATGCCGAACGCGGTCAGGATCGGCGTGGACGTCCAGCCGTCGTCGCCGGCCCGCACGATGCCCCACACCAGCGACGTGATCAGACCCGTCACCAGCACCACACCCGGGATGTCCAGGCCCCGGTCCGCGCCACGCGTCTCGGCGATCGCCCACAGCACCAGCGGCACCGTCACGACACCGACCGGCAGGTTCACCCAGAAGATCCACTTCCAGTCCAAGCCCTCGGTGACCGCGCCACCCACCAGCGGGCCGAGCGCGACGCCCAGACCGTTGATGCCCGACCAGATGCCGATGGCCGCGCTGCGCATCTTCTCCGACACCGCCGCCGCGAGGATGGTCAGCGACAGCGGCAGGATCGCCGCCGCGCCGACGCCCTGCACGACCCGGGCCGCGATCAGCGCCTCACTGGAGTTCGCCAGGGCGCACGCCACCGACCCGAGGCTGAACACGCCGATGCCCACCAGGAACATCAGCTTGCGCCCGTACCGGTCGCCCAGGGCGGCGCCGGTGAGCAGCATGCCCGCGAACGCCAGCACGTAGGCGTTGATCACCCACTGCAACGTCGTCTGGTCCGCGCCGAAGTCCTCTTCGATCTGCGGCAGCGCGTTGGTGACCACCAGGTTGTTCAGCGCCACCACGAACATCGGGAGGGAGCTGGCGAGGATCGCCCACCCCAACCCGGCTCGCCGCGCCGGTGCCGTCGTTGCCATGTCCGTCATCTCCCTCGAACCTCGACCTCTCACTCGCCGGATGCGAGCAGTTGGAACTGCCAGTGCGAGAACAGGCGCCGTTCGCGGTGCAACCGGAACAGCACCTCCACCACCCGGTCCACGACCGCCGGGTCGGTCACGGGTCGGGTGGGCTCCACCTGGCGCCACGCGCGTTCCAGGCACAGCAGCAGCACCGCGCCGTCCGGGAACGGGTCCCGCAACACGGGTGCCGACCGCACCACGAGGTGCACGGCGGCGGCTGCGGCGTGGATCGCGCTGTAGCGCTCGGCCAGGCGGAAGATCTCGGCGGAGGAACCGTGGTCGCGGTTCCCCTTCAGGGCGGCCAGTTCCGCGCCCAGCCGGTCCAGCTCGCCCAACAGCCGCTCGGCGACGTCGGCGGAGCGCTGGAACCACTGGCGCTGCACGGGCTCCGGGTGGTGCAGGGCGCGCAGGGCCTTGATGGCCGCGGGAAGTGCCAGCACGGTCTCGTCGCCGCCCCGGCTGAACAGCAGCTGCTCGGCGGGCCGCCACTCGGGCAGCTCCGCGTCGAGGTCGAACTGGGCGGCGACCCGCTGCTCGGCCTGGCCGCGCGCGTCGGCCGGGGTGTCGCGGGCGGCCTTGAGGATGCCGTCGAGCTGGAGGGCGATGTTCTTGAGGTTCACGACGGTGTTGCCGTCGGCGAAGATCGCGACCAGCACGTCCCGCAGCATCTTCTGGTAGATGCCGTAGTGCGGGTGCGACCGCAGGTAGAGGCGCGCGCCCAGGACGACCGACAGCTGGGCCATCGTGCGTTCCAGCAGGGTCGGCACGAAGTACTTGACCACCGAGGAGAACACGCTGGTCTGGCCCGGGTTGGCCTGCAGGCCGCGGACCGCGCCGGTGCTGACGGCGTCGGCGAGCAGCAGGTCGGCGAAGCACTCGGCGAGCTGGCGGCGGGAGTAGGGGATGTCGGCGACCTTCTGGCCGAAGATCTCCCGGTCGACGACGAAGTCGCAGGTCACGCGCAGGGCGGTGTCCACCGCGCCGAGCGCCATGCTGCTGATGGTGGTGCGGGCGACCTGGGCGCTCTTGAGCGCGATCTCCAGGCCCTGGCCCTCCGCGCCCAGGCGGTTCTCGTCGGGCACGAACAGCTTGTCCAGCCGGATGCCGCTCATGTCGAGGGCGCGCAGGCCGTGCAGGCGCTCGTTGGGCAGCTCCACGATGGCCCCGGCGGGCGCTTTGCGCTTCTCCACGGCGAAGATCGACCAGTCGCCGGGTCCGCCGCGCTTGCCGGTGCGGGCGTGCACGGAGACCACGTCGGCGATGGTGGCGTTGCCGATCAGGTACTTCTCGCCGGTCAGCAGGTAGCCGCCGTCGACCTTCTCGGCGATCATCTCGTTGGACAGCACGTCGCTGCCGTGGTGGCGTTCGGACAGGCCCCACGCCATGCGGGTGCCGTTGTTGATGGCGTCGACGAAGTAGCGGCGCTGGGCCTCGGTGCCGGCGATCCAGGCGGGCATGAAGGCCAGGTCGGTGAGCATGAGCGCGGTCGCCGAGGTCGGGTCGCGGCGGGCGACCAGGCGCAGCAGGTTGAACCCGACCTCCACGTCCCCGGCGCGTCCGCCCCACCGCGCCGGGAGGCAGTACTCGTGCAGCCGCCAGCGCTGGAGCAGGCCGACGAGCTCGAACGGGAACTCCTCGCGCTCGTCGAACTCGAGGACCCGCTGGAAGGACATGGTGTTCGCGGGGTCGTGCGGGTCGCCGAGGTAGCGTTCCAGCTCCTCGTTCAGCTCGATCATGGTGCGCACGGTCATGCCGGGGTGCCTCCTTCGGCCAGCGGCAGCGGGGTGGCGGAGAACAGCCGCCCGGTGGCGTGGAGGGCGAGCACCGCGTCGAGGACGGGGTTCGCGTCCTCGGTGCGCAACCGGTCCTCCACCCGGTGCGCGCGGTCCAGCAGGAGGGCGAGGGTGGCGACGAGCCACCCGGTGTCGCCGGGCGGGGTGCCGAACAGGGACCGGTCGAGGTTGAACCACCACAGGTGCGCGCACGCCGCCGCCGCGTGCAGGAAGCAGAACCGCTCGGCCCGGTCCAGTGGGTCGCCCGACTGGTCGGTGAGGGCCTTCTCCAACCGGTGCAGCAGGTCCAGGGCGCGGTCGTCGGCCAGGACGGTCCGCATCGCCGCCGCCACCTCGGGCAGCGACTGGGTGACCTCGTCCCGGCCGCGCGTGGACAGGCCCAGGCCGTGCAGGTCCAGCGGTGGCAGGGGGCGGTCGAGGGTGAACGCGGTCTCGGGCGGGGTGGTGTCGGTGGCGCGTCCGGCGAGGTGGGCGGCGACCAAGCGCAGGTTGGCGGTGGGGCCGGTGTCGATGTGCCGGACGACCGCGTTGTCCCGCCGCATCACGTCGAACGGGCTGTCCGCGAGCAGCGCGCGCGTGCCCAGGACGTCCGTGCAGCGCCGGAACACCTCTTCCGACAGGTCCGTGCACACCTTCTTGGCCACACTCGACCACAGGCTTTGCCCGGCCGGGTTGGTGTGCATCCCGCGAGCGCACGCCGTGGCCACCACGTCGCACGCCAACAAGGCAGCGGCGGCCGTGCCCAGCTCACGCCGGTTGCGCTCGTGCTCGACCACCGGGCGGCCCGCGACGACGTGCCGCACGGCGAAGTCCAGGGTCACGCGCAGCCCGGTGTCGGCGGCGGCGAGGTTCGCGCCCGTGCTCATCGTCCGCACGACCTGCATGGCCTTCATCGCGATCTCCAGGCCGTGCCCGGTCTGCCCGACCACGGCGTCGGCCGGGACGACCTCACCGGCGAACGCGAACGCCGTGAAGTCCACACCCTTCATGCCGCTGGTGACGGCGTTCCCGGCACGCGCGCGGTCCACGTCGTCCAGGAGCACGGCGGTGAACGCGCCCGCCCCGCGCCCGCCCGTGCGCCCGACCAGCACCAACGCCCGTGCCCGCTCCCCCAGCCCGACCATCCACTTGTCGCCGGTCAGCAGGAACCCGTCGGGGTGCGGTTCGAGGAGGCAGCCGTTGGCCAGCAGGTCGCTGCCGTGCTCGGGCTCGGACAGGGCGAACCCGATCGCGTGCCCTTGGGCCAGCAACTCCACCACCCGGCGGCGCTGGTCGGGCGTGCCGGCCAGCAGCACGCAGGTCGCGGCCGTGATGCTGAACATGGTGTGCGGCATGACGGTGACGTCCCGCCGGGCGGCCATGCGCACCAGAGCCAGCGTCTCGTCCATTGTGGACAAGGTGCCGCCCTCGGCCGCCGGCACGAAGGACAGCGCCAAGCCACGGCAAGCCTCGATCAACGCCTCCGGCCGCCCGGACAGGGCGTCCCGACGCACGGCGGCGGCGAAGCCGTGCGGGTTGGCCGGGTCGCGCGGGTCGCCCAGCCGGTGGTCCAGCTCGGCGGCGGGCGAGAGGAGCGCGGTCATGAAGCCACCCGCGGGCGGTAGTCGCCGCACACCGAAGGCAGGCGCACGCCGTTGGCCGCCAACTGCTGCACGCGGGTGGTGAACGCGGCCCCGGCCAGCAGGTTCGCGGCCACGTCGACCACCCGCCGGTTCGCCGGCGCGGCCAGGTGGGACCCGCGCACCCACTCGTTGAACGCGCCCATCGCCGGGCCGCACCACACCTGGAAGTCCGCCGTCCGGTCCGCCTCGCCGACCACGGCCCACCGCGACGCCATCCCCAGGTACCAGCGGAACACCAGGGCCATCCGCCGCTTCGGGTCGTCGGCCGCGCGCCGCAGCTGGTCGGGGTCGCGCCGGGTGAAGTAGGCGACGACCTCCTCCCAGACCTCGGCCACCGGCCGTCGCAGGATCTGCTGCTCCAGCCGGTCCTTCTCGGCCGCCGGCAACGACTCCAGGCCGTCGTAGGTGCGGTAGAGGTCGTAGAGGCGCTTGGCGCGCATCGCGAACATGGTGCCCTTCTTGAGCACCTGCAACTCCACGCCCAGCTCGAACATGTCGGCCGCGGGCGCCATCTCGCAGTCCGCCGTCCCGGCCGCCGCCAGCAGCGCGCGGGCCGCGTCGGACGTCCCGGACTCCAGGCAGGCCTGGTTGACCGACCCGGTGACCACGTAGTCCGCGCCCATGGCGAAGGCCGCCGCAGCGGCGTGCGGGGTGCCGATGCCGCCGGCCGCGCCGACCCGGGACGCGAAGCCCAGCTCGCGCCGCACCAGGTCCCGCTGGCGCACGATCGACGGGAACAGCACGGTCAGCGGGCGCCGGTCAGTGTGGCCGCCGGAGTCGGCCTCGGCGGTGATGTCGTCGGCCAGCGGCACGTGCGCCGCCAGTTCCGCCTGCTCGGCGGTGATCAGGCCGTCCCGCAGCAGCGCCGCCACGATCGCGGGCGGCGCGGGCCGCAGGAACCGGTCCGCGACCTCGACCCGGGACACCTTGGCGATCACCCGGTTCTCCGCCACCACACCGTCCGGTCCCCGCCGCAGCCCGGCCAGCCGGTAGCGCACGATGTGCGGGGTGAGGTCCATGAACGCCGACGCCTCGACGCACCGCACCCCGTAGGCCAGGTAGAGGTCCACCGCCCGGCGCTCCAGCTCTTGCTCGCTGGGGCTGTGGATGAGGTTCGCGGCGAACGGCAGGCCCGGGATCTCGGCCTGGAACCGGCGCAACGCCGCCTCGACCCGTTCCGGCAGCAACCCGGCCGCGCCGAAGGAAGCGAGGTAACCCTGGCGAGCCAACGCGATGACCAGGTCCTCGGACGCGATGCCGCCGGCCATCGCCCCGGCCAGGTAGGCGTACTTGACGCCGTGGTGGGCGCGGAACTCCGGCGAGCCGAGCTGCTCGGGCGGCAGCGGCCCGACCGCGGCGACCACGGCCGAGTCGTCGGCGGGCCGGGCCGTGGTGACGCCGATCCCGGCGTCGGTGCGCACCACGTAGCACGGTTCGGCCAGCCGGGTCAGCGTGTCGTACACGCCGTCGGCGTCGGTGCGCACGGGCGCGGTGGTTGGCACGGTGGCGGTCACAGCTCGCCCTCCCGGATTTCGACGGCGACATCGGTCAGTTCGTAGATCCGCAGGCCCAGCGGCTGGTCGGCGGTGGCGTGCTTCCACACGGAGGCGTCGGCGACCACGACCACCCGGCCCGGCTCGCGCCGCACGTCCTTGACGTGCAGCTCGAAGCGCATCTCGGCGTCGGTGCGCAGCACCTGGCCGCGGTACTTCCAGCCCATCTCGACGCCCAGCGGCAGGGTGAACACCGGTCGGGTGAAGCCCTCGCCCAGGCCGGTCTCGATGGCGAACACCTGGAGCGCCTGGATGATCGACTCGACGCCGAGCGAGCCGGGCATCACCGGGTCGCGGTGGAAGTGGCAGGAGAAGTACCAGTCGTCGTGGTCGATCCGCCGCACGCCGCGCACGTAACCCTTGCCGTGCACGCCGCCGTCCGCGACCAGGTCCACGCTGTCCACCAGCCGGACGTGCCCGTCAGCCAGCCGCAGCGAGCCTTCGAACCACTTGTCGTCACTGCGGATCGCGAGAGTGCGACTGTCCACGTCGGACTGCTGTTCGAGCCAGGTCGGGGTCAGCTTGCCGCTGTCGAGGCCGACCTGGTTGGCCAGCGCCTGCTCGCTGAAGTAGCCGAACAGTGACTCGCCGACGTAGAAGACCTCGCCGTCCGCCGACAGCTCGTAGCGGAAGTTCTGGAGGGTCGAGCCGGGCATGGCGGCGCTGGACAGCATCTCCGAGCGGTGCCGGATGGTCTTGCCACGCAGGTCGACGTCCTTGACGTAGGTGGCGCGGCCGTCCAGGTTGCGGATGCTCAGCTCCTCGTCGGGGCTGGCGAGGGTCGCGCCGAGGTAGTAGCCGAGCAGGATCGCCGCCTGGAGCGAGGACTCCATGAGGATCGCGTTGACCGGCTGCGGCACCGAGTTCTCGTGGAAGTACCAGGCTTCCGGCGGGCAGTCGTACTCGGTCTCCATCTTCGCGCCGGGCTTGAGCTGCCCGCGCACGCCGTCCAGCTTCATGATCCGGTCCACGAACCGGAAGTCCCCGTTGGGGATGTAAGGCGCGCGGCGGTTGGCGTAGATCTCGAACTCGGGTCCCATCGCGGTGGCGAGGTCGCCCTTGGCGGCGTGCGAGAGGTGCAGCTCGTTGATGAACGCCGGCTCGCCGTCGTGGTTGCGGCGGCCCAGGAACGGCGGCACGCCACCGGGTCCCGGGCGGTACGGGGTGCCGGGCTTCTCGCGGACCTGGATGCCGAAGTCCCGCATGGAGATGATCGGCTTGTCCCCGTCGTAGACGACGATGTCCGCGATCACCGTGGGGCGCGGGAGCATCGTGATGTCGGTGACCTCGACGTGGTAGCGGATGTTCGGCGTCTTGGGCGTGATCTGGCCGCGCACCTTGACTTCCGTGTGCAGGCCCGGCACGGACTGGAACTCCGCGTCCGGCAGCACCAGGTGCAGGCCCAGGTACATCGCGTAGACCTGGAGCAGCTGCACGCCGCCCTCCGCGACCAGGGAGCCCGCGAGGACGGGGTCGCCGGTGAAGTGGCAGCGGAAGTACCAGCCGTCCGGGTCCAGGTGCTTGACGGCGGTCAGCTCGCCCAGGCCGCGCGGGCCGCCGAGCCGGTCGATGCCCGGGATCTCGTCGATCATGCGCAGCATCTCGCCGGGCAGGCGCAACGAGCGGTTGAGGCCGTCTTCGCTCTGGTCGTAGTGCGGGCCGAAGACCTCACCGGGCTTGCCCTGGCTCAGCAGGTCGAGGTCGTGGCGGGTGAGGGAGGTGCGGTCGGTGCGTTCCAGGGGGGTGAACCAGGTCTTGGTGAGGGCGGCCCGGCGCTTGCGGTCGGCTTCCGTGGTGACCACGCCGAGCGAGTCGTCCAGTTCGGCGGGGGTGAAGAAGCCGGCGCACGCGTCGAGCAGCTCCAGGATCAGTTCGCCGTCCGCGTAGCACTTGTAGTTGAAGAAGAAGAGGAGGGCGTCGCCGTTCCAGACGAACCGGTCGATGCGGATGTCGTAGCGCAGGGTCTGGCCGGCGCGCGGGAGACCGCCGTGGAAGACGAGCTTGCTGTCCAGCAGGCGGTAGGCGCGTTCGCCCTTAGTGCGGAAGTCGATGCCGAGGTAGGCGACCAGGAGCAGGTCGCACTGGCCGGCCTCGATGGTGACCGCGCAGGGGGCCAGGCCGTCGACCAGGTACCAGGCGTCGGTGGGGATGTCGTACTCGGTGGTGATGGTGCTGGGTTCGAAGACGCCGGTGGTGGCCTGGATGTCGGTGACGCGGGTGACGAACAGGTACGGCGGCTCGGGGAGGCGGGTGCGGACGGGGTAGGTGTCCACGACCGCGAACTCCGGGCCGAAGACGGTGGCGACGCTGCCCTTGGCGAACTCCAGCAACTCGGCCTCGCCCCACACCACGCCGGGCTCCTTGGCCGGCTCCGGCTCGACGGGCGGCTCCGGCGCGGCGGGCGGCGGGGTGGGTGGCGGCGGGGGTGTGCCGTTTTCCAGGGCGCGCAGGGCCTGGTCCAGGAGGGCGTCGTGGAGCCGGAGGGCGTGGCGGTGGGCCAGGGCGACCGTGCTGCCCATCGCGCGGATCGGTGACAGTGCGACCGACCTTCTGGGCAGGAAGACGAACGGCTCGCCGTGCACGGTGATCACCTCGGGCTTGTGCAGGACCATCTTCAGCGGCTGGGCCGGCGGGGGTGCGTCGAGCAGGGGCTTGACCGCGCGGGCGACCCGGTCCACCACCGACTCGCCGCCGACCGTCACCGAGTGCCGGAACCGGCGCGGCGCGGGCTGCTCGGTGCCGAACAGGGCGTCCAGGCGGACGTCCACGCCGTGGCTGACCAGCCGGGCCACCGCCGCGGCGAACGCGACCGCCGTGCCCGCGCCCCGGCGGTCCAGGGACACGGCCACGTGCGGGCGTCCGGCCAGGGTCTCGCCGATCCAGCGCGTGCACGTGGCACCCGGTCCGACCTCGACGAAGTACCGGAAGCCGCGCTCGTAGGCGGTCTCGGCCAGGCGGGCGAAGTCGATCGTGCTGCGCAGGGTCCACGCGATGCGCCGGGCGATCTCGGGGCGGTCGCGGGTCTCGACGCGGTCGTAGTCGTAGGCGGACAGCAGTTCGAGGTCCGCCGCCGGGGTGCCCAGCGGGTAGTCGTTGAGGGCGGCCAGGCCGTCGAGCACCGGGTCCACCAGAGGGCAGTGCATGACGTGGTTGGCCGGGGCTTTCGCCGAAGGCGCGCCGACCCGTTCGATGACCCGCTTGCACGCCTCCGGGTCGCCGGCGATGACGACCTCGCCCGGCGTGTTGACGTGGGTGAGGAAGACCCGGTCCTCCAACGCCTCCCGCACCCGGTCGGCCGGCGCGAGGACGACGTGGGTCGCCCACACGTTCGCGCGGTCGTCGGGCAGGTCCCACGTGCGGCGCACGAGCTCCTTGCGCCCCCGGAGTTCGTCGTGGAACAGCGGGGTCGCCGCCAGGGCCGCGTCGTCCCGGGCGGCGGCCGACCAGACGTCCAGGGCGAACAGCATGCTGCTCTCCCCCAGGCTGTAGCCGAAGCCGCCGTCCGGGCGCACGCCGAGCACGTCCCGGATGGCCCTGGTGTGCAGGACGGCGAGGTTCGTGCCCGCCGCGAGCATCACCGGGATGTCCTCGACCAGCTCCGACTCGTGGCGCATCAACGCCCGCCGGTCCAGGCCGAACGGTCCGGACGGGTACAGGGCCGCGTGCTTGAGCCGGTCGCGGGGGCGGTCGTCCTCGGCCTCGAACTCGGTGAGCAGGCTCGGGAACAGCCGGAACAGGTCGCGCCCGGCGCCCGGGTAGGTGGTGAAGGCGCCCGGGTAGACGAACGCGATCCGGCCCGCGCCCACCGGGTTCGGCGTGGCGAAGCTGCCGGCCGGGGTGGACCAGTCGGCCCGGGTGTCCGCGAGGTCTCGTGCGGCGAGGGCCAGTTCGCGGTGCAGGCCTTCGGTGTCGGCCGCGACGAGCACGGCGGTGCGGGCCTTGCGCGGCTTGGCCACGTGCTCCCGGACCAGGCTCAACGCGCTGCGGGTGGCCAGTTGGTCGAGGCAGTCGCGGGCGAGCGCGGCGATCTCCGCGCCCGTGTCCCCGGTCAGCGGCAGGACCAGCACGCCGGGCCAAACCTCGTCGGCGACCGGTGCGCCACCCGAGACGACGACCCGCGCGTCCCCCGCGTGCACGGCGGCCGTGCGGCGCTCGGCGGTGGTCTCCCGCACCCACGGCGTGGCCTGGTCGAGCAGCACGAACCCGCTGTCTTCGAAGCCGGGCGTGTTCTCGGCCAGTTCCCGCAGGGCTTGGGGTGCGGGCGGGAGGTCCGCGTGCCGCAGCGCTTCGACGGCGGCGGCCAGGGCGGCGAGGACGCCGGCGTGCCGGGTGTCGCCGACCAGCGGGACCACGCTCGCCAGCGCGCCCCCGTCGAACGCCTGGAGCGTCTTGCCCAGGTCGATCGGGGCGGCGAGGTGGGTGAGCTCGACGTGCTCGGTCCCGCGCCCGTCGAACGAGATGTGGTCGAGGGTGATCTGGTCGTCGTGGGTCGGGCGGGTCAGGACGACCGCCGCCGCGCCGTCGCCGAGGGTCGCGGTCGGGTTGGCGCGGGTGTTCTCGGCACCGGCCGCCAGCTCGACCCCGCCGACCAGGACGGCCTCGATGCTCGGGTCGAGCAGCAGCAGTCGGGCGACCTCCAGCGCGCGGGCACCGCCGGTCGCGTCCGTCGAGAGCGTGAAGGACGGGCCGGTGAGGTTGCGGGAGGAGGAGATCCGGCTGGCCATCACGTTGCCGATGAAGCTGAGCACCTCGTTGGCGCCGATCGGGTCGTGGACGGCGTCGCGGACCACCGCTTCCAGGGCGTCCGGGTCGAGCGTGAGCCCGGCGCGGGCCAGCTCGGCACGCAGGTGGGCACCGATGTCGAAGCGGGCGCGGTGGCTGTGGGCGCGGGGCTCCATCTCCATCGCGATGACGACCGCGACCCGGCGCGGCGGGAGCTGCTCGGCCTTGGCGGACGGGTCGGGCGCGGGGTAACCGGCCTCGGTCAGCGCCTGTTCGGCGGCCTCGAACAGCAGCAGGTGCTGGGGGTTGGCGTCACGCAGCTCGGCGGGCGGGATGCGGTAGGTCCGGACGTCCACCTCGACGTCCGCCGCGTACCCGGCGGCCGGGGCGGGGACACCGGGGTCCAGGCCGTACCAGCGCTCGGCGGGCAGGTCGACCAGCGCGGACTCGGCGGTGCGGACCAGCCGGCCCAACTCGGCGGTGTTCCGCACCGGCCCCAGCCGCACGCCGACGCCGGTGATCGCCGCACGCGGTGGTTCGACCGCCTCGGACCGCACGGGTTCCGCGGTCTGCGCCAGGACCATGTGCGCGTTGGTGCCGCCGAACCCGAAGGCGGACACTCCTGCCCGCCGCACCTCGGTCTCCGGCCACGGCCGGGCCTCGCGCACGATCCGGTCGGCCACGTGCTCCGCCCCCGCCGGCCGGATCGGGTCGCCCGTGCCGGGCGTGGCCGGGATGACGCCGTGTCGCATGGCCAGCAGCACCTTGAGCACGCTGGTGAACCCGGCAACGGTGAGCAGGTGGCCCACGTTCCCCTTCACCGACCCCAGCAGCGGCACGTCCGTCCCGAAGTGCTCCGCCAGCCCGCGCAGCTCCACCGAGTCGCCCAACGGCGTGCCGGTGGCGTGGCACTCGATGTAGTCCACAGTGGACACGTTCGCGTAGGCCTGCCGGTACGCCTCGACCTGGCCGCGCACGGTCGGGCTGAGCAGGTGCGCGCCGGCACCGTCGTTGCCCAAGCCGATGGACTCGATCACCGCGCGCACCCGGTCGCCGTCGCGCAGCGCGTCCTCCAGGCGCTTGAGCACGACAACCCCCGCGCCCTGCCCGGTCACGATGCCGGAGCTGTCGCGGTGGAACGGCGAGCTGATCCCGTTGCGCGGGAACGCGTTGAGGTCGGAGAACGACAGGTGCATCAGCAGCGGGTCCGGCGCGCACACCGCGCCCGCCACCACGACGTCCGCCGCGCCGGTCCGCAGGTAGTCGCTCGCCAGCGACATCGCGTAGAGGGTGGACGAGCAGGCCGCGTCCAGGGCCAGGCGCGGCCCGCCCAGGCCCAGGGCGTCGGCGACCACGGTCGCGGGCAGCCCCGACGGCCACAGGTTGCGCGGGTCGACGTCCGGCAGGTCGGCCGTGGCCGGCACGGGCAGGCCGGCGCGGCGCAGGCCCTCCGACACGGCCTCGCGGACCATCGGCACGCACAGCTCGACGGACTTCTCCGTGGGGAACGAGTAGTTGCCCAGCACGAGCCCGGTGCGGTCCAGGTCGCGCACGCCGGCGTCGGCCAGCGCCTGGCGCACCACGTGCACCGGCCACCGCACGACCCGGCCCAGCCCGGCCAACTCCTCCGCCGGGACGCGCAGGCCGGTCAGGTCGATCTCCGGCTCGGTGACGAACCCGCCGCGCGTGGCGGTGATCCGGTGGCGCTCGTCGCCCCACCCGCCGGGGACGGACGGGTCCGTGCCGAACACGTCCCGCCCGCCCTCGGTGCGCTGGTCGGTCCCCGCGACCAGGTTCGCCCAGAACTCCTCCGGGCTGTGCGCGCCCGGCAACAGGCACGCCATGCCGACGATCGCGATCACCGCCCGACCTCCCGCGCGAAGTCGAGAGTCGTGCTCGGCACCACGTCCACGCCCTTGAACCGCAGCAGGACGCGGCCGTCGAGCGCGCACGCCGTGACTGTGGCCCGAGTGCCGGACTCCGGCTCCACCACGACCAGGAACGGCTCACCGTCCGGCAGCGGACCGTGCACCTGCACCGCCGCGACCGCCGTGGGCAGGCTGTTCACCCCCTGCGCCCGGTGCACCCGGACCAGCGCGGCCTGCAACAGCAGATCGGCGAGCACCGGGCTGTAGTCGCCGGCCCGGTAGGCGCCGCCGGCGATCTCCGCGTCGGGGAGCTGGCAGCGCAGCACGAGTCGACTGTCCACATCGGACACCACGTCGGTGATGCCGCGCAGGCTCGGGCCGTGGAAGAGCGCGCCCGTTGCGTACGGGTCGTAGGGCGTGGCCGGGCCGTCGAGGTTCGGGATCCGCTCCGGCGCGGGGGTCCCCGGGACGACGGTCGCCCGGTAGCGCGGCCGGCCGCCCTCGTCGCGGACCAGCACGTGGTCCGGGCGGGTCACGAAGTCCAGGGACTCCGGGCGGTCGTCGCCGAGCGTGATTCCCTTGAGCACGGCGAAGTCCTTGAGTTGGCGGGCCGTGCCCAGCAGTGCGCCGATGGCCGCCGTGGCGGGCAGGACGGGCACGCCGCCGATGGCGTGGTCGGCCAGCACCGGGTCGCCGACCAGGGGTGCGGTCGAGCGGCGGACCGTGCCGGTTTCGGTGGTGATCTCCCTGGTGGACAACGGGGTGTCCGGGCCGACGATGGTGACGACGTCCGCCGAGCGTTGTGCGGTGAACTGCTCGGTGAAGAAGTCCACGCCGGTGGCGAGCGGGATCAGCGTGACCCCGCGCTCGGAGAACATGCGCTCCAACTCGGGCGTCACCATGCCGCCCGCCCACGCGCCCCACACCACGGAGGTCACGCGGCTGTTCGGCAGGGTGGCGCGCAGTTGGACCGCGACCCGGTTGAGGGCCTCGTTGGCCATCGCGTAGTCGGACTGGCCGCGGTTGCCGAAGAAGCCGGCGACCGAGGAGAAGAGCAGGACGTGCTTCGGCTCGTCCACCGCGTCCAGGACCGACTTCAGGCCGTGCAGCTTGGTGCCCAGCACGGCGGCGACGTCCTCGGCCTTCTTGTCCACGATCAGCTGGTCGGCCAGGACCCCCGCGCCGTGGACCACGCCCGTGATCCGGTAGGGGCGCAGGGCTTCCCTGGTCGCTTCGGCGTCGGTGACGTCCACCGCGAGGTACTCGGCTTGGGCGCCGGTGGCGCGGATGGCGTCCAGGGTGGCTTGGATCTCCCGTTGGGCCAGGACGTTCTTGTAGATCTTCTCGACTTCGCGCGGGAGGGGCTTGCCGCCCTGGGCGCGGGTGTGGGCGATGATCGCGGCCTTGAGGCCGTCCTCGGGGACGGCGCGGAGGTGGGCAGGGACTCCGGTGTGGGGCGTGCGGCCGAGCAGGAGGAGGTTGGTGCGGTAGCGGCGAGCCAGCCCGATCGCACAGGCCGCCGTGACACCGCGCGCGCCACCCGTGACGACGAACAGGTCGTGCGGGCCGGGTTCGGGGACCTCGGTGGGCGCGGGGGTTTCTGTGTTCGCGGCGGTCAGGGTGTGGCGGGTGCCGTGGGTGTCGATGCCGATCTTGGTGGGGGTGGGGTCGGCGTCCTCGAGCTCGAGGAGGAGGAGTCGGGCGGCGTCGTCGTCGGACAGCTCGGGGCTGAGGTCGACCGTGCGGGTGAACAGGCCCGGGGCCTCGATGGCGAGGGTGTTGGTCAGACCGGACAGGCCGCCGAGGAGTGCGCCGGGGCCGGTGGGTTCGGCCATGCCGAGCCGCCCGTCGATCCGGCTGACCACCACGAAACCGGTGCGGCGCTCGGCCGGTGCGGGGTGGCGGGCCGCGGCGAGGAGGGCTTCGGTGAGGGCTTCGGTGGCTTCGTGCCAGGTCTGCGGTGCTTCGGGGGCGAAGTGCAGCACGAGGTCGGGAGCGCCGGTGCCGATCTGCCAGCCCTTCGCGCGCAGTGCGGCGGCGACGCGCTCGGCCAACGGCGTGGCCGCGCCGGACAGCAGCGCGACGGGCCGGTCACCGTAGGCGTCGAGGAGCTGGTCGGCGGCGGGCAGCGTGGTCAGGCGCGCCTGCATCCGTGCGATGCCGGTCGCGCCGTCAGCTTTTGGGAGATCAGCCCCCTCTCCCACGAAGCCGATGATGTCGGCCAGGGTGCGGAGTTCGCCGAGGGCTTCCGGGGTGGCGTTCGCGCTGTTGGGGAAGCGTTCGCGGAGTTCACCCATGATCTCGACGCGCTTGATCGAGTCGATGCCCAGGTCCGCTTCGACGTCCATGGACAGGTCGAGCATGTCGGCGGGGTAACCGGTCTTCTGCTCGACCACGGAGAGGAGGACGGCGGTCACGTCTTCGGCGGCCGGGGCCGGGGTGGCGGCTGCCTGGGTCGGGGCTGCCTGGGTCGGGGCTGCCTGGGTCGGGGCTGCGGTTGGTGCGGCTGTGGGTGTCGGTGCGGGTGCGGGTGCGGGTGTCGCGGGTGTGGGTGCTGCCGGGGTGCCGCCGACGAACTCGATGATGTCGCCCAGGGTGCGGAGTTCGCCGAGGGCTTCCGGGGTGGCGTTCGCGCTGTTCGGGAAGCGTTCGCGGAGCTCGCCCATGATCTCGACGCGCTTGATCGAGTCGATGCCCAAGTCCGCCTCGACGTCCATGGACAGGTCGAGCATGTCGGCGGGGTAGCCGGTCTTCTGCTCGACCACCGAGAGCAGGACGGTCTGGACGTCGGCACCGGTGGCGGGCGCGGTGGGGGCGGTGGCCGGTGCGCCGTTGGTGGCGGGTGCCAGCGCGTTGGTGGGGGCGGGCGTGCCGTTGGAGGGCGTGTGAACGCCGGTGTGGGTGCCGTTGGTCGTGGACGCGGCGGCAGGGGCGGCGGTGCCGTTGGTCGCGGGGGCGGCGGTGCCGTTGGTCGTGGGCGCGGCGGCCGGGGCGGCGGTGCCGTTCGTGGTCGGGGCGGGCGCGGCGACCGGGGCCGGGGTGGCGGTGCCGTTGGTGGCGGTGCCGTTCGTGGGGGTGCCGTTCGTGGGGGTGGCCGGGGCGCTGGGGGCGTATGCGTATGCGGTGGCAGCGGCGGTGGCGGCTGCGGGGGTGGGGGTGGGGGTGGGTGTGGCCTCCGGCCCCCGGTCACCATTGTCCCACTGGGGTACGACAGTTGTGGGCGTGGCGGCTGGTGGGGCGGCGGCTACTTCGTGGCGGGTGGGGGCTGCGGTCAGTTCTGGGGTGTAGCGGTGGGAGGGGGCGTAGGTGATGGGGGTGCCGGCGTCCAGGTGGGCGAAGCCCAGGAGGACGTCCGTCGCGTGCATGTGGCTGCGGCCGATGGCGATGCTGTGTTCGGTCACCGACGTGATGCCCGCTACCGCCAGGTCGGTCAGGGTGCCCTGACGGGTTTCGTGCTCCAGGACGCCGCTGAGCCGTTCCGCCACGCGCAGCTGGCTGTCCAGGTAGTCGCGGTGCAGGGCGAGGTGTTCCCAGGCCACGCCGGTCGCGCCGAAGCCGACCGGGTGGTACGCCGGGGCTGCCGGGGACACGATCGGATCGGCCACTGCGGGAGAGGGCGGGGCCGGGGGCGTTGTCTGGGCCAGCAGGGTGGGGACGGCCGGGGCCGGCTGGGGCGGAGTCGCTGCCGAGGGCTGGGCGGCGGAGGGGGCGAAGCCGGCGGTGGAGGCGAAACCGGCGGCGGGAGCGGCGGCGGGAGCGGCGGCGGTGGAGGCGAAGCCGGCGGCGGGAGCGGCGGCGGCGGGAGTGACGGCGGCGGGAGTCGGGGCGGGAGTGGCGGCGGCGGGAGTGGCCGCCGGGGCGGCGGGTGCGGGCGTGCCGGGTGTCTGGGGAGTGATCTTGTAGCCGTTCGTCAGGGCGTCCTGGTAAGCGCGACGGCGCTCGTCGGGGACGTGGTTCACACCGTTCAACGCAACCCTCATTCCCTTGGTCTCCTCCGCCACCGGCTCGGGCGCGGTGAAGCGGTCGGGGGTGGTCAGTGGTAGGCCCAGCACGGTCAGGCGGGCCGCTAGCTGCTTGATCGCCCGGTCGCCGTCCTTGCCGGGGCCGGCGTCGGCGGACAGGACGACCGCGTCGGTGTCCTCGCCGAGGATGCGGCGCACCAGGCCGGACAGCACCGCGCGCGGGCCGAACTCGACGAACACCCGGTAGCCGGCCTCGTACATCTGCCGGACGCGGTCGGCGAAGGCCACCGGCTTGCCCAGCTGGTCCACCAGGACCTTGCGGTTGTGGGCGATGTCCCTGCCGTAGGAAGCGTCAGCGGTGTTGGCGTACACCTCGGCGACCGGCTCGCGAACGTCCACGGAGGACACCGCTGCCCGGAACGCGTCCACGGCGTGCATGACGTACGGGGTGTGGAACGCGGCGGCCACCGGGAGGAGCTGCGCGTCCAAGCCGGAGGCCTTGGCTGCCGAGACGAAAGCGGAGACGGCCTCGGTGCCTCCGCCGACGACGGTCTGGTGCGGTCCGTTCAGGTTGCACACGACGACGTCCGGGTGGGCGGACAGCAGGTCGGACAAAGCATCGGCGTCGCAGCGGACGGCGGCCATGGTGCCGCGGTCGGCGTCGGCCGACGGGAGGGAAGCCATCGCACGGCCGCGCGCGGCGGCGAGCGTGTGGAACTCGTCCTCCGTCAACGACCCCGCCGCCCACAACGCGGTCAGCTCGCCGAAGCTGTGCCCCAGCATGCCCTCGGCGGTGAACCCGAGCGCGCTCAAGTACCGGAACTGCCCCACCGACAGCGCCCCGATCGCGGGCTGCGCGTAGTCGGTGCGCCGAAGCGAAGCTTCCTGCGCGGCAGCCGCCTCCTTGTCGAACGCCGGCGGCGGGAACACGACCCGGTTCAACGGGTCGGCGGGGTCGGAGAGCAGGCTCGCCGCGTCGAACGCCTCGCGCACGGGCGGCAGCGCGAGCCCGGTGGCCGCGCCCATCCCGACGTACTGGCTGCCCTGCCCGGCGAACAGCGCCGCCACCCGGCCGGGTACCGCGGCGGATGTCCGGAAGTAGGCGCCGGACGGCAGCTCGAACGATGTGGCACCGGACTTGATCCGCTTGACCGCGTCCGCCAGCAGCGACGCCAGCTCCGCCGAGTCCCGCGCCACCACGGCCAGCCGGGCGTGCGAGTCGGGCACCCGGTCGGACGAAGCCGGGCCCTCCACCGCCTCCAACAACGACGGCACGTCCGGCGCGTGCCACACGTGCACCCGCGCGGTCCGGTGGGAGACCTGCGTGACGGACGGCGAGTGCTCCTCGACCACGCAGTGGAAGTTCGTGCCGCCGAACCCGAACGACGACACCACGGCCCGCCGCACGTCCCGGCGCGGCTCCAGCACCCACGGCACGGACCGCGTGTTGACGTAGAACGGCGAGTTCGGGAAGTCCACGGCCTCCCGCGGCTGCGTCACGTTGATCGTCGGCGGCAGCACCTTCTCGTGCAGCGCCAACGACACCTTGATCAGCGCCGCCGCGCCCGCCGCCGCCTTGGTGTGCCCGATCTGCGACTTCACGCTGCCCACGGCGGCGAACTGCTTGTCCTCCGACGCCGCCGAGTACACGTCCTTCAACGCCGACAGCTCGGTCAGGTCCCCCAGCGACGTCCCGGTCCCGTGGCACTCGATCAACCCGACCGACGCCGGCGACACACCCGCGTCGGCGTAGGCCCGTTCCAACGCCACGACCTGGCCCTCGCGCCGGGGCGCGTAGATGCTCTTGAACCGCCCGTCGCTGGACGACCCGATCCCGCGCAGCACCGAGTAGATCCGGTCGCCGTCGCGCTCGGCGTCCTCCAGGCGCTTGAGCGCCAGCATCCCGATGCCCTCGCCGATCAGCGTCCCGTCCGAGGACTCGTCGAACGGCCGGATGACGCCGGACTTCGACAGCGCGGGCGTCTTGCTGAAGCACAGGTACATCAGGATGGTGTTCTCGGCGTCGCACCCGCCGGTGAGCATCACGTCGGCCCGGCCGGACACCAGCTCGGACGCGGCCATGTGCAGCGCTGCCAAGGAAGATGCGCACGCCGCGTCCACCGTGCAGTTGGTGCCGCCGAAGTCGAACCGGTTGGCGATGCGGCCGGCGACGACGTTGCCGAGCATGCCCGGGAAGGAGTTCTCCTCCCACGGCGCGAACGCCTTGACGAACTTCGCGGCGATCTCCTCGGCGTCCCGCTCGGTGAGCCCGACGCTGCGCACGACCTCCTTGAGCACCGGCGTCTGCAACCGGGTCGCCAGGGGCTGGGTCAGCGAGTTCGCGCCGGTGATGCCCAGCACCACGCCGGTGCGCGCGGGGTCCCAGCCGCCGCCGACGTCGGCCAGCGTCTGCTTGGCCACGACCAGGCTCAGCAGCTGCAGGACGTCGGTGACCTCCAGCGTCGTGGGCGGCAGGCCGAACTCCAGCGGGTTGAACGGCACGGTCGGGATGAACCCGCCGCGCTTGGCGTAGGTCTTGTCCGGGGCGCTGGGGTCGGGGTCGTAGTAGTCCTCGACCTTCCAGTGCGTCTCGGGCACGTCCTCGATGCAGTCGACGGCGTCGACGACGTTGCCCCAGAACTCGCGGAGGTCACCCGAGCGCGGGTAGAGCGCGCCGAGTCCGACGATGGCGATCGGTGTCTCGCTGAGCGGGCGGTGTGCGTTCATCAGCGGCGGTCCCAATGCTTGTGGCGGGGGAGGTCAGCGGGAGAGCGGGAGGGCGGACGGTCAGCGGGAGAGGGGGACGAGGGCGGCGTGGAGCACGGCCAGCGCCCCGGGGTGGCGCAGCATCGAGTAGTGGTCACCAGGGCAGGTGGTGGTCGTCAGCCCAGGGGCCAGCGCGTCCCAGCCCAGCGGCTCGGGCGTGGTCAGCAGGCCGCGGTCGGGGCGCACCAGCGTGACGGGCACGTCGACCGGGACGGGGGTGTGGGCGCGGGCGAGGGAGTTGTTGCGGCGCAAGCCGTCCACGTAGGTGGTGAACACCTTGCGCAGGCCGGGCAGGGTGGTGCCGGGGCGCAGCGCCCCGGAGGCCAGCCCGGCGTCCAGCACCGCTTCCAGCGAGTCCGAGGCGTCCACCGGGCGGTCGCGCTTGGCGGCCAGGTACAACGCGAACCAGCCGAGGACCCGTGCGAGGTCCAGCTCCTCGTCGTCGTTGGCGGTGTACTCGGGCACCGGGGCGAGGCTGTCCAGCAACACCACCCGGTCCGGGCGCTCGTCGGCGCTCAGGCGGGACACGGCCGTGAACGCGACCACGCCGCCGAACGACCAGCCGGCCAGCGTCCACCGGTCCGGCACGCCCCGCGCCCGCAGCTCCGCGACGACCCGGTCGGCCAGCGCGTCGACCGACGTGGTGAGCACCCCGGTCAGCGCGGCCTCGAAGTACTCGGGCACCTGCTCCAGGTCCACCACGGCCAGCGACGCGGGCGCGAGGGCCCCGGCCAGGTCCGCGTACTCGGCGGCGGGCACCGCGCCGGGGTGCACGAGCACCACCGGGTGCCCGCCGGTCGGCGGGAACTCGCGGACCAGCGGCCGGTCAGACCGACGCGCTGTCACCGGACCGCTCCTGCACGATGTAGCGGGCCAGGTCGGCGATCGTCGGGTGGTACCACAGCGCGGTGGTTTCCAGTTCGAACCCGAGCCAGTTCTCCAGTTCCCCGGACAGCACCAGCGCCTCGGTGGAATCGAGGTCGAACTCGTCGAAGTACTGGCCGGTGTCGACCTGGTCGGGCGCCACGCCCAGGCGGGTCGCGATCTTCTCGACCAGCCATTCCTGCACGGTCTCCACGGTGAGTGCGGACATTCTGCGTTTACCCCTTGTGCTCGCGGTGGAAAGACTCGACCACGGATTCGGCGGCGGCCATACCCGAGTCGAACGCGGATTCGTGCATGCCGAGGATGTCCGGCCCCATCTTGCGGGAGTGGAAATAGGAGCCGGCGAACTTGACCCGACTTTCCCCGTCGTTCACCGAGTAGATCTCCGACTGGATTCTCCGGGCCTCGATGGTGAACACCGGGTGGCGGTAGGAGAGGTCCGCCACGATTCGACCGGGGTCGATGTCGACCCCGCTGTCGAGGGTGAGGAAGTAGTCGTCGGCGGCGGTGAAGCACTGGAGGTCGTTGAGGTAGTAGTTCACCCAGGTGGCCTCGCCGCGCCGGCCGTAGTTCCAGCTGCGCCACGTCTCGCGCGGGGTCGGCTGGACGGCCGGGTCGGTGTGCAGGGTGGCGCGGGTCGGGCTGTAGCCGACGACCTCCAGCAGCCGCTGCCGCCCGGTCGGCCGCTCCAGCAGGCGCAGGGCGTCGTCGGCGTGGGTGGCCAGCACGACCCGGTCGAAGGTCTCCGGGCCGGTGGCGGTGTGCACCTCGACGGCGTCGGCGGTCTCCCGGACGCCGGCCACCTCCGTGCCCAGGCGAACGCTCCCACCTGCGGTTTCGATGGCCTTGAGGGCCGCGCGGACGTAGCTGACGCTGCCGCCGGTCACCGTGCGCCAGGGCACGGTCCGGCCGCCGAGACCCTCGCTGCCGTGGGCGAAGAAGAACGCGATGATCGTGCTGGCGGGCATCTCCCAGATGCGGTCCGCGGGCACCGACCAGGCCGCGGTGGCGATCAGCACGATGAACCCGCGGCGGAACGCGTCGCTGTAGCCGTTGGCGGTCAGGTACTCCCCCAGCGGCACGTCGGTGCGCTTGCGGACGAAGTCGCGGGGCGAGTCGCGCAGGAACCGGGCCGCCTCGCGCCACAGGTGCACGAAGTCGCCCGGGTACTTGGCGGCGACCTCCTCCTCGGGCCGGTCGAAATCGTCGGAGACGTAGGCCGTGGCGGCGTCGAGGTCGAAGAAGCTGAACTTGCCGGGGTGCGGCTGGGTGGCCACGCCGAGGTCGGCGAAGAATTGAGTCAGCCTCGGGTAGTGCGGCTCGTTGTAGACGATGAACGCGGTGTCGAGGCCGAGCGTGCGACCGGCGTCCTCGACTTCCACGGTGTGCGCGTGACCACCGGCCCGCCGGTCGGCCTCGAACAGTGTGACGTGCGCCTCGTCGCGCAGGTGGTACGCGGCGGAAATACCCGCCACGCCCGCGCCGACGACCGCCACTCGTGGTGCCACGAGTTGCCTCCCGGTGGGCTCCGAATTCGATTCGACCTACAGAGGCGCCCCCTTGCGGCCCGGATACAAACCGGGCCAAGTTTTTTGTGGCTCACTGCGGATATGACCGCGAGGTGAACTGGCCGTGAAACCCGAAGGGGATGGCGTGCGGGACTTCGGCCCGAGCCAGTTCGGCGAAGCTGCCGGCGTCGAGGACCAGCAGGCAGGACCGCTCGGTCGCACCGTCCAGGACCACGGACAACACCACCCCGTCGTCCTCACGGGCGGCGTCCGGCGCGGCCACGAACACCGGCTCGCCGGGGTAGCGGCCGGCTTCGTGCCACCGCAGCGTCCGTCCACTCCGGACGTCCACCTTGACCAGCTGGTTGAAGAAGTCGTGCCGCGATCCGCCGTGCGCGCTCACCCCGTAGGCGTAGCGGTACTCGCGGCCGTTGTGGGCGCGATATGAGACGCGCGGGAGCTCCATCGCCTCTTCGGACAACCGTCTCGAGTGGATGGCGCCGCTCGTCAGGTCCACCTCGTAGCGGGTCGGGAACGGCAGGGGCAGCTCGGTGTCGCCGCGCAGCCGGTCCAGGTACAGCGCGTCCACCACTTCCGCGTCCGGGTAGGAGCAGATGTCCACGACGACCCGGCCCTCGGCGTCGTAGGCGTTGATGTGGTGGAAGGCGAAGAACGCGTCCGTGCGGTGGTCGGCGACCAGCGCCCCGTCCTCCTGGGAGAACACGACGAACCGGGTGCCCAGCTCGGGCCGCCACCGGTAGTTCTCGATGAACGGCTTGCCGCGCAGGAGGAAGGAGAGCGGGTTGACCACCAGCGGGAACACCACCAGCACCACGTGCCGCTCGGTGACGGCGAAGCTGTGCAGGTAGCCGGGGCGGTCGGTGGGCAGTTCGGCGAGCACCTCGCGGACGTGGTTGCGCTGCCGGTAGACCCGGTAGACGCTGCGCCGGCCGAACTGGAGCAGGTAGTTGACCAGGTCGCCGGTGACCGGGGCGACGTGCGGGTGCGCCGTGGTGACCTGGCCGGGGATGGCGTGGGCCTGGCCGGGGACGGCGTGGTCTCGCTTCGAGAGGCCGACCGTGGCCAGCGTGTCGGGGTCGAACTCGACGGCGATCGGGGTCTCGGTGAGCGCCCAGTCCCCCTCGGCGTCGTCGAGCAGCACGTTGACGTTGGCGTTGGGGGTCAGGCGGGGGCGGGTGAAGAAGCGGCCGAAGATCGAGCGGCACGGGTCGGTGGCGAACTCGCCGAACCCGATCCGGCCGTCGTCGGTGGAGCGCAGGGCGGGGGTGTCGAGGTAGCGGTTGCGGTAGGCCACCTTGCCGGCGGCGAAGGCGAACCGGTGCAGCATGGCCTGCCCGTCGAACCAGTGCCGGAACTTCCGCTCCCCCGCCTCGAACCGCGCGGGGCCGTTGCGCACCAACGTGCCCGACAGCCAGTCGGGCAGCTCGCCCCGCACCTCCAGGTCCAGCGCCACCTCACGGTCCAACGACCGGAATCCCGCACGCATGCCACACCTCGCCTCTCCGAAACGCTGTTATAAAACACCGTTTCGAATCGGCCGTCAAGGCGGGGCGGCGTGGGGCGAGACAGGGCGGGACAAGGCAGGCCGGGCAGGGCAGGGCAGGGCGGGGCGGGGCGGGACAGGGAAGGGCAGGGCAGGGCGGGGCAGGGCGGGGCGGCGCGGCGCAGGGAGGGCGAGGCGGGGCAGGGCGAGGCGGGGCAGGGCGGGGCAGGGCGGGGCGGGGCAGGCCGAGGGCGACAACTAGATGCTCACCGACAAGTAGATGCTCGATGGCAAGTAGATGCTGGCGGCAAGTGGATGCGCGGCGGCAAGTAGATGCCGCAGGCAAGTGGATGCTCGGCGGCAACTGGATGCGTGGCGGCGGGCGGGGTGGGCTCAGTCGTCGAGCAGGGACACCTCGTCGCCGTGCTCGAGGCCCCACCGGCCCATCGCGTCGATCGGGCCGAGCAGGCTCTCCCCCAGCAGAGTCAGCGAGTACTCCACGCGGTCAGTCCCGACCGCCCGCGCCACCAAGCCGTACCCCTCCAAGCGGCGCAACGACTCCGTCAGCACCTTCGGCCGGATGCCGCCGATCAGCCGGCGCAGCTCGGCCGGCCGGCGCGCGCCGTCGCGCAGGGCGAACATCACCACCGGGTTCCACGTGTTGGCCATCAGGTCGAACGCCAACCGGGCCTGGCAGTCGGCGAGGAAGCGGGTCATCGTCCCCCCATGCGCGGACACCGTTTGGTGCCCGTCGATCTCTCTAGCGTTTCCCCCGGAAGCCTAAGCGGGAGGAACGAGCATGAAGATCGGCGTGCTGGGGACCGGCGGCATGGCGCAGGCCCTGAGCGGCAAGTGGGTGGCGCGCGGGCACGACGTGCTGGTGGGTGGACGGTCGAGTGAGCGGGCCGTCGCGTTGGCCGAGCGGATCGGTGCGCGGGCCGGGACGTTGCGGGAGGCCGTGGCGTTCGGGGACGTGCTGCTGGTGGCGGTGCCCGCGTCGGCGGCGGTCGAGGCGGTGGGTGACGCGCGCGGGAAGGTCGTGGTCGACTGCACGAACTCCGTCGCGCCCGGGTTCCTGCTCGAAGCAACCGCGGGGGCCGCACGGCTGGCGGAAGCGTCGGGCGGGGACGTGGTGAAGGCGTTCAACCTGTGCCATGTGAGCGTGTGGGGAGACCCGGCGCCGGTGTACGAAGGGCGACCGCTCGGGGTGCCGGTGTGCGGGGACTCCCCGGCGGCACTGGAGGTCGTGCGGGAGTTGGTACGTGACGCCGGGTGCGTGCCGGTGGACGGCGGCGGGCTCGCGCGGGCGGCGTTGATGGAGGCCACGGCCGCGTTCGTCATCGGCGTGTGGAAGGACGGCGGTCAGGACGTGCGAGCGATGTTCCCGGCCCTGGAGGCAGCGCTCGGATGATATATGACAGCGCTGTTGTAACAGTGCTGTTGTATCTTGAGGGGCATGTACCCGGAGATCGAGCCGTACGACCACGGCATGCTGGATGTCGGTGACGGACACCTTGTCTACTGGGAGGTGTGCGGCAACCCCCACGGCAAACCGGCCGTCGTGCTGCACGGCGGCCCGGGCTCCGGGTGCAGCCCCCAAGCCCGCCGCTACTTCGACCCCGCCGCCTACCGGGTGGTGCTGTTCGACCAACGCGGGTGCGGGCGTTCGACCCCGCACGCGGGTGAGCCGGTGGCCGACCTGTCCACCAACACCACCGACCACCTGATCGCGGACATGGAGCTGCTGCGGGAGTTCCTGGGCATCGAGCGGTGGCAGCTGTTCGGGGCGTCGTGGGGTTCGGTGCTGGGCCTGGTCTACGCGGTCCGCCACCCCGAGCGGGTGTCGGAGATGGTGTTCGCGGGCGTGGCGACCGGGCGGCAGGAGGAGGTGGACCTCCTGGTGACCGGGCTGGGCCCGATGTTCCCCGAGGCCCACGCCCGGTTCCGCGCGTTCGCCGGCGACCCGGACGACCTGTGCGCGGCCTACGCCAAGCTCCTGCACGACCCAGCGGTGCAGGACCGGGCGGCCGACGAGTGGTGCGCGTGGGAGGACGCGATGCTCCCGTTGACGCCGAACGACCCGCGCTTCGACCCGCCGGAGTACCGCCTGGCGTTCGCCCGCCTGGTGACGCACTACTGGTCCAACGGGTCCTTCATCCCGGACGGGTACGTGCTGGCCAACGCCGACCGGCTCGCGGGCATCCCCGGCGTGCTCGTGCAGGGCGAACTGGACCTCGGCAACCTGGTCGGCACGCCGTGGCTGCTCGCGCACGCGTGGCCGGACGCGGAACTTGTGCTGATCCGCGACACCGCGCACGGCGGCAGTGCCAGCATGGCAGCAGCCAGGGTCGCCGCCACCGACCGGTTCCGGTGACGCCTGGCCCTTCCCGGCCGGGGTGGGCAGATGCTCGCGAAGCTCGACGACCACACGCGCCAGGCGCTCCGACTCGCCCGCGACCAGGCCAGACAGCTGCGCCACGCCCACGTCGGCACCGAACACCTGCTGACCGGCCTGGTGGAGGAGGACCTGGGCCTGGCCGCCCAGGTCCTCACCTCCGCCGGCCTCACCACCCAGGTCTGCGCCGACCACCTGGTCCACCTCGTCGGCCGAGGCGGCGCGCCGACACCCGAAGACCCGCCGTTCACCACCCGCGCGGACCAGGCCGTCGAGCAGGCCCACCGCCACTCGGTCTCCTTGGGCTACCGGCGCATCGGCACCGAACACCTGCTGATCGCCCTGCTCGACCAACCGGACAGCGGGGCTGCACAACTCCTGACCCGCGCCCGGGTGTCGGTGGAGGACCTCCGCGACCGCTTGCAGGCCGCCCTGCACGGCCTGGTCCTCCCGCCGCACACCCGACCGGCCGTGTACCTGAGCTACGCCCGACCGGAGGACCGCCACCTGGCCGGCCGCCTGGCGGACCACCTGGCCGAGCACGACGTCGAGGTGGTCGAGGCGGTGCACCGCGCCGACCACCTCCTGGTCCTCATCGGTCCACAGTGGACTCTGCGCGACCCGATGCCCGCCGAGTTCGAATCGGCGCTGCGCCACTACGTGCGGGTCGTACCCGTGCTGGTGGACGGCGCCCGGATGCCCGACGTCGAGCCGTTCAACCTGGCCACCTTCCGACTGGTGCCGGAACTGCGGCACAACACCTTCCGGGACGACGTCCAGCGGCTGGTGCAGGCGCTCGAAGCGAGCTGACCGTCTCTTTCAAGATCAAAGATCGAAAGATTGAAAGATCGAAAGATGACAAGCGGCGCTCGCCGCGCGGCAGGCCGCCAGCGGGGGGTGGAGGGCGTCGGTTCCCCCGCCGTATGGCCTGGCGGAGCCAACCACACTTCGGGCCGGGTGCCGCTAAAAATCTTGCTCGTTCCTCACAAGATTTTCGGCTGCACCCGACCCGAAGTGCGGTAGCCCTTCGGGCAGGCCATACGGCGGGGGAACCGAGGCCCTCCACCTGTGGTTGGGACCACCGCACGCGCTGCGCGCGCGTGGAGAGCCGCGCTGCGCGCGAGGAGTTGGGTGGATGTGTCAGGCGGTTGGGGTCCAGCCTGGCATCGGGTAGGCGGCCATCAGTTCCGCCACTTCCGCCGCGATCCGGTCCAGCGTCGGCTCGTCGCCCACCGCCTGCACGGCCGCGTCGATCCACGCCGCCACCTGGGGCATGTGGTCCGGGGTCAGGCCGCGGGTGGTGATCGCCGCCGTGCCCAGGCGGACGCCGGACGGGTCGAAGGGCTTGCGCGGGTCGAAGGGGACGGTGTTGTAGTTGGCTTCGATGCCCGCGCGGTCCAGGGCCTTGGCGGCGGGCTTGCTGGCGACGGCCTTGTTGGTCAGGTCGAGCAGGATGAGGTGGTTGTCGGTGCCGCCGGAGACCAGGTCGAAGCCGCGCTGGACCAGGGCCGCCGCCAGGGCCTTCGCGTTGGCCACGACGTTGTGCGCGTAGGTCGCGAACGCCGGTGTCGCGGCCTCGCCCAGGGCGACGGCGATGGCGGCCGTGGTGTGGTTGTGCGGACCGCCCTGCAAGCCCGGGAACACCGCCTTGTCGATCGCCTTGGCGTGGGCCGCGTCGGACAGGATCATGGCGCCGCGCGGGCCGCGCAGGGTCTTGTGGGTGGTCGTGGTGATGACCTGGGCGTGCCCGACCGGGGACGGGTGCGCGCCGCCGGCGACCAGGCCCGCGATGTGGGCGATGTCGGCCACCAGGACCGCGTCCACCTCGCGGGCGATCTCGGCGAAGGCCGGGAAGTCGATGGTGCGCGGGATGGCCGTGCCGCCGCAGAAGATGACCTTCGGGCGTTCCTTGAGGGCCAGGTCGCGGGCCTCGTCGAGGTCCACGCGGCCGGTTTCCTTGCGCACCCCGTACTGGACGCTGCGGAACCACTTGCCGGTCGCGGAGACGCCCCAGCCGTGGGTCAGGTGGCCGCCGGAGGGCAGCGCGAGGCCCATGACGGTGTCGCCGGGCTCCAGGAAGGCCATGTACACGGCCAGGTTCGCGGGCGAGCCGGAGTAGGGCTGCACGTTGGCGTGCTCGACGCCGAAGACCGACTTGGCGCGCTCCACGGCCAGCGTCTCGACCGGGTCGACCACCTGCTGGCCCTCGTAGTACCGGCGGCCGGCGTAACCCTCGGAGTACTTGTTGGTCAGGACCGTGCCGGTGGCTTCCAGCACCGCCCGGGACACGTAGTTCTCGGACGCGATCAAGCGGATCTTCTCGAACTGGCGACGGGCTTCGGCCTGGACGAGGCCGGCGACCTCGGGGTCGGCCTGGGTGAGCGCGGGGATGGCGGGGTCGTGCACGGCAGCCTCCAGCGAGTGCCGGGCACCCAGGCGCGCGGTGCTCGTCGGCTCTTCGCTCCCCGGTGGTCGTTCCCACCCTCGGCACGCCAGTCGCGAGACGCTGTTCATCCTAGCGCCGCCTGTTAGGGGTATTGCCGGGCGTGTAGGCGTGATTACATACTGCGTCGGAAAAGTACCAACAGCTTCGGTACCACGTCAGAATCCCCCTGCCTCCGAAAGGAGCTGACGTGCTCGATCGCCGTACTTTCGTGCTCGGCGCCGCCGTGACCGCGGTGGCCGCCACCTCCGTCGGCACCGCCGACGCCGCCACCCCCCTGTCGAACGGTGTCGGCGTGGCATCGCTGGGCGGAACACCCGTGACCCTCGCACGCGCCGCCGGCGGGTGGTCCTTGATCAGCGACAACGGTTCGGTGCGCATCACCAGCGGACTGGAGAACGCCGGCCTGGTCGACCTCGCCGACGACGGGACGCAACTGGTCGCGGCCGGGTCGCTGGCCGGTGACCCGGTGGCCGCGCTGTGGACCTCCGGCGACGGCGTGACCTGGCGGGAAGCCCGTCGCCTGCACGGCACGCGGACCGAGTTCACCGCGACCACCGGCACCCTCGCGCTGGGGGCCGTGGTGCGCCACGAACGCGCCCCCGAGGTCCGGGTGGCCGTTCGGCGCACGGCTTCGGGCTGGTCCACCGTGCCGGTGCGCGGCCTGGCCGACGGGCTGCTCGCGTCCGCGCTCGCCACCACCCCGGACGGGTTCGTGTGCGCGGCGGTGGACTCGACCGGCACGCGCGTGCACACGTCGGCGGACGGCGTGGTGTGGCGCGAACTGCCGCGGGTCGACGGGGTCGCCGTGCGCGGCCTGGCGTCGGTGTCCGGTGTCGTGCGGTGGTTCGGCAACGAGATCGCCGGCTCGACCCCGCTGACCGGCGTCGTCGGCGGGACCTCCGGACCGGCGGCCGTGCCCGCCGACGCCAAGGCCCTCGGCGTGACCGGCACGCGCGCCGCGTGGCTGTCCGGCGGCCGCCTCCTGACCACCGCGATCTGAGGGAGCCCACTGGTGATCACGTTCAGCCGGATCGACGGCACCCCGGTCTACTACTGGCGGTCCTCGCGCGGCGACACGACGTTGCGCAACTGGCAGTGCACGCAGGAGTTCTACGACAGCCTCGTGCTGTGGATCCGGGACCTGCGGTCGCTGTCGTCGGCCTACGGCAGCATCTCCTACCTGGTGTCGGCCGGGTTCTACGTCAACAAGCCGGGCCAGCACGGCGCCGGCACGGCGATGGACCTGGACCACGTGCGCTGGTCGGGCGGCCAGCTCTCGTCCCCGCTCGACCACGACCACGCGTCGGGCACCCTGGCGGTGCGGCGCCGGTACCTGGCGGTGGACGCGGTGTGCCGCAGGCGTTTCCGGTACGTGCTGGACGGCTGGTACAACGCCGACCACGCCGACCACATCCACTCCGACTTCGGTGGCCTGCCGGTGCGGTGCGTGAAGAGCTCGGAGTCGGACACGAAGTTCGTGCAGTCGCTGTGCAACAACTTCATGAGCTCCGGCCTGGTCGTGGACGGCATCTGGGGCACCAACACCCAAAACGCCTTCACCACCGCCAAGTCCAGGCTCGGCATCACCGGCGACCCGCACACGAGCACGTCGGTCTGGCAGTCGTTCCTGTCCGCCGCCGCCCGCAAGGGTTTCGCGAACCAGCCGTTCTAGTCGTCGGCGTGGACGAGCCGGGACACCTCCGGCTCGTCCAGCCCGGCTTGGTCCAACCGGACGTCCCCGCCCCGCCGCACGTCCGCCACCACCGCCGCACCGCCCGGGACACCCGCTCCACTCGAGCGGCCCTCCTCCCCTGCGCCAGTTCGGCGAGGCCGGGATCGGCCGGTTCGGGTGGGAAGAAGTCCTTCAGGACGTCCCGCGCCTTGCGGTAGCGCAGGCGAAACGCCCGAAACCGGTCGGCGCGCGTGCCGACCAGGACCGCGTCGAGCCACAACAGCGGCGGGACCAGGTGCTCGGCCACGGCGGCGTCGATGGACAGCACGACGTGGTCACCATCGGCGACCGCGCGCCGATCGCGTGTTCTGGGCCGCAGCCGGTGATCTTCGCCCACCACTTTCTGTTCACGACGGAATCGTCGCGCGACCCAGCACCCGGTCCAGCCCCCACAGGAACTGCTCGGTCGACACGTACCGCGCCATCACCTCGGCAGCCGCGGCGGTGCGCGGGAACGTGTCGGCGGGAACTTTCGCGAACCCGTTGCGCCGCAAGGCGATCCGTTCTTCCTCGGGAGGTGCGGGACGGGACGGGTCGACCTCCGCCGCCTCCAGAGCGATGGCTCCGAGGATGTACACGATCAGCGCGTAAGACAGCCGGGCGGCGTCCTCGGGCGTAAAACCGGCCTCCGACAGCACGTCCAGCAAGCGCTCGCCGAACTCCAACGCCCGCGGCCCGTCCATCGGCGCGCTCATCAACAGCGTGGCGGCACCGGGGTGGCGCAGCAAGCTCGACCGCAGCCCCAACGCCACGGTTCGGATGCGGTCCTGCCAGGGCTCGTCGCCCGCGAGGACAGCCAGGCTCTGCTCGCCGATGAGCCGGTCCACCACGGCGCGCAGCACGGCCGCTTTGTCCGGGAAGTACGTGTACACGGCGTTGGGTGCGATGCCGACCCGGGCCGCGATGCTGCGCACGGACACCGCGTCCGCCCCGCGCTCGTCGAGCACCTCCAGTGCGGCGGCGACGATCGCGTCCTCGGACAGGGTCCGCTTCGGTCCCGGCTTGCCCACGGCCACCCCCCAGTGTTGACAGCGATCACTGTACACCGTACAAACATCTCTGCACACCGTACAGAGATCGGAGAGAGCCGTGCGCCGCCTGCTCACCGCCGCCGTCCCGGTGGCCGCCGTCGTCGGGGCCAACCTCGCGTTCGTCCTGCTCGGCACGTCCTTCGACTACCCCGACGTGCTCACCCGGGACCCCACCGACGTCCTGCGCCGCTTCCACGCCGACCGCGCGATCGCCTGGGAGTTCGCCCTGCTCACCCTGAGCGCCGCCCTGCTCGCGCCGGCCTCGTTCGTCCTCACCGACGACCGCGCGGTTCGAGCCACCGGGACAGCCGCGGCGGTGGTGCAGACCCTCGGGCTGCTCCGGTGGCCGCTGCTGGTCCCCGGCCTGTCCCCCGACGACCCGGCCGACGTGCGCACGGTCGAGGCGCTGAACCTGTGGCTGGGCAACGTGATCGGCGAAACCGGCGGCTACCTGCTCACCGCCGCCTGGACCGTGCTCGTCCTCAGAGCCCTCGAACCCGGACGGGTCTCGACGGTCGTGGGCGGGCTGGCGGCGGTGGGCATCCTCGCCGGGGTCGTGGGTGCCGGCGAGGTCAACTTCCTCGGGTACGTGCTGTGGAGCCTGTGGCTCCTCGCCCTCGCCTGCTCCCACCGCATCACAGCGGGACGTTCCCGTGCTTCCTGGCGGGCGCGCGACGGCGCTTGTCGCGCAGCATCGCCAGGCCGCGCAGCACGGCGGCCCGAGTCTGCGCCGGGTCGATGACGTCGTCCACCAAACCGCGCTCGGCCGCGTAGTACGGGTGCACCAGCTCCTCGGAGTACGCGGCGATGAGCGTGGCCCGCAGCTCGTCCGGGTCGGCGGAGGCGGCCAACTCCTTGCGGTGCACCACGTTCACCGCCGCCTCCGCGCCCATGACCGCGATCTCGTTGGTGGGCCACGCCAGCGACAGGTCGCACCCGATCGACCGCGAGTCCATCACGATGTAAGCACCGCCGTACGCCTTGCGCAGGATCACCTGCACCCGCGGCACAGACGCCTCGCAATACGCGTACAGCAGCTTCGCGCCGTGCCGGATGGCACCGCCGTACTCCTGGTCGGTGCCGGGCAGGAACCCCGGCACGTCCACCAGCGTCACCAGCGGGATGCCGAAAGCGTCGCAGAACCGCACGAACCGCGCCGCCTTCTGCGACGCCGCCGTGTCCAGCACACCGGCCAACACCAGCGGCTGGTTGCCCACGATCCCGACGACCTCGCCGCCCAGTCGCGCCAACGCGCACACGACGTTGCCCGCCCAGTCCTCGTGGACCTCCAGGAAGTCCCCGTCGTCCACCACCTCGGCGATGACGCCCCGGATGTCGTAGGGCTGGTTGGGCTCCACCGGGACGAGGTCGGGCAGCGCGGGCCGCAGCTCGTCCCCCGCCGGGTGCGGGTACGCCGGCGGCGGCTCCATGTTGTTGGCGGGCAACAAGGACAGCAGGTAACGCACGTCCGCGAGGCAGCTCTCCTCGTCGTCGTGCACGAAGGACGCCACCCCGGACAGCGACCCGTGCACGTCCGCGCCGCCGAGCTGGTTGTGCGTGACCCGCTCACCGCTCACCGCCGCGACCACGTCCGGCCCGGTCAGGTACATCTGCGCGGTGTCGCGCACCATGAACGTGAAGTCCGCCAACGCCGGCGAGTACGCCGCCCCACCCGCGCACGGCCCCAGCACCACGGCGATCTGCGGGACGATCCCGGACGCCTCGACCTGCCGCCGGAAGATGCCGCCGTAGCCGTGCAGCGCCATCACGCCCTCTTGGATGCGCGCCCCGCCGCTGTCGTTCACCGACACGATCGGCGACCCGGTGGCCACGGCCAGGTCCATCACCTTGTGGATCTTCTCCGCGTGCGCCGCGCCCAGCGACCCGCCGGAGATGGTGAAGTCCTGCGCGTAGACGAAGATCCGCCGCCCGTCCACGGTCCCGGAACCGGCCACGACCCCGTCGGTGTGCGCGCCGGTCGTGCCGCGCCGGAACATCTCCAGCTCGACGAACGACCCCTCGTCCAGCAGCAGTTCCAGGCGCTCGCGCGCGGTCCGCTTGCCCAGCCCGTGCTGCCGCGCCACGGCGTCCCGGTTGCCCAACGCCACCCGGGTGGTCAGCTCGTCACGCCGGTCCCGCAGCGACCGCACGGACCGCGGGGTCGGCCGGACGGCGGGCCGGAAGTCCATCTCGGAGATGCTCATTCGACGCCTTTCGCTCCGCGACTTCCCACCCTGCACCGCGGGCACGGGACCGGAGAACCCCTACCGACCCCCACTCCGGGCGGCCCGGGACCCGGAGCGACCCCCGAGCTACCGGGTGAACCGGCCGGTCGCCCACGCCCGGTCGCCCGGTTCGGCGACCTCCTCGACCCGGCGTCCGTCCACGTGGTACTCGACGGGTTCGACCAGCCCTTCCTCCACCGCCGCCGTCCACGCCCGGTGCGGGCCGACGCCCCACGGGTACCAGGGGATCACGTCGTCCACGACCACCACCGCGCCCGGCCGCGCCAGGCGGCGGGCGTTGACGATGTCGGCGTAGGCGATCTCGAAGGTGTGCCCGCCGTCGACGAACACCAGGTCCGGCCGCGCCCCGCCGTACGCGGGCACGGTCGTGGTGGAGTCGCCGACGACCAGTTCGTGCCGCCCGGGGTAGCGGACGTCCACGAACTCCTTGGCCAGCGCGACCGACCGCCGCTGGTCCAGCTCGAAGGACACCACCCGGGCGTCGGGTGCGCTCTCCAGGAACGCGATGCTGGAGAACCCGATGTTGAACCCGATCTCGGCGATCCGCCGGGCGCCCGCGGTGCGCGCGAGGTCGGCGAGGTACTCGACCTCGGCCAGGCTCGCGAACCCCTCGGTGATCGGGGCGCCGCCGTCGCGGACGTGGCCGTAGACGTCCCACAGGAGCTGTTCGAGTGAGCTGGTCTGCTGCACGGCCACCTCGCTTGTCGTCGGGACCGCAGCTTGGGCGACCCGCCCGAACGGGGGCAAGGGCACCGGTGGTTTTGCGCTGATCAGGCCAAACGCGGTCGGCGAACCTCGACCGGAGATGAATAGTTGACACTGACTAGTCAGGGATGGATAGTTAGTCCTGACTACAGGAGGACGGATGGCGAGCAAGCGCAAGGTCGGGAACCTGCTGGCCCTGGCCGTGCTGAGCTACCTGGTCAGGCAGCCCGCACACCCCTACGAGCTGAGCCGCATGCTGCGCGAGCACCACGACGACCGCAGCATCAAGTTCACCCACGGCTCGCTCTACATGGTCGTCGGGCAGCTCGAGAAAGCCGGGTTCATCGCGCCGCAGGAGACCGTCCGCGACGGCCAGCGGCCCGAGCGGACCGTCTACGCGCTCACGCCCGAAGGCCGTGCGGAGCTGCGCGACTGGCTGCGGGACCTGGTGGCCGAACCCCGGCACGAGTACCCGCACTTCGTGGCCGCGCTGTCGCTGATCGGGGCGCTGCCGCCGGACGAGGTCGTGCCACTGCTGCGCAACCGGCTGGCACGGCTCGCCGAGCAGCGGGCGGAGATCCGGGGGCTGCTGGACTCCGCAGTCGGCGTGCACCCGCTCTTCCTGGTCGAAGAGGAGTACCGGATCGCCCTGCTGGACGCCGAGGTGGCGTTCGTCGAGGGCTTCATCGACCGGATCGAGGACCCGGAGACCGGCTGGGGACCCATGTGGGCCGGTTTCCACCAGAACCTGGAGGGGACATGAACGTGCTGGTCATCGGCGGTGGCATCGGCGGCCCGGTGGCCGCGTTGGCGCTGCGGCGGGCGGGGTTCGACGCGACCGTCTACGAGGCCTACCCGCGCACCGCGGAGGGGGTCGGCGGCGGGTTGGGGTTCGCGCCCAACGGGTTGCAGGCGTTGAGCGTGGTGGGCGTGGACGACGCCGTGCGGGCCATCGGCACGCCCATCACGTCGATGGCGATGCAGAGCTGGACGGGCAAGACGCTGGGCGCGTTCGAGAGCGACCCGCCCCAGCTCATGGTGTGGCGCGACGAGCTGTACCGGGTGCTGCGCGAGGAAGCGCTGGCGCGCGGGGTGGTGTTCGAGATGGGCAAGCGGCTGGTGGACGCGACCTCGTCCGACGACGGGGTGGTGGCGCGGTTCGCGGACGGGTCGTCGGTGCGCGGTGACCTGCTGGTGGGTGCGGACGGCATCCGGTCCACCGTGCGCGGCCTGATCGACCCGGGCGCGCCGAAGCCCCGGTACACGGGCCTGCTCGGGTTCGGGGCGCGCGTGGCGGACACGGGGCTGCCGTCCACCGGCGGGTGCATGTACCTGGCGTTCGGCAAGCGGGCGTTCTTCGGGTACCAGGTCATGGACGACTCGTCCGGCGGGTGGTTCGTCAACCTGCCGAGCAAGACGCCGATGAGCACCGCCGAGGCGCGGGCGGTGGGTGCCGCGGAGTGGTTGCGGCGGTTCCGGGAGGTGTTCGCCGACGACCGGGTGCCGGCGCTGCCGATGTTCGCGCGGACCTCGCCGGAGGACCTGGTGATCACCGGGCCGCTGGAGGACATCCCGTCCGTGCCGACGTGGAGCCGGGGCCGGATGGTGCTGATCGGCGACGCCGCCCACCCCACGTCTCCCAGCTCGGGCCAGGGCGCGTCGCTGGCGGTGGAGAGCGCGGTCGAACTGGCCCGGTGCCTGCGGGACCTGCCGCACCCGGAGGCGTTCGCCGCGTACGAGCGACTGCGTCGGGACCGCGTGGAGCGCATCATCAAGATGGCCGCGCGCACCAACCAGGACAAGGCCGCCGGCCCGGTCGCCCGCGTGCTGCGCGACCTGCTCATGCCGGTGGCGATGAAGTTCGTCAAGCCGTCGAAGTTCGCCTGGCAGTTCGAGCACCGCATCGAGTGGGACGCACCGCTCACGACCGTGTAGGCCGTGCACAGGGATCGGGGTCGACGACACGACCCCGATCCGCCGGGTTCGGCTCACGGGTGCATGCGGGCGCCCTTCAACACCTTGTCCACCACGTTGCGGCCCGCGTGCACCGCCAGACCGACCAGGTCCAGCCGGTCGCGGGGCACCGCCCGGACCGCCGCCCGGTTGTCCCGGTCGTTGCCGGTGGCGAACAGGTCGGAGGTGAACACGGCGATCGGCAGCTCCCGCGCCACCGCCCGCCCGTGCGCGGCGGTCAGGACTTCCTTGGCACCCGCGAACACCAGCACCGGCTGCCGGAACATCGGCAGGTAGGGCGTCCCGTCGGCGTCGGCGTACGGCTCGCCCAGCAGCTCCGGCGACCCGGCGGCCAGCGCCCCGCTCAGGAACGCGCACACGTTCAGCCCCTGCCACGCCTCCAGGTCGTCCCGGAGCAGCACGGCGATCTTGGTGTCGAATCGAACAGCTTCTTCCACTCCCCCAGCGTCGCCGCCCGCCCGCCACCCCGTCTTGTACGTTCCTGGCACGGGTACCTTGGGAGGGGTGTCGGGGACGATCCGGGCGTGGCGACCCGCGGTGACAGGTGTGTCCGAGGTGTTCCACGCGCACTTCCCGGACCACACCTACCCCATGCACACCCACGACACGTGGACCCTGCTGCTGATCGACGAGGGCACCGTCCAGTTCGAGCTGGACCACCACGAGCACGGCGCGCTCCGCTCCCACGTCACCCTGCTGCCCCCGCACGTCCCCCACGACGGCCGCTCGGCCACCCCGCACGGCTTCCGCAAACGCGTCCTCTACCTGGACACCGACCTGCTGGACCCCGACCTCACCGGCCGCGCGGTGGACCAGCCGGCCCTGCCGGACCCGCTCCTGCGCCACCGCATCCACCAGCTGCACCACACCCTGGCCCACCCCGGCGAACAGCTGGCCGCGCAGAGCCGCCTGACCCTCGTGGTCGACCGCCTGACCCACCACCTGCTCCGGACGACACCCAGCCCCGTCCGAGACCCGGGTCTGGCCAAGGACCTGCGCGACCTCCTGGACGCGAACGTCCACTCGGGACTGTCGTTGACCACCGCCGCGACCCTCCTCGGCGCGCACCCGACCCACCTGGTCCGCAGCTTCAGCCGCGAGTACGGCATCCCGCCCCACCAGTACCTGACCGGCCGCCGCGTGGACCTTGCCCGACGCCTGCTGTTGTCCGGCCTGCCGCCGGCGGAGGTGGCCGCCAGAGCGGGTTTCTACGACCAGTCGCACCTCAGCCGGCACTTCAAACGCCTGGTGGGCACCAGTCCCGGCCGTTACGCGCTCATGCCGGACCGCCCGGGGTCGCCCGGGCGGCCGGCGTGAGGGGGCGTCAGCGGATCCGGAGGTTGCGGGGCTCGTCGGACGCGGACTTGGTGACGATGCGGTGGCCCGGGATGATCAGGTCCGGGTTGGTCAGGTGGCCCGGGTTCATGGCGACCAGGGCCTCCCAACCGCCCTCGATCCCGGCGTGTTGCGCGATCGAGGCGAGGGTGTCGCCCTCCTGGATCGTGTAGTCGCCGGCCGGGTTGTCGGTCGACGGTGGACGTGCGGGTACGACGGGTTCCACCGGCGCGGTGCGGACCGCGGTGCGGGTGCTGGGCGGGGTGGAGCGCACGGGGGCGCCGCGGCGGCCCGCGCACGACGGCCACGCGCCGGCGCCCTGGGTGCGGAGGACGTTCTCCGCCACCCTGATCTGCTCTTCACGTGTGGCGTCTTGCGGCATACCGGTGCCACCGTTGGCCGCCCACGTGCCCGGGGTGAACTGAAGGCCGCCGTAGTAACCGTTGCCGGTGTTGATCGACCAGTTCCCGCCGGACTCGCAGCGCGCCACGGCGTCCCAGTCCAGGCTGTCCTGGGCCGCCGCGACACCGCCGCCGAGGCCGAACAGGCAGGCCGTGGCGGCGGTCAGCAGCGCTGCCCGGCCGAGGTGGGTGGTGGTGCCGCTCCGGGTGGTGCCGCTCTGGGTGGTGCCGCTCTGGGTGGTGCCTCCGTGATCGGACATGGACGTCGCCGCACCGCTGCGCCGCACCGGTCGCGTCCACATCGGACGCGGCGGTCCTCCGTCCCACGGCTTGACCTTCCGTGAGGAAACCCGTGTCCCGGGTGGCGCGGTGGACGGAGCGTGGCGCCCGGCCGCCCGGTCGTACCCGTGCCCGGCGTCGAACCGGGCACGAGCGGACCTTAGGAACAGGCGGCCGGAACGGCTCGGCGAGCGCCACCCCGACCAGGCGCGGCACGCGTCAAGTCCACTCGAAACGGTGATCTCCAGCGGTAACGCGTTAATCCGGTCGGGAAATGCGTGACGGCCACCAGATGCGCCCGCCGACGTCCACCGCGAGCGCGGGCACCAGCAGGGACCGCACGACGATGGTGTCCAGCAACACGCCGAAGGCCACGATGAACGCGATCTGGGCCAGGAACAGGATCGGCAGCACGGCCAGCGCCGCGAACGTCGCCGCCAGCACGACACCCGCCGAGGTGATCACCCCACCGGTGATCGTGAGCCCGCGCAGCACGCCCTCCCGCGCCCCGAGCGTCCGGGTTTCCTCGCGCACGCGGGTCATGAGGAAGATGTTGTAGTCGATCCCCAGCGCCACAAGGAAGACGAACCCGAACAACGGCACCACCGGGTCCGCGCCGGGGAAGTCGAAGAGCCCGTTGAACACCAGCGCCGCAACACCCATCGTGGCGCCGAAGGACAGCACAACGGTCGCGATGAGCAGCAACGGCGCCAGCAACGACCGCAACAACGCCGCCAGCACGAGGAAGATCACCAGCAGCACGATCGGGATGATGACCAACCGGTCCCGCTCGGAGGTGTCCCGCGTGTCGAGCTGGGTCGCCGTCGGCCCACCGACCTTGGCCTCCGCGCCGGGCACCTGCCGCACCGCCTCGCGCAACCGCTGCACGGTCGCCAGCGCGGCTTCGGAGTCGGCGGGGTCCTTGAGCACCACGTCCAACCGGACCAACCCGCCGGCCTCGCCCTTCTGCTCCACAGTGGACACACCGTCCACTTTCGCGGCGGCAGCGACCTGCGCGGCGGAGCCCGCTCGCGCCAGCACGACCGCGGGCGACCCGCTGCCGCCGGGGAAGTGCCGCGACAGCACCTCCTGCCCCGCCACGGACTCCACGTCGGTGAGGAACACGTCCGACTGGGCCGTCCCGGACGCCTTGAGCTGCGGCACGAACGCCACCCCGACCAGCAGCACCAGCGTCGTGACCACCCACGTCAGCCGGGGCCGGGCGGACACCAGCGCCGCGACCCGCGCCCACAGCCCACCGGACTCGGGGTGCGGCGAGCCGAACACCGGCCGGCGCGGCCAGAACGCGGCCCGGCCGAGCAGCACCAGCACCGCGGGCAGGAACGTCACCGACGCCAGCAGCGCCGCGCCGATGCCGATCGCGGCCACCGGACCCAGGCCCTTGTTGGAGTTGAGGTCGCTGAACAGCAGGCACAGCACGCCGAGCACGACGGTGCCCGCGGAGGCGGCGATGGGTTCGATGGTCGCCCGCCACGCCGTGCGCATGGCGGCGAACCGGTCCTCGGTGTCGCGCAACTGCTCTCGGTACCGGGAGACCAGCAGCAGCGCGTAGTCCGTGGCCGCGCCGAACACGAGGATGAACAGGATGCCCTGGCTCTGACCGTTGAGGTCGAGCACCCCGTTGTCCGCCAACAGGTACACGGCCAGGCTCGCGACACCCAACGCCATCACGCCGGACAGCAGCACCACCAGCGGCAACAACGGGCTCCGGTAGACCAGCACGAGGATCACCGCGACCACGGCCCCGGCCACGAGCAGGAGCAGCCCGTCGATGCCGCCGAAGGCCTCCTTGAGGTCCGCGATCTGCGCGGCCGGCCCGGTGACCAGCACGGTCAGCCCGTCCGGCGGGTCGTCCAACGCCGTGCGCAACTGCTCCACGGCGTCGGCGGGCTCCACGGCGTCGATGGCCACGACCACCTGGGCGGCCTGGTCGTCCTGGCGGGAGGGGATGACCGGCGAGGCCTTGCCCGGGTAGCGGACGCCCTCCAGGTAGGCGCGGTCGGCGTCGGTGATGCCGGACCGCCGTTCGGCGACCACGATGGCGGGCAGGCTGCGCTGGTCGCCGAACGCCTTGACCCGCTCGGCGACCTCGGTGGCCTCGGCGGAGGCGGGCAGGAAGGCGGTGCTGTCGTTGACCGCGACCTGGCTGAGCTTGCCGGTGAACGGTCCGGCGAAGCCGCCCAGGGCGAGCCAGGCGACGGCGATCAGGGCGGGGACGACCCAGCGTGCGCGCACGGGAGAATGACCTCCGGCAGACCAGATGATTCGATGGTCGAATAGTTCGATCGTCGAAATGCTAACCGGAGGGCGGATGGCCGACAACTCGACCCTGGTGCGGCTCCTGCGACAGCTCGTCGTGGAGTCGGACCACTTCGTCGGCTTGTTCGGCGAGTGGCACGGCCTGCACCGCACGGACATGAACGCGCTGGTCCTGATCATGGACGCGGACCGCCGCGGCACACCGCTGTCACCCGGTCGGCTGGCCGAGGCCATGCACCTGAGCGCGTCGGCGACCACGTCCGTCCTGGACCGCCTGGAGTCCTCCGGCCACGTCGAACGCGCCCGCAGCACCACCGACCGCCGCAAGGTCGAACTGCGCGTCCACGACAAGGCCCTGGACCTGGGCCGCCGCTTCTTCGCCCCGCTCAACAGCGCGTACACGGCGGCGTGGGAGGCGTTCAGCGACGAGGAGAAGGCCACCATCGCCCGGTTCCTGCTCGCCAGCATCGAGGCGACGGCGGCCGTGCGCGGCGAAATCGCCGTGTCCCCCGGTGATCGCTGAGCTACCGTTGCCGCGCGACATCGGCGTGTAGCTCAGCCAGTCAGAGCACCGGGCTCTTAACCCGGAGGGCGCGGGGGCGGAACCCGCCACGCCGGCAATGGACGAGTACGGATACCCCCTGGGACGCCTGGCGGACGCCTTCGCCACCGCGACCACCCACTCCGACCCCGCCACCCGGGAGCGCGCGGAGGCGCGGGTGCGGCGGTGGTTCGCCGTGCTGGGCGGGATGACGGACGGCACCCTGCGGATCGGCTCGCGCACCCCGGTGGCCGACCTGCCCGCCTGGGTCACCCCGGAGGTCGTCCGCGGCGGGTTCGCGACCGGGCGGGCCGCCGCCGGTGGACCGCTGCTGCCGCACGAGACCGACCGACTGGCGGACTTCGGGCACGCCCTCTCGCCCGAGGGGCGGGCCGGGCTGCGCGCGCTGCTGGACAGCGGCGAGTACCGCGTGGAGGTGCCCGAGGAAGCCGCTCTGCTCGTGATGGCGTGGCTGGTGGACCACGAGGACTTCGACGCCGCCGAGGAGCTGCTGCGCGAGATCGCGCCGTTCGCGGGGCGGTTGCGGTTCGTGCCGACCCCGGCCGCCGCGCCACCCAGCGGGCTGCTGTGGCGGGAGACGGTGGGCGAGGCGAGCGCGGCGCTGGCCGGGCGCGCGCCCAACCCGCGGGTCGCGGCCATGAACGAGGCGCTGACGGTGTGGAACCCGTTCGCCGACGACCTGTTGGAGCTGTGGCTGGACTCCTGCGAGGACACCCGGCTCGGTGCGCGGATCGACGCGGCGTGGCGGGCGCGGGCGGAAGCGCTGGTCGCCCGGTACGCCGAGCTGTCCGCCACCCACACGCTGACCACCAAGCACCGCAACCCCCGGCACAACCTGGCGATCATGCTCCGCTGCACGGCCGCGGTCGTGCGGCGGGAGGCGATCGGGCCGCGCGACCGGCGGTTGCTGGAGCACACCGTCGAGGCGATGGTGGCCCGGCGCGGACGCCCGGGTTCGCCGGAGCACACCGCGTTGCGCGCCCGGCAGTCCGCCCAAGCCGCGCTGCCCACGTTCCACGACTTGGCCCGCTTGCTCGTCCGGCGCGCGGCGGCACTGCCCGCCGACGAGGGTGCGGCGGACGTGGAGGCGCTGCTCGCACCCGTGCACGAGGACGTGCCCGGCATCCCGGTGGGCACACCGATCCCCGGCACCCTGGCGCGGATCGTGCGACGGGCGCTCGCCGGAACGGCGGAGGACCTGCTCGCCGCCGGGGTCGTGCCCTCCGCCGACGTCCTGGCGCGGCTGGTGCCGCCGATCGCGGCCGAGACGATCGCCCGCGCCTACCCCGAGGGTCCGCTGCGGGCCTTGATGGCGGCCGTCCACGTGGCGTTCGGGCGGCGGCGGTCGTTGCTGCTGCTGGACTTCGAGCACCAGGTGACGGTCGACGAGCTGCCGTGGGTGCGGGCCGTCGCCCGGTACCGCGCCGACGTGCCCGCGCACGGGACCGTGCGGCGACTGGGCGAGTTGGCGCTGGACGGGTTCCCGGGCGCCGTCCTGCCCAACCCGCTGGTGCGCGAGTTGGCCGCGCTCGCCCCGGACCTGCCGTGGGTGGAGGACCTGGCCGCGGACATCTTCATGGGGTCGTTCACGCCCAAGTTCGCCGCGGCGGCCCGGATCGCGGGCGACCTGCTGGCCGACTCCCCCTACGCGCGCTACTACGGCCTGGACTACTCGGCGGCCGCCGACCCGGACGCGTTCGCCGCGTGGTGCCGGCGGGCGGCGACGGGCGGGAGCGTCGCGGCCAACGGCATGGTCATCGAGCAGGCGCAGATCCTGACCACGCACAACCTGGCCACGCTGGTGCGGGCGGGCGTCGAGGCGGACTGGTCGGCGCTGGCGGAACGGGCGTTCGGCACGGCGGCGGGACTCGCCCGCCGGATCCAGGGCAACGCGCGGACGGTCAAGAACATCGCGTTCGCGTGGCGGCAGACGCTGTTCTTCCTCACCTTGAGCGGCAACGCCGAAGCCTTCGTCGCCGCGCACCGCGAGGACGCGCCACCGGTGCTGTCGCGCGCGTTGGCCGGGCTGGAGCACGTCCTGCACGGCGGATCGCCCGACGAGCCGTTGCTCGGCTGGACCGTCGGCCGCCACTGGGCGCTCGGCTGAGCGGGGTAAGCCCACAGCGAAAATTCACCGGCCGGCGAAAATCTGGTTATGATCGAACCGGTGAGGATCCTCTTCTCGAGCCTCGGCTCGCACGGACACACCTATCCCTTGCTACCACTGGCGATCGCGGCCCGCGAGCACGGCCACGACGTCGCCTTCGCCACCACCGACTTCGGCGACGCGATCACGCGACTCGGCCTGGAACACGTCGAAGCCGGCATCGGCATGCGCGAAGCTTTCAGCTTCGTGCTGGAGCAGCACGGCTCGCCGCAGCAGGCCCAGGAGGTGGCGCCGCAGCTGATCGCCGAGGTGTTCATGTCCACCCTGCCCCGGCGCTTCCACGCCGACCTGGTGCCGGTCATCGAGCGGTGGCGGCCCGACCTCGTCGTGCACGAGCTGGCCAACCCCGGCGCCGGGCTGGCGGCCAAGGCCGCGGGCGTTCCCGCGCTGTGCCACGGCTTCGGCCGGATGTGGGGCGCCGACACCGCCGAGTTCACGGTGGAACCGCTGCAGACCTTCGGTGCCGAGATCGGCGTCGAGGTCCCCGAGCGCGACCCGATGCTGCTGGGCAACCCGTACCTCGACATCTGCCCGCCCTCGGTGCAGGACCAGGCGTTCCTGGCCGCGAACCGGACCATCCCGCTGCGTCCCGTGCCCTTCGCCGAACCCGGCGAGCTGCCGTCCTGGGTGACCGCGCACGAGCAGCCCCTGCTGTACCTCACGCTCGGCACCGCGTTCGGCCACGCCGAGGTGCTGCGCAACGCGATCGCCGGACTGGCGGCCGTGGAGGGCGCGCGGGTGCTGGTCGCGGCCGGGCCGACGGTCGAGGTGGACGCGCTGGGCGAGGTGCCCGACAACGTCACCGTGCTGCCGTGGGTGCCGCAGGCGGACCTGTTGCCGCACACCGACCTCGTCGTGCACCACGGCGGCAGCGGCACGACGCTGGGCTCGTTCAGCGCCGGCGTCCCGCAACTGGTGCTGCCGCAGGGCGCGGACCAGTTCAGCAACGCCGAAGTCGTCGTGGCGCAGGGCTTGGGCGCACAGCTGCTCGGCGACGAGGTGACCGCCGAGGCCGTGACCTCCCACGCCCGCAAGCTCCTGACCGACACGGCCGTCCAGGACGCCGCGAAGGCCATCGCCGCCGAGGTCGCCGCGATGCCGTCCCCCGCGGAGGTCGCCGCGACCCTGGCCGACCACGTCCGCTGAGTTCGACCGCGCGGCTCTTGGGGTGCTTTGGTTTCGCCGCGTGAGGTGAGTCGACGCGGGCACGGACTCGTCCGGCCCGCGTCTTTTTACGTCGACCTGCTGCACCAACGTCTCGCCGCGCCACCGCCTCGCTGCGCTGAGGGCGAACGTTCCATGACAGCAGCCCCCTCCCGGGCGCACGATGTAATCAAGTAATCCCGGGAGGTCTCGCCGTGGACGAAGGCCCGTTGGACGCCTACTCGCGGATCGTGGTGGCGGTCGCGCGGGACGTGACGCCGCACGTCGCCAGCGTGCGGATGAGCCGTGGCGCGGGGTCGGCCGTGGTGTTCACCGACGACGGGTTCCTGCTGACCAACGCGCACGTCGTGGGCTCCGGCCGGGACGGCGTGGTGGTGTTCGCAGACGGCACCGAGGCGCGCTTCGACGTGGTCGGCGCGGACCCGTTGTCCGACCTGGCCGTGCTCAAGGCCCCGGACACCCCGTCGGCGGCGGTGTTCGGCGACGCGGACGCGTTGCGGGTGGGCCAGTTGGTCATCGCCGTGGGCAACCCGCTGGGCCTGGCGGGTTCGGTGACCGCGGGCGTGGTCAGCGCGCTGGGCCGGGCGGTGCCGGTGAGCAGCGGGCGGGTCGGCCGGGTGATCGAGGACGTCATCCAGACCGACGCAGCCCTCAACCCGGGCAACTCCGGCGGCGCGCTGGCGAACTCGAACGGCGAGGTGGTCGGCATCAACACCGCGCTGGCCGGGGTGGGCCTGGGCCTGGCGATCCCGATGAACAGCACCACGCAACGCATCCTGTCCACCCTGATGGTCGAGGGCCGGGTGCGCCGGGCTTATTTGGGCGTCGTGGGCGTCCCCGCGCCCCTGCCCGACCCCGTCGCCGAGCGCACGGGCCAGAAGGCGGGCGTGCGCCTGGTGCAGGTGGTCCGCGGCGGCCCGGCGGACCGCGCGGGACTGCACGACGGCGACTTGGTCCTGAGCGTGGCCCGAACGCAGGTCAAGGACGCTCAGGGCATCCAGAAGCAGCTGTTCGCCGAGGCCATCGGCCTGCCGTTGCCGGTCACGGTCCTCCGGAACGGGGCGATGGTGGACGTGATCGCCACGCCCACCGAGCTCACGGCCTAGCCTCGACCAGCGTCTCCCCGTAGGGCCAGCGGTCGGGACCGAGGTCGCGTCGCACGCCGTGCCGGAACCGCAGCAGCTCCAGCCTCTCGTCGTCGGTCAGGTCGTCGTCGGGCTCCGGCGGCCGGCTCTCCTTGCCGTCGACGTTGAGGTGCAGCTCGTCGCCCACGACGTAGTCGCGCCGGAACCCGGTGCGCCACTGGGAGTTGCCGCCCCAGCCGTGCGAGAGGTCGTCGACCGGCCGGTTGCGCCGCCACCACGTCCAGTACTGCGTGGACCGCGCCGCCGCCTCCGGGTCGAGCACGTTCGCCCCCGCCCGCACGGTGACCCCGGCCCGCGCCAGCAGAAGCCCGCCGACCAGCGCGCCGGGCCAGCACTCGGCCACCAGCGACACCGGCTCGTCGGGGTCGTCGGCCGGCTCGACGCGCACGATCTCGTGGAAGAACGGGTGGAACCCGTCCTCGGCGACCTCGACCGCACCGACCAGCGCCCGGAACCCGTCCCACGCCCCGGCCGACGCCATCGGCCACCCGAGGGCGCGGTCGCCGGGCTGGTGGGGCGCGGTCAGCAGGTCCGCGAGCCTGCTCACCGCGTACAGCCCCCACAGCAGCTCCGCATCGCAGTCGCCACGGGCCTCGGGACGCCCGGCCGCCCGGAGTTCGCCGAGCAGGTGCGGCTCGCGCTCGAACCACGCGCCGACCTCGTCGGCGCCCCAGCCGTCGGCCGCGTCCCGCAGCCCCAGGACGAGGTCGCGGACCCGCCACAAGTCGCTCACGTCGGGCAGGGTGTCAGATCACCAGGTCGGTCAGCAGCACGAACACCAACCCGGTCACCGAGATCACCGTCTCCATCAGCGACCACGTCTTCACGTTCTGCCCGACCGTGAGCCCGAAGTAGCCCTTGACCAGCCAGAAGCCGGCGTCGTTGACGTGCGAGAAGAACAGCGAGCCCGCGCCGATCGCCAGCACCAGCAGCGAGGTCTCCCCCGGGCTCAGGGTCGTCACCAGCGGCGCGAGGATGCCGGACGCGGTCACCGTCGCCACCGTCGCCGAACCCGTGGCCAGGCGGATCAGCACGGCCACCAGCCACGCCAGCAGCAGCACGGACAGGCCGCTGCCCGCCACCCAGTCGGCGATCAGCTTGCCGATGCCGGTGTCGATCAACGTCTGCTTGAACCCGCCGCCGGCGGCGACGATGAGCAGGATGCCGGCGATCGGCGGCAGGCCCGACTCGACCGACTTCGCGACCTCGCGCACCGACATCCGCGCGCCCCGGCCCAGCGTCAGCATCGAGACCACGACCGCGATCAGCAGCGCGATGACGGGCGTGCCGAGGAAGTCCAGCACGGACCGGACCGCGGTGCCCTTCGCCAGCACGATGTCGGCCAGCGCCTTGCCCATCATCAGCACGACCGGCAGCAGGACGGTGGCCAGCGTGACCCCGAAGGTCGGCTTGGGCCGGTCGTCGCGCTCGTCGGCTTCGAACAACTCAGGCGCGGGCACGTCGACCCAGCGGGCGGCGTAGCGGGCGAACAGCGGGCCGGCGATGGCGACCGTGGGCAGGGCGATGAGGACGCCCAGGCCCAGCGTGATGCCCAGGTCGGCCTTGAGGGCGTTCACCGCGACCAGCGGACCGGGGTGCGGCGGCACCAGCCCGTGCATCACCGACAGGCCCGCCAGGGCGGGGATCCCCAGGCGCATCAACGACATCCCGGAGCGGCGCGAGATCAGCAGGATCACCGGCATGATCAGCACCAGGCCGATCTCGAAGAACATCGGCAGGCCGATCAGCGCGCCCACGGCGGCCATCGCCCACGGCAGGGCGCGGCGGGACGACCGGCTGATGATCTTGTCCACGATCGCGTCCGCGCCGCCGGTGTCGGCCAGCAGCTTGCCGATCATGGCGCCCAGGGCGATCAGCGTGCCGACGCCCGCCGCGGTGTCGCCGAAGCCCTTGCCGAAGCTCGCCACCGCCTGGTCCAGCGGCAGGCCCGCGATCAGGGCGACGACGAGGGAGGAGATCGTCAAGCCCAGGAACGGGTTGAGCTTGAACCGGGTGATCAGCACGACGAGCAGCGCGATCCCGACCAGGGCGGCGGGCAGCAGGCGCCCGGCGCTCAGGGCTTCCACGGCGAGGGTCATGTCGGCAGTCCTTCCGCGACGGCGAGGCAGGAGGTGACGAGGTCCTCGACCGGCTGGTCGAGGTCGAGCACGACGCCGGGCTCGTCGGCGTCGAGCGGTTCGAGGGCGGCGAACTGGGAGGCGACCAGGCTCACCGGCATGAAGTGGCCCGGCCGGGCCGCGACGCGGGCGCGCACGACGTCCGGGTCGCCCGCGAGGTGCACGAACACCGCCGGGGCGGCGGCGCGCAACTGGTCGCGGAAAGTGCGTTTGAGCGCCGAGCAGGTGACCACGCCCCCGGCGGTGTGGTCGGCGAGCCACGCGGCGATCGCGGCCAGCCACGGTGCCCGGTCGGCGTCGTCCAGGGGCGTGCCGGCGGCCATCTTGGCGATGTTGGCGGGCGGGTGGAAGTCGTCCGCGTCGGCGAACGGCACGCCCAGGCGGCGGGCGAGCGCGGTGCCCACGGTCGTCTTGCCCGAGCCCGACACACCCATGACCACGATCGGCTGTGACACGCGGCCTCCCTTTCGTCGTGCCTTCGGTGCCGGACAGCCTGACCTATTAATCAGGTTTTTACAACGGTCGGTGCCTGAATGATCTGCTCTTTATCGTTCAGGCAGGCTCGACGAGGGCAATCGTGAGAGGATTCCGCGTCGTGGGGACCACCAAACCGGGCCTGCACCAGACCGTCCTGGACGACCTGGGGCGGCTGATCACCTCCGGCGCCATCGCGCCCGGCGACGTGCTGCGCATCGACGAGCTGGCCGAGCGCAACGGCGTGTCCCGGCCGGTGATCCGCGAGGTCGTGCGGGTGCTGGAGTCGATGGGGGTGCTCACCACGCGGCGGCGGGTCGGGGTGACCGTGGCCGAGCGGGCGGCGTGGAACGTGTTCGACCCCCGGATCATCCGCTGGCGCCTGGACGGGGCGGACCGCGAGGCGCAACTGGAGTCGTTGGGCGAGCTGCGCGGCGGGGTCGAGCCGGTGGCGGCGGCCCTGGCGGCGACGCGCGCGACGCCCGAGCAGTGCGGCGACCTGACGCGGGCGGTGATGGACATGGCCGTGCACGGCAAGGCGGGCAACCTCGAGGCCTACCTGGAGGCGGACCTGCTGTTCCACCGGACGCTGCTGGCCGCGTCGGGCAACGAGATGCTGGCGGCACTGACCGACGTGGTCTCGGAAGTCCTCATCGGCCGGACCCACCACGGCCTCATGCCCACCCACCCGAACCCGGCCGCGATCCGCCTGCACGCCGACGTGGCCCAGGCCGTGCAGTCCGGCGACCCGGCCGCCGCCGAACAGGCCATGCGCGACATCATCACCGAGGCTTCCGACGCCCTGCGCGGCACCTGACACCTCGACGGGCCGGGCAGCGCGAGCGGCGGGACGGCAGGCGAGGCGCGAGCGGCAGGGCGGCAGGCGAGGCGCGAGCGGCGGGACGGCAGACGAGGCGCGAGCGGCGGGACGGCAGGCCGCACGTCGAGGTGGCGATCGGGCTCGCCGAGGTCAGCGCTCGGGCGGCCGGGATGGTGGACGGGGCGCCGGCGCGCTGGGCTGCACGGACGACGGGCTGTCGACCTCGCCGCTGCTGTCGGTCGTGCCGGCGTCCCTGGAAGTCGCCCCGACGACCCGACCCGTGCACCGGTTCGGCTACCCGCTGCCCTCCGCCACTCCCCCGCCCCCGGACATCCCGGTGTCGGACAGCCTGAAGGTGCTCACCGAGGCAGCCCGTTGACCAAGCGCTCCACCGGGGGCAGCTCGCCCGTCTCGACGTGGCGCAGCCAGTCCTCGGGGTCAGCACGCAGTTGCCGGTGCGGACGGAGCCGGCCTCGGCGGCGACCACCCGGACCGCGTGCCACAAGGCGGAGGCGGCGTCCGTACGCGGGAAGGTGCGCGAGAAGGTGCGCGAGAAGGTGGTCGTGGAGGCGCCCCGGGTGCACCAGACGCCGCCGAGGGTGGAGTCGAGTGCCGTCGCGGTCTGGAGGAAGCAGCCGTCCGGGTCCAGGCCGGGCGCGCGAGCCCCGCTGCCGTGAGCGCGCCACACCACCTCCTCGCCCACCAACGCCCCGACCCGCTCGATCCAGAACCCGCCGTCCGGCAGGGTGAGCACGGTGAACTGGTGCTCGACGACGTGCGGCGGGACGGTGGTCCGCTCCGTGCCGACGTGCCGAGCGGTGAACGACCTCGCCGCCAGGTACAGCCGGTCGGGCACGAACACCTCGACGCAGAGGTGGTCACCGACCTCGCCGACCGCCACGCCCTCGAAGCAGTGGTCCGGTGAGTGGCTCTCCGGCCGCACGAACTCGACGACCTCCTCCGCGACCAGCTCGTGCACCTCGAAGACCAGTGGCGACCCCGGCACCCGGCCGTCCGCCACGGTCCGCCGCAGGCGGAGGGTGACCGGGCCGCCTCCCGAGACACCGGCCAGGTGGCAGTCCGCGAAGTCGTCGTGGTCGGCCAGCCACGAATCCAGCTCGTCCAACGTCCTCATCGCGTCGAGTCCCACCCGCCCACAGTAGCGGTTCGAGCACTTTTCGTTGCCGCGTAACAGCTTCCCCCGCAGCGGCCGATGAACACGCTAAGCGGACGGGAAGGGGGCCGCGATGAGACTGCGCCCCAGGCTGAAGACAGCGCTGCTCACCCTCACCCTGCCGGCGGCGGCCCTGGTCGCCGTGCCGGCGGTCCACGCGGCCGTGCTGCCGCCGAACTTCAGCGATCAAGTGGTGTTCAGCGGCCTGACCAACCCCACCGCGGTCCGGTTCGCCGCGGACGGCCGGGTGTTCGTGGCGCAGAAGAACGGCGTCATCAAGGTGTTCGACAACCTCGCCGACACCACGCCGACCACGTTCGCCGACCTGTCCGCGAGCGTCCACGACTTCTGGGACCGCGGCCTGCTGGGCCTGGCACTGCACCCCGGCTTCCCGAGCACGCCGTACGTCTACGCCCTCTACGCCTACGACGCCCGCATCGGCGGCACCGCCCCCACCTGGGGTGACGGCTGTCCGACGCCACCCGGGCCGACCACGGACGGCTGCCTGGTGTCCGGCCGGCTGTCCCGGCTGACCGCGAGCGGCAACACGGCCGTGAGCGAGCAGGTGCTGATCAACGACTGGTGCCAGCAGTACCCGAGCCACTCGATCGGCACGCTGCTGTTCGGCCGCGACGGCGCGCTGTACGTCACCGGCGGCGACGGCGCGAGCTTCAACAACGTCGACTACGGCCAGTACGGCAACAACTACGCGGGCGACCAGGTCAACCCGTGCGGCGACCCGCCCGGCGGCGTCGGCACCACGCTCACCTCCCCCAGCGCCCAAGGCGGCGCGCTGCGCAGCCAGAGCGTGCGCCGCACCCCCGTGACGCTGGACGGCACGGTGCTGCGCGTCGACCCCATGACTGGGCAGGGCCTCGCGGACAACCCGTTCGCGTCCTCCTCCGACCCGAACGCGCGCCGGATCGTCGGCTACGGCCTGCGCAACCCGTTCCGGATGACCCAGCGGCCCGGCACCGACGAGCTGTGGATCGGCGACGTCGGCTGGGGCACGTGGGAGGAGGTCGACCGGCTCGTCCCCGGCGGTGGTCGCAACTTCGGCTGGCCGTGCTACGAGGGTGACGCACGCCAGGGCGGTTACGAGGGCGCGGGCCTGACGATGTGCTCCAGCCTCTACAGCACCGCGGGTTCGGTCACCGCGCCTTACTACGCCTACAACCACAACGCGTGCGTCGTGAACTACACCGGCTGCCGCACCGGCGGTTCGTCCATCACGGGTATCGCGTTCTACAACGGCGGTTCGTACCCGTCCGCGTACAACGGCGCGTTGTTCTTCGGCGACCACAGCCGCAACGAGATCTGGGCGATGATGCCGGGAGCGAACGGCCTGCCCGACCCGGCCGTGCGGCAGTGCCTGGTGTGCGCGGACTCGTCCGGTGCCGGTGCCGGCCACCCGGTGGACCTGCAGATCGGCCCCGGCGGCGACCTGTTCTACGTCAACATGGACAACGGGACGATCCACCGGGTCGTCTACACGGCGGCGAACCAGCCGCCCACCGCCCGGATCTCGGCCAACCCGACCAGCGGTGATGCGCCTCTGACGGTCAACTTCAGCGGGACGGCGTCCACCGATCCCGAGGGTGGCGCGCTCGCCTACAGCTGGGACCTGGACGGCAACGGCACCTTCGGCGACGCGACGGGTGCCACGACTTCCCGCACGTACACGACGTCCGGCACGTACACGGCGTCGTTGCGGGTCACCGATCCGCAGGGTGCGACGGGGACGGCGTCGGTCACCATCACCGTCGGCAACACGCCGCCGAACCCGATCATCGACACCCCGTCGGCGAGCTTGCGCTGGAAGGTCGGGGACGTGATCCCGTTCTCCGGCCGGGCGACCGACACCCAGGACGGTTCGGTGGCGGCGTCCGGGCTGAGCTGGACCCTGTTGCTGGACCACTGCTTCAGCACGTCGGATTGCCACGAGCACGTGGTGGAGACGTTCAACGGTGTCGCGAGTGGACAGTTCACCGCGCCGGACCACCAGTACCCGGCGTCTCTTCGCCTGCGGTTGACCGCGACGGACTCGCAGGGGTTGAGCACGTCGACGACGGTCCGGTTGGAGCCGCAGACCGTGCAGCTGACGTTCAAGACCAGCCCGGGCGGGCTGCGCCTGTCGGGGTTGGGGTTCAACGAGTCGACGCGGTCGACCCCGTTCACGGTGACGGTCATCGTGGGCTCGGCCAACTCGGTGAGCGCGCCGGAAACCCAGGTCCAGAACCGCTCGACCTACACGTTCGTCTCGTGGTCGGACGGCGGGGCGAAGGAACACACCATCACCGCACCCCCGTTCAACACCACTTACACCGCCATCTACCGCAAGCGCTGAGTTCGAGAGCTACGCGCTGGCGCGCTCCCTAGCGGACGCGCCGGCGCGCGAAAGATCAAAAGCTAAAAGCTGAAAAGCGGACGCTCGCCGCTGGGCAGGCCCCCGGGGTGGGAAGGGCGTCGGTTTCTTCCCCCCGTACGGCCTGCCGGAGGCAACCACCCTTGGCCCGTTTCCGCAACCGGAAAAGCTGGTTGCGGAAACGGGCCAAGCGCGGTTGGGCTGCGCCCAGGCCGTACGGGGGGAAGAAACCGAGGCCCTTCCCGTGGCTGGCAGCAGCGCATGCGGTGGTGCTCCGGAGGTCCTGCGATTACAGGGTCAGGCTCCAGGTGTCGATCGTGCCCGTGTCGTAGCGGGCCACGTCCTGGACGCGCAGGGACCACGTGCCGTTGCGGGCCTCCGAGGACAGGTTGGTCGTGTACGTGGCGTCCACGTTGTCCGCGCTGTCGCTGCTGCTGGAGCTCTTCAGGCGGTACGCGGTGCCGTCCGGGGCCACCAGGTCGATGACCAGGTCACCGCGCCAGGTGTGCTTGATGTGCACCTCCACCTTCGAGGTGGCGGAGGCGTTGCCCGCGCAGCCGGACACCGTGATGGTGCTGGTGACGGCCGAGCCGGCGTCCGGGATGGCCACGTCCGTGCCGTTGGTCAGGGTCGCGCAGCCGGCGGCGCCGACCGTCCAGGTGAACGTGGTGCTGCCCGAGCCGCCCGCCGACGCCGTGGCGGTCGCGGTGACCGTGTACGTGCCGGCGGTGGTGGCGGTGCCGGTGATCAGGCCGGTGGACGAGCCGATGCTCAGGCCCGCCGGCAGGCCCGTGGCCGACCACGTGTACGGGGCCGTGCCGCCCGAGGCGGTGAGCTGGAGGTTCGCCGTGCCGCCCACGGCCGTGGTCTGGTTGCCGGGGTTGGTGACCGAGACGCCCGTGGTGCCGCCGCCGACGCGCAGCAGGCGGTTCGGGGTGCCGGTGCCCGGGTTGGTGACCTTGTTCGGGGTGGCCTGCGCCAGGATCGCGCTGTGCACCTCGGCCGGGGTCTTGGTCGGGTTGGCCGCCAGGTACAGCGCGACCGCGCCGGCGACGTGCGGCGAGGCCATCGACGTGCCGCTCATCGTCGCCGAGCCCGAGTTGTTCGAGTAGGACGCGGAGACGATGTTGGAGCCGGGCGCGAAGAGGTCCGTGCACGTGCCGTAGCTGGAGAACGAGGACCGGGCGTCGGTGTTGGTGGTGGCGCCGACGTTGATGGTCTCGGTGACGCGCTGCGGCGAGTACTTGCAGGAGTCGTCGTTGAAGTTGCCCGCCGCGACGACGTAGGACACGCCCTTGGCGATCGAGGCGCGCACGGCGTCGTCGAGCACGCGGCTGGGCTCGTTCGCGGTGCCGGTGTAGAGGCTCATGTTGGCCACGGCCGGGAGCACCGCGTTCGCGGTCACCCAGTCGACGCCGGCCGCCTCGGTGGACACCGAGCCGCCGCCCTGGCAGTTCAGGACGCGCACGGCCTTGAGGTTGACCTTCTTGGCCAGGCCGTAGGTCGCGCCGCCGACGGTGCCGGCGACGTGCGTGCCGTGGCCGTGGCAGTCCTTGCCGTTCTGGCCGTCGGTGAACGCGTCGAACCCGAAGGTCGCGCGCCCGCCGAAGTCGTTGTGGTTGTAGTTGATGCCGGTGTCGATGACGTACGCGTTGACGTTGGACGCCTCGGTGCCGTAGCTGTACTTCTGGTCCAGCGGCAGGTCCGCCTGGTCGACGCGGTCCAGGCCCCACGACGGCGGGTTGAGCTGGTCGGTGAGCACCTGGACGGTGCGGTCCTGCTCCACGTAGGACACGGCCGGGTCGGCGGCCAGGCGCTTGGCCTGCCTGGCCGACAGGGTGACCGAGAAGCCCTTCATGGCCGCGCGGTAGGTGAAGCCGACCTTGCCGCCGTAGCGGCCGGTGAGGTCGGCGACCTTGCCGCTGACGTCGGACTGTGCGAGCCCGTCGTCCTTGAGCACGACGATGTAGCTGTCCGCGACCGCGTTCGGCGCGCTCTCGGCGACGATCGGGCCTTCCGGCGCGGCGGTGGCCGCACCGGGCAGGACGAACGCGGCGGCGACGGCGGTGGTGACCGCGAGTCCCAGGCCGGCTGTTCGTCCGGGCAGGGTGGGTTGACGCATCAGTGCTCCTCGCTGCAGGGCGCCCGGGACGAGCCAGCCCTCGATGGCCCTTCGTGCCCCCGGGCGGTGGAGGTGTGTCCTGGTTGGACGTGCCGAGTATTTGGGGCGGTCGACGCGCCGGACAAGAGACTTTCGTACGGTTCGTGCTCAGCCCGTCGCGGGCCGCACGCCCTTCTCGTCGGCCACCCCGATCGTGACGGAGGTGAACGACCACACCGTGCCCGCGGGCAACCCCTCCCACTCCTGCGTGCCGATCACCCGCTCGCCGAGGAACCGGCCGGTGGCGGGGTCGACGACGATCTCCCGCACCTGCGGCCCGGCCCCCGCCCGCAACGCGACGCCGACCCGCCCGTCCAGGTTCGCCGCGCGGTCGGAGACGCTCAGGTCGGGGAGTTCGGCCAGGGCCTGGTAGAGCGCCGCCCGCAGGTCCTCGGGCACCCACGCCGTGGCGAGCACGTCGGCGGCGACGGCCATCGGCCCACCGGGGACGTCCCCGGCCGCCTCGACCAGCTGCCGGTGCAGCTCGGCCGGGTCGCGGGGCAGGCGGTCGAGGAAGGCGTCGGTGGGGTGCCGCCAGCTGCCGGCCACGTCCGCGCACGTCCCGCTCTCGCCGAGTTCGGGGACGAAGTCGCCGCAGGGGGCGGTGCGCTCGGTGGTGCGGGGTTCTTCGAGGGGGACGCCCGCGGCCCGCGCGTCGGCTTCGGTGCCCTCGACCCACTGGCGCTTGCCGGTGACGGTGTAGCGGGACAGCCACTCCGCCCGCCAGTCCTGGGGGCGCCAGGTCTCGGAGACGCCTTCGTAGAGGTGGCGGAACTTCCGGTCACCCCGGTCGTCCACGGCGAGCGCCCAGTCCCGGGTCCGGGTGTACCGGTACTGACCGGGCGCGAGCACGGGGTCGTGCGCTCCGAGCACGCTTTCGGCCGCCCGGTTGAGCACTTCGGCGGCGGTGGCCTCGGGCGGCGAGCTCACCGACGTTCCCACTACCGCCGCGACCGCGACCACCGCGACGCAAGCCGCGACCGCCACCCACCGACCGGCCGAACCGCTCCGCGAGCCGCCCGCCGCCGGCTGTCGGTCCCCCGTGGGAGAATGGAGACGGGGGCCGGAGGCCACACCACCCGCCACTGCCAGCACGCGCGCGCGGCCCGCGGCGAAAGCCTCGTCGCTCATCGGTGCCGGATCGGCCAGCACCCCGCGCACACCCTCGTCCAGCCGGTCCCGCTCAGCCATTGCCCTCCCCCTCCACGATGTCCACCCCGCGCAGCCGCGTCCGCGCCCGGTGCAGCCGGGTCCGCACGGTCGCCACCGGCACCCCGCGCACCTCCGCGATCTCGGCCGGCGTCAAGTCCGCCCACGCCACCAGCAGCAGCACGTCCCGCTCCTCCACCCGCAGCGCCGCGATGGCCGACGCCAGCCGCGCGCTCAACGCCCCCGCGTCGGCCCGGGCAGCCACCACGGCACCCACGTCGTCGGAAGCCGAGGGAACCCCGTGCCGCGCCCACGCCCGCAGCCGCCGTTCCTCCGACCGGGCGTGCCGCCGGACCAGGTTGGTCGCCACCCCGTACAGCCACGCGCGCGCACCGGCCCGCGTCGGGTCGTAGGTGTGACGCTGCTCCCACAGCACCAGGAACGCCTCGGCCGCCAGGTCGTCGGCCACCGCCGCGCCGACCCGCCGGGACAGGTACGCGTGCAGCGGACGGGCGTGCCGGTCGTACAGTTCGGCCAGGTCATCGGGTGTGTCCAAGCGATCGGTCACCGGACTCCCCCGTTGCGCCGCCAGGGCGCTCTCGGTTCGCACGCCCCCTTCTTGCCCGCAACCCTGGCGGGCGTTCCCGCGCGCGTCGAATCGCCGCCCACTAGGCTCCGCGCATGGCGAGGTACTTCGACGTGCACCCGGTCAACCCGCAGCGCAGGTCCATCGACCAGGCGGTGGAACTGATCCGGTCCGGCGGGCTGATCGCCTACCCCACGGACTCCTGCTACGCGCTGGGCTGCAGCCTGGGCAACAAGGAGGGCCTGGACCGCATCCGCCAGATCCGCCACCTCGACGACCGGCACCACTTCACCCTGATGTGCCGCGACTTCGCCCAACTGGGCCAGTTCGTGCACGTCGACAACGCGGTGTTCCGCGCGATCAAGTCCGCGACCCCGGGCAGCTACACGTTCATCCTCCCGGCCACGCGCGAGGTGCCGCGCCGCCTGCTGCACCCGAAGAAGAAGACCGTCGGCGCGCGCATCCCCGACCACCCGGTGGCGCAGGCGCTGCTGGAGCAACTCGGCGAGCCGATGCTGTCCAGCACGCTGCTGCTCCCCGGCCAGGACGAGCCGCTGGTGCAGGGCTGGGAGATCAAGGACCTGCTGGACAACGCGGTGGACGCGGTCCTGGACTCGGGCGAGTGCGGCACCGAGCCGACGACCGTCGTGGACTTCTCCGGCGGCGAGCCGGAGGTCGTGCGGCGCGGCGCGGGCGACCCGAGCCGGTTCGAGTAGTCAGTCCGGGATCCCGGCGGCCAGCGAGATCCACAGCACGACGGGCACGCTGGAGAACACCGTGCAGGCGAACGCGGTCAGCGCCAACGCGACCCGCCACTCCACCCGGCCGGTGACCGGTCTCCCGACCACGACCGCCCACCCGGTCATCACCAGCACCACGGGCACGAGCAGGAGCGACGGTCCGAACTCGAGGAACCGCTCCCACGGCATCAGCGCGAACCCGGACAGCGCCCACCCGACGACCCCGGCGACCGGCACGGCCACGAGCAGCCGCCCGTCCGCGTCCCGGGGACGCCCCGCCCACAGGAAGCTCGCCACGGCCGCCGCCGGCCCCAACACCCCGATGAACAGCAACCCGGCCTGCACCCAGTACCGGTCGAACAGCGTGCCCCACCAGGGGAACCGGTCCCGCAGGTCGGCCGCCACGGCGTCGGGCACGCTCACCCCGGTCACGCTCACGCGGTGCGACCCCGGCCCGTAGTCGAACGTCCGGGCGCACCCGACCCGCTCGCCGTCGAACGTCGCCTCGCAGACCAGCGTGCGCGGATCGGTGTCGAGCGTGACGATGAGCGGTTTGCCGTCGACCGACACCGTGCAGGTGGCGGAAGAGAGCCTCTTCGTGCAGCTGATGTGGTTGTGGTAGACGGAGAACTGGTCGGCGTCGATGCGGTAGAGGCCGTCGGTCGCCTTGCCGGGCGCGACGGGCGCGATCAGCAAGGCGACCAACAGCATGAACCCGGGTACCGCCAAGGGAACGAACCTCAACGGCCCCGGCGAAGTGCGCACGTCTCGCACGTCCAAGGGAGAACCCCCTCCGTCACCACGACCATCGGCGGCAGAGGGGTTCCCGTTAGCACTGCGGCAGGTTATTTCACCGCACCAAGCGTCATGCCCTCGACGATGCGTCGGCCGAGCCACACGTAGAGCGCGAGCATGGGCAGGACGAGGATGCAGACGCCGGCGAACAGGGCGCCGTAGTCCGCGCCGGAGTACTGCTGAGTTTGCATGAACCCCAACAGTGCCAACGGAAGCGTCTGCAACTCGGTGTCCTGGATGAACACCAGCGCGATGAACGTCTCGTTCCACAACCCGATCGCGTTCAGGATCAACGCCGTGATCAGCCCGCCCCGCGCCAACGGCAGCGAGATCTGCACGAACGTGCGCAGCGGCCCGGCGCCGTCGATCGCGGCGGCCTCCTCGACCTCCTCGGGCAGGGACCCGAAGAACGCGGTCAGCAGGAACACCGTGAACGGCAGCGACAGCGCCACGTACAGCACGAACAACCCCGTCAACGAGTTGACCAGGCCGATGTTCTCCATCATCACGAACAGCGGGATCACGATGACCTGCACCGGGATCCCGATGCCCAGCGCGAAGAACAACGCCACCGCCCCGGAGATCCGCGTCCCGGACCGGGCCAGGGCGTAGGCGGCGGGCGCGGAGATCGCCACCAGCACCACCGCCGAACCCGCGACCAGCACCACCGTGTTCAGCGCGGCGGCACCGAAACCGCTGTCCGACCAGGCCTTCGCGAAGTTGCCGAACTGGCCGAACGTGGACAGCGACCACGGCTGCGAGAAGATCGCGGTGTGCTCCCGCAGCGCGGCGACACCCATCCAGGCCAGCACGCCGACGTTGAACACCGCCAGCAACCACACCAAGCCGACGCCACCCCGGTAGAGCGGCCCGTGACCGTGTCCGACGCGTGTGGGGCTAGAACTGGATTTGCGCACGGCGCATCACCCTCCGCAGCAGCACGACCAGGACACCGACCACGAGCAGCATCACCACCGCCGAAGCGGAGGCGTACCCGAACTGGTACTGCGGGTTGCGCCCGCCGAACGTCGAGCCGTAGATGAACAGCGCGCTGTTCCACACCTCGACCGTCGGCATGTCGTTGGTCGTCCCGCCGAACGCGTAGATGAACTCGAAGATCTTCAACGACGAGATCGTCCAGATCACCGCGGCCGTGGCCACCACGTCCCACGTCAACGGCAGCGTGATGTGCCAGAACCGTTGCCACGCCGTGGCTCCCGCCAACGCGGAGTCCTCGTACAGGTCCGCCGGGATCCGGTCGACGCCGGCCATGATGATCGTGGTGAAGAACCCGGTGTTCACCCAGATCAGGCCGATGCAGATCACGGTGAACAGGTTGTCGCCCAACCAGTTCGGCGTCGAACCGGTGACCCCGGACCACAACGTGGTCAGCAGGCCCTCCGGGGAGCGGAACAGGAAGCCCCACAGCACCGACAGCACCACCGGCGAGACGATGTACGGGAAGAACAACACCGCCCGCACGAACTTGCGGCCCCGCATCTCCCGCAACACCATCGTCAGCGCGAACGACACCGCGAACGTCGCCACGCCCACCACGACCAGGATCAGCATGGTGTTGACGAACGAGTCCAGGAACGTCGAGTCGTCCAGCAGGATCTCGTAGTTCTGCACCCCGCGCGGTTCGAGCTCCCCCACGCCGTCCCACTTGTGGAAGCTGATCCACACCGACGCCAGCACCGGTCCCACGAAGAACACCAGGTACAGCGCCAGGGCGGGCGCGATGAACGGCCAGAACAACGCTCGGCGGCGGCGGGCCAGCGGCGTGAGCGGTGCGGCGGACGCCTTCGTCCGCCGCACCCGACGCCCGGCGACCGCGGTCGCGGACGCAACCGCCATCAGCCGTTCTTCTTCCAGTAGTTCGCCTGCTTCTCGGCCAGCTGGGACAGGAAGCCGTCGACGTCGGTCTTGCCCTTGATGAGCTGGTCGTTGACCGGGTAGAAGGCCTCCTCGGCGTAGCCGGGGATCTCGTCGATGCCGTCGATCGGGCGCGACACCGGCAGCGTCCCCAGCGCGGTGCCCAGGCCCTTGAGGTCGTCGGGCACCGGCAGTTCCGGGTTCGGCGTGAGGTTCTTGGCCATCGTGGAGATCTTGGACAGGTGGACGTCCTTGAGGAAGTAGGCGATGAACTTCTCCGCCGCCGCGGCCTTCTTGGCGGGCTTGGGGATGGCGAACCCGAGGTTGGACACCGGCACGGTGGTCTTCGCGCCCGGCAGCGGGGTGAAGGTGAACTGGAAGCCCTGCGCGGCCTTCGGGCCGGTCTCGCTGGGCGCCCAGGAGCCCATCAGCAGGAAGTCGGCCTGGCGCTGCGCCCACTTCTCCTGCACGGCAGGCCACTTGGAGCCGTCGTAGCCGTCGATGAAGTACTTGTCGTCCACCAGCGCCTTGACCTTGCCCAGGGCGGCGCGGACCTCGGGGGTGTCCCAGGCCTTGCCGGTCTTGTCCTTGGCCAGCTCGTCGACCTTGCCCGCGCCCAGCGCGCCCTGGAGGACGCCGACGGTCCAGTAGGCGTTGTAGTACGGGATGTCGGCGTCCAACGCGATCGGCGCGCGGCCCTCACCCTTGGCCTTGGCGAACAGGGCGGCCAGCTCGTCCCACGTCGTGGGGGCCGTGCCGGGCAGCTTGGAGCCGTCGAACCACAGGCCGTTGCCGATGATCTCGTAGGGCACCAGGAACAGCTTGCCGTCCTTCTTGAGGGTGCCGGTGTACTTGTCGGCGACGACCTCGGAGACCTTCTTGCCCGAGCCGGGCACCTCGGCGGCGTAGACCGCGCTCAGGTCGCGGAACTGGTCGGAGGCGACCAGGTTGGCCCGCACGCCGGCCTCCTCCTGGTCGACCAGGTCGGGCACGTCGCCGCCGCGCAGCGCGGGCACGACCTTCTTGAGCACGTCCCGGCCCTGCCACTGGACGGTGACGTCGATGCCGGTCTCCTTCTCGAAGTCGGCGACCGCCTGCGCCAGGACCTGGGCCTGCGGCTCGTTCTCCTTCCACATCGACCAGTAGGTGAACGACTTGCCGTCGTCGCTTGCGGCGTTCCCCCCACCGCCACAGGCGGTCAGGGCCAGCGCGGCGGCCGTCAGAGCGGCGGCGGCGCGGAGTGGAGCAGCGGTCACGGGACACTCCCTGAGGGGCTGTGTGGTGCACTGCACACCGGGGCGGCCGGTGAGCAATTGTGCACATACTTCCCCTCGAACGCGCAGCGGTCAACAGTCAGTTGTCACCGTTTGAGCACGGTTCTTCGCACGATGGGCTGGTCGCGGTGCAAAATCATGCAGTATGTTCGTGGCTTGAGTGCAGAAATGCGCACTGTCTGGAGGAGAGCCCGTGAGCACCCACGTCGCTGTCGAGATCGCCACCCAACCGGACTGCTGGCACCGGGCGTCCACGCTGGCCAAGGAGGTCGCGCCGGTCCTGCCCCGACCGGGTGAGCGGGTGGCCGTGGTCGGCTGCGGCACCTCCTGGTTCATGGCGCAGTCCTACGCCTGGCTGCGCGAGGCCCGCGGCCAGGGCTACACCGACGCCTTCGCCGCCTCCGAGTTCCCCGGCGCCCGGGACTACGACCGGGTCGTCGCCATCACCCGGTCCGGGACCACCTCGGAGGTGCTGGACCTGCTGGAGTCGGTGCCCGTGCCGACGCTGGCCCTGACCGCCGACGGCAGCACTCCCGTCGTGGACGCGTCCGACGACGTCGTCGTGCTCGACTTCGCCGACGAGGTGTCGGTCGTGCAGACGCGGTTCGCGACCAGCGCCCTGGCCCTGCTGCGCACGTCCCTGGGCGAGGACCTGACCCCGGCCGTCGCCGACTGCGCGGCGGCCCTGGACCTGGCGCTGCCCGCCGAGTGGACCGAGGCCGCGCAGTTCACGTTCCTGGGCCGGGGCTGGACGGTCGGCCTGGCGCACGAGGCGGCGCTGAAGATGCGCGAAGCGGCGGGCGCGTGGACCGAGTCCTACCCGGCCATGGACTACCGCCACGGACCCATCAGCATCACCGCGCCCGGCCGGCTGGCGTGGATGTTCGGCGCGACCCCCGAGGGGCTGGCGGCGGACGTGGCCGCGACCGGCGGGATGTTCGTGACCAGCGCGCTGGACCCGATGGCCAACCTGGTGGTCGCGCAGCGCCTGGCGGTGCACATCGCGGAGGCGGCCGGGCTCAACCCGGACCAGCCGCGGCACCTCACGCGGTCGGTGATCCTGTCGTAGCGCGTGGAGAGCGCCGGGGTCGGCCTGGCTTTCGGCGGCCGACGCCGGCGTGGCGGCTGAGGAGCCCTGGGGTGCGCCGCACCGCCGACGGCGCACCCCGCGCTCTTAAGCCGGCCATGTCACGATCCCCGTTGCGGTCACAGGTCCGACGTTAGGCCGTTCAGGCGACGGCGGCCAATTGAGACCGGGTGACACCCCGATCGGGTCACAGTGTGCGCAGGTCGAGAACGTGCCAGGTCAGCCGCGTGTTGTCGCCCGTCGACCACCACACGAACGGGCCGCGCGCCAGCACGGTGCCAAAGCCCGTCGCCAGGTCCGCGGACCGGTCGCTCGCGGTGTCGTAGAGCGCCAGCCGGTCCCCGTCCACCACGACCGCGAACCGGTCCAGCAGCACGACGTCGGCCACCGCCGAACGCACCTCGCGCCCACCCACGCGCCGCCGCGACGACCCGTCCGGCCGCATGAGGTCCAGACGGGCCGTGCCGCTCTGCCGGAGCACCTGCGCCCGGCACCACACCGGCGTGCAGTCCACCAGCTCGACGCCCTCGCCGTGCACGGTCGTCACCTCACCGGTCCTCAGGTCGGCCAGCCGCGACGACCCCGCCGCCTCGATCTCGGCCGCCGTCGCCCACGGCCACGCCGTGAGGGAGTACTGGCCGCGCAGCAGGACCGTGCTGATCGGGCCGCCCGTCAAGGCGATCGTGCGGACCTCGGTGTCCTCGCCGGCGACCGTGGCCCAGCTCGCCTGCCCGTCGTGGACCACCAGGTCGTACTGCGACTCCAGCACCACCACCCGACCGGTGTCGGCGGTGACGGGAGTGGGGTCCTCACCGCGCGGCCCGGCACGCCACAGGGTCCCGGTGCCGGTCACGTCGAAGAGTTCCAGCCACACCAGGGCTTCCGGTACGGCGGCGAGGACGAACCGCGGCGAGTCGGACGCGGGCAGTTCGCGCACGACCTTGTCGCCGACGACCATCCGGACGGTGTCGACGCCGTTGGTGACGCTGACGGGGGTGTCGAGGTCCAGGTAGGCGAGCGGGGTGCGCGGACCGCCGGAGGCGGAGCCGGTCCGCGCACCCGGCCACGCGTCCTGGAGCGTGAGAGTGGACGCGGGTGCGCGAACGGGTTCCGGCAGCACGATGAGAACGACCGCCGCCAGGACGACCAGGACCAGGCCGAGCGCGGTGCAGTCCGCCGGCAGCCGGGTCACCGGGGCACCGCCGGAGAGGAGGCGTCCGGCTGGACCAGGATGGGGCTGCCGGTACCGTCCGCCGGGACGGACCACACCGCCTTGTCCCGCCCGTACGCCACCGTCCGGTCGTCCAGCCACTGCGGCTGGTCGTCCAGGTGCGCCGGGTCGGCCAGCGGCACGTCCGCGCCCGACGCGAGGTCCAGCACGTGCAGCCGCCAGGTGTCGCCGGTGCGGAACTTGTAGGCGATCCGCGTCCCGTCCGGCGACAGCGACGGGCACTCCACGTTGCGCCGCACCGACTCCAGCGTCCGCGTCCGCAGGTCGCCGCGCACCAGCCACGTCGACTCCCCGGTCCGCACGGTCGCGTAGAAGGTCACGTCGTCGCGCGCGAACGTCACGCCCCAGTAGTTCACGTCGTCGGCGGTGTGCGGCTGCCCCTCCAGCACCAGCGAGAAGTCCTCCAGGGACCCGTAGTGGTCGCCGGAAGCCAGGTCGTAGATGCCCGCGGTGGTGGAGAACGTCCCGACACCGCCCAGGTACGAGTCGCCCGCCCGGAACACCGTCCACGCCACCAGCCGACCGGTCGGCGACACCCGCGCCCGCGACGGCAGCCCCCACTCGGTCACCCGAAGCCGCTCCCCCGACCCGTCCGACACGACGACCTCCGCCTGGTCGGGCAGCGCGGTGGCCCGCAGGCACACCAGGGTCCCCGCCGCGACGTCCACCCGGTGGCACGCCGGCCCCACCCGGTCCCCCTGCCGCACGCGCCCCGACCCGTCCACATACAGCAAGCCACCGCGCAGGTCCAACGCCGTGGACGGCGCACCCCCCGAGCGCATCCCGACGAACACCACCCCGCCCGCGAGCGTCGCCGCCACCAGCCCGACCCCGACCCACGTCCGCCGCGCGATCACGACCGCACCGCCCCGCCGACCAGGACCGCCACCAGCAACGCCACCGCCAGCACGGCGAACGCGGGCGACAACGCCAGCCCTGCCGCCACCGCACCGAACACGACCGCCCCGCAAGCACGTGCCACTGCCTGTCCGGTTTGGACGATCGCCAACCCTGTAGCCCGCAACGCTTCCGGCACCAAAGGCGCGGCATGCGCCATCAGCACCCCGTCAGTGCACGCGTAGAACACGCCGTGCGCCAACAGGACAAGCCCCGCGACGACCCACCCGCTCAACGCCAGCGCCAACAACACATAAGCCACCAGCAGCACGACGTGCCCGAGAAGGAACACCCGCCACCGCCCGAGACGGTCGGCCAACCGCCCCACGGGCGTCGCCAGGGCCATGAAGGACAACGCCGTCGCCAGCGGCAGCAACGGCAACGCACCCGAAGGCAACCCGGCCGTCTGCTGCACCCCGACGAACAGGAACATGTCCCCCACGGTGAACAGCCCGAGCAGTGCGGCGACCAGGAACGTTCGCCGCAATCCCCTCCCCCGCAACAACATCAGCCCAGCACCCAGCCCGACCCGGGTCCGCGCCACGGTCCCGGCGGGCTGCCGCACGAACACCGCCAGCACCACCACGGCCACCACACCCAGGCAGAAGCTGACCGCGAACACGGCCGTGTAGTCGCCGACCAGCAACGTCAGCAACCCGAACGCCAGCAACGGCCCGAGCAACGCACCGGCGGTGTCCATCGCCCGGTGCACCCCGAACGCCCGCCCGAGCCCTTCGGAGGGCGTGGCGAGCGTGATCATGGCGTCGCGGGGCGCGGTCCGCACGCCCTTGCCCGCCCGGTCCACGCCGATCAGCCCGCCGATCAGCGGCAGCGACGAACCCGCCAACGGGAAACCGAGCTTGGTGACGGCGGAGAGCCCGTACCCGGCCAGCGCCACCGCCTTCGGGCGGCCCAGCCGGTCGGCCAGGTAACCGCCCGCCAGGCGCAGCACCGCCGAGGCGCCGGTGTAGAGGCCGTCGACCGCGCCGAGTTGCAGGTACCCGACGCCGAGGCCGTAGACGAGGTAGAGCGGCAGGACCGCGGTGACCATCTCCGCGGACATGTCGGTGATCAGGCTGACCACGCCCAGCCCGACGACGGTCGCCGGCACGGCGTGGCGGGATCGACCCGCGGGCCGGCCGGCGTCCGCGGAGCGGGTGGTGGAGACGTACATGCCAAGGCCTTCCGTGGTGGTGCGCACGGCCGGGCAGGACCGGCCGTGCGCACCGGTGGGCTAACCGACGCTGACCCGGACGTCGTCCACCGCGGCCTCCACGAGCGAGGCGGTGGAGGCGTCGGCGGTCTCCACGAGCAGGCGCACGCTGTGCCCGGCGAAGGCCGCCAGGTCGACCGCCGCCGCCTGCCACTGGCCGGGCACGGCGACCGAGCTCTGGCCCAACCGCTCGAACACGGTGGTGGCCGTCGAGCCCTCCAGGACCTTGACCCGCAGGTAGTCCGAGGTCGAGGAGTTGTTGCCGTAGGCGAAGTTGTAGGTGAAGCTCAGCTTCGCCCCGGTCGGCACGGTGAAGGTCGGGGAGGCGATGGAGGTCTTCCCGCCGTCCACGTCGTTCGCGCCGTCGGACGCCCCGGCCAGGCGACCGGTGACCAGGCAGTTCACGCCGCTGGTGGTGTCACCGAGCTGCTTGATCTGCCCGTTGCCGGCCTCGGCGGTCTGCTCGGGGTCGCCGCGCTCCCACCGGCCGGTCGTGGCCGTGTCGTCGGCCAGCGGGTTGACCTGCCAGCCCTTGTCGGTCTCGAAGTCGTCGAAGAACGCGTCACCGACCGTCGACGACACGCTCACCGTGACCTGCGCGGTGTGGCTGACCGTGCCCGAGGTGCCGGTGATGGTCGCCGTGGCGCTGCCGTTGGGCGCGGACGTCGAGGCGGACAGCGTCAGGGTCGCCGACGCCGAGCCGTTCGCGGGCGGGGTGACCGAGGACGGGCTGATCGTGCCGGTGACGCCCGAGGGCAGGCCGGAGACGCTCAGCGAGGTCGCCGCCGAGAACCCGGCCGTGCTGCCCACGTTCACCGTCACCGAGGCGCTGCCACCCGGCTTGAGCCCCACCGACGACGGGGTCGCCCCGACGGTGAAGTCCGGGGCGGTGGCGGCCTTCTTGCACTGGCCGGACACCGTATCGGTGTAGGTGCGGCCGGCCACCGGCACGAAGTCGTGGCGGTAGCCCGACGCGGACAGCGTCAGCTTGGCCACGCCGAAGGTGCTGGCGTTGCCCGCCTCCTGGGTCGCGGCCGAGGACTGGTTGAAGTTGTAGAAGCCCCGGCCGCCGGTGCCGATCAGCAGTTCCCGCACGCCGTTGACGGTGTCCTTGGTGCCGTCCGGACGCGAGGGTGCGAACCGCTGGTAGTTGTGGTCGTGGCCGACGACCACAAGGTCGGCCTTGGCGTCGTAGAGCGCTTGGAAGAACGCCGTCACCGACGTGTCGTCGCCGTGGTCGCCGCGGCTGAACCGCGGGTGGTGCCAGAACGCGGCGGTGCACGGCTTGGTGTTGGCCGCCAGGTCGTTCTTCAGCCACGACACCTGGGTGGAGGTGCTGGAGCGGCTGATGTTGGAGTTGAGCGCGACGAAGTGCCAGTCGCCGACGTCGAAGCTGTAGTAGCCCTTGCCGCGCTCGCCGGCCCGCGTGCCGAAGTAGTCGAAGTAGCCCGAGGCGCCGGAGGTGTTGTACTCGTGGTTGCCCGGCGTCGGGTAGGTGATGGCCTTGAACTGGCCGTAGTAGGGGTCGTAGTAGTTCTTGTACTCGGTGAGGGTGCCCGAGCTGTAGGCGTTGTCGCCGGCCAGGATCAGCGCCTGCGGGTTCATGTTCTTGACCACCGGGGCGGTCTGGTTGCACGACGAGCCGCACACGTCACCCACGGCCGCGACCGTGGCGGTGGCCAGCGCCAGCGACTGCGTGCCCGACTGGTAGGAGTCGACGGCGAACCGGCTGCCCGGGTCGGTCAGGTTGGGCGAGACGCGGACGCAGTCCCCTTCGAAGGCGCGGGTGTGGAACGCCTTGCCGGGCCAGTGGTCGGCGGTGAGCGTGAAGGTGCCACCGGCGGACCCGGTGAGCGTCACGGAGTCGTTGCCGCGCAGGGACAACTGGGTGACGCGCAACCGCAGCCACTTCGCGCCGGACGCACACACCTGCTGGGTGGACGCGACCCGAGCACCCCCACCGGAGGCGGTGACCTCGGCACGGGCGGACGTGACACCCGCTTCGGGCAGTTGCGGCACCTGGTCCGCGATCTCCGGCGGCGGTGCAGGGGCGGCCGGGGACGCCAGACCAGTTGCCACCGGTTGGGCCGCCACCAGCACGGCGCCGACCAGCAGGGTGGACGTCGCCGCGGCGACCGCCGACCGGCGCCATCGTGGTCGTTGGATGACTGAGCGCATGCGGATTCCTCTGAAGGCAGGGATATGATTTCCGAGAAATCGCGAAACCTTTTCTTGACGGCGACGGAGAAGCCGGAAAAGGCCGCGGTGGACCACGCCACCGACCCGCCGAGGGGCGGCCTCCACAAGCCGGTGTGCGGTACCCGCCCGGGACGCTGCGGAGTGGCCCCGGGATCGTTCGTCCATTCAGTTGTCACGGCATTTCGCCGCGGGGTTTCACCTCCTGCGAGGGGGACGCTTTCGACCCTAATCGCAGGTGAAGGGGCGTCAACGACGATCTGTCCGGGAGGTTGGATAACTCTGAACGACCGGTGAACAAGCCGGTGCCCGACGCCACAGCCCACTACCCAGTCCCAGTCCACCCGGTCGGCCCCAGCCCACCGCCACGCCCCAGCCCACCGCCACGCCCCACCCGACCGCGGCCCCCCACCCCACCGCCACGCCCCAACCGGCCATGGCCCCCACCCGGCTGCGGCCCCGCCCACTCACGCCCCGCCCCGCATGCCCCGTCCCCACGGCAGCAAGCTTCGGCGCGCGAAGCGCGTTTTTGTGTGGTGGTCTCAACCACAGGTGGAGGGCCTCGGTTCCCCCGCCGTATGGCCTGCCCGAAGGGCTACCACATTTTCTCGGGGTTGCAGCCGAAAATTTTGTGAGGGACGAGCAAAATTTTTAGCGGCAACCCCGGGAAAATGTGGTTGGCTCCGCCAGGCCATACGGCGGGGGAACCGACGCCCTTCACCCCCCGCTGGCGGCCTGCCGCGCGGCGAGCGCCGCTTTTCATCTTTTGATCTTGAGAGCGCACAGCGCGTACCAGCGCGAAGCGCGTCCGGCTTGAGAGCGAAGCGTTCCGTTCAAAGCGCTTAAAAGCGAAAAGCGCCTCGCCGGCGGGCAGGCCACCAAAGATGACTCAACTGCAACGGCGGGGGCTTCTTGCTTTTGCCATCTCCGTATGGCCTGGCGGAGCCTACCACAGATTTCCCCGGGTGCCGCTAAAACTTTTTGCTCGTTCCTCGCAAAAACTTTCGGCTGCACCCGGGGAAATCTGTGGTAGCCCTTCGGGCAGGCCATACGGAGATGACAAAAGCAAGAAGCCCAGGTTGAGTTGTGTCCCCTCCGGCGGACTGCCACTCGGCAGGGCGAGCGGACCGCCCACTCGGCGAGGCGGACTGCCACACGGCAAGGCGAGCGGACCGCCCACGCAGTAAGGCGAGCGGGCCGCCCACTCGGCAAGGCGAGTGGGCTGCCCGCTCGCCGGCTACGACGTGACGGTCACGCCGTGATCGCCACGTCGTCCACCGCCGCTTCCCACAGCGAGGCCGTGCTCGCGTCGGCCGTTTCGACCAGCAGGCGCACCTGGCGACCGCCGAACGCCGCCAGGTCCACAGTTGTGGTCCGCCAAGACCCGGCGACCTCGGTGGCCGCACCGAGCTTCTCGAACACCGTGGTGGCGGTCGTGCCGTCCAGCACCTTGATCCGCAGGTAGTCGGCGGAGCTGGAGTTGTCGCCGTGGGCGTAGGTGTAGGCGAAGCGCAGCTTGGCCGTGGTGGGCAGGGTGATCGTCGGTGAGACGATCGAGGTCGTGCCGCCGTCCACGTCGTTCGCGCCGTCGGATGCGCCCGCCAGGCGGCCGGTCACCAGGCAGTTCACGCCGCTCGTGGTGGTGCCCAACTGCTTGACCTGGCCGCTGGAGGCGGACGTGGTCTGCTCGGGGTCACCGCGCTCGAACCGGCCGGTGGTGGCCGTGTCGGTGCCCGAGGGGTTGGCCTGCCAGCCCTTGTCGGTCTCGAAGTCGTCGGACCACACCGGCGGCGTCACCGTGCCGCACGGCGCTTGGAGCAGGCGGTTGGGCGAGTAGGCGCCCGCGCCGCTGATCGTGACGGTCGCCGCGCACGCCACGATCGCGTCGTGCACCTGTTTGGGCGTGGCGGTCGGGTTGGCCTCCACGTACAGCGCCGCCGCGCCCGCGACCGCCGGGGCCGCCATCGACGTGCCGGACTTCGTGGTGGTGCCGGTGTCGCTGCTGTAGGACGCCGAGACGACGTCCGTGCCGGGGGCGAACAGGTCCAGGCAGCGGCCGTAGTTGGAGTCGCTGCGCCGGGCGTCGGTGCGGGTGGAGTTGCCGACCGTGAGGCCCTCGGGGACCAGGGCCGGCGAGTGCGTGCAGGCGTCGGTGTTGTCGTTGCCGGCGGCCAGCACGTAGGTCAGGCCCGAGGCGATGGACCGGCGCACGGCTTCGTCCAGCAGGGGCACGTCCTGCGGGTTGCCCAGGCTCATGTTGACCACCGCGGGCTTGACCGCGTGGGCGGTGACCCAGTCGACGCCCGCGATGACCGCCGAGTCCGGGCCGGTCCCGCCGCACGGCAGGACGCGCACGGCGTGCAGGGTGACGCCCTTGGCCACGCCGTAGGTCTTGCCGCCGACGGTGCCGGCGACGTGGGTGCCGTGGCCGTTGCAGTCCTGGGCGACGCCGTCGTTGTCGACCGTGTCCCAGCCGTTGACCGCCCGGCCGCCGAACTCCTGGTGGCTGATCCGCACGCCGGTGTCCACGACGTAGACGTGCACGCCCGCGCCCGTCCGGTCGTAGGTGTACGTGCCCGACAGGGGCAGGGCACGCTGGTCGACGCGGTCGAGGTTCCAGGGCGCGTTGGACTGCGTCGTCGTGACGTGCACGAGCGAGTCCTGCACGACCCGTTCGACGCGCGGGTCCGCGGCCAGGCGGGCCGCCGCCGCGGCGGGCATCCGCACGGCGAATCCCGTCAACGCGCTGCGGTACACGTGGGTGACCTGCCCGCCGTACCGGGAGGCAAGCGGTTGCGCCTGCTCGGCGTCGCGCAACTGGACGATGTAGCTGCCGGCGATCGCGTCGGCCGGCACCTCGACGTGGCCCGTCGCGGCGGCCGGCACCGCCGCCAGGGCGGTGATCAGGCCCGCGACGGCGAGCGCCGCGCAGGTGTGGGTGGATCTCACGGGGACTCCTCGGGAGCGGGAACGGTGGAACGCCCGCGGCCCGTGCGGGCACGCGGGGTGTGCGAACCGCCCCTCGGTACCGGAAACCCCACCCGGTGACCGTGGATGCTAAATCGACTCAGACCGGAGCAGGCGAATGTTCAGAACCGTTCTGGAAATTCCGCGCGAACGGGCCGGCGGGGTAGGCTGCCCGGCGGCAGCAATTCCCTGGACGCACCCTGCGGCGTTGACGGATGGAGCCGGTATGACGACGACGGTGCCCGCGGATTTCAGTGCCGCGCTGCGAGCCGCGATCCAGCGCAGCGGGCTGAGCCTCAACCAGATCAGCCGGCGGCTGCGGGAAGCGGACACACCGGTCAGCATCAGCGCGTTGAGCTACTGGCAGAACGGCGAGAACCGGCCGGAACGGGCGAGTTCGCTGGCGGCGGTGACGGCGCTGGAGGAGATCCTGGGCCAGCCGCCGCGCACGCTGACCGCGCTGCTGGGTCCGCGTCGCCCGCGCGGCCGGTGGACCAACCGGGGCGGCCCGGTCGTCACCTACGACCAGGTGTGGCACCGGCCCGAGTCGGTGGCGCGCGCGCTGGCGAAGGTGGACGCGACCCCGGACGACCTCAAGTCGCCGCACCGGCTCTCGCAGTACGTCTCCTACCGGGTGGACGGTCGCGGGCACGAGGACACCATGCTGGTGCGCCGGCTCATCCGGGCCGACTGCGACGACACCACCCGGTTCGTGTTCGTCACCCGCTGCTCGTCGCTGACCCACCCGCCCGCGATCATCCACACCGAGGGCTGCCGGCCGTCCCGGTTCCGCGCGGACGTGCCGTCCTCGACGTGCGTGTTCGAGTTCCTGCTGGACCGGCCGCTGTCGGCGGGCGAGCTGGCGTTCGTGGAGTTCGGGGTGCGCTTCCCGCCGGGCCAGACCGACCAGCACGCGCAGATCGCGATCTACCGGCCGGCGCGGGACCTGGTGCTGCAGATCGCGTTCGACCCCGACCACCTGCCCCGCACGTGCAACGGGTACTTCCAGCCGCGCAGCGGGCTGCCGCTGGAGAAGCGGGGCGAGGTGACCTTCAACCGGGCGGCGAGCACCTACCAGTTCATCACGCTGGACCCGGAGCCCGGCCAGTACGGCATCCAGTGGTGCTGGCGGTGACCTACTCGTACGGGCGCTGGGGTTCGGGGACGGTCTTGACCGATTCGACCTCCAGGAACGGGATCCGCTCTGCGTTCACACCGTCCACAACGGACCCTTCGCGGTAGGTGCCGACGACCTCGACCCACGTGTCGGGTGCCGGCGCGGGCCCGTCGAGCACGACCTTGACCGGTCGGCCGTCGGCGGCGCAGCACGTGAGGATCATGCGCACCAGCAGGTTCTCGCCGTTCGGTCCGCGTGCGGTGAAGCCGGTGAGCACGACCTTGCGGCCCCGCAAGGAACGTCCTTCGTCGAACACCGCACGGGAGGCGTAGTCGAGGACGGTGACCTTGACCGGGTCGCCGTCCGGCAGCGGTGGGTACTCGTCGGAGCGCACCAGCGCGGTCCCGGAGTTGCCCGCCGCGTAACTGCCCAACGGCTGGGGCGCCACCACCAGCAGCGCGAGCACCGGCAGGGTGAGCAGCCAGGCGACCTTGGGCTGGCGGTGCCGGTTGGTGAGCGCCAGGACCAGCAACAGCACGCCGGACAGAGCCAGGAACGGCCACAGGCCGGCCTTGACGTACCGCAGGTACTGCCCGGTCACGCACACCTTGACCACCGCCGCGCCCAGCAGCAGCAACACCGCGCTGGAAGCCGTCCGGTTCACCAGAACACCGCCCCCACCGCGGTCGCACTCGCGACCGCGACCACCAAGGTGGCCGGCGCGAACCGCACCGCGAACCGCCGTCCGAACGTGCCGACCTGCATCGCGAACAGCTTGAGGTCCACCATCGGCCCGACGACCAGGAACGCCAGCCGGGCCGTGGTGGAGAACTGGGTCAGGGAGGCGGCGACGAACGCGTCCGCCTCCGAGCAGATCGACAGCAGCACGGCCAGGAACGCCAACGCGACCACGCTCAGCGCGGGGTGGTCGGCGAGCGCCTGCAACCACCGGCCGGGCACCAGGACGTTGATCGTCGCCGCCGCCATCCCGCCGACGACGAGGAACCCGCCCGCGTGCACCAGGTCGTGCCCGGCGGCGCCGAAGAACGCCCGCCACTTCGTGTCGCCGTGGACGTGCTCGGGCAGCTTGATCCAGTCGGTGCGGCCGAGCCGCAGCCACAGCCACCCCATCACGACCGAGGCGAGCAGGCTCGCGATCGCCCTGGCCGCCACCATCCCGGGGTCGCCCGGGAAGGCGATGGCGGTGGCGGCCAGGACGACCGGGTTGACGGCCGGCGCGGCGAGCAGGAACGCCAGCGCCGCAGCAGGCGTGATCCCCTTGCGCAGCAACGCGCCGGCCACCGGCACCGAGCCGCACTCGCAGCCCGGGAGCACGACCCCGGTGGCCGCGGCGACGGGTACCGCGAGCACCGGTCGCCGTGGCAACGCTTTCGCGAAGAACTCCTTCGGCACGAACACCGCGATCGCCGCCGACAACGCCACCCCGAACGCGAGGAACGGCGTGGCCTGCAAGACGATCGACACGAACACCGTGGTCCACGTCTGCACCACCGGTGCCTGGAGGACACCCTCCAGCGGCACCCTCAAGAGCACGACGAGGACCAGGAGGCCCGCCAGCACTTCAACCGAACCGAGCCGTTTCGCGCGGACTGCCGGTGCGGTCGCCATGCGCCGACAGTAGGCCCGTCCTCGGCCCGCTCGTAATGCTCTGATCTGGAGAAACTCTGGACGCTACCTGGGCAGGTACGCCCGGTGGGCCTTGGAGAACTCGAAGTTGTTGTAGCGGTCCCAGTTCACCGACCACGTCATCAGCCCGCGCAGGCCCGGGTAGGTCGTCTTCGGCTTGTACGTTCCGCAGTTGCTGCCCTTCATCAGGCAGTCCAACGCCTTCTGCGTCTCGGCCACGGACGTGAACCCGTTGCCCGCGTTGACGCTGGCCGGCAGCCCGATGGCGACCTGTTCCGGTCGCAGCCCGGGGAAGAACTTCGTCGCGTCCCCGCGCACCGGGAAGCCGGCCAGCACCATGTCCGCCATCGACACGTGGAAGTCGGCGCCGCCCATGAAGTGGTACTGGTTGTCCAGGCCCATGATCGGGCCGGAGTTGTAGTGCTGGACGTGCAGCAGCGTCAGGTCGTCGCGCATGGCGTGGATGACCGGCAGGTACGCACCCGCCCGCGGGTCGGCGCCGCTGCCGCCGCCGTAGTGCTGGTAGCCGACCTGGACGAAGAACGTCTCCGGGGCCATCGTCAGGACGAACTTGGCCCCGTAGCGCGCCTTCAGCGTCTTCAACGCGGAGATGAGGTTGACGATCACCGGGGTGGTGGGGTTGCGGAAGTCGGTGTCGCCGGAGTTCAGCGACAGGGAGTGGCCCTCGAAGTCGACGTCCAGGCCGTCCAGCCCGTACTTGTCGATGATCGCGCTCGCGCTGCGGACGAACGCGTCCCGGGCGGCCGTGGTGGTCAGCTGGACCTGGCCGTTCGCGCCGCCGACGGAGATCAGCACCTTGCGGCCCTGGGCCTGCTTCTCGCGGATGGCCGCGATGAACTCGGCCTCCGGCTCGACGTTCGGGCACTCGGCCACCGGGCACTGCTGGAACCGCAGCTCGCCGGAGGTCGCGGAGGTGGGTTCGGCGAAGGACAGGTTGATGACGTCCCAGTCCGGGGAGACGTCCTTCATCCGGATGTAGCCGGAGCCGTTGGCGAAGCTGGCGTGCAGGTAGCCGACCAGGACGCGGCGGGGCAGGCCGGTCTGCGGCGGAGTGGTGGTGGTCGTCGTCGTTGTGGTGGTGGTGGTCGTTGTGGAGTTGTCGGTGGTGGTGGTCGTGGTCGTGGTGGGCGAGCCGGCGCAGGAAGCGCCGTTGATCTTGCAGTTGGTCGGGGCCGCGGTGCCGGAGGCGTTGAAGCCGAAGGTCACGGTGGCGCCGGGGGCCACGGTGCCGTTGTACTCGCGGTTGGTGAAGGTGTAGTGGCCGGAGGCGTTGGTCTGCAGGGCGTCCCAGTACGCGCCGACCGTCGTGCCCGCCGGCAGGTCGAACTCGACCTTCCAGCTCGAGATGGCGGTGCTGGTCTCGTTCTTGACGGAGAACTGGCCGGTGTAGCCGGTCTCCCACGCCGAGGTCTTGGCGAAGGTGGCGGTGACGGACGCGGCGTAGGCCGGGGCGAAGCTCACCACGACCGCGCCGAGCACCAGGGCGCACACCGCCGCCACCCTGGCGAACAGGATTCTGCGGGACATCGTCGGTTCCTCCTCGGTGGCGGCCTGAGGTGGTGAAAATTGGACTAGACCACGCGGTGACTGTCAACACCCGGCCGACCACGGTCCGCGACCGCGCGGAAATCGGCACGCCCGAGGCGTTCGGCAAGCTACTTTCACCACGTGCAGCCACCGTGGAGAGCCGCCCCGCGCGCCGCGCTGTCGAGCCCGCTGACCCTGCTGGTCAGCGTGATCACCGCGCTGCTGATCGGCTTCGTCGTGACCGCCGCCGTCCTGCACTACTCCGCTTCGGGCAGCGCCGCGCTGGCCTACCACTACCAGCGGGACCGGCTGTGCACGGAATCCCTGCACCCGTCGCTGGAGTTCACCGTGGCGGCCCAGCACGTCACACCGGCGCTGGACGGCGTGCGGGCCACCGCCGGGAACCGCCCGGTGCTGCCCACGACCTACACCCGCGAGGCCGTCACGGACTTCGGCGGCAGACCGACGTTCGCCAAGTTCGGCTACCGACCGGGCGCGACGGACCACCTCAAGGTCCTCGAAGGCGGCTCCAAGGACGGCCTGTGGGTGCCGCAGAGCATCGCCCGCACCACGGACCTCCAACTGGGCAAGCGCGGCATGGGCGGCGCGTTGCCGCCGGTCACCGCCATCTACGCCGACCTGCACGACCGGCTGGAGCCCTACTGGTGCTCCGAGCGGACCTCGATCATCCCCAACGTCCTCAGCCGCAACGACCAGTTGACCGCCGTGGTGTGGATGCCCAGCGCGGAGTCGTTCGCGGCGCTGCCGCCGGCGCTGACCAAGGAGGGCGTCAACGTCACCGTCCGCTTCCCGTCCGAGGTGCCGCGCACGGTCGACGACGCCGAGCGGCTGGTGGCGGCCGGCACCGCGTTGCTCAGCCCCTACGACGGTGACGGCGTGCGGATCGTGTCGCCGCTGGTCCTGCCGGTCGAGAACGCCCGGGAGACCGCCCGCAACGTCCGCGCGGCGATCCTGCCGCTGACGCTGATCAGCCTGCTCATCGGCCTGGCGGGCGTGGCGACGGTGACCGCGCAGTGGTCCCAGCGCCGGCACGCCGAGCTGCGGCTGCTGTGGGTGCGCGGGTCGGGTCCGGCGGCGCTGGGCGGGCGCGCGGTGCTCGAGCTCGGGCTGCCGCTGGTCGTCGGCGGCGCGCTGGGGCTGGGCGTGGGGTGGCTGTTGCTGCCGGTCTACGCGCCCTCGACCGCGCTGCCCGCCGGGACGCTGCCCCGGGCCGTGCTCGCCGTGGTCGCGGTGGTGCTGTCGAGCCTGGCGGTGACGTGGGCGGCGGCGGCGTTCCGGGCGCACCGGTCGTTCCAGGCGGCGACGTCGGGCACGCGGCTGCGGCGGGTGCTGACCGCGCTGCCGTGGGAGCTGGCGACCGGTGCGCTGGCGGTGTGGGCGTGGCAGCGGGTCCAGGACAGCGGCCTGGCCACCCCGCTCAAGATCGGCGGGCTGCCCCGCATCGACGCGGCGGCGCTGGCGTTCCCGCTGCTGGTCGTGCTGACCACGGCGCTGCTCGCGGCCCGGCTGGCGCGGTGGGCGCTGCGGGCGTCGCACCGGGCGTCGCTGTGGTCGAAACCGGCCGCACAGCTGGCGATCCGCCGCCTGGCCGCCGCCGCGGGACCGGTCACCGGGGTGCTGCTGGTGGGTGTGCTGGCCATCGGCACGATCGCGGTCGGCACGAGCATCGCCGGGTCGCAGAAGACCGCACTGGACGTGAAGTCCGGGATGTTCGCCGGGGCGGAGAGCTACGCCCAGGTGTCGCCGGACGTCGTGCTGCCCGAGGCGCTCAAGGGCAACTCCACCATCGTGGGCGAGAGCAAGGTCAACGACCGGATCGCGCTGGTGGTCGACCCGGAGACGTTCGCGCGCGGCGCGTTCCCGCACGAGCTGGACCCGGCGCTGCTGACCCAGCCGCTGCGCGTGGGCGACGCGCCCCGCCGGGAGATCACGCTGCCCGGTCTTCCGCCGCTGAACCCGACCGCGCACGTGCCGTCGTTCCCCAAGGTGGGCACGTCGGGCTGGGTGGTGCCGCGGTCGCAGGTGGAGGACCTCGACAACGTCCCCTCCTGGTACGTGTGGTCGTCGCTGCCGCTGGACGACCTGACGGCGGCGTTGGCGGACAACGGGATCGCCTACCGCAACGCCAACGAGCGGGCGAAGGTGGTCTCGGGGCTGCCGTTCCTGACCATCCAGTGGACGTTCGGGTTCGTCACGGCCATCGGCGCGGTACTGGCGGTCGTGGCGGCGATCGCGCTGCTGCTGGCGATCGAGGTGCGGCGGCGGCACAACGCCGTGTCCGGGGCGTTCAGCACGCGGATGGGGCTGCGGCCCTCGGCGCTGCTGGGCAGCCACCTGCTGGAACTGGGCGCGCTGGCCCTCGTCGCGGTCGCCGTCGGGTTGACCGCGAGCGCGGTGAGCAGCGGGTTCGCCGTGCCCAAGCTGGACCCGGCGCCGCGCATGACGCCCGCGCCGGAGGTGCCGGACGTGGGGCCGCTGCTGGTGTCCACGGTCGCCGGGAGCGCGGTGGTGGTGCTGGTGGCGGCGTGGATCGCGGTGCGCGCGGTCCGGTCGGCGAGGATCGGGGAGCTGATTCGTGGCTGAGGCGGTGTTGCGGCTGCGCGAGGTGGGCGTGACGTACCGGACGCCCGCCGGGTCGGTGACGGCGGTGTCGGACGTGTCGCTGGACGTGCCGGCGGGCGGGATCACCGTGCTGGCCGGTCCGTCCGGGTCGGGCAAGTCCACCCTGCTGCGGGTGCTCAGCCTGGTCGAACGGCCGACGCTGGGCGCGGTCGAGCTGCGCGGGCGGGGCACCACCCGGTTGTCCTCGCGGGCGCGGCGGGCGTTGCGGCGCACCGAGATCGCGCTGGTGTTCCAGAACCCCGGCGACAACCTGATCGGGCACCTGGACGTCGGCGACAACCTGCGGGCCGCCGCGGCCGCCGCCGGGCGTTCTTGCTCGGTGGACGAGTTGCTGGACCAGTTCGGGTTGCCGGGCACGGCCCGGTGGAAGGTCGCGGCCCTGTCGGGCGGTCAGCAGCAGCGGCTGGCGTTCGCGTGTGCGCTGGCGCGCGGCGCTTCGGTGGTGCTGGCCGACGAGCCGACGTCCCAGCTCGACACGGGGTCGGCGGACCTGGTCCTGGACACCCTGCGGGACTTGGCCGCGCGCGGTGTGCCGGTGGTGGTGGCCTCCCACGACCCGCGGCTGATCGCGTTGGCGGACACCCGGTACGACCTGCGGAACGGAGCGTTGGCGGCATGACGGCGTTGCGCGCGGTGGGAGTCCAGCGGTCGTTCTCGCACGCCGGTGGGCCGGTGCACGTGCTGCGCGGTGTGGACCTGGAGGTGGCGGCCGGCGAGCTGGTGACGCTGTCCGGGCCGTCCGGGTCGGGCAAGAGCGCGCTGCTGACCGTGCTGGCCGGGTTCGACCAGCCCGACGAGGGCACGGTGGAGCTGTGCGGCGAGGTGCTGACCGGGCCGCCGACGTGGGCGGTGTGCGCGTTGCTGCCGCAGGCGCTGGGGTTGGCCGGTGAGCTGACGCTGGCCGAGAACGTGGCGCTGCCCGTGCGGCTGGGGTCGGGTGGTGACGTCTCGCGGGTGGCGGAGCTGCTGGAGGAGCTCGGCATCGGCGAGCTGGGCGACCGCTACCCCGGCGAGGTGTCGTTCGGGCAGCAGCAGCGGGCGGCACTGGCCCGAGCCGTGATCGCCGGCCCGAGGGTCCTGCTGGCCGACGAGCCCACCGCTCACCTGGACGACGTGAGCGCACCGGTGGCTGTCCGGGTGCTGCGCCGGGCGGCCGACGCCGGGACGGCCGTGCTCATCGCCACCCACCACGACGAGGTGCACCGCGCGGCCGACCGGACGGTGGTCCTCGCCGGCGGCCGGGTGTCCCCGAACTAGGACACTCCTCGCGGGCGGGCGGATGTCCGTAGGATGGGGCGCGATGGTCCGCCGACTCGCCGCTCTGCTCCTGGTGCTGCCGCTGGTGGCCCTGCTCGTGCTGGTCGCCGACAGCCCGCTGCCGCCGTGGGTCGGTCCCGGCCGCGACGCGCCGACCGCCGCCGTGGCGCTGGGCGACAGCACGATGTCCGGCGAGGGCGCGGGCACCTACGAACCCGGCACCGACGGCGAGGGCGGCAACTGGTGCCACCGCTCGTTGAAGGCGTCCATCCACCGGGTGAAGCTGCCCGTGGACAAGGTGTTCAACCTGGCGTGCTCGGGCGCGAACGCCGAACAGGTGGGGCTGACCGACCAGATCCGCAACACCGAGGGGTCGCAGGCCCGCCAGTTGGAGCGCATCGCCCGCGAGTACCGGGTGACCACGGTGGTGGTGGCGGTCGGGGCGAACGACGACCCGCGCTTCTCGGATGTCTTGAACACCTGCCTCCAGGCGTGGTTCCAGCGGCGCACGGACTGCTCGACCGCGCTGACCGAGGACTGGCGGGGACGCGTGGAGCGGATGGTGCCCAAGGTCGAGCGGGCGCTGGGCGACATCCGGCGGGTGCTGCGCGACTCCGGCTACACGCCCCGCTCCTACACGCTGGTCCTCCAGTCCTACGCGGCCCCGGTGACCCCCGACCTCCCCTTCGACCTGCAGAACCTCGCCGGCTGTCCACTCCGGACCGGCGACCTGCGCTGGGTGCGCGACACGGCGGTGGGTGAGCTGTCCTCGGCGTTGCGGCGGGCGGCGTCGGCGTCGGGCGCGCGGTTCCTGGACCTGTCGAAGGCCGGCCTGAAGCACGAAGCCTGCGCGGGCGGGAAGAACCCCGACACCGAGTGGTTCACCCGCTTGACGGTCGACTTCGAGGGCCTGCGCGACGAAGCCCGGGTCCGGCACGCGTTCCAGGAGTCCTTCCACCCCAACGCCCGCGGGCACGACCAGTTCGCCCGCTGCCTGACCGAGTTCCTGAGCACGCCGGCCCGGTCGGCGTCCTGCGTGTCCGACCAGGAGGGCAACCTCTCCCCCATGCCGGACCGTGACTAGCCCTCACGGTGGTTAGAGCTTCTAACTCCCGTTAGAGGTTCTCAATGTCCTCGGGTGTCCAGAAGGTCGTGCAGGCGGCGAGGTAGGCGGCGATCCGGTCGACGGTCCAGCCGTGGGCGGCACGCAGGCCTTCCTTGAGCATGGTGAGGTACGCGGCGGAGGGCGCGGTGTGCTCGACGTCCTCCGCGCGCCACGGTGCGGTGAAGGTGAGGGCGGGGTGGCCGTCGTGGTCGCCCAGGTGGAGCAGGGTTTCGTAGCGGCCGGGACCGAGGGCGTGGCGTCCGGTGTCCAGCGCGGGGCGCAGGTCGAGGTCCTCGCCGGGGGCGCGGTACATCTCCTGCGCGACGACGTCCCCGAACTGGCGCTCGGTGATCAGGTACGCGCGGGCGGCGGTGGTGCGCGGCAGGTGCGGGTCGTAGAACGCCCGGCCGCCGCCCCAGATCGGCGATTCCGTCGCGAGGTACACGCCGCCGGGAATCGTCAGCGGACGGGTGGCCGCGGGCGGCGTGGGGTCGCGGCACAGGTCGAGGTAGCGGACGAACCGGTCCAGGTGCATGTTCGAGCCGTAGCTGACGTACCAGACCCGGGTCATGGGAGGATCTTGGCCGTGGCGCGGAAGCTGAGCTACTCGGACGCGGTGAAGTTGCTGGGCGCCAAGGAGCACAAGCTGGTCGCGGCGCTGGACCGGATCGTGGGCGGCGCGCTGCTCGGCGGGGTGGCGCTGGGGGTGAGCGAGCTCCTGGGGTGGTTCGACGCCAAGGTCGACTTCATCCGGTTGAGCCACGAGTTGTTGATCAAGGCGGCGGAGAAGCGCAGTGGTTTGAGTCGGTATTCGCGCACCGAACGCCTGCACGCGGCACACGCGGTCATGGTCGTTGTGGCTTTCTTCGAAGCGGCCGAGGACATCCCGTTCAACCTGAAGGACCTCGACCTCACCCGAGCCGATCAGCTGGATCTGGTCGGTGTGCGCGGCTTGTTCGACAGGGACCTACCGTTGCCCACTGCGGACCAGTCGCTGGAGGCGGTGGTGCTCCACGACATGGGTCCCCGTTACCAGGTCGCTGCCAGTAACCTGCTGCACATGGTCTTCGCGAGCGCCGCGTGGGACCGGATGAACGAGACCGAGCGAGCCGGGCTCGAGCACGCGGTGCATTGGATCCCATTGACAGCGGTGGACAAGTACCGGGACATGCTGATTCGGTCGGCGGCCGACTACCCGGAGATCCGGTTCTGGTTCCAGGTGGAGGACGCCAAGGCCACGCGTGCTGCCTTGGAGCGCCTGGAAAGTGATCTTGCCGCCCTGCGGGTTGGGCGCGATCCTGATGCCAGGCGGGCCGACCTCGCGCGCAGGTACCGCGCTGTGTTGGACCGGCCGATCGTGGACGCGGACGACGCGCCGCCCGGGTTGAGCGTCCCCGCGATGCGCGAGGCCTACGTCGACCCCTGCTTCCAGGTCGCGATCGGCGCGCAGGTGGAGCCCTCGGTGGCGGCGTCGTGGGCGCCGGTGCCGGTTCGTGAGGATTTGTACCGGTTTCTGATCGGGCACCTCACCTCGCCCGTCGCCACGTCCGAGCCGCTGATCGTGCTGGGTGATCCGGGTGCGGGGAAGTCGATGCTCACCAAAGTCCTGGCGGCGCGGTTGCCGGCTAGTGACTTTCTCACCGTGCGGGTCGAGCTGCGCAGTGCGCCGGCCGAGGCGGACTTGGTGGAGCAGATCGAGCACGGGTTGCGGGCCGCCGTGCAGGAGAACTTGAGCTGGGCCGAACTGGGGCGAGCGGCCGGGGATGCGTTGCCGGTGGTGTTGTTGGACGGGCTGGACGAACTGTTGCAGGCCACCGGGGTCAGCCAGTCGCGTTACCTGCTCCGGGTCGCGCAGTTCCAACAGGACCGGGCGGATGCCGGATATCCGGTGGCAGTGGTCGTGACCAGTCGGATCAGTGTCATGGGCGGGATTGCGGTGCCGCACGAAGCGCCGGTAGTGCGGCTGCTGCCGTTCACCGACGAGCAGGTGACGCGGTGGCTGGAGGTGTGGAACCGGACCAACGTCGGGTACTTCGGGGCGCGCGGGCCGCTGGAGCCTGAAGTCGTGCTGCGGTACGTGGAACTGGCTGCTCAGCCACTGTTACTGCTCATGCTCGCGCTCTATGACGCGGTCGATGACGGGTTGCGGCAGGAGCGCAGCGCGCTGAGTGAAGCCGAGCTGTACGAGCGCATCCTGACCGGGTTCGCCCGGCGCGAGGTCGACAAGGCCGACGCGGACCGGTCCGAGGCCGATCGCGACGACGACGTGGAAGCCGAGCTGGAACGGTTGTCCGTGGTGGCGTTCGCGATGTTCAACCGCGGCACGCAATGGGTGTCCGAAGTGGACTTGAGCGCCGACTTGGCCGCGTTGCTCGACGTCGAACCCCCGGGGCGGGCGACGGGCGCGCGGACGCCGCTGAGTCCCGGTGAGGCGACCCTGGGGCGGTTCTTCTTCGTGCAGCGCGCGGAGGCGGTGCGGGACCAGAAGACCCTGCGCACGTACGAGTTCCTGCACGCGACCTTCGGGGAGTACCTGGTCGCGCGGTTCACCTGGCGGGTCTTGGGGGACGTACGGCGCGCCGAAGAAGCACGGCCGCGGCGGGCGGCGGCGGTGCCGGTGGACGACAGCGACCTGTACGCGTTGTTGTCGTTCACGCCGTTGACGTCCCGGGGGCCGGTGCTGGGCTTCCTGGCGGGCATGGCGGACGGGGACGAAGACCGGGAAGCGCTGTCCGGGGTGGTGCGGCGGCTGTTCGAGGACGCGTCCAGGCCGCACGTGCGGGCACGGGGTGACTACGCGCCGGTCGAGCGCACGGTGCCGGAGCGGGAAGCCGTGTACGGGCTGAACCTGGTTCTGCTGTACGGGATCGCGCGCGGGCCGTTCGACGTGCGGGAGCTGGGGGTGCGGGACTGGCCCCGGCTGACGGCGTTCTGGAAGTCGCAGCTGCCCGACGGCGAGTGGCGGACGTTGGTGGGGGCGGTTCCCGTGCGGTGGGTCGAGGGGCCGTCGGTGGAGCTGTTCCGGTGGTCGTTGCCGGCCGTCGACCCGGTGCCGGCGGTGGTCGCGGACCAGAGCGCGGCCTTGCGGGACGAGACGTGGGAGCTGCACTTCACGGCCGACCCGGTCGGCAACGCGTTCCGGTTCCCGGTGCAGCACCTGGCCGAAACGATGTCGGTGCACCGGCTGCGGGCGATCGTGGACCTGGCGCTGCCCAGCCCCACGGCGGCCGTGCGGGAGGTGCGGCACCTGCGGTGGGCCGCGGTCGAACCGCTGGTGGTGCGGCACCAGTTCCGCACGCCGCCGCCGTTGGGGCCGGAGACGTTGCGGGTGCTGGCGTCCGGGCCGATCGGGCTGGAGGCGGCGTTCTGGGCGCGGGTGTGCGAGGGCATCGGGCGCGGCGGGCCGGACCGGGAGCTGGTGGCGCTCGTGGCCGAGCACTGGGACTCGGCGGCCGTGGCGGACCTGGCGGCGGTGGCCGTGGTGGACGCGTGGCTGCGGCTGCACGAGAGCGGGTTCGAGTTCGCCCCGGAGTGGGGCGTGGCGCGGGTGCTCGGCGAGGTCGACGTGGAGACCGTCGCGGCGCTGCGGCCGGACCTCGGCAAGCGGATCGGGCACGCCATGCGGGAGCTGGGGCTGGACGCGGACGCGGTGTGGCCGCACGACCAGGTCAGGACCGCGGCGCACGACAGGGTCAGGAGCGCGCCGCCCGCCACTCGTCTTCCAGGATCGCGTAGATGAACTCCTCGCCCCACTCGCCCTTGAAGATCTCGTGGTGGCGGAAGTGGGCTTCGCGGCGCATGCCCAGGCGTTCCATGACGTGCCACGACTTGTCGTTGTGCGCGTCGCAGGAGGCGACGATGCGGTGCAGGCCCAGGTGGTCGAACCCGAGGTCGAGCATGGCCCTGGACGCCTCGGTGGCGAAGCCGCGGCCGTGGTGGTCGGGGTGGAAGATGTAGCCGATCTCGCCCTGGCGGTAGGCCTCGCTGAGGTACTTCAGGACCGCCTCGCCGATGACCCGACCCCCGTGCACGACCGCGAGGGACAGGTTGTCGCCCTCCTTCTCCGGCCAGGTGACCGACATCTTGAGCTTGAGGTTGTCGGTCGTCTCCTCGGGGGTGCGGGGGCCGCCGTAGAGGTAGCGCACGACTTCCGGCAGGGACTGGTAGGCGTGCAGGTCGGCGTGGTCGTCGGGGGTGAACGGGCGGAGCAGGAGGCGCTCGGTGCGGATCGGGTAGTCGGGCTTGCTCATGTCGATCAATCTATGGCGAACCCGGCCGCCGGCGCGGCCGGGTTTCGCTCACAGCTCACCCAGTGCGGTGATCGGGTTCTCGACGCAGTCCGCGACGAACCGCAGGAAGCCGCCCGCCGTGCCGCCGTCGCACACCCGGTGGTCGAAGGCGAGGGTCAACTGGGCGACCTTGCGGACCTGGAGCTGACCGTCCACGGCCCACGGTCGGTCGATGATGCGGCCGATGCCGAGGATCGCGGCTTCCGGGTGGTTGATGATGGCGGCCGAACCGTCCACGCCGAACACGCCGTAGTTGTTGACCGTGAAGGTGCCGCCGGTGAGGGCGGCCGGGGGGATGCGGCCTTCGCGGGCCTGGGTGGCGAGGTCGGTGATGGCGCGGGCCAGGGCGGTGGTGGTGAGGGTGTGGGCGTCCTTGACGACCGGGACGACCAGGCCGCGGTCGGTCTGGGCGGCGAACCCGAGGTGCACCTGGTCGAGGACGGCGATCTCGTCCTGGTCGACGCGGGAGTTGAGCTCGGGGAACTTGCGCAGGCCGAGGACGGTGAAGCGGGCCAGGAGGGCGAGGAGGGACACGTCGGGCAGCGCGGCGCGGGCGGCCAGGAGGCCGGTGGCGTCGACGTCCACCCAGACGGTGGCTTCGGGGATCTCGCGGCGGGAGGTGGCCAGTTTTTCCGCCACTGCGCCACGCAGGCCGCGCAACGGGATCCGCCGGGCGACCGTGGTGGTGCCGGGGGCCGCGGCGGTGCCTGCGGTCGTGGCGGCGGGCTGGGTCGGTGCGGAGGCGGTCTTGGCGGTGGCCAGTTCGCGTTCGACGTCGGCTCGGCGGATGACGCCGCCGGGGCCGGTGCCTCGGATCGCGGTGAGGGACAGGCCGTTCTCGCGCGCCAACTGCCGGACGATCGGCGAGATCACCGCCGGCGCCAGGCCGGCCTCCGGCCCTCGGTCGCCCAGGTCGGCCTCCGGCCCTCGATCACCCGGGCCGGGCTCCGGCCCCCGGTCAACCAGGCCGGCCTCCGGCCCCCGGTCACCATTGTCCCGCGGGGGTACGACAGTTTCGGGCGTGGGGCTCTGCGAGGAGATGGCGGCCCCGCGGCGGGTGCGGCGGGAGCGGCGGGTGGGTTCCGAGGTGCCGTAGCCGATGAGGACGTTGCCGCTGTACTCCGACGACACCTCGCCGACCGTGAGCAGGACCGCCCCGACCGCCAGCTTTTCGCCCTCCCGGCCGTGGCGGGCCGTGATCACACCCGCGTAGGGGCAGGGCACCTCCACCACGGCCTTCGCGGTCTCGACCTCGACGACCGGCTGGTCGATGGTGACCTGGTCGCCCACGTCCACCAGCCAGTTCACGATCTCGCCCTCGGTCAGGCCCTCACCGAGGTCGGGCAAGCGGAAGTCAGGCACCGCGCACCCCCACGACCTCGTCGTCCCACTGCAACCGGGCGATGGTGTCCAGGATCCGGTCCACGTTCGGCAGGTGGTGCTCCTCCAGCTTCGGCGGCGGGTACGGGATGTCCCAGCCCGTCACGCGCAGGACGGGCGCGTGCAGGTGGTGGAAGCAGCGCTCCGTCACGCGGGCCGCCACCTCCGCGCCGTAGCCGCCGAAGCCCGAGGCCTCGTGGACGACCACCGCGCGGCCGGTGCGGCGGACCGACGCGCACACGGTCTCGTCGTCGAAGGGTGCGAGCGAGCGCAGGTCCACGACCTCGACGTCCCAGCCCTCCTCCGTCGCCGCCTCGGCGGTCTCCAGAGCCGTGGCGACCATCGGGCCGTACGCGATCACCGTGACGTCGCGGCCGGGGCGGCGGATGACGGCGCGGTCCATCGGCGTCGACCCCTCGAACGTCACCTCGCCCTTGGACCAGTAGCGGCGCTTGGGTTCGAGGAAGATCACCGGGTCGGGTGAGGCGATGGCGTCGCGCAGCAGGCGGTAGGCGTCGTCGGGGGTGCCGGGGGTGACGACGGTCAGGCCCGGCGTGTGCGTGTAGTACGCCTCGGACGAGTCGCAGTGGTGCTCCACGCCGCCGATGCCGCCACCGTAGGGGACCCGGATGACGACGGGGAGGCCGATGCGGCCGCGGGTGCGGTTGCGGAGCTTGGCCAGGTGGCTGGTGATCTGCTCGAACGCCGGGTAGGCGAAGGCGTCGAACTGCATCTCCACGACCGGGCGCAGGCCGTTCATCGCCATGCCGATCGCGGTGCCGACGATGCCGGACTCGGCCAGCGGGGTGTCGAACACCCGGTGTGAACCGAAGCGGGCCTCCAGGCCGTCGGTCACGCGGAACACACCGCCCAGCGCGCCGACGTCCTCGCCGAACACCAGCACGGTCGGGTCCTCGGCCAGGGCGTCGGCCATCGCGCGGTTGAGCGCGGCGGCCATGGACAGGGAAGTCGACTGGGACGTCGACTGGGCGGTCATGCCAGTTCCTCCGCCAGCAGCGCGGCCTGCTCGCGCAGGTGTCGGGTCGGGGTCGCGTAGACGTGCTCGAACAACGACATCGGGTCGTGCTCGTGGTCGGTGTTGAGGGCGGCGCGGACGCCGGCGGCGAACTCCTCCGCCTCGGCGGCCACGGCGGCGCGGCGCTCGGGCGTGAGCAGGCCGCGCGCGGTCAGGTAGGCCTCGATGCGGTCCACGGGGTCGCGGTCCAGCCACGCGGCGACCTCGTCGGAGGTGCGGTAGCGGGTGGCGTCGTCGGCGTTGGTGTGGGCCTCGATGCGGTAGGTCAGGGCCTCGATCAGCGTCGGGCCGCCCGCCTCGACGGCTTCCTTCACCACGGCGTAGACGGCGGCGACGTCGTTGCCGTCGACCAGCACGGACGGCACGCCGTAGCCGATGCCCTTGTGCGCCAACGAAGGCGCGGCGTTCTGCTTGGACATGGGCACGCTGATCGCGTAACCGTTGTTCTGCACCAGGAACACCACAGGGGCCTTCCACACGCCGGCGAAGTTCAGCGCCTCGTGCGTGTCGCCCTCGCTGGTCGCGCCGTCGCCGACGAGCACGAGCGCGGCGGTGTCCTCGCCCTTGAGCCGGGCGGCGTGCGCGAAGCCGACCGCGTGCAGGGTGTTGGTGGCCAGCGGGGTGCACTGCGGGCCGACGCGGTGCACGTACGGGTCGTAGCCCAGGTGCCAGCCGCCCTGGAGCAGGGTGAGGGTCTCGGCGGAGTCCACTCCCCTGGTCACCAGCGCCACGCAGTCGCGGTAGGTGGGGAACAGCCAGTCCTGCTCGCGCAGCGCCAGCACGGCCCCGACCTCGCACGCCTCCTGCCCGCGCGACGACGGGTAGACCGCCAGCCGGCCCTGCTTGGTCAGCGCGGTGGCCTGGGTGTCGAAGCGGCGACCGACGACCATGCGCCGGTGCAGTTCGAGCAGGACGTCGTCGTCGGGCATCGCCAGCGGCGAGTCCTCGACCGGCGAGCCGTCCTTGCGCAGCAGCGACAGCGGTTCCGCTGTGGGCAGCAGTTCCCTTGTGGGGACCATGGGCTCCTCCGACCCTCATGTGACGAGTGGGGGCATGGTCCGCGTCACAGCGGCCAATGTTCCAGATTGCGGTGTGAATTCCGGACGAATGGCCGCGCAGAGGGGTTACAGTGCGCCACATGACGCCCAGCCCTGGACATTCGGCACCGCTCGACGCGACCGACCGCCGCATCGTGGAGGCCCTGCGCGCGGACGGCCGGCTGTCCATGCGGGCGTTGGCGGAGAAGCTGCACATCTCGCGGGCGAGCGCGTACTCACGGGTGGAACGGCTGCACCGGGACGGGGTGATCACCGGGTACACGGCGGTGGTGGACCCGGAGCGGTACGGGTTCGGGATCTCGGCGTACGTGTACCTGAAGATCAGCCAGCACTCGTGGAAGGCGGTGCGGCAGCGGGTGCTGGAGATCCCCGAGGTCTGGCACGGGGCACTGGTGTCCGGCGACTACGACCTGGTCCTGCTGGTCCGGGCCCCGGACGCGCACAGCCTGCGGGACCTGGTGCTCTCGCGGTTGCAGACGATGCCGGACGTGACCTCCAGCCACACCGTCCTCATCCTCGACGAACTGCCGACGGACGGCCACCAGCCCGAGCTCTAGCCGGACTCCACGATGCGCCACTGCGGGCCGTCGACCCAGGTCGCCTCGATGCGGGAGCGGTGGTCGGGGCCGACGAACTCCACCACGACCGCGTGGGCGGGCTGTTCGACGCTGGCCGCGAAGCCCTGGCGCGGCGTGGCGGAGATGGGTTCGATCTCGGTGGCCGAGAAGCGGATCGCCGCCACCCCGCCTTGCAGGCGGAAGCTGCGGAGGTAGACGGGTTCGCCGTTCTGTTGGCTCCACGTGCCGTTTTCCGGCGGCAGGGGTGGTGGGGTCGTCGTCGTGGTCGTCGTGGTGGTGGGGACGACGACGGTGGTGGTTGTCGTGGTGGTGGTCGGGGCGGTTGTGGTGGTGGTCGTGGGGACGGCGCTGGACTGTTGGGTGGGACCGGCGACGAGTCTCGGGCGTTCGGGGACGCCGGCGTCCAGGACGAAGCGGATGCCCAGCCACGACAGCACCACGGCGACGGCGGTGGACGCCGACCACGCTGCGAAGTACTGGAGACCCCTGGGCACGGAGGTCATCCTGCCGGCGATCGTCCCCTGTTCCGGCGTCAGCCCGAGCGGGCCGCCCGGCGACACCCGGGAACGGGGGCGTTACGGTGCGCGGCATGGTCTCGGTGCTGCTCGTCGAGGACGACCCGGTGGTGCGGTCGGCGGTGTCGCGCGCGTTGACCGGGCTCGGCCACGCGGTGCTGCCGGTGGGCACGGCGCTGGAGGCGTTGCGCGAGATCGCGGGTGGCCCGTTCGACCTGGTCGTGCTGGACCTGGGGTTGCCGGACATGGACGGCGCGGACGCGTTGCGGATGATGCGGGGCGTGTGCGACGTGCCGGTGATCGTGGCCACCGCCCGGGACGACGAGGCCGAGATCGTGCGGCTGCTCAACGCGGGCGCGGACGACTACCTGGTCAAGCCGTTCTCCAGCGAGCACCTCGCCGCGCGGCTGTCGGCGGTGCTGCGCCGGGCGCGCAAGGACGACAAGCCGGAACCGATCCGGATCGGGCAGCTGACCATCGACCTGGACCGCCGGGAGGCGCGGCTGGGCGCGCGCGAGCTGAACCTGACCCGCAAGGAGTTCGACCTGCTGGCCTACCTGGCGGCGCGCGAGGGCAAGGTGGTGCCGCGCGGGGAGCTGCTGGCCAACCTGTGGAACCTGCCCGGCCGGCACGACGACCAGACCCTGGACGTGCACCTGTCGTGGCTGCGCCGCAAGCTCGGGGAACGGGCCGCGCAGCCGCGCTACCTGCACACCGTGCGCGGGGTCGGGTTCAAGCTGACGGCGGCGGAGTGACGTGCGCAAGTCCCTCGCGCTGGTCTCGCTCGCGGTCACCTCGATGGTGGCGCTGGCGTTCCTGATCCCGCTGGCCCTGGTGGTGCGGCAGCTCGCCGAGGACCGGGCGGTGGCCGACGCCGAGCGGCAGGCGGGCGCGTTGACGCCGGTGCTGGTGATCACCGTGGACCCGGCGGCGGTGCAGCAGGCGCTGGCGTCGATCTCCGGGCGCGTGGCCGTGCACCTGCCGGACGGCCAGGTGGTGGGCGCGGTGAAGGCGACCGACGAGCAGTTGCGGGCGGCGCGGGAGAAGGGGTTGTCCTCCAGCGGGCCCGTGCCCGAGGGGTGGGTGCACCTCCAGCCGGTCGTGCTGGGCGAGGACCGGGTGGCGGTGGTGGAGGCGTTCGTGCCCTCCGCCGAGCTGTCCCGGGGTGTCACGTCGGCGTGGCTCGCGCTGTCCGGGGTGGCGGTGTCGCTGGTGCTGGCGTCGGTGCTGGTCGCGGACCGGTTGGGGGCGCGCGTGGTGCGGGCGTCGCGGGCCTTGGCCGAGGGGGCGCGGCGGATGGAGCAGGGCGACCTGACCGCGCGCGTGACGCCCACGGGTCCGCCGGAGCTGGTGGACGCGGGTGGTGCGTTCAACCGGATGGCCGACCGGATCGGGCAGCTCATGGCCAACGAGCGGGAGATCCTGGCCGACCTCTCGCACCGGCTGCGCACGCCGTTGACCGCGTTGCGGCTGGACTCCGAGACGCTGGGCACCGACCCCGGCGCGAACCGGGTGCGCCAGGCCGTGCACGCGCTGGAACGCGAGGTCAACGAGCTGATCCGGGCCGCGCGCAAGGAGTTGGACGACCCGGACGGCGGGCGGTGCGACGCGGCGCAGGTCGTGCACGACCGGCTGGTGTTCTGGTCGGCGCTGGCCGACGACCAGCAGCGGCTGTGGAACCTGCGCGGCACCGAGCGGCGCGCGTACGTGCCGCTGACCCGCAGCGACCTCGCCGCGGCGATGGACGTGGTGCTGGGCAACATCTTCCGGCACACGCCGGAGGGCACCGGGTTCGTGGTGGCGCTGTTCCACCGGCCCGAGCAGGTGGTCATCGTCATCGAGGACGCGGGGCCGGGGATCGAGGACCTGGAGACGGCGCTGCGCCGTGGAAGCAGCAGCGCCGGCTCCACCGGTCTCGGACTCGACATCGCCCGCCGCGCGGCCGAGTCCACCGGAGGCTCGCTGGTCGTGGACCGCGGGCCGCTCGGGGGCACCCGGGTCCAGTTGCGGCTGACCCGGCTGCCGGAGCACCAAAGCTAGCGCGCGCTTTCTTTGCGGCACCTGATGGCACCTTTAAATGTTCCTTAAATAATCGCGTGTTGACATTCCCGGAAATGACCGGCAAAGTCATTTCCGGAATCGAGGTCGACCGCAGCGCTCTCCCCCTTGCCCGGTTGCCCCATTCCGCGTCCGGTGCGGCGACCGCAGCGCCTACCCTGCACAAAGGCGCTCGGCGGTCGCCGCACCCGAAAAGCCGTCGAACGCAGATTGAGGTTTTCCGCGTGTTCCGCGTGTCCCGCACGAAGCGTGCACTGCCCGTCGTCGTCGCATTGGCCGGCTTGGCGCTGGCCGGGTGCGACGACCCTCAGGAAATCGGCCTGGTGACCGCCACAGCCACCACGACGGTCCGCACGACGTCCCAGACCGGCACCCCGGTCACGTCCCCGTCGCCGTCGACGTCGTCCTCCACCACCACGACGACCACCACCACCACTTCCGAAACCACCACCCCGCCCGCACCACCGACCACCTCCGCCGAACCCCCGGCGGAACCCGCGCCCGTCGCGCCCGCCAAGACCGAGGTGGAACTGGCCGAGGCGAAGGTGTTCAACCTGACCAACGCCGAACGCGCGGCCCACGGCTGCCCGGCCCTGGGCATCGACGAACGCCTCGACAAGTCCGCCCGCGGCCACAGCGAGGACATGGCGGCCCACAACTACTTCAGCCACATCTCCCAGGACGGCCGCACCTTCGCCGACCGCATCAAGGCCGCCGGCTACCCGTCCCCGGGCGCGGAGAACATCGCCGCCGGGCAGCGCACGCCGGAGGCCGTGGTGAAGGGGTGGATGGAATCGCCGGGCCACCGGGCGAACATCCTCAACTGCAAGCTGAAGACCCTGGGCGTCGGCATGGCCCGCGGCGGTTCGTACGGCATCTACTGGACCCAGAACTTCGGCTGGTAGCACCGAAAACCGGTTGATCCCCCCTCGGGCACCGGGCACGCTCGCGCAGCACTCCCGGTGCGTAGACGAGGGTTACTTCCACTGGTAATGGGCGTGTTGCGGGTTCGAGTCCCGTCGGCACTTCGGGTGTCGTAGCTCAACTGGCAGAGCAGCTGTCACCTTCGTCGCCTCCTGATCTCGGGAATGCACCCGCGCACGCGTCCTCTCCGCGAGGGCGCGTGCGCGGTCTCTTCCGCGACGGAGGTGGGTCTCATGGCGAAGTTCAACCGCGGCACGCTGCGCGCTCTGGTGCGGAGCTTCGTCGAGTCCGGGCGGACCCCGTCCGGCACGACCCACGAAGGCGGTCCGGGGTACGCGCGCGACACCCGGTCCGAGCTGTTCCTGCTCGCGGTGACCACCATGGTCGGGGAGCCCACCGCCTACGAGGCGGCGGGCGAGCGCGACGACCGGTACGCGGCGCTCGTGCGTGCGGCCGCGCTGGAGGACCCCGACTGGACCGCCCGGCTGCTCGCGTGGCTGCGCACCGGCGCGAACCTGCGCACCGCCGCGCTGGTCGGGGCGGCGGAGTACGTGCGGGCCCGGCTCGGCGCCGGCGACGACCGCGGACCGTCGAACCGCTCGGTGGTGGACAGCGTGCTGCGGCGCGCGGACGAGCCGGGGGAACTGCTGGCGCACTGGCTGGCCACCCACGGTCGGGCCGTGCCCAAGCCGGTCAAGCGGGGTGTCGCGGACGCCGTGCTGCGGCTGTACGACGAGCGCGCCCTGATCAAGTACGACAGCCCCGCGCGGGCGCTGCGCTTCGGTGACGTGCTCAACCTCGTCCACCCGACCGGGGGCCGGGCGGACCTGTTCACCCACGCGCTGGACCGCCGCTACGGCCACGACACCGCGGTCCCGGCGTCGCTGACCGTCCTGGCTCGGCGGGCGGAACTGCTGTCCTGGCCGGTGGAACGCCGGCGTGCGCTGTTCGACCGGGGCGACGCGGTGGCCGTGCTGCGCGAGGCCGGCATGACGTGGGAATCGGTGGCGGGGTGGCTGCAAGGCCCGCTGACCGCCGCCGTGTGGGAAGCGCTGATCCCGTCCATGGGGTACATGGCGTTGCTGCGCAACCTGCGCAACTTCGACCGCGCCGGGGTGTCCGACGAGGTCGCGGCCCGGGTCGCCGCGCGCCTGGCCGACCCCGACCAGGTCGCCCGGTCACGGCAGCTGCCGTTGCGGTTCCTGTCGGCGCACCGGGCGGTCGGGTCGTCGCGGTGGGCTGGGACGTTGGCGCAGGCGCTCGACCACTCGCTGCGCACCGTCCCCGAACTGCCCGGCCGCACGCTGGTCCTGGTGGACACCTCGGGTTCGATGAACGCGCCCTTCTCCCGGGACGGCACGCTGCACCGGTGGGACGCGGCGGCCGTGTTCGGCCTGGCCCTGGGCATCCGGTGCGCGGACGCCGACGTCGTCTCGTTCTCCAGCCCCCACGGCGGGCGGCCCGAGACCATGCCGTTCCCGCTGCGCCGGGACGAACCGCTGCTGAGCGCCGTGACGCGGTGGAAGGAGGGCGGCTACTTCATCGGCGGCGGGACGTACACGGCTCGTGCGATCCAGCGGCACCTGCGCGGCCACGACCGCGTGGTGGTCCTCACCGACGAGCAGGCCGCGGACGACGTGGACCGGGCCGTGCCACCCGGCACGCCGCTCTACACGTGGAACCTCGCCGGTGACCGGCGGGGCCACACGCCGTCGGGTGCCCGTGACCGGCACACCTTCGGCGGCCTGACCGACCAGGCGTTCGGCGCGATCCGGTTGCTGGAGGCGGGGAGGAACGCCGACTGGCCGTTCTAGCCGGTCGGTCGTTCTAGACGGCTAGGGCGACGTCCGCTCGCAGGCGTGGCAGCAGGGCGTAGAAGGCGTCGCCCGGACACACCGTGTCGGCGTAGAAGTCGCGGTGGCCGTGGATCTCAGTCGGGGGGATGTCGTACTGGCGGCACACCCGCGCGCACAGCCACACCAGGGCGTCCCACTGCCGGGCCGGCGGGACCTCGGACACGTAGGTGCCTTCGTTCTCGATGCCGATCGAGGTCCGGTTCTGGCCCGGGCAGTGCGCGCCCTCCACGAGCCGGTCACCCTGCCGCAGGGCGGCCAGGCTGCCGTACCGGCCTTCGAGCAGGACGCCGCCGCGCGAGATCGTGAAGTGCTGGCCGGTGTCGCCCCAGCCCCGGTCGTCGGTGTGCAGCCGCTGGAAGAACCGCGCCAGCTCGAACGCGTGCCGCTCGGACGTGTCCAGGACGTTCTCCGTCGCCGTGTGGTGCACGAGGATGCGCTCCGGCCGGCGCAGCACCACGGCCTGCTCCTCCACGGGAACCCGCGCACCCCACTCCGCGCACCCCGCGACCCTCTTCGGAGCCGGCAACGGCCGCACCACCGCCCCCACGGCGGCCAGGACCCCGACACCCAACACCGCGCGCCTGCGCATCGATCCCCCCAAGGACTCCGCCGCAGCATAACCGCCCGTGAGGTGGTTCGATCACGCCATGACCCACGCCGGCGAAGCCCACCACGACGCCCTGTCCGAACGCCTCAACTGGTTGCGCGCGGGGGTGTTGGGCGCCAACGACGGCATCGTGTCCACGGCGGGACTCGTGGTGGGCGTCGCCGGCACCACCGCCGACCGCACCACCGTCCTGGCCGCGGGCGTGGCGGGCCTGGTCGCCGGCGCGCTGTCGATGGCGGGCGGCGAGTACGTCTCGGTCAGCACCCAGCGCGACACCGAGCGCGCGGCGCTGCGGCTGGAGGCGAAGGAGCTGCGCGAGATGCCGGAGGAGGAGGAACGCGAACTCGCCGACATCTACCAGGACAAGGGCCTGTCCCCACAGCTGGCCGCGCAGGTCGCGCGGGAGCTGACCGAGCAGGACGCGCTGCGGGCGCACGCCGAGGCCGAGCTGCAGATCGACCCGGACAACCTGACCAGCCCGTGGCAGGCCGCGTGGGCGTCGCTGGTGTCGTTCGCGGTGGGCGCCCTGGTGCCGCTGGTGGCGATCGTCGTGCCGCCGTTGTCGTGGCGGGTGTGGACGTGCGCGGTGGCGGTGCTGGCGGGGTTGGTGCTGACCGGGGTGATCAGCGCGCGGCTGGGGGCGAGCCCGGTGTGGCGGGCGGTGCGGCGCAATGTGGTGGTGGGGTCGCTGACCATGCTGGTGACGTACTACGTGGGCCTGCTGTTCGGCGTCACGGTCGGCTGAGCGGGCGAGCCTGGCGGCGAGCGCGGCGCGGCCTCCGGCCCCCGACTCGATCATCCCACGACCCACCGACAATTCCGGGCCCCGCACCCCGCCGCACCCGCCCACGCCCCTCCGCGCCCACGCCAAGCCCGCACCGCCCAGCCCACGCCAGCCAGCCCACGCCGCCCGGCCCACGCCGCCCGGTCCGCGCCGCCCGGTCCGCGCCGCCGCGCCCATGCCCCGCCGCGCCCGCCCAGCTCGGCCCGCGCCGCTTCGCCGCGTCTGCCCACCCCGCCGCGCCCGCCCGATGCCGCCGAGGCCCGTCGCCCGGGACCGCGTCCACCGGGTTTCGTCGGGAGGCGGCAGGCCGGGCGCGGAGGCGGGAGCTTCCGTCAGCGGGTGGGGTGCCGAAGGGGCTGGCGGTGACGCACTGCGCACACCCGTAGTAGATCTCGAAAAAAGTTGTCCCTCGGAGGTGTGAAGACCGCACCAAGCGGGTAACCGCCGCTGGCTTGACGCCGTTGGGTGCGTCAAGGCCAGGAGCGGAGGTGCCAGCAGTGACCCATCCCCCGACAGCTCTCCTCGTCCCGCGCAGCGCGCGTGCCGAACGGCGGCTCTGGATGTTGCTCGCCCTGCTCTTCATCCTGGTGGCGGGCGTGAACGGGATCGTCGCGCTGAGCGAGGCGCAGGTGTGGCAGGGCGGCTTGGCCGGCTTGTCGGTGTTGGCCGCCGCCGGGTGCGGGAGAGTGGCCCAGCGCATCCCCGAGCAGTTTTAGCCACCACTGAAGAGGTCGAGAAGCTAGTCCGACTGGGCGTAACCTGTTGGTAGGAATGATGTCAACTGGGCGTGGGATTCACCACGACGCCCTGTCGGACTAGAGCCATAACCGCGAATTCACACTATCGTCACAAGACCCCGGCAACCCCGGTGCACCGCCCCGCGTGACGCACGGCCCCATCCGGCCCACCGGCACGCGCACAAGGAAGTGCAGTTTCCCGCACAACGGAGTGCGGCCCCACGCCCCCATCTCCCCCGGCGTGGACCCCCAAGCCAGCAGTCCTGCGAGGCCGAGCCGCCGCGCGTCGACGAAGCGCGCGAAGAGCAGCCCGGCCATGTCTGTTTGCCCGAAAACAGCCTCGACAGGCGATGCCACGGGAGGGCCCGTTGTGACCCACCACCACCAGCCGAAGCAAGGTCTTTACGACCCGCAGTTCGAGCACGACGCCTGCGGTGTCGCGTTCGTCGCCGACCTCGCCGGTCGGAGAAACCACGCGATCGTCGCCCAGGCGCTGGTCGCGTTGCGCAACCTGGAGCACCGGGGCGCGCGGGGCGCGGAGCCGGAGACCGGCGACGGCGCGGGCATCCTGATCCAGGTGCCCGACGCGTTCTACCGCGAGGTCGTCGACTTCGACCTGCCCGAACCGGGCGCCTACGCGGTCGGCACCGCCTTCCTGCCGCACGAGGACGACGAGGTCCGCCGGCAGATCGAGCGCATCGCCGAGGAAGAGGGCGCGATCGTCCTGGGCTGGCGGGACCTGCCCGTGGACACCGACCACGTCGGTCCCACGGCCAAGACCACCATGCCCCGGTTCCGCCAGCTCTTCCTGGGCGGCGAGGAGGGCATGGAGCTGGAGCGCCTGGCGTTCGTCGTGCGCAAGCGCGCCGAGCACGCCACCGGCGTCTACTTCCCGAGCCTGTCGGGCCGCACCATCGTCTACAAGGGCATGCTGACCGAGCCGCAGGTCGAGAGGTTCTTCCCCGACCTGACCGACGAGCGGGTCACCAGCTCGATCGGCCTGGTGCACTCCCGGTTCTCCACCAACACGTTCCCGTCGTGGCCGCTGGCCCACCCGTACCGGTACGTGGCGCACAACGGCGAGATCAACACGCTGCGCGGCAACCGCAACTGGATGGACGCGCGCGAGTCCATGCTCGCCACCGACCTCATCCCGGGCGACCTGGAGCGGATCTTCCCGGTCATCACCCGCGACGCCAGCGACTCGGCGACCTTCGACGAGGTGCTGGAACTGCTGCACCTGGGCGGCCGGTCGCTCCCACACGCCGTGCTCATGATGATCCCCGAGGCGTGGGAGAACCACGCCGAGATGGACCCGCAGCGGCGCGCGTTCTACGAGTTCCACTCCACGCTCATGGAGCCGTGGGACGGCCCGGCGCTGGTCGCGTTCACCGACGGCACCCTGATCGGCGCGGTCCTGGACCGCAACGGCCTGCGTCCCGCCCGCTACTGGGTCACCGAGGACGGCCTGGTCGTACTGGGTTCCGAGGCCGGCGTGCTGGACCTCGACCCGACCTCGATCGTCCGCAAGGGCCGCCTGGAACCGGGTCGCATGTTCCTCGTCGACACGGCCCAGGGCCGGATCATCGACGACGAGGAGATCAAGGGCGAGCTGGCCGCCGAGCACCCGTACCAGGAGTGGGTGTCCGACGGCATCCTGCACCTGGCCGACCTGCCCGCGCGCGAGCGCGAAGTGCCGACGCACGCGTCCCTCGTGCGTCGTCAGCAGGTCTTCGGCTACACCGACGAAGAGCTCACGCTGCTGCTGCGGCCGATGGCCAAGACCGGCGCGGAGCCGATCGGCTCGATGGGCAACGACGCCCCCTTCGCGCCCCTGTCCAATCGGCCCCGGCAGCTGTTCGACTACTTCACCCAGCTGTTCGCGCAGGTCACGAACCCGCCGCTGGACGCGATCCGCGAGGAGCTGGTCACCTCGCTGCACGCGACCCTGGGCGCGGAACCCAACCTGCTGGAAGCCGACGCGAGCAGCTGTCGCCGGATCTCCCTGCCCTTCCCGGTGCTGGACAACGACGAGCTGGCCAAGCTGGTGCACGTCGACGACGACGGCACCCTGCCCGAGTTCCGCACCTACACCGTGCACGGCACCTACGACGTCAACGGCGGCGGTGACGCTCTCGTAGGCAGGCTGGCGGAGATCAAGGTCGAGGTGTCGGCCGCGATCCGCGACGGCGCGCGGCTGGTCGTGCTGAGCGACCGGGGCGTGGACGCGAACCACGCGCCGATCCCGTCGCTGCTGCTGACCGGCGCGGTGCACCACCACCTGGTGCGGGAGAAGACCCGGACCCAGGTGGACCTCATCGTGGAGTCCGGCGACGCCCGCGAGGTGCACCACATCGCGCTGCTCATCGGCTACGGCGCCAAGGCGGTCAACCCCTACCTGGCGATGGCGTCGGTGGAGGAGATGGCCGGGCTGGACCCGAAGACCGCCACCCGCAACCTGATCAAGGCGCTGGGCAAGGGCGTGCGCAAGACGATGTCCAAGATGGGCGTCTCGACCGTCGCCTCCTACACCGGCGCGCAGATCTTCGAGGCCATCGGCCTGGGCGCGGAGGTCATCGACTCCTGCTTCACCGGCACCACGTCCCGCCTGGGCGGCATCGGGTTCGACGTGATCGCCGAGGAGGTCGCCAAGCGGCACCGGCTCGCGTTCCCGCCCGACGGCGTCCGGGCCCACCACCGGGAGCTGGAGGTCGGCGGCGAGTACCAGTGGCGTCGCGAGGGTGAGGCGCACCTGTTCAACCCGCAGACGGTGTTCAAGCTCCAGCACTCCACGAAGACCGGTCGCTACGACATCTTCAAGGAGTACACGAAGGCCGTGGACGACCAGTCCAAGCGGCTGATGACCCTGCGCGGCCTGTTCGAGTTCAAGTCGGTCCGGCCCCCGGTGCCGATCGACGAGGTCGAGCCGGTGTCGTCCATCGTGAAGCGGTTCGCCACGGGCGCGATCTCCTACGGCTCGATCTCGCAGGAGATGCACGAGACCCTGGCCATCGCCATGAACCGGTTGGGCGCGAAGTCCAACACCGGCGAGGGCGGCGAGGACCCGGAGCGGCTCTACGACCCGATCCGCCGCTCGGCGATCAAGCAGGTGGCCTCCGGCCGGTTCGGCGTGACCAGCGAGTACCTGGTCAACGCCGAGGACATCCAGATCAAGATGGCGCAGGGCGCGAAGCCCGGCGAGGGCGGCCAGCTGCCCGGCGCGAAGGTGTACCCGTGGATCGCCCGCACGCGGCACTCCACGCCCGGTGTCGGCCTGATCTCGCCGCCGCCGCACCACGACATCTACTCGATCGAGGACCTCGCCCAGCTCATCCACGACCTGAAGAACGCCAACCCGGCCGCCCGCATCCACGTGAAGCTGGTGTCCGAGGTCGGCGTGGGCACGGTCGCGGCGGGCGTGTCCAAGGCGCACGCGGACGTCGTGCTCATCTCGGGCCACGACGGCGGCACGGGCGCGTCCCCGCTGTCGTCGATCAAGCACGCCGGTGGTCCGTGGGAGCTGGGGCTGGCCGAGACGCAGCAGACGCTGCTGGCCAACCGGTTGCGCGACCGGATCGTGGTGCAGACCGACGGCCAGCTCAAGACCGGCCGGGACGTGGTGATCGCGGCCCTGCTGGGCGCAGAGGAGTTCGGTTTCGCCACCGCTCCCCTGGTCGTGTCCGGCTGCATCATGATGCGCGTCTGCCACCTCGACACGTGCCCGGTGGGCGTGGCCACGCAGAACCCGGCGCTGCGCGCGAAGTTCGCGGGCAAGGCCGAGCACGTGGTCAACTTCTTCGAGTTCGTCGCCCAGGAAGTGCGGGAGCTGCTGGCGGAGCTGGGTTTCCGGTCGCTGGAGGAGGCCGTGGGCCACGCCGAGCTGCTGGACACCCGCAAGGCCGTGGACCACTGGAAGGCCGCGGGTCTCGACCTGTCGCCGATCTTCCACGTGCCCGAGCTGCCCGAAGGCACCTCGCGCCACCAGGTCGTCGCGCAGGACCACGGGCTGGAGAAGGCGTTGGACAACACGCTCATCCAGCTCGCCGAGGGCGCGATCGCCTCCGGTGACCGGGTGCGGCTGGAACTGCCGGTGCGCAACGTCAACCGCACGGTCGGCACCATGCTGGGCTCCGAGGTCACCAAGCGGTGGGGCGGCGAGGGCCTGCCCGACGACACCATCGACGTGACCTTCACCGGCACCGCCGGGCAGTCGTTCGGCGCGTTCCTGCCGCGCGGCATCACGTTGCGGCTGGTCGGCGACGCCAACGACTACGTCGCCAAGGGCCTGTCCGGCGGGCGGATCACGGTCCGGCCGGTGGCGGACGCGCAGTTCGCCGCCGAGCAGCACATCATCGCGGGCAACGTCATCGGCTACGGCGCCACCGGCGGCGAGATCTTCCTGCGCGGCAAGGTCGGCGAGCGGTTCTGCGTGCGCAACTCCGGCGCGCTGGCCGTGGTCGAGGGCGTGGGCGACCACGGCTGCGAGTACATGACCGGCGGCCGGGTGGTCGTGCTCGGGCCGACCGGGCGCAACTTCGCGGCGGGCATGTCCGGCGGCGTCGCCTACGTGCTGGACGCGAAGGAGCAGCGGGTCAACCAGGAGATGGTGGACCTGGACCCGCTGGACGACGCCGACCGCGAGTTCCTGCGGACGGTGGTGGAGAAGCACTACGCGGAAACCGACTCCGCGGTGGCGCACGCCCTGCTGGCGGACTGGGACCTCGCCGTCGACCGGTTCACCAAGGTCATGCCCAAGGACTACAAGCGGGTGCTGGCCGCGCGGGCGCGGGCCGAGCAGGAGGGCCGCGACGTGAACGAGGCGATCATGGAGGCCGCACATGGCTGACCCGCGCGGTTTTCTGACCACCGAACGCGAGACCCCGCGCAGCCGCCCGGTGTTCCTGCGGCTGCGCGACTGGCGCGAGGTCTACGAGGAGTTCGAGCGGCCCAAGCTGGAGAAGCAGGCCGGCCGCTGCATGGACTGCGGCATCGCGTTCTGCCACCAGGGCTGCCCGCTGGGCAACCTGATCCCCGAGTGGAACAGCCTGGTGTGGCAGCAGGACTGGCGTGACGCCATCGAGCGGCTGCACGCCACCAACAACTTCCCGGAGTTCACCGGGACGTTGTGCCCCGCCCCCTGCGAGGCCGCTTGCGTGGTCGGGATCAACGGCGATCCCGTCACCATCAAGCGGGTCGAGATCTCGATCGTCGACCGCGCTTTCGACGAGGGGTGGGTCACGCCCCAGGAGCCCCGGACCCGCACCGGCTTCAAGGTCGCCGTGGTGGGTTCGGGGCCCGCGGGCCTGGCCGCCGCGCAGCAGCTGACCCGCGTGGGCCACGACGTGGTGGTCCTGGAGCGGGCGGACGCCATCGGCGGGCTGCTGCGCTACGGCATCCCCGAGTTCAAGATGGAGAAGTGGCGGCTGGACCGCCGGCTGGACCAGATGCGGGCCGAGGGCACCGAGTTCCGCACCAACGTGAACGTCGGCGTGGACGTCACGGTGGACGAGCTGCGGAACTCCTACGACGCCGTGGTGCTGGCCGGTGGGGCGACGGCGTGGCGCGACCTGCCGGTGCCCGGCCGCGAGCTCTCGGGCGTGTACCAGGCGATGGAGTACCTGCCGTGGGCCAACCGGGTCGCCCGCGGCGAGCTGCCGGACTCGCCGATCTCGGCGGCCGGCAAGCACGTCGTGGTGATCGGCGGCGGCGACACCGGCGCGGACTGCGTCGGCACCGCCCACCGGCAGGGCGCGGCGTCGGTGACCCAGCTGGAGATCATGCCCCGGCCCGCCGAGACGCGGACCGACGCGCACCCGTGGCCGACCTACCCGATGCTCTACCGGGTGACCTCCGCGCACGAGGAGGGCGGCGAGCGGCTCTACTCGGTGTCCACGGTCGAGTTCCTGGGCGACGCCGACGGGGCCGTGCGGGCGTTGAAGCTGGTCGAGGTGGACTCCAAGTTCCAGCCGGTGCCGGGCACCGAGCGGGAGATCCCGGCGCAGCTGGTGACGTTGGCGATGGGCTTCCTGGGGCCGGAGAAGGCCGGGCTGCTGGAGCAGTTGGGCGTCGAGCTGGACGCGCGCGGCAACGTGGTGCGCGACGAGTCCTTCAAGACGTCCGCGGACGGCGTGTTCGTCGCCGGCGACATGGGCCGCGGCCAGTCGCTGATCGTCTGGGCCATCGCGGAGGGCCGGTCGGCCGCCGCGGGCGTGGACGCGTTCCTCACCGGGCGGCAGGTGCTGCCCCGACCGATCGAGCCGACGGACCGGCCGATCGCGTGAGCCGGCCCCGCGGCGGGTGGACAACGGAGTCCGCCCGCCGCGGGACCACCACCCCCTCTTTCAGAGAGTCTTCGCGAGCGCCACCACCTCGTCGAGCGGCAGCGGACCGGTGAGGGCGAAGGCGTCGCCGCCCTTGCTCCACATCAGGCGCGGGGCCGAGCAGTCCCACTGCCCGTGCAGCGAGGCGTGGCGGCGGAAGTCCACCGTGTAGCCGGTGCGCGACGGGGCTCGGACCAGCACCGCCGTCACACCGTCCAGCGCCACCTGTTCGGTCTCTCCCCGCTCGGGCGGCAGGAAGGTCGTCCCGGCCGGGTAGCGCTCCAGGGTGAGCGTGCGGCCGTTCACCCGGTAGGTCACGATGGTGATGCCGTACTCGCCGCCCGGCTCGGTGATCCGCAGTTCCAGGGGGTTGCCCCACGGCGTGTCCGCGCCCGGCGGACGCCAGCCGGTCATGTCGCGGATCGCGGCCGAGGAGGCCAGCAGGGGCTCGGTGCCCAGTTCGCCGCAGTAGGCCGACCGCCACCGGTCGCCGGTCACCGGGGTCGCCAGCGTGGTCGCCGTGGCCGGGACGGCCTCGCGGGCCACGACCCACGGCACCACCACGCCCGCCACGGACACCACCGTCAGCAGCGCCGCCGCGACGGCCGGCACGCTGACGTCGCCGAACCTCCTGCGCTTGCGCGTGGCCGCTTGAGCGATGGCCGCCACGGTGGCGTCGTCGGGTTCCCGCTCCCACTCGCGCCCGAGGGCGCGCAGTTCGTCCTCCAGCCGCTCAGCCACGGTCCACCTCGTCCTCCAGCAGTGCCCGCAACCGCTTGAGCGCCCGAGCGGCCCGCGACTTCACGGTGCCCTTGGGCCACGCCAGCACGTGGGCCGTCTCCTCCTCCGACAGGTCCAGCACGTACCGGCAGCCCAGGACCTGCCGGTCCGTGTCGGGTAATCGCCACAGCGCCGACCACAGCGCGCGTTGGCGCTCGTCGGCCAGCACCAGGTCATCGGGTTGTTCGGGCTCGTCGGCGCGCGGGTCGTGCGCGACGAACCGGACCAGCACGTCCAGCCGCCGGCGGCGCGAGCGGTGCAGGTTGCGGACCAGGTTCGCGACGATCCGCAGCAGCCAGGGCCGGAACGCCGCGTCCGCCTTGAAGCCGGACAGGGCGGCGTGGGCGCGGACGAACGCGTCCTGCACGACGTCGTCGGCCTCCGCGCCCGCGCCCATCAGCACGGCGACGCGGTGCGCGGCCGAGTGGTGCGCCCGCACCAGGTCGGCGAACGCGGTCTGGTCGCCGTCCCGGGCACGGGCCACCAGCCGTGCCTCGTCCGTGGCGGTTGCCGTCATACCCCCTCTACACCGCACGGGTGTCGAAGGTTCCACATCAGCCCGCGGGGGTGAGCTCGACGTCGGCGACGCGCAGCGGGCGTCCCACGAAGTCGCGGTTCGACCACTTCGGGTCCGAGCCGGTCCACGACACCGAGCCGCACGTCAGCGTGACGGCGGTCCGGCCGGGGTCGGGCGTGCCGGGGAAGGCGAACGTCCTGGTCACGGGCGTGCCGCCGCCGGGCACGTCGAGGAAGAACGGCTCGCGCAGGACGTCGAACAGGCCGTCGAGGCGGAACTCCGCTTGCGGCGTGGTCAGCCGGCAGGAGTCGACGACGCTGACCTTGGCGGCCAGGCCGCTGCGGTTGACGGCGGTGAAGGTGACCTTGGTGAAGTCGTCGGTCACCTCGACCTTGTCGATCCGCGCCTGGAGCGGGCCGACCGAGCCTTCGACGGGCGCGGCCAGCCGCTGGGCGCGCACGGTCTCGCCGCTGGTGATCCGGTCGATCGTCCACGACAACGCGTAGGCCGTGCCGCCGCCGACCACCAGCAACACGAACGCCGCCGCCGCGAACGGCCCTAGGGTCGACCCCTTCGCGCGCCGCTCGGGCAGCTCGCGGAGGAGGTCGATGATCAGCGGAACCGCGCCCAGCGCCACGGCGAGCCCGGCCGTGAGCAGCGGCGTCATCGCCGGCACGAGGAGCTTGACCACCCCACCGACCAGCAGCGCGATCGCACCGAACAACACCGCGCGCCCCAACGTGAGGAACCTGCGCCGCCGCCGGGGCGGAGGCCCGGTCCGCCGCACCGCCGCCCGCCGCGGGTCCCGCCGCTCCTGCGAAGTACCCACCCACACCCCCGATGTCGACCGTCCACAGCAGACACCAGCGTGCACTTCGATCTTGCGATCGGCCGCCCGACGAGCACGGAAACCACTCGACCGGGGGTCTCCGCGCTGCCGGCGTGCGGCTCGTCAGGGCTCCAGGTCGGTCACGCCCCGGCCGGTCGCGATGTCGAGCGGCACCGAGACCTGGTCGTGGGCGATGAGCCAGGTGCCCTCGACCTTGCGGAAGCAGAGCGTGCCTCGCACCCACATGCCGGGTGTCTTCGTACCGTTGCCGAGCGTGCCCGACAGCCGTCCGAAGAAGTACGCGAAGGCCAGGTCCTCCCCCGCCACCACGGTCAGGTCCCGCACCTCGTAGGTGGGCTCCGCGAAGAACGTGAACACCCTCTCCCAGTTCTTCAGCTTCGCGTCGACCCCCACGTGCTGCAGCGGCGGGTCGATGTCGAACGACACCACGTCCTCCGCGTACAGCCGCCGCAGCCCCGCCAGGTCCTTGTCCCGGATGGCCTGCGCGATGCCGCTGACCCGCTCCCTGATCTCGTCCACCACGACTGCTCCCCTTCCGTTCGGCTTCTCCCCTTACGACAACGCAGCGCCCCGGAATGTGACGGACCAGTCCCAGTCGCTGATCGTCGTGCGCATCAGGCGGGCGGCGGTGGACAGGTGGGCGTCGGTGCTCCAGTACAGGGTCACGGTGCGCCGGCAGTCGGGGCTGTCGACGGCGATCCAGGCGCCCGGCGGGCGCGTGGGCGCGTGGCGGGCGAAGCCCGGGACGAGGCCGACGCCCAGGCCCGCGCTGATCAGCTCGGCGATGGCGGTGGGCTCGTCGGTCTCGCACACGACCTTCGGCGTCAGGCCGCGCGCGGCGAAGAGGCGGTCGAGCAGGCGGCGGATCCAGTGGCCCTCGCGGGCGGTGACGAAGGGTTGGTCGGCGATGTCCTCGACGGTCACCGACTCCCGGCTCGCCAGCGGGTGGTCCAGCGCCACCCCGAGCCCGACTGGCTCCTCGAACAGGGTCGTGGAGTCGATGCCCGAAGCGTGGACGGGCTGCGAGGCGACGCACAGGTCCACGTCCTGCGCGCGCAGCCGGCGGGCCATGTCGTCGGACGGTGCCCAGTGCAGCGCCACCTCGACGGACGGGTGCGCGCGCTTGAAGGCCGCCAACGGACCGGTGAGGGTCAGGAACGTCTCCGACGCCAGCCGCACGCTGCCCACGCCCCCGTCCGCCGCTTCGGCGACGGCCCGTCGTCCGGCGTCCAGCTCGCCGAGGGCGCGTTCGACGTGGTCGCGGAAGAGCTTCCCGGTGTCGTTGAGGCGCAGTCGACCGGTGCGGTCGAACAGCGGCGTGCCCAGTTCGGCCTCCAGCCGGGCGATGGTGCGGCTCAGCGACGGCTGGGCGACGCGCAGCTCGTCGGCGGCCCGGCTGAGGTGCTCCAACCTGGCCACCACCAGGAACTGCCGCAGCGAGTTCAGCTCCACCATGCCTCCCAGAGCATAACGTCATAGCGATATTGATCTTAGACGTAATAACGCCTGAGTCATAGCGTGGCGGCAGGATCTACGCGGAGGAGATGACTCATGGTCACCAGACCGGCCGAATGGGTGTTCCGGGCGGTCGTCAGCGCGCACGTGGCGGCGATCGCCGGCCAACCGGTGTTCGCGGGCGTGTACCTGACCGGGGAGTTCGACGGGCTGCGGCTGCACGCGATCGGCGCGGACGTGGTCACCTCGCTGGGCTACCTGCAAGCGGTCGTCGCGGCCGTGGTGTGGGTGCGGCTGCGCCGGCCGTGGCCGTTCGCGGCCTCGCTCGCGGTGGTGGCGGCGGAGACCGTGCAGTACTTCGCCGGGCTCGACGGCGTGCTGTGGCTGCACGTGCCGCTCGGCGTGACGACGATCGCCGCGCTCGCGGTGCAGTTCGTCTCCGTGTGGCGGCGGGAGGTGCGCGGTGCCTGAACCCCTGAGCCGGCGGCGGCTGCTGGGCATCGGCGGCGCGCTGGGGCTGATGGCCGTCACCGGCCTGTCCACCGCCGCCGCGCTGGCCCGCAGGCCACCCTCGACCGGTGCCGAACTGCGCAGCGCCGTGCCGCTGCCACCGCCGTTCCGGGTGCCGCTGCCGATCCCCGCCGTGCTGAAGCCGACGTCCGGCGACCGCTACGAGATCACCCAGCGCGAGGCGACCGCCGAGGTCCTGCCCGGCCTCAAGACTCCACTGTGGACGTACGACGGCACCTTCCCCGGCCCCACGATCGAGTCGAGGCGCGGCCGGGCCATCACCGTGACCCACCACAACGAACTGCCCGTCCCGACCGTCGTGCACCTGCACGGCGGACGCACCCCGGCGGAGTCCGACGGCTACCCGACCGACCTGGTCCTGCCGCGCAACTGGTCCGAACAGCACACCGGCCACACCATGCACGACCCCCGCGCCGTGGTCACCCAACACACCCGGGACTACACGTTCCCGCTGGACCAACGTCCGACCATGCTGTGGTACCACGACCACCGGATGGACTTCACCGCCCCGGCGATCTGGCGCGGGCTGGCCGGCCTGCACATCATCCGCGACGACGCCGAGGAGTCCTTGGGCCTGCCCGCGGGCGAACGCGAACTCCCGCTGATGATCGCCGACCGGGCCTTCGCCGAGGACGGCAGCTTCGCCTACCCGTCCCTGGACCCGGGTCTGCGCGTGCTGCCGGGCGTGCGGGACGAGTACTTCGCCGGTGTCCTGGGGGACGTCATCCTCGTCAACGGCGCCCCGTGGCCGGTGCACGAGGTGGACGCCGCCCGCTACCGCCTACGCGTCCTCAACGCCTCCAACGCCCGCCACTACGAGCTGGAAGCCGTCACCGACGACGGCCGCGCCCTCGACCTGGTCCAGATCGGCGCCGACCAGGGCCTCCTGGCCACTCCGGTGACCCACCAGTCCGTGCCCATGGCCCCCGCCGAGCGCTACGACCTGGTCATCGACTTCACCGACATCCCGATCGGCTCCCGAGTCCGCGTCCTCAACCGCCTGGGCACCGGCCGCACCCGCGAGGTCATGGCCTTCCACATCACCCGCCGAGCCGAGGACGACAGCCGAATCCCGACCACCCTGTCCACCGACCTCCCGACCTGGGACCCATCCGACGCCGTCCGAGTCCGCGACTTCACCTTCCGCGCCGGCCGGACCAACGGCCACCACGGCTGGCTGATCGGCGGCCTCCCCTTCGACCCGGCCCGCACCGACGTCACCACCCGCTTGGGAGACGTCGAGCTCTGGCGCCTGACCGCCGACATCCACCACCCGGTCCACCTGCACCTGGTCGGCTTCCACGTCCTCTCCCGCGCCGGCCGCCCACCCCTCCCCCACGACGCCGGCCTGAAGGACACGATCTCCCTGCGGCCGGGCGAAACAGCCGAGATCATCACCCGCTTCGACGCCTACCGAGGCCGCTACCTGTTCCACTGCCACAACGCCGAACACGAGGACATGGGCATGATGGCCAACCTGGAAGTCGTCTAGAGCACCCCGTACGGCCCAACGGTTTCACCCGATGATCAGCCACCGACGGACGCGAAATGCGGGGTGCGGCTCGCCGCTAGGCTCGACCACCGTGATGCCGCAACCGCAGGTGCCCGGGTACACGGTCGTCGGTGTGGTCGGTCGCGGCGGATTCGCCGTGGTGTACCGGGCCGTGCAGGTCAGCGTCGACCGCGAGGTCGCGGTCAAGATCGACAGCCGGGTGGTGCTCGACGAGAACGACCGCCGCCGGTTCCTCCGCGAGGCGCGGGCCGCGGGACGGCTGTCGGGGCACCCGAACGTGGTGGACCTCTACGACGCGGGTGTCCTGCCCGACGGCCGTCCCTACCTGGTGATGGAGCTGTGCACCGGCGGGTCGCTGCTCGACCGGTTGCGCGACGGTGGCGCGCTGCCGGTGGACGAGGCGTGCGCGCTGGCGGTGAAGATGGCGGACGCCCTGTCCGCCGCCCACACCGCCGGCGTGCTGCACCGGGACATCAAGCCGGCCAACATCCTGGTCAACCGGTACGGCGTGTACGGCTTGGCCGACTTCGGACTGGCTGCCCTCGCCGAGCCGGGGCGGGAGTCCTCGGCGAGCCTGACCGCGCTGACCCCGGCCTACGCGGCACCGGAGGCGTTCCGGCAGGAGCCGCCCACCGAACGGGCCGACATCTACGCGTTGGGCGCCACCTTGTACGCGTTGCTCTCCGGGCGGCCGCCCCGGTTCCCGCGGCGGGGTGAACCGAACCTGACCGAGATCATCCGGATGCACGACCAGCCGCTGCCGGGCATCGTCGGCGTCCCGGACGACGTGATGGCCGTGCTGCACAAGGCGTTGGCCGCCGACCCGTCCGACCGCTTCGCTTCCGCGGCCGAGTTCCGCGACGCACTGGCCGCCGCCGACACCACACCCGCCACGACCGCAGAGGCGGACACCGGAGAACCAACCGCCGACGAGGTACCGGACGACGACACCGCCGAGGCCGCGCCGGACGACGACACCGGGGCCGCGCCGGACGAGGGCACCGGGGCGGCAGCCGACGACGACACCGAAGCCGTGTCGCACGAACCTCCCGCCGGCCCGACGAAGTCGTTCGGGTTCGGCCCCAGGCGCGACGAAGAACCCACCCTGGGCCGGGTCGAGCCACCCGACCCCGCCGAGGCGGTCACCACCCACGTCCACGACGAGCCGGCCGACCGGCGCGGTCGTGGCGCCCGGAGCCGGTTCGCCGCGGCACGACGGGGTGTGGTCGCGTTGGCGGCGGCCCTGGTGCTGGTGGCGGCCGGTGTCACGTGGGTGGTGCTGAGCGACATCGAGGACGGCGTCCAGACCGGTCGCGTGCTCGACGTCCCGGGCGGCCCCGACGCGGCCGACGGCGCCACCGACATCCTGTTGGTCGGCAACGACAGCCGCACGGACACCGAGGGCCGGCCGCTGCCCGACGACGTGCTCAAGCAGCTGCGCACCGAGCAGAAGTCGGGCAGCGCCACCGACACGCTCGTCCTGATCCGCGTGCCGGACGAGGGTGGACGGGCGTCGGCGGTCTCGATCCCGCGCGACGTCCGGGTGCCGATCCCCGACGCGGGCGACGGACCGATCAACACCGCCTACGGCGTGACCAAGCAACGCGCCGAAACCGGCCTGCGCGGGCAGGGCGTCACCGACGAGCGCCGCCTGGCGCGCGAGTCCGACGACGCGGGGCGCAAGGTGCTGGTGCAGGTCGTGCAGCAGCTCACCGGGATCAGGGTCGACCGGTACGCCGAGCTCAACCTCTACGGCTTCTACCTGATCAGCGAGGTGATCGGCGGCGTGGACGTGTGCCTGAAGGCGGACACCGCCGACTCGGACTCCGGCGCGTCCTTCACGGCCGGGCGGCAGTCGATCTCCGGGGGCGACGCGCTGTCGTTCGTCCGCCAGCGGCGCGGCCTGCCCCGCGGCGAACTGGACCGCATCGTCCGCCAGCAGGTGTTCATGCAGGGCTTGGCCGACAAGCTGCTGTCCACCGGAACGCTGACCGACCCGGCGACCGTCTCCCGGCTCACCGACACCCTGCGCCGCACGGTGGTCATCGACGCGGACTGGGACGTGCTCGACTTCGTCCGCCGGATGCAGGAGTTGGCGGCAGGCGACGTCGAGTTCGTCACCGCCCCGGCGAGGGTCATGCCGGACGGCACGACCGCCGCCGACCCCGCCGGCATCCGCGCCTTCGTCACCGGACTCGTCAGCGGCACCCCCTCGACCTCCGCGACAGCCGCCGCGGCCGACCCGAACTCGGGAGGGCCGTCCCCGGTGAACTTCGTGCGCCACGAGCCGCTCTGCGTCAACTGACCCGCACTCGACCGCTCGCGCGGCTGTGTCCACGCTGCCGTCCGCGCGAGTCCACCGACTAGAGCCAGCCGCTGTCCTCGGCCACCCGGACCGCCTCCGCCCGCGTCCGCGCTCCCGTCTTGCCGATCGCCGCCGACAGGTGGTTGCGGACCGTTCCCTCGGACAGGTGCAGCGCGCGAGCGACGTCGGCCACCGTGCCACCGTCCCGGGCGGACGAGAGGACCTCGCGCTCCCGTTCCGTCAGCGGGCTGCGGCCGGTGGCCAGCGACTCCGCCGCCAGCGCCGGGTCCACCACGCGCAGTCCCCGGTGCACGCGCCGCACGGCGTCCACCAGGTGCTCGGGCGGCGCGTCCTTGACCACGAAACCGACCGCGCCCGCGGCCATCGCGCGGGCCAGGTAGCCGGGTCGCCCGAACGTCGTGCACACGATCACCCGGCACGACGGCAGCGCCGCACGCAGGTCGGCCGCGGCGGTCAGGCCGTCCCGGCCGGGCATCTGGACGTCCAGCAGCGCCACGTCCGGGGTGCTGCGCAGGGCGGCGGGCACGACGTCGTCCCCCGAGCTGACCTCCGCCACCACCTCGATGTCGGGCTCCAGGCCCAGCATCGCGGCGAACGCCCCGCGCACCAGCGCCTGGTCGTCCGCCAGCAGCACCCTGATCATGCGACCTCCGCCCGCACCCGGTAGCCGCCGCCCGCCAGCGGCCCCGCGACCACCCTGCCACCCACCTCGGCGAGGCGTTCGGACAGGCCGGTCAGCCCCGTTCCCGGCGTGCCCGCGCCGTGCCCGCGCCCGTTGTCGCGGACCTCCAGCCACGTGTCGCCCAGCCGGACCTCGCACCGCGTGGCGGCGGCGTGCCGCAGCACGTTCGTGACGGCCTCGCGCAGCACGTACCCGAAGACCCGCTGCAGGTCGGGGCGCACGTTGTCCACGGCGTGCGGCAGGTCGGCCCGCACGCCCGCCGCGCGCAGCGCCTCCCGCGCGCCGACGACCTCGGCGGACAGCGACACCTCCCGGTAGCCGGAGACGGTGGCGCGGACGTCCCCGAGCGCCTGGCGGGTGAGGTTCTCGATCTCGCGGACCTCGTCGTACGCGCGGTCGCGCTCGTCGCTCTCCAGCAGCCGCCGCGCCACGCCCGCCTTGAGCGTGATGGTGGTGAGGCTGTGGCCGAGGATGTCGTGCAGGTCGCGGGCCAGGCGGTTGCGCTCCGCGGTGACGGCCAGCGCCGCGATCTCCTCCTGGGCCAGGTCCAGCGCCCGGTTCGCGCGGATCATCCGGCCCACCGCGAGCATCCCGAGCGAGACGGACAGCAGCGTGCCCAGCGACGCCTGCGCGTCGGGGAACCGGCCCTCGACCACGAGCGCGCCGACGAGGACCGCGAGCACCGCGCCGTCGATGGCGATCGCCCGCCAGGCGGGCAGGACGATCGCCGTCGACGCCATGACGTAGACCATCAGGCCCGCCTCGTCCAGGCCCACCAGCCCCACGACCACCAGGCCCAGCACCGTGAGGGCGACGCAGAACACCGTCCGGCGGCCGACGTCCCCGTCCTGGAACCGCAGCACGACCGGCAGCGCCAGCCAGCTCACGGCGTAGGCGAGCAGCAGCGCGATGGTCAGGACCCGCCACCACAGCGGCCGGTCGGTCCGGCCGGCCAGGTCCCAGGCCACCGCCGGGACGTACAGCAGGACGAAGACCAGGCCGAACGCCCACCAGCGGTGCTTGTCGCGCATGCCGCCAACCTAAACGTGCGCCGCGCGGAACCGCCGGGCGGCCAGCAGGCCGAGGCCGAGCACCCAGGCGCCGACGACCAGCACCGCGCGCCCGACGTCCACACCGGACGCCACGGACGCCAGCGCCAGCTCCTTCGCCCAGTACACGGGCAGGACCTGCATGATCGTGCGCAGCCAGTCGGGCGCCACGTCGGCGGGGATCCAGATGCCGCCGAGCAGGCCGAACAGCATCGACGCCACGCCGGTGACCGCCTGCATGCCGTCCGGGGTCGCGAACAGGCCGACGACGATGCCGACGAGCACGAACGGCAGGGCGGCGAGCCACAGCGTGCCGAGCACCGCCACCCACTGCAGCGGTTCCAGCCGGACGCCCTCGACCACCACGCCGACGAGGCTGACCAGCAGGATCGCGGGCAGTGCGACGACCATCCCGAGCACGCCCTTGGTGAGCACGTACCCGGTGCTGGACAACGGGGTCAGCTGAAGTTGGCGCTGCCAGCCCGTGCCGCGCTCGACAGCGATGCCGGCGCCCGTGGACAGCGGGCCGGCGATCACGCCGAACAGGGCCATGTTCATCATCAGGGAGGTGACCACCGGGACGCCGTTGGGGAACGTGCCGGCCTGGCCGCCGTAGAGGTTGACGAACAGGACGAACATCAGGGCCGGCACGGCGACCGTGAAGATCAGGTAGCGGCCGTTGCGGACGGCGCGGCGCAGTTCGAGGGCGAGGAAGCGGGCGTTCACCGGTCGGTGTCCTCTCCGGCCAGGGCTGCGATCGGGGCTCCGGTCAGGTCGCCGGTCAGGTCGCCGGTCAGGTCGCCGGTCAGGTCGCCGGTCAGGGCGCCGGTCAGGGCGAGGAAGGCGTCCTCGAGGCCGAGCGCGGCGATCTCGATGTCGTGGGCGGCGGGGTGGGCGGCGAGCAGGGCGCGCAGGGCGGTGTCGGAGTCGCCGCAGGTCAGCGCGACCCGGTCGCCGCGGACGTCGACGGACCGCACGCCGGGCAGCCGGGCGAGGTCGTGCTCGCGGGCGCCGGGGACGACCGCGCGCAGCGTGCGGCCGGAGACGGCGGCGCGGACCTGGGCGACGGAGCCGTCGGCGACGACCCGTCCGGCGCGCATGAGGACGACGCGGTCGGCGTACTCCTCGGCTTCTTCGAGGTAGTGGGTGGCGAACAGGACCGTGCGGCCGGTGGCGGTGTAGGCGCGCATGGACTGCCAGAACTGGCGGCGGGTCTCGACGTCCATCGCGACCGTGGGCTCGTCCAGGACGAGCAGGTCGGGGTCGCCGACGAGCGCGAGGGCGAACCGGACGCGCTGCTTCTGCCCGCCGGACAGCTTCGCGCAGCGCCGGTCGGCGAGGTCGGCGATCCCGGCGCGGGCCAACGCCTCCCGGACGGGGAGGGGCTCGCGGTGCAGGGCCGCGACCAGACCGACGACCTCGGCGACCGTGACGTCGTCCAGCAGCGCGCCGCTCTGCAACATGGCCCCGACCACACCGTCGGCGACGGCTTCGCGGGCACCGCGGCCGAACACCGCGACGTCCCCCTCGTCGGGGCGGGTGAGGCCCAGCAGCATGTCCACGGTGGTCGACTTGCCCGCGCCGTTGGGTCCGAGCAGCGCCACGACCTCACCGGGTGAGATGAGCAGGTCGACCCCGTCCACCGCGCGGACCTCTCCGAACCTCTTGCGCAGGCCGCGCAACGCCACCGCCGCGCCGACCCGGACCGTCGTCTCCGTCATGGTTCGAGCTTGTCGACCGGGGGCCTGCGACGAGGGTTTCAGCCGTCATGATCGCGCCATGACATCCGTCATGGGAGCAGCCGGCCGACCACCTCCTCCGGGGCTGGCGGAGTGCGCCGGCTCCCGTCGCGCTCGCGCAGGCCGTAGCCGACAGCCCGGTCCAACGCGATGTGCGCCAGCCGGCAACCAGTCACCTCTCCCCGACCACCCGACCGCTGTGGGTTACGGGCACCCCGACGCAGTCCGGCCGACGAACAGCGCGCCGTGAGCCGCCGGTGGTGGCGGGCGCCGGTGGTGGGGGCGCCGGTGGTGGCGGGCACCGGGTGCGGCGGGGTGTTTCCACCGCACCCCGGCGCGGGTCAGTGCCCGGTGGCAGCGGCCGCGATGAGTCGGGCCAGTTCAACCGGCTTGGTGACCATCGGCCAGTGGCCGGAATCGATGTCGACGTATTCGACGTGCTTGACCGCGGCGAGTTCGGGCACGTCACCGGCGGCGATCCAGTCCCGCGCCTGGGCCGGGGTGAACTCGGGGCAGATCAGCGTCACCGGGACGTCGAACCGGCGTTCGTCGGCCAGGTGCACGACGCCCTTGGTCACGCCTTCCGGGACGGGGATCGCGGCGGAGGCGAAGGCGCGCTTGGCGTCCTCGTCCAGGTCCGCGGAGTCCGGCCCGTCGAACGGCGCCCACCCGGGGAAGGGCATGACGCCGTTGTCGGTGTCGAAGAAGTCGGCGTAGGCCTTCCCGTCACCGGCCGGGAAACCGCCGATCATCACGACCTTCGCCACCTTCTCCGGTCGGGCGTCGGCGGCCGACCAGGCCAGCGAGCACGCAGCGGAGTGCCCGACCACCAGAGGGCGGTCCGGCGCGGCGTCCACGGCGGCGAGCACGGCCGCGACCTGGTCGGCCAACGTGGCGGAGGTCGAACCGTCACCCTGACCCGGGAGGGTCAGCGGCACGGGGTCGTGGCCGAGTTCCCGCAGCGCGGGCACGACGGCGTCCCATGCCGAGCCGTCGAGCCACAGGCCACCGATGAGCAGGATGTGCACGATCAGTTCTCTTTCTCTAGTGAGGTCGGGTTGCGTTCGGCGTAAGAGCCGGTGCTCCCGTTCCTCTTTGCGGACGACACCGCGGACGACACGGCGGACCATCGCCTGGGGTTCGTTCGCGACGCCCCGGTGCAGCGCCGGCGCCCGGAACGTCCTGGCTCACGTGAGGACACCCCACACGTCCGTTCGACACCGCCCGGAGCGCGCTCCGATGAAGTCCTGCTCCGCGGCACTCGGTCATGGGGTCACGTTAGGACCGGTTCCGGACGATCCGCTTCCGGTTGTCACCCGCTCTTCCTCGCCGACTCCCTCCGGCGGGTGAAGCCGTCGGGTTGAGGCGACCCGGGCCAGGGCGTCGGCCGACGGGCTGCCGGGCTCGGGCTGGTAGACGATGATCGTGTGGTCTTCGGCTCCGGCGATGGTGAGGGTCTGGCGGCGCAGGGTGAGACGGCCGGCGTCGGGGTGGTTGAAGCGCTTGGTCTCGTCGCGGGACGGGCGTACGTCGTGTCGTTCCCACAGCGAGCGGAAGTCGTCGTGGGGCAGCAGGTCGGCCACCAGGGCGGTGGTCCGCGGATCGCGTGGGTCGGCCGTTGCCCGCAGAGCCGCCACCGTCTGCGCGGCGATGTCCGGCCAGTCCGGGAACAACGTACGGGTGGCGGGGTCGAGGAACACCTCGCGGACCAGGTTGCGGCCGGGGTGGTACATCGGGGCGAGCAGCATGGCCGCCTTGTTGGCCATCACCACGTCGAACCAGCGGTCGCGCACGTACGCCGGAGTGCTCCCCCACGAGTCGAGCAACCGCTGCACCTCGGCACCGGCCCCGCCGGGCTCGTGCGGCTCGGACGGCGGGGCGGCCAGGGCGCGCAGGTGGGCCGCGGCGTCCGGGTCCAGGCGCAGCGCCGCCGCCAACGCGTCCACGACCTGCGGGGACGGGTTGCGGTCCACGCCCTGTTCCAGCCTGGTCAGGTACTGGACCGAGACGCCGGCCAGCCGCGCGAGCTCGTCGCGGCGCAGCCCCGGCACCCGGCGCCGGCCGTAGGTGGCAAGCCCCACGTCATCCGGCCGCACGCGGGCCCGGCGCGCCTGGAGGAACTCCCCGAGGACGTTGTCACGTGTCATCGACTCTCGAGGGTATCCCTGCCAGGGTGCTGGTTGGCGGTGCACCGTCGCGGCAGGGTCGAGGCCATGAAGACATGGTTCATCACCGGGACGTCCCGGGGCTTCGGACGCACGTGGGCGACTGCGGCACTGGAGCGCGGTGATCGGGTCGCCGCGACGGCCCGCCGGGTCGAGGCGCTCGACGACCTGGCCGAGACCTACGGCGACCGCCTCCTGCCGATCGCACTCGACGTGACCGATCGCGCCCAGGTCTTCACCGCGGTCGACCACGCCGTGAAAGCCTTCGACGGCTTGGACGTCGTCGTCAACAACGCCGGCTACGGCCTGTTCGGCATGATCGAGGAGACGACCGAACACCAGGCCAGGGCCCAGATCGAGACCAACCTGTTCGGCCCGCTGTGGGTGACGCAAGCCGCCCTGCCGATCCTGCGCCGGCAGGGCAGCGGGCACCTCGTCCAGATCTCCAGCATCGGCGGCATCGCCGCCTTCCCCACACTCGGCCTCTACAACGCCTCCAAGTGGGCCCTCGAAGGGATGAGCGAGGCACTGGCCCAGGAAGTCGGCCCACTCGGTGTCAAGGTGACGATCGTGGAGCCGGGCCCCTACGGCACCGACTGGTCGGGGGCCTCGGCGGCGCACACCACCCCGATCCCGGCCTACGAGCCCATCCGTCAGGCCCGCCGGTCCAGCGCCGCCGCCCGCGCACCACGCGACCCGTCGGTCACCGCGGACGTCCTGCTCAAACTGGTCGACCTGCCGGAACCACCACTGCGGTTGTTCCTCGGCAGCTACCCGTACCCGATCGCCGAGAAGGTCTACCAGCAGCGGCTCGCCACCTGGCAGCAATGGCGAGAACTCGCCGAGACCGCGTAGACCCCGTCCGGACAACGTTTCGGACCGCCGGCGGAACGTACCCCAGTTCGCGCGACACCGTCAGGTCGCCGATCGGATCGATTCCGCCCACGCCCGGACGTGGAGCAGCGCCGGCCCGAGGACCACTCGCAGCACCGCGCGCAGCCGGTCGACGTGCTCGAACGCGAACCACCCGCTCCTGAGCCGGCTGCGCACGCGCGGGTTGTCCGCGTACAGCGCGCCGAGCGCCTTCTTGTCGAGCACCTTGTCGAGCGTGGCCGGCGTGACCTGGAGTCGGGATTCCACCGGGACGTTCCCGAGGGAATCCGCCGCCGCGGTGTCCTCGGCGGTGAAGAGGAGACCCCAACCGAGGTCGGGGTCCCACCCGTGGCGGTCGAGCCGCACCTTGAGGCGGATGCCGCCGGGCAGCCGGTAATCGCCCTTGCTGCCGGAGAAACCGTGCTCTCGGAAAACGTCCTCGAATTCCCGGAGCACGGCGTCGACGTCCGCCTTCTTCAACGTCGGCACCTCAGTTCGACGTGTCGGGGTCCACCGTCAGGACTTCGCAGTCGCAGAACGCCGCTTGTGAGCGCAGACCGCGTTCCACATCGCCCCAGTCGAGCCCCGCGTCGGCGGCCCACGCACGGGTCAGGTCGAACGCGTCGGAGCACTCGTCGACGCCGTGGTCCTCCAGGAACTGCTTCAGATCCGCCAGTTGATCAGGGGTCAGGCCCAACGCCTGCCAGTCTTCCTCGCGGCGGCGTTGGCGGTAGGCCGCTTTCGCCGCCTTCCTCGCTCGGGCGTCCATCACCCGTCGCCGCCCGGCGGAGGGGACGCGGCGGCGATCTTCGAGCGGAACTGGGCCGGGGTCAGGGTCGCCGCGATGCGGTCGTCCACCGGGAACACCGCCAGTCCCAGCCCCTGCTCCTGGATCGAGGGCAGCGTCACGTCGAGGAACCGGCCCAGCTCCAACGGGATCACCCCTTCCCCGGGCTCGGCCGAGGACCGCATCTCCCGCTCGGCGAAGGCCGGGTGCGACCACACCGGGACCACGACGTCGCCGTCGCCGTCCTCCATGAGCGACATGCCCTCGTCGTCGCCCCACATGCACAACGCCCCGGACGCGACGACGGACTCCAGGAAGTACTTCAGCCGGAGGGCACCGCCCCGGGCCGCCGCGGCCACCACGTCGTCCTCGTCCAATGACGGGAAGCTCACCACTGTCGGTCCTCTCGCCGGCACGTCCGGTCCAGGTTAGGCGATCGGGTGGGCCGGACCGCGCCGGCACCACCCGATCGGGAACCCCTACCTGGCCAGCTTCGCCTTGCCCCGCAACTTGCGCCCGTACTTGTCGTGCTTGTGCTGCAACCTGTGCAGCTCACGGGTGTTCAGGTGGCTGCAGCGGTAGCTGCACCCCCTTGCGGCCTCGTGCGTGCGGTAGTGCGCCAACTGGTAGCCCGGGGGCAGCTTCTGCCTGCCCTGGCGCACCTGGTTCTTGATGAAGCCGCGCAGGTGCTTGGCGACCTTCGGGTCGTTGGCGAGGGCCTTGGCCTGCACCCACTTGCCCGACCGGCCGCTGCCCACCGGGCACACCACGCTCGAGTTGTGGACGGTCAGGTCGAAGCCGTCGAGGACGACCTGGAACGTGTGGACGTTCGCGACGCTCAGGTTGTAGACGAGCGTGTCCGCCCGCCGACCGCGGTCGGCGACCGCCGCGACCGGCAGCACGGCGCCGTCCGCCCCGCGCACCAGGTCGCCGACGCGGACGTCCTTCGCCTCGACCCACCCCCGGCCGGCCACCCAGAACGGGTGCTCGGCGGTCGCCGTGAGCACGTCCGGCGAGACCGGGTCCAGGTCGATGTCGACCAGGTGCTTGCCGCCGTGCCCGACGATCAGCTCCAGCACCGGCTGCGCGGAGGTCACGCCCGTGGTCGGGTCGACCGCGAGCACGAGGTCGCCGGCGGCGATGTCGCCGATGAGCCTGGTGGTGCCGTCGGCCATCAGCACGGGCGTGTCGGGCGTGAACGAGTTGCACCCGCCCCGGCCGCGCGAGGCGGCGGACCGGACCGCCTTGACCGCCCGCGAGGCCGCCTTCGGCACGGTCCTGGCCGCGGCCTTGACCGCCGCCACCCCCGCCTTGACCGCCGCGCCCGCCCCGACCAGGTTGGCCGCCGCGGTGACGGCCATCTCGGCGGCCTTGGCGTAGTTGCCGGTGGCGGCGTAGGCGACGGCGGACACCGCGCCCGCGACCGCACCGATCGGGCCGGGGATGTAGGAGACCACCTCGGCGACCTTGGCCACCACGTTGGCGATCTTCTTCAGCCAGCCCCACCGGCCGTCGAGGTCGGTGCAGTTGACCGGGTCGGCCGCGCAGTACTCGTAGGGGGTGGCGTTGCCGCCGTCCTCCGGGTCGGGTTGCCAGAACCGGCCGGTGCCCGGGTGGTAGAGCCGCACGCCCATCAGCACCACGCCACCCAGCGCCTCGGTGGAGCGCTGCTTGCCGCCCAGCCAGCCGTAGCGGGCGGTCGCGGCGGCCGGGGTGTCGGCCGAGGGCACGCCGTACTCGTCGGCGTCGAGCACCGTGACCGCGCCGAGCTGGCCGGAGACCACCGGGACGGTGGCCATGACGTCGCCGTGCAGGTTGGTCAATTGGAGGGTGACGTCACCGGTGAGGCCGGTGGTGAAGACCAGGTCGCCTTCGGGGCTGGAGATGTTGCGGGTGAGGTTGGTGTTCTGGGTGACGTCCTCGGCGATCCAGCGCGGCTCGTCGGAGTCGTCGGCGTAGTGGTTGACCTTGGTGACCGCGTTGGCCCACGTGCCGTTGACCAGCTTCTCCGCGGTGAACGCCCGCTGCCGCAGGGCCGGGTCCAGCGTCCACGTCATCCGCTTGTCGGCGGTCTGCTGGGACCGGACGAGGTCGTTGACGTAGAAGCTGTTCTGCACCCCGTCCGGGGTGGCGGTAATGCGGCCGAAGGCGTCGTACACCCAGCCCGGGTCGGTCAACCGGTCGGCCGAGTCGTAGGTGTGCGACTGGGATTGCGCCGGTTCGGAGTCACCCGGGCACACCCCGCCGGTGGACCCGGACCGGGTGGACTTGCCGGTGCGGTTGGTGCGCCGGTCGAACGTGTACGTGCGCACCGTGCACAGGCCGGTCGCCGCCGAGACGTCCTCGACCTTGGTCAACCGGCCCAGGGTGTCGTAGCTGTACCGCTTGTCCGACCCGGGACCGGTGTGCCGCAGCCACTGGCCCTGGGTGTTCTCCACGATCGAGCTGGCCGCCACGACCGTGCCGTCCTTGCGGTACGTGCGCGACACCGGCACGCCGGCCGGGTCGAGCTGCTGCTCCATCACCACGCCGCCGGGCAGGTCCAGGCCGACGATCTGCCCGTCCGGGCCGTACCGGGTGCCGATCGCGCCGCCGACGCTGTCGGTCACCGACGTGACCAGGCCACGCGGCTCGGCGACACGGTCGTAGGTGAACGTCTGACTGGTGCCGATCGAGTCCGTGATCTTCGCGGGTTTGCCGAACCGGTCGAACTCCGTGGCCGTCCACGCCCCGTCCGCGTCGGTGTAACGCACCAACCGACCCAACCGGTCGAACTCCCGGGACACCTTGGTGCCGTCCGCGAACTTCGTGGTCAGCGCGTCACCCGAGACCGGGTCGTAGTCGGTGCCGACCTGCTGCACCGCCTCGCCCAGGTCACCGGTGATCACCGTGCCGACCAGCCGGTCCGCCCCGTCGTAGGTGTTGACCGTGGTACGGGTCTTGCCCGCGACGGTCTCGCTGATCCGGTCCGGCTCACCGAACCGGGTGTAGGACTCGACCCGCTTGACCGGCACCTCACCGACCATCCGGGCAGGGTCGTGTCCGGTGATCGCCCCGACCGCCCGCACCACGCACGCCTGCCCCGCCCACTCGGGACGGTTGCCGCACGCCGCGTCGTCGGGGTTCGCGCCGGCGGTGTAGAACACCGATCGGGTGGTGCCCGCGTCGGAGCCGTTGGAGTCGATCTTGCGCGACTCCCGCGCCCGACCTTGGTCGTCGTACTTGGTCGCGGCCTCCAACGGCTGCGCGGACTCGGCGGCCGTGATCACCTTGGTGGGCTTGCGCAGCACCCACCCCGACACCCCGCCGTACACCGACCCGTACTCGTGCTTGGTGACCCGCACGTCCTGATCACCGGTCATGCCGACGACCTGCGCGCCGACGCGTTCGGTCGTGGGCAGGTGGTAGGCCACCCCGTCCGGCTTGCCCTCGTCGTAGGTCGTGCGGGTGATCGCCCGCGCGTTGACCAGGGTCGTGGGGTCGGCGGCCAGCGCGATCCGGTGCAACGGGCCGAGCGCCTCGACCAGGTCCAGGCCGTCCGGGCTGTAGGTCGACCGCGTGTCCAGCCAGGTCGCTCGGGTCTTGCTGTCGTACTGCGCCAGGCCGAGCGCGGACAGGTGGGTGGCGGCGTCCGGGTACTGGCCCAGGGCCAGGGCCCGGTTGGACGACTCCAGGGTGCGCACGACGTTGCCGAAGCGGTCGTACTCGTGGGTGTCCACGTGCCCGCCCGGGGTGGCGGTGTTGACCTCCTTGCCCGAGGCGTTGAGGTAGTGCACCGTCGCGGCGCGGTAGCCGTCGGGGCCGGGGCTCGACGAGGTCGCCGCGGCGACCGACGGGGAGTCCTCGGGACCGAACAGGGCCACGGCGTCGGTCGGGGCGTCGGCCTGCGCCCACGCGGCGATCGACGGGCCGTCCAGGTCGTACGGGCCGCCCGCGCCGCGGGTCAGCGGCACGCCGTAGACGACGCTGGTGGCGATCTCGCCGTCGACCTGGTCCTTGGTGCCCGGACGCAGGGCGTCCCGGCGGACCTTCAGCAGGCGGCCGGTGTTGGGGTCACCCGTGCCGGCCGTGCCGAAGGTGAACTTCCACGGCAGGTCGCCCGGCTGGCCGATCTCCGTGACGTGACCCGCGGTGTCGTAGGTGTAGGAGGTCTTCAACGGTTGCGCCAGGCGCGGGTCCCACACCTCCCGCAGGCGGCCCTGGTCGTCGTAGGCGTACCGGGCCACGTCCACCTTGGACACCGCACCGGTCGCCGGGTCAGTGGTCCACGCCGCGATCGCGCGGATCCGGCCGGTGACGTCGCCGAACGCGGTGGCGGTGGCGGTCGTGGCGGTGGCGTAGTCGTACTCCAGCGCCTCACAGCCGCGGGCTGGTGTCGCGGCGGTGCAGTCGCCGATGCCCGGCTCCTGCGGCGCGATGACCCGCTTGATGCGCAGCTGGTCGTCGACGTTGTCGTAGGTGTAGCGGGTGGTGTTGGCCTGCGCCGGCGGGGTGGCGGTCTCCACGACGTACCGGTCGGTGCCCGCGGGCTTGGCGAACGTCGTCACCGTGCCGTCCAGTTCGGACAGCCGGTACAGCTCGCCTTCCTTGACCAGCGTCAGGTCCTCCGCGCCCGGCTCGGGCCAGAAGCGGCCGTCCGGGGTGCGGGTGAACCAGATCGAGGAGCCGTCGGACTGCTCGACCTGGACGGTGTCCTCGTGCGGGAACGTCAGCCGGGTGTAGTCGATCTGGGCCGCGTCGACCTCCGCGCCGGTCTCCCACTGCGGGCCGAACGGCGCGGTGATCTCCCGCAGCGACAGGTCGTCGTAGTACACCTTCTTGCCGCTGCCGGCGGTGAAGCCGTTGTACAGCCGGACGAACGCCTCGGTGGCGTCGGCGGGGACGGTGAAGTCCAGCGTGAGCTGCTGCCACGCGTCGGTGGCGTTCGCGATGTTGCTGTGGAACTCCTGGTAGCCCGCCGGGGTCTTGGTGAACGCCACGATCCGCAGCGCGCGGTGGTGCGTGGCGTTCAGGCCGGTCGCGGCGGGCACGTAGATCCAGCCGGTGACCCGGTAGGTGCGGCCGGCCTTCATGCCCAGCCGCAACGCGCCGAGGTCGTCCTCGATCGACGCCATCGTGTCGTCGGGGTTCCAGCCCTGCGCGGCGACCGGGGTCAGCTCCAGCGAGTCGCTGCTGTCGTGCCCGCGCTCGGTGTTGCGGGCCACGCTGGTCGTGTAGAGCTTGAAACCCGAGGTGTCGGTGGAGATCTTCTGCTGGTTGGTGGTCAACCGCTGGCGCTGCAATTGGAAACCGTGCCGCGGGTCGCGCGAGGAGGACGTGCGCGAGACGGACAGGCCGAACTCCTCGACGTCGGTCGAGCCGACCGAGTAGTCGCCGGTCAGCAGGTTCACCGAGCCGGGCCCGACGGTCGTGCTCGCCGCGTTGTCCGCGCTCGGGTCCACCACCGCGGTGCGCCAGGCCGTCGAGTAGGCGCCGGTGCCCGCCGCGTCGGTCGCGAGGACCGCCTTGACCTGCACGACGCCGGCCGCCTCGCCGAGCGTGTCGACCGCGTGCCACACCGCGAACTCGCCCAGCGAGGACAGCGGCACGAACCCGGTGCCCAGCGCCGACCCGTCCGCCTTGGTCAGGTGCGCCGGCGGCACGTCGGCCTCGACCGCCGCGCCCGGACCCCGCCGCCACGCGAACTTGACGTGCGTGAACACCGGTTCGCCGACGACCTGGAGCTGGAGCCTGCGGGCGATCCGGGCGCCCTCGGCCGGGCGCAGCAGCCCCGCGCGGCCGACGTGGAAGGTGTAGGAGGTGATGCCGGGACAACCGGCCGGAACGGTCCTTGGTGCGCACGTTGAGCGTGTGCTGACCGTCCGTGGTGGGCGTGATCGACGGACTCGCCTTGCCGTCCGCGCCAGCGGCGACCTCGGTGGTCGGCACGGCGTCCAGCGCCCACAGGTAGGAGTGCACGTCGGCGGTGCCCGCGGGCGGGGTGAAGGTGAACGTGCCCGCCTGGTTCGCGCCCTTGTGCCACGCGTTGTCGTTCGGGTAGTCGGTCGAGGACACGAACGGCGCGCCCGGGTCCACCGTGTCCACGGTGAACTGGAGCCACTGGAGGTTCACGCCCGGGTCGGGCGCGGGGTCCATGCGGAACTTCTGGCAGCCGCAGCCGTTCGAGGTCCAGGTCCAGACCTTCTGGCCGTTGGCGACCTGGTTGCTCTCGATGTCCATGACCTTGCCGGAGTGCTTGGCCACCAGCGTGTACTCGCCGTTGCCCACCCGGTCCAGCCGCCACTTCTGGCAGTCGTTGCCGTTGCCCGGCCACTGGATGACCCGCGTGCCGTCCGCCGTGCCGCACCCGGTGACGTCCAGCACCTGGTCGGAGTGTCGCGCCCGGAGCATGTAGTAGCCGTCACCGGTGCCGACCAGCGCGTACCGCTGGCAGCCGCCGCCGTGGTAGTCCCACTGCTGCGCGAACGCGCCCGACGCCGTCGAGCACCCGGTGATGTCCACGGCCTTGCCCGAGTGCACCGGCCGGATCGAGACGAACCCGTCACCGGCCCAGTCGTGCGAGTCGAACGAGGTGGCGCGGAAGCGGTAGGTCTTGCCGGGTTGCAGCAGCCCGTCCGGGACCTTCCAGGTGGCGATGCTGCCGGACGGGACGCCCCACACCCAGTAGTCGGTGACCAGCGTGTCGCCGTCGTAGACGTAGAACACGGCCGTGACCGTGCCGCCGTCGGGGTCGCTGGGCCGGAACGACAGCGTCGGCGTGGTCGTCCGGGTGAAGGTCTGGCCGCCCGAGTCACCCCGGTCGGACACGTCCAGCGAGGTCGCCGGGTCGGGCCGCGAGTTGTAGTCCACCGACAGGTGCGGCACGCCGCCCGCCTCGGCGGAGTCGAACTTCTTCCAGCCGTAGTTGTCGCTCTCGTTGGCGGCCTTGGCCATCACGCCGACCGTGCCCGCGCCGTTGTCGGCGGCCAGCTGCACCAGCCCGCGGATGTCGCCGCTGACCCAGCCGTCGTTGCAGGACGACGAGTAGCCCTTGGTCTCGCTGGTGGTGGACCAGCGGGTGTACCACGGGGGTTGCGCGCCCCAGTTGGTGTTCCAGCCGACCAGGCCGGTGTCCCAGATCTCCCAGTCGCGGGCCTGGCACGACCAGGCGTGCCACTCGTAGAGGTTGAGCCGGGCGCTGTGGATGCGGCGGCCCTTGAACTGCGAGAGGTCGAAGTTGAAGTAGCTGCGCGCGACCGTCGCGCCGCCGTCGAAGGTGCCCAACCGCAGGTCGGTGTCACCGCCGGTGTCCCGGCTGGTGCCGGTCTGGACGTACTTGTCGTACACGGGACCGACCGTCACCGCCGGGTCCACGACCACGGGGTACTGGGTGTCCTTCGCGTGCAGGAAGTTCTCGTCGGCGGTGAGGTTCAGCTCGGTGACGGCCTGCCCGGCGGCACGGGCCTGGCCAGGGGCGATCTCCATGCCCACGGCGACCCGCTTGAGCGGCTGCCCCGCCTTCTCGTCCCGGCGGGCGTCCCACATCTCCGGCTTGGGCACGGACCCGATCACGGTCCCGGCCGCGTTCACCAGGTCGGTGTTGCCGTCGTCCTTGCGCTGCGGGGTAGCGCCCTTGGTCCGCAGGGGAAGCGACAACGTCACCGGCCCCTTGGGACGCTCCTTCAGCACCAGGAACTGCTCGAACCCGGTCCGGGTCGCTTCCACCACGAGGTCCGCGCCGGGCCGGACATCCGGGAAGGTGGCCTTGCGACCCTCGAGCTTGGGGTTCGGCAGCGCCCCACGCCACTGGAGGGCGACTTCGGCGTCACCGTGCTTCACGGCAGCGAGGTCCCGGACGTCGTCGGCTTTGCCACCCGGGGCGGCGATCACCAGGTCACGGGGGTGCGCCTTGGGGGCGATGGTGCCGTCCGGGCGCTTCTCGAGGGTCAGGTCGACCGGCACCCACGCGTCCCCGCGCTTGACGCGGACCGGACCGGCGTGGATCTCGGTGGTGAGCTTGCCGTCCGCGTTGACGAAGGTGGCGGTGTTCTCGGTCCGCTCGCTGAGCGCTTCGACCCGGATCTTGTGCAGCGCGGCGGTGGCCCGCGCGGAGGGGATGTCCGGCGCCTCGTTGCGCACCGGTGGGACTTGCTGTTGTTGCTGTTGCGGCTTGGGCTGAGCGGTGGCCGACGCACCGACCGCGGTCACCGTGGCAGCGGCGAGGACGAACGCGGTGGCAACGGCCACCACCCGTCTGAGCGGATTTTGGGCGCGCGAAGACCCGGCACCGGACATGTGAACCCCCCGTGAGGTACGAACCCCGATTTGTGCGGACGCAGCATCCGCGACCGGTACCGCTCCCCACAATGGGCCACTCGTGTGACGCCCCTGACACGGCGGCACACCGTGAGTGCGGGTCGGGCAGTGCGGGTCGGGGCGGGGACCGGGGTCAGGCCGGGCCGGCGGCGACCACGCGGCGGAGCAACTCCACCAGCTGCGCCTTCTCCCCCGCGTCCAGCACCTCGAACCACCGCGCTTCGCGGGCGTTCTGCGTCGGGAACACGGTCGACACCGCCCGCCGCCCCTCCTCCGTCAACGCCACGAACACGACCCGCCGGTCCTGCCCGTCCCGCGACCGCTCGACCAACCCCGCCTTCTCCAGCGTGTTGATCAGGTTCGACATGGCCGACCGCGTCGTGCCCGACAGGTCCGCCAACCGCGCCGGCTGGGTCGGGCCGAGGATCCACAGCTTGAACATCAGCCGGAAGCCCGGCATGGTCCACCCCTGCTCCCGGTGGACCAGGGCCTCGTAGTCGGTGATCAGCTTGTAGGCCAGGTGGAGCACGTTGTACGAGACCCCGAAGGCGTCCGCGTCGCCGCCGATCCCGGCGATGTGGTGCCGCGCGAACCGCTCGTAGTCCAGCTCCGTCACCACTTCTTCCGCGGCGGGCACGTCCTGCGCCGCCGTTCGCACGTCCTGCGCTGCCACCCGCGCGTGCTGCTCTGCCACCCGCGCATCCTCGCAGGGCTCACCCGTCCGTGGAACGCGAATGCGGCACACTTACCCGGTGATCGGGACACGGCGGTTCGGCATCACGGCGGCGTTGGTGCTCGCCACGGCCGCCGCCGCGTCGCTGGCCGCCAGCGCCGACGTGGTCACCGGTGACGCCGCCGTCGCCCTCGACGACCTCGCCCAGCTCGCCACCGGCCTGTTCGCGACCGGAACCTGCTGGTGGTCGGCCACGCGGACCTCCGGCCCGGACCGGGTGTGGCGGGTCCTGATGGGCCTGGGCATGTTCGGCTGGTCGATCGGCCAGTCGCTGTGGACCTGGTACCAGCTCGTCGAAGAACGCGCGGTCCCCTCACCTTCCCCCGCCGACGCCGGCTACCTCAGCATCGTGCCGTTCGCGTTCGCCGCGCTGCTGGTCATCGGCAGCCACCGCCGCTCCGGCACCCCGGACGCCCTGCTGGACCACCGGTCCCGCTACGCCCGCCTGGTCCTGCTGCTGGACGGCGTGATCGTGGTCGGCTCGCTGTTCGCCCTGACCTGGACGACCTCCCTGGGCGGCCTGGTGGACGCGGGCAACCCGAGCACGCCCGCGTTCCTGGTCGCCATCGCCTACCCGCTGACCGACCTGGTGCTGCTGGTGATCGTGGTGGTGCTGGCGGCGGACCGGAAGGTCGTGCTCAAGCCGCAACTGCACCTGCTGGGCCTGGGCCTGGTCGGGCTGGCCGCGTCGGACGCCGCGTTCGCCTACCTGGTCAGCGTCCAGGCGCCGGAGGTGCCGCCGCTGGCCAACGCGGGGTTCGTCGTCGGCCCCGCCCTGATCGCGCTGGCCGCGCTGGTCCCGCCGATGCCGCACGCCGCGCCCCAGCACATCGCGCGCTTCTGGCAGTGGGCGTACCTGCTGATGCCGTACCTGCCGCTTCTCGTGTGCAGCGCGATCGTGCTGCGCCGCACCGTGATCGGCGACCTGGCCCCGGCCGACGCGGTGGAGATCGGGTGCGGTTTCACCGTGTTCGTCGCCGTCATGCTGCGCCAGCTGACGACCATCGTGGAGAACACGCGGCTGGCCGCGATGCTGCGGGAGTCCGAACGGGACTTGGCGCACGAGGCCCACCACGACGCCCTGACCGGCCTGGCCAACCGGGCGCTGTTCGAGCGCCGGCTGGACGAGGCGATGGCCGCGCACCACGAGGGTGTCCCGTTCGGACTGTTGTTCGTGGACCTGGACGACTTCAAGGCCGTCAACGACGTCTCCGGGCACGCCCACGGCGACGCCGTCCTGGAACGGGTGGCGCAGAAGCTGCGGCAGTGCGTGCGGGACACCGACGTCGTGGCCCGGCTGGGCGGTGACGAGTTCGGCGTCCTGGTGACCGGGGTGGAGGAGCCGGAGAAGGTCGCCTTCCGCATCCTCGACGCGGTCGGCGAGGAGATCAGCGCCAGCGTGGGCGTGGTGATCTGCGCGAACCCCGACCCCGAGGAGACCGCCCAGTCCGTGCTCAAACGCGCCGACAAGGCCATGTACGAAGCCAAGCGCGACGGCGGCCGGGGCCTGGTCATCCACCCGTGACGCGGCCCGCCAACTCTTCCGCCTCGGCCTCGGTGAACGGCCCGGAGATCTGCGCACTGCCCCCGGTGATCGCCTCCTGGACCGTCGGCGCGGACACCACCAGCGTGTTCACCACGACGGCAACCCGGCGACCCACGTTCCGCCCGGTGAAGTCCGCCCACCGCACCCCACCCGGAACGGTGAACCTGACTTCGACCACCTCCCCGCGAGCCTCGGCGTCCTCCACGTGCGACCGGTCCAACTCGGCCGGCCCCAGCACGTACACCGAGCCGTCCCGCCCGCACGTCACCAGCGGCAACGCCGGATCATCGCGCCCGGCCAACGGATCCTCGGCGGGACACGAGAACGACGGCACCGTCTCACCGGTCAACCCCGGGTCCTGCCGCACCCGACGCGCCTCGGCCACCGCCGCCGTGTCCGGCTCGGCCTTGCGCGGTATGCCCGTGATCGACGTCGGCGTGGTGGAGGTGGACACCGCCAACACGGGCCGGAAGTGCAGCACCGCCCCGGGCGGAGGGGCCGGCGGCGTCGGGGTCAGCCCGACCAGCGACGGGGTGCACCCGGTCAGCAGGAGCAGCAGGACCGCCGCGAGCGCCCTCACCGCTTGGGCACGAACGCGTAGATGCTCGCCGGCGACCCCGACCCGCGCCGGTTGATCGTCCCGCCGACCAGCACGTGCGCCCCCGTCTCGGGCAGCTTCGCCAGGTTCGCCAGCACCTCCAGGCTGATCCGGTGCTCCCGGTACAGCAGCTTGGACACCGCGTACGTCGTGTCGGTCGCCGGCTCCGGGCTGAACGTGTCCGTGCCCAGCGCGCCGCGCCGCCCCAACCGCCCGGTGTCCACCAGCCACTGCACGGCGGCCAGCGAGAAGCCGGGCTGGTGCATCTGCCCGGACGAGTCGTAGTTGAAGAACGCGGGCGTGCCCCAGCGGTCCTCCCAGCCCGTCCACAGGACCACCGCCGCCTCGCGCGGGATGCGGCCGTGCTGCTTCTCCCACCGCTGGAGGTCCTCGACGGTCACCTCGTAGTCGGCGTCGCGCCGGGCCTGCTCCCGCACGTCCACCTTCACGGCGGGCAGGAACAGGTCCTCGGCGTCGAGTTCGTCGGCGTAGGGCTGGTCGGCGTTGAAGTGCGCGGGCGCGCCCCAGTGCGTGCCGGTGTGCTCGCCCTGCTGCGCGTACTGGAGGTAGAAGCCGTCCTGCGGCACGGTCGTGATCGTCGTCAGGGTGAACTCGGGGTCACCCGGGTACACGTTCGTCCGCGCGGGATCGTTGACGTGCGACAGGTTCACCAGCTTGTAGTCGCCCAACCCGCGCGGTGCGGCCGAAGCCGACCCCGCGCCCGCCACGGCCATGCCGCCCACCGTCGAAACCACACCCGCGAGCATCGACCGCCTGCGCACCGCCGACCACTCCCCTGCCTGCTGGATCACCCGATCCGGGCAACCTTAACCGCAGTGGTGATCACAGGACGACGACCTGCCGGACGGCTTCCCCTGCCGCCAAACGGGTGAAGCCGGCGTTGACCTCGTCCAGTGCGAGCCGCCCGGACAGCAGGCCGTCGACGGGCAGCTTCCCCGCCCGGTACAGGTCGACGAACCGCGGCACGTCCCGGCGCGGCACGCACGAACCCAGGTAACTGCCCTTCAAGGTCCGCTCCTCGGCGACCAGGCTCAGCGCGGGCAGCGTCACGGTCCGGTCCGGGTGCGGCAGCCCGACCGTCACCGTGGTCCCGCCCGCCGCCGTGGCCAGGTACGCCTGCTCGAGCACCGCCGCCACGCCGGTGGTGTCGATGACCTTGTCCGCGCCGCCGCCGGTCAGGTCCCGCACGGCCGTCACGGCGTCCGGCCCGCCCGCCGCGTCGTGCGTCGCGCCCAGCGTCCGGGCCAGGGTCCGCTTGTGCTCCACCACGTCCACGGCGACGACCTGGGACGCACCGGCCGCGACCGCGCCGAGCACGGCCGCCAGCCCGACCCCGCCCAGCCCGAACACCGCGACCCGGTCCCCCGGCACGACCTGCGCGCTGTAGAACGCCGCACCCGTGCCGGTGAGCACCGCGCACCCGAACAACGCGGCGATGTCCAACGGCAGGTCGGGGTCCACGCGGGTCGCGGACTTCTCCGACACCACCGTGTACTCGGCGAACCCGGACACGCCCAGGTGGTGGTTGGGCCGGGTCCCGTCGGGCAGCCGCCACCGCCGTGCGCCGCCGAGCAACGTGCCCTCCCGGTTGGCCGCCGCGCCCGGCTCGCACAGCGCCTGCCGCCCGGACACGCACCGCCGGCACGCGCCGCACGCGGGCACGAACGACAGCACCACGTGGTCCCCGGCCGCGAACTCCGCGCCCGGCCCGGTCTCCACGACCTCGCCCGCGGCCTCGTGGCCCAGCACCATCGGCAACGGCCGGATGCGGGACCCGTCGATCACCGACAGGTCCGAGTGGCACAGCCCGGTCGCGCGCACGCGCACCAGCAGCTCGCCCGGCCCCGGCGGGTCCAGCTCCAAGTCCACGATCGACAGCGGACCGCCGACCTCGGTCAGCACCGCGCCCCGGGACTTCACGCGCCCACCAGCCCTTCCATCGCGGTCCGCAGGTGCGCGGGGATCTCCACCGGCTTGCGGGACCCGCGGTCCACGAACACGTGCACGAAATGCCCTTCCGCCACCACGTCGTCGCGGTCCTCGGGGTAGAAGCCGACCTCGTAGCGCACGCTGGAGCGGCCCAGGTGCCCGACGCGCAGACCCGCGTCCACGGCCTCCGGGAAGGAGATCGAGGACTTGTAGTTGCAGTGGGACTCCACGCACAGGCCGATCGCGGCGCCGTGGTGGATGTCCAGCCCGGCCTTCTCGATCAGCCACGTGTTGATCACGGTGTCCATGAACGCGTAGTGGACGACGTTGTTCACGTGCCCGTACACGTCGTTGTCGGCCCACCTCGTGGGGATCCGCTGCCAGTGCCGGTACTCCGCGCGCACCCGACCTCCTTATCCGATCATCCGGGTCAGCTCCACCCGCGACCGCACACCCAGCCGGGTGAACATGTTGCGCAGGTGGTGTTCCACCGTGCGGTGGCTGAGGAACAGGCGGGCGGCGATCTCCCGGTTGGTCGCGCCCTCGGCGACCAGCCGGGCGATGCGCGCCTGCTGCGGGGTGAGGTCGGCGGGCTGCCCGACCGGCGCGGTCGTCTCGCCGGCGGCGCGCAGCTCGGCACGCGCCCGGTCGGCCCAGTGGTCGGCCTCGTAGGACTGGAAGATCTTCACCGCGTCGCGCAGGAGTTCCCGCGCGGCACGGGGTTTGCGGTCGCGGCGCAGGCGGTGCCCGTACAGCAGTTCGGTGCGGGCCAGCTCCATCGCGGTGCCGCTCTCCCGGTGCAGGCGGATGGCCTCGCGGAAGTGCTCGTCGGACTGCGGCCCCTCGGTCAGCAGGCCGTGGCAGCGGTGGGACAGCGCCATGCGCGCCATGCACCGGGTGGCGCCGGCCCACTTCTCGAAGCGCTGCAACGCCCGGTCCCCCGTGGACGGTTGACCGCACCCCACGGCGGCCTCCACGACCTGCGGCGCGGCCATCACCCGGATGCCCGCGTGGACGCCGGCGGCCTTGAGCCGCAACCGGTCCAGGGCGTCGGCCGGGCGGTCGAGGACGAGGTCCACGCACGCGAACGCCCACGCGCCGAACGTGCCGGAGCGGCCCAGTCCCCGGCGGACGATCTGCTCGTTGGCGGAGTCGATGTTGTGCAGGGCGGTGTCGGTGTCGCCGCGGAAGGCCGCCAGCAGGGCCAGGATCGTCAGGTGGTCCACCACCGCGTTGTGCTGGCCCAGCGCGGTGGCGGCGTGCGCGCCCTCGGTGGCGGCGGACAGCGCGACGGCGTGCTGGTCGAGCAGCAGCGCCGACAACGCCCGGTACACCAGCGCCCACGACACCAGCGCGGTGAGCCCGGACTCGCGGGCGGCGGTGACCGCGCCGGTGGCCAGTTCGTGCGCGCGGGCGGCGTCGCCGAGGACGTAGGCGGCTTGGGCGCCCCAGATCCCGGTCTGAGGGTGCGGCACCCGGTCGGCCAGCTCGACCACGGACCGCAGGTGCGGCAGGGCCTTGTCGTGCCGGCCCGCGAAGGTGGCCGACATGCCGACCAGGTGGTCCAGGGTGATGCGGGTGGCGGGCGGCTCGTCGGGCTGGCGGACGGCCTCGGCGAACTCGGCGATGGCCGCGTGCCGCTGGTGGTCGCCCGCGATGCTGGCGGCCTCGCCGGCGAACCCGAGGGCGGCGATGGCGAGCGCGCGCCGGGTGCCGACCAGGCCTTCGGCGGCGCGCACGAGCCGGCGGGCGGCGACGTCGGGCAGCCCGTCACCCAGCTCGATGCCGCCGCGCACCAGGTCGGTGAGGGCGCGCAGGTCGGGGTCGTCGGTCAGCCGCTCGGCCACCCGCAGGACGGCGCGGGACCGGTGTGCCGCGCCCATCGCCCAGTGGTCGGCGGCGGCGGACACCAGCCGGTGCGCCTTGAGGCCGGGATCGCCGGTGAGGGCGGCGGCGCGGCCGTAGTCGCGGGCGGCGGACACGTGGTCGCCACGCAGCCGGGCCTTCTGCGCGGCCTCGAACAGCTGCTCGGCGAAGTCCTCGGGGGTGCGGTCGGCGGCAGGCGGCGTGGCGGCGGCCCGGTGCCAGGTGCGGCGCGGACCGGCGGGCAGCACGTCGGCCAACGCCGCGTGAGCCGCGTGCCGGGCCGTCGGGGACAGCTCCGTGCGCAGCGTGGAGCGGATGAGCCGCCGCTGGTCCAGCAGGGCGCCCGCCTCCTCGACCGCGCGCGGGTCCACCCCCAGGGCCAGCAGGGCGTCGGCGTCCACCTCGTCGTCCACCGCCGCCATCGCGACCGCCCGCACGGCCGCCGGCGACAGCGCGTCCAACCTCGCCCGCAGCCGGGTGCGCAGCGAGCTGTCCGAGGGCAGGGTCGTCGGCGCGGGCGCGGTGCCGCCCAGTTCGGCCGAGGTCAGCGCCGCCGCCAGTTCGACCAGCGCCAGCGGGTTGCCGCACGCCAGGTCCACCAGGTCCGCGGCCAGTTCGGCGGGCAGCCCCGGCCGCCGGTCGTGCAGCACGCGCAGGCTCGCGGCGCGGTCCAGCGGGTCCAGGGTCACGCTCGGCAGCCCGTGCGGCGGCCCCTCGGTGGCGATGAGCACCGCCGCCCGCGTGTCCGCCACCTCGCGCGCGAGGACCACCAGGTCGGTCACGTCCAGCTGGTGCGCGTCGTCCACGCACAGCACGGCGGAGTACCGGTCGGCGGCGTACGCCAGCAGTGACGACTTGCCCGACCCGGGCTCGCCGCGCAGCACCAGCACGCCGCCCCGGCCGGCGCGGGCACGGTCGAGCACCGCGTCGACGGCGACGCGCTGCCGATCGCGTCCGTGCAGCACGTGGGCCAGTCTCGCCGCAGGTCCGCGCCGGGCGGAAGACCTGCGGCGAAAATTATCTACCAGCGTTAGTTTTGCGCTCCGACACCGGTGGTTCCACCGATGCGCGCCCGGCCCCGGCCGGAGCAGGGTCGAAGCGTCCGTTTCCCTGCGCAAGCGAGGTGTACAGCGACGTGCAACTCCGCAGACTGATCCCCGCGGTCGCCCTGCTCCTGACCGCGGCGACCCCCACCGCCCTGGCCGCCGACAACCCCTACGAACGGGGCCCGGCGCCCACCACCGCGAGCATCGAGGCCTCCCGGGGCCCGTTCGCCACCGCGTCGACCACCGTGTCGTCCCTGGTGAGCGGCTTCGGCGGCGGCACCATCTACTACCCGACGAGCACCGCCGAGGGCACCTTCGGCGCGGTGGCGATCTCGCCCGGGTACACCGGGACGCAGTCGAGCATCGCCTGGCTGGGCCCGCGCATCGCGTCCCAGGGCTTCGTGGTGATCACCATCGACACCAACACCATCTACGACCAGCCCGACAGCCGGGCGTCCCAACTCCTGGCCGCGCTGGACTACCTCACCCAGAGCAGCTCGGTGCGAACCAGGATCGACGCCACCCGGCTGGGCGTCATGGGGCACTCGATGGGCGGCGGCGGTACCCTGCGCGCCGCCGAGTCCCGGCCCGCCCTCCAGGCGGCGATCCCGCTGACGGCGTGGCACACCGACAAGAGCTGGGGCGGCGTCCGCGTGCCGACCCTGGTGATCGGGGCGGAGAACGACTCCATCGCCCCGGTGGCCACGCACTCGGAGCTGTTCTACTCCAGCCTGCCGTCCACGCTGGACAAGGCGTACCTGGAGCTCAACGCCGCCGACCACTTCGCGCCCAACAGCTCCAACACCACGATCGCGAAGTACAGCATCTCCTGGCTCAAGCGGTTCATCGACAACGACACCCGCTACGAGCAGTTCCTCTGCCCGCCCCCGAGCCGCAGCCTGCTGATCGAGGAGTACCGGGACACCTGCCCGCACTCCTGAGCCACGCCCGACCGACAACCACGCCCGACCAACCACCGCGGCCGTCCCCACCGGGGGCGGCCGCGGTGTCGTGCGTGGACCACAAGGCTGATTTTCAGGCCGCACCTTTGCGGAAAAACGACCTCGCTGATACTTCCGGCGCGCGTCAACAGCACCTTCGAGTGAAAACTTCTAGAGCGAAAGAGTGTCACATTCCACCTGAAAACGAATACGAGCTCCAACGCCGCGAAAAATCACCCGATATTGCTTGCACCCGCCACTACCTGCACCCGCCGTACACACAACGCAGCCGCTTAGCACTATGGGAGGTCGCCGTATCGGCCCCTTCCGGACCCCTATTCGGCCTCACTACCGTCAATCCGGCCCAATGAACAAAAACCGATTGGCGGTGTACTGGTGACTGTGACCGATTCCGACGTGGACATCGAACAGCCACGGCTGAGCCTCGGCACAGCGGCGGCCCGGAACCTGGCGACCACGACCAAGTCCGTTCCGCAGATGCAGGGCATCACCTCCCGGTGGCTGCTCAAAGTCCTCCCGTGGGTCCAGGCGCACGGCGGCGCGTACCGGGTCAACCGCCGGTTGACCTACGCCGTGGGCGACGGGCGGCTCACCTTCACCAACATCGGGGCCGACATCGACGTCGTCCCGCAGGAGCTGTGCGAACTGCCCTACCTGCGCGGCTTCGAGGACGTCGAGGCCCTCGCCGCGCTCGCCGAGCGGTTCCGCCAGCACGAGTACGAGCCCGGCGACGTCATCGTCGAGCGGGGCCGGCCGTGCGACCAGGTGTGGCTGATCGCCCACGGCAAGGTCAACAAGATCGGCCAGGGCGAGTACGGCGACCAGACCGTCCTGGGCACCCTGGCCAACGGCGAGTACTTCGGCGCCGAGGTCCTCGCCGGACCCCAGGGCGAGTGGGAGTTCACCGCCAAGGCCGTCACCCCCGTCATCGCGCTCTCCCTGAGCTGGGAGGACTTCGAGCGGATGAACGGCAACGCGGGCGGCCTGCGCGCGCACATCCAGCGGCTGTCCGCGCCGGGCGCGCGCAAGCAGAACGCGCACGGCGAGGCCGAGATCGACATCGCGTCGGGCCACGAGGGCGAACCGGACCTGCCCGGCACCTACGCCGACTACGAGCTCAAGCCGCGCGAGCTGGAGCTGAGCGTCGCCCAGACCGTGCTGCGCATCCACAGCCGCGTCGCCGACCTCTACAACCACCCGATGGACCAGGTCGAGCAGCAGTTGCGGTTGACCATCGAGGCGCTGCGCGAGCGCCAGGAGTACGAGATGGTCAACAACCGCGACTTCGGCCTGCTCAACGCCGCCGACCTGCGCAACCGCATCCCGACCCGCAACGGCCCGCCCACCCCGGACGACCTGGACGAGCTGCTCAGCGTGGTGTGGAAGGAACCCACCGCGTTCCTGGCGCACCCGCGGGTCATCGCCGCGATCGGCCGCGAGTTCAACAAGCGCGGCATCTACCCCGACAGCATCGACCTCAACGGCCACCGGGTGCCCGCGTGGCGCGGCGTCCCGATCCTGCCGTGCAGCAAGATCGAGATCAGCAAGCACCGCACCAGCTCGGTGATGCTGCTGCGCGCCGGCGAGAACAACCAGGGCGTCATCGGCCTGCACCAGACGGGCCTGCCCGACGAGTACCAGCCGGGCCTCAACGTCCGGTTCATGGGCATCAGCGAGAAGGCGATCATCTCCTACCTCGTCAGCACGTACTACTCCGCCGCGGTCCTCGTGCCGGACGCGCTGGGCGTGCTGGAGCACGTGGAAATCGGCCGCGAAGACTAGTCCCCACGACGAGATTGGGTACCTGACGTGACCGTGACAGACCCCGGCCTCAGCCCCGAAGAGGTCGAGCACCAGCGGCAGAGCCTCAGCACGAGCGCCGCGCGGAACCTGGCCACCACGACCAAGTCCGTGCCGCAGATGCAGGGCATCTCCCCCCGGTGGCTGCTGCGCAAGCTCCCCTGGGTGCAGACCCAGGCGGGCACGTACCGGGTCAACCGCCGACTCACCTATTCCCTGGGCGACGGGCGGGTGACCTTCATCAGCACCGGCCCGGACATCCGGGTCATCCCGCAGGAGCTGCGGGAGCTGCCCGGCCTGCGCGACTTCGAGGACGAGTCGGTCCTGGCCGCCCTCGCCGACCGCTTCCAGCAGCGCGAGGTCCGGCAGGGCGAGACGATCGTGGAGCTGGGCCGGCCCGCCGACGAGGTCTACCTCATCGCGCACGGCAAGGTCAGCCGGGTCGGGCGCGGCGAGTACGGCGACGAGACCGTGCTGGACACCCTGGCCAACGGCGAGTACTTCGGCGCCGAGGTGCTCACCGGCCAGGAGACCCAGTGGGAGTTCACCGCCAGGGCCGTCACCCCGGTGATCGTGCTCGTCCTGCCGCTGCGCGAGCTGCGGCAGCTCAACGGGCACGCCGACGCGCTGCGCACGCACCTGGAGGACTTCGCGCGCGGCCGGTCCAAGCCGCAGAACAAGCACGGCGAGGCCGCGATCGAGATCGCGTCGGGCCACGAGGGCGAGCCGGACCTGCCGACCACGTTCGTGGACTACGAGCTGCACCCGCGCGAGTACGAGCTCAGCGTCGCCCAGACCGTGCTGCGCGTGCACAGCCGCGTGTCGGACCTGTTCAACAACCCGATGAACCAGACCGAGCAGCAGTTGCGGTTGACCGTCGAGGCCCTGCGCGAGCGGCAGGAGCACGAGATGATCAACAACCGGGACTTCGGGTTGCTGCACAACGCCGACCTCAAGCAGCGCATCCACACCCGGTCCGGCCCGCCGACGCCGGACGACATGGACGACCTGCTGTCCCGGCGCCGCAAGACGGCGTTCTTCCTCGCGCACCCCAGGACGATCGCCGCGATCGGCCGCGAGGCGAACAAGCGGGGCCTCTACCCGGAGACCACGCTGGTGGACGGCACGCACGTGACCACCTGGCGCGGGGTGCCGATCCTGCCGTCGAACAAGATCCCGATCACCGAGCACGGCACCAGCTCGATCATCGCCATGCGCGTGGGCGAGGACGACAACGGCGTCATCGGCCTGCACCAGACCGGCATCCCCGACGAGTACCAGCCGAGCCTGAACGTCCGGTTCATGGGCATCGACGAGAAGGGCATCATCTCCTACCTGGTCAGCGCCTACTACTCGGTCGCGGTCCTCGTGCCCGACGCGCTCGGCGTGCTGGAGCACGTCGAGATCGGCCGCTACTAGTCCCGACCCCGGTGCCGGCGGCCGGGTGCCTCGCGCCCGGCCGCCCGGTCGCTCCTGCGCTCCTCCGTCCGCAGTGGACGCTGCCGGGCGCTCCCCCGAACAGGAGTGGACTCCTCCATGACCGACCTCGACGTGACCACCGCGCACCGGTCCGCGCGGGACGTGCTGAGCTGGAGCCGCGCGGGCGTGGACCCCGCGCTGCGGACGGCGGTGGACCGGCTGCCGGACTCGATGCGCGCCATCGCGGGCTACCACTTCGGGTGGTGGGACGAGCACGGCCACCCGACCGGCGCGGACCCGGGCAAGGCCATCCGGCCGGCGTTCGCGCTGCTGGCCGCGCAGGCGGTGGGCGGCGCGGCGGCGACCGCGCTGCCCGCGGCCGTGGCGGTCGAGCTGGTGCACAACTTCTCGCTGCTGCACGACGACGTGATGGACGGCGACAGCACCCGGCGGCACCGGCCCACCGCGTGGAGCGTCTACGGCGTGAACGCGGCGATCCTGGCCGGCGACGCGCTGCTGACCCTGGCGCTGGACGTGCTGGCGGGCAGCGGCCACCCGGCGGCGGCGCGCGCGATCCGGGTGCTGTCCGACGCCACCCAGCGGCTCAACGACGGGCAGGCCGCCGACCTGGCCTTCGAGGAGCGCGCCGACGTGCCGGTCGGCGAGTGCGTGCGGATGGCGGAGAACAAGACCGCGGCGCTGATCGGCGCGGCCTGCGCGGTCGGCGCGCTGTTCGGCGACGGGCGCGGCGACCAGGTGGAGCGGCTGCGGTCCTTCGGCGAACTGGTGGGCCTGGCGTTCCAGTTCACCGACGACCTGCTGGGCATCTGGGGCGACCCGGAGGTCACCGGCAAACCGGTGTTCTCCGACCTGCACAACCGCAAGAAGTCCCTGCCCGTGGTGGCGGCGCTGGCGTCCCGGACGCCCGCCGCGCGGGAGCTGGACGCGCTCTACCACACCGACGCGCCGCTGACCGCCGACGAGCTGGCGCGCGCGGCGGAGCTGATCGAGGCCTCCGGCGCCCGCGCGTGGAGCCTGGAGCAGGCCGACGACCTGGTGACGCGGGCGCGGGTCCACCTGCGCGCCGCCGCGGCCGACGACCGCGCCGAACGGGAGCTGGACGCGCTGGCGTGCCTGGCCACCCGCCGAGACCACTGAGGAGCACATCCCGATGGCCCTGCCCGTGGTGCTGCTCGCCTCGCCCCGCTCGTTCTGCGCCGGGGTCGAGCGGGCGATCGAGATCGTGGAGCGGCTGCTGGCGCAGCGCGGCGGACCCATCCACGTGCGCAAGCAGATCGTGCACAACACCCACGTCGTCGCCGACCTGGAAGAGCGCGGCGCGGTGTTCGTCGACGAGCTGGACGCCGTGCCCGACGGGGCGACCGTGGTGTTCTCCGCGCACGGAGTGTCGCCGGCGGTGCGCGAGGAAGCGGCGCGGCGGGGGCTGGACGTGGTGGACGCGACCTGCCCGCTGGTGACCAAGGTGCACGCCGAGGCCCGCCGGTTCGTCGCGCGCGGCGACACCGTGGTGCTCGTCGGGCACGCCGGGCACGAGGAGGTCGAGGGCACGCTGGGCGAGGACCCGGAGCGGATCGTGCTGGTGGAGAGCGTCGCCGACGTCGCCGCGCTGGAGGTGCCCGACCCGAACCGGGTGTCCTACCTGACCCAGACGACGCTGGCGGTGGACGAGACGACCGAGGTGGTGGCGGCGTTGCGGGCGCGGTTCCCGGCGCTGCGCGGGCCGGGCTCGGACGACATCTGCTACGCCACCACCAACCGGCAGGACGCGGTGCGCGAGATCGCCGGCGAGGCGGACCTGGTGCTGGTGGTGGGGTCGGCGAACTCGTCCAACTCGGTGCGGCTGGTGGAGCTGGCCCGCCGGCAGGGCGTGCCCGCGCACCTGGTGGACGACGTGTCCGACGTGCGCGCCGAGTGGCTGGAGGGGGTGCGGGTGGTCGGCGTGTCGGCCGGCGCGTCCGCGCCGCCCCGGCTGGTGGACGAGCTGATCGAGGCGCTGGGGGCGTGGGACGTGCAGGTGCGCGAGACGGCCCGAGAGACGATCACGTTCACGCTGCCCTCGGCGGTGAGGGCGCGATGACCCTGCTGGCGGCCATCGCCGGGCCGGGTGACGTGCGGGCGCTGCCGTCGTCGGCGCTGCCGGTGCTGGCCGGGGAGATCCGGCGGTTCCTGGTGGAGCGGGTGTCGCGCGCGGGCGGGCACCTGGGGCCCAACCTGGGCGCGGTGGAGCTGACCATCGCGCTGCACCGGGTGTTCGACTCGCCCAACGACGTGGTGCTGTTCGACACCGGGCACCAGGCGTACGTGCACAAGGTGCTCACCGGGCGGGCGGCGGAGTTCGAGACGCTGCGCCGGGCGGGCGGGCTGTCGGGGTACCCGTCGGCGGCCGAGTCGCCGCACGACGTGATCGAGAACTCGCACGCGTCCACGGCACTGTCCTATGCGGACGGTGTGGCGAAAGCGCTGCGGTTGAAGGGTTCCTCGCGGCGGGTCGTGGCGGTCATCGGTGACGGGGCGTTGACCGGCGGCATGGCGTGGGAGGCGTTGAACAACCTCGCCGTGCTGGAGCACCCCGTGGTGGTCGTGCTCAACGACAACGGCCGGTCCTACGCGCCGACCACCGGCGGGTTGGCCGCGCACCTGGGTTCGTTGCGGGAGGGCAGGCGGCGGACCGTGTTCGAGGCGCTGGGGCTGCCGTACGTCGGGCCGGTCGACGGGCACGACGTGGACGCGTTGGAAAGCGCTTTCGTGGAGGCCGCTGCCTACGGGCGGCCGGTGGTCGTGCACTGCGTGACCCGCAAGGGCAAGGGCTACCAGCCGGCGGAGGACGACCCGGCCGACTGCCTGCACGCGGTGTCGGCGGCGGGGTCCGGCGGCGGGGCGACGTGGACGGACGTGTTCGGCGCGGAGATCGTGTCGCTGGGCGCCCAGCGGCCGGACCTGGTGTGCGTGACCGCCGCCATGCGGGGGCCGACCGGGCTGGACGCGTTCGCCACGCGGTTCCCGTCCCGGGTGTTCGACGTGGGGATCGCCGAGCAGCACGCGGTGACGTCGGCGGCCGGGTTGGCGATGGCCGGGCTGCACCCGGTGGTGGCGGTGTACTCGACGTTCCTGTCCCGGGCCTTCGACCAGGTGCTGCTCGACGTGGCGCTGCACCGGCTGCCGGTGACGTTCGTGCTGGACCGGGCGGGGGTGACCGGTCCGGACGGGCCGAGCCACCACGGCATGTGGGACGCCTCCCTGCTGCCGGTCGTGCCGGGCCTGCGGTTGGCCGCGCCCCGGGACGCTGCCCGGTTGCGCGAACTGCTGGGCGAGGCGGTGGCCGTCGCGGACGGGCCGACCGCGGTGCGCTACCCGAAGTCGTCGGTGGGTCCGGACATCCCGGCGCTGCGCCGCGAGGGCAAGGTGGACGTGCTGCGGTACGAACCGGACGCCGTGGGCTTGCTGATCGCGGTCGGCCCGATGGCGTCGGCGTGCTTGGAGGCCGCGGAGGAGCTGGCCGGGCACGGCGTGCCGGTGACCGTGGTGGACCCGCGCTGGATCGCGCCGCTGGACCCGTCGCTGGTGAAGATCGCGGGCGAGCACCGGTTGGTGCTGGCCGTCGAGGACACCACGGCGGTCGGTGCGCTGGGCGGGCGGCTGGCGCAAGCGCTCGCGGTGGTCGGCGCGCCCACGCGGGTGGGGACGTTCGCCCTGCCGTCGAGCTTCCTGCCGCATGGCAGCCGGGCGGAGATCCTGCGGGCGCACGGCCTGGACGCGGCCGGCATCACCACGACCGTCCTCAAGCGACTCAAGGAGCACAGTTGACGACCCTGCAACTCGCGCCCCCGGTGCGCCGCCGCCGTCCGTCCCGGAAGTTGTGGCTGGGGAACGTGCCCGTGGGTGGTGACGCGCCCGTCAGCGTCCAGTCCATGACCACCACGCCGACCACCGATGTCGAGGCGACCCTGCGCCAGATCGCCGAACTGACCGCCGCCGGGTGCGACGTCGTGCGCGTCGCCGTCCCGTCACAGGACGACGCCGACGCGCTGCCCCTGATCGCTCGCAAGTCGCCCATCCCGGTGGTCGCCGACATCCACTTCCAGCCCCGGTACGTGTTCGCGGCCATCGACGCCGGGTGCGCCGGGGTGCGCGTGAACCCCGGCAACATCCGCGCCTTCGACGACCGCGTCGGCGAGATCGCGGCGGCGGCGGGCGCGGCCCGGGTCCCCATCCGGATCGGTGTCAACGCGGGGTCGCTGGACCAGCGGCTCTACCGGAAGTACGGCGGTGCCACGCCCGAGGCCCTGGTGGAGTCGGCGCTGTGGGAGTGCTCGCTGTTCGAGGAGCACGGGTTCACCGACCTGAAGCTGTCGGTGAAGCACCACGACCCGATGGTGATGGTGTCGGCGTACCGGCAGCTGGCGCGGGCTTGCGACTACCCGTTGCACCTGGGCGTGACCGAGGCCGGGCCGTTGGTGCAGGGGACGGTGAAGTCGTCGGTGGCGTTCGGGTTGCTGCTGGCGGAGGGGATCGGCGACACGATCCGGGTGTCGTTGTCCGCGCCTCCGGTGGAGGAGGTCAAGGTCGGTGCGCAGATCCTGGCTTCCCTGGGGTTGCGGCCCCGGAAGCTGGAGGTCGTGTCGTGCCCGTCGTGCGGACGGGCACAGGTGGACGTCTACCGCCTGGCCGAGGAGGTGACGGCGGCGTTCGAGGACTTCCCCACGCCCCTGCGGGTGGCGGTGATGGGGTGCGTGGTGAACGGGCCGGGCGAGGCTCGGGAGGCCGACCTCGGGGTGTCGTCGGGCAACGGCAAGGGGCAGATCTTCGTGCGCGGACAGGTGGTGCGCACGGTGCCGGAGTCGCGGATCGTGGAGACCCTGCTGGAAGAGGCCCTCAAGCTCGACCCGGCCTGAGAGCACGCCCCACCGGCGGCGACCGGTAGGGCGTGCTCGTCCTCACTCGTACGAGATCGCCTGCAGCACGTTCAGCCGGGCCGCGCGGATGGCGGGCAGGATGGCCGCCACCACGCCGACCAGGGCCGCGAGGAGCAGGTAGGTGCCCATCTGCGTCCACGGGATGCCCAGGTCGGTGAAGCCCTCGTCCTTCAGCGCCCGGACCGCCCCCACGCCCAGGGCCGTGCCGACGCCCAGGCCCAGCAGTGCGCCGAAGACCGAGATCACCACTGACTCGACGGTGATCATCCGCATCACCTGCGCCCGCCGCATGCCGATCGCCCGCAGCAGGCCCAGTTCGCGCGTCCGCTCGATCACCGACAGCGCCAGCGTGTTGATCACGCCGAGCACCGCGATGAGGATCGCCAGCGCCAGCAGGATCTGGATCATCAGCAGCACCGTGTCCAGCTGCGACGCCTGCTGCTTCACGAACGCGCTGCGGTCCTGGACGGTGATCTCCGGGTTGTCCGCGAACAGCGGCTCGATGCGCTTCTGCACGTCCTGCACCGACGCGCCCGGCGACACGCGCACGAACGCCGTCTCCAGCTGCTCGACCCGGAACTGCTTGGCCGCGCTCACCGGCAGCACGAACGCGCTCACCAGCACGTTGTTCTTCGCGTACACGAAACCGACGGTGTAGGTCTTCGCCTCGCCCTTGGTGGTCTGCACGGACACCGTGCTGCCCGGCTTGAGGTTGAGCTTCCCGGCCGACTCCTCGTCCACCGCGAGCGTACCCTCGGCCAGCGCGGCGAACGTGCCTTCCTTGGCGGACAAGCCGAACTGCTCCCGCATCACCGGCACGTCCGTCACCGCGATGCCGAACTGCGGTTTGCCGTCCACCAGGACGCGGTCGGCGTACCAGCCGAACGACGAGTCCACACCGGACACCCGCGACACCTCGTCCAGCCGGGAGGGCTGGAAAGTGGCGTCCCCGCCCGGACCGCTGGACTCACCGGACACGATCAAGTCCGACTTGACCTGCCCCTCGGCGACCTTCGTGATGCTCGTGGTCGCCGACGTGAGCACCACGCTCACCCCGGTGATCAGCGCGATGCCGACCATGAGCGCCGCCGCCGTGATGGCGGTGCGGCGCGGGTTGCGCGCGGAGTTGCGGCGGCCCAGCGTGCCCGGCATGGACCAGGCCAGCAGCTTGCCGATCAACGACACCACCGGCCGGCTGATCAGCGGTGTCAGCAGCGCGACCCCGACGAACGCCACCAGCAGCCCGGACATGATGAACCACAGCGCGCCCTCGGCGAACCCGTACCACAGCAGGCCACCACCGGCCGCCGTCAAGGCGGCACCCGCGATGGTCGGCCGGGTCAACGGCCGGTCCGGGGTGGCGGCCTCGCGCATCGCCGCGACCGGCGGGATACGGGACGCGCGCAGCGCCGGCAGCACCGCCGCCAGCACCGTGACGACGATGCCCACCGCGAACGCCGAGATCACCGTGCTGGGCGGCACGGAGATGCCCTCCAAGCGCAGGCTGCCGCCGCCGACCGTGCTGAAGATGTTCGCCAGCAGCGCACCCACGCCGATGCCCGCGCCCAACCCCACGACGGACGCGATCAACCCGATGACCACCGCCTCCAGCACGACCGTGCCGATCATCTGCCGGCGGCCCGCGCCCATCGCGCGCAACAGCGCCAGTTCCCGCGTGCGCTGGGCGACGATGATGGAGAAGGTGTTGAGGATGATGAAGATGCCGACGAACAACGCGATGCCGGCGAACCCGAGCAGCACGTAGTTGAAGAACGACAACCCCTCGCCGATCTGGGCGGCGGAGTCCTTGCTGAGCTGCTCCCCCGTCTTCACCTGGTACGCGTCGCCCAGCTTGTCCTGGATGCGTTGGCGCAGCACGTCTTCGGCCACACCCGGCGCCGCGCGCACGGTGATCGAGCTGTACGCGCCGGGCTGGCCCAGCAGCAGCTGCTGCGCGGTGGACTCGGTGAACGCCGTGGTCAGCTCGCCGCCCAGCGAGTCCCGGTTGCCGGGGTAGCCGAAGACGCCGGCCACGGTGAAGGTCTTCTTGGGTTCCAGGGTCAGCAGCGACATCTGCTCGCCGACCGAGAACCCGCCGGTCTTGGCGAGGTAGGCGCTGATGGCCACCTCGTCGTCGCGCTGGGGCGCGTGGCCCTCGCGCAGCTGCTCCTGGCCGCCGTCGCGCCACGCCGTGCCCAGCCGGGGCGCGCCGGAGGTGGTGAGCACCTTGCCGTTCTCACCGATGGGCCGCGCGGAGCCGACGACGTCGCCGACCACGCGGTCCGTGCCCTCGACCGACTTGACCTTCGCCAGGTCGTCGGCGGTGAGCGTGCCGGCCAGGGCCTGGTCCGGGTCGTCCGAGCCGACCTTCGGCTTGACCGCGACCTGCACGTCCACGTCGGAGTAGATCGTGGTGAACAGGCTCTTGAACGAGCGGTCCAGCGTGTCGGTGAGCACGAACGAGCCGGACACGAACATCACGCCCAGCACCACGGCCAGCCCGGACAGGACCAGCCGCAGCTTTCTCGACAGGACGCTCTTGAGCGTCGCCTTCAACATCGCTACACCACGACCAGTTCGTCGCCGTCGAGGTGCTTCATGGTCTCCAGCACCGCGTCCGCGGTCGGCTGGTGCAGCTCGCGCACGATCTTGCCGTCGGCGAGGAAGATCACGCGGTCGGCGTAGGAGGCGGCGTTCGGGTCGTGCGTGACCATCACGACGGTCTGCCCGAACTCGCGCGCCGAGCGCTGGAGGAACCCGAGCACCTCCGCGCCGGACCGGGAGTCGAGGTTGCCGGTGGGTTCGTCGGCGAAGACCACCTCGGGCCGCGACACCAGGGCGCGGGCGCAGGCCACGCGCTGCTGCTGGCCGCCGGAGAGCTGGGTGGGCCGGTGGGTGAGCCGGTCGCGCAGGCCGACGGTGTCGACCACCGTGTCGAACCAGGCCCGGTCGACCTTGCGGCCGCCGATGGCCAGCGGCAGGGTGATGTTCTCCTCGGCGGTCAGCGTGGGCAGCAGGTTGAACTGCTGGAAGATGAAACCGACCTTGGTGCGCCGCAGGTCGGTCAGGCCCTTGTCGCGCAGGCCGTTGACCTTGGTGTCGCCGATCCACACGTCACCGGAGTCGATGGTGTCCAGTCCGGCCAGGCAGTGCATGAGCGTGGACTTGCCCGAGCCCGAGGGCCCCATGATCGCGGTGAACCGCCCGCGCTCGAAGTCGACGCTGACGCCGCCCAACGCGGTGACCGCGGCTTCCCCGGTCCCGTAGGACTTCCACACGTCCACCGCCCTCGCGGCGGACTCCGTCTTGCCCGTCACCAGATCCTCCAGTGCGCCCTCATGACGGCACTCGCCGTCCCCGCACCATCGTCCACGGGCAAGGCTGAGAACGGCTCCGGTGCAAACCCTGAACCTCTCTCAGGGAGAACCCGCGCCCTTCGTCGTGACGGCCCGATCATCCCACCGTTAGCAGCCGGGTTCAGGCACCCTTCGGAAGCAACAGGACACACACCGTGGCAGCGACACGCGATCTCTCCCACATGCCGGGAAAACCGAGACAGGAGGCCTCGTCGAGGTTAAGTTCTGGCACCGTCAGCGACCCTGACCGCGCAGTGGGACGAGATCGTGTCGGCGACCGCTTGAGGAGCTGATGGTGTCAACCTTCCGGGTGCGCCCCTACACCAGGACCGGCGGGCGGACGCGCTCGACCACGACACTGGCGATCGAGACCATCGTCTCCACCAACGACCGCGCGGACCGCGACGCCCTCACCTCCACCGCAGAACACCGAGCGATCAGCGACCTCTGCCGCTACCCGCACTCGGTGGCCGAAGTAGCCGCCCGCCTACGACTCCCGCTGGGCGTGGTACGCGTACTGCTGGCCGACATGTCGGCAATGAGCCTGATCAACGTCCACGAACAACAAGGCGCCACGCAAGACGGCCGCCCCACACTGGAACTGATGGAACGCGTCCTGATGGGCCTGCGCCGCATCTAGCCCTTAAAGGCGCGCGCAGCGCGCTGTGTGCAGTGGTCCCAACCACAGGTGGAGGGCCTCGGTTCCCCCGCCGTATGGCCTGCCCGAAGGGCTACCACAGATTTCCCGGGGTGCAGCCAAAAGTTTGCGAGGAACGAGCAAAGTTTTAGCGGCACCCCGGGAAATCTGTGGTTGGCTCCGCCAGGCCATACGGCGGGGGAACCGACGCCCTTCACCCCCCGCTGGCGGCCTGCCGCGCGGCGAGCGCCGCTTTTGATCTTGAAAGCGCGAAGCGCGTCCTCTTTGGACCCGCGAAGCGCATCCGAGGTCAAGAAGCCGTAGGCAGCCGAACCAGAGTCGCACCCTCCTTGGTGTCACGCACCGCGAACTCCGCGATCTCATGCCACTTCATGCCGACCGACGCGTTGAGCCGCACCGGATCCTTGTCCGATCCAGCCGACCCGACCTGCCACGACCCGACCACCATGGTCTCACCGGTCCGCGACTTGGCCACCAACTCGCACCGCGTCGGCCCCTTGGCGCCCTTGACCTCCAACACCACCGCCGTACCCCACGGCTCCGGGGACGCGCTGATCCGCGCCCACACCCCGGTAGCCGGGTCGGTCCGCGTGACGGACCCGGACACCTCGGCCTTGGCAACAGCGCTCGGCCCCGCCACCGTCGACGACGGCGACGGCGACGGCAAAGCGGCCACGTCGTCCCCAGGCGAGGACGACAACCCCACCGTCACCACCGCGGTCAGCACGACGAGCAACACGGCCGCGGCGGCGGCCAGAAGTACCGTGTTGCGACGGCGTCGGACCCGGTCCGCCGACACCGAGTCGAGCATCGCGCGCACCGAACGGCCGTCCGGGCGCTCCCCCGCGGCGCCACGCAGCATGCCGTTGGCGTCGGCTTCGTCCAGCAGGTCCGGCAGCACGGCGAAATCGCGCAGGTCCAACGCGCAGCGGCGGCACTGGGCGAGGTGGTTCTCGAAGGCGTCGACCTCGTCCTCGTCGAGGATCCCGAGGACGTACGCCGCCACGTCGACGTGGTCCGGACGCGATGTCACCGAAGTCAGCCCCGATCCTGCAACGCCCGCCGCAGGGCGCGAAGTGCGTAGTAGACCCTGGACTTCACCGTGCCCGGGGGAACCCCGAGCACCGCTGCGGCTTCCCCGACGGTCCGATCCCGCAAATACGTCTCGAGAATAGCCTCCCGGTGCTCCTCCGTCAGTCCGTTCATCGCCTCTGCCACCACTATCGCCGCCAGGGTGCGGTCCGCTTCGTCCCGCACCGGGGCCTCGTCGGACGGCGTCAACTCCGACTCCTGCGGTCGGACGCTGCGCTTGCGGCGGTCGTCGATGACCAGCCGCCGGGCGACGGTGAACAGCCAGGAGCGGAGCAGGACGGGGTCCCGTTCCAGCTTCTCGGCGTTGCGCCACGCCCGTACCAGCGTCTCCTGCACGATGTCCTCTGCCCACTGCCGGTCATTGCCCGTCAACCGCATGGCATGCCCGAGCAGCGCGCTGCCGAACTCCTGGTAGAGCCTGCGGATCAGCTCGTCTTCCAAGGTGAGGTCCGGCCAAGCGTGTTCTCTGGGGGGTTGAGTGCTGCGTCTGTGCCGCGCCACGCCACGCATCCAAGCGCGCCGACGGGTGTCCCGTCGAGACTTTCGGGTGAGAAAAAGTCGCCGATCTGTTCGTGAACCGTCACCGCATCGTGTCCGTACTCCCCGGTATCCGCATCGAAGGCAGGACCGGTCATTGGTCCCTTCGGCGGAACCCGCCAGCAGGAGAAAGGACGAACGATGCGCGGTCGACGTTTCCGGGAGGCCCTGCCCGCCGTTCCGGCCGTCGCGGCGTTGGTGCTGGTCAGCGCCTGTGGCGTGACCGGAACCAGTGCCGCCGGCGGTCCCGCGGGTGCGGCCTCCGGCACGACGACTCAACAGCTCCAGCCCGAATTCAGCAAGGAACCGCACCAGATGTTGGCGGCGACCGAGTCGAAACAGGTGGGCTGGTTCGTCGCCGACGCCGGCGGGTTCGCCCTCTACCGCTACGACAAGGACACGGCGAAACCGCCGAAGTCCACTTGCGACGGCGACTGCGCGAAGACGTGGCCGCCGGTGCTGGTCAGCGAGCACACCATGACGTCCGGTGTGGACCCGACGATGGTCGGCTCGGTGACCCGGGCGGACGGCAAGAAGCAGGTCACGCTGGCCGGTTGGCCCCTGTACCGGTACACGGGCGACAAGAAGGCGGGCGACGTCACCGGCCAGGGGAAGGGCGGCACCTGGTTCGTGGTGACCCCGGAGGGCAAGAAGGCGGAGGCCAACGACGGCGTCGCGCCCACGCAGGGGTCCACCGGCGACGGCTACTGACACCCACCCGAGGAAAACCCATGTCAGCCAAGCGTTTCACGGCCCTGCTCCTGGCCGCGCAACTCCTGCTCGCCCCGGCGCTGACCGGCACGGCGCTGACCGGCACGGCGCGGGCCGACGACCCGCCCACCCCGGGCGCGGTGCAGCAGACCCCGCTGGGCCCGATCACCGAGCTGGACAAGGAACTGCTGGTCAAGGTGCGCCTGGCCGGCCTGTGGGAGATGCCCATGGGCGACGAGGCGCAGACCCGGGCGGGCAGCCAGCGGGTGAAGGAAGTCGGCGCACAGCTGATGAGCGACCACACCTTCCTCGACGAGCGCGTGACCCGCCTGGCCGGGCAGATGGGCGTGCCCATCCCCGACGAGGCCAACGAGGACCAGCAGTCCTGGATGGCCGAGATGCGCTCGCGCACCGGCGCGGCTTTCGACGAGTCCTTCGCCAACCGGCTGCGCGCGGCGCACGGGTCGCTGTTCCCGGTCATCGGCCAGATCCGCGCGACCACCCGCAACGAGGCCATCCGGCAGTTCGCCCAGATCTGCAACCAGATCGTCCTCAAGCACATGACCCTGTTGGAGAGCACCAACATGGTCACCGAGATGGGTCTGTCCAAACCGGTGCGCGCCGGTGTGGCGGCCCCCGTGCAGGGGGCGGTGAACGCCGACCCGCAACGCACCGCCCAGGTCGGCGGCACCGGCCCCGACCCCGTGACCGTCCTGTTGATCTGCCTGGTGGGCGCGGTGGTGACCATCGCGATCCTGCGCCTGCTGCGGCCCAAGGCCGACGTCAAGTGAAAGGGGGTGATCCCACCTCAACCCATCGCACTACCAGTCTTCACACCCCTCAACCCGCCCGGAACGGTCGTGACCACTCCTGCGCGGCCGTCCCGGGCGGGCCGCCGCCCCCTCCTCCCGCCAATCCGGAGGTCGACAAGTGTTCTCCCAGGTCCCATTGCTGGTCGCGCAGGCGACCGGCGGTGACCACGACGCCGGGGTGCGCCACGTCGCGCAGATCTCGGCTCGGCTGGCCTACGCGTTGATGTGCGCGACCCTGTGCTGGGGCGTCATGATCGCGACGGGCTGGGCCAACAAGCTCACCGGCAGACAGGGGCTGCGCAACAGCCACATGGTGCTGGCGACCGCGGCCCTGTCCTTCGGCTGCCTGCACGCCTTCGCGTTCACCCTGCTCAACCTCGCCCCGTTCAGCTTCCTGCGGATCGCCGTGCCCCTCGTGGGCGGCGGGCTGTTCCGGCACGCGCTGGGCATCGTCGGGCTGGAGGTCATGCTGGTGATCGCGTTCACCGCGGGCCTGCGCAAGAAGATCTACTACCGCAAGTGGCTGCGGCTGCACCAACTGGCCTACGTCGCCGTCGGCATCACCGTGGTGCACTCCTGGTTCGGCGCGATCGCCAACGGCAACCTCGCCACGCTGTGGCTGGCCGGCCTGACCGTCCTGATCCCCACCGCCACCATCGCCCTGGCCCGCTTCCTGCCCCCGCACCTGCTGGTGCGGCTGGGCATGCTGGAGCCGGAGCCGGGCTTCGAGCCCGAGCCGGACGGCGCGGGCGGCAGCGCGCTGGACATCAGCGTGGACAACGAGCGCTGCCACCGCTACGGCATCTGCCAGGCCGAGGCGCCGGGCCTGTTCCAGCTCGTCGACGACGAACGGCTGCGCTACGAGCGCCGACCGCCACCCGAGCTGTTCGCGAAGGCGCGGGCCGCCGCGCGCGCGTGCCCCATGCGCGCCATCGAACTGCGGGAGCGTGTCAGGTGAGGACCTTTCGACGGGGCGGTGCGCGGTGAAGAACGAGGAGCGCGTCGTCATCGCGGGCGGCGGACTGGCCGGCCTGCGCGCCGGGGAACGGCTGCGCGAGCTGGGCTTCCAGGGCGAGATCGTGATCGTCAGCGCCGAACGCCACCTGCCCTACCACCGGCCGGCGCTGTCCAAGGAGGCCATCAACGGCGAGCTGCACGCCTCCGACCTGCGCCTGACCATCAGCCGCGAGCTCAACGCGATCTGGCGGCTGGGCACCGCGGCCACCCACCTGGAGACCGACCGGCGCGTGGTCGGCCTACCCGGCGGCGAGGAGCTGCACTACGACGGCCTGATCATCGCGACCGGCGTGGAACCGAGGCACCTCCAGGGCGCGCCGCGCCAGGACCCGCGCATCCACGTGCTGCGCACGGTGGACGACGCCGTCGCCATCAAGCAGGCCATCGGCTCGACCCAAGGCCTGGTGGTGGTGATCGGCGGCGGGCTGATCGGCTGCGAGATGGCCGCGTCGGTGAAGATGATGGGCCGGGACGTGGCCATCGTGAGCCGGTCCAGCACGCTGCTGGGCAGCGCGGTCGGCAAGAACATCGCCGAGACCGTGACCGAGGCGCACCGGTCGCGCGGGGTGCGGATGGCGATGGGGGTCAAGATCCGGCACTGGATGCCGCAGGCGGGCGGGGTGGCCATCCACCTGTCCGACGGCCAGGTGTTCGTCGCGGCGGTCGTGGTGATCGCCGTGGGGGCGTCGCCGTCGGTGGCCTGGCTGCGCGGGTCCGGGCTGGTGCTGGAGGACGGGGTGCTGTGCGACCCCACGTGCCACGTGGTCGGCGGGACCGACGTCGTGGCCGCGGGCGACGTCGCGCGGTGGCCCAACCTCCGGTTCGGAGGACAGCCGCGGCGGGTCGAGCACTGGCTCAACGCGGTGGAAATGGGGCGGGCGGCCGCGGAGAACCTGTTGGCGGGCAGGGAGAGTTCGCGGCCGTTCACCCCAGTCCCCCGGTTCTGGACCGAGCAGTACGGGATGCGCATCCAGGGGTCGGGGCTGCCGTCGATGGGCAAGGACACGACGACCCTGGCGGGGTCCAGGAAGGACCACCGGACCATCACCGGTTTCATCGACGGCGGCCGCCTGGTCGGCATGGTGGGCCTGGACGCGCCGACCGCGATGATCAAGCTGTCGATGGAGCTGTGGCGCCAGAACCGCGTCCCCGACACGTCCCCGCGCCGCCCACCCCAGCACCTGGCGCCCCCGGAACGCCCGGCCGACGCCGGACACCCCACCCCGGAACGCCCGGCCGACGCCGCACGCCCCACCCCGGAACGCCCGGCCGACGCCGCACGCCCGGCCCCGCAACCCGCTCCCGCCTTCACCACCCCCCGCCACTCCGGCTACGGCCCGCCGGTCACGCCGCCTCCACCCGGCCCGCCTCGCCACGAGGCGGCGCCCACTCCCCCCGGTTTCGCATTCCCCCGCCAGCAGCAGGAGTCGCAGCCACTGCCCATCCCGCCCCACGCCCCCGTCGTGCGGTCCCGGGCGCACCCCCGCTCGCTCGCCCGCAGCGGCCCGCGGGCACGGCCTCGATGACAAGAGCCCGGTGAGCTGTTACCTCATCGCCGTGTCCCCGTAACCCGGGGCACCAAGCATTCGGTCCCATGAACCGAGTCACCGTCGTCGGCATCCCCGCCCGCGACGAGGAGCGCACGGTCGGCGCGGTGGCCCAGGCCGCCGACGCCGGCCTGCACCTCGCCTTCCCCACCGGGACCAACGTCGTCGTGCTCGCCGAGAACGGCAGCACCGACGACACGGTGCGGCGGTTCGCCGAGACACCGCTGCGCGCCCGCAAGGTCGTGGCCGGTTCGCCCGGGACCGGGACCGGCAAGGGCACGAACGTCTTCGCGATCATCGACCAGGCCCTGGACCTCGGCGCGGACCACGTGCTGCTGCTCGACGCCGACGTCCGCTCCACCGAGCCGGAGTGGATCGGCCGGCTCGCGCAGGCGGTGGAGGGCGACGAACCCGCGCTCGCCGTCCCGTCGTACCGGCGCAACCGGTTCGAGGCCAACACCACCAACCACCTGGCCAGTCCCCTGCTCGCGGCGGTGTTCGGCGTCCACGTCGAGCAGCCCATCGGCGGCGAGTTCGCGTTCAACCGGGCGTTCCTGGAACGCACCCGGCACTGGCCCCGTCCCGACAGCGCGTACCTGTACGGCATCGACGTGTGGCTGACCGCGAACGCCCTGCGCGAGCACATGCGCGTGGTCGAGGTCCCCCTGGGTCGCAAGCTGCACAACTCCCCGTTCCCCAAGATCCTGCGCCTGCCGCAACAGGTCCTGGACTCCCTGTTCCACGTCCTGCTGACCACCGACCACCTGCGCCCACCCGCCCTCGACGTCCCCCGCGCCCGCTCCGCGGTGGACGGCACGGCGGTCCCCCAGGACCCCGCCGTCATCGCCCACGTCTCGGCTTCGGTGGCCCGCTACCTGGCCGCCCACCGCGCCGACGTCCGAGCCCTCTTCCCCTCCGCCAAGGAACTCGCTCCCGCCCCGTGGGGCCTGCACGTCACCTCCGACGACTGGCCCCACGTCCTGGCCGACGCCGTGGCCGCGGTCGCGGCGGGTCGCTTCGAGGCGGCACGCGACCACCTGGTGGCCCTGTACGTGAACCGCGTGATGACGTTCTGGCGGGAGATCGACGGCCTGACCGGCCCCGACATCGACCGCCTGCTCGACCACCAGGCCACCCGGACCGTCGAGGCCGTGCACTCCAGGCGCATCACCCTGACCGGCGCGACCGGCCCGAGCCGCTTCGACGTCCGGCACTGGGCGGGTTACAACGACGAGGCCCCCGTACCGGCGTGAGTAACGACCGGGCAGTCGTGAGCGCTGTTCAGGTCATGAGATCGCGCGGGACGCGGGAGCGTTCGCTGGTGACCCTGGCCGCCGTCTTCCTGGCCGTCGCCGCGCTCAACGCCGTCTTCGCCCTGCTCGACCACGCCACCTGGCGCAGCGTCACCGCCGGTGCCTGCGCCGTGACCGCCGCCGCCCTCCTCCTCACCGCCGTCAGCGACCGCCGCCGGTAACAACCGTTCACACACTGTTCGACAGGTGTGAAATCTTCGGACATTCGGGACAGATTGACGCTCTCCCCCACCGCGCGCCAGGCTCCGAGATCCATCCCCTCGCAGTCTGGAGGTCCCTGTGCTCCGACGCCTCGGATCGCTCGTCACCGCGTTGTCCATCGTCACCGTCGCCCTCGTCCTCGGCTCCGCACCGGCGCAAGCGGACGGCTGCTACACCTGGTCGCGCACCCTGTCCGAAGGCGCGTCCGGCGACGACGTCCGGCAGTTGCAGATCCGCCTGTCCGGCTACCCCGGCTACGGCGGCGTCCTCGCCCTCGACGGCTCCTTCGGCCCCGCCACCCGCTCCGCCGTCGTCCGCTTCCAGCAGGCCTACGGGCTCGCGGCCGACGGCGTCGCGGGCAGTGCCACCTACAGCAAGCTCTACGCCCTGCAAGACGACGACTGCACCCCGGTCAACTTCTCCTACGCCGAGCTGAACCGCTGCAACTCCGACTGGTCCGGCGGCAAGGTCTCGGCGGCCACCGCGAAGTTCAACGCCCTGGTGTCGATGTGGAAGCTCCAAGCCATGCGGCACGCGCTGGGCGACCAGCCGATCACGGTCACCAGCGGCTTCCGCAGCATCGCGTGCAACAACGCCGTGGGCGGGGCCTCCGACTCCCGCCACCTCTACGGTGACGCCGTCGACCTGGGCGCGGGTCCGCACTCCCTGTGCCGCCTGGCGCAGCAGGCCCGCAACCACGGGTTCAACGGCATCCTGGGCCCGGGCTACCCCGGTCACAGCGACCACACCCACGTCGACCACCGCGCCAGCCGCTACTGGTCGGCCTCGCAGTGCGGCATCTGACCCCGAGCCGAGACACCCGATCGGCCGCGCGCACGCACGTGTGAGCACGACGATCCCGGTTACCCTGGGTGTGTGATCTTCCTCGGCGTCATGCTCGCCGCGATCGGGGTGTCGACCCTGGTGTGGCGCGATGCCGACCTGTTCGGGCTGCCCCCGGCCGCGGTCGGCATCGCGCTGCTGGTCCTGTCCGCCGCCTCGCTCACCTACGGGGTCGTGCGGCGAAGGCGGCGCTGGACGGTCGGCGGTGAACCCGCGCCGGTCGGCTCGGTCGTCGACCGCGCGAAGGCCCTGCCGCGCCTGCTCAAGCGGCGCAGGGAGTACGGGCTGCCCACCAGCCGGCTGGCCCAGTGGGGCTTCGCCCTGGTCTACCTGGTGTCCCCCGTCGACATCCTCCCCGAACTGCTGCCGATCGTCGGCATCACCGACGACGCGGGCGTGGCGGTGTGGCTGCTCACCAGCCTGTCCACCGCCGCCGGCCAGTACCTCAACTGGGAACGCTCAAAACAGCGCCAGCGCGAGCCCTAGAGCGGCTAGCACGTTCACCCCGGTCGCCGCCGCGAACACCCCCACCGGCCGCCACCCGGCCTGCTTCAGCGCGCCCGCCCGGAACTCCAGGCCGATGCTCACGAACGCCAGGATCAGGAACCACGTCCGCAGGTCGTTGACCACGCCGATGGCCGCCTTGCCCGAAGGCACGTTCGCCAGGTACACGGTCGCGATCACCGACGTGGCCAGGAACCCCAGCACGAACTTGGGGAACCGGTCCCACAGCTGCCGCCCGGCCGACACCCCGACCGGCTTGCGCTCGACCTTCAGCGCGAAGTACGCCGTCAACGCCACCGCGACCACGCCGAGCAACGCGTTCTGCGTGACCTTCACGATCGTGGCGATCTGCAAGGACTCCTCGCCCGCCAACGTCCCCGCCGCCGTCACCGCCGCGGTCGTGTCGATGTTGCCCCCGATCCACGCCCCGGTGGTCGCCGGGTCCAGGCCCAGCGCGGTCGCCGCCGCGGGCAGGATGAAGATCGACGGCAGGGCGAACACGATCACCAGGCTCGCGCTGTAGGCCAGCTGCTCCCGCCGCGCCTGCACGGCACCCGCCGCCGCGATCGCCGCGCTGACCCCGCAGATCGCGACCGCCGCCGACAGCAGCGCCCGCAGCTTGTCGTCCAGCCCGAACTTCCCGCCCAGCCACCACGAGAAGCCGAACACCACGCTGATCAGGACGACCGACTGCACGATCGCCGGACCCGCGTTGGACACGATCACCGACAGGTTGATCGACGCGCCCAGCAGCACCAGACCGGTCTTGATGAAGAACTCCGTGCGGAACCCGCCGGACAGCCGCTCCCGCAGCCCCGTCGCCGACAGCACCGCGTTGCCCAGCAGCCCCAGCAGGATCGCGTAGATCGGGAACTCGACCGACGCCCCGATCCCCTCCAGCCCGGTGCCCTTGGTCGCCTTGGGCACGGTGGTCGACAGGTACCGCGCGACCCAAGACAGCGCCAGCACCACCACGACGCCCGAAGCCGCGTGCAGCAACGGTTTGCGCGTCTGCTCCGAGGTCGCCATCACGGCACCAGCCCCGGGGTGATCACACCGGTCAGGGCCAGCGCGAACAGCGCCAACCCGACGACGACGGCCAACCAGTCCTCGTTCAGCGCCTTGCGGGGTGGTTCCTCGCCCATCGCTCACGCTCCAGCATGCGGGACAGCAGGGAGCCTCGAACGCTAGCGAGGGCACCGGGAACCGTCATCGGCTCCCAGGATGTGGGAGTTCCCGGACGCCGACGAGCAGCGTCGTGATGGCGTCCATGATCCGCGCGGTCGCCTCGTCCAGGACGGTCTTGGTCATCCGCTGGTCGTACAGGTCCGACAGGTCCACCGGCGTGCCCGCCACGACGTGCACCTTCGTCCACGGGCGCGGCAGGAACCGGCCGGGCGGCAGCAGTTCCCGGGTGCCCCACTGGGCCACCGGCACGACCGGCGTGCGGGTCTGCAGCGCCAGCCGGGCGACGCCGTTCTTGCCCTTCATCGGCCAGCCGTCGGGGTCGTCGCTGAACGTGCCCTCCGGGTAGACGATCACGCACTGCCCGTCGTCCAGCGACGCCCGCGCGGTCTCCAGCGCCCGATGGGCCTGCACGGTGCCGCGGTCCACCGGGATGTGCTTCCCGCCCGCCATCACCCACCCGACGACCGGCGCCTTCCACAGGCTGGCCTTGGCGAAGTAGCGCGGCACCCGCCCGGCCGCCAGCGCGTAGGCCGTCAGGGTCACCGGGTCGGCGAAGGACAGGTGGTTGGACGCCAGCAGCACCGCGCCCTGCCGGGGGACGTTGCGCCGCCCCGCCATCCGCATGCGCACGAAGAACACGACGAACGGCCACAGCACGTCGATCGCCACCGAGTACCAGAAGCCCCGCCCGCGCCGGGGCAACCGCGGGGTCAACGCCACCATCTGCGAGAAGCTCACGCCACCATCTTCACCCACCCGGGCACCCGACCGGACCGCGCCGGGTGCGAACTCCGGCAACCCGCCGAACCGCGTGGGGCGCGGGTGATCGCTGTTCGGCTAGGGTCCCATGCCGTGACTGGGCTCAGCGGTGCGGACCGCATCACGGTGCTGCTCGTCGAGGACGACGAGGGCGACGCCGTGCTGGTCGAGGCGCTGTTGGAGGAGGTCGGCGCGGACGTCGAGCTGCACCACGTGCGGACGTTGCGCGAGGCGACCCGGCTGTTGGCCAAGGTGGACTGCGTGCTGCTGGACCTGGGCCTGCCCGACACCACCGGGCTGGACGGGCTCACCCGGCTGCTGTCGGTGTCCTCCCCGCCCGCGGTCATCGTCCTGACCGGACTCAACGACGAGCTGCAAGGCGAGCGCGCGGTCGCCGCCGGCGCCGAGGACTACCTGGTCAAGGGCCAGGTGGACGGCCCACTGCTGCTGCGCGGCATCCGGTACGCGGTCGGCCGCAAGCGCGCCGAGGAGACCCAGCGGCAGCTGCGCGACGAGCAGCTGCACGCCGCCGAGAAGACCCGCCTGGAACGCGGTCTGCTGCCCACCCCGATCCTGCACGGCCCGGACCTGGGCGTGGAGGTCCGCTACCGGCCCGGCGGCAGCCGGATGCTGCTCGGCGGCGACTTCTTCGACGTGGTCCGCACCCGCGACGGCACGCTCCAGGTGCTGATCGGCGACGTCTGCGGGCACGGGCCGGACGAGGCCGCGCTGGGCGTGCTGCTGCGCATCGCGTGGCGGGCGCTGGTGCTGGCCGACCAGGAGCCGTCGCGGGCGCTGCGCACGCTGCACGAGATCCTGGAGCACGAGAGACACCAGCCGGGGCTGTTCACGACGGTGTGCATGGTGTCGATCGCGCCGGACCGCAAGTGGGCCCGCGTCTACCTGGCCGGGCACCCCGAGCCGATGCTGCTGGTCGGCAACCGGGTCACCGAGCTCCCCCGGGACCGGGCGGGCCTGCCCCTGGGCGTGCTGCCGGACAGCACGTGGAGCGGCCTGGACGTGCCGCTGCCGCCGGGCTGGTCGCTGCTGCTCTACACCGACGGCCTGGTCGAGGGCCGGGTCAAGGGCGACACCGAGCGGCTGGGTTCCGAGCGGCTGATCGGGCTGATCGACGACATCACCCGCGACCGCCCGGACTGGGCGCGCGACCCCGCCGGGCTGCTGGACTCGCTGATCGCGCGGGTCAAGGAGCTCAACGGCGGCGAGCTGGACGACGACATGGCCGTGCTGCTGATCTCGGACCAGGGCTGATCGACCGGGAGTGAACCGGAGCTGATGGACTACCGCACCCGCTGGCCGGCGAGCCGGCTGCTGATGGCCGCCGTCGCCATCCTGATCATCGTGTGCGCGAGCGCGATCGGCGGTGTCGCCGTCGCGCTGATGGGCCTGAAGGACGCGCGGGGCGTCCTGCTGGACCAGGTCGGCCCGGCCCGGCGCGCCGTGCAGGAGGTGGACGGCGCGCTGGTCGACCAGGAGAGCTCCGTGCGCGGCTTCGCGTTGACCGCCAAGGAGGAGTTCCTCGACGGCTACCGCGCCGGGCAGAAGATCGAGGCCGACGCGCTGGCCGAGGCCCGGAAGCTGATCACGCAGGTCCGCCCGGACCTGGTGGCGCGGGTCGACGCGATCGGGCGGCTGACCGCGAACTGGCGCGCCGAGTACGCCGAGCGGATCGTCGCGCAGATCCGGGCCGCCGACACCCCGCAGGTCGACGTGGCCGGCACCGAGCGCGGCAAGGAGGTGTTCGACAACCTGCGCGGCACCGTGGCGGCGCTGGAAGCCGAGCTGGCGGGCGACGCGGCCAAGGCCCGGGTGGACCTCGACGCCGTGGCCGACCAGGTGTTGTTCCTGGTCATCGGCTTGGGCGTGCTGCTGGTGGTGATCATCACGGCGGTGGCGGTGGTGCTGTACCGGATCCTGATCCGGCCGCTGTCGGTGCTGGCCGACCAGGTGCGGCAGGTGTCCTCGGGCGACTTCGAGCACGTCGTGGAGACCGGCGGGCCGCGCGAGACGGTGATGCTCGGCGAGGACGTCGACGCCATGCGCACCCGCATCCTCAACGACGTGGAGGACCTGCGGCGGTCCAACTCTGAGCTGGAGCAGTTCGCCTACGTCGCCTCGCACGACCTGCAGGAGCCGTTGCGCAAGGTCGCGAGCTTCTGCCAGCTGCTGGAACGGCGCTACTCCGGCGAGCTGGACGAGCGCGGCGAGCAGTACCTGCGGTTCGCCGTGGACGGCGCGAAGCGGATGCAGGTGCTGATCAACGACCTGCTGGCGTTCTCCCGCGTCGGCCGGCTGACCCGCGAGCACACCCTGGTCGACCTGAACGAAACGCTTGCGCAAGTCCTGGACAGCTACTCCGAGGCGATCGAGCGGACCGGCGCGACGATCGAGTCGCCCGAGCTGCCGACCGTGCGCGGCGAGGCGTCGCTGCTGGGCGGGGTGTTCGGCAACCTCATCAGCAACGCGCTGAAGTTCCACGGCGAGGACCCGCCGGTCGTGCGCATTTCCGTCGACCGCACCGACGACCATTGGACCTTCACGGTGAGCGACAACGGCATCGGGATCGACGCCGAGTACGCTGAGCGGATCTTCGTGATCTTCCAGCGCCTGCACCACAAGGACGACTACCCGGGCACGGGCATCGGCCTGGCGATGTGCCGGAAGATCATCGAGTACCACGGCGGCACGATCTGGCTGGACACCGGTGAGGGCGCCGGCACGACCTTCAAGTTCACCCTGCCGGCAGTAGTAGAGGACACCGAGGTGACCGAATGAATGACTCCATGAACGTGGTCGACGTCCTCCTGGTCGAGGACGACCCCGGTGACGCCCTGATGACCCAGGAGGCGTTCGAGCACCACAAGATCCGCAACCAGCTGCACGTGGTGCGCGACGGCGTCGAGGCCCTGGAGTTCCTGCGCCGCGAGGGCCGCTACGCCGACGCCCCGCGCCCCGGCCTGATCCTGCTGGACCTGAACCTGCCGAAGATGGACGGCCGCGAGGTGTTGGCGCAGGTCAAGGCGGACGAGTCGCTGCGCACCATCCCGGTGGTGGTGCTGACGACGTCCGAGGCGGAGGAGGACATCCTGCGGTCCTACAACCTGCACGCGAACGCGTACGTCACCAAGCCGGTGGACTTCGACCGGTTCATCGAGGTCGTCCGGCAGATCGACGACTTCTTCGTGACGGTCGTGAAGCTGCCCCGCTGACATTCCTCCGGCGGTCTCGCGCCCAGGATTGTCGGTGCTGCTGCGTACGGTCTGGTTCAAGGTCCACTTCTCGAACCAGGAGGCGCACATGTCCACCGTGACCTCGGCAAACGTCACCACCGGCGACACCGAGACCGGCTCCCGCTCCGGCCCCGCAGTCCCGCGCGGCTACCTCCCACCGGGTCGCCTCTGCGCGGTCTGCGCGGCTATCGGGCCGAGTAGACGTCCACGCCGTCGACCACGGCCACCGCCACCAGCCCCCGGCGCACGAGCACGTCCAGGTGGGCCGCGGTCTCCCCGGTGGCCAGCACGCGGTTGAACAGGTCGAGGTCGTCGAACCGGCGGTCGCGGCGGGTCCAGCCGAGCTTGCGCGCGGTCTCGAACGCGGTCCCGGTGCCCGAGCGCACCGCGTCGAGCGTCGCTTCGAGCCGCTGCTCGTGGTGGGCGAGCAGTTCGTCCACCCGCGCGTGGCTGGACTCGGTGACGGGGCCGTGCGCGGGCAGCAGTCGCAGGTCCGGGTAGGAGCGCACGAGCCGCAGGGAGTCCAGGTAGTCGCCCAGCGGCAGCTCCGGCCGGGCCGGTTCGAAACCGATGGAGGGGGTGATGTGCGGCAGGACGTGATCACCGGCGAACAGCAGCGACGACTCGACGTCGACGAACACCACGTGCCCGCGCGTGTGGCCGGGCGTCGGCAGGACCCGCAGGACGCGCTTCTCCAGGCCGAGGTCGGTCTCGGTGAGCCATTCGTCGGGCTCCTCGTAGTCGCGCAGCTCGGCCTCACCGACCGCCTCGACCGCCTTGCGCCACCGCGCCGCCAGCTCACCGCCACCCCACGAGAGGAGGTTCGACAGCTGCCCGTCCCGCGTCCGGCTGAGGATCCGGCGCAGTGACGGCTGCTCACCCAGCCCCAACGCGACCCGCGTGCCGAACCGCCGCCGCAGCGCGACGGCCAGCGTGTAGTGGTCGCGGTGCAGGTGGGTGACCAGGAACCGGCGGATGTCGCCGAAGTCGCGCCCCAGCGCGCCCAAGGCGGCCTCCAGCGCCCGTTCGCCGTCCTCCAGCGCCCAGCCGGCGTCGACGAGGACGAGCCCGTCGCCGTCCTCGATCGCGTAGACGTTCACGGTGTGCAGGCCGTCGTTGGGCAGCGGCAACGGGATCCGGTGCACGCCGGGCGCGACCTCGAAGGTTCCGGGCTCGGTCCACTCCATCCCCGGATACTACTCACTGGTAACCCCGCGTCGACGAGATCTCCGCCGCAGCCCTCCGGGATCGGGCTTTAGTTACCCACCTCGGCGAGCTCCGGGTGCTTCTCCAGGTACCCGCGCACGAACGGGCACTGCGGCACGACCACGAGACCGCGTTCGCGCACGTCGGCCAGCGCCTGCTTGACCAGCGCGCTGCCCAGGCCCTTGCCCTCCACCGCGACCTCGGTGTGGGTGAAGACGATGCGTCCCGGCTCCAGGGTGTACTCGGCGAACCCGCCGAGCTGCCCGTCCAGGTGCACCTCGAACCGGGACAGCTCGGGGTTGTCGGACACGGTGACGACGTCATGATCGAGGCTCACGAAGCCCACGTTAACCGCGCGGTGCAAGATTGCGCGATGGACGTCTACCTGCTGATCCTGGGCGACCACCTGCCGGACCCGCGCACGGGCGCCGTGGTGAGCGAAGCGGAACGGCTCCGGGCGATCGTGGAGCAGGCCGTGGTGGCCGAGGAGGCGGGGTTCACCGGCGTCGCGATCGGCGAGCACCACTTCACCCGCTACATCGTCTCCGCGCCCGAGTTGCTGCTGGCCACGATCGCAGAGCGCACGTCACGGCTGCGCCTGTCCACGGGCGTGACCCTGCTGGCCCACCACGACCCGGTCCGGGTGGCCGAGGAGCTGGCGACGCTGGACGTCCTGTCCGGCGGTCGCGCGGAGATGACCGTCGCGCGGGGCGTGTCGCAGCGCACCGACGCGGCCTTCGGCGTGCAGGACGACCTGCGCGCCCGGTTCGACGAGAACCTGCGCCTCCTGCTGCGCCTGCTCGAAGAGCCGCACGTGACGTGGAACGGCCGCTTCCGCAGCCCACTGGTGGACGTCACCACCACGCCCCGCCCCCTCCAGCAGCCGCGCCCGCTGGTGTGGATCGGCAGCGGTTCGGCGGTGTCGGCGGACCTGGCGGTGGAACTGGGCCTGCCCCTCATGCTGCCCAGCACCCTCCGCGACCCGAGCACCCACCGCGGCGTCGTGGAGCGCTACCGCACCGCCATGCGCGGCGGCGGCCGGGTCGCGCTGCCCAGCCACGTCTTCGTAGCCCCGTCCGCCGCACAGGCCCGCGAAACCTGGCGCCCGCACCTGTCGGCCTACGCCCACTTCGCCGACCCGTGGCGCGGCGACGGCGACGTGGACGTCGACCTGCTCATGGACGGCGCGGCGGTGTGCGGCGACCCAGCCGAGGTCACCGACCGCCTCAACGACCTGGGCCACCTGCTGGGCCTGGACGCCCACCTGGTCATGGTCGACATCGGCGGCCTGCCGCACACGGCGGTGCTGGACACCATCCGCCTGTTCGGCGAGGAAGTCCTCCCGGCCCTGAAGTCCCCCACCACCGCCTCCGGCCACTGACCCACACCGCCGGCCACCGCCCCTCTTCCGCCGGCCACCAACCCTCTCCACCCCTCTTGCGCCGGCCACCAACCCTCTCCGCCCCACCTGCACCCGCCCGCGCCTGCACCCCGGCCGCGCCCCGCACCCCCGGCCGCGCCCGCACCCCCGACCACGCCCCGCAGCCCTGCCCGCGCCCCCGCACACCCATCAGCGCCCTGCCACCTACCTCGACCCACCCGCGATCCCCGTCCCGCCCGCACTCCTCGTCTTACGGGACGCGCGAGTCGGCGTTTGGTCGCGGATTCGGTCATTCACACGATCGAGTGAGACCGGCCGCCGGACCGCCACACCGCCGCTGACCAGGCCAAACGGGGCGACGCGCCCACCCCTCGGGGCGCGCCGCCCGGCGATCGGCGTGCGTTGCCAACGAGCGGCGGGGGCTAGTGGAGAGCGGCCAGGGCGGCCAGGCGGGATGTTGTGGGGTCGGATCGGCGGACCACGACCAGTTCCCGGGTGGCGCGGGTGAGGGCCACGTAGCGTTCGGCCGGGGTCATGCGTTCCGGCTCGACCACCACCACCTCGTCGAACTCCAAGCCCTTGGCCGCGCGCGGGGTGAGGGGGCCGTCCGGGGAGATCACCGCGAACGTCCCCCGCTCCCCGCGCAGCCGTCCGACGACCGACAGGTCCGACACCACCACCTCCACCGGCGGCTTACCGCGGCGCACCGATCGCGGCGGCACGGCCGACGGGTCCACCTCCGTCAGGGCCGCGGCCACGGCGTACGACATGATCTCCGCCGGCGTCCGGTAATTGACCGTCAGCCGCCGGTACACCCACCGCTCCCGCACGTACCGCCCCAGCACCGACGACCACGACCGCACCCCCGCCTCGGCCTGCCGCTGCGCCAGGTCGCCGACGATGGTCATGGACCGGTTGGGGCACCGGCGCATCAACACCCGCCAGTCCATCTCGGACAGCTCCTGCGCCTCGTCCACCACGACGTGCCCGTAGGTCCACTCGCGGTCGGCGGTGGCGCGTTCGGCCACGGTCCGGTGGTCGGCGGCGGCGTGCCGGTCGGCCAACCACTCGGAGTCGAGCAGGTCGGTCACGTGCAGTTCGTCGTCCGCGTCGTCGTACCCCTCCCGGTCGAGCACCTCCAGCACACCCCGCGCGTACTCGACCTCCGCCGCCCGCTCCCGCTCGGCGGCCCGCACGGCCTCGTCGGTGGTGCCGAGCAGCTCGGCGGCCTCGTCCAGCAGCGGCACGTCGGACACCGTCCACGCCCGCCCGTCCTCCCGGTACAGCTCGGGGTAGCCCAGCGCCAGGCACCGCCCCTCGTACAGGTCGGCCAGCAGCGTCGCCGGGGTGAGCACCGGCCACAACACGTCCACCAGGGCCCGCAGGTCGGCGTTGTGCAGCAGCTCCCGCCGCACGTCCGCCGCCAGCTCCGGCCAGTCGTGCCCGATCAACGCCAACGCGGGCGCGACCAGCACGTCCACCAGGGCGTGGAAGAACACCCCGCGCGCCTCGTTGTGCCGGAACCCGCTGCCCCGCGCCTGGTCCCGCGCGACGGCCACCAGGTCGGCGTCGACGAGCACGGTCACGTCCTCCAGCTCCACCGGCACCGGTTCGACGGGCAGCTCCTGCCGGTCCGCGATGGCCTCGCGCAGCACGTCCACCGCGGCCAGACCGCCCTTGAGCCCCTGCACCTCCGGCGGGTCCTCGCGCGAGGTGCGCACCCCGGGGAACAGCTCCCCCGGCGTCGCGAACACCACGTCGGTCTCCCCGAGCGACGGCAGCACGTCGCCGATGTACCGCAGGAACCCGGGGTTCGGGCCGACGACCAGCACTCCCTGCCGCGACAGCCGTTCCCGCTGCGTGTAGAGGAGGTAGGCCACGCGGTGCAGCGCGACCGCCGTCTTGCCCGTGCCCGGACCGCCCTCGATCACCAGCACGCCCCGGTGGTCGAGCCGGATCACCTCGTCCTGCTCGGCCTGGATGGTCGCGACGATGTCCCTCATGGTCTCGGTGCGCGGCGCTTCCAACGCTTCCACCAGCGCCGTCTGGTCCAGGTGCAGCTCGTCGTCGTGGAATCCCTCCAACGCCCTCCCGCGGGTGCGGAAATGCCGCCGCCGGGTCAGTCCCTCGGGATTGGCCCCGGTGGCGGTGTAGAAGGGTCGGGCGGCCGGTGCGCGCCAGTCGGTGAGCAGCGGCGCGTAATCGTCGTCGGGGTCGAACAAGCCGATCCGGCCGATGTAGGCGCACGTGCCGCCGTCGTGGTCGATGCGCCCGAAGCACAACCCCTCGTCCGCCACCCGCAACCGGCTGACCTGCTCGGACAGCGTCCGCACGGCCACCTCCCGGTGCCAGCGCTGCTCGTGCGGGTCGAGCAGGGCCACGTCCAACCGCGCCTTGGCCGCGGCCCGCTCCCGGTCGAGCCGCTCGTACAGGAAAGAAATCCGCCGTCGTTCCGCCGACAACTCCGACAATTCCCCTGTCGTCACGCTTGCCCCCTGTGATACAATAGATCTGTATCCCATTCCGGCCTCATTCCCGTATTTGAGGCGAACGTCTTTTGTACCACGGTTCCCGCCATTTCCGGCGTTACCCGATCGGGTGATGCGGCACACTGCGGGTCATGGGATTCCTCGACGGCAAGGCGGTCGTGATCACCGGCGCGGGCAGCGGGCTCGGCGAGGCCTACGCGCGGCACGCCGCGCGTGAGGGCGCATCGGTGGTGGTCAACGACCTGGCCGGTGCGGAGCGCGTGGTCGCCGACATCCGCGCCGAGGGCGGCACGGCCATCGCGCACACCGGCGACGTCACCAAGACCGCGGACGAGCTGATCACGTTGTGCCGCACCGAGTTCGGCGCGGTCGACGGCCTGGTGAACAACGCGGGCACCACCCACTTCGCCGCACCCTGGGACGACGACCCGGAGACCGTCCGCCGGGTCGTCGAGGTCAACGTCCTGGGCACGATGTTCTGCGGCATCGCGGCGGCGAAGGTCATGCGCGGCGGCTCGATCGTCAACGTCGCGTCGGGCGCGATGCTGGGCCGTGCCGACGCCGCCGCCTACTCCGCGTCCAAGGGCGCGGTCGCCGCGCTGACCGCCTCCTGGGCGGGCGGCATGGCCGAGCGGGGCGTGCGCGTCAACGCGGTGTGCCCGCTGGCGTGGACCGGCATGATGGAACGCGACCCGCGCAGGAACACCTTCGGCTCACCGGACACCACCACCGCCGCGCGCATGGCCCCCTTGGTCACCTACCTGCTGGCGGACGCGTCCCAGCACATCACCGGCCAGTTGATCCGCTTCCTGCCCGACAAGCTGCACGTCATCGCCCAGTACGCGGTCAAGCAGCCGGTGCTGGTCCGCGACACGTGGGACACCGACGCGATCGCCGCCGCCTTCCACCCGGACACCGGCGACCTGCGCTCCGAACCCCCCGGCCGAGACCGCTGGCGCGTCTGACCCCGCCGAGCGCCGACCCGGACGTCAAGACCTCAGGACGCGACGGCGACCCGCTGCCGGCGCAGGGGCACGACCATCGGCGTCCCGGTCTCCGGGTCCTCGATCACCCGGCACGGCAGCCCGAACACGTCCTCCACCAGGTCGGCGGTCACGATCGACGTCGGGTCGCCCTGCGCCACCACGCCCTCGCCCGGCTTCATGGCGATCAGGTGCGTGGCGTACCGGCACGCCTGGTTCAGGTCGTGCAGCACGGCGACCAGCGTGTGGCCGCCGTCCTCGTGCAGGTCGGCGCACAGGTCCAGCACCTCGATCTGGTGCGCGATGTCCAGGAACGTCGTCGGCTCGTCCAGCAGCAGGATCGGCGTCTGCTGCGCGAGCACCATCGCGAGCCACACCCGTTGCCGCTGCCCGCCGGACAGCTCGTCGACCTGCCGGTCGGCCAGGTCGTGCACGCCGGTCAGCCGCATCGCCTCGCCGGTGACCACCTCGTCCTGCGGCGACCACTGCCGCAGCAGCCCCTGGTGCGGGTACCGGCCGCGCGCGACCAGCTCCCGCACCGTGATCCCGCCCGGCGCGATGGACGACTGCGGCAGCAGCCCGAGCCGGCGCGCGACCTCCTTGGAGCGGTAGGACGCGATCGCCGCGCCGTCCAGGTAGACGGTGCCCGCGCGCGGCTTCAGCATCCGGGCCAGTCCCTTGAGCAGCGTGGACTTCCCGCACGCGTTGGGACCGACGATGACCGTGAACGACCCGTCCGGGATCTCCACGTCCAGCCCGGTGGCCACGAGCCGTTCGTCGTAGGCCAGCGTCAGGCCCTCGCCGCGCAACCGAGCCGTCATCCGCACGCTCCCTGGTCCGACCTTTTAGGCGAGCCTAACCGAAGAGATCCCGGCCGAGCCACGACCCATCGGTCCACAATGGACTCAACGGCCGGTCGCCGCGTACGCGGGCTGCGACGGCACCGCGGCCTCCCGGCGGGCCAGCACGGACGACAGGATCTCGGCCACCCGCACCGAGGTGTTGGACAGCAGCGACGACGAGATCCCGTGCGTGTGCTCGGTCCCGCCCTGCAGGTACAGCCCGCCCGACACGTCGTCATCGGTGCAGACCCGGTAGTCGCGGCCGACCCGCAGCCGGCCCTCCGCGTCCCGCCGGCACCGCCCGGCCAGCTCCCCCAACAGGTCCATCGGGTCCGCCTCGCGGTACCCGGTCGCGCACACGACCGCGTCCGCCTCCAGCACCTCCCGCTCGCCGCTGGACAGCGACTCGACGGTCACCCGCACGCCGTCCGCCGACTCGACCAGTTCCGCCACCCGCGACAGGTTCAGCACCCGCAACCGCCGCACGCCCAGCACCTTCTCCCGGTACACCCGCCGGTACAGGTCGGCGATCAGGTCGTTGTCCACCACGGCGTAGTTGGTGTTGGCGTGGTAGCCCATCAGCTTGCGCTTCACGTCCTCCGGCGCCGCGTAGTAGTCGTCCACCGCGCCCGGGTCGAAGATCCGGTTGGCGAACGAACTGTCGTCGGCCGGGCTGTACCCGTACCGCGCGAACACCGCGCACACCTCCGCGCCGCGGAACCGCTCGTGCAGGTACGCCGTCACCTCGGCCCCGCTCTGCCCCGCGCCGACCACGACCAGCCGCCGCGGGTCGGTCAACGCCTCGACCCGGTGCAGGAAGTCCCGGTTGTGCCACACCCGCTCGGAGGGCTCGACCCCGTCGGGCAGGCTCGCCCGCAACCCGGTCGCCAGCACCAGGTTGCGCGCCCGCCGCACCTCGACCTCGCCCGACGACGTGCGCGAACCGACGTCGAAGTGCGTCACCACGCCGTCCTCCACGACCGGCCGCACCGACACCACGTCGTGGTCGTAGGACACCAGGTCGTCCACCTGCCCGGCGGCCCACTCGAAGTAGTCGTGGAACTCCACGCGCAGCGGGAACAGGTTCTTGTGGTTGACGAAGTCGACCAGCCGGCCCTGGCCGTGCAGGTAGTTGAGGAAGCTGAACGGGCTGGTCGGGTTCCGCAGCGTCACCAGGTCCTTGAGGAACGACACCTGCATGGTCGCGTCGTCGAGCAGCATCCCGCGGTGCCAGCCGAAGCGGGGCTGGCGCTCCAGGAAGTGTGCGGTCACCACGTCTTCGGGGCGCGCGGCGGCGTTGTACTCGGTGACGGCGATCGCGAGCGCCAGGTTCGAGGGCCCGAAGCCGACGCCGAGGACGTCGAAGACAGGTGGCTGTGGCATGGCTGTCCCATCGGTGCGACAACAGGAGATCGAACTTTGGTTACCCTAACCTAAGTCCGCGCACGGTGGGAGTGATCCGGACCTCTCCGGAGATTAGGCTAGCCTCACCTTCAGCATCGGTGAAAGGGCGCTTCGGGGGACCCCGCACACCCGGTCGGCCCAACGGCGGCCCGGACGGTCCGATGTGGACGACAGGCGGACCGGCGCGAAAGCGCCTGCGTCAGGCGGACCGGCGCGGCACCAGGGTCGTCGGGAGCACGGCCGGTTCCAGGGCCGGGGCGGCGCCGTCGAGGCGGGACAGCAGCATCCGGGCCGCCGTGCCGCCCATCTCGCGCATCGGCTGCCGGACCGTGGTCAACTCGGTGTGCGCGGCGACCGGTATGTCGTCGAACCCCACGACCGCCACGTCCTCCGGCACCGACCGCCCCGCCGCCCGCAGCGCCCGGATCACGCCCAGCGCCGACAGGTCGTTGTGCGCGAACACCGCGTCGAACGGCAGTCCCGCGCCCAGCAGCTTCTCCGCCGCCACCGCGCCCCGGTCGGTGCTGAAGTCGCCCTCGACCACCAACCTGGGGTCGACGTGCAGGTCCTGCTCGGCCAGCGCGTCGAGGAACCCGTCCAGCCGTTCCTTCACGCACCCGAACGTCGACGGCCCGGTCACCACCGCGAACCGCCGCCGCCCGGCCGCCACCAGGTGCCGCGCCGCGTCCCGCGCGCCCTCGCGGTTGGTCGTGGCCACCGACGGGAACCCCGGCCGGCTGCCCCGGTCGTCGATCATCACGACCGGCAGCCCCTGGGTGTGCAGCGTCTCGATGTAGCTCAAGGTGTCCGGCGGCTCGATGACCAGCAGCCCGTCGAACGCCTTCGCCGACACGTGGCTCGCGAACTGCGCCAGCGACTCCGCGCCCCGGTTGACCGTGTAGAGCAGCAGCCCGTACCCCTCGGCCTCGACCTCGTCGACCGCGCCCTGCACGACCTCGCTGGTCCACGGCCAGGTCAGCGAGGGCACGAGCATCCCGACGGTGCGGGCGCGGCCCCTGGCCAGGCCGACGGCCCGCGCGCTGGGCACGTAACCGACGTCCGCGATGACCTGCCGCACCCGCGCCGCCGTCGCCGCGTCCACGTCCGGTTTGCCGTTGAGCACGCGGGACACGGTCGCCTTGCTCACCTGGGCGCGTTGGGCGACTTCGGCGATCGTGACTCGCACTGGGCACTCCCCGGTAGGACCACGGCGTTGTGGAACCGGTACCGAAACCGGTTACGAGCGCGCAGTCAACCGCCTGGGACACGTCACCGTCAAGACTGGTTCACACCCCTGGCGCAGCGGCCGTCCGGGGGAAGGGAGCGTCGGCGCGTTCGGGTCCGGCAGGGCCCGCCGGCCGCGTCCCGGTCAGGAGAGCAGTGCCCGGCCGGCCGGGGTGATCTCCGCAGGCACCCACGGACCGTCACCGCCGCGGTCGGCCGGACGGACCAGTCCGGCGTGGGCCAACTGGCGGGCGATCACCTGGTCGCTGCAGAGCAGACCGTCGACCCGCAGGTCGGGTTCCTGACTGTGCGTCACTTCGGCTCGGCCGGCCGCGACGGCCCGCAGGACCGCGCGGGCTCGGTGGTTCAGTTCGTCGTCCATGATCTTTCACCGTCGTTCCACAGGGCTTGCACCGGCTTTATCGCCGCGACCCCGCGAAGTCTTACCGGTTAGGGTCACCGATCATGGGGCAGATCACAGCAGTCAGCCGTAGCGGTGAGTACACGTTCACCAAACCGAACGAGGACGTCATCCGGCTCGTCGCCGGCCTCGGCGTCGAGGGTGACGTCCACGCGGGCGAGCTGGTCAAGCACCGCTCCCGCGTCCGCCGTGACCCCACGCAACCGAACCTGCGCCAGGTCCACCTCATGCACGCCGAACTCCACGACGAGCTCACCGCGCTCGGCTTCCCCGTCACGGCGGGCGCGCTGGGCGAGAACGTCACCACCCGCGGCGTCGACCTGCTCGGCCTGCCCACCGGCACCCGCCTGCACCTGGGCGCGGAGGCGGTCGTCGAGGTCACCGGCCTGCGCAACCCGTGCCCGCAGATCGACGGCTTCTCGGACGGCCTGCTCAAGCACGTGGTCGGCCGCGACGCCGAGGGCAACGTGGTGCGCAGGGCGGGCATCATGTCGATCGTCCTGGTCGGCGGCGAAGTCCGCCCCGGCGACCCGATCCGCGTGGAGCTCCCCGCCGCCCCGCACACCCCGCTCCAGCCGGTCTGAACGCGAACGCCGCCGACAGGGAGGTCCCCGGAATACTGTCGCGACCATGGACCTCAGCGGAACCACCGTCCTGGTCACCGGGGCGAGCGGCGGCATCGGGGCGGGCGCCGTGCGGCGGTTCGCCGCGGCCGGTGCGACGGTCGTCGGGCACGCCCACCGGGCCGAAGGGGACTTCCTGCGCGCCGACCTGACCGACGAGAGCGCGTGCCACGACCTGGTCGCCGAAGCCGTCCGCCGCACGGGTGGGCTCGACGCCGTGGTCAACTGCGCGGGCGTCCAACCCGACCAGGACCTCGACGGCATGACGGTCGCCGACTGGCGCGCGGTCGTGGACACCAACGTGGTCAGCGCCTTCGCCGTCACCCAGGCGGCGGCGCGGGTGATGCGCGGGACCGGCGGCTCGATCACGCACATCGCGTCCATCCAGGGCACCCAGCCCGCCGCCGGGCACGCGCACTACTGCGCCTCGAAGGCCGCGGTGATCATGCACGCCCGGTCCGCGGCGCTGGAGTACGGCCGGTTCGGCATCCGGGTCAACACCGTGTCGCCGGGACTGGTCGACCGCCCGGGTCTCGCCGACGCCTGGCCGGAGGGCGTGGCGCGCTGGCAGGCCGCCGCACCCCTCGGCCGGCTCGGCACGCCCGAGGACGTCGGCGACGCGTGCGTGTTCCTGGCCTCGCCGTTCGCCCGCTGGATCACCGGGCACGACCTGGTGGTCGACGGAGGGGTCGGCGCGCGGCCGACCTGGTGACATGAGTTGTGTCGGACGATCGCGATGTTCTCGGCCGACTTCCGCAGCGATCGTCCACCACGACTCGTACGTCACTCCGCCAGGATCGGCTGGGCGATGGCGAACGCGCGGTTGGCGGCGGGGACCCCGGCGTAGACGGCGACCTGGAGCAGGACCTCGCCGATCTCCTCGCGGGTCAGGCCGTTGCGGAGGGCGGCTCGGACGTGCATGGCGAGCTCGGCGTCGTGGCCGAGGGTCGCGAGGACCGCGAGCGTGACGCACGACCGGGTGGGCCGGTCGAGGCCGGGCCGCGTCCAGATCTCACCCCAGGCGTAGCGGGTGATGAAGTCCTGGAAGTCGGCGGTGAAGCCGTCCGTGCGCGCGACCGCCCGGTCCACGTGCTCGTCCCCGAGCACCTCCCGCCGCACCCGCATGCCCTCGACCCGCCGCGCCGAGTCGTCCCCGCCGGCCGCGGTCATCGGGCGGCCAGGTGGTCGAGCAGGATGCCGGTCACCGCGTCCGGGGCCTCGACGTTGGCCAGGTGGGCGGCCTCGACCGTGTGCAGGACCGCGCCCGGGATCGAGTCCGCGATGAGGCGTTGGTGGTCCGGTGGGGTGGCGAGGTCGTGCTCGCCGGAGACGACGACCGTCGGGGCCTCGATCGCCGGCAGGACCGAGCGGAGGTCCAAGGCGGCCAGGGCGTCGCAGCAGGAGGCGTAGGCCTCGTCGTCCACAGTGGACAGACCGGCCTCGTACGCCCGGACCACCTCCGGGTGCCGGGTGGCGTAGGTCGGGGTGAACCAGCGGGTCACGACGGTCGGGGCGATCGAGGCCGTGCCGGTCGCGCGGACCGTCGCCGCGCGGTCGTGCCAGGGCTGGGCGGACGGGTAGGCGGCGCTGGTGCAGCACAGGACCAGGCGGTCCACGCGTTCCGGGGCATGGCCCGCCAGCCACATCCCCACCATCGCGCCCAGGGAGACGCCGGCGTAGGACACGCGCGCCAGGCCCAGGGCGTCCAGGAGTTCCAGGACGTCGTCGGCCAGGTCGTCCACGCGGTACGGGCCGGGCAGCGACGGGGTGCCGCCGTGGCCGCGGTGGTCGTAGCGCAGGACGCGGAAGTGCGGGAGCAGCGCCGGGAGCTGGGCGTCCCACAGGGTCGTGGTGGTGCCCAGGGCGTTGCCGAGGACCAGGACCGGCGCGTCCGGTGGGCCGGTCAGTTCGTGGTGCGGCCTCATCGGCCCTGCCTCCCGCGGTGGGCGGCCAGCGCCCGGTCGACGAACTCGCCGGCACTGCCGATGTAGCCGGCCGGGTCCAGTGCTTCGGCGATCTCCTGGACGGACAGGTCGATGCGCAGGTCCGCCTCCAGCGCCTCGCGCAGCGAGCGGCCCGACAGCACCGCCGCGCGGCACACCTCGGCGACCAGGTCCTGGGCCTCGGCGCGGCCGATGCGGGCGGCCAGGCGGACGGCCACGTTCTCCGCCATCAGCAGGCCTCCGGTCAGCTCCAGGTTGTGCCGCATGCGGTCCGGGTCGACGCGCAGGCGGGACAGCAGTTCGCGCACGCCGCGCACCGCGCCGCCGACCAGTCTGAGCAGCTCGGTGACGGTCTGCCACTCGCTGTGCCACGCGCCCACCGCGCGCTCGTGCTCCTGCGCCATCGCCCCCAGCACCGTCGAGACCAGCGCGGGGACGCGGCGGGTGCAGGCGTTGACCAGGACCGCGCGGACCGGATTGTGCTTGTGCGGCATGGCCGACGACGTGCCGCCCTCGGCCTCGGCGACCTCCGCGACCTCGGTCTGGGCGAGCAGCACGACGTCCTGCGCGATCTTGGCCAGCACGCCGGACACGACGCCGAGCCCGCCCGCCAGCTCGGCGACCCGGGTGCGGTTGGTGTGCCACGGGATCAGCGGCGCGGCCAGGCCCAGTTCGGCGGCGAGCTGGTCGATCAGGGTCGGGTCGTTGACCGCGGCCAGGGTGCCCGCCGCGCCGCCGAACTGGACCGCCAGGCGCTCCTGCCGGACGCGGGTCAGGTCGTCCACGGCCTCGTCCACCGCGACCAGCCACCCCGCGCACTTGAGGCCGAACGTGGTGGGCAGCGCGTGCTGGGCGAGGGTGCGGCCGGCGACGAGGGTGTCGCGGTGGCGTTGGGCCAGGCGCTCGCACTCCTTGGCCACCCCGCGCAGGCCGTCCAGGACCGGTCCCAGGGCGCGGAACGCCACCAGGGACAGCGCGGTGTCCAGGACGTCCTGGCTGGTGGCGCCGTTGTGCACGGCGGCCCGGCCCTCGGCCGTGACGTGCGCGCCGATCGCCCGCACGAGCGGGACGACCGGGGTGCCGGAGGTCAACGCGCCCGCGCCCAGCTCGGCCGGGTCGTAGTGACCGACGTCGATCGCCGTCACGACCATCCGCGCCGCCGCCTCGGACACGATCCCCGCGCGGGCCTGCACGATCGCCAGCGCGCGTTCGAAGTCGAGCATCGCCCGCAGCCACGCGGCATCGCTGATCTCGGCCTCGACGGCCGGGTCGGTGAACAGCGGGCCGAACAGGTCAGACGTCGAAGAAGACGGTTTCATGCTCCCCTTGCAGCCGGATGTCGAAGTGGTAGCCGTACGGGGTGGCGGCGGCGATCAGGGTCGCCCGCGCGGCCGGGTCCAGGGCGGTCAGGACCGGGTCGTGGGCGTTGGCCGGCTCGTCCGGGAAGTAGATCCGGGTGACCAGGCGCACCAGCACGCCCCGGCAGAACAGCGACACGTCGAGGTGGGGCGCCTCCCATCCCCCGTCGCCGGTCGGCAGCGGGCCGGGCTTCACGGTCAGCACACCGTAGCGGCCGTCGGCGTCGGTCGCGCACCGGCCGAAGCCCCGGAAATCCTTCCACCGCACCGCGCCGCGCGGGTCGTCGGGGTGGTCGAAGCGACCGTCCGGGTCGGCCTGCCAGGTCTCGACCACGGCGTCGGGCACGGGGTCGCCGCGGCCGTCCAGCACCTGGCCCTCGATGCGGAACGCGCCGGGCGTGCCTTCGGGGACGACGAACGGGCCGTCCTCCCAGGGCAGGCCGACGCCGAAGAACGGGCCGACGGTCTGGGAGGGGGTGGTGATCAGCTCAGTCATCGTCGTCCTCCGCTTCCAGCGGGGTGGGGGTCTTGCCGCGCAGCACGATGTCCCACTGGTAGCCCAGCGCCCACTCGGGGACGGTGGTGTCCAGGTCGAAGCGGGCGACCATGGCTTCCCGCGCCTTCGGGTCGCGCACCGAGTTGTAGATCGGGTCCTGGAAGAACAGGGGGTCTCCCGGGAAGTACATCTGGGTGATCAGGCGCTGCGTGAACGCGGTGCCGAACAGCGAGAAGTGGATGTGCGCGGGCCGCCAGGCGTTGTCGTGGTTGCGCCACGGGTACGCCCCGGGGTGGATGGTGGTGAAGCTGTACCGGCCCTCGGCGTCGGTCAGGGTGCGGCCCACGCCGGTGAAGTTCGGGTCCAGCGGGGCGGGGTGGCGGTCGCCGTCGTGGCGGTAGCGGCCGGCGGCGTTCGCCTGCCACACCTCCAGCAGCGTGCCCGGGACCGGGCGGCCGTCGCCGTCGAGGACCCGGCCGGACACGATGACCCGCTGGCCCTGCGGCTCGCCGGCGTGGCCCGCGGTGAGGTCGTTGTCGTGCGGACCGACCCGGCCCTCGCCCAGCAGGGGTCCGGTGATCTCGCCCAGGCGGTGCGGCAGGAGCACCAGCGGCCGGTGCGGGGCGCGCAGGGCGTTGGACCGGTAGTCGGGCCAGCGCACCGGCGGCTGGGACTCCGGGTCCCGCCGGTACTGCGGCGTGGTGTGCGAGGGCACCGCGGGGCCTCCGTCCGTCGAGGGTTCCAAGATCGAACGTAGGTTTCGCGGTCGGCGGCGGTCAACGGAGGCTTCCACTCACCGGAAGACCAACCCCTGAGTCGTGAACCGCGCGCGACCCCTACGTTCTGAACCGCACCCGCCCGGCGACCGAACAGTCAGGTGTCCGCACACGCTCGCCGAGGAAAGGGATCGAGCATGTCCACACCGCTCTCCAGGCGCCGAACCACGCGCGTGACCGCCGCGCTCGCCGCGGTCGGCGTCGCGGCCACCGCCGCGGGCCTGGTCGGCGCGCCGGGTCCGGCGGGCGCGTCGAGCCACCGGGAGGCGCCGCTGATCGCCGGCGACCCGGCGGTCGACAACACCGACGTCTACGCGTTCGTGAGCCCCGACCACCAGGACACCGTCACGCTGATCGCGAACTTCGCGCCGTTCTCCGAACCCAACGGCGGCCCGAACTTCTACCCGTTCGCGACCGACGCCCGCTACGACATCAACGTCGACAACGACGGCGACGCCAAGGCCGACCTCACCTACCGGTTCACCTTCCAGACCGAGGACAAGCGCGGAAAGGCGACCTTCCTCTACAACAACGGGGTCGTCACCACCCTGGACGACGAGAACCTGCTGTTCCGCCAGTACTACACGCTCGAAGTGGTCGACCAGCACGGCAACGCCAAGAAGCTCGTCCAGCGCGGCAAGGTCGCGCCGTCCGACACCGGCCCGAAGTCCATGCCGGACTACGGCGCGCTGCGCGACCAGGCGATCACCGCCGTCCCCGGCGGGGCGCGGGCGTTCGTCGGGCAGTCCGACGACCCGTTCTTCCTGGACCTGCGGGTGTTCGACCTGCTGTACGGGGCGGACCTGTCCGAGGTCGGCCAGGACACCCTGCGCGGGTACAACGCCAACACCATCGCCTTGCAGGTGCCCAAGAACTGGTTGGCGCTCAAGGGCGACGCCAAGCGCAACCCCGTCATCGGGGTGTGGAGCGACACCGAGCGCCGGTCCATGGAGCTCAGCCCCGGGAAGTACCGGGCGCACGGCGACTGGGTGCAGGTGTCGCGGCTGGGCAACCCGCTGGTCAACGAGGTCGTGGTGCCGGCGGCGCTGAAGGACGCGTTCAACTCGCTCACGCCCGACCAGGACGCCAAGGTCAAGGAGCTGGTGGACCGGGTCACCGCGCCCGAGGTGCCGCAGCTGATCGAGCAGCTGTACAAGATCCCCGCGCCCAAGGGCAAGCGGGACGACCTCGTGGAGATCTTCCTGACCGGCATCACCACCAAGCTCGGCGGCCCCATCAAGGCCGACCTGAACTCGCAGCTGAACAACGCCGACGTGAACCCGAAGCGGTTCGTGCCGTCCGAGCAGCTGCGGCTGAACATGGGCGTCGCGGTGTCCGGTGACCAGAACCGGCTGGGCGTGCTGGCCAAGGACAACCAGGGCTTCCCCAACGGCCGGCGGCTGACCGACGACGTGGTGGACATCGGCCTGCAGGCGCTGGAGGGCGCGGCGGTCAACGGGGTGGTCGAGGGGCTGGCGGCCGGGGACAAGGTGGACGCCAACGAGAACGCGTTCGGCAAGCAGTTCCCCTACGTGGCGCTGCCGAACAACACCGCGGTCAACGCCGGTGGCGGTGCGGTGGCGATCAAGCCGACGGCGGGCGAGTCGATGCCGACCGCGCCGCTGTGGGGCGGACTGCTCGCGGTCCTGCTGATCGGCGGCGGGTTCTGGGTGTTCCGGAACCGCGCCCGGCAGACCGCCTCCCCGACCGAGTAGTCCGCTTGCGCCCGGCGGGGACGCACCTCCCCGCCGGGCCTCTCCTCCGGAGGTCTTCCGCATGATCCGGCTCGTCGCCGTCACGGCCATCGTCGGCGGGATCGCTCTCCTGGTCACCGCCGTGTCCGCGCTGTCCACCCCCGACGCCAACCCGCCGCCCGCGCCCGCCGCGGTCGAGTCGGCCCTGCACCGCACGATCTCCGCCGCGCAGGACAAGCTGCGCCGCACCCCGTCCGACGCGCGCACGTGGGCGTCGCTGGGCACCGCGTACGTCGAGCAGGCCCGCGTAACCGGCGACCCCGCGTACTACGCCAAGGCCCAGGGCGCGCTGGACGAGTCGCTCGAGCACCAGCCCGACAACGGTTGGGCGCTCGTGGGCCTGGGTGCGCTGGCCAACGCCCGCCACGACTTCACCACCGCCCGCGACCTGGCCCAACGCGCGGCGGCCGTGCTGCCCGACACCGCCGAGGTGTACGGGGTGCTGGCGGACGCGCAGACCCAGCTGGGCCTGGAGGCGACCGCGACCGTGCAGCGGATGCTGGACCTGGAGCCCGGCGTGCCGTCGTTCACCCGGGCCGCGTACGACCTGGAGCAGCGCGGTGACGTCGAGGGTGCCCGGACGGCGCTCGAGCGGGCGTTGGAGGCGGCGGTGGTGCCCACCGAGGTGGTGTTCTGCCGGTACCACCTGGGTGAGCTGGCGTTCGACAACGGCCGGTTGGACGAGGCCGAGGCCCAGTACGAGCAGGGTCTGCTGGTCGATCCCCGGGACGTGACTTTGTTGCAGGGCAAGGCAAAGGTCGCCGCCGCGCGCGGGCGGGTCGATGACGCACTCCGGGTGTACGAGGAGTTGGTGGCGCGGGCGCCCCTGCCGCAGTTCCTGCACGAGTACGCGGTGCTGTTGCGCCGGGCCGGGCGCGGTGACGAGGCGGCACGGCAGTTCTCCGTGCTGGACCAGCAGTTCGCGCTGCTGGCGGCGTCGGGCGGGTCGGACGACCTTGCGGCGTCCGTGGCCGCGGCGGACCGGGGCGACGCGGTGACGGCGTTGCGGTCGGCCGAAGCGGAGTGGGGGCGGCGGCAGCACGTGCTGGTGGCCGACGCGCTGGCGTGGGCGCTGCACTTGAACGGGCGGGATGGTGAGGCCTTGGAGTACGCCACGCGGGCGGCGGCCCCGGGGTGGCGCAACGCGGTGTTCGCGTTCCACCGGGGCACGATCCTGGCCGCACTGGGCCGACCCGAGGCGGCGGACGTGCTGGACGAGGCGCTGCGCATCAACCCGCACTTCCCCGACGCCGGCGCGGCTCGGTCGACCCTGGCGGGGTTGCGGTGAGGTGGATCGTCGCCGGCTTGCTCGGACTGGGTGTGCTGCTCGGTGGGGCGGCGACGGCGACGGCGCACCCGTTGGGCAACTTCACGGTCAACCACTACCACGGGATCACCGTGTCATCCGACCGCGTGGTGGTGCGGGCGGTGGTGGACACCGCGGAGATCCCCACCCTCCAGGAACGCCCGTCCGAAGTGGACGGTTACGCCGCCCGCGAGTGCGCCGCGCTGGCCGCGTCGCTGGTCGTGGAGGTGGACGGGCGAGCGGTGCCCGGCGCGGTGCGAGCCGGCGCGGTCGAGTTCCCGCGCGGCGAGGCCGGGTTGCCCACGACCCGGCTGACCTGCGAGGTCGAGGCGGGCGCGTCCGGGGAGACGGTCGTGGTGCGCGACGGGTACCGGACGGACCGGATCGGGTGGCGCGAGATGACCGCCGTGGGTGACGGGGTGGCGCTGGTCGACCCGCCGGTGCCGGCGGTGAGCGTGACCGGCGAACTGCGGACGTACCCGGAAGACCTGCTGGCCGACCCGCTGGACGTCCGGTCGGTGACACTGCGGGTGCGGCCGGGCTCGGGCGGGCCGGTGGCCGCCGCTCCCCCGACCGGCGGGACGTCGCTGCTGACCCGGGCCACGGCGGCGTTCACGTCGTTCGCCGGCAGCCGCGACCTGACGCCGTGGGTCGGGGCGCTGGCGGTGCTGCTGTCCCTGGTGATGGGCGCTTCGCACGCGGCGCTGCCGGGGCACGGGAAGACGGTGATCGCCGCGTACCTGGCCGGGCGGGACGGGACGCCCCGGGACGCGGTGGTGGTCGGGGCGACGGTCACGCTCACCCACACGGCCGGGGTGCTGGTGCTGGGGTTGGTGGTGAGCGCGGCGGGGGCGTTCGCCGGGGAGGAGGTGCTGCGGTGGCTCGGCGTGGTGAGCGGGGTCGTGGTGGCCGCGATCGGGGTCGGGTTGCTGCGCTCGGCCCTCACCCGAAGGCGTGAGTTGGTGAACGCCGGGCACGGGCACCAACACGGCCACGGTCACTCGCACGGCCACGGTCACTCGCACGGCCACGGTCACTCGCACGGCCACGGGTTCCGGCTGGGTCGCGGCGGGCTGGTGGGCATGGGGATCGCCGGGGGCCTGGTGCCGAGCCCGTCCGCCCTGGTCGTGCTGCTCGGCGCGGCGGCGCTCGGCCGGACGTGGTTCGGCGTGGTGCTCGTCCTCGGCTACGGCCTGGGCATGGCGGCCACGCTCACCGCCGTCGGCCTGCTGCTGGTCCGCCTGCGCGACCGCCTCACCGCCGTCGAACGGCTGCGCGACCGGCTGGGCGACTGGTTCGGAGCGCTCCCCGCGCTCACCGCCGGCCTGGTGCTCGTCGTGGGCGCGGGGCTGGCCGTGCGGTCGGTGCTCGGCTGACCCTCTACGCTGGTGACCCGCCACCAGCCCGGAGGCCGCGAAGCCGCATGCCGCCCCACCCGATCCGCGTACTCCTCGTCGAGGACCACGACATGGTCGCCGAGGCGATCGGACTGGCGTTCCAGCACACCGCCGGCCTCGACGTGGTCGCCACCGCGCGCTCCGTGGCGGGTGCCGTCGCCGCGACCCGCGAGCACCGCCCCGACGTCGTGGTGCTGGACCGGCGGCTGCCCGATGGCGACGGCACGTCGGCCATCGGCGACCTGGCCGCGCTGGGCGCCCGGGTCCTGGTCCTGACCGGCGAGGCCACCGCGTCCGTCGCCGCCCGGGTGGCGGAGGCGGGCGGTGCGGGCCTGGTGCTCAAGTCGTCCCGGCTGGAGGAGTTGGCCGACGCGGTCCGCCGGGTCGCGGACGGCGAGGCGGTGTTCGACGGCACCCTGCTCAACGGCGTGCTCAACCGCCTGACCGGCCGCGTGCCCCCGACCGGCGCATCCCTGACCGCGCGCGAACGCGAGACCCTGGCGCTGCTCGCCGATGGCGCCAGCACGGACGAGATCGCCACCCGCCTGGGCGTCGCCCGCAACACCGTCCGCAACCACGTGCAGCGGGTGCTGGACAAGCTGGGTGCCCGGTCGAAGCTGGAGGCCGTCACCATCGCCCGCCGCGAGGGCCTGGTCGACTAGCGCCTGGTGCGTTTGCACCAGACGTGGTGGTTTGGCTGCGTCTCGCTTTCCGGGGGCTCGTGGTCCACCCTGCGAGCGTGGACGTGCCGGCAGCCGACCTGGTGGCGGAGTTCAGCCCGCCCGAGGGGCGCGGCGGCGCCGGGCTCGCTCGCGAGTTCACCCGGCGCACGCTGGTGCGGTGGGGGTACACGGGCGTGCACGACGACGTCGTGCTCGCGGTCTCCGAACTGGTCGCCAACGCCAATCGACACGCGCGCGGGCCGGCCGTGCTGAAGCTGCTCGGCGGGGTCCGCCGGGTGCGGGTCGAGGTGTCCGACGGCAGCCCCGAACAGCCCGGTCAGCGGGTCGCGGGCGTGCGCGGCGGGTGGGGGTTGCCGTTGATCGGGCGGCTGTCCCGGGCGTGGGGTGTCACCCCGTTGGCGCACGGCAAGGTCGTGTGGTGCGAGCTGGGCTAGCGCCCCGGCCGCCGGCGGTCGCCGCGATGGTGCACAGTGGCGCCATGTCCGGATCGCCGCTCAGGCCCGAGCCCCTCGACCAGTCCGCGTTCCGGCTGCTCGTGGAGGGTGTCGTCGACTACGCCATCTTCATGCTCGACCCGGGCGGCCACATCGTGAGCTGGAACGCCGGCGCCGAACGGATCAAGGGCTACCGGGCCGAAGAGATCCTGGGCAGGCACTTCTCGGTGTTCTACCCGCCGGAGGACATCGCGACCGACAAGCCCGCCCGGGAGCTGGAGGCCGCCATCGCCGACGGGCGGCTGGAGGACGAGGGGTGGCGGTTGCGCGCGGACGGCACGCGGTTCTGGGCCAACGTCGTGATCACCGCCCTGTTCGACGACGACGGGCAGCTGCGCGGGTTCGGCAAGGTCACCCGGGACATGACCGAACGCCGCCGGGCCGAGCAGGCGCTGCTGGAGCGGCGCAGGCTGGTCAGCCACCTGGTCGAGGCGCAGGAGTTGGAGCGGCGGCGCATCGCGTGGGACGTGCACGACGACTCGATCCAGGCCATGGTCGCCGTAGGGATGCGCCTGCAACTGCTGTCCGCCACGCTGCCCGAGGAGCACCGCGCCGCCGTGGACCGGCTCGACACCACCGTCCGCGACACCGTCGACCGGCTGCGCCTGCTGGTGTTCCGCCTGCGCCCGCCGGAACTGGACCAGCTGGGCCTGGTCCGGGCTCTGGAGCGCTACCTGGGCGACATCGTCCCCCGTTGGGGCTTGGCGTACGCCGTGCACGACCTGCTGGAGCGCGAGCCGGTCGGCGACACGGCGATCACGATCTTCCGGATCTTCCAGGAGGCGCTGGCGAACGTCGGCAAGCACGCACAAGCGTCCACTGTGGAGATAACTTTGTCCACTGTGGACGACGGGACCCTGGTGGACGTCTCCGACGACGGCCGCGGCGGCGCCGTGATCGACCACCGCAGGCCCGGCACGGAACACTTCGGCATGATCGAGATGCGCGAACGCGCCGAAACCGCCGGCGGCTGGTGGACCGCCGGCGACCGCCCCGGCGGCGGCACGTCGGTCCGCTACTGGCTCCCCTTCACCACACCCCGCCCGGAGCACCCGTGAAGGCCCCGCTGCGCGTGCTCATCTGCGACGACGACACCCTCATCGGCGAGGCCCTGCACGACGTCCTGACCGCCGAACCGGACCTGTCCGTGGTAGCCGTCGCCCGCACCGCCGACGACGCGATCGCCCTGGCCGAACGCCACTCCCCCGACGTGGCCGTGCTCGACGTCCGAATGCCCGGCGGCGGAGGCCCCCGCGTGGCCCGCGAGATCCGCCGCCGCAGCCCTTCGACACGCCTGATGGCCTTCTCCGCCCACGTCGACGTGGCGGTGGTGGACGAGATGCGGCGGGAGGGCGTGCTCGAGTACCTGGTCAAGGGCGCGACCAACGCCGACATCGTGGCAACGGTCCGCCGCGTCGGCCGCACCTGACGCGATCCACGGGACCGTCGACTCGCATGCGGTGTGCGGCGGCGGGCCCCGACCTCCGCCGCAACCTCGCCGATCGACCCGCCCGTCTACCCCTTGCGCCGCTTCGCAGTCGTGAGGACGGCGTTCGCGGTCAGCACCAACTCCCCGCTCCTGACGAACGACTGCCACCCGGCCACGACGTCCTGCTGGAGTGCGGCCGACTTCGCGTCGTCGAGCGTTGCGATCGCGGCGATCAGGGGCGTGCTGTGGACGTACTGCCAGAGGAACTCCGCCGGCGCGGGCAGGGTGACCGTCAGCGCTTTCGACCGGACGTCGATGTCGTCGAACCCGGCGTCGGTCGCCAGCGTCCGCAGCTGCTCCGGGTCGTACAGCGAGAACACCGCACGCATGAAGCCCGCCACTTCGGGTGACACGTGCCGTGCGAGTGCCTGTTCGAGGACCGCGAACAGCGGTGGAGTCGGGCCGACCGTTGCGATGGCGACGCGTCCGCCGGGGGTGAGGACGCGGTGCACCTCGCGGAGAGCCGATTGCTTGTCTTCGACGAACTGCATGCCGAGTGAGCTGACGACGACGTCGAAGGCGCCATCGGGCAGCGGCAGCGCTGCCGCGTCCCCCTCGCGCCAGTCGATCTCGGCACTGCCCGCGCGCGCGATCTCGAGCATGCCGGCGCTGATGTCGAGGCCGGTCACCGATCCGCGAGGCCCGACCCGTTCGGCGGCACGACGAGTCACGACACCGGTACCGCATGCGATGTCGAGCACCCGCTCACCGGCGCGCAGGTCGGCCGCCTCGAGCAGGGCACCGGCCCAGGCGGTGCCGATCGTCGGGACGAAGTACCGCTCGTAGTTCTCGACCGGGTTGCCGCTGTGCTGCTTCCACAACCCCGTAGTCGTGCTGGTCATCTCGATGCACCTCCGGATGGCGTTCACACGCGGCTGATGACACAGTCGACTGTGGTGGCGATGCCCCGCCGCCGGCCATGACGGTGAAGCCGAAAGACCTGATGAAGACGCCGAGGTCGGTCGGGCGATGACCGAGGGCGCAAGCGCTCCGGTCGAGCCCCTGAACGACGCGCTCGAGCGGATCCGCCTCGAGGGCGCCATCTTCATGCGCTGCGAGTTCACCGAACGCTGGGCGCTGTCCGACCTGGGTGGCCCTGGGTTCGCCGCGATGATGCACCCCGGTGCCGAGCGCTTGGTCCTGTTCCACGTCGTGGCATCGGGACGCTGTTGGGTTTCGACCCCCGGCGGCGACCGCACCTGGGCCGACGCCGGAGACGTGATCGTGCTCCCGTACGGCGACGAATTCCTGGTCGGCGGCGAGGAGCCGGTCGAACCCGTGTCGGTCATGACCGTCGCCCCGCCGCCACCGTGGCACGAGATGCCGACACTCCGCCACGGCGAGGGCGGCTCCCGGACGGACGTCGTGTGCGGGTGCCTGTACTCCGAGGACCCGCTGTTCGACCCCGACCTGAAGGCGTTCCCTCCCGCGTTCGTCGTACCCACCACGGACGGCCCCGCACGATCGTGGTTCGACGCCAGCATCGCCTACGCCCTCGAGCAAGCTCCCGGTGGCGGCGGGATCCGACGGACGAAGCTGCCCGAAATGCTGATCATCGAAGTGCTGCGCCTCTACCTGTCGACCGCGCCCGGGGCCGACCGGGGCTGGCTCGCGGCCGTGCGCGACCCGGTGCTCGCCCCGGCGATGAAGGCCATCCACGGCCACCCCGGACGCAGGTGGACCGTCGACGACCTCGCCAGGCTGACGGCGGTCTCACGGTCATCGCTCGACGCCCGCTTCCGCGAGATCCTGGGCCTGTCACCGATCCGCTACGTCAACGAGTGGCGCATGCGCGTCGCCCAAGACCTGCTCGCCACCACCGACATGACGGTCGCCGCGATCGCGAGGCGGATCGAGTACGAGTCCGAGGAAGCGTTCAGCCGAGCGTTCAAACAGGCCACTGCGCAGTCACCCAGTGTTTGGCGGACAAGCCGATCGACCAGCCGTCCACGACCGACTGGTGGTCCGAGTCAGTAGGCGATGCGGTCGCGGACCGTGTAGCGGTGCGCCGAGAGCGGCAAGTCCTTCTTTGGCGCGCGCAGCGCGCTGTGCGTGTGGTGGTCTCAACCACAGGTGGAGGGCCTCGGTTCCCCCGCCGTATGGCCTGCCCGAAGGGCTACCACATTTTGGGCCGGGTGCAGCCGAAAGTTTTTGCGAGGAACGAGCAAAAAGTTTTAGCGGCACCCGGCCCAAAATGTGGTTGGCTCCGCCAGGCCATACGGCGGGGGAACCGACGCCCTTCACCCCCCGCTGGCGGCCTGCCGCGCGGCGAGCGCCGCTTTTGATCTTTGAACTCGACGCTTCGCTCTCAAGCTTGCGCTTCGCGCTCTCAAGATTAAAAGCGCCTCGCCGGCGGGCAGGCCACCAAAGATGACCCAACTGCAACGGCGGGGGCTTCTTGCTTTTGTCATCTCCGTATGGCCTGGCGGAGCCTACCACAGATTTCCCCGGGTGCCGCTAAAACTTTTTGCTCGTTCCTCGCAAAAACTTTCGGCTGCACCCGGGGAAATCTGTGGTAGCCCTTCGGGCAGGCCATACGGAGATGACAAAAGCAAGAAGCCCAAGTTGGGTTGTGTCCTCTCCGGTGGACTGCCGCTTGCCGGCTTCGCCGCAGGACTGCGTGGCTAGTCCTGTTCCAGGCCGAGGTAGAAGGCGATCAGCCGCAGCAGGTGCTCGGTGTCCACCGGCTTCGTCACGTAATCCGTCGCACCCGATGCCAGGGACTTCTCCCGGTCCCCCTTCATCGCCTTGGCCGTCACCGCGATCACCGGCAGGTCCGCGTACCGCGACATCGCCCGGATCGCCGCGATCGTCGCGTTGCCGTCCAGTTCCGGCATCATGATGTCCATCAGCACCAGCGACACGTCGTCGTACTGCTCCAGGGCCCGCACGCCGGTGATCCCGTTGTCCGCGTAGATCACCTCCAGGCCGTGCAGTTCCAGCACGCTGGTCAGGGCGAAGACGTTGCGCAGGTCGTCGTCGACGATCAGGACCTTCTCGCCGTGGAAGCGCATCGGCGCGGGGGGGAGGTCGTCGGGGGCCTCGGCGACCGTCGTCGGTTCCTCGACCGGGGTCAGCAGCTCCGGGAGTTCCGGTTCGACCGGGGTCGGGACCAGGCTGTGGTCGCCCAGGGGCAGGTACAGGGTGAACGTCGAGCCGACGCCCGGTTCGCTGCGCACGTCCAGGCGGCCTTCCAGCAGGGCGGCCAGTTCGCGGCTGATGGACAGGCCCAGGCCCGTGCCGCCGTACTTGCGGGACGTGGTGCCGTCGGCCTGTTGGAACGCCTCGAAGATCACCGACAGCTTGTCCGCCGGGATGCCGATGCCGGTGTCCTGCACGTCGAAGGCGACCGCGCCCTCGGACAGGCGGATGCGCAGGCGGATGGCGCCGTCGTGGGTGAACTTCACCGCGTTGGACAGCAGGTTGCGCAGGATCTGCTGCAGCCGGTGCTCGTCGGTGTGCAGGGTGGACGGGACGTCCGGCTCGACGGTGACCTCGAACTCCAGGTTCTTCTCCGCCGCCAGCGGCAGGGTCAGCGCCTCGACGTAGTTCACCACGTCCGACACCCGCACGGGGTCGGTCTGCACCTGCATGTGCCCGGACTCGACCTTGGTCAGGTCCAGGATGTCGTCGATGAGCTGCAGCAGGTCCGTGCCCGCCGAGTGGATGGTCTTCGCGAACTCGACCTGCTTCGGGTTGAGGTTGCCGTCGAGGTTGTCGGCCAGCAGCTTGGCCAGGATGAGCAGGCTGTTGAGCGGGGTGCGCAGCTCGTGGCTCATGTTCGCCATGAACTCGGACTTGTACTTCGACGCCGAGGACAGCTGCCTTGCCCGCGCCTCCAGCTCCACCGAACCGGCCCGCAGCTCCTCGGTCAGGCGCTGCGACTCGGCCAGCAGGCTGTCCGTGCGGGCGTTGGCGAGCATGGTGTTGACGTTGACGCCGATGTTCTCCTTCAGCTGGTCCAGCAGGTCCAGGTGGACCTCGGTGAACTCGCTGAACGACCCCAGCTCGATCACGCCCAGCGTCTCGCCCTGGAACACCACCGGCAGGATCACCAGGTTCAGCGGCGGCGCGGAGCCCAGGCCCGAGCCGATCTCCAGGTAGCCCGGCGGCACGTCCCGCACCAGCACGGTCTTCTTCTCCACCGCCACCTGGCCGATCAGCGACTCGCCGCGCGCGAACCGGGTCGGTCGGCCGCCGCGTGGCTGGTAGGCGTAGGTGGCGGTCAGCTCGACCGCGTCGGACTCGCCGTCGACCAGGAAGAACGCGCCGTGCTGGGCGGAGACCAGCGGGGCCAGTTCGCTGATCACCAGCGACGCCATGGCGTGCAGGTCGCGGTGGCCCTGCATCATGCCCGACAGCCGTGCCAGGTTGGTCTTGAGCCAGTCCTGCTCCTGGTTGGCGCGGGTCGTCTCGCGGAGGTTGCTGATCATCCGGTTGACGTTGTCCTTCAGCTCCGCGACCTCGCCGGAGGCGTCCACGGTGATCTGGCGGCTCAGGTCGCCCGCGGTCACGGCGGTGGCCACGACGGCGATCGCGCGCACCTGCCGGGTGAGGTTCCCGGCCAGCTCGTTGACGTTCTCGGTGAGCCGCTTCCACGTGCCGGACACGCCCTCGACCTCGGCCTGGCCGCCCAGCTTGCCCTCGGTGCCGACCTCGCGGGCGACACGGGTGACCTCGTCGGCGAACGACGACAGCTGGTCGACCATGGTGTTGATCGTGGTCTTGAGCTCCAGGATCTCGCCGCGGGCGTCCACGTCGATCTTCTTGGACAGGTCGCCGCGGGCGACGGCGGTGGTGACCTGGGCGATGTTGCGGACCTGGTTGGTCAGGTTGTTCGCCATGAAGTTGACGTTGTCGGTCAGGTCCTTCCACGTGCCGGCCACGTTCGGGACGCGGGCCTGACCGCCCAGGATGCCCTCGGTGCCGACCTCGCGGGACACGCGGGTGACCTCGTCGGCGAACGCGCGCAGCGTGTCCACCATGCCGTTGATGGTGTCGGCCAGGGCCGCGATCTCGCCCTTGGCCTCGACGGTGATCTTCTTCGACAGGTCGCCGCCCGCGACCGCCGCCGCCACCGCCGCGATGCTGCGCACCTGGGTGGTCAGGTTGTCGGCCATGACGTTGACGTTGTCGGTCAGGTCCTTCCACGTGCCCGCGACGCCCGGCACGCGGGCCTGGCCGCCGAGGCGACCGTCCGTGCCGACTTCGCGGGCCACGCGCGTGACCTCGTCGGCGAAGCCGGACAGCTGGTCCACCATCGTGTTGATGGTCGACTTGAGCTCGAGGATCTCGCCGCGCGCGTCGACGGTGATCTTCTGGGACAGGTCGCCGCCCGCGACCGCCGTGGTGACCTGGGCGATGTTGCGGACCTGGGCGGTCAGGTTGTTGGCCATGAAGTTCACCGAGTCGGTCAGGTCCCGCCAGGTGCCCGCCACGCCGGGGACCTGGGCCTGACCGCCGAGGCGACCGTCGGTGCCGACCTCTCGGGCGACGCGGGTGACCTCGTCGGCGAACGACGACAGCTGGTCCACCATCGTGTTGACGGTGTCCTTCAGCTCCAGGATCTCGCCGCGCGCGTTGACCGTGATCTTCTGCGACAGGTCACCGCGCGCCACGGCCGTCGCGACCTGGGCGATGTTGCGGACCTGGGCGGTCAGGTTGCCCGCCATGAAGTTCACCGAGTCGGTCAGGTCACGCCACGTGCCCGCCACGCCGGGGACCTGGGCCTGACCGCCGAGGCGGCCATCGCTGCCGACCTCGCGCGCCACGCGGGTCACCTCGGCGGCGAACGAGCTGAGCTGGTCGACCATCGTGTTGATCGTGGTCTTGAGCTGGAGGATCTCGCCGCGCGCGTCCACGTCGATCTTCTGCGACAGGTCGCCCTGCGCGACCGCCGTGGTGACCTGGGCGATGTTGCGGACCTGGCTGGTCAGGTTGCCCGCCATGAAGTTCACCGAGTCGGTCAGGTCGCGCCACGTGCCGGCCACGCCGGGGACCTGCGCCTGACCACCCAGCCGGCCCTCGGTGCCGACCTCTCGGGCGACGCGGGTGACCTCGTCGGCGAACGAGCTGAGCTGGTCCACCATCGTGTTGATGGTGTCCTTGAGCTCGAGGATCTCGCCGCGCGCGTCCACGGTGATCTTCTGCGACAGGTCGCCCTGCGCCACCGCCGTCGCGACCTGGGCGATGTTGCGGACCTGGCTGGTCAGGTTGTTCGCCATGAAGTTGACGTTGTCGGTCAGGTCGCGCCAGGTGCCGCCGACGCCGGGGACCTGCGCCTGACCACCGAGCCGACCGTCCGTGCCGACCTCGCGGGCCACGCGGGTGACCTCGTCGGCGAACGAGCTGAGCTGGTCGACCATCGTGTTGACGGTGTCCTTCAGCTCCAGCATCTCGCCCGCGACCGTGACGGTGATCTTCTGCGACAGGTCGCCCTGCGCCACCGCCGTCGCCACCTGCGCGATGTCGCGGACCTGCGCGGTGAGGTTGTCGGACATGAAGTTCACCGAGTCGGTCAGGTCACGCCAGGTCCCCGCCACGCCCGGCACGTTGGCCTTGCCGCCCAGCCGGCCCTCGGTGCCGACCTCGCGCGCCACGCGCGTGACCTCGCCCGCGAACGTCCGCAGGGTCGCGGTCATCGAGTTGAAGCTCTCCACCAGGGTCGCCACGTCGCCGCGCGCGGTGACGGTGATCTCCTGGGACAGGTCGCCCTCGGCCACGGCCGCCAGCACCCGGCTCAGCTCGGCGGTCGGGCGGGTCAGGTCGTCGATCAGGCCGTTGACCGCGTCGGCGGCCATCGCCCAGCCCTGCGGACCGGCCCCGGGCGCGAGCCGCTCGCTCAGCCGCCCCTCCTGGCCCACCGCCTGGCGCACCCGCACCAGCTCGCCGACCAGCCACTGGTTGCGCTCGGCGATCTCGTTGAACACCTCGGCCAGCTCGGCGGCCGGGCCGTCGGGCACCACGAGCCGGCGGCGGAAGTTCCCGTCCCGCATCTCGCGCATCGCGGACAGCAGGCGGGCCAGGGTCACGTCCGTGTCGTCCTGGGCGGTCGTCACGAGGGCCTCCAACGTCTGCGGATGTGCGCCAAGCCTGCCACTGTTGAACGCGGCGTGTCCGCTAGGTTGGGGCACGACCCGACACACAGGAGCCGCGATGGCCCAAGGCTACCGGCAGGGCGCCGACGCGGGCCTCGACCTCGACGCGTGGCGCCGCCTCGTCGACGGCTTCCACGAGGCCGTGGTGGTGCTCGACCCGGAGGGGGTCGTGCGCCTGGCCAACCCGCTCGCCGCCGTGCTGTTCCCCGAGGCCAGGCCCGGCGCGCCGGCCTCGCCGCACGGCCGTGCCCAGGACCTGGGCGGCGGGTGGACCGCGTGGTACCGGGGTGTCGAGGACTTCCTGGAGCGGGCGTCGCAGCGGCTCGCCGTGCTGACCGACCGTGACGAGACGCTGCGGACCGTGGTCGAGCTGGCGCCGTCGGACCACCCCGTCGTCGTGGTGCCGGGCGCGCGCGGCCGGCTGGAGTGGTGGCGGCGGGACGGCTCCGACGTGGCCGTCGCGCGCACGACCCGGCAGATCGCGGGCACCGTGCCGGGGCTGCTGGACGTCCTGGACGGCTCCGCGCGACACGCCGAGATCCCCCACCCGGGTGATGCGCCGTGGGGTCGGCCCTCGGGATCCGGGGTCGCCGTGTCGTTCGACGGGCGCGGCGCGCTGGTGAGCTTCGGCCGGTCGCGGGACCTGGAGCTGCTGGAGCGGTTCGCCGAGCGGGCGTCGGCGGCGCTGGACGCGAGCACGCGGTTCAGCGAGCAGGAGCAGACCGTGGAGGCGCTGCGGGCGGACCTGCTGCCCCGTCCGCTGCCCACCCTGGCCGGCACTCGGTTGGCGCGCGTCTACGAGCCCGCGCACCGGCGCAACCTCGTCGGCGGCGACTTCTACGACGTGCACCCGCGCGAGGACGGCAGCGCCGCGTTCGTGCTGGGCGACGTGGCGGGCAACGGGCTGGAGGCGGCCGTGCACGCCGGGCACGTGCGGCGGTCCCTGCACACCCTGCTGCTGGTCGAGCAGCGGCCCGCGCAGCTGCTCCACCTGCTCAACTCGGCGCTGCGGGCGGCCGGCAGCCGGCTGTTCACCACCCTGGTCGTGGGCAACCTCGTGCCCGTGCAGGCCGGCGGGCTGCGGGTGACCCTGGCGGCCGGCGGGCACCCCGCGCCGCTGGTGCTGCGCGCCGGCGGGCGGGTGGACGAGGTGGCCGTGCACGGCGGGATCGTGGGCGTGCTGCCCGAGGTGAAGTTCCAGCAGACGACGGTCGCGCTGGCGCCGGGCGAGACCCTGCTGATCTACAGCGACGGCGTGACCGAGGCGCGGGCGCGCCGCGACCGGGAGGACCTGTTCGGCGACGTCCGGTTGAAGGCGGCGCTGGCGGAGTGCGTGGGCCTGCCGGCGGAGGCGGTGGCCGAGCACGTGCGGCGGGTGGTGTTCGACTGGCTGGGCGCCGCCGAGCACGACGACCTGACCATGCTGGTCGTGCAGGCGGCGGACTAGTTCGCCGTGGCCTCGTCCACGGAGTCGTGGATGTGCATGAACTCGGCCAGCTCGGTGAGCCGGAACAGCTTCTGCACGGCGGGCTGGAGCGAGGCCATGCGGAACTGGCCCCCGGCGGTGTCGAGGCGGCGGTGCCAGTCGAGCATCAGGGACAGGCCCGTGGTGTCCATGAACGGCACGCCGGCCAGGTCCACCACCACCCGCTGCCCCGGAGTCTCTTCGAGGTGGTCGGAGAGCACGGGCACGGTGTCCGCGTCCAGCTCGCCCGTCACCGCGACGACCGTCCAGCCGCCGCGCACCTCACTGCGCACCTGCAAGTCCATCGCGTTCCGCGCCTTCCCGCACGACGGGTGCCGTGCCGCTACAGATCGTGCAGCACGCGGCAAGTCGACGCGACCACTGGGTGGTCCAAGGGAGGAATGTGCGACGATGCGGTAACGGCCGATCAAGGGGAGCGGATTGTGCGCAACGAGCCAGCGACGCCGGTGGCCGTGACGCTGCCCGCGACCGCAGGCGCGTCCGCGCAGGCACGACGCATCGTGGGCGAGGCGGTGGCGGCGTGGGGCGTGGCGCCCGACGTGGCCGAAGACGCGGCGCTGGTGGTCACGGAGATGGTGTCGAACGCGGTGGACCACGCCGCGGGGCCTGTGGAACTGAGCGTCAGCCGGACGCGGAACGGCGGCGTGCGGATCGAGGTGTCCGATTCGTCCCCGACCCAGCCGTCCCCGAGACCCATCGAGGTCGACTCGGCCAGAGGCCGGGGCTTGATCATCATCGCCGCCCTGAGCCGGGAGTGGGGAACGACACCCACGGCGACCGGCAAGACGGTGTGGGCGGAACTGCCCTGAGAACGACCGTGGTCCCCGACCGCGGGGCCGGGGACCACGTGAACCATCGTTCGGTCAGGCCGTCTTCATGCCCTGCGCGCCCCACGGTGTGACGGTCAGGGTGTAGGTGGCGGTGCCGGTCTTGCCGTCTGCCGACGTCGCCTTGATCGTCACCCGGTAGGTCCCGGGCGGGGTCTGGAAGTTCGTGGTCAGGAACACCCCGCTGGTGCCGCCCTGGGCGATGGTGGTCGGGTTGAACTGGGCCTGCGCGCCCGACGGCAGGCCGGACGCCGACAGGGTCAGGTTGCCCGTCCCGCCGGACGCCGTCACCGAGAACTGCGCGAAGAAGCCCTGCTGCACGGTGCCCGACGACGGCGACACGGCGACCTTCACGTCACCCACCGGGGGCGTGCCGCTCTCCACAGTCAGCGACAGGGTGGTGGAAGCGGTCTTCCCGGAGGACGACGTCCCGGTCACCGTGACCGAGTACGTGCCGGCAGGGGTCGTGGAAGCGGTCTCGACGGTCAGCTTCGCGTTCGAACCGGTCGGCAAAGAAGTCGGCTGGAACACCGCCTTCGCCCCGGGAGGCAGGCCCGACGCCGACAACGTCACCTGCTCCGACCCACCCGGACCAGCCACCGACGTCACCGTCGTGGACGCGTACTTGCCGGCCGCCACCTTCACGGAAGCAGGCGAAACGCCCAACGTGAAGTCGGACTGGGGAGCGCCGACCTCCTGCTTGACCCAGTCGCCCATGTCGTTGGTCAGCCGCCCGTACACGCTGTACCACTTGAAGTCGCTGCGGCTCCACGACGCGACCCCGACGACCTTGCCGTCCACGATCAGCGGACCGCCGCTGTCACCGGGCAGGATGGTCACCCGGCCGTCCGCGTACCCGGCGCAGATCATGGTCGCCGACTTGAAGCCCGCGCCCACCCCCTGGCACTGGGTGTCGCCGTTGACGATCGGCAGGGTCGCCTTGTCCAGCGTGACGTCGCGCGAGGCGTCGTCGAAGTCCTTCTTGCCGTAGCCGAAGCCCAGGCCGCTCTTGCCGGGGACCGCCAGGCCCGCGTCGGCCGAGGTCGCGAACTGGGCGTACTTGCCGCCGCGCACGGGGATGTCGTCGGCGACGGTCACCACCGCCACGTCGTAGCCCTGGTCGAAGTTCACGTACTTCGGGTGCTTCTTGTACTCGACGACCTTCGTGCGGAAGCCGCCCGACGCGTTGAGGTCGTCCAGGCCGTACAGGAAGCTCTTCTCGCCGGCGGCGTCGGCGCAGTGCGCGGCGATGAGGACCTTGCGGGGCGCGACGACCGAGCCGGTGCACGACTGGCCCTGGGGGCGTGAGCCGCCCTCGCGCAGGCCGGCGATGATGGCGGGGAACTCGTCGACGGTGGCGTCCTGGCCGTTGTAGAACAACGCGCCGGCGTCCGATCGGGTGGGGATCGTGTCACCCTCGAAGGTGACGGCGGGCGCGGTGCCCGGTGCGGCGGAGGCTCCCGACAGGGGCAGGAGCGGTAGCAGCACGGCCGCCGCGACGAGGGGTGCGAGGCCCCTGGGACGTGGTCGTTTCACTGTGCTTCCCTTCCAGGCGGACAACCACCCCGGCAGGGGTCGGGGCGGCAAGCCCACTGTCGGGTGACACCCGGACGGGAACAATCAGGGACGTGATCCGTAGGGGTACGGCACTTATTCGCGGGTAACCCCGGTAGTGGACGCAGTCGGTTCGGAAGGAGGACAGGTGTCCACCACCCAGGAGACCGGCCAGGTGACCGGTACCAAGGACAAGGACTACAACATCATCTGGTTCGTCGAGGCGTGCCTGAGCAACGCCCTTCGACTGGAGACCTACATCGCCGACGCCGAGCGCGCCGGTGACAGCGAGCTGGCGGAGTTCTTCCGCCGGGCGCAGGGCGAGAGCCGCAAGGGCGCCGAGCAGGGCAAGCAACTGCTGGCCGCCAGGCTGTAGAACCCACGCGGAACGGGGCCGCCCGCTCGCCGGACGGCCCCGTTCGTCGCGCGCGTCACAGCCGGCGCGGGCTACGGCCGGCGCGTGTTACGGCTGCTGGCCGAAGTCGCGCAGGCCCTCCTTGGCCTTGTCGGTTCCCTGCTGGATCCGCTCGGAGTGCTGCCCGCCGGTCTTCTCGTCCACGAAGCCGCCGGCCTTGTCGATGCCCTGCTCGGCCTTGTCGCCGTGCTGCCCGAGCGCGTCCTTGGCCTTGTCCTTCAGCTCGTCGAACTTGTCGCCGATGCCCATCGTCGAACACCCTCCTCTTGCCGCGAGTGTCCGGCGTGGACACTCCCGGGAGGGGTTACCCGCCTGCCGCCGGCCCCCACCCCGGCTCACCCCATCGAGGGATGCGCGGGAGGGCGGCCAGGCACTAGACCTGACGCGGCGGAAGGAGCACGGTGACCGACCTCGCGGCCCTCTCGGCGGACTACTTCGCGGACCTGCTCGCGTTCGACCCGTTCGGCGCCACGGCGTTCGGCGCGCCCGGCCACGACGACGCGGTGCCCGACCCCGGCCGCGCGGCCGACCGGGCGCACCTGGACCGGCTCGCCGGCTTCCGGACCAGGCTGGACGCGCTCCCGGCGGCCACCGCACCCCAGGACCTGGTCACCCGCGACATGCTGGACCGGCTGCTGGCCGACCAGCGGGCCGAGCTGGCGTCGGGGTTGGGGGTCGGCGCGTTCGAGGTGGGCGTGACGGCCACCATTGCCGGGCCGCAGAACGCCGTGTTCGCCATCGTGCCGACCGTCCGGCCGCGCGGTGAGGAGGGCTTCGCGGCCTACCTGCGGCGGCTGGCGGCGCTCGGCGGCTACTTCGACGCCCTGGGCGCCCGCTACCGGCAGGCCGCCCGTGAGGGCAGGCACTCGACCGCCACGGGCGTGCGGCAGGCCGTGCGGCAACTGCGCTCCTACCTGGCCTCGCCGCCCGCCGAGGACCCGTTCCTGCGGCCCGCCGAGGGCGACCCCGACCGGCTGGACCGGGTGGCGGCGGAGGTGGCTCGGACCGTCCGGCCCGCCCTGGCCCGGCTCACCGACACCCTGGCGGGGCTGTCCGGGCGCGACGACGACCGCGTCGGCCTGTGCCACGTCCCCGGCGGCGAGGCGGCCTACGCGGCGGCCACCCGGTCGCACACCTCGACGTCGTGGAGCCCCGAGCGGCTCCACCGGATCGGCCTGGACCAGCTGGACCGGCTGCGGGAGGAGTTCGCCGCGCTGGGCGAACGGGTGTTCGGCACGCACGACGTCCCCGAGGTGCTGCGCCGGCTGCGCGAGGACACCTCGCTGCGCTTCGCCACCGCCGAGCAGATCGTGGACACCGCCACCTCGGCCCTGCGCCGCGCGGAGGGCGCGCTGCCGGGCTGGTTCCACCCGTACGCGATCGCGCCGTGCGAGGTCGAGCCGATGCACGCGGTGGAGGCGGAGAACTCGACGCTGGCCTACTACGGGCCGCCCGCCGACGACGGCTCACGCCCCGGCACGTACGTCGTGAACACGCACGCCCCGTGGTCGCGCCCGCGCTACGAGTACGAGGCGTTGTCGTTCCACGAGAGCGTGCCCGGCCACCACCTCCAGATCGCGGTCGCGCAGTCGCTGGGCGACCTGCCCGCGTTCCGGCGCTTCACCTACGTGACCGCGCACGCCGAGGGCTGGGGCCTGTACGCCGAACGCCTGGCCGACGAGATGGGCCTGTACTCCGACGACCTGTCCCGGATGGGCATGCTGTCGTTCGACGCGTGGCGCGCGTGCCGGCTCGTCGTGGACACCGGGATGCACCACTTCGGCTGGTCCCGCGACCGGGCGGTGGCGTTCCTGCGGGACGGCTCGGCGCTGTCGGAGGTCAACGTCCGCAACGAGATCGACCGGTACATCGCGTGGCCGGGCCAGGCGACGGCCTACCTGGTGGGCCGCCTGCGCATCGAGGACCTGCGCACCCGCGCCCAGCGCGCCCTGGGCCCGCGCTTCGACCTGCGCGACTTCCACCACCACGTGCTGGCCAACGGCGCCGTCCCCCTGGACACCCTGACCACCGTCATCGACCGCTGGACCGCCGCCTAGACCCGCGAGCGCGCCCGCTGCACCTTCTGCCAGGCCTGCGGGTCGCGCACGTGCAGCACCGAGCCGTCCACGAAGGACAGCCGGACCACCGGCGGCACGCCGAGGCTGTTCCCCACGAACACCGCGTCCAGGCCGGCCACCTGCCCCGCCGGGACCTCGGCGAAGGTCGTGAACACCGACCCCGGCTCCTTGGACAGCAGCTTCGTCGGGTACACCACCGCCACCCGCCGGTCGCTCGCCGCCAGCCGCGCCCGTCCCCGGGAGTGGGCGAAGTGGTCGGCGAGGCGGACCGCCGCGTCGGACGGCTGCCGGGCCACGACGAAGTAGCCGACCGTCCGGTCGTCCACCCAGTCCACGTCCGGCTGGGCTGTGACGTGCTCGGTCGGCAGCGGCCAGTGCTCCTTGCCCAGGTCCAACTCCGGCACCTCGCCGACCGCCCGGAACGGCACGCGCACCTCGGCGCCGATCCGGGCCGCCACGTGCGCCTCGACCGGCGGCAGGCCCAGCACCAGCCGCTCGCCGGGGGCCAGCCAGAACTGGTTGAGCTCGCGCTCGACGACCTCGTCGTCCGCGCCGAACGTCCCGGTCATCGCGCCCCGTTCGTCAACTCGACCGCGCGGTGCACGAACTCCGGCTGCGGGAACACGAAGTCCACCCCTGAACCGTCCACAAGCGACACTCGAAGGCAGGGCTTGCCCTTGCGCTCGAAGGGTCCGACGCCGCCGATCTGCGCGCGCGGGAACTCGTGCAGCCGCACCACCTCCGGCACGGCCACCGGCTCGCCGGACTTGTTGGGACCGTAGTCGTGGTAGCTGCCGGCGACGATCTTGGCGACGTCCACGCCGAAGTCCACCAAGTCCTTGCCGAAGCTCATCGTCTTGCCCAGGAACGACTTCTCCGGCTCGGGCTCGGCCTCACGCACCCTCACGACCGACACCACCAGCCGCTGCGACGTCAGGGTCCACACCTTCACGCCCGCCCGCCCCGGCGTGCCGATCGCGGGCACGGCCTGGTGGGCGAGACAGCCCGGACCAGGCCCGAAGAGGATGTGATCGGCTGACGGAGGTCGGTCGGCGCTCCCCTCGTCGGTCGCCCCGAACACGATCCCGGCGGCAAGTTCCAGGGCGAAATCCCCGACTCCTCTGCCCACCGCTCGAACACCGCGGTTGAGCATGCTTTTGCGCGGGTTGCCGAGCTGGTCCAAACCCTCGACGTCGAAGTAGAAGGTGCTGTGGGTGGTCGCCCACAGCAACTGCTCGCCGGGGCGGCACACCCGCAGCCGGGACACGAGCCCCGGTGCGGGTATGGCGCTGAAGTTGATCATCGGGCTACTCGTACTCGAATCCGCGGTTCATGGCGTCCTGCCGCTCCTCGTCGGAGGACGGGTCCTGCGCCTTGTTGTAGCCGTACTTGATGCCCTGCTCCATCGCCAGGCCCGGCGCGTTCTCCATGAGAGCGTCCTTGGCAGCGGTCGTCGGACGACCGGTACCACTCAAGCCCGCCATGCGAAGACCTGCCTCCGCGAGGTTGGTGGTCAGGGCGTTGGCGCCATTGCCGTCCACGCCGTACCGCTGCGCGAACCTGTTGGCGGTCTTGGACGCGTAGGTGGCTGTCTCCGCGCCGTCCCGGACGACGTTGTCCGCTTTGGTGAGGATCTTCGCAAGCGGGTTCGAGTCGATGCTGCGCGAGATCATCCTTTGAGCGAAGTTGCCCTCGCGGAGGTTTTCCGCTTGGTCGACCAACTTCTTCAGCGGACCCTTGCGCAGCTTCTGGAGGATGCCCTCGAGGCGGTTGATCAGCGGCATCAGCTTGCGCAGCAGCTGGCTGACCTTCATGCCGAGCCGGCCGCCCGCGATGGACACCTGCGCGGTGGTCGCCGCGCCCGCCGCGCCCAGCGAGCCGCCCGCGGTGATCCAGGACGCGGCGATCGCCGCCAGCCACTCGATGATGAGGCCCATTACGAGTTCCTGGAGGATGTCGATGCAGATCTCGACGAACGCGTCGAACAGGTCCGCCGCGATCTCCAGGATCTGCTGGACGTTGCGGATCTCGTTCGCGAAGGCCTTCGCGCCCTCGGCGAACTCGCCCATCTGCTGCCGGAACTTGTCGCCGGCCTGGCCCTTCCACGCCTCGGCCGTGGCCTGGGCGCGGTTGCGCTCGTGCTCGCCCGCCTGGTCGAGCCACTCGGCGACCTTCGACCAGCCCTGCGCGGTGCTGCGCATCTGCTCGGGGTCGCCGATGGCCGGTTCCAGCACGAACTCCACGATCGGGCTGATCACCAGGCCGATCAGGAAGCCCAGGCCGTTGTCGATGAACGACTGGCCGGGGCTCATGATCAGCTGGAGCTGCTCCATGCGCGCGTTGACCGCGGCGATCGCGACGTCCGGCGGGCTGCTCGCGCGGGCGATGTCGCCGGACGTGCTGACCCACGAGCTGCCGTAGCCGGCGTGCTGCTCCAGGAAACCCTTGCTCTTGCTCGCGCCCGCGCTGTTGAGGTCGCCGAGACCACCCGGGCCGCTCATGCCCTTGTCCAGGTCGGTGAACGCCGACCGGATGAGGTCCTCGACCTCCAGGTAGGTCTGGGCGGTCTGCTCGGCGCGCTCGGCGACGCCCTCCATGAAGGTCTTGGCCTTGTCGGCCATGTCCTGGCATTCCTGGAGGCTGTCGAAGTACTTGAACGCCATCAGCTCGCCCAGCGGGCCGAAGCAGTCGTCGGACACCCGCGCCTGCTCCAGCAGCGTGGCGAGTTGGCCGAAGTTGTCGGCGGCCTCCTGCGAGCCCTTGCTGTGCGCGAGCAGCGCGCCGCTGTCGACGTCGTAGCCGGTCACTTCTCCCCGTTCCCCCGTTACCTCAAGATGGATCCGCCGAAGCCCTCGTCGTCGTCTCCGACTTCCGGGGCGGGCGGTCGGTTCCGCGTGACCGGCGGCGCGGCCGGCCGGTTCTGCTGCCACCCCGGCTGCGGCGGCCCGGCCGGCGGCTGCGGGCGGGGCGGCATGTGCGGCGGCGGCATCTGCTGCGGCGGGGCGCCGGGCGGCACGTTGGTCACCGGCTCGGGGCCCAGCGGCTGGATCGGCGAGTGCGCGCTGAAGGCTTCCTGGAACTGCGCGGCCTTGTCCCCGAGGACGGGGCCGACGGTGTCCTGCAACGCCTGTGCCGCGTTCTGCGTGGCCTGGCGGATGGTGCCCAGGATCTCCTGCTGGAGCTGGGTGTGGCTCATCCGCATGGCGCCGGGCGAGAGCTGCAACCCCAGCACCGCGCCGGACGGCGCGACGGTCACCACGACCGACCCGTCCCCGTTGCGCGCCTGCCCGCGCAGCTCGGCCAGCTTGTCCTTGATCTGGGCGACCTTGTTCGCCTGTTCCTGGAAGGAACGGATGGCGTCGTCCAGCCGTGCCCTGCGATCCGGCACCTGTCGTCCCCCTGTCACCGCAGGCGTTGCTCCATCGGGGGCAACCGTAGCAATGCCGTGCCGCCGGCGTGACCGGAACCGGGCGACTGTGCCGACTAGCCTGTCCGGGTGAACGCCGTGGACCGCAAGCTCGCCGAGGACGTCCGCCGAGTCGGGTGGGGCGTGATCATGATCCCCGAGGACGACATCAGCGCGGGCTGGGCGTTCACCGTGGGCCTGTGGCACACGTTCCGCGTGCCCGAGGTCGCGATGTTCGGGCTGGACATCGCGGTCATGCACCCCATGCTCAACGTCATCGGCGAGGAGGTGCGGGCCGGTCGCGCGCCGGCGCCCGGCGACCGGGTCGAGGGCGTCCTGGACGGCGGCTACCGCGTGTTGTTCGCCGACGTCCGCGAGGAGTGGCACCCGGTGTTCTTCGGCACCGCCCTCCGCTTCTACCGCGACACCCCGGGTGTGCCGTTCCTGCAGTGCCTGTGGCCGGACAAGGCGGGGTGGTTCCCCGGCGAGGACGGGTTCGCCGCAGGCCTCGCCGAACTCCAGCCGCGGCTGTGGCTGGACCGCGCGCAGCACCCCGAGGGACCGTGGACCGACCCTGAGGCGTGAATTCTCAACCAACTTCGTTCACCTGAAGTCAACCATTGCCAAGACGACCGCCGCCGCGCTTCACTGGTCCACCAGTTGGTTGCTCCTGACAACCGGTGGAGGTGAGCGTGATCAAGAAGATCGCGGTGGCGCTCGGCGTCGTGCTCGGGGTGCTCGTCGCACCCGTCCCGGCGGGGGCCGCGCTGCCCGTCGTGGACATGGAGGCCGTGCTCAAGGCGGCGCAGATCGACCCCCGCCGAGCCGACACCGCCATCACGCCCGGCAGCGGGGACAGCGTGCTCCAGGTCGAACGGGCGCTCAGCGCCAAGGGGTTGCTGCCCTCGACCTACGTGGACGGCCACTTCGGCACCCGCACCGTCGACGCCTACGCCGCCTACCAGCGGTCCCTGGGCTACACCGGCCTCGACGCCTCGGGCTTCCCCGGCCCGACGTCCATCCAGAAGCTCGGCGAGAACCGCTACACCGTCACCCGCCTGGTCTCGGCGGGCAGCCGCACGACCTACCACAGCGCCACCATGAACACCCGCACCAAGGCGATGCTGGTCGAGGCCGAACGCCTGCTGGGCCGCACCCTCGGCATCACCCAGGGCTCCTACACCACCAGCAACCCCGGCTCCGCCGGGACCCACGACGGCGGCGGCGCGCTGGACATCTCCGTGTCCGGCATGACCTCCACGACCCGCACCACCGTGGCCCGCGTCCTGCGCCAGGTCGGCTTCGCGGCCTGGATCCGCACGCCCGACCAGGGCTTCGACTACCACATCCACGCCATCGCGCTGGCCGACCCGGACCTGTCCACCGCCGCCCAGCACCAGGCCGGCGACTACTACCTGGGCTACAACGGCCTGGCCAACCGCGGCCCCGACGACGGTCCCGTGGTCACGCCGAAGGAGACCTGGGAGGAGTACCAGCGCTGATCGCCCGATCGGGGAAACGATCACGCGTGCGAACCTGTGCGGACCCCCGCGAGCACCCGCGAGCCCACGCACAGGAGCCCCCATGCGAAGACTCCTCGCAGCACCGGCCGTCGTCGCCCTGGTCCTGGCGACGACGGCCGCCGCACCCGGGTCCGTCGTGGACCCCCGCAACGGCGGCCGGCCCTGCGGCGCCACCCTGCACGCCCACCTCGACCGGCTGGCGGTCCGCGTGACCGACCCCGAGCCGCACCAGACCGTCGACTTCGCCCTGTGGCCCCGGGACGACCCGCACGACCGCACCGAACGCCCCGGCGTGCGGATCAACCCGGCCGGCGGCGCGTGGACGTCGATGCCCGGCACCTACACCCACGGCCGCACCTACACCTGGCACGCCCGCCTCAGCGACGGCCCGTGGTCCGCGCTGTGCCACTTCACGGTCGACACCACACCCCCACCCCACCCGACCGTGACCTCGCCCAACTACCCACCCGCCTCCTCCGGCCCCTCCCCCGCCGACGAACCGGGCACGTTCGTCTTCGACGGCGGCGGCGACCCGGACGTGGCCGGCTTCGAGTACGGCTTCGACGAGGAGACCCCGGCCCCGACCTGCGAAGTCGAACCCTGGGACGACCTCACCTGCCCGTCCCCCTTCGACCACCCCGGAACCGTCCGCGCCGACCCCACGGGACGGGCCGAGGTCCGCGTGGACCCTCCGGGCGGCTTCGCCCGCCTGTTCGTGCGCTCGCTCGACGCCGGCGGCCTGCGGTCGGAAGCGGTCGTCTACGAGTTCATCACCGCATGAACGGCGGGCGGTGGCCTTGTGAGCCGCCGCCCGCCGTTTTCACCCGCACCGGACAGTCGGTCTAGAACGTGATGCTCCACCCGTCGATGCTGCCGGTGTCGTAGGCGTACACGTCGGTCACGCGCAGCTTCCACGTCCCGTTCTTGTTCTCCGCCGACGTGTTCACCGTGAAGGTCTCGTGGACCCCCGCCGACGAACCCACACCACCGGCCTTGCGCAGCACGATCGCGTTGCCCGACGGCCCGACCAGGTCGATGGCCAGGTCACCGGTGTAGGAGTGGTTGATGTCCACCTTCACCGACGTCGACGCGGTCCCCACGCCGTCGCAGTTCGCCACCGTGATGGACGAACTGACCGCCGCGCCCGCGTCCGGGATGGCCACGTCGTCGGTGTTCGAACCGCCGGAGCACACGGGCGGGGTGCCGCCGCCGAAAGCCGTGGTGTACAGCAGCTTGTTCGGCGAACCGGTCCCCGGGTTCTTCACCACGCCGCTGGTCGCGTTGTCCGTCAACGCCTTCAGCACGTCGGCCGGGGACGCGGACGGGTTGCCCGACAGGTACAGGGCCGCGCCGCCGGCCACGTGCGGGGACGCCATCGACGTGCCGCTCATGGTGGCGCTGCCGGTGTCGCTGGAGTGACCGGCGGACGTGATGTTGTTGCCGGGCGCGAAGATGTCCACGCACGAGCCGTAGTTCGAGAACGACGCCCGGTTGTCCTGGTTGTCCGTCGCACCGACCGCGATCACGTTGGTGTTGCGCGCGGGGCCGGTGTTGCAGGCGTCGGCCGAGCTGTTGCCCGCTGCCACCACGAAGGTCACGCCGGCGGCGTTCAGCCGGGCGATGGCGTCGTCGCCGATTCCAGGGGTGTCGAAGGTGAAACTGCCGTTGACGACCGCCGGTTTCACCGCGTTGCGCGCGATCCACTCGATGCCCTCGACGCCGTCGGAGTCCGGCGCGCTGCCGCCGCACCCCAGGATGCGCACCGCCACCAGCTTGGTCTTCTTGGCGATGCCCCACGTCTTGCCGCCGATCGTGCCGGACACGTGGGTGCCGTGGCCGTTGCAGTCCTGCGCCTCCGGGTCCTCGTCCACGAAGTCGTAGCCGTCGGACGCCCGGCCCTCGAACTCGGTGTGGGACTTGCGGATCCCGGTGTCCAGGACGTACGTGGTCACGTTGGACGCGGTGGTGTTGTAGGTGTACTTGGTGTCCAGTGGCAGGTTGCGCTGGTCCACCCGGTCGATGCCGTAGGTCGCGCCGGTCTGCGTGTCGGCGATCTGCGCGGTGCCGTCCTGGTAGACCTTCGCGACCGCCGGGTCGGCCGCGAGCCGCCGCGCCTGGCGGTCGGGCAGGTCGCGCACCAGGAAACCGCGCATGGCCACGGTGAACACCGTCTTGAGCCGCCCGCCGTAGCGGCCGACGAGCGCCTCGGACTCGGACTGGATCTGCGCCTGTGTGCGCGGGACGTCCTTGAGGGACACCAGGAAGCTCCCCGCGAACGGGCGCCTGGCCGGGACGTAGTCGGCCTCCGCGGCGGTGGCCGGCGGTGCCAGGCCCAGCGCGGCCAGAGCTGCGATCACCGCCGTCAGTCGTGCCTTCATCTCGCTGTTCCTCCGACGATCGCAGGGAAATCAGAAGGAGAGGGACCAGCCGTCGATGGTGCCGGTGTCGTAGGAGTAGACGTCGGTCACGCGCAGCTTCCACGTGCCGTTCTTGTTCTCCGCCGACGTGTTCACGGTGAAGGTCTCGTGGATGCCGGCCGACGAACCGACTCCACCGGCCTTGCGCAGCACGATCGCGTTGCCCGACGGCCCGACCAGGTCGATGGCCAGGTCACCGGTGTAGCTGTGGTTGATGTCCACTGTGACCGAGGTCGAGGTGGTGCCCACGCCGTCGCAGTTGGCGACCGTGATGGACGAGCTCACCGCGGCGCCGGCGTCCGGGATGGCCACGTCGTCGGTGTTCGTGCCGCCGGCGCAAGTGGCCGGCGGACCACCGAGGAAGCCGGTGTACAGCAGCTTGTTCGGCGAGCCCGTGCCGGCGTTCTTGACCACGCCGGCGGTGGCGTTGTCGGTCAGGGCCTTGGACACCTGGGCCGGGGTGGCGGCGGTGTTGGCCGACAGGTACAGCGCCGCCGCGCCGGCCACGTGCGGGGTCGCCATCGACGTGCCGGAGATGGTGTTGGTGCTGCCGTTGTTCCACGTCGAGGTGATGCTGGTGCCGGGCGCGAAGATGTCCGTGCACGACCCGTAGTTGGAGAAGGTCGACCGGGTGTCGGAGCTGTCCGTGGCGTTGACCGTGATCGCCTCGGCCGTGCGGGCGGGCGAGGTGGAGCAGGCGTCCTTGTTGTCGTTGCCGGCGGCCACGGCGAAGGTGACCCCGGCGGCGACCGCGCGCCGCACCGCGTCGTCCACCGACGAGTCGGCCCCGCCGCCCAGGCTCATGTTGGCCACGGCGGGCTTGACCGCGTTCTTGGCCACCCAGTCGATGCCGCCGATGACCTGCGACCACTCGCCCTGGCCCTGGCAGTTCAGCACGCGGACGCCGACCAGCTTGACGCCCTTCGCGACCCCGTAGGTGCCGCTGCCGATGGTGCCGGCGACGTGCGTGCCGTGGCCGTTGCAGTCCTGCGCGACCGAGTCGTTGTCGATGAAGTCGTAGCCGTCGACCGCGCGGCCCCCGAACTCGGTGTGCGCCTTGTGGATGCCGGTGTCGACCACGTACGCGGTGACGTTGGACGCGGTGCCGCGGTAGGTGTACTTCTTGTCCAGCGGCAGGTTCTTCTGGTCGATCCGGTCCAGGCCCCAGGTCGGGTTGTCCTGGGTGCCGGTGGCGGTGGCGATGCCGTCCTGCTCCACGTAGTCCACGGCCGGGTCGGCGGCCAGCTTGCGGGCCTGGGCCTCGCCGAGCGAGACCGAGAAGCCGCGCAGGGCGGCGGTGTAGGTGAGCTTGAGCGTGCCGCCGTACCTGCGGGCCAGCTCGCCCGCCTTGTCGGGGGTCCGCTGCGCGTCGACCGCGCTGTCCTTGAGGACCACGATGTAGGCGTCCTTCACGGTGCCCGGCTCGTTCGCGCCGCGGATCGAGCCCTCGGGCGCGGCGGCGTAGCCGTACCCGTAGCCGTACAGCGTCAGCGCTGACGCCGCCAGGCACGCGGTGACGACCCGGCGCCGGGTCGAGCGGTCTTGTCGCATCGGAGTTCTCCGTTCCACTCGGCCGCCCAGCAGGGGTTGGTGACGACAGACGGCCACGTGGAACCCACCTTCGGGCGACGCGGGAGCGTGAACAATCCGGGTAGTAGTACGTAGGGCTACGCAAACTAAGCGTGGTTTCACCCGATGTCACCGTGGGCATCCCCCGGTACCTCGTCGAGTTGCGGTAGGCGGTTGCGGAATGGCCGAAGGCGGAAGACAGCTCGGCGTGCTGGACGTCGGCTGCTTCAGCGCGCACCTGCTCGTGGTCGCCGACCACGGGCTCCGACCCGTGCTCGACCACAAGGTGCGCCTGCGGCTGGACCAGGCCCTGGACGACACCGCGCGGGTGCGCCGCAAGGGCGTCGAGCAGGTCGTGGCGGCCGTGCGGCAGTCACTGGCGGTCGCCGAGCGGGCCGGGGTGCGGCACATCGTGCCCTACGCCACCTCCGTGCTGCGGGACGCACCCAACGCGCCCGAGGTGTTCGCCGAGATCGCGGCCGGGACCGGGGTCGCGCTGCACGTGCTGTCCGGCGCCGAGGAGGCCCGGCTGTCCTACCTGGCGGCCCGGCGCTGGTTCGGGGCGGGCGCGGGTCCGCTGCTGGTCCTCGACATCGGCGGCGGCACGGTCGAGGTCGCCGCCGGTGACGCGGCGGAGCCGGCGGTCGTGGGGTCCCTGCCGTACGGGGCGCGGGCGCTGACCAGGAGGCCGGTGCCGATGAAGGTCGTCCGCCGCCAGGTGCGCGACCTGCTCGGCGACGTGCGCGACCACCGGGCGGTGGGGTGCTCGAAGGTGTTCCAGCAGCTCGCGCGGCTCGCCGGGGCCCGACCGCAGCGCGACGGCGTGGCGGTGCCGCGCTCACTGGACGTGACCGACCTGCGGCGCTGGATCCCGCGCCTGGCGTCCATGCCGCCCGCCAAGCGCGCCGCCCTGCCCGGCATCTCCCGGCACCGCGCGGAGCAGGCGTACGCCGGGGCCGTCGTCGCCGAGACGCTGATGCGGGCGACCGGGCACGACGAGGTGGTGATCTGCCCGTGGTCGAGCCGGGAGGGGCTGCTGCTCACCCTCCTGGACGACGCGGGCAACGGGGCTTGTCGGGTGGCGTGAGCCGGGCGGCACGGCGGTGAAAGGAATGGCGGGGGATGCTGGCGTTGTCGGTCGAGGCCCACCGGACCGGGTGCGCGGTGGTGGTGGCGACCGGGGAGTTGGACCTGGCGGGCGCCCGCCGCGTGCTGGACAAGCTGGACCGGCTGGTGACCGAGGGTCGGGACCGGATCATCCTGGACATGTCGGGAGTCGCCTTCTGCGGTGCGCAGGCGATGAGCGCGCTGGTGCGGACCCGGGCACGGGCGCAGCGGGCGGGCGGATGGCTGCGCTTGGCCGCCGTACCGCCGCACGTGCGGCGGGTGTTCGGCAAGACCGACTTGGACCGGCTGTTCCCCCACTTCCCGGACGTGGCATCGGCGGCAGCCGGCCGCGTGGTCCCCGAACAACGCACCACTTCCCCCGGTGGCACCGCCGCCCCTCGCGACGGTTCGGCATACCGACGCCAGGAGCCGGGTAACCCGGCCGAGTGACCACGCACAGACGCGACATCCCGGCGCTGCCCGACCTGGTGTTCGCCGCAGCCGCGGAACCCCAACGGCTCGCCGAGTGGCTGCCGCCACCCCTGGACGTGGTCGGACTGGCCGACGACATCCTCATCCTGCGCCACGAGGGCCGTCTCACCCAGGTACGCCTGTCCGCCGACCTCGACCACCTGCGCCTGTCCTGGGAGTCCCTGGCCGACCCCACCCGCCGCGGCACCCTCACCGTGAGCCCCTTGGGCGCGGGCCGCAGCGTCGCGGAACTCGAGGTCGAACCGGACGACGCCGACTTCGCCGAACGCCTGCTGGACGCTCTGGCCAAGGAAGTCGAGGTAGCCTTCACCGCGGGCTAGCCCCTCCCCTGTCACCCAATCTTCTCGCGCGCAGCACAGCTTTTCGCTTTCCGGCGCGCGCAGCGCGCTGTGTGTGGTGGTCCCAACCACAGGTGGAGGGCCTCGGTTCCCCCGCCGTATGGCCTGCCCGAAGGGCTACCACATTTTCCAGGGGTTGCAGCCGAAAGTTTTGCGAGGAACGAGCAAAAGTTTTAGCGGCAACCCCTGGAAAATGTGGTTGGCTCCGCCAGGCCATACGGCGGGGGAACCGACGCCCTTCACCCCCCGCTGGCGGCCTGCCGCGCGGCGAGCGCCGCTTTTCATCTTTCGAGCGCGCCAGCGCGTCCCAGCGCGAAGCGCGTTCGGCTTGAGAGCGGAGCGTTCAGTTCAAAGCTCTTAAAAGCGAAAAGCGCCTCGCCGGCGGGCAGGCCACCAAAGATGACTCAACTGCAACGGCGGGGGCTTCTTGCTTTTGTCATCTCCGTATGACCTGGCGGAGCCTACCACATTTTCCAGGGGTTGCCGCTAAAACTTTTGCTCGTTCCTCGCAAAACTTTCGGCTGCAACCCCTGGAAAATGTCGTAGCCCTTCGGGCAGGCCATACGGAGATGACAAAAGCAAGAAGCCCAAGTTGAGTTGTGTCCTCACCGGTGGACTGCCACCCGGCAACGCCGGGGACTGCCGACTCGCCGGCAACGCCGGGGACTGCCGCTCGCCGGCTTCGCCTGCGCGCGGAGGGTGTGGGCGCTGGTTAAAGCGGTTGAGGCTGGGTGCTTTGTGGGCTGATCATCGCGGTGTGCACCTGCGACCTGCCCGTCCTGACGAACTTCCCCTCCTCCAGGCGATCGAGGTCGCCTCCGGGGAGCCGTTCCGCGATGTCGGCATGCCCGAGATCGCCGACGACGACCCGATGCCGTTGGACGCCTTGCGGCACGCGCACGTGTGGGTGGCCGCCGATCCGGACCCGGTCGCCTGGGTTGCCGCCGTCGAGGTGGACGGTCGGGCGCACGTCGAGCAGATCAGCGTTCACCCCGACTTCGCTCGGCGGGGTATCGGGGCCGCGCTGCTCGACCACGTGGAGATGTGGGCCACAGCGCGTGGGTTGGACGGGTTGACGTTGACGACGTTCCGGGACGTGCCGTGGAACGCCCCGTACTACGAGCGCCTGGGCTTTCGGGAGGTCACGGGCTTGTCGCCGGGGTTGGCGGAGATCGTCGCGGCGGAAGCTGCCCGCGGATTGGACCCGGTGACCCGGGTGTGCCTGGAGCGGGGGCGGCGCGGCGGGGTTTGAGGGCGGTGCCGAACGGGCAGACCTCCCACCGCACCCGTTCGGAGGTTCACCCAGTGGTCGATTTCGTGCACGAGGCACTGCTCTACCGCGACGCGGAGCAGTTCCTCGCCGGCACGGTGCCGTTCGTCCGTGACGGCCTCGCGGCCGGTCAGCCGGTCCTGGTCGCCGTGCCGCAGCACAACGTCGACCTCCTGCGCGAAGCCCTGAACGGCTCCGCCGACCAGGTCGAGTTCCTGGACATGCGCACGGCCGGCCGCAACCCGGGCCGCATCATCCCCGGCGTGCTCACCGCCTTCACCGACACCGCCCGCGGCGACCCCGTCCGCATCGTCGGCGAGCCGGTGTGGGCGGGCCGGACGGCACTGGAGTACCCGGCCTGCGTCCAGCACGAAGCCCTGGTCAACACCGCGTTCGAGGACCGCCCGGCGTGGATCCTGTGCCCGTACGACACGAGTGCGCTGGCCGCCGACGTCCTGGGCGACGCGGAGGCCACCCACCCGGTCATGGTCGAGGGTTCGCGGCGACGGCCCAGCCACGGCTACCGGGAGCCGTTCCTGACGGCCGAGGACTTCAACGTGCCACTGCCACCGCCCCCGGCCACGGCGCTGGCCCGCCGGTTCGACGTGGACTCGCTGGTGGAGACCCGGCAGCTGGTCGCTTCCTACGCCCTCGAGGCCGGGCTGACCGCGGACCAGGTGGAGGATCTGGTGCTGGCGGTCAACGAGCTGGCGACCAACAGCGTGGTCCACGGCGGCGGTCGGGGGATGTTGTTGCTGTGGTGCGAGGGGCCGGCCGTGGTGTGCGAGGTGCGGGACCGGGGGCGGCTGGACAACCCGATGGTCGGGCGGGGGAATCCCGGGCCGATGGCGCGCGGCGGGTTCGGGGTGATGCTGGTGAACCTGCTCTGCGACCTGGTCCGGCTGCACACCCGTTCGGACGGCACGACGATCCGCGTCTACATGGGCTGACTCGCCGCGATCGCTCGATCGGGCGGGGATGTGCCGGGCATGTCACGGGGGCGCCACGTGCGCGTCACCCTGGGCTGGTTGCCTGGGTGTTCCCGACGCGAGGACCCGTATGAGCCAGTTGAGCCCGTTGGACGTCGCGTTCCTGTGCATGGAGGACGCGAGCAACCCCATGCACCTCGGTGCGGTGGCCACGTTCGCGCCGCGCAACCCCGTGCACCCCGCCCGGATCGTGGCCCTGCTGTGTGAGCGTGCGCTGGAGGTGCCGGCCTTGCGGCGGCGGGTCCGGTTCTCGTGGGTTCCGCCCGGTGGGGCTTCCTGGGTGGACGATCCGGCCTTCGCCGTCGAGGACCACGTCGTCGGGCACCACCTGCGTGGTCGGCGCGGGTTCGCCGAGTTGGTGTCGCACGTGATGGCCCAGCCGCTCGACCTCGGTCGGCCGCCGTGGGAGGTGCACGTCATCACCGGCGTGACCGGTGGGCGGTTCGCGGTGGTGGTGAAGATGCACCACGCGCTGTGCGACGGCATGAAGGCCGTGGGGTTGGGGCTGCGGCTGATGGACGGGTTCGACCAGGTGCCGGACGTGGGGGTGCCGGCCGCGCGGACCGGGGTGGTCGACGGGGTCAAGGGGCTGGTGCGGGCGGCGGGGATCGCGTCCGACGTGGTGCGCAGCGCTCGGCCGCCGGCGCGGAGGTCGCCGGTGGTGTCGCTGTCGTCCCGGCGGCGGCACGTGGTGATGGCCCGGCTCGGCGTGGACGAGGTGCACCGGGTCCGCCGGACCTGCGGCGGGACGGTCAACGACGTCATGTTGGCGCTGGTGACCGGGGCGTTGCGGCAGTGGCTCGCGGCGCACGGGTGCGCGGACGAGGGCAGCACGTTGCGGGCGCTGGTGCCGGTGGCCCGGCGTGGCGCGGGCGGGGCGGGGAACCGGATCTCCGGGTACCTGTGCGAGTTGCCGGTCGGTGAGGTCGACCCGCTGGAGCGGCTGCGGCTGGTGCGGGAGGACATGGGGCGGCACAAGGCGGCGGGCGCGGACCGGGGTGCGGGGGCGTTGCCGTTGCTGGCCGAGCACATCCCGTCGGTGGTGCACCGGATCGCCGCGCCGATCGCCGGGAAGTGCGCGCCGCTGCTGTTCGACGCCCTGGTGACGAGCGTGCCGCTGCCGGCGGTCCGGCTCGAGCTGGACGGGGCCGAGCTGCGGGAGGTGTACCCGGTGCCGCCGGTCGCGGCCGGGCACGCGGTGGGGGTGGCGGTGTCGTCCTACCGGTCGGGGGTGCACGTGTGCCTGCACACCGACCAGCCGTGGATGGCCGAGTCGCGCTGGTTGCAGCAGGCGTTGCGCACCGAACTGGCCGCGCTGCACCGCCGGGTCCCGGCACAATCGCGGAGGTGACCTCAGCTCTCGTGCTCGCCCACGGCGCCGGCGGCTCCGTGCGCGCGAACTTCAGCCCGCTGATCCCCGTCCTGTCCCGCACGCGCAAGGTGTTCTGGGTGGACTACCCCGGGTCCGGCAGCACGCCCCGCGCCGGCGGTCCCCTGTCGCTGGACGACCTGGCCGACCGGGTCGTGGCTTCGGCCGGTGACACGCCGACGTTCGCCGTCCTGGGTTACTCGCTGGGGTGCGCGGTCGCCGTGCGGGCCGCGGTGCGGCATCCCGAACGGGTGACCGGGCTGGTGCTGACCTCCGGTTTCGTCCGCGCGGACGACGAGACGCGGGCGCGCACGGCGCGGTGGCGGCAGCTGCTGGCCGCCGGTGACCGGAAGGAGCTGGCGCGCTACCAGCTCTCGCTGGTGGTGGGCGAGCCGTTCGAGCGCGCGATGCCCGCCGAGCAGCGGGAGGGGATGCTGGAGCTGATCGCGCTGACCGTGCCGCCGGGCACCGACGACCAGATCGACCTGGTGGAACGGGTGGACGTGTCCGGGGACGTGGGCCGGGTGGCCGTCCCGACGCTGGTGATCGGCACCAAGCACGACCGGCTGATCTCGCCGGCCTCGACGCGGGCGCTGGCCGACGCGATCCCCGGCGCGCGGTGGGCCGAGCTGGACAGCGGGCACGCCCCGTCGCTGGAGGCCCCGACCGAGTGGATCCGGTTGATCGAGGAGTTCCTGGGCTAGTTTGCCGGTGCGCCGGTCGGGAAACCACGGCGGTATGAGCAACACGCTGGTCCTGGACGTGGACGGCACGTTGGTCGACACCAACTACCACCACGCCGTCGCCTGGTTCCGCGCGTTCCGCCGGTTCGACCTGACCGTGCCCACCTGGAAGCTGCACCGCGCCATCGGCATGGGCGGCGACAAGCTGGTCGCCGCCGTCGCCGGGCAGCGCGTCGAGGACGAGCTCGGCGACGGCATCCGCAAGGCGTGGGAGGCCGCGTTCGAGCCGATGCTGGCCGAGGTGCGCCCACTGGAGGGCGCGCACCGCCTGGTCAGCGCCGCGCTGGAGCAGGACTTCGCGGTGGTGCTCGCCAGCTCCGGCAAGCGCCACCACGTCGACCACTACGTCAAGCTGATCGACGCGCAGGGCGTGGTGTCGACGTCGTCGGACGACGTGGAGGAGTCCAAGCCCGCGCCGGACCTCATCGAGGTGGCGCTGTCGCGCGTGGACTCCGGCGGCCGGGCCGTGGTGATCGGCGACTCCGTGTGGGACTGCGACGCCGCCCGCCGCGCCGGGCTGCCCGTGGTGTGCCTGCGCACCGGCGGGTTCGGCGAGGCCGAGCTGCGCGAGCACGGCGCGTCGGCCGTCTACGAGGAACTCGACCAGTTGCGGGCGGACCTGACCGACCTGCCGATGGCCTAGGAGGGGACCGTGCGGATCGGCTACACCCTGATGACCGAGCAGGCCGGACCGAAGGCGCTGGTCGCCCACGCGGCGCGCGCCGAGCGGGCCGGGTTCGACTTCGAGGTCATGAGCGACCACTACTTCCCCTGGCTGGACGAGCAGGGGCACGCGCCGTACGCGTGGAGCGTGCTGGGCGCGGTGGCGCAGGTGACCGAGCGGGTCGAGCTGATGACCTACGTGACGTGCCCGACCATGCGGTACCACCCGGCGGTGGTGGCGCAGAAGGCGGCGACCGTGCAGCTGCTCGCGGACGACCGGTTCACGCTGGGGTTGGGTGCCGGGGAGAACCTGAACGAGCACGTCGTGGGCCGCGGCTGGCCGCCGGTGAACGTGCGGCACGAGCTGCTGCGCGAGGCGGTGGAGATCATCTCGCTGTTGTTCGACGGCGGGTACGTCAACTACACCGGTTCACACTTCCGGGTGGATTCGGCGAAGCTGTGGGACCTGCCGTCGAAGCGGGTGCCGATCGCGGTGGCGGTGTCGGGCAGCCAGTCGGTGCAGACCTTCGCGCCCCTGGCCGACGCCATGGTGACGACCGAGCCGAACGCGGAGCTGTGCCGCGACTGGGACGTCTTCCAGGGCCGGACGGCGCGCAAGATCGGCCAGGTGCCGGTGTGCTGGGACCCGTCGGAGGACGAGGCCGTCAAGCGCGCCCACGACCAGTTCCGCTGGTTCGCGGGTGGCTGGAAGGTCAACTCGGAGCTGCCCGGACCGGCGGGGTTCGCGGGGGCGACCCAGTTCGTGCGACCGTCGGACGTGGCCGAGCAGATCCCGTGCGGGCCGGACGTGGGGCCGATCGTGGAGGCGGTGCGGGAGTTCCAGGAGGCCGGATTCACCGACCTGGCGCTGGTCCAGATCGGCGGCGACAACCAGGAGGAGTTCCTGGAGTTCGCCGAGTCCGACCTGCTGCCCGCCCTGCGCTGACCGGTCAGCCCCGGGCGCCCATGCGGGGCTTCGGGTCCTGGGTCGGGACGGTCGGCTCGGGCGTGGTCGGGTGGGGCCGGATCGTCTCGGTCGGCGGCTCGGGGTTCGCGGTGTCGCGGGTCGTGGTGGGTTTCGGCTTGTCGCTGGTCGGCTCCAGCACCACCGACGTCACCACCACCACGGTCTTCGGGTCCTGGGGCGGCCCGGCCACCTGCTTGCCCGACTCGACGACGGTCACCGTCGACGGGTCCAGCCCGGCCGTCGCGCCGGGCGGCACCACGCCGGCGGTCGTCGTGAGGTCCACCGGGGCGTCCAGCTGCTGCCGGGTGTCCGCCGGGTCCGGGCGCGAGCCGATGGTGAGCGCGTGCAGCATGGCCACCACCCCCAGCAGGGCCGCCGCGGCACCGATCAGCAGGGCCGTGCGGCGGCGACGCCGGGGTTCGGTCGGGGGCGGGGGCGGCTGTTCCGCCACCCGCGGGGCCACCTCGACGCCCACCAACGGGCGCAGGCCGGCGCTGGCGCGTTCGGCCACGGCCAGCATGGCGGCGCACTCGGTGGCGGTCGGGCGTTTGCTCGGCAGGGTGTGGGTCATGGCGGTCAGGACCTCGACCCACTCCGCCGGCAGGTTCGACGGGATGCGCGGTTCGCGGTGCAGGCGCGCCAGAGCCGCCTCCGTGTCGCCGCCCGGGTACTCGGGCCGGCCGGTCAGGCACTCCAGCAGGACCAGGCCCAGCGCGTAGACGTCGGCGGGCGGCCCGACCTCCGCGCCGCGCACCTGCTCGGGGGCCAGGTAGCCGGCCGTGCCGACCAGGACGCCCGACCGGGTGACGCGGGTGACCTGCCCCTGGAGGGCCAGGCCGAAGTCGGCCAGGTAGGCGCGGCGCTCGTCGGTGGCCAGCAGGATGTTCGACGGCTTCACGTCCCGGTGCACGACGTCGTGCCGGTGCACGTGCCCGAGGATTTCGGCGACCTGCGCGCCGATGCGCGCGACGACCTCGGGGGCCAGCGCCTCGCGCATCCGCCGCCGCAGGGTGCCGCCGTCGATGGCCTGCATGACGTAGAACGGCCGTCCCCGGTACGAGCCGGTGCCGTACACCGCGACCACACCCGGGCAGTCCAGTTCGGACAGCATCTGCGCCTCGCGGTCGAGGCGGATCTGGTCCTCCAGGGTCGCCGTGCCCTGGAACACCTTGATCGCGACCCTGCGGTCCAACTCGGTGTCGTACGCCCGGTAGACCTCGGCCATGCCGCCGGACCCGTAGAGCCCGCCCAGGGCGTACCGCCCGTCGACGACCTCTCCGGTCAGGTCCCCGTCCCACATCCGGCTGACCTCCGCTGCCCCGACAGAGCCGTCCGCGTCCGGAAAGCTACCGGTCTGGTGACGCGACTAGCTACCCGGTTCGACATTTCGGGTCCACGTACCCGTAGCAATCCCGTCACAAACAAGGATTTGTTGCCAGTTGACGTTTTCACTCGGATGCCAACGCGAACCACAGCTCCGCACGGACCCCGGGCGAGTCGAGCGAACGGCCCAGCAGCTCTTCCACCCGCTTGACCCGGTTGCGGATGGTGTGCCGGTGCACGCCCAGCCGCGCCGCCGCCGGGTCCCACTGGCCGTGGCAGGCCAGCCACACGCGCAGCGTCTCGCGCAGCCGGTCGTCCAGCGGGGCCAGCAGGGCCGCGGCGAACCGGTCGGCGTCGACGGCCAGCAGACCGGACCCGGGCACGTCCTCGAAGCGCGCGACCCGCTCCTCCCGCGCCCGCAGCGCCTCGCGGTAGCCGCGTCCGACGCTCGACGCGTCCACCGGGCTGGACGCGTGCCCCGAGCCGTCGGGCCGGTCGGTCAGCACCACGAGGTCGCCGTCGTACTCGGCCCAGAACCCGGTCGGTTCCCCGCGCGGTGCCACGACGACTCGGAACGGGCCTTCCGGCACTCCGTCGACGGGTTCTCCGGCCAGCAGCAGGCGGAACCGGGTGGTCCGCAGCTCGCGCCGCACCTCGTCCACCGCGTCCGACCCGGCCAGACCGAGCGTGAGCAGGGACGCGGCCGTGTTGACCACGGTCCGGTCGACGCTGTCCAGCGGCTTCGGGGTGGCCACCGCGAGGTAGCCGTGCCGGCCCAGGACCTGCAACGCCAGGTGCCGCTCGCCCGCCTGCCACGCCGAGCCCGCCGGGCCGTGCCCCAACCGCGCCGCCTCCGCACGCAGGTCCGGCAGATCCCCGCTGACGTGCACGAACTCCCCCGAAGCGTCGAGCAGTGCCGCCGCACCGCCGAGCAAGCCCGCCAGCCGCCGCACGACCGCCGCCGGCGCGGCCAGGGCCGCCCGGGTCAACGCGCGCTGCGCCTCGCTGGTCCGGGTCAGGGCCGCGTACTCGTCGGCCGCGACCGCCCGCGACACCGCCTTCGTGATCGCGATGAACGGCACCGCGCGCGGCACCTCCAGCACCGCCAGCCCCGCCGACCGGGCCGCGTCCACCAGCTCGTCGGGGATCACCGCGTGGCTGAGCCCCGTGCCGAACCCGAGCCCCACCACACCCGCGTCCGCCAACCGCCGCGCGTAGGCGGGGTACGGGCCGAGCGCGATGCCGGTGGTCAGCAGCAGCTCGCCGCCCTCCAGGAACGGCGTCGGGTCGGCCAGCTCGGTGCTGTGCACCCACGCCACCGGCCGGTCCAACCCGGTGTCGACGTGCACGGTCAGCCCCACCTCACGAGCCAGGCGGGCCAGCGTCAACGGCATGGACACTTTGTACAGCTTCCGCCTCTTCAATCGCCATTTCGGGCAGGTGCGCCGGCGCGGCGCAGGGCCGATGCTCGAACCATGACCCGACTGCTCACCCAGATCCCCGGCCCCCGCTCCCAGGAGCTGACCGCCCGGCGCAAGGGCGCGGTGTCGGCGGCCGTCGGCTCGACCCTGCCGGTGTTCGTCGACCACGCCGAGGACGGGCTGCTGGTCGACGTGGACGGCAACCGGCTCATCGACCTGGGCTCGGGCATCGCGGTCACCGGCGTGGGCAACCCGGCGCCGCGCGTGGCCGAGGCCGTGCACCGGCAGATCGACCGGTTCAGCCACACCTGCTTCATGGTCACCCCGTACGAGGGGTACGTGGAGGTGTGCGAGCGCCTCAACGAGCTGACCCCCGGCACGCACGAGAAGCGGTCGGCGCTGTTCAACTCCGGCGCGGAGGCCGTGGAGAACGCGGTGAAGGTCGCCCGGCACGCCACCGGCCGGCAGGCGGTCGTGGTGTTCGACCACGGCTACCACGGGCGCACCAACCTGACGATGGCGCTGACCGCCAAGAACATGCCGTACAAGCACGGGTTCGGCCCGTTCGCGCCCGAGGTGTACCGGGTGCCGGCGTCCTACCCGTTCCGCGACGGGCTCGGCGGCGAGGAGGCCGCGGCGCGGGCGGTCGAGGCGATCGAGAAGCAGGTGGGCGCGGACAACACGGCGTGCGTGGTGATCGAGCCGATCCAGGGCGAGGGCGGGTTCATCGTGCCCGCGCCCGGGTTCCTGCCCGCTCTCGCGCGGTGGTGCCGGGACCGGGGTGTGGTGCTGGTGGCCGACGAGATCCAGACCGGGTTCTGCCGCACCGGCTCGTGGTTCGCCAGTGACCACGAAGGCGTCGTGCCGGACCTGGTCACCACGGCGAAGGGCATCGCGGGCGGGCTGCCGCTGGCGGGCGTGACCGGGCGGGCGGAGCTGGTGGACGCCGTGCACGTCGGCGGGTTGGGCGGCACGTACGGGGGCAACCCGGTCGCGTGCGCCGCCGCGCTGGGCGCGATCGACACCATGGTCGAGCGCGACCTGAACGCCGCCGCCCGCCGGATCGAGGAGTACGTCGTGCCCCGGCTGCGGGCGGCGCTGGGTGACGGCGGCGAGGTGCGCGGGCGGGGCGCGATGCTGGCCGTCGAGTTCGCCGAGCGGACGCCCGCCGTGGCGGCGCGGGTCGCGGCGGCGTGCCACGCGGCGGGCGTGGTAGTGCTGACGTGCGGGACGTACGGGAACGTCCTGCGCCTGCTGCCGCCCCTGGTCATCCCGGACGACCTGCTGGCCGAGGGCGTCGCGGTCGTGGAGCGGGCCATCAACGGAGGAGTCGCAGGATGAACTACTGGGTAGCCGGGCGGGCCGCGTCGAGCGGGGACGTGGTGGAGGTGCGCTCGCCGCACGACGGCGCGCTCGCCGGCACCACGTCGTGGGCCACGCCGGAGGACGTGGAACGCGCGGTCGCGGCGGCCCACGCGGTCGCGCCGGAGTTCGCGGTGCTGCCCGCGCACGCCCGCGCGGCGGCGCTGGACCACGTGTCGCGGCGGCTGGCCGAGCGCGCGGACGAGGTGGCGGAGCTGATCACCGCCGAGTCCGGCAAGCCGGTGAAGTGGTCGAGGATCGAGGTCGCGCGGGCGGTGTCGACGTTCCGGTGGGCGGCCGAGGAGGCGCGGCGGTTCTCCGGCGAGTTGCAGCGCCTGGACACCGACCCCGCCGCGTCCGGCCGGCTGGCCCTGGTCCGGCGGGCGCCGCGCGGCCCGGTGCTGGGCATCTCGCCGTTCAACTTCCCGCTGAACCTGGTGGCGCACAAGGTGGCGCCCGCGATCGCCGTGGGCGCGCCGATCATCGTCAAGCCCGCGCCCGCGACGCCGCTGGTGGCGCTGCTGCTGGGTTCCCTGCTGGCGGAGACCGACCTGCCGGCGGGGTCGTGGTCGGTGCTGCCGGTGCCCAACTCGGCGGCCGGCGCGCTGGTGTCGGACCCGCGGCTGCCGGTCGTGTCGTTCACCGGGTCCGGCCCGGTCGGGTACTCGATCCTGGAACAGGTGCCGCGCAAGCACGTCGTGCTGGAGCTGGGCGGCAACGCGGCGGCCATCGTCTGTCCTGATTGGACGGACCTGGACTGGGCGGCGCAGCGGATCGCGACTTTCGCCATGTACCAGGGCGGGCAGTCTTGCATCTCGGTGCAGCGCGTTTACGTGCACCGGGACGTGTATGACGCTGTGGCTGACGGCGTTGTGGCGCACGTGCGCAAGCTGGGCACCGGCGCGCCCCAGGACCCCGCCACCGACGTCGGCCCGCTGATCAACGAGGCCGCGGCGGAACGGGTCGAGGCTTGGGTGTCCGAGGCCGTCTCGGCCGGTGCCCGGGTGCTGACCGGTGGGACGCGCGACGGCGCGGTGTACGCGCCGACCGTGCTCGCCGACGTGCCCGAGGGGTGCAAGGTGGTGGACGAGGAGGTCTTCGGGCCGGTCGTCGTGCTGGCCCCGGTCGACTCGGTGGAGGAGGCGTTCGACAAGGTCAACGCCTCCCGGTTCGGCTTGCAGGCCGGGCTTTTCACCCACGACGTGCGCTTGGCGTTCAAGGCTTCCGCACGGCTGGCCGTGGGCGGGGTGATCGTGGGCGACGTCCCGAGCTTCCGCGCCGACCAGATGCCGTACGGCGGTGTCAAGGAATCCGGCACCGGCCGCGAGGGCGTGCGGGCGGCGATGGACGACCTGACCGAGCAGCACGTGCTGGTGCTGACCGGCCTGGAGCTATGAGGCGCGTTTCGCGGGCTTGGAGCTGAGGAAGGCGTCGGCCCACCGGGCTTTCGGGTCGACGTCGACCAGCACCAGCTTGGCCAGCAGGGTCAACGGGATCGCCAGGACCGCGCCCAGCGGGCCGATCAGCCACGCCCAGAACAGCAGCGTCAGGAACGTGACCGTGGTGGACAGGCCGACCGAGTCGCCGACGAACCGGGGCTGGATCAGCGTCTGCACCACGAAGTTCAGCACGCTGTAGACCACGACCACCCACAGCGCGAGCTGCCAGCCGCTCTCCAGCAGGGCCAGCAGCACGGGCGGGACGAGGCCGAGCACGAAGCCCACGTTCGGGATGTAGTTGGTGATGAACGCGAGCAGCGCCCACAGGATCGGCAGCGGGATGCCCATGATCGCCAGGGCCACGCCGTCCAGCGCCGCCACGATCAGCCCGAACACCGTGGACACGACGAGGTAGCGGCGGGTGGCGGAGGCGAACCGGGTCAGCGCCTTCGCCACCTCCGGCCGGTCCTGCGCGATCACGGCCAGACGGTCGCCCGCGCTGCCCGCGTCCACCGACAGGAACACCAGCAGCGACAACAGGAACACGATGTTCGACGCCAGCCCGCCGACCCCGCTGAGCACCGTGCCCAGCACCCCCGCGACCCGCCCGATGTCCAGCCCGTCCGCGACCTGCCGCAACTCGTCCACCCCGACCCCGAACCGCGCGAGCTGCCCCACCACCGAGTCGGCCAGGGCGCGGGCGCGGTCGGCGTACTGGGGAAGCTGGGTGGTCAACTGCGCCACCGACACGACCAGCACCACGACCAGGGACAACAGGATCGAGTAGACGCCCAGCACCAGCGCGGTGGCGGCGACCCACGTCGGCAACCCCTTGCGGCGCAACCAGGAGTGCACCGGGCTGACCCCGATCACCAGCGTCAGCGCGAGGAACACCGGCCCGATCAGCCAGGACAGCGCCGTGATCCCCGCGCCGACGACCACCGCGGCGGCCGTCCCGAGCAACACCACCAGTCCCCTGGGCAGCTCCATCAGCCGAGCCTAGGACCGATCACCCGGTCCCGCTGCGTACGGTTGACCCCGTGGCGAAAATCCATGCCGGCGCGACCCTGACCCCCGGCTTCCGCGAGTTCCTGCCCCGCTGGGTGTCCCGCCAACCCTGGTACCGGGGTGACGAGGTCCCCACCCTGCGCCCCATCGGCTTCTACCGCTTGGAGGACCCGGCCGGCGAGGTCGGCATGGAGGCGCACCTGGTGAGCGACGGCACCGACCTCTACCACGTCCCCCTCACCTACCGCGGCACTCCCCTGCCCGACGCCCCCGCCGAGTCCCTGCTGGCCACCCCGGACCACAGCGTCCTGGGCACCCGCTGGATCTACGACGCCCCGGTGGACCCGACCTGGCGCGCCCGAGTCCTCGACCTGGTCCGCACCGGCGGCGTGTCGGAGCCCGCGGGCCGGTCGGGCGTCGGCCCGGCGGAGGCCCGCGGGGTGCTCGACGGCCCGCTGGGTTCGCGGATCGAGGTCGTCCGCGTCCTGACCCCCGGGATGCGGTCGGACGCGTCCGGCGTCGTGGGCACCTGGTACCCGGACGGTCCCGACGGCGAGCCCGTCACCGGCTGCCTCGCGGTGGTCAGCCTCTGACCCGCAGGCCGTCGAGGACCAGTCGGGCGAGGTGCGCCGAGCGTTCCGGGTCGGACTCCGCGCCGGCGTGGCGGATCGCGGCGAAGGTGCCCGCCACCAGGGCCATCACCTCGTCGACGGTGACGTCGGCACGCACGGCTCCGGCGGCCTGCGCACGGGCGAGCAGGTGGGCGACCTGGTCGGTCAGCTCGGCGGCCACGTCCGCCGCCACGGTGCGCAGGTCGAACTCGGCGGCCATCAGGGCGCTCTTCACGGTCGCGTTCTCCGCGCCCATGGCCGTCATCCGCGTCAGCTGGGTGAACAGCGCCTCCGGGTCGTCCGCCGCGGCAAGCGCTTTCGCCTCCGCCACCAGCTGCTCCAACTGGTCGATCACGACGGCCAGGTACAGCGCTTCCTTGGTGGGGAAGTGCCGGTGGACCGTGCCGGGGCCGACACCCGCGTGACGGGCGATCTCGTCGAGCGAGACGGCCAGCCCCCGCTCCGCGAACAGCCGCTGCGCGGTCCGCAGCACGCGGTCCCGGTTGCGGCGTGCGTCGGCGCGCAGTGCGCGGGTCTTCTCGGTCTCTAGGCTGGGCATCGCGGCCTAGTGTAACCGGGGCGGTGCCCCGTATAGTCGCGCACAAGCGGGGCGTCGCCCCGGTTGCTCGTCCCGCGAGGAGTGCGCCGATGACCACACGCGACCCCGAAACCCTGGTGCGCCGGATGCAGGAGTGCTTCAACACCCGCCAGTTCGACCAGGCCGACGACCTGTTCACCCCGGACTTCTTCAGCCACCCCCTGGGCACCACCGGCTTCGAGGCGGGCAAGCGCGCGTGGCGCACCCTCGTCGCCCACTTCCCCGACTACCGCGTCGTCGCCGAGGACGTCCTGGTCGACCACGACCGGGTCGCGATCCGCTCGTCCGTGGAGGGCATCCCGGTCGAGGGCTTGCGTCCGATGCTGATCGAGATCTTCCGCGTCACCGACGGCCGACTCGCCGAGGCCTGGGCCGTGGGCCAGGGCCTCCCCCACGACCTCCTCCACGAGGCCGCGACCTGACGCGGACGGCCCGCCACGGCTGGGACCATGAGCACGTGCCCGCCGAGTCGAACCCCCTTCCGAACCTGTGGCCGCTCGCACCGGCCGGAGCCACCGACTGGTTGTCGGAACTGTGCGGTGACGGCCTGAGCGGGTTCATGCCGCCGGGGATGCCGGACGCGGCTTGGGTGCTCAACGCCATGTACGAGCACGAGGAGAACGCCGAGGGCATCGACCCCGCGCGAGGTGGGCTGGGTCGTGCCGAGCACCCCGGCCCGGGGTGGCGTCGCCTGCGCTGGGTTGAACTCGCCCGGCGCACCGGCGACCCGGTCGTGCCCAACGGGAAGTTGCCCAGCTTCCGGTGTTTCCCCTCGCTCGCGGAAGTGGCCGGCCGGCCGCTCGGCATCATCCCGCCCACCGAAGGCAGCCTGGACCGCGAGACGTGGATGCGACTGGTCGACCTGCTCGTCGAGCACAGTCCCGCCGGTCCGGACACGCCCTGCCTGGCCTACTACAGCCCGTTGACGCTGGGCGCCGTCGACTTCGAGGACCTCCACGTCCGCGCGGGCAGGCTGGGCGACGCGAAACTCCTGTACGACAACGCCGAGACCGACTTCAGCCCGTCCAACCTCTGGCCCGAGGACCGCACCTGGTGCCTGTGCACCGACTACGACCTGTGGGCGACCAAGGTCGCCGGCCCGGGGTCCCTGGTCGAAGCGCTGCTGGACGACCCCGAGGTCGAAGCGGTGCGATTGCCCTGGGCGTCCTGACACCGGGTGATCTTCAGCGTGGAAGATGACGTCATGGAGAACGACTACGACAGCTTCGCCGAGGCGTACGCCGCCGAGAACGAGAGCAGTCTCGTCAACGCCTACTACACGCGGCCCGCGATCCTCGACCTGCTCGGGGACGTGCGTGGGCGGCGGGTGCTCGACGCCGGGTGCGGTGCCGGGTCCGTGGCGTCCGGGTTGGTCGAGCGGGGGGCTGTGGTCAGCGGGTTCGACCGGAGCGCCAAGATGGTGGAGTTGGCGCGGCGGCGGCTCGGGGACGGCGTGGACCTCGAGGTCGCCGACATCGCCGAGCCGCTCCCCTACCCCGACGCCGTGTTCGACGACGCCGTCGCGGCCCTGGTGCTGCACTACCTGGAGGACTGGACCACGCCGCTGGCCGAGCTGCGACGCGTGCTCAAGCCCGGCGGTCGGCTGGTCGTGGTCGTCAACCACCCCTCCCTGCTCAAGCTGGAGCACCGCGACGCCGACTACTTCGCCGTCAGCAAGTGGTCCTACGACTACACCTTCGCCGGCCAACCGGCCACGCTCACCTACTGGCACCGGCCACTGCACGCGATGACCGACGCCTTCACCGCCGCCGGCTTCCGCACCACCGTGATCAGCGAACCCCGCCCGGCACCGGAGGCCCACGATCTCTTCCCCGACGAGATGGCCCGGTTCCCCTCCGGCGCCTTCCTGTGCTTCCTCTTCTTCGTCCTCGAGGCTGCCTGACCGCACATATCGTCGGCATAAGCGAAAACGCATACGCCGCCGAAACAGCCCGTCGTCTCCAATGGGCTGGTGAGCCACAGTTCCCACCCGAGTCGCACCAGCGCGGTCGTGCTCACCAGCCTGGTGGTCGTCGGCCTGGCGAGTGCGGCGTACCTGGTGCGGCGGCCTCTCGTGATGTCGGCGCCGGCGTGCCTGTCCGGGCGGTGGCACGGCTGCTACGACACCGAGAACGGCGTGCTGCTGATGACCCTGGTCGGCCTGCCGTTGGCGGCCCTGGCGGTGTCGGCTCTCGCCCGGCGACGACGTGCGGCCGGCGTCGCGGACGCGTGGCGGAGGTCGTTGGCCGAGGTGGGCATGGTCTACGGGACGGTGCCGATGGTGTGGCTGACGCTGATGCCGGGCGCCCAGGCGGGCACCGCACCCGGCCGCCTGAGCCTGGTCCCCCTGCGAGACCTGGCCACGATGACCCCGCTCGGGATCGCCGGCAACCTGCTGATCTTCGCGGCACTGGGCTGCTTCGCACCGATGCGGTTCGCGGTCCTGGCATCCGTCCCCCGCATGTTCGCGCTCGGGGCGCTCTGCTCGGCTCTGGTCGAGACCGCGCAGTACGTCTTGCAGTTGGACCGCGTGTCGTCGGTGGACGACGTACTCGTCAACGCAACCGGCACCGCCTTGGCCGCCCTGCTCACCCGCCGCTGGTGGCGCACCCGTCCAGGTCCGACAGGTCGCGTCGCCGACACGACACCATGACCGCACGTCGGACCTTCACCGGGACGAGGTCAGGAACTTCTTCGACCCCCATCTGATGGGCGCGCTTCCCGACGTGTGCCGGTGCTCATGACGCCGGAGGCCGGCGGCCAGGCCCACCCGGTCCTCGGGTTCGATCCGGCGCTCGGCCGAGTGGTCCTCCCTGCCGATCCGAAGATCCGCTGAACTCCGACGTCCGCCAGGTGGGCCCGGACGGCCGGTCGCCGGGTTCACCCGGGCCCACCTGGCGAATTCCTCGCCGCTGCGCCGACAGCGGGTCCGCGCGGGTCTAGTGCAGACCGTCGATGCAGATCGAGGAGCTGCGGTAGCAGGTTTGTCCGTTCAGGTAGTTCCCGTTGGCGTCGGTCATGTAGATCCAGGCGTTGTCAGCCCCGCCGACGACGTCGGCCGGAGGCGACAGGGGCGCCGGAGCCGTGGTGTCGCACCAGGTGCTGCTGCTCACGAAGCCCACCGAGGTGCTGCCCGCGAATGCCCGCGCGTAGACCCGCCGGCACCCGGTGGCCCGGAACGTCCCGGTGACGCCGACCGACCGGTTGTACCAGGTGACCGTGCCGTTGTAGTAGCTGGCACCGTACGAGATCTTGAAAGTGCTCGTGGGGTAACCGGCGGCGGTGGCCGGTGCCGTCGTGAAGAGCGCCCCCGCGACCGACGCCACCGCGGCCACGACCACAGCCATGTTCCGCGCACGGCTCCGGCTCTTCGCCTTCGTTGTGTCCTTCAGCCTCACTGTGACAACCCCTGTTCTTCGAACTGCCGTTGTTCCGAACCACACCCAACCCGCCGCGAACTCGGCGCGGCAAAGGATTCGAGTCCGCTCGAACCCACCGTGGCGGCTGCTAGCGTCGGCGCGGTGCTGACGCTTCGCGTAGACGCCGACACGGTGTCCAGGACGCGCTGGTCGCCTTCCCCGGCTTCCGAATCGCTGGCGTGGCTGGGGCTCACCGCCGCGTCCGGACGGCACCCGGTGTTCGGCGATCCCGGACCGCTCGCCCGCGCGGCGCTGGCCCACCCGGACGTGGCCCTGCTCGCGGACCTGTTGCCGCGCAACGGCGACACCTACACGCCCGACCTGCTCACCCCGCAACCACGGGCGAACACCCGCGACCTCCTCGACGAGCAAGTGGCGCGCATCGAGGCGGCGGCGCAGGACGACGTCGAAACCCAGGTCCTCACCCTCACCCGAACCCACTGGAGCCGGCCGTTGCGCGCCACGACCCGCCGGATCGCGGAGTCCGGGCGGATGCAGCGACGCCTCGCCAACGGTCTCGCGCGGTTCTGGCGGGACACCCTTGCCGAAGCCTGGCCGGTACTGCGCGCGATCACCGACCAGGACATCGCCCACCGCGCGACGACCACCGCCACCCACGGCGTCGGCCGGACGCTCGCAGCGCTCCACCCCGACGTCGACTGGGCCGGCAACGCGGTCACCCTCGCCACGTCGTGGGACGGCGAGATCGACGCCACCGGCCGGGACCTGGTGCTCGCCCCCAGCGTGCTGGGCCGGACCGGCGTCGTCATCCAGGTCGACACTCCCGGCCAGTGCGTCCTCTACTACCCCGCCCGACGCGTCGGGGCCGGTCGGGAGCGCGGGCCCGGCAGCATCGCGCCGGTGGTCGGCAACGCCCGAGCGGCCCTGCTGGCGGACCTCGACACCGCCCGGTCCACCGCGGAACTGGCCACCCGGAGCGGGTACGCCCCGGCCACCGTCTCCTACCACCTCACCGCACTGCACCGCGCGCGCCTGGTCACCAAGGTGAGGGCCGGGCGTTACGTGTTGTACCAGCGGACCGCGCACGCGACCGGGCTGCTCGACGACGCCCACGACTAGACCCAGAACCGTTGTCACGGAGCAATCACAGAGAGTATGGTCTAGACCTGCCGCCGCGTTGGGTGAACGCCACCCGTGCGGCGCGGGCTGCTCTTCGGGTGCGGTCGCCCAGCGACGTCTCCGCCCCACCCGAAAGGAGCTCCGACAATGGCACTTCGCCGCAGGATCGCCGCGATGGCGGCAGGCGTCCTCGCCGCGCCGCTGGTCGTCGTCGCCCTGCCGACGGCGCAAGCGTTCGCCCACGGCTACGTGTCCTCACCGCCCAGCAGGCAGGCCCAGTGCGCGCGGGGTCTGGTGCAGTGCGGTGACATCAAGTACGAACCGCAGAGCGTCGAAGGCCCGAAGGGCCTGCGCAGCTGCCACGGCGGCGTGGCGCGGTTCGCCGAGCTCAACAACGACAGCAAGGGCTGGAAGGTCACCGGCGTCGGGCAGACCGTCACGTTCAACTGGGTCTTCACCGCCCGCCACCGCACCGCCAGCTACGAGTACTACGTCGGCAGCCGGCGGGTCGGGTACTTCGACGGCGGCAACCAGCAACCGCCCTCGACCGTCTCGCACACCGTGAACCTGGGTGCGTCCGGCCGCCAGAAGGTGCTGGCGATCTGGAACATCGGCGACACCGCCAACGCCTTCTACGCCTGCATCGACGTGAACGTGGGCTGATCGGGCGAAGTGTGGGGCCGTGCCGGACCTGTGGGCACGGCCCCACCGATCAGATCGTGAAACCGCCGTCCACGTGCAGCGCGGTGCCGGTGATGTACCGGGCCTCCTCGGACGCCAGGTACGCCACCGCCGACGCCACCTCTTCCGGCCTGCCGTACCGGCCGACCGCCGTGAACCCGGTGATCGCCTCGGCCATCGGGCCGCTTTCCGGGTTCAGGTCGGTGTCGGTCGCACCGGGGTGCACCAGGTTCACGGTGATCCCCCGCGCGCCCAGCTCCTGCCCCAGCGCCTTGGTCATGCCGACCAGCGCCGCCTTGCTCGCCGAGTACACCGAGAACCCGGGGAACGGCACGCGCACGGCCACGTTGCTGCCGATGCTGATGATCCGCCCGCCCTCGCGCAGGTGCGGCAGCGCCGCCTTGACCGCCGCGAACGGGGCCCGCACGTTCACCGCGAACGTCCGGTCGAACGCGTCGATCCCCAACTCCTCCACCGGCCCGACGATGAACTCGCCCGCGTTGTTGACCAGGATGTCCAGCCGACCCAACGTCCCCGCGGCCTCGTCCACCGCCGCCGCGACCGCCGAAGCGTCCCCGCTGTCCGCGCGCATCGCCACCACGCGCCGCCCCAGTCCCTTGATCTGCTCCACGACGTCGCTCGCGTCGTTCCGGTAGGTCAGCGCGATGTCCGCGCCCTCCCGCGCCAGCCGCAGCGCGACCGCCGCCCCGATGCCCCGACTACCACCAGTGACCAGGGCGACCTTGCCTTCGATGTTCATGGAAACGATCCTGACCGCTCCACCACCCGAAGTCCGGCGGCAATCGGACGCGGCGTTGAGCCGTGTTCGCGGATCAAGAAATCCGTTGCGAGGCGCCCGGCGGAACACATAGGTTCGCGGTACACGAGGAAGGAGGTGGTCCGAAGTTGTGTAGCTGTAGGACTCGTCGTGAGGTGACCGTCCGCTAGGACCTACCCGTCTTCAGGGGTGGGCCTGGCGAAAACCAGGCGGCCACCCGGCCCCTCGACCCCGAGCCCAGTCCAGCTCGGCCCGCGCGAGCGGGAGCCGGTCGGGGGGCCGCTCCACATCTAGAGCTGGTCACGCACCGTGCGCAGATCCGCCAGGAAGGCCGCGTACGCCTCGTCCCGGTCGGGCGCCCGCAGCACCGCCGAGGGGTGGACGGTGCTGATCACCCGGAAGTCCCCGGCCTGTTCCACCCGCCCGCGCCGCTCGGTGACCTTGTAGTCGGTGCCCATGATCGCCTTGGCGGCCGTCGCCCCGAGGCACACCACCAGCTCCGGCCGCACCTCGGACAGTTCGGCGTGCAACCACGGCAGGCAGGCGACGACCTCGCCACGCGCCGGCGTCTTGTGGATGCGCCGCTTGCCGCGCTCGGCCGGCACGAACTTGAAGTGCTTCACCGCGTTGGTCACGTAGACGCCCTCACGCAGCAGGTCGGCCTCGGCCAACGCCCGGTCCAGCAACTTCCCCGCCGGCCCGACGAACGGCTCCCCGGCCCGGTCCTCCTGGTCACCGGGCTGCTCCCCAACGAGCATCAACCGGGCGTCGGGCGGCCCGGCACCGAACACCGTCTGGGTCGCGGGCTTGTAGAGGTCACACCCCTCACACCCCCGCGCGGCAGCGCGCAGCGCCGCGAGGTCCGCGCCCTCGGGCACGAACGGTGCGGCGCTGCGCGCTGCCATCGAAGAGTCAGCGGTCGTTGGAGCGGAAGGCGTCCTTGACCTTCTCGCCGGCCTCCTTGAGCGCACCCTTGGCCCGCTCGGCCTTGCCCTCGGCCTGCCACTGCTCGTTGTCGGTGGCGTCGCCCAGGGCCTCCTTGGCCCGGCCCTTCATCTCCTCGGCCTTGTTGCTGAACTTGTCGTCGGTACCCATGACGGTCCTTTCGGTACGACATCAGGTCCGACCACCAAGTACCCCGAACCACACCACCGAAAACCGACCACCCCCGCAGGCGCCCCTCTTGCGCCGCAGGCGGACGCCCGCAGGGCGGGGTTGCGTTCGCCGTGCTGCCAAGCCCACGGAAGGGCCTCGGTTTCTTCCCCCCGTACGGCCTGGGCGCAGCCCAACCGCGCTTGGCCCGTTTCCGCAACCAGCTTTTCCGGTTGCGGAAACGGGCCAAGGGTGGTTGCCTCCGGCAGGCCGTACGGGGGGAAGAAACCGACGCCCTTCCACCCCCGGGGGCCTGCCCAGCGGCGAGCGTCCGCTTTTGATCTTGAGAGCGCACGCAGCGCGCCCGCCCGAGAACGCCGCAACCGGGGAAGCCCCCCGCAGTCCCACGTAGTAGGCGCAAGAAAAGCGCAGGTCAGACCCTGCGGCGGACCCTCCGGTTTTCGCCCGGGAGCGCGCTCTACTACGGTGATCGTCTACGCGGTTGAAAAGCCAGCCGCAAGCCACCCGGTGGCCGGGGTCCCGGTCGCCAGGTCAGCGTCACAGCTGTGGGCTTGCGGGGCTGGCACCGCATGTCCCTCGCACGCGCTGGCCACGAGTTTCGACGTGCGAGAGGAGCCCGACCGTGGTCGGGGACGACGGACTGGACAACACGCTCGCCGCGCGGATCGCCAGCCTGGAAGCGGAAGTGGCGGGGCTGCGCCGGGCGGTGCAGACCCGCACCGTGATCGGACAGGCCACGGGCCTGATCGCGGCCGTCCAGGGGTGCACGCCCCAGGAGGGCTTCCGACTGCTGGTCAGCATGTCGCAACACCACAACGTCAAGCTGCACACCATCGCGGTGCAGCTGATCGACCTGGCCGCCGAGCTCGGTGCCCGGCGGGCGGTGCGGGCGGTGCACCGCACGGCGTTGCCCAACGGGCAGCCCGAGCACCGGGAGTGGCCCGGGGTGGAGGAGGTGGTGCAGGCGGCGCGGAGCCTCGTCGCGGCCTACGACGCCGCCCACGGCGCGGAGGCGGACCTGCCGGAGGTGCGAAGACACCTGGCCGACCAGGTCAGCCTGGCCGGCCGGCTGCTCGCGGAGAAGCTGGCCGAGGTCGGCTGGCTCCCGGAACACCGCACGCCTCAACCGGACAACTGAACCACCGCGAACGACTCGGCGGGCAGGTGCGCGACCTGCCCGACGACCTTCGCCTCCGCCGAGGCCAGCAGCACCTCACCCGCTGCCGGCAGCTCCACCTCCGTGTCACCACCCAGGTTGCACACCACGCGCAGCGACCCCCGGTGCAGGACCAGCGCGTCGCCGACGACGTCGACCCGGAACCGGTCCAGCCGGGGGTCGGCCAGTTCGGGCCGGGACCGCCGCAGCGCGATCAACGCCCGGTAGAGCTCCAGCACCCCGCGGTGCGGCTCCTGACCGACCTCCTCCCACCGCAGCGTGGACCGCTCGACGGTGGCCGGGTCCATCGGGTCGGGCACCTCGGACTCGCCCCACCCGTGCCGCGCGAACTCCCGCCGCCGGCCCGTCCGCACCGCCTCGGCCAGCTCCGGGTCGGGGAAGGACGCGAAGAACTGCCACGGCGTGCTCGCCGCCCACTCCTCCCCCATGAACAGCATCGGCGTGTACGGGGAGCAGAACACGATCGCCGCGCCCACCGCGAGCCGCCCCGGTGACACCGTCGCCGACAGCCGGTCGCCGACGGCCCGGTTGCCGATCTGGTCGTGGTTCTGCAGGTAGGCCAGGAACCGGTAGCCGGGCAGCCGCTTGTCCACCGGCCGGCCGTGGTGGCGGTGCCGGAACGACGACCACGTGCCCGCGTGCAGGAACACGTCCTGCAACGTCTTCGCCAGCTGCCCCTCGAAGTCCGGGTAATACCCGAAGGTCTCGCCGCTCAGCGCCACATGCAGGGCGTGGTGCACGTCGTCGGACCACTGCGCGTCCAACCCGTACCCGCCGGCCTCTCGCGCGCTGACCAGGCGGGCGTCGTTGAGATCCGACTCGGCGATCAACGTCAGCGGCCGGCCCAGGCCCGCCGAGAGCGCGTCCACCTCGGAAGCCAGCTGCTCCAGCACGTGCACGGCACTGCGGTCCACGAGCGCGTGCACGGCGTCCAACCGCAGCCCGTCCACGTGGTAGTCCCGCAGCCAGCTCACGGCGTTGTCGACCACGTACCGGCGCACCTCGTCGGAGTCCGCGCCGTCGAGGTTGAGCCCGGGGCCCCAGTCGTTGCTGCCGGCGAAATACGGCCCGAACCGGTCGAGGTAGGCCCCGGACGGCCCGAGGTGGTTGTAGACCACGTCCAGCAGCACGGCCAGGCCGCGCGCGTGGCAGGCGTCGACGAACCGCTTGAACCCGTCCGGCCCGCCGTACGGCTCGTGCACCGCACCCCACAGCACCCCGTCGTAGCCCCAGCCGGCGGTGCCGTCGAAGGCGTTGACCGGCAGCACCTCGACGTGCGTGATCCCGAGGTCCACCAGGTGGTCGAGCTTCTCCACGGCCGCGTCGAACGTGCCGCCGGGGGTGAACGTGCCGATGTGCAGCTCGTAGATCACCGCGCCCGGCAACGGCCGCCCGGTCCACCCGGCGTCGGTCCACTTGAACGCCGAGTGGTCGTAGACGCGGGACGCCTCGTGCACCCCGTTGGGCTGCCACCGCGAGCGCGGGTCGGGCAGGGCCTCGCCGTCGACGACGAACGCGTAGTCCACGCCCTCGGCCTCGGAGTGCCACCACCCCCCGTCCCCGCGGGTCATCTCGTGGTCCTGGCCGTCCACCCGCACCTGGACGCGCTCGTGATGAGGCGCCCACACCGAGAACGTCACGAATCTCCTCGCACCAGCAGTGCCACGGGGTAGGTGTCCAACAGGTCGGCCAACCGCTCCGGCGCGGGCCGCCCGGTCAGCACGTCGGTCCAGTCGCCGGGCGGCAGCGGCAGCACGGTGTCGCGCCACCCGCCTCCCGCCGCCAATCCCACCGGCAGGCGCGTGGCCACCGCAACCAGGTCGGTGCGTTCGAACGCCACAACGTGCGCTGCGGCCGGTCCCGACCCGTGCAGCGGCCGGTAGCCGCGGAACAGCTCGGGCCGTTCCCGGCGCAGGGTCAACGCCTTGTGCACGACCAGGAGCTTGGCCGCGCCCGAGTCGTCCACGGCGGGCAGCCACCCGTCCCGGATGCGGTCCAGCAGCCGGCGGCGGACGTCGTAGTCCACCGGCCGCCGGTTGTCCGGGTCGACCAGGGACAGGTCCCACAGCTCGGTGCCCTGGTAGACGTCGGGCACGCCGGGCGCGGTGAGCTGCACGAGCTTCTGCCCCAGCGCGTTGGACCAGCCGGGCTCGACCACGCGGTCCACGAACCCGGCCACGTCCCCGGCCAGCGGCCCCTCCAGCACCTGCGCCGGCCACGCCGCGACCGCCGCCTCGAAGGCCTCGTCGTGGTCGATCCACGAGGTGCGGACCTTGGCCTCCTTGGCCGCCTTGTCCAGGTAGGCGGCCATCCGGTCGGCGGTGATCGGCCACGCGCCCACCAGCGACTGCCAGGCCAGCATGTTCAGCGCGGGCTCGTCGATCGGGTGGGCGGCGGTCCAGCGGCGGACGGCCTCGGCGAACTCGTCGGGGATCTCGGCCAGCACCGCCAGCCGCGCCCGCACGTCCTCGCTGCGCTTGGTGTCGTGCGTCGACAACGCGGTCATGGCCTCCGGCGAACCGGCTTCGCGGGCGGCGGCGCGGCGGTGGAACTCCTCGACGGGCACGCCGAACCGGTCGGGCGCGCCGCCGACCTCGTTGAGCGCGACGAACCGGGCGTACCGGTAGAACGCGGTGTCCTCGGTGCCCTTGGCCACGACCATGCCGGAGGTCTGCTGGATGCGGGTGGCCAGCTCGCCCTGCGGGTCGGCGCGGACCTGCTCGTCCAGGGCCTTCACCGCCGGGCACGGCGAGGCGGCGACGGCCGCGTCCCACGCGTCCCGACCCTCGGGCAGGTAGGACCGGTAGACCGGGAACGCGGTCATCACCTGCGCCACGGCCTCCTGCGCCAACGCCCGGTCCGGGTAGTCCAGCAGGGCGGCGATCCGGCGGACCTCCGCCTTGAGGATGCCCCGGGCCACCAGGTCCCGGCACTCGTGCTCGACGGCCGCGAAGTCCGTCGGCACGCCCATCTCGGAGGCCAGCGCGGTGAACGCGGGCTCGCCCGCCGGGTCCACGAACAGCCCGCACACCTCGCGCAGCGCGTCGTACCCGGTGGTGCCCTCGACCGGCCAGGACACCGGCAGCGACTCGTCCACGCCGAGGATCTTCTCCACCACCACCCAGCACCCGGCCCGTTCCTTGAGCCGCCGCACGTAGGCACCGGGGTCGGCCAGCCCGTCCGGGTGGTCCACCCGCAGCCCGGTGACCTCGCCCGCCGCGACCCAGCGCAGCACCTCGCCGTGCGTGGCCTCGAAGACCTCCGGGTCCTCCACCCGCACGGCCGCCAGCGTGGTGATGTCGAAGAACCGCCGGTAGTTCAGCTCGGCGTTGCCGCGCCGCCAGAACACCAGCCGGTAGTGCTCGTGCTCTTCCTCTTCCTCCGGGGAGCCGGCGAAGGGCAGCAGCAGCTTGTCGCCCTCCCAGTCGAAGTAGTCGGCGTACTTCGAGGACCGGCCGTGCGCCAGGACGTCGGACCACCACGGGTTCTCCGGCCCGGTGGCCATGTGGTTGGGCACGATGTCGACCACCAGCCCGAGCCCGGCCCGGCGCAGCGCCTTGCTCAACGCCTGCCGGCCCGCCTCGCCGCCGAACTCCTCGCGCGCCTTGGTCGGGTCCACCACGTCGTAGCCGTGCGTCGAGCCCGGCACGGCCTCCAGCAGCGGCGACGCGTACAGCGCGCCCGCGCCGAGCGCGTCGAGGTAGTCCACGACGGCTTCGGCGTCGGCGAAGGTGAACTCGGGGGTGAACTGGATGCGGTACGTGGAGGTGGGCGCTTTTCGGTCCGGGGCGGTCATTCGACGCCCGTCCGCTGGAGCACCAGCAGGGACCGCGCGGGCACGGTCACCGTGCCGCCGGCGGGCACCGGCTCCCCGGTGTCGGGTTCGCGCACGACGCCGGCGAACGTGTCGACCACCACCGTCCACTGCGGACCGTAACTGTCGTCCGGGAGGGTGACTTCGATGTCCCCGTGGTGGGCGTTGAACGCCAGCAGGAACGAGTCGTCCAGCACCCGCATCCCGCGCTGGTCCAGGTCCGGGATGCCCTCGCCGTTGAGGAAGACCACGACGCAGCGGCCGAAGTCGTCCTCCCAGTTCTGCTCGGTCATCTCTTCACCCGACGGGGTGAACCACGCGATGTCGCGGAGCTCGTCGCCCTTGCGGATGGGCTTGCCCTGGAAGAACCGCCGCCGGCGCAGCACCGGGTGGGCGCGGCGGAACGCGGTGAGCGCGGAGGTGAAGTCCAGCAGGTCCTTGTTCTTCTCCACCAGGGTCCAGTCGACCCAGCTCAGCTCGTTGTCCTGGCAGTAGGCGTTGTTGTTGCCCTGCTGGGTGCGGCCGAGCTCGTCGCCGTGCAGGATCATCGGGACGCCCTGCGACAGCAGCAGGGTGGCCAGCAGGTTGCGCCGCTGCCGGGCGCGCAGCTCGAGCACCTCGGGGTCGTCGGTCGGTCCTTCGACGCCGCAGTTCCACGACCGGTTGTCGTCGGCGCCGTCGCGCCCGTCCTCGCCGTTGGCGTCGTTGTGCTTGCGGTTGTAGGAGACCAGGTCGGTGAGGGTGAACCCGTCGTGCGCGGTGACGAAGTTGACCGACGCGTACGGGCGGCGGCCGTCGTCCTGGTAGAGGTCGGAGGACCCGGTGATGCGGGAGGCGAACTCGCCCAGCGTGGCCGGCTCGCCGCGCCAGAAGTCGCGCACGGTGTCGCGGTACTTGCCGTTCCACTCCGTCCACAACGGCGGGAAGTTGCCGACCTGGTAGCCGCCGGGGCCGACGTCCCACGGCTCGGCGATGAGCTTGACCTGGCTGACCACCGGGTCCTGCTGGACCAGGTCGAAGAACGTGGACAGCCGGTCCACGTCGTAGAACTCGCGGGCCAGGGTGGCGGCGAGGTCGAAGCGGAACCCGTCCACGCGCATCTCGGTCACCCAGTAGCGCAGCGAGTCCATGATCAGCTGGAGGGTGTGCGGGCTGCGGACGTTGAGCGAGTTGCCGGTGCCGGTGTAGTCCATGTAGTACTTCGGCTCGTCCTCGACCAGCCGGTAGTACGCCTGGTTGTCGATGCCGCGCATGGACATGGTGGGCCCGAGGTGGTTGCCCTCGGCGGTGTGGTTGTAGACGACGTCGAGGATGACCTCGATGCCGGCCTCGTGCAGGGCGCGGACCATGCCCTTGAACTCCTGCACCTGGTTGGCCTGGTCGGGTAGCGCCGCGTAACCGGCGTGCGGCGCGAAGAACCCGATCGTGTTGTAGCCCCAGTAGTTGCGCAGGCCTTTCTCGGACAGCCCGTGGTCGGTGATGAACTGGTGCACCGGCATCAGCTCGACCGCCGTCACGCCCAGCGACTTCAGGTGCTCGATCACCACGGGGTGCGCCAGGCCCGCGTACGTGCCGCGCAGCCGTTCGGGCACCTCGGGGTGCATCATCGTCAGGCCGCGCACGTGGGTCTCGTAGATGACCGACTCGTTGTACGGGGTCTTCGGCGGGCGGTCGTTGGCCCAGTCGAAGAACGGGTTCACCACCACCGACAGCGGCACGTGGCCGGCGGAGTCCTGGTCGTTGCGGGCGTCGGGCTTGCCGAACGGGTAGCCGAACAGCGATTCGTGCCAGTCGACGCCACCGGTGATGGCCTTCGCGTACGGGTCGATGAGCAGCTTGTTGGGGTTGCACCGCAGACCCTGCTCCGGGTCGTACGGGCCGTGCACGCGGTAGCCGTAGCGCTGGCCGGGGCCGACGCCCAGCAGGTAGCCGTGGTGGACGAAGCCGTCCACCTCCGGCAGCCGCACGCGTTCCTCGGTGCCGTCGTCGTCGAACAGGCACAGCTCGACGTAGTCGGCGACCTCGGAGAACAGGGTGAAGTTGGTGCCGACGCCGTCGTAGGCCGCGCCGAGCGGGTAGGGCGTTCCGGGCCAGGGTCGCACAGGTGCTCCTCCGGGACGAACGGGTCAACCCCTACCGTTCTAGATCATGCCCTGCCGGAGTGCGACCGGACGAGCTGACCGCGGGCCGCGACCAGCAGGAGTCTCGCCTCCTGCAACTCGCAGTAGCGCAGGTGCTCGCAGGCGGCTTCGGCGCAGGCCACCGCCCGGCCGAGGGCTTCGTCGGGCCGGGCGCCGTCGACGGTCCGCAGCGCTTCGCGCAGCGACTGCTCGGCGGCGTGGGCCCCGGCCAGGGGGTCGGTGAGGTTCGAGGGCCGGACGGCCGCGAGGACGCGTTCGACGGCGAGTTCGAGGACGTCGGCGGGAGCCGGGGCGATCATCTGTTCGGGCACCAGCCCGGTGCGGGACACCAGCTCGGTGTTCACGGGTGAATGCCACCTCCAACCGTTGCGCGGGTGACGGCTTGACGATACTCCGCGGAAGCGGAACCTGCGGTGACGAGCGTGTTTCCGGTCATCGGCGCAACGCCTCCGCGATCCGGCGCACACGCGCGTCGGTGAACAGCTCGACCACCCGGACCGGCAGCGGGATGCGCCAGTTCGGGTACTGGTCGACGGTGCCCGGGAGGTTCGGCTGACGGGTCTCGCCGAGCGCGTCCTGGGGCGATGTGAGCAGCAGCAGGGACGGGGCCTTCGCTAGTAGGGCGTGGAGCGCGGTAACCAGGTCATCGGCAGGGATCCGTTCCCGCTTGAGGAGTTCTTCCAGTTGCGCGCGTTCGGTGGCGGCAGACCGGTATTCCCGTTCGACGTCTCCCGCAAACTGCCCCAGTTCGGCTCGCACCCGAACGTGTTCGGCCCGGAGGAACCCGGCGGCCGTGGGCAGGTCGTGGGTGGAGATGCTCGCCATGGCCTTCATGGTCCAGCTCTGCGGGCGCTTGAGCGGGTGACCGGGCTGCTTGTAGTCGCGCTGGAACCACAGGACGGCGGAGCTGAGCATGCCGTGCGCGTGCAGCTCCTCGGTGACCTTGGGCTCGACCGTGCCCAGGTCCTCCCCCACGACGACGGCACCGGCCCGGTGCGCTTCGAGCGTGAGGACGGCGAGCATGGCGTCGGCGTCGTAGCGCACGTAGGTGCCGCGCTGGGGCGGTTCGCCGGGCGGGATCCACCACAGCCGCCACAGGCCGGCGACGTGGTCGATCCGAATGCCGTCCCCGTGCCGGAGGACGCTGCGCAGGACGGCGCGGAACGGCTCGTAGCCCTGCTCGGCGAGCCGGTCGGGCCGCCAGGGCGGGAGGTTCCAGTCCTGGCCGAGCTGGCTGAACGCGTCCGGCGGGGCGCCGACCCGGACGTCGGGCGCGAAGGCGTCCCGGACGGCCCACGTGTCCGCGCCGCCGGGGTGCACGCCCACGGGGAGGTCGTGGATGATCCCGACGGCCATGTCCTCGGCGGCTTCGCGGGCTTGCGCGAGCTGGGCTTCGCACAGGTGCTGGAGCCAGGCGTGGAAGGCGACGCGGTCGGGGTCGGCGTGCGCGGTGGCGGGGTCGCGGTCCTGCTCGGGCCAGGTCCGCCAGTCCTGTCCGTGCTTCTCCGCCAACGCGCAGAACCGCGCGAAATCACGCAGTTCGCCGTCCGGAGCGGGGTGGTCCACGGTCTCCCAGAGGAGCTCCAGGGCGGCCTTCTTCGCCGTCCACACCGCGTCGTAGTCGATCAGGTCGGTGTCGTTGTCCGGGCGCAGGGCGTCGACGCGGCGTCGGGTGTCGTCGTCGGCCTGTCGGTAGGCGTCCGTGTCGGCGATGCGCAGGTAGAGCGGGTTGGCGAAGCGGCGGCTGGACGGGGAGTACGGCGACCGTTCCACCGGGACGGTCGGGCTGACCGCCTGCACCGGGTTGACCAGCAGCACGCCCGCGCCCAGGTCGGCGGCGCTGCGGCGGGCGATCGTGGCCAGGTCGGCGAAGTCGCCCATGCCCCACGAGTCGTCCGAGCGCATCGCGTACAGCTGGAGCATCCAGCCCCACGTCTTCGGCACGGGCGGGAGCTCACGGGGTGCGACGATGACCGTCCGGTCGCCCAGGCGGTGGTAACCCAGCGGAGGGACCGCCGGGAGGGTGAGGGTGCTGCCGTCCTCCAGGGTGAGGGTGCCGGGGCCGTCCAGGTGGTCGCCGGCGTGCAGGACGAGGGTCTTGGGTTCGGGGCGGGGTGCGGTCAGGGCGGCGCGGATCGCCTCGGGGGTGGAGGCGTCCACACCCAGTTGGGCGAGCACCGCCACCACCACATCGGGGTCGACGTCGGCGCGCTTCTGCTCCGCGTCCTCGTACCACGTCGCCACGCCGTGCGCGTCGGCCAGTGCCGCCAGCTGGTCGTCGTCCACGTGGGACAGCTTCGTCTCAACCGGTGCGCGCCGGCCAGGCGGGGTGGGGCTGGTCACCCGATGGTTGCAGACGGTTCACCGGGGTTCACGCGTGCGGTCGACTCCCGGACGACCAGGTGCACCGACGGTGGCGTCCGGTCGTCGGTCTCGCCGCGCAGCCCCGCGAGCAGTTGCCCGACGGCGTGCTCGCCGCGTTCCCGCCACGCGCCCTCGACCGCGGTGATGCCGACCGCGCTGACGAGGTCCGGGCCGTCGAGGCTGACGATCGACACGTCACCGGGCACGTCCCGACCGTCGCGGCGCAGCCGCAGGAACACACCCAGCGCGACCTGCCCGCTCCCGCACACGACGGCGGTCGGCAGGCGGTCGCCGTCCAGCAGCACGTCCACGACCTGCTCGCCGCCCGCGACCGTGGACGACGACCACAACGTCCACTCCGGACGCACGCTCAGCCCCTCCGCCACCAGCAATTCGTCATACGACTCGTCCACGTCCTCGGGCAGCACCAGCGCGACGTCCCGGTGCCCCAGCTCGAGCACGTGCCCGGCGGCCAGCCGCAACGCCTCGCGCAGGTCGTCGTCACGCACCGCGACCAACGGCAGGTCCAGCGACCCGATCGCGTCGACTTCGTCATCCGTCAGCGTGACGGACAACGCGAGCACGCCGTCCACGCGACGCCCCAGCGGCGGCAACTCCTCGAAGAACTTCTCCCGCGCCGCCGCGTCGCGCAGCACGTAGAGCAGGACGTCGTACCCGGCGGCCCGCAACGCGCCTTCCGCCCCGGCCAGCAGGTCCCCGCGCCCGACGTCGGCGGTCAGCACGGCGACCGCGTACTTGCGCCCGCCGGCCAAGCTGGAGGCGTCCCGCGCGATCGCGTACCGCATCCGCTTGGCCACCTCGGTGACGTAGCGGCGGGTCGCCTCGGACACCCCCGGCTCGCCCCGCAACGCCCGCGACACCGTCGCCGCGGACACCCCGGCGGCCCGCGCGACGTCGGACATGCTGGTCAACTCACACCTCCCGGCCTGGCTACGAGCCTAGCGAGAACCGTACGGTGGGCTACGGGCGAACACCGTGCGACGCGTGATCGACACCCTGCGGGAGGACCAAGGCATGAAACCCGGCGACATCGCCCCCGACTTCACCCTGCCCGACCAGGACGGCACCCCGACCAGCCTGAGCGACCTGCTCACCGCGGGCCCGGTCGTGCTGTTCTTCTACCCGGCCGCGATGACCGCCGGCTGCACGGCCGAGAGCTGCCACTTCCGCGACCTGGCGGCGGAGTTCGCCGAGGTGGGCGCCCAGCGGGTCGGGATCAGCCGCGACACGGTCGCCAAGCAGAAGGAATTCGCCGACCGCCACACCTTCGACTACCCGCTGCTGTCGGACGTCTCGGGCGAGGTGGCCGAACAGTTCGGCGTGAAGCGCCGCTTCGGCCCACTGCCGGTCAAGCGCCACACGTTCGTCATCGACACCGACCGCACGGTGCTGGACGTCATCAAGTCGGAATTCGCCATGAACGCCCACGCCGACAAGGCCCTGACCACGCTGCGCGCACGCGTCAAGGACTGAGATCAGGGGCGCAGGCCGGCCAGGACGAAGTCCGCGATCTCGGTCGCCAGGCGGTCCGGGGACTTCGGGCCGTCCGGGCGGTACCAGGTGGGCAGCTGGTTCACCACGCCCAGCGCGATGAGCACGGCGGTGTCGGCCGGCACGCGGGAGCTGAAGGTACCGTCCGCCTGGGCCTTCTCCACCACCGCGCGGAAGGTCTCGTGGTAGCGGCGGCGTTCGGCGCGGAAGGACGCCATCCGGTCGGCGCCCAGCTTGTGCATCTCGCGCACGAACACCGCGGTCTCGTCGACGCTCTCCGCCGTCGTCTCCACCAGGCTCACGACGATCCGCCGCACGGTCGTCGTCGCGTCCTCGCCGGCGGCCACGATCCGGTCCAGGTCCGCCATCTGCCGCTCGATCAGCGCCCGGTAGATCTCGTACAGCAGGTCGTCCTTGGACCCGAAGTAGTGGTAGAGCGCACCCTTGGTCACCGACGCCGCCTCGACCACCTCCTGCACGGTGGTCGCGTCGAACCCCTTCGCGGCGAACAGGCGGACCGCCGCGTCGACGATCCGCTCCGGCGTCGATCTCCGCTCCGGCGACGGCTTCCGCGCCACCTCAGGCTCCCGGTGCCAGGGCGCGCACCAGCTCCAGCTGGTCCTCGCCCGTCGGCAGCACGGCGATGATCGGCGTGTCGACGCCGTTGGCCGCGTACTTGGCGACCCGCGCCCGGCAGTGCTCGACGCTGCCGTGCACGACCAGGTCGTCCACCACCTCGTCCGGGATCACCTCGGCCGCCTTGCGCCGGTCGCCCGCCTGCCACGCCTCGTGCATCGGCCGCAGCAGCTCACCGCGTCCGAGCCAGTCGTGGAACGCCGCGTACGCCGGAACGGTCAGGTACGTGCTGATGAGCATCCGGCCCAGGCCACGCGCGGCCTCGGCGTTCTCGGTCGGGCACACGAAGATGCGTGCGGCGAGCTCCTTGTCGCCGAGTTCGGCGCGCACCTTGGGCACGTCGTCCGCGCCGAGCCAGTTGGTGATGGCGCCATCGGCTTCACGGCCGGCCAGGCGCAGCATGTTCGGGCGCAGGGCGGCGAGCATGATCGGCACCCGCTGCTCCGGCACGCGCTCCAGCCGGAACCCGCGCACGGCGAACGTGTCGTACTGCTCGCTGACCTTCTCGCCCGCGAGCGCCGCCTTGAGGAAGCGCAGGGTGTCCCGCGTCCGCTTGAACGGCTCGGTGAAGTCGGCCGCGTTCCACCGCTGCACGATCGCCGGCGACGACGACCCGATGCCCAGCACGAACCGGTGGCTCGACACCTCGGCCAGGGTCGCCGCCGTCATGGCGAGCGTCGCGGGTCCCCGCGTGTAGACGGGGGCGATCGCCGTGCCCAGCCGCAGGTCCGACCACTGCGCGGCCAGGGCGAGCGGCGTGAACGCGTCGGTGCCCGCGGTCTCGGCCGACCAGATGTCGGTGTAGCCGAGGTCGCCGAGCTCGGCCACGAGCTCCCGGTGGTCGAGCACCGGGACGCCGACCAGCGGCAGCGTGATTCCCCAACGGCCCACGATCGCCTCCGTCCTCATCGGGTGACGGGGCCCACCGTACCTCAGGTACCGACCAGTCGGTATGTCCGTTGAGGTGTCACCACGGAGTTCAGAGGTTGATCCCGCGCTCGCCCAGCCAGCCGACGGGGTCGATCTTCTGCGAGCCGTTCAGCCACACCTCGAAGTGCAGGTGCGGTCCGGTGGACTGGCCGCGGTTGCCCATGGTCGCGATCTGCTGGCCGGCGGCGACCTGCTGACCCTCGCTGACCAGGATCTCGTTGACGTGGCCGTAGATGGTGACCGTGCCGTCGCCGTGCTGGACCCGGACCCACAGCCCGAAGCCGCTGGCCGGACCGGCCTCGATGACCACGCCGTCCATCGCGGACAGGATGGGCGTGCCGATGGAGTTGGCGATGTCCACGCCGTAGTGGGTGGTGCCCCAGCGGGCGCCGAAGCCGGAGGTGAACGCACCCTCGGCGGGCTTGGCGACCTTGGGCCGGCGAGCGGCCTCCTCGGCGGCCTTCTGGGCGGCCACGCGGGCCGCCTCGGCCGCGGCGGCCTCCTGCTGGCGCTTGAGCTCCGCCTGGCGGGCGGTGTAGCCGGCCGACGCGTGCTGGATCGCCTGGGTGACGTGCTGACGGGCCATCAGGCCCTCGGACCGCATCAGCTTGGCGGTCTCCAGGCCGGGCTGGATCTCGTGCCGGGTCTCGATGACCGGCGCCTCGGGAGCACCGGACACCGCGATCGCGGCGGCGAGGTCCGTGCTGGCGGCCAGCGGCGTGATCGCGCTGCCACCGCCCGCGGCGCCGACACTGGCCAGGGCGCCGAGCGCCACGACGGCCGCGACCTTGCCGGTGACGGGCTTTCTGTCATCCTCCGCGCGGTGCGCACCACGCTTGCCGGTGGCGCTCGGGCGCGTGCTGAACACGCTGCGACCACGGGCCTTGGTATGCCGTGCCAAAGGTATGCCTTCCTTGCATCGGGGAGCCCGGTCGGGACGTCTGGCGGGGGATCCAGACGGCGACGCTTTCGGGGAGCGGCGCCGTGTCCCTTTGGTGACCGAACCGTGACATGCGGCGGGGAACGTAACCCGTGGTGATGAGCGAAGGCAACCCATCGGCCCGCGACTAGCGCTATTTGGTGAGATAACCCACTGATCGTCACTGTGAGTGATGAAGTACCGACGTGTTCCGCATTGCGTCGTTATAAATGCCTGGTCAGCGGGGTAGGGCCGGCGTAACCAAGTGGCGCTCGCGGCAGCGGTTCGGAGGGCGTCGGCAGTGCGCGCGAGCCGCGCGGGTTCGGGCGCATTCCCGCAGGTCAGACCGGGCTTTTGGGCGAGTTTCGAGGGAGCTGCGAGGCTGTATCGAGCAAGTTGGGTTTCGGGGCGCTTGTCGTCGGGTACGCGAGCACGCTCGCGGGACGGCAACGGGGTGGAGACGGGTCAGCCGTGGCCCCCTGGGTGGGGGAGCCACGGCTGACGGGCGGTCGTGGGGGAGTGCCGGCTAGCGGAAGCGCGGGTCCGCCGGGGGCAGGCCGGTCGGCGGCAGGTTCTCGTGCAGGGGCTTCATGGCGTTGAACCACGTCGGGGCCGCCACCGAACCGCCGAAGACGCCGGTGGTGCCGGGGGCGTTGCCGCACAGGCGGGGTGGGGTGGTGTTGCAGATGACCTGCGGGGACACGCCGTCGGTGAAGGTCATCACCGCGCCCGCCAGGTGCGGGGTCGCGCCCAGGAAAGCCACCGACCAGTGGTCTTCCGTGGTGCCGGTCTTGCCGATCATCGGGCGGTTCCAGCCCGCGTTGCCGGCCGCGCCGGCCGCGGTGCCGCCGGTCTTGGTGTCGGCGCTGAGGCCGTTGGCCAGGGCCGCCGCCAGTTCGGGGCTCACGGCCTGGTCGCACGGGGCTTCCTTGAGCGCCACCGGCTTGCCGTTGCGGTCGGTCACGCTCTCCACCGGGGTGGGCGGGCACCACGTGCCGGAGCTGACGATCGTCGCGGCCACGTTCGCCAGTTCCAGGATGCTGGTCGGGCCGACGCCCAGGGTGAACGAGCCGCGGTTCTCGCTCTTGACCGTCTCGCCCTGCGACTGCTCGCCCGGCTTGATGGGCTCGCCCTTCGCCGTCACGCCGTTCATCGACTCCCGCAGGCCCAGGCGGGAGGCCATGTCGACCACGTTGTTCAGGCCGACCTGCTCCTCCAGGATGACGAAGCCCGTGTTCGGCGACGTCGCGAGCGCCTCGGTCAACGTCATCTTGTCCTTGTAACCCTCGGCCGCGTTCTTGACCGTGTACCCGCCGCGTTCGCCCTTGTAGATCTTGGACGTGTACGTCTTCGGGGTGTCGATCTGCTTGTCGAGGCGGGCGACGCCCTTCTCCAACGCCGCCGCCGCCGTGAACACCTTGTACGTGGAGCCCGTGCCGAACCTGGTCACCTCGGAGGGCAGCGGGTAGGCGCTCTGGCCGGCCTCGGCGTTGTTGCCGAAGTCGCGGTTGGCCGCCAGCGCCCGCACGCGGTGCTTGTCGCCACCCGGCTGGACGATCGCCATCGCGTTGGCGATGCCTTCCTGGTCCTTGGGCACCTGGCCCTCGGCCGCGTCCTTGGCCGCGCGGGTCGCGACCGGGTCCATCGTGGTGTGGATCGTGTAGCCGCCGCGCTTGAGCTCGTCCAGCGGCAGGCCGGCCTTCTCCAGGTAGTCGATCAGGTAGCTGCAGAAGAAGCCGTACACCGGGCCGTCGCCGGCGCCGACGCAGCCGTTGGGCAGCAGCTTGAGGTCCGGCACCACGCCGATGCCCTCGGCCTTGTACTCGGCCGCCTTCTCCTCGGCCACCTTCGGGTCCGCGCCGAACGCGCCGTTCTCCCGCATCTTGTCGATCACGGTGTTGCGCCGCTTGATCGCGGGCTCGACGGCCGCGCCCGGGTTGAGCCGGCTGGGCTCGTTGACCAGGCCCGCGAGCATCGCCGCCTGCGGCACGGTGAGCTTGTCGGGTGTGGTGCCGAAGTAGGTCTTGGCCGCCGCGCCGACGCCGTAGGTGCCGTTGCCGAACGGGACGATGTTGAGGTACCCGGTGAGGATCTCGTCCTTGGTCATCTTCTGCTCGAGCTGCGTGGCGATGCGCGCCTCGCTGATCTTGCGGCCCAGCGTGGCCTCGGTGGCCTTCTCGTAGGCCTCCTTCTCGCCCTTGCCGACCACGAACGCCAGGTAGTTCTTGACGTACTGCTGGGTCAGCGTGGACGCGCCCTGCGAGGCGCCACCGTCCACACCGGCCTTGGCCGCCGCACGCGCGATGCCCTGCCAGTCGACGCCCTTGTGCTCGAAGAACCGCTTGTCCTCGATCGCGATGATCGCGGCCTTCATGGTGTCGGCGATGCCCTCGGACGGCACCGGGATCCGGTACTGGTCGTACAGGTAGGCGATCGGCTGCTGGTTCATGTCGAGCACGGTGGTGACCAGCGGCAGCTCGGCCTTGGTCAACTCACCGGACGTCTGGTCCACGGTGTCCGCCGCACGGTTGGACGCGAGGCCCATCCCGCCCACGACCGGGAACAGCAGGGCGGCCACCAGGACCCCCGCCACGAGGCACAACCCCGCCAACTTGACCAGACCCGTCGCACGCGCGGCGAACACTGAACAACCCCTTCCGGATCCCCTCGAGAAAAAGCCCCCTGGACATAAAGTCGCGCGGCGACCGCTCCAGGTTGCTTGCGCACCCGAAATTACTCCTGCCCCTTTCGGGCGACGGCGAAACCCCCGGTGCCGCGGCGGCTGCCGTCGTCCTGGGCCAATGATCGAACAGGTGTTCGATCAGGGCAAGATCACGATCGGGTGATCATCACGAGGAGCGGAGCCTGATCGTCGCGCTCGCCCGCCGCACCTCGACGCCCGCGTGGTGCGGCAGGACGTCTTCGAGGAACCGGTACCCGCGCAGGTCCACGTCGACCTCCGCGCGCCGGCTCACCGTGCGCCACCAGGTCGCGATGTCCACCCACCCCGGCGCCGACAGCGACCCGCCGAAGTGCTGCACCGACAGCGCCGCGCACAGGTTCGCGAACCGCACCCGGTCGCACAGCGGCCACCCGGCCAGCGTCCCCAGCACGAACCCGGCCCCGAACACGTCCCCCGCCCCGGTCGAGTCCAGCGGCGCCACGTTCAGCCCCGGCACCTCCACCACCTCACCGGTCGAGGCGTCCACGGCCACCGCTCCCCCGCCGCCGCGCGTGACGACCACCACGGGCACATAAGAGGACAACGCGCGTGCCGCGTCCACAGCCGTGTCGGTGCGCGTGTACCGCATCGCCTCAACGTCGTTGGGTAGGAACACGTCGTACCCGTCCAGCCGCCGCAGCAGCTCCGGAGCCCACACCTCGGTCCGGTCCCACCCGATGTCGGCGAACAACAACGCCCCCGCGGCCTTCGCCGTGCGCACCCACTGCTCCTCTTCGGGCTGGATGTGCACGAAGCACGCACGGGTGCGCGGCGGCGGGTTGAGCATCTCGTCAGGGGACACGGGCGGCCGGTGCCCGTGGGTGACCATCGACCGGTCGCGGTCCATCGCCATCGACACGGTCACGGGCGTGTGCCACCCGTAGAACCGCCGGCAGTACGTGAGGTCCACGCCCTCCTGCTCCGCCAGCACCTCCCAGCAGAAGTCGCCGTAGGCGTCCTCGCCGAACGCGGCGGACAGCGCCGTGCGCAGCTGGAGCCGGGACAGCGCGACGGCGAGGTTGGCGATGCCGCCCGGGCACGAGCCCAGGCCCTCGGCCCACACCTCGGTGCCCGGGGCGGGCGGCCGGGGCAGGCCGGTGAAGATGATGTCCAGGAACACCGTGCCGGACAACAGCACGTCGAACGCGGGCTCGTCGGCGGTCGTCATCCTCCAACGATGCCAGGCCCGGTGCCCAACGGCTGCGAACACCGCCCCGCGCGTGTGCCGGCGCGACTGCGGGGTGCCGATGCGACCGGGTGCCGCGGGCAGGCGGCAGGGTCGCGGGCAGGCGGTTCGAGCTGAGCGGCGCGGTCGCAGGCAGGCGGCGCGGCGGCTACCAGCCGGTGTGGGCGGGCGGGGTCAGTTGTCGTCGACGGCGGCGAACATCTCGCGCATCCGCGCCAGTGCCCGGTGTTGGGCCACGCGCACCGCGCCGGGGGTCGAGCCCACGGCCACCGCCGTCTCCTCCGCCGACAACCCCACCGCGACGCGCAGCACCAGGATCTCCCGCTGCCGCTCGGGCAGCCGCCGCAGCAGCTGGGTGACGGCCTCGATCATCTCGCCGTTCATGGCCCGCTGCTCCGGCCCGTCCTCCAGCGCGGGCGTGTCGGGCAGCTCGGGCACGACCTCCGACCGGCTGCGCACGGCCCGTCTTCGCGCGTCGGCGACCTTGTGCGCGGCGATGCCGTACACGAACGCCAGGAACGACCCGGGCTCGTACTTGTACTTGGCCAGCGCCGAGACGACGGCCAGGCAGACCTCCTGCGCGATGTCCTCGGCGGAGACCAGCGTGCGCTCGCGCGTCCCCACGCGCGCGCGGCAGTAGCGCAGGACGAGCGGCTGCACGCGGGCGAGGAGGTGCTCCACCGCGCGCGGCTCGCCCGCCAGGGCGGCGTCGACCAGGTCCGACAGCTCCGTCTCGGCGGTCCAGCGCGGGGGCGCCCCGCCGGCCAGCAGCCTGACCTCGGGGCGGCCGGGCGCCGCCGGGCCGACCTCGATCTCGACGTCGGCTCGCACGGATGCGTGGTGCGCCATCCGGCGACCTCCTCACGCTCGTCTTCCCTCCCGGCTCATCCCGGCTCATTGATGAGGAGGACGCACAGCGGCCCCTGATACGGGATTCGCCAAAGCTGACCACGAACGTGGTCCACGTGGTGGGAACACAACCCGAGCGAGGGATAGATACAGCCGTTCGGCCTAATGAGACACGACGCTACTTCACAAAGCCGAACTGCTTGACCCCCAAGTAGCCGACCCTGAACCCCGCTTCGGAGTACGCGAGGTAGAACTCCCACATCCGCCGGAAGGTGTCGTCGAAGCCGAGCCCGGCCACCTCGTCCCACCGCTCCAGGAACCGCTCGCGCCACCGCCGCAGGGTCTCGGCGTAGTCCTGGCCGAACTCCCGGGAGGCCTCGACGCGCAGCGCGGTGTGGTCCCGGACGGTCTCCTCGATCGCCCGCACGGACGGGATGAGCCCGCCGGGGAAGATGTACTTGTGGATCCAGGTGTAGCTGGCGGCGCTGGCCAGCATCCGGTCGTGCGGCATGGTGATGGCCTGGAGCCCGAACCGCCCGCCCGGCCGCAGTGACCGGTCGACCATGGCGAAGTAGGTCGGCCAGTACTCCCCGCCCACGGCCTCGATCATCTCGACGCTGACCACGGCGTCGTACCGGCCGGTCTCCTCGCGGTAGTCGCGCAGGTGCACGGTGATCTTGTCGTCCACGCCGGCCGCCCGCGCCCGCTGCTCGGCCAGCGCCTTCTGCTCGGCGGACAGGGTCAGCGAGGTGACGGTGGCGCCGCGTTGGGCGGCCCGGATCGCCAGGGCGCCCCAGCCGGTGCCGATCTCCAGCACGTTCGAGCCCGACCGGACGCCCGCGTAGTCCAGCACGCCGTCGATCTTGCGCAGCTGGGCCTGCTCCAGCGGCTGGTCGGGGGTCTCGAACCAGGCCGACGAGTAGGTCATGGTCTCGTCGAGGAACACCGCGAACAGGTCGTTGGACAGGTCGTAGTGGCGGTGGATGTTCTGCCGGGACCCGGCCACGTCGTTGCTGTCCGACGCGGGGTGGCGGCGCTCGACCCACCGGCGCAGCAGCTGCAGCCTGGGCGGGACGAGGGTGGTCAGGCGGGCGGCGAAGGCGGTGAGGAGGTCGGCCAGACGGTGGGAGGTCCAGTCGCCGACCATGTAGGCCTCGCCGAAGCCGATCTTGGCGTCCACGCCCAGGCGGTGGAAGAACGCCTCCGGGCGGTGCAGGCGCATGACCGGCGCGTCGGGGCCGCCCGCGCCCAGCCGCGCGCCGCCGGGCAGCACGACCCGCACCGGCAGCGAGCGCACGGCGTTGCGGAACACGGCCTCGGCGACGCGCGCCCGCCACGGGGAGCGCGGCGGGGTGTGCAGACCGGGCCAGACGCCCTGGTTGGGGCGGGGTACGTCGATGGTGCTCATCGGCCACTCCTCGGGACGATCGGCACGCGTCGCGCCCACAACGCGATGCCGTGACGGCGGATCAACCCGGACACCCGGTAGGTCATCAGCGGTCGGCGGACCAGCAGCCGGAGCAGTTCCCGCGGCGTCGCGGGCCGCCTGCGCCCCTTCATGGTGGCACTGAACGGGGTTCGGCCGCCTTGGCGCAAGGCGATGGTCACGGAGAGTTCGTCATCCGGTTCGGGCACGCGCATCACGTACTCCCCCGACAACTCCAGGAACGGCGACACGTAGAAGTCCTTGGCGACCCGTGCGCGGCCGGCGTCGTCCGGACGCAGCAAGTACGCGTGCCGTTGCCCATAGGTGTTGTGCACCTCCGCGATGACGCACTCGAGCGCACCGGACGCGTTGTGGCACCAGTAGAGGGACAGCGGGTTGAACACATGCCCCAGCAGACGCGCGTTGGCGAGCATGAGCACGCGTCCCCCACCAAGGTCCACGCCCTGTGTAGCAAGCCACGCGTCCACGTTGTTCCTTATAGACCGCTCCGGCGAGCCCAGGTGGTCACGCGCCTGGAACCGCGCGAACGGCCGTAGCCAGACGGGCAGGGTCGGTAACGCGTCCAGGTCGACCAGCCACACATACCCGCGATGGGTGAACGAGCGGTCCAGGCGTTCGCGCCGCACGTGGCCGATCTCGACCTCGTACAGGTTCACCAGCCAGCCCCGAAGACGCCCGCCGCACGCACGCCCGAGGCGCAGCCGTCCTCGTGGAAGCCCCACCCGTGGTAGGCGCCGGCGTAGGCGGTGACCGCGGTGTCCAGCGACGGCAGACGCCGTTGGGCCGCAACGGATTCCGGCGTGTAGACGGGGTGCTCGTACACCATCCGGGCGATCACGGAGTCCCGGTCGACCAGGTCGGTCGCGTTCAGCGTCACCACGTAGTCGGCGGGCTCGGCCAGCCGCATGAGCCGGTTCAGGTGGTAGCTGACCAGCACCGGTCCGCCGCGCTCGTGGCACGCGGGTTTGCGCACGTTCCAGGACGCCTTCGCGCCGGTCGCCGAGGGCAGCACGCTCGCGTCGTGGTGCAGCCAGGTCTCGTTGCGGGAGTAGCGGAACGCGCCGAGCACCGCGCGCTCGTCGTCGGTCGGGTCGGCGAGCAGGGCCAGGGCCTGGTCCGGGTGGGTGGCGATGACGACCTTGTCGGCGCGGTGCCGCTGGTCGGCGTCGTCGCGCAGTTCCACGCCGAAGGCCACCCGCCGCACGGACCGGATCGGCGTGGACACGTGCACGGCGGTCAGGTCCTTCGCGACCTTCTCGACGTACGCGCGGGACCCGCCGACGACGGTCTTCCACCGCGGTGAGCCGCCCACGGACAGCATCCCGTGGTTGGCGAGGAACTCGAACAGGTACCGCGCCGGGTACTTCCGGCTCACTTCCGGACCGGCCGACCACACCGCCGACACCAGCGGCAGCACGAAGTGGTCCACGAAGTACCGCGAGTACCCGCCGATGGCCAGGAACGCGCCGAGCGTGGTGTCGTGGTCGTCGCCGAGGGCCAGCAAGCGCTTGGCGTGCCGGTGGAAGCGGGCCACCTCGGCGAGCATCCGCAGGTAGGCGGGCCGGGCGAGGTTGCTCGGCTGGGCGAACAGGCCGGCGAGCTTGCGGGCGCCGGCGTACTCAAGGCCGCAGCCGTCGCACCGGACGCTCATGGACATCTCGGCGTCCTGAGTGGACACGCCCAGCTCGCGGAACAATCGGAGCAAGTTGGGGTAGGTGCGTTCGTTGTGGACGATGAACCCGCTGTCCACGTGGGTCGTGCCCCCGTCGTCGGTGGGCAGTTCGTGGGTGTGCGCGTGACCGCCGAGCCGGTCGTCCTGTTCGAACAGCACGACGTCGTAACGTCGCCTCAGCAGGTAGGCGGCGGTCAGCCCGGCCACCCCGCTGCCGACGACCGCCACGCGCGGCCGTTCACCGGTTTGCACCACGTGTTCCTCCCAAGGGGACGTCGAGACCCTCCGGCGTGCACATGGCGTTCGCGATGTAAGGGGCTATCGGTTCGACCTTGAGTTCGCCGTGGACGAAGTCCCTCACCACACGGGTCCAGTCGGCGGCGCGGCGCAGCATGGCGTGGCCGTCACCGTGCACGGCGAAGCGTGCGACCCGGGTGACGCCTCGGGCGCGCACGGCGTACTTATAGGACTGCGCTGGGTCCGTGTAGCGCTCACGGTCACCGTGGGCGATCAAGAGTGCACGTCCGGCGAGTTGTTCAACGGGTTCGCCGGGTTCGATCCATGGCGCAAGGGCACACACGGCGACCACCTGCGGGTCGTCGGCGACGCGTAGTGCGGTTCGGCCGCCCATGGAGTGCCCGACGAGTGCCGTGGGGACATCGGGCATGTGGGACAACGCCCACCGCGCGTCCTTAACGGGGTGCAGGTGCGGCGCGTTCCACCCTTGATAGCGGTAGCGCAGAACATGCACCGCGACACCCTCGTGCCGCAGCGCCCTTGCGAAGGGCAGCATCCGCAGGTACGTGAGCCGGCCGCGGTGCACCCGGCCGTAGCCGTTGGCCCGACCGCCGTGCAGCACGAGGACCGCCGCGCGGACGGGTCCGGCGGGCGCGAGGACGTCGAGGGCGGGAAGCACGGTTGAATGTTCGATCGAGAGGCACGACCGGATCACGGATGGGACCTGGATCACAGTGACCGAGCACCTGGTGGTGGAGACGGGCGAAGGCGCGTTCGACGCGATCGCGGCGGGACCCGAGGACGGTCGGCCGGTGCTGTTCCTGCACGGCTTCCCCCAGGCGGCGGTGGCCTGGGAGCACCCGGTGAACGTGCTGGGGCGCGAGGGGTACCGGGCGGTGGCGTTCGACCAGCGCGGCTACTCCCCCGGCGTGCGCCCCGAGCGGCCCGCCGAGTACGGCGTGGACTCGCTGGTCGGCGACGTGCTGGCGGTCGCGGACCGCCTGGGCTGGGACCGGTTCGACCTGGTCGGGCACGACTGGGGCGGCGCGGTGGCGTGGTGGACCGCCTACGAGCACCCGGAGCGGCTGCGGACGCTGACCGTGGTCTCGACGCCGCACCCACGTGCGCTCGCCGACGCCATGAAGACCGACGAAGACCAGCACATGCGCTCGGCGTACATGACCGAGTGGCGGTCGTCGAACACCGAGAAGCGGATGCTGGCCGACAACGCCGAGGCGCTGCGGCGGATGTTCGAGTGGAAGGTGCCGCCCTCGCGGGTGGACGAGTACGTGCAGCGGCTGTCCGAGCCGGGCGCGCTGACCGCGGCGCTGAACTGGTACCGCGCGGGCCGTCCCGGCGGGCGCATCGAGCACGTCACCGTGCCGACGATGTACGTGTGGAGCACGGAGGACGTGGCCTTCGGTTCCACGGCGGCGCTGGACACCGGCAAGTGGGTCACCGGGCCGTACCGGTTCGAGATGCTGGAGGACGTGTCGCACTGGGTGCCCGAGCAGGTGCCGGAGGTGTTGACGTCCCTGCTGCTGGAGCATCTTTCGTGATCCGTTGAACCGGGTCCCCGGCGTGGCACGTGTTCCCGCGTATGACGGAGTTGACCTACTCGGAGCGCAGGGTCGCGACCCTCGCCGCGTGTGGCCACAGCAACCGCGCCATCGCCATGCGCCTGCACATCACCGTGAGCACGGTGGAACAGCACCTGACGAGGGTGTACCGCAAGCTGGCCGTCTCCAGCCGGGCCGAGTTGAAGGGGCACCAGGCCCTAGTGTGACCCCATGCGGGTCGCGGGGTTGCTGCTGGCCGCGGGCGCCGGGCGCAGGTTCGGCGGGCCCAAGGCCCTGGTGTCGCACGGCGGTGTGCTGTGGGTGGACTCGACCCTGGCCGTGCTGCGGGACGCCGGGTGCGCGCCCCTGGTCGTGGTGCTCGGCGCGGGCGCGGACGAGGTGCGCGCACGGGCCGGGCTGGAGGGTGCCCTGGTCGTGGTGAACGACGAGTGGGCGTCCGGCATGGGGTCGTCGCTGCGGGCCGGACTGGCGGTGTTGGACGCCTCGGACGCCGTGGTCGTGCTGCCGGTGGACACCCCGGGCGTGACGGTGGCGGCGGTCCGGCGGTTCGTCGACCTGGCGGCACCGGCGGCCTTGGCGCGCGCGGTGTACGGCGGCGCGCCGGGGCACCCCGTGCTGCTCGGCCGGGACCACTGGGCCGGGGTGTCGGCGTCGGCGAGCGGCGACGCGGGCGCGCGGGACTACCTGCGCGAGCACCGGGCGGTGGCGGTGCCGTGCGACGACGTGGCCGACGGCCGTGACGTGGACCGCCCCGAGGACCTGCCGTGAAGCGACCGTCGCGCTAGACGAGTGATGCGTAAGTCGGTCAGTGGTCGTAGGCGGTCAGGGATCGGGTGACGGGTTGGCCGGTGACGCGGTTGTGCCAGATGGCTGCGGTCAGGGCCAGGAGTCGTTGGGCGATGCGGACTCCGACGCCGTCGATGGTGCGTCCGCCGTGCACGGGAGTGGGATCGGCAGTAGCCGTATTTCGCCCAGCCGGCCAGCTCCGAGCGCTTGACCGTCGGCCGGGAGCGTCCGCATTCGACCGGGGTGGAGTCGACGATCCAGGGGTGTCGGTCCACGGGTCGGTGTCGGCGGCCAGCTAGCGCATGACCTGCTTGACCAGTGGTAACGCGGCCCTGAGGCGGCGGTTGTAGCCGGACTGGCCGGGCAGGTACCGGAACGCGCCGGGCATCCGGGCGGGCAGGAACCGCAGCCACCGGGCCTCGGAGGTGAAGCCGAGCAGTGCCTGGGCGACCGCGAGGGTGACCAGTTCGGCGTCGGTGAGCCCGGGCGGTCTGCCCATCCGGCGCCTGCCCGCGAGGTTGTCGTCGATCTTGACGTGGAGTGCGGTGAGAAGGGTGTTCAGGTCTGTCGTCAGAAACGGATCTTGAACACCCTTCGTCCGTCTCCGGCCGTCACCCCGACTTGCGCATCACTCGGCTAGCTCTCCCGGCGGTTGCCCTCGGCGTCGCAGGGCAGGGCGTTCTGGCCGTAGGCGTCGGCGAAGTCCTCGGCGATGTCGGCTTCGGTGTGCGCCATGGCCTCGGGCGAGATGCCGATCGCCCCGCCGAACGGCCGGTCCACGTCCCGGATCAGCAGCAACGACAGCGTGACCAGGGTGGTGAGCACGACCAGTCCCACCACCTCGGCGCGCTTGCCGCGGGCGGGCAGGTTGAACGCGAAGGCGACGACCATGACCGCCAGGCTCAGCACCATGAACCAGTACAGGACGGCCGGGATCGCCGGCGTGGCCTGCGCTATCCGCTGGCTGCGGGCGTCGGAACGGTCCCGGTCGGCCTGCACGAGGGTCTCGAACACGCCGTTGTCCGCGCCGATCTCCTTGAAGACCGCGCGGAACTGGGTGCTCCACGTGCTGGGCTTGCTGGAGCCGCCGCCGCCGTCCTCCAGCGACGGCCACTCGTGGGCGAGCACCGCACGCGCGTAGCAGACCGTGGCGCCCTGGAGGGTGCGGGCGGCGGGTTGGGGCGCGAACTCGGCCACCTCGAAGAAGTTGTCCACGACGTTGGCCTCGACGCGGACCGCCTCCTCCGCCGCGCTGTACGACTCGGCCGCCACGACCAGCACGAACGCCAGTAGGAGCACGGCCAGCGTCTCCATCGGGCTGGACAGGTCCCGGATGGTGAGCGCCTCCCCGGTGTCCAGCCGCCGCCGCTTCTTGAGCAGCCAGTTCACGACGAGCCCGCCCACCAGCGCGACGACCGCGATGACGACCGTGGTGATCACTGCGACTCCCCTCGTCCGGCTTCCAGTGGCCTACGGACCGACGGCCACGGCAACCGGACGGGGGAAGTGCACGCTTTCAGGTCACCCGCGTTTGAGCGCGCGTGCGCCCAACACCACGCTCAGCAACAACACGGGCAGGATGCCCAACGCCCAGCTCTGCGAGGTCGCGTGCGCGAGCAGGCCGATCAGGGGCGGACCGAGGAGGAAGCCCGCCCACCCGGCCGTGGCGACCCCCGCGATGGCCTGGGCCGCGTGCGCGTCGGACTGGGCCGCGGCCGAGCTGAAGGCGACCGGCACGATGCACGCCAAGCCGAGGCCGAACAGTCCGAACCCGACCAGCGCGAGCCCGAACTGGCCCACCACCAGGGCGGTGCCCAGGCCGATCGCGCCGACCGCGGCGAGGGTGGCCACCACGCGGGACGGGCCGAAGCGCAGGACCCAGCGGTCGCCCATGACCCGGCCGACGAACATCAGCATGGCGAACACGGCGTAACCCCAGCCGGCGGCCTCCTCGGCCACGCCCACGGTCTCCTTCAGGTACAGCGCCGCCCAGTCGCCCACCGCGCCCTCGCACAGCAGGCCGGCGAACATGATCGCGCCCAGCACCAGCACCCGCTTGTCCCGCCACGGCAGGCCCAGTTTGTGCTCGTCCACGGCGTGGTCGTCGCCGAGCATCGCCCGGGACAGCGGCCACGCGACCAGCGCGACCAGGACGGTGGCGCCGATCATCTGGCTGGTCAGGTCGACGCCGAGGCCGAGTGCAAGCGCTCCCAGGCCGACGCCGACGAAGCCGCCGAAGCTCCACCAGGCGTGGAAGCTGGACAGGATCGGACGGCCGTAGTCGTTCTCCACGGCGATGCCCTGCGAGTTCATCGACACGTCCAGCGCGCCCTGGGTCGCGCCCCACAGGGCGAGCGCCACGAACAGCGCCCACGCGCTCCACGCGAGGCCGAGCAGCGGCGAGGTCAGGCCGTAGCCGAGGAAGGTCAGCAGCACGACCCGTCGGCTGCCCCACTTGGCGACGGCGTTGCCCACCAGGAGCATCGCGACCACGGACCCGACGGGTGCGCCGAGCAGCGTGAGGCCGAGGGCGCCGTCGTTGAGGCCCAGGTTCTCCTTGACCGACGGGATGTGCGGGGTCCAGGCGGCGAAGACGGCGGCGTGCAGGGCGAACACGATCGCCGTGGCGACCCTGGCCCGGCGGGGCGCCGCCAGAGCGGTGTCAGACAAGGCGGACCTCCACACCGGCCTCGCGCAGGCGCTCGACCTCGTCGGACGGGGCGTCCCGGTCGGTGACCAGGACGTCGATCTCGTCGGCCGCGCACACCCGGCCGAACGCGGTGCGCCCGAACTTCGAGCTGTCCACGGCGGCGACGATGCGCGCGGAGGCGTCCACGGCGGCCTTCTTCACCGCGCCCTCGGCGAGGTCGTGCGCGGACACGCCGTCACGCGCGCTGAGCCCGCAACTGCTGAGCACCATCGTGTCGAACCGCATGACCTTGAACGCGTACTCGGTCAGCGGGCCGACGAACGCCAGCTCACCAGGGCGGATGTCACCGCCGGGCAGGACCATCCGCACGCTCTCCGCGCCGCGCAGCGCGTCGGCGGCGTGCAGGGACAGCGGGAGCACGGTCAGCCGCCGGTCGGTGAGCCGGCGCGCGACCTCCAGGGTGGTGCTGCCGCCGTCGAGCACGACGGTCTCGCCGTCGTCGAGCAGGTCCGCGACCGCCTCGCCGATGCGCCGCTTGGCCTCCAGCCGCTGCCGCGACCGGGCCGCGTACGGGGTCTCCTCGCCGGTGAGCATGCTGACCGCGGCACCGCGCACCCGGCGCAGCAGCCCGTCGCGTTCGAGCACGTCCAGGTCGCGGCGCACGGTCATCTCCGACGCGCCGACCAGCTCGGCGAGCGCGCCCACGGCGACCCGCTCGCCGCCGCGCAGCCGCTGGAGGATCAGCTCGTGCCGCATCGCAACATCCATGGTGTTCATCTGAACATGGGATGTGTTCGAACGTCAAACCCTCCTGGCGGCCGGTGCGCGGATCGGGTAGGACTGGCGATCACTTGGTTCAGACCATTGGAGGGACCCGCATGACCGAGACCGTGCCCGGCTCCGACTACGGCGATGTCGTGCGCAACCACCTGACCAGGGTCGAGCAGGCCAACGCGGCGGCGCTGGACGACGTCGCGGAGCTGGTGCTGGCCACCGTGCGCGCCGACGGCACGATCCTCGCCGCGGGCGCGGGCCACTCCCTGGCCGCGGTCGCCGAGACCTTCTACCGGGCGGGCGGTCTGGCGTGCGTGCGCCCGGTCTACCACCCGGAGCTGCTGCCCATGCACGGCGCGATCAGCAGCACGGCCGCCGAGCGCCGGTCCGGTCTGGCCGCCGAGGTGCTGCGTGAGACCGGCCTGGCCGCGCACGACGTGCTGTTCGTGTTCTCCACCTCCGGCGTCAACCCGTACCCGGTGGAGCTGGCCGTGCACGCCGCCGACTCCGGGGTGCCGGTGGTGGCGGTGACGTCGTTGGCCGCCAGCGCCGCCGCACCGCGCCGCGCGGGCACGACGCTCGCCGAGAACGCGACCGTCGTGCTGGACAACCTGGTGCCGCCCGGCGACGCCACCTACCCGGCCGACAACCCGGTGATCGCGGCCGTGTCGACGGTGGCGACGGCGTTCCTGTGGAACCTGCTGCTGGTGCGGCTGCTGGACAAGGCCGCCGAAGCCGGCGTGGCACTGCCGTTGTGGCGCAGCGCGAACGTCGAGGGCGGCGACGCGGCGAACTCGGAGCTGTTGCGCAAGTACCAGACCCGCATCCCGCAGCTGGGATAAGCACAAATACTCACGATTCCTCCACACGTCCCGGCTAGCCTCCGAGACGTAGAGGGGGAACACGTGAACAGGAAGACCAAACGCTGGGTGCTGGCCGGGGGCGGGCTGACGGCGGTCGCGGTGATCGTGGCCGGGGCGGTCGTGCTGACCTCGGGGGCGAGTCCGACCGCCGGCCCGCCGGTGCCCACGGTCAGACCGCTGCCCGGACCGGCCGCCCAGGACTTCGTCAGCTGGATGATGGCCGGTGACGCGGCCCGCGCGGCGGCGGCCACCGACGCGGCGGGCGCGGCGGAACCGGTGCTGCTCAAGACGTTCCAGGGCATGGCGGGCGTGCCGTTCCACGGCCGGTTGGGCTCCGCACCGCCGCCGCCCGAATCGGCGACGACGACCACGTTCGACCTCGAGGTCACGTGGTCGCTGCCGGACAAGACCTCGGTCAAGTACCCGACGAAGGTCGAGGTGCGGCTGACCGACGGCAAGTGGCGGGTGCACTGGGCGCCGACGCTGCTGCACCCGCAGCTCACCGAGGGCCAGACCCTGGCCTACCTGCCCAGCTCCGGCGACGGCGCGCTGCTCGACCGCAACGGCGCGCCCGTGCCGGAGGACCTGGCCCCGCCGGTGCTCCAGTCGGTGCGCAAGGAGATCGGCAGCCTCACCGGGACACCCGGCTGGCAGGTCGCGGCGGTGGACGCGGCCGGTGCGCCGGTCACCGTCGTGCAGGAGAAGAAGGCCCAGGTCAAGCAGTCGGTGACGGTCACGCTGGACCCGGCGGTGCAGCGGGCGGCGCAGGCGGCGGTGGACCCGGTGGCGCAGGGCGCGGTGATCGTGGCGATCCAGCCGTCGACCGGCGACATCCTGGCCGTGGCGCAGAACGCGCAGGCCAACACGCAGGGCCTGATCGCGTTGCAGAACTACTTCGAGCCCGGGTCCACGTTCAAGGTCGTCACCGCGACGGCGGCGCTGACGGCGGGCACGGCGGGGGTGGACAGCGAGGTCGACTGCCCCGGGAAGAAGACCATCGGGACGCGGCAGATCGTCAACGACGGCCAGTTCGAGCTGGGGACGGTGTCGCTGCGGCGAGCGTTCGCGGCCTCGTGCAACACCAGCTTCAGCCAACTCGCCGCCGACCTGCCCGCCGACGCCCTGCCGCGCGCGGCGTCGCTGTTCGGGCTGGGCGCGGACTTCACCATCGCCGGCATCACCACGAACACAGCCAAGGTGCCGCCGGCCGTGACGGTGCCCGAGCGGGTGGAGGCGGGCATCGGACAGGGCAAGGTGCTGACCACTCCGTTCGGCATGGCGCTGGCCGCGGCGACCGTGGCGCACGGCAGCGTGCCGACGCCGCAACTGATCCGCGAAATCCCCACAACCGGCGGCACGGACGCAGCGCTGCCGGGCAACGTGGCGTCGGCGCTGCGCACGATGATGCGGGGTGTCGTGACCGACGGGACGGCGACCCAACTGGCCGGGCTGGGCGACGTGCGCGGCAAGACCGGCACGGCCCAGCACGGCGACGGGTCGCGCTCGCACGGCTGGTTCATCGGCTACCGCGGCGACCTGGCCTTCGCGGTGATGGTCGTCAACGGCGACACCTCGAAGGTCGCGGTCGGGGCCGCCGCGACCTTCCTCGGTGCGCTGTAGGGGTTTTCAGACCGCTGCGGGCGTTGTGGCGGGTGCTTCGTCGAACTGGGTGCGGTGCAGTTCGGCGTAGCGCCCGTCCGCCTCGATCAGCTCGGCGTGCGTGCCGCGCTCCACGACCCGGCCGTCCTCCACGACCAGGATCTGGTCGGCGGCGCGGATCGTGGACAGCCGGTGGGCGATGACCAGCGCGGTCCGGCCGCGCAGCGCCTCACCCAGCGCGGCCTGCACCGCCGCCTCGGACTCGGAGTCCAGGTGGGCGGTGGCCTCGTCCAGGATGACCACGCGCGGACGGGCCAGCAGCAGCCGGGCGATGGTCAGCCGCTGGCGTTCGCCGCCGGACAGCCGGTAGCCGCGCTCGCCGACGACCGTGTCCAGGCCGTCGGGCAGGGACTCGACCAGGGGCTTGAGGCGGGCGCGGTCGAGGGCGTCCCACAGCTCGTCCTCGGTCGCGTCGGGGCGCGGGTAGGACAGGTTGGCGCGGATGGTGTCGTGGAAGAGGTGCCCGTCCTGGGTGACCACGCCGACCGTCCGGCGCAGGTCGTCGAAGCCGAGGTCGCGGACGTCCACATCGGACAGGCGGACCGCGCCGGAGTCGACGTCGTAGAGCCGGGGCACCAGCGAGGCGATGGTCGACTTGCCGGCCCCCGACGACCCCACCAACGCCACGAGCTGTCCGGCTTCGGCCCGGAAGCTGATGCCGTGCAACACCTCCTCGCCACCGCGACTGTCCAAAGTGGCCACTGACTCCAGCGAGGCCAACGACACCTTGTCCGCCGCCGGGTAGGCGAACCGCACGTCCTCGAACTCGACCGACACCGCACCGTCCGGCATGGTCGCGGGGTCGGTCTTCTCCTCGATCATCGGCTTGAGGTCGAGCACCTCGAAGACGCGCTCGAAGCTGACCAGCGCCGTCATGACGTCCACGCGGGCGTTGGCGAGGGCGGTCAGGGGCGTGTAGAGGCGGGTGAGCAGGAGGGCGAGCGACACCACGGTTCCCGCGGCGAGGTCACCAGTGAGGGCGAGGTAGCCGCCGAGGCCGTAGACGAGGGCTTGGGCGAGGGCGGAGACGAGCGTGAGGCCGGTCATGAACCAGCGGGTGGCCATCGCGGTCTTGACCCCGATGTCCCGCACGCGCGCGGCCCTCTCAGAGAACTCGGCGACCTCGGCCCTCGGCCGGCCGAACAGCTTGACCAGCGTGGCGCCGGGCGCGGAGAACCGCTCGGTCATCTGGGTGGTCATGGCGGCGTTGAGCGTCGAGGCTTCGCGCTGGAGGTCGGCCATCCGACTGCCCATCCGCCGCGCCGGCAACACGAACACGGGCAGGAGGACCAGCGCAAGGGCCGTCACCTGCCACGACAGGGTGAACATCACCCCGAGCGACAACCCCAGCTGGATGACGTTCGTGACGACCCCGGACAACGTCGAGGTGAAGGCCCGCTGCGCCCCGATCACGTCGTTGTTCAGCCGGCTGACCAGCGCCCCGGTCCGCGTGCGCGTGAAGAACGCGACCGGCATCCGCTGCACGTGCTCGAACACGGCCCGCCGCAGGTCGTAGATCAACCCTTCCCCGATCCGCGCCGACTGCCACCGCTCGACCAGCCCCAACGCGGCATCCACGACGGCGATCCCGGCAATGGCCACGGCAAGCCACACGACAACGGAAACGCCCCGCCCACCGACGATCGCATCCACCACCCGCCCGGCCAACACAGGCGTGCTCACCGCCAGGACTGCGGAGACGACGGTCAACAGCAAAAACACGACCAACTTGGTCCGATGCGGCCGAGCAAACCCCACAACCCGCCGAAACGTCCCCTTCCGCACCCCCTTGGGCGCCCCGGACGCCGCCATCACACTGCGCATCAAGCCCCATGTTCCGTCCACGACAGACAGAACACCCCGACCCACCCCGACCTTCCCCAATCCGCTCCCAGCGGACGCACCCACCAGCCCCCCGCCCCACCCACGCGGCGCCCCACGCCCCACCCACGCGCGCACGCCCCACGCCCGCGCTCTGCCCCACGCCCGCGCTCTGCCCCACGCCCGCGCTCTGCCCCACGCCCGCGCTTTGCCCCACGCTCGCGCCCTGCGGCCTCGCGGCCCGCAGCGTTGCGCGCTGGGGCATTGCGGCCACCCGCCGCCCCGCACTCACTTGCGACGCGCGCTCGCCCGCCGCAGCCTGCCCGCCCACCGCAGCCTGCCCGCCGCCGCTCGCCCACCGCAGCCTGCCCGCCGCTCGCCCACCGCAGCCTGCCCGCCGCTCGCCCACCGCAGCCTGCCCGCCGCTCGCCCACCGCAACTTGCCCGTCTCAGCCTGCCCGCCGGGGCCGCCCGGCTCTCGCCCGCCGCCGCGGGCCGCCGCAGCCCGCCCGCTTGGCTCTCGGCAGCCCGCTCGCCCGCCGGCAGGCCGCCGACCGGAGCCATCCGGCTCTCGCTCGCCGCGGCCCGTTCGCTCGGCTCTCGCCTGCCGGCTCGCTGGCCGCAGGCTGCTCAACCGCCCTGCCGGTCACCGGCATCCCGTGGCCAGCCGGGTCGTGGGGTGGGGGGCGACTGGGTGGGGGCCGTGGTCCGGTGCCGTTCCCCCGCGTTCCTCTTCATCTACGGGACGCGCGAGTCGGTGGTTGGTCGCGGATCCTGTATGTCGCTCGATCGGGTGATCGTGCGGAGGGTGGGTGCGGAGCCCTGGTCAGGGTAGCGCGGAGTTGATCAGTGTGCCTGGTGGGCGTGGGGAGCGATCAGGCGTTGGGGGTGCCGGTGGCCAGGGCGGTCAGGGCGGATAGGCGGCGGAGTTGGGCTTCGCGTTCTGCCTGGAGTTGGGACTGTTCGGTCGGGTTGTCGGCGGCGTGGGCGAGGAGGGCCAGGGTTTCGCGGACGGCACCGGGCATGGGGCGCAGGAGTTGGGTGACCAGGTCGTCCACGGCCGCGTCCAGGCGGTCGCCGGGGACGACGGTGTTCGCGAGGCCGATGCGCAGGGCCTCCTCGCCGCCCACCCGGCGACCGGTCAGGCAGATCTCGGCCGCCCTGGAGTACCCGACCAGCCTCACCAGCGGCAGGGTGCCGCCCAGGTCGGGGACCAGGCCCAGGGACGTCTCGGCCATGCAGAACTGGACGTCGTCCGCGGCCACGCGGAAGTCGCACGCCAGCGCGAGTTGGAAGCCCGCGCCGATGGCGTGCCCGTGGACGGCCGCGATCGTCACCCGGGAGGGGTCGCGCAGCCAGCGGAAGCCTTCCTGGAACTCCGCGATCAGCGCCGCGCCGCCTTCGGGTCCGCGGAGGGTGATCTCCGCCAGCCCCGGCTCGCCCTCCACCTGGGCACCGGTGAACATCCGCCGGTCCAGACCGGCGGAGAAGGCACGACCGGAGCCCCGGACGACCACGACGCGGACGTCCGGGTCCAGCTGCGCACCGATCGTCCGCAACGCCGTCCAGGTGGAAGGCGTCTGTGCGTTGAGCACGTCGGGACGGTCGAGCGTGATCGTCGCGCGCGGTCCGTCGACGACGAGCCGCACGCCTCCGCGTTCCAGCAGGCCGGCGTCGATGGTGGTCGGTGCCGACATGCGCGTTACCTCCGGGTTCAGGCCGGCGCCGTCTCTCCTCGACGCCCGTTGTTACCGGAGGGTAGCTTACTTCTTCTTCGTGCGGGTGGCGCCACCGCGACCGCGCAGCTGCACACCGGACTCGCTCAGCACCCGGTGCACGAAGCCGTAGGAGCGTCCGGTGGACTCGGCCAACGCCCGGATGCTCGCGCCCTTTTCGTACTTCTTCTTCAGGTCAGCGGCCAGCTTGTCCCGCGTGGCGCCGGTGATCCGGGCGCCCTTCTTCAGGTCAGCCACCTTGTCCCGCCTTCCGTAGACAGCAGGTCGGGCCGTGAAAGCCCCTGTCGTCGCAATGATCGAACACGGCGACCAAGAACGCCAGGCGATCATGCGAAAAGATCGGCGAGCGGTCGTTCGGGTGAAGGGCGAACACGGAGAGTGGATCTACCGTGATGAGACTGAAACCTCTGGCTCAGGCCAACTGCACGAGTTCCAGGTACTCCTCGGACCAGTGGTCCTCGGTCCCGTCGGGCAGCAGGATCACCCGCTCGGGCTCAAGGGCCTCCACCGCGCCCGGGTCGTGCGTGACCAACACGACCGCGCCCTCGTAGCGGCGCAGCGCGTCGAGCACCTGCTCGCGGCTGGCCGGGTCGAGGTTGTTGGTCGGCTCGTCGAGCAGCAGCACGTTCGCCGCGCTGGACACCAGGCCGGCGAGCGCGAGCCGGGTCTTCTCGCCGCCGGACAGAGTGCCGGCGGGCTGGTCGAGCTGCTCGCCGCTGAACAGGAACGTGCCCAGCAGCGAGCGCAGCTGCTGTTCGGGCACGTCGGGGGCGGCGTGGCGGATGTTCTCCCAGACTGTGGCCTGGTGGTCGAGGGTCTCGTGCTCCTGGGCGAAGTAGCCCAGCTTCAGGCCGTGACCTGGGACGACCTCGCCGGTGTCGGGTTGCTCCATGCGCCCGATCAGGCGCAGCAGGGTCGTCTTGCCGGCACCGTTGAGGCCGAGGATCACCACGCGCGAGCCGCGGTCGATGGCCAGGTCGACGCCGGTGAACACCTCCAGCGACCCGTAGGACTTGCTCAGGCCCTCGGCGGTGAGCGGCGTCCGGCCGCACGCGGCGGGCTGCGGGAAGCGGATCTTCGCGACCTTGTCCGCCTGGCGGGTCTCCTCCAGGCCGGACAGCAGCTTCTCGGCGCGGCGGGCCATGTTCTGCGCGGCCACCGCCTTGGTCGCCTTCGCCCGCATCTTGTCGGCCTGCGCCATCAGCGCGCCGGCCTTCTTCTCGGCGTTGGCGCGCTCACGGCGACGGCGCTTCTCGTCGGCGGCACGGGCTTCCAGGTACTTCTTCCAGCCCATGTTGTAGATGTCGATCTCGCCGCGCGTGGCGTCGAGGAACCACACCTTGTTGACCACGTCGTCGAGCAGCTCGACGTCGTGGCTGATGACGACCAGGCCGCCGTCGTGGTTCTTGAGGAACCCGCGCAGCCACGCGATCGAGTCGGCGTCGAGGTGGTTGGTGGGCTCGTCGATCAGCAGGATCGTGCTGGACTTCGCGCCCACGCCCGCCTCGGACGCGGCGAACAGGATGCGCGCCAACTCGACCCGGCGACGCTGACCGCCGGACAGGGTGCGCAGCGGCTGCGCCAGGACGCGGTCGGCCAGGCCCAGGTTGGAGCAGATGCGCGCGGCCTCGCTCTCGGCGGCGTACCCACCGAGGGCGGCGAACCGCTCCTCCAGCTTGCCGTACTTGCGCACGGCGGCTTGGAGCTCGTCGTCGTCCACCAGCTCCGCCATGGTGGACTGCATCTTCTCCATGTCGCGCAGCAGCTGGTCCAGGCCGCGCGCGGACAGCACGCGGTCCTTGGCGATGACCGACAGGTCGCCTTCGCGCGGGTCCTGCGGCAGGTAGCCGAGGTCGCCGGTGCGCCGCACCTCCCCCGCGTACGGCTGACCCTCGCCGGCCAGGACGCGCAACGACGTGGTCTTACCCGCGCCGTTGCGGCCGACGAGGCCGATGCGGTCGCCGGGCTGGACCCGCAGGGTGGCGTCGGACAACAGGATGCGCGAACCCGCGCGCAACTCGAGATCGGTTGCGGTGATCAAGGCAGAACTCCGATGCGGTGGTGGTCGTGCGGGGTCGACGGTGTCCGCGCGGCTGGCGCGCGTACCGGACCTACTCGATCAAGACGACCACTCCACCAGTCTACGGGTCGGCCGCCACCGAATTAGCCGCGTGTGTCCACCGGCATACATTTCGCGCATGACGAGCAACGAGGGCACAGACGCCACCAGCGCGGGCGGGCAGCGCGGGCAGCGGGCAGCGCGGGCAGCGCGGGCAGCGCGGGCAGCGCGGGCAGCGCGGGCAGCGCGGGCAGCGCGGGCCGGGCAGCGCGGGCAGCGCGGGCAGCGCGGGCAGCGCGGGCAGCGCGGGCAGCGCGGGCAGCGCGGGCAGCGCGGGCAGCGCGGGCAGCGCGGGCAGCGCGGGCAGCGCGGGCAGCGCGGGCAGCGCGGGCAGCGCGGGCAGCGCGGGCAGCGCGGGCAGCGCGGGCAGCGCGGGCAGCGCGGGCAGCGCGGGCAGCGCGGGCAGCGCGGGCAGCGCGGGCAGCGCGGGCAGCGCGGGCAGCGCGGGCAGCGCGGGCAGCGCGGGCAGCGCGGGCAGCGCGGGCAGCGCGGGCAGCGCGGGCAGCGCGGGCAGCGCGGGAGCGGGCAGCGCGGGAGCGGGCAGCGCGGGAGCGGGCAGCGCGGGAGCGGGCAGCGCGGGAGCGGGCAGCGCGGGAGCGGGCAGCGCGGGAGCGGGCAGCGCGGGAGCGGGCAGCGCGGGAGCGGGCAGCGCGGGAGCGGGCAGCGCGGACTTCGTCGGTAGGACGGCACTGGTCACTGGTGCGAGTCGGGGGATTGGGTACGGGGTGGCGTTGGAGCTGCTGCGCCGAGGGGCGTCGGTGACCATCACGGCTCGCAAGCCGGACACGGTTGCGGCGGCGGCGGAGTCGTTGGCCTTGGAAGCGGGCGTGCCGGCGTCGCGGGTGCTTGCGGTTCCGGGCAATGCGGGCAAGGCCGAGGATCGCGAGGAGGCCGTGACTCGGACGGTGGAGCAGTTCGGCAGCCTGGACGTGCTGGTGAACAACACCGGCATCAACCCGGTGTTCGGTTCGCTGATGGAGGCGGATCTGGGCGCGGTGCAGAAGATCTTCGACGTCAACGTGGTGGCCGCGCTCGGGTTCGTGCAGTTGGCGTGGAAGGCGTGGCTGCAGGAGCACGGCGGTGCGGTGGTGAACGTGGCGTCGGTGGGTGGGTTGCGGTCGACGGGGGTGATCGGGGCGTACGGGGCGAGCAAGGCGGCGCTGATCCGGCTGACCGAGGAACTGGCGTGGCAGCTGGGACCGAAGGTGCGGGTGAACGCCGTCGCACCCGCCGTGGTGAAGACGCGGTTCGCCGAAGCCCTCTACACCGGCCGCGAGGACGAGGCCGCGCGTGCCTACCCGATGAAGCGGCTCGGGTCGCCGGAGGACGTGGCTCAGCTCGTGGCGTTCCTGGCTTCGGACGCGGCGGCGTGGATCACCGGGGAGACCGTCCGGGTGGACGGCGGCTTGCTGGCGACGGGTTCCCTGGCCTGACGGATGAGGGGGGCGGCTGACGGGTCACCGGGTGGAGGTGGCGGGCGCGACGTTCGGTGTGGGGATCGGTGTGGCGGCGGGCGGGGCGGGTGTGGCCGGGAGTCGGGTCGGGGGCGTTGTGGCCGGGGCCTGGGTCGTGATCGGTGTGGGCGGGAGCTGGGTCGGAGGTGGTGTGGCGGGGCTTGGTGTCGCGGGGGCCGAGGTGGCCGGGCTCGGGGTTGAGGTGTGGAGAGGGGGCGTGGCCGGGGTGGGGTCGTTGGAGGGCCTGGTCAGGGCGAAGCCTGCTGCCGCGACCAGGGCTGTGGTGGTGAGGGCGGTGCCGACCACCGCTACTCGGCGGCGGCGGTTGCGGATGCGACGGCCGTGCCACACGATGTCCACCGCGCTCACCGGGCTCGGCCTTGGTGTCGGCTTGATGTTCAGCTCGTCGAACAGCTCCTTCAAACGGTCCTCAAGCACCGCGTGACACCTCCTGCCACAGTTCTGCGAACGCGGGACCCAACCGGCGCCGCAACGCCTTGAGCCCGCGGTTGGTGTTGCTCTTGACGGTGCCGACCGAGCACCGCAGTGCCGCCGCCGTCTCCTCCACGCCCAGGTCGTGCCAGTACCTGAGCACCAGGACCGCTCGCTGCTTCGCCGGCACCGACTGCAGCGCGTCCCACACCACCAGCTTGTCCTCGCTCAACACCGCGACCTCGGGCTGCTCGGGCAGCTCGTCGCGCAGCAGCTCCCGCCGCCACCGCACCCGCCGCCGCTCGGCGATGAAGGTGCGCACCACGATCCTCCGCAGGTAGGGCTCCAGACCCTCCCGACGGACCAGCTTCGGCCCGGCCAGGTACAGCTTGAGGAACGCGGTCTGCACGACGTCTTCGGCCTCGTGGTGGTTGCCGCACAACAAGTACGCGGTGAAGCGCATCGAGTCGGCGCACCGGTCGAAGTGTTCGGTGAACTCCGCGTCCCAACTCACGCCGTCATCGCCTCGGAGTCGGGGCGGGCGTCGCGGTCGGGGGCGCGGGGGACGTCGAGGGCAGCGGTGTGACCTCGGGCAGGGGCGCGGTCGAGGGCAGGGGTGTGGGTGCCGGCGTGGCCGTGGACGGCAGAGGGGTCACGGCGGGCGGAGCAGGTGTGGGCGCGGGTGTCACGGCGGGCGGGGCAGGGGTGAGTGCCGGAGTCACGGCAGGGGGAGCGGGGGTCGGCGCCGGGGTGGCGGCGGGCGGCTGCGGGGTTGGCGCGGGGGTGGCGGCGGGCGGTGTGGTGGGTGCGGTCGTGGCGGGGTCGCCGGACGTTCCCGCCAGCGCGGGCACGGCGACGGCGAGACCGCCGATGACGACGGCACCGGCCGCCAGAACCAGTCGAGTGCGCATGACCTGCTCCTTCGCTTGGTGGACCACCTCCTCGTCGGGGCCCCTCATCCCTATCCATGCGGTCGGGACGGCTGGAGGTTGTCACGAGTTTTCGATCACCGCTCGGACTAGCGAAGCGGACCACAGTCCGGTACGGTCGAGAACAAGCGGACCACGGTCCGAATAAACGGAAGAGCGAACGAGCAGGAGAGCAAGGAGCGCCATGAGCAAGCTGCTGCACATCTCGGCCTCGCCCCGCGCCGGCGAGTCGGAGTCCCTGGCCATCGCCGCGACCTTCGTGGACGCCTACCGCGAGTCCCACCCAGGCGACGCGGTCGAGCACTGGGACCTCTGGGACGGCACCCTCCCCGCCTTCGGCCCCACGGAGGCCGACGCCAAGATGACGCTCATCCGCGGCGGCACCCCGGCAGGCGAGGCGGCCGAGGCGTGGGAGGCCGTGGTCGCCGCCTTCCACCGCTTCAACGCGGCGGACAAGCTGCTGTTCAGCGTCCCCATGTGGAACGCCAGCGTGCCCTACGTCCTCAAGCAGTTCATCGACGTCGTGTCCCAGCCAGGTCTGCTGTGGGGCTTCGACGTGGAGACCGGCTACATCCCCCTGCTCCAGGGCAAGAAGGCGGCCGTCGTCTACACCAGCGCGGTTTGGGCCCCGGGACTGACCTCGGCGTTCGGCACGGACTTCCAGTCCACGTTCTTCGACGACTGGCTGCGCTGGGCGGGCATCGCGGACGTCACCGCGATCCGCCACCACCCGACCGTGCTGGGGGACGTCGAGGACTCGCGCCAGACCGCCATGGCCGCCGCGCGGGAGGCCGCCAAGACCTTCTGAAGCCGAGACGTTCTGAAGCCAAGACCTTCTGAAGACGTCAGTCGCGGACGACGATCTCGACAGCTCGCGCGCGCTGGGCGGCCTCGTCCAGCACCGACCGCCTCGGTTCCGGCACGTCCAGCACGCGGGGCGAGGCCAGGGCGAACACCGGAGCCAGGCGGCGGTCCGCGCGCAGCACGTCCAGCGCCTGCCGGTCACCACCCAGCACCACGGCGTCCAACGACCCCACCACCGGCAGCAGCACCCGGGCCACGTCGTCCGCCGCTGCCTGCAACGCCACCCGCGCCTGCCCCTCGCGCCGCCGCGCGAACCGCTGCTGCGACCACCCACCCGCCTTGTTGCGCCCGTGCACCTGGCGGCTGTCCGTGGTCGACACCTCGACCACCCCGTCCACCGCCACACCGACGCTGTGCCCACCCAACCGCACCAGCACCAGCCCGATCCGGCGACGAGCCAGCGCCAGGGTCAGCAACGGCTCCAGCGCCAGACCTTCGAAGTCACCCGCGGGGGTGAATTCCCCGAAGGCGGCCGAGACCGAAGCCGAAGCCCCGTCCACCGCCGTCACCACGAACGACGACGCCTCGACCGACGTCCCGACCACCCCGCCGTGCCGCGCGGCGAACCGCGAGAACCACCCGGTCAGGCGTTCCGGCTCGACCTCGACCGCCCGGCCGCCGCCGGAGACCGGGCGGACCTTGGTCATGCCGGCGCCACGGCCACCCACACCGGCAGGGGGTGGCCGCACTCGGCGGGCGAGAGCCGCTGGACCGCGCCGAACCCGGCACCGGTCAGCTCGTCGGAGATCTGCTCGGCGGTCAGCACCCGGTGCCGCGTGGCGACGGTGTTGACGACCTCCCAGGACGTCTCCCCGCGCACCAGCCGCACGACCTCGAGGGCGTAGGACTCCCCGTCCGCCGCCCAGTCCCACAGCTGCACCGTGACCTGCCGGCCCGGTCCACGCCCGGACACCCGCGGCGGCGGCGCGGTGGGCCGCAGCCTGCCCAGGCGGTCCAGCTCGGGCACCGCCGCGACCAGCAGTCCCCCGGGCCGCAACGCGCGCCGGGCCAGCGCCAACGCGCGGGACAGGGCGTTCTCGTGGGCCAACCGGGGCAGCAGGTCGTCGCCCGCGCGCACCACGTCCACCCCGGACGGCGCGGGCTCGCCCACCACGTCCAGCAGGTCGACCACCTGGTGCTCACCCGCCCCGAGGACGGCCGCGGCGACCTCGCTCAGCGGGTCGTCCGGCACGGGCACCACGTCGGCCACCGGGTCGGTCACCGGGCACACAGTAGGGCCAACCGATCGGGTTACGCCAAACGGGCTGTGGTGACCGCGTCACGCAGAGCGGCCACCACCACCGCCGAACCGACACCGAAGGGGGTCGATACCACGACCTCCGGTATCTCGTGCACAATGTTACCGGCGGGTTTACAGATTCCAGAGCACGGGCAATCACCACTTGACAGATCGAGTGCCACCCCAGTGAACTCGTGACCCGTATGGACCAACCATTGACTCCACCTGGTAGGCACCACCGCACTGCGTTGGCGGGTAGGGTCACTGGGGCGTGATCTAATGACAGCGGGGAGTCACAATGACCAACGCTGCCGGTCGACCCAACCTGTCCGTCGACGACCTCGACTCGACGGGCCACGGCAGTCTTGCGCAGCTCCTGACCACGGGACCCTTCCCCGAGGCGCTGAGAGCCGCAATCAAGGCCAGCAGGCTGAGTCTCGACCGCATCCAGCACAGGCTCGCCCTGCGCGGGGTCACCATCAGCGTCGCCACGCTGAGCTACTGGCAGTCGGGCCGTCGCCGACCCGAGCGACCGGAGTCGCTGGAGGCGCTGCGCCACCTGGAGACCGTGCTGGGCGTGCCGCAGGCCGGCCTGTCGGCGCTGCTCGGGCCGCCGCGCCCGCGCGGCAGGCGGTCCCGGCCGACCACGATGATGCCGATCGACGCGCTGTGGGCGCGCCGCGAGCGGGTCGCGAACCTGCTGCAGAAGGTCGACACGTCCTCCGACGTCAAGCTGGGCCGGATCAGCCAGCACGACCGCATCGAGATCGCCGCGGACGGCGGTCAGCGCTCGGTGTGGGTGCGGCAGATCCTGCGCGCCGAGCAGGACGGCCCGGACCGCTGGGCGCTGGTGTTCGAGACCGAGGAGTCCGACGTCCTGCCGGACGTGGTCAACCTGCGCAACTGCCACCTGGGCCGCTACGCCGAGGACACCGACGCCAACATCATGGTCGCCGAGCTGATGTTCGACCGCCCCCTGGCCAGGGGTGAAACGATCATCATGGAGTACGAGCTGCTGTTCGCCGAGGGCCACTACCCGGCCGGCAACAACACGTTCGCGCGCAAGTTCCGGCTGCCGGTGCGGGAGTACGTGATCGAGGTGCGCTTCGACCAGTCGTACCTGCCCGCGCGCTGCCAGCAGTTCAGCGTCCCGGCCGGCGACGACACCCCGTCGCGGCGGCGCAACCTCGCGCTGGACGCCGCGGGCGGCGTGCACGCGGTCGCGCTGGGCTTCGGCCCGGGTGTGTTCGGCATCCGCTGGGAGTGGCCGAAGTAAAGATCGCGTTGCGGACCCGAAGTCGCGAAGGCCACCGGAGAGCGCTCCGGGGGCCTTCGTCGTGGGTGAGGACTGCTCCGGTCGGCGGATCGGCCCCGTGGCACCGGGGCCGATCCTTCAACCAGCCGTTACCGCGGTCGATCAGGCGTAACCGTTGATGTGCAGCGAGACCGCCCGGATGGAGCCCTTGTCGGCCGCCACCTGGTCCACCACCTTGAACGTCCACGTGCCGTCGACCGGCTCGGCCAGCAGCGCCGCCAGCGGGCTGTTGGGCTTCCAGGTGCCGGTGAACGGCGCCTGGCTCGCGGTCACGGTCGAGTACGCCTTCGCGGCGGAGTCGTCGAACACCACCTGGCACAGGTTGGCGCCGGTGCCGCCGCTGCGCGAGAACACCGTGGCGGTCGCGCCGGACGGCGAGGTCAGCGTGCCGACCAGGTCACCGGTGAAGGTGTGGTCGATGCCCACCGTCGTGGCCCCGTCCGTGGCGGAGCACGTGGCGCCGTCCACCGAGAAGGTCAGCTTCGCCCCGCGCCCGACCCCGCTGACCGGGATCTGCACGGACGCGCCGGTCGCGTCGTTGTCCGGGATGGGCACGACCGGGCCGGTGTAGGCGAAGTGCTTGGTCTCCCGCGAGGGTTCACCGACCGGCACGTTGAACGTGCTGGACGTCGGCGATGTCGAACCGGCGAAAGACACGCGAGCGTCCAACCGAACTGGTACACCGAGCTGGGCCGTCGCCGGCACGGTCACCTTGAACGTGTTGGTCACCGTCTGGCCGGGGTCGACGTTGCCGTAGTACTTCGACCGCGGCGCGATGGTCACCCCGGCGGTCGGCGTGGTCAGCACGAGGCTGGTGGACGCGGCCGTGCCGTCGCCGACGTTGGTCACCGGCACGGTGACCGTCGCCGTGGTGCCCGGCTTGAGGTACTGGCTGCCGTCGTTGTCGTTGACCACTGACGGCGGCTGCGCCTTGGCCAGCGGCTGCGGCGACGCACCCGTGTAGGCCAGGACCAGGTCGGCGCGCACGACGCCCGCGCCGGTCCGGTTGTCCCTACCCGCCTCGGCGATGTCCAGGGCGGTCGCGGTCAGCGCCTCGCGCACTTCAGCCGGGGTCAGGCCGGGGTTGCCGGACAGGATCAAGCCCGCGATCGCCGCCGCGTTCGGCGCGGACGCCGACGTGCCGAAGAACGGGTTGAAGCCGGTCACCGAGGTGGCGACACCGTCTGCGGCGGTCAGGTCCGGCTTCTGGCGCACCTCCTCGCGGGGCGTGCCGTCCGGCGCGAAGAACACCTTGCGCGGGCCGTCCGAGGTGAACCGCTCGGGCTTCTGCGTGCTGTCGTAGGCGTTCGGGTACGGGCCGCGCGGGTTGGCCGGGTCACCGGGCTCCAGGTCGAACGGCAGCGGGGTGTTCGCCGGGGCGGCGGCCACGCTGATCGCGCCCTTCGCCGCCGAGTGCCCGCGGGTCACGCCCGGGGTGGCGAACTTCTTCAAGCCGTCCGAGGAGTCCTTGAACCGGCCGCCGAGCGCGGACAGCGACAGGTACTTGTCCTCGCCGCGGAACTTCACCACGGCCAGCCGCAGCCCGGTGCCGCTCGCCGGCGTGTTCAGCCGCTCGTACGGGTCCTGCACGCCGTCCTGGTTGTTCTGGCTGAACGCCACGACGTTGCCCTGCGCGTTGGCCAGGTACAGGTCGTAGTCGTTGAACGACGAGGCCAGCGGGTCGGACCAGAACAGGGTCACCGGCACGTTGCCGGACTGGTCGGACAGCGGGTTGAACACCTGCTTGGCGTTCGGGTCGGGGTTGAAGTCGTGCGCGGTGCCGGCGAACTTGCCGACGCCCACGCCCGAGTCCACGAACTGGCCCTCCCAGTGGCCGGAGGTGCCGTCCGCGACGTTGCCCTCGTTGCCGGCGGAGGAGAAGTACACCGCGCCGGCGGCCACGACCTCGTCCACGGCGCGGGCGATCACGCCGTCCTGGAACGGGGATTCGTTGAAGTACAGGATGTCGTCCACGATCACGTCGCAGCCGAGTTGGAAGCGCAGGCCGCGGATGTTGTCGGCGAAGTTCGCGTCGCCGTGGATCGCCGTGGCGAAGCCGAGTTCGGCGTTGGGCGCGATGTCGTGGAGGATCTCCAGCATCGCCGTGCCCTCGCTGCCCGAACCACCCCCGCCGGGCAGGATGTCCACGGCGGGCAACTCGCCCGCGGTCTGCGAGGCCAGCAGGCCGTCGACACCGTCGGAGATCGCGCACAGCTTCACGCCGGTGCCGGTGACGTGGTGGGTCTGGCGGGCGGTGTCGGCGGCGTGTGCCCGGTCGCCCTCGCCGACCTTGGGCGCGAGGACCCGGGAGGACAGCGCGGACAGCGTGCGCTGCTCGACCTCCTTCGCCTTGTCCTCCTTGGACGGGACCTTGGCGTCCTTCGGGTCCTGCTTGTGGAAGGACTTCCACTCGACGGCGGCTTCGACGCGGCGGACGTCGGCGCGCTCGGCCAGGCCGCCCAACGCGGAGAGCGGGACCTGAGCGCGGACGGTCTTGCCCACCGTGGAGGTGGAGTGGATCGCGGCGCCGGTCGCGCGCACGGCGGCGACCAGGTCGTCGGTGACCTCGTGGGCGCGGATGTCGACCAGCACGGTGTTGCCCGGCTGGACCTTCACGCCGGTGTTCACTTGCGGGACCTTGCCGATGCCGCCGGGCGTGGCGCGGCGGCGCTTCTCCACCAGCAACGCACTGTCCAGTTTGGACTCGGCGGCGGTGGCGGACCTCTTGATCTCCTGGAGCGCGGCGATCTGCAGCGCGGTCTTCTGCTCGACGCCCTTGGACGCCGGGGTCGGGTCCGCTGCCGCCGGCTGCACGGCCGCCAGGGTCAGCAGGACCGCGGCCCCCGCCGCGACCAGGGAGTTTCTTCGGGATCTGCGATTCGGTGAGCGCACAGGCGTCTCCCCCAGGGTTCGGGCGTGCCCCCGACGCACGCGTCCGGCGACCGGGTGTCCCCGATCGGAGGGGTCAACGTATTGCGCACGGATACTTACCGTCTGCCACCGTTCGGCCTACTTCTCAGACGGTAAGATCCATCACAGTTCACAGAACAAAGGCGTCCGTCCACAGCTGACCGGTCCGTCCGGACACCGCGTCCAGCAGCGCCGCGGCCTGGTTGTCGGTCAGCGAGGCGACGAAGTCCACCACCGCCCGGCCGCGCGCGAGCGCCCGAACGGCGTCCGGTCCGGACGGTCCGTCGCCCGTAGCGCCCACGAGGGTGTGCGGTTCGGAGCGGGCCAGAGTCGTGTACTCGGCGGTGGCGAGTTCGATCAGGTCGTGCAGGCGGCGCGGGAGCCGGTCCGCTTCGTGCCGGTCGGTCGCCCACTGCTCCAGCGCCTCGACCAGCGCGGTGAGCAGCCGGGCCTGGCCGCGCTGGTGCAGCGCGAGGTCCGGGCGCAGCAGGACGAACCGGCGGTGCACGAACTTCAGCACCTGCACCTCGTGCCACTGCGGGGTGGCGAGCACGACGTGACCGGACCGGGTGGTCGGCTCCTCGATGACGCCGACCGAGTCGACCAGCCGGCGGGTCCAGCGCGCGGAGAAGCCGGCGACGGCCTGTTCGGCTTCCACCGACCCGTCGAACGGGACCGCGAGCAGACCGTCGACCAGTTCGGACCTCACCTTGGCCACGGCGTGGGCGAAGGCGTCGTCGTCCACGGCCCACGAGTCCTTGGCGTGCAGGCGACGGCGCAGGGTCTCGAGAGAACGGCCGGGGCGGCGCTGCTGGGCAGCGAGGTCGGCGGCGCTGAGCGCGGCGAGGTCGAGCGCCTGGTCCAGCCAGGTGTTGAGTTCGGCGGAGACGGTCGCGTGCTGGAGGACGCCGACGCGGTGGAAGTCCTCCAGGTCGTGGATCGCGTAGGCGATGTCATCGGCGGTGTCCATCACGGACGCCTCGACGGTCTGCTGCCACGGCTCCAGGAGTCCGGTGTAGAAGTCGCGGGCCTGGGCGAGGTCTTCGAGTTCGGTGACGTAGGCGGAGAACTTCACCGCGCCCGTGCCGGGGGCGTCGGGCGGTTCGGCCGCGCCGCGCGGGGGTGCGGGGAGGTCGCGCGGGTGCGGGGTCGGGAAGGACAGGCGGGTCCACGGGTACTTGAGCATGGCCGCGCGCACCGCGACGGTCAGGTCGAGGCCCAGGGCGTTGGGTCCGCGGACGTCGGTGGTGGTGACGATCCGGAAGGACTGGGCGTTGCCCTCGAACCCGTCGGACAGGCCGAACCGGTGGCGGGCGAGGCGGTCGAGGACCTGCTCGCCGAGGTGCCCGAACGGCGGGTGGCCGAGGTCGTGCGCGAGGGCGGCGGCCTCCACGACGTCCGGGTCGCAGCCACCGAGCTTGTCGAGGACACCGACGAGGTCGGGGCGCGCGGTGAGGCGTTCGGCGATGGCTCGGGCGGCTTGCGCCACTTTCAGGCTGTGCGTGAGGCGGTTGTGCACCAGGAGACCGGACCCGGTGGAGCTGACGACCTGCGTGACGCCGCCCAGGCGGGCGAAGAACGGCGAGCTGGCCACGCGGTCGCGGTCGACGCGGTACGGGCTGGTGGCCAGGTCGGCCGTGCCGCCTCCTCTGCCGCCGGACCGGCGCAGCGTGCGGGGGTCGTGGTCGCGGTGCATGGCAAGAAAGTAGTCCGTGACCGGCTCGTCGGCACTCCTGGGAACGCAAAAAGCCCTCAGGGGCACACGATGACCGTGTGCCCCTGAGGGTGAAGTTATGTTCGGCGGCGTCCTACTCTCCCACACCCTCACGAGTGCAGTACCATCGGCGCTGGAAGGCTTAACTACCGGGTTCGGAATGGGACCGGGTGTTCCCCAACCGCTATGACCACCGAAACACTATGAAATTACCGCCCAACAGGCCCGAGCCAGGCCTCACGGCCGCTCAGGGTCTGGTTCGGTTCTTTCAGAACCGCACAGTGGATGCGTAGCGTCTTCGTAGCAAGTCCTCGGCCTATTAGTACCGGTCAACTCCAGCCGTTACCGACCTTCCATCTCCGGCCTATCAACCCAATAGTCTCTTGGGGGCCTTAACCCACAAAGGGTGGGATACCTCATCTAGGAACGAGCTTCCCGCTTAGATGCTTTCAGCGGTTATCCCTTCCGAACGTAGCCAACCAGCAATGCCCTTGGCAGGACAACTGGCACACCAGAGGTCCGTCCGTCCCGGTCCTCTCGTACTAGGGACAGCCTTCCGCAAGTATCCTACGCGCGCGGCGGATAGGGACCGAACTGTCTCACGACGTTCTAAACCCAGCTCGCGTACCGCTTTAATGGGCGAACAGCCCAACCCTTGGGACCTACTCCAGCCCCAGGATGCGACGAGCCGACATCGAGGTGCCAAACCATGCCGTCGATATGGACTCTTGGGCAAGATCAGCCTGTTATCCCCGGGGTACCTTTTATCCGTTGAGCGACCACGCTTCCACAAGCCATGGCCGGATCACTAGTTCCGACTTTCGTCCCTGCTCGACCCGTCGGTCTCACAGTCAAGCCCCCTTGTGCACTTGCACTCGACACCTGATTGCCAACCAGGCTGAGGGAACCTTTGAGCGCCTCCGTTACCCTTTGGGAGGCAACCGCCCCAGTTAAACTACCCACCAGGCACTGTCCCTGATCCGGATCACGGACCGAGGTTAGACATCCAGTACGACCAGAGTGGTATTTCAACGACGACTCCACCATGACTGGCGTCACAGCTTCACAGTCTCCCACCTATCCTACACAAGCCGAACCGAACACCAATACCAAGCTATAGTAAAGGTCCCGGGGTCTTTCCGTCCTGCCGCGCGTAACGAGCATCTTTACTCGTAGTGCAATTTCGCCGGGCCTGTGGTTGAGACAGTCGAGAAGTCGTTACGCCATTCGTGCAGGTCGGAACTTACCCGACAAGGAATTTCGCTACCTTAGGATGGTTATAGTTACCACCGCCGTTTACTGGCGCTTAAGTTCTCAGCTTCGCCCCGAAGAGCTAACCGGTCCCCTTAACGTTCCAGCACCGGGCAGGCGTCAGTCCGTATACATCGTCTTGCGACTTCGCACGGACCTGTGTTTTTAGTAAACAGTCGCTTCTCGCTGGTCTCTGCGGCCGAAAAATCCTAGCCCGCAAGGGGCTTCAAATCCCTCGGCCCCCCTTCTCCCGAAGTTACGGGGGCATTTTGCCGAGTTCCTTAACCACAGTTCGCCCGATCGCCTCGGTATTCTCTACCTGACCACCTGTGTCGGTTTGGGGTACGGGCCGCATGAACACTCACTAGAGGCTTTTCTCGGCAGCATGGGATCACCCTACTTCGCCTCAATCGGCTATGCATCACGTCTCAGGATACATGAGCTGCGGATTTGCCTACAGCTCTCCCTACACGCTTACACCAGTACTACCACTCACTGGCGGAGCTACCCTCCTGCGTCACCCCATCGCTTGACTACTACAAGTTCAGGTCCCGCGCTCCACAACGGTCGTTGTCCGAAGACTCCGACCGCGCTTCGGGCGGTTAGTATCACAAGGTTCGCCATGGGCGCGTTCACACGGGTACGGGAATATCAACCCGTTGTCCATCGACTACGCCTGTCGGCCTCGCCTTAGGTCCCGACTTACCCTGGGCGGATTAGCCTGGCCCAGGAACCCTTGGTCATCCGGCGGCAGAGTTTCTCACTCTGCTTTCGCTACTCATGCCTGCATTCTCACTCGTCCAGCCTCCACACCTGGATTCCTCCGGCGCTTCGACGGCTGAACGACGCTCCCCTACCCATCCCAGCAAAACTGGAATGACACGGCTTCGGCGGTGTGCTTAAGCCCCGCTACATTGTCGGCGCAGGACCACTTGACCAGTGAGCTATTACGCACTCTTTAAAGGGTGGCTGCTTCTAAGCCAACCTCCTGGTTGTCTGGGCGACCCCACATCCTTTCCCACTTAGCACACACTTAGGGGCCTTAGCCGGCGTTCTGGGCTGTTTCCCTCTCGACTACGAAGCTTATCCCCCGCAGTCTCACTGCCGCGCTCTCACGTACCGGCATTCGGAGTTTGGTTGATTTCGGTAAGCTTGTGGGCCCCCTAGACCATCCAGTGCTCTACCTCCGGCACGAAACACACGACGCTGCACCTAAATGCATTTCGGGGAGAACCAGCTATCACGGAGTTTGATTGGCCTTTCACCCCTAACCACAGCTCATCCCCCAGGTTTTCAACCCTGGTGGGTTCGGGCCTCCACGCAGTCTTACCCACGCTTCACCCTGGCCATGGCTAGATCACCCCGCTTCGGGTCTAGACCACGCGACTCAAACGCCCTATTCGGACTCGCTTTCGCTACGGCTACCCCACACGGGTTAACCTCGCCACGCAGCACTAACTCGCAGGCTCATTCTTCAAAAGGCACGCCGTCACCCCTAAAGGCTCCGACGGATTGTAGGCACACGGTTTCAGGTACTATTTCACTCCCCTCCCGGGGTACTTTTCACCTTTCCCTCACGGTACTAGTCCGCTATCGGTCACCAGGGAGTATTCAGGCTTAGCGGGTGGTCCCGCCAGATTCACAGCAAATTCCACGAGCTCGCTGCTACTTGGGATAACCGTCAGGAGACACCGGGTTTTCGCGTACGGGACTCTCACCCTCTACGGCCGCGCTTTCCAGACACGTTCCGCTAACCACAGTGTTTTCTTACTCCTCGACCGTCCGGCAGAACGATCAGACAGGTCCCACGACCCCGTACACGCAACCCCTGCCGGGTATCACACGAGTACGGTTTAGCCTCTTCCGCTTTCGCTCGCCACTACTCACGGAATCACGGTTGTTTTCTCTTCCTGCGGGTACTGAGATGTTTCACTTCCCCGCGTTCCCTCCACATACCCTATGTGTTCAGGTATGGGTGACCCCACATGACTGGGGCCGGGTTTCCCCATTCGGACACCCTTGGATCTCAGCTCGGTTGACAGCTCCCCAAGGCTTTTCGCAGTCTCCTACGTCCTTCATCGGCTCCTGGTGCCAAGGCATCCACCGTATGCCCTTAATAACTTGCCACAAAGATGCTCGCATCCACTGTGCAGTTCTCAAAGAACAACCAGACAACCCCACCACTACTGTCTCGCCTACCCGACAACCGGGCGGTTCGAAGACGGGCAGAGCCCTGTGTCTTCTCGCTGAAAGAGACACTCACGTGTTCTCTCAGGACCCAACAGCGTACCGAACAGAAGCCTTGAACCCTCGACGGACCCTTCCACGCTCGCAAGCGAGCAGTACTAACTCCGCAGACAATCCCAGGTTCTGCATTAGCCAGCATCCACTAATATGAGCTCCACCCGACGATCGTTCGCCGTCGGCGTGGCCTCCAAGCACACCGAAGTGCACTTGCAGATGCTCCTTAGAAAGGAGGTGATCCAGCCGCACCTTCCGGTACGGCTACCTTGTTACGACTTCGTCCCAATCGCCAGTCCCACCTTCGACCGCTCCCCCCCATACGGGTTGGGCCACGGGCTTCGGGTGTTACCGACTTTCGTGACGTGACGGGCGGTGTGTACAAGGCCCGGGAACGTATTCACCGCAGCGTTGCTGATCTGCGATTACTAGCGACTCCGACTTCACGGGGTCGAGTTGCAGACCCCGATCCGAACTGAGACCGGCTTTTTGGGATTCGCTCCACCTCACGGCTTAGCAGCCCTCTGTACCGGCCATTGTAGCATGTGTGAAGCCCTGGACATAAGGGGCATGATGACTTGACGTCATCCCCACCTTCCTCCGAGTTGACCCCGGCAGTCTCCCATGAGTCCCCGCCATAACGCGCTGGCAACATGGAACGAGGGTTGCGCTCGTTGCGGGACTTAACCCAACATCTCACGACACGAGCTGACGACAGCCATGCACCACCTGTACACCAGTCCGAAGAGGCCTACATCTCTGCAGGTTTCCGGTGCATGTCAAGCCCAGGTAAGGTTCTTCGCGTTGCATCGAATTAATCCACATGCTCCGCCGCTTGTGCGGGCCCCCGTCAATTCCTTTGAGTTTTAGCCTTGCGGCCGTACTCCCCAGGCGGGGTGCTTAATGCGTTAGCTGCGGCACGGAGGACGTGGAAGCCCCCCACACCTAGCACCCACCGTTTACGGCGTGGACTACCAGGGTATCTAATCCTGTTCGCTCCCCACGCTTTCGCTCCTCAGCGTCAGTATCGGCCCAGAGACCCGCCTTCGCCACCGGTGTTCCTCCTGATATCTGCGCATTTCACCGCTACACCAGGAATTCCAGTCTCCCCTGCCGAACTCAAGTCTGCCCGTATCGACCGCAGGCTCCACGTTAAGCGTGAAGTTTTCACGGCCGACGCAACAAACCGCCTACGAGCTCTTTACGCCCAATAATTCCGGACAACGCTCGCACCCTACGTATTACCGCGGCTGCTGGCACGTAGTTAGCCGGTGCTTCTTCTGCAGGTACCGTCACTCGCGCTTCGTCCCTGCTGAAAGAGGTTTACAACCCGAAGGCCGTCATCCCTCACGCGGCGTCGCTGCATCAGGCTTTCGCCCATTGTGCAATATTCCCCACTGCTGCCTCCCGTAGGAGTCTGGGCCGTGTCTCAGTCCCAGTGTGGCCGGTCACCCTCTCAGGCCGGCTACCCGTCGTCGCCTTGGTAGGCCATCACCCCACCAACAAGCTGATAGGCCGCGGGTCCATCCCATACCGCCGGAACTTTCCACCACAACGGATGCCCGAAGTGGTCGTATCCGGTATTAGACCTAGTTTCCCAGGCTTATCCCAGAGTACAGGGCAGGTTACCCACGTGTTACTCACCCGTTCGCCGCTCGTGTACCCCGAAGGGCCTTACCGCTCGACTTGCATGTGTTAAGCACGCCGCCAGCGTTCGTCCTGAGCCAGGATCAAACTCTCCGATAAGGATTGTGTTTGATCGCTCGAACAACACTGACACACGGACCGGAATATGGTCCGCGATATTGCCAGTTGTCCAGTCAATCTCAAAGGAAACCTCTTGACGAGGTTCATAAATTTACTGGCTATTCGGCACGCTGTTGAGTTCTCAAAGAACACGCGCTCACCATCGTAACCCACTCGATTCGAGTGACTTTCTCCGGGGCTTGTGTCCCGCGCTGGCGTTCCGGTCTGTCCCGGCCCGTTCCGCGCTGGCAGAGAGAAACTTACACGAGTGTGGTGCGGGAACAAAATCGGGGGGTCGGTTACCGCGAAACCGCAGCTAGACGTGGTGCGGTGGCCGAGGGCGGAGGATGCTGTCCGCGTGCTCCTCTCCCCTCGACTCCGCCCGTGGGGCAGGTACGGGCTCCACCTCCTGGTGGTGGCCTCCTGCTACTACGTGGGCGCACGACTCGGTCTGCTGCAGGCGTTGGTCAACGACCAGGTGACCCCGCTGTGGCCGCCGACGGGGATCGCGCTGCTGTCGCTGCTGCTGGGTGGCGTGCGGATGTGGCCGGGCATCGCGATCGCCGCGTTCGTCGTCAACGCGACGCTGGGCGACAGCGGTCCGGCGTTCGTGATCAGCGCGGGCAACACGCTCGGGCCGGTGGTCGCCTTCCTCCTGCTCAAGCACACGGGGTTCCGGCTGGAGGTGGACCGCATCCGGGACGCCCTGGCCCTGGTGTTCCTGGGCGCGTTCGGGGGGATGGCGGTGAGCGCGACAGTCGGCACGGGCGCGCTGGCGCTCAACGGTGTGGTCGACGGGACGCACTTCTGGTCGACGTGGTCGGTGTGGTGGACCGGTGACGCGATGGGTGTGCTGGTGGTCGTGCCGATCGTGCTGGCGCTGCGCAACCGAGCGGAGTGGCCGACGACGTTGTACCGGTGGCTGGAGTGGGCCGCGCTGCTGCTCGCGACGGCCGGGGTGACGGTGCTCATCACGACGGTGCCGCTGCGCATGACGTTCATCGTCTTCCCGTTCCTCATCTGGGCCGCACTCCGCTTCCAGCACGTGGGCGCGGCGCCGTGCTCGTTCCTCACGGCGGTGATCGCGGCGCGGGGTGCGGCGGAGGGCACGGGTGTGTTCGGGGGTGACCTCGACCTGCTGGGCAAGATGGTGACGTTGCAGGCGTTCAACGGGACGGTGGCGTTGACGACGCTCGTGCTCAGCGCGGTGATCTCCGAGCGGAACGCGGCGCGGCGGGCGATCGAGCGGACGTGTGCGCAGCTGGCGGACGTGGTGGCGCAGTACGAGCCGCTGCTGTCGGGCAACACCCGTCCCCCGGACTCGCGGGAATCGCGCTAGATGGACGTGCTGGTGGTGGGGGGCGGTCCGGCCGGGCGGGCGTTGGCGCGGGCGTGTGCGGCGATCGGGTTGGAGACGACTGTGGTAGACCCGCGCCCGGACCGCCCTTGGCGCGCGACCTACGCAGCCTGGTCGGACGAGTTGCCCGAGGGTGCACCAGTCGCGGTGGAGACGTCGCGGACGCGGGTGTGGGCGGTGCGCGAACACCGGCTCGGGCGCGGATATGCGGTGTTGGACAACGAGGGCCTGCGGGCGCTGCCCCCGGACGTGCGGGTCGTCAGGGGCACGGTCGTCGCGAAGACCTCCACGGCGGTGCGGCTGGCGGACGGCCGGGTGCTGAGGGCGCGGCGGGTGGTCGATGCGTCGGGCACGGGCACCGGTACTCGCGCAGGCAGCAGCACAAGTGGCGGCGGGCGGGCGGCGCAGCACGCCGTGGGTGTGGTGGTGCCGCGGGACGGGTGGCTGGACGGGGACGAGGCGGTGGTGATGGATTGGCGCAAGCCGCCGGACGCCGGGATGCCCGACCCGTCCTTCCTCTACGTGGTGCCGGTGTCCGCCAGCGAGGTGTTGGTCGAGGAGACGTCGTTGGCGCGGCGGCCCGGGTTGCCGCTGGGCGAACTGCGCCGGCGGTTGCACGCGCGGCTGGACAAGCGCGGGGTGTCCGTCCCGCGCGAGGAAGAGCGGGTGCGGATCGTGTTGGACGCCCCGCGCCGGGAGAACGCGTTCGGTGCGGCGGGCGGGTTGCTGCACCCGGCCACCGGGTACAGCGTGGCGGCGGCGTTGCGGCTCGCGCCGGCGGTCGCGCGGGCGGTGGCGGACGGCGATCCGGTGGACCGGGTGGTCTGGTCGCCCGGAACGCGAACTGTTCACGCATTGCGCAGGTTCGGTCTCGAAGCGTTGCTGCGCATGCGGCCCGACGAGGTTCCGGAATTCTTCGACCACTTTTTCCAAATGCCGGAGAATCAGCAACGAAACTACCTCGGCGACCGCTCCGACCTGCGCGGGACCGTCCACGCGATGTCCGGTTTGTTCCGCGCCGCGCCCTGGCGGTTGCGCGCCCGCCTGGCATTTGCTTTGCAACCGGCCAAAGCTGAGCGAACTCCTGGTTAACGGTCTGGGCAAGACAAGATCGACCAGGCACGATCGTGCCGTGCCCGCATTGCTGGATGACGTTCGGTTCGCCTTCCAGCCGCTGTTCAACCTCAACACCGGAGGGGTCGTCGCGGTCGAGGCACTGGCTCGCCCGCACGACGGCAGCGTGCAGGATCTGCTCCGCATGGCGTTCCGTGCGGGGTACCTGGCCAACACCGACGTGGCGTTGGCCTGTCGAGCGGTGCGTCACGCCGCCGACCACGACTTCACCCTGCCGCTGCACGTCAACCTGCTCGCGATGACGATCGCGGACAAGCCCGAGCACCTGGCCCCGCTGTACGCGGCGCTGCGGGACACCGGGCGCGCGCCGTCGAACCTGGTGGTCGAGGTCGGCACGCCCTACACCCGTGCGCCACGCCCCCGCCTGGTCAAGGGCTTGGAGCGGCTGCGCGCGGACGGGTTCCGGATCGGGCTCGACGGCGTGGGCGAGGGCGACTCGCCGCTGTCTCTGCTGGCCGAGGTGCGCCCCGACGTGGTGAAGCTGGACCGGGAGGTCGTGCAGGCCATCGCCGACCCGGCGCGCTTCGCGCTGGTCCAGGGCTTGCAGCACCTGTGCGAGGCGACGGAGTCGCTGGTGGTCGCCGAGGGTGTGGAGACCGAGGAGCAGCTGGCCGCGCTGCGCAAGCTGGGCGTGCGGCTGGCGCAGGGCAACCTGCTGGCCGAGGCGCAGCGCCGGCCCAAGGTCAACGCGACCATCTCGGCGGTGCTCAGCGAGCTCAACGACCCCGAGGCCGTGGCCAAGACGATGACCCAGCCGCTGCGGCGCAAGTCCGGCCCGAAGGTGACCGACTTCCTGCACCCGGCCACGACGCTGCCCGAGTCGGCGACGTCGGAGGAGGTGCGGGACGTGCTGGCCACCCAGCCGACGGTCAGCGGCGTGGTGCTGGTGGACGACGAGGGCCGGCCGTGCTGGACGGTGGACCGCAACCGGTTCCTGCTCGCGGTCACCGGGCCGTTCGGGCACGCCCTGCACGCCAAGCGCGAGGCGGCGCGGCTGGCGGACAAGCCGCGGGTGATCGGTGCGGAGTCCTCGGCGCTGGAGATGCTGGACATCGTCGCCAACACCGGCCGGGAGCGCACCAACGACGACCTGGTGGTCGTGGACGACGAGGACAAGTGCCTCGGTGTGGTGCGCGTGGCCGACGTGGTGCGCGGCATCGCCGAGATGAAGGTGGAGCAGGCGGCGGCGCTCAACCCGCTCACGCGACTGCCCGGCAGCGAGTCGATCGCGCGCGAGGTGGACCGGCGCATCCTGGCCGGTGACATCTTCGCCGTGGGCTGGCTGGACGTGGACTCGTTCAAGCGGGTGAACGACAGCGTGGGGTTCGCGGCCGGCGACGACCTGATCCGGGCGTTGGGCCGGACGCTGTCCGAGGGCGCGGCGGCCTACCCCGGTGTGCAGGTGGGGCACGTCGGCGGGGACGACTTCCTGGTGGTGGCCGGGCTGAACGAGGTCGTGCCGTACGCGGCCGGCGTGCTGGACCACCCGTTCGAGGCCGAGGGGCACGCGGTGACGCTGTCGCTGGCGACGCTGGTGTGCGCGGCCGGGACGGTCGGGTCCTACCGCGAGGTGTCGCGGCTGCTGGCGCCGTTGAAGGAGCACGCGAAGTCGTTGCGGGGCAACAGTTGGGTGCTCGGCCGGCCGGGCAGCGACCACGTGGACGTGCTGCGCGGTGGGCCGCACCTCGCCGCCGGCTAGTGCCTCTGGTGGCGGGCTGGTCGTGGGTATTTCGAAGTTCACCGCAACGCTGCCTGTGCGGGTCCGCTGATCACTCATAGCATCAGGGTGACTACGCACCGCAGGGAGGCTCCGGTGAGCGAAGTCGAGGCCGTCGCACCACCGCGTCCGGGGGCCGGGGTTTCCGGGGCGCTGTCGATCGGGGTCGAGGAGGAGTTCCTGCTGGTCGACGCGGTGTCCGGGGATCTGGTGCCGATCGCCGGCGCGGTGCTCGGGGACGCCGACGGGGAGTTGGACCTCCAAGCCGAGATGACCACGTTCCAGGTGGAGAGCGCTACGGCCGTGTGCCGGACGATGGACGAGGTGCGCGAGCAGCTGGTGCTGGCGCGGCGGGCGCTGGGCGGGTTGGCGCGGGAGCACGGGGCGCGGATCGTGGCGACCGGGACGCCGGTGCTGGGCGGGGTGCGGCCACCGCCGTTGACCGACCGGCCCCGGTACCGGGACATCGCGCGGCAGTACGGGTCGTTGATCGACGGGTTGACCATCTGCGGGTGCCACGTGCACATCGGCATCCCGGACGAGGACACCGGCGTGCTCATCTCCAACGCGCTGCGGCCGTGGTTGCCGGTGCTGCTGGCGGTCAGCGCGAACTCGCCGTTCTCCGAGGGGCGGGACAGCGGGTACGCGAGCTGGCGGTACGTGTCGTGGAGCCCGTGGCCGTCCGCCGGGGCGCCGCCGTGGTTCGCCTCGGCGGAGGACTACCGCCGGCGGATGGAGACGCTGCGGATGTCGGGCGCGGCCCTGGACCCGGGGATGGTCTATTGGGACGTGCGGCTGTCGGCGAACCACCCGACCGTGGAGCTGCGGGTGTGCGACGTGGCCGGGACCGTGGAGGAGGCGGTGCTGATCGCGGCGCTGGTGCGGGCGGTCGCGGCGACCGCGTTGTCCGGGCGGCCGGTGCCGGTGGTGTCGGACCTGGGGTTGCGGACGGCGTTGTGGCGGGCGGCCCGGGACGGGGTGGGCGGTGCGGCGGTCGAGCCGCACACCGGGCGGTTGGTGCGGGCGGCGGAACGGGTGCGGGCGCTGGTGGAGTGGGTGCGGCCGGCGTTGCGGGCCAGCGGGGACGAAGACCTGGTGGTCGACGGGGTGGAGCGGCTGCTGACCGACGGTGGTGGGGCGGCTCGGCAGCGGCGGGCGTTCGCGCGGCGCGGTTCGCTCTCCGACGTGGTGGACCTGCTGGTGGCGCAGACCTGAGCACGGCTGTCGAGATGCCGGGTGGGCCGCGGCGAGAGATGCTGGGTGGTGGTCGAGGAACAAGGAGGTTCGGTATGACCACCGCACGGGAGATCATGAACGCCGGTGTCCAGTGCATCAAGGAGGACCAGAGCCTGCTCGACGCCGCGCGGATGATGCGCGACCTCAACGTCGGGTCCCTGCCGATCTGCGGGCGGGACGACCGGCTGCACGGCATCATCACCGACCGCGACATCGTGGTGCGGTGCGTGGCCGAGGGGCGGTCCTGCGAGGAGATGAAGGCCGGTGAGTTGTCCGGGCACCTGCACTGGGTGGACGCGGACGACGACATCTCGCACGTGCTGCGGCAGATGGAAGAGCACCAGATCCGGCGCATGCCGGTGATCGAGGAGCACCGGCTGGTCGGCATGGTGTCGGAGGCGGACATCGCCCGGCACCTGACCGAGGACCAGATCGCGGAGTTCGTGGAGCGCGTCTACGCCCGGTGACGGGGAAACGGGAACGGCCACCGGCTCGGGTGAGTCGGTGGCCGTTCCGGGTCTCAAACGTCAGACGGTGAAGCCGAGGGCGCGCAGCTGCTCGCGACCGTCGTCGGTGATCTTCTCGGGGCCCCACGGCGGCATCCACACCCAGTTGATGCGGAAGTCGCTGACGATGCCGCCGCCCGGCCCGCCGCACAGGGCGCCGCGGGTCTGGTCCTCGATCACGTCGGTGAGGGGGCAGGCCGCCGAGGTCAGCGTCATGTCGATCAGGGCCACGTTGTCGTCGTCCACGCGGATGTCGTAGACCAGGCCCAGGTCGACCACGTTGATGCCGAGCTCGGGGTCCACGACGTCGCGCATGGCCTCCTCGACGTCGTCCAGGTTGGCCTTGTCCGCCTTCGGCGCGGGCGGTTCGGGCATGCCCTCGACGCCGCGGACCACGTCCTGTTCGGGGGTGGTCATGCCTTTGCTCCTTCGCTGCGGGACACCGCGTCCTTGAAAGCCATCCAGCCCAGCAGGGCGCACTTCACGCGCGCCGGGTACTTCGCCACGCCGGCGAACGCGATGCCGTCCTCCAGGACGTCCTCGTCCGGCTCGACCTGGCCCCGGCCCTGCATGAGCTCCACGAAGGCGTCCATCTTCTTGAACGCCTCGCCGATCGGCTTGCCGACCACCAGGTCGGTGAGCACCGACGTGGACGCCTGGCTGATCGAGCAGCCCTGGCCGTCGTAGGAGACGTCCGCGACGGTCTCGCCGTCGAGCTTGACGCGCAGCGTGACCTCGTCGCCGCACGTCGGGTTGATCTGGTGGGACTCCGCGTCGAACGGCTCGCGCAGGCCCCGGCCGTGGGGGTTCTTGTAGTGGTCCAGGATGATCTCCTGGTACATCTGCTGCAGCTGCATCACGCCACCCCGAAGAACTTCTGGGTCTCGCGCACGCCGTCGACGAGCGCCTGCACCTCGTCGAGCGTGTTGTACAGGTAGAAGCTCGCGCGCACGGTGGCGGCGGCGTCCATGCGCCGGTGCAGCGGCCACGCGCAGTGGTGGCCGACGCGGACCTCGATGCCGAGGCTGTCCAGCACCTGGCCGGCGTCGTGCGCGTGGATGCCCTCGACCACGAAGGACACCGCGCCGCCGCGGTCCTCGGTGTCGAGCGGACCGACGATGCGGACGCCGGGGATGTCCTTGAGGCCGTTCAACGCCGCCTCGGTGAGCATGTGCTCGTGGGCGGCGATGCGGTCCATGCCGATCGCGGACAGGTAGTCCACCGCCGCGCCCAGGGCCACGGCCTGGGACGTCATCGGCGAACCGGCCTCGAACCGCTGCGGCGGCGGCGCGAACGTCGAGCGCGCCATCTGCACCATCTCGATCATGGAGCCGCCGGTGAGGAACGGCGGCAGCGCTTCGAGCAGGGCGCGCTTGCCGTACAGGACGCCGACACCGGACGGGCCGAGCATCTTGTGGCCGGAGAACACCGCGAAGTCGACGCCCAGGGCGTGGAAGTCCACCTTGCTGTGCGGCACGGACTGGCACGCGTCCAAGACCGTCAGAGCGCCGACCGCGGTCGCCTTGTCCACCAGGAACTTCACCGGGTTGACCGTGCCGAGCACGTTGGACTGGTGGGTGAACGCCACCACCTTCGTGCGCGGGGTGATCAGGTCGTCCACGTTGGACAGGTCCAGTCGACCCTCGTCGGTGACGCCGAACCAGCGCAGCGTGGCCCCGGTGCGCTCGGCCAACTGCTGCCACGGCACGAGGTTCGCGTGGTGCTCCATCTCGGTCACCACGATCTCGTCGCCGGGACCGAGCTTGAACCGCTCGGCCTCGGGACCGCTGGTGGCCGCGTTGCCCATCGCGTACGCCACGAGGTTCACGCCCTCGGTGGCGTTCTTGGTGAACACGACCTCGCCGAAGTCGACACCCACGAACGCGGCGATCTTCGCCCGCGCGCCCTCGTAGGCGTCGGTGGCCTCCTCGGCCAACTGGTGCGCGCCGCGGTGCACGGCGGCGTTGGCGATCTCCAGGAAGGCGCGCTCGGCGTCGAGGACCTGCCTCGGCCGTTGCGAGGTGGCGCCGGAGTCCAGGTAGACCAGCCGCTTGCCTTCCCGCACGGTGCGGCCCAGGATCGGGAAGTCCGCGCGCACGGTAGCGACGTCAAGCGGAGCAGCGGTGGTGGTCACAGCTCCGACGCCTCCTCTCGGTTCTTCGGGGTCACAGGGGGTGCAACGTCAGCCGATGCTGGCGGCTTCCTGCTTCCCGGTGTACTTCACGTAACCCTGCTCCTCCAGCTGGTCGGCCAACTCGCGGCCACCGGACTCGACGATCCGGCCGTTCGCGAACACGTGCACGAAGTCGGGCTGGATGTACTTGAGGATGCGGGTGTAGTGCGTGATCAGCATGATCCCGGAGTCGCTGGACTCCTTGTACCGGTTGACGCCCTCGGAGACCACGCGCAGCGCGTCGACGTCCAGGCCGGAGTCGGTCTCGTCCAGGATCGCGATCTTCGGCTTGAGCAGGCCCAGCTGGAGGATCTCGTGGCGCTTCTTCTCACCGCCGGAGAAGCCCTCGTTGACCGAGCGCTCGGCGAAGGCCGGGTCGATGTCCAGGTCGGCCATCGCGCCCTTGACCTCCTTCACCCAGTGCCGGAGGTTCGGGGCCTCGCCGCGCACGGCGGTGGCGGCGGTGCGCAGGAAGTTCGACATCGACACGCCGGGCACCTCGACCGGGTACTGCATGGCGAGGAACAGACCCGCGCGGGCGCGCTCGTCCACGCTCATCTCCAGCACGTCCTCGCCGTCGAGCAGCACGCTGCCCGAGGTCACCTCGTACTTGGGGTGACCGGCGATGGCGTAGGACAGGGTGGACTTGCCCGAGCCGTTCGGACCCATGATCGCGTGCGTCTCGCCGGACTTGATGGTCAGGTCGACGCCCTTGAGGATCTCCTTGGCCGTCTCGTCGGTGTTGACCGAGACGTGCAGGTCCTTGATCTCCAGAGTGGCCATTGGTGTTCGGTTCTCCTGGTGTGGCAGTCAGTTCAGGGTGACGGTGACGTCGACGTAGACGTCGCCGTCACGGATGTCGACGGCGAAGACGTCGACCGGGTCGGTGGCGGGCGGGGAGGACGGCTTGCCGGTGCGCAGGTCGAAGCACGACCCGTGCAGGAAGCACTCGACGCCCTTGCGGGTCACCTCGCCCTCGGACAGCGCGATCGCCGCGTGCGAGCACAGGTCGTGCAGCGCGTGGACGGTGTCGCCGTCGCGGACCAGGACGACCGGGGTGTACTCGGCGCCGACCTCGAAGCCGACCGGCTTGCGGTCGTCGAGGTCGGACAGCGAGCACACCCGGATCACGCCCCCACCGCTTCGAGTTCCGCCTCGATCGCGGCCTCCAGGCGCTCGCGCACCTCGGGGACGTCGATCTTGAGCAGGATCTCGTGGAAGAAGCCGCGCACGACCAGGCGGCGGGCCTGCTCCTCGGGGATGCCCCGCGCCTGGAGGTAGAACAGCTGCTCGTCGTCGAACCGGCCGGTGGCGGAGGCGTGGCCCGCGCCCTCGATCTCGCCGGTCTCGATCTCCAGGTTCGGCACCGAGTCGGCGCGCGCGCCGTCGGTGAGCACCAGGTTGCGGTTGAGCTCGAAGGTCTCGGTGCCCTCGGCCGCCGCGCGGATCAGCACGTCGCCGATCCACACCGTGTGGGCGTCGTCGCCCTGCAGCGCGCCCTTGTAGACCACGTTGCTGCGGCAGTTGGACACCGCATGGTCGACGAAGGTGCGGTGCTCCAGGTGCTGGCCCGCGTCGGCGAAGTACAGGCCGAGCAGCTCGGCGTCGCCGCCGCGGCCGGTGTAGGTGACCACGGGGGTCAGCCGCACCAGGTCGCCGCCCAGGGTGATGACGGTGTGCTTGAGCGTGGCGTCCCGGCCGAGCTTGGCGTGGTGGGACGACACGTGCACGGCGTCGTCCGCCCAGTCCTGGATGGCGACCACGGTCAGGTGGGCGCCGTCCTCGACCACGAACTCCACGTTGTCGGCGTACGCGCCGGAGCCGCGGTGGTCGACGACCACGACGGCCTCGGCGAAGCGCTCCGCCTTGACGTGCAGGTGGCCGTAGGCGACCTCGCCCTTGCCGGGGCCGGTCACCGTGATGGTGGTCGGGCCGACCTTCGTGTCCTTGGGCAGCGTGACCACAGTGGCCTCGGTGAAGGAGGTCCACGCCTGGGCGGCGATCCGGTCACCGGGGGTGCCGGCGGTGCCCAGGCGCTCGTCGCCCTTGGCCGCGGTCTCGACGCGAACGCCCTCGGGGGCGTTGACCTCGACGGTGGCCTTGGCGGTGGCTTCGGCGCCGTTGTGCAGGTTCGCCAGGCGCTTCATGGGCGTGAAGCGCCAGATCTCCTCCCGACCGCCGGGGACCTCGAACGCGTTCACGTCGAAGGACGTGAAGTGGTCCGCGCGCGAGGACACCGGGGCACCCGCACCGTGGGAGTGGGCCGTCAGGCCGTGTTGCTGGTCTTGAGTGGTGACGGCCATGTCAGCCGACGGCCCCTTCCATCTGCAGCTCGATCAGGCGGTTCAGCTCGAGGGCGTACTCCATGGGCAGCTCGCGCGCGATGGGCTCGACGAACCCGCGCACGATCATCGCCATGGCCTCGTCCTCGTTCAGGCCGCGCGACATCAGGTAGAACAGCTGGTCCTCGGACACCTTCGAGACGGTCGCCTCGTGGCCCATCGACACGTCGTCCTCGCGGACGTCCACGTAGGGGTAGGTGTCGGAGCGGCTGATGTTGTCCACCAGCAGCGCGTCGCACTTGACCGTGGACTTCGAGTGGTGCGCCCGCTTGTTGACCTGGACCAGGCCGCGGTAGGAGGTGCGGCCACCGCCGCGCGCCACCGACTTCGACACGATGGTCGAGGAGGTGTGCGGGGCCATGTGGACCATCTTCGCGCCGGCGTCCTGGTGCTGGCCCTCGCCCGCGAACGCGATCGAGAGGACCTCGCCCTTGGCGTGCTCGCCCATCAGGAACACGGCCGGGTACTTCATGGTGACCTTGGAGCCGATGTTGCCGTCGATCCACTCCATGGTCGCGCCCTCTTCGGCCTTCGCGCGCTTGGTGACCAGGTTGTAGACGTTGTTCGACCAGTTCTGGATGGTCGTGTAGCGGCAGCGACCACCCTTCTTGACGATGATCTCCACGACCGCGGAGTGCAGCGAGTCCGAGGAGTAGATCGGGGCGGTGCAGCCCTCGACGTAGTGCACGTACGCGCCCTCGTCGACGATGATCAGGGTCCGCTCGAACTGGCCCATGTTCTCGGTGTTGATCCGGAAGTAGGCCTGCAGCGGGATCTCCACGTGCACGCCCTTCGGCACGTAGATGAAGGAGCCGCCGGACCACACGGCCGAGTTCAGCGCGGAGAACTTGTTGTCACCCGACGGGATGACCGAGCCGAAGTACTCCTTGAACAGCTCGGGGTGCTCGCGCAGACCCGTGTCGGTGTCCAGGAAGATGACGCCCTGCTCCTCGAGGTCCTCGCGGATCTTGTGGTAGACGACCTCGGACTCGTACTGGGCGGCGACACCGGCGACCAGGCGCTGCTTCTCCGCCTCCGGGATGCCCAGCTTGTCGTAGGTGTTCTTGATGTCGTCGGGCAGGTCTTCCCAGCTCGCCGCCTGCTTCTCGGTCGAGCGCACGAAGTACTTGATGTTGTCGAAGTCGATGCCGGAGAGGTCCGAACCCCACGTCGGCATGGGCTTGCGGTCGAACAGGCGCAGCGCCTTCAGCCGGAAGTCCAGCATCCACTCGGGCTCGTTCTTCTTCGCCGAGATGTCCCGAACGACGTCCTCGTTCAGGCCCCGGCGAGCGCTCGCGCCTGCCACGTCCGAGTCGGCCCAGCCGAACTCGTAGTTGCCGATGCTCGCCAGGGTCTCCTCCTGGCTGAGCGGGGCTGTGGTGGTGCGCTGCTCGGCAGCGGCAGTCATGCGGGCTCCCCTCCATCTGAAGCTCGGTTGTCGGCTTCGCCGACGGTCGTGCGGGGTGTGTTCGGGATGTGGGTCGTGCACACGGCGTCGCCCCGGGCGATGGTCGCCAGGCGTTGCACGTGGGTGCCGAGGAGGTCGGCGAACGCCGCCGTCTCGGTCTCGCAGAGCTGCGGGAACTCGGCGGCCACGTGCGCGACCGGGCACAGGTGCTGGCAGAGCTGCTCACCCGTGCCGACGTGCCGCGCCGAGGCAGCGTAGCCCTCCCTGGTCAACGCCACGGCCAGGGCCTTGGCCCGCTCCGCGGCGTCGGGCTGGGCCACGATGGCGGCCCGGTGCTGGTCGACGAGCGAGGACACCCGCCGCCGCGCGAAGGCTCGTACCGCCTCCTCCCCGCCCTGTTCGGCGAGGAACCGGAGCGCCGCGACGGCGAGGTCGTCGTAGGCGTGCCCGAACCGGGCCCGCCCCTGCTCGGTCAACAGGAAGAGCTTGGCCGGGCGCCCCCGACCCCGCTGCCCCTTGCGCGGGGCGTCCCTGCTGACCGCCTCACCATCCGCGACCAGCGCGTCGATGTGCCTGCGCACCGCCGTGGGACTGAGGCTGAGCTGCTCCGCGACCGAGGCCGCGGTGATGGGCCCCTGCTCCAGCAGCAAGCGCGCGACGGCGTGCCGGGTCCGGCCGTCGTGCCCGGCGGGCACAGCGGTCTGATCGGTCCCGAGGTTTTTCACAACACCAGTGTTGCTTATTTCGCGGACGCTCGCAAAGATCGGCACCGATGGGGTGACCCGACTCACGTACGCGCGCGGTGGCGGCGGGTGACCGACCCCTGACGGGTCGTCGCGAGCCCCAACGGGCGATCGACGCAAGACACCGGCGGCGGCGAGGCCCCAACCCAGCCCCACGCTGACCGGCCGCCCGACGCGCGCAGCGCGTGCTCTTCGAAGGGCTAGCGCAGCAAACCTCCCACCTGGGCTTTTCCGTCCTCCCCGTATGGCCTGCCCGAAGGGCTACCACACTTTTGGTCGGGTGCAGCCGAAATTTTTTGTGAGGGACGAGCAAAAAATTTTAGCAGCACCCGGCCAAAAGTGTGGTTGGCTCCGCCAGGCCATACGGGGAGGACGGAAAAGCCCCCGCCCTTTCTTTTCCGTCCTCTTTGGCGGCCTGCCCGCCGGCGAGGCTCTTTTACGCTTTGGACTGTGCTCTACGCTCTCAAGCCCACGCTTCGCGGGTCCCAACAGGACGCGCTCCGCTCTCTTGGGCTCGAACGCGCTTCGCGGCTCCTGAGAGGCGCTGCGCGCTCTAAAGCTTGAACGCGCTGGCGCGCTCCAAAGATGAAAAGCGGGCCTGGAGGCCACCGGGGGTTGGAAGGGCGTCGTGCTTTCCCCGTACGGCCTGCCGGAGGCAACCACACTTGGCCCGTTTCCGCAACCGGAAAAGCTGGTTGCAGAAACGGGCCAAGCGCGGTTGGGCTGCGCCCAGGCCGTACGGGGAAAGCACGAGGCCCTTCCTGTGGGCTCGCCAGCCCACGCTTTTGCGCCTTCGGCGCGGGGCGCGCTGCGCGCGAAAAGCGGCGCGGTCGGTTGGGTGCGAGTCGGGTGGGCTTGCGGCTGGCGGTGGTGCGGGGGCCCGGAGGCGGCGGGGCGGGTGGATGAGGGCGGGTGGGTGGGGCGATGGGTGAGTGGGGGTGACGGGTGCTCGCTACGCTGCCGGGGTGACGGCGGGCGGATTGGTGATGGCTAATCGGGAGACGATCGGCGAGGCGGCACCGCTGAACGCGCCGGAGCGGCGGCAGCTCGACATCATTCGCCGGTGGGGGACCGTCGGCGCGTTGTTGATGTTCGTTGGGTCGCTGGGGGCCGGCGCCGCGCCTGTCTTCTCGCCCCTGCCGGGTACGCCCGTGTTGGGGCTGTTCGTCCGGATGCCCAGTGCCGCGATGGGGGTCGTCTGGACCGGGGTGTTCCTCGTCGTCTCCGCGTGGCTGATGCTCGGTCGGTTCGCGCGGCCGGGGCGGCCTCGGTTGATGACGCGCAGTCAGCTCGACCGCACGTTGATGATGTGGATCACGCCGCTGGTGTTCGTGCTCCCCATGTTCAGCCGGGACGTCTACAGCTACCTCGCCCAGTCGCAGATCGCCGCCAACGGGCAGGACCCCTACGAGATGGGGCCGGCCACCGCGCTCGGGGTCGACCACCCGCTGACCACGAACGTGCCGAACATCTGGCGTGAGACGCCCGCCCCCTACGGGCCGCTGTTCCTGGCGGTGGGGCGGGTCATCTCGATGGTGACGGGGAACTCCGTGTTGCCCGGGGTGTTCCTGCACCGGCTGCTGGTGCTGCTGGGTCTGGCGATGATCGTGTGGGCGCTGCCGCGGCTCGCGCGGCGGTTCGGGGTGCCGCCGGTCAGTGCGTTGTGGTTGGGGGCGGCCAACCCGCTCGTGCTCTTCCACCTGGTCGTGGGGGTGCACAACGAAGGTCTGGCCATTGGGTTGATGCTGGTCGGGCTGGAGTTGGCGTTGCGGAGGATGCCCGTCACGCCGGGTGCGCCGATGACGCGCGACGAGCTGGTGTGGATCGCGTTGGGCGCGACCATGATCACGTTCGGGGCGGCGGTGAAGATCCCGGCCGCGCTCGCGTTGGGGTTCCTCGGGGTGATGATCGCCCGGCGGTGGGGTGGCTCGTTCGGGGACCTGGTCAAGGCGGCGTTGCTGCTGGGCGCGATCTCCGGGGTCGTCATGGTGGCGACCTGCCTGGGGACCGGGCTCGGGTTCGGCTGGGTGCAGACGTTGAACGTGGCCAGCACGGTGAAGAGCTGGATGTCGCCGCCGACCGCGATGGGCTTCCTGGGCGGCGGGCTGGGGCTGCTGCTGGGGCTGGGCAACCACACCGACTCGATGATCGCGTTGATGCGGCTGGTGTCCCAGGCGGTGTCGGTGGTGATCACCGGGACCCTGCTGTGGAAGGCGTTCCGGGGGCGGATCAAGGCCGTCAACGGGTTGGGGGCCGGGTTGGGCGCGGTGCTCGTGCTCGGGCCGGTGTTGCAGCCCTGGTACGTGCTGTGGGCGGCGTTGCCGCTGGCCACGGCGGTGTTGGCGAAGCGGTTCCGGTTGATCGCCATGAGCGCCAGCGCGTTCATCGCGGTGATCCTGCCGCCGACCGGGTCGGCCTTCGACGGGCGGGCCTACATCGTGCCGCAGGCGGTGACGGCCGCGGTGCTGGCGTTCGCGTTGTGCGTGTTCGTCGCGCGGCGCCAGATCGTGCCGCTGATCAAGCGGGATCCGGTACCGGACGCGGCCTGAGGCGTTGACTTCACCGGGTTACTGGGCCGTAACATAGCGGCACCGCCCTGCAACCCCCGGTACCGGTCCCTCTCACGACGAATCCGCCAACGTCCGTCGGAAGGCCCGTTCGTGAAGTCTTTTCGGAAGCGGTGTGCCCTTGCCGCCGCGCTGCTCCTGCCTGCCCTGCTCACGCCCCCTGCCCACGCCGCCGGCCACGACCCGATCCTGTTCGTCCACGGGTGGAACGGCAGTGCGTCCAACTGGAACACCATGATCAGCCGGTTCCGCGCGGACGGCTGGCCCGACGACCACCTCCGCGCCTTCTCCTACGACACCTCGCGGTCCAACGCCGACACCGCCGAGGTCGTGCGCGCGGAGGTCGACAAGCTGCTCGCCGCCACGGGTGCCACGAAGGTCGACGTGGTCACGCACTCGATGGGCGGGCTGTCCTCCCGCTACTACACGCGCAACCTCGGCGGTGACGCCAAGGTCGAGCAGTGGGTGTCGCTGGGCGGCCCCAACCACGGGACCCGGTCGGCGAACACCTGCTACCAGACCTCGTGCACGGAGATGCGGATCGGGTCCGGCTTCCTGGCCGCGCTCAACTCCGGTGACGAGACGCCCGGCACGTCCGAGTACGGGACGTGGTGGTCGTCTTGTGACGGCGTGATCGACCCGGCGGACAGCACGGTGCTGTCGGGGGCGCGCAACACGAAGACGGCGTGTCTGAGCCACTCGGCGCTGTTGACCGACGCGACCGTCTACGCCCAGGTCCGCGACTACGTGAACCGCTGACCGGTCGGAGCGGGGTGGCCGGTCGGTCACCCCGCTTCGGACACGTGTGCGGGCGGGTTGACCCGTTCGGGGCGTAACCGACTGCGGCGGCCGGGCGACTAACCGGTACCTGGGAAGATCCCCAGCGCAGCCCGGGGAGGGGAGCGCGCATGGCCGACGTGCCGCAGGAGCAGATCCGGTTCGCCGTCGTCCTCAACGGCGGGGTCAGCCTGGCCGTGTGGATGGGCGGTGTGGTCCTCGAACTGGACCGCCTGACCAGGGCCGAAGGCGCCTACGCCGACCTGCTGGACCTGGTCGGCAGCACCGCCCGCGCCGACGTGGTCACCGGCACCTCCGCCGGCGGCATCAACGGGGCCGCGCTGGCGTTGTCGCAGGTCAACGCCAACGCCAAGCTGGAGCGCCTGCGTGACCTGTGGGCCGAGCAGGGACGCATGGAGCAGCTCCTGCGCACGCCCTTCCGCGGCTCGCCGGTGTCGCTGCTCAAGGGCGACGAGTTCTTCCTGCCCCGCCTCCAGGAGGCGCTCAACCGGCTGACCACCGACTTCTCCCCCACCCCCGCCGACGAGCGGCCGGTGGACCTGCGGATCACCACGACCCTGCTCGCGGGCGTGCCGACGACCACGCACGACGACCTCGGCCAGTCCCTGGTCCAGGCGACCCACCAGGGCAGCTTCTCCTTCCGCCGCGACCCGTCCGGCCGCGACGACTTCACCGCCGAGCGGCTGCCCACGCTGGTGGACCAGCTCGCGCTGGCCGCTCGGTCCTCGGCGTCGTTCCCGTTCGCGTTCGAGCCGTCGTTCGTGCCGGTCACCGAGGAGGCCGCGGGCGACAAGCGGCCGAACATGGCCGGGGTCGCGTCCTGGGCCAACGGCACCGACAACGTCTCCCGGTACGTCGTGGACGGCGGTGTGCTGGTCAACACGCCGACCAAGGAGGCGTTGGAGGCCATCGACCGGATGCCCGCCGAGGGACCGGTGCGGCGGGTGATGCTGCTGGTCTTCCCGCACGCGCCCGAGTCCAAGCAGCCGCCGGTCGCGCCCGTGGACGGGTTGCTGCCCAGCACCATCGGCACCGGGGCGAAGCTGCTCAGCGCGCTGACCAGCCAGAGCGGGCGCACCTACGTCGAGCGCATCGAGGAGCACAACCGGCTCGCGGCTTCCCGACGCGGCGGGCGCAGCGCCCTGCTGGACCGGCTCGCGGCGGGCGGCTCCGTGGTCGGCAAGCTCTACGACCTGGCCGCCACCCTGCACGACCACTACGAGGACATCCGCATCCGGCACGCGGCCCGGGACGTCACCACGCGCCAGTTCGAGGTGCCCGGGACCAACACCGCCGGGTGGAGTTTCGAACGGGTCCGGGCGGCGGCCGAGGCGGCGCAGCGCGCCCACCTGGCCAAGTGGGGCGGCCTGCCCTACGTGCCGGGGCAGCCGCAGCCGGCCGCGCTGCCCGAGCACGGCTGGCCGTGGGGCATCACCATGGCCGAACGGCTCGCGTCGGCGGCGATGGACCTGCTCAAGCGGCTGGTGTGGGTGGTGCCGCAGAGCCCGGAGAGCCGCCTGGCGCAGGCCCGCACCAACCTCTACGAGGTCCGGGCGCGGCTGCGGGAGCTGCGCACCGAGCTGGACGGCCAGTGGACCACCCGCGAGCAGACCGCGTTGAACCGCGAGTACTGGGAGCTGCGGGTCGAGGCGTTCGCCGAGGGGATGCTGCGCGGCACGGTCGGCGAGCGGGTCCGGGCGCAGGTGGACCGGATCGCCGGCATCCTCGGCGACGCCCGGGACGTCCTGGACGCCCTCGGCGACGACCGCGTGAAGATGGCCGGCCTGACGTCGTGGAAGGCGCTGCTGCTCGAACCCCGCACGGACGGCGAGACCGAAGCGGGCCTGGTCGCGGGTGACATGTGGCTGTCGCGGCTGCTGGCGCTGGAGGTCGCGGCCACGTGCCTGGCCGACGACTCGCGCGGCGGCATGGACCAGGCCGTGGACCTGGTGCAGATCAGCCTCCAGACCCGCAACGCGTTCGCCGAGCACAGCCAGACCCCCGACGACAAGGCCGGCGGCGCGTCGCTGAGCCGGTTCTCCGGGTTCCTCAAGCGGTCCTGGCGGGTCAACGACTGGATCTGGGGCCGGCTGGACGGCGCCACCATGCTCAGCAAGATCGTGTGCGACCCGAAGCGGTTGCTGCGCATCGACAAGCTCACCCCGCACGAGGGCGCGTCGGCGTCCGAACGGGCTCAAAAGCGGGTGAACGACCTGGTCGCGGCCCTGTTCGGCGACGGGCTGCCGGCCCGGCTGGAACCCGTGGTGGAACGCGCGGTGCAGCAGCTGACCGCCGTGTACGAGGACGTCGAGGGCGACCAGCCGCCCACGTGCGAGGCGCTGGCGGAACTGACCGCGTGGGCGCTGCACGTGCGGATCATCTGCGAGGAGCTGCCCGCGCTGCGCGCGTCGATCCTGGCCGACCGGCTGGAGGGCGCGGACCGGCGCTCGCGCGGCGAGCTGTTCCTGGAGGAGCAGGCGGCGCTGTTGCAGCGGCTGCCGGCCCGCACCGACGCCGACCGGATCGAGATCGGCATGGAGGCGCTGGCCGCGTTCGACCGGGCCGGGATCGGGCGCGAACCGCTGTCGCAGGAGGCGTCCAGCGACCAGGTGATCCGGACCGCGGCCACGGCGGCGGCGGTCGCGGTGACCGTGGCCGACAGCGAGCGGTCCGGCCTGGGCCCGGCCAAGCCCCTCACCCGGGCGTTGCGCGGCGCGGCCCTGCTGCCGTACTGGACGATCACCGGGCTGACCCGAGGTGGGCAACTCGCGCAGTTCCTGGGGTTGCTGGGGTTCGCGTTGGGTGGCGCTCTGCTGGTGTTGGCGTTGTTCGACCTGTTGCCGCCGTGGGCGGTCGGTCCGGCGGCGGCGTTCGGCACCGCCACCCTGTTGGCCGCCTTCGGTTACGCGGCCCTGCGGAGCGGAACCCTCTTGCACGGCTTGGTGTTGCTGGCCCCGGTCATCCCGTTGGCAGCGGTGTCGATCGACCGCACCCGGTCAGCTTTGGCGTCATCGGAGGAAGGCGTCACCACCGGCCTGGTCGCCGTGGGCGGTGTGGTGGTCGTCGTGGTGGCCCTGCTGGTGATCGGGTCGCTTCCCGCACCCGTGGGCACGCCACTCGCCGTGGCCAAAGCGACCGTCAAGCGCCTGCGCCAACGACCCCGGCTGGTGCTGCGAGTCCTCTTGGCCGCGGCGATCGTGGCCGCGATCTGGGCCGTCGTCCGCTACCGGCTCTACGACGTGGCCCCGGCCGTGGTGGTGATCGGGACGATCGTGGCGATCGTGTTCGGGATCGCGGCGTCGCTGCACCTGGGCCGGTCTTTGCAGCGGTGGCGGCAGCGCGACGGCGTGTGGTCCACCGAGAACGCCGAACCGCCCGCCGCCGCGACCGCCGGGTGGGCCGCCGTGTACGGGTCGGTGCTGCTGCTGATCGGCGCGGCGGTGCAGGTCTTCTCGTTCCGGTTCACCGGGTGGGAGGCGGTGCTGGCCACCACGCTGTCGTTCGGGCTGGTGCTGCTGCTGGTGACCACGTGGTGGGTGCCGTTGAAGGAGCGGCGGAACATCATGCGGCGGCTGGTCGAGCAGTCGTCCGTCGTGGACTACGGCGAGAACGTCGCCGAGGGGTTGTTGCGGCGCTTGGAAGGCCACGCCATGCTGTTCCGCTTCCTGACCACTGTGGACGGTTCCGGCCGCCCGGTGCTCGGCCCGCGCGGACTGCGGGTGGCCCGCCGGATCTCCGCACGCCGGGGCATGGTCGCGTAAGGCGTCGTGTTCTCCCCCCGGGCGGAGAACACGACGCCCGCACCCGTCAGGCCACCAGCGCCGGCCGGACCAGCGTCGGCACGCCCATCGCCTTGCGGTACAGGCCCTCGAAGGTCTCCAGGGTCTGGTCGATGGCGTGCGCCGAGATCAGGTCGCTGCTCGCCACACCCATCCGCGCCGTGACAGCCGGATCCGCGGTCACCGCGTGCAGCCGCTCGGCCAGCCCCTTCACGTCCCCCGGGGTGAACAACCAGCCGTTGCGCCCCGGCTTGCACAGGTGCGGCAACGCCATCGCGTCCGCCACCACCACCGGCTTGCCCGCCGCCATCGCCTCCATCGTGGACAGGCTCTGCAACTCGGCGATACCCGGCATGCAGAACACATCACACCCGGCGTAGGCGTCCAGCAACTCCTCCTCACCGACGAACCCGCGGAACCGGACCCGGTCCGTGATACCAAGATCCCGAGCCAACAACTCCCACTCGGCCCGGCACGACCCGTCACCCACGATGTCGGCCCGCAGCCGCGGCACCAACGCCACCGCCCGCAACAACTCGTCGACCCGCTTCTCCTCGTCCAGCCGACCGACGAACAACACCGTCGGCCCATCCCCCGTCCGAACGGGCTTGCGCAACCGATACCGGTCGATGTCGATCCCGCACGACACCGGCACCGCCCGCTCCGGGAACCCGCTCTCATGCAGCAACTGCACAGCGCGAGGCGTCGGAGCCGTGACCACATCGGCCTCGCCGAACACCTTGGTCAAGTCCTTCCAAGCCCACCGCGACGCCAGACCTTGCAACCACTGCGGGACGTGGGCGTGCCCGAACAGGTTCTCCGGCATGAAGTGGTTCGTCGCCACGGTCGGGATGCCCATCGCCTTCGCATGCCTCAGCGTGTACCGGCCGACCACGAAGTGCGCCTGGACGTGCACCAGATCGGGCTGAAGAACACCCAGCAGCGCACGCACGTCGCCGCTCACCTGCCAGGGCAGGCCGATCCGGAACGTCTTGTGGAAGGGCGTCCGCTGGGAGCGCAGGCGGTGGACCGTGATGCCGTCCACGTGCTCGGTGCGGGCGGCACCGTCCGGGGCCACGCAGATCACGTGCACGTCGTGGTCCCGAGAGGCCAGCCCGACCGCCAGCCGGTGGGCGAAGCGGGCCGCGCCGTTGACGTCCGGCGGGAACGTCTCCGCGGCGACGACGATCCGCATGGCGCGTCCGTTCATGGGTGTGTTCTCCGATCTCATGGGTGTCTTGGAGTCCTTGCGGGCGAGCAGGGCGACGCCGGCGATGGCGACGGCGGCGCAGGCGAGTTCAGCGACGGCCGTGGGGCCCGAGGTGCGGGTGGCCTCGCCGAGCAGGGTGGTGCCGATGCCGACGGCGACCAGCGGGTCGACGACGGTGAGACAGGCGACCGCCAGGTGCGGCGGTCCGCTGGCGTAGGCGTGCTGGATGAACCACCCGCCGACCAGCAGGGAAAAGCAGATCCCGGCCGCCGAGAGGCCGGTGGAGAAAGACAACGAGCCGGTCTGGACGTCCTGCGACACCGACCGCATGAGCACGGACACGTACCCGTACGCCACACCACCGGCCGCACCGAACCCGAGCGCCCGCACACCGGGCCGCGAGGACAGCACCCCGACCAGCCCGGGCACGGCGACCAGGCCCAACACGACCAGCCCAGCGGCCATTTCGGCATCCGGCGCGACAGGCGTGGCCGTGGCACTCCCCGCGGCCAGGAACACGAACGCCCCGACCCCGAACGTGGTGAGCGCGACAGCGGGCAGTTCCCGACGCCGGTTGTCCAACAGCGCGGTGATCCCGATGGCCAGCACACCGACCGGCTGCACCACGGTCAACGGCGCCATCCCCAACGCCACCGCGTGCACCCCGGCCCCGGCCACCAGCAACGCCAACCCCGCCAACCACCGAGGCCGACGCAACAGCCCCCACACGTTCACCGAGGCGGCACTGTTGACGGCACCGTGCTGGAGCCGAGCGGCGAAGGCGAAGAACGCGGCCCCGACAGCAGCCAGCACCACAGCGAGCCAGGTCATCGCACGACCTCCCGGCTCACCGCGGCGGCCAGGGCGAACAACAGCGCGTAGAGCAACGCGAACAGGACCCGTTCGAACAGCCCGAGCAACACCTGGCCGTCGTAGGTGAGGGACACATGGCTCACCATGAACGCAACCGAAGTGATCCCCGCGGCCACGGAGAACCGACGCACAGGGGCACTCGGGATGAACCGCCGCGAAATCAACCACCCGGCCAGCGGAAGACTGGTGAACATCACCGCCCCCGCGTACCGGTGCACCGCCCCGGACAACGAGGTGGGCGCCCCCGTCGGATCGGTCGGGAACACCGCGGCCACGGTCAACCCGGCCGCCCACAACCCCAGCAACAACGCCACCGGCCCCCGCCGCGGCAACCCCCGCCGAACGAGCACCACCAGCAACCCCACCGACGCCGCCGCCAGCGACAAGGCGGTGACCGCGAGCAACCCGCTGCCGTTGTCGACGAAGATGTAGTCACTGATCGTGTGGCTCAACGGACTGAGCTGCCCCACCGCCACCACGTGCAGGTAGACGATGGGGAACAACGAGACAACAAGCCCCGCGACAGCCAGCGGCAACACCGCCGCCCGTTCTTTCCCCCGGATCACCGTCACAACAAAAATCCTGGCGGCGAACGCGATCGGGAAGTATCCGGAACACCCCCGAGCCAACCCTGATGCCACCCGGACCCCCAGGGTGGGGCCACCCCCACCACCCGAGGGGGACCCACCCACCACCCCCAACCCCCACCAGCACAAACACCCCCCAACCACCCCCACCCCACCACCAATTTCTCAGCTCGCACCACCCCCGCACCCACCAACGAAGACCCGCCGGTCCCACCCGCCGGCCGCAAGCCCACGCACCCCACACCCCACCGACCGCGCGCTTTTCCGTGTGGTGGTCTCAACCACAGGTGGAGGGCCTCGGTTCCCCCGCCGTATGGCCTGCCCGAAGGGCTACCACAGATTTCCCGGGGTGCAGCCGAAAGTTTTTGCGAGGAACGAGCAAAAAGTTTTAGCGGCACCCCGGGAAATCTGTGGTTGGCTCCGCCAGGCCATACGGCGGGGGAACCGACGCCCTTCACCCCCCGCTGGCGGCCTGCCCGCCGGCGAGGCGCTTTTGATCTTGAAAGCGCCTCGGCGCGCTCGAGCTAGAGAGCGCACAGCGCACCCCTGCACCGAGGTGAGGCGAGGCACGCCTTAGGCTTTGCCGTCGTGAGCCCGCACCCCCAGCCCCCCGCCGTGGAAGTGTCGGGGCTGGTCAAGCGCTACGGCTCCACCGTCGCGGTGAACGGACTCGACCTCACCCTCCCCCGCGGTGACGTGCTTGCCCTGCTCGGCCCCAACGGCGCCGGCAAGACGACCACCGTCGAGGTGTGCGAAGGGTTCCGCCAGGCAGACGGCGGTACGGTCCGCGTCCTGGGCCTCGACCCCCGCTCCCCCGCCCTCCGCCCGCGCATCGGCGTGATGCCCCAGGGTGGCGGCGGTTACCCGGGCGTCCGCGCCGAGGAGATGCTGCGCCTGGTCGCCGCCTGCGCCGCCAACCCCCTCGACCCCGCGTGGCTGCTGGACGTGCTCGGCCTCAACAACGTCGGCCGCACCCCCTACAAGCGCCTGTCCGGCGGCCAGCAGCAACGACTTTCCCTCGCCTGCGCGCTCGTGGGCCGCCCCGAGCTGGTGTTCCTCGACGAACCCACCGCCGGCATGGACCCGCAGGCCCGCCGCCTGGTGTGGGAACTCGTCACGGCCCTCAAGGCGGACGGCGTGAGCGTCCTGCTCACCACCCACCTCATGGACGAGGCCGAAGCGCTCGCCGACCACGTCGTGATCGTGGACCGGGGCCAGGTCGTGGCGGCCGGCACGCCCCAGGAGCTCACGGCCCTGGAAGACCAGCAACTGCGCTTCCGCGCCCGCCCCGGCCTGGACCTCACCCTCCTCATCGGCGCACTGCCCGAGGGCATGAAGGTCCGCGAAGCCAGCCGTGGCGGATACCTCGTGCAGGGCCGGATCGACCCACAAGTCGTCTCCACCGTCACGTCTTGGTGCGCTCAGCAAGGCGTGCTCGCCGAGGAACTGACCGTGGCCAAGCGCAGCCTGGAGGACGTGTTCCTCGACCTGACCGGACGGGAGCTGCGCTCATGACGTTCGCACCAGGCACCTTCACCCCGGGCACCTTCACGCCCGACCCCGGCCGCGGCTCCCTCCCCCGCATGCTCTGGGCACAGGCCCGCACCGAGGCCGTCCTCACCCTGCGCAACGGCGAACAGATCCTCCTCACCGTGCTCATCCCGGTCACGCTGCTGATCGCGATGAGCGTGATGTCGGTCATCCCGGTGCCCGAGCCCCGCGTCGGATCCTCCGTCGCGCGCGTGTTCGCACTCGCCGTCATCTCCTCGGCCTTCACCGGCCAAGCCATCGCGCTGGGCTTCGACCGCCGCTACGGCGTCCTCAAACGCCTGGCCGCGACCGCGCTACCCCGGTGGCTCCTGGTCGGCGGCCGGATCGCGGCCGGACTCGCCGTGGTGGCGATCCAGGTGGTGATCCTGGGTGTCGTCGCCGCCCTCCTGGGCTGGGACCTGCCCTCCCCCACCGGCTGGCTGTGGACGATCGTCCTGCTGGTCCTCGGGGCACTGGCCTTCGGCGCGCTGGGAGTACTGCTGGGTGGGGCGCTCCGGGCGGAGATCGTGCTGGCGCTGGCCAACATCGTGTGGTTCCTGCTGCTCCTCGTCGGCGGCGTGGCCCTGGGCGTGGACAACCTGCCGACCTGGCTGGCGACCGTCGTGGACCTGCTCCCCTCCGCTGCCCTGGCCGAGGGCCTGCACACCGCAGTCGTCGAGGGCGGAGCGCCAGGTCTCAAGCAGGTGCTGGTTCTGGCGGCATGGGGTGTGACCGCCGCCGCAGTCGCGACCCGCACGACCAAGCTCTCCTGACCCGGGCGCGACTTCTCAGCCAGTGGTACCTACCATCGGTAACCGTGCCTGACTGGGTCGTCGCCTTCCTGCTGAAGTTCCAACGCGCTTTCGCCGTCGCCGTGGTGATGGCGCAAGCCGGGATCGCGGTGACCGGGTCCATCGTGCGCGTCACCGGCTCCGGGCTCGGCTGCCCGACCTGGCCGCAGTGCGTCGCGGGCAGCCTGACCCCGGTCGAACACCCCGAGGTCGCCCCGCTGCACCAGTGGGTCGAGTTCGGCAACCGGACCCTCACCGGGCTCGTCGGCGTCATCGCCGCCCTCTGCGTGCTGGCTGCCTGGTACGCCAAGCCGCGCCGCAAGCGGGTGCTCAAGCTCGCGCTCGTCCAGCTCGTCGGCGTGGGCGTGCAGGCCGTGGTCGGCGGGATCACCGTGCTGACCGGCCTGCTGTGGTGGACCGTCAGCGTCCACTTCCTGATCTCGATGGTCCTGACCTGGCTGGCCGTCCTCCTCTACGCCGCCATCGGCGAGGGTGACGAGCCCGCCCGCCCGCTGGCCGGCAGGAACCTCCTGCGGCTCCAGGTCGTGCAGGCCGGCGTCCTCGGGCTGCTGCTGCTCGCGGGCACGTTCGTCACCGCCGCCGGGCCGCACGCCGGGGACGCCGCCACCCCGCGCCTGGACGTGCCGGTGGAAACCCTGTCCCAACTGCACGCCGACCTGCTGTTCCTGTTCCTCGGCATGCTGGTCGCGATGGGCTTCGCGCTCGGCAGCACCGCCCGCCGCGCCTACTACACCCTGGTCGCCACCGTCATCGCGCAGGGCGCGCTGGGCATGGTCCAGTACTGGACGGGCGTGCCCGAGGTGCTGGTCTCCATCCACGTCCTGGGCGCGGGTGCCGTCGTGATCGCCACCGCCAACCTCTGGGTGCACACCCGCGAACGAGCCCGAAGCGACCAGGCTCAGCGGGACGACGAGGGCCTGCGCTCCCAGACCGCCGGCAACTCCGTCGCCAGCCACGTGTAGAGGTCGTCCACCGCGCGCAGCCGCATCGCCCGCTCCGGGTCGCCGCTCATCAGCCGCATCCCGGCCTCGGTCAGCTCCCGCACGCTGGTCAGTGCGTCCAACTTCCGCGCGACCAGGTCACCCCACCGCTTCTCGTTGATCCGGTACTGCGCGGCCTGCCTGCCCCGCCGCGTGCGCTTGGTCACCAGGCCTTCGCCGACCAGGAACTTCAGGTTCGTGGAGATCGACCCGCTGGACGCCTCCAGCTCCTGGGACAGCTCGGCCGCCGTCCGCTCGGTCGGCTGGCACACCAGCAGGTACCCGAGGATGCGCCCGCCGATCAGCGGGATGCCCTCCCGCTCGAAGTGCGCCGCGAACCGCTCGATCCACGCCGACAGCCGAGTCTCACGCCCCACGCTCACCAGCAACCCCCTACCGCCCCAGCCGCCCCGCCACTTCGGCGAACACTGAAGCCATAGTAGGCAGTCAGAGGCGGCGGAGGCCCGCCAACACGCGCTCCATGAGCCCCAGATCGGGCTGTTCGCCGTCGGAGGACACCGTCCGGTGCACGTCGATCAGCCCGCGCTCGGCCATGTCGCCCAGCAGCACCTTCGCCACGCCCAGCGGCAGCCGCAGCAGCGCCGCGACCTCCGCCACCGACCGCGGCCGGGCCACCAGCGAGATGACCTCCTGGTACTCGGCCTTCAACGCGCCCGGGTAGTCCCAGTCCACCGTGGAGACCAGGGTCTCGATCTCCAGGTGCACCGACGACGTGGTGCGCCCGCCGGTCCACGAGTAGGCGCGGACGATCGACGCGGCCTCCTCGCCGCGCGGCAGGTCGAAGTCGAGGTCGTCGGAGAACACCGGGTGGGGGCGCGTGGGCACCTCCGCCGGTTCGGGCTCGGGCCGGGGCTCCGGCTTGCGCCGCCGGCCCGAGTCCAGGCTGAAGCCGTTGAGCAGGTCGGCGAACGTCTGCTCGGCGGACGACTCGGGCTCCTGGCTCATGACCACCTCACGCCGACGGGCGGGCCATCATCCGTTTCACGCCCTGGATCTCGGCGCGCAGCTCGGGGGTGAGCAGCTGCCCGACCTGGTCCACGACGACGGTCATCTCGTAGGCGACCTGGCCGACGTCGGCGTCCGGCGCGGCCAGCACCGCCAGGCACGAGCCGTCCCGGATGGACATCAGCAGCATGATCCCGTACTGCATCTCGATCACCGAGCGCAGCACCGGGCCGCCGTCGAAGCAGCGCGCCGCCGACTCGGTCAGGCTCGCCACGCCCGCCGCGATCGCCGAGAGCTGCTCGGCGCGGTCGTCGGGCAGGCCGTTGGACGCGGTGAGCAGCAGGCCGTCCACGGAGATCACCACGGCGTGGGCGACACCGGGCACGCGATCGGCGAAGTTGCTCACCAACCAGCCGAACTGGTCGATCTGCCGTGACCTCTGCCCGCTCATGTGCTCTCCCGCCCCGTTCGGTTCTCACCGGAGTCCCGCTGTACACCTTGCCGGATACCGGTCTGGTAGCTGGCCAGAAATCCGCGTGTCGCGTTCGGATCCCGCCGGACGGGTGCACCGGGCTCTGGTGCGTCCGGCCGATCGGCCACCAGGTTCGTGCGCGGACGCCGCTTGGGCAGCGCCGTCGAGTTCTCGGCCGCGGGCACCTCGGCCTGCACCGGGACGTCCGCGCGCTGCCGCGCCGGTTCGGCGGGACCCGAGGGGACGGGCTTGCCGGTGAACCAGGTGGACGGGTTGCGCGGCGGTGCTGCCGGTGAGGGGGTGCGCGAGGGCAGCGGGGTGCCGTTGGGCGGTGTGGGGGTGCGCGCCGGCAGCGGAGTGCCGTTGGGCGGTGTGGGGGTGCGGGCAGGGAGCGGTCCCGGAGTCCTTGTGGGAAGCGGAGTTCCGTTCGGCGGCGTGGGTGTGCGCGTCGGAAGCGGGGTTCCGTTCGGTGGGGTGGGAGTCCGAACCGGGGTCACCGGGCGGGCCGACGTCACCGCGATGTGGCCCGCGAACGTCTGCTCCGACGCGGACACCCGGCGCGGCTCCGGCGCGCTCGCCGCACGCACGAGCTCCGGCGGCAGCGCGACCACCGCGCGCAACCCCTCGCCCTGCTCCCTCAGCATCACCTGCATGCCGTGCCGACCGGCCAGCCGGCCCACCACGTACAACCCGAGCTGGCGCGACACCGGCAGTTCGCCCGCCTCGTCCGCCGCCGCCCGCGCGATCTTGCGGTTGGCCTCTTCCAAGTCCTCCTCGGACATGCCGACACCCACGTCGAGCACGTCCACGAACACACCGCCACCGGCTCGCGCCCGGCCACCGACCACGACCTGCGTGCGGGGCGGGGAGAACGTGGTCGCGTTGTCCATCAGCTCGGCCACCAGCCGCACCAGGTCACCCGCCGCGTAGCCGACGACCTCGACCTGCGGCGTGGCCTGCACGACGACCCGCTGGTACTGCTCGATCTCCGACGCGGCGGCGCGCAGCACGTCGCCCAGCGGGACCGGGCGGGTGAAGCGGCGGGCCATGTCGATGCCGGAGAGCACCATCAGGTTCTCGTTGTTGCGGCGCATCCGGGTGGCGAGGTTGTCCAGCTTGAACAGGTTCGCCAGCTGCTCGGGGTTCTCCTCCTGCCGCTCCAGCTCCTCCATGAGCTTGAGCTGCCGCTCCACCAGGCCCTGGCTGCGGCGGGACAGGTTGACGAACGCGCTGCGCATCGCGGTGCGCAGGTCGGCCTGCTCGGCGGCGGAGGCGACGGCCTGGCGGTGCACCGCGTCGAACGCGCGCGCCACCTGGCCCAACTCCTCGCGGGTGTGCACGGGCACCGGCTCGACCGACACGTCCGGCGCCGCGTCCTCCTTCAGCTGCGCCACCAGCGTGGGCAGCCGGTGCTCGGCGACGTCGAGCGCGGCCACCCGCAGGGCGCGCAGCGAGCGCAGCAGGTAGTTGCCGACGACCAGGCCGACGCCGGCGGCGGCGAACAGCGAGGCGAGCAGGATCACCGCCGCGAAGCCGGCGCGGTCGCTGGTCTCGTCCTGCAACCGCTCGGCGTCGTCGGAGAGCTGCTTCTCCAAGCCGCGCAACACGATGCCGATCTGGCGCTGGGCCCCGGCGGAGCCGTCGTTCCAGGCGTCCACGGCGACCCGGTCGGCGATCGACTCGGGTTCCCGGCGGACCTGCTGCAGCAGGCTGTTGCGGGCGTCCACGTCCTGGCCCGCGACGGTGGCGCGGTACTCGGCCTGCTGCTCCGGCGTGGCGACGGCGTTGAAGTCGGCGAGCTTGTCCTGCTGGCGGGTCCAGGACTGCTCCAGCGCGGTCTTCTCGCTGTCCAGCAACGATCCCCGGCTGATGCCGGCCAGCACGGTGGCGTGCTGCCAGGACATCTGCTCGGCCGCCATCGCGAGGTTGTGCAGCGAGGTGGCGGTGCCGGCCAGGGTGGACTCGCCGAAGTCGCCGACCATCGCCTGGTCGAAGTCCAGCAGGGCGCGCACGACGACGCTGTAGCCGCCGATACCGCCCGCGAGGTCCACGCCGCCGCTGATCACGCGGTCGCGCAGCTGCGGCAGGCCGTCGAGCTGGACGGTGACGTCCCGGAACCGCGCGCCCGCGACCTCGCCGAGCCGGGCGCGTTCCACCAGGTTCTTCACGCCCGCGGCGGCGGTGTCCGTGGTGCGCACGACGTCCCGGAACTTGGTGAGGGAGACGCCCTTGAAGTCCTCGCGATCGGCGGAAGCCGCGCGTTCCGCCTGCACGCTGGTGATCAGCACGTCGAGGCCCGCGCGCAGCGTGACCAGCCGCTGCATGCCCGCGTACTGGTCGGCGGCCTTGACGTAGCCGCGGATCTGCACCAGCCCCGCGCCGACGGCGACCAGCACCGGCACCGCGAGGACGGCGGCGAGCTTGACCGGCAGCCGCCAATTCCGCCAGTCGGCGACGGCGTTCCACCACTGCCGTCGCGTGCCGTTTTCGCCTGTCACCACACAAGTCCCGGGGGTAAATGAGTAACCGATCGACTACGCATTTCGTCACCGGCACGAGCGGCAGGCGGCGGATGCTGTTGCGGGATAGTAGGTGGTGGATCAGGCCAGGACAACGACCTCAGTGCAGGTCATCCGCCGTTCGGCGCACGGCCGGCGGCGAACGCGTCCCGCGACCCAATCGAGACGTCACCCCCGCCGAGGTCGTGAGCTGCGCTAACGGTCCGCGGGACGCCCGGGAGCGGCCGGAACGGCGGTTGACTGGGCGCGCGGCGGAGTTACGCTTCTCGCTCGCCGAGCCGCACGAGCCCCTCCCCGCGGTCGATCGGGCGAAATCCGGTGGAGGTTTGATGACGAAGGCGATCCTGCCTCCGAGCGAATCGAGGCGCGCGCGAGGTTTCGCGACGTTCGACGAAGATCCAGGGACGCGGCTGCTGGTCGACGCAGCGGGCAATCCGGACTTCGTGGCGCTCCGCGAGAGCGAGGATTTCCGCGAACTTCGACGGCGCGTGACGCGGTTTGTACTCCCCGCTACTTTGGGCTTCCTCGCGTGGTACCTCGGTTACGTGGCGCTGTCGGCGTACGCGCCGGACTTCATGGGCACCGTGGTCTACGGCGTGATCAACGTCGGCATCCTGTTCGGGGTGCTCCAGTTCGTCAGCACCATCGCGCTCACCCTGGCCTACGCCCGCTACGCGCGGCGCAAGCTCGACCCGCAGGTCGACGCGGTCCGGGCGCTGACCGGGGAGGGCACGGCGTGACCGGCGGCAACACGGCGATCAACGTCAGCGTCTTCACCGTCTTCGTGCTGATCACGCTCTGGGTCGTGTACCGGGCGGGCAGCCGCAACACCACCGCGTCGGACTACTACGCCGCCGGCAGCAGCTTCACCGGGCCGCAGAACGGGATCGCGCTGTCGGGCGACTTCCTGTCCGCGGCGTCGTTCCTGGGCATCTCGGGCAGCATCGCGGTCAACGGCTACGACGGGTTCCTGTACTCCATCGGCTGGGTCGTGTCCTGGCTGATGGGCTTGATGATCATCGCGGAGCGGCTGCGCAACACCGGCCGGTTCACCCTCGGCGACGTCCTGGCGTTCCGGATGCGGCAGCGCCCCGTGCGGGCGGCGGCGGCGAACGTGACGCTGGTGATCTCGCTGTTCTACATGATCGCGCAGATGGCGGGCGCGGGCGCGCTGATGGCGCTGCTGCTGGACGTGCACACCAAGGCGGGGCAGGCGGTCGTCATCGCGGTCGTGGGCATCGTCATGGTGCTGTACGTGCTGGTCGGCGGCATGAAGGGCACCACGTGGGTGCAGATCATCAAGGCCGTGCTGCTGATCCTGTGCGTGACGCTGATGACGGTGTTCCTGCTGGGCAAGTTCGGGTTCAGCCTGTCGTCGATCATGGAGACGGCGTCCCGCCACAGCCCCCTCGGCCCGCAGGTGCTGGAGCCCGGTGCCCGCTACGGCGGAACACCGTTGGCGCGCTTGGACTTCATCTCACTGGCACTGGCCCTGGTCCTGGGCACCGCGTCCCTTCCGCACGTGCTGATGCGCTTCTACACCGTGCCCAACGCGCGCGAGGCGCGGCGGTCGGTGGTGTGGGCGACGTGGATGATGTCGATCTTCTACCTGTGCACCCTGGTGATCGGCTTCGGCTCGCTGGCCCTGGTCGGCGCGGACACGATCAAGAAGGCCCCGGGCGGCGAGAACTCGGCCGCGCCACTGCTGGCCTTCGAGATCGGCGGCGCGGTCCTGCTGGGCATCGTGTCGGCGGTGGCGTTCGCCACGATCCTGGCCGTGGTGGCGGGCCTGACACTGACGGCGTCGGCGTCCTTCGCACACGACGTGTACGCCAACGTGATCAAGCGCGGCCACGCCGAGCCACGCCAGGAAGTCCGGGTGGCGCGGTTGACGGCGGTGGTGGTCGGCGTCCTGGCCATCGTCGGCGGCATCGCGGCCAACGGGCAGAACGTGGCGTTCCTGGTGGCGCTGGCGTTCGCACTGGCGGCATCGGCGAACCTGTCGACGATCATCTACTCGATGTTCTGGAAGCGCTTCAACACCAACGGAACGCTGTGGGCGATCTACGGCGGTTTGGTGTCGTGCATCGTGCTGATCGCGTTCTCGCCGGCGGTGTCGGGGACGAAGACGTCGATCTTCCCCGAGGTGGACTTCGCGTTCTTCCCGTTGGGCAACCCGGGCCTGGTGTCGATCCCGTTCTCGTTCCTGTGCGGGTTCCTGGGCACGGTCCTCAGCCGGGAGAAGGCGGACCCGACGAAGCAGGCGGAGATGGAGGTCCGCGCGTTGACCGGCATCGGATCGGGCCTGCGGTAACGCGGGCCGATCCCCGCAAGTCGCGCGGTTCTTCGGCGAAGCCGGCGAGCGGGCGGTCCACCGTAGGGACACAACTCAACTTGGGCTTCTTGCTTTTGTCATCTCCGTATGGCCTGCCCGAAGGGCTACCACAGATTTCCCCGGGTGCAGCCGAAAGTTTTTGCGAGGAACGAGCAAAAAGTTTTAGCGGCACCCGGGGAAATCTGTGGTAGGCTCCGCCAGGCCATACGGAGATGACAAAAGCAAGAAGCCCCCGCCGTTGCAGTTGAGTCATCTTTGGTGGCCTGCCCGCCGGCGAGGCGCTTTTCGCTTTTAAGAGCTTTGAACTGGACGCTTCGCTCTCAAGCCGAACGCGCTGCGCGCTCTCAAGATCACAAGCGGCGCTCGCCGCGCGGCAGGCCGCCAGCGGGGGTGAAGGGCGTCGGTTCCCCCGCCGTATGGCCTGGCGGAGCCAACCACAGATTTCCCGGGGTGCCGCTAAAACTTTTTGCTCGTTCCTCGCAAAAACTTTCGGCTGCACCCCGGGAAATCTGTGGTAGCCCTTCGGGCAGGCCATACGGCGGGGGAACCGAGGCCCTCCACCTGTGGTGCGACCACAGCGCGCTGCGCGCGCCGAAAAGCGAAAAGCGCGCGCTGCACGGGGCTAGAGGCGGCTCAGCGTCGAGCGGACGGCCGAAGCGAAACGGAGCGGGGCTGCGGGGTCGGTTTGGCGGAAGCCCAGAGAAGGCTCGACTAGTTCCAGCTCCAGCAGCAACGGCTCGCCTTCGGCGCCCGCCACCAGGTCCACTCGGGCGTACAGGAAGTCGGTTCGGTGCAGGCCCAGGTGACGTGCTGCCGCGTCCAAGGCGTCCTCGGCCAGCCGCCGCTGCGGACCGGTCGGGTGGGCGCCGGACAGGCGTTCCACGATGTACAGGCCCGACTCGTCGTACTCGGCGTCCTTCGTCAGCATCGCGCCCTTGGTGAAGGCGTGTGAGTACTGGCCGCCGAAGAACACCAGGGCTGTCTCGCCGACCGCGTCCACCGCCGTCTGGTACGGCTGGACCAAGGCCGGGCCGCCGAGGGACGCCAGGTGGGCCGCTGCGGTCGAGAAGTCGCCTGGGTCCACTCGGAGAGCGCCGCGGGAGCCGGCGCCGATGGTGGGCTTGATCACGAACTCGCCGGTGGGCCAGTCGGTGAAGCCCGGCTCGGCCAGCACCGTGGGGACCACGGGTACGCCCGAGCGCGCCAAGTCGAGCATGTAGGTCTTGTCGGTGTTCCACGGCACCACGGCCGCCGGGTTCGCCAGCGCCGGCACCGACGCGCACCACGCCAGGAACTCGTCGCGCCGCTCGGGGTAGTCCCACGTCGAGCGCAGGACCACCAGGTCGGCGGTCTCGCCCGAGCCCCACACCGACCACGACGCGTCCACGCCGATGTCGGCCAGCGCCGCGACCAAGGCGTCGTCGTCGCCGTCGCCGGTGGGTAGGGAAGCGCAGCTGGCCAGGAGAACCTTCACCGGATCAGCTTAGACACCGCTAAAACCGCGGTCAGATCGACCAGGGGGACGCCATCTTGCGGCGGTGGGCCGGGCCGATCTTGGTGGCCGCGGTGGTTTCGCGGTCCCAGTCGTGCTGGTCCAGGTCGGTCACCGCGGAGACCAGGGCCTCCGCCGCGGCCACGGTCGGGAGTACCACGTCGCCCATGGCGCCGTCGTCGCCTACCAGGACCACGCGTGCTCCGGCACGGCCGATGTTCTGCACCACCGCGCGGGCGGGCTTGCCGTGCTCCGCGACGAATCGCGTCGCCGTCTTCACCGCCGCGCCGACCTTCTTGTCCTCAGCCACCCGACAAGACTAGAACCTGCGGGTAACTTCCGTGCACGTGACCGAAACCACCACCATCCCCGACCTGGTCGGCGAGTTCCTCACCTGGCACTTCGACCGCAACCCCGGCACGGCCGCGATGCTGGGCTCGCCGGCGCACGACCGGACCCTCGGCGACTTCAGCGCCGCCGCCCTGGCCGAGCAGGAACGCGAGGCCGGCGTCTGGCTCGAGCGGTTCGCCGACGTGCGCACCGACGACCTGGAGGAGTCGGTCGACCGCGACCTGATCGTGTCCGTCCTGCGGGGCGTGCGCGCGAAGGCGGCGTGGCCGGTGTGGCGGCGCGACCCGTCCACCTACACCTCGGCCGTGCTGTACCCGCTGTTCACCGCCTTCCTGCACCGGCTGCGGCCCGAGCCCGAGTTGGTGGACAGCGTGATCGCCCGGCTGGCCGAGGTGCCCGCGGTGCTCGCGCACGCCGAGCGCAACCTCGACCCGGAGCTGGCCGCGCCCAAGATCGTCGAACGGGCCGCCGCCCAGGCCGGGACCGGTCGCGCGTTCCTCACCGGCACCCTGCCCGCCGAGGTGGCCGACCCGGACCTGCGGGCCAGGCTCGCCGAGGCCGCCGAGCCGGCCGCGGCCGCGTTCGACCGGTTCGCCGCGTTCCTCGCCGAGTTCAAGCACCAGGCCCGCGGCGACTGGCGCATGGGCGAGGCCCTGTACTCGCAGCTGCTGCAGGAGCAGGAGGTCCTGGGCTACGGCGCGGGCGAGCTGCACGAGCGCGGCAAGGCCGCCTACACCGAGCTGGAACTGCAGATGAAGCGCCTGGCGGGCACCGACGACTGGCACTCGGTGATGGTGGCCCTCCAGGACGACCACCCGCCCACGCCCGAGGCGATGCGCGCGGAGTACGAGGCCGAGACGCTGCGGGCGCGGGCGTTCCTGGTCGAGCGCGGCCTGGTGACGCTGGCCGACGGCGAGGAATGCCGGGTGGTGCCGTCGCCGACGTTCCAGCGGCCGGTGCTGTCGGTGGCCTCCTACATGTCCCCCGCGCCGCTGACCAACGGCCGCGTCGGGCACTTCTTCGTGCCGTGGCCGCCGGACGGCTTCACCGCCGAGCAGACCGAGCAGCGGCTGCGCACCAACTCGCGCGCCCAGCTGGCCACGATCGCCGTGCACGAGGCCTACCCCGGCCACCACTGGCACCTGTCGTGGCTGGCCGCCCAGGACCGGCCGGTGCGCAAGGTGTTCCGCACGCCGTACTTCTCCGAGGGCTGGGCGCTGTACGCGGAGAAGCTGCTGCGCGAGCACGGCTACTTCTCCGCCGAGCAGGTCGGCGACGAGCGCAAGGCCCGCGCGCAGGAGTTGGCGCACGTCGAGGCGCGGCTGTTCCGCGCGGCGCGGATGATCGTGGACACCGCGCTGCACTGCGGTGACATGACCGTCGAGCAGGCGGAGGAGTTCATGACCACCAAGGCGTCGCTCACGCCGGGCACGGCGCAGGGCGAGGTCACCCGGTACTGCGCGTGGCCGACCCAGGCGCCCTCCTACCTGACCGGGGCGCTGGAGATCGACAAGATCCGCGACGAGTTCACCGGGACGCAGCGGGAGTTCCACGACCGGCTCGCCGGGTCGGGCGCGCTGCCGCTGGGGCTGGCCCGCCGGGTCGCTCTCGGACGGTGAGACGCGGAACAGGCGGGGGCCCGCGGGAGTTGGCCGAAGGGAGAAGCTTCTAGTGACGGAGGACGGCTGACATGCCCAAGGCAGTGGTGGTGCGCGCGACCGGCGGACCCGAGGCGCTGGAGTTCGGCGAGGTCGAGGCGCGCACACCGGGCTCGGGGGAGCTGCTGGTGGACGTCGCCGCGGCCGGCGTCAACTACATCGACACCTACCAGCGCGAGGGCCGCTACCCGCTGCCCCTGCCCTTCGGCATCGGGCTGGAGGGCGCGGGCCGGGTCGCGGCGGTCGGGCCGGACGTGACCGGGTTCGCCGTGGGCGACCGGGTCGCGTGGGCGCACGCCCAGGGCAGCTACGCGGAGCAGGCGGTCGTGCCGGCGGCGGCGGTCGTGCCGGTGCCCGACGGCGTGGACGACGACACGGCCGCGGCGCTGCTGTTGCAGGGCATGACCGCGCACTACCTGGTGGCCTCGACGTACCCGGTGCAGGAGGGCGACACGGTCCTGGTGCACGCCGCCGCGGGCGGGGTGGGTCTGCTGCTGGTGCAGCTGGCCAAGGCGCGCGGGGGCCGGGTGATCGCCACGGTGTCCACGGAGGCCAAGGAGGCGCTGGCGCGGGAGGCGGGCGCGGACGAGGTGATCCGGTACGACCAGGTCGACTTCGCGCCCGTCGTCCGGGAGCTGACCGGTGGCAAGGGCGTGGCGGCGGTGTACGACGGCGTCGGCGCGTCGACCTTCGACGGCAGCCTGGCGAGCCTCAAGCCGCGCGGTTACCTGGTGCTGTTCGGCGCGTCCAGCGGTCCGGTGCCGCCGCTGGACCCGCAGCGCCTCAACCAGGCCGGGTCGGTGTACCTGACCCGTCCGTCGTTGGGCGCCTACACCGCGACCCGCGAGGAGCTGGAGTGGCGGGCGCGGGAGCTGTTCGCGGCCGTGGAGGCGGGCGACCTGAAGATCCGCATCGGCGGCCGGTACGCGCTGGCCGACGCCCGCAAGGCCCACGAGGACCTCGAAGGCCGCCGCACCACGGGCAAGCTGCTGCTGGTGCCGTGAGCACCGCGCTTCGCGTGCCCAACGCGCGGTTGGGCACGCGAAGCGGCGTGCGCGTCGGTCAGCCCTGCACCTTGACGGCGTCCACGACGAAGATCAGCGTCTCGCCCGGCTGGATCGAGCCGTTGCCCTGCGGGTAGCCCTTCTCCGGCGGCACCACCAGCAGGCGGCGTCCGCCTTCCTTCAGGCCGATCAGGCCCTCGTTCCAGCCCTGGATCACGCGGCCCTGGCCGATGTTCTTCACCTCGAAGGGCCGGCCCGCGTCCCAGGAGGCCTCGCGGGTCAGGCGGTCGCGGAAGGTCGCCAGGACGTAGTGCAGCTCGGCGGTGGAGCCCAGCTTGATCTCCGCGCCGGTGCCCTCGGTGAGGTCCCGGACCAGCAGGCCGTCCTGCGGCTTGCAGCCGGCCGGCACGGTGATCGCGGGCTTCGCGCCGGGCTCGCCGGTCACCTGGTACTGGGCCGGCTCGCACGGCGGGCCGGTGGGCGTGGGCAGGGCCTCGGCCTGCGCCTCGCTGGTCGGGGTGGCGGTCGCCGACGGGGTGGTGGTCTGGGTGGACGGCCGGTCGCTCGCGGTGCACGCGGTCAGCGCCAGACCGGCGGACAACAGGGGCACGAGAGCCAGGGCCGTACGGCCGACAGTACGCATGGTGGCAAAACTTATCGGGCGGGGCCGGCGGCCGTGCCGCCAGGCCCACCAGCAGGCCCAACGCCGGTCACGGTGCGCTGCTCTTGATCTTAGAACGAAACCGCAAATGTGCCACTAATTACCGCTATCGCAGTTCGGGACCCGAGCGTACAGTAACTCCGCGCACTTGATCGGATACTGACGGCATTCGGCCTTTCGGGTGCAAGGCCGAAGGAGGTGACCCACCGTGTCCGCGAAGCCGATCGGCGATCGCGGCAACCTGTTGCGGGAATTGTTCTGGACCAGGACAGGTCTGCTCCTGCTGATCCTCGTGGTGGCCGCCGGCACGAGCCTGGCCATTTCGAGCACGATGGACCCGGGTCCGCTGCGGAACTTCGTCCTGTCGGTCGGCACCGGCACCATGATCTCCGCCGTGGTCGGCTTCACGCAGACCCTGGTCACCAGTTCCGCGGCGCAACGCGCGCTGGTCACCCCGGTGGTCGAGGAGAGCCGCAAGGCGCTGCGCGAGCTGACCGCCGAGTACCGGGCGCTGGACCGCGAGTTCTTCCCCACCCACGTGTTCGAGCCCACCGCCCGGCCGGACCCGGTGTTCAACCAGCTGATGATGCAGGACCTGGACCGCACCCGGCTCTACGGCTTCCGCGGCTTCTCGGGCCGGTACGCGGCCTGCCGGCTGCTGCTGTCGCAGGCGGAGTGCGAGCTCCGCGCCGTCCTCGCCGACCCGCGGGACGACGACGCCATCAGCGGCCGGGCCCGCTACCTGCTGCGGCACGAGGGCGCGGACGGCGACTACGACACCATCGTCGACCGCTTGCGCGAGCAGATCTCCATCGGCCTGGTGGGCCTGTTCCTGACCCGCAGCCGGTGCTCGCGGATCGACCTGACGATCGTGTCCGACCCGCCGCTGGACCGCCTGGAACTGTTCGACGACAGCGCGTGGCTCACCCTTTACAGCAACACCAGCGCGGGGGTCGTCCGGCTTTACCCGCGCACCCTGCGTTTTTCCGAGGGGTCGTTCCTCTACGGCATGGAGCGCGCGGAGTTCCTGCGCATCAGCAATTCCAAGGCAGGGCTCCACGTCGTCATCACGCCGAGCACCACGCGGTCCGACTTCCTCGTCCTCTTCGAGAAGATCACCGGCGCCCCGTTGACGGCGGAGGGATTCCGCGCGCTCGAAGAGAAGTTCCACGACTTCCGCCGGGAATTCTCCGCCTTCGCCCAGTTGGGGAGCTGATCCTGCCGTGTTCACCGAGTCCGCCGCCGGGACCTCCGCCCTCGCGGAGCTGGCCACGATCGTCGCCGTGGCCGACCGCCCCGTCACCGACTCCCCCGTCCTCGGTCCCTGCGTCGTCGGCACCCCTGTCGCCGACCACTGGGCACGCGTCGAGGAGCGGTTCCGGGAGTGGGCGGGGCGGCCGGGCCTGCGGGACAGACTGCGCGCGCACCTGCGTTCGCTCCCGCCGCGCGAACAGATGCGGATGGTCGCCAGATCGCGCGAGACCACCACGCACTTCGCCTGGTGCCTGCGCGACGAGCCGGCCGAGCCGTTCACGTTCTGGCTGCACGAGTACAAGCCGCAGCGGGACTGGCGACAGGGGTACGCCGACTCCATCCACAACCACCGCTACCACTTCTGCACGGTCCTGCTCGCCGGGTCCTACCTGCACGAACGCTTCGACGCGCGGCTCGCGCCGGACGGCGGGTCGATCGTGGACACCACGCTGCTGCGCAGCACGGAGGCCGTCGAGGGTGACGCCGGGACGATGCTGGCGCACGAGTTCCACCGCATCCCCAAGGCGGCCGACGACACGCTGACGTTCCTGGTCAAGAGCCGTGCGGTCACACCGTGGAGCCTGTCGTTCGACCCGGACACCCGGACCAGCCACCGGCACGTGCCCGTGGAGTCCAGGTTGGAGGAACTGACGAACACCCTCTAAGGATCACCGCCCCGCCTTACCATCGGCCCACCCGGCACTGGGAGGGTCCGATGAGTACGGTCTCGAGCGCGATCTCGGCGTCTTCGATCTCGGCGGCTTCGATCTCGGAGGTGGAGTCCCAGGTGCGGCGCCTGTGCCACGACCTGGCGGCGAAACTGCAGTTCCACGGCTGGCACCACGTGAGCTTCGTGCGCGACAAGGCCGTCCACTTCGCCCGGCGCAACGGCGCGGACGTGCCGCTGGTCGAGGTGGCGGCGTTGGTGCACGACGTGAACTACATGGTCCGGAAGAATTCGTTGCCAGTGGACGGTCGGGACCTGCGACTGTCCATCCTGGCGCGGGCCGGTGTCCGTCCCGAGGTCGCTGCTCGAGTCGACTTCGTGGTCGAGGAGGCCGAGATGCGGACGCGGCACCGCGGGATCTCACTGGAGGCGCAGGCGCTGTCGGACGCGGACACGCTGTTCAAGGCGTTGCCGGTGACACCGGTGGTGCTCGCGCCCAAGTACCTGGAGGAGAACGGCATCACCCTGCGGGAGCTGGCGCACAAGATCGTCGGCGAGCAGCAGGCGAAGGCCGACGACGGGTACTACTTCTACGACCCCGAGGCGGCGGCCACGTACTCGAGGTGGGCCACGGCGAACCTGGAGCTGTGGCAGTGCATCGTAGAATCGTTGAACGATCCGACTGTTGATCAACTACTGACCGCTGTTTCCTAAACCCGATCCAGGCCGAATTACTCCTTTTGCGCACCGAAGTTGGGCCGAACACTCACGTAAGGCCACGGACAGTGGCCCGTCCCACACCCGTGAAGCCGCGGCGCGCGACCGCGGTGGGGGTGGAGGTGCCACGTGTTCGCCGACAACCGGACGGTCCCGTTACCCGAGACGGTCACGCCAGAGACAGTGCAGGCCGCTCTCGCGGGTGACCGCCGCTCGGTCGACCGCCTGCTGAAGGTGGTGCGCCCCGCAGTACTGCGCTACTGCCGAGCACGCCTGAGCTCGGGCACGGCCGACGACGTGGCCCAGGAGGTCTGCCTGGCCGTCCTCCAAGCCCTCCCCCGCTACCAGGACCAGGGCCGCCCCTTCCTGGCCTTCGTCTACGGCATCGCCTCCCACAAGGTCGCCGACGCACACCGCTACAACGCCCGCAACCGCGTCGACGTGATGGCCGACGTACCGGACGGCCCGGTGACCGACCTCGGCCCGGAGGCGCTGGTGCTGCGCGGTGAGCTGTCGGAGGAGATGTCGCGTTTGCTGGACCTGCTGCCGGCGAAGCAGCGGGAGATCCTGGTGCTGCGGGTGGTCGTGGGGTTGTCGGCGGAGGAGACGGCGGAGGCGGTCGAGTCCACGCCGGGGGCGGTGCGGGTGGCCCAGCACCGGGCGTTGACGCGGCTGCGCAAGGCGGTGCTGGAGAACATGGCCTGCCTGTGAGCAGCCCCGGCTAACGACGCTGCGTGGTCGGCCGACTACCAGTCGGGAGGTGCCGCATGGCCGAAGTGCAGGATCTGATCATCAGCGAGGGCTACGCACGCTTCCGCAACCTGCCCGATGTGCCCCGCGCGGCCGTGGTGATCAGGCTCGCCGACGGGACGCTGAGGGTGTCGACCAGTCGCGACATCGCACGTCGATCGTTCGGCCGGCGCTGGGTCCACTACCAGGTGGTGGACCTGAGACCACACCGGCTGGTCCACTCCTTCCGCGTCCGGGACCTGGACGTCCGAATCGAGTTCACCTGGCAGGTCACGGACCCGGTCGACGTGGTGGCCCGGAACCTCCGCGACCTCCCGGCGGCCACGAAGTCCCTGCTGGAGTACGTTGTCCTGCTTGCCGGGAAGATGACGCCGGCACTGGCCCGGCCTCGGTTCGAGGCGAACGCCCGGAGCCTGGCGGAGACACTGCCGATCGACGTTCGTGACGTGGTGGTGGACGTCCGTGAGGCGCCTCGCGGCGTCGGCTTCGGGGTCGGCGAAGTTCGGCCCTATCTCCCGCCGCGCGGCACCAAGCCGGTGCCGGTGACGATCTACCTGTCCGAGGAAGCCGGCCACGAACGGGTCGAGGCGGCGGTCGAGGAGTTGCTGCGGGGCGTCGGCGGGGAGGTCGTGGAGCGGGATGAGCCGATCATCGGCTCGTGGTTCCGGCGGATGCGGGCGCGGATCGGCGGGTTCACCCAGAGCGAGGCCGGGCAGGAGATGGCGGCGATGGCTCTGCACGCCGCCGAGACCCGGCTGGTCCACCTCAAGGACGCCGAAGTGACCGCCAAGATGATGGAGAACCTCGGACCGGTTCTCGAAGCGCTCCAGCCCAGCGCGCACGCGGTCGTGCGGGTAGGCGCATTGCTGATCGTCAAGGTTGACGGAGCCGTAGCGGTGCACCAGCTCACGGCCTGGCAACAGCTCCAGCTCGACCACCGACCGGAACTGGCCCTCTCACCGCACGACGTGATGGCCGCGCTCAACGAGACCGAGCAGCCAGCGGTGCAGGGAGTCGAGCAGCCGGCGCTGGAAGTGGACTAGTGCTGCGTCGTGCAGCCTTGGCCGGGTAATCGGTCCAGTGCGGTGATCGGTGCCGCCCGTGGTCAGGTCGAGCACGGCGAGCATGTGCATCATGTCCGGCTGGCCGGTCGTAGGTGGGCCGTAACCGGTGCCGCGACCCGACGATGCGCCACGTCTTTCCCTTGCGGGCATCAGTTCAGCGGTCTGAACTCGTCAACGCAGATCACCGGGCCGCTCGTCCCACCTGCACGTATGGTGAGAGCAAGGCAAACGGGACCCTTACACAAGAAGATGATCAGTGATGGGACTCCTGAACAGGGTCAAGGAGCAGAGCGCTCTCGACCAGGCTAAGCACGCTATTGAAGCGGGCAGACACATCCTGGTGTTCAAATTCATCGAGGCACACACCAACAGCCTCGCAACCGGCGCCATGACCGGCATAAACGACCAGATGGAGGCCATTGAATCGCTCGGCTGGCGACTGGACAAGATGTCCGCCTGCGAAGGCAACGTCGTCGGCGCGCTGGGCAGCAAGGAGCGTGTCGCCATCGTGTGCCTCTACCGACGGACACCAGGCCCACCCCAGCAGGGCGACGAGACGACCTCGGTCAGCAGGCCCTACTAGCGCTGTGCCACTCGACGCTGGTCGGGTAATCGGGCGTTGCACCGGCGGATGTAGGCGCGGCGATGGCGGCCGCTCCGGCGAAATAGCGCAGGGAGTGAACTCGACCTCGATTTGATTCGGCCAGCCGAGCAGGTCGGCAGGAATACCGACTCGGCGTCAGGGCCGGCGGCCTGCTTTCAGACGTCGGATGGCGGTGCGGTGAAAAGTCGTCCGCCGCGATGCGGCACGAACTTGTCGACGCAGATCGGCCGGCCGGTCGGGCGGGTGATCGTGGAGGCCCAGACCTTCAGCCCGCCGGACCGATCACCGGGTCTACGTCCAGAGACGCCGGACTAGAAGGGCCAGCCCAGGACCGGCAGGCCCAGGACCGCGTCGACCGCCAGGCCGCAGAACACCAGCATCAAGTACAGGTTCGACATGTGGAAGAACTTCATCGTGTTCGTCGACCCGCCCCGCCGCACCACCCCGTGCAGCCGGTGCGCGAACACGGCGAACCACACGCCCGACAGGGCCGCCACCGCCACGTACACCCACGACGTGACCGGGGCCAGCAGCAGCGTGCACACCACGGTGATCCACGAGTAGATCACGATCTGCCGCGTCACCTGCTGTGCCGTCGCCACCACGGGGAGCATCGGCACGCCGGCCCGCGCGTAGTCCTCCTTGAACTTCATCGCCAGCGCCCACGTGTGCGGCGGGGTCCAGAAGAAGATCACGCCGAACATCACGAGCGCCGGCCACGCGACCGTCCCGGTCACCGACGACCAGCCGATGATCACCGGCATGCAGCCCGCCATGCCGCCCCAGATGATGTTCTGGGACGTCCGGCGCTTGAGCACCAGCGTGTAGACGAAGATGTAGAACAGGATCGTCGCGACGGCGAACACCGCCGAGATCAGGTTCGTCGTCAGCCACAGGAACGCGAACGACAGCACCCCCAGCACCACGCCGAAGACCAGGGCGTTGCGCGGTGGGATGGCGTTCTGGGCCAGGGGCCGGGCGCCCGTGCGCTTCATGACCGAGTCGATGTCGGCGTCGACGTAGCAGTTCAGCGCGTTCGCCGAGCCCGCGGCCAGGGTGCCGCCGGCCAGGGTGCACGCGATCAGCCACAGCGGCGGGAGGCCGCGGGCGGCCAGGAGCATCGCCGGGATGGTCGTGATCAGCAGCAGCTCGATGACGCGCGGCTTGGTGAGGGCCACGTACGCCCCGACCACCTGTCGGGGCGACCGCGCCGGAAGCTCGCTGACGGCACTCATCGCACTCCTCGTCAGGTCGGGGGGATGAGCAGATCGTAACCGCGCGTTGAAAACAGAGCCCGTTCGGGTACGTCTGAACGCGGAGGGAGCGCCGCTCGTATGCCCTGTGCGTACACCCACATTGCGCAAGTCGCACGCACGGCGGTACCGCCTACTAGGCTGACCGGCGGACGAGGGAAAACTGCGGATAGGGCCAGACGGGATCGATTGAGAACCACCGTCCGGGAGACCGCCGCCTACGTGAGACTGGAGCTGGAAGTCCGTGTCCGTCACCGATGACATCACCCGGCTGACCGAGGCCCATCTGCCCGACGACTGGACGGAGCTCGACAAGCGCGCCGTCGACACTGCGCGTGTCCTCGCCGCGGACGCCGTGCAGAAGGTCGGCAACGGTCACCCCGGCACCGCCATGAGCCTGGCGCCGCTGGCCTACACCCTGTTCCAGCGCGTGATGCGCCACGACCCCGCCGACCCGGACTGGGTGGGCCGCGACCGGTTCGTGCTCAGCGCGGGCCACTCCAGCCTGACCCTCTACATCCAGCTGTTCCTGTCCGGCTACGGCCTGGAGCTGGACGACCTCAAGGCGCTGCGCACGTGGGGCTCGCAGACCCCCGGCCACCCCGAGCACCGCCACACCCCCGGCGTGGAGATCACCACCGGTCCGCTGGGCCAGGGCCTGGCCTCCGCGGTCGGCATGGCGATGGGCGCGCGCCGCGAGCGCGGTCTGTGGGACCCGGAGACCCCGCTGGGCCAGAGCCCGTTCGACCACCACATCTTCGTGATCGCCTCCGACGGCGACATCGAGGAGGGTGTGACCTCCGAGGCGTCCTCGCTGGCGGGCACCCAGAAGCTGGGCAACCTCACGGTGATCTACGACGACAACAAGATCTCCATCGAGGACGACACCACGATCGCCCTGTCCGAGGACACCGCCAAGCGCTACGAGGCGTACGGCTGGCACGTCCAGGTCGTCGAGGGCGGCGAGAACGTCTCCGGCATCCTCCAGGCGCTGGAGAACGCCAAGGCCGAGACCGAGCGGCCCTCGTTCATCCTGCTGCGCACGGTCATCGGCTACCCGGCGCCCAACAAGCAGAACACCGGTGCGGCGCACGGCGCGGCGCTGGGCGCGGACGAGGTCAAGGCCGTCAAGGAGATCCTGGGCTTCGACCCGGAGCAGACCTTCGAGGTCGCCGACGAGGTGCTCGACCACGCCCGCGAGGTCGTCAAGCGCGGCGAGGCGGCCAAGGCCGAGTGGCAGTCCTCCTTCGACGCGTGGGCGGCGGCCAACCCGGAGCGCAAGGCGCTGTTCGACCGCCTGGTCGCCCGCGAGCTGCCCGAGGGCTGGGCGGACGCGCTGCCGTCGTGGGACCCGGACCCCAAGGGCGTGCCGACCCGCAAGGCCTCCGGTGAGACGCTGACCGCGCTGGCCGACGTGCTGCCGGAGCTGTGGGGCGGTTCGGCCGACCTCGCCGAGTCCAACCTGACCACGATGAAGGGCTCGGACTCGTTCGGCCCCGAGTCGATCTCCACGGGCATGTGGAAGGCCCACCCGTACGGCCGCACGCTGCACTTCGGCGTCCGTGAGCACGCCATGGGCTCGATCCTCAACGGCATCGCGCTGCACGGCCCGACCCGCCCGTACGGCGGCACCTTCCTGGTGTTCTCCGACTACATGCGCCCGGCGGTCCGCCTGGCCGCGCTGATGAAGTCGCCGGTCACCTACGTGTGGACGCACGACTCCATCGGCCTGGGCGAGGACGGCCCGACGCACCAGCCGATCGAGCACCTGGCCGCGCTGCGGGCGATCCCGGGCCTGTCCGTGGTGCGCCCCGGCGACGCCAACGAGACCGCCGCGGCGTGGAAGGCGACCATCGAGCAGACCGAGGGTCCCGTGGGCCTCGCGCTGTCCCGCCAGAACCTGCCGGTGCTGGAGGGCACGAAGGAGAAGGCGCTCGAGGGCGTCAAGCGCGGCGGCTACGTGCTGGCCGGCGAGGGCGAGCCGGAGCTGGTGATCATCGCCACGGGCTCGGAGCTGCAGATCGCGGCCGAGGCGCGGAAGGTGCTGGAGGCCGAGGGCGTTGCCACCCGGGTGGTGTCCATGCCGTCCGTCGAGTGGTTCGACGCGCAGGACGAGGCCTACCGCGAGTCGGTGCTCCCGTCGTCGGTGAAGGCGCGCGTGATCGTCGAGGCCGGCATCGCGCAGCCGTGGTACCGGTTCGCCGGTGACGCGGGCGAGATCGTGTCGATCGAGCACTTCGGCGCCTCCGCCGACTACCAGACGCTGTTCCGGGAGTTCGGCTTCACCACCGAGAACGTCGTCGCGGCGGCCCGCCGGTCGCTGGCCAAGGTCCGCTGAACTTCCGCAAGGAGCGATGAAATGACTGCCAACCCGCTGGCCCAGCTCAGCGAAGCCGGTGTCTCGATCTGGCTGGACGACCTGTCCCGCGAGCGGCTGAACACCGGCAACCTCGCCGACCTGGTCGCCAACCAGCACGTGGTGGGCGTGACCACCAACCCGACCATCTTCGCCACGGCCCTGTCCAAGGGCAGCGCGTACGACGAGCAGGTGCGCGAGCTGGCCGGGCGCGGCGCGGACACCGACGCCGCCGTCCGCGAGATCACCACCACGGACGTGCGCAACGCGTGCGACCTGTTCCGCGACATCTACACCGCCACCGACGGCGTGGACGGCCGCGTGTCCATCGAGGTCGACCCGCGCCTGGCGCACGACACCGAGGCCACCATCGCCGAGGCGCTGGACCTGGCCAAGGCCGTGGACCGGCCGAACCTGCTGGTCAAGATCCCGGCGACGATCGCGGGCCTCCCGGCGATCACCAAGGTGCTGGCCGAGGGCATCAGCGTGAACGTGACGCTGATCTTCTCCACCGAGCGCTACCGCGACGTCATGGAGGCGTTCATCGCGGGTCTGGAGCAGGCCAAGGCCAACGGCCACGACCTGCGCGGCATCCACTCCGTGGCCTCGTTCTTCGTGTCCCGGGTGGACACCGAGATCGACAAGCGGCTGGACGCGCTGGGCACCGAGCGCGCCAAGGAGCTGCGCGGCCAGGCCGCGATCGCCAACGCGCGCCTCGCGTACGCGGCGTTCGAGGAGACCTTCCGGGGTGAGCGCTGGGAGGCGCTGGCCGCCGAGGGCGCCCGCGCGCAGCGCCCGCTGTGGGCCTCGACCGGCGTGAAGGACCCGGCCTACTCCGACACCCGGTACGTGGACGAGCTGGTCGTAGCCGACACAGTCAACACGATGCCGGAGAAGACCCTGCACGCCGTCGCCGACCACGGCAGGATCACCGGTGACACCGTGACCGGGCGGGCCGCCCAGGCGCAGGAGGTCTTCGACGGACTGGCCGAGGTCGGCATCGACCTCGACGACGTGTTCGCCGTGCTGGAGACCGAGGGCGTCGACAAGTTCGAGAAGTCGTGGGCGGAGCTGCTGGAGACGGTGACCGGACAACTGAACCAGGCAAAGGGCTGATATGACTGAGGTGATCTCCGTGGAGATCGTCCGCTCGCCCAACGAAGACCAGGTCGCCACGGTGGTGGGCGACCTGGTCCGCGACCAGGCCGCGAGCAAGCTCACCGCCGGGGACGCCACGCTGTGGGGTCCCGAGGCGGAGTCCGAGGCGTCCATCCGCCTCGCGTGGACCACCCTGCACGAGACGTCGCGGCCCCTGGTCGCCGAGATCGAGGCGCTGCGCGACGAGCTGCGCGCCGAGGGCGTGGACCGGGTGGTGCTCGCGGGCATGGGCGGCTCGTCGCTCGCGCCCGAGGTCATCACCGGCACCGCCGGCGTGCCGCTGGTCGTGCTGGACACCACCGACCCCGGCCAGGTCGCCGAGGCCCTGGAGGGCGACCTGACCCGCACGGTGCTCGTGGTGTCGTCCAAGTCGGGCGGCACCGTGGAGACCGACAGCCACCGCCGGATCTTCGAGAAGGCGTTCGCCGACGAGGGCGTGGACGCCGCATCGCGGATCGTCGTGGTGACCGACCCGGGTTCGCCGCTGGAGGCCGCCTCCCGCGAGGCCGGGTACCGCAAGGTGTTCCTGGCCGACCCGCACGTGGGCGGCCGGTACTCGGCGCTGACCGCGTTCGGCCTGGTGCCCGCCGGTCTGGCGGGCGCCGACATCGGCGCGCTGCTGGACGAGGCCGCTGCCGCCGCTCCCCTGGTCTCGGCGGACTCCGCCGACAACCCGGCGATCGTGCTCGCCGCGACCTTCGCGGTGGCGCACGCGCACGGCGCGGAGAAGATCGTCTTCGCCGACACCGGGTCGGGCATCAAGGGCTTCGGCGACTGGGCCGAGCAGCTGATCGCCGAGTCGACCGGCAAGAACGGCACCGGCCTGCTGCCGGTCGTCGTGGAGGGCGCGGGCGCGCCCGGCTTCGTGGACGCCCGCTCCGACGCCACGACCGTCGCGATCGGACCGGCCACCGGCTCGTCGTCGGTCGCGGTCGAGGGCTCGCTGGGCGCGCAGTTCCTGGTGTGGGAGTACGCCACCGCGCTGGTGGGGCGGGTGCTGGAGATCAACCCGTTCGACCAGCCCGACGTGGAGGCGGCGAAGAAGGCGGCACGGTCCCTTCTGGACGCTCCCGCCGCGTCGTCGGCGCAACCGGCCTTTGTGGACGGTCCGATCGAGGTGTACCCGAGCGAGGGCTGGCTGTCGCCGGACGTGAAGACCGTCGCCGACGCGATCAAGGCGCTCGTCGCCGCCGCGCCGGACCACGGCTACCTGTCCGTGCAGGCCTACCTGGACCGGATCGACGACGCCTCCTTCGCGCTGACCCGCGCCGAGTTGGCCCAGCGCTCGCACCTCCAGACCACGTTCGGCTGGGGGCCGCGGTTCCTGCACTCGACCGGCCAGTACCACAAGGGCGGTCACCAGAACGGCGTGTTCCTCCAGCTCACCGGGGCGTCCGAGGTCCAGCTGGACGTGCCGGGCCGCCCCTACGACCTGAGCACGCTCCAGCTCGCCCAGGCGCTGGGCGACGGCCAGGTGCTGGCCGAGCGCGGTCGTCCCGTGCTGCGGCTGCACCTGACCGACCGGGTCGCCGGGCTGGCGCAGCTCGTCGAGGCCATCCAGGAGGACGGGTCGTGACCGCTCCCACCAAGCGCAACCCGCTGCGCGACCCCCGGGACAAGCGGCTGCCGCGCATCGCCGGACCGTGCGGCCTGGTGATCTTCGGCGTGACCGGTGACCTGTCGCGCAAGAAGCTCATGCCCGCGATCTACGACCTGGCCAACCGGGGCCTGCTGCCGCCGGGCTTCGCGCTCGTCGGCTTCGCCCGCCGCGACTGGGCCGACCAGGACTTCATGCAGGTCGTGCACGACGCGGTCAAGCAGCACGCGCGCACGCCGTTCCGCCAGGAGGTCTGGGACCAGCTCGCCGAGGGCATCCGGTTCGTCCAGGGCACGTTCGACGACGACACCGCCTTCGACACGCTGGCCGCCACGATCGCCGACCTGGACCGCGAGCGGGGCACCGGCGGCAACCACGCGTTCTACCTGTCGGTGCCGCCCAGCGCGTTCACCACCGTGGTCAACCAGCTCAAGCGCGCGGGCCTCGCGAGCCCGCCGCACGACAACCCGACGCAGTGGCGCCGGGTGGTCATCGAGAAGCCGTTCGGCCACGACCTGCACAGCGCCAAGCAGCTCAACAAGATCGTCAACGACGTCTTCCCCGAGGAGTCGGTGTTCCGCATCGACCACTACCTCGGCAAGGAGACCGTCCAGAACATCCTGGCGCTGCGCTTCGCCAACCAGCTCTACGAACCCATTTGGAACGCCAACTACGTCGACCACGTGCAGATCACCATGGCCGAGGACATCGGCCTGGGCGGTCGCGCGGGCTACTACGACGGCATCGGCGCGGCCCGGGACGTGATCCAGAACCACCTGCTCCAGCTGCTCGCCCTCACGGCGATGGAGGAGCCGGTGTCCTTCCGGCCCAGCGACCTGCGGGCGGAGAAGGTCAAGGTGCTGTCCGCGACCCGGCCCGTCGGCCCGTTCGACGAGACCACCGCGCGCGGCCAGTACACCGGTGGCTGGCAGGGCGGGCAGAAGGTGCCCGGCCTGCTGGAGGAGGGCGGCTTCGCCAAGGACTCCACCACCGAGACCTACGCGGCGATCACGTGCGAGATCAACACCCGCCGCTGGGCCGGGGTGCCGTTCTACCTGCGCACCGGCAAGCGGCTGGGCCGCCGCGTCACCGAGGTGGCCGTGGTGTTCAAGCGCGCGCCGCACCTGCCCTTCGACGACACCGCCACCGAGGAGCTGGGGCAGAACGCCCTGGTCGTGCGGGTGCAGCCGGACGAGGGCGTGACCATGCGGTTCGGGTCGAAGGTGCCGGGCAACACCATGGAGGTCCGGGACGTCACGATGGACTTCGGGTACGGCCACGCCTTCACCGAGTCCTCCCCCGAGGCCTACGAGCGGCTGCTGCTGGACGTGCTGCTCGGCGAGCCGTCGCTGTTCCCGAAGAACGACGAGGTCGAGCTGTCCTGGGAGATCCTGGACCCGGTCCTCAAGCACTGGGCCGCCACCGGCGCGCCGGAGAAGTACAAGGCAGGCACCTGGGGACCGGCGTCGGCGGACGAGATGCTGGCCCGCACCGGCAGGCACTGGAGGCGTCCGTGATCATCGACCTGCCCTCGACCACCACGTCGCAGGTCAACAGCAAGCTCGTGCAGCTGCGCGAGGAGGGCGGCGCGGTCACCCTCGGCCGGGTCCTGACGCTGGTCATCGTGACCGACGACGGGTCCAAGACCGAGGACGCGGTGGACGCGGCCAACGACGCGAGCCGCGAGCACCCGTGCCGCGTGATCGTCGTCGCGCGCGGCGCCCGCCGGGCCGCACCCCGCCTGGACGCCCAGATCCGGGTCGGCGGTGACGCGGGCGCGTCCGAGGTGATCGTGCTGCGCCTGTACGGCGAGCTGGCCAACGAGGGCGCCTCCTGCGTGGTGCCGCTGCTGCTGCCGGACACCCCGGTGGTGGCGTGGTGGCCCAACGAGGCGCCCGCCGTGCCCGCGCAGGACCCGATCGGGCAGCTCGCGCAGCGCCGGATCACCGACTCGGCGGCGGAGAAGAACCCGATCAAGGCGCTGGACCAGCGCAAGGCCGGGTACACCCCGGGTGACACGGACCTGGCGTGGACGCGGTTGACGCTGTGGCGGGCCATGCTCGCCTCGGCGTTCGACCTGCCCCCGTACGAGAAGGTGACCGAGGCCGAGGTCAGCGGCGAGGCGGACTCCCCGTCCACCGACCTGCTGGCGGCGTGGCTCGCCGGGTCGCTGCGGGCGCCGGTGAAGCGGTCCAAGGCGGTGCGCGGCGAGGGCATCGTGGACGTGCGCCTGGAGCGCAAGTCCGGCGTGGTCGAGCTGGTGCGCCCGGACGGCAAGGTCGGCACGCTGACCCAGCCCGGCCAGCCGGAGCGGCGGGTGGCGCTGCAGCGCCGCGAGATCCGCGACTGCCTGGCCGAGGAGCTGCGGCGGCTGGACCCGGACGAGGTCTACGAGCTGGCGCTGAAGTCGCTGGGCAAGGTCGTGCGCGGCCGGACCCCGGCGAAGGCGACGGCGGCGGCCCGCAAGCCCGCCCCGACCACCTCCGCCCCGTCCGCGGCCGGTTCGCCCAACGGGTCCGCGCCGGCCACGGCCCCGGCGAAGCCCGCCGGTGACGGGGCGAGCGGTGACGGCGCCGCGGCGAAGGCGCCCGCCAAGTCGCCCGGCCGGGCGGCGAAGGCCCCGGCCAAGGTGGCGAAGGCGGCCAAGGCGAAGTCCGCCAAGGGCGCGGTCAAGGTCGCCGGCAAGGGCTCGTCGACCCGGGCTAAGGCATGAGCCGGCCCGAGGTCGTGGTGCACCGCGACGGCGACCTGCTGGCCGCCGCCGCGGCGGCCCGCCTGGTCACCCGGCTGGTGGACGCGCAGACCGCGCGCGGCTCGGCGTCGCTGGTGCTGACCGGCGGCCGGACCGGCATCGCGGTGCTGGAGCAGCTGCGCGCCACCCCGGCGCGCGACGCCGTGGACTGGTCCCGGGTGGACCTGTACTGGGGTGACGAGCGGTTCCTGCCCTCCGGGCACCCGGACCGCAACGAGACCCAGGCGCGGGCGGCGCTGCTGGACCACGTGCCCGTCGACCCGGCACGCGTGCACGTCATGGAGCCCTCTGACGGCCGGTTCGGCGACGACCCGGACGCGGCGGCCGAGGCGTACGCCGAGCTGCTCGCCGCGCGGGCACGTCCGGAGGACCACGGCCCCGTGCCGTCGTTCGACGTGTGCCTGCTCGGGGTGGGCGAGGAGGGGCACACCCTGTCGGTGTTCCCGTCCTCCCCCGCGGTCTACGAGAAGGAGCGCACGGTGGTGGCGGTCCGCAACTGCCCGAAGCCGCCGCCGACCCGGGTCAGCCTGACCCTGCCCGCCGCGAGCCGCGCCCGCGAGGTGTGGCTGATGACCACGGGCGAGGGCAAGGCGGCGGCCGTGGCGATGGCCCTGACCGGTGCGGGCGAGGTGCAGTTGCCGGCGGCGGGTGCCCACGGGCAGCGCCGCACGCTGTGGCTGCTCGACTCGGCCGCGGCGGCGAAGGTGCCGGACCTGTTCACCCCTCCGCTGGCCTGACCCCCGCTCGACCCTTCACGCCGTCCGCCTCCGGGTGGGCGGCGTGATGTGTTTCACCTGTCCGCCCACCGGACGTTCGCGCTCGCAACTTTGTGGACGGCTCCGCGTCCCGTACGAGTAATCGGGGCGTCTCGTTGGGTGAGGGTGGATGGCGAGCAGGTCGGGGCTTGGAGGAGCGGGTCATGCCAAGCGTGATGACAGCGCAGTACGGTGACAAGCGGCGGATGGCTGAGACGGGAGGACGGGTCCTGGCCGGCAACGCTGTCGAGAGGCTGCCGAGCGGCGGGGTCAACGGCGTCCCCACCGAGCGGGTGGCGCAGGCTGCCCGGGGACTGCGGGACTGGCTGGCGCGGCACCGGCAGCTGATGCTGGACGTGTCCGCCGTGGCGATCGCCGCGTTCGACGTGTGGTTCTGGTTCGCGCCCGACGCGCAGGTCTACAACTACGCCCTGTCCGTGGTGGCGGTCGCGGCGGTGGCGTTCCGGCGGCGGTTCCCGTTCCTGGTGGTCCTGCTGACCGTGCCCGGCTTCCTGGCCGGCATGGCGCAGCTCGCGGCCATGATCGCGCTGGGGACGCTGGCGCGGCGCAAGCTGCTGTCCACGCAGACCTACATCGCGGCGGGCCTGGTGTGGTTCAGCCGGTTCTTCCTGTGGCCGCCGGACAAGTTCCTGGAACTGGACTGGACGACTCACATCCACGACGCCATCTACGGCTGCATCGTGGCCGGGATGCCCATCGCGATCGGCCTGCTGGTGCACGCGCGGGAGGAGCTGTCGGCCCGGATCGCGGAGCTGGCGGAGAGCCGTGAACGCGAACGGATGCTGCACGCCCACGCGGTGCGCGCGGACGAGCGCGCCCGCTTGGCCCGCGAGATGCACGACGTCGTGTCGCACCAGGTCAGCCTCATCGCCATGCAGGCGGGCGCGCTGCGCATGGCCGCCGCCGACCCGAACGCGCAGCAGGTGGCCGGGACGATCCGGATGCTGAGCACCCGGACGTTGGACGAGCTGCGCCAGCTGGTCAGCGTGCTGCGGACCACGTCCGGCGACGACTCGCCGCAGCCCCGGATCGAGGACCTGCCCCAGCTGTTGGCGTCCTCGGGGCTGCCGGCGGCGCTGACCGTGCTCGGCCCGGTGGACGAGCTGCCGGCGTCGATCTCCGGTGCGGTGTACCGGACCGTGCAGGAGGCGTTGACCAACGTCCGGAAGCACGCGGGTGGCGCGGCGACCTCGGTGCGGATCCACGCGGACGCGGACGAACTCCGCGTCGAGATCCGCAACGACCCGCCTGTGGACCCGGCCGAGTGCGCCGCGCTGCCCAGCGGCGGTCACGGGTTGGTCGGCTTGCGCGAACGCGCGGCCCTGCTGGACGGCACCTTCGAAGCCGGTCCCAGCGAGGACGGCGGCTTCCGGGTCGCGGTCACCTTCCCGTTGGCCCGCTGACCCCTCAGCGCAGTGCGGCCCGCCGGGTGGCGACGGCGGTGGCGACCGCGGCGATCGCGCCCAGGCAGCCGCCGACGACGGCGGGCCACAACGCGGGTTCGTGGCGCAGGAGGACGGTCGGGAGGAGCCACACCGCGACTCCCAGCCCGAACCCCAGCGGAGCCGACGCGATCACCGCCGCCGTGCCCGATTGCCGTCGCCGCAACGACCTGAGCAGCGATTCCAAGTACGCCAACGTGAACAGGAGGAGCACCGCACCGCCCGCGCCCATGATGCTGATCATGGGGTTCGTCGTCGGCTGCAGGGAGAACTCCCGCTCGCCCTCGGCCGTCTGAGCGGTGGCCAGGGCCGCGCCGCCCACGATCCAGCGGGTGGCACCGGGTAGTTCGAACGTGCCGGCGCCCGTGACGTCGGCCAGCGGGATGCCGACGGCCTCGACGGTGAGTCTGGTCGCGCCCTCCGAGACCACCGGCTTGGTCATGTCGTGCTGGTGCACCGGCAGGTCCCGGCCCGGCACGGCGAACGGCAGAGCGATCACCAGCAGGGCGAACAGGACCGCTGTCACGGTGAACCACACGGCGGGCTTCGGCGGGGCGATCAAGTCGCGCGCCGGGACCAGGGTGTGCTGTCCGGACCACACAGGTGGCGCGCTGTCGGTCATCGTGGCGCGCACCGGGATGTTCAGCGTCTCCCTGGGCACCGAGGGCTGCGTGGACGGCCGGGTGCTCGCCGCCGACACCTGGGGTGCCAGGTGCACGGGCAGTCCCACGCGCATGAGCCAGTCCCGGCCGAAGACCTCCGCCGCCGCGCCGGCCAGGTCGATCGCGAACGTCTCGGCGTTGCGGTACCGGGCGTGCGGGTCGCGTTGGATGCCGCGCATCACGACCTGTGCCAGGGGCGACGGCACCTCGGTCAGCGGACGGGGGTCCTGGTGCACCCGGCGCTGGATCATGGCCAGCGCCCCGCCGCCGCTCTCGAACGGCAGGTGACCGCTGAGCAGTTCGTACAGGACCGTGGCGGCGGCGTAGACGTCCGCCGCCGGGCTGAGAGGGTTGCCCAGGGCCTGCTCGGGGGCCAGGTAGGCGGGTGTGCCGAGCACCTGACCGCCGTGGGTGACCAGGGTGGCGCCCTCGCTGACGACCTGGGCGATGCCGAAGTCGGCCACCTTCAACGCGCCCTGGGCGGTGAAGAGCAGGTTCTTGGGCTTCACATCCAGGTGCAGGACACCGGCGCCGTGGGCGGCGTGCAGGCCGGAGAGGGTGGCCAGGAGCAGGGCGCAGGACTGGGCGGGGGTGAAGCCGTGTTCGCTGAACTTCGACCAGACCGTGCCGCCGTCGAGCTTCTCCATGACCAGCAGGTGCTCGCCGTGGTCCTGGACGTAGTCGTAGACCGGCACGATGTGCGGGTGGTCCAAGCGGGCCAGCAGCCGGGCCTCGTGCTCGAACCTCGCGCTCATCCGGGCGTCCTCGGCGAGCACCTGCGGCAGGCGCTTGATCGCCACGGGACGGCCCAGCGGCCGGTGGACGCCCGCGTAGACCACGCCCATGCCGCCGTGCCCGATCTGGCCCCCGATGTCGTACTGGGGCAGCGCCGCGACGACGCTGGGGCTGACCGTCACGCGGCACCGCCGGGCAGCGGGCGCGTGATGCGCTGGGTGGCCTCGGGGTCGGAGGGTGGCACGTCGTCGGGGGCCGGGTGCGGGGTCAGGTAGCCCAGCAGCAGGGCGGCGGCGGCCGACCCGAGCAGGAACGGGATCTCCGCCGCCGGCGAGGGCGCCATCACCCGCAGGACGGACAGCGAGATCACCGCGACCAGCCCGGTGCCCACGCCCGCCGGGAGGAACTGCATGGCGCGCTGCCAGCGGTTGGCCGGGAGCTTGCGGCGGGCCAGGCCCCACAGGGCACCCGCCCAGGCCAGGACGGTCAGGACGAAGACGGCGATGCCGAACACCCCGTAGACCGACCACAGCGACCCGCGCACGTCACCGGTCGCGCCGACCGCCGCGACGACGTCCCGGTTGACGTCGAGCACCTCGATGTCGGTGGGCAACAGGCCGGTCGCCTGGGTGCCGAGCTGGCCGAGGTCGAGCACGAACGCCTTGGTGACGCTCTGCTTCGCGGGCACGTCGAAGGGCACGGTGGTGTCGTAGGAGAAGAACGTCAGCGCGAGCGCGGTGCCGGACAGCCGCACGGTCTTGATGTGGCGCACGGTGTCGGTTCCGTTGTGGACGGTCACTTCGACGCGCGTCGATGTCGCCGGGTCGAGCACCAGCTCGTCGTCCGGGGTGACCCGCTTGCCGTCCACAATGGCGCTCACCGTGACCTGGTCCGGGGCGATCGCGTGCGCGGTCGAGGTGCCGGCGCCCAGGAAGATCCCGAGGGAGAGCAGTAAACCGACCCTGCTCATAATGCGTCTCACAGGGGCACCTCGAAGTTCATGGGCACGGACGAGTCCGGGAGTCGGTATGCGAACGGCTGGAACACTAGCTCTACTCGGTGCCGTGGCCTATGGCGTTACGACCCTTGTGTCCACACCGGCATCCGCGCAGCAACCGGCCGCCGCGACCGTCACGCCGGACACGGGTCCGGCGGGCAGCGCGTTCACGCTGTCGTGGACCGGCGTGTACCTCGACCCGGACTGCGGCGACTACACCGTGCGCATCCTGTGGGACGGCAAGCAGGTCGTCGGGAGCGGCCGGCACTCGGGTCGCGGCGCGGGTTCGGGCACCGGGACGGTCCCCGCCGGCGCGTCCGTCGGCGGCCACCGGGTGACGGCGATGCCGGTGTGCGCGGCGTCCGGCTACCCGACCGCCAGCTTCACCGTCATCGCGACCCCGACCACCACCCGCCCCCCGGTCACCACGACCACCACCCCTCCCCCGGTCACCACCACGACCACCGCACCCCCGGTCACCACGACGACCCGCCCCACGACGACGACCACCACCACGACGACCGAGACGACGACCACGACCACCGACTCCAGCAGCTCGTCCACCGCGCCGACGACCACCAAGCCCTCGGACGGTGACGGCGCGTTGACGCTGGACAAGGACAACATCCAGCCCGGGGACCCGTTGACGGCCACCGGGACGGGGTGCAAGCCGGGTTCGGAGGTGAAGCTGTCGTCGCTGGGCGAGGACGTGGGGAAGGCGAAGGCGGACAGCTCGGGCACGTTCAGCACGCGGGTGGAGTTCGCGACCATCCAGCCGGGCCGGCACGTGATCCGGGCGGACTGCGGCATCGTCCTGGTCGGCAGCGTGGACGTGGCCCTGACCAGCTCCACCGGCGGCACGACGTCGACCCTGGTGGTCCTGGTCTTCTTCATCCTGATCGGAGCCCTGCTGCTGCGCCGCCAGTTCAGCGCCCTGCGCCGCCGCACCTGATCGGGTGACGCTTCGCGGCGCGGGCTCGGGCACCGTGGACCCATACCCCGCACCCGCCGCGCCCTAGCCGTCCCGTTCACCGCGCACCTCGCCCTGTGGCTGCTGCTGGGCTCGGCGATCGCGGCGGCCTCGGCGTGGGCGCTGTGGCTGCTGATGGGCCGGCCACACCTTCGACTCCGGCGGAGCCGTGTTCGGACGCGGCAACTTCGCCGAGTTCCACGGCGGATCGGTGGGCTCCCACAGAGCGCAGATGAACGACGGCACGGTGAGCTTCGAGAACGCGAAGTTCCAGGGCGGGAAAGTCCCCCGAGTTTCCTGCGGGTCCCCGACGAGTCCTTGGTGCTGCCCCGTTCCCCGGCGGCGTTCCGGCTGCCCCCGGTCAGGTCGCGGGCATGACGACGGCCCCCGGTGGGAGATCCGCCGGGGGCCGTCGTGCCGGTACCGCTAGGGCTCTTCGCGCTGCTTGCGCAGCTTGGTGAGCGCCTCTTCGAGGATCGCCTCGCCGTCCGCGTCGGAGCGGCGCTCCTTCACGTACGCCAAGTGCGTCTTGTACGGCTCGTTGCGCGGAGGAGCAGGCGGGGCCTGCTCGTCACGGCCCGCCGGCAGACCGCACCGGGGGCAGTCCCAGTTCTCCGGGATCTCCGCTTCGACCGCGAACGACGGACGCGACTCGTGCCCGTTGGCGCACCAGTACGACACCCGGCGCCGGGGCGCGGACTCGCCGCGCTCCGATTCGCCCATCGGGCCTGCGCCGACGCGGGTACCGCGAATCGCGTTACCACCAGCCATCGACCCTCACACCCCCACCACTGTGGTTTCCCTGTGTAGTCAGTTGACCTTGAGCAGCAGCCCGATGCCGATGATGGCGATCACCCAGACCGCGCCGACGAACAGCGTCAGTCGGTCCAGGTTCTTCTCCACCACGCTCGACCCGGACAGGCTCGACTGCATACCGCCGCCGAACAACGAGGACAGACCGCCGCCGCGACCGCGGTGCAGCAGCACCAGCAGGATGAGCAGCACGCTCGACACGATCAACAGGATCTGAAGGAACAGGATCATTTCTTCCTCGCTGTCAGGCAGGTGACGCCACAGAGTACCCGGTCAACTGCCGACCGTGGACCACCGCGGTGGGTCGGGGGTGTTTCGGGACTCAGGGTAGTGGGCCGCCGGCGGCCAGGGCGCAGAGCTTGGTGAACTCGTCCGCATCCAGGCTCGCACCGCCCACGAGGGCGCCGTCGATGTCCTTCTGCGCGACCAGTTCGCCGATGTTGCCGGACTTCACCGAACCGCCGTAAAGCACCCGAACGGCCGAAGCCACGTCCTCGCCGTGCAGCTCGGCGAGCTTGGCCCGCAGGGCCGCGCACACCTCCTGCGCGTCGGCGGACGAGGCGACCTTGCCGGTGCCGATGGCCCACACCGGCTCGTAGGCGATGACGACGTCCTTCACCTGGTCGGCGGACAGGCCCTTCAGGCCCGCCACCAGCTGGTCGGTGCAGTGCTGGACGTGGTTGCCCGCCTCCCGCACGTCCAGCTGCTCGCCCAGGCAGAAGATCGGCGTGACGCCGTGCTTGAGGGCGGCCTTGACCTTGCGGTTGACCAGGTCGTCGTCCTCGTGGTGGTACTCGCGGCGCTCGGAGTGGCCCACGGTGACGTAGGAGCAGCCCAGCTTGGCCAGCATCGGGCCGGACACGTCGCCGGTGTAGGCGCCCGAGTCGTGCGGGGACAGGTCCTGCGCGCCGTACTTGAGCAGCAGCTTGTCGCCGTCGACGAGGGTCTGGATGGACCGGATGTCGACGAACGGCGGCAGCACCGCCACCTCGACCTTCGCGAAGTACTTCTCCGGCAGCGCGAAGGCGATCTTCTGCACCAGGGCGATCGCTTCGAGGTGGTTGAGGTTCATCTTCCAGTTGCCGGCGATGAGCGGCTGACGCTGAGCCATCAGTCCTCCAGAACCGACACGCCGGGGAGTTCCTTGCCCTCCAGGAACTCCAGGGACGCCCCGCCACCGGTGGAGATGTGCGAGAACCCGTCCTCGGGCAGGCCCAGCGCGCGCACGGCCGCGGCCGAGTCGCCGCCGCCGACCACGGTGAACGCCTCGCTCTTCACCAGCGCCTCGGCCACGGCACGGGTGCCGCCGGCGAACGCCTCGAACTCGAACACGCCCATCGGACCGTTCCAGAAGACGGTCTTGGCGTCGGCCAGCTTGGCCGCGAACAGCTCGCGCGTCTCCGGGCCGATGTCCAGGCCCTGCCGGTCGGCCGGGATGGCGTCGGTCTTCACGACGTCGTACGAGGCGTCGGGCGCGAAGTCGGTCGCGGCCAGCACGTCCACCGGCAGCACGAGCTCGACACCGCGCTTCTCGGCCTCGGCGAGGAAGCCGGACACCTGCTCCAGCTGGTCCTCTTGGAGCAGCGAGCCGCCGACCTCGTGGCCCTGGGCCTTGAGGAACGTGTAGGCCATGCCGCCGCCGATGAGCAGCCGGTCGACCTTGGTGAGCAGGTTCGCGATGACGCCGAGCTTGTCGGACACCTTCGCGCCGCCCAGGACGACCACGTACGGGCGCTGGAGGTCCGCTGTTGCCCGATTTCCGGCTCCGCCGGAGGCGAGCTTGTTCAAGACCTCGACCTCGGCCAGCACCAGGCCACCGGCGTAGTGCGGCAGCCTCTTGGCCACGTCGTAGACCGACGCCTGCTTGCGGTGCACGACGCCGAAGCCGTCGGAGACGAACGCGTCGGCCTTGGCCGCCAGCTCGTCGGCGAACGCCTCGCGCTCCGCGTCGACCTTGCTGGTCTCGCGCGGGTCGAAGCGGATGTTCTCCAGCAGCGTCACGGTGCCGTCGGCGCCCGCCTCGGTGCCCAGCTCGACGGTCTGGCCGAGCAGCTCACCCAGTCGCACGGCGACCGGGGCGAGGGAGAACTTCGGGTCCGGCTCGCCCTTGGGGCGGCCCAGGTGCGCGGCGACCAGGACGCGGGCACCCGCGTCGAGGAGCGCCTTGAGGGTCGGCACCGACGCGCGCACGCGGCCGTCGTCGGTGATCTTGTCGCCGTCGAGGGGGACGTTCAGGTCGGCGCGCACCAGGACGCGCCGACCCGACACACCCTCGGCGATCAGGTCGCTGAGAGTCTTCACAGCTCCGCTTTCGGCTGGGGTGGTCAGAGCTTGGAGGCGACCAGGTTGACCAGGTCGGCGAGGCGGTTGGAGTAGCCCCACTCGTTGTCGTACCAGCCGACGACCTTGACCTGGTTGCCGATGACCTTGGTCAGCGGCGCGTCGTAGATGCAGGAGGCCGGGTCGGTGACGATGTCGGTCGACACGATCGGGTCCTCGTTGTAGCGCAGGTAGCCCTTGAGGGCGCCCTCCGCCGCGGCCTTGTAGGCGGCGTTGACCTCGTCGACGGTGGTCTCGCGGCCGACGGTCACGGTGAGGTCGGTGGCCGAGCCGGTGGGGGTCGGCACGCGCAGCGCGTAGCCGTCCAGCTTGCCGTTGAGCTCCGGCAGGACCAGGCCGATCGCCTTCGCGGCACCGGTGCTGGTGGGCACGATGTTCAGCGCGGCGGCCCGGGCGCGGCGCAGGTCCTTGTGCGGCGCGTCCTGGAGGTTCTGGTCCTGGGTGTAGGCGTGGATCGTGGTCATCAGGCCGCGCTCGATGGTGAACGCGTCGTGCAGCACCTTGGCCAGCGGAGCGAGGCAGTTGGTGGTGCAGGAGGCGTTCGAGATGACCGTCTGCGAGCCGTCGTACTGGTCGTCGTTCGCACCCAGCACCACGGTCAGGTCCTCGCCCTTGGCGGGGGCCGAGATGATGACCTTCTTGGCGCCACCCTCGTCGACGTGCTTGCGCGCCGCGGCGGCGTCGGTGAAGAAGCCGGTCGACTCGACCACGACGTCCACGCCGAGGTCCTTCCAGGGCAGCTTGCCCGGGTCGCGCTCGGCCAGCGCCTTGATGGTCTTGCCGTCGACCTCGATGCCCTCGTCGTTCACCTTCACGTCGTACGGGAGCCGGCCGAGGATGCTGTCGTACTTGAGCAGGTGCGCCATCGTGTTGACGTCACCGAGGTCGTTGAAGGCGACGATCTCGATGTCGTGCCCGCTGGCCTGAACGGCGCGCCAGAAGTTGCGACCGATGCGGCCGAAACCGTTGACACCTACGCGAACCGTCACGGTGAGTCTCCTCGATACTCGACTGGCGATGTGCCAGTGGGCGTGCGGATTGACTGTTTCGAGCAGCCGCGAGCCAGCCTAGCCTCCGCACTGCGTCCCTGGTCACGTGGACCACCAGGATCTCTTTATCGAGCAAGAAAATCCAGTGCTACGGTTCAGTAACCGCGACCGTGCGTGACCTTTCGCGCAATCGTCTTGCGCAACGGCGGCACCCGGCCGTCACCGAGCCGGCCCCACCCGGTGACAACCGCGTGAACACCGGTCCCGACGACCTCACCCGACAGTCGCAACCCCGGCCCCGCCGCGCAACTCCGGTTCGCGGTTCGGACGCGGGGTACCCGTTCGGTCCAGTCGGCGATCGGGACGGAGTGGACCGTGACCAGTTACACGCACCGGGCTTCGGTGGACCTGCCCGCCGACCACCTGTTCGGCTTCCTGTCCCAACCCGAGGCCCTGCCCCGCTACTTCCCGGACCTGACCGAGGTCGAGCCGACGGGCGGCGACCACGTGCACGTGGAGGCCGAGGTGGGCGGCCGGCACGTCGAGGCGGAGGGCTGGCTGCACGTCGACCGCGACCGCCGGACCCTGTCGTGGGGCAGCCCCGGCGAGGACGACTACCACGGCGAACTGACCGTGTCGGAGGACGGGGCCGGTCGCAGCGAGGTCGCCGTCACCCTGCACACCGAGCGCGCCGGCGGGCCGGACGTGCAGCGCGGGCTGGAGGAGGCCGTGGCCGTGCTGACCCAACGAGCCACCGCCGAGACCCAGACCGAGGCCGCCGAGAAGGGCGACGACTGGTTCTGACCCCCGACCCGGCCGCCGGCCGGTCGGCGGTCAGACTTCGGCTTCCAGCATCTCGGCCGTGACCGCCGACTCCGTGTCCGGCATCCCCAGCTCGCGCGCCCGCTTGTCGGCCATCGCCAACAGCCGCCGAATCCGCCCGGCCACCGCGTCCTTGGTCATCTGCGGGTCGGACAGCTGACCCAGCTCCTCCAGGGACGCCTGCCGGTGCGCCAAGCGCAGAGCGCCCGCCGCCGCCAGGTGGTCCGGGGCCTCGGGGCCGAGGATCTCCAGGGCGCGCTGCACCCGGGCCGCCGCCGCGACCGCCGCGCGGGCCGAGCGGCGCAGGTTGGCGTCGTCGAAGTTGGCCAGGCGGTTGGCCGTCGCGCGGACCTCGCGGCGCATCCGGCGTTCCTCCCAGGCCAGCACGCTGTCGTGCGCGCCCAGGCGGGTCAGCATGGCGCCGATGGCGTCGCCGTCCCGGATCACCACCCGCTCGGCGCCCCGGACCTCGCGCGACTTCGAGCCGATGCCCATCCGCCGGGCCGCGCCGACCAGCGCCAAGGCGGCTTCGGGACCGGGGCAGGTGACCTCCATCGACGACGACCGACCGGGTTCGGTCAGCGAGCCGTGCGCCAGGAACGCACCCCGCCACGCCGCCTCGGCGTCGCACACCCCACCGGACACCACGGGCGCGGGCAGGCCGCGCACCGGACGGCCGCGGGGGTCCAGCAGGCCGGTCTGGCGGGCCAGGCCCTCGCCGTCCTTGACCACCCGCACCACGAACCGGGTGCCCTTGCGCAGGCCGCTGGAGGTGATGGTGAAGACGTCGGACTGGTGGCCGAACAGGTCGTGGATCTCGCGCCGCAGCCGCCGCGCGGTGGACCCCAGGTCCAGCTCCGCCTCCACCACGACCCGGCCGCCGACGATGTGCAGGCCGCCCGCGAAGCGCAGCAGGGAGGCCACCTCCGCCCGCCGGCAGCAGGTCTTGGAGACGGCCAGCCTGCTCAGCTCGTCCTTGACCGCAGACGTCATCGCCACGGCTCATCGCCTCCCCTGGTCTCGCGTTGTTCCACCAGCGTTGTACTCGACGCCTCCTCGGGCCCCGCAGGCAGGCCGTCCAACGCCCGGCTGATGCTCGACGCGAGAGCGGCCGGGTCGTGACGGTCGGGTGAACCGGCCAGGGCGATCGGCGACAGGTGCGCCGCGGCCCCCAGAGCTGCGGCGGCGCGGCGCAGGCGGTCCGGCACGGGCACCGCGTCGGCGTCCGCGATGACGGCGTCGACGCGCAGTTCGGGGGCGTGCGCGCACAGCACGTCCAGGTGCAGCTCCGGGGAGAACCCGGCGGTTTCCCCCGGTTGGGGGACGAGGTTGAGCACGACGACCTTCTTCGCCGCCGTCCGAACCAGCGCCTCGTGCAGGGACGGCACCAGCAGGTGTGGCAGGACGCTGGTGAACCACGATCCCGGCCCAAGCAGCACGACGTCCGCGTCCAGCACGGCCCGCACCGCCTCCGGGCACCCCTGCGGCGGCTCCCCCGGCCCGCCCGGCCCGTGCAGGCGGATGCGCTGCACCCGACCGGGGGTGGTGGCGATGGCGACCTGGCCGCGGATGCGCCGCACCACGTCCAGGTCCTCGTCCAGCCCGGTGACGTCCGCTTCGATCTCCAGCGGCTCGGTGCACATGGGCAGCACGCGCCCGCGCACGCCCAGCAGCTTGCCCGCCTCGGCCAACACCGCCACCGGGTCGCCCAGCAGCTCCAGCAGGCCCGCCAGGACCAGGTTGCCGATCGCGTGCCCGGCCAACGCGCCGGTGCCGCCGAAGCGGTGCTCGAACAGCTCCGCCCACAGCACGGGGGAACCGCCGGTGTCGGCCAGCGCGACCATCGCCTTGCGCAGGTCGCCCGGCGGGAGCAGCCCGAGCTCCCGGCGCAACCTTCCGGACGATCCGCCGTCGTCGGCGACCGTCACCACTGCGGTCACGTCGTCGGTGACCCGCCGCAGGGCGGTGAGCGTGACGTGCAAGCCACGCCCACCGCCTAGTGCCACTGCCTTCAAGCTCACTCGCGTCCCAGGTCCCGGTGCACGACCTTCACGGCCATGCCGTCCTCGGCGGCCAGCCGCGACGCCAGCTCCTCGGAGATGGCGACGCTGCGGTGCTTGCCGCCCGTGCAGCCCACGGCCAGCGTGAGGTACCGCTTGCCCTCGCGCCGGTAGCCGGCGCCGATCAGGCGCAGCAGCTCGTGGTAGCGGTCCAGGAACTCCTCCGCGCCCTCCTGGGTGAGCACGTAGTTCCGCACGTCCCCGTCCAGGCCGGTCTGCTCGCGCAGCTCGGGGATCCAGAACGGGTTGGGCAGGAACCGGACGTCCATCACCAGGTCGGCGTCCATCGGCAGGCCGTACTTGTAGCCGAAGGACAGCACGGTGACCCGGGTCCGGGTGGCCGACTCGCTGCCGAAGGTGTCCTCGATCTTGTTGCGCAGCTGGTGCACCGACAGCGCGGAGGTGTCCAGCACCAGGTCCGCTTCCTCGCGCAGCGGCGTGAGCAGGACCCGCTCGGCCTCGATGCCGTCCTGCAGCCGCCCGTCCGCCTGGAGCGGGTGGCCCCGGCGCACCGACTCGAAGCGGCGGATCAGCACGTCGTCGGTGGCCTCCAGGAACAGCACCTTCGGCTTGTAGCCGCGGGCGTCCAGGTCCTTGATGACCGCCGCGAGGTCGTCGGTGAACGCCCTGCTGCGCACGTCCATCACGACCGCGACCCTGGTGATGGCCCCCCGCGCCTGCGCGCCCAGCTCCACCATCGTCGCGATCAGCTCGGGCGGCAGGTTGTCCACCACGAACCAGCCCAGGTCCTCCAGGCACTTCGCGGCGGTGGACCGGCCCGCTCCCGACAGGCCCGTCACCACCGCGACCTCGATGCCGGACTTCTCGCCGGCCTGTGCGCTCACGATTGCTCCCCTTCGGTACCGGCCGCGCTCAGCGTCGCGTGCACGGCCTCGGCGGTGCGCCTGCCCACACCAGGCACCCCGCTGATCTCCTCGATGCTCGCCTCACGGAGTTTCTTCAGTGAGCCGAAGTGCTTGAGCAGCGCCGCTTTGCGCGTCTGCCCGAGACCCGGCACGTCGTCCAGTGCCGAGGTCGTCATGCGCTTGGACCGCTTCTGGCGGTGGTAGGCGATCGCGAACCGGTGCGCCTCGTCGCGGACCCGTTGCAGCAGGTAGAGGGCCTCGCTGGTGCGCGGCAGGATCACCGGGTCGGGCTCGCCCGGGACCCACACCTCCTCCAGCCGCTTGGCCAGGCCGACCACGGCCACGTCGGTGATGCCCAGCTCGGCGAGCACGTCGCTGGCGGCCTGGGCCTGCGGCGCGCCGCCGTCGACGACCAGCAGGTTGGGCGCGTAGGCGAACTTGCGCGGCTTGCCGGTCTCCGGGTCGATACCGGGCAGCGGGCCGTCCTTGTGGTCCTTGGTCTCGCGGAGGTAAGCCTGGAACCGGCGGCGCACCACCTCGGCGATGGAGGCCACGTCCCCCTGGTCGGCCCCCTCGCGCACGGCGAAGCGCCGGTACTCGGACTTGCGCGCCAGGCCGTCCTCGAAGACGACGAGCGAGGCCACCACGTCCGTGCCCTGGACGTGGCTGATGTCGGTGCACTCGATGCGCAGCGGGGCCGTGTCGAGGCCGAGGGCCTCCTGGAGCTCCTGGAGGGCCGCGGACCGGGCCGTGAGGTCGCCGGCGCGCTTGAGCTTGTGCTGCTGGAAGGCTTCCTTGGCGTTGCGCTCGACGGTCTCCATCAGCGCCCGCTTGTCCCCGCGCTGCGGCACCCGCAGCACGACCTTCGCGCCGCGCAGGTCCGTCAGCCAGCGCTCGACCGCGGCGGCGTCGTCGGGCAGCTCGGGCACCAGCACCTCCCGCGGCACCGGGGCCGACTCGATGCCGCTGGCCCGCGCGGACTCGACCTGCTCGCCGTAGAACTGGGTGACGAACTGGTCCACCAGGTCGGCGACGGAGGTCTCGTCCACCTTGTCCACGACCCACCCGCGCTGGCCCCGCACCCGGCCGCCGCGCACGTGGAAGACCTGGACGGAGACTTCGAGGTCGTCCTGGGCGAAGGCGACGACGTCGGCGTCCGTCCCGTCCCCGAGCACGACGGCCTGCTTCTCGAGGGCGCGCTTGAGGGCGGAGAGGTCGTCGCGGAGGCGGGCGGCCTTCTCGAACTCCAGCTCCTCGGCGGCGGCGGTCATCTCGCGGTCGAGCTTTTTGACCATCGCGTCGGTCTTGCCCGCGAGGAAGTCGCAGAAGTCCTCGACGATGTCCCGGTGCTCGTCCTGCGAGACCTTGCCGACGCAGGGCGCGGAGCACTTGTCGATGTAGCCGAGCAGGCAGGGCCGGCCGATCTGGCTGTGCCGCTTGAACACGCCCGCCGAGCAGGTGCGGGCGGGGAAGACGCGCAGGAGCAGGTCGAGGGTCTCGCGGATGGCCCAGGCGTGCGCGTAGGGGCCGAAGTAGCGGACGCCCTTGCGGCGCGGGCCGCGGTAGACGTGGAGGCGGGGGAAGTCCTCGTTCAGCGTCACGGCCAGCACGGGGTAGGTCTTGTCGTCCCGGTAGCGGACGTTGAAGCGCGGGTCGAACTCCTTGATCCAGTTGTACTCGAGCTGGAGCGCCTCGACCTCGGTGGTGACGACCGTCCACTCGACCCCGGCGGCGGTGGTCACCATCTGCCGGGTGCGCGGGTGCAACCCGGCGACGTCGGCGAAGTACGAGTTCAGGCGCGAGCGCAGGCTCTTGGCCTTGCCGACGTAGATGACCCGCCGGTCGGCGTCGCGGAACTTGTACACGCCGGGGGCGTCGGGGATGGAGCCTGTCGCGGGGCGATAGGTCGACGGATCGGCCACCCGACAAGCCTACGTGCGCCCCCCGACACTCCCCCGCCCGCCCGACCCCTGTCCAGGGCTACGTGAACGCGATCCACATCACGACGAGCACATCCACCCGGTCTTGGTCTTGGAGAAGCAGGTACGTGATCAACCCTCGGCCCGAGCCGAACGGGAGCTGGTAGAGACCCCCGGTGGGGTTGGCAGCGTTGACCGGCTCGCCGCGCTCGGGGACGAGGGACAGCACTTCGAACGCCTCGACCAGGGCGCCGAGCCCTTCGGGCGGCAGAGCGGCGATCTGGGCGCGCGCTGCTGGATCGATGTCGAGCTCGTACGCCAACGGTGGGCTGCCCCCGAAATCGGCTCAGAGGCCGAGTTCGGCCTTGAGATCGTTCCAGGAGACGCTACCGGGTCGGGAACGGCCGGTGCGCTGGACCTCGGCGATGGTGGCCAGGGTCCGGCGGTGCGCGTCGGGGTCCTGCTCGGTCATCAGGGCGACCCGCCGCCACGCGCGCAGCACGTGGCGCAGTTCGTCGAGGTGCAACGTCTTCCGGGCGGCGACGAGCGCGGCCTCGTAGGCGGCGTCGAAGTCCGGTGCCTCTTCGGGCAGCAGGGCGGCGCGGATGTCTTCGGGCGAGGGGAACCTCTCCGCCGCGACCTCATCGCCCACCCATTCCGGCGTGGGCTCCAGCCGATCGACATCCGCGCCGCTCACCGTTGACCGGTGCGGCTCGGGAGCGCGCTCGACGGGTGAAGCCATGCCGCCACGATAGCGCCCTCCGTACACATCTGTGCGCGACCGCGACCCGTCAGGCCAGCACGACCTGGTCGCCCTGCACCTTCACGGCCACCGTCTTGAGGCCCGAGGTCGCCGGGCCCTTCTTCACCGCGCCGTCCGACGCGCTGAACTGGCTGCCGTGGTTCGGGCACGTGATGGTGCCGCCCGAAGGAGCGCCGACCGTGGTCCCCGCGTGCGGGCAGGCCGCGTCGAAGGCCTTCACGGTCGAACCCGATCGGGTGACGACCAGGTTCTTGCCGCCGGCCGCCACGACCACACCGCCGCCGTCGGGCACCTCGGACAGCGCCACGATGCCCTCGGCAGCACCGCCCGTGGTGGGGGCCGAACCGCCGGTCGTGGTCGGGGTGGAGCCGCCGGTGGTGCCCGTGGTGCTGCCGGGGGTGCTCGCGGTGCCGCAGGCGGCCAGGCCGCCGGGTACTGCCAGGGCCACCAGGACTCCGCACAGCATCGAACGGCGGGACAGGCCGGGGTGCTCGGTGGGGGTCAAAACCGGTCCTCCGTGGTGGTGGGTCGTCGTTCGGTCTCTACCGCAATACGACACCACGGCCCGGCGGGTTCAACGCTGTCGAGAAGCTGTCGAGACGCTGTCAAGCCAGGACGACGTCCTGACCCGTCACCCGGACGGGTACCTCCGCCAACCCCTTCTCCGCAGGTCCGGACCGCACGGCACCGGTGGAGGGGTCGAAGGTCGAGCGGTGGGTCGGGCAGGTGATGACGCCGGCGGTCGGTGGGTTGACGATCGTGCCCTGGTGCGGGCACGCCGGGTTGAACGCCCGGACCGACGAACCCGACCGCACCAGCAGCAACTGCCCGTCCGCGCCCACCGGCACCAACGCCCCCGAGCCGTCGGGCACGTCCGCGAGCCCGGCGATCCGGTCCCCCGCACGGGCGGAGCCGACGCCGGGCTTGCGGGTCGAGCCGGTCGACGAAGCACAACCGGTGAGGGCGAGCAGACCGCACAGCAGCAGCGTCCTACGTTCCACTCGCCCATCTTCACAAACGCGTGATCACCGGTCGGCGGCGGTCGCCGTGCGGGCCAGGGCGAGGACCGCGGTGAACGGCGGGAACCAGTGCCGGGAGTGCGACGGCGGGTTCGCCCACCGCAGGGAGCCGTAGCGGGTCATCGTCGGGGGCAGGGCGATGCGCTGCGGCGAGCGGACGAACTGGACCTCGGGCGGCGCCTTGAGGTGCGTGGGCAGCAAGGCGACGAGTTCGGCGAGGAACACCCAGTGCTCCCGCGGTCCGGGTATGACGGTGACGGGCCCGGCCAGCATCCGGGCCTTCAGGTCGGCCAGCACGCGCGAGCCGATCCGCGCGGGCATGGCCAGTGCCGTGGTGGCGGGGCCCAGCGGCAGGAACACGCCCTGTTCGGTGACGGACACCTTCCAGCCCAGCAGCCGGTAGCCCGCGATGGCCTCGCCGAGCGCCTGCTGGTGCGCACGGTCACGGGGCGGCCCGAGACGCGGTGTGGTGTCAGCATTGGTTGAGGCGGTGATGCTCATCGTGGAGGTCCCTCCCCGGTCGGGTGGAGCGGGCGGTGACCCGGCGGCCGGGGGTCGTCCCGGTCGCGGGGCACCTCCCGCAGGGTGGGCGCATATACCGCCGGCCACCACACCCCTTCCGGGTCGGGCCCATGCACCGGACGCATCAAGTGGATGCACCACCCGGCGTCACCTGGCCCGTGCGGGTGGCCCCACCCCCTCTTATGCATGAAATGAATGGACTCCCGATCACATGGCGATAGACTCTCGGGCACGCTCAGTGACGGGAGCGAGCCGATGGAACCGAAAGCTCGAAGAGCATCCAGTACCAGGCGCGCTTGCCCGTTGTGCGGAGCGGTGATCGCCGCCGACAACACAGACCGGCTCTGCCACCGGTGTCGGCGCAACTCGCGCACCGAGCTCTACGGCCCGCCCGAGGTCCCGGCCGACTTCTGGGACCACGAGGTGATGGTCGCCGCCTTCGCCGACCGGGACATGGGGGCGGTCCTCGCCGCCTACCGCCGCCACCCGCACCACGTCAGCCGCGTCACCCAGGACCGCATGGCGTCGTGGCTGGGCATCAGCCAGGCCCAGTTGTCGCGGTACGAGACCGGCGACAACCCGATCGACCGGATCGAGAAGCTGCGCCAGTTCGCGCGGGCGCTGCGCATCCCCGGTGACCGGCTGTGGTTCGACCGCGTCGGTATCCCAAGCCAGGCGGGCCCCGCCGACCACGGCGCCCCGCCCGATGTGCTCGCCGCGGCGTGGGACGCGTCGAGCATTGCCAGATCGGTCGAGGAGACGGCGAGGAGCGACTTGGCGATCAGCAGACGAGCGGCGCTCACGGGAGCGGCCGCGGTGGCGATGGGTCCCGCCCTGGTCGAACCGCTGCAGCGGTGGTTGCACCCCCTCCAGCCCCTGACCCGGTGGTCGTCCAGCGCGGCCATCAGCGAGGAGGAGCTGGCCGCGTTGCAGCGCGTCGCGGACGGGCTGCGCGGGTGGGGCGGACGAGGCGGGTACGGGCTGGCGCGCAAGGCGGTGCTCGGGCAGTTGGAGGAACTGGCCGAGCGGCTGTCCCGCGCGCCCGCGGGCCCCACCACGGAACGCGCGTTCTTCATCGGCGCGGAGCTGTCCAAGGTGGCGGCGAGCATGTCGTGGGACGCCGGGATGCACGACGCCGCGCAGCGGTACTACGTGCTCGGCATCCGGATGGCGAAGGCGGGCCGCAACGACCCGTTCGCCGCGCTGTGCCTGGCGGCCATGGCGCGGCAGATGTTCGACCTCGGGCGGCCCGAGGACGGGCTGGAACTGGTGCAGTTGGGCCAGTACGGGACGCGGCGCAGCGCGACGCCGACTTTAGAAGCGCTGCTGCGCACCCGGGAGGCGTGGGCGTACGCGCAGATGGGACGGGTGCGTGAGTTCCACCGCGCGGTGGGCCAGGCGCAGGACAGCTTCGCGCAGCGCAGGCCGGGCGCGGAGCCGTGGTGGCTGGACAGCTTCGACGAGGCGGAGCTGGAGGGCGTGATCGGGGCCAGGATGCGCGACCTGGCAGGCCACGACCCGCGCCAGGCACCCCAGGCGGAACAGCACATCCGCCGCGCCCTGACCCTGCGCGACCCGTCCCGGGTGCGCAACCGGGCGTTCGACGTCATCGGGCTGGCCCGCACGCGGATGGTCGCGGACGAGCCCGAGGAGGCGTGCGCCCTGATCAACCAAGTGCTGCCGACGGCGGCGGGCTTGGCCTCCGGCCGGGTCGTGCGCAAGCTGCACGACTTCGCGAAGGAAGCCGAACGCCACCGCGACCTGCCGGTGGTGCGCGAGACGCGCGAGGCGATTCGCGGGGTGCGGACGGCCTGATGCGCGTGGGGATCACCGGGCACAGCAACCTCGTGCCCGAATGCGTCGACGCCGTGCGGACGGCGATCCGGGCGGCGTTGGCGGAGGAGTTGTCGGGTTCGGCGTCGGGCGGGTCGTCCCTGGTGGGGGTGACCTGCCTGGCGCCGGGCGCGGACCAGCTGTTCGCGCGGGCGGTGCTGGAGCTGGGCGGGCGGGTCGAGGTCGTCCTGCCGGCCATGGACTACCGGGACAAGCTCAAGCCGGAGAAGCGGGCGGAGTACGACGAGCTGCTGGCCCAGGCGCACGTGGTGAGCGTGCTGCCGAACGAGCTGTCGGGGCGGCACGCGTACGTCATGGCGAACGAGCGGATGCTGGCTTCAGTGGAGCTGCTGATCGCGGTGTGGGACGGCAACCCGCCGGACGGGCGGGGCGGAACCGCCGACGTGGTCGAGACGGCTCGCGCGTCGGGTGTCCCGGTCGTGGTGGTGTGGCCGGAGGGTGCTCGCCGGAAGTCGTGATCACTCGGCTGCGCGCAATTGCTTCCGCCGCCACGAGAAATAGCTCCACAGCATGTCGGCGACGTGCATGGCACCGAGCACGGCCAGCGCCCAGGCGGAGGGGAAAACGCCCAGCCACCACAAGACGACCCACACCACCATGATCAGGATTCGGCCGAGCCAGTCGACCCTGCCCCAGGGGCCCCGCAGCCAGGCGATGAATCCCGTGCTCACGTCTCGTCCGATCGTCGGTCCGGTCGTGATCGCATTCTCGCCGCACCGAGCCTCCGGCGTCTGCGGCTTCGGGTTCGAGGACCGTTCCTGTCCTCGATGGGTGGAAGACTGGGCGCATGTTGGAGACCTCGGCTCGGCTGCTCAAGCTGTTGTCCCTGCTCCAGGTCCGCCGCGACTGGACCGGCGCGGACCTGGCCGGGCGGCTCGGGGTGGACGTGCGGACGGTGCGGCGGGACGTCGACAAGTTGCGCAGCCTCGGGTACCCGGTCAACTCCGTGCCGGGGGTGTCCGGCGGCTACCAGCTGGGTGCCGGGGCCGAGTTGCCGCCGTTGCTGCTCGACGACGACGAAGCCGTCGCGGTGGCGGTCGGGTTGCGGACTGCCGCCAACGGGACCGTCACCGGGATCGAGGAGACCTCCGTCCGGGCGTTGGCCAAGCTCGAACAGGTCTTGCCCTCCCGGCTCCGGCGGCGGGTCAACGCCTTGCAGGAGCACACCATCGCGCTGACGCCGACCGTGGCGACCGTCGACTCCGAGACCCTGACGACGATCGCCGGCGCCTGCCGCGACCACCAGCGGCTGCGGTTCCCCTACGCCGGGCGGGAAGGGGACAGCAAGCGGCACGTCGAGCCGTTGGGGTTGGCGCACACCGGGCGGCGCTGGTACCTGGTGGCGTGGGACGTGGACCGCCAGGACTGGCGGACGTTCCGGGTGGACCGGATCCCCGAGGTGCCTTCGCTGGGGGCTCGGTTCGTGCCGCGCGACCCGCCCGACGAGGATCTGGCGTCCTACGTGTCCCGCCAGCTCACGGTCGCGCCTTACACGTACAAAGCCGAGCTGGTCATGCACGCGCCGATCGAGGAAGTGCAGCGGCGGGTGGTCTCGAAGACCGCGGTGCACCTGGAGCGGTTGGACGACGACCGCACGCTGCTGACGGCCGGGTCGCCCAGCCTGGCCGAACTGGGTCTCTGGATCGGGTTGATCGGGGTGGACTTCGACGTGGTGTCGCCGCCCGAGCTCGCCGAGCACGTGCGGGTGCTCGGCGAGCGGTTCCTCAAGGCGGCTAACTCCGTTGGCAGGCCAGGCGGTACGCCGCCGCCCCGATGAGTTCCAGCGACACCTGGAGCCGGTCGGGGCTGACGTTGAGCTCGATGGTGTCCTCGGGCGTGTGGTAGAGCGGTTCGAGCTGGTGGGGACCGCCCTCGCCGCGCCAGGAGAAGTTGGCGGCAGCGATCTTGCGCTCGTGGAACGGCACGTGGTCGCTGCTGCCGCGCGCGACCGGGCCGTGGACCTGGGCGCCGTAGCCGAGGCGGGCGGCGGCCGCGGCGACCTCGCGGGTGGTGGCGTTGTCTCCGCCGTCGACGGACAGCAGCCAGTACGCGGTGGCCGGGCCGTGGCTCGTGGCGACCATGTCGTTCTGGAAGACGCCCGCGATGCGGGCCGCGTCCGCGTCGGTCAGTTGGCTGACGTAGTAGCGGGAGCCCAGCAGGCCTTGCTCCTCCGATCCCCACAGGGCGAAGCGGAGGGCCTTGTGGGTGGGCAGGTGGCGCAGGACGCGGGCCAGTTCCAGGGCCAGGACGGTGCCGCTGCCGTCGTCGTTCGCGCCGGGCGAGCCGGGAACGCTGTCGTAGTGCGCGCTCACCATCACCACGTCGTCGCCGCCGAACGTGCCGGGGCGCTCGGCGAGCACGTTGTACGAGGTCAGGTTCGGGTGGTGGGTGGTGGCCACGGTGACGGTCGCGGGCTTGGCGGCACGCAGGCGTTCGACGTGGACCTGAGCGATGCCGAGCACCGGGACGCCGACGTTCGCGGTGAGGGCGGGCGAGAACGCGCTGGTCTTGCCGGCGGGCGGGGTGGAGACGCGGCCGATCAGGATCGCCTTCGCACCCTTGGCGGCGACGTCCAGGACGGTGGTCGAGCCGGCGGCGACGTTGACCAGGAGGACGACCTGGCCGGTGAGGTCGTCGGGCAGGGTGGCGCCGGTGTCCAGGTCGAGCAGGGGGCCGGTCACGGAGGTGTTCAGCGCGCCGAAGCGGGACGCGCCGGCGTTCCACACCGCGCCGTCGGGCAGGGTCAGCGTGGACAGGTACTTGTCGGGCACCGTGAACGGCTGGAGGTCCACGTCGTAGCGGAGCTTGCGCAGGACGTCGGCGATGTAGTCACGGGCGCGGTGCTCGGACTCGGTGCCGCCGATGCGCTGGCCGATGCCGTCGCTGAGCACCTTGAGGTGTTCCATCGCGCGGCGGGCGCGCACGCGGGCCACGACGGGGAAGTCGCCCAGGTCCAGTTCCGGCGCCGCGGACGCGCCGGGCCGCTGGGCGTTGGCGGCGGGGTTGAGCCCCAGGCTGACGGCTCCCGCCGCCGCCACGGCACCCGCCAGCACTGACCGTCTACGCATGTGAAGGCCCCCTCGGTTCGGGTCGACCACTCGAACCTAGGCAGGCCTGGGACAGCGAGGAAGAGTGCCGATGGCGGACAGGCCGCCGCCAACGGCACCACGACGATCGGGGCTACCGACCGACCGAACTACCTGGTCGCGGCCTTGTGCAGCTCGCGCAGCGCCCGCACGGCGGCCACCGCGTGCTCGCGGTCCACCGCCTGCACGGCCATGATCGACACGTACTCGTCGTCCGGCAGCTCCAGCCGCGCCCACGACGCCCCGTCCGGGAACGACACGTGCAGCACCTCGGACCACTCGAACCGGTGCGCGGTCACGACGTTGCGGACCTCCACCCCGGACTCGTCGGCCCGCACGCGCGGCCGGGTCAGCAGCAGCACCCCGCACGCCAGCAGCACGCCCAGGATGATCATGGCGACCTGGTCGGAGGTGCGGAAGATGACGCCGGTCGGGGTGTCGCCCAGCAGCAGGCCCACGATGGTGAACACCACGACCAGGAACACGGCGCTGACCACGGCGACCGTGCGGATCTTGCGGGGGCGGAACTCGACGGCGGACATCGTGCTCACGAGCCCGCCCGCAGGTCGCGCAGCACCAGGGCGGTGTCCAGCGCGGCCACCACCGCCTCGAAGCCCTTGTCCTCCACCGAGTCCTCGAACCCGGCCCGCGCGAGGGCCTGCTCCTCGGTGTTGCACGTCAGCACGCCGTTGCCGACGGGGGTGGAGGTGTCCAGGGCGATGCGGGTCAGACCCGCGGTGACCGAGTCGCACACGTACTCGAAGTGCGGCGTCCCGCCCCGGATGACCACGCCCAGCGCCACCACGGCGTCGTGCGTGCGGGCCAGTTCCTGCACGACCACGGGCAGCTCGATCGCGCCGGCGACCCGCGCCACGGTCGGCGCCGCGACCCCCGCCTGGGAAGCCGCTTCCAACGCCCGGGCCACCAGCTGCGAGGTGATCTTCTCGTGCCACTTGGTGGCCACCACGGCCAGCGTCAACCCCGCCGCGTCCGGGACCGCCGCCTCCGGCCTGCCCTCGCCGCTCATTCCGCACCCTCCGTCGTGCTCACGATCGCGCCACCCTGGCTCAACGCCTCGTACTGCTCCAGCTGGTGCAGCTCGTGCCCCATCCGGTCCCGCTTGGTCCGCAGGTAGTGCAGGTTCTCCGGGTTGGGCGAGATGGGCAGCGGCACGCGGTCGAGCACGCGCAGGCCGTAGCCCTCCAGGCCGACCCGCTTGGCCGGGTTGTTGGTCAGCAGGCGCATGGACTTGATGCCCAGCTCGCACAGGATCTGCGCGCCGGTGCCGTAGTCGCGGGCGTCCGCGGGCACGCCCAGCGCCAGGTTCGCGTCCACGGTGTCCGCGCCCAGGTCCTGCAGCTGGTAGGCCTGCAGCTTGTGCATCAGACCGATGCCCCGGCCCTCGTGCCCGCGCATGTAGAGCACGACACCGCGGCCCTGCGCGGCCACCGCCTCCAGCGCCGCGTCCAGCTGGGGGCCGCAGTCGCAGCGCAGCGAGCCGAACACGTCACCGGTCAGGCACTCCGAGTGCACGCGGACCAGCACGTCCTCGCCGTCGCCGATCTCGCCGAACACCATCGCCACGTGCTCGATGCCGTCCAGCTTGGAGTCGTACCCCACGGCGGTGAACACGCCGTGCGCGGTGGGCAGCCGGGCCTCGGCGACCCGCACGACCTGGGTCTCCACGCGGCGGCGGTAGGCGATGAGGTCGGCGATGGTGATCAGCGCGAGGTCGTGGTCGGCGGCGAAGACCTCCAGCTCGTCGCGCCGGGCCATGTCGCCTTCGTCCTTCTGCGACACGATCTCGCACAGCACGCCCGCCGGGGCCAGGCCCGCGAGCCGCGCCAGGTCCACGGCGGCCTCGGTGTGGCCGGGGCGGCGCAGCACGCCACCGTCGCGGGCGCGCAGCGGCACCACGTGACCGGGGCGGTTGAAGTCCTTGGCGTCCGACGACGGGTCGGCCAGCAGCCGGATGGTGCGGGCGCGGTCGGCGGCGGAGATGCCGGTGGACACGCCCTCGCGGGCGTCCACGGTGACCGTGTACGCGGTGCCGCGCTGGTCCTGGTTGGTGTGGTACATCGGCGGCAGGTCGAGCCGGTCGCAGTCGGACTCGGTCAGCGACACGCACACGTACCCGGAGGTGTAGCGGACCATGAAGGCCAGCAGCTCCGGCGTCGCCTTCTCGGCGGCGAAGATCAGGTCGCCCTCGTTCTCGCGGTCCTCGTCGTCCACGACGATGACCGGCCGGCCGTCGGCGATGTCCCTGACGGCCCGCTCGATGTCGGAGAAGTCCTTCACCGCGCCTCCTCCGCTCCAGTGTCCCGCAGGTGCGGGGTCGCCAGCCGCTCGACGTACTTGGCCAGCACGTCGACCTCCAGGTTGACCAGGTCGCCGGGTGCGCGCCGGCCGAGCGTGGTCAGCTCCAGCGTGGTCGGGATGAGGCTGACCGAGAACTCGGTCTCGCTGACCGACACGACGGTCAGGGACACGCCGTCCACGGTGATCGAGCCCTTCTCCACCACGTACCGGGCCAGGCCGGGGGGCAGTCCGATGTGGACGACCTCCCAGTGCTCGGCCTTCTCCCGCGCCAGGACCGTGCCCGTCCCGTCGACGTGGCCCTGCACGATGTGCCCGCCGATGCGCTGCCCGAGGGCGGCGGCGCGCTCCAGGTTGACCCGGTCGCCCTGGGCGACCTTGGCCAGGCTGCTGCGGCGCAGCGTCTCGCGCATGACGTCGGCGGTGAACGCCCCGTCCACGACGTCGACCACGGTGAGGCACACGCCGTTCACCGCGATCGAGTCGCCGTGCTTGGCGTCGCTGGTCACCACCGGACCCTTGATGGTGACGCGCGCCGCGTCCGGCAGGTCCGCCACGGCGACGACCTCACCCAGTTCCTCGACGATCCCGGTGAACACCGCTGTCCTCCTCTAGTGCGCCGGCGTCGGAACGGCGGAGATCCGCACGTCCGGCCCGCACATACTGACCTGCTCCACGACCAATCCCACAGCGTCGGTGATGGTCGACACCCCCGCGTCCCGCAGGGCGGTCGGCCCGTCACCCAGCAGCTTGGGCGCGACGTAGGCGAGGACCCGGTCGATCCGGCCCGCTCGCGCGAACGCACCCGCCAGCGTAGGGCCGCCCTCCAGGAGCACGTCCACCACGTTCCGCTTGGCCAGTTCGCCCAGGACGACGTCCGGGTCGTGCGTGCGGACGTGCAGGGTCTCGGCCTCGGCGTCGAGGACGTGCGCGTGCGGCGGCAGGTCGCTGGTGCCCACGACCACCCGCAACGGCTGCCGGGTGACGCCTGTTCCCCGGGCGGTCAGTCGCGGGTCGTCGGCCCTGACGGTGCCCGTGCCGACCACGATCGCGTCGATGGTCGTGCGCAGGGCGTGCACCTCGGCGCGGGACTGCTCGGAGGAGATCCACCGGCTGGTGCCGTCGGCGGCGGCGGTGCGGCCGTCGAGGGTGGCGGCGTACTTCCAGGTGACGTGCGGGCGGCCGGTGCGGGCGTAGTGCAGCCAGGCGCGCAGCGGCTCGACGTGCGTGGGCAGGTGCTCCACTTCGACACCGGCCGCGCGCAGCACGTCCGCGCCGCCGGCGGCCTTCGGGTTCGGGTCGGCGTTGGCGAAGACGACCTTCGCGACACCGGCGGTGAGCAGGGCGTCCGTGCACGGCGGGGTGCGCCCGTGGTGGGCACAGGGTTCGAGGGTCACGAAGGCCGTGCCGCCCCGCGCCCGCTCGCCTGCCTCGGCCAGGGCCACGACCTCGGCGTGCGGACCCCCCGGCGGCTGGGTCGCGCCCGTGCCGACGAGCCGCCCGGAGGCGTCCAGGACCACCGCGCCGACCGGCGGGTTGGGGCTGGTGGTGCCGTGGACGCGGGCACTGGCCGCGATGGCCAGCGCCATCGCCTCGGCGGGGGTCGGCGTGGTCACCGCGACCGGGCCGCCAGCGCCCGCAGCTTCTCCATCGCGACGGCGGGGTCCTTGGCGTCGTAGATCGCCGAGCCGGCGACGAAGCAGTCCACGCCGGCCTCGGCGGCCTGGGCGATGGTGTCCTCGTTGATGCCGCCGTCGATCTCCACGACCAGGTTCAGGTGCCCGGTGTCGACCAGGCGGCGGGCGGTGCGGACCTTGTCCAGCACCTCGGCCATGAAGCTCTGCCCGCCGAAACCCGGCTCGACCGACATCACCAACAGCGTGTCGTAATGCTTGAGGACGTCGGCGCAGGACTCCAGCGAGGTGCCCGGTTTGATCGACAACCCGGCTTTCGCGCCCGCCGCGCGCAGGTTCTTGGCGAGGGTGACGGGGTCGGCGGCGGCCTCGACGTGCACGGTCACGTTGTACGCGCCGGCTTCCGCGTAGCCGATGGCCCACCGGTCCGGGTCCTCGATCATCAGGTGGCAGTCCAGCGGGATGTCGGTCGCCTTGAGCAGCGCCTTCACCACCGGCAGGCCGAGCGTCAGGTTGGGCACGAAGTGCGCGTCCATGACGTCGACGTGCAGCCAGTCCGCGCCGCGGACGGCGGCGGCCTCGTCGGCGAGGCGGGCGAAGTCGGCGGACAGGATGCTCGGGGCGATCATCGGCTGGTGGACCACAGGGGCTGAGTCTAGGTTCCGCGCAATGTCCGGACCTATCAGGGAGTCGAATTTCACTCCCCGCGCGGGCTTTTCGGGCGCGAACCGGAAAATTCCAACTACTCACCCGGGTAGTTCCCAGCCCGCCGCCGGCGGGATTACGTTCGTGGCGGGGGGAGCGCGACTGGGGAGCACTGGGGATGAAAGCCGAATTCAGCCAGAAGATCGCACTCGTGACAGGTGCCTGCACGCCGCTGGGCACGGAGGTGGTGGAGTCACTGGCCCGACAGGGGGCCTTGGTGGCGGCGGTGGACAGCGACGGCCCGCGGTTGGCCGAGCTGGTGGAGAGGTTGCAGCGGGCGGGGGTGCGCGTCGCGGGCCGCCAGATCGACGTGCGGTCCAGCGCCGCCGTGGACGCGCTGGTGGACCAGGTGGAACGGGAGTTCGGCCCGATCGACGCCGTGGTGACGGTGGCGGCGGCCCTGCGCCCGGGTCCGGCGTTGTCGATCACCGACGAGGACTGGGCGCACAGCTTCGGCGTCAACGTGGACGGCGTCTTCCACGTGTCGAGAGCGGTCGCCACGCGGATGGTCGCGCGGCGGCGGGGCACGATCGTGGTGGTCGCGGCCCACACGGCCACCGTGCCGCGCACCAGCGTGGCGGCCTACGCGGCTTCGCGGGCGGCGGCCATCGCGTACACGGAGTGCCTGGCCTTGGAGGTGGCGTCGCGCGGGGTGCACTGCGCGGTGGTCTCACCGGACGACGCCCGCCGGGTGGTGGACGAGGTGAGCTTCCTGCTCGCCGACACCGTCCAACCACCGGCCCAATCCGCCTGACCCACGCACAACCGGCCGGCTCGACAAGATCAACTGTCGGTCCGCGCCGGTAAACTGGATATCGGGGGGCCGTGGCCCGCGCCTGCGCCATCAGGCACGAGCCACGGCCTCACACCACCGCGCTCAAGCCGACTGCCCGCGCCGCCCGACCGACCGCCCGTCACACCTCGGCGTGCTCCTGTTCGCCCGCCAGCCGCGCCAGCTCGACCCGCGAGCTGATCCCGAGCTTCCGGAAGATCCCCCGCAGGTGGTAGTTCACCGTGTGCGGCGACAGGAACAGCTGCCGCGCCACCTGCCGGTTGGTCAGCCCCGCCCCCACCAGGCGCGCGATGTCCCGCTCCGGCGACGACAGCCGCCCCCACTCGTCGTTGCCGTCGTTCTCCGGCGGGGCCACCCCCGCCCGCCGCCGCAGCCGGGCCGCGTCGCCGGCCGCGCCCATCCGTTCGAAGATCCGCAGTGCCGCCTCGGCGTGCTCACGCGACCGCTGCTCCTGACCCGACTCGGCCAGCAGCGCCGCCAGGTCCTCGTGCGCCGACGCCTGCGCCCACGGGTGCCGGTGCTTCGCCGCCGCCACCACCAGCCGCTGCTCGTCGCCGTCCAGCAACGCCCGCGCGTGACTGGCCCCCACCGCCACCGCCACGCAAGTGGGGTTGTTGGCCGCCAACTCCTCCGCCGCCCCCACGACGACCCCGGCCATCCGGCTGTCCCCCACCACCAGCGCCAACCGCACGAGCCACGCCCCGGCGCCGGGCTCCTCGATCAGCATCCGCCGCACGTTCTCGGGGTCCGCCACCCGCTCGCGCGCCAACTCGGCCGCCCGCTCGGGACCGCCCTGCGCGTCGGCGACCAATAACTCCACCCAGTCGTACTGCGCGGAGTGCAGCACGGCCTCGCCGCCGGCCAGGTCCCCGCGGTACCGCCGCACGTGCGACGCCGCCCCCTCGACGTCACCCCGGTGCAGCGCCACGACCGCCAGCACCGCCGATGCCAGCGGCACCAGCAGCCGCAAGCCCCGGTCGTGCGCCAGCGACAACCCCGAGTGCGCGGCCACCTGCGCCTGGAGCAGCTTGCCCGCCTGGGACAGCACCCGCGCGCGGGCGATGGTGCGGGCCGCGGGTGCGCCGGCGGTGACGGCTTCGTCGGTGTCCGGGCCGTCGCCGCGCACCAGCTTCTCGGCGTCGGCGAACTCGCCCAGCGACGACAGCTTCATCGCGAACGCCACCGCCGCGTGCGACTGCCACCACGCGGTCGGCCGGTCCAGTTCCCAGCGGGTCGACTCGCGGCCCCAGTACAGGCCCTCGGCGAGGTTGCCCGCGTTCCACTCCAGGCACGAGTGCACGCACGCCGCCATCACCACGTCCGCGTCGCTGGCCTCCCGGTCCCGCGCGGTCAGCACGGACAGGGCGTGCGCGCCGGCGCGGTTGCCGGTGGCGAAGTACAGCGACAGCAGGCGGCCGGCGGCGGCGAGGCGGCGCAGCGGCTCGGGTGCGGTGACCACGGCCAGGGCGTGCTCCATCTCGGCGACCGCGTCGGCCGGGCGGCCGTCGGCGAGCAGGATGCCGGCCAGGGCGGTGTGCAGTTCGGCGGCGGGACCGGCGTGCGGGCGTTGGGCGAGGCTCTCGCGGGCCAGGGCGATGGCCGCGCCGAGCCGGCCGCCGGCGGCGAGCTGCCGGACGCCGTGCACCGCCGCCGCGCCGCGCCGCTCCTCCGCCGCGGACGGGGCGGGCAGCTCGCGCAGCTCGGTGCGCAGCTGGTCGGCGTCGTGGCGCAGGGCGTGCAGCACGGACGGCGGGATCGCCTGCACGACCGCCTGCCACCCCAGGTCGGAGGCGAACTCCAGGCGCAGCCCCGCGGACACCACCAGCCCGGACGCCAGCACCTCGTCGACGGCGGGCAGCAGCGCGCCGGCGGTGCGCCCGGTCATCGTGGCCACGTCCTGCAGCAGGAACGACCGGCCCAGCACGGCGGCGACGCGCAGCAGCCGCACGGCCCCGGCCGACAGGGCGTCCACCTGGCCGCCCACCAGCGCGGCGGCGCGACGCGGCAGCCCCGCTCCGGTCAGCCGGGCGACGCCGTCGCTCACGTCGAGCCGGTTCTCCTCGCGCAGCCCGGTGATCAGCTCGACCACCAGCCGCGGGTTGCCGCCGGCCGACGCGACCAGTGCGGCCAGCGCCGGTTCGGGTTCCGCGCCGAGCACGTCCTTGAGGACCTGGGCGACGACGTCCTCCCCGACCGGGCCGAGGGTGAGCACCTCGCCGTAGGCGGGCAGGACGCGGCGCAGGTCGGGTCCGGCGTACGCGCCGGTGAGGGCGAGCAGCGTGGTGGCGCCGGTGGAGCGCAGCCGGGGCAGGGCGGCGAGGACGGCGGCCGGGTCCTCGTGCGCGTGGTCGATCGCGACCAGCGGGTTGTCGCCCGGCGGGAGCCCGTCGAGGTCGGTGGGGTGCACGAGGGCGGCGGTGTAGCCCCGGGCGCGGGCGGCGTCCACCGCGTCGCGCAGCAGGAGGGACTTGCCGGTGCACGGCGGGCCGTCGATGGCGAGGAGGCCACCGGGTGCGGACAGGAACCGGAGAACCGAAGCCCATTCACGATCCCGGCCGTACGATTTCGACACGGGCCAGCCTGCTACGGCTCTCGGTGGGCTGTCAATTCACCCCTTATTGTCGGATGCGACGAACGGCGCAACCGCGGCCAGTTCTTTCAGCACTTCTTCAGGGCCGCCGGAGACCACGCGCACGCCCGCGCCACGCAGCACGGTCAGGTGTCCGGAATACGCGGGATGATGGGATTGGTCTGGGCCAACCTGCGCCAAAACCACCATCGGCGCACGACGACCCAGTGCTTCACCCAGAACAGTGAGCGCTTGGTTGTCGCCGATACCCAGCGCGAGTTTCGCGATCGAGTTCAGCGTGGCCGGCGCGAACACGAACGCGTCGGGAACGGGGTGCGGTTTCGGTTCGGAGGGCAGCCGCGAGGTCCAGCGCACCGGCAGGTCGGTCAGCGCGCGCAACGCGTCCAGCTGCGGCTCCAGCCACCGCGCGACGGTCGGGGTGAGCGTGATGGCCAACCGCCACCCGGCAGCCGCCAACGGCTCCGCCAACCCCGACCGCAACCACGTCTCCACCCCGCCGGCCGCCGACGCGACCAGGCCCAGCACCGGCTTGCTCCCGTTCACGGACGAGCTCACACCGACCAGCTCACGCAGGCCTGCGCAGCAGCGAGCAGAACATGGCGTCCGTGCCGTGCATGTGCGGCCACAGCTGCACGTGCGGGCCGTTGCCCAGGTCCGGCACGCCGGGGAAGTACTCGCGGGTGTCCAACTGCTCCGCCCCGGTGCGCCGCGCCACGTCGCCGACCACGCCGACCGATTCGGACAGGTGCGGCGAGCACACCACGTACGCCACGACCCCGCCCGGCCGCACCAGCCCCAGCGCGGCGGTCAGCAGCTCGCGCTGCAACCGGGCCAGCGGGGCCACGTCGGAGGGCTGCCGCCGCCACCGCGCCTCGGGACGGCGGCGCAGCGCGCCCAGCCCCGTGCACGGCGCGTCCACCAGCACGCGGTCGAACCCGCCCTCGGGCAGGCCCGAGTCGCGACCGTCACCCACGTGCACGGTGATCGGCAGGTCACCGGCGGCCTTGCGGATCAGCTCGGCCCGGTGCGGCGCCTTCTCCACGGCGTCCAGGGTCGCGTCCGACAGCACCGCCAGCGATCCCAGCAGCACGGCCTTGCCACCCGGTCCCGCGCACAGGTCCAGCCACCGCGCGTCCGACCCCTCCAGCGGCACCCGGGTCAGCGCCAGCGCGCACAGCTGACTGCCCTCGTCCTGCACCGACGCCAACCGCTCGCGCACCGGGTCGAGGTCGCCCGGGTCACCCGCACCGGCCTCCAGGTGCACCCCGTACGGCGAGTAGGGCGCGACGTCGCCGCCGGTCATCGCGGCCAGCTCGTCGGCGCTGCACTCCCCCGGCCGCGCGGCCAGGTGCACCAGCGGACGGGTGTCGTCGGCGGCCAACGCCTCGCGCAACGGCTCACCGCGGCTACCGAGAGCTTCCGCGAACGCTTGCGCGATCCACCGCGGGTGCGCGTGGGCCATCGCGAGGTACCCGATCGGGTCGGTGTCCTCGTCCGGCGCGACCTCCTCGACCCAGCCGGCCTCGTCCTGCTCGGTCACCCGGCGCAGCACGGCGTTGGCGAACCCGGCCGCGCCCGACCCCAGCTCCGCGCGCACCAGGTCCACAGTGGACGCGACGGCGGCGTGCGCCGGGATGCGGGTGCGCAGCAGCTGGTAGGCGCCCAGGCGGAGCGCGTCCAGCACGGAACCGTCCACTTCGGACAGCGGCCGGTCGGAGCACGCGGCGAGGATCGCGTCCAGCAGGCCCTGCGCCCGCGCGGTGCCGTAGGCCAGTTCGGTGGCCAGCGCGGCGTCGCGGCCGGTGATCCGGCGCTCGCGCAGCAGGCCCGGGAGCACGAGGTTGGCGTAGGCGTCGCGCTGGCGCACCGCGCGCAGCGTGTCCAGCGCCGCCTGCCGGGCCGGGTCCTCCACCGGTGGGCGGGACGGGCCGGTGCGGCGGCGCGGCGGGTGCGGGCCGCGGGGGCGGGAGGGACGGGACGACCGCTGTGTCATGAGATCCGCTCCCCCGCCTCGATGCGCACGCCGCGCGCCCAGTCCGTGGCGGCCATCCGCTTCTTGCCCTGCGCCTGCACGTCGGTGAGCTGCACGGGCGTGGTGCCGGTGCCGACCAGCACGCGCTTGCGCTCCACCCGCAGCTCGCCGGGCTTGAGTCCGTCCTCCTCGACCGGGACGACCGGGCCGAGCTTGAGCCGTTCGCCGCGGAACTCCGCCCACGCGCCCGGGTCGGGGGTGACCGCGCGGGCCACCCGGTCCAGGGCGGCGGCGGGCGCGGAGAAGTCCAGCCGGCCGTCGTCCACGGTGACCTTGGGGGCGTAGCTGACGCCCTCCTCGGACTGCTCGACCGGCCGCAGCGTGCCGTCCTCGATGCCGTCCACAGTGGACACCAGCAGCTGGGCGCCGGACTCGGCGAGCCGGGCCAGCAGGTCGCCCGCCGTGTCCCGCTCGCGCACCCGCTCGGTCACCACCCCGTACACCGGACCGGCGTCCAGCGCCTTGACGATCCGGAACGTCGTCGCCCCGGTGATGTCGTCACCGTGCCGCACGGCCGCCTGCACCGGGGCCGCGCCGCGCCAAGCGGGCAGCACCGAGAAGTGCAGGTTCACCCAGCCGTGGACGGGGATGGCCAGCGCCGACTCCGGCAGCAACGCACCGTAGGCGACCACCGGGCACAGGTCCGGCTCGAGCTCCCGCAGCCGGGCCTGGAAGTCGGGGTCGGACGCCTTGGCCGGGGTCAGCACCTCGATGCCGTGCTCGTCGGCCAGCGCCGCGACCGGCGAGCGTTCGACCTTGCGGCCGCGGCCGGCGGGGGCGTCCGGGCGGGTGACCACGGCCACCACCTCGTGCCGGGACGCCAGCAGGGCCTTCAGGGACGGCAGCGCCGGTTCGGGCGTGCCCGCGAACACCAGCCGCATCACGCACCACCGCCGAACAGCGGGTGCGGCGACTGCTTGAGCGTGGGCATGCCGCCGTCGAACCAGGACTGCTGCCGGATCTCGCGCATGGCCTGCTTGCGGGTCTGCTCGTCCAGGCGGTCCACGAACAGCACGCCGTCGAGGTGGTCGGTCTCGTGCTGGATGCACCGCGCCAGCAGGTCGGACCCCTCGACCTCGACCGGCTCGCCGTGCATGTTCCAGCCGCGCGCGACCACGTGCAGGTGCCGGCGGCAGTCCCAGGACATGCCCGGGATGGACAGGCAGCCCTCGGGGCCCTCCTGGTACTCGTCGCCGACGACGTCGAAGGTGGGGTTGACCAGGTGCCCGGCGAAGCCGTCGCAGTGGTAGGTGAACACGCGCAGGCCCACGCCGAGCTGCGGTGCGGCCAGCCCCGCGCCACCGGCGTCGCTCATGGTGTCCCACAGGTCCTTGACCAGCTTGCGCAGCTCCGCGTCGAAGTCGGTGACCTCGACGGCGGGGGTCCGCAGCACCGGGTCGCCGAACAGCCGGATGGGTTGGACGGTCACGCACTCTCCTCGCAACGGGGCAGACGGCCAGTCTAGGAGAGCGCGCGGCGGGTCAGTGCTCCATGCCCCGGCCGAGGAAGATCACACCCACCAGCGCGGCGAGGAAGTGGCCGAGGAACCGGGTGGCGGTCACCAGGGCGGTGGTCGGTGCCGCGGTCCTGGTCAGGGCGGTGGTCATCGTGATGGCGGTCATGTCGCTCGCTCCTCTCGTGCGGTGCTCGTGCGGTACCACCACGGTGCCGGGCGGGGGCGTCACCGCGCGTCCGCTTGGAGTAGCGAGCGGTGCTCATCATCTGGGATGAGGTGGACTGCAACATCCGAGAGTGGTGCGGCAACTCCAGTACATGAGGGGTGCCACGACGAGGCGTCAGGGGGCGGCGCGCTTGGTCGAGACCGACGCCGAGCTGTGGGGACGTGGGGACCGGGCCGCGTTCGCCGAGTTGTTCGACCGGCACGCGGAGGCGGTGTGGAACCACGCCTACCGGCTGACCGCGTCGTGGTCGCTGGCCGAGGACCTGACGTCGGCGACGTTCCTGGCCGCCTGGCGGCGCCGGGCGGAGGTGGCGCTGGTCCACGACTCGGCCCTGCCGTGGCTGTACACGGTGGCGGGGAACCTGGCGCGCACCGAGTTCCGGCGGCTGGGCCGGTTCCGGCGGGCGCTGGCCCGGGTGCCCGACGTCGAGGTGGTGCCCGACCACGCCGAGCGGGTGGCGTCGTCGGTGGACGACTCCCACGAGCTGCGGCGGGTCCTGGCGGTGGTGCGCGCGATGCCGCCCGCCGAGCGCGAGGCCGTCGAGCTGTGCCTGCTGGGCGAGCTGTCCGCGGCCGAGGCCGCCGAGGTGGTCGGGGTGGCCGAGGTCACCGTGCGGTCCCGCATCTCCCGCGCCCGCGCCCGCCTGCGCGCTTCCCTGGACGAGGAGGTCTCCTGATGAGCTTCCCGGAACTCCCCCCGCGCCGCGCGCTGCCCGCGGACGTGCGCGAACGCATGCGCCGCACGGTCTTCGGGCCGACCGCGGACCGGGCACGTGGTCGCGGCGCGCGCGGTCCGCTGGCCGTGGCGGTCGCCGTCGCGGTGCTGGTGGGCGGCTTGGTCGTGGCGCGGACCACCTCCGGCGACGGGCCGGGCACGATCCCCGTGCCACCCACCGGCTTGACCCGCCTGCTCGCCGGCCCCGACAAGGCCGAGGTCGTCGCCACCACGCCCGAGGACCTGTCCCGCTGCGGCCTCACCGCGGCCCTGTTCACCGTCCGCCTCGATGGCCGCCGCGTCCTCGCCGGTCGGTCCGACCGGTTCTGCGAGCTCACCCACGCCACCACGTCCACCTCGACGGCCGCGGCCTCCGTCCCGGTCGGCGACCTCCGGGTGACCTGGCGGTCACCCAGCGGCGTCCTGGTCGGGAAGGTCCCGCCGGGCCTGGCCGGGCTGTCCGTCCGGTCCGCGCGGGGCGGCCCGTTGCCCAGCGTGCTGACCGACTACGGGTACTTCGTGGCCCGTTCGTCGTCGCCGGCCACGCTGTTCGAGCTGACCTACCGCGAGCAGCCGGTCCAGGTGCACACGCTGGACCCGGCGGCGGTGCCGGACGCGGCCAAGACCGTCGACTGGTACCCCAGCGGCGTCGCCGACCCGGCCGCGAACGTCTTCGACCGGTGCCTGGACGTCGGCATGCTCAGCTCCTCCCGCCCGGTCAGCGACGTCGTGCCGTGGACGCTGGGCGCGGTGGTCGGCGCGGACACCACCGCCGGGCTGGCCGTGTTGCGCGGCCCGGCCGGCACCACGGCGTACTGCCGGCTCGACCACTACCGCGCGACCCAGGTGGACGGGCCGATGGGCGGGATCGGGTCGCCCGCGGACGCCTACCAGGTGCGAGCGCTCGCCGGTCGGGACTCCGGTCCGCCGCTGGGGTTCGTGCTGCTGGTCGGCGGCACGCTCCGGGAGGACGTCCACCGCCTCGAACTCGTGGACGCCTCCGGCCCGCGCCCGGTCGAGGTGCGGGACCGGACGTTCGCCGGGGTGCTGACGGCCCTGCCGTCGCTGGACGCGTCGGCGGTGGGAGCGCGGCTGACCGCGTACGCGCAGGACGGGACCGTGTTGCAGACCGGTCCCGTCGGCTAGCCGGTCGGGCGGCCCCTCATGGGGGTGGGGGCCGCCCGACACCTCTAGCGCGGGTAGACGACCCGGGCCGCGCCACCACCCCGGCGGGTCGGTTCGGCGGCGGCCCGCCACCGGCCATCGGGCAGGCGTTCGACGGCGGTCACCGCGCCGATCTCGCCGGTCGAGGTGAAGCGGTGGCCGAGCGCGGCCAGGGCCTCGTCGTCCTGGGTGGCCAGGAACGCGGCCTCGGCCTGGGTGTTGGCGGAGTTGCGCTGCGACGCGCGGGGCGCCTCGATGGCCTGGCGCAGCGTGAGACCGCGGTCCAGGCGCTGGGTCAGGACCTGGAGGACGGTGGTGATGATGCTCGCGCCGCCCGGTGAACCCAGGGCCAGCACCGGCTTGCCGTGGTCCAGCACGATCGTCGGCGACATGGACGAGCGGGGCCGCTTGCCGGGGCCGGGCAGGTTCGGGTCGGGGACGCCGGGGGTGACCGGGGTGAAGGAGAAGTCGGTCAGCTCGTTGTTGAGCAGGAACCCGCGACCGGGCACGACGATGCCGCTGCCGCCCTCCTGCTCGATGGTGAGGGTGTAGGCGGCGACGTTGCCCCAGCGGTCGGCGACGGTCAGGTGGGTGGTGTCGGTGCCCTCGTACGGGGTGGGGGCGTCGGTGCCGTCCGTGCCGCACGGCTTGGGGTTGCGCGGGTCGCCGGGCGCGACGGGGCTCGTGAGCGCGGTGGTCGGCGAGATCAGGCACGCGCGGGTGTCGGCGTACTCCTGGGAGAGCAGTTCGGCGGTCGGCACGTCGGAGAAGCTCGGGTCGCCCACCCACCGGTTGCGGTCGGCGAAGGACAGGCGGCTGGCCTCCAGGAAACGGTGCAGGTACTGGGTCGGGGTCTCGTCGGCGAGCTTGGTGGTCTCCAGGATGTTCAGCGCCTCGCCGACCGTGGTGCCGCCGGAGGAGGGCGGTGCCATGCCGAAGACGTCCAGGCCGCGGTAGGTGGTGTGGCTGGGTTCGCGCTGCGGGGCGTTGTAGTTGCCGAGGTCGGTCATGGTCATCGCGCCGGGGCGGACGGTCCGGGTGGACGTCGGCTTCACGGGCGGGTGGGTGACGGTCTGGACGATGTCCTTGCCGATGCCGCCCTTGTAGAGCGCGGAGACGCCGTCCTTGCGCAGGGCGCGGTAGGTGTCGGCGAGGTCGGGGTTGCGGAAGGTCGTGCCGATGTCGGGAACCGGCAGGAACAGGGCTTCGCTGGAGGTGAAGTCGGCGAAGCGGGCGGCGTTCTCGCTGACCTGGCGGTGGAAGGTCGAGTCGACCGTGAAGCCCCGGCGGGCGAGGTCCTCGGCGGGCTTGAGGGCCTTGTCCAGCGAGATCGTGCCCCACCGCTGGAGGGCCCGCTGCCACGTGCGCGGCGTGCCCGGGACCCCCACCGACAGCCCACTGGTGACCGCTTCGGCGAAGGGGATCGGCTTGCCGTTCTCGACGAACAGGTTCTCGTTCGCGGCGGCGGGCGCGGTCTCCCGCCCGTCCAGCGTGCTCACCTTGCGGGTTCTGGCGTCGTAGTACACAAGGAACCCGCCCCCACCGATGCCCGCGGAGAACGGGTCGGTGACGCCGAGAGCCGCGGCCGTGGCAACGGCGGCATCCACGGCGTTCCCCCCACGCCGCAGGACGTCGATGCCGATTTGGGAGGCGTCGGGATCGATACTGGCCACCACTCCGCCCGCACCAACGGCTTCGGGCTCACGTGGCGCTTCGGCAGCGGCGGCGGCAGGAACACCGGCAGGAACGACAAGAGCGGCCACCACGGCAAGGGCGGCGAGTGTGCTGGTCGACCGGAGCATCGTTCCCTTCTACTCCTGAACCGCCACCCCGAGAACCCCCACACCCGATCTCCCCCGTCGAAGTCCCCGCACCCACCCCCGCCCAGCCCTACCGCTTTACGCCCGCCAACCCCGAATTTGTCGGTCCCCGGTGAGACAATGGAACCGGGGGCCGGAGGCCGCGCCCCAACACGAAACGCCCGCTCGCCTCGCCTCGCCACGCCCTCGCCCGGCCGCACCCTCGCCCAGCGCCCGCGCATCGCCGCGTGTACGCCGTCCGCCCCGGCTCGGCCGCGCACAGCAGCTCCAGCGCCTCCCACCGAACGCCGCCACCCTCGCCCTGCGTGCCCGCTCGAAAGCCGCGCCCTCGCGCCCAGCCCACTGCGCCTCGCCACCCGCCGCGCCCGGAATTGTCGGTCCGCCGTGGGACAATGGAACCGGGGGCCGGAGGCCGCGCCTCGGCGCGCGACAAGCCCGCTCGGAAGCCGTGTCCGTCAGTCGCCTTTGCGGCGCGCGTAAGCCCGAGCCGCCCGAGCCCGGTCCCCGCACCGGGTCGAACACCAGTGCCGACGCGCGTGGGTCCGCAGCAAGTACCGGTTGCATGGCGGTGACCCGCAAGCCGCCAACCGCTCCGCATCCGCCCCCGTCACCAGGTCCGCCGCGTCCGCCGCCAGCACCGCCAGCGCGTGCTCCACGATCCGCGTCACGGGGTGCGGCGACTCCCGGTGCAACCCCCGGGCCGGGTCCCACCGCAGCAGCGACGCGGTGGGCGTCCGCGTCATGGCGTCGTTGACCGCCTCCAGCGCACCCGCCGGGACCGGCAGCCCGTCCACCCGCGCCGCCAGCAACATCCGGATCTGCTCGCGCAACGCCCGCAGCTGCGCCGCGCACGTCTCCCGCAACCCGGAGTCGGCCGGCGCGAGGTCGTGCTCGGCCAACCAGCGCGTCGCGGCGTCCGGCGACCCGAGCAGGTCCAGGTACTGCCCTCCGGGCAGGGCCAGCGCGCTGTTCGCGAAGTCCAGCGCCGGGTACTGCTCCGCACCCGCGGCCGGGATCACGTCCATGCCTCTCATGTTAACGCTTGCAGTTTTCCGTGAGGCCGGGCTAGGTTCCTCACGGCAAAACGGAGCTTTATCCATGACTGGGGATGCCATGACCGAGCAGATCACCGTGCAGACCTTCGGCGGCCCGACCGCGTTGATCGAGGTCGGCGGCCTGCGCTTGCTCACCGACCCGACCTTCGACGCGCCCGGCGACTACAGCGTCGGCGGCACGCGCGTCCTGACCAAGACCATGCCGACCGCCACGACCCCGGCCGACCTGGGCTGGATCGACGCCGTCCTGCTCTCCCACGACCAGCACCCGGACAACCTCGACCGCGCCGGCCGCGCGTTCCTGGCCGATGTCCCGTTGACCCTGACCACCCGGGGCGGCGCGGAACGGCTCGGCGGCACGGCCCGGGGGCTCGCGCCCTGGGAGCAGGTCGAACTGCCCCGGCCCGATGGCGGCACGCTCACGATCACCGCGGCGCCCGCCCAGCACGGGCCGGACGGGTGCGAGCCGGTCACCGGCGAGGTCGTCGGGTTCGTGCTGACCGCGGCCGACCTGCCCACGGTCTACGTCAGCGGGGACAACGCCTCGCTCGCCGTGGTGGAGGAGATCGCCGCGCGGGTCGGGCCGGTGGACACCGCCGTGCTGTTCGCGGGTGCGGCCCGGACGGTGCTGTTCGACGGGGCGTTGCTCACGCTCGACAGCGGGCAGGCCGCGTCAGCGGCACGGGTGCTGGGCGCTCGCCGGGTCGTGCCGGTGCACTTCGAGGGCTGGGGGCACTTCACGGAAGGCCGGGACGCGCTGGTCAAGGCCTTCACCGCCGCCGGGCTGGACGGCGTGCTCGACGCCGCTTTCACCCGAAAGTGATCTTGCGCTCTTCGAACACCTGTTCGAAACTATACCCATGACGTCATCACACCCGGCCCACCGTCCCGACAACCACGAGGAGGCACTCTGGTAGACCTCAGCGCATGGCAGGCAAGGCGAGCGCTCGTCGCGGGGAACGCGTACCCGCGTCGACGCTGCCCGTCGCCCGGATCTGTGTGGACGTTCCGCTGCCCCACTTGGACCGTCCGTTCGACTACCAGGTCTCGACCGAACAGGACGCGGACGCGGTGCCCGGTTGCCGGGTGCGGGTGCGGTTCGCGGGCCAGTTGGTCGACGGCTACCTCCTCGAACGCGTGGAGGAGTCGGACTACGGCCGGCAGCTGACGTTCCTGGACCGGGTCATCTCACCGGAGCCGGTGCTGTCGCCGGAGGTGGCGGCCCTGGCGCGGGCGGTGGCGGACCGGTACGCGGGCACGTTGACCGACGTGCTGCGGATGGCGGTGCCACCCCGGCACGCCCGCACCGAGGCCAAGCCGTCCCCGGACCCGGCACCGGCACCCCCGGCGCCGTCGACCGAGGGCTGGTCCCGGTACCCGTTCGGGCCGAACCTGCTGGACGCCCTGCGATCCGGCCGGACGGCACGCGCGGTGTGGCAGGCGCTGCCGGCCGAGGACTGGCCCGCGCGCCTGGCCGAGGCCGCCACGACCGTGGTCAGCACGGGTCGGGGTGCGCTGGTGATCGTGCCGGACCACCGCGACCTCGCCCGGCTGCACGCGGCGTGCGCGGCACTGGCCGGGCCCGACGCGGTGGTCACGCTGTCGGCCGACCTCGGTCCCGCCGAGCGGTACCGGCGGTGGCTGGCGGTGCGGCGCGGGTCGGTGCGGCTGGTGCTGGGCACGCGGGGAGCGGCCCTCGCACCGGTGCACGACCTGGGGCTGGTCGTGGTGTGGGACGACGGTGACGACCTGCACACCGAGCCGCGCATGCCGTACCCGAACGTCCGGGACGTGCTGGTGCAACGGGCGCACTTGACCGGGGCGTCGCTGCTGCTCGGGGCGTTCGCGCGGACCGCCGAGGCGCAGCTGCTGGTGGACAGCGGCTGGGCGCACGAGGTGGTCGCGGCGCGCGAGACGCTGCGGGCGGTCGCGCCGCGGGTGGCGGCGGTGGGCGACAGCGCGTGGCAGGACGTGAAGGACCCGGCCGCGCGCAGTGCGCGGCTGCCCTCGATCGCGTTCGAGGCGGCACGGGCGGCGTTCGAGGAGAACGCGCCGGTGCTGATCCAGGTGCCGCGCCGGGGGTACGTGCCGGCGTTGGCGTGCGGGCAGTGCCGGGCGGCGGCGCGGTGCCGTCGGTGTGCCGGTCCGTTGGCGTTGCCGGGTGGCGCCGACGACGGCGTGCCGAAGCCCGCGTACTGCCGGTGGTGCGGCGCGACGGAGGCGGCGTTCCGGTGTCCGGCGTGCGGGTCGAGGCGGCTGCGCGGCCAGGTGATCGGCGCGCGGCGGACGGCCGAGGAGTTGGGGCGGGCGTTCAGCAACATCCCGGTGCGCACGTCCGGCGGTGACGAGGTGCTGGCGGCCGTGCCGGGCGGCCGTGCGCTGGTCGTGGCCACGCCGGGAGCGGAACCCACGGCGGAGGGCGGCTACGGGGCTGTCCTGCTGCTCGACGGCTGGGCCCTGCTCGGCCGCGCCGACCTGCGCGCGACCGAGGAAACCCTCCGCCGTTGGATGACGGCGGCGGCCCTCGCGCGCCCGGCGGGCAAGGTCGTGGTGATCGCCGACTCGAGCCTGCCCCCGGTCCAGGCCCTGGTCCGCTGGGACCCGGTGTGGCACGCCCGCCAGGAACTGGCCGCCCGCACCGAACTGGGCTTCCCGCCCGCCGTCCGCATGGCCACGCTGGACGGCCCCCCGGACGCCCTCGCCACCGCGCTGGACGACCTGCTCCTCCCGCCGACCGGCGAGGTCCTGGGCCCGGTCCCGCTGCCGGACGACGACCAGCGGGAACGAGCCCTGATCCGGGTGTCGAGGACCCACGGCAAGGCCCTGTCCGAACACCTGGCCGCCCTCCAGGCCACCCGCAGCGCCCGCAAGGACCCGACCCCGATCAGGATCAAACTCGACCCGCTCGAAGTCCTCTGACCCGCGCACACCGAGCCACCGCCGCCCGCGGACCCGAACAGCCGCCGGCCCACACCTGCCACCGGCCCACACGTGCCACCGGCCCGCGCCAGCCGCCAGCCGCCAGCCCACGCCAGCCGCCAGGCCACGCAGCCGCCAGCCCCACGCCAGCCGCCAGCCCACGCCAGCCGCCCGCCAGCCCACGCCAGCCGCCCGCCAGGCCACGCCGGCCGCCCGCCAGGCCACGCCGGCCGCCAGGCCACGCCGGCCGCCAGGCCACGCCGGCCGCCAGGCCACGCCGGCCGCCAGGCCCACGCCAGCCGCCAGCCGCCAGCCCACGCAGCCACCGGCCCGCCGCGCCAGCCACCGGCCCACCGCGCCAGCCACCGGCCCACCGCGCCAGCCGCCGCACCGGCGGGCCGGGGTCAGCCGGAGATGCTTTCGCGGCCGTTTTCCACGTGGCCGGCGAGGCGGCGGTGGAAGGGGCCGTTGTGGATGGTCAGGTCGTACCAGCCGTGGTGGAAGGCGGTCAGCCAAGGGAGGGTTCGGCGTTTGCCTGGGCGGACGGTCACCTTGAAGTTGCGGCCGTCGCCGGTGACCTCGAAGGTTTCGTCGTGGTCTCCGGTGTTCGCCAAGGTGATCGTCAGGACGCGGCTGTGGCCGTTCACGGACGACTCCACCGCGACCCGCTCCCCCGCCTCGCCAGCGAACTCCCGCCGGAAGCCGTTGGGACCCAGCACGGTGAAGCGGTACGCCGACGTGAACGGCACGGTGAAGTCCTGCGGGGTCGAGACGTCGAAGTGGACGGGGTGCTCGAACTCGCCCCGGTACGGGTACAGGGCCAGGTGTGCGCTCGACTGCCCGCTGTTGCGCAGCGACAAGCGCACGCTGCCGTCCACCACGCGCCCGGTCACCTCCGGCTGGTACGGCAGCGGCCGGGCCGGGCGGGTGCCTGGTTCCTGGGTGGGCATGTGCTGGTCGGCGGGCGGGGTGGGGCGCCAGCGTGGGGTGGCGGGTGGGACGGGGCCCGGCGCTGCCACGACCGGGCGCGTGCCTCGGCGGGTGAAGTCGAAGGCCGACGTGAGGTCACCCGAGACGCGGCGGCGCCAAGCGGAGATGTTGGGTTCCGCCACGTCCAGCCAGCGTTCCAGGAAGCGGGTGTTGGACGTGTGGTCGAAGATCTCCGAGCAGACGTAGCCGCCCGCGGTCCACGGGGACACGACGGTCATGGGTACGCGTGGGCCCAGGCCCAAGGGGCGGTCGCCTACGTACTCGTCGGTCACGCCGAGAGGTGGGCGCGGGGGCGGGACGTGGTCGAAGTAGCCGTCGTTTTCGTCGTAGGTGATGAACAACGCGGTGGTGTCCCAGACCTCCGGGACGGACGCGAGGGCGTCCAGGACCTGGTAGGTGATCGACGCGCTGGCGGCGGGGGACGAAGCGCCGGGGTGTTCGGAGTCCACCGAGGACGGGACCAGGTAGGAGACGGCGGGTAGCCGGCCGGACTCGACCGCGGCGCGGAACTCGGCGCCCAGGGTGCCGGGGCGGACGCGGTGGAGCGCGCGGTCGTAGAGGGCACGGTCCGGAGGGGACAGTTGGGCGACGCCGGAAGCCAAGCCCGCCAAAAGGTCTTGCGGGTTGGGCGAGCGGAAGACGTCGGCGTAGAACGAGTCCAGGGACTTGTGCGAGCCGCGCAGGGCCTTGCGGGCGATGTCCTTGAAGCGGGTGAAGAACTCCAGGTTGTTGTCCTGGTAGTTGTCCCATTCTTGGAACACCTGCCATGACACGCCGGCTGCGGAGAGGCGCTCGGGGTAAGTGGTCCACGTGTAGCCGGGGTGGGTGTCCTCGGCGTACGCGGAGTTGCCGACGGCCCGTGCGCCGGACGCCTCGAAGCCGGTGTAGCCGCTCACCCAGTAGTTCCGGTTCGGGCTGGTCGACGACGGCACGGAGCAGAAGTACGCGTCGCACAACGTGAACGTGTCCGCCAGCTCGTGGTGGAACGGCAGGTCCAAGCGGTCGTAGTAGGCCATGGTCGCGGGCGTCTTGGCGGGCACCCAGTTGTCGTGCCACCCGCCGCGCAGCGCCCGGTGGCCGCCGTCCCAGCTGTGGTCGAGGTCGCCGATGTACTGGATGTCCCGCGTCCCGCGCGCCTCGCGCACCGAGAACGGCAGCACGCCGGACTGGTTGAACACCCCGTCCAGGGCGTTGCGGTCGGAGAAGCCGCGCACCCCGCGCAGGGTCCCGTAGTAGTGGTCGAAGGACCGGTTCTCCTGCATGAGCAGCACGACGTGCTTGATCGCCGACAGGCCACCGCGCCGGGGTTCGCGCGCCAGCGCCTCGTGCACCGAGGGCGGCAGCAGGGAACCCGCGGCGCCCAGTCCGGCGGCGGTGAGGAGGGTGCGACGCGAAACCGACATGGCCGAGGTTCTATCGGCCGCAGATGAACCTCAGGGGTTCTTGCGCACGAGCCCGGTGAAACCCGCGACGAACAGCGTGGCGAACGCCCAGGCCAGCAGCTGCAACACCCAGGTGGAGACGACGATCGCGGAGCCGAGGCCGGTGGACGTGGAGATCTGGCACTTCACGCCCTCGGGTTTGGCCAGCGGGGTCACGGCGTTCAGCGCGTGCCCGATCTGGTCGACCGTGGAGCAGGAGCGCACCAGACCGGCCGGGCCGGCGACGCCCGCGACCAGGAGCACGGCCGTCAGCAGGGTGCCGAGCAGCCACACCAGGGCCATCGCCGGGCGGTAGCCGTAGCCGACGGTCGCGCCGGTCACCCGGTGCCACAGCCGTCCCCACCCCGACAGGCGTCCGCGCCGCAGCAAGTCGCGCTGCTGTGCCACGCGGATGCGCCGCACGTCCCGCTCGTGGCCGGCGGCCTGGTGAGCGGCGGCGAGTTGGAGGTAGGGCTGGCTGGCGTAGGAGGGCGTGCGTGTGGCGAGCATGTCCAGCCACTCGTCCACGGTCGCGTCGCGCGGCACGCCCGCGTAGGTCAGGCCGTCGAGGTCGATATCGCCGTGCAGCAGGGACGGCGAGAACAGGATCTCCATGCCCGCCCGGACCTGCTTGACGTCCAACGCGATCGGCCCGCGCAGCGTGCACCCCCGCACCACGAGCTGACCGCCCAGCCGCGCCCCGCGGATGCGGACCGCCGCGACCCGGTCGGAGGTGGTGACGGCCTCGAACCCCTCGCCGAGGAACAGGTTCTCCTCGACCTGGAGGTCCACGCCGAGCAGCGCGGAGTCGGCCGCGGACACCCGGCTGCCGTGGCAGCGCACGCTGCCGCCGATGCGGGCGCCGTCGAGGCGAACGGTCCCGGAGGCACGCATGTCGGTGAGGAACAGGTGGCTGCCGGTGCGCAGTTTGGTGGCGTGCACCGAGTAGTCGACGCCTTCCAGGACCGATCCGCGCAGGCTGACGTGCGCGCCGACCTCGGCCTCGCCCAAGTCGAGCGCCCAGCCGTCTGCGCAGGTCAGCCGGGCGTTCTGGAGCAGCAGGTAGTGGTCGAGCTTGAGCCACGGCGCGGACACCGAGGACGCGACCAGGCCGCTAAGGTCCAGCGACGCGAACCGGGACCGGTCAAGCAGGACCGGCCCCTCGACCACGCAGTCGCGCAGCACGAGGGGCCGGGACACCCGCACGTCGGACAGGTCGAGCTGCCCGGAGATGCGCGCGCCGCTGATCCGGAGACCGCGTTGATCGAGCTCGTCGGTCAACAGCTCCCGGATCAGCGACGCGGGTACTTCCTGGTCGGTCAGGTCCACGGCCTCGCCGCGGACCAACCGGTCCGCTGAACCGTCACGCACCCGCGGCCGCGCGCAGGGCGTCGGCGCGGTCGGTGTTCTCCCACGGCAGGTCGACGTCGGTGCGGCCGAAGTGGCCGTACGCGGCGGTCGGCGCGTAGATCGGGCGCAGCAGGTCCAGGTCGCGGATGATCGCGGCCGGGCGCAGGTCGAAGACCTCGCCGATGGCCTGCTGGATCTTGGTGGGGTCCACGGTCTCGGTGCCGAAGGTCTCCACGAACAGGCCCACCGGCGCGGCCTTGCCGATCGCGTACGCGACCTGCACCTCGATGCGGGTCGCGAGACCGGCGGCGACGGCGTTCTTGGCCACCCAGCGCATCGCGTACGCGGCGGACCGGTCCACCTTCGACGGGTCCTTGCCGGAGAACGCGCCACCGCCGTGGCGGGCCATGCCGCCGTAGGTGTCGACGATGATCTTGCGGCCGGTCAGGCCGGCGTCACCCATCGGGCCGCCGATGACGAACCGGCCGGTCGGGTTGACCAGCAGGCGGACGTTGGAGGTGTCCAGGCCCAGCTCGGCGATCTCGGGCGTGACCACGTGCTCGCGGATGTCGACGCCGAGCAGCTTCTCCAGGTCGATGCCGTCGGCGTGCTGCGTGGACACGACCACGGTGTCCAGGCGGACCGGCTGGTCGCCCGCGTACTCGATGGTGACCTGGGTCTTGCCGTCGGGGCGCAGGTAGGGCACGGTGCCGTCCTTGCGCACGGCGGTCAGCCGCCGGGACAGGCGGTGCGCCAGCGCGATCGGCAGCGGCATCAGCTCCGGCGTGTCGGTGCACGCGTAGCCGAACATCAGGCCCTGGTCGCCCGCGCCCTGCTTGTCGATCTCGTCGCCGGCGCCCTCGACGCGCTCCTCGTAGGCGGTGTCGACGCCCTGCGCGATGTCGGGGGACTGCGAGCCGATGGCCACGTTCACGCCGCAGGAACGACCGTCGAAGCCCTTGGCCGACGAGTCGTAGCCGATCTCGAGGATCTTCTCCCGGACGATCGACGGGATGTCCGCGTAGGTCTCCGTGGTGACCTCACCGGCCACGTGCACCTGGCCCGTGGTGATCAGCGTCTCCACGGCCACCCGCGAGCGGGGGTCCTTGGCCAGCAACGCGTCGAGGATCGAGTCGCTGATCGCGTCGCAGATCTTGTCCGGGTGCCCCTCGGTCACCGACTCACTGGTGAACAGCCTGCTGCTGTGCTGGCTCACGGCACTCCCTATCTGGTTTCCATGCGGTCGTAAAAGCTTATCGGGCGTCGGCGCCCGGACTGTCATCGTCGAGCGGAAGGGGCCACGGCGTCCCACACTGCGGACGCCAGGCGGGCTTTGGACCCGTGTGGCAACGGGGTCTCGGCGCCGTCGGCCGACAGCAGCCAGCCCGCGTTGTCCTCGACCTCGAACGCGCGACCGTCGCCGACGGCGTTGACGACGAGCCAGTCGCAGCCCTTGCGCTTGAGCTTCGCGCGACCGTACTCCAGGACGTCGGACTCGCCGTCGCCGGTCTCGGCGGCGAAGCCCACCACGACCTGACCGGGGCGGCGCGCGGCGACCAGCTCGGCCAGGATGTCGGCGTTGCGGGTCAGGGCCACGGGGTCGGGGTCGCGGTCGGTCTTCTTGATCTTGTGCTCGGCGCTGTCCACCGGCCGGAAGTCGGCCACGGCGGCGGCCATCACGACGACGTCGGCGGCCTTCGCGACGAAGTGCATCGCGTCGCGCAGCTCGGCGGCGGTGCCCACGCGCTCCAGCTCGACGCCGGCGGGGGTGGCCAGGTCGGCGGTGTGCGCGGCGACCAGCGTCACGCGCGCGCCGCGCTGGGCGGCGACCCGGGCCAGCGCGTAGCCCTGGCGACCGGAGGACCGGTTGCCCAGGAACCGCACGGGGTCCAGCGGTTCACGGGTCCCGCCGGCGGAGATGGCGACGTGGACGCCTTCGAGGTCGCGGGGCAGCGCGTCGGGGCGCTCCAGCAGCAGCCGGGACAGCTCCACGATCTCGCTGGGCTCGGGCAGCCGGCCCTTGCCGGTGTCCTTGCCGGTCAGCCGCCCGCTGGCGGGCTCGGCCACGATCACGCCGCGCGAGCGCAGCAGCGCCACGTTCGCCCGCGTCGCCGGGTGCTCCCACATCTCGGTGTGCATCGCCGGGACCAGCAGGACCGGGCAGCGCGCGGTCAGCAGCGTGTTGGTGAGCAGGTCGTCGGCCAGCCCGTGGGCGGCCTTGGCCAGCAGGTTGGCCGTGGTCGGGGCGACGACCACCAGGTCGGCCTCCTGGCCCAGCTTCACGTGCTGCACCGACGGCACGTCGGAGAACACGTCGGCGTGCACGGGCTGCCCGGACAGCGCCTCGAACGTGGCCGCGCCGACGAACTTCAGCGCACCGTCCGTGGGCACGACCCGCACGGAGTGCCCGGACTCGGTGAGCCGGCGCAGCACCTCGCAGGCCTTGTACGCGGCGATGCCCCCACCCACCCCGAGCACGACCCGGGGCTTGGTGGGGGCGGCAGAACCCTCGGTCACTCGCCCTCGGTGTGCTCGAGGAGACCCGCGTGGATCTCCCGGAGCGCGATCGACAGCGGCTTCTCGCGCGGGCCCGGCTCGACCAGCGGGCCGACGTACTCCAGCAGGCCCTCGCCGAGCTGCGCGTAGTAGTCGTTGATCTGCCGCGCCCGCTTGGCCGCGTAGATCACCAGCGCGTACTTCGAGCTGACCTGCTCGAGCAGGTCGTCGATCGGCGGGTTGGTGATGCCCTCCGGAGAACCCGACAGCGGGCCCAGCTCGGTGTGCGTGGTCACTCGTCAACGCTCCTGCGGTTGGTTGTGCAAAGCGGGTGGCGTCCTCAAGCCGCCGCGAGCGCGCGTCAACGCGCGTCAGGCGCTGGGCCGACCACCAAGTGTAGCAAGCGCGTGGCGGCGGACTTCACGTCGTCGTTCACGACGACCTGGTCGAACTCCGGCTCGGCCGCCAGCTCCTCGCGGGCGATCTCCAGCCTGCGCGCCACCACGGCGGGGTCCTCGGTGCCGCGGCCGGTCAGCCGCCCCACCAGGTCCTCCCAGGACGGGGGCGCGAGCATGACCAGCTGGGCCTCCGGCATGGCCGCCCGGACCTGGCGCGCGCCCTGCAGCTCGATCTCCAGCAGGGACGGCAGGCCCGACGCCAGCGCCGCCAGGACGGGGGCGCGGGGGGTGCCGTAGCAGTTGCCCGCGAACTCGGCGTGCTCGAGCAGTTCGCCGTTGTCCACCATCTTGTCGAACTCGGCCCGGTCCACGAAGTGGTAGTGGACGCCGTCGACCTCGCCCGGCCTCGGCTTCCGCGTGGTCACCGAGACGCTGAAGTGCACGTCGGGCCCCATGCGCCGCAGCTCGGCCAGCACGCTGGACTTGCCGACGCCGGAGGGCCCGCTCAGGACGGTGAGGCGGGGCCGGACGCGCGCGCCCGACCCCGCCCCGGTGCCATCAGTCACTCGCCGCTGAACTCGGTGAGCAGCGCCTTGCGCTGCCGCTCGCCGAGGCCGCGCAGCCGACGGCTCGGAGCGATCTCGAGCCGCTCCATGATCTGCTGCGCGCGAACCTTGCCGACGCCCGGAAGGGCCTCGAGCAGCGCGGACACCTTCATCTTGCCAAGGACCTCGTCGCTCTCGGCGGCCTTCAGCACGTCCGTCAGGGTCGTGCCGCCACGCTTGAGGCGCTCCTTGAGCTCAGCCCGAGCGCGACGAGCGGCAGCAGCCTTCTCCAGCGCTGCGGCCCGCTGCTCCTCGGTAAGCTGGGGAAGGGCCACGATTTCCTCCGTGGTGTGGGAATTTCAATTCTGTTTCGGTGCCGCGACCGTACTCCAAGCGCAATTGCCTGGGCGCAACGTGGTCCCAGTCAGGTGAAACTTCTTCCAGCGCCTGGTTGCCGCGGCGGGTGGTAGTAGTACCAACACCCCCCGACGTCTCCGCCACCGCCACCGGTAACGCCCTGCGCACGACCTGTGTGGTATGCGCTCGATGGGGTATGGACCCGTCGGTGGCCTGGACCGTACCAGGCGGCGTTTGCGCAGGTGAGCGGACACCGCAAAGCGTGTCGCGATTTGATGGTGATCACATCGCGAGGGAGTCCCCGACGCGCCGGGCCGCAGACCGCAACAATGCGGAGTCGGGGCCGTGCTTGAGGACGTCCCGGGAGCTGGTCGGCAGCACCCCGGGCAGGTCGTCGCCGAAGAGCCTCCGCAGGTCCGCCACGGTCGCGCCCTGGGCGCCGAAGCCCGGCGCCAGGACGTATCCGTGCAGGTCAGACAGGTCGAGGTCCAGTTCGGCCAGAGTCGCGCCGACGACCAGCCCGACGTCCCCGAGCGGCTCCGCGCCCGCGTTGCGGCGGGCCGCCTCATCCACCACCGACTGCCCGACGGAGCCCCCGGAGGGGACCTCCGCGCACTGCACGGAGGCCCCTTCCGGGTTGGACGTGCGGGCGAGCACGAACACGCCGCGCCCGCTCGCCCGTGCGGCTTCGAGCGCCGGGTCCAACGAGCCGAACCCGAGGTAGGGCGACAGGGTGACGGCGTCCCCGGCCAACGGCGAGCCGTCGGACAGGTACGCCGCCGCGTAGGCCGCCATGGTCGACCCGATGTCGCCGCGCTTGGCGTCCACCAGGGTGAGCGTCCCGGAGTCCCTGAGGCCCTCCAGGACGCTTTCCAGCACCGCCACGCCCTTCGAGCCGTACGCCTCGAAGAACGCCGCCTGCGGCTTCACCAGGGCCACGTGGCCGCCGAACGCCTCGACGCAGGTCAGGGCGAACCGCTCCAGCCCGGAGACGTCCCGGGGCAGGCCCCAGGCGTCCAGCAGGCCGGGGTGCGGGTCGATGCCCACGCAGAGCGGTCCGTGCGCGGAGACGGCCCGGGAAAGCCGCTGGGCGAAACTCATCCCTCACCCCGCAGCGCGGCCTGGAGGGCCTGGAGCGGCCGGACGCCGATGTCGCCCCGGATGGCCGCCTCGATGCCGTGCACGGCCGCCGCCGCGCCCTGGATCGTGGTGACGCACGGGATGTCCTTGGCCACCGCCGCCGTGCGGATCTCGTAGCCGTCCACGCGCGGCCCGCTGTTGCCGTACGGGGTGTTGATGATCATGTCGACGTGCCCGTCGAGGATGGCGTCGACGATGTTCTTCTCGCCCTCGAAGTGCTTGCGGACGACCGTGCAGGGGATGCCGTTGCGCCGCAGCACCTCGGCCGTGCCCTCGGTGGCCAGCACCTCGAAGCCCAGGTCGGCCAGCCGCTTGACCGGGAAGATCATGGCCCGCTTGTCCCGGTTGGCCACCGACACGAACACCCGGCCCGACGTGGGCAGGGAGCCGTAGGAGGCGGTCTGGGACTTGGCGAAGGCGGTCCCGAAGGACACGTCGATGCCCATGACCTCGCCGGTGGACTTCATCTCCGGCCCGAGCAGCGAGTCCACCCCGTGGCCCTCCGGCGTGCGGAACCGGTGGAAGGGCAGCACGGCCTCCTTGACCGCCACCGGCGCGTGCTGGGGCAGCTTGGCGCCGTCGCCGGTGGCCGGCAGCAGGCCCTCGGCGCGCAGCTCGGCGATGGTCGCGCCGAGCATGATCCGGGCCGCCGCCTTGGCCAGCGGCACCGCCGTCGCCTTGGACACGAACGGCACCGTGCGGGACGCGCGCGGGTTGGCCTCCAGGACGTAGAGGACGTCGTCCTTGAGCGCGTACTGGACGTTGAGCAGGCCGCGCACGCCGATGCCCTCCGCGATGGCCCGGGTGGACCGGCGGACGTTGTCGATGTCGGTCTCGCCCAGCGTGATCGGGGGCAGGGCGCACGCCGAGTCGCCGGAGTGCACGCCGGCCTCCTCGATGTGCTCCATCACGCCGCCGATGAACACGTCCTCGCCGTCGAACAGGGCGTCCACGTCGATCTCGATGGCGTCGTCGAGGAACCGGTCGACCAGCACCGGGTGCTCCGGGGAGACCTCGGTGGCGCGGGCGATGTAGCTCTTCAGCGACTCCTCGTCGTAGACGATCTCCATGCCCCGGCCGCCCAGCACGTAGGACGGGCGGACCAGCACCGGGTAGCCGATCTCGTCGGCGATCTTCTTGGCCTGCGCGAACGAGGTGGCGGTGCCGTACTTCGGCGCGGGCAGGCCCGCGTCGGTGAGCACCTGGCCGAACGCGCCCCGGTCCTCGGCGAGGTGGATGGCGTGCGGCGGGGTGCCCACGACCGGGACGCCCGCCTCCTCCAGCCGCCGCGCCAGGCCCAGCGGGGTCTGGCCGCCCAGCTGCACCACGACGCCCGCGACCGTGCCCGAGCGCTGCTCGGAGTGCACGACCTCCAGCACGTCCTCGAAGGTCAGCGGCTCGAAGTACAGGCGGTCGGAGGTGTCGTAGTCGGTGGACACGGTCTCCGGGTTGCAGTTGACCATCACCGTCTCGTACCCGGCGGCCCGCAGCGCCATGGCCGCGTGCACGCACGAGTAGTCGAACTCGATGCCCTGGCCGATGCGGTTGGGGCCCGAGCCCAGGATGAGCACCTTGGGCTTGTCGCGCTGCTCGGTCACCTCGGTCTCGGCCTCGGGGTCGAGCTCGTAGGCCGAGTAGTGGTACGGGGTGCGCGCGGCGAACTCGGCGGCGCAGGTGTCGACGGTCTTGTAGACCGGCCGCACGCCCAGGCGGTGCCGCAGGTTGCGCACGCCGTCCTCACCGGCCAGCTCGGGCCGCAGGGCCGCGACCTGCCGGTCGGACAGGCCCGCCCGCTTGGCCTTGCGCAGCAGGTCCGCGCCCAGCACGGGGGCGTTCTCGATCTCCCGGCGCAGCTCCACCAGCCAGGCGATCTGCTCGATGAACCACGGGTCGATCCTGGAGGCCTCGTACGCCTGCTCGATGGTCGCGCCCAGCCGCAGCGCGCGCTCCAGCGTGTAGAGGCGACCGTCGTGGCCCTTGCGCAGGGCCTCCAGAGTGGACTCCAGCGTCTCTTCCGGGTCCGGGGTGGTCCAGAAGCCGCCCGCCTTGGTCTCCATGGACCGCAGCGCCTTGCCGAGCGCTTCGATGAAGCTGCGGCCGATGGACATCGCCTCGCCGACGGACTTCATCGTCGTGGTGAGCGTCCGGTCCGCGCCGGGGAACTTCTCGAAGGCGAACCGCGGCACCTTCACCACGACGTAGTCCAGCGTCGGTTCGAAACTGGCCGGGGTCTCGCCGGTGATGTCGTTGCGGATTTCGTCGAGCGTGTAGCCGATGGCCAGTTTCGCGGCGATCTTGGCGATCGGGAAACCGGTCGCCTTGGACGCCAGCGCCGACGAGCGCGACACGCGCGGGTTCATCTCGATGACGACCATGCGGCCGTTGTCGGGGTTGAACGCGAACTGGATGTTGCAGCCGCCGGTGTCCACGCCGACCTCGCGGATGACCTTGATGCCGACGTCGCGCATCTGCTGGAACTCGCGGTCGGTCAGCGTCATCGCGGGCGCGACGGTCACCGAGTCGCCGGTGTGCACGCCCATCGGGTCGATGTTCTCGATGGAGCACACGACCACGACGTTGTCGTTGCGGTCGCGCATCAGCTCCAGCTCGTACTCCTTCCAGCCGAGCACGCTCTCCTCGATCAGCACCTCGGTGACCGGGGACTCCGCGAGGCCGGTGGCGGCCAGCCGCTCCAGCTCGTCGGGGGTGTGCGCCATGCCCGAGCCGAGGCCGCCCATGGTGAACGACGGCCGGATGACCACCGGGAGGCCCAGCTCCGCGACGGTCTCGCGGACCTCCTCCATGGTCTTGCACACCGCGCTGCGCGGGACCTCGGCGCCGATCTTGCGCACGATGTCCTTGAACATCTGCCGGTCCTCGCCGCGCTGGATGGCGTCGATGTCCGCGCCGATCAGCTCGACGTCGTACTTCTCCAGCACGCCCCGCTCGTGCAGGGCGATGGCGGTGTTGAGCGCGGTCTGGCCGCCCAGGGTCGCCAGGATGGCGTCCGGGCGCTCGGCCGCGATGACCTTCTCCACGAACTCCGGGGTGATCGGCTCGACGTAGGTGGCGTCGGCGAACTCCGGGTCGGTCATGATCGTCGCGGGGTTGGAGTTGACGAGGCTGACCCGCAGGCCCTCCTCGCGCAGCACGCGGCACGCCTGGGTGCCGGAGTAGTCGAACTCGCAGGCCTGGCCGATGACGATCGGGCCGGAGCCGATGACGAGCACGTGCTTGAGGTCGGTCCTCTTCGGCATGTCAGCGCCCCTCACCCATCATCGTCACGAACTCGTCGAACAGCGGAGCGGCGTCGTGCGGACCGGCCGCCGCCTCCGGGTGGTACTGCACGCTGAACGCGGGCACCTCCAGGGCGCGCACGCCCTCGACCGTGCCGTCGTTCGGGCAGTAGTGGCTGAGCTGGACGCGGCCGAAGTCGGAGACGAACTCCTCCCCCGGCTCGCCCTCCAGCGCGAACCCGTGGTTCTGGGCGGTGATGGCCACCTTGCCGGTCGCCACGTCGATGACCGGGATGTTGATGCCCCGGTGGCCGTAGCGCATCTTGTAGGTGTCTCGGCCCAGCGCGCGGCCCAGGATCTGGTTGCCGAAGCAGATGCCGAACAGCGGCACCTTGCGGTCCAGGACGTTGCGGGTCAGCTCCACGGCGTGCGCCTGGGTGGCGGGGTCGCCGGGGCCGTTGGACAGGAACACGCCGTCCGGCTTCACCGACAGGACGTCGTCCACCGTGGAGGTCAGCGGCAGGACGTGCACCTCGATGCCGCGCGCGGCCATCATGCGCGGGGTGTTGGACTTGATGCCCAGGTCCAGCGCGGCCACGCGGAACCGGCGCTCGCCGATCGCGTCGACCACGTACGGCTGCGGCGTGGTGACGTCGCCCGCCAGGTCGGCGCCCTTCATCTGCGGGGAGGTGCGGACGCGGTCCAGCATCTCCTCGACGCTGCCGAGCTCGTCGCCGGAGAACACGCCCGCGCGCATCGCGCCCTGCTCGCGCAGGTGGCGGGTCAGCATGCGGGTGTCGATGCCCGCGATCCCGACGACGCCCTGGCGCACCAGCTCGTCGTCCAGGCTGCGCTTGGACCGCCAGTTCGACGGCACCCGCGCGGGGTCGCGCACCACGTACCCGGCGACCCAGATGCGGCTGGACTCGTCGTCCTCGTCGTTCCAGCCAGTGTTGCCGATCTGCGGCGCGGTCTGCACCACGATCTGGCGGTGGTAGGAGGGGTCGGTCAGCGTCTCCTGGTACCCGGTCATGCCGGTGGAGAACACCACCTCGCCGAGGCTCGCGCCGATGGCGCCGTAGGACTCGCCTCGGAACACGCGGCCGTCTTCGAGGACCAGCGCCGCGGCTGTCGTTGCCGGAGAAGTCACTTGCGGCCTCCCAGTGCCTGCACCCACTGCTCGTACACGTCCTTGTCGTCGCCGCGGAACCCGGTGTCGAAGGTGTGCCCCTCGAGCTGCCAGCGGACCACCAGCAGGCCGTCCGGGCCCATCACCTTGCCCGCGAGGCCGCGGGCGGTGCGGGCGTCCAGGACGTCCTCCAACGGGATCCACATCGGGCTCGCGCCGGTGCGCTCGACCAGCACACCGGTGTCGGTCAGCTTGAGCGTCGCCTCGGCGCGGTGGCCGATGTCGCCCACGGCGACCCGGTCCTGCCAGTTGTCGCCGATGGTCGTGCCCACGTACACGCCGGTCGTCTCCAGCGTCGCCGCGCCGGGGGCGGCGGGCGGCTGGGGGAAGGCGGGCAGCACCGCGCTCTGGCGCTTCGCGCGGTTGTGCCAGCCGCGCCACATGCCGTACAGGCACAGCGCGAACACGGCCAGGATCGCCAGGGACAGCAGCACGCGGGTCATGCGGGGATCCTTCCGCCGGTCGCCGTCACGCGCCCGCGCAGGAGGGTCGCCACGACCCGGCCGGGCAGCTCCATGCCCTCGAACGGGGTGTTGGCGGCGATGCTGGCCAGCTCCGCGCCCCGCACGGTCCAGCGGGCGCCAGGGTCCACCAGGACCAGGTTCGCGGGCTCGCCCACCTCGATCGGCCGGCCCTGGTCGGGCAGCCCGGCGATGGCGGCGGGCCGCTCGCTCATCACCCGCGCGACCCCGCGCCAGTCCAGCAGACCGGTCTCGACCATGGTCTCCACGACGATGGACAGGGCGGTCTGGAGGCCGAGCATGCCGGGGCGGGCGGCGGACCACTCGCAGTCCTTGTCCTGCACGGCGTGCGGGGCGTGGTCGGTGGCGACGCAGTCGATCGTGCCGTCGGCCAGCGCCTGCCGCAGCGCCTCCACGTCGGTGCTCGTGCGCAGCGGCGGGTTGACCTTGTTGACCGGGTCGTAGGTCTCCAGGCGCTCGTCGGTCAGCAGCAGGTGGTGCGGCGTGACCTCGGCGGAGACCTTCGTGCCCCGGGCCTTGGCCCACTTCAGCACGTCGGCGGTGCCCGCGGTGGACACGTGGCAGACGTGCAGGCGGGCGTCGACCTGCTTGGCCAGCAGGCAGTCGCGGGCGACGATCGCCTCCTCGGCGGCGGCCGGCCAGCCCTGGAGGCCCAGGCGCGAGGCCTGCTCGCCCTCGTGGGCCTGCGCGCCCACGGTCAGCCGGGGCTCCTCGGCGTGCTGCGCGACGACCACGTCCAGCGCCTTGGAGTACTCCAGCGCGCGGCGCATGATCAGCGGGTCGTGCACGCAGTGGCCGTCGTCGGAGAACACCCGGACACCGGTCTTGGCCATCGTGCCCAGCTCGGCGAGCTTCTCGCCCTTGAGGCCCACGGTGACCGCGCCGACCGGGTGGACGTCCACCAGGCCGACCTCACGGCCCCGGCGGGCCACGTGCTCGACCACGACCGCGTTGTCCGCGACCGGGTCGGTGTTGGCCATCGCGAAGACCGCCGTGTAGCCGCCCAGCGCGGCGGCCCGGGAGCCGGTCTCGATGGTCTCGGTGTCCTCGCGACCCGGTTCCCGCAGGTGGGTGTGCAGGTCGACGAAGCCGGGGAGCAGAACCGCGCCGTCGCCGTCGATGACCTCGGCGTCTCCCGACTCCGGGGACCCGATCTCCGCGATGACGCCGTCGCGGACGAGCACGTCCACGGGATCGCCTTCGCCGTACGGCCGTACTCCCCTGATGATCAGGGTGTTCACGCGGTCTCCTCCTCGTGGGCAAGCAGGTGGTAGAGGACGGCCATGCGCACGTGGACGCCGTTGCGCACCTGGTCGGTGATGGCCGCGCGCGGCGAGTCGGCGACCGACGAGGCGATCTCCATCCCGCGCAGCATCGGACCGGGGTGCAGCACCACGGCGTGGTCGGGCAGCAGGGCCAGTCGGCGCTCGTTGAGGCCGTAGGCGATCGAGTACTCGCGGGCGGACGGGAAGAACCCGCCGTGCATCCGCTCGGCCTGCACGCGCAGCAGCATCACGGCGTCCTGGCTGGGCAGGTCGGCGTCCAGGTCGTGCGACACCGTGACCGGCCAGCGCTCGACGCCCGCGGGCAGCAGGGTCGGCGGGGCGACCAGCGTGACGTGCGCGCCCAGGGCCGTGAGCAGGTGGACGTTCGAGCGGGCCACCCGGCTGTGCAGGACGTCGCCGACGATCGCGATCCGGCGGTCACGCAGCTCACCCAGGCGCTCGCGCAGGGTGGCCGCGTCCAGCAGGGCCTGGGTGGGGTGCTCGTGCATGCCGTCGCCGGCGTTCACCACGGACGTGCCGGTGTGCTTGAGCCAGTCGGCCAGCCGGTGGGCCGCGCCGGACGCCGGGTGCCGCACGATGACGCAGTCCGCGCCGGCCGCGGCGAGGGTCAGCGCGGTGTCCCGCAGCGACTCGCCCTTGCTGACGCTGGACCCCGACGAGGACACGTTGACCACGTCCGCGCTCATCCACTTGCCCGCGATCTCGAAGCTCACGCGGGTGCGGGTGGAGTTCTCGTAGAACATCGTGATCACGGTCCGGCCCCGCAGGGTCGGCAGCTTGCGCACCTCGCGGCCCTCGAGGGACTGCTTGAGGTTCGCGGCCGTGTCCAGGATCGCGGTGGCGTCCGCCGGGTCGATGCCCTCGGTGGACAGCAGGTGCCTCACCGCAGCACCACCCCGTCCCGCTGGTCGAACTCCTCCAGCAGCACGTGGACCTCCTCGGACCGGGCGGTGGGGACGTTCTTGCCCACGTAGTCCGCGCGGATCGGCAGCTCGCGGTGCCCCCGGTCGACCAGCACCGCCAGCTGCACGGCGCGGGGCCGGCCGTGGTCGCGCAGGGCGTCCAGGGCGGCGCGGATCGTGCGGCCGGAGAACAGGACGTCGTCGACGAGGACCACCAGGCGGTCGTCGATGCCGCCTTCGGGCAGCCGGGTGGCCTCCAACGGACGAGTGGGGCCCCGGCGCAGGTCGTCCCGGTAGAGCGTGACGTCGAGGGTGCCGGTGGGTACCGCCACCCCGCTGAATTCGCGGATCCTGCCCGCGAGACGGCGGGCGAGGGGCGCACCCCGGCTCGGAATCCCCATCAGGACTACTTCGGGTGCGCTGGGTGCATCGAGAGCTGTCTTCTCGATGATCTGATGGGCCATTCGGGCGACAGTGCGCGCGACGTCGCCGGCCGACAGGAGCTCGCGCTCCCCGGCCGGGTCCGTCGCGCCACGTTGACGTGGCGCCACGGTTGGACCTCCTTCCCCGCCTCGCTGGACGGGTCCTTAAAGGACGTCGGACACCCGGTTGGGACCGGGCTGACCAGCACGGTATCAGGCTCCGGGGGTCAATCGACCGGGTGGTCGGCGTGGTCTCGCCCACCCGGGCCGGCGAGATCAGCTTGACCTGGTGACCACGGAGAGCAATCATTACTCTGCGTATTGATCTAAGCCTCCCCGCGGCAGTCCCCTACCGGCTGACGGGGCGAATGAACGGAGAACCGCCACATGGGCGACTACGCCAAGGCGCTGGGGGCAAAGCTCCGCGCGATCCGCCAGCAGCAGGGCTTGTCTTTGCACGGCGTCGAGCAGAAGTCCGGCGGTCGCTGGAAGGCCGTGGTCGTGGGCTCGTACGAGCGCGGAGACCGAGCCGTGACCGTCCAGAAGCTCGCGGAGCTGGCCGACTTCTACGGTGTCCCGGTCGCGGAACTGCTCCCCGAAGGCCGCGTGCCCTCGGGCGCCGAACCCGCGACGAAGATCGTCATCAACCTGGAGCGCCTGCAACAGCTCCCCGCGGAGAAGGTCGGTCCGCTCGCGCGGTACGCGGCCACCATCCAGAGCCAGCGCGGCGACTACAACGGCAAGGTGCTGTCCATCCGCACGGAGGACCTGCGCTCGCTGGCGATCATCTACGACATGACCCCGGGCGAGCTGACCGAGCAGCTCATCGACTGGGGCGTGCTGCCCCCCGAGGCCCGCCCGGCCAAGGAAGACTGACGACGAACACGCCGCGACCTGGGCCGCTCACGTGGACGGGCGGCCCCGGCCTTCTTGCGCTCCGCTCCTTCTCACGCGCTCCGCTCTTCTGACGCGCTCCGCGCTTTTAACGCGCTTCGCGCTCTCAAGCCTCCAGCCCCACCTTACGTGGGACGCGACCACCTCTAGAGAGCGCAACCAATTCCGCAACACCGCCGCACTTCTCCGCAACACCGCCGCACGGCGACACTCCTCCGACACACGCGCAGCGCGGCACTTTCGCCGCGCAGCGGCGGGAGCTTTTCGCCGCGCTCCGCGCGGCGGTGGTGCCAACCACAAGGGAGGTGCCTCGTGTTCCCCACCGTATGGCCCGCCCGAAGGGCTACCACAGATTTCCCCGGTGCAGCCGAATTTTTTGTGAGGAACGAGCAAAAAATTTAGCGGCACCGGGGAAATCTGTGGTTGGCTCCGCCGGGTCATGCGGTGGGGAACACGACGCTCCTCCCGCCCCCATCGGTGGTTCGCCGCCGGCAGGCGCTTGTGATCTTGAGAGCGCTCCGCGCGTTCCAAGAGCGCGAAGCGCGTCCGAGCTTGCGAGCGCGAAGCGCGTCCCGTTCGAACCCGCGAAGCGTGGGCTTGAGAGCGGAGCGTGAAGTCCAAAGATCAAAAGAGCCTCGCCGGCGGGCAGGCCGCCAAGGATGACGGAAGAACAAGGGCGGGGGCTTTTCCGTCATCCCCGTATGGCCTGGCGGAGCCAACCACACTTTTGGCCGGGTGCCGCTAAATTTTTTGCTCGTTCCTCACAAAAAATTCGGCTGCACCCGGCCAAAAGTGTGGTAGCCCTTCGGGCAGGCCATACGGGGATGACGGAAAAGCCCAGAGAGAGGTCTGCCGCGCTAGCCCTACGAAAAACCCGCAAGCGCGTGCCTGTTGAGAGGTGTTTGCTGTGCGCGAAAAACGAACCCCCGGCCACCGAGGGCAGCCGGGGGTCGTGTGACGAGCGTCTAGAGCACCGCGCGGAGCTGGTCCGCGATGACCGCGATGCGGCCCAGCACCCCGTTGACGAACCGGGGCGAGTCGTCCGTGGACAGCTGCTTGGCCAGCTCGACCGCCTCGTCGATGGCCACCGCGTCGGGCACGTCGGCCGCCCACAGCAACTCGTAGAGGCCGACCCGCAGCACGGCACGGTCCACGCCCGGCATCCGCTGCAACGTCCAGCCCTCGGAGTGCTCCGAGATCAGGTCGTCGATCCGCGCCCGGTGGGCCGTGATGCCCTCGACCAGGCCGACCGTGTAGTCGTTGATCGGCGGCACGTCCGGGGACCCCACTCGCTCGGCGAGCAGGGTGACCGGGTCGATGCCCCGGGCGTCGGCCTCGAACAGGACGTCGACGGCGCGTTTCCGGGCCTTGCTGCGTGCGCCCATCTCAGCCGTTCACGCGGCCGAGGTAGCGGCCGTCGCGGGTGTCGACCTTGATCTTCTCGCCGGTCGTCACGAACAGCGGGACCTGGATCTCCGCGCCGGTCTCCAGGGTCGCGGGCTTGGTGCCGCCGGTGCTGCGGTCGCCCTGCAGGCCCGGGTCGGTGTGCTGGATGACCAGCTCGACGCTGGTCGGCAGCTCCACGTAGAGCGGCACGCCCTCGTGGGTGGCGACCATCGCCTCCTGGTTCTCCAGCATGTAGTTGGCGGCGTCGCCCACGGTCTCGGCCGGGACCGGGATCTGGTCGTAGGTCTCGCCGTCCATGAAGATGAAGTCGGAACCCTCCTTGTACAGGTAGGTCATGTTCCGCTTGTCCACGGTGGCCGTGTCGACCTTGGTGCCCGCGTTGAAGGTCTTGTCCACGACCTTGCCGGACAGCACGTGCTTCAACGTGGTGCGCACGAAGGCGCCGCCCTTGCCCGGCTTGACGTGCTGGAACGCGGTGACGGTCCACAGCTGGCCGTCGAGGTTCAGCACCAGGCCGTTCTTGAGGTCGTTGGTCGTGGCCACGGGGTGGGCTCTCCTGTTACGTGTGTTCGGGCGTCCGACGACTCGCGAGGTGTTCGGGTTGTCAGACGACCACCAGCTCTTTCGTGGTCAGGGTGAGGAGTTCGGGGGCGCCTTGGCGCACCACGAGCGTGTCCTCGATGCGGACACCACCCTTCCCGGCCAGGTACACACCGGGCTCGACGGTGACCGTCATACCGGGCAGAAGTGTACCGTCACCCACCTTGGACAGCGCCGGAGCCTCGTGGATCTGCAGGCCCACGCCGTGTCCGAGGCCGTGCAGGAACTGCTCCCCGTACCCGGCCTGCTCGATCACCTCGCGCGCCGCGCGGTCCACGTCGGACACCGCCGCGCCCGCGGCCAACGCGTGCCGACCGGCCGCCTGCGAGGCCGCGACCAGCTCGTACAGCTCCCGCTGCCAGTCCGCGGCCTGGCCGACCACCAGGGTGCGGGTCATGTCGGAGTGGTAGCCGTCGACCAGGGCGCCGAAGTCCAACTTCACGAAGTCGCCGGCGTGCACGACCGCGTCGGTGGGCCGGTGGTGCGGCACGGCGGAGTTCGCGCCGGTCGCCACGATCGACTCGAAGCTGGGACCCGCCGCGCCGTGGTCGAGCATGCGGTTCTCCAGCTCGCGCGCGATCTCCCGCTCGGTGCGCCCGGCGCGCAGGCCGCCGTGCTCGATCAGGCTCGCCAGCGCGCGGTCGGCGGCGGCGCACGCCATGCGCAGCGCCTCGACCTCGGCGTCGTCCTTGACCAGCCGCAGCTGTTCCACCAGGCCGGGCGCGCGGACCAGCTCGACGTCCTCGGCGGCGTCGGCGAGCGCGTCGAGGCCCTCCACGGTGACGTGGTTGCTCTCGAACCCCGCCCGGCGGTTGCCGTCCTTGTGCGCGCGCTGGGCCAGCGCGAGGTCGCACGGCCGGTCGATGACCCGCTCCAGGTCGGGCACCTGGCGCTCGGCCTGGGTGAGGTAGCGGCCGTCGGTGCAGAACACGCTGGCCGCGTCGGACTCGGCGGAGACCAGCAGGGCGGCGTTGGAGCCGGTGAACCCGGTGAGGTAGCGGATGTTGAGCAGGTTGGTCACCAGCAGGGCGTCCAGCTCCCGGTCCCGGAGCGTGGCGCGCAGGGCGGCGCGGCGTGTCGCGTGCGGCATACCCGCAGCCTAGAACCATCGGGGCAGCTTCACAGCGGGGTCCGAGTAGGGGCCTAGGGTGGGCGCATGCGCAGGTGGCTGCCCCGAGGGCTCTGGATGGGATTGCTGCACGGCGGGGTGCAGGTCGGCACGGACGCGGTGGCCGTGCACAGCCCCGGGGCCAGTTCGTCGCTGCGCTACATCGCACTGGGGCTGGTCGCGGTGGCGGGCGTGCTGTGGGGTGCGCTGGACGCGTGGCGGCAGCTCGACGGGCCGGGCATGGTGTGGTTCTTCGCCGCCCTGGTCGCGGGGCCGCTGGCCGGGGTCGCCGGGGTGGTGGGCAAGTCGCTGGTGGTGGACCAGACCGGTGTGGAGGCGCTCGGCGCGGCGCTGACCGGCGGGGCGGCGTTCACGGCGCTGCTGGTCATGGCGTCGGCCGGGATCGGGCTGGTGCTGGGCAACGCGCTGCCCCAGCCGAACGGGTCCGAGTCGCGCTAGCGGTTGAGGTTGCCGGCGTGGTCGAAGGTGTCCCACTGCCGCTGGGTGACCGGGGTGACCGGCGACGAGTTGAGCTTCGCCACGTCCTCCGGGCCGACGCGCCACAGCTTGCCGTCCACCAGCAACCCGGTCTGGCCGTTGGGCGCGCGGACCGCTTTCACGCCGGCCGGGACGCGGCCGACCACGGGCAACTCGTCGACGATGTCCGGCCGCTGGTCCAGCACGCGGGTGGCCAGTCGGTCGGCGACCGACCGGCGTTCCACCCGGACCACCCCGCCGTCGACGATCAGGTCCACGATGTTCTCCGGGGACGGCACGGCGAACCCGTTGAGCACCGCCGCCTGCGCCTTGGTGCGGCAGCCGGGCACGTTGACCAGGTCCAACCCGAAGTGGCCGAGGTCGGTGGGCGCGCCCGCCCCGCCGACGACGGTGGCGCGCACGACGTCCACGGACAGCCGGCCGCACGGGTCCTCGACGGACACCAGGGCGTGGCCCTCCGGGGTGCGGACCAGGCCGGGTCCCTCCCGCCACGGGCCGGGGACGTGCACCGGCGGGAGGGGCTGGGCGGTGAAGTCGTGGTTCCAGAAGGTCAGCGTGGTGCCGGCGTCGGTGGAGTGGGCGATCGCGAAGGCCCGCAGGGCGTCGACGTACATCCAGTCGGCGCTGAACGCGTCCACGACCGCCCGGGTGCGCGGCTTGCGGGTGTCGGCGACCTTCTCCCAGCCCGACGCGCCCAGCGATTCGACGTGGCCGGCGAAGGTCGGGTCCTGGGCGCGCAGCACGAACTGGCCCGCGCCGTTCCACCCGGCCGCCTTGGCGGTGGTGTCGGTGAACAGCAGGTAGAACCAGCCGTCCACGTAGAGCGCGGAGGGCTGGCCGCTGCCGTAGTGGTTGTCCCGGATGATGTCGTTCGCCGGGCCGAGGATCGGGTTGCCGCCCGCCGCGCGGGTCCAGTGGATGCCATCGGTGCTGGTGGCGACGCCGACGAGGCTGCCGAACGGCACGTCGCCGGGCGCGCCCGTGTAGTACATGTAGTACGTGCCGCCGACCTTGAGGACCGACGGGTCGCACGTGTGCACGCTGTCCCAGCCGTGGGTGCTGCCGGACAGGACCGCGAGCCCCGGGCTGCCATCGGGACCGGCGAAACCGCCGTCCAGCGAGGAGCTGTCGGCGTAGAGGACGTCGTCACCGCCGGGCTCGGCGAAGCGCAGCTGGCTGCACCACCACATCCGGTACCGGCCGCCGTCCACCATCAGCGAGGGGGCGTAGTTGTAGGGGGCCTCCGCGCCACCGGCGACGACGCCGGGGCTCTGCCGACCGCGGTCGGTGGTGACGGGCTTGACCGGCTTCGGGGGCTTGCTCGGCGCGGGCGTCGTCGTGACCGCCGGGGGCGCGGCGGGCGGCGCGGGGTCCGCGACACCGGAAGCGCAGGCGGCGAGGGTCGCGACGGCGAGGGCGCACCCGAGGAGCCTCGTCGGGCCGGACATGGTCTCCACTCTCCCGGACTTCGATCACCGGGAGCGACGTTCGCGGCTCCGGGCTCCGGTTCAGTGTAGAGATCCATTCACCCGCTCGAGTGACTACCGAATGGACGCGACCAACTCCACTTCGAAACCGTCCGTGTTCTCCAGGTAGGCGGCGTAGTGATCGGGACCACCCGCGTGCGGGTGCGTGTCCCCGAACATCAAGGCCCAACCGTGCTTCGGGGCCGCTTCGGTGAGTTCGTCCACCCGGACGCGGCCGCCGACGTGGAAGGCGAGGTGGTTGAGCCCGGTGCCGAGCCGGTGGTGCCGTTCCAGCGCGGGCGACTCCTCCACCACCAGGTAGGTCGGGCCGAGACGCCAACTCACCCCGGCCGACCACCGCTGGTACTCCACCCAGCCCAGCTCGCCCAGCAACCAGCCGATGCTCGCCTCCGCGCGGTGGAGATCAGGCACCCACAACTCGACGTGGTGCAACGCGCCGTGGGTCACGCCTCGATCGGCCCCAGCTTCTCGGCCAGCCAGCGGATCGCGAGCGCGTAGCCCTGGACGCCCAAACCCGCGATCACGCCCTCCGCCACCGCCGAGATGTAGCTGTGGTGCCGGAACTCCTCGCGCTTGTGCACGTTCGAGATGTGCACCTCCACCAGCGGCGCGGTGAGCTGCGAGCACGCGTCCCGCACCGCGACCGAGTAGTGCGTCCACGCGGCCGGGTTGAGCACGACCGGGATCGCCTCGTCGGCCGCGCGGTGCAGCCAGCCGAGCATCTCGCCCTCGAAGTCGGTCTGCCGCACCTCGACCTCGACGCCCAGCTCGCGGCCGGTGTCCTCGCACAGCCGCACGAGGTCGGCGTAGGTGGTGCGGCCGTAGACGTCGGGTTCGCGGGTGCCGAGGCGGCCCAGGTTCGGGCCGTTGAGCACGAGGACCTTCACAGCAGCACGCTCCCGCCGGTCTTCGGCTCGTCGGCGACCGCGGAGTAGGCGGCGGCGATCAGCGACGGGTCCGGGCCCTCCAGGCGGCCGGGCTTGGCCAGGCCGTCGAGCACCACGAACCGCAGCACGCCGGACCGGTTCTTCTTGTCGACCTTCATGCCCTCCAGCAGCTGCGGCAGGGCGTCCGGGTCGTACTTGGTGGGCAGGCCCAGCGCGGTCAGGACGCTGCGGTGCCGGTCGGCGGTCGCGTCGTCCAGGCGGCCGGCGAGGCGGGCCAGTTCGGCGGCGAACACCAGGCCGACGCTGATCGCCGCGCCGTGCCGCCACCGGTAGCGCTCGCGGCGCTCGATGGCGTGGCCGAGGGTGTGGCCGTAGTTGAGGATCTCCCGCAGGTCCGACTCGCGCAGGTCGGTGGACACGACGTCCGCCTTGATCTGGATCTTGCGCCGGACCAGCTCCTCGATGACGTCGCCGGTCGGGTCGAGCGCCTTCTCCGGGTCGGCCTCGATGAGGTCGAGGATGACCGGGTCGGCGATGAACCCGCCCTTGACGACCTCCGCCATGCCCGCGACCAGCTCGTTGCGCGGCAGGGTCTCGAGGGTGGCGAGGTCGACGAACACGGCGTGCGGCTCGTAGAACGTGCCGACCAGGTTCTTGCCCGCGTCGGTGTTGATGCCGGTCTTGCCGCCGATCGCCGCGTCCACCATGCCCAGCAGCGTGGTCGGGACGTTGACCAGCTTCACCCCGCGCATCCACGTCGAGGCCACGAACCCGGCGAGGTCGGTCACCGCGCCGCCGCCCAGGCCGATGACGACGTCCTGGCGGCCCAGGCCGATCTGGCCGAACACGTTCCAGCAGTAGCCCGCGACCCGCAGGTCCTTGCCGTCCTCGGCGTCGGGCACCTCGACGCGGTGGGCGTCGATCCCCGCGTCCGCCAGCTCCGCGCGGACCGCCTCGGCGGTCTCGGCGAGCGTCGGCGTGTGGACGATCGCCGCCTTGGCCGTGCCGCGCAGGCCCTCCACCAGGTCGCCGAGCAGGCCGCGACCCACCAGCACGTCGTACGGCCGCTCCGCGGCCACGCGGATGCGCACCGGCTCGCCCATCACCACTCCTCTTGTCGGGTCACCATTCGACCACGGTCGCTTCCAGCACGTCCGCGCCCCACACCCCGGCGAGCACGTCGGCTTGGTCCTTGATCGCCTTGCGAGCGGCCCCCTCGACCCGGGACCACCCCTCGACGCGGAAGATCATCGTCCGCCCGCTGAACGCGTACCGCCACGCCCCGGTCACCCGGCCGTGCGTCACCAGCGCTCCCGGACTCCCCACCGGCCGCCACACCCGCTTGGCCACGTCCGGCTCGGCGACCAGCCACCGCGGCCCCAGCAGGTAGGGGTCGCGCGGGAACAGCAGCAGCCCGGCAGGCAGCTCGTCCCCTTCGACAAGATCCCCGCCCAGCAACAACTTCCTGCCCTCGACGGTGACCGGCCGCAGCTCGGGCCACGTGTCCTGAGGCCCCGCCCCGAGCCACTTCTCCACGTCGGCCTTGGCGAACGGGCCGACGTAGTGGGCGTAGTCGCTCACCAGCGTCGAGTCGCCTTCGTCGTTCGGGCCGGGTGCCCGGAAGACCAGCTTCGCGCCACGCGGTTCGAGCTCGATCCCGGCGAGGAGCGTGCCGAGCCGGAACAGCCCTTCGATCACGTGCTCGGTCTTGCAGCTCGGGCAGTACGGCGTGGCGCGCTTGGGCAGGAGTGGGCTGATCGCGGCGGACAGCTCGCCCTTGGTCGCGGTCTCGCCGGGGAATTCGCGGCGCATCAGCTCCACGACGAGATCCACATCGGACAGTTCCGGCGCCGGCATCCCACCGCACCACGCCTGGAGCTGCCGGGGCGTGCGCGGCCGCAGCACCCGCCGCAACCCGGGCACGTCGCTCGGTCGGTGCAGGTGCGGCGCGCCCCGCAGGCTCAGCACCCGGACCAAGGGCTCGTCGTACCCGAGACGGCGGACCGCGATGGCCGCCGCACCCGTGTTGGGCGGGCTGTCGACCACACCGAGTGCGAGCACGCCCAGGTCGCCGTCGTGCAACCCTTGCACCGCGGCGCGGTGCGCGAGGACATCGGCGGCGGTCACGTCCACCTGGTCAGGTCCGTTCCACTCAGGTCAGGTCCGCCCTCGCCAGGACCGCGTCCACGACCTGCTCGGGCTCCAGCGCGTCGGTGTCCACCTCGATCGTGGCGACCTCCCGGTACAGCGGCAGGCGCGCGTCCAGCAGCGCCTTGAAGGTGGCGCGCGGGTTCACGCCGGCCAGCAGGGGCCGGGCGGTGGACAGGCCCGTCCGCCGCACGCCCTCGGCCATGCCGACGTTGAGGAACACCACGGTGTGCGCCGCCAGCCGCGCCCGGGTGGCCGCGGACAGCACCGCCCCGCCGCCCAGGGCCAGCACGCCGTCGTGCTCGGCCAGGCCCTTGGCGACCGCCTCCTCCTCCAGCGCCCGGAACGCGGGCTCGCCGTCGGTGGTGAAGATGTCCGAGATGGGTTTGCCGGCGGTGGCGACCACGTCCTCGTCGGTATCCCGGAAGGCCACCCCGAGCCGGGCCGCGAGCAGCTGCCCCACGGTCGTCTTGCCCGCGCCGGGCGGGCCGAGGACGACGTAGCGCGGGCTCACAGCCCCTCCCAGCGCGCTTCCAGCGCCTCCAGGTAGGACGCCACGTTCCGCTTGGTCTCCGCGATCGAGTCGCCGCCGAACTTCTCCAGCGCGGCCTCGGCGAGCACCAGGGCCACGACGGACTCCAGCACCACCCCGGCCCGCGGCACGGCGCACACGTCCGACCGCTGGTGGATCGCCACGGCGGGTTCGCCGGTGCGGACGTCCACAGTGGACAGTGCACGCGGGACGGTCGAGATCGGCTTCATGGCGACGCGCACGCGCAGCGGCTCGCCGTTGGTGATCCCTCCCTCCAGCCCGCCCGCCCGGTTCGAGCGGCGCGTCACGCCCTTGGGACCGGTGCCCCGGTCGATCTCGTCGTGCGCCTGGCTGCCCCACCGCTGCGCGGTGGTGAACCCGTCGCCGATCTCCACGCCCTTCATCGCCTGCACGCCCATCAGCGCGCCCGCGAGCCGCGCGTCCAGGCGGCGGTCCCAGTGCACGTGGGACCCCAGGCCCGGCGGCAGGCCGTACGCGATCACCTCGATCACGCCACCGACCGTGTCGCCCGCCTCCTTCACCGCCTCGACCTCGGCCACCATCGCCTCGGTACCGCGCGGGTCGAACGCCCGCACCGGGCTCGCGTCGACCGCGTCGAGGTCGCCCGGACCGGGCACCGGAGCGTCCTCCGGCGTCCTGGCCTTCCCGATCGACACCACGTGGCTGATGACGTCGACGTCGAACACCTGCTTGAGGAAGTGCTTGGCCACCGTGCCCAGCGCGGTCCGCGCGGCGGTCTCCCGGGCACTGGCCCGCTCCAGCACCGGCCGGGCCTCGTCGAACCCGAACTTCTGCATGCCGGGCAGGTCGGCGTGGCCGGGCCGGGGCCGGGTGAGGGCCTCGTTGCGACCGGTCGGCTTGAGCTCGCTCGGGTCGACCGGGTCGGCCGACATCACCTTCTGCCACTTGGGCCACTCGGTGTTGCCGATCCGGACCGCGATCGGCCCGCCCTGCGTGAGCCCGTGGCGGACGCCGCCGAGGATCTCGACCTCGTCGGCCTCGAACCCCATGCGGGGGCTCCGACCGAACCCGAGCCGTCGGCGCTCCAGTTGGGCGGTCAAGTCGGCAGTGGTGACCTCCACCCCGGCGACCATGCCTTCCAGCACGGCGACCAGGGCCGGTCCGTGGGACTCCCCAGCGGTGATCCAGCGCAGCACGCCGCGAATCCTTTCACAGCGTTAACACCGCCGAGAGCCCTGGTTACCCGCCGGCCAGTGAGACCAGCCACGTGGCGCCGACCAGACCGGGACCGTGCGGAGGTCCGTCCCGTGGCCTGGCCAACGACACGGCGAGTGTGATGGCGCTCGCCAGGACCGCACCCACCGGTAACGCCGTCCACGAGACCGCGCCCAGCACCGCACCCAGCGGCCCGGACAGCTTGACGTCTCCCCCGCCCATCGACGCGGGCGACGTCAGGTGCACCACCCAGTGCAGCCCGAAGTACGCCAACCCGCCCGCCAGCGCCCGCCCGAGATCCGCGCCGCACGCCCACAACACGCCGCCCACCAGCGGATACGCGGGCAGGGTCAGGGAATCGGGCAGGCGTCGGTGCCGGAAGTCGATGACGGACAGCAGCACACCCAGCAAGGCGAGTAAGAGCGGCATCGGCAGCCATCGAGGTGGAACTCCGGCGGCGGCCGACAGCGCCCACAACACGGCTGTAGGCACCGCACACCACGCCCAGTGCACCGACGTACCCCTGGGCAGGGACCTCAGCAGACGCGCCCCGACAGCTCCGACGACCAGACCCGACAACGAGTAGATGACCATGGACACAGCGTGCCCACTGGGCCGTTCGGAGCACAAGGCCGGAAGCGACTGAATGGTCCATTCAGCCGCTTCCGTCGAAAGAAGAGCAGGTCAGCGCGTCCAGGAGAAGAGGCTGTCGCCCGCCGCCACCGGCCCGCCGGCCTGGTCGAGCAACGCGTCCGCACCGGCGTCCAGCGCGATCACCGGGCAGATCGGGGCGAAGCCGGCGGCCTCGATCTCGGCCGGGTCCCACGTCACGACCGGCTGCCCCACCCGGACCGCCTCACCCTTCACCACGTGCAGGGTGAAGCCCTCGCCCTTGCGCTTCACGGTGTCGATGCCCAGGTGCACCAGCACCGCCGCACCGTCGCCCGTGGCCACGACGAACGCGTGCGGGTGCAGCGTGACGACCGTGCCGTCCACGGGGGCGACCACCTCGCCGGCGACCCGGTCGGGCTCCACGGCGACGCCCGGCCCGACCATCGCCTGCGCGAACACCGGGTCCGGCACCTCGGTCAGCGGCACCACCCGCCCGCTGACCGGACTGGCCACCCGCAGCGTCACAGGAGGTCCTCGATGTCGCTGGCGATGGTGTCGGCCTCGGGCCCCACGACCACCTGGACGACGTTGCCCGACCGCATGACGCCGTGCGCGCCCAGCTTCTTCAGCGCGGGCTCGTCCACGACCGAGCCGTCCTCCAGCTCGCAGCGCAGCCGCGTGATGCACGGCTCGATCTCGATGATGTTGTCCGCCCCACCGAGTGCGGCGAGGATCCCAGCCGCCTTGTCGTCCGCCACTTCGCAGTCCTCTCTCGACACACCTGTGGTGAGGGTGCCACCGCTCGGCCACGGTCGCGTAACGGCGGTTGACACCCGCTTGGCGCGCGGAGCATCCTCCCCGCACCAACTGGTCTAGACCGGAAAGTACCAATCCCGGTCTCCGAACGCGAGCACGGGGAGGTGTCATGAACCGCGACGAGATCGTCGACGGGCCCAAGCCCAAGCACGCCCAGCTCCGCGACATCCTGCGGCGCATGGCGGAGCAGGAGCTGCCTCCCGGCTCCCCCATCCCGTCCGAGCGCGACCTCGCCCAGCGGTACCGGGTGTCCCGGATCACGGTGCGCGCCGCGGTCGGCCAGCTCGTCGCCGAAGGCCTGCTGACCAGGGCGAAGGGGCGGGGCACGTTCACCGCCCGGCGCCGGATGGACGTCCAGCTCTACCTGGAGTCGTTCACCGACGACATGCGCAGGCGCGGGCTGACCCCCGCGACCGAGGTGCTCAGGTGCGCCGACGAGGTCCCGCCGCCCGCGGCGGCCACCGCGCTCGGCCTGCCACCGCACGAGCCCGCGAGCCACGTCGTCCGCCTGCGGCGGGCCGACGGGGTGCCGCTGGCCGTGGAGCGCGGCTGGTACAGCCGGCGGGTCGTCCCCGACCTGCACCGGCACGACCTGTCCGGCTCCCTCTACTCGCTGCTCGCCGACACCTACGGCGTCCAGCTCGACCACGCGGGGCAGACGGTCTGGGCCGAAGGCGCGGACCCGGAGACCGCGAGGTTGCTGGGCGTGCGCACCGGCAGTCCGCTGCTGGTCTTCCGCCGGGTCACCAGCTCCGCTGGTCGACCGGTGGAGGACATGACGTCCTGGTACCGGGGCGATCTCTACCAGGTGACCATGCAACTGGACCGGACCGTCCCGGAATCCGGCCCTTTCTCCGCCAAGGGAGGTAACCCATGAGCGCCAGCGCCCCTCAGGCGACCGGCGGCCGTGAGATCAAGGGACTCGCGGGTCTCCAGCGGTTCGGCCGCAGCCTCATGCTGCCGATCGCCGTCCTGCCCGCCGCCGGTCTGCTGCTGCGGCTGGGCCAGCCCGACCTGCTCGGCAAGGACGGGCTGGGTTGGAACCAGGTCGCGGCCGTCATCGGCAACGCGGGTGACGCGCTGTTCGCCAACCTGCCGCTGCTGTTCGCGGTGGGCATCGCGGTCGGGTTCGCCCGCCGCGGCGACGGCTCCACCGGTCTGGCCGCGGTGGTCGGGTACGTGGTGCTGACGGGTGTGTTCAAGGCGATGTCACCGCTGGTCCTGGACCAGCCGGCGGACCCGAACGCCAAGCCCGTGCTGATCAACTACGGCGTGCTCGGCGGCATCGTCGTCGGTCTGCTGACCGCGGTCCTGTGGCAGCGGTACCACCGCATCAAGCTGCCTCCCTACCTGGCGTTCTTCGGCGGGCGGCGGTTCGTGCCGATCCTGGTCGCGGGCGTCATGGTCGTCCTCGGCGTGCTGATGGGCCTGATCTACCCGTGGTTCAACGAGGGCCTCAAGGCCGTCGGTGAGGCCGTCACGGGCAGCACCATCATCGGCGCGGGCATCTACGGCGTCGTCAACCGCCTGCTGATCCCGCTGGGCCTGCACCACATCGTCAACAACATCGTGTGGTTCCAGTTCGGCGAGTACCAGGGCAAGACCGGCGACATCCCGCGCTTCCTGGCGGGCGACCCGTCCGCGGGCACGTTCCAGACCGGCTTCTTCCCGATCTTCATGTTCGCCCTCCCGGCGGCGGCGCTGGCGATCATCGTCACCGCCCGGCCGGCGCAGCGGAAGATCATCGCGGGCATCATGGGCTCGGCGGCGTTGACCGCGATCATCACCGGCGTCACGGAGCCGCTGGAGTTCGCGTTCATGTTCGTGGCGTGGCCGCTGTACGTGATCCACGCGGTCCTGACCGGCACGTCGCTGGCGATCGCCAACGCGCTGGACATCCACGACGGCTTCAGCTTCTCCGCCGGCGCCATCGACTACGCGCTCAACTTCGGCATCGCGCAGAAGCCGCTCCTGATCATCGTGCTGGGCCTGATCTACGCGGTGGTCTACTTCTTCCTGTTCCGGTTCGTCATCACCAAGTGGAACCTGCGCACGCCGGGCCGCGACGACGACGAGGACCCCGAGGCCGACCCGAGCGTCGTGGAGAGCTCCGGCGGCGGCAAGACCGACAAGGCTGACAAGAAGGAAGGCCGGTCCGGCGCGGCAGCGTCCTGACCAGCACGAACCACTGAGAGGACGGATCATGCCGGAGCGACGGGTCACCGTGGCGAGCAAGGTGGGCCTGCACGCCCGCCCGGCGGCGGTGCTGGCGAAGGCGGCGGCCGGTCAGCCGGTGAAGGTCACCATCCGCAAGGAGGACGGCCAACCGGTCGAGGCGGCCAGCGTGCTGGGCCTGATGACACTCGGTGCGATGCACGGCGACGAGGTCGTGCTGTCGGCCGACGGCGAAGGCGCGGACGCCGCGCTGGACGCCATCGCGGCCATCATCGCGACCGACCTCGACGAGGGCTGATCCACCCGGGAGGCCCTGCCCGCACCCTCGACGCGGGCAGGGCCTTCCGGCGTGTCAGTCCCCGAGCGGCAGCGGGAGAACGTTGTCGGTTGCCGCGCGCAGCGCCGCTCGCATGGCTTCGCGCGGGGCCGGGTGGCCGGTGAAGTGTTCCGACTGCCCGAAGGCCTGGTGCAGGAGCATGTCGAGGCCGGTCGCCAGGGCTCGGCCGCGCTTTTCCACCGCGTACGCCAACGGCGTGGGCCACGGGTGGTAGATGACGTCCAGTGCGCAGGGCGATTCGGCGAGTTCCGACGCGATGGGCTCGGTCGCCGACGGCGGGACGGTGCTGACCAGGACGTCCGAAGAGGCGGCCAGGGAAGCGAAGTCGGCCTGGTCCCAAGGAATCAGGGTCAGCGTGACGCCGGCCCGTGAAGCGCACGCCTGAGCCTCCGACGCGCGGCTCACCGAGCGCACCACCAACGACACGTCCCGTACGCCTACCGAAGCCAAAGCCACCAGAGCGGCCGTGGCGGTGCCGCCGGCGCCCAAGAGCACACCGCGCGAGCCGCTGGTGAAGCCGCAGGCCGCTCGCAAAGCGCCCAAGACGCCGTCGACGTCGGTGTTGTCGGCGTGCCAGCCAACAGCAGAAGGCACCAGGGTGTTCGCGGCACCCACCAGACCGGCCCGGGGGGACACCGACGACGCGACCGCCAAGGCCGCGCGCTTACCGGGCATGGTGACCGACAAGCCGACCCACGACGAGTCCAAGCCCCCGACCAGGGGTTCGACGCCGTCCTCCGAGCACTCGATCCGGTCGTAGGACCAGTCCGACAAGCCCAACGCCTGGAAGGCCGCGTTGTGCAGGACCGGGGACAGCGAGTGCGACACCGGTGACCCGATCACCGCGGCGTGACGAACGGCCACGGTCAGAAGACACCCTCCGCGCGCGCCTTCGCGACCAGGCGGTTGTGCTCGTCGATGTTGTCCGAGAAGCACGTCGTGCCGTCCTTCTGGCACTTCACGAAGTACACCCACGGACCGGGTTCGGGCGTGATGGCCGCCGTGATGGCCTCGCGGCTCACCGAGCCGATCGGGGTCGGCGGCAGGCCCTTCACGCTGTAGGTGTTGTACGGGCCCGAACGCTCGCGGTCCTCGTCGCTGGTGGTGATGATCGGTCGATCGAGCTGGTAGTTGACCGTCGAGTCGAACTGGAGGATGACGTGGTCCGCCAGCCGCCGGTAGATGACCTGGGAGATCTTGCCGAAGTCCTTCTCCAGGCCTTCCTTCTCGATCAACGACGCCATGATCAGCACCTCGTACGGGCGGAAACCGGTCTTCGTCGTACCGCCGGGGATGCCGTAGCCCTGCAAGCGGGTGTTGGAGGTCTCGATGACGCTCTTGAGCAGCTCCACCGCCGACGCGCCGGGCTTGAGGTGGTACAGGCCCCGCGTGATCAGGCCCTCCAGCCGGTGCTCCTTCGGCGCCTTCTTCACGTCCGCCACGGCCCAGTCCGGGATGCCCAGGGCGGCCGGGTCGGCGTTCTCCGCCGCGTCCCGCAGCTCCTGCGGCGTGACGCACTTCTTCACGCCGTCCAGCTCGGCGCAGGAGGCGTCCGACAGCATCGACAGGATGCCCTTGGTGACCTTGCCGTCCGGGGCGGTGATGTCGTGCAGGACGTTGCCGCCCTTGACCTCCAGCGGCACGACCTTGGCCTTCGGGTCGACCATCCGCTCGACGGCCGCCTTGCCCGACATCTTGGTCTTCATCAGGTAGAAGCCGGGCTGGATGGCGGTCACCCGCGAGTCGCCCTCGCCCGCCTCGGTGAACGCCCGCGCGCTGGCCACCACACCCTGCTCCTTGAGCGAGTTGGCGATGGTGGCGACGAGGTCACCGTCCTTGACCTCGACCACGACGTCCGTGTCGCCGGCGCCGGAGAAGTCCTCGTAGGAGCCGATGCCGCGCAGCTGCTGGTAGCCGTAGTACGCGCCCACGCCGCCGCCCACCAGCACCAGCACGACCACGAGCCACAGGACGGTCTTCTTCCGGCGTGCCTTCGCGCGCCGGGCGGCCACCGCGGCCTTGCCGCGCGGTCGGTCCTGCTGCACGTCAGGTTCGCTGAACAACCCGAGGTCGTCGCTCACGTGCGGTCCTTCGGTCCGGGGGCCTGCTCCTCGTCGGCGGAGCGGGCCAACTGTCGCGACCGCGCGTCCAGCCACGACTGGAGGATCTCGACCGCGGCTGCCTGGTCCACGACGGCGCGCTGCTTCTTGCCCTTCACCCCCCGCTGCGCCAGCACGCGACTGGCGGTGACGGTGGTGAGCCGTTCGTCGTGCAGCCGCACCGGGACCGGGGCGACCCGCTGCGCCAACGCCGCAGCGTACGCCGCCGCCGCCTCCGCTGCCGGCCCGTGCCGCCCGGCCAGGGTTCGGGGCAACCCGACCACGACCTCGACGACGTCGTGCTCGGCGACGAGCCGGACCAGGTTCGCCAGGTCCCGGCCGGTCTTCTCGTCACGTGACAGCGTAACCAGCGGGGTCGCCAGGAACGCCCCCGGGTCGCTGACGGCGACCCCGACCCGCACCGCTCCGACGTCGACGCCCAGCCTCCGGCCGAGGCCGGGGTCGTCGACGCCGGGACGGTCAGTGCTGCTCAACGGCGCGGTCCACCTCGGCGCGCAGGGCGGCGAGGGCCTCGCCCACCCCGGCGGGGTTGGTGCCGCCGCCCTGGGCCAGGTCCGGCTTGCCGCCACCGCGACCGCCCACGGCCGGGGCGAACGCGGGCACCAGCTTGCCGGCGGCCAACCCGAGCGAGCGGGCGGCGGCCGTGGTGGCCACCACGAAGCTCACCTTGTCGCCGTCCGGGGCGAACAGGCCGACCACGCCGGGCCGGTCGCCGAGGCGGTTGCGCACCTCGCCCGCCAGGGTCCGCACGTCGGCGGCGGCCGTGCCCTCGGGCAGGGCCAGCGCGACCAGGGCCACGCCGCGCACGTCCAGGGCCTGCTCGGCCAGGGACCCGGCGGAGGACATCAGCTGGGCGGCACGGACCCGCTCCAGCTCCTTCTCGGCGTTGCGCAGCCGCTCCACCAGGGCCTCGACGCGGGCCGGGACCTCGGCGTCGGGCACCTTGAGCATGGCGGCGACGTTCTGCACCAGGGCCCGCTCCTGGGCCAGGTACTTGAACGCCTCGATGCCGACGTAGGCCTCCAGGCGGCGCACGCCCGAGCCCACCGACGACTCGCCGATGACGGTGATCGGGCCGATCTGCGACGAGTGCTCCACGTGCGTGCCACCGCACAGCTCACGCGACCACGGGCCGCCGATCTCGACCACGCGCACGGTGTCGTCGTAGGTCTCGCCGAACAGGGCGACCGCACCCATCTCCTGGGCGCCGGGCATGTCGGTGTAGACCACGCGCACCGGCAGGTCCTTGCGGACGGCCAGGTTGGAGACCTCTTCGATCTCGCTGCGCGTCTCGTCGGACAGACCACCCGTCCAGGCGAAGTCCAGCCGCAGGTAGCCGGGCTTGTTGTACGAACCGCTCTGCAGCGCCGACGGGCCGAGCACCTGGCGCAGGGCGGCGTGCACGACGTGCGTGCCCGAGTGGCCCTGGCGGGCGCCGACGCGCCACTCCGGGTCGACGCGGGCCTCGACGTGCTCGCCCTCGGCGATCTCGCCGGAGAGCACCCGCACCTGGTGCACCCACAGCTTGCGGGCCACCTTCTGGACGTCCACGACCTCCAGCTCGGCGCTGCCGGACACGATCGTGCCGGCGTCGCTCTCCTGGCCGCCGGACTCGGCGTACAGCGGGGTCCGGTCGAGCACGACCTCGACGATGTCGCCCTCGCGAGCGGACTTGACCCGCTTGCCCTCGCGGATGATGCCGCGCAGGGTGGCCTCGGAAGCCAGCTCCTGGTAGCCGGTGAACTCGGTGGCACCGAGCTCCAGCAGCTCCCGGTACACGGTCTGGTCGCCGTGGCCGGTCTTCTTGCCGGCGGCGTCGGCCTTGGCGCGGGCGCGCTGCTCGGCCATCAGCTTGCGGAACCCGTCCTCGTCCACGGTCAGGCCCGCTTCCGAGGCCATCTCCAGGGTGAGGTCGATCGGGAACCCGTAGGTGTCGTGCAGCTGGAACGCCTTGTCACCCGGCAGGGTGGCGCGACCGTCGGCCTTGACCTCGGCGGCGGCGTTGTCGAAGATCCGCGACCCGGCCTCCAGCGTGCGGAGGAAGGTGTCCTCCTCGGCCTTGAGCACCTGGGCGATCCGGGGGAACCCGCTGACCAGGTCCGGGTAGGCCGGGCCCATGGCGTCCCGGACGACCTCGGCGAACTGCACCAGCACCGGCTCGGTCACGCCCAGCAGGCGGGCCGAGCGGACGATCCGGCGCAGCAGGCGGCGCAGCACGTACCCGCGGGCCTCGTTACCCGGGGTGACGCCGTCGCCGACGATGAGCACACCCGAGCGGGCGTGGTCGGCGATGACCCGGAACCGGACGTCGTCCACCGGGTTGTCGCCGTACTTGCGGCCGGACAGCTCCTCGGCCTTGGCGATCACCGGCCGGACCAGGTCGGTCTCGTAGACGTTGTCCACGCCCTGGAGCAGCACGGCCACGCGCTCGACGCCCATGCCGGTGTCGATGTTCTTGTTCGGCAGCGAGCCGATCGGCTTGTGGCCCAGCTTCGGGCTCAGCTCGCCGCGCTCGTCCTGCATGAAGACCAGGTTCCAGATCTCCAGGTACCGGTCCTCGTCGACGACCGGGCCGCCCTCCTTGCCGTAGGCGGGGCCGCGGTCGTAGTAGATCTCCGAGCACGGACCGCCGGGGCCGGGCACGCCCATGTCCCAGTAGTTGTCCTTGCCGTCACGGCGCTGGATGCGCTCGACGGGCAGGCCGGCGACCTTCTGCCACAGCTGCTGGGCCTCGTCGTCGTCCTCGTAGACGGTCACCCAGATGCGCTCGGGGTCGAAGCCGTAGCCGCCCTTGTCCTGGGGGCCGGTGACCAGCTCCCAGGCCAGGCGGATGGCGTCTTCCTTGAAGTAGTCGCCGAAGGAGAAGTTGCCCGCCATCTGGAAGAACGTGTTGTGGCGGGTGGTCTTGCCGACCTCGTCGATGTCCGGGGTGCGCACGCACTTCTGGATGCTGGTGGCGCGCTTGAACGGCGGCGGGGCCTCGCCCAGGAAGTAGGGCTTGAACGGCACCATGCCGGCGTTGACGAACAGCAGGTTCGGGTCGTCCAGGATGAGCGAGGCGCTCGGGACGACCGTGTGGCCGGCGTTCTCGAAGTGCTCGCGGAAGCGCTTGATGATCTCGTGGGTCTGCACGGGCTTGTCCTTGGATCTACGAGTGGAGTTCAGGGCACGGCGAGGCGAACGACCTCTAGCGGTCGTTCGCCCTGCGCGCTCGCCGACCCGGCGTGAAGCCCGTCTGACGTTCCACGGTGTCTTGCAACTCCTGCTCACGCTCGGTCATTCCCGCGCGGACCTCCGCGCCGAACGACCCGATGGCGCCGGCCAGCTCGCGCAGGCCCTCGCCGACGTTGGCCCCGATGCCCGCGGGCGTGGCGGCGTGCGCGGCCTGGCCCGCCTTGCGGGTGGCGAACACGCCGGCCGCGATGCCCAGCCCGAACCAGAACAGGCGCCTCATCGCCGACCCCGGCGGGAGTGCTTCTTGGGCTCCTGGGCGGCCTTGCGGCGGGCCTTGATGGCCTTGCTGACGCCGTAGGACAGGGCGGCGGCCTTGACCAGCGGACCGCCGAGGGTGGCGGTGAACAGCGAGGTCAGCGCGGAGACGTTGCCGGTGACCGCGCGCGCGTTGGCGGTGATGCCGTCCACCCGCTCCAGCTGGGTGTTCACGTGCGTGATCGTGGTGTTCGCGCCGGTGAAGATCGGGTCGCTGTTCTGGTGCGCCTTGCGGATGGCGATGGTGGCCTCGTCCAGCGTGCGGCCCAGCTTGATCAGCGGGATGGCCAGCAGGATCACCAGCAGCACGAACGCGCCGGCGGCGACCAGCGCGGCGATCTGCCCTGGCGACACGAGTCCTCCTGAAACTTGCCGTGGCGTGGTGCACAGAGGTTACCGTGCGTCCCCCGAATGACCTCTGGTGGATCTCGCTTGGCCTGTTCCCACTGGCCGGGACGGGTCCCGAGGATTACTCAAATGACCGATGACTCGACGGGTTTCGCTGTCGTAGCGTGATCTTCCGTCCGACCCCCCACACGAGGAGGAACCGGCATGGAGAACGACACCACCCAGGCCAGCGGTCTGCTGATCAGCGCCGAGCCGCTGACCAGCGCGGTCGACCGGAACAAGGCCAACGGCGCCCTCGACGACACCGACGGCAACGACTGAGTTGACCGTCCCGACCCTGGCTGACCTCGTCGCACCGATCGGGGTCAGCCAGTTTTTCGACGCGGTGCAGGGCCGGACCCACCAGCGGTTCCCCGGCCGTGCGGGGCGGTTCGCCGAGTTGCTGCCGTGGTCGGAGGTCAACCGGGTGCTGCGCCAGCACCGGCTGGAGTTCCCCCGGCTGCGGCTCGCGCAGGGCGGCGAGGTCGTCCCGACGCACTCCTACGCGGAGACCGTGGAGACCCGGCGCACGGGGCCGGTGTCCCGGCTGCTGCCCGCCGCGTTCGCCGAGAAGATGCGCGGCGGCGCGACGCTGGTGCTGGACTCCGTCCACGAGATGTTCGGCCCGGTCGGCGACCTGGCCGCCCAGCTCGAGCACGAGCTGCGGGAGCGGGTCCAGGTCAACCTCTACGCGGGGTGGGGCGTCACGCACGGCTTCGACGTGCACTGGGACGACCACGACGCGATCATCATCCAGATCTCCGGCCGCAAGCGGTGGCGCGTGCACGGGGTGACCCGGCCGGCGCCGCTCCAGCGGGACGTGGTGCTGCCGGACAAGCCCAGCGGCGAGCCGATCGACGACTTCATGCTGGAGGACGGCGACGTCCTGTACGTGCCGCGCGGGCACTGGCACGACGTGTCCGCGGTGGGCGAGGAGTCGCTGCACCTGACCATCGGGTTCAACCGGGCGACGGGCGTGGACCTGGTGGCGTGGCTGGCCGACCAGCTGCGCACCGAGGAGGTCTTCCGGACCGACCTGCCCCGGTTCGCCTCCCCCGAGGAGAAGGCGGAGCGGGCGCGCGAGTTGCGGGAACGCGTAGTCGCGTTCCTGGACGACGACGTGGTGGCGCGGTTCCTGGACGACCGGGACGCGCAGGCCCCGGCCATCTCGCACGTGGGCTTCCCGTGGACCGCGACCGCGGACCTCCTCCCGCCGGGTGACGAGTCCGAGGTGCGCTTGCTGACGCCTCGTGCTGTGCTTGAGCTGGGTCCGGAGACGGTGTCGCTGTCGGCCGCGGGCAAGCGGCTGGTGTTCGCGAAGGCCGCCGCGCCGGTGCTCCAGGTCCTGATCGGCGCCGCGCGGCACCCGATCAAGGAGCTCGTCGAGGCGGGCGCACCGCTCCTCGACCGGGTAACCGTCCGGGCACTGCTCGGTGAGTTGGTCACACAAGGGGTGCTCGCGCCGGAGTGATCCGTTACTCTTAGGTATGCCTAACATAAGTTCCGACGGGTTGCCGGGTTGCGCGGTTCTGACGCGCCAGCTCGGCGGGAACCCGGCCGGGACGGCGACGCTCATGACGTCGTGGCTGCTGATCGAGCAGCCCGGCCCGTGGCCCGCCGACGCGTTGGAGCAGACCCTGGCCTCGGTGTTCGGGCCGGGACGACTGGACGGACCCCGGGCCGCCGGACTGCGGCCCCTGCTGATCCGCCGTCCCGGCCGCCACCAGCGCGACCCCTCCGCCCCGCACACCGTGTACGTCGGCAGCGGCGTCCCCGGCAACCGGTGGCTGGAGAAGCTCGAGGTGGACGACCTCGCCGAACTGGCCGCCCTGGACGTCGCCGCCGTCGCCGCGGGCATCCCCGGCCACGGCGAGCGCGTGGACGGCCCCCTGTTTCTGGTGTGCACCCACGGCACGAAGGACATGTGCTGCGCGGTCCTGGGCCGGCCGCTGGCGGGCGTGCTGGGCGAGAACCACCCGGGCCGGGCGTGGGAGGTCAGCCACGTCGGCGGCGACCGGTGGGCGGGCAACCTGCTCGTCGTGCCCGACGGGTTCCTGCACGGTCAGCTCGACCCCGGCGAGGCCGCCCTGGTGGCCAAGTCCGCGCTGGTCGGGCAGGTCGTGGCGGAGCAGCTGCGGGGCCGGACGTCCGCGCCGAGCCCGTGGGCGCAGTACGCCGAGATCGCGGTGCGCAAGGCGTTCGGGCTGCGGGGCGTGGACTCGGTGCTCGCGGTGGACGAGCGGGTGCTGGAAGGCGAGACGCGCGTGGTGACCGTGCAGGGGTTGGACAACCTGTACGAGGTGACCGTCGAGCGCAACGGGCCGGTGGCGTCGGGCGCGAGCCGGTGCTCAGGCGTGATCGCTCCCCCGGCCTACACGACCAAGACGATCGAGACGCTGGTGCGGGCGGGCGAGCAGTGGTTCCGGATCGGGAGGACCGTCCCGCCCGGTATCCCCGGCCGGACGGGACGGGAGTCCCTTACCGGCGGGCGAGCGTGAGGTAGGCGAACCCCAGCGAGCCGCGGTAGCCCTTGAGCCACAGGTCGCGGTGCTCGTCCACGATCCTGCGCACCTCGGCCGCCTCGACGTGGTCGGGGTGCTCGGCCAGCCACCGCTCGCGGGCCAGGCACCAGCGGGACTCGAAGCCGTCCCACTCGTCCAGGCTCGCGGTGGTGAGGTTGAACAGGCGGAACCCGGCCTCCATCGCCGCGTCCACCAGCTCGTCCAGACTGCCCAGGGCATCCCCGGCGAACGCCTCCGCGATGTGTTCGAGCGGCGGGCGCTCCCAGAAGCCGTCCCCGAGCAGGAGCAGACCGCCGGGCCGGATGCGCTCGTGCAGGGCGGCGAGGGTCTGGAGGGTGCCGCCCCAGGCGTGCGAGGACCCCATCGAGACGGCCACGTCGGCGGTCGGGCCGTCCCAGGTGGTGACGTCGCCCAAGTGCAGTTCGACGCGCTCCGACAGTCCTCTGGCCCGCGCGTTCGCCCGTCCCCGCTCGATGGCGTGCTCGTCACCGTCCACGCCGACACCCCGCGCGGTCGGCTCGTGCTCGACGGCCCGCAGGAGCAGTTCGGCCCAACCGCAGCCGTAGTCCACGACCGTGCTGCCGCGCAGGTCGCCGAGACTGGCGATCAGGTCGTAGGACCGCGCGTCCGACAGTGGGGAGTTGAAGTCCAGGAAGGCGTGCCCGTTGGGCGGTGGAGCATCCGTCACGGCGCACACCGTGTCAGACGCAGGCCGTGATCGTCACCGGATTTTCCCGCCGGTGGCCCGGCAAGTCACCCCCACCTCCCCCGCACCCTGCGCGCAGCGCGCAGCGCGCTGTTGTGTGGTGGTCTCAACCACAGGTGGAGGGCCTCGGTTCCCCCGCCGTATGGCCTGCCCGAAGGGCTACCACATTTTCCAGGGGTTGCAGCCGAAAGTTTTGCGAGGAACGAGCAAAAGTTTTAGCGGCAACCCCTGGAAAATGTGGTTGGCTCCGCCAGGCCATACGGCGGGGGAACCGACGCCCTTCACCCCCCGCTGGCGGCCTGCCGCGCGGCGAGCGCCGCTTTTCATCTTTCGAGCGCGCAGCGCGTCCAAGAGCGCGAAGCGCGTTCGGCTTGAGAGCGAAGCGTTCCGGTTTAAAGAGCTTAAAAGCGAAAAGCGCCTCGCCGGCGGGCAGGCCACCAAAGATGACTCAACTGCAACGGCGGGGGCTTCTTGCTTTTGCCATCTCCGTATGGCCTGGCGGAGCCTACCACATTTTCCAGGGGTTGCCGCTAAAACTTTTGCTCGTTCCTCGCAAAACTTTCGGCTGCAACCCCTGGAAAATGTGGTAGCCCTTCGGGCAGGCCATACGGAGATGACAAAAGCAAGAAGCCCAAGTTGAGTTGTGTCCCCCCGGCGGACTGCCCACTCGGCAAGGCGGACTGCCGACTCGCCGGCTTCGCCGAAGGACCCGCGCTGCGCGAGGAAGGAGGGTGCGGGGCAGGGCTAGTCCTCGCCGCGTACGACCTTGCGGAGCTTGGGGAGGCGTTCGGCGATGTACCGTTCCGCGCCCCGCCCGGTGGGGACGTAGTAGTCGCGGCCCACCAGGTCGTCCGGCGGGTACTGCTGGGTCAGCACGCCCTCCGGGACGTCGTGCGGGTAGCGGTAGCCCTGGGCGTTGCCCAGCTTGGCCGCGCCGGCGTAGTGGCCGTCGCGCAGGTGGGGCGGGACTTGGCCGATCAGGCCCTTGCGGACGTCGGACATGGCCTCGCTGATCGCGACCGTGACCGCGTTGGACTTGGGCGCGGTGGCCAGGTGCACGGTGGCGTGGGCGAGGTTGAGGGCGCATTCGGGTAGGCCGATGAGTTGCACGGCTTGCGCGGCGGCCACGGCGGTTTGCAGGGCTGTGGGGTCGGCCATGCCGATGTCCTCGCTGGCGTGGATGACCAGGCGGCGGGCGATGAACCTCGGGTCCTCGCCTGCCTCGATCATGCGGGCCAGGTAGTGCAGGGCCGCGTCGACGTCCGAGCCCCGGATCGACTTGATGAACGCGCTGGTCACGTCGTAGTGCTGGTCGCCCTGGCGGTCGTAGCGGACCGCGGCCTTGTCGACCGTGGCCTCCAACGTGGCCAAGTCCAGGACGCCGTCGGTCACCGCGTCGGCCGCCGCTTCGAGGGCGGTGAGGGCGCGGCGGGCGTCGCCGCCGGCCAGGCGGACCAGGTGGTCCTCGGCGTCGGGGGCGATGGTGATGGTGCCGTTGAGGCCGCGTTCGTCCTGGGTGGCGCGGTGGATGAGCGTGCGGACGTCGTCGTCGGACAGCGGGCGCAGCTGGAGGACCAGGGAGCGGGACAGCAGGGGTGAGACGACCGAGAAGAACGGGTTCTCGGTGGTCGCCGCGACCAGCAGGACGATCCGGTCCTCGACGGCGCCGAGCAGGGCGTCCTGCTGGGTCTTGGAGAAGCGGTGGACCTCGTCGATGAACAACACGGTCGACTCGCCGGACCGCACCAGGCGGCGGCGAGCCTCGTCGATGACCGCCCGGACCTCCTTCACGCCCGCCGACAGGGCGCTCAGCGCGGCGAAGCGGCGGCCGGTGGCCTGGGAGACGAGCGTGGCCAGGGTGGTCTTGCCGGTGCCGGGCGGGCCGTAGAGCATCACGGACGCGGGTGACGAGCCCTCCACGAGCCGGCGCAGCGGCGCGCCGGGGCCCAGCAGGTGACCCTGGCCGACCACCTCGTCCAGCGTGCGGGGGCGCATGCGCACGGCGAGGGGCGCGTTGGCGGCGATGCGCTGCGCCTTCTCCTCGTCCGTGGCGCCGAACAAGCCCTCGTCGAACAGCCCTTCGTTCACATGTTCGACTGTAGCTCCCTCGTGCACAGCCGCTGTCCGAGCGTGCAACGGCGGTACCCGGTGGTGTCGGCCGCGGGCCAGGGTGGCGGTATGAGCACCAATGACGGGTTTTCGGTGGACCTCGACGTGTTGCGGGGATTCGCGCGGCGCACGCGGGGCACCGCCGACGACCTCACCGCCGCGGGTCGTCGGCACGTGCGCGAGGTGCGGGAGGTCGCCGAGGACAGCTTCGGGCGGATCGGCGAGGAGTCCGGTTTCGCCGACGCGCTCGACGGGTTCGGGGCGGCGCTGCGCCGGCAGGTCAAGGCCGTCGCCCACAACACCGACCGCCTCGCCGACTCCGCCGCCCGGGCCGCCCGCGCCTACCGGGACCACGACGACGACATCGCCCGCTCGCTGAAGGACTGACCACAGTGGACACTCACGCGCTGGCGAGGCACTTCGCCGACGGCATGATCGGGCACCGCAACGCGTTGGCGGGCAAGGCGGAGGACGCCGTCAAGGTCCAGTACGCCCTCAACCGGACCGCGGAAGCACTTGTTGAAGGCCACGAGAACCACAACAAGGCGTCCAGAGAAGTGCTGAACCACTGGAAGGGCGCTCAGTCGGAGGGGTTCGAGAAGCGCTCGGGCCGGATCGCGCGTCAACTGCGGGTCACCGCCGACGCCGCCCGTGACGCCGAAAAGGTCGTCGCCGGCGTCAGCGCCACCCTGACCACGCAGCACACCAGAGCGCGCCAAGCCGTCGAGGAGTACCTGGACCGGGCCGTGCGCATCCTGGACGCGGGTGTGGCGGTCGGAACGCGCGCGGCCCTGCTCAAGGCGGTCGCGGCGGCGGCCGATCTCGAACCGCGCTACACCAAGGACACCACGAGCGCAGTGAGGCAAGCCCGCGCCGAGCTGGAGGCCGCAGCCCGCAAGCTCAAGGCGTTGGAGCACGAGGTCGAGCACGACGGCGTCGCCGATCCCCGCACCAAGCCCTCCCACGCGCGGGCACGCGGCCGTGTGCGCACGATCCTGGCCAAGGCGCGCAAGGAACTCGGCACCCGCGAGAACCCGCCGGGCAGCAACCGCAACCCGTACGGCCCCACGGCGGCGTGGTGCTCGTCGTTCGCCACGGCGATGTGGCGCAAGGCGGGCGTGGACATCCCGCTGCTGCCGTTCACCGGGGACGTCTTCCGCTGGGGGCAGCGCCACGGCAAGGCGTACACGGACCTCAAGCACGTCTGCCCCGGTGACGTGCTCCTGTTCGGCACGGGACCGCAGAGCACCGCCACCAGCAAGCACATCGGCATCGTCGAGAAGGTCCACGGCGGCACGGTCACCCTCATCGAGGGCAACTCGGGCGACGCCGTGCGCCGCAACACCCACCGGCTCAGCTCGGCCACGTTCTACGGAGGGGTGCACCCGTGATCAGCGCACACGCCCACGACCCGGACCGGGGTGTCGCCGTCGAGGTCGGGCCCGGCGGCGTGCTGCTGGACCTGACCCTGGACGGCCGCGCGCTGCGGCCGGGCAGCGACCTGGCCCGCACGATCCTCAGCCTCGTGGACACCGCGACCGCGCGGGCCGACGCACGGGCCGCCCACGCCCTGGGTGACCTCGGCGAACTGGGTCTGGGCCGGTCCGGCGACGCCGAGGACACCACCCCGACCACGTGGAGGGTCCGATGAGCCTGGGCGCACGGCTGGACGACATCCGCGGCGAGGCGTCCGGCGACGGCGTGTCGGTGACCGTGGACCTGCACGGCAAGCTGGTCGGCCTGACCTTCGACCGGGACGCGTTCACCCTCCGGCCCGACGACCTCGCGGGGCTCGTGCGGCGGCTGGCGGAGGCGGCGACCGCGGACGCCCTGGCGCAGGGCATGGCCGTGGTGACCGAGGTCGTGCCGGCGTGGTGGTGGGACGATCAGCGGACCTCGTCCAGCAGCACGGCGAGGTGACGCACCAGCGCCGGGCCGTCCGCCGGGGCGATGCGCACCCACGGCTCGCCGGCCACGTCCTCCGCCGCCATCGCGTACCGGCCGGCGGTGGTGTCGGTCCAGCTCAGCACGGGTGTCCGGCCGCCGGGTCCGGTGGCGGCGAGCTGCCCGGCCGCGCCCCGGCCGGACTCCAGCAACGTGGTGAGCGCCCGGGTCGCGCGCCCGGTGACGCCGGCCTGGGCGAGGGCGCGTTCCAGCGCGGCGTAACCGCCGGTCGCGTAGGCGTCCACGGCGGCCGAGAACGCCGTGCGGGGCAGTCGGACCTGGTCACCGGGACCCGCCTGGGCGTTCCCGATGACCTTGGCGATGGCCGGGACCGGGTCGGTGATGGGTTCCAGCGCGACTTCGCGGTCGTTCAGCACCGCCAGCACGCCACGCGACCCGCGCACGGCCGCCAGCACCCGCCACGGCTGGGGGCGGAAGACCAGGGCGTCGACGGACAGGGTGCTGCCGGTGAGGTAGCCGAAGAGGTCTTCCAGCTCCGGTGCGACGTCGTCGCCGTCGGCCAGGCCCGCCTCGGTGAGCGTCCGGAACACCTGCGCGCCGAGCGCGTCCCGTTCGGCCAGGGTCTCGCCGTGCGACGGGACCTCCAGCGGGTACGGCGGGTCGCCCGCGCCCAGGTCCTCCCAGAGGAGGTCGAACTCGACGTGCGACAGGACGATCCCGGTCCCGGAACGGCGTGCCATGTCGCCCGAAGGTAGTGGGCCGGGCGGGCGCGGCGGGCGGGTTCCGCCGAACTGCTCCGGTCGTAGGCTGCCCGGCATGGACGTCGGCCACGGCTTGCTCACCGTCCGGGCGTCGGGCGCGGCGGCGGCCAGGGCCGCCCTCGGCGGTGCGCCACCGCAGGACGTCCAGCTGCTGATGGGCTGCGCGGTGCCGAAGGGCGTGCCGGAGAGCGGCGCGGCACTGCGGCTGCCGGACTCGTCGCTGCACGTCTCGCCCGCCGGCGCGGTCCTGCTCACCGTTGCCGCGGCCCGGCTGACCATCGGGTTCGGCGAGCTGAAACCCCTGATGTTCCAACCGGTCCCGGTCGAGCCGCCGCTGCGCGCGCTGGTGACCGGCGCGGTGGCGCACGTGCTGGCCGCTTCTCCCGCCTTGGACCCGCACGGCCTGGCGCACCACCTGGTCGGGCTCGCGGAGTTGGTGCTGCGCAGCGCGTTGAAGGCCGAGCTGGACCGCGTGGACGCCCTGGCCGCTCGCCGCCGGGAGGCCGTGGACTACATGCGCGAGCACCTGTCCGACCCGGGTCTGAGCGCGGACCGGGTGGCCGAGGCGTTGTTCATGTCACGGCGGCGGCTGTACCAGCTGTTCGACGACGGCCAGGGCGTGTCGGAACGCATCCGGGGCTTGCGCGTCGAGCGGGCGAAGGCGCTGCTGGGCGACCCGGCGAAGGCGGACCGGAGCGTCGCGGAGATCGCCCGGGACTGCGGTTTCGTCAGCGCCGCGCACTTCTCGCGGACGTTCCGCCAGGTCGTGGGCGTGACGCCGACTGCCTACCGATCCCGCTGAACTCGATGCCGGACACGAACCGCCCGGCCACCCCGGAGACGTCCAGCCAGCCCCGCCCGGTCGGCGAGTGCAGCGTGAACACGACCGCCACCCCGTCGGCCGTCACGACGACTTGGAGTTGAGCGCCCGTCCCGGACACCGGTATCCGCTCGATGATCACCACCGGGTGGCCGGTCGCGGTGACCCCTTCGGTGACCTCCCGGATCGACGGGCCGTGCAGCAGGTGCTCGGCCGGCACTCGATCCGCCGGCACCACCACCGCCACCAGCAGAGCGGGATCAGCGCCGGGGTGCTCGACCACCGCGACCAGCGCGGCCCCGTGCCGGTGCGCGAGATCGGCGGCCTGCACGGCGGACACCTCGAGCCCGGGGTCGAGCGTCCCCTTGATCCGCCGCAAGACGCTCAACAGGTCGGCAGCCGTCCGCTCGGGCGCACCCAACGCCACCGGGGTGACCCCCGGCACCACAGGAAGCCTCACCCGAGCCCCGCCCCGAACGCCGCCGCCCCACCACGCCCGATGCCCGCGCTTCCCGCGCCTTCACGCCCCGCACTGTCGGCCCCCGGTGGGACGATGGAACCGGGGGCCGGAGGCCGCGCCCCGAAGAGCACGGAGGCCATCTCTTCGGTCACGGCGGAGAATCCGACCAGTGCCTCCCCGCACCCGTCGCTCGCCTCTCCCGGGGCTGGCCCCACGGCTTCGGTGTCCCGCAGGCGTTCCGCGACCCGGCGGGCCGCCGCGTGGTGGTCGCGTTCGAGCAGCCGGGCCTCCGCGAGTACCTCCGCCAGCCGCCGGGCGAGGTCGTCGTGCCGTGCCACCGCCGCCGCGTGCAGCTCGCCGTGGGTCGGGGTGAAGGTGGCCAGGGCTCCGGTGTGGTCGACCTCGTCGGCGGCGTCGGCGAGTTCCCGTCGCAGTCGCACCGCCCGCGCGTCCAACTCCTCGGCCCGACGCCGGTTGCCCAGCACCTCCGTGGCCCACGCGTCGAGCACGTCCGCCGCCGCCCGCATCGCACGGCGCACCGCCGCCACCTCGGACACCACGGCCTCCCACCGCGCCGCGAACCCCTCCGCCGCCACGCCCGCCCAGCCCGCGGACGCCGCCGCATCCGCCGCGCCCGCAGACTCCGCGCCCGCAGACTCCGCGCCCGACCAGCCCGGGGGCACGGCGGGCACGTCCACGACCGCCGCGCACCGCTCGCTCACCGCGGCGACGGCCTCGGCGTCACCCGGTGTCGGGTCGAACCCCAACCCCCGGTAGTCAGCCACGGCCCCACTCGTCCGCCGCCCGGTACGCCTCCCCCGCCGCCCGCACCGACTCCGCCACCCCCGCCAAGTCCACCGCCCGCAACCGCGCGACCCACCCGACGACCAGCCCCTCGACCGCCTCGGTGACCCCCTGCGGCCCCAGGTCGCCCACCGGTCCGTCCACAGTGGACAACACGCGGTCCAGGTCGTCGGCCGCCTCGGACAGCCGGCTCGCGTACCAGGTCAGCTCGTCCGGATCGACCCGGAACCCCCCGCTCATTCGCCCAGCACCGGCGGGAACGCCGGCGGCAGGTCGTCCAGCAGGTCCAGGCCGTCGTCGTAGCGGTTGCGGTGCTCGCGGTCCTCCTCCCGGTTCGGCGGCGCCACCGGCGGGTACATGCCGAACCCGCCGGCCCCACCCGCGGCACCCACGACCCCGCCCCGAGCCATCGCGCCCGGAGCCACGCCCAGCACACCCGAGGACCCACCGGGACCCAGCGGACCGGAGCCACCAGCACGCCCCGAGCCGCCGCCGGCACCGAAGCCCGCACCCGCCCGCGCTCCGACGCCCGCACCGGGACCGAAGTTCGCCCCCGAGCCGTGCCCGCCACCCGCACCCGGACCGGACGCACCGCCCGGACCGGATCCCGAGTCCGCGACCGCCGCCACGGACGTCGTGTCGCGCGGACCGCCGGCGGGGGTGTGCGGTTCATCGGGATCGGTCGGGACGTGCTCACCGGGGGTGTACGGGTCGTCCCAGTCGGGGATGTTCGGCGTCCGGACAGGCGGGACCTGGTCCGCCTGCACCTGCGCACCGGCCGGCGCCGGCTCGTTGAAGGAGGGCAAACCGGTGTGCACCTCCCGGCTCGCCCGCTCGTAAGCCTCCATCACGTCCACCGCCCGCGCCTTCGCCGCCTGCTGCTCCTCCTTGCTCGGCCGGTGGTCGTCCAACAACTGCCGCAGGAAGTACGCACCCTCCGGCCCGTCGAGGGTCGACACGTCGTACCCCTCGCGGAACCACTTCTCGGCGTCCGGGTGCACGGGCTCGGGCATCCGCCGCGCCGCCTCCTCGACCGCCGACGTGTAGGCCGTCAACCCCGTGCCCACGCCGTAAGCGCGCCGCGACGCGTCGGCCGCCCACTCGGTGAGCCGGGACACCGACTCCGCCGCCACCACCGACGACGGCCCCTGCCACGACACCACCAGGCGCTGCACGAGTTCCCGCACGTCCCCGGTGGCGCGGTCGACCTCGCCCGCCAGGACCTGCCAGTCGTGCGCGCGACCACCCATCCGGCCGGTGTCGGCGGACTTGACCATGTCCCACAGCTCGCGGTGGGTGTAGACGGCCCAGTTGATCTGCCCGAACTTCTCGGGCAGCCGGTTGACCTCCTTGTCCCGCCGCACGCGCCGCGCTTGGCGCCGAGCCCGCGCGCTGGGCTTGTGGTCGTGGGACCAGTACCGGTGCTTGCGCTGCTCGGTCATCTCGGAGGCCTCATCGTGTCCGCGACGGCTTCGTCCTGTGCCTGGTGGGTGACGCCGACCTGGTGCAGGGCCGCGCGCAGCGCCCCCAGCTCGTCCAGGTACGACCGCAACGCCCCCTGCACCCCGCTCGGCCCGCCGCGCAGCCCGAACGCGGCGCGCATGTGCCGGGCGACCGGGCCGTGGCCGTCACCCAACGGGCCTTCCAGCCGCGTGGACTCCGCGAGCCGGGTGGCGATCTCGTCGTGCAACGCGTCCAGCCGGCGCAGCGCCTCGGCCAGTTCGGCCGGGTCCAGCTCGATCCGGTCGCCACCGGCGGCGACGACGTCGGCGAACCCCTCGCCGGTCGGGGCGGCGACGTCCGGTGGTCGCTCGTGCCGCGGTCGGTCGCGTTCGAGCTCCGAGAGCATCCGCCGCGCGTGCTCCTGGTCGCGCACCCTTTCCATGACCGACATCGTGGCGGGCCGTCGCGTTCAGTGCCAGAGCCGGTGCACAGCGGAGCACCATCCGTGCACAGGGGGACAAGCCGGGTGTGCGACCATTGCATTCCGTGCCGTCACTTGCCGTTCACCCGCGCGTCGTGCTGCTCGCCGGTCCGTCCGGTTCGGGGAAGTCCACCCTCGCCGCCCACCTGGGCTGGCCCGTGCTGCGCCTGGACGACTTCTACCGCGAGGGCGACGACCCGCTGCTGCCGCGTGACGCGGCCGGGCGGGCGGACTGGGACGCCGAGGAGTCGTGGAACACCGCGGAGGCGCTGGCGGCGGTGGTCGAACTGGCCACGACCGGGCGGGTGGAGGCCCCGGTGTACGAGATCGGCGAGGACCGGGTGGTCGGGCGCCGGGTCGTCGAGGCGGACGGTCCGTTCATCGCCGAAGGGCTGTTCGCGGACCGGCTGGTGTCCGGAGCCCGCGAAGCCGGGGTGCTGTTGGACGCGATCGTGTTGTCCCCCAACGCTTTCGTGACGTTCGTGCGGCGGTTCGCGCGGGACGTGGCCGAGGCGCGCAAGCCGGTGCCGCTGCTGCTGCGGCGGGGGTTGCGACTGCTTCGGGAACAGCCTTCGGTGGTCCGGCGGTGCGCGGTGGCCGGGATGCGGCGGCTGACGCCGCACCAGGCGCGCGAGCAGCTGGGTCAGGTGGCGCTTGAGCCCGTTGAGACGGCCTGACCCCGTTAAGACGTCCTGACTGAGCCGTAAGGCGGCTTTTCGTTCACATATAGCACCGACGCGGTTACAGTCGGCTCGACTGGGAGCGCTCCCAGACCTCGACGAGGAGGTAACCGACGTGACGACCCGACGATGGCTCGCCGCACTGGCGATGGCCGCCGCCGGACTGCTGGTCGCGGTGCTCCTGAACGCGTCCACGGCGTCCGCGCACGGCGCCATGATGAAACCGGGCAGCCGCACCTACCTGTGCTGGCAGGACGGCCTCGCCCCCACGGGCAACATCGTCCCGGTCAACCCCGCCTGCGACGCCGCGGTGAAGGCCGGCGGCACCAACGCGCTCTACAACTGGTTCGGCGTGCTGCGCTCGGACGGCGCCGGCCGGATGGCGGGCTTCATCCCGGACGGCAAGCTGTGCAGCGGCAACAACCCCACGTTCGCGGGCTTCGACATCGCCCGCGACGACTTCCCGGTCACGCACCTGACCGCCGGGGCGAACTTCAACTTCACCTACAACATGTGGGCCCACCACCCGGGCACGTTCCGGCTCTACGTCACCAAGGACACCTGGAGCCCGACCCGCGCCCTGGCGTGGAGCGACCTGGAGTCCACGCCGTTCCTGTCGGTCACCGACCCGCCCCGCACGGGTTCGGTGGGCACCGCGGAGGGCCACTACTACTGGAGCGGGCGGCTCCCGTCGGGCAAGTCGGGCCGGCACATCGTCTACTCGGTGTGGCAGCGGTCGGACTCGACGGAGACCTTCTACAACTGCTCCGACGTGGTCTTCGACGGCGGCAACGGCGAGGTCACGGGGGTCGGCCGACCCGGCACCCCGACCACCACGACCACCACCAGCACGACCCCGACCAGCACGACGACCACCACCTCCACCACCACGACCACCACCACCACGACCCCTCCCCCGTCGGGGTCGAACTGCATGGCGATCTACAAGATCACCGGCACCTGGCAGGGCGGCTTCCAGGGTGAGGTGGAGGTCATGAACCACAGCACCAGCCCGTACAACGGGTGGTCGGCGCGGTGGACCTTCAGCGGCGGCCAGACGATCACCAACGTGTGGAACGGCGTGAAGTCCGGCTCCGGCTCCGAGGTGGTCGTGAAGAACGCCGAGTGGAACAAGACCGTGGGCGTCGAGCAGTCGGTGAAGTTCGGCTTCACGGCCAACAACCCCGGCACCACCAACCCGCTCCCCGAGGTGACCTGCACCAGCCCGTGACGACTTGTCGGGTGGGGCGCAACGGCGCGCCCCACCCGGCGTCAGTCCAAGGCGTCAGTCCAGGCGGAAGCCGTACGGGAGTTCCAGGCGGTGGCGGGCGAGCAGGTCCGCGTCGGCCAGCAGGTCGCGGGTCGGCCCGTCCGCCACCACCACCCCGCCGTCCACCAGGACGCTGCGCGGGCACATCTGCACCGCGTACGGCAGGTCGTGGGTGACCATCAGCATCGTGCGGTCCAGGCCCAGCAACACCTCGGCCAGCTCGCGGCGGGCCACCGGTTCCAGGTTCGCCGAGGGCTCGTCCAGCACGAGGATCTCCGGTTCGCACGCCAGCACGGTCGCCAGCGCCACCCGGCGACGCTGGCCGCCGGACAGGTGCAACGGGGACCGGTCGGCCACGTCCGCCATGCCCACGGCGTCCAGCGCGGCCTGGACCCGGGCGTCGAGATCGGCGCCCCGCAGGCCGAAGTTCGCCGGCCCGAAAGCCACGTCCTGGCGCACCGTGGGCAGGAACAGCTGGTCGTCCGGGTCCTGGAAGACCACGCCCACCCGGCGGCGGATCTCCCGCAGGTGCTCCTTGGTCACCGGCAGGCCCGCGACCTCGATGCGACCGGAACCCCCGCTCAGCACGCCGTTGAGGTGCAGGACGAAGGTCGTCTTGCCCGCGCCGTTCGGGCCGAGCACGGCCACGCGCTCGCCGCGTTCGACGCGCAGGTCGATGCCGAACAGGGCTTGGTGACCGTCCGGGTAGGCGTACGCGAGCCGCTCGACCACCAGCGCCGGCGCGGTGCGCTCGACCGGCACCGGTTCCACCACCGCGCTCCCCCGCCCGTCCGGCATCCGCCCCGACCAGCCGCGCGACACCATGGCCAGGTGGACGCGCTCGCCGCGCTCGTAGGACCGGATGAACAGGCTGCCCACGCCCCGCGCGGTGGCTCCGAGCTGCCACAGGAAGCGCGGGTCGTCACCGCGGGAGATGCGGGCCACGCGCATCCGCTTGGCCTCGGCCACCACGACCTCGGCGTAGCGCAGCATCAGCGTGGCGATCGTGACCAGGACCGAGGGCAGGCGCAGGCGTTGCAGGCCCAGCAACAGGTCCTGCGGGGCGGTGGTGGCGGCCAGGGTCAGGGAGACCAGGACGCCCAGGGTGCCCTTGGCGAGGATGTTCCAGCCGGCCAGAGCCCCTTCCACCGACACCTCGACGCCCAGAACCGTCGTGTAGGGCGCGTGCCCGGTGAACGGCAGCGCGAACGCCAGCACCACGAACGGCAACTCGATCAGCGCCCGGGACGCGAACCAGCTCGGCGGGATGCGGGCGACGAACCACACAGCCGTGATCGCCAGCAGGTAGACCCCGAACGCCGCGAACGCCCCGCGCGGGGTCGCGACGACGCACAACACCGCCACCACCGCGGCAACGATCTTCACCTGCGGCGGCAGGCGGTGCACCGGCGAGTCACCCGGGCGGTGCAGAACCCCGTTCACGTCTCCCCCTCCACTTCGCAGGCGCGCACTCGGCCGGCACTCACTTGGACGGGGAACGCTTGCGCAGCAACCAGAACAGCCCACCCGCGACGACCAGCGTGAGCACCACGCCGACCACGCCCGCCAGGCCGGTGAGCCGGTCGTCGCCACCCACCGCGTAGTCCGCGAACGGCCCGCCCGCCAGCGGGTGGTCCTGGGCGTGCTCGGCGATGCCGTGCTCCTCGGTGACGAAGTCCAGCCCGTCCGGGTCGGAACTGGCGAAGTAGGACACCACGCCCGCGAGCACCAGGCTCACCACGGCGAACCAGACGAAGAACCGCTTCACGCCTTCAGCTCCAGCTTCTGCGGCACGCCGCGCAGCAGGTACACCAGGTCGGGACGAGCGGCGGCGACGGCGGTCACCGTGACGGCCGTGATCACACCCTCACCGATGCCGATCAGCACGTGCACACCCAGCACAGCGGTGGCAACAGCCCCGAACGACACCCCGCCCGCGCCACCGATCGCGTACTCGAGGACGAACCCGAAGCTCGCCAACACGGTGTTGACCAGCGCGGACAGAAAGGCGACCAACGCCAACCCACCCTTGCCGCGCTTGGCCAGACCACGCAGGGCCACGGCGGTCAGGTAGCCGACCGCGGTGCCGATCAGCGCCATGTTGGTGACGTTCGCCCCCAACGCGGTCACCCCGCCGTCGGCAAAGAACAGCGACTGCACAACCAACACGATCGTCACGCACAACGCGCCAACCCACGGCCCAACCAGGATCGCCGCCAGCGCACCCCCCAACAGGTGCCCGCTGACACCGGGCAGCACGGGGAAGTTCAGCATCTGGGTGGCGAACACGAACGCCGCCACCAGACCCGCCATCGGCGCGGTGCGGTCGTCCAGGTCCCCTCTGGCCTTGGCAAGGGCAACCCCCACCCCCACCACGGCGACCGCGACGAACAGCAGCGACGTCGGCGCGTTGAGCAGGCCGTCACTCATGTGCATGGCTACCGGTTCGGACACGGTCAACACCGTAATTGCCAACCACCCGTTGTGACCAGCTTTGTGCAACAACGCTCACCCGACACCCCGGCCAGGGACCACCCCCAGCCGTCCCGCTACCCCTCACCCTTCCAGCCCCCGCCACCAGGCGCAGCACGGCGCACCTGGGCCACGCGCAGCGCGTGCTTTCGCTTTTCGCCGCGCGCAGCGCGGTGTGCAGTGGTCCCAACCACAGGTGGAGGGCCTCGGTTCCCCCGCCGTATGGCCTGCCCGAAGGGCTACCACATTTTCCAGGGGTTGCAGCCGAAAGTTTTGCGAGGAACGAGCAAAAGTTTTAGCGGCAACCCCTGGAAAATGTGGTTGGCTCCGCCAGGCCATACGGCGGGGGAACCGACGCCCTTCACCCCCCGCTGGCGGCCTGCCGCGCGGCGAGCGCCGCTTTTGATCTTGAGAGCGCGCAGCGCGTTCGGCTTGAGAGCGAAGCGTTCCGGTTCAAAGATTAAAAGAGCCTCGCCGGCGGGCAGGCCACCAAAGATGACTCAACTGCAACGGCGGGGGCTTCTTGCTTTTGCCATCTCCGTATGGCCTGGCGGAGCCTACCACATTTTCCAGGGGTTGCCGCTAAAACTTTTGCTCGTTCCTCGCAAAACTTTCGGCTGCAACCCCTGGAAAATGCGGTAGCCCTTCGGGCAGGCCATACGGAGATGACAAAAGCAAGAAGCCCAAGTTGAGTTGTGTCCTCACCGGTGGACTGCCACCCGGCAAAGCGGGTGGACTGCCGACTCGCTGGCTTCGCCGGGGACTGCAACCCGGCAAGGCGGGTGGACTGCGTGCTCGCCGGAGGGCCGTTGTCTCAGTTGGTTGTCGGGCCGGTCCAGGTTGCGGGGACGTGGCCTAGGCGGACGCGTTGGGGGTGGTCGCCTACTGGGATGGAGGTGAGCTTTTGGCCGGTTGCGAAGTCGATTGCAGTTACCTGGTCCGCGCCGCTTTCGGAGATCACGCACGACTTGCCGTCGCCGCTGATCGTTGCCCAGTACGGCTTGGACGCCGTGATCAGCGGGCCTTCGGTCAAGGTGGTTCGGTCGATCACCGTGGCGTAGTCGTCCATGGTTCCGGCGATGCACAGTTTGGTGCCGGTGGGGTTCATGGACATGCCGTGGTGGCGTGAGTCGTTGACCCAGGTGGTGCGGTCTTCGCTGGTGGTCGGGTTTTTGGGCAGGGTCTTGGCGCGGGTGATGCGGTCGGTGGTGACGTCGTACTCCAGGAAGCCGTTGAAGAACGACACCTGGAAGTACAGCGTGGATTCGTCCGGCGTGAACGCCACCGGGCGCACCGCGTCGGACAGGTCGGAGCGGCCGAAGGCGTCCAGGCGTTGCCGCATGTCGATCACCTTCACCTGTTGGAACGTGGTGGCGTCGACGACGGTGATGAGGCGGTCGCCCTTGGTGAAGTCCAGCCAGGGTGCGTCGAGGTCGGTGTTCACCTCGCCGATCGACATGTTCCACAGCCTTGTGCCGCCATTGGTGAAGACGTTCTCGTGCGGCTTGTCGCCCGTCGAGAACTTGCCGACCTCGCGACCCGTGGTGATGTCCAGGACGTGCACGGTGTTCGAGGTGGACGCCGACACCGCGACCCGCGTCCCGTCCGGGGAGACGGTCATGTGGTCGGAGCGGAAGCCCGACACCGGGAACCGCCACCGGATCCGGCCGGTGGCCAGGTCGATCGACACCACGTCGGCGAAGCTCGGCCGGGACGCCACCACGGCGGTGCCGTCAGGGGTGGTGTACATGTCGTCGACGAACTGGTCGTGCCCCTCGCCGGGGCCGTTGCGGATGCCGAGGAAGAACGCCAGCTTCACGGGGTTGAGGTAGATCTCCCGCAGCCGTTCGTCCTTGTCGGGGACGACGTTCACGCGGGCGATCTTGGCGAAGTCGCCGCTTGCCGCGAGGACGTCGGCGGTGCCGTCCCAGTTGTTGCCGACGAACAGCACCTGGCGCAGGGGTGGTTGGGCGGTGGCCGGCGTGGAGGTCGCGAGCAGGGCGCACGCGGCGAACAGGGCCGCCGTTCGGAGTGGTCGCACGGGACACCCTTTCGGCTCTGAAGAGGTGTGGCGACCAGACAAGCGGGTTTCGGCGTTCCGGCGGTAGGGGAGCGCGCCCAACGACCCGCAAGCTCGTTGTGCCAGTGCCACAACCCACAACCCAGGGCCACGACATCGAGGGGGGCGAGGTGCGCGACGACCTGGTTCGGCGGGTGTTCCGGGAGATGGCGACGGACGGCCGTGTCGTCGAGGAGCTGGTCCGGGTGGCCCGGCGCAGCGCGGCGGACGTGGCGGCGTTGCCGGAGGCCGAGACCCGCCGGCACGTCCAGGTCCTGTTGGCCGCCGCGCTGGACTTCTTCGAGCGGGCGGGTGAGCCCGACGAGCGCCACTTCGCCGCCGCCGAAGCCTTGGGTGCCGATCGGGCGGCGCAAGGGATCTCGATCGACGGCCTGCTGCGGGGTGTTCAGGCGGGTCGGGCGGAGGCGATGAAGATCGCCATCGCACGTGGTCAGGAGGCGGGTGTGCGTCCCGAGGCGATCCTGGAAGCGGTCCTGGACATGGACCGCTACACGGGTGCGCTGGAACGGCACGTGGTCAACGGCTACCACACGGCCGAGCTGGAACTGTCCCGCACGACCCGGGACGCCGACACCCACCTCCTGCGCCGCCTCCTCCTGCACGGCGACACCCCCACCCCCGGCGAACTGCGCCGCGCCGGCCTGACCCTCGGCCACCGGTACCACTGCCTGGTCTCGGACGTCAGCGATCCCGGCCGGGCACGGGTGTTGGAACAACACCTGCGGGCCGGTGGCGGGGTGTTCGGCCTGGTGGAGGGCCGGCTGTCGGGCTTGGCGGCCCGTCTGCCCACCCCCGTGCCGGGGGTCTTGCTGATCGCGGCGCCCGCCGCGCCGCTGGACCAGGTGCACGACATCCACCCGCTGTGCGTCGCCGCGGCCCGCCTGGCGACCGGCGACGGCCTGCACCCCCTGACCGACCTGGCCGGCGAGATCGCCCTGCACGCGCAACCCGTGCTGGCCGACCTCCTGGCCGACACCCTGACCGGCCTGGACCACACCGACGACTTCCACCGCGAACTGGTCGCGACCGCGCTGGTCCACCTGGACCAAGGCCAACGCCTGGGTCACGCCGCCGCCGCACTGCACGTCCACCCGAACACCGTCCGGTACCGCCTGGATCGCCTGGCGGAACTCACCGGGCGGCCGTGGGACGACACCCCGCCCTCGGTCCTCGCCGGACTGCGTCGCTGGTGGTCCCTGCGGGTGTGGCTGGATCGGGGGGAGTGAGGGGTTACCCACTATGATCTGCCTGCGATGACTCTCACCGACCTGCTGCCGCCCACCCCCGACGCCGACCTCCTCTACGACACCTTCGCCGAGTGGGCCCAGCAGCGGGGGCTCGAGCTGTACCCCGCGCAGCAGGAAGCGCTCATCGAGATCGTCTCCGGGTCGAACGTCATCCTCAGCACGCCCACCGGCTCGGGCAAGAGCCTGGTCGCGATCGGCGCGCACTTCGCCGCCCTCGCCGAGGGCAAGCGGACCTACTACACCGCCCCGATCAAGGCGCTCGTCTCCGAGAAGTTCTTCGCCCTGATCGACACGTTCGGCGCCGAGAACGTCGGCATGATGACCGGCGACGCCAGCGTCAACGAGTCCGCCCCGATCATCTGCTGCACCGCGGAGATCCTGGCCAACATCGCCCTGCGCGACGGCACGGCGGCCGACGTCGGCCAGGTGGTCATGGACGAGTTCCACTTCTACTCCGAGCCCGACCGCGGCTGGGCGTGGCAGGTGCCGCTGATCGAGCTGCCCCAGGCCCAGTTCCTGCTGATGTCGGCGACCCTCGGCGACGTCACCTTCTTCGAGAAGGACCTCACGCGCCGCACCGGCCGGCCGACCACGACGGTCCGCTCCGCGCAGCGCCCGGTCCCGCTGAACTTCCAGTACGTCCTCACCCCGCTGCACGAGACGATCGAGGAGCTCCTGCACGGCCGCGAGGCCCCGATCTACGTCGTCCACTTCACCCAGGCCTCCGCCCTCGAACGCGCGCAGGCCCTGATGAGCGTCAACGTCGCCACCCGCGCCGAGAAGGACGCCATCGCCGCGATGATCGGCCGGTTCCGGTTCACCTCCGGGTTCGGCAAGACGCTCTCGCGGCTGGTCCGGCACGGCATCGGCGTGCACCACGCGGGCATGCTGCCCAAGTACCGCCGGCTGGTGGAGCAGCTCGCGCAGGCCGGTCTGCTCAAGGTCATCTGCGGCACGGACACGCTCGGCGTGGGCATCAACGTCCCGATCCGCACGGTCGTCTTCACCGCGCTGTCCAAGTACGACGGCACCCGGACCCGGCACCTCAAGGCGCGCGAGTTCCACCAGATCGCGGGACGCGCGGGCCGCGCCGGCTACGACACCGTCGGCACGGTCGTCGTCCAGGCGCCCGACCACGTCGTGGAGAACGAGAAAGCGCTGGCCAAGGCCGGTGACGACCCCAAGAAGCGGCGCAAGGTGGTGCGCAAGAAGGCGCCCGAGGGGTTCGTGTCGTGGAGCGACCAGACCTTCGAGCGGCTGAAGAACGCCGAACCCGAGCCGCTGACCTCCAGCTTCCAGGTCAGCCACGCGATGCTGCTCAACGTGATCGGCCGCCCCGGCGACACGTTCGCCGCCATGCGCCACCTGCTCGAGGACAACCACGCGGACCGGCCGGCGCAGCGCAAGCACATCCTGCGCGCGATCTCGATGTACCGGGCGCTGCTGGCGGCGGGCGTGGTGGAGCGGGACGGCGACCACATCCGGCTCACCGTGGACCTCCAGGTCAACTTCGCGCTCAACCAGCCGCTGTCGCCGTTCGCGCTGGCCGCGATCGAGCTGCTGGACAAGGAGTCCCCCTCCTACGCGCTGGACGTGCTGTCCGTCATCGAGTCCACTTTGGACGACCCGCGCCAGGTGCTGTCCGCGCAGGAGCACAAGGCGCGCGGCGAGGCCATCGGGGCGATGAAGTCCGAGGGCATCGAGTACGACCAGCGCATGGAGCTGCTGGAGGACGTCACCTACCCCAAGCCGCTCGCGGAGCTGCTGGAGGCGGCGTTCACCACCTACCGGCGCGGGCACCCGTGGGTGGCCGACCACCACCTGTCGCCCAAGTCGGTGGTGCGGGACATGTTCGAGCGGGCCATGACCTTCGCCGAGTACGTGTCCTACTACCAGCTCGCCCGCTCCGAGGGCCTGGTGCTGCGGTACCTGGCCGACGCCTACAAGGCGCTGCGCCAGACCGTGCCCGGTGACGCCAAGACCGAGGAGCTGTCGGACCTGGAGGAGTGGCTGGGCGAGCTGGTCCGCCAGGTCGACTCCAGCCTGATCGACGAGTGGGAGAAGCTGCGCAACCCCGCCGACGACACCGTCGTGGACGAGGCGCCGCCGGCGGTCACGCGCAACCTGCGCGCGTTCCGGGTGCTGGTGCGCAACGCGCTGTTCCGCCGCGTCGAGCTGGCCGCCCGGCGCAACTACTACGAGCTCGGCCAGCTCGACGGCGACTCCGGCTGGACCGCCGAGGACTGGCAGGAAGCGCTGGACCCGTACTTCGAGGAGCACGACGAGATCGGCACCGGCCCGGACGCGCGCGGACCGCAGCTGCTGGTGATCACCGAGGAGCCGCACCGCTGGACGGTCCGCCAGATCTTCGACGACCCCGCGGAGGACCACGACTGGGGCTTCACCGCCGAGGTCGACCTCGCCGAGTCCGACGAGGCCGGGACCGCCGCGCTGCGGATCACCGAAGTGGGCCGGCTGTAGCGCTTCGGGGCCGAACGGCGGCGAGCCGGCTGTTCGGGTCCATCCGGTGGTACTCCGGGGTGTGCCGGAGTACCAGCATGTCAAGGTCTCTACCGGGAGCGGAGGTGATGTGACCCTGTCGCAGGACGAGTTCGGGGTGCTGGGACCGCTCGTGGTCCGCCGGGGCGGCCGGGTCGTCCCGATCACCGCCGCGAAGCACCGGATCGTCCTGGCGACCCTGCTGCTCGGCGCGAACCGCTCGGTGCCCGCGAGCGACCTGATCCGCCGCGTGTGGGGCGAGCTGACGCCCGACCGCGCCGCCCAGACCCTGCCCGTGTACGTGATGCGGCTGCGCCGCGCGCTGGGCGACCCGCCGCTGATCCACACCACCCCCACCGGCTACCGCATCGACCTGCCGCGCGACGCGCTGGACCTGCACCGGTTCGCCGACCTGGCCGAGAAGGGCGCGGCGCTGGCGGCGGTGCGGGACTTCGAAGGCGCGCGGGCGGTCTACGAGCAGGCGCTGGGGCACTGGCGCGGGTCGGCGCTGGCGGACGTGCCGTCGGAGTCGCTGCACGAGACCGAGGTGCCGAACCTGACCGAGCAGCGGCTGCGGGTGACCTCCGAGCTGATCGACGTGAAGCTGCGGCTGGGCCGGTGCGACGAGGTGATCGCGGACCTGCGGCGGCTGACCGCGCAGCACCCGCTGCGGGAGCGGTTCTGGTCGCAGCTGATGGTCGCGCTGTACCGGGCGGACCGCCAGGCCGACGCGCTGGACGCCTACCGGCAGGCGTCGACGGCGCTGGCGCGCGAGCTGGGCGTGGACCCCAGCGACCGGCTGCGCGCGGTGCACCACGCGATCCTCACCGGGGACCCGTCGCTGCACCAGCCGGCCGCGGACACGTGGGCGCCGGTGTCGCAGCTGCCCGCGCCGGTCGGGAACTTCGTGGGACGGGCCGCCGAGCTGGCCCGGGTGACGGCGTTGCTGACGCGGGCGGCGGCGACCGTCGTGGTGTGCGGTCCGCCGGGGGTGGGCAAGACGGCGTTCGCGACGGCCGTGGGGCACGCCGTGCGCGACCGGTACCCCGACGGGCAGCTGTACGTGAACCTGCGCGGGCACTCGACGTCCGCGCCGCTGACCACGTCGGCGGTGCTGGCCCGGTTCCTGCGCGCGATGGGGGTGCGGGCCGACCACATCCCGGTCGACGAGGAGGACCTGGTCCGGGGCTACCGGGCGCGGCTGCGCGGCCGGCGGGTGCTGATCACGCTGGACAACGCGGCCTCGGCGGAGCAGGTGGTGCCGCTGCTGCCCGGTGAGCCGGGGTGCTCGGTCGTCATCACCAGCCGCAACGAGCTGCGCAAACCGCTGCGGGCCACGCTGGTGCGGCTGGACGTGCTGCGCGGTGACGAGGCGTGGAAGCTGCTGGCCCGGTCGCTGGGGCCGGAGGCGGCGGTGGCGCAGTTCGACGCGATCGCCGAGCTGGCGAGGCTGTGCGGCTACCTGCCGCTGGCGCTGCGCATCGCGCTGGGCAACCTGATCGGGTCGGCCCACCTGGACATCGAGTCCTATGTGGACGAGCTGCGCGGCGGTGACCGGCTGGCGGCGCTGGCCGTGGACAACGACGACACCGCCGCCATCCGCCGGGCGTTCGACCTGTCCTACGCGGCCCTGCCCGAGGACGCGGCCCGGCTGTTCCGGCTGGCCGGCCTGGTGCCCGGTCCGGACTTCAGCGCGGCGGGCGCGGCGGCGCTGCTGGACGCCCCGGTGGAGGAAGCCGCGCGGCTGCTGGGGGAGCTCGCGTCGGCGCACCTGGTGCAGCGGGTCGGGGCGGACCGGTTCGTCCTGCACGACCTGCTGCACGACTACGCCGCCGACCGCGCCGAGTTCGAGGGCGACGACTGCGCCGCGGCCCGCCGCCGGCTGTTCGACTGGTACCTGCGCACGGCGGTGGAGGTCGGCAACGTCCTGTACCCGGAGCTGAGCCTGTCCCCCGCGGCCGGTCCTCCGACCATGACCGCCGACGCCGCGCGGGCGTGGCTGACCGCGGAACGCCCGAGCGTCCTGGCCGCCACCGAGCACTGCGCGGTCCACGGCCCGCTGCCGCTGTCGTGGCGGCTCATCGACGCCGTCAGCGGCTACTTCGGCTCCCACGGGCACCACGTCGAGTTCGTGCACGCCATCGACGCGGCGCTGGGCGCGGCGCGCAAGGCCGGCGACCACGACGCCGAGACGTCCATGCTGGTGTGGCTCGCCGCCGAGCACCGCAACCTCGGCGACCTGCGCGGCGCCCAGCGGTTCCTGCGCGAGGCGTCGCCGTCCGGCCGGACGCTGTGGCTGCACTCGGGCCTGGACGGCGTGGTGAACCTGGAGCTGGGCGACTTCCCGGCCGCCACCGCGTCCTTCACCCGGCTGATGGACCTCAGCGCGGCCCTCCCGGACGTCCCGCACGTCCGGATCGCCGCCCTGGCCGGGCTGGGCGCGTTGCACATGATGAAGGGCGAGGTGCCGCAAGCGGTCACCCTCCTGTCCGAGGGGCTGGAGCTCGCCAGGACGGCCGACGGGGAGAACCTGGAAGCCGCGTGCGCCTCCCTGCTGGGCCGCTGCCACACGGTGAGCGGCGACTACGCGCAGGCGGTGGGCCTGATCAGGCACGCCCTGGCCAACTGGTACCGGACCGGGGTCCGCCACGCCCGCGCGGAGGGGATGGCGCACCTGGCCACGGCGTTGTGCCTGGCGGGCGAGCACGCCGAGGCGCTGCGGACGGCGCAGCGGGCGTTGGCGCTGGTCCAGGAGCTGGGCGGCAGTCCGCGGATCGAGTCCGAGGTGCACAACGCGCTGGGGCTGGTCCTGCGGCACCTGGGCAAGCCGGGGCGGGCGGTGGCCGCGCACGTCCGGGCGTTGGAGCTGGCCACGGCGTGCGACTACCGGTACGGAGTGGTGCGGTCGCACGTCCACCTGGTTCGGGCGATGGCCCACGACGGCCGCAAGACCGACGCGCTGCGCCACGCCCGGATCGCCCACGACCTCGCGGTGACCAGCGGGTTCGGCAGTTTCGTCCGCACCGTCGAGACCATGCTCACCGAACTGGGCGCTCCTCTGCGCTAACCGCCCTCCGCAGCGGGTGGATGCGCTTTTCGGGGGAAAGTCCCCCGTGACGCTCCGCCGATGACTCATGACTGACAGTATGTCGCCCGGACGCGCGCGGTGGAGGGCCGCCGCAACCGACGAGGAGTGGGTCACGGGTGCAGGGGGAGATCGTCTGTTCCTTCGCGGCGCTGGATGTGCTCGGTGAGGCCTTGGGTACCGATGTGCGACGGTTCCCCTTCTCGATCCCGCACCTCGGCGCGACCAGGGAGGACCGGCTCCGGCTGGTCGAAGCCGTGCACCAGGACCTGGTCGCGCGCACCCTGGTCCGAAACGGCCGGTTCGTGCCGGAGTTGGTGGAGGCGTTGCACGTGTTCACCCGCGGGCACCTGACGATCGCGTTGGTCGGCACCGCGGGCGAGTCCCAGCCCACGGCGCTCGCCGTGACCGATGGCCGCACGGGAGTGGTCGCCGAGCAGCAGGTCGAGACGGTCGTGTTCCGGCCGTGCGGGCCCGACGCGATCGTGCCCGGTCTGCTGCGCCTGCTGCCCCCGATGCGACCTGGTCCAGGCGCCTCGGTCACAGTCACCGACACCTCGACACCCGCGCGACGGCGAGTGGAGGAGGACTTCTCCGAGATGACCTTCCGCACTCGGGTGAAGGCCACCGGTTCCTCGCCGGCCGGGCAGCGGGCCGCAGCCGAGGAGGTCCTGCGCCGTCCACGCCTGGGTGCTGGGTACTTCCTCGTCTCGGCGCGCGGCCGCAACGGCCGGGACACGCAGTTGGGGACGGTCAACTACCTGGACACCGATGCCGGCCGCTATGCGGTCATCCCCACCACCGCTCCGGACGGGCAACTCGCGGCCACGTACACGCCCGCCGACCAGGCCGCGCTCGAACGGCACCTGAACCGGATAGTCGACCGGCACCGGTAACGGAGACACCGGCGGTAGGGGTGGGTCGGAAGGATCCGGGGACGCGGATGGCGACTACTTGTTACCGTTGGACAACGCAGCGTAGAGAGGGATCAGGGATGTCGGATGCGCTCTTCGCCGGGCTGCGGGGCATCAGCGATGCGGCAGCCAGTTTCTCGACCTTGGTCGCCGGTGGTGTCGGCGTCAACGAACACGGCGGCCAGGCGCTGATCAAGGCCATCGACAAGATGCTCGATGGAGTCACGCGGGCTCTTCGACAATCGCACATCATCGGCCAGGAACCACCCCTGGGTACGACCCCGGCGGCGCAGGTCTACAAGCCCTACTTGGCGACCATCGCCACCGACCCGGTGCAGGGCTTCATCACCGCCGCGCAAGAGCTCAAGGAGAAGCTGGTGCAGATGCGCTCGGACGTGGAGCAGGCGATGGCCGTCTACCAGACAACCGAACAGGACAACGAACAGCGCTTCGCCATGCCCGGTGGCCCCACTCTCTCAGCCTGACCGACCAGGGATACGGACTCGTGAACTCTCGAATCGTCCTGACCAGCCTCGCTGCCGCCGCTCTGGTCGTCATGACCGCGTGCACCGCATCCACCTCCGGTGATGCAAAGCCGGCACCGGACACCGGCGGCTCTACTTCCAGCAAGGACACCGGCAGTTCGACCAGTTCGTCGACCTCGACCAAGGCAAGCGGTTCGCTGGCCGACACCGACCCGTGCAGCCTCCTCAGCAGAAGCGAAGCGGAGCGGGTAGTCGGTCCTCTCAAGGAAGAACCCAAGCCGGAGAAGATCGGCTCCTCGCGAGGCTGCGCATTCACACCCGATCGAGCCAGCCTCTCGGTGGGCATCCGGGCGAATGTGGGACTTTCCGCCTTGCTGCCGAACGGTGGCGAGATCAAGGACATCACCGTCGGGCAGCACCAAGCGAGGCAATTGTTGGACGCAACCGGTAGTTGCGGCATTTACCTCGGCGTCACTTCGTCCTCGCGGGTCGAAGTCGTCCTGAACACGGCCACGTCGAACGATCCGTGTACGCCTGCGCTGAGAATCGCTGAACTCGTCGAGCCGAAGTTGCCGTAGGGCCGTTGCCTGGAGGGTTGTGGGGATGAACGAGGGAGCACCGGGCAGACCATCCGACGTATACACGCGCTACGGCGTGCAGCGGCATGCGGAGGTGCAGACCGGTCAGCAGATCCAGGAGCAGGTCTCCGCCGAGGTGCGGGCGCGGTACGGCTCGTACGGGCCGTTCGTGGGGATGGTGATGCAACTCGTCGAGGCACCGCACCGGGTGAACGACGTGCTGGACGCTCAGGCGGCGCGGCTCAAGGAGCAGGTGCTGACGCGGTCGGCTCCCCAGCAGCCGGACGCGCACTACATCGGCATCCCGCACCAGCAGTTGTACGAATCGGTCAACAACGGCGTCGACCCGGGTCCGATCGGCGAGATCGCCGTTGTCTGGACCGAGATCGGCAACGAGCTCGCGACGTTCAACGACGAGGTCGTCGCCGCCATCGGGAGCAGTGAGACCAACTGGACCGGCGAGGCCGGTGACCGCGCGCGGCAGGCGCTGGCCGACATGGGCAACCGCGCGGCCGAGACCGGCACCGCCGCGCAGCTCGCGGGGACGCTGTTCACCCAGCAGGCACGAGCGCTGAGCGACGTGAAGAACAACGTGCCCCGGCCACCCGCGCAGCCCTTCGACCCGGCGGCGGCGCGCGAGCGGTTGATGTCGATCACCGACCCGATCCAGTTCATCCGCCAGGCGGCGGCGGACCAGGCGGCGTTCCACCAGCAGCAGGCCGACCACGAACAGGCCGCGCGGGCGGTGGAGACCTACGACCGCACCGTGGCGCAGACCGCCGCGGCGCAACCGGCGTTCGCGCCCGAGCCGGCCGCCACGCGGAACGACCCGGCTGAACCCGCCAGGCCGCCGATCGCGCCGAACCCCGGTTTCACCGCTCAGGACGACACGCCACCTCCGAGGGTCGGCGACGCCACCACCGACACCTCGTGGACGGCACCGCCGACGCTGGGCGACAACACCACGAACACCAGCGGGCTCAAGGACCTCGCCGGCACCCCGCTCCCCCCGGCGAACCAGGGCAGCACCAACCAACCCGGCGGCCACAACCAGCCCGGCGGTACCAACCAGCTTGGCGGTACCAACCAGCTTGGCGGCCAGTACCTCACTGGCCCGAATCCTCCGGCAGGCCGCGGCCAAGGCGCCAGAGGACCGCAGCACAACCTCGGCGGCGGACCCGGTGGCCGCGCCGGTGGCGGCGGTACGGGTGGCGGACGGGTGCCGGGCACCACCGGCCCCGGTAACCCCGCCGCCGTCAAGGGGTTCGGTCCCGGAGGCTCGGCCGGTGTCATGGGCGGACACGAGGCAACCGCGGCACGCGGTGGTGCGATGGCCACCGGTGCCGCGGCACGTGGTGGCGGCGCGGCCGGTGGTGTCGGCGGTGTGGGCGCCGGCGCCGCCAAGGGACAGGGTGGCGAGGACATCGAGAGGAACACCCCGTCCTACCTGATCAACGAGGACAACGGTGACGAGATCGTCGGCGACCTGGGCTTGGTGTCACCCCCGGTGATCGGCGGATGACGGCAAGGCGTCGGCGCTCCCCCACTCCGGCAGCCGCCACGACCGGGTGCCGGCGGTGAGGGGAAGATCACCGGCGGCCAATCGAGACCACTGCCCGAACGGTTGACCGGTGGTCCGGGCGGGGGCAGCATCGGGCATTCGGTGGGTGGTGCGGATCGGTGGGGGCGGTCTATGGGGGTCGATCCGCAGGTCGAGCTCGCGGCGCTGCAGGGGGACGTGCCGCGGTCGTCCGCTGAGCTGGTGGAGCGGCTGACCGAGCTCGCCCGGTTCGCCAGTCGGTGGTCCGACCTGGTCAGTGAGCTGCAGGAACCCACTCGGCGGCTGGTCGGCACGGCTGCCGCGGCCTCGGTGGCGGTGGCGGCTCGGCGGGCCGAGGAGGCGTTCCTCGAGCTGGAGGTCACGCTGGGTGATGCCCAGGCCGCGCGGCGGACATTGCCCTCGGTGGGGATGAAGAGCGAGGATGACCAGCCGGTGGTCTAATCGCCGACGCCGTCGAAACCGCATTGGAATTCCATGACGTCAGGACTTCCCTGTCCGATCTGTGAAGGGCCGGAGCGCCGCGGGGCGCTGGAGCGCAGGCTCCGCGTCCTCGCCGTGGACGACGAGGCGCCCGCCCTGGACGACCTGGTCTACCTGCTCAAAGCGGATCCCCGGATCGGGCACGTCGAAGCCGTCACCGACGCCACCAAGGCCCTGCGCACGCTGCACGCCGGGCAGGGGGTGGACGCGGTCTTCCTGGACATCCGGATGCCCGGCCTGGACGGGCTGGACCTCGCCCGGGTGCTGTCGCGGTTCGCCCAGCCGCCGCCGATCGTGTTCGTCACCGCGCACCAGGAGCCCGCCGTCGAGGCGTTCGAGCTCAAGGCGCTGGACTACCTGCTCAAACCCGTCCGGCCGGAGCGGCTGGCCGAGTCCGTGCACCGGATCGTGCACGAGGTGCTGGACCTCAAGACGGCCGAGCCCGCCCCGGCGCCCGCCGAGAAGACCCCGGACGTGGGTGACGAGGTCATCCCGGTCGAGCTGGGCGGCATCACGCGGTTCATCCGGCTGGCCGACATCCGGTACGTCGAGGCCCACGGCGACTACGCCCGCCTGCACACCGCCACCGGCAGCGGGCTGGTGCGGGCCGCGCTCAACGGGCTGGAGGAGCGGTGGCGGTCGGCCGGGTTCGTGCGGATCCACCGCAGCCACCTGGTCTCCCTCGGGCACATCGACGAGCTGCGGCTGGAGGACGGGCACCTGAGCGTCAACATCGGCGGCGCGGTGCTGCCGGTCAGCCGTCGGCACGCCCGGCACCTGCGGCAGCTGCTGGTCCGGCGCAACCGGCAACCGTCATGAGCACCCCGGACAAGCCCACCCAGCGGGTCGTGGTGACCAGTCCGCGCACCCGTGCGCCGCGCGTGCCCCGGCCCTACCCGGCGTCGCGGGAGATCGACGAGCAGAGCGAGCTGGGCGCGGTCTACATGCGGTCGCTGATCCGGACCCAGCGGCGGCTGGGGCTGCTGCTGTGCGCGGTGGTGGGCGGGAGCGTCGCGGCGTTGCCGCTGGTGTTCACGCTGGTGCCCGCGGCGACCTCGCAGCGCCTGGTGGGGCTGCCGCTGCCGTGGCTGCTGCTGGGCGTGCTGGTGTTCCCGGTGTTCGTGCTGGCCGGGTGGTTCTACGTGCGGCAGGCCGAGCGCGGCGAGCGGGAGTTCGCGGAGCTGGTGGAACGTTCGTGACCAGCTCGTACGGCATCATCGCGGTGGTCGTGGTCGCGTTCGGCACCGTGCTGGTGGGCACGTACGGACTGCGGATCTCCCGGACGACCTCGGACTTCTTCGTCGCCTCCCGGACGGTGTCGCCGTGGTGGAACGCCTCGGCGATCGGCGGGGAGTACCTGTCGGCGGCGTCGTTCGTGGGCATCGCCGGGCTGATCTTCGCGCACGGACCGGACATGCTGTGGTTCCCGGTCGGCTACACCGCCGGGTACCTGGTGCTGCTCGCCCTGGTCGCGGCCCCGCTGCGGCGCAGCGGCGCGTACACGCTGCCCGACTTCGCCGAGGCCCGGTTCGGCTCGCCGACCGTGCGCGCGGTGGCCAGCGTGATCGCGCTGGGCATCGGGTGGCTGTACCTGCTGCCGCAGTTGCAGGGCGCGGGCCTCACGCTGCACACGCTGACCGGGGCGCCGGACTGGGTGGGCGCGCTGGTGGTGGCCGTGGTGGTGACGGCGAACGTGATCGCGGGCGGGATGCGCAGCATCACGTTCGTGCAGGCCTTCCAGTACTGGCTCAAGCTGACCGCGATCACCGTGCCGGTGGTGTTCCTGGTCGCGGCGTGGCACGCGCACGGCGCTCGGGACCTGACCGGGCCGGAGTTCCCGGAGTTCCCGCGCGAGACCACCGTCTCCTTCGACACCACCACGTCCGTGCGCGTCGAGGAGCCGGTGGAGTTCGTCGGTTCCGGCGTCGTGGACGGCGCGGAGGTGGACGGGCCGGCCGGGTTCGGGGTGGGCGAACACACCATCGCGGCGGGCTCGCGGCTGGTGTTCCCGGCGGGCGCGCCGGTGCCGCACGTGACGTCGATCCCGTTCAACAACAACGAGACCTGGGCGCTGCCGCTGCGCGGCGGCGACGACTTCCCGCTGTACGCGGTGTACTCGCTGATCATCGCGACCTTCCTGGGCACGATGGGCCTGCCGCACGTGATCGTCCGCTTCTACACCAACCCGAACGGGCGGGCGGCGCGGCGGACGACGCTGATCGTGCTGGGGCTGCTGGGGATCTTCTACCTGATGCCGCCGATCTACGGCGCTCTCGGCCGGCTCTACACGCCGGAGCTGCTGATGACCGGGGACACCGACGCGGTGGTGCTGGTGCTGCCCAGCCGGATGGTGGACGGGGCCGGCGGGCAGCTGCTGGGCGCGCTGGTGGCGGGCGGGGCGTTCGCGGCCTTCCTGTCGACGTCGTCGGGGCTGATGGTGTCGCTGGCGGGGGTGCTGAGCCGGGACGTGCTGCGGTTCCGGGGCATCCGCGGGTTCCGGGTGTCCACGGTGCTGGCCGTGCTGGTGCCGTTGAGCATGACGTGGCTGGTGGGCAAGGTGCCGGTGGCGGACATGGTGGGGCTGGCGTTCGCGGTGGCGGCGTCGTCGCTGTGCCCGTTGCTGGTGCTGGGGATCTGGAGCACGCGGATCACCACCGTGGGCGCGGTCGCCGGGATGCTGGCCGGGGGCGTGCCCGCGCTCGTGGCGGGTCTGGTGACGATCAGCGCGGGCGGCGGCAACGTGTTCCTGGCGCGGCCCGCCGCGTGGACCGTGCCGCTGGGGTTCGTGACGATGTACGTGGTGTCGCTGCTGACACCGCGCAAGGTGCCGCCGGGGGTGAACCACGTGATGGTGCGGTTGCACGCGCCGGAGAACCTGGGTCTGCGCAGTCAGGACCGGCTGTGACGGGCATGTGGACGGCCGGGGCGGTGCTGCTCGCCGGCCTCGCCGTGGTGATCACCCTGTGGCGGACCTCCCGCGCCCGCAACGACTTCCTGACCCAGGAGCAGCGGATCACGTTCGAAACCCTGCACACCGCGTGGTCGGCCGCTCCCCCGCTGCGCGCCGGGCTGGTGCCGGACGCGGCGAAGAAGTCCGCCAAGCACCTGCGCACCCTGCTGGGCACGCCCGCGCTGGCGTTGACCGACGAGACCGAGGTCGTGGCCTGGGAGGGCGGCGGCGAGCACCACGCGGCGGAGGCGATGGACCTGGCGCGGGACGTGTTCGCGACCGGGCGGACGCGGGCGTTCGACCTCACGTGCGGCACACCGGACTGCCCGGTGCACTCGGCGGTGCTGGCCCCGTTGACCGTGGAGGGCCGGGTGGTCGGCGTGCTGGCCGCGTACAGCCGGGAGCCGTCGGCCGGGCTGGTGCGGGCCACCAACGAGGTCGCGCGCTGGGCGTCCGGGCAGCTGGAACTGGCCGAACTGGACCGGTCGCGGACCCGGCTGGTGGAGGCGGAGGTGCGGGCGCTGAGGGCGCAGATCTCGCCGCACTTCATCTACAACTCGTTGTCCGCCATCGCCTCTTATGTGCGCACCGACCCGGAGAAGGCGCGCACGCTGCTGCTCGACTTCGCCGACTTCACGCGGTACTCGTTCCGGAGGGCGGGTGATTTCACCACCCTGTCGGAGGAGCTGAAGTCGATCGACCAGTACCTGGCGCTGGAGCGGGCGCGGTTCGGGGAGCGGTTGAAGGTGACGCTGCAGATCGCGCCCGAGGTGCTGCCGGTGACCGTGCCGTTCCTGTGCCTGCAACCGCTGGTGGAGAACGCGGTCCGGCACGGCATGGAGGGCAAGGTCGGTCCGGGGCACATCACCATCCACGCCGCCGACGCGGGCGAGGAAGCGCACATCACCATCGAGGACGACGGCATCGGCATGGACCCCGAGGCGTTGCGCAGGACGCTGGCCGGCCAGGTCGGCGAGACCGCGGGCATCGGCCTGGGCAACATCGACGAGCGCCTGAGGCGCTGCTACGGCGACGACTACGGCCTGGTCGTGGAGACCGCGCAGGGGTTGGGCACGAAGATCAGCGTGCGGGTGCCGAAGTACCAGGCGGGCGTGCACGCCTGATAGTTCTTTTGGCCGAACCGGAACCCTCTCCGGCTCCTTTGCGTCAGTGTTGACGACCAGTGGCAGGCTTGGGGGAGGGCAGCGCCTTGGCGTTCGGTGACGTGCACGGTTCCGGTTCGCAGGGGTGGATCGGATGACCGGTCCGAAGAACCCCCTGGTCGCCGCGCCGCCCGCCGAGCCGGGCGGGGTGTTCAACGCCGGCACCGGTGACAACGGGTGGGCGACCGGTATTTCCATCGCGGAGTCGGCGATGGACACGTTCAACGGGATCAAGGACGGGAACTGGATCGAGGCCGGCCTGGGGATGGTCGGCTTGGCCGCGGATGCGGCGGCGATGGCGATCGATCCGTTCGGGACGTTGATGTCGTCGGCGGCGTCGTTCCTGATGGAGCACGTGCAGCCGTTGAAGGACATGTTGGACTGGCTGGCCGGGAACCCGCCGGTGATCGAGTCCTACGCCACGACCTGGAACAACGTCGGCACCGAACTGGGCAAGATCGCCGAGGACTACAAGGCGGCGGTGGCGCGGGGGACGGCCGGTTGGGGTGGTGCTGCGGCTGCGCAGTACCTGACCAATGCCTCGGCGCACGGTGACGCCCTGACCGGTGCCGCTTCGGCGGCGGGGACGGTGGGCACGGTCGTCGGGATGATGGGCATGGTCGTCGGGTTCGTGCGCGAGATGGTGCGCGACCTGATCGCCGACCTGGTGGGGAAGTTGATCGCCTGGGTGTTGGAGGCGGTGTTCTCGCTGGGGTTCGGGACGCCGGTGATCGTGGCGCAGGCGGTGACGGCGATCTCGAAGTGGGCGGCGAAGATCGCGAAGATCATCCAGGACTTGTTGAACACCATCAAGAAGGTCTCGCCGATGCTGAAGCGTCTGGTCGAGGTGTTCGAGAAGGTGATGAAGGTCCTGGGCAAGATCGCCGGCAAGGCGACCGGGTTGGACGTGCTGGACCCGAAGAACATCAAGAAGGGCGGCTTCCTCCAGACGGGGAAGGCCGACGTCGACACGCCCAACGGCTCCACCGGCCACGGCGACACCGACACCCCCGACTCGAACACCCCCGACTCGAACACACCGGGCTCGAACACGCCGGGCTCGAACACGCCGGGGTCCGATACACCCGGATCGTCTACTCCGGCGTCGAACACTCCCGGGTCGAGTCGGCCGAACGACACCACCGGGACCTCCAGCGCCACCCCGACCGTGGACCGACCACGTCCGGGTGACCCGACGGATGTGCCGCCGCCCGCGCCGCGCCCCGGCCGCACCCCGGACTCGTCCCCGTCACCGGAGGGCGGCACCACTCTCCCCGGCCAGGGCAACCCCCGCGCCGGTGCGCCTTTGGGCGAGCATCGCGGCGGTCCGGGCGGCAACACCCCCTCTGGCAACACCCCGGTCGGCCACACCCCGGTCGGCGAGCACCGCGGCGGCCCCGGCGGTCAGCCCGCGCCGACCAGCCACAACAACGGCCCGGGTAGCGGTTCGCACGGTGGCGGGTCGCCCGGCGGCCCGAACGGTTCCGCACCCCACGCTCCGGCGCCGACCAGGCACGACCAGACCTCGGCCGCGGCAGCCACCCCGCACGCCCCCACCCGCCCCGACCAGCCCCACGCCCCCGCCAACCCCGGTCCGCACTCGACCGGCGGGGCACCCACCGGCATGCCGGGCGGCGGCATGCCGGGCAACCACGCTCCCGGCGGCCACGCCCCCGGCGGCAACCCGCCCGGTGGCGGTGCTCCGGGCGGCGGCCCGCGTCCGGGCGGCGGTGGCGGCTGGACCGGCACCCCGGGCAACCGCGGCGACCTGGGCTCCGGCATCCCCCAGGCCCGCACCCCGGAACCCCCACGCCCCTCAACCGCTCCCGGCCACACCACGCCGAGCCACACAGCACCCAGCCAGGCAGCACCCAGCCACACAGGTCCCAGCCACGCAGGCCCAGGTCACGCCAACCCGCCTCACAGCAACACCGGCCCCGGCAACGTCGGCCCAAGCCACTCCAACCCCGGCCCCAACACCCCGGGCACGCCGCGACCCCACGCCCCTGGCCCGGCCCACAGCCGCCCCGGCCCCGTGCACAACGGACCACCCCAGGCCGGCCCCCACACCTCGCACCGCCCGGACGCACCCCCGCACCGCCCGGACGCGCCCCACCCCGCCAACACCCCGGCCCCGCGCCGCGACCCCCAAACCTGGACCCCGCCCCACCGCGACCCCGACACCACCCCGAACCACGGCCGTCCGGACGCCAACCACCCCGACGCCAACCACCCGAACCCGAACCACCCGGATCCGACCCACCACGCCGACCCGACCCACCACGCGGACCGCCCCGACATCGACGAGGCGCACGCCCGGCACGGCGAGACCACCCCCTCGGGCATCTCCCACCACCGCGGCGACCCCGACATGGGCGACCTGCCCCACCGCGTCCCGCCCGACCCCCGCTACTTCACCGCCGACGTCCACATCACCCCCGACGGCCACGCCCGCATCGGCAACCACACCTACACCCCCGAGCACTACGGCGACCTGCTGCGCCGCAACGGCTGGGACGGCACAACCCCCATCCGCCTCATCGGCTGCGACGCCGGCACCAACGACTTCGCCCGCCGCCTGTCCCACCACACCGGCGCCGACGTCCTCGCCCCCACCAAACCCGCCTGGACCGACAGCACAGGCCGCGTCTACACCAGCGACGCCCAACTCGGCCCCGACGGCAACCGCCACCCCAAAATCCCACCCAACGGCGAATGGGAAACCCACCACCCCGACGGCACCCGCACCAAAACCAGCCAAGACGGCTACGTCCCCGGCACCCCCGACCACCACCGCACCGACCACACCGACACCGACGACGCCCGCGACCGTGGCCGGCGCGGCCTGTACGACCAGCAGAAGTGGGGTGACAACCCCGCTACCGGCAAGCCGTGGACGCCGGACGAGATCGACGCGGCGCGCCGGAAGCTGATGGACGTCGAGGACACCAACCGCATGCGGCGCGAGTTGGACCGGTTGGGGCTCAATGTCGACCCGGAGACCATCAGGTCGATCAAGAAGTACCTCTTCGACAGTCCGGGCATCGCGATGAGCCACGACAACTACTCCGCCTGGCGCAGGCTGACCTCGGGTCGGGGGTCGGTGATGGACGCCCAGTTCATCGCGCACGAGGCTGCCGAGCAGCGGCGACTGCGGGAAATCGGCAACCGCACCGGTTTCGACCACCACGGCCGCGGCTACGACGACATGTCGAAGGCTCAGCAGGCTGCGTGGAGATCGGATCACGACAGGGCTTACATGGAGGCACACCGTGCCGCTCTGGAGGAGGAGTACGACTTCCTGGCGCGCAAGGTCGAGGAGCTGACCAACGGCCAGGTGCCGATGTCGAGGTCGCTGGCCGCGGTCGCGGACCGGCGAGCTGAGGGGCGTGACCACATGGTCGTCGACGGCATGCGCATGGCAGACCACTCGAACTACCCCCGCTGGCAGGAGCGCGCGGAGAGCCGGGTGCAGATCGGCAGTAGGGTTGCCGAGAGGCTCGGTCTGCCGCCGAACCCGCGCGTCGTGGACGTCGTCGATGCGGTTCGCCGGCATCGGGCCGAGTGAAGGGAACACGCATGCTCACCGATGACGAACTGCACGAGATCGTCGACATGCTGAACGCGTCCGACGCGCACCGCCGGACCACCATGCTCGGGGTTCTCGCGCAGGATCCCAGCGGCGACTCGCGCCTGCTGCCCGCCGTGGAGGCACTGCTGGCCGACGACACCCCGGACCTGATCAGCATCCCGATGCTGTTCGGCGAAGTCCGCTGGCTCGCCGCGCACGCCCTCGCCGCCGAAAGGCGAGCCGCCGGCGTGCCCACGGCGGTCGAGTTGCCGGGCGTCCCGGAACCGCTCACCTCGGACGAGTTGTCGAACTTGGTCGACCGAGCCGGCCTTCCGCGCAGGGGCGGTGTGGACGGGATGCTGACGTCGTTCGCCGCGCTGCGCGAACGTGGCCTGTTGCCGGTGACCGATCTGCGCCTGCCGGTCGAGCCGGGTTGAGCGCACTGGCCCCTCGGGAACAGATCCGCGCGACGTTCGACCGCGTCCTGGCGGAGGGGCTGAAGGCGGAGTCGGTGGCTGGGACGTCCGACGAGCAGATCGACGCCTGGGCCGCCGCGCAGGGGGTCGACACCGTGCCGGCGGCGGTGCGGATCGTCGGAGTTGTCGGGTAATTCGAGGGGTGGAGAAGGTGACGGAGCGGTGTAAGCGGCAGGCGTTGGCCACGTTGTCCGATTTGCCCTACTGGTTCGACGGCACCGCGCCGAGCATGAAGCAGTATCGATCGCGGCTGCGGCTCATGCGCAAACAGGGCTCGAAGCTCGTGCCATCGTGGGGCGACTACATCCGGCTCGACGAGTGAGCAACGGATTCGCGCTGTTCGGGAGCCACCCTGTCATGGTCGAAGTCGAGCGGCACAAGACCTATCCCAACGCGTCCAAGCGGGCGATCCGGCAGCTCGCCGAGGACGTCGCCGAGGGCGTGGAGAAGGTCCAGCGCTATTCGGACGCGCTCAACCTGCAATTCCTCGCCGCCCAGTCGCTGTTGGGGCACCGCACGGTGGTGGACCCGCGCGGTGCGGAGCGGGAGACGTGGTTGGCGTTGCGCACGGCGCTGGACACCGGTGCGGCGGTGTTCACCGTCGCGGCGGCCGAGAAGGGCGCGTTGGTCCGGGTTCGGCTGGGCGACGAGACGGTCACCGCCTCCGGCACCGGACCGGTCTACTACTCGACCGCGGAGAACTGGCTGACGACCCTCTGGCTCGCGGTCGTGGCGCGGGACCAGGCGGTGTTGGACACGTTGACCGCCTTCCCGCTCGACGTGCTCAGGGCGTCCGGCTCGGAGCCGGCGTACCTGGTCGACATGGTGCGGCTGTTCCAACTCTTCTTCCGCCGCGAAGACGGCGTGGGCGCGGCCCTGGGTGCGGCCCTGAGCGGCAGCACGCCCGGGGCACTCGGTGACGGCGAGGAGCGCGAGACCGCGGACCTCCTGCGGTTCCCGCAGCTCACGCTGGTCCACTACCTGCTCAAGGACGACGCCGAGGCCGAGTTCAACGACGCCTTGGCCGAGGCGCTGCGCGCGCACAACACCTACTGGTCGAAGACGGAGGAGCGCCGCGCGTCACCCGTGGGCTACCTCGCGCTGGGGCCGCTCGCGTTGGCGACCATCGCGCAGGACGCGGGCACCACGATCGCCGTGACCTCGGACTACCTGCCGGCGGCACTGCTGGACGGCACCACCCGCGTCGAGAACGGCTGACCGGGCGGGGACGACCGAACGGCGGTCGTCCGTCGGGCTAGGCCGGGACCACGTGCAACGCCCGGGCGCCCGCCTCGGTGAGGCGGGCCGGGACCCACGTGCCCAGCGGGGCCCGGGTGGTCGGCTCGATGAAACCCCGGTGGACCAGGGCCCGGGCGGACGGGTGGTCGCAGAAGGGGAGGGAGTCGACTCTCAGGTCCGGCTCGCTGCTGCACGTCAGCTCGACGCGGTGGGCCGCCGTCGCGCGGAGCAGGGCGACCTCGCGTCTGGACAGTTCGGGTGGCATGTCAAGCACCTCCTACCGTGGAAACGGGTGTTGCTCGGCTCCCGGTTCACCAGGTTGGACGTGCGGACACCCTCGGGCGTTGCGAATGGAAGTCAGCCGGCGGCCTTCGTGCCCCTCCGCTCGGCCGCGTCGAGGACCAGGCGCAGCCACTCGCCGTCGGGCGTGTCGAGGGCGACTCGGCGCAGGCGCAACCACAGGCCGACGTCGGTCCACTCCTGGAAGCGGCGGTGGACCGTGGGCACCGTGACGCCGAAGGTCGCGGGCAGGTGGCGCCACGCGCAGCCGCTGGTCAGGACGAACACGATGGCCGTGAAGATGGCCCGGTCGGACACCCGGCCACGGCCGCCGCCCTGCCGCCGCACCTTCGCGGGCGGGATCAGGGGCTCCACCGCCGCCCACAGGGACGGGGGCACCAGGCGGGCCGCGAGCTGCTCGATCACGTCCGCGTGCGCGGGTTTCGGGGGTGCCTCGGGGGCGCGGCGGACCCAGGGCTCCTGCCGCTGGAGGTCGCCGCGCTGGCGGGCCCGCAGGAGGGTCGCCAGGGCCGCCTCGTCGCGCCGTGGCGCTACCGCCGGGTACGGGTGCTGCTGGACTTGGCGCGCGATCTCAGCGCCCACCGTGCGGCCGAACGCGGGTCGAACATCGTTGGTCATCGGGTCCTCCGCCGCAGGACTGTCGTGATGCCCATCACGCTAGGAAGCCGGCCGCGCACTGGTAAGCACCTACCCGCCGAACGGGACCTGTCAGCGTCGCGCGGACCCCCCGGCGTCGGCCAGCGGTGCGCCTGGTGCGACGAGCGGGTGAGCGGTCGGTTCGGTGACGGGGGTCGCACACGCTCCGCAGGCCTATACCCTCGGAAGCGTGACGCCGCGCCTGCTAGCCACCAGCGACCTGCACGTGACCTACCAGCAGAACCGCGACTTCGTGGCCGACATCCGACCGCACTCGCCGGACGACTGGCTGATCGTCGCCGGTGACGTCGGCGAGCGGTTCGACGACATCGAATGGGCCCTGGCGACCCTGCGCAAGCGGTTTCACACGGTCGTGTGGTCCCCGGGCAACCACGAGCTGTGGACGACCAAGGACGACCCGGTCCAGTCGCGCGGCGAGGTCCGGTACAAGCAGCTGGTCGAGCTGTGCCGCGGCCTGGACGTGCTGACCCCCGAGGACGAGTTCGCGGTGTTCGAGGGCGGCCCGGACGGTCCGGTGGCGGTGGCGCCGCTGTTCACCCTCTACGACTACACCTTCCGCCCGCCGGGCACGACGGACAAGGAGTCGGCGCTGGCCGTGGCGCAGGAGGCCGGGGTCGTGTGCACGGACGAGTACTTCCTGCACCCCGACCCCTACCCGAGCCGCGAGGCGTGGTGCGCGGCGCGCGTCGAGGAGACCGAGCGGCGGCTGGCCGCGGTGGACCCGGCGCTGAAGACGGTCCTGATCAACCACTGGCCGCTCGTGCGGGACCCCACGTTCATCCTCCGCTACCCCGAGTTCGCCCTGTGGTGCGGCACCGAGCGCACGGCCGACTGGCACGTGCGGTTCCGGGCGGCGGTGGCGGTGTACGGGCACCTGCACATCCCGCGGACCATCCGCAAGGACGGCATCCGGTTCGACGAGGTGTCGCTGGGCTACCCCCGCGAGTGGCAGCCGCGCGGGTGGACGAAGGCGCCCCTGCTGGACGTCCTGCGTGAGGGGGACGCGCGGTGATCGAGGACCTCATGCCCCCCGGCGTGGTGGCGGTGGACACGTTCGAGGACTTCGACGTGCGGCTGTTCCCCGAGGAGGAGGAGCACGTCGCCAAGGCCGTGGACAAGCGCCGCAAGGAGTTCACCACCGGGCGGCACTGCGCCCGGCTCGCGCTGGGCCGCCTGGGCTTCCCGCCCGTGCCGCTGCTGCCCGGCGAGAAGCGGGCGCCGGTGTGGCCGGACGGGGTCGTGGGCAGCATCACGCACTGCAAGGGCTACCGGGCGGCGGCCGTCGCGCGGACGGGCGTGATCCGGTCCGTCGGCATCGACGCCGAGCCCAACGAGCCCAACCCGGACGGTGTCCTGGAGGCCGTCGCGCTGCCGCCGGAGCTGCGCATGGTGGCGGCCCTGGCCGAGGCGAACGGCAAGGTCTGCTGGGACCGGCTGCTGTTCAGCGCGAAGGAATCGGTCTACAAGGCGTGGTTCCCGCTGGCGCGGGCGTGGCTGGGGTTCGAGGATGCGGAGGTGACCATCAACCCGGACGACGGCACCTTCACCGCGCGCGTCCTCATCGACCCCCCGGTCGTGGACGGGGTGCCCCTGGACGGGTTCACCGGTCGCTGGATGGCGCGGGAGGGGTTTGTGGTGACCGCGATCGCGGTACCTGCCTTGACGACCTAGGAGGCGATCATGGGCGACGAGGTGGCAAGGCACGAGTTCACCCGCGAGGACCGCACCCGGTACCGCACGAAGGTGCGCCGGTGCCTGGACGTCTTCGCCCGGATGCTGCGCGAGTCGCGGTTCGAGTTCGACCGGCCCATGACGGGCCTGGAGATCGAGCTGAACCTGGTCGACGAGGCGGGCGACCCGGCCATGCGCAACGCCGCCGCGCTGGAGGCCATCGCCGACCCGGACTTCGTCACGGAGCTCGGCCAGTGGAACCTGGAGATCAACGTCGCGCCGCGGCAGCTCACGGCGGGCGGGATCACCGGGTTCGAGGAGACCGTGCGGCGGTCGCTGAACGAGGCCGAGCACAAGGCGCGGGACGTCGACGCGCACATGGTGATGATCGGCATCCTGCCGACGTTGCAGGCCAAGCACCTGGCGGTGGACGCGCTGTCCGGCAACCCCCGGTACGCGCTGCTGAACGAGCAGGTGCTCGCGGCGCGCGGCGAGGACCTCCAGATCGCCATCGGCGGCGTCGAGAAGCTGCAGATGACGGCGGACTCGATCGTGCCCGAGGGCGCGTGCACGTCCACGCAGTTCCACCTGCAGGTGTCGCCGGACTCGTTCGCGTCGTACTGGAACGCGGCGCAGGCCATCGCCGGCGTGCAGGTGGCGGTCGGCGCGAACTCGCCGTTTTTACTCGGCAAGGAGCTGTGGCGGGAGACCCGGATCGCGCTGTTCCAGCAGGCCACGGACACCCGCAGCGACGAGCTGAAGGAGCAGGGCGTCCGGCCGCGGGTGTGGTTCGGGGAGCGGTGGATCACGTCGATCTTCGACCTGTTCGAGGAGAACGTGCGGTACTTCCCGGCGCTGCTGCCGATCTGCGACGAGGAGGACCCGTTGCAGGTGCTGGAGCGCGGGGACACGCCGTCGCTGGCCGAGCTGAGGCTGCACAACGGGACCATCTACCGGTGGAACCGGCCGGTGTACGACGTGGTGCGCGACCAGCCGCACCTGCGGGTGGAGAACCGGGTGCTGCCGTCCGGTCCCACGGTGGTGGACATCCTGGCCAACGGGGCGTTCTACTACGGCTTGGTGCGGATGCTGGCGGAGGAGGAGCGTCCACTGTGGAGCCAGATGTCCTTCAGCGCGGCCGAGGAGAACTTCACGTCCGGCGCGCGGATGGGCATCGACGCCCAGGTGTACTGGCCCGGGTTGGGCACGGTGCCGGTGGCGGAGCTGGTGCTGCGGCGGCTGTTGCCGTTGGCGCACGAGGGGTTGGTGCGGTTGAAGGTGGACGTCGCCGAACGGGACCGGTTGTTGAGCGTGATCGAGCAGCGGTGCCTGACGGGGGTCAACGGGGCCACGTGGCAGGCCCGGACGTTCCACAAGCACTACGACCACTCGGCGCTGGACCGGCCCGAGGCGTTGCGGCGGATGTTGCGGACTTACCGGGACCTGATGCACAGCAACGAACCCGTGCACACGTGGCCGGTGGGGTGAGTTCTTGACCGGCACACCGGACCTCGGTCCCCTGCCGCAGCGCGTCACCGTGGACGTCGAGCAGGTGCGGCGGTTGATCGGCGAGCAGTTCCCGGAGTGGGCCGGTCTCCCGGTCCGGCCCGTGCCGCGGGGCGGGTGGGACAACTTCACGTTCCGGCTGGGTGACGGGATGGTGGCGCGGCTGCCCAGCGCGGCCGAGTACGCCCTGGCGGTCGAGAAGGAGCAACGCTGGCTCCCGGTGCTCGCTCCCCTGCTGCCGTTGCCCGTGCCGGTCCCTTTGGGGCTCGGGCGGCCCGGCGCGGGCTACGCGTTCGCGTGGTCGGTGTACGCGTGGCTCGACGGTGAGCCCGCGAGTGTGGACCGGATCGCCGATCCGGTGCGGTTCGCCCTGGACCTGGCGGAGTTCCTGGTGGCCTTGCAGGGCGTCGATCCCAGCGAGGGTCCGCAACCGGGCAAGCACAACTGGTTCCGGGGTGCCACCCTGCGCACTTATGACGGGCCGGCCCAGCGGGCGCTCGCGGTCTTGGACGGTCACGTGGACGTCGACCTGGCCCGCGAGATCTGGAAGACCGCGCTGGACGCTCGTTGGGACGGTGTGGACACCTGGTTCCACGGGGACATCGCGGCGGGGAACCTCCTGCTCGACGGTGGGCGGTTGGCGGCCGTGATCGACTTCGGGACGTGCGGTGTCGGCGACCCGTCCTGTGACCTGGCGATCGCTTGGACGCTGTTGACCGCCGACGGGCGGCGGGCGTTCCGCAAGCGGCTGGCGGTGGACGACGAGACCTGGGCGCGCGGGCGCGGTTGGGCGTTGTGGAAGACGTTGGTCGAGTGCGCTCGGACCGTGGACCGTGCCGATGGGGACGCCGCGCGTCGGGTGCTCGACGAGATCCTGACCGACTACCGGCGTTCGTGAAGAGCCTGCCCGGACGGGTGAGGTCCGGGCAGGCCGAGTGGGTCAGCTGGTCGGGAAGTCGTCCGGGGTGCGCATGCGGTCGCGGACCCAGACGCCGGCCGGCTTCAGGACGCCGGTGCCGGTGAACGTCGTGCCGGCGCACGTGCCCGGCTTGAAGACGGCGCCCGAGCGGGAGTCGTCGGAGAAGTTCCAGTTCGTCCAGCCGATCTTGTTGGCGGCCAGGAAGTCCAGGTACTTCTGGGAGTAGGTGAAGTCGTTGCCGCCGTCACCGGTGTAGGTCTGGGTGCCGAACTCCGTGACGAACAGCGGGATGCGGGTGGCCGCGCGTTGCAGGGCCGCGAAGTACTCGTCCTGGTGGGACGCCGCGTAGAAGTGGAACGTGTACATGAAGTTGGTGGCGTTGATGGGGTTGTTGATGATGTCCGCCTCGGTGCGGCCATCGGAGATGCCCAGGGACGCCCAGCCGTGCGTGCCGACGAAGACCACGCCGTCCGGGTCCTGTGCGCGGATCACCGGGATCATCTGTTCCGCGTAGGACTTGATGCCGGCCCACGACACGCCGTTGGGCTCGTTGGCGATGTCGTAGATGATGTTGGTCTTGTCGCGGTGGCGTTGGGCGATCTCGGTGAAGAACGTCTTGGCCAGGGACAGGTTCGCGTTCGGGTCGCCGGGGTCGAGCTGGTGCCAGTCGACCAGGGCGTACATGCCGCGCTTGGTGGCTTCCTCGATGTACCCGTGCACCATGTCGGTGAACTTGCGCGGGTTGGTCTCGTAGCCGTCTTCCTGGATGTACATGGAGATGCGCAGGATGTCGGCGCCCCAGTCGGTGGCGAGCGCGTCGAGGGACTGCGTCTTGATGCACTGGGCGTACCACTGGATGCCGTGGGTGCTCATGCCGCGCAGCTGGATCGGCTTGCCGTACTGGTTGCAGAGTTTGACGCCGCAGACGTGCAGCCGGCCGTTGACGTCGGCGGGTCGGCCGGTGGTGGGCGGGGTGCCGCCGGCGTCGACGTCGAGCTTGTCGAGGTTCGGGCCGCCGTTGGACGTGGTCGCGGTGGCGCGCACGCGGTTCGTGCCGGCCGCGAGGGTGACGGTGGTGGTGGCGGTCTGCCACGTGGTCCACGCGCCGGTGCCGGGGAAGGCCAGGTTGGTGGTCGCGGTGACGCCGTTGACCGTGATGGTCATCGGGCGGTTGGTGGTGGTGCCGTTGGCGTACCGGAAGGTCAGGGTGGCGCTGCCGGCCGCCGGGGCGGTGGCGGAGAACTCGACGTAGCTGCCGGTCTCGTTGTCGTAGTTGACGAAACCGGAGCCGGTGTAGCCGGAGTGGTTGGATTCGACCAGGCCGTGGGAGATGGTCGCGGATTCGGCCTGGTAGGTGGTCGCGGCGAGGGCCGCGGGTGCGGTCGGGGCTTGGTGGGCCGGGGCTTGTTCGGCCAGTGCGGTCGTGGTGGCGGCGAGCAGGGTCGCCGCGACCAGGGGGCTCAGCCATCGGATGGCCACAGGGTGCCTCCCACATCGGATGGACCGTGAACAGGACCGGCGGCGGTACAGTTAAGAAACTTTCCTATCTGTTGCCGGGATCACAGCACCACCGGGAGGGGTCTGTCAACGATTCACGTGGGCGAACGAGCCCTCAGCCCACGCGAGCGGGCACCCGAGGGGTGACGGCCTTCCACTCCGCGACCAGCTCGGGCAGCAGGACGTGCCACGGCAGGGTGGGCAGGACGTCCTTGCGCGCCACCAGGAGCAGCCGCCCCTCGGTGCCGCCGTCCAACCAGACGACCTGGAGCGCGGCGGCGCGGGACTCGGCGGCCGTCAGGGCCAGAGCCGTCTGGCGGGACAGGTCGTGGTGGTCCACGTGTCGGGCCGAGGAGGTGGCGTCGGACAGTTCCGGGTGGCGGGTCGCCAGGGCTCGGACGGCCGCGTGCAGGCGCCACTCCCCCAGTCCGGCGCGGACCTGCACGGTGAGGGACTCGGTGACGGCGGACACGCGGACCCACCTCCTTAGGGCAGCCTAAGTTAGCAGGTCGACTTCCACGGATCGCTGGAAATTCCGTAGCAGCGCACTGGTGGGACCGAAGTCACCGACCCCGGCGGTCCTAGTAGTTGTCGCCGCCGAAGAACTGCTCCTCCAACTGGTCCGCCGTGCCGGCCAGGAGCGCGAGCGGGTCGGTGAACTCGTGGATGTCGAGGTCCTGCAACGGCAGCGAGTGGCGCAGCACGACGTGGTCGCCCATGATCGCCGCGCCGCACGCGATGCTGGAGTTGCCCACCTCCACCAGGAACGCGTGCAGGTCCACGTCGGCCGCCAAGCCGATGGGGGACGCGATCTGCACCCACTCGTGCAGCTTGTCCAGCACCTCGCGGACCAGGATGACCACCTGGGTCCGCTCGTCGTCCTCGTCGAACTGCTCGAAGTTGAACAGGATGCGGATCTCGTCGTCCTCCTCGGAGATCACGTCGTAGGTGTCGCGGACGTACGCGGCGAGGTCGCCCCAGGAAGCCATGTGCTCACCCTAGAGGCGCGACGGCCCCCCACACGGCATCGGCCACCACCTCGCGCGCCTCGGCGAGGTCGAAGGTGCCCATGAGGAACCGGCGGGCGCACTCGTGCGCCGGCCCCATCACCACGGGGTCCAACGCCCACAACGGGAAAGCCCGGACCGAACCCTCCGCCATGCGCTCGGCGAACCACTCGGCCACGGGCGCGAAGGTGGCGAGCTTGGCGGCGGGATCGGCGCTGAGCGGCTCGGTGTAGAGGAACTTCGCCCGTCCGGGGTGGGCGGCCACCCAGTCGAGGTAGCGCAGGGCCATCCCCCGGACCACCTTCTCGGTGTCGCCCAACTCGATCGCCGGCGTCATGGCGGCGATGCAGCGCGCGAAGCTCTCCTCGTACAGCACGGCGAACAGCCCGTCCCGGCTGCCGAAGTGGTGGTAGATGCTGCCGTTGGACACGCCGGACCGCGCGGTCAGCGCGCTGATGGTGACCGGGAGGCCTTCGTCCACCAGCGCCAGCGCCGCGTCCACCACCGCCTGCTGACGTCTCGACCGCACGCGGTCTAGAGTAACGCTCTAGAGCACCGCTCCACCGCTGGGAGGTCGTCATGGCCCGTTCCATCCCCGATCTGCTGCGCGAGCGCGTGGCCGCGACGCCGGACGCGGAGGCCTTGCGCCACCGGGTGGACGGCACGTGGACCTCGCTGACCTGGCGCGAGGTCGGCGAACGGGTGCGCGCGCACGCCCTGGGCTTCCGCCAGCTCGGTGTGAAGGACGAGGCCAGGGTCGCGATCATGGCGCAGACCAGCGTGGAGTGGATCATCGCGGACCTGGCCGTGCTGGCGGCGGGCGGTGTCACCACGACGATCTACCCGAGCAGCACCCCCGAGGAAGCCGCGCACGTCATCCGCGACTCGGGCAGCGTCCTGGTGGTCGCCGACGCGGACCTGGTGGCCAAGGCCGGTGACGCCCGGGTGATCACCACCGACGACCTGCCGACCTCCGAGCTGGGCGACTACGACGCCATGGTGGACGAGCTGTCCCCCGAACGGCTGGCGACGCTGATCTACACCTCGGGCACCACGGGCATCCCCAAGGGCGTCGAGCTGACCCACGACAACTGGCTCTACACTGCCGAAGCCGTGGTCGAACTGGGCGTCCTCACCCCGGAGGACCTGCACTTCCTGTGGCTGCCGATGTCCCACGCGTTCGGCAAGGTGCTCCAGATCGCCATGATCGCCACCGGGATGCCCACCGCCGTGGACGGGTCTGCGGACCGGATCGCGGACAACCTCCAGGAGCTGCGCCCCACCATCGTCGCCGGCGCGCCGCGCATCTTCGAGAAGATCCACAGCCGGGTGGTCGCCGCGATGCGCGCCGAGGGCGGGCTGAAGGCGAAGTTGTTCACCTGGGCGCTGGAGGTGGCCGAGCACCCGGACTGGACGCTGCGCCGCAAGATCGCCGACAAGCTCGTGTTCAGCAAGCTGCGCGAACGGGTCGGCGGGCGGATCAAGTACTTCGTGTCCGGCTCCGCGCCGCTGTCCGCCGAGGTGGGGCGGTTCTTCGGCAACGCCGGGATCACCATCCTGGAGGGCTACGGGCTCACCGAGTCCTCGGCGGCGTCGTTCCTCAACCGGCCCGGTGAGCACGTGTTCGGCACGGTCGGCAAACCGCTGCCCGGCACGGAGGTCCGCATCGCGCCCGACGGCGAGGTGCTCATCGGCGGCCGCGGGATCATGCGCGGCTACCACAACCTGCCCGACGAGACGGCGGCCACGCTGGACGACGGCTGGCTGCGCACCGGCGACATCGGCGAACTGGACGAAGCCGGGCGGCTGCGCATCACCGACCGCAAGAAGGAGCTGATCAAGACGTCGGCGGGCAAGTACGTGGCCCCGCAGAACGTGGAGAGCAAGCTCAAGGCCGCCAGCCCGTACATCGGGCACGTCCTGGTGCACGGCGACCAGCGCAACTACTGCGTGGCCCTGGTGACCCTCGACCCCGACACCACCCCGGCGGGCCTGGACGCCGAGGCCGAGGTGGGCAGCGCGGTCGAGGCGGCCAACGCCAAGCTCGCCCGGCACGAGACGATCAAGAAGTTCGCCGTGCTGGACAAGGACTTCACCGTCGAGGACGGCACCCTGACCGCGAGCCTGAAGATGCGCCGCCGGGAGATCGAGACCCGCTACCGGGAGGTCCTGGACGGCCTGTACGAGGGCTGAGCCACCGCGATCGCCCACACCGCGACCACCAGCACGGCCGCCACCTCGACCACCACCAGCAGCCGCTCGCTGTAGCCCAGCGGCAGCACGCGCCACCACGGCGTGCCCACGAGGGCGTTCACCAGGACCGCGTACACGATCGGCGTGAAGGCCAGGGCGGAGAGCAGCCCGAACCGGAACGTCCACCGCGCGTACCCGCCCCACACCGCGTCCTCCCGCCACGGACGGGCCAGCAGCATCGCCGCGACCGGCAGGCTGAGGAACGCGACCAGGCTCGCGACCCGGTGGATCGTGCCGCTCGCGCTCGGCCCCACGGCCCAGTTGTGCTTGGGGAAGACGACCACCAGCGCCAACCCGACCGACCAGGTCAGGAAAGCGAGTGCGCTGCCGCTCGACCACTTGGTGATGCCCCTACGCACCAGGACGGCCAGGATCGCCACCGACCCGAGCGCGAGCAGCGCCACCGCCGTGTCGAACACCCAGCGGTGCGGTCCCAGGGCGTACTCGGAGATCGTGCGGCGCAGTCCGACTGCGGTGGTCGCGAGCCGGTGCGCGTCCAGCGAGCCGACCATGAGAACGGTCAGCACGACGGCGAACGCGCCGCCGAAAGCGACGAAGCGGGCCGGGGAACGGGTCGGGGCGGGTTCGACGGTCAGCACAACGGACAGAACGGACGGTGACCGGCCGGTGTTCCGCCGTTCAGGGAACCGACAGCTTGGCCAGGAAGTCCTCGCGGTCGCGCACGAGATCGCTCACCAGCGCGAGGACGGCGGTGTCCTGGCCTGCTCCCTGCTCGACCTTGGCGACCGCCGCCGACTCTTCGAGGTGGGCCTTGAGCAGCGTTCCCGCTTGTGCGTCGAAGTCGGGGCCGGTCAGCGTGGCCAGGCCGGCGACCTCGGGGGCGGTCACCATGCCGGGCATGTCGTGGTCCCGGTGTTCGTCCAGGTAGGGCAGGCCGCGGTCGCGGAGGACGGCGTGCAGGCGGGCGAGTTCGGCGCGGTGGTGAGCGGCGATCTCGCGGGCCAACGGCGTCAGCGGCGTCTCGCGGGCGGCCACCAGGTCGAGCAGGGGCAGAGCCGATTCGGCCTGCGGGATGGCGAGTTGGACGTAGGCCGCGTCCGTGGGGCTCAACGCCACCGGCCCGGCCGTACAGGCGGTGAGCAGCAGAAGGGCCAGCAACACGCGCACGAGCGCTCCTTCGATCAGGGAGCGCGTCAAGCGGACTCGCGGACCACCAGGGTCGGGTCGAACACGACGGAACTGGTCGGGCGGTCCGGCCGCTCGACGCGCTCCACGAGCAACCGGACCATCTCGGCCGCCATGTCCTCCACCGGCTGCCGCACGGTCGTCAACGGCGGGTCGCACTCCAGCGCGGGCGGGCTGTCGTCGAACCCGACCACCCGCACGTCCTGCGGCACCCGCAACCCGCGCTGCCGCAGCACCGGCAACACCCCGGAGGCCATCAGGTCGGACGCGACGAACAGCCCGTCCACGTCCGCCGGCAACCCCCGGGCCGCCGCCGCGCCACCCTCACGGGTGAAGTCGCCGTGCACGACCGCCGGTTCCGGCAGCCCGTGCCTGGCCACCGCCTCGCGGAAGCCCCGCAGCCGGTCCTGGCCGGGCGTGCGCTCCAGCGGCCCGGTCACCGTCGCCAGCCGCCGCGCCCCGCGCGCCACCAGGTGGTCCACGGCCAGCGCCGCGCCGGCCGCCTGGTCGACGTCCACGTAGGTGATCGGCACCGGCTTGCCCGGTCGGGCGGCCAGCACCACCGGCAGGTTCGCCCGGGTGAGCAGCCGGGGCAGCGGGTCGGCGTCGTGGGTGTGGATGAGGATCACGCCGTCCAGCCGGCCCTGCCGGATGTCGTCGACCACCTGCTCGTGACTGGCCGTGAGCACCAGCTGGACGCCCAGCGGCCGGATCACCGGCAGGACCCCGGACACCACCCGTCCGAAGTACGGGTCGTGCACGGTCCGGTCCTCGTCGGGCAGCACGAGCCCGATCGCCCCCGCCCGCCGGGTGACCAGCGAGCGGGCGGCGCGGTTGGGCACGTAGCCGGTGGTGGAGATGGCCTTCTCGACCACCTGCCGCAGCTCGCGGTCCACCGTGGCGACGCCGTTGACGACCCGGGACACCGTGGCCCGCGAGACTCCCGCGACCCGGGCGACCTCTTCCAAGGTGACTGGTCTGCGGTCCACGTCAGCTTTTATACCGGCTGCGGGGCACCGCGCACGGTGCCCCGCGTTTCACATCACTGGTACACCCGCACGTAGTCGACCAGCATCCGCTGCGGGAACACGGTGGTGGCGTCCGGCGGTCCGGGCCAGTCACCGCCCACCGCGTTGTTGAGCAGGGTGAAGAAGGGCTTGTCGAACACCCACGGGCCGCGCGTGGCCTCGACGGTGGCCTTGTCGATGGAGAGCACCGTCACACCGTCGATGCTGAACGTGATCCCCTTGCTGTTCCAGTCGACCCGGAACAGGTGGAACGCGTTCGCGTAGTCCTGCCCGATGTCCCGCGGTGCGCCGATGCCGCCGCCGCCGAAGTACGCCGGGCCGTGGATGGTCTGGTAGGCGGTGTTCGGTTCGCGGCCGAGGTGTTCCATGATGTCGATCTCGCCGCTGCCCGGCCACGGGGTGCCCTTGAAGATGTCGTTGCCGAGCATCCAGAACGCGGGCCACAGGCCCTTGGTGCCGGACACCTTGATGTTCGCCTCGATCCGGCCGTAGGTCCAGGACGCCCGGCCCTCGGTGATGATCCGGGCCGAGGTGTACTGGCACGTCCCGCTGCCGCTGACCGGGTCGACCGGGCAGGCCGAGCCTGGCGTGACCTCGCGGCGGGCCTCCAGCACCATGTTGCCCGCGCCGTCGGTGAACGCGTTGTTGTTGTTGGTGTAGTACTGGAGTTCCGCGTTTTGGCCGGTGCCCACCTCGGGCCGCCACTTCGCCGGGTCCGGCTTGGTGCCGGCCGGGGTGTTGAACTCGTCGCTCCACACCAGGCGCAGCGGGTTGCCCGGGTCGGGGGCCTGCGGTGGCGGCGGGGTCGGGTTGCCGCCGGTGCCGTAGACCTGGAACTCCCACAGGCTGTAGCCGTACGGGCCGCTGCGGGCGGTGAGGGTGACGCGGACGTGCCTGCCGGTGCCGGTCACGGGGATGGTCTGCTTGAAGCCCGTGCCGGTGGTCGTGGTGTAGATCGGGGTCCAGTTGGTGCCGTCCGGTGAGGTTTCGATGCGGAAACCCTTGGCGTACGCGGGATCCCATTGCAGGACGACCTTGCTGATCTGCGCGGGTGCGCCGAGGTCCACCGCGATCCAGCCCGGGTCCACCCAGCCGGTGGTGGCGCTGGTGGCCCACCGGGTGGCCGGGTTGAAGTCCAGCGCCTTGGCGGGGGTGCAGGCCGGGCAGGCGCCGTCGTCCTGGAAGGAGGACGCGGTGGCGGGCTTGTTGTAGGACAACAGGGTTTCGGTGGTGGTGGGCGTGCCGGTGCGGACCGCGAACTCCCACAGCGACACGCCCCACTGGGTGGCGCGGGCGGTGGCGTAGAGGCGGACGTAACGGCCGGAGCCGGTGAGGGTCAGGTCCTGCGTGCCGCCGGTGCCGGTGGTGGTGGCGTAGACGTCGGTCCAGGTGGTGGCGTCGGTGGAGGTCTGGATGCGGAACGCCGTGGCGTAGGCGGCTTCCCAGGTGAGGGTGGCGCCGCAGATCGTCTTGGCGGAGCCCAGGTCCACTTGCAGCCACTGCGGGTCGCTGAACGCGCTGGACCAGCGGGTGCCCGGGTTGCCGTCCACCGCGTTGGCCGCGACGAACGGCGAGCCGGTCTCCACGGAGGAGGCGGTGGCGGTGACGGCTCCTGCCGTCCCGCACTCGGCTTGCGCTTGCTGCGGCGCGATGACGAGGGCCGCGAGGGTGGTGATCGCGGCGAGGAGCCTGGTCACGGACTTGGTCATGGCCGGCCGTCCGCACCGCACTTGATGATCGGGTTGATGCAGTCCCGGACCCGGCGGGCGAGCTCGGCTTCCGGCCAGGCGTTGAAGAAGTCGCCGTGCATGGTGTACCCGGGTCCGGAGGACAGGCGGAACCGGGCCGGGTCACCGCTGACCGGGTAGCGCAGGACCTGCCGGAGCTTCGGGACCGGGACCGGGTGGGTGGCCGGGCAGTCGGCGTTGACCGGGTAGGCCATGTGGCTCTTGTGGTCCGCCGAGTCGAGGTCGCGGCCGTTCCAGCACTGCGGGAAGTCCAGGTAGGACTCCAGCATGGTCCCTTGTGGACAGTTGACGAAGTCCTTGGACGCGCCCACGTGGCCGGCGTGCAGGCAGGACCAGCGCGAGATGGTGGAGGCGTCCGGCGCGGTGGCCTTGGCGTTGCCGGCGACGATCCGCAGGCCCAGCGGGAAGGGCTGGATGCGGGCGATCACGTCGTCCCGGACGCCTTCGCCCAGGTAGTAGAAGGTCGTGATGGTGGGCTCGACCGGCTGGCCGTCGGCGTAGAGGGTCGGGACCCAGTAGGAGGACAGGTCCACACCGGGGTTGCAGTTGCTGGTGCCCGCGAGCAGGGAGTTGACGTCGCTGCGGGCGTTGGTGGTGCGGTTGCCGAAGAAGCTGTGCATGTGCGAGGCGCCGGGCAGGCTCGGGAAGACGATCGGGTCGTCCGGGAGGCGGTGGCTGAAGGGGCAGTCGGCGAGGAACTCGGCCACGCGGACGACGTTGGTCGGGTTGCGGACGCCGAAGACCTGGAACTCCCACAGCGAGACGCCCCACTGGGTGGCGCGGGCGGTGGCGTAGAGGCGCAGGTAGCGGGTGGTGGTGGAGGTGGTGATCGTCTGGGTGCCGGGCGTGCCGGAGTGGGTGCTGATCGTTTGCCAGTTGGTGCCGTCCGCGGAGGTCTGGAGCTGGAAGGACTGCGCGTAGGCGGTCTCCCAGTTCAGGACCACTTGGCTGACGGCGGCGGAACTGCCCAGGTCCACGCTGATCCACTGCGGGTCGGCGGCGGCACTGGACCACCGTGTGCCCGTGTTGCCGTCCACGGCGGCGGTGGCAGGGGTACCGCCGTTCTCGGTGGAGGACGCGGCGACGGGACGGTTCTGGGACAGCAGTTCGGGGGCGGCGGTGGCGGCGGGTGCGGTGATGGAGGCGGTGGTCGCGGCGAGTCCGAGGACGGCGAGGGCGGTGACCAGTCGACGCCATCGGCGAATGGTGGGGATCACGACTCCCCTTTCGTAGGCGTGGAGCGAGACAGGGCGAGAGAGCGCTCTCACCGGCAAAGTAGGGCGGTGGTTCTGGATCAGTCAAGGAAAGTGGGAGGTTCCGGTACGACCGGGACTCGCAGCCGGAGAGAGCGCTCTCTCAGCGACTCACCACCGGCTGAACAACTCGCCCATCGGGTCGGAGGGGTACCGCTCAGGAACGTCCTTCCCGAGGAGTCGGGCTCGCAGCTCCTCCCACTGCGACTGCAACTCGGGATCGAGAATGTGCTTGCCGTGGTCCATGACCACGTGGAGCGCGACACGCTCAGCCGCGTAGAAGCGCGGGTCGTGGAGGTTCGGGGTGTGCAGCAACGCTTCGGGGTGTACGTACGCGATGATCAGCACGGTCGCCGGACTGAGCACGGTGGGGGCCGGGTAGTTGGCGAGACTCTGCACCGCCCTGACGACGAATTCCTTTGACAGCACGCCGGCACGCTGGCACAACAGGACGGTCAGCGCGTTGCCGACGGACGTGAGGTCCGTGCGGTGCGTGTTCTCCGGTGGGTCGACGATGAAATCCGCGGGTCCTCCGTCGTCGTCGCCGAAGAACACCAGCGCTTGCAGCGTCGGGAGCATCTCGTCCGCCCAGCCCGGCCCTTGGTTGTAGAACTCCGATCGATCGACCAGGGCCATCCCTCGGCGGACGCGAGAAGCGTGCACGTCGTCTCCCCGAACTCGTGCGGTCCAGTACTCCTCCGCGCCGCGGATTTCGAAGGAGAAGAACTCCGGTGTGCGGTCGACCAGGGTGGTGCCGCCCTGGAGGTTCAACGAGGACAACAGCGCCAGCCAGCTGTCGTGGTCCAGGCCGGACTGCCACAGCGACAGCGTGGACCGCCAGTTCGTCAGGGCTTCGGCTTCGTCGTCGCCGAACGCGCCTACCAGCGGGAACCCGGTTTCGGGGTCGCTGAACCGGATCGACAGCGTGGTCAGGTTGGCCGAGTAGGCCGCGAGCTGCCGGACGAAGTCGAGCGGTGTCGGGCGGTAGGTGTCGTACTCCGTTGAGCGCCTGCGCTGCCGGAACGAGCCGAGCAGGTCCACCAGTGCGCGGCGGATGTGGTCCTGCTCGTCCGGTGGCATCGCGGCGAAGATTTCCTTGGCGAAGTCACCGATCGTCGGTCGTGCGGCCCAGGCGTGGTGCGAGAGGAGGGCGAACAGCACCTCGTCGTTGGGGGCGCGGTCGCGGTAGCGGCCACCGTAGGCGGCGTTGGCCAGGGCGGCCAACTCGTTCATGACGTGCTGGGCGACCAGGTATTCGCCGAAGGTGGCGTGCAGGAACTCGTAGGCGCGTTCCGTCGTCCGAAGGGTCGCTTCCGGTGCGTGGACGAAGAAGAACTCGCCGAGCAGCCGGGCACCCTCGTCGTCGGGGAGGTTGTCCTGTCCGGTGAGGGCCGCGAGGTCGGAGCGCAGGTCGGTTTCCCGCACGCTTTGCGCACCGCGGTTGAACATGGCCAGGGCCGCGACCGCGAGGCGGAACACCTGGTCGGACACGCGGCGGTTCAGGTCCTCTGGGCGCAGCCGGCCCCGCTTGCGCACCTCGCGCCGGGCGAAGCTGTCGAAGATGCGCTGGTAGAGGGCTGACTTCGACAGGCCGGCGTCGAGCGGCGGCGAGTCGGAGTCGGCGGCGTAGAGCGCCAGCATGAGCAGCAGCAGGGGTTGTTTGGCCAGGTCGGCCTGGTGGAGTGCCTCGGCGGGGGTCAGTTCGCGGACAGCCCCCGACCGGATCGCCGGTAGGTTCGTGGTGCGCCATTCGGCCAGCCAAACCGTGACCTGGACGTCGTCGAACTCGTCCAGTTTGATCATGGTCGCGCCGTCCGGTACGTCCACCCGGTCGGCCACCACGGTCCGGGACGTCACGACGACCGCCACCGGCCGGTTCTGCTCGCCCTCGATCCGCTGGAACTCCATGACCTCCCGCAGGTAGCCGCTGCGGTCGAAGCCGGAGGCTTGCAACAACTCGTCCAGGCCGTCGAGCAGGACCACCAGGATGGTGTCGGCCTGGTCGGACAGCGCCTGCCACTGCAACCGGTTGTTGCTGGCGAGGTCCAAGGCCTGCTGGAGCTGGTCGGCGATCGGCGCGCCGGCCGACACGCTGCGCAGCGGCACGCGGACGACGGTGTACTCCTCAGGTGGCAGTCGGGCCGCCAAGACCTTCGTGAGAATCGACTTGCCCGCGCCGGGGTGACCCAGCAGCAGCATCGGCACGGACGTCGAGTCGGCCGAGGTGAAGTGCGCGGCGAGCATCAGCTCCAAGTCCCGCTCGACCGGCCGGTCCGACCACCAGCCCTCGTCCGCGGGACGACTGTTCTTGTCGTGGAACGCCATTCGGTAGTGCGGGGTGACGAAAGCCCGTTCGATGGTCGGGAACCTGACGTCCGTGTCGTAGCGCTCGGTGTCGCTCGGCACGATGGGCTGGCCGAGCACGCCCGCGTTCGCGCTGCGCAGGCCTTCGCGCTGTCGGCCGATGTCGGCGCCGCGGTCGGAGACGAGGCCGAGCAGGGTCTGAACGCGGTCCAGAGCTCGTCCCTGCGTCTCCAGAGCGGCTCGCACTTCGGCGTTGAGCTCTTCGAAGCGGTGCCTGGTGGCGGCGTGTTCGCCGAGCGCCGCCCAGAACGCGAACTCGGGGGCCTTCTCCGCCAGCGCCAGGTAGTGCGACTCGTACCGGCTCACGACCTGGTCGAGGAAGTCCGCACCGAACACCATTCCGACGGGCGTGCCGGGGGCGAGACCTCTGAGGAAGCCGCGCGTCTCCTCTATCGTCCGCTCGACCCACTGAGCGATGTGGGACAGGTTCTCCGCGTACCCGCGCGATGGCGACGGGGCCGGGATCGTCGACCAGTAGAGGCTGTCGTAATAGTCCCGAGTGGCGTCTTTTCGCGTGCCCACGGTCAGCAACCGCTGTTCCTCGGCGGTGAGGGCCAGCTTTCGCATCCCTCTACGGCCGAAGCGTTCCTCCAGCACTTCGAAGAACGCGGCCCCCACGATGGTGCTGTGCGCGGCGATGATCAGGTCGCGGCGGGCCACGCCCCTGGTGCCGGCTAATCGGTCCGACAGCTTCCCGACCAAGCCCCGCAGCAGGCCGGTGGCCTCGTTCTTCTGGTCGACCCAGCCCCACACCGCGGCCAGCAGCGCCGCAGGCACGAACGCTGAACTGCCGATCGCCGCCGCGGCGCCTGCGGCGAGGATGGTGCCGCCAAGCACCTTGTCGAGCTTGCCGACCGTCTCGGACTCGTGCTTGCCGAGGATGCGGAGCGCCCCGGCGAAGGTGAGGGCGGGCTTGCGGGACATCGCCCTAGGTTACGGGCGGGCGGCGGGTGGGAGGTCGGACAGCGGGGCGGTGGGCCAGGTCCACGGGTTGTCGCCCAGTTTGACCAGTTCCTCGACCTGCAACAAGCACCACGGCGAGATCGGGCGCACGCCTGCCAGCACCGCGTGCGCGAAGTCGCCCCACGGCACCCACTCGAACGAGTCCACCTCGTCCTCGTTCACCACCGGATCGCGGTCGAGCCGCCCGCGGAACACCGGGCAGATCTCGTTCTCCACCACGCCGTTCTCCATCACGGCCCGGTACCGGAAACGCGGCAGCACCAAGTCCAGGGCGACGCCCGAGACGCCCAACTCCTCGGACAGCCGGCGGGTGACAGCGGTAGCGGCGTCCTCGCCGGGTGCGGGGTGGCCGCAGCACGAGTTGGTCCACACCCCGGGCCACGTCTTCTTGTGCAGTGCCCGGCGGGTCAGCAGCAGGCGGCCGTCACCGTCGAACAGGTAGCTGGAGAACGCCAGGTGCAGCGGGGTGTCCGCGTGGTGGACCTCGGCCTTGTCGGCGACGCCGATGCTCGTACCGGACTCGTCCAGCAGCACTACTCGTTCCACGCGGATCACCCTGCCACAGGCACCTGCCTCACCGCGCGGCGGCAAGGGCCTTCGGGTTGCGGACCAGCTTGCCGGCGGCCGTCCTGGGTAGGGCGCGGAGGACGTGGACGCGGGCCGGGAGCTTGAACTCCGCCAGGCGGTCCCGGCACCACCCCGCCAGGTCGAGCGAGGACAGGTCGTCGCTCTCCGTGCCGACGTACGCTTCGATCACCCCGTCGTGCACGGCGATCGCCTCCGTCACGCCCGGGTGGGCACGGAGAGTGGCCTCGACCTCGGTCAGGTCGACCTTCGAGCCCCGCACCACGGCCAGCGAGTCCGCCCGGCCCAGCAGCCGCAGTGCGCCTCGGGCGTCGAACTCGCCGCGGTCGCCCGTGCGGAACCACCCGTCCGCGTACCGGTCCGAGCCGTCGTCGCGCAGGTAGGGCGACTCGTCCAGCGCGACCTCCACCAGGCCGTCGTGGACCCGGATGGTGGTGTCGGTGAGAGGCCGCCCGACGGCGGGGCGGGACGCGCCGGTGACGTCCAGGGTCAAAGCGCCGGTCTCGGTGGTGCCGAAGCACTCCCCCACCGGGAACCCGTAGGCCCGGCCGAAGGCCTCCGCGACCTCCGGCGGCATCATCTCGCCACCCGCGAACGCCGCCCGCACGGTCCGGAAAGCGCTGCGGTCGGCGGCCTGGGCCAGCAGGGCGAAGTGGAACGGCAAGCCCGTGACGAAGTCCACCTCGTGGACGGCCGCCGCGCGCAGGATGTCGTCGGCGGTGGGCCGGGCCGCGAACACCAGTTCCACGCCCGCCGCCAGCGAGTGCAGCAGGCCGCCCATCAGGCCGAAGCTGTGCGCGGTGGCGTTGAGCAGCAACAGCTTCTCGCCGCGCTGCGTCATGCCCTCCGCCGCGCCGAACCGCATGACCTCGCGGATGATCGACTCGGTGCTGCGGCCGACGACCTTGGGCGTGCCGGTCGAGCCGGAGCTGAACTGCACCAGGCGGTGCCGGGTCAGCGCGGGCACGCCGTCGCTCCGGCGTTCGGTGACCAGCTCGCAGCGCTCGCGGAACGCGCCGTCGCCGCGCCCGGCGGCCCGCACGACGTACTGCGGTCGGGCCAGGTCGCGCAGGACGTCCACCTCGAGAGGCGTGAGGCGGTGGTCGATGGAGATCACCCGCGCGCCCAGGCTCCACAGCGCCAGCACCACCTCCAGCTGGGTGAAGCTGGGCGGGACCTGGACGGCGACCGTGCTGCCCTCCCCCACCCCGGACGCGGCGAACAGCCCCGCCTCGGCGGCCACGGACTCCCGCAGCCGCCCGTGCGTCACGGTGTGGTCGTGGGTGAACACCGGCACGTCGTCGCCGTGGCGGCGCAGCAGGTCGGTGACGAACTCGCGCATGCGGGTCAGGACTCCTTGCAGAACTCGCCGATGGGGATGCCCACGTGCCGCTGCTCGGTCGCGATGTAGCCGAGCAGCTCGTCACCGGCTTGCAGCTCGGTGACGTTGCGGACCTTCCCGCCGGGGCCGAGCACCCGGACGTGCCAGTCGTCCTGCACGGTGAGGCTGACCTCCACGCCCTCGGGCGAGTGCGCGGTGATGGTCAGGATGGGACGGGACTCGAGCTTCGCCCGCCCGACGGTGACCTTGCGGGTGCGGCCCTCGGAGTCCACGGCCAGCACGGTGCTGCCGGAGCGCAGCTCGGACAGGTAGTTGGTGCGGTTGTCCGGGCCGAGCACGTAGGAGTGCAGGGCGCCCGCGTTGACCCGGAACGGCCGGGTCGGCATGTACGGCAGCGGGTGGGTCTCGCTGCAGCACAGGATGAACCCCGACGAGAACGAACCGACCAGGATGCCCTCGTCCTCGCGGAAGTGCGAGCAGGTGTCCACGCACACCCGGTCGCCCAGGCCGTTGTGGGCGATGCCGTCGACGGTGAGGGTGGTCAGGGTCAGCGGCGGGGTCTTGGCCTCCAGCAGCCGGGCCAGGGCGAACACGTCGGCCGCGTCGCGCGGGGCGAGCAGGACGCCGTCCGAGCCGTGCTCCAGCACGTCCAGGACGATCGCGGCCTCCTCCAGGTCGGCGACCTGCGTGATCAGCTTGCCGGGCGCGCCGTCGGCGGCGGCGATCACGATCTCCAGCGGGATCTTCGTGGGGTCGGTGAACGCGACCAGCGTGTGCGGAAGCTTCACGGCCGCGCTGCACGCGAGCTTGAGCGTCCGGTCGTCGCGGACCTCCACGAACGCCGCGGTCGCGGTGAGCCGGTCCAGCCGGTCCTGGTCGTCGACGACGACGGCGACCAGGTGCGGGCTGTCCACCGGCTCGGGCGCGACCAGCACCCGGGTGACCGTGGGCGGCAGCGCGTCCAGCACGGCCGGGTCGTCGGACACGACCCCGGCCAGGCGGGCGTGCAGGGCGGCGTCGACCACGGACTCGCGGTGGGCCTCGGGGACGGTGCGGAGGTCGATCCAGGCGAACTTCACGCCAGACTCCAGGGGGTGATGCGCGGTCAGGACAGGGCGCCGGACATGGCCGGCACCAGTTCGGCGGGGTCTTCGGCGTGGATCACGGAGGCCAGCTCGGCCACCAGGGACATCGGCTGGGGCGAGGTGAACACCCGCCGCCCCACCGCCAGGCCCGCGCAGCCCATCGCCATCGACGCGCGCGCGTAGTCCACGAGGCTGCCGCCGGTCGCGGGCCCGCCCGCGGTGCCAGGAGTCGCGGGCCCGCCCGCCACCAGCACCGGGATCGGGCAGCTCTCGACCACCTCGGCCATGCGCTCCACCGGCAGCGCGAGGTTGGTCTTGACGATGTCCGCGCCCAGGTCGACGGCGATGTTGACCACGTGGGCGAGCAGGGCGGGGTCGGTGGTGTCGGCGATGCGCGGCCCGCGCGGGTACACCATGGCCACCAGCGGCACGTTCCAGGCGTCGCAGGCGTTGGCGACCACCCCGAAGTCGGCCAGCTGCCGCTCCTCGGTGTCCGAGCCGATGTTCACGTGCACGCTGACCGCGTCGGCCCCCAGCCGCAGCGCTTCCTCGACCTCGCCGACGAGCACCTTCGCGTTGGTGTCGGCCATGTGCGCGGTGCCGGCGCTGAGGTGGACGATCAACGCGCACCCGCCGAGCAGCCGCGGGTCGATCGTGCGGATCCGTCCTTTGTGGACGATGATGGCGTCGGCGCCGCCGACGACGACCGCGGAGATCAGGTCGGGCCACCGGTCGCGCGGCACCACCGGGCCGTCCGACACGCTGTGGTCGAGCGGGACGAAGAGGTACCGGTCGTCGCGCGGACGGGAAAGGCGTCGCAGCCGCAACGCTTTCCTCATGTCGCTCACACCTCCCCAGGATCGGCGATAGCCACGCCGAGGGTGGTCCAGACCCGAGTCCCGCGGGGAGTTGGCAGCTGGCGATAACTCGCCAGTTATGCACCTGTTGGAGCAGCGGGTTGCGTCGGTCCCACGACCCGTCGACGGCCGTTCACACTCGCACGGTCGGTGCTCGGCGTGATCCGGTTGCCCTAGGCTGCGTCAGTGCACATGGAGCTCAGACACCTCCACGTTGTGCTGACCGTGGCGGAGGCGGGCAGCATCAGCCGGGCCGCCTCCTCGCTGAAGATCGCGCAAGCCGGCCTGACCGCGCAGCTGCGCCGCATCGAACGCGGCTTCGGGGGTCCGCTCTTCCTGCGGCGCAGCGACGGCGTGGAACTGACCGAACTCGGCCGCCACGTCGTGCTCAGGTCCCGTGACCTGGTGGAACGGTTCGACGACCTGATGGTGACCGCCCGCAGGCTGGCCGCGCAGAACGGCGGCGCCGGCGTCCGGCTGGGTGGTGTGGCGGGCGCGCCGACACCGTTGCTGGTGGACGTCGTGCGGGACATGCTGCCCAACCAGCCGCGCACCACCCACGTCGAGCGCAGCTGCGACGCGGTGCTGGACCTGGTGCGGTCGGGCAAGCTGGACGTCGGCCTGGTCGTGGAGTTCCCGCAGAGTCCACTGCGGATACCCGAAGAGGTCGCGTCCCGTTCACTGGTGACCGAACCCATGCTGGTGGGAATCGCGGCGGGGCACCGGTTGTCCGGGCGCAGCGAGATTCGGCTGTCCGAACTGGCCGATGAGGACTGGGCGGTCCCGGACGAGAACTACGGCGGCGGACGGGTGAACCTGCACCTGGCGTGCGAGGCCGCCGGGTTCACCCCGCGGTGCGTGCACTTCGGCGTCGACCCGGTGACGGCGGCGGAACTGGTGCGCTCGGGCCACACCGTCGCCTGCTTCTTCCCCACCGGGCGGGAACTGCCCGGCGTCGTGTTGAAACCCGTGGTCGGCAGCCCCGTGCACCGCCGGGTGATGCTGGTGTGGCGGCGGGACGGGGCGGCGGCCGAGTACGTCGAGGAGCTGCACACCCGGCTGCTGCGGGCTTACCAGGACTGCGTCCGGGGCCAGTCCCGGGCACCGAAGCTGGCCGCCGCCGCGGAGTTCACGGCGGCGGCCAGCTGAGGGCTGTCCCGCAACCGCCGCACGACCTCCGGGTCACCGTTGCGCAGCCCGAGTTCGCGCACGATGAACACGGTGGCCCGGCAACAGGCTCTGCGCCGAACCGCCCATTGGAAAGGCCTATGGGTGGTCGTGACCGGCAGCCGGCTCAAGTGGTACGACGTCGTGCGCGACGACGAGGTGATCACCGACGAGGACCGTTCTTCGGCGCGCCGGACCGTGCTGGAGGCGGTCGAGTCGGGAGCGGTCCCGGCGGCGCTCGGGTGGGTGGTGCTGCACCTCAGCGGCGGGTACCACTTCCTCGCCGTGTGGACTTGGCGCAACGAGAACGAGTTGTGGCAGACGCTGTACGTGCGCGGGCCGGGTGACGAGTTCCGCCAGGTGGGCGGGGGTGGGCACAACCCTGTGATGTGCGTGTGGGAGATGGGGCCCGTGGTGCACGAGCAGCAGGCGTGGGCGCGGTTCCTCTACACCGCACGGGGTGAGAAGGACGTCGAGGACTACCTGGCGGACCGGATGTCCGGAGCGGTCGGATAGTCCTTTGTGGACTTAGTCGGCGTGCCGGAGGACGCTCTCCACCTCGGTGCGGAAGGCGTCCACGCCGTCCTGGCCCTCGGGTGCGCCGTGGGCCTGGAGCAGGTGCAGCAGCGCGACCGCGTCGGCCGAGCGGCGGGCCTGGGCGCGGAAGGAGAACGCCGACTCGTAGACGGTGACGGCGATGGCGAGCGCGGCGGCGACGGTGGCCAGGAAGCCCCACACCGCCCGCCGCCCGGGGTCCGCGACGGCGACCGCGCCCAACGCCGCCGCGCCCGTGTAGAGCAGGACGGTGCCGGCGGTGGTCCAGCGCAGGGCCCGGGCGTAGCGGGTGCGGGCGTGCTCGAAGGCGGCCAGGCGGTCCCCGACGCGGTGGCGCAGGTAGGCGCGCAGGAACTGCTCGCGGTGGTCGGCGAGGACCGCGGGGGTGATGGCGAGGGGCTCCCGGGGCGCGGGCGTCGGTGCGGTCACCTGCTCGGCGACGTCCGAGGGCGCGTCGGGCCGGGCGCCTTCCACCATCACGGCGGCGGGCTCGGGCTTGGGGTCGTCCTCGGTGCTGGGCGTCGTCATGCGTTGCTCACCGGTTCGTGGCGGTGGCGGGCCACCTCGGTCGCCAGCTCGCGGGAGCGCTCCTCGCGTTCCGCGTCGGTGGCGGCCGGTGGCGCGGCCAGGTGGTCGAAGTACAGCGCCCGCAGCTGGTCGGCGCGGGTGCGCGCGTCCGGGTTCTCGCCGCCCCGGGCCAGCACGGTCAGCACGGCGGCACCCGCGCCCGCCACGGCGACCAGCACGCCCGGCCACGGCACGTCCCGCAGCCAGACCTGCAACGCCCCGAACGCCACGGTCGCGAACCCGGCCAGCACCGCCAGCACGACCAGCAGCCGCGCCCGCTCGCGTTCCCGCAGCGCCGCGACCTCCTGCTCGTGCAGCACGGGCGCGACGACCTGGTTGGCGTCGTGGATCGCGTCCGCCAGCAGCGGGTAGTCCAGCACGTACCCGGGATCGACCACGGGCCGCTGCACGGGCGCGCGGAACCGCAGCTGCGGGAACACCCGCACCGGCTGCACGGGCGCGGCGAACTCCCGCGACCCCAGCACCCGGTGCAGCACGGCGACGATCCGGTCCGGCCCCTCGTCCAGGTGCACGACCGCCACCTGCCCGCTGCGGGTGAGCACGGCGAGGTCGTCGTCTCCCAGCGCGCCGCGCGCGATGTCGTCGGCCAGCCCGCCGGTCCCGGCCAGCACCAGCAGCGGCCGGTCCCGGCCCAGGTGCTCGACCAGCGTCGCGCGGGCGGTGGCGTCGCCGCCGACCAGCACGGCCAGGGCGGGGCGGCGGCCCGCGACCGCGTCCACCACCCGGACCAGCGCGGGCACCTCCTCGCCCCACTGCGAGCCGGGCACCAGCACGACCGTGTCGTGGTTCGCGTTGAGACGCTGCTCACCCGGTCCGGGCTCGGCGTCCTCCGCCGCGACCCGCCCGGACGGCGCCACGCCCACCAACCGGGGCCACCGGCCCTCCAGGGCCTCGGCGGCCAGCCCGGTGAGGTGCGCGACCCCGGTGTCGGCGCCCGCGGTGATCACGGCCGCGTCCCGCTGCACGGCCGCGACCAGCAGCGAGCGCAGCACGGGCAGCAGGGACGCGGCGAGGTCGGTGTCGAGGTCGCCGGACGAGCCGAGCAGCAGCACGACCGGTCGGCCGCGCGGCAGACCGAGTGCCCGCGCCCGGACGTCGGCGTCGGGGTGGGCCAGTCGGCGCACCCGCGGACCCGCTGTGGACATGCCGGGCACCCTAGCGCCGGCTCACGTGGATTTCACCCATCAGGGGAACGAATCTTTTTCACGGGTAGGATTCGGCCGTGCAGATCGACCCCGCCGAGATGGAAATCGCCCTGCGGGTCCTCGCCCAGGTGGATGAACTGGACACCGAGCACCCGGACGCGGTGGTCATCAGGCGGGCGACCGCGGGGATCTGGAAGAGCCTCCGCAAGCGCCGCAAGGCCGCCAAGCGCGCCGCCGTCACGCTCGCCGACCGGGCCGTGATCGAGGCCACCGCCACCGGCTCGCCGACCCGCATCGACGACGAGACCCGCGGCATCCTGCTCGCCGAACCCGACCCCGGGCAGAAGGCGGGCACCCTGCTGCGCGCCCGCTCCTGCTACACGTGCAAGCAGCGCTACACCGAGGTGGACGCGTTCTACCACCAGCTGTGCCCGCCGTGCGCGGCGCTCAACCGCTCCCGCCGCGACGCCCGCGCCGACCTGACCGGCAAGCGGGCGCTGCTCACCGGCGGCCGGGCGAAGATCGGCATGTACATCGCGCTGCGGCTGTTGCGCGACGGAGCGCACACCACCATCACGACCCGGTTCCCGCACGACGCCGTGCGCCGGTTCGCGTCGATGGAGGACAGCGCCGACTGGCTGCACCGGCTGCGCGTGGTCGGCATCGACCTGCGCGACCCGAGCCAGGTCGTGCGCCTGGCCGACACCGTGGCCGCCGACGGCCCGCTGGACATCCTGATCAACAACGCCGCGCAGACCGTGCGCCGGTCCCGGGACGCCTACGCCCCGCTGGTGGCCGCCGAGTCCGCGCCGCTGCCGTCGGGTCCGCTGCCGGAGCTGATCTCCTTCGGCCACACGTCCTCCGCGCACCCGGTGGCGTTGACCGGATCGCTGAGCGAGTCCATGCCCGAGGTGACCGCGCTCGCCCTCACCGCCGGGTCGACCCAGATCGACGCCGGTGGGTTGGTGCCCGACGTCCACCACTCCAACAGCTGGGTGCAGCGGGTGGAGGAGGTGGACCCGGTGGAACTGCTGGAAGTCCAGCTGTGCAACAGCACCGCGCCGTTCATCCTCATCTCGCGCTTGCGGGCGGCGATGGCCGCTTCGCCCGCCCGCCGCAAGTACGTGGTGAACGTGTCGGCGATGGAGGGCCAGTTCTCCCGCGCCTACAAGGGTCCGGGCCACCCCCACACCAACATGGCCAAGGCCGCGCTGAACATGCTGACCCGCACCAGCGCGCAGGAGATGCTGGAGACCGACGGCATCCTGATGACCGCGGTGGACACGGGCTGGATCACCGACGAACGCCCGCACCCGACCAAGCTGCGCCTCGCGGCGGAGGGCTTCCACGCGCCGCTGGACCTGGTCGACGGCGCGGCCCGGGTGTACGACCCGATCGTGCGCGGCGAGCAGGGCGAAGACCTGTACGGCTGCTTCCTGAAGGACTACGCACCCGCTCCGTGGTGACCGGCGACTCCGTGGAGTCGGAGAAGTAGCAACCCTTGTCGGCCATTCGGGTAGCGCGCCTCCGCAAGCCGACCCGGTGTGCCACTCTCCGTCGGTAGGCTGGAGCGGTCGCAAGGCGCGGGGGGTGGGCATGGGTCGCGGGCGGGTGGTGGACGCCGCCGTCCTGTTGCGCGCCGAGGGTGGCCCGCGGTGACCCGGCCGATGAACCCCTTCCCCTTACCGGGCTGGGAACGCACGCCGATGCGCCCGCTGCGCCCGTGGGAACGCACCGCCCACCGCGACTACTACGTCGACGTCGACGGTAGCGAGGCCGCGTTCCAGAAGTACCAGCAGGAGGTCGGCGACCTGTCGGGGGTGCTGGAGGACGGCCGGCTGGTGCTGGTCACCGGCGAATCCGGGTGCGGCAAGACCGCGCTGGTGAACCGGTGCGCCGACTGGACCGTGCTGGCACTGGCCGAGCGCGGCAGGACCGGCCTCGTCGTGGACCTCACCGGGTGCCTGCCCGAGGACGAGGAGCTGTCCATCCAGCAACGCCTGGAGCAGGTGTGCGACCAGCTCTTCGACCGGCTGGTGGACGCGCGGGTGCTGCGGCCCGACGAGGTCGAGGCGACCCGGAGCGACCGGAGCAACCCGCAGCGGATCTTCCCGCGCCTGGCCCACCTGCTGCTCGACGACGTCGTCCTGCTGGTCCTGCTGCCCTCACCCAACGAACTGCTGGACGAGATGGTCCGGTACGCCCGGCAGCTGCGCAGCCCGCGCGTGCTGTTCTTCGCCGAGTCCGCCTTCTTCCGCGCCGACGACCTCGCGGAGATCGGGCGGCGACTGGAGGCGTGGGTCCCGCCGGTCACCCTCCAGGTGGGCAAGCTCGACGCCGGCGACCAGTTCCGCTTCGCCAAGGACCGACTCCTGCGTCACACCGACGCGGGAACCTATCCCCAACTGAGTGATCAGGCGGTCGAATTGCTGAGCAAAATCTGTCAATCCGTCGCCATGCTCCAACGGATACTCCACGGAACGTACGAGCGGAAGCTCACTTCCGGACTAAGCTACACCGATACCGACTTGGTGACGGTGGACGACATCAGGGCGTACCTGAACGGACTGGGGATGCAGCCATGAGCGGCAGCGACGACCTCCCGCCCGCGCGGAAGAACCCCTTCTCGCCGATGGCGGTCGCCCGGATCCCCGACGACTTCCAGGAGGACCTGGACCCGGCGGACGTCACCATCGCCACCGACGCGACCCGGCAGGCCGTCGCCCACCTCGACTCCTACCTCGAAGGCCCGGCGGACACCGGCACGGTGTTCGCGGTCCTCGGCGACTACGGCACCGGCAAGACCCACCTGGCCGTGCGCCTGGTCCAGCACGCCCGCCGCGTGCTGGACGACCCGACCCGCGCCCTGTACCTGGAGGCGACCGCGGACAGCTTCATCGAGCTGTACCGCCGGTTCATGCAGCGGCTGGGGCGCGAGGGCGTGCGGGCGCAGGTCAGCGACTACTACGCCGACATCGTCGCGGACTCGTTGCAGAGCACCGGGTTGACCGCCGACACCCTGGACTGGCTGGGCAGCAGGCAGCTGGAGCCGCAGGAGGTCGTGGAACGGCTGGGCCTGATGGAGAGCGCGTTGCTGCGCAAGGTGCAGGACACGCTGCGCCAGGTGACCAACAACAAGGACTTCGGCACCGCGCTGACCTTGTTGCTGCGCCCCGGTTTCGAGCACGCGGTGTGGTCGTGGCTGCTGGGCGGCGCACCGGACCAGGTGCTGGTGGAGCGCGGCATCACCACGCCCATCGACACCGAGGTCGCGGCGCTGGAGGCGATGGGCGTGTTCGCCCTGCTGTTCGGCGGGCGACGACGGCGGTTCGTGCTGGCGCTGGACGAGCTGGACAAGATCTTCTCGGCGGACAAGCAGCCGCAGGCGCAGACGATGGCCGCGTTCCAGACGTTGTTGCAGGTGTTCGCGAAGGCCGGCGCGTGCCTGGTGCTGTGCGGTCTGCCGGAGTTCCGGGCCGTCCTGCCGCCCGCCGTGCGGCAGCGCATCCCCTACACCGTCACGATGTCCGGTCTGAGCCACGCGCAGGTCCGCGAGTTCATCGTGCGGGCGCAGGGCGGCCGGGGCCTCGCGCCGTTCACCCCGGAGACGGTCCGGTACCTGCGGGACGTGGCCGGCGGCAACACCCGCAACGTGGTCCGCCTGTGCCACCGCGTGTTCCGCCTGGTCGACGACCGCGCCAGGGAGACCGGCGACCCGGACACGACCGCCACCGACGACATGGTCCGCCAGGCCGCGCGGGAACTGTTCGGCTCCCTGAGCGCCGACGACCTGGACGGCGCCGTGCGGCGGCTGCTGGACGCCAACGGATGGGAGTACTGGCACAACCACCTGCTGGGCACCGGCGAGGACTCCAAGGCCGAGTTCTGGGTGACCTTCCCCGACCACGACGGCGGCTGCGCGGTCCTGCTGGAGGGTTCGCTGCTGGACAACGACGACGTCACCCGCGTGATGCGCAGGCTGTCGGCGGTGCGCGAGGCCGAGCCGGACGCCCAGGTGGTGGTGCTGGTCAACGGCGTGCTGACCGACGGCGTGGCCATCCAGCTGCGCGAACCACTGGGCCGCGATCCCCTGGTGTTCTCGGAACGCTCCTTCGCCGAGGACTTCAAGGCACTCGTCGGCGCGACCGGCTTCCGGGCGGAACAGGACCCGGTTTCCGCGCTGCGGCAGCGGATGGACCAGCTCTCCCGGCAGCAGGCGGGCATCTACGGTTTCATCGAGCAGCTGGCGGAACACGTGGACGGCGTCCGAACGTCTTCCGACCGCCAGTTCAGCGCGATCGGGCGACAACTCAACCTGCTCGTGAGCGCCGCACCCGGACGCACGTCACCGGAAAGCAGGCTGCCCGGCGAAGTGGAACGCCTCTTCCGCGACGCCGTCGACGCCGTGGAAGGCATCGTGCAGGTGGACCTGATGCTCGGCGAGGCTTTCGACTTCGCCCCACCGAGGACCCAGGAGGCCGTGCACCGGCGCCTGCGGACACCGGAGTTCACCGACGCGGCGGCCAAGGCCATCCTCATCCAGAAGGCCGTCCTGGCGTTCCGCGCGGCCCTGTCGGAGTGGTACCGGACGCAAGCCGACAGCCCGGACGCGGAAGACCGTTTGGAACAGTTGTGCGGAATCTACGACGACATCGTGGAATTCCTGCCGCTGTTCGAACTCGACCCGCTGTTCACCTTGCCGCCGTGGTCGGCGAGGGCCGGCGGCCTGGTCGTGGACGCGAATCAGACGACCCGGCGAAACCGGGTGCACGACGCATTGCGAAACTTGAGCCCTCGAGTCCAGCGCGCGGTCGTCAAGGGCCTACACGAGCACTGACGACATTCACGTTCCCGCGCACGACGGCGGGCCGGGGCACCGGTCGCTGGAAATGGTCGTAAATGCCGTTGGTCAGGGCGTGCAGCAGGTTCACCATGACGACGGCCGGAGCCACCACCGCGATCGCGCCCGGGAATGTCGGTTCCAACAGCAGCGCGAGGATGATCGCCGTCAACCCGTTCTGCTGCCCCAACGACAGCCGCACCCGGTCGCCGCGCCAGCGCTGGGGCAGGGTGAGCACCCAGGCCACCACCGCCTGCGCGCAGAACGCCGCCGCCCCGAGCACCGCGCCGACGCCGGCCAGCGCCCACGAGAACTCGAACGCCAGCACCAGCCCGACCGCGCACGTCGCCGCGAACATGCCCACCTCGGCCAGGCCGTCCACCCACTTCCCGAGGTCGGGCCGGAAGAACAGGCCGATCAGCGCCAACGCCAGGAGCAGCGAGAAGCTCACCGCCACGTACCCGATCACGACCACGACGACCGCCGACACCGCGTGCACGACCAACCTGGCGCCCCGGCCGGTCACGGCGAGCCTCCGCCTGCGCACCAGGAGCCACAGCAGGAACGCCCCGCCGGCCAGCGCCAGGTTCAGCCCGAAGTTGACCGTGAAGGCGCCGAAGCCGCCGACCGACCCGCCCTGCAACGCGAAGGACGTGATGTACACGGTCAGCAGCACGGTGATCGGGTCGTCGAAGGACGCCCACGCGGCCAGCAACGCCTTCGCCGAATCGGACATCTTGGACTTCGCGCGCACGGCGGCCACGGACAGCGGGTCGATCTGCGCCACGGCCACCGCGAACACCAAGTGCTCCGGCTGCCGGTACACCAGGAACATCACGCCGAAGATCAGCACCACTTTCGCGAGAACACCCAGAGTGACCGCTACCACCACGGTGCGCAACTCGCGGCGGAATTCCTCGATCACGATCCCGCTGGTGCTCGCGTACAGCCCGAACCCCAACAACGCGGTGATGAAGAACGAATACGCCGAGGATTCGTCGACTTCACGGAGTCCGAGCCGCCAGGCGGCGATCCACCCCGCGCCGAGGGCGGCCAAGAGTGCTGCCGAGCGTAGCGCGGGAGTCACGAATTCACGGTAGGCGGAGAAAACACGCCGTTCAAGGCCCGAATGGAGTGAGGCCGGCCGCCAATGAAGACAGCCGGTCGTCGGCGTTGCTGACGCGCGCCTGGTCGATGGTCACGCCCGCCAGGTACTCGCCGGGGCCCAGCCGGTAGTAGTAGACCGCGCCCATCTCGACGTCCAGCACCGCCCGCACGAGCAGGCCGCCCACCACCGGGCGCAGCGCCCGGTTGAGCTTGGTGACCAGGCCCCCCAGTTCCCGCAGGAAGCCCTGGTAGAACCGCCGCCGGGCGTCCACGGTGATCTGCTTGAAGAACGGGGCCAGGGACGGGTCGCCCAGGTGGTCGACCATCGTGCGCACCTCTCCCCCGGCCACGTGCGCCACGACGTGCAGGTCCTCGGCGCGGGACGCCGCCAGGCAGTCGGGCAGGGAGTCGTCGCCGACGGACACGAACGGGTCGTGCGGGCCGGCGCCGGGCAGGGGCACCGGGTCGTTCGCCGTCTCCCAGCCGCCGGGGTTGAGCGAGCCGAGGCTCAGTTCGCCGCGCAGCGCGGTGGCCAGTTCGGCGACCGCCCGGTCGGCCTCGTCCACGGCGGGGTGGCCGAACAGCGGACCGGCGCCGGCGTGGTCCAGGACCAGGCCGACGACGTGCTCGGTGGGCACCACCGAGTCGCAGAACAGCGCGCCTTCCTCGGTGTGCAGGACCAGGCGGATGAGCCGGCCCGTGCGGACCTCCTGCAGCGCGCGGTCCAGCGAGGTCATCTGGAAGGTCAGGTGCCGGCCCAGGCGCTTGAGCTCCTCCCGCCTGCTGCCGCCGGGCAGGGCGTCGGGCGCGGGTGGCGGGTCGCCCAGGGCGTCCACGCCGAAGTCGAACACGCCGCTGCTGTAGTGCGCCAGGTAGTGCAGCGCCGGGCTCTTCAGGATCGCCGCGCGGCAGGCGTGCCGGGTGGTGTCGAACTCGGGGCCCAGGTGCTCGGCCTCCTCCTCGTAGAGCTCCACGCTTCCTCCGGGGCGCTCAGGTGTGCGGGATGTCGACATCGCACTCCAGCCAGTCCTCGTCGGCGGCGCGCAGGTTGTGCGCGGCGGCGGCGGTGTGGGGGTGGTCGGGGCCGAGGAACTCCAGGCAGTCGGCGTGCGCGGCGGCGATCAGCGCGGCGGCGCGGGCGGTGTCGCCGGCCGCGGACCGGACGCGGGCCTCGTCGATCGCGGCGGCCAGCGTCCACGGGTGGGTGTCGCCCAGCCGGGCGCGCAGCACGGCCGTCGCCGCCTCGACGTTGGCCACCGCGCCGGCGTGGTCGCCCGCCGCGCGCAGCGCGAGACCCAGGCCCAGCCGGCACAGCGCGAGGAACGGGTGCTCCTCGCGGACGCCCTGCAGCGCCTGGAACCCGTCCAGCGCGGTGCGGGCCAGCTCCACGGCCAGGTCGGGGTCGCCGCCGACGCGCCGGTGGTCGTGGGAGTAGCTCAGCCGGCAGCCCAGGGTGAACGGGTGGTCCGGCCCGACCAGTTCGCGGAAGTCCCGCAACGCCTTGCCGGTGCGTTCCTTGGCCGGCCGGGTGCGCCCGGCCAGCCGCTGCGCCACCGCGTACTGCCAGGACACCCGCACCTGCACCGGGTTCAGCTCCGGCCGCAGGCTCTGCAGCTTCTGCAAGGCCAGCTGCAACGACCCCAGCGCCTCCGGGTACCGGCCCAGCTCCCGCTGGTAGAGCCCGATCTGGGCGAGCGTGCTCCAGGTGAACTCGTCCCGGTCGCCGAACAGCCGGCGCCGGCGGCGGAAGTTGTCCTCCTCCAGCGCCAGCGCGCCCACCACGTCGCCGGACAGGTACGTCGACAGCGCCAGGTTGTGCGCGGCGCGGCGGGTGTCGGGGTGGTCGTCGCCCAGGACCGCGCGCGAGCCCTCCCAGGTGGCCTGGTCCTCGGCCAGCGCCTCGGCGAACAGGCCCAGGCCGCGCAGGTCGCCGCCCCGGCCGCGGGCGGTGGCCAGCGGCTGGGGGTGCAGCAGGTCCAGGGAGCGGCGCTGCTGGGCCAGGGCGAGGTCGTCCAGGCGCAGCGCCTCGACGGGTTCGCCGAGCACGCGGTGGACGTTGGCCAGCTGGGTGGCCAGGCGGTTGCGCAGCGGGTCGTCCGCGCCGAACCGGCGGGTCCAGGACTCCAGCAGCGCGCGGCCGGGTTCCAGCGCCGCCCGCCGCACGCCCGCGCCGCCGTCGGTGAACAGGAACCGCGCCTGGTTGACCAGCCAGCGGCGCACCTTCGGGTCGTTGCTGTGCAGCGCGCCGGACGGGAACACGTGCTGCTGCAACTCCTGGAACCGCTGCGCGCGGGTCGGCGACTTGTCCTCGACCTCGGTGGGCGCGAACGCGGCCAGCGCCGAGAGCACGTCCGCCTGCCGCGCCTCCCGCTCCACGGGGGTCATGCCCTCGCGCAGCGCCCGCTGCACCACCCGGTGCAGCCGCAACGTGTACTCGTCGCCCCAGTCCACGCGGAACAGCCCGTGCCGCGCCCCGGTCCACAGCACGCGGTCGATCTCGCCGGCGTCCAGCTCCATCGGCGCGGCGTCCACGCCGCCCGCGGCGATCACGCGCTCCAGGAACGCGGGCGAGCGCACCAGGCCCAGCGCCACGCCCTGCGGCGACAGGAACGAGCACAGCCGCGCCACCAGCACCGCGACCCGGCCGATCCCGTTCTCCCGCAACGACCCGGTGACCACGTCGACCACCCGGCCGACGCCGTCGCGCTCGGAGCCGGCCAACCGGTCGAAGAACGTGCGGGTCGCCCACGCCGCCGCGTCCGCGTCCGACGAGCCCGCGCCGCGCTCGGCGGAGGCGGTCTCGGCGAGCCACGCGGCGGCCAGGTCCAGGGCCAGCGGCAGCCGTTGCAGGTGCGCTGCGACCCGCTCGGCGTCCTCCACGGCCAGGCCCGGCACCCGGCACAGCAGCAGTTCGACGCTGTCCTCGGGGCTCATCCGGACCAGTTCGATGGCGGGCGCGGCGGCCATGCCGGAGGTGATCAGCACGTGCCCGGTGGTGCCGGGCGGCAGCAGGTCGGCGATCGCGTCGAGGTCGTCGGCGTTGTCGTAGACCAGCAGGAAGCGCGCGTAGGCGGGGTCGGTCGCCAGCCGGTCCAGCGCGGTCAGGGAGCCGAAGTCGGTGGAGCCGGGCAGGCGCAGCGCCGTCGCCAGCTCGGCCAGGCCCACCTGCACGGACTGCCGGTCCTGCGCCGAGAGCCACCACACGGCGTCGTAGTCGCTGGAGAACCGGTAGGCGTACTCCAGCGCCAGCTCGCTCTTGCCCACGCCGGGCACGCCGTTGAGCGTCACCACCGCGCGTTCCGCGCCCGCGTCCACGAACTCGTCGCGCAGCGCCTCGATGTCCTCGTCGCGGCCGACGAACGAGCGGTGCCGGGGCGGCAGGCGGAACACCGCCGGGTCCGCGCCGGGCACCCGCATGGCGGTGTCGTGCGCGGTGCCGGGGCGGTCGATGAGGCCGAAGTGCCCGAGCAGCTTGGCGCTCAGCGTCTCCGGCGCGTGCCGGTGCACGGACAGGCCCTCGGAGTCGTCGTCGGGGTCCAGCAGCAGCCGCAGCACGGTCGCCGGCCGGTCGGGCAGCTCGACGTCGTCCAGGTGCGGCGACGCCAGCACCACCACGCCGGGCGGCACGTCGTCGTCCCACCACTCCCGGGCCTCGGTGTAGGGGCGGACCTGCGCGCCGGCGCGTTCGAGCTGGCCGCGCACCCAGTCGGCCCAGGCGCGGTCGCGCGGGGCGTAGGCGATGGCCACGCGGTCCGGTTCGGCCGTCGAAGCCAGGCCGAAGACGCGGCGGTAGCGGGCACGCAGCACCGGGGAGACGGGTCGGGCCGCGGTGACCGCGCCGCCGCTGACGGCGGTGGCCAGGCGCCCGTACTGGGCTTCCAGGGCACCGCCGCCGCCGGGTTCCTCGGCCAGGATCGCCAGCAGCGGGTCGAAGGCGTCGAAGGGGCGGTAGGGGATCTCGACCGTGCCGCCGTCCGGGACGCGTTTCGCCTGTCCCGCCAGCAGTTCGGCGAAGGCGGCGTGGATCTGGGAGCGGACGCGTTGCGCGCGGGACTGGTCGGAGTCGTCGAACAACGTGGCCACCGGGACCACGTCGATGAAGATCGGCGCGCGCTTGCGGACCCGGGTGGCCAGGTCGGCGGCGTCCGCGATGGCCCTGGGGCGGGGCCGGAAGCACACCACGGCCAACTCGCACAGCATCGCGACCAGCGTCAGCGACTCGTCCCCGACCCCGGTCGGCGCGTCGATCAGCACCTGGTCGTAGTCGGATTCGGCCAGCCGCGCGCGTAACTCCGCGATCGCGCCCGCGTCGCCGTGGCCGCCGCGACCGGGTTCGCCGCCGAACGGGGCCACGACGTCGATGTGGCCGCCGTCGTCGGGCGCGGGCAGGGCGAACCGCTCCACCACCGGCGGCGGGTCGTCCTCGCGCGCCGGGTCGGCGTGGTAGGCCGCGAGCAGCGCGCGGCCCAACGCGTCGGGCAAAGCGCGGCGGGACACCAGGAACGGCTCCAGGTACTCGCGCACGTGCGGGACCTCGGAACCCCAGTCCACCACCAGGACCCGTTGTCCCGCACCGGACAGCACCCAGGCCAGGTTCGCCACCGCGCTGGTGCGGCCGGTGCCGCCGGTGGCGGACAGGAACGCCGTCACACCGGTGTGGCCGTGGCCGGCAGGGCTGCTCATCGACTGCTCCAGATCGGCGGGAGGTGTGGCGCGCTAGAGGGAGCTCTCGAACGCCGCGAACCGGTCGGGCAGCTCGGCGTTCTCGGCGAGGATGCGGTTCAGGGCCGCGCGCAACGCGGTGTCGGGCAACTCCGCCAGGCGCGCGAGGTCGATCCCGGTGACGTCGAGGAGTTCGGACTCCAGGACGGGTTCCTCGGCCATCTCCCACCCCCTCACCGCAAATGTGCGGGTCTGCTCCCGGTCCCTTGATCCCATCGTAGTGCGCGAGAACGAAGAATGCGGGGAATCCTCCGATCGGCGGAAGTGAGCGCCGGCGCGATGTGTTTGGTTGGTTGTCCGGGGGCCGATGGATCGGGGGGTGCATGGAAACGCGGCCGTTCCGGCAGTTCGTCGTGAAGGTGCACAGCCGGTGCAACCTCGCGTGCGACTACTGCTACGTCTACGAACTGGCGGACCAGAGCTGGCGTTCTCGACCGCGGGTGATGTCGCGGGAAGTGGTGGCGCACACGGCCGAACGGGTGGCGCGGCACGTTCGGGCGCACGGGTTGTCCGAGGTGGAAGTCGTGCTGCACGGCGGAGAACCGCTGTTGGCGGGACGTGCGGCGGTGGCCTCGCTGGTGGACCGGTTCCGCGCGGTGGTGCCCGTGCCCGTGCGGTTCTCCGTGCAGACCAACGGAACCCTGCTCGACCGCGACTTCCTGCGGCTGTTCGCGGACCTGGGCGTCGGGGTCGGGGTGAGCGTCGACGGGGGTCGGGAAGCGCACGACCGGCACCGCAAGAGGGCGGGCGGAACGGGCAGTTGGGCGGCGACGCGGGACGCTTTGCGGTTGCTGGCCGACGAGTTCCGCGCGGTGTACCGGGGAGTGCTGTGTGTGGTCGACGTGAACAACGACCCGCACGACGTCTACGGTTCCCTGCTCGATTTCTCGCCGCCCGTCGTGGATTTCCTGCTGCCGCACGGGAACTGGACAGTTCCGCCACCCGGGCGAACTTCCGGATCCACCGCCACGCCTTACGCGGATTGGCTGATCCCGTTGTTCGACCGGTGGTATGGCGATCCGGTGACGCGCGTTCGGCTGTTCGAGGAACTGCTGACCGTGGTGCTGGGCGGGCAGTCGCGGCTGGAGGGCGTGGGGGTGACGCCGACCGCACAGGTCGTGGTGGAGACCGACGGGTCGGTCTCGGCGTCGGACATCCTGGCGTCGTCGGAGCCGTCCGCCGCGTCGACCGGCCTGCACGTGTCCCGCGACGACTTCGACCGCGCCCTGGCGTTGCCGGAGGTGGTCGCCGCGCGCTCCGGGCGCCTGTCGGCGACCTGCCGGGCGTGTCCGGTGGTGGCGGCGTGCGGCGGCGGGCTGCGGGCGCACCGGTACCGGGCGGGTTCGGGCTTCGACCACCCGTCGGTGTACTGCCCGGACCTGTTCCGCCTGATCACCCACGTCCGCGACCGCGCGGCGGCCGACCTGGCGGCGCCGGCGTGACGGTGCCGCGGTGGCGCCTGTCCACCGCCGCCTTCACCGCGCTGGCCCGCGGCGAGGGCGGTCCGGAGGTCGTCCGCGACCTGCGCCTGGCCCGCCGGAGCCGGACGTCCCTGCTGATCAGGCTCATCGCGACCGCTCCGGAAGCCCGCCCGGCCTACCGCCTGCTGGTCGACGCCGACCGCGTGTCCCCCGGCGAGGTCGCGACGGTCCTGGACCACCCGTCGGTGGGCGCGTGGGCGATCCGCACCGCGCTGGCGATGCGCTCGCGCGAACCCGCACGGCCCGCCGAACTGTCCTTCACCGCCGCCGCTGCCGCCATCCGCGCCGGCCTGCCCGTGACCTTGGACTTCCCGCCCGCGGAGGTCTTCGCCCTGCCGACCCTGGGCATCGCCGACCCGGTGACGCTGACGCACACGCCCATGCCGGAGGTCGCTCTCGGCCCGCGCACGGTGCAGATCGACACGTGGCCGGGCGGGGGCGTGCCCCCGGAACTGCCGATCGCCACGGCTGTGGACGTCGACTCCTGGCGCCGCTCCCTGGCCGCGGCCTGGCGGATCCTGTCGACCGACCACCCGACCCTGGCCGCCGAGGTGGCCGAGCTGGTGACGGTGATCACCCCCATGCCGGCGTCGTCCACCGGCACCACCAGCGCCACCGTCGCGGACGCGTTCGGCTGCGTCTTCCTGTCCCCGAGCCCGGACCCGGAAACCCTGGCGGTGACCTTGGTCCACGAGGCCCAGCACACCAAGCTGGTGGCCCTGATGGACCTGTTCCCCCTGGTGGTGCCGGACCGGCGCGAGATCTTCTACGCCCCGTGGCGCGAAGACCCCCGCCCCCTGGCCGGCTTGCTCCACGGCACCTACGCCCACCTCGGCGTGGCGAGGTTCTGGCGCACCCGCCCGAGCCTCACCGCCCAGACCGAGTACGCCCGCTGGCGCCAAGCCGCCTACACCGCCACCGGGACGTTGCTGACCAGCGGCGGCCTCACCCCGACCGGCCACCACTTCGTGACGGAGATGGCCCACGTCCTCCGGAAGTGGTGCGCCGAACCCGTCCACCCGGAAGCCGAGGCCGCGGCCCGAACCCGGGCCACCGCCCACCACACCCGCTGGACATCACGCCAACCACACTGAGCGACTCGCCGAGCGCGGTCCGCCGTTCGGACGCTCGCCCCCGCGATACTGCCCGCCATGCTCAACGCCGACGGCCGACTGGTGCACTCCCCGGCCGACCTGGTGGACCTGCTGGAGTGCGACCACCGCAGCCGCCTCACCCTGGCCCTCGCCCGCGACGTCCCCGGTGCGCCCAGCCCCGACCCCCAGCGCGACGTCCTGGCCGCCCGGCACGGCCTGGCCCACGAACTGGCCGTCCTCGACCGCCTCAAGGCCCGGCACAGCGTGGTCGAGATCCCGCAACCCGCGCCGACCCACGAAGCCCTCCAGGCAGCGGCGGAAGCCACCCACAAGGCCCTCGACGCCCAAGCAGAAGTCATCTACCAGGCCGTTTTCTACGCCGACGGCTTCCACGGCCGCGCCGACTTCCTGGTCCGCACCGACCTGGGCTACGAGCCGCACGACGCCAAGCTCGCCCGCCACCCCTCCCCGGCGAACATCGTCCAGCTCACCGCCTACGCCGACGCCCTCAAGGACCACGCCGGCCCCGCCATGCACCTCGTCCTCGGCGACGACACCACCCGCACCTACCGCGTCGCCGACTTCCTGCCCCTGGTCCGCAACCTCAAGGACCGCCTCACCGAACGCCTCCGGGAGAAACCCGCCCTCCCCGACCGCCTGTGGGACGACGAACGCCCGGCCTGTGCCACCTGCCGCTTCGCCCGCCACTGCGCCACCGGCCGGGAGCGCGACCGCGACCTGTCCCTGGTCGCCGGCATCCGCACCGACCAGCGCCGCAAGCTCCAGGCCGCCGGCCTGGGCACGATCGACGCCCTCGCCAACGCCACCCGCGAGGACCGCCCGCCCACGATGTCCGCCGCGACCTTCACCGGGCTGCGCGCCCAGGCCGCCCTCCAGGTCATCCAGGACGACTCGCGCACCGCCGACGACCCGATCGGCAAGGTCGCCTACGAGGTCGTCGCCCCCGAGGCCCTGGCCGAGCTGCCGCCGCCCAGCCCCGGCGACCTGTTCTTCGACATGGAGGGCGACCCGTTCGCGCTGGCCGGCGAAGGTCTGGAGTACCTGTTCGGCGTGGTCACCCCGGAGGAGGAGTTCACGCCGTTCTGGGCGCACACCCGCCCCCAGGAGAAGCTGGCCTTCGAGCGTTTCGTGGACTTCGCCACCGCCCGCCTCGCCGAGCACCCGGGCGCGCACATCTACCACTACGCGCCCTACGAGACGAGCGCCCTCAAGCGCCTGGCCGCCCTGCACGGCACCCGTGAGGAAGCGGTGGACCACCTCCTGCGCTCACGGTCCCTGGTCGACCTCTACGCCGTGGTGCGCAAGGCCCTGCGCGTCTCCCAGCGCTCGTACTCGATCAAGTACCTCGAACCCCTCTACATGGACACCTCCCGCGACGGCGACGTCACCACCGCCGTGTCCAGCATCGAGGCCTACGAGGAGTACCTGACCCTCAAGGACCCGGCGAAGGCCGAGGAAGTCCTCCAGGGCATCGCCGACTACAACGCCTACGACTGCGTTTCCACGCGCCGCCTCTACAACTTCCTGCTCGAAGTCCGCGCCGAGGCCGGCATCGAACCGCACGTCCCCGAACAGTCCTTTGTGGACGAGATCGAGGACGAACTGGCCGCCCAGCGCCGTGCCGAACGCGCCGAGCGCCTGGCCGCCGTCATCGACCCGCTCCTGGCGGGCCTCCCGGACAACCCCGCCGACGCCACGGACGACGAGAAAGCCCGCGCGCTGCTCGCGGCGGCGGTCGGCTACCACCGCCGGGAGACGAACCCGGCGTGGTGGGACTTCTTCCGCCAGGTGGCCGCGCCGCTGCCCGAACTGGAGTCCGACAACGCCTGCACCGTCCCGGTCTCGGTGACCGCGCAGGACTGGGCGATGCCGTCGGGCCGGGTCCGCAAGGCCAAGCGCGAGGTGGTCGTGCGCTGCGACCCCGACCGGCCGCACCCGTTCGCGTCGGGCGACCAGGTGCGCCTGCTCTACCCGGGCACCCCCAACACCACCCGCGACGCGGTGGTGCTGGCCGAGTCCGCCGAGGACATCGTGCTGCTGGAGAGCACCGCCCCGGACGACACCGACACCGCCCGCCCCATCGCCGTGCTCCCGGGCAGCCCGGTCCGCCCGTCCCCCAAGGACGACGCCGTCTACGACCTGGCCCGCACGGTCGTGGACCACCTCCCGTCCCTGCCGCCGCACCCCGGCGTGGACCTGGTCCGCCGCACCCCACCGCGTCTCCGCCTTGAGACGTCCCTCCCGCACACCGACGACGTGATCACCGACGTCATCGCGGCCGTGGACGCCCTCGACAACTCCACCCTCGCCGTCCAGGGCCCGCCCGGCGCCGGCAAGACCTACCTCGCGGGACGCCTGATCGCCCACCTGATCCAGCGCGGGAAGAGCGTCGGCGTCACGTCGAACAGCCACAAGGCGGTGGAGAACGTCCTCAGCGCCGCCCTGGCCGCCGGACGCGAACTGGGCGTCCCGATCCCCACGGCCAAGCGCCCCAAGGGCACGCCCGCCAAGGACTGCCCGTGGGAGCAGCCGAAGGACAACCCGTCCCTGGTCCGCTGGCGCACCGACCAGGGCGCGGGTCACCTGGTCGGCGGCACGGCCTGGACGTTCGCCAACGCCACCCTGCGCGAGCAGCCGTTCGACGTGCTGATCATCGACGAGGCCGGCCAGTTCGCCCTGGCCGACGCGCTGGCGGTGTCCACCTGCACCCGCAACCTGGTCCTGCTGGGCGACCCGCAGCAACTCCCCCAGGTCGTGCAGGGCACGCACCCGGCCGGCGCGGACGCGTCCGCACTGGGCCACCTCATCGGCGACGCCGACGTCATCCCGCCCACGCTGGGCTACTTCCTCGACCAGACCCGGCGGATGCACCCCGACGTGTGCACGCCGGTGTCCAACCTGTCCTACGCCGGTCTCCTGCACGCCCACCCGACCGCCGCCACGCGCGGCATCGCCGACCTGGCCTCGGGCGTCTACCTCCACGCGGTGGACCACCGCCACAACACCACCAGCTCGGTCGAAGAAGCCAAGGCGGTGGTGCAGGTCGTGCGAACACTCATGGGTCGCATGTGGACGGACACCACCAACGCCCGCCCCATCACCGACTCCGACATCCTCGTCGTGGCCCCGTACAACATGCAGGTGCGCCTGGTCCGGCGGGAACTGGAGAAGCACGGCTACCCGGAAGTCCGCGTCGGCACGGTGGACAAGTTCCAGGGGCAGGAAGCCCCGGTCGTCATCACCACCATGACGTCGTCGGCCGCCGTGGACCTCCCGCGCGGCCTGGACTTCCTGCTGTCCCGCAACCGGATCAACGTCGCCCTGTCCCGCGCCCAGGCGGCGGCCATCGTCGTGGCGTCCCCGCGCCTGGTCGAGGCCGACATCCGGGACGTGGACCAGCTGCGCCTGGTGTCGGGCATGATCGGGCTCATGGCGGACGCCCGCCCGTGGCCCATCGACGGCATCTATGCCCAAGCCCTATGACGCCATCCGGTCATCTGCTCTTAGTGTGAATTCCACGAGAACCTTCCCCTGCACCGAAGGAGATCGTGTGACCAGCAAACTCGTGCGCACCGCGTTGACCGCGGTGCTCACCACCCTGGCGCTCGCGGCCGGCACCCTGACCGCTGCCGCGACGCCGTCCACGGCCCTGGCCAGGACCGTCTACTACAGCGCCTCCGGCTACTCGGCGGAAGCCGACCAGGCCGCGCAGATCTGGAACTCCAGGGTGCCCAACCTGCGGATGGTCCGCGGGGGCAGCGCCACGATCCGGATCTACGCGACCACCGGCGGCGGCTCCCGGGCCTACCCCTGCGGGCTCGGGTGCGCCACGATCTACATCGACAACCGGGACGTGGCGGCGGGCAACTACGCCCTGCGGATCGTGGCCCACGAGATCGGGCACGGCTTGGGGCTGCCCGACAACTACAACGGCATCTGCTCGTACCTGATGTCCGGCGGCAGCGCGGGCACGTCCTGCCGCAACGTGTACCCGAACGCCCAGGAAGCGAACAGGGTCAACCAACTCTTCGCGGGCGGCTACACGGCCTCGACGGCCGGCACCCCGGACGTCTACGCGAAGAACTGACCTGGGCGGCGGACCGCACTCCCACCGCCCCGGCCTGTCCCACGGCACCTGAAGCTCGGCGGCCGGGGGTACCCGGGGGACAGGACCCTGAGGGGGTCGGACAAGCCTCCCGCTTGTCCGACCCCCTCAGCACGTCTTCTCCAACTCCCGCAACACCTTCTCCGCGAGCGTGGTCGACACCCCGAAAGCCCACACCACGTCGTCATGCAGCCGCCGCAACTCGTCCGCCGCGTCCCGCACCCGTCCCCGGTCCACAGCGCTCCAAAACCGCAACCGGAGATCGACAGCCCACACCGTCGGATCGTCCTCGCCCAACCGCCGGACGTCCTCTTCCCTGATCGCGCGCAGGACGCGCACCGCTTCGGCGACATCGCCGCTCTCGCCGGTCCACACCGAGATCCAGAAGCGGAGAGCACGCAGGGCGGCGCCCGAGACATCGCCGTTCGCGACGCACTCGTCCAGCAACCGCCGTCCGGCCCTCAAGGCACCGCCGAGGTCCCCGCTGTCCGCTGTGCAACTCAACCACTCTTGGTGCGCGGACAACGTCCGCGTGGCGAACCGGCCGTTGCGCCGCTCTTCGTCCGCCACGATCGACTCCCACTCCGCCAAGGCGAGGTCGTACCGCCCGGCTCGGCCGAGTTGCCGGGTCCGTTGGTACCTGAGTGTCTGGACGAAGTCCGCCGGAGCGCGTCGGGCGGCCATCCACGCGCCGACCTCGTCGTACAGCTCGACGGCCCGCCCAGGGGTGGTGCCGCGCTCGACGACGGCGACGTAGCCGAGCACCGACGCGTAGGTGACCCACTGCTGGTCGTCCAAGTGCTCCAGGCAGTCGTCGACCAAGCGCTGGTACAGGGTCGCCGCCCGGCGCGTCTCACCGATCTCGCCGGTCCAGTGGGCGATGCCGCGGCGGATGTTGAGGGTCGTGGGGTGGAACGCGCCCAGCGACGCCTCGGCCTCGGGCAGGAGGCGGTGCAGTGCCCGCAGGGACAGCCGGAGGTCGTGCCCGTACCCGGCGTCCCAGGCGATGCCGGCGCGGACGCCGATCGTGTCCTCGTGGTCCCAGCCGACCTGAGCCGTCAGCTCGTCGACGCTCCGGTGGAGGTACTCCGACTGCGCGGCCCGGCCGTCCCGCTCCGCGATCACGTACCCGCGATCCGTGCGGTACTCGGCCCAGGTCGCCGACGCCCGCTCGTACGCGAGTTCGGCTTGGTCGAGGCGGCCCCACTGCCACGCCACCTGGCCGATGTCGCGGAGTTCCCCGGGCTGCGCGCCGTCGACGAAGGCTTCCAAAGCCGCTTCGGGGATCGCCACCCGGTCGATCGCGTCGATGAGGTAGTCGAAGGCGAGGAACTGACCGTCCCCGTGCGGGATCAGCAGGCTGCTGGTCGCGTGCAGGGGCGTGGTCGCCCAGTCGAGCGCCTCCTCGACCGGTTCGGGCCGCAACCGGTGGCCGCCGCGTCCCCGCAGGTAGGACTCGTGCGCTCGGACGAGCACGTCGAGGTCCACCGGGCGGTGGATGCCCGCCCGCCGCGCGTCCACCGCCGCGAGCACCAGGGCAGCCGCCCTGGGGTGGGTGCCCGGTGCCCAGGCGTCCCGCCACGCGGTCAGCAGTTGGGGCCCGGCGGCGAGGTACTCGGCGACGCCGAACCGGTCCACCTGCTCCAGCGCCTCGGCGAGCCGGGGGTCGTGGGACCCGGTGCTCCGCGCGCGCCGGACCTCCTCGGCGCTCCACGTCCGGGGCAGGTCGATCCGGGTCGCCAGCCGCAGCACCTCCCAGCCCCGGCGGGCCGTCTCGCGGCTGCGCGTCGCGTCGGCCACGGCCGACGACCCGCCGCGGAAGTACGAGTACTCCTCGGACCGCATGGTGGCGAGGACCACGTGCCGCCGCGCCGACAGCACGGCGGAGATCCCGGCCCCGGTGAACCCGCCCTCGCCGAGGAACCGCTCGACGTCGTCCAGCCACAACACCGCCCGGGGCGAGTCGAGCACCGCCTCCACCGCCGCGCCGGCCGCGTCCCGGCCGGCGGGTTCGACCAAGCGGTGGTCGGGCAGCAGGGCGCGCACCACCTCGTAGGCCAGCCGCGACTTGCCGGCGGTCGACTCGCCGACCAGCAGCACGAAGCGGTCGGCCGAGATCGCCTCCTCCAGGCGTGCCGACACGTCCCGGCGGACGAAGGCGGGCACGCGGTTCGAGCCCACGACCGCCGCGGGGTGCGTCCCCAGTTGCACCGGGTCGTCGAGGTCCCGCACGAGCGGCAACCGGCCTCGGCGGTCGCAGCGCAGCAGCGACTGGCGGGCGTCACGGCGGTCGTCGCGGAGCTTCATCACCGCCGCCGCGCGGGTGGTGGAGAACCCGGCGACCACCGCCGCCGCTGCCGCGACCGCAGACGAGACCACCGCCGGCACGGCCAGCTTCGCCACCACCGCACCGACCGCCACCAGCACCAACGCCAGTCCGATCAGCAGCCAGACCACCCGACGTCGCACCGAGCCTCCCGAACGGGGAACGCCTCCCCCACCGTTCGATGCTCCCGCACGACGTCCGGCGACACCGCACCCGGGCGATATTCCACGCGAACGCGTGCCGGGGCCGCGCGAACGCGACCCCGGCACCGGTGTTCAGCTCTTCGGCAACCCCGGCGGGTTGATCTCCGACTTCTCCACGGCCTCGTTCGACAACCCCCACCGGTCCAGCACCTCGGCGTACTTCCCGTTCTTGATCAGGTGGTTCAACGCCTCGTTCACCGGCTCCACCAGCCCGCTGCCCTTCTTCGTGGTGGCCGCGATCTTGCCCTGGATCTCGCCGCCCCCGGAGAACGACCCGATGACCTCCGTCTTCCCCGACGTGGCCACGTGGTACGCCGACGTCGGGTTGGGCCCCAGGTAGGCGTCGATCCGGCCCGACTCCAGCGCCAGGTAGTAGTCCGCCGAGTTCTGGTAGTACTTGATGTCCGTCGGCTTCAACCCCTTGGCCTCGTTCTGCTTGCTCCACGCCACCAGGATCTTCTCCTGGTTGGTCCCGGACGAGACCGCGATGACCTTCCCGGCCACGTCCTCCGGCCCCTTGACCTTCCACGAGCCGCCCTTGCGCGCCTCGAAGGCCAGCGTGTCCAACCGGTAGGTGGCGAAGTCGTACTTCTCCTTGCGCGCCTCGGTCACCGTGATGTTCGACAGCCCCAACGGGTACGCCCCGCTGTCCAAGCCCACGAACAGGTTCTCCCAGGACGTCACCTCCAGCTGCGGCTCCAGGCCCAGCACGCCGGCGACGAGCACCGCGATGTCGGTCTCCACCCCGATCACCGTCTTGTCGTCGGTCGCGTAGAACCGCAGCGGCGGCGCGGTGCCGGCGGACCCGGCCACGACCAGCTTGCCGGACTTGCGGATCTCCTCCGGCACCTTGGCCGCGATCGCATCCACCTTCTCCGCGACGACCCGGTTCTGCTGGGGGCTCAGGTCGACCGTCTTCCCGGCCGCCACCACCTTGTCCTCGGTGACCGCCCCGTCCGCACCCGCGCACCCCGTCAGCACCAGGGCCGCCACCACACCCACCCCGGCGATCTTCCACCTTGCCACGACAAACTCCTTCAGAGCACTTTGGACAGGAACGAGCGAGTACGCGCATGCCGCGGGTTGTCCAGCACCTCACCCGGCGGCCCTTGCTCCACCACGACACCTTCGTCGAGGAACACCACGGTGTCCGCGACCTCGCGCGCGAAGCCGACCTCGTGCGTCACCACGACCATCGTGGTCCCGCTGCGCGCCAAGTCCTTGATCACGTCGAGCACTTCGCCGACCAGCTCGGGGTCCAGCGCGGACGTCGGCTCGTCGAACAGCAGCACCTTCGGCTCCAGCGCCAACGCCCGCGCGATCGCCACCCGCTGCTGCTGCCCGCCGGACAGGTGCCTGGGGTAGGCGTTCTCCTTGTCCGCCAGGCCGACCCGCGCCAGCAACGCCCGTGCCAGCGCCCGCACCTCGGCCACCGGCCGCCGCTGCGCCGACACCGGCGCCTCCACCACGTTCTCCAGCACCGTCAAGTGCGGGAACAGGTTGAAGTTCTGGAAGACGAACCCGACCCCGGTGCGCTGCCGCAGGATCTCGCGCTCGCGCAGCTCGTGCAGCCGGTCGCCCACCCGCCGGTACCCGACCAGCGCACCGTCGATCGTCACGTACCCGCGGTCCACCTTCTCCAGGTGGTTGATCGTGCGCAGCAACGTCGACTTCCCCGACCCCGACGGCCCGAGCACCACCACCACCGCACCGGTCGGCACGTCCAGGTCCACCCCGCGCAGCACCTCGTTGGCGCCGAAGCTCTTGTGGATCCCCCGCAACCGGACCATCACGTCACCCGTCACCGCGACCACTTCCACCCCTCCGAGTCCCGGGTCGCGCCCTTGGCGTAGCGCTTCTCCACGTAGTGCTGGACGATCGACAGCAGGGTGGTGAGGACGATGTACCAGACGGTCGCCACCATCAGCAGCGCCACGACCCGCGCGTTGCGCCCGTAGACCACTTGCACCTGGTAGAACAGCTCGCCGATGGCCACCACGGACACGATCGACGTGCCCTTGAACAAGCTGATGACCTCGTTGGCCGCGTTGGGCAGGATGGACCGCATGGCTTGCGGCAGCACGATCCGGCGGAACTGCCGCGCCTTCGGGATCCCGAGCGCCGCCGCCGCTTCCAGCTGCCCGTGGTCGACCGAGATGATGCCCGAGCGCACGATCTCCGCCGCGTAGGCCGCTTGGTGCAGCCCCAGTCCCAGCACCGCCGCGCCCATCGGGCTGATCAGGTCCTTGGTCTCGAACCCGAAGAAGGTCGGCCCGAACGGGATGCCGAAGTGCAGCTCGGTGTAGAGGTAGGAGATGTTGAACCAGAACAGCAGCTGCACGATCAGCGGGATCGACCGGAAGGCCCAGACGTAGGCCCACGACACCCCGGACAGGAACCTGCTGCGGGACAACCGCATCAGCGCCAGGACGATGCCCAGCGCGAACCCGATGGCGGTGCCGTACAGGGTCAGCTCCAGCGTCACCCCCACCGCCCGCAGGATGGACGGGGCGGTGAAGTACTGGAGGAACGTCGGCCAGTCCCACCCTGGGTTGGTGGCCAGACCGTGGATGAACTGCGCCAGCAGCACGAAGACGACGACCACGCCGACCCACCGCCAGGGGTGGCGGGCGGGCACGACCTTCAGCGTCGACAGGTCTTCGTCGGGCTCACGCAGGCGTGGTTGTACGGACACGCTCATGGTGGGGTCCTTCGGGGAAGGGGGGAAATGCGGCGAGACTGTTCTGTCCGCGACAGAGAACGTCCGTCAGCGACAGACAGCGCTGGAGACCCGGCCGAAGTCGATGTGCCTGCGGGAGCAGAGGACGGCCATCGCACACTCCCTTTCCAGTCCGGGCGGCATTCGCGACTCCGCGGCAAGGTAGCCACTTCGCAGCTTCGCGAACAAGGGTGACCACCTGCTGAAACCACGATGGGTCAGCGGTTGACAAGCCCGCATGTCACCCGAATTGAGCAACGCCGAATGTGAACAGCCGATGACACCGGTCCGTATAGGGGTATGCGCTTCCCGCCGTACCAACAGGAGTGACCATGCCCGCTCGGACCTTCCGGGCTCCGCTCTGCGTCATCACCGCCGTCCTGACCGCGGCCCTGACCCCCACCCCCGCCAACGCACACACCCCGACCCTCAAGGCGATGTGCGCCGACAACCAGGCCGTCCTCTCCGTAGACCTCCGCTACTACAACAACGACAGACCCAACGTCCTGCGCATCACCGACAACACAACCCCTCTGGACTCCCGCACCTTCGGCACGTACTTCCGCCGCACCTACACCGCCCCCGGCACCACCGCGCACACGTTCACGATCACGGTGGAAGCCTGGGACGACCGCTACTGGACCCGAGGCTGGTCCTTCACCAAAACCCTGACCACACCCCCCTGCTCCACTCCCCCACCCCCACCTCCAGTCACCACAACACTCCCGCCCACACCCCCACCCACCATCGAACCCCCCACCACCACAACAACAACCACCACCACGACCACCACAACCACCACAACCACGACCGCCCTGACCCTGGACTGGCCCACCACCCGCCCCAAACCCGCGGTGATCCCCGCAGCCACCGACACCGGCCTCCCGGACACGGGCGCGGACGTGACGGCCCCTTTGGTGATCGGCCTGCTCCTCCTCACCGGCGGCACAGTCGTCCTGCTCCTCCTCCGCCGCCGCGCGAACAACCGCTGACACACAAAACCGGCGCCCCTCGTCCAGGAGCGCCGGTCTCGCGGAACTATCAGGCGGCCAGGGCGGGGTAGTCCGTGTAGCCGCGCTCGTCCCCACCGAAGAACGTGGTCGGGTCCGGGGTGTTGAACGGGCCGTTCGCCGCGATCCGGGCCGGGAGGTCCGGGTTGGCCAGGAACATGACGCCGAAGGCGATCGCGTCCGCCGTCCCGTCCGCGATCAGGTCCAGGTCGGACGGCTCGGTGACACCCTCGTGGTTGCGCGGGTTCAGGATCAGAGTGGAGCTGAAACGCTTGCGCAGCTCCAAGGTGAGCTCGCGGTCCCACTCGGACACGTGCAGGTACGCCAGGCCCAGCGGGTCGAGCGCGTCCACCAGCGCCGGGTACACGTCGTGGTGGTCGGTCTCCTGGATGTCGTTGTACCGGTTGCCCGGCGAGACCCGCAGACCCACCCGACCGGCCCCGATCGCCTCGGCGACCGCCCGCACCACCGCGACGGGGAAGCGCAGCCGGTTCTCCACCGACCCACCCCACTCGTCGGTCCGCCGGTTGCTGTTGGGTGCCAGGAACTGGTGGATCAGGTACCCGTTCGCGCCGTGCAGCTCCACGCCGTCGAACCCGGCAGCGATCGCGTTGACGGCCGCCCGAGCGTAGTCGGCGATGGTCTCCTCGATGCCCTCCGGCGACAGCTCCACCGGCGTCACGTTCTCCAGCAGGGCGGTCCCGGTGAACGTGCTGCCCGCCGCCCGCACCGCCGACGGTGCCACCGGGTGCAGGTCGCCGGGCAGCAGGTCCGGGTGCCCGATGCGCCCGGTGTGCATGAGCTGGGCAAAGATCACCCCGCCCGCGCCGTGGACCGCGTCGGTGACCTTCTTCCACCCCTCGACCTGCTCGGACGTGTGCAGGCCGGGCGTGTGGACGTACCCCTGGCCCACGGCGGAGGGCTGGATCCCTTCGGTGATGATCAGCCCGGCGGACGCGCGCTGCGCGTAGTACTCGGCCATCGCGGGGGTCGGGACGGTGTCGTACGCGCGGCTGCGGGTCATGGGGGACATCACGATGCGGTTCGCCAGCCGGGTGCCGGCGAGGTCCAACGCGTCGAACGGGGTGGTCATCAGAACCTCCAAGGTAGATACCTGTCCGAACAGGTATCTACTCCACCTTGTTCCGCAGGTGACCACGATCACACTGCTCAAGGCCTAGAATGGACCTCATGGCTGACCAGACAGCGACCTCGACGAGCCTGCCGGTGCCCGCCACCGCCCGCACGGGCCCGGTCAGCCACGCGATCTTCCGACTGGCCCGCCTGCACCGCATGGTGGCGGGCCAACTGCTGCGCAAGGCCGGCCTGCACCCAGGCCAAGAGCTGGTGATGATGCACCTGTGGGACTGCGGCCCGGCCCGACAGGCGGAACTGGTCGGCGTCCTGGACTCCGACTCGGCCACCATGACCCGAACCGTCCAACGCCTGGAGAAAGCGGGCTTCGTCCGCCGCATCCCCGACCCGTCCGACCGCCGCGCGTGGATCATCGAACCAACCGTGGCCAGCCAAGCACTGCACCGCGAGGTAGAGCGCATCTGGGGCGAACTGGAACGCGTCACAACCGGCGACTGCAACGAGGCCGAACGAGCAGAACTGGTGCGCCTGATGGGCAAGCTCGAGTGCAACCTGATCGCCTTCGCCTTCGGCCAGCACTAGACCAACACGCACAGCGCAACCCCTTCGGCGAAGCCGGCAAGCGGCAGTCCGCCTTGCCGAGTGGGCAGTCGGCCTTGCCAAGCGGGCAGTCCGCCTTGCCGAGCGGCAGTCCGCCGGAGCGGACACAACTCAACTTGGGCTTCTTGCTTTTGTCATCTCCGTATGGCCTGCCCGAAGGGCTACCACATTTTCCAGGGGTTGCAGCCGAAAGTTTTGCGAGGAACGAGCAAAAGTTTTAGCGGCAACCCCTGGAAAATGTGGTAGGCTCCGCCAGGCCATACGGAGATGACAAAAGCAAGAAGCCCCCGCCGTTGCAGTTGAGTCATCTTTGGTGGCCTGCCCGCCGGCGAGGCGCTTTTCGCTTTTCGCTTTTAAGCGCTTTGAACGGAACGCTTCGCTCTCAAGCCGAACGCGCTTCGCGCTGGTACGCGCGAAGCGCTCGAAAGATCGAAAGATGAAAAGCGGCGCTCGCCGCGCGGCAGGCCGCCAGCGGGGGGGTGAAGGGCGTCGGTTCCCCCGCCGTATGGCCTGGCGGAGCCAACCACATTTTGGGCCGGGTGCCGCTAAAACTTTTTGCTCGTTCCTCGCAAAAACTTTCGGCTGCACCCGACCCAAAATGTGGTAGCCCTTCGGGCAGGCCATACGGCGGGGGAACCGAGGCCCTCCACCTGTGGTTGAGACCACCACACAAAAGCGCGCTGCGCGCGCCGAAAAGCCCGGGGCGGGAGTGCGGGGGGACTGCCTATCGGGAGTACCGCAACCACACCGCCGTATCCGGAGGCAGCGCACCATCCACCAACGGCCCGCTGGACAGCAGCACACCGCCATGATCAGGCAGTTCGACAACCACCCCCGACAAGTTCAGCACGCACGCGAACCCCGGCTCCCGCGTGAACGCCAGCACGTCCGCCCCGAGGTCCAACCACTCCAACCCGCCGTCCCCCAGCGCTTCCTCGGCCCGCCGCTGCCGCAACACCGACCGGTACAGCGACAGCATCGAGTCCGGGTCACCGGCCTGCGCCGCCACCGACAGCCCCGCCCAGTGCGCCGGCCGGGGCAGCCAGGAAGGACCGTCATCGCCCCACGGGATCGGCACCCGGCACCCGTCCCGCCCCCGGTCGGTGTGGCCCGACCGCTCCCACACCGGGTCCTCGCGCAGTTCGTCGGGCAGGTCGTCCACCTCCTCCAGCCCCAGCTCCTCCCCCTGGTACACGTACACGCACCCGGGCAGCGCCATGGTCAGCAGAGCCGCCGCACGCGCCCGCCGCGTGCCCAACCCCAGGTCGGTCGGGGTCAGGTGCTGTCGTCGGCCGAAGTCGAAGGACGTGTCCTCCCGCCCGAACCGGGTCACGTGCCGGGTCACGTCGTGGTTGGACAACACCCACGTCGGCGGTGCGCCGACCGGGGCGTGGGCGGCCAGGGTGGCGTCCACGACCTGCCGCAACGCAGCCGGGTCCCAGGGGCAGCACAGGAAGTCGAAATTGAACGCCGAGTGCAGCTCGTCCGGACGCAGGTAGAGCGCGAAACGCTTCGGGTCGGGCAGCCACATCTCCCCCACGAACACGCGCTCGTCGGGGTACTCGTCGAGCACCGCCCGCCAGGACCGGTAGATCTCGTGCACGCCGTCCTGGTCGGAGTACGGGGTGTCGGCGTCGGGTCGGGTGAAGTCCTTGACCAGGCCGTCTGCGACGTCGATGCGGAACCCGTCGACGCCCCGGTCCAGCCAGAACCGCAGCACGTCCTCGAACTCCGCGCGCACCTCCGGGTTGGTCCAGTTCAGGTCGGGCTGCTGGGGGCTGTAGAGGTGCAGGTACCAGGCCCCGTCCGGAGTGCGGCTCCACGCCGGGCCGCCGAAGCGGGACTGCCAGTCGTTGGGTGGCTCGTCGCCCTCGTGGAACCAGAACCGGTCCCGGCCCTCGCCGCGCAATGCCTCCTGGAACCACGGATGCCTGTCCGAGCAGTGGTTCGGCACGATGTCGATGATGATCCGCAGGCCCAGAGCGTGCGCCTCGTCGATCAGCTTCTCCGCCTCGACCAGCGTGCCGAACACCGGCGCGATGTCGCGGTAGTCGGCGACGTCGTACCCGCCGTCCGCCAGCGGCGACGGGTACCAGGGGCTGAGCCAGAGCGCGTCCACCCCGAGGTCGGCGAGGTAGGGCAGGCGTTGCCGCAGGCCCGCGAGGTCGCCGACGCCGTCGCCGTTGCCGTCGGCGAAGCTGCGCGGGTACACCTGGTAGATGGCCGCACTGCGCCACCAGTTCATGTGGGGGTCCCTTCCCTGAGGTGGGGGTCAGCCTTTGACGCCACCGGCGGTCAGACCCGCCAGGACGTGGCGTTGGAACACCAGGAACAGCCCGACCACCGGCGCGCTCGCCAGCACCAGCCCGGCGAGCATGAGGTTGACCGGGGTGTCGGGGGCGAAGCGCTGCAACGCCACGCTGAGCGTCTGCCGCGCGGGGTCGGAGAACACCAGCAGGGGCCAGATGAAGTCCTTCCACGCGGCCACCACCGCGAAGATGGACACCACGGCCAGGATCGGCCGGGACAGCGGCAGCACGACCCGCCACAACAGGGTCAGCTGACCGGCGCCGTCGATCTTGGCCGCTTCCAGCACCTCCACCGGGAGCTGGTCGAAGAACCGCTTGAGCAGGAACACCGTGAACGCGTTGGCCGCGCCGAGCAGCCACAGCGCGACCGGGTTGTTCAGCAGCCCGAGGTCGGCGACGGTCAGGTAGGTCGGCACCAGCAGGACGGCCGCCGGCATCATCAGCGTGAGCAGCATCATGCCGAGGATCCCCTTGCCCAGCACCGGTTTGAGCCGGGACAGGGCGTAGGCGGCGGGCACGTCGACCGCGAGCTGGACCGCCCACGTGCCGACCGCGACGACGATCGTGTTGAGGAAGTAGCGGCCCAGGTCCATCAGCCGCCACGCCTCGACGTACGTCTCCGGCTGCCACGTCAGCGGCAGCACGGTCGGCGGCACGCGGGCCAGTTCCGCCGCCGGTTTCATCGCCGAGAGGACGACCCACAGCAACGGCAGCACGAACACCACCGTGACGACGATCGTGGTGATGACCAACGCAAAGGCGTAACCGGTGCGCGATCGTCCCGGTGCGACAAGGGTTCTCACGCGTCGGCCCTCCTCGTGACGCGCAGGTAGAGCGCGGTGAACGCACCGAGGACCAGGAGCAGCAACAGGCTCAGCGCGCTGGCGGTGCCGAAGTCGTTGTAGTAGAAGGCGTACCGGTAGAGCAGGAGCAGCACGGTGACCGTGGAGTCCTGCGGTCCGCCGCCGGTCATCACGTACGGCTCGGTGAAGACCTGCATGGTGGCCACGACCTGGAGCAGCAGCAACACCAGCAGCACGAACCGGGTCTGCGGGACGGTCACGTGCCACAACCTGCGCAGCACGCCCGCGCCGTCCAGCTCGGCCGCCTCGTACAGCTCGCCCGGGATGGATTGCAGCGCGGCCAGGTAGACCAGCGTCGCCGTGCCGAGGTTGGCCCAGGTGGCGACCAGGACCAGCGACAACATCGACGTGGACGTGTCGTCCAGCCAGCCGGGGCCGTCGAGCCCGAGCCCGCGCAACGCGGTGTTGAGCAGGCCCGGACCCGGGTCGTAGAGCCACTTCCAGACCAGCGCCGCGACCACCGGCGGCAGCATCACCGGCAGGTAGACCACCAGCCGGAAGTACGCCTTGAAGTGCCGCAGCTCGTTGAGCACGACCGCCAGCAGGAACGGCACCGCGAAGCCGAAGACCAGCGCCAGGACGGTGAACAGCAGGGTGTTGCGCCACGCCACGGCGAACAGCGGGTCGGCGAACAGCCGCTCGAAGTTCTCCCAGCCGACCCACGTCGGGGCGGCCACGAAGTCGACCTGCTGGAACCCCAGCACGACCCCGCGGACGATCGGGTACCAGGAGAACACCGCGAAGCACAGCAGGGCGGCGGACAGGAACCCGTACGCGGTCAGGTTCTCCGCGACGCGGCGGCGCATCACTTGACCTGCGCCAGGACCGGGTTCACCTTGGCTTCCGCGTCGGCGAGGAGCGTGGCGGGGTCGGCGTCGCGGTCGGTGAGGACGGCCTGCACGACGTTGTCGAGGATGGCGTAGACCTGCTGGGCGTTGGGCGGCTCGATCAGCCCGGCCGGTGTCGAGTCCACATAGGACTTGAAGTTCTGCACCGGCACGGTGGCGTTGGCGACCTTCAGCTCGGTCTGCTTGGCCTTGACGTCACCGGTCCAGATGTCGGCGACGGGCGGGACGGGCAGGCCGATGGGTTGGCCCTGGTCCTTGTAGCGCTTGAGGTTCTTGTCGAACCGGTCGGGGTTGAGGTACTTCCAGCCGATCCACTTCAGGCCGGCCTTGATCTTCTCGGGCGTGGCCTTGGGGTTGATCATGTAGCCCTCGCCGCCGATCAGCGTGCCCTTGCCGTCCGGGATGCCGGTCAGGCCGTAGTCGGCGTAGTCGCCCTTGAACTGGTTGACGATCGTGGGGACGTTGTCGGGCGCGGCGAGGTACATGCCGAGTTGGCCCGCGCCCATCATCTGCTGGACGTCCTCGATGACCAGGAGCTGCTTCTCGCCCATGGTGCCGTCGCGCCAGCGCATGTCCTTGAGGTGCTGGAGGACTTGACGGCCCTTGTCGTTGTCGAAGTCCGCGACCCACTTGTCGCCGTCCTGGCGGGCGATCTTGCCGCCCACGGAGTACATCCACGCGGTGAAGTGCCAGCCGCCCTGGTTGTTCTTGCTGTACTCGGCGAAGCCGACCTTGTTGTCGCCCAGCGCGGTGATCTTCTTGGCCGCTTCCTTGACCTCGTCCCACGTCTTCGGCGGGGTGTCGGGGTTCAGGCCGGCCTGCTGGAAGAGCTTGCGGTTGTAGAGCAGGCCCATCGAGTAGTTCGCGGTCGGGACGCCGAAGACCTTGCCGTCCTTGGCGAACACGTCCCGGAGTTCTTGCCGGATCTCGGTGTAGTGCGGGAGGTCTTTCACGTGGTCGGTGATGTCCGCGGCCTGGCGGCGGGCGATGAGCTGGGCGGGGTCGGTGAAGTAGGCGTAGAAGACGTCCTCGAGCTGGCCGCCGGCGAGCTTGGCGGAGAACGTCTTGGGGTCCATGAAGCCTTCGTGCGGCTGGATGTCGATGTCGGGGTTGGCCGCCTCGAACTCGGCCACGTCCTCGTCGAAGATCTTGCGCTCGAACGCCTGCGTCTGCGGCGGCTGCCCGTTGACCGAGAGGACGACCTTGCCGCCGCTCGCGGTGTCGGCGGCCGACGAACAGGCGGTGACCGCGAGGCTGCCGACCAGCAGCAACCCCGCCACTCTGCGGAGCCGGAAAGAGTTCATGGGGGCGGACCCTCCTCGTGTGGTGTGGCGCACACGGTAGGTCTAGTCCACAGCTTCCCGCAAGATGTCTACGAGAGTTTGCAACTTGGCGACATCGCTTCGTAAGCCGCCTGGGCGCACGACGACAAGGCCCGGCGCGCACTTGCGCCGGGCCTGGTGGGTCTACGGGTGTCAGCGCGGGGCGGGCGCGGTCGAGGAGCGCACCACCAGTTCCGGCTCGAACAGCAGTTCCTCGGTCGCCACCGACGTGCCGGCGATCTGGTTGGCCAGCAGCTCCACCGCCGCCCGACCCATCGCCTCTATCGGCTGCCGGACGGTCGTCAGCGGCGGCTCGGTGCACGTCATGAACGCCGAATCGTCGTACCCGACCACGGACACGTCGTGCGGCACGCGCAGCCCCTGCCGCCGCACCGCCCGGATCGCCCCGAGCGCCAACGGGTCACTCGCGCACACGATCGCCGTCACCCCGCGCTGCACCAGCCGGGTCGCCGCCGCCTGCCCGCCCTCCAGCGAGAACATCGCGTGCTCCTCGGCCAGCTCCACCCCGGCCCGCTCGGCGCACACCGTCAACGCCGCCAGCTTGCGCCGCGACGGCATGTGGTCGGTCGGCCCGAGCACGGCCCCGATCCGCCGGTGGCCCAACGCGACCAGGTGCCCGAACGCCTGCTCCACCGCCACCGCGTCGTCGCAGCTCACGCGCGGGAAGCCCAGGTCCTCCACGGCGGCGTTGACCAGGACCGCGGGCAGCTTGCGGCGGATCATCTGGTGGTAGTGCTCGTGCGACGCGTCGGCCTGCGCGTACTGGCCGCCCGCGAACACCACCCCGGAAACGTGCTGCTCGAACAGCAGCTCGAGGTAGTCCGCCTCGGACACGCCACCGGCCGTCCGCGTGCACAGAACCGGCGTGAACCCGCGTTGCGCGAGGGCGTTGCCGACGACGTCGGCGAAGGCGGGGAAGATCGGGTTCTGCAACTCCGGCAGCACCAGGCCGACCAGCCGGGCGCGTTCGCCGCGCAACTGCGTGGGCCGCTCGTACCCGAGCACGTCCAGCGCCGTGAGCACCGCGGACCTGGTCGCGTCGGACACGCCGGGCTTCCCGTTGAGCACGCGGCTCACCGTCGCCTCGCTCACGCCGACCTTCGCGGCCACCTCAGCCAACCGCCGTTGCGTCATGGAGCAACTATACGGCAGGACTTGCGCGAATCTTGCGCGGACTTGCACTCCCTTGCAAGCTCGACGGCGGCCGGCACGACCCGGGAGGGCGCGACGACCCGGTCCACCAGCCCGGTCCGCAACGCCTCGGCGGCATCCACCCGGCGGGCCACCACGACACCCGTCCCGCTCACCCGGACGAGCCCACCACCCTCGGCCAACACCCGCCGGTCGCACGCGTCCGCCAGCACCGCCAGGTCGCCCGACGCGCTGCCCCCGATCGCCGCCACCACCGGCACCGGCAGCCGCGCCAACTCCGAGCGCAACGCCCGCAACTGGCGCACGTGCTCCCGCCGCGCGGCCGGGGACACCCCGACCACACCCCGCACCGACGCCGCCGACACCTCCGCGCACGCGTGCAGCACCAGCCCGCGCACGTCGGTCAACGTCGGCAGCAGCGCGCGCAGCCGGGCCGGCGGGTCCCGGTCGAGCCGGACGACCGCGACGCCGTCCGCGACTTCCACTGAGACGGACATGAGGTCGCCCATCGTGGCGGACTTTTCGCCCGGTTGTCATGCCGCTGCCCACCATCGGGTGACCCTTGGAGCACAATGTGGCGGTGAAGCGTGTTGTGTGGGCCGTGCTGGTGCTCGCGACGACGGCCGCGTGCGGCACACCGGTCGCCGGCAGGCCCGTCGCGGGCCGGGTGGTCACCCCGGGGTCGGACGCCGAGGTCGTGCGTTGGATGGACAACTTCTGCGGCGTCGCGAACTACCTCAGCGCGTCCGGCGGCTTCACCCTCGGCACACCGCCCACCGACCCGGCCGAGGCCAAGAAGTCGCTCAGCTCGTCCCTGGGCCGCGTGGTCGACGTCCTGAACGTCGCCGTGCACGACCTCGATGAGCTGACACCCGCCCCGGTGGCCGCGGCGGACCCGGCGGTGGAGGTCATCCTGGAGCCGCTGTCGAAGGCGCGGGACAAGTTCGTGCTGGCCAAGTCCACGGTGGACGAGGCGCCCGAGCTGACGCTGGAGGTGTTCGGCACGGTCAACCAGCACCTGACCGAGGCCGTGACGATGATGAACGACGGCGTCGAACAGGTCTCCCTGGTGTCCCTGCCCGACGACTTCCGCGAGGCCGCCGGCCAGGCCGAGAACTGCGGCAAGTAACCGCCGGCCGCGGCCTCCGGCCCCCGCTTCCATTGTCCCACGCACTACCGACAATCCCGGCCTGGCGGCTCACGGAAGCGCTCAGAGCCAGCCGCGGCGCATGGCCTGCACCCCCGCCTGGAACCGGGTCTGCGCCCCGCACCGGTCCATGAGCTGACGGACCCGGCGCTGGACCGTCCGCGGCCCCAGCCCCAAGTGCCGGGCGATGCTCTCGTCCGTCAACCCCGCCGCCAACAGCGCCAGCAACTGCGTGTCGACCTCCACCCCGGACGCCCCCGGGTTGAACGGGATCGAGTTGTCCCAGTACAGGTCGAACATCGAGGTCAGCACGTCCAGCAACGGCGACGGCCGGATCAGCAGCACCTGGTCCACCACCGCCCGCACGGCCACCGGCAGCACGGCCACCCGCGCGTCCACCACCGCCAGCTTGAACGGCAGCGTCGGCGTCACCCGCGCCCGCTCCCCCGACGCCACCAGCGAAGCGATCTCCGCCAACCGACCGGGCAGCTCCACGCTCGACCGGTCGTAGATGACCCGCCACTGCACGTGCCTGCGCCGGGTGTCCACCTCCAACTCCACGTGCTCCTCCACCGGCGAGATGTACGGCGGCTGGTCCAGCACGCACACCTCCGACCGCGCACCCGCCAACAGCGCCTGCCACAGGTCGCGCACGGCGTCGGCCCCGTTGACCACCTCCACCATCGCGGTGTCGTGGTGGTGCTCGGCCCGGTTGCGCAGGTAGGCGTCCATCAACGGCGCCGCTTCGGCCCTGGCCCGCCGGTGGCCGTCCTCGCGCGCGGCGATGAGCATCTCGACCGCCAGGTCCGGCGGGACCGCCTGCCACACGTCCGCACCAACCCGGCGCACGACGCCCAGCCGGTGCAGCTCCTCGAGCACCTCGGGCCGCGTTTGCGCCTCTTCGACGGTGCACGAACCAATGTGCACCAATCGCTCATAGACACGGGCCTGCTCATCAGGGACACCCAGGTGCGAGAACACCCACACATTGTCCCCGATAGGCCACTCAGCCCAGCAACCCAGGACCGTTCAGCCCATCCCACTGACGTAAACACGACAGTGACGCGAAACTGCCGCGTTCCGCCCCTGTGCCAATCGCCGTCGACCTGCCTACCTTTCACGCACTTCGCAGCCGGTTCAGACCCCTGACTCCCTCGCGGCAGGCGAAGCCCCTGTAGGTGGAAGGAAATCCCTGTGAACGGATTGCGACGCTCCGCGCTCTGCGCCGCCGCCGTCTCCGCCACGCTGCTCACCGGCACCGTGACGCTGACGGCGACCGCCGCGCCCGCGGAACCGCAGGCGTCGCCGACGACCAAGCCCTACGAACGGCTGATCGTCGGCTACAAGTCCACCGCCGCCGAGGCCCGGTCCGACCAGGCCGCCGCCTCGGACGCCGACGCCAAGGGCGAGAAGGTGGGGCGTGACCTCAACCTCCAGCGCCGCCTGGGCACCGGCGCGGCCGTCGTGGACCTGGGTGGTGCCGACGCCGCCACCGCCGCGAAGGCGCTGGACGAGTTCCGCGCCGACCCGGACGTGGCCTACGTCGAGCCCGACCTGATGATGCAGCCGCTGGCCACGCCGAACGACACCGAGTACGGCCGCCAATGGGACCTGTTCGAGGCCACCGCGGGCATGAACGTGCCCGGCGCGTGGGACAAGGCCACCGGCAAGGGCGTGACGGTCGCGGTGATCGACACCGGTTACGTGTCGCACTCCGACCTGGCGGCCAACGTCGTGGCGGGCTACGACTTCGTGTCCGACGCCTCGCGGGCACGGGACGGCAACGGGCGCGACGCCGACCCGTCGGACAACGGCGACTGGATGAAGGTCGGCGACTGCGGGACCGACGCGTTCGGCAACCCCATCCCGGCCAAGGACCAGGACTCGTCCTGGCACGGCACGCACGTGGCGGGCACCATCGCCGCGGTCACCAACAACAGCAAGGGCGTCGCGGGCATCGCGTACGAGGCGAAGGTCCAGCCGATCCGCGTGCTCGCGCAGTGCGGCGGCAGCACCTCCGACATCGCCGACGCGATCATCTGGGCGTCCGGCGGCACGGTGGCGGGCGTCCCGGCCAACCCGACCCCGGCCAAGGTCATCAACATGAGCCTGGGCGGCGAGTCGGCGTGCTCGTCGACCTACCAGAACGCGATCAACTCGGCCGTCGGCCGGGGCACCACGGTCGTCGTCGCGGCGGGCAACTCGAACAAGGACGTCTCCGGCTTCACCCCGGCGTCGTGCAACAACGTCGTCACCGTGGCGGCCTCCAGCCGCGCCGGCGACCGCACCTGGTACTCGAACTACGGCACGAAGGTCGACATCACCGCCCCCGGCGGCCAGACCCGCAACGCCAACGACACCCCCGGCACCATCACCACGCCGGAGAACGGCATCTGGTCCACGCTGAACACCGGCGCCACCACGCCCGGCAGCGAGAACTACGAGCCGTACCAGGGCACCAGCATGGCGGCCCCGCACATCGCCGGCCTCGCGGCCCTCGTCGTGCAGGCCAACCCGTCGCTGACCCCGGCCCAGATCGAGACCCTGATCAAGAACAACGCCCGCCCCCTCCCCGGCACCTGCACCGGCGGCTGCGGCGCGGGCCTGGCCGACGCGGCGAAGACCGTCACGGCAGCAGGCGGCGGCACCACCCCGCCCCCGACCGGCTACTTCGAGAACACCACCGACGTGGCCATCTCGGACAACACGACGGTGACGTCCTCCATCGCCGTGACCGGCCGCACCGGCAACGCCCCGTCGACCCTCAAGGTCGGCGTGGACATCAAGCACACCTACCGGGGCGACCTGGTGATCGACCTGGTGGCGCCGGACGGCACGGCGTACCGGTTGAAGAACTCGTCTTCGAGCGACAGCGCGGACAACGTCGTGGCGACGTACACGGTGAACGCGTCGAGCGAGTTGGCGAACGGCACGTGGAAGCTCCGGGTGCAGGACGTGTACTCGGGCGACACGGGCTACATCGACGTCTGGAACCTGACCTTCTAGGACGTCCGAGGGGTAGGTGCCCGGTCCCGCCTGCACGGGACCGGGCACTTTTCGCGCCGCAGGCGCTGCCTTGCCAGGCTGCCACGCCACGGGAAGGGCCTCGGTTTCTTCCCCCCGTACGGCCTGGGCGAAGCCCAACCGCGCTTGGCCCGTTTCCGCAACCAGCTTTACCGGTTGCGGAAACGGGCCAAGGGTGGTTGCCTCCGGCAGGCCGTACGGGGGGAAGAAACCGACGCCCTTCCCACCCCCGGGGGCCTGCCCGCCGGCGAGGCGCTTTTGATCTTGAGAGCGCGTCAGCGCGTCCTCTTGAGAGCGCGCAGCGCGTCCCCGAAGCTCTCGAAGAGCCGGCCTCCGGCCCCCGCTTCCATTGTCCCACGCACCACCGACAATCCCGGACAACCCCGGCGCCCAAGCCCGCGAACCCCACACCCCAAGCGCGCGAACCCCGGCCCCCAAGCCCGCCAAACCCGCGCCCCAAGCGCGCCAAACCCCCGCCAAACCCGCGCCCGAAGCGCCCCAAACTCCCAGCCCAAGCCCACGAACCCGCACCCATGCGGGGTCGGGAGGAATCTGGGGGTCGTGCCCCCATGTGCGCACCCCCACCCCCGTGTCAGGTTGTGCAGCGTGATCCCGTCCGCCTTAGACGCGCTAGCGCTCCCCGCCTCCTGGTGGCGAGCGGGAGTGCGTCGGACCTCCCCCGAACTGGTCGCCCCCCGTGGGCGGCCGGCATGGGCCGCGTTCGTGGAACGCGCCACCGCGACCGCGGCCCATGCCAACTTCGGCGGTGGGGACTGGCTGGACGCCTTCGCGTTCGCCCTGCGCCCGCTCGTCCAAGCGACGCTCGCCCTCGACCCGAGGTTGGCCGCCGACGCCGACTTCGCCAGAGACCTCGGCCACCGGCTGGCGCGCACCGCCGCCCGCGCCCTCGTCCTGGAGCTCAACCTCAAGCGGATCGCCCGCGCACTCGACGGCGACACCCCCCACAGCCGCTTCGTGCACTTCGTCGAGAACCTCGACCTGGCCGACGTCCTCAAGCGCTACCCGGTCCTGGCGAGACTCCTCGGCCAGACCTGCCTGCACGCCGCCCAGGCCCACCAGGAGCTGCTGGACCGCCTCTCCCACGACAGAGCCACCATCGTCCGCACGCTCTTGCACGACCAGGACCCCGGCCCCGTCCAGACCGTCGAGGCCAAAGGGGACGTCCACCAGCGCGGACGCGCGGTCGCCGTCGTCACGTTCGCCGACAACCGCAAGGTGGTCTACAAGCCACGTCCGACAGCACTCCACCAAGCGTTCAGCGGCCTGCTGGCCTGGTTCGACGGCCACACCGGACTGGACCTGCGCACCCCCGCCGTCGTCGCGCGCCCGACCCACGGCTGGCTGGAGTTCGTGGAGCACAAGCCCTGCGCGGACGTCGAAGGGGTCGGGCGGTTCTACCACCGCCTGGGCGGGCTGCTCGCCCTCCTCTACGCGGTCGACGGCACCGACATGCACTTCGAGAACCTGATCGCGCACGGTGACCAGCCGGTCCTGATCGACGTCGAAACCCTGTTCCACCCGACCGTCGGCATCCCGGCGGACCCGGCGATGCGGGCACTCGCGCGGTCGGTGCACCGGACCGCCGTGCTCCCCCGCGTCCTGCTCGGCGAGAACGGGGCGCTGGACATCGGCGGCGTCGGCGGCGACCAGAACTCCGTCGCGACCGGCGTGACGTGGCAGCACCCGGCGACCGACCGGATGCGCCTGGTCCGCCGCCCCGCCCCACTGCCTCCCGCGCTCAACCGGCCCCGCGTAGGCGAGGCCGAGGCGGAGCCCGCGGACTACGAGAGCGCGCTGCTGGCCGGGTTCCGCACCGGCTACGACGCCCTCTACGACCACCGCCACGAACTCCTCGGCGACCGCGGCCTGCTGCGGGCGTTCGCCGACCTCCCGGTCCGGTTCGTGCCGCGGATGACCCAGCTCTACGCGACCTTGCTCGACGAGTCGACCCACCCGGACGCCCTGCGCGACGCCGGCGACCGCGAGGCCGCGATGGACCTGCTGTGGGACGAGTCCACCGAAGACGTCCTCAAAGCCCTTGTGCCACACGAGCTGCACGACCTGTGGGCGGGTGACGTGCCGCTGTTCACCACCCGGCCGGGCAGCCGGGACGTGTGGACGGCGTGCGGCGAGCGCCTGCCGGACCTGTTGCCCACCACCGGCATCGAGTCCGTGGAGCGCAAGATCGCCGGGCTGGACGAGGTGGACCGGCACGACCAGCAGTGGCTGATCACCGCCGCCCTGGCCAGCCGCCCCCGGCCGGTGGACCACCGCTCCGGCGCGGCGGTCCCGGCCCGGCTCGACGCCGGTGTCCCCGACCCGCAACGGTTGCTGGTCGCCGCGTGCGGCATCGCCGACGAGGTGCTCGCGCACGCCACGGCGGACGGCCACCGGGTCAACTGGGTGGGCCTGGAACTGGTGGACGACCGGCACTGGGCGGTCTCGGCGATGGGCGCCGGACTGTCCAACGGGTACACCGGGGTGGCGTTGTTCCTGGCGCAGCTGGGCGCGCTCACCGGCGCCGGCCGCTACACCGAGTACGCCCGCGACGCCCTCACCCCCATCCCGGCGCTGCTGCGGTCGTTCGCGGCGGACGCCGAGCTAGCGGTCGCCGTGGGCGCTGGGGCGTTCCACGGGCTGGGCGGCATCTGCTACGCCTTGGCGCGGTTGGCGAACCTGCTCGACGACGCGGAGATCTCGGGGTGGTTGACGGAAGCCGTCGACATCGCGGCGGCCGTCGAAGCGCTCGGTGAAGACACGGCGAACATCGTGGAGGGCTGCGCCGGCGGACTGGCCGCGATGACCGCGGTGCGCGCGGAAAGCGGTCTGCCGGCGGCCGAACGGCTGGCCCGCGCCTACGCCGATCGCCTGCTGGCCGCTACCCCGACCGGCGACGGCTTCGCGCGGGGCCGCGCGGGGGTCGGCTGGGCGCTGCTGCGGTACTCCCGGCTCACCGGCGACCAGCGCTGCGCCGTGGCCGGGCGCTCCCACCTGCGCGCGGACCACGCGTTGCGGCAGCGGCTGGTGGACGTGGCCGAAGCGGACCACAGCTGGTGCTCCGGTCTGGCGGGCGCGGTGCTGGCGCATTCGGCGCACCCCGATCAGCCGGTCGACGCGTACACGCTGCACCTGGACCGGTGCCTCAACGCCCTCGCGGTGCACGAACCGCTGCGCGACCTCAGCCTGTGCCATGGTGAGCTGGGCGTGCTGGAACCCCTGGCCGTCCTCGCCGACCGCGGGCACGAGCTCGCGGCGGCGATGCTCACCCGGCGCGCCGGGCTCGTCCTGGGCGCGCTGGACCAGTACGGGGCGCGGTGCGGCACCCCGGGCGGGGTGCCGTCGGCGGGCCTGCTGACCGGTTTGTCGGGGATCGGCTACGGCCTGCTCCGACTGGGTTTTCCCGAGCGGACGCCGTCCGTGCTGATGCTCGAACCTCCCGCAAGTCCCTACCCCCACAAGGAGAAGTCCCGATGAGCGACGCCAACCACGACGAGGTCCCCACCTGGCGCGACGACCAGGACGGTGACCACCCCGCCGGGGAGATGGCGCTGTCCCGCAAGAACAAGACCGGCGCCCGGGCGCGGGCGCTGGCCGGCCTCACCCTGGCCGTGGGCGCCTACGCGGTGGTCGCCGCGAGCATCGCCGACAGCACGTCGGTGAGCGCGCCGGTCATCCACTGACCCGTGTCGCCCGTTGACGCGGGCCACACCGCGACCCGCGTCAACGGGTAACACCGCACGAAGGGGCCGAACTGCCCGCGCGGACACTGGGGGTGCGGGCAGTTCGGCGTGCGCCCGACTAAGGTCGGTCCATGCAGACCCGCGCGCCGGTCGTGGTCGGCCGCGACGACGAACTCCGGGTGTTGGACCAGGCCCTCGCCGACGCTGCCGCGCGCCGCGGGCGGGCGGTGTTCCTCGTCGGCGAACCCGGCATCGGCAAGACCCGGCTGGCCCGGGTGACCGCCGGGTCGGCGTTCGACCGCGGCATGCGGGTGCTGCGCGGTCGCGGGTCCACCATCGGGCCGATGGTGCCGTTCCGACCACTGGCCGAGGCGCTGATGTCGCTGCTGCGCGGCGGTGACGCCCCGGACCTGTGCGAGCTGGGCCCCTACCGGTCGGCGCTGGGCCGGCTGGTGCCCGAGTGGGGCGACGAGCCGCGCGAGAACCAGTCGGTGGTGGTGCTGGCCGAGGCGGTGCTGCGGCTGCTGGCGCTGGTCGGGCCGTGCCTGCTGGTGCTGGAGGACCTGCACGACGCGGACGCCGAGACGCTGGCCGTCATCGACTACCTGGTGGACAACCTGGAGCAGGTGCCGGTCGTCCTGCTGGTGACCACGCGCGCCGACGCCGGTCCCGCGCTGGACGTGGTCCGCCTTGCGGCGCAACGGGGTGCGGGCGTCCTGCTGGAGCTGCACCGGTTGGACGAGCCGCTGGTCCGCCGGATGGTGGCGTCCTGCCTGGAGGTCACCTCCGAGGAGGTGCCCGACGCGGTCGCCGAGCGGCTGTGGGCCGACAGCGCCGGGATCCCGTTCGTGGTCGAGGAGATGCTGCACGGCCTGGTGAGCGGCGGGTTGCTGGTGCGCGGTCCGGGCGGGTGGCGGGTGTTGGGCGAGCTGCGCATCGACGTGCCGACCGCGCTGGTGCGGGCCATCGCACACCGGACCGACCGGCTCGGGCCGCAGGGCCGTGAGCTGCTGTCGGTGGCCGCGGTGCTGGGGCACCGGTTCCCGCTGTCGGTCTTGCGCGAAGTGACCGGGATGGACGATCGGGCGCTGCTGTCCCACCTGCACGCCGGGGTCGCGGCGCAGTTGGTGACCCCGGACGAGCCGGTGCCCGACTGGTACGCGTTCCGACACCCGTTGACCGCCGAGGCGCTGCTGGCGCAGCTGACCCCGACGCACCGGGCGGAGGTGTCGCGGCGCACCGCGGACGCCGTGCTGCGGCTGCACCCCGAGTTACCCGGCGAGTGGTGCCCGCTCGTGGCGTCGCTGCGGCTGGACGCGGGCCAGACCGCCGAAGCCGGGCAACTGCTGGCAGAGGCGGGCCGGCGGGCGCTGGCCGATGGTGCGGCCGGGTCGGCGGTGCGGCTGCTCGACCACGCGCACCGGCTGCTGGCCAGCGGCGTGGACGTGGAGATCCGGGCGGACGTGCTGAGGTCGCTGTTGCCCGCGTTGGGCGAGGCCGGGCAGTTCGAGCGGGCGTTCGCGCTGGCCGACACCGTGGCGGAACTGGGCAAGGCCGGACTCGCGCCGGTGCGGCGGGCCGAGCTGCACACGGTCCTGGCCCGGGTGGCGTGGCTGTCGGGCCGCTTGGCCGATGGTCAGGCGCAGGTCGACGCGGCGCGGGCGTTGCTGGGCCCGGACGCCGACGACACGCACTTGGCGCGGGTGGACGCCGTGGCGGCGTTCCTGACGTTGGAGGCGCAACGGCCCGACCGGATCTCGTCCGCCGAGGCACTGGCCCGCCGTGCCGCCGAGGCCGCGTCGCGGGCGTCGCTGCCCGAGGTGGCGTGCGAAGCGTTGCAGCTGCTCGGGATCCTGGCGCGCGACCGGGACCTGGGCGAGGCGGCCGGGCACTTCCTGCGGGCGCGGCAGCTGGCCGAGGAGAACCGGCTGCCGATCCACCGGACGTACGCCGTCGTGCGGCTCGCGGGCATCGACTGGCTGGCCGACGGGTCGGTGGCGGAACTGGTCGAGGCGCGCGAGGAGGCGCTGCGGGTCGGCGCGATCACCGTGGCGTACAACGTGGACGCGATCCTCGGCCTGGACGCCGTGCTGCGCGGCGAGTACGCGGTGGCCGAGGAGAAGCTGGCGGTGTGCGGGGAGGGCACGCGCCGGTTGCAGCTCAAGCCGATGACGCTGTACGTGCTGATGGCCCAGGCCACCGCCGCCGCCCACCAGGGCAAGCGGTCCGAAGTGGACAGTGCCGTGGCGCGGTTCCACGAGCTGGGCGGGATCGGCTCGCAGGAACGGCCGCTGTGCTTCGGCCTGGCGCGGGCGTTCTGCGCGTTGCTGGAGGAGGACCGGGAGCTGGCCGAGCAGGACGTGGCGCGCGCGATGGCGTACGAGGCCGAGACGCCGACGACGTTCCACCTGTCCGGGACGCACGGGTTGCGACTGCTGCTCGGGGCGTTGTCCGGTGCTCTGGGTTTGGAGGCCTTCACCGAGATCACGCGGTCGGCGGCGGCCGGGATGCGGTGGAACCGGGTGTTCGGGCGGTTCGCGCTGGCGGTGCTGCTCGGGCGTGCGGGGCGGGAGGAGGAGGCGGCCGTCGCCGTGCGGGAGGCGCGGGAAGCGGCGGCCATCTACCCGTTGGCGCGGTTCCTGGGGTTGCGCTTGGTGGCCGAGGCGGCGGTGCGGGACGGGTGGGGCGAGCCCGTGGCGTGGTTGCGCGGGGCGGAGGAGTACTTCCACAGCACCGGCGGGACGGCCGTGGCCAGCGCGTGCCGGGGGTTGCTGCGGCAGGTCGGGGCGTCGGTGCCGCAGCGGCGCACCGGGTCCGACCAGGTGCCGCGCGAACTGCGGGCGCTGGGGGTGACCGTGCGGGAGTTCGAGGTGCTGCGGTTGCTGGCGGGGCGGTTGGGCAACAAGGCGATCGCGACCAGGCTGCACATCTCGCCGCGCACGGTGGAGAAGCACGTGGCCAGCCTGATCACCAAGACCAGCAGACCGGACAGGGAGTCGCTGAGCACCCTGGCCGCCGACCTGGCACCCTCCGACCGGCCCTAGTGCGCCTTTCCCGCAACTCGCTAGACCTGTCCCTCATGCGCACCTCACTGACCGCAGCTCTCACCGCTGTTCTGTTGAGCTCTCTCGCCGTCGACGCCGCGGCTTCCCCCGCCCCGGACGTCACCCACGGCCCTTGCGCCTACACCGCGACCCCGGACGACCCGGCGGCCCGCCCGGTGAAACTCCCCCCGGACCCGCGCCACACCCCGTCCCACGGCACGGCCGAGGTGGTCCTCCACACCTCCCAAGGCCCGATCCCGCTGACCCTCACCAGGGCCGCGGCCCCCTGCACCGTCCAGAGCTTCCTGCACTTGGCGCGCCACAAGTTCTACGACGACACGATCTGCCACCGCCTGACCGCGTACCCGACCCTCAAGGTCCTCCAGTGCGGCGACCCGACCGGCACCGGCGAGCGCGGCCCCGGCTACAAGTACAAGGACGAACTCCCCACCAACCTCCAGCCGGCCCCGACCGACCCGACCGGCCAACGCAGGATCTACCCGCGCGGCACCCTGGCGATGGCCAACGCCGGGCCCGACACCAACGGCAGCCAGTTCTTCCTGGTGACGAGCGACTCGGTGCTGCGCCCCAACTACACGATCTTCGGCCGAACCGACGAAACGGGCCTGGCCACCCTGGACCGCATCGCGGCAGCCGGCATCGCCCCGACCCCCGACAACCCCGCTCCGGTGGACGGCAGCCCGGCAACCCCGGTGACCATCCACAGGGCCCAGCGAACCTGCTGAAACCGCTGGTAGAGTGCCCGGGGGCGGGGCCCTGAGATGATCACCCGATCGGGCGACATACAGGATCCGCGACCTCCGGGCCTCTCACGCGTCCCGTAAAACGAAGGGAACGCGGGACCACGGCCACGTCCCCACCCAACACCCCACCGAGCCGCCGCACACCTAGCCCGCCCCGCCCTCGCCGCACCCGCTCGCCACCGAGCCCGCCCCGCCGAGCCGCCCCGCACTGACCCACCGCGCCGGGCATCGCCGCACCACCCTGCCGCCCAACCACGCCGCGCATCGCCCCGCCGCACCCGCCGAGCCGCCGCGTCCGCCCCTCGCCGCCGCACCCCGCACCGCCCCGCCGCGCCCGGTCGAGCCACCGCGCGCCCGCACCGCGCCCGACCGAACCGAACCGACCCGAGCCGAACCGCCGCCGTCGTCGGCCGCCGCTCCCCGCCCCCCGCCCCCGCTCCGACGCCCGCCCAGTCGCCGGAGCACGGGTCACGAGGTCGGCGCGGTGACGCGGAGGTCGGCGTTCCAGTCCGTGAAGGTGTGCGTGGTTTGCTGGAAGGGCTTGTCTTCCAGCGTCTTCATCGTCTGCTCGACCCGCATCGGCAGGTCCCCCGGCCCGACCCACACCGTCGCCGTCGCGGTGAAGCCGGCCTCGTAGGCCGCCATCAGCTGCGTCCGCCGGGTCGGGTCGGTGGTCTGTTCCGCCTGCACGCGCAAGTCCACCAGCAGCGTGTACCGCCGCGCGGCGACGCCGTCGACCGTGTCCTCCCGCGTCTCCACCAGCAACGCCCCCCGCAGGGACGCCACCACCGACCGCGGGTCCACCTCGTCGGCCAACGTCTCCACCGACGCACCCGACTTCACGGGTGTCCGATCTGTCCGGTTCAGCCGGGTCCAGTCGCCGCCCGACGAGCGCGTGTAGCCGGCGTCCGCGACGACCACCACGTCCACGGCGTCCTCGCGCAGGTTCAGCAACCGGGCGTCGTGCGCGCGGACCAGGTCGCCGGACTGGTGGACGCGGCGGCTGGACATGGTGGTCGACGACTCGAAGCGCACGGTGCCCTGTTCGGCCGACCGGTCGACCAGCGAGCGGACCAGGGTCACCGCGTCGGGTGCCGCCGGGCCGAGGGTCGGGGACGGCAGTGCTGTCCTGGTCGTGCACCCCGCCGACAGCACCAGGCACAGCAGCAACGGCACCAGGGACTTGCGCATGACTCCCCCACGAAACGGTGAACGCCCACCATCCTTGCGCACCCACCCCCGCCCCCGCGCGGGAACCGGGGAAGAGCACCGATCTGCGGAACCCCGAAGTCCTTCGATTACCGTGACGACCATGCCCCACGTGCTCTCGGTCAACACCGGCACCCGCATGGACTTCGACGCCGCCACCCTCGACCACACCGGTATCGCCAAGCGGCCCGTCGACGGAGCGGTGCACGTCCACGCACCCGACAGCGGCAGCGGCGTCGAGGGGGACTTCGTCGCGGACACCAAGAACCACGGCGGCGACCTCAAGGCCGTCTACGCCTACGCCCGCGAAGACCTGGACGAGTGGTCCGCCGAGCTGAACCGCGACCTCGCGCCCGGCCTGTTCGGCGAGAACCTGACCACGGTCGGCATGGACCTGACGAACGCGGTCCTCGGCGAGCGCTGGCGCATCGGCACGGCGTTGCTGCAGGTCACGACCCCGCGCATCCCGTGCTCGACGTTCGCCCGCGTGATGGAGCAGCAGGGCTGGGTGAAGACTTTCACCGCCAAGGCCACCCCGGGCGCGTACTTCCGCGTCCTCGAACCGGGCGCGATCGCCGCCGGGGACGAGGCGGTGCTGGTGGACCGCCCCGACCACGGCGTCACGATCGGGCTCGCCTTCCGCGCGGTCACGCTGGAACCGGAGCTGCTGCCCCGGCTGCTCGACGCGGGCGAGCACTTCCCGGAGAACCTGCGCAACCGGGTCGAGCGCCACTTGGCGACCAACCCGACCTAGACCGCGTCACGCCAGCGCGGACAGCTTCTCGAACTCCTCCTCGGTCAGCTCGATCGACCGGGCGGCGGTGTTCTCCTCCAGGTGCGCGATCGACGACGTGCCGGGGATCGGCAGGACGTTGGGCGCCCGGCGCAGCAGCCACGCCAGCGCCAGCTGCGCCGGGGTGGCGCCGTGGTCCTGGGCGGCCGAGTCGAGGACGCCGCCGGGGCGGGCGATGTCGCCGCTGGCCACCGGGAACCACGGGATGAACGCGATGCCCTGCTCGGTGGTGTAGTCCAGGACGGCCTCGTGCTGCCGGTTCGCCAGGTTGTAGAGGTTCTGCACGCTCACGATCGGCGCGACCGCCTGCGCCGCCTTGATCTGGTCGACGTCGACCTCGGACAGGCCGATGTGCCGGATCTTGCCCTCTTCCTGCAGCTTGCGCAGCTCGCCGACCTGGTCCTCCAGCGGGTAGTCGGGGTCGACGCGGTGCAGCTGGAACAGGTCGATGCGCTCGACGCCCAGCCGGCGCAGGCTCGCCTCGGCGGCGGCGCGCAGGTAGGCGGGCTTGCCCAGGATCGGCCACTCGCCGGGACCGGTGCGCAGCAGGCCCGCCTTGGTGGCGATCACCAGGTCGTCGGCGTACGGGTGCAGCGCCTGCTTGATCAACTCCTCGTTGACGTGCGGGCCGTACGAGTCGGCCGTGTCGATGAAGTTGATGCCCAGCTCGACGGCCCGGCGCAGCACGGCGATCGCGTTGTCGCGGTCGGCCGGGTACCCCCAGATGCCCTCGCCGGTCAGCCGCATGGCCCCGTAACCCAGGCGGTCGACGGTCAGGTCCCCACCGAGCGAGAAAGTCTCGGACACCTCAGGCGCTCCTCTAGTCAGGTGACGTTCACCCTCGCCAACCCGACGAAGTGCGCGCGTGTTCCCTCGTTTCGCGCACAGCGATACGCGGAATGAATCGACGGTCCCCCGTCCGGCGGGCATCGCGAATATGCTTCACGTTCCTAGGCTCGGCGGTCGAGACGATCGAGGAGCCCCTGATGAAGCGTCTGATCGCCGCAGTGACCCTGCTCCTGCCCCTGCTCGCCGGCACGGTCCAGACCGGCACCGCTCAGGCCGCCACGGCGACCGGCGGGACCGCCGTCGGTGTCCACAACGCCTACACCCGGCAGGCCGCGCCCTACCTGGTCGACGTGCTCGACAAGCGGCCGGGCCTGGTCGAGATCGACGTCTGGACCAACTTCCTCTTCAGCCGCGACTTCCAGGTCGGCCACGACCCGGGCAACGCCAACAACTGCGCCCGCGCGACCACCTACGCCGAGCTGCGCACCGGCACCCGCGACCAGAACCTCGCCGGCTGCCTGCGCAACATCCGCCTGTGGCACGACCGCAACCCCGACCACCCGCCGATCGTGCTCAAGGTCGAGTTCAAGAACGGCTTCGACGACCGGGGCGGGTACGGGCCCGACGAGTTCGACCGGGTCGTGGCCGGCACCCTCGGCGCCACCGCCGTCTTCGGCCCCGCCCAGCTCATCGGCACGCACCCGACCCTGGACGCCGCCGCCCGCGCCGGGGCGTGGCCGTCCCGTTCCGCCCTGACCGGCAAGTTCGTGATCCTCGCCGAGGTGGGCACCTTCGAAGCGCAAAACCCTTTCGACAACTACGACACCGACCTGGAGTACGCGGACCGGCTGATCTCCGCGCACGGCAACGGCACGCTCACCTCGGCGATGGCGTTCCCGGCCGTCAACGGGGCATCCCAGACGGACCCGCGCGTCGGCGACCGGGGCGGGAACCGGGCGGGGTGGTTCGTGGCGTTCGACGGCAGCGCGACCGCCTACGCGAGCTACCCCGGCGACTCCTACCTGGGCGGCCACTACCTGGTGGTGATGACCGACGCCCACGCGGTGCCGCCCGCGATCGACGCCCGCACGCCGCCCGTGGCCGACGCCCAAGCCCGCGTGCGGCTGCTCGCGGGCAAGGGCGCGACCATCGTGTCCAGCGACTGGGTCGACCCGGCGATCGTGGGCTACGCGGTCTGAGTCACCGGGTCTTGGCCACCAACGTGAGCACGTCGTACTTGGCGACCGACTCACCCTTCTGGTTGACGAGGTCCGCGTCCCAGCGGACCTCGCCGTACTCCTGGTCCTCGCGGGGCGTGATCTGCTTCGCGGTCAGGGTCACCGTCAGCTCGTCGCCCGGGAAGGTCGGGGTCAGGAAGCGGAGGTTCTCCAGGCCGTAGTTGGCCAGCACCGGCCCCGGCTCGGGCGAGACGAACAGGCCCGCCGCGAACGACACCACCAGGTACCCGTGCGCGACCCGCCCGCCGAAGAACGGGTTCGCCGCCGCCGCTTCCTCGTCCATGTGGGCGTAGAAGGTGTCGCCGGTGAAGGAGGCGAAGTGCTCGATGTCCTCCAGCGTCACCGTGCGCGGGCCGGCGGTCACCGAGTCGCCGATCTTCAGCTCCGCCAACGACTTCCGGAACGGGTGCTCGCCCTCGGTGGTGCGCTCGGCACCCGCGACCCAACGGCCCGAGACGGCGGTCAGCACGCGCGGGCTGGCCTGCACGGCGGTGCGCTGCATGTGGTGCAGGACGCCCCGGATGCCGCCCATCTCCTCGCCACCGCCGGCCCGACCCGGACCACCGTGCACGAGAGCGGGCAGCGGGGAACCGTGGCCGGTGGACTCCTTGGCGTCGTCCCGGTCCAGCACCAGCAGGCGGCCGTGCCACGGGGCCACACCCAGCACGACGTCCCGCGCGAAGTCGGCGTCGTACGTCACCACCGAGCCGACCAGGCTGCCCGCACCGCGCGCGGCCAGCTCCACGGCGTGCTCCACGCCGTCGTAGGGCAGCAGGGTCGACACCGGCCCGAACGCCTCGACCTCGTGCGGCTGGGCGCGGTCCGGGTCGGCCTTGAGCAGCACCGGCGACAGGAAGGCACCCCGGGAAGCGTCGGCGTCGACCACGTCCACGTGGTCCAGCGACCCGTACACGACGTCACCGGCCTCCAGCAACGCCTTGAGCGACCGCCGCACCTCTTCCCGCTGCTCCAGACCCGCCAACGCACCCATCCGCACGGACTCGTTGGCCGGGTTGCCGATCACGACCTTCGCCAGCCGCTCGCGGGCGGCCTCGGACACGGCGTCCAGCAGCGGAGCGGGGACCAGGGCGCGCCGGATCGCGGTGCACTTCTGGCCGGCCTTCACGGTCATCTCGCTGACCAGCTGCTTGACGAACAGGTCGAACTCGGGCGTCCCGGGCACGGCGTCCGGTCCGAGGATCGAGCAGTTCAACGAGTCGGCCTCGGCGTTGAACCGCACCGACGACCGGATCACGGACGGGTGCGTGCGCAGGTGCTGCGCGGTGGACGCGGAGCCGGTGAAGCCCACCAGGTCCTGCTCGGTGAGGTGGTCGAGCAGGTCGCCGGCGCTGCCGCAGACCAGCTGCACCGCGCCCTCGGGCAGCAGGCCCGAGCCCAGCATCAGCTCGACCAGCTTCTCGGTGATGTACGCGGTCTGCGAGGCGGGCTTGATCAGCGACGGGACGCCGGCGATGAACGCGGGCGCGAACTTCTCCAGCGGACCCCACATGGGGAAGTTGAAGGCGTTGATCTGCACGGCCACGCCCCGCAGCGGGGTGGCGATGTGCTGGCCCATGAACGTGCCGCCCCGGCTGAGCGGCTCGACGTTGCCGTCCACGAAGACCTTGTCGTTGGGCAGCTCGCGCTTGGCCTTGCTCGCGTAGCCGAACAGCACGCCGATGCCGCCGTCGACGTCGATCAGCGAGTCGGTCCTGGTCGCGCCGGAGCGGGCGGACAGCGCGTAGAGCTCGTCGCGGTGCTCGCGCAGGTGGGAGGCGAGGGCCTTGAGCAGCGCCGCGCGCTGGTGGAAGGTCAGCTCGCGCAGCGCGGGACCGCCGACGCGGCGGCCGTGGTCCAGGGCCGCCGCCATGTCGATGCCGGCGGACGAGATGCGGGTGATCTCCTCGCCGGTCACGGCGTCGTGCAGCGGCGCCCCCTCGGCGGACGGCGTGTGCCAGCGACCGGACACGTAGCTGCGGAGCATGGCCATCGGGTGTCGACCTCCTCGTCGGTGCCGGTGGGTGTCCCGGCCTAGCGACAGTAAAGCGCCCGTACTTTCATCGTGACTTGATTAAAGGTCATGCAGTAACTTCGGGCCACGCCGCTGCACCGAAAGGCCGCCTTTGTCCACAGGAGGATCAGTGTCGATGAGGACACGAGTGCTGGTCAGCGCGGTCGCGCTGGCCCTGGGAGGGCTCGCCGCGCCCCCGGCTTCGGCCGCTCCGGCCGACGTGACGCCCCTCGCGGTGACGTTCGCCGACGAGTTCAACGGCCCCGCGGGCACCCGCGTGGACGGCAGCAAGTGGAACACCGAGGTCGGCGACAACGGCGGCAACAACCGCGAGCACCAGTACTACACGACCTCGGCGTCCAACGCGGCGCTCGACGGCGCGGGCAACCTCGTCATCACCGCCCGCAAGGAGAACCCGGCCAACTACAACTGCTGGTACGGCCGCTGCCTCTACACCTCCGCCCGGATCAACACCTCCGCCAAGTTCAGCACGACCTACGGCCGCGTCGAGGCGCGCATGAAGATGCCGCGCGGCAAGGGCATGTGGCCGGCGTTCTGGATGCTGGGGCAGGACATCGGGTCGGTCGGGTGGCCCAACAGCGGCGAGATCGACATCATGGAGTTCCTGGGGCACCAGCAGAACACCGTCTACGGCACCATCCACGGCCCCGGGTACTCCGGTGCCGGCGGCATCGGCATGGCCTACAACGGACCGAACTTCGCCGACGGGTTCCACACCTTCGCGATCGACTGGACGCCGCAGGGCATCGCGTGGTCCGTGGACGGGTACGTCTACCAGCGCCGCACGCCCGCCGACGTGGGCGGCAACCAGTGGGTGTTCAACAAGCCGTTCTTCATCATCCTCAACCTGGCGGTCGGCGGCGAGTGGCCGGGCTACCCGGACGCGTCCACGGTGTTCCCGCAGCAGTTCGTGATCGACTACGTACGGGTGTCCACTTCGGACTCTTCGGGCGGCGGGCGGATCACCGGCGTGGGCGGGAAGTGCGTGGACGTGGCCGGTGCTGGGACTGCGAACGGCACCGCGGTCCAGCTGTGGGACTGCAACGGCACGGCCGCGCAGCAGTGGACGCGTCCCGGTGACGGCACGATCCGCGCCCTCGGCAAGTGCCTGGACGCGGCGGGCGGCGGCACGGCGGACGGGACGTTGGTGCAGTTGTGGGACTGCAACGGGACCGGGGCGCAGAAGTGGGCCGTGAGCGGGGCGAACGACATCGTGAACATCCAGGCGAACAAGTGCCTGGACGCGCAGAACGCCTCCTCCGCCAACGGGACCCGGTTGCAGCTGTGGACGTGCACCGGCGGTGCCAACCAGAAGTGGACTGTTGCGGCATGATCGGTGGATGCATGAACTGATCCGCGCCGAGGCCGCGACCGCCGAACGGGACAGAGCGCTGACCGCGGCGGTGGTCGCGGCACTGGTCGAGGCGGGTGCGACGCGCATGCTCGCGCCCGCCTCGCTCGGCGGAGGGGAGATGGACCTGCCGTCGTGGCTGGTGGCGGTGGAGGACCTGGCCCGTGCGGACGGGTCCACCGGGTGGACGGCCATGACGACCAGCGCGACCTCGGCGTTGGCGTGGTACCTGCCGCCTGATGGTGCTGCGGAGGTGTTCGGGTCGCCCACGTCCGTGGTCGCCGGGACCGCCGCGCCGCTGGGGCGTGGCTCGTCGGTCGAGGGCGGGTACCGGGTCACCGGGCGGTGGGGGTGGGGCAGTGCGGTGCCGTTGTGCACGTGGGTCGCTGGTGGTGCGGTGACGCCGGACGGGCCGCGGTTCGTGCTGTTCCCCCGGTCGGCGGTGACCGTGCACGACACGTGGGACGCGGCCGGGTTGCGGGCGACTGCGTCGCACGAGTGGGAGGTGTCCGAGGAGTTCGTGCCCGCGCGTCGGGCGGTGTGGCCGGCTGCCGCCGTCGTCGATGCGCCGATGGCCCGGTTCCCGTTCATCGCCTTCCTGGCGTTGGGGGTTGCCGCGGTCGGGTTGGGGATCGCGGCGCGGGCGGTCGAGGAGGCGGCGGCGTTGGCGGTGGTGAAGACGCCGCAGTACACGTCGTCGGTGCTGGCTTCGCAGGCGTCCGCGCAGATCGACCTGGCTTCGGCCGAGGCCAGGTTGTCCGCCGCACGGGCTTTCCTGCACACCGAGACGGCGGCGCGGTGGGCTGCTGCCGTGTCCGGTGCTCCTACTTCCGACCTCGACCGGGCCAGGTTGCGCCTGGCCTGCTCGCACGCCGCCGCGGAGGCCGCTTCCGTGACCAGGTTGGCGTTCGACTTGGGCGGGGGTAGTGGGGTGTTCGCCGACTCGCCTTTGCAGCGGTGCTTGCGGGACGCGCACGTGGCGGCACAGCACGGGTTGGTGTCGCGGCGGTTGTTCGAGACTTACGGGGCCGTCCGGTTGGGCGTGGCCACCGACACCTCACGGCTGTGACCTTGGTTTGTGACCTTGTGCTGTGACGTTGACCTGTCGGAATCCGCTTCGCGTTTCTGGCGTTGTTCTCTTCCGTGAAGCTTTCGGTGTTGGACAGGTCGCGCACCCGGACCGGGGTCGGTCACGCCGAGGCGCTGCGGGAGACCGTGGAGTTCGCGCGGTCGGTGGAGGCGCTGGGGTACCACCGGTTCTGGGTGTCGGAGCACCACGGGGTGCCCGGGGTGGCCGGTTCCGCGCCGACCGTGCTGGCGGCGGCCGTGGCCGGGGCGACGACGCGGATCCGGGTGGGGACGGGCGGGGTGATGCTGCCCAACCACCGGCCGCTGGTGGTGGCCGAGCAGTTCGGGGTGTTGGACGCGCTGTTCCCGGGCCGGATCGACATGGGCCTGGGCCGGTCGGTGGGCTTCACGCAACCGGTCCGGCGGGCGCTGGGCCAGTCCGACGCGACCGACTTCGACGCCCAACTGGACGAACTCCTGTCCTACTTCACCGACACCGCCCGGGTCCGGGCCTACCCGGCGGTCGGCCGGCACGTCCCGGCTTTCGTGCTGGCGACCGGCGCGGGCGCGGGGGTGGCAGCGGCACACGGCCTGCCGCTGGTGATCGGCGCTTTCCGCGGCGAGGAGGCGATGCTGGAGGCCATCTCGACGTACCGCTCGACTTTCCGACCTTCTTCGTGGTCGTCGTCGCCGTACGTGGTCGTGTCGACCGCCGTGGCCGTCGCCGACACCACCGAGGACGCGTGGCGCTTGTTGGTGCCCGAGGCGTGGTCGATGGCGTACTCGCGGACGCACGGCGAGTTTCCCGCTTTGCGCGCTCCGGAGGAGATCCTGGCCGCGGAGATGCGGCCGAGGGAGCGGCAGTACTTCGAGGAGTCCTTGCGGGGGCAGCTGTACGGGACGCCGACCGAGGTCCGGAAGGCCGTGGAGGAACTGCGGGCGCGGACGGGGGCGGACGAGCTGCTGGTGACGACGAGCACCTTCGACCGAACGGCCCTGCTCGCCTCCTACCGCCACCTGGCCACCCTGTTCCCGGCCCACCCCTGACGGCCGGCGGCGGCGGTCCGCGGCAGGGGGGTGGGGCGGTCGCAGCAGCGGGGCGGGCAGCAGCGGAGGGCCCGGGCACGCAGCGGCGGCGGCGGAGGGCGCGGGCGGGCAGCGGCAGGCAGCGGGGTGCGGGCGGCGGCAGGCAGCGGGGCACGGGCGGCGGCGAGGCCGGTCCGGCGGCGGGCAGCGGGGTGCGGCGCGGTCGGTCCGGGCGCAGGCGGGCGTGGCGACGGCGGCAGACGGGCGGGCCAGCGTGGCGGGCGGGCCAGCGTGGCGGGGGTGGCAGCGGGCGGGAGCGGCGGCGGGCGTCGGCTGGGTGGGGCTTGGCGGGGGTGGTGGTGTGTGGGGTGCCGTGCCCCGGGTGACCGCTTCCTTCTACGGGACGCGCGAGTCCGCGGAAAGTCGCGGATCTTGCATGTCACACGATCGGGTGATCCGCCCGATCAGCGCCCACACCCCACCCTACCAGCACTTCCTCAATGATCCCGCTGCTGCTCCGCCAAGAACCGCTCGAACTCCGCCCCCAGCTCGTCCGCGCTCGGCAACGGCTCGTCCGACGCTACCAGCAGGTTCTCCGACGCCTCCGCGAAAGCGTCGTACTGCCGCTCCAGCGCCGCCACCACCTGGGCGACCTCCTCCGACTCCGCCACCTGCCGTGCGATCTCGGCGTCGGTCCGCCGGGCCGACTCGTGCAGCTGCGCCGCCTGGATGACCAAGCCCGTGGACTTGGTCACGGCCTCCAGCAGGTTCAGCGCGGCCGTGGGGTACGTGCCCTGGGCCAGGTAGTGCGGCACGTACGCGGCGAAGCCCAGGGCGTCGTGGCCGGACTCGCCCAGGCGCAGCTCCAGCAGGGCCGCCAGGTTCCCGGGCACCTGGACGCGGCTGAACGGCGACTTCTCGGTGATCAGGTCGGGCCGGGTGGCGTGGGAGATGACCGCGAGCTTCCTCGTGTGCGGCACGCCCATCGGGATGCCGTGGAAGCTCACCGCCAGGCGCACGCCCCACCGGTCGATCAGGGCCCGCACCGCCTCGACGACGCCCTCCCACCGGCGGTCCGGTTCGGGGCCGGTGAGCAGGAGGAACGGGGTGCCGACCGCGTCGTGCAGCAGGTACACCACCAACTCCGGCTTGGCGTAGGACTCCCAGCGGTCGGTGTCGAAGGTCATCACCGGGCGCCTGGCCCGGTAGTCGATGAGGTCGTCTACGTCGAAGCGGGCGACCACGCGGTGCTCGTGCACCGACAGCAGGTGTTCGACCAGCGCCGTGCCCGCGCCGCCGGCGTCCATGAAGCCGTCGAAGTGGTGCAGCAGCACCGCTCCGCTCAGGTCCGGGACGTCGGAGTCGACCTCGAACAGCTCCTCCGGGTCCTGCGCCACCTCGTGCCTCCCTCACTCGGGTCCTACTCACCCGTCCAACGCCGGACGCCCGCTGATCCATTCCCCGATCCCGTCGAGCATCCGCGCCAGACCGAACTCGAACAGCGTCCGCAGCTCCATGTCGACCTCCGTCCCCAGCAGGCGGGCGAACATCGGGAACCGCCCCGACGACGCCAGGGACGCCAGTGCCGCGGACTGCCGGTCCATCCACTCGTCGTTGGTGATGCCGGTGTGCTGGCGCTGCTCGGCCTCGTGCTCGAGGTTCACCGCGATGCCCCGCACGAAACCGAACAAGGTCACGGCCGTCTGCAGCGCTTCCTCCACCGACAGGCCGTGCCCGTCCAGCGCCTGCATGATCCACTCGGTGTGGGCGACGGCGTTGGGCAGCACGGTCGGCCGGGTCATGGAGATCGCGCCGGCCAGCCACGGGTGGCGGCTGAACATGTCCCACTGCACCCGCGCCACCGCCTCCAGCCGCTCCCGCCAGCCGCCGGTCGCCTCGGGCGGCGGCGACGCGACGAACACGCTGTCGATCATGCGCAGGACCAGCTCGTCCTTGCCGGGCACGTGCCGGTACAGCGACATCGCCGCCACGCCGAGCCCCGCCGCGACCCGGCGCATCGACAACGCCCCCAAGCCTTCCGCGTCGGCGATGGCCAAGGCGGCACGGACCACCGCATCGGCCGTGAGGTCGTCCTTCACCGCCGGATTGACAGGAGTCGGGGAAGAGACCACCGTGCCGACGCCGGCCACGGCGTGCACCAACCCCTCCTCGCGCAACGAAGCCAGCACCTTGGTGGCCGTGGCCATCGCCACACCCCACCGGGCGGTGATCTCCCGCGTGGACGGCACCCGGTCACCGGGCCTCAGCTCGCCCCGCGCGATGCGCTGCTTGATCTCGCCCGCGATCCGTTCGTACACCACGACCCAACCTCCCGCACTAGTGCACCACCCTAGTGCACTAGTGCACCAAATAGCAATTGACCTGCTAGTGCACCCATGTACGCTGTACGCATGAACACCGTACTGATCTCCGGAGCGAGCATCGCCGGCCCCGCGCTCGCCCACTGGCTGCGCCACCACGGCCTCACCCCGACCGTCGTCGAGCGCGCCCCCGCGCCCCGCCCCGGCGGCCAGGCCGTCGACGTCCGGGGCACCGCCCGCGAGGTCGTGGCCCGCATGGGCGTCCTGGACCGGGTCCGCGCGGCGCACACCGGGGCGCGCGGGATGTCGTTCGTCAACGCCGAGGGCAAGCGGACCTCGACCATGGCCGCCGACACGATGGGCGACTCCGGTGGCGTCATCGCCGAGATCGAGATCCTGCGCGGCGACCTGGTCCGGATCCTCCACGACCACACGAGGAACGACGTCGAATACCTCTTCGACGACACCATCACCTCGCTGACCGAGACCGCGACCGGCGTCGAGGTGACCTTCGAAAAGCACCCGCCGCGCACGTTCGACCTGGTCATCGGCGCGGACGGCCTGCACTCCAAGGTCCGCTCGCTGACCTTCGGGCCCGAGGAGCAGTTCACCCACGACATGGGCGCCTACACCGCGATCTTCAGCACCACCCAGACCGAGGACCTCGACGGCTGGATGCTCATGCACACCGTCCCCGGCCGCGCGGCGGGCATCTACCCGACCCCGGACGGCCGCGCGAAGGCCATGTTCACGTTCAAGTCCCCGGTCGTCCCCCACGACCGCCGCGACGACGCCTTCCAACGCGACCTGATCACCAAGACCTACCGCAACGACGGCTGGGAGGTGCCCCGCCTGCTGCGAGACCTGCACACCGCCGACGACTTCTACTTCGACCGCCTGTGCCAGGTCCGCCTGGACTCCTGGTCCCGCGGCCGGGTCGCGCTGCTGGGCGACGCCGCCTTCTGCGCCTCCCCGCTGGCGGGCAACGGCACCAGCATGGCGCTCGTCGGTGCGTACCTGCTGGCCGGCGAACTGGCCACCGCGCCCGACCACACCACGGCGTTCCGCCGCTACGAGGAGCGGATGCGGGAGTACGTCGACAAGTGCCAGAAGTTCGCGCTGGGCGGGGTCGACGGGCTGCTGCCCAAGAGCCGCATGTTCATCCGCATGCGCGACCTGACCCTGCGGATCGTCCCGCACATCCCGGGCGGCACCAAGATCTTCGGCGACCTCCAGAAGATCGCGAACACCGTGACGCTGCCGGACTACCGGCGGGTCCACGAAATGCCTTGACCTCCACCCAACTCCAGGTCTTACGTTCGGCGGCATGGACATGGAAGTCACCGCGTGGATGTCGCTGTACCACATGACCAACGCGCAGAACGACAAGAAGCCGTTCTCCAAGGCCACCCTCAAGCGCATCTGGTCCTTCGCCCGGCCCCACCAGGCCCGGCTCACGCAGTACCTCGTGGTCAGCGTCGTCGTGGCGGTGCTCGCGGTCGTGACGCCCGTGCTGGCCGGGCGGATCGTGGACGCGATCGTGCACGGCTCGTCCTACGAGGTCGTCCTGGGCCTGGCCGTGCTCATCGCGGGCATCGCGGTCGCGGAGGCAGGGCTGGGGCTGCTCTCCCGGTGGCTGTCGGCGAGCATCGGCGAGGACCTGATCCTCGACCTGCGGACCACCGTGTTCGACCACGTCCAGCGCATGCCGGTCGCGTTCTTCACGCGGACGCGGACCGGCGCGCTGGTGTCCCGGCTGAACAACGACGTCATCGGCGCGCAGCGGGCGTTCAGCGACACGTTGTCCAGCGTCGTCGGCAACATCGTCACGCTGGCCCTGACGCTGGCGGTGATGGTCAGCCTGTCGTGGCAGATCACCTTGCTAGCGTTGATCCTCCTGCCGGTGTTCGTGCTGCCGGCCCGCCGGATGGGCACCCGCCTGGCCCGGCTGGAGCGCGAGGCCGCGAACCACAACGCCACCATGAGCACGCAGATGACCGAGCGGTTCTCCGCGCCCGGCGCCACGCTGGTCAAGCTGTTCGGGCAGCCCGCCCGGGAGTCCGCGGAGTTCGCGGTGCGGGCGCGGCGGGTGCGGGACATCGGGGTGCGCTCGGCGATGGTGCAGACGGTGTTCCTCACCGCGCTCACGCTGGTGTCCGCGCTGGCGTTGGCGCTGGTCTACGGGCTGGGCGGGTTCTACGCGCTGCGCGGTGAGCTGGACCCCGGTTCGGTGGTGGCGCTGGCCCTGCTGCTGACCAGGTTGTACGCGCCGCTGACCGCCCTGGCCAGCGCGCGGGTCGAGGTGATGAGCGCGCTGGTCAGCTTCGAGCGGGTGTTCGAGGTGCTCGACCTCAAGCCGCTGATCCAGGAGAAGCCGGACGCGCGGACCGTGCCGGACGGGCCGGTGTCGGTCGAGTTCGACGGGGTCGGGTTCGCCTACCCGTCGGCGGACAAGGTGTCCCTGGCGTCGCTGGAGGAGGTCGCCGTGCTGGACACGCGCGGCGGGGTGGACGTCCTGCACGACGTGTCCTTCCGCGCCGAACCGGGGCAACTGGTGGCGCTGGTCGGGTCGTCGGGCGCGGGCAAGTCCACCATCGCCTCGCTGCTGCCGCGCCTGTACGACGTGGACCGGGGTGCGGTGCGACTGTCCGGTGTGGACGTTCGTGACCTGTCGCTGTCGTCGATCCGGGACACCCTGGGCATGGTGACCCAGGACGGCCACCTGTTCCACGAGTCGATCCGGGAGAACCTGCTGCTCGCGCGACCGGAGGCGACCGAGGAGGAGGTGTGGGACGTGCTGCGCCGGGCACGGCTGGCCGACCTGGTCGAATCCCTCCCGGACGGCCTGGACACGGTGGTCGGCGAGCGCGGCTACCGGCTGTCCGGCGGCGAGCGCCAGCGCCTGACCATCGCGCGGCTGCTGCTGGCCCGGCAGCGGGTGGTCATCCTGGACGAGGCCACCGCCCACCTCGACTCGACGTCGGAGGCGGCGGTGCAGGCGGCACTGGCGGAGGCGTTGGAGGGCCGCACGGCGGTCGTCATCGCGCACCGCCTGTCCACGATCCGCGCCGCCGACCTGATCCTGGTGGTGGAGGGCGGCCGGATCGTGGAACGCGGCACGCACGCCGACCTCCTCGCCGCCGGCGGCCGGTACGAGGAGCTGTACCGCACTCAGTTCGCGGAGGAGGCCTCGGTGTCCTGACCCGGCAGGGTCGTCGCGGCGCGCAGGTCGTCGGCCTGCGCGTCTTCCGGGTCCAGGGCGTTGAGCGCGGCGACGATCTTGCGCTCCTCGTAGGTGAAGTGCGTCTCCAGCAACGCGGCCACGGTGTCCACTTCGGACGCGACGGTGGCCGGGTCGGGGTTCTCCAGCACCTCCGCGAGCCGGTTCAGCCCGGCCACGATGATCCGGTGGTCGGCAACCAACTCCTCGACGACCGGCGCCAACTCCGGGTGGTGCGCGGTGAGGACCGGGAAGCCCCGGCCGTCCTCGGCGGTGTGGTGGTAGGTGATCGCGCCGCAGAACGCCAGGCAGTGCGCGCGCAGGTCCACCAGGCGGTCGCCGTCGAGCCACGCGTCGAGGTCGTCGCGCAGGTCGGCCAGCTGCTCGCGCAGCGCGATGTGGGTCCGGACGAGCTGGTTGCCGAACGCGACGAGCCGGTCGGTCACGCCAGGCCCTCGAAGTAGGCCTTCTGGGCCGGGTAGTAGTCGTCGAAGGTCGGCCTGGGCGTCCCCGCGCGGGAGGCGACCAGCATGTCCAGGTAGTACTCCCACCCCGGGCCGATCTCGCCGATGCCCTCGGTGTTCTTCAGGTGGTGCACCAGCTTCAGCTCGGTCTCACCGTCCACTTCGGACAGCAGGAGCTCCAGCCGCCAGGTGCCGTAGTCGTCGATGGTCGACACGGCCAGGCGCAGGGGCGCGGCGCACGCGTCGATGTGGGCCTCCATCCACGGCTGCCCCTCCTCGAACGCCATCTGCACCTTGATCCGGCGGCCCGGCGCGGCGTCGCCCTCCCAGGGGCCGAACCAGAGCGCGGTGCGGTCGGGTTCGGTGACGCTCGCCCACACGTCCTCGACGTGCGCGCGGAACCTCCGGGTCACCACCAGGTCCACACCCTCGGGCGCGGGGACCAGCTTGGCGGTCGGTAACGGGGTCATGCCGTCCTCTCTCTCGTCCACCACAGCGTAATCACAGACCGGCCACCGCGTTCAGGTACGCGGTCAACGCGGCGTGGTAGGGCAGCACGGTGGTCAGGTCGGCGTACTCGTCCGGCCCGTGCTGCCCGTCGCCGCCGATGCCGAAGATCACCGCGTCGATGCCGCGCTGGTGGTAGAACCGGGAGTCCGCCGCGCCGTGCTTGCGCAGCAGGTCGCCGCTGAACCCCTGGTCACGGGCGGCCTGCCGGAGCGCCTTGACGTCGACGCTGTCCGGGTCGGCGCGGTGCGGCGGCTCGACGTGCCCGACCTCGACCGACGCCCCGGTCAGCGCGGACAGGTGCGCGGCGACCCGCTCGGGGTCGCGGAAGTCGGTGTCCTCGGGCGGGAACCGGATGTCCAGCCACGCCGTGGCGTCGGCCGGGATCTGGTTGAGGGCGGTGTTCGTGGTCTCGACGCGGGCGATGTTGACCGTCGTGCGCCAGGCTTCCTCGACCGGGGGTGGGTAGGCCGTGAGCAGCGCGTCCAGCGACCGCACGAGCTTGACCACGGCGTTGTCGCCCAGCCACGGGTAGGCGCTGTGCGCGGCCCGGCCCGTGACCGAAACCCGCGCGTTCACCAGGCCTTTCGACTCGGTGACCAGCCGCAGCGCGCTGTGCTCGCCGATCACCACGAACCGCCCGGTGACACCCTGCTCCAACTGGTGCAGCGTGCCGTCCCGGCCGCCGACCTCCTCGTCGGTGACCAGTTGCAGGCCCACCGGGACCGACGTCGGCACGTCCCGGAACACCAGCGCCAGCACCAGCGCCGACAGCTTCATGTCCTGGGCGCCGCGCGCGTGCAGCCGGTTCCCGTCGCGCACCGGCACGAACTGCTCGGGCGGGGCCGGGACGACGTCCAGGTGGGCGTTGAACAGCACGCGGAAGTCCGGGCGGGTCGGCCCCCGGTAGACCAGCGCGCTGGGCTTGCCGTTGCGCTCGAACCGCTCCACGGTGAGGTCGGGTCCGAGCAGGTCGAGCACGAAGTCCAAGGCCCGCAGCAGGTCCGCGGGCCGGTCGGCGGTGGAGGGGATGCGCAGGAGGTCGTCGGCCAGGGCAAGGAACTCGTCGAGGTCCACGCACCCATCGTGCCGGGTCACAGCCACCGGCGCCGCTGGGCGTGCAGGGCGAGTTGGAACCGGGTCGTCGCGCCGAGCCGGGTCATCAGCACTTCGATCCGGCGGAACAGCGTGCGGCGGCTGATCCCGAGCTCCCGGGCCACCTCGCCGTCCGGCACCCCGGCCGCGAGCAGGGCCAGCAGCCGGCGGTCGGCGGGCAGCAGGCGCGGCGGCGGCGGGTCGGCCGACAGGATCGGCAGCGCCTCCCGCCAGGCCTGCTCGAACAACGCCACCAGCGCCGACAGCAGCCCGCACGGCCGCACCACCAGCATGGTGTTGTGCACGTCGGCCTCCTTGATCGACAAGGACACCAGTGCGCAGGCGTCGTCCACGATGACCAGCTTCACCGGGACGGACGGCAGCACCCGGGCCTGCTCCCCGGCCCGCACGCACGGTTCGACGCACTCGGTGAGGTAGCCGGGGTGCAGCAGCGACTCGCGCGAGTAGACGACCCGTTGCGCGACACCGCGCCTGAGCGTGCCCAGCGAGTCCTCGGTGGCGGTGGCGATCGGGAAGTACGGCGGCGAGTCGAACTGCCGGATCTGCGCGCGGGCGCTGACCCACACCTGCCGCAGCCGCGGCCCGATCGCCTCGCCGGTCACCACCTCCACCAGGTCGTCGTTGTACTGCGCCAACCGGTGCCGCCGGAACGCCTCGAACGCGCCCGCCACCGCGACGCGAGCCTCGTCCAGCTCGGCGGCGCGGTGGCGGCTGAGGATCTCCAACCCGGTCGCGGGCGGCAGCGGCGCGGCGGTGTCGGCGTCGTCGGACGCGGCGCACGCCAGGCCGGCGTCGACCAGCTCGGCGTAGGCGTCCCGGTCCAGCCGACCCAGCGGGACGGGCCCGCTGTCCAGCAGCTCCAGGTACACCGCGGCCGCGCCGGCCCCGACCCCGAGCCGCCGCAAGGCCTCGCCGACCTTCGCGTTCGCCATGGCGTGCGAAGCTAACAGCGGGCACACCCCGTGCGCGATGCGCCCGCTCACCGGTTGACCTCAGTAGTCGATCGTGTTGTGGTACAAGCAGCTCAACGCGTTGCTGCCGACGTCGTAGCCGTCAGCGCGGCGGTGGGACCAGTACTGGGCGAACGTGTCGGAGACGTGGTTGAGGAAGGTCGTCCAGAGCGGACCGGCCGGGTTCTCCGAGCACGTGTCACCGGGCTCGTTGGTGGTGTCGTACAGGTCGATCATCGAGCCCAGCACGCGACCTTCGACGGTGTCGCCGTTGTCCCAGTTCGCCGTGCCCCACGTCGGCCCTTCGAGGTCCAGCGTGCGGCCACCGGGCCAGCGGAAGGTCGGGTCGCCCAGCACCGCGACGCCGAACCAGGTCGCGAAGCCCTCCGTCCACGCGCAGCCCGCCGAGCTGATCTTGGTGATGTAGTGCGGCGAGCAGTTCGGGGCGGGCGGGAAGTCGTCCTCGTAGACGTCGTCCATCATGTAGTGGCCGAACTCGTGCAGCACCAGGATGTTGGAGTCCGGGTCCTCGGCGGCGAGGTGGACGGCGTTCTCCTGCAACGAGTAGTAGGTGCCGTCGGTGGAGTCGGGCGCCCAGTTGATCTTCCCTTGGCGGCACGTGGTGTCGCGGGCGTCCCAGCAGTTGCCCGGCGTCCAGTTCCAGGCGGCGTTGACCGTGTCGAAGGCTTCCACGCCCCGCATGAGCGCCGGGTCGGAGGGGCGGACGGTGCCGAAGTCGACGGCGCTGCCGCCGTTGGCGATGACGTCGGTGTAGAAGGAGTAGGACTTGCGGGTGCGGCCGTTGCGGATGATCCACAGCGTGTTCTCGGTGGCGGTGCGGACGTAGACGTCCTGGCCGCCGCCCTCGTCGTCGGTGTTGTCGTAGCACAGGTTGAAGCGGCCGTTGCCGTCGGTGAGGCCGGTGGCCAGCAGGTCGTCGGCACCGTTGGCGTCGTCGTCGTAGGCCCACACCTTGGCGTTCGGCGACACCCGCGCCACGCCGTCGTGGTCCAGGTAGCCCCAGGTGCCGGTGGCACAGGCGGTCGCGAGGGCACCGGCCGTCTCACCGGCTGTCTCACCGGCTGTTTCACCGGCCGGCTTGTGCGGCGACTTGGGGTGCGCCAGGGTCGCTCGTTCGTCGACTCGGACCGCGCGGTTCGCCTCCTGGACGGCGATGCCGTGCCGGGACTGTTGTGTGCCGACGGTGAGGAATGCGCTGCCCTTGTCCGACTCCACCCCGGACCGGGCGCTGACCTGGATCTGCGCCGGTCCCTCGGCGACGGCGCGGACCTTGCCGGTCAGGCGGAGGGGGCGGTCCTTGAGCACGCGGGCGGTGCCGGTGGCGTGGTGTGCGCGGCCCTGGTCGAGTGGCACGGCGGAGGTCACGGTCCGCGTGTCGAGCCCGGCGGGTGGTTGCACCCACTCGAGGCCGGCGGGCAGGGAGACGTCGAGTTGGACGTCCGAGCGGGTGGCGGTGGTGCGGACGTCGATGTCCAGTCGGGTTTCGGCTCCCAGGGCGGGGGCGTCGGCCAGCCGGACTTGGACGTCCAGGCAGCTCTGCCACTCCCCCGTGCCCTCGAACGGGGTGCAGGCGGCGGGCGCGGCTTCGGCGGTGGCGGTGGCGGGCGCGGCTTCGGCGGTGGTAGCGGCGGTCAGGATGGCGGCTAGCAGGGCGGTGGGTGGCAGGACTCCACGCAGGACTTGGCGGATCATGAGATCCCTTTCGCGCAGGGTGTGCAGGGAGTCCGGGTCTACCAGAGCTCACCTGCGCCCCGTGGCCTTTCAGTGCCACTGGCACTTCCCCGCCACCTGGCCCGCCGCCGGTGCGGCACTTTCGCTGTTCGAGATCCCTCGTGTTCTCAAGATCAAAAGCGAAAAGCTAAAAGCGGACGCTCGCCGCTGGGCAGGCCCCCGGGGGTGGAAGGGCGTCGGTTTCTTCCCCCCGTCCGGCCTGCCGGAGGCAACCACCCTTGGCCCGTTTCCGCAACCGGAAAAGCTGGTTGCGGAAACGGGCCAAGCGCGGTTGGGCTTCGCCCAGGCCGTACGGGGGGAAGAAACCGAGGCCCTTCCTGTGGGCTTGGCAGCACGGCGAAAGCGTGGCGCCCTTCGGGCGTGCGCCTGCGGCGCGGCAGGGCGCGGGGCGGTGAGTGGTTGCGAAGTGGGTCAGAGCAGTTGTTCCTCCTGGGCCCGCCGCACCGCCTCGACTCGGTTGCGCGCCCCGAGTTTCTGCATGGCCGTCTGGAGGTAGGTCTTGACCGTGTTGCGGGTCAATCCCAGTTCCTCGGCGATCTCCGGGTTGGTGCGGCCCGTAGCCGCTAGTCGCACTACCTCGTACTCGCGTCTGCTCAGCGACAGCCTGAAAAGCCTTGCCTGCAACAGGCTGCCGCTCGACTCCTGCAATCGGGGGTCGATGACCCGAACGCCGGCCGCGACCCTGCGCAACTGTGCCACCAGGTCCGTGTCCGTCACGTCCTTGAGCAGGCACCCGTGTGCCCCGGCCCGCAGTGCCGCCGACAGTGCCGCGTGGTCGTCGTACGCCGTGAAGATGACCACCTTCGCGGCCGGGGCGACCGCTGTGAGCCGGGGTAGGGCCTCGCTGCCCAGCATGTCCGGCAACCGCAGGTCCAGCAGCACCAGGTCGGGTTGGAGCGCCCGTGCCTGGACCACCGCGTCCCGCGCCGAGCCGGCCGAGCCGACCACCTCGATGTCCGTGCCCGCGACCAAGGCCCGCACCCCGTCGCACACCACGGGGTGGTCGTCCACGACCAGGATCCTCAAGCGTGCTCCACCGCGTCCGCGTCGGCCAGGCCGAGGATCTCCACGGCCTGTTTGCGCATCTCCACCTTGCGGATCTTCCCGGTGACGGTCATCGGGAAGTCCTCCACCACGTGCACGTACCGGGGGATCTTGTGGTGCGCCAGCTTCCCCGTGCAGAACTCCTTCAACGCCTCTGCGGTCAGGACGTCGGCGCCCGGCCGCAACCGCATCCATGCCATGAGCTCCTCGCCGTACTTGACGTCCGGCACGCCGATCACCTGCGCGTCGAGGATGTCCGGGTGGGTGTACAGGAACTCCTCGATCTCGCGCGGGTACAGGTTCTCGCCGCCCCGGATCACCATGTCCTTGATGCGGCCGGTGATGTTGAGGTAGCCCTCGTCGTCCATCACGGCGAGGTCGCCGGTGTGCATCCACCGTGCCGCGTCCACCGCCTCGGCGGTCTTGTCACGTTGGTCCCAGTAGCCCAGCATCACCGAGTAGCCCCGCGTGCACAGCTCGCCGGGCGTGCCGCGCGGGACGACCCGGCCGGTCTCCGGGTCCACCACCTTGACCTCCAGGTGCGGCATGACCCGGCCTACCGTGGACACCCTGCGGTCCAGTGAGTCGTCGCGGCGGGTCTGCGTGGACACCGGTGAGGTCTCGGTCATGCCGTACGCGATGGACACCTCCCGCATGCCCATCCGCTCCACCACCTGCTTCATCACCTCGACCGGGCACGGCGAGCCCGCCATGATGCCGGTGCGCAACGAAGACAGGTCGTAGGAGTCGAAGTCGGGATCGGCCAGCTCGGCGATGAACATCGTCGGCACGCCGTACAACGACGTGCAGCGCTCTTCCGCCACGGCCTTCAGGGTCAGCGCCGGGTCGAAGGCGGGCGCGGGGATGACGACCGCCGCGCCGTGCGAGGTGGCGGCGAGGTTGCCCATGACCATGCCGAAGCAATGGTAAAAGGGCACTGGTACGCAGATCCGGTCGTTTTCGGTGTACCCCAACAACTCCCCGACGAAGAACCCGTTGTTGAGGATGTTGTGGTGGGACAGGGTGGCGCCCTTGGGGAACCCGGTCGTCCCGGACGTGTACTGGATGTTGATCGGGTCGTCCGCCGACAGCTCCGGCCACTCCGGCAGGTCGTCGGAGTGCAACTCGGTCCACTGTGGACCGTCCAGCAGCACGACGTCCCGCAGTGCCGGGCACTTCGGCCGCACCTGCTCGATCATCCCGGCGTAATCGGAGGTCTTGAAGCTGGGCGCGGCGACCAAGGTGCGGATGCCCGACTGGTTGAGCACGTACTCCAGCTCGTGCACCCGGTAAGCGGGGTTGATGTTGACCAGGATCGCGCCGATGCGGGCCGTCGCGTACTGGACCACCACCCACTCGGCGCGGTTGGGCGACCAGATGCCGACCCGGTCGCCGACGCGCACGCCGCTGTGGTGCAGGCCGGCGGCGACGGCGTCGACCTCGTCGCGGAGCTGCCGGTACGTCCACCGCCGGCCCGCGGTGCGGTCGACCAGCGCCTCGCGGTCGCCGTGGGTGGCCACGGCGCGGTCGAAGTTCGCGGCGATGGTGTCGCCCAGCAGCGGCACGTCCGACGTGCCCGACGAGTAGCTCAGGTGCGCCATCACCGGAACGTACCCCAGGTCAGGCGTTCGCGACCTCTCCGGATGGAGAGGGTGCCGGCAGCTCGCAGCGCAGCACCGCGCCGCCGTCCTCGGTGCCGATCAGGCTCAGCGTGCCGCCCGCCCGCTCGACCTGGCGGCGCAGCGCGGGCAGGCCCGCCCCGGTGCCTCGGGCGGGTTCGGCCACGCCCACGCCGTCGTCCAGGACGGCCACGGTGACCCGGTCGGTGACCGCCAGCGTCACCACGACCGACCGCGCGCGGGCGTGCTTCTCGACGTTGAGCAGGCCTTCGTCCACGACCCGCTTGACCAGCGCCGTCCGCGCCCGGTCCAGCCGGGGCGCGCCGCCGACCGGCACGAAGCTGGCGGTCACGCCCGAGCGCAGGCTGAACGCGTGCACCGACTCGGCGATGTCCGCGGTCAGCCGCACCGGGTCCCGGTCGGAGCCGACGCGCAGCCGGGAGATGGACTCCCGCAGCGCCACGCCGGCCGCCGCCAGCTGCTGCTCGATGTGTGCCAACTGGTCGTCCACGCCGGGCGCGGCCTGCTCGCGCAACTTGCGCACCGACGAGCCAACGCCGAACAGCATCGCGCCCACGCTGTCGTGCAGTGACGCCGCCAGCCGCCGCCGCTCCTCTACCACCGCCGTGTCGGCCAGCGTCACCGCGCCGTCGGCCACGTCCACCGCGAGCCCGGCCAGCCGTGCGAGCCGACGCAACCCGTCGACCGCGTCGTCCCCCACCTCGGCCTCCCCCCGCACCGCCCCGTACAGCACGCCCCGGACCCGGCCGGTCTCCACGGGCACCGCCGCCATGCTGCCCAGCCCCTCGGCGCGGACGTGCGCGTCGAAGTCGTGGGTGATCCGGTCGGAGCGGTAGTAGTTCGGGACGACGATCGGACTGCCCGCCGCCGCGACCCGGCCCCCGACGCCGAGCCCGATCGGCACCGGCAGGTCGTGCAGGCGGGAGTCGCGGGTGCCCGACCACAGCCGCAGCACCAGGTCACGGCCCTCGACCAGGCCGATGAGGCTGACGTCGAAGCCGAACTGCGCGCGGATCCGGTCGGCGAGCCCGCGCAGGACGGCCCGGGTGTCGAGCAGGCTGACCCGCTCGTCCCGGGCCCGTGCCAGCGCGTCCAGCTCGGCGAGCAGCTCGACAACGTCATCGTCCACGTGGGCCTCCGGTTGGGCGACACGGTACCCGCGCCTCACGCGGGTTGCGGCACCAACTCCGTCCGGCTTTCAGCGGTCAGCCGCACCACGCACGCGCACGACACCAGGGCCGTGACCAGCAGGAACACCGCGACCGGGACGAACGACCGGTACTGGGAGTACAGCCAGGTGGCGATGATGGGCGTGAACGCCCCGCCCAGCATGACCCCGACCTGGTAGCCCAGCGACGCCCCCGAGTACCGCAGGCGGGCCGTGAACAGCTCGGAGAAGAACGCGGCCTGCGGCCCGTACATGGCGGCGAACAACACCAGCGCCACCACCACCGCGAGCACCACCAGCCCCGGCGAACGGGTGTTGACCAGCAAGAACGCCGGGAACACCCACAGCCCGGTGGCCACCGCCCCGAACAGGTACACCGGCCGCCGCCCGACCCGGTCGGACAGGTGCGCGAACGCGAGCAGCGCCGGCACCTGCGCCACCGCACCCCACATCACGGCGTTGAGCATGGTCGAGCGGGGCATCCCGAGCACGGTCGTCCCGTAGGACAGCAGGTAGGTCGCGAACAGGTAGAACCCGGCCCCGACCACGACCACCGAGCCCGCCGCCAGGGCGATGTTGCCGGGGTGGCGGCGCAGCACCTCCAGCACCGGCGACGACGCCGTACCCGACGCCTTGACCTCCCGCATCGCCACGGTCTCCTCCAGCCGGAACTGCGCGTACAGGGCGACCACGATCAACACGATCGAGAACAGGAACGGCAGCCGCCAGCCCCAGGCCGCGAACTGCACCTCGGTCAGCCACGAGGAGGTCCCCAGGAACACCAGCGTCGAGAGCACCAGGCCCACCGGCACACCGAGCTGCGCGAAGCTCCCGTACAGCCCGCGCCGGTGCGGCGGGGCGTTCTCCGTCGCGATGAGCACCGCGCCACCCCACTGCCCGCCGACCGCGATGCCCTGCGCGAGCCGCAGCACCACCAGCGCGATCGGGGCCAGCACGCCGATGGTCGCGTAGGTCGGCAGCAGCCCGATCACCGTCGTGGAGCCGCCCATCAGGAACAGGGCCGTGACCAGCGCGGCCTTGCGGCCGACCTTGTCGCCGAAGTGGCCGAACAGCATCCCGCCCAACGGCCGGGCCGCGAACCCGATCGCGAACGTGCTGAACGCCAGCAGCGTGCCCGCCAGCGGGTCGGCGGTGGGGAAGAACAGCTTGTTGAAGATCAGCGCCGCCGCCGTGCCGTAGATGAAGAAGTCGTACCACTCGATCGCGGAGCCCGAACTGCTCACCGCGATGATCTTGCCCAGCTTCATGGCCGCTCCCGGGGGTCGTGGGGACCCGAACGGTGACCCAGGTCTCACCCGCCCGGTACCTCCCGATGGAGAGGGTCAATCCGGTTGCCGTTCGACGGACCGGCCGGTCACAGTGGCCGCATGCGCACCATCGGCCTGATCGGCGGCATGAGCTGGGAGTCGTCGGCGGAGTACTACCGGCTGCTCAACGAGGAGACCCGGCGCCGGCTGGGCGGGCACCACTGCGCGCCGAGCCTGCTGCTGACCGTGGACTTCGCGGAGATCGAGCAGTTGCAGCGGACCGGCCAGTGGGAACGGGCGGGCGTGCTGCTGGCCGACGCCGCGCGGACGCTGGAGAACGCGGGCGCCGAGCTGATCTTGTTGTGCACCAACACCATGCACAAGGTCGCTTCGACCGTGTCGGACGCGGTCCGGGTGCCGTTCCTGCACATCGTGGACGCGACCGCGCAGCGCCTCACCAGCCGCAAGGTCGGCCTGCTGGGCACGCGGTTCACCATGGAGCAGGACTTCTACCGCGACCGCATGGCCGAGCACGGCATCGAGGTGGTCGTGCCCGACGAGCCGGACCGGACCCTGGTGCACGACGTGATCTACCAGGAACTGACCCGCAACCGCGTCGAACCGGCATCCCGCGACCGCTACCGCGAGGTCATGGCCCGACTAGTGGCACGCGGCGCGGAGGCGGTGATCCTCGGCTGCACGGAGATCACCCTGCTGGTCGACCAGTCGGACTGCACGGTGCCGCTGGTGGACTCCACCCGCAGCCACGTCGAAGCGGCCGTCGACCTGGCGCTGTCCTAGCCCGACCCGCGTTTCGCCAGGCTCCGGCGCGGCCGTTGCGGCACAGTGGAGGCATGGACCTCACGCCACGCGGACTGTTCGACCTGGCCCGTTCGACCGTGGAGACGGCCGTCTCGGTGCCGAGCCGGGTGCTCGGCCTGCTGGAGGCGGCGGAGCAGGTGGTGCGCCGCGCCGACGCCCTGGTGACCCGCACCGAACGCGTCCTGGACGACACCGAGGCCTTGGTCGACCGCGCCAGCGCGGCGGTCGCCGGCACGGAGGCCCTCCTGTCCCGCGCCGAGTCGGTGACCACAGCCGCCCAACAGATCACCACGGACGCCGGCCACACCGCCCGCACCTCCCGCGAACTGGTGGACAACTACGCCCCGCTGGCCCACCGAGCCCACCCGTTGGCGGCCCGGTTCGTGGACGAACTGTCGCCCCACGAGGTCGACGCGGCCATCGAACTGGTCGACCAGCTGCCGGTGCTGACCAAGCACCTGCTGGAAGACGTGCTGCCGATACTGTCCACTTTGGACCGCGTCGGCCCGGACATCCACCAACTGCTGGAGGTCACGAACGACGTGCGACAAGCCATCCTGGGCATCCCGGGCTTCGCCTTCCTCCGCCGCCGCGGCGAGGACAAGGAGGACCGGGCCGAGATCGCACCGGCCGACTAGCGGGTCCGCTACTTCAACCCGTAAGCACGGATGATGGTCTGCTCGAAGGTGTTGCCGCTCTGGTCGTGGGCCTTGGCTCGCAGGGACACGAACTTCGCGTCCGCCGGGTGGTGCACGAAGGCCAGCGAGCGGCTGCCGAACCGCGCCAGGTGTGCCGGGCGCCAGGACTTGCCGTCGTCGTAGGACACCTGGACCTCCGTGGTCACCACCCCGTCCGCCGACGACCCGTCATTGCGTTGCGCGTACACCGGGATGGCGAACGGCACGCCCGCGCGGGCTCGGTTCTGGTCGTCCAGTGAAGGGGCGAAGCGGACCACCGACAGCGGGAGGGCTACCGGGTCGCCGGGGACGTGTTCGGAGGTGAAGGTCCACTTCGCCGAGATCTCGGTGGACAGCTCCGACACCCCGGACCTCGCCGTGTCCACGGTCAGCTCGTAGACGCCCGGGTCGGCGGGCACCCGGGCCAGGCCGCTGCCATCGGTGTCGGCGGCGCCGATGTGCACGCCGTCCTTGCTCAGCGCGGTCCGCGCCTTGGTGAAGTCCGAATAGCCGTAGCGGTTGTCGGACTGGTCGGTGAACATGGGGATGTCGAACACCATCACGTCACCCTGGCGGCCCGCCCACCCGTCCGGTCGTCCCGACTTCGGCAACGCCGGGCCGAAGACCGCGCTGTTCCAGCGTTCGGTGCGCCGCGTGCCCGCCTCGAACTGCCCGGGCTCGGCCTCGAACAGGGTGGTTTCGCGGTAGCCCTCCGCCATCCTCATCTGCGAGAACACGCGCGACCACCGGATCTCCGGCGAGTAGTGCTCCGCGACCCGCAGTGGCAGCGGGCCGCCGGCCAGGTAGTCGCGGTAGCCCATCTTGCCGGGGGCCTGGGCGGCGCTCACGGTGTCGACGCGGGCCAGGTCGCGGTCGGCGAAGGTGCGGTGCAGGTCCTCCGGCACGCTGCCGTCGTTCGCCCAGAAGACGTGGTACTGGTAGGGGCTCCCCACGAACCCGCCCGCGCCGTCGGGTTGGGCGAGGGTGGCCATCACCCAGTACCGGGCCGACCCGGGCAGCGACGTGCGCGACGGCACCCACAGCTGCCGCTCGAAGTCGGGGCCGAAGTCGCCGGCGTTGGTGTTGCCGCCCCACGCGGTCTTGATCTCGACGAACGATCGGGTTTCGCCGGGCCGGGCGTTCGGGCGGTCGACGGTGACGGAGTTCCTCCGGCCCTGGCGGGCGTCCAGGGGCAGGCGCAGGTCCCGGTCCACGACCAGCGCGGGTTCGGCGAAGTTGGTGCTCCACCACACCCCGTCGAGCTGGGTGATGATCGGGGAGTGGAAGAAGTACCGGCCCTTGGGCAGCCGCTGGACGGTCCGGTCCGCCGCGAAGTCGCGGAAGTGACGCGGCTGGTCGAGGTCGGTGAAACGGTAGTAGGAGTACGGCGACGGCTGTCCACTGTGGTCGGTCGTGGTCAGCTCGACGTCGTAGCTCTCGACCTCCTTGGTGACCGCGAGCGGCGTGCGCAGTTCGACGCCGTCGCCGGCGGCGAGGACGGTGCCGCTGTAGTCGCCGTCCGGTGCGGCCAACGAGGTCGTCGTGGTGATGGTGACGTCCGCCCGGCCGCCCGCCGGGACCGTCACCTCGGCCGGTGACGCGGTGACCATGCCCGCCGGGGCCGGGGTGCCCCCAGGACCGCGGACGTCCGCGCTGAGGCGCAGGGTCGACGGGGTGGTGCCGTCGTTGGTGTAGGTGACGGTGCGGGTGATCGGCGCGTCGTCCTGGTGCGGCCACCGGGCGGTGCCGAGGCTGAGGCTGCTCGGGCTCGCCGTGGTGGACTGGCGGCTCGCGCGGGCGACGTCGAGCCGTCCGGCGCCCTGGTGGTGCGCGCTCACGCCGGAGGTGGGCTTGGCGCTGCCGGTCAGGGCCGCCTTGAGCCGGTCGGCCGTCCAGTCCGGGTGCTGCCCGGCCAGGACGGCTGCCGCGCCGGCCACGTGCGGTGCGGCCATCGACGTGCCGGACAGGGCGACGTGACCGTCGTCGACCGGGGTGCCGATGGTGCCGTTGCGCGCCTTCGCCGCCACGATGCCCACGCCGGGCGCGGTCAGGTCGGGCTTGAGCACGCCGTCGCCGAGGCGCGGGCCGCGCGAGGAGAACTCGGCGAGCGCGTCGTCGCGGTCCACCGCGCCGACGGTCAGCGCCGCGTCCGCCGCGCCCGGGCTGCCGACGGTGCTCTCCCCCGGACCGCTGTTGCCCGCGGACACGACGAACAGCGTGCCGCTCTCGGCGGTGAGCCGGTTGAGCGCCTGGGAGAGCGGGTCGGTGCCGTCGCTGGGCCGCGAGGACCCGAGGCTCAGGTTGACCACGTCCGCGCCCGCCGCGACGGCCCACTCCATGCCCGCGATGACCTCGGACTCCTTGCCGTAGCCGGTGTCGTCGAGCACCTTGCCGTTGAGCAGTTTCGCGTCCGGGGCGACGCCCTGGAAGCGGCCTGAGCCGGTGATGGTCGCGGCGACGTGCGTGCCGTGCCCGACGCGGTCGTCGGTGTTGTCGCCGGCGGCGAAGACCGCGGAGTCCACGACGGCGTCGGCGAGGTCGGGATGGGTGACGTCGATGCCGGTGTCCAGCACGGCGACCTTCGTGCCCGCCCCGGTGTGCCCGGCCTGCCACGCCTCCGGCGCCCCGACCTGCGGCACGCTCCGGTCGAGGCTCGCCCGGACAGGGGCGTCCAGCCACACCTTGCCGGTTCGGCCGGCCGGCCAGAACGGCGTCTTCTTCTCCGCCTCGACCGCCACCCCTCGCACGCTGGCCAGGTCCTGACCACCGGCGATCCGCGCGGTGTCCCCGGTGACGATCAGCGGCGTCCGGTCGGTCCGGGCGTCGTCGTAGCCGTCGCGGATCAGCGCGCCGACGTCGAACAGCCGGGGGTCGAGCCGGTCGGCGGCGAGGTCGGCGAGGACGTCGTGCGGAACCACGTGCGTGCTGCCGTCGACGTCGGTGCTCACCGCGAACCCGACCCCCTGCCGCCCGACCCCCGGCACCACGGACACCCGCCCGTCCCGCACGGAAACCCGGTCCCCGGTCACCAACGTGACCTCCCCGCCGGTCCCGGCGGCACCCAGCGGCGCAATCCCCACACCGCCGCCCGCCCGCGCATACGGCGAATCTCCTCCCGCGCGCGAGTACGGAGAACTGTCAGTCCCCCGTGCGAGAATGGAACCGGGGGCCGGAGGCGAGCCCTGCGACCCATCCGGTGAACCCTGCGCGCCCGAGGTCCCCGGCGCTCCCAGCACCGCCCCGACCACCCCGCCCACGGCCAGTGCGACCGCCCACAACCGCCTGGATCCGCGGCTCATGCACACTCCCCGGTCAGTGACACCCAACAGGTCGCCACTACAAGGTCACGAACCGCCGATTTGTTGCTTTCCGCAGGTCAGAGCACCCGCCGCAGCACCCCCAACGGCGCGTGCCCGATCACCGGGGCCTACACCCGCCACAGCCACGCGGGCACCAGGGCGTGCGGCACCCCTACGACGGGTCCCGCTGCCCGCGACCCTGGTCGACATCGCGCTCACCACCGCGCTCGGCACGGCCGCGTTGATGGCGGGTCTCGGCGGACTGCCGGCGGCCCGCAACGCCCGGCGCTCACGCGGACAGCAGTGACTCCAGGTGGTCGGCCGCCGCACGAGCCCCGCCGGCCCGTTGGAACGACTCCCGCACCCGCTCGGCCCCGGCCCAGTAGGACGGCTCGCGCAGCACGGTGTCCACGGCCTCCCCGATGTGCACGGCCGTGGCGCGGTTGAACCGCAACCGGACGCCCGCGCCGGCCGCGACCACCTGGTCGGCGACGATCGGCTGGTCGTCCCGGATCGGCGCGACCACCAGCGGCACGCCCTGCGCCAGCGACTCGCACACGGTGTTGTGCCCGGCGTGGCACACCACGAGACTCGCCCGCTCCAGCAACGCCAGCTGCGGGACTTCCTCCCGCACCAACACATTGGGAGGCGGCACGTCCCCGCGCAACTCCCCACCGCGGTCCACCACGACGGCCTGCAGCCACGGCCGCGCCCGCATGGCCTCGACGCACCCGCGCAGGAACCGCGACCCCGTGCTGACCGTGCCGAGGCTGACGAACACCAGGGGGCACAACGGGTCCAGCCAGTCCCACGGGAAGTGCACCAGCCCCGACCGCGCACCCCGCACCGGGCCGACCAGGCGCACCGGCTCCCCCACCTCCCCGGCCAACACCCCGCTGGTGAACCCGATGACCAGGTGCGGCGAGAACCGGGGATCGGTCACGCCCGGCACGCCGAGCGCCGAACGCACCCGCGCCACCTGCTCCGCCAGCCACCCGCGCACCGCGGGCAACCCGGCCAGCGGGTCGGTGAACTCGGCGGACGTCGTCGCCGCCGTCGCCCACGGCAACCCCTCCCGCTCGGCCACGAACGCGCCCGCAAACGCTTGCTGGTCCACCACGAGCACGTCCGGGTGCGCCGACCCCACCGCTCGCGCGACCCCCGGCGCCATCGTCACGGCCAGCGGCACCAGCACCTGCTCCCACAGGAACCGCATGGCGGCGAACCCGCGCAGCGACTCGGGCCGGGGCGGCAGCGGCGCCGGGTCGCACGGGTGGATCGCCGCGTCGGGCGGCAGCAGCCGCGCCAGCAGCCGCTCGTCGCCGGCCCACGCCACCGGGTGACCGCGGCGGCGCAACTCGTCCGCCACGCCGATCACCGGGTTGACGTGCCCGACGAACGGCGGCACGACGAACAAGAACCCGCTCACGACGCCCTGCGCTCCCCGTCGTGCTCGGCGACCCAGTCCAGCACCAGCTCGCGGACCGTGCGGTGCCGTTCCACCAGCACCGAGTGGTTCTGGCCCTCGATGACGACCGTGCGGCAGTTCGGCAGCGCGTCCTGCAAGGCGGTCAGGTCGTCCTGCTGGAACCCCTCACTGCCCACGATGGACAGCACGGGACACCGGACGCCTTGGAGGTCGAGGTCGGTCAGCAACGGCCCGGTCGGCACCTCCTCCACGATGGAGGTGGACCGGATGATGCCGTGCGCGGTGCGGGTGAGCTTGGCGTAGTGGTCGCCGAAGGTCTCGGCCAACCACCGCAGGTTCTCCTCCTTGCCCATCTCGTCCACGACGTTGGTCAACGTGCGGCCCATCTTGCCCGCCCACGGCTCGGTCGCGGGCTCCGCCTCGATGGACACGATGCTGCGCACCCGGTGCGGGTGGGCGGCGGCGAAGCTGAACGCGATGGTGCCGCCGAAGCTGTTGCCCACCAGGTGCACCGGCCGGTCCACGCCCAGCGCGTCGAGCAGCGCGGTCAGGTCGGACACGAAGTCCTGGAGCGTGTACCCGGTGGCGGGGCGCTCGGTGCGGCCGTGGGCGCGCAGGTCGTAGGTCAGCACGTCGATGCCCGCCTCGGACACCGGCGCGGCCAGGGTCAGGTAGAAGCTGGCCAGGCTGTCGTAACCCAGGCCGTGCACGCACACCACCAGCGGCGGCTCGCCGACCGGGTTCTTCGCGGGCATCCGCTGGTAGTGCGTGCGCAGCCCGTTGACCTCGAGGATGGCCACCTACGCCACCCGCGCGATCACGAAGTCCACCAGGTCGCCCACGGTCAGCGCGATGACCCGGTCGATGTCCAGCTCCGCGAGGAAGGCGGCCAGGTTGACGTGCTCGCCGTAGTGCTCGACCAGCAGCGAGCCCAGCGTCACCAGGTCGATGCTCTCCAGGCCGAGGTCGTCGTGGAAGCTCGTCTCGCGGGTGATCTCCACGTCGTCGAGGCCGTACTGGTCGAGCACCTGGACCAGCATCGAGCGCAGCTCGTCCAGGACGGTGGTCGTGGTCATGCGATGTCTCTCCCCTGCTGTTGAACGACCTTGGCGCACGCGTTCCACGCGACAGCGGCGGCGGTGGAGCGCAGCACGGTGACCTCCAGTGGTGGCAGCGCGAGCCCGTGCAGGCCTTCGGCGGTGAACCGGTCGCCGTGCTGCCGGACCCGGACCTCGGCGGGGAACAGCGGCGGTGCGCCGTCCCGCCACAGCGCGCCGCGCACGGCGTCCTTGACCGCGACGCGGGTGGCCAGCCAGTCGCGGCGCTGTGTCGGCGGGCACCGGTCGTACTCCGCGCGTTCGGCCGCGCCGCAGTACTTGTGGAGGTAGAACTCGCGGGAGGCCAGGCTCCACCGGTCCACGGCCAGCCACCAGCCGTCCGCGGTGGGGCGGGACAGCGTGCTGGTCTCGGGGAACCGGTGCACCGCGCCGCCGTCCGCGCCGCCGTCGAAGCGGTGGTCGGTCCAGCCGGTGATGGCGATGACCACCTCGCCGTCGCGGATCACCTGGGCGTCGGCGCGCACGGTGTCCTCGGTGACCTCGGTGATGCGGATCGTGCAGTCCACCGTGGACCCGATGGGTGGTTCCGGCGCGTGCCAGCGGAGGTGGTCGATGCTCTTCGGGAACGCGATCCAGCGTTCCGGGTGCAGTTCCACCAGCCAGTGGCCGAGGAGTTGGCCGACGTTGTCGAGCAGGGCTCCGGGTGCGCCGGGGACGGTGATGCGGCCCCGGATCGAGCGTTCGCCGATGGCGACCGTGCGGGTCAGGCCGCGGTAGCCGGGGCCGTGGAACAGCCAGCGCTCGTCGTAGAGGCGGTGGGCCGGGAGGACCGGGTCGCGCTCGTCGTGCGGGAGGTCCCAGGGGCGTGGCGCGGGCGGGTGGCGGTGGGCCGCGGTGACGGTGGCGTCGGCGTAGTCGCCGAGCTTCGCTCGTCCGTCCTGTGCGGACAGTGTGACGCGGTGGCCGGGTGCGGCGACCAGCCAGCGGTGGAAGCGGACGTCCCGCAGGTCGGTGACGACCCGGCCGGGTGCGGCCCGTCCCGCCGCCTCGACCAGGTGCGCGATCATGGTCGTGGCGGGCATGACGGGCCGCAGGTCCGACTCGTCCGGCCAACCGGGGCGCTGGTGGGCGAAGCAGTGGTCGAGCAGGTGCGGCATGGCGGCCGTGGACACCTCGATCTTGTGCTGGGCGGCCAGGACCGCGGCGACCGCCGCTTCGGCCTCCGCGAGCACGGCCCGGAACTCCGCCAGGGCGCCCCGCGGTGCGGGGGCCGGGTCGAGCGCGCTGAAGTCCGGGTCGCCGCCCTCGACCCACAGCGCGGTCGCGACCCGCCTGAGCTGCTCGATCCCCGAGCGGTGCGGGGAGTTCGCGGCGACGGCCAGGTGGTCGCGGTCGCGCAGGGTGTCGGAGACCAGGGAGCTCAGCGTGCCGGGACCGGCCTGGACGAACGTGCGGAAGCCGTCGTCGTGCAGGGTGCGCAGCAGGGTGGCGAAGCGGACCGGTTCCAGCAGGTGGCGGCGGCACAGGTCGCGGACCGCGGGCTCGTCCGACGGGAACGGGCGAGCCGTCGTGGCCGACCAGACCGGGATGCGCGCGGGGTGCAGTGGCAGCTTCGGGATCGGGAACTGCTCCAGGTACGGCTCCAGCATCGGCGTGTGGAAGCCGGAGCGGAACGGGAGGACCTGGCAGATCACGGCCTTGCGGCGGTAGTGCTCGGCCAGCTCGGCGATCTCGTCCGCCGGGCCGCACACCACGGTCTGGTTGGCCGAGTTCTCGTGCGAGACGACGACGTTCGGCCAAGGCAGTTCCACCTTGTCGAGGGGACAGCCCAGGACCGCGAACTCGACACCGGGGACGCGGAGGGCGTCCAAGTCCGTGCGCCACAGCAGTTCTTGGAGTTCGGCGGCGTCGAACAGCCCGCCGGAGACCATCGCACTCCACTCGCCGACGCTGTGCCCGGCGACGGCGTCGGGACGGATGCCGGTGCGGCGCAGCGCTTCGTCCACGACCCGGTTGGCGGTCAGCACGGCCGCCGCGTGCCGGCCGAGGGTGTCCGTGCCCAGGTCCAGCGGGTCGTCGACCAGATCTTCGACGCGGGGCGCGAAGTCGGCTTCCAGACCGGGGAACAGGAAGACGACCTTGCCGCGCAACGGTTCCGGGCTGAACCAGATGTCGTCCCGCCCGCGCCAGGGGCGTCCTTTGCGGGCCACCTTCTCGGCGCGCTGGAGCCGTTCGGGCGTGGGGTTGACGACACCGAGCCGACCGGTGACCCCGAACTCGCGCAGCACGACGCCGGTCATGACCACTCCGAGGCGGTGAGGACGACCGCACCCCTGGTGCCGTCGCGCAGTTCGTCCAGCAGCGCCGCGACCCCGGCTCCCGGGTCGATCACCGCGATGCCGCGTTCGGCGTAGGCGCGGGCCAGCTCTTCGGTGACCATGCCGGTGTCCGGAGACCACGGTCCCCAGTGGACGGTCAGCGCGTGGTTGTCGGCGAGGGCTTCGAGGGCGTCGTTGGCGGCGGCGTAGTCGGTCTGGCCCCGGTTGCCGGTGGCGGCGGAGATGCTGCCGAAGAAGACGGTGAACCGGGGTGGGGTGGGGAGGTCGTGGAGCTCCTCGAGGAGCGCCTTCGCGCCTTCGACCTTGGTGGCGTGGACGCGGGCGAAGGAGTCGGGGTCCTTGTCGACGGCCAACCGGTCCTCGATGACACCGGCCGCGTAGACCACGCCGTCGAGGCGGCCGTGCTCGGCGTGGACCTCCTTGACCAGGCGGCGGAGGGCGGCGGTGTCGCGGACGTCGAGCTGGTGGTAGGTGGCGCGGGTGCCGAGGTGGGCGAGGGTGGCGGCGACTTCGCGTGTTGCCAGGACGCGCCGGGCTTCGCGGTCGATGTGCTGGGGCGGGACGTTGTGGCGTGCGAAGTGGGCGCGCAAGCCGTGCAGGTCACCTGGCAGCTCGTCGGCGGTGCTTGCAGCGGTGTCGGGGGCGGTGCGGCCGGCCAGGACCAGGTGGCAGTCGAGTGCCTTGGCCACTTCCGCCGTGATGCCGCGCGCGCCACCGATCAGCAGGACGACGGCATCCCGCTCGACCACCGGGCCATCGGCGGCCCGCGCCCCGACTCGGTCGCGGCGGGTCAGGTGGAGGGTGTGCCTGGTGTCGCCCGCGATGATCACCGGTTCGTCGCGCGGGATCGCGGCTTCCTCGGCGGCGGTGCGGGCGATGGTGTCGAGGTCGGCGGTCGGGGGGAGTTCGACCAGGCGGCAGGTGGTGTCCGGGTGCTCGCGGTGGAGGGAGCGGAAGAAGCCGCGCAGGCCGTCGTGCGTCCTGCCGGGCGTGATGGCGAGGATGCGACCCGCACGTCCCAGCACCGATCGGAACAGGTCGAAGGTGGTGGGCAGCACCGGTTCGTCCTCGTAGGCGTGCAGGGAGATCAGCCCGTCCACCCGATCAAGCCCGTCCACCTGGTAGAACCCGTTCGTCGGGTCGAGCCCGCTCACCTGCCCGGGCCCGCTCACCTGCTCGAGCGCGTCCAACCGCCGACGGCCGCTCACCACGACCGCCACCGCCCCGCGCGCCGACAACTGCCCGGCGACCTCCTCGGCCAGATCCGCCGGACCACCCGCGACGACGACGTGCACACCGACCAACGCGGTCATCGCCGCCTCGGCGGGCACCGGGACCGGCACGAACTCGTACCGCCCCGGGCTCGCCACGAGCGGACCCTGCGCCGGCAGACGACCGGTCAACTTCTCGGCGTCGGCGTCGGCGGTTGGTAGATGACCGGTCAACTCGAGGTCCGTGGGTAGTTGACCGGTCGGCTGGTGGGAGGGGGTCAGGGCTTCGGCCATCGCGGCGGCGGTGCGGGACTTGACCACGGACGTGAGGCGGTCGCGGGCGTCCAGGTGGCCGGTCAGCTCGGTGGCGATCTCGGTGCGCTTGATGGAGTCGATGCTGAGGTCGGCTTCGAGGTCCAGGCCGGGGTCGATGAGGTCGGTCGGGTAGCCGGTGCGGCGGGCGATCACCTCTACGACTGTCGTGAGGATGTCGGTGCCGGAGGAAGCGGGAGCGGGGGTGGGGGTGGTGGGAGTGGTTTGTGTGGGAAGGGCGGGTGCGGGAATGGGGGGCTGGGGGGCGGCTGCTGGTGGAGCGACCGGCGCGCCCAGGTAGGAGAGCATCACGTCTCGTTGCACGGCCACGAACTCGCGGCTCGTGCGGAGGAAGTCCTCGATCAGGGCCTCGCGGTCCGGGACCGTGGGTGTGAACGCGGGTGCTAGAGCCACGCGGCGGGGTGGGGCCAGGCCGCCGGGGACCACGGTGCCGTCCGCCGTGCGCACGGTCTGCCCGTCCACCAGCCAACCGGGAGTTCGGGGCACCGGCAACGCCGACACGTCCCGCGCACCCCGCCCGGCGAACAGCCACTCCGCCCGCACCGGCACCCCGGCCACGGCCAACCTCGCCAAGGCGTGCAACAGCCCTGCCAACCCCGGCCGCTCCTCCAACGCCACCACGGTGTGCGGCTGGTCAGCCAGGATCTCCCGCACCAGACCGCTCAACACCGTCCCCGGCCCGGCCTCCACGAACACCCGAGCCCCGGCGTCGTACATCGCGCGCACCTGCTCCACGAACCGCACCGGCGCACCGATCTGGGCCGCCAACTCCCTCCGCACGTCCGACCCGTACGGCACGGCCCCGCGATTCGTCCACACCGGACGGTCGGGCTGACCGATCCGGCAGCCGGCCAACACCTCGGCGAACGCAGACCCCGCCGCAGCCACCACCGGGCTGTGGAACGCACAAGCAACCGGAATCCGCTTTCCAGCGATCCCCGCCGCCCGCAACGCCGCCAACGCCCCGTCGACGTCCCGCCCCGACACGACCACCTGCCGCGGTGCGTTGTGGTTGGCCACCACGACGTCCACCCCGGCCGACGACAGCACCTCCTCGACCGCCGCCACCGACGCGGTCACGGCGGCCATCCCACCGGGGTCCTCCCCCGCCGCCGCCACCACGGCCGACGCCCGCGCGGCGCTCAGCTCCAGCAACGTCGCCGCGTCCAACGCGCCCGCCGCCGCCAGCGCCACCAGCTCGCCGTAGCTGTGGCCGCCGAACATGTCGGCCTCGACCCCGAGTCGGCGCAGCAGCTCGTGCGCGGCCAACCCGACCGCGCCCAACGCGGGCTGGGCGACCCGCGTGTCCCGCACGCGGGCGGCGGCGTCACGGACATCGCCAGGCGAGAACAGCGCCGGCGGGAAGACCGAAGGCGGTGCCATCCGGGCGAAGCGTTGCAGCTCGGGGAAAGCGACGAACAGCTCCGACAGCATCCCCGGCCGCTGGCTGCCCTGACCGGGGAACAGCACGGCCAGCTTCCCGCCGACCCCACCCCGGTACACGCCCTCGACCGCCCGGCCGTCCAGCGCAGCCCGAAGCATCTCGACCAACTCGGCCACCGAAGAGGCGACCACCGCCACAGCCACCGGACCGGGCGAAAGCGCGGTGAAAGCCAAGTCGCGCAACGACCACGCCCCGGTCTCGGCCAACGCCAGCACCCGAGCCACGTCCCGCTCCGACGCGAACAGGAACAGCTCGGCGGGCCACCGCGTCAGCCCGTGCCGCACGGTCGCCGCCGACGGGTGACCGCCCAGCACGACGTGGAAGTTCGTCCCGCCGAACCCGAACGCGCTCACCCCCGCCACCCGCGACGCCGCCGGCTCCAGCCACGGCGACGCGACCCGGTGGAACGCGAACGGTGACCGGTCCACTGCCCAGGCCGGGTTCGGCGACTCCACGAACAGCGTCGGTGGCCGCACCCCCGCCCACACCGCCAGCGCCGACTTGATCAACCCCGCCAACCCCGCCGCGCACTTGGTGTGCCCGATCTGCGACTTCACCGACCCCAGCGCGCACGACCCGGGTGCCGCCCCGGCCTCGGTGAACACCTCGGTCAACGTCGCCAACTCGGTCCGGTCGCCCACGACCGTCCCGGTCCCGTGCGCCTCCACCAACCCGACCGACGACGGCGAGATCCCCGCCGACGCGTACGCCCGCTCCAACGCCCGCCGCTGCCCGTCCGCACGCGGCGCGGTCAACCCGAGCGCCCGCCCGTCGGACGCGCTGCCGACGCCCCGGATCACCGCGTACACCCGGTCGCCGTCGCGTTCGGCGTCGGCCAGCCGCTTGAGCACCACGCACGCCACGCCCTCGCCCAGTGCGATGCCGTCCGCCGACGCGTCGAACGTCCGGCACCGCCCGGTCGGCGACAGCGCCCCGACCGACGCGAACAGCAGGTAGTCGTCGATGGCGTTGTGCAGGTCCGCGCCACCGGCCAGCACCAGGTCGCTCGACCCGCTGACCAGCTCCTTGCACGCCACGTCCACCGCCGCCAGCGACGACGCGCACGCCGCGTCCACGGTGAAGTTCGCGCCGCCCAGGTCGAGCCGGTTCGCGATCCGCCCGGCGATCACGTTCGCCAGCCGCCCCGGGAAGGAGTCCTCGGTCAACGCGGGTAACTGGTCGGCCAGCTCCGGCGGCACACCGTCCACATAGGACGGCAGCACCATCCGCAACGTCGTCGCGTTGGACAGGTCGCTGCCCGCCTCCGCCCCGAACACCACGCTCGCCCGCGACCGGTCGAACCCGCCGGACCCGTACCCGGCGTCGGCCAGCGCCCGCTGCGCGACCTCCAACGCCAGCAGCTGCACCGGCTCGATCGCCGCCAGGGACGCCGGCGGGATGCCGTACTTCAACGGGTCGAACGGCACCTCGGGCAGGAACCCGCCCCACTTGGACGGCGTCCGGTCCGCACCCTCGCCGAAGTAGGTCGCGGTGTCCCAGCGCCGCTCGGGCACCTCCCCCACCGAGTCCATCCCGCCGACCACGTTGGCCCAGAACGTCTCCAGGTCCGGCGCGCCCGGGAACACGCACGCCATCCCCACGACCGCCACGTCCACGGGTCCCCCGCGCCGCTGCGGCCGGTCGGTCAACCCCAGCTCGTGCCGCACCCGCCCAGCCCGCGCGACACGGAAGGATTCCGCCCCGGAAGTCACCGACGCGTGCAGCGACGCCACCGTGGTCACCGAGGACCGCAGCACCGCGACCTGCCCGGCCATGAACAACCCGGACGCCATCTGCTCCTCGACCGACACCGCCTCCAGCGCGGACCCGGTGCGCCGCAGGCCCTTGCTGGCCACCCGCAACCGCCCGGCGTTGAGGCGTTCCAGCTCCGCCCACGCCTCCCGGGAGTCGGACAACCCTGCCGCGACCGCGCGGAATTCGGCCGTGTACGGGCTGGGCACGCACCGCGTGACGTGGCCCGGCGCGGTCTCCAGCAGCTCGGTGGCCGTCGCCGAGACGACCTGCCGCTGGAACTCCGGCAGCACCGCCCCGCACGCCACGGCCTCGGCCGTGAACAGGTAGGACGTGCCCATCAGCACGCCCACGCCGACCCCGCGCCGCGCCAGCGGCTCGGCCATCGCGGCCACCATCGCCGCCGACCGCTCGTCGTGCACGCCGCCCGCGAACAGCACCTGCACCCCGTCGGACACGGAGTCCAGGAACTCCTCCAGGACCGCGATCTGCGCCTCCCACAACGGGAAGCTCGCCTGCGGCCCGACGTGCCCGCCGCACTCCGACCCCTCGAACACGAACCGCCGCGCTCCGGCCGCCAGGAACCCGCTCAGCAGGTCCGGCGACGGCACGTGCAGGAACGCGGCGACGCCCAACGCCTCCAGCGAGGCCGCCTGGTCCGGCAACCCGCCGGAGATGATCGCGGCCGGCGGGCGCAGCTCCCGGATGACCTCCAGCTGCGCGGCCCGCACGGCGTCATCGGCGAACCCGAGCACACCGACGCCCCACGGCCGGTCCCCGAGCACCTCACGCGTCCGACTCATCATGTCCCGGGTCGTCTCGCCGGAGGCCAGGGCCAGCGCCAGGAACGGCAACCCGCCCTCCCGCGCCACCGCCTCCGCGAACGCCGGCTGGTCGCTGACCCGGGTCATCGGCCCCTGCGCGACCGGCAGCCCCACGCCCAGCGCCGTCGCCAAGAGGGACCCAGCCCCCAGCACCGGCCGCAGGTCCGCGCGCACGGCTTCCTCCACCGCCGACCGCACGGCCCGCACCAGCCGGGGCACGCTGCCGTACCGGGCGGCGAGGCGCGGCGCGAGGAAACCGTCCGCGGACGCCGAGGACTCCGGCAGCCCGGTCAACTCCTCCACCAGCACGACCCCGGCCGCGCCACCGACGACGGACGCGGCGGCGGTGCGCGGACCGATGCCGCCCCGCGCCCACACCGGCACGCCCAGTTCGGCGGCCCCGAGCAACTGCTGGAGCAGAACGAACGTGCTCAACGACCCGTCGTCGCCGCACGCCACCACGCCGTCCGCGCCGGTCTCCAGCGCCTCCCCCAGCGACGTCACCTCGGCCAGCACGAAGTGCCGGTTCGGGATGTCGGCGACGGACCACGGCGTGCCCGCGCCCAGCAGCACGACCTCCAGCCGCGCCGCGCGCTCGCCGAGCAGGCCGAGCACCTCGTCCACGGTCAACGCGCACCCGGCGGGCACCCGCACGCCGAAGGACACCCCGGTCGGCAGCTGCGCGAGGGCGTCGCGCGTGCGGTGGTCGCCCGCACCGAGGTCGAGCACGCCCAGCCCGCCCGCGCCGCTGACCGCCGCGCACAGCCCGGCGTCCGGCCCGGTGGTGACGCCGATGACGAGTTCGTTCCGCGTGCCCATGTGCCTCCTTCTCGACCGACACCCGTCGCGCGACCCGGGCGTCCGGGTCGGCGGCCTTGCGCGCGTGCAGCTCACCGACCCCGGGGGTGCGGCAGGATCGGGAACCACTCGTCCGCCGGCCCCTCCAGAGCGGCCTTCGCCGGCTCCTCGGCGTCAACAGCGGCGCATGGTCCAGCACCGTCCGCGCCGCTGGGTGATGTGCGGGCGCCGGATCTTCGGTGTGGACTCCATGCGGCCAAGGCTGGCGGCGCCACGTTGCCGCGTCGGGACACCCGCGTAAACGAATGCCGGCTGACCGGGCATGCGACGTGGTGCGCTCGGTCGCGCGGTCGGCCCGGTCGCGCGGTCGAGGTCGGCCGGCACCGGCCCACGCGGGCCGGTCGCGCGACCGAGGTCGGCCGGCACCGGCCCGCGCGGGCCCCCGGCCGCGAACCGCACCGCCACCGCCGCGCCGGTGCCGCGCCGCGCACCCGTGCCGAGCACGGCCCTGCCCCGGATTTCCATGCCGCCTCACAGGTGTTCGACACCACGCCGACCGCGCCGAAGTTATGGGCGCTCGTGCGAACGGGTCAAGGTCGCCTGGAAAATTCACCGGATCACGAGTGTTACGCGCCGGATTCTTGTCACGATGTGAGTACCGCGCCGCCGGCGAGCACAATCCCGATCCGCTTGTTTAGCGAATTTCGCGGTATTTTCGAAGAACTCTTGCACGTGATCTGCGTCGCTCGTAACTTCCGCCTGGTCGGCATATTTCCGGCAGATTTCGAAGGAAGGAACACCCGTGAAGTTGAAGACGATACTGGGCGCGGGCGCGACCGCCGGGCTCGTCGTGGCCGGCCTGCTGACGAGCGTCGGCACGGGCTCCGCCGCACCGGTCCAGGTGGACAAGACGCTCACGTTCACGTGTCCGTTCCCGCTGATCGGCAACCAGGTGCTGTCCACCCGCATCCGGGCCACGATCGACACGCCCACGTCGGTCGGCGGCGAGCTGAAGACGACGAACTTCTCCGCCACGGTGACCGTGCCGCCGACCGCCACGCAGGGCCTGTCCCTGGTCGGCGCGGCGACGGTGGAGGGCTCCGCCGAGGCGGGCGTGACGCTGGACAACGCCGGCAGCAAGCTCGACATCAAGATCCCCGGCCTGACCGTGCCGAAGACGAACGTCCCGGCCGAGGGCTCGTTCGACGTGGTCGCGAGCGGCCCGGTGCCCACCGCGGTGATCCCGAAGGCGGGCACGACCACGGTGACCGTGGGGAACTACTCCACCACCCTGACCCCGCGCAAGGCCGACGGCACCGAGACCGGCCTGGGCACGTTCACCTCGAACTGCGTGCTGGACCCCGGCCAGAACGCCGAGCTGGTGCGGTTCGACGTGAGCGGCGGTGGCACGACCACCACCACGACGACCACGACCACCACCACCACGACGACGACCACCACCACCACCAAGCCGACGACGACCACGACGACGGCGCCTCCCGGCGGCATCAAGTACTCCTACACGCTGGCCGGCTCGTCGAACCTGAAGAACCTGGGCGGCTCGGTGGCCCTGGCCGGCAGCCTGACCGCCGACCTGGAGCTTTCCTCCGGCAAGTTCACCGCCGACCTGGCGCTCAACCCGACCTCGGGCAAGTTCACCCTGTTCGGGTTCGTGCCGGTCGAGTCGAAGGTCGAGTTCGTCAGCGAGGGCAAGACCACCGGCACGCTGGTGTCCGGCGCCATCAAGTCGAATTCGAAGGTCACCATCAAGCTGCCGCAGATCACCGTCTACGGCATCCCGATCAGTGCCGAGGCCACCTGCCAGACGGTCACCCCGTCGGACATCAACCTGGCCTCCACGCCCGGCTTCGACCCGCTCAAGGGCGGCAAGCTGACCGGCGAGTACGCGATCTCGGCGCTCAAGGGCTGCGGCGCGTTCAACGACTTCATCAGCGCCTTCACCGCCGGCACCGGCAACACCATCGACATGAACCTCACCGCCAAGACGTCCTGACACCCCTTCCGAACAGCGTTGGAGACCGCCGCGTCCGACCGCGGCGGTCTCCTCATGTCCAAGGCGGGTCAGCAGTTGGACGTGGCCGGGCGGCCCGCGAACCGGTCGGCGATGAACGCCGCCGCTCCCGCGTTGCCCAGGTAGACGCCCGTGATGTGGTCGGTGTCGTAGGTCTTCCAGTCCACCGCCACGCCGGCCCCGCAGTAGGTGTCACGCAGCGCCTTGTGCTGCGCGAAGTCCACGATGTCGTCGCGGGTGCCGTGGTACTCGTGCACCGGCACGCGGATCGGCGTGCCGCCCAGCTTGTTCTCCTGCACCCGGGCCAGCCACGGGGGCGTGAGCACGGGGCTGGCGGTGGTGTACTCGGACAGCCGCTTGCCGCGGTAGTCCAGCAGCAGTTCGAGGGTGCACGCCTCGCGCTGCATGCGGGCGAACGCGGTCTTGCCCGCGTCGTTGAGGTAGCGCTCCAGGTCCAGCTCGGCGTAGGCGTTGTCCAGGCCGATCAGCGAGTAGGCCAGGAACCCGAAGCCGAGCTTGCCGTCGAGCTGCAACGACACCTGCACCAGGTCGGCGGGCACACCGCCGCCGACCGCGCCGACCAGGTTGAGCTCCGGCGCGTACTCGGGCTGGAGCTGCGCGGCCCACAGGGAGGCGCCGCCGCCCTGCGAGTAGCCCCGGAACACCACCTTCGCGGTCTTGGACAGCCCGGTCTCGGGCAGCTTCTGCGCGGCCCGGACGACGTCGATGACGGCGTGCCCCTCGGACCGGCCCGTGACGTAGGTGGTCTTCGGGTCGGGGTGGTAGCCCTCGTAGTCGGTCATGACGACCGCGTAGCCGGCGTCGAGCATGTCGTTGATGGCGGGTTGTTCGTAGGACGCGCCGATGCGTTCCATCTCCGAGGGCGTGCAGCGGAACGCCGGTCCGTACGTGCCCGAGGCGAAGGAGACGATCGGCGCAGTCGCCGGGTCCACCGAACGGGGGATGAGAATCATCCCGGTGACCACGTTCGGTTGCCCCAAAGCGTCGGTCGAGCGGTACATCACCTGCCAGGACCGGACCTTTGCGGTGATGGCGCCCGCTTCCGTGACCCGGAAGCGGACGACGTCGCCCGGCGCACCCGCCGGCAGCGGGCTCGGCGGGGTGAAGAAGGCGTCGTCGGCGGGCGCGGCCGAGGCGGGCGCGGGGCCCGCGACGGCACTGGCCAGCACGGCGGCGGCGAGCGATAATGAGAAGATCTTTCGCAAACCGGTTCCTCCCGTAAATGGGGATCGGACAATGCACCCTGCATTACCGGCGCGCGCTCAGTCCAGGCGACAGGAATGACTTGTCACCCGCGCACGGGTTCCGAAAACCGAAGTTGTGAGATCCGGACAAGAACCTCTCGCCGCCCTCTTGTCACCCGAATGAGTGAACCGTCAAGGTTACAGAAAGACTGTTTGACACACCTTGGGTGTGAATTTATCGTCAACCGGGCGAAGCCCCAGGGCGGTGCTTCGCTGCGGAGGCGGCCAATGACGATCTCACTGAACGGCGGGTTGGTGCGGCAGCGAACGATCCCACGACCCACGACAGCTCCCCGGACCACCGCGGAGTACAGCGCCGCGAGACAACTGTGGGGGACGATCCCGGTGGAACTCGCGGAGAAGATGCGACCCCTCGCCGGTGTCCTGGTCCGCGACGCGGTCCGCGAGATCCGGCGCGCGGTGCCCGCGTACGCGCAGCCGTTGGAGGGCAAGTTCCGCGAAGTCCTCGTCGGCGCGGTCGAGATGGCCATCGTGAAGTGCTTCGAGAACATCTGCGACCCCGACGCGCCGCAGGCCGACTGGCAGGCCGTGCTGCGCTACAGCGGGCGCATGGAATTCCTCGAAGGCCGCACGATGGACTCGTTGCAGACCGCCGTGCGGGTCGGTGCCCGGGTGGTGTGGCGGCACCTGAGCCAGCACGGCAAGGAGATGGGGGTCTCCAACGACACCCTGTTCGTGGTCGCCGACGCGATCTTCGCGTGGGTCGACGAGCTGTGCCGCGCCGCGGTCGAGGGCTACACCGAGGCGCAGAGCAACGCCAACGGGGCACTGGAGCGCCGCCGTCGGCAGTTGCTCAAGCTGGTGCTGGCCGAGCAGCCCGCGTCGGCGCGGTCCATCGCGGACCTCGCCGGGACGACGGACTGGACGCTGCCCGAACGGGTCGCGGTGGTCGCGCTGGAGTACCGCGAGGACCAGCACCAGCTCCCCTCCGTGCAGCTCGGCCGGGACGTCCTGGTGGACCTGGAGAGCTCCACGCCGTGCCTGGTGGTGGCCAACCCGAAGGGCCGGCCGCACCTGGACCTGCGCGGGCGGCGCGCGGCCGTGGGGCCGACCGTCCCGCTGGCCGAGGCCCGGCAGTCGCTCGCGTGCGCCCGCCGCGCACTGGCGTTCGTGCGCCGGGGCCTGCTGCCCGCCGCGCCCGTCACGTGGTGCGACGACCACCTGGCGACGCTGGCGCTGCTGTCCGACGAGTTCCTGGTCGGCCAGCTGACCTCCCGGGCGCTGGTCGCCTTCGACGCGCTGACCGTGAAGCAGCGGGAGCGGTTGGAGACGACCTTGCTGGCGTGGCTGGAAACGCGGGGCGGCATCGGCGAGATCGCGAACCGGCTCGACGTGCACCCGCAGACCGTCCGCTACCGGATGCACCAGCTGGAAGAACTGCTCGGCGACCGGCTCGCCGACCCGGACGAGCGGCTGACCCTGGAGATCGCCCTCCGCGCCCGCCGCCTGCTCGCCCGAGCCGCCACCCCGGCGAAACGCCCGGCCTGACCGGATCCGCCCGACCCGGCAGGGCCGACCTGACCGGGATCTCCGCTCCAGGCGCGGCGTCTCCGCCCGCCGCGCCCTTCGCGCTGTTCGTTCAGCAGTTGCTCTTGGCCGGGACGCCCGCGAACCGGGCCTCCAGCCACGCGAACGCCTCCGGGTAGCCCGCGATCGCGCCACCCACGTGCGTCGGCGCCAACGACGAGCTGAGCTTCACGTTCGCCCCCTGCGCACACCACCGCCGCACCATCTCGGCGGCCTGGCCGTAGGGGACGATGTCGTCCAGCACGCTGTGCACCACCAGCACCGGCGCACCGGGCTTGCGCACACCGATCCGCTGCTCCTCCACCCGTGACGCGTAAGGCTCCTCGCCGAGGTAGGCCTCCAGCGGGCGGCCGTCCTCGGTGAGGTCCTTGGACTGGCGGAACGCGTGCGCGGCGATCGCCTCGGCCGTGCACTGGTGCTCGACCTGGGCCATGAGCTGCTTGCCCTGGTCGTTGAGCACCGCGGGGATGTCCAGCTCAGGGTAGGCGGCGTTCAGGCTGAGCAGGGCGTACCCGAGGAACCCGGCGGCGTAGTGCCCGTCGAGGTTCTCGGCCACCACGCCGAGGTCGGCGGGCGGTGCGCCCGCGTACGCGCCCTTGAGGTCCAGTTCCGGCGCATAGGACTTGTACAGCTCGACGGCCGCCGCGCTCGCGCCGCCACCCTGCGAGTAGCCGGAGATCGCCACCGGACCGGCGTCGGGCAGGTCCGCCTCGGGCAGCCGCTGCGCCGCGCGGATCGAGTCCAGCACGGCGTGCGCCTCGGCGGCGCGGTTGACGTAGGTGTGCATGCCGGGCGTGCCCAGGCCCTCGTAGTCGGTGACGACCACGCCCCAGCCGCGCAGCAGGAGGCCGGACAGGAACGGACCCTCGTACTCGCTGCCCATCGCCATCGCCCGGGAGGGCGCGCACTCGTCGCCCACGCCCTGGGTGCCCGGCGCGTAGGCGATGATCGGGCGGGGACCGGGGCCGGGCCACGGTGTGTGCGGGGTGAGGACCGTGCCGGACACGGCGATGGCGTTGCCGTGCGTGTCGGTGCTGCGGTAGAGGACGCGGCGCGCGGTGGCGGGTGCGCGCAGCAGCTTGACCGGGTCGAGGAAGAAGTCGGCGGGCTCGCTGCGGATGACGTCGCCGTTGCGGCTCGGGAGGGTGGTGGGCACGTCGTAGAAGGACTCCGCGTGCGCGGCGGTGGGCGCTACGAGCCCGGTGGCCAGGGCTGCGGCCATCGCCGCTGTGGCCCAGCGGCGAGCGGACAATCGCATGGGTGCTCCTCGTTGAGCGTTCGGGCGGTCGTGCGGTTGAGCGGTCGAGCGGTCGTGCGGTCGTGCGGTTGAGCGGTTGAGCGGGGAATCGACAACGTGTCGAACCTTTCCGCGCGCGTGAAGCAGGGGTCAAGGAGCTGCGGTTTTCTTGTCATGAGCGCGCAAAAGCTCCAGTCGGGACCTTTGCGGCGGTGATATCAACGTGGATAGGTCAGGGCTTGTTCGGCGGCGGCGAGGTGGGTGTCGGTGATGCCGGTGGCCGGGTCGACGGAGATCAGCGCGGTGGTCTCGCGGCGGCGGTGCAGGAAGCGGTCGCGCGCGGAGGCGAAGAGGCTGAAGTCGTCGTCGAACCAGGCGAGGGGACGACCGGCGGCGAACCGCCCGACCGCGCCGTACTTCCAGTCCGGCGTGCCCTCGTAGGCGCGCAGCCCGATCACGCGCAGGGGCGGCAGGCCGAGGGCGGGGCCGATCGTGCGGTTCGCCAGGTCCTCCCAGGAGGTGGCCCACACCAGTTCCGCGCCCGTCCGGTTCGCCAGGGCGAGCAGGGCCGGGCCGTGGGCCGGGTTGAGGAGGGCGTGGCGGGTGTCGCGTCTGGTCAGGCGCCAGCTGTGGCGGCTGTCGCGTCTGGTCAGGCGCCACTCGTGGCGGGTGTAGCCCGGGGGTGGCGTGCGGGCGGCCCACGGGTTGAGGGGGCCGTCGACGTCGAGCAGGAGGAGCACGGTCACGTAGTACCACCGGGGTCGTGTGGGAGGTCGGGGGTTCGGTCGGGTTCCGTGGAAAATGGATCACGGAGGTGGTGAGATGGCCGACCCTGTCGCGGTCGTGACCGGTGGGAACCGCGGGATCGGGCGGGAGGTGTGCCGGCAGTTGCGGGGCCTGGGGTACCGGGTCGTCCTGACCGCCCGGGACGCCGCGAAGGCCGAGCGTGCCGCGGAGAAGATCGGGGTGGACCACCACCCGCTGGACGTGACGTCGGACGAGTCGGTGCGCGACCTCGCCGCGTACGTGGAGCAGCGGTACGGCCGGCTCGACGTGCTGGTCAACAACGCCGCCATCCACTACGACTCGTGGCAGCGGGCGTCGAGCGCGGACCTCGGTGTCGTGCGCGAGGCGATGGAGACCAACTTCTACGGGCCTTGGCGGACGGTGCTGGCGCTGCTCCCGTTGCTGCGGCGCAGTGGGAGTGCGCGGGTGGTGAACGTGTCCAGTGAGGCGGCGTCGTTCGCGAGCATGGGGGGCGGGACGCCGGCGTACGGGACGTCGAAGGCCGCGTTGAACGCGTTGACGGTGATGTTGGCGGCGGAGTTGCGGCGGGACGGGGTGCTGGTCAACGCGATCTGTCCCGGGTGGGTGGCCACCGACATGGGCGGGCCGGGTGGACGGCCGGTCGGGCAGGGTGCGGCGAGCGTGGTGTGGGGGGTGACGTTGCCGGACGACGGGCCGACTGGCGGGTTCTTCCGGGACGGGAAGCGGATTCCCTGGTAGCAGGGCGTTCCGGTGCGCGAGGCGGTTCGACCCGGGCCACCACCCGCCCCGCGAACCAGCGCCCACCGGTTCGCGGGAGCGGCGGCCGGGTACTCCCCCGGCATGAAGTGGCGCGGCGCGGTGATCGGTGCGGTGGTGGTGGCGGTCGTGGCGCTGGTGGGGGTGTTCGTGGTGGTGCCGAAGTTCGGCACGGGCACGGACACCGTCGACCGGAGCGGCCCCGCGGTGTTGCAGGCGATGCGGGACCTGAGCCAGTTCCACGCGGCGGCGGGCGAGTACCAGGTGGTGCTCGACATCGAGCACGACGTCCGGTACGTGCCCTCGGTCCTGGCCGGGCAGCGCACGCTGTTCGTGGCGGCGGGGACGGTCAACGCCTACGTCGAGTTCGGCTCGCTGGGCGAGGACGCGCTGAAGGTCACGCCGGAGTCGGAGTCGAAGCCGAAGTCGGTGGAGGTCCGGCTGCCCGAGCCCGTGCTGGACAAGCCGAACCTGCACCAGGAGCGGTGTTACGTGTTCGCGCAGGAGCGGGGCTTGGTGGACCGGCTGGCGGCGTTGGTGGAAACCCGGGACCAGCAGCCGTTCTACGTGGCGGCGGAGCAGAAGATCGCGGACGCGGCGCGGGACTCCGGGTTGACCGAGCGGGCCGAGGAGAACACCCGCAAGATGCTCACCGGGATGCTCCAGGCGCTGGGCTACTCGGTCACGTTCCGACCTGCCGATTAAGCTCCCCCCGACATGAGACGCAAGCTCCGGCCGCCGCTGCCCCAGCGCCACGGCCTCGACCCCGCCCGTCTGCGCCTGCCCGTGGACGGGTCGTGGGCGACCCTGCGCGACCACCTGGTCGAGCGGCTGCCGCGCGTCGCGCCGGAGCGGATCGACTCGATGCTCGCCGAGGGTCGGATCTACGACCTGGACGGCCCGGTCGCGGCGGACGCCGTGTACGCGCCCGGCACGTCGGTCTGGTTCCACCGGGACCTGCCGGAGGAAGTGCCGGTGCCGTTCGACGTCCGGGTCGTGTACCGCGACGACGCGATCCTGGTGGTGGACAAGCCGCACTTCCTGGCCACGATCCCGCGCGGCAAGCACATCGTGGAGACGGCTTTGGTGCGGCTGCGGACCCAGCTGGGCCTGCCGACGCTGTCGCCCGCGCACCGGTTGGACCGGGTGACGGCCGGGTTGGTGCTGTTCGTGATCGACCCGGCGTTGCGCGGGAAGTACCAGGTGATGTTCAAGGATCGCCTGGTGCACAAGGAGTACGAGGCGGTGGCACCGCACCGGCCGGAGCTGGAGCTGCCGACCGTCGTGCGCAGCCGGATCGTGAAGGTGAAGGGCGTGATCACGGCGCAGGAGGTCGACGGTCCGCCGAACGCCGAGACGCGGGTGGAGTTGGTGGAGCACCGGGAAGGGTGGGGCCGGTACCGGCTGCTGCCGACCACTGGTCGGACGCACCAGCTCCGGCTGCACATGGCTTCGCTCGGGGTGCCGATCCGCAACGACGACTTCTACCCGGTGCTGCGGGAGAAGCCTCTGGACGACTTCACCGCGCCTTTGCAGTTGTTGGCCAAGGTCTTGTCTTTCACCGACCCTGTTACTGGTGTCGCTCGGCGGTTCGAGAGTGCTCTGACGCTGTCTTTATAGGCGCTGCGCTTCTCTGGGGTCGCTTCGCTCTCAAGCGGACGCGCTGCGCGCTCTCAAGATCAAAAGCAGCGCTCGCCGCGCGGCAGGCCCCCGGAGGGGAGGGGCGTCGTGCTTCCTCCGCACGACCTGCCGGAGGCAACCACACTTTGCCAGGGCCGCCAAGAAAATCTTGCTCGTTCCTCGCAACATTTTGTTGACGGCCCTGGCAAAGCGCGGTTGGGCTGCGCCCAGGCCGTACGGAGGAAGCACGAGGCCCCTCCCGTGGTGCTGCGCTTGGCGTACGCGAGGGTGGGTGGGGGGTGCGTTGCGGAGCGCGCGCGGCGGGGGCGATGGGCGTGAAACGCCTGCGGTGCAAGGACGGCGTGGTGGTGGGGTGGGTGGTGAAGCGGTGGTGGGGGCGGGGGTGAGTGGTGCGGCGGGCGGTGGCGGTGGGGTGGGGGGAGGCGCGCCGGTGATGCGACCGGTGGAAGGGCTGGCGGGGTTGCGGCAGGGGGCGAGCGGCGGGGCGGGGTTGCGAGCGGCGGGGCGGGGTTGCGAGCGGCGGGGCGGGGTTGCGAGCGGCGGGGCGGGGTTGCGAGCGGTGGGCGGGGTTGTGGGCGGTGGTGGGGTGGCTTGCCTTGGGGAGGCTGGTGGGGGCGTTTGTCGGTGGGGCGTGGGAGAATGGGGACGGGGGCCGGAGGCCGGCGTTGGTCAGGGGTGCCTCCGGCCGTGTTCCGTGGGTCAGTCGAGGTAGCCGAGCATTTGGGAGATCTGGCCCGTCCGGGACTGGAAGATGCGCTCCGCCAGCGCCTTCGACTGCGGGTTCACGCCGCCCTCGCGTTCGAACTTCGCGATTTCCACCGCGTTGTGCTGGTGGGCGATGAGGAGGTTCAGGAACGCCCGCTCGAACTCCCCCGGGCCGGTTGCCGCCAGGGTCGCGATGGCTTCCGGGCTGGTGGAGTGGTCGCCGCCGTGGTTGGCGTGCAGTTGGGCTTCGGTGCCGGGGGACTCCGGTTGGTTCCAGTCGTGCAGCCACTGGAGCATCGAGTCCACTTCGGACAGTTGGGTGACCTCGATGGCCGACGCCAGCGTCTTGACGTCCGTGCGGACCGACTTGTCCTTGGCCAGGCGCACGATCTCGATGCCCGTCTTGTGGTGGGCGACCGCCATCTGCAGGAACATCACGTCGATCGGGTTGTGCTCGGTGGTCTCCGCTACCGTCGACACGGGGCCGGTCGGGGCCGGGACCAGGCCGGAGTCGCCTGTGCCGCAGGCGACCAGCAGGAACAGCAGTGCCGTGACCGCAGCAGCTACTCGCAAGGTCGTCCTCCCTGGGTGGGGCCCGCCCGCGCGGTGACAGGGCAGCGCGGACGGGCTTTCTAGCACAGGTCGCCTAGAGGCGCTGCCACAGGGACGGCGTGTTCGGCGGTTCCCACCCGGTCAGGGACGTGTGCGCCTGGATGCACTTGTAGGACGCGCCGCCGTACGTGACCTGCGCACCCACCGCGTACGCGGTGCCCGGGGCCCACGTGCCGCCCGCGGGCGGGGTGGTCGTGGTCGTGGTGGTGGGCTGGGTGGTGGTCGTGGTCGGCGTGGTGGTGGTCGTCGGGTCGCCGCCGCCGGGGCCCACCTGGAGGTCGACGCAGCTGTAGAACGCCATCGGGGTGTCCGCGATGTTCCAGATCGCCAGCAGCTTGATCCGGCCGGTGCGACCGCCGAGGTTGACGCTGTGGGTGACGGTGGAGCCGGGCTGCCGGCCGCCGTCGTTCACCTCGTGGATCTTGCTGCCGCCGATGAAGTACTGCCAGGTGGTGGTGGCGTGGCGGGCGGTGATGGTCCAGTTGAACGTCACCGTGTTGCCGACCGACGTGGCCGGCCACGCCTTGCTCTCGTCGCTGAGCGGGGCCCACCGGCTGTCGCCGGCGTGGCAGTTCTGCTGGCCCTTCGGGCCCTCGACGCTCTGCGGTTCGTAGATGATGGGGCCGCAGTTGGAGACGCGGCCCGCGGCGCAGTTCGCCTGGCGGCTGGGCGGCGACGAGATGTAGCCGTGCGCGCTCGCCGATCCCGCCGACACCACGACGATGAACGGGGCCACGCCCACGCCGGCGAGTACCGCCGCGAGCTTGCGTTTCAGGCTCATTGTCCAGCTCCTTCGCGAGGAGACACCCACGAGGCGTCTCCTGGGCAGGGTCCATGTCCGCGGCGGCCGGAACACGCCTGGCGCTCGCACTCCGCGACGGGAGTGCCACGCTCGGCGATGGTGGTCTAGACCATAATCGGCAACGTCATCCGGGTCAAGGATCTGAACCGACTGGTGCAGCCCGCCGTAGCCCCTGGTGTGACCCCACATCCGGGCCGACGTGCGGTAGCGGTCCTCGCGGCGTTCACAGTTACCGCACCGGGGCCGGCCTCCGACGTGTCGAGGAGCGAGGTGCTGCCGGGTGGTCTGGGTGTTGGGCGGGGGACCCGCCTCGGAAGACGGGTCCCCCGGGGTCAGCAGTAGAGGTTCGCGCCGGGCGCGACACCGAGGATGCTGGTGAAGCGCTGGTAGGCGTCCACGCGGCTCTGGACCTGCGCCGGGTTGCGGCCGTCGCACTCCAGGGAACCGTTGATGCTGCGGATCGTCTGGCCGAAGCCGTAGCCGTTGACCATCGCGTTGTGCGGGGTCATCGTGCCCGGACCGTTCTGCGTGTTCCAGTACCAAAGACCGGTCCGCCACGCCACGGAGGCGTCGTTCTGCACCAGCCACGGGTTGGTCAGCAGCGGCAGGCCCAGGGCGTCACCGGCGGCCTTGTAGTTGAAGTTCCACGACAGCTGGATCGGACCGCGGCCGTAGTACGCCGCCTGCCCGGCGGGGCAGCCGTAGGGCTGGCTCGCGTCGCAGTAGTGCGGGTAGTTGGCGGTGTTCTGCTCGACGATGTGCACCAGGCCGCCGGTCTCGTGGTTGACGTTGGCCAGGAACGCCGCCGCCTCCTGCTTCTTGACCGTGTCGCTGCCGGTGTTGGCGAAACCGGGGTACGCGCTGAGCGCGGCGGTGAGGCCGCTGTAGGTGTAGAAGGCCTGCCGGTTCGGGAACATCTGGTTGAACTGGGACTCGGTGACCACGAAACCGCCGGGGTTGGGCGGGGTGGTGGTCGTCGTGGTGCCCCCGCCGCAGGTGCCCTGGTCGGCCCAGACCTGGGCGGTGCCGGGGGTTTCGTTCTGGGTCCACCACTTCGCGGACCAGTTGTGCCCGTTGTGCGAGGCGGTCATGCCGCCGGTGTAGACGGCGGACGCGCTCCACGGCGTGGCGCACGCCGCGGCGGAGGCGGAGGTCGTGGCGACGGCGACAGTCAGAGCCGCCCCGACCACGATGGTGGCGATGGCCGCCACTGCGCGGATTCTCGACACGTGATCTCTTCTTCCGTTCGAGCGCCCTCGGACGTGACTGCGGCCACTCAACCGGATTGGTCTACACCAGTCAAGCGTCAACTACCCCTCATCAGGCACGTACGCGATCACCGAGGGGCACACCACCATCCGCTCGCCGTCCGCGTAACCGGGCCGGACGGTGCGGGCCACGGTGTCCACCGCGTCCTCGTCGTCGGTCGGCTCGGTGCCCACCACGTGGTGCCGGCGCGGGTCGACCGGGCGCCCGTCGGGCACCACCAGCCGCACGCCGGCCGCCGCGAGCAGGTTCTCCGCCTGCCACGCCACGCCCTCGGGCAGCTTGGGCATGAGGTCGGTCAGGCCGCGCACCAGGACGTCCTTCTGGCGCGACGACGGCGGTGCCGCCTTGGTCCGGTTGACCCCCGTCGCCGCCGCGCCCAGCAGCACCGCCCCGACCAGCAGGGCCAGGGCGGGCAGGGTCGGCGGCGGCACGGTTGCGGGCACGGCCACCGACGCCCACCAGCCGTCGGGCGTGGCGTGCGCGCCGACCATGCCGCCGCTCGCGACCAGCAGTCCCACAGCGGCCTGGTCGACGTCCCCGACCAGCACGGCCACCCGGGGCGTCGCCGTCCGGGACGGCTGCTCGTTGTCGTGCGCCGGTCGCACCACGACCGCGCGGGCACCCGGTGGCAGCACGCCCGCGACCTCGTCGGCGACGGCCACGGAGTCGGTCGCCCGCCGCGCGCTGTCCAACGCCCGGACCGCCACCGCCCGCACGTCCACGTCGGGTGCGCCGGGCGACAGGACCAGGGCGAGGGAGGTGAACGTGATCAGCGCGCCCAGCACGACGAGGGCGATGGCTACTCGGTACACCCCCTCTAAGGTCGTCCGGTGGGAGCGCGCCCTGAGCGGGCCGTCCGGGTGAATCAGCCCTGCGCAGTCACCGGACCACGTTCCGTGTGCTCGACCAGTCGGGTGAGGAGCAGCTCCCACACCCCGCGCGGCAGCTCGTGCCCGGTGTCGGGCAGGACGAGCAGCTCCGCGCCCGGGATCTCCGCGACCAGCGCCTCCCCGTGGCCCAGCGGGAACAACGGGTCCGAGTCGCCGTGCGCGACCAGCGTCGGCACCCGCACCTCCCCCAACCGCTCCCGCCAGGGCTCGCCGCCGCCGACGAGGAGGTGGTTGTGGCTGGAGGCGACGTTCGGCGACCGGTCGAAGACCTTGCCCGCCAACGCCTTCGCCGCGTCCTCGTCCACCGGGCGCGGCCCGAGGAACGGCCGGTTGGCGGCCACCAGGTGGTCGACCACCGAGTCCCGGTCGGACCAGTCGGGCAGGGGCGTGCCGCCGGCGGCGAAGTGCTCCAGCAGGGCCGGCGCCATCGGCGGCAGGTCGGGATCGTTGGGACCGGCCGGGCTGGTGGCCACCAGGGTGAGCGTGATGAGGCGGTCGGGGTGGAAGACGGCCAGCGCCTGCGCGATGCCACCGCCCATCGACAGCCCCACGACGTGCGCCCGCGCGATGCCGAGGGCGTCCAGGACGCCCAACGGGTCCTCGACCAGGTCGGTGAAGGTGTAACCGGGTTCGCCGGGCGGGTAGGACGTCGAGCGCCCGGTGTCGCGGTGGTCGTAGCGGATGACGAAGCGGCCGGCGGCGGCCAGCGCCCGGCAGAAGTCGTCCTCCCACAGGATCATCGACCCGGTCGCGCCCATGATGAGCAGCACGGCCGGGTCTTCGGGGCGGCCAAAGGTCTCGACGCACAGGTCCACGCCGTTGGCGCGCACGATCTGTTCGGTCACAACACGACCGTAGCGAGGCCGCCGTCGGCTTGTCGCCCCCCGGGCGGCCGAGCCGCCGCGACGGAGTCGCGGCCATCAAACACAGCCTCCGCGATCAACTCTGTCTGGCGAAAGCGGTCTTCGGTGAACGGCATGGCCACGATCCGGTCCACGCCGGCCTCGGCGAAGGCCGCGAACCGTTCTGCCGCTTGGGCGGGCGTGCCGGTGATGATGGTCTGGCGGGCGAACTCCTCGGGCAGGCCGTAGTCCGTCATGCCCTTCACGCGCTGGTCGATCACGCTGGTTGGGACGTCCCCCAGGGCAACGGTGACGCCGACCGTGACGCCGGGGCGCGGGCGACCGTAGGAGGCGGCGAGTTCTTCCAGTTCTGCCAACGCTTTGCCGATGGCGTGCGGGGTGGTGAACGCCGGGTACCAGTGGTCGCCGAAGCGGGCGGCCCGGCGCAGGGCCGGTTTTCCACCGCCGCCGACCAGGACCGGTGGCATGGTCGCACCGGGAGAAAGGGCGATCTCCTTGCCGTGCAACAGGGTCTTCTCGCCGCGCACGAGTCCCGGCAGGACTTCCAGGATGGCGTCGGTGCGCTTGCCGCGTTCGGCGAACGGCACGTCCACGGCGTGCCAGGCGGCCTCACCGTGCGCCTCGCCGCCGCTGCCCACGCCGAGCAGCACGCGGTCACCCGAGAGGTGTTGCAGGGTCGCGATCTGCTTGGCGGTCCACGCCGGTTGGCGCAGCGGCAGGACCATGACGCCGAAGCCCAGCTTGATCTTCGTCGTCACGGCGGCGACCGTGGCGTGCACGAGGGTGCTGTCCAGGAACGGGTTGACCGGGATCAGGTGGTCGCCGTGCCACAGCGACTCCAGGCCGAGCCCTTCGGCGTGCTGGGCGAAGGCGACCAGGTCGTGGCCGACGCCGGGCAGCGTGGTGCCGACGTCCATCACCGCACCTCCAGCAGCGTCTTGCCGATCGTGGCGCGGGACTCGATGGCGGCGTGCGCGTCGGCGGCCCGGTCCAGCGGGAACCGCTGCCCGATCACCGGTCGCACGGTGCCGTCGGCGGCGTGCCGCAGGACGCTGGTGACCAGGTCGGTCAGTTCCTCCGGGGTGGGGCGGCCGCCCTGCACGAGCGTCACCCCGCGTTCGGCGGCGCGGTCCGGGTCGACGCCCGCCCACTCGCCGCTGGCCAGGCCGTAGCTGAGCATCCGGCCGCCGGGGCGCAGCAGTTCGAACGCGGCTCGCGCGGTCGGTCCGCCGACGCCGTCGAACACCACGTCCACCGGGTCGGTGGTCCAGCCGGGCACGGTGTAGTCGACCACCTCGTCCGCGCCGAGACCGCGCACGACCTCGCCCTTCTCCGCGCCGCCCGCCGCGCCCACGACGGTCGCGCCTGCCGCGCGCGCGAGCTGGACCAGCAGGGTGCCGACCCCGCCCGCCGCCGCGAGCACCAGGACGCGCTGACCGGCCACGTCGCCGACCGTGCGCAGGTTGAGCAGGGCGGTGCGACCGTCGGCCAGCAGCGCGACCGCCGTGTCCAGCGGGACGCCGTCGGGCACGACCACGACCCCCGCCGCGTCCACGGCCACGCGCTCGGCGTACCCGCCCCGGCCGCCGGTCGAGGTGATCACCCGCTGACCGACCAGAGCGGGGTCCACGCCGGCTCCGACCCTGGTCACGACCCCGCCCACCCCGTTGCCGAGGATCGCCGGCGGTTCGAGCCGGAACGGCCCCTGACCGGTGCGCCGGTACTGCGTCTCCACGAAGGTGGTGTTGGCGTAGGCCACCTCGACCAACGCCTGCCCCGGACCCGCCTCCGGATCCGGCGCCTCCCCCGCGACCAGCACCTCCGGTCCCCCGAACTCCCGCATCCACACCGCGCGCACCGCGTCCCCCATGGGCCGTTCCGACTCGTGGGCACAGCCTGCGACCTCGAGCTAACTGGAGGTCAACATTCAGCCTTGTGGATGTGCGCCGGGTCACCCTACAGTCTCTGGGAGCGCTCCCAGGGAGCGTTTCCACGGAGCGTCGTCAACCGTCAGAGCAGACGGAGGAACCCTGTCCATGAGATCGCTTCCCCCTCCCCGGTGGCGCCGCCAGGCCACCGCGACCCTGGCCGTCGCCGCCCTGACCGGCGCACTGGCCTCCGGCACCGCGTACGCGGCCGACTACGAGCGGATCGTCAACGGGACGTTCAGCAACGGCACCGCGGACCCGTGGTGGTCCAGCGCGGGCGTGACCAACCGCGTCACCGGCGGTGAGCTGTGCGCGGCCGTCACCGGCGGCACCACGAACCCCTGGGACGCCCTGATCGGCCAGAACGGCGTGCCGTTCGAGGCCGGGCAGAGCTACCGGATGTCGTTCGACGCCTACGCCACCACGCCGCAGTCGATCAACGCCAACGCGGGCGAGGGCGTCTCGCCCTACCGCACGATCGCCCGCTCCACCGTCGCGCTGACGACCACGAAGCAGACCTACAGCTTCACCTTCACGCCCGAGTGGGACTTCCCCGAGCTCGGCAACGGGCAGATCTCCTTCCAGCTCGGCGGCAACGCGGCGAACAACACGATCTGCGTGGACAACATCTCGCTGGTCGGCGGCGTGAAGCCCCCGGGCGGCGACACCGGCCCGGCCCCGAAGAAGATCAACGCGGACCAGGTCGCCTACGTGCCCGGCCTGCCCAAGCACGCCACCCTCACGACGACCGCCACCACGCCGCAGACGTGGACGCTGAAGAACTCGGCGGGCACGGCGGTGGCCACCGGGCAGACCACGGTGAAGGGCGTCGACGCGGCCTCCGGCGATTCGACGCACATCATCGACTTCTCGTCCTACGACACCGCCGGCACCGGCTACACCCTGAGCGTCGGCACGGACACCAGCTTCCCGTTCGACATCTCCGCCGACAAGATCAAGAAGCTGCGCTACGACTCGCTGGCGTTCTTCTACCACCAGCGCAGCGGCATCGAGATCCAGTCGCAGTACGTCGGCGCGGCCTACGCCCGGCCCGCCGGGCACCTCAACGTGGCGCCCAACCAGGGTGACAACAACGTGCCCTGCCGGTCGGACCTGGCCTGCGGCTACACCCTCGACGTGCGCGGCGGCTGGTACGACGCGGGCGACCACGGCAAGTACGTGGTCAACGGCGGCATCTCGGCGTGGCAGGTGCTCAACACCTACGAGCGCGCCCTGAAGCTGGGCGACGCGTCCGCGCTGGGCGACGGCAAGCTCAACATCCCGGAGAAGGCCAACGGCGTCCCGGACATCCTGGACGAGGCCCGCTGGGAGGTCGAGTTCCTGCTCAAGATGCAGGCGCCCGACGGCATGGTCCACCACAAGATCCACGACGCCGCGTGGACCGGCCTGCCCATGCTGCCGCACAACGACCCGCAGGCCCGGCGCCTGTCGGCGACCAGCACGGCGGCCACGCTGAACATGGCGGCGGTCGCGGCGCAGGCGGCCCGCATCTGGAAGACGATCGACGCGACCTTCGCGGCCAAGGCGCAGGCGGCGGCCGTCAAGGCGTACGCGGCGGCGAAGGCCAACCCGAACAAGATCGCCGACCCGAACGACGGCACCGGCGGCGGGTCCTACAGCGACGACAAGCTGGCCGACGAGTTCTACTGGGCGGCGGCGGAGCTGTTCACCACCACCGGCGAGGCCGGCTACCGGTCCGACGTCACCGGCTCGGCGCTCTACAAGGGACAGTCGCTCAACCAGCGCGGTTTCGACTGGGGTTCCGTGGGCCCGCTGGGTGACATCACCCTGGCGATCGTGCCCAACGGCCTGCCCGCGGCGGACGTGGCGGCCATCCGCCAGGCGTTCACCACCACGGCCGACGGCCTGCTGTCGCAGCTGGGCGGCATGGCCTACCCGGCGGCGTACAAGACGCTCGACGGCACCTACGAGTGGGGCTCCAACGGCCTGATCGCCAACAACGCCTCCGTGCTGGCGCTGGCGCACGACTTCACCGGTGCGGCGAAGTACCGCGAGGGCGTGTTCGAGATCCTGCACTACCTGTTGGGGCGCAACCCGGTCAGCTACTCGTACGTGTCCGGCTACGGCACCCAGCCGGTGAAGAACGTCCACCACCGGCACTGGGCCAACCAGCTCGACCCGACCCTGCCGACCGCGCCGCCCGGCGTGCTCTCCGGCGGCCCGAACAGCGGCCTGCAGGACCCCATCGCGGCCCGCCTGCTGACCGGCTGCAAGCCGCAGAAGTGCTTCGTGGACCACATCGAGGCGTACTCGCTCAACGAGGTGACGGTCAACTGGAACTCGGCGTTCGCCTGGATCGCCAACTGGGCGGCGGAGAAGTCCGGTCCGACGACCCCGTCCGACACCACCCCGCCGTCGACGCCCGGCACGCCGGTCGCGTCGGACATCACCACCACGGGCGCGACCCTGACGTGGACGGCGTCCACCGACGCGGAGAGCGGTGTGAAGGACTACGACGTGGTCGCGGTCGAGGGTGACGCGCTGCGCGTGGTCGCCACCGTCACCGGCACGTCGTACACGGCGACCGGCCTGCGCCCGAACACGGCGTACCGGTACGCGGTGGTGGCCCGCAACGGCGCCGGGCTGCGGTCGGCCATGTCCCCCATCGGGTCGTTCACGACCAAGTCGGAGGGCGGGACGTACTGCAAGGTGACGTACAAGCAGAGCACGTGGAGCACGGGTCTGACCGCGTACATCACCATCCAGAACACCAGCCCGAGCCCGTGGTCGTCGTGGACGCTGAAGTTCACGTGGCCCGGCGACCAGAAGATCACGCAGGGCTGGTCCGGGAACTGGACGCAGTCCGGCAAGGTGGTCACGGCCACCAACGCGGCGTGGAACGGCAACGTCCCGGTGGGCGGCTCGGTCCAGGTGGGCTTCAACGCCTCCTCGACCCCGCCGCACGCGGAACCGACCGACTTCACGGTCAACGGCCAGCCTTGTAGCAAGGGCTGACCGGAGGGGGCCGCCGACCACGCGCCCGGCCGGCGGCCCCCTCACCTCCCGGCACAGCTTCGACGCACGCGTGCCGAGCGAAAACCCCGCCCACCGCCGCAGCACCTCGCGGCGGTGGGCGTTTTCGTCGAACGCCAGGGGCGCGGTTCCTCAGCCGGCCGCCTTCAGGACGTCCAGGAAGTCCTCCGCCCCGCCGTCCAGGAAGTTGTGGCCCACGTCCAGCGAGCGCACCTCCCAGCCCGGGTCCGCCTGGAAAGCGTCGCGGAACTGCGTGAACGGGCTGTCCTGGGTCTGTTCGCAGTACAGGTACCACCGACGAGCGATGCCGTCGACGGCCCCCGTCAGCCGGGGTCGTTGGAGCAGGGACGCGATCGGGTGGGCGAATGCCCGCTTGTCGAAGAACGGCATCGGGGCCACGCCCCGCCCGTCGGCCGACGCGCCGTCGATGTACCACTGCCGCCAGAAGCCGTGCACGAGGTCCCATGCGGACTGGCCGTCCCGAGGCACCAGCGCGTCCACGTAGACCAGGGACTTCACCTTCCCGGGCACCCGGTCGGCAACCGCCGTGATCACCATGCCGCCGTAGCTGTGCCCGACCAGGACGACGTCCTCCAAGCCGTCCACCAGGGCCAGCACCTGCTCGACGTGCTCCTCCAAGTTGCCCACGGCGCTCAGCGTCGGCGCGTGCACCTGGTGGCCCTGCGCCCGCAGCCGCGCGGTGATCGGCTCGTAGTACCACCCGCCGTGGCAGGCGCCCGCGATCAGCACGTAAGTCGTCATGTGATCAACACTAGAACGCCTCTAGGACATAGGATGTCCGCAATGAGCATGCCCGCCCGCATGTTGCGACTCTTGTCACTCCTCCAGGGCCGCCGGGACTGGACCGGCGCGGAACTGGCGGAGCGGCTCGGTGTCACCGACCGGACCGTGCGGCGGGACGTCGACCGGCTGCGGGAGCTCGGCTATCCCGTCCACGGCACCACCGGCACGACGGGCGGGTACCGGTTGGCGTCCGGGAAGGACCTGCCGCCGTTGCTGCTGGACGACGACGAAGCCGTGGCGGTGGCCATCGGGTTGCGGACGGCGGCGGCCACGCGGGGTATGGAGGAGAGCGCGTTCCGGGCGTTGGCCAAGCTGGAGCCCGTGCTGCCGGACCGGGTGCGGCGGCAGGTCGACGCGCTGGGGTCGGCGGTGTCGCGCATCCCGTTCGGCGGGGCGCCCGAGTCCGACCCGGCGGCGCTGGGGGTGCTGGCGGCGGCGTGCCGGGACCGGGAGGCGGTGCGGTTCGCCTACAAGGGGGTCGAGCGCAAGGTCGAGCCGCACCGCCTGGTGACGTTGTTCCGGCTGTGGTACCTGCTCGCGTTCGACCCGGCCAAGGACGACTGGCGGATGTTCCGGGTGGACCGGATCGGCGCGGCGCGCACCACCGGGCACCGGTTCCCGCCGCGCGAGCTACCCGAGGAACCCGGCGCGTTCGTCGCGCGCCGGCTGACGTCCGCGCCCTACCGGTACACCGGGACCGCGCTGGTCCGGGCGCCGGCGGACGTCGTGGAGGCGCGGTTGGTCGTGGCGCTGCCGGGGAAGGTCGAGCCGGTGTCGGCGGGCACCTGCCGAGTGCACCTGGGGGCGGACACCATCGAGCCGATCGCCGCCGACCTGCTGCTGTGCGCCGCCGACTACACCCTGGACGCGTCGGACGAGGTGGTCGAGGCGCTGCGGGCGGTGGGCACGCGGCTCACCGGTACGCGTCCCGGCCCACCGCCTGGTGCGCGGCTCACCGGTACGCGTCCTGGCCCACCGGCCGCACCAGGATCTCGTTGACGTCCACAGTGGACGGCTGGGACACGGCGTAGAGCACCGCCCGCGCCACGTCCGCCGGCGCGAGCTTCGGGTCGCCCAACCGCGAGGCCGGGATGCCGCCGGTGTCGGTGAGGCCCGGCTGGACCAGCGTCACCCGCACCCCCGTGCCGACGCACTCGGCGCGGATCGCCTGCGCCAGGCCGGTGACCGCCCACTTCGTCGCCGAGTACAGGTTGCCCGGCCGCACCCCGCGCCCGGCCGCCGACCCGGTCAGCACCAGGTGGCCGCCGCTGCGGATCAGCGCGGGCAGGGCGGCGCGGGCGGTGAACGCCGGTCCGCACACGTTCGTCAGGACCATGTCGGCCCACTGGGACGGCGGCGCGCCCTGCGAGGACGTGAACGAGGTGACGACGCTGGTGCCCGCGTTGGCGAACACGACGTCCAGCCGCCCCCACTCCTCCTCCACCCGCCCGACCAGCGCGGCGACCTGCTCCCACTTGCGCACGTCGCACGAGGCCACCCACACCCGGTCCGGCCCGCCCAGCCGCGCGGCGTGCTCGGCGAGCGCGTCGACGTCCCGCGCGGTCAGCACCAGTCGGTACCCGGCCTCGGCCGCGGCTTGCGCGGTCGCCAGCCCGATCCCGCGGGACGCCCCCGTGATGAGGAATACCCCTTCGCCCATGTCGGCAGGCTACTGCTGGTTGGATCAGCGCACCGCGTTACGCCGCCGGAGGCAACAAAACGGCGTCCGGCGGCGTCTTTAGTGGCGGACATCCATCTGATTGGGGGCACATGAACATCAACCGCAGGTTCGCGCTGGGTCTGGGCTCGGTCGCCGCGGCCGGCGCCGTGCTGGGCACCGCCGGCACGGCGTCGGCGCAGGAGACCGACGCCGAGTGGGACGCCCTGATCCCGACCACCGCCGACCTCGCGCGCCGCAAGATCGCGCGGAAGTACCAGCGTGAGACGTACTTCGCGGGCGGCACGTGGTCGTCCTACATCGGCGTGGCCGACCCCGACGGCGTCGTGAAGACGGCCGTGGAGGACAACGCCGACCGGGTGGTCGAGGCGTACAGCGTGAACAAGATCGCGGTGGCGGTCGCGGTGCTGGACAAGGTCGACCGGGGCTTGATCACCCTCGACCAGCGGGTGGACGTGACCGCGTCCATCGTGATCCAGGACACCGACGGGATCTTCGGGCTGGACGGGGCGTACCCCAGTTCGGTGACCGTGGGGCACGCGCTGGCGGCGCTGCTGACCGTGTCGGACAACACGGCGGTGCGGCTGTGCGGGCTCGTGGTGCCGGCGCTGGAGCTCAACGAGATCCTGCGGTCGAAGGGTTTCGTGCACACGCAGGTCGTGCCGGTGGCCAACCCGAACCGGTTCTACCTGGGCACGACCACGCCGCGCGAGACGTTCACGCTGCTGCAGAAGCTGGTGCGGGGTGAGCTGCTGTCGGCCGGTTCGACGGAGCACCTGCTGCGGGTGCTGCGGTCGCTGACGTCGTTCACGGACGGCATCCGGCTCAACCTGTCGTCCGCCGAACGGCTGAACGTGGCCACCAAGGCGGGGTGGTTCGAGGACGGGCGGAACGAGGCGGGCATCGTCTTCGACGCGGCGGGCAAGCCGGTCGTGACGTACTCGCTGTTCGCGTCGGGCCAGTTCGCGGGCGACCAGGCGGCGAACGCGGACAACTACAGCGCGACCCACCCGGCCCTGCGCGCCCGCGCCGCCCTGGGCCGGACGCTGTACGACTCGGTGCTCCGCATCACCACCGCGAAGCCGCGCGCGTACTCGGCCCAGCCCTACCGCGCCTCCAACGGCGGCTGACAACCCGCGGGTCGCACGCCGCGAGGGGATGAGCGACGTGCGACCCGCCCCCACTCGTCCCGGGGGCGTTACGCCGGGTGGGTGGTAGGTGCTACTCGTGGGTATCACGGGCCGCCGGGTGTGCTCTTCTGCACTGAGAGCATTCGGGGGAATGGGGACTCTCGGTATGTCCGAGTTGCTGCACCTGCACGCCGAGCAGCGGGGAACACGCCCACCGCTGCGGAAGTCGCGCGAGATCCAGGGGAACGTCCTCGCCGCGTTCAACAAGGACCACCAGCAGTTCCGCTTCCTGCGGTTCACCGACGCCAAGCTCGGCCGCACCTGGCTCGCCGCCGTGATCGGCTACCTCTCCGTCACCGCCGACGTCGAGGACTTCAACGAGGCCTTCTCCCTCGGCCGGGCCATGTTCGGCGCCGACCCGCAGAGCCTCAAGGCCACCTGGGCGAACCTCTCCCTCACGCCCGCCGGCCTGGTCAAGCTCGCGGTCAACCCGGACGCCGTCGCCGAGGACCTGCGGCGCAGGGACCCCGCACTGTGGATGGGGGCCGAAGCGCGGGCCGACGTGACCGGGGATGACCCGGAAGAGTGGTTGTTCGGCCGCGACGAGCAGCGCATCCACGCCGTCGTGACCGTCGCCTCCGACTGCACGGAACGGCTCCAGGCCGTGGACACCATGCTGGACCTCCTCGACGACCTCCTCGGCGTGGTCAAGGTGCACCAGGAGCTCGGCGAGACCCTCCCCGGCCCGCTCAAGGGCCGCGAGCACTTCGGGTTCAAGGACGGCATCTCGCAACCCGGCGTCCGCGACTTCCACGAGGAAGACCCCCACCGACCCGGTCACCGCCTCGGGCACGCCGGCGCGGTGCTGGTCAAGCCCGGCGAGTTCGTCTTCGGCCACGACTCCGAGCGCGGCGACGAGAGCGACCGCACCGCCCGCTGGCTGCACAACGGGTCGCTCCAGGTGATCCGCCGCCTCACCCAGGACGTCGCCGGCTGGCGCGAAGCCCTCGAAGAGCACGCCGACGCCCTCGGCACCACGCCCGACGAGACGGGCGCGCTGCTGATCGGCCGGCACCGGGACGGGCGACCGCTGGCCGAGCCCGCCGACCCGGCACTCGGCCTCGGCCCGGACCGCAACGACTTCGACTACGCCGACGACCCGTGGGGCGAGCGGACGCCGTGCGCCGCGCACATCCGCAAGACCAACCCGCGCTCGTTCACCTACCGCGCGCCCACCCAGCGCCGCATCCTCCGGCGCGGCATCCCGTTCGGCCCGCCGTACGACGACAACCCGCACGCCGAGCGCGGCCTGCTCTTCGTCGCCCACTGCACGTCGATCCGCGAGCAGTTCGAGTTCCAACAGCGCGTCTGGGCGAACAACCCGGAGTTCGCCGGCGGCGCGGACGGCGCTCCGACCGGCACCGACCCGGTGATCGGCGGCGCGGACGGCGCGCGGTTCGGGGGCACGGAGTTGGCGTTCCCCCGCTTCGTCCGCACGACCGGCGCCCTGTACGCCCTGGTCCCGTCGGTCAGCACGCTGCGGCTGCTGGCGGCGGGCCGGGAACTGCCCCGCTAGGGCAGCGGCCGGTCGTGGCCGCCGTCCACGACCGGCCCCCGGGGGCTACCCGCGATCCACGAGCAACCGACTACCCGCAAGCCGCCCAGCCCGCCGCGTGCCGGCGCACGACGTCGGCCGCGACCTCCGAGAAGTCCGCCGCCCAGACGTCGGCGTTGAACACCTCGACCTCGACGTCACCGGAGTAGAACGGCGCCACCAGCCCGGTCAGCCACGGCAGGTCGATGTGCCCGTCCCCGGGCAACCCCCGCCCGAGCAGGACGTCCGCGGGCAGCGGCGTGATCCAGTCGCACACCTGGTAGGAGAAGATCCGACCGGCGGCACGCGTGATCTGCGCGGGCAGGTCCGGGTCCCACCACACGTGCAGCGCGTCCACCACGACACCCACGACGTCGGCGGGGAACGGCGCGGCCAGGTCCAGCGCCTGGCCCAGCGTCGACACGACACCCCGGTCCGCGCAGAACACCGGGTGCATGGGCTCGATCGCCAACCGGACACCGGCGTCGGCGGCGTAGGGCGCCAAGACCGCCACCGCGTCCGCGACCCGCGCACGCGCGCCGATCAGGTCCCGGTCGGACACACCGCCGGGCACCAGCACCAGGCAGTCCGCCTTCAGCGCCGCGGCCTCGTCGATGGCCTTCCGGTTGTCCGCCAACGCTTCCCGCTGGTCCACGCCGGTGAAGAACCCGCCCCGGCACAGCGACGACACCCGCAGCCCGGCCTCCTCGACCAGCCGCGCGGTCTTGTCCAACCCGTGCTCCGCGACCGGCTCCCGCCACAGCCCGATGGACCCGATCCCGTGCCGCACGCACACGTCCACGGCCTCGGCGACCGTCGCGCGCTTGATGGTGGCCTGGTTGAGCGACAGCCTCACGTCAGCACCCCCAGCAGCCGCTCCCACCGCTCCGCCGCGAGGTCCGGGTCCTCCAGCAGGCCGGCGGCGTCGGCCAGGCGCAACGTCTCGCCCAGGTGCACGACCGACCGCGCCGACTGGAGACCGCCGACCATCGACCAGGCGTCCTGGAAACCGTTGAGCCAGGCCAGGAACACCACACCGGTCTTGTAGTGGAACGTCGGTGCGCCGAAGATGTGCCGGGACAGCGCCACCGTGGGCTCCAGGACCTCCCGGAACCCGGCCACGTCCCCGGTGTCCAGCACGTGCAGCGCGGACGCGGCGGCGGGTGCGATGGGGTCGAAGATGCCCAGCAGCGCGTCGCTGTGCCCGACCTCGTCGCCCGCGATCAGCTCGGGGTAGTTGAAGTCGTCGCCGGTGTAGCAGCGGACACCGGGCGGCAGCGCCCGCCGCAACGACACCTCGTGCCCGGCGTCGAGCAGGGACACCTTCACACCGTCCACTTTGGACGGATAGGTGTGGATGAGGTCGAGGAAGTGCTTGGTCGCCTCGGCCACGTCCGCCGAACCCCAGTAGCCGGTCAGGGCGGGGTCGAACGCCGGACCCAGCCAGTGCAGGACCACCGGCTCGGACACCTGCTCCAGCAGAGCGCCGTAGACCCGTTGGTAGTCCTCGGGTCCACGGGCGACGGCGGCGAGCTTGCGGCTGCACATCAGGATCGGCTGCACGCCCAACGCGGTCACCGCTTCGAGTTGCTCGGTGTACGCGGTCAGCGGGTCGGCGGTGTCGTGGTCGGTGCCGACGCCCGCGGCGATCCGGCCGGTGGCCTCGGCGGCGCTGCGCCGGATGAGCTCCAGCGCGGTCGGCCAGTCCAGGCCCATGCCGCGCTGGGCGGTGTCCATCGCCTCCGCGACCCCGAAACCGAGGTCCCACAGGCGGCGGCGGAACGCCAGGGTGGCGTCCCAGTCGAGCTTCGCGGGCGCGCCCGGGGTGTTGTCGGCGAACGGGTCGGCGACGACGTGCGCGGCGGCGAACGCGACCCTGGACGTCGGCGGTCCGGCCGGTGCACCCCAGTCCCGGGGCGAGCTCAGGACGTGTTGCGTGAGGGTGCCGTCGGCTTGCGGCAGGCGCACGGTGGTCACGCGGGCACCTCGATCCGGCGGCCGGTGCGGGAGGACTCCAGGCCCAGCGCGGCCAGGCGGACGTCCCGCGCGCCGGCGCGGAAGTCGTGCCGGTAGGGCAGGCCGCGGTGCACGTGGGTGAGGAAGTCCTCCCACTGCACGCGGAACCCGTTGCCGAACTCCTCGTTGTCCGGCACCTCCTGCCACTGCGCCCGGAAGTCGTGCGGCGAGGGCACGTCCGGGTCCCACACCGGCTTCGGCGTGATCTCCCGCGGCTGCACCACGCAGTTGCGCAGCCCCGCGACCGCGCTGCCGTGCGTGCCGTCGACCTGGAACTCCACCAGCTCGTCGCGCCGGACGCGGGTCGCCCACGACGAGTTGACCTGCGCGACCACTCCCCCGGCCAGCTCGAAGATCGCGTAGGCGGCGTCGTCGGCGGTGGCGGCGTAGGGCCGGCCCTGCTCGTCCCACCGCTGGGGGATGTGCGTGACGGCCCGCGCGGTCACCGCCTCCACCGGCCCGAACACGCCTTCCAGCAGGTAGGACCAGTGGCAGAACATGTCCACGACGATCCCGCCGCCGTCCTCGGCCCGGTAGTTCCAGGAGGGGCGCTGGGCGGTCTGCCAGTCGCCCTCGAAGACCCAGTAGCCGAACTCGCCCCGGACGGACAGGACGCGGCCGAAGAACCCGGAGTCCACCAGGCGGCGCAGCTTGCGGATGCCGGGCAGGTACAGCTTGTCGGCGACCACGCCGTGCCGGACGCCCTTCTCGTCGGCCAGGCGGGCGAGCTCCAGGACCTCCTCGGGCGAGGACGCCACCGGCTTCTCGGTGTAGACGTGCTTGCCCGCGGCGATGGCCTTGGTCAGGGCGGCGACGTGGGCGGAGGTGACCTGGGCGTCGAAGTAGACCTCGGTGGCCGGGTCGCCCAGGGCGGCGTCCAGGTCGGTCGTCCAGTTCGGGAGGTCGTGGCGGGCGGCGAGCTCCTTGAGCTTGTCGGCGTTGCGGCCGACCAGGACGGGCTCGGGCAGCAGGACCGTGTCCGGGTCGACGCGGACCCCGCCGCGTTCGCGGATGGCGAGGATCGAGCGGACGAGGTGCTGGCGGTACCCCATCCGCCCGGTCACCCCGTTCAGCACGACCCCGATCGTGCGCACAGCCATGCGTACCTCCGAGCGGGTTGGAAAGCGCTTTCCACACGCTACGGTCGGCCTGTCGCGGACGTCAACCGCGCCGGCGGGTTAGGCTCGCACCCCGCAGTCGCCCAGGAGGAGCCGTTGACGTCCCGGCAGGTCACGCTGGTGGAAGTGGCGAAGCACGCCGGTGTCTCGCTGGCCACCGCGTCGCGCGTGCTCAACGGCAGCACCCGCCAGGTGAGCGACGAGCTGCGGGAACGGGTGGTCGGCAGCGCCCGCCGGCTCGGGTACCTGCCCAACGCCTCCGCGCAGGCCCTCGCCCGCAACAGCAGCGTCCTGGTCGGCCTGCTCGTGCACGACATCGCCGACCCCTACTTCTCCAGCATCGCCGCCGGCGTCACGCGGATCGCCGAGGAGGCCGGGCTCGTCGTCGTCCTGGGCACCACCGGCCGCGACCCGGGCCGCGAGGTCGAACTGCTGCACACGCTGCGTGCCCACCGGGCACGGGCCGTGGTCATCGCGGGCACCCGCACCACCGACCGCACCGCCGCGAGCCGGCTCGCCGACGAGATCGCCGCGTTCACCGAGCAGGGCGGCCGGGTCGCGGCCGTGTCGCAGGCCAAGCTGGGCGTGGACACCGTCGTCCCCGGCAACCGGGCGGGCGCGAAGGCCCTGGCCGCCGAGCTCACCGCGCTCGGTCACCGGAGGTTCGCCGTGCTCGCCGGACCGCAGGACCTGGTGGTCGCGCGGGACCGGCTCGCCGGGTTCCGGACGGGCCTCGCGGAGGCCGGCGTGCCCGAGCCGTTCGTCGTCCACGGCGACTTCACCCGCGACGGCGGGTACGCGGCGACCCAGGACCTCCTCGCCGCGAGAACCGGCGCCACCTGCGTGTTCGCCGTCAACGACGTGATGGCGATGGGCGCGATGGCGGCCCTGCGCGAGCACGGTCTCCGGGTGCCGGAGGACGTGTCGATCGCGGGTTTCGACGACATCCCGACCCTGCGCGACCTGGCCCCCGGCCTGAGCACGGTCCGGCTGCCGCTGGAGGAGATGGGCGAACGCGCCGCGCGGCTCGTGCTGGACGACCACCCCACCGCCCGCACGGTCCGGACCCCGGGCGAGGTGGTACTGCGTGCGAGCACGTCGTCACCCTCCGGTACCGGACTGCGCTGACCGACCCCGACTCTCTAAACTGGACCGGTAGTCCGACCACCCCTGCCTAGGAGTGATCACCTCCGTGCGCGACGCGCAATCGCCTGGATGCAGTACTGAGCCGGGTCCGACACCCGGCTTGCCGCAAGACCCGAGCCCCCGCCGGGGTGCCCGGTGACCGGGATCCTGCTCAGCCTGCTGGGCCTGGTCGCCGTCGTGGCGCTGACGATCGGCACGTTCATCGCCGTCGCCGCCGAGTTCTCGCTGACCGCCCTCGAGCGCAGCACCGTCGAGTCGCACGTGGCCACCGTCGGCGACGCCAAGGCCAAGACGGTGGAGAAGGCGCACCGGTCGCTGTCGTTCCAGCTGTCCGGCTCGCAGCTGGCCATCACCTTCACCACGCTGATCACCGGTTTCATCGCCGAGCCCGCGATCGCCGAGCTGGTCGCCCCTGCGTTGTCGCTGGTGGGCGTGCCGGAGTCGGTGGCCCGACCGGTGTCGCTGGTCGTCGCGCTGGCGCTGGCCACGGCGCTGTCGATGGTGTTCGGCGAGCTGGTGCCCAAGAACCTGGCCATCGCCAAGCCGCTGGAGACCGCGCGGGCCGTCGCGGGCCTGCAGGCCGGGTTCTCGGCGGTGTTCCGCTGGCTGATCACCGGCCTGAACGGGGCCGCGAACTGGCTGGTGCGGCGGCTGGGCGTGGAGCCCGCCGAGGAGCTGGCCTCCGCGCGGTCGCCGCAGGAGCTGGGCGCGCTGATCCGCTCCAGCGCCGAGCAGGGCACGATCGACGAGGGCACCGCGACCCTGCTGGACCGGTCGCTGCGCTTCGGCGACCGCACCGCCGACGAGCTGATGACCCCGCGGGTGCGGGTGGAGTCGCTGCGCGCCGACGCGACCGTGCTGGACCTGCTGGCCAAGGCCCGCGAGACCGGCTTCTCCCGGTTCCCCGTGCACAACGGCGACCTGGACGAGGTGCGCGGCATCGTCCACGTCAAGCAGGCCTTCAACGTGCCGCGCAACCAGCGCGCCACCACGCCGGTCTCCGCGCTGACCCGGCCGGTGCAGACCGTGCCCGAGACGCTGGAGGGCGACGCCCTGCTGGACCGCCTCCGCGCGTCCGGCCTGCAGACCGCGCTGGTGGTCGACGAGTACGGCGGCACGGCGGGCATGGTGACGCTGGAAGACCTGGTCGAGGAGATCGTCGGCGACGTGCGCGACGAGCACGACCGCCGCGAGGGCTCGCCGGTCCGGGCGCTGGGCGCGAACGGCTGGCTGGTGTCCGGCCTGCTGCGCGACGACGAGGTGGCCGAGGCGACCGGGTTCCGGATGCCGGAGGGCGACTACGAGACCCTGGCCGGCCTCGTGCTGGCGCGGCTGGGCCGCATCCCGGACGTCGGCGACGAGATCCGGGTGGACGACTGGCGCATCACCGTGGTGCAGATGGACAAGCACCGCGTGGCCGAGTTGCGCGTCTCGCGCGTGGAGCCGGAGGTGGCGCGGTGAGCGTCCTGGTGATCCTGCTGCTGTTGGCGGGCAACGCCTTCTTCGTCGGCGCCGAGTTCGCGATCATCACCGCCCGCCGGGACCGGCTGGAGGCGTTGGCGGACACGGGCAGCTCGCGGGCGAAGGTCGTCATCAAGGCGGGCCGGGAACTGCCGCTGCTGATCGCGGGCGCGCAGCTGGGCATCACGCTGTGCTCGCTGGGCCTGGGCGCGCTGGGCGAACCGGCCGTGGCGGCGCTGCTGGAAGCCCCGTTCCACGCGGTCGGCCTGCCGCCGGCGGTGCTGCACGGCGTGGCGTTCGCGATCGCGCTGGTCATCGTGGTCGCCCTGCACACCGTGCTGGGCGAGATGGTGCCCAAGAACCTGGCCATCGCCGGCCCGGAACGCACCGCGCTGCTGCTGGTGCCCGTGCACTACTGGTTCTGCAAGCTGGTGGCACCGCTGCTGCGCGGGTTCACCGTGGTCGCGACGTTCGTGCTGCGGCTGGTCGGGGTGACGCCGAAGGAGGAGCTGGAGTCGGCGTACACGCGGGACGAACTGGCGCTGCTGATCGCCCAGTCCCGCCAGGAGGGCCTGCTGGAGGACTCCGAGCACCGGCGGCTGACGCAGACGTTGTCGTCGGCGGAGCGGACCGTGGCGGACGTGCTGGTGCCGCTGGACCGGGTCACGTCCGTGCCGGCCCGGCCGACGATAAGCGATGTCGAGGCGGCCGTGTCCGCGACCGGGTTCTCCCGGTTCCCGGTGCGCGGCGAGGACGGGGCCTTGGTGGGCTACCTGCACGTCAAGGACGTGCTGGACCTCGCCGACGCGGACCCCTCGACGCCGCTGCCCGCCGCGCGGGTGCGCGGGTTGCCGGAGGTGGCCGTGGACGCCCGGCTGGACGAGGCGTTGGCGGCGCTGCGGCGGGCGCAGAGCCACTTGGCCAAGGCCGTGACGGCGGAGGGCGGGGTCCGGGGCGTGGTGGCGCTGGAAGACCTCGTGGAGGAGTACGTGGGCACCGTCCGGGACGGCACCCACGTGTACCGGGACCTCTGATCGTGTGCCACTTGGTGCCGGAGTGGCACCAAGTGGCACCACATAGCGCTTGCGCATGGCACCACAGTGGTGCCATAGTTGTGCCATGGACCTCACGCCGTACGTCGACAACCTCCGCCGCGAGTTGGCGGTCGCCGCCGAGGCCGTGGGCGACGAGGCCCGCGCGCTCGCCGACCGCCTCACCGCGCAGATCGACCCCGCTGCCCGGCTGACGCTCTTGGAAGCGCTTTCCGGCGCCGCCGCCGAGATCACCCGCGACCTCGCGCCCGGTTCCGTCGACGTCCGGCTGCGCGGCCGTGACCCGGAGTTCGTCGTCACCCCGCCGCCGCACGCCGCGCCCGAAGCGCCCGCGCAGCCCGCTCCCCCGCCGCCGCCCGTGGACGACGACGGCGCCATGACCCGCATCAACCTCCGCCTGCCCGAGCACCTCAAACAGCGCGTCGAGGAGGCCGCCGCCACGGCCGGCATCTCGGTCAACGCCTGGCTGGTCCGCGCCGCCTCCGCCGCGCTCGACCAGGGCGTCCGCCAGCCCACCACGCTCTTCGGCCAGCGCTACACCGGCTGGGTCCGCTAGCCCGTCACCAGGGAAAACGCTTTCCACACCCACTACCAGGGGACAGCCATGCCCGTTTTCGCCACGCCCGGACCGATCTCCGTGACCCTCGAACTGGTCGTCGGCCCCACCCGGATCACCGCGTCCGACCGCACCGACACCGTGGTGGAGGTGCGTCCGACCGACCCCGGCCGGGCCGGCGACGTCAAGGCCGCCGACCAGACCCGGGTGGAGTTCGACGGCGGCCGACTGCTGGTCAAGACGCCCAGGCCGCGCGGCATCTTCACCAAGGGCGGCTCGGTGGACGTCACGATCGAGGTCCCGACCGGGTCCAGCGTCCGGGGCGACACCGCGCTGGGCGACCTGGAGGCCCGCGGCCGGTACGGCGAGGTCCGGTTCCGCTCCGCGACGGGGAACGTGACCGTCGACCGGTCCGGGCCGCTGCACCTGCGCACCGCGATGGGCAACGTCGGCGTCAACCACGTCACCGGCACCGCCGACGTGCTGACCGGGTCCGGCGACCTGCGCGTCGAGCACGTGGACGGGGACGCCGTGGTGAAGAACTCCAACGGTCCCACCCGGGTCGGCGAGGTCACCGGCGACCTGCGGGTGAAGTCGGCCAACGGCGACATCTCCGTGGACGTGGCCCACGGGGATGTCACCGCCACCACCGCCAACGGCAGCATCCGGGTGCACGAGGTGGCCCGCGGCAAGGTCGTGATGGAGACCTCCGTGGGCCAGTTGGAGGTCGGCATCCGCAACGGCACCGCGGCGTGGCTGGACCTCAGTTCCGTGCTGGGCGCCGTGCACAACTCGCTGGAGGCCGCGTCCGGCCCCGATCCCGCCACCGAGACCGTCGAGGTCCGGGGGCGCACCGGCTTCGGCGACATCGTCGTGCGCCGGGCCATTCCCACCAAGGAGGACGACTCATGACCGACCTGGCCGACCGGTGGGGCATCCACCCCGCGCAGTCCTGGCTGCGCGGCGAAGACCCCGCCCGACCGGTCGAGTTCGACGAGAAGAGCGGCATGTGGAACGTCTACGGGCACGAGGAGGCCTGCCAGGTCCTCGCCGACGCGAAGACCTACTCCTCGGCCCACGTCCAGGACCTCTTCCCGGTGCAGGCCGACCGGTCGCTGCGGGAGGGCAACCTGCTGGACCTGGACCCGCCCGACCACCGCAAGCTGCGCAACCTGGTGAGCAAGGCGTTCTCCGGCAAGGTCGTCGCCGACCTGGAGCCCCGCGTCACCGCCCTGACCCACGAGCTGCTCGACCAGGTGGACCCCGACGGGTTCGAACTGGTCTCCGCGCTGGCCTACCCGTTACCGGTGATCGTGATCGCCGAACTGCTGGGCCTCCCGGCGAGCGACCGGGAGCTGTTCCGGGAGTGGGTGGACAAGCTGTTCGCCCAGAACAACGAGTTCTCCCTCAACGACTCGCCGGAGAAGATGGCCGAGGACTTCGCCGAGGTCAGCGCCGGGCTCCTGCCCCTCCAGGACTACCTGCGGGAGCACATCACCGCCCGCCGCCGCAGCCCCGGTGACGACCTGATCTCCGGTCTCGTGCAAGCGGAGGTCGACGGGCAGCGGCTCAACGACAACGAGGTCGTCAACTTCTCCATGGTGCTCCTGGTCGCGGGGCACATCACCACCACCATGCTGCTGGGCAACACGACCCTGTGCCTGGACGCCCACCCCGCGCAGCGGGAACGGGTCCGCGCCGACCGGTCGCTGGTGCCGGTGGCGATCGAGGAGTCACTGCGCTTCTTCACCCCGTTCGCGGCGCTGGCTCGCGCCACCACCACGCCCGTCACCCTCGGGGGACAGGACATCCCGGCCGACCAGCTGCTGATGGTCTGGCTGGGCGCGGCGAACCGGGACGGCCGCAGGTTCGCCGACCCGCACCTGTTCGACGCCGGCCGCGACCCCAACCCGCACCTCGGCTTCGGCCGCGGCATCCACTTCTGCGTCGGCGCGCCCCTGGCCCGCCTCGAAGGCCGCGTCGCCGTGAACGCCCTGCTCGACCGCTTCCCCGGCCTGCACGTGGACCCCGACCAGGCGCCCACGTTCATGCCCTCGCCCGCCATGACGGGCGTCAAGACGCTGCCGCTGCGCGTCTGACCTTCTTTCTCTGCAAGGCCTTCTGAGGGGAACCCATGACCATCTCGGCCTTCGGGCTGCGTAAAAACTTCGGCGACAAGGTCGTGCTCGACGGCATCGACCTCGACGTCGCCGAGGGCACGGTCTTCTCGCTGCTCGGCCCGAACGGGGCCGGCAAGACCACCGCCGTGCAGATCCTGTCCACGCTGATCACCGCCGACGCCGGCGAGGTGCGCGTCTGCGGGCACGACCTGCGCACCGACCCGGACGGCGTGCGCTCGGTGATCGGCGTGACCGGCCAGTTCTCGGCGGTGGACGGCCTGCTCACCGGCGAGGAGAACCTGAACCTGATGGCCGACCTGCGCCACCTGCCCCGCCGGGACGGCCGCGCGCTGACCCGGCGGCTGCTGGAGCGGTTCGAGCTGGTGGAGGCGGCGCGCAAGCCCGCGTCCACCTACTCCGGCGGGATGCGCCGGCGGCTGGACCTGGCGATGACCCTGGTCGGCGGACCGCGGGTGATCTTCCTGGACGAGCCGACCACCGGCCTGGACCCGCGCAGCCGGCACGTGCTGTGGGACATCATCCGGGAGTTGGTGGAGCGGGACGGCGTGACGATCTTCCTCACCACCCAGTACCTGGAGGAGGCCGACGAGCTGGCGGACCGGATCGCGGTGCTGGACGGCGGGAAGATCGTCGCGCAGGGCAGTGCGGCCGAGCTGAAGCGGCTGGTGCCGGGCGGTCACGTGAGCCTGCGGTTCCCGGAGGTGTCCACTTTGGACCAGGCCGTGCGGGTGCTGGGCGCGGGCAGCCCCGACCCGGAGGCGTTGACGTTGCAGGTGCCCGGGGACGGCGGGGTCCGGTCGCTGCGCGCCCTGCTGGACCGGCTGGACGCGGCGGCGATCGAGCCGGAGGGGCTGACCGTGCACACGCCCGACCTGGACGACGTGTTCTTCGCCCTGACCTCGCAGGGGAGCCCCCGATGACCGCTTTCGCGGACTCCGTGACCATGCTGCGCCGGGACTTCAAGCACCAGCAGCGGTACCCGGTCATGGCGGTCTCCGGCTTGTTCGTGCCGGTGTTCATGATGTTGTTGTTCGTCTACGTGTTCGGCGGGGCGATGCTGACGACGGTCGGCGAGAGCACGTACGTGAACTACCTGGTGCCCGGCATCCTGGTGATGGCCGTGGGGTCGAGCAGCGCGGGCACGGCGATCAGCATCTGCGTGGACATGAACGAGGGGATCATCGCCCGGTTCCGGACCATGGCCATCGCACGGGTGTCGGTGCTGACCGGGCGGGTGCTCGGGGCGGTGATCCGGACCATGGCCACCGTCGCGCTCGTGATCGGGGTGGCGCTGCTGATCGGGTTCCGGCCGCGGGCGTCGTTCGGGGAGTGGCTGCTGGCGATCGCGGTGCTGCTGATGCTGACGCTGGCGTTGACGTGGCTGGCCGTGGGGGGCGGGTTGGCGTCGAAGAAGCCGGAGGGTGCCAACGGGTTCACGTTGCCGTTGCAGTTCCTGCCGTTCATCAGCAGCGCGTTCCTGCCGACGGAGTCCATGTCGCCGGGGGTGGCGTGGTTCGCCGAGCACCAGCCGTTCACGCCGGTGATCGACACGCTGCGGGGAGTGCTGAACGGGACGCCGATCGGTGACAGCGGGTGGTGGGCGATCGGCTGGTGCACGCTCGCCGCGGTCGGCGGCTACGTGTGGTCGCGCAAGCGCTACAACCGCGACCCGTCCCGCTGACCTGGGGGATGATCGACGCGGGGGCCTCGTGGGGTGCCCCCGCGTCGACGCGCGTCCGGGGTTTGCGTCGACGCGCGTGCGGGGCTTGCGTCGGCGCGCGTGCGGGGCTTGCGTCGGCGCGCGTGAACCCGATCGGCGCGGGCGACTGATAACAGGGCGAACGCCACACGCCCGAAAGGCCACCATGACGACAACCGACGCGGAGATCATCGAACGCTCCCGGCACCAGCCGGAGGCGTTCGCCGAGTTCTTCGACCGGCACGCACCGCACATCCAGCGGTACCTGGCCCGGCGGCTCGGCCGCGAGGTCGCGGACGACCTCGTCGCGGAGACGTTCCTCGCCGCCTTCGACAAGCGCGCACGCTACGACCTCGGCCGTCCCGACGCGAGGCCGTGGCTGTACGGGATCGCCACCAACCTCGTCGGCCAACACCGGCGCGACGAGGTCCGGCGCTTCCGCCTGCGCGAGGCGGGCGCACCGGACGAGGCGGGCCACGCCGACCGCGTCGCCACCAGGGTCACCGCGCAGTCGCTGCGCACACCCCTGGCCGACGCGCTGGCCGGCCTGACCGCCGAGGACCGGGACGTCCTGCTGCTGGTCGCCTGGGAAGAGCTGAGCTACGAGGAGGTCGCGGGAGCGCTGTCCATCCCGGTCGGCACCGTCCGCTCCCGCCTCCACCGAGCCCGCCGCAAGGTCCGTGAGGCGCTCGGAAACCCCACCGCACTAGAGGAGTTGCTGAGCAATGGATGACCTGGCCCTGGTCCGCACCCTGCGCGACGACACCCCGCTGCCCACCCCGGCCGACCTGACCCCGGCCCGAAACCGCCTGCTCACGGCCCTGGCTGAGGCAGCGCCGACCCCCTCGCCCCTCCGCAAGCGGCGCAGGCGCGGGTTCGTGGTGGCCGGCGCGTCCACCCTCACCGCCGCGGCGGCCGTGGCGGCGGTGCTCACCCTCGCGCCCGTGGACGTCGTCACCGGCACCCAACCCCCCGCCGCGAGCGCCGCCGAGGTCCTCACCCACGCCGCCGCCAAGGCCCGCTCGGCGCCGTTCGTCGAGCCGCGCCCCGACCAGTTCGTCTACCACGGCGCGACCAACGGCGACTACAACACCGGGTGGTGGCTGTCCGTGGACGGCACCCACGACGGCGCGGTCGAGGGACCCGACGGCGTCACCCCACTGCCCGGCTGCCGCGACGGCGTCCGCGCGGTCACCAAGGGCGGCGAGTTCCGGCCCGGCGTCACCGAACCGTGCGAACCCGACCCGGCCTACAAGCGCGACCTCCCGACCACCGCCGACGAGATGCTCGCCTATCTCGACGCCAACGCCAGCGGCGGTCCGGGCAACATCAACGCGCGCGGCAAGGACGTCATGGAGCTCGCGGGGTCCCTCCTGAAGCCGGAGAGCAAGGCGGCGCTGTTCGAGGCGGCGGCCCGCGTCGAGGGCCTGGAGGTCGTCCGGGACACGCACGACACCACCGGCCGCCCGGCGGTCGGCATCGAGTGGCCGGCACCCGTCGTCCCAGGTGACAAGCCCCAGAAGACCACGCTGTACTTCGACCCGACCACCTACGAGTTCCTGGGCACCACGTGGGGCCCGGCCGCCGAGCTGTCCATTGTGGACGCGGTCGGCCAGCGCCCCTGACCGGCGACCACGGGGGGCGCGGGACTACCGTGTCCCCCGTGGAGGCGCACGAGGACCCCGAGGACTTCGACCCCGAGAACGAGTACGACCCGGAGAGCGGGTATGACCCGGAGGACGACGACTTCGAGGACGAAGAAGAAGACGACGACGAGGACGAAGACGACCTGTTTGGCGTGACCTCGGACGCCCGTACGATCTGCCACCTGTGCGGCGGAGCGGGCTTCATCGCCCACCCGACCTCGGCCGTGATCGGCGGCGTCCCCCGCACGGTCGACAACGGCCGCGAATGCCCCCATTGCCACGCGGCCCGCAAGTTTCCCGGCCTGGTCCCTCCGCTCTAGCCGAGAGCTGCGCGCTGCGCGCTCTCAAGATCAAAAGCGAAAGCCAAAAGCGAAAAGCGGACGCTCGCCGCTGGGCAGGCCCCCGGGGGGTGGAAGGGCGTCGGTTTCTTTCCCCATCCGGCCTGCCGGAGGCAACCACACTTGGCCCGTTTGAGCAACCGGAAAAGCTGGTTGCACAAACGGGCCAAGCGCGGTTGGGCTGCGCCCAGGCCGGACGGGGAAAGAAACCGAGGCCCTTCCCGTGGGCTTGGCAGCACGGCGTAAGCGTGGCGCCCTTCGGGCGTGCGCGCGGCTGTGGTGCCAGGACGACGCCGTGTCCGTGGGCGGCTGCGGCGCGGCAGGTTTCGTGGGGGTGGTGTGGGCTTGCGGCAGCCGGTGGGTGGGAGGGGTCTGCGGCAGCCGGTGGTGGGAGGAGTCTGCGGCGGGCGGTGGGTGGGAGGGGAGGGAGTCTGGGGTGGTGGTCAGGGCTGGAGCAGGGCCTCGGTCCGTTCCGCTTCGGACTGCTCCGCCGCCGCGAACGCGCGAGGTGACAGCCAGACCCAAGCCACCGCCAGCGCGCCCAGCTGGATCACCGCCGCCATCACCCACACCGCCCGCAACCCGGCCCACGACGCCACCACCCCGCCGGTCAACGCCCCCAGGGGCGTCAACCCCCAGGCCAGGGCCCGGTGTCCGGTCAGCACCCGCCCCAACAGGCCGGACGGCGTGAACCGCTGTCGGCTGGACTGGGAGCACACGTTCCACACCATCACGATCGCCGACGAGCTGAACAGCACGACCGCCACCGCCACCGGCCACGGTGGCAGCACCGCGACCAGCGCGTGGCTCACCACCATGCCGACCTGGGCCGTCCGCATCGACCACGAGTAGCCGAGCCGGTCCACCACCCGGTGCACCACGAACGACACGGCCACCCACCCCATGGCCATCGCGGTCAGCATGAGGCCGTACCCGACCGACCCCAGGCTCAGCACGTCGTGCGCGTACAGCACGAACATCGCCATCACCGCGCTCGACGAGAACGACCCGAGGGCCACCGCGATCGTGATCGACAGCAGCAGTCGCGTCCCGACCAGGTACCGCAGGCCCTCCGCGATGTCCCGCAGCGGGTGCTTGTCGGACGGCACCGCCGGTCGCGACGGGAGGCCCCGGCTCACCAGCAGCGCGACCAGGGCCGCCGCCACCGCCAAGCCCGCCGGCGCGCCGAAGCCCCAGGCCACCAGCAGCCCGGCCACCGGTGGCACGACGAACTGGACCGCGCCCTGGTCGATCAGCATCAGCCGGGTGTTGGCGGCGGCCAAGCGGTCCGGTGGGACCACGTCCGGCACGAGTGCCCCGCTGGCCCCGTCGCCGAGGACCTGCGCCGAGGTCACCACGAACGCCACCACCAACAGCAACGGCAGCCCCAACGCGCCCGTGACGCCGGCGACCGCCAACGCCAACGCTGCCGCGCACTGCACCGCGTACGCCAGTCCGAGCACGGTCGTGCGCCGCGCCCGGTCGATCAGCACGCCCGCGAACAGCGAGAACAGCAGCCACGGCGACTGGCCCACCACCTGCACCAACGACACCTCGCGCGGATCTGTCGTGATCGACACCGCCGCCAGCGGCAGCGCCGTCCGCATCAACCCCTCCGCCACCGAACCGGACACCGCGACGGCTTGGAGCCGCACCCACCCCCTGGACATGCGATCACCCTGCCAACGCGGGTGGCGGGCGCCGAACGTTTTAGTGTCAGATGAACCGTGCCCTTCAGGTTCGCCGTGTCGCCGTTGTGGGAGACCGTGGCGGCGCTGCGCGTCCTGGCCGCGCCCGGTCCGGCCCACCAGCGCTGGACCGCCTGGGCACGACCCCGGCTGGCCGCGCTCGGACCCGACCCGACCCTGTTGACGACGCTGGTCACGCGGCCGGTCGTGCCCGAGTTCCTGATCCCCACGCCCGGTGCCCGCTCGATGGACATGGACACCGAGCTGCACTTCCTGCCCCGCGTCGCCAAGCCCGCCCGGGTCGCCGCCGCGCTGCCCGACGACCCTCGCCTGCGCCCCCTCCTGGACGACCACGCCACCGCGCTGACCGCCGTCCTCGACCGGCTCCGGCAGGTCCACGACGCGGTCATCGCCCCGGTCTGGCCCCGGCTGGAAGGGGTGCTCCAGAGCGACATCGAGCGCCGTGCGCGGCGGCTGGTGGACCAGGGCACGCCGACCGTGCTGGCCGAGCTGCACCCGGACGTGGCGCCGGACCCGGACGGGGTGCGGGTGTCGGGACGGCGGATCGTGGCCGGTGAGCGGGACCTGGTGCTGGTGCCCTCGGCGTTCACCTGGCCGGACGTCTACCTGCGGGACAGCCCGGTGCGGCTGGCCCTGTGCTACCCGGCGCACGGGTTCGGCTCGCTGTGGGAGACCCGAAGAGGTGTCGGCGACGCCCTCGCCCGCCTGGTCGGGCCGACCCGCGCGCGGATGCTGCACGAGCTGGACCGGCCGTCCACGGTGTCGGAGCTGGCGGCGCGGCTGGGCATCACGGTCGGCGCGGCGTCCCAGCACCTGGCCGTGCTGCGGGCCGCCGGGCTGGCGGTGAGCAGCCGGGACGGGCGCAAGGTCGTCTCGCTGCGCACGGACCTCGGTCAGGCGCTGGTGGAGGGCGAAATACGATAGGGGCGTGGGGGTCGTCCTGTCCGAAGCCGAGTGGACCGCGCGCCGTGATGCGCACGCGGCCCGGGTTCGCGCGTGGACGGGGCCGCACCACGAGCGCAAGGCCCGGGGCGAGAAGCACCCCGTGCTGGACTTCCTGTTCTCGTACTACTCGCACCGGCCGTCCCGGCTGGAGCGCTGGCACCCCGGTCCCGGCGTGGTGCTCGAAGGGGACGCCGCTCGTCACTACCTGCGCTGGCCGCTCTACAAGGAGACTCCCGAAGGGGTGACGCTGGACGTCGAGGCGTTCGCTCGCGAGCGCCGGTCGACCATCGGGTTCACGCACCGGCTCCTCACCGCCACCGCGTCGCGCCCGCCCCGGCTGGGCTGCTTCGGCTTGCACGAGTGGGCGATGGTGTACCGGGCCGACCGGGTGCGGCACGAGGCGTGGCCGCTGCGGCTGGGCGGCGAGGGCACCGACCGGGTGGTCGAGACGCACAAGATCCAGTGCAGCCACTTCGACGCCTTCCGGTTCTTCACGCCCGAAGCGCGCCCGCTCAACGTGGTGCAGCCCACGCGGGAGAAGCAGGTCCTGCTGGAGCAGCCGGGCTGCCTGCACGTGTCGATGGACCTGTTCAAGTGGAGCTACAAGCTCGACCCGGCGACCCCGTCGGACCTGATGGCCGACTGCTTCGAGCTCGCCCTCCAGGTCCGCGAGCTGGACATGCGAGCCAGCCCGTACGACCTGGGAGAACTGGGTTACCAGCCGATCGCCGTGGAGACCGCCGAGGGCCGCGCGGAGTACGTCCGGCGGCAGAGCGCGTTCGTGGAGGCGGCGGCGCCGCTGCGGGCCGCGCTGATCGACCTCACGGAGACGTTCCTCGACGCCGCCGTAACGGCGTCATAACTCCACGTCACTTCACCCGTTCCGCAGACTTCACCTGTTAGCGTGACGCCGGTCGGGATTCGCCATACCGGAAGTCGGACGTTCGAGAGGGAAAGACGATGTCTCGACACCGCGCGCTGCGGACGAAGGTGCGGCGCGGGATCGCCAAGTGGCCGGTCGCCATCGTCGGCGTCGTCGTGCTGCTGCTCCTCGGGTACTTCGCGTGGACGTGGGTCGCCGGGATCGTCGACCGCCGCGCCGCCGCCGTCGCCGGCGACTGCCGCGAGGGTGACGCCGTGCTGCGCGTGGCCGCCGCGCCCAGCGTCGCCGAGGCGGTCCGCGAGGTCGCGCGGGCGTGGGCCAAGCAGCGCCCGGTCGTCTACGACCACTGCATCCGCCCCGAGGTGCAGGCGATCGACTCCGAACTGGTCCTCGAGGGCCTCACCCAGGGCTGGGACGAGGGCAAGCTCAACGCCAAGCCGCACGCCTGGGTCACCGACTCGACGCTGTGGGCCAACCGGCTGGCCGCGCAGGACCGGGCGCTGATCGGCGCGCAGCCGCAGTCCATCGCGGCCAGCCCGGTGCTGCTCGCGCTGCCCCAGGACGCGGCCTCGGCGGTGCAGTCCGGCGCCGGGTTCCGGTGGACCGACCTGCCCGACATCACCGCGGCGGCGGGCGGCTGGCAGCGGTTCGGCAAGCCCGAGTGGGGCGACTTCAAGGTCGCCATGCCCGACCCGGCGGCCAACGCCGCCACCGCGATGGCGGTCCAGTCCGCGCTGGCCGGCGCGTCCCCGGACGGCAAGGGTCCCGTGACCACCGACATGCTCGCGCTGGACCCGGTGAAGGCCACGCTGGGCAAGCTGACCGCGTCCAAGCCCGCGCAGACGCCCGCGAGCACGTGGGAGGCGCTGTCGCTGCTGGCCGACAAGCCCGAGGTGAACGCGGCCGGGTTCTCGGCGGTGCCGGTGTTCGAGGTCGACCTGTACCGGTACAACACCGGCAAGGACAGCGGCACGCCGCCGTTGCAGCCGCTGTACGGGGTGGCGGCGGGCGGGCCGTCGCCGGTCGCGGACTACCCGTTCGTGCCGCTCGCGGGCGACTGGGTCGGCGAGGCGCAGGTGCGCGCGGCGCAGGCGTTCCGCGAGTTCCTGCTCGAACCCGACCAGCAGAAGCTGCTCGCGGCGGCGGGCCTGCGGGTGGACGCGACCACCGAGCGGCCCAAGCCGTCGCCGGGCATCCGCTGGCCGACCATGACCGACAAGCTCGTCCCCGCCGACGCCAACACCACCCAGCAGATCTCGGCCGCGTGGGCGACCGCCGACAACGGCCAGGTGGTGACCGTGCTGGTGGACTCGTCCAAGTCGATGGGCGAACCCGGCGGCGACGGCCGCTCCCGCATCGAGTGGGTGCGCTCGGCGCTGTCCGGGCAGATCAACCGGTCGGTGTCGGGGTCGCTGGGGCTGTGGGAGTTCTCCAGCGAGCTGGCTGGGGGCAAGCCGTACCGGCAGCTCGTCGCGCCCGGCCCGGTGGTGGCGCGCAAGCAGCAGCTGCTCGACGGGGTCGCGGGGCTCAAGCCGCAGAACGCCACGTTCCTGTACTCCAGCCTGGCCGCGCTCTACAAGCAGGCCGTCACCGACTTCCAGGCGGGCAAGAAGAACCGGATCATCGTGCTCACCGACAGCCCCAACGACGGCGGCCTGACGCTGGCGCAGCTCAAGACCGAGCTGGCGGCGGCGAAGCAGGAGGGCCGCGAGGTGGCGGTGTCGATCATCGCGATCGGCCCGGACCCGGAACGGCAGCCGCTGTCGGAGATCGCGCGGTCCACCGGCGGGACGCTGTCCGTGGTCGAGGACGGGCGCGGGGTGGACGCGGCGCTGGGTCAGCTGCTGTCGGACTCGCGGTAGAGCCGGGCGGTCGCCTCCAGCCGGGCTTTGACGCGTTCGCGCAGTTCGGGTGGTGCCACGACCTCCGCTTCCGGGCCGAGGCGCAGGAGGTCCACCAGGGCGTGGTCCAGGGATTCGGTCGGGATCTCGACGGTCGTCCACTCCCCTCGGGGCTCGACGTCCTCGAGCGCCCTCGACGCGGCGAGGCTGAGCAGGACACGTGCTGTGCGCAGGCCTAGCGCGGTGACCCTGACCGTGACCCTCTCCGGGTACATCCGCTCTTCGAACTTCCGCGACCAGTCGGCCCAGAAGGTGGCGAGGTCGAAGTCCGCGGGCCGCGCGAAGTCTTCGTCGGTCGGTTGGAGGGCTTCGACGCGGGCGACCCGGTAGGTGCGCGGCTGCCCGTCGGACTCGGCCACCAGGTACCAGAGGCCCGCTTTGAGCACGAGCCCCAGCGGCCCGACCGTCCGCTCCACGACTTCGTCGCCCCACCGGCGATAGCTGATCCTCAGCCGTTTCGGGTTCCACACCGCGTCCGCGATGCCGGCGAGGAACGGCATGTCCTCGGCCTGCCGGAACCACCCGCCGGCGTCGAGGTGGAACCTCTCCCTGATCCGCCCCGCCCGCGACCGCAACTCCGGCGGCAGTGCGGCCAACACCTTGAGCTGAGCGGCGGCGACCACCGTGCCCAGCCCCAGTTCGGCCGCCGGCCCCGGCATCCCGGCGAAGAACAACGACTCCGCCTCCGCGCCGGTCAGCCCGGTGAGGCGGGTGCGGTAGCCGTCGAGGAGCTGGTAACCGCCGGCGGGTCCGCGGTCGGCGTAGACCGGTACGCCGGCGGCGCTCAGGGCTTCGACGTCCCGGTAGACCGTGCGAACGGAGACCTCCAGCTCGTCGGCCAGTTCCTGCGCGGTCATCCGTCCTCGGGACTGGAGGAGCAGGAGCAGGGAGAGCAGACGGCCGGCGCGCATGGGTGCATTTTGCCCCGGGAACCTGACACAGGTTGTCAGCTTCTACCGGCAGAGTGCCTCTCATGAGCACCGCGAACGGCAATGCCGAGATGAAGAGCTGGGAAGAGCACACGTGGGACGGCAAGCGCTACGACGAGGTCACCGGCCCGAAGCAGACCACGGGCTCGATGACCGTCGCCTACACCGGTGACCTGGAGGGGACCGGCGAGCAACGGTTCCTCATGGACTACCCGGACGACTCGTCGTGCCGGTCGGTGGGGATCGAGGTGGTGACCGGGACCCTGGGCGGCCGGTCGGGGACGTTCGTGCTGGAGCACAGCGGCGGGTTCCGCGACGGGGTGGCGCGGGGGACGTTCACCGTGGTGTCGGCTTCCGGCGAGCTGGCGGGGCTGACCGGATCGGGGACGATCACGTGGCAGATGGGCGAGCCCGGCGGGTACGCGTTCGACTACGAGTTGGCGTGAACGGCCGACGGCCCCGCGCGGTGAGCACGGGGCCGTCGGTCGGGTGAGCGGTCAGTTGTTGTAGGCCGACAGGGGCGGGCAGGAGCAGACCAGGTTGCGGTCGCCCTTGGCGCCGTCGATGCGGCGGACCGGGGGCCAGATCTTCGGGGCGCCCACGCCCGCCGGGAAGACGGCCACCTCGCGGCTGTACGGGTGGGTCCACTCGCCGGTGGTCACGCTGGCCGCCGTGTGCGGGGCGTTGCGCAGCGGGTTGTCGTCGGCGGGCCACTCGCCGGCGCCCACGCGGTCGATCTCGCCCTTGATCGCGATCATCGCGTCGATGAAGCGGTCGATCTCCGCCAGGTCCTCGCTCTCGGTCGGCTCGACCATGAGCGTGCCGGCCACCGGGAACGACATGGTGGGCGCGTGGATGCCGTAGTCCGCCAGGCGCTTGGCCACGTCGTCCACGGTCACGCCGGTCGCCTTGGTGATCGGGCGCAGGTCGAGGATGCACTCGTGGGCCACGAAACCGCCCTCGCCGGTGTAGAGCACCGGGAAGTGCTCGTCCAGCCGCCGGGCCACGTAGTTCGCCGCCGCCACCGCCGTCAGGGTCGCGCGGCGCAGGCCGTCCGCGCCCATCATGCGCACGTACGCCCACGAGATCGGCAGGATCGACGCCGAACCCCACGGGGCTGCGGAGATCGGGCCGACACCGGTCTCGGGACCGGCGGTGGGCTGGAGCGGGTGGTTGGGCAGGAACGGGGCCAGGTGGGAGCGCACGCCGATCGGGCCGACACCCGGGCCGCCGCCGCCGTGCGGGATGCAGAAGGTCTTGTGCAGGTTCAGGTGCGAGACGTCCGAACCGAACTTCCCGTACTGCGCGAGGCCGATGAGGGCGTTGAGGTTCGCGCCGTCCACGTACACCTGGCCGCCGGCGTCGTGCACCAGCGCGCACACCTCGCGCACGGTGTCCTCGTACACGCCGTGGGTCGACGGGTAGGTGATCATGATGGCCGCGAGGTCGTCGCGGTGCTCGTCGACCGTGGCGCGCAGGTGGTCCATGTCGATGTTGCCCTGGTCGTCGCACTTCACGACCACGACCCGCATCCCGGCCATGACCGCGGAGGCGGCGTTGGTGCCGTGCGCGGAGGACGGGATCAGGCAGACGTCCCGCTCGGCGTGGCCCTGCGCGCGGTGGTAGGCGCGGATCGCCAGCAGGCCGGCGAACTCGCCCTGGCTGCCCGCGTTGGGCTGGATGGACACGGCGTCGTAGCCGGTCACCTCGGCCAGCCAGTGCTCCAGGTCCTGGACGATCGACAGCAGGCCCTCGGCGTCCTCGACGGGCGCGAACGGGTGCAGGTTCGCGAACTCCGGCCAGGTCACCGGCTCCATCTCGGCGGTGGCGTTGAGCTTCATCGTGCACGAGCCGAGCGGGATCATGCTGCGGTCCAGCGCCACGTCCTTGTCCGACAGCTTGCGCAGGTAGCGCAGCATCGCGGTCTCGGAGCGGTGCTGGTGGAACACCGGGTGGGTCAGGTAGTCGCTGGTGCGGCGCAGGTCGGCGGGGATCGCGTCGGCGGTGTCGACGTCCAGGCCGTCCACGTCGGCGACGGTCACGCCGAACGCCTTCCACACCTTCTCCAGGTCGCCCCGGGTGGTGGTCTCGTCGCACGCGATGGAGACCGTGTCGGCGTCCACCTGCCACAGGTTCACGCCCAGGTCCCGCGCGGTGGCGACGACCTCGGCCGCGCGGCCCTCGACGCGGGCCTGCACGGTGTCGAAGAACTCGCCGTGCACGACCTCCACGCCGTTCTCGCACAGGCCCGCCGCGAGCACGGTGGCCAGGCGGTGGGTGCGGGTCGCGATGGCGCGCAGGCCTTCGGGGCCGTGGTAGACCGCGTACATCGACGCCATCACGGCCAGCAGGACCTGCGCGGTGCAGATGTTGCTGGTCGCCTTCTCGCGGCGGATGTGCTGCTCACGGGTCTGCAGCGCGAGCCGGTAGGCCAGGTTGCCGTCCGCGTCCACGGACACGCCCACCAGGCGGCCGGGCAACTGGCGCTCCAGGCCCTGGCGCACGGCCATGTACCCGGCGTGCGGGCCGCCGAAGCCGATCGGCACACCGAAGCGCTGGGTGGTGCCGACGACGACGTCCGCGCCGATCTCGCCCGGCGGGCGCAGCAGCGTCAGGGCCAGCAGGTCGGCGGCGAACACGGCCTGTGCGCCGGCCGCGTGGATCTCCTCCACCAGGGCGGCGTAGTCGCGCACGACCCCGGACGCGCCCGGGTAGGACAGCAGCACGCCGAAGAAGTCGCCGCCCAGGCCCAGCCCTTCGAGGCCCTGCGACAGGTCGGCGGTGACGATTTCGATGCCCAACGGCTCGGCGCGGGTCTCGATGACGGCCAGCGTCTGCGGCAGCGTGTCGGCGTCCACGACGAACTTGGTGGACTTGCTGCGACCCGCGCGGCGGACCAGGGTCATCGCCTCGGCGGCGGCGGTGGACTCGTCCAGCATGGACGCGTTGGCCAGCGGCAGGCCGGTCAGGTCGCCGACCATGGTCTGGAAGTTCAGGAGGGCTTCGAGGCGGCCCTGGGAGATCTCGGGCTGGTAGGGCGTGTAGGCCGTGTACCAGGCGGGGCTCTCCAGGACGTTGCGGCGGATCACCGGCGGGGTGTGGGTGCCGTAGTAGCCCATGCCGATCATCTGGGTGAGCGGCTTGTTGCGGGCGGCCAGGGCGCGCAGCTCGGCCAGCGCCTCGGTCTCGGTGGCGGGCGCGGGCAGGTCCAGCACCAGTTCGCGCTCCCGGATCGACTCCGGCACGGCGCGCTGCGCCAGTTCCTCCAGGGAGCCGACGCCGATGACGTCCAGGATGCGGGCCAGCTCGGCCGGCCGCGGGCCGACGTGCCGGTCGGCGAAGGGGGTGCCGTGCTCAAGGGCGGCGAGGGGGATGCGGTCCTGCGTCATATAAGGCGCCTTTCGCGGGCTACGGACACACTTCTGCCGTTGCCCTCCCCCTCTGTCTTCTGCCCGTTTTCTCGGGCGCCTGAGAGCTTCACCCGGCGTGACCGGGCTTGCACCGTCGGCGGGGTCGGGTGGTGCTCGACCCGCTTTCCAGAGGCGTCTCACCCGCGCGGTCCTTGCGCCTGAGAGGTTCCGGGGAGGATTTGCTCCTTCGGCGCCGAGACTGGCTCGGACTCTCCCGCACGGGATAAAGCGACTACGCGCGAATCGTACCCGGCGGGTGAACGTCTTCCGTCACGGACGCGACGCGGATCTCACAGGTTTACGCCGCCGTCATGGCGGGTAACACCCCGCTCGTGCGCCCCGTCCCCGCCCACGCGTCAGCCGATGGCGCGCGTCCGCCTGCGGCGGGACAGCTCGTCGTTGGGCGCCTCGTCGACCGCGAGCCCGTCGGCGCGTTCGGCCGGGAACTCGTGGATCGTGCCGCTGATCTCCCGCATGGCCCCGCTGACCGCGATGCCGAACACGCCCTGGCCGCCCTGCAGCAGGTCCACGACCTCCTCGGGCGAGGTGCACTCGTAGACCGTGGTGCCGTCGCTGAACAGCGTGATGCGGGCGAGGTCCTGGACGCCGCGGCGGCGCAGGTGGTCGACCGCGACGCGGATGTTCTGGAGGCTGACCCCGGTGTCCAGCAGCCGCTTGACGACCTTGAGGACCAGGATGTCCTTGAACGAGTAGAGCCGCTGGCTACCGGAGCCGTGGGCACTCCTTATCGTCGGGTTGACCAGTCCGGTGCGGGCCCAGTAGTCGAGCTGGCGGTAGGTGATCCCCGCGATCTGGCACGCGGCCGGGCCGCGGTACCCGACGAGTTCGTCCGGCAGCGAGGAGTCCGGGAACAGCTCACCCTGTTCGCCGGTTCCGGCCCGGATGGGCGCTTCCTCGACCACGCCTGCCTCCCCTCGGTCCGGCCACGACTGGCCGGCGACCAACGTGAAGCCGCCGCGGTGCTCGAATCACACCGTGGCAATTCACCTGAGTTCGACGGTAAGACCGCCTAGGGGGCAGGTCAACGCGACGCGCTGAGCGTGTCGTGCCTCAACGTCAAGTTGAGGTTGAGAGAGTCGGCCGTCGTAAGCCATTCGGGTGACGTTTAGTGATCGTTTAGCGGACAGGTGCTGACGTTGTGTAATCCGGAGGAGTGACACCGGGGGGTGGCACGCGGGGCAGATCCACAACGCACCGCACACACCCACGAGGGGCCCGCTCCGACTCGCGGCGGGACGCCGGCTCCTCGTGGGCCATCCCGACCCCGGTTGCGCACCGCTTCCCCACGCGCTCCCGCCTGGACTGTCGGTGGCCGGTGCGATCATGGAACCGGGGGCCGGAGGCCAAGCCCAGGCGGCACCCCAGCGCGGGGTAAGGCGGGAAGCGCGGCTCGATTCGGCAGGGCGGCTCGGCGGGCAGGGCGGCGGCACAGCGCGGCAGGCGGAGCGGCGGCACAGCGGGTGGCACAGCGCGGCGCGGCGGGGCAGCCCGGCTCGGCAGGGCAGAGCGGCTCGGCAGGGCAGAGCGGCGGGTGGCACAGCGGGGCGGCGGCGGCGCGCCAGTCAGGCAGCTCGGCTCAGCGGCGCCGGCGGCGGACTGAAAGCGCAGAGCAGGCCCGGAGCGGCGGGCGCTCCGGGCCTGGTCGGCACGAATCCGGACGGGGCCGGGCGAGGGTCGAGCGAAGGTCGATCAGGTGTCCGCGCCGCGGAAGTCCTCCGGCGAGACCGAGTCCAGGAACTCGCGGAACTTCTCGACCTCGTCCTCCTGCTCGTCCGGGATGATCAACCCGGCCTCGGCGAGCACGGACTCCTCCGCGTGGATCGGCACGCCGATCCGCAGCGCCAGCGCCACCGAGTCGCTCGGCCGCGCGGACACCCGCACGTCGCCGTCGAACACGAGTTCCGCGAAGTACGTGCCCTCCTGCAGGTCGGTGATCCGGACCTGTTCCAACTGCCTGCCCAACGCTCCGATGACGTCCTTCAGCAGGTCGTGCGTCAACGGCCGGGCGGGCCGGACGCCCTGCTGCTCCAGCGCGATCGCGGTCGCCTCCACCGAGCCGATCCAGATCGGCAGGTAGCGCTCGCCCTCGGTTTCGCGCAGCAGCAGGATCGGCTGGTTGGCGGGCAACTCCACCCGCACGCCCACGACGCGCATCTCGCTCATCGGGTCTCGCCTCCCTCAGCGCGCTGAAATCCTGGCGTCCCCGCTACCACGAGGATCCCCCACGTACCCCTTCGACGCTACCCGCCAAGCGGGCCTTGTGCGCAACCGCGCCGAAAATGCCGATCACGATGCGGAAACGGCTCTACCTGGGCGGAACGCGTCCGCCGATGGCCTCACGGAGGCCGATTTTCACCAAGAGTGTGTGCAGCGTTACGGAGAGCGCCGCCAACTCGCGGGCCACTTCGTCGGCTCGGCCCCGCCTGGGCCCCACGACCTGCTCCACCAGCGCCACCTCGCGGTCCGCGGCCGTGCGGAACAGGCGCAGGTGACGGGGTTCCAGGCCGTACTGGGCGAGCGCGCGGACGGTGGCCGCCACCTGGAGGGCGTCGTGGTCGTAGGCGCCCGGCCGGATCAGGCCGTGCTGCTCCAGCTCGACCAGGCCCGCCGCGTCCAGGCCGGACCGCGCCAGCAGCTCCTCGCGGCTCATCCGGTGCCCGCCGGTGGGCGCGAAGTCGTCGGCGCGCACGTCCGGGTCGGCCGCGTCCAGCTGTTCCTTGATGACCTTCAGCGGCAGGTAGCGGTCGCGCTGGGCCGCCAGCACGTACCGCAGCCGCTCGACGTCGGCGGCGGTGAACTGGCGGTAGCCCGCGGCGGTGCGGGCCGGGCGGACCAGGCCTTCCGACTCCAGGAAACGGATCTTGGAGATCGTGACGTCGGGGAACTCCGTCCGGAGTTGCGCGAGCACCGCTCCGATGCTCGACCCCCCGCGCTGTGGCCGCCCGGCCGCCGCCGTCACCGCGCCCCCTGACCCCCGGTGCCCGGACCGGTCAGGAACACGAGGCGGAACTTGCCGATCTGCACCTCGTCGCCGTTGGCGAGCACCGCCTGGTCGACGGGCTCGCGGTTGACGTAGGTGCCGTTGAGGCTGCCCACGTCGATCACCACGAACTCGCCGCCCTCCCGGCGGAACTCGGCGTGCCGGCGCGAGACCGTCACGTCGTCGAGGAAGATGTCGCTGTCCGGGTGCCGTCCCGCGCTGGTCGTGTCGCGGTCGAGCAGGAACCGGGAACCCGCGTTCGGGCCGCGCTTGACCACCAGCAGGGCCGACCCGGCGGGCAGTGCGTCGACGCCGGCGACGGCCGGCTCCTGGGCGGGCGCCTCGGCGCCCTCGACCTCGGCGAGGAAGTCCGCCCGGAACACGGAGGTCCGCTCCGGGGACTGCTCGGGCGGAACGCCTGGCCCGTCGTTCGTGCTCACCTGAGCTCTCCTCCTGCTGCTGGAACCGTCTCGTCCTTCAGAACCTATCGTGCCCGAACCCTGCTCGGAGGAGCGGCTCCCCCACCGACCGAAGAGCCGCCGGAAGATCGACGTCACCCCTGCTCCGCAATCTCCTGGTACGCCGCCGCGTCGAGGAGGTCGTCCACCGCGGTCGGGTCGGTCAGGCGCAGCTCGACGATCCAGCCCTCGCCGTAGGGGTCGGAGTTGACCAGGTCGGGCTGCTGGTCCAGCGAGTCGTTGCGCGCGACGACCTCGCCCGCCAGGGGCGCGTAGATGTCGGAGACGCTCTTGGTGGACTCCACCTCGCCGAGCGTCTGACCGGCGCCGACCTGCTCGCCCAGTTCCGGGAGCTGGACGAACACGACCTCGCCGAGCTGCTCCTGGGCGTAGTCGGTGATGCCCACGCGCACGGTGTCCTCACCGGTGCGCAGCACCCACTCATGTTCCTCGGTGTACTTGAGCTCCTCGGGAATCACCGCGGTGCGCTCCTTCATGACGGTGGATCTTCGCTGCCGGATCTTCCCACGACCGGTTCAGACCGGCGCGACCCCCGGCCGTCTGCGCAGCGCGAGGAAGAACTGGTAGACGTACAGGGCTCCGGACCACAGGTACAGCGCCCCGCCCCACACCATGAACGCGTAGGCCACCGGCCGGGCGATCTGGGCGGCGGTGGACGTGCCCTGCGCGAGCAGCAGCATGGGGAAGGCGTACAGCAGGTTGAACGTGGCGCCCTTGCCCAGGTAGGTGACCTCGAACGGGCCGTAGCCGCGCAGCCGCAGCACGGGCAGGCACGCGCCGACGACCAGCTCGCGGCCCACCAGCACGGCCGCCACCCACCACGGGACGATGTCGCGCACGACGAACGCCACGAGCGTGGCCAGGATGTAGAGCCGGTCGGCGGCCGGGTCCAGCAGCGCGCCGAGCCTGCTCATCTGGTCGAGCCAGCGCGCGATCTTGCCGTCCAGCCAGTCCGACAGGCCGGCCGCGACCAGCACCACCAGCGCCCAGCCGTCCTCGCGCGGCCCGAGCAGGAGGTAGAGGAACAGCGGCACGCCGAGCAGCCGCAACACGCTCAGCGCGTTGGGGACGGTCAGCCACCGGTCGGCGGGATCGTGCGACACACCGGGAACTGTAGAGCGGCGGGCGCCCGCTCAGCGCCAGGACCGGCCCGTCCGGGCGGGGTGGTCACGCTGGGTGAACGCACGCGGACGCGGCGCTGGATCGGACCTGTCGCCGGCCGGTGGTCCCGCCCTAGGATCCGGCGGATGGCTGAGTTAGGACGCGGGTCCGCCGGGCTGGTGCTGGTCACCGGCGACGGCGTGCACCTCGTGACGACGAACTCCATCGGCATGGACCTGGTCGGGGAGGTCGCCCGGCTGCTGGGCTCGGAGCACATCCGGTCCACCCGGCTCGGCGGCGACCTCACCCTGTGGCACGCGGAGGACGGCCCCGGGAAACCCCGGTCCGGCTACCCCAACCCCGCGGCCAGCGCTCTAGCGGCCGAACACGGCTCACCACCGGTCAGCGGCCCCGCCGTCGTCTCGGGCCCGATCGCGCACAACAGCGTCTTCCCGCTGGACGCCGCCGAGGCCGAGCGGCTCGTGTCCCGCCTGCGCGGGGGCGGCGCACCGCAGCAGGCCCAGGACGAGGACTGCACGCGCCACAGCCCGTGCCGCGAGGTGCTCAGCCTGCCCGCCGGGCAGCGCGAGTCGCTGTTGCGCCTGGTCCCCGCGCGGCTCTCCGACCTCGGCGGCGACGGGATCTACGTCCAGTTCAACGACGAGCTGGTCGCGCTGCTGGTGGCGATGGCCCCGGACTCTTCCGGCCGGTTCCAGCAGGCCTACCCGGTCCTCGGGCACCTGGCCGACCGCTGGGGCACCCCCCACCAAGACCTGCTCGGGCGCGCGATCGCGAACACGCGGGCCGACGAGGTGTCGGTGACCAAGCACGACCAGCCCGACCACTCCCCGCTGTACGTGCTGGCCGACCAGGGCGTGTCGGGGTTCGCGCACATCCTGCTCCGCCTGGAGGAGCTGCTGGGCGGCAAGCTCCCGAACGGCTCCCTCGTCGGCATCCCGCGCGAGCACCAGGTCGTCGTGGTCCCGTTCGTGCGGAAACGGGACGTGACGGCCATCCGTCCACTCCAGAACCTGGTGCGCGACGTCGGTGCGAAAGCCCTCGACCGGGTCGGCGACGGCGTGTTCTGGTACTACCGGGGATGGTTGAACCCGCTGGGCACGCTCGACGACACCCCGCCGGACGAGTTCTTCGCGTTCGCGGACGGGCTGCCGGACTAGCGGGGAGAAGAGGTGGGGACCGGACCTCGGAGGAGGGGAAACCCGGCCGGGCCGGGGGAACTCCGAGTGGTCGGCCGCGCGAAGTCAGTTCGCGCGGGTGCGGGTCCATCCTTGGCGTTGCAACTGCTCGCCGCTGAGGGCACGGGGGCGACCGCGGTCGTCGACGCCCACCCAGCGGGCGCGGAAACCTTCGAGCACGTAGGCGTGGCCCTTGCTCCAGACCACGCTGCACGGAGCGGTGGGCAGCGAGGCTGCCCTGGGCTTCGCGGGCTCGGACTCGGTTTCCGTTCTGGTGCTCATCGTCAATCCCTCCACCCGGGGTGTCGCTCGCGACGGTCGCGGCGTTATCCCCATGCACAGGATTCTGCGTGACCAGTGACCTCCGCCACCTCCGAATTGCCGGTTGTCTCGGCCATCGGACCCGTTCGGTCGCCGAGTCGACCTGGCTCGCGCGTTTCCCTTCCCCTGAGGTATAGCCGCCGCTTGTCCGGTAAAACCGCTCACCGCCCGTCACCCGCCGCATACCGACACGTCGATGCACTCGGACCGATCAAACCGCCGTAGGGCGGCTTGTGGTTCCGGAGGGGCCTCCGTACGGTGGGTGGCGCAGCGGTTGAGCCAACAGCCGCGCCGGGGAAGCTCCGGCAAGCGGGCCACGTGTGCCGCCACGCTGCGTTTCGTCTGCGCTGGGCGCGTCCGCACGCCTGGGCTTCCCTCCTGGAGGCAGTACCGAAGAAGAGGAGTCCCTCGTGACGGTTCAGGATCCGAACGTCGTGTCGACGAGCGGAACCGGGTCCGCCTCCCACGGCCCCCGGGTGGAGCAGGTGCCCGAAGGCGTGACGGTGGTGGCCGCCACCGGGGAGATCGACATGCTGACCGCGCCCGACCTGCGCGCGGACGTGCTGGGCCGCATCGGCGAGACCGACACGCTCGTGCTGGACATGACCGGCGTCAGCTTCCTCGGCTCGGCCGGGCTGGCGGTGTTGGTGGAGGCCTCGCAGCAGGCCAAGCGGCGGGGCACGGCGTTCCGCCTGGTGGCCGTCGAGCGCGCGGTCACCCGACCGCTGGCCGCCACCGGGTTGGGTGACGTGTTCAGCGTGTACGGATCGGTGGAGGAGGCGGTGTCGGCGGACGGGGCGTCGGCGGGCTGACGTGCGGGACCAGGTCCACGACCTGGTCGACGCCCGCCGCGGCCAGGGCTTCGCGCGCCGGACTGGCCTCGGGCGCGCGGACCACGACCCGGTTGCCGGCCGCCTCGGCGGCCTCGACCACCGCCCGCAGCGCGCGGACCAGTCCCTCGCTGCGGGCACCCAGCTCGCGCAGGTCCACCACGACCGGCACGGCGCCGCCCCGCGCGGCGGTCAGCACCCGGCGGCGGACGGCGGGTCCGGCGCGGGCCGGCACGTCGCCGCGCACCACCACCTCGACCCAGCCGGAGTGCGCCGCGACGGTGACCTCCTCCGGCGCGGACCGCGCGAACGTGCCGCGGGTGGTGTGCCGGCCGGACAGGACGAGGGTGACGCGGGTGCCGGTCGCCGACCGGTCCACCCGCACCTCGTCCACGTTCTCGCGCATGAGCAGCAGGCCGCGCCCCCGGTCGGACAGCTCGACCGGCGGCACCCGCCAGGTGCCGTCGTCGGCCACCACCACGTGGACGCTGCCGTCCGGGCGGACCTCGCCCGCCACCCGCACACTGCCGGCCGCACCGGGGGCGTAGGCGTGCTCCACGGCGTTGCTGACGGCCTCGTTGACCGCGACCACCAGGTCGTACCGGTCGTCGTCGGACAGTCCGAGGCCGAGCAGCCACTCGTCCAGGTGCACGCGCACCGTCGAGAGGAGTCCCGCATCGGCCGGGATCTCCACTCCCCAGTGGTGGTCGGCGAGTCGATCGGTCAACAGGCCTCCTCGTCGCGCACCTGTCAGTCTTCCCACTGGCGGCGCGCACTACACGTGTGAGGTTGGATCAGTTCGGGTACCGATAGCTTCAGCACCGCCGAGCAGAAACGGACGATGAGGTGAGCGTGTCGCACACGGAGCCGCAGAGCGGCGAATCGGATGACCCCTTGGCCGGGGTGGAGTTGCGGATGGCCGCCGACCCCACGCAGCTGTCGATCGTGCGGGCGGTGGCCGCCGACATCGCGATGCGCCAGGACTACGACCTGGACTCGATCGAAGACCTGAAGCTGGCCGTGGACGAGGCCTGCTCGACGCTCATCTCCCTGGCCGTGCCCAGCGCCGTGCTCAGCGCGCGGTTCGTCGTGGCGGGGCCCGCCGTGCAGGTGTTCACGGCCGTGCGCTCGAAGCGGTCCGCGCCGCCGGACCGGGACAGCTTCGGCTGGCGCGTGCTCAGCGCGCTGGTCGACTCGGTGACCACGTGGGTGGAGCCGCGGGGGGACGCGTACGACATCCACATCGACCTGGTCAAGCGTTCACTGGGGACGGCGTGACGGGTACCGACGGGGGCACGACGCGCTCGGGCACGCAGGGGGACTACGACCACCTGGCACCGCTGTTCGCCAGGCTGGCGGCGACACCCGAGGGCGACCCGGAGCGGGACCGGCTGCGCGACGAGCTGGTCACCGAGCACCTGCCCGTGGCCAAGCACATCGCGCGGCGCTTCGGCCACCGCGGCGAGCCGTACGACGACCTGGTGCAGGTCGCGACCGTGGGTCTGATCAACGCGGTCGACCGGTTCGACCCGGAGCGGGGCAGCGACTTCCTGTCCTTCGCCGTGCCGACGATCATGGGCGAGGTCCGGAAGTACTTCCGCGACTCCAGCTGGTCGGTCCGCATGCCGCGCCGGTTGAAGGAGCTGCACCTGGCCATCAACGCGGGTTCCGCCCGCTTGTCGCAGCAGCTCGGTCGCGCCCCCACGCCGTCGGAACTGGCCGACCACCTGGGCCTGACCCGCGAGGAGATCCACGAGGGCTTGGCGGCGGGCAACGCCTACCACAGCGCCTCGCTGGACGACCTGCTGGTCGCCGACGACAGCTCCATCTCGCTCGGTTCGACGCTGGGCGAGGAGGACCCGGAGCTGGAGGCGATCGAGCAGCGGGAGGCGCTGCACCCGTTGTTGGAGAAGCTGCCGGAGCGGGAGCGGAAGATCGTCGTCATGCGGTTCTTCGGGAACATGACGCAGACGCAGATCGCGCAGAAGGTCGGCATTTCGCAGATGCACGTGTCGCGGCTGCTGGCCAAGACCCTGAGGCAGTTGCGCGAGGGCTTGACCGAGTGAGCCGCCGGCCGCGGGAAGGCCGATGGAGGGCCCGCCGATCCGACCCGGACCGGCGGGCCCTCTGCTGTGCGGCGGCCGGTTTTGTCGGTGCGGCGGCCAGCCCTTCCGCTGGGCGGCGGCCGGTTTTGTCGGTGGTGCGTGGGAGAATGGAGACGGGGGCCGGAGGCCGGCACCGCCGCGATTTCGGGGCGAGCGCGCGGCGAGGCGCTTTGCGAAACGGCGCGCGAGCAGCGGCGGGCGAAGGCGGCGAACGCGCGCGGCGTTCGCGAAACGGCGGGCGCAGCGGCGGGCGAGCAGCGGCAGGCGGGCGGCGGGCGCCGGCGGTGACGGCGGTGACGGCGGTGAGTGTCCACATGCGAAACGCCGCCGGGGGCAGTCGGCGGCGTTTCGCGCAGGGGTCCAGCTGGGGCGGCGTGGTGGAGCCGCCCCGGGGTCAAGCCGCTCGGCGGCGGGCTTCGGCGATCAGGCGGCGGCGTTCGTCCTCGCCCATGCCGCCCCACACCCCGTAGGGCTCCTGGACGGCGAGGGCGTGTTCGCGGCACTGCACGAGCACCGGGCACACCCGGCACAGTTGCTTGGCCTTCTCCTCCCGCGCCAGGCGGGCGGTGCCGCGTTCGTTGTCCGGGTGGAAGAAGACGGCGCTGTCTCGGCCCCGGCACAGGCCTTCCTTCTGCCAGTCCCAGACCTCGGTCACGGGCTTGGGCAGGCGCGCGGTGCTGGTCATCGGGCGAAACCCCCTGCGGTGGAGTCGTTCAGGTGCTGATCACTGCGTACCCAGCGCGGCGGGGCCGACAAACGTATCGCCCCCGAATCGGGTTACCCCGGCAACCGGGGCGCGACCTCGGTCGACCAGAAGCGGAAGAACTCCTCCTGGTCCGGTCCGATCTGGGACACGTACACCTCGTCGTACCCGGCGTCGGCGTACTCGCGGACCGCGGAGACGTAACCGAGCGGGTCCGGCCCCAGCGGCAGCGACGAGGCCACCATGTCCTTGGTGACCAGCGTCGACGCCTGTTCGAAGTGCTTGGGTGACGGCAGCACCTGCGCCAGCTCGCCGGGCAGCTGCTCGTTGGGCCACAGCCGGAACGCCGTCTCCAGGGCGTCGTCCACGGTGCCCGCGTGGCACACCTTGAACCCGGCCTGCGTCGGCTTCCCGTGCCCGCCGGTCTCCCGGAACCGCTTCACCAGCGACGCGTCGGGCACCGTGCTGCAGAAACCGTCCCCGATCCGGCCCGCGAGCTGCGCCGACTTGGGTCCGAACGCCGACACGTAGATCGGCACGGGCTGGTCGGGCAGCGTGTAGACGCGGGCGTTCTCGACGGTGTAGTGCTTGCCGCGGTGCTCGACGTCCTCGCCGGTGTGCAGCTTGCGGATGACCTCGACGGCCTCCTCCAGCATCTCCAGCCGGCGGGACGCCTCGGGCCACGGGTCGCCCAGGATGTGCTCGTTCAACGCCTCGCCCGACCCCACGCCCAGCACGAACCGGCCCTCGCACTGCACGGCGGCGGTCGCGGCGGCCTGGGCGATGACGGCCGGGTGGATGCGGGTGGTGGGGCACGTGACCGCGGTGGTGATGGGCAGCGTCGTCGCCTCGGACAGCGCGCCGATGACCGACCACACGAACGGGCTCTGGCCCTGTTCGCCGTTCCACGGGTGGTAGTGGTCGGAGATCCACAGGCGCTCGAACCCGGCGTCCTGGGCCCACCGGGCCTGCTGGACCAGCTCCCGCGGCCCGTGCTCCTCGCAGGACAGGAAGTAACCGATGCTCACCATGGGTCGCGGTTACCCGTGCAGGAACTCCTGAACCTTGGTGCGCACCCCCTTGGTGACGACGGACCACGCGTCCGGGTCACCCTTGAGCAGGGCTTCGGCGGTGTTCTTCACCTGGTCGAAGGACGCGTGCGGCGGGATCGGCGGCACGTTCGGGTCACACCGGACGTCGAGCACGGCGGGCCGGTCGGCGCTGAGCACCTGGTCCCACGCGGCACCGAGCGAGTCCGGCGCGTCCACGTTGACGCCCACGAGCCCGACCGACCGCGCGAACGCCGCGTAGTCGACGTCCGGCAGGACCTGTGACTCCTCGAACTTGGGCGCGCCGCCCATCGCCCGCAGCTCCCACGTCACCTGGTTGAGGTCGTTGTTGTGCAGCACGCACACCACGCACCGCCGGTCCGGCCACTCCTGGTGGTAGCGGGCCAGGGTGATCAGCTCGGCCAGGCCGTTCATCTGCATGGCGCCGTCCCCGACCAACGCGATGACCGGCCGGTCCGGATGGGCGAACTTCGCCCCGATCGCGTAGGGAACACCGGCGCCCATCGTGGCCAGCGTGCCGGACAGCGAACCCCGCATCCGGCCGCACAGGCGGACCAGCCGGGCGTACCAGTTGGCGGCCGAACCGGAGTCGGCGGTGACGATCGCGTCCTCGGGCAGGCGCTCGGACAGCTCCCACGCGATGCGCATCGGGTTCACCGGGTCGGCGTCCTCGAACGCCTGGGCGCGCAGGGCGTCCCACCAGTCGGCGACGTTCTTCTCGACCGTCTCCCGCCAGCCCGGCTTGGGGCGCAGCGCCGGCAGGATCGCGCGGAGGGTGGACTTGGCGTCGCCGACGAGGTTCACCTCGGTGGGGTACCTCATGCCGATGAGCCGCCCGTCGGCGTCGATCTGCACGCCGCGCGCCTTGCCGAACTCGGGCAGGAACTGCGAGTACGGGAAGCTGGAGCCGACGATGAGCAGCGTGTCGCAGTCGCGCATGAGCTCGTAGCTGGGGCGGGTGCCCAGCAGTCCGATCGCACCGGTCACGTAGGACCGGTCGTCGGGCAGGACGTCCTTGCCCAGCAACGCTTTCGCCACGCCCGCGCCGAGCGCCTCGGCGACCTGGTGCACCTCGTCGGCGGCGTCGCGCGCGCCCTGGCCGACCAGGATCGCGACCTTCTCGCCGGCGTTGAGCACCTCGGCGGCCCGGGCGATGTCCTCCTGGGGTGGCACCGAGGTGTGCCAGGAGTGGCTCGGCGGGCTGGACGGGACGTGCTTGAACGCGTGCTCGGGCGGGCTGTAGTCCAGTTCCTGCACGTCGGCCGGGATGATCAGGGCGGTGGGCGCGCGCTCGGCCTCGGCGGTGCGGATGGCGCGGTCCAGCGCGTTGGGCAGCTGCTCGGGCACGGTCACGTCGACCAGGTACTCCGAGGCCACGTCCTTGAACAGCGCGTGCAGGTCGACTTCCTGCTGGTAGCTGCCGCCCTGCGCGGTCCGGGCGGTCTGGCCGACGATCGCGACGACCGGGACGTGGTCGAGCTTGGCGTCGTAGAGGCCGTTGAGGAGGTGGATCGCGCCGGGGCCGGACGTGGCCATGCAGACCCCGACCCGGCTGGTGAACTTGGCGTAGCCGACGGCCTGGAGCGCCGACATCTCCTCGTGCCGCGACTGGACGAACTTGGGCACGTTGTCCGCGCGCCCGAACGCCGCCACCAGCCCGTTGATGCCGTCGCCCGGGTAGGCGAAGACGTGCTCGACACCCCACTCCCGCAGGCGTTGCAGCACGTAGTCGGCGACCTGCATGGGAAACCCCTCCTCGGACTCGACTCGCCGGTCGGGTACCCGGGTCGGGAGGGGCTAAAGCGGCAGCAGCATCCGTCCGCCGAGCAGCAGGCTACCCACGGTGACGACCGCGAACAGCGCCACCCAGACCAGCCCCGGGACGCGGGTGATCCGGGCCAGCATGTCCGCGTCGGAGTTCGGCGCCCGCCCGCGCAGCCGCCGGCTCTGCAGCTCCCCCACCGGCCGCACGCCGCCCAGCAGCAGGAACCACGTGACGAACAGCGCGAACGCCGCCTGCCACTCCTCGGTGGCGTACCAGGAGACGGCGAACATGATCGCGCCCGTGGCGACCACGGAAACCACGCCGAACAGGTTCCGGATCATGATCAACATGGCGGCCAGCAGGACCACGGTCGCCCACAGCAACGGCCGCACGTTATCGGTCGTGACGAGGGCCGCCGCGCCCAGCCCCAGCAGGGAGGGCGTCACGTATCCCGCGAAGTACATCAGCACGACGGCGAACCCCGTGGGTTTGCCGCGGGACACGGTCACCCCGGAGGTGTCCGCGTTGAGCTTGATGCCCTCCAACCGACGACCGGTGAGCAGCGCGACCAGGGCGTGACCGCCTTCGTGCGCGATGGTGATGGTGTTGCGACTGACGCGCCAGATCCCGGGGCTGGCCACGAGCACCAGGGCCAGGACGGCGGGTGCCCACTTCGCGAGTGTCGACATCGGCTCCAGCATGCCAGGCCCGGGGGTTGACCTGGAGTGCGGTCCAGCATCCAGGGTGTGCGGCATGAAGCGAGTGCGGATCGGGTCCCTCGAGGTCAGCGCGTTGTGCCTGGGCACGTTGCCGTTCGGCAAGTACGTGGACGACGAGACGTCGTTCGCCATCCTCGACCGGTACGTCGAGGCCGGTGGGACGTTCCTCGACACGGCCAACAACTACGTGTTCTGGGACGGCGGGACCGGGGACGAGAGCGAGGAGACCGTCGGCCGGTGGTTGGCCGCGCGCGGCAACCGGGACGAACTGGTCGTGGCCACCAAGATGGGGGCGCGGCCCCGTACGCGCGGGGCCGGGTTGGAAGACGCCGAGGGTTTGGCCGGGAAGACCGTCCGGGCCGCCGCCGAGGCGAGCCTGAAGCGGCTGGGGACGGACCGGATCGACCTCTACTACAGCCACATCGAAGACCGGTCCGTCGCGCTGGAGGACACGCTCGGCGGGTTCGCCGCGCTGGTCGAGGCCGGGAGCGTGCGGGAGATCGGGGCCAGCAACCACGCCACCTGGCGGTTGGACCGGGCGCGGGCGGTGTCGCGGGCGAACGGGTGGCCGCTCTACACGGCCGTGCAGCAGCGGTACAGCTACCTGCTGCCCAGGCCCGGCGTGCAGCTGCCGGAGTCCGGGCACGTGCACATGACCGAGGAGCTGTTCGACTACGCGCGGGCCGAAGGGGACATCGCGCTGGTGGCGTACTCGGCCTTGTTGTCGGGGGCGTACCGGGACAAGCCGCTGGGCGAGGCGTACGACCACCCGGGGACCGACCGGCGGTTGGCCGTGCTGCGGGAGGTGTCGGCCGAGCTGGGGGCGACGGTGAACCAGGTGGTGTTGGCCTGGTTGCTGCGCAAGGGGATCGTGCCGCTGGTGGGGGCCAGTTCCGTGGCGCAGTTGGAGGAGTCGTTGGGCGGGATCGAGTTGGAGTTGGACGACGAGCACGTGGTCCGACTGGACTCGGCGGCCTGACGAAAGCGGGGCACTGTCCGGAGTGGACAGTGCCCCGCTTCGTCGGGACGTCAGCGGTAGTGCCGGGCCTTGTGCTGCTCGGCCACCGCCGGGTCGATCGGTTGGACCGGACGCGGGGACACGGTCGGGTCCACGGACTCGATGCGCTGGTCGTGCGGCCCACCGCGCACTTCTTCGTCGCGGGTGAGAGCGCGGTCGCGCATCTCTTCGTCGTGCGTGAGGTGACGGTCGCGCTGGGTCGGCATGCCGGGGTCCCGGATGCTCTCGTCGCGCACCGGCTCCACCTCCTGCTCCGGCACGACCACCTTGCGCCGCGCCGGCATGACCGCGATCAGCAGGCCGACGAGGGCCAGGCCGAGGTGCAGCCAGTTGTCGTTGGTGTTGAGCGCCAACGGGTTGCCCAGGCGCTCGACCGGGTTCACCACCAGGCCGGCCAGCATCAGGCCCCAGACCAGGACCGCGCCGTAGACCAGGAACACGATCCAGCCGTACAGCCGGGCCAGGCCGGACCCCGTGGCCATCAGCAGACCCAGGACACCGAACGCCAGGTGGACGACGTTGTGCAGGGGGTTCACCGCGAAGCCGAACAGCATCGCGTGCTGGTCGCCCGCGAAGTCGCCGAACCCGGTGCGCACGAATCCCGCCACGCCTGCGACGAGGAAGAACAGGCCGAGCAGACCGGCCAGCACCTGGGCGGGCTGCAGGCCCGCGACCTTGACGCGACCGACGGTCGAGTGGGTCATCACGCCCTCCTGTGAGGGTCCGCGAGAGCCCGCCTTCCGGGCTCCGGACGACCCTGTGACTACCCGCGGGTCGGGTAGCGCAAACAAAGGAGGTGGGAGCGGGCACACGGACCCGCTCCCGGCCGGACAGGAGTCACCCCGCCGTGTCGGGTTTTTCAGATACCCGGCCCACCCCATAAGGGCCGGGGCGCCGCGCCGCGCGCTGTGCGCGCGGATCGCCGCGTCGAATGGGCACGCATTTTCGCCGGTGGCGTGTGCCCAGGTCAGGAGCGGTGCGCGCGCTTCACGTGGCGGAGCCGGTCCAAGTGGACTGCCTGCTGTTCACCGAAGCGCTCCCTTCCGCTTGTCGAGGACGACTATGACAAGTGGAAGAGCTTGTGGTCAAAGGAATTAACCGCGTTAAGGGCCGGGCCAACCGTCCGGCAACCATTCGAGCGCGCACCACAGGTCGGCGCGGTGTTGTGCGCGGGACAGGTCGAGGTCCAGGGCGCGTTCGACGTGGGCGATGCGGTGGCGGACGCTGTTGCGGTGCACGCCCAGCGCGGCGGCGGTGCGGTCCCAGTTCCCGTTGTGGGCCAACCAGGTGCGGGCGGTTTCCACGAGGTGCGGGGTGCGGTTGTCCTTGAGCGGGGCCAGAAGCGCCAGGGCGAAGCGGCGTGCCCGCACGGGATCGACCAGGGCGGCGACGCCGGCGCGGGTGTCGGCCTGCTGGGAAACGCCCTCGGCGCGGGCACGGCGCAGGAGGGCACCGGCTTCGCGGGCGGCGTCCGGGAGGTCGACGGCGGTGGCCGGTGAGCTGACGCCGGCCAGCCAGCCGTGGCGGTGCAGGGCGTCCAGGTCGACCGGTCCGGTGACGACGGCGCGGAAACCGTCGTCGGCCGTGTCCACCAGCGGTGTGCCGAGCAGGCGGGTGAGCCGGTCGTGGTCGTCGGGGCCGTGGCCCGCGACCACGCGGTGCGGCGGGCGGCCGACGAGGTCGGCGAGGGGGTCGGCGGCGGACGCGCGGTCGTCGGTGAGCAGCAGGCGGGTGGCCAGGCGGGCGGCACGGCCCTCGGCGGGGTCGGCGCGCAGCAGGCCGAGCAGACCGAGCGCGACGGCGACCACGGCCCGGTCGGCGACGGAGAACGGCGTGGGGCGGCCGACGACGAGGACGGTGGCGTGGTCCACGGGGTTGAGCACGACGTGGTCGCCGGCGACCTCGGTGGCGGCACTGCGCGGCCCGCGCCCGGCGGCCACCTTGCCCGCGAGGGCGAGCAGGTCGTCGGTGGGCACGGGCGCGGCCCCGGCACCGGCCACCACCCCAGCGGGGGTGAGCAGCAGTGCCCACCCGTCCAAGGCAAGCGCGAGCGCGCGCACAGTGCCCTCCACGGGCCTGGGGCGCACGGCGGCCCGCGTGAGAGCCCGTTGACTGTCGGCCAGCAGCCGCAGTTCGGCGTTCTGCGCCTCCGCGATCAGCGCGCCCACCGCCTGGCTCACCGCCAGGAACGGGGTGGCCGGCGGCACCGCGATCAGGGGCAGCCCGCGAGCCGCGCAGGACGTCACCAAGGCCGCGGGCACCTCGTCGTGCACGGGTGTGACGCCGAAGCCGAGCGCCGTGACGTCCCGCTCCGCCAGCCGGGCCACGTACCGGTCCACGTCGGTCGGGAAGTTCACGCCCGCCGTCAGCAGGAACTCCCGCCCCAGCAGGAACGGTGCCGGGTCGGACAGCTCGCTGACGTGCGCCCACGCCACCGGACGGTCCAGCAGGTCCGCACCGCACAGCACGGCCAACCCCAGCTCCGGCCGCCCGACCACGTCCCGCAGCGGCACCACCACGGGACGAACCGTACAACCGCGGTCGACGGAACTGGACGGATCAACCACTTACCCGGGCCGGACCGCGCTTGGCAGGGTGGCTCGCGCGACGCCGCCGGCCCGGCGGCCCACACGAGAGACCTGGGAGCCCGTGGCATGACGATCGGTCCCGTCGACTCCTCCGCCGTCCCCCGGTTCGCCGGGCCTGCCACGTTCGCCCGACTCCCCCGCCTGGACCAGGTGGCACGCGCCGACGTGGCGGTGGTGGGCGTCCCGTTCGACTCGGGCGTGTCCTACCGGCCCGGTGCGCGGTTCGCGCCGGCCGCCGTGCGCGAGGCCGCCCGGCTGTTGCGGCCCTACCACCCGGGGCTGGACGTGTCGCCGTTCGACGCCGTGCAGGTCGCCGACGCCGGGGACATCGCGTGCAACCCGTTCCACATCGGCGAGGCCATCGAGACCGTGCAGGAGCAGGCGGGCGCGTTGCTCGACACCGGGGCGAAGCTGGTGACCCTGGGCGGCGACCACACCATCGCGCTGCCGCTGCTGCGGGCCGTGGCCCAGCGGTACGGACCGGTGGCGCTGCTGCACTTCGACGCGCACCTCGACACGTGGGACACCTACTTCGGGGAGCCGTACACGCACGGCACCCCGTTCCGCCGGGCGGTGGAGGAAGGGCTGCTCGACACGTCCGCGCTGTCGCACGTGGGCACCCGCGGTCCCCTGTACGGTCGAGCCGACCTGGACGAGGACACCAGGCTGGGCTTCGGGATCGTGACGGCGGCGGACGTGATGCGGCGCGGGGTGGACGAGGTGGCGCAGGCCTTGCGGGAACGCGTCGGCGACCGGCCGCTGTACGTGTCCGTGGACATCGACGTGCTCGACCCGGCGCACGCGCCCGGCACCGGCACGCCCGAGGCCGGCGGGCTGACCAGCCGGGAACTGCTGGAGATCCTGCGCGGGCTGGCGGGGTGCGACCTGGTGTCGGCCGACGTGGTCGAGGTCGCGCCCGCCTACGACCACGCCGACATCACGTCCATCGCGGCTTCGCACGTGGCCTACGACCTGGTGTCGCTCCTCGCCCTGAAAGGGAAACCGTGATGCGCAACGGCGGGGACGTCGTGGTCGAGACGCTGGTGTCGCTGGGCGCGGAGACCGTGTTCGGCGTGCCGGGGCAGCACGCGCTGGGCCTGTTCGACGCGTTGAGCCGGTCGCCGCTGCGGTACGTGGGCAACCGGACCGAGGTGGGCGCGGCGTTCGCCGCCGACGGGCACGCGCGGGTCACCGGCCGGGTGACGCCGCTGCTGGTGTCCACCGGTCCCGGGGCGCTGCAAACGCTTGCGGGGCTTCAGGAAGCGGCGTCGGCGTCCGTGCCGGTGCTGGGGATCGCGAGCCAGATCCCGCGCGCCGGGCTGGGTGGTCGTCGCGGTGGGTACCTGCACGAGCTGGCCGACCAGCGGGCTTCGTTCCGGGACGTCGTGAAGCACACGCGGGTGGTGCGGTCGGCGTCGCAGATCCCTTCGGCGTTGGCGGAGGCGTGGGAGATCGCCTTGCGCGCTCCTCGAGGGCCGGTGTGGGTGGAGGTTCCGCAGGACGTCCTGCTGGGGCCGGCCGGGGTTCCGCCGGTGTCGGCATCGGTGGCGGTTCCGGCTTCGGTGCCCCGGGCCGAGGTGGTCGCCGAGGCGGCCCGGCTGCTGGACGCGGCCGGGCGCCCGGTGGTCCTGGCCGGTGGCGGGGTGGTGCGGGCGTCGGCGCAGGCCGAGTTGCTGGAGTTGGCGTCGAAGTTGCGCGCGCCGGTGGTGACGACGTTCGGCGGCAAGGGCGCTTTCCCGTGGGAGCACCCGCTGTCCGCGCAGTCGTGGCTGGAGGACTCGCACACCACCGAGTTCCTGGCGGCGGCCGACGTGCTGCTGGTGGTCGGGTCCGGGTTGGGCGAGCTGTCCAGCAACTACCGGACGTTCGCGCCGCGCGGCACGGTCGTGCAGGTCGAGGCGGACCTGGGGAAGCTGGAGTCCAACTACCCCGCGCTCGGCGTGCACGGCGACGCCCGGCTGGTGTTGCGGGGCTTGAACTCGCTGGTCCGGGCACGTGCGGCGGACGGACGGGCCGAGGGGGCCGTGCGGGAGTTGCTGGACGCCGTGCGGGAACGGCTCGACGGGCAGGGGTTGGCGCTGGAACGGCAGGTGCTCGCGGACGTGCGGGCAGCCGTGCCGGACGGCGTGGAGTCGTTCTGGGACATGACGATCCTCGGGTACTGGGCGTGGTCGGCGTGGCCCGGACCGATGCACTCCGCGCAGGGCGCCGGCGGCCTCGGGTACGCGTTCCCGGCCGCCGTGGGCGCGGCAGCCGCCGGTGGGCCGGTGCTGGCGGTGTCCGGGGACGGCGGCGCGATGTACGGGCTGGCGGAACTGGCCACCGCGCGGCAGCACGGGCTGGCCGTGACCTGGCTGGTCGTGGACGACGGCGGGTACGGCATCCTGCGCGAGTACATGACCGACGCGTTCGGCAAGGCCACGGGCACCGAGTTGGCGCGACCGGACTTCGTGGCGCTGGCGGAGTCCTTCGGGGTGCCGGCCACGCTGTCCACGCCCGAGTCGCTGCGCGGCGACCTCGCCAAGGCGCTGGCGTCCGGCGGGCCGCACGTGGTCGTCCTGCCCGCGCTGCTGCGCATGTTCGCCCCGACGCACCTTCCGCACTTGGAGGAGCTGTGACGACCCCGTTGGTCGACCCCACGACCGGTGAACCGTTCGGCTCCGCGCCCGTGGCCGGTGCCGCCGAGGTGGACGCGGCCGTCCGAGCGGCCTTGGCGGCGTTCCCGGCGTGGTCGCGGACCACGCCTTCGGTGCGGCAGAAAGCGTTGCTGGCGCTGGCGGACGCGGTGGAGGCGGCGGCCGAGGAGTTCGCGGACGCGGAGTGCCGGGAGACGGGCAAGATGCGGTCCGTGGTGCTGGCCGAGGAGATCCCGCAGTGCGTGGACTACCTGCGGTTCTTCGCCGGCGCGGCGCGGCTGCTGCCCGGGGCGTCGGCCGGCGAGTACCTGGACGGGCTCACCTCCTACCAGCGGCGGGAGCCGGTCGGGGTGGTCGCCGGGATCACGCCGTGGAACTACCCGCTGATGATGGCGGTGTGGAAGCTCGCGCCGGCGGTCGCGGCGGGGAACACGATCGTGCTCAAGCCCGCCGAGACCACGCCGTCCTCGACCCTGCTGCTGGCGTCGCTGGCGGGGCGTTCCCTGCCCGCGGGCGTGGTGGGTGTGGTGACCGGGACGCGGGAGACCGGCCGGTTGCTGGCGGAGCACCCGGTGCCCGCGATGGTGTCCATCACCGGGTCCACGCGGGCCGGGATCGAGGTGGCGCAGGCCGCCGCCGGGACGGTGAAGCGGACGCACCTGGAGTTGGGTGGCAACTCCCCCGTGCTGGTGTTCGGGGACGTGGACCTGGCTGCGGTGGCTTCCGACATCGTCACAGCCGCGTTCTACAACGCGGGCCAGGACTGCATGGCGGCGGCGCGGGTGCTGGTGGAGGACTCGGTGCACGACCGGTTCGTGGAAGCGCTGGTCTCGGCTGCTTCCGCTCGGATGCCCGGGGTGGACTACGGCCCGTTGAACAGCGAGGTCCAGCTGTCGCGGGTGTTGAAGCTGTTGGCGGACCTCCCCTCGCACGCTGTTGTCCATTGTGGAGGGACACGGTTCGGGTCGCGTGGCTGGTTCCTCGCGCCCACGGTGGTTTCCGGGGTTCGGCAGGACGACCGGATCGTGCAGGAGGAGATCTTCGCGCCGGTGGTCACCGTGCAGCGGTTCTCGTCGGCGGAGGAGGCCGTGGCGCTGGCCAACGGCGTGGAGCAGGGGCTGGCGTCGTCGGTGTGGACCCGCGACCACGGCCGGGTCCAGCGGCTCGTGGCGGAACTGGACTTCGGGTGCGTGTGGGTGAACACGCACGGCTTGCTGGCCGCCGAGATGCCGCACGGCGGGTTCGGGCACTCCGGGTACGGCAAGGACCTGTCGGCGCACGCGTTGGAGGAGTACACGCGGGTCAAGCACGTCATGAGCGCGTGGTGAGGGGTTTGCGCCAGACCAGGGAGTAACGCCAGTAGAGGTGGCGGCGGACGCGTGCGTCGGGGATGATGTCCGCCGCTCCGGCCTTGATCTCGTCCACGGACATGTGCCAGTCCTTGACGGGGGCGGTGTCGACGGGGTCGTCCTTGACGAGTTTGTGGACCAGGTTGGCGGGGACCGAGGAGACGCTGACCACCCAGTCCCACACGGTCTTCTCCTTGGCCAACCCCAGGATCGCCAGGACGCCGCCGGGCGCGACCGCGTCCCTCATGCGCGTGAGGGCGGTGGTGAACGGCATGTGGTGCAGGGCGGCGATGCAGGAGACGAAGTCGTAGGGGCCGCCGAGGTCGTCCACGGCGACGTCGGCCTTCCTGATCTCGACGCCGGGCACCACGGCCTCGACCGTGCGGTCGACGCCGGTGACCTGGAGCCCGCGGGCGGCGAGCTTGCGGGCGAAGCCGCCGTTGCCGCAGCCCACGTCGAGGGCGGTCGTGGCGCCGAGCGGGACCTGGGCGAGCAGCAGCGGGTGGTAGTGCGCGTTGTGGTCGAAGTGCTTCACGTGGGAAGGGACGCGCGAGGGGCGGTCGAGGTTGACCTCCAGTTAAGTCGAACTTCTACGGTGGGCGAACCGACCGAGGAGGGGATTGCTCAGATGCGCGCCATCCGGCAGTACGAGTTCGGGTCACCGGAGACGTTGAAGTACGAGGAGGTCGCCGACCCCGTGCCCGGCGAGGGCCAGGTGCTGGTCAGCGTGGCCGCCGCGGGCGTGCACCTGCTCGACACCAGCATCCGCAGCGGCGAGTCGGGCGGGCCGTGGCCGCTGCCGGAACTGCCCATGACGCCGGGGCGGGAGGTCGCGGGCACCGTCGTCGGGGGTGATCCGGCGTGGCGGGGCAAGCGGGTCGTCGCGCACCTGGGGCAGGCCGGTGGCGGGTACGCGGAGCTGGCCGCGGTGAACGTTGCTTCGCTGCACGAGCTGCCCGAGCACGTGTCGTTCGAAGAGGCCGTGGCCATGATCGGGACCGGGCGGACGGCCGTGGGGGTGCTGCGGATCGCGCAGCTGGAGAAGGACGACGTCGTGCTGGTGACCGCGGCGGCCGGTGGGCTGGGGGCGTTGTTCGTGCAGGAGGCCAAGGCGGTCGGGGCGACCGTCGTGGGGTTGGCGAGCACGGCCAAGCTGGGGCTGGTCCGGGAGCTGGGGGCGGACCACGCGGTCGACTACACCCAGCCGGACTGGCCGGACGCGGTGCGGGCGGAGGTCGGGGAGGCGTCCGTCGTGCTCGACGGGGTCGGGGGCGCGGCCGGGCGGCAGGCGTTGGAGCTGCTGGGGATCGGCGGGCGGACCATCCTGTTCGGGTGGTCGGCGGGCGAGCCGACCCGGATCGAGACGCTCGACCTGTACCAGCGGGGGCTGACGGCGGCGGTCGCGGTCGGGCCGCGGATCATGAAGGGGACCAACCTGCGCGAGCTGGAGACGTTGTCCTTGCAGGCCCTGGCCGACGGCCGCCTCAAGCCGCTGACCACGGTGTTCCGCTTGGAGGATGCTCCCCAGGCGCACGCTGCTCTGGAGGGCCGCCGCACCACCGGCAAGGTCGTGCTCAAGGCGTGATCGTGGTGGCCCCGCCACTTCTCACGGTGGCGGGGCCACTGCCCTCAGATGGTCACGGTGACGATCCGGTCGCCCTCGAAGGTGCGGACCTCCACCGCGGCCACGTCGTCCGGCGCGACCAGGGCCGAGCCGTCGAGGTTCGTGCCCTCCTTCTCGCCCAGGGCCGACACCAGCCAACTCCCGGCCTCCTGGCGGGACCCGTCCTTGGCGACGACGACGAGCTTGCACTTCTGGTTCTTCGCGATGCCGGCGACGGACGCGTTCACCCGCACCCACCCGGCGGCCGGCTTGACCTTGACGGTCATCCGCGCGCCGGTGTCCGGGTCGGTCGCCGTGGCGACCTTGGCACCGGGTTCGGGCGTCGGCACCGTGGTCGTGATCGCCTGCGGACCGGGTGCCGTCCCCCGCCCGACCGCGAACCCGCCACCCAGCACGATCGCGGCAACCGCCGCCGCGGCCAGTCCCACGCCGACCCTCCTCCGCCTGGTGCGGTCGCCCCGTTCGGCGCGGACCTGGCGCAAGGTGCGCTGCAACAGCAGGTCACCGCCGTCGGGCGGTCCGTCGAGCAACGCCTCGGGCGGGACGTCGCCCAACGCTTCCTCCATCGCCCGCAGGTCGGCCAACTCGGTGCGGCACGTCGCACAGGCGGCCAAGTGCTCCTCCACCGCGCGTGCCTCCTGCTCTTCCAGGACACCCAGGACGTAGACGCCCAGCAGTTGTGGATCGTGGTTCGTGGTCATCCGGCCACCCCCTTCAGTGCGACCTGTTGTGCGCCGGTGAACGTCTCTCTCAGTGCCCGTAGCGCGTAATGCGATCTGGATTTGACCGTGCCCGGCGGGATGTTCAGCGCCTCCGCCGCTTCGCTCACGCTGCGCCCGCGGAAGTAGATCTCCATCAGGACGTCCCGATGGTCCGAAGAAAGCCTGTCGAGTGCTTCGAGCACCACCACCGAGTCGACGACGGAGTCGGCGTGATCACGCTGGACCGGCGGTGCAGCCGGCGTCTCCGCCACCTCCTGCGGCCGCGCGGCCCTGGCCCGAACCCGATCGGTGACGATGTTGCGAGCCACGGTCAACAACCACCCGCGCACCGACCCCTTCCCGTTGACCAGGGCGTCGGGATGCCGCCACGCGCGCACCAACGTCTCCTGCACGACGTCCTCGGCGGCGGCCCGATCCCCCGTGAGGCGCGTGGCATAGGCCAACAACGCCCGACCGTGCTCCTCGTAGAGGGACCGGACCAGCGCCTCGTCAGCCGCAACCTCCCGTCTACGGGCCCACAAAGCCGCCATCCACCCACTCCTCTCATCACCTCGTCCCGGGAGACACGTGCACGCGGCCAGTCCGGTTCAACCCCGGCCGGAGAAAGCCCCACCCGCTTCCCTCCGACAACCCCTCAGTTCGAGGAACCCGCTGGTAGGCTGCTTGCGAGGCGGCCAACTCCATGATCACCCGATCGTGTGACGTCGCGGGGACACCATTTTCGACCCCCTCGCGCGTCCCGTAGAGAGAAGAGGTGCGCGGCGGACCGGCCCCCTGCCCCCACCACCCCCTGAGCCTCCCCCACCGCCCACCCGGCACCACCTCCCGGCACCGCCTACCCGGCACCGCCCACCCCAGCCACGCGACCCGCCGCCAGGCCATCCGCAGCCGGGCCACCCGCACATCCGCCCGCCGGCTGGTACCAGACCATCCCGACGGCATCCGCGCGGCAACCTCCGGGCACCCAGCGACGGCCAGGATCCACGGACACGCATCCGCCGGTGACCACGCACGGAAATCGGCGCGGCAGGCACCTGCGCGCGGGCACCTGCTCGCGAGCACCACGGGCGACGCCGGCTCCCGCCCGCCACCGCGCCGCTCTACGGGCCGATCACCAGGGGCAGGCGGCGAGACCGGGCAGCGGCGGGCGGGGCACCCAGGGACAGGCAGCAGGCGGGCACCCGGCAGGCAGGCGGGATGGCGCGGCAGGCAGGCAGGCGGGCGCGCGCGGCAGGCAGGCGGGGTGGCGCGGCGCGCGGGGTGGCGCGGCAGGTGGCTGCGGGTGGGGTGGGCGTTGTGGGTCGGTGAGGTGCGGGTCGGTCGGTGAGGTGCGGGTGGGTCGGGGATGCGGGGTCGGCCGAAGGCGGTGTGGGTGGGGGTTAAGGGCAGTGGTGGTTGGTGTTCAGGCAGGTGGTGATCTTGGTCATCAGAGGGGTGGGGGTGAGGTTTATGTGCATGGCGTGGTCGGTTCTGGGGTCTCGGGATTGGTTCGGGAAGGAGTCGATCGCGTACGGGCGGCCTGCTGGGACGGTGTAGGTCACGCGTAGCTGCAGGTGCGGGATGGGGAAGAAGCCTGCTGGGCACACGCCGTTCCGGGCTGGGGCTGTGGTGTGGGATTTGTGGGTTGTGCTGTCTGTGTTGCGGCCGTCCCAGCAGCTGGGGAAGTCGAACGTGCGCACCACTCGTCGGCCCTCGCACAGCGGGTAGCGGTCGGTGTGGCCTGGGATGCCTTCGCAGCTCCATTGCGCGGTTCCCCCGCCGGATGTGACTGCCGACGCGTCGCCGGTTACCAAGCGGGTGAACCTCGGAGGCGCTACTACCTTGCTCACGGGGCTGCCGGTGTAGCGGATCTGGACTTCGGCCGGCGGTAGGACCTCGCCGGTGTTGCCGTGTTGGCCGCCGCCCGGGGAGTGGGCGTCGGTACCTGGGCGGTCGGTCAGGCGTAGGACGGGCCAGTAGTACGTGGACAGGTCGCCCTCGGCGCAGGTGGTGCCGCCGGCCAGCAGGGTGGTGTCGGTGCTGGTGTGGTCGGTGGTCAGGTTCCCGACGTACTCGTGGGTGTGGTGGGCGCCGTTCGGTTGTCCGGGGGCTACGACCACGTTGTCGGCATTGAGGTGACGCTCCTCGTTCCGGCCGCAGTCGAGGGTGTAGGTGCCGGTCGACGCGTCCTCGGTGGCGGTCGGCTCGGTGGTGGGCGGCGGGATGTCGTTGATGGCCGCATAACGGTCGTTGGTGCCGCACCCGGCTAAGAGGGTCACCGCGGCGACCAAGGGTGGGAGCAACCGCCTCACGGGGGTCAGCTTGCCACCTGTGAGGTGTGGACGGCCTATGCGGGGGTTTTCGGGATCACGGGGTGGCGGAGATCAGGACTTGGCCGTCCGGGGTGATGACGCTGATGGCCGCGATGTCCGAGGAGGCCACCAGGGCCGCGCCGGACAGGGTGGTGTCGTCGCCGCGCGTCGCGACCCAGCCGCCGGCTACGAAGCGTCGGCCCCGTGAGTCGGTGACGACGAGCTGGCACCGCTCGTCCGGGCGCAAGCCGGCCACCGTCGCGTGCAGGCGGACCCAGCCGTCGGCGGGACTGACGGTCGCGGTCATGTGGATCTCGCCCGACGCCGCGGTCACCAACTGCTCCCCCGGCACGCTTCGATGCCCCCACTGCACCCCGCAGACCAGCACACCGGCCAACACGGTCGCGCTCACGGCCGCCGCTACGCCACCACGACGTCGGTGCGCCCTCGCCGACTCGGCGCGGACCCGGCGCAGCGTGCGTTCGAGGATCGGATCGTGCATTTGAGGCCTGTTCGGTTCGGGCTCTGGAAGCCGAGCGGGGATGGGTTGCGGTGAGTGGGGTGGGAACGGTGGGGGCTCATGGCTGTCTCCATGGGGGTGTCCCGGCGGGTGGACTGCCCGACACACGGAGGCGCGTGGGGTTTGGTTCAACGGAAGAAAGGGGCTGAGGGGCGTGAGTGCCGTAGTATCTGAGATATGATGTATGACGCTGGGCCGCCGCGGTCGCGAACTGAGTTCGTCTTGAACGCCATTCGGGCCGGGATCGTCAACGGGGACCTGCCGCCGGGGCGTCCGCTGGTGGAGGCGGAGTTGGCGGCGGGGTTCGGGGTGTCCAAGACGCCGGTTCGCGAGGCGTTGAAGCTGCTCGGCGGGTCGGGGCTGGTGACGATCAGCGACTACAAGGGCGTGTCGGTCCGCGAAGTGGACGTGGAGTTGGTGCGCTCGGTCTACGACGTGCGGGTGTTGTTGGAGCCCGAGGCGCTTCGGCGGTCGGTCGACGGTCAAGCGGGAGAAGGGTGGGAGAGCGCGCGGGAGGCGTTGGAGGAAGCCGAGAAGGCGGGGAGTCCGGGGGCGCGGAGCCTGGCCAACCGGGCGTTCCACCGGGCGCTCTACGTCGGGTGCCGCAACCCGCTGTTGGTGGAAGTGCTGGACGGGTTGAGCGACCGGACCGCCCTGATCTCCACGGTCGGCTGGGGGCAGTCGGACACGTGGGCGTCCGAGGCGCAAGAGCACCGGATGATCCTGGATGCCGCCGAGCGCGGGCACGGGCTGATCGCGGCCGATCTGTTGAGGGAGCACATCGAGCGGTTCGCGCGGGCGTTCGAGGAGCGGTGTGGTGGTCGCTGAAGCGTTGGCGGGCGTCGTCGCGATCACCGTGACGCCGTTCGACGAGGACGGGTCGGTCGACGTCCCCGCCTACGAGCGGGTGGTGCGGCGGCTCGACGGGGTGCACGCGATCACGGTCAACGGGAACACCAGCGAGTTCTACACACTGTCCACAGAGGAGTGTCGAACCGCGGTCGACGTGGTGGCGGGCGCGGGAGCGCTGACCCTGTGCGGCGTGGGGCACGACCTCGCGTCGGCGGTGGAGTTGGCGAAGTACGCCGCGGCGCGAAAGCTCGACGGGGTGATGGTGCACCAGCCGGCGCACCCCTACCTGTCCCTGGACGGCTGGATCGAGTACCACCGGGCCATCGCGGACGCGGTCCCGTCGCTGGCGGTCGTGCCGTACGTGCGGGACCCGCGCATCGGGGGCGCGCAGATCGGCGCACTGGCGGGGGCCTGCGACAACGTGGTCGCCGTGAAGTACGCGGTGGCCGACCCGGTCCGGTTCGCCTGCACCGCACGCGACGCCGGGGTCGACCGGCTGGTGTGGGTCGCGGGGTTGGCCGAGCTGTCCGCGCCGGGGTACTTCGCCTACGGGGCAAAGGGGTTCACGTCCGGGCTGGCGAACGTGGCGCCCGAGTTGTCGTTGCGGATGTTCGAGCTGTTGGCGGCGGGTGAGGACGCCGGGGAAGTCTGGGGTGCCGTCAGGAGGTTCGAAGAACTGCGGGCCGTCGACGGGGGTGCCAACAACGTTGCCGTGGTGAAGGAGGCGTTGGCGCAGCAAGGGGTCTGTCGGCGGGACGTTCGGCCTCCCGGGCACGTGTTGGGAGAGGTGGACCGGGACGCGGTGCGGGAGGTGCTGGCCTCGTGGGCCTGAACCCGCAAGGAGACCGGCCGGAGGGGGAGCGGCTCAAGCCGGAGGAGTTGCGCAGTCACAGGTGGTTCGGCGGGGACGGGCTGCGGGCGTTCAGCCACCGGGCGCGGACGCGGCAGCTCGGCATCGGCGCGGAGGAGCACCTGGGCAAGCCGGTGATCGGCATCCTCAACACGTGGAGCGGCATCAACCCGTGCCACCTGCACCTGCGGGAACGGGCGCAGGAAGTCGCGCGCGGTGTCTGGCAGGCGGGCGGGTACCCGGTGGAGTTCCCGGTGTCCACCCTCTCGGAGACCTTCCAGAAACCGACGCCGATGCTCTACCGGAACATGCTGGCGATGGAGGTCGAGGAGATCGTCCGCTCCTACCCCGTCGACGGCGTCGTGCTGATGGGCGGCTGCGACAAGACCACGCCGGCCCTGGTCATGGGAGCGCTCTCGGCGGCCGTCCCGGCGATCTTCGTGCCCGCCGGACCCATGCTGCGCGGCCACTGGCGCGGTCGGACCCTGGGCAGCGGCACGGACATGTGGCGGTACTGGGACGACAAGCGCGCCGGCGTCCTCGGCGGATCGGAGTGGGCCGAGTTGGAGAACGGCCTGGCCAGGTCGCCGGGGACGTGCATGACGATGGGCACCGCGTCCACCATGACCGCCGCGGTCGAGGTGCTGGGCCTTGCACTCCCGGGCTCGTCGTCGGTCCCGGCGGTCGACTCGGCGCACCACCGGATGGCGGCGGCGTCCGGCGCGCGGGCCGTGTCACTCGCCTGGGAAGCGCTTTCCGCACCACGGATAGCCACTACCGAAGCCTTCTCGGACGCGGTGACGGTCGTGCTGGCCCTCGGCGGCTCCACGAACGCCGTGATCCACCTGATCGCGATGGCCCGACGCGCCGGCGTCCCGCTCACCCTGGACGACTTCGACCGGCTCGCCCGCGACACCCCGGTGCTGGCCGACATCCAGCCGGGTGGGCGTTTCCTGATGGAGGACTTCTACTACGCCGGCGGACTCCGCGCCCTGGTAGCACGCCTCGCCGACCGCCTGCACCTGGACCGCGAGACGGTGGCGGGGAGGTTCGGCGACGCCCTGGGCGAGGTGCACGACGACGAGGTGATCCGGCCGCCGGACCGACCCGTCGCCGCCGAGGGCGGCCTGGCCGTGCTGCGCGGCAACCTCGCCCCGGACGGCGCGGTGATCAAGCACATCGCCGCCGCGCCGGAACTGTTGCGCCACACCGGTCCCGCCCTGGTCTTCCACGGCTACCAGGACCTCGTCGAGCGGATCGACACCGTCGACGCCACCCCCGACTCGGTCATCGTGCTCGCTGGCGCGGGCCCCAAGGGCGGACCGGGGATGCCGGAGTACGGCATGCTGCCGATCCCGAAGAAGCTGCTGGAACAGGGCGTCCGGGACATGGTCCGCATCTCCGACGCCCGGATGAGCGGCACGTCGTACGGCGCGTGCGTGCTGCACGTCGCGCCGGAGGCCCACGTCGGCGGCCCGCTGGCGCTGGTGCGGGACGGCGACCTGGTGACGCTGGACGTGCCCGCCCGCGTGCTGCGGCTGGAGGTGCCGGACGAGGAACTGGCCCGGCGGCGCGCGGAGTGGGTGCCGCCGGAGCCGGTGTTCGAGCGCGGTTGGGGCGCGCTCTACCAGGAGCACGTCACCCAGGCCGACCAGGGCTGCGACTTCGAGTTCCTCGCCCGGGACAGTCGTAACCCGGTCGCCGACCCGTCCTGAACCCGCACGAGTGCGGAGAAAGGAACGCCGACCCTAGGTAGAGTTAGACCATGGTGGCGTCGAGGCGTGGACCGAAGATGACCTTGCCGACCCAGCTCGTGCTGGGCGTGCTGCTGCACGACCCCGACCGGGAGCACTACGGGCTGGAGATCTGCCAGACCGCGGGTCTGCCCAGCGGGACCGTGCACCCGATCCTGGCGCGGCTGGAGCAGTGCGGCTGGGTGGTCAGCCGCTGGGAGGACGCCGACCCGCGCGAACGCGGCCGACCCCGCCGCCGGTACTACCGCGTCGACCCGGACAGCGTCGCGGTCGCCCGCGCGGCCGTGGCCCGCGCCCGCACCAGCGCCGCGCGGCTGGGCCTGCTGCGCGCACACCCGGCGGGTGGGACGTGACCAGGCGCGACCGGCACGCCCGCATCCGCCGGCTGGCCCACGACCTCGAGGCGGTCCTCGGCGGCGACCTGGGGCGCATCCTGGACCGCAAGCTCGCCCACGACCTCGCCCTGGAGTTGCGGCGGGCGTTGGAGCGCGACGGCGACCCGCGGCTGGGCGAGGTCTACGAACGGGTGCGGTGGCTGGAGTTCGCCGTGGAGCGCAACGTCCTCGCGACCGCGAGCTTCAAGCCCATGGCCGCCGCCGCACGGATCATCCGCCTGGAACTGGAGCCGCAGCAGGACCACCGCCTGCTCTCGGTCGCGGTGGCCGTCCTCCCCCACGACCACCGGGCCCGCTACCACGAGGAGTTCCGCGCCGAACTGGCCGACCTGCCCCGGTCGCACCGCCTGCCGCACGCGCTCCGCCTGCTCAGCCGGTCTTGGACGCTGCGCCGAGCCCTGCGGGGTGACCGACTGGGCAGGGGTGACCCGTGACCGTCGAGCTGCCGCGCGCGCTGCGCCTGTTCCGGCCGGTCCGCCCGACCCGCGGCCCGGAGCACCGGTCGATCCTGGTCGTGGACATCGCGGGCTTCGGCCGGCTGCCCGACCCGCACCAGATCGCGGCCCGGGACGTGCTGACCACGGCCGTGCGCACGGGTTTCCGCACCGCGGGCATCCGCTGGGGCGACCTCGCGGTGGAGGGTCGCGGCGACGGCATGGCTGTCCTGGTGCCCGCGTGGGTGTCCAAAGTGGACCTGCTGGACCCGGTGGTGCCCAGGCTGGCCGCGTTCCTGAGGCAGCACAACGAGACCGCCGTGCCGCACCTGCGGGTGCGGATCAGCCTGCACGCGGGCGAGGTGCACCGCGACCCGCACGGCTGGGTCGGCAGCGACCTCAACACCGCGTGCCGCCTGGTCGACGCCGGACCGGTGCGCGCCCACCTCGCCGGTCACGCCGTGCTCGTCGTGTCCGACGTCATCTACCAGGGCGTCGTGCGGCACGGGTACCGCCGCGTCGACCCGGCCGCCTTCTCGCGCGTGGAGGTCGCGGAGAAGGAGGTCCGGGCGACGGCGTGGGTGGCGCGGTTGTAGGGGTCGGCCGCGGGGTTCGTCGTAGCGCTGCGCGTGGGTGGCGCGGCTGTAGGGGTCAGCCGTAGAGCTCGTCGTAGCGCTGGGCGTGGGTGGTGTGCACGACGTTGCGCTTGACCTTCAGGGTCGGCGTCAGCTCGCCGGTGTCCTGGGTCAGGTCGCGGTCCAGGATGGCGAACCGCTTGACCTGCGAGACGCGCGCGAAGTGGGAGTTGGCCTCGTCCACCACGCCCTGGATCAGCTCGCGCACCTCGGGTGCCGCCGCCAGCGACGGGATGTCGGTGGGCAGGCCGCGTTCCGCCGCCCACGGCACGATCTCGTCCTGGTCGAGGGTGATCAGCGCGACCAGGTACGGCCGGCGGTCGCCGTAGACCACCGCGTGCGACACCCAGCGGGACTGGCGCAGCTGGTTCTCCACGTTGGCGGGCGCGATGTTCTTGCCGCCGGCGGTGATGATGATGTCCTTCTTGCGGCCGGTGATCTTCACGAAACCGTCCTCGTCGACCTCGCCCAGGTCACCGGTGTGCAGCCAGCCGTCGGTCAGCACGGCGGCGGTGGCCTCCGGGTTGTTCCAGTAGCCCGCGAACACGTGCGGCCCGCGCATGAGGATCTCGCCGTCCTCGGCGATGCGCAGGTCCAGCCCGGCGACGCCGAACGCGCCCACCGAGCCCAGCCGGTGCCGGTGCAGCGTGTTGACCGTGCCGACGCCGGTGGACTCGCTCATGCCGTAGCCCTCCAGCACCGGCACGCCCGCCGCGCTGAAGAACTCCAGCACCTCCACCGAGATGGGCGCGGCACCGGACAGCGCCTGCCGCAGCCGTCCGCCGAAGATCGCCCGCACCCGCGCGAAGACCGGCTCCACCTGCGCGAACCCGGCTTCCAGCTCCGGCGGGACCGGCTGTCCGGCGGCGCGCAGCCGGCGCACCGACAGTCCGATGTGGACGGCCTGCTTGAGCTTGTCCTCCGGGACGCCCGCGGTCGCGGCCGTGTAGACCTTCTCGAAGATCCGGGGCACCGAGGGCAGGAACGTCGGGTTGACCTCGGCCAGCTCGGGCACGATCCGCGCCGGGTCGCCGCCGTGGAACGCCAGCGTGGCGCCGACATACATCGCGGACAGGTGCACGATCTGCGCGAACACGTGCGCCAGCGGCAGGAACAGGTACACCACGTCGTCGGGCACCACGTACGACAGCTCTTCGGTGAGCCGGCACATGGTGAGCCAGTTGGTGTGCGTCAGCACGCACCCCTTGGGCGGCCCGGTCGTGCCGGAGGTGTAGATGATCACCGACGGCGAGTCCGGGTCGATCGCGGCCCGGCGGGCGTCCAGCTCGGCCGGCTGCGGGGACGTCCGGCCCTCGGAGGCCAGCTCGTCCAGACCGCCGTCCATCCCGATGATCTCGCGCAGGTCCGGGACGTCCGACCGGATCGACTCGACCTTGGCCCGCTGCTCGGCGTTCTCGGCGATCAGCAGGACCGCACCGGAGTCGGAGATGATCCACGCGCACTCCTCGGCCGCGCTGGACGGGTAGATCGGCACCACGACCCCGCCCGCCGCGAGCACGGCCAACTCCACGGCCGACCACTCGGGCCGCGTGTTCGCCAGCACCGCCACCCGGTCGCCGGGCGCGATACCGCGCTGCACGAGCCCGGAGGCGAGGTCCATCACCCACTCCGCCACCTCGGTGAAGGACCGGTCCACCCACCGGTCGCCGACCTTGCTGCGCCACGCGGTGCGGTCGTCGTGCAACTGGGCGGCGAGGAACGGCAGGTCGGCGACGACACGCGCGGAAGCGGCCGTGGTCACGGACATGAAGCCTCCTTCAGTGGACTGGGTGGACCTGGACGTGGGTGCCGTTCAACACGGCCGTTCCGGACAGCGGATCAAGCGCAAGGTCATCGGTGAGCAGGTTGACGTTGACGCCGGCGTGCTCGCGTGCCACCGAAAGCCTGACACCAGGCCGGTCATGACCCCAGCCGTGTGGCATCGACACGACCCCGGGTGCCATGTCGGCGGTCACTTCCACGGTCACCGACACCTTGCCGACCCGTGAAGACACCTCCGCCGCGCCGCCGTCTGCCAGCCCCAGCCGGGTGGCGTCGGCGGGGTTGACCAGGAGCGTGCACAGCTTGCCCTTCACCAGCGCGGGCACGTTGTGCATCCAGGAGTTGTTGGTGCGCAAGTGCCTCCGGCCGACCAGCACCAAGTCGTCGGAAGAGGCCGAAAGCGCTTCTCGGACCCGGGGCAGGTCGGCCGCGATGGGGTCGGGGCACAGCTCGATCCGGCCGGACGGCGTGCGCAGGATCTCCGGGATGCGGCTCTGCAGGGCACCCAGGTCCATGCCGTGCGGGTGTTCCAGCAGGTCCTGGACGGACAAGCCGTAGGGGCCGGACCGGAGCTTGGCGTCCAACAGCCGCTCGTCCCGGGTCAGGTCGGACGGCCCGGACAGACCCACCAGGGCGTCCAGGTCGGCGTCCGGACCCAGGCCGGCGAAGATCGCCGTCAACCGCAGGAAGATTTCCGACTCGTCGAGTTCACCGGGCGCGAGCGGCACCGCGGGCCGCGAGTACTTGACCACGTTCCGGACGGTGAAGGACAGGAAGGCCAGGTCGTAGTGGGCGCGGCGGCTCGGTGGCGGCGGAGGCAGGATGACGTCGGCGTGCCGGGTGGTCTCGTTGAGGTACGGGTCCACGGACACCATGAAGTCCAGAGTGGACAGAGCGGCGTCCAGCCGGGCCGAGTTGGGCACGGACAGCGCCGGGTTGCCCGCCACCGTCACCAGTGCCCGCACCTGGCCGGGACCCGGCGTCTCGATCTCGTCGGCCAGCGTCACGACCGGGAACTCCCCCGCCACCTCGGGCAGGCCGCGCACGCGGCTGTGCCACCGGCCGGTGGTGAACCCCTTGCCGCGCCCCGAACCCCGGCGGGTGTGGGCGGGCAGCGGGAACATCGCGCCGCCGGGCTGGTCGAGGTTGCCGGTGAGGACGTTGAGGACGTCCACCAGCCAGCTCGCGACCGTGCCGAACTCGACGGTCGTCGTCCCGATCCGCCCGTACACGACGGCCCGCCGCGCCGAGGCGAACCGGTGGGCCAGGTCGCGGATCCGATCCGCCGGGATGCCGCACCGCGCCGACACCGCCTCGGGCGAGAACGGCTCGACCAGTGCCCGCACCTCGTCCACGCCGACGACGTGCGGTGCCAGCGGCCCGAGGTCCACCAGGTCGGCCGCGAACAGCTCGTGCGCCAGCGCCAGCAGCAGGAACACGTCCGTGCCGGGCCGGATCGCCAGGTGCTGGTCGGCGGTGGCGGCGGTGCGGCTGCGACGCGGGTCGACCACGACGAGCGTCCCGCCGCGTGCCCGCAGCTCCTTCAGCCGGGTCGGCACGTCCGGGACGGTCCACAGGCTGCCGTTGGAGGACAACGGGTCCGCGCCGAGCAGGAGCAGGAAGTCCGTGCGGTCGATGTCGGGCACGGGGATGGAGAAGATGCCGCCGTAGAGGTAGCCGGACGACACGTGCTTGGGCATCTGGTCGACCGTGGACGCGGTGAAGATGTTGCGGGACCCCAACGCCTTGCGCAGCGCGCCCGCGTAGAGGCCGCCGGCGAGCGAGTGCACGTTCGGGTTGCCCAGGTAGGCCGCGACGGCGTCCCGCCCGTGCTCGGCCACGATCGCGGTGAACCGCTCGTGCACCAGCGCGAAGGCTTCGTCCCACGACACCGGCACGAACTCGCCGTCCCGCTTGACCAGCGGCGTGCGCAGCCGGTCCGGGTCCGCGTCGAGCGCGCCCAGCGACGCGCCCTTGGGGCACAGGAACCCGCGGCTGAACGTGTCCTCCCGGTCGCCGCGCACGCGGGTGATCCGGTCGCCTTCGATGGTCAGCTCCAGCCCGCACGTGGCCTCGCACAGCGGGCAGGTCGTGTACGCGGTGCGCATGGTGCTCCTCTACCGGCTCGACTCGCACGGCCGCAGCCGCCCGGCCGCGGTCAGTCCCATCAGCTCGCTCAACGCCGAGGCGACCATGCCCGGCCGGTCCGCGCAGTCGTCGAGCCGGAACCCGACCACCGCCCGCGACCCGCCCAGCAGCCGCACCGGGTCCACCGCCGGCGGCTCGCCGTAGCAGACGATCCGCCCGAACGGCGCCAGCGCCGCCAGCGACCGCTCGAACACCTCGCCGCCCTGCGCGTCGAGCACGACGTCCACGGGCCCGTGCTCGACCAGCCGTTCGGTCAGCCCGTCCGGGTCGGCCGTGACAGCCACGTCCGCCCCGAGCCGCAACGCCACCCGCCGCTGCGCCTGGGTGCGCGCCGTGGCGACCACCCGCCCGGCCCCGAAGCTCACCGCGAGTTGCACGGCCAGCACCCCGACCGGACCGGCGGCGTCGTGGACGACGACCGTCTCCCCCGGTTCGAGGTGCGCGCAGGTCCGCAGCAGGTGCCACGCCGTGACCCCGTGCGCGCCGAGGACCAGGGCGGCTTCGTCGGAGATGCCGGCGGGCACGGGGAACCGGACGCCGTCGAACGACAGCGCCCGACGCCCGTCCGCCGTGACGACCTGCATGTGAACCAGACAACACAGCCGGGTTACCGGCCGGTTAGTGGGGAGTCCACGACAACTAAGGGCGCAGACCCCGGAAGAACGCCCGCACGTCCTGGACCAGCAGGTCAGGGGCTTCCATGGCGGCGAAGTGACCACCCCGGTCGAACTCCGACCAGTGCACGACGCTGTGCTCGCGGTCGAGGGCGTGGCGGATGGAGGTGTCCAGCGGGAACACCGCGACCCCGGTCGGTACCACCGACTTCTCCCCCGCCGACCAGGCACCGGCGTGGGCGGTCTCGTAGTAGCTGTTGGCGGAGGACCCGGCGGTGCCGGTGAGCCAGTACAGGGTCACGTCGGTGAGCAGCCGGTCCCGGTCCACGGCGTCCTCGGGCAGGTCGGCGGCCGGGTCGGTCCACTCCTTGAACTTCTCCACGATCCACGCGAGCTGCCCCACCGGCGAGTCGTGCAGGGCGTGCGCCAGGGTCTGCGGACGGGTGATCTGGATCATCGCGTACCCGGACTGCTCGGTCCGCATGTACTCCAGCCGCTCCAACCGGGCCCGCTCGGCGTCGGTCAGCTCGACGGCCGGGTCGACGGGCCCGAACGCGGTGGGGCCGTTCACGTGCACGCCGACGACCTTGTCCGGGTTGAGGCGACCGAGTCCCGGCGAGATGACCGCTCCCGTGTCGCCGCCTTGAGCGCCATAGCGGTCGTAGCCGAGGCGGTCCATCAGTGCGGCGAACGCCCTGGTCACGCGGTTGGTGTCCCAACCGGGCTCGGTGGTCGGGCCGGAGAACCCGCTGCCCGGGATCGACGGGATGACCAGGTGGAAGGCGTCGGCGCGGTCGCCGCCGTGCGCCGCCGGGTCGGTGAGCGGGCCGATGACGTCCAGGAACTCCACGATCGAGCCGGGCCAGCCGTGCGTGAGGAGCAGCGGGAGGGCGTCCGGCTCCGGCGAGCGGACGTGCAGGAAGTGGATGGTCTGGCCGTCGATCTCGGTGGTGAACTGCGGGTACTTGTTCAACTCGCGCTCGTGGACGCGCCAGTCGTAGTGGTCGCGCCAGTACTCGGCGAGGCTCTTGAGGTAACTCGCCGGGACACCCCGACTCCAGCCGACGCCGGGCAGGTCCGTGGTCCAGCGGGCGCGAGCGATGCGGTCCCGCAGGTCGTCGAGGTCGGCTTGCGGGATGTCGATCGTGAAGGGCTGCATGGGAACAACGCTAGAAGCCGGTTAGGTCAGGTTCGGTCCTAAGCTCAAACGACGTCCACCCGCGAGCGGCAGTCCCCGGCGAGTCGGCGAGCGGCAGTCCCCGGCGCAGCCGGCGAGCGGCAGTCCACCGGTGAGGACACAACCCAACTTGGGCTTCTTGCTTTTGTCATCTCCGTATGGCCTGCCCGAAGGGCTACCGCATTTTCCAGGGGTTGCAGCCGAAAGTTTTGCGAGGAACGAGCAAAAGTTTTAGCGGCAACCCCTGGAAAATGTGGTAGGCTCCGCCAGGCCATACGGAGATGACAAAAGCAAGAAGCCCCCGCCGTTGCAGTTGAGTCATCTTTGGTGGCCTGCCCGCCGGCGAGGCGCTTTTAATCTTTGAACCGGAACGCTTCGCTCTCAAGCCGAACGCGCTGCGCGCTCTCAAGATGAAAAGCGGCGCTCGCCGCGCGGCAGGCCGCCAGCGGGGGGTGAAGGGCGTCGGTTCCCCCGCCGTATGACCTGGCGGAGCCAACCACATTTTGGGCCGGGTGCCGCTAAAACTTTTTGCTCGTTCCTCGCAAAAACTTTCGGCTGCACCCGACCCAAAATGTGGTAGCCCTTCGGGCAGGCCATACGGCGGGGGAACCGAGGCCCTCCACCTGTGGTTGAGGCCACTGCACAACAGCGCGCTGCGCGCGCCGAAAAGCCAGAGGCGCGCTGCGGGCGCGGAGGTTGCCTAAGCTCGAGGGGTGTTGGAGACGTCGGCCCGCCTGTTGCGGCTGTTGTCGTTGTTGCAGGCACGGCGGGACTGGTCTGGGGCGGAGCTTGCCGAGCGGCTTGGGGTCGCGCCTCGGACTGTGCGTCGGGATGTCGACCGGTTGCGGAACCTCGGTTATCCCGTGCTCGCCGACGCCGGGGTCGCTGGGTACCGGTTGGGGGCGGGGGCGAGTTTGCCGCCCTTGTTGCTGGATGACGACGAGGCTGTGGCGGTTGCGATGGGGTTGCGCACCGCCGCCGGTGGGTCGATCACGGGGATCGAGGAGACGTCCGTGCGGGCGTTGGCCAAGGTGGAGGCCGTGTTGCCATCGCGGCTGCGGCATCGGGTCAACGCGTTGCAAGCGGCGACCGTGGCGTTGGCCAATGCCGGGCCGACGGCCGATCCGGGCACGTTGACGGCGATCGCCGCGTCCATCCGCGATTCGCTGCGCCTGCGCTTCGACTACCGCACCCACGACGGGACGGTCAGCGTTCGGACGGCCGAGCCGCACCGGTTGGTGCACACCGGGCGTCGCTGGTACCTGGTCGGGTGGGATGTGGAACGCGCGGACTGGCGGACCTACCGGGTGGACCGGCTGACGCCGCGCACTCCCACCGGACCGCGGTTCACCCCGCGTGAGCTCCCGGACATCAGCGGGTTCACCTCGCGTGCGATCTCGACGTCGGCCTACCGGTACCAGGCCCGGTTCACCTTGCACGTCAGCGTGGAGACGGCGGCGGAAAGGATCTCGCCGACGACCGGGGCGCTGGAGCCGGTCGACGAGCACTCGTGCACCCTGCGGGCGGGCTCGAACTCGTTGGACGAGTTGGCGATCTACGTGACCACCATGGGCTTCCCGTTCCACGTGCACGAGCCGCCGGAGTTGGTCGAGCACGTCCGGACCCTGGCCGCGCGGCTACGTGCGGCCGTCGAGGACCCGGGCCAGCTCCAGGCGTGACGACACGTGGAGCTTGGCGTAGACGCGGGACAGGTAGACCTCGACCGTTCTGGGGCTGTAGTGGAGGGCGGCGGCGATGTCGCGGTTGCGCATCCCCTGCTGGACCAGGCGGGCCACGTTCTCCTCGGCTTCGGTGAGCAGGCCGCGGGTTTTGGTGCGGGCGCGTGGAACCTTCGCGCCCAGTTCGCGCAGGCGGGTGCCGGCCTGGCGGCGCAGGCCGTGGGCGCCCAGGCGTTGGAAGGTGGTGTAGGCCTCGAGGAGTTCGGCGGTCGCGGTGGGGTCGATCTGGCCCAGCGCGAGCTGGCCGCGGGCCTTTTCGAAGACCAGGCCACCGGTTTCGGCTTCCAGGACGGCTGAGCGCAGGAGGTCCGGGTCGCGGGCTACCAAGCCTTCGACTCGGCGCACGGCGGTCCTGGTCCACGGGGCCACCCGGTCGGCGGCGAGCACGTGGAGGCGCTTCACGGTCTGCTGCGCCTCTTCCAGGCGGCCGTGCTCCAGGTCCAGCTCGACCAACCTGCCCAGCAGGACGCAGCTGTACGCGGTGCTGCCGGTGGCGTCCACGGCTTCGACCAGAGTGGTCCGCGCGCCCTCGACGTCACCGCGGGCGGACAGGTAGGCCGACATCGCGAAGGCGTGCAGGCGGGACATGTTCGGGCTGGTCGGCGGGTCCAGCGCGGCCAGGCGGGCGGCCACGTCCAGTTCGCCGCGCCAGGTCCGGATCTCCAGCTCGATGGCCCGCAACCCTTGCAGCATCATGAGTTCCTGCCGGGACTCGAGCTCGGCGGTCGCCCGGCCGAGCCGGTCCAGGGAGGCGTCCCACCGGCCGCCCAGCCAGTCCAGGGCGACGCGGGTCAGCTCCAGTTCGCCCCGGAACGCGAAGCCGGCCAGCTGCTCGGCCCGGCGCAGCCGCCAGGTGGCGTCGTGGACCAGGCCGGCCAGGGCGCCCGTGGACGCGGCCACCGCAAGCGCTTGCAGTTCCAACGCGGGCTGTCCCTGGGCCGCGGCGAGGGCCCGGTTGGCGTAGTCGACGGTCTTGTCGTGGCGGAACAACATCGACGTGAGCACGACCAGGCGGTCGAAGACGACGACCGCCTCGGCGGAGGAGGTGAACTCCATCGCCTCGATGCGGGTGGCCACCGCCAGGGCCTCCTGGTAGCGGTCGGTGAACGCCAGCAGCACTGCGCGGGTCGCGTGCAGGGCCGGGGTCCGGTCGCCGGCCGCCAGCTCGGCGTCGGCCAGGCGCAGCGCCTCCGCCATGCGGCCCACCAGGAACAGGCTGCTCAGCACCACGACGGCCGCCCGGCTGCGGTCCGGGCCGGGCGGCAGGTCGGCCAGCGCCGCCAGGCCCGGCGGGATCGCGGCGGCCGGGCGGGACGCGTGCGCCAGCGCCCGGCACTGCAACGCCAGCAGCTCCGCCCGCTCCGGCGCGGCCACCGGCAGCAGTTCCAACGCCCGCACGCACAGCGCGGCGGCGGTCTCGGGCGCGGACGTGCGGGCGGACGTGGCGGCCTCGGCCATGACCCGCACCGCGCGCAGGTCGCCGGGCGCGGCGGACTCGGCCAGGTGCCACGCCAGTTCCAGCAGGTCCACCGGCAGACCCCGGTCGCGGTCGTCGAGCAGGCGGGCGCTGATCAGGCTGTGCAGGTGGCGGCGCTGCGCCGGGCCGATCTCCTGGTAGAGCGCCTCGCCGACCAGGGCGTGCGCGAACCGGTAGCCGCGCTCGTCGTTGCGCACCACGTGCAGGCGCAGCAGCTCGTCGAACGCGGCCACCACGATCGCCTCCGGCAGCGACGACACCCGCGCCAGCAGCCCGATCTGGTCCAACCGCACCCGCCGGAAGATCGACACCGCCCGCGCCACCGCCCGGGTGTCCCGGTCCAGCGGCGCGACCCGGCGCAGCACGGCCTCCCGCCGGGTCAGCCGGATCGCGTCCGGCCGCACCGCCAGCCGCGCCTGCCCGCCGTGCACGGCGACCAGGTCGAGCTCGCGCAGCGACCGGGCGATCTCCACGGCGAAGAACGGGTTGCCATCGGCCCGCTGGTGCACCTCCCGCGCCAACTCGTCGTGCACGGGCGTGCCCAGGACGGTCTCCACGATCCGCTTGACCTCGCCGCCCGACAGCGGCGCGAGGTCCAGCCGCACCACCTCGGCGTAGCGCTCCAGCCGGTCCAGCAGCTCGTCGGCGGCGGGGTTGTCGTGCACCGGGCGCACGGCCGTGACCAGCACCAACGGTGCCGCCGACACCCGCCGCAGCACCACGCCGAGCATGGCCAGCGAGTCGTCGTCCACCTGTTCGAGGTCGTCCAGGACCAGCGCGGGCCGGTCCTCCAGCACACGGGCCACCAGGTCGCACGCCCGGCCGAACCAGGACGCGTCCGGCGCGGCCCCGAGCGCGTCCAGCGCGGCGGTCGTCTCCGGCGAGGGCGGCACCGACCGCAGGGCCGTGGCGACGGCCGCGTACGGGATGCGCCGGGCCACGTCGTCGGACTCGGCGGCGGGCACCTCCGGCCCGAGCCGGCGGCGCACCTCGCCGAGCAGGCTGGACTTGCCGATCCCGGGCTCGCCGGACACCACCACGGCCACCAGACCGGCGGCGGGCGCGCGGTCGAGGGCGTCGGACACCAGCGCCAGTTCCGGCTCGCGACCGAAGAACGGCGACACGGCGGCGTCCTCCCGAGGGACGTCGGGGCTGGGCCTGCCACCCTACCTATCGCGGAACCCCTACTCACGTGTCGCCGCTCACCCGTGGTCGCATGGTCGCCACCTAGCGACACGGGAGGGATCAGTGACGATCCAGGGGTTCTGCGCGCCCGGTTTCGAGGACGTCCGGGCCGAGTTCGAGCGCAACTTCGCCGAGCGGGGCGAGGTCGGGGCGAGCGTGCACGTGACGGTCGAGGGTCAGAGCGTGGTGGACCTGTGGGGCGGTGACGCGGGCGGGCGGCCGTGGACCGAGGACACCATCACGCACGTGTGGTCGTGCACCAAGGGCGCTACGGCGTTGTGCGCGCACATCCTCGCTTCGCGCGGTGAGCTGGACTTGGACGCCCCGGTGGTCCGGTACTGGCCGGAGTTCGGGCAGAACGGCAAGGAGCACACGCTCGTCCGGCACCTGCTCGGCCACCAGGCCGGGCTCGCCGCCGTGCGGGAGCCGCTGCCCGCCGACGCCATGTACGACTGGGCGCTGATGACCGACGTCCTCGCCCGGCAGGAGCCGTTCTGGGAGCCCGGGACCGCGCACGGCTACCACGCGCTGACGTTCGGGTACCTGGTCGGCGAGGTGGTCCGCCGGGTCACCGGGCACACGCTCGCCGAGTTCTTCGAGAAGGAGGTGTCCGGGCCGCTGGGCCTGGACTTCTGGCTCACCCTGCCCGAGGACCTGGAGCCACTGGTCGCCCCGACCATCCCGCCCGCGCCCGGCCCGACCACGTCGCCCTTCTTCGTCGCCGCGACCACCCGGCCCGACTCGGTGCAGGCGTTGATGCTGCTGAACAACGGCGGTTACGTGGTGGCGTCCAACAGCCGCGCGGCGCACGCCGCCCAGTACGGCTCGGTCGGCGGCATGAGCAACGCGCGCGGCCTGGCCCAGCTGTACCGGCCGCTGGCGTTGGGCGGCTCCTACAACGGGGTGGACCTGATCGGCGAGGAGCAGATCGCCGTGATGTCGGCGGTGGCGTCCGCGGGCCACGACCGGATGCTGCTCGGACCGACCCGGTTCGCGCTCGGTTTCCTCAAGGCCAACGACCGGCCGTCTGTGGAGGAGGGTGACGCGATGGGGCTGTCCGAGGACGCGTTCGGGCACTCCGGCATGGGCGGGTCCATCGGGTTCGCCGCGCCGGCCGCGCGGATGTCGTTCGGGTACGCCATGAACCGGCAAGGTGGCGGAGTGGGGTTGAACGGTCGCGGACAGTCTCTTGTGGACGCCGTGTACCGGGCGCTGGGGTACCGACGCGCGGGCGGCGGCTGGTTCCGGTAGAGCGGGCCGGATGCGCCTACGATGGTCGGGTGATCGAGGTCGTGCGCAGTGGCCGGGTCGAGGCGTCGCCGGAACGGGTGTGGCACGTCGTGTCCCGGGCCGACCGCGCGGCGGAGTGGCTCGCCTTCACCGACCGGGTCGAGGTGACCTCCGGCGCGGGCTGCGGCGAACGGCGCACCCAGTACGGCAGGTGGGGCGAGCGGCACTCGGAGATCGACGTGGAGGTCGTCGAGTACCGCCGCCCCAAGGTCGTGGCGTGGCGGCACGTGGCCGAACGGCTCGACGGGCGGCCCGCGCCCCGGTTCGCGGCGGGCACGGAGTTCCGGGTGGAGTTGGAGCCGGATGGCGCGGGGACGCTGGTGCGGCTGCGGTCGTGCCAGGAGCCGGCGTCGGCGCTGAAGGGCTTGCTGATCAAGGCTTTCGGGCGGCGTCAGGTGGCACGCGGGATGGAGAAGTCGTTGGCGCGGCTGACTTCGGTGTTCGCCCAGCCGGCATGATCGTGTGATGAGGGCCGTCCGCCACCGCGAAGTGTCCGCGTTGCTGTCGTCGTGGCGCGACGACGAACTGCTCGACCTGCTGGCTTCGGGCGGCGGCGGCAGCGTCGGGGTGGGCGGGGACGCGGTGACCGTCGAGGTGGCCGGCGCGCCGGTGTTCGCCAAGCGCGTCCCGCTGACCGACCGCGAACTCGCGCGACCGCACTCCACCGCGAACCTGTTCGGCCTGCCCGTGTTCTGCCAGTACGGCGTCGGCGGCCCGTCGTTCAACGCCTGGCGGGAACTGGCGGCGAACCTCGCGGTGACCGAGGCGGTGTTGGCCGGCGAGACGGAGTCGTTCCCCTTGCTGCACCACTGGCGAGTGCTGCCGGGTCGCGCTCCCGTCGCCGACGAGCACGCGGACGTGGACCGGGTCGTGGCGGCGCTGGGCGGTGACGCGGCCGTGCGCGCCCGGATGGAGGCGCTGGCCGCCGCGCGCCACAGTCTCGTGCTGTTCAGCGAGTACGTGCCCCGGCCGGTCGAGGAGTGGCTGGCCGAGGACCCGGTGGGCAAGGCGGCGAGCGTGGAACGGCAGCTCGTCGGCACGGCGGAGTTCCTGCGCCGGCGCGGGCTGCTGCACATGGACGGCCACTTCGGCAACATGCGCGTGGACGGCAACACCATCGTGCTGACGGACTTCGGACTGGTCACGTCGCCGGGGTTCGACCTGTCGGCCGACGAACGGGACTTCGTCGCCCGGCACGCCGGCCACGACGCCGACTACGCGGTGATGCGGTTGGTGAACTGGCTGGTGGTCGCGGTGTGCGGGGTGGACGATCTTGTGGCGCGCAACGAGTACGTGCACCGGTGCGCCGCCGGGGAGGTCCCGGACGGGGTGCCCGCGGTGGTGGCCGACGTCCTGCGGCGGCGCGCTGCCACCGCCGCGCGCATGAACGACTTCCTGTGGGCGTTGTTCGACGGGGACGTGACCGCCCGGTACCCCGCCGCTCAGGACGTCCCGTAGCGCTCAGGACGTCCCGTAGACCGAGCGCAGCCAGACGAACGCGAGCGTGTCCACCAGGTCGTTGTCCCGCTTGGCCGAGCGGCGGGACAGCGAGCGGTTGACGAAGGCCTGTTCGTTCATCGACACCAGGACGGTGGCCAGGGACTTGGCGTCCGGGCCGTCCGGGGCCACGCCGGCGGCGCGTTCCAGGGTGATCTGCTCGGCGGTGGCGTCGATGAAGCGCCGGGCCACGCCCGTCCAGAACTCGCGCATCGGCTCGTCGGTGTCCCGGGCGCGGACGGCCGCGCGCAGCACCGGGCCGTGCTTGCGCCACAACGCGAGCGTGCTGCCCAGCGCGCGGCGGATCGCGGCCTCGGGGGGTTCGCTGCCCCGGCGCAGCCAGGAGGAGGCGGCGTCGTAGAGGGCGTCGAGCACGCGCGCGGACAGGGCGTGCAGGACGGCTTCGCGGGAGGAGAAGTGGAAGTAGAAGGTGGAGCGCGAGATGCCCGCGCCGGACGCCAGTTCGTCCACTGCGATGTCCTCCAACGACCGGTGCTGGAGGAGGCGTTCCGCGGTGTCCAGGATGGCTTGCGACGTGAGGTCGCCCTTGCTCGGGCGACGCCGGGACCCGACCGGACCGGCCGTCGACCGTGGGGGCATGGCGGACATGCTGTCCCGACCGACCACCCGCCCGCAAGCCCCCGTGACGACACCGTGGCCGACGCGCAGCGAACGCCCCGACGGGGTACACAGGACGGGTGGATCCGTTGTGGGCACTGCGGCAGGTGGCGTTCCAACTGGAACGAGCGGGCGAGCCGACGTACCGGGTGCGGGCGTTCCGCCGCGCGGCCGAGGTGGTCGCCGGCCTGCCGCCCGGTGACCTGGAGCGCCGCGTCGAGCAGGGGACGTTGACGGAGCTGAACGGCATCGGCAAGGCCACCGCCGGCGTGATCGTCGACGCGGTGGAGGGCCGTGAGCCGTCCTACCTCTCCAAGATCCGCGGCGCGCCCGAGGTGACCGGCGGCGCGGAGCTGAGGGCGCAGCTCAAGGGCGACTGCCACACCCACTCCGACTGGTCCGACGGGGGCAGTCCCATCCGCGAGATGGCCGAAGCGGCCCGCGACCTGGGTCACGAGTGGATGGTCCTGACCGACCACTCCCCCAGGCTCACCGTCGCCAACGGCCTGTCCGCCGACCGGTTGCGCCGGCAGCTGGAGGTCGTGGCCGAGCTGAACACCGAGCTGGCCCCGTTCCTGATCCTCACGGGCATCGAGGTCGACATCCTCGACGACGGCTCGCTCGACCAGGACCCGGACCTGTTGGCACAGCTGGACATCGTGGTCGCCAGCGTCCACTCCAAGCTGCGCATGGCGGAGCCGGAGATGACCCGGCGGATGGTCAACGCCGTGTCGAACCCGAACGTGGACGTGCTGGGCCACTGCACCGGCAGGCTGGTGGTCGGGCGCGGTCGGCCCGAGTCGACGTTCGACGCGCGGGCGGTGTTCGAGGCGTGCCGGGAGCACGGGACGGCGGTGGAGATCAACTCGCGTCCGGAACGGCGCGACCCGCCGGGGCGGTTGCTGGCGCTGGCGGTGGAGCTGGGGTGCACGTTCTCGATCGACAGCGACGCCCACGCGCCGGGTCAGCTGGACTGGCTGTCGTTCGGGTGCGCGCGGGCGGAGGAGCACGGCGTGCCGGCGGACCGGGTCATCAACACGCGGACGGCCAAGGACCTGCTCGCCCGGCGCTGAGCCGCCCGCGTGCCGGGCGCGCCTTCGACGGCTGGGTCAGCGGCTGCCCGCGGTCGCCGAGCGGGGGGCGCGGGAGGCGCGGACCAGGTGGCCGTACCAGGCGATCAGCGGGCCGGTTCGCCCCTCTGCCAGGCGTTGCCAGGTGGTTCGGCACAGGTCCAGGAACGGGTGCGGGTCCCAGGAACCCGCCATTTCCGACAGCCGGCGGTCGTGGACGTTGCCCAGCCAGTAGCGGCGGTCGAAGCCGTAGGAGACCGGGACCGCCGCGCCGTTCGCCTCGATCACCAACGGGGTCAGCCAGGTGCCCAGGGGTGCGTCCGGGTCGATGGGGGCGGCCATGAAGGCCTCCGGTTTGCGGGTCAGCATGGTCCTGGGGACGGCGTCGAGCTGCACCGCCAGGCCGTGTTCCTCCGCGATGCGGCCCAGCTCGACGGCGGCGTAGGCGAGCTCGACCGCGTCCGGGCGTTCGTTGGCCATCAGGCGGCCGGCGACACCCTCCGGTTCCAGGGGGTGGACCTGGAGCAGCAGGGCACCGGACTGGGTCGCGGCCACGGCGACGTCGCCCAACTGGGTCGCGTTGCCCTGGGTCAGGGTGGTGACCACGCCCACCGGGATGCCGGCCTCGGTGAGGCGGCGGATGCCGGCCAGGGCCTTGCTGAAGCAGCCCTGCTGGTCCCTGATCCGGTCGTGGGTCGGTGCGTCGCCGTCCAGGGACACCGCCACCAGGTCGACCAGGCCGCGCACCAGGCCGATGCGCCGCTGGGTCATGGCCACGGCGTTGGTGGTGACCGTCGTGCGCATGCCCACATCGCGAGCACTCCTCAGCAACGCTGGGAGCTCCGGGTACAGGAACGGCTCGCCGCCGGTCACGTTGAGGACGTCGTAGCCGAGGGCCGCCGCGTCCTCGACCACCCGGGTCAGCAGGCCGATCGGCACGGACTCGGCGACGTCGGGGCCGGAGCTGGAGTAGCAGTGCCGGCACCGGAGGTTGCACAGCCTCGTCGGGTGCACCTGTAGGACCGCCCTGCCGCCCGCAGACTGCCGCATTTCCACCCTCCCGTGGTGCCTCCTATCCGTATGGAGCACACAACCGCCGCTGTGATACGTCATTCCGTCACCAGTGGAGCAACCGGTTCCCTCGAACGTGGGAACCTGGCGGGTTGCTTGAAACGACGTCCGACATCCGAACGACTTCACGGTCGAGGCGACGGAGCCCGAGCGGTCGGCACCGGGGGAGGGGACATGCGTCGCGAGATCGCGGTGTCCACCGACGCGGCCGACGAGGCCGGACGCCCGCCCGCGCTGTCCGCAGACGCCGCCGGACACCCGATCACGCTGCCCACCGAACCCGCCGGGCGACGCGCGATGCCCGCCGAGCCCGCCGGGACCCGGATCGCGGTGTCCACCGACGCGGCCGACGAGGTCAGGCGCCGGGTGTTGCGGGACCTGCACGACGGGCTGGGGCCGTCGTTGGCGGCGGTCGCGCTGGGGTTGCGGGCCGCCCGGCACCTCCTGGGGCACGACCCGGCGTCGGCCGGACCGCTGCTCGCCCGGTTGGAGGAGGAGGTGCACCACGCCGTCGGGGAGATCCGGCGGTTGGCGGCGGGTGCCTACCCCGCCGAGCTGGCCCGGTTGGGGCTGGCGGGCGCGGTGCGGGCGCACGTGGCCACGCTGGCGGACCGGCACCCCGTGCGGGTGGACGTGCAGGTCGCGGGCACCCTGCCGGAGTTGCCGGTGGCGGTGCAGGTCGCGGCCTACCGGATCGTGTGCGAGGCGTTGACCAACGTGGTCCGGCACGCGGGCGCGCGGCACTGCGTCGTGCGGCTGTGGTGCGCGGGCGGGTTGCACGTCGAGGTCGTGGACGACGGCGTGGGCGCGTGCCCGCGCGGGGGTGACGGGATCGGGTTGAGCTCCATGCGGGAGCGCGCCCGCGAGGTGGGCGGCACCTGGGCGATGGAGCACGCCGCGGCGGGGGGCACGCGCGTGGCGGCGGACCTCCCGGTCGCGGGTGGGGTGTGAGCGGGAGATGCTGCGGGCGCTGCTCGTGGACGACCACCCGCTGTTCCGCTACGGGCTCGCCGCCGCCCTGACCGCCGCGTCAGATGTGGAGCTGGTCGGCGAGGCGTCCGGCGGGGAGATGGCCGTCGAGCTGGCGGGCACGCTGAAGCCGGACGTCGTGGTGATGGACCTGAACATGCCCGACCTGGGCGGGGTCGAGGCCACCCGGCGGATCGTGGCGCGGGACCCGAGCGTGCGGGTGCTGGTGCTGACCATGTTCGACGACGACGAGTCGGTGTTCGCGGCGATGCGCGCGGGCGCGTTGGGCTACCTGCTCAAGGCCGCCAAGCCGCAGCAGATCGTGCGCGCGGTGCGGGCGGTCGCGGAGGGCGAGGCGATCTTCAGCCCGGGGATCGCGGTGCGGCTGCTGGCCTACTTCGGCACGGGCGGGCGGGCCAAGCCCGAGGCGTTCCCGGAGCTGACCACGCGGGAGCGCGAGGTCCTGCGGCTGATGGCCGACGGGCGGGGCAACGCGGCCATCGCTCGGGTGCTGGTGCTCAGCCCCAAGACCGTGCGCAACCACGTGTCGAACATCCTGCGCAAGCTGCACGTCGCCGACCGCGCGCAGGCGGTGTCCCGGGCCAAGGAAGCCGGTTTGGGCGACGACCCGGGACAGGTCGGGACAACCCGCCCATAGTGCCGGGACACGTCGAGTCGCGACCATGGTCGAGGGACTTCGAGGCTGGGGAGCCGAGCATGAACGGTGAGCAGATCGCGGTGGTGCTGCACGCGGCGGACTCGATCACGCGGGCCGGGGTGACCGCGGCTCTGCGGTCGCGGCCGGAGATCCGGCTGGTCGAGCCGGACGAGCCGGCGCCGGTCGCCTTGGTGGTGCTGGAGAAGCTGGACGGACCCGCGCAGCAGCTGTTGCGCCGGCTGCAGGTGCAGGGCAGTCCGAACATCGTGCTGGTGGCCGGTGACATCGCCGACCCGGAGCTGCTGAACATCGTCAGCTCCGGGGTGTCGGCGGTGATCCGCAGGTCCGACGCCACGCCCGACACGTTGGTGCGCTTGATCAAGGCGACCGCGGCGGGCCAGGGCGCGCTGCCGCCGGACCTGCTGGGCCGGCTGCTGGACCGGGTGTCGAGGTTGCAGCGCAACGTGCTCAACCCGAACGGCTGGACCATGGCCGGCATGTCCGACCGGGAGACCGAGGTGCTGCGCCTGATCGCGGACGGCTTCGAGACCCGCGAGATCGCCGAGAAGCTGTGCTACTCGCAGCGGACCGTGAAGAGCATCCTGCACGACATCACCAACCGGTTCCAGTTGCGCAACCGAGCGCACGCGGTGGCCTTCGCCTTGCGTGAGGGTTTGATCTAGGTGGGTGGGCCGCTGTCCTGCGGCCCACCCAGCTCACTCCACCCGGCCGGAGAAGGACACCGAGGGCTTGCAGTTGCCCTTCTCGGCCGGGTTCTGGCAGCTCACCGACACGATGACCTTCTCGCCGGGCTTGAACCGCAGCGGTTCGACGTAGTGGCGGTCCAGGTCGCGGAAGTTGGCCAGGCCGACCTCCAGGATGCCGCTGCGGGAGCCGCCCGCGTCGCGCAGGACGCGGATGGTGCCGGTGTCGCCGCGCGGGTTCTGCAGCACGATGTCGCTGATCCGCAGGGTCTTGCCCTCCGGCGGGCTGAAGACGAAGTCGGTGAACTGGTCCGCGTTGCCCACGATCGCCGCGTCGGCCGCGACCCGGAAGTCCGTCGGCTCACCGGCCTGCTGCTTGGCCACCGGTGGCGTGCCGGTGGGCTGCGACCCGGGTGGCGCGCCGGGGTCCAGGCCCACGGCCTCCATCGCCCGGTCGGAGTTGCCCTTGGCCTTCTCCGCCTCCTGCTTGGCCGCGCCGGCGTTCTCCTCGGCGCGGTCGGCGGCGGCCTTGACCTCGGCGGCCTGCTGGGTCGCGGCCTCGCGGGCGGCGGACTTGACGGCGGGCCGCAGCACGGTGAACCACAGCGTGCCCAACGCGAGTGCCAGTGCCAGCAACGCGATCAGTGCGGGCAGCAGCCACTTGGGCAGCAGCTGGCGCTGCACGAACATGCCGTCCGCCACCAGCGGGGTGCCCACGTCGGGCAGCACCTCCACCCGGAACGGCTTGGACTGCGGCTGGCCGCGCAGGAACGTGTCGTGCGGCTTGACCACCAGCTTGACGAACGCGGCCGTGCCGGGCGCGAGCAGCACCTGCGGGCGGTCCAGCTTGAAGTCCAGCTCGCCGTCCGGGTCGCTGGGCGTGAAGCGCACGCCCACCGGGTGGTTGCCCACGTTGTCCACGGCCAGCTCGTACTTGCCGCGGCGGCCCGCCTCGACCTTGCCGGGCACCAGTTCCGCGCTCAGGTCGGTGTACGCGCCGACCTCGACCACGCCCTCCTCGACCACGGACCCGTACGGGTCCTCGCGCGAGGTGACGCGGATGCCGAAGTGCACCGGCCCGGCCGGCACGCCCGCGGACCTGGGTGGCGCGAACCGCACGGTGACCGTTTCGGAGGCCTGCGGCACCAGGTTCACCGCGGCGGGTTCGGCCGCGGCCCAGCCCGCGGCGTCGCCGACCACGTCCACGGTGAACTGGTCGACCAGCTGGCCGGTGTTGCGCACGACGACCGTGCACGTGACCTCGGAGCCCGGCTCCACGGACAGACCCGTGGCGGACAGCGTCGCGGTAGCGCCCATGTCGTAATCCTGTTCGAGAAGCGGTCGGAGAGGACGAGTCGGAGGGGTGGGGGCCGGTGCGTGGCGTGCTGCCCCTACGGGCAGCCGTTCAGCCGCGCCCGACGAAGTCGGGTGGTTGCAGGGACTTCGGGACGACCAGGAACGGGTTGGAGCGCACGGCCGCGAAGCCCGGCCCGGCTTCCGCGGTCGCGGCCAGTTCGCGCGGCCCGACCTGGTCGTTCTCGAACACCAGGACCTGGGCGTCGAACGTGCCGTCGTCCTTGACCGACACCGTGCCGGGCGTGGCGGAGATGCCGACCGTCCAGGCCAGCTTCACCGTGCCGCCGGGCGGGAACCCGGTGCCGGTGGTGCGCGGCACGAACCCGCCCGGCCCGACGAGCGGGTCGACGGTCAGTTTCGGTTGCCGCACCACGACCTTCGCCACGGCGGTGTTGTCGCCGGCGTTGTTGTCCGGCCCGACACCGAGCACCGAACCACCCGCGGTGGTGTCCACGGCGGCCTTGGCGGGCAACGTGATCCGCACGTCGACCTCCTGGAGCGGTTGCAGCACACCGATCACGCACACCGACCCGTCGGCGGCACAGCCCGGCGAGACGGCCTTGGGCGGGGCCAGCTGCGGTGGCAGCGAGGTGACCACGCGGACGTCCGTCATGGGTTCCCCCGCGCCGTTGCGGACCTTGTAGGACAGCACGATGTCGTCACCGCCGACGAAACTCTCCTGCGGCAGCGCGGCGACGGCCATCGACAGGGAACCGGGGTTGGCGGGCGGCTTGATCGGGTCGGCCACGCGGATCGTCACCCGCGCCGCGTTGTCGCCCGGGTTCACGTCCTGGCCCGCGTCGGCCGCGACCACCTGACTGCCGGCCGCGGTCCCGGTGACCACCACCCGGATCTCGACCCGCTCGCGCGGCAGGAGGCGCCCCGGCGCGCAGACCGTGTCGTCGCACGTGCCCGCGGTGGTGGTGACGTTCTCGACGCGGAGCCCCGGTGGGACGGACAGGGTGATAGTCGGCGTGGTCGGCGCGAGACCGGCGTTGGTGACGGTGAACCGGACGGTCGTCGTGCCCTCGAACGGGATGGCCGCCGGCGCGACCGCACCCACCACGACGAGGTCGGCCAACGGCTGGAACGCGGCCACCCCGACGTCCGCGTCCGGGTCCTGGACCAGCACGGTCGCCGGGCCGCCGGACGGCGAGACCTGCCAGATGCGGCTCGCGCCGAACTCGCCCGCGCACTGGTCGAACGCGATGAGCGCCCCGTCCGGCGACCACGCGGGCGAGTCCAGGCAGAGGTCCGCGGTGAAGATCCGCCGGGCGTTCGCGCCCGACGCGTCGGCCACGCACAGCGACCGGTCCGCGTGCGTGAACACCAGCCGGCCGCCGTCCGGTGACCAGGCGGGGGACGTGTCGTCGCGCGCGCACTCCGCGGCGAACAGCCGGGACAGGTTGATCTGCCGCACCGGTCCGGAGAGGTCGACGAACCAGATGTCCCGGGTGTCCCGGGACTCCGGGACGAACACCCCGACCGGCGCACTGGCGGTGCTGCTGCGCGTGCCGTCGCGTGCGGTGCAGGTGACGGTGGTGACGCCGACCGGGAACAGCTGCCCCGGCGTGGCGTCGCAGGTCGGGACGAGCGGCTCGCCGTCCGCGGTCTTGGCGGCGGCGGTGAACGGGACGGCGACCGGCGTGCCGTTCTGGCTGATCACGGTGTCGCCGTTGACGACGACGGTCGGGTTCCCGCCGGCGACCTCGGTGACCCGGATCGTCTGGTTGTGCGGCCGACTGGGCCGGGCGCCGTCGAACAGGAACTCCACCCGGCACTCGTCCCGGTCGCCGACCGCGGCGATGCCGGGTTCGGGCGGGTCCAGCCGCACGGTCTCCTGGAAGGTCACGTCGGTGTTGCCCGGCACGGTCGCGGACGGCGGGGTGAACTCGATGGAGACGCCGTCAGGGCAGTACGCCTGCGGGGTCACCGTGACCGGCAACCGCGAGATGCCGTGCCGGATGCCCGCCACGATCTGGTCGGGCCGATAGCCCTCGGTGAGCACGCCGCCGGTGGCGTCGGTGAGCCGGGACGCCTGCTCCCGGCCGTTCAGCCCCGGCACTTCGGCGGCGGCGGCGGGGACGGTGGGGGCGGGGGGCACCACGGGCACCGCGACCAGGTGGATGCCGAGGGCTTTGAGCTCCCGCTCGATCCGGGACTCCTCCCAGTACGGGTAGTCGGCCTCGCAGTTGTTCGGGCCGTAGTAGTCGCCGCACTTGTCGGGGGAGTTGTGGCTGGCCGCGTCACCGGCGACGACCACGATCCGGCTCGTGCCCGGCTGGGTGAAGATCCCGTCCTGCGTGACCCGGTGCAGCGCGTTGAACCAGTCCTCGGGGTCGTCGCCGCCGTCGCCGATCACGAGCTTGTCCTTGTCCTCCAGTATCTTCTTGACCTCTTCACGGGTCGTCATCGCCGTGGCCGGCTGGTAGCGCAGGGACTCGCCGTCCGAGGCGTCCTGGTAGGCGGCGATGCCGAAGCGTGCCAGCGGTTCCTTCTCCGCGATCTGCCGCATGGCGTCGACCAGGTTGGCGCGGACGGCGCGGACGGCCGTGTCCATCGAGAACGTGGTGTCCAGCAGGAACATGATCTCCGGGCGGGCCGGGACCTCCGGGGTGCGCAGGGTGGCGCTGGTGGTGAACTCGCCGCCGAGCGGGGTGGATCCGCCGACCGAGCGCGGGTGGACCAGTGGGACCTCGACGGCCCGCGTGTCGCGTGTGAACGCGATCCCCCGCCCGTCCGGCGACCACGCGGGTTGGCTGTCGTAGCCGGTCATGTGGTCGGGGAACGGGATGGTGTCCAGCAAGGCCCCGTCGGACACGCGCAGGATGCGGACTTCGTTCTCGTAGGTGACGGCGAGCCGGGTGCCGTCCGGGGACCACGTCGGGTCCGCGCCGCGCAGGGTGCGCTGGCCGGTGCCGTCCGCGTTGGCGACCTTGACCACCCTTCCCTCGCCTTGCGTGGAGGTCCACGCGATCCGGGTGCCGTCCGGCGAGTACGCGGGGTCGGTGTCGTGCGGCGAGCCACCGGTCGTGGTCGGCAGCGGGTTGCCGCCGCGCGAGTCGGTGCTCCACAGGTCGCCGGCCTCGTCCGGCACGGCCCGGCTGAAACCGATCCGGTAGGGCTTGAGCGGTTCGGGTTGGGCTGTGGCGGTCGGGCGGTCGGCGAGCAGGGCTGTGCCCAGCAGTACGCCGGCCAGGGCCACCGCGGTCGTCCTGCTCGTCCGTCCGATCACCTTGTGCCTCATTCCACCGTGAAGAGCTCGATCTCGGAGATGGCGACCTCGTTGCCCTGCAACGACCGGTGCACCGTCTCGACGTGCACCTCGACCCACTCGACGCCCTGCGCGCCCTCCAGCTTCACGGCCTTGGGCTCGGGCAGGTCGACCAGGTTGAGGTCCTGGGTCTTGCCGTTCGAATAGACCAGGTGCACCTTGTCGGGGCGGTGCGCGGTCTGGAACGCGTTGGGGATGCCGACCAGGAACAGCGCCTGCGCCAGGTCCACCTTGTGGTCGAACTCGAGCACCAGCGCCGGTGGGGTCGGTTCCAGGGGCGCGGACCAGTAGGTGGCCGTGTTGTTGTCGGCGGCCAGCTTCGGCTCGTGACCGGGGCTGGCGACGTTGGCCGTGACGTCGTTGGGGCGGATCGGCTTGGCCTCGTTGCTGAACCAGTCCTTGACCGTGCGGACGAGGCCGGTGGCCTGGCCGTTGACGGCGCCGCGGAACTGGCCGTGCAGGCCGTACAGGCCCAGGCCGCCGAGCAGGGCGACCACGACCGACCAGCGCAGCACCCGGCCGACCGTGCGGCCGACCGAACCGCGCCTGCGGTGGCGGGTGCCGGCCTTGGCGGGCTCGCGGCGGGGGAACAAGCGCCGCCACCACTTCTCCGGCACCACCTGGGCGTCGGCCAGCTTCTCGCCGCACCGGGAGCAGAACTTCCGGGTCGGCGGGTTGGCCTCGCCGCACTGGCCGCAGATCAGGTCACCGGGCTGGGGTTGGCGGCGCTCGGTGTACTGCGGGCGCGGCGGTGGCGGGGTGCGGCGCTCGTCGGTGGGCTGCATGGCCCCCGGCTGCTGCGGCGGCGGACCCTGCGGCGGCCCTTGTGGCGGCACCGGCGGGCCGGACCCGCTCTGCCCCGGCCCACCCCACCCCGGCGGCGGACCGTGGGGCGGCGCCGGCTGACCGGAACCGCTCCGGCCCGGCCCACCCCACCCCGGCGGGGGCACCGGTCGGCCGGAGCCGCTCTGGCCCGGCCCGCCCCAGCCCGGCGGCGGTTGCGGCGGGTTCCACGCCGGCCTCGGGTGCGGTGCGGCGTGCCCCGGCCCGTTCCACCCGGGCCTGCCCTGCGGCTGGTTCGGCACCGGTTGGGCCGCGGGGGTGCGTTCCCACTCCAGGTAGGTGCCGCACGACCCGCAGAACTCCGCACCCCGGGCGTTGCGCTCCCCGCACTGCGCACAGACGATCACAGTCCCCCGACCTCCAATTCCACCACCACGTGCGCGGGCACCGCGGCGGCGATCGCGGCCGACAGCCGCACCCGGTCCACCGCGCCCGGGTCGGCCACCCGCACCCGCACGACGACCCGCGCCGGACCGGTGTCCGGCAGCGGCACCCCGGGCCGGTCCGAGGACGTGCAGCCGCCGCTGTCCACGACCTCCACCTGTCCGCCGGTCAGCAGCCGCACGTGCGCGATGAGCCCGCGCCGCGTGCCGCGCCACCGGTGCAGCTGCACGGCGTTGGCCACCAGCGCCCGGCGTTGCAGCACCGACCAGCCCTCGCCCACGTCCAGCGCCACCCAGTGCCCCAGCCAGTCCAGGAAGTCCTCCGGGGCCACCTTCGGATCGAGGTAGCCCGCGAACCCGTCCAGCGCGGTGAACACCGGGGCCAGCACCTCGTCCAGCGCGGCCAGGAACCGCTGCGTGAAGTCGTCCTCCAGGTACACCGCGGGCAGCCGGTCGGCCAGCGGGTGCGGTGTGGGCAGAGTGGGTCCGCCGGTCCTCATCGCGTCACCCGCACCTGGTGGCCGTAGGAGAACGCCAAGCCGTTGGGCGGCAGGTCCAGCCTCGGCACGGCGTTGCCGCGCTCGCCGGTGACCGGGTTCGCGCCGAACAGCTTGACGTCCTCGACCAGCTCGACGCCCGGAACCCGTTGCAGTACCGCGTAGACCTCGCCGGACTGCACGGGCCGTCCGAACGGCCAGCCGTCGCCGTCCGGTCCGCCGCTGATCGGGTTGAAGTACTCGTACAACGCCTGCACCGCCCGCGTCCGCAGCACGTCCTCGGGGGTCCCGGCGCGCGACCGGAGCTGCGCGACGATCGTGACGCCCTGGTAGTACGGCGGTTCGACCGACACCCGGGCGCCGATGCAACGGCGTTCGTCCAGGAACCGCTCGATCCGCTGCCGCACCTCCGCGTTCGGTTGCAGCGCCCCGAAATCGGCTTCCTCGCCGACCCCGACCGCGGGCACCACCAGCACCCGGACGGCGGGCGTCCCCTGCCCGGCCGGGACGCACCGCACGCGGGCGATCTCGGGCGCGGCCTCGCGGGTCAGCAGCTCGTAGTCCTCGGCGGTGACCGCCCGGTCCCGCGTCCGCAGCACCAGCGGCCCGCGCAGGGACGCGTCCTGCACCGACTCCCCCGCCACGCCGCCGCTCGCGGGCTCGCGGTTGGTGACCGAGCTGACGAACGGCACCGGGTCCCGCTGCACCTGCAACAGCCCGCGGGCCACGTTGCCGCGCAGCCCGCCGCCCGTGCGGTACTCGGGCACCCGGATCGCGGCGGACTTCGCCGGCACCGCGCCGAACAGCCGCACGCTGCCGTCGGGCTGCCGGATCGCCGGCCCGAAGATCACCTCGCCGCCCACCCGGTCCAGCACCACGTGCCGGTCGCGCGGCCCGGACTCGGCGAAGGTCCGCACCTCGGTCCACTGCTCCCAGCCGTCGGCGGTGGCGACCTCGACCACCAGCGCGCCCTCGTCCACCACCACGGGTGTGCGGGTGAGCGCGAACCGTTGTCCCGCAACGCCTTCCGACACACCGATGGTCTCGTTGCGCACGATGTCGGCGTGGGTGGCGTCGGTGGTGCCGCCGATGGTGGCGGCGGTGACGGCCAGCAGCTTCGGCGGTTTCTGGTAGAAGGCCGCCTCGGGCGCCGGTTCCACGGCCCGGCACCGCAACCAGCCCGCGCGCTGCCGGGCGATCACGGACGCGGTGTGCGTGCGCGGCACGTGCACGACCACGTCACCGGGCTTGTTGAAGCCGCCCGTGGAGTCGCGGTCGACCTCGCACGCGGTCCACCCCGTGCCGTTCCACGCCTCCCACACCCACGGCGGGCGGCGGGGGTCGACGCCCCGACCCTCCGCGTGCGCCTCGACCCGCAGCAGCACCGCGCACCCCGGCACGGCGTCCGACAGCCCGAACAGGACGCTGTCGCCGGGTGCGGGCGGGTCGCTGAAGCACTCCGGGGACTTGCCGTCCCGCAGCTCGTCCGTGCGGTCCGCGGGCGGCACGTTCGGGTCGGCCGTGGCCGTGACCAGGTGCTTGAGCTCGCACGGCACGATCGACAGCTCGCGGTCCACGGTGAAGACCACCGGGTCCTCGATCTCGCTGCGCTCGGTGGCGACCTGAGCGCCCAACGGCACCACCACCGGCACCTCACGCGGCGCGGACAGCCAGAAGGTGACCTCGGCGCGCGCGGCCGTGGGCGGGAACAGCTTGACCCCGATGAGGTCCAGGAACCGCAGGTAGTGCAGTGCGGGCACGCGGTTGAGCCGGTAGAGCAGCTCGTCCACCATGTGCGCGAACGCCTCGATCAGCGTGACACCGGGGTCGGACACGTTGTGGTCCGTCCACTCCGGACAGTGCTGCTGGACGCGGCGCTTGGCCTCGTCCACCAGGTCCTGGAAGCGGCGGTCGTCCAGGTTCGGCGCGGGGATCGACATCAGGCGCCCTCCTCGTCGGCATCGTGCGGCGGGATGACGTAGAAGGGGAACACCAGGTTGCGCGGGTCGTTGGTGCCGCGCAGCGCGTACCGGATGTCGATGAGCAGCGTCCCCTGGTCGACCTCGTCGAAGCCGACCGACACGTCCGCGAGCGTGATGCGCGGTTCCCAGCGCTCCAGGGAGATCCGGACCTCGTAGGCGATCCGGCCCGCCGTGGCGGCGTCGGCCGGCGCGAACACCAGGTCGTGGATCGCGCAGCCGAACTCCGGGCGCATCGGCCGCTCGCCCGGCGCGGTGGCCAGGATCAGGCGGATGCTCTCCACGACCTCGCGGTCGCCGCCGACCAGCGCCACCGAGCCGGTGGCGTCGGTGTGCACCGGGAAGGCCAGGCCCCGTCCGACGAAGTCCACGTCACCCTCCGATCATGACGGTCGGGCAGCCCATGACGACCGGGGCGCCGCACGCGGACATGTCGCCCATGCGCGCCGCCGGCCGGCCGCCGATGAGCACGGTCGGGCACCCCGGCGGGACGAGCGCGCTCGGCGGGTGCGGCGGCAGTCCGGGGAACGAGCAGATGTGCGGGTTGCCGACGACCGCCGCCGGCATCCCGCCGATGAGCACGGTCGGCACGCCCGGCGGCCCGACGACCCCGGGGTGCCCGGTGGGGTCGCCCACCCTCGCCGCTGCCGGCATGTCCGCCTCCCCCTAGTTGATCTTCACGAGACTGCCGCGCACGGTCAGCACGCCGCTGGCCGTGACCTCGGTCTGGCCCTGTCCGGCCACGGAGACCATCGCGCCTTCGAGCTTCGCGCCGGACGTGCCGTTGAGCTTGAGCTGAGCGCCGGCCTTGACCTCGACGTCGGCCTGGGCCTGCGCGGTGATCTTCTGGCCCTTGAGCTCCAGCGGGCCGGTGCCGGAGTCGATGGTGACCCCGTTCTGCGCCTTGATGGTCACGGTCTGGCCGCTGGTCACCTCGACCACCTGGTTCTTCTGGTCGAGCTTGACGACGAACTTGCCGTCACCGCTGGAGACGACGATCCCCTCGTCCTCCACGAACTCGACCTTGTGCCCTTTGCGGGACACGAAACCGCGGGTGGTGACCTCGCCGGTGCCGTCGTCCACCGGGTCCTTGGTGAGCTGGGGCGTGACGTCCTTGCTGTTGTAGAGGCCGCCGAGGACGTAGGGCGAGTCGAAGTCCCCGTGCTCGAAGCCCACCAGCACCTCGTCGCCGACCTCGGGCAGCACCAGCGAACCCCGTTCCTTGCCGGCGCCCGTGTGCACGGTCCGCGCCCACCCACTGGTGAAGTCGTCGGCCAGCCAGGGGAAGGTGACCTTGACCCGGCCCAGCTTCGCCGGGTCCCGGATGTCGGAGACCAGCGCGGGGACCAGGCCGCCGCTCTTCGCCTGCGCCGGGCCGCTGTTGGCCAGCCCGTAGAGGGAGCGCTCCTGGCGGCCGGAGACGGTGAACTCCGTGGTGTAGCCGACCTGCTCGGCGAACAGGTGCCGGGTGCTGGTCAGCGTGTACTTGCCCGCGAACGGGTCGCCGATGTTGGTCAGCGCCACCGCCGTGCCCGCCTTGAGCTTGGGGTTGCCGCGGGCGACCCCGGCCAGCTCCGCGCACGCACCGCCGAGCTGGGTGCTCAGGGCGGCGGCGACCGCGTTCACCTCGCCCTGACCCCGGAACGGGCCGGTGGCCAGGAACGGTGGTGCGCCGAACTTCCCGGCCAGGTCCGCCGGGCTGACGCCGGTGATCTCCGTGCCGGTCATCTCGGGCGGTTTGGTGGCGGTGACGGCTTTCTTGTTCTCGAAGTCCCAGCCGCGCACCTGGACCTCGGGCACCTGCTCGGCGGCGGTGACCGCGGCCCGCAGCGACAGCAGGTTGCGGTGCATCTCCAGCACCAGCGGGTTGGTCTTGGCCTTGGCGTTGCGCTCCGGCGCGCTGGTGGGTTTGTCGGGCAGTTGGAAGTTCAGCTTGCCGTCCACCACGGCGATCTGCGCGCCGACCGCGCCCGCCAGGCGGGACAGGAACTCCCAGTCGCTGACGTTGTCCTGGCTGACCTGGGTGTTGGGCTTGCCGCTGAAGCCGCTCACGTCGTCGATCTCGCCGGCCGGGATGTCGGCGCGCTGGGCGACCTTGCGGACGATGTCCGAGACGGTCATGTTCGGGTAGGCGGCCGTGCGGCGGCCCCGGAACAGCCGGTGCGCCAGGTCGTAGCCGCGCACCTCGGTGAACGTGCCGCCGCTGTCCAGCTCGACGCCCACGGCCGTGATCTCGCCGCTCATCAGCAGCTGCGGGCCGCCGGGGTCGGAAGTCTGGACCTTGAGGGCGATCTTGGCGCCGACCTTGAACTTCCCCTTCTCCAGCACGACGTGGCCCGGGTCGCGGAAGCGCAGCACGAAGACGTCCGGCAGGTTGCGGCTGTCGTCCACGAAGGCGTGCGTCAGCAGCGGTTTGACGTCCTCGGGCAGCGGCGCGGACTCGACCTCCACGACGAGGGAGTTGGCGAAGCTCTCATTGGCCATCGCGGATCTCCTCCAACGCGGGCACCAGCAGGCGCGTGCCGGGGCGCAGGCGCATCGGGTCGTCGATGTCGTTGGCCTCGGCGATCTCCCGCCACATCTCGGCGTTGCCGTAGGCCTTGTAGGCGAGGGATTGCAGGGTGTCGCCCGCGACCAGGACGTGCGAGTCACGGGCGGCGAGCGCGCCCGAGGTCGGGTTCTGGCCACCGTGCTCGCCGGAGATCTCTTCGAGGTTGACCGTGCAGACGGCGCGGACCGGCGTGCCGGCGGGGGTGAACAGCGTGTACTTGGCGGTGACGGTGGAGACGTAGGACGGGAAGCCCGTCATGCCGCCCCACTTGAAGATCACCCACGGTGGCGAGCCCTTGCCGTGCTGGCGACTGTCCTGGGTCGGGACGCAGCAGGCGAAGAGCTGTTCCACCTTCTTGACCACGCTGTCGTCCATGCGTTCGGTGGCGTCGAGGAACAGTTCGAGGGTGAGCTTGGACGGGTCCGGTCCCTTGAACTCCGGTGGGCCGGACTTGGCGTTGTTGGGTTGGCGGCTGCGCTCCCACTTGGCGTTCTTGGTGAGCGTCAGCTCCTTGGGGTTGAACTGGAAGGCGATGTCGAAGAGCCACCCGCCGGGCTTGGCCGCGCCGCCGGCCTTGGGTGGTTCGTGGACGGCCAGGGTGGCTTTCTGGAGGTTCGTCGGGGCGGCGTAGGAGGTCGCGCCGCTGGTCCCGGCGGAGGTGAAGGTGATCGGGGAGGCCACTGTCGGTTCACCTCGCCGAGCTCAGGAAGCCGTGGTGGGCCAGTTCCAGCGTCTCGGTGGCCACTTTCGGGGAGTCGGCGGAGAGCTGGGGTCCGCTCCACCGCACCGGCACCACGCCGGAGAGCGCCCAGCTCGCGACCACCGTGCCTTCGAGCGTGCGGGCCTCGATGACCGCGGTCCTGCGCGCGATGCCGGCCGCCATGCCCGCGATCCACTTCATGATCTTGGCGCTGTCCTTGGTGACCGGGCGGGACAGCTTGACGTTGGAGTACTTGATGCGGGTGGGGAGCTGCCAGACCATCCCGTTGTTGCCGCCTTCTTCGCGCTGCTCGATGGTGAACTCCACCCCGAGCCCGTCACAGGAGTTGAACGACCCGAGGCTCTCGTCGTCGATGCGCACGACGAAACACACGGCAACCGCCTCTTCCACGTCAGCCATCGCGTTCCCTCTCAGTGCCACCGGTCGGTCAACAGGCCCCGGCGCTCGCGGTCGAGCCAGAGTTCGGCTTTGAGGCGGCGGAGGAGCGGGTCGTAGAGCTTCTTGAGCAACTCCTCAGGCTCCACGCCCGGTTGTTGCTGTTGAGCTTGTTGCTGCTGTTGCTGGGCTTGTTGCTGCTGCGGAGGTTGCTGCAGTTCTGCTGTAGCTGCCGGCTGCGGTTCCGGCGTCTGCGGCACCGATGCAGGCTCTTCGGCACCCACCACTTCCGTCCGCTGCACCACCGCCGGCCCCAGCCGCAGACCCGGCTCCCCCAACCCGAGGTGAGTCGTGCGCGCAGCCCGCTCACCCGGCACGCGCGAGACCGATGCCATCCCCGGCACCGGCCCACCCACTTCCGCGCTGGTAGAGGCCACACGCTGCACCGAAGGCGGCGGACCGCTCGACATCCCCCCAACCCGAGGCACCCCCAACCCCACCCGCCGCCCGCTCTCGACCGGCGAGGCCGCACCGCCACCCAACGTCGGCACAACCGACTCAACCGCCACCCGCGCGACGACCGGCGCACTACCGACCACGGGCACTCTCGAAACCACCGGCGCTCCCGAAACCACCGGCGCACTGGTCGCGGCAGGCGAAGGGTGGACTTCGGGTGCGACGAACACCTCGGACGCGGCAAGCAGGCCGGCCGCGGCCGGTGCGTCGGGCGCGGCCAGTGCGTCGGGCGCGGAGAACACACCGGCCGAGGCGGGTGCGCCGGGCGCGGCTGGAGTGGTCGGCGAGCTCGGTGACCTTTGAACGGGTGTGGCTGGTGCGGTGGAGGCGGTGAGTCCGGCCGGTGCGAGTGGATCGGCGGAGGTGATGGGAGCGGTCGAACGAGCCGGGATCGACGGCAGTGCCGGTGCGGCTGGTGCGGCCGGTGCGGCCTGTGAGGTCGGTGCGGCCTGTGAGGTCGGTGCGGCCTGTGAGGTCGGGAAGGTCTGCAAGGTCGGTGCGGTGTGGGAGGTCCCGGAGGCTGGTGGAGTCGGCGCGGTGGGAAAGGTCTGGACGGTGGGTGCGGTTGGCAGGGGTTGGGCGGCTGGTGCCGACTTGGCTGTCTGGATGGTGTCGGCCGCCTGCGGAACCCGGGTGACAGGTGGGACCTGGGCGGTCAGCGGAGCCTGTACGGGCGGCGTGATCGGCGCGGCCAGTGGGGTCTCGGCAGCCGGGGTGGTTGGGGTAGCCGGCGAGGTGTGGGCAGCCGGCGGGGTGTGGGCAGCCGGCGGGGTGTGGGCAGTCGGCAGCGTCTGGACAGTCGGCGGAGTGTGAACAGTCGGCAGCGGCTTGACACTCGACACCGGCTGAACAGTCGGCTGCGGCTGGATGTTCGGCGATCGCTGGGCAGTCGGCGAAGGCTGGGTGAGCGGCGGCGGTGGTGCGGCCGTCTGAGTGGGGCCGGGTGCGGGTGCTGCGGGCGACGTGCGGTCGGCGGGGATGGGCAGGGGCGAGTTGTGGAGGCCGGCGGTAGGGGCGGCGGTGTCGGCAAGGGTCGGGGTGGTCGGCGCCGCTGGGGCATCGGCCGGGTCGACTGCTCGGTCGACTGCCCGGGAGACCGTGAGCATCGGGGGTGGTGTGGCGACCGGCCGTGCATCGACCATCGGTACCTCCCTCGGCGCAACGGCGTCTCCAGCACCAGCCGGCAGAGGGAGGTCAGCCGCTGGAGGGAGGTCAGCCGCTGGAGGGAGGTCAGCCGCTGGAGGGGGGTCGGCCACGGGAGGGAAGTCGGCCGCAGCTGGGAGATCGGCCGCTGGTGGGACGTCGGCCGCTGGAAGTGGCTCGGCCGGCGGCGAGGGGGTGGCGGGCGGCGAGTCGGGCAGCAGCTGGGCGGTGAGTGGCTGGGCGGTGAGTGGCTGGGCCGTGAGTGGCTGGGCGGTGGGTGGTCGGGGCGTCGGGGGCTCGAGGGCTCGATCAGGCTGTGGGCGGCGGACGGCCGCCGGAGGGACCGTCGGCGGCTGTGGAGGAGCCGGGTTTGGTGGCGCTGGGAGGGCAGGGGTTGGCAGCGCGGGGGTTGCCGGTGGGCTTGGTGGTGCAAGGGTGGTCGAGGGTTGCACGGTGACCGGGGGTCTTGTGATCAACGCCGCGGGTTCGGGCTCCGCCGGTGGAGGACCCGCTGGGACCTCGGCCGGTGCCGGCTCCGGAGCGGGGGTGTCAGCCTGCTCCGGTGTCGCCGAGCGGAAGTCGAGCAGGCGTTGGACCACCGATCCCCGCGGCTTCCGAGGCGGTGTGGCCAGGGGCAGGTCCGGGTGGGGTAGGGGGGTGAGCAACCCGTCCACCACGCCGGACGGTTCGGTCGGCGCCACGTCGTGCGCCAAAGGGGCCAGGTACGCCGGCGACTGCCACGACGTCAACCCCGCCGAAAAACGCTGCACCGGGTTCACCAACGGGTGCTCCCCGAGAACGGGCCGGAGGGGCGGCAGCGTCCGCCACTCGCCCCGGACCACCGGCTCGGCGCGCGGCGGTTCGGGCGCCTCTTCCCTGCGCCACGGCCACTTCACGTCCTCACCGCCCCTGGCTGATCCTCGTGTTGATGCGCGCGATCTCGGCCACGTACCGCAGCCGGTCGGCGTGTTCCATGTCCAAGATGGACTCCCACGACCAGTGGAAGTGGTACGCCACGTACGCGACCTCCTCGTGGAGGCGGTCGGCCGCGTACGTCACGATTCCCCCAGGCGCCCGCCCGCGACGTCCACGCTGAAGCCGTGCCCGCACTCGGGACAGGCCACCGCTGCCCGCGTGTGCCCCTCGCTGTTGATCCGCCGGTACATGTCCTGCAGGAACGCCAGGTCCGACGCGAACAGGTTCTCCACGACACCCGCGTGCACGTCGGTCACCGTGCCGATCCGCACGATCACCCGGGCCAGCAGCACCACCGTGAGGTAGGCCGCGTTCTCCCGCACCCGGTCGTCCCGCAGCGGCACCAGCTCGTCGCGTGCGGTCGCCAGGCGCATCACGCCCGTGCGGTGCACGACGCCGGCGTCGTCGACGTACCCGCGGGGCAGTTCGAAGTTGAACTCCGTCCGCATGGGCGTGAGATCCGGTGCAGCGTCCGGAGCGGCAGGAGGAACCGCGGCCATCACCCTGCGCATGGCGTCACTCGATTTCCATCTGCTCGTACGTGATCACGAGCTTCTCGGTCAGGACGCTGGTGTCGCCGGCCTTCAAGGTGCCGATCTCCAACGACTTCGGCCACGCGTTGGTCAGCTTGTACCGCTTGATCGGCTGGCCCTCGTAGTCGTAGACGATGATCGCCCCGCCCTTGCGCGCGTTGCCCATCTTGCCGAAGTGCGAGTCCTTGACCCACTTCTCGAAGCTGTTGTCCGCCGTCAGGCCGCGGGTCAGGGTGACCTCGCCCGCCTTCGGCCGACCCGGCAGCTTCTTGATCATGTACTTGCCGTCGTTGGTGTTCTGCTTGAGCTCGATGACGTCCTGCTCCATCTTCAAGCCGGACACCTCGGAGATCTGCTTGATCGCGACGCCGTCGACTTCCAGCCCGAACGAGTGGCCGACGGACGTGTCGAGGTCGGGAAGGGCCATGACTGGTTACCGCCTTTACTCGTTGACGAGGCTGGTGCCGCCGGAGACCTGCGCCAGGCGGAAGATCACGAACTCGGCGGGCTTGACCGGCGCGATGCCGACCTCGCACACGACCTGCCCGAGGTCGATGCTCTCGGCCGGGTTGGTCTCCCGGTCGCACTTGACGTAGAACGCCTCGTCCGGGGTGAGCCCGAACAGCGCGCCCTTGCGCCACTCCGTGACCAGGAAGGCGCTGATGGTGCGCCGGATCCGGGCCCACAGGGCGTCGTCGTTCGGCTCGAACACCACCCACTGCGTGCCCGAGAGGATCGAGTCCTCCAGGTAGTTGAACAGCCGCCGCACGTTCAGGTAGCGCCACGCCGGGTCGGACGACAGCGTCCGCGCGCCCCACACCCGGATGCCGCGCCCGGCGAACGCCCGGATGCAGTTGACGCCGATGGGGTTGAGCAGTTCCTGCTCGGCCTTGGTCAGCTGGGTCTCCAGCGCCACCGCGCCGCGCACGACCTCGTTCGCCGGCGCCTTGTGGACACCGCGGGTGCCGTCGGTGCGCGCCCACACGCCCGCCATGTGCCCGCTCGGCGGCACGAACACGTGCTCGTCGCTGGCCGCGTCGAAGATCTTGATCCACGGGTAGTACAGGGCGGCGTACTTGGAGTCGTAGCCGGCGACGTTCTGCCGCCAGTCGCGGACCTGCTGCGGGTTCAGGCCGGGCGGCGGGTCGAGGATCGCGATCCGGTTGCCCATCAGCTCGCAGTGGGCGATCATCGCCAGCTGCACGGCCTTGACCGACTCCAGCGTGATCAGCCCGCGCTGGTAGGAGCTCATCAGGTCGGGCACCGACACCATGGTGACCTCTTCGAGGGCCTCCAGGCCCCCGAACCCGGTGCGGTCGGCGACGTCGCCCACGTAGTCGTCGGCGGCGATCTTGCGCGGCACCGGCGGTGCGGCGGGCGCGTCCTGCAACGTGACGCTGCCCTTGTCCGGCTTGGCCAGCGCCGCCGAGGAGGTCTCCTCGATCGTGATCAGGTTCGACTTCTCCTTGACGACCGTGACCACGTAGTCCTTGGTGCGCTTGGTGGTCACGTTGTGCGTCTCGACGACCTTGCCGTTCTGCTTGACCAGCAACGTGAAGCGGTCGTCGGGCGGGTTCTCGCCGGACGCGTCGGCCACCTCGACGGTGATGTCGGCCGCGCCCAGTTCCTTGGCGGCGACCCGGTAGCTGCCCAGGACGGCCTGCGGGCCGGACGGCGCGGAGCCGTTGCCGTTGCCGTTGTCGCGTTCGCCGCCGATGCGCACGACGTAGCAGTTGGTGCCACCGTTGAGGAAGAAGCCGTAGACCGACTGCCCGAGGTAGCTGTCTTCGAGGAAGTCGCCGAAGGTCTGCGTGTACTGGGCCCAGTTGGACACCAGGGTCGGCGTGTTGAACGGGCCGCGAGCGGCGAAACCCACGAAGGCGGCGACGGCGGTGCCAACGCCCTCGATGGGCCGCGCACCCGCCTCCACCTCCTCGACGTACACCCCCGGAGAGAGATAGGTGGGCATTGCGTTGCCTCCCAAGTCGCGTGTGGAACCGGCTGTGCTGACGATGTTGCTTGCGGTGACCCCTGCGGCGAAACGCCCACCGGGCGGTGTCGGGGGGAGCGGAAAGCTGCCCGAACGGGCAACTCACTCCTCTTCGACGGCCTCGTCGTCCTGGCGCTGCACGAACATGCCCTGCACCGGGGCGGGTTCTTCCTCCGGCACCTCTTCGGGGGCTTCTTCTTCGCGCTGTACGTGGTCGTGCTGATGGGCGGCGGGCGCGGACATGAGCCGGTCGGCGTTGGCGCTGGCTTCACGCTCGAACCGGTCCGACGGGTCGCTGACCTTCACGCCGCCGCCGGCGTCCGTCCCGTCGACCGGGCCGCTGCGCTGCTGGACGACGTGCGTCAGCTCGTGCGCGAGCATGTGCTTGCCCGAGTCCGAGGACGGGTCGTACTTGCCGTTCTGGAAGACGATGTTGTCACCCACCGTGTAGGCCTGGGCGTTGACGGACTTGGCGGACTCGCTCGCCGCGCCGTCGGTGTGCACGCGGACGCCGGAGAAGTCGGTGCCGAACCGCGCTTCCATGTCCTCGCGCACGCCCGCGTCCAGGGGCGCGCCGCCGGAGCGGACGACGCCGTGCACCGGCGACTCCTCCTCCACCACCGCGCTCGCACCCGCGTTGCCCACGGCCCGCTGGAGGCCGAGCAGCCCGGCCGGGCCCAGCACGTCGGCACGTCCGGCCGCCGCCGCCTTGCCCATCAGGTCGTGCTCCTCGCGCTCCGGCCGGTCGCCCCGCGGGCGGAACGCGGCCTCGCCCTCGTGTTCGTGTCCGCGCATGACTTCGCCCCTCACACCCCGGAAGTGGCTTCGAGCATCCACCCGCGCGCACGGCTCCCGGAAGACGCGCAGGGGCCGTCTCGGCTGCCCGAACGGGCAGTGGGAAGGGGCACTCACGTCCCGACGGCCACCGCACGGCCGGTCAGGACGCCGCGAGCTCCAGGTAGGGGCCGAACTCCCGGGCGCCGACCAGGCGGCCCAGCTTGCGGTACTCGCGGGCCACCGCGCCGACCACCTCCGCCATCCCCACCGCGCGCCCGGCCTCGGCGGCCAGGTAGGCGGCGGTGACGGCGGCCGAGCGGATGTGCCCGCCCGCCAGGTCGAAGGCGCCGGCCAGGAAGTCCAGGTCCACGTCCGTCCGCGGCACGGTCGTGCCCAGGCACTTGTCCCACAGCGCCCGCCGCAGGTCCTCGTCGGGCACCGGGAAGTCGACCACGACGTCCAGCCGGCGGGTGAACGCCTCGTCCAGGTTGGCCCGCAGGTTCGTGGCCAGCACGGCGATCCCGTCGAAGGTCTCCATGCGCTGCAACAGGTACGCGCTCTCGATGTTGGCGTACCGGTCGTGCGCGTCCCGCACCTCGGACCGCTTGCCGAAGATCGCGTCGGCCTCGTCGAACAGCAGCACGCCGTTGACGCCCGCCGCCTCGGTGAAGATCCGCTCCAGGTTCTTCTCGGTCTCGCCGACGTACTTGTCCACCACCGTCGCCAGGTTCACCGTGTACAGGTCCAGGCCCAGGGAGGCGGCGATCACCTCGGCGGACATCGTCTTGCCGGTGCCCGAGTCCCCGGCGAACAACCCGGTCACGCCCCGCCCGCGCCCGCCGCCGGGCCGCATCCGCCACTCGTCGATCACCCGGCCGCGGTGCTTGGCGCGCGCCGCGAGTTCCCGCAACAGGCCGACCACCGTCCCCGGCAGCACCAGGTCGTCCCACGACACCGCGGGCTCGATGCGCCGCGCCAGCCGCTGCAACCCGGCCGCGTTCTGCCCGCGCGCACCCGCCCTCAGGTGCTCGACGGTGACCACGCCCCCGTCCACCACCGCCGACACCGACGCGGCCTGCGCCGCCCGCGCGATCTGCTGCGGCCCCAGCACGAAGTGCGCCGTCGCCGACGCCGGATCGACCCCGACCGCGAGCCGCTCGCCCAACCGGTCGCGCCACAACTGCGCCCGTGAAGCCGCCGGCAACGCCACCGCGTCCTGCACCAGCGGCGGGTCGACACTCCACTGTGGATTCCACAGCTCGGACCCGAACACCACCAGCGGCACGGAGGGGTGCCCCATGGCCCGCAACGGCGGCTCCTCCTCGACCGGCCCCAGCACCACCCCGGCCCCGCGCAACACCGCTTCCCGCACGACCGCCCTGACCAGCTCGGCGTGATCGGGCTCCCCGCGCAACCGGGCGGCATCGACCTCCAGCACCTCGAACCCGGCCTGCCGCAACGCCGCGGCCCCCAGTTCCGCGGCGCCACCACCGGGCCGTTCGCGCAGGTACACCAGCCGGATCCCGGCTGTGAGGCCGTGCACCAACCGCCCGACGTCCACGCTCACCGCGGGCTCGTCCACCACCCGCGCCACCCCGGTCAACGCCGCGTCCGGCCGGTCGTCGCCCAGCAGGTGGTTCACCACCCGGTCCGGCACCCGCAAGGAGCGGGACAGGAACGGCCGCTCCCGGTCCTCCACCACCAACAACCCGGCGGCGACCAACGGCGAAGCCGGGTCCAACCGCGACCGCCCGGCCGCAGCCGCCTCCGGCAACCCGCACAGCCGCAACGCGAGCCCGGCGGTGGCGCGGCGGCGCGTCACGTCGTCGTTCAGGTACCCGTAGAACTGCTCGAACCGGCTGTCGACATCGGGTGCCAACGCCACCAACAGCAACTCGACGTCCAAACTGGACAGTTTCGCGACCTCGGCCAGCTCGCCGAGCCGCCCCGCCGTTCCGGTGGCCTGGAACGGCACGAACGGCTCCCGGCGGGAGGCCAGCAACGCCTCGATCGCCTCGTCGGACAGGTAGAGGCCGCGGAACGGGTCGTCCGGGTTCGGGTCGGCTTGGCGGCGCGCCGCGACCGCGTCCCGGATGCGCCGCTCCAACGCGGCCAGCCGGGCGAACAGGTGCGGCAGGCTGCCCGCGTTCACGAGTGCCTGCGCGTGATCGCGGGCCGGTGCCGGACCGAGTCGCCCCCCATGTCCAACCGGACCCCGTCCTCGACCGGCGGCCCGGCCGGGAACACGCGCCCCGAGTCCACGGGCGCCGACACGACGACGTCCAGCGAGGGCTTCAACTCCCCGCCGAGGGCCGTCCACACGTCGGCGAACGCCCGGTCCTCCGGCGGCGGCAGCGCCACCGTCATCGGGACCGGCAGCTCCAGCGCGGCCAGGCTCCCGGTCAGCAGCTCGGGCGGGACGGCCTCGTGCCGGAGGAAGCCGACGAGCAGTTCGGACAGCAGCCGGTGCTCGTCCTCGGACCGCTGCGTCCAGGCGGTGACGAGGTAGGAGAGCTTGATGTACCGGGGCGGCAGCCGGCGCGCGACGACCTGTCCGTTCTCGTAGTCGTTGAGCAGCCCGCGCTGCCGCCGGCGCATGTCCTCGCGGAGGTCGTAGAGGTAGACGTTGACCGTGGGCGCATTCCGCCGCGCCGCCCAGTCCTTGGTCGGCGCGTCGAACGCCACCTCGACGTCGGTGCCGCGCAACGCGTCGTCCCGGACCATCCGCCGAAGGGCTTCGTCTACCTCGTGGATCACGCTCCCAGGGTGGGGGCGGACGCGTCGCGTGGACACCGACACCCCGACCGGACCTGCGGGCAGACCTCCCTGCCCTCACGGGCACCGCCCCGCACCGGTGGTTGCGGGGGAAAGCACCGCAATTCGGCGGAAGTTCGGGGTCGTTGCGTTTTCCACGAATACTGCTAACCTTCCGCACCAATTGAGATCCGTGGTGGGGGCACGGGTTGGTCGCGAGTTCGACTCACGTCTTGACCCGGAGGGCGCGTGCGCATGGCCGCAGGCCGATTAGTGGGATTGTCCGTTGCCGGACTAGCCGTACTGGCAGTCGGAATAGTGCTCGGCACGCAATTGGTGCCGGAACCGACGCCCGTGGCGTCCACGGTGGAAGCACCACCCACCCCCGGCACCACCGCCACGACCACCACCACGTACGACCCGGAACCAGGCACGACCTGGTTGTCCGACCGCCAACCCGTCGACGACCCGCCGGACGGCGGAAGCGACCGGGGAGCGTGGACGTCGGGCTCGGCGAACGTGCGCGGGCAAACTCGGGCCAAAGCGTGGCGGGCCACCGGGGCGTGGTGCGGAAAGGCGCAGCTCGCTTTCACACTTGACGGGCAATTCACCCGGCTCACCGCGCAGGTCGCGATCGCGGGCGACTCGCCGGACACCAGACCGCTCGATTTCTACGTCATCACCGACGGCACAAGATCCGTCGAATTCCAACACGTCGGGAAAGCTCCGCAACCGGTCGACGTGGCGCTCGCCGGCGTGCACACCCTGGCGATCGGCGTCGAACCCCCGGACGGCGACTCCACCCGCTGCCCCGGTCCCGAGCGCGTGGCCGTGTGGGTCGAAGCGCGCCTGGTCCCCGTCCGCTGACACGCGGACGGCCGGCCACTCTCGCGGGTGGCCGGCCGTCCGCACGACCTCACTGGTAGCAGGGCTTCTCGAACTTGTAGTCCTTCGCCGTCGAACCCACGAAGAAGTCCTCCACCAGCGTCACCCCGGTGGGAGCGGCGTCGTCCGGCTTGTAGATCAGGCTCTGCCGCACCACACCGTCGTTCGGGCTGCCGGAGAACTTGCCCGCACCGGACGGCAGCATCCCCTCGTAGTCCACCTTGTCCAGCTGCCGCACGGCGTTGAGCAACCCGGCCCGGGTCAGGTCCTTGTTGGCCACGGCCTTCTCCAGCGCCGCCTTCAACGGGTACGACCAGACCCACCCGGCGGTGTAGCCGTCGTTGGGCGTCACGCTCGGCAGCGCGTCCCGCATCGCCTTGTGGCCCGGCGTGTCGGTCGCCCACGCCTTCCACGGCGCGGACTGGAAGTACAGCGCCTTGATCGCGGGCGCGGCCGGGGACTTGAGCAGGCCCGGGTTCCAGGTCGGGGACGTGCCGATGAACTTGCCCTTGTACCCGCGGGCCGCCGTCTGGCCGATGATCACGGCCGCGTCGGTCGGGCCGGTCGTCAGGATCACCAGGTCGGGCTTGCCGGACACGATCGCGTCGATCGCGCCGCCCTGGTTGTCCTGGCCGGTCTGGGTGACCACGGACGAGAACGTGGCACCCCGCTTCTCCGCCGCGATCTTCGCGCCGGCCGCCGCGTCGTCGCCGTAGTCACCGGGCAGGTGCACGGCCATGACGCTCTTGACGCCCAGCTTCTCCACCGCGTAGTCGACGGAGTTCATCGACTCCAGGCAGTAGTTCGTGCCCGACTCCAGCACGACCTCCTCGTGCCCCCACAACGACGTCCACGACGCGGGCACGCTCACCATCTGCGTGTTCTCCAGGTCGGGCAGGATCGCCGCGGTCGTGGGCGAGCCCAGGGTCTGGGCCAGCGCGAGGATCTTGCCCTTGATCTCCTGGTACACCTGGTTGTGGATCTGCGGGTTGTACTTGTTGTCCTTGACGTACGACGTGACGTCCACGTCGTAGCCGCCGATCCCGCCCTGGTCGTTCACCCGCTTCCAGAACGCCTTCTGCGCGTCGGTGATCGGCACCGCCAGCGTCTTGAACGGCCCCTCGGTCAGGTCCGAGATCGACCCGAGGTAGATGCAGCCCCGGTCGCTGTGGCCGGTCTGCGGGCAGGCCTCGCTGGTCACGCCGAAGTCGACCTTGACCCCGCCCTTGCCCTCCGCCGGCGCCGCGCCGTCACCTCCCCGGCAGGCCACGGCGGTGAGCGCCAACGCAGAGAACAACACGAGCACCGCTCTGTGACTCCGTGCGGACATCCGTTTCACCCTTTCAGTACGAGAAAGGCCAGGTGCGCCAGTAGTTGCGGACGCGAACCCAAATCCCGAACAGGCCGCGTGGCTCGACGATGAGGAACACCACGATCAGCAGCCCGTACAGGACCGCCTCGACCTGGAACACCGTGATCACGCCCGTCGCATCGGTGCTGATGAACGGCAGCACCGCGGGCAGCTCCCGGGTGATGCGCGGCAGCAGCGTGATGAACAGGGCGCCCATGACCGCCCCCGAAATGGTGCCCGCACCGCCGATGAGGACCATGGCGATGTACTGCACCGACAGCAGCAGGTTGAACGACCCGGGGTCGAAGAACCCGTTGACCACGAACAACAACGCACCCGCGACCCCGGCGTAGAACGACGAGATCGCGAACGCCAGCACCTTGTACTTGGTGAGGTCGACGCCGATGACCGCCGCCGCCAGGTCCCGGTCGCGCACCGCGGCGAACGCCCGCCCGATCCGCGACCGCACCAGGTTGCGCGCCAGCACGCCGAAAATCACCAGGAGCACGAACATCAGCAGGTACAGCTGCTGCGGACCGGTGAAGAACTCGCTGGGCCGGTCCAGCCGCACCCCGAACACCTCGGGCACCGCCGCCGGCCGCCCGACACCCGGGCCGCCGGTGAGCGAGTCCCACTCCCGGAAGACGTGCTCCCCCAGGAAGACCAGCCCCAGCGTGACGATCGCCAGGTACAGCCCGCGCAACCGCACCGCCAGCGGTGCCACGATCACGCCGAACAACGCCGCCACCAGCCCCGAGGCCAGCAGCCACACCGGCAGTGACGTGATGCCGAACCCCAGCACCCGCCCGTCCGGGTCACCGGACAGCGCGGCACCCGTGTAAGCCCCGATGGCCAGGAAGAACGCGTGCCCCAACGACACCTGACCGGCGTACCCGGTGACGATGTTGAGCCCGATGGCCCCGATGGCCGCCACGAACCCGGTCGCCAGCAACATCAACAGGTCGTCGGTCACGGCGAACGGCATCAGCAACGCGAAGACCACCAACGCCCCGGTCCACGCCCGCTTCGGCCGCGTGTTGAGGAACGCCATGTCCTGCGCATAAGAGGTGTACAGCTCGGGACGACCTTTCAGACCCTTCACAGCCGCTCCACCTCCTTGCTGCCGAACAACCCGTAGGGCCGCACCAGCAGCACGACCAGCATCAACGCGTACGGCGCCACCAGGGCGAAGTTGGGTCCGAGCCAGGGCGCCACATCTCCTTGGTAGGTACCGACCAGCGACTCCACGACCCCCACGGCCAACCCACCGGCGACCGCGCCGCCCAGCGAGTCCAAGCCACCGAGGATGATGGCCGGCAACGCCTTCAAAGCGATGATCCACAGCTGTTGGTCGACCCCGGCCCCGGTCGCCACGAATACGCCGGCCAACGCCGCCAGGCCGCCCGCGATCGCCCACGACAACGCGAACACCGACCCGACGGAGATGCCCTGCGCCATCGCCACTTCCTGGTCGTAGGCGACCGCCCGCATGGCCAGCCCGACCCGGGAGAACCGGAAGAACGCGAACAGCACGGCGACCACGACCGCGGTGGTCAGGAACATCACCAGGTACCGCTCCTGCACCTCGACACCCAGCAACGCCACCGTGTCCAGGCCCCACGGGTCGCCGACCTGCCGCACGTCCAGCCCGATGAACGCGTTGGTCACCACCCGCACCACCACGTCCACGCCGATGGTGATGATCGCGACCACGAACACCGGCTTGCCGATCATCGGCCGCAGCACGGTCCGCTCCACGCCCAGCGCCAGCACGGCGATCAGCACCGCCGCCACCGGCACCGCCACGAAGAACCCGACCTCGGCGGCCAGGTAGCTGACCAGCACCGCGCCCGCCAGCATGAACGCCGGCTGGGCGAAGCTGATCACCCGCGTGGACTTGTAGATGATCACGAAACCCAGGGCCAGCAACGCGTAGATCGACCCGGTGCCCAGCCCCCGGATCAGGCTTTGGAGGAACTCGCTCACCGGGACCCTCCCGAGTACATGTCGTCCACGAGGTCCCCGAACGCCTTGGCCAGCGCGGACCGCTTGACCTTCTGCGTCGCGGTCAGCTCGCCGTCCTCGTGGTCGAGCTCCTTGGGCAGCATCCGGAACTTCTTCACCTGCTCCACGGACGCGAACTTCTCGTTGACGCGCGTGACGATCCCCTGCACCAGCTCCTTCACCTCCGCCTTCTCCGACAGGTCCCGGTAGGTGGTGTAGGCGATCTTGCGGTCGCGCGCCCAGTGCCCGACCGTGTCGTACTCGATGCCGATCAGCGCGACCAGGTACGCGCGCTGGTCGCCGACGACGACGGCTTCCTTGATGTAGGGCGAGGTCTTCAGGGCGTTCTCGATCTCCGACGGGGCCACGTTCTTGCCGCCGGCGGTGATGATGATGTCCTTCATGCGGTCGGTGATCCGGACGTGCGTGCCGTCCACCCACTCGCCCACGTCCCCGGTGTGCAGCCAGCCGTCCTCGGTCACCGCGCGCCGGGTGGCGTCCTCGTCGCGCCAGTAGCCCTTGAACACGCCCGCGTGCCGGGTCTGGATCTCGCCGTCGTCGGTGATCCGCAGCTCGACGCCGTCGTGCGGCTCGCCGACCGTGCCGACCTTGACCCGGCCGGGCCGGTTCGCGGTGGCGATGGCCGAGTTCTCGGTCATGCCGTAGACCTCGTGCATGGGCACGCCGATCCCCATGAAGAACTTCAACACCTCCGGGGCGATCGGGGCCGCGCCCGAGGCGGCGTAGCGGACCCGGCGCATCCCGATCCGCGTGCGCAGCGCCCGGTAGCAGAAGACCCAGCCCACCGCGTACTTCAGCCTGGTGGACGCCGTGTGCTTCCCGCCCGTGCGGACCAGTTCCTCGCCGATCCTGTCGGCCACGCGCAGCCAGAACTTCGTGGTCACGCGCTTGAGCCAGGTCGCCGAGGACGCGCCGATGGTCACCGCCGCCAGCACCTTCTCCCAGATGCGCGGCACGCCGAACAGGATCGTCGGCTGCACCTCGCGCAGGTTGGGCTGCACGGTCTCGATCGACTCGGCGAAGTGCACCTGGATGCCGGCCGACGCGCTGAACCACGTCGTGAAGATCCGCTCGGCCACGTGGCACAGCGGCAGGTAGGACAGGGTCACGTCCTTGGGCGACGGCGGTGGCGAGGTGAACCCGCCGCCCTCGACCAGCGTCTCGATGGCGTACTCGACGTTGGCCACGGTGAGCATCGCGCCCTTGGGCGGGCCGGTGGTGCCGGACGTGTAGATCAGGGTGAGCACGTCGTCCGGCTCGACCTGCCGCATCCGGTGCTCGACGGCGTCGGGGTGGGCGTCGCGGTGCTCCGCGCCCAGGGCGAGGAACTCCTCCCACGACATCAGCTTCGGGTGGTCGTAGCGGTGCCGGATGCCGCGCGGCTCCAGGTAGACGATCTTCTCCAGGTCCGGCAGGGCGTCCAGCACGGCCAGCGCCTTGTCGACCTGCTCCTGGTCCTCGGCCACCAGCACCCGCGCGCCCGAGTGGGACAGCAGGTAGGCGACCTCGCCCGCCGGGTTGGTCGGGTACAGGCCGACCGTGATCGCGCGGACGGCGGTGGTGCCGATGTCGGCGTAGAGCCACTCGCGGCGGTTCTCGGAGTGGATCGCGACCCGGTCGCCGGGGTCGATCCCGAGGGCGAGCAGGGCGTGGCCGACCAGTTCGGCGGACGCCCAGTACTCCTTCCAGGTGACCTCCTGCCAGATCCCGAAGTCCTTGGCGCGCAACGCGACGGCGTCCGGGTGGGCGGCGGCGCGGTCCCGCACGCGGGAGGCGACGGTCTTGGTGGCAACGCTCGTCGTGGTGGTCACGCCGCACCTCCGACCGTCTTGTGCTGCTCGCCCAGGTAGGCGCGCACGACGTCGGGGTCGCGCTGCACCTCGGCCGGCGTGCCGGTGCGGATGGGCTTGCCGAAGTCCAGCACCATCACGCGGTCGGCCAGCTCCATGACCAGCCCCATGTCGTGCTCCACCATGACCATCGCGATGCCCAGCTCGTCCCGGACGTCGAGCACGAACCGGGCCATGTCCTCGGTCTCCTCGACGTTCATGCCCGCGACCGGCTCGTCCAGCAGCAGCACCCGCGGCTCCATGGCCAGCGCCCGGCCCAGCTCGACGCGCTTCTGCACGCCGTAGGGCAGCAGCCCCACCGGCAGCCGCCGCCACTGCTCCAGCTCCAGGAAGTCGATCACGTCCTCGACCGCCTGCCGGTTGGCCAGCTCCTCGCGCTTGGCCCGGCCCAGCCACGCGAACGCGGACAGCGCCCCGTACCGCATGTGGTTGTGCCGCCCCAGCATGAGGTTGTCCACCACGGTCAGGTGGGCGAACAGCTCGATGTTCTGGAACGTCCGGGCCACGCCCAGCGCGGCGATCCTGTGCGGGCGCATCCCGAGGATCTCCTGCCCCTGGAAGCGCACCGAGCCCTGCTGCGGCCGGTAGACCCCGGACAGCACGTTGAAGATCGACGTCTTGCCCGCGCCGTTCGGTCCGATGATCGCGAACAGCTCGCCCGCGCCTACGGTGAACGACACGCCGTCGACCGCCTTGACCCCGCTGAACGCCAGGGCCACGTCCTCGACCTCCAGCACGTTCACGACAACCACCGCTTCCGCCGCTTGTAGTGCTTGACGTCGCGGAACGAGGACGTGGTGCCCTCGGCGCGCAGGCCCAGGTAGAACTCGCGCACGTCCTCGTCGGCCAGCAGCGCGACCGCGGGCTTGTCCATCACGACCTTGCCGGTCTCGAGCACGTAGCCGTGGTCGGCGATGGACAGCGCCATGGTGGCGTTCTGCTCCACCAGCAGCACCGTCGTCCCCTGCTCGTTGATCTTGACGATGAGGTCCCGGATCTGCTGCACCATCAGCGGCGCCAGCCCCAGGCTCGGCTCGTCCAGCAGCAGGTAGCGCGGCTCGGACATCAGCGCCCGGCCGATGGACAGCATCTGCTGCTCACCGCCGGACAGGTAGCCCGCGCTCTGCCGCCGCCGCTCCTTCAGGCGCGGGAACAGCTCGTACATCCGCTCCAGGTTCTGCTTGAGCGCGCGCGGCCGGGCGTGCCCGCCGATGCGCAGGTTCTCCTCCACGGTCAGCTCGGCCAGGATGCGGCGCCCCTCCAGCGCCTGCTTCACGCCCAGGCCCGCGATCCGGGCCGGTGAGGACCGGTGGATCGGGTTGCCGTCCAACGTGACGGAGCCTCGGGTCACCTTCCCGTCGTGCACGTCGAGCAGGCCCGAGAAGGCCCGCAGCAAGGTGGTCTTGCCGGCGCCGTTGGCGCCGAGCAGTGCGACGATCCGCCCTTCGGGGATGCGCAGGCTCACGCCGCGCAGCACCAGCATCACGTCGTCGTAGACCACCTCAAGGTTGTTCGCCTCCAGCACCGGCGCCTCCGGGGTGGGTGTCGGGGAGGCGAACAGTATGACGCCGGTCACTTGTTTCCTACCACCGTTCGCAAACCGTGACATTCGGGTGGTTCGTCCCTGTTCGGCTTTCACGATTCTGTTGCGCAGTCCTGTGTGGACGGGGGTGTAGGCGGGTCACGGCCCGGGTATGCGGGAGCCATGGACAGGGCGGTCGAGCTACGGATGGCGGCGCTACCGGCCAGCCTGTCCACCATCCGCGCGGTCGCGGGCGCCATCGCCCGGTCCACGCCCTCGCTCGCGGTCGACCTCGTGGTCGCGGTGGACGAGGCCTGCACGACGCTGATCACCCGCGCCCGCGAGCACGCCGTCCTGGCCTGCCGGTTCGTCCGAGACGGTGATTGTGTGCGGTTCCGGGCACAGGTCCGGTCGACGGCCGTGACCGTGCCCGATCACCGCTCGTTGTACTGGCGGGTCGTCTCCGCTATGGCCGACACGGTGGCCACGTGGGTGGACGGTGACGGCTTGTTGCACGTCGAGCTGAGGTGCCGGGCATGAACGCCGTCGACTACCAGCCGCTGTTCGCCGAACTCGCGGCGACCCAGCGTGACGGTTCGCGCTACGCGCTGTTGCGCGACCGGCTGGTGACCGAGCACCTGCCCCTGGCCCGGCACATCGCCGACCGGTTCGCCGAGCGCGGCGAGTCCGTGGAGGACCTGCGGCAGGTGGCGGCGCTGGGCCTCATCCACGCCGTGGACCGGTTCGACGCCTCCCGCGGGATCGACTTCCTGGCCTTCGCCGTGCCGACGATCACCGGCGAGGTCCGCCGGTACCTGCGCGACCAGGGCTGGGCGGTGCGGGTGCCCCGGCGGCTCAAGGAGCTGTGCGTCTCGATCGACACCGCGCGCGTCGAACTGGCCCGCCGCACCGGGCGCTCCCCCAAGCCGACGGAGGTCGCCCGGCACCTGGGCATCAGCGTGGACGAGGTCTACGAGGGCCTGCACGCCACCTCCGCCCACCACCTGCTGTCCCTGGACGCCCTGGACGACGAGGAACTGGACGCCGACCGGCTCAGCTCCGACGACCCGGCCCTGGAGGTCGTGGAGCTGCAGCACGCCCTGGACCCGATGCTGCGCGGCCTGCCCCGGCGCGAGCGGCGGATCGTGGTGCTGCGGTTCTTCCGCAACATGACCCAGAGCCAGATCGCCGACTCGGTCGGGGTGTCCCAGATGCACGTGTCCAGGCTGTTGAGCCGTTCACTGGCCCGGTTGCGCACTCTGCTCGATGATGTGTGACGAGCGAGAGGGGTGGTCGCTGTGGCGAACCTGTCCTGGCCGCAACGCGCCGCACTGGCTTTCGGCACCGTCCTCCTCGCGTGGGGTGTGGTCGACCTCGTGGCCGCCGGGCGGGTGGCGCTCGGGGTCCTGCACGTGATCACCGGTGCGGTGGTGTTCGCGTCGGCGTTCCGGGTGCGGGCGGAGCGGATGGTCGGCACCCTCATGGGCTTGGTGTTCCTGGTCGTCTTCGTGTTCGGCGCGGGCGAGCCCGGCGGGGCGCTGGACGCGGGCCTGATCGGGAACGGCGCGCACCTGCTGCTCGGGTTCGCCTCCGTGGCCATCGCGGAGAGCTGCGTGTGGTGCGAGCAGAGGGCGCGGCAACGGTTGCCCTGAGTCGCCGGCGGGTACCTCAACGGGGTGAGGTGAACCCGCTGGGAGGACCGATGCGCACGACGCATTTCCAGGACGTCGTCGGAGCCGAGGGCCCGTTCGTGTCCGTGTGCCTGGACGTGGGCGAACACGTTTCGTTGCGGTGGCGCGCCATGCGGGACCAGTTGGAGGCGGAGGGGGCGTTCGGCGACCTGCTGGAGTTGGTCGACCACGCGCTGACCCGACCGCTGGGTGCCGTGGGGCGCGGGTTGGTGGTCGGCGACGGGCGCGTGCTGGTGGACGAGCCGTTGCCGATGGCGCCCAACGGTTACGTGGCGAGGTTCTCCGCGCTGCCCTACCTGCTCCCGATGGTCGACCTGGCCGAGCCCCTGCTGCCGCACGTGGTCGTGCGGGTCGACGAACACGGGGCCGACCTGCGCGGCGTCGACGCCGGCGGCCGGCCGGTGGCGGTGGCATCGGTAGGCGCCCGGGAACGCCGACTGGACGCCGCCGAACTGGCCGACGTGGCCCAGGAGGCGACCACCTTGGTCGACCGACTGAGCGCACCGCTACTGGTGCTCGCCGGCCCGTTGCCGGCGCGCCGATCGGTGCGGGTCGCACTGCCGGGGCGGTACCACCGGTTGGTGGTGGAGGTCGAAGGCGCACCGGACCGCGCGGTGCTGCACCTGGCGGGCCGGGCCAACCAGGACGCGCGGCGGGCAGTGGTCCAACGGTTCCGCGACGAGGTGACCGGGCTGACCGGGCGGGCGGTGCACGGGCTGGAGCCGGTGAGCGAGGCGTTGGCCGAGGGTCGGGTGGAGACGTTGTTGCTGACGGACACCCTGGTGGGATCGCGGATGGCCGATGGCGGGCGGGCGGACGAGGTGCTCCCGTTGCTGGCGGTGGCGGGCGAGGCGGAGATCGTCCTGGTGGGGGGCGCGGTTCGGCTGCACGAAGATGTCGGGGCGATCCTGCTGCCGGATTAGGCGCACAGCGCGGCTTTTGTCTTATAAGCGCGCGCAGCGCGCTGTCTGCGGTGGTGACCACCACAGGTGGAGGGCCTCGGTTCCCCCGCCGTATGGCCTGCCCGAAGGGCTACCACATTTTGGGTCGGGTGCAGCCAAAAGTTTTTGCGAGGAACGAGCAAAAAGTTTTAGCGGCACCCGGCCCAAAATGTGGTTGGCTCCGCCAGGCCATACGGCGGGGGAACCGACGCCCTTCACCCCCCGCTGGCGGCCTGCCGCGCGGCGAGCGCCGCTTTTCATCTTTCGAGCGCGCAGCGCTCCCAAGAGCGCGAAGCGCGTTCGGCTTGAGAGCGAAGCGTTCCGGTTCAAAGCTCTTAAAAGCGAAAAGCGCCTCGCCGGCGGGCAGGCCACCAAAGATGACTCAACTGCAACGGCGGGGGCTTCTTGCTTTTGTCATCTCCGTATGGCCTGGCGGAGCCTACCACATTTTCCAGGGGTTGCCGCTAAAACTTTTGCTCGTTCCTCGCAAAACTTTTGGCTGCAACCCCTGGAAAATGTGGTAGCCCTTCGGGCAGGCCATACGGAGATGACAAAAGCAAGAAGCCCAAGTTGGGTTGTGTCCGCTCCGGCGGACTGCCACTCGGCAAGGCGGACTGCCGCTTGCCGGCTTCGCTGCGTGTGTGCGGTGCTGGTTAGCGCTTTGCGCGGCGGGGAGTTAGGAGGTCGATCACGGCCTTCTCGTTGACCTCGCGGTCGTCCGAGACGGTGGGTAGGACTGTGCCCTTCTCGTAGAGGTCCACCACCCGGGGGTCCACATAGGACTTCCGGGCCACGGCCGGTGTGTTGCCCAGGTGTTCGGACACCTCTCGCATCACGGCCGCCTCCACGCGCTTGCGGCCCCGCTTGGAATCCGGTCTTCCCTGTTCCGCGAACGCCACCGCCGCCAGGACGGTCGCGTGCCACGTGCGCAGGTCCTTCACCGAGTACTCCTCGCCCACCAGCTCCTTGAAGCGCTCGTTCACGTCCTCCGCCGTCACCCCGCGCCCGGTCCGGTCGGTCAGCAGCCGTTCGTCGCCCGAGCGGCCGCGCAGCAGTGACTTGACCGCTCGGGCCAGGTCCGTGTCCACGACCTGGGTGCAGAACTCGATGCCGCCCTTGGCCGGGTAGCAGAAGTCCACAGTGGACCCTCGAACGGTCACGTGCGAGCACAGCAGGGTCGCGACCCCGTACGTCCCGTTGTCCTCGGCGTACGACTCGCCGCCCACCCGGAACACCCCCCGGTCCAGCATGGCCAGGGCTACCGCGACCACCCGGGAGAAGTCGCGGCCCCGGCCCCTCAGTTCGGTCAGCACGCTCTGCCGGAAGCCGGGCAGGGACGGGGCCAGGTCCAGGACCCGGGAGTGCTTCTCCTCGTCGCGGGCCTGGCGCCAGCGCTCGTGGTAGAGGTACTGGCGGCGGCCTGCCGAGTCGGTGCCGACCGCCTGGAGGTGGCCGTTCTCGTGCGGGCACACCCACACGTCCTGCCACGCCGGCGGGATGACCAGGGACTTGATCCGGGCCAGCTCGTCCGGGGTCGGGGTCGCGCCGTCGGCGTCCACGTACCGGAAGCCCCGGCCGTGGCGCACGCGGCGCCAGCCGGGGCCGTGGGGGTCGCTTCGGCGCAGTCTCACCACGTCGAAGTGCCCGGAGGACCGGGAAGTGAAACTCGGAGGGTTGAGGACGGCTCGGAGTGGGTATGGGACGCCCATGACCGAGACCTGGACCGTGGGCGTCGAGCAGGAGTTCCTGCTGGTGGACCCCGAGTCGCGCCGGCCCGTGCCCGCGGCGGAGGCGGTCGCGTCGCACGCGGGTGCCCGGTTGGACGTGCAGCGGGAGTTGACGCCGTTCCAGATCGAGGTCGCCACGCCGGTGTGCCACTCCGCCGAGGAGCTGGCCGACCAGGTCGTGCTCGGCCGCACCCACCTGGCCAAGGCCGCGCACGCCGCCGGGTGCCGGCTGCTGGCGTCCAGCGTGCCGCCGGTCGGCACCGCGGGGCCGCCGCCGGGCACCGACGACCCGCGCTACCGGCTCATGGAGGGCTCGCACCGCAAGCTGCTCGGCGGCCAGGGCGTGTGCGGGCTGCACGTCCACGTCGGCGTGCCCGACCGGGACACCGCCGTCCGCGTGTCCAACGCGCTCAGACCCTGGCTGCCGACGCTGCTCGCGCTCAGCGCCAACTCGCCGATCGCCCGTGCCGAGGACACCGGGTACGCGAGCTGGCGCTCGATCGTGTGGTCGCGCTGGCCGGTCGGCGGGCCGCCGCCGCACCTGGAGAACGCCGAGCACTACGACCACCTCGTGCAGACGCTGCTGCAGACCGAGGTGCTGCTGGACGTCAACATGGTCTACTGGGACGTGCGCCCCTCCTCGCACGTCCCGACGGTCGAGGTCCGGGTCGCGGACATCCCGCAGACCGCCCACGAGACCGTCGTCATCGCCGAGCTCATCCGGGCCTTCGCCCGCACGGCCGCCGAGTCGCCCGACGCCGACCGCGTCGACGACGTGCTGCTGCGCGCCGCCTACTGGCGTGGCGCCCGCGACGGCTACGACGGGCTGGCCGTCGACCCGCGCACGGGCGCGCTGGTGCAGGCCCGGCAGCTGGCCGCCGAGATGGTCTCGATCAGCGCGGACGCGCTGCGCGACGCGGGCAGCCTGTCCCTGGTCGAGGACCACCTGGAGTGGCTGCGCACCAACGGCAGCGGCGCGGCGCGGCAGCGCAGGGCGTTCGGCACGTCGCCCGACGGGCGGGAGCTGGTCGACCAGGTGCTGGCCGCGACGGTCGACGACATGCGTTCCGGACTACCGTGGAGCACGCACCGCACCGGCGGTGCGCGATGAGAGAGGAGACCGGGGTGCCAGAACCCGGGGCAACGCTGGCGTCCGTGCGGACCGACCGGCCCGCGGACGGGGTGGTGGTGCTGCGCGTGTCCGGAGAGTTGGACACCAGCAGCGCGGACGAGCTGGCCAAGCCGCTGCGCGACACCCTCGTGGCAGGGGTGCGGGCCGTGGTGGTGGACCTCTTGGAGGTGCGCTTCCTCGGGTCCGCGGGCCTGGAGGCGCTGGTCACCGGCAGCAAGCGGGCGACCGAGCTGGACGTCCCGCTGGTGCTGGTCGCGGCCGGTCGGGCCGTGCTGCGGCCCATCGAGGCGACCGGTCTGACCTCGGTGTTCACCATCGTGGACACCGTCGAGGACGCCCTGACCAAGGTCGGGGCCGCCTAGAAACGCCGGCGGACGACGCGGATGGCGCAGCGCACGGCCCCTTCCCGGGGCAGTGCGCCCACCGGCTCGACCACCCACCGCGACCGCGCCGCCGGCACCGTCCGGGGCCCCAGCCACACCCGGACCTCCGGCGGCGGCACCCGGTCGCGCGGGTCGGGCTCGGGCCGGGCCAGGAACAGCCAGCGCAACCGGGGTCCGGGGATCGCCAGGATCGGCCCGAGCGGACCGGCCGCGCGCAGCTCGTGGCTGACCTCCGCGCCCCAACTGGCGGGCACCTCCACGGCGACCGTGCTCTCGTCCAGGACCAGGGTGTCGTCCACGTGCCACATGCCCGATGATCTTCGGGCGGGCTCGTGTCGGAGATGTGTCCAAGCGCGGCGCGGCGCGTTAATCCTGGCCGATGTCCTCGAACCACAGCTCGGGCCGCTCGGCGATGAAGTCGGTCATCAGCGCCACGCACTCGGGGTCGTCCAGCAGCGTGATCTCCACCCCGTGCTCGGCCAGCCAGTCGTGACCGCCGTGGAACGTGCGCGCCTCTCCGACCACCACCCGCCCGATCCCGAACTGCCGCACCAGACCGCTGCAGTACCAGCAGGGCGACAACGTGGTGACCATGATCGTGTCCCGGTAGCTCCGCCGCCGGCCGGCGGCCCGGAAGGCGGCGGTCTCGGCGTGCGTCGAGGCGTCCCCGTCCTGCACCCGCCGGTTGTGCCCGCGCCCCAGCAGGGTGCCGTCCCGGCCGAACAACGCGGCCCCGATCGGGATCCCGCCCTCGGCCAACCCGGCCCGAGCCTCGTCCACCGCCACCGCGAGCATGTCCCGTGCGTCCACCCCGACCACGCTACTTCGGCGGCAGCCCCTCCACGAACTCCCGCGCCCGCCCGATCCAGTCCGAAAGCCCGGAGTCCTCGTCGAGCACCGCACCGTCCACCAGCAGCCAGCCGCGCATGGGCTTGCCGGTGATGTCGAACGGGCGCGCACCGGGCAGCGCCAGGCACGCCTCGCCGGCCTCGGGCCCGACCCGGGCGATCAGGTCGTCGCCGTGCACACCGACCAGCATGTTCCCGTTGAGCAGGAACGCGATCCCGCCGAACATCCGCTTGGCCGAGATCCCGGGCAGGCCTTCGACCTCTTCACGCACGCGCTCGGCAAGCGTCTCGTCGTACGCCATGACCGGCAGCCTAGGCCCACTACGGGCGTTCAGGCGCGGACGCCGTCCAAGTAGAGGCACAGGAAACGGCGCCAGTCGTCGGGGGCCGTCCGGATGACTTGGGAGACCGCCGACGTCAGCACCGCCAGGTCCGCCACGGTGAAGTCCGCACGCAGCCGGCCGGCCTCCCGGGCTCGGGCGATGATCTTCTCCGCGTGCCCGACGCCTCGCGTGCACACCTCTTCCACCTGGCCCGACAGCGGGACCCGGCGGGAGATGGCGTCGTTGAGGCCCCGGTCCTCCGCCTGCAGGGCGAACACGCCCTCGAGGAAGGTCACGAAACCCCGCCACGGGTCGGGGTCGGCCAGCGCCTCGGCGCCGATGCGGTCCAGGGCGGACAGGCGCTCGGGGAAGATCGCGTCGAACAGGGCGTCCCGGGTCGGGAAGTGCGCGTAGAGGGTGCCGATGCTGACGCCCGCTTGTCGGGCGATGTGCTCCAGGGGCGCGTCCAGGCCGCGTGAGCCGAACACCTCCACCGCCGCGGCCAACAGCTTCGCCCGGTTGCGGGCGGCGTCGGCGCGGAGGGGTTTGGTGGGCACGCGACCATCCTACAAAGTCGAGGGTGGCCTCAGGTTGTGCTAGCGTCGGGAGGTAAGTCGAGGGTGGCCTCGACTTGATGAGATGGGGGTGGAGATGTCCACAGTCGTCGTGCTCGGGGTCGGGCCGGGGCTCGGGTTGTCGATCGCGCACCGGTTCGGGCGGGAGGGGCGCAAGGTCGCGCTGGTCTCGCGGTCCGCCGAGCGTCACCCCGGCTATGTCGCCGGGTTGCGGGCCGCCGGGGTGGAGGCGGAGGCGTTCGTGGCGGACGTCCGTGATCGGGAACAGCTGCTGTCCACAGTGGATGCTGTTGCGGAACGGCTCGGGCCGGTCGAGGTGGTCTACTACGGGCCGGCTGACCTGGGCTCGCGGCCACAACCGATCACCGAGACCACGTCCGCCGACGTCACGGAGGCGATGTCCTGGGTGCTGCCGGCAGTGGACGTGGTGGGGCATGTGCTGCCCGGCATGGTCGAACGGGGTGGCGGCGGGTTGTTGTTCGCGGGTGGGTTGAGCGCTGTGGTGCCGATGCCGCCGTTGGGGGCGTTCGCGCTGTCGTCGGCGGCGTTGCGCAACTACGCGTTGACGTTGAACGCGGCCCTGGCCGGGCAAGGGGTGTACGCGGGCAGTCTGACCATCGGCGGGCTGATCGAGCGCGGCGACATCCACCAAGCGCTCGATGGGCGGATCGACGGGGTCGGGACGCTGGACCCCGACGACCTCGCGGACACCGCCTGGGACCTCTACGCCCAGCGGGATCGGGGCGAGGCGGTGTTCAACGCGCTGAGCTGAGCTCGGTCAGGCCCCGAAGCACAGGAAGCCGACGCCGGCGGCGAATTCCGTGTCGCCGGCGTCCACGTGTGCGGCCCGTGCGCCCGCCAGGGCGATCGCGGGAGGCTGGCCCTCGCCCAGTCGGCGGTGCAGGTCGACCATCAACGGCGTGGTCACCTCGGCGGGCACCGGCACCACCGGGGCGACCAGCGTGCGCGTGCCCAAGCCGAGCAACGCGGCCGTGAAACCCATCAGCTCGTCGCCGGGCCTGACCGCCGACAGGCCCGAGTCGCACGCCGACAGCACGACCCGCGCGGGCGGGGTGTGCAGGCGTTCCAGGTCGTAGACGGTCAGCGGGCCGTCGGCCAGTTCCAACGCCGAGAACAGCGGGTTGTCCGCGCGGAACGAGCCGTGCGCGGCCACGTGCGCCAGGGGTGCACCGTCCATCGCCGAGGCCACCGCGTCCACGGTCGCCTCCGGGCCCACGAGGACGGAGGCTTTGCCTGCCAGCGGGGAGATCGCGGCGATCTCGGTCGGCGCGGCGGGCAGCCGGGGGCCGGCGGCGAGCACGGCCCGGTCGTGCGGCACCCGTGAGGACGACGCTGCCCGGAACCACACGGTCGCCGAGGGTGCCACGGTCAGCGACCGCTCCCGGCACCCGGGCAGCGCCGCCCACGGCAGGCCGCCCAGCGCCCCGGTCGGCGCGAGCACCAGCGGACGCCCGTCCACCCGGCGCGCCAACGGGGCCAGCAGCCGCCGTTCCAGCAGCGCCGCCGCGTGCTCCGCACCCGCCCGCACGGCCACGCGGTCCAGGTGCTCGGGCAGCGTGACCAGCCGGTGCAGTGCGAAGCGCAGCAACCGGATCTCGCGCACGGCACCGTCCACCGGACCCAGTCGGTGCAGGCTCGCCCGCCCACCCGCGACGACCACCGCGAGCAGCGTGCCCTCGAAGTCCACGTACTCCACCAGCGCCGCGTCACCCAGCGCCCACGCCAGGTCCGGCACGGCGGGCGGCCGGTCCACCGCTCCCCCGCCGCTGGTCTGCCGGGTCAGCTCGCGCACCCGCTGCTCACCACGCAGCTGCCGCTGCTTCAACGCCGCCGTGGGCTTGCCGTCCAGCAGCGCCAGCTCCAGGTCCGAGGTCACCGCGCGCAGCTCGGCCAGCGCGTCGGCCAGGCCGGAGTCCTCGGGCGGTCGGGCCGGGGTCATCCGCAGCGCGCCCGCCCGCCAGCTCTCCGCCCACGTCAGCACGCGCCCGGCGTGCCCGGACGCCACCGCCGACCGCAGCCCTTCCATCGCCAGCGCCTTGCCCTGGGCGCCGCTCAACGCCCGCAACTCCGCCGCGCCCAACGACACCCGGTACTCGTCCAGCAGCCGCAACCCGCGCCGCAACGCGCTCTGCGCGCCCCGCCGGTTGCCCTCCAGGTCCCGGCGCAACGCCTCGGCGTACCAGCCCTGCACGCGGTGCGCCGCCGGACCGCCCCGCCGCGCCGCACCGGCCGTGGACAGCTCGGCCAACGCCCGCCGCCGGTCACCGAGGTCCCGGGCGATCAGGGCCGCGTCCACCCGGGCCTCCAGCGCGGCCATCCGCCAGCCCAGCGCGTCCAGCCGGGATGCCACCCGCGCCATCGCCGTGCCCAGCTTCCGCGACCGCTCGCCGCTGAGGTAGGCCGCGCGCAGCTCGACGTGCCGGGCGCTGACCTCCCACACCTCGCGCTTCTCCCGCCGGAACCCCTCCCGCGCCGAGGCCGCCATCCGCACGGCCAGCTCCAGGTCGTCCTCCAGCAACGCGATCCGCGCCCGGTAGAACATCGCCTCCGACCGGGCCAGCACCAGGCCCTTGCCCAGCTCCGCCAACGCCCGGTCCGCCGCCGCCCGCGCCTCCTCCAGCAGGGGCACGGACACCAGCAGCTCCAGCCGGTTGATCAGCAGGTTGGGCCGCGGCACCTCCAGCCGCCGGTACTCCCGCTCGGCCTCGGCGAACATGGTCAGCGCGCGCGGCACGTCCCCGGCGCGGGACGCGGAGATGCCCGCGTTCCACCGCACGTCCGCGACGGCCAGCTCCTGGTCCAGCTCCCGGTACAGCTCGGCGGCCCGGTCGAAGTCCTCGTCGGCCGCCTTCAGGCCGCCGGTGTAGGCGCGCAGCAGGCCCCGGTTGTTCAGCGCCCGCGCCTCGACCAGCCGCTCGCCGAACCGCCGCACGACTTCGATGGCGCCGTTGTAGTCGCGCAGGGCTTCGTCGTAGCGGCACAGGAAGTGCAGCACCAGACCGCGTTGCATCCGCCCGCTGCCCGCGTCCACGCCACGCAGGTCCGGCAGGGCGCGGTTGATCGTGCGCAGCGCTTGGGCGTGCCGGCCGAGGTTGGACAGCACGAACGCCAGGCTCATGCGGGCCAGCGCCGCCGACCGCGCCAACCCGGCGTCCTCGGCGATGCGCACCGACCGCCGCAGGTGCCGCAGCGCCGCGTCGAAGTCGTGCAGCTCGCGCAGCGACAACCCGATCGCGCGTTCGGCCGTCGACGCCTCCTCGGCGTCACCCGCGGCACGCGCGGCGCGCAACGCCGAGCGGCCCATCGCTAGTGCCGCGTGCGGGTCCCGTTGCCGGGCTTCCAGCGCAGCGGCGGCGGAAACCCCGGCCACGGAAGCCACCTTATTACCAAGGTCACTGTGGTAGCTTGATCAGCCTTGCTCAAGCCCACCGCCGTGTTGTGAGGCCCCCGTGTCCCAGCCGACGAACCGACCCGAGCTGTACCAACGGGCCTTCGCGGAATCCATCAGGCAGCACAAGGACTTCCGGCTCTACGCCGAGCGCGGGCGGGAGTTCATCTTCGTCGCGCGGGAGCTGCTGACGATCCCCGAGGACGTCGTCCGGGTGATCGAGAAGCTCCAGCGCGACAACTTCGCCGTCGAGCGCGGGCGGGACTTCGCCGGCATGTCGCGGCTCGTGCTGCCGCGCAACCCCGACGACATCCCCGACATCGTGCGCCTGTTGCGCGACCCGGCGCAGTGGCCCGGCGAGCGGGTGCCGTTCGTGCAGCCGCACCACGTGCTGGTGGGCCACGGCGGCAACATGCACGGCAACCCCGGCCAGCCCCCGAAGGTCGCGCCGCCGCTGGCCGACCCGGTGAAGGGCAGCGAGGTCCGCGGCAAGGGCGTGATCGTCGGAGTGGTCGACACGGGGATCTCGGCTTCCGCGGCTGCGGACCATCCCCTGTGGCTGGGTGAGGCGTTCCTGGCGCGCGCCGACGAGGTGGACACCGCTTACGCGCACGACGACGTGTTCGCGCTGGAGGGCGGGCACGGGACGTTCGTCGCGGGCGTGCTGCGGCAGGCCGCGCCGGGGGTGCGGTTCGACCCGGAGCGGGCGCTGGACCCGTCCGGTCTGGGCACCGAGGAGCAGTTCGTCGCGGCGCTGGCGTCGTTCGACGAACGGGTGCAGGTCGTGAACATCTCCATGGGGTGCTTCACACAGGACGACGTGGCCTCCGAGCCGGTCCGGCGGGCGATCGCGAAGCTGCCGACGTCGGTGGTCGTGGTCGCGTCGGCCGGCAACCAGGGCACCAACCGCCCGTCGTGGCCGGCGGCGCTGTGCCGGGTGACGGCGGTGGCGGCGGTGGCCCAGGAACGGGACGGCTCGCGGGCGCCGGCGTGCTACTCGAACTTCGGGCACTGGGTCGACGCGTGCGCGGTGGGCAACCGGACCAGCACGTACCTGAAGGGCAAGTGGGAGTTGCCCGGCGACCCGGTGGTGGACGTCTACGACCGCTTCGCGTACTGGCTGGGCACGTCCTTCGCGGCTCCGCACGTGGCCGGCCGGATCGCGGAGACGATGACGACCTTCGGCCTGTCCGCGGTGGCGGCCCGGGACAAGCTGCTCAGTGCGGCCGAGTTCTTCCCCGGCTACGGCGTCCTGGTCGACTGACATGGTCGTTCGCGCAGGTCAGGCGGGGTTTCTCGGAATCACCCGATCGGGCGACATGCAGGATCCGCGACCTTTCCCGGACTCGCGCGTCCCGTGAAGTGGAAGGGGGCGCGGGCGACGGGGACGAGATCAGGGGCACGGGAGGTATCTGCCGGGGGCTTGCGCACTCCGTAGTGTGTGGAAGCGACGAGGAGACCCGAGCCCGGGAGGGGACGTGACCCCTGCATCCCCGATCGCCGCGCTGGTGGACGCGGCGGCCGAGGGCGACCAGCGTGCCTGGAACGAGATCGTCGACCGGTACACGCCGTTGGTGCTGGCGGTGATCTACAAGCACCGGTTGCGCCCGGCGGATGCGGCGGACGTCAACCAGACGCTGTGGCTGCGCCTGGTCGAGCAGATCGGCAGGCTGCGCGACCCGGAAGCCCTCCCCGGCTGGATCTCCACGACCACGCGCAACGAGTGCCTGCGGATGCTGCGCCTCCAGCAGCGCACCCAGCCCTTCGACCCCGTGGCCGACGAGGAGCAGGCGGGCTCGGTGGACGTCGTGGCGGACCTGGACGAGGAGATCGAGGCGGCCCAACGCCGCCAAGCCCTCCGCGACGGCTTCCGCCTGCTGTCCGAGCAGTGCCGCGAACTCCTGGCCAGGCTCATGACCGACCCGCCACCCAGCTACGCGAAGGTCAGCGAGCAACTGGCGATGCCGGTCGGCAGCATCGGCCCCACCCGCATCCGCTGCCTGGACAAGCTCCGCAAGACCCCGGCAGTCCTCCGCTTCCTCGACCCGCGCCCGCCGGCCCCGGCGAAGTCGGGAAGCGCGGCCGGCCCCGGGAACGCGGCCAGCCCCGGGAACCCGGCGCGCTCGGGCAACGCGGCGAACGCACGCAGCGCGGCGAGTGCGGCGGGCACGGCAGGCACGGCGAATGCGGCGAGCACGGCGAATGCGGCGGGCCGAGGCGCGGGAGGCGCGGCGGGGAGGGGCTCGGCCAGTTCGGGAGTGGCCGGGGCGGCGCGGGGTCGTGGGGGTGGCGGGGTTCGCGGGGATGCCTGAGGTGTGCGGGTCGCGGGGCGGTTCGGTCCGGGTTTGAGTGGTGGCTGGTCGGGTGTCGGAGGAGGTGGGCGTGGTGACGGGTCAGGGAGACGGGTGGGAGAGCGACGAAGTCTTGTTGGCGGAGCTCCGGGCCGCCCTCGCGGAAGCCCGGGACGTGCCGGCGGGGTTCGCCGAGGCGGCTCGGGCCGCGTACACGTGGCGCACGGTCGACGCCGAGCTGATGTTGTTGACCAGCTACGACTCGATCCTCGACGGGCAGCTCGCGGAACGGGCCCGCGCGGCGGTGACGGCTCGGCAGCTGGTGTTCGACGCCGAGGGGATCTCGGTGCAGGTGGAGGTCACCGAAGCCGGGGTCGCGGGGCAGGTGCTGCCGGCGCGGCCCGGGCGGGTCGAGTTGCTGACCGCGACCGGGGTCGTGGAGGAGGCGGAGTTGGACGAGTTGGGGTGCTTCCTGCTCGGTCCGCCGCCGCCCGGGCCGGTGCGGTTGCGCATCGAGGCCGATGGCACGTTCGTGGTGACCGACTGGGTCTGCGTCTAGCCCCGCCGTGCGGCGTGTGAGCGTCCGCGGCGGGGCACCCGAGGGCACACAAAGCGCAGGCGAGGGCACCCGTTACCAGAACCACGGGAGAGAGTCACCCGTAAGGGCGCGGTGCACCACGTCCGAGTGAATCCGGACCCGCGAACGGTTCGTCCGCGTGGGGCTCGTCGCTAAGCTCGTGCGGTCTTCGATCTCCTCACGGTGAAAGAGGTGCGCGGTGGTTGACCGGGTGAGCTGGGCGCCGGAAGGGGTCGACGTCGACCTGCCGAGCTCGGCCCGCATCTACGACTACCTGCTGGGCGGCGGCCACAACTTCGCGGCCGACCGGGACACCGCCGAGGCGCTCATCCGGGTGCTGCCGGTCCGGGACATGGCCCGGCTCAACCGCTCCTACCTGCGCCGCGCCGTCCTCGCCCTGGTCGACGCGGGCGTCACGCAGTTCCTCGACCTCGGCTCGGGCATCCCGACCGTCGGCAACGTCCACGAGGTCGCGCAGCAGGCGGACCCGGACTGCCGGGTCGTCTACGTCGACATCGAACCGGTCGCCATCAAGCACTCCGAGCTGCTGCTGGCCGACAACCCCCGCGCCCGCGCGGTCCACGCCGACCTGCGCGAGCCCGAAGTCGTGGTCGAGGCGGCCCGGGAGCTGCTCGACTTCACCGCCCCGGTCGGCCTGCTCGCGGTCGGCGTCATGCAGTTCATCCCCGACGAGGACGACCCGTGGGGCATCCTCGTCCGCTACCGCGACGCCCTCGCGCCGGGCAGCTACCTGGCGCTGTCGCACTTCACGCCCGACCGGATGCCGCAGGCGATGGCGGCGGGCGCGGACATCTTCCAGCACACCGCCGAACCGATCACGCCGCGCACCCGCGAGCAGGTGCTGGCGATGCTGGACGGCTTCGACGTCGTCGAACCGGGCCTGGTCTTCACCCCGGAGTGGCGGCCGGAGTCCCCCGAGGACGTGCCCGACGACCCGGGTCGCGCCAACCTCTACGCGGTCGTCGGCCGCAAGCCTTGACGCGGCGCGGTCGCGGTCCGCAAGATTCCTCGACCTGATCTTCGCGATCGCCCCGCCGCAGCCGCCACCCCACCATGAGCGACAACGCAGCGCACGACGACGTCCCGGGACCACCGCCCGGGACGGCACCGGCGCGCGCCGACGTCGTGGCGCGGTGGGCGCGGGCGTTGGTGGACAGCGCCTACGCCCCGTTGTCGCGCAAGCAACTCCAGGCGCACCTCAACCGCCTCTTCGACAACCTGGCCACAGCGGAAAGGGCCGACGAGGTCGGCGAGTGGCTGGTCGACGCCCGCTTCACCGGCCAGGACAGCCTGCGCCGCACCATCGAGGTGCTCGCCGACGCCCTGGACGGCGACGACCAGCAGCGCGCGACCGCGCTCGCCGGTGTCGCCGCGGGTTACGCGAACGCCTTGCGCCGCCAGGTCTTCGCCGAGCAGGAGGAGGTCCGCACCTCCCTCCTCGCCGCGTTGGAGCAGGCGCAGCACGACCTGCACGACAGCGAGGCCCGGTTCCGGCAGGTGTTCGCGTCCTCCGCCGTGGGCATCGCGATCTTCGCCGGGGACGGCACCGCGATAGAGGTGAACCCCGCGCTGGTGCGGATGCTGCGGCACGACCCCGACACCGCCGACCAGGCCACCGGTGCCTCGGGGCCCGACGCGGAGGACGTGTTCGCGCCCGCCGACCTCGCGGCGCTGCGGTCGGCGTGGGCGGCCACCGACGAGGCCAAGTTCGAGCAGCAGTTCACCGGCCCCCACGGCGATCCCATGTGGACGAACGTGGCCCTGTCGACCGTGCGGGACACCGACGACCGGCCCAAGTACCGGGTCGCCGTGATCGAGGACGTCACCGAACAGCGCGTGCTGCGCGACTACCTGCGCCACCAGGCACTGCACGACGTGCTCACCGGGCTGCCCAACCGCCAGAGCTTCCTGCCCAGGCTCGAAGAGGTGCTGGGCAAACCGGGCTCGATCACCTTGTGCTACCTCGACGTCGACAGCGTCGCGATCGTCAACGACGGCATCGGCTACGAAGCCGGTGACGAGCTGCTGAAGGTCGTCGCGGGCCGGCTGACCACCGTCGTGGCGGACGAGAAGGCGACCGTGGCCCGCATCGGCGGTGACGAGTTCGTCGTGCTCATCGAAGATTCCCCCGACACGCCCAGCATCTCCGCGCTCGCGGCGGCGATCGACGAGGCGCTGGCCGAGCCGGTGCAGCTGTCCGGGCACGGGGTCGCGGTGTCGGCGGGCATGGGGTTCGTGCGGACCAGTGCCCGGGGCGTGGACGCGATGGCGTTGCTGCGCCAGGCGCACAGCACGTTGCGGCGCGCGGAAAGCGGCGGCAAGGGCCAGTGGGGCATCTACGACGCCGGGGAGGACGCACGCGACCGCAAGCGCCTTTCGCTGATCGCGACGATGCCAGGTGCGTTGGAATTCGGCGAGATCGCCATCGACTACCGCCCCATAGCACCACCTTCGGGCGACCCGATCGCGCACGCGGCCCGGTTGCGCTGGGACGAGGCGGAGTTCGGCGTGGTGGGGCACGAGGAGTGCCTGGAGTTCGCGGACGAACTGGGGTTGAGCGGCCAGCTGGGCACGTGGCTGCTGGAGGAGGCCTGCGCGTTCGCGGCGGTCGAAGAGGCACCGGTGGTGGTGCGGCTGTCCGCCGACCAGTCCCGCGACCCCGACCTGGCGGCCGTCGTGCGGACCGCGCTGGACCGTTCTTCCCTTGCCCCGCAACGGTTGTGGCTGAGCCTGGACTGCCGCGCGCTGCCCGGCGGGCTGGACGTGGTGGAGGACAACCTGACCACGTTGGCCGACATGGGCGTCCGCCGCCTGCTGCACGGCTTCTCGTGCGGTCTGCCGGAGCTGGCGTTGGTGGAGCGGCACGTCCTGCACGGCGTGGAGCTGTGCGCGCCGCCGGACGAGCCGCTGGCCCGCCGGGCGGTGGAGCTGGTCGTGCCGCTGGTGCGGGCGACGGGCGCGCTGGTGATCAGCGACCTGCCGGGCGCGGACGCGGCCGTGCGACGGTGATGATCTCGCGGCTGTCCTCGGCGAACGGCGAGCGGTCCCAGAACCCGTAGCGCTGCTCGACCTCGAACCCGTTGTCCGCCAACAGGGAGTCGATGGTCGCCGCGGACGCGAACCGCATGGTGGCCTGGTCCACCTGGGGTTCGGCCCAGCGCTCGCCCTCGTAGGTCTCGGTGAGGTGCACCAGGTCGTCCTTCTCCCACACGATGTCGTGCGTCACGCGGAAGTCGGTGCCGTCCGGGGCGGTGTAGGTGGAGGCGTTGCGCGGAACCCAGTTCCGCCACGGCTTCGGCACCGGGTTGAGCGACTCGAACGCCAGCCGACCGGTCGGCTTGAGCGCCTGGTGCACGCCGGTCAGCAGGGCCGAGACCTGCTCGTCGGTGGTGAAGATCTGGAACACGTGCCCGGTCATGAGCACCAGGTCGAACTCGTGGTCGAACGACACCGTGGACAGGTCGCCCTGGACCCATTCCACGTCGTCGCGAACCCGGGCCTGGGCGAGCATCCCGGTGGCCGGGTCCAGTCCGACCAGCCGACCCCGGTGGCCGCGGTCGCGGGCGGTCTTGAGCAGCAGACCGGTGCCGCAGCCGACGTCGAGCACGGAGTCCGCCGCCGGCACCAGGTCGAGGTAGAACTCGTCGCTCGGGCCCCAGCCGTTGATCGTGTCGTAGAGCGAGGCCAGGTCCGCGTCTTCGTAGGAATCGGGCATCCCGCGAGTGTGGCGCACGCCCCCGCGAGAAGTCGCTCCAATAAAAGGGAAAGCCCCGCCGACAAGGGGCGGGGCTTTCAGCCGAAGACCGGGTGCGGAGTGGTCAGGCGAAGGTCGGCTGGCGCATCGCGTGCTGCACCAGCGTGATCAGGGTCTGCTTGGTGGACTGCCGGTTGCGCGCGTCGCACGGCACGATCGGGATCGACGGGTCGATGGTGAGCGCCTCGCGGATGTCCTCGATGCGGTGGTGCAGGAGGCCGTCGAAGCAGTTCACCCCCACCACGTACGGCAGTTCCCGGTCCTCGAAGAAGTCGATCGAGGCGAACGCGTCGGAGAGCCTGCGGGTGTCCACCAGGACCACCGCCCCGATCGCGCCGCGCACCAGGTCGTCCCACATGAACCAGAACCGGTGCTGACCGGGCGTGCCGAACAGGTACAGGATCAGGTCCTGGTCCAGGGACACGCGGCCGAAGTCCATGGCCACCGTGGTGGTCATCTTGTTCGGCGTGTTCGTCAGGTCGTCCACGCCGACGCTCGCCTCGGTCATCACCGCTTCGGTGGTGAGCGGGACGATCTCCGACACCGAACCGACGAACGTCGTCTTCCCGACGCCGAACCCGCCGGCGACCACGATCTTGGTCGACGTGACCGACAGGCTACGTCCGCCGCTCATGTTGCTTCCACTTTCCCTAGGACCGGAGGGTGACTAGCCACGCATGGCGACGTGCAGCTGGGACCGGATCTCCGGGGTGAGCTGGACGCCCACCCGCTCGACCAGGCGGGTCATCGCGTAGCCGATGAGGCCGATGTCGCAGTTGGGCGCCGCCAGCACGGCCAGGCACGAGCCGTCGCTGATCGACATCAGGAACAGGTAGCCCCGCTCCATCTCCACCACGGTCTGCTTGACGTCACCGGCCTCGAAGCAGCGCGCCGCGCCGAGGTTGAGGCTGACCAGGCCGGAGGCGACGGCGGCCAGCTGCTCGGCCCGGTCCAGCGGCAGGCGCTCGGAGGACGCGAGCAGCAGGCCGTCCGCGGAGACCACGATCGCGTGCGCCACGCCCGCGACCCGGTTCACGAAGTCGTCGACCAGCCAACTGAAGTTGTCCAGTTCTTCGGCTGCGGTGGTCACTTCTGCTCCTTGTTGTCTGCGTTGTCGAACGACAAGCCCTCCCAGGGCAGGCCGTTGTCGTCGGCGGACTCGCGGCCCATCTGCACACCGCGCTGGTAGGTGGCGAACCGCTGCCGCAGCCGGTCGGCGGACCGGCGCGGGGGCGCGGTGGCGACGGCGGTCGCGGTGGCGGAAGGCGCGGCGCCGTTGCCGTTGGTGGTGGCGGCCGGGGCGGTGGCCCGCGGCGTCGGCGCGCTGAGCGAGCCGGGCATGAGACGCGCCTTCGGGGTGCGCTTGGGCAGCCCGGCGCTGGTGGTGTCCTCGACGGTGGACTTGAGCACGTTGCTCGCGGCGGACCAGCCGTTGTCGGCCGGGCCCCAGCCGTCGGTGGGGGTGGCCGCGGCGGGCACCGGAGACGGTGCGGGCGCGCGCTTGGGCAGGCCGGCGGCGGTGGGCTGCGGGCTGACCCGCTCCACCTTCTCCGGTTTGTCGTCGCCGACCAGTTCCGCGCGGTCGGCGAACATCGTGCGCTCGGCGGGCGTCTCGTCCGAGCCGACCAGCTCGACGCGGTCGGCGAACATGGTCTTCTCGGACTCGGTCTCCGGCGGCAGCTCACCGCGCACGTGCGCCTCCGACGCCTCGGTGCCCTGGAACCAGCGGGACAGCACGTCCTCGTAGATCGGCAGCCGCTGGGTGGAGGCGTCGTCCTCCTCCTCGACCGCGGGCGGCAGCGACTTGGGCGGGCTCGACACGCCGGGGTAGGTGTAGTCGGGCGCACCGGGCTTGGGCGGCAGCGTCTCGGCGACGGTCGCGGTGAACAGGTCCGTCGCCGGGGACTGCTCGACCTGGAAGAAGTCGTCGGCGGCGGGCGTGGCGACCGGCTGCGGGAACGGCGCGGGCGTCACCTCGGCCGGCGGCGTGTAGCGCTCCCCGGACAGCCGGTCGGGGCCGAACTGGTCGGGCGTCCACTTCGGCACGCCCGCCAGCACGCCGACACCGCTGTCCTCGGCGGACGGATCCGCCTGGCGCGGCGGCAGCGCGGGCCGCGGGGCGGCCGGCTCGGGGCCGCGGTGCAGCAGCGACACCGGCAGGACGACCTGCGCGGTGACACCACCCTCTATGTCGTCGTTGTTGCTCAGCGTCACCCGGATCTCGTGCCGCTTGGCCAGCTGGCCGACCACGTAGAGACCCATCTCGCGGGCCACCGACACGTCGACCTCGGGCGGGTCGGCGAGCTTGGCGTTGGCCTCGACGATGTCCTGCTCCTGCATGCCGACACCGCGGTCGTGGATGCGGATGGACACCTCGCCGCGCCGGGTCTCGATGGCCCGCACGGTCACCTTGGTGCTGGGCTTGGAGAACGCGGTCGCGTTGTCCAGCAGCTCGGCGATGAGGTGCGCGAGGTCGTTGACCACGCGGCCCTGGACCTTGAGCTCCGGCGCGGGCGCGATCTGGATGCGGGCGTACTTCTCGACCTCGGACACGGCCGCGCCGAGCACCTCGGAGATCGGCACCGGCCGGGTGACCCGGCGGTTGACCGTGGTGCCGGAGAGCACCAGGAGGTTCTCGCTGTTGCGGCGCATCTGGGTGGCCAGGTGGTCCAGTTCGAACAGCGAGGCCAGCTGGTCGGGGTCCTGCTCGTCCTGCTCCAGCCGGTCGATGACGGTGATCTGGCGTTCCACCAGCGCCTGCGAGCGGCGGGACAGGTTGATGAACATGTCGTTGACGTTCGCGCGCAGCGCCACCTGCTCGACGGCGAGGCGGATGGCCTCGCGCTGCACGGCGTCGAACGCCCGCGCCACCTGGCCGACCTCCTCGGTGGTGTGGATCGGCACCGGCACCAGGGCTTCCTCGGCGGCGCGTTCCGGGTCGCGGTGCGAGCGGATGCGCTTGATCGCCTCGGGCAGCCGGTTGCGGGCCACGTCCATCGCGGAGCGGCGCAGCACGCGCAGCGGCGTCAGCATCGAGCGGGCGACGAAGGCCATGAGGGCGAACGCGACCAGCAGGGCCACGGCGACCAGGGCCGCGTCGCGCCAGGCGGCGGCACGGGCGGCCTCGGTGAGCCGGACGGCTTCGGCGTCGGCCTGCTGCTCGATGTCGAGCGCGACCGTCCGGATCAGAGCGGCGGTCTCCTCGCCGACGCGCATGACCTCGGCGTCCGAGATGGACACCTCGCCCGCGTCCTCCTGCTGCACCAGCGCGAGCTGGACCAGCGAGCTGCGGGCGTCCACCGCGGCGCCGGACACGACGTCGGAGTAGCGCTGGCGGTTGGGCTGGCTCGCGGTGACGGCGAAGTCGGTGAGCGCGGCGTCCAACCGGGACTGCGCGGCGCGCAGGGCGTTGACCTGGCCGGGCGCGAACTCGGTGCGCTTGGCCGTGGACAGCAGGATCGCGTTCTGCTGGAAGAGCTGTTCCTTGGCGCTGTAGAGCGCCTGGTTCGCGCCGGCCAGCGGCGTGATGGTCTCGTTGCTCAGGCTGCTCGCGGTCGCGCGGTGGACCTGGGCGAGCGCGCTGAGGACCTGGGTGTAGGCGCTGGCCACCGAGATGTCGGGGTACCGCGTGGTCAGCGTGGTGTTGCGCAGCGAGGGCAGCCCGTCCAGCGCCTGGAGGGACTTGTCGAACGCCTCCCGCACGCTGTCGCCGATGCCCGTGGTGGTCCGGGCGACCTCGCGGTACTTGCTCACCTCGGAGTCCACCTTGGCCGACCGCGTGACCAGCTCGGCGCTGTTGTCCGCCCGGCCGCCCGCGACGAACCACACGGCGGCGTCGCGTTCCAGCTGCAACGCGTCGGCGACCGCGGCGGCCTGCGCGGACAGCTGGAGTTCCCGCTGGGCCTTGCCGAACAGCTCGACGTCGTCGAGCTGGGTGTTGAGCCGCAGGCCCGCGAGGGCGAGCGTGCTCAGCGCGGGCACCAGGAGCACCACCGCGAGCTTGCTGCGCAGCCTCCAGTTGCGCAGGCGCCACCGGGAGATGCCCCGGTCGGCGGACGGCGCGGTGCCTGTGCTCGGACCCGAGTCGGGCGGGCCGGCAGGCCCCGCGCCCTCGTCGAGGTGGATCCGCTCCGGTTCTCTCCCGGAGGCGTGGTCGCCGTGACCGCGCACCGTCAGCACACTCCCCAGCCCCCCAGCCAGTTGTCTACACATCCCTACAAACCCGGTGGATCTTGGTGGAAAACCGCCGGGAGTCATACCGCCGTTCGGACGAGGAACGCGGTATTTTGCAAATCAACCATTGTCCCGCAGACCCATGCGAGACGGACTAAACGAACGCTAACCCGGCTTCACGGTTTTTTCACCGGATGGACCCGACCGGGAAACACGCCGGAGGGGGAGCCGTTCGCGCGGCGACTCCCCCTCCGGGTGGATCAACTACCCGAGCCCGAAGTGACCAACATCGGCTTGACGTCGAAGTCCTTCTCGAGCAAGCCGTAGGTCTTCATCAGGGTGGCGACCCGCTGCAGGCGCGTGGCGTCCAGCGTGGTCGGGAACTCGCCGAAGTGGACCAGGCTCGCGGTCTCCTTGTCGACCTTGGCGTACTCCACCAGCAGCGGCTCCACCGTGGGGCGGTCGGCGGCGGCGCGCTGCCCCTTGGCCATCGCGCGCTGGAAGGCGGCGACGGTGTTGGGGTTCTCCTTGGCGAACTTGCCCGTGGTGCCGTAGCCCGCGACCGGGATGTTGTCGGTCGGGCCGGACGCGGCGTCCAGGACGGTGATCGCGCCGATCGAGCGCTGGGCCTTGCTGATGAACGGCTCGACCATGAACGCGGCGTCCACGGTCTTGTTCTGCAGCGCGGCCTGCATGTCCGGGAACGGGAACTCCTTGAAGGTCACCGACTTCGGGTCGACGTCGTTGGCCTCCAGGGTCGCCTTCGCGGTCAGCTCGGCGATGTTCTTGAACGTGTTGATCGCGATGGTCTTGCCCGCCAGGTCCTTCGGCGACTTGATGGCCGAGTCGGGCCCGGTGAGGATCAGGAACATCTCGGGCTTGGCCTGGTAGCCGTCGTTGATCAGCTTCAGGCCGTCGACCGCCTTGGCCGCGTCCTTGCTCTGCGCGGCGAAGAACGACACCCAGTTGCCGAAGGTGATGTCGAGGTCACCGCTGATCAGGCCCGGGATGGCCGCGGCGCCACCCTGGATCGTGACCGGCTCGACCTCGAGGCCTTCCTCGGCGAAAAAGCCCTTCCTCATCGCGACGTGCACCGACGCGACGTCGAGGATGGGGAGCAGACCAAGCTTGATCTTGGTCTTTTCGACCTTGCCCGGTGCGGCGTCGGCGGGTTTCTCCTCGGAACCGCCGAGCAGACCACAGCCGGAGACCACCGCGAGCATCGCAAGCGCGGACAGACCGGCGATGATCCTTCGTGCCGAGAGGCCGACTCTTCGAGTCATGGGGGGCATCTCCTGTTGGAGTGGCGACATTGCGGGGGCAGGATGCACGGGCGACCGTGGCCCTCGCGGAACCACTCAAAGTGACTTTGGTGGTTCAGCAAGACCCCAGTCGACCGACACTCGAAGGCTGATCCACTACCTTCGGTGAGCATCTTTGCACAGGCTGTCCAGAGGTTGGAGTGCTCGGTGAGTGAGCTTGATCGGGAATGGGCCGGACAGAGCAACCTCCGTCCGGTGGGAATCGTGGGCGCCGGGCCGGCCGGCCTGACCTTGGCCAACCTGCTGCGCCAGGGCGGAATCCCTTGCGTGGTACTGGAAAGGGGCACCCGCGAGTACATCGAGACCCGGCCGCGCGCCGGCGTCATCGAGCACCGGGCGGTCCGGATGCTGGACGAGCACGGGTTGGCCGACCGGTTGCTCCGAGAGGCGGATCGGCACGGGGCCTGCGAATTCCGCGTCAACGGGCAAGCCCACGAGGTGGACTACGCCGCGCTCTACGACGGGCAGACCCACTACGTCTACCCCCAGCAGGAGGTCGTGAAGGACCTCCTGGGCGCGTTCCTCGACAGCGGCGGGGACGTCCGGTTCTCGGTGACCGACGTCGAGCTGCACGACATCGAGACCTCGTCGCCGTACCTGACCTGGACCTCGGCGTCCGGCGAGCGCGAGCGCCTTGACTGCTCGTTCATCGCCGGCGCGGACGGCTTCCACGGCGTGACCCGGCGCAGCATCCCGGCCGGCGCGGTCCAGGAGTTCTCGCACCAGCACGGCATCGAGTGGCTGTCCATCCTGGCCGAGGCGCCGCCGTCGACGCACAAGGTAATTTACGCGCTGCACCCCGACGGTTTCGCCGGGCACATGCTGCGCAGTTCGACGGTTTCGCGGTACTACCTCCAGGTCCCGGTGGACGACACAGTGGACAACTGGCCCGACGAGCGCGTGTGGGCGGAGTTGCACAAGCGGTTGGCGTTGCGCGACTCGGACTGGAAGTTGACGGAAGGTCGCATCACGGAGAAGCGCATCCTGGACATGCGCAGCTACGTGGTCGAACCGATGAACCACGGCAACCTGTACCTGCTGGGCGACGCGGCGCACATCATCACGCCCGTGGGGGCCAAGGGGATGAACCTCGCCCTGCACGACGCGGAGGTCCTGGCGGCCGCCCTGATGGAGTACACCCGAACGGGGGACGACGCGGGGCTGCGGTCGTACTCCGAAGTGTGCTTGCGGCGGGTGTGGCGTGCACAGGAGTTCTCGCAGTGGATGGTCTTCATGATCCACCGGTCGCCGGAGCCGTTCCTGAGCCGGTTGGGGCAGGCCAGGTTGGAACACCTGATCGCGTCCGGCTCGTCGGCGGGTTATTTCGCGCAAAACTACGTCGGCCCGTGATCGACGGGTGATCGTCCGGTCTTCCTCGGCGCCGATTGTCGGTCCCCGGTGAGAGCGATTGTCGGTGGCCGGTGGGAGAATGAGCCCCAGGGGGCGCGCGGCACGAAATGTCGTACCCCTGTGGGACAATGGAAATCGGGGGCCGGCGGCCGGCCCTCCCGCACGCAGAAAGACGGGCGACCCTCGAACCACCCCGGCACTGCCGCCGCGGACGTCGAATCGCCCGTCGCGCGATTCCCGTTGCCCGGCGGGGAAATCCTCGCCGGAACGACGAACGGGCGACCCCAGCGGGCCGGCAACGCCGCCGGCCCCCACGGGAATCGCCCGAACACCTCTCACCCGTCCTGCTGACGCTTGCGGCCATCCCAGCCGCAGCGCACGGGCCGGGAGCGTCAGTTGGCCGTGGCGCGGTCGGAGGAGTCCACGCGCGAGGCCTCCGCCCGCTCCGCCTCCGCCCACTTCGCGGCCTGCTCCTCGTTCGCCGCCCGCCGGGCCCGCACTTCCTCCGACGTCTTCCCGACGTTCAACAGCCGCGCCACCTCCGCCCGCAGCGCCACGAACGCCTCGGACTCGCGCGTCGTGATCTGGTCCCGCTCGGCCGGCAGGTCGACGCGGAGATCGGCCACCACGGACGCGGGCGACGACGACAGCACCAGGATCCGGTCCCCCAGGTACACGCTCTCGTCGATGTCGTGCGTGACCACCAGCACGGTCGTGTCGTGCTCGGCCTTCACCTTCAGCAGCAGGTCCTCCAGCTCGAACCGGGTCTGCGCGTCCACCGACGCGAACGGCTCGTCCATCAGCAGCAGCGCCGGCCGGTACGCCAACGCCCGCGCGATGGCCACGCGCTGCTGCATGCCGCCCGACAGCTGCCACGGGTACTTCCGGGTCGCCCCGGACAGACCCACCCACTCCAACGCCTCCGCCGCCCGCGCGCGCCGTTCCGCGCGCCCCAGCGACCGCTTCAGCGGGAACTCCACGTTCTTCTGCACCGACAGCCACGGGAACAGCGAGCGGCTGTAGTCCTGGAACACCACGGCCAGGTCGTCGGGCACGCCGCGGACCTCGTCGCCGTGCAGGCTGATCGCGCCGCGCGAGGGGCGGATCAGGCCGGAGATCGTGCGCAGCAGCGTGGACTTGCCGCAGCCGGACGGGCCGACGACGCACACCAGTTCACCGGCGCCGACGGTGAACGTCAGGTCGTCGATGGCGGTGTGGGCGCCGTCCTTGGCCTGGTAGGTGTGGCCGAGCTCGGCCACCGAGAGCATCGCGGTCATGTCATTCCTCCACCGTCGCGGGGGTGCGCCCCTCGGAAGCCTTCGGCTGCCAGGACAGCGCCCGGCGTTCGAAGGCGAGGAGCACGGTGTTGAGGGCGTAGCCGAGGACTCCCAAGAGGACGATCCCGGCCCACATGTCGGGGAAGTCGAACTCCCGCTGGGCGACGAGGAGTTGCGACCCGATCCCGTTGTCGGTGCCGACCAGTTCGGAGACGACCATGAGCACCAGGGACAGCGACAGGCTGACCCGGAGCCCGGCGAAGATCTTCGGTGCGGCGGCCGGCAGGACGACACCGAGGATCCACTGCGCCTTGGGGATGCGGAACACCGCCGAGGTCTCGTACTTGGTCGCGTCGACGCTGCGGGCGCCGTCGACGCTGTTGAGCAGGATCGGCCACAGCACGCCGAAGACGATCGTGGCGAGCTGCATCTGCGTGCCGACGTTGAACACGAGCAGGAACACCGGCACCAGGGCGGGCGGCGGGATCGAGCGCATGAACGTCAGCAGCGGACCGGCGTACTGCATGGCCGTGTTCGAGCGGCCGAGCGCGATCCCGAGCGCGATGCCGATCAGGGCGGCGATACCCCAACCGGCCAGCAACCTGCCGATGCTCGGGAACACGTGCTCGTACACGGTGTCGGTGAACAGCACCGGCCCCGAGAACCACAGGGTGTGCGCGGCCTCGGCGATCTCGGTGGGGCGCGGGAAGAACGGGTCGTCGGCGACCCAGGTCGCCAGCTCCCACACCAGGACCAGTCCGATGAACACGGCCCAGCGCTGCAAGAACCGGGTCATGACCGTCCTCCGGTGACCGTGCTCCAGGACACCCACCGGCGCTGCGCGCGTTCCAGCCCCTCGTTGAGCAGGAACCCGAGCACACCCGCGACCACGGTGCCGGCGAGCACCAGGTCCATGCGGCCGGAACCGCTGCGGGCCTCCATGATGAACTGCCCCAGCCCACGCGCACCGCCCGCGAGCAGCTCCACGCTGACCAGCACGACGAGGCTGGTCGTGGCCGCGAGACGAATCCCGGTGAGCACGAAGGGCAGAGCGCTGGGCAACGCCACGGAGAACAGCACCCGCACGCGGCCGGTGCCGAACACCTTCGCGGTCTCCACGAGCAGGGGGTCCAGCTCGTCCAGCGCGTAAATGGTGTTGAACAGGATCGGCCACACCGCCGCGTACACGGCGAGCGTGATCTTCATCTCCGGCCCGATGCCCAGCAGCAGGATCGCCAGCGGGATCAGCGCCACCGAGGGGATCGGCCGGAGGAACTCGACGACGGCCCGCGTGGCGTGCCGCACGGCCGGGACGCTGCCCAGCACGAGTCCCAGGGGGACGGCGATCGCGATGGACAGTCCCACCGCGATGAGCAGGGCGAGGACGGTCGCGACGACGTCGCGCAGGAAACCCGCGTCCCCCAACAGCTTGATCAGCTCCACTCCCACCACGGACGGCGGCGGGAGGTATTCCGCGGGAACCAGCCGCGACCGGCCGAACAACTCCCAGACGACGAGGAACCCGGCCACACCGAGCAGCCCTCGGGAGAGCGCACGCACGCGCAACGCCTACTTCCAGTTGCTTGCAGTTGATCAACCCCAGCCAACCCGGCTCAATCTAGAGACTCGCACCCCGTCGCGACAATGCGTGCACGGGAAATCACGGTTGCGAACCACCCCGGTTTCCCCGCGGCGAGGTCACGCGCACGGCGGCGCGCGGTCAAGCGCACGGTGGTGTGTGCGGCACGTCCGGGAAGTGGCGGGCCCAGTCGTCCGGCCCCAGGCGGTCGCCGGACGCGCAGATCCGGTCCACCACCCGCCCCAAGTCGCTCTCCCAGAACCGGAGCTCCGTCCCACCCGCCGTCACCAGGGTGTGCCCGTCGCGCGCGAACCTCGCCTCCGCCACCGGGCCGGCGTGCGCCCGCACCACGCCGGTGGCGCGGGGCGCGGCGGTGTCCGACAGGTCGAACAGCCGCACCTTGCCGTCCGCGCCCGCGACCGCCGCCACCTCGCCGCTGACCGCGACCGACCGCGCGTCCCGTGCCAGCGGCGCCGGTTCCCGCCCCGGCCGCGACAGCACCACGTCACCGTCGTCCTCGACCGCGACCCGGTCGCCCCCGGTGCCCACCGCCACCGACCCGGTCCAGACCCGGTAGACCTCGCCGGTCTCCAGGCTGGGCCGGGACGGGTCGCCGACCTCCCACACCCGGACCTCGCCCGCCTCCCGGTGGACGACGAGGTGCCTGCCGTCGAAGCTGGAGGCGACCACCGGGGCCCGGCCGCCGCCGCCCACCATGAACGACGGCGAGAGCACGATCCCCGACGACACCAGGTCGAACCGGGCGGTCCGGCCGTCTGTGTCCTCGATCGCCAGGTGGTCGCCGCCCTCGCCCACGGCGGCCAGGGTCACCTCGCCGGCCGGGTCGGGCGCGGCGAGGTTGGTGGTGCGCCACAGCCGCAGCCGCTGGTCCTCGCCGAGCGTCAGCAGGTGCTCGCCGTCTGCGCTCAGCGCCGCCGAGCGCACCCGGCCGGGGTGGCGGGTCAGCGGCCACGCGGTGCGCGGGCCGCGCGGCTGGGAGATGTCCACCAGGCGCAGCACGCCGCCGACGTCCAGGGTCGCGGCCAGGTCCCGGTCGCGGCTGAGCACCAGGGCGCGGATCTGGGTCGGTTGCACGATCGGCAGGTCGGACACGTCGACCAGCCGGGCGGTGCCGTCGGCGGTGGTGAGCACCGCCCGCCCGCCGGCCGGGAACCCGACCGAGGAGACCGCGCCGGCGTGCCCCTCCAGCGCCGCGATCTTCACCGGGCCGGCCCGGTCGGTCAGGTCCCACAGCGTGGTGGCGCGGTCGACGCCGGCGGTGGCGAGCATCCGGCCGCCCTCGCTGAACGCGACCGCGGTGACGGTGTCGGTGTGCTCGACCGCGGCCAGCCGCACGGGTCGCGCCGGGTCGGCCAGGTCCCACAACTCGACGGTGCGGTCCGCGCCTCCCACCGCGACCAGCCGGCCGTCGTCGGCGACGGCCAGCGCGCCCACCCGCCCGTCGTGGACGGCGAAGTCGACCGCCGTGCCCTCCGACAGCCGCCAGGCCCGCACCCGGGAGCCATCGGCGACGACCAGGACGTCGTCGGTGAGGAACGCGAGCGCCCCCGAGCCGCCCGGCAGGTCCGCCACGAGCCGGGGGTGGGCGCGGTCGGACAGGTCCCACACGCGCGGGGCGCGGTCGAGCCGACCGACCGCCAGGTAGCGGCCATCGGCCGACAGCGCCACGGCGGTCGGGGCCCGCTCGACGTCGAGCTTGAGCGCGAGCTGCGGGTGGCCGGGGTCCCGGGTGTCCCACAGGACCACGACCGCGCCGCCGGCCGTGGCCAGGACCTGGCCGTTCGCGCTGAACGCGAGCGCGTCCACCCCGCCGGGCTGCCGGTCCAGGACGCCCAGCCGGACCGGCCGCCGGGGGTCGGCCAGGTCGTAGAGGTGGGCGTCCCGGCGCGTGCCGTCCTCCACCGCGGCGACCACGGACCGGTGCGGGCTGACCGCGATGTCGCGCACCGACTCCAGCCGCGTCGCGTAGGGCGTGCCGAACGCGGCCAGCAACGCGTCCCGGGTCTCGGGCAGCGGCGCGAGCCGGTACGCGGCCAGGGTCAGCTGCAACGCCAGCGCCGGGTCGGAGTCGCGCAGCGCCTCGGCCTCGTTGACGACCTTGCGGGCCAGCGCGATGTTGCGCTGCTCCGTCGCCGACAGCTCCGCCCGGAACGCGCGGACCGTCGACACCCCGGCCAGCACCAGCAGCACGCCCAGCACGGCGACCAGCCGGCGCAACCGGCGCGTCCGGCGGGTCTCGGCGGCGGTCGAGGCCTCCTCGGCGGCGGTGCTCGCGTCGAGGAACGAGCGCTCGGCGGCGGTCAGCTCCGCGCCGCCCGCCGCCCACTCGCGGGCCAGGGCCAGCCGCGTCCCCCGGTACAGCGCGCCCGGGTCCCGGTCGAACGACTCCCACACCCGTGCCGCGTCGGTGAGCATCCGCTGGACGCGCAGGCCGGCGCGGTCCTCGGTGATCCAGTCGCGCAGCCGGGGCCAGCGGTGGATCAGGGCTTCGTGCGCCAGCTCGACGGTGTCCCGGTCCAGCACGACCAGGCGGGCGTCGGCCAGCGCGGACAGCACCTCGGGGTGGTCCACCTCCTCGCGGCGCACCCGGCGCTTGGTGTCGGCGGTGTCGTCGCCGACCGCGATCAGCCGCAGGAACACCTGCTTGGCCACCGCCCGGTCGGCGTCGGACATGCCGAGGTAGACGTGTTCGGCGCTGCGGGCGATGGAGTGCTCCACCCCGCCCGCCTCCTCGTAGCCAGCCAGCGTCAACGCCACCCCGCGCCTGCGCCGCCAGGTCTCCAGCAGGGCGTGCGACACCAGCGGCAGCGCGCCGGGCAGGCCGGCGGCGTCCGCGACCAGGCGGGTGACCAGCGCGGTCTCGGCCTTGCAGCCCGCGGCGGCGGCCGGTTCGACGATCGCCTCCCGCAGCTGGTCCGCGGTCATCGGCCCGACCAGCACGTGCCCGCCGCGCAGCGCGTCCACCAGCTCGGGGTGCCGCCCGCAGTGCCCGAGGAAGTCGGCGCGGACGCCCAGGACCACGCGGGTCCGGCTGGTCGGCGCGCTCGCGGCGGTGGTGAGGGCGGCGAGGAACGCCGACCGCTCGTCGTCGGCGCACAGGGTGAAGACCTCTTCGAACTGGTCCACGACCAGCAGCAGGTCCTCGTCCCGGTCGATCACGCTCTGCCGGACCCGCAGGTGCAGGTTCTCGGGGTAGGCGGCGAACTCGCGGGCCAGCGCGGTCGCGGGCTTGCCGGTGAGGGCGGCCAGCCGGACGGCCAGCTCCTGCACGGGCCGCGCACCGGGCGTGAACACCAGGCTCGGCCCCGGGGTCCGGGCCACCAGGCCGGCTCGCAGCACCGAGGACTTGCCCGACCCGGACGCGCCGAACACCCCGACGAACCGCCGCCGCGCCACCAGCCCGGTCAGCTCGCGGACCAGGTCGTCCCGGCCGAAGAACCGGTCCGCGTCGTCGACCTGGAAGCAGGCCAGCCCCGCGTAGGGCGGGGCGTGGTCGTCGAGTCCGGGCGGCCGTTCGTCGGCCAGTTCGCGCCACCGCGCCTCCCAGGCGGCGACGTCACCCCCGCACGCCTTCACGTACGCCAGGGTCACCGCGAGGCTGGGCAGCTTGCGCCCGTTGGCCGCCTCGGACAGCGCCGCCGCCGAGTAGTGCGCCGCGCGGCTGAGCTGCCGGTAGGTCGGTGCGCCCGCCTTGAGCCGCAACGCGCGCAGGTCCGCCGCGAACGCACCCAGTTCACCCGCGGGTAACGGGCTCTCCGATCTGGCCATCGCTCCCCCTCCACCAGGGGGCCGATTGTTCAGAGAACGCTGTTCAGCGTCCACGTTCTGACACTGAACAACCCGGGTGCCGTAGTTGTGGTACTGGGGCGTTCGACGGATTTCAGGGGGAGACCGTCGAACGCCCCCTCCTACAGGCCGACCGCCTTGTAGAGGGAGCCGACCTCTTGCCGGTTGAGCACGCGCATCGACCCCGGCCGCTGGTTGCCCAGCCGGACCTCGCCGACCGCCGTCCGCACCAGGCTCTGCACCGGGTAGCCCACGGCGTCGAGCAGGCGGCGGACGATGTGCTTGCGGCCCTCGTGCAGGACGACCTCGACCAGCGCACGGCCCGGTGCCGAGGAGACCAGGCGGAACGAGTCGACCTTGACCGGGCCGTCCTCCAGCTCGATGCCCGCGCGCAACCGCTTGCCGACGTCCTTCGCGACCGGTCCGGGCACTTCGGCCAGGTAGGTCTTGGTCACCCCGTAGGAGGGGTGCATCAGGCGGTGGGCCAGGTCACCGTCGTTGGTCAGCAGGAGCAGGCCCTCGGTGTCCGCGTCGAGCCGGCCGACGTGGAACAGGCGCTCCTTGCGGTGGGCCAGGTAGTCGCCGACGCACGGCCGGTGCTGCTCGTCGTGCATGGTGGACAGCACGCCGCGCGGCTTGTTCAGCACGAGCGTGATCACGTCCTCCTTGAGGACCACCCGCACGCCGTCCACGTGCACGACCGCGGTCTCCGGGTCGATCCGGCGGCCCTGCTCGCGCACGACCTCGCCGTCCACCTGGACGCGGCCCAGCTCGATGAGCTCCTCGGCGACCCGTCGCGAGGCGATACCCGCCTTGGCGAGCACCTTCTGGAGCCGAATCCCTTCGGGTCCCTGGTCAGACATCGTCGATCGCATCCACTTCGGGCAGCAGGGGAGCGATCGGCGGCAGGTCGTCCAGCGACGACAGCCCCAACCGCTCCAGGAACAGTTCGGTCGTGCGGTAAAGGATGCCACCCGTGTCGGAGTCCGTGCCGGTCTCGGCGATGAGCCCGCGCGCGACCAGCGTGCGGATGACGCCGTCGACGTTGACCCCGCGCACCGCCGCGATCCTGGCCCGGGTGACCGGCTGCCGGTAGGCGATGACGGCGAGCGTCTCCAGGGCGGCCCGGGTCAACTTGGCCCGCTGGCCGTCCAGCAGCAGCTTCTCCACGAATGGCGCGAAGCGGTCCCTGGTGTAGAACCGCCAGCCGTCCCCGATTCTACGCAGGTCGATGCCGCTGCCCTGCTCGGTGTAGCGCGCGGACAGCGATTTCAACGCCAGGGTGACGCGCTTCACCGGCTGCTCGAACACGCCGGCGAGCTGCTTCTCGTCGATCGGGGTGTCCACGACGAGCAGCACGGACTCCAGCGCACCCTCGAACTCCCGGTCGTCGGACAGGTCCGGCAACCCCGAGTCCTCGATCGGCTCGGCAGCGACGTCCTGCTGGTCAGGGGTGGGCTCGGTCACCCGTACTCCTCGTCCTCGTCCCGGGCTTCCGCCTCGGCTTGCTCGATCGTCCCCCCGACCCACGTGACGCGCAGCTCGCCCAGCGGGTCGGGCTGCTCGAACGACAGGGCCTTCTCCCGGTACAGCTCCAGCAGCGCCAGGAACCGCGCCACCACCTCGATCGTCTCCGTGCACTCCGCCACGATCTCGGCGAACGTCGCCGTCCCCCGCGAGGCCAGGAACTCGCGCAGCAGGGACGCGTGCTCGCGCACCGAGATCCGGTGCTGGTGGACGTGCGAGGTGGACACCGTGCGCGGCGGCTTGGGCCGGAACACCGCGGCGGCGATCTCGGCGAACCGGCGCGCGTCCACGCCCAGCATGACCTCGGGCAACAGCCCCTCGTACCGCTCCTCCAGCGCCACCGACCGCGGGTAGCGCCGGTACGCGCCCTGCTCCAGCTCGGCGAACAGCGCCGCGACCTGCTTGTACGCCCGGTACTGCAACAGTCGCGCGAACAGCAGGTCCCGCGCCTCCAGCAGCGCCAGGTCCTCCTCGTCCTCCACGTCGCCCTGGGGCAGCAGCCGGGCGGCCTTGAGGTCGAGCAGGGTCGCCGCGATGACCAGGAACTCGGTCGTCTCGTCCAGGTCCCACTGGTCGCCCAGCGCCCGGATGTGCGCGATGAAGTCGTCGGTGACCTGGTGCAACGCCACCTCGGTCACGTCCAGCGTGTGCTGCGAGATCAGTTGCAGCAGCAGGTCGAACGGGCCCTCGAAGTTCGTCAGCCTGACCTTGAAACGACCGTCGGGGACCTCCTGCTCGGAAACGTCCCCGGTCACTGCTCGCGCAACCTGCGCACGAGCAGCGAGTCGCCGCCGTGCTCTTCGAGGTCGTCCAGCACTATCGCGATGGCCTCGCGCACCACCCGACCGCGGTCCACGGCCAGGCCGTGCTCGCCGCGCAGCGCCAGGCGGGCGTGCTCCAGCGCCAGGAGCTCCTCGTCCGACACGTAGACGGTGATCTTGGTGGAGTGCTTCTGCCGACCGGTCCCCCGGCGCGGCGCCGGCTCGGCCGCCTGCTCCGGCACGTCCACCACCGCGGGGGTGGTGAGGCGGAACAGCTCGGAGGCGCCCGGCAGTGATGGGCGTCGGGTCACCGGGCGATCACCTCGCGCGCCAACGCGCGGTAGGCCTTGGCGCCCGCCGAGCGGGGCGCCCACCTGGTGATCGGCTCGCCGGCGACGGTCGTCTCGGGGAACCGGACCGTGCGGTTGATCACCGTGTCGAACACGACGTCGCCGAACGCCTCCACCACGCGCGCCATCACCTCGCGGGAGTGCAGGGTGCGCGGGTCGTACATGGTGGCGAGTATGCCGGTGATCTCCAGCTTCGGGTTCAACCGCTCCCTGACCTTCTCGATGGTGTCTATCAACAGGGCGACCCCGCGCAGGCTGAAGAACTCGCACTCCAGCGGGATGAGGACGCCGTCCGCCGCCGCGAGGGCGTTGACCGTGAGCAAGCCGAGCGAGGGCTGGCAGTCCACCAGCACGTAGTCGTAGTGGTCGATCACGGGCCGCAGGGTGCGCACCAGGGTGTGCTCGCGCCCGACCTCGGAGACCAGCTGGATCTCGGCAGCCGACAGGTCGATGTTGGAGGGCAGCAGGTCCATGCCCTCGACGGGGGTCCGCATGATCACGTCCCGGACGGTCACGTCCCGTTCCATGATCACGTTGTAGATGGTCTGGTCGAGCTGGTGCGGGTGCACCCCGAGCCCGACCGACAGAGCTCCCTGCGGGTCGAAGTCCACCAGCAGCACCCGCCGCCCGAACTCGGTCAGCGCGGCCCCGAGGTTGATCGTGGACGTGGTCTTGCCGACCCCGCCCTTCTGGTTGCAGATGGCCAGGATCTTCGCCGGCCCGTGGTGTGCGATCAACGGCGGCTCGGGCACGTACCGCAACGGCCGCCCGGTGGGCCCTATGTCCCCCACCGCCTGCTCGGCGGCGTCCTCATCGGCCGGCGCGGCGTGCGGCGCCAAGCTCAACTCCACGGACGCGCGCGGCACACCGGACTTCGGCATGGGCGGCGGCGGCGGTGGACCCCACGCCTGACCCGCGTGCTCCGGTGTCGACATCGCCTTCCCGATCCCTAGTCCTCTGCCTGGGCGCAGCCTAAGCACACCAAGTGCCACCGGCAACGCGCCTCGCCGTAGCGGGACCGAGCAGTTCTCACCCCGGAGGCCCCCGAGGCTTTTCGGCGCGCGAAGCGCGCTGTGTCCCGTGGTGACCACCACAGGTGGAGGGCCTCGGTTCCCCCGCCGTATGGCCTGCCCGAAGGGCTACCACAGATCGCCCCGGGTGCAGCCGAAAATTTTGCGAGGAACGAGCAAAAATTTCAGCGGCACCCGGGGCGATCTGTGGTTGGCTCCGCCAGGCCATACGGCGGGGGAACCGACGCCCTTCACCCCCCGCTGGCGGCCTGCCGCGCGGCGAGCGCCGCTTGTGAGCTTTTCATCTTTTCATCTTTTGATCTTGAGAACGCGAACCGCTCAGGAGACCGGGGCGCGCCGATCAGCCGCTCTCAAGATCACATCGAGCAGCCCCGGGAACAGCTTGTCCAGGTCGTCCCGCCGCAACGACACCCACCGCTGGTTCCCACAGGCCCGAGTCCGCGTGATCCCCGCCTCCCGCAGCACCCTCAAGTGCTGGGACAGGGTCGACTTGGCCACCTCCACCGCCAGCGCGCCGCAGCAGCGCTCGCCGTCCGACTCGATCTGGAGGACCACCGCCAGCCGGGTGGGGTCGCTCAAGGCGTGCAGGACGGCTCCGAGCTGGATGTCGGCAAGCTCCGGCTCGTCGATGTTCGGCACCGGCACGGCTCCTCCAGCTCGTCGCGTCTCCAGCTCGTCGTGTCCGGGGTGGGCCGCCCAACCCTACCTGTGCGGAGTTCATGTTCCACCCGTCGCTCGGGGGTGTGCGGTCGCGTAGACCTCGCGCAGGGTGTTGACGGTGACCAGGGTGTAGACCTGGGTCGTGGTCACGCTGGCGTGACCCAGCAACTCCTGCACCACGCGCACGTCCGCGCCGCCCTCCAGCAGGTGGGTGGCGAAGGAGTGCCGCAGGGTGTGGGGGGACACCTCGACAGAAAGCCCAGCTCGCTCGGCCGCGGTCTTGAGGACCTGCCACGCCGTCTGCCGGGACAGCCGCCCGCCGCGGGCGTTGAGGAACAGCGCCGGGGTGCCGCGCTTGACCAGGGTCGGCCGGGCGCGGACCAGGTAGGCCTCCAGCGCGGCCAGGGCCGGGCGGCCGACGGGGACCAGGCGCTGCTTGCCGCCCTTGCCGTCGAGCAGGACGGTGCGCTCGGCGGTGTCGACGTCGTCCACGTCCAGGCCCACGACCTCGGAGATCCGCGCGCCGGTCGAGTACAGCAGCTCCAGCAGGGCCTTGTCCCGGAGACCGGCCTCGGTGTCCAGCAGGCGCAGCACGTCGTCCACCGGCAGGGCCTTGGGCAGGCGGCGCGGCGGGGTCGGCGGGCGGACGTCGCGGGCCGGGTCGTGGGCGGTGATGCCCTCGCGGTGGGCGAAGCGGTGCAGGCCGCGGACGGCGACCAGGGTCCGGGCCACCGACGACTCGGCCAGCCCCTCCCCGCGCAGGCTCGCGGCGAACGCGGTGATGTGCTGCTCCCCGACCGCCTGCAACCCGCCCACGCCCACCCGCTCCAGGTGCTCGGCGTACCGACGCAGGTCACGGCGGTAGGAGTCCAGGGTGTTGCGGGACGTCCCCCGCTCCACCACCAGGTGGTCGAGGAACGCCGACACCACGTCCCCCACGGCCACGTGCCCTCGACTCCCGCCTCCCACAGCCACGTCCTTCACAGCTGGGCCAGCGGCACGTGGGGCAACCCGTGCGCCTTGGCCACCTCGGTCTGCACGACCGTCCCCCGCACCGCGTTCACCCCCTTCGCCAACGCCGGGTCGTCCCCGACCGCCTGCCGGAACCCCTTGTCCGCCAGCGCCGTCACGTACGGGAGTGTGACGTTCGTGAGCGCCCACGTCGAGGTGTGCGGCACGGCTCCCGGCATGTTCGCCACGCAGTAGAAAGTCGACTCGTGCACGCGGAAGGTCGGGTCGTCGTGCGTGGTCGGCCGGGAGTCGGCGAAGCAGCCGCCCTGGTCGATGGCGATGTCCACCAGCACCGACCCGGTCCGCATGGTCGACACGAGGTGGTTGCTCACCAGCGTCGGGGCCTTCGCGCCGGGCACGAGCACCGCGCCGATCACCAGGTCCGCCCACCGGCAAGCCTTCTCCACTTCGTAAGCGTTGGACGCGACGGTCTGGAGGTGCCCGCGGTAGGTGAAGTCGATCTGCCGCAGCCGGTTGACGTTGGTGTCCAGCACGATCACCTCGGCCTGCATGCCCAGCGCGATGGCGGCGGCGTTCATCCCGGCCACGCCCGCGCCCAGCACCACCACCTTGCCCGCCGGCACCCCCGGCACGCCGCCGAGCAGCACGCCCCGGCCGCCCTGGGTGCGTTCCAGGCAGTGCGCGCCGACCTGGGTGGCCATGCGGCCGGCGACCTCGCTCATCGGGGCCAGCAGCGGCAGCGTCCCGTCGGGCAGCTGCACGGTTTCGTAGGCGATGGCGTCGATGCCGGAGGCGACGATCGCCCGCGTGCAGTCGGCGTTGGCGGCCAGGTGCAGGTAGGTGAACAGGGTCTGGCCGGGCCGCATCCGGTGGAACTCGTCGGGCACCGGCTCCTTGACCTTGAGCACCAGCTCGGCCTCGCCCCACAGGTCGTCGGCCGAGGGCACGGTGCGCGCGCCGGCCGCCGCGAACTCGGCGTCGGGGATGGAGCTGCCCTCCCCCGCGCCCGCCTCGACCAGCACCTGGTGCCCCCGCCGCACCAGTTCGACCACGCCCGCCGGGGTGATCGCCACCCGGTACTCGTGGTTCTTCAGCTCGCGGGGTACTCCGACCAGCACCAGGTCAGCGTAGGTCGGCCGGCGCGTTCCGGCTGGATCAACGCCCCGGGGCTGTTAGCGTTTGCCCCGTGTCCGAACCCCACCAGGTCCGCATCGGCAACCAGCAGCGCGAGGCGGCCATCAGCGCGCTCAACGACCACTTCGCGGCGGGCCGCCTGGAGATCGGCGAGTACGAGCAGCGCGTCGGCTACGCGACCGCCGCCCAGACCGCGGGCGAGCTGGCCGCCCTGTTCCAGGACCTGCCCCAACCCCACCCGGACTTCCTGCCGCCCCCGCAGACCTACTACGCGCCGCCGACGGACTACGCGACCCCGCCCCCGGGCTTCGCCCCCGGCTACGCGGCCCCCGGTTACGCGCCACCCGGCTACTACGGCCCGAGCCCGGCGGCCCCGTACGGGGTGGATCCGCTGACCGGCCAGCCGCTGTCGGACAAGTCCCGCATCGCGGCCGGCGTGCTGCAACTGGTGCTGCCGTTCGGCATCGGCCGGTTCTACATCGGCGACACCGGCATCGGCATCGCCCAGCTGCTGACCTGCGGCGGCTGCGGCATCTGGTCGCTGATCGACGGCATCATCCTGCTGGTCAACGGCGGCACCGACGCCCAAGGCCGCAAACTGCGCGACTAACCCCGCTACACCACTCCGGCTACAGCACGAGGTTGCGAACCACCATCCACACCACCGCAACCGCCACCACCGGCTTCCCGACCCTCGGGGACACCGGCGGCACAGCCTCACCCCGCCGAGCCGCCCGGAACCACCGCACCCACAGCCACGCCAGCAACGGCAACCCGGCCACCAGCATCACGGCGTTGAGCTGCCAGGCGGCGGCGAGGTCCCCGTGCACCAGCGCGTGCACCATCCGCGTGGACCCGCAGGCGGGGCACTGGATCCCGGTCAACGCGAAGAGCGGACACGGCGGCCACCACGACCCGGGCTTGTTCGGGTCGCTGAAGAACATGACCCCGGCCGCCACCACAGCCCCCGCCGCGACCCCGACCGGCCCCCGCACACCCATGAGCCCTATTGTGCTCGCCCGCGGTGCCGCTCCCACTCCGGCCGCAGGATCGACATCACCGTCGCGTCGACCCGTTCCCCGTCCCACAGCAACGCGTCCCGCAGGACCCCTTCGGCGACGAACCCGACCTTCTCGTACACGCGCCGGGCGCGCGGGTTGAACGCGTAGACCTCCAGCGAGATCCGGTGCAGCCCGAGGACCTCGAACCCGTACCCGACGATCAGCCGCGTCGCCTCGGTCCCCATCCCCCTCCCGACCGCGCCGGGCACGAAGCAGATGCGGAAGCTGCAACTGCCGTTGTCGGCGTCCCACTGGTTGAGGACGGCTTCCCCGACCACCCGCCCACTGCCCCGCTCGACCACCGCGAGGTCCAACCGCCCGTCCTGCGCACCCCGCGAGCCGTACCACTCGCGCAACACGGCCTGGTCGGGATCGCCACCACCGTGCGACCCGGTGAGCCGCGCGACCTCGGGGTCGGTGAGCATCGGCAGCAGGGCCGGCACGTCGTCCGCGGTCACGGGCCGCAGGACGACGACCTCCCCGGTCAGGGTGGGCTTGGTCCGGAAGTCGGAACGGATCATGCAGGGAGTCTGTCTCCCCGGGACTGTCGGTGTCGCCTGGGATAATGGAACCGGGGGCCGGAGGCCAACCCCGGAGTCGGGCCGCAGGCCACCCCCGGACCACCGCGAACCGCCCCGGCCGGGAGTCCCAGCCGGGGCAGCACCTCACTTCTGCCGCGAAGCGAACCGCGTCGGCCGGTCCGCGAAGGGCGCGTCCGCCGGCCGAGCGTGAGCCCGCCCGGCCAGCACCGCCTGCGCCGCCAACAGCCCGGCCACCGCCGCCCCGTTGACGATCTCCCCGGCCAGCGCCATCTCCACCGCCTGGTCCAGCGGGAAGCGGTGGACCTCCAGGTCCGCCTCCTCCTCGCCCATGTGCTCCCGGTCCACCACCGACAGGTCCCGCGCGAGGAACACCCGCACCACCTCGTCGGTGAACCCGGGCGACGCGGCGACGTCGACCAGCGTCGCCCACGACGAAGCCGCCAGCCCGACCTCCTCCACCAGTTCCCGCCGAGCCGCCTCCAACGGCTCCTCGGAACCGGAGTCCAGCAACCCGGCCGGCAGCTCCCACAGCCGCTTGCCCAGCGGGTGCCGGTACTGGTGGATCAGCGTCACCAGCCCGTCGTCGGAGACCGCCGCGACCGCCACCGCCCCCAGGTGCTCGACGACCTCGCGCGAAGCGGTCCCGCCGCCGGGCATGACGACCTCGTCCACGCGCAGCCCGACGACCCGACCGATGTGCACGTCCCGCGAGGAGACGACGGAGAACTCGTGCCGGTCGGTCACTTCGCCGCCCCCACGCCCGAGGGCAGCGGCAGCCGGTCGGCCAGCCGGTAGTCCAGGGCCGCCTTGACGAACGCCGCGAACAGCGGGTGCGGCTTGGTCGGCCGGGACTTCAGCTCCGGGTGCGCCTGGGTGGCCACGAAGAACGGGTGCACGTCCGCCGGCAGCTCGACGAACTCCACCAGCCGCCCGTCCGGCGAGGTCCCGGAGAACACCAGACCGGCCTTGCCGAGCTTGTCCCGGAACGCGTTGTTCACCTCGTACCGGTGCCGGTGCCGCTCGGACACCTCGACCGACCCGTACGCCAGCGCCACCTGCGAGCCCGGCACGAGCTTGGCCGGGTACGCGCCCAGCCGCATGGTGCCGCCCATGTCGCGCTGCCCGGAGACCACGTCCTCCTGGTCGGCCATGGTGCTGATCACCATCGACCCGGTCTCCTCGAACTCCGAGGAGTTGGCGTCCTCGATGCCCGCGAGGTTGCGCGCGGCCTCGATGACCATGCACTGCAACCCCAGGCACAGGCCCAGCAGCGGGATGCCGCGGGTGCGGGCGTAGGTGATGGCGCCGATCTTGCCCTCGATGCCGCGCACGCCGAAGCCGCCCGGGATGAGGATCGCGTCCAGGCCGCCCAGGGCGTGCGCCGCGCCGGACGGCGTCTGGCACTCGTCGGAGGGCACCCACACGACCTCGACCTTGGCCCGGTGCGCGAACCCGCCCGCGCGCAGCGCCTCGGTCACCGACAGGTAGGCGTCGGGCAGGTCGACGTACTTGCCGACCAGGCCGATGCGCACCTTCTCCGCCGGGTTGTGGACGCGGTCGAGCAGGTCGCCCCACACCGTCCAGTCGACGTCGCGGAACGGCAGCCCGAGCCGGCGCACCACGTACGCGTCGAGTCCCTCGCCGTGCAGCACCTTGGGGATGTCGTAGATCGACGGCGCGTCCACGGCCGCCACGACGGCGTCGGTGTCGACGTCGCACATCAGCCCGATCTTGCGCTTCAGAGCATCCGGGATCTCCCGGTCGGCCCGGCACACGATGGCGTCGGGCTGGATGCCGATGTTGCGCAGCGCGGCCACGGAGTGCTGCGTCGGCTTGGTCTTCAGCTCACCGGACGGGGCCAGGTAGGGCACCAGCGAGACGTGCAGGAAGAAGACGTTGTCCCGGCCGACGTCGTGGCGGACCTGGCGGCAGGCCTCCAGGAACGGCAGCGACTCGATGTCGCCGACCGTGCCACCCACCTCGGTGATCACCACGTCGGGGGCCACCCCGTCGGGTCCCGGCTCGGCCATCGCCCGGATGCGCCGCTTGATCTCGTCGGTGATGTGCGGGATCACCTGGACCGTGTCGCCGAGGTACTCGCCGCGCCGCTCCTTGGCGATGACCTCCGAGTACACCTGTCCGGTGGTGACGTTGGCGTCCCCGGACAGGTCCCGGGCGAGGAACCGCTCGTAGTGGCCGATGTCGAGGTCGGTCTCCGCGCCGTCCTCGGTGACGAACACCTCGCCGTGCTGGAAGGGGTTCATCGTGCCGGGGTCGACGTTGAGGTACGGGTCCAGCTTCTGCATGGTCACCCGCAGACCGCGCGACGTCAGGAGCTGACCCAGGCTGGAGGCGGTGAGTCCCTTGCCCAGGGACGAGGCCACGCCTCCGGTGACGAAAACGTGCTTGGTCGTACGTGCCTGAAGCACCAAGGAGGCTCCCCGTGGTCTGAAGTTCCGCAGGGCGACCGGCCCTGTCCACGGGCCCTAACGCTAACACGGCGACGGTCACCCAGCGCGCCGGCGGTACCCCAACCCTTCACTCGGATGGCCTAGCTCGTTCCCGGGCCGTTCACCCGACCTCAGCCCACCGCTCCCGGCGCCGGGGCCTCGGCGTTGCCCGCCACCCCGTACCGCCCGGACTTGCCCTCCAACTGCTCCCGCAGCGCCAGCACGGTCACGACCCGCCCCGCCGCGGTCCCCACGTCGTCCACGGTCGACACCACGGAAGTCGCCGCCGTGTCCGCCCGCACCACACCCACCGGTCCGGTCCCGTTGGCCGACCCCTCACCGCCCGCCAGCACGGTCCCGGCCCCGGCCCGGTCGAGCTGGGTCGCGAACCGCGCCACGGTCGCCGCCCGGTCGCCCGCCGAGTCGCCGTCGAGGGACCCGCCGGTCAGCACCACCGCCAGCTGCGCCGGCCGCAGCCCCTGCCCGGTCTTGACGAAACCCGCCGACGTCAGGCCCGCCAGCGCCGCCGCCATCTCGTCCGGCGTGGCCTGCGGCTGGTTGTTCTCCTTGTTCAGCAGCAGCAACGCCCCCAACAACCCACCCGCCCGGGTGCCCGGGTCCGAACCGGCGGGCAGCTGGGTCCCGGCCGGCTGCAACCGGGCCACCAGGTCGCGCAGCTGGTCGGCCTTGCGCGGGTCCACGAACGACTCGGTCAGCTGGAGCTCCCCGGTCACCGACGCCCCGGCCGCGCGCAGCAGCTCGGCCAGCGCGTCCCGGTCGTTGGGCTTGGCGTCGGATGTGGTCACCAGCACCACGGTCCGCTCCGCCAGGAGCCCCTTGACCGCCATCGGGCCGACGGTCGTGGCGAACCGGTCGGCGTCGGCGAGCTTGGCGTTGAGCCCGTTGCGGGCGGTCTGGAGGTCGGCGACCTGCTTGCCCAGCGCCGAGTTGTCGTCGGTCAGGCCGGACAGCAACCGGCTGCTGATCGCGGTCGAGCCCAGCACGACGCCCACGGCCAGCGCCAGGAACACCGCGGTGATGGAGACGATGTGGTAGCGCATGGAGATCATCCGAACAACCCCTTGAACCAGTCGACGACGGACCGGAACGCGTCCACCGCCACGTCGACGTAGATCTGACCGACCCCGGACACCGCGAGCGCCGCCGCCATCGCGACCACCGCGGCCAGCACCAGCAGCACCATCACGCCCAGCGACACCCGGCTGCGGTGCAGGGCGGCGACCGCCGCGCCGTCGACGAGCTTGCTGCCCAGCTTGAGCCGGGTCAGGAAGGTCGACGGGTTGGACCCCGAGTGCCCGCGGTCGAGGAACTCGCGCAGCCCCGCCTGCAACCCCACGGTCACCACCAGGCTCGCGCCGTGCGCCTCGGCCAGCAGCAGCGCCAGGTCCTCGGCGTTGCCGGTCGCGGGGAAGGTCACCGCGCCTATCCCCAGGTCCTGGATGCGTTCCAGGCCGGGCGCGTGCCCGTCGGTCTGGGCGGGCACGACGACCTCGGAGCCCGCGCGCAGCGTCTCGGTGCCGATGCCGTCCGGGTCGCCGACGATGATGTCCGGCTTGTACCCGGCGTCGTGCAGGGTGTCCGCGCCTGCGTCCACGCCGACCAGCACCGGCCGGTACTCGCGGATGTACTTGCGCAGCCTCCGCAGCTCCTCGGCGTGCCGGGGGCCACCGCAGACCACCAGCACCTGCCGGTCGCGGATCGGCACGTACACCTCGGGCACGCCGATCCCGTCGAGGATCAGCGCGCGCTCGCGGCGCAGGAACTCGATCGTGTTGGCCGAGAACGCCTCCAGCTGGGCCGCCATCCCGGCCTTGGCCTCGATCATCGCGTCGGCGATGGACTCGGCGCTCTGCTCGACGCCGCGCGCGACCTCCCGCTCGCCGACGTAGACGGCACCGTCGTGCAGGCGCAGCTTCGTGCCGTCCTTCAGCTCGCGCAGCACGCCCGTGCCGACGCCGTCGACCAGCGGGATGCCCGCTTCCAGCAGCAGCTCGGGCCCGAGGTTGGGGAACCGGCCGGAGATCGACGGCGACGCGTTGACCACGCCCGCGACCTCGGCGGTGACCAGCGCCTCGGCGGTCCGGCGGTCGATGTCGACGTGGTCGAGGACGGCGATGTCACCGGGACTCAGCCGGCGCAGCAGGTCCCCGGACCGCCGGTCGACGCGGGCGACGCCCGTGACACCCGGCAGGTCGTGGTTCGCGCGGCTGAGCAACCCGGAGAGCTTCATGAACCGATGGTGACTCACGTCGGCGCGCCGGGCGGACACAACACGCCGAGGGATCCGGGCTGGTCAGCCGGCTCACTGTTCCACAGTGGACGGATTACCCCCGCTCGGGGGATTCCCCGGGGCGGTCGGGGTCGATCTCGTCGGTCGGGATCGGGATGCCGAACGGCGGCGTGTCGTCCTCGTCGTCCACCCGGTACACCGAGGGCCCTTCGGGCTTGGGCGCACGCGCCGGCCAGTCCTGCACCAGCCCCGCGCCGACCGCCACGGCCAGGCACGCGAGGGCGAGCGTCCACATCCCCGCGCCGACGGCCTTCGCGCTCTCGATCACCCGGGTCGAGCCGAACAGCCGGTCCAACGTCTCGTAGGCCGACCACGTGGTCCCGATCAGCACCCCGGCGGCCACCACCACCACGAACCGCCCGACCGCGTTGAGCAGCGGCGAGCGGAACAGCAGCACCAGTCCCACCACGGCGAGCACGGCGGCGGCGGCGATCGGCAGCCCCCACCCCAACCCGTTGGTCGTCTCGGGCGCGTCCATGCCGGCGAAGTCGAACGTCGCCTGCCACGCGGTGAACACCTGGGTGTCCACCCGGTCGGGCGAGAAGTGGAACTCCATCCGGAACAGCTCCAACAACGACCCGCACACCGCGAGCACCGCGCCGACCGCCAGCGCGACCGCTCCCGCCACCCGCTTGTTCACGAGACCCCCTTCTCCGGCAACTCGGGCAGCACCGCCACCTGGATGCCCAACGGCGGCGTGTCGGTGTCCGGGTCCACCAGCACGCGCACGACCGGCGCCTCCGCGACGGGCTCCGACCGCCGCAGCAGGAACACCGTCCCCACGACCGCCACGACGACCGACGCCACGAGCACCCACACCCCGGCGCCCGTCTCGTACTCGATGCTCGTCCGCACGTCGGTGACCGGCGGCGTCAGCCACGCCGCGACGGCCATGACCGTCGTCCACACCGCCCCGGCCAGCAACGCCGTGGCCGCCACCGCCGTGTACCGGGCGGCCTGGCGCTGCGGTTCGGGCAGGAACACCAGGGCCGCAGCCACCACGAGCAGGACCGCGGCGATCACCACCGGCACCCCGTACTGCGCCGACCCGCCCAACCAGACCAGGCCGGCGGGTTCGCTGGTGGTCGCCCAGCTGGTCATGGTGAAGCCGAACCGGTCGTCACCGCCCAGCGCGGTGCCGACGAAGCACAGCGGGAGGAAGGTCGCGACCGCGGCGGTGATGCCGGCCACGAACAGCAGCACGACACCGGTGCCGCGGCGGCTCACTTCCGCTTCTTCCGCCGCACCACCGGGACGCTCTCCTTGTCGGCCTTCGCCGCCGCCAGCAACTCCTCCGCGTGCGCGCGGCCGGTGTCCGTCGAGTCCATACCCGCCAGCATGCGCGCCAACTCGACCACGCGCTGCGATTCGTCCAGCACCCGCACACCGCTGCGGGTCAGCACGCCGTCCGCGGTCTTGTCCACCACCAGGTGCCGGTCCGCGAACGCCGCCACCTGCGGCAGGTGCGTCACCACGATGACCTGGTGGCTGCGCGCCAACCGAGCCAACCGCCGCCCCACCTCGACCGCCGCGCGACCGCCGACCCCGGCGTCCACCTCGTCGAACACCAGCGTCGGCACCGGGTCCGAGTGCGACAGCACGACCTCCAGCGCGAGCATCACCCGGGACAGCTCACCACCGGACGCACCCTTGTGCACCGGCAGCGCGGGCGCCCCGGGGTGCGAGATCAGCCGCAGCTCCACGTCGTCCACGCCGGACGCGCCCGCGTGCAGCAGCTGCCCGCCGACGTTCAACGCCTGCGCGTCCCCGGCCTCGGCCACCCGCGGCCGGACCGCCACCTCGACGGTCGCGTGCGGCATCGCGAGCCCGGTCAGCTCCTCCGACACCGCCTTGCCCAGCTCCTCGGCGGCGGCGACCCGCTCGGCGGTGACCTGCTGCGCGTACCCGGCCAGCTCGACCGCCAGCTCGTCCCGCCGCGCCGCCAACGCCGCCAACGCCTCGTCGGAGGTGTCCAACCCCGCCAGCCGGGCCGACGCGTCCGCCGCCCACGCGATCACACCGTCGACGTCGGCCGCGTACTTCCTGGTCAACGACTTCAGCTCGGCCTGCCGCGCCAGCACCTGCTCCAGCCGAGCCGGGTCGGCGTCCAGGTGCTCCAGGTACCCCACGATCTCCGCGCCGACGTCGGCCAGCAGCGTCTCGGCCTCCACCAGCCGGGGCTCCAGGTCCCGCAGCTTGGGGTCCTCCGACGACGCCAACCGCCGCCGCGCCTCGCCGATCAGCCCCAGCGCGCCCGGGATGTCCGGGTCACCCTCGGGCGACCCGCTCACCGCGTACTGGGCGCCGGTCGCAGCCTCCCGCAACTGGTCGGCGTCGGCCAACCGGCGGGCCTCGTCGTGCAGCTCGACGTCCTCGCCGGGCTTGGGGTCCACGGCGTTGATCTCGGCCAACCCGTGCCGCAGCAGGTCGGCCTCCCGCGCCAACTCCCGCGACCGCTCGGTCCGCTCGGTCAACTCGGCCGCGACCCGCAGCCACTCCTCGCGCAGCTTCTGGTACTTGCGCAGCGGCGCACCCACGTCGTCCCCGGCGAACCGGTCCAACACGGCCCGCTGCTCGGTGGGCCGCAACAACCGCAACTGGTCGTTCTGCCCGTGCACCGCCAGCAGCTGCTCGGCCAACTCCGACAACACCCCGACCGGCACCGACCGCCCACCGAGGTGCGCCCGCGACCGCCCGTCAGCCCCCACGGTCCGGACAGCGATCACGGACCCGTCGTCGTCGGGCTCGCCCCCGACCTCCTCGGCCACCTTCGCGGCAGGGCTGCCGGCAGGCGCCATGAACCGCCCCTCGACCACCGCCTTGTCCGCGCCGTTGCGCACGCGGGACGCCTCCGCCCGACCCCCACCCAACAGGTGGAGCCCGGTGACGACCATCGTCTTGCCCGCACCGGTCTCACCGGTCACCACGGTGAAGCCCTCGGCGAGCTCAAGGGTGGCCTCGTCGATCACACCGAGGCCCTGGATGCGCATCTCGGCCAGCACAGCGCGAACACTACTGGGCGAAGCCGCCGGCATGGGCGTTCGGGTGGGAGTGTCGAGCGAACAGGTGTTCTAACCGCCCCGGACGAGCGCGCAGCGCGCTTCACCCGGGCTGCCAAGCCAGGGGAAGGGCCTCGTTTCCTCCCCCGTACGGCCTGGGCGCAGCCCAACCGCGCTTCTCCGGGGGTGTCAAGGGTAAGCGGCGACGAAGGAGCCCCTTGCCCTTGACACCCCCGGAGAAGGGTGGTTGCCTCCGGCAGGCCGTGCGGGGGAGGAAACGACGCCCTTCCCTCCCCCCGGGGGCCTCCCCAGCCCGCTTTTGATCTTTTGCTTTTGCTTTTCGCTTTCGCTCTTGCTCTTGACCCGACCCCGCTCAGGTCACCCCGCCGAAGGCCCGCGCCACCCCTGCACCGGCAGCGAGAACTTCTCCACCAGCCGGTCGGTGAACGGCCCCTCCCGCAACCGCACCAGCCGCAACGGCGTCTTCCCGCCCACGACCTCGACCCGCGCCCCGGCCGGCAGCTCGATCGTCCGCCGCCCGTCCGCGCACAACACGGCCGGGTGCCCGCCCGCGTCGACCTCCAGCGCCACCACCGACGCCGGCGACACGACCAGCGGCCGGGCGAACAGGGCGTGCGCGTTGGACGGCACCACCAGCAGCGCCTGCACGTCCGGCCACACCACCGGCCCACCGGCGGAGAACGCGTACGCCGTGGACCCGGTCGGGGTCGCCACCAGCACGCCGTCGCAGCCGAACGCCGACACCGGCCGGCCGTCGACCTCGACCACCACGTCCAGGATGCGTTCCCGCGAGCTCTTCTCGACGCTGGCCTCGTTCAACGCCCACGTCGACTCGATGACGTGCCCGTCCACGGACGCGGTGATCTCCACCGTCATCCGCTCCTCCACCGCGTACGAGCGGTCGATGACCCGCGACACCGCCTCGGACAGCGCGTCGTAGTCGGCCTCGGCCAGGAAACCCACCCGACCCAGGTTCACGCCGAGCACAGGCACCCCGCAGGCGCGGGCCAGTTCCGCCGCGCGCAGCAGCGTCCCGTCCCCGCCCAGCACGAACACCAGCTCGGTGCCCTCGGCGGCGGAGTCGTCGGCCGCCACGACCTGGGTGTAGCAGGACGGGTCGAGCTCGGGTGCCTCGTCCTTGAGCACGCGCAGCTTGACCCCGGCCGCGCCGAACCGGCGGGCGACCTCCTGCGCGACAGCCACGTTGCTCTGCCGCCCGGTGTGGACGACGAGCAGGATCTCCCTCGTCACTGCGGTCCTTCCGCTACTGCGGTACGCACGAGCGCGGCGGCGGAGCCCGCGTCCAGGGGTTCGCCTCGGCGCAGCCAGGCGAAGTACTCCACGTTGCCCGACGGGCCGGGCAGCGGGCTGGCGACCACGCCGTGCAGGCGCAGACCCAGGTCCGCCGCGGCGGCCACGACGTCCAGCACGGCCTCGGCCCGCAGCTCCGGGTCGCGCACGACCCCGCCGGAGCCCAGCCGTTCCTTGCCCACTTCGAACTGGGGTTTCACCATCGGCAGCAGATCGCCCTCCTCGTCGAGGCACGCGGCCAGCGCCGGCAGCACCAGCCTCAACGAGATGAACGAAAGATCGGCCACCACCAGTTCAACCGTGCCGCCGATGTCCTCTGCCGTGAGCGAACGGACGTTCGTCTTGTCCTTGACCACGACCCGGTCGTCGGTCTGGAGCTTCCAGTCCAACAGCCCGCGCCCGACATCGGCGGCGACGACCTGCCGAGCGCCCGCCCGCAGCAGCACGTCCGTGAAACCGCCAGTGGATGCGCCCGCGTCGAGGCAGCGACGCCCTTCGACCTTGATGTCCGGGAACGCCTCCAGCGCACCGACCAGCTTGTGCGCGCCCCGCGACGCCCAGTTGGGGTCGTCGCCGTCGCGCACCACCAGCGCGGTGTCCAGTTCGACGGCGGTGGCGGGTTTGGTCGCGACCGTGCCGCGGACCGTCACGCGCCCTTCGGCGACCAGTTGGCTCGCGTGCTCCCGGGACCGGGCCAGCCCGCGGCGGACCAGTTCGGCGTCCAGCCGAGCCCTGCGCGGCACCGGATCACACCTTGTCGATGCTGGAGAGCGCGGCGGTCAGCACCGCGTGCGCGTCGTCGAACCGCGCCACGTGCTCGGCGACGGCCAGCTGCTCCAGTCCGTCGAGACCGGCCAGCGCGTCGTCGATCCCGGCCACCGGGTCACGCGGCGGGCCGGGGAGGGGAACCTCGAAGCTCACGCTTTCACGGTAGCCGATCGAGCACGGTGAGGTCCGCCGCGACGTAGGTCGGCCGAAGGTGGTCGGGCAGGGCCTCGACGTCCTCCGCCGTGGAGACACCGGTGAGGACGAGCAGCGAGTCCATGCCCGCGTGCACCGCACCCAGGATGTCCGTGTCCAGGCGGTCACCCACGACCAGGGGCCGCTCCGCACCCAATGACTTCGCGGCCTGCTCCAGCAACGGCGTAGCCGGCTTACCCGCCACCAGCGGCTCTTGCCCGGTCGCCGTGCGAACCGCCGCCACCAGCGACCCGTTGCCCGGCAGCAACCCCCGCTCAGTCGGCAGGGTGGCGTCGACGTTGCACGCCACCCACACCGCGCCGGCCCGGATCGCGACCGCGGCCTCGGCCAGGTCCCGCCAGCTCAGGTCCGGCGACAGCCCCTGCACCACGGCCTTCGCCCCGTGCGCCTCACGCGTGGGCACGAACCCCCTGATCCGGACTTCCTCGACCAGCGCCTCGGTACCCAGCACCAACACCGTCGAGCCTTCGGGCACCAGGTCCAGCAGCATCTCGGCACCGGCCTGGGCGCTCGTGCTCACCTCGTCCAGCGCGGCGTTGAAGCCCAGCTCGGTGAGGTGCTCTGCGACGTCGCGCGGGGAGCGGGAGGCGTTGTTGGTGACGAACCGGACGCCGACGCCGTGCCCGCGGGCGGAGGCGACCGCCTCCACCGCGCCGGGCACGGCCTCACGACCCCGGTAGACCGTGCCGTCCAGGTCCAGCAGAAGAGCGTCGTAACGGTTCAGCAGGGAATCGGACGGCACTCTGTGCTCCTCGGTCAGTCCGGTCGGGCTCAGTCCTGTGGGCTCAGCTCGAACGCCCGCTCGGCGGCGTCGGTCTCATTGTCGTCGTCGGCCTGGGCCGCGTTGAGGAACCAGCGGATGGCTTCTTCGGTACGACCAGCCGCCGCGAGGTTGTCGGCGTAGGCGTAGAACAGCCGCGCGCTCCACGGGTCCCGCCGCTTGGCGTCCAGGTCGTCGCCCTGGAGGGCCACGACGGCCGCGTCCAACTGCCCCATGTCGCGCCGGGCACCCGCCGCGACGATCCGCAGCTCGACGGCCTCTTCGGGGTCCAGCTTCAGCCCCTGCGCCTCACGCGCCAGCTCGATCGCCCGCTCGGGCCGACCCAGCGCCCGCTCGCAGTCGGCCATGACGGCGACGTGCCCGGCCCCGTGCGACATCCGCCGCGCGGCCCGCAGTTCGGAGAGCGCCTCGGCCCACTCGCCGGCGTGGTAGGCGGTCAGCCCGGCGGCCTCCCGGACCACCCCGACGCGAGCGGCCTTGGTGCGCGCGTACCGGGCGTGCTCCAGCGCCAGCTCGGGCTCGCTGTCGACCAGCATGCCCGCGGCGGCGAGGTGCCGACCGACGATCTCGGCCAGCCCCTTGGGCAGCCCGCGCAGCTCCTGCTTCACCTCGGGGTCGAGGATCGAGATGTCCGCGTCCTCCGGCAGCTCCGGCGCGCGCGCCCGACCACCGTCGTCGGCACGCCGAGCGTCGTCACCAGCGTCCCCCGCCGACTCCTCGACACCTTCTGCTTCAGCGTCGTCGTCAACGTCTTCGCCCGCCGCCGACTCCTCAGCCGGCAGGTCGCTGGGCAGCTCAGCGCTGACGGCCTCAGGACCAACCGCAGCAACCCCCTGCGCCTCGACCGCCTCAAGCGCCGGCGTCTCGACTACCTGCTCGGCAACCGCAGGCGCGTCCTCGACCGGGGCTTCGACCGGGGCCTCGACAACCGCGTCACGCACCGGCTGCTCGTCCCCCTGCGCGATCCGCTCCTGGAACCGCGCGGCCCGATCCCGGCTGCGCTCGTCCCGCCGGTCGTCCCGCCGGTCGTCCCGCCGGTCATCACGCGGCCGAGCCTCACGCCGCTGGTACCCACCACGATCATCCCGCCGCTGGTAACCACCACGGTCCCGCTCACCACCACGGTCGTCCCGCCGCTGGTAACCACCCCGGTCGTCACGCGGCCGGAACTCACGCCGCTCGCCACCACGCTCATCGCGCCGCTGGTAACCACCCCGGTCGTCACGCGGCCGGAACTCACGGCGCTCACCGCTGCGCTCACCACCACGCTCATCACGCCGCTGATAGCCACCGCGGTCGTCGCGCGGCCGGAACTCACGGCGCTCACCGCTGCGCTCACCACCACGCTCATCGCGCCGCTGGTAACCACCCCGGTCATCGCGCGGCCGGAACTCACGGCGTTCACCACCACGGTCGTCCCGCCGCTGATAGCCACCGCGATCGTCACGCCGCTGGTAACCACCCCGCTCGCGATCGCCACCACGGTCGCCGCCCCGGTCATCACGGGGCCGGAACTCACGCCGCTCGCCACCGCGCTCGTCCCGCCGCTGGTAGCCACCCCGGTCATCACGCCGCTGGTAACCACCTCGGTCGTCGCGCGGGCGGAACTCACGCCGCTCACCGCTGCGCTCGCCACCGCGGTCGTCCCGACGCTGGTAACCACCGCGATCCTCGCGCTGCTGGTAACCGCCCCGGTCATCGCGCCGCTGGTAGCCACCACGGTCGTCCCGGCGCTGGTAGCCACCACGGTCATCGCGCTGCTGGTAACCGCCGCGTTCGTCACGCCGCTGGTAACCACCGCGGTCCCGATCGCCACCACGGTCACCACCGCGGTCGTCACGGGGCCGGAACTCACGCCGCTCGCCACCGCGGGACTTGTCGTAGCCCGACCGGTCGTCGCGCCGCGGGTAGCCGCCGGTGCGCTCGCCACCGCGAGCGTCACGACCGCCACTGCCCTGCCTGCGATCTCCCCCGGCGCGGCCACCATCGGATCGGCGCTGTCGGTCTCCCTGGCCGCGCTGACGGTCGCCCTCCGGCCGATCGGCACGGTCACCGAACCTCGACACCTGAACTCCTTCTACTGCTGTGGACACGCCGAAAGGGCTTGTGATTCGAGCACATCTCCGTGTGCCCCCAACCACAAGCCCTTTCAGGGAAAAAATGTTCGGCGGCGTCCTACTCTCCCACACCCTCACGAGTGCAGTACCATCGGCGCTGGAAGGCTTAACTACCGGGTTCGGAATGGGACCGGGTGTTCCCCAACCGCTATGACCACCGAAACACTATGAAATTACCGCCCAACAGGCCCGGCGCTCGCCCTCACGGGCCCGCCTGGTCTGGTTCGGTTCTTTCAGAACCGCACAGTGGATGCGTAGCGTCTTCGTAGCAAGTCCTCGGCCTATTAGTACCGGTCAACTCCAGCCGTTACCGACCTTCCATCTCCGGCCTATCAACCCAATAGTCTCTTGGGGGCCTTAACCCACAAAGGGTGGGATACCTCATCTAGGAACGAGCTTCCCGCTTAGATGCTTTCAGCGGTTATCCCTTCCGAACGTAGCCAACCAGCAATGCCCTTGGCAGGACAACTGGCACACCAGAGGTCCGTCCGTCCCGGTCCTCTCGTACTAGGGACAGCCTTCCGCAAGTATCCTACGCGCGCGGCGGATAGGGACCGAACTGTCTCACGACGTTCTAAACCCAGCTCGCGTACCGCTTTAATGGGCGAACAGCCCAACCCTTGGGACCTACTCCAGCCCCAGGATGCGACGAGCCGACATCGAGGTGCCAAACCATGCCGTCGATATGGACTCTTGGGCAAGATCAGCCTGTTATCCCCGGGGTACCTTTTATCCGTTGAGCGACCACGCTTCCACAAGCCATGGCCGGATCACTAGTTCCGACTTTCGTCCCTGCTCGACCCGTCGGTCTCACAGTCAAGCCCCCTTGTGCACTTGCACTCGACACCTGATTGCCAACCAGGCTGAGGGAACCTTTGAGCGCCTCCGTTACCCTTTGGGAGGCAACCGCCCCAGTTAAACTACCCACCAGGCACTGTCCCTGATCCGGATCACGGACCGAGGTTAGACATCCAGTACGACCAGAGTGGTATTTCAACGACGACTCCACCATGACTGGCGTCACAGCTTCACAGTCTCCCACCTATCCTACACAAGCCGAACCGAACACCAATACCAAGCTATAGTAAAGGTCCCGGGGTCTTTCCGTCCTGCCGCGCGTAACGAGCATCTTTACTCGTAGTGCAATTTCGCCGGGCCTGTGGTTGAGACAGTCGAGAAGTCGTTACGCCATTCGTGCAGGTCGGAACTTACCCGACAAGGAATTTCGCTACCTTAGGATGGTTATAGTTACCACCGCCGTTTACTGGCGCTTAAGTTCTCAGCTTCGCCCCGAAGAGCTAACCGGTCCCCTTAACGTTCCAGCACCGGGCAGGCGTCAGTCCGTATACATCGTCTTGCGACTTCGCACGGACCTGTGTTTTTAGTAAACAGTCGCTTCTCGCTGGTCTCTGCGGCCGAAAAATCCTAGCCCGCAAGGGGCTTCAAATCCCTCGGCCCCCCTTCTCCCGAAGTTACGGGGGCATTTTGCCGAGTTCCTTAACCACAGTTCGCCCGATCGCCTCGGTATTCTCTACCTGACCACCTGTGTCGGTTTGGGGTACGGGCCGCATGAACACTCACTAGAGGCTTTTCTCGGCAGCATGGGATCACCCTACTTCGCCTCAATCGGCTATGCATCACGTCTCAGGATACATGAGCTGCGGATTTGCCTACAGCTCTCCCTACACGCTTACACCAGTACTACCACTCACTGGCGGAGCTACCCTCCTGCGTCACCCCATCGCTTGACTACTACAAGTTCAGGTCCCGCGCTCCACAACAACCCTCGTCCGAAGACTCGGGCTGCGCTTCGGGCGGTTAGTATCACAAGGTTCGCCATGGGCGCGTTCACACGGGTACGGGAATATCAACCCGTTGTCCATCGACTACGCCTGTCGGCCTCGCCTTAGGTCCCGACTTACCCTGGGCGGATTAGCCTGGCCCAGGAACCCTTGGTCATCCGGCGGCAGAGTTTCTCACTCTGCTTTCGCTACTCATGCCTGCATTCTCACTCGTCCAGCCTCCACACCTGGATTCCTCCGGCGCTTCGACGGCTGAACGACGCTCCCCTACCCATCCCAGCAAAACTGGAATGACACGGCTTCGGCGGTGTGCTTAAGCCCCGCTACATTGTCGGCGCAGGACCACTTGACCAGTGAGCTATTACGCACTCTTTAAAGGGTGGCTGCTTCTAAGCCAACCTCCTGGTTGTCTGGGCGACCCCACATCCTTTCCCACTTAGCACACACTTAGGGGCCTTAGCCGGCGTTCTGGGCTGTTTCCCTCTCGACTACGAAGCTTATCCCCCGCAGTCTCACTGCCGCGCTCTCACGTACCGGCATTCGGAGTTTGGTTGATTTCGGTAAGCTTGTGGGCCCCCTAGACCATCCAGTGCTCTACCTCCGGCACGAAACACACGACGCTGCACCTAAATGCATTTCGGGGAGAACCAGCTATCACGGAGTTTGATTGGCCTTTCACCCCTAACCACAGCTCATCCCCCAGGTTTTCAACCCTGGTGGGTTCGGGCCTCCACGCAGTCTTACCCACGCTTCACCCTGGCCATGGCTAGATCACCCCGCTTCGGGTCTAGACCACGCGACTCTGACGCCCTATTCGGACTCGCTTTCGCTACGGCTACCCCACACGGGTTAACCTCGCCACGCAGCACTAACTCGCAGGCTCATTCTTCAAAAGGCACGCCGTCACCCCTAAAGGCTCCGACGGATTGTAGGCACACGGTTTCAGGTACTATTTCACTCCCCTCCCGGGGTACTTTTCACCTTTCCCTCACGGTACTAGTCCGCTATCGGTCACCAGGGAGTATTCAGGCTTAGCGGGTGGTCCCGCCAGATTCACAGCAAATTCCACGAGCTCGCTGCTACTTGGGATAACCGTCAGGAGACACCGGGTTTTCGCGTACGGGACTCTCACCCTCTACGGCCGCGCTTTCCAGACACGTTCCGCTAACCACAGTGTTTTCTTACTCCTCGACCGTCCGGCAGAACGATCAGACAGGTCCCACAACCCCGTACACGCAACCCCTGCCGGGTATCACACGAGTACGGTTTAGCCTCTTCCGCTTTCGCTCGCCACTACTCACGGAATCACGGTTGTTTTCTCTTCCTGCGGGTACTGAGATGTTTCACTTCCCCGCGTTCCCTCCACATACCCTATGTGTTCAGGTATGGGTGACCCCACATGACTGGGGCCGGGTTTCCCCATTCGGACACCCTTGGATCTCAGCTCGGTTGACAGCTCCCCAAGGCTTTTCGCAGTCTCCTACGTCCTTCATCGGCTCCTGGTGCCAAGGCATCCACCGTATGCCCTTAATAACTTGCCACAAAGATGCTCGCATCCACTGTGCAGTTCTCAAAGAACAACCAGACAACCATCCCACCACTGCCGACGCCTACCAGCTCACTGGCGGTTCGAAGGCGGAGATAGCCCTGTGTCTTCTCGCTGAAAGAGACACTCGCGTGTTCTCTCAGGACCCAACAGCGTACCGAACAAGACTCAGAAGCCCCTCCGCGACCCTTCCACGCCCCCGAGGAGGCAGTACTAACTCGCGGAACAACAACCGACCTTGCATTAGCCAGCATCCACTAATATGAGCTCCACCGATCGATCGTTCGCCGACCGCGTGGCCTCCACCGTGATCCGAAGACCGCGGTGCAGATGCTCCTTAGAAAGGAGGTGATCCAGCCGCACCTTCCGGTACGGCTACCTTGTTACGACTTCGTCCCAATCGCCAGTCCCACCTTCGACCGCTCCCCCCCATACGGGTTGGGCCACGGGCTTCGGGTGTTACCGACTTTCGTGACGTGACGGGCGGTGTGTACAAGGCCCGGGAACGTATTCACCGCAGCGTTGCTGATCTGCGATTACTAGCGACTCCGACTTCACGGGGTCGAGTTGCAGACCCCGATCCGAACTGAGACCGGCTTTTTGGGATTCGCTCCACCTCACGGCTTAGCAGCCCTCTGTACCGGCCATTGTAGCATGTGTGAAGCCCTGGACATAAGGGGCATGATGACTTGACGTCATCCCCACCTTCCTCCGAGTTGACCCCGGCAGTCTCCCATGAGTCCCCGCCATAACGCGCTGGCAACATGGAACGAGGGTTGCGCTCGTTGCGGGACTTAACCCAACATCTCACGACACGAGCTGACGACAGCCATGCACCACCTGTACACCAGTCCGAAGAGGCCTACATCTCTGCAGGTTTCCGGTGCATGTCAAGCCCAGGTAAGGTTCTTCGCGTTGCATCGAATTAATCCACATGCTCCGCCGCTTGTGCGGGCCCCCGTCAATTCCTTTGAGTTTTAGCCTTGCGGCCGTACTCCCCAGGCGGGGTGCTTAATGCGTTAGCTGCGGCACGGAGGACGTGGAAGCCCCCCACACCTAGCACCCACCGTTTACGGCGTGGACTACCAGGGTATCTAATCCTGTTCGCTCCCCACGCTTTCGCTCCTCAGCGTCAGTATCGGCCCAGAGACCCGCCTTCGCCACCGGTGTTCCTCCTGATATCTGCGCATTTCACCGCTACACCAGGAATTCCAGTCTCCCCTGCCGAACTCAAGTCTGCCCGTATCGACCGCAGGCTCCACGTTAAGCGTGAAGTTTTCACGGCCGACGCAACAAACCGCCTACGAGCTCTTTACGCCCAATAATTCCGGACAACGCTCGCACCCTACGTATTACCGCGGCTGCTGGCACGTAGTTAGCCGGTGCTTCTTCTGCAGGTACCGTCACTCACGCTTCGTCCCTGCTGAAAGAGGTTTACAACCCGAAGGCCGTCATCCCTCACGCGGCGTCGCTGCATCAGGCTTTCGCCCATTGTGCAATATTCCCCACTGCTGCCTCCCGTAGGAGTCTGGGCCGTGTCTCAGTCCCAGTGTGGCCGGTCACCCTCTCAGGCCGGCTACCCGTCGTCGCCTTGGTAGGCCATCACCCCACCAACAAGCTGATAGGCCGCGGGTCCATCCCATACCGCCGGAACTTTCCACCACAACGGATGCCCGAAGTGGTCGTATCCGGTATTAGACCTAGTTTCCCAGGCTTATCCCAGAGTACAGGGCAGGTTACCCACGTGTTACTCACCCGTTCGCCGCTCGTGTACCCCGAAGGGCCTTACCGCTCGACTTGCATGTGTTAAGCACGCCGCCAGCGTTCGTCCTGAGCCAGGATCAAACTCTCCAATAAGGATTGTGTTTGATCGCTCGAACAACACTGACTCGCAGACCGGAATATGGCCCGCTCAAATGTCAGTTGTCCAGTCAATCTCAAAGGAAACCTCTTGACGAGGTTCATAAATTTACTGGCTATTCGGCACGCTGTTGAGTTCTCAAAGAACACGCGCTCGACATCACTCACCGCCGAAAAGCGGCTCGATCCGAAGGCTTGTGCATTCAGTAAGCTTGTGTTTGAAACCGAACGCCCATGGCCACAGCGACTCGAAGAGTCCGGGCTGGGTCTTCCTGTTTCGCGGTCACCCACTCTACCACACTAGGTGGGAGCTTGGTTCGTGACCCCCGCCGCGCTCCGTTCCGGCTCTTTCGTTCCGGCCCGTTCCGCGCTGGCAGAGAGAAAGTTACACGCACCCGAACCGGAGGTCAAATCGGGGGCGCAGCGTGGCTCCACGGGCCGAAACCGCAGGTCAGCAGCCCGTGCAGCACTCGCCACCACGCTATCCGACCGGCCTTGCGCGCAACAGTGTGACCGCGATCACACCAGAACGCGCACGCCGGCCGTGTTCCGCTTGCCCCGGCGCACCACCAGCCACGACCCGTGCAGCAGGTCTTCGCTGGTCGGGACCCACTCCTCGTCGGCGACCTTCGCGTTGTTCACGTACGCGCCGCCCTCCTTCACCGTGCGCCGCGCCGCGCCCTTGCTGTCGGCCAGGCCGGAGCTGACGAGGAGGTCGACGATCGTGGGACGGTCGGCCAGGCGCACCTCTCCGGTCGGGGCCTCGGCCATCGCGGCCTCCAGCGTCGACAGGTCGAGCTCGCGCAGCTCGCCGCGGCCGAACAGCGCCTGGCTCGCCGCGATCACCTGCTTGGTCTGGTGCTCGCCGTGCACGAGGTCGGTGAACTCCTGGGCCAGCCGCTTCTGCGCGGCCCGCAGGTGCGGCGCGGACGCGGTCTGCTCCTCCAGCTCCGCGATCTCCTCGCGGGACAGGAAGGTGAACATGCGCAGGTACCGGAGCACGTCGGCGTCACCGACGTTCACGAAGTACTGGTACCAGGCGTACGGCGACGTCATGGTCGGGTCCAGCCACAGGTTGCCGCCGCCGGTGGACTTGCCGAACTTGCGGCCCTCGGCGTCGGTGACCAGGGGTGCGGTCAGGGCGTGCACGGACTTGCCGTCGACCTTCCGGACCAGGTCCACGCCGCCGATGATGTTGCCCCACTGGTCCGAGCCGCCCACCTGGAGCCTGGTGTCGTACTTCCGGTTGAGCTGGAGGTAGTCGTGCGACTGGAGCAGGAGGTAGCTGAACTCGGTGTAGGACATGCCGTCGCCGTCGAGCCGCCGCTTGACCGTCTCGCGCGCGAGCATGACGTTGATCGAGAAGTGCTTGCCGACGTCCCGCAGGAACTCCAGCACCGACACCCCGCCGGTCCAGTCGAGGTTGTTCACCACGATCGCCCCGGTCGGCGAGTCGTCGAACTCCACGAACCGCTCCAGCTGGCCGCGGATGCGCTGCGCCCAGTCGGCGACGGTGTCGAGCGTGTTGAGGGTGCGCTCGGCGGTGTCGCGCGGGTCGCCGATCATGCCGGTGGCCCCGCCCGCGAGGACGATCGGCCGGTGGCCGGCGCGCTGGAAGCGGCGCAGCATCAGCAGCGGGACGAGGTTGCCGGCGTGCAGGCTGGGCGCGGTCGGGTCGAAGCCGCCATAGAGGGTGAGCGGGCCCGAGTCGAGATCCTTGCGCAGGGCGTCGAGGTCGGTGGACTGCGCGATCAGGCCGCGCCAGGACAGCTCGTCGAGGATGTGCTCACTCACGGCTGACCATTCTCCCCTACCAGGGCAAAGCGGTTTGCGCAGGTGCCCGTCGGGGTATGCGGGAGTCCGAGGAGCGGGGGGCACACCTAGTCGAGAGGACTCGGCCGATGACCTACCCCGATCGCGACCCACGTCCCGTCGACCGGCCCACCGAGGCGTTGCGCCCGGTCGGTCAGCCCGTGCACGAAGAGGTGGTCGAGCACGGTGACAGCCGGGTCCGGACCGTCCGCGCGGTGTGCGCGGTGATCGACGTGATCTGCTGGGTGTTCGCCATCGTGCTGGCCGTGCACATCTTCCTGGTGATCGCGGGCGCCAACCCGGCCAACGGGTTCGCGCAGATCATCGAGTCGTGGTCGGCCGGCGTGTCGTTGGGTCTGCGCAACCTGTTCACGCCCGCCAACGACGCGCTGCGGACGCTGCTGAACGACGGTCTCGCCGCGATCCTGTGGCTGGTGATCGGCGCGCTGCTGACGAACCTGATCACGCGCGTGGCGCTGCCGGCGGGCGAGCGCCACGCCTGGTACCGCCGGACCGTCCGGTAGCACTACGTTCGGTCACCGGCGGGCTCACCCGGGTGAGGAAAAATCGCCCCGCTGGTCAATTGTCGTCGGGCCGCCCGGCCGCCACGTTTGCTGGGTGGCCAGCGACTTGCAGAAGCGGAAGAGCTCCATCGTCTTCACGGCGATGGACGCCGACGACGACGGTTTCCTGGAACGGGCGGACTTCGAGGCGCTCACCGACCGGTGGGTGGCGATCCGCGGGGACAGCGGCGAGGCGCGGTTGCGCGAGCTGATGATGGGCTGGTGGGAGACGCTGCTGTCGGCGTCGGACCGGGACCGCGACGACAAGGTCACCTTCGACGAACTGCTGGAGGTGGTGGACGACCTCGGCACCATGCTGGACCTGGTGGTGGCGACCGCGGAGTCCATGTTCGAGGCGGTGGACGAGGACGGTGACGGGCGGATCTCCGCCGAGGAGTACTCGTGGATGATCCGCGCGTGGACCGGCTCCGAGACGCCGACGGACGAGGCGTTCGCGCGGCTGGACCTCGACGGCGACGGGTCGCTGTCCAAGAGCGAGTTCACGCGGCACTGGGTGGAGTTCTGGGCGGGCGACGACCCCGACGCGCCGGGCACGCACGTGTTCGGGGCCGTCTGACCCCCGCTCAGATCGTCACGGCGAGCTTGCCGACCGTGCCGCGGGTGAAGTCCTCGACCGCGCGGGTGGTGTCGGCCAGGTCGTAGACGCCGGCGAGCGGGACCCGCAGGCGTCCGGCGACGACGTCGTCCGCGAGGGCCGCCAGGGTGGCGGGGCTCGGGTCGGCCATGATCGCCGTGGCGGTGACGGCCGGGTCGTCGGGGACGTGGTGGACGGTGGTCGCGAACCGGCCGCCGGGGGTGAGCCGTCCGGCGACGGTGGCGCCGTCCCCGGCGAGGTGGATGGCCGCGTGGACCGGCGCGAGGGTGCCGAGGTCGTCGGGGTGCACGGCGTGCGTGGCGCCCAGGCCCGTGACGAAGGCGGCTTCCGCGCCGGGCCGGGCGGTCGCGATGACCGTGGCACCGCGTGCGGCGGCGAGCTGGACGGCGAACGCGCCCACGCCGCCGGTCGCGCCGGAGATGAGGACGGTCTCGCCTTCCTTCGGGTCGACGGCGTCCACGGCGTTGCGGGCGGCGGTGCCGGCGAGGCCCAGCGCGCCGGCGCGGGCGTGGTCGAGACCGTCGGGGATGCGTGCGACGCCGTAGGCGGCGTTGACCACGACGTACTCGGCGAAGCCGCCTTGGCCGAGGGTCGGGCGCATGACGACGCCGAACACGTCGTCGCCCGGCCGGAAGTCGGTCCCGTCGCCCACGGCCTCGACGCGGCCGGCGAAGTCCTTGCCCAGGACGACGGGGAACTCGTACTCGTAGACGCCCTTGAGGTAGCCGCCGAGGACGCCCAGGTCGAAGCCGTTGACCGAGGAGGCGTGCACGCGGACGAGCACCTCCCCGGGACCGGGCTCCGGCACGGGCAGCTCGGTGAGCGCGGGGGCCGCGCCGAACTCGGAGAACGCGACAGCGCGCATGGTCAGCCTTCCTCGGAGGTGGCCTGCTGCCACGAGGCGTGCAGGACGGTGGTGGCGACGGCGAGTTCGTCCTCGTCGCGCGGGGCGTAGAGCATGACGATCGTGTCCGGCCACTCGGGGCGGCGGCTGATGGGGTGCGCCTCGGCCCAGCCGGCCGTGTGGAGGGGTTCCACCAGCGGTTTCGGCACGGTGAGGTGCAGGAAGCCGGCGCGGTGGATGTGGCCGAACTCGTCGGTGCTGGGGTGCAGGAACGCCTCCCACGGCCCGGTCGGGTGGTGCAGGCGCAGGGCCAGCGAGGCGGGTTCGGAGACCTGGCTGGGTCCGGTGAACACGCCGGGCAGGGCGCGGGCGGTCTCGACGAGCGCGTCGCGGATGTGCGCGGGCGAGAACTGGTCGAGCTGGTCGTGCGGGATCTCCCGACCGGTGGTGGTCGGCCGGGGTCCGGGTCTGGTCGGTAGGTCGATCACGGGTACCGCACTTTCTGTGCGTTGGTTACTGCTTGTGCGGTTCCCGATCCTGGTCGAGGATGCGCCTATGACGGAAGACGGCACATTGACCCGCCCTCCGCACACCGGTGTGCGTGTCTCCGGCGAGCACCCGATGTGCGAGCTGCGCGACGTGCTCGACCGGGTGGGCGACAAGTGGAGCGTGCTCGTGATGAGCCTGCTCGGCGACGGGTCGCGGCGCTACTCGGAGCTGCAGCACTCGATCGAGGGCATCTCGCAGCGGATGCTGACGCTGACCCTGCGGTCGCTGGAGCGCGACGGGCTGGTGACGCGGACGGTCACGCCGACCTCGCCGCCGCGGGTGGACTACGCGTTGACGCCCGTGGGGGTGACGCTGTCGGAGCAGGTCAGCGCGTTGATGCGGTGGGCGGAGGAGCACCGGGGGTACGTGGCGGAGTCCCGCGTGCGGCACGACGCCGGCAGCTCCTGAGCTCAGCTCACGCGGGTGCGGCGGGTGCCTCGGCGGTACGTGCTGACCGCCGGCGAGTCGATCCAGAACCGCCACGGGACGTCGACCGCCACCGCCACGCCGACGCGCGGGCCGGTGCGGATGTCCGTCGCGGGGTCGCCGGCCAGGAGGCGGACGGAGGCGTCGGGTTCGGTGAGGTCGATGCCGTTGTGCGCGCGGTCCAGGCCCAGGACGCCGGTCAGCCGGGCCGGGCCCTTCGCGAGTTCGGCGTGGTTGCGGGCGGACGGACGGCGCATCTGGGCCAGGTCCTCGCCGTAGACGACCTCGCCGGCGCGCAGCAGCACCGCACCGGGCACGCCGTCGGTCAGGGACACCACGTTGGCGCAGAAGTGCATGCCGTAGACGAAGTACACGTACAAACGACCCGCCGGGCCGAACATGACCTCGTTGCGCGGCGTGCGGCCCCGGTAGCAGTGGGACGCCGGGTCGTCGCCGCCCCGGTACGCCTCCACCTCCACGATGCGCACGCCGACGACACCTTCGGGGGTCGTGCTCTCGATGATCGACCCGAGCAGGAGCCGGGACGCGTCGACGGGGTCGACGGCCAGCTCCTGCTCGGTGAGCTGCCTAGGCGCGTCGAGCAAGGCGTGCCTTGTCCCGCAACCGCTTGAGCTGTTCGGCCACCCGGTCGGGCGCGGTGCCCCCGTGCGCGTCGCGCGACGCGATCGAACCTTCCACGGTCAACACGCTACGCACCTCGGGCGTGAGGTGGGGCGAGATCCCCGCGAACTCGTCGTCGGTGAGGTCCTCCAGGCCCACGCCCCGGGCCTCGGCCGCGCGCACGCACTCGCCCGCCGCCTCGTGCGCCACGCGGAACGGGACGCCCTGCCGCACCAGCCACTCGGCGATGTCGGTGGCCAGGGTGAACCCGGCGGGCGCGACCTCGGCCATGCGGGCGGTGTCGAAGCGCATGGTGGCGATCATCCCGGCCAGCGCGGGCAGCAGGAGTTCCAGCTGCTCGACGGAGTCGAACAGGGGCTCCTTGTCCTCCTGGAGGTCCCGGTTGTAGGCCAGCGGCTGGGCCTTGAGGGTCGCCAGCAGGCCGGTCAGGTTGCCGATCAGGCGGCCGGACTTGCCGCGGGTCAGCTCGGCGACGTCGGGGTTCTTCTTCTGCGGCATGATCGAGCTGCCGGTGGCCCAGGCGTCGTCCAGCACGGCGAAGTGGAACTCGGCCGTGGTCCAGATGATGACCTCTTCGGCGATCCGGGACAGGTTCACGCCGATCATGGCCAGCACGAACGCGATCTCGGCGGCGAAGTCGCGGGACGCGGTGCCGTCGATCGAGTTCTCCACCGGCGCGTCGAAGCCGAGGTCCTCGGCGACCGCCGCCGGGTCCAGGCCCAGCGACGAGCCCGCCAGCGCACCCGAGCCGTACGGGGACACGGCGGCGCGCTTGTCCCAGTCGCGCAGCCGGTCGATGTCGCGCAGCAGGGCCTGGCCGTGCGCCAGGAGGTGGTGGGCGAGCAGCACGGGCTGCGCGGACTGGAGGTGCGTGCGGCCGGGCATGACGGCCGTCGGGTGCGCCTCCGCCTGACCGGCCAGGGCGTCCACGACGTCCAGCACGCCCTCGGACACGCGGTGCGCGGCGTCGCGCAGCCACATCCGGAACAGGGTCGCGACCTGGTCGTTGCGGGACCGGCCGGCGCGCAGCTTGCCGCCCAGCTCGGGGCCGGCGCGTTCGATGAGGCCGCGTTCCAGGGCGGTGTGCACGTCCTCGTCGGCCAGGGTCGGGGTGAACGCCCCGGAGGCCACGTCGGCTTCCAGCGCGTCCAGCGCCGCGATCATCCGGTCGCGCTCGTCCTCGGTCAGCAGGCCCGCGCGGTGCAGCACGCGGGCGTGCGCGCGGGAGCCCTTGATGTCATAGGGCGCCAGCCGCCAGTCGAAGTGCGTGGACGCGGACAGCAACGCCATCGCGTCCGCCGGTCCGCTCGCGAACCGGCCGCCCCACAGAGAACTCACGTCTACCTCTTCACCGTTTCCCAGCCGTCACACGGCTGCGCGAATGCCTTCGGTCGTGGCTCGGCCGCCGTGCAGCACGAGCCGGATCTCGCCGGACACGTCCCCCTGGGTGTGCTCGATGAAGGTGTCCAGCGCGTCCTTGAGGGGCGAGTACCACAGCCCGTCGTGCACCAGTTCACCCCAGCGCCGCTCCACCCGCCGCTTGAAGCGCACCAGGTCGCGCTCCAGGGTGATCTCCTCCAGCTCGCGGTGCGCGGTGATCAACGTGGCCGCGCCGTGCCCGCCGGTGCGCAGGTTGACCTCGCGCAGCGCCTGCCCGGCGGTCACCGTCTCGCCGTCGAGCGCGACCGGCACACCCCGGTCGAAGGTCACCACGAGCTCCTGGGGGTCGTCGCCGTGCGGGACGGCGCTGCCCGACCACACGGTCCGGGACGCGGCCGGCGCGTGGTCCAGCACGATCACCCGCAGGTCGGGGGCCAGGGCGTGCAGGCACGTGCCGAGGCGTTCGCCGCCGCTGTGCGCGACGGTGGTCGCGCCGTGCTCCCGCGCGGTGGCGACCACGTGCTTGGCCACCAGCGGGTCGGCCAGCGCGGAACCGGACGCTTCGGCGGCGTTGGCCAGCAGCGCGGGCAGGCAATAGGAGTCGGCGAACTCGTCGGCCGCGTCCACCAGCACCTCGTCCACGTCGACCACCACGACGTCGGCCGCGGCTAAAGCGACGGCGAAGGTCTCGAACGTCTCCCTGCCGACCACGACGACCCGTTCAGGCACCGTTGGGTCCCTGGTCGTCCCCGGCGGCCAGCGCGAGGATGCGGGCCGCGAGGTCCGCGCCGGTCATCGGCTCGCGGGCCACGATGATGATCGTGTCGTCGCCCGCGATGGTGCCGACGATCTCGTGCAGCGCCGCCCGGTCCAGGGCGCTGGCCAGGAACTGCGCCGCGCCCGGCGGGGTGCGCAGGACGGCCAGGTTGCCCGACGAGTCGGCGGAGACCAGCAGTTCGTTGAGCACCCGGACCAGGCGGGACGTCCCGCCTTGGACGCCGCGCACGGGACTGCCGTCCTCGGGGATGACGTACACGGGCGCGCCGCCGTCCGGGCCGCGCAGCTTGACCGCGCCCAGCTCGTCCAGGTCGCGCGACAGCGTGGCCTGGGTGACGTCGATGCCTTCCATCGCGAGGGTCTTGGCCAGCTCGGACTGGCTGCGGATGGCCCGCTGGCTGACCAACTCGACTATGCGGGCCTGCCGCGCGGTTCGGGTCATGAGCTGTTCTCCAGCAGCCACACCAGCAGGGCCTTCTGGGCGTGCAGGCGGTTCTCCGCCTCGTCCCAGATCGCGCTGTCCGGGCCGTCGAGCACCTCGTCGGTGATCTCCCAGCCGCGGTGCGCGGGCAGGCAGTGCAGCACGGTCGTCTTCACGCCGGTGGACGCCACCAGCGCCGAGTTCACCTGGTACGGGCGGAACGGGCCGACGCGGTCGCGGCCGTCGTTCTCCTGGCCCATCGACGTCCACGTGTCGGTGACCAGCACGTCCGCGCCCTCCACGGCCTTGCGCGGGTCGATGACCACCTCGACGGACCCGCCGGTCTCGGCGGCGCGCTTGCGGGCGTCGTCCAGCGCCCACTGCTCGGGCTGGAACCCGGCCGGGGCCGAGATCCGGACGTGCATGCCGGCGGTGGCGCCGCCGAGCATGATCGAGTTGGACATGTTGTTGGCGCCGTCGCCGAGGTAGGTGACGGTGAGGCCGGCGAGCTTGCCGTGCACGCGCCGGATGGTCTGCAGGTCCGCCAGCACCTGGCACGGGTGGAACTCGTCGGTCAGCGCGTTGATCACCGGGATGCGCGAGACCGACGCCATCGCCTCGATGCGCTTCTGCGCGAACGTCCGCCACACCACCGCGTCCACGTAGCCGGACAGGATGCGGGAGGTGTCCTCGATGGTCTCCTCGCGGCCCAGCTGCATCGAGCGGCCGTCGATGATGACCGGGTTGCCGCCCAGCTGGGCGATGCCGACCTCGAACGACAGCCGGGTGCGGGTCGAGTTCTTCTCGAAGATCACCGCGACCGACTTCGGCCCGGCCAGCGGCTTCGCGCTGGTGCGGTCGGCCTTGTAGGTGTCGGCCAGGTCGAGCACCTCGGTCTGCTCGGCGGGACTCAGGTCGTCGTCACGCAGGAAGTGCCGGACCATCAGGACTCCTCGCTCGGCGGCAGGAAGGACGGGAGGTCGGCCACCAGGCGGTGGGCGTCGGACTCGTCGAGCACCAGCGGCGGCGCGAGCCGGATCACGTCCGGCTGGATGGGGTTGATCAGATAGCCGGCCTGCTGCGCGGCAGCCGCGATCTTCGCCGAGACCGCCTCGCGCAACGTGATCCCGAGCAGCAGGCCGGCTCCCCGCACACCGGAGATGAGCGGGTGGCCCAACGCCTCCACACCGGCGGCGATCTCCTTGCCGACCGCGGCGGAGTGCTCCAGCAGACCGTCGGCGGCGATGGTGTCCAGGACGGCCAGGGCCGCCGCGCAGCACACCGGGTTGCCGCCGAACGTCGTGCCGTGCTGGCCGGGCTGGAACAGGTCCTTGGCCGCGCCGAACGCGATGCACGCGCCCAGCGGCAGGCCGCCGCCCAAGCCCTTGGCCAGGGTCATGACGTCCGGGACGATGCCGAACTGCTGGAAGGCGAACCAGGAGCCGACCCGACCGATACCGGTCTGCACCTCGTCCAGCACCAGCAACGCGCCGTGCTCGGCGGTGATCGCGCGAGCGGCCTGGAGGTAGCCCTCCGGCGGCACGACGACACCCTGCTCGCCCTGGATCGGCTCCACGAAGAACGCGGCGGTCTCGTCGTCGATCGCGGCCTCGAGAGCGGCCACGTCACCGAACGGGACGTGCACGACCCCCGGGACCAGCGGTTCGAACGGCTCGCGCTTGGCGGGCTGGCCGGTCAGGGCGAGCGCGCCCATCGTGCGGCCGTGGAACCCGCCCTCGGTGGCGACGACCTTGGTGCGGCCGGTGCGGCGGGACAGCTTGAACGCGGCCTCGTTGGCCTCCGCGCCGGAGTTGGTGAACAGCACGCGGCCGTCGCCGTCCTGGCCGGTCAGGTCCAGCAGGCGCTCGGCGAGCTTCAGCGCGGGCTCGTTGATGTAGAGGTTCGAGGTGTGGCCGAGCTTGCCGATCTGCTCGGTCACGGCGGCGATGATCGCCGGGTGGGCGTGGCCCAGGGCGTTGACGGCGATGCCGGTCAGCAGGTCCAGGTAGCGGTTGCCGTCGGTGTCCCAGACGTAGGCGCCCTCGCCTCGCTCGAGGGTGAGACCAGGCGTGCCGTAGTTGTTCATCATCGCGGCTTGCCACCGCTGCTGGTCAGTCACTCTCGTCCACCCCTGTCGAATTGCCGACTCCATCGGCGGTCACCATCGTGCCAACACCCTCGGACGTGAAGACCTCCAACAACACCGAGTGCGCCAACCGCCCGTCGATGACGTGCGCCTCGGGCACACCGCCGCGCACCGCTCGCAGGCAGGCTTCCATCTTCGGCACCATGCCGCTGTCCAGGTCCGGCAGCAGCTTCTCCAGCTCGGACGAGCGGATCTGGTGCAGCAGCGAGCTTTTGTCCGGCCAGTCCGCGTACAGGCCCTCCACGTCGGTGAGGACCACGAGCTTCTCGGCCTTGAGCGCCACGGCCACCGCGCCGGCGGCGGTGTCGGCGTTGACGTTGTGCACCACGCCGTCCGCGTCCGGGGCGACCGTGGAGACGACCGGGATGCGGCCGGCGTTCACGATGTCCAGCACGGCGTCCGGGTTGACGTCCACGATGTCGCCGACCAGGCCGATGTCGACCGGCTCGCCGTCGACGATCGCCGGGCGGCGGGCGGCGGTGAGCAGGTGGGCGTCCTCGCCGGACAGGCCCACCGCGTACGGGCCGTGCTCGTTGATCAAGCCGACCAGCTCGCGCTGCACCTGCCCGACCAGGACCATGCGCACGACGTCCATCGCCTCGGGCGTGGTCACGCGCAGGCCGCCGCGGAACTCGCTCTCGATGCCCAGCCGCTTGAGCATGGCCGCGATCTGCGGGCCGCCACCGTGCACGACGACCGGGTGCAGGCCGGCGAGCTTCAGGAACACCATGTCCTGCGCGAACGCCCGCTTCAGCTCGTCGTCCACCATGGCGTTGCCGCCGTACTTGACGACCACCGTGGCGCCCCGGAAGCGCTGCAACCAGGGCAGCGCCTCGATCAGGACCTCGGCCTTCTCGCGCGCCTTCGAATTCGGCAGAGTCATGAGCTGTAGGCGCTGTTCTCTTCGACGTAGGCGTGCGAGAGGTCCGTGGTGAGGACGGTGGCGGTGCCGTCGCCCAGGTTCAGGTCCACCACGATCTCGATGTCCCGGCCGGACAGGTCGGCCTCGCTGCGGTCGGCGGCCTTGTGGCCATCGGCGAACAGGGTGACGCCGTTGATCGTGATGCCGAGTTTGTGCTGGTCCACGGTGGCCTGGGAGCGGCCCACGGCCATCGCGATGCGGCCCCAGTTCGGGTCGGAGCCGAACAGGGCGGTCTTGACCAGGTTGTCCTCGGCGACCGTCTTGGCGATGACCACGGCTTCGGCCTCGTCGACCGCGCCGTTGACGGTGATCGAGATTTCCTTGGTGACGCCCTCGGCGTCGCCTTGGAGCTGCTTGACCAGGTCGCCGGCGACGGCCGTGAGCAGTTCGGCGAAGTCCTCGGGGCTGGGCGTGACGCCCGACGCGCCCGAGGCCAGGACCAGGACGGTGTCGTTGGTGGACGTGCCGCCGTCGACGTCGAGCCGGTCGTAGGTCTTCTTGGTGGTGGCGCGCAGGGCCGCGTCGAGGGCGTCACCGTCGATGACGGCGTCGGTGGTGATGACGCTGAGCATCGTGGCCATGTTCGGGGCGAGCATCCCCGCGCCCTTGACGAAACCGCCGACCGACCAGCCGTCCGGGTGGGCGGCGAAGGACTGCTTGGGCCGGGTGTCGGTGGTCATCACGGCCGTGGCGGCGTTCAGACCGGCCTCGACGCTGGTGTCCAGCTCCTTGGCGGCGACCTCGATGCCGGCCTTGAGGTTGTCCATCGGCAGGCGCTCGCCGATCAGGCCCGTGGAGCAGACGGCGACCTCGATCGCGCCGACACCCAGCACCTCGGCCACCTTCTCGGCGGTGGCGTGGGTGTCCTGGAAGCCCTCGGGACCGGTGCACGCGTTCGCGCCGCCGGAGTTGAGCACGACCGCGTTGAGCTTGCGCTCCTTGAGCACCTGCTGCGACCACAGCACGGGCGCGGCCTTGACCTGGTTGGTCGTGAACACGCCCGCCGCGGCCTGGCCGGGACCCTCGTTGACCACCAGCGCCAGGTCCAGCGCGCCGGACTCCTTGATGCCGGCGGCGACACCCGCGGCCTTGAAGCCCTTGGGGCCGGTGACGCCCTTGTCACGGACGGGGTTGTTCACGGTGCCACTCCCACGGTGGACAGGCCGGTGGTCTCCGGCAGGCCGAGTGCCAGGTTCATGCACTGCACCGCGGCGCCCGCGGTGCCCTTCGCCAGGTTGTCGACGGCGGCGACCACGACCAGGCGGTTCAGGTCGCGGTCGACGGTGACCTGGAGCTGCACGGCGTTCGAACCGAGCACCGCGCCCGTGGTCGGCCAGTGGCCTTCCGGCAGCAGGTGCACGAACGGCTCGTCGGCGTAGGCCTTCTCGTAGACCGAGCGCACGTCGTCGTCGCTGGTCAGCGTCGCGGTGCAGGTGGCGAGGATGCCCCGGGGCAGCGGCGCGAGGACGGGCGTGAAGGACACCTTGACCTCGCGGCCGGCGACCTTGGACAGGTTCTGCGTGATCTCGGGGGTGTGCCGGTGCGTGCCGCCGACGCCGTACGCGGACAGCGACCCCATCACCTCCGACCCGAGCAGGTTCGGCTTGAGCGACTTGCCCGCGCCGGACGTGCCGGACACGGCGACCACGGTCACCTCGGGCTCGATCAGCCCGACCGCGGGCGCGAGGGCCAGCGAGGACACGGTCGGGTAGCACCCCGGCACCGCCACGCGCTTGGTGTTCTTGAGGACGTCCCGCTGACCAGGCAGTTCAGGCAGACCGTAGGGCCACGAGCCCGCGTGGGTGCCGCCGTACCAGCGCTCCCAGGCCTGCGCGTCGGTCAACCGGTGGTCGGCGCCGCAGTCGATCACCAGGATGTCGTCGCCCAGTTGCGCGGCGATCTCGGCGGAGTGACCGTGGGGCAGGGCGAGGAAGACGACGTCGTGGCCGGCGAGGTTCTCGAGGTTGGTCTCCCCGAGCACCCGATCCCCGAGCGGCAGCAGGTGCGGTTGGTGGGCCAGCAACGGGGTACCCGCGTTGCCACCGGCGGTGAGCGCGCCGATCTCCACCTCCGGGTGCCCGAGCAGGAGCCGCAACAGCTCACCCCCGGCGTACCCACTCGCCCCAGCGACCGCGATCCGTACCGTCATGCGGATAAGTATGCACGCTCGTGCAAAGTCACTCAAATACGCTTTCCCGATGGACCCCCGCGACCTTCGTCACCCACCCCGTCGCCTGCCACCCCCTCGCCTGCCATCCCTTCCCCCACCGCGCCCTCCCCCACCGTGCCCCCTCGCCCGCGACCCCCTCACCCACCGCCTCGCCACTACCTTGCCCCCATGAGGGCAGTGATCTTCGACTGGCGGGGCACCCTCGTGCTCACGCCCACCTTCCGCGGCTGGGTCACCGAGGCTCTGCGCCGCCTCGGCCGCGACACCTCCACAGCGGCCGACGTCATCGCGGCGATCGACGTCGGCCGCCTCGACGCCCCCGGTGTCGACGCCGACGCCACCCTCCACCGCGAGACCTACTACGGCGCCTTCGCCGACGCCGGCCTGGACGACGAGCTGGCCGACGCGCTGTACGAAGTGGAGTCCGACCCCGCGTTCAACCCGTTCGCGGTGGACGCCGCAGCCACGCTGAACGCGTTGCACGACAACGGGATCCGCATCGCAGTCCTCAGTGACATCCACTTCGACGTCCGACCCGCGTTCGACGGCCTCCCAGTCGACTCCTTCGTGTTGTCCTTCGAGCACGGCGTGGTGAAGCCGGACCCGGCCATCTTCCGGATCGCACTCGACGAGCTCGGCACCTCCCCCGACGAGACGCTCATGGTCGGCGACCGCGCCACCCACGACGGCGCCGGCGTGAACGTCGGCCTGCCCACCCTCCTCGTCCCCCCGTTGCGGGACGTCGGCGACGCCAGGCTCCACCTCGTCACCAACCTAATGGTTGCTAACGGCTCTAAGCGTTAGATAGTGTGGGCGCCATGCTGCTCCCCAAGGTCTTCCACCGGCACGTCGAGGTCGACGGCGTCCAGGTCTTCTACCGGGAGACCGGTCCGGCGGACGCGCCCACGCTCCTGCTGCTGCACGGTTTCCCGAGCGCGTCCCACCAGTTCCGCCGCCTGATGGACGCACTCGGGACCCGCTACCACCTCGTCGCCCCCGACTACCCGGGCTTCGGCCACAGCGGCGACCTCGACCACCACACGTTCGAGCGACTCGCCGACGTCGTCGAGGGTTTCGTGCAGGCGATCGGCCTGACCCGGTTCGCCCTGTACACGTTCGACTTCGGCGGCCCGGTCGGCTTCCGCCTGGCGACCCGGCACCCGGAGTGGATCACCGGCCTGGTCGTGCAGAACGCCAACACCTACGCGGAGGGCCTGTCCGAGGCAGCGCAGGGCTTCGTCGCCAACCACGACCGCGACGTCGCACGCGGCCTGATGACCCTCGCCTTCACCAGGTCCCAGTACGAGGACGGCACCACCGACCCGAGCCTGGTCGATCCCGACGCCTGGACCCTGGACCAGAACTTCCTGGACCAGCCGGGCCGCACGGAGATCCAGGTCGACCTCGCGCTGGACTACCACACGAACGTCGCCCTGTACCCGCGCTGGCAGGAGTGGCTGCGCACCCACCAGCCACCGACCCTCGTCGTCTGGGGCCGCGGCGACGGCATCTTCACCGAAGACGGCGCAAAGGCCTACCTCCGCGACGTACCGGACGCCGAACTGCACATCTTCGACACCGGCCACTTCGCCCTGGAGGAACACGTCACCGAAATCGCCCCCTTGCTCGCCACCTTCCTCGACCGCCTACCAGCCTGAACCGACCGAACGGCAAGTCCCAGCAGCCCAACCGAGCGACAAGGCCCCGGCAGCCCGGCCGAGCGGCACAGTCTGCTGCGGCCAAGCGAGCGACGAGGACGCGGTAGCCGGGTGAAAGTAGGCGCGCCCGGCCGCTTGGTCCCGCTTGGTCCCGCTTGGTCGCGCTTCCGCGCTTGGTCGCTCCCGTCCCTCTCGTCCCCCGCTCGTCCGCTCTCGTCGCCTCTCGTTCCCGCTCAGGCGCCGAAGCGGTCGAGGGCTCGGATCTTGTTGGTCACGTCCAGCGCCGCCACCTTGTACGCCTCGGACAGGGTCGGGTAGTTGAAGACGGTGTCCACCAGGTAGTCCACCGTGCCGCCGCACGCCATGACCGCCTGTCCGATGTGGACGAGGTCGGTCGCGCCCGTGCCGAACAGGTGCACACCCAGCAGCTTGCGGTCCACCGTGGACACGAGCAGCTTCAGCATCCCGTAGGCGTCGCCGACGATCTGGCCCCGCGCCAGCTCCCGGTAGCGGGCCAGGCCGACCTCGTACGGGGTCGCCGACGCCGTCAGCTCGGCCTCGGTGGCACCGCAGTACGAGATCTCCGGGATCGTGTAGATCCCGATCGGCTGCAACGCCGACAGCTCGTTCACCGTCTCGCCGAACGCGTGGTACGCGGCCAGCCGGCCCTGGTCCATCGACGTCGCGGCCAGGGCCGGGAAGCCGATCACGTCGCCCACCGCGTAGACGTGCTCCACCGACGTGCGGTAGTGCTCGTCCACGGTCAACCGACCGCGGTGGTCGGCCTCCAGGCCGGCGGCGGCCAGGTTCAGCTCCTCGGTCGCGCCCTGGCGGCCCGCCGAGTACATGACGGCCGCCGCCGGGATGCGCTTGCCGCTGGCGAGGGTGGTCACGGTGCCCTGTTCGGACACGGCGACGTTGACCACCTTCTCCCCGAACCGGAACGTGACCGCCAGGTCCCGCAGGTGGAACTTCAGCGACTCCACGATCTCCGGGTCGCAGAACTCCAGCATGCGCTCCCGCTGTTCGACCACCGTCACCCGGCTGCCCAGGGCGGCGAACATCGAGGCGTACTCGATGCCGATCACCCCGGCCCCGACCACGACCATCGACGACGGGATCTCCTCCAGCGCGAGCACCTCGTCCGAGTCGAGGACGCGCTCCTCGTCGAAGTCGACCTGCGCCGGGCGGGCCGGGCGGGTGCCGGTGGCGATCACGATCTTGTCCGCCGAGACCGTGTGGTGCTCGCCCCGGTGCACGCCCTGCACCGCGACCGTGTGCGGGTCGACGAACCGGGCCGTCCCGGTGAGCAGGTCGACCTGGTTGCGGTGCAGCTGGGCCCGCACGACCTGGACCTCGCGCCCGATGACGTGCTGGGTCCGGGCGAGCAGGTCCGAGATCGTGATGTCCTTCTTGACCCGGTAGTCCGCGCCGTACAGCTCGCGCTGACTCATCCCGGTCAGGTACATCACCGCTTCCCGCATGGTCTTCGACGGGATCGTGCCGGTGTTCGCGCACACGCCGCCGACCATGTCCGCCTTGTCCACGATCGCGACCCGCTTGCCGAGCTTCGCGCCCGCGATGGCCGCCTTCTGCCCGCCGGGACCGGATCCGATGACGAGCAGGTCGTAGTCGAACTCGCTCATGACCGAAGCGTGACACATCGAGCCGCTCTACGGTGGTGTCGTGAGCGGACTCGTCACGGCGATCCACGAAGGACTGAGGTCGGCCGCCGATCCGGCGAAGGCGCCGGAGATGCAGCGGTACATGAAGTCCGAGATGCCGTTCCTCGGTGTGCCGAAGCCCGAGCGCGCCGCACTGGCGCGGTCGCTGTTCGGCAAGTTCCCATTCACCTCCCGTGACGAGTGGGTGGACACGGTGTTGGAGCTGTGGCGCGGTGCCACCTACCGCGAGGAGCGGTACCTGGCGCTGGACCTGGTCGGCCGGTACCCGAAGTGGCAGGACCCGACCTTGCTGCCGGTGTACGACGAGCTGGTCGTGACCGGTGCGTGGTGGGACTACGTGGACGAGATCGCGTCCCGCCGCATCGGCCCGCTGCTGCGCGCGCACCCCGACGACGTCGAACCGGTGGTGCGCACCTGGATGACCGACCCGGACCGCTGGCGGCGGCGGGTGTCGGTGATCTGCCAGCTGGGGTCGAAGGGCGAGACCGACCTCGACCTGCTCCAGGACGCGATCGAGGCGAACATCGCGGACCCGGACTTCTTCCTGCGCAAGGGCATCGGCTGGGCGCTGCGCCAGTACGCCCGCGTGGACCCCGGGTGGGTGCGCGCGTTCGTCGACGCGCACCCGGAACTCTCTCCTCTCTCCAGAAGGGAAGCCACCAAGCACCTGTGAGCGGGTGGCAGGTCCGACGTAGCGGCTGGGGTGCGGCGAACCGTAGGGGGCGGCGAACCGTGGGTGCCGTGGGTCGCCGGGGTAGTTGGTTGCGGGGGGCGGTTGGTTGTGGGCGGGGTGCGGTAGGCGGCCGGTGCCTACCGCGGGGCGGTGCCTGACCCGACCTGGTGCGAAGGGTGCGGTCAGGGGTCAGGGGTCAGGGGTCAGGGGTCAGTCGAGCATCCCCAGGGAGTTTCGGCGGATGGTGGGTGTCGGGGGTTCGGCCGGTGGCTGGGCGCTGGGCGTGTAGGCGGTGCGCAGGTGGTCGGCGATCAGGGTGATCGCCTCTCGGGCCACCTCGACCGGCCTGGTGTGGGTGAAGCCGTGGTCGACGCCCTCGAACTCGCGGTAGGTCACGGGTACGGCCTCGGCTTCCAGGATCTTGGCGAAGTCGCTCATCTCCTCTCGCAGCGTGTCGTGCTGGGCGGTCAGGACCAGGGTCGGCGGCAGGTCCGCCAGGTTCGGGTGGCGGATCGGTGAGACGTGCGGGTGCTCCGGGTCGGCACCCGCGAAGTACGTGCGGCGGACCAGGGACATCAGGGACCGGCCCACCACCGGTTTCTCCAGCATCGAGGTGCGGCTGGAGTCCGGGCGACTCAGGTCGACGGTGCCGAACTCGACCGTCAGCGCGACCGGCAGCGGGATCCGGGCCTCCGCCGCGCGCAACGCCACGTTGACCGCCAGCTTGCCGCCGGCACTCGCTCCGCCCACCGAGATGCGGGCACCGTCCCACCCGTAGGTGGCCGATCGCATCCACCGGTACACGTCGAAGAGTTCGTCTTCGGCGACCGGGAACCGCACTGTCGGCGCGGTCGAGTAGTTGGGCACCACAACGTGAGCGCCCACCTCCGAGGCCAGGAACCGCGCCACGTTGTCCTCCTGCTCGGGCACGCGCGCGATGAACGCCCCGCCGTGGGCGATCAGGTGCACGGGCGGGCGGTCGACCGGGTCGGGCGGCGCGTACACCAGGGCTTTGACCTCGCCGTGGCGCGTCGGGATGCGGATCGTGGCCGGTCTGGCCACCTTCCTCGTGGCGAACTGGAGTTCCGGCGACGCGTACCGGAGCCGGTGCACGACGGGGAACGCGACCTGGAACGCCGCCGCGGCGAGCGCGGGACGCCAGGCGATCAGCGGATCCTTGCGGAGCATGACACACCTTCCTTTCTAACTGGTTGGTTAGAAGAGTGCCGGCAAGATCGGACTTTGTCAACTAACTGGTTAGAAGATAGTCTCGAAGTCGTGATCAGAGACGCGGACGCGACCCGCCAACGCCTGCTCGACGCCGCCCTCGCGGAGTTCGCCGAGCACGGCATCGCGGGCGCGCGGGTGGACCGGATCGCCGCCCAGGCGAACTCGAACAAGGCGCAGATCTACCACTACTTCGGCGGCAAGGCGCAGCTCTTCGACGCCGTCTACGGCTCGATCGTGCGGCGGGTGGTCGAGTCGACGCCGATCGACGTCCACGACCTGCCGGGGTACGCGGCGAAGCTCGCCCGGATGTACGACGTGCACCCCGAGGTCATGCGACTGGCCGTGTGGCACCGGCTGGAGCCGGGCGAGTCCGAGGTCAACGCCCTGGCCGTCGAGGCGACCGACCGGAAGGTGGAGCTCATCGCGCAGGCCCAGGCGGAAGGGGTCCTGCCGAAGCGGTTCCCGCCCGCCGTGCTGCTGGGGCTGGTGCTGCACCTGGCGGCGACGTGGACGGAGGTCAACCCGGAGTTCCCGGGCGAGTCGCCGGACGCCGAGGCACGATACGAGTACGTCGCCGAGGCGGTGCGCAGGCTCATCGCGGAGTAGGACGGGACCCAAGGTCGGCCGCAGGGGTCGGACGCGGGTGGCGCGGGGGATCAGCCGCGGGTGGCGCGGCGGGTCGAACGTGGGTGGCGCGGCGGGTCAGCCGCGGGTGGCACGGCCCGAGTAGGTGAGCGGGAAGACGGAGTCCTGGCACGCGTCGGGCACGTCCGGGGAGATCTGCACGACCATCTCCACCTCGACCGCCCCCGCCGGCGGGATGGACACCGGCTCGGCCATCGGTCGCACGCTCAGCACCCCGGACGGGCAGTCCGGCACCCGGTTGTGCGCCGCGTCCAACGGCTGCCCCGGCACGGCCTGGAGCGTCATCACGACGATGTCGACGCTGTTCGGGTTGGACAGCCGCACGAGCCGCGACCCGACCCCGCCGGGCGTCAGCTCGACCGGTGCGCCGGACACGTCGTTGATCTCGAACGGCTTGAGGTCGGAGACACCCGGCTCGCCGTTGCTCACCGCGTACGCCATCGCGGGCAGTTCGGGCGCGGGCCAGGTGAGGTGCATCGCGGCGACCACGGCGGCACCGACGCCCAGGATGGTCATGGCGACGGCGACTTCCATCCGTGGTCCCAAAGTACGCATGAGGCAACCTCACTACGACTGCTGCATCAGGCGGTGGGTTCGCCGCTAGCTCCCCGTCGGACCGGCGACCAGACTCGCCCGGCGGTTCATCGCTTCGCCCCTCGGCCCAGCGGGCCGCGAAGCCAATCTTGGAGAACGTTCAACCTTGGCGCAAGAACCAGGCAGGCCCGGAAATGCAGGTCCAAAGACCCCTTGACAGGTGACGCCGAGTGCCCTGATCTGCACGTTCCCGCTACCTCGGCGACCGATGGTTTCACCCGACCGGTCTAATCCTGGACCCGCACTGGTGCGGGTCCAGGAACTCTGCGTCAGCCTCTCAGCACCGCCCCGAAGCGGGTCGACGCCTCCGCCACGGCCGCGTCCCGGGCCGCTGTGGCCTCCTCGACCGTGAGCGTCCGGTCCGGCGCGCGGAACCGCAGCGCGTAGGCCAGCGACCGCTTGCCCTCGCCGACCTGGTCGCCCGTGTACACGTCGAACAGCCGCAGGTCTTCCAGCAGCTCGCCACCGCCCGCGGTCAGCGCCCGGGCCACCTCGGCGGCGGGCACCGCGGCGTCCACGACGACGGCCACGTCCAGCAGCACCGGCGGGTACGGCGACACGACCGGCGCGGGGCGGCGGTCCTCCACCGGCAGCGCGTCCAGGTCCAGCTCGAACGCGACGGTCCGCTTGGGCAGACCCAGCGCTTCCAGCACCTTCGGGTGCAGCTCGCCCGCGTGGCCCACCGGCCAGTCGCCGACGCGCAGCTCGGCGCACCGACCGGGGTGCCACGGCGCCAGCGAGGACGCCTTGACGGTCAGCTCGACGCCGTACGCCTCACCGACCAGCCGTGCGGCCTGCACCGCGTCCGCCCAGTCCGCGGGACGGCCCTTGCCCCACCAGCCGGCGTGCTCGCGCAGCCCGGTCAGGACCGCGGCGACGTGCACCGGCTGCTGCGGCAGGGACGCGATCAGCGACGCGACCTGCTCGTCGGACGGCCGCGCGCCCACGCCCACCTCGGGCACGGGCACCGGCTGCGTGCGCGGCAACGTCACCTGGGCGACCGTGTAAAGAGCCACGTCACGAGCGCCACGCGCCAGGTTGCGCTGCAAGGTCTCCAACAGACCCGGCACCAGCGTGGTCGCCAGCGCGTGCTTGTCCGCCTCCAGCGGGTTCAGCGCGCTGACGAAGCGCCGCCGCACGTCGTCCTCGGCCAGCCCGAACGCGTCGAACACCGAGGGTGCGATGAACGGGAACGGCTTGACCTCGACAAACCCGTTCTCGGCCAGGGCACGCGACACCGTCCGGCGGCGCCGCTGCTGCTCGGTCAGGCCGCGACCGGCCGGGGCGGGCGGCAGCGTGGACGGGATCGTGTCGTACCCCTCCAGCCGCAGCACCTCCTCCACCAGGTCGGCGGGCTGGGTGAGGTCGGCGCGCCACGTCGGCGGCACCGCCGTGACCAGGGTCGATCCGTCGTCACCGGTCGAGACCTCGACCTGGCAGCCGATCTGGCCCAGGCGCCGCGCCGTCACACCGCGCGCGTAGCGCACGCCCGCCACGCGGTCGGGCAGGTCGATCGGCATGGTCACCGGACCGGGCAGCACCGGCGTGCCCACGTCCGTGCGTCCCGGCTTGATGCTGCCTTCGGCGAACATGTGCAGCAGACGCGCCGCGCGCTCCAAGGCCACCGGGGCCAGCGCCGGGTCCACGGTCCGTTCAAACCGCTTAGCGGCCTCTGAAGGCAGCTTGTGCCGCCTTACAGTGCGCGCGATGGACGCCGGGTCCCAGTTCGCCGCCTCCAGCAGGATGTCCGTGCTGGTGTCGCGGACCTCGGTGGACGCACCGCCCATGACGCCGGCCAGCGACACCACGCCGCTGTCGTCGGCGATCACGATGTCGTCCGGGTCCAGCGCCCTGACCTGCTCGTCCAGCGTGGTGAGCTTCTCCCCCGCCACCGCGCGCCGCACGACCAGGCCGCCCTGCACGGTCGCGCCGTCGAACGCGTGCAGCGGCTGACCGAGCTCCAGCATCACGTAGTTGGTGACGTCGACCGGCAGCGAGATGGACCGGATGCCGGCCAGCATCAGCCGCCGCCGCATCCACCACGGCGTCGGCGCGGTCGGGTCCACGCCGGTCACCCGCCGGGCCACGAACCGCGAGCACGCCGACGGGTCCTCGATCCGCACCGGCAGCACGTCGCCCTCGCCCTCGGGCACCTCGGCCAGGCCGGGGTCGCCGAACGGCACGTCGAACGCGCAGGCGATCTCGCGGGCCAGGCCGCGCACGGAGAACGCGTAGCCGCGGTCGGGCGTGGGCGCGACCTCGATGACCGTGTCGTTGAGGCCCAGCAGCTCGATGGCGTCGTCGCCGGGCTGCGCGGTGCCGCTGGGTAGCACCAGGATGCCCGAGTGGTCGTCGCCCAGGCCCAGCTCGCGGGCCGAGCAGATCATGCCCTCGCTGACGTGCCCGTAGGTCTTGCGCGGGGTGATCGCGAAGTCACCGGGCAGCACCGCGCCGGGCAGCGCCACGACCACCGTGTCGCCCTCGACGAAGTTCGACGCGCCGCAGACGATGCCGTTGACCTGGTCCGGACCGACCTCGACCTGGCAGTACCGGATGGGCTTCTTGAACTCGGTGAGCTCCTTGATCTCCATCACCCGGCCCGCGACGAGCGGACCGGTTACGGGACCGAGCTGGTGCACGTCCTCGACCTCGAGGCCGATCCGCACGAACGCCTCGGCGAGCTGCTCGGGCGTCGGGGTCTCGGCGAACTCGAGGTTCTCGACCAGCCAGGTAACCGGGATACGCACCGGTCATGCCTCCGTTCCGAATGGCTGGGTGAAGCGGACATCGCCTTCGACCATGTCGCGCATGTCGGGCAGGCCGTTGCGGAACTGCAGCGTGCGCTCCAGGCCCATGCCGAACGCGAACCCCGAGTACACCTCCGGGTCGACACCGCAGTTGCGCAGCACGTTCGGGTTGACCATGCCGCAGCCGCCCCACTCGACCCAGCCGGGGCCGCCCTTCTTCTCCGGGAACCACACGTCCACCTCGGCGGACGGCTCGGTGAACGGGAAGAAGCTGGGCCGCAGGCGGGTCTTGGAGTCCTCGCCGAACATGGCGCGGGCGAACGCGTCGAGCGTGCCCTTCAGGTGCGCCATGGTCAGGCCCTTGTCCACGGCCAGGCCCTCGACCTGGTGGAACACCGGGGTGTGGGTGGCGTCGAGCTCGTCGGTGCGGAACGTCCGCCCCGGGCACACGACGTACACCGGCAGCTCGCGGTCCAGCAGCGTGCGGGCCTGCACGGGGCTGGTGTGGGTGCGCAGCACCAGGCCGGAGCCCTCGGGCGCCACGTAGAAGGTGTCCTGCATGGAGCGGGCCGGGTGGTCCTTGCCGAAGTTCAACGCGTCGAAGTTGAACCACTCGGTCTCCAGCTCGGGCCCCTCGGCGACCTCGTAGCCCATCGCGACGAACACGTCGGCGATGCGCTCGGCGAGGGTGCTGATGGGGTGGCGCGCGCCGCGCGGGACGCGGTCCCAGGGCAGCGTGACGTCGACCGACTCCTCGCGCAGGACCCGCTCGTCGCGCTCGGCCTGGAGCACGGCGCGGCGCTCCTCGAACGCGTGCTTGACCGCGTTCTGCGCCTCGTTCACCCGCTTGCCCGCCTCGGCCTTGGCGGCCGGCGGCAGCGCGCCGATCTCCCGCCTGGCCAGCAGGACGGGCGAGCGGTCACCCAGGTGGCTCGGCTTGACGGCGGCCAGCTCGTCGAGGTCGGCCGCCTTCGCGAACGCCTCCCGCGCCTGCTCCACCGCCGTGTCGAGCGCCTCCGGTGAGAGCGCCGCGACCTGCTTGGGGTCGTACGGGTCGTTGGCTCCGGACATGGTTGGTGGACAGCTCCCGTCGCGTGCCGCGTGTGGAAACCACCCCGCGAAGGGCACGGAGCGGCGGGTCGATCCTAGGTGATCGGGGTGGGGCCGGATCCACCGCGGCCGTGACTGCGCCGTGACCCCGGCAGGTCGACCGCGCGGAATTGTCGTACCCCTCGTGCACACTGATCTTCGAGTGAGCCGCCGGCCCGGCGGGCGAAGCGCCGAAAACCGGGTCCGCCGCCACCGTGGCGCACCTAGAATCGACCGTCCTACGTGACCTGACCCGAGGTGGATTCCACTCCCATGGCACACACCTTCGGTGTCGACCTGCGCGGGATCATCGATCTGCTCAGCCACCACCTGTACAGCAGTCCCCGCGTGTACGCGCGAGAGCTGCTGCAGAACGCGGTGGACGCGATCACCGCCCGCCGAGCGCTCCAGCCGGACGCGCCGGGCGAGGTGGTGATCGAGCCGATCGACTCCGGCACGGGCGGCACCCTCCGCATCTCCGACACCGGCATCGGCCTGACCGAGCGCGAGGTCCACGACCTGCTCTCGACACTGGGCCGCACGTCCAAGCGGGACGAGCTGGGGTTCGCCCGCCAGGGCTTCCTCGGCCAGTTCGGCGTGGGCCTGCTGTCCGCGTTCCTGGTCGCCGAGCGCATCCGACTGGTGTCCCGGTCGGCCAAGGGCGGCCCGGCGGTGCGGTGGACAGCCGACGCCGCGGGCAACTACGAGGTGGAGGTCCTCGGCGAAGCCGAGAATCGGACGACAGGCGAGACAGCGGACTCCGGAATCCCAGTCGGCACCACCATCGAGCTGGTGCCCAACCGCGACTCGGAGCACTGGCTGGAGCACGACGTCGTCAAGGCGCTGGTCACCGAGTACGGCGAGCTGCTGCCGGTGAAGGTCAGCGTGGGCGGCGAGGTGCTCACCGCCGAGCGGCTGCCGTGGCTGGACGACGCGCTGGGGTACGGCGCGAAGGTGCTGGGCGTGCGGCCGTTCGACGCGATCCCGGTCGAGGTGCCGACCGTGGGCCTGACCGGCGTGGCGTACGTGCTGCCCGGCGGGGTGCACCCCGGCGCGCGCCAGTCGCACCGCGTGTACCTGAAGCGGATGCTGGTCGGCGACGCCATCGAGGGTCTGCTGCCGGAGTGGGCGTACTTCGTGCGGTGCGTGGTCGACTCGTCGTCGCTGCGGCCCACAGCCAGCCGCGAGGCGCTCTACCAGGACGAGACGCTGCTCGCGGTGCGCGAGGAGCTGGGCCGGCAGGTCCGCGACTGGCTGGTGCGGCTGGACGCGACCGACCCGGACCGCACGTCGGCGCTGCTCGACGCCCACCACCTGGGCATCAAGTCGCTGGCGCGGGTGGACGACGAGATGCTGCGGCTGGTGGAGCGGTGGCTGCCGTTCGAGACCACCGACGGCGGGCAGTCGCTGCGCCAGTTCAAGCGCAAGCACGGCTCGATCGCGTACGTGCCGGACGTGGACGAGTTCCGGCAGCTCGCGCCGGTCGCCCACGCCCAGGGCATGGGCCTGCTCAACGCGGGCTACGCCTACGACGTGGAGATCATGGACCGGCTGGTGGCGCTGGACGGTCCGGCGGCGGCGCGGCGGGTCGCCCCGACCGAGGTGCTGGCCGCGCTGGGCGACCCGGAGCCGGAGCTGGAGCGGGCGCTGCGCGACCGGCTGGCGCTGGCCAAGGAGGTGCTGGAGCGGCACGACTGCGAGGCCGTGCCGCGCGACTTCGACCCGGCGTCGCTGCCCGCCCTGCTGGTCACCAACGTGGAGGGCGAGCGCCGGCGGGACGTCGAGCAGGTCGGCGAGCAGGCCGACCCGCTGTGGGCGGAACTGCTGGGCAGCCTGGTGTCGGAGCAGTCCGACGCGGCCCAGCGGCTCGTGCTCAACGTGCGCAACCCGCTGGTGCGGCGGCTGGCGGGGCTCAACGACTCGGCGCTGGTGGAGCTGACCGTCGAGTCCTTGTACGTGCACGCGTTGCTGCAAGCGCGCCGGCCGATGCGCCCCAAGGACACGGCCGCGCTCAACCGCTCTTTCCTGGAACTGCTGGACCGCGCTGTCGGAGGGCAATCGTGAGCGAGGAGAAGACCGCCGCCGAACAGCAGTTCGTCGAGGCGTACCACATGCCGGAGGGCATGGCGCGGCACGAGGCGCTGGAACGCGCCGCGCGCACCGCGGACGCCGTCGACCACCTGCCGCTCGGCGTGAGCTGCCGGATCGCCCTGATCCGGTCCGCCTACGACCTGGGTCGCTACGACCTGATGCTGGCGCCGTTCGCGTGGTGCGGCGCGGCGGAGAAGCGGGACCCCACGGCGTTCGACGAGTGGGAGACGCACAGCTTCGACTGGGCGCACAAGTGGATCGTCAGCGGGCTGATGGCCGATCCCCGGTTCACGCTGGACCAGGTCCGGTCGGTGATCACGCAGCTGGGCGAGCGGTACCAGCGGCACGGGTACTCCATGCAGCCGGTGTACGGGGCGCAGGCGCAGCTGGCCGAGCACATCGGCAACGAGGAGGGCTACCGCGAGTACTTCGCGCGGTACCTCGCCATGGACCGCGGTCCGATGAGCGACTGCGAGGCGTGCGTCGTGGAGGACCAGGCCGGGCACCTGATCCGCCAGGGCCGGTACGCGGAGGCGGTCGCGCACGCCGAGCACCAGCTGGAGAAGGACACCGGCTGCGCCACCCAGCCGCAGGGCATCCTGACCACGCTGACCCCGGCGTTCGTCGCGCTGGGCGACCTGGACCGGGCGCGGCAGGCGCACGTGGTGGCCCACCGGCTGGTGCGCGACGACCAGTACGGCGGTTACGTGGACGACCACCTGGTGTTCTGTGCGACATCGGGCAACGTGCAGCGCGGGATCGAGCTGCTGCAGCGGCAGGTGCACCGGGTGCACCACTCGCCGTCGCCGTCGCAGGAGATGCACTTCGCGGCGGGTGCGGCGGTGCTGCTGGGTCGGGTGGACAAGCCGCTGGACTTCGTCGTGCCGCGCGACGGGCAGACCGAGGTCTACGGCGCGTCCCAGCTGCGGGACCTGCTGGCGGCGAAGGCGTTAGAGATCGCGGAGCGGTTCGACCGGCGCAACGGGACGGACGCGGTGAGCCGCCGCATCCGCGCGAAGCTGGCGTCGGCCGACACACCGCACGTGCCGCTGGCGGTGCCGGTGCGGGCGGAGGTCGCGCCCACACCGGAGGAGGAGCCGACACCGGTCGCCGACCCGGTCGAGCTGGCGCAGGAGATGAACCACGCGTTCGACCACGGCGACTTCATCACCGGCATGCGGCTGCTGCGGTCCCTGCCGCGCGACCTCGACCCGCTGCTGCCGGAGGGCCTCGCGGCGCGCGTCGCGGCCCGGCGGGCGCTGGCGGCGCGGCAGAGCACGGTGCACGAGGAGCACGCGACCGCCATGGCCGAGCTGGACGCGGCGGTCGCCCGGCTCGCGGCGGCCGGCGAGCACGACTTCGCCAACCGGTACCGCAGCCGGGGCGCGGCGATGCGGGTCGAGCACGTGGGCCTGGAAGCGGCGCTGGCGGAGGCGCGGGAGTGCGTGGCGGAGGCGGACCGCGCGGGCACCCCGTACACCCGGGTGCTGACCCGCCTGGTCGTGGTCGACCTGCTGGGCGAGGCGGACGCGACCGACGAGCGGGGCGAGCTGGTGCGCGAGGCGCTGGCGCTGGCCGAGGCGGACGTGCCGGAGCTGGTCGCGCGGGTGCGGTGCGACGTGGCGCAGCACCTGGCGTCCATCGGCGAGCTGGACGAGGCGTCCGCGGTGGTCGCCGACGTGCTGGCGGGCGAGCCGACGGCGGGCGTGCGGTTCGACGCCCTGCGGCTGCGGTTGAAGATCGAGACGGTGCTGGGGCTGCCCGCCGCGCTGGACACGGCGGAGGAGTTCGTGGCCGCGTTCAGCACACCGCGCGGTCCGTGGACGGCCGAGGCGCACCGGCAGCGGGTGGCGTCGGTCGACCGCCTGGAGGTCGAGGACCGGCAGCTGGAGCAGCTGCGGGAGGCGATCTCCGTGGGGCACGAGCTGGGCGTGCCCGAGGACGTGGTGCACGCCTGCTACACGCTGGCGGGCGGCTACCTCAAGACCGGGCGGTTCGTGGAGGCCGCGGAGGCGCTGGAGGAAGCGGTCCGGGTCATCGAGAGCCACGACGTGCGCGACGACATCGTGGTCCCGGTGCGGTACCGGTTGGCGCAGGCGTGTTCGCGACTGGACGAGAACGAGGCGGCGCGAACACACCTGGAGACCGCACTGCCGCTGATCCCGGACGACGAGCCGTGGCGGCGGGCCCTCGCCTACGACCTGCTGGGCGGGGTGCTGCGGCGGCTGGACCGGGCGTCGGACGGTGCACGCGCCTACGCCGAGGCGGCCCGGCACTGGGAGCGGGTGCCGGACCCGGCCGAGGCGGCGGGTTCGTGGGTCGAGTCGGCGGCGGCCCTGCCCGACGACCAGCGCGACGAGTGCGGTGCGGCACTCGACGCGGCGGAACGGCTGCTGCCCGCGATGGACAACGAGGAGCACCGGACACACCTGTCGGCGCGGATCGCGGCGATCCGGGCGTTCCTGCACTTCCAGGCCGGGCGGTACGCGGAGGCGTTGGAGCGCAACGGGGTGGCCGAGGAGCTGGCGGCGCGGCTGGGCGACGTCGACTGGCAGTCGTTCCTGGCGCAGCGGGGTGCGCGGTTCCTGCTCCAGTCCGGTGACGCGGTCAACGCGGAGGCGGAGATCCGGCGGGCGGCCGGCCTGCTGACCGAGCACGCGCCGTTGCAGATCGTCGGTGACACGGCCAACGTGCTGGAGGAGGTGTTGCGGACCTTGGAGAAGCCGGTGGCGGGCGACCCGCTGCTGCGCTCGCTCAACGCGCGACTCCAGGACTGACCGCGAACGGCTGCCGGGCACGAGCGGCGGGCCGGGCGCGTCGAGGCCAGCAGACTGGTCTTGCCGCGCTCGGCGGCGGCCGCGCGCGGACGGACACCAGGGCGGACACGCGCGGGCGGACACCAGGGCGGACACGCGCGGGGGGGACACCGGGGTAGATACGCGCGGGCGGGCACCAGGGCGGAACGCGCGCAGGCGGGCAACTGAGGCGGACGCGGGCAGCGGTCGTTGCGGGCGGAGCGGTCGTTGCGGGTGGTGGCCGCAGTCAGGTGCGTTGGGCTCGGGCGGAGGCGTAGAGGCACACGGCGGCGGCTGTGGCGAGGTTGAGGCTTTCCGCGCCGCCGTAGATGGGGACCTTGAGCGACGTGTCGAGCTTGGCGACCACGTCGTCGGGGAGGCCGTGGGCCTCGCTGCCGAACACCCACGCCGTGGGGCGGGCCAGGTCGCCGCGCAGGTCGGCGGTGACCAGGTCCTCCTCGGCGTACCCGTCGGCGGCGACCAGGCGCAGGCCGGCTGCGCGGCAGGCCGCGAAGACCTCGTCCGCGTCACGGGACCGGGAGATCGGGAGGTGGAAGACACTGCCGGTGGAGGCGCGCACGCACTTGCCGTTGTGCGGGTCGACCGTGTCGCCGGCGAAGATCACCGCGTCGGCGCCGGCCGCGTCGGCGACCCTGGCGACCGTGCCGGCGTTGCCCGGGTCGGCGACGCCGTGCAGCACCGCGACCAGGCGTGCGCCGGCCAGCGACAGGAGCGGCAGGGGTACGTCCAGCAGGTCGCACACGGCGACCAGGCCCTGCGGCGACACGGTCTCCGACAGGCCTGCGGCGGCCTTCTCGGTGACGGCGCTCACCGGCACACCGGCGTCCACCGCCGCCCGGACGATCTCCGGGTTGCGGTCGGCGGCCACCGAGGTGACGAACAGCTCGTGCACCCGACCGCGTCCGGCGGCGGCCCAGGACAGCGCCTCGCGCACCGCCTGCGCGCCTTCGGCCAGGAAGCGGCCCGCCCGTTCGCGGCCGGACCGCCTGGTCAGGTGCCGAGCAGCAACGACCCGGGGTGTCCGTTCGGTGAACGGAGCAGCCCCGGGTCGCGGTGCGTCGCTCAGGCCTTGTCCTCGACGGGCGCGTTCACGTCGGCGGGCAGCGCGGCCTTCGCCAGCTCGACCAGCGCGGTGAAGGCGCCGGGGTCGCTGACGGCCAGCTCGGCCAGGATCTTGCGGTCCACCTCGATCTCGGCGAGGCGCAGGCCCTGGATGAAGCGGTTGTAGGTCATGCCGTTGGCGCGGACACCGGCGTTGATGCGCTGGATCCACAGCTTCCGGAAGTCGCCCTTGCGCGCGCGGCGGTCGCGGTACGCGTAGTTGAGCGAGTGGAGCACCTGCTCCTTGGCCTTGCGGTACAGCCTCGAACGCTGGCCGCGGTAGCCGCTGGCGAGCTCAAGGGTGGTACGGCGCTTCTTCTGGGCGTTCACGGCCCTTTTGACGCGTGCCACGGGTCCATCCTGTCGATCTCGTGGGGCTCGTGGCCCCGGTGTTCAAGGGGAGCGGGAGGATCAGATGCCGAGCAGCTTCTTGATCCGCGGCACGTCGTTCTTGGCGACCTCGGTGGTGCCGCTGAGGCGACGGGTCAGCTTGCTGGACTTCTTCTCCAGCAGGTGGCGCTTGCCCGCCTTCTCACGGATGATCTTGCCGCTGCCGGTGACCTTCACGCGCTTGGAGGTACCGCTGTGGCTCTTGTTCTTCGGCATTCCTGTCCTCGTCTCCTGCCGGCCGCCCCGCAGACGCGAGACGGCCACGCTTGCGCCCGACCGGGAGCCGGGCCACTGCTTGCGCCCGGCCGCCGTGGCCGGGATCACTCCTCGACAGACTCCGCCGGGGCGTCCTCTTGCTCGTGCTTCACCGGACGGGTCTTCGTGGTCTTGTGCGGCGCCAACACCATGATCATGTTGCGGCCGTCCTGCTTGGGGTTCGACTCGACGAAGCCCAGCTCCGCGACGTCCTCCGCCAGCTTCTGCAGCAGCCGGTAACCGAGTTCGGGCCGGGACTGCTCTCGGCCGCGGAACATGATGGTCACCTTGACCTTGTTCCCGTGCGACAGGAAGCGGGCCACGTGGCCCTTCTTCGTCTGGTAGTCGTGCGGGTCGATCTTCGGCCGGAGCTTCTGCTCCTTGATGACCGTCAGCTGCTGGTTGCGGCGCGACTCACGGGCCTTCTGGGCGCTCTCGTACTTGAACTTCCCGTAGTCCATGAGCTTGCAGACCGGCGGCCGAGCCTGCGCGGCGACCTCGACGAGGTCGAGATCCGCTTCCTGCGCGAGTCGGAGCGCGTCCTCGATGCGAACGATCCCGACCTGCTCGCCGTTCGGCCCGACCAGACGAACCTCCGGCACGCGGATGCGCTCGTTGATACGCGGCTCGGTGCTGGCGGGAGCACCTCGGTTCGAGGGACTTGTCATTCACGTCCTTTGTGACTCGTTGTGCGCCAAAGACAAGAGGCCCCACACCTGCCCGGTGTGAGGCCCGCTTCCGACCGATCGCACAACGAAGGGCGCAGTCCACCCGTCGAGGTGACCGGACCCGGCCACCTGAAGGCGGTGGAACGCGGGTGGGAGCGGGGCTCCACTTGCCGTCCCCACGTGGGTGGGGACTGGTCGCGCGGAGAATAGTAGCAGACCGGCTTGTCAACCCCCGAACCGGCGACCGGAACGGGTCGGTTGCGAGAATGGCCGACGTGACCGACCTGCCTCCGAACAACGTCCGCGAGCTGTCCGATGTTCCCAGCATCGAGGTGATCAGCAAGGCGGCCATCATGCTGCTGTCCGCCGCCGCCGAGCGCCTCGGCCTGGCCGACGAGGACCCGGACTCGAGCCCCCGCCGCGACCTCGACGAGGCCCGCCGGCTGATCACCGCCCTGGCCGGCCTGGTCACCGCGTCCGCCGAGTACCTGGGCCCGCACGCCGGGCCGCTGCGCGAGGGCCTCCAGTCGGTCCAGCGCGCGTTCCGCGAGGCCTCCGCCGTGCCCGACGAGCCGGGCCAGGGCCCGGGCGAGAAGTACACCGGCCCCGTCTACTGACCTGCGACCAGGACACCCCACCCACCCGGGCGAGTCGCCGCACGAGCGTGGCCGGCGAGTCGCCGCACGACCGTGGCCTGGCGGCGGCTCCCGGGGAGCGGGGTGAGCGGTTCGCCGGCGGCTGTCCAGGGGTGTCGACGACGACACCGGAGGGGTTCGCGGGTTCACTCCGGCGAGTGACCCTGCGAACACCGGCGGGCACCTGTGGATTAGTTGTGAAAGTCCCCTTGGGAAGCGCCTTCCCTGTGGTTGGCTGTGCCCGCGCGGGGGTCACTCGAACGAGTGAAGTCACCCCCTCGCTTCCGCTCAGTACCCACATTGAGGGGGCACCCAGTCATGGGAGATTTCGGCACGTCCTGGAGACGTATCGCCGGTGTCGGGGCCACGGCGGCGATCGCCGCTCTGGGCCTCAGCGCGACACCGGCGTTCGCGCAGGAGGTGACCATCGAGGGCGCGGGGAGCAAGAGCGCCGTCGAGGGCAGTTACATCGTGGTGCTGAAGGACCGTCAGGACACCGACGTGGTCCTGCGGAAGAACGCGGTCCACGTCACGCACAAGTACTCGGCCGCGCTCAACGGCTTCGCCGCGCAGATGAGCGAGGCCGACGCCAAGCGGCTCGCGGGCAGCCCGGCCGTGGCCAAGGTGGTGCAGGACCAGAAGATCACGACGGCGGGCACGCAGACCAACCCGCCGTCGTGGGGGCTGGACCGGATCGACCAGCGGTATCTGCCGACCAACGGCACGTACAACTACGCGAACTCGGCGGAGAACGTCCACGCCTACGTCATCGACTCGGGCATCCGGACCACGCACACCGACTTCGGTGGGCGGGCGACGTTCGACTTCAACGCCTTCCGGACGCCCCAGAACCCCAACGAGCCCGACGTCGACTGCAACGGCCACGGCACGCACGTCGCCGGCACCCTCGGCGGCACGTCGTACGGTGTGGCGAAGAGCGTGCGCCTGCACGCCGTGAAGGTGCTGAACTGCCAGGGCAGCGGCAGCCTCGCCGGTGTCATCGCGGGCATCGACTGGGTCACCACGAACCACGTCAAGCCGGCTGTGGCGAACATGAGCCTCAGCGGGCACGACCCGGACAACGAGGGCACCGTCCTCGACGACGCGGTCCGCAGGTCGATCGCGGCGGGCGTCACCTACGTCACGGCGGCGAGCAACTACGGCGACACCGAGATCGGCAACGCTTGCGAGTGGTCGCCGGCCCGGGTCTCGCAGGGCATCACCGTCGGCGCGACGAACAGCACCGACGCGCGGGCGTACTTCTCGAACTGGGGTTCGTGCGTCGACATCTTCGCGCCGGGGGTGAGCATCACGTCCGCCTACAACACCGGCGACACCGCGACCGCGATCATGGACGGCACGTCCATGGCCGCGCCGCACGTCGCCGGGGCGGTGGCGGTCTACCTGTCCGCGAACCCGACCGCCACGCCCGACCAGGTGCAGCGCGCGGTCGTGAAGAACGCGACTTCGGGCAAGGTCACCGACACCCAGGGGTCGCCGAACCGCCTGCTGTTCGGCTCGCCCACCCCGGACTACACCCCGGTCGCCGACCGGATCGTCCGCGGTGAGTCGCTGGCGGTCGGCCAGCAGAAGGTCTCGCCCAACGGCCAGTACAAGCTGGCGCTGGACGCGGACGGCAGCCTGGTCCTGCGCAACGCCACCAACGCGGTGGTGTGGCACAGCCAGACCTCCGGCCGGGGTGGCGTCAGCGCGGAGCTCCAGCACGACGGCAACTTCGTGTTGTACACCGCGGACGGCAGCCCGACGTGGCACACCTTCACCGGTGGCACCGCGGTGGACCGGATCGTCGTGCAGGACGACGGCAACGTCGTCGCGTACGGCGGGTCGAACTACTACTGGCACCGGCAGCTCTCGACGCCGGCCAAGGACCGGGTCACCAGGGGGCAGATGCTGGTCCGCGGTGAGACGAAGGTCTCGCCCAACGGCCAGTACAAGCTGACGCTGCAGACCGACGGCAACCTGGTGCTGTACAACGCCGCCGGCCAGCCGGAGTGGCACACGTTCACCTACAACAGCGACGTGACCCGCGCGGAGCTCCAGTACGACGGCAACTTCGTCCTCTACAGCACCGCGGGCGCGCCGCGCTGGTACACCGGCACGAACGGCACGCCGTCCGACCGGCTCGTGGTGCAGGACGACGGCAACGTCGTGCTGTACGGCGGCAGCCAGTACTACTGGCACCGCCGGCAGTGAGCACGGCTCACCGGCCCCGCAGCCCCCGTGTCCTGAGGTAACGGGTGGCCAGGGCCTCGACGACCTCTCGGTCGTCCTGGCGCCAGGCGGTGGCGGGGTCGGTGGGGAACTTCGCCAGCTCTCGTGGTGACAGGGTCGTCAGGCCCTGGAGGGCCAGCAGGTCGATTCGGCCGGTGTCGCGCAACCTCCGCGCGGCACCGGCCTTTTTCGCGTAGCGCACGCGCAGTGGCAGCCAGGTGATCAGCAGGAACATCACCGGGATGGCGATCAGGGCCACCGCCAGCCACAGCGCGGTTGTCTCCACGGCCTCGATCTGGGTGTTGCCCGCGTCCACCAGGGTCCCGCCGGCGTCACGGCCCTTGTCCAGGGCCTCTCCCAGCCTCCCGCCCACCAGCGGGACGTCCCGGGCCTTGGCGGCGGCGTCGGAGAAGGTGTCGCGCAGGCCGTTGCCCGCCCTGGTCAGGCCGTCGCCGGGGGCCCGCAGGGTGAGCACGGCGTCCCGCGCGCCCCGCGCCACCTCGACCCAGAACCACACCCACGCCAGTGCCAGCAGGTCGGCCACCGCCTGGAGCGCCCGGCGCGCCGGTGCGTCCGCGTACCACTTCATGCGAGACCAATACCACCGATGCGACCCGGTGACGCCTCCCATGGCCAATCCGGCCACGCACTAATCTGGCCGGAGTGGGGACGACGTTCGGCGGCCTGCTGCGCGAGTACCGGCAGCGCGCGAGGCTGACCCAGGAGGAGCTGGCCGAGGGTTCGGGGGTCAGCGTCCGGGCGATCAGCGACATGGAACGCGGTCGGGCCAAGGGGCCGCAGCGGCGCACGGTGGAGGCGTTGGCGGGGGTCCTGAGCCTGTCCGACGAGGAACTCCGGCAGCTGGCGAGTGCCGCCAAGGACGGTCGGGTGCGCAAGCAGCCCACGATCGCCCAGTGCGCGTTGCCGCCGGACATCGCCGACCTGACCGGCCGGGAGCGGGCGCTGGAGGTGGTGGCGGGGATCGCCGACCGCGCCGAGACCTCGGTGGTCGTGGTGCACGGGCCGCCGGGGGCGGGCAAGACGAGCCTGGCCGTGCGGGCGGGGTACCGGTTGGCCGACCGCTTCCCGGACGGGTGCTTCTTCTTCAACCTCCGGGGCATGGACGCGCGTCCGCTGCATCCGGCGGAGGTCGTGCACCGGATGCTGCTCGCGCTGGGCGTCGAGGAGTCGCGGGTGCCGTCCAGCGAGGCCGAGCGCTCGGACCTGTACCGGGAGCTGCTGCGCGACCGGTCGACGCTGGTGGTGCTGGACAACGCCGCCGACGAGGCCCAGGTGCGGCCGTTGCTGGCCACCGGGAAGCGGTCGCTGGTGCTGGTGACGTCCCGGCAGGTGCTGGGCGGGTTGGAGGCCGTGGCGCGGTTGGCGCTGGACGTGCTCGGGCCGGCCGAGTCGGTGGACCTGCTGGCCGCCATCGCCGGGACGCGGGTCGCGGCCGAGCCCGAGGAGGCCGCTCGGGTGGCCAAGCTGTGCGGGCACCTGCCGCTGGCGCTGCGCATCGCGGGCAACCGGCTGGCCAGCCGTCCGAAGTGGACGGTCGCGCACCTCGCGGGTCAGCTCGCCGACGAACGCCGCCGGCTGACCGCGTTGACCGCGGGCGACCTCCAGGTGCGCACGGCGTTCGAGATGTCCTACCGGCAGTTGGGCGGCAAGGCGGCTCTGCTGTTCCGGCGGCTGTCGGCGGTCCCGGGCGCGAGCTTCACGCCCGAGCTGGCGGCCGTGGCGGCGGGCATGGACCGGTTCGAGGCCGAGGACACGCTGGAAGAGCTGGTGGACGTGAGCCTGCTCGACACCGCCGAGACGCCGGGTCGGTACGTCTTCCACGACCTGGTCCGGGTGTTCGCCGGCGAACGGCTCACCGAGGAGGAGCCCGACCACGAGGACACCCGCACGCGCGTGGTCCGGCACCTGCTGAGCACGGCCGTGGCGGCGGCCGGGTTCTACGGTCCCGACGCCCGCGACACCCCGACGGAGTTGTTGGCGGACAAGGAGGACGCGGACGCGTGGCTGGTCGCGGAGACCCCGGGCTGGCTGGGCGCGCTGCGCTGGGCGTCGGCGCGCGGCCTGCACCGCGAGGTGCTGGACCTGGCCACGGCCATGCACTGGTACTCCGACCAGCGCGGACGCGGTGAGACGTGGGTCGAGGTGTTCACCGCCGGGGTGGCGGCGGCACGGGCGCTGGGCAGCGTGCGCGACGAGGCCGTGCAGCTGAACTTCCTGACCTGGACGCTGTGCGTGCTGCTGCGCCGACCCGCCGACGCCCTGGCGTTGCACGAGGAGGCCTGGACGGCCGCGGTCGCGTGCGGTGACGTGCGGGAGCAGGCGTGGGCCATGCACTACCGGGCCGCGTCGGAGATGCACTCGGGCGAGCTGGAGTCGGCGCTGTCCAGCGCGGGCCGGGCGCGGGTGCTGTTCCGGGCGGCGGACTACCCGTTGGGCGAGCAGATCTCGTTGTCGTGCATGGGACTCGTGCTGCACGGGTTGCGGCGGTACGAGGAGGCCGTGGACGTGCACCGGAAGTTGATCGACGGCGTCCGCTCGGGCGTGCTGAACCTGTCGGCGGTGATGACCACCGAGATGCTCGGCAGCCTGCTCGTGCGCACCGCGAACAGCCTGGCCGAACTGGGTCGCTGGCCGGAGGTGCTGGAGACGGCGACCGAGGCGGTGGAGCACTCGGTCGCCGCCACGGCGCCCAACACCACGAGCGACGCGCGCACGTTGCGCGGGCTGGCCCTGCACCGGCTGGGTGAGCCGGTCGAGGCGCGGACGGAGCTGCTGGCGGCCGTGGCGGTGGCGACCCAGCAGCGGCACCGCCGGCTGGTGCACGCGTTGGAGGTGCTGGCCGAGGTCCACGACGAACTCGGCGACCCGGCGGCGGGAGGGGAGTGCCGAACCCGGGCCGCCGAACTGCGGTCATCCGATCGGTGACGCGTTCCTGGCCATCGCAACGCGGTCCTTTCGTGGGGGTGACCCCAGTCAACCGCCGGCGGCGGGCGCGCACCACGCAGAAGTACCGGCAGAAGTACGCGCCCGTCTCACCACGTGTTCAGCCCAGGACGGCCAAGGCGTCGATCTCGACCAGCAGGCCGGCGGGCAGGCCGACGTAGACCGTGGTGCGGGCGGGGAACGGCTGCTGCGTGACGACCTCGTTGTAGACCTCGTTCATCTCGCCGAACTGGGAGGTGTCGGTGAGGTAGACGCGCATCATCACCACGTCGTCCATCGACGCGCCACCCGCTTCCAGGACGGCCGCGACGTTGCGCAGCGCCTGGCGGGTCTGCTCGGCGACGGTCTCGCCGACGATCTCGCCGGTGGCGGGGTCGAACGCGACCTGGCCCGCGACCTGGAGGACGTTGCCCTTGATCACCCCCTGCGAGAACGACGCCACCGGGGTGGGCGCGTTCGGCGTGCGGATCTCGGTCTTGGCCATTCTCACTTCTCCTGTTGGTCGCGCGGGCTGTAACCGCATTCGAGGGACGCCGCCCGCGCGGTCGCGAGCAGGTCGGGCAGGTGGCCCAGCAGGCCGTCGTAGTCGAGCAGGACCTTGGGCACCGACATCGAGACCGCCGCCACCACCTCGCCGCGCGCGCCCCGGATGGGTGCCGCGATGCAGTGGATGAAGTCCTCGTGCTCGGCGTTGTCGACGGCGTACCCGCGCTCGCGGACGCGGTTCAACTCCTCCAGGTACGCCTCGGGCGTGGTGATGGTGTTGGCGGTCAGCGGCACGTAGTCGATCTCCCGCGCGACCTCGCGGCGGCGGGCTTCGGGCAGGTCGGACAGCAGGACCTTGGCCACGGCCGTGCAGTGCAGCGGGGCGCGGCGGCCGATGCGGGAGTACATGCGCATCGGGTGGGTGCTGTCGTACTTGTCGATGTAGATGACCTCGCCGCCCTCGTAGGACGCCAGGTGCACGGTGTAGCCGAGTCTGGAGTTCAGCTCGCGCAGCGCGGGTTCGGCGGCGCGGCGCACGTCCCGCTCCTCCAGCGCCCGGTTGGCCAGGTCGAACAGGGCCGCGCCGAGCCGGTAGTGGTGGACGCCGTCGCGGCGCACGAACCGGTGCGACTCCAGGGTGCGCAACAGCCGGAGCGTGGTGGACTTGTGCACGTCGATGACGGCGGACAGCTCGTCGAGCGTCTTGGCGCCCCCGGCCAGCTCCCCCATCAACGTCAACGCCCGGTCCAGGCTCTGACTCATCACACTCTCCTCAGGTGCGCGGCGGCCCACGCCGGCGGGTCGGCGGACAGCAGCGGCCCGGTCACCTCGGGCGGCAGCGGTTCGCCCACATCTTCGCTGGTGAGCAGCGCTGCGGCGGCTTGGAGGTGCCCGGCGCGCAGCCGGCGGGTCGGCGGCAGGCCCGCGAGGTGCGCGGCGAGGTACCCGGCGGCGAACCCGTCACCGGCCCCGACCGGCTCCACGACGTCCACCTTCAGGGCCTCCTGGTAGGTGAACTCGCCGTCTTCCACGGCGGTCGCGCCCTCCTCGCCCTGCTTGACGACCAGGGTGGCCGGGCCGGGCAGCAGGGCGCGCAGCTTCTCCGGGTCGCCGGTCCCCCACACCGCCTCCGCCTCGTCCGCGCCGGCCAGCACGATGTCGGCGGCGTCGGCCAACTCCAGCAGGACGGACGGGTCGCGGTCGGCCCACAGCGCCGGCCGCCAGTTCAGGTCGAACGACACCAGGTGCTCACGCGGTCCGCGCAGGACGGCACGCAGCAGCTCCAGACAGCTGTCCGACAACGCCGCCGTGATCCCACTGACGTGCACCAGCCGGACGTCGTCCAGGTTGAGGCCGGCCAGAACCTCCGGCCCCATCGCCGAAGCCGCCGAACCGGCCCGGTAGTAGCGGGCGTGACTCCCCAGCGGGTCGGCTTCCTTCACGTAGAGACCGGTCGGCCTCGAAGGATCGACCCGCACACCGCTGACGTCCACCCCGGCACCGCCCACGTAGTCGAGGACCGCCCCACCGAAGGCGTCGTCACCGACCGCCGACACCCAGCGGCTGCGCAAACCCAAGCGCGCCAAGTGGATGGCCACGTTCGACTCGGCCCCGCCGATCGCCCGCGTCCACGTGCGCACCGAACGCACGGGACCAGACTCGGCCGGCACCAGGACCACCATCGTCTCGCCCAGGCACACCACGCCGCCCGAAAGGTCGAACCGCATCCACTGTCCTCCGGAGTTCATTGACGAGGCGGCAGGCGAATGTTACACATCTCGGCATCACATCGCGCAATAGCCGTTGCGAAATATGCAACGTGAGGAGCGAGACACGTGGACATCGACCGGGACGCCGTCGCCGCCCTCCGCGACGAGCGGATCGACTGGCGGTTCAAGGGCCTGCCCGCCGACACCTTCGGCCTGACCGTGGCCGAGGTCGTCGGACGGAGGCTCGACCTGTTCGCTGACGGCTTCGTCGGACCGCTGGTCGTGCTGGACGCCAACGCCCTGGAGCACAACCTGGCGACCATGGCCGCCTGGTGCGCCAGGCACGGCGTACTCCTGGCCCCGCACGGCAAGACGACCATGGCACCGCAGCTGTTCGCCCGCCAGTTGGACCACGGCTCGTGGGGCATCACCGCCGCCAACACCAGCCAGCTGCGCGTCTACCGGGCGTTCGGGGTCCGCACGGTCCTGCTGGCCAACCAGCTCGTGGACCCCGCGGGCCTGCGCTGGGTCGCCGACGAACTCGCCCGGCACCCGGACTTCGAATTCACCTGTTGGGTGGACTCCGTCGCGGGCGTCGAGCGCATGACCGAAGCCCTCGGCAGGCCCACCCGACCGGTGGACGTGCTCGTCGAGCTCGGTGCCGCCAACGGACGCACCGGCGCACGCGACCTGCCGACCGCCATCGAGGTCGCCAAGGCCGCCGCGCGGAGCCCCGCCCTGCGGCTGGTGGGCGTCGGCGGCTACGAGGGCGCGCTGGCGCACGACGCCACCGACGACTCACGGGCGACGATCGACGCCTACCTGGACAACCTCCGCGTGCTCGCCATCGGCATCCACGACCTGTTCGAGGTCGAGGACCCGATCGTCACCGCCGGCGGCAGCGCGTACTTCGACCAGGTGGCCACCGTGCTCACCCGGCCGTGGCCGTTCCCGGTCCGGCCGATGCTGCGCAGCGGCGCGTACATCACCCACGACGACGGCTTCTACCGCGGCATCTCCCCGCTCGCCCGCACCCCGGGCGAGGACCCGTTCCGGCCGGCGCTGAAGGCGTGGGCGCAGGTGACCTCCCGCCCGGAACCCGGTCTCGCGCTGCTGACCATGGGCAAGCGGGACGCGTCCTTCGACGAGGGCCTGCCCGAGCCGCAGGTCGTCCGCACCCGCGACGGCGTCCGCCCGCTCAAGGGCGAGGTCACCGCACTCAACGACCAGCACACCTTCCTGTCCCTCCCCGCCGGCGAGTCGGTCGAGGTCGGCGACTGGGTGGGCTTCGGCCTGTCCCACCCCTGCACGGTGTTCGACAAGTGGCAACTGCTCCCGGTGGTCGACGGCACCACCGTCGTCGACCTCGTGCGCACCTACTTCTGAGAGGGGACCGGCGACGTGGACATCGTCTACAAGGGCGCGCTCGTCGTGGACGGCACGGGCGCGCCCGGCTACCGGGCGGACGTGGGCGTCGCCAACGGTCGGATCGCCGAGATCGGGAAGGTGTCGGCGAAAAGGCGGGTTGACGCGGACGGGCTGGTGCTCGCGCCCGGGTTCATCGACATGCACTCCCACTCCGACATCCAGGTGCTCGCCAACCCCGAGCACCTGGCCAAGGTGTCCCAGGGCGTGACCACCGAGGTCATCGGCCAGGACGGGTTGTCCTACGCCCCGGTGGACGACGACGTCCTCGCCGCCCTGCGCGCCCAGCTCGCGGGCTGGAACGACGACCCGGCGGGCTTCGACTGGAACTGGCGCACGGTCGGCGAGTACCTGGACCGGCTCGACCGGGGCATCGCCGTCAACGCCGCCTACCTGGTCCCCCAGGGCACCTTGCGGATGCTGTGCGTCGGCTGGGACGACCGGCCGGCCACCGAGTCCGAACTGGACCGGATGCGCCAAGTCCTCGCCGAGTCCTTGCACCAGGGCGCGGTCGGCATGTCGTCGGGCCTCACCTACACCCCCGGCATGTACGCCGACTCGGCCGAGTTGACCGCGCTGTGCCGGGTCGTGGCCGAGCTGGGCGGCTACTACAGCCCGCACCACCGCAGCTACGGCGCGGGCGCGCTGGAGGCGTACTCGGAGATGGTGGAGGTCTCCCGCCAGTCGGGCTGTCCCTTGCACCTCGCGCACGCCACCATGAACTTCGAGGTCAACCGGGGTCGCGCGGGCGAGCTGCTGGCCCTGCTGGACGACGCCATCGCGGCGGGCGCGGACGTCACCCTCGACACCTACCCGTACCTGCCGGGCGCGACCTACCTGTCCGCCCTGCTGCCGAGCTGGAGCAGCGAAGGCGGTCCCGAGAAAACCCTCCAGAGGCTGACCGACCCCGAGACGCGCGAACGCATCCGCGTCGAGATCGAGGAGATCGGTTCGGACGGCTGCCACGGCGTGCCGGTCGACTGGGACACCATCGAGATCAACGGCGTCCGCAAGGCCGAGAACACGCACCTGGTCGGCAAGTCGGTGGCCCAGTCCGCTCGGGAGACGGGTCGAGCGCCGGCCGAGCTGTACTTCGACACGTTGGTGTCCGAACGCCTGGGCACGTCGTGCCTGATGCACGTCGGCCACGAGGAGAACGTGCAGGCGATCATGCGCCACCCCGCGCACACCGGCGGCAGCGACGGACTCCTAGTCGGCGACCGGCCGCACCCGCGCGCGTGGGGCACGTTCCCCCGCTACCTCGCGCGGTACGTGCGCGAGCTGGGCGTGCTGAGCCTGGAGGAGTGCGTCGCGCACCTGACCGGACGTGCCGCCCAACGCTTGCGCCTGACCGACCGAGGGCTGGTGCGACCCGGCTACGCCGCCGACCTGGTCCTGTTCGACCCGCACGAGGTCGCCGACACCGCGACCTTCGACCAGCCCCGGCAGGCCGCCGCGGGCATCCCGCACGTCGTCGTCAACGGGGTCCCCGTGGTCGACGCCGGCAGGCGCACGGACGCCCTGCCCGGACACTCCCTGCGAAACACCCGGAGCCGCGCATGATCGACTGGTTGCAGCATTCCACCGGCGGGCTGTTCACGCTGTCCGCGCTCAGCATCGCCCTGCTGCTGGTGCTGATCATCAAGGTGAAGGTGGAGCCCTTCATCGCGCTGCTGGTGGTCGGCCTGCTGGCGGCGCTGGCCGCCGGGTTGCCGGTGGAGCAGCTGGTGGGGTCGGCGCAGAAGGCGTCCGGGTCGCTGCTGGAGAACGGGTTCGGCGGCATCCTCGGCCACGTCGCCGCGATCATCGGGCTCGGGACGCTGCTCGGGGCGATCCTGGAGGCGTCCGGCGGCGCGGAGGTGCTGACGCGGACGCTGCTGCGGTCGTTCGGGGAGAAGCGCGCGCCGCTGGCGATGGGCCTGGCCGGGTTGATCTTCGGTGTGCCGGTGTTCTTCGACATCGGCATCTTCGTGCTGGCGCCGCTGGTGTACGTGGCGGCGAAGCGGTCGGGCCGGTCGATCGTGCTGTACGCGATGCCGTTGCTGGCCGGACTGTCGGTGATGCACGCGTTCATGCCGCCGCACCCCGGTCCCGTGGCCGCCGCCGGTCTGCTGAAGGTGTCGTTGGGCTGGATCATCATCATGGCGCTGGCCGTGGCGATCCCGGCGTGGCTCATCGGTGGTGTCATCTTCTCGGCGTGGGTCGGCAAGCGGATCGTCGTGCCGGTGCCGGAGGAGATGCTGGCCGCTGCGGAGAAGGTGCGCGCCGAGGAGGGTCGGGGTGAGCCGCCGCTGTCGTTGGTGCTGGGGATCATCGCGGTGCCGTTGGTGCTGATCCTGGCGGGCACGTTCGGCTCCATCCTGCTGGCCAAGGGTTCCGTGCTGTACGGGGTGTTCACGTTCTTCGGCACGCCCGCCGTGGCGCTGACCATCGCGGTGCTGCTGGCGTTCTGGCTGCTGGGGTTGCGGCGCGGGATGACGCGGCAGCAGATCGGGGAGCTGTCCGGGGCGTCGCTGCGGCCGGTGGCGATGATCCTGCTGGTGGTCGGCGCGGGCGGGTTCTTCGGCGCGGTGCTGTCGGCGACCGGTGTCGGCAAGGTGCTGGCGACCGAGCTGTCCGACTTGGGGTTGCCGGTGATCGCACTGTCCTACGTGATCAGTTGCGGGATGCGGATCGCGCAGGGGTCGGCGACGGTGGCGATCGTGACGACGACCGGGATCGTGGCGCCGGTGGTGGGCGACCTCGGGTACTCACAGCCGCAGTTGGCGCTGGTGGTCATGGCGATCGCGGCCGGGTCGATCATCGCCTCGCACGTCAACGACGGCGGGTTCTGGATCGTGTCGCGGTACTTCGGGTTGTCGGTCAAGGAAACCCTCCAGACGTGGACGGTGCTGGAGACGATCCTGTCCGTGGTCGGGTTCGCGGTGGCGGCCCTGTTGAGCCTGGTGGTGTAGCCGGGGAGCCGGTGCCCGCGGGGGCACCGGCATCTCCTGGAGGCCTTCGAACCGTCAGGCCTTCGAACCGTCCGGCTTGGCCGCGAACCAGACGCCGCCGACGCCGTGGCCCTTGGCCTCGCCGCACACCTTGTCCTCGGCGAACAGGTACAGCGGCCGACCGCCGACCGTGACCTGCTTGGTGCCGTCCTTGCGGGCGACCGTGCCGACCAGCGCCTTGTCCACGCCCTGCACCTCGAAGTTCTCCGACTCGACCAGCAGCGGCGGCCACTTCTTCGCGCAGTCGCCATCGCAGTTCGAGGTCGGCGGCTTGGCGGAGTCCTTGTCGAAGCGGTACAGGGTCATGCCGTCCTTGTCGGTCAGCACGGTGCCGAGGTTGCCCACGGACGCCGTGGTCAGCGCCAGGCCACTGGCCGCCTGCTGCGCCTTCTTGCCGTCCGGCGCTGCCACGAACCACGTGCCGCCGACGCCTTGCCCCTTGGCGTCGCCGGGTTCCTTGTCCTGCGCGAAGTGGTACATCGGCCAACCACCAACCGTGATCTGTCGGGTGCCATCTGCGCGTTCGATGGTGTTGACGAGCTTGTCCTCGACACCGGCGATCTGCACCTCTCCGCCCTGCGCCACGGCGGGTGGCCACTTCTCGGCACAGTCACCGTCGCAATTGGACACTGACGGACTCGCGGTGTCCTTGTCGAACCGGTAGAGCGTCAACCCGCTGCCATCGGTGAGCACGGTGCCGAGGCTCGGCACCACGGCCGTCGCGAGCTCCGGTTCCTGGGCTTTCGCACCTTCTTGCGGGGCCTGAAGTGCTTGCGGCACAGCGGTTCCGGGTTGCGCGGGCTGACCGCAGGCGGCGAGCAACGCCATCCCGACAAGAGCCCCGAACACAGCCGCACGAGTGCGGATCATGGTGAACCTCCTTGAGGTGATCGCTTCGGCGACCGACTGCCACCCACACGGATGGCGACCCGAGGCGGTTCACCCCGATCTTCAGTCCACCGCGGGCTCGCGGAACGCCACCCGCTTCAGCGGCGGCACGGCCTGGAACAACCGCAGCACCGACTTGAACGCGACCTTGCCCGCCCGGTTGCCGGACACGAACTGGTGGGCGGCGCGCAGCGACCCCTTCACCGCCGCGAAGCCGTAGTCCCGCATCTGCCGCTCGTAGTCGGCGATCGCGTCCAGCGGCGCGCGGTCGAGCAGGTTGTTGCACAACAACCTCGCGTCCCGCAGGGCGGTGTTGGCGCCGATGCCGCGCATGGGGGTCATGCTGTGGATGGCATCGCCCAGCAGGGTCACCGTCGTGGTCTTCCACGGCGGGACCGGCTCCGACGTGCGGATGGGCCAGTGCGCGACCTCGGCCTCGGGCGTCTCGGCGACCATGCGCCGCAGGTCCGGGTGCCAGTCCGCAATCGCTTGCGCGACAACCTCCTTGAGGTCGCCCGAGGTGTCGAGGCCGTCCGCCGCGTAAGCCCACATCAGGTAGCCCTCGCCGTCGAGGACGTGCGGCGCCAGGAACATGCCCGCCGCGCTGCGCGGGATGATCGACAGCGGGTTGTCCAGCATCTGCCGCGACAGCCACGCCCGCGTGTCCGGGTTGAGCGGCAGCTTGCCCGCCACCGCACTGATGCCCGTGTCGACCCGGCGCGCGTGCGGCAGGTACTGGGCGCGCACGGCGGAGTTCGCGCCGTCCGCGCCGACCAGGACGTCGCAGCGAACCGTGGAGCCGTCGGCGAAGTGCGCGGTGATCCGGCCGTCCACGTGCTCGTAGCGGGTGAAGCGGCGGTCGAAGTCGACGTCCAAGCCGTCGAGCAGGATCTCGCGGAGGGTGATGCGGCTGACCGAGTGGTGGGCGCGCTCGGGCGCGGCCTGCGGGACGTCGAGGGTCAGCAGCGGCGTGAGCCGGTCGTCGACGAACCCGAAGCCCGCGGCGTACCCGGCCGTGGCGACGAACTTCTCCCACAGGTGGGGCGGGAGGCAGTCGTGCAGCGCCTGGGACCCGTGCGGGTCGATGTGCAGGCGGTACCCCTGGATGCGGTCGGTGGGCGTGCGGTCGCGCTCGTGCACCGAGACCTCGACACCGGCCTTCTTGAGGCCCTGGGCCAAGGCCAGCCCGCCGACACCGCCACCGATCACTGCAACGTGGATGCTCATGGGACAACTATCATCCATGCGGATGATTAAGTCAACCGTACGTTTGAAACTGGTCTTCGGCTACCGTTGCCGACGTGCCACGCCGCTCCCCCGACACCGACGAACGCAAGCGCGACCCCGAGCGCACGAAGGCGCGCATCATCGAGGCGGCGGTCGCCGAGTTCGGCGCGAAGGGCTTCGCCGCGGCCCGGGTCAGCGCGATCGCCGAGCGGGCGGGCGTCAACAAGCAGCTGATCTCGTACTACTTCGGCGGCAAGGAAGGCCTGTTCAAGGAGATCACCGGCCAGTGGCTCCAGCACGCGGACGTGCTGCGGGACGGCCCGATGGCCGAGGTCGTCCGCCGGTTCGCCCTGAGCACGGCGACCCACCGCGACTGGGCCCGGCTGCTGGTGTGGACGAACGTGACCGAAGAGGACTCCCCGCCCGACCAGGGCGAGACGGAGTACTTCAAGGCCCAGGTCGAGGACGTGCGCCGACGTCAGGCCGAGGGCGAGATCCCGGCGGACGTCGACCCGGCGGCGTTCCTGCTCGCCATCACCGCGGCCGCCAGCGCCACGATCTTCATGCCCCAGATGGCGCGGCGGATCACCGGCCAGGACCCGGCGTCACCGGAGTTCACCGAGCACTACGCGGAACAACTCGCGCGGCTGGTCCGCCACCTGGGCTGAGCCTCAGGCCCCGGACCGCGCTTCCTGCACCCCGAGCACGGCCAGCCGGTCCGCGCGCTCGTTGTCGACGTGCCCGGCGTGCCCCTTCACCCAGTGCCACTCGACCTCGTGGGGCGCGGCGGCCTCGTCCAGGCGCCGCCACAGGTCGGCGTTCTTCACCGGCTGCTTGGCGGAGGTCATCCAGCCGTTGCGCTTCCACTTCGCCATCCACGACGTGACGCCGTTGCGCACGTACGTGCTGTCGGTGTAGATCCGCACGACCGAGGGCCGGGTCAGGCTTTCGAGCGCCCTGATCGGGGCCATCAACTCCATGCGGTTGTTCGTGGTCGGCCCGGGATCGCCCCCGTGCAGGTCCTTCTCGTGCTGCCCGTACCGCAGCACGGCACCCCACCCACCGGGTCCGGGGTTCCCGCTGCACGCCCCGTCGGTGTAGATCTCGACCACGCCCTCACCCACGCCGGCACGATACCTACTCCCGCACCTCGCCCCACCACAGGTGGTCCCGCGCCCGCGTCGCGGCCACCAGGCGCTGGCGGGCCAGGAGCTCGGCCTGCTCGGCGGGCACCTCGCCCCGGGACACCTCCACCACCAGCACGCCCTGGAAGTCCAGCCCCTTGGCGCGGTGGACGGTGCCCACCTTCAGCCGGTGGTCGGACCCGCCGTCGAAGTCCTCCAGAGCACACACCTCGATCCCCGCCTCCCGCAGCAGCCGGGCGCAGGTGTGGGCGGCGGTGTTGGAAAAGGTGATCACGGCCGCCTGACCCAGGGGCACGGGCAGTTCGCGCACGGCCTTCGCCAGCGCCTCCGGCAGCTCCGCCCCCGTCCCCGACCACCGCTTGGTCTGGCCGCCGGGCGACGCGACCTCCGCCTCGCGCAGGGTGACGCCGGCCGCGCCGTCCAGGTCGTCCACCGCGTTGTCCGCGTCGAAGTCGCGCGCGAAGGCCAGGACCCGCTCCCGGTTGCGGTAGTTCACCCGCAGCACCTCGCCCCGCCCCTGCACCGGGATGCCCGCGTCGGACAGCCGCCACCCGCCGGTGTAGACCTGCTGCTGACCGTCCCCGACCAGCAGCAACCCGTCCGGGACGTCACCCGCGAGCTCGCGCAGCAGCCGCAGGCCGGTCAGCGTGATGTCCTGGACCTCGTCCACGACCACCGCCGCGTACCGGGGGCGTTCCTCGCGCACCTCGTGGAGAGCGGCGGCGACCAGGTCGTTGTGGTCGTGGGCGCCGCGCTCGCGCAGGAACCGCTGGTAGGTCTCGTAGAGCTGCCAGACCTTGCGCTTCTGGCCCACGTCCAACCGCACCCGGCGTCCCTTGCGCACCACGGCGGCGTACTCCTCGAACGTCTCCAGCCCACGTCCTTTGATCACGCGGTCGATTTCGGTGTGCCAGTACGCGGGGTTGGGCTCCAGCTCGGCCAGGGCGTCGCGATGCACCGTCCACGCACGGTTGAACTGGGTGTGCGCGGCGCGGGCGTCGACGGGGAACGGCTTGCCCCGGGCGTCGAGCAGGTCGCGGGCCCACGAGTGCAGGTTGGTGAACTCCACGCGGTCGACCAGCTCCGGTGCGAACCGGGCGAAGGTGGACCGGTGGACGCGCGGCAGGGTGCGGACGAAGGTGGTGAACAGCAGCGGTCCCGTGGTGCGGCGGGCGAGGTGGCGCAACCGGTGCAGGGCCACGACGGTCTTGCCGGTGCCGGCCGGACCGCTGATCCGCGCCGGACCGTTGTACCGCCGCGTCACCACGGCCTGCTGGTGCGGGTGCAGGAACGTCAGCCACGACTCGAACGGCCGCTGCCGGGCGGCGGCGAGCTGGTCCTCGGCCACGTCGGCGACCTCCAGCAGGCCCGGCGCGTCGGACGCGCGCCCGGCCGCCTGGACGCTCAGGTCCTTGTACCCCTTCAGCCGGCGTTCGAGGTGGGCGGCGATCGCCTTCACCTGCGCGCGGGTGAGGTGGGCGTTGTCGCGGCGGAACAGGCGGGGCACGTCGGCCTCGGTCAGCCGCGCGAACGGGTCCGGCGCGTCACCCGCGACCACGGCGTAGTGGATCGCGCTGCCCGCCAGCACCTCCCCTTGCGCTCCCCGGATGCCCGCACACGCCTCCTCGGCGTGCCGGACCGCGTGCGTGCCGTCGTCCAGCCCGCCGACTGCCACCGCGGTGACGCCGTTGACGCCGACCAGGAAGACGTCCGCCCGGTCCCGGCGCGCGGTGTCCCGACGGGCCAGCACGCGCCAGCCGTCCGCCGTCTGGGCCACGAGGGCGGTCAGCACCCGCCGCCACACCGGGTCCGCGCCAGGCCAGGCCCGCGAGACCAGTTCACCCGCCTGCCGCTGGACCTGCCGCCATGCGTGCGCGCTCAATCCCACGCGTCACAAAGGTAGCCGGTAACGGCGTTACAGTCGGCCCCGTCGGGTCCCGATCACCCGGATGCCGCCTTCTTGATCTTCCGCCACCCGCCCGCCCGGTTGTCCGCGACGATGTGGCGCAGCAGGGTGACCAGGGCCGGGGCGTTGATCGGGTCGTCGCGGTAGATCGAGATCATGCGGCCGGTCTTGTTGCCGTGGCCGGCGGTGATGATGCCGTCCGGGTCCGGGGCCAGGCCGCCGTCGTACAGGAAGACGTTCACGTGGTCCTTGGTGGCCTGGAGGGCGCAGACGTTGCCCTGGAGGACGAAGTACGGGCGGTTGGTGAACTTGATCGTCTCCTCGATCTCCGGGTCGGCTTCGTGCACCAGGGCGCGCACGCGCCGGCAGATGTCCTGCTGCCACTCGGGCAGGGCTTCGATGTAGTCGTCCACACGCGGGTCGGTCATCGGTTCGTCCCTTCTCCTCTGTGGACGAGTAGAAACCCGGTCGCCGATTTCGACATGCTCGGACGAGAATCCCGGCTCATGTTCCCCGACTTCGCCCGCGCCCCGAACATCGCCGACCACCCGGACGTGTACGAGCGGGAGAACGAGGCCATCGACCCGACCGGCGTGCTGTGGCGGGCGCTGCGCGCCGAGGCGGACTGGGCCGGCCGCACGATCGTGGACCTGGGCTGCGGCACCGGCTTCTGGCTCCCCCACTACGCCGCCGACCCCGGCACGACGGTCATCGGCGTAGAACCCGACCCAGACCTGCGCGCCCTCGCCACCACCCGCGTCACCACCCCCGTCCTGGCCGGCTCCGCCGAACACCTCCCTTTGGACGACGCCTCGGTAGACGTCATCCACGCCCGCTTCGCCTACTTCTTCCCACCCGACTGCGAACCGGGCCTGCAGGAGGCCCTGCGCGTGCTCAAGCCCGGCGGCCACCTGGTCGTCATCGACAACGACTGGCGCCACGGCGAGTTCGGCGCCCTCCTCACCCGCTCCTCCTGGGCCACCGCCCAGGGCACCGCCGACACAACCGACGAGTGGTGGCACGCCCGAGGCGCCCGCCGCACGGAGGTGATGTCGTCCTGGCGCTGCCGGGACGCGGCCGAGTTGGAGTCGGTGCTGCGCATCGAGTTCCCGCCGGACGTGGTGGACGAGTGGCTGGCGGACCACCCGGGGCGGAACGAGATCACCTACGGCTACACCCTCTTCACCGTCACCGCGTGACCTGGAGCACCCGTGGAAGTCTTCCTGCTCTGGCACGTCCGCCACGCCCGATACCCCGACGGCTCCGCCGACCACTTCGACGAGTCCGGCGAGCTGGTCATCAACGAGGAGGAGGGCGACAACGTGAAACTGCTGGGCGTCTACTCCACGAGGCCGCGCGCCCGTGACCGCATCGAGCGCGCACGGGCGACGCCGGGCTTCATCGACGAGCCGGACTGCTTCGAGATCAGCAGATACCCGGTCGACGAGGACCAATGGGCTGAGGGCTTCGTCGTCATCCCCTACGACGATGACGACCAACAACCCGATTCGGCCTGAAATCCCGCGGCCAAGGAGGTCCGCCTTCGTGCGCTGCGCGGTCGCGGCGGTGGCTACGCTGACGCCCGTGATGGGAGGTGTCCCCCAGACCGCGCTCCCTGATGAGGTGTCTCATGGCCGGGCGAGCGAAGATATCCGGTGCGATAACCGGTCGGTGGCGGATCATGGCGATGAGCGAGTGGGACCGCGATGCCATCGACCTCGTCGAGCCGGGGTTCATCGAGTTCACCGAGGACGGTGCCGGCGAACTCGGTTTCATCGTCGTCCGCGGGGAGTTGGACTGCCGCCCGGCCGAGCGGGACGGCCGTGCCGGCGTCGAGTTCACCTGGGCGGGCTCCGACGAAGGTGACGAGGTGAGCGGACGTGGTTGGGCGTTCCTCGTCGGCGACGCCGAGATCGAGGGGCACCTGTCCTTCCACTTCGGGAACGATACGAGCTTCCGAGCGGAACCCTCTCCGCCGAGCCGGTGAACTGGACGGGCAGTGAGCGAGTACCAGTACTACGAATTCGTGGCGATCGACCGACCTCTCGACGCGGCCCAGCAGGCCGAGGTCCGGTCTCTGTCCACCCGCGCGACGATCACGGACACCAGCTTCGTCAACGAGTACCACTGGGGCGATTTCAAAGGTGACGTCGACAGCTTGATGGAGCGCCATTACGACGCGCACCTGTACGTGGCGAACTGGGGCACCCACCGGGTGATGTTCCGCCTGCCGAGCAGCCTGCTCGCCCCCGAGGTCGTCGACGCGTACTGCGTGGGAAACCAGGTGAGCGCCTGGACCGCGGACGAGTTCGTCGTGCTCGACTTCGTCAACGAGGACGAGGCCGGCGACTTCGACTTCGACCACGACCCGGACACGTTGCTGTCCGAGATCGTCGGCGTCCGCACCGAACTCGCCGCCGGCGACCTGCGCCCGCTCTACCTGGCCTGGCTCGCCGCCTACGGGGTCTGGGAGCGCGACGAGGACGCCTTCGACCGCGAAGCCGACGACGACGTCGAACCCCCGATCCCACCCGGCCTGGGCACGCTCACCGCGCCACAACGGGCACTGGCCCGCTTCCTGCGCCTGGACGACGACCTGCTCGCGACCGCGGCCGAGGCCAGCCCACCGCTCGACACCCCCACGGACGACGCCGAAGGGCTCACCGCCTGGGTCCTGGGCCTGCCAGTCACCGAGAAGGACCGCATCCTCGAACGGGTCGTCCGGGGCGAGGCGACGCACGTGCGCATGGAACTGCTGCGCCGTTTTCGCGACGACACCACCCCGAGAGTCCCCGCCCCGGCCACTCGCACCGTGGGCGAACTGCTCGACGACGCGGCACGCCGACGAGCCGACCGCGAGCGGCGGCTGGAGGCCGAGCGCGCCGCGGAAGAGGCCCACCGGCAGCGGGAGCGGGCCCTGGCCTTCCAACGGCGGCTGGACGAGCTGGCGCGCGAGGGAGACGCGGCGTGGTCGCGGGTCGACGCGCTGATCGACACCCGGAAACCGGCCGACTACGACGCCGCTGTCGCCCTGCTCACCGATCTCCGCGCGCTCGCCGGACGCGAGAACACCTACGACACGTTCACGTCACGCGCGATGGCGCTCCGGGCCACGCATGCGCGCAAACCCAGCCTCATCGAACGCTTCGACCAAGCCGGCATCTGAGCACCGCGCTCACCAGCCGCGGGCGCGCCACTCGTCCAGGTGAGGGCGTTCCTTGCCCAGCGTCGAGTCGTCGCCGTGGCCCGGGTAGAACCACGTGTCGTCCGGCAGCACGTCGAAGATCCGCTCCTTCACGTCCGTGAACAACGACGTGAAGTCCTCCGGCGACGTCGTCCGCCCCACCCCGCCCGGGAACAGCGAGTCGCCGGTGAACAAGTGCGCCCCCTCCGACGCCGACCGGTAGAGCAGGGCGATCGACCCCGGCGTGTGGCCGCGCAAGTGGATCACCGAAAGAGGCACCCGGCCGACCATCACCGTGTCGCCGTGGGACACCAGCTGGTCCGGCGGGATCGGCAGGACCGGCGCGTCCAGCTCGTGCGCCACCGTGTTCGAGCCGTTGGCACCCGCGACCGCGCCCAGGGCGCCCCAGTGGTCCTGGTGGCGGTGGGTGGTGACGACGGTTTTCAGGCGTGGGCGTTCCAGGGTGTGGCCCACCAGGTCCGAGATGCGGGTCGGGTCGGCTGCCGCGTCGATCAGCAGGGCCTCGTTGGTCGCACGGCACACCAGCAGGTAGGTGTTGTTGTCCATCGCACCCACGCTGAGCTTGGTGATCGTCAGTTCGCCCAGCGTGCGGCGGGCGGCGGGGCCGTTCGGGTCGACGTGTCCCGTGTAGTCGTCAAGTACGTCCACGAGCGCCGACGGTAGCCCAAAGGGCACCCTTCAGGGCGCGTACAGGTTGCTCCAATAGGCTTAGTAACGATCAAGCCTGTCAAGACGATGTCATTTGATTACGCACTGAACTGGGTACCTCAGCCTCGTGCCTTCTCCTCGCCGGATCAACTGGGACGTCCTGCGCGTCCTGGCGGTGCTGGCCGTCCTGCTCCAGCACGCCACTCACGCCGGTCCGTCCGTGCACCCCGAACTCAGTCCCCCGCTGTTCACCGTCTCCCTGGAGATGGGCGCCAGCACGCTGGTCGTCATCTCCGCTTTCTTCGCCTGCGCCTCCCTGGCCAAGGGCGAACCCGCTCGCTTTCTGCGCAACCGCCTCGCCCGCCTGGTCCCCGCCTACGTGGTGGCGGCGGTGTGCACGTACGTCATCCTCACGCGGGTCGCCCCGGACGGGTGGAGTCAGCTCCAACCGGGTGATCTGCTGGTCAACGCCCTGATGCTGCAGAACTGGTTCCCCGGCGCCCGCCTGGTCGACTTCTCCTACTGGACCCTGCCCGTCCAGGTCACGGGGTTCGTCGCGGGCGCGGTGCTGGCCTCGCGGGTGCGGGGGACCAAGCTCAAGGTCTTGCTCTGGACGTTGGTCGCAGCGCCCTTGGTGCTGCGCGTGTGGACCGTCGAGCCCGGCGCCATCCGGACCCTCTACGACGGCTTCGGCCTGCACCGCGGCCAGTTGTTCGCCGCGGGAGTGGGCATCTGGTTGTGGTCGAAGGACCGGCTCGGCACCAAGCACCTCGCCGCGCTCCTGCTCGCCGCCCTGACCGCGCAAGCCGTGCACAGCGCGAACGTCACCTCCACCGTGGCGCTCGGCGTCCTCCTACTGGGCGTGGCCGCGTGCGCGAAGGGGCCGGACTGGGACATCGCCCCGGTCCGGTTCCTGCGCCGGCCGGTCAAGTGGCTGGCGGGCATCTCCTACGGCGTCTACCTGGTGCACCAGGAGATCGGGTACGTGGCCATGGCGGGAGTCGCCCGGTTCGGGCCGGTCGCGGAGCTCGCGGTCTTCCTGGGCACGGCCGTGGTGCTCGGGTGGCTGCTGACCGCGCTCGTGGAGAAACCCGCGTTCCGGGCGCTCACCGCCAGCCACCGACCCGCCGTGGTGACGCTGGTGCTGGCCGCCCGCCTGCACTCCGCTCAGAGCCACCTGGGCAGCGTGGGCGCGGTGCCGTTCAGCAGCGCGCCGCTGTGGCGGCCGGTCAGCCACCCGAGCACGTCCGCCGCCGACCCGCTGACCGTCGGACCGCTGGTCGCGGTCAGCTCCCAGCTGCGCTGACGGCCCTCGGGCAGGGTGACCTCCACGCGCACGTCCGGCACGTCGGCGCGGTCGGCGTACTGCCCGACCGCGTCGTCCACGAACGCCTCCAGCAGGTGGTCGGGCAGGTCGCCGAAGTCGACGCCGGCGTCGAGGTCGACCAGGTGGAACCATAGCTCCCGCAGCCGCAGCCACGGCACCCGGTGGGCCAGGAACACCCCGGTGCGCGGGTGCACGACCTCGGCCTCCCACGCGGTGGCGGGCAGGGCGTGGGCGGCGGCGGCGAAGCGCTGGCAGGCCGCGTCCAGGTCGGCCCGCAGCAGTTGCGGCGGGCGGCCCGCGCCCTCCTCGATGTCGGCGTCGCGGTCGGCGGCGCTCGGGTACATCGGGTGCTCGACGCCGGTCTTCGCCCACGTCAGCAGGTTGACCAGCGCGTCGGCGTTGCGTGCGAGATGCGTCACGACGTGCGCCCGGCTCCAACCCGGCAACCGGCTCGGTCCGCGCAAGAACGCGTGGTCGAGGCCGTCCACGACCTCGTAGAGCGCCTGTGTCGCCCGTTCCACCTCGACGAGGCCGGCGACGGCGTCCTGCGCGGCGGGCGACTGCTCGCGCGGCGCGGGTACGCTCGTCTCGGCGGATCGGACCTGGGCGGCATCAGCGAAGCTCATGGGCACCTCATCCCCGACGTCTGCGGCCGAATGGCCTATCGTGCCAGCGTAGGGGCGATCGCTACCGACCGGTAGAGCCGTTGGCGCACGATCGCGGTGGGACCCACCCGTTTTTGTCGGTGCTCGCCCCTAGCATGGGACGCGCCCTCCCCGACAGGCCTGTCGAGGTGGTCCAGTACGCTTTTCGAACGTCTGTTCGGGGGATGGCCGAATACCGAAGGGAACCGTCGTGGCTGACCGCCTCGTCGTACGCGGCGCACGCGAGCACAACCTGCGAGGGGTGGACCTCGACCTGCCGAGGGACAGCCTCATCGTGTTCACCGGGCTGTCCGGCTCGGGCAAGTCCAGCCTGGCCTTCGACACGATCTTCGCCGAGGGGCAGCGCCGGTACGTCGAGTCGCTGTCGGCCTACGCGCGCCAGTTCCTCGGGCAGATGGACAAGCCCGACGTCGACTTCATCGAGGGTCTGTCGCCGGCGGTGTCGATCGACCAGAAGTCGACCAGCCGCAACCCGCGCTCCACGGTCGGCACGATCACCGAGGTCTACGACTACCTGCGCCTGCTCTACGCCCGCGCGGGCAAGCCGCACTGCCCCACCTGCGGCGAGGCCATCTCCAAGCAGACGCCGCAGCAGATCGTGGACCAGGTCCTGGCCATGGAGCAGGGCACCAAGTTCCAGGTGCTCGCACCGGTCATCCGGGGCCGCAAGGGCGAGTACCTCGACCTGTTCTCCACGCTCCAGTCGCAGGGCTACTCGCGCGCGAAGGTGGACGGCGTGGTCTACGCGCTGGGCGAGGTGCCCAAGCTCAAGAAGCAGGAGAAGCACCACATCGCGGTGGTGATCGACCGCCTGACCGTCAAGGCGAGCGCCAAGCAGCGGCTCACCGACTCGGTGGAGACCGCGCTGCGCCTGGCGGACGGCCTGGTGGAGCTGGAGTTCGTCGACGTCCCGGAGAACGACCCGGGCCGCGTGCGCGGCTTCTCCGAGAACCTGGCCTGCCCCAACGGCCACCCGCTGGCGATCGAGGACCTGGAGCCGCGGTCGTTCTCGTTCAACTCCCCCTACGGCGCCTGCCCCACGTGCACCGGCATCGGCGTGCGCAAGGAGGTCGACCCGGAGCTGGTCGTCCCGGACGACGAGCTGTCGCTGTCCGAGGGCGCGATCGCACCGTGGGCCACCGGCCAGACCGCCGAGTACTTCGCCCGCCTGCTGGAGGCGCTGGCGCTGACCATCGGGTTCCGCATGGACACCCCGTGGCGGCAGCTGCCCGCCAAGGCGCAGAAGGCGATCCTGCACGGCGTGCCGGAGCAGGTGAACGTCCGCTACAAGAACCGGTACGGCCGCGAGCGCTCCTACTACGCCAACTACGAGGGCGTGATCCCGTTCCTGGAGCGCCGCCAGGAGCAGACCGAGTCCGAGTACATGCGGGAGAAGTACGAGGGCTACATGCGGGAGGTGCCGTGCCCGGTGTGCCAGGGCACCCGCCTCAAGCCGGAGATCCTGGCCGTCACGCTGCACCACGGCCGCAAGGGCGACAAGTCCATCGCCGAGGTCTGCGCCATGTCGGTGCAGGAGTGCTCGGAGTTCCTCGACGGGCTCAAGCTGGGCAAGCGCGAGGCGCTGATCGCGGGCGCGGTGCTCAAGGAGATCCAGGCCCGCCTGCACTTCCTGCTCGACGTCGGCCTCAACTACCTGTCCCTCGACCGGGCGTCCGCCACGCTGTCGGGTGGTGAGGCGCAGCGCATCCGGTTGGCCACGCAGATCGGGTCCGGCCTGGTCGGCGTGCTGTACGTGCTGGACGAGCCGTCCATCGGCTTGCACCAGCGCGACAACCACCGCCTGATCGAGACCCTGACCCGGCTGCGCGACCTGGGCAACACGCTCATCGTGGTCGAGCACGACGAGGACACCATCCGCACGTCGGACTGGGTGGTCGACATCGGTCCGGGCGCGGGCGAGCACGGCGGCCAGGTCGTGCACAGCGGCCCGTACCAGGAGCTGCTGAAGAACAAGAAGTCGATCACCGGCGACTACCTGTCGGGCCGCAAGCAGATCCCGATGCCCACGAGCAGGCGCAAGGTCGACAAGAAGCGCCAGCTCACGGTCGTCGGCGCGCGCGAGCACAACCTGCGCGGCATCGACGTGTCCTTCCCGCTGGGGTGCCTGGTGTCGGTCACCGGCGTGTCCGGCTCGGGCAAGTCCACGCTGGTCAACGACATCCTGGCCACGGTGCTGGCGAACAAGCTCAACGGCGCCCGCCAGGTGCCGGGCCGCCACACCCGGGTCAAGGGCCTGGAGCAGGTGGACAAGCTGGTGCAGGTCGACCAGTCGCCGATCGGCCGCACACCCCGGTCCAACCCGGCCACCTACACGGGCGTGTTCGACCACATCCGCAAGCTGTTCGCGGCCACCACCGAGGCGAAGGTGCGCGGCTACCAGCCGGGCCGGTTCTCGTTCAACGTCAAGGGCGGGCGCTGCGAGGCGTGCGCCGGCGACGGCACGATCAAGATCGAGATGAACTTCCTGCCGGACGTCTACGTCCCGTGCGAGGTGTGCAAGGGCGCGCGGTACAACCGCGAGACGCTGGAAGTGCACTACAAGGGCAAGACCATCTCCGAGGTCTTGGACATGCCGATCGAGGAGGCCGCGACCTTCTTCGAGCCGATCAACGCCATCCACCGCCACCTGCGCACCCTGGTCGACGTCGGCCTCGGGTACGTGCGGCTGGGCCAGCCCGCGCCCACCCTGTCCGGCGGCGAGGCGCAGCGCGTGAAGCTGGCGTCGGAGCTGCAGAAGCGGTCCACCGGCAAGACGGTGTACATCCTCGACGAGCCGACCACGGGCTTGCACTTCGAGGACATCCGCAAGCTGCTGGGCGTGATCAACGGCCTGGTGGACAAGGGCAACACGGTGATCGTGATCGAGCACAACCTCGACGTGATCAAGGTGTCGGACTGGCTGGTCGACATGGGCCCCGAGGGCGGCTCGGGCGGCGGCACGGTCGTCGCCGAGGGCACCCCGGAGGACGTGGCCGAGGTCGAGCAGAGCTACACCGGCCAGTTCCTGCGCGAGGTGCTCGGCACGGACGCGGCGGTGGCGGGGTAACCGCGGTGTCCCTGCACCGCTACCGCTTCCGCAGCGTCTGGACGGTGGACAACCCGCCGCCCGAGACGTTCGACGTGCTCGCGGACCTCGGCAGCTACCCGAAGTGGTGGCCCGAGGTCCGCGTGGCCCAGCAGATCGGGGACCGGGCGGCCCGGCTGCGCTGCCGGTCCGCGCTGCCCTACGACCTGGTCTTCGAGGCCCACCACAACACCGAGGACCGCGCGTCCGGCCTCCTGCGCGCGGACCTGGTGGGCGACCTGGAGGGCACCGCGAGCTGGCGCGTCCTCCCCGACGGCCGCACCGGCACCCGCCTGGTCTACACCCAGGAGGTCGAGGTGACGAAGCCGCTGGTCCGCCGCCTGGCCCTGATCGCCCGACCGCTGCTGAAGGCCAACCACGAACTCATGATGCGCAACGGTCGCCGGGGCCTGCGCACCTACCTCGCCGGCTTCCGCGCGGCCCGGGAGAGCTAGATCAGCGGGCACGTCTCGTACATGATCTGGAACAGGCGGTTGGACTCCGGCGAATCGCCGACCGGCAGCTTCATGTAGGCCTTGGTCGCCTCGGTGCACTTGGTCAGCACGCTCTGCTGCGAGTCCAGCGAGGACTTCCGGGAACGCTTCTCCTCCAGGGACTGGTCCGCTTCCTCCCGCTCGCGCGCCACGTCGGCCGCGGTGGATTCCTCGGTCGCGCGGGCGGTGGTCAGGCGGTCGGTCTCGGAGCGCTGGCCGAAGTAGAGCACGGTGAACACGGCGGCCGTGGCCAGGAACAGGGCCGCCACGGCGGACAGGGCGACGATCGGGGCTCGGTTCATCGGCAGTACACCCTCACGCGGTCGATCGCGGCGGCCAGGGCCGGCTGGTTGGAGTCCCGGGCCGCGATGATGGAGTCCTTGGCCGGTTCGCCGCACTTGCGCAGCTCGGCGATCTGGGCTTCGAGGGACTTGATGTCCGCGTCCGTCTCGTCGATCGACTTGCGGGTGTCGGCGAGTTCGGCGCGCTTGTCGGTCACCTGGCGGGTGGCGTCCTCCAGGGCCTGGGACGCCTTCTCCCGGTCCTGGCGGGCGTCGTTCCACAGGGCGGCCATCGTGCCGGCGGCTCCCATGGTCAGGACGGCCAGGAGTGCCAGGACGAGCACGACCGGCCGCACCTTCGACGCCGGCGGCGGGGTCTGGGGCGGCGGTACCTGGGGCGGCGGGGTCTGGCGCGGCGCGGCCTGGGACGGCGTCTGGGGCGGCGGGACCCGGGGTGGCGGCACGTCGTGCGGCGGGTAGGGCTGTGGGGTGGGCTGCGGGCCGGTCATGGGCCCGAAGGTAGGGTCGCCGAGGTCCCCGCTTCACCGGCCACCACCGCACCGGGGCCGGTCGGCGCAGGTCAGAGCGCACGGCCCGGTTCCCCGGAACGGCCCGGACCGGGGGCGGTCACAGCCAGCCGTTGTCGCGGGCGGCGGCGACCGCACCCGCCGTGCCCTCCGCCCCCAGCTTCGTCACGGCCGCCGACAGGTAGTTGCGGACCGTCCCCGGCGACAGGCCCATGCGCCCGGCGACCTCCGCCACCGGGGTGTCGTAGGCGACCAGGCGCAGGGCTTCCAACTCGCGTGGCGTCAACGGGCACGGTGCCGGCACCAGCACGTCCGCCGCCAGCGCCGGGTGCAGGTACCGCCCGCCGGCGTGCACCCGCCGCACCACGTCCGCCAGCACCCCGGACGGGGACGACTTCGGCAGCACCGCCTTCGCCCCCGTCACCAGGGCCTGCCGGGCGTGGGGCACGCCGGTGCCGGTCAGGACGACCACCGCGCACGACGGCAGCAGCGGCGCCAGGTCCCGGGCCACCGCGAAGCCGTCGAGGAGACCGGCCAGCACCACGTCCGGGGTGTGCGCCACGGCGGCGGCCACCGTCGACTCGCCGTCCGCCGCCGAGGCCACCACGTCGAGGTCGCCCTCCAGCCGCAGCAACGCCGTCAGCGCCACCCGTTCCAGGCCCGACTCGTCGGCCACCAGCACGCGGATGCGCACGCCGACCTCCCACCGAACCGGACCCGGGCCGGGGTCAAGCGTGCACCACCCACCACCGCGAACGCACGACTACCCCAGCGCGATGCCCAGCCTCCGCACGCCCTCGGCGATGTCGGCCACCGTGTTGGTGGTGAACGACAGCCGCAAAGCGGACCGGTCCGGCACCGTGGCGAAGAAGGGCGCACCCGGCACGAACGCCACGTCCTGGGCGAGCGCCTTGGGCAGCAGCTCGGCGGTGTCCACGTCGCCGGGCAGGGTCACCCACACGAACATCCCGCCGTCCGGGTCGCTCCACCGCGCGCCTTCGGGCAACGCCGAGGGCAGGGCGGACAGCATCGCGTCCCGTCGCTCGCGGTAGGCGGCGCACAGGCCGCGGACGTGCGCGTCGAGGTCGTTGTCGGCCAGGTACACCGCCGCCGCGGCCTGGTCGATGGTGGACGTGTGCAGGTCGGCCGCCTGCTTGACGATCACCAGCGTGCGCAGCAGCTCGGCGGGCGCGCGCAGCCACCCCAGCCGCAGGCCGGGCGCGCCGATCTTGGAGAAGCTGCCCAGGTACAGCACGCGCTCGCTGAACGTCGCCAGCGCCGGCTCCGGCTCGCCCCGGTAGCGCAGCTCGCCGTACGGGTCGTCCTCCACCACCCACAGCCCGTGCCGGTCGGCCAGCGCCGCGATCTCACGCCGCCGCGCGGCGGTCAGCGTCCGGCCGGTCGGGTTGGCGAAGGTCGGCACCAGGTACAGCAGCTCGGGCCGCTCCCGCTCGACCACCTCGGCCAGCGCGGCGGGGTCCATGCCGTGCTCGTCACCCGCGACCGGCACGACCCGCGCGCCCGCGAGCTGGAACGCCTGGAGCGCCGCCAGGTACGTCGGCTCCTCGACCGCCACCACCGCGCCGGGCTCCAGCAACGCCGTGACCAGCAGGGTCAGCGCCTGCTGCGAGCCGGTGGTGACGAGCAGGTCGGCGGCACCGGTGGGCAGGCCGCGGGCGGTGAGCCGGGCGGCGACGTGGCCGCGCAGGTCCAGGTCGCCCTCGGTCGGCGCGTACTGGAGGGAGCGCCGGGACACGGCCTTGTCGAACGCCGCGCGCAGTGCGTCGACGTCGAACAGCTCGGGCGCGGGCAGCCCGCCCGCGAAGGAGATCACCTCGGGCCGGTTGACCAGGGCGAGCAGGTCGCGGACGGGCGAACTGGCGACGGCGAGCTTGCGAGGCATGAGGCGGTCCTCCGGTGGACGGGAACAAGGGGTGCGCGGTCGTGCCGCGTCGAGGAGTCGCACCGGGGTCGAGGCGCCTCCTTTCACCCTAACCGGTGATCACCTGGCCGCTCACGTGGTTATCCGCACTCCCGGAGCCGCGCGTCGAGCTGAGCGAGGTGGTCCCGGCCGTAGGTGCCGTTCTCCAGGTCGTCGAGCAGTACTTGCGGCAGGTCGTTCGGCAAGACCCAGGACGCGGCGGCCAGGGCGATCGTCGCCACCGTGTCCACGTCGCCGGTGAACGCCACGCACGCGCGCAGCACCTCGCTCTGCGAGTCGTGCCCGGCCAACGCGGTCAGCGCCGCCCGCACGCTCATCACGCCCTTCGAGCCGACCTTCCCCTGCCACGGCCGCGCCCACACCGGCGACCCGAGCCGGTCGGCGATCCACGCGCCCACCTCGGCCACCGGCCCCAGCCCGTGCCGGCAGTAGTGGACGGCCAGCGCGGCGGCCGACGCGGACGCGATCCCGTCCGGGGTGTCGTGCGTGACGCGCGCCTGCACCTCGGCGCGGTGCAGCACTTCGTCCACAGTGGACAGCAGGCCGACCGGTGCGACCCGCATCGCCGCGCCGCTCTTGTCGCTGTGGGGCCGGATGCGGGCCAGGAAGTCCGCGCCCGTGCGCACCCCGACGAGGAACGCCTGGAAACCGCCCGCGTAACCGGGCCGCGGGTCGCGGTGGAACGCGTCCACGAACCGCTCGGCGATGTGCTCGGGCGTCCACGGGTCGCCGTCGGCGAGCAGTTCCGCCAACGCCAACGTCATCTGCGTGTCGTCGGTGTACGCGCCGGGCAACTGGCCGTGCGTCGGGTGGCTGACGTAACCGCGCAAAGTGTTGTGGGCGGCCACGAAATCCGGTTCGGCGTACTCGAAACCCGCGCCGTACGCGTCACCCACCGCCAACTCGACCAGCACTCGCGCCCCCTCCGTCCGGGTCCGACCGAACGGCGTCGTAAGGCCGCGCTATAACCGAGTCGGTATGTCCCGGTTCACCCTATTCGCTGGTAATACTCGATGTCGACCAAAGACACCCTGTGCGCGAGAAATCGCGTGTCTTTCGGAATCGAGGAACCTTGCGACCCACCAGGTTGATCCCTGCGCTCGCAGCCGCTCTGCTGTCCCTGCTCGCCCTGGCCCCCGCCGGTTCGGCGGCACCCGCGACCGACGGCGGGGTCACGCCGTACATCATCGGCGGCGGCTACGCGTCCAACGCGCCCTGGGCGGCACGGCTGTTCTCCAACGGCCGGCAGACGTGCACCGCGACCATCATCGCCCCCACGTGGATCCTGACCGCCAAGCACTGCGTGAGCGGTGGCGGGCTGTCGTTCCGGATCGGCAGCCTCGACCAGACCAGCGGCGGCACGCTGGCCAACGGCGTGCAGACCTACACCCACTCGGCGGACCTCGCGCTGGTCCGGCTCGACCGCTCCGTCTCGGCGACCTACTCGCGGCTGGCCTCCTCCTCCCCGGCGGCCGGCACCACCGTGCAGGTCTACGGGTGGGGCGCGACCTACCGGTGCGGCTCCGAGATCAACTGCCAGTCCCAGTACCTGAAGGTGGCCAACGTCGTCGTGTCCGGCGCGTGCACCGACGCCTACGGCGGCAGCGCGATCTGCGCCCGCTACGGCAACGGCATCACCGCGGGCGGCGACTCCGGCGGCCCGATGGTCTACAACGGACTGCAGATCGGTGTGGCGTCCACCAGCGACCGCCAGACGACGACCGCGTACACCAACGTCACGCGCTACCGCTCCTGGATCCAGTCCATCGCCGGCGTCTGATCAACGCCGCACCGGCCCGCCCGCCCCTGCGCGGGCGGGCCGTTCGCGTTCCTAGCTCCGACGCCTGCGGGCCACCAGGGCGAGCAGGGCCGTGCCGACGAGCACCAGCAGCCCGCCGACGAGGAAGAAGCCGGCCAACCCACGACCGGTGACCGCCAGTTCGTCACCACCCGCGAGCGGTGCGGTGGTGGTCGTGGCCGGCGCGGTGGTGGTCGTGGCCGGTGCAGTGGTGGTCGTGGTCGGCGCAGTGGTGGTCGTGGCCGGTGCAGTGGTGGTCGTGGTCGGCGTGGTGGTAGTGGTCGTGCTGTCGGTCGTCGTGGTGCTGTCGGTCGTGGTGGTCGTGACTTCGGTCGTGGTCGTAGTGGGCTCGGTCGTGGTAATGACCGTGCCGCAGCCGGGCAGGTCGCCGGTGAACGGGTACGCGTGGAACTCGTTGCCGGTGCCGCCGCCGGACCCGCCGTGGGTCAGCGAACCGGTGGTGAAGAAGCGGCCGTTGACGCCCGGCATGGTCACCGTCGTCGTGCTCGCCGGGTTGCCGACCAGCACGCTGCCCTGGAACTGCGCGCCGCCGGCCAGCTCGACCGTCGTCGCGGCCGGGAAGTTCCACAGGAGCCGTTCGCGCAGGCTGTTGAGCTGCCCGCCGTCGGCGATCTCGCCGGTGTAGGTGGCGATCTTGCGGGCGTCGCCGACGAGGTTGACCAGCACGGTCGCGCCGGCCGGGATGCCGGCGAACACGATCCCCTGCTGCCCGCCCGAGGCGCTGACCAGGTCGAAGTCGACGGTGAACACCTGGAGCGCGGACTTGCCGTCGCCGGTGAAGAGGGTTTGGTAGTTCTGGTTGACCGCCGTGCCGGTGGTGGCCGCGGCGGCGTAGCAGGTGCTCGCCGTGGTGAGCTGCGCGGCCAGGCCCGCGTAGGGCTGGAAGGCGTCGGGGTCGGGCTTGTCGGTGCCGGTGAAGGTGCCGCTGATGCCGCCGGCGTGGTGGATGTTCCCGCCTTCGGCGAGCAGCTTCTGGCCCGCGGCGACGCTCACGCCGCCGCCGGTGACCAGGAAGTCCGAGCCGGGCGGCGGTGGCACGCGGGACCCGACGCCGACGATGCCGACGTTGTAGGAGGGCGACGAGCCGGGGTCCTTGGCCTGGTCGAAGTTCCCGCCGACGACGATCCGCCCCTCTGCCTCGGCCGCGCTCGCCCGGACCCGGAAGTCGCCGCCCACGAAGACGTTGACCGCCTCGTCGTACCCGGCGATCGCGCCGTTGTGGATGGGCGGGAACGTGTCGGGGCACTGCGTGCCGACGCACGGCCCGAGCCCGCCGGGCAGCGGGTCGGCGGTGCTGGTTCCGTGCAGCGCGACCGCCGTGACCAGCGCGACCGCGCCGAGAACTCCGAGCAGGTGGGTGCGGGGCATGGGCTCGATGCTCTGCGCCGACCACGCTTCGCGCGCGCGGACACACGCCGGGTTACCCCGCCGGGGGTGACAGAAAGCCCCCGACGGGGTGACACCGCCGGCGCCGAGCCCACCCGGGCGCGGGGTGACGCCGTCAGCGCCGAGCCCGACCGGGCACTGGGGCACCTCAGCGCCGAGCGGCCAGCCCCAGCCCGACGACGACCGTCGCCAGGCCCGCGACCAGTGCCGCGCCGGCCGTGCCGAGCGCCGTGCCCGCGATCGCGACCAGCACCGCGAGCCCCATCGCCCCGCCGACCTGCTGCGCGGTGGTCGCCACCGCCGACGCGACACCCTCCTGGCCCGCGTCCACCCCGGCCGAGGCGGTGATGAACATGGCCGGGAACGTGATCCCGCCGCCGACGCCCCACACCACCAGGCCGGGCAGCAACAACCAGAACCCGCCGTGCACGGCCATGCCGGCGGCCAGCAGCCCGATCCCGAGCCCGTTGCCGACCATGCCGACGACCAGCGCGCGCCGCACGCCCCACCGGGCGATCACCGGGCCGAGGAGCTTGATCGAGGCCGTCATGGAGACCAGCGTGAGCGGCAGGAACACCAGGCCGGCGGCCAGCGGCCGGTAGCCGAGGGTGTCCTGGAGGTAGGTGGTGGTCAGGTAGTACGCGCCGCCGAGCGAGCTCTGGAACACCAGGATCACGCCGATCGCGGTCAGCAGGGCCCGGTTGCCCAGCAGCCGGGTCGGCACCAACGGCTCCCGCGTCCGCCGCTCGACGAGCAGGAACACCCCGAGCACCACGAGCCCGGCGAGCACGGTCAGCCCACCTCGTGCCCACCCGCTCTCCGGCCCGGTGACCAGACCCAACACCAGCAACACGGATGCCGCGGTGGCCAGCAACGTCCCGAGGACGTCGAAACCACGCCGACCTCGTGCCACCACGGCGTCCGGTGCCAGCACGAAGGGCGCGAGCACGGCCGCGCCCAGCGCGAACGGCACCATCACCAGCAGCACCCACTCCCAGCCCCACGCGTCGGTCAGCACCCCGCCGAGCAGCGCGCCCACCGCGAGCCCGCCGCTGCCCGCCGCGCCCCACACCGACAGCGCCCGGTTGCGCTCGGGCCCCTCGGCGAACCCGGACCCGATCAGCGCCAGCGTCGCCGGCGTCAGCAGCGCGCCGCCCAACCCCTGCGCGGCCCGAGCGGCGACCAGGAACCCCTGGTCGGTCGCCACCCCGCCGGCCAGGCAGGCGAGCCCGAACAGCACCAGCCCGGCCACGAACGCCCGCCGCGCGCCGAGCCGGTCCACGACCCGCCCGCCGAACAGCAGGAACCCGCCGAGCCCGACCGCGTAAGCGCTGAGCACCCATTGCAGGGACTGCGCGGAGAAGTCCAGCGCACGCCCGATGTCGGGCAGCGCGACGAACACGATGTTGTAGTCCATCGCCACGATGAACTGGGCGAACGCCAACAAGAAGATCCGCAGACCCGTTTTCGGGCGCGCGGCTACCCCAGTGGTCAAGATGCACTCCGTATTTTTACTGCACGGCGTATAGTTCAGATATGCCGCACAGTACAGCAACGCTGTAGAGTGTCAACATGGCTGTCCAGGTGCCCAGCAGGCGGGCGCGGCTGCGTGCCGAGACCTCCGCCGAGATCCGCGCGACCGCGCTCAAGCTCATGGCCGAGGGCGGTCCGGACGCGATCTCGCTGCGGGCCATCGCCCGCGAGATGGGCATGACGGCCAACGCGATCTACGGCTACTACGCCACCCGCGACGACCTGATCACCACGCTGATCGCCGAGGTCTACGGCGACCTGGTCCGCCAGGCCGAAGCCGCCCGGGACGCCGCCGACGGCCCCGCCGCGCGCCTGCTGGCCTGGGCGCACGCCTTCCGCGCGTGGTCGCTGGCCAACCCCGAGGGCTTCCGGCTCATCTACGGCGACCCCGTGCCCGGTTACCAGCCGCCCGAGGACGGCTTCGAGCCGGAGAAGCGCGCGTGCGCCGCCCTGACCGAGCTCGTCGTGGCCGCCTGGCCGACCGCCGCCGCCACCCAGTCCCACGGCGACCACCGCTGGGAGGACTTCGACCCGCACGTCACCGAGGACCTGCGCACGCACCACCCCGACCTGCCGCCGGCCGCCGTCGCGCTGTCCCTGCGCGTGTGGGGCCGCATGCACGGCCTGGTCACGCTGGAGGTCTACGGCCGGTTGCGCGCCCAGACCACCGAGCCGGGCAAGCTCTACGAAGCCGAACTGGACGACCTGGTCCGCTCGCTCGGGCTCACGTCGCCGGGTCGGGGCTAGCGAACTCCACCCGCACCCCGAGCAGCCGGACCGCCCGGTCGTCGGAGAACCGCTCCCACGCCTCGAGCGCGGCCCGCTCGACGGGTTCGGCGTCCAGCGTCGGCCCCGCCAGGGTCACCCCGCGCGTGTAGGTGAAGAAGGGCGCGAACCGGGCCTTCACCACCACCCGCACCACCGGCCGCCCTTCCGCCCGCACGTCCTCCGCGACCCGCCGCGCCAACACCGCCACCTGCTCCCGGACCTCCTCGCGCGAGGTCAGGTCGTGCTGGAACGTCGTCTCCCGGCTCCGCGACCGCGCGACCCACGGCGTGGCGGTGACCTCGGTGTCCCCCGCGCCCAGCGCCAGCCGGTGGAAGTACGGCCCCATCGCCGGCCCGAACCGCGCGGCCAGTTCCGCCGGGTCGGTGCGCGCCAACTCCTCGACCGTGCCGATGCCAAGCTCCGCGAGCTTCTTCGCGGTCCGCGACCCGATCCCCCACAACGCCGTCACCGGCTTCGACGCCATGACCGGGACCCAGTTGTCCTTGGTCAGCCGGTAGACGCCGGCCGGTTTGGCGAACCCGGTGGCGAGCTTGGCGCGCAACTTGTTGTCCCCGATCCCGACCGAGCACGACAACCCGGTCTCCGCCTCGACACGCGCTCGCACGGACGCCGCCAACGCCTCGGGGTCGTCGGTGCGCGCGCCCAGGAACGCCTCGTCCCACCCGATCACCTCGACCACCACGGGCAGCTCCCGCAGCACGTCCATGACGTGCGCCGACACCGCCTCGTACGCGGGCGGGTCGGAGGGCAGGAACACCGCGTCCGGGCACTTGCGCACGGCCACCTTCAGCGGCATCCCCGAGTGCACGCCGAACTCCCGCGCCTCGTAGGACGCGGTCGCCACGACGGCGCGCTCGGTCGGGTCGCCGTTGCCGCCGACGACCACCGGCCTGCCCTTCAGCTCGGGCCGCCGCGCCACCTCGACCGCCGCGATGAACTGGTCGAGGTCCACGTGCAGGACCCAGTCCGGTTCGGACACAACCGCCAGTATGGGCGTGGGATGCTGCTCGCGTGACCCCGGAGGAGCTCGCCCACCTGCGCCGGGCCAAGGACCTCATGGACCGCGAGTACGCCCGACCGCTGGACGTGCCCGCCATGGCCCGTGCGGCGCTGATGTCCACTTCGCACTTCGCCCGGCAGTTCAAGCTCGCGTACGGGGAGACGCCGTACAACTACCTGATGACCCGGCGCATCGAGCGCGCCAAGGCCTTGCTGCGGCGCGGGGACATGTCCGTCACCGACGTCTGCATGGCGGTCGGCTGCACCTCGCTCGGGTCGTTCAGCACGCGGTTCACCGAGCTGGTCGGCGAGTCCCCCAGCGCGTACCGGGCCCGCGACCACTCGGCCACCGCCGCCATCCCCAGCTGCTGGGCCAAGCACGCCGACCGTCCAAGCAGATTTCGAGAAGCACGCCGTTGACCTGCGGCGTTAGCGTTTGCGCCATGAAGCTCTCGCACACTTTCATCCAGGTGCACGACCAGGACATCGCCCTCGCGTTCTACCGGGACGTCATCGGCCTCAAGCCGTGCGTCGACGCTGACATGGGCGAGTGGCGGTGGCTCACCATGACCCCGCCCGACCAGCCGGAGGTCCAGATCGCGCTGGCCGACCCGATCATGGCCCGCTCGCCCGAGGACGCCGTGACGGTCCGGGAGCTGCTCGCCAAGGGCGCCATGGACGGCGTGATCTTCGAGGTGGACGACGTGGACGCCACGTTCGAGCGGATCCGCGCGGCGGGCGCGGAGGTGGTCCAGGAACCGATCGACCAGCCCTACGCCGTGCGGGACTGCGCGTTCCGCGACCCGTCGGGCAACATGATCCGGTTCTCCACCAGCCTGAAGGGCTGACGGGTGCGCGCGGACGGCCGGTCGTGACACGATCAAGACATGACCGGCAGTCCGCGCGACCGCGACGACGCGGGCCGCGCCCGCAACGCCCGCCCGCGCGACGGCCTGGGCCGTCCACTCCCGTACGGCGCTCCCGGGGTGGAGCGCCAGCCCGAGGGTGTCCCCCGGACGCCGTCGGAGTCGTTGGCCGAGGCGCAACGGCTCCTGGACGACGGCAAGCCGTTCCACGCGCATGAGGTCCTGGAGGACGCCTGGAAGGCCGCGCCCGAGCCGGAACGCGAGCTCTGGCGCGGCTTGGCCCAGTTGGCGGTCGGTCTGACCCACGCGGCACGCGGCAACGCCCGGGGCGCACAGTCCCTGGTGGACCGCGGCGCCCGGAACATCGAGCCGTACCGGGACGACCCTCCGCACGGGGTGGACGTGGCCGGGCTGGTGGCGTGGGCGAGGGCCGGCGGCGTCGGCACGCCCCGCCTGAGGGGGGAAGCGTGCTGATCCGTCCCTACCGCGAGTCCGACCGGGACGCCGTGGGCGACATCTGCGTGCGCACCGCCGACGCCGGTGGCGACTCCAGCCACCTGTACCCGGACCTGGAGCTGATGCCGAGCACCTTCGCCTGGCCGTACGCGGAGCTGGAGCCGGACCTGGCCTTCGTCGCCGACGACGGCGAGCGCGCGGTGGGCTACGTCCTGGGCGCGGCCGACACCCCGGCTTTCGTCGAACGGTTCCGGGACGACTGGCTGCCGAAGGTGGCGGACCGCTTCCCGCTGGTGGACCCGCCCGTGAGCCCGACCGACGAGATGGTGTGGCTCCTGCACCACCCGGAACGCATGATCGTGCCGGCGCTGGCGGACTACCCGGCCCACCTGCACATCGACCTGCTCCCCGACCACCAGCGGTCGGGGCACGGGCGGCGGTTGATGGCGGCGCTGCTCGACGCGTTGAGGGAGAAGGGGGTACCGGCCGTGCACCTGGGGATGCTCACCGTGAACACCCCGGCTCGGGCGTTCTACGACCGGTTGGGCTTCCACGAGATCGACGTGCCGGACCGGGGGCCGTTGACCTACCTGGGCCTGCACCTCTGACCCGGGACCGGACCTCTGACCCGGAATTGGGCCGAATGCCTGCTTGGGGACTGTTTCCGCGGGGTAGACGACGGGCGACAACTCCCCCAAGGAGGCTCCAGTGTTCGCGATCATCGCCGCGGTCATCTTCGGTCTCGCCCTCCTGCTCGACCTGGCCAACGCCTCACTGGGTTCCGTCATCGACGGCGGCACCCTGCTGATGGCCGGTCTGCTGTGCGTGGCGCTCCACCTGGCAGGCGTGGGCGTAGGCGCCCGAGCCTTCTCCTTCCGCCGTCGCCGGTAACCGACGTCCGCTGCTCGCCGCACGACACCCCCACGGGAGGGCCTCGGTTTCCTCCCGTGGGGGTGTCGCGCTGGGGTGAGGCTGTTCGACGTCCTCTGCGGGGAACGGGTGTCGAGCGGAGGATGAGCGGTTATGGACGTGACGGCGCGGCGGACCATCGCGCGGGAGCCTGAGCGGGTTGCCGCGTATGCCATGGACTGGCGGCATGACCACGAGTGGACGCAGGGGATCAAGCGGGCCGAGCTCACCTCGCCCGCGCCCGGCGGTGGGTTCGGGGTGGGGGCCGAGGTCACCCGGACCGCGTACTTCCTCGGGCGGCGGATCGACTACGTGTTGCGGGTCGAGGCGCATGAGCCGCCCGCCCTGCTGGACATGCGGTCCGTCGCCGGGCCGTTCCCCATGCACGTGACCTACCGGTTCGACCCCGCGCCCGAGGGGACGCTGGCCTCGATCCGGGTTCGGGGTGGGCGTTACCGGCTGCTCGACCCCGTGATGGGGTGGTTCGTGCGCAACAACCTCCGGAAGGATCTTCGGGACCTGGCCGAAAAAGTCGGCTGAGCCGTGTCGCGCGGCGGGGGTGGTGTTCGACGTTCTCGGTGTCGGTACCGCACGAAGTCGAGGAGTCGAGGATGAAGTACCTGCTGCTGATCCAGTCCAACCCCGCCAACTGGGCCACGCTCTCGCAGTCCGAACAGGACGGCCTGATGTCCGAGTACCGGGCGTTGACGCAGGAGATGGTGGAGTCCGGTGAGCACCTGGCCGGTGGGCCGCTGACCGATCCGCAGACCACGCGCACGGTGCGGGTGCGGGACGGGCGGGCCGAGGTGACCGACGGGCCGTTCGCCGAGTCCAAGGAGTACCTGGCCGGGTACTACCTGGTGGACGTGGAGTCCGAGGAGCGGGCGGTGGAGTTGGCCAAGCGGATTCCGGACGCCCGGTTCAACGCCGTCGAGGTGCGGGCGGTCATGGACATGGGTGGCCTGGAGTCTTGAGCGCGCTTGTCGAGGGCCTGTTGCGGGAGTTGGCGCCGCAGGCCCTCACGGCCGTGCTGCGCTACGGCGCCGACTTCGGTGCGGCGGAGGACGCCGTGCAGGAGGCGTTGCTGGCCGCTGCGGTGCAGTGGCCGGGTGAAGGGGTGCCGGACAACCCCCGTGGGTGGCTGGTCCGGGTGGCGTCGCGCAAGTACCTGGACTGGCGGCGGCGGGAAGCGGCTCGGTTCGCCAAGGAGGCCGAGTCGGCGGAGTGGTCGCGGCCGGTGGAGGTGGACCACTCCGACGAGTTGACGCTGCTGTTCCTGTGCTGCCACCCCGCCCTGCCGCGGCCGGCGCGGGTCGCGTTGACGTTGCGGGCGGTCGGCGGGTTGACCACCGAGGAGATCGCGCGGGCGTTCCTGGTACCCGAGCGCACGATGGCGCAGCGCATCACGCGGGCCAAGCGGCAGGTCGCGACCGGCGGGCTGCGGTTCACCCCGCCGCCGCCGGAGGAGTTCGCGCAGCGCATGGACACCGTGCTGGAGGTCCTCTACCTGATCTTCAACGAGGGCTACGCGGCCAGTTCGGGCGTCGAGGTGCACCGGGCGGCGTTGACCGGCGAGGCGATCCGGCTGGCCCGGCAGCTGCACCGGATGGTCCCGGACAACGCCGAGGCGACCGGCCTGCTGGCGCTGATGCTGCTGGTCGACGCGCGCAGCGACGCCCGGGTCGACGGCGGTCGGCTGGTGCCGCTGCGCGAGCAGGACCGGTCGAAGTGGGACGCCGGGCGCATCGCCGAAGGGGTCGCGCTGGTCGAGTCGGCGCTGCGGGACGGGGTCGTCGGCCCCTACCAGGTGCAGGCGGCGATCGCGGCGCTGCACGACGAGGCCCCGACCGCCGAGGACACCGACTGGCTCCAGATCGTCGGCCTGTACGAGCTGCTGGAACGCCTGTCCCCCGGCCCGGTGGTGCGGCTCAACCGGGCGGTCGCGGTGGCGATGGCCGACGGTCCGCACGCCGGGCTCGCCCTGCTCGCCGACCTGGACGACGACCCCCGCCTGGCCCGGCACCACCGGCTCGCGGCCGTGCGGGCGCACCTGGTGGAGCTGACCGGCGACCACGCGCGGGCCGTCGAGCTGTACCGGGCGGCGGCGCGGGCCACGGCGAGCGTGCCGGAACGGGACTACCTGCTCGACCGGGCGGACCGGCTTACCCGCGGGTAACCTCCGCGATCATGGACGTTCGACGTGGGTGGTTCGGGGTCACGGCGCTGGTGGTGCTGGTCGGGCTCGTGGTGCAGATCGTGGTGACGGCGGGGATCAGCACCGGCCGCTTCCCCGGCCTGGGGTCGCGCCTGTTCAACCTGTTCTGCTACTTCACCATCCAGTCCAACGTCCTGGTGCTGGTGACCAGCGCCCTGCTGGCGGTGCGACCGGATCGTCCGTCCACGCTCTTCCGGACACTCCGGCTGGACGGTGTCCTGGCCATCGCGGTGACCGGGCTCGTCTTCCACACCGTCCTCAAAGGCCTGCACGAACTGACCGGCGCGGCGGCGTTCGCGGACTTCCTCCTGCACACCACGTCCCCGGTGCTGTGCGTGGTCGGGTGGCTGGCGTTCGGCCCGCGCGGCGCGATCACCGGGCGGGTCATCGGGTGGTCGGTGGTGTTCCCGTTGGCGTGGCTGGCGTTCACGCTGGTCCGGGGCGCGATCATCGACTGGTACCCGTACCCGTTCGTCGACGTGACGGAACTGGGGTACGGCCGGGTGCTGCTCAACTGCACCGCCGTCGCGGTGCTGTTCCTCGGGTTGGCGGCGGGCGCGCTGTGGGTGGACCGGCTGATGTCGCGCAAGCAGGCCCCGGTGGCGTAGGGCCGGCGGTTATGCTCCGCCGGTGATCAGGGTGCTGCGCGACTTCTCCACCGGTGTCGGACTGCTGGCCAAGGGCTTCGGACTGGTGTTCCGCTCGCCCCGGCTGCTGCTCATCGGCGCGATCCCGGCCCTGATCACCACGGTGCTGCTGGTCGGCAGCGTGATCGCGCTGGGCGTGTGGATCGACGACATCGCCGCCTGGGCGACCCCGTTCGCCGACGACTGGAACGAGTCCCTGCGCGCGGCCACCCGGTTCGTCGCGGGCGCGTCGATCATCGGCGCGTTCCTGGCCGTGGGGCTGCTGCTGTTCTCCGCGATCACGCTGGTCATCGGCGGGCCGTTCTACGAGCACATCGCGGAGACGATCGAGGACGAGCACCTGGGTGGCGTGCCCGAGTCGCAGAAGGTGAGCTGGGCGCGGTCGGCGGCGGTCGGCATCCGGGACGCGATCTTCCTGGTGGGGTTGGCGGTCCTGTGCGCGATCCCGTTGTTCGCGGCCGGGTTCATCCCCGTCGTGGGGCAGACCGTGGTGCCGGTGATCGCGGTGTGCGTGAACGCGACCCTGCTGGGCATCGAGCTGACCGGCATCCCGTTCACCCGGCGCGGGCTCAAGCTCACCGTGCGGCGGCGGGTCCTGCGCAGCCGCCGCGCGGTGACGCTCGGGTTCGCCGTGCCGACCTACCTGCTGTGCCTGGTCCCGTTGGCGGCGCTGGTGGTCTTCCCGGCCGCGATGGCAGGCGGCACGGTCCTCGCGCACCGCCTGCTCACCGGGACCCTCGACCAGCCGGTCAGGTGAACGGGATCCACGCCTGCTGGGACAGCCCGTCCAGCTTGGTGACCTGGAGACCCGCGGTCGACGCCGTCCACAGCTCGTCGCCCACGACGAACGCCCGCCGCACGCCGTCGTAGTCCGCGGCGGACTGCTGCCGGACCGTGCCCAGTTCGCTGAAGGTGCTGCCCTGCAAGCGGAGCACGAGCACACCGCTGCTGGGCGCCGCGACCGGCTTCTCGCGGGACGGGTAGGTCACGACCGGGACGACCACGAGGTCCTTCCAGGACAGGAACGCGTGCGGGTCGAACTCGACCTCGGAGTAGCCGCCCGGCAGGTGGTGCCCGGCGACCTTCTTCGGGTCGGCGGGGTTCGAGACGTCGAACAGCGACACCTGCGTGCCCTGCACCCGACCCTGCTCGTTCGCTTCCTGGCCGACGCCGATGAGCTTGCCGTCGCCCGCCGGGTGCAGGTAGGCGGAGTAGCCGGTGATCTTGAGCTCGCCGACCTTGCGCGGCTTGGTCGGGTCGGACAGGTCGAGGGTGTAGAGCGGGTCGGTCTGGCGGAAGGTCACCACGTACCCGACCGGTCCGACGAACCGGACGCTGTAGATGCGTTCGCCGATACCGAGCCCGTCGATCTTGCCGACTTCCTTGAGGGTGGCGCCGTCCTTCTTGAGGACGCTCACCGCGCTCTGCGAGGCGGGGGGTTGTTCCGGGATACCGGCGGCGTTGAACGCGGTGGTGGCGATGCGCAGGTGACCGTCGTGCTCGGACAGCGAGTACTGGTTGAGCGGGCTGCCCGCGACCTGGCCGGAGGCGACGTGCTTGGGCGGTCCGGGCTGGGAGATGTCGAACTGGTGGACGGCCGTGACACCGCTCGGGCGGTTCTGGTTGGGCACCAGGTGGTGGTCGTCGGCGACGTAGAGGGACTTGTCCGTGGCGTAGACCGTGTCACCGTCGGCGAGGATCGAGACGGCGTCGCCGGTGCCGAGGTCGCCGGGGAAGTCGAAGGTCAGCACGGACAGCATCGAGGTGCCGGAGTGGGTCTCCGGGTGGCTGACCCGCTCGCAGGCGACCAGGGTGCCGGTGGACTTCTTGCCCTGCTCGGTCAGCTCGTACTTCGGCAGCCAGGCCTCGATGGGGGCGGTCGCGGCGATCTCGCGGTTGCGGATGAGCGCTTCGGCCTCGGAGCGGGTGCCGTCCGGGTAGACCCAGGGCAGGCGGGGTCCGGAGTGCACGACCACGCGGACGACGTCCCCGATCTGGCGGGCGTCGAGGTAGCTGCCGTCGACGGTGAGCGAGCCGATGACCTTGGGTTCCTTCAGGTCGACCAGGGTGATCGTGGAGCCCTGCTCGGGGGCGAAGCCCGGGTCGACGATGCCGCGTTCCAGGACCATCGTGGAGCCGGCGAGGACCAGGGCGCGGTCGCCGTGGACGAGCAGTTGGGAGGCGAACCCGGCGGGGAGGTCCAGAGTGCCGGTGAGCTTGCGGGAGGCCGCGTCCACCACGCGCAGCTTGCCGTCCACGACGGTGACGACCCTGGTGCCGTCGGTCTTGACCAGGTCGGGCTCGTCCACGCCGGCTTCGTGGACGTTGGTGGTGGAGTACTCCTTCTCCGCGGTCGGGGCGGCTTGGCGGGCGTCGGCCGACTGGACGTCCCCTTCGGCGAACAGGTAGCCCTTGTTGCCCAGGCCGTACACGCCGACGTGCGGCGCGGCGGCGGTGCGCAGCCCGTCGAGCGCGGCACCGCACCCGTCGTACGCGACCAGCTCGACCGGCACGTTCTCCACCGGCAGGTCGGTCCGCCCGTCGAAGACGGCCGGCACAGCCGACGCCGCACTCACCCCGACCACCAGGGCGGCACCGCCGAACACCGCCGCCCGCCTACCCCAGCTCCATCGCGTCATGGCAGGAGGACGGAGGAAGGGCGGTGGGGCGTTGCGCGGGTTCCGCCGCGGACGCGGGAGAACCGATACAGCGGGGGTGTGGGTGGCGCGGTCGGGGAAAGCGGGTCGTGATTGACTCGGGGCGCAACGATTCCAATCGCTAGGAGAACGTCATGACCAAGCCCGTGGTCGAGCCGCACGACGGGCCGGCGCCCGCGGACCTGGTGGTCGAGGACATCACCGTGGGTGACGGGCCCGAGGCCCAGGCCGGTCAGCTCGTGCACGTGCACTACGTCGGCGTGTCCCACTCCACCGGCGAGCAGTTCGACGCCTCCTGGGACCGGGGCGAGGCGTTCACCTTCCCGCTCGGCGGCGGCCGGGTCATCAAGGGCTGGGACCAGGGTGTCGCCGGCATGAAGGTCGGTGGCCGGCGCAAGCTCGTCATCCCGCCGCACCTGGGCTACGGCGACCGCGGCGCGGGCGGCGTGATCAAGCCGGGTGAGACGTTGATCTTCGTCGTGGACCTGCTCGGCGTGAACTAGAAGCGCTCGCCGCGGGTGGTCCGGTCCCCCGGAAGGGGGAACCGGACCGCCCGTCCGCGCGTCGACGTGAAGTAGAGGACCAGAGGGGGAAGTGGCAGTGCCCGAGGACATCGGCGGCTCGGAGCGGATGCTCCAGCAGTGGCAGGCGAGCATCCAGGAGAAGGCCGACCGCTACCAGGAGATGGCCAGCCGCGTGCAGGGCCTGTCCATCTCCGAGACGTCCAAGGACGGCCTGATCCGGCTCACCATCGGGTCCAACGGCATCCTCCAGCACCTGGAGATCGCCGAAGCCGCGGGCACCAAGCGGATGGCCGAGGTCGCCGGCGAGGTCATGCGGACCCTGCAGAAGGCCCAGTCACGCATCCCGGAGCTGCTCCAGCAGGCGATGGCCGAGACCATCGGCACCCAGGACGAGACGGCGAACGTGCTGTTCACCGAGGCCAAGAAGAACTTCCCGGCCCCGCCCTCGGACGACCCGCCGGCCGCGCCGCAGCGCGCCCAGGAGATCCGGTTCGGCATCGAGGACGACTACGAGCCCTCGCCCGGACGCCACGCCGCGCCGCCACCGCCGCAGCCCCACCGCCGCCCGCCCCGCCAGGACGAGGACGACGACTTCGACGGCCAGTCGTTCCTGCGCTGACCGCCACCGACCGGGGGAGAGACCATGACCGGCTACGAGATCGTCTCGGACACGCTCGACGCGCACCACAAGGAGCTGGCCGACCTCAGCTCCCGCATCCAGACCGCGATCGACGCGGCCCGGACCGTGAGCATGCCCACCGACGCGTACGGCATCATCTGCCAGCCGTTCCGCATGATGCTGGACCCGGTGGAGCAGTGGGGCCTGGACGCGCTGGGCGAGGCCGTCGAGGCGATGGAGGCCTCCGGACGCGAGGTCAAGAACACCGTGGACCAGTACCGCGAGATGGAGCAGTCCATCGGCGACAGCTTCAAGACCTCCGGCTGAGCCCGAGCACCTCTCACCCAACCGGACCACGCCGGCGCACCGCGAACGTTAAGATCAGCGCGCACTGTGCGGGGGGAGCCGAAGGGGTGTTCGACGCATGAGCCAGCCAGCCACACCGCTGTCCGAGCAGGAGCAGCAGCAGCTCGTCCGGCTGATCGGCCGGGCCATGCTGCCCGCGCTCCCGCAGGGGTGGCAGCGGGTGCGGGCCGAGTACCGGGCGGCCGGCCGGCACATCGAGGTGGACCTGGCGTTCGCCGGTCCGGACGGCCAGTGGCGGCCGGTGCGCCCCCCGATGGAGGTCGTGCAGCTGTTCGGCCAGTTGCGGGCCGGGATGTACCAGCCGGACCGCGGCACGTGGCTGTCCGCGGTGTACGAGATCGAGCAGCCGGGCACGTTCTCGGTCGACTTCGACGCCGAGGACGAGCCGCGCTGGCGCAACGCCCCGCCGGTCATCGGCTTCCAGGACGAGCTGCGCACGTTCCCCCGGTCCGACGAGCGCATCCCGGACTGGCTGCGGCAGCGCGTCGGCCTCCCGCCGCGCGTGCCGGCCGTCGAGCCGGGTGAGCTGCGCACCGCCCACGTCTACGACGGCCGCGACGAGGCCGGTCGGCCCGTGGTGAACCGGCAGACCGTGGACCCGCAGCTGCGCGACGCCCTGCTGGCGTACCTGGAGGCGGCCCCGGTGGTGCTGGCCGCGCGGAACCTGGACGTGGACGAGTTCGCGCCGGGCGAGCAGGACGTGCCGCTGAACTTCCGCACCGACGGCACCTGGATCTGGGCCGGCGCGGTGCCGCACTACCTGCGCAAGCACGGCCTGCCCCCGGAGCCCGCCCTGATCCGGCACATCGTGGACCGGGGCTTCGCGCTCACCGAAGTGGACGAGGCCACCCGCGACCGCGCGGTCGCGCTGATCACGGGCGGCTGAGCCGGGGCTAGTCGAGCAGGGCGGGCTCGCGGCGCGGGACCGGGCGGCGCACCAGCAGGACCAGCACCGCGACCCCCACCCACACGTAGGCGTTCCCGACCACGTGCTGCCACCAGGACCAGGTCAGCTCCAGGTCCTTCTCGTGCGGCAGGAACCACATCGGCGCAACCAGGAACAACGCCGCCGCCAGGCCAGCCCACAGCCGCGACACCGCGACCAGCAGCACCAGTCCCGGCACGACCCACACCCAGTGGTGCGACCAGGACACCGGCGACACCAGCAGCCCGCCCACGGCCACCGCGAGCAGCGCGGACACGTCGTCCTGCGCCCGCCGCACCGCGAACCACACCAGCACCACCACGGCCAGGCTCAGCAGCCCCCAGGCGGCCGTCTCCGCGAACCCGGTCAGGCCCAGCCGGTGCACGAAGCCGCGCAGCGACTGGTTGCCGACGTACGCCAACCCGCCCACGCGGCCCGGGTCCAGCAGCGCCTCGAACCAGTACTGTTTGGTGTCCGTCGGCGCCACGGTGAACCCGACCAGCCCGAACCCGACGAACGACAGCAGGGCCGTCACCACGGGCTTGACCTGCTTGCGCGGCAGGAAGAACAGCACGAACACCGCGGGCGTCAGCTTGACCGCCGCCGCGAAGCCGATCAGCAGGCCGCGCGGCCACCTGGTCTTGGGCAGCAGGCAGTCCAGCGCGACCAGGCCCATGAGCAGCAGGTTGATCTGCCCGAAGTCCAGCGTCTCGCGCACCGGCTCGAGCAGCAGCGACCCGGCGGCGAACGCGAGCCCGACCATGACGGCCTTCTCGCCGCGCCCGTGGACGTGCTGCGCGGTCACCACGCACACCGCCGTGAGCAGGCCCAACCCGACGAGCGTCCACACCGCGACCGCCGCCGGCCACGGCACCAGCGCCAGCAGGCTGAACAGGAACGCGGCGATCGGCGGGTAGGTGAACGGCAGCGCCGGGCCGTCCAGGGGCTTGGGGAAGCCCTCCGCGTACAGGCGCACGCCCTCCAGCCACGCCTGCCCGCCGACCCGGTAGACGCGCAGGTCGATCAGGCCGGTGCCCGAGCGGACGAGCACGACGGCGAGGGCCGCGGCCATCACCAGCAACCACAGACCCAGCGCACGCTTGTCCGTGCGCACCGGTACCGCCACCTGACACCCCCGCAGTGAGTCAACCGGCGGCATCGTATCGACCACCCCGGTGAGGCCGAGGTCACCATGCCCGACCTCGTGCGTTTACGTACAGTGTCGAAGTGTGCGCGCACAGTCGGGGTCCTGGGACATTCGGGGAATCCTTGCGCACAAAAGCGCACGCACGGGATACCCTGTGCGCATGAGTCCAGCGCTGGAGGCCGTCCTGGCCAAGGCAGGTCTGCAGGTCACGCCCGACGAGTTCCTGTCGCTCGTGGCCGACGCGGCCAAGCGGCTCGCCCCGCCGCACCCCGACCCCGCGGGCTACTTCACGCCCGACCAGCGGGACGCGCTGACCGACGTCGGACTCGACCTCAGCCCCCACCACGCGGGCGACGACCAACCGCGCGCCCGCACCGTCGTGGCGCACGCGGTGCTGCGGGACTCGGCGCTGACCGTCGCCGAGGCGGCCCGGCAGCTCGGCGTGGACACCAGCCGCATCCGGCACCGGCTCGGCGTGGGCCGGCTGGTGGGCTGGAAGGACCGCGGCTCGTGGCGGCTGCCCGCGTGGCAGTTCGCGGGCGGCGGCGTGCTGCCCGGCCTGGAGGCCGTGCTGGCCGCCGTCCCGACCGACCTGCCCGCGCTGGTCGTGGCCGGGTTCATGACCACCGAGCAGGGGGACCTCCTGGTCGAGGGCGCCCCCACCTCCCCGCGCGACTGGCTGCTCGCGGGCGGCGACCCGCGCCGCGTCACCGAGCAGGCCGCCCAACTGGGCACGCCCGCGTAACGCAGACGTCCTCTCGACGGGATCTTCATGTCACGGCTCCCCCAGCCGCCCGCTCCTGCCGTGCTCCAGGCCAACCTGCGCCGCACCGAGGACGTGGTGGCGGTCCACCGCGCGACCCGCCTGGTCCGGATCTTCACGGCCAAGGGCCTGCACCCCCAGCGCTGGAACAGCTTCCGCTACACCGGCCCCCTACCCCACGCCCGCTTCGACACCCAACCACCGGCCCCGGACGGCTCCCCGACCCACGCCCACGACCAGGGCGTCCTGTACTTCGGGTTGTCCGTGCGCACCAGCGTCGCCGAGGTCTTCCAGGCCACTTCGGTCGTGGACCGCCGCACCCGCAGCCCGTTCCTGGTCGTCCTGCGCCCCCGCCGCACCCTGCGCCTGCTCGACCTGGCGGGCCTGTGGCCGACGCGGGTGGGCGCGTCCCAGGAGATCAGCTCGGGCCCCAAGGCGATGACCCAACAGTGGGCACGGGCGATCCGCGCCGCGTACCCCGAACTGGACGGCCTCTGGTACCGGTCGTCGATGGACTCGGGCGACCCGGCGGTGTGCCTGTGGGACCCGCCCGGCGGCTCCGGCCTCCCCGCCGCGCCGGACGTCCTGCTCCCGTTGGAACACCCCGGCCTGGACCTCCCCCTGGCCCGGGTCTGCGAGGAGTTGAACTACACGCTCTTGGGCTGATCGGCATGATCGAGTCCATGACGTACTCGATCGTGGCCCGGGATCCCGTGACGGGGTGCCTGGGCGTCGCCGTGCAGAGCGGAGTCCTGGCGATCGGAACCCGCGTGCCCGCCGCGTCGGCCGGCGTGGGCGCGGTGGCGGCCCAAGCCGGTTCGCAGCTCTGGTGGCGAACCGCGCTGCTGGACGTGCTCGGTGCGGGGATGACCGCGGAGCAGGCCGTGACAGCCCTCGCCACCCAACCCGGCGTCGCGGAGGCGCAGTTCGCGGTCGTGGACTCCCGGGGCGGGGTGGCCGCGTTCACCGGCCCGGACTGCATCCCCGCCGCCGGCCACGCACTGGGCGACGGCGTGTCCGTGCAGGGGAACATGATGGCGTCCCCCACGGTCTGGCCCGCCATGCTGACCGCCTACGAGTCGGCTGGTAGCAACGACCCCACCCCGTTCGGCCTGGCGTCCCGCCTGGTCGCGGCCCTGGCGGCAGCCGAGGCGGAGGGCGGCGACATCCGCGGCCCCCAAGCGGCGGCACTGCTGGTCGTCGGCCCCGCCCGGGGTTCCCTGTCCACCGGCGACTGGGACGACCCGTTCCTCGACCTCCGGGTGGACGACTCCCGCGACCCGGTGGCCGACCTGACCCACCTCCTGACCACCGCCCGAGCCCACCGCCACCTGATCAAGGCGGGCACTCCGGGCGTGCCGGAGGAGGAGGTGGTGGCGTCCCTGCGAGCGGCGGCCGAGGGCGCTCCCGAGGACCCGTCCGCGCTGCGGTCGGCGGGTATCGGCCTGGCCCTGCGCGGCCAGGCCGAGGCGTTCGACCTGCTCGGTCGGGCGCTGGCGCTGGAGCCGCGGGCCGCGCGGTGGGTCCGTGCCGCCGCGCAGCGCAAGGGCGGCCCGCACGCCGACGCCCTGACGGCTTGGCTGGACGACCGGGAGTCGCCGGTCTAGCGGGACACGCGACGGGGTGCGGGGAGGAAGCGGCCGTACCGGACCTCGGGCAGGTGCTGCTTGCCCAGCTCGTACCGGTGGACCAACCCGTCGTGCCGCCACCCGTGGGCCTCGTAGAACTCGCGGGTCTTGGCGTTGTCCTGGAACACCCACAGCACCGCGTACCGGAACCCCTGGTCCATGAGGTGCCGCACGCCCGCCTCGTGCACCTCGTGCCCCGCACCCGTGCCGTGGAAGCGCGGGTCGGCGTAGATCGCGACCAGTTCACCGGTGTGCAGGTCGGGGTGGGCGTCGGTGGACTCGCGCACGGCGTCGACCGCGCAGTACGCCCCGATCCGGCCGTCGCCGTCGACCGCCACGAAGACCCGGCTGGGTTCGGGGAGCCGCAACACGCGGGTGAGCGCGGGCAGCCTGCTCTCCGGGAGCATCCGGTCCAGCACCGGGTCGTCGACGATGCCCCGGTAGGAGTGCTGCCAGGCGTCCACGTTGATCCTGGCGATCTCCGGGGCGTCGTCGGGCCGGGCGGCCCGCACTGTCCACTGCATCCGGTGAGCGTGCCGCAAGTCCCACCACCTCCGCCGGCTTTCCCCCAAGTCGGGATCGTGCCGGCGCACACCGTAGCGGCAGCACTGCGCACAGCGACGGCGGCCTCCCCGCTCGGGGTGAGGCCGCCGCGTGCACAAGCTCAGGACAGGTGCCGCCCCCACCACGCGAGCACGTGGTCGAAGCGCTGCTTCCGGTGGCGGGGCTGGCCCGACCGGGTCAGCTCGTGGCCCTCGCCCGGGAACAGCAGCATCTCCGCCTCCACCCCGTTGCGCCGCAGGGCCACGAACTGCCGCTGCGCCTGCTCCAGCGGGCACCGCCAGTCGTGCTCCGAGTGCACCACCATGAACGGGATGGACACCTTCTCCGCATAGGTCAACGGCGACATCGCCCGCTGGGTCTCCAGGCTCGGCCCGCAGTAAGCCTCGGTGAAGAACCAGCCGATGTCCGACGACCCGGAGAACGAGTCCCACGCGTTGACCGCGCGCTCGCTCCACGCCGCCCGGAACCGCTCGCCGTGGTGCGCCGCCAGCCACGACGTCATGAACCCGCCGTACGACCCGCCCATCACGCCCACGCGGTCCGCGTCGAGGTCCGGCCGCTCGAGCGCCACGTCCAGCACGGACAGCACGTCGTCCACGTCCACCGTGCCGAACCCGCCCACCACGGACTGCCCGTGCGCCTGCCCGTACCCGGCGGACCCGCGCGGGTTGGGCAGCACGACCGCGTACCCGGCGGCGGCGTACACCTGGGCTTCGTCGAAGAACCCCCACCCGTGGTACATGAACGGGCCGCCGTGCACGACCAGCAGCACCGGGTGCGGCCCCTCGCCCTCGGGCAGCACCAGCCAGCCGTGCACCGGGTAGCCGTCGGACGCGGACCCGGTCAGCTCGACCGAAGGCCGCAGCGGAACGGAAGCACCGAACGACGTCAGCTCACCGCCACCGACCCGCACGACCTCACCGGTGTTGTCGCTGCGCGTCACGACCGCCACGACGACGTCACCGTCCGCCGCGAACGACTTGACCTCGGCCCGCTCGCCCGCCAACACCTCGAGCTCGGCCAATGGCAGCTCGACACCGTCGACAGCGACCCGGCGCAGCTCCACGGCACCCCGGTTGCGCACCGCGACCAGCACCCCGGCGTCGGTCACCACGGGCGCGCCGGCGGCCCGCTCGCAGTCCACGCTCTCCAGCTCGGTCACCCGGGTCAGCGTCCCGTCGGTGTACCGCCACAGGCTCATGTTGCGGGCCACGCTGTGCACGCCGGTGAACTCGCTGCCGTAGAACAGGATCCCGTCGCCGAACGCGACCGGGTGCGCGACGATGCCCTTCGACCGCACGTACAGCTCGGGCTCGCCACCGGTCGCCGGCACGCGGTAGACGTCCTGGTGCAGGGTCTCCACCGCGCCCAGGTCCCGGTCGGACACGAACACCAGCGCGGTGCCGTCGGAGGTCCACGCCGGGTCGGCCACGTCGAAGGACCCGTCGGTCAGCTCGACCGGCTTCGCCGCCGGGTCCACCGCGTCCACGGTGAACAGGCGCGGGCAGCGGTCGCCGACGAAACCGATGTCGTCGAAGCGGTAGTCCAGCCGCTGGATGTGCCGGGGCGCCTCGGACTCCGGCTTCCACGGCTCCTCGCCCTCCGCGATCGGCACGCCGTAGCGACCGGCCTCGGGCACGCGCGCGGTGAAGGCGAGCTTGGTGGAGTCCGGCGACCACACCGGCACGCCCGCGCCCAGCGGCAGGTCCGTCAGCCGCCGGGCGTCGCCGCCGGTCGCGGACATGACGTGGAGCTGCGGCTTGCCGCCCTTCTCCGCGCGCAGGAAGGCGACCCACCGGCCGTCCGGCGAGATCCGCGGGGCGAGGTCGCGTTCGGCCCAGGTCCAGCGCTGCGCGCCGGAGCCGTCCAGGGGCACGCGGTACAGCCCGCCCCGGTAGGCGTTCGCGGTGAGGTCCGGGGTGGCGACGTTCACCAGGACGAGGTCGCCCTGGACCGACACCGAGCCGGGCAGGGTCAGCGACTGCAAGTCATCGGGGCGCACGAGCACGGACGTTACCCCAGTGTTCGTTAGCAAGGCTCAGGAGAAATTGACGCTCACAGTTGGCGTCACGCACCGGTTCGGCCCGGATACCGGCCGCAGTCCGCCGGCCTGGCGCTTTGTGGATCGCGGGTGTGCCACGCGTGTGGTGGGCGTTGGCAGGCTCTGCGACGCCTTTCGAGCCGTTCTCACGAATTCCGCGGCCGGGGCGAATTGTTGTTCCCCGCAATGAAAGTGAAGGACAAATGTCCCAGCAGACCTCCTACCCACCCGTGCCCCCGACCGCGCCCGTGCCGCCCAGGAACGGCCTGGGCACCGCCGGGTTCGTCCTCGGTGTGGTGGGGCTGGTGTTGTCGCCGATCCCGTTCATCGGGGTGGTGGCGTGGCCCCTGGTCATCCTGGGTCTGATCTTCTCCGCCGTGGGCATCGCTCGGGTGGGCAAGGGCAAGGCCACCAACAAGGGCCTGTCCATCGCCGGTGTCGTGGCGTCCGTGCTGGGCCTGGGCGTGTGCATCGCCTGGGTGTTCATCTGGAACGCCGCCGTCGACGAGGTGAAGGAGGAGGTGGAGCGGGTCGCCAAGGTGGACTACGAGGTGACCGGCGACGCCACCGACGTGGACATCCTCTACGGCGAGGTGCTGGACCCGAAGTCGGAGACGGCGGCGACCCTGCCGTGGAGCAAGCAGGTGGAGAACAAGGGCGTCTTCAAGGGCGGCACGCTGACCGTCACGGCCGGCGAGAACGGCGGCACGGTGACCTGCAAGATCACCGTGGACGGCGCGGTGGTGTCGACGAAGACCGCCACCGGCCCGTTCGCGACCGCCGCCTGCACCGGCACCTGATCGGACCTCCTCGCGAGGGGTGGGGGCCGCGCGCCCTCACCCCTCGCGCTGTTCCAGCACGAACACGCGGAACAGCTCGGGCAGCCGGTACCGCGGCTCGCCGGCCCGGTCCACACCACGGGGTTCCAGCAGCCCGAAGGCCATCAACTCCTCCACCACGACGTCTCCGAACAGGCCGGTGACCTCGCGTTCGGTCACCTCCCGCGGCCCGAGGTCGGCGATCCGCCCGGCCGCCCACCGCGCCCGCGGGCACAGCCGCCCGTGGACCCGCTCCAGGCCGGACCGCACCCCGACCCCGCCCACGCACAGCTCGTCGAGCCGACCGCGCTCGTCGGCCAGCCGCTCGGCGAACGCCCGCAGGCCCAGGTGGGGGCGCTGCGCCAGCCGGGTCCCGGCGATCCGCACCGCCGCCGGGAGGTGTCCGCACCACCGCGCCACCTCGTCGGCCGCCACCACCTCCGCCGCCACCCGCTCGGTGCCGGCCACGGCCGCCAGCAGCTCGCGGGCGTCCTCCGGCGCGAGCGGGCCGACCGGCACCGGCGTGGAACCGGCCAGGTCGTCCATCCGCCGCAGCGCCGTGACCAGCACCGCCGATCCCGTCGTGCCGGGCAGCAACGCCCGCACCTGGTCGGCGTGCCCGGCGTCGTCCAGCACGACCAGGACCCGCCGGTCGGCCAGCACCGCGCGCAGCGCCGCCACCCGTTCGGCCACGTCGTCGGGCACGTCGGCCTGCAACGCGCGCAGCAGCCCCGCGACCAGGTCACCCGGCGCGCGCGGGGTCGCGCCGGAGCCGCCGAGGTCCAGGAAGAGCTGGCCGTCCGGGAACCGCGCGCGCAGGCGGTGCGCGACCCGGACCGCCAGCGCGGTCTTGCCGACCCCGGCCTGACCGGTCAGCACCACCACCGGCACCGGCCCGGCGGCGCTCAGCTCCGCGACCAGCCGCCGCTGTTCGGCGTGGCGACCGCGGAAGTCGGCGGTGTCCGGCGGGAGCTGGCAGATCGGGAACACGCTCGCCTCGCCGCCCACCGGCGGGGGTTCGGGCACGTCGCCGCGCAGGATCTCGCGGTGCAGCCGGCGCAGCGCCGGGCCGGGTTCCACGCCGACCGCCTCGACCAGCCGGTCCCGGGTGGTGCGGTAGGCGGCCAGGGCGTCGGCCTGCCGGCCCGCCGCGCACAGCGCGAGCATGAGCTGGCGGCACAGCCGTTCCCGGGTGGGCTGCTCGGCGACCAGCGCCTCCAGCTCGGCGACCACCTCAACGTGCCGCCCGGCGGCCAGCTCCGCCTCGAACCGGTCCTCGACCAGCAGCAGCCGGGTGGACTCCAGGTGCGAGATCTCCGGTTCCAGCGCGGGCGCGTCCAGGTCCAGCAGCGGCCGGTCGCGGAACAGCGCCAGCGCGGACCGGTAGAGGTCGGCGGCCATCGCGTGCTCGCCGCGCCGCACGGCCAGCCGGGCGGCGTCCACCCGGCCGCGGAAGACCAGCAGGTCGAGGTCGTCGGGGTGGACGCGGGCGGTGTAGAGGCCGTCGGTGTGGTCGATGCGCAGGTCGGGCAGCCGGTCGCGCAGCCGGGACACGTAGGTGTGCAGGTTGGACAGGTACGACTTGGGCGGCTCGCCCTCCCACAGCGCGTCCACGAGCTGGTGCGCGGCCACGGGCCGGCCGGCGTGCACCAGGAGGACGGAGAGGAGGGTTCGCAGGCGCTTGCCGCGAATGGGCACCGGCACCCCGTCGGACGTGCGCACCGTGAGCGGCCCGAGAACTCCGAACTTCACCCGGACACCCTAGGGAGCGTGATCGTCACGAAGTAACTGATTCTTCGATGTATTTCGGAAAATTCCAACTAATCGGGAGATCACCTCGGAGGCGCTGGGCAAACCCCGGGAAAAGCACCGCGCGCCACGTTCCCGGGAGGGGACCGTGGCGCGCGGTGGGAGCTCGGAGCTACTTGGCGACCTGCTTGGCCGCCTCCGGGTCGCGCTTGACCTTGATCAGCGAGGCGACCGTGGTGATGGCCAGGACGCCCACGATGACCGACAGCGACAGCTCGATGCCGATGACCGGCACCGGCAGCGGCTCGCCGCCGTTGAGGAAGGGCAGCGAGTTGGAGTGCAGCGCCTCCAGGATCAGCTTCACGCCGATGAACCCGAGGATCACCGACAGGCCGATCGACAGGTAGACCAGCTTGTTGAGCAGCCCGCCGAGCAGGAAGTACAGCTGCCGCAGCCCCATCAGGGCGAACGCGTTGGCGGTGAAGACCAGGAACGGCTCCTTGGTCAGCCCGAAGATCGCCGGGATCGAGTCCAGCGCGAACAGCAGGTCGGTGGTGCCGATCGCGACCATCACGATGAACATCGGGGTCACGAACCGCTTGCCGTCGATCCGGACGAACGACTTGGCGTCGTGGTACCGGTCGGCCACCGGGAAGACCTTGCGGACCAGGCGCAGCGCCGCGTTCTCCTTGAACTCCTCTTCCTCCTCGTCGTGGTCCGTCCGCGCCAGCTTGTAGCCGGTGTAGATCAGGAACGCGCCGAACAGGTAGAAGACCCAGCTGAACTGGGCGATCACGGCCGCGCCGACGGCGATGAAGATGCCGCGCATCACCAGCGCCATCACGATGCCCACGAGCAGCACCTTGTGCTGGTGGATCGCGGGCACCTTGAAGGTGCTCATGATGATCAGGAAGATGAAGAGGTTGTCGACGCTGAGCGAGTACTCCGTGATGTACCCGGCGAAGAATTCACCTGAATAGGTGCCACCCGCGAAGTACCAGATGCCCAGGCCGAAGGCGATCGCGACGGCGACGTAGAAGGTCACCCACCGACCGGCTTCACCGATGGTGACCTCGTGCGGCTTGCGGTCGACGATGAACAGGTCGATCGCGAGCAAGGCCAACAAGCCCGCGATCGTCGCGAACCACAACCACGCAGGGACACCCATCGACACACCTCCGGTACATCGCGCGCACGCCAATGACCGGAGGTCTCCTCCGCCGACCGGGTGACCGGTCGACCGGCGGCACCGGGAACCCGACGCTGGGCTCCGTGCTGACGACACCGCCGCGAGGGAGTACTCCCCTCCACACTCCCGCCCAGTCTCACGCATTACTGCGGGTTCGCGCCAGCCGAGGTGATCAGACCCACCCGGCCAGGTGAGCTTTCGCTGAGAAAGCGCAACCTCGAAGATCACGCTTTCTCAGCATCACACGCCGGTGTGACGCGGTCGGCCTAACCTCAGGTTCGTGGCCCCAACCTCCCGCCTCCGCGGCAGGTGGTCGCTCCCCGCGCTGGTCGTGCTGGTCGCCCTGGTGGGCGCCGGCGTGGTCTGGGCGCGGTCGGGCGACGACCCGCCGCCGGTGAGCACCCGCGACGCGGTGATCGACGTGCCGGAAAGCCCCGGCAGCGACCGGACGGTCCAGCTCGACACCACCCTCTACCTGCCCGAACGCACCCCCGCGCCGGCGATCCTGCTCCCGCACGGCTTCGGCGGCAGCAAGGACGGCGTGGCCGCCCAGGCCCGGGAGCTGGCCCAGGACGGGTTCGTCGTCCTGACCTACTCCGCGCGCGGCTTCGGCCGCAGCACCGGCCAGATCGAGCTGAACTCGCTGGACCACGAGGTCCGCGACGCGCAGAAGCTGCTCGACTGGCTCGCCACCCGCGAGGAGGTGCGCACCGACGCGGCGGGCGACCCGCGCGTGGGCGTGACCGGCGGGTCCTACGGCGGCGCGCTGGCGCTGTCCCTGGCGGGCGTGGACCCGCGGGTGGACACCATCGCGCCGGTCATCACGTACAACGACCTGGCCCAGGCGCTGCTGCCCAACTCCGCGCGCCCCGACCGGGTGGACGCCGGGACGCCGGCGGTGGGCGCGTTCGCCGACGACGGCGTGTTCAAGCGCTCGTGGGCGGGCATCTTCTTCTCCGCCGGCCTGTCCGGCGGCGACCTCGCCAGCCCCGGCCAAGAGGCCGCCGAGCCGGGTCAGAACGACAACGGCGCAGGTCAGGCGGCCGACGCGGCAGCGGCAGCGGTCACCGCGCCGCAGCAGCAGGGCCGACCGGCCGGACCGGTGAACGGGGCGTGCGGCCGGTTCGCCGCAGACGTCTGCGCCGCCTACACCGAGGTCGCCACGACCGGCCGGGCGAGCGAGAAGACGCTGGAGATCCTGCGCCGCGCCTCCCCCGCCTCGGTGACCGACAAGATCACCCAGCCGACCCTGCTGGTGCAGGGCGAGCAGGACACCCTGTTCGGCCTGGACCAGGCCGACGCCAACGCCCGCCAGATCGCCGCGAACGGCGCCAAGGTGAAGGTCGTCTGGTACTCCGGCGGCCACGACGGCGGGTCGCCCGGCCCCGAGCTGCGCGGGCAGATCGCCGACTGGATGGCCTTCCACCTCGACGGCAAGGGCACCGACCCCGGCACCGGCTTCGAGTACACGGTCGTGGGCGCGTTCCGCAGCAGCGGTGCGCCGTCGCTGCGCAACGTCATCGCGCCGAGCTACCCGGGGCTGACCGGCGGCGGCGCGGTCGAGCGCAAGGGCATCGCGCTGTCCGGGCGGGACCAGACGGTGGTCAACCCGGCGGGCGGCAACCCGGCGGCCGTGTCGAGCCTGCCCGGACTGGGGTCGGCGCTGTCGCGGTCGTCGTCGCTGTCGTCGCGGCTGTCGCTGGACCTGCCCGGCCAGGCGGCGGTGTTCGCCAGCGAGCCGTTCACCTCGCAGGTGCTGCTGACCGGGGCGTCCACGGTGCGGTTGAAGGTGGCGGCCGTGCCGGGTGTTCCGGTGCCGCCCGAGGGCGCGGTGCTGTTCGCCAAGCTCTACGACTCCGACGCGAGCGGGGTGCGGACCCTGCCGGGGTCGGCGGTGGCGCCCTTCCGGGTGAAGCTGCCCGCGGACGGGTCGCCGGTCGAGGTGACCGTGACGCTGCCCGGCGCGGTGCGGCCGGTGGAGAGCGACCACCGGCTCCAGCTCGTGGTGTCCACGACCGACCAGGCCTACGCCAACGCCACCGCCCCCGCGGCCTACCGGATCTCGCTGGCGTCGCCGGACCTGGCGGTGCCGGTGGTGCCGGGCGCGAACGCGACCAGCGAGGTGCCGACCGGCGCGCTGTGGGGCATCGCGATCGTGCTGCTGCTGTGCCTGGTCGTGGCCGTGGTGGCGTGGTTCCGCCGCCGGCTGACCGCGGACGTCGACCCGGAGCTGACGTCGGTGCCGCTGGTCATCTCCGGCCTGACCAAGTCCTACCCGGGCGGGTTGACCGCGGTGCGGGACCTGTCGTTCCGGGTGGAGCACGGCCAGGTGCTCGGTCTGCTCGGGCCCAACGGCGCGGGCAAGACGACCACGCTGCGGATGCTGATGGGCCTGATCACGCCCTCGGAGGGTGAGATCAGGGTGTTCGGGCACCGGGTGCACGCGGGTGCGCCCGTGCTGTCGCGGATCGGGTCGTTCGTGGAGGGGTCGGGCTTCTTGCCGCACCTGTCCGGCATCGCGAACCTGCGGCTGTACTGGGCGGCCACCGGTCGACCGGTGGAGCAGGCCCACTTCGACGAGGCGCTGGAGATCGCGGGCCTGGGCGGCGCGGTGCACCGCAAGGTCCGGACGTACAGCCAGGGCATGCGGCAGCGGCTCGCCATCGCCCAGGCCATGCTCGGCCTGCCGGACCTGCTCGTGCTGGACGAGCCGACCAACGGGCTCGACCCGCCCCAGATCCACCAGATGCGCGAGGTCCTGCGGCGCTACGCCGCCGCCGGGCGCACGGTGCTGGTGTCCTCCCACCTGCTCGCCGAGGTCGAGCAGACGTGCAGCCACGTCGTGGTCATGCACAAGGGCACCCTGGTCGCGGCCGGTCCGGTCGAGGAGATCGCGACGGGCGGCGGCGAGGCCAGCTTCCGGGTCGACCGGCCCGACGAGGCGGCCGACGTGCTGCGCGGGCTGTCGGGCGTGAAGTCGGTCTCGGTGGACGGCGAGCAGGTCCACGCGAGCCTGAACGGGACTCCGCGCGCGGAGGCGTTGCAGGCGTTGGTGGCGGCGGGGGTGGCGGTCGACCAGGCCGGTCCGCGCCGCCGGTTGGAGGACGCGTTCCTGGAGTTGGTGGGCGAATGAGCGACAACGGGGTGCACACCGATCCCTCGGCGATCTCCGACCTGACGGACGCGGCGGAGCAGGAGCAGGCGTCCGTCGCGCCGGACGGGTCGAAGGTCGGCTACCGGGCAGGGCGGACGCTGCCGGTGCGGGTCGAGCTGGTGCGGCAGTTGCGCCGGCGGCGGACGCAGTTGGTGCTGGGTTTCCTGGTGCTGCTGCCGTTCATCCTGGTGGTGGCGTTCGAGCTGGGCCAGTCGTCGCCCAACCGGCGCTCGGGCGGGTTCGTGGACCTGGCCACGGCGTCCGGCGTGAACTTCGTGATCCTCACGCTGTTCGTGTCCGGGAGCTTCCTGCTGCCGATGATCGTGGCGTTGTTCTTCGGCGACACGATCGCGTCGGAGGCGTCGTGGTCGAGCCTGAAGTACCTGCTGGCCGCGCCGATCCCCCGGCACAGGTTGTTGCGGCAGAAGGCGTTGGCGTCCGGGCTGCTGTCGGTGTTCGCGCTGGTGCTGCTGCCGTTGGTGGCACTGGGTGTGGGTGTCGCCTGGTACGGCGCGGGCGAGGCGGTGTCACCGACCGGTGAGGCGGCGTCGTTCGGGTCCGGCGTGTACGGGGTGGCGCTGGCGGTCTGCTACATCTCCATCCACCTGTTCTGGGTGGCGGGGTTGGCCCTGTACCTGTCGGTGTCGACGGACGCGCCGCTGGGCGCGGTCGGCGGGGCGGTGCTGGTGTCGATCCTGTCGCAGATCCTGGACCAGATCACGGCGTTGGAGGACCTGCGGGACTACCTGCCCACGCACTACGCGTTGGCTTGGGCGGACCTGCTGTCGTCCGATGTGGACTGGTCGCAGATGGCCCGCGGGACGTTCTCGGCGTTGGCTTACGGGGCGTTCTTCACGCTGTTGGCCGCTCGCAAGTTCGCTCGCAAGGACGTCACTTCCTAGTCGTTGTCGGGCCGGGAGCGGTCGTAGCGCTCCCGGCTCGCCAGCACGTCCTCGATGTTCTCCTCCGCCCAGCTCTTGATCGCGGCCATGACCGGCATGAGCTTGTGGCCCAGGGGCGTGAGCTCGTAGTCCACCCGGACCGGGACGTCCGCCGTGATGCTCCGGGTGACCAGGCCGTCCCGTTCCAGTGAGCGCAGGGTCTGGGTGAGCATCTTCTGGCTGACGCCGGCGATGGTGTGGTTCAGCTCGCTGTAGCGGCGGGGGCCGTCCGAGAGGGCGACCAGCACCAGGCTGACCCACTTGTCGCTGATGCGGTCGAGCAGCTGTCGGGCCGGGCACTCCTTCAGGTAGGCGTCGTAGGCCTGGCGGCGTTCTTCGCGGCGTTCGCTCGCCGTTCGGGTGACCATGGGCTCCCTTACGCACTTCCGGGTACGTACTTCCCGGTGGAGAGTAGCTCTCCGTAGGTTCGTCGTCATGCTTTCGGTGATCGTGCGGTCCTCTGGTGGGCCGGTGGAAGTGGCGGACGTGCCGGTGCCGGTGCCCGGGGTGGGGCAGGTGCGGGTCCGGGTGGGTGCGGCGGCGGTCAACCCCGTGGACTTCGCGACCCGGTCGGGGGCGTTGCACGCGGCCGGGTTGGTGCCGGCTCGGGTGGTCGGGCTCGGGTGGGACGTGGCCGGCGTGGTGGACGCGGTCGGGGCGGATGTGTCGTTCTCGGTCGGCGACGCCGTGGTGGGGCTGCGGGACCGGTTGCCCACCTTGGGGACGCAGGCGGAGTTCGTCGTGTTGGACGCGTCGGCGGTGGCTCGTGCGCCTCGGTCGGTGTCGTTGGAGGCGGCGAGCACGTTGCCGCTGGGCGGGTTGACGGCGTGGCAGGCGTTGGACCTGCTGGACCTGCCGGTGGGGGCGTCGGTGCTGGTGACCGGCGCGGGCGGGTCGGTGGGCGGGTTCGCCGTGCAGCTCGCGGTGGCGCGGGGGTTGCGGGTGGTGGCGTTCGCGTCCGGCTCCGATGAGGAGTTGGTGCGGTCCTACGGGGCCTCGTGGGTGGTGCCGCGCGGGGCCGATGTCGGGGCCGCGGTGCGGGAGGTGGTGCCCGGCGGGGTGGACGGGGTGGTGGACGCCGCCGCGTTGGGGGTCGAGGCGTTGGACGCGGTGCGCGGCGGTGGGGCGTTCGTCGCGGTGCTCGGGTCGGCCACGCCGGTCGCGTTGCGGGGGATCCGGGTGGCGAACGTGTGGATCCGGGCGGACGGGGTGCGGCTGGCGTCGTTGGTGGAGTTGGTGGACGCCGGGGCGGTGCGACTGGCCGAGCCGGAAGCCGTGCCACTGGCGGACGTGGCCCGGGTGCACGACGAGGAGCGGCCGTGGGTGGTGCGCGACGGGGTGCGGCGACGGGTGGTGCTCGTTCCCCCGGCGGTCGGCGCGGGTCGGGCGTAGCCTGCGGCGCATGCCTCGACCTGTGCACTTCGAGATCTTCGCGGCGGATCCGGCGCGGGCGATCTCCTTCTACGAGACGGTGTTCGGCTGGAAGTTCGAACGCTGGGGCCAGGAGCAGTACTGGCTCGTCACGACCGGCGAGGAGGGCCCCGGCGTGAACGGCGGCCTGCTGCCCCGCCAGGGTCCCGACCCCGAGCCGGACGGCCCGATCAGCGGATACGTGATGACGACCGGGGTGGACGACATCGACGCCATCATCGCGTTGATCGAGGGAGCGGGCGGGACCGTCGCGCTGCCCAAGAACCACATGCCAGGCGTCGGCCTGCTCGCGTACTACCGCGACACCGAGGGCAACCTGTTCGGCGTGATCGAGCCCGAGGAGGGCACCGGCTAGCCGGGCAGCGGCCAGGCACCGGGCAGCGGGCCGGGCGGCGGGCGGCTGGCGGGCAACGCCAGCCGGCCGGGCGGCGGGCCGCAGGCGGCCGGGCAGCGGGCGGCTGGCGGCGGCCGCGGCAACGGGAGCCAGCCAGCCGGGCGGGCTGAGAGCGGGCGGGCTGCGGGGCGGCCTGGCAGCAGCCGGGCAGCGGGCGGGCGGCCGGGCAGCGGGCGGGCCGTCGGACAGCGGGCCGTCGGACAGCGGGCCGTCGGACAGCGGGCGGGTGGCGACTGGCGGGAAATGGTTAGCCGGGCAGCACCCCGGGCCGCTTGCCGCGCGGCAGCTTCGCCACGACCGCGTCGTACGACCGGTCGAGGAGTTCGCGCACGTCGTCCTCCGGGACCGCGCCGCCGAGCTGGAGCCGGTTCCAGCCGTAGCGGCCGATGTACGGGCTGATCGTGATGTCGTCGGGGAAGCGGTCGCGCCACTCGGCCGCTTCCTCGGCGTTCACGCCGCACTTGACGCCCACGGACTCGCCGGGCAGCCCGATGAACGCGAACGCCTTGCCGCCGACCTTGCACACCAGTTCCTCGTCGCCCCAGGGGTAGCTCTCCTCGGCGCCGGGCTTGGCCAGGCAGTACGCGATCACGTCGTCAACCGTCACGAGCACACGCTAGGGCAAGCCACCGACAAAACGCCCCAGCAGCGACGCGAAGACCTCGCGCTCGGCGTCCGTCCACCCGTCCATGGCCCGGTCGAACGCCTCCTGCCGGCGCTCGTGGATCACCTCGGACAACTCGCGCCCGCTCGCCGTCCGCACCAGGTACGCCCTGCGCCCGTCCGCCTGGTCGGCCTCGCGCCGCACCCACCCCTCCTCGACGGCCGCCGCCACGAGCTTGCTCGCCCGGGGCTGGTCCACGCCCAACGCCTGCGCGACGGCCGACACCGTCACCCGCTCGCCGCTCTCCTCCGCCGCCTCGACCACGTCCAGCACGTCGACGTGCGGCCCAACCGCGCCCCGGGCCAGCGCCCGCCGCCGCTGCCGCCGCCGGATCTCCACCATCGCGCGCTCGACGGCGAGCAGGCTCTTGTCCACCCGGCCCTTGTTCACCCCGGCCTCCAGATGCATACTCAGAAACAACTACATGTCATCTTACATCTACTTGGAGGCAGACATGAAACCCATCGGCTACTACCTCAAGCACCTCGACACCCTGATCAACCAGTCCTTCGACCGCGCCCTGTCCGACACCGACCTCACCCGCCGCCACTGGCAACTCCTCAACGAAGCCCGCAACGGCACCCTCCCCGACGACCCCCTTGTGCCGGACCTGGTCAACCGGGGCTGGGTGGCCGAGGGCACCCTCACCCCGGCGGGCGAGGCAGCCTTCGCAGCCACCCAAACCCGCGTGGACACCGTCCGCACGGCGCTCATGGGCGACCTGACCGTCGAGGAGTACACCGCGACCGTGGCGACACTGGCGAAGATGGCCGCAAACCTGGAGAAGGCCCATTCATAGCGGATGAAAACGCCGTAACGGGACTTCCCCGGGCGTCGATCCCCCACCGTGGGGACGCCCAGGAGCAAGACCGCGCGCAACGAACTCACCTTCGACGGCCTGTGCCGGATGCTGAAGTCGGCGTCCACCGACAGCAAGCTGCTGGACAACCTCGACACCCTCAGCGGCGCCCTCCTGGTGCTCGCGCCTGCGGCTGTCGGCGCGCCGTCCCTGCTCCCGCTGCTGGGCGCGAAGAACGAGCTGCTCAAAGCCGGGAAGCAGGTCGTCCGCACGCTGGCCAAGCGCCCTGCCGACGACAAGCTCACCCGGCACGACCTGCTCCTCACCGCCTACTGCCTGACCTGCTACACGGCGTTCTTCGAGGCCGTGCACCGCATGCTGCCCGGCCTGCGCGAGCGGCTGGGCCTGACCGACGCGGACCGCCTGGCGCTGACCAACCGGGCGGTGCGCGGACTCGGCGGCCCGGCAGGCAGGGTGGACGGACCGGGCGGCGGGGTGGACGGACCGGGCAGCCCCGGCGGCGCGGACGAGGTCTCGGCACTGGCCCGCTACCAGATCGCCCTGCCCCACCCCAACGACCTGGTCGAGACCGCGGCGAGCCAACTGGACCCGCTCTACGCCCGGATGACCGCCGCGTTCGAAGTCCTGGTCCGCCAACTCGCCGTGTGGGACGAAGCCGACGAGACCGAGCGCGACCACGTCCTCGCGGCGATCCGTGAACTGCCGGACGTGGCGAAGAAGCTGTACCGGACGCAGTACCAGGCGCTGTGCGTCGAGTTCAACGAGTTCTACGTGTGGGCGAACCTGCAGGAACATGCGATCACCCGGCGCAACCTCGACCAGGTGGCGACGGACGTCAAGGCCGTGCTCGAACTGCTCTCCACCCGACCCGCCGGCGTGGACATCGGCCTGGCGGGCCTCGGCGACGCCCTCACCCGCGCCCTGCCGCCCGACGACAACCTGGACGAGACACTGGCCGGGCTCGGGCACGCGTACCGGGAGGCGCTCGACCAGCCGATCATCGACGACACCCACGCCGGCGACGGCGTCGACCTCCGGTACCCGGCGAAGGCCGACATCTTCGTCCCGCAAGCGTTCCGGTCCCTCCGGTACACCCGGGACGTCGGCCCCCTGGAGAACGAGGGGCTGTGGTCGGGGCTGGGCGTGCGGCACGACATCGGCCGGTACGTGCTGGCGCACCTGTCCAGCCCGTACAGCCTGGAGGCGCCGCTGGTCGTGCTCGGCCAGCCGGGGTCGGGCAAGTCGCTGCTCACCGAGGTGCTCGCCGGGCGGTTGGCCGGCGGCGAGTACCACCCCGTGCGCGTGGAGCTGCGGGACATCAACCCGGACTCGGACATCCAGACCCAGATCGAGGAGCAGATCCGCGCCGACACCGGCCGCGAGGCCAACTGGGCGGAACTGTCCGTCCGCTGCGGCGACCGCCTGCCGCTGGTGATCCTCGACGGGTACGACGAGTTGCTGCAGGCCAGCGGGAAGGTGTTCAGCACGTACCTGATGGCGGTGGCGGCGTTCCAGAAGCGCGAACGCGTGCAGGGCCGCACGGTCCGGGTGATCGTGACCAGCCGGGTGACGCTGATCGACAAGGCCGAGATCCCCGCCGGCTCCACCGTGGTGCGCCTGGAGGAGTTCGACGCCGACCGCCAAGCGCGGTGGATCAACATCTGGAACCACACGAACGACCAGTACTTCACCGCCCACGACACCGCGCCGTTCCGCCTGCCCGAAGACGACAACATCCGCACCCTGGCCGGGCAACCCCTGCTCCTGCTCATGCTGGCCCTGTACGACTCGGACCGAAACCGCTTGGCACAGCAGGGAACTCTCGATCGAACCGTCCTCTACCACGGCCTGCTGACCAGGTTCATCACCCGCGAACGCCTCAAGGGCGAAGAGGGCAAACGCTTCCGCGCCCTGTCGGTCGAGGACCGCCGGCAGTTGGTCGACGCCGACCTGCACCGCCTGTCCGTGGCCGCCGTGGGCATGCTCAACCGCCGTTCACTGCACATCGCCAAGCCGGACCTCGACGGGGACATCGCCTACTTCGACCTCGACCGTCCCGCCGCCGGCACACCCGGTGCCGAACTGGGCCAGGCCGAACTGCTGCTGGGCAGCTTCTTCTTCGTGCACGAGTCCCGGTCGAAGCTGCGGACGGCCGTCAACGGCGGGCGGTCGGCGTTCGAGTTCCTGCACAACACCTTCGGCGAGTTCCTGGCCGCGCACTGGCTGGTGGAGACGGTGCTGGCGGAGACCGAGGCCGTCCGCGGCATGGCCGCCACCCCGAGCCTCGGCGGGGTCCTCCACAAGCACCTCCAGTCCCTACCGGACCGTTGGTACGCAACCCTCATGGCCACCCCGCTCTACAACCGGCCGGTGGTGCTGGAGATGGTCCGCGAGTGGTGCCCCCACCGCTTGCAGGAGGCAGGCAGGTCGCTGGAGGACTACCGGCAGGACCTGGAACGCATCCTCTACGCCCAGTTGGGGACGGTCGTCTCGGACGGCCCGGTCCCCGACATGCTCCTGACCCGATCCAGCCCGTACCCGCACACGTCGCCGTTGACCACGATGGCCACGTACACCCTCAACCTGGTCATGTTCCGCTGCCTGACGGCTGGGCCGTTCCCGGTGAACGCGGTCCGGCTGGGCGCCCCGTGGACCACCATGATCGACCTCTGGCGGGCCGGTTTGGGCCGCGACGAGTTGACCGGCGTCACCGCGGTCCTCACCGCGGAGATCACCCGCGACGGCGTGGTCCTCGACGCGAAGCAATCCCTGGCACAGTTGGCTTGGTTGGACGGCCTGACGGCGAAGTACGACCTGGCCCGCTCGCTCGGTGACGACGAGTTGGCCGCTCTGGCGGGTTGGGCGCTCCAAGACGCGGACCCCCTCGACCCACCGCCGCTGCAAGACCTGGCAGCGCTGCCGGCCATCGCAGGCACTGTGCTGCAGCACGAGATCGAAGGCCGAACCGCGCTGCACGACTACTACTCGCACAGCACGCCCGCGTCCCATCTTCTCACCTTCAAACAGACCACCAGTCACATGCTCTTGGACGGGTTGGCTCGCGCCAGAGCCACAGAGGGCGTCTTCACGCAGGTCAACGCCCATCTGGCCACCACGCTGTGGGCGATGCCCCGTGCGACGGTCCACGGCAACGATCCGAGAGAACTCGGGAAGTTGATCTACGAGCGCCCCCTCATCGCGGCCGATGCCATCGCTGCCCATCGCGGGAAGAGCGAGGCATCCCGCTGGCTGGTGGAGGGCTTGGACGGGTTCCGGCAACAGATCGCCCGTGTCGCCGCCGAGCTGGCTGCAGTCGATCCCGCGGGTCTTCCGGCCGATGTCGGCTATGAACTCGTCGCGTCCGCACTCACGGAGGGCAGCCTGGTCACCGAACTCCTGGGTGACCAAGCGAACCCGTGGATCATCGCGCGCCGCCCGCTCGCGACGCTCGTGCGACTGGTCGAGCTGTCGATCGCGACCGGCAACCTGGCGTGGGTGTGGGCAGCCCTCAACCGGCTCCAGGACCGGGGTTCCGGGGAACGGCTGGCCTCGTCGTTCGGTGGCGCGGGCACACTCGCCGTCTTGCGAGCCGGGGCCGCGCTGGAGGAACGGGACTTCGCCCGGCCGCGCGGCCACCCCCTCGGGTCGTTGGTGGGCATTACCGAGTGGTGCCTCGACGTGGCCCCGGCCGACGACTTCCGGGTTGCTGCCGAGCAGTACATCTTGCTGGTCGGTGAGTCGCCGGAGTGGTGGCTTGACGTCCTCGGTGGTGTCGAGGACATGCGCAGACAAGCGCTATTGCTGTACGAGCGTTTCGGGGACTCGTTGTCCGTGACTGCTTGGGCGGCGGTGCGGAGGTTGTTGTGGCGGCAGGAGGACGGCCCCGCCGCTGGGTGAGCGGCGGGGCCGGGTGGGAGTGGGGTTACTTCACGCCTGCCGCGTCCATGCCTCGGAGTTCCTTCTTCAGGTCTTGGATCTCGTCGCGCAGGCGGGCCGCCAGTTCGAACTGGAGTTCTCGGGCCGCGTTCATCATCTGGTCGGTCAGTTGCTGGACCAAGTCGGCCAGCTCGGACCTCGCCATGGTGCTGGTGTCGCGGTCGGCCAGGACGCCCGAGCTTCGGCCGCTTGCGCCCGGGTCGCCGGTGGGCTTCTTGCCGCGGGAGGTGTTGCGGCCCGAGCCGCCGGGGGCGATGGCGTCTTCCGCCTCGGCGTAGACCTGTTCGAGGATGTCGGTGATCTTCTTGCGCAGCGGCTGGGGGTCCAGGCCGTGGGCCTCGTTGTAGGCGATCTGCTTCGCGCGCCGGCGGTTGGTCTCGTCGATCGCGTGTTGCATCGAGTCCGTGATGCGGTCCGCGTACATGTGGACCTCGCCGGACACGTTGCGGGCCGCGCGGCCGATGGTCTGGATGAGGCTCGTGCCCGAGCGGAGGAAGCCTTCCTTGTCGGCGTCGAGGATCGCGACCAGGGAGACCTCCGGGAGGTCCAGGCCCTCGCGGAGGAGGTTGATGCCGATCAGGACGTCGTACTCGCCGAGGCGGAGTTGGCGCAGGAGTTCGACGCGGCGCAGGGTGTCGACCTCGGAGTGCAGGTAGCGGACCCGGATGCCGAGTTCGAGCAGGTAGTCCGTGAGGTCCTCGGCCATCTTCTTGGTGAGGGTGGTGACGAGGACCCGCTCGTCGCGTTCGGCGCGGACGCGGATCTCGTGGACCAGGTCGTCGATCTGGCCCTCGGTGGGCTTGACCACGACCTCCGGGTCGACCAGGCCCGTCGGGCGGATGACCTGTTCGACGAACTCGCCGCCCGCCTGGCCCATCTCGTACGGGCCGGGGGTGGCCGACAGGTACACCGTCTGCCCGATGCGGTCGGCGAACTCCTCCCACGTGAGCGGGCGGTTGTCCAGGGCGCTGGGCAGGCGGAAGCCGTGCTCGACCAGGTTGCGCTTGCGGGACGCGTCGCCCTCGTACATGCCGCCGATCTGGGGCACGGTCACGTGGGACTCGTCGATGACCAGCAGGAAGTCGTCCGGGAAGTAGTCGATCAGGGTGGCGGGCGCGGTGCCGGGACCCCGGTCGTCGATGTGGCGCGAGTAGTTCTCGATGCCCGAGCAGAACCCGACCTGGCGCATCATCTCGATGTCGTACGTGGTGCGCATCCGCAGGCGCTGGGCCTCCAGGAGCTTGCCCTGGCGCTCCAGCTTCGCCAGCTGGTCGGCCAGCTCGGCCTCGATGCCCTGGATGGCCTTCTCCATGCGCTCCGGGCCCGCCACGTAGTGCGTGGCCGGGAAGATGCGCAGCTCGTCGACCTCGCGGATCACGTCGCCGGTGAGCGGGTGCAGGTAGTACAGCTTGTCGATCTCGTCGCCGAAGAACTCGATGCGGACCGCCAGCTCCTCGTACGCCGGGATGACCTCGACCGTGTCGCCCCGGACGCGGAAGGTGCCCCGGTTGAACGCGATGTCGTTGCGCGCGTACTGGATGTCGACCAGGGCCCGCAGCAGCAGGTCGCGCTCGACCTCCCCGCCGACCTCCAGGTGGATCGACCGGTCGAGGTAGGACTGCGGTGTGCCCAGGCCGTAGATGCACGACACGGACGCGACCACGATCACGTCCCGCCTGGTCAGCAGGCTCATGGTGGCCGAGTGGCGCAGCCGCTCCACGTCCTCGTTGATCGAGGAGTCCTTCTCGATGTAGGTGTCGGTCTGCGGGATGTACGCCTCGGGCTGGTAGTAGTCGTAGTAGCTGACGAAGTACTCCACCGCGTTGTGCGGGAAGAACTCCTTCAGCTCGTTGGCCAGCTGCGCGGCCAGCGTCTTGTTCGGCGCCATCACCAGCGTGGGCCGCTGCAGCTTCTCGACCAGCCACGCCGTGGTGGCGGACTTGCCCGTGCCGGTGGCGCCCAGCAGCACGACGTCCTTCTCGCCCGCCCTGATCCGGCGTTCCAGCTCGGCGATGGCCGCCGGCTGGTCGCCCGCCGGCTGGTACTCGCTGACCACGCGGAACTGGCCGTCGGAGCGGGGGATGTCCCCGACGGGGCGGTGCGACGAGTGCGCCTTGACCGGGATCTCGGTTGGGAATGCCACGGACACGACGGTACGCCCCGGGTACGACAATTTTCGATCGGACCTGGTGGCAGGCCTGTTAGCAGTTGCAGTCGCACCCGCAGCAGTCGCAGTTGCAGTCGCAGTTCCCGCAGTTGCAGTCGCAGCTGTTGCACCAGGCCTCGCGCCGCTTGCCGCTCCACGAGCCCGGGTACGGGTCGCGGCAGCACTGCTGGCAGGTGCCGCACTGGTAGAGCGCGGCCAGGCAGCCCAGGAGGAGGCCGCGTTCGCGCGGCGGGTGGACCAGCTTCGGCCAGCACCACAGGCCGCTGCCGGGCGGCGGCTCGGCGGAGCGCTTGCGCTTGCCCTTCTTGGGCGGGGGCGGCGTGCCCCCGGAGCCGGGGGCACCGGGCGGGGGCACCGCGCCGGGCGGCGGCACGGCTCCAGGCGGCAGGCCGTGGGGCGGTTGACCGGGCTGGACGGGTTGAGCGGGCGGGTACATGCCGGGGCCGGGGTTCCAGCCGGGCGGGGTCGGCGGGGTGTGGGCATCCGGGCCGAGGCTGGACATGTCGGGTGAGACGAGGTCGTGGGAGTGGGTGGCACAGGCGTGGGCGTGGGTGTGGGGGTCGCCGAACGCGCGGCGGATCGACTCCTTCACCTCGTGCACCAGCAGCGCGTGCACCAGGCGGTCGTCGGTGAACCGGACCTCCTTCAGCGCCAGCTTGATGCCCAGCGCCGCGTCCTCGCACAGCCGCCGGGCCTCCTCCAGGGACGTCCCGGTCGCGTCCAGCGGGTTGTACGCCCCCGACGCCCGGTCCTCCTCCAGGTCCTCCACGGCGTCCAACAGGTGCGCCAGCCGCCCGAACAACCGGCCCACCTCGCGCAGCGGCTCGGCGTTCCCGGGACGACCCGCCAGCACGGCGGTCTGCGCCACGGCCTCGCCGGCGGCGGTCTCGGTCGGCTCGGTCACCAGCAGCACCGAGCTGCCCAGCCCGGCCGCCGCCTCCACCTCCGACTGCCGCGACACGGCCGCGACCAGCACCGACGTGTCGAAACCCAGGTCCGACCCGGTGGCCGCCGCCAGCGCCGCCCAGCGCCGCGCCACCTGCCGCCCCACGCCCCGCGCCGGCGCGGTCGAGAACACGCCGTCCCGGTCGTCCACGTGGTCGCCGACCTTCGCCGAAGCCAGCACCAAGGACACCGCCGCCGCCAGGCGCGCACCGGCGCCCACGGCGACATCGGCGGACTGCATCCCGCGCAACGCACATGGCCCGGCGGTGCGCCTTGAACGGCCCATTTGCGCCTCTACAAGAGCCGAGATGACCAGACCGTCGTAGTTCGTCACCACCCGCGCCATGTGCCCGTGGTCGTCGCGCAGCGCGAGACACAGCCCGCACAGGTGCGCCAGCCAGGATTCACGCAGGTCCGCGCCCAGGCGGTTGCGGCACGGGCGGATGATTCCGAACATGGCCGGAAGAGTAAGCGATCATCCTTCTTTCGGGTGACTAAACGAGGTGTTCGGCGGGTGTGCGTGCATAGGGTGCGCACGTGACGCTGAGCGCCGCCGCAGGGACCACGCACATGCACATCCACCCGCCCAAGATCGAGTACTTCGACCTCGACGCCAAGAGCAACACGGACCCGAAGGGCGTCCTGCGCGGCGTCGACGAGTACCGCCTGACCGAAGCGGGTCTCTACATGTTCCGGCCGGTCCCCGGCCACCCCCGCCTGTCGCACTTCGAGTCCTGGCTGCTGCCCGCGCACGGCCTGCGCGTGACCCGCCAGTCCTGGCACCCCGGCCACGAGTGCGACTACGACCTCTACCTGGACGTGGTGGAGATCAGCTCGAGCGGGTCGGTGTGGAAGACCGTGGACCTCTACCTGGACCTCGTAGTGCGTACCGGGCACAGCGTGCGCGTGTTGGACACCGATGAGCTGCTGTTGGCGCTCCAACGCGGCCTTGTGCAGCCCGAACGCGCGCAGTGGGCGCTGGAGACCACTTACAACGCCGTGGCGGGCATCGCGGCCCATGGGCACGACGCCGTCCGCTGGCTGGCTGCCCAGGGAACGATCACCACCTGGCGTCGGCGGTAATACAGACGGTAAGACCCGCTGGTCAACCACCATCCGGGTCGCGTCACCTGATAGTGACCTCCCCCTACACAGACCGTGATGTAACGAATCGACCCGCTGTGTTACCGATCGCGCACTTACGGCTACCCTCGGGTCGCGTGGGAGCGGTCATCACACCTCAGCTGGTCGACGTTGTCGACACCGTCAGCGCTGTTCGGAGCTACTCCTCGGGCATGTCGCGGCACTTGACGACGTGCCGGGTCGAGAGCTGGGGACTGCGCCTGGAGTGCCCCACCCCGGACGACCCGTTCTCCGACTCCGAGGTCACCTGGTTGATGCCCGACCTCGGTCTCCGACTGACCCACCAGCGGCCCCGGTCGCGGCACGCCCGCAGCGGGCCCAGCGTCCTCACCGCCGTCCGGGTGCAGCGCGACGGCCGCTCCTGGCGCACCACGGACCTCCTGCTGGGCCTGGCCGTCCCCGGCGGCACCACGGCCCGCATCGTGCGGTCGGAGGAGTTCGCGGCGGCCGTCGCCGGCCGGGTCCTCGGCCCCGAGGACGCCGACCAGGCCCTGCGCACGGTCCACCGCACGCTGGAGCAGATCAGCCTGCACCGCCACGACCTGGGCGCCTGGCTGACCCACCGCGGCATCTACGACGTCTGGCCGTCCTTGTAAGAGCTGTAGAAGGCGTTCATCCGCTCCACCGCCGCCTCCATGAAGGGCTCCTTGGCGTCCCCGTAGGCGAACCCGTCCGTGTCGCCCGTGAACCGGGCGGACAGCTCGAGCTTCAGCGCCTCGTACTCTTCCCGAGCCGCCGCGTCGACCCGCAGCCAGTCGCGGAACCGGATCGCCCAGGTCCACGCCGGCCCGTCCTGCACCCGGACGTGCAGGTTGACCCGCCGCTTAGGGTCGCAACCGGCGTGCAGGCGCTTGCCCCACAGCGCGGGGTCGCCGAACCGCACGGCGTCCTCGCCGTAACCCAGGGACGGGAAGCCTGCCTCCGCCAGCGCGTCGGCGAGCGACTCGGCCTCCTCCATCGACGTCACGCCGAGCTGGAAGTCCAGCACGTCCTTGGCGGCCAGACCGGGGATCGAGGTCGAGCCGATGTGCTCGACGTGCCGCCCGCCCGCCGCGAGCGAGATCCGCTTCGCGATGCGCTCGGCCTGCAGCGGCCACGTCTCGTCGTAGGGCACGACCTTCGGCGGGCCGCCGGCGTACCGGCGCAGCCGCACGTTGGCCTCGTAGGGCACCAGCCGGTCCGCCCACAGGGCGTCCACCTCGGCGAGCACCAGGTCCGGCGTGCCGCTGTTGTCCAGCCACACGTCCGCCACGGCCCGGCGCTGCTCCTCGGTCGCCTGCTTGGCCATCCGGTTGCGCGCGTCCTGCTCGTCCAGACCCCGTCCGACCAGCCGTTTCACCCGCTGCTCCACGTCGGCGTCGACGATGACGACCAGGTGGTAGGCGGGCGCCAGGCCGTTCTCCACCAGCAGCGGGACGTCGTGGACGATGATCGCGTCCTCGGGCGCGGCGGCGATCAGCTCGGCGGTCCGCGCCGCGATGCGCGGGTGCGTGATGGCGTTGAGGGTCTGCCGGTCGCGGTCGTCGCCGGAGCCGAACACACGCTCGGCGAGGGCCGCCCGGTTCAGCGACCCGTCCGCGTTCAGCACCGAGGACCCGAAGGCCGCCTCGATGTCCCGCAACGCCTCCGAACCCGGCTCGACCACCTCGCGGGCCAGCCGGTCGGAGTCGATCACCACCGCGCCGTGCTCCGCGAGCCTGCCCGCCACCGTCGACTTACCCGAACCGATGCCCCCCGAGAGGCCCACGCGCAACATGGCGCACAGTCTGCCGGGAACGCATTAAGGGCGCGATCGACTTCAGGCGTCCTCGATGGGTGTCATGGACTGCACCGCCAACGCCGTGAGGATGTCCTTCACCTTGTCGTCGGGCAGGTAGCCGGCCTTGGCCCGCACCACGTACGTCGTCTTGCCCAAAGAGCCCACGAGCAGCCGTTCGGTCTTGGTGGTGACGTACTGCGCCTTGTGCTTGGTCACGTCGACCTCGGTCGCCTGCCCGCCGTCCTTCTTCTCGGCGTCCACGCTCTCGGTGACCCGCTCCTTGGCCGACGCGTCGTCCGAGTACGTGGACAGGCCGATGATCAGCGGCGAGTCGCCGATGTCCTTGCCCTTGGGCACGTCGTGGTAGCAGTCGATCTTCGCGGTGCGCGCGATGGACTCCTGCGGGATGCCGATGATCTGCTTGAGCTCGCCCTCCATCTTGCGGCCCAGGATCTCGTTGACCCGGTCCACCGGGACGATCAGCTCGCAGTCCTCCGGCATCGGCCGGTCCACCATGGGCCGGACCTTGGTCGCGCTGGTCGGCGCCACGATGGTGGGGATCTGCGGCGGCGGAGCGGGCGGTGGTTTCTCCTGCGTGCAGGCGGCCAGGGCCGCGACCACCAGGGCCAACACCGCCGTCTGCCTCGTTCGCGCACCCATAGGGATCACAACTTAGCGCACGACAACGGCCCCGCACCGTAACCGATGCGGGGCCGTTGCGGCGTTGCGTTCAGACGGTCATGTCAACCGCCCGATGGGCTGGTCAGGCACCGCCCGACAGCTTCTCGCGGAGCGCGGCCAGCTGCTCGTCGCTGGCCAGCGTGCCACCGGCCTGCGCCGGAGCGCCGCCACCGGTGGACGCCGGGGCGTCGCCGCCCGACGAGTAGTTGGTCTCGCCGGCCGCCTCTTCCTCGGCCGCGGCGGCCTTGGCGACCTGCTTCATGTGGGCCTCGTAGCGCAGGTGGGCCTCGGCGTACTGCCGCTCCCACTCCTCGCGCTGCTTGTCGAAGCCTTCCTGCCACTCCTGGGTCTCCGGGTCGAAGCCCTCGGGGTAGATGTAGTTGCCCTGGTCGTCGTACTCGGCGGCCATGCCGTACTGGGTCGGGTCGAACTCGGAGTCGACCGTGAAGCCCTCGTTGGCCTGCTTGAGCGACAGCGAGATCCGCCGGCGGTCGAGGTCGATGTCGATGACCTTGACCATGACGTCGTCGCCGACCTGGACGACCTGCTCCGGGATCTCCACGTGGCGCTCGGCCAGCTCGGAGATGTGGACCAGGCCCTCGATGCCCTCGTCCACGCGGACGAACGCACCGAACGGAACCAGCTTGGTGACCTTGCCCGGCACGATCTGGCCGATCGCGTGGGTGCGGGCGAACTGGCGCCACGGGTCTTCCTGCGTCGCCTTGAGCGACAGCGACACGCGCTCGCGCTCCATGTCGACGTCCAGGACCTCGACCGTGACCTCCTGGCCGACCTCGACGACCTCGGACGGGTGGTCGATGTGCTTCCAGGACAGCTCCGAGACGTGCACCAGGCCGTCCACGCCACCCAGGTCCACGAAGGCACCGAAGTTGACGATGGAGGACACGACGCCCTTGCGGACCTGGCCCTTCTGCAGCTGGTTGAGGAACTCGCTGCGGACCTCGGACTGGGTCTGCTCCAGCCAGGCGCGGCGGGACAGGACCACGTTGTTGCGGTTCTTGTCCAGCTCGATGATCTTGGCCTCGAGCTCGCGGCCCACGTAGGGCTGGAGGTCGCGGACGCGCCGCATCTCCACGAGCGAGGCGGGGAGGAAGCCCCGGAGGCCGATGTCCAGGATGAGACCACCCTTGACGACCTCGATGACCGTGCCGCGGACCGGCTCGTCCTTCTCCTTGAGGGCCTCGATGGTGCCCCAGGCGCGCTCGTACTGGGCGCGCTTCTTCGACAGGATCAGGCGGCCTTCCTTGTCCTCCTTCTGGAGGACGAGGGCCTCGACCTCGTCACCGACCTTCACAACCTCGTTGGGGTCGACGTCGTGCTTGATCGACAACTCGCGCGAGGGGATGACACCCTCGGTCTTGTAGCCGATGTCGAGCAGGACCTCGTCCCGGTCGACCTTGACGATGGTGCCCTCGACGATATCGCCATCGTTGAAGTACTTGATGGTCTTGTCGATGGCGGCGAGGAAGTCCTCCTCCGTCCCGATATCGTTGATAGCGATCTGCTGCTTCGGCGCGGTGGCAGCCGGGACAGTGGTGGTGTCGGTGGACATTAGGTAGGTGGCTCCGGTACGGATTGGGGTTGTCTGGCCTTGGGTGCAACGCTGCGCGGGAGGCAAGGCTTCCCCCGACGACCGATCCCGTGACTGCACACCGATCATGGGCAGCGCGAACCCACTACGCGGGCGGTATCGTACGCGGATCGGCGACCACCGGGCAAACCGGTACCCCTCGAAGGAGCAGTGTGTCCGACCAGCACGCCAGTGCGGAACTCGCGCTGGGCACGACCGGTATCGCCAAGCGCGGCGCGGACGCCGCCGAGTCCCGGACCGCGAACCGGATCTGGTGGGACGCCGACGCCGACGACTACCACGCCGAACACGGCGACTTCCTGGGCGCGGCGGACTTCGTGTGGTGCCCCGAGGGGGTGCGCGAGGCCGAGGTCGGATACCTGGGTGACGTGGCCGGTCGGCGGGTGCTGGAGGTGGGCTGCGGGTCGGCCCCGTGCGCGCGGTGGCTGAAGGCGTCGGGCGCGGACGTGGTGGCGTTCGACATCTCGGCCGGGATGCTGCGGCACGCGGTGGCGGCGAACGCCTCGACCGGGGTCGAGGTGCCGTTGGTGCAGGCCAGCGCGGACCAGTTGCCGTTCGCGGCGGAGAGCTTCGACGCGGCGTGCTCGGCGTTCGGGGCGGTGCCGTTCGTGGCGGACGTGGGTGAGGTGTTCGCCGAGGTGGCGCGGGTGCTGCGGCCCGGCGCGCCGTGGGTGTTCTCGGTGACTCACCCGATGAGGTGGATCTTCCCGGACGACCCCGGGCCCGGTGGACTCACCGTGACGCAGTCGTACTTCGACCGCACCCCGTACGTGGAGGTCGACGACACCGGTCGGGCCACGTACGTGGAGCACCACCGGACCATGGGCGACTACGTGCGCGCACTGGTCGCGGCGGGGCTGGAGCTGGTCGACGTGGTGGAGCCCGAGTGGCCCGCCGGGCACACCCGGACGTGGGGCCAGTGGTCACCCCTGCGCGGGAGGCTGTTCCCCGGGACCGCGATTCTGCGGACGCGCAAGCCGTAACCTGCGGGGCATGACCGTCAGTCGGGGGCTGGTGGAGGCGCAGGGTGCGCGCTTCGCGTGCATCGACCCGTTGCTGCCCGCCGTGACCGCCCCGCCGGACGGGGACGTCGTCACCGCGGCGCTGCCGGACGGGACCCGGGTCGCGGGCGTGCTGACCAGGCAGGTGCACGACCGGCGCTCGGCCGCGCGACTGTGGTCGGCCACCGAGGTGTGGGAGCTGACCCCGCTGCTGGGGTCGGGCGGGGCGGCGGCGATGGACGCGCTGCTGCGGGCGTGGCGGCACCGGATGGACCGGGTGGGCGCGGCGGACCACGACTCGGCGTGCGTGCTGACCTGGCCGAGCCGGGACGCGGAGGCCGCGCGGGTGCTGCTCGACCACGGCCTGGTGCCGCTGTCGGTGATCGCGGTGCGCCGGGCGGCACCCCCGCCACCGGACGGGTCGCTGGTGGTCCGCCGGGCCACCCCGGCCGACCTGGACACCGTGCTCACCCTGGCGCTGGCCGAACTGCGGTACTCGGCGCTCGTCGGCTCGACCGTCGACCGGCCGGAGGCGCCGGAGCTGAAGCGGCGGACGCTGGCCGAGCGGTTGGCCGCGGGCGGCCCGGCGTGGCTGGCCGAACGGGACGGGATCGCGGTCGGGCTGGCGGAGTGCGCCGTGGTGGTGTCCGAGCCGGGGAACTGGACCTCCACGCGGCTGCCGCCGGGGCGGTGGGGGTACGTCAACTGCGTGTCGGTGCTGCCGGGTGCCCGGGGCACCGGGATCGGGCGGCGGCTGATGGCCCACGCGCACCGGGAGCTGCACCGGCTGGGCACGGTCGGCACCTACCTCTACTACAACCCGCCGAACCCGCTGTCCTCGGTGTTCTGGCCCCGGCAGGGGTACCGCCCGCTGTGGACGGTCTGGGAAGTGCGCCCGGCCGGCGCGCTGCGCTGAGCACCCTCATGCTGTCGGCGTAGGTCACACGTGTCCGAGTTGCGAGCGGCCCTCGCCTGCGCCACTATTTGAACTGACCGGTCAGTTCAAAGGAGGGTTCCACGTGGAGATCCACGCCCAGCGCGTCGGCGTTGCCGGGCCGCACGGTCCGCTGCTGAAGCCGACCGGACTGCGCGTGCCACCGGGTGAGGCGGTGCTGGTGGCGGGCGCGCCGGGCACCGGGCACACCGCGTTCGGGCTGGTGCTGTCCGGGCGGATGCGGCCCACCACCGGGTCGATCTCGCCGGACGCCTCCGTGTTGCGCCGCCACGTCGTGCTGGTGGACTCCCCCGGCGTGAACGAGCCCGAGGCGTCGCTGACGCTGGCGGGCGTGGTCGGCGAGGAACTGGCCATCAACGGGCACCGCAGCGGGCGCAAGGCCGTCGCGGACTGGCTGGTCGAGCGAGGTGCGGACGAGTACCTGACCACGCGTTACGAGTACGTGCCCGCCGACCTGCGGTGCGGGTTGATGCTGGAACTGGCCGCCGGGCGGCCGGGTGCCGAGGTGCTGGTGCTGGACACGCCCGACCGCTACCACGGCGACCCCGCCGGCTGGTGGAAGCTCGCGCGCGAGCAGGTGACCGCCGAGCGGTCGGTGGTGGTGCTGTGCACCACCGTGTCCGCCGCCGCGCTGGACGTCCCCGCCGCGCGCCTGGGCGCCCCCAACGACATCACCGACACCCCCGACGACGTCACAGACACCACCGACGTCACAGACACCACCGACGACAACGCCGCCGCCGGAACCGAAGAGGAGACCTCGTGACCGCCCTGCGGATGGCGTTCAACGAACTGCGCCGCATCACCTCCGGCAAGCTGCCCAGGCTCGCCGTGCTCGCCCTGTGCCTGGTGCCGCTGCTCTACGCCGCCTTGTACCTGTACGCGAACAAGGACCCGTACGCGAACCTCAAGCAGGTGCCGGCGGCCCTGGTCGTGGAGGACAAGGGCGCGACCACGAGCGACGGCCAGTTCAAGAACGCGGGCGAGGAGGTCGCCGCCGAGCTGGTCAACGGCGACAAGTTCGACTGGCACCGCGTGAGCGAGGAGGACGCCGAGGCCGGCGTGCGCGGCGGCAAGTACACCTTCGCGCTGACGCTGCCCGAGGACTTCTCGCAGGCGCTGCTGTCCTCCGGCGACTTCCAGCCCCGCAAGGGCGTGATCATGCTGACCACCAACGACGCCAACAACTACCTCGGTTCGACCATCGCCAACCAGGTGGTCGCGGAGGTGCGCCGGTCGGTGTCGGTGCGGGTCGGCGCGGAGGCGGCGGACAAGTTCCTGCTGGGCTTCTCCACGATCCGGCAGAAGACCGTCGAGGCCGCGGACGGGGCCACCAAGATCGCCGACGGGACCCAGCGGGCCTACGACGGCAGCGTGAAGCTGGTCGACGGCGCGGTGCCGCTGGCGGACGGGTCGGCGCAGGTGTCGGCAGGGCTCAAGCAGTTGCGGGACTCGACGGCCGACCTGCCCCGCAAGTCCCAGCAGCTCGCAGACGGCGCGAAGCAGGTCTCGGACGGCAACGAGACCGTGGCCCGGACCGCCGAGGACTACGCGGCCAAGTCCCAGGCCCTGGTGGGGCGGCTGGACCAGCTCAACGGCGACGTCGCCAACCGCTTGCGCGCGCTGGGGTTCACCGAGGAGCAGGTGCAGCGGGTCGTGCAGGCCATGACGGACGTCCGCGCGCCCGTGGACGACGCCAACGGCAAGGTGCAGAGCACCGCCGGGCAGCTGCGGACGCTGTCCAACGGCTCCAAGCAGGTCGCGGACGGCGCGGCGCAGCTCGCCGCGGCCACCCCGGCGCTGACCGACGCCATCACCCGCCTGAACGACGGCGCGGCGCAGGTCGCGGCGGGCAACGCCCAGCTGCGCGACGGCGCGATCGCGTTGCGGGACGGCGAGAAGGAGCTGGTGGACGGCACGGTCAAGCTGCGCGACGGCCTGAACGAGGGCATCAACCAGATCCCGAACCCCGACGACCCGACCCGCCAGGCCACCGCCGACACCATCGGCGACCCGGTGAACGTGCGCGGTGTCAGCCAGACCTCCGCGGGCACCTACGGCGCGGGCCTGGCCCCGTTCTTCCTCGGCCTGGCCACCTGGATCGGCGCGTTCGTGCTGTTCCTGCTGCTCAAGCCGCTGTCCAAGCGGGGTCTGGCGGCCGGGCAGAACGCGGTGCGGGTCGCGGTGGGCGGCTGGCTGCCCGGTGTCCTGCTGGGGGCGGCACAGGTCGTGATCATGTTCTCGGTGGTGGCGCTGGTGGTGGACATCCGGCCGTCGCACCCGTGGGGGACGCTGGGTTTCCTGCTGCTGACGTCGGCGACGTTCGTGGCCGTGCTGCACGCGTTGAACGCCCTGTTCGGCGCGGTCGGCAAGTTCATCGGCCTGGTGCTGCTGATCCTCCAGCTGGTCAGCGCCGGCGGCACGTTCCCGTGGCAGACCATCCCGGTGCCGCTGTACCCGCTGCACTACGGCCTGCCCATGGGGTACGCGGTGGACGGCCTGCGGCACCTGATGTACGGCGGCTCGCTGGGCAGCGTCGGGACGGACGCGCTGATCCTGGTGGCCTACCTGGTCGGCGCCCTTGCCTTGTCGACGCTGGGCGCGTACAAGCAGCGGGTGTGGACCCCGTCTCGACTCAAGCCCGAGCTGGTGCTGTGACCGGCACGCGCCCCGGCCGCACGGCCGTCACCAAGCAGAAGCTCTTCGACGCCGCCCTGAAGCTGGTCGGCGAGCGGGGTGCGGCGAGCGTGACGGTCGACGAGATCGCCGCCGAGGCCGGGGTCGCGAAGGGCACGGTGTACTACAACTTCGCCAGCAAGGACGCCCTGGTGGACGCGCTGCTGCGGCACGGCGTGGACCTGCTGGCGAGCCGGTTGCGGGTCGCCGAGGGCGAGGCCGAGACCGACCGGGCGATGGAGTCGCTGGTCGACGGGATGCTGGGGTTCTTCGCCGAGTACCCGGCGTTCGGGCAGCTGCTGGTGAGCGAGCTGTGGCGGACGCCGGGGCAGTGGCACGGCACGTTGTCGCTGCTGCGGGACGACATCGTGTCGATCGTGCGCGGGCAGATGCAGCGGTTGTCCGACGAGGGGCGGTTGCCGGAGGGGGTGCAGGTCGGGACGGCGTCGGCGGCGTTGTTCGGCACCCTGCTGGTGATCGCGCTGGACTGGCAGGTGTTCCAGCCCGAGCGGACGCTGGCCGACGTGCGCGAGGCCGTGCTGCTGCTCGTGCGCGGCCTCAAGCCCTAGGACCGCACCACCCAGGTGTCCACCTCGCCGATCTGGTGGATCGACGGCGCCTTGCCCTCCAGGGCCCGGTGGACCGCCTCCAGCACGCCGACCGACGTCTCCTCGTGGCTGAGCCAGCGGGTGGTGGAGCCGTGGCGGATGAAGCCCAGGACGACCTGTTGGGTGGGGTGGCCGGTCAGGATCGGGTCGCGCACGCCCTCGCGGGGGTTGATGTCGCCGATGTCGTGGACCTCGACCACCGGCGCGTGCGGGGCGAGCAGCGGGGCCACGGCCTGCAGGACCGGCACGCGGTAGCTGGCGTGCACCCAGGCCACCAGGAGGTCCGCCGGGGTCCCCAACACGGCTTCCACGCGCTCGGCCAGCTCGTCGGGCCGCGACCAGTCGGCTTCCACCAGCTTCGGCTGGGGACCCTCTTGCTGGGGTGTGTGCCCGCGCCTGCCCAGCGCCCGCAGGGCCGCCGAACCGGGGCCGGAGCCCGCCCGCCGGCTCGGGAGCACCACCCGCCAGCCCTGGGCCAGCAGTTCGTCCGAGCAGCCCTTCAGCATGCCGGTCCCGCCCAGCACCAACGCCGTCCTCATCGCACCGACCTCTCGCCGCGCTCCGCCGCGCGCCGGAGGGGGCCGGCACGCCACTGGTCGACCTCACGCTGCCCGCGCAGGCGCACGACCGCCAGTCGAGGGCCGTGCTCGCCCGCCAGGACGGCGGCCACCCGCTCCCCCGTCCGGCGGTGGGACTTCCACGCCCAGCGCAGGATGTGCTCGCGGTCGGTGAACACGGTGCGCAGGGGCGGCTCGACGTTGCCGTTGCACACCTCCTCGTTGCGCAACCGGCGGACCACCGTGCGCACCGTGATCCGGCGCAGCACGGTGTGCTTGCGGTGGTCGAGCCAGATCAGGGTGTCGGCGCGTTCCAGCAGCAGCGGCCGGGCGCGGGTGTACTGCCACTCGGTGGCCCACGCCTCGCCGCGCACGAAGGCCCGGACGTCGTCCTCGAACTCCGGGCGTGGGGTCCACTGTGGACCGTGGTACAGCGAGTCCATCTCCACATAGGACAGGCCGAGCTCGTCGGCGATCTGGCGGGCGAGCGTGGTCTTGCCCGCGCCGGAGGTGCCGGCGACGACGACCCGCCGGGGCGACCGGGGCAACTCGTCAGCAGGTCCCAAGAGCGGCACCGGGCCAGGCTACCGCCGTGCCGCCTCGAGTCCATCGAGGTGGCGGCGCAACACGGCGCGTATCTTCGCCGGGGTCATCAGGTCCGGCTGGAGCACGGCGTTCACGGCCAGCCCGTCCAGCAGCGCGGCCAGCCGCTCGACCTCCTCCTCCCCCGGCACGCCCGAGCGCTCCAGCACCCGGCCGACGATCATCCGGATGCCCTCGTACAGCCGGCGCGCGGCGGGGCGCAGGGTGGGCCGGGTGCGGGCGGCCTGGGAGAACTCCAGCCACACCACGGCTTCGTCGTGCCGGTCGGCGTCCAGGGGCAGCAGTTCACCCAGCAACTCCTCCACACCGGCCCGCCGCTGTTGCGACGTGGTCGCGTCCCGGATCTCGTCCACACGGGCGAACACCCGTCGTTCGACGCGGGCGATCAGCTCGTCCAGCGCGAAGGACAGCAGCTCGTCGTGGTCGGTGAAGTAGTGGCGGACCGAGCCGATGGCCAGACCCGCCTCCTCGGCGACGTTGCGCAGCGACGCCTGTTCCAGGCCCTGGGCGCGCACCACGCGGAACACCGCCTCGGCGACGGCGCGGCGGCGGGCTTCGGGATCGACGACCTTGGGCACGGCACCTTTTTAGCACAGCTGTGCTAGCTTATTTGGCACAGTCATGCCACAAAAGGGGGAACATCGTGCTGACCTGGGTGTTGATCGCGGTCGGGATCGTCGTCGTGGTGGTCAAGCGGTTCGTCGGCGAGCCCCTGTCCGCACGGGACCTGCTCGTGCCGCCGCTGGTGCTGATCGGGATCGGGGTGCACGCCCTGTGGCAGGTCCACCTGACCGCGCTGGACGTCGTGTGGGTCGTCGCCGGGTCGGTGGTCGGCATCGGGTTGGGCGCGGCGCGCGGGGCGACGGTGAAGGTGTTCGCGCGCGACGGCGTGCTGTGGCAGCGGTACACGCCGTGGACGCTCGCCGCGTGGGCCGGGTCGCTGGTGGTGAACTTCGGCCTGGGGTGGGCGGCGAGCGCGTCCGGGACACCCGCGGACGTTCGGCCGATCACGTTGTCGATCGGCGTCGGACTGCTCGGCGAACTGGCCCCGATCGGGCTGCGCGCACTGCGTTCGGGTACTCCGTTCGCCTGTTCTTGAGATGCGATTCACGTAACGCCGGATCATTTGTGCGGAATCGGTGAATTTCCGTGTCGGAACGCGGCTTCGACCCCTCATACTGTGCGTACTTCATCCAGGGGGGATTGCCATGACCTACCCGGACTCCGGAAGACCCGAGAACCCGCCGTCGTTCCCGGTGCTGGAGCCCTACGACCTGCACCCGGAGCAGGTTGCCCAGACGGTCGCACAGCCGGTCGGCCAGCCGCCGCAGGCCACGCCCGCCGGCGGGTTCGCCCAGCCCGGACCGCTGGGCCAGGCGGGAGGCCAGACGACGTTCACGCCGACCGGATTCGACCCCACCGCGACTTCGCCGACCCCGGCACCCGCCGCCGCGCCGCGGAAGAAGACCGGGCTGATCGTGTTGTCGATCATCGCGGTGCTGTTCTTCGCCACCGCGGGCGTGTTCGGCGTGCTGTACGCGAACGAGTCGAGCAGAAACGACCGGCTGACCGGTCGGGTGGCGGACCAGGAAAAGCAACTCTCCGATTCCGCGAAGCAGCTCAAGGACGCCAAGGACGAGACCACCAAGGCGAAGGACGCGCAGAAGTCCGCCGAAACCGCCCGCAAGCGCGCGGAGGACGACAGCGCCTCGGCCGCCAAGTGCCGGGACGCCGCCCGATCGCTGCGCGAGGCGATCATCGCGAACGACGACGGCAAGGCCGACCAGGCCGTGCGGGACCTGTTCGGCATCTGCTGACCGACAAAGCCGGCCGCGTGGCTGCCCAGCCGCGCGGCCGGTTTTGTCGGTGGTGCGTGGGAGAATGGAAGCGGGGGCCGGAGGCCGGCCCCGACACTGCGATCCCGCCACCCGAGCCCGACCGACCGCAGCCCCGCAACCCCCGCGCGCTCACCGCGGATCGGGCAGGGCGACGGCGGCCCAGACGATGTCGCCCCGGTTGAGCGTCGGCGTGCAGCCGCACGCCGTGGCGAGGCGGTGCAGGCGGGTCAGGTCCGGGCCTCGGGTTCGGCGGCCCGGTTTCGCGTCGGTGTAGCGGACGGCCACGGTCAGTTGCCGGGCCGTGCGCTCCACCCGCAGTTCCATGGTGGTGGCCCGACTCGCCGTCCGCCGGGCGATCGCGACCAACTCGGCCGACAGCAGCACCGCTCGGGCCGTCACCTCGTGCAGGCCGCCCCACGTCTGGCACGTGCGGCGGGTGAAGTCGCGGGCCAGGTCCGAGGGGTCGACGTCGGTCGGCAGCACGGCCTGGTCGCGGCGGCGCGGCGGTGGGACGCCGACGTCGGCCAGCGCGGTGCTCAGCCGGTCGTGGCAGGGCAGGAAGCGGCGCAGGCCGGTGCGCGAGAGCAGGCGGCGGTGCCGGTCGGTGGTGGCCACCAGCACCACCGGCACCCCCGGCCACCGGCAGCACCGCAACCACACCGCCCCGAACACGCCGGCGAGCGTGTCGCTGCCGACCTCCAACGCGGGTCCCAGCACGACGACCACGGCGGCGGGCTGCTCGGCCACGTGCTTGAGCAGCCCGTCCCGCAGGCCGACGTACGTCGTCAGGTCCAGCCGCCCGGCCGGTGACAGCAGCACCACCTCGCCCCGCGCCCGAGCGCGCAGGTCCAGACCGGCGGCGGCTTCCGGCACGGTGTCCACCCCACCATCCCTACCGGCACCGGGCCGTTCCACCAGCAGGCGTGCGCCGGGCACCACCCGGATGTCCGACCGCCGATCGATACCGCCTCAGCAGGCGGGGAACAGCCTGCGGCTGCCGGTGCCGTAGGCGGTCGGGTCGGTGAACCGGCACCCGTAGGTGGGTGCCGCCACCACCGCCGGGTCGTCCACGACGTCGCCCTCCGGCCGCTTGCCGGTGTCCACCCACCTCACCAGGTCGTCCCAGGCCGCGCCCGCCTCGGCCGGGCTGAACTCGCAGTGGTTGACCGCCCGGATGGCGCGCTGCACGAGGGCGTCGCCGCGGCCGTGCAGCAGCACGTCCCGCCGGTACTGCTGCTCCATCGAGAACGGCACGAACAGGTCGCCGAGGTCGTGCAGGGACAGCACGGGCGCCGTCGGGCGGCCGGCGATGCGCGGCACCTCGGTGAGCTTCGGCGTCAGCCGGGCCTTGACGTTCTCCGGGTACACGCGCTCGACGCGGGCGTTGAGGTCGACCGGTGCGTTCGGCGCGTACCGGGTGAGCACGTTGGTCGCCACCTGGCTCGGGTCGGTGGACAGCGCGTCGCCGGTGCTGGTGGCGGACAGCTGGAACAGGAAGTCCTTCCAGAACCCGAACGCCGCCTCCGCGCCGGGCCGGGGACCGCCGGACCGGTTGACCACGACCTGCGCGAACTGCTTGCCGAGGTCGTTGGGCGTGCCGTTGAGGCCGAGGGCGTCCTTGATGCGCGGCACGACGGCGGTGAGGTAGTCGTCGGGCAGCGGGTAGGCGTCGATGCCGGCGAGGGCCTGGGCGACCACCTGGTAGTCCAGGAAGAAGTCGAACAGCTCGTGGTCGCCGAGCACGCCGCACATCGGCAGCGCGCCCTTGTAGAAGTGCGGGTACTGCTCCAGCGAGCGCCCGGTGACGTGGCCGCCCATGGAGACGCCGAGCAGGAAGACGTCCTTGGGCTTGTCGACCAGCTTCGCGAACTCCTGCGCGAGGTCGTGGGTGCTCTCGACGCCGGCCTTCACGTCGTAGTTGTTGGCGTAGTAGCTCGACGCCGCCCACGCGAAGCCCTGGTCGAGCAGCTTCTGGCGCAGGCCGTAGGCGGGCGGGTCGACGGTGAGCACGGTGCTCGCGCCGCGGTAGCCGTGCGCCCACATGGCCAGTCGGCCGTTCCACCGCGGCGGGACCTCGATGGTGTAGGCGGCGTGCTCGTGGACGCCTTGCAGCACGCGGCTGGGCTGTCCGCCGACGTTCGCGGGTGGCAGCGGCGGGTTGTCGATCGTGTACCCGGGGAGCGGCTGGTCCGACGGCGGCGACGCCGAGGCGGGGGGTGTTGCGAGGAGGAGCACCAGGACCGCGGTCAACCCGAGTACCTTTCGCATGACCTGCATTCTGGTCACCAGCGCAAGTCCGCCACCAGCTCCTCGTGGGTGAGCGTGAAGGTGAGCGGGTAGGTCACGCGGACCACCTCGTCCTCGGTGGGTTCCAGGCGCGCGCCCGGGAAGGCGCGGCGGACCAGCGCCATCATCGCCAGGTTCTCGTGCAGGATGTCGCCGGTCAGCGCGGAGTAGTCCAGCTCGACGGCGAGGTTGCCCAGGGCGGTGATCAGGCGCGTGCCGATCCCCTTGCGCTGCCACCGGTCCACCACGGCGACGGCCATCTCGGCGCACCCACCGCTGGTGGCGGCCAATCGAGCGATTCCGACCGCTTTCTGGCCGCACTCGGCGACGACGGCGGCCCGCTGCCAGCCGTCCAGGTCGGTCAACTGGCGGCGCATGGACGCGGTCAGGCGCGGCATGGGGGCGTGGAACCGCAGGTAGCGGCTCTGCGCGGAGAGCCCTTCGAACACCGCGTCGACGGCGGCGCCCGCCCCGGCACGGTCGAGCACGCGAACGGTGGTCATCGGGCACGCCCCCTAGGTTCGGAAACCGAACCCTAGCTGGGTCCGGTTTCCGAACGCAAGGGGTATTCTGAGGGTCATGTCCCGCGTGAAGGTCGTCGACGAGCTGTGCACGTTGTCGCTGCCCGCCGCCCTGCTGGGTGAGCGGTGGACGCTGCTGCTGCTCCGGCAGGCGTTCCTCGGGACGCGCCGCTTCGAGGACTTCCAGTCCGCGATGGACATCTCGCGCAGCGTGCTCACCGAGCGGCTGGCGACCTTCGTCGACGAGGGCATCCTGCGCCGGGTCCCGTACAAGGACTCCCGCACCCGCTACGAGTACCGGCTGACCGAGAAGGGCCTGGACCTCTACCCGGTGCTGATGGCGCTGCGGAAGTGGGGCGACAAGTGGATGGCCCCGGCGGACGGCACGTCGTTCGACCTGCACCACAAGGACTGCGGCGGCGACGTGGACGTGAAGGTCGAGTGCACGGCGTGCGGCGAGAACCTCGGCGCGCGGGACGTGCGAGTCACCCGCCTGCGCTGAGGACGTTCGAAGGTGTGATGCGTGCGGCGAGCCGGGGTGGCCCGCCGCACGCAGGGGTGACTAGTGGGCGGCGTCGTCCCAGGAGCGGCCCACGCCGACCGAGACCTCCATCGGCACCGACAGCTCGTAGGCCTTGCCCATCTGCTCCCGGACCAGGGCCTCGACCGCCTCGCGCTCGCCCTCCGCGATCTCCAGCACCAGTTCGTCGTGCACCTGGAGCAGCATCCGGGACCGCAGGCCGGCCTCGTCCAGCGCCCGGAACACCCCGAGCATGGCCACCTTGATGATGTCCGCGGCCGAGCCCTGGATCGGGGCGTTGAGCGCCATCCGCTCGGCCATCTCGCGGCGCTGGCGGTTGTCGCTGGTCAGGTCGGGCAGGTAGCGGCGGCGGCCGAGGATGGTCTCGGTGTAGCCCTTCTTGCGGGCGTCCTCGACCACGGCGTGCAGGTAGTCGCGCACGCCGCCGAAGCGGGCGAAGTACGCCTCCTTCTGCTCGCGCGCCTCGGCGGTGGAGATCCGCAGCTGCTGGGCCAGGCCGAACTCCGACAGCCCGTACGCGAGGCCGTAGGACATCGCCTTGACCCGCCGGCGCTGCTCCCCCGTCACCTCCGAGGTCGGCACGGAGAACGCCCGCGACGCGACGAACGTGTGCAGGTCCTCACCGGACCGGAACGCCTCGATCAGGCCCTCGTCCTCGGACAGGTGGGCCATGATCCGCATCTCGATCTGGCTGTAGTCGGCGGTCATCAGCTCCGCGTACCCCGGGCCTACCACGAAGGCCTCGCGGATGCGGCGGCCCTCCTCGGTGCGGATCGGGATGTTCTGGAGGTTCGGGTCCGTCGAGGAGAGCCGACCGGTGGCGGCGATGGTCTGGTGGAACGTGGTGTGGATGCGGCCGTCGTCCGCGACCGACTTCAGCAAACCGTCCACAGTGGACTTCAGGCGGGTGACGTCCCGGTGCGCCAGCAGGTGCTGGAGGAACGGGTGCTGCGTGGCCTCGAGCAGGTTCTGCAGCGCGTCCGCGTCGGTGGTGTAGCCCGTCTTGGTCTTCTTGGTCTTCGGCATGTTCAGCTCGTCGAACAGCACCGTCTGGAGCTGCTTGGGCGAGCCGAGGTTGATCTCCTTGCCGATCACCGAGTACGCGTCCTGCGCGGCCTGCTTCACGCCCGCCGCGAAGTGCGCCTCCAACGCCGCCAGGTGCTCGGAGTCGATCGCGATGCCGACCGCCTCGACCTCGTCGAGCACGTGCATCAGCGGCAGCTCCAGCTCCGCCAGCAGGTGCGCCTGACCGGTCTCCACGAGCTGCGCGTCCAGCGCGTCGGCCAGCTCGGCCACCGCGAACGCCCGCACGATGGCCGTCTGGGCGCTCTTCTCGCGCTCCTCGTCCTCGTCGGCGAGCAGGGACAGCTGGCCGTTGTCGCTCTCCTCCGCGCGCAGCTCCCGCTTGAGGTAGCGCAGCGCGAGGTCGTCCAGCGCGAAGGACCGCTGGCCCGGCCGGACCAGGTACGCGGCCAGCGCGGTGTCACTGGTGACCCCGCGCAGCGTCCACCCGCGGGCCCGCAACGCGCGCAGCGGCAGCTTCAGGTCGTGGGCGGCCTTGGGGATGGCCGGGTCGGCCAGCCACGCGGCCAGCGCCCGGTCGTCCTCCTCGGTCAACGCGGACACGTCGACGTACCCGCCCTCGCCGCCCGCGAACGCCAGCCCCTCCAGGTCCACACCGGAGTGCTTGAACGCGAGCCCCACCCGGCCGCCGCGGGCGTGCTGCTGGAGCCACGCGGCCAGCGCGCCGGGCGCGATGGTGCCGCCGGAGACCTCGAAGCCCTCCTCGGCCTCGGGCTCGGCGGTGGACAGGGTGGCGAAGAGGCGGTCGCGCAGGACCCGGAACTCCAGCTCGTCGAACAGCCGGTGCACCGCGTCCCGGTCCCAGGGCTTGGCCGCCAGGTCGGCCGGCCCGACCGGCAGCTCGACGTCCCGGACCAGCTCGGTGAGCTGCCGGTTGAGCATGATGTTGGTCAGGTTGGCCCGGATCGCGTCACCGGTCTTGCCGGGCACCTCGTCCACGTGGTCGATCAGGCCGTCGAGCGAGCCGAACTGGTTGAGCAGCTTGACGATCGTCTTCGGACCCACGCCCGGCGTGTTGGGCAGGTTGTCCGAGGAGTCGCCGCGCACGGCCGCGTAGTCGGCGTAGAGGGCGGGCGTGACGCCCTGCTTCTCCAGCACCAGCTCAGGGGTGTAGCGGGCCATCTCGGAGACGCCCTTGACCGGGTACAGGACCGTCACCTTGTCGTTGACCAGCTGCAACGCGTCCCGGTCGCCGGTGCAGATGAGGACGTCGTAGCCGAGCGCGGTCGCCTGCGTGGTGAGCGTGGCGATGACGTCGTCGGCCTCGTAGTTGTCCTTCTCCAGCGTGGGGATGTTCAGGGCGGCGAGCACGTCCTGGATGAGGCTGACCTGCCCCTTGAACTCGTCCGGTGTCGCGCTGCGACCAGCCTTGTACTCCGCGTAGGCCTCGGTGCGGAAGGTCTTGCGGGAGACGTCGAACGCGACCGCGATGTGCGTGGGCTGCTCGTCGCGCAGCAGGTTGATCAGCATCGAGGTGAAGCCGTAGACCGCGTTGGTGGTCTGACCCGTGCCGGTCTGGAAGTTCTCCTTGGGCAGCGCGAAGAACGCCCGGTAGGCCATCGAGTGGCCGTCGACCAGCAGCAGGCGGGAGGCTTCTGAAGTGCTCACGGGGCGAGTCTAGGGTGAGGGTCCGACAGTCATGCACCGAGTGGAGCAGCCCGTGACGCCCAACCCCGCCGACATCCCCGGCGCCGACCAGGCGGTCGCCGACGAGCAGTTGATGACCCGCATGGGCATCGAGATCACCCAATGGGATGCCGACCGACTCGTGGGCACCATGCCCGTCAAGGGCAACCGCCAGCCCTACGGCCTCCTCCACGGCGGCGCCAACGCCACCCTGGCCGAAACGCTGGGTTCCATCGCGGCGGCCATGCACGCGGCCCCGGAACGCATCGCCGTCGGCCTGGAACTGTCCGTGACCCACCACCGGGGCGTGGCGGACGGCATGGTGACCGGCGTGTGCACCCCGATCCACCGGGGCAGGTCCACGGCGACGTACGAGATCGTCATCACCGACGACCAGGGCCGGCGCTCGTGCACGGCGCGGCTTACCTGCTTCCTCAGGGAAGCGCCTAAGGTCTGAGGGGTGCGCTGGGTACTGGGAATCGCAGCGGTCCTGTCGGTGGCGGTGTGCACCGGGTGCACTGACGTGCCCGCGGCCTCCGAACCACCACCCGCGTCCGCGTCGGCGACCTACCCGGTACCCAACGTGCCGGTCCGGCCGGACGAGAAGGTGCTGCGGGTCCCCACGGCGGGCGACGGCGAGGTCGCGTTCACCCTGCTGGGCCTGACGACCGAACTGCCCAGCCTGGTCGGCAGCCACGCGGAGATGCCGGCGTCCCAGGGGCAGTTCGTGCGCATCCGGATGTCGGTGATCAACAACGGGCGCAGCAGCGTGTCGTTCAACGCGCGCAAGCACGTGCTGGTGGACGACAAGAAGAAGGAGTACGAGGTCGACCTCCAGGCGATGCTGATCAAGCGGCAGCCGGACATGCTGGACCTGGGCGCGAACGTGCGCCTGGAGTACGACGTGTACTACGACATCCCGAAGGACTCGAAGCCCCTGGGCATCAAGGTCTTCGGCGGCCCGACGCTCGCCGACCCCCAGGACGCCTCCGGCACGGAAATCCTCCTGGCCCAATAACCCACACCCACTCGCCCCCACTCAATCCCCACTCGACCGCCGCAGGCGTGTTTTTCGCTTGGGCTGCCGCGCGGCACTCCCCAGCTTGGGCTTCTTGCTTGTGTCATCCCCGTATGGCCTGCCCGAAGGGCTACCGCATTTTCCGGGGGTTGCGGCCGAAATTTTTGTGAGGAACGAGCAAAAATTTTAGCGGCAACCCCCGGAAAATGTGGTAGGCTCCGCCAGGTCATACGGGGATGGCACAAGCAAGAAGCCCCCGCCCTTTCTTTTGTGTCCATCCTTGGCGGCCTGCCCGCCGGCGAGGCGCTTTTCGCTTTTCGCTTTTCAAAATCTTCAGGCGGAACGCTTCGCTCTCAAGCCGAACGCGCTTCGCGCTGGTACGCGCTGCGCGCTCGAAAGATGAAAAGCGGCGCTCGCCGCGCGGCAGGCCGCCAGCGGGGGGTGAAGGGCGTCGGTTCCCCCACCGTATGGCCTGGCGGAGCCAACCACACTTCGGGCCGGGTGCCGCTAAAACTTTTTGCTCGTTCCTCGCAAAAACTTTCGGCTGCACCCGACCCGAAGTGCGGTAGCCCTTCGGGCAGGCCATACGGCGGGGGAACCGAGGCCCTCCACCTGTGGTTGGGAACCACCGCGCGCTTCGCGCGCGAAGGAACGCGCTTTGCGCGGAAAGCCGTGGTGTGGCAGAAGGCCCGCCGGTTTCATCTGGGGGAAACCGGCGGGCCTTCGCGTGTTAAACCGTTCTCAGTGCCCGCCCAGGTAAGCGGCCCGGACCTGCGGGTCGTCCAACAGGTCCAAGCCCGGTGCGGACTTGACCACTCGGCCCGTTTCCAGGACGTACGCCCGGTCGGACAGCTTGAGCGCCTGTTGGGCGTTCTGCTCGACCAGCAGGACCGTCGTGCCGCGCTTGTTGATCTCCTTGATGATCTCGAAGATCTGCGCGATCAGCATCGGTGCCAGGCCCATGGACGGCTCGTCCAGGAGCAGGACCTTGGGCTTGGTCATCAGTGCCCGGCCGATGGCGATCATCTGCTGCTCGCCGCCGGACATGGTGCCGCCGAACTGGTTCTTGCGCTCGGCCAGGCGCGGGAACAACCCGTAGACCTCTTCCAGGTCCGCGCTCAGGTCGTCCTTGCGCATGTACGCGCCCATGAGCAGGTTCTCCTGCACCGTCATGCCCGGGAACACGCCCCGGCCTTCCGGTGACTGGCCGATGCCCAGCTGTACGCGCTTGTGGCCCGGGGTCTTGGAGATGTCCTGGCCGTTGAACACGATGCTGCCCGACGACAGCGGGCGGAGGCCGGAGATGGTCTTCAGGGTGGTGGTCTTGCCGGCGCCGTTGGCACCGATCAGGGAGACGATCTCACCCTCGTTGACCTGCAGGCTCAAGCCCTTGATCGCGGCGATCTTGCCGTAGTGGACGTGGATGTCCTTGACCTCAAGAAGCATCTTCGGACACCCCCAGGTACGCCTCGATGACCTTCGGGTTGTTCTGCACCTCGTGCGGCAGCCCTTCTGCGATCAGCTGGCCGAAGTCGAGCACCGCGACGCGGTCGCTGACGCCCATGACCAGGCTCATGTCGTGCTCGATCAGCAAGACGGTCCGGCCGCTGTCCCGGATCTTGCGGATCAGCTGCTGCAGCGCGATCTTCTCCGCCGGGTTCATGCCGGCGGCGGGCTCGTCGAGCAGCAGCAGCTTCGGGTCGGTGGCCAGTGCGCGGGCGATCTCGAGGCGCCGCTGGTCGCCGTAGGGGAGGTTCTTCGCGGTCTCGGTCATGCGTGCGGAGATGCCGACGAAGTCCAGGAGTTCCCGCGCCAGCTCGCGCCCGCGCTTCTCCTCCTTGCGGTGCCACGGCAGGTTCAGCGTGGCGCCGATGGCACCGGTCTTGTGGTGCGCGTCCGCGCCGACCATCACGTTCTCCAGCGCCGACATGTTGTGGAACAGCCGGATGTTCTGGAACGTGCGGGCGATGCCCTTCTTGGTGATGCGGAAGCGCTTGGTGCCGTTGATGCGCTCGCCGTTGAACAGCACCTGGCCCTCGGTGGGCTGGTACACGCCGGTGACCACGTTGAACACGGTGGTCTTGCCCGCGCCGTTCGGCCCGATCAGGGCGAAGATCTCGCCCTCGCCGATGCTGATCTTCGCCTCGCGCAGTGCCACGACACCGCCGAAGCGCATCGTCACGTTGTCCAGCTGAAGGACGGGAGTGCTCACTTGGCCGCCTCCGTCGTCGAGACATCGGTGTCCGGACCCGGGACCTCGGCGCCCATGGTGCCCATTCCGCCGGTTCCTTCGTGCAGTTCCGCCTTGCGCCGCCGCGACGGCAGCAGGCCCTCCGGCCGCAGCGCCATCATCAGCACCAGCACGCCGCCGAAGACCAGGATGCGGTAGTCGGCGAAGTCGCGGAACCGCTCGGGCAGCCAGCCGATGAGGAACGCGCCCAGGATGACGCCGGGCAGGTTGCCCGAGCCGCCCAGGACGACCGCGGCGAGGATCGTCGCGGACAGGATGAACGGGAACGTGTTCGGCTCGATGAACACGGCCTTGCCCGCGTAGACGCCGCCCGCCAGACCGCCGATCATCGCGCCGATGGCGAACGCGAGCAGCTTGAACTTGAACGTCGGCACGCCCATCAGCTCGGCGGCGTCCTCGTCCTCGCGGATCGCGGCCCACGCCCGGCCCACGCGCGACTTCTGCAGCCGCACCGAGAAGATGATGACCAGGGCGATCGCCGCGACCATCAGGTAGTAGTACGGCGCCGGGTCGAGCAGGAACTTGGTGCCGAAGATGGGCGGCGGGTGCGGGACGCCGGTGATGCCGCGGGCGCCACCGATCTCGTCGGTGTTGTTCGCCGTGATGCGGACGATCTCACCGAAGCCGAGCGTCACGATCGCCAGGTAGTCGCCGCGCAGCCGCAGCGTCGGCGCGCCGAGGATGACGCCCGAGACGGCCGCGAGCGCGATGCCGAAGACGACCGTCGCCCAGTAGTTCCAGCCGAAGTGGGTGCCGTAGTAGGCCACCGAGTAGCCGCCGATGGCGAAGAACGCCACGAACCCGAGGTCGAGCAGACCGGCCTGGCCGACGACGACGTTGAGGCCGACCGCCAGCAGGATGTAGGTGCCGATCGGGTAGACCAGCACGGTGGTCCAGTCGGAGCCGGGCGACATGAACTGCCCGATCGCCGGCGCGGGCAGGATCAGCGCGCCGACCACGAGTGCGATGTAGACCAGGTAGCGCTGCCAGACCTTCGCGTGCTCCCACCAGTCGCGCATCCGGTCGAAGCCGTGCCCGACGGCGCTCAGTCCGCCCCGCTTCGCGGGGGTTTCTTGCCTCGTCACTTCGTCGCCTTTCATGCGCGTGCCTTTTGCAGCGATTCGCCGAGGATGCCGGTCGGGCGGAACATCAGCACGACCACCAGGACGGTGAACGCGATGACGTCCTTCCACTCGGAACCGAGGAAGATCGCGCCCCAGTTCTCGATCAGACCGAGCACGATGCCGCCGAGCAGGGCGCCGCGCAGGTTGCCGATGCCGCCGAGGACGGCCGCGGTGAACGCCTTGATGCCGAGCACGAACCCGATGAGGTACGAGGTGTTCTCGATCTCCATGATGTAGAGGGAACCGGCCACACCGGCCATCGCGCCGCCGAGCAGGAACGTGACCCGCACGATGTTGTCGATGCTGACGCCCATGAGGACGGCCGCTTCGGGGTCCTGGGCCGTGGCCCGGATGCCGCGGCCGATCCGCGTCTTGTTCACGACCCGGTCCAGGGTGATCATGACCAGGACGGCGGCGATGATGACGATGACGTGGTCGAGCCGGACCTCGGCGTTGCCGATCTTGAACAGCACGTCGCGGGCGACGTAGCGGGGTGCGGAGGCCTGGTTGCGGCCCGGCTTGTCGATCAGCCAGGGGATCACCACCAGCGCGAACAGCTCCTGCAGGAACAGCGACGCGCCGATCGCGGAGATCAGGGCGGCCAGCCGCGTGGCACCGCGCTTGCGCAGCGGCCGGTAGGCCACCGTTTCCAGCAGGACGGCGGCGCCACCGGAGGCGGCGGCGGACACGAGCATCAACAGCACGAGCATCCCGACCATCGCGAACCCGGCGAGGGGAGCCGTCGGCGCGAACGCCAGCAGCGTCACCAGGGACGCGAAGGTGCCGATCATGAAGATCTCGGAATGCGCGAAGTTGATCAGGCGCAGCACGCCGTAGACCATCGTGTAGCCCAGGGCGACCAGCGCGTAGATCGAGCCGATCACCAGTCCACCCACCGTGCTGGGTAGGAACTGGTTGTACAGATCATCAAGCATGACAGGTTTGCCTCACGAGACGGGGCGGGGAGAGAGCGTCTTCGCCATAGTGGCGGGGAGCGGGACGTCGCCACACCAGCACGACGAACCCGCTCCCCAGCGCGCTAACTTGCTTCAGTACTGCCGTCTCGGAATCAGCCCTCGAGCTTGGCGCTGGCCGACGGGCCGAGCAGCTTGAGGACACCACCCTTGACCTGGTAGACGAAGATGTCGTTGTTCTCGGGCTCGCCGTTGGCCTTGAACTTGATCGGCTTGGACACGCCCTCGAAGCTGACCGTCTTGAGGAAGTTGTTGATCGCGTCCGAGGTGGTGTTGCCCGCCTCGACGGCCTTGATGAAGGCGGTCGCGGCGTCGTAGCCCTCGGTGGCGTAGATGGCCGGGTCGGCGTTGGCGCTCTTCTTGTAGTTGTCGAAGAACGTCTTCAGCGTGCCGGTCACGTCGGACGACGGGATGTTGCAGGGGCAGCCGACGACGGCGCCCTCGGCCGCAGTCGCACCCGCGCCGCTGACCAGCTGCTGGTCGAGCGAGCCGTCACCGGAGGCGAAGGTCGCGTTCACGCCGCCATCGCGCAGCTGCTTGAGCAGGCGACCGCCCTGGGCGTAGTAGCCACCGAAGAAGATCATGTCCGGGTTGGCGGACTTGACCTTGGTGACGGTCGAGGAGTAGTCCGACGCGTCCTTGGCGAACTTGTCGTTCTCGACCGCGACGCCCTTCTCCTTCAGCGTCTTGGTGACCGCCTCGGCGATGCCGACGCTGTACTCCTGGTCGTCGGAGAGGACGAACGCCTTCTTCGGGGACTTCGCCTTGATCAGGAAGTCGGCGATGCCGGGGCCCTGGTCGTCGTCGTTGGCCACGACGCGGTGCCAGTAGGTCCAGCCGTTCTTCGCCAGGCCCGGGTTCGTGGCGGACGGCGAGACGCTGGGGATCTTGTTCTCCTCCAGGGTGCCGCCGATGGCCTTGGACTCGCCGGAGAACGCCGGGCCGATGAGGGCGACGATCTTGTCGGTGCCGACGGCCTTGGTGATCAGCGAGGTCGCCTGGTCCGGCTTGCCCTGGCTGTCGTACTTGATCAGCTCGATCTTGTTCTTGGGGTTCTTGGCGTTGTACTCGTCGATCGCCATCTTCGCGCCGTTGTACGGCGGGATCACGATGGCGGAGTTCTCGCCCGTCAGGTCACCCATGAACCCGATCTTGACCGTCGTGGCGTCGCCGCCACCCGTGCCACCGCCACCGCCGCCGGCGCAAGCCGCAAGCACCAGCGACGAAGCCGCCGCCAGCGCGAGAACTCGGCCGAGTCGTGCTCCTGACACCGGAATACCTCCCATGACCAACCAGCCCGCCGGTAGGCGGAGCCCTCGCACGAGGGCTTGGGTTAGGGCAGGAACGTAGCTTCAGTTGAAGTCCGTGAACAGGTGGTCTTACTGCTCTGTGTCCACATCGTGACGGTAGTCACCGGGCAAATGCGCGGGGTTAACATCCTTAAATCCAGCTCAAATCGCCGCAGGTCACAGCACCAATGCGGGCAGTAACCAACAATGAGCACGACAGGGCGTCCGATACCCGAACAGGTAACCCTGAACAGGTAACGGACGCCCTGGGTGGTAAGCGGTCGAACTCAGCCGAAGTTTTCGATGACCGCTTCGGCGACGGCCTTCATGGTCGTGCGGCGGTCCATGGCGGTGCGCTGCACCCACCGGAAAGCCTCGGGCTCCGACAGACCCTGCTTGGTCATCAGCAATCCCTTGGCGCGCTCGACGACCTTTCGCGTCTCCAGGCGCTCGGTGAGGCCGGCGACCTCGTTCTCCAGCGCCTGCAGTTCGGCGAACCGGCTCATGGCCAGCTCGATCGCGGGCACCAGGTCGCGCTTGGCGAACGGCTTGACCAGGTAGGCCATCGCACCGGCGTCGCGGGCGCGTTCGACCAGGTCGCGCTGGCTGAACGCGGTCAGGATGACCACGGGGGCGATGCGCTTGCTCGCGATGGCGCTGGCGGCCTCGATGCCGTCGACCTTGGGCATCTTGACGTCCATGATGACCAGGTCGGGCCGCAGGTCCTCGGCCAGCGTCACGGCCTCGTCGCCGTCGGCGGCCTGCCCGGCCACCTCGTAACCCTCTTCGCGCAGCATCTCGACCAGGTCGAGTCTGATGAGAGCTTCGTCCTCGGCCACGAGCACGCGACGGGGCGCGGTGCGCTGGGCCTCGGCAGCCTGTTGGGTCACCGGGGTCCTCCTACAACTCGTCACTGGTGGCACTCGACGCGGTCGCACCGGCCGAAACGGCAGTCTACCGGCGTCGGAGCGGCGGACGGCCGGCGTCGGAGGGTGATCGCCGACACCGATGTCACTCCGTCGGTTCACAACGGTCTGACCTGGCCTTCCGCCGCTCCGGTGTGGACGTTGTTTACCTCACCGACTCCTGCGGCGGCTCCCACCACCCGGTGACCCCTTCGGGCCACTCGAACGCCGCCAGCGCCTCCTCCCCCGCGGGGTCGGGTCCTTCGACCTCCCGCAGGTAGAGGTCGTACCAGCCGGTGCCCAGGCCCAGCCCGCCGGTCGCGCTGGGCACCTCGGTGGCGTGCGGGACGCCGAAGACGGGGTGCAGGAGGCGGTCGGCGACGGTCGTGACGCCGAGGCTCTCGGGCCACTCCAGCCACCACTCGTCCTTGCGGGGCAGCGAGCGCACCCAGGGAGCTTTCGTGAACAGGTGGTACCGCCGCAGCACCGCGCTGCCCAGTCCGGTGGGCCGGGGGTGCTCCGCGAGGTGCTCTTCCTCGACGGCGGTGAGGGGGCCTTCGATGAACGGTCCGTGCAGGTCACGGCCCTTGAGGAGGGTGCGGACGTACTTCATGCCGACCGCCCAGGCGGCGTCGTCCACGCCGCTGAGGACGACGCTCGCGTCCAGGTCGAGCAGCCGGACCTCGACGGACCTCGGGTGCCTGACGACCCGCAGCCCGGCCACGCCCGCGACCCAGCGGTCCTCGTAGCGGGGCAGCAGTTCGTAGAGGAACGGGCCGAGGGCGTGCTCGGTGAGGTGCAGGCGGAGGGTGTCGGCGGGTTCGACGGCTTTGACCACGTGCGCCGGCCGCAGCATCGAGGCGGGCGGGCGGAGTTGCAGGTGGGAGGCCGCGTCGGTGGCGGTCTGGAGGAGGACGCACTCCAGCGCGCGCTGGTCGTCGGTGGGCGCGTCGGGCAGGAACAGCCCCCGGACGTCGGCCTTGCCGCGCAGCGCGTCGACGACCCGTTCGCGCCGGTCGTCGGGAAGGGCGTGCAACACCGATTTCACCGCGGGAACGGCCTGGGAGAGGTTTTCCCCGGTATACGCGCGGCGCAGGTCGACCAATTGTTCGGTCAACGACGAACGTGACATCGCAGTCCTCGCTCCCACCGCCCGGCTCGGTGCACAAGGACGCGGTACACGCGTCAACTGGTGGTTGGTGATCGAACTTCTCCGGGACAGGGGTGCCCACACCCCGCGGCGGATCATGCCACCCGTTTGCCGGGAGGTGGCTCCAGCCTCACGTCTGCCCACACACGCCGGTTGCGAGGTTACCAGCCGCATCCACCACTTATCTCCGGTCGCCCGAGGTGTCCTCACCCGGCTATGAGCCACGAATTGTCGTACCCCTCCGGGATAATGGTGATCGGGGGCCGGCGGCCACCCGTTGATCGAACACCGAACCACCGTCCGGCTGCTGATCCCTGCTCTGGACATACGCATCCGCGTTCACCCCTCACACCCCCGATCGCCGCGGTGTGCGGCGACTCCCCCGGTTCGCACCGAGCGGCAGAGGTGGGGTGGGGGCGTTGCCGCGCGGCCCCGGCACTGCCTAGCTTCGGCGCATGGTGACCGGTGCGGTGCGGTTGGTCGAGGTGTTGCGGGCGCACGGGGTCGAGGTCGTGTTCGGGTTGCCCGGGGTGCACAACCTGCCCATCTGGGAAGCCCTGCGCGCATCACCCGTCCGGCTGATCGGCGTCCGGCACGAGCAGACCGCCGGCTACGCCGCGGACGGGTACGCCCGCGCCACCGGCAGGCTCGGCGTCGCCCTCGTCACGACCGGGCCGGGGGCCGCGAACTGCCTCGGCGCCACCGGCGAGGCGATGGCCTCCGGCTCACCCGTCCTGGTGATCGCCACCGACATCCCCTCCCCCCTGCGCCGACCCGGCGAGTACCGGGGCGCCCTGCACGAGACCCGGGACCAGCGCGCGATGTTCCTCCCCGTCGTGAAAGGCGGCTGGACCCTGCGCGGCCCCCACGACCTGGGCACCTACGCCGACCACGCCGCCCTCCTCGCCACCACCGCCCCGCACGGACCGGTCTACCTGGGCATCCCCACCGACCACCTCACCGCCGACACCGGCCCCTGGCACCGCATCCCGACCGCCCCACCGGTCGTGCCGGCGCTCGACGCCGCCCGAGCGCTCATCGAGCAGTCCACCCGGCCGCTGATCTGGGCGGGCGGCGGCGCCCAACGCGCCCAAGCCGGACCGTCGATCGCCGACCTCGCCGAGCGCCTGGACGCCCCGATCGTCACCACCTACGCAGCCCGGGGCCTGGTCGACCACCCCCACGTCGTCCACGGACCGGTCCACCTGCCCGAGATCGGCGCGCTGTGGGACGAGGCCGACCTGGTCATCGGCATCGGCAGCGACTTCGACGGCATGATGACCCAGAACTGGCTCCAGCCACCCCCGCCCCGGCTCCTGTCGATCAACGTCGACACGGTCCGCAACTACCCGCCGGACGTCACCCTGCGCGGTGACGCGCGGGTCGTCACCGAAGCCCTCGCCCGGACCCTCGACCCCCGCCCGGCCAACGGCACCGCAGAGCGGGTCGCCGAGCTCAACGCCGAAGCCCGCCGAGCAGCCGAAGCCGACGAACCCCAGGTCACCGGCCTGCTCGACGCGCTGGAAGGGCACCGGGTGGTCGCCGACATGTGCGTCGCCGGCTACTGGATCGGCGGCTTCCACCGGGTCACGGCACCCCGCCACCTCGCCTACCCGGTCGGCTGGGGCACCCTCGGCTTCGGCTTCCCGGCCGCCCTGGGCGCGGCCCTCGCCGGACGGACGGTGGCCGTGTGCGGGGACGGCGGGTTCCTCTTCGCGTGCGGCGACCTCGCCACCGCCGCCCAGGAACAGCTGCCGGTCACGGTCGTCCTGGTCGACGACGGCGGCTACGGCATGCTCCGCTACGACCAGGTCCAAGCCGGCCACCCGACCCACGGCGTCGACCTGCACACCCCGGACTTCGCGGCGCTGGCGCGCAGCTTCGGCATCGAGTCGTCCACTGTGGACGGCTTCGGCGACGACTTCCGGCGCACCCTCGACAAGTACACCCAGGCCGAAGGACCCAACGTCCTGGTCGTCAAGGCCGAGCTGAAGCCTCCCGTGAACACCTCCCCGCGTTGGTACCGTAAGGTTCGAACATGAGTTCGAACCGCGTGTGGCCGCGGGCGGCGGCCGACGACGAAGTGCGCCTGCTCACCGACTTCCTGACCTTCCTGCGCCTGACCGCCGTGGGCAAGGTCGAGGGCCTGAGCCGCGAGCAGGCCACCGCCGCGCCGATCCCGACCTCCCCCGTCGTCACGGCCCTGGGCGTGATCAAACACCTGATCGCGGTCGAGCGGTACTGGCTGTCCATCGAGGCCGGTGGACTGGACGTTCCCGCGTTGTGGGGCGAAGACGCCGACGCCTCCTGGCGGATCGAGGACCACGAGACCGTGGCGTCCGTCCTGGCCGACTACCGCGCCGAGTGGGAGCGCTCCGCCGAGGCCATCGCGGGTCTGGGCCCCGGCGACCGCACGCGCGCCGACCGCGACGGCAACGGCCGGACGCTCCGGTGGGTGCTGGCCCACCTGGTCCAGGAGACCGGCCGGCACGTCGGCCACCTGGACTTCCTGCGCGAACTGGCGGACGGGGAGAAGGGCGAGTAGCCCCACGCCGGAGGGGTTGGCACCCGGTCGGATGAGCACCAGGCTGGTGGCCATGAACTACGTGTCCACGAACCCCGCCGACCTCGAGGACGTCGTCACCACCGTCGACCTGGTCGACGCGCAGGCGTTCACCGCCGCCGCGCGGCGCGCGAAGCAAGCCCACCGCGACTGGGCCCGGGTGCCCGCGCCGGTGCGGGGGCAGGTGGTCGCCAACATCGGCAGGCTGGTCGAGGCCAACGCCGAGGCGCTGGCCCGGCTGGTCACCCGCGAGATCGGCAAGCCGCTGGCCGAGGCGCGCGGCGAGGTGCAGGAGATCGCGGACACGTGCGCGTTCTTCGTCGGCGAGGGTCGGCGGCTCTACGGCCAGACCGTGCCGTCGGAGATGCCGGACAAGCAGCTGTTCACCTTCCGCAACCCGGTCGGCGTTACGGCGTTCATCACCGCGGGCAACTTCCCGGTCGCCGTGCCGTCCTGGTACATCGTGCCCGCGCTGCTGTGCGGCAACACGGTGGTGTGGAAGCCCGCCGAGTACTCCGCCGCGTCCGCGCAGGCCTTCTACGACATCTTCGCCGCGTCCGGCCTGCCCGAGGGCGTGCTGAACATCGTCTTCGCCGAGGGCTCGGAGACGTTCCGGGGCCTGGAGAGCGCTCTGCAGGAACGGCTGGTGGACAAGGTCGGTTTCACCGGGTCGTCCGAGGTCGGCGCGCTGATCGGCGAGCTGTGCGGGCGGCACCTCCAGTCGCCGTGCCTGGAGCTGGGCGGCAAGAACCCGATGGTGGTCACCGAGGACGCCGACCTCGACCTGGCGGTGCAGGGTGCGTTGTTCTCCGGGTTCGGCACCGGCGGGCAGCGCTGCACGTCACTGGGCACGGCCATCGTGCACGAGTCGGTGCACGACGAGTTCCTGCGCCGGTTCACCGCCGTGACCGAGGCGGCCGTGGTGGGCGACCCGTTCGGCGACGTGCTGTACGGGCCGATGCTGGACGGCAAGTTCGCCGTGTCCTACGAGAAGTACCTGGGCTGGGTGCGCGACCACCACACCACGCACGGCTCGACCGGCGTCGGCCGGATCACGGCGGCCAACCCCCGCGCGGGTTTCCTCGGCGACCCGGACGCGGGCCTGTTCTACCACCCGGTGATCGTCTCGGGTGTCCGCCCTGACGACGAGCTGTTCCTGCACGAGACGTTCGGCCCGATCGTCGGCGTCACCGCCTACCGCACATTGGACGAGGCCGTCGAGCTGGCGAACCGGCCCGGCTACGGCCTGTCCAGCTCCATCTACACCACCGACCCGAACAAGGTGTTCGCGTTCCGCACCGGGATCAGCGCGGGCATGGTGAGCGTGAACAACTCCACCTCGGGCGCGGAAGCGCACGTGCCGTTCGGCGGGAACGGCAAGTCCGGCAACGGGTCCCGCCAGTCCGGTGTGTGGGTGCTCGACCAGTTCACCCGCTGGCAGGCGGTGAACTGGGACTACTCGGGCGCGCTGCAGAAGGCGCAGATGGACACGTTGTCGGTCGAGGCCGACCTGGACTTCCGGCTGGACGGCTGATGGGCGGGTCGGACCGCGTGGGCTCGCTCGACGGGATCGTCATCGCGGACTTCGGCCGCGTGCTGGCCGCGCCCTACGCCACGATGGTGTTGGCCGACCTCGGTGCGGAAGTGATCAAGATCGAGCACCCGCGCGGTGACGAGACACGCGCGTGGGGGCCGCCGTACGCGCACGGGCAGGCCACGTACTTCCTGTCGGTGAACCGGAACAAGGTGTCCCGCACGATCGACCTGGCCACGCCGGAGGGCCTGGCGGAGGCACGGGAGTTGGCGCTGGGCGCGGACGTGGTGGTGGAGAACTTCCGGCCCGGCACCATGCGGAAGTTCGGTCTGGACCACGAGTCGTTGCGCGCTGTCCACAAAGGACTGGTGTACTGCTCGGTGACCGGCTTCGGCGCGGGCGGGGGCGCGGCGCTGCCCGGGTACGACCTGCTGGTGCAGGCGGTCGGCGGGCTGATGAGCGTCACCGGGACGACCGAGCCGACCAAGGTGGGCGTGGCCCTGGTCGACGTGCTGACCGGTCTGCACGCCGCCGTGGGCATCCTGGCCGCGCTGCGCCACCGCGACCGCACCGGCGAGGGCCAGTTGGTCGAGGTGGACCTGCTGTCGGTGCTGTTGTCCAGCATGGTCAACCAGTCCGCCGGGTACACGCTCGCCGGGGTCGTGCCCGGCCTGATGGGCAACCGGCACCCGTCCATCGCGCCCTACGAGGTGTTCCCCACCGCCGACCGCCCGATGGTGCTGGCCGTGGGCAACGACCGGCAGTTCGAGCGCCTGTGGGCCGCGCTGGACCTCGACCCCGATCCCCGGTTCGCCACCAACTCCGACCGGGTCGCGCACGTGGACGCGCTGGCCGACCTGCTGTCCGACCGCCTGCGCACCCGGCCGGCCGCCGAGTGGTTCGCCCTGCTCACGCCGCTGGGCGTGCCGTGCGGACCGGTCAACGACCTGGCGGGCGCGGTCGAGTTGGCGCGGTCGCTGGGCCTCGGCCCGACCGTCGACGTCGACGGCCTGACCCTGGTCGCCAACCCCATCCGCCTGTCCGAGACCCCGGCGACCTACCGGCTGCCGCCGCCCGAGCTGGAGTGACGTGGGGATTCCCGCTTACCGGTGAATTGTTTCGCCCGGCGGTGGTGTCCCTGTGGTCGCCACCGCCGTGGGCTGCTTCCATGCCCGGGACTCCCGGGAGGTTTCGTGGCCAAGCGTGTGCCGGGCGCGGTGGCGGTCGCCGTGCTCGTCCTGCCCCTGATGGCGGTGCCCGCGCGGGCGGCCGCGGTCGACTTCGCCGGCGCGGTGGCGTTGAGCAACTGCTCGGGGTCGGTGGTCCGCACGTCCGCGGCCCAGCCGTCCGACCCGGCCCTGGTGCTGACCAACGGGCACTGCGTGCGGATGCTGGACGTGGACGAGGTGGTGGTGGACGAGCCGTCGTCGCGCACGGTCACCCTGATCAACCGCGACGGCACCGGTTCGCTGCGGTCGGTGCGGGCCGACCGCCTGCTGTACGCGACCATGACCGACACCGACGCGGCGGTGTACCGGCTCGGCGTGACCTACGCCGAGGTCGAGGCGGCGGGCTCGCGCGCACTCGAACTCTCGCCGACGGGGCCGGCGTCCGGCGCCGACATCCGCGTGGTGTCCGGGTACTGGAAGACGATCTACTCCTGTGCGCTCGACGGGATAGTCCACCGGCTGCGGGAGGACCAGTGGTCGTGGCCCGACGCGATCCGGTACGCGCCGGCGTGCCGGACCAAGGGCGGCACGTCCGGGTCGCCGGTCGTGGACGCCGGGACCGGTCTGGTCGTCGGGGTCAACAACACGGCGAACGAGAACGGCGAGCGCTGCACGCTGAACAACCCGTGCGAGGAGGACGAGACCGGTGCCGTGACGGTGCGCCGCGGGATCGGGTACGGGCAGCAGACCCACCAGATCGTGCCGTGCGTGCGGCCGGGCGCGATCGACCTGACCGCGCCCGGCTGCACGTTGCCCCGGCCTTAGAACCGTTCTACCGCAAGGGCTTGCACGGCCGCTGCCGGGTTGCCCAGGTGGTAGTGGTCGACGGCGAGGTAGTTCGGGGTCTTGCGGGCGGCGGGTTCGCAGAAGCGGCGGGCGCGGTCGGCGAGCTTGCCGTTGTCGGTGGTGGCGGTGCTGGTGAACGGGACGTCCCGGAAGTGGTTCATGACGAACAGCGGGGTGAAGCCGGGTTCCCGCCGGGTGAGCGGGGTGTTCCAGCGGCTGTAGCAGGACCAGTCGGACGTGCCCAGACCCGGTCCCATGGACCAGAAGTTCTCCACGGTCCACTCGGACTGGTACATCACGCCGAAGCTGTCGCGCTGCGGGGTGTCACCCGAGCGGGTGTGGTCGGTGAAGATCATGAGCCGTTTTCCGGTGGCGCGCAGGGTGTCCAGGGTCGGCCAGCCGGTCGCGCGGACGCCGGCCCGGTCGGGGCGGAAGAGGACGTCGGCCAGGCCGGTGACGCGGCCGAGTTCGCTCTGGAGGACCTGGGCGGAGACGTAGTCCTCCAGGAAGATCGTGACGAACTCGGTGGGGTTGGCGCGCAGGAAGTCCACGACCTTCTGGACGTCCACCCAGAGGGCGACCGGGCGGCTGACCCAGGTGCAGCTGTTGTGGCACAGGATCGCGCCGTCCGGGGTCTGGTGCACGTCGAGCTGGAAACCGCGGACGCCGTCGGCGAGTTGCTGCGCGATACCGCGCTGCTGGTTCGGGGCGAGGTTGACGAACGGCGGCGCGAAACCGCCGTCCACGCCGTTGGCGTAGGCGTTGTGGGCGGTCAGGAAGGTGACCTGGTCGAGCCGGCGGGTGCCGTCCTGGGGGACGGGGGTGCGGGTCGGGTGGACCGGGGTGAAGTACCAGAGGTCGTCGCCGGTGCCGATCTTCACCTGGTCGCCGGCGGAGATCAGGTAGCGGTCGGTGCCGGGGACGCGCAGGCGGTGGCGGTCTGCGTCGGGCAGGACGTCCCACTGGGCGTCGGGGCTGTCGCAGGCGAGCATGACGGCTTGGTCGCCTGCGCGGCCGAGGCACAGGGTGCCTTCCTGGAGGGTTCGGCCGCTCAACGTCCACTGCTGGTGGTCTTCGTCGCCCTTGGGTCGGTGCTGGACGACGGAGGTTCCCGACACGGCCGCGTTGAGCCCGGTCGTGACGCTGTGCAGGTAGATCGGGGTGTCGGCGGCCGTGGCCGGGGTGGCGGTGATGAGCAGGAGCAGCGTCGCGAGTGCAGGGATGGCTCGCATCAGTGGTCCTCTCGCAGGTCGTGCGGCGGCCCCTCACAGGATCACCCACCACCCACATAACGCGAAAGAGGTTCACGTCATCTGACCCTGCTCCGCTCGCCCTACCCTGGAGGTATGAGCGAACCGTGGGGCGACACCGAGAAGATCCGGCGCATCCTGGCCGACTGCGAGACGTGGGCGATCGTGGGCCTGGCCGACCACCCGCACCGACCGGCGTACGGCGTGGCGCGGTTCCTGCAACAGCGCGGCAAGCGGATCGTGCCGGTGCACCCGGACGCGGAGACCGTGCTGGGCGAGCAGGGTTACGCGAAGCTGGCGGACATCCCGTTCCCGGTGGACTGCGTGGACGTGTTCCGCCGGTCCGAGGCCGCCGGCGAGTTCGCGGACGCCGCGGTCGAGATCGGGGCGAAGGCGGTGTGGTTCCAGCTCGACGTCGTGGACGAGGAGGCCTACGCGCGGGCCACCGAGGCCGGCTTGGACATGGTGATGAACCGCTGCCCCGCGATCGAGTGGTCCGCCAACGGTCCACAGCGGTGATCCGGGCGCTGCCCCGGATGCGGTCGGGCCGCTAGCCTCGCGGTCATGCCGGTCGCCAAGCTCAACGGGATCACCCTGAACTACGACGTCCAGGGCTCCGGCCCGCTCGTGGTCCTGATCATGGGCACCGGCAGCCCCGGACGGGTGTGGCACCCGCACCAGGTACCGGCGTTGCTCCAGGCGGGCTTCCGGGTGGCGACCTTCGACAACCGCGGCATCCCGCCGACGGACGAGTGCGCGGGCGGCATGAAGATCGAGGACCTGGTAGCCGACACCGCGGCCCTGATCGAACACCTGGGCGGGCCGGCCCACGTGGTCGGCACGTCCCTGGGCGCGCGGGTGGCGCAGGAACTGGCCCTGTCCCGCCCGGACCTGGTGGCGAAGGCGGTGTTGATGGCCACCGCCGGCCGCAACGACCCGCTGCAGATCGCTCTGTCCCAGGGCGAACGCGCACTGCACGACGAGAACATCACGTTGCCCGGCCGGTACCACGCGGCGATGACAGCGGTCCTGAACCTGTCCCCGGCAACTCTCCGCGACCCGATGGCGATCCGGGACTGGCTGGACGTCTTCGAGTACACGGGCTCGGCGGTCGGTGCGGGCGTGCGCGCGCAGATGGAGCTGGACGAGTTCGACAGCCGCCTGGACGCCCTGCGCGAGATCAGCGTGCCGTGCCTGGTGATCGCCTTCACAGACGACCGAGTCCTGCCCGCACACCTGGGCCGCGAGGTGGCGGAGGCGATCCCGGGCGCGGAATACGCCGAGGTCAAGGATGCCGGCCACTTCGGCTTCCTGGAACGACCAGCAGAAGTCAACCGCCTCCTCACCACCTTCCTGACCAGCTGAAAGCCGGCGGCTGGGGATTCACCCGATCGAGCGACATGCAGCATCCGCGACCAACTCCCACCTCGCGCGTCCCGTAGAGAAGAAAGGAACGCGGGCCCACCGGCCACCCCCACGACCTCACCGACACCCCCACCAGACCCACCCGGCCCCGGCCCCCGGCCCACAGCCGCCAGGCACCGGCCACAGCCACACCCCACCGCACCAACGCCACGCCCACCCCACGCCACCACACCCGCCCCCCATCGCCACACCCACCCCCAGCCGCGCCCCGCCGCACCCGCCCGCGCCGCCGCACCCGCCCCCAGCCGCGCCCCGCCGCACCCGCACCCGCACGCGCCGCCGCACCCACCCCAGCCGCGCCCCGCCGCACCCGCACCCGCACCCGCACGCGCCGCCGCGCCCGCGCCCCGCCGCCCACAGCGCCGCCCCACCCATGCCGCGCCGCCACGCCGAGCGCCGCCGCAACCCGCCCCGCCAGCGCCCCCCGGCCCCGCCTGCGCCGCCCCAGCCAGCCGCGCCCCAGCCAGCCGCGTCCCGGCCAGCCCCACCCCAGCCAGCCGCGTCCCAGCCAGCCGCGTCCCGGGCAGCCGCAGTCCGGGCAGCCGCGTCCCGGGCAGCCGCGTCCCGGGCAGCGCCGGCTGTGTCGCGTCCGCCCCAACCACCCCACCAACCCCACCAGCACCCCTGAGGTCGGGAAGCGGCCTACCACCGAACCGCAAACGCCGTTACCGTCGTTGCGACCTGCGGAAGGGGCACATGGACCACAGACGACTCGCTCGCGCCTCGCGCACGATCGCCCTGATCGGCGTGGGCGGTGTGACGTGTCTCGTGGTGTTGCCCATCGCCATCAACGCGGCTACCGGTGGTTCGGCGCTGCGGGTGCTCGGGCCGTACGCCACCTGGTTGTGGCCGTCCCTCGTGTTGCTCACCCTGGTCACCGCCGGGCTGGCCGCGTGGGAGCCGTTGAGCACCGTGCTCGTGCAGCGGCGGCCGGCTCATCCCGCCAACCGGGGGGCCGCGCTGGAACGGGTCGACCGGTACGTCCGCGCGCGGGTCGACGGGTCGTTGGCGGCCCAGGTTCGGCTCAAGCTCGGGGTGGTGCCGCGGGTCGGGCCTGCGTTGCCGACGCGGGTTCGGGTGCCGTTGGTGGTGGCCGGGGAGAGCGGGTCGGGGAAGACGTCGTTGTTGCTCGAGCTCGCCGGCCGGCTGCTCGAACGGGCTCGGGCGGACGTCGGGTGGCCCGTGCCGGTCGTGGTGGACCTCGGGGGTTGGCGGCCCGAGGACGACTTCGGCGAGTGGCTGCTGCACGCGATCAAGCGGCGGTACCGGATCGGCACCAGGCTCGGGCGGACGTGGCTGCGCGAGCAGCGCCTGACGATCCTCTTCGACGGCCTGGACGACCTCCCCGCCGAGCACCGCGCCGACTGCCTGCGCTGGATCACCGCCCTGAAACTGCCGCAGGTCGTGCTGTGCTGCGCGACCGACGACTACGAGAGCCTCCCCCGCTACGACGTCGTCCACGTGGAACCGTTGCGCCGCACCGACGTCCTCCACCTGATCGCCGCCTGCGAACCCCGCCTCGACGGCCTCCACGAAGCCCTCACCAAGGACCCCGACCTGTGGGACGAGGTCCGCACCCCGCTCGCCTTCGACCTCCTCGCCCTCGCCTACCGCGCCGGACGCGCGGAGTACCGGGGCGGCGTCCTCGACACCTACCTCGTCGAGTCGGCGGCCCGGGGCCCGAGCCGGAACCCGGCGCGCGTCGAGCGGACGAGCAGGGCCGAGCGCATGGTCCGGTCACTGCGGTTCCTCGCCCGCATCGCCCGTCGCCGCAACGACCTCCGCGCCCGTCACCGCCTGCCCCACCGCCTCGTCTGGCTGGACTTCGTCGACGACCCGGTGGTGTGGCGCCTGTTCCGACGTGCTGTCCCGGGCGCACTGGCGGGCCTGCTGACCGGCACGTCCCTCGTCACCGCCCTGGAACTGGGCTGGCCGACCGCCCTCGCCGCCGCAGTCGCCACCACCGCCCTGCGCACGAACCGGTTCCCGGCCACCACCACCGACCGCCGACGCGGCTTCCGCTGGGCCGCGACGGGTTTCGCCGCGGGCACGGCGACCGGCGCGGCACTGTCCACTGTGGGCGGTTGGCTCGGCGCGCGGACAGCCGACTGGCCGGCGTTCGTGACCTTCACCCTGGTCCTGCTCACCGCGTTCCTCATCACCCTCTCCCTGACCGGAGACCGCTACTGGGCCGTCGCCGGCGCCCTCGCCCCCACCGCCGTGATGATCTGGACCGGCCCCTCCCCGGACCTCCTGACCGGCCTCGGCATCGGCCTGCTCACCGGCACCGCCACCGGCCTGGTCACCGCGGGCCTGGCGAAGGTGTGGCAGGACCTCGACCACCCGAACCGACCCGACCACCCGAACCGGCCCAACCGAAGCGACGGACCCCGCAGACTCGTACCCCGCGCCGCCCTGCACTGGCTGCCGCTCGCCGGCCTGCCCGCCACCGCTCTGGCCGCCGCCCTCGGCGCACCCGCGACCCTCCACGCCGCCCCGATCGCCGGCCTGCTGATCGGCCTCGCCGTCACCCCCGCCATCCGCACGCCCGACCCGATCGCCGAACTGCTCGCCGCACCCCTCGCCCTGGACGAGTTCCCGTTGCGCCGCAAGGCGATCATTCAAGCCGCACGCGACCGGGTCCTCCTGGTCGACGACAACCGCTTCCCGCACACCCTCGTCCGCGACCACCTCGCCGACTGCGACCCGGACGAGCTGGCCGCCACCGTCGAACGCCGCCGCGCCGCCCTCAGCCCCACCGCGTCCGCCCCCACGGCTTGAACACCGACAAAGCGGTGTTGACCAGGTACAACGTCAGCGACACACAGCACGCCACCAGCACGTCCGCGCCCGCCCCGGCCACGCCGTCCGCCGCGTCACGCACCCCGGACCGCAGCGCGAAGAACGTCGCCACCAGCGCGACCACGGTCAGCACGAACTTCACCAGCACCCACCGGTGCTTCACCAACCCCCACTTCGTGCCCAACGACAGCACGACCCCGCTCACCAGCGCCCCCACCCCCATCGGCAGCACCACGAAATCGGCCAACACCACCAACGGCCGGTAAAAACCGGACAGGGCCAGCGCGAGGTCGCCCACCGTCACCCCTAACCACCCGACGGACGTGACGACGTGCAACAGCACCCAGGACTTGCGCGCAACAGGCTTCATACCGGTCACCGTGCCGAAGAAGACCCGGTCACCACGTCCGCCCGACAGCGGCACACCGGCCTACGCCCGTCGACGTAGCTCCACGGCCGACAGGTTGCCGTCCTGGTCCAACGACCCGCGCCGCCGCCCGTGCCACCGCAGGAACAGCAGCGCCAGCACCGCGACCAGCACCGGCAGCAGCACCGACGCCCCCGACACCACCAGCAGCAACAACACCCCCGCCAGCGCGAACACCGCCGTGTACCGGGCCTTGCTGCGCCGGGGCAGCAGTCGCACGGCCGCCGCCGCGCCGATCACGTACACCGCCACGAACTGCGCGGTCGTCAACAGCACGAGCACCCGCAGGCCCAGCCCGGTCACGCCGACGAACAGCAGCACCAGCAGCGACAACCCCACCAGCACGGCCAGGCTGCGCCGCGGCACCTCCCCCGCCACGCTCCCCCGCGACAGCCGCCGCGGGAACGCACCGTCCCGGCTCAGCGCCGCGCCGAGCTTCGCCCCGCCCGCGTAGTAGGCGTTCATCGACCCGACGGTCAGCAGCACGGCGGCCACCGCCGCGCACACCTTGAAGTTGCCGCCCAGCGCCCGTGCCAGCAGCTCGCCCAGCGGCGCGGGCGAGTCGGACGCGCCCCGCACGGCCACCGTCACGAACGCGACCGACAGGTACAGCACCGCGACGACCAGCACCGCGTACCCGGCCGCGCGCGGCAGGTCGCGTTGCGGTTTCCCGAACTCCTGCGCCAGGTGCGCGATCGCCTCCCAGCCGGCGAAACTCCACACCAGCAGGGCCGCCGCCGGGCCGATCGCCGTCCAGCCGTGCGGCGCGAACGGCTCCAGGTTCGCCAGGTCCGCCAACGGGACCGCGACGGCGACGGCGACGAGGACGAGCAGCACCAGCAGTCCCGCCAGCACGCACTGCACCCGTCCCGACGCGCGCAGACCCGCCCAGTTGGTGGAGAACACCAGCGCCGTCAGCACCAGCGCGGTCACCAGCTGGGTCAACCGGCCGCCGCCGACCGCGTCCGCCACGTACGAGCCGGCGAACAACGCGGAGGCGGTCGTGCCCGGCGGGACGGCGAAGAAGAAACACCAGCCCACCACCGCCGCCGCGCGCTCGCCGAACGCCAGCCGCGCGTACGTGGACACCCCGCCCGCGTCCGGGTGCCGGGCGGCGAGCGCGGCGAAGGTGGCCGCCAGGGGCGCGGAGACCATCACCAGACAGAGCCAGGCGAGCAGCGACGCCGGTCCCGCGACCTCGGCGGCCAACGCGGGCACGGCGATCACGCCGGTTCCCAGCACGGCGCCCACGTACAGCGCCGTGCCGTGCACGACGGTCAACGCCGGACGCGTGCTGCCCATGACGTGACAGCTTCCCAAACTCGGGGCAACAGCCCAAGGTCTCGCCCGTTATCCGTGCGTGCACAAACGGCTACGCTGCGGTGACGTGGGCAGGCCACGGGAGTTCGACGACGCGGCGGTCGTGGACGCCGCGATGGAGGTGTTCTGGTCGAAGGGGTACGAGTCCACTTCGACGGAGGACCTGTGCGCGCGCACGGGTCTGGGGCGCGGCAGCCTCTACAACGCCTACGGCAGCAAGCACGGGCTGTACGAACGGGCGTTGCGCCGGTACGCCGAGGTGGGGTTCAGCGCGCAGGCGGAGATCCTGAACGGTCCCGGCGGGGTGAAACAACGCTTGCGCGCCTTGATGGTCGCGGTGATCGACACCGACCTCGGCGACCCCGTGAAGCGCGGGTGCCTCGCCGTGAACGCGGCCGTGGACGCCGGTGGCACGGACGACGTGGTGGCGGAGCAGGTGCTGCGGCAGTTCTCGCGCTTCGAGACGGCGGTGTTCGAGGTGATCGCGCGGGGGCAGCGGGACGGCGAGGTCGCAGCGGACGTGGACCCGTTGGTGGCGGCGAGGTCGTTCGTCAGCGCGTACTACGGGTTGCGGGTGCTGGGCAAGGTCGTCCGGGACCGGCGGGTGCTGGAGGACGTGGTGGAAGGGGTTGTGGCCCGGTTATGACGTCCAGCGGGCGGGGCGGGTCAGGCCGTGCGGCAGCTTCGTGGTGGCATCGCCCTTCGCGCCGTCGAGTTGGACCTGGGTGACGAACAGGGCGCCGGTAAGGTCGGCTCCGGCGAGGTCGGCGCCACGCAGGTCCGCGCCGATGAGGTCGGCTTCGCGCAGGTCGGCCCCGCGCAGCTGCGCCCCGATCAGGTAGGCGCCACGCAGGTCCGCGCCACGCAGGTCGGCCTTGACCAGCTTGCGGCCGATGAGGTCCGCGTTCCGCTTGGACTTGCGGCCCTTGACGTGCCGGCGGGCCTGGTCGCTGGCCTGTTCCAGCAGGGCGGCGACCGCGCGCCAGCGGGGGCCGACGTCCAGGCGCGCCAACGCTTCCGGCCGTTCGGCGGTGAGGTCTTCGATCTCGCGGCGGGCCTGCTCGAGCCGCGCGCGGAGGTTCTCCTGGTCCAGGGCGATGGCCTGGGTGAGGTACCAGAGGAGTTCGTGCAGTTCGCGCATGACCGGGAAGACGTCGAACATCAGCTCGGCGGTCTCCGGGGCGTCCCGCCAGCTAGTGCCGCCGAAGGTCACCTGGGCGACCCGCTGGCCCGCGCCGAAGCAGTCGTAGACCGTGCAGCCGGGGAAACCGTTCTGCCGCAGGCTGGTGTGGATGCCGCAGCGGAAGTCGGCCTGGAGGTTGCGGCACGGGGTGCGGGCGGGTTTGTCGATCGCGAAGTCCGCGGACTTGGCGAACGCCGGGACCACGCAGCACAACCCGAAGCACCGCGCGCAGTCGCCCCGCAACTCGGTCACGTCGCGCAGCTCGGTCACGTCGCGCGGCTCGGTCACTTCGCGCTTGTTCATGTCGTGTGCTCGGTCATGTCGCCAACGTGTCCAGGATGTGCTGCCCGTACTTGGCGAGCTTGTTCTCGCCGACCCCGTTGATGGTGCCGAGCTCGTCGAGGGTGGCGGGCGTGAGCGTGGCGATCTGGCGCAGCGTGGCGTCGTGGAAGATCACGTACGCGGGGACGCCCTGTTCCTTCGCGGTGGCCGCGCGCCACGCCCGGAGCTTCTCGAACACCGGCTCGGCCTCGGCGGGCATCTCGACCGCGGGCGCCTTGCCGGCCTTGGCGGTCGTCTTCGCGGCCTTGGCCTTCTTCTCCGCCTTCTCCGCCTCGCGCCGCATCATGACCTTGCGGCCCTTGTAGAGCACCTCTTCGCTGGCGGGCGTGAGGACCAGCGTGGAGTACTCGCCTTCCACGGACAGGAAACCCTGCGCCAGCAACTGCCGGACGACACCGCGCCAGCCGCTCTCGTTCAGCTCGGTGCCGATGCCGAAGACGGAGAGGGTGTCGTGGTCGAACTGGATGACCTTGGGGGTCTTGCGGCCCAGCAGGATGTCGATGGTCTGGCCGGCGCCGAACTTCTGGCGGCGCTCGTTGCGCAGGCGGTAGACCGTGGACAGGACCTTCTGGGCGGGGATCGTGCCGTCCCACGTCTCCGGCGGCGCGAGGCACGTGTCGCAGTTCCCGCACGGCTCGCCGCTCTGGCCGAAGTAGTTCAGCAGCTGGACGCGGCGGCACTCGACCGTCTCGCACAGCGCGAGCATCGCGTCCAGGTGCTGGTTGAGCTTGCGGCGGTGGGCCTGGTCGCCATCGGAGTCCTGGATCATCTTGCGCTGCTGCACGACGTCCTGGAGGCCGTAGGCGAGCCAGGCGGTGGAGGGCAGCCCGTCACGGCCGGCGCGACCGGTCTCCTGGTAGTAGCCCTCGACGGACTTCGGCAGGTCGAGGTGGGCGACGAAACGGACGTCCGGTTTGTCGATGCCCATGCCGAACGCGATGGTCGCCACCATCACCAGTCCGTCTTCGCGCAGGAATCGGGACTGGTGCTCGGCGCGGGTGTTCGAGTCGAGTCCGGCGTGGTAGGGCAGCGCTTTGATGCCGTTCGCGTTGAGGAATTCCGCGATCTTCTCGACGGAATTGCGCGAGAGGCAGTAGACGATCCCCGCGTCACCTTGGTGCTCGGTGGTGAGCAGTTCGAGCAGTTGCTTTTTGGGCTCGTTCTTGGGGACGATCCGGTACTGGATGTTGGGCCGGTCGAAACTGGCCACGAAGTGCTTGGCGTCCCCGAGGTTGAGGCGCTCGGCGATCTCGGCGTGGGTGGCCCGCGTGGCGGTCGCCGTGAGAGCGATGCGCGGCACGTCCGGCCAGCGTTCGTGCAGGTGGGAGAGGGCGAGGTAGTCGGGCCGGAAGTCGTGGCCCCACTGCGACACGCAGTGCGCCTCGTCGATCGCGAACAACGCGATCTTGCCCCGTTCGAGGAGCCTGACCGTCTGCTCCACGCGCAGCCTCTCGGGCGCGAGGTAGAGCAGGTCGAGCTCACCGGCGAGGAATTCGGCTTCCACCAGCGAGCGCTCGTCGTAGTACTGGGTGGAATTGAGGAACCCGGCCTTGACCCCGAGGTCGCGCAGGGCGTCCACCTGGTCCTGCATGAGCGCGATCAGCGGCGACACCACCACCCCGACCCCGTCCCGGACAAGGGAAGGGATCTGGTAGCAAAGCGATTTCCCGCCGCCTGTGGGCATGAGGACCAGCGCGTCACCACCACCGATGACGTGCTCGACGATCTCCTCCTGGTCACCGCGAAAGGAGTCGTACCCGAACACCCTCCGCAGAACCTCATGCGAACCCACGAACCGATCCTAACGACCCCCACCGACAGCCAACCGAACGCCCCGCTCGAACACCTGTTCCCGATGCCACGCGAAGTACCCCGCCGTGCCGTCGTGGTGCACCTCCGCCACCCGCCCGTCGAGCCGCGCCAACTGCTCGGCCAACGCCCCTTCGACCGGGCCGGCCACCACCACCTTCCCGTCCGGCCCGACGGTCACGTAGCCCAGTTCGTACAGCCGGTCACAGCCCAGCGAACAGGCGAGCATCGCCACGTTCCGCAGGTCGTTCCGCTCTTCATCGGAACACTCGGCCCGCTTCTTGAACGGTCACCCCAGACGCGGTCGACCCGGAAGGCCCGTTTGCCGGGCGCATCAGTCAAACGCACGCGTACACGGTGTCATGCCGAGGTCGGCGCGCTGCCACACGGCCTCCAGCTCGATCAGCGGCCGATGAAACGTGTAGTACCGCAGCGGCGTCGGTATGTGTGGCGATACTCGCGATGACGCCTCACGGTGAATGGGGGACCTTTCTCCACCCCTGGCTTACGTGGTCTGCACAGCGTCTCGCGCGTGCTGCGCGCCTTGTTGGACCGGCCCAGGCGTGGTGAACGGGCGTTGCCATTGGTCTGCTTGATCGGGCAGCCGACCGCCGGACGCTTTTCGGGTGCCCTCGCCCGGCGGCTGTCGGATGTCGAGCCACCGAAGGTGTTGTTCGTCCGGGTGGACGCGGCCGATCCGCCGCAGGTGAGGGAGTCCGCGAGGTAGCGGGCTGCGTTGCTGCCGTTGTTGGTGGAGGTGCGGGACCGGTTGGCGGAGGACCGGTTCGGGACCAGCGGGTGCGGGCGATCCGCCATTTTCGGCTGGTGGACGACATCACGCGGCAGACGCGGGACGGTGGGCTGGCCGGGGTGTGGCGCTGGCGGCGGGTCGAGCCGGATCCCGAGGGGGCCGAGGCCACGGCAGCCGCGAGGGGCGCGCTCCCGCCGTGAGCACAGTTGGTCGTCGCGCTCTTCGTGGCCTGGCACCGGCCGTTGCGGTAGTGGTTGTGGCTGCGGGGCGTGTGGCCGTTCGGGGTGGAGCCGAGGTGGCTGATGCGGCAACGGTTAAGAAGCTCCTCGTGCACGCGTTCCTCAACGACCTCCGCACCGCCTACGGCACCGATACCTTCCGCTTGCGCCGCTTCCGCCGCACGACGTACCCGTTGGTACTGCTGGACAACGTCACCGAGGACAACGTGGGCGTCGAGCTGCTCCACCTGATCAACGACGTGCGCAAGGAGACCCCGGCACACGCCCCGCTGCTCGTCGTCGCCACCCTGCGCGAACGCCCTGAGTGGCTGACGAGAACCGGTATGGCGCAACCGGTTCACCGCATCGGGGACGACCTGGATGCCTGGGTCGACCGACCGAACCGCAAGCGGCTGCTGGGCGACAGCATGCGGGTGATCACTGTCGTCACCGGACGACGACACACCCGCCGACCCGATCCGCCCACGCCCGGTCCCCTTGCCCGCACGCCGCTCGTTCGCGGCCGTGGTCTCGGTGGTCGTGCTGACGGTCGCGGCCGTGACGCGCACTCGCCGCGCGTTCTCCACCCAGCTCACGCCCACGCCCGAGCGTGGCGACGGCAGGCAGTCGCCGCTGATCCTGGGCCACAGCCACGACCCACCCCGTCCTCGCGCTGCCAGCCGACGCAAGTCGGTGTCAGCACGGTTGCGGTGCTCGCACGCGTCGCCGTCAGTCTCCGTCCGGAGAATCACCCATGGGCAATCCGAAGAACTCGTAAACGGCAATTTTTTGCGCTTCCAAGGTGGCAGCCTCCGATACGTCCGCCGGATCGAAGATGTCCACGACAGCCCTCTTCTCGGGTTCCCTGGTGAGAACTCTCGCGTACCGTCCCAGCTCCACCTGGGACTGCATTCCAGACGGGAACACGTCCGCCCGAGCTCCTTGGCAGCACAACAGGAGCCCGTAGTGCTCCAACTCCCTGCGGACATCTATCAGACACAGGAAGTAATCGGCACCCGTAAAAGAGCGGCGACCTTCACCGGGCAACTCCATGATCAAAGCCGGCTCGCCGTCGACCACGATCTCCAGGGTGAGCGGCACGATGACACCGTCCGCACCTACAGCCACCAGCCGCTTCGTCTCCACCCAGTTCACCCTACGTAGTTGGGGGTAGGAATCCACGCACCCGTTGTCTCGTGCCAGCAACCACGGATGCGACAGGAGTCGATCGCACCCGGGAAAGCGATCTCCAGCTCGTGGGTGTCGATCTGGTAGTTCTGGATCATGCAGGTGTACCACGGCACGGTCGCCGAGGCGGGTGATGCGCTGCGGTCCGGGCGTGATGCGTTCGTCGGGCGGTGTGCGGACGACTTCCGGCGGCGGCGGGGTGAGTTGCCCGGCGACGCGGAGCTGAGGAGTTGGCGCAACAGCTGGCCGGTGCTCGTCGACGCCCTCGTCCGAGCCGGGCTCGGTGACCTCGCGCTGTTGCTCGAGTACGAGCTGCCCAGGTCCTCCGAACGGATCGACGCGCTGGTCGTCGGCGCCCGACCGGACGGTGGTTTGACCGGTGTCGTGGTCGAGCTCAAGCAGTGGGACCAGGTCACGGCCGCCGACTCGGCCGAGGCGGAGACCCGGGGTGAGCGGCGGGGGCACCCGTGCCTGCAGGCGGCCGGGTACGTCAGCCACCTCGAGCAGTGGCTCGCCGACGAGGTCCTGCGGCTCGAGTTCCGTGGCGCCGCGGTCCTCCACAACGCCGACGACCGGTCGACCGCCTTGCTCAGCGACGCCGTCAGAGGCCGCGTGGGCAGCGGTGACGTGGCGGTGCTGGGACGCCGCGAGCTGGCCGAGCCCGACCCGCACGCCTTGGCGGAACTGCTGCGGTGCGGTGACCTGGCGCCGCCGGCCGGGTCGCGGCTGGCCGAGTTCCTCGAGCTGCGACCGCAGCCGTCGGCCAAGCTGCTCGGCGAACTCGACACCGTGCTGCGGCAGCAATCGCGGTTCCGGTTGATCGGCGCGCAGCAGGAGGCCCAGCGGCTCGTCTGGAAGGCGGCGACCGACGTGACCGCGAAGCGCAAGCGGGTGATCGCCGTGTCCGGCGGGCCCGGCACCGGCAAGACCGTGATCGCCATGCGGCTGGTGGTGGACCTGTCGCGACGCCAGTCGGAGCCGAAGACGGAGGCCAGGTTCCTCACCCCGTCCGGCACCCTGCTGGCGCAGCTGAAGCGCGCCGTCAAGCACGTGCCCGGGGCGAACGGGATGTTCGGCCACCCGAAGTCGCACCCGCCTGTCACGGCGGTCGTGCCCGTGGTGGACGAAGCGCAGCGCCTCGCGCGCGAGGACTGGCAGCTCGAGCGGCTCATGACGTGTGCTCCGGTCAGCGTGTTCATGCTGGACGAGCGGCAGGTGATCCTGCCGGACGAGGGGTACCGGGTCGCCGAGCTGCGCGAACACGCGCGGCGGGTGGGTGCCGAGTTCCACCACGTCGAACTGACCAGCCAGTTCCGCTGCGGCGGATCCCTGGCCTACCTCAACTGGCTGGACCGCCTGTTGTCACCGGACAAGACGCCCGAGCGGTGGACCGAGTCGGACTACGACTTCGACATCGCGCGCGACCCGGACGACCTGGACGCGTGGATCCGGCACAAGAACGCCCACGGGTTCACCGCCCGGATCGCGGCGGGCTACTGCTGGACGTGGACCGAGGTCGACGCCACGCAGCCGCTCGTGGACGACGTCGTGATCGACTGGACCGACCGGAACGGCGAGCGGCGGACCTGGCGCCGCCCGTGGAACGCCCACGTGGAGCACAAGGACCGGGCGGGCGCCGTGACCGCACCGGGCCGCAAGTTCTGGGCCACCGATCCGGGTGGCCAGGACCAGGTGGGGTGCGTGTACACGTGCCAGGGCCTCGAGTACGACCACGGCGGCGTGCTCATGGGTCCGGATCTCGTGCGGCGCGGCGACGAGTGGGTGGCACAGCCGAAGGAAAGCCGCGACGATCGGGTCAACGGGCTGACCGCCGAGCAGTACCTGCCGCTGGCGCTGAACATCTACTGGGTGCTGGCCAGCCGAGCGATGTTCGGGTGCCGCCTGTACTCGACGGACCCCGAGACGCAAGCCTTCCTCATGGAGTTGCGCCGCTAGCCGCTATTCCGGGAAGTCGTCGTTCCACACCGGCTCCATGTGGATCCGCCGAGCCGCCGGGGCCGGGAGTCGTTCGAACCGCCCGGGCTCCTGCCGGTACACGCAGTCGATGCCCACGCTGTGCAGGAGTTCCACGCCGCCGTCGTCGGGGCGGGCCGGGAACAGCGCCGTCAACCGCACGACCCGGTCGGGGCAGCGCGGCGCGTAGTGCAGGAGTTGGGCCACGGCTTGACGGACGCGTTCGCGCGCGATCCCGCCCTTGGCCTCGATGACCTCCGCGCCTTCGGGGCGGACGGTGTACATGTCCGAGATCCCGGAGTCGGACCTGATCCGCTTGAACTCCACGTCGGAGTGCGCCTCGACGTACTCGCTCATCAGCAGCGACTCCGTTCGCCGGACGGTGATGTCGCGCGCGGTGCGGCCGTAGGTGACCTCGGAAGTGAGGTGCGCCTCCAACGCGACGACCATCCCCCGCTCCAGCTGCGACTCGACGTACTGCTGTGCGGCTTCTTCCACCGCGGCCGCCCGCCGACCCAGCCCTTCCAGGACTCGGCGCACGAGAACGTCGTCGTTGACGACGCGACCCTGACGGAACGGACCCACGAGCCGGCCGTCCGACACCTCCTCGAGTTCCCGGTAGGGGATCCGCAGTCCGTCGTCCAGCGAGATCAGGCTGTACACGTTGACGAACGTGTCCTTGTCGCCCGGCTCCTTCCACAGCTCGACGGCGAACGCCTCGTTGCGGAAGCTCGCGCCGACCTCGCCGATGGCCCCGATGTTGTTGTCCCACACGAAAAGTGCGACATCGCCTTGACGCACCTGCTTCATGGCCTCGTCGTGGTAGGGGCGGGTGCCCCAGAACCGCGCACGCCCGTCCGGGTGGAGGCGGTCCAACGCGGTCCGCTCAGCGTCGAGCAGCTTGGACCGGAACCGGGGCTCGCTGAACACCACGTCGTTGTGCAGCGTCTTCACTCGATTGCGCTTGGCCTCGCGGTTCCGCACTGGCTGGATCAGCAATCGGGTCATCGGAGCAGGGCCTTCGGTCGGGGGCGATGAGCGGATCGTCGGGATCGTCGCACAACGACGACCGTTCCACGTTCAGACCCGCACGAGCCGACGGTCGGGCCGCACTTCTGCGGCCGATTTTCGGTGAACGCCGAAACTCGGCGGTCCTCGACGGCTAACCTCCCGCTCATCTCGTCCCATACGCCCCAGGAGTACCCGAATGGCGGACGGCACCGCCACGACGCGCAACGACATCGAGGGCAACCCGCACACGGCTGTGCAGGCAGGCACCATCTCCGGCGACGTCCACATCCACGTGCCAGCCACCGCGAACCCCGCGGTGCCGCGGCAGCTCCCCGCGCCGCCCCGCTCGTTCTCCGGCCGCGAGCCGGAACTCGCCGCGCTCGCCGAGGCCGTGGACGACGGTCCGCAGCAGGGCGCGACCGTCGCGATCTCCGCGATCGGCGGCATGGGCGGGATCGGCAAGACGTCGCTCGCCCTGCACTGGGCTCACCTCAACCAGTCCCGCTTCCCCGACGGCCAGCTCTACGTGAACCTGCGCGGGTTCGACCCGGACGGCGAGCCGTTGGACCCCGCGGTCGCCGTCCGTGGGTTCCTCGACGCGCTCGGCGTCGCGCCCTCCTCCATCCCCGCCGACCTCGACGCGCAGGCGGCGCTGTACCGGACGCTGCTGGCCGACCGCCGCATGCTGGTCGTCCTCGACAACGCCGTGGACGAGCACCAGGTGCTGCCGCTGCTGCCCGGAACCGGCACGTCCACCGTGCTGGTGACCAGCCGCAACACCCTGAACGGCCTGGCCGGCGCACACGGGGCCCGCTTGCTGTCGCTGGACGTGCTCAGCGCCGACGCCGCGACCACGATGCTCGAGGGCTACCTCGGCGCCGACCGGGTGGCCGGCGAACCGGACGCGGTCCGAGCCCTGATCGAGCTGTGCGGCGGCTTGCCGCTGGCGCTGAGCGTCGTCGCCGCCCGCGCGAGCATGTACCGGGACTTCCCGCTGGACGAGTTCGTCGCCGAACTGCGCGACAGCGGGCGGCGGCTGGACGCGTTCGAGGGCCGGTTCCCGCAGCACGACCTGCGCGCGGTGTTCGACTGGTCGTACCGCGCGCTGCCCGAGGCGCAGGCACGGGTGTTCCGGATGCTCGGCGAGGTGACGGCCCCGGACACGACCGTCGCGGCCGTGGCGAACCTGGTCGCGGTGTCCGACGTGGAGTGCCGCCGGCTGCTGCGACACCTGGTCGAGGCGCACCTGGTGGAGAACCACGCCCCACGCCGGTACCGGATGCACGACCTGGTCCGATTATGGGCGCTGGAGAAATCCCGGCAGCTCGACCCCGACACCGAGCGAGCCGCCGCGCAGGAGCGGTTCGTGGACTTCCACCTGCACACCGCGGTCGCCGCGTCCGTCCAGGTAGACGGTCAGCGGACGAGGGTCCCGGCCGCGGAGCCGGTCACCGGCTGCCGCCCCTTGGACTTCGCCGACCGCACCGCGGCCCTCGAGTGGCTCGACGCCGAGCACGCCTGCCTGCTGGCCGCCGGGAAGGTCGCCGTCGACCGCCGTTGGCACGCCAAGGTGTGGCAACTGGCGTACGCACTCGACACGTTCCACTGGCGGCGCGGGCACGTCCACGACCACTTCGCGTTGTGGCAGGACGCCTTGAACGCCGCCGAGGAGTTGGGTGACAGCACCCTTCTCGGCAAAGCACACCGGTACCTCGGCTTCGCCGCTTCCCGCAGAGGACTGCACGACGAGGCGGCGCGGCACCTGACACGAGCGCTCGAACTGGCGGTGCGGATGGGTGACGTGCGCGAGGAGGGCCGGGCGCACCAGGACTTCGCGCACGCGTGGGAGGTCCGGGGCGACTACGGCAAGGCACTGGAACACGCGATGCTCGCGTGGCCGTTGTTCCGCGACGCGGGCACGCCGGTGTGGGAAGCGAGGGCGCTCAACCTCGCAGGGAGCTACCAGGCCCGCCTCGGGAACCACGCGAGGGCGCGCGAACTGTGTTCCCGGTCGCTCGAGTTGTCCAGGGAGCTGAGGGACCTGGACGGTGAGGCGGCGTCGCTGGACTGCCTCGCCGACGCCCACGTCCGCTCCGGCGACCACCACACGGCCGTCACGCTGTACCGGGAGGCGCTCCGGCTGCGCCGGCAACTGGGCAACGCCTACGGCGCGGCGGACAGCACAGCCGGCCTTGGCCGTTCACTGGCCGCCATCGGGGCGCACGTGGAAGCCGTCGACACGCTGCGTGAGGCCTACTCGCTCTACCAGACGCAGAGCCGCTTCGCGGAAGCGGCAGCCCTGCGCGTGCTGCTCGACTCGCTCGGCATCCCCTCCACGCGCTGACGCCGACCAGCCGTTGAACCTTTGTCCACACCTGCCTCGCGTGCTCTGCACAGTGTCTCCCGCGTGCCGCGCGCGTCGTTGGACCGGCCCAAGTGCGGTGAGCGGGCGTGCCGAGCCGCCGGAGGTGTGAAGAACACATCCGAGGCCCTGACGTGCACCATGACGATCCCACGACTCCGGCAGGTGCCCACCTCGCCACGATCAGCGTGAATTTCCGGCGGCGAGCGGGTTCTCAGGCCTGCTCTCGGCTACGACCGCCGTCGAAACCCAAGAGTTCGGGACGTTCCTCTTCCCGCCCCCACAGCACGATTCGCGGCAGAGCGTCCAGGACCTCGGCGGCAGCAGCAGCTTCGCCGTCCAGGCGGACTTGGAGGCCGACGGGCAACTCCAACAACTCCGCGGCCTCCGACGACAGCGTCAAATCCAGTCCTTGATCCAACCTGACCGCTCGGCGCAGCCCACCGCAGCGACCGAACGGGTCAATAACGCTGCGTAATGAACGTCAGCGGACGTTGGCGCCGTAGACGTGTTCCACCGTCAAGGTGATCAGGACTCGGCGGTCGGAGACCATCACCGAGCGGTACTCGTCCCAGTCCGGGTGTTCGCCTGCCGCCGCGCGGTAGTAGGCGACCAAGGCTTCCACCTCCGGGCCGTTCGGGTCGGTGGACGGGCCGGTCAGGGTGGCGGTGCCCTCTGCTGTGGCCCAGGACCAGCCGTCGGCGCTGGTGACTTCCAGGGCGGCCCTCGGGTCTCGGCGGAGGTTGGTGGTCTTGGCCAGGCCCTCGCGGGTGGAGATCAGGATCTTGCCTGCCTCGCGGTCGTAGAACGGGGTCACCGGGGACAGTTGCGGGCGGCCGTCGGACTTCAGGGTCGCCAGGACGCCCAGGCGGCTTTCCGACAGGAGGGCGTGCGGGTCGAAAGAGGTCATGGACCGATCTTGGACTCTGACACCGGTGTCAGGGCAAGTGTTCCGCCGTGGGCGAAGGGGTAGTCGTAAGGGGTGGATGTCGGACTAGGAGGATGACATGCAGCCGTTTCCGTTCGTGCCCTTTGTGTGGCGGGACCCGTCCTGGCTGGGTGAGCGGGACGCCGAGAGCGAAGCGACCGACGCCACCGACGCCGGTGAGCGGCCCGACACCGGGCTCATCGGGTACGAGGTGGAGGCCACCGACGGTGGGATCGGCAAGGTGGACGAGGACAACGCCCTGGTGCCCACCGACTGCCTGATGGTCGACACCGGTCCGTGGATCTTCGGGCGCAAGGTCGTCCTGCCGGTGGGCACGGTGCAGCGGGTGGACCACGACGAGCGCAAGGTCTACGTCGACCGCACCAAGGAACAGATCAAGAACGCACCGGAGTACGACCCGGAGGCCGACCCCGACGACTACCGCCGCCGCACCGGCGACTACTACACCGAGAGTTACCGGTTGTTGCCGCCGATGTTGTGACGCGGAGAGTGGAGCGTGCGGAACTGGGGACGTCAGGGTGAGGGCGTCGTGCCAGTGCGGTGTGCGCGGTGGCGGGGGCGGTGGAGGGGTCGATAGCATCGGCGGTGGCCTGGTGCAGCCGGCCGCTCGCGCCCTCCGGGGTTGGGTGAATGCGCCGTGGGTCGTTCTCGCCTCGGCTCACTGAACGCGGCACCAGCCGACAACGCGGGCATCGGCGGGTTGGGCCGCGTGGGAAGCCAAGGCGCGATGATGACGTCCTCCACCGACCACGCCAAGAAGCTGGCCAGACTCCTGCGCGCGGACCTCGCCGCCGCCGGGATCGAGATCACGCACGGCCTCGCGCTCGAACTGGTCGCCCACCAGCTCGGGACCAAGGACTGGAACGTGCTCGCCGCCCTCGCGCGCCGAACGGGCAGCCCGGCCGCGCCGGAGATCAGCCCCGGTGTACCGGTCCTGCGGGTCATGTCGGTCGCGCAGGCACTGCCGTTCTACCTCGACTACCTCGGCTTCACCCTGGACTGGGAGCACCGGTTCGAGCCGGGGCTCCCGCTGTACGTGCAAGTCTCGCGCTCCTCGGCCGTCCTGCACCTCTCCGAGCACCACGGCGACGGCAGCCCCCATGGCGTCGTCTGGATCCCGGTACGGGACGTGACCGCGCTGCACGAGGAGTTGCGCGCCCGACCGAACGCCCCACTCCGGCCGGGGATCGACGTCGACGCGCCCGGAGGGCCGACGCTGGAGGTCATCGACCCGTACGGCAACGTGCTGAGGTTCGCGCAGCCACCGTCCGCCGAGTAGCCGCACCGCGGTCCGGTGGTGGTCGGGCGATCACCACCGGACACAAGAGTCGGCTCAGCAGTTGCGAGCGACGATGTCGTCGACGCCGTTCGCCAGGACTTCTCAGCGGCCGGCCAGGTGGGGGCCGAGGTCCTGGACCACCGCGGCCAGGGCGCGGATGATGTCGTTCTCCGATTCGGTGCGCCAGATCAGGGCGTAAGTCAGGGGCTTGGCGTTGCGGACCGGGAGGTATGCGATGTCCGGGCGCACCGCGTAGTGCGCCATGTGCTCGGGGAAAAGGACGACTGCCTCGCCCATGCCGGCCAGCGTGAGGACCTCCTCGCTGTTGCGCACCAGCAGGCGCTGCTCGTGGCAGAGGTCGGACGGGACGAAGCTGTCCGCCCAGTAGTCCGGTCTGGACTCGAAGTCGGTGTGCGGGAAGTCCGCCAGCACGTCCACGGTGACGGCGGTGCGGCCGGCCAGTTCGTGGTGGGCGGCGACGGCGAGCACCCGCTGGTCGGTGAACAGGGTCGGGCCGACGGTGAGGTCGGGTTCCTCGACGGGCAGCCAGCCGACCAGGACGTCGATCTCGCCGCGCCGCAGCGACCCGAACAGGTCGGTGAAGGACGGATGCCCCAGGTGCAGCTTCCAGGCCGGGTGGCGGGCGTGGAAGGTGTCCCAGTACGGACGCAGGTCGAGCGTGTTGATCGGCAGCAGCCCGACGCGCAGTACGGCGGTGATGCCCCGGGCGGCCAGGCGGGCGCGTTCGAGGCTGTCGCGCAGTCCTTCGTAGACCGGGCGCAGGTCGTCGCGGAGCTGCCTGCCCAGCGGGGTCAGGCGGACCTGCCGGCGGTTGGAACGGTCGAACAGCTCGCCACCCAGCCTGCGTTCCTGCGTCTTGACCGCCTGGCTGATCCGGGCCTGGGAGACGTGCAGCCGCGCGGCGGCCCTGCCGAAGTGCAGTTCCTCCGCCAGGGTCAGGAAGATCTCGATGTCGCGAAGCTCCACTGTGCCCTTTCCGGTCGATAACCCGGATGTTATCCGAGGCCGCCGGATCCGGCGTTGATCCGAATACCGGCGCCTTGCAGGCTGTGATCCGTCCGGACCGGACGCACCGAACCCCGGTCGCGCCGGCGCCTCGTGCCGCCGCCGGACACGATCCCCGCCTGATCACGAAGGAGCTTCGCCGTGCAAGCACGCATGAAGAACCCGGCTTTCGTCCTGCCCGACGGCATGAAGGGCATCGGAGCCATTTTCAAGGCCGTCAACCAGGGCGGCCTCGCGCACGAGCTGCAGGAGATCGTCGGGCTGCGCGCCAGCCAGATCAACGGGTGCAGCGCCTGCGTGCACGCCCACGCCCAGAACCTGGCCAAGGCCGGGGAGAGCGCCGAGCGGATCGCGGCCGTGGCCGCCTGGCGGGAGGCGCCGTTCTTCACCGACGCCGAACGGGCCGCGCTGGAGCTGACCGAGGCCGTCACGCGGCTGGCCGACCGCTCCGGCGAGGCCGTGGACGACGAGCTGTGGGACCGGGTCGCCGACCACTACGACGAGAAGCAGATCGCCGCGCTGCTGCTGCTGATCGGCGTGACGAACATGTTCAACCGGCTCAACGCCCCGATCAAGGAACCGGCCGGCACCTCCTGGACCTGATCACAGGACCAGCGCCGGACCCCGGGGAGAGGAGCACCATGACCACCGTCGCGCTGATCACCGGCGCCACGAGGGGCATCGGCCACGCCTGCGCCAGGTTGCTCGCCGAACACGGCGTCACCGCCGTCATCGGCGCCCGCGACCCCGCCGCCGGCCGAGCCGCCGCCGAACCGCACGGGCTGCCGCACGTCCGGCTCGACGTCACCGACCCCGCCGGTGTGCGGGCGGCGGTGGAGTGGGTGGAGCGCGAGTTCGGCCGGCTCGACGTCCTGGTCAACAACGCCGGGATCACCTTCGGCGACAGCCCGCCCAGCACCACGGCGGTCCAGGAGGTCAGGCAGGTCTACGAGACCAACGTGTTCGGAGTCGTCGAGGTGACCAACGCGGTGCTGCCGCTGCTGCGCCGCTCGCCGGCCGGGCGGGTGGTGAACGTCTCCAGCGAACGCGGCTCGATCGGCCGCGCGCTGGACCGGACCCACCCGCTGTGGCCGATGGTCAACCTGGCCTACAGCTCGTCCAAGGCCGCCCTGAACATGATCACCGTGTCCTACGCGAAGGAGCTGTGGGACACCCCGATCAAGGTCAACGCGGTCGATCCGGGCTGGGTCAAGACCGACATCAACCACGGCGCCGGGATGAAGACCGCCGAGGAGGGCGCGGCGCCGATCGTGCGCATGGCGCTGCTGGGTCCCGATGGCCCGACCGGCACTTTCGTCCAGGACGAGGGTCCCCTCCCCTGGTGACCCGTTGAGGAGAAGATGATGCGAGATGTGGTGAAGGGCCGTGTGCTCGTGCCCGGCGACGACGGTTTCGACGAAGCCGCCCGCCCGTGGGCGGTGGGCGTGCGTCAGCAGGTCGCCGCCGTCGTCGAGGCCGAGGACGCCGACGACGTGGCCGCGGTGGTCCGGTACGCGCGCGACAACGGGCTGACCGTCACCGCCCAGCCGTCCGGACACGGCGCTCCCGGCGACCTCGACGGCACGGTCCTGCTGCGCACCGCCCGCCTGGACCACGTCGCGGTCGACCCCGGCGAGCGCGTCGCGCGGGTGGGCGCCGGGGTGCGGTGGGGCCGGGTGCTGGCCGAGGCCGGCCGACACCGCCTGGCCGCGCCCGCCGGCAGCAGCGCGGCGGTGACCGTGACGGGGTTCGTCGCCGGCGGCGGGATCTCCTGGTTCGGCCGCGCGCACGGCTGGGCCGCCGACTCGGTGCGCGCCTTCGAGGTCGTCGACGCGGACGGCGAGCGGGTCCGGGTCACCGCGGAGTCCGACGCCGAGCTGTTCTGGGCGCTGCGCGGCGGAGGCGGCGACTACGCGATCATCACGTCCGTCGACCTCGACCTGTTCGAGGCGCCGAGCGTCTACGGCGGACGGATCACGTGGCCCGCCGCGCGCACCGGCGAGGTGTTCGAGGCGTTCCGGTCCTTGACCGCCGCGGCACCGCCCGAGCTGTCGCTGTGGGTCAACCGGATGGCCGCGCCGCCGCCCGCCCCGCCGGTGGTCACCTTGGACGTGACCTTCCTGGGCGAGGCGGCCGACGCCAAGGCGTTGCTGGCTCCGCTGGAGGACGTCGGCGGCAGCCTGTCCGACAGCCGGGGGCCGGTGGACGTGGCCGACCTCGGCACGATCGCCGCCGAACCGGTCGACCCCAGCCCGGTGCTCGCGCGCGTCGAACTGCTCACCGAGCTGCCGACCGGCGCGCTGGTGGACGCCGAACTCGCGCCGCTGCTGAACCTCCAGGTGCGGCACTTGGGCGGGGCGCTGGCCCAAGCACGTCCCGGCGGTGGCGCCGGTGGCGCGCTGACCGAGCCGTACCTGCTGTACCTGCTCGGGCTGCGGCTGCCGCACACCGCCGAGGCGACGCGGGAAAGGCAGGCGGCGCTGGTCGCCGAGCTGGGCGAGGTGATCAGCGGGCGCAAGCCCTACACCTTCCTGGCACCGGGGGAGAGCGCCTCCCAGGCGTTCGACGACGCGACACTGGCCCGGCTCCGGCGGGTCAAACGCGACCGCGATCCTCGCCGGGTCTTCCGCGCCAACTTCCCCGTGTCGGAGTGATCCGGTCGTCGGGGTGAGCTGGCCGTCGGAGTGATCCGGTCGTCGGGGTGAGCCGGTCGTCGGCATCCCGCGCGGGGATGTCGACCCGGTCACACCCCCAGGCCCGTCTGTCACACGCGGCGGCCGCCCCGGGTCGTGTTCATCGGGGGACCGTCCCCTAGCGGGAAGGAGCATGGTCATGTGGGTGTGTGCGCGCGGCTCCGCCGCCGCCGTCACGCCGGTGGAACCGCGGTGAGCCTGGCGATCCTGGGACTGACCGCCGAGCAGGAACGCCTGTACCGCTACCTGCTGCGCAGCGTGCGGACCGATGTGGACACAGCCGGCGCCGAACTGGCCATGCCGAACGTGCGCTCGGTGGCCGCGCAGTTGCGCGCGCTGGGCCTGGTCGACGACACGTTGACCGCGACCTCCCCGGAGGTCGCGGTCGACCTGCTGGTGCGCCGTCGCCTGGAGCAGACCCGGCGCCGGCTCGGTGAACTCACCCTCGCCTGGGACGTGCTCACCGAACTGGCCGAGGAACACCGCAGCGGCCGAACCGTGCAAATGGTCGAGCACATCCCGGACGGTACGGCCGTCGTGCAACGCATTCTGCGGCTGCTGACCGACGAACCCGGAGAACTGCTGCACTTGCGAGAACGGGTGCTCCTCGCCACGACGGAATCGACCACGGCACCGTTCACGGGTCTGCTCGCACGTGGGTTGCGCAGCAGGACCCTGGTCGCGTTGCGGGCACTGGAAACCCCGGAGCAGGAGGCGCACGCCCGCCGTTGGCACGCCGTGGGCGACCTGCACCGGGTCACCACCGAACCGGTCCGTCAACTGGCCCTCGTCAACCGCACGGTCGCGTTCGTCCAAGCCGATCCGGCAGACCCCCGCGCGGGCGCGTTGCAAATCCGGCAGAGCGGCTTGGTGGCGATCCTGGTCGACCTCTTCGACGGCATGTGGTCCCGCGCCCGCGACCTGGACGACCCGTCGCCCTCGCCGATCGAGCGGATGGTCCTGCACGCCCTGACCCGCCACGACACCGACGACGCCGCCGCGCGCTCGCTCAACATCTCGGTGCGCAAGTTCCGAGCCCACGTCGCCGACCTGATGTCCCGCGTCGGCGCAACCACCCGCTTCCAGGCCGGCCTGCTCGCCAAGGAACGCGGCTGGCTCTGAGCAAGACCACCGCCATTCACCGCACGCGGGGTCGGTCGTGATCAGGCGGAGCGGAAATGCACGGCGAGGGCACAGACCCGAGAGGCATTCATGCCCGGCGTTGTGCCCGACGATCCCACCGGTTGATCTTCAAGCGGCTGTAACGCCTGGTCAGGCGTGGTGCCCCCGGTGCGACTCGAACGCACACTGGACGGATTTTGAGTCCGCTGCCTCTGCCGATTGGGCTACGGGGGCCGGCGGTGTGCACTCTACTCGATCAGGGCGGTGGGGCCGGCGGGCGGGGTTCAGGAGCGGACCAGGCGGGTGATGGCTGCCGTGGCTTCGGCGAGCTTCTCCTCGGCGACCTCGCCGCCCTCGGCCACCGCTTCGGCGACGCAGTGCTTCAGGTGCTCGTCGAGCAGGCCCAGGGAGACCGCCTGGAGGGCCTTGGTGGCCGCCGAGATCTGGGTCAGCACGTCGATGCAGTACTCGTCGTTCTCGACCATCCGCTGGAGACCGCGGACCTGGCCCTCGATGCGGCGCAGGCGCTTGAGGAACGCGTCCTTCTCCGCTGTGTAACCGTGCATCGCTCCCGGCCTTCCCTACCCTGGGCGGGTACCCCTGCGCTCCAGGATAGGCCACTCGACCGGGTGTGACGGGCACCACGCGGACCTCCGAAGGGTGGCCTCACATTTCGGGGGTGGTGGTTAACGGCCCGAAATGACCCGTCCGGGGGCATCAGTCACATTTTCGGTACGAAAGGTTAGGCGATATTCCTTCCGTGCACTATGGTGACGACCGGAGCGTGTGGCGCAGAACATGTCGACGGCAACACGCGCTATGCGAGCACACACGGAGGAACAGTGGCACAGCAGACCGTCGTCCAACTCATCGACGACCTCGACGGCAGCGAAGCCGCCGAGACCGTGACCTTCGCGCTGGACGGTGTGGAGTACTCCATCGACCTGTCCAAGGACAATGCGGAGAAGCTGCGCGAGTCCCTGGCCGACTTCGTCGCCAAGGCGCGCCGGGCGGGTGGCCGCAAGCAGCGCAAGGGCAGCGGCAAGAGCACGGTAAAGGCTGGTGACAAGGCCCAGGCCCAGGCCATTCGGGACTGGGCGCGCGCGCAGGGCCACCAGATCTCCGACCGCGGTCGGATTCCCCAGGGCCTGGTGGTGCAGTTCCAGGAAGCCCACGCGTCCTGAACGGCTCCCGGTGTTTCCCCTGCGGTCACCGCGTGGCCGGCCGCAGGGGAAAACCACTGGTCAGCGGCTAGCCGCCGGGATTCGCGCGGCCGGGAAAGGCCGTGTCGAGCAGCCGCAGGAGCGCGGTCGCCTTCACCGCCGTCTCCTCGAATTCCTCCGCCGGGTCGGACAGGGCGATGACCGCGCCGCCGACCCCGAAACTCACCTTGTCCCGGTCCACCACCAGCGTCCTGATGACGATGCTGAAGTCGGCCGTTCCGGACAGTGAGAAGTAACCGAGCGCACCCGAGTAGACACCCCTCGGACCTGCTTCCAGCCCGTCGATGATCTGCATTGTCCGGATCTTGGGCGCACCCGTCATGGACCCGCCGGGGAACGCCGCCCTAACCACCGCGACCGCCGAACTGCCCGGCCGAAGTGTCGCCCGAACGGTGCTGACGAGCTGGTGCACGGTCGCGTAGGTCTCCACCGCGAAGATCCGGGGCACCTCGACGCTGCCGACTTCCGCGCAATGGCCCAGATCATTGCGCACCAAGTCCACGATCATCAGGTTCTCGGCGCGGTCCTTCGGGCTGGTGGCCAAGGCTGTGCGCAAAGCTTCGTCCTGCGCGGGCGTCGCGCCGCGCGGGCGGGTGCCCTTGATTGGTTCGGATTCCACGACACCGGTTCGGTCCACCCGGATGAACCGCTCGGGTGAAGTGCTGAGCACCGAGAGTGCACCGAAACGGAGCAACGCACCGAACGGCGCGGGGCTTTCCGCGCGCAGGAAGCGGTAGGCGTCCCACGGGTCCACCGCGCCCCGCCACGTCACCGTGTTGGTCAGGCACACCTCATAGGTCTCGCCCGCGGTGATCGCTTCCTGGCAGGCGTCGACGAGCTTCAGGTAGTGCGACCGGCCGTGCCTGAGCTGGACGGATTCCGCGCGCGCCGGCACGGGTGTGGCACGGGGCGGCTCCACGAACCCGGTCAGGAACGCCGCCGTGCGGTCCAGCCAGCCGTCCTCGTCGGACAGCGCCAGCAGGTACGTGCGGCGCTCGGCGTGGTCGAACACGACGGCCCGGTCGGCGAACACGAACGCCGCATCCGGTTGCTCCGAACGGTGGGCGGCCTCGCCGCCGCACTCGGCCTTCAGCTCGTACCCCAGGTACCCGACCCAGCCCAGGGCGAAGTCGAACGGCACGTCCGGCTGCGCCACCCGCCACGCGGCCAGGTCGTCCTCCAGCCAGGACAGGAACGGCCCGGTGAACTCGGCGTCGCCCACGCGCACCCGGCCGGTCCACACGTCGTAGGTGGCCACGCGCGCCAGCGGACCGCTCGCGTCCCCCATGACCGAGAACCGGCCCCGCTCCCCCGCCAGGCTGCTGTCCAGCCAGAAGGCGTCCGGGGAGGCCCCGTAGAGGGCCTGGAAGACCGCTTCGGGGGACGGGTGGACGTCCAGCCGCCGCACCAGCACCTCGTGCGTCACAGGGGCCGATTCAGGGACGAACAGGGGCTCCGGTGTGGCCGCCGAGGAGCCGCCGGTGAGGTCGCGGAAGTTGGCCAGCAGGTCGTGGCCGTGCGCGGTGCAGACGGACTCGGGGTGGAACTGCACGCCCCACATCGGCCGGGACCGGTGCCGCACGCCCATCAGGACGTCCTCGGAGTCCGACCAGGCGATCGGCTCCAGCTCCGGCGGCAGGTCCGTCACGGCCAGGGAGTGGTAGCGGACCACGGGCAGCGGCGACGGGAGCCCGGCGAACAGGTCGACGCCGGTGTGCCGGACGAGGTCCACCACGCCGTGCCGGGGAGTCACGAGCTCCACGGTGGCCCCGTGCGCCAGGCACAGCCCCTGGTGGCCCAGGCACACGCCCAGCAGCGGCAGGTCACCGTGCTCGACCACCGCGCGGCACAGGCCGAAGTCGGCCCGGTTCTGCGGGCGCCCGGGACCGGGCGAGATCACCACGTTGTCGAACCGGCGCAGATCGGACAGCCGGAAGGCCGGGTCGTCGTTGGTGATGACGACCGGCTCCCGCCCGTTCACCCGAGCCAGGTACTGGAACAGGTTGAAGGTGAACGAGTCGTAGTTGTCGATGAGCAGGGTCCGCATGGCAGAACGGAACGGTACCTGCCCGAACACCCGGATGGAGTACCCCTGAGGGGGCCGGTCACCACACCGGCCCCCTCGGGTCCTCCCCGACTCAGTCCAGGTGGAACTTCGCGTCGGTGACCAGCGTGGCGAGCTGGTCGGCGGTGAACGGCTGCCCGGACAGCGCCGGGTGGCCGGTCCGGTAGAACTCCTTGGCCTGGCCGATCACGACCACGGTGCCGTCGTCGTGCCGGTGGATCGCGACCTCGTCGAGGTCGTTGCGGTCGTTCGGGTCGCCGGTGGTGGCCGGCACCGCCGTCACGTAGGCGACCTGCTTGCCGGCGACGGTCCGCACCGCGCACTCACCGTTGCGGATCGCCCACGCCGCCTCGGCCGCCTCGCACGGCGACTGGGCGTCGGCGAACCGGTTGCCCTTCGTGAGCACCAAGATCCACAGCTTGCCGACGCCGGACGTGCCCTGCTGGGTCACCGGGGTGGTGCCCATGTACTCCCAGATCTCCTTGCCGCCGTCGTAGTAGTCCTCGAACTGCGACTGCGTGTAGCGCATCGGCCCGTACCAGGTCGAGCCCGGATCGCCCGGGGGCGTCACCGGCTGCTTGTCCACCGCCTGGAAGGTCGGCGGCAGCGCCGCGCCCAGGTCGTTGAGCGCCTGGACGGACTTGTCGGCGCGCGGCCCGGAGCGGGCCGTGCGGTCGGTCTGCCCGCTGGGCCACTGCGGCTTGGTGTACGACGGGTCCAGCGAGGCGCTGGGCGGCACCTCGGTCAGCGTCACCGACGGCGGCGTCGACCCGGGCTCCGACGACGCCGTCGTGGTCAGCACCGGCGGTCCGCCGACCTGGGTGTTCCCACCGCCGGTGAACTGCGGCACCAGCACCGCACCCACGGCGATCGCCACGACGGCGACCCCCGCCACCCCACCGGCCCAGGCGGTGTTGCGGCGGCGCTGGGCCGCCCGCCCCGCCGCCACGGCCGCGGCCGGGCTCATCGGAGGCGGCGGGCTGCTCGCCACCATCACGTCCTGCAACGCGCTCTTCAGCTCGTGCTCGTTCATCGCACCTTTTCTCCCTGTTGCGGGGTGATCAAGCCGCGCAGCGTCTGCAGCCCCCGCGCGGCCTGACTTTTCACCGTTCCCTCGGAACAGCGGAGAGCCCTGGCGGTCTCCTCCACCGACAGGTCCTCCCAGTACCTGAGGACGAGGACGGCGCGCTGCCGCGGCGGGACCTGGGCCAGTGCCGCCAACAGCACCAACCGGTCCTCCACGGACCCACGACCGACGCTCGCGGCCTCGGGCGTCGTGTCGCTCACGCGCTCCTTGCGGAACCACCCGCGGCGCAGGTCGGACACGAACGTCCGGACCAGCGTCTGCCGGGTGTAGGCGTCGAGTGCCTCGTGCCGGTCGACCCGGTTCCACGCCACGTAGAGCTTCGCGAACGTGGCCTGCACCAGGTCTTCGGCACGGTGCCAGTCGCCGCACAGCAGGTACGCCGTGCCGCGCATGGCCTCGGACCGCGCCGCGAAGTACTCCGCGAACGCGGTGTCCCGATCACCCATCTGTCCTCCCCATCCCGCGGTACCGGGTTAGTCACGCTCACGGCGGCTCCGCGGGTTGCATGCCGTTCACGAGTTTCGTGGAGACTGGATCGCACAGGACGGGCTGGGAGGCCGGGCGTTGGTGTTCTTGTTGTTGTTCGCGGTCGTCATGGGGTCCGCCCACTACTACGTGTGGCGGCGGGCCGTGCGGAACACGACCGTGCCCGGCCGGGCCCGCCGGATCGGCACCGGAGTGGTGGTCGGCCTGTTCGTGCTGATGGTCGCCGCGGTGCTGGTCGAGTCGCCGGTGCTGGCGTGGCCGGGGTACCTGTGGCTGGCCGGTGCCTTCTACCTGGCCGTGGTCTTCGGCGTGCTGGAGGTCCCGCGCCTGCTGCTCAACCGGGCCGCCCGCCGGCGGGTGCCCGTCGCGGTCGGCGCACCGGCGGACGAACCGGACGAAGCACCCGAGGACCCCGACCGCCGGTTGTTCATCGCCCGGTCACTGGCCGTGGCCGCCGGAGCCGTCACGGTGGGGACGATCGGGTACGGCATGACCCAGGCGCTGGGCGCGCCGCAGCTGAAGACGATCCCCGTGCAGCTGACGAAGTTGGACCGGCGGCTTGCGGGATACCGCATCGCCGTCGTCAGCGACATCCACCTCGGCCCGCTGCTCGGCCGCGCCCACACCGAGCGGATCGTCCGGATGATCAACGAGCAGCGGCCGGACCTGGTCGCGATCGTCGGCGACCTCGTGGACGGCACCGTCGAGCAGCTCGGCGAGGCGGCGGCCCCGCTGCGGGACCTGGTGAGCACGCACGGCGCCTTCTTCGTCACCGGCAACCACGAGTACTACTCCGGCTTCGAACCGTGGCTGACCGAGTTGGACCGGTTGGGCGTGCACCCGTTGCGCAACGAGCGGGTCCGCGTCGAACGCGCGGGCGCGTCGTTCGACCTGGCCGGTGTGAACGACGTCACGGGCAAGAACTTCCAGGACGGCCCGGACTTCGCGCGGGCGCTGGCCGGGCGCGACCAGAGCAACCCCGTGGTCCTGCTGGCGCACCAGCCGGTGCAGGCGCACGAGGCCGCCAAGCACGGCGTGGACCTCCAGCTGTCCGGCCACACGCACGGCGGGCAGATGTTCCCGTTCCACCTCGCCGTGGGGCTGCAACAGCCCGTGCGGACCGGTCTGGAGGTGGTCGACGGGGTGCAGGTCTACACCAGCAACGGCGCCGGGTTCTGGGGTCCGCCGGTCCGCGTCGGGGCCCCGCCGGACATCTCGTTGGTGGAGCTGCATCACAACTTCGCGTCCTGATAGGGCGATCTTCACCGAAACCGCTTAGAGTGGACGGCCGTGCCAACGTGCGGTTGCGGTTGCGGAGGGGGACCCCTAGCGAGATGAACACGAGCTTTGCCGGCCAACGGCTCGATCACGAGGCAACAGCTCGTATTCGTCGTTTCCTGGACCATGAGCAACCGACCACGCCCTGCCTGGTCGTCGACCTCCCCACGGTGCGCGACCGCTTCACCGCCATTCGAGACGCCCTGCCCGGCGTCGGGATCTTCTACGCCGTCAAGGCGAACCCGACGCCCGAGGTGGTCGAGCTGCTCGCGGCGGAGGGGTGCAGCTTCGACGTCGCCAGCCCCAACGAGATCGACCTGTGCCTGAGCAAGGGCGCGGCGCCGGGCACGATCTCCTACAGCAACCCCATCAAGAAGGCCCGTGACATCGCGTACGCGTTCGGTCGCGGTGTGCGGATCTTCGTGTCCGACAGCGAACAGGACGTGCGGGCGCTGGCCGAGCACGCGCCGGGCTCGTCGGTGATGCTGCGCATCCAGGTGGACAGCAAGGGCTCGACGTACCCGTTCGGGAAGAAGTTCGGCTGTTCGCCCGAGATGGCGACGGACCTCCTGCGCCTGGCGGCCGAACTGGGCCTGGTGCCGCTGGGCGTGGCCTTCCACGCCGGCTCCCAGCAGCTCTCGGTGGACGGCTGGGACGGCGCGATCGCCGACGCCGCCGAGATCACCGCGAAGCTGCGCGCCGAGGGCGTCGAGCTGAGCACGGTGAACCTGGGCGGCGGCCTGCCCGCCGGCTACCTGGACCCGCTGCCGCCGCTGGCGGAGTACGCCGCCGGCATCAAGGCGTCCCTGGCCCGCCACTTCGGGGAGTTCGCGCCGAAGGTCATGGTCGAGCCCGGTCGCGCGGTGGTCGCCGAGTCCGGGGTGCTGCGCTCCGAAGTGGTGCTGGTGGCGCGGAAGTCCTATTCGGACGAACGCCGGTGGGTTTTCCTCGACATCGGCCGCTACGGCGGTCTGGCGGAGACCGAGGGCGAAGCGATCGCCTATCCGTTGCGAACCAGCCGCAAGGGTGTTTCCCTGGATGAAGGCCCCCGCGGCCCCGTGGTGATCGCCGGTCCGACATGTGACGCGGACGACGTGCTGTACCAGAACACCTGCTACGAGCTACCCGTCGAGCTCCAAGCGGGCGATCACGTCGACCTGCTGTGCGCCGGCGCGTACACGGCGAGCTACTCCTCGGTGGCGTTCAACGGTTTCGAGCCGTTGGCCACGTACTGCGTGCGGTGAGCACGCTCAAGGTTTGTTCGAAGCTTCACCCTCTTCTGAAGATGTTTGGAGTGATTGATGTCCGGACTCCCGTGCGAATCCGAGCCGGTTGGCTTGTTCGCAGGACAGCACGTGCTGGCCGAGCTGGAAGGTGTCAGCCCGGAACTCCTCGACGACGAGAAGTTCCTGCGACACGCCCTCGGCGAGGCGCTCACCCAGGCTGATGCCACGGTGTTGGAGGTGGTCTCCAAGCAGTTCGAGCCGCAGGGGGTCACCGTGCTGGCCCTGCTGTCGGAGTCGCACGCGTCCATCCACACCTATCCGGAAGTCGGAGCGGTGTTCGTGGACGTGTTCACTTGCGGCACACGTGCCAAGCCCGCGCTCGCGGTGCAGCTCCTGGCCGAAGCGCTGGGCGCCCGCTCCGCACGCACGGACATGATCAGCCGCGGCACCCAGGTGCCCGCGCTCGTCGGTGAGGAGAAGGCGTGATCCGCGAACCGCTCGCGGCCGGTTTGACCAGGCTCTGGGACGTCGACGAGGTCGTCGTGGACACCCAGACGAAGTTCCAGCACCTGGTGATCGCTCGCACTGCCCAAGGCCTGTCGCTGTTCTGCGACGACGACCGGCAGAGCACCGAGTTCAGCCAGCTGACCTACCACGAGGCGCTGATGGTCCCGGCGCTCCTGCTCGCGGACCGCGTGGACCGCGTGCTGGTGATCGGGTCCAGCGAGGGCGTCGTGTGCCAGATGGCGGTGGCCGCGGGCGCGTCGGTGGTCGACCACATCGACATCGACGAAGAGGCCGTGAAGCTGTGCGCCGAGCACCTGCCCTACGGCTACACGCTCGAGGAGCTGGCGGCGGCCGAGCAGGGTGACGGCCCGATCCGCGTGCAGTACATCGACGGCTACGAGTACATCCGGACGACGTCGGAGCGCTACGACATCGTCCTGGTGGACCTGCCGGACGAGCGCGAAGAGGAGGCGCAGCACAACCGCCTGTACGGCGAGGAGTTCCTGGCCATGTGCAAGGCCCTCCTCACGCCGGGCGGCGTGGTCGTCTCCCAGGCCGGCTGCCAGACGATGTGGCGCAACACGACGCTGAAGCGCATGTGGCAGCGCTTCAACGACGTGTTCGCGACGGTGGCGTACTACGGCTCCGACGAGCACGAGTGGGCCTACCTGTTCGGCCGCGCGGACGAGGTCACCGACCCGACCGCGCTGATGACCGAGCGGCTGAAGGAGTGCGGCTACCAGCCGGAGACGATCGACGACCTGGCCCTGCTGGGCAACTCGATCCCCCCGTACCAGGTCCGCAACGCCTGACCGGTACGACCGCGAAGGGCCGCTTCCTGTTGCAGTGCAACGGGAAGCGGCCCTTCGCACATCTCCCCCGGCCACCGACCCAAGCCCACCGACCGCATGCCCGCAAACCCTCCGGCCGTCAAGCCCACCAGCCGCAAACCCCGCCGTCTCGCAAACCCCGCCGCCTGCAAACCCCCTGTCGGAAAAACCGCCGGCCGCAAGCCCACCGCACCACCGACACACTCGCCGCGCGCTTTCCGCCGCAGGCGGGTCTTCCGCCGAAGGCGCCACGCCAAGCGCAGCGCCCACGGGAAGGGCCTCGTGCTCTCCCCGTACGGCCTGGGCGCAGCCCAACCACAGATTTCCGGGTTGTGCAAGGGAAATGCGCGACGAAGGAGCTCCTTTCCCTTGCGCAACCCGGGAATCTGTGGTTGCCTCCGGCAGGTCGTACGGGGAGAGCACGACGCCCTTCCCTCCCCGGGGGCCTGCCGCGCGGCGAGCGCTCGCTTTTGATCTTGAGAGCGCTTCAGCGCGTTCAGAAGCCGCGAAGCGCGTCCAAGAGCGCGAAGCGCGTTCGAGCTTGAGAGAGCGGAGCGCGTTGCGTGAGGACCCGCGAAGCGTGGGCTTGAGAGCGAAGCGTAGATCCCAAAGATCAAAAGAGCCTCGCCGGCAGGCAGGCCGCCAAGGATGGACGAAAAAGAAAGGGCGGGGGCTTTTCCGTCATCCCCGTATGGCCTGGCGGAGCCAACCACACTTTTGGGCGGGTGCCGCTGAATTTTTTGCTCGTTCCTCACAAAAAATTCGGCTGCACCCGCCCAAAAGTGCGGTAGCCCTTCGGGCAGGCCATACGGGGATGACGGAAAAGCCCAGGTAGGAGAGTGCCTGCGGCAGCTATGACCAAGGACTTCTTCCTGTGGCAGCTCAGGCCAGGGACTTCTCCCTGTGCAGCTCAGGCCAACGACTTCTTCAGGAAGTCGACCTGAAGCAGCAAGAGGTTCTCCGCCACCTGTTCCTGCGGCGTCATGTGCGTGACTCCCGACAGCGGCAGCACCGTGTGCGGTCGGCCGGCCGCCAACAGTGCCGACGACAAGCGCAAGGTGTGTGCCGCAACGACGTTGTCGTCGGCCAGCCCGTGCACGATCATCAACGGCCGTTCCAGCTTCGGCGCGTCCTCGATCAGCGAGTTGGTGTCGTAGACCTCCGGCTTCTCGTCCGGGTGGCCCAGGTACCGCTCGGTGTAGTGGGTGTCGTAGAGCCGCCAGTCCGTGACCGGAGCGCCCGCGATACCCGCGTGGAAGACGTCCGGCCGCCGCAGAACGGCCAGCGCCGACAGGTAACCGCCGTAGGACCATCCCCGGATCGCCACCCGGCTCAGGTCCAAGTCCTCTTCCTGCGCCGCCACGGCGTGCAGGGCGTCGACCTGGTCCTCCAGCGTGGCACCGGCGAAGTCGAAGGCGATCGAACGCTCCCACTCCGGGCCCCGCCCCGGCGTGCCGCGACCGTCCACCACCAGCACCGCGAAGCCCTGGTCGGCCAGCCACTGCGAAGCGAGGTAAGCGTTCCGCGCGTACAGCACCCGCTGGGCGTGCGGACCGCCGTACGGGTCCAGCAGGACCGGCAGCTTCGTCCCCTTCACGTGGTCGCGCGGGAACAGCAGGGCGGCGCGGAGGTTGCGCTCGCCGACCGTCAGCAGGCGGACTTCCGGGGTCAGCACCGGGGTCTCCGCGTGGGACGGGATCTCGTGGTCGCCGACCCTGACCTTCGCGCCGAAGTGGTCCAAGCCGCTCCACGACAGGACCAGGGTGTCGCCGCCCCGGGCCGCCGCGTGCACGCCGGGTTCGGTGGTCAGGCGTTCGGCACCCTCGGCCGTCACGCGGTAGACGTGGACCTGGGTCGGGTCGTCGGCGGAGGCCGTCACCAGCACGTCCTCGCCCACCTCGACGACCGACCGCACCTGGAGGTCCGGGCCGGTCCAGGACTCGCCACCCACCACCAGCGTGTTGGCGCCGTCCCGGGGCAGCACCTGGACCAGCTTGCCGTCCGGGGTCCACGCGGGCGCGCCCGGCACGATCTCCAGCCACACCGGGTCGGTGTCGTCGGCCACGACCTCGACCGCACCCCCGTCCACCGCCAGGACCCGCACGTGCCGCTGGTCGCGGCTCTGGACCTGGAGCAGGGGACGGCCGTGGGAGGACCAGCTCGCCGTGTTCAGGTACGGGAAGGCCTCGCGGTCCCACTCGACCTCGACGCTGGTGCCGTCGACGCCCAGGACGTGCACCGACACCTCCGCGTTCGGCGTGCCGGCCGCCGGGTAGGCGATCTCGGCGGCCGGGGTGGCGGGGTTGGCCGGGTCGGCGATGTGCCAGCGCAGCACCGGGGCGTTGTCCACCCGGGCCGCCAGCACGTGCTCGCCGTCCGGGGAGAACCAGTAGCCCCGGTAGCGGCCCATCTCCTCCGCCGCCACGAACTCCGCCAAGCCCCACGTCACGTCCGGGCCGTCCGGCGACGCGAGCACGCGGTCCTCGCCCGACTCCAGGTCCACCACGTGCAGCGCGCCGCCCACCACGTACCCGACGCGGCGGCCGGTCGGGTCCAGGCGCGGGTCCAGGACGCTGCCGGGGACGGGCAGTTCGCGCACCGCGCCGCCGGCCAGCTCGACCACGAACAGGCGGCCGGACAGCGCGAACACCGCCTGCCGGAAGTCCGCGTCCGTCGCGTAGGCCACGATGCCCGCCGCCTGCTCGCGGCTGCGCTCGCGGCGCGCCCGCTCCTCCGGCGACAGGTCCTCCGGGTCGGTCAGCAGGTCGTTCGGGTCGACCAGGAGCCGCTCGGTCCCGGTGGCGGTGTCGAACACCCACAGACCGTTCGCGCGGCTCGTGGCCGCCGCGGTGCGCAGGAAGTACACGTGGCTGCCGTCGGGTGCGACGGTGAAGTTCCGCGGAGCGCCAAGGGTGAACCGCTGGGTGCGCGCTTGCTGGCGCGGGAAGGAGGTCTCGTTGCCCACGCCGGACACCCTATTCCGGGCCCGGCGGATAGTCTGCGGGCCATGCGTCTGGTGTGGCTCGCGGTGGCCCTGGTGGTGGCCGGCTGTTCGTCGTCCGACCCGTCGGGCGACCGGTTCCTGCCGGACTCCACGAGCCCGCAGTCGGCGGCCGAGCTGGAGGCCAACGCCGGTGTTCGGCTGCCGTCGGGGACAGTCCTGCTGTCGGCCGCGCGCACGTCGCTCAGCGGCGGCCTGGAGAGCCGGACCATGGCTCAGCTGCGGATGCCCGCGACCGCCGTGCCGCGGTTCCTCGCCGACAGCGGCTTCGGCGAGGCCGTGCCGGACCAGCGGACCGTCACCGACAAGGACTTCCCGGACAGCGGCACCTGGCACCCCGACAAGGCCGCGAAGGTCGCCGGGGTGACCGCGGGCAACCGCAAGGTCATGATCGACCTCGGCCACCCCGACGACGTGACCGTCTACGTGGTCACTTCGCAGCTCTAGGCGGCAGCGGGAAGAACCCGCTGGTGCGCTCGACGTACTCCCGGTAACCGGGCCGTCGCCGCACGATGTCCTTCTCCAGCAACGGCTTCCCGCTCCCCTTGGCCAGCAGCCACGTCATCACGAGCGGGCTGACCACCGACCAGAACCCCTCGGGCAGGGCGAACAGGTACAGCCCCCACCACACGCAGGCGTCGCCGAAGTAGTTGGGGTGCCGCGTGTAGCGCCACAACCCCTGGTCCATCACGCGACCCTGGTTCGCCGGGTCGGCCTTGAACCGCGCCAACTGCCGGTCCCCGACCGCCTCGAACACGAACCCGACCGCCCACACCACGAGACCCAGCACGTCGAACACACTCAAAGCACCATCGCGGTACGCGGCGAACTGCACGGGTAGCGACACCAGCACCATGATCGCCGCCTGCACCAGGTAGACCCGGTACATCTTGGCCACCGGGTTGCCGCGCGCCCGCCGGTACATGTCGACGTACCGCTGGTCCTCGGGCTTCTTCCGGTTGCGCGTGTGGATGTGCCACCCCAGCCGCACACCCCACACCACGGTCAGCACCGTCACGACCACCGCCCGCGCCGACACCCCGGCCAACGCCAATGTCAGCACCGCGACGACCGCGAACCCCGGTCCCCAGAACGAGTCGATGAGGTCGAACCGCTTGCGCCGCACGGCAAGCGCGAACAGCAGCGTCACCAGCACGACGACCGCGACCGCGGCCCACAGGACGTTCCACCCGAAGGTCACGCCGCCACCTCCGCCCGCCGCGCGAGGACCTGGTCCACGCCCATCCGCCCTTCCTCGAACGTCAGCGCGCCACCCGCGAGGTACAGCCGCCACACCCGCGCCTGCCCCTCACCGACCAGTCGCACGGCCTCGTCCCAACACCGTTCCAACGTCTCCGCCCACGCCCGCACGGTCCACACGTAGTGCTCGCGCAGCGCCTGCACACCGCGAACCTCGAACCCGGCCCCCTCGAGGTGCGCCAACGTCCGGCTCAACGGCCGCATGTGCATGTCCGGAGCCACATAGGACTCGATGAACGCGCCCCCGCCGGGAGCGTTGGCACCACGGGACATCTGCTGGAGCAACAAGTGCCCGCCCGGCTTGAGCATCCGGTGCAGCACGCGCGCGTACTCCGGGTAGTTCTCCTCACCGACGTGCTCGCCCATCTCGATGGACGACACCGCGTCGAACGGCTCACCGGACACGTCCCGGTAGTCCTGGAGCCGCACGGTGACCAGGTCCGCGACCCCTTCCTCCACGATCCGCGACTCCACGAAAGCCTTCTGCTGCGCGGAGATCGTCACGCCGGTCGCGTGCACGCCGAAGTGCTTGGCCGCGTGCACCACCATCGAACCCCAGCCGCAGCCCACGTCCAGCAGCCGCATCCCGGGCTCCAGCCCCAGTTTCCGGCACACCAGGTCGAGCTTGGCGTGCTGCGCCTCGGCGACCGTCATGCCGGGCGAGGAGAAGTACGCGCACGAGTACGCCATGCTCGGGTCCAGCACGAGCCGGTAGAACGCGTTGCTCAGGTCGTAGTGGTGGGCGATGGCCCTGCGGTCGCGCGCCTGGGTGTGCCGGCGACCCGACAGCCGAGCCTCCTCGTCGGGTGGCGCCGGGCGCGGGCCGATCACCCCCAGCCGGACCGCCGTGCGGAACGCGCTCAGCAGGTCCGCGGGCTTGGGCTTGCTCAACGCGCCCCGGCGCGCCAGGGCCCAGAACCGGGCCAGGGCGTCGGTCAGGTCGCCCTCGACGTCGAGCTCGCCGGCCACGTACGCGCGAGCCAGGCCCAGCTCGTCGGGGTTCCACAGCAGGCGGCGCAGGGCGCGGCGGTCGCGGATCACGGCGACCGGACCGTCCTGCGGGCCGGCGGTGCTGCCGTCCCACGCGCGCAAGCCCACGGGCGGGCTCGTGCCCAGGACGCGTTCGACGACGTCGGTGAGTCGACCGGCGGTGGTGACGACCACGGACTCCTCCTCGGGGGGCTGGTGTCCGGACGTTCGGCGGCGACCCCTGTCTTGGTTCGGCGCTGAACCGCGGTCGTGACCGGGCCGTAATCGTCGGTGAGCGACCGACGCCACCGAGGAGGAGTTGAGTGTGATCCGACGAAACCGCATCGCCATCGCCGCAGCGGGTGGGATGGCGGCCGTGCTCGCGCTGGTCATGTGGAGTTCGAACGCCGCCGGCCTGCAGGGCACGAACGTCGCGCAGACCGAGCAGGTGGGCGCCGCCGCGCAGGCCGACTACGGGGACGTCCCACCCGCCCCTCCGGCCGTGGAGTCCACCACCGAGACCACCACCGAGGAGGCACCGGCGGGCCAGGCCGCGCCCGCGCCGGCCGGCGTCACGCTGGTGGCCAAGAGCGTGCCGAAGATGGGCGACGTCGTGCAGGACGGCGACGGCCGCACGCTGTACCGGTTCGACAAGGACACGCCGAACCCGCCGAAGTCCAACTGCGAGGGCAAGTGCGCGGAGACCTGGCCGCCGCTGCTGGCCGGCGGCGCGCCCAAGCTCGAGGGCGTGGACCCCGCCCTGGTCGGCACGGTCAAGCGGGCCGACGGGACCGAGCAGGTGACCCTGGCCGGCTGGGCGCTCTACACGTACTCGAAGGACGAGGCCCCGGGCCAGTGGAAGGGCCAGGGCGTGGGCGGCACGTGGTTCGTGGTGCAGCCCAACGGCAAGCGCAACGTGGAGTGCCTGCCGCCCGGCGTCCAGGCTCCCGCCGGTTCCTGAAAACCCCCGACAGCGAACCGACCACCCCCCGAAGAACGTGACCCCCGGCCTGAGGTTGGGCCGGGGGTCACGTTCTGTTCGAGGAGCCTTACAGGTTCGGGTAGAGCGGGTGCTTGGCGGCCAGCACCTCGACGCGCGAGCGCAGCTCCGCCAGGTCGGGCTCCTTGCCCAGCGCGGTGGCGATGATGTCGGCCACCTCCGCGAAGTCCGCCGCGCCGAAGCCGCGGGTGGCCAGGGCGGGCGTGCCGATGCGCAGGCCCGAGGTGACCATCGGCGGGCGCGGGTCGTTCGGGACGGCGTTGCGGTTGACCGTGATGCCGACCTCGTGCAGCCGGTCCTCGGCCTGCTTGCCGTCCAGCTCGGACTCGACCAGGTCCACCAGCACCAGGTGCACGTCCGTGCCGCCGGTCAGCACCTTCACGCCGGCCGCCGCCGCGTCGGGCTGGGACAGGCGCTCGGCCAGGATCTTCGCGCCCTCGACGGTGCGGCGCTGGCGGTCGGCGAACTCCGGCGAGGCCGCGTGCTTGAACGCCACCGCCTTGCCCGCGATGACGTGCTCCAGCGGACCGCCCTGCTGGCCCGGGAACACCGCCGAGTTGATCTTCTTGGCCAGGTCGGCGTCGTTGGTCAGGATGACGCCGCCGCGCGGGCCGCCGAGGGTCTTGTGGGTGGTCGTGGTGACGACGTGCGCGTGCGGCACCGGGCTCGGGTGCAGGCCCGCCGCGACCAGACCGGCGAAGTGGGCCATGTCCACCATCAGGTACGCGCCCACCGAGTCGGCGATCCGGCGGAACTCGGCGAAGTCGAGCTGCCGCGGGTAGGCCGACCAGCCGGCCACGATCAGCTTCGGCTTGTGCTCCTGCGCCAGCGCCTCGACCTCGGCCATGTCCACCCGACCGTCCACATCGGACACGTGGTAGGGCACGACGTTGTAGAGCTTGCCGGAGAAGTTGATCCGCATGCCGTGGGTGAGGTGGCCCCCGTGCGCCAGGTCCAGGCCCAGGATCGTGTCACCGGGCTGGAGCAGCGCGAACATCGCGCACGCGTTGGCCTGCGCGCCCGAGTGCGGCTGCACGTTGGCGAACCCCGCGCCGAACAGCTCCTTGACCCGCGCGATGGCCAGCCGCTCGACCACGTCGACGTTCTCGCAGCCGCCGTAGTAGCGGCGGCCCGGGTAGCCCTCGGCGTACTTGTTGGTCAGCACCGAGCCCTGCGCCTGGAGCACCGACACCGGCGTGAAGTTCTCCGAGGCGATCATCTCCAGGGTGCCCTGCTGCCGGCGCAGCTCGGCCGCGACCGCCTCGGCCACCTCCGGGTCGAACTCCGCGAGGGAGGTGTTGAAGTGCTCGGACATGGTGGGGTTTCTCCCTACGAGTTGCGCTTGTAGAACGGCAGCGCGACGACCTGCACGGGCTCCTGCCTGCCCCGGACGTCGACGGACAGCTTGGTGCCGGGCTCGGCGTGCGCGGGCGGCACGTAGGCCATCGCCACGGAGTAGCCCAGCGTCGGGGACAGCGCGCCGCTGGTGACCTCGCCGATCGGGGTGCCGTCGGCGTCCAGCACGGCGTACCCGTGGCGCGGCGCGCGGCGGGACTCGGTCTTGAGGCCGACCAGCTTGGCCTCGACGCCCGCCTCGGCGACCTTGGCCAGCGGCTCGCGGCCGACGAAGTCACCGGGCTTGTCCAGCTTCACCACGCGGCCCAGGTTGGCGTGGTACGGCGTGCGGGACGTGCTCAGCTCGTTGCCGTACAGCGGCATCCCGGCCTCCAGGCGCAGGGTGTCGCGGCAGCCCAGGCCGGCGGGCTTGAGGTCGTGCGGCTGACCGGCCTCCAGCAGCGCCTGCCACACGTGCGGGGCGTCGGCGGGGTCCAGGAACAGCTCGAAGCCGTCCTCGCCGGTGTAGCCGGTGCGGGCGAGCAGCGCGGGCTTGCCGGCGACCTCGGTCGGGTAGGACGCGTAGTACTTGACCGTGCCCAGGTCGGTCTCGGTCAGGCCTTCGAGGATGGCGACCGCCTTCGGCCCCTGCACGGCCAGCAGCGCGTAGTCCGTGGACTTGTCCTCGACGGTCGTGTCGAAGCCCTCAGCGCGCTCCTGGAGGGCCGCGAAGACCACCGCCGCGTTGGACGCGTTCGCCACGACCAGGTACTCCTGGTCACCGGTCCGGTACACGATCAGGTCATCGACCACGCCGCCGTCGGCCTGGCAGATCATCGTGTAGCGGGCGCGGCCCACGCCGATCGCGCTCGCGTGGCCGACCAGCGCGAAGTCCAGCGCGGCACCCGCCTCCGGGCCGGTCAGGACGATCTCGCCCATGTGGGTCAGGTCGAACAGGCCCGCCGACGTGCGCACGGCGTGGTGCTCGGCCAGCTCGCTGTCGTAGCGCAGCGGCATCCGCCAGCCCGCGAAGTCGGTGAACTGGGCGCCCAGCGCCTCGTGCTCGGCGTGCAGCGGCGTCCGACGGGTTTCCACGGGGTCCTCCCTGAAGGCGGGCACGGCAGGGTCGCCGACCGGGTGGGTCGGCCTGCCGCTACGAAGGATGACACGGTCCATCGAGACTCCTCGTTCGAGTGAGCCTCCCCCTCTGTCATGAGCCTGAGAGCTTCGCCGCGGTCCCGCACGTCGGCGGGGGCGCGGCTTGCACCGTGGGCGAGGCGCCGGGCGCCTGCTTTCCAGAGTTGCCTTCGTCGGGCGGTAGCTGTGCCTGAGAGATTCCGGGGAGGAGTTGCTCCTTCGGCGCCCCGGGACCGGGGACTCTCCCGCGCGACATCGACGGCCGTGTTCAGTTGGTACCGCCAGACGCTAGTTGTGCCTGGTCGGCCCGGTCAACACGGACACGCTCACAGTGCCCGCTCGAGGCGGACGCTCTCCACGACCTTGCGCTCGGCGTAGAAGGACACGAACGGGATCGTGCCCGCGAGCAGCACCAGGGCCGTGCCCTTGAGCGACCAGCGCGCCTTGAGCGCCAGGTCGACCGTGATGACGAGGTAGATCGCGTACAGGAAGCCGTGCACCGGGCCGACGACCTTCATCATGCCGTCGTAGTCGCCCAGGTACTTGACCAGCATCGCGGTCACGAGCAGGAGCAGGCCCACACCGACCACGTAAGCCATGAACCGGAACCGGCCCAACGCACCGCTCATCGCCCTACCGACCGCCTTCGCTCACCGCTGGTCCCGCGCGTTCAGGTCCCGGAGGTAGCGGTTGTAGGCCGCCAGCTCGTCGTCCTCGTCGTCGTGCGCGGGTGTCCTGACGGGCTCCACGGTAACGACCGGCTCGGACGGCGCGGCCACCGGCTCCTGCGCTGTGACCTGCGCCGCGTCCTGGGCCTTGCGCTGGGCGGCCAGTCGACGCATCCGCCACACCATGAAGGCGGGGAAGAGCCCGAACAGGGGCCACTGGAAGACGTACCCGAGGTTCTGGAACGTGCCACCGGCCTCGGAGAACCGCTCCCACTGCCAGTAGGCCAATCCGCAGCACACCACCAGCGAGAGCAAGCACACAACGGCGATCGCCACACGTTTGGGGGTGATGAGACCGCTGCGCACGACTCAAGGGTACTTCGAGCCACCGACAAGGTGACGCTCAGCCGGGATGGGCTCCCCGCACAGGAGCCCGCCCTCCCGGTTCACGCTAGTCCCGACCACGCCGCGCCCTCACCGCGCGACGCACTTGCGCTGCGCCACGCTCGCGCGTGGCGCGCCCGACATCACGCAACGCCGTCCCGGCGCTGCCGCTGCAACCTGGCCACGCACCAGGCCGCCGCACTGCCCCGACGCAGGTGCTGGAGCACCGTCATCGGTCCGAGCCGACGTCCCAGGTCGGCGGGCGTGAGCCCGGCGGCCCGGTAGTCGAGGGCCCGCTGGTCCAACGGGCTGATGCCCGCGTCCCACCACGCCTCCGCCTCGGACAGGTCGCCCACGAGCTGCCAGTAGCTCGCCGCCGCGGCCAGCAGGACCTCGGGCACCTCGGGCGCCCGCTTCCGCATCGCCGCGACGTAGGCCGGGTCCGCGGACTCGACCTTCACCAGGCCGCGCGGCCCGCCGTTCGCCCGCTGGACGGGGATGCCCGGCGCGGACGGCGGGGCCTCGGCCAGCCACTCGTCCTTGATCCGGTTCACCTCGCGCAGCTCGGCGTCGTCCGAGCGCTCGGCCGCCCACTGCCGCAGCAGCTCGTCGACTCCGGAGTCCTCGACCATTCTGCCTCCTCGTCGGTCGAAGATCAGCCAATGCAGCGCACCGTATTAGCGGGTACCGACAACCGCTAGACCCCGGTTTGTCGAAAACCCTGTTACCAGCGCGTTATAGCCCTCATTCCACCCGGACGGTCCAACGGAGGAGGCCGACCGTCACGGATGGTGAGCAGACCAGGGGGACTACGTGAGGTGGACTAGTTGAACAGGCTCCGGACGAACGTGATGATCGACTCGGCGCCCTGGCGCAGCCACCCGAGGGCGGTCTTCACCGCCTCGGCGGACTGGTCGGGCTGGGTGATCAGGAGGAACAGCAGCAGCGCGACGGCCGCCAGCGTGACCACCTTCTTGACGTTCACTGGTGCCTCTCCGTCCGTTCACAGGTGCGCGGCGGCGGGCCGCGCGCCCGCCGGTTCCCCCACATGGTCCCTCATTCACCCGGACGATGAGCCCGGAACCCGCCGTGATCCCACGACCGGGTGTAGAGGGAGGCACGCTGCCACGGGTACGCGGTGACCCACATCACCCGAACGGCCGATCAAGAGCCCCGCGGCGCCCGCCGATGTCCAGGGTGCGGGCCACTCGCCCCCACCCCCCAGGCACGACACCACCGAGGTTCCGCACATCGTCAGCACATCCCGGGCGCACCCCCAGCACATCACTGCGCACATCACCCACTTGCGCGACGCACGCACCGTGTGTCATTAGGCCGAGGTACGGCCGTCCCATTTCCCGGCACCACTCCCGGCGATTTGTCGCACCCTTTTCGCATCAACCCACGACACCGGACCGGCGCAGTTCCGCAATATCGGCCGCACCCAGTCCGAGTGACTCCAGGACCTCGTCCGTGTGGTGCCCCGCCGAGGGCGGCGCGGCGGGCGTCCCGGCCGGGGTGCGGTCGAAGCGCGGCGCCGGACCGGGCTGGGCCAAGCCCCCTACCTCGACGAACGTCCCCGCGCGCGGTTGTGCGGGTGCGCCGGGGCCTCCTCGGGCGCGAGCACGGGCGCCAGGCACGCGTCACTCCCCTGCGCCAGCGCCGCCCATTCGTCCCTCGTCCGGGTGGCCACCGCCTCGGCGATCCGCGCCCGCAGCGCGGGCCACTGGGCCGGGTCGTGCCGGCTCGGCACGTCCGACTCGGTCAACCCCAGCAACACCAGCAGCTCCGCGTAGAACTTCTCCTCCAACGCGCCGACGCTGACGTACTTTCCATCCGCTGTGGCATAAACGTCGTAGAACGGCGCGCCGCCGTCGAGCAGGTTCGTGCCCCGCGGCCCGCCCCACGCCCCGGCGGCCTTCATGCCGTGCAGGAACGTCGTCAGCAGCGCCGCGCCGTCCACCATGGCCGCGTCCACCACCTGCCCCCGCCCGGACCGCTCCCGCTCGTACAGGGCCGCCAGGACGCCCAGCGCGAGCAGCAGCCCGCCGCCGCCGAAGTCGCCGATGACGTTGAGCGGCACGGTCGGCGGCTGGTCGGCCCGCCCGATCGGCTCCAGCGCGCCCGCCAGGGCGATGTAGTTGATGTCGTGGCCCGCGCGGTCGGCCAGCGGCCCGTCCTGGCCCCAGCCGGTCATCCGGCCGTAGACCAGCCGCTGGTTGCGCGCCAGGCACTGGGCCGGCCCGATGCCCAGCCGCTCGGTGACCCCCGGCCGGAAGCCCTCGATCAGGACGTCGGAGCGCTCCACCAGCCTGAGCACCAGCTCCGCGCCCTCCGGCCGCCGGATGTCCACGCCGATGGACCGCCGCCCGCGCCCGAGCACGTCCCCGGGCACCTCCAGCCCGCCGGACACCCGGTCCACGCGGACGACGTCCGCGCCCAGGTCCGCGAGCACCATGCAGCCGAACGGCGCGGGCGCGAGCCCGGCCAGCTCGACGACCTTCAACCCCGCCAGCGGCCCGCCCACTAGAGCGACCTCGCGATGATTTCCTTCATGATCTCGTTCGTCCCACCGTAGATCTTCTGCACGCGGGCGTCCGCCCAGGCGCGGGCGATGGGGTACTCGGTCATGTAGCCGTACCCGCCGAACAGCTGCACGCACTCGTCCACGACCCGGCACAGCCGCTCGGTGGACCACCACTTGGCCATCGCCGCCGTGGGCACGTCGAGCTTGCCCTCCAGGTGCGCCTCGATGCACTCGTCCACGAAAGCCCTGGTCACGCGGGCCTCGGTGGCGCACTCGGCGAGGGTGAACCGGGTGTTCTGGAACTTGATGAGCTCCCGGCCGAACGCCGTGCGGTCCTTGACGTAGTCCACGGTGAGGTCCACGGCGGCCTCGATGCCCGCGATGGACGCCACGGCGATGATCAGCCGTTCCTGCGGGAGCTGCTGCATGAGCTGGATGAAGCCCTGCCCCTCCGACGAGCCCAGCAGGTTGTCGGCGGGCACGCGGACGTCGTCGAAGAACAGCTCGGCGGTGTCCTGGCCCTTCAGCCCGATCTTGTCCAGCACCCGGCCGCGCCGGAACCCGGGCGTCTCGGCGGTCTCGACGACCAGCAGGGAGATGCCGGTCGCACCCTGGCTGGGGTCGGTCTTGGCGACCACGATGACCAGGTCGCACTGGGCGCCGTTGGTGATGAAGGTCTTCGAGCCGCTGATGACGTACTCGTCGCCGTGCCGGGTGGCCCGCGTCTTGATGTTCTGCAGGTCCGACCCGCCGCCGGGCTCGGTCATCGCGATCGCGCCCACGGACTCGCCGCTGGCCAGCTTGGGCAGCCAGCGGTGCTTCTGCTCCTCGGTGCCGTAGGCGTTGATGTAGTGGGCCACGATGCCGCTGTGCACGCTGTTGCCCCACGCGCTGTCCCCCGCGCGGGCCTGCTCCTCCAGCAGCACGGCCTCGTGCGCGAAAGTGCCGCCGCCACCGCCGTACTCCTCCGGGATGGACAGGCACAGCAGGCCCAGTTCGCCCGCCTTGGTCCAGAACTCCCGGTCCACGTGCTTCTGCGCGGCCCAGCGCTCGTGGTTCGGGACCGATTCCTTCTCGAAGAACGTCCTGGCGAGCTGGCGCAACTGGTCCAGGTCGTCCGTCATCCACGGTGAACGGCGAGTAGGCATGCCTCGACGGTCCCACCGCCGGCCGCCACCCGCCATGACCGCCGCACCCACAGTCGCGCGGAGATCGTGAGCGCAAATGTCAGGGTCGTGCGCAACACTGCGGTCATGAAGCTCCGCAGGCTGTCCCCGGGGGACTGGGCCACCTGGCGCGACTTGCGGCTCACCGCGCTGGCCAGCGACCCGCAGGCGTTCGGCTCGACCCTGTCCCGGGAGCGGGACTACGACGAGGACCGGTGGCGCGAGCTGCTGCACCCGAAGTGGGGTGTGAAAGTGGTGGCCGAAGCACCGGATCCCGTGGGACTCGTGGCCGGGGTGCCCCACGAGGACCACGACGATGTGCTCTACCTGTACTCCATGTGGGTGAAACCGTCGTTCCGGAAGAGGGGCGTCGGCGAGGCCCTGGTGCGGGACGTGGTGGCCTGGGCGCGGGAGCACGGGTGGCGGCGCGTGCAGCTGCGCGTCTTCCGCGGCAACCACGCCGCCCGGCGGCTCTACGAGCGGCTCGGGTTCTCCGGCGACGGGTCCGGCGACAGCGAGGTGATGCAGCTCGCCGTGAGCTAATAAGTCACCTCGTGCGGTCATGGGCTTGGGCGTCCCCGCTGCCTACCGTGGGAGCATGAGCGAAGCCTTGATCTTCGACGCGGTGCGCACACCGCGTGGCAGGGGAAAGCGCGGTTCGCTGCACAGCGTCAAGCCGATCACCCTGGCCTCCGGGGTGCTCGACGCGCTGGCGCGGCGCAACGACCTGGACACGTCGGCGGTCGACGACGTCGTGCTCGGGGTCGTGTCGCCGGTCGGTGAGCAGGGCTCGGACATCGCCCGGACCGCCGTGCTGGCGGCCGGGTGGGACCTGCGCCCGGCGGGTGTGCAGCTCAACCGCTTCTGCGCGTCCGGCCTGGAGGCGGTGAACCTGGCCGCGGCGAAGGTCGCGTCCGGGTTCGAGGACCTCGTGGTCGCGGGCGGCGTGGAGTCGATGTCGCGCGTGCCGATGGGTTCGGACGGCGGCGCGTGGGCGGCCGACCCGGAGACCAACCTGCGCACGAGCTTCGTGCCGCAGGGCATCAGCGCGGACCTGATCGCCACCCTGGAGGGCTTCAGCCGCGAGGACGTGGACGCGTGGGCGCTGCGCTCCCACCAGCGGGCGACCCTGGCGCGGGACAAGGGCTACTTCGAGAAGTCCCTGGTCCCGGTCGTGGACCAGAACGGGACGGTCGTCCTGGACTACGACGAGGCCATCCGCCCGGAGACCACGCTGGAGGGCCTCGCCGGCCTGAAGCCGTCCTTCCAGTTCCACGGCGACCTGGGCTTCGACGCCGTGGCCATCGACCGCTACCCGACCGTCGAGCGCATCGACCACGTCCACACGCCCGGCAACTCGTCGCAGATCGTGGACGGCGCGGCGGCCATGCTCATCGGCAACGAGCGGGCGGGGCGCGAGCTGGGCCTGACCCCGCGCGCCCGGATCGTGTCGGTGGCCGTGGTCGGCAGCGAACCGACGATCATGCTCACCGGCCCGGCCCCGGCGGCGCGCAAGGCGCTGGAGAAGGCGCGGCTGTCGGTGGAGGACATCGACCTGTTCGAGATCAACGAGGCGTTCTCGTCGGTGGTGCTGAAGTTCCAGCGCGAGCTGGACCTGCCCGACGACAAGGTCAACGTCAACGGCGGCGCGATCGCCATGGGCCACCCGCTGGGCGCGACCGGCTGCATGATCCTGGGCACCCTGCTCGACGAGCTGGAGCGCCGGGACCTGCGCCGGGGCCTGGCCACGCTGTGCGTGGGCGGCGGCATGGGCATCGCGACGATCATCGAGAGGATCTGATGGCCATCCACTTCGAGCGCGACGACGAGGGCATCGTCACGCTGACCATGGACATGTCCGGCTCGGCGAACGTCATGAACGCCGAGTACCACCAGGCGATGGGCGAGGCCGTCGCCCAGGTCGAGGCGGTTCGCGACGAGATCGCCGGCGTGGTGCTGACGTCGGCCAAGAAGACCTTCTTCGCCGGCGGCGACCTGAACCTCCTGGTGCAGGTCACGCCGGAGAACGCCCCTGAGGCGCTGGGCTTCCTGGAGGACATGAAGGGTCAGCTGCGCCGGTTGGAGAAGCTGGGCAAGCCGGTCGTGGCGGCCATCAACGGCAGCGCGCTGGGCGGCGGGTTCGAGATCGCGTTGGCCTGCCACCACCGGGTCGTGCTGGACGACGACCGCATCAAGCTCGGCCTGCCCGAGGCGACGCTGGGCCTGCTGCCCGGTGGCGGTGGCGTCACGCGGATGGTGCGCTTGCTGGGCGTGCAGCCGGCGTTGCCGTTGCTGATGGAGGGCAAGCAGTTGCGCCCGCAGCGGGCGTTGCAGGCCGGGATCGTGCACGCGCTGGCGTCCTCGAGGGAGGACCTGATCGCCCAGGCGCGGGCGTGGATCAAGGCCAACCCGTCCCCCGTCCAGCCGTGGGACCAGCCTGGGTACACCGTGCCGGACGTGAAGTTCGGCGACCCCAACGTGTACAGCCTGCTGGCGGCGGCCCCGGCCGTGCTGCGCAAGAAGACCCATGGCGTGTACCCGGCGCCGGAGAAGATCCTGGCGGCGGCCGTCGAGGGTGCTTTGGTCGACTTCGACACGGCGTTGAAGATCGAGGGCCGGTACTTCGTGGAGCTGGTCACCGGGCAGGTGGCCAAGAACATGATCGGGACTTTCTGGTTCCAGCTCAACGAGATCGGCGCCGGCGGGTCCCGTCCGTCCGGTGTGGACGCTTCGAAGGTGACCAAGGTCGGCGTGCTGGGCGCGGGCATGATGGGCGCCGGGATCGCCGAGGTGTCGGCCAAGGCCGGTATCGAGGTGGTGCTGAAGGACGTCACCCTGGAGGCCGCCACCCGTGGTGCGGCGGGCAACCCCGGCATCACACCGACCGACTCCGACGACGACCTGGCCGGGTGCGACCTCATCATCGAGGCCGTCTTCGAGAACCGCGAACTGAAGAACAAGGTGCTGCCGGCAGCCGAGGCGGCGGCCCTGCCGGACGCGGTGATCGCGTCCAACACGTCCACGCTGCCGATCACCGGCTTGGCCGGGGCGGTGAAGGACCCGACGAAGTTCATCGGCCTGCACTTCTTCTCACCCGTGCCGAAGATGCGACTGGTGGAGATCATCGTCGGCGAGCAGACGTCCGACGAGACGCTGGCGCGGGCGTTCGACTACGTGCTGCAGATCGGGAAGACGCCGATCGTGGTCAACGACAGCCGGGGCTTCTACACGTCCCGGACGTTCGGCACGTACGTCACCGAGGCCGTGTCGATGGTGGCCGAGGGCGTGCAACCGGCGCTGATCGAGAACGTGGCCAAGCGGTCGGGCATGGCCGTCGGGCCACTGGCGGTGTCCGACGAGGTGACCCTGACCCTGCAACTGAAGATCCGCGACCAGACGCTGGCCGACGACGCGGCCGGCGCCGGCATCCTGGGCGACCACCCGGCGTTCAAGGTGCTGGAGGAACTGGTCGCCGAGGGACGCACCGGGAAGTCGGGAGGTGCGGGGTTCTACGAGTACCCGGAGGGCGGCAAGAAGTACCTGTGGCCGGGCCTGGCGCGCTACGGGCGCGCGGACGCGGGGGTGACCGAGCAGGACGTCGAGGACCGGTTGCTGTTCATCCAGTCCTTGGAGACCGTGCGGTGCCTGGACGAGGGCGTGCTGCGGTCGGTGGGCGACGCGAACGTGGGCAGCGTGTTCGGGTTCGGGTTCGCCCCGTGGAGCGGGGGGACGCTGCAGTTCATCAACTCGTACGGGCTGAGCGAGTTCGTGGAACGGGCGGACTACCTGGCGGACACGTACGGCGAGCGCTTCCGTCCCACGGCGTCGTTGCGCGAGCGGGCCGCCAAGGGCGAGAAGTTCTGAGCTGACCTTCGCCTGGCACGGCTCCCCGTCGTGCCAGGCGAAGACCTTTCCACGCGCCGCGCGTGCTTTCCGCTTTTCGGCGCGCGCAGCGCGCTTTGTGTGGTGGTCTCAACCACAGGTGGAGGGCCTCGGTTCCCCCGCCGTATGGCCTGCCCGAAGGGCTACCACATTTTCCAGGGGTTGCAGCCGAAAGTTTTGCGAGGAACGAGCAAAAGTTTTAGCGGCAACCCCTGGAAAATGTGGTTGGCTCCGCCAGGCCATACGGCGGGGGAACCGACGCCCTTCACCCCCCGCTGGCGGCCTGCCGCGCGGCGAGCGCCGCTTGTGATCTTGAGAGCGCGCAGCGCGTTCAGCTTGAGAGCGAAGCGTTCCGGTTCAAAGATTAAAAGCGCCTCGCCGGCGGGCAGGCCACCAAAGATGACTCAACTGCAACGGCGGGGGCTTCTTGCTTTTGTCATCTCCGTATGGCCTGGCGGAGCCTACCACAGATTTCCCCGGGTGCCGCTAAAACTTTTTGCTCGTTCCTCGCAAAAACTTTCGGCTGCACCCGGGGAAATCTGTGGTAGCCCTTCGGGCAGGCCATACGGAGATGACAAAAGCAAGAAGCCCAAGTTGGGTTGTGTCCCCTCCGGTGGACTGCCACCCGGCAAAGCGGGTGGACTGCCGCTCGGCAAAGGGGTGGACTGGCGACTTGCCGAGGACTGCTGGTGTGGGTCAGGTGGTGGGCTCGTCGTGCCAGGTCCACCACTGGTACGGCGGGGTTTGGGGGTAGCCCTCCGGGGAGTCTTCCCAGGTCTCTTGGCGGCCGAGGGCGGTGATGTCGAGGTAGGACCAGGTGCCGCCCATCGACTCGTCACCTCGGTTGTTGATGAAGTACGTCCGGTAGACCTGGTCGCCCTCCCGGATGAAGGCGTTGGTGCCGTGCCATTCGTTGACGCCGAAGTCGGTGTCGAAGTCGTCGGTGATGGTGTGCCACGGGATCAGGGACCAGCCCATCCTGGCCTTGATGCGCTCCAACTCCGGCTGGGTTCCCCTCGAGACGAAGGCCAGGGTGGTGTCGCGGTTGTGCAGGTGGGACGGGTGGGCTACTTGGTCTGCCACCATCGAGCAGCCCTTGCAGCCGTGGTCGGGCCAGCCGTGTACGCCTGGGTCCATGAAGGCTCGGTAGACGATGAGTTGGCGGCGGCCCTCGAAGAGGTCCAGGAGGGATTTGGGGCCTGACGCCGTGTCGAAGGTGTACGGCTTGGTCACTTCCAGCCAGGGCATTCGGCGGCGTTCGGCGGCTAGCGCGTCCTTGGCGCGGGTCAGTTCCTTTTCCTTGACCAGCAAGGCTTGGCGGTGGGCTTCCCACTCTTGCGCGGTGACGATCGGCGGCGTCTTCATCAGACGCTCGCCAACGGCGGGACGTGGTTGGTTTCGCCGGTGTTGGGGTTGCCCTGGCCGGTGGTGATGAGGTTGTGCAGGCTGGTGCCGATGTAGAAGCGCCATGCGTTGTCGCAGACCGTGTAGCACTCGTGGGCCGGGAGCAGGCCGTGGTGGGTGAAGGTGAGGCGTGTGCCTTCCGGGGTTTCGGTGATGTCGAACGTGATGGTCGTGCCGGCCCACTCCGTCTGGTCCTCGGTGAAGGCGAAGTGGTTCTCCAGCACCTGCCACGAGATCGTGCGAGGGGTGAGCTCGGTGATCCTTATGCGGCAGCGGTGGAGGGCTTGGTAGTGGTAGGTGAATTCGGCACCTGGTTCGTCGGTGGGGCCTTCCACGTCCTGGGACCACCAGCCGCAGACGTTGGTGACGGCGTTGAAGACTTCTGCGGGGGTTTGGGCGACCGTGTAGGCCGTGGTGAAGCTGCTCATTGGTTCTCCAAGTGGTTCTTGAGGGCGGCCAAGGGGCCGTCCCAGTCACGTGCCAGGGCGGCCAGGAACTGTTGGGCCACTTGCATTGGCGCGGAGTCCAGGCGGTAGCGGACGCGGCGGCGTTCGCCGGGTTCGGGGGTGACCAAGCCCGTTTCGGCCAGCAGGGCCAGGTGTTTGGCGATCGCTTGTCTGGTGATGGGCAGGCGGTCGGCCAGGTCGGTGGCGGTGGCGGGGCCGCCCGAGGCCAGGGCGGCCAGGATGGACCGCCGGGTCGGGTCGGCCAGGGCGGTGAAGACCTGTTCGGCGACCGCCTCCGCGTCAGGCCGCATCGAGCAGGTCGACGAGCTGGCCCAGCTCGCTCTTCCAGCCCTGGCTGTGGGCGTCGTAGGCCTTGCCGTGGCAGTTCTCGGGCAGCTGCGCGAAACCGGACTCGACCACGGTCAGGCGGGTGCCGGACGCCGTGGGTTCGAGCGTGAACTCGACGTACGTGCGGCGCGGGTCGTCCTCGGGCATGCCGTACATGCGCCAGGTGAACCCGAACACCGAGGGCTCCTCGACGCGCTCCACCCGCATCTCGACCGAGTCGCCGCTGTCCCACGACATCGTGGCCTCGCCGCCGGGCCGCAGGTCGATGCTCGCCCGCTCGCCGAACCAGGACGCCAGGCCTTCCGCCGTGGTGAGCGCCGCCCAGACCCGGGCGGGCGGTTGCGCGACCTCGACGGTGCGCTCGATGCGGTCGGGGAAACCCATGACTGCCTCCACACGTGTTGCAACCGGACGGTTGCCAAACTATGGCAACCGTCCGGTTGCGTCAAGGCGGTCAGGCGACCTTTCGACCCCACTCGGGCCAGGAGACGGTCAGGTCTTTGCGTTGGGTGGTGCCGTTGACGGTGACGGCCAGGGAGATGCGGGCGGCGCGGAAGGTCGTCAACCGGCCGGTCTCCGGGTCCAGCCAGGCCGCGTGCCACGGGCGCAGGCCGGTCGCCGGGCCGATGTGGACGTTCGAGGAGGCGGTCCAGTCGGCGCTCACCGGGTAGTGGACGGGGACTTGGCGCGTGCCCTGGGTGAGGGTCGCGGTGACGTGGGTCGGGGTGCCGGCGGTGAGGTGGTCCGGTGCGGTCAGGGTGAGGGTGTCGACGTGCGGGCGGATCTCGGCGGCGATCCAGTCCGGGCGGTGGGGGTCGACGCCGAGCAGGGTCCAGCCGGAGAAGCCGCCTTCCGCCGGGGCCTTGCCGGAGTTGCCGTTGATCAGGTACGGCACACCGTCCACTCTGGACGCGTGGAACACGCCGACGTGCGCTCCGATGAACATCGCGCCCTTGCCCGTGGTGCGGCGGAACTCGGCCAGCCAGTCCTCGACCATGTCGGCTTCGAGGCGGTCGTTGAGCTGGCTGCCCTTGGTGGGCGTGGGGTCGCGGGGCGGGTGGTGTTCCATGACGACGACGGAGTTGACGTTTTCGTGGTCGCGCAGGGCGTCGCGGAGCATGGCGGCTTGGCTGAAGCCGCCGCCCCGGACGGTGCCGGTGGACGAGTCCAGCAGCACGAACCTGGTGCCCTTGTGGTCGAACGTCCGGTTGGTGGCGCCGAACTCGCGTCGGAAGTTCTCGATGGTGCCCGGCCCCATGATCTCGTGGTTGCCCGGCACGTAGTACCAGGGCAGTTCGTCGCCCAGCTCCTCGGTGAGGATGCGGTGGGCCAAGGCGAGGTCGGCGGGCGCTGCTTCGTCCACGAAATCGCCGTTGACGACGACGAAATCGGGTTTCTGGGCCTTGATCTCACGCAGGGTGCGACGGGCGGCGCGGACCAGGTCGCTGTCCGGGTTGCGGGCCACGAACTGGGCGTCCGACATGACCGCGAACCGCCACGGCCGGTCGTTCACGGTGCCGTCGCGGACCACCACCCGGTCCTCGGTGGAGGGCGTCGGGGGTAGTTCGACGGCGGGTGGGACCTTGGCGACGATGTCGTCGACCAGCACTTCGCCCTTGTACTGGCGATCGGCCTTCGTCTCGATCGTGTAGAACCTGTTGATGCGCAACGGGAAAGCCAGGCTGGCGGGTACGGGAACCTCCAGGTAGCGCCAGCCCGTCCACGTGATGTACGGGCCGTAGAGCGATCGTGTGAGGCCGGCGTTGTCGGTCACGGTGAACGCCGTCCACTCGCCGCGCCCGTGCCCGTAGACCCACGCGCCCAGCGCGAGCGGCTGGCCCTCGACCACGATCGGCTTCGGCGGGATCGCGTACGCGGTGCGCGTGCCGGTGGACTGGCTGAAGTCGTAGGAGATCTTCAGGCCCGCGCCGGTGTGCCCGTCGGGGACCGGCGTGACCGAGCCCGAGCCGCGCGCCGACCCGAACGTCCAGGACGCGCCGTCGTCGAAGCCCGCGACGAGCTTCTCCTCCAGGCCCACGGTCACGGCCACGCGCACCTCCTGCTGCCCGACGCGCGCGACCACCGTGGTGGCACCGGGTTGGCGCGCGGTGACGGTGAACAGCCCGTTCTCACCCGGGGCGATGTCCACGACGGAGTGGTCGTAGTCCAGGGTCACGTCCTCGGGCTCGATCGGCGCGGTGAAGCCGTCCGGGTCGTGGCCGAGCACGCCGAACGTGCCGGTGGTGGTCAGGCTCAGCCGGTTCGTCGTGGCGGACAGGCGGGTCAGCGGGCCCAGGACGGTCAGCTCGACCTCGCCGGTGATCCCGCCGCGCCGGGCGACCGCCTTCGTGGTGCCCGGGGTGAGGCCGCGGAAGACGCCGTCGCGGACGTGCCCGACGAACGGCCGCGTCGAGTGCCACGAGTGCGCGGCGTCGCGGGCCGGGCCGTAGGTCTCGTCGTAGCCGTCCGCGACCAGGCGTCGGGTCAGGCCGGGGAACACGCGTTCGGGGTGACCACCGGGCACGGTGTCGGCGCCGGGGGCGCGACGCGGGTCGATCGCGGTGCGGGTCCAGAAACCGGTCAGGTTCCCGCTGCCTTCCGGCGCGTAGAGCGCGAGGCCGTTGGGCACCGGGCGTTCGCCGCCATCGGACGGCGTGTTCTCCACGGTCACCGCGTCCGTTCCGGGGGTGCGGGCGAGCAGGGTGGACGAGCCGCCGCCGTCGAGGTTGAGGGCGTTGTGCGCGCCCATCTCCTTGAGGATCGACGCCATGTCCTTGAGGTTCAGGCCGAGCAGGAAGGGCGCCTGCCGGCCGTCCACGGTGAGCAGGAACATCTTCTTGCCGTCCGCGGAGAACCCGACCGCCGTGCGCGGGTGCAACGGGTCGTCGGGCGCGACCACCTGGCCGTCCTTGAGCAGCAACTGGTTGCCGCCGACCGCCGTCCGCAGAGCACTGCCGTCCTGGGCCTTGGTCGTGTAGTCGACGGTGACCTTCTCGCCGACCGCCAAGCCCTGGAGGGTGTCCGCGCCGGCCTCCCGGCCCACTAGGACGAACCCGTCGGCCGGGACGGGGTCGTCGCCGGCGCTCGCGCGGTGCTCGGTGACGATGTCGCCGCGCACCACCACTTCCTCGACCTTCGTGGCACCCCGAACCGCGCGGGACCGGCTGTAGGAGCCCCACAGCGGGGTGAAGACGCCGATGCCATCGGTGGCCAGGGACGCGCTGTTGAGCTGCTGCAACGGGGTCGTCGTACCCTCGGCGCGGGTGATCCGGCCGTCGAACAGCACGTCCATGACCCGCCCGACGCCCGCCGCGTCGATGCCGACCGCCCGGCGGTGGTTCGCGGCGGGCGACTTGAGCGTGCGGCCGTCCTGGACGCCGACGCCCTCGGGCGCGTTGGAGTTGTTGATGTCGAAGAAGTCGCCGTTGACCGCCGCGACCGCGCGGGTGCGGGCGGCTTGCGCGGACAGCGGTTCGGCGGTGGTGACGTGGCCGGGGTGCAGGTAGTCGACGCGGGTGCCCCGGGTGAGGTCGACGGTGAGCGCGTCGCCGCGCACCCAGCCGCCCGCGTCACCGGGCTCGTACCAGTCGAAGGAGCTCAGCTCGACGCCCGGCGCGACCGGTCGGGTGGTGCGGGCGGTCTCGATGCGCTGCTCGACGGCCGACCGGGCGGCGGGCGCGTCGGGCAGGTCGGGTGCGGCGTGGGCCTGGACCAGGGGAACAGGGGTGAGGGGGACGAGGGTCAGGACGGCGGCGACCGCGAGGGGCCGGAGGCGTCTGGGCACGGGGACTCCCGCTGGTTGGTGAACGAGTAACCCGCTGTCAGCCAACCTGGTCAATGCTTGGCGGAACACCGGCCATTCGGACGCACCTCATGCCCGCCGCCTACTGGGTAGCAGCACCCGTCCGGTAAGCGCCAGGGCTGTTGCCCGTCCAGCGCTTGAACGCCCGGTGAAACGCGCTGGCCTCGGAGAACCCCAGGCGCAACGCCAACTCCTCCACCGACTCCCCGCCCCGCACCAGGCTCGCCACCGCCTGGTCGCGCAGCAGCTGCTCGCGCACCTCGCGGAACGACGTCCCCTCCGCCGCCAGCTTCCGGCGCAACGTCGGCGCGGACACGCCGAGCCGCGCGGCCACGGTGTCCAGGCCCACCACGCCGCCGCCGAGCATCCGCCGCACCTGGCTGGAGAAGTCCGCGCCGTAGTCGCGCCGGGACAGCAGCTCGCCGGGCGAGTTGCGCAGGAACCGGCGCAGCGCGGCTTCGTCCTGCACCACCGGCATCCGCAGGAACCGCGTGTCGAACGCCAGCACCGTCTCCGGCGCGCCGAACTTCAGCGGGCACCCGAAGATCAGGTGGTACTCGGCCGCGTGCGGCGGCTCGGGGTAGGCCAGCTCCACCCTGAGCAGCGGGATGCGCCGGCCGATCAGCCACGACGAGAACCGGTGCCACAGCACCAGCAGCGACTCGACCAGGAACCGGTCCGGGTCGTCGATGCCGTCCGCGGCCAGGGTGAACCGCGCGACCCCGGCGTGCTCCCCCAGCGTCATCTCCGGCCGCACGTCGAACAGCGCGTAGAAGGCCAGGCCGCGCCGCAGGGCGTCCTCCAGCGACGAGCAGTGCACCGCGAGCAGGCACATGGTCGGGAACGTCCCGCGCTTGCTGCGCTGCGGCCCGAAGCCCATGAACTCGTCGTCCAGCACCTCCCACAGCGTCTGGATCAGCCGGGAGTACTGGGCGGGCGTCACCCGCGCGCGGTCGTCGGCCAGCAGCGCCTCGGGGATGCCGGCGGCGGCCAGCAGCGCGGACACGTCGTGGCCGTGGCGCCGGGCACCGCGCAGCGCCGCCTTGACGTAGTGGATCGCGATGGTCCTCGTGAGCATCACTCACAGTGTGGCAGGAACCGCGCGCAGCCGAGGGCGGCGACGCGGTGTGGGGAGAGAGAAGGTACCGCGCCGCCGCCATCGGTGGCCCACCCCAGTGAGCCGGCTCCTCGTGGATGGGGCATCCGCCCGCCCATCCACGAGGGACGTTTCTGTGTCAGTACCACTTTAAGTGGTCTAGACCAGATGCGTCAATACTGCGAAAAGGCTATACTTGGTATAGACCAACGCCGTGTGTTTCCACCGCGTTTCACGCTTGTTCCAGCGGTGCTACCGCGAAGCCCGCGGAGAACCTCTTGCACCAGATCACGACACTCCGGACGGTCTTCAGGTCCGTCCCGGCCGGCACCTCGTAGACCTGGTTGCCCCGGTTGGCCTTCAGCTTGCCCAGGCTGGTGAACCCGGAGCCGAACGCCGATTCCGGCGAATCCGACGCCTTGTCCGACAGGTAGACGTAGAGGTCCGGCCCGTCGCTGGTGTCCAGCGCCTCGAACTGCACGGCGTGCGTGCCGTCCGGCCGGCGCACCAGGGACGCGCTGCCCGTGGTCTCGTGCTCCAGCGACCGGAACGGCCCGGACGCCAGGGCCACCGGACCCGCCGGCGGCGCCGCCGACGTCGTCGTGGCACCCGACGGCGTGGTGCCCGGAGCGGTCTCCGAAGTGGACACCGGCACCAGCAGCGCTTCGTCGGCCGTCGTGTTGGTCACCAGTCGCCAGGGCTGGAACAGGTACAGCCCCACCGCCAGCGCCACCACCAGCACCGCCGACACCCCGATCAGGACAACCCGCTTGGACATGACCTCTCGCCTCTTCCGGTTCGTCGCTTGTGCTCACTGTGACGAACCGGAGCCCCCTCAGAGTCCCGGAAACGCCTTACGAACTTCTGACGTCTCGCTGTCGAAGCGGGTTAGGGTCGCCGGGTGGGTGAACGGACCGGGCTGGTGGTCGTGACGGCGCTGATGGTGGGCTGCGCCGCGCTCGGCCCGTTCCCGCACCCGGTCCCGCTGCTGTTCGCGGTCGCCGCGGTCGGTGCGGCCAACGCCGTGTTCCCGCTGATGCGGACGTTCGGCTCGGCCCTGCTCGGCGGCATCGCGGCGGCGAGCGTGGGGCTGGCGGCGGTGCCGTTCGTGACGTGCTCGTCGGAGAAGTTCGGCGACGTCTTCACCTGCACCGGTGACGCGCCCACGTGGCACATGACCGGGTCCGTGCTGGTCGCGGGGCTGTCCGGCGCGGCGCTCGTGCTGGCCCGCGTCCTGGGCACGGTCGAGGTGGAACGCCGGCTGGCCGCCATCGAGCACGCCGTCCGCGAGAAGGGGTTGGAGTGAGCCTGACCTGGGGGCGGGTGGCGGCGTGGCGCACGCGCGCGCACAGCCTGGACGTGCGGCGGCCCGCGGCGGAGGCGCTGGACGTGGTGTCGGAGCTGTGCGGGCTGCACGCGCAGCTGATGGCCTCCGCCGAGGCCACGCTGCACGCACGCGTCGACGGGCTGCCGGGCGACTACGTGGAGCGGGCGCTGTGGGAGGACCGGACGCTGGTCAAGACGTGGTCCATGCGCGGCACCCTGCACCTGCTGCGCTCCGACGAGTACCCGTTGTGGCAGGCCGGGTTCGCGACCTACCGGCACTACACCAAGCCGGTCTGGTACCGGAACTTCCACATCACCGCCGAGGAGTTGCAGGCCCTGCTGGAGGGCGTGTCGGAGGCGTTGAAGGGACGGGTGCTGACGCGGGCGGAGCTGGCCGACGAGGTGGCCGCCCGGACCTCCGAGCACATCGGCGAGAAGCTGCGGGAGAGCTGGGGCGCGTACCTCAAGCCGGCGTCGTTCCAGGGGCGGCTCGTGTTCGGCCCCGGCGAGGGCCAGTTGGTGCGGTTCACCCGGCCGGACACGTGGATCGACGTCGGTGCGCCGCCCGCGGACGCCGTGTCGGACATCGCGCTGCGGTGGTGGGCGCAGCAGGGGGTCGCCACCCGGGAGGAGTTCGCGCGCTGGTGGGGTGTGAGCCCGGCCGAGGGCGGACGGGTGGTCAAGGCGCTGGGCGAGCGGCTCACGCCGGTGGACGTCGAGGGCGTGCCGCACCTCGCGCGGACCGACCTCGTAACGGCGTTGCGGGAAGCCGAACCGGTGCGGACCGTGCGGCTGCTGCCCGCGTTCGACCAGTACGTCGTCGCGGCCACCAAGCACGCCGCGCACCTGATGACCGGCGGCGCGCCGGAGCTGGTGTACCGGCCGCAGGGCTGGCTGTCGCCAGTGCTGATGGTGGACGGGCTGATGGCCGGCGTGTGGTCGCAGGAGCGCAAGGGCACGCGGGTGCGCATAACTGTGAACCCGTTCCGCTCGTTGACCGCAAAGGTGCGGAAGGCCGTGGCCGCGGAGGCGGACCGGCTGGGCGAGTCGGTCGAGGTGGTGTGGGCCGAGTAGGTCCGCCTCGATCAAGCGGTACTGTCTTGCCGCTCACGTCGGGACGGAGGGGGTCGGCTGTGCGGGTGGTGTGGGCGGCGTGCGGCCTGGCCGTCGCGGCGTCGGCGCTGACCGGCGTGCTGGTGGGCGTGTACATCCACGGCGTGGACGACGGCCAGAAGGCCGAACCGCCCGCGTCCACGTGGATCACCAACCGCTCGGCCACGTCGGCGACGTCGACCGAGCCGACGAGCACCCCGACCACCGACGGCGCGTCCGCCCCCAAGGCCTCGACCTCCGCACCGAAGACCACGACCACCACCCAGGCCACGACGACCACCGAGGCCACCACCCCACCACCGCCACCGCCACCGCCGTCCCCGACCACGACGAAGGTCAAGAAGACCGAGTGGCCGTGCGGCCCCCTCAACCCGCTGCCGCCGCCGCAGTGCGACTGAGCCGGCCGGCCGACGTCACACTCCCATCACGCGGACGTTTACGCGGGTGTCCCCGCACGGCAACGTGGCCCGGTCAGCCTGGGTGCATGGAGTCCACACCGAAGACCTGGCGCCTGCGCGTCGAGCTGGACGACAGCCCCGGCGCGCTGGCCCGCATGACGATCCGGCTCGCCGAACGCTCGTGCAACGTGCTGGCCCTGTCGGTCATCCCGGTGCCCGGCGGGGTGATCGACGAGCTGGTGGTGCGCGCAGCGCCCGGCCTGATGCCCGCCGACCTGGTGGCCGCGGTCCGCGCCGAGGGCGGCCGGTGTGTCGGCATCACGGCCGCCGACATGCGCGACCTGGTGGACGGACCCACCGCCGCGCTGCGGGCGGCCGGGAACGCGATGCGGCTGCCCGGCGGGGTGTGCGACGCCGTGCGCACGGTGCTGGGCGCCGACTCCGTCGTGGTCGCGGACGGGGACGTGGAGGTCAACGACCACCAGATCCGGCTGGAGACCCCGGACGCGACGCTGGTGGCCCGGCGCGGCTGGGCCCCGTTCACCCAGGTCGAGGTGGCGCGGGCGGAGGCGCTGGTCGAACTGCTCGGCACCCGCGCGCCCACCACCTCCGCGCTGATCACCGACGACGGCATGGCGGTGGTGCTGCGACCCGGCATGGTCGCCGACGCCGACGCCGTGGCCGCCCTGCACACCCGGTGCTCGATGGGCACCCTGTTCAACCGCTACCACTCGGGCGTGCGCACCCTCCCCCGCCGCTGGCTGCACCGCCTGCTCACCCCGCCGCGCGGCACGACCGTGCTCGCCCAGAGCGGGGACGCCGTCATCGGCATGGGCCAGCTGATCCCGATGTCCACACCGGACAGCGCCGAGGTGTCGCTGCTGGTGGAGGACGCGTGGCAGGGCCGGGGCGTCGGCACGGGCCTGCTGCTGGCACTGGCCCGCACCGCCCGCGCGGCCGGGTACCGGGAGCTGGTCGGCTGGTGCCTGACCGCCGAGACCGGTCTGCTGCGCACGGCGGCCAAGGCCGGCCTGCCGGCGTCGTCGCGGCGCGAGGACGGGCTGCTGCGCGTGTCGGTCGGATCGTCTCGGGCGGAGAGCGCTTCCCAGCAGGTGGCGTCCGGCTAAGCTTGAGAATCGTCGGCGAGCCGTTCGAGGAGTTGGTGCCCGTGTCCGTCCAGTCGCACTCCGGCACCCGGCCCACGCTGGAGGACGTGGCGGCACGGGCGGGCGTGTCCCGTGCGACGGCGTCCCGCGTGCTCAACGCCTCGCCGAGGGTGAGCCCGGAGGCGCACGAGGCGGTGACGGCGGCGGTCCTCGCCCTGGGCTACCAGCCCAACCAGGCCGCGCGGGCGCTGGTGACCCGGCGGACCGGCGCGGTCGCGGTGGTCTTCTCCGAGCCCGAACCGAAGATCTTCGACGACCCGCACTTCGCGTGGCTGATCCGATCGGCCGCGCGCTCACTGGCCGACGCCGACGCGCAGATGGTGCTGCTGCTCGTGCACTCCCCCGAGGACATGGCCCGCGCCGAACGCTTCCTGGCCGGCGGCCACGTCGACGGCGCCCTGATGTTCGCCCCGCACAAGGGCGACCAGCTGCCCGGGTTGGCGCGCAAGCTCTCCTTGCCGGTGGTCTACGCGGGCCGGCCGTGGGGTCCGCTGCGCGGTATGCACCTGGTAGACCACGACAACGAGGGCGGCGGCGTACTCGCCACCGAACACCTGATCTCCTCGGGCCGCAAGCGCATCGCCCACGTCACCGGCCCCTTGGACGAGCACTCGGCAATGGACCGCCTGGCCGGCTGGCGCTCGGCGATCGCCGCCACGGACGCGGACGTCGAACTGCTGACGGAAAACGGCGGCTTCACCCGCGAGGGCGGCAAGAAGGCCATGGCCGCGCTGCTCTCACGCGTGCCGGACCTGGACGCCGTCTTCGTCGCCAGCGACCTGATGGCAGCAGGCGCACTGGACGCCCTGCGCGAGGCGGGCAAACGCGTCCCAGAGGACGTGGCCGTCGTCGGCTTCGACGACCACCCGATGATCGCCCCACACACCGTGCCGCCGTTGACCAGCGTGCAGCAGGACACCAGCAACCAGGTGCGCCACATGGTGACGCACTTGATGCGCCTGCTGCGGGAGGAACCCATCCGGGCACGCCGAGAGGTGTTGCCGACGGTACTGGTGCGCCGCGAGTCCGCCTAGCGCGCACTTTGATTTTTCGGCGCGCGCAGCGCGGCTTTTGCGTGTGGTGGTCCCAACCACAGGTGGAGGGCCTCGGTTCCCCCGCCGTATGGCCTGCCCGAAGGGCTACCACGCTTTCGGTCGGGTGCAGCCGAATTTTTTGTGAGGGACGAGCAAAAAATTTAGCGGCACCCGGCCGAAAGTGTGGTTGGCTCCGCCAGGCCATGCGGCGGGGGAACCGACGCCCTTCACCCCCCGCTGGCGGCCTGCCGCGCGGCGAGCGCCGCTTTTGATCTTGAGAGCGCGCAGCGCGTTCAGCTTGAGAGCGAAGCGTTCCGGTTCAAAGATTAAAAGAGCCTCGCCGGCGGGCAGGCCACCAAAGATGACTCAACTGCAACGGCGGGGGCTTCTTGCTTTTGTCATCTCCGTATGGCCTGGCGGAGCCTACTGCATTTTCCAGGGGTTGCCGCTAAAACTTTTGCTCGTTCCTCGCAAAACTTTCGGCTGCAACCCCTGGAAAATGCGGTTGAGGTGCCTGAAGAATCTCGGACAGTGACCCAAAGTAGAATGGGGTGACTGAACGGAGTGGTTGTGGCACACAAGAAGTCGCGGCGTTACAGTGCCGAGTTTCGTGAGGCGGCGGCCCGGGAAGTGGTCGACAGGTCCCGGCCGGTCGACGACGTGGCACGTGACTGCGGGGTTACCGGGCAGACGATCCGGAACTGGGTCAGGGAGTTCCGGGCCGGGCACGACACCACCGGTCCGGAATTGAGCGGGGACGAGCGGGCGCGGCTGAAGGAGTTGGAGCGGCGGGTGCGGGAGTTGGAGGAGGAGAACCGGTTCCTGGGAAAATCGGTGGCCTTCTTCGCGAAGAAGCACCAGTGACCGCGAAGTACGCGTTCATCGCTTCCGAAGAAGGCAACCACTCCGTCGCGTCCATGTGCCGGTGGTCGAAGGTGTCACGGTCGGGCTACTACGCCTGGCGCGACCGGGAACCCTCGGCCACCGCCCGCCGCCGCGAGGCCCTGGAAGCCGGGATCAGGTCCTGTTTCGAGTACTCCGACGGCACCTACGGGTACCGGCGTGTCCATGCCGAGCTGGCTCGCCGGGGCACGGTCGCCGACCCCGGGACGGTGCGCACGATCATGCGCGGGCTGGGCCTGGTGGCCTGCCAGCCGCGCCCGTGGCGGCCGGTCACCACGGTCGCCGGCGACACCGCCGCCCTGCCCGACCTGGTCCGCCGCGACTTCACCGCCGACGCCCCGGCGGCGAAACTGGTCGGCGACATCACCTACATCCGCACCTGGGAAGGATGGCTGTACCTGGCCACGGTGCTGGACTGCCACTCGAAGAAGGTCGTCGGCTACGCGATGGCCGACCACCTGCGCACCGAACTGGTGACCGACGCGCTGCGCATGGCCGCCCGCAACCTCCCGTTCCGACGCGGCGAGACGATATTCCACAGCGACCGCGGCACGCAGTACCTGTCCGCGGAGTTCGCCGCCCTCGCCGACGAACTCGGCGTCCGCCGCTCCGTGGGCCGCACCGGGAACTGCTACGACAACGCCTGGGCCGAATCGTTCAACGGCACCCTGAAGAACGAACGCGTCAACCGCACCGAATACCCCACCCGCGAACACGCACGCAAAGACGTCACCGGCTATATCGAACTACGCTACAATCAGATCCGAATCCACTCCGGAATTGACTACCGGACACCGAACGAGGTAGAGTCCGCCTGGTTCTCGCGCAACCAGGCGGCCTGAAAACCAAAGAGACGCCTGTCCGAGATTCTTCTAGCCCCTCAGGTAGCCCTTCGGGCAGGCCATACGGAGATGACAAAAGCAAGAAGCCCAAGTTGGGTTGTGTCCTCTCCGGTGGACTGCCGACTCGCCGGTTTCGCCGAAGAGCTGCGCTGCGCGCGGCAGCCCAGGGGGGTGAGTTGTCAGGTTTGTCCTAGTTGTAGCCAGAGCAACGGTTCCAGGACGTTGACCGGGCGGGGGATGGCGTGTGGGTGGCCGTTGGACTCTGCTGGGTCGTGGAAGCCGACTGCCGAAGTCGTGTAGTAGCGGGTGTTCTCGGGCTTGAAGGTGTGTGCGATCGCTTCTCGCACCGAGTGCGCTGCGCTGGTCTGGCAGAGGTCGTGGAAGACCTCTGCCGGCTGGCGGCCGGTGGTTCTGGTTCGCACGGACGGGTCGTCGCACTTCGTCACGCACACCGCCACCCGGTGTGGCAACGGGCCCAGGCCTGTGAACGGGTTGGGGTCGTGGTGCGGGCGGGTCGGGTCGAAGAAGTAGATCACGGCGTCGCACGCGCCCGGGTTGTGGTTGACCGTCAGGTCGAGGTTCACCCGGGTGGACCGGGTGGTGGCACCGAAGAACCGTCTGCCCGGGACGGTGATCTCCGTGCTCATCCGCCAACGGTACGTTGGTCTTCCTTTGGTGTTCCTGGGGAAAGCGCGCTGGCCGATCAGGAGGTCGGCCGCCTCTCCCAGGAAGCGTTCGGACTCGCCGTCCAGCCCGGTCATGGTCCAGGACGCCTTGGCGGCGGCGATGGGGAGTGCGGCGAGGAAGGTCGTCTTGCCGGCTCCGGTGGGTCCGACCAGGGCTACCCGGGTGCGGAGGGCGGAGCGGGCGGCTTGTTCGATGCGTTGGGGTGAAAGGACTTCCGACTGCGGTAAGGGGTGCGTGTCGCTTTTCTCGAGCCCCATGGAACCACCTTCGTCCCGGCGGAAGAACGCGTGACTCGATGGTAGACCCGTGAACGCGGGGCGGTCCTCCGCAAAACGGCGGACAGCCCCGCGTTCGTTCACCGGACTTCGTGGCCCCCGGCGGGTACCGCGTTGTGCCGAACGATCCTCGCGAACGCGTGACCGCTGTCCTTCACCGTGCGCCGTTGGGTGGTGTAGTCGACGTGCACGATGCCGAACCGCTGGCTGTACCCGGCCGCCCACTCGAAGTTGTCCAGCAGGGACCAGGCGAAGTACCCGCGCACGTCCACGCCCCGGGCGATCGCCGTGTGCACCGACCGCAGGTGGTCCACCAGGTACTTGGTCCGCTCGACGTCCCGCACCCGACCGCCGGACACGGTGTCGGGGAACGCCGACCCGTTCTCGGTGACCACCAGCGGCACGGTGACGTCCCGGTCCAGTCGTTCCAACAGGTCCGTGAAGGCTTCGGCGTTGATCTCCCAGCCGAACCCGGTCAAATCCCCCCTAGGCGGCAAAAGCTCCACACCGCGCAGACCGGGGAAAGGTCCCGGGGTCACGTGCGCGGGGTCCGCCGACAGGGCGACCCGCGCGGGGCTGTAGTAGTTGACGCCCAGCCAGTCGATCGGGGCGGCGATCACCTCCAGGTCGCCGTCGCGGACGACGTGCCGCCAGTCGCCCAGCCAGGCCGTGTCCTCGACGACGTCCGCCGGGTACCCCTTGCCGTTCAACGGGTCCAGGAAGAACCGGTTCTGCAGGCCGTCGACCTTGCGCACCGCCTCCCCGTGGTCCGGGTCGTCGGCGTAGACCGAGGAGAAGTTCAGCACGATCGACAGGCGGTGATCTGCCGGTGCTTGCGCCCTCAAAGCCTCGATGGCCAGGCCGTGGCCCAGCAGGAGGTGGTGGGCGGCTTCCAGTGCGCCCAACGGGTTGACCACGCCCGGCGCGTGGATGCCGTTGCCGTAGCCGAGGAACGCCGAGCACCACGGCTCGTTCAGCGTCGTCCACGCCGACACGCGGTCGCCGAGCCGGGCGTGCACCACGGCCGCGTACTCGGCGAAGCGGTAGGCGGTGTCGCGGTTGCGCCAGCCGCCGTGGTCCTCCAACGCTTGTGGCAGGTCCCAGTGGTACAGCGTGGCGACCGGCTGGATGCCGTGCTCCAGCACGGAGTCCACCAAGCGGTCGTAGAAGGCCAGGCCGCGCTCCTCGACAACGCCCGCGCCGGTCGGTTGGACGCGGGGCCAGGCAACGGAGAAGCGGTACGCGCCCAGGCCCAGGTCCGCCACCAGGCCGACGTCCGAGGCGTAGCGGCGGTAGTGGTCGCACGCGGGTTCGCCGGTGTCGCCACCCTCGACCTTGCCGGGCGTGGCGGCGAAGGTGTCCCAGATCGACGGACCCCGACCGTCCGCCGTGGTCGAGCCCTCGATCTGGAAGGCGGCCGTCGCCGCTCCCCACAGGAAGTCCGGTGGGAAGCGCAGCAGCTCCTGCCCGACCTGGGTGTCCGGGTCGGTTGCGGTCATGTGTTCACCCCTTGACAGCGCCCTGCATGATCCCGCCGACGATCTGGCGGGCCAGCAGGAGGAAGATCCCGACGACCGGCAGCACCGCGAGCGACGCGCCGGAGAGCATGAGCGAGTAGTCCGTGTAGTAGCCACTGGCCAAAGTGGACAGTGCGACCTGCACGGTGGGGCTGTCGTTCGGGTCCAGCACGATCAGCGGCCAGAAGAAGTCGTTCCACGCCGTCATGAACGTGAACATGCCCATCACCGCCGCCTGCGGCCGGACCGCGGGCAGCGCCACGTGCCAGAAGGTGCGCAACACCGAGCACCCGTCCACGCGCGCCGCCTCCACCAGCTCGAACGGCACGGACTCCTCGCACGCCTGGCGCATCCAGAACACCGAGAACGCGCCGATCAGCGCGGGCACGATGACGGCTTGCAGGGTGCCGTACCAGTCGAGGTCGGACATCAGCATGTAGAGCGGGATGACGCCGAGCTGCGTCGGGACCATCGACGTCCCCACGACCACCAGGAACAACGAGTTGCCGCCCCGGAACCGCAGGCGCGCGAACGCGAACCCGGCCAACGTGCCCAGCACGACGTTGCCGACCGCCACCGTGCCCGCCACCACCAACGAGTTCTGCATGGCCAGCCAGAAGTCGACGGTGTCGAACACCCGCCCGAGGTTCTCGAACAGGTTCCCACCCGGCACCAGCGACGGCACGGCGTCCCCCAGCGCCGAGTTGTCCTTGCTGGCGATCAGGAACGAGTAGTACAGCGGAAAGATCGACGCCACGAGCACGACGACCAGCACCGCGTACGCCACCGGTCCCGCCTTGCCCACCCGGGAAGCCACGGCCCTCACCCCTTGGACGCGATGCGCCGCGTCAGCGTGAAGTTCAGCAGGGCCACGAGCAGGATCAGCATGAACAGCACCCACGCGATCGCCGACGAGTAACCCGCGTCGAACAGCCGGAAACCCTTCTCGTACAGGTACATCACCAACGTCTGGAACTGCCGGTCCGCACCGCCGGTGCCGGTGGCCGTGCCGCCCGGGTCGAACAGCTGCGGTTCCACGAACAGCTGCATGCCGCCGATGGTCGAGACGATGACGGTGAACAGGATCGTCGGCCGGATGCTCGGCACGGTGATGGACCAGAACACCCGCCACCGCGAGGCACCGTCCAGCAACGCCGACTCGTACATGTCCTTGGGCACGGACTGCATGGCGGCCAGGTAGATCAGCGCGTTGTACCCGGTCCACCGCCACACCACCATCGAGCTGATGGCGAGGTGGGAGGCCCACGTCTCCGCGCGCCAGTCCACCGGATCGACGCCGAACACCCCCAGCACCCCGTTGACGATGCCGAAATCTCGCCCGAACAGCTGCGCGAACACCAACGCCACCGCCGCGACCGAGATGACGTTCGGCAACAACACCCCCGCCCGCCACACAGCCCGCCCGCGCAACCCCCGATCCAACAACGCGGCCAACCCGAGCGCGGCGACCAACTGGGGCACGGTCGACAACACGAACAGGCTGACCGTGTTCCCCAACGCGTTCCAGAAGTTCGGGTCGACAAACAGCGCCCGAAAGTTCGCCAGCCCCACAAACCCTTGCGAGCCCTCGATCAACTGCCAGTCGTGCAACGACACCCACGCCGTGTAGAGCAGCGGGTACAGGCCGAAGATCCCGAAGACGACGAAGAACGGCGCGATGGCCAGGTACGGCGTGTACTTGGTGTCCCACCAGCCCAGGCGGTGCCGCCACGAGAGCTTGTCGACATGCGCCGGCGGTACGGAGCGCCCGGTCTCCGCACCGCCTCGCGCCGGGGCGACCGTCACTTGGCCGCGTCCCGCGCTTCCCGCACGGCCTGGTCCCAAGCGTCCGAAGTGGACTGCTTGCCGGTTTCGACGCGCTGCAGGGCGTTGTTGAACACCGGGGTGACCTTCGAGTCCTTGGTGCCGCGGTAGGTCGGCTTCAGGTTCTCGGCGGAGTTGCCGAAGATCTGGCCCACGGGCGCCTTGTTGAAGTAGTCGTTGACCGTCGAGGTGACCTCGGCGTCCTTGTAGGCCGCGGGCTCACTGGGCAGGTTGCCGGTCTCCTTGAAGATCCGCTTCTGCTGCTCCGGCGCGGTCAGCCACTTGGCCAGCTCGTAGGCCTCCTTGGGGTGCTTGCCCTGCTTGGGCACGGCCAGGAACGAGCCACCCCAGTTGCCACCACCACCGGGCGCGGCGGCCACGTCCCACTTGCCCGCGGCCTCGTCACCCGCGCCGGCCTTGATCAGGGCGAGCGCCCACGCCGGACAAGTGGTGGTGGCGAAGGAGGCTTGCTTGAGAGCGACGTTCCAGTCCTGGCTGAACGGCGCCAGCGCACTGGTCTGCTTCTTCTCACCCAAGCTCGCGGCGAGCTTGAACGCGTCGGCGACCTTGGCGTTGCTGTCGGCGATGAACGAGTCGTCCGCCTTGGCGAAGTAGCCCTCCTCGGTCTGGTCGAGGATCGCCTTGTAGACGTTCTGCGCGGTGTCCACGAACTTCACGTTCGGCGTGGCAGCGGTGAACTTGTCGCCAGTGGCCAGAAAATCCTGCCACGTGGGCCACAACTCGCCCACCGCATCCCGCTCGACCGGCAACCCGGCCGCCTGGAACAGGTCCCGCCGGTAGCACAGGGCAAGGCTGCCCATGTCGGTACCGAGCCCCAACACGAAGTTGCCGTCGTCAGTCGTCCCCTGGTTCCACTTCCAGGCCGCCCACTGGGACTTGAGCTCCTTGGCCCCGTAGTCGGCGAGGTTGACGAACTTGTCCTTGGACTGCCGGAACAGGGCGACGTTGCCCTCCTCGATGGCCACGATGTCCGCCGCACCGCGCCCACCGGCGAGCTGGGTGGCGAGCTGCGTGTGGTGCTGCTCCATCTTGACCTTGCGCTGCTCGACCTCGATCCCCGGGTGCTGCGCCTGGTACTCCTTGATCAGGTTGTCGTACCCGAAGTCGGAGAAGATGCCGATCGACAGCTTGACCTTCCCGTCCCCGGCGCCACTCCCCCCGCCACAGGCGACCAGCGTGGTGGCAGCCACGACCGTCGCGATGGTCGCCGAAACCCGGCCGACCAGAGTCCCGCTCATCCGTCCTCCTGTTTGCATCGGCGGCCCGTCGTGAGAGCGCTCTCACAGTCGCGACGACACCTGCCACTGTCAACCCGAGGCCGAACGGTCGACACCGTTCCGCAACTTTCTGAAGCGCTCTTGTACACCGAACGTCACACAGACGTCGACAAGCGGTAAAGGGCAGGGTGGCCCGGCCCTCGCCCGGGCCACCCGCACTGAGTTAGAGGGAACCGAGCCCCAACCATGACGCGCGCCCCAAAACTTCCCTGTGACCCCCACCACACCAACCGCCAGCAAGCACCCACCGACAGGGCACCACCACCCCAACACCCACCCACCCCCGGCACCGCCCCCGGCAGTGCACCACCCAGCGCGCCCACACCCCCAGCCCGCCGGTACCACCCACCACCCGCCGGCCAACCCTCCACCCCCACCGCCCGCGCGCTTTCGCGCCGCAGGCGCGAGAGAGGTCGGCTACCAGCCACAGGAAGGGCCTCGGTTTCTCCCCCGTACGGCCTGGGCGAAGCCCAACCGCGCTTGGTCCGTTTCTGCAACCAGCTTTTCCGGTTGCGGAAACGGGCCAAGGGTGGTTGCCTCCGGCAGGCCGTACGGGGGAGAAACCGACGCCCTTCCACCCCCCGGGGGCCTGCCGCGCGGCGAGCGCCGCTTTTAGCTTTCAAGCTCTTATCTTTCGATACGGAAGGCCCGCCCCCGGTCTCCCAGGAACGGGCCTCCCGCCCCCGCCTCCACGCGCCCCGATCCGCGCCGGAGGACACTCCACACACACCCAGCCCAGCTCAGCCCAGGCCAGGCCAACCTCACGCAACCTCAGCCCAGCCCGGGCCAACCTCACACAACCCCAGCCCAGGCCGACCTCGGGCAACCCAGGCCCTACGCCTCAGCCATCCCCGCAACCACCGACGTCCGAGCCGCCCGCCGCGCAGGCATAGCCGCAGCCACCACCGCCGCAACCACCGCCGCCGCCAACATCGCCCCGATCTGCCCCACCGGAACGATGAACGCCAACTCCACCGCCTCCGACGACAACGCCGTGGTCAGCACCCATCCGAACCCGACCCCGAGCACCAACCCGATAGCCGCCCCCATCACCGCCATCAGCACCGACTCCACGACCAGCATCAACCGCAGCTGCCCCCGAGTCAGCCCCAGCGCCCGCAGCAACGCCGACTCCCGCGTCCGCTCCAGCACCGACAGCGTCAACGTGTTCGCGATACCGAACAACGCGATCACCACGGCCAACCCGATCAGCGCCCACACGAACGCCAGCACCTGGTCCAGCTGCTTGTTCAGCTGCGCCTTGGTCTCCGCCGCCGAGTCGATCACGGCCAGCGGTGACGTGTCGGTCACCTTCTCCACCGCCGCGCGTCCACCGCTCACACCGGGCTTGAGCTTGACCATGATGCTCTCGTAGCCGTCGTACTCCGGGTTGAGCCGCGACGCCGTCCCCAGCGTCAGCACGCCGTCACCCAGCCGCTGACCGGACAGGATGGCGACAACCCGCAGCGTCTCGGACGCCCCCTTCTCCGTCTTCACAACAGTCGTCGACCCGACCGACGCACCGACCTCCTTGGCGTAGTCCGCCTTCAGAGCGACAGTGCCGTCCTTCAGATCCCCCAACGACCCGCTCTCGACCTTCGGCCGGAACAAGTCACCCAACGCATCCGGCGACACGGCCGTGAAGTACGCCCTTTCAACGACGACCCGACTCGTCGGCGCGACCTTCGCCACCTCCGGCACGGCCGCCAGCGACGACGCCAGCTCACGCGGCAGCGGTCGGTCCCACACCGACGACGTCACGGTGTAGTCGGCGGGCAGCCGCTGGTCGACCTGTGCGTTCGCGGTTTCCTTGGCGCTGTTGGCGACCACGGTCACCATGGCCACGATCGTCACGCCGATCATCAGCGCGGCCGTGGTGGCGGCGGTGCGCTTGGGGTTGCGGCCGGCGTTGGCCGACGCCAGCTTGGCCGGCACCCCGAAGATCGCACGGGGGATCGCGCCCAGCACCCGGTTCACCGGCCCGACCAGCAGCGGACCCAGCACCAGCACGGCCGCCAGCAGCACCATCGTGCCCGCGCCGCTGATGAACATGGCGGGTTCTTCGCTCTCGGCCCTCATCCCGACCACGATCGCGCCGGCACCGACAACCGCGAGCACCACGGCGAACAGCACCCGCAGCTTGCCGGTCCGCGACACCTCTTCACCGCTGTCCGGCTGGCTGCGCAGCGCCGCGACGGGCGGCACCCGGGTCGCCTTCCGCGCGGGCAGCACCGCCGACAGCACGGTCACCAGCACGCCGACACCGAACGCGGCCAACACCGTCGTCACAGTCAGCGGCAGACGCACGACAACGTCCGCCGGCTCCGGCCCGAACGACCCGATCACCTTCTGCAGCAACGCGGACACGCCCAACCCGCCGAGCAACCCGAGCACGGACGCGACGAAGCCCATCACCACGGCCTCCGCCAGCACGCCCCGGAACACCTGCTTGCGGCTCGCTCCCACGCACCGCATCAGCGCCAGTTCCCGCGTCCGCTGCGCGATGAGGATCGTGAACGTGTTGTAGATGACCATCGCCGCGACGACGAGCGCGATCACCGCGAACGCCAGCAGGAACGTGGTGAACTCGGCCGCCTGCGAGCTGATGGACTTCAACGTCTCGGCGGTGGCCTGCTCACCGGTCTGCACGCGGAATCCCTTGCCGCCCAACGCCTTGCTCACGTTGTCGGCCACCTGCTGCTGCGTGAACCCGTCCGCCGCCACCGCGACGACCTGGTACGGCAGCCGCTCGGGGTCCAGCGCCTGGAACGCGTCCGGCGTGAGCACCAGGTGGTCGCTGCCGGACATGGAGATCTCGCCGACACCCTGCTTGTAGGTGCCGACCAGGGTGTACTCGCGGGTCTGGTCGTCCTTGCCGAGCAGCTTCACCGGCCCGCCGATGGTCAGCTTGGCGGTCTCGGCGGTCCGGACGTCCACCGCGACCTCGTCGGCACCGCTGGGGTACCGGCCGCTCGCCAGGTCGAACTCGCGCAGCTTCTCCGTGCTCGCCAGCGGTGACGCGTAAGCGGGCCGAGCCTTGCCCGTCGTGGTGATCAGCGGCACCGGGATGATCCCGCGCGCATCAGCTCCAGCAACACCCTGTGCCTGGCGGACCTTGGCCAGGACTTCCGGCGTGATGCCGTTGACTTCTCTGGTGTCCCCATCACCGGCGCTGCCGTCGAGCACGACCGAGACGTCGACGCCCCGGGCGCTTTTGGCGAACTCGTCCCGCATCTGCTCGTTCATGGCGTCGCCGAGGACCAGCGTGCCGGTCACGAAGGCGACCCCGAGCGCGATGGCGACCGAGGACAGCACGAGCCGCGCGGTGCGGGCCTTGAGACCCGCGATGATCGTGCGCAGCATCGGGTCACGCCCCCAGGTGCTTGAGCGCGGCCAGCACGGAGTCGGCGGTCGGGTTGTCGATCTCGCCGGCGAGGTGGCCGTCGGCCAGCAGGACCACGCGGTCGGCGTAGGACGCGGCGACCGGGTCGTGCGTCACCATGATCACCGTCTGGCCGAGCTGCCGCACCGACATGCGCAGGAAGTCCAGCACCTCCGCGCCGGAGCGGGAGTCGAGGTTGCCGGTCGGCTCGTCGGCGAACACCACGTCCGGCTTGGACACCAGCGCCCGCGCGCACGCCACGCGCTGCTGCTGGCCGCCGGAGAGCTCGGTCGGCTTGTGCTTCAACCGGTCCCGCAGCCCGAGGACGTCGACGATCCGGTCGAACCACTGCCGGTCGGGCTTGCGGCCGGCCAGTTCCAGGCCCAGCAGGATGTTGGCCTCGGCGGTGAGGGTGGGCAGCAGGTTGAACGCCTGGAACACGAACCCGATCCGGTCCCGGCGCAGCTTGGTGAGGTCCTTGTCGCCCAACGAGGTGATCTCGGTGCCACCGATGTGGACCGCGCCGCCGTCCACGCCGTCCAGCCCGGCCAGGCAGTGCATGAGCGTGGACTTGCCGGACCCGGACGGACCCATGATGGCGGTGAACTTCCCGGCCTGGAACCGCACGCTCACGCCGTCCAGCGCCCGGACGGCGGTGTCGCCCTTGCCGTAGACCTTCACCAGGTTCGCGGCGGCTACAGCGGTGCGGGTCCCGACGTCGGACACCAGTGCGGACATGCTCCCTCATTCCCTAGGTCTGCCTCGGACACCGCCAAAAGCTAGGGGCGGGGCGCGTACCCGGTCGTCACCTCGCCGGCGGAACCGACCGTCCTCCCACGGGATGACCCGGGCTCCTCCCAGGGCATCACCCGGACGTGACCGCAGAAATGCGTTCTTGTCGATTCAACCAATTGCCGTATCGCTGGCTGCCCCATTCGTCCCTACAGTGAGAACCGCCGGGCAGTCGTTTCCTGCGACCTCCGCCCCGCAATTCCCCATCCCATTCCGCACGGCGTTCGAATCCGCGTGCGGATATTCGACCGAAGAGAGAATGATGAACCGCTTCCGGAAATCCCTGGCCGCGGTCGGCACCGTGGTGGCCCTGGCCACCGCCGCCGTGGTGACCCAGCAGAACGTCGGCACGGCGCAGCCCGCGGTCCCGCCGGACTTCGCCGTCGCACACCTGAACACGCAGGTCAACCTGCCGAACGGGGTCTGGACCGACACACCCCTGACCGTCACGCTGCCGTGGCCCGGCACGTACGCGCTGGACGCGGACGTGCGCGGCCGGCTGTCCGGCACACCGAGCGTGAACGCCTACATCACCGCCCGGTTGTGGAACGACACGACGGGCACGGCGGTGCCGTTCAGCGAACGGATCGTGAACCAGATCATCGACCACAACGCCGGTGACGCCATCACCGGCAGCAACCAGACCGCACCGATCAGCGAATTGATCAGCGTGACCGGTGCGACGACGATCCGGGTGCAGGCCAGACGCATCGACGCGGTCGGCGCGGCGAGCGTGGCCCAGCTCTACTCCGACGCCGCCGGCTACACGTCCCTGCGCTACGAGCGCCTGTCGCCCTGACGACGGGCGGGTGGTCCTCCCCGTTGCAGCCGGGGAGGACCACCTCCAGCTCACCAGACCGCGCACGCCACGGCAACGCCCCAACCCGGCGGGACGGCAGGCCAGGATCAGCCCGACGGGACGGCAGGCCAGAATCAGCCCGGCAGGGGCCGCCGCAGCTCGCTCGCCAGGGCCGGCAAGCCGCAGCCTGCCCGTCACCCCCGGCGGGGCCGGCGAGCCGCAGCCAGCCCTGCCAGGCCGAGGTCAGCCCTGTGGGCCGCAGTGAGCCCGGTGGGCCGAGGTCAGCCCGGCGGGTGGAGCAGGCCGCGGTCGAAGGCGATGGCCACCGCCTCGGCCCGCCGGCTCGCGCCCAGCTTCGCCATGATCCGGGTCAGGTGCACGCTGACGGTCTTCTCCGAGATGAACAGCTCCTCGCCGACCTCCCGGTTGGTCCGCCCCAGCGCCACCAGCGACAGCACCGACCGCTCGCGCGGCGTGAAGGGGTCGACCTGCGAGCGGGCCACCTCGGCGTGCAGGGCCACCCGGGCGCGTCGGGCGACCAGGCCCACCGCGTCCCGCAGCGGAGCCGCACCCAACGCCAGGGCCACCTCGTCGGCCAGCTTCAGCTCCGCGACGGCCAGGTCCCGTTGGTCGGCGGCCAGCAGCGCTTCCGCCAGTCGCCACCGGCACACGGCCTGCTCGAACACCGCCCCGTAGCCGAACCCGTCCACCGCGCGCCGCCACAGCGCGCAGTCGCCCGCGCCGGTCAGGCGGCTCTCCTCGGCGAGCACCCGCGCGAGCCACGCCCGGCCCTCCGGACCCAGCGTGCCGGTGCGCGGCAGGCCCATCTCGGCGGTGGTGCGGGCGTACTCGGCCAGGTCCGCGCCGGCCTTCACCGCCGCCTCCTCGCCGGCGGTGTCCCGGCGGCGGCGGGCGCGTTGGGCCAGGTCGGCGTACCCGGCGACGCCGTGCGCGGCCAGGCGGATGCCGGCCAGGATCCACTCGCCGCCCTCGCGCCGGGTCCACTCGATGGCCTCGTGGACGCGTTCCACTGCCAGCTCCGGCTGCCCGCGCCACAGCGCCAGCTCGGCGCCGGTGCCGCCGGTGATCAGCGCGATCTGGAGGTCGCGGTGCCAGTCCGCGCGCAGTTCGCCGATCAGCCGCTCGGCCTGCTCGAACTCGCCCCGGCTGACCGTGATGTGCGTGCCGGCCGCGGCGAGCCGCGCGGACACCGTGCTGGAGACCCGCAGGCCCGGTGGTTCGGCGGCCACCGCCGCGTCGTCCCAGCGGCCCACGTGGTAGCGGGTCAGCACCTGGATGATGCGCAGCTCCAGGCCGTACGCGCTCCACGCCAGGCCGGTCGACTTGGCGCGCTCCATGCCCTCGTCGAACACCCGCGCGGCCTCGGTCAGCGCGCCCTGGTCGTAGAAGTGCAGGCCCAGGAAGTACCGGGCGCGCAGCTCGGTGCTGTAGGCGTCGACCTCCATCGCGCACGCGACGGCCTCTTCGAGGTGCCGGCGCGCGGACGGGAGGTCGGCCGCGGCCTCGTCGAGCAGGCCCAGCGTGGCCAGGGCGTCGGCCACGGCGGAGTCGGTGCCCGACGCCCGCCCGTCGCGCACGGCCTCCTCGGCGAACTCGCGGGCCTCGGCGTACTTGCGCTCGTGCCGCCAGCACGCGGCCAGCACCGCGAGCACCCAGGCCCGGGACTGGCTGGCGGGCCGGTCGCGGACCAGTTGCCACGCCTGTTCGATCGCGGCGAACTTCTCCTCCTCGGTGCCGTCGAGCACCTGCAGGGCCTGCGCGAGGCGCCGCCACATCTCGGCGGCCTCCTCCGGGTCCGAGGCGTCGACGAGCTTGGTGCCGCTGCGCGCGAACGCGATGGCCCGCTCGGGCTGCCCGGCGGTCCCGGCGACCCAGGACGCGCGCCGCAGCAACCCCACCTCCGTCACGCCCTCGGGCCGCTGGTCCGCCGGCACCGCCTGCCACAGCTTCAACGCCTGCTCCAAGTGCCGCAGCGCCTCCGCGGGCGCGCCGGCGCGCTTGGCCTCCTGCGCGGCGTCCACCGAGGCGCGCAGGGCGCGGGGCAGGTCGTGGCTCTCCAGGGCGTGGTGGGCCAGCGCGGCGGCGGCGCCCCGGTCCGACGACGCGGCGAACCGGGCGGCGTACGCGGAGTGCAGGCGCACCCGTTCACCGGGCAGCAGGTCGCCGTAGACGGCCTCGCGCAGCAACGCGTGCCGGAACGTGTAGATCTCGTCGCGGTTGACGATCAGCACGTGGTGCTGGACGGCCTCGCGCAACGCCTCGTCCAGGGTGCGGTCGTCGATCGCGGCGACCTCGCGCAACGCGTCGTGCCGCACCGACCGGCCGCCGACCGACGCGACCCGGACCACGTGCTGGGTGTCCGGTGCCAGCCGCTCGATCCGCGCCAGCAGCACCTCGGCCAGCGTCCACGGGATCGAGCCCGCGCCGCACGCGGCGACCGCGATCAGCTCCTCGGCGAAGAACGGGTTGCCGTCGGAGCGCTCGGCGACCTCCAGCACCACGTCGTCGGGCAGGTCGTCGGCCAGGGCCGCGACGAAGGACCGCGCGTCGATCGCGCTGAGCGGGGTGAGGTCGAGGCGCTGCACGGCGGGCAGCCGCACCAGCTCGTTGAGCAGGGGGCGCAGCGGGTGGCTGCGGTGCAGGTCGTCGGAGCGGTAGGTGCCGACGACCAGCAGCCGCTGCGACCGCAGCCGCGAGAACAGGAAGGACAGCAGGTAGCGGGTGGAGGCGTCGGCCCAGTGCAGGTCTTCGAGGATCAGCAGCACCGGCCGGTCCTCGGACAGCTCACCCAGCAGGCCGTGCACCGCGTCGAACAGCTGGAGCTGGCCGACGTCCTGCTCGGGCCGGCGGCCCACCAGGTGCGAGGGCAGCCCGGACAGGCCGTTCTCGCCGGAGGACACCGGCAACGCCAGCTCCGGCAGCAGCCGGCCGAGCGCGGGACGTGCGGAAACGTCGAGCAGACCGGCCTCCCTCACCTGCCCGAGCGCTTCGGTGAAGGGCAGGTACGGGAGACCGGTCTCGCCGACGTCCAGACAGCGGCCGGTGAGCACGAGCACGTCACCGGCGGACGCGGCCAGCTCGTCCACCAGCCGCGTCTTGCCCACGCCCGCGTCACCGGCCAGCAGGACCGCGCCGGCCTGGCCGCGGGCGGCTTCGTCGAGGGCGGCGCGCAGCCTGGTCATCTCCCGGCTACGCGCCACCAAGGGGATTCCGGAACCAAGGCGTGCCACGGGGTGCATGTTCGCACACCTCAGGCAGCGTCGAGGGTGCCATTTCGCTGTACGGGGATCTCCGGGCTGGGTCGATGAGCGAGCCTGCGCCACCAGGAGCGCTTCGGCGCGGTGTTCGCCCGGACCAGTCGGCTGTGCGCGGCGTCCTCGCGCAGCGCGGCCTGCCGGTAGTCGATCTCCGCCTTGATGGCCTCGGGGGTCCATTCCATGATGACTTCACTCCCTGATCTCTTCCCGGGTCGGTCCCGGTGATGACAGGAAGATTCGTCCTGAGGTGGCGCCCCCGGCATCGGGTGTTCACGTGGGTTCGGGCGCTGATGCCCTTACCCGCCGCCGTAAGGGGTGGCAGACGGCGGGTAAGGGATGCCCTCAGCAGGCCTCAGTCGGCCCTCAGCAGGGGTGTGAGCGGGGTGTCAGCAGGCCCCGAGGTCCTTCCAGACGCCCCACTCGCCGGTGGTGCCGGGCTCCTCGCCCTGCGTCCACCACTTCGCCTGCCAGCGCTTACCGCGGTGGGAGACCTCGTTGCCACCGTTGTAGACCTTGGCCCGGTCCCAGGCCGGCGCGGTGCAGGTCGGGTTGGACGTGGTCGTGGTCGTAGTCGTGGTGGTCGTGGTCGTTGACGTGGAGGTCGAGGTGGAGGTCGGCGGGGTGCCGGTGCCGCCGCGCGGGTGGTCGGAGGCGATCGCGTAGGACTTGCCGCCGAACGTCAGCTTGAAGTTCGACGGCGAGGCGATCGGCAGCTGGTAGCTGAGCTGGACCTCCACGCTCGCGCCCGGCGCCAGCGACTGCCAGCTGGGCAGGGTGAGCTCGACGTGCTGGAAGTCGCCCTTCAACCCGCCGACGTTGCTGCCGGAGTGCCCCTTGGCGGTGACCCGCAGGCCGAACCCGGACTGGTCGGACATGCTGCCCGGCGCGCTGGTGCCGTAGTCGAACTCGACCTTGGTGCCGCCCGGGAGGGTGGTGGTCGAGTTGTTGGTGATCTTCAGCTTGGGCGTGATCGGGTAGTTGTTGTCGCCGAGCGCGAACCCGGAGACGGTCGCCGAGACGTTCAGCACCTCGGTCGGCGGGGTGCCCGCGGCCTTCTGCGCGCCGTAGGGGGCCGCGCCGCGCAGGCCGTTGTTGATGGTGGTCAGCAGGGTGTCGCCGATGGTGTACTGGCCCTTGGCGCTGTCGAAGCGGTAGTCGCCGGCCAGCTCCCAGATCATGATGCCGCCGATGCCCTTGTCCGCCACGTACTTCGCCTTCGCGGCGAGCGACTGTTCGTCCTCTGTGGACAGGAAGACCTTCTTGTCGGCGTTCCACAGCCAGGGCGCGGTGAGGGTGTTGTCGTAGTAGCGGACGTAGTTGCCGGAGACGCGGTCGGTCGGGTCGTTGACCGGGTCCAGGCCGTACTGGGTCAGGTAGTCCGGGGTGATCTCGTTCTCGAGGTTCTTGGCGTGCCACATGGGGTTCGCGCCCGCCGGGACCTCGGCGCCGGTGGTCGACAGGTCGTGCCACAGGTTGTCGATGCCGAGCGCCCCGTTGCCGCACGGGGTGGTGGATCCGACGTTGGACCCGGTGCCGGGCGGGCACTTGGTCTGGTCGGGCAGGGCCGCCTTGCCCCACAGGCCGTTCGTGCCGCCGGTGACCCCTTGCCAGCCGCGCGTGTAGAACGGGACGCCGATGTTGATCCGGCCGGCCTGCATCGCGCCGCGGAAGTAGTGGTAGGCCCAGTCGGTGTTCAGGTAGCCCATGCCCTCGTACTGCGGTGCCGTGTAGACGCCGCCGGCCGCGAGCTCGCCGTCCTTGCCGTCGTCGTAGAGCGAGGCGTTGGGGCCGACGAAGTGGTTCCACGAGCCGTGCAGGTCGTAGGACATGATGTTGACGTAGTCGAGGTACTTCGTGACCTGGTAAGCCTCCTGGCCGCGCAGCAGCCAGCCGGAGGCGGGGACGGCGGCGGTGAGCAGGTAGTGCTTGCCGTCAGCGGCGGAGGCCCGGTCGAGCTTCTCCCGCAGCGTCTTCATGATCCGCTCGTAGCCGGCCCACAGCGTGCCGCGGTTGGCGTTGGAGATCCAGAAGTCGTCGGGGTTGCCCGCGTGGTTGTTCGAGGTGGCGTACTCGTAGTCGATGTCGACGCCGTTGAAGCCGTACTTGCGGATGAACTCGACGGCGCTGTCGGCGAACGTGTCGACGGAGGCCTGCGACTGCCCGAGCTTGTAGAACCCGCCGGACGCGACCCGCGAGCCGTCGGCGGCGAAGTACCCACCGGTCTCGGCCCAGCCGCCCACGGACACCATGGTCTTCACGTTCGGGTACTGCTTCTTGTACTTGTTCAGCAGGTTGAAGTGACCCTTGTAGGGCAGGGTCGGGTCCAGCTCGACACCCGGCCAGGTCATGCCGGTGGAGGCGTTGTCCGGCCCGTCCGCGCCCACGGAGACCTTGTTGGAGCCGTCGATGTGGGCGAAGGCGTAGTTGAGGTGCGTGACCTTGTTCCAGGGGATGTCGGAGGCCAGGTAGGCGGGAGCACCGTTCTTGCCGGTGCGCCAACTGGTGAAGTACCCGATCACCCGACGCGAGTGGTCAGCCCCCAACGACTCGCGCCCGTTGGTGTCGTAGACGGAACAATAAGGAACGGAGACCCCGGGGGTCTGGTAGAGGCCGTCAGGACGGCACTCCTCCCCCGCGGCGGCACTGGACGGGGCCAACCCGACCAACGCGAGACCGGCCGCGGTGGCCAAGGACGCCAACAGCGGCAACAACTTTCCGGGCACTGACGTACCTCCTGCACCAGGCGGCGGCCTCGACGCAAGGTGGAGCTACCGCAACGTAAATAGGTCTGGACCACTCTGTCAATAGGTCTGGACCAGTCGACCGATCAAGCCACCCATGAGAGCGCGACCACACCCACCTCCACACCTCCGGAGTGCCCGCCTTTCGCACCCCAGGACGCCCGCCTTCGCACCCCGGCGCGCCCGCTTTTCGCGCCCGCAGGGCGCAGGTTAGCTAGCGCAGCAGACCGCTCTCCGGGCTTTTCCGTCATCCCCGTATGGCCTGCCCGAAGGGCTACCACAGATTTCCCCGGGTGCAGCCGAAATTTTTTGTGAGGGACGAGCAAAAAATTTTAGCGGCACCCGGGGAAATCTGTGGCAGGTTCCACCAGGCCATACGGGGATGACGGAAAAGCCCTCGCCCTTGTCCTTCCGTCCATCCTTGGCGGCCTGCCCGCCGGCGAGGCGCTTTTCGCTTTTCTTCTTTCAAGCTCTTCAAGAAGCGCTTCGCTCCCAAGCCGAACGCGCTTCGCGCTCTTGAGAGGCGCGCAGCGCCCACAAGCTTGAACGCGCGAAGCGCTCGAAAGACAAAAGCGGCGCTCGCCGCGCGGCAGGCCCCCGGGGGTGGAAGGGCGTCGGTTTCTTTCCCCGTCCGGCCTGCCGGAGGCAACCACACTTGGCCCGTTTGAGCAACCGGAAAAGCTGGTTGCACAAACGGGCCAAGCGCGGTTGGGCTGCGCCCAGGCCGGACGGGGAAAGAAACCGAGGCCCTTCCTGTGGGCTTGGCAGCACGGCGAAAGCGTGGCGCCCTTCGGGCGTGCGCCTGCGGCGCGAAAAGGGCGCGGTGCGGTGGGGTGTTACGGAGTTGGGGCGGTTGAGCGTACTCGGGCCAAGCGGGCGCGGACTTGGTCGGCTTCTGGTGCGTTCAGTTCCGTGAACAAAGCCAGCGCCCGCTGCCAGTGCGCCAACGCCCCCGCAACGCCCTGCCGGTCGAACACGGTCGCCAACCGGTCGTGTGCCAAGGCCTGGTGGTAAGGGCTCATCGCCGCCGAAGCCACCGACAACGCCGTCCGCGCCGACGACACCGCGTCCGACAGTTCACCGGCCTCCATCAGCACCGTGGCCAGGTCGATGTGGCACGTCGACTCGCCGCACTGCTCCCCCACCTCGCGGTACATCTCCACGGCGCCCCGCAGCCAGGTCTTGGCGTCGTCGTACCGCCGGGTCGACAGGTACAGCAGGCCCATGTTGTGGTGTGCCGTCGCCTCCGCCCACCGGGCGCCGGCCGCGCGCGAGACCTCCAGCGCCTCCCGGTAGAACGCCTCCGACTCGTCGGCCCGGCCCAGGCTCTGCAGCATGTCCGCGACGGTCGTCAACGCCCGTGCCTGCGCGCTCACGTCCCCGGACGACCGCGCCACCTCCAGGGCCTCGCGCAACCGGGCCAAGGCCTCGTCGGTCCGGTGGAACTGGGCCAGGGCCACGCCGAGGTTGAACAGGGTCACGAACCGCGCCTCGGGCTCACCCAGCGACGTGGCCGCGCGCATCGCCGCCTCGGTCGTCCGCAGCCACGTCGACCGGTCCGTGCGCAACCAGAAGAACCGGGACAGCGTGTACGGCAACTGCCACGCGTGCACCAGCCACGCCCGGTCCGCGCCCTCGCCCGCCAGCTCGGCCGCCGCGATGATGTTGCCCTGTTCGGCTTCCAGCCACGCGATCGCATCGCCTGACCCGGTCAGCCTGGGCACCTCCGCCGGCACCAGTTCCGGCGCCACCCGCACGGAACCCCGTCCGACCGGCAGGAGTCCGTCGGCCAGGTCGGCGCAGTGCAGGTAGAAGTCGAGCATCCGGCTCGTGGCCTCGTGCCGCTGCGCCGGGGCCAGCTCTGCGGCCAGGGTCCGGGTGTAGACGCGGACCAGGTCGTGTGCCCCGTACCGGCCGTTCTCGTTGACGGACAACAGGTTCGCGGCGGTCAACGCGTCCAGTGCGCGCTGTGCCTCGGACACCCGCACCCGCGCCATCGCGGCCACCACGTACGCGGTCACGTCGGGGCCGGGGTGCAGGCCCAGCAAAGCCAGCAACCGCGCCGGCAACGGCGACAGGGCCCGGCGGGAGGCGTCCAGCGCGGCCCGCACGGTGGAGTCCTCGTCCTCCAAACCCAGGGCGGCCAGGCGGCCGTGTTCGTCGTCGAGTTCCGCCACCAGTTCCGCCGCCCGCAGCGACGGGGACACGGCCAGGCGGGCGGCGGCGATGCGCAGGGCCAGCGGCAGGCCGTCGCACAGCACCGCGAGGCGCCGCAGCGCGCCGACCTCCGCGCCGTCGCGGCCGGCGACCCGGCCCAGCACCTCGACGGCGGCGTCGGTGTCGAGCATGTCCAGTTCGACGAGCTTGGCCTCGGCGTGCGCCACCAGACCCACCAGCCGCCGCCGGGACGTCACCACGACGCACGACGGCGAACCGGGCAGCAACGCCATCAGCTCGGTGGAGCCGCGGGCGTTGTCCAGCATCACGACCATCCGCCGGTCCGCGATCAGGGTGCGGAACAGCGCGGAGCGCTCCTCCACGGTCACCGGGATGTCCGCGGAAGGGACGCCGAGCGTGCGCAGGAACCGGTTGAGCACCTCGCCCGCGCTCAACGGCTCCTGGTTGGGGTCGTAGCCGTGCAGGTCGACGTAGAGCTGGCCGTCCGGGAACTCGTCGCGCACGCGGTGCGCCCAGTGCAGGGCCAGCGCGGTCTTGCCCACCCCCGCCGGGCCGGTGACCACCAGCACCAGCCCGCCGGACGGGTGGGACGCCAGCAGGCCGTCCAGCTTGGCCAGCTCCGCGTCCCGGCCGATCAGGGAGACGGGGGCGCGCGGCAGCTGGGCCGGGGTCGTGGGCAGCGCCGGTTCGGGGGCCTGCGGCGGGATCACCATCGGGCGGGTGGGCCGTTCGGGCTCGGGGTCCTCCCCCGACAGCACGGCCTGCTGGAGCCGGCGCAGTTCGGGGCCGGGTTCGACGCCCAGCTCCTCCACCAGCACCCGCCGCGCCTCCCGGTACACGCCGAGCGCCTCGGCCTGCCGGCCCGCCTGGCACAGCGACCGCATCAGCAGGCCGTGCACGCGTTCCCGCAACGGGTGTTCGGCGACCAGCGCGGTCAGCTCCTGCACCAGCTCCGCGCCGCGGCCGATGAGCAGCAGCAGTTCGGCGCGCTCCTCCAGCACGGCGAGCCGGCGTTCGTTCAGGCGACCCCGTTCCACCTCGGCGAACAGGCCGGTGACGCCGCCGAGCGGTTCGCCGCGCCACAGCGCCAGGGCCTCGTCCAGCACGCGGGCGGCGGCTTCGAGGTCGCCGGTGGATCTCAGGCGGCCTGCGGCGGCGACCCCGCGCTCGAAGGCGTCCAGGTCGACCGCAGCGGGATCGACGCGGAGCAGGTAGCCGTCGCCGACCGAGGTCAGCGTCTCGGCGGGGGCGCGGCGGGCGCGGCTGGGTTCCAGGGCGCGGCGCAGGCCGGCGACGTAGGTCTGCACGAGGTTGACGGCGCTGGTGGGCGTGGCGTCACCCCACACCGCCTCGATGATGTGGTCCCGGCTGACCGGCGTGTTGCGGGCCAGCAGCAGCACCGCCAGCACGGCACGCTGCTTGGCGGCGCCCAGGTCGACTTCCCGGCCGCCGCGCACCACCCGGAGCAGGCCGAGCACCTCGAACCGCAGGGGCTCCCCGCCGTCGTACTCCACGGACCGATCCTTCGCCGAAGGGCTGGCTCAGCCCCAGCCTAGGAGATCACTTCAGTGCGACTCCAGTCGCTCTGTAGACCGCATTCTTACGCTATGCGTGTCCGACCGACCACACAGGGCGAACCCCGGTGGGGAAGGTTGGGCCAGACAGCGGAACACCCGCTGCTCTCCGAGAACGACGAGGGCCGGCCGGCGTGCAAGGGGCATCCAGCCCGCGGCGGCGGAACGCCGGCCCGCCCTCGTCCCTCAATCGTCTCCACGGGCAGGACCAACCGGTAGGGGTTGGCCCCGCCTATGCCCTCCCCCAGTGGAAGGGGCCGCGCCCGGGACCCGAACCCTCGGACGCGGCCCCTTCGACGTCTTTCAGGCGACTTCCTCCAGCTCCTTGGGCGCACCTGCGGCGGCCTTGCGGCGCTTGCGCAGGAAGACCACGACCGCCACCACGACCGCGAGGCCCATCAGCACCCACATCGCGCCGTTGAACACCGACTCGATGTACTTCGCCGACGCCCCCGCCGCCGACCCGATCCCGATGTGCAGGGCCGACCAGCACACCGCGCCCGCGATCGACGCGGGCAGGAACCGCCGGTACTCCAGCTTCGACGCGCCGGCCGAGGCGGGCACCAGGGTCCGCACGACCGGCATGAACCGGGCGAAGAACACCGCCCACGCGCCGCGTCGCCGCAGCAGGTCACCGGCCTTGTCCCAGTGCTCCTGCCCGAGCTTGCGCACGACCTTGCTGTCCCGCAGCCGGTCGCCGAACCGCCGCCCGAGGTAGTAGCCGATGCTGTCGCCCGCCACCGCGCACACCGACACGACCAGCCACATGACCAGGAACCGGGGCACGCTGGTCACGGTCGTCGAGGCCAGCAGCAGCGCGCTCTCCCCCGGCGCGATGAACCCGACGCCCAACGTGCACTCCGCGAGCGTCAACGCGCCCGTCACCGCCAGCACCGCCGGTTGCGGCAGGCCGGCCAGCCCCTCCAGCGCGTCGGTCAGGAATGCCATGCCTACTCCCCCAGGTGAGAACGAGGACCGCGCCGAGCAGGGCGGCCGTCCAGTGCCCGGCCGAGGTCAGCCGGTCGCTGTAGAACAGGTCGGCCACCAGCGCCACGCCGAGGACCGCGCAGATCTTGCCCGATCGGGTGAACGCCGCCAACGCCCCGGTGGCGCACGCTAGCGCCGCCGACGTGCCGTAGTCCCAGCGCTGCAACAACTCCGGGTCGCCGACCAGCGACGAGAAGGTGAACACCCCGAGCGTCGGCACCAGGTGACCGGCGGCCACGACGACCGCGGTGCGCGCGGACCCGACCCGGCGTTCGAGTGTTGTGAGCACGAGCGCCACCAAGGACAACGTCCACACCAGGTGCCCGAGGTGGTAGGAGCCGACCAGGCTGGTCGCCACCCGCCACCAGTGGCCGTTTTCGAGGTCCACGCCCCGGTAGCGGGTGAGGGAGGCGGGCAGCACGAACGCGACCACGCACGCCACAGCGAGGAACGCCGCCACCGGCACGCGCAAGACCCGACCCACTGCCATCACCCCCTCGGGCGAACAGTCCACCCGAGGGGGTCGGCTCGGCACATCGGACCACGGTCTGGCGACGATCAGACCTTGGTCGTACGGGCCCCCGGTTGAACGTCAGGGACGCACGTCGTGCGAGCCTCCGCACACGTCAGGGTCGCGGGTCTGCGGTCCCCCGCGCCCGTCAGGGTCGCAGGTCGTGCGGTCCCCCGCGCCCGTCAGGGTCGCAGGTCGTGCGGTCCCCGGACACGCCAGGGGCGGACCCCGAGAGGAGCCCGCCCCCGCTTCCCTTTGCGCGTCAGCTCAGCGCTGGCCCTCGCACTCGTCGTAACGCCCTCTCTTCGCCACCTCGACGAATCGCTCCCACTGCACGGACCCGAAGCTCAGCGCACCGGCACCCCGGTTCTTCGAATCACGCACCGCGGCACCCGTACCGCTCAGCGCGATTTCCACGCACTCCGGTCCGGACGCGGACGAACGCTTGCTCTTGCGCCACTCCTGTTGCATGGGTTTTCACTCCCGGTTCGCGGAATGCTCGCGCGCGACCTGCTCGACAAAGGCTGCCGACTCCGCCGGGTCCAGGGAGTTCTCGGCCAGTCGCGCGAACATGTCGGAATATCGGGCGACGTCCGAGGGCTGTTCCAAATAGACGTCACCTCGCCTGCTTTCGATGTATACCACGTCCGGGTCGAACTTCTCGGGGAAAGTCAGGATGACGAACGGGCCGTCCATCGCAGCGTGACCACCGGCGCGAAATGGAGTCACCTGAAGGGTGACATTGTCGAGCCGACCGACTTCGTTCAGTTTCCGCAATTGTGCGCACATCACGTCCGCACCGCCGACGAGCCGGCGCAGGGCGGCCTCGTCGATCACGACGTGGAGGGTGAGCGGGTCGTCCCCGTGCAGGAGGGCTTGGCGGGCCTTGCGCAGCTCGACGCGGCGGTCGACCTCGCCGGGGGCGGCGTCGGGCAGGACGTCGGCGATCAGCGCGCGGGTGTAGCGCTCGTCCTGGAGGAGGCCGGGGATCATCAGGCCCTGGTAGGTGCGGACGGTGTCGGCGTCGGCCTCGTACCCGATGTAGCGTCCGGGCGCGATGTCGCCGAACTCGTCCCACCACGCCTTGCGCCGGGCCTCGCGGGCGAGCTGGACCAGTTCTTCGAGGGTCGACTCGTCCGCGCCGTACGCGCCGAGCATGTCCCGGACGTCACGGGGCGTGACGCCGACGCGGCCGGTCTCGATGCGGCTGATCTTGGAGGCGGAGCACTCCAGGCGCTCCCCGACTTCCTCGATGGTGAGCGACGCGGCTTCCCGGAGCCTGCGCAGTTCGCTGACCAGTCGGCGCTTGCGCAGCGTCGGGCTGCTGCCCCGAGCCATCGGCACACCTCCTCGTGATCCCCCCGGAAGTGTCCGGCCGGGTGCGCACGGAGCAAAGGGACGTCATCCATTCGTGTACTGCAACTTGCAGACCGCCGGTCGCCAGTCGCAGGCTGCTGGACGCACACACCACACGCGGCTTGCCGCACCGCACACCACACGCGACTTGCCGCACTGCGCACCACACGCGGCTTGCCGCGCGATACACCCACGCGAGGCCCAGGCATTCCACACGAGGCCGGAAAGGAGCGCTGAAGATGTCCCCGACGGTCTTCAGCCAGCTCGACAAGTCCCTGCACGACCACCTGGCCGCCCTGGTACACCTCTCCGCCACCGCAGACGACCCCACCGCAGCCGACCTGGCCCGCACCGAACTCCCGCGAGTGGTAGCCGCCCTGCGCGCCCTGCTGGACGAACACACCCCAGACCCACACGGCCGCTGCCCCACCTGCCGAACCCACCGCTCCCGCCGCTTCAGCCGCAAACTCCCGTCCCCGTGCCGCGCCTACCTGGGCGCACAACTGGCACTGACGGTGACAGCAGAAACCCCCGGCCTCCACCGCCACGTACGCACAGCCGTCTAGCTGCCCCTAGCTGCCCCCGCAGCCGTCCAGCTGCACCCCGCAGCCCACCCGCTCCGCACCTCCACAGCCCGCCACCTTCCGTCGAACCGCCCCAAGGACCCGGCCGGGCGACGCACCTCCCCCGAAATCAAGCCCCCAACCGCGCCGCCCGACCACCCCCGCGGCGGAACCGACCTCGCACCCCCGACCGAAGCCGGTTCCGCCGCGGGCCCCAGCACCAAGCCCCACCACCGCCGCACCCGCGCCAGCCGAACCCCGCTGCACCAGAACCCCGCTGCACCGCGCGGACCCAACCCACCGCGCCTGCGCCAGCTCGACCCACCGCATCCGGCCCACCGCGCCCGACGCCCCGCCCCAGCCCACCCGGCGCCAGCCCGCCCCGCGCCCCAGGCCAGGCCGCCCCACTCCGGCCCGCCCCGCGCCAAGCCCGCCACGCGCCAGCCCGCCACACCCGACGCGCCGCGCCCCACACCGGGCCGCCCCACGCGAACCCGCCACGCGCCAGCCCGACGCACCCGAGGCACCGCGCCCGAGCCAATCCGCCCTACCGCACCTCGAGCCAATCCGCCCTACCGCACCCCACGCCAACCCGACCCGCCGCGCCCGAGCCACCTGCCCCAAGCCACCGAGCCAATGCGCGCCCTTGCCCAAGCGGCGCTCGGCCACTCTGCGGGCGCGGTACGAGACGGCCCGGGTGCGGTGCTGGCCGCCCGACGTGCTGGCCGCCCGACGTGCTGGCCGCCCGACGTGCTGGGCGGCCCGACATGCTGGGCCGCCCGACATGCTGGGCCGCCCGACATGCTGGGCCGCCGAGGTGCCGGGCGGGGGGCGGCTGGGTGACGACGGGTTCCAGGCCTGGGCGGCGTGGGGCGCGGTGGGTGGGGTGTCAGCGGCCTGGGCTGGCACGGGTGGTCGGTGAGGTTGGTCGGGGTGGGGCCGGCCGGGTGGCGGGACGGGGTTGGTGCCTCGTCCGACCTCCCCCGTCCCGCCCGCCGTTCCTATTCACGGTATCGCGCGAAAAAGCGGATCGTTGCGATTCCTGCATGTCACCCGATGGGGTGGACATCCACATCGGAGCACCGCCGACCCTCACCAACCCCTACGCCTTCACCAACCCCTACGCCTTCACCGGTTCCAGGCCGTCGCGTTCCGGGTCTACCAAGTACACCCGGGCCTGCGAGATGTCGAAGTACATCCCCACCAACCGCAGCGCCCCCGCACCGACGGCCTCCCGCACGCTCGGGTACGTCATCAGGTTCTCCAACTGCTGCGCCACGTTCGCCACCGCCAACCGCTCCACCACCGGCAACTCCTCCACCGACCCGGCGGGCCCGTGGAACCGGATCAGGCTGGACTCCGCCGCACGCAGCCACGACCGCAGGTGCGACCCCGGCCGGGCCGAGCCGGTCACCAACGCCTTCATCGCACCGCAGTCCGAATGCCCGCACACCGCGATCGTCTCGACCGCCAGCACCTCCACCGCGTACTCGACCGCCGCCCCCACCGACGAATCCCCGTCCACCGGCACCAGGTTCCCGATGTTGCGCACGCAGAACAGGTCACCCGGCCCGCTCGTGGTGATCAGGTTCGGCACCACCCGCGAATCCGCGCACGTGATGAACAACTGCCGAGGCCGCTGCCCCCGCACCGCCAGCTCCGCCAGGAAAGGACGCACCAAAGGCGCGGCCGAGCGTTCGAACTCGTGCATCCCCCGGATCATCGGGTCGGCGTCCTCGCGAGGGCGCGGCAGAGTCACCGCGCGTGAGCGCTGCCAGTGCGACCACGGTGCGAACCAGCGGGGCAGCGGGGACAGCGGGGTCTTGCGCAAGGCCGGGATGCCGCGCGTGGCCTTGGAGAACCACGTGTCGTGCACCTCGTCCACGTACACGTGGCCGCCCAGCCGCACGTACCCCGCGCGCCAGTCGTCGATGGCCTCGAACGCGCCGTGGTCCAGGAAGTCGATGTGCAGTTCCAGCACGACCTTCTGCCCCAACGGGATCGTGCGCAGGTCCCGCACCAGCCGCCCGACCCCCAGGAACACGAGCGATCCCCGGATGACGACCCGCCACCCGTCCGGCTCCTCGAACACCCGCACGGAACTGTGCGTCAGCCGGTACAGCGACCGCAGGGCCGCCGCCGCGACGCCCAGCAGCACGCCCTCCACCAAGCCCAGCGCGACGACCCCCAGCCCGGTCACGGCGTAAGCGCTGAACTCCCCGTGCCGCCACAAGGTCTGCATCCGCCGCACGCTCACCAACCGCACGCCCACGACCAGAAGCACGCCCGCCAACGCGGCCAACGGGATCAGCTCCAGCACCGACCCCAGCGCCAGCACGAACACCGCGATCCACACGCCGTGCAGCACGGTCGACGCCCGCGTCCGCGCGCCCGCCGCCACGTTGGTCGAGCCGCGCGCGATGCCGCCGCTGACGGGCAGGCCGCCCAAGGAACCGGCGACCGCGTTGGCCACGCCCTGCGCCACCAACTCCCGGTCCAGGTCGGCGCGCGGACCGTCGTGCAGCTTGTCGACGGCCACCGCGGACAGCAGGGACTCGACCGCCGTCACCACCGCCACGGCCAGCACGGCGAACGCGATGCCCCAGAACGTGCCCGAAGGCATCTGCGGCAGCACGACCTGGTCCAGCGCGCCGGACGGCAGGTCCACCCGGGCGACGTCCATCCCGGACCCGACGACGGTGGCCGCGAGCACCGCGACCAGCGGCGCGGGGACGTACGACGAGCGCGGCACGAGTGGCCACAGGACCAGCACGGCCACCGCGACCAGACCGACGACCAGAGCGGAGAAGTCCACCGGCGAGAACAGCCGCGACAGGTTCCCCCACACCGTCGACGAGGGCTGTCCGCCCAGCACCACCACCAGCTGCCCGATCGCGATGGTCACGCCGATGCCCGCGAGCAGCCCGTGCACGACGGCCGGCGACAGCGACAGGGCGACCCGCCCGACCCGCGTCAAGCCCGCCACCACCTGCACCAGCCCGGCCCCCACGGTGATCATCGCGGTCGCGGCCCACCCGTACTCGGCGATGATCCCGCCGGTGATCAGCACCATGCCCGCCGCCGGCCCGCTGACCTGCATCGGAGCGCCACCCAGCGCACCCGCGACGATCCCGCCGACCGCGGCGGAGATGAGTCCGGCCATCAGGGGCGCGCCGGTCGCAGCGGCGAAGCCCAGGGACAGCGGCACGGCGATCAGGAACACCACGAGCGACGCCGGCACGTCGTAGCGCAGGATCGCGGTCAGCGGAGGGCCGGCGGTGGTGTGCTCGCCGGCGTGGGACTTGTTGGGGCGTGGTCGGTTCATCGGACTTCCTCTCCGAACGACGGACAGCGGACAAGGGGTCACCGCCTCCGCGCCCGAGCAGGTGCGGAGTGGGGGCAGGACGAGGGGGACTAGCGCGGCGGTAAGGGCGGCACGCGGTGCGGCCGGTAGGCGTCGAGCGTGGGCTCGGCCTCGGCGCGGTGGTGTGGGGTCGCCACGGTGGCACCTCCGTGTCGGCGCACATGGGGTCGGCACAGGGGACCGCCAGCCCGCGTCACGCGGCTCGCGTCACCACCATCATGACGACGATGTGGCGCGTCTGACAGCGGTTCCACCCGGTCGTGTTGATCTTCCCCACGACCGTCACAGCAGGTGACGGGCTTACCGCCCGACCGACGCGTAGACCCGGTGAACGGCGAAGGCCCCGCAACCCGATCCGATGAACGCGGCGGCTACGTGTCCGACCGCGGCGAACTCGGGCACCAGGCCGTACCAGTCGGCGGTCACCAAGGGGTAGGCCACGACGAGGGCCATCCACGGGCCGCGCAGCACCGCGGGCAGGAGCACGGTCACCGCGCCGGCGGCGGCGAAGGCGACGTAGCTGACCCCGACGTCGGTCACGTGGGTCAGGTCGAAGGGGTAGGCGCCCCGGGAGATCACCACCAGGACGACGAGGCACGCGCCGACGTGCCCGGCCAGCACGACCGCGACCGCCCGCCACGGCCCCACTTCGCGCTCGAACGCGCCCAGGCACGCGGCGAGCGCCGCCAGGACCAGCAGCGTGAACACGAACGGGTCTGCGGTGTCGAGCACGAACGCGCTGCCCACCAGGGCGTTCACCGGGTGGTCGGCGAGGTTGGCCGGGTTGGTGCTCAGCGATGCGCGGATCTGCGCGGTCATCCCGTCCGCGAACACGAACCGCATGAGCAGGGCGAGCCCCGCCACGGCGAGCAGGTAGCCCGCCGTGACGGGGTGGCGCCGGAAGCGTTCACGCACCCGGCCATGGTCGAGCCGGTGGGCTCAGGCGTCCACCTGAGACCGGTCACCTGACCAGAGAGTGTGAAAACTGCCCGCCCGATCGGTGCGCCGGTAGGTGTGCGCGCCGAAGAAGTCGCGCAGGCCCTGCACCAGCGACGCGGGCAGCCGCTCGGAGCGCAGGCCGTCGTAGTAGGCCAGCGCGGACACGAAACCGGGCGCGGGCACGCCCGCCGACACGGCCTTGACCACGACCCGCCGCCACGCCTCTTCGGCGGAGGCCACGGCGTCCCGGAAGTAGTCGTCGACCAGCAGCGACGCCAGCTCGGGGTTCTTGTCGTAGGCCTCGCGGATGCGGTCGAGGAACCGGGCCCGGATGATGCAGCCGCCGCGCCAGATGGTGGCCATCGCGCCCAGGTCGAGGTCCCAGCCGTACTCGGCGCTCGCGGCGCGCATCTGGTCGAAGCCCTGCGCGTAGGCGACGACCTTGGACGCGTACAGCGCCTGCCGGACGTCCTCCACCAGCGACTGGTCGGGCCGCGAGGGCACGTCCGAGGGGCCGAACGCCTCGCGAACCGCGCGCCGCTGGTCCACCCGCCCGGACAGCGACCGCGCGAACACGGCCTCCGCGATGCCGGTGACCGGGACGCCGAGCTCCAGCGCCTCCTGCACGGTCCAGCGGCCGGTGCCCTTCTGCTCGGCCTCGTCGGCGATGACGTCGACCAGCGCCGCGCCGGTGTCGGGGTCGGTGTGGCCGAGCACCTCGGCGGTGATCTCGACCAGGTAGGACTCCAGGTCGCCGGTGTTCCACCCGCGGAAGACGTCGGCGATCTGGGCGGGGGTCTGGCCGCCGACGCGGTGCAGCAGGTCGTAGGCCTCGGCGATGAGCTGCATGTCGGCGTACTCGATGCCGTTGTGGACCATCTTCACGAAGTGCCCGGCGCCGTCCGGTCCGACGTGGACGCAGCACGGCACGCCGTCCACCTTGGCCGCGATCGCCTCCAGCACCGGCCCGAGGTGCTGGTAGGACTCCTTCGAGCCGCCCGGCATGATCGACGGCCCGTTGAGCGCGCCCTCCTCGCCGCCGGAGATGCCCGTCCCCACGAAGTGCAGCCCGGCCTCGCGCAGTGCGGCCTCCCGCCGGCGGGTGTCGGCGTAGTGCGCGTTGCCGCCGTCGATCACCATGTCGCCGGGTTCGAGCAGCGGCACCAGCTCGTCGATGACGGCGTCGGTCGGCGCGCCGGCCTTGACCATGATGATGATCTGCCGGGGCGTCTGGAGGCTCGCGACGAGCTCTTCCAGGGTCTCGGCGGGCACGAAGTCGCCTTCGTGGCCGTGCTCGGCGATCAGGGCCTTGGTGCGGGCGGTGCTGCGGTTGTGCACGGCTACGCGGAAGCCGTGGCGCGCGAGGTTGCGGGCCAGGTTGCTGCCCATGACGGCGAGCCCGGTGACGCCGATCCGCGCGGGAGCCTCGGAGGTGGTCATCTGCACAGCCTGCCCCAACTCCACGCGGGTGCGCACGCGTCGGGAGCCCCTAGTTCGCGGGATCACGATCACAACGTTCGATGGCCCTGTAACATGCTGAAACATCGTGTGGAACGGAGTGCGGATGGCGCGGGCGACGGTCCGGGACGTGGCTGCCGAGACGGGGCTGTCGATCGCCACCGTGTCGCGGGTGCTCAACGGCCAGGCGAACGTCGCCGAGCACACCCGTGAGCTGGTGCTGCGGGCCGTCGAACGGCTCGGCGCGCAAGCACCTCGACCGCGCAGCCGAACCCGTCCCGGCGCGGTGCACGTCCGCTGTCCGTACCTGCTCACCGACTACTTCGGGCTGATCGTCACGTCCGTGGCTGAAGAGCTGAGCAAGCACGGCCGGCGGGTGGTCCTGGACGCCGGGACGTCCGCGCAGAAGGCGTCCGTGCTGCCGTCACTCGGTTCGGGTGACGTCGCCGGGGCCGTGCTGGTGCTGCCGCCGGAGCCGGCCGAGCAGCTGGTGCGGTTGCGGGATCGGAAGTTCCCGTTCGTCGTGGTCGATCCGCGCACGGAGTTGCCGCGGGACGTGGCGGCGGTGTCGGCGGCGCACTTCGCGGGTGCGCGGAAGCTGGTGGCGCACCTGGTGGAGTTGGGGCACCGGCGGATCGGCGTGCTGGGCGGGCCGCGGGACTGGTTGGCCAGTGACAGCCGGGCGGCCGGTTATGCGGCGGCGTTGGCGGACGTGGGTGTGCTGCCCTCGCCGGAGCTGCTGCGGCACGTCGACGAGCCGACCGAGGAGAACGGGTACCTCGCCGCGCGGGACGTGCTGGAGCTGCGGGAGCGGCCGACGGCGTTGGTGGCGTTCAACGACAAGATGGCCGTGGGCGCGTTGCGGGCGGCCCGGGAACGCGGGCTGAGCGTGCCCGGGGACGTGTCGATCGCGGGTTTCGACGACCTGGACCTGAGCCGCGCGACGACACCGGAACTGACCACCGTCCGCCAGCCCGTGCGGGAGATGGGGCGGTTGGCCGTGACGCTGCTGCTGCGCCTGCTGGACCGGTACGAAGTGGACGCCCTGCACGTCGAACTGGCCACCGAACTGGTCGTTCGCGGCTCCACCGGGCCCGCGCGCTGACGTTGTTTCCCGGTATTTCCCGGGCTTTTTCCCGCTCTTGACACCGGCGTTCGGCGCGCTGTTTCCTTTTCCGTACGGGCGTGTTCCACATTTGTTTCATTTGTTGCAGTTCGCCGAAAGGAGTTCCGAGGTGCCCTCCCACCATCGGGTCTTCACCACGGTCGCCGCGGCGGCCGTGCTCGCCTCCGCACTGGCCGTCCCTGCCGCCAGTGCCGCGGGCGAGCGGGTCGACGTCTGGCTCACCACCACCTCCGACAGCGGGGGCCGGACGGTCACCCGTGGCCTCCAGCAGCAGACGCCGCTCACCTTCAGCACCAGCGGCGGCACCGCCACCCACACCATCACCGTCAACGAAGGCACCACCTACCAGCAGTTCGAGGGCGGCGGGGCGTCCATCACCGACACCACCGCCTACCTGCTGCGCGGCGGTCCGGTCAGCGCCGCCACGCGGGACGCCGTGATGCGCAAGCTGTTCCATCCCGTCGACGGCATCGGGCTGTCGTTCGTGCGCAACCCCATCGGCGCGTCGGACCTGTCCCGGCCGGGGATGGTCTCGCTGGACGACACGTGCTGCGATCTGAACGATTTCGGAACGAACGGATACGACACGAACGTTCGCCTCCTGACCGCTCAGGCGAAGTCGCTCAACCCGGCGCTGCGCGTGAAAGGCGTGCCGTGGAGCGCGCCGGGGTGGATGAAGGACAACGGGCGGATGGACCAGATGGGCTGGCTGAAGTGGGAGTACTACCCCATGTACGCCCAGTACCTGGTCAAGTACGTGCAGAGCTACCAGGCCGCCGGCATCCCCGTGGACTACCTGTCCGTGCAGAACGAGCCGAACTGCTGCCAGGCGTCCAACCCGACCGCGATGAACTACCCCGGCATGAGCTGGAACCCGTCCGGGCTGGTGGAGTTCACCAAGAACCACGTGTACCCGGCGCTGCGCGCGGCCGGGCTGTCGACCAAGGTCCTGGTGCACGACTGGAACTACGGCGACTACGCGAACTTCGGCTCGGGCGTGCTCAACGACGCCGGCGTCCGCAACGACCCCCTTTTCGGCGGCATCGCGTGGCACGGCTACTTCGGTGACCCGGCCGTGGGGACGCAGGTGCACGACCAGTACCCCGGCGTGAAGCAGTTCAGCACCGAGCACTCCGGCGGCACGTGGATCGCCAATCAGCACAACGAGGACATGGCGGACATCGTCAACTACGCCCGCAACTGGAGCGGCAGCCTGGTGAAGTGGTCGTTGGCGCTGAACCAGAACATGGGTCCGCACAACGGTGGCTGCGGCACGTGCACCGGCTTGATCACCGTGCAGGAGGGCGGGTCGCGCGCCGGTCAGGTGGACTACACGATCGAGTACTACACGACCGGTCACCTGACGAAGTTCGTGCGTCCGGGCGCATACCGGATCGACTCGACGGCGAACAGCACCGTGCAGAACGTGGCGTGGCGCAACCCGGACGGCTCCAAGGCCCTCATCGCGCACAACGGCGGCGGGTCGGCCCAGTCGGTGCGGGTGAACTGGGGCAACCAGTCCTTCACCTACACCCTGCCCGCGCGCACTACGGCGACGTTCACCTGGTCGGGCACCGCGGCGTCGGGTGGCGCGATCACGGGCTTGGCCGGCAAGTGCGTGGACGTGGCCGGCGCGGGCACCGCCAACGGCACGGCGGTGCAGCTCTACACGTGCAACGGGACGGCGGCGCAGAGCTGGACGCGCGGCTCGGACGGCACCCTGCGGGCGCTGGGCAAGTGCCTGGACATCGCCGGACCGAGCTCGGCGGACGGCACCGTGACCCACCTGTGGGACTGCCACACGGGCAGCAGCCAGAAGTGGGCGCAGGACTCGTCGGGGCGGCTGGTGAACCAGTACTCCGGGAAGTGCCTCGACGTGACCGACAACAACTCGGCGGACGGGACGCGATTGCAGATCTGGACCTGCACGACCGGAGCGAACCAGAAGTGGACCTTGTAAGGGCTCAGGCGGCGTAAGGGCTCAGGCGGCCAGAACCGAGGCTGCCATGCCGATCAGGGCTGTGCCGCAGAGGCGTTCGAAGATCGGGCGGACCCCGGGGCGGGTCAGGATCGAGGCCAAGCGGCCCGCCACGGGGACGACCACCGCCCAGAAGGCCGCGAACACGCCCACCGCCACCGCCGACAGCAGCGCCGCCTGGGGCAGGGGTGGGGCGGTCGGGTCCATGGCCTGCGGGACGAGGCTCAGGAAGGTCAGCATGACCTTCGGGTTGAGCAGGTCGCACAGCAGGCCGCGCAGGAACACCGACCGGTCCGAGCGCGGGGGTGCCGCCGCCGTCCCGCGCGAGCGCAGGGTCATCACGCCGAGGTACAGCAGGTAGACCGCGCCGACCGCCTTGACCACGAGCAGGGCGGTCGGCGCGGCGGCGATGAGGGCGGACAGGCCGACCGTGGCCAGGGTCGCGTGCACGAGCAGGCCGGTCAGGACGCCCAGCGCGGTGAGGGCGCCCAGGCGCAGGCCGCGGACGGCGTTGCCGGTGACGAGCACGAAGTCCGGGCCGGGGACGATCGTGATCACCACGAGGGCCAGCAGGAAGGAGGTCCAGGCGATGTGCACGGCGGAGAGTCCACGATGGAGGTTCGGTTCCGCGCTACCGGTTCAGTAGAGTGTTCGGTTGTGACGGACGTAGCCGAACTGGATTCGGTTGACTGGCGCATCCTGGAGGAGTTGCAGAACGACGCCACCCTGCCGAACCGGACCCTGGCCGACCTGGTCGGGCTCGCGCCCTCGACGTGCCTGCAACGGGTGCGGCGGCTGCGGGACCTGGGCGTGATCACCGGGTTCCACGCCGTGGTCGACCCACGCACGACCGGTCTGCCGCTGGAGGCGGTGGTGTCGGTGAACGTGCGGCCGCACACCCGGCCGGTGGTGGCGGCGTTCCGGGCGTTCGTGATGGCGCAACCGGAGACGCGCTCGTTGTTCCACGTCAGCGGGACGGCCGACTTCCTCATCCACATCGCGGTGGCCGACAGCACCCACCTGCAGGCCTTCCTGATGGACAAGATCGCCTCCCGCACCGAGGTCCGCAACCTGACCAGCTCGGTCGTGCTGGAACGCGTCGAGACCCGCGCCCTGACCCCGCCGACGGACCGCCGCCCCACCCACCGCCGCCGCCGCGTGTGAATCACCGACCGCCACCGTTCGCCCACCGACAAACGAGCCCGGCCGTGCGCCGGTTAACGTGCGGGTATGCAGCCTGACGAGTTCCGCCGCATCGGCCACGAGGTGATCGACTGGATCGCCGACTACCGCGAGCGCGTCGGCGACCTGCCCGTGCGCTCCCAGGTCGAGCCGGGTTGGGTCCGCTCGCAGCTCGCGCCGCTCCCGGAGCGGGGTGAGGGCTTCGGCGGCCTGCTCGACGACCTGGACCGGGTCGTCGTGCCGGGCACGACCCACTGGCAGCACCCGGGCTTCTACGCGTACTTCCCGTCCAACGCGTCCCTGCCGTCCGTGCTCGGCGACCTGATCTCGGCCGGCCTGGGCGTGCAGGGGATGCTGTGGTCCACCTCGCCGGCCGCCACCGAGGTCGAGCAGCACCTGATGGACGAGCTGGTCGGGGCGATGGGCCTGCCGCCGTCGTTCGTCGGCGGCGGCGTCATCCAGGACACCGCGTCCTCGGCCGCGTTGGTCGCGATGCTCGCCGCGCTGCACCGGTCGTCCGGCAAGTGGCGGCAGTCCGGTGTGGACGGTACCGAGACGGTGTACGTGTCCTCCCAGACGCATTCGTCCATCGAGCGCGCCGCCCGCATGGCCGGCTTGGGTGAGGAGGCGGTGCGGTCGATCGCGGTGGACGACGTGCTCGGCATGGACGTGACGGCACTGGCGCGCCAGATCCAGTCCGATGTGGACAGTGGGCGGCGGCCGGTGCTGGTGTGCGCGACCATCGGCACCACCGGCACGGGCGCGGTCGACCCGGTCGCCGAGATCGCCGAGGTGTGCGCGCGGCACGGGATCTGGCTACACGTCGATGCCGCGTGGGCGGGCCCGGCGGCGCTGTGCCCGGAGTTCCGGGGCGTCTTCGCGGGGGTCGAGCGGGCGGACTCGTTCTGCGCCAACGCGCACAAGTGGATGCTGACGGCGTTCGACCTGTCCCTGTTCTGGACCGCGCACCCGGACGTGCTGGTGGACGCCCTGACCATCCTGCCGGAGTACCTGCGCAACAGCGCGACCGAGTCGGGCGCGGTCGTGGACTACCGCGACTGGCAGATCCCCCTGGGCCGCCGGTTCCGGTCGCTCAAGCTGTGGTCGGTGCTGCGCTGGTACGGCTTGGAGGGCGTGCGCGCCCACCTGCGCGGACACGTGGACCTGGCTTCGAGGCTCGCCGAGTGGGTGGCGGCGGACGAGAACTGGGAACTGGTCGTGCCCCGCTCCCTGTCCCTCGTGACCATCGCCCACCGGGACGGCGACGAGGCCACGCGGCGGGCGATGGACGCCGTGAACGCGGCCGGTACCGCCTTCCTCACCCACACCACCGTGAACGGCCGGTTCGCGGTCCGGGTCGCCATCGGTGCCGAGGCGACCCGCGAGGAGCACGTGCGGGCGATGTGGGAGGCGCTGCGGTCTAACCGGTGATCACCGAGGGAAGGTCGAGGACGGCCGGGAAAGGGCTCGGCAACTCGACCTTCCCGGTTCCGCTCGCCACGACCTTGTAACTACCGTCGACCAGGTCGAATGCGGTCAACGTGATCGGGTCGTCCAGTTCGAGCAACCAGTAGTGCGGGATGCCGGCGTCGGCGTACTCCAGCGGCTTCACCATGCGGTCGGTGCGCCCGGTCCCTGGGGACACGATCTCCACCGCCAGGAGGATGTCTTCGGCGTCGAAGCGCTTCGGGCGCTCCAGCAAGCGCTTCATGTCGACAACCACTACGTCCGGTGCACGTACGGTGACGGGCTGGACCGCGTTGATCAGCACATCGACTTCGGGCAACGACGTGACACCCTCGGGCAGCTGTGCGTCGAGCACCATGCATAGGCGCTTGATCGCGTACTGGTGCTCCGGTGCCGGCCTCGGTGCCACAAGCAGGACTCCTTCAACCAGCTCAACGTGGTGCAACTCGTCTTCCGGAAGCGCGTCCCACTCTTCGAGTGTGAGCAGGTGGTCGGGCCACAGCATCGCGCTCATCTCGAACCCACCTCTCATTGAGCACTCCTTCGGTAACCGAGTGTAGCGAAGTCAGCGCACCAAGCGGAGCAGGCCTTCCTGGACCACGGTCGCGACCAAGCGGCCGTCCTGGGCGTAGAAGCGGCCCGTGGCCAAGCCGCGGGCGCCCGAGGCCGAGGGGGACTCGCAGTCGTACAGGAACCACTCGTCCGCGCGGAAGCGGCGGTGGAACCACATTGCGTGGTCGAGGGAGGCGCCCAGCAGCTTGTCGGTGCCCCAATACACGCCGTGGCGGACCAGCACCGAGTCGAGCAGGGTCATGTCCGACGCGTACGCCAGCACGCACACGTGCAGCATGTCGTCGTCGGGCAGCTTGCCGTCCGCGCGCATCCACACCTGGCTGCGCGCCTCGCCCGGACCGTCCTCACGCGCCCGCCACGGCGGTTCGGTCACGTACCGGATGTCGATCGGCCTCGGCAGCTTCGCCATGCCGACCTTCTCCAGGTACCCGGCGGCCGACTCGGCGTAGGTGGGCAGGGAGTCCGGGGAGGGCACCGTCGGCATGGGCTCGAAGTGGTCCATGCCGTCTTCGTCGAGCTGGAAGGACGCGGACAGGGCGAAGATCGCCTTGCCGTGCTGCACCGCGACCACCCGCCGGGTCGTGAACGACCGACCGTCACGGATGCGGTCGACTTCGTACACGATCGGGACGGTCGGGTCACCGCCTCGGATGAAGTACGAGTGCAGCGAGTGAACCCGGCGCTCCGGCGGGACGGTCCGGCCGGCGGCTACCAGGGCCTGCCCGGCCACCTGACCGCCGAACACCCGCACGGGCGACTCGGCGGGCGACACCCCGCGGAAGATGTTCTCCTCGATGCGCTCCAGGTCCAGCAGCGCCACGAGTCGGTCGAGCACGGGCTGCCCGTGCGGTACGCCGTCGGTGTCCAGCGGTAGGTCCGCGTAGCCGGCGGCAGCGGCGGCACGGGCAGCCTCGGTCACGTCATCCCCTAAGCGTGGTCTTCCTCCCCCAGGCGGTGCACCCGGATGAGGTTGGTCGAGCCGATGGTGCCAGGCGGGGAGCCTGCCACGACGACGACCAGGTCACCGGGCTGGTACCGGCCGATGTTCAGCATCGACTGGTCCACCTGGCGGACCATCTCGTCCGTCGAGTCCACCTTAGGCACCAGGAACGTCTCGGTGCCCCACGTGAGAGCAAGCTGACTGCGCACGCTCTGCTCGGGCGTGAACGCCAGCAGCGGCAGGTGGGTGTGCAGGCGGGCCAGGCGGCGGACCGTGTCACCCGACTGCGTGAACGCGACCAGGGCCTTGGCGTTGAGCCGCTCGCCGATGTCGCGGGCCGCGTAGGAGATGACGCCGCGCTTGGTGCGCGGGACGTGGGTCAGCGGCGGGACCTGCACGGACTCGGTCTCGACGGCCTCGATGATCCGGCCCATCGTGCGCACGGTCTCGATCGCGTACCGGCCCACCGACGTCTCGCCGGACAGCATCAGCGCGTCCGCGCCGTCGAGCACGGCGTTGGCCACGTCCGAGGTCTCGGCGCGGGTCGGGCGCGAGTTGGTGATCATCGAGTCGAGCATCTGGGTCGCCACGATGACCGGCTTGGCGTTCTCGCGGGCGATCTGGATCGCGCGCTTCTGCACCAGCGGCACGTGCTCCAGCGGCAGCTCGACGCCCAGGTCGCCGCGGGCGACCATCACGCCGTCGAACGCCAGCACGATGGCCTCGAGGTTGTCGACGGCCTCGGGCTTCTCGATCTTGGCGATGACCGGGCGGCGGCCGTGGCCGACGCGGTCCATCACCTGGTGCACGAGGTCGATGTCGGCCGGCGAGCGGACGAAGGACAGGGCGATGAAGTCGACGCCCAGGTTGAGCGCGAACTCCAGGTCCTCGATGTCCTTCTCCGACAGCGCGGGCACGGACACGTCCATGCCGGGCAGCGAGAGGCCCTTGTTGTTGCTGACCGGGCCGCCCTCGGTGACCTCGCAGACCACGTCCGGGCCCTCGACGTCGGTCACGACCAGGCCGACCTTGCCGTCGTCCACCAGCAGCCGGTCGCCGACCTTGGCGTCGTGCGCGAGCTGCTTGTAGGTGGTGGAGACGCGGTCGTGCGTGCCCTCGACGTCCTCGACGGTCACCCGGACGACGTCACCCGTGCGCCACTCGACGGGGCCGTGCGCGAACCGGCCGAGCCGGATCTTCGGGCCCTGGAGGTCGGCGAGGATGCCCACCGCGCGCCCGGTGCGGTCCGATGCGGCGCGGACCAGGTCGTAGACCTGCTTGTGGTCGGCATGGCTGCCGTGGCTGAAGTTCATCCTGGCCACGTCCATACCGGCCGCTACCAGCTCGTTGACCTTGTCCTCGGTCGCGGTGGCAGGGCCCAGCGTACAGACGATCTTCGCGCGTCGACTCACGTCTGGAGAGCGTAGTCCCCTTCACTGGACCGATCAGGATGTACCGGGGGGTAATCTCGCCGAAACAGGCAGAATCTGGGGTGTGGGCCGCAGAATCCTCCCGTTCGTGACCGCGGTGTTGCTCAGCGTCATCGTCCTGTTCACCCCGCAGTCAGGTGTGCCGGACTCCCCGCCGGGCACGGACAAGGTCGTGCACACCCTCCTGTTCGCCCTGCTGGCGGCCACGGGGCTGTGGGCGCGGCTGCCGGTGTGGCCGCTGCTGGGCGGGCTGGTGGCCTACGCGGCGGTGTCGGAGGTGTTGCAGGCGGTGATCACGGCGCTCGGGCGGGGCGGGGACGTCGTGGACGGCCTGGTGGACGTCCTGGGCATCGGGCTGGGGTGGCTGGTGGCGCGCAGGGCGTTCAGCGGAACCCGACCTCGGTGACCCCGATGTGGTCGGCGCACCAGTCGACCAGCGGGTTCACCTCGCGCCACGCCGTGCGGACGCGGTCCAGGCACTCCGGCTCGTGCAGGGTGTCGTCGGGCGGCCACACCTTGGCCACGTAGAGCCGCTTGTGCTTGGCCAGCTCCACGCGCGGGTGCTCGGGGTCGACGCCCTTGGGCGCGCGCTTGAGCTTGTCGCCGCGCAGCTCCCAGCCCTGCTTGGCGAGCTTCCTCAGGATCTTCTCCAGGGCCTGCCCGCGCAGGTCGTCGGTGACCGACTCGCGGTAGCGGGCGATCTGGTCGGACGCCATCGCGAACGACCCGCCCGCGACGAACAGGCCCGCCGTGCCGACCTGGACGTAGTGCGCGCCGCCGCCGCGCCCGAGTTCGACCACACCGCCGCAGTGGTCCTTGTAGGGGGTCTTGTCCTTGCTGAACCGCACGTCCCGGTAGGGCCGGAAGACCTTGCCCTTGCCGAACTCGGGTTCCAGCTCCGCCAGCAGCGCCTCCATGGGCGCGCGCACGTCGGACTGGTAGACGTGCTTGTTGTCCTCCCAGAACGCCTTCGAGTTGTCGACGACCAAGCCGTCGAAGAAGTCGATGGCGTGCTCTCCGAAGCCGGTGAATTCCACGGCGCACAGCTTACGTTCGTCCATTCGTGGCACCATTCGAACGCCCTATCGCGGACAATCACGGACCGATGACGTTATGTGCATAATCGGCTGAGTGGGTAGGAAATCGGCGTTGGCCGGTTGGCTGCGCGAACTCGACGCACCGGGTCTGAAGGACGTCCTCGCGCTGCGCCGGGACGCGGCGGACACCCGGCCGCGGTCGCTGCGCGCACTGGCCGACGAGCTGTCGACGGCGTCGTCGCTGCGCCTGGCGGTGGAGGGCCTGGACCGGGGGTGCCGGGACGTCCTGGACGCCGTGCTCGCGTTGAGCACCGCTGCGGGTTCGGTCGGCGCGGGTGCGGGCGAGGTTGGCGTGGATGTCCTCGCGGAGAGCCTGCGGTGCAACGGGAAGGCCGGGCGGGCGGAGTTGAAGCGGGCCCTGGCGGAGTTGCGGGCGCGGGCGCTGGTGTGGCCGGTGGGTGACCTGCTGTGCGTGGCCCCGAACCTGCGCCCGACCGCCCTGGAACCGCCCCGCCGCATCACGCCCGCGCCGCGCACGCCCCGGCGGGTGGTGCAGAACCGGGTGTTCGCCGACCGGGCCGCGACCGCGTTCGCCACGTCCACTGTGGACGGGGTGACCCGGCTGGTGGACCTGTGCGACGGCGAGGTGGTCAGCGCGCGCGGCGGGGTCGGGGTGCGGGAGCTGCGGCGGATCTCGGCGTTGTTGCGGGCCGACGAGGCGCGGACCCGGCTGTGGCTGGAGCTGGCCGTCGAGGCGAGGTTGCTGGCGGCGGCGGACTGCGACCGGCGGGTGGTGCCGACGACCCGGTCCGACGCGTGGCGCGGCGCACCGCCCTCGGACCGCCTGGCGGTGCTGGCGAAGGCGTGGCCGCGGATGGTGTGGCAGCCGGGGAAGTCCCGGCCGGCGCTGGCGGACCCGTTGTCGTGCGGTGACGTCACGCGGCGCGGGGTGCTGGAGCAGTACGCGCGGCTGGGCGAGGACGAGGCGTTCGAGCACCGGCACGAGGTGGTGGCCGAGCTGGCGTGGACCCGGCCCGCGTTCCACAGCGCCGTGGTGACGGAGGCCGCTCTGGTCGAGGCCGAGGCCATCGGTCTGGTGGCCTTGGGGGCTGTGACCGCGTTGGGTCGGGCGGTGCTGGCCGGGCGGGAGTCGGAGGTGGCGGACCGGTTCGTGCCCCCCGCCGTGACCACGGCGTTGCTGCGCCCGGACCTGACCGCGGTGGTCGGCGGGTTGCCCGACGACGAGGTGTCCTCGGTGCTGGACCTGGCCGCCGAGGCCGCCGAGGGTGGGTGGCGGTTCACCGGTTCGAGCGTGCGGCGGGCCTTGGACGCGGGCCACACCCCCGACCGCCTGCTGGCCCGGTTGGCGTCGATCGCGGAGCACGGCGTGCCGCAGCCGGTCGAGCGGTTGGTGCGGGAGGTGGCGCGGCGGCACGGGCGGATCAGCGTGACGGCGGTGGCGAGCTGCGTGCGGGCCGACGACCCGGAGCTGTTGACCGAGATCGCCGGGCACCGCTCGTTGACCCCGCTGTCGTTGCAGTTGTTGGGCCCGACCGTGCTGGCGTCGGCGAAACCGGCGGACGAGACCCTGGCCCTGCTCCGCGCCGCCGGCTACGCCCCGACCGCCGAGGGCGTCGTCGACCGCACCCCGCGCCGCCGCGTCGAGCCGCCGCCGCGGAAGGTCCCGGCGTGGCGGCGGTGGCGGGCGTCGCTGACCGACCAGGAGCTGGGCAAACTCGCGGTGGCCCTGCTGGAGCGCGAGCGGCCCCGGCCCCGGCTCATGCCGCCGAGGGTGGAGTCGAAGCGGTTGACCACCGCGCGGTTGCTGCGCGACCAGTCGCTGGTGCTGCCGGACTCGGAGGTCGTGCTGCTGGCGGAGGCGCTGGTGACGAGGACGTCGGTGGAGATCGCGGTGGCCGACGGGCCGCGCACCACCATCCGGCACGTCATCACGCCCGTGGACCACGCGGCCGGCAACCTGACGGCGAACGGTCCGCACGGGGAGCAGCGGGAGTTCCTGGTCGGGCACATCCGGTCCGTGCGGCCGGTGGACTAGCCGGCCGGGGGTTGCGCAGCGGACCACCCGATCGTGTGACATGCAGGATCTGCGACCAAAGCCGGGCTCGAGCGTCCCGTAAACAAGGAGCGCGGCACAACGGCAGGCCCGACCCCGAGCCCCCACCTCGGCCACCCCACGCCCCCGACGACGACCACCGGCCACCCTAGGCCCAAGGGGATCGGCGGGGCAGCCACGGCGAGGGCACGGGCGCGGCTCCGCGAGCGGGCGGCGCGGCGAGTGGCGCACGGGCAGCGGGCGCGGCACGTGAGCCGGGGCGGCGGGCAGCGGCGGGCGGCGGCAGGCGCGAGTGGCAGGCAGGCGCGAGTGGCAGGCGGGCGCGGCGCGGCGAGCGGGTCGGGCGGGCGCGGCAGGCGCGGTGGTGGGGCGCGTGGCCGGCGGTGTGGCAGGTGCGGCGGCGGGCGGGTGCGGCGGTGAGGTGGGTCAGATGTCCAGGGCCCAGCCGGGATGGTCGATGAACGGGTTGCGGTTGCCCTGGATCTCGGCGATCGCCGCGTTCCGGTGCTGCTCGTGGTCGGTCACCGGGTCGCGTTCGTGGCACATGATCAAGTCCGGCACCAGGGCGTCGTCCACCACCCCGGGGTAGCGCACCAGGAAGTACAGGACCGCCCTCGCCACCGGGCCGGAGCGGTCCCACGGGTCGTCCGGGGTGTCGCCGACCTCGCGGGTGAACTGGTGGTGCAGGTCGCCCCGCATGGGTTCCCGCCGGTCGAACGACGTCTGGGGCACGGCGTGCTCGCAGTTGAACGGCAACGCCTGCTCCAGGACGTCGAACTCCGCCAGCAGCGTCCCCGGGTCGGGTAAGCCCGCCGCCGCCAGGTCGCGGAAGCGCCTCGACCGGGCCGCCTCCGACTCGACGTCCGCCCGGATCAGCTCGGCCGGGTCCAGGGCCGCGCCCGAGTGCAGGCTCCGCAGCTTCAGGTCCGGGTGCAGGTCCACCCACGGGTACAGCATCCGGCACGGGCGGTACGCCGGGCGGCGGACGTGGGTGGTGGTCAGCAGCTGGTGCAGGGCCTCGCGGGTCGGGCGGACTCCCGCGTAGTAGCGGTCGCGGGCGTTCCGGTCCGCGACCGGGTCGTAGTAGACGCGGGTGCGGCCGATGTCGAGGTTGACCAGGGCCGCGCGGAGCTCCGAGTCGGCCTCGGGCACCACCGGACCGGCCGTGTCGAAGACCTGGGCACGCAGGTGTGCCGCCTCGCCGGTGAGCGGGCGTTCCCGCAGGGACCGGAGCACCCGGCTGATCCGCACGCCCTCCCCCGCGGTCCACGCGCTGCCGGACGCCACGCCCGAGTGGTGCAGCGCGACGACCTCCCACTGGTCGTTGAAGATCGGACCGCCGGACACCTCCGACCCGGGCTCGTAGTGCACGTAGTTGTCCAGCACGTCCACGAGCACGTGTTCGCGCAACCCGAACTGCTTCGGCCCGTCCGCCGGGAACCGCACCGACGTCAGCCGCTCCCCCAGGATCGCCTTGCCCTCGTGCTCCACCAGGCGCAGGTGCGGCGGCAACGTCCCCTCCCGCACGGCCACCACGGTGAAGTCCAGCACCAGGTCCGTCACGAAGAACCGCTCCGGGCACAACCCGGTCGCCACGTCGTCGAACTCGACCTCCGCCCGTGCCGCGTCGGTCACGCTCGGCAACGCGGTGTTGGTGGTCAGCAGCAGGACCGGCGAGACGAGCACCCCGGTCGCGCACCGCCCGGCCACCCGCACCCGCCCGACGGCCCGCGCCGCGGCCAGGCCGCAGTCCAGGAAACCGGTGTCCACCACGCCGTTGCGGCCCAGCAGCCGGTCCAGGTCCAGTTCCCGCGGACCCGACCGCAGCGCCGACGCACCGCCCTCGACGGCCGCGGCCAGCTGCCAGTCGATGCCCAGCCGGTTGAGCCGGTGCGTGACGCGGTGCGGGGTGTCGGTGTGCAGGACGCCGCGGCGCTCGACCGTCGCACGCACGTGCTTGCGTTGCGCGGCACGGCCTTCGTAGCGGGCGCGCGTGGCGGCCAGGCGGGACAGCAGCGCGTCGGACGTCATCGCCCACACCTCCCTGGCTTTATGGGGATAGCGTCGGGAGAAGTGGTGCTTCCGTTACGCACGAAAAAGGGAGCGGTCCGGTGTGGACCGCTCCCTGACAAACCCCGAAGTGCTACACGACCGCGAGCGGCAGCTGGTTGGGGATGACCGGCGAAGGCAGGTCCGACGAGCCGGTGAGGAACTTGTCGACCGCGTTGGCCACCGAACGGCCCTCGGCGATCGCCCACACCACCAGGGACGCGCCGCGGTGGGCGTCGCCGCACACGAAGACGCCCGGCGCCTGGGTCTGCCAGTCCGACCCGCACGAGATGGTGCCGCGCGTGGTCAGCGGGATGCCCAGGTCGTCCAGCAGGGGCATGTGCTCGACGCCTTCGAACCCGATCGCCAGCAGGACCAGGTCCGCGGGCAGCACCTCGACCTCCTCCGACGTCGGCACGACCTGCCGCCGCCCGGAGGCGTCCTTCTCCACCCGCACCTTGCGCAGCTGGATCTGGCGGACGTGCCCGTCTTCGTCGCCGATGAACTTCTCCACCGCGACCGCGAACTTGCGCTCCCCCGCCTCCTCGTGCGCGGGGTAGGTGCGCAGGATCCACGGCCACACCGGCCACGGCGACCGCTTGTCGTCGCGCTGCGACGGCGGCTGCGGGTACTGGTCGAGCTGGAGCACCGACGCCGCGCCCTGGCGGGAGGCGGTGCCGTAGCAGTCGGCACCCGTGTCGCCGCCGCCGATGATCACGACGTGCTTGCCGGCCGCGTCGATGGCGGGGGCGCCGTCGCCCTCGCACGCGCGGTTGGCGGGCACGAGGTGCTCCATCGCCAGGTGGATGCCCTTCAAGTCCCGACCGGGGGTCGTGGTGTCGTCCCGGCCGCGCAGCGCGCCGACCGCCAGGACCACGGCGTCGAACTGCTCGCGCAGCTGCTCGACGGTCAGGTCCACGCCGACCTCGCAGCCGGTGACGAACTTGGTGCCCTCCCGGCGCAGCTGGGCCAGCCGCCGGTCCAGGACCTTCTTCTCCATCTTGAACTCGGGGATGCCGTAGCGCAGCAGCCCGCCGAGCCGGTCGTCCCGCTCGTAGACGGTGACCTCGTGACCGGCGCGGGTGAGCTGCTGGGCCGCCGCCAGCCCGGCGGGGCCGGAGCCGACGACCGCCACGCGCTTCCCTGTCGACACGTGGGACTGGTAGGGCTGCACGAGCCCCTGCTCCCACGAGACGTCCGCGATGGTCTCCTCGACCCGCTTGATCGTCACCGCGCCGCCGGCGTCGTGGCTGATCGCCAGCACGCACGCCGCCTCGCACGGCGCCGGGCACAGCCGCCCGGTGAACTCCGGGAAGTTGTTGGTGGCGTGCAGCCGGTCTGAGGCCAGCTCCCAGTCGCCGCGGCGGACCAGGTCGTTCCACTCGGGGATCAGGTTGCCCAGCGGGCAGCCCGCGGAGCCCGAGTGGCAGAACGGGATGCCGCAGTCCATGCACCGGGTGGCCTGGGTGCGCACCTCGCGGTCGCGGACCTCCGGCTCGACGTGCGCGTACACCTCGTGCCAGTCGTCCAGCCGCTCGGCGGCGGGCCGCTTCGGGGCGTCCTTGCGGGGGTGCTTGAGGAAACCGTACGGGTCAGCCACGGGAGGCCTCCATGATCGCCTGGTCGACGTCCCTGCCCTCCGCGCGAGCGAGCCGCATCGCTTCGAGCACGCGCTGGTAGTCGCCGGGCATGACCTTGGTGAACGAAGCGGACCGGCGGGGCCAGTCGCCCAGCAGCGACGCGGCCACGGCCGACCCGGTCAGCTGGTGGTGCTTCTCGACGACCTCGCGCAGCCAGCGCAGGTCCTCGGTGCCGGGCCGCTGGAGCTCGACCATCGCCTGGTTGACGTTGGCGGGGTCGAGGTCCAGCACATAGGCGATGCCGCCGGACATGCCGGCCGCGAGGTTGCGGCCCGTGGGGCCGAGCACCACGGCCCGGCCGCCGGTCATGTACTCGAAGGCGTGGTCGCCCACACCCTCGGCCACCGCGAGCGCACCGGAGTTGCGCACGCAGAACCGCTCGCCGACGCGCCCGCGCAGGAAGATCTCGCCGCCGGTGGCGCCGTAGCCGATGACGTTGCCCGCGATGACCTGCTGCTCGGCGGCGAACGGCGCGTCCGGGTGCGGGCGCACCACGATCCGGCCGCCGGACAGGCCCTTGCCGACGTAGTCGTTGGCGTCGCCGACCATCTCCAGCGTGATGCCGCGCGGCAGGAACGCGCCCAGCGACTGGCCCGCGGACCCGGTGAAGGTCACGTGGATGGTGTCGTCGGGCAGGCCGTCACCGCCGAACCGGCGGGTGACCTCCGCGCCCAGCAGCGTGCCGACGGTGCGGTTGACGTTGCGCAGCGGCAGTTCCAGGCGCACCGGGTGCGCGTCCTCCAGCGCCGCCTCGGCGAGCTGGATGAGCGTGCGGTCCAGCGCCTGGTCCAGGCCGTGGTCCTGGGCGCGGACCCGGCGCTTGGCCGTGCGGTACGGGGTGTCGGGCACCTCGAACACCGGCGACAGGTCCAGGCCCGCCGCCTTCCAGTGCTCGACGGCGTCGTCGGTGCGCAGCAGCTCGGCGTGGCCCACGGCCTCGTCGATGGTGCGGAAGCCGAGTGCCGCCAGGTGTTCCCGGACCTCCTGCGCGACGAACTCGAAGAAGTTCACCACGTGCTCGGCCTGGCCGGTGTACCGCTTGCGCAGCTCCGGGTTCTGCGTGGCCACGCCCACCGGGCAGGTGTCCAGGTGGCAGACCCGCATCATCACGCAGCCCGCGACGATCAGCGGCGCGGTGGCGAAGCCGAACTCCTCGGCCCCGAGCAGGGCGGCGACCACGACGTCCCGGCCGGTGCGCAGCGCGCCGTCGACCTGGACGGTGATGCGGTCGCGCAGGCCGTTGAGCAGCAGCGTCTGCTGGGTCTCGGCCAGGCCGATCTCCCACGGCGTGCCCGCGTGCTTGAGCGAGTTGAGCGGGGACGCGCCGGTGCCGCCGTCGTGGCCGGAGATCAGCACGACGTCCGCGTGCGCCTTGGCCACGCCCGCCGCGACCGTGCCCACGCCGACCTCGCTGACCAGCTTCACGTGGACCCGGGCCCGCTCGTTGGCGTTCTTCAGGTCGTGGATCAGCTGGGCCAGGTCCTCGATGGAGTAGATGTCGTGGTGCGGCGGCGGGGAGATCAGGCCCACGCCCGGCGTGGAGTGCCGGGTCCGCGCGATCCACGGGTACACCTTGTAGCCGGGCAGCTGGCCGCCCTCGCCGGGCTTCGCGCCCTGCGCCATCTTGATCTGGATGTCGGTGGCGTTGACCAGGTACTCGCTGGTCACGCCGAACCGGCCGGACGCGACCTGCTTGACCGCGCTGCGCCGCTCGGGGTCGTAGAGGCGCTCGGGGTCCTCGCCGCCCTCGCCGCTGTTGGACCGGCCGCCCAGCCGGTTCATGGCGATGGCCAGCGTCTCGTGCGCCTCGGCCGAGATCGAGCCGTAGGACATCGCGCCGGTGTTGAACCGCTTGACGATCGAGGACACCGGCTCGACCTCGTCGATCGGCACCGGCGTGCGGCCCTCGGTGCGCAGCTCGAACAGGCCGCGCAGCGTGCCGCCCTGGCGGGACAGCCGCTCGACCTCCTCGGTGTAGCGGCGGTAGACGTCCTGCTTGCCGGTCTTGGTGGCGTGCTGGAGCAGGAACACCGTCTCCGGCGTGAACAGGTGCAGCTCGCCCTCGCGGCGGTAGGCGTACTCGCCGCCCACCTCGAGCCGGCGGTGCACCCGGTCGGTCGGGTTCTCCGGGTACGCGCGGCGGTGGCGCAGCGCGACCTCCTCGGCCAGCACGTCCAGCCCGGCGCCGCCGAGCTTGGACACCGTGCCGGTGAAGTACTCGTCCAGCAGCTCGCCGGACAGGCCGACCGCCTCGAAGACCTGCGCCGCGGTGTACGCGCCGACCGTCGAGATGCCCATCTTGGACATGATCTTCAGCGTGCCCTTGACCAGGGCCTGCACGTAGTTGCGGATCGCCTTGCGCGGCTCGATGCCGGTGACCGCGCCCGTGGAGATGAGGTCCTCGATGGTCTCGAAGGCCAGGTACGGGTTGACCGCCGCCGCGCCGTAGCTCAGCAGCGCCGCGATGTGGTGCACCTCGCGGGCGTCACCGGTCTCCACGACCAGCGCGACGCGCAGGCGCTCCTTGGTGCGCACCAGGTGGTGGTGCACGGCGGAGACCAGCAGCAGCGACGGGATCGGCGCCATGCGGTGGTCGGAGTCGCGGTCCGACAGCACCAGGGTGCGCGCGCCGGCGGCGATCGCCTCGGACGCCTCGCGCCGGACCCGCTCGATCGCGGCCTCCAGCGCCGGGCCGCCACCGTCCACTTCGTACAGTCCGTTGAGGACGGTGCACGCGAAGCCGGGCAGGTCGCCGTCGTCGTTGATGTGGATGAGCTTGGCCAGCTCGTCGTTGTCGATGACCGGGTAGGCCAGCTTGATGTGCCGGCAGCTGACCGGGCCGGGCTCCAGCAGGTTCTGCTCGGGACCCATCACCCGCGACACGGACGTGACGATCTCCTCGCGGATCGCGTCCAGCGGCGGGTTGGTGACCTGGGCGAAGTTCTGCACGAAGTAGTCGTAGAGCAGCCGGGACCGCTGCGAGAGCGCGGCGACCGGGGTGTCGGTGCCCATCGAGCCCAGCGGCTCCGCGCCGCCGACCGCCATCGGGGCCAGCAGGATCCGCAGCTCTTCCTCGGTGTAGCCGAAGGTGAGCTGGCGGCGGACCACGGACTCGTGGCTCTGCACCACGTGCTCGCGGTCGGCGAGGTCGGCCAGGTCCAGCAGGCCCGCGTGCAGCCACTCGTCGTAGGGCAGCTCGGCGGCCAGGCGGGACTTGACCTCGTCGTCGTCGACCAGGCGGCCCTCGACGGTGTCGACCAGGAACATCTTGCCGGGCTGGAGGCGACCCTTGGCCACGACCTGGTCGGCGGGCACGTCCAGAACGCCGGTCTCGGAGGCGAGCACCACGCGGCCGTCGGCGGTCTGCCACCAGCGGGCCGGGCGCAGGCCGTTGCGGTCCAGGACCGCGCCGACCAGCGAGCCGTCGGTGAAGGTGACGCACGCCGGGCCGTCCCACGGCTCCATCAGGCTCGCGTGGAACTCGTAGAACGCGCGCCGCTTCGGGTCCATCGAGGCGTGGTTCTCCCAGGCCTCGGGGATCATCATCAGCACCGCGTGCGGAAGGGACCGGCCACCCAGGTGCAGCAGCTCCAGCACCTCGTCGAAGGACGCGGAGTCCGAGCCGTCCGGGTCGCAGATCGGGAACAGCCGCGCGAGGTCGCCGGGGATGAGGTCGCTGGCCAGCAGCGCTTCCCGGGCCCGCATGCGGTTGCGGTTGCCGCGCACGGTGTTGATCTCGCCGTTGTGGGCCACGTACCGGAAGGGGTGCGCCAGCGGCCACGACGGGAAGGTGTTGGTGGAGAAGCGCGAGTGCACCAGGGCGATGGCGGTGGCCAGCCGGTCGTCGCGCAGGTCCGGGAAGAACGCCGGGAGCTGGCCGGTGGTCAGCATGCCCTTGTAGACGATCGTCCGGGCGGACAGCGACGGGAAGTACGTGCCGACCTCCGCCGCGCGCGTCTCGTGCTCGACCCGCTTGCGCAGGGCGAAGGTGAGCCGGTCCAGGGCGAGGCCCTCGACGCCTGTCTCGGCCGCCACGAACAGCATCGCGAAGTGCGGCATGACCGACCGCGCCGTCGGTCCCACGTCCGCCAGGTCCGGGTCCACCGGCACGTCGCGCCAGCCCAGGACGGTCAGGCCCTCTTCCTGCGCGATCCGCTCCGCAAGCGCTTGCGCCTTGGCGCGCTGCTCGTCGTCGGCGGGCAGGAACGCGATGCCGGCTGCGTAGTGGCCGGCCTCGGGCAGCGGGAAGTCGACGACCTCGCGGAGGAAGGCGTCGGGCTGTTGCAGCAGGATGCCCGCGCCGTCGCCGCTGGTCGGCTCGGCGCCGGCGGCGCCGCGGTGCTCCAGGTTCGCCAACGCGGTCAGGGCGTCCACCACGATGCCGTGCGACCGCCGCCCCTGGATGTCGGCGACCATGGCCACACCACAGGCGTCACGTTCCGCGGCCGGGTCGTACAGGCCCTGCGGGGACGGGATGGCGGAGAAGATCACTGCGCAGACCTCCTTCGTCGTCCTACGAAAGAACGAGTCCTCGTGTCCAGTTCCTAGGAATCCGGTTGCTGGGCACGGGACGACGATGGCCCGCGTGTTGACGCGACTTTAACAGTCGCGAAACCAGGACACACCATCCAACGGGTGATCCCGGTCATGGACGCGTAACGATTCGGGTGGGCGGAGCGACATTGGCCCTGACCTTGTTACGCGTTGTTAAGCATAGCTGAGTAGCGCACGTTGCGCGTAGCGGTGAGAGCTTGCCGACAACGGCGCGTGCCGGCCGAGTTCACCCAGGTGGGCGGCTTTTGGGACGGTCAGGGGTGCCCTGACAGCCGCATCACGTTCTGCAACCGCCCGTACACACTCCGAAGCTTCGGTGTTGCGAGGAAGAGCCCCTCAGCGACGCCGGCGCGGGTCGCTGAGGGGCTCCGGGTGGGGGTCAGGGGCGCGGGTGATCGGTGGTGCGGGCGGTCAGGAGGCGCGCCCGGCGCCCACCGGCACCCGGTCGTCCGCGTGGTCGTCGGCGTGCTGGCGGTCCAGCAGCTCGTCCACGTCGACCTGGGACGGGTTGTCCAGGACTTCCTTGAGCCGCGCCCGGTCGAGCTGGCCCTGCCAGCGGGCCACCACGAGGGTGCCCACGCCGTTGCCGATGACGTTGGTGATGGCCCGCGCCTCCGACATGAACCGGTCGATGCCCACGATCAGCGCGATGCCCACGGCCGGGATCGCGCTGTTGGCCTCGAACGCCGTCAGCGAGGCGGCCAGCGTCACCAGGCCCGCGCCCGTCACACCCGCCGCGCCCTTGGACGCCAGCAGCATGAACAGCAGCAGGCCGATCTGCGTGCCCACGCCCACGTCGTGCCCGGTCGCCTGGGCGATGAAGATCGCGCCCATGGTCAGGTAGATGCACGTGCCGTCGAGGTTGAACGAGTACCCGGTCGGGATGGTCAGGCCCACCACGGACTTGTCCGCGCCCGCCGCCTCCAGCTTCACCAGCATGCGCGGCAGCACCGACTCCGACGACGACGTGCCCAGCACGATCAGCAGCTCGTCCTTGATGTAACGCAGGAACTTGAAGATCGAGAACCCGGCGTAGAGCGCCACACCGCCCAGCACCACGAGGATGAACAGCAGGCAGGTGGCGTAGAACGAGCCCATCAGCCAGGCGAGCTTGCCCAGGATCGTGCCGCCGAACTTGCCGATCGTGTAGGCGATGCCGCCGAACGCGCCGATCGGCGCCGCGTACATGACGATCTTGATGACGCCGAACATGACCTTGGCGAAGGTGTCCAGGGCGGACACGACCTTCTCGCCGCGCTTGCCCATGCCCGCCACCGCGATCGCCACCAGCACCGCCACCAGGAGCACCTGGATCAGCTGCCCGTCGGTGAACGCGCCCACGAACGACTTCGGCACCAGGCTGAGGATGAACCCGGTGACCCCGGTCTCGGCGGTCTTGGCGTCGGCCAGGGTCTTCGCGGCGGCGTCGCCGTTGAGCGGGATCGCGGGGCCGTGGTGGCCGGGCGCGACGATGTTGACCACGATCAGGCCGATCGCCAGCGCAACCGTCGTCATGGCGGTGAAGTACAGGATCGTGCGCAGCGCCAGACCGCCCGCCTTGGCGAGGTTGCCCAGCCCGGCGATGCCGACGACGACCGTGCAGAAGATCGTCGGCGCGATGACGACCTTGACCAGGGCGACGAAGAAGTCCGCCAGCCACTTCATGCCCGCGGCCTGCGCCGGGAAGGCGTAGCCCACGATGACGCCGAGCACGATCGACACCAGCACCCAGAAGTACAGGTGCTTGTAGATCGGTTTGCGCTCTCGGGTGGGGGCGGTGACCACGTCGTCCTCCAAGGGTCCGCTGCCGGCGGGGTTGGTCAGTGATCCTGAGCACAGCCCCGACCTGCGACAAGACACCCGGCGGAAACTTCAGATCCCTCTGACGTAACACGCCGTTCACCCCTCTCCTCAGGGGGTCGCGAAGAAGATCCCGGCACCGAAGGCGTCCCGGGCGGACACCAGGAAACCGGAACGGGTGGAGGTGGTGGCGGCGATCGTCTCGACCGTGCGGCGGGCGTGGGCGAGGTCGTCGACGAGGATCGTCAGGGCGGCGAAGCCGGTCGTCGCGGGCTCACCGGGCAGGACCCGCTCGGCGTCCGACGCCCGGACGACCTCCAGGCGACCGCCCGGCAGGCGCAGCGCGGTTCGCGGGCCTTCGACCGACGGCGTGGCCCCCAGCAGCAGCGCGTACCGCTCGACGATCGAGGCGAACGCGTCGTCCGCGGCCACGACCAGCACCGCGTCGAGGGCGAACGCGCCGTTGGGGTGGTCGAGGTAGCGGGGTTGGTGCACGTACTCGCGGGTGAGGTGTTGGGCGAAACCCAGGTAGCCCTCGGGCGTGCTGCGCGGGTCGACGTGCACCGCCCGTGCGCGGATGGTGCGTTCACCCTCGGCGGTGTCGACGTCGCGGGCCAGGTCGAGCACGCCCGAGTGCGACAGGCCCAGGTCGGTCAGCCGTGCGGCCACGGCGGCGGGGTCGTCGGTGTCGAAGTTCAGCAGGCGGAAGCCCTCGCCCATCTCCTTGGTGCGCCACGGGTCCGGGGCGGACTCGTCGACGATGCCCAGCAGCTCGATGTACGCGCCGCCGAACAGGGCGCACCGGTTGGCCGTGCAGCCGGGGACGGGCGGCTCGCCGGGGCGGGCGCCGAGCAGGTGGCGCGAGGTGGGGCTGAGGGTGAACCCGAGCGCCTGGAACCGGTCCGCCACCGCGTCCAGGTCGCGGGTCACGAGGCCGGCGTGGTGGAAGCCGTGGATGTCGTTCATGCCGGCGAGCGTGCGCCGGCCCTCCGGTGTGGGTCACCTTCGCGCGGCCGGGCCGCCGGAATCCGACACCGACCTATCCTGATCAGGTGGATTCGGTCACCCTGGACCCGCTCGACCGCCGCCTGCTGCACGCGCTCCAACTCGACGGGCGGGCCCCGTTCAGCCGGATCGCCGCCGTGCTGGAGGTGTCCGACCGCACCCTGTCCCGCCGGTTCGACCGGCTGCGGGCGCGCGGGCTGGCCCGGGTGAGCGCCGCGCCGCACGGCCGTGCCGCCGGTCTCGCCGAGTGGGTCGTCCGCCTGCGCGTCCGCCCGCACGCCGCCGCCGGGTTGGCCCGCGCGCTGGCCGGCCGCGCCGACACCGCCTGGGTGACCGTGCTGTCCAGCGGGACGGAGGTGTTCTGCATCTTCCGCGTCCCCGAAGCCGACCCGGCCCCGCTGGCGGTGCTCAGCCGGCACCCGCACGTGGTCGACGTGACGGCACAGCGCGTGCTGCGGCACCTCATGGACCACCGGTGGCGCGGCCGGACGTCGGCGCTGACCCCCGACCAGGCCGCCGCGCTGCGGTCACCCCGCGCGGGCGCGCCGGGACCGACCGCGTTGACCGACCTGGACCGCGGGCTGTTCGCCGTCCTGGCCCGCGACGGGCGGGCGGCGTGCGTCGAGCTGGCGCGCGAGGTGGGGTGGTCGGACTCGGCGGTGCGGCGGCGGCTGGACGACCTGCGGGACGCGGGGCTGCTGGAGTTCCACGTGGAGGTCGAGCCGAGGCTGTTCGGGTACACCGCGCAGTGCCTGCTGTGGCTCCGGGTGACCCCGGCGCGGCTGTCCGCGGTCGCCACCAGCCTGGCCGGGGACGCCGAGACCGCGTTCCTCGGCGCGATCACCGGCAGCCACAACCTGATCGCGGTCGTCATCTGCCGGGACGCCGACGCCCTGTACGCCCACCTCGCCGACCGGATCGGCGCGCTGGACGGCGTCGAGCACGTCGAGGCCGCCGACATCACCTCCTACAGCAAGCGTTTCGCGCCCAGCGCGGCCTCCCGGTCCGGGGCTTAGGCTTCAGCCGTGCAGGTGTCCCGGCGATCGGTGCTGCTCGCCGCTCTGGCGGCGGGGGTGCCCGCGTGGGCTTCGTGCACGTCCGGCGGGCCGCCCGCACCGGCCGAGCTCGTGCTGGCGACCGGGCCGGACGGGGCCGTGTTCCGCGAGGTCGGCGGTGCGCTGGCACAGGCGTTGGCCGACGAGTTCCCGGACACCCGGGTCGTGGCGCGGCCGACCGGTGCGTCTGTGGAGAACGTGCGACTGCTGGGCACCGGCGAAGTGCACCTTGGACTGTCCTCTTTGGACCCACTGATGGGCCAGGCGCTGCTCAGCGCCGACGACCCCAACGGGATCAGCGCCGTCGGGCGGCTGTACGACAGCTTCCTGCAGATCGTCGTGCCCGCCGGCGCGCCGGTCTACCGGGTGGCGGACCTGGTCGGGAAGCGGGTCTCCTTCGGTCCCCGCGAGTCCGGCACGGAGTTCACCGCGACCCGGCTGTTCGAGCTGCTGGGCGTGGGCGTCGAAGCGCTGCGGATGGCCCACGCCGAGGCCGCGCGGCGGCTCGCGGCGGGCACGATCGACGCGCTGCTGGCGCTGACCGGCATCCCGACGCCGGCGATCACCGGGCTGCTCGGGTCGTTCCCGGTGCGGCTGCTGGACCTGCCCGGCGAGGCGACCGAGCTGGCGAAGGCCTACCCCGGCCCGTACGTGCCGGTCACGATCCCGGCCACCACGTACGGGGCGCTGGGTCCGTGCCAGACCTTCGCGGTGCCCAACCTGCTGCTCGCGCGGACCGCGCTGGACCCGGCCGTGGTCGAGGTGGTGACGCGGACGGTCTACACGCAGTCCGAGCGCATCGCGGCCGGGCACCCGGAGGCGTCGCGGATCAACGTGCGGACCGGGATCGCGACCGGCCAGGTGCCGCTGCACAAGGGCGCCGAGCGCTGGTTCCGGTCGGTCAAGCGCTGACACCGTCCTTGGGGGGTGACTCCCCCGCCTTCAGGGTGACGACGGCGTCGAGCCCGTGCGGGGTGGCGGGGTGGAGTTCGAGGCGCCCGCCCGCGCCCGCGATCAGTTCGGCGCAGATGGCCAGGCCCAGGCCCGTGCCCGCGATGTTCTGGTGGCGCGGCGCGCGCCAGAACCGTTCGAACGCCTGCGCCCGGTCCTCGTCGGACAGCCCTTCGCCGTCGTCGGTGACGTGCAGCTCGACGTGGTCGCCCGCCCGGTGGCCCCGGATGCGGATGGTGGACGCGCCGGAGAGGCGGACGGCGTTGCCGACCAGCTCGTCCAGCACGCTGCCCAGGCCGCCGGGCGGTTCGAGGACGTGCAGGCCGGGCGGGACGTCGAGGTCGAGGCGGATGTCGCCCGCCAGCGCGCGCCAGCCGGGGACGTGGGTGGCCAGCAGGGAGTCGACGTCGACCGGTTCGGCGGCGGACGCGCTGTCCAGGCGGGTGGCGGCGAGCAGGGTGTCCAGGACGCGGCCCATCTCCTCGGCCTCGTCCACGGCGATGCGCTGCGCCTCCCGGCCGGCGTCGTCGGTGACGTGCGGTGCGAGGTTGTCCACCGCCAAGCGCAGGCTCGCGAGGGGGTTGCGCAGCTGGTGGGAGGCGTCGGACACGAACGCGCGCTGCCGGCGCAGCGCCCGACCCACCACGTCCACCATGGCGTTGAAGGACGCGGCCAACCGGCGCAGCTCGGGCGGCCCGTTCACCTCGTCGGCCCGCGCGTCCAGCTCCCCGCCCGCGACGGCCGCGGTGGCCTCGTCCAGGGTGCGGATGGGGCGGAGGACCCAGCGGGACATCGGCCAGGCCACGGCGATGACGGCGAGCATCGGGACCAGCCCGATGAGCGTCAGCAACCCCCACTGGCGCAGGATCGCCGCCCGCAGGCCACCGGTGGGCGAGATCGTGACGACGGCGGCGACCACCTCGCTGTCCCGCCCGACCGGTTCGACGACCACGAGGTTCTTGTCCTCCCACGGCCAGACGGATTGGTCGGCCTCGCCCCGGTAGCCGCTGAACGCGGCTTTCAGGCCGGCGTCGACGTCCGGGTCGGAGAGGGGGAAGGGCTGGCGGGAGCTCTCGACGATGCTGCGGTCGGTGCTGACCAGGGCGGCGGCGATGCCGTAGAGCTGGTCGTACCGGACCATCTCCTCACGCAGGGCCGTGCGCCGGTTGGAGGCGAGCGCGTTCTCGGCGAGCGAGGCGAACCGGCTGGCGTCCCCGAGCCGGTCCAGGTAGGTCTCCTGGCCTTCGCTCTGCACGACGGCGAACGCGAGCGGCACACCGAGGGCGGCGACGAGCGCCACCAGCAGCGGCACGATCAGGACGAGCAGTCGACGCAGCATCACACCTCGGCACAGGGGTTCCCGCCGCCATCCTGCCGCACGGAGGCGCACGCTTCACCCGGGGCACACGGGCTGGTGGGTGTGGGGGCTCTGGGGTGCGGGGCTGGGGTGCGGGGCTGAGGTGCGGGGCTGGGACGACGGGCGCGGCGGGGCAGGCAGCGGCACGGCGGCAGGCAGGCAGCGGCGGGGCAGGCAGCGGCACGGCGGCGGGGCAGGCAGCGGGGCCGGGCGGGGTTGGTCGTGGCGGGGCGGGCCGTGGCGGGTCAGGTGGTCGGGTCCGGTGGTCGGGTCAGGGGTTGGGGGCGGCTCGGTAGCCGACGCCGCGGATGGTTTCGATCTTCAGGGCGTCGCCGAGTTTGCCACGCAGGGCCGCGATGTGGGTGTCCAGCGTTCGTGACGGCGCTTCCCAGTGCGCCTGCCACACCTGGTCCACGATCAGGTCCCGGCTGACCACCGCGCCCGCCCGCCGCACCAGCAGCGCCAGCAGGTCGAACTCCTTGCGGGTCAGGGTGACCGGGGTGCCCGCGATGGTCGCCTCCCGCGTGGCCGGGTCGAGCACGACCGTGCCCAGCGTGAGGCGGTCGGTGTGGTCCTCTGCCGCGCGGGCCGCGCGGGTTCGGCGCAGGACGGCTTCGATGCGGGCCAGCAGTTCGGCGGTGCCGAACGGCTTGACCACGTAGTCGTCCGCGCCCGCCCGCAAGCCCAGGACCCGTTCGCGCTCCTCGCCGCGCGCGGTGACCGTGATGATCGCCGTGCCCGGCCGGTGGCGCAGTTCGCGCAGCACCTCCAGGCCGTCGCGGTCGGGGAGGCCGAGGTCCAGCAGGACCACGTCCACCGGTGGTGCGGCGAGCGCGGCGGCGGCCGTGGCCGCCCGGTGGACCTCGTAGCCCGCGTGCTTGAGGGCGGTCAGCAGGCCACGAGCCACCCGGTCGTCATCTTCGACGACGAGGATGCGCATCGGCCCTACCGCCTCACTCGGTCGGCTTCTCGTGGGGCTTGGTGTCGGGGACCTTGGCCGACGCCGAGTCGGAGTCGGAGTCTGGGTCGGGGTCCGAGTCCGAGTCGGTGGTCGAGTCCGGGTCGGCGTCGTGGGGCTTGAGGTTGCCGTCGGTGCCGTCGTCGTGCGGCTTGAGGTTGCCGTCGGTGGTGGCGTACGGGGACTCGGGGGTCTCGGAGATCTCCCCGTCGCCCGTCTCGCCGCGGACGATGACCTCCCGGTCGCCGCGGTTGGCGGCCAGCACGAAGTAGACCAGCGCGCCCAGGAACACCACGACCGAGGTGATGACGTTGATCCGCAGCCCGAACACCTGCGTGGCCGGGTCGGTGCGCATCAGCTCGATCCAGAACCGGCCCGCCGTGTAGCCCGCGACGTACAGCGCGAACACCCGGCCGTGCCCGAGCCGGAACCTCTTGTCCGCCCACACGATCAGGAGCGCCACACCCAGGTTCCACAGCAGCTCGTACAGGAACGTCGGGTGCACGATCTCGACCGGCGTGTGGTCCAGCGCCACGCCACCCAGCTCGTCCTCGAACCCGGTCGCCGGGTCGACCCGCTGGTAGATCTCCAGACCCCACGGCAGCGTGGTGGGACCGCCGTAGAGCTCCTGGTTGAAGTAGTTGCCCAGCCGACCGATGGCCTGCGCGGTCACGATGCCCGGCGCCAGCGCGTCGGCCATCGCGGGCAGCGGGATGCCCCGGCGGCGGCACGCGATCCACGCGCCGACACCGCCCAGCGCGATGGCGCCCCAGATCCCCAGGCCGCCGTTCCAGATCGCGAAGGCCTCCCACGGGTTCTTGCCCGCGCCGAAGTACTTCTGCCAGTCCGTCGCGACGTGGTAGAGCCGGCCACCGACCAACCCGAACGGCACGGCGAACACGGCGATGTCCGTGACCTCGCCCTTCACCCCACCGCGGGCCACCCACCGGCGCTCGCCCCACCAGATGGCCACGATGATGCCGAGGATGATGCACAGCGCATAAGCCCTGATGGGGATGGGCCCGAGCTGCCACACGCCCCGGTTCGGGCTGGGGATCGTCGCGAGGAAAGTCGTCACCACGGCCACCACCGTAGTGGGTGCGCCGGCCCGTCCTACGGCGACAGCTCGATTGTTACCGGGAAGGGTCGTTCGAGCTTCAGGACGCCCGCTTCGCGACGCGCTGTCTCGACGTACTCGCCGCCCTCCAGTTCGAACACCGTCGCGACCGGGCCGGTCGGATCGACGAGCAGGGAGAACGGCACACCGGGCACGGCGTAGAGCTTCCGCTTCCACACGAGGTCGACGAACCGGGAGGCGGGCGACAGGACTTCACCCACGAGCACCTGGTGCCGGGCATGCCACGCGGGTGCGCGAAGTCGAAGTGGGGTTCGGTCGGGGAAGCAGTCGGCTTGGTCATGGAGCAAGCTTGCGGATGACCACCGACAATTCCGGGGGCTCAGCGGCCCCCGGAACGCCAGTTCACTCGAACGTGTGTTCTACGCCGGAGCGGGAACCTGGCGGACGCCCTCGGCCAGCTCGGCGGTCAAAGCGGCCACGCGGTCCTCTGCCACCGCAGACACGAAAGCCGAGCCCACGATGACGCCGTCCGCGAACGCGGCCAACTCCGCCGCCTGAGCGCCCGAACGCACGCCCAGACCCACGGCCACCGGCATCGAAGTGTGCTCCCGCACCCGCTTGACCAGCGCCGGAGCCGCCGACGACACGACGTCCCGCGCGCCGGTCACGCCCATCACCGACGTGGCGTACAGGAAGCCGCTGGACGACCGGGCCGTCAGGTCGATCCGCTCCTCCGTGGACGAAGGCGCCACCAGGAAGATCCGGTCCAGACCGTGCGCCTCCGACGCGGCCAGCCACTCCGACGCCTCGTCGGGCACCAGGTCGGGCGTGATCAGGCCCAGACCCCCGGCCGCCGCCAGGTCACGCGCGAAAGCGTCCACGCCGTACCGCAGCACCGGGTTCCAGTACGTCATCACGACCGCGCGACCGCCGAGAGCAGCCACCGACTCGACCACGCCGAACAGGTCCCGCACCCGGAACCCGCCGCGCAACGCCTCCTCCGACGCCCGCTGGATGGTCGGGCCGTCCATCACGGGATCGGAGTACGGCAGGCCGACCTCCACGATGTCGCACCCGGACTCCACCATCGTCCGCAGCACGTCCTTCGACCCCTCCACCGACGGGAACCCCGCCGGCAGGTAGCCGATCAGCGCCGCCCGGCGCTCGTCGCGGCAGGTCGCGAAAACCGAAGAAAGACCGCTCACGACTGAGCCCCCAGTCCGAACCACTTGATCGCGGTGTCCATGTCCTTGTCGCCGCGGCCGGACAGGTTCACCACGATCAGACCGTCCGGACCCAGTTCGCGGCCCAGCTCCAGGGCGCCGGCGAGCGCGTGCGAGGACTCGATCGCCGGGATGATGCCCTCCGTGCGCGACAGCAGCGCGAACGCCTCCATCGCCTGCACGTCGGTCACCGGCCGGTACTCCGCCCGTCCGATGTCCTTCAGGTGCGCGTGCTCCGGGCCGACGCCCGGGTAGTCCAGACCGGCCGAGATGGAGTGCGCCTCGGTGATCTGGCCGTCCTCGTCCTGCATGACGTACGACATCGCGCCGTGCAGCGAACCCGGCGTGCCCACGGTCAGCGTGGCCCCGTGGCGGTCGGTGTCGATGCCGTCGCCGCCGGGCTCCAGGCCGACCAGGCGCACCGACGGGTCGTCGATGAACCCGTGGAAGATGCCGATCGCGTTGGACCCGCCGCCCACGCACGCCGCGACCACGTCGGGCAGGCGGCCGGCCTGCTCCAGCACCTGGGCCCGCGCCTCGATGCCGATGACGCGGTGGAAGTCGCGCACCAGCACCGGGAACGGGTGCGGCCCGGCCGCGGTGCCCAGCAGGTAGTGCGTGTCGTCGACGTTGGCCACCCAGTCGCGCAACGCCTCGTTGATGGCGTCCTTGAGAGTGCGCGAACCCGTCTTCACGGGGATGACCTCGGCACCCAGCAGCCGCATCCGCGCCACGTTCAGCGCCTGCCGCTCGGTGTCCACCTCGCCCATGTAGATGACGCAGTCCAAGCCCATAAGGGCGCACGCGGTCGCCGTCGCGACGCCGTGCTGCCCGGCGCCGGTCTCGGCGATGACGCGCTTCTTGCCCATGCGCTTGGTCAGCAGCGCCTGACCCAGCACGTTGTTGATCTTGTGGGAGCCGGTGTGGTTCAGGTCTTCCCGCTTGAGGAAGACCCGAGCCCCACCGGCGTGCTCCGCGAACTTCTTCGCCTCGGTGAGCAGGGACGGGCGTCCGGCGTAGTCGCGCAACAGCCGGGCGAACTCGTCCAGGAAGTCCGGGTCGACCCGCGCCTTCTCGTAGAAGGCGGCGAGCTCGTCCACGGCCGCGATGAGCGCCTCGGGCATGTAGCGCCCACCCCATCGCCCCCAGTGGCCGTGCTCGTCCGGGTCGTGGGGGGTCGGGGCCAACTGCCCAGGCGACATGCGCTCTCCTCCGAAGTGATTACCTGCTCGGCCGGGGACACGCGGGGTGCGACCCCGCCGTCACCAGCTTGTTCACGGCGACCTTGGGGTCGCCGCTGGTCACCAGCGACTCGCCGACGAGCACCGCGTCCGCGCCGGCGCCCGCGTACGCCATGAGGTCACCGGGTCCGGTGACCCCCGACTCGGCGATCTTGATGGTCTCGAACGGCAGCCCGGGGGCGATCCGCCCGAAGACGTCCTTGTCCACTTCCAGGGTGTGCAGGTTCCGCGCGTTGACGCCGATGACGCTCGCGCCCGCCTCGAGCGCCCGGTCGGCTTCCTCGGCCGTGTGCACCTCGACCAGCGCGGTCATGCCCAGCGACTCGACCCGGTCCAGCAGCGACACCAGCGCGTTCTGCTCCAGCGCGGCCACGATCAGCAGCACCAGGTCCGCGCCGTGCAGGCGCGCCTCGTGCACCTGGTAGGGGCTGACGATGAAGTCCTTGCGCAGCAAGGGGACGTTCACCGCGGCCCGCACGGCGTCGAAGTCGGCCAGCGACCCGCCGAAGCGCCGCCCCTCGGTCAGCACGCTGATCGCCCGCGCGCCGCCCGCCTCGTACTGCGCCGCCAGCTCCGCGGGCTCCGGGATCTCGGCCAGCGCCCCCTTGGACGGGCTGCGCCGCTTCACCTCCGCGATCACGCCCACGCCGGGCGAGCGCAGGATCGACATCACGTCCAGCGGCGCGGGCACCTTGGCCGCGCGCTCCCTCAGCACGTCGAAGGGCAGTTCCGCCTCGCGCGCGGCGAGGTCTTCGCGGACGCCCTCGATGATCGACTCGAGAACGGTCATCCGAGCACCTCGCCCGTGTCCGTCGTCTTGGGTCCGCCGCTGCCGGCGGCGGTCAACCAGTCCTTCGCGCTCGCAAGCTCCCGCACGTCATGCTCCCCTTCCCGCCAGAAGGATGCTAACCCCGGCATGAACCGCTTCCCGCCACCGGGGTGTTCGGGTTCGCGCAGATGACCGGGGCTGTCCGGGGCCCACGTGCGCCAACGTGCGCTGCTGCCGGGTCAGTCCCGCTCCGTGGGATCGTCGCCGCGTTCCAGGGCGTTCCACATCTCACGTTCGGGGTCGGCGGACTTCTTGGCCGCGCCGGGCGTCTGGTAGCCGCCGCCCAGGCGCGGCATGGCCCCGCCGCGCAGCACCAGCACCACCCCGGCGCCCACCACGCACACAGTGCCCGCCAACGCCACCAGGAGGGCGGTCACGGGCGGTCCGGCGGCCACGGCCGTGAACCCCACCGCGACCCCCGCGAGCACCAGCACGACGCCCACCAGCCGCCGCACCCACCCGCTCAGCGCCACCACCGCGGCGATCGCCGCGGCGCTCAGCACGGCCGTGGGCAGCAGCGCGGGCGACACCTCGGCACCACTGGCCTGGGCATTGAGCCGCGTGGAGCCCCAGGTCATGCCCGAGGAACCCCACAACGCGACCGCGCCCAGCACCAGCAGGACGACCACGATCCACAGTGGACGCCGATCAGACACGAGCGGAGTCCACCGACTGCGACATGGTCCCCGCCGTGGCGATCGCCGACAGCACGGCACCCGCCTTGTTCAGGCACTCGTTGTCCTCGGCGACCGGGTCGGAGTCGGCCACGATGCCGCCGCCGGCCTGCACGTACGCCACGCCGTCCCGCACCAGCGCCGTGCGGATGGCGATCGCGGTGTCGGCGTCGCCGGCGAAGTCCAGGTAGCCCACGACCCCGCCGTACAGGCCGCGCCGCGTCGGCTCCAGCTCCTCGATCAGCTCCATCGCGCGCGGCTTGGGCGCACCCGACAGCGTCCCCGCCGGGAAGCACGCGGCCACCGCGTCGAACGCCGTCTTGCCCTCGGCCAGCTCGCCGCTGACCGTGGACACGATGTGCATGACGTGGCTGTACCGCTCGACCTTGAAGAAGTCGACCACGGTCACCGAGCCCGGCTTGCACACCCGGCCCAGGTCGTTGCGGCCCAGGTCGACCAGCATGAGGTGCTCCGCGCGCTCCTTCTGGTCGGCCAGCAGGTCCTTCTCCAGCAGCGCGTCCTCCTCGACGTCCACGCCCCGCCAGCGGGTGCCCGCGATGGGGTGCGTGGTGGCCTTGCCGTCCCGCACGGTGACCAGGGACTCGGGGCTGCACCCGACGATGTCGAATTCGTCCAGCCGCAGCAGGTACATGTACGGGCTGGGGTTGGACGTGCGCAGGACGCGGTAGATGTCCAGCGGGTCGGCGTCGGTGCGCATCTCGAACCGCTGCGACAGCACGACCTGGAACGCCTCGCCCGCGCGGATGGCTTCCTTGGCCTTCTCCACGACCGCGTAGTGCTCCTGCTGCGTGCGCCGACGCACGAACTCCGGCTTCGGTCGGGAGAACACGGCCACGGTGGGCGGCGCGGCGGCCTGGAGGTCCTCGGTCATGCGGTCCAGGCGGGCCACGGCGTCGTCGTAGGCGGCGTCCACCCGCTCGGGGCTGTCGTCCCAGTTGATGGCGTTGGCGATGAGCGTGACCGTGCCCTCGTGGTGGTCCAGGGCGGCCAGGTCGGTGGCCAGCATCATGACCAGCTCGGGGACCTTGAGGTCGTCCACGGCCAGCGACGGCAGCCGCTCCAGCCGGCGCACGGCGTCGTAGCCGATGTAGCCGACCATGCCGCCGGTCAGCGGGGGCAGGCCGGGCAGCGGGTCGGTGCGCAGCACCTCGATGGTCTCGCGCAGCGCCACCAGGGGGTCGCCGCCCTCGGGCAGGCCCACGGGGTGCTGGCCGGTCCAGTACGCCTCGCCGCCGGTCGCGGTCAGCGCGCCGGCGCAGCGCGCGCCCACGAACGACCAGCGCGACCAGGAGCGGCCGTTCTCGGCGGACTCGAACAGGAACGTGCCGGGCCGGTCGGCCGCCAGCTTGCGGTACAGGCCCACGGGGGTCTCCGCGTCCGCGAGCAGCCGGCGCACGACCGGGATGACCCGCCGCTGCGCGGCGAGTTCGCGGAACTCCTCGCGCGTCGGGCTGACCTCGCCCAGCCCCGCGCCTGCACCGATCACGCTCACCATGGGGACATTCTGCCGTGTCGCCCCGGCGGCCCCACCAGCGGCATCGAATTCAGCGCACGTTGAAAAACTTGCGCGCGCCACTCATGATGGACAGGTGAACGAAGGCACGCAACAGGCCGAACCGAAGCGCCGCGGCCGCCGCGCCGGCGGCGAGGACACCAAGGCGGCGCTGCTCGCCGCCGCCCGCGAGGTGTTCATGGAGCGCGGCTACGAGGGCGCGACCGTGCGGTCCATCGCGGCTCGGGCGGGCGTGGACGCGGCGATGGTCAACCACTGGTTCGGCGGCAAGGAGGGCTTGTTCGCCAAGGCCGTCCTCCAGGTCCCGATCGACCCGAACACGCTGGTCACGCACATCCTGGAGGGCGGCCCGAAGGACCAGACCGGCGAACGGATCGTGCGGACGTTCCTCGGCGTGTGGGACCCGATCGGCGGTGGTCAGTTCGCGGCGCTCATGCGCAGCGTCACCGCGCACGACCAGGTCGCCGACGTGCTGCGCGACTTCTTCGTGCACACCCTGCTCAAGAAGGTCGTCGCGGGCATCGGCACCGAGGACCGGCCCGAACTGCGCGCCACGCTGGCCGCCAGCCAGATCTTCGGCATGGGCATGGTCCGGTACGTGGTGAAGTTCGAGCCGCTGGCCTCGGCGGACGTCGAGACGATGGTCAAGGCGGTCGCGCCGAACCTCCAGCGCTACCTGACCGGCGACATCAGCTGACCGGCTCTTCACCCAACAGGACCGTCGAGTCGAAGCACGTCCGGTCGCCGGTGTGGCAGGCCGCGCCGACCTGGTCCACGACCAGCAGCACGGTGTCGCCGTCGCAGTCCAGCCGCACCTCGTGCACGTACTGCGTGTGCCCGGACGTCTCGCCCTTCACCCACAGCTGCTGGCGGCTGCGCGAGTAGTAGGTCGCCCGGCGGGTGGTGAGGGTGCGGTGCAGGGCCTCGTCGTCCATCCACGCCACCATCAGCACCTCGCCGGTGCCCTTGCGCTGCGCCACCGCGCACACAAGGCCGTCCGGGGTGCGCTTGAGGCGTGCGGCGATCGTGGGGTCGAGCGCGCTGGTCACCGGGCTCCTCCGAAGTGCTCACGCGCGGGCTTCATGTTCAGCAGGACCATGCCGAAGACGTGCAGCGCCGAGAGCACCGCCGACAGCACGCGCACCCACACCGGCCCTTCGGCGAGCACGGCCAGCAAGTGCACCAGGCCGATCAGCCCGTAGATCAGCACGGCGGTCAGCCGCGCGGGCCGGAACCGGGCGATGAGCCCGGCCACCGCGACCAGTTCGAGCACCAGGACGACCAGCGGGAACCTGATCCACACCCCGTCACCGGTGGACTGCCAGCGGATCAGCCCCTCCAGCACGAACAGCGCGCCGCCGACCGCGCCGACCAGCGTGCCCAGGAACGCTTCGACCGGACCACCGCGCACGTCAGCGCACCTCCACGCCGGCGTCGCGCAGCGCCTGCTTGACCTCGCCGATGCGCAGCGTGCCGAAGTGGAACACGCTGGCCGCCAGCACCGCGTCCGCGCCGGCCTCGATGGCGGGCGGGAAGTGGTCGACCGTGCCCGCGCCGCCGCTGGCGATCAGCGGGACGTCCACGACCCCGCGCACCATCCGGATCAGCTCCAGGTCGAAGCCCGCCTTGGTGCCGTCGGCGTCCATCGAGTTGAGCAGGATCTCGCCGACGCCCAGCTCCTGACCCCGCGCCGCCCACTCGACCGCGTCGATGCCGGTGCCCTTGCGCCCGCCGTGCGTGGTGACCTCGAACCCGGACGGGGTGGGCTTCTCGCCCTCGGGGACGCGCCGGGCGTCCACCGACAGCACGATGCACTGCGCCCCGAACCGCTCGGACAGCTCCTTGAGCAGCTCCGGCCGGGCGATGGCGGCGGTGTTCACGCCCACCTTGTCCGCGCCGGCGCGCAGCAGCTTGTTCACGTCCTCGGTCGTGCGCACGCCGCCGCCCACGGTGAGCGGGATGAACACCTGCTCGGCGGTGCGGCGGACCACGTCGAAGGTGGTCTCGCGGTCGGAGGAGGAGGCGGTGACGTCGAGGAAGGTCAGCTCGTCGGCACCTTCGGCGTCGTAGGCGCGGGCCAGCTCCACCGGGTCGCCCGCGTCGACGAGGTTGGTGAAGTTCACGCCCTTCACCACCCGTCCCCGGTCGACGTCCAGGCAGGGGATCACGCGCACCGCGACTGACATGGGACAAAGCCTACGGGCAGGTCACAGGGCGTCCGCCGGCGGTGTCGGTCACACCGGAAGGGGCGTCTTGGGTCACATCCGGCGTCCGGACGCGACGCGACCGGGCAAGGTGTGGTTGACTGTAGGAGGTCGTCGGTTTTGTGTCCGTGTCATCCACGCTCGCGAAACGTTGTTCGAGCGTGTGGTTTTCCCCGGATCTTCCCGGGATCTCCCTCACTTGAAGCGACCGCGGTGGCGCAGTTGCACCACCGGTTTTACGCATGAGGAGAGAGAACAGTATGGCCAACGGCACCGTGAAGTGGTTCAACTCCGAGAAGGGCTTCGGCTTCATCGCCCCCGAGGACGGCGGCGCTGACGTGTTCGTGCACTACTCGGAGATCCAGGGCGGCGGCTACCGCAGCCTGGAGGAGAACCAGCGCGTGTCCTTCGACGTCGGCCAGGGCGCCAAGGGCCCGCAGGCGACCAACGTCGTGGCGCTCTGAGCTGAACCCCGGCTCGAACGGCCCCGTTCCCCCCGTGGGAGCGGGGCCGTTGCCGTATTACGTTGATCCGCATGAGCCTCGGTGACGAGAAGTTCCTGCTGCTGACGACGTTCCGCAAGGACGGCACGCCCGTCCCCACGCCGCTGTGGGTGGTGGGCGAGGCGGACGCGCTGTTCGTGTGGACCCCGGTGGACACCGGCAAGGTCAAGCGCATCCGGCGCAGCGGGGACGTCGAGGTCGCGCCGTGCGACTTCAAGGGCAACCCGACCGGTGCGGCGGTCAAGGCGCGGGCACGGCTGCTCGACGAGGCCGGGAGCGACCAGGTCCGGCAGCTGATCGGCCGCAAGTACGGGCTGCTCGGCAAGGTCACCGTGTTCGGCAGCAAGCTGCGGCGCGGCAAGAACGGGACCGTCGGCATCGAGATCGTGCCGTCAACCTGAGGTTGACCGTGTCGACTGCGTCAACCTAGAGTTGACGGGTGGTCACCGCACCCGTCCAGCTCACGGACCTCATCGTCACCGTCGCGCAGGAGCACGCCGACGCCCTCGCCCGGCTCACCGCCGCCGTCGAGCTGAGCGACCAGTTGGACGAGCTCGGCGATCACCTGATCGGGCACTTCGTGGACGAGGCCCGGCGGGCGGGCGCGAGCTGGACCGACATCGGCGAGAGCATCGGCGTCACCAAGCAGGCCGCGCAGAAGCGGTTCGTGCCCCGGCCCTCCCCGGACCTCAAGCCGAACTTCGACCGGTACACCGACCGGGCGCGGCGCGTGGTCGTGCTGGCCCGCCACCACGCCCGGTTCAGCGAGCGGATCGGCACCGAACACCTGCTGCTGGGCCTGATGGACGAGTCCGGCGGGCTGGGCGCGAAGACGATCACCCGCCTGGAGGCCGCCGAGGGCACGACCCGCCTGGCCACGCTCAACGCGCTGGACAACACCAGCCGGGAGCGGCCCGACCCGCAGCCGTTCAGCGCGGGGTGCAAGAAGGCGCTGGAGCTGGCGGTGCGGGAAGCCCTGCGGCTGGGTCACACGTTCGTGGGCACCGAGCACATCCTGCTCGGGCTGCTGTCCGAAGAGGACTGCACGGCGGCCAAGGTGATGGCCACGACCGGTATCACCAAGGCCGCCGCGGAAGCCCACGTCGTCGCGGAGTTCGAACGGGCGGTCAGCGCACCGCGGCCAGCGCCTCCGGGAGCGTGAACGCCCCCGCGTACAACGCCTTGCCCACGATCGCGCCCTCGACGCCGTCGCGGGACAGCGCCGCCAGCGCCACCAGGTCGTCCACACTGGACACCCCGCCGGAGGCGATGACCGGGGCGTCGGTCCGCGCGCACACCTCGCGCAGCAGGTCCACGTTCGGGCCGGTGAGCGTGCCGTCCTTGCTCACGTCGGTGACGACGTAACGGGCGCACCCGTCCCGGTCGAGCCGGTCGAGCACCTCCCACAGGTCGCCGCCGTCCTTGGTCCAGCCCCGGGCCGCCACGCGGTGGCCCTCGGCGGTGATCCGGACGTCCAGGCCGACCGCGATCTTGTCGCCGTGCTCGGCGATGGCCTTGGCGCACCACACCGGGTCCTCCAGCGCGGCGGTGCCCAGGTTCACCCGGGCGCACCCGGTGGACAGGGCGGCGGCCAGCGAGGCGTCGTCCCGGATGCCGCCGGAGAGCTCGACCTTGACGTCCAGCTCGCCGACGACCCGGGCCAGCAGCTCCCGGTTGCTGCCCCGCCCGAACGCGGCGTCGAGGTCCACCAGGTGCACCCACTCGGCCCCGTCGCGCTGCCAGGCGAGGGCGGCGTCGAGGGGCGAGCCGTAGTGGGTCTCGGTACCGGCTTCGCCCTGCACGAGTCGGACGGCCTGGCCGTCGGCCACGTCGACGGCCGGAAGCAGCGTGAAAGTCACGCGAACAGCCTAGTGGCCGGCGACGCGCCGGCCACTCCCGGTCCCACTCCGCGAACCTCCGCCTCAGAAGCTCTTCAGCCAGTTCTCCAGCAGCTGAGCGCCCGCGTCACCGGACTTCTCCGGGTGGAACTGGGTCGCCCACAGCGGCCCGTTCTCCACCGCCGCCACGAAATCGTCGTCCCCGTGCGTGGCCCAGGTCACCAGGGGTGGGCGGATGACCTCGGAGGCCTCCAGCTCCCACTTGCGCACGCCGTAGGAGTGGACGAAGTAGAAGCGGGCGTCGGGGTCCAGGCCGGCGAAGAGCTTGGTGCCCTCGGGCGCGCGGACGGTGTTCCAGCCCATGTGCGGCACGATCGGCGCTTCCAGCCGCTCCACCGTGCCCGGCCACTCGCCACAGCCCTCGGTGAGCACGCCGTGCTCGATGCCGCGCTCGAACAGGATCTGCATGCCGACGCAGATGCCCAGCACCGGGCGCCCGCCGGCCAGCCGCTCCCCGATGATGCGACCGCCCTTGACCTCGTTCAACCCGGCCATGCAGGCCGCGTACGCGCCCACGCCGGGCACCAGCAGGCCGTCCGCGTCGAGCGCCGCGCGATGGTCGGCCGTGACCTCGACGGTCGCGCCCACGCGCTGGAGGGCGCGTTCGGCGGAGCGGAGGTTGCCTGATCCGTAGTCCAGTACGACGACTCGTGCCACGCCACCAGGCTAGGCCAACGGGGACCCGCCCTGCGTCACCGGTACCACGGGCAGCACCGTGCCGATCGGCAGACCCGCCCGGTCGGGCAGCGCGGTGACCCACGTGTCGGCCCGCCCCTGGTCCACCAGCGCCTTGACCTCGGCGACGTCCCCGGGCAGGTCCAGCACCCCCGGCTCCGCCTTCACCCGCCACCACGTGACCAGCCCGACCAGGCGCCGGGCGTGGCCGCTGAACCCGGCCGCCACCCCGTCCGACCACAGCACGGCCTCGCCCGACCACCGCACCAGCAGCGCCCGCTCGCCGACCGCGCGCACCTGCTCGGCGAGCTTCGCCGCGTCCGAGAACCCGATCTGGCGCCGGGGCAGCAGCACCGTCCCGGACGCCACCGGCACCAGGGCGGCCGGTCCCGCCACGGCTCGGTGCAGGGCGAGCTGCAGCTCGGCGGTCGGCGTGGGTGTCCAGATCAGGGTTCTCGGCACGCTCACGAACGGAGATCATGCCGCAGTCGGGCACGGGCCGGTCGGGCGACACACGCTTGGCCGCCGACCCCTCAGGCGGCCACCGGGTGGGTGAACAGGCGGCGCGCGGCGGCGGCGATGCCCAGGGCGTCCAGGTCGTGGGCCGCGTCGTGGTCCTCCGGCGTCCCGTAGGCGCGCAGCTCGGCGTCCCTGCGCACCCCCAGCGACCGCAGCCGGTGGGGGATGTCGGACAGCGCCTCGGACACCAGGTGCGCCGACGTGCCCTCCAGGTACGGCTCGACCAGCAGGACGTCCGGCCGTGACGCCGCCACCGCCGCACGCAGCCCGGCTCCGTCGAACGGCCGGATCGTGGTCGCGTACAGGACCGTCACGTCCAGGTCCGCGGTCGCCTCCAGCACCCGGTCGAGCACCGGCCCCACGGCCACGACCACCCCGCCCGACCCCCGGCGCACCGCGGTGAACCCCTCCACCACCGGGAACGCCACCTTGTTCTGCCGCAACGACAACCGCAGGTACCGCAGGTCATCAGCGGCCAGCGCCGCGCGCACCAGCGGCTCCACCTCGTCCGGGTGTCCGGGCACCTGCACCCGCCACCCCGGCAACGTGTCGAGCAGCGCCACGTCACCGGGCGCCTGGTGCGTCCGCCCCCACACCGGGTCGTCATAGGAACCGCCGATGCTCACCAGCACGCCCCCGACGCCTTGGTGGCCGAAGTCCAGCTTGATCTGCTCGAACGGCCGCTCCACCAGGAACGGCGCGTAGGAGTGCACCACGGGCCGCATCCCGGTCAGGGCCGGACCGCTGCCGACCCCCACCATCAGCTGCTCCCGGATGCCGACGTTGACCACCCGGGGCGACGGCCGGAAGGCGTCGCGGGAGATCTCCGCGATCACCACCGCCACCCGCGGGTCGTCCGCCATGACGTCCTGCACGGTCTCCGCGAACACCTCGCGCATGGTCTTCACGACCCCACCACCCTCGCCACCACGACCAGCGGACGACCAGCGTGGTCCGCCGTGAACGCCTCGTACAACGCCTCCTGGTCACGTCCGTCCACAGTGGACGTCGCCCAGCCCTCGACGGCGAACCGCGCCGCCACCCCGCCCGGCCACCCGTGGGTGCCGGACTCGTTGTCCACCACCACGACGGTCAGGTTGGAAAGCCCCAACCGCCCCGCCAACGCGATCGCCTCGTGGTTGCTGCCCTCGTCCAACTCGGCGTCACCCACCAGCACGACCACCCGCGCCGACCGCCCCTGCACCCGCAACCCCACGGCCTGCCCGACCGCGATGGGCAGCCCGTGCCCGAGCGACCCGCTGCTGATCTCCACTCCGGGCACCAGCACGCGGTCCGGGTGTTGACCCAACGGCGAGCCCCACGACGTCCATTCGTCCAAAGTGGACGGCTCGATGAACCCCTTGGCGGCCAGCACGGCGTAGTACGCCATCGGCCCGTGCCCCTTCGAGAGCAGGAACCGGTCGCGGTCCGGGTCGTCGACCCGCTCCGGCGACACGTCCAGCACCCGGTCGTAGAGCACCCACAGCACGTGCAGCGTGGACGCGGCGGCCCACTCGTGCTTCTCGTCCCCGGTCATCCGCTGGAACAACGCGGGGATGTCCGCGAAGCCCAACTTCTCGCCAACTGTCATGATCCCACCCAACAACTTCGACTTAGGTCGAGGTCAAGCACTAGGCTGTGCTGGTGAGCAAGTTGCCGGAGATGTTGACCATCGGCCAGGTGGCCGAGCGCAGCGGCGTGCCGCACACCGCGCTGCGGTTCTACGAGGAGCGCGGCCTGATCCACTCCGAGCGCACGGCGGGCAACCAACGCCGCTACGCCCGCTCGGTCCTGCGCCGACTCGCGTTCATCCGCACCGCGCAGCGGGTCGGCCTGAGCCTGGAGGACGTGCACGACGCGCTGGCGACCCTGCCGGACAACCGGACGCCCACGAAGTCCGACTGGAGCAGGCTGTCCACGCACTGGCAGAGCGAGCTCGACGCCCGCATCGACGCCCTGATCCGCCTGCGCGACCGCCTGACCTCGTGCATCGGCTGCGGGTGCCTGTCCCTGCGCAGCTGCACCCTCCACAACTTCGACGACACGCAAGCCGCCGACGGCCCCGGCGCCCCGAAACTGAAGCCCGCCAGCGAGGGCGGCACCTAAACCCCTGGCCTCCCGACCCGCCGACGTGCTGCACTACTCCCGACATGGAAGACAAAGACGTGATCCGCTTGTCGAAGCGGATGTCCAAACACCTCCGCCACCAACCCGAACGCCTCGGGCTCACGCTCGACGCGGCGGGCTGGGTGGACCTGGACGAGTTCGTCCGCAAGCTGGGCACGACCCACGAACAGGTGCGCGAGGTCGTGGCGCGCAACGACAAGCAGCGCTTCACCATCGCCGACGGCCGCATCCGGGCCAACCAGGGCCACACCGTGGCCGTGGACCTCGACCTGCCCGTGGTGGAGCCACCGCCGGTGCTCTACCACGGCACGGTCGCGAAGTTCCTGCCCGACATCATGCGCGAGGGCCTGCGCCCCATGTCCCGGCACGACGTGCACCTGTCCGCGACCGTCGACACGGCCGTGCGGGTCGGTTCGCGACGCGGCAAGCCGGTGGTGCTGGAGGTCGACTCGGCATCCATGCACGCGGACGGCCACGAGTTCCGCGTGAGCGCGAACGGCGTCTGGCTGGCGGCTAGCGTTCCCCCGCGCTACCTGCGAGAACACGCCGGCTGAGGAAGTCGAGGTTGGCGGCGACCTGCTCGGGCGTGAGCCCCCGCGTCTGCCGCTGGTACCGGTAGACCTCGGGCGCGAGCGGCGCCATCAACGTGTCGGCGAGCTCCTTGGGCGCCCCGGCCTCCTCCAACAACACCTCGACGTGCCGCCGCCAGAACGCGTAAACCCCGGTCCGGTACCGCGCCTGCCCGGTCTCGGCCCCGAGCACCAGGTGCAGGTGCCGCTCGAGCAACCCGACCAACGCCCGGTAGAACGCCGCCAACCGCTCATGCGGCAACGCCCCAACCCCCAAGGGCGGCGGCCCACTCAAGATACCGGCTTGAATCTCCGACTCGTGCTCATCCAACAACGCCTGCGCGATCGAGGCCGTGTCCGGATACCGCCGGTACAACGTGGCCCGCCCCACCCCGGCGGCCTTGGCGATGTCCTCCATCGTCACGCCATCCGCCCCACCAGCTTCGGCGAACACCTTCTCGGCAGCAGCCAGCACCCGAGCACGGTTGCGCGCCGCATCCGCCCGCTCACGCGGACGCTCGACGCTCAAGCGGGGATGGGCGACCTCGCTGGACATGGCACCACCATAACCCGACCCCTCGGTGGGCGATATGTCCAGTTAGACACTCTCAACACCACACGCTCACCCCCCTGCTTTTCAACGCGCGCAGCGCGCGGTGGTTCGCAACCACAGGTGGAGGGCCTCGGTTCCCCCGCCGTATGGCCTGCCCGAAGGGCTACCACATTTTGGGCCGGGTGCAGCCAAAAGTTTTTGCGAGGAACGAGCAAAAAGTTTTAGCGGCACCCGGCCCAAAATGTGGTTGGCTCCGCCAGGCCATACGGCGGGGGAACCGACGCCCTTCACCCCCCGCTGGCGGCCTGCCGCGCGGCGAGCGCCGCTTGTGAGCTTTTCATCTTTTGATCTTGAGAGCGCGAAGCGCGTCCGCTGAAGAGCGAAGCGCCCCGGAATTCACACCAGCCAGGCGACAGCCCCACCAACCGCAACCACGGCCAGCACCCCCAGCACGACAGCCATCGCCTTGGCCGTCTTCCACGTGCTGTACACCCCACCGATCAGAAACCCGGCCAGGGCGAGCAGCCCGATGACCACGTACTCCTTGGGCATCACACAACACCCACCCTCACAGCACGCCCCTCACAGCACGCCCTTGGTGGACGGCACCCCGCCCACCCGCGGATCCGGCTCCACCGCCGCCCGCAAAGCGCGCGCGATCGCCTTGAACTGGGCCTCCGCGATGTGGTGCGGGTCGCGCCCGTACTCCACCCGGACGTGCAGCGCGATACCGGCGTGAAAAGCCAGCGAATCGAACACGTGCCGGTTCAGCACGAACGGGTAGTTGCCGCCGATGGTGAACGTGTTGAACTCCGCCGGCTCGCCCACGTGCACGCAGTACGGCCGACCGGAAACGTCCACGGCGGCGTGCGCCAGGGTCTCGTCCATCGGGATCCACGCGTCGCCGAACCGGCGGATCCCCGCCTTGTCGCCCAGCGCCTCGCGCAGGGCCTGGCCCAGCACGATGGCGACGTCCTCGACGGTGTGGTGGGCGTCGATGTCCACGTCGCCCGTCGCCCGGACGACCAGGTCCAGCGACCCGTGCACGCCCAGCGCCGTGAGCATGTGGTCGTAGAACGGGACACCCGTGCCGATCTCGACCTGGCCGGTGCCGTCGAGGTCGACCTCGACGTACACCGACGACTCCTTGGTGGTCCGCTCCACCTTGCCGACCCGGCTCGGGTTCAGGCTCACCGGCCAACCTCCTTGCTCGCCGCGAGGAACGCGTCGTTCTCCTCGGGAGTCCCGACCGTCACCCGCAGATGACCCGCGATACCGACGTCCCTGATCAGCACACCGCGCTCCAGGTAGTCCCGCCACGTGGCGTGCGCGTCCTCGAACCACCCGAACAGCACGAAGTTCGCGTCGCTGGGCACCACGTCGAAGCCCATCCCGGCCAGCGCCTCCACGACCCGGTCGCGCTCGGCGGCGAGCTTGGCCACCGACCCCAGGGTCTCGGCCGCGTGCCGCAGCGAGGCGCGCGCGGCGGCCTGGGTCAGGGCCGACAGGTGGTAGGGCAGCCGGACCAGCTGCAACGCGTCCACGACCGCCGGTGCGGCGGCCAGGTAGCCGAGCCGGCCGCCGGCGAAGGCGAACGCCTTGCTCATGGTCCGGCTGACGATGAGCTTGTCCGGGTAGTCCGCGAGCAGCCCCACCGCCGACGGGCGCGAGGAGAACTCCGCGTAGGCCTCGTCCACCACGACCATGCCGGGGGCGGCCTCGAGCAGGCCCCGCAGGTCCTCGGTCGGCACGCTCTGGCCGGTCGGGTTGTTCGGGCTGGTCACGAAGACCACGTCCGGCTGCCGCTCGGCGACGATCTCGGCCGCCTTCTCGGTGTCCAGCGAGAAGTCCGCGCGCCGCGGGGTGGGTGCCCACTCGGTGCGGGTGCCGGCGGCGATGATCGGGTGCATCGAGTACGACGGCTCGAAGCCCAGCGCCGTCCGCCCCGGGCCGCCGAAGGCCTGGAGGATCTGCTGGAGGATCTCGTTGGACCCGTTGGCGGCCCACAGGTTCGCGGCGGTCAGGGCCACGCCCGTCGAGTCGGTCAGGTACGCGGCCAGGTCCTCGCGCAGCGCCACCGCGTCCCGGTCCGGGTAGCGGTGCAGCTCGGCGGCCACCTCCGCGACCTCGGCGACGACCTCGGCGACCAGCTCGTCCGAGGGCGGGTACGGGTTCTCGTTGGTGTTGAGCCGGACGGGCACGTCCAGCTGCGGCGCGCCGTAGGGGGTGCGTCCGCGCAGGTCTTCGCGCAGGGGGAGGTCGGCCAGCTCCACCCGGTCTCCGACGGGCCTCATCCGGCGACCCCGGCGGCCCCCGCGACCCCGGCGGCGCCGGAGAACCTCGCCCGCACGGCCTGGCCGTGCGCGGGCAGGTCCTCGGCGTTGGCCAGCGCCACGACCTTGTCCGCGACCTCGCGCAGCGCGTCCTCGCTGTAGTCGACGACGTGGATGCCGCGCAGGAACGTCTGCACCGACAGGCCCGACGAGTGCCGCGCGCAGCCGGCCGTGGGCAGCACGTGGTTGGAGCCGGCGCAGTAGTCGCCCAGCGACACCGGGGAGTGCGCGCCCACGAAGACCGCGCCGGCGGCGCGCACGCGGGCGGCCACCTCGCGCGCACCGACCGTCTGGATCTCCAGGTGCTCGGCGGCGTAGGTGTTCACGACCGTGAGCCCGTCGTCCACAGTGGACACCAGGACCGTGCCGGACTGCCGGCCGAGCAACGCCGTCCGGATGCGCTCGCTGTGCTTGGTGGCGCCGACCTGGCGCTCCAGCTCGGCGTCCACGGCGTCCGCCAACGCCTCCGACGTGGTCACCAGGACGCTCGCCGCGAGCGGGTCGTGCTCGGCCTGGCTGATCAGGTCGGCGGCCACGTGCACCGGGTCGGCGGTCTCGTCGGCCAGGATCGCGATCTCGGTGGGGCCGGCCTCGGAGTCGATGCCGATCAGGCCGCGCAGCAGGCGCTTGGCGGCGGTGAGGTAGATGTTGCCCGGACCGGTCACCACGTCGACCGGGGCCAGTTCGCCGCCGTCGGTGTCCACGCCGCCGTACGCGAGCAGCGCCACGGCCTGCGCCCCGCCGAGCGCCCACACCTCGGTGACGCCGAGCAGCGCGGCGGCGGCCAGGATCGTCGGGTGCGGCAGACCGCCGAACTCGGCCTGCGGCGGCGAGACCACCACCAGCGACTCGACGCCCGCGGTCTGCGCCGGCACCACGTTCATGACGACGGTGGACGGGTAGACCGCCAGGCCACCGGGCGCGTACAGGCCGACGCGGGCGACCGGCACCCAGCGCTCGGTCACCGTCCCGCCGGGCACGACCTGGGTCGTGGTGTCGGTGCGCCGCTGGTCGGCGTGCACCTTGCGGGCGCGCGCGATGGACTCCTCCAGCGCCTCCCGCACGGCCGGGTCCAGCTCGGCCAGCGCCCGGTCCAGCTCGGCCACCGGCACGCGCACCCGCTCGGGCCGCACCTTGTCGAACCGCTCGGTGACGTCCAGGGCGGCCTCGACACCCCGCTCGCGCACCGCGTCCACGATGGGCCGCACATGGTGCAGAACCGCGTCCACGTCCACCTCGGCGCGCGGCAGCGCGGCGCGCAGTTCTGCCGGTGACGGGACCCGACCACGCAGGTCGATGCGGTTCAGCATGACCTCAAGGGTAAGCCGTGCGGCGCATCGCCTGGTTCGGCGGGGTGGGCCGAGAGCTGTCAACTGTCACCCGCCCCGGCGACGACGAACCCGACAAACGGCGGCTATGCCGATCTGTGACGGTCGGGCCACGCTGCGTAGGCACCACTCCGTCGCAAACCCTGCTGATGATGGAGGAGCAATGTCACCCAAGCGGCGCGGCCTGATGGCCGCCGCGCTCGGTGCGTGCCTGGCCCTGGTACTCCCCTTGCACACCGGGTCGGCGCAGTCGAGCACCACGAAATCCCCCGAGCGGACCCTCTTCGAGGTCACCGCGGGCTCACCGGAGGCCCGGACGCGCGTCGCCCGGACCGGGGTGGACGTCCTCGGCCAGGAAGGCGACACGCTCACCGTCGTCGCCGAGGCCCGGCAGCAGTGGGCGCTGCGGGCCACCGGGCTGCCCGTCAAGAACCTCGGCGACTACGACGCCCAGCTCCGGTCGCTGGGCAAGGCCGACTTCACCGACCCCCAGGTCGGCACCCAGGACTTCCCGTCCGGCTACACCGGCTACCACAACTTCCAGGAGATGGTCACCGAGCTGAACCAGACCGTCACCGACCACCCGAACCTGGTGCGGCTGTCGACCATCGGCAAGTCCTACCAGGGCCGCGAGCTGTGGACGCTGAAGATCAGCGACAACCCCGGCGTGGACGAGGCCGAGCCCGAGGTGCTGTTCACCTGCAACATGCACGCCCGGGAGCACCTGACCGTCGAGATGTGCCTGCGGATCATCAAGCAGTACACCGACGGCTACGCCACCAACCCGACGATCAAGAACCTCGTGGACACCCGCGAGATCTGGATCGTCCCGATGGTCAACCCGGACGGCGTGGAGTACGACATCGCCACCGGCTCGTTCCGGTCGTGGCGCAAGAACCGGCAGCCGAACTCGACGTCCACCGGCACCGATCCGAACCGCAACTTCGGCTACCAGTGGGGTTGCTGCGGCGGGTCGAGCAGCAGCGGGTCCAGCGAGACCTACCGCGGCCCGTCGGCGTTCTCCGCGCCGGAGGTGGCCCGCATCCGGGACTTCGTCAACGGCCGGGTGGTGGGCGGTGTGCAGCAGATCAAGACGCACATCGACTTCCACACCTACTCGGAGCTGATCCTGTGGCCGTACGGCTACACCTACAACGACACCGCGCCGGGCCTGGACTCGACGCAGGCCAGCGCGTTCTCCACGCTGGGCCGGCGGATGGCGGCGCTCAACGGCTACACGCCGCAGCAGTCCAGCGACCTCTACATCACCGACGGCACCATCAACGACTGGCTGTGGGGCGTCCACAAGATCTGGAGCTACACGTTCGAGATGTACCCGACCGGGTCGGGCGGTGGCGGTTTCTACCCGCGTGACACCGTGATCGCCACCCAGACCGCCCGCAACGACAGCGCGGTCGAGCTGTTCCTGTCCTACTCGGACTGCGTGCCGCGCATCATCAGCCGCACCTGCTGAGGCCTCCGGCGCGGGCCCGCACCTCGCAGGCCCGCGCCGCTCAGGCCAGCACCGCTCAGTCCAGCGCCGCTCAGGCCAGCGCCGCTCAGGCCAGCGCCGCTCAGGCCAGCTCGGCCACGACCTCCACCGCCCGGTCCACCTGCTCGGGCGAGACGAAGTAATGCGGCGACATCCGGACCACGCCCTCCAGCCCGCGCCGGGTCATGTCGATCCGGGTCGAGCTGAGGTGGCTGCTGGTGGCCACCACGTCGTGCCGCGCCAGGTGCTCCCGCACCGCACCGGCCTCGTGCCCCTCCACCGTGAACGTCACGATGCCGGACCGCTCGACCCCGAGGTCCCGCACCTCGACCCCCGGCAGCTCCCGCAGCCCGGCCCGCAGGCGCTCGGCCCGCGCGCGCACCTCGGCGGCGATCTCGTCGATGCCGAGGTCCAGCGCGTACCGAGCGGCGGCGATCAGCCCGAGCCGGTCGGCGATGCTGCACTCCCACAGCTCGTAGACCCGGGCGTCGGTGCGCAGCTCGATCTCGTCCGGGCCGGTCCACTCGCCGCTGTGCAGGTCCACCAGCCGAGGCCGCAGCCGGTCGCGGGCACTTCGGCGCACGACCAGGACACCGGTGCCCCGAGGACCGCGCAGCCACTTGCGGCCGGTGGCCGAGATGATGTCCACGTCCAGCTCGTCGGCGCGGACCGGCAGCTGGCCCAGGGACTGGCAGGCGTCCAGCAGAACCAGGGCACCGACGTCGTGCGCGGCCTTGGCGACCTCCCGAACGGGGTTGACCAGGCCGCCGTTGGTGGGCGCGTGGACCAGGGACACCAGCTTGACCCGCTCGTCCAGCAGGCCCGTCAGGGCGTCGACGTCCACCTGGCCGCGGGAGTCCGACGGGATGGTCACCACCTCGAAGCCGGCCTCGCGCGCCCGGTGCAGGATGGGGATCGCGTTGCCCCCGTATTCGACCTCGGTCACCAGCACCCGGTCGCCCCGGCCCAGCGGCACGGCGTCGAAGGCGGCCAGCCACGAGCGGGTCGCGCTGTCGGTGAAGGCGACCTCGTCCGCCTCGGCGCCCATGAGCCGCGCGAACACCTCGTACCCCGCCGCCAGGTCGTCCGCGCGCTCACGAGCGGCCACGTAACCGCCGATCTCGGCTTCCCGGCGCAGGTGGGAGATCACCTCGTCGAGCACCGGCCGGGGTGGCAGGGAGGAGCCCGCCGAGTCCAGGAAGACCCGTTCGGCGGCCCCCGGGGTGTCCTCGCGCACTGCGGCCAAGTCGATCACGGCGTCTCCCCCGGCGGTAGTGGTGTCATCCCACCTCTACCCGATCGACTAGCGGGGAGTCCACAGCTCGAGGTTCCACCACGGCCCCCAGGACAGGGCGCCGTGCGTGTACGGGTCCACGACCTCCTGGTACCCGGTCCAGTTCTCCCGCACCACGTACGTGTGCTGCACCGCCGCCACGACCACCATCGCGGGCGCGGCCAGGTACACGCGCTGCAACTGCCGGTACGCCGCCGCGCGCTGCGCCGGGTCCAGGAGGGTGCGGCCGGTGTCCAGCAGGGCGTCGACCTGCGGGTTCGTGTAGCCCCACGGGTTGCCGGTGTGCAGCGCCGGGTAGGTGGTCAGGTCGGGGTCGAACGGGGAGCCGCCGCCGTAGAGCAGGGCGTCCGCGCCCAGCCTCGGCGTGATGGCCTCCCAGCTCAGGCCGGCCAGCTGCACGTCCACGCCGACCGCCTTGGCCTCCGCCGCGAACGCCGTCGCCAGGTCCGCCCGCACCACGTCGCCGGTCGGGAACATGAGCGTGAACCGGGCGGGCACGCCGTCCCGCGCGCGCAGGCCGTCCGCGCCGCGCACCCAGCCCGCCTGGTCCAGCAGCAGCTCGGCCTGCGCCTTGTCGTAGGGGAACACGGCGGTCGGGTCGTAGTACTCCGGCAGCGTGTCCGGGATCGGCGTGCTGGCCGGAGAACCCTTGCCGCCCAACAGGTTGTCCACGATCCCCTTGCGGTTCACGGCGTGGTTCAACGCCATCCGCAGCGCCGGGTCGCCGGTCACGGGACCGGCGGGCAGGGTGATGCCGCGCAGGTCGGTGGACCGGTGGGTGACCACGCGCATCCCGCCGGTGCCGGTGAAGCCGGACGCCAGCCGGGGCGGCAGCTCGGCGCCGTCGAACTCGCCCGCCTGCAACCGCTGGGCCCGCGTGTTGTCGTCGGCCACGAACACCACGGTCAGCTTGCGGATCTTGGGTTCCCCGCCGAAGTGGGCCGGGTTGGACTCGAGCACCATCCGGTCGCCCTTGCGCCAGTCGGCGAGCTTGTACGGGCCGGTGCCGATCGGCTTGACGTCCTTCAGCGCGACCCCGGCCAGCGCCTCGCTGGGCAGGACGCCGAGCACGAGCTGGTGCGGGAATGCCGCCCACGGCTTGGCCAGCGCGAACCGGACGGTGTGGACGTCGAGCTGCTCGACGCCGGTGAGCACGGGGAACGCCGAGCGCTCGGTCGCGCCCAGCGCCGGGTCCAGCAGGGCGCGGTAGGTGGCGACGACGTCCTCGGGGCCGAAGGTCGTGCCGTCGGTGAACTTCACGTCGTCGCGCAGCCGCACGGTCCAGGTCAGGCCGTCCGCGGAGGGCTGCGGCAGGTCGGCGGCCAGCCGGGGCCGCAGCGTGCGGTCCGCGCGGTGCTCGACCAGGCCGTCGTAGAGCTTGGAGACGCCGTCGCGGCCGTAGCCCAGCAACGGGTTGAGCGTGGTGGGCTCGGTGGCGTCGGCCAGCACGATCGAGCTGCCGTCCGCGGTGCCCTCGGCGCTCGGTGTCGTCGACCCCGTGCACCCGGCGGTGGCGAGGACGGCGACTAGTACGAGCGGGGGCAACAGGGAGCGCACGAGACCCGACACTACCTAGAGTGGGTGCCATGCGTGTCGCGCTCTGCCAGATCAACTCCTCCGCCGACCCGACCGCCAACCTCGACCTGGTCCGGGCCGGTGTGGCGCAGGCCGCCGGCGCGCGGGTCGTGGTGTTCCCGGAGGCGACGATGTGCCGGTTCGGCGTGCCGCTGGGACCGGTCGCCGAGCCCCTCGACGGGCCGTGGGCCACCGCCGTGCGGGAGATCGCGGACGAGGCCGGCGTGGTCGTGGTGGCGGGGATGTTCACGCCCTCCCCGGACGGCCGGGTCGCCAACACGCTGCTGGTGACCGGCGGCGGGCTGCACGTGGGCTACGACAAGATCCACCTCTACGACGCCTTCGGGTTCGAGGAGTCCCGCACGGTCGCGCCCGGGTCCAAGCCGGTCGTGGTCGAGGTGGACGGCGTGACGCTGGGCCTGGCCACCTGCTACGACGTGCGCTTCCCGGAGCTGTTCCGGGCGCTGGCCGACCAGGGCGCGGCGGCGGTGCTGGTGTGCGCGTCCTGGGGCGCGGGACCGGGCAAGCGGGAGCAGTGGGAGCTGCTGGTGCGGGCGCGGGCGCTGGACTGCACGTCGTGGGTGCTGGCGTGCGGGCAGGCCGACCCCGGGGAGGACTTCGGCGGCGCGCCGACCGGTGTGGGGTTCAGCACGGTCGTGTCGCCGCTGGGCGCGGTGGTCGGTCAGCTGGGCGGTGAGCCGGGCGTGCTGGTCGCGGACGTGGACGTGCCGGCGGTGGAAGAGGCCCGACGCGCACTCCCCGTGTTGGCCAACCGGCGGCTCTGAGCCGCCCTGAGGGACGCGAATCACTTTCGAGGGAGCTTCACCCCACGTCCGAGTGAGAGGCCGTGGGTCGGTCCAGGTCACGGGCAACCCGACTGTCGCAGCACAGGACCATGCGAAGGGTGAACTCATGATCAACCAGGCGGAAGTGGACCGGCTGTACGACTGCGACGTGCTCGACGCCCACGGTGAGCGGATCGGGTCGGTCAAGCAGGTGTGGCTCGACGACCGGGACGGCCGCCCCATGTGGGCCTCCGTGCACACCGGCCTGCTCGGCATGAAGGAATCGTTCGTGCCCATCCAGGACGCGACGATCGACCAGGGCCACATCCTGGTGCCGGTCGAGAAGCAGCAGGTCAAGGACGCGCCGCGGATCGACACCGAAGACCAGCACATGTCCGACGAGCAGCAGGAACGGCTCTACCGGCACTACGGGATGATCCCGGGCGTCCGGTCCGGCGACCACGACAAGCTCCAGGGCAAGCACGCCACCCGCGGCCGCGAGTCGATGGCGGGCAAGCTGACCGACGAGCGCGCGGCCCGCGACCGGGGCGACTCCGTCACCCGGTACGAGGAGCAGCTGGACGTCGGCACGCGGGACGTCGAGGCCGGCCGGGTGCGGCTGGTGAAGCACACCGTGACCGAGCAGAAGGACGTCTCCGTGCCGGTGACGCACGAAGAGGTCCGGGTGGTGCGCGAGCCCGCCGACGGGCCCGACGGCAGCCGTCCGTTCGCGGACGAGGAGGCCGAGGTCACGCTGCGCCGGCAGGAGCCCGTGGTGGACAAGCACGCCGAGGCCGTCGAGCGGGTCCGGCTGGAGAAGGAGGCCGTGACCGAGCAGCAGAAGGTGCGCGGCGAGGTCCGCAAGGAGGAGGTCGACGTCCAGCACCCGCAGGGCCGCGTCCCGCGCGACCCGCGGAACCCGGGCAACCGCTGACCAGACTCGTGGCGGCGGTCCGCACCGACCGCGTGCCGCACCCGGCTCGGCGGTCTCCACGCGACCGTCCGAGCCGGTGGGTGGCGGCCTGCGCACCGGGCCGGGCCGCCGCCCACCGTTCAGCGGGTCAGCGCAGGTCCATGCCGAGGTCGAGGGCCGGGGCGGAGTGGGTCAGCCCGCCGACCGCCAGGTAGTCCACGCCGGTCTCGGCGTAGGCCCGCGCCACGTCCAGGGTCAGCCCACCGGACGCCTCCAGTGCGACGCCCCCTGCCCGACGCACCGCCTCCGCGCACTCGGCGACGGTGAAGTTGTCCAGCAGCACCAGTTCCGCGCCCTCGGCCACGGCCTCGTCCAACTGCTCCAGCGAGTCCACCTCGACCTCGCACGGCAGGTGCGGAGCGTGCGCCCGGACCGCGGCCAGCGCCGCGCGCACGGACCCGGCCGCCTGGACGTGGTTGTCCTTGATCAGCACGGCGTCCCCGAGGCCCAGCCGGTGGTTCACGCCGCCGCCGCAGCGCACGGCGTACTTCTCCAGCAGCCGCAACCCCGGCAGGGTCTTGCGGGAGTCCCGCACGCGCGCCTTCGTGCCCTCGATCTCGTGCACCCACGCGGCGGTGAGCGTGGCGATGCCGGACAGGTGGCACAGCAGGTTCAACGCCGTGCGCTCGGCGGTGAGCAGGCCGCGCACCGGTCCGCGCACGACCAGCGCGGGCTCGCCGGGCACCGCCTTGTCGCCGTCCTCGCGCCGGTCGAGCACCTCGACGTCGAGGACCTCCTCGAACACCGCCACCGCCACCGGGATGCCCGCGAGCACCCCGGCCGCGCGCGGCGTCAACTCGGCCACGGCCACGGCGTCCGCGGGCACGGTGGCCTCCGTCGTCGCGTCCGGGCCGTAGCGCAGGTCCTCGGCCAGCGCCGTGGAGATCACGCGGCGCACGTCGTCCATGTCGAGCGTCATGCCACTCCCCTCGCCGTGGTGACCGGGTCGGCCAGCACGGGCTGCCCGGTCGGGGTGAGCCGGACGACCTGGCTGCGCCGCCAGTTCACGTCGTCCCGCTGCGGGTAGTCGGTGCGCACGTGGCAACCGCGCGACTCCCGGCGCTCGGCCGCCGCCGCGATGAGCGCGCGGGCCGCCACGGTGAGCGCCGCGTCCTCCACCAGTTCGCGCGTGTCCAGCCGACGGTCCACAGTGGACAGGTCGAGCACCGAGCCGACGACGGCCAGGCCCTCGGCGTCCCGGCCGATGGCCGCGTACCGGCTCATGACGCGCTGCAACGCGTCCCGGTCGGCGACGGGCGCGATCGGCAGTTCGGCCGTGCCGGTGCAGCGGGCCAGCAGGCCCAGCGCGAGGTCGCTCGCGACCGCCTCGGCCGCGCGCGTGCCCACGACCAGGCCTTCCAGCAAGCTGTTGGACGCCAGCCGGTTCGCGCCGTGCAGCCCGGTCCGGGCCACCTCGCCGGCCGCGTACAGGCCGGTCACGCCGGTGCGTCCGTCCACATCGGACACCACGCCGCCGCACGCGAAGTGCGCCGCCGGGGCCACCGGGATCGGGTCGGTCGCCGGGTCGATGCCCGCCGCGACGCAGGCCGCGTGCACGGTCGGGAACCGCCGGGCGAAGTCGGAGATGCCGGTGGCGTCGAGGAAGACGTGGTCGTCGATGCCGCCCGGCGCACCAGCCATGTGCCGGGTGATCGCCGCCGCCACCACATCGCGCGGCGCCAGGTCCTCCAGCGGGTGCACACCGCGCATCACGCGCGCGCCGGTCGCGTCGACCAGCACCGCGCCCTCGCCGCGCACCGCCTCGGTGACCAGCGGGCACCGGCCGCGGGCGCCGCGCCCGGTGTAGAGCACGGTCGGGTGGAACTGCACGAACTCCACGTCCGCCGCCGCCGCGCCGGCCCGCAGCGCGAGCGCGAGCCCGTCGCCGGTGGCCACCTCGGGGTTGGAGGTCGCCTGGTAGAGCTGCCCCAGTCCGCCGCTGGCCAGCAGCACGGCCGGCGCGGTCAACACGCCCGGCACCCCGCCGCCGTCGAGCACCAGCAGCCCGCACACCTGACCCAGCGGCGTGCGCACGGCGTCCACCGCGATGTGGTTCTCCAGCACGGGCACCCGCCCGTCCCGGGCCGCCGCGAGCAACGCCCGCTCGACCTCGGCGCCGGTCGCGTCGCCGCCCGCGTGCACGACCCGGAACGCGGTGTGCCCGCCCTCGCGGGTCCGCGCGAGCCGACCGTCCACACCGGAGTCGAACACCGCGCCGCGTTCCCGCAGCCGCGCCACGGCCGCCGGTCCGTCGCTGATGATCGCCCGCACGGCGTCCTCGTCGCACAGCCCCGCGCCCGCGACGAGCGTGTCCCGGACGTGCGCTTCGACGGTGTCGCCTTCGTCGTGCTCACCGGGCAGGACGACGGCCACGCCGCCCTGCGCCCACCGGGTGTTGCCGTCCGCCTGCTCGGCCTTGGTGACGACCAGGACCCGAAGTCCCAGCTCACGCGCCCGCAACGCCGCCGTCAACCCGGCGACCCCGGTGCCCACGACCACGAGGTCCGCGCGGGCCTCCCACACGGGGGTGTTCACTCGCCGCCGCCGGGCTGCCCGATCTCGATCATCCGCTGCACGGCGCCCTGCGCCCGCTTGGCGGTCTCGAGGTCCACGAACACCTCGTCCTTGCCCTCGCGCAGGCAGCGCAGCAGGGCGGCCGGGGTGATCATCTTCATGTACCGGCAGGAGGCGCGGTCGTTCACCGCGCGGAAGTCGATCTCCGGCGCGGCCCGGCGCAGCTGGTGCAGCATCCCGATCTCGGTCGCCACCAGCACCGACTTCGCGCTGGTCCGGCGCGCGGCGGTGATCATGTCGCCGGTCGAGAGGATCTTCACCTTCTCCGCCGGGACGGTGCCCTCGCCCGCCAGGTACAGCGCCGAGGTGGCGCACCCGCACTCGGGGTGGATGAACAGGTCGGCGTCCGGGTTGGCCGCCGCGCGCTCGGCCAGCTCGGGGCCGTTGATGCCCGCGTGGACGTGGCACTCGCCCGCCCAGATGTGCAGGTTGTCCCGGCCGGTCTCGCGCTTGACGTGCGCGCCGAGGAACTGGTCGGGCAGGAACAGCACCTCGCGGTCGGCCGGGATGGACCGCACGACGTCCACGGCGTTCGAGGACGTGCAGCAGATGTCGGTCTCGGCCTTCACCTCGGCGGTCGTGTTCACGTAGGACACGACGACCGCACCCGGGTGCTCGGCCTTCCACGCCCGCAGCTGCTCACCGGTGATCGAGTCGGCCAGCGAGCAGCCGGCGCGCTCGTCCGGGATGAGCACGGTCTTGTGGGGAGCCAGGATCTTCGCGGTCTCGGCCATGAAGTGCACGCCGCAGAACACGATGGTCGACGCGTCGCTGGCCGCCGCGATGCGGCTGAGCGCCAGCGAGTCACCGGTGTGGTGGGCGATGTCCTGGATCTCGGGGAGCTGGTAGTTGTGCGCGAGGATCACGGCGTCCTGCTTGCGCGCCAGTTCCAGCACCTCGTCCCGCCACGCGGCGTCCGGCGCGATGCCGTCGTACGCACCGTCCGAGGTTCGCTCCACGTAGGCGGTAGCGACCATGACTTCCTCCTTGAGCCAGGTTTTCGCCTTCCGGGCGAAAACGTGGCCGATAGTATCAGCCGAGTGGGTCTCGCGGGACATGAGGTACTGGCCGCAGTGCTCCAGGTGAGAGACGGATCACTCCAGGTCATGCTGTGGGAGCGCGCGCGGGAACCGCACGCTCACCGCTGGTCACTGCCCGGCGGCGGTCTCGGCGACGACGAGGACGTCGAGGAGTCGATCCGCCGCCAGCTCGCCGAGAAGGTGGACGTGAGACAGCTCTCCCACGTCGAGCAGCTGGCGGTCTTCAGCGCGCCGTCCCGGGTGCCCGGTCCCCGCGTGGTGGCCACGGCGTTCGTGGGCCTGGTGCCGTCCGACATCGACCCCGTGGTGCCTTCGGACACCGCGTGGCACCCCGTGGACGCCCTGCCGCCGACCGCGTTCGACCACGAGGCGATCATCCGGCGAGCCCGGCACCGGCTCGCGTCCAAACTGTCCTACACGAACCTCGGCTTCGCCCTGGCGCCACCGTCGTTCACGATCTCGGCCCTGCGGTCGCTGTACTCGGCGGCGCTGGGCTACAAGGTGTCCGCGACCAACCTCCAGCGCGTGCTGTCCCGCCGAGGACTCCTGGAGCCGACCGGCGGCGTGGCTCCGGTGGGGCCGTCCGGTGGTCGCCCGGCCGCGCTGTTCCGGTTCGTGTCGCGGGAGATGCGGGTCACCGATCCGTTCGCCGTGCTGCGACCCCCGGCCGGCCGTAGTTTGGGCATGTGACGACGACGCTCCCGCTGTTCCCCCTGGGCACCGTGCTGCTGCCGGGGACGTCGCTGCCACTGCACGTGTTCGAGCCGCGGTACCGGCAGCTGACCGTGGACCTGATGACCGGCGAGCTGCCCGACCGCAGCTTCGGCGTCGTCGCGATCCGCCAGGGTTGGGAGGTCGGCCCCGGCAACGCCACCGCCCTGCACACGGTCGGCTGCGAGGCTCTGCTGCACGACGCGAAGCCGTTGCCGGACGGCCGTTTCGACCTGTCGTGCCAAGGCGGGCGGCGGTTCAAGCTGGTGTCGGTGGACACGGAGAGCGCGCCGTACCTGATGGGCACGGTGGAGTGGGTGGACGACGTCGCGTCGCCGCCCGAGGTGGCCGAGATGCTGCCGCTGTTGGAGGAACGCGCGCGGGCGGCGTTCAGCCGGTACCGGAGGGCGGCGTTCGAGGACGACCCGGTGGTGGAGTCCCCGGCGGAGGCCCTGGCGTACTGCCTGGCCAACGACTGCCTGCTGACCCTGGAGGACCGGCAGCGCTTGCTGGAGGAGCGGTCCGAGGCGCGGCGGCTGCGCATGGTGCGGCGGGCGATGCACCGCGAGGCGGGGATCATCACGGCCCTGCACGCGGTCCCGGCCCCGCTAGCCGAACTGGGCCACCTCCCCCACCGCAACTGACCCGAGCCACAGCCGGACGGCTGTCCCGACTCCCCGCTACTCGGCACCCCGAACGACCCCGGACACCCGAGGCCGTCGTCGAGGCGTGCCCGCCGACCTGCGTGTTGATTAATCCCATTGCCCCCTAGTGGGATTGTTCAACAATCCTCTACGGTGTGGGGCAGCGCACACCCCCGAGCCTGCGAGGTGAGAGATGAGCAGCCGCACCACGCACACCCCCAGCACCACCGACACACCCGACACCGGCGGTGCGTTCGCCTGGTACCGCACCCTCGGCCAGAAGGGCAAACGCGCCTTCGTCGGCGCGGCCGGCGGCTGGGGCCTGGACTCCTACGACTTCCAGGTCCTCCCCCTCGGCCTGGTCGCCATCTCCGCCTACTTCGGCATCTCCACCGGCCAGGCCGGCCTCCTGACCACGGTCACCCTCCTGGTCAGCGCCCTGGGCGGCGTCATCGCGGGCATCATGGCCGACCGGATCGGGCGCGTCCGCACGCTGATGATCACGGTCGTCACCTACGCGATCTTCACCGTCCTGTGCGGCTTCGCGACCAGCTACGAAACCCTCCTCGTCTTCCGCGCCCTCCAGGGCCTGGGCTTCGGCGGCGAGTGGGCGGCGGGCGCGATCCTGGTCGCCGAGTACTGCAAGCCCCGGTACCGGGGGCGCGCGGTCGCGTTCGTGCAGAGCAGTTGGGCGGTCGGCTGGGGGCTCGCGGTCCTCGTCTACACCCTCGTGTTCAACCTGTTCCCGCAGGACATCGCCTGGCGCGTCCTGTTCTGGACCGGCGCGCTCCCGGCCGTGCTGCTCATCTACCTCCGCCGCAGCGTCGAGGACGCCCCGCAAGCCGCACACCGCGAGCGCGCCAAGAACACCTTCACCGCCATCTTCCGCCGCGGCACCTTCAAGACCACCTTCTTCGCCGCCCTCCTCGCGACCGGCGTCCAGGGCGGCTACTACACCCTCGCCACGTGGCTGCCGACCTACCTCAAGAAGGAACGCGACCTCACCGTCATCGGCACCGGCGGCTACCTGGCGTTCCTGATCTCCGGCGCGTTCATCGGCTACGTGACCGGCGGCTACGTGACGGACTGGTTGGGCCGCAAGAAGACCTTCGCCCTGTTCGCCTTCCTGTCCGCGGTCCTGATCGTGCTCTACACGCAGATCCCCGAGGGCGCGAACACGGTGATCCTGTTCCTCGGCTTCCCGCTCGGGTTCTGCATGTCGGCGATCTTCAGCGGCTTCGGGTCGTTCCTCGCCGAGCTCTACCCGACGGCCCTGCGCGGCACCGGCCAGGGCTTCACCTACAACTTCGGCCGCGCGGTCGGCGCGCTGTTCCCCGCGCTGGTCGGGTTCATGGCGAGCACGATGGGCGTCGGCGGCGCGATGGTCTTCGGCGCGATCGCGTACGGGGTCGCGGTCCTCGCTCTGCTCGGCCTGCCGGAGACGCGCGGGAGGGAACTGGCATGACGCCCGAGGAGGTCCGGCGGACGGCCACGGGACCGACCGCCGGCCTCGCTCCCGGCTACGCCCAGGCCAACCTGATCGCGGTCCCGCTGGACTGGGCGTACGACGTCCTGCTGTTCACCCAACGCAACCCCAAGCCGTGCCCTGTCCTGGACGTCACCGACCCGGGCGCGACGACCACCGTCCTGGCCGACCACGCGGACCTGCGCCGGGACGTCCCCCGCTACCGCGTCTGGGAACACGGCACCCTGACCGCCGAACCCGCCGACGCCACACCGTTCTGGCGCGACGACCTGGTGGCGTTCCTGATCGGGTGCAGCTTCACCTTCGAGTCGGCCCTGACCCGCGCCGGCGTCCCCCTGCGGTACGTGGACCAGGGCCGGAACGTCCCGATGTACGTCACCAACCGACCGTGCCGCCCAGCCGGCCGCATCCGCGGCCCCCTGGTGGTCAGCATGCGCTACATCCCCGCGAGCCTGGTCGACACAGCCCGAGCCACCACCGCCCGCATGCCCGCCGTCCACGGCGCCCCAGTGCACACCGGCAACCCCGCGGACCTGGGCATCAGGGACCTGGACACCCCGGACTTCGGCGACCCGACCACCCCGGAACCCGGCGACGTCCCGGTCTTCTGGGCGTGCGGGGTAACCCCCCAAGCAGCGGTGATGGCCTCGAAACCACCCTTCGCGATCACCCACGCCCCGGGCCACATGTTCGTGACCGACGTCCGGGACGACCACTACACGATCTAGCCCAACCGCCGACCCAGGTCGTCCAGACCGTTCCACGCCGCAAGACAGCCGTAAGCCAGTGCCGTGCCCAAGGGCCAAGCCAACAGCCCCCACCACGTCTCCAGAACGGGGGCCAGCATGATCGCGTCCCCCACCTTGGGCGCGGCACCGAGCGCATACCGGCTACCGGCCGACCCGATCCCGGTCCGCTGCCCCAGGTAAGCCGCCAGGACACCGCCACCGGTGGCGGCCAGCATCACCACGGGACCGCGGCGTTCGCGCAGCAGCCACACCGCGATGCCGGTCAGCAGCCCCATCCCGAGCCCCATCAGGACGAACACCATCAGGCCGTCCAACCGGTGGTAGCTCTCCCCGGTCACCGGCACCAACGCGCCGTCCTGCGCCACGACCACGTGCTGCGGCGGCGCCAGCCGGGCCCACACCCACCCCACCGGCAGTCCCAGCAGGGCGATCGTGGACAGCACCGCGAACCCGGGCAGCAGGTCGCGCTTCACCACGACCTTCGGCCTGGGCGGCAGGTACCGGTAGACGAAGACAGGCGGCACGCGCACCGGGGCGGCGCGCTGGTCCACCGGTTGTTCCGCCACCACGCACGACCTCCCTGACCGGACGACCCGACGCAGGGCAGGTTACCGCGCGTGCGTACAACCTTCGTGACGAGGAGACCGGGTCAGCCCGAGGTGATCTCACCGTGCCGGCTGCACGTGGCGGTCCAGCCGGACGGCGTCACCTGCACGACCATCCGCCGGGCGCACGCCGAGCAGAACCTCGGCGGGTCGATCACGCGCAGGCGCTTCGCGCACGCCGAGTGGTCGACCTCGCCCAACTCCTTGCCGCAGTAGCCGCAGAACACCACCGTCGTCACAGCGTCTTGCTCAGTTCCTTGATCGGCATGGACAGCTCGTCCAGCATGTCCAGGTCCTCCTGCGCCGGCCGGCCGAGGTTGGTCAGGTAGTTGCCGACGATGATCGCGTTGACCCCGCCGAGCATGCCCTGCTTGGCGCCCAGGTCGCCGAAGGTCAGCTCACGGCCGCCCGCGAAGCGCAGGATCGTGCGGGGCAGGGCCAGGCGGAACGCGCCGACGGTCTTGAGCGCCTCCGTGCCCTCGACCACCGGGTAGTTCTCGTACGGGGTGCCCGGGTTGGGGATGAGGAAGTTCAGCGGCACCTCGTCGGGCTCCAGGGCCGCGAGCTGCACGGCGAACTCGGCGCGCTGCGCCAGCGTCTCGCCCATGCCGATGATGCCGCCGCAGCACACCTCCATGCCCGCCTCGCGCACCATCTTCAGCGTGTCCCACCGCTCCTCCCAGGAGTGGGTGGTGACGACGTTGGGGAAGTGCGAGCGCGCGGTCTCCAGGTTGTGGTTGTAGCGGTGGACGCCCATCTCCACCAGCTCGTCCACCTGCTCCTGGGTCAGCATGCCCAGCGAGCACGCGATCTGGATGTCGTTGCCGTCCTCGCGGATGGCCTTGATGCCGTCGCGGACCTGGGACAGCAGGCGCTTGTCCGGGCCGCGCACGGCGGCGACGATGCAGAACTCGGTGGCGCCGGTGTCGCGGGTCTGGCGGGCGGCGCGGACCAGGCCGGGGATGTCCAGCCACGCCGAGCGCACCGGCGAGGGGAACTGGCCGGACTGCGAGCAGAAGTGGCAGTCCTCGGGGCAGCCGCCGGTCTTGAGCGACACGATGCCCTCGACCTCGACCTCCGGTCCGCACCAGCGCATGCGGACCTGGTGGGCCAGCTCCAGCAGCTCCGGGATGCGGTCGTCGTCCAGGGAGAGCACGGCGAGGACCTGCTCCTCGGACAGCCCGACTCCGCGCTCCAGCACCTGCTCGCGCGCGGCACCGAGGACATCGACCTGTTCGGGGGCTGCGGTCACGGGGATCTCCAGGGGTTCTCCGGCATTGGTCCGGCGGTCAGTCTGCCGCACACCCGCGCGCCCGACCCAGCGACGTACGTCACTGACACGGTCAACACACGTGCGGCGCGGCGAACTTCTCCGGGTCGAACGTGCCCCCGAACCACGGCGACAGCCCGTCGCGGGCGACCGCCAGGAACTCGTCCCGGCCCAGGCCGCCGACGCCGTCGGGCAGCACGCCCAGCAGGGGCGCGCCGGCCGCCTCCGGCAGGTCGAGCAGGTTGCACCGGGACGCGAGGTCGGGTTCGGCGGGCCAGCGCCCGATCACCACGCCCACCGACTCCAGGCCGCGGCGCAGCAGGGCTTCGGCGGTCAGCGCGGTCGTGTTCAGGGTGCCCAGGGCGGCGTGCGCGACGACCAGGACGGGCGCGTTCAACGCCCACGCCGCGTCGGCGATGGTGGTGCCCTCGTCGTCGAACCGGACCAGCAGCCCGCCCGCGCCCTCCACGAGGACCAGGTCATGCGTCTCGTCCAGCTCCACGGCCGCCGCCGCCACCTCGCTGGGGTGCACGCGGGGCAGCCCGGACCGGCGCGCGGCCGTCGCGGGTGCCAGGGGCTCGGGGTAGCGGCGCAGCTCACGGGTGGTGACGGGGCCCGCGAGGCGGACCACGTCGGCCAGGTCACCGGGCTCGCCGTCCGCGACCCCGGTCTGCGCGGGCTTCAGCACGGCGACCCGGCGCCCGTCGGCGACCGCGAGGGCGGCCAGGGCGGCGACGGTCACCGTCTTGCCGACCTCGGTGCCCGTACCGGTGATCACGAGGACGCTCACGGGTGCTCACCCTACGACTGCACGCACCGTGACGGCCCGCAGCGTTCTACTCTCACTCGCATGGCTGAGATCGTTCTCTATGGTGCGGACTGGTGCGGTGACTGCCGCCGGGCCAAGGCGTGGCTGCGGGAGCACGAAGTGGCGTTCACCGACGTCGACGTCGAGCACGACGACGCCGCGCGGGACAAGGCGATCGAGATCGCGGGCGGGCGCAAGAACATCCCCGTCATCGTCCTGCCGGACGGCACGGTCCTGGTCGAGCCCACCAACACCCAGTTGGCCGAGGCCATCGGGGTCTGATGGCCAAGAACAAGAGCCGCAAGGCCGCCGCCGCGCCCCCCAAGCCGAAGAACTGGTTCCAACGCCGGTCCAAGGCCCAGCAATCAGCCCTGATCGTCGGCGGCACGTTCGCGGCAGTCGGCGGTCACTTCCTCCTGTGGGGCGCGGTGATCCCGGCGGTGGGCAAGGTCGTCGGCCGGATCCCCGTCGTGTCCACGGTCGTGGGTTGGCTGTTCGCGGGCGCGGCGTTCGCGGCGATCGGCGTGCTGCTGATCAACGAGAAGGCACCCGAGGACACCAGGAAGCGCCTCAAGTGGGTTGCCGGGGTGTGGGGCGCGGTGGCGTTGCTGTGCATCCCGAGCGGGTTCGCCAACGGTGTCGTGCTGCCCACCGACTACTGGGCGGGCGTCTACGCGGGCGCGTACGGCGTGGTCATGGTCCCGTTGGTGTTCATCGCCGGCGCCCTGCTGCTGACGCTCGGCGCGAAGGTCTTGAAGCGCGAGAAGGGACCCACCGAAACCGGCTTCGGGTGGGTCCTGGTCGCCTACAGCTTCCTGCTCCTGATCTGGGGCTCAAGCCTGCTGCGCCTGTGACGCCTCGGCGGCTGCCACCACGGCCGCCGAGATCGCGGCCACGTCCTCCGGGGTGCTGACAAACGGCGGCATCGTGTAGATCAGGTCCCGGAACGGCCGCAGCCACACCCCGTGATCCACCGCCGCCGCCGTAGCCGCCGCCATGTCCACGGGATGATCGAGCTGCACCACCCCGATCGCCCCCAACACCCGCACCTCTCCGGGCGCACCCGCCAGCCCAGCCCTCAGGCCGGCCTCGATCCCCGCCACCTCGCTCCGCCAATCCCGGGACAGCAGCAGGTCGATCGACGCCGACGCCACCGCCGAAGCCAGCGGATTGCCCATGAACGTCGGCCCGTGGGCCAACACCGGCACCTCGCCGCGCGAGATCCCGTCCGCCACCCGAGCCGTGCACAGCGTCGCCGCCATCGACAGATAACCGCCGGTCAGCGCCTTGCCGACACACATCACATCCGGGCTGATCCCCGCATGATCAGCCGCGAACAACTCCCCGGTCCTGCCGAACCCCGTGGCGATCTCGTCGAAGATCAACAGGACGTCATGGGCCAGCGTCAGCTCGCGCAGCACGTGCAGGTACCGCGGGTCGTGGAACCGCATCCCGCCCGCACCCTGTACCACCGGCTCCACGATCACCGCGGCCAGTTCGTCGGCGTGCTGCTCGACCAGCCGCGCCAACTCGTCCACGTACGAGGTCTCCAGGTCGCGCGGCGGCGGGCCGGCGAAGAGCTGGTCGGGCAGCACGCCCCGCCACAGCGAGTGCATCCCGCCCTCGGGGTCGCACACCGACATCGGCTGGAACGTGTCGCCGTGGTACCCGCCGCGCCAGGTCAGCAGCCGCCGCTTCTCCGGACGACCCCGCGAGCGCCAGTACTGCAGGCACATCTTGATCGCGACCTCGACCGACACCGAGCCCGAGTCGCACAGGAAGACGTGCTCCAGCGGCTCGGGCGTGATGTCGACCAGCTTCTTCACCAGGGTCACGGCGGGCTCGTGGGTGAGCCCGCCGAACATCACGTGGCTCATCCGGTCGAGCTGGTCGCGGACGGCGGCGTCGAGCACCGGGTGCCGGTAGCCGTGGATGGCCGCCCACCAGGACGACATGCCGTCCACCAGCTCCCGGCCGTCGTCCAGCCGGAGCCGGACACCCTCCGCCGAGGCGACGACCAGCGGCTGGTGGGTGCCCGGCATCGGGGCGTACGGGTGCCAGACGTGCGCCTGGTCCAGCTTCAGCAGCTCAGTGCGCTCCACGGTCCGAGAGGCTAACCGGCAGCGAGTACAGGCCCCGCATGAGCGTGCTCTCCCGCCACTTCAAGGTGTCCGGCTCGGCGGCCAACGCGATGTCGAACCGGTCCAGCAGCGACCCCACGGCGATCTCCCCCTCCAGCCGGGCCAGCGGCGCACCCAGGCAGTAGTGCACGCCGTGCCCGAACGCGAGGTGACCGCCCGCGGGCCGGGTGATGTCGAAGGTGTCCGCGTCGGGGAACCGCGACTCGTCCCGGTTCGCCGAGATCAGCGACGCCAGCACGAAGTGGCCCTCCGGGATGAGCACGTCACCGACCTGCACGTCCTCGGTGGTGTAGCGGAAGGTGGCCTGGTTGACCGGCCCCTCGTAGCGCAGGAACTCCTCGATCGCGCCCGGCAGCAGGGACCGGTCGGCCCGCAGCTTCTCCAGCTGGTCGGGGTGCTTGAGCAGGTTGAACACGCCGGTGGCGATCAGGTTCACGGTCGTCTCGTGGCCCGCGACCAGCAGCAGGAAGGCCATCGAGATGAGCTCGACCTCGTCCAGCCGGTCGTCGTCCTCGCTGGCGTGGACGAGCGCGGAGAAGAAGTCGTCCCCCGGGTTGGCCCGCTTGTCGGCCACCAGGCCCGCGAGGAACCCGGCCATCGCCTGGCCCGCCTCCTGGAGCAGCTCGGGCTGGTTGCCCGCGACGAGGATGTTCGACCAGCGGCGGAAGTCGTCACGGTGCTCCATAGGCACGTTGAGCAGCTCGCAGATCACCGTGATCGGAAGCGGGAACGCCAACGCCTCGACCAGGTCGACCTCCCCCTGACCGGCGGCGGCCTCCAGCAGCTCGTCGGTGATCTCCTGGATCCGGGGCCGCAGCGCCTCGACCCGCTTGGGCGTGAACGCCTTGGTGACCAGCTTGCGCAACCGGGTGTGGTTGGGCGGGTCGCTGTTGAGCATGTGACGGACCAGCGACTGGTCGAACATCACCGGGTCGCCCTCGCCCTCCCAGTGCCGGGTGGCCACCTCGTTGATGCCGGCGTGGTCCTTGCTGAACCGCGGGTCGGCGAGCACGAAGCGCGCCTCCTCGTACCGGGTGACCAGCCAGACGCGCAGCCCACGCGGCAACACGATCTGGGTGGCCGCGGCCTCCTCGCGCAGCCGCGCGTGGATGCTGTGCGGGTCCACGAAGTACTCCGGGCTGATCCTCATCGCACCCGTCGCAGTCTCCCCCATGGCGGAACCCTTCTGTTGAGTTAACTCTGTTTACTCAACGACCGTGGAGTTCGCAGAGTGCCCGCCCGACTACAACGTCACTCGAACGGAGTAGCGAAGATCTGTCGCAGGGCAGACGACCCGCCACGGTGCGGTTGGTCGGATGGGGACGTGAAAGCACTGATCCTCCCCTTGATCGCGGGTCTGCTGACCACGGGCGCCGCGTCGGCCACGCCGAAGCTCGCCTGGCACGCCTGCCACGACGGACTGGAGTGCTCGGCGCTGGAGGTGCCCGCCGACTGGACCCGGCCGTCCGCCACGATCGCCCTGCCGCTGGTGAAGCTGCCCGCCCGCGCCGACCGGCTGGGCACGCTCGTGGTCAACCCCGGTGGACCGGCCGCCGTCACGCGCAACTTCGCGCTGCCCGGGTACCGCGACCAGTTCGCGGACCTCGCCGCCCGCTTCGACGTCGTCGTGGTGGACCCGCGCGGGCTGGACGTCACGTGCCCCACCGCCGCACCGCCCGCGCTGCCCTCCCCGCTGTCCCCGGACGCCCACGCCGCCTACGCCGCCGCCAACGCCCGGTTCGCGGCGACCTGCCCGCCGCCCGGTCCGCTGCACGCCCGGCAGGTCGCCCGCGACCTGGACGCCCTGCGCCGGGCCTTGGGCGAGCGCCGGCTGAACTACTTCGGCAACTCCTACGGCACCGTGTACGGGCAGGCCTACGCGGCGCTGTTCGGCCACCGCGTCGGCCGGATGTACCTGGACAGCGCGTTCGACCACACCACGCCCGACCTCGCCGAGTGGGTGCGGCCGGGGGCGGTGACCGCGGAGCGGAACCTGCACCGGATGGCCGCCTGGTGCGCCGAGGACCCGGCGTGCGCGCTGCACGGGCAGGACGTCCTGGCCGTGTGGGACCGGGTGGCCGTCGACCCGGTCGTGCTGAACTGGGCGGCGGCGCGGATCGGCAACGACCGGTCGTGGCCCGCGATCGCCACCGCGCTGGTCGAGGGCGTGACCACGGGGCCGACCGTGCCGGACCACCGCCTGGCGCGGACCGCGCTGTGCTCGGACTTCGCGTTCCCCGACGACTTCGAGAGCCTGGAGCGGGTCGAGGACGGGTTGCGCGCGGTCGCGCCGCGCATCGGCTGGGCGGTGCAGCCCTGGCGGGTGTCCGGGCACTGCTCGGGCCTGCCCCGCACCGACCTGGACCCGCCCGCCCCCTTCGACGCACCGGGTCTGCCGCCGGTCCTGGTGGCCAACGGCGAGCACGACCCGCTCACCCCGGCCGCGCACGGCCGCCGCGTCGCGGCCCTGCTGCACGCCGCCTACCTGCCCACCGCCGGCAACCACGGCCTGTACCTGCGCGGCAACACCTGCGTCCGCGACCACGTCCACCGCTACCTGTGGACCGGAACGCTGCCGCCCCGCGACGCCCGCTGCTGACGCCTGTGTACAACGGACCCATGACCGCCGCCGCCGCGCCGACCGATCTCGCGTCGGCCGGCGGCGCGGCGTTCGTCGTGGTCGGGTTGAGCGCGCTCGACGCCACGCCGCTCCCGCCGCCCACGCTCGTCGCCGCCGCTCTGGCCGTCTCCGTGCCCCTGGTGCTGCGCCGGCGCTTCCCCCTCACCGCGGCCCTGGTGTGCGCGGCGGTCGTGGCGGTGGTGGCGGTGCCGGACTGGCCGGGGCGGCTGGTGGCGATGGCCGCGTTCGGCTCGGCCGCGTACCGGCGCCCCGCCGCGCTGGTCCTGCCGCTGTCGGTGGGGTGGCTGCTGGTGCTCGCGGCGGCCGGCACGCGCCCGCCCGGCGCCGCCGCGTTCACCGACCTGGTCCTGCTCGGCCTCGCCCCGGTCGCCGTCGGCCACGCCCTGCGCCTGCACCGGGACCGCGCCGACCAGGCCGTCCGCCTCGCCCGCGCCGAGGACCGGGCCCGCACCGCCCGCGAGGTGCACGACGCCGTGGGCCACCACCTCACCGCCATCCACCTGCAGGCCCGGGCGGTCCGGCGCGTCACCCGCGACCTGCCGCGGGCCGCCGACCACGCCCTGGGGTCCATCGCCGACTCCTCCGCCGCGGCCCTCGCCGAGGTTCGAGACGTCCTGCACGACCACGGCGCCACCCTCGCCGACCTGCCCGCCCTCGCGGAGCGCGCGGGGGCCACGCTCACCCACCACGACCCGCGCCCCCTGCCGGCCCGCGTGGACCACGCCGCCTACCGGGTCGCCCAGGAAGCCCTCACCAACGCCCTGCGCCACTCCGACGCCACCCGGGTGCACATCGACGTCCGCCACACCGCCGAAGGGGTCACGATCACCGTGGAGGACAACGGGTCCACCACCCCCACCACCGAGGTCCCGCGCACCCTGCACGCCCGCGTCCGCGAACTCGGCGGCACCCTCCGCGTCACCCCGAACACCCCCACCGGCTGGCGCGTCCGGGCGGGGCTGCCGACGTGATCCGCACGCTCGTCGCCGACGACCAGGCCCCGGTGCGCTGGGCGCTGCGGCTCGTCCTGGACGCCGAACCGGACATCGAGGTCGTGGCCGAGGCGGGCGACGGCGCCGAAGCGGTGGCGAAGGCCCGCCACGGCGTGGACGTCGTCGTGCTGGACCTGCGGATGCCCCGCCTGGACGGCCTCACCGCCCTGCGTCGCATCGCCGAGTCGGTCAACCCGCCGCCCGCCGCCGTGGCCCTCACCACGTTCGACACCGACGAGTACCTGTTCGGGGCGCTCCGGGCGGGCGCGGCGGGGTTCGTGCTCAAGGACAGCGACCCGGCGCTGCTGGTCGACGCGGTCCGGCTGGCGGCGAGCGGCCAGGGCCTGATCGACCCCAAGGTCACCCGGCGCGCGATCCGCAGGTTCGCCCGGCCCGCCCCGCGGACCGCGGCACCGGACCCGCTGACCCCGCGCGAGCGGGAAGTCCTGCGCCACGTCGCCCGTGGCCTGGGCAACGCCGAGATCGCCGAGGCCCTGCACATCGGCGAGGGCACGGTGAAGACCCACGTGGCGCGGGTGCTGGCCAAGCTCGGCCTGCGCACCCGCGTCCACCTGGTGATCCACGCCTACGAGAACGGCCTGCTCAGCCCAGGCACCCCGGACCCAGCAGCGCCTTCAGGTCGCCCATCAACGACGGCGTCGGGCTGACCCGCAGCGCGTCGTCCAACTTCAGGACGGTGTTCCGGCTCGCGTTGATGATCAGGTTCAGGTGCACCTCGGTGGTCCCCGGGTGCGCCCGCAGGACTTCCTTCAGCGACGTCACCAGCTTCGGGTCGCACCTGGACGCCTGGACCTTCAGCCGCAACGCCTGCGCGCCCAGTTCCGACAGGTCCGGCACCACCAGGTCGTTGGCGATCAGCGAGATCCGGTCCTCCCGCTTGGCCACCCGGGCCTTGACCAGGACGATCGCGTCCTCGGCCACGGACATCCCGTGCACCATGTAGCTCTTCGGGAAGAACAGCACCTCGATGCCACCGGCGAGGTCTTCCAGCTGGGCCGACGCCCAGGGCTCGCCGTTCTTGTTCACCCGCCGGGTCACCGACGCGAGAATGCCGCCCAAGGTCACCTGCGTGCCGTCGGGGACGTCACCTTCCAGGATTCGGGCGATGGAAGCGTCCGAATAGGACTCCAGCACCTGCTCGACACCGTTGAGCGGGTGGCCCGAGACGTACAGGCCCAGCATTTCCCGTTCCAGCGTCAGCTGGTGCTTCGGCTCCCACTGCTCGTCGGGGATCTTGACGTCGAAGGCGCTGCCGACGCCGTCGTCGCCACCGCCGTCGCCGAACAGGTCGAACTGGCCGCGGGCCTCTTCCTTCTTGGTGACCATGATCGCGTCGACGGCCTCGACGTGGATCATGTGCAGGCCCTTGCGCGGGTGGCCCAGGGAGTCGAAGGCGCCCGCCTTGATCAGGGATTCCACGACCTTCTTGTTGCAGACCGTGGCGTCGACCTTGCGCAGGAAGTCCGAGAAGTCGACGAACTTCCCCTTCTCCTTGCGCGCCTTGATGATCGCCTCGACCACGTTGGCGCCGACGTTCCGGATGGCGCCCAGGCCGAAGCGGATGTCGTCGCCGACCGCGACGAACTCGCGTTCGGACTCGTTGACGTCCGGCGGGAGGACGGTGATGCCCATGCGCCGGCACTCGGCGAGGTAGATCGCCGACTTGTCCTTGTTGTCCGAGTTCGTGGTCAGCAGGGCGGCCATGTACTCGCCGGGGAAGTTCGCCTTCAGGTAGGCGGTCCAGTACGCGATCAGGCCGTAGGCGGCGGAGTGCGCCTTGTTGAACGCGTAGTCCGCGAACGGGACGAGGATGTCCCACAACGTCTTGATGGCCTCGGGCGAGTAGCCGTTGTCCAGCATGCCCTTCTCGAAGCCCTCGAACTCCTTGTCGAGGATCTCCTTCTTCTTCTTGCCCATCGCGCGGCGCAGCAAGTCCGCTTGGGCCAGCGAGTAGCCCGCGACCTTCCGCGCGATCGCCATGACCTGCTCCTGGTAGACGATCAGGCCGTAGGTCGTGTCCAGGATCTCGGCGAGCGGCTCTTCGAGCTCCTTGTGGATCGGCACGATCTCCTGCTGCTTGTTCTTGCGCAGCGCGTAGTTCGTGTGCGAGTTGGCACCCATCGGGCCCGGTCGGTACAGGGCGATGACGGCGGAGACGTCTTCGAAGTTGTCGGGCCGCATCAGGCGCAGCAGGTCGCGCAGGGCGCCACCGTCGAGCTGGAACACGCCCAGGGTGTCGCCGCGGCCCAGCAGGTCGTAGGTCTTCTTGTCGTCCAGGGGGACCTGGGTGATGTCGACCTGGCCCTTGCCGTTGAGGGCGATGTTCTTCAGGGCGTCGTCGATGGTGGTGAGGTTGCTCAGGCCCAGGAAGTCCATCTTGAGCAGGCCGAGCGTCTCGCAGGTCGGGTAGTCGAACTGCGTGATGATCGAACCGTCCTGGGGGCGCATCCACACCGGGATGTGGTCCATCAGCGGTTCGGCGGACATGATCACCGCGCAGGCGTGCACGCCGGCGTTGCGGATCAGGCCCTCCAGGCCGCGGCCGGTGTCGATGATCTCCTTGACCTGCGGGTCGGTCTCGTACAGCGCGCGGACCTCGGCGGCCTCGGAGTACCGCTTGTGCGACGGGTCGAACACGCCCGACAGCGGGATGTCCTTGCCCATCACGGCCGGCGGCATCGCCTTGGAGATCCGGTCGGCGACCGCGTAGCCGGGCTGGCCGTACAGGACGCGGGCGGAGTCCTTGATGGCCGCCTTCGCCTTGATGGTGCCGAACGTGATCACCTGGGCGACCTTGTCCTGGCCCCACTTCTCGGTGACGTACCGGATCACGTCACCGCGCCGGCGCTCGTCGAAGTCGATGTCGATGTCGGGCGGGGACACGCGGTCGGGGTTCAGGAACCGCTCGAAGATCAGGCCGTGCGCCAGCGGGTCGAGGTCGGTGATGCCCATCGCGTAGGCGATCAGCGCACCCGCGGCGGAACCACGACCCGGGCCGACGCGGATGCCGTTCTCCTTGGCCCAGTTGATGAAGTCCGCCACGACCAGGAAGTACGACGGGAACCCCATCTGGAGGATGACGCCGATCTCGAACTCGACCTGCTGCCGGTGGACCTCGTCCACACCGTCGGGGAACCGGCGGCGCATCCCCTCCCAGACCTGCTCGCGGAAGTAGTCGGCCTCGGTCATGCCCTCCGGCACCGGGTAGCGCGGCATGAGGTTCTGGAAGGCGAACATGCCGGTGGTGTCGACCTTCTCGGCCACCAGCAGGGTGTTGCGGCACCCCTCCTGCCAGGCGTCGGACGAGTCGATCGCGCGCATCTCCTCCGGCGACTTCAGGTAGTAGCCGGAGCCGTCGAACTTGAACCGGGTCGGGTCCTGGAGGGTCTTGCCGGTCTGCACGCACAGCAGCGCGTCGTGCGCGTCGCGGTCCTCGGCGAAGGTGTAGTGGCTGTCGTTGGTGACCACGAACGGGATGGCCAGCTTCTTCGCGATCTCCAGCAGGCCGCCGCGGACCCGGCTCTCGATCTCGATGCCGTGGTCCATCAGCTCGACGAAGAAGTTGTCGGCGCCGTAGATGTCCCGCCACTTGGCGGCGGCCTCCAGCGCCTCCTTCTCGTGACCGAGCCGCAGCCGGGTCTGCACCTCGCCGGACGGGCAGCCGGTGGTCGCCATCAGGCCCGCCGAGTGCTCGGCGACCAACTCGGCGTCCATGCGCGGCCACTTGCCCAGCTGGCCCTCGGTGGACGCGCGGCTGGACAGCTTCATCAGGTTGTGCAGGCCCTCGTTGTTCCGGGCCCAGATCGTCTGGTGCGTGTACGCGCCGCTGGCGGAGACGTCGTCGGCCTTCTGGCCGGGGTCGCCCCACAGGACGCGCTTCTTGTTGAAGCGGGAGTCGGGCGCCATGTAGGCCTCGATCCCGACCACGGGCTTGATGCCGGCCGCCGTCGCCTGCTTGTAGAAGTCGTAGGCGCCGTACATGTTGCCGTGGTCGGTGATGGCGGCGGCGGTCATGCCGAGGCGCTCGCACTCGGCGAACATGTCCTTCAGCTTCGCCGCGCCGTCGAGCATCGAGTACTCGGTGTGCACGTGGAGGTGCACAAACGAGTCCGCCACCATGCCTCCTCGAAGATCGGGACTGCCCGGTGGGAAGGCACGGGCACGATGCCCCCGACCCTACCCCTCGCACGCCGGCGGGACACACGGCCCGGACCCTCCGCTCGCGACGATTTTCACCCACCGGCACGAGGACCACGCGCACCCCCGCTTGGCGAGTCGCGAGCGGCCGGCGGACGTGGGCACGGGCTGCCGACACGGGCTGCTGGCACGGGCGGGCGGCTGGCACGGGCGGGCGGCGCGGGCGCGCGGAGGCGGCCGGGCGCGGGCCGAGGCGGCTGGAGCGGGCGGGCGGCGCGCGGCGCGGGCGGACGGCGGGCGGCTGGCGCAGGCGGCCGGGCGCGGGCTGTCGCGGGCCGCCGGAGGGGGCCGGCGTGGGCGGCTGGAGCGGGCTGCCGCGGGTGGGTGGTGATGGGTCGATCCGGTGATCGGCGGCGGGGCGATGGCGCGTAGATCTTGTCGGACGGGTAGCGTTCCCCGTGTGGTAGCGCCGGATCCCGTCGACGCCCGTCTCCTGGCCATGCTCGCCGAGATGGGTCGTGCCGCCGTGCACGAGCTGGCCGCGAGACTGGGGATGGACCCGCGCGAGGCGGCCACCCGGCTGATCACCCTGTCCGGCAGCGGCCTGCCCCTGCTGGTGGGCGTCGAGTGCGACCCCAACGGCATCCGCAAGGCCCTGGCCAACAGCGTCGCCTGGGGCAGCTACACCGGCCCGGCCAACCCGGCCCGGGGCACGCCCAGCGGCCCGTACCCGCAGCAGCCCGGCACCGCCTCCGGCCCCTACCGCCAGGGACCGCCCAGCGGCCCGTTCCCGGCCCAGTCCGGCCCGACGCCCGTCCACTCGGCACCCGTGCACTCCGGGCCGGTGCCGGTGCACTCCGGTCCCGTGCCCGTCCAGGAACCCCAGAACACGTGGGGCGTGCCCGGGACGTCGAGCTGGGCGCGGGGTGAGCAGGCGCCCGCCCCTCGGTCGCGCACCGGCAAGGTCGGCAGCACCCTGGAGACCGAGGGCCTGGAGGGTGCGCGGTTCACCATCCAGCTGGTCGAGGTGGTCGACCCGGCGGACTTCCTGTTCACGGCGGCCGGCTACAAGCTCGCCGACGGGGAGCGCGCGGTCGTGGTGCACACCGAGCTGAACAACATCGGCACGGTGCCGTTCACCGCGCTGCCGGACATGTACCTGGTCCTGATGACCAACACCGGCGAGACGATCAGCAAGGCCCCGGTCTCGCTGTCGTCCCGCCCGCCGCACAAGATCGGCGTGCAGCCCGGCGAGACCGCCGGCGGCCACACCGTCTACATCCTGCCGGAGAACACCCGGGTCACGTCGATCCGCTGGAGCTCACGACCGGAGACCGACCTCAACACCCTGGTCTGGGTCGTCGACGACTAGGTCGCGGGTGACGCCCGCGTCCCCGCGGGTCAGCAGCAGCCCGATCAGCAACGCCAGCACGGTCGCCGCCGCGATCACCACCACCATCGGCAGGGTGCTGCCCGACCCGAACGCCCCCACCAGCGGCGCCAACGACCCGGCGACCACGAACCTGGTCACACCCAGCACCGCCGACGCGCTGCCCGCCGCCTCGGCGTACCGGGCCATCGCCAGGGTCGCCGCGTTCGGCGTCAGCACGCCCACGCTGGTGGTCACGACGAACAACGACACCAGGAACGCGACCAGCCCCCCACCCAGCAACGCGGTGGCCAGCAGGCCGGTCCCGCCGGCCGCGCCCATGCCCAGCCCCAGCCACAGCAGCGCCTTGGGCACGACCCGGCCGGTCAGCGCCGTGTTCAGCAGGCCCGCCAGGAAGATCGCCACGCTGTTCGCCGCGAACACCACGCTGAACTGCTGCGGCGACAGCCCGAACACGCCCTGGAGCACGAACGACGCCCCGGCCACGTACCCGAACAACGCGCCCAGGGACAGGGCCGACGCCAGCGCGTAGCCGAGGAACGCCCGATCGGCCAGCAGCCCGCCGAAGGCGCGCGTGGTCGCGGAGAGGCGGGCCGGCCTGCGGCGTTCCGGCGGCAGGGTCTCGGGCAGGGCGACCAGCAGCACCACCAGCAGCACCACCGCGACCAGCGCGAGGGCGACGAACGTGCCGCGCCAGGTGGTGAACCGCAGGAGCTGCCCGCCCAGGACCGGGGCCAGCACCGGCCCCAGGCCGTTGGTCATCATCAGCAGCGACATGAACCGGGCCATCGCCAGGCCCTCGAACCGGTCCCGGGCGATCGCCAGGGCCAGCACGAACCCGCACGCCACGGCGAACCCCTGCACCAGCCGCACCGCAGCCAGCGCACCCGCCGACGGCGCCGCCGCGCACACCAGCGAGACCACCGCGTACAGGACGACGCCGGACAGCAGCGGACGGCGGCGGCCCCACGAGTCGGACAGGGTGCCGACGACGAGTTGGCCGATCGACATGCCGATGATGAAGGTGGTGAGCGAGAGCTGGACGTGGGACTCGCTCGCGCCGAACTCCCGGGCCATGGCCGGGAACGCGGGCAGGTTGGTGTCGATGGACAGCGGGCCCAGCAGGCACAGGGCGCCGAGCAGGATGATCAGTCTCGTCCTCATGGATCCCCCCGGTTCCACTCGGAGCTGTGTGGTGGTGGAACGCCCGGCGGGCGGCGGGATGCGCCCGGTCACCCGTTCCGGCGAAGCAGCTTGCCCAGGAACGACCGCTTCGCCGGCGGCTCGACGTGGTCCGGGACCGGTGCGTCGGGCGGGCCGGCGTGCGCGGGGCCGGCGTGCGCGGGGCCGGTTTCGGCTGGTGGAGGTGGCCCGGGGAGGTCGCCGCCGATCACCGCGGGTGCCACCGTGAAGCCGTCCGGGTCCTCCGGCCGCGCGAAGCCCTGCGGCGGTGTGAGATCGGCGTCGCCGTACTGCGTGGACACCACAACTACCTCCCCCTGCTGGTCCGGCCCTTGATCCGAACGTTACGCGAGCGCGACCCCCGGCGGCAGGCGGTGATCGGGGGAGGTCAGCCCTCCGCGCGGAGGACGTCCAGCGCGCCCTGGAGGTCCGCCGGGTACTCGCTGGTGAACTCGACCCACTGGCCGTCCGCCGGGTGGTGGAACCCGAGGGTCCGGGCGTGCAGCCACTGCCGGGTCACGCCCAGCCGCTTGGCCAGCACCGGGTCCGCCCCGTACGTCAGGTCGCCCACGCACGGGTGGCGCAGCGCCGAGAAGTGCACCCGGATCTGGTGGGTGCGCCCGGTCTCCAGGTGCACGTCCAGCAGCGACGCGGCCCGGAACGCCTCGGCCACCTCGTAGTGGGTGATGCTGGGCTTGCCGTTGGCCATCACGGCGAACTTGTAGTCGTGCTTGGGGTGCCGGTCGATGGGCGCGTCGATGGTGCCCCGGATCGGGTCGGGGTGGCCCTGCACCAGCGCGTGGTACAGCTTCTCGACGGTCCGCTCCTTGAACGCCGCCTTGAGCACCGAGTACGCGTGCTCACTCTTGGCGACGACCATCACGCCGGTGGTGCCGACGTCGAGCCGGTGCACCACGCCCTGCCGCTCGGCCGCGCCGGACGTGGCGATCCGCACCCCCGCCGCAGCCAGGCCGCCGACCACGGTGGGACCGGTCCACCCGGGGCTGGGGTGCACGGCCACGCCGACCGGCTTGTCCACCACGATCACGTCGTCGTCCTCGTGCAGGACGACCAACCCCTCCACGGGGACAGCCTGCACCTGCACGGGCCGCTCCGGCTCGGGCAGGGTGACCTCCAGCCACGCGCCCGCGACCAGCCGGTCGGACTTGCCCGCCGGGCGCCCGTCCAGCACGACGTCCCCGGACTCGGTCAGCGCCGCCACGGCGGTGCGGGACAGGCCCAGCAGCTTGGCCAGGCCCGCGTCGACGCGCATCCCGTCCAGCCCGTCGGGCACGGGCAACGTGCGGTAGCCGCTCATGCGTTCTTCCCCACGGACTTCTTCTCGACGCGGCTGCCGTCGTAGTCGCGTTGCATGATCGCCATGAGGACGATCACCGCGCCGCCCACGCAGATGGCGGAGTCGGCGACGTTGAACACCGGGAAGAACGCCCCGTACGGCTCGACCACGGAGATGAAGTCCACGACGTGCCCGCGCAGCGGCCCCGGTCCCCGGAAGATCCGGTCGGCGAGGTTGCCCAGCGCACCGCCCAGCACCAGTCCGAGGCCGATCGCCCAGCCCACGGACCGCAGCTTGCGGGCGATCCACAGGATGAACCCGACCACCCCGCACGCGATCAGCGCGAGGACCACGGTGTAGCCCTCGGCCATGCCGAACGCGGCGCCGGAGTTGCGCAGGAAGGACAGGTAGACCAAGCCGCCGAGCAGCTCGATCGGCGGCTGCCCCTCCAGCTGCTGCACGGCGACGATCTTGGTCACCAGGTCCAGCGCGAAGACCACCGGCGCGATGAGCGCGAGCAGCAGCACCCGCTTCGGGGGCAGCGGCTTCTCGGCCGCGGACGTCTGCTCGACCTCCGCGGGCTCGGCGGGTTCGGCGTTGGACTCGGTGCTCACCGGGCCATTGTCCAGCATCGCCTCAGCGCAGGAACGGCGGGAGCGGGCGCCGGTCGTCCACCGGGGTCCAGCGGCCGTCCACGACCTCGTACTCCCAGCGCGGCCCCTCCAGCACCAGCGACCGCAGCGCGGCCACCAGCCGGTCCACGTGCTCGACCGTCGTACCCAGGCCCAGCGACGCCCGCAGCGCCCGCTGCCCGTCGGTCAGCCGGTGCACGGCGACGTGCGCGCAGAACGCCCCGTCGCGCACGCCGATGCCGTGCTCGGCGGACAGCGCGGCGGCCAGGAAACCGGCGTCCTGCCCGCGCACCACGAAGCTCACCACGCCGACCCGGTCGTGCTCGGCCCCGAACAGCGCCAGCTCGCAGACCCCCGGCACGGTCGCCAGGCCCGCGCGCAGCCGGGTCAGCAGCTCCCGCTCGTGCGCCACGGTCTGCTCCCAGTGCCGGCCCAGCACGTCGCACGCCACGGCCAGGGCGTGCACGCCGACGACGTTGGGCGACCCGGCCTCGTGCCGCTCGGGCACCGCCGACCAGGCCACGCCGAGCCGGTCGCCGTGGTCGCTGACCCGGGCCGTCGCGCCGCCGCCCACCAGGTACGGCTCGGCGGCCTGCAACCAGTCCGCGCGCCCGACCAGCACGCCCGCGCCGAAGGGGGCGTAGACCTTGTGCCCGGACAGCACGGCGTAGTCGACGTCCAACGCCTTCAGGTCCACCGGGCGGTGCGGGGCGAGCTGGGCGGCGTCCAGGGCGATCCGCGCGCCGTGCCGCCGGGCCACGGCCGCCAGCTCGGCCACCGGCCACACCTCGCCGGTCACGTTGGACGCGCCGGTCACCACCACCAGCCGAGGCCCGACCGGGGCCTCCCGCAACGCCCGGTCCAACTCCAACACCGCCGCACCGGCGCTGGACGGCGTCCGCAACCGCCGCACGTGCGGCCCGCGCCACGGCAGCAGGGCCGCGTGGTGCTCGGTGTCGAACAGGACCACCGCGGTCCGCTTCGGCAGGCTGCGGGCCAGCAGGTTCAAGGCGTCGGTGGTGTTGCGGGTGAACACGACGGTGTCACCCGTCCGGGCCCCGAGGAACCTCCTCACGGAGTCCCGCGCCTGCTCGTAAACCTTCGTCGACACCTGGGACGCGAAGCCCGCACCCCGGTGCACGCTCGCGTACCAGGGCAGCAGCTCGTCCACGGCGTCACGGACCTGCTCCAGACAGGGCGCGCTGGCCGCGTGGTCGAGGTTGGCGTACTCGACGCGCTCGCCGGTCACCAGCGGCACGCGCAGCGACGCGCCGACGACACGGGGCAGAGCGGCGATGGATCCGGGGACTGCGACGGTCACGACACCCTCCGGTGGGGTCCAGGCGGACTCCGCTGCCGTCGAGGGAGGCCCGCGCTTGCCCGACGCCCTCCGCGCCAGGCCAGGTCCTCATCGGGGGCACCCCACCGCGGTAGGAGGGTTGCCGGCCAGCTAGCCCGAGCTTCGCGCTGGCACTCATGACCTTGGCCCCGACGTTAACCCACCACCGGAGCCCGAGTCGAGCGGCGTTCACATCATGGGAGACCGGTGTCGCCCTTCCAGCGCGCGTACCGGCCGGCCCGGTCGACCGCGCGAATGCGCTGCTCGGTGGCGGTGCGGGCGCTGTCGGTGCAGACGACCAGGAGCTGGTCGTGCTCCTGGAGCCGGGTCGTGGCCTGCGGCGTGAACCCTTCGTCACCCCGCACCACCAGGCTCACCGACGCACCCGGCGGCAGCCGCAGCTCGCTCAGGTAGACGCCGTGCAGCTTCGACCCACGCTGGATGCGCACCTGCAGCAGTTCCGCGCCCAGTTCATCCAGCGCCGACGAGTCCACCTGGACCTCCCGCGCCTCCCCCGACTTCTCCAACTTCAGCCAGCGCGCCAGCCACGGCAACGTGCTGCCCTGCACCACCGTCAGCACCACGACCAGCACGAACACTGCGTCCACGAGGTTCTGCGCACCCGGCACGTTCTGGATCAAGGGGATGAGCGCGAACACGATCGGCACCGCACCCCGCAGCCCGGACCACGAGATGAACACCTGCTCCCGCCACGGCACCCGAAACGGCAACGCCGCGCACAACACCGACAACGGCCGTGCCAACAACACCAACACCCCACCCGCCACCAAAGCGGGCACGAGCGCCTCCAGCAGCCGCCCAGGCGAGGCGTACAGCCCGAGCAACACGAACAACCCGATCTGGGCGATCCAGCCCAGCCCTTCGGCGAACGACAACGTGTCCGCCCGATGCGGCAGCCGCGCATTCCCCAACACCAACGCGGCGGTGTAAACGGCAAGGAATCCAGACGCATGCGCCAAATCACCCGCGGTATAAGCGAGCAAACACACCGCCACAGTCGCCAACGGGTACAACCCGGTAGCCGGCAACGCCGCCCGCCGCAGCCCGGCTCCACCAAGCCACCCCAGCGCCACACCGATAGCGCCACCCGCCGCCAACTCGTAGACCATGAGCACCGGCGCGGTCCAAGAAACCGGATCAGGCGAGGCGAGCAGGACGACCGCGATGTAGACGGGCGCGTCGTTGATCCCGGACTCCAACTCCAACGCCCCGGTCAACCGCTTGCCCACCCCCACCCCGCGCAACACGCTGAACACCGCCGCCGCATCGGTCGAAGACAGCACCGCTCCCCACAGCAGCGCCGTGCGCCAGTCGAGGCCGAGCAGTTCGTGCAACGCGAACCCGGTGACCCCGATGCTCACGCCGACGGACACTGTGGACAGTGCGATCCCCAACCCCAGCGCGGGTTTCACCGCCGTCCACCGCGTGGTCAGCCCACCTTCGGTGAGGATCAACACGAGCGCGGCCGTGCCCAGCGAACGGGTGAGGTCGGCGTCGTCGAACGGGATGCCCAGCACGGATTCGCCGAGCAGCACGCCGATGCCGAGGTAGAGCAGGAGCGAGGGCAGACCAAGCCGTATCGACACCCGCACCGCGATGACGGAGAGCAGCAGAACCGCGGCGCCGATGCCGAGGAAGGCCGTCACACCACCCACACGACCTCCCTGTTGTTCACCCGGTGGTGGTCATTCTCCCCGGTGACCCCGATCTGGACTAATCGGGCACCAGGCCACCCGCCCCCTCCACCCGCACCACGGGCCATCGGCGAGCCGTCGATCGACAGTCCGCCTGCTTTGCCGGTTGGCAGTCCACCGGAAGGACACAACCCAACTCGGGCTTCTTGCTTTTGTCATCTCCGTATGGCCTGCCCGAAGGGCTACCACAGATTTCCCCGGGTGCAGCCGAAAGTTTTTGCGAGGAACGAGCAAAAAGTTTTAGCGGCACCCGGGGAAATCTGTGGTAGGCTCCGCCAGGCCATACGGAGATGACAAAAGCAAGAAGCCCCCGCCGTTGCAGTTGAGTCATCTTTGGCGGCCTGCCCGCCGGCGAGGCTCTTTTCATCTTTGAACCGGAACGCTCCGCTCTCAAGCCGAACGCGCTTCGCGCTCCTGGGAGCGCTGGCGCGCTCTCAAGATCGAAAGATCAAAAGCGGCGCTCGCCGCGCGGCAGGCCGCCAGCGGGGGGGGTGAAGGGCGTCGGTTCCCCCGCCGTATGGCCTGGCGGAGCCAACCACATTTTGGGCCGGGTGCCGCTAAAACTTTTTGCTCGTTCCTCGCAAAAACTTTCGGCTGCACCCGGCCCAAAATGCGGTAGCCCTTCGGGCAGGCCATACGGCGGGGGAACCGAGGCCCTCCACCTGTGGTTGAGAGCACCACACGCAGCGCGCTGCGCGCGCTTACAGTAAACGGAACCCTCCGCCCCCAAGCCCACGCTTCGCGCTCGAGAGCGCTGCGCTCGGGAGTCAGCCGGCGAGCAGACGTTCGAGGGTTTCCCGGGCATCACCCGGAGCGGGTTCGAGTTCCACGACCTTGTCCCGGCCGCGTTCGCCGTGCACCACACGCACGTCCTGCCGACGCACCCCGAAAGCGGCGGCCAAAGCTCGGCGAACCGCCTCGTTCGCCTTGCCCTCCACAGCCGGCGCGGCCACCGCGACCACCAAAGCGCGCTCGCCCCACCGGCCACCCACCGCGTCGCGCTTGGCACCGGGCTTCACCCGGACCCCGAACCGGAACGGCTCAGCCACGGCTGACCACCGCCGCGATCGTGTCCTCCAGCAGCGCCCGCCGGCCGGTGACCACGTGCGGGGCGGCGATCAGCAGTTGCGCCTGTCCCAGGTAGACCGAGTACGCCAGCACGGCACGGTGGTGCGCGACCTCGCCGACGAAACCCAACGCCGCGAACAACTCTTCCAAGTACGCGATCCGGCGTTCGGTGACCCGGTTGAGCACGGGCGCCACCGCCGGGTCGTCCTTGGCCGCGAGCATCGCCAGTTCGATCGCGCTGGCCGCCGGGTCCTCCAGGACGTACGCGAACAAGGTCCGCAGCTTGTCCATCGGCGTCGACCTGGCCTCGACCAACTCGATCACGGCTTCGGTGTGCTCGCGTTCCCAGCGCTCCAGCGTCGCCTTGAGCAGGGCCTCGCGGTTCGGGAAGTGCCAGTACGCGCTGCCCTTGGTGGCGCCGATCCGCGCGGCCAGCGGTTCCACGGCCACGGCCGTGACCCCGCCTTCGGCCAGGGCCTCCAACGCCACAGCGGTCCAGTCGTCCTTGGTCCGGCGCTTCGTCACAGCGCCATACGCTACCGTACGGTCACGTTCCATACGGTACCGTACGGAGGCTCAGATGATCATGAACGTGCACACCCGGATGCTTCCCCCGCGTGGCGACTGGGTCGAACGCGCGATAAGCGCATGGCCGTCGAAGGACTGGCCGCCGCTGGTGCTGGACCGCCCGCTGGGCGTGGGCGCGGACGGCGGGCACGGCTTCGTCCGCTACCGCTGCACCGCCTACGAACCCGGCAAGCGGGTCGAGTTCACCTTCACCCGGTTCATCACCGGGACCCACTCCTTCGAGGTCGTCCCGGGCGGGGTGCGGCACGTGCTCACCGGCCGCCCGATCGGGTGGATGCACCTGGGTTGGCCCCTGGCGCTGCGCTGGCTGCACGACGCTCTGATCGAAGACCTGCTGGACAACCTCAGCGCCGAAGCCGGTGTCGAGCACCGCCCGGCGCGCTGGTCGTGGTGGGTGCGGGCGATGCGGGCGGTGGCCGGCCGGTTCGTCTGAGAAACCCGGGGCGTCCACAACCGGCGCCGGCGTCCGTCTTCCCAGTACCGGGCGCTGACCAGAGGGAGGGTTCGTGACACCGGGGAACTCCGATGACCACGCGGCTTCCTTCAGCGACTTCTACCACCGCGAGCGGACCAGGCTGTTCCGGTTCGCCGCGGTGATGTCCCCGCACCTGGACCACGAGTCCGCGGTGCAGGAGGCGTTCGTCGGCGCCTGGCGGCACTGGCCGACCATCAGTCCCGCCGCCCGCCGCGCGTGGCTGGTCAAGACGATCCGCAACCTGCTGGTCGACCAGTCCCGCCGCCTGGAACGACCCAGCGAGGTGACCGACGAGGTGATCGCGAGGTCCCGCCTGCTCGTCCAACGCCACCGCGAAGCCGAGACGTGGCACGAGCTCAACTCCACCCTGGCCGCCATCGCCCGCCTGCCCGACCGGCTGCGCACCGCGCTCGTGCTGCGCTTCTGGGACTTCGGCGACGACGAGATCGCCGACGTGCTGGGATGCGGGCGGGACTCGGTGCGCCGGTACGTCTCCGAGGCCCGCGCCCGGATCAGCGCGGTCGTGGGCAACGCCGAGCGCCGGGCCAGGTCGCCGCGCCGAGGGAAGGAGACGCCATGACCGACGACACCCCCGACCTCGACCCGAAGCTCGCCGACCTGCGCGCGGAGCTGTCCGAGGCGATCCCGGACGACCCGGCCGAGGACGACCTGGGCGTGGCGGCGATCATGGCCCAGGCCAGCCCGCCCACCTCCACCCCGGAACGCCACGCCGCCCTCCTGCTGGCCGCCCGGGACGGCGACCGGTCCGCCCTGGACGCCCTGGTCACCGAGCTGACCCCGCTGGTCTGGCACGTGGCCAGGGGCAACGGCCTGGACCAACCCACCGCCGAGGACGTGGTGCAGACGGTGTGGCTCAGCCTCCTGCGCCACCTGGACCGGATCGCCCAGCCCCGCGCCCTGGCGGGGTGGCTGATCGTCACCACCCGGCGCGAGGCGCAACGGGCGTGGCGGGAGCTCAACGGCCGCCCGGCCCTGTCGTCGGACTCGGCCCTGGACGTGGCCGACACCCGGTGGCTGCCGGAGACCGAAGCCCTGCGGGACGACCGGGACCGCCGCCTGTGGCGGGCCTTCTCCGAGCTGCCCCGGCGCTGCCAGGAGGTGCTGCGCCTGACGGTGCTGGCGGGCCGGGCCGAGTACCGGGCGGTGGCGGAGGCGCTGTCCATGCCGAGGGGCAGCATCGGCCCGACCCGGGGCCGGTGCCTGACCACCCTGCGCACCCTGCTGGACCGGGAGGGAGGTGTCTGACCTTGGACGACGAGATGGTGTGGCTGGAGGAACTGGTGGACCGGCTCGACCCGCCGCCACCGCACCTGGTGGAGTCGATCCACCTCCTCATCACGGTGTGCCAAGCCCTGACCTGAGCCGGCGGGGTCAGGGAAGGACCAGCGCGAGCGCGTAGCGGGCCGGGTCGGGGCCGAGGCTGCGCCACCGTGAGCTGCCCCAGAGGCGGAAGCGCAGGCAGTCGCCGGCTCGGGCCTCGTGCACCGAGCCGTCGACCGTCACCTCCACCGCGCCCGCCAAGATCCACGCGTGGTGCTCCAGGCCCGGCACGGGCGAGCCCTCGTAGGCGATGTCCGCGCCGGCCCGCAGGGTGACTTCGACGACCTCGCCGCGCAGCCCGGCCGACGGCGGCGACACGGACCGGCGGGTGATGCCGGCGTCGTCGTCGTGCCACACGGGCTGCCGGTCGGCGGGCACCAGCGGTGACGGCGCCGGTTCCACCTCGGCCAGCAGTCGGGACATGGTCAGCTCGTAGGTCGCGCACAGCTTGCTCAGCAACGCCGTGGTGGGGCTGATCTCCGCGCGTTCCAGCCGGGACAGCGTCGACCGGCTGACACCCGAACGCCGTGCCAGGTCCTCCAGCGACCACGCCCGCTGGGTGCGCAGCTCGGCGAGCCGCGCGGCCAGGCGCAGGTCCAGGTCCAGGTCGTGACCCGCACCACTCTCAGTCTGTCCCACATCGGAGATACTATCCCGAATATGAGAGACACGCTGTCGATCGAGCCCGACGACCTCACCCGCCGGCCGGTCCGGGACCTGATCACCGAGCACCTCGCCGAGATGTACTCGGTGTCGCCCGCCGAGAGCGTCCACGCCCTCGACCACGCGCAGCTGCTCAAGGACGGCGTGTCGTTCTTCACGGCGTGGAGCGGGGACACCCTCCTCGGCTGCGCCGCGCTGCGGGAACTCTCCCCCTCCGAAGGGGAGGTCAAGGCGATGCGGACCCGGCCGGAGGCCCGCGGGCGCGGTGTGGGCGGGCACCTGGTCGCGTTCCTGGTCGAGGAAGCCCGCCGGCGCGGCTACCGCCGGCTCAACCTGGAGACGGGCACCCAGGACTTCTTCGCCCCGGCCCGCCGGCTCTACGCCCGCCACGGCTTCGTGCCCACCGGACCGTTCGGGCACTACGGCCCGGACCCGCTGAGCTACTTCATGACCCTCGACCTCACCGCTCCGCAGAACTGAAACGCCGGGACTCCCGCAGGAATCCCGGCGTCCCAGTCCAGCAGTCCGGTCCGGAAACGTCAGGCGCGGGCCACAGCCACCCGCACCTTGGCCCCGTCACCCACGGCACCCTCGGACCCGTCGGCCACCTCGCCGTAAGCCACCGACGTGCTCAGCGTCTCCGCGGCCACGAACTCCTCGAACCGCCGCACCGCCTCGGCGACCTCGCCGTCCGGCAGCTGCAAGGTCAGCGCGATCCGGTCCGACACGTCCAGCCCGGCGTCCTTGCGGGCCTGCTGCACGACCCGGACCAGGTCCCGCGCCACACCCTCGGCCGCCAGCTCCGCGGTCACGACGGTGTCCAGCACGACCAGCCCGCTGTTGCCCGGCAGGGCCGCCGTGGCGCCCTGGTCCGTGGCGACGAGCCGCTGCTCGTACTCCTCCGGGAACAGCTCGATCCCGGCGGCCACCACCCGACCGTCCACTTCGGACCAGTCACCGGCCTTCACGGCCTTGATGACCTTCTGCACGTCCGGCCCCAACCGGGGACCCGCGACCCGCGCGTTGACCGCGAGCTGGAAGTGCCCGTGCGCGTCGACGTCGGTGGTCAGCTCGACGTCCTTGACGTTCACCTCGTCCCGCAGGACCTCGACGAACGGCTCCAGCTGGGCTACGTCCGACGCCGCGATCACCAGCTTGGCCAACGGCAGCCGCACGCGCAGCTTGTTGGCCTTGCGCAGCGACAACGCGGTCGAGGCCACCTGGCGGACCTGGTCCATCGCGGCCACCAGCGCGTCGTCCGCCGGCAGGTCGGCCACGGCCGGGTAGTCGGTCAGGTGCACCGACCGGCCACCGGTCAGGCCCCGCCACACCACCTCGGTCGTGAACGGCAGCAGCGGCGCGGCCACCCGCGACACGACCTCCAGCACGGTGTGCAGCGTGTCCACGGCGTCCTGGTCGCCGGCCCAGAACCGGTCGCGCGAGCGGCGCACGTACCAGTTCGTCAGGACCTCCAGGAACTCCCGGATGGACGCGCACGCGCCGGAGATGTCGTAGGTCTCCAGCTGCTCGGTCACCCCGGCGACCAGGTCGTGCGTCTTCGCCAGCACGTACCGGTCCAGCACGTGCGGCGAATCCGTCCGCCACTTGCCCTCGACGCCCTCGGCGTTGGCGTACAGCGCGAGGAAGTACCACGAGTTCCACAGCGGCAGCACGGCCTGCCGGACCGCGTCCCGGATGCCCCGCTCGGTGACGATCAGGTCGCCGCCGCGCAGGATCGGCGACGCCATGAGGAACCACCGCATGGCGTCCGAGCCGTCCCGGTCGAACACCTCGTTGACGTCCGGGTAGTTCTTGCGCGACTTGGACATCTTCTGCCCGTCGTCGCCCAGCACGATCCCGTGCGCCACGCAGTTGCTGAACGCCGGCCGGTCGAACAGGGCCGTCGCCAGCACGTGCATGGTGTAGAACCAGCCGCGCGTCTGGCCGTTGTACTCGACGATGAAGTCGCCCGGGTAGTGGTTCTCGAACCACTCGGCGTTCTCGAACGGGTAGTGGACCTGGGCGAAGGACATCGAGCCGGACTCGAACCAGCAGTCCAGCACCTCGGGCACCCGGCGCATGGTGGAGCGCCCGGTCGGGTCGTCCGGGTTGGGCCGGGTCAGCTCGTCGATGCCGGGCCGGTGCAGGTCGGTCGGGCGCACGCCGAAGTCGCGCTCCAGCTCGTCCAGCGAGCCGTAGACGTCCACGCGCGGGTACTCCGGGTCGTCGGACACCCACACCGGGATCGGCGAGCCCCAGAACCGGTTGCGGGAGATGTTCCAGTCCCGCGCGTTCTCCAGCCACTTGCCGAACTGGCCGTCCCGGATGTGCTCGGGCACCCAGTTGATCTGCTTGTTCAGCTCGACCATCCGGTCCTTGAACTGGGACACGGCGACGAACCACGACGAGACCGCGCGCTGGATGAGCGCGTTGTCGCACCGCCAGCAGTGCGGGTACGGGTGGTCGTAGGTCTCGTGGCGCAGCAGCAGGCCCGCGTCCTTCAGGTCGCGGATGATCGCCTTGTTGGCCTCGAAGACCTGCTGGCCCTGGTACGGCGGGACCTCGGCGGTGAACCGGCCGTGCGCGTCGACGGGGACGACTACCTCGATGCCGGCGGCGTCGGTGACGAGCTTGTCCTCCTCACCGAAGGCGGGGGCGATGTGGACGATGCCCGTGCCGTCCTCGGTGGTGACGTAGTCCGCCGTGAGCACCTGGTGGGCGTTCTCGCGGCCGACGAAGAAGTCGAACGGCGGCCGGTACTTCTTGCCGACCAGGTCGGAGCCCTTGTAGCGGGCGACGACGGTCGGCTCCTCGCCCAGCTCGCGGGCGTACGCGGGCACGCGGGCCTCGGCCAGCAGGTACTTGTTGCCGTCCTGGCCCTCGACGGTCACGTAGTCCACGTCGGGGTGCACGGCGGCGGCGAGGTTGGACGGGAGCGTCCACGGGGTCGTCGTCCACACCAGGGCGAGCTCGCCGGTCTCCAGGCGCAGGCCCACCGTCACCGCCGGGTCCTGCCGGTCCCGGTAGGTGTCGTCCATCTTGGTCTCGGTGTTGGACAGCGGCGTCTCGCAGCGCCAGCAGTACCACAGCACGCGGAAGCCCTCGTAGACCAAGCCCTTGTCCCACAAGGTCTTGAAGGCCCACATGACCGATTCCATGTAGTCCAGGTCGAGGGTCTTGTAGTCGTTGTCGAAGTCGACCCAGCGGGCCTGGCGGGTCACGTAGTCGCGCCACTGGTCGGTGTAGCGCAGCACGGAGGTGCGGCAGGCCTCGTTGAACTTCTCGATGCCGAAGGCCTCGATCTCGGACTTGGACGAGAACCCGAGCTGCTTCTCCGCCTCGACCTCGGCGGGCAGGCCGTGGGTGTCCCAGCCGAACCGGCGCTCGACGTGCTTGCCGCGCATGGTCTGGAAGCGCGGGACGACGTCCTTGACGTAGCCGGTCAGCAGGTGGCCGTAGTGCGGCAGGCCGTTGGCGAAGGGCGGGCCGTCGTAGAAGACGAACTCGTTGGCGCCCTTGTCCCCCGCCGGCCGCGCGTCGATCGACGCCTGGAAGGTCGCGTCGGACTTCCAGAAGTCGAGGACGTCCCGCTCGAGGGCGGGGAAGGACGGCTGGGAGGGCACCGGACCCTCGCCTGCCTTGGGGTAGGCCATCGTGCTAGCTCCTCGCGTGCTGTTCTCGCCCGGCACGCGGGGACGACGCGCCCGAGCCGAGTCGGGCACACCGCGGTACCACCCCGCTTGCCGACGCGCACGCGCGACGGCCTCTCGTTGACGGCTGTGACGGGCCGCACCCGTCCGGTTCTACTGGGGCGCTGGTGCGCCTGTTCTTCCGGAGGCTCCCCGGTGATGGCCGGATCGGTGCCTGTACGTCAAGGGTAGCCGGTGCCGGCAAACCGGTTAGCCGTCGGTCGAGCCCGACGACTTCTTCCGGGCCACCAGCACGGCGTCGGGGGTGCACACCGCGCACGGCGTGAACCCCAGCTGCCGGGCCTCGGCGATCGGCAACCCCAGGGTCGCCCGCGAGGCCAGCCACGAGCACGACGCCAGGTGGTAGCGCGGGTGCTCGTCCAGGACCCGGACCTCGTCGGTCAGGTCCGCCACGACCAGCAGGTCGGCGGCGTCCGTGTCCTCTTCACCCGGCTCGACGTCCTGATCGGGTGAAACAGGCGTGTCCGGGACGTCCGCGACCGCGTCTACTTGATCATCGGCGCTAGCCTGGTGATCAGCTCGTTCCACCGCGGTGCCGGCAGCCGCCGGCGCGGGCCCCGACCGGCGGCGCAGCCACCAGTCCCAGACCAGGACCAGGGCCGCGGCGGCGCTCGCGCCCACCGAGAGCCACGCCCAGTGGGTCTGGGCGGTGGTCAGGGCGGGCACGAGCAGCCCCAGGGCTGCCAGCACCAGCAGCAGAACGATGTAGAGCACGTGCGCAGACTAGATCAGCGCCCGTCGATCAGCCCGCTTCGGCGCGCGCCCCGAACGAGTAGCCCTGCTGGCGGCCGTCGGACGGCGCGGCCGGGCCGCGGTCCTGCAGGTCGCGCAGCGAGGACTCCAGCATGGTCTTGAGCCGGGTCCGGTACTCGCGCTCGAACGTCTGGAGCTTGTCGATCTGCTTCTCGAGCGTGTTCTTCTCCTGGGTGATGTTGCCCATCACCTCGGCGTGCTTGCGCTGCGCGTCGCGGTCGAGCGCGCTGGCCTTCTCGCGGGCCTGCCGCTCCAGCGTCTCGGCGCGCGTCCGCGCGTCGTTCAGCATGGTCTCGGCGCGGGTGCGCGCCTCGTTGACCATCGTGTCGGCCTTGGCACGGGCCTCGGAGAGCAGCTGCTCGGACTTGGTCCGGGCCTCCGACAGCATCCCGTCGGCCTCGGCCTTGGCCTCGCCGGTGAGCCGGTCGGCCATCTCCTGGGCCAGACCGAGCACCTTGGCGGCCTGCACGTGGTGGTCACCGCCACCACCGGGCGAGGTCTGCTCCAGCGCCGAGGGGGGTGGCACCGGGGCCAGCCTGCGGGGCTCGTCGACGACCCGGCTGGGACCACCCACGCCCGCGGCGATCTTGGCTCGGGCGTCTTCGAGGTCGGCACGCGCGGTCTCGACCTGCTGGTCGAGCTGCTCGACCTGCTGGCGCAGGTCGTTGTTCTCCTCGATCAGGCGGGCGAGTTCGCCCTCAACCAGGTCGAGGAACGCGTCCACCTCGTCCTCGTTGTAGCCCCGCTTGCCAATCGGCGGCTTGCTGAACGCGACGTTGTGCACGTCCGCGGGGGTCAACGGCATCAGATCACCTCACGCACTCCTGGGCTGTGGACATCCCTGGTCCCCTCACCTGGGATCGGCTACTCGCATCAGAATGATAACGACCAGCAACAGCACAATAATGGACAAGTCCAGCCCGACGCCCCCGATCCGCACGGTCGGGATGAGCCGACGCAGCAGACGGACCGGGGGATCGGTCACGGTGTAGACGGTCTCCAGGGCCACCGCGACGCCGCCCGCCGGACGCCACTGCCTGGCGAAAGTCCGGACGAGCTCGACCACGACGCGGGCCGTGAGCAGCAGCCAGAACGAGAACAGGACGTAGTAGACGACGAGCGCGAGGGCATACACACCGTCAACTGTGCCATCACTCACCCGTGGTTGAGGAACCCGCCCTCCGCGAGTCGCCTCCGGTCCTCCGCCGTCACGTCGATGTTGGGGGGTGAGAGGAGGAACACCTTGTTCGTCACCTTGTCGATCGAGCCGCGCAGCGCGAAGGCGAGCCCCGCGGCGAAGTCGACCAGGCGCTTGGCGTCCGCGTCGTCCATGTCGGTGAGGTTCATGATCACCGGCGTGCCGTCGCGGTAGTGCTCCCCGATGGTCCGCGCCTCGTTGTAGCTGCGCGGGTTGAGCGTGGTGATGCGGCCCAGCGTCTGGCGGGACGGCTCCGGCGCCACCGGGCGGACCCGGCTCACCGGCTCGCGCGACGGCTCCACGGCCAGGGCGCCCTGGGTCGGCTCCGCGGCCCACGACCGGCGCGCACGGCTGCGCGCGTCGGGCTCGTAGTCGTCGGTGTCGTCCAGCTCGGCCCGGTAGCCGCCGTGCGGCCGTCGCCGGCCGTTGCGCTCCGGGTACTCGGGGTAGGCGTCGTAGTCGTCGGCGTCGGACCGGTAGTCGTAGCGCCCGCGCTCACCGTCGTAGTCAGGGTCGTCGGCGTACTCGGCGGGAACCATCCCGAAGTAGGCCTTCAGCTTGTGAAACCCGCTCATGGTCGAGCCCTTCCTCCGCCGATCCCTACCCGCTAGGACGTCGCGGCCGTCCCGAGGTTCCTGCCAGTTACGGCGAGGCTAGCCCCCGGCTGCCCAGCAGCGCTGTTCCGACACGCACGCACGTCGATCCGTGCGCGATGGCATCTTCCAGGTCACCGGACATCCCCGCCGAGATCACGGTGGCAGTGGGATGATCGTCACGCAAGCGGGTTACCGCACCTTGAAGAGCACGAAACGCGACCTCTGGAGACATCCCGAGGGGTGCGACGGTCATCACACCGCGCAGACGAAGTTCACTCGTCCGAGCGACGTAGTCGGCGAGGTCGGGGAGGTCCGGGATCGGGCAGCCGCCGCGGTGGGGGTCGCCGTCGATGCTGACCTGGAGGAGCACGTCCAGCGGGTCGCGGCCGGCGTTGGCCTTGGCCAGGGCGTCGACGAGCCGGGTGGAGTCGACGGCGTCGACCTGGTCGGCCCAGGTCACGACCGACTTGGCCTTGTTGCGCTGGACCGAGCCGACCATGTGCCACCGGGCGTGCGCATCCGGCCTGAGCCGGGCGAACTCCTCGGTCTTGCGGCTCGCCTCCTGGTCGCGGTTCTCGGCGAACTCGGTCAGGCCGAGGTCGCTGAGCAGGGCCACGTCCTGGGCGGGGAAGGTCTTGGTCACCGCGAGCAGGGTCACTTCGCGGTGGTCGCGGCCGGCTCGTTCGCACGCCTGGTGGATGCGCTCCCGGACCTCGGCGAGGTTGGCGGCGAGCTCGTCGCGGCGGCTCATGCGTCGATCCAGACGACGCCGGCGATCCGCCCCGTTCCGGGGTCACGCCGATGGCTGAACAGGGTCTTCTCCTCGACCGTGCAGCGGGGGTCGACGCCGATCTTGCCGACGCCGGCGTCCGCGAGCTGCTGCCAGATGCCGGCGCGCAGGTCCAGCGAGGGCTTGCCCGCGCGGGACTTGGCGGCGCTGCCGGGGAGGTGCTTCTCGACGTCCGCCCGCATCTCGGCCGGCACCTCGTAGCACTGGCCGCACACGGCGGGGCCGAGGAGGACCTCGATCCGGTCCTCGCGGGCGCCGAGCTCGACCATCTTGTCCAGGGCGGCGGGGACGACCCCGACCCGTGCCCCGACCCGGCCCGCGTGGACGGCCCCGACCACCCCGGCTTCCGGGTCGCCGAGCAGGACGGGGACGCAGTCGGCGGTCAGGACGACCAGGCCGAGGCCGGGGGTGGCGGTGACGACGCCGTCAGTGGCTTCGAGCGGTTGCGGTTGGGGGCCGTCGACCGCCTGGACGGTCCGGCCGTGCACCTGCTCCATCCAGACCAGGTGGTCGACGTCGAGCCCGAGGCCCTCGGCGAGCCGGCGGCGGTTGGCGGCGACGGCGGCGGGGTCGTCGCCGACGTGGTCGCCGAGGTTGAACGAGTCGAACGGCGGCTTCGACACCCCGCCTTCGCGGGTGGTCACGACACGACGGATGCGCACCCGCACAGCCTGCCACGCCCCCCGCCGAACCCGATCGAGCCCGGCCACCCCCGAATCGCGAAGAGCCCGCCTCCCCCGGTGGGAAACGGGCTCTCGATGGCGGCCACCTACCTCAGCGGCGCATGAAGGGCGGCACGTCGACCTCGTCGTCCGGGTCGTCGGTCACCGGCACGGCCCGGGACGGCAGGGAGCCGCTCTGGGACAGCGAGCGCGGCACCGTCGGCTGGGGCGGCGTCGGGTAGGTGGGCTGGGGGGTCGCGCCGTTGGTCTGGGTCGGCTGCGGCGGCACGGTCGGGCGCGGCGGGGCCACCGGGGCCTGCTCCACCGGCGGCTGGACCGGCTGGACCGGCTGTGCCACCGGCTGCTGCACCACCTGCTGCTGGGCCACCGGCTGCTGCTGCACCACGCCCGACTGGCCCGGCGCGACCGTCGTGCGCGGCGGGGAGGACAGGGCCTGCGGTTCCAGCTTCTTGTGGGTCGGGCCGCCGCTGTCGAAGCCGGCCGCGATGACCGTCACGCGGACCTCGTCGCCCAGCGAGTCGTCGATGACCGTACCGAAGATGATGTTCGCGTCCGGGTGCGCGGCCTCCTGGACCAGCGACGCCGACTCGTTGATCTCGAACAGGCCCAGGTCCGACCCGCCCGCGATCGACAGCAGCACGCCGTGCGCGCCCTCCATGGACGCCTCCAGCAGCGGCGAGTTGATGGCCTTCTGCGCCGCCTGCACGGCACGGCCCTCACCGCGCGCGGAACCGATGCCCATCAACGCCGAGCCCGCCCCGGACATGACCGACTTGACGTCGGCGAAGTCCAGGTTGATCAGACCGGGTGTCGTGATCAGGTCGGTGATGCCCTGGACACCGGACAGCAGCACCTCGTCGGCCGAGCGGAACGCGTCCATCAGGGAGACACCGATGTCACCCAGCTGGAGCAGCCGGTCGTTCGGGATGACGATGAGCGTGTCGCACTCGTTGCGCAGCGCCTGGATGCCCTCCTCGGCCTGCTTCGCGCGCCGCTTGCCCTCGAAGGAGAACGGGCGGGTCACGACGCCGATGGTCAGCGCGCCGAGCTTGCGGGCGATGGACGCGACGACCGGCGCGCCGCCGGTGCCGGTGCCGCCGCCCTCGCCGGCGGTCACGAAGACCATGTCGGCGCCCTTGAGGACCTCCTCGATCTCCTCGCGGTGGTCCTCGGCGGCCTTGTGGCCGACCTCGGGGTTGGCGCCCGCGCCGAGGCCGCGGGTCAGCTCGCGGCCGATGTCGAGCTTGACGTCGGCGTCGGACATCAGCAGCGCCTGCGCGTCGGTGTTCACCGCGATGAACTCGACGCCCTTGAGCCCGACCTCGATCATCCGGTTGACGGCGTTCACGCCGCCGCCGCCGATGCCGACGACCTTTATCACCGCGAGGTAGTTGTGCGGGGGCGTCATCGGATCCGCCTTCCTGATCGTGTCCGTGCTCATGTGCTGGAGTGGATGACCACCGGTGTCACACCCGGACGGAAGTCCACCCGGATTGAAACCCTCAACCAGAGGTAGAGAGTTATGTCAACCCCGTATGTTCCCGCTGGACGTTATGCACCAAAAAAGCCTCGGTCCAGTTGCCACGCCGTGTTGTGTCCCGACCGGGTGAGCCAGGTCTACTCGCCGGTCACGCCGTCGAGCAGCTCGCGCACCACGTCCAGGTGCCCCGCGTGCCGACCCGTCTCCTCGATGAGGTGGATCAGCACCCAGCGCGCGGAAAGCCTCTTGTCCCCCCGGAACTCCACCTCGTGGTCGAGGTCGAGCCCCGCGACGACGTCGCGGCTCACCTTGCACTGCTCAGCGTAGTCGGCCAGCAATCCCGAGATCGTCTCCCCCGGCTCGATCCGCCAATCGGCGTCCGGGTCCTCCCTCGTGTAGGGGGCGGCGTTGGGCCGTCCGAGCAGGGCGACCTCGAACCAGTAGTGCTCCACCCAGCGCAGGTGCTTGACGATGCCCGCCGCCGTGTTCAGCGGGGACGGCAGGGTGGACCGGCGGGCGTCCTCTTCGGACAGTCCGGCGCACTTCAGCTGGATGGTCCCGCGCAGGAAGTCCAGGAACCCGGTGAGCAGGGTGCGCTCGTCGCCGGTGTAGTCGACCTCGACCCGCTCTTCGGGCTTGGTCACGATCTTCGTCTGGGTCATGCCGCGCAGTATCGCCGCAGGACACCCGGACGACGATCGACTTTCGCCGGCCGGCCGTGGTGAAGATCACGACACGGTCGGCAGCTCCGGGCTGGACACGTCGAACACCGAACCGTCCCGGGTCATCAGGACGTCGAGCACGGCCGCCTTGCGCGGGGTGTCGTCGGGCGAGCCCCACCGCACCTCGCGGCCCGCGGTCAGGGTCAGCTTGACGTCCGCCGGGGTCGTCGCCGACACGGCCAGGACCTCGCGCCGCAGCTGCTCCGGCAGCGCCACGAGCACCGCGACGGCGGCGGGCAGGCCGCGGGCCTGCACCTTCAGCTCCGGCAGGCCCGCCGGCGGCTGGGACACGGTCGCGTAGTCCCGCCCGGTGGCGTCGACCATGTGCGCGCCGTCGCCGGCGTTGATCACGGCGACGGGCGTGCGCTCCTCGATGGTCAGCAGCACCGTGCCGGGCAGGGAGCGGTCCACCCGCACCCCGGCCACCCGGGGCAGCTCGCGCACCCGCGCGGCGACGGCGTCCACGTCGAGCCGGACCAGCGGCGTGCCCGACTCGATCGCGGCGGCCTGGCGGACCTGGTCGGCGGTCAGCTCGACGGTGCCCGCCACGTCCACCTCCCGCACGCCCAGCAGCGGCGTGAACCACACCGCCACCACCAGGCCGGTCACGGTCACCAGGGACAGCAGCGCGACGGCCCGGCGGCGCAGCACCACGCGCCGGGAGGGTCCTCCGCGCCGCGACGGGCGCCGCCGCGACGCGGTGGCGGTGCGGCGGCGCGCCGCCTGGGTCGTCATGCCCGGTCCAGCTCCCCGACGATCTCCGGCCCGAGCATGGTCACGTCGCCCGCGCCCATGGTCACCACCACGTCGCCCTCGCCGACCAGGCCCGCCACCAGCGCGGGCACCCGGTCGAACGACGGCTCGTAGTGCACCTGCGCGGTGTCCGGCGGCACGGCGGAGGCGACCATCGCGCCGGTCACGCCGGGCTCCGGGTCCTCCCGCGCCCCGTACACGTCGAGCACCACGACCTCGTCGGCCAGGCCCAGCGCGGTGCCGAACTCGGCGGCGAACAGCCGGGTCCGCGAGTACAGGTGCGGCTGGAACACCACGACCAGCTTGCCCTCCCCCGCGACCGGCCGGGCGGCGGTGAGCTGCGCGGCGACCTCGGTGGGGTGGTGGGCGTAGTCGTCGTAGACCCGGACGCCGCCGGCGCGGCCCTTGAACTCGAACCGCCGCCGCACCCCGCCGAACGCGCCCAAGCCCTCCAGCACGCAGTCCCGGTCGGCACCCAGCTCCAGCGCGGCCAGCAGGGCGGCGACGGCGTTGCCCGCCATGTGCTCGCCCGGCACGGACACCCGCACGTCCAGCTTCTCGCCGTCGAGGTCGAGCACCGCGATGCCGCCGCCGTCCTCGGGCCGGTAGTCCACCAGGGTTGCCGCACCCGCGCCGGTCGCCGTGCGGCCGTAGGGGCGGACCCGCAGGCCGAGGCCCTTCGCGCGTTCGGCCAGCGCCTTCGCGCCCGGGTCGTCCACGCAGGCGATGAGCACGCCGCCGGGCTCGATGCGCTCCAGGAACGAGTCGAACACCGCGGTGTAGGCCTCGACGGTGCCGTGGTGGTCGAGGTGGTCGGCCTCGACGTTGGTCACCACCGCGACCGAGGGGGCGAAGAACAGGAACGACCCGTCGCTCTCGTCGGCCTCGGCCACGAAGATCCCGCCGGTGCCCTGGTGGGCGTTCGCGCCGGACTCGTTGAGGTCGCCGCCGATGGCGAAGGACGGGTCCATGCGGCAGTGCTGCAACGCCACGGTCAGCATCGACGTGGTGGACGTCTTGCCGTGCGTCCCCGCCACGCAGGCCACCCGGTGGTCCAGCATGAGCGCGGCCAGGGCCTCGGCGCGGCGCAGCACGACCACCCCGCGCTCGCGGGCCGTGGCCAGCTCCGGGTTGTCCTCGCGGATCGCCGTGGACACCACGACCGCCGTGGGGCCGTCGTCGAGCAGGTCGAGGTTCTCGGCGGCGTGACCCACGGCGACCTTCGCGCCCTGCGCGCGCAACGCCAGCACGGTGCGCGAGTCCTTGGCGTCCGAGCCGGACACGTGCGCGCCGCGCGCCAGCAGGATGCGGGCGATCCCGCTCATGCCCGCCCCGCCGATCCCGACGAGGTGAACCCTCTCCAGAACGCTCACTTCTTGATCACATCCAGGACGATCCGGGCGAGCACCTCGTCGGCCTCGCGGTGGCCGGTGCTCAGCGTGGCGGTGGTCATCGCCGCCAGCCTGCCCCGATCGGCGACCAGCGGCACGACGTGCTGGGCGACCCAGTCCGGGGTCAGCTGCTCGTCCGGGACGAGGATGCCGCCGCCGGCGGTCACCACGGGCCCGGCGTTGAGGGCCTGCTCGCCGTTGCCGATGGGCAGCGGCACGAACACCGCGGGCAGGCCCACGGCGGACACCTCGGCGACGGTCATGGCGCCCGCCCGGCACAGCACCGCGTCGGCGGCGGCGTAGGCGAGGTCCATGCGCTCCAGGTACGGCACCGGCACGTACGCGGGCGCACCCGGCACCGCCTGCACCGCCAAGGTGTTCTTCGGCCCGTGGGCGTGCAGCACGCCGATCCCGGCCCGCGCGAACGCCTGCGCCGCGCCGGACACCGCGTTGTTGATCGACCGCGCGCCCTGCGAGCCGCCGAACACCAGCAGCGTCGGGGCGTTGGGGTCGAGGCCGAAGTGGGCGCGGGCTTGGGCGCGCAGGGCGGCCCGGTCCAGCGAGGTGATCGAGTGCCGCAGCGGGATGCCGATGATCTCGGCGTCGGTCAGGCCCGAGTCCGGCACGGCGGCGGCCACGCGCTCGGCGAACTTCGCGCCGACCTTGTTCGCCAGGCCCGCCTTGGCGTTGGCCTCGTGCACCACGATCGGCACCCGGCCGCGCGCGGCGAGGTAGGCGGGCAGCGAGACGTACCCGCCGAACCCGACCACGACGTCGGCGTGGTGGCGTTCCAGCACCTCCCGGGTGCGCTTGACGGACTCGCGCACCCGCAGCGGCAGCTTCAGCAGGTCGGGCGACGGCTTGCGCGGCATCGGCACCGGCGGGATCAGCTCAAGCGGGTAGCCGCGGGCGGGCACGAGCTTGTTCTCCAGCCCGCGCTCGGTGCCCAGCGCGACCACGCGCGCGTCGGGCCGCAGCCGCTTGACCGCGTCGGCCAGGGCCAGGGCGGGCTCGATGTGCCCGGCGGTGCCGCCTCCGGCGACCACCACGCACGGTCCGGCCTGCTGGGGAACCCCGGTCACGCACTTCCTCCTTGTGTCGTGGGTCGGGCTAACGCCCGTCGCGGCGCCGGGACCGGTCCTGGGTCGCCCGGCGCGAGTCGCGCCGACGGTACTCCGACGGCGGAGCGTGACGGCCGGCCATCCTCCGTTCGTCCACCGGCGGCGGCGCGGCCTTGCGGCTGCGCGGCGGCGGGGACGGTCGGACGGGCCGGCGCTTGGGCGGCGGCTTGTAGGCCTCGGGCGCGGGCAGCTTCAGCACGCCGCCGACCCGGCCGGGACCCAGCGACCGCAGCGCGGACACGGCTTCCGGCTCGTGCCGGGCGCAGTTGGCCAGGATGCCGAACACGACCATCGTGGTGACGATCGACGTGCCACCCGAGGAGATCATCGGCAGCGTGATGCCGGTGACCGGCAGCAACCGCACCACGTACCCGATGTTGATCGCGGCCTGCGCCACCAGCCACACGGTCAGCGTCGCCGACACCAGCCGGATCCACGGGTCGGTGTTGCGCGCGGCGATCCGCAGGCCCACCACGGCCAGCAGCGCGAACAGGCCCAGCACCAGCAGGCAGCCGATGAAACCGAGCTCCTCGCCGATCACCGCGAAGATGAAATCGCTGTGCACGTTCGGCAAATAGCGCCACTTGGAACTGCCGTTGGTCAGGCCCTTGCCGAAGAACCCGCCCTCCGCCAAGGCGAACATCGCCTGCCGGGCCTGGAGTCCGGCGCCCGTCGGGTCCTTGTCCGGGTCCAGGTAGGTGAGCACCCGCTCGAGCCGGTAGGTCGCGCCGACCGCCAACACCGCCGCACTCGCCGCGGCGCCGATCGCCATCACGCCGAACAACCGCATCGGCGCGCCCACGAACCACATCAGGCTGATCAGGACCACGCCGAGCGTGATCGTGCCGCCGAGGTCGGGCTGGAGCATCACCAGCGCGAACACCAGCAGGGCGACGGGAACCACGGGCACCAGCAGGTGCCGGTACTGGTCCAGCAGCGCCCGCTTGGTGACCAGGACGTGGGCGCCCCACAACGCCATCGCGAGCTTCGCGGCCTCGATCGGCTGGAACGACACGGGTCCCACGGTGAACCAGGACTGCGCGCCACCCGCGACCGTCCCGAGTGGAGTGAGGACCAGGCCCAGCATGACCACGCACGCCAGCATCGCCATCATGCTGCTCTGCCGGATCGTGCGCAGCGGGACGCGCAGCACGACCAGGAACAAGATCGCCCCGACCGCCACGTACAGCAACTGCTTCTGGAAGACGCTGTAGGCCGAGGCCCCGTCCGCGACCTCGCCGGGCGCCGAGGCGGACAGCACCATCACCAGGCCCAGCACGGTCAGCAGGCCGAAGATCGCGAGCAGCAGGTGGAAGTCCGCGAGCGGCCGGCCCAACCACGCGGTGAGCGCACTGCGAACGGCAACCACCTTCACCGTCCGCTTGGGCCGCCCGCCCCGCTCCACCGCTCTGTCCACCGCTGTCATGCGTGCATCGTCTCCCGCCCCGCACGGGGAAAGGTGAAAATCCGCCGCGTGTCGCCCACACCCAACGCGGATCAGACGTGACCGGTGAGCTCCCGCACGGCCTCCGCGAACGCCTGCCCCCGGTGGGCGTAGTCGGTGAACATGTCCATCGACGCCGCCGCCGGCGCGAGCACCACCGCGTCACCGGGCTGCGCCATCGACCGCGCCGCCCGCACGGCGTCCCGCATGGTCGCGTCCTCCAACACCGCCACCGGCACGGACGGCGCGTACTTGGCCAACGCCGCCGCGATCACCTCACGGTCCGCCCCGATCAGCACGGCCCCGCGCAGCCGGTGCGACTCTCCCCGCACCAGGTCGTCCACCGACGCGCCCTTCAACAACCCACCGGCCACCCACACGACGCTGTCGTACGACCGCAGCGACGCCGAGGCCGCGTGCGGGTTGGTGGCCTTCGAGTCGTTGACGTACGTGATCTCCTCGCACACCGCCACGACCTCCGCCCGGTGCGCGCCCGGCCGAAAATCACGCAACCCCTGCCGCACGGCCTCCGCCGACACACCGTGCGCCCGCGCCAGGGCGGCGGCGGCCAACGCGTCCGCCAACCCGGGCGGACCCGCCGGGTGCACCTCGGACACCGCCGCCAGCACGGTGTCCGGCCCGAACGCCCGGTCCACCAGGTTGCCGTCCAACACGCCGAGCTGCCCCTCCTGGGGCTCACCCAACGTGAAACCGACATGCGCCGGCGCGGGAGCCTCCGACAGCAAGCGCGACACGTACGGGTCGTCCACCCCCGCCACGGCCACCTCGCCGGTCAGCACCTGCGCCTTGGCCCGCGCGTACGCCTCGAACGACCCGTGCCAGTCCAGGTGGTCCTCGGCCAGGTTCAGCAGCACCCCCGCCGCCGGCCGCACGGACGGCGACCAGTGCAGCTGGAAGCTCGACAGCTCCACCGCCAGCACCCGGTGCCCGGCCAGCAACGCGTCCACCACCGGCAGCCCGACGTTCCCGCACGCCACGGCGTCGATGCCGGCCGCCCGCAGGATCGACTCCAGCATCCCGACCGTGGTGGTCTTGCCGTTGGTGCCGGTCACCGCGAGCCACGCGGGCGGGTCGGCCAGTTCCAGGCCCATCCGCCACGCCAGCTCGACCTCGCCGATCACCTCGACGCCCGCCGCGCGCGCCGCCAGCAGCAGCGGGCTGTCCGGACGCCACCCCGGCGAGGTCACGACCAGTTCCGCGGACGACGGCGGCGCGACCAGCCCCGGCACCAGCGCCACCCCGGGCAGCAACGGCTCCAGGGCGTCCAGCCGGTCAGGCGAACCATCGGTCACGGTCACCGAGGCACCCGCCGCCAGCAGGGCCTCGGCGGCGGACCGGCCGGTCACGCCCGCGCCGGCGACCAGGACGTCGCGACCGGCCAGGAACCCCACGTCAGCTCCCCGCCGCGGTGAGCCACTCGCTGTAGAACAGGCCCAGGCCCAACATGCAGCACATGCCCGCCATCAGCCAGAACCGGATGATGACCGTGGTTTCCGCCCACCCGGCGAGTTCGAAGTGGTGGTGGAACGGGGCCATGCGGAACAACCGCCGCCGGGACGTCCGGAACACCGCCACCTGCAACACCACCGACAGCGCCTCGACCACGAAGATGCCGCCGATCACGACCATCAGCAGCTCGGTGCGGGTCGCGATGGACAGCCCCGCGACCAGACCACCCAGCGCCAGCGACCCGGTGTCACCCATGAAGATCTTGGCCGGCGCGGCGTTCCACCACAGGAAGCCGATGCAGCCCGCCATCGCGGCGGCGGCCACCAGCGCCAGGTCCAGCGGGTCACGCACCTCGTAGCAGCCCGCCACCAGCAGGTTGGAGCAGTTGTATCGGAACTGCCAGAAGCTGATCACCACGTACGTGCCGAGCACCATCGCGGACGTGCCGCCCGCGAGGCCGTCGAGGCCGTCGGTGAGGTTGACCGCGTTGGACCACGCGGAGATCGCCGCGTAGCAGAACACCACGAACCCGACGACGCCGAACGACACCACCGCGATGTCCCGCACGAACGACAGGTTCACCGACGCCGGGGTCAGGCCCTGCCGGTTCGGGAACTGCATCACCAGGATGGCGAAGATGATGGTGGCGACGAACTGGCCGACCAGCTTGGCGGTCTTGTTCAGGCCCAGGTTGCGCTGCTTGCGGATCTTGATGAAGTCGTCGAGGAAGCCGACGATGCCCAGCGACGTGGTCAGCATGAGCACCAGCAGGCCGGACGCGCTGGGCGTCTGCTCCTTCGCCGCGTCGGACATCGAGTTGACCAGGTGCGCGCCGAGGTAGCCCGCCCACATCGCGACCAGGATGGCCACACCGCCCATGGTGGGCGTGCCGCGCTTGGTCTTGTGGGACTGCGGGCCTTCCTCGCGGATCTCCTGGCCGAAGCCCTGCCGCGAGAAGATCTTGATCAGGTACGGCGTCAGCATGATCGACGCGATCAGCGCGATGGCCGCCGCGATGAGGATGCTCTTCACTTGCTGACCGCCTCCAGGAGGGCCTCGGCAACCCGCCACAGGCCGTATGAGTTGGATGCCTTCACCAGCACGACGTCACCCGGCCGCACCTGGTCGCGCAGCAGCTCCACGGCCGCCGCCACATCCGGCACCAATACCGCTTCTTCGCCCCATGATCCTTCCAGGTGCGCACCTTGGTGCATCGGGCGGGCTTGGTCCCCGACGACGACCAGCTTGTTGATGTCCAGGCGCACGGCGAGCCTGCCGATCTCGTCGTGCGCGCGGACGTGGTCGTCGCCCAGCTCGGCCATCGGACCGAGGACGGCCCAGCTGCGTCGGGCGGGGGTGGTGGCCCGCGAGATGGTGGCGAGCGACTTGAGCGCCGCGCGGACCGACTCGGGGTTGGCGTTGTAGGCGTCGTTGACGATCGTCACACCGTCAGGACGTTCGACCACCGCCATGCGATGCGCGGAAACCCGTTCGGCTTGCGACAACGCGTCCGCGACCTGCTGCGGGGTCGCCCCCAGGCGCAGGGCGATCGCGGCGGCGGTCAACGCGTTGCCGACCTGGTGCGGCCCGTGCACGGCCAACCGCACGGGGACCCGATGGCTGCGCGTGACCAGCGTGAACGCGGCGCGGGCCGTGGCGTCCAACTCGATGTCGACCGCCCGCACGTGGGCATCCGGGTGCTCGCCGACCAGGACGACCTCGGCCCTGGTCCGCGCGGCCATGCCCGCCACCAACGGGTCGTCGGCGTTGAGCACCGCGATCCCGTTGCCGGGCAGGGCCTCCACCAGCTCGCCCTTGGCCTGCGCGATGCCCTCGCGGGACCCGAACTCGCCGAGGTGCGCGCTGCCGACGTTGAGCACCGCACCGACCTTGGGTGGCGCCACCGTGCACAGCGCGGCGATGTGGCCACGGCCGCGCGCGGACAGCTCCAGCACCAGGAACCGAGTCGACTCGTCGGCGCGCAGCACCGTCCACGGGTGGCCCAGCTCGTTGTTGAACGACCCGGGCGGCGCGATGGTCGGTCCCAGGGGAGCGAGCACCTGGGCGATGAGGTCCTTGGTCGAGGTCTTGCCCGACGAGCCGGTGACCCCGATCACGGTCAGGTCGGGGAGCCGGTCCACGACGTGCCGGGCGAGCTTCGCCAACGCCGCCAACACCGCCGCACCCGCGCCGTCCGTGTCCCCCGACAGGACGTAGGCGTTGCCGTGCTCCTTCTCGACGGCCGGTGCAACAACGGTCGGCACACCGTCCACCGGACGACCCGCCAGCACACCCACCGCACCGGCCTCGACGGCCTGCGCGGCGAAGTCGTGGCCGTCGACCCGGGCACCGGGCAGGGCCAGGAACAGCCCGCCCGCCGTGACCTTGCGGGTGTCGAACTCGACGGAGCCGGTGACCACCGGCGTGCCGTCCGTGCCGTGGAGGGTGCCGCCGACGGCGTCGGCGATCTCGGCCAGGCTGAGCGGGATCACCGGCGGACCTCTCTGATCGCGTGCGCGAGGGTGTCGGCGTCGGAGAACGGGTGCACGACGCCCGCCACCTCTTGCCCGGTCTCGTGGCCCTTGCCCGCGACGACGACGACGTCACCGGGCCGGGCGAGGCCCACGGCGTGCTCGATGGCCGCACGCCGGTCCCCGATCTCCAGGACTTCGCCCCGGTCCCCGTCGGGCACGTTCAGCGCGCCCGCCAGCATCGCGGCCCGGATCGCGGCCGGGTCCTCGCTGCGCGGGTTGTCGTCGGTGACGATCAGGACGTCACTGCGCCGGGCCGCCTCTTCGCCCATCAGCGGCCGCTTGGCCGTGTCCCGGTCGCCACCACACCCCAGCACCGTGATGATCCGACCGGTCGCCCGAGCTCGCACGGCGTCCAACGCCAACGCCACGGCCTGCGGCTTGTGGGAGTAGTCGACGACGGCGGTGAAGTCCTGCCCCTCGTCCACGCGCTGCATCCGACCGGGCACCTGCACGTCCGCAAGGCCACGCCGGATCGACTCGGCGTCGACGCCCCGCGCGTGCAGCATGGCGGTCGCCAGCAGCGCGTTGGCCACGTTGAACTCGCCGGGCAACCGCAACTCGACGTCAAAGCTCACCGGCCCGTGCACGACGAACCGCTGCTCGCCAGTCGCGGACACCGTGATGTCCGAAGCCGTCCAGTCCGCTTCCCCGGTGGTGGACACCGTGACGGTCTCCGGCTTGACCAGCCGCCGCCCCCACTCGCCGTCCACGCACACGACTTCCTGCCGGGCGCGGCCGTCGAACAGCAGGGCCTTGGTCTGGAAGTAGTCCTCCATGGACGGGTGGAAGTCCAGGTGGTCCTGCGAGAGGTTGGTGAACCCGGCCACCGCGAACCCGACCCCACCGACCCGCCCCAGCCGCAGGGCGTGGCTGGACACCTCCATGACCACGTCCGTCACCCCGCGCTCGGCCATGACGGCGAGCAGCGCGTGCAGATCGGGCGCTTCGGGCGTGGTGAGCGCGCTGTCCAGCCGCTCCCCCGCGATCCGCGTCTCGACCGTCCCGATCAACCCGGTCGTCCGCCCGGCCGCGCGCAACGCCGACTCCACCATGTAGCTGGTGGTCGTCTTGCCGGACGTCCCGGTGACCCCCCAGACCGCGACCTTCGTGGCGGGTTCGCCGTAAACCCGGGCAGCCAGCGCCCCGAGCACCTCACGCGGTTCCGGGTGCACCAGAACGGGCACAGCAGCCCGCACCTTGGCGGCCCCGACCTCATCGGTCAACACCGCCACCGCCCCCAGGGCAACGGCCTGGTCGACGAAGTCCGCGCCATGCGCACGAGCCCCGGGCAACGCGGCGAACAGATCACCGGCCTTCACGTGCTGGGCGCGCAAGGTCACACCGGAAACAGGCGTGTGCGCACGATCGGGCGCGGTCAGGTGCGCGTCCACGGTCGAGGCGAGCTCGGACACGGCGACGGGCTGGACGCGGGAAGGGCGAGGCGGGGCGGTCGCGACCTTGCCCTCAAGCTTGGCAGGCACGCGCGGAAGGCTACCGGCGCACGGAGCGTGTCCACCCACCACGTCCACTCCGGACACCGAAAACCCTTTGCACACCAGCCCGAAAACCCACCCTGACCACCCAACTTCCGCCAGCCGAAACCCACCCACCGGCAGTGCACCACCACCCCGCCCACAACGAGAGCCCGCCGGTACCAACCACCACCCGCAAGCCCGCTTGACCCACCACCCACCGGCCGCGCCGCTTCCACGCCCGAAGGGCGGAGCGCTTTCCCGCCGAAGGCGCGCTTTCCCGCCAAAGGCGCGCTTTCCCGCCGCAGGCACGCTTTCCGCGCCGCAGGCGCGAGCCCGAGCTGCACAGCCCACAGGAAGGGCCTCGGTTTCTTTCCCCGTACGGCCTGGGCGCAGCCCAACCACACTTGGTCCGTTTGAGCAACCAGCTTTTCCGGTTGCTCAAACGGGCCAAGTGTGGTTGCCTCCGGCAGGCCGTACGGGGAAAGAAACCGACGCCCTTCCACCCCCGGGGGCCTGCCCAGCGGCGAGCGTCTGCTTTTGATCTTTCAAGAGCGCGAAGCGCGTTCGAGCTTGCGGAGAGCGGAGCGCGCCCTGGTAGGACCCGCGAAGCGTGGCTTGAGAGCGAAGCGTTCCAGCTCAAAGATTGAAAGAGCCTCGCCGGCGGGCAGGCCGCCAAGGATGGACGAAAAAGAAAGGGCGGGGGCTTTTCCGTCATCCCCGTACGGCCTGGTGGAACCTACCACATTTTCCAGGGGTTGCCGCTAAAATTTTTGCTCGTCCCTCACAAAAATTTCGGCCGCAACCCCTGGAAAATGTGGTAGCCCTTCGGGCAGGCCATACGGGGATGACGGAAAAGCCCAGAGAGAGGTCTGCCGCGGCAGCCCTTCGAAAAGCGGCGCCCTGCGGGCGTGACAGCGGGGTCCGTGTGTCACAGGATCAGTTGCATGACCGGGGTTTGTTCCGCCGACATCGGCACCTGATAACGCTGTGCCAGGTAAGAGGCGATGTCGTGGAACAACGGTGCCGCCGTCCCGCTGTACTGCCCGCCCCCGGTCGGCGCGTCCAGCATGATCCCCACCACGTACCGCGGGTTGTCCGCCGGGAAGATGCCCGCGAACGTGATCCAGTACGAGCTCGAGCTGTAGCACCCGCACTTCGGGTCCACCTGCTGAGCCGTTCCGGTCTTCCCCGACACCTGGTAGCCCGCGAGAGCGGCCGGTCCGCCGGTGCCCGTTTGGCCCGGTTCGGTCTGCATCACGGCTCGGAACATGTCCCGCACGGTCTTCGCCGTCTGCGGCGACACCACCCGCACCTGTTCGGGACGGTCCAGTTCCTTCCGGGCGCCGGACTGGTCGACCTCCGCGCGGATGATGCGCGGCGGGATGCGGACGCCGTCGTTGGCGATGGCCTGGTACATGCCGGTCATCTGGAGCAGGGTCATGTTCAGGCCCTGGCCGATGGGCAGGTTGCCGAACGTGGACCCCGACCACTGGTTGCGCGGCGGCACGGAACCCGACTCCTCGCCGGGCAGACCCGACTGGGTGCGCTTGCCCAGCCCGAACTTCCGCAGCATGTCGGCGTAGCGGTCCTCGCCGATCTTCTGGGCCGCCATGAGGGTGCCGACGTTGGAGGACTTCGCGAAGACGCCCGTGAACGTCATGTCGATGGTCGGGTGGCTCCAGTGGTCCTTGATGATCCGGTCGGCGATCTTGATCGAGTAGTCCACCGTCAGCACGCTGTCCGGCTGGTAGATGCCGTCCTCGATGGCGGTGGCCGCCGTGACGACCTTGTTCACCGAGCCCGGTTCGAACACCGACGACACGGCCGCGTTGCGCAGCTGGTCCTCGGTGGCCTTGCCGAAGTCGTTGGGGTCGAAGGTCTTGTCGTTGGCCATCGCCAGGATCTCGCCGGTGCGCGAGTCGAGCACCACGGCCGAGCCGGTCTTCGCGCCGGACTTCGCCGTGTAGTCCGTGACCATGCGCTGCAACGCGTACTGCGTGTCGACGTCGAGGGTCAGTTCCAGGCTGCGTCCGGGGACGGCGGCGGCCAGTTCGCGGGCGCGTTCCGGGCCGGGGATGACGACCTCGTCGTTGCCCTGCATGGTGTCGACGATCCGCTGGCCGTTGCGGCCGGCGAGCAGGTTGTCCTGGGAGTTCTCCAGGCCCAGGACGCCGTGCGTCGCGGGTGGGTCCTGGTCCTCGCGCCAGTTCGCCGCGCCGATGATGTTCGACGCCAGTTCGCCGTTGGGGTACACCCGCACCGCGCGGTACTCCGAGCCGATGTCGGCGTACTTCTCCCGGATCACCGCGGCCTTGCCGGGGTCGACGTTGTCGGCCAGCTCGACGTAGGTGGTGTCCTTGGTGAGCAACGCGTAGATCGTCTGCTCGTCGGTCTTCTGGCCGTTGACCTCGGTGCCCAGCGTGTCCTGGATGAACTTCGCGACCCCGCGCGCCCAGTCCTCGTAGGAGCCGATCTTCGGGTCGGCCTCCTGCGCCTTGGCCCACTTCTCGCGGATCAGCTGCGGCACGGCGTAGAGCTGGCGGGCCTCGATGCTGAACGCGAGCTGGTTGCCGTTGCGGTCGGTGATGGCGCCGCGGGCCGCGGGCACGTCGATCTTGGTGGCGCGCTGCTTCTGCGCCTCCTGCGACAGCGCCTCGGCCTGAAAGCCCTGCACTTGCACGAGCTTGAGCCCGGCCAGCACGAGCGCGCCGACCAGCAGCAGCCGGCCGACGGCGATGCGGACCCGGGTGTTGCCGCCCCGGCGCCGCTTGGGCGCGCGGACCGACAACGGCCGCCTGGTGGGCCTACCCCTGGTGGGCCGCCCTGGCATCACTGACCTCCGGGCACCTGCTGCGTGGGCGGTTGTTGGGCGTTCGGGTCGGTCTGCGCCGGCGGCGGCTGCTGCGCGTTGGGGTCGGTCTGCGCGGGCGGCTGCTGGGCGTTGGGGTCGGCCGGGGGTTGCTGCGCGTTCGGGTCCGGCTGGGCCGGGGGCGTGGAGGTCGGCGGCGTGGAGGTCGGGGGCGGGGTCGGGGCCTTGGCCTCGGACGGCTTGCCGTAGACCTCGACCGTCCCGTCCGGCAGCTGCCGCAGCCGAGCCGGGTCCTCCACGGGCACCAGCCCCAACCGCGCGGCGGCCTCCGCGAGCTGGCGCGGCGACTCGGCGAGCGCCACCTCCTGCCGCAGCTGCTCCACCTGCCGCGCCAGGCGCTTCTCCTCCGCACGCGCGTCCTGGAGCCGGTACGAGTCCGCCGTCGCCTGGGTGGACAGCCACATGATCGCGGCGATCCCCACCCCGAGCACGACCATCACCATCACCACGAACGGGGCCTTGGGCGCGGCGACCGGCTGCCGGGTCACGGCGGTGCCGCGGGACGACCGGGTCCGCTGCTCGCGGCGCGCGTAGGCCCGCTCGGCCGCCGCCGACCGGGACCGGCCGGGCACCGAGCGCAGGGCCCGCTCGCGGGGGGTGCCGGGGGTGGACGGCACGCCGTTCGCCCGGGCTGGTGCGGTCATGTCGCCTCCCGGATCCGTTCCGCCGCCCGGAGTCTCACCGGCGCGGCCCTGGGGTTGTCCTCGATCTCCTGCTCGTTCGCGACCTCGGCGCCGCGGGTCACCAGCTTCAGCTGCGGGCCGTGGCCGGGCAGCTCCACCGGCAGGCCCGGCGGCGTCGTGGACACCGCCAGCTCGGCGAAGGCCCGCTTGACCATGCGGTCCTCCAGCGACTGGTAGGACTCCACGACGATCCGACCGCCCACCGCGAGCACCGACAGCGCCGCGGGCAGGGCCTGGCGCAGCGACTCCAGCTCGCCGTTGACCTCGATCCGCAGCGCCTGGAACGTCCGCTTCGCCGGGTGGCCGCCGGTGCGCCGGGTCGCCGCGGGCACCACGTCGTAGAGCAGCTCGACCAGCCGCCCGGAGTTGGTGAACGGCTCGCGCGCCCGTTCCCGCACGACCGCCTGGGCGATCTTGCGGGCGAAGCGCTCCTCGCCGTAGTCGCGCAGGATGCGGGTCAGGTCGTCCACCGAGTACTCGTTGAGCACGTCGGCGGCGGTCATGCCGGTCCCGGCGCTCATCCGCATGTCCAGGGGTGCGTCCCGGGAGTAGGCGAAGCCGCGCTCCTCGGCGTCCAGCTGCAACGACGAGACGCCCAGGTCCATCAGGATGCCGTCCACCGGGCCGTCCACCGCCTCGGCGATGTGGTCGTAGGTGGTCTGCACGAACGTCGTCCGGTCGGCGAAGGGCTCCAGGCGCCGGCGCGCGAGCTCGATCGCCTGCGGGTCGCGGTCGAGGCCGATCAGGCGCACCCGCGGGTGCGCCCGCAGCACGGCCTCGGAGTGCCCGCCCAGGCCGAGCGTGCAGTCCACGAACACCGCGTCCCGGTCGGCCAGCGCGGGGGCCAGCAGAGCGAGGACGCGGTCGAGCAGCACCGGCACGTGCCGCGCCCGCTCGCCCATGTCCCCTCCCACGTCCCCCCTACCGAAAAGAGTCACCGACAAAGAAATTCGGGTGTCGTCAGGTCCCCGCCCGCCCGTCGGACCTGGCGCCGGGGAAGGTGCGCCAGGGCCGAAAGCCGAGCGGACCGAGGCCTCACGGCACCCGAAACCTCAAGCGTTCACGCCCTCAGAAGCTCTTCGCGAGCTTCATCTCCGAGCCCGTCAGAAGACGCCCGGCAGCACCTCCTCGCGAGCCTCGGCGTAGCTGTCCTCGTGCTCGTCCATGTAGCGCTGCCACGCCTGCGCGTCCCAGATCTCCAGCCGGTTGACCGCGCCGATGACCACGCACTCCTTGGTCAACCCCGCGTACCGGCGCAGTTCCGGTGCGATGGACACCCGGCCCTGGCCGTCCGGCCGCTGCTCGTCGGTCCCGGCGAACAGGTAGCGCTGGTAGGCGCGGACCGCCTCGTTGGTGAACGGCGCCTCCGCGACCTTGCGCGCCATCTGCTCGAACTCGGCCCGAGGGAACACGTAGAGGCAGTGGTCCTGGCCCTTGGTGACCATGAGACCCCCCGCTAGCGCGTCCCGGAACTTCGCAGGCAGCGTCAGCCGGCCCTTGTCGTCCAGCCTCGGGTGGTGCGTGCCCAGGAACACGGCAACCCACCTCCCGCCGCCGGACTGCGGACCGGCAGTGGGGCCCCCGTCTGCCCCACCGGCCGCCACAGTACCCCACTTTTCACCACAGTCAACGCTGAAACGGGTGGTCAGCCACCCGGATGGGGAACGTTTACGCAGGTAGAGCGGAGATGACGAGCGTGGGGGGCGGTGGGGGAAGCGCAGCGCCCGCACGCCCGCGAGGGCCGTGATCGACTTCAAATCCCACCCGAACGGGCCAACGAAATCGGGCAAATCGGGTTCAGCCCGACGGGTGGTGGGGAATCGTGGTGGAACCGGGTGAACCGGTGGGTGGAGCCGGCCGTGGAAACCAGCGCCACGAGAATGTTCAATCGGTGTGGGGCGCTTCGCCCCGGTTTGACACACTGCGTGAAACGCTCACCGCCTCCGCGAACCGGTCGCGGTGGTCTTCGGGAGGTCGAGTGACTCCGAGTACCCAGCCAGCCGCGCTGCCCGAACACTCCTTCGGGGGCGGTGGGCTCAATCACGTGAACAACACGGCCCCCGTGCACAGCCGGCCCGACGAGGTGCTCGCCGAACTGCACGCCGTGGTGGGGCGCATCGCGGCGAACGTCGAGAAGGTCATCGTGGGCAAGCCGGACGTGGTCCGGATCGCCATCGTGACGCTGCTCGCCGAGGGACACCTGCTGGTGGAGGACGTGCCCGGCGTCGGCAAGACGTCGCTGGCCAAGGCCCTGGCGCGGTCCATCGACTGTTCGGTGAGCCGCATCCAGTTCACCCCGGACCTGCTGCCCAGCGACATCACCGGTGTGTCGATCTACAACCGGCAGGACAACGACTTCGTGTTCCGGCCCGGCCCGGTGTTCGCCAACATCGTGGTCGGCGACGAGATCAACCGGGCCTCGCCGAAGACCCAGTCGGCGCTGCTGGAGTGCATGGAAGAGCACCAGGTGACGGTGGACGGGAACACCTACCCGCTCAGCTCGCCGTTCATGGTGATCGCCACGCAGAACCCGATCGAGATGGAGGGCACCTACGCCCTGCCCGAGGCGCAGCGCGACCGGTTCACCGCGCGCGTGTCGATCGGCTACCCGGACCCGCAGGCCGAGCTGGCGATGGTGGACGAGCACGCGGGCAACGACCCGCTGGCCGACCTGCGCCCGGTCTCGGACGCGGACACCGTGCTCAAGCTGGTGCACGCGGTGCGCCGGGTGCACCTGTCGCCCGAGGTGCGGCGGTACGCGGTGGAGCTCGTCTCGGCCACCCGGCGGCTGCCGGAGCTGAGACTGGGCGCCTCCCCGCGCTCGACGTTGCAGCTGGTCCGCGCGGCGCGGGCGCAGGCGGCGCTGGCCGGGCGCGACTTCGTGGTGCCCGACGACATCCACGCGGTGGCCGTGCCCGTGCTGGCGCACCGGCTGGTGCTCACCGCGGAGGCGCAGGCGGCGCGCAGGTCGGCGGCGGACCTGGTGCGCAACCTGCTGCAGCGGGTGCCGGTGCCGCAGGCGGCGCTGGACCCGTCCGGCCAGTTCCTGCAGAACGTGCAGCGCCACCCCGGCGGCCACCCGGTCCCGGGCCACGGCGACGGCCACCACCGCTGACATGCGCGGAGCCCTGTCCGGGCTGACCACCCGGGGCCGCTGCCTCCTCGCCGCCGGGTTCGCGGCGGGCCTGTGCGCGGTCGTGCTCAACGAGCGGGACCTGCTGCGGGTCGCCGCGTTCGTGGTGGCCCTGCCGGTGCTGGCCGCGTGGCTGGCGCAGCGGGCGCGGGTGGGCCTGCACGCGTCCCGGTTCCTGTTCCCCAGCCGGGTCCAGGTGGGCGCGGCGACCGAGGTGAAGGTCGAGCTGCGCTCGGCCGGGCGGCTGCCCACCGGCGGCCTGCTGCTGGAGGACAACGTGCCGTACGCGCTGGGCGCGCGGCCCCGGTTCGTCGTCGAGCGGCTGCCCCGCAACACCGTGACCGCCCTGCGCTACCCGCTCAAGCCGGTGATGCGCGGCATCCAGCAGGTAGGCCCGCTGATGGCGCGGATCACCGACCCGTTCGGGCTGGCCGAGTTCGACCGCGAGCTGGCGGGCCGGTCCAGGCTGGTCGTGGTGCCGCGCGTGGTCGGCCTGAACGGGCTGCCCAGCGGGTCCGGCATGGGCGCGGGCGACGACGGCTCGATCCGGCTGCGCGCCGGGCAGGGCGAGGACGACGCCGTGGTGCGGCAGTACCGGCACGGCGACGACCTGCGCAAGGTCCACTGGCGGTCCACCGCGCGGCGCGACGAGCTGATGGTCCGCGTCGAGGAACGACCGTGGCGCGGCGGCACGACGGTGCTGCTGGACCACCGGCTGACCGCGCACCGCGGCACCGGGCCGAACTCGTCGCTGGAGTGGGCGGTGTCGTTCGCGGCGTCCGTGTGCCTGCACCTGCACCGGTTCGGGCACCAGGTGCGGCTGGTCGGCGACGACGGCCGGGTGCTGGCGGGCGGGTCGGGCGACGGCGGGCACAGCGACGCCGTGGTCCTGGACGCGCTGGCCGCCCTGCAGCCCTCGCACCGCCGCGAGCCCGCCGTCGGGTTGGACCCGGGCGCGGGCCAGGAGGTCATCGCCATCCTCGGCGGCAGCACGCCCGCAGTGGTCGACGCACTCGTGCGCAACCGACCGCGCGGCATGCGGAGCCTGGCCGTGGTGATGGATGTCGGGGCGTGGGCAACGGCCGGCGAAGACCCCGCGCCCGGCCCGGAGGAAGCACGCGGCCTGCTCACGGCGGCCGGCTGGGGCGCGGTCGTCGCCCGGCCGTCGACGCCGATGGGCCAGGTCTGGCAGGAACTGTGCCACAGCGCGGGCAACCGCGGCCCGGTGGTGCGCACGGAGGTGGGTTGAGTGACCCGCGGCGACTGGGGGATGAGCAGGTGACCAGCGCTACGGCCGCACGACGGCTGGATGGCGGTCAGGCGAACGACGCACCCGCCGTGCACAGCGGCCAGACCGCCGGGCGTGGCGGCCGGGTGAGCGGCCAGGCTGCCGGGCGTGGCAGCCAGGTGAGCGGCCGGACCGCCGCGCGTGGCGGCCGAGTGAGCGGCCGGACCTCCGCGCGCGGCAGCCAGGTGAGCGGCGCGACCGGCGGGCGCGGCGGCTGGGTGGTGGCCGGGTGAGCGGCGGGACCGCGACCCGCGGCTGGGTGGTGAGCGCGACGCCGGTCGTCGCGGGCCTGGCCACGCTGTGCGCCGCGACCGCGTTGTCCAGCGTCGTCGCGGGCGTGTTGTGGCTGGTGAACCTGGCTGTGGCGATCACCGTCGTGGTCGGCGTCGGGGTGCTGCTGCGGCAGACCCGGCTGCCCAACCCGCTGATCGCGCTGGTGCAGGTGCTGGCGCTGCTGTCGCTGCTGGTGACGATCTTCACGCGCAGCGGCGTCCTGGTGGTGCTGCCCGGCCCGGAGTCGCTGGGCGACCTGATGACCGTGCTCGGCGACGCGTTCACCGAGGTGCAGACCGGTGTGCCGCCGGTGCCCGACAGCGAGTCGATCCGGTGCCTGGTGATGTTGGCCATCGGCCTGGTCGCGGTGCTGGTGGACCTGCTGGCCGTGGGCGCGGCGGCACCCGCCGCGTCCGGTCTGGTGCTGCTGTGCGTGTTCGCGGTGCCGGCGTCGCTGGCCGACGAGATGCTGCCGGTGTGGACGTTCGTGTTCGGCGCCGGGGCGTTCGCGCTGCTGCTGGCGGTGGACGGGCAGCACCGGCACGACGCGTGGCGCGGTCGGCGGCCGGGTGCCGGCGGGTCGAGCTCGGGTCCGGCGGCGACGGCGGTCGCGGGTGCGGCCGTGGTGGTCGCGATGCTGGCGGGTGCGAGCTTCACGCTGGTCGGGACGGTCGGGCGGCTGCCCGGCGGCGACGAGGTCGGGGGCGGCGCCAACGGCCTGGGCATCGACCCGATGACCGAGCTGCGCGGCATGCTCAACCAGGGCGCGACGCGGGAGATGTTCCGGGTGCGCGGGTTGCCGGAGGCGGCGTACCTGCGGGCGATGACGTTGCGCGAGTACGTGCCCGACCAGGGGTGGCGGCTGGGCGGCGACCTGTCCACCGGCGTGCCCGCGAACGGCGACCTGCCGCAGCAGCCGGGCGACCCCGGTGACGGCGAAGTCACCACGGTGACCATCGAGCCGGTGAACTGGCTGGACAACTGGCTGCCGGTGTACGGGCGGCCCCGGCGGATCCAGGACGTCGAGGACAACTGGCGGTACGACCCCGTGCGCGGGATGGTCTACAGCGTCCGGCAGCGCAAGGCCGGGGCGTACAAGGTGCAGACGGTGCTCAAGACGCCCTCGGGCGACGCGCTGCGCCGGGCGAACGGGGCGGCGGACGTCGAGGACGTGTACCTGGACGCGCGCGGGGTGAGCCCCGAGGTGGCGAACCTGGCCCGCGAGATCACCCGCGACCAGAACAACGCGTTCGACAAGGCCACCGCGCTGTACAGCTACTTCACCGACGGCACGCAGGGCTTCACCTACACCACCGACACCGGTGGGGCGCAGACGAGCGACGCCCTGCGCGACTTCGTGATGACGGGCAAACGCGGGTTCTGCGAGCAGTACGCGTCGGCGATGGCGATCATGGCGAGGTCGGTCGGCCTGCCGTCCCGGGTGGCCCTGGGCTTCACGGCGGGCTTCCCGGTGGGCGACGCCCAGACCATCACCACGCAGGACGCGCACGCGTGGGTGGAGATCTACTTCCCCGGCTACGGCTGGACGGTCTTCGACCCCACGCCGTTGTCGGACGGCCGCGGCGTCGTCCCCCCGTACATCGCCGGCCGCGAGGCGGACGACGAGGAGGACAACCCCACCGCCGTCACGACGACGACCACGACCCCGACGACGTCCACGTCGTCGTCCACGACGTCGGCCGCCCCCGGCGACCAGGCCGGGAACGCGGACGGCACGCAGGAGACCCCCACCCCGACGTGGCACACGGCCACCCTCATCACCGCCGCCGCATTGGGCGCACTGCTGACCCTCTTCTTGTTCTTCGCGACCCGCCGCCGCCCCGCTGCCACCAGTGCTCCCGCAGCCGGCGGTGGCGGCCCGGCGTGGGCGGTGGGGATACCGTGGCTACGCCCCTTGTTGACCACCCTCGCGGTGGCGGCGTGGATCGTGCTGGGCACGCTGTTGGTCGCCTTGGTGTCGTGGTGGATCGCCGTGCCACTGCTGGTGGGGCTGCTCATCGCCACCCCGGCAGGCGTCCGCGAATGGCGCCGCCGCAACCGCTTGCGCACGGTAGCCGGCCTGGGCCCCGACGCCGCCGGCGCCGCGTGGCAGGAGTTGATCGCGGAATCGGTGGACCGAGGCACCCGAGTCCCGGCGACGGAAACCGTCCGAGTAGCAGCCCGCCGCATGGCCAAGGCGCACAACCTGGACGAACAGGGACGGGACGGCCTGCGCGCGGTGGTCGGGGCGGTGGAACGCTCGTGGTACAGCACCAACGCGGCAGCCGACCCAGCCCTGCCTGGCGCCGTGGACGAGGTCCGCCGAAGCCTGACCAGAAACGCCCCGTTGGCCCTGAAAGCCAAAGTCCTCCCCCGCTCAGTCCTGAACCCCACCACCCCCACCGACCCCGACGACTAACCCCACCCCGCCACGCTAGCCGGCCGTTGTCGTGCACGCGCGCAACGGCGCGGCCGAAGCGGCAGCGCAAGCGAGCAGCGAGGGCTGCGGGCTCGAGCCGCGGGCGCAGCGGGCTCGAGCCGCGGGGGCAGCGGACTCGGCGGCGGGTGCGGCGGGTGCAAGCCGGCCTGATCAGCGGCGGCTCATCGCGACCCTGGGGGCGGCACCTGGCGGGTCGGCCGAGCAGCACGCGCGACCAAGCGGCACGCGCGGCCAGGCAACGGGCGCGGCCAGGCAACGGGCGCGGCCAGGCGACGGGCGCGGCCAGGCGGCAGGCGCAACCAGGCGACGGGCGCGGGGCCGGGCGGCACTACGGCAGGCGGGGCGGGCTGGGCGGCAGAGCTGCGGAACGTTCGCGACAGGCGGCGCGGGCGGCGGCCCGAAGGCGCTCGGCCGGGGCGGCGCGAGTGGCGGCGGAAGGCGCCAGGCTGGCCGGGGAAGGCGCTGGAGTGGCGGCGGGGGAAGGCGCCCGGCCGGCCACGGGACCCGCCGGGTCTGCCGGCGCTGCGGCAGGCAGGCAGCGGCTGGCATCAGGCCTGCGGTGGGGCGGGCTCGCAGCGAGGCTGGCCTGGCAGGTGGCAGGTGGCAGGTGGCGGGAGGCTGGCGGCTGGCGGCTGGCGGCGGCGAAGCGTGCGGCCGGTTGCGGGGGCCGGCGGCGAGGTGGCGTGGGGCCGGCGGCGAGGTGGCCTGAGCCGGTTGCGTGGGGCCGGCGGCTGGGGCTGGGCGGCGGCTGGGCGGGTGGTCGTTGGGGCTGGTGGTCGTTGGGGCTGGTAGTCGTTGGGGCTGGTGGGAGGGGCTGGCCTTGGGGGGTGTTGCCTGCCGTTGTCCCGCGCTCCTTGTTTACGGGACGCGTGAGGTGGGGTTTGGTCGCGGATCCTGTATGTCGCTCGATCGGGTGATGTTCGGGTGGGGTGGGTTAGGGGGTGTGGGTGCGGGCGGGTGGGCATGCCGCACGGCCCGCCCTCTGGGGAGGGCGGGCCGTGGGGTGCTGGGGGTACTGGGTTACTCGTCCTCCAGGCGGCGACGGAAGCGTTCTTCCATCTTTTGGGAGAACGAGCTGCGGCTCGGGCGGCTTCCCTCTTCGTTGGGTTCGTCGGCACCCTGGTCACCACGACGCAGTGTCGTCACGGTGAGCAGCACGCCGAAGAACATCAACAAGAAGCCGACCACGCTCACCACCGGGATACCAGCGAGCTTCGGCAACATCACACCCGTCACCAGCAGGGCCACACCCACGGCGAACAGCGCGATGCCCTGGATGCGACGCCGTCGGGACGGCTTGCGCAGCTTGGCGCCGCGCACGGTGGATGCGAACTTCGGGTCCTCGGCGTAGAGCGCGCGCTCGATCTGGTCGAGCAGTCGCTGCTCGTGCTCGGAGAGTGGCATGGCTCCTCCTCCGGCACAGCGGTCGCGGGCGCCGGGTGTTCACGGTTGCCGCCGGTCCCGGCGGACGCCCCGCCCTGGGGGCGTCACAACCAGGATACGATTTGCGAGGCTTGGCGACTACCCAGTCCGCGCCCCTAAGCGGTTCGTTCGGTCACCATCATCCTCACGGGTCAACGGTCAGACCTTCGTGAGGTCCCGAACATCCACAACCATCCACACCCCGACCTCGGCACCCCCTTACCCGCTGCGCGCTGTAGTCGCTATTCGGGACTCCGAAGTGTCGGATTAGGAGTGGGCGGCCGGTGGGGTCGTGGGTACGGGACGCGTGGGCGGGGTAGGGCCGGTGGTGGGGGCGAGGTGGCGAGGTCGGTCAGGATGCGCCTGGTTTCCTCCCCGCGTTTCGACAGCAGGCGCAGGAGGTCGGCGGGTGGGATGCCGCCTCGGCGAACGGCGTCGGTCAGGATCGCGCGCAGGGCGTGCGGGTCCGTTTGGAAGCGGGTTGTGTCGGTGACCGCCCTGATGAGGGGAGCGGTCGGGAAGCCTCGGCGCAGGACGGGCTCGATGTGGCTTCGGGGGCGTAGGGCCTTGATGCCCTCGGCGGGTTCTACCGGGCGGCCGGCGAGGATGTAGATCGGGCCCGTCGCGGGCACTGTGCGCAGGCCGTGCAGGTGCAGGGCGTCCAAGCCGGTGAGGAGCGCGCCCGGGCCGCCGTAGCGGAGGGCTGCCTGCACCCGTTGTAGTCGGGTCGGGGGTTTTCGGCTCAGCAGTAGGACTCCGGGGAGCACGCGTTGCCACTCCGACCTCTCGCAGCGGTCGGTCAGCTCCTCGTGGTCCAGGCCCAGGGAGATGAGGTCGGCCGCGGTCGTGACCTGGTGGGGGAACAGCGTGGCCAGGGCGTCGACGGTGATCGTGGTTCGGGTTTTGGTGTGCATGGGTCAACGATGGGCGTCGAAAGCGGAGGGGACCAGGACGAAGTTGGGGATTGTGGACAACTTCCGGGCTGTGGACAAAACCAAGGCTGTAGACAAAGAGAAGTCCGCAGGAATGCGGAGAGGCCTTCTGCGGGCCCGACCGCCCGCAGAAGGCCTCTGGTACACGACGACCGCCCCTCGCCGGTCGTCGTGTGGTTCTCCTCAGAGCCGGACCAAGTCCTCCCGGATCCCCTCGTCCAGCGTCTTCCGACCGGTCCGCACGGACTGCCAGGCGTCGTACACGGCGACCAGCGCACCCGACAGGACCAGGGCCACGGCCGGCGCGACCAGGCCGTTCGCGTCCAGCTGGGTGACGATCACGGCGGCCGCCCACAGCTGGACGGCGGTGAAGACCAGGGTGCACGCGAGGCGTTCGGTGAAGCGGCGGCGCGACCGGGCGGGTTCCTCGTTGCGGTTCATCTCTCCCCCTTCAGCTCGTCATGGCTCATTTGTAAGGGGAATGACGGACCGGTTCTGCGTCAGATGACGCACAACGCGAAATCACGTGGTCAAATCGTAGAGACGGCTCACGCGGAGTATGTCGATCTTCCGCCGGCCCGTCCTGATGATGCCCTGTTCGCGCAGCGACCGCAGCACCCGCACCAGCGATTCCCGCGATGTCCCGGCGATGCCCGCCAACTCCTCCTGGCTGAGCGACACCTCGCCCTGGTCGGCGATCCCCCGGCGCAGCGCGACGTCGATGAGCACGGCGGCGACGCGTTGGGTGGCGGTGCCGCTGAACTGGACGCGCTGCCGGTCGGTGTCCCGCTGCCGCGCCACGACGACGGTCAGCACGGCCCACGCGATGCGCGGGTGCCGCTGGCACAGGTCGGCGAAGGCGGTGTCGGACAGCACCAGGGCCCGCACGTCCACCAGGGCGCGGACGGTCGCGGACCGGGGTCGGCCGTCGATCGCGGCCCGCTCCCCCACGATGTCCCCGGCGCCGCGCACGGCCAGCACCTTCTCGCCGCCGTTGGCGGTCGAGGCGGTGACCCGGAGCAGGCCGCGCAGCACGACCAGCACGTGCCGGGTGACCTCGCCCTCGTGGCACACGACGGCGCCGGTGGCGTAGTCGCGCTCGGTGCCGGACGCGGTCAGCAGCGCGTGCTCGGCGGGGGTGAGCAGCGCCCAGAAACGGTCCACGTCCGACAGGGTGGCCCATGATCGACCCCGTTGTCCGGCACGACCACCCGAACGGCTCGCTCAGCGGTCGGGTTTGGGTTCGGGCTGGTTCGGTTGCGCGGGGGCGGAGGACAGCAGGGACGCCGGTCTGACCGCGGCCTTGCCGAAGCGTGTTCGTGCCTGGTCGGCGGCCTGTTCGGCGTCGCGCCAGCCGCGTTCCGGGGCGTCGAACATGAGCTGTTCGCCGTCGTCGCCCTCGACCAACTGCTCGATGCGGACGCCGATGAGCCGCACGGCCCCGGGCGGCACCTGCTCGTCGAGCAGCGTCGAGGCTGTCTGGTACACCTCGCGGGTCACGTCGGTGGGCACCCGCAGCGTCTTGGACCGCGTGATGGTCGTGAAGTCGGCGAACCGCACCTTGATCGACACCGTCCGCCCGCGCAGCCCCCGCTGCCGCAACGTGGCCGCCGACCGCTCGGACAACCGCAGCAGCTCGCGCCGCAGCAGCTCCCGGTCCCAGTGGTCGACCTCGAACGTCTCTTCGGCCCCGATCGACTTCTCCCTGGTGGACGGCACCACGGGCCGGTCGTCCAGGCCTTGCGCGAGCGCGTGGAGGTGCTCGGCCAACGCCACGCCCAGCACGCGCCGCAGCCGGGGCAGCGGGGTGGCGGCGACGTCGGCGACCGTCTCCAGCCCGACCCGGTCGAGCTGCTCGGCGGTGCGCTTGCCGACGCCCCACAACGCCGACACGGGCAGCGGGTGCAGGAACTCCAGCACGTCCGAGCGCGGCACCACCATCATCCCGTCGGGCTTGCACATCCCCGACGCCAGCTTGGCCAGGAACTTCGTCGGCGCCACCCCGACCGAGCAGGTGACCCCCTGCGTCTCCTCGACCTGCCGCCGGATCAGCGCCCCGATCTCGGCCGGCGTGGCTTTCAGGCGTTTCAGGGCACCGCTGACGTCGAGGAACGCCTCGTCCAGGCTCAGCGGCTCGACCAGGGGTGTGATGTCGCGGAAGATCGCCATGACCCCGCGCGACACCTCCTGGTAGCGCGCGAAGTTGGGCATCACGAACACCGCGTGCGGCGCGAGCCTGCGGGCGTGGGACGTGGGCATGGCGGACCGCACGCCGTACTCCCGCGCCAGGTAGTTCGCCGACGACACGACCCCGCGGTTGGCCGTGCCCCCGACCACCACGGGCTTGCCGGCCAGCTCCGGGTTGTCGCGGATCTCCACGGACGCGTAGAAGGCGTCCATGTCGACGTGCAACATCGAGCAGCCGGTGTCGTCCGGCCAGACGTCGCCTCGCGCGCGGAACCGGTCCACCAGGCCGCGAGGCAGGTTCGCGCTGCGGCCCATGAACCCTCCCCCCGGTCCGAACGCTTGTTCGACAGTCTAGTCCAAACGGTAGGCCCGGTGCGCGTTTTCCCACCCGATCAGGTGAGCAATGCGCACGGCGTCGGTCTCCGCGAAAGCATGCCGTCGAAGGGCGGCCAGCAGGAAGTCCGACAACGCGCGCCGGAAGAAGAGAGCGCCCAGGTAGTACAGCTCCGGCAGCGCGAACGCGTCGGTGGAGAACAGGAACTTGCCGTAAGGCACGATCTCCAGCGCCTCACCCAACACACGCGTGGCCTGGTGGCCGACGTTGTGCGTGGCCAGCCCGATGTCCACGAACACGTGCGTGAACACCTGCGCCAAGTACCCAGCCGTGCGGTGGAACGGGTAGTTGTGCAGCAGCATGATCGGCACACCGAGCGGTTCGGTGGCCCGCAGCAGCGGCGTGAGCAGGGACGGGTCGGCACGGTGCAGGGTGACGTCCCGGTCGCCGTAGCCGACGTGGAACTGCACCGGCAGCCCGCGGTCCAGCGCCTCCCACACCAGGAACCGGGACAGCACCTCGTCCGCGCACCGCCCCTGCCCGGCCCAGCGCTCGCAGGCGGCCACGACCTCGGCGTCGGACGGCCGTTCGGGCGCGAGGTCCAAGCCGACCCGGTAGGCGGCGATCGACTTCGCGGCGACGGCCGGCGTGCGTTCCAGCGCCGAACGAACCGCGTCCGGGAAGGTAGTCGGACCGCCGGCGATGACCTCCTCGGCCAACCGCTCCAACCGCAGCACCGGGAGTTCACGCGATCCGGTGAACACCGACGGTCCGGTCAACCGTTCCGGCCACAGACCGCCGTCCACCAGGAACACCGAGATCCCCGACGCGACCAGGAACGCCCGGTTCACCTCCGCCGCCCCCAGAGACAACCGCCGCGCCATGTACTCGTCCGCGGGCGCGTTGGACGGCAAGTCGAGCAACGGGGCGCACCAGCGGCGCACAGCCAGCCCCACGGCGGAGTCGAACAGCGATGTGCCCCACGGGCTCACCTGGTCAGCCTCGGTCAGCAACTCCTCGAACCCCGTGCGGTCGAGGTCCTCCCGTAGCACCCCGTGACAGTGGTGGTCCACAAGGTTCTGCTCGACCACGTAAGGCAGCAGCGGCTCCACTTGTTGAAGAGTAGTGACCTGGTGTAACCACGCACCTCATGGACACCGCGGAACGGCAACGCCGGTACGACCGGGCCACCAGCCTGCTGGACGACCTCGCCGACCGGGACGTCATCCTGGTCGCGATCACCTGGGTCGACCACAGCGGCATCACCCGCGTGAAGTCCGTCCCGCTGCGCAAGCTCCCCGACGCCGCCGCGCACGGCGTGGGCGCCTCCCCGGTGTTCGACGCGTTCCTGCTGGACGACTCGATCGTCGCGGGCCGGCACGCGGGCGGACCGGTCGGCGACCTGCGCCTGTTCCCGGACCTGGACCGGATCACGGTGCTGGCGGGCCAGCCCGGCTGGGCGTGGGCACCGGCGGACCGCCACGACCAGCGGGGCGTCCCGCACCCCCAGGACGAGCGGGGTTTCGCGCGGGCCATGACCGACCGGCTGGCCGTCCACGGCTACGACGTGCGGGCCGGGTTCGAGGTCGAGTGGGTGGTCGGCCAGCCGGGCACGGACGACTTCGTGCCCGCCACGACGGCCCCCGCCTACGGGCACGCCCGGCAGGTCGAGCTGTCGGACTACTGCGCGGACCTGGTCGCGGCGCTGGTCGAGCAGGACGTGGACGTGCTCCAGTTCCACCCCGAGTACGCGCCGGGGCAGTTCGAGCTGTCCACCGCGCCCGAGGACCCGGTGCACGCGGCGGACACGGCGGTGCTGGTCAAGGAGACCGTCCGGGCGATCAGCGTGCGGCACGGCTTGCGGGCGTCCTTCTCGCCGAAGGTGGTCGCAGACGGCGTCGGCAACGGAGGTCACCTGCACGTCAGCCTCTGGAGGGACGGCCGGAACCTGGCCGGTTCGGAGGACGCGGACTCGTTCGCCGCGGGCGTCCTGCGGCACCTGCCGGGGCTGTGCGCGGTGGGCAGCCCGTCGGTGGCCAGCTACCTGCGGCTGGTGCCCTCGCACTGGGCGGGCGCGTTCGCGGCGTGGGGCGTGGAGAACCGGGAGGCGGCGCTGCGCGTGGTCGAGGGGCGGGACCTGGAGGTCAAGTCCTACGACCTGTCGGCCAACCCGTACCTGGTGGTCGGGGCGACGCTGGCGGCGGGCCTGGCCGGGATCGTGGACCGGCTGCGGCTGCCGGACCCGGTCGACGTGGACCCGGTGCACGTGCCCGGCGTGCCGCGGCTGCCGACGTCGCTGGAGGAGGCGGTGCGGGCGTTCGAGGCGGACGAGGTGCTGGTGGAGGCGTTCGGGGCGGAGTTCGCGGCGACGATCGCCGACGTGCGGCGGGGTGAGGTCGCCCGGTTCGCCGACGCGTCGCCGGAGGAGGTCGCCCGGGTCACCCGGTGGCGGCACTGAAGCGGACCGACTCGACTTCCTTGCGCAGCCGGGACAGGGCCCGGTGCTGGGCGACCCGGACCGCGCCGGGCGACGAGTCGACCACCGCCGCCGTCTGCTCGGCCGACAGCCCGACCACGACACGCAGCAACAAGATCTCCTGCTGCTTCTCCGGGAGGACTTTCAGCAGCTCGGCGACGTGGTGGGCGAGTTCGCGGCGCAGCGCGGACTGCTCCGGGCCGTCCTCTTCGGCGGGGGCGTCGGGCAGCTCGGCGACCGGGTCGGCGCGGTTGCGCAGGGACGCGCGGTGAGCGTCGGCGACCTTGTGCGCGGCGATGCCGTAGACGAACGCCAAGAAGGGACGGCCGTGGTCCTTGTACGTCGGTAGCGCCGTGAGGACAGCCACGCACACCTCTTGTGCCACATCGTCGGCAGAGGCATAAGAGCGTTCGTGACGGCCCACGCGCGCACGGCAGTAGCGCACGACCAACGGGCGGATGGCGCCGAGGAGCCAGGCGGTGGCCATGCGGTCGCCCGCGACGGCTTTGCGGACCGCGTCGTCGAGGTCCGGAGCGGTGTCGGCCATCAGACGGCCTCGGCTAAGTGCGGGTCTCCCACTGCGGGCTCCTCGCGGGTAGGCGGCGGTTGCCTCCCGCGTTTCTACGGCAATCCCGGCGCCCTGGGCGGGCGGATGCGTCCAGTCGCAGGTCAGGCGGGCTTGCGGGCCAGCACGTGCAGGCGGGCGGCCACGTCCCGCAGGGGCGGGCGGGTGGCGGCGGCCAGCTCCAGCTCGGCCAGCGCGTCGGCCGCGCCCGGGTTGGCCTCCAGGACCGAGCCCGGCACCAGGTCCGACACCACGCCGTGGCCCTGGAGCAGCTCCACCTTCAGGCCCGCGTCCACCACCAGCGCCTCCAGCGCGGCCACGTCGAAGCGCCGCTGGACGGGCTCGCGGGACCCGGCCAACTGGCCGGCTTCGTCGTCCAGCAGCCTGCGCGCGTCCACGAGCCGGCCCGCGATGGCCCGGTGCAGGACCGCGGCGTAGCGGTTGGCGGCCAGGATCGACACGGCCGCACCGGGGGCGGCCGCGGCGGCCAGGGCCGTCAGGGCGGTGTGGGCGTCGTCCACGACCTCCAGCAGGCCGTGGCCCAGGACCAGGTCCGCCGACGCGTCCGCGTCGAGGGCGTCGGTGTCGCCCTGAACTGCGGTGATGCGGTCGCGGACGCCCGCCTCGGACGCGCGGCGGTCCAGGGTCGCCAGAGCGTTGGGGCTCGGCTCGACCACCGTGACCAGGCAGCCCGCCACGGCCAGTGGCACGGCCCACACGCCGCTGCCGCCGCCCACGTCGAGCACCCTGGGCGGTTCGCCGCCGCGGCGGTCCCGTGCGGCGGCCAGCTCGGTGTCGAGCACCCTGTGTACGGCGTCCGGTCGCATGGACGTAGAGCGTAGAGACCGTAGGCTGCACCCCGTGCATACGGTGGCGGTGCTCAGCCTCAAGGGTGGCGTGGGCAAGACGACGGTCGCTTTGGGTCTCGCGTCGGCCGCGCTGCGGCGCGGAGTCCGGACGCTGGTCATCGACCTGGACCCGCAGTGCAACGCCACCTCGACGCTGGAGCCCGACGACACCGACGCCAGCATCTACGACGTCCTCCAGGAACCCACGGCGGACAAGCTGCGCGCGGCGATCTCGCCCAGCGCCTGGGGTGACGGCGTGGACGTGCTCTCGGGGTCCGAGGACGCCGAGCTGCTCAACCACCCCGACCCGGGCGAGTCCCGCCTGGGCCGGCTGCGCGAGGCGCTGCGGGTGCTGGCCGAGGAGGACGCGGACGAGCCCTACCAGCTGGTCCTGCTGGATTGCCCGCCGTCGCTGGGCCAGCTGACCCGGTCGGCGCTGGTGGCGGCGGACCGGGCGCTGCTGGTGACCGAGCCGACGATGTTCGCCGTGGCGGGCGTGCAGCGGGCGTTCGAGGCGGTGCAGGCCGAGCGCGCGCAGAACCCGGGCCTCCAGCCGCTGGGCGTCGTGGTGAACCGGGTCCGGCCGCGCTCGCACGAGCACCAGTTCCGCATCGACGAGCTGCGCGACATCTTCGGTCCCCTGGTGATGCCGGTGGCGTTGCCGGACCGGCTGGCGGTGCAGCAGGCGCAGGGCGCGTGCATGCCGATCCACGAGTGGGGCACGCCCGGCGCGCGTGAGGTGGCGTTGGCGTTCAACCTGCTGCTCGCGCGCATACTGCGGATCAGCCGCAGCCGCCGCCGTCCGGTGCACGCGGACTTCGACGACGAGGAGATCCAGGAGGCGGTGGAGGCGTGAGCACCACCGCGCTGCTGGCGTTCACGGTCGCCGCGCTGCTGCTGACCATCACGCCGGGCCTGGACACCATGATGCTGCTGCGCATGGTGCTCGGCGGTGGGCGCAAGGCGGGGATCGTCGGTGGGTTCGGCACCACCCTGGGCTGCCTGGTGTGGGGTGCGGCGAGCGTCGCAGGGCTGACCGCGCTGCTGGTGGCGTCCCGGCTGGCCTACGACGTCGTGCGGTACGCGGGCGCGGCCTACCTGCTGTGGTTGGGCGGGTCGGCGCTGTGGAAGTCGTGGCGCGGGCGCAGGGCCGTCGAGCCGGTGGACAGCCCGAAGGTCACGCCCGGTCAAGCACTGCGGGTCGGGTTCACCACGAACCTGCTCAATCCCAAGATCGGGGTGTTCTACCTGTCCCTGCTGCCGCAGTTCCTGCCGACGACCGGTGACACCACGGGGTGGGCGGCACTGCTGGTGGGCGTGCACGTCGGGCTCGGGCAGGTCTGGCAGCTCGGTGTCGTGTGGCTCGCGGGACGGGCCGCCGTCGTGCTGACCCGGCCGCGCGTGCGGCGGTGGACCGAGCGGCTGACGGCGTCGGTGCTGGTCGGTTTCGGCTTGAAGGTGGCGCTCGACTCCGGTGCCCGAGGGTGACACGGTCTTCCTGACCGGCCGGCGGCTCAACGAAGCGCTGGCCGGGAAGACGCTGCTGCGCGCCGACCTCCGCCACCCCCGACTGTCCACCGTGGACCTCGCCGGGCGGGACGTCCGCGAGGTCGCCACGGTCGGCAAGCACATCCTGACCCGGTTCTCCGGTGACCTCACGCTCCGCAGCCACCTGCGCATGGACGGCTCCTGGCACCTCTACCGGCCCGGCGAGCGGTGGAAGCGGCCCGGGTTCCAGGCGCGCGTGCTGCTGGAGGTCCCGGACCGGGTCGCGGTCGGGTTCAACCTGCACGACCTGGACCTGGTGCCCACCGACCAGGAGGACGGACTCGTCGGCCACCTCGGGCCGGACCTGCTCGGCGAGTGGACCCCGGAGGCCGAGGCGGAGGCCGTGAGACGCCTCACGGCGCAGCCGGACCAGGAGATCGGCCAGGCGCTGCTGGACCAGCGGATCATGGCCGGTGTCGGCAACGTCTACAAGTGCGAGGTGTGCTTCCTGATCGGGGCCTCGCCGTGGACGAAGGTGTCCGGAGTGGACCCTGTGAAGGCCGTGCAGCTGAGCCGGAAGTTGTTGCTGGCCAACGCGAAGACGCCCTTCCGCAACACCACCGGGTTCGTGGGTCGCGGCAAGGAGTCCTGGGTGTACGGACGAGCGGGTCGGCCGTGCTTCCGGTGCGGCACGAAGATCCGCTTGGCCGACCAGGGCGACGGCGTGCAGGAGCGGCCGACGTACTGGTGCCCGAGCTGCCAACCTGGGCCGATCGCTTAGAGTTGCGGCCGTGGTCTACAAGAGCGTGGTGCGCAACGTCCTGTTCCGGATGCACGGCGGGGACGCGGAGCGCATCCACGAGACCACCCTGCGGGCGTTGAGCCTCGTCAGCCCGGTGGCCGCGAAGGTCCGCCGCAAGCCCGCCGCCGAGCGCACGGTGTTCGGCGTGCGGTTCCCCAACCCGGTCGGCCTGGCGGCGGGCCTGGACAAGAACGGCCGCGCGCTGCCCGCGTGGGGCGCGCTGGGGTTCGGGTTCGTCGAGGTCGGCACGGTGACCCGCCACCCGCAGCCGGGCAACCCGAAGCCGCGCCTGTTCCGCCTGCGCGACAGCGAGGCGATCATCAACCGGATGGGCTTCAACAACGACGGCGCGCTGGAGCTGGCCAACCGCCTGGACCGCCTCGGCCCGCTGTCGGTGCCCCTGGGCATCAGCCTGGGCAAGTCGAAGGTGACACCGGTCGAGGAGGCCGTCGAGGACTACCGGGCGTCGCTGCGCGCCCTGTACCGGCACGGCGACTACTTCGCGGTCAACATCAGCTCCCCCAACACGCCGGGCCTGCGCAGCCTCCAGGACCGGGGCGCGCTCACCGAACTGCTGTCGGCGCTGGACGAGACGTCCGGCGAGCTGGCCGGGTCGGGCCGGCGCAAGCCGCTGCTGGTCAAGATCGCGCCGGACCTGACCGACCAGGCGATCGCCGAGGTGCTGGAGGTGTGCGCGGCGCACGGCGTGGCCGGGCTGATCGCCACCAACACCACCCTGTCGAGGGACGGCCTCGCACCGGCCGACCAGGCCAAGGCAGCCGAGGCGGGCGGGCTGAGCGGACGACCGCTGGCCGTGCGGGCACGCGAGGTGGTGCGGTTCGTCAGCCGGGAGACCGACGGGAAGCTGCCGGTCATCGGCGTGGGCGGGATCTTCGGCCCGGACGACGCCAAGGCCATGCTGGACGCCGGGGCGAGCCTGGTGCAGGTCTACACGGGGTTCATCTACGAGGGTCCGGGCATGGTCCGGCGGATCGTGAAGTCACTCGTCTAGGGCCTGCTCGTAGGCCTTCAGGGTGGCGACGAACGCCGTCCGCTCGGCCGGGGTCAGCGGGTCGAGCGCGGCCCGCCACGCCTTCGCGCCCTTGGCGAGCCATGCGTCGATGGCGGGACGCATGCGGTCGGTGATGCTCACGATGCGCCTACGGCGGTCCTGGTCGTCCTCACGGCGTTCGAGGACGTCCTTACGGCTCAGTTCGGCCACCATCAGGCTCACGGTGGTCGGGGCGACCTCCAGGCGCTCGGCGAGTTCGTTGACCGTCATCGGCCCGTCGAACAGCAGATAGGACAGCAGCGACAGGTGCCGCGGGGCCAGCGCGAGCGACTGCAGCTCTTCGGGCACCGGGATGCGTTTGGCCCGCCCGACCAGGCGCGGCATGAGCAGCAGCAACGCCCGGATCGCGTCGTCGGTCGTTGACACCTCGCACCCACCCCTTTAGCTTTGATGTCAAAGAGGCTTTGTCTGCAAAGCAAAGCCTTCTCACCTGAGCCTACTGGGGGACCCGATGACCGACCCGATCCGCGACCTGCTGCTCGACCCCGAGCGGCTCAAGGCGCTGGGCGCGCAGCTCAAGCGGCACCACGCCGAGCTGCGCGCCGAGCTCGTGGCCCTGCGCACCGACCCCGGGCGCGACCTGATGAGCCACTGCCTGACCTTCTGCGGGCACCTGCGCGAGCACCACACCAACGAAGACCGGGCATTCGGCGCGTTCGAAGCCCAGTTCCCCGCCCTGGTCCCGGTCATCGCCCGGCTGCGGGACGAGCACCGCGCCATCGCCGGGACGATCGCCGAGATCGAGCGCACCGGCGTCACCGACGGGTTGCTGGAACGGCTGGACGCGCACTTCGCCTACGAGGAGCAGCACCTCGCGTCGTGGTAGGTCAGGGCTGGGACGGGCGGGCGGCGCGCAGCCAGCGCATGATCGGGTGCAGGATCACCACGAGCAGCGACCCCCACACCAGGCCGCCCAGTTCCAGGTCGCCGAGCTTGAGGGTCAGGTCGCCCACGCCCGCGACCAGGGCCGCGCCGCCGACCAGGGCGTTGCCGGGGTTGGTCAGGTCGACCCGGTTGTCCATCCAGATCCGCACGCCGACCAGGCTGATCAGGCCCAGCAGCACGAGCGTGGCCCCGCCGACCACGCCCACCGGGATGGTGGCCAACGCCGCCGTCGCCTTCGGGGAGAACGCCAGCGCCATCGCGATCACGCCGGTCACGGCGTAGGCGGCGGTGGAGTACACCTTCGTCACGCCCATGACGCCGATGTTCTCCGAGTACGTGGTGGTGCCCGTGCCGCCGCCGAAGCCCGCCAGGGTCGTGGACAGGCCGTTGGCGATGATCGAGTCGCCGACGCTGCCGTCGAGGTTGCGCCCGGTCAGGCCGCCGATCGCCTTGACGTGCCCGACGCTCTCCGCGACCAGCACGATCACCACCGGCAGCACCAGCAGGGTCACGGACGGGCGCAGCTCGGGCGCGTGGAAGTCCGGTAGCCCGAGCCACGCGGCGCGGCCCACGGCGTCAGTGTTCACCACGCCGAGCACGAGGCCCAGCACCCACCCGACCACCACGCCGAGCAGCACGGAGAACCGGAAGAACAGCCGCCGGCCCAGCACCCCGCACAGCAGGATGATGCCCAGCGTCACCACGGCCGGCAGCGGCTGCTCGGAGAACGAGTCGGTGGCGCGGTGCGAGAGGTTCAGCCCGATGAGCAGGACCACGGCCCCGGTCACCACCGGCGGCATCACGGACTCCAGCAGCCGCACGCCCAGCGCCTTGACCGCCACACCCAGGATGATCACCAGCAACCCGGCCGCGACGACCCCGCCGAGCTGGGCCGCGACGCCCTCGCTGCGGGCCGCCTCCAGGGGCGCGATGAACGCGAAGGACGCGCCGAGGTAGCTGGGGACCCGGTTGCGGGTGATGAGCAGGAACAGCAGCGTGCCGACGCCGGAGAAGAGCAGGGTGGTGCTGACGGGCAGACCGGTGAGGGAGGGGACGAGGATCGTGGCACCGGTCATCGCGGTCAGGTGCTGGGCACCGAAGCCGATGGTGAGCGGCCAGCTCAGCCGCTCCTCGGGTGCGATGGCGTCACCGTCGGTGGTGCGCCCATCGCCGTGCACGGTCCACAACGCCACTCAATGCCCTCCCCGGCGACCAGGCCGAACGCCGTTGTCCGACCGACGAATCCTGCCACGCCATGTAGTGGGCAGGGCCAGATAACAGTCTGATAATCACACGATTGCAGCAAGAGATACCAGGCCTGGTGCGACTTCAGCCCAACTCGACTACGCAACGTGATCCAACGTCGGTTCCTGCGGATGGCCCCATCCTGGCGCAGCCGGATCTTGACCCTCCACCAGGGGGAGGAGCCAGGGTGGACGACATGAGCGGCGACACCTCCCTCACCATCGGTGACCTGGCGCGACGGACCGGTCTGACGGTCAAGGCCGTCCGCTTCTACGCCGATCGGGGGATCGTGCCGCCGACCCACCGCACAGCCACCGGCCAACGCCGCTTCGACCCCGCCGCCGCGGCCCGCCTCGCGCTGGTCCGGACGTTGCGCGCACTGGACGTCGACCTGGCGACCGTCCGCCGCGTCCTGGAGCGGGAGACGACCGTCGCCGAGGTCGCCGCGGCGCACGCTGAGGCGCTCGACGCCCACCTGCGCGTGCTGGCGCTGCGCCGGGCGGTGCTCGGTTGGCTGTGCTCGAACCCCGAGGAGATCGACGTGGTGCACGACCTGGCCCTGCTGTCCGCCGACGCCCGCCGCCTGCTGGTCGAGGACTTCCTGACGGCGGTGTTCGCCGACCGCCCCGGCACGGAGGGCCCCGCGCGGACCCTCACCCCCGAGCTGCCCGAGGACCCGCAACCGGCCCAGGTGGCGGCGTGGGTCGAGTTGGCGGCGTTGACCCGCGACCCGGACTTCCGCGCCCTCCTGGCCCGTCTGGCGGCCCGCCAGGGCGACCTGCGGCCCGACGCGGTAGCGGTCGTGCGCGACCGGGCGCGCCTCGACCTCGACCCGACGTCACCGGAAGCGGCGGCGGTGGTCGCGGAGATCGGTGCCGTCGACCTCGAGTACCTGGAGGCCGCGAACGACCCGCGCCGCGAGCGCTACTTGACGCTGTTGGCGCTGATCAACGGTTGGGACGCACCGGAAAGTGTGGCGGCCGAGCTCGACTGGTTCCTGCGGGCTGCTCGATAGCTCAAGCCCAGCGGGACAGGTCGCGCAACGCCGAGGCCAGGCCCGCCAGGTGGTCGGTCGCCTCGCCCAGCACCTGCCGCGGGTTGGACGCCGTGCTCTCCGCCAGCACCCGCCCCGCCGCCGCCACCAGCCCGCAGTAGCCGTCGACGCCCTCGTCCAACTGCACCCGCAGCCGCCGCACGCCCTCCACCAGCGGAGCGCGGTCCAGCGGCGGCGCGGTGTCCCGAGCCCGTTCGACCGCCTGCAACTGGTGCGACACCGCGCGCAGGGCCGACGCCGCCTCCGCCCCGGTCGCCCGCGCCTGCACCACCGACTCGGTCGGCACGGACGTCAGCGCGGCCGAGTCGAGCTGGAACAGCAGCTCGCGCAGGGTGTCCTCGGCTTCCTCCAGCCGCTCCATCGGCGCACGGGCCGCCGACGACCGGGCCGGCAACGGCGACCGCACCGGGGCGACCGCCAACTGCTGCCGCGCCGCGTCGATCGACCGCATCTTGCCGTGCGTGCGCAGCGCCAGCACACCCGTCGCCGCCACGCCACCGCCCGCCATGATGACCACGGCCGCGTGCATCCCGACCACCAGCGCCAGGGCACCGACCGCGGTCAGGAGCGTCAGCACGATCAGCCAGAACGTCAGCGCGCGGCTCGACCGGCGGTAGCGCCGGTCGAGCTTCGCGCGGGGGTCGTTCCACGCCGCGACCCGGCGCTTCACCTGGTCCGCGAGTTGACCTTGCAGCTGGGCGCCGACGAACTGGGCGATCTCGCCCGCGGCCTTCCGCGCGGGGTGCTCCATCGCGGACCCCACCACTCAGCCCTGGCTCGCGGGCGGGTTCTGCTGCGGCGCGTTCTGCGGGGTGCTCTGGGCCTGCTGGACGCGCTGCGCGATCTCCTGCTGGATGCTCGCCGCCGCGCTCTGCGACTGGCCGCTGGTCACCTCGCCGGCGACCTGCCCGCCGCGCATGGACGCCCGGATCTGCTCCAGCCGGGACGAGCCCGCCAGCTGCGTGGTCGACTGCTGGACCTCCAGCATCCGGCCCTGCACCGAGTTCTGCGCCAGCTCCGCCGACCCGAGGGCCGTGGTGTAGCGCTTCTCGATCTTGTCGCGGATCTCGTCCAGCGACGGCGTGTTGCTCGGCGCGGCCAGCTCGGTCATCTGGCGCAGCGAGTGGGACACCTGCTCCTGCATCTTCGCCTGCTCCAGCTGCGAGAGCAGCTTGGTGCGCTCGGCGAGCTTCTGCTGCAGCACCATCGCGTTGCGCTCGACCGCGCTCTTGGCCTGCTGGGCGGCCTGCAGCGACTGGTCGTGCAGCGTCTTGAGGTCCTCGATGCTCTGCTCGGCGGTCACGAGCTGGGTCGCGAACGACTGGGCCGCGTTCTCGAACTCCTGCGCCCGCTGCTCGTCGCCCTTGGCCCGCGCCTCGTCGGCGAGGACCAGCGCCTGGCGCGCGGACGCCTGGAGCTTCTCCACCTCACCGAGCTGCCGGTTGAGCTTCATCTCCAGCTGGCGCTGGTTGCCGATCACGGCGGCAGCCTGCTGCGACAGGGCCTGGTGCTGCCGCTGCGCCTCCTCGATGGCCTGCTGGATCTGCACCTTCGGGTCGGCGTGCTCGTCGATCTTGGACGAGAACGCCGCCATGAAGTACTTCCACGCCTTCACGAAAGGGTTGGCCATCTCCTACGCCTGCCTTCTCCGCACTTCCCTGGCTCGCGCTCGTGACTGGCAACGACCCGGTGCCGGTGTTGGTTCCATCGTGTCAGTTGTGCCGTGCCGCTTCCACCGACCTGGGGAGATATCCGGGTTCACCCTGAGTCACCCCTGAAACTTCGGTCGACGTGGTCATCCTGCCGTTCTGGTGCCCGGGTGGACGCACTGACCCCGCGCGGGGTTGCCAACTCGTTGCAGTGTGACGAAACCCATGCTCCAGCGCAGCGCCGGCGCGCTCCTGGCCCGGACCGCGCCCCACCGCGCGACCGCGCCCCGGTGCTGTCGCGGTGACCGGCCCCGCCAAGCCCACCGCGCCCAGCCCACCGCGCCGAACCCGCCCCCAAGTCCGCCCCCAAGCTCGCCGCGCCCAGCCCGCCGCGCCGAGCTGCGCGCGGTGGGGTCGAGCCCGCGCATGCGACGAAGCCGAGTCGGTCGGTCCGACTCGGCTTCGACGAGCAGTGCTCGACCTACGCGGCCACCACGGCGCCGCGCGGCTCGATCGACGTGGCCAACCGGTGCGTGAGCATCGGCTGGATGCGCAGATCGGACAGGTCGTTCCCGACGACGGTGGGCACCAGCGTGCCGCCCTCGAGGCTCGGCGCGGTCGGACGCTCGGTCCGCTCGGCCAGCTCCGCGGGCGTGGACACCGGCTGCGTCACCGCGCCGATGTCCGACGCGACGAGGTGCAGCAGTTCGTAGAGGGGCAGGTCCAACGCCTCGCAGATGGCGGCCAGCAGCTCGCTGGACGCCTCCTTGCGGCCACGCTCCACCTCGGACAGGTACCCCAGGCTGACGCGGGCGGTCCTGGAGACCTCGCGCAGCGTGCGGCGTTGGGTGGTGCGGGCATGGCGGAGCCGATCACCGATCGCCTCGCGTAGCAGCACGGTCATCGCGCGCCTCCTTCCGGCCGGCCGTGCCACCACGTTACCGACCCGTCCCGTCGACGGGCAGTGACTTCGGTGCACGTCCGCCACAAGCGAACGATCGAACCGGGTGCCTTGTTCCCGCGTGGCGACCGCGGTGTGACGCGGATTGCCCTGCTCAGGTCACCCTTCGGTGATCTTCAGGTGGTCCAGGAGAAGATCGAGGGCGGCGATCACGGAAGCGGACCGGACTTCGTGACGATCACCACCGACAGTGATGGTTTCGACCGCCGAACCGGACGGACCGGACAAACCGATGTGGACCGTGCCCGCGTCGACCCCGTCCTGGGGGTCCGGTCCGGCCACCCCGGTCAGTCCGAGGCCCCACGTCGCGCCGCACCGCGTCCGGGCGCCCTCGGCGAGCTGCCGGGCCACCTCGGGGTGCACGGCCCCGTGCGCGGCCAGCAGGGCGGCGTCCACGCCCGCGAGCGAGGCCTTCAGGTCGGTCGCGTAGACCACCAGCCCGCCGCGCAGCACGGCGCTCGCACCCGGCACGGTGGTGATCTCGGCGGTGACCAGCCCGGCGGTCAGCGACTCGGCGGTCGCCACCGTCTCCCCGCGCGCCTTGAGCGCGTTGACGACGTCCACGGCGCTCACGCCCCGGCCACCGCCCTCTTCCCGCGGGCGCGCAGCCGGACCGCGCGCACCACGTAGTCCGCGCCGGTCACGACGGTCAGCGCGACCGCCGCGTACATCGTGACCACCGCGACGGGCTCCAGGTTGGCCGGCAGCGACAGCAGGTACAGGCCGATGGCGACGATCTGGACCAGGGTCTTGGCCTTGCCGCCCCGGCTGGCCGGGATCACGCCGTGGCGGATCACCCAGAACCGCAGCAGCGTCACGCCCAGCTCGCGCACCGCGATGACGAGCGTGATCCACCACGGCAGCTCGCCCAGCAGGCTCAGGCCGACCAGGGCCGCGCCGGTGAGCGCCTTGTCCGCGATCGGGTCGGCGATCTTGCCGAAGTCGGTGATCAGGCCGTGCTTGCGGGCGAGGTTGCCGTCCACGTGGTCGGTGACCGAGGCGACGACGAAGACGCCGAAGGCCGAAAGGCGCCACCAGTAGGAGTGGCCGCCCTCGGCGAACAGCAGGTAGAGGAACACCGGCACGAGCACCAGCCGGGACATCGTCAGCACGTTGGCGATGTTCAGCACCGGCACGCGCGCGGGTTCTGTCACCTGGGGAGCACCTCGATCGCGGTGACCACCAGGTCCACGCCCTCGGCGGCGTCGACGCGGCAGCGCACCAGGTCACCGACCTTCAGGTCCTCGGCGTTGGTGATCACGCACTCGCCGTCGACCTCGGGCGCCTGGTGGGCGGCCCGGCCGACGCAGTCGTTCTCGTCGTCCTCCTCGGTCTCGACCAGGACGACGACCTCCTCGCCCACGCGGTCCTCGGCGCGCTGGGCGGTCAACTCCTCGACCAGGTTGGAGATCCGGGCGACCCGCTCGGCGATGGTGTCGGCGTCGAGCTTGCCGTCGAGGGTCTCGGCCTCGGTGCCGTCCTCGTCGGAGTAGCCGAACACACCCACGGCGTCCAGGCGGGCCGCGGTGAGGAACCGCTCCAGCTCGGCCACGTCCTCCTCGGTCTCGCCGGGGAAGCCGACGATGACGTTGGACCGGATGCCCGCCTGCGGGGCGAGCGCGCGGATCTGCTCGACGAGGCCCAGGAACGACTCGGTGGACCCGAACCGGCGCATCCGGCGCAGCACGGACTCGCTGGAGTGCTGGAAGGACATGTCGAAGTACTGGGCGACGTTCGGGGTGGTCGCGATGGCCTTGACGAGGCTCGGCTTGGTCTCGGCGGGCTGGAGGTAGGAGACGCGGACCCGGTCGACTTCGCGCGCGAGCCGCTCCAGCAGGTTCTCCAGGCCGCCCAGGTCGCGCGGCAGGTCCTTGGCGTAGGAGGTGGAGTTCTCGCTGACCAGGAAGACCTCGCGGACACCCTGCTCGGCCAGCCACCGCGCCTCGGCGACGATCTCGTCCGGGTGCCGGGACACGAACGCGCCCCGGAAGCTCGGGATGGCGCAGAACGAGCAGCGGCGGTCGCAGCCCGAGGCGATCTTCAGCGGGGCGACCGGGGTGTCCTCCAGGCGGGTGCGCAGGACGCGCGGGCCCCACCCGTGGCCGGGGACCTGCACGTCCTCGGCGGCCTTGGGGCGCTGGACGGGCGTGAGCGGGAGGAGGGTGCGCCGGTCGACGGGCTTGTGGGACTCGATCGTCTTGCCCTCGAGCACGTCGTCCAGGCGCTCGGCGAGCTTGTCGTAGTGGTCGAACCCGAGGACGGCCTGCGCCTCGGGCAGGCTCTCGGCCAACTCGGCCCCGTACCGCTCGGCCATGCACCCGACCGCGACCACCTTGGCCCCGCTGTCGGCGGCGGCGAGGAGCGTGTCGACGGAGTCCTTCTTGGCGGACTCGACGAAGCCGCACGTGTTGACCACGACCACGTCGGCGTCGTCACCGTCGGTCAGCTCCCACCCGCCGGCGGTGAGCCGGCCGGCGAGCTCCTCGGAGTCGACTTCGTTGCGGGCGCACCCGAGGGTCAGCATGGCGACGCGCTTGGCCGTGGTGGGGGAAGACACGGTGCTCAGGGTAGCCGCCCCGGGTGTGAACGCCGGACGTCAGCGCCCAAGTGCCGCTTCGACCAGCCGCCACACCCCGGTCGACGGGTTCTCCGGTCCGAGCACCTTGGCACGAGTGATCGCGCTGTCGACGTTCACGGCGAACACGTCGAAGTCGACCTTCTTGTCGTAGCCGACGATGTGCCTGGTCAGCAGCGCCTTCGCCGCCTTGGCACCGTCGATGTGCGCGGTGTGGTCGCGAAAGTGCAGGAGGAGCCACAGTTCGAAGCACGGATCGGAGACGGCCAGGGACACCGCGGTCCGGTTTGCGGCGGTGATGCCTTCGGCACGTCGAACTCGTCGACGTCCACGACACACCAGACCTGGTCGAACCCGTCCTCGGCCCGCTCCCGGACACCCACCGCGTAGTTCACGAGCTGTTCTGGCGAACCCACCACCGAAACGACTTTAAGTGCCGTTAGGTGCGAAGAGCGCTTCAGCCCGTCGAAATACTGCTTCTCGGTCTTACCGCAACACACGACGAGAATGCGGTTCGCGGCTTGACGGTGTGGCGCACGCCGGCGACTACTCGGTTCACGGCGTGGCATCGGCATCTCCACGACCCGCGAACGCCTCGACGAAATCGTCCTCCAACAAGTTGGGCACCGCGCCGTAACTGCCGCCGAGGTAGCGTCGAGCCAGGTTCTCGCCTTCCTTCCGCGGGTGGAAGTCGGACAGCGGGTAGAGTTCGGACGCACCACCAGCCCGCTTCTCGACGAACCACACCTCGTCGCGGCGCAGGACATCAGCACCGAGCGCAGGGCTGAGGAGGCTGGGGTCGTGAGTGGTGAAGATCAATTGCGCGCCACTCGCGTTGACCCGTTCGTCCCGGAACAGGGCCGCCAGTTGAGCGGTCAGGCGAGGGTGGAGACTGGCGTCGATCTCGTCGATCACCAGCACGCCACCGTCGTCGAGCAGCCGCAGCACGGACGGCAGGAGGGCCAGCCACGACCTGGTTCCCGCGGACTCGTCGGCGAGCTCGAACAGCGTCGCGGACTCGCCGTGGGAGAGAACGACGCGGAACTCCGACGGCTTTACGCGGTGAAGCCACCCCGGGCGGTCGACTCCAGAGCCCGGCTGCGGTTCCTGGGAGGCCATCTCGAAGAGCCGTTGGCTCGTCACGTCCACGGCGATCGTGAGCGCTTCGATCCCGAAATCGGCAACCTTGACCATGCCGGTAAGGCGATCAGCCATGCTCTTGTCACCGAGTACCAATTGCACGATCTCCGCTTCGTCGACGACGGGGGCCGCCAAGCGGAACACCACCTTCGTGGCGAACCAGCGGTACACGGGCAACAACGGGCGCAGGTTCGTCTGGGCAGCCAGACCGAGGAACAGGGCATTCGGGCGCAGCAGTCCCTCAAGGACATCGAGGGCACCTCTGAGTTCGGCGACCGTCGAGCCGAACTTCACTTCGTCCCGTTCCCGCTCGAAGATCACCCGTCGCCGCTTTTCCGGGTAGCTGTACAACCACTCCGACAGCACGCGCTCATCGTCGACCTCGAAGCCGTAGACGTAACGCACACCCTCGTCCATCAGCTCGACCACGAAGACAGAAGGCAGTTCCGAAGCCCCGGGGTCGAGGCGGAACGGATGGCGGGGCACTCCGCCCTCGGCGGGCCACTTGCCGAAGGAGTCCCGGACCGCGTCGGCCATGAACTTGAGGCCGTCGAGGAGGTTCGACTTGCCCGAAGCGTTGGCGCCGTAGACGCCCGCGACCGGGACGACCTGCCGGTCCTTCGCGTACGCGGGCATGAGCAGCAGCTCCTGCTCGTCGCGGAACGACCGGTGGTTGCCGATCCGGAAGCTGCGCAGCACGGGACACCTCCCAAAGCGAAGCCACAGCGCGATCCATGCAAGTAAACCGCAAAAACCGAGCTCTGAGTGCGCTGACAGAGCGACTGGAGCAACTTGTGCGCCGGGCGGCGAGATCGGGCGTTCGCGAGTTACCTTGGCAGCGTGAACGACCCGATCAACGTGCGCCGGGCGCGCACCGGTGACGTGCGGGCTATGAAGGCGCTCATCGACCTCTACGCGGGCAAGGTGTTGTTGAGCAAACCGCTGGTCACGCTGTTCGAGGACATCCAGGAGTTCTGGGTGGCCGAAGAAGGCGGGCGGTTGCTCGGCTGTGGTGCGTTGCACGTGCTCTGGGAGGACCTTGCGGAGATCCGCACTGTCGCCGTGGCGCCGGAGGCGTTGGGGCGGGGGATCGGGCACCGGCTGGTGGCTCGGTTGATCGAGACCGCGAAGGAGCTCCAGCTCTCCCGGGTGTTCGTGCTCACCTTCGAGACCGAGTTCTTCAGCAAACACGGGTTCGTGGAGATCGACGGCACGCCCGTCTCCCCCGAGGTCTACGAGGAGATCATGCGGTCGGCCGACGAGGGTGTCGCGGAGTTCCTCGACCTCTCCTACGTCAAGCCCAACACCCTCGGCAACTCGCGGATGCTGCTGCACCTCTGATTGTTCTAGTGTTCACTCGAACAGTGTTGACTCGTTGAGCGCGCACCGTCGAGGATGGACCACGTGCAGCTCACCGTGGACGAGCTGGCGGTCCGGGTCGGGCTGCCGGGCAGCACCATCCGCATGTACCAGACCAAGGGCGTGCTCCACCCGCCGCGCCGCCAAGGTCGGGTCGCCTACTACGACGACTCCCACATCGAGCGGTTGACGCTGGTGCAGCGGCTCCAGTCGCGGGGGTTCTCGTTGCCCGCGATCGCCGAGCTGGTGAAGGCGCGGGAGGAAGGTGCGAGCGTCGCGGCGGTGCTCGGCGTGGGGGACGCCGAGGGGCCGGACGACTGGGTGCGGGTCCGGGTGCGGGACCTGCGTCGGTTGGTACCGACCGGGGACGTGCGGCCGGCCGTGCTCAAGCGGGCGATCCAGCTCGGGCTCGTGCGGTGGCGGCGGGGGTGGCCGCACACGCGTCGGTGGGCGTTGGAGGCCGGGAACCGGCTCGCCGGGCTCTCCGTGCCGGCCGAGGACGTGCTGGACCAGTTCGCGGCGCTGCGCCGGGCCACCGACGGCATCGCCGCGGACTTCGTGGAGGTCTTCGAGCGCCGGCTGTGGCCGCAGCTGGACGAGCGGTCCGCCGAGGACGACCAACTCGACCGGGTCCGGGCGCTGCTGGTGGAGCTGACCTACACCGCCGAGACGGTCGTGGTCGGGACGCTGCGCGAGTCGATCCGCGAGGCCGCCGAGGAGTTCGCGCGGCGGCACGGGCTGCTGCCCGGCGGCGACTTCCAGCCCGCCTGGGCGGAGGAACCCGTGCCCATCGCCGAGCGTCTCATCGACACCGAGACCGAGATACCGGACGAGACCACGATCCGCCGGTTCCTCGAGGACCAGGGCGACGAGCCCTGACCCACCCCCGCGGGGGCGCACGAGCCGGTACGGAGGGGTTCGGCTCGCACGTCCGGCGGGTGCGGCAGTGCCCGGTGCGGCGAACGTTCACCCGGTGTTGCGGGAGCGTGAGCCCATCGGGGCTGTCGCGTGTCGATCAGCACCCAGTAGGAACGTTTTCACGGCCTTTCCTCACGAGGGGGAACACCTGTGAAAACCCTGCTCTCCACCCTGGTCGCCGTCGCCGCCCTGCTGCTGGGCACCGGCACCGCCCAAGCCGCGATCGACGCGCCCGCCGTCACCGACGACTACCTGTTCAACCGCACGCTGTCGCAGTTCAGCTCGATCCGCGCCCAGGCCCCGTACGCCGACCAGCTCGACTGGTCCTCCGACGGCTGCTCCTGGTCCCCGGACAACCCGTTCGGCTTCAAGTTCCTGCCCGCCTGCCACCGGCACGACTTCGGCTACCGCAACTACAAGCGGCAGTCCCGGTTCAACGAGACCACCCGGCTGCGCATCGACGACAACTTCAAGGCCGACCTGTACCACCAGTGCGCCGGGAACTGGGCGTGCAACCGGACCGCGGACCTGTACTACAAGGCGGTCCGCGAGTACGGCGCGAGCTGAGAACACGACGGCGGGTCAGTCCTCCTCGGGGCCTGGCCCGCCCTTGATCAGGTACACCACCGAGTCCAGCTCGTCCGGCTTGATCAGGACTTCCCGAGCCTTCGAGCCCTCCGAAGGGCCGACCACGCCCCGCGTCTCCAGCAGGTCCATCAGCCGGCCCGCCTTCGCGAACCCCACCCGCAGCTTGCGCTGGAGCATCGACGTCGAGCCGAACTGCGAGGTCACGATCAGCTCCGCCGCCTGCAACAGCAGCTCCAGGTCGTCGCCGATGTCGGCGTCGATCTCCTTCTTCTCCCCCGCCTTCGCGGCGGTCACGCCGTCGGTGTACTCCGGCTGCGCCTGCAGCTTGGTGAAGTTGACGATCTCGGCGATCTCCTCGTCGCCGACGAACGCGCCCTGGATGCGCACCGGCTTCGACGCGCCCATCGGCAGGTAGAGCCCGTCGCCCATGCCGATCAGCTTCTCCGCGCCCGGCTGGTCGAGGATGACCCGCGAGTCGGTCAGCGACGACGTGGCGAACGCCAGCCGCGACGGCACGTTGGTCTTGATCAGGCCGGTGACGACGTCCACGGACGGCCGCTGGGTGGCCAGCACCAGGTGGATGCCCGCCGCACGCGCCTTCTGCGTGATCCGGACGATGGCGTCCTCGACGTCCCGGGGCGCGGTCATCATCAGGTCGGCCAGCTCGTCGACGATCGCCATGATGTACGGGTACGGCCGGTACACGCGCTCGCTGCCCGGCGGCGCGGCGATCTCGCCGGAGCGCACCTTGCGGTTGAAGTCGTCGATGTGGCGCACCCGGTTGACCTGCATGTCCTGGTAGCGCTGCTCCATCTCCTCCACCAGCCAGGCCAGCGCGGCGGCGGCCTTCTTCGGCTGGGTGATGATGGGCGTGATCAGGTGCGGGATGCCCTCGTACGGCGTCAGCTCGACCATCTTCGGGTCGATGAGGATCATCCGGACCTCGTCCGGCGTGGCGCGCGCGAGCAGGGACACCAGCATCGAGTTCACGAAGCTCGACTTGCCCGAACCGGTGGAGCCGGCGACCAGCAGGTGCGGCATCTTGGTCAGGTTCGCGGTGACGAAGTGGCCCTCGATGTCCTTGCCCAGCCCGATCACCATCGGGTGGTTGTCCTTGACGGTGCTCGGCGAGCGCAGCACGTCGCCCAGGCGCACCATCTCCCGGTCGCTGTTGGGCACCTCGATGCCCACCGCGGACTTGCCCGGGATGGGCGCGAGCAGGCGGACGTTGTCGGTGGCGACGGCGTAGGCGATGTTCTTGGTCAGCGCGGTGATCTTCTCGACCTTCACGCCCGGACCGAGCTCGACCTCGTAGCGGGTCACCGTCGGGCCGCGGGTGAAGCCGGTGACCTGCGCGTCGATGGAGAACTGGTCGAGGACGCCGGTGATCGCCTCGATCATCTGGTCGTTGGCCTTGCTGCGGGCCTTGGGCGCGTCGCCGTCCTTGAGGATGGTGGGCGGCGGGAGCTGGTAGTCGCCCTCGACCGCGCGCACGGCCATCGTCGGCTGCGGCTTCTCCGGCTCCGCCTTGGGCTTGGGCTTCGGGGTCGGGCGCGGAGGGGGTGGCGGCGGCTCTTCCTCGGCCTCGGCGTCCAGGGGCAGCTCGGGCTGGTCCTCGGGGACGGCGGCCTGGCGGCGGCGCGACGGGCGGCGCAACCGGACCGGCTTGGGCTCCTCCTCCGGCTGTTCCTCTTCCCTGCCGAACCCTTCGAGCTGGTCGTCGGTCTTGCGGCCACCGAGCAGGGAGCCGAGCTTGGCGGGCACCTCGCGGATCGGCAGGTGCGCCAGGACCAGCACGCCGTAGAAGAAGATCAGGACCAGCAGCGGACCGGCGACCCACGGCGTGAGGCCCTGGGCCAGGAACCCGCCGGCGAGGTAACCGAGGGCGCCACCGGCGCCGCGCCGCTCGACCGGGTCGCTGGGCAGGCCGCCGACGAGGTGGAACATGCCGAGGAAGCCGACCGCGACCAGGATGCCGCCGATCACCAGGCGGGGCCGCGCCTCGGGCTTGGGGTCGGTGCGCATGAGCGTGACGCCGACCGCGAGCAGCACCAGGGGCACGATCAGCGCGGGCGCGCCGACCGAGCTGCGCACGGCGACGTCCACCCACTGCCCGACCGGACCGCCGGCCTGCCACCACACGCCCGCGCCGGTGATCACCGCCAGCGCGATCAGGACCAGGCCGAGACCGTCCCGACGGTGCTCGGGATCGAGGTCCTTACCCCGCCCCACCGCGCGCACCACGCCGCCGACACCACGTCCCAGCAGGCCCCACGCCTTGCCGACGGTGCCGGGGGACCCCGACCTACGGGCGGCCGGGCGGGCCTTGGACGTGCGCGTCCGCGGCTTGGCCGCGCCTCTTCGGGGCGTGCCCTTGCCACGAGACGTTCCGGTTCGGCCAGCCATGGTTTCTCACGTTAGTCGCTTCGGTCCCACGTGCCCCAACGGTCACGCCAAGACGTGACGTGCGCTGCTCGTCGTCCATAGTTGCCCGGAATCGGTTACGGCCACACCTCGACACGCCGTAGCCTTCCCCGCTGTGTCCACACCACTGCTGTGGCGCGTGCTGACGACCTTGGACCGCGGGTTCGTAGGTCTCAGCGGACGGCTGCAAGTCACCGGCGACATCCCGGCGGACCTCAAGGGCCGTCCCCTGCTGCTCGCGTCCAACCACATCGGCAACCTCGACCCGTTCGTGCTCATCGCGGCGTGCCACGCGCTCGGCGTGCACCCCCGGTTCCTGCTGGCGGGCGGGTTGCTCGACGCCCCGATCATGGGGCCCGCCCTGAAGGCGTCCGGTCACCTGCGGGTGGACCGGGCGTCCGCCACCGTCGGCGACGCCTACCACCGGACGGTGGAAGCGTTGCGGCGCGGCGGTGATCCGATCGCGGTGTACCCGGAGGGCAAGATCAGCCTCGACCCCGGGCTGTGGCCGGAACGCGGCAAGACCGGCGCGGCACGGCTGGCGTTGAGCGGCGGGGTGCCCGTGATCCCGGTCAGCCAGTGGGGTGCGCACGAAGCCGTTTATTGGGGCAACACAAGGGTTTCCGGCTGGGACGACTTCAAGCCCTACCTGACCTCGTACCTGCGCGGGCTGCGTCGGCGGCCGACGTTCAAGGTGCACTTCGGCGCGCCCGTGGACCTGTCCGACCTGCGGGACGGCCGGCCCGGCGACGCGCGGCGGGCGCACGAGCGGATCATGCGGTCGATCACGCACGGGCTCGTGCCGTTGCGTGCCGACGAACCAGACCTGCCGAAGTTCCACGACCCGACCCGGCCGACGACGGGCAGCAGTCCCTGGCGACCCGAGGCGGCGTGAACGCGCGGGGTCTGCTCCTGGCCGTGCTGTCGTCGCTGACGTTCGGCGCGTCCGGGGTGCTGGCCAAGCCTGTGATGGGCGTCGGGGTGACGCCGGTGCAGGTCACCAGTGCGCGCATCTGCCTCGCGGCCGTGGTGCTCGTGGGTTTCGTGGCACTGCTGCGGCCTCGGGCGCTGGCGTTCCCGCGCGGGTCGTGGGGTCTGGTGGTCGGGTACGGCGTGTTCGGGGTGATCGGCGCACCGCTGCTGTTCTTCGTGTCGGCAGCGCGCATCCCGGTCGGCATCGCGATGCTGCTGGAGTTCACCGCGCCGGTCCTGGTGGCGTTGTGGGTCCGGTTCGTGCGCGGGGTGCGGCTGGCGGCGGCGGTGTGGGCCGGGATCGCGGTGGCGCTGGTCGGGCTGGCCGTGGTCGGCGAGGTGTGGTCGAGCGTCTCGCTGGACCTGGTGGGCGTGCTGGCCGGGCTGGGCTCGGCGGTGTGCACGGCGGCTTACTACCTGCTGGGTGAGCGGGCGGCCGGACGGCACGACCCGTTGGGGGTGCTGGCGGCGGGGATGCTCGTGGGCGCGGTGGTGCTGGCGGTGGTGAGCCCGCCTTGGCTGCTGCCGATGGGGCGGGAGACCGAGCAGGGGCCGGTGTGGGTGTTGTTGGTGACGCTGGCTTTGGTGGCGACCGTGGTGGCCTACCTGGCGGGGATCGTGTCCCTGAAGCACTTGCCGTCGTCGGCCGCGAGCGTCGTCGGGCTGCTGGAACCCTTGGTGGCGGCCGTGCTGGCGTGGATCGTGCTGGGCGAGGCTTTGTCGGCCGTGCAGGTGGTGGGGGCCATCGTCTTGCTGGGCGGTGCGGCGGTGGTCCAGATGGCCACCAGCCGCACCGCTCCCGTCGTCGAGTGCCTGCCTACACCGGGATGATCGTCGGCACGATCATCGGGCGGCGGCGGTAGGTCTCGGCGACCCAGCGGCCGACGACCCGGCGCACGGCCTGCGCGATGCGGTGGGAGTCGGTGATGCCCTCCGCCTCCGTGCGCGAGAGTTCCATCTCCACCAACGAGATCGCCTGGTCCAGCGCCTTCGGGTCGTCCGAGAACCCGCGTCCGGACACGGTCGGCGGGGCCACCGCGCGGCCGGTGTTGGAGTCCACGGCCACGGTGATCGCGATGAAGCCGCCCTCGCCCAGCACCAAGCGGTCCGACAGGGTGGACTCGCCTACGTCGCCCACGGACAGGCCGTCCACGTAGACGTGCCCGACCTCGACGCGACCGCTGATGGCGGCGCTGCCGTCCACCAAGTCCACGACCACGCCGTCCTCGGCGATCACCACGCTGTCCGGGGAGACGCCCGTCGCCACGGCCAGGGCCGCGTTGGCGCGCAGGTGGCGCCACTCGCCGTGCACCGGCATGACGTTGGACGGCCGGACCGCGTTGTACAGGAACAGCAGCTCACCCGCGGGCGAGTGGCCGGACACGTGCACCTTCGCGTTGCCCTGGTGCACGACGGTCGCACCCAGCCGGGACAGGCCGTTCACCACGTTGAACACGGCGTTCTCGTTGCCGGGGATCAGCGACGACGCCAGCACGATGGTGTCGCCCGCCTTGATCGAGATCTGGCGGTGCTCGCCGCGCGCCATGCGGGACAGGGCCGACAGCGGTTCGCCCTGGGAGCCCGTGGACACGAACAGCACCTGGTCCTCGGGCATGTCCATGGCCTCGTGCAGGTCCACGAACAAGCCGTCCGGCACGTTCAGGTAGCCCAGCTCGGCCGCGATGCCCATGTTGCGGACCATCGACCGGCCCACGAACGCCACCCGCCGGTTGTACTGCACGGCCACGTCCAGGACCTGCTGCACGCGGTGCACGTGGGAGGCGAAGCAGGCCACGATCACGCGCTGGCGGGCCTTGCGGATGACGTTCTCCAGCACCGGACCGATCTCCCGCTCCGGCGCCACGAAACCGGGCACCTCGGCGTTGGTGGAGTCGACCAGGAACAGGTCCACGCCCTCGTCGCCCAGCCGCGAGAAGCCGGCCAGGTCGGTCAGCCGGCCGTCCAGCGGCAGCTGGTCCAGCTTGATGTCGCCGGTGTGCAGGACCAGGCCCGCCGCCGTGCGGATGGCGACCGCGACCGCGTCCGGGATGGAGTGGTTGACCGCGAAGAACTCCAGCTCGAACGGCCCGAACGTGCGGCGCTCGCCGTCGGTGATCTCCACCAGCTGCGGCGTCTGCCGGTGCTCGCGGCACTTGGCCGCCAGCAGGGCCAGGGTGAACCGCGAACCCACGACCGGCAGGTCCGGGCGCAGCTTGAGCAGGAACGGCACCGCGCCGATGTGGTCCTCGTGACCGTGGGTCAGGACCAGGGCGTCGATGTCCTCCAGGCGGTCCTCGATGGCGCGGAAGTCCGGCAGGATCAGGTCCACGCCGGGCTGGTCGTCCTCGGGGAACAGGACGCCGCAGTCCACGATGAGCAGTCGGCCGGCGTGCTCGAACACGGTCATGTTGCGGCCGACCTCGCCGATGCCGCCCAGTGCGACGACGCGCAGACCTCCGTCGGGCAGGGCGGGCGGGGGTGACGTCGGGTTGATCACGCGTTGACTCCCAGTTCGGCCGTGACAGCGGAGACGGCCTCGATGTCCTCGGTGGATGCGGGTACCAGGGGCAGACGTGGGTTACCCACGTCCAGGCCCTTCAGACGCAGAGCGGTCTTGGCGTAGGTGACGCCGGGCATGCGGGTGAACGGCCGCAGCAGCGGCAGCAGTTCCTGGTGGATCTGACGGGCGCGGACCACGTCGCCGGACTCGAACGCGTCGAGCATCGCGCGCAGGCGGTCGGCCGCGATGTGCGAGACGACGCTGACGAACCCGACCGCGCCCACCGACAGCCACGGCAGGTTCAGCGGGTCGTCGCCGGAGTAGTAGGCCAGGTCGGTGGCCGCGATGACCTTGCTGCCCGCCAGGAGGTCGCCCTTGGCGTCCTTGACGGCCAGGATCCGCGGGTGCTCGGCCAGGCGCAGGAGGGTGTCCACCTCGATCGGCGTGACCGCGCGCGGCGGGATGTCGTAGAGCATCACGGGCAGGTCGGTGGCGTCCGCGACCGCCTTGAAGTGCGCTTCCACGCCCGCCTGCGGGGGACGCGAGTAGTACGGGGTGACCACCAGCAGGCCGTGCGCACCGGCGTCGGCGGCGTTGCGGGCCAGGTGGACGCTGTGCGCGGTGTCGTAGGTGCCGGCGCCGCTGACCACGGTGGCGCGGTCGCCCACGGCCTGCACCACGGCCCGGATCAGGTCCGCCTTCTCGGCTTCGGTGGTGGTCGGGCTCTCGCCCGTGGTGCCGTTGACGACCAGACCGTCGTTGCCCAGGTCGACCAGGTGTTTCGCCAGCTCCTGCGCCTTGTCCAGGTCCAGCGCCCCGGAGGCGTCGAACGGGGTGACCATGGCGGTGAGCACGCGGCCGAAGGGTCGGCCGGGTGAGGCGGTCGGGCATCCGGTCATGGCCCAAACGCTACCGCCTGCGGTGCCCGCAACCCCCTTTGGGCTGGGCTTACAGGCCCCGGTCGAGGGTCTTCACGGCCGTGACGGCGTCCCGGTCGCCGTCGTAGTCCACCTCGGCGCGGGCCCGGCCGAAGGCGTGCATCAGCAGTTCCGAGACCTGACCGGTCAGGATCACCGGGCTCGGGCCGGACTTCACGGTCACCGCCTCGCCGTCCGGGCGGCGCAGCACGACGCCCACCGGGCTGTTGCGGTAGGTCAGCTTCGCCGTGCGGCTCAGCCCCTTCCACAGGGCGGCGTCCCGGCGCGGGTCGGGCGAGCGGGGCGTCCAGTCGTCGGCCGCGCGCCGCACGTCCTCGTGGTGCACGAAGTACTCGACCGTGTTGAGGACGTCGTCGAGCAGCGCGTACGGGGACCACGCCGGCGGTCCGCTCCGCACCAGGTCCACCAGCTCGGCCCACGGCTTGGCGGCGTAGGCGTCCTGGACCTTCTGCGTGTGCCCGGCGAGGGGCTTGGCCAGGATGCCCAGGGCCGCGTCGGGCCGGCGTTCGCGCAGCACGAGGTGGGCGGCGAGGTCGCGGGTGCGCCACGGGTCGCACAGGGTCGGTGCGTCCGGTCCCAGCTCGGTGAACAGGTCGCAGAGCAGCTTGCGTTCGTCCTGTGCGACGCCCATGCGCCCCACCCTACTTCTTGGCGTGCACCTGCTCGCTGAGCTCGACCCGGTTCTTGTCCCAGAGCACGCAGAACACCTCGCGCGACCCCTTGGAGGAGGAGTAGCTCTCCTTCCACTCCCCCTGGGTGGGCACCACGGCGACGTAGCGCAGCTTGGCGTCCTTGCCCTCCAGCGGCACGCGGTCGGACTTGAAGACCAGCGAGCAGAAGTTCTCGGCGTACTTGCGCAGCCACTCCTCACCCGGGTACTCGACCTTGTCGGCGCTGCCGAACGGGCCGCCCTCCCAGAACACCTCGATGCTGTGCGCCTCGTCGCACTCGGCGCTGTTCACGCGCACGGAGGGGGCCAGGAAGTTGTCGCCGCAGTAGCCCGCGTTGAGCTTGAACTCCGGCAGCGTGCCGCCGCTGCCGAACGTCATCGTCTCGGCCATCGCGGCGGGCGGCTTGTCGGTGAACAGCCACCGGTCGACCATGACGCCCAGGACCAGGAACGCCACCGCGCCGACCGCCGCCAGGCCGGTGAGCAGCGGTTTCACCCACGGCTTGCGCGGCGGCGCGGCCAGGCTCGGCGGCTGGTACTGCATGGTGGGCCCGCCGGGACCGGCGAACCCGGACGGCGGGGTCGGCTGGGCCACCGCGCGGTCCAGCATGGCGCGGGCCTGCGGTCCGGTGAGGCGGGCGTTCGGGTCGGGCATGAGCAGGCCCGTGATCACCGCGCCGAGCGCGCCGTGCGCCCTGGTCAGGCGGGGCATCTCGTTCATGATCGCGTGCAGCGTGGACGCGGTGGACGAGCGCTCGTAGGGGTTGAGGCCCTCGACGGCGTAGCACAGCGTCGCGCCCAGCGCCCACAGGTCGGAGGCGGGCGAGGCCTCGTGGCCGTGGATGCGCTCGGGCGACATGTAGGCGGGCGAGCCGATGAGGCTGCCGCTGGTGGTCAGGCGCGGGTCGTCCATGGCCTGGGCGATGCCGAAGTCGGTCAGCTTGACCCGGCCGTTGGGCTGGACCATGAGGTTGCCGGGCTTGACGTCCCGGTGCACGATCCCGGCCTTGTGCGCGGTCTCCAGGGCGGACAGGGCCTGCAGCGCGATGGAGATCACCCGGTCCTGCGGCATCGGGCCGGACTGGGCGATGATCGTGGACAGCGTGGCCGCCTCGACCAGCTCCATGACGATGTAGGTCATGCCGTTCTCGGCGACCACGTCGAACACGGTGACCACGGCGGGGTCGTTGAGCCGGCCCGCGGTGCGCGCCTCGCGCAGCACCCGCTCTTCCAGCACCCGGCGCTCCTCGGCCGCGATGCCGTCGGGCAGGTGCAGCTCCTTGATCGCGACCTGGCGCCCGATCACGTTGTCCTGCGCCCGCCACACCACGCCCATGCCGCCGCGGCCCAGCTCGCCGAGCAGGGTGTACCTGCCCGCGATCACGCGTGGTTGGGCGCTCACACCCTGGGGACCTGTCACCGTTGCGCCAACTCCTCGAAGCCTGAACCGGCCGAACGCTACTTCAGACCGCCGCCGAGCCCGTCCGGTTTCACGGATTCGTGACTTGTCCCGCGGTGCTCAGGTCGGCAGGTGGACCTCGTGGCCGGAGTTGCGCAGGGCCTGCGTGGCGCGGCCCAGGTCGGCGGACTTCACCAGCAGGTGGTCGGTGTCGTAGGTCGACAGGGCGAACAGGCTCACGCCCGCCGCGGCCAGTTCACCCGACAGCGCCGCCATGATGCCCGTCAGCGTGAACTCCAGCGGTCCGCGCACGGTCAGCAGCCGCCACTGGGCCTGGGCGTCGCCGGTGTCGGGCGCGTGCTCGCTCGGGCACACGATGGACAGCTCGTCCGGCGTGCGGGTCACCGACACCAGGCCGCTCTGGTCCAGCAGACCGGGCGGGACGGCGGCGTCGGCGGGCAGCCGCGCGACCGTGTACTCCCCCGGCTGGACGTCGACGATCAGCCGCTTCACGGGCGCTCAGCCCTCGGTGACCAGCGGGCTGGACGCGACCTCGGTGCCGTCGGACAGCGAGGAGATGGTGAAGTCGGCGAACACGTTGGCCGCCGCCTTCTGCAGCTGGCGCAGGCACTCGACGGCCAGGGCGCGGATCTCGACGTCGGCGTGCTCGGTGGCCCGCATGGCGATGAAGTGCCGCCACGCCCGGTAGTTGCCGGTCACGACGATGCGCGTCTCGGTGGCGTTGGGCAGCACCGCGCGGGCGGCCTGGCGGGCCTGCTTGCGGCGCAGGGTGGCGCTGGGGACGTCGGAGAACTTCTTCTCCAGGCCCTTGAGCAGCTCGGTGTAGGCGTCCACGCTGGCCTGGGTGGCCTTGAGGAACAGCTCGTGCAGCTCGGGGTCGGCGGCGATGACGTCCGGCTCGACCATGGCGGCGTTGCGCTCGGGCACGTACCGCTGCGAGAGCTGGGAGTAGCTGAAGTGGCGGTGCCGGATCAGCTCGTGGGTGAGCGACCGGGACAGGCCGGTGAAGTAGAAGCTCACGCTGCCGTGCTCGAGCACGGACAGGTGGCCGACCTCGATGATGTGCTTGATGTAGCCGGCGTTGGTGGCCGTCGCGGGGTTCGGCTTGGTCCACGACTGGTAGCACGCGCGCCCGGCGAACTCGGCCAGCGCCTCGCCGCCGTCGGCGTCGGTGGACCACGGGACGTCCGCCGGGGGGAAGAACTCCGTCTTCGCGATCAACTGCACCTTCGGCGACACCGTCTCAGCCATGCCGGGAACCCTAACTCATCAGAATTAGGCCGCATGGAGCAGATATCGCTGACCTTGGGAGACATCACCGAGCAGGACGTGGACGTCGTGGTGAACGCCGCCAACTCGTCGCTGCTGGGCGGTGGCGGCGTGGACGGGGCCATCCACCGGAAGGGTGGTCCGGAGATCCTGGCCGAGTGCCGGAAGCTGCGTGCCGGGCACTACGGCAAGGGGCTCAGGGCCGGGCAGGCGGTGGCGACGACGGCCGGGCGGCTGCCGGCGCGGTGGGTCGTGCACACCGTGGGACCGGTGTGGTCGGCGACCGAGGACCGCTCCGAGGTGCTGGCGGACTGCCACCGCAACTCGCTGCTGGTCGCGCACGAGCTGGGTGCGGCGAGCGTCGCTTTTCCCGCCATCTCGACGGGCATCTTCCGGTGGCCCGTGGAGGACGCGGCGACGGTGGCGGTGCGCGCGGTGCGGGAGGTGTTGCCGTCCGTTCCCGGCATCACGTTGGTGCGGTTCGTGCTGTTCGACCAGCGGGCGTTCGACGCGTTCGCCGCCGTGGTGTCATCGTGATGTCAGGTTTTCCTTGACTGGTGTCACACGCGGCGGCACAGTGGTGTCATGGATCTGTCGCCGTACATCGCGCAACTGCGTGAGGACCTCGCGACGGCCGCCTCCGCCGGAGACGACGACACGCGGCGCACCGCGGCCGTGCTGTCCGCCGCGCTGGAGCCGGCCGCTCGGCTGGCCCTCATGAACGCCCTGTCCGACCTGGCCGCGGAGGTGACCGTCGCGCTGGACGGTCCCGTCGTGCAGGTCCGGTTGGACGGCCGGGACGTCCAGGTGGTCGTCACCGGCGCGTCCTCCACCCAGGAGGACCACGAACCGGAGCCGCAGGAAGTTCCCCGGGCCACCGCCGGTGACGCCACGCGCATCACCCTGCGGCTGCTGGACGAGCTCAAGTCCAAGGCCGAGCAGGCCGCGGCGGCGCAGGGGATGTCGCTGAACACGTTCGTCGCGCAGGCCGTGCAGGGCGCGGTCGGCGGGCGGCGCGGGCACCACAAGAACTGGCACGACAAGCACCAGCCGCCCAAGGACGACAAGGGTTCCCGGGTGCGCGGCTGGGTGCAGGGCTAGAGGGGGACGCCGTGGAGTCGGAAGTCGTGCGACAGCAGAGCTTCGAGGTCGAGGGCGTGGTGGAGGTCGACATCGCCCTCATCGCCGGCCGCGTGCAGGTGCACCTGGTGGACGAACCCGGGGTGCACGTCGAGGTCCGGCACGAGAGCACGCCGGGCGACTCGTGGACCGCGGGCCTGACCGGCCTGCTGAGCTGGGTCAACGACCAGTTCGGCGCGAGCGGGGCGCCGGGGCCGACCGACGCCGTGCGGGACGCCCGGATCGAGCTGACCGGGCAGCGGGTGAAGGTGCAGTCGTCCAAGGCGCTGCCGCTGCGCGCGGTGCCGCTGGGCGTGACCGTGCGGGCCCCGGTCGGGTCGCACGTGATCGCCAAGTCCGGCGCGGCGGACGTGACCGTGACCGGCGCGGCCGGCCGCCTGGAGATCAAGACCGGCACCGGTGACGTCACCGCGGACCGGGTCGACGGGTCGTCCCAGGTCGACTCGGGTTCGGGCAAGCTGCGTCTCGGCCCGATGCTGGGCGGCCTGCGGGCCAAGACCGGCAGCGGCGACATCGAGGTGTCGTCGGTGGCCGGCAACACGGTGCTCTACAGCGGCACCGGCCACGTGTGGCTGGGCGCGGTGCAGAACGACGTGCAGGTCCGCACCGGCAGCGGCGACGTCACCATCGCCGACGCCGCCGCCGGCCGCATCCAGCTGGGCACGGGCTCGGGCCACGTCCGCGTCGGCGTCCACCCGGGCGTGACGGCGGAAGTGGACCTCCTGTCCACCGCCGGCACGGCCCGCAGCGAGCTGGAAGTCTCCACCACCCCGCCGACCGACACCGCACCCCTGGTGATCACCGGCCGCACGGGCAACGGCAACGCCCTGGTGACGACCGCGACCACCTGACCGCGACCACCCGAGACCGGCCGCGGCGTGCGCACCCCCGATGCGCGCGCCGCGGTCGCGCTCCCGTCCTTGCCGACCGGTCTCAGCGCCCGACCCGCCACAGACGGCGGGCGAACGCCAGCACCTCGTCCAGCTCTGGATCAGGGGGCGCGAAGTCAGCCACTGACCACACGTGTGGCAACAGCCGCCGCGCGCGCTCGCGGGGTTCCGGGCCGTCGACCCCCTGCTCGGCGGTCAACCCGGCACGCAGGAACGCCACCACCGCGTCGAAGTCCTCAGGTCGGGTCTCGTGCCGCAGCCTCGCCCGGAGGAGGCGGTGGACCGAGAACGAGTCCCCCACACGGCGGACCAGGCCGTGGCGGACAAGGACGCCAAGCGTCGGGGTGAAGCCCTTGAACAACGTGCTCATCAGGTCGATGGGAATGTCCTCCGGGCCGAGCAGGGCGGCGAGTCTCAGCACTGCCAACACCGCCGGCTCCGACTCCTGGGCGCGAACGATGGAAAGGTCCCACGCGGTGGCCACGGTGTGCGGGTAGCCGACGACCTCGCCGGCCGGCGGCAGTGCGCCCCGCGCGCGCAGGAGGTCCAGGTAGTCGGCCGGCGGGGTGGCGGTTTCCTCCAGGTACGCGGCGGCTTGGGCGAGGCCCAGGGGTAAGTCGCCCATCAGGTCGGCGAGGGCGTCAGCGTGAGCGTCGGCGATCTCGACCCGTTTGCGCAAGAACGCCACGGAGTCGGCGCGCGGCAGGGTGTCGAGGTCTACCACGTTGCCCAGGGCGCCGAAGCCGGTGTTGCGGGTGGTGATCAGGACGTGGCCGCCCGGCGGCAGGTGCGGGTGCAGGGTGCCGGCGCGTTCGGCGTTGTCGAAGACCACCAGCCAGTCCGAGCCCTCGGCGAGCAGCGACCACAGGCGGGGCAGGGCGTGTTCGTCCTCGGGCACGCCCAGGGCCGCCGCCAGGCGGACCAGGTGACCCGGCACCAGGTCCGGCTGCTCGGCGGGCACCCACCACGCCACCCGGTAGTCCGCGGCGTGCCGGTGCGCGTACTCGATCGCCGTCTGGGACTTGCCCACGCCACCCAGCCCGCGCAGGGAGTGCACTGCCACCACGCCGGTCGACAGCGCCGAACGGATGCGCGCCGACACCTCGCCGCGGCCCGTGAAGTTCGGGTTGCGGGGCGGCACGTTCCACACCCGGTCGGGTACGCCACCGGTCGGGGCGTGGACGACGGTCAGGTCGCCGCCTGCCTGGTAGACGTGGCTACCGCCGTGTGCCTCGCCGTGCTGACGCGTCACCCCGTGGACTGTAGACCGACTTGCTCACCGCACCACCGCCTTCAGCGCGGGTGCCAGGTCGCCGCGCGGGGTCACCGCCACCTTGTCCAGTTCCAGCCAGTCGGCCATGTGCCGCAGTTCGGCCGCCAGCTCCACCGCGACCCGGCCGACGTCCGCGGTGGGCTCGGAGTACGCCGCCTGCACGCGCAGCACGCCCGCCTGCCGGTCGGCCTTCAGGTCCACGCGCCCCACCAGGTGGCCGTCCAGCAGGAACGGGAACACGTAGTACCCGTGCACGCGCTTGGCCGCCGGCACGTAGATCTCGATGCGGTAGTAGAAGCCGAAGATGCGCTCTGTTCGGTCGCGTTCCCAGATCAGCGGGTCGAACGGGCACAGCAGCGCCCGCCCGGTCACCGCGCGCGGGACCCGGGCGGAGGTGTGCCGGTAGCCGACCGACGTCCAGCCCTGCACCTGCACGGGTTCCAGCACGCCCTCCTCGACCAGCTCCTGCACGGCCTGCCGGCTGCGGGCCGGGGCCAGGCGGTAGTAGTCGCGCAGGTCGGGCTCGGTGGCGACGCCCATCGCCGTGGCCGCCCGCGCCACCAGCTCGCGCGCGCCCTCCTCCGGGGTGACGCGGCGGGACAGCACCTCCGGCGGCAGCACGCGCTCGGTGAGGTCGTACAGGCGCTCGAACCCGCGCCGCGTGCCGGTGGTCAGCTGGCCGGACCCGAACAGGTACTCGCAGATCTTCTTGACCTCCGACCAGTTCCAGCCCCAGTGGTCCTTGCGCCGCGGCCCGCCGCCGGCCAGCGCCTTCTCGATCGCGCCCGCGCCCATCGGCCCGAGTTCCTTGACCACGGCCAGGATGTCGTCCACCAGGCCCGGGTCGCGCTCGGCGATCGACGTGTAGTTGTGCCACCAGCCCGGCCGCTTGGCGCCGGACTGCAGCAGCGGCCAGTCCTCGACCGGCACCAGGCTCGCCTCGTGCGCCCAGTACTCCACCAGCATGCGCGGCTTGCGCGCGCTGTGGGACCAGGCCGCCTCGTCGACCAGCGACGGTGTGTACGCCCCGAGCCGGCTGAACACGGGCATGTAGTGCGCGCGCACGGCGACGTTGACCGAGTCGAGCTGGATCAGCTGGACGCGCGACAGCACCCGCTGGAGGTGCCGCCGCGTGGGCGGCGACGCGGGCTGCGGGTCGGCGAAGCCCTGGGCGCCCAACGCGATCCGGCGGGCGACGTCCGCACTCATCTTCTGCACGGTTCGGATGTTCCCACGGGGGTACGACACTTCCGCTCGGCCCGCACGACGAGCACCACCGCGACCACCACCAGCAGGCCGCCCACCAGCTGAACCGCCCCGAACCGCTCGTCCGCCAGCCACACCCCGAGCAGCACCGCGATCACCGGGTTCACGTACGCGTAAGTCGCCACCGTCGACACCGGCAGCTGCCCCAGCACGTAAACGTACGAGCTGAACGCCAACAGCGACCCGAACACCACCAGGTAGCCCCACCCGAACCACGACGTCGTCGACACCGCGTCGACGTCCAACCGCTCACCGGACGCCAGCCCGACGACCGTCAACGCCACGCCACCCGCCACCATCTCCACGGCGGACAACGCGAACGGGTTCGCCGGCACCGGCAGCCGCCCGCTCAGGTAGGTCCCCAACGCCCACCCGAACGCGGCCAACAGCACCAACCAAGGCCCCCACCACGACGACCCGCCCACGTCGTGCAGCAACAGCACACCAAGCCCCACCAGCCCGACGACCACGCCCACGTACGTCACCGCCGGCGGCCTTTCACCACCCAACCGCCGCATGACGACCACGTACAACGGCACCGACGCCACCAACAACGCCGCCAACCCCGACGCCACGGACTGCTCCGCCAGCACGACCAACCCGTTGCCCCAAGCCGGCAACAGCAACCCCAACAACACCCCGGTGCCCACCTGTGGCCACGTCATCCGCATCCGACGCCCCACCACCAGCGCCAGCACCACCCCCGCCACCAGGAACCGCAACCCGCCCGACAACAGCGGCGGCATGGTCTCGATGCTGAACTTGATGGCCAGGTACGTAGACCCCCACACGACGTACACGACACCCAGTGCTGCCCAACGCATACCCGCACGCTTTCACGGGACACCCGTCCGGTTCACGCGGGTTTCGGCCACTAGGGTTCTCCCATGGCCGACGCCGCAGTGCGGGCAGCGACGCCCGACGACGTCCAGGAGATCGCCCGCATCCACCGGGAGACCTGGCGCACCGCCTACCGCAGCCTGCTGCCGGACGAAGTCCTGGGCAGCCTGGGCGACACCACCCAGGCCTGGGCCGAGGCGGTGGAGGAGAACCAGGTCCTGGTCGCGACCGAGGGCACGTGGCTGGTCGGCTACTGCGTGGCCGGCACCGCGCCGGAGGAGGAGGTCGCCCGAGCCGACGGCACCCTCCCCGACGACGCCGCCACCACCGCCCTGGTCAGCGTCCTCGTGGAACCGCGTTGGGGCAGAAGGGGACACGGCGGACGCTTGCTCGCCACGGCCGCGAAAACCCTGCGTGACAAGGGGAACACGCGCGGTATCGCATGGATCCCGGAAGCCGACCGCGCCTCCACGGCCTTCTACGCCAAGGCGGACTGGGCGGCCGACGGCACCGTGCGCACCCTCGACGCCGGCGGGCGACCGTTGCGCGAAATCAGGGTTTCCGGGGGGTTGACCCTACTGCTGGAGCCGTGAGGGGTTGCTAGCCTCGAAGAGGTGTGGGCACTGCTGGGGTGGCTCGGCCTGACGTTCGGCGTGGCGTTCGGGTCGGCGATCATCCCCCTCATCAGCATCGAGGTCTTCGTCATCGGCCTCGTCACGCAGCAGCCCCACATCTCGTGGTGGTGGATCGGACTCGCGGTCGCGGTCGGCCAGGTCCTGGGCAAGATGTTCTACTTCCTGGCCGCACGGGGCTCCCTGCGCTTACCGGCGTTCATGCACCGCAAGCCCAAGGAGAAACGACCGTCCCCGCGCCGCGAGAAGTGGAAGGCGCGCCTGGACAGCATCAGGGACCGGTGCCACCGCCATCCGCACTGGATGTTCGGCACGCACGCGGTCAGCTCGGTGGTCGGCTTGCCGCCGTTCATGTTCACCACGGTGTTGGCCGGCTTGGCGGGCATGTCCTCGTGGCTGTTCATCACCACCGGCATGGTCGGCAGGTTCGCGAGGTTCAGCGTCCTCGCCGCGTCGCCCGGTCTGATGGCGGGCTGGCTGCTCCACTAGCCGCCGCGGGTCGAGCCCTGCGCACCAGCCGCTGCTGCGGCACGCTCAACCCGTAGTGGTCGTGCAGCCGGGCGTGGTCCACTTCGGACACCTCGGCCCCCACCGGCGGGGCGTCCTCGATCTCCCTCTTGTCGACCGGCACCACGACCCGCCGATCCCGCACCTGAGCCCCGCGGATGGGCACGAGCGTGGTGGCGTGGTCGGTACGCACAGTCGCCCACAGGGGACGCCCGCCGTCCATCCAGAGCTCCGCCACGGTGCCCACGCGCTCACCGTGACGGTCAAGCAGGTCGCAGTCGTAGAGGCGGTCCACCGCTGTTCGGTCCATGCCTATGCGGCTACCCGTGTCCGGCACTGATCGCACCCGGAACCACTCCGAAGAGTGACCCCCGAATGCCACACAACCCACCCCCCACCGCGCCGCAGGCGCACGCCCGCAGGGCGGCAAGCTTTTCGCCGTGCTGCCAAGCCCACGGGAAGGGCCTCGGTTTCGTTCCCCCGTCCGGCCTGGGCGCAGCCCAACCGCGCTTGGCCCGTTTCCGCAACCAGCTTTACCGGTTGCGGAAACGGGCCAAGGGTGGTTGCCTCCGGCAGGCCGGACGGGGGAACGAGACCGACGCCCTTCCACCCCCGGGGGCCTGCCCAGCGGCGAGCGTCGCTTTTAGCTTTTGATCTTTCGCGCGCTAGCGCTAGCGCGCTCAAGCGCGGAGCGAGTCAGCCCAGCGCGACGGCCACACCGAGGGCGGCGGCGATCAGCAGGCAGGCGACGGTCAGCCGCAGGTTCTGGCAAGTCTTCCCCACAGCCACCAAGTTACCGACGTCCGACCGGACAAACCAAGGCGAGAGCCCGGAAACACCGGATGAACTCCATCTCACCCGAATGCTTCACGCCCGATTCGTCGGCACTTGGAATAGCTCGATCGCCTTCCGCATGGTCTCCCGGGCCCGCCCCCGGTCCCCCGCCAGGTCGTAGGCCTGGGCCAGCAGGAACCACCGCCGCCAGTCCTCGGGCGACGCCTCCACCTCGGCCCGCCGCGATTCGAACCACGCATCCGCGGCCTCACGGTCCACCCGCCCCGAAGGCCTGCGCGGCAGGGAAGACGTGTCCAGCAGCCCGCCCTCGTCCGCCAGCACCCGCGCCATGCGCTCGGTGACGAACCCGAACCGCAGGTTCGTCCACGCCACCCACGCGCCGATCAGCGGCAGCACCAGCACGCCGATCCCGAGCCCGACGCCGACCGGGTCGCCCGTGCCCATCAGCACGAACGCCCGGCCGCCGAGCAGCACGAAGTACACCGCCAGCGCGGCGGTGATCAGGAAAGCGACGGTACGAGTCTTCACGGGACGGTTCTTCACGGGACGGGTCTTCACAGGTCCATGTACTTGTCGAGCCCGACCGACAGACCCGGGTGAGCAGCCACCGAGCGCACCCCCAGCAGCACACCGGGCATGAACGACGTCCGGTCCAAGGAGTCGTGACGCAACGTCAGCGTCTCCCCTTCCGTGCCGAACACGACCTCCTGGTGGGCGATCATCCCGGCGATCCGCAGCGAGTGCACCCGCACCCCGCCGACCACCGTCCCGCGCGCGCCGTCAGCCTCGGACGTGGTCGCGTCGGGCATGGCGCCCAACCCGGCCGCCGCCCGCGCCTCGGAGATCAGCCGGGCCGTGTGGGCTGCCGTACCGGACGGGGCGTCCAGCTTGCGCGGGTGGTGCAGCTCGATGACCTCGGCGGAGTCGTAGTACTTCGCCGCCAGTTCCGCGAAGCGCATCGACAGCACCGCGCCGATGGCGAAGTTCGGCGCGATGAGCACGCCGACCGACGTCCCGGTGAGCCACTCGGCCACCGAGGCGAGCCGCTCCTCCGAGAACCCGGACGTCCCGACCACCGCGTGGATGCCGTGCGAGACGCAGAACCGCAGGTTGTCCATCACCACGTCGGGGTTGGTGAAGTCCACGACGACCTGGACGCCGGCGTCGACCAGCGCCTCCAGCGAGTCGCCCGCGTCGACCTTCGCCACCACCTCCAGGTCGGACGCCGCCTCGACCGCGCGGCACACCTCCGACCCCATCCGACCCTGCGCGCCGAGCACGCCGACACGGATCGCGGAACCCTGACTCAAGAGATCACCTCGTGCACCTGGGACGGCAAATCGTCGGCGTGAGCGTAAGGGCCGACCACCGCGGCGGCGACGGGGCGTCGCAACAGCTCCCGGGCCAGCACGGCGACGTCCTCACCGGTCACCTCGTCGATGCGGGCCAGCGTCTGCTCCACCGACAGGTAGTCGCCGTAGTTCAGCTCCCCCTTGCCGATCCGCGACATCCGCGAGCTGGTGTCCTCCAGCCCCAGCACAAGGCCGCCGCGCAACTGGCCCTTGCCGCGCGCCACCTCGGCGTCGGTCAGGCCACCGGAAGCGACCACCGACAGCACGTCCCGCACGACCCCGGCGACGTCGCCGAGCCGGTCCGGCTGGCAGCCCGCGTAGACCGACCACGTGCCGGTGTCCGCGTACATGCCGACCGACGAGTACACCTGGTAGGCCAGCCCGCGCCGCTCCCGGACCTCCTGGAACAGCCGCGAGGACATCCCGCCGCCCAGGGCCGCGTTCAGCACGTTGAGCGCGAACCGCCGCTCGTCGTGCCGGTCCAGCGCCCGCACGCCCAGCATCAGGTGCGCCTGCTCGGTGTCGTCGCTGTGCAGCACCAGCTTGCGCGACGACGCGATCCGCGCCCGTCCGGTGCGCGGCGCGACGGGCGTCCCGGTGCGCTCCAACCGGGTCCCGATCTGCTTGCGCGCCAACCGCATCACGTGGTTGTGGTCGATGTTCCCGGCCACCGCCAGCACCATCCGCGGCAGCGTGTAGCGGCGCTTGTAGAACCCGAACAGCGCGTCCCGCTCCATGTCCTGGATGGACCGCTCGGTGCCCAGCACGGACCGCCCCAGCGCGTGCTCGCCGAGCAGCGCGTCGAGGAAGGCGTCGTGCAGCAGGTCCTCGGGGTCGTCGTCGCGCATGGCGATCTCTTCGAGCACCACACCGCGTTCGGTCTCGAAGTCACGCGGCTCGCACAGCGCCTCGAACACCACGTCGCACACGAGGTCCAGCGCCAGCGGCAGGTCCTCGTCCAGCACGTGCGCGTAGTAGCAGGTGTGCTCCTTGGCGGTGAACGCGTTCAGCTCGCCGCCCACGGCGTCGATCTCCTCCGCGATCGCCGCGGCCGACCGGTTCGCCGTGCCCTTGAACAGCAGGTGCTCCAGGTAGTGCGCCGCGCCGGCGACCTCGGGCCGCTCGTCGCGCGACCCGACCTGCACCCACAACCCCACCGACGCCGACCGCACGCCCGGGATCTGCTCGGTGATCACGCGCAAGCCCGAGGGCAACACGCTGCGGCGCACCGTCACGCCGGCGTCGCTGCTCTCCAGCAACCGGGTGCTGCCCGGCCGCTGGAGGTGCCCGAGCTTGCCGCTAAGCGGACGGCCGCGAGTGCTCGAAGCACCCGCGGCCGTCCCGTTGACCCGTCCGGTCACTGCGCCGGGGCCTCCGCGGCCTCGGTGGCAGCGGCCTCGGCCGGAGCGCCTTCGGCCGGCGCGTCGGCCGCCGGAGCGGCGTCAGCGTCCTCGTTGACCAGCACGAGGCTGATCTTGCCGCGCTGGTCGATGTCCGCGATCTCGACGCGGAGCTTGTCGCCGACCTTGACGACGTCCTCGACCTTGCCGATGCGCTTGCCGTTGCCCAGCTTGGAGATGTGGATCAGGCCGTCCTTGCCCGGCAGCAGCGAGACGAACGCGCCGAACGCCGCGGTCTTGACCACGGTGCCCAGGAAGCGCTCGCCCACCTTCGGCAGCTGCGGGTTCGCGATGGCGTTGATCATGCCGATCGCCGCCTCGGCGGACGGGCCGTCCGCCGCGCCGACGTAGATCGTGCCGTCGTCCTCGATGGAGATGTCGGCGCCGGTCTGCTCGGTGATCGAGTTGATCATCTTGCCCTTGGGCCCGATGACCTCGCCGATCTTGTCGGTCGGGATCTTGACCGACGTGACGCGCGGCGCGAACGGGCTCATCTCGTCCGGGCGGTCGATGGCCTCGGCCATGACCTCCAGGATGGTCAGGCGCGCGTCGCGGGCCTGGCCCAGGGCCGCGCCGAGCACCTCGGACGGGATGCCGTCGAGCTTGGTGTCCAGCTGGAGCGCGGTGACGAACTCCTTGGTGCCGGCGACCTTGAAGTCCATGTCGCCGAACGCGTCCTCGGCACCGAGGATGTCGGTCAGCGCCACGTACTCGGTCTTGCCGTCGACCTCGTCGGACACCAGGCCCATGGCGATGCCGGACACCGGCGCCTTCAGCGGCACACCGGCGTTGAGCAGCGACATGGTGGACGCGCAGACCGAGCCCATCGAGGTGGAGCCGTTGGAGCCCAGCGCCTCGGAGACCTGGCGGATCGCGTAGGGGAACTCGTCGCGCTTGGGCAGCACGGGCACCAGCGCCCGCTCGGCCAGCGCGCCGTGGCCGATCTCGCGCCGCTTCGGCGAGCCGACGCGGCCGGTCTCACCGGTGGAGAACGGCGGGAAGTTGTAGTGGTGCAGGTAGCGCTTGTGCGTCTCCGGGGACAGCGAGTCGATCTGCTGCTCCATGCGCAGCATGTTCAGCGTGGTGACACCCAGGATCTGGGTCTCGCCGCGCTCGAACAGCGCCGAGCCGTGCGCCCGCGGGATGATCTCGACCTCGGCCGACAGCGACCGGATCTCGGTCAGGCCGCGACCGTCGATGCGGACCTTGTCGCGCAGGATGCGCTGGCGGACGAGCTTCTTGGTCAGCGAGCGGAACGCGGCGCCGACCTCCTTCTCGCGGCCCTCGAACTGCTCGGCGAGCTTGTCCAGCACCGACGCCTTGATCTCGTCGAGCTTGGTCTCGCGCTCCTGCTTCGGGCCGATGGTCAGCGCCTGCGCCAGCTCGGCCGACGCCGCCGCCTCGACGGCCTCGAACGCGTCCGGCTGGTAGGCCGGGTAGGTCGGGAACTCGGCGGTCTCCTTCGCGGCGACCTGCGCGAGCTGCGCCTGGGCCTCGCACAGCACCCGGATGAACGGCTTGGCCGCCTCCAGGCCCGCCGCGACGACCTCCTCGGTCGGCGCCTGCGCGCCCTCCGCGACCAGGTCGATCACGTTCTCGGTGGCCTCGGCCTCGACCATCATGATCGCGACGTCGTCACCCACGACCCGGCCGGCGACGACCATGTCGAACACGGCCTTCTCCAGCTGCTCGTGGGTGGGGAACGCCACCCACTGGCCCTCGATCAACGCCACCCGGACGCCGCCGATGGGACCGGAGAAGGGCAGGCCGGCCAGCTGCGTGGACGCGGACGCGGCGTTGATCGCCACCACGTCGTACAGGTCGGCCGGGTTCAGGCTCATCACCGTGATGACGACCTGGATCTCGTTGCGCAGACCGTCCACGAAGGACGGGCGCAGCGGCCGGTCGATCAGGCGGCAGGTCAGGATCGCGTCGGTCGACGGGCGACCCTCGCGGCGGAAGAACGAGCCGGGGATGCGGCCCGCGGCGTACATGCGCTCCTCGACGTCCACCGTGAGGGGGAAGAAGTCGAAGTGCTCCTTGGGGTGCTTCGACGCGGTCGTCGCCGACAGCAGCATGGTCTCGTCGTCCAGGTAGGCGACGACCGTGCCCGCGGCCTGGCGAGCCAGGCGACCGGTCTCGAAGCGGATGGTGCGGGTGCCGAAGCGCCCGTTGTCGATCACGGCGGAAGTCTCGTGGACCTCGGTGTCCGTCATATGCAGATGCTCCTCGTCATGCGGTCCGCAAGCGCGTACGGGCGCGGGGTCGCGGTCCGGACGAGGCCGGTCTTCGATCGAAGTCCCCTGGGTTTGTCCTGGCCAGGGGGCCACTACCGAGGACCGGCGAACTGTCGTCCCGTGCGCCGCGCGTGCGTTGCGTCCCTATCCTCTTTGTTTCGTTGTAGTGCTGGTACTGCACCGAGGGGGAGCGACCGGACCGGTCACTCCCCCTCGGCCGTGGTCACCGGCGCAGGCCGAGCCGCGAGATCAGCGACCGGTAGCGCTGGATGTCGACCTTCTGCAGGTAGTTGAGCAGCCGGCGGCGACGGCCGACCAGCAGCAGCAGACCACGACGCGAGTGGTGGTCGTGCTTGTGCTGCTTGAGGTGCTCCGTCAGGTCGGCGATGCGCTTGCTCAGCAGCGCGACCTGGGCCTCGGCGGAGCCGGTGTCCTTGTCGTGGACGCCGTACTCGGCGAGGATGGTCTTCTTCTGTTCGGTGGTCAGTGCCACGTTCCTGCTACTCCTTGTACCCGGGTGATGTTCCGTGCGGCCCCCGTTGCCGGGGGTAGTCGGTCTTGGCCGCCACGGACCGCAGCCAGACCCAACTGTCGAGGTTACCAGCAGTCGCTAGTCCGGGGCGTTCGACGTGCTCAAGGGCACCCTGTCGAGCACCTCGTACCCCGTGGCGGGGTCGCTGCGGACCAGCACCACCTCACGCACGGTCCACTCACGACCCGTGAACTCCACGTGCGGCCAACGCATGCGCATGCCCCTGGGGCGGGCGACCGTCAGATGTGGACGCCACTGGTCGAGCGGCGTCCCGGCGGCCTCGGCGAGCGGTTCGAGCGGCCCCTCGACCCCGATCCAGAGCACCGCGCGGAAGAACCCGGACCCGGCCAGGCGCACGGTCGGCGCGGTCAGCCCGCGGAACGCGTCGAGCTGGTCACCGGGCTCGGCGTCGTCGCCGTGGAAGCGGAGCGTGACGTGCCAGCGCTCGGGCGCGACCCAGCGCAGGTCCGTGTTGGCCGCGCGGACCGGCGCCAGGGCTTCGGTCAGCTCCTCGACCACCTCGGCGGGCGGGAAGACGCCGGTGAACAGGCGCACGTCAGCCGTCGCGCCCCTTGCCCGCGCGGCGCAGCAGGTCGGCCAGCGCCGGGAAGTCGTCGCGCAGCATGTCGGCGGCCTGGGACAGCTCCCGCCGGTCGGCGATGCGCCGCAGGTAGGGGAACACCACGGCCTCGTCGTCCGCGCCGTTGACCGGCAGCGAGTCGCGGCCGACCATCGGCTTGGAGTCGCGCACCTCGTCCAACGCGCGCTGGAGGGCCTCCGGGGCGCCGGTGGCCACGTCCGGGGTGAGGACCTTGCGCTCCAGCATGATCATCCGCGCCAGCACGGACGGGTTGCCGATCTTGGCGCGCCGGCCGCTCATGACCTGGCTGAGCATGGGCGCGCTGATCCCCAGCACGTCGGCGAGCTGGGCCTGGGACACGTTGAAGGCGACCACCAACCGGCGCACCCGGTCCCCCAGGGGCTCCCCGTACCACTCGCGCTGCAACGCGAGGTTGCGCTGGACGATCTTGTGGTCCTCCACCTTCGCCTCTCCCCTGACCGGCTTGGACGTGACAGGCATCTTGCCAGGTGGACGGTTGCGGCACGGGCGGTTCCACCCAGCTAGCCCAAACGCTCACGCCAGCAGCCCGCGGGCCTCTTCCACGTCCTTGTGCATCTGGACCAGCAGCTCGTCGACGCTGTCGAACTTCTCCATGCCGCGCAGCCGCTCGACGAAGTCCAGCGCGACCCGCTGGCCGTAGAAGTCCTCGTCCACGTCCAGGACGAACGCCTCGACCCGCCGCTCCCGGCCGCTGAAGGTCGGGTTGGTGCCCACGGACACGGCCGCCTTGAGCCGCCGGCCGTCGGAGTGCACGAACCAGCAGGCGTAGACGCCGTCGGCCGGGACCGCGGCGAACCGCGTGGTCGACAGGTTCGCGGTGGGGAAGCCCAGCTCCTTGCCGCGCCCGTCGCCGCGCACCACGATGCCCTCCAGCCGGTGCGGTCGGCCCAGCGCGTGCGCCGCGGCCTTCACGTCACCGGCGTCGATGCACGCCCGGATGTAGGTGGACGAGTACGTCACGCCGTCGTCGGTCACCAGGTCCGCCCCCTCGGTCACGAAACCGAACCGCTGCCCGAGCCGCCGCAGCAGCTCCACGTTGCCCAACGCCTTGCTGCCGAACGTGAAGTTCTCCCCGACCACGACGGCCGCCACGTGCAGCTGCTCCACCAGCACCTCGTGCACGAACTCGTCGGCCGGCATCCGCGACACCTCGAGGGTGAACGGGATGACGCAGAACACGTCCACGCCGAGCTGCTCGACCAGTTCGCTGCGCCGGCGCAGGGAGGTCAGCTGGGCGGGGTGGCTGCCGGGCCGGACGACCTCGGACGGGTGCGGGTCGAAGGTCATCAGCACGCACGGGACCTGCTTCTCGCGGGCGATCGCCACCGCGCGGCCGATGAGCGCCTGGTGCCCGCGGTGCACCCCGTCGAACACGCCGATCGTCACGACGCAGCGACCCCAGCCGCCCGGAAGGTGTTCCAGCCCTCGCCACCGTTGCACGCCGGGAAGCCTAGCCGCGGGCGGTCCGCCGCGAGGGGCGGACTCAGCGGTCCCCGTCGAGGCGAACGTCACGACCCGCCTGGTACACCGTGCCGCCGTCGTGGGCGGTGGCGCTCTGGTTGACGGTATTGCCGTAGTTGATCTTGCCGTGCAGTTGACCCACCTGGATGACGGGCCCGACGTTGTTGCCGGTGCTGTGGTTGTAGTAGACGGTGGTCTGCGGCGCCGGCTGCGGTGCGGTCGCGGCCGGAGGGGGCTCGGCGGCCGCGGTCGCGGCCGGCGCGGGCTGTGGTGGGGCGGCAGGTGGCTCGACGGCGGGCTCGGCGGCAGCGGGTGGGACCGCGGCAGCGGCCGGGGCCGGGACTGCGGCAGCGGGCGGGACCGCGGCAGTGGCCTGGGAGGTGACCTCGCGGTGGCGCTGGTCGGCGCGTTGGGCGGCGATCCCGATGCCCACGCCGAGCGCGGTCAGCAAGCCCACGCCCACCCAGGCCAGCGCGTTGTCCGCCAGGTCGGTGGCCACGTTGATGACGACCCCGGTGGCCGAGGTCACGACGCCGGCCGCGGTGGGCCACACCCATCTCGCCATGCACCCACCGTAGTCGGACGACCCCGTTCCGAGTACCGCCAAGGGCGGTTTCAGGGCAACCCGTCCCCAGCCGGCGCCGATGTCACCCGTACGGCGGAACCTCAACCCGCCGGCGTCAGCACCACGAGCGGCTTGGCGATCGGGCCCTCGTCCTTGGCCAGCGCCACCACGTGGCCGTCCGGGCCGAACACGCCGTAGGTGCCCTCCATGCCACCCGCCGGCAGGCGCTGGCCGTGCGACAGCGCGACCGCCTCGCGCGGCGCGATCTCCCGGCGCGGGAACGCCTTCGCCACGGCGTCGTCCAGCGACAGCGACAGCCCCGGCTGCTCGGCGAGCTGGTCCAGGGTGCGCGCCACCCGCAGGTCGAACGGGCCGACGCGGGTGCGGCGCAGGGCGGCCAGGTGACCGCCGACACCCAGGTCCGCCCCGAGGTCGCGGGCCAGCGCCCGGACGTAGGTGCCCGACGAGCACTCGACCATCACGTCCAGCTCGGTGGCGTCGCCCTCGCGCCGGATCGCCAGCACGTCGAAGCGGTACACGGTCACCGGCCGCGCCGGGATCTCCACCGCCTCACCGGCCCGCACCCGGGCGTAGGCGCGCTTGCCGTCGACCTTCACCGCGGACACCGCGCTGGGCACCTGCTGGATGGCACCGGTCAGCTTGGCCACGCCCGCGCGGATCGCGTCCTCCGGCACCGCCGAAGCGTCCGAAGTGGACAGGACCTCGCCCTCGGCGTCGTCGGTCGTGGTGGCCGCGCCGAGCCGGATGGTGGACAGGTAGGCCTTGCTGTCCAACGCCAAGTGGCCCAACAGCTTCGTCGCCCGCTCGACGCCGAGCACGAGGACGCCGGTCGCCATCGGGTCGAGCGTGCCCGCGTGCCCGACCTTGCGGGTGCCGAGGATGCGGCGGACCTTCGCCACGACGTCGTGCGACGTCATGCCCTCGGGTTTGTCGACGACGACGAGACCGGGCTGCACAGCGGAAGATGATGCGGACACGACCGGACATCTTAGGCCGACGCGAGCGCGTCCCAACGCCGGCGACGGATCTGCACCGGGACCTGCTCGCCCCGGTCCTCGGCGGCGAACACGGCGGCCCGCGCCCGACGCCACCACACGGCCGTCCGCCACACGCCCAGCACCAGCACCGCGACCACGGACAGGAACGCGATCCGGTAGGCCTGCGCGGCGGGCATCGCGGGCAGCAGGTCCAGCACCACGCCCACCACCAGGGCGGAGAACGTGATCGCGCCGAACCCGCCGACGTTGGCCACGCCGGTCGCCGTGGACACCCGGTGCAGCGGGTTGTAGTCGCGCACCAGCGCGAACGCCACGCCGGACGCCGGGTTCCCGAACGCCAGCACCGCGAACACCGCGTAGAGCAGAGGCGTCGGCAGGACCCCGCCGGGCCAGCCCAGCAGCACCGCCCAGCACACCAGCGCCGCCGCGAGGTAGCCGCCGACGATCGGCATCCGCCACTCCGGCTTGCGCGCGATGACCGCGCCCATCACCGGCCCCGACCCGATCGCCACCAGCACCAGCACGCTCAGCACGGCCGAGGCCTGCGGTCGGCTCAGGCCCTGCGCCTCGACCAGGTACGGGAAGCCCCACAGCAGGCCGAGCAGCGCGGGCGCGGACATGGACGTGAAGTGCACCCAGAACCCGAGCCGCGTCCCCGGCACCCGCCACGCGGAGGCGACCCGCTTGGCGACCGTCCGCAACGGCACCGCCTCCACCATCGGCGGCGTCACCCCTTCAGGTACTTCGCGGACCCGCCACAACACCACGGCCGAGTAGGCGGCGGTGGCCAGACCGGCGGCGAGGAACGTGACCGTCCAGCCCGCCCCCTTGAGCGACAACGTCAGCGGCACGGTGGCGATGAGGTTGCCCGCGCCACCCAGAGCCGCCGACAACGTCATCACCACGCTGAACCTGCGCGGCGGGAAGTGCGCGGCGGCCAGCCGCAGCACGCTGACCCACGTCATCGCGTCGCCCACGCCGAGCACCGCCCGCGCGGCCAGCCCGAGCGGGTAGGACTCGGCCAGCGCGAACATGAGCTGACCGGTGCCCATGAGCAGCGCGGCGGCGGTGAGCACGCGGCGCGGGCCGAACCGGTCGACCAGCAGGCCGGTGGGGATCTGCATCAGGGCGTAGAGCCCGATCTGGAGCACGGTGAACGTGCCGAGGGCGGCCGGTCCGACGTGGAACCGGTCGGCGGCCTCCAGCCCGGCGACGCCGAGCGAGGTGCGGTGGAAGAGGGCGGCGACGTAGACGACGACGGCGGTGGACCAGATCAGCCACGCTTGCTTCGTGGCACGATCGACCGGCAAGACTGTCAGCTCCTCGGCGTTGCGTGCGGCGGCACCCCTTCCATCCCCAAACACTTGCCTAGTGTTAACGATTCCGGTACGTGGGTCTCACCACACCGCTCCCACCTGCGCCCACCTGCCAGAACGCGTCCGGAGCAAGATCGTCACCAAGCGCAGCACCATGAACGCGGACAGTCCGGACCAGATGCCCAGCAGCCCCCACCCGAACGCCGACGACAGCCAGATCAGCGGCAGGAACCCCAGCGCCGCCGACAGCAGCGTGGCCGTCCTGAGGAACCGGGCGTCCCCCGCGCCCAGCAGCACCCCGTCCAGGGCGAACACCACCCCGGCAACCGGCTGCAACGCCACGAAGAACCACCAGGCGTGCGGCACCTCGCCCAGCACTGCGGCGTCCGAGGTGAACAACCCGGGGATCACCCCGGCCAGCGCCGCGAACACAACCCCCAGCACCACCCCGAACACCAGCCCGTAACCGGTGATCTGCCAGGCGAACCGCTTGGCCTCCTCGGGTCGCCCGGCACCCAGGGCCTGCCCGACGATCGCCTGCGCCGCGATGGCAAGGGAGTCGAGCACCAACGCCAGGAACGTCCACAGCTGCAGCACGATCTGGTGCGCCCCGACCGCCGCCACCGACGTCCGAGCCGCCACCGAGGCCGCCGAGATGAAACAGGCCTGGAACGCCAACCCCCGCAGCACCAGGTCCCGCCCCAGCCCGAGTTGAGCCCGCATCAGTGTCGGCTGCGGCTTGAGCGGCACCCCTTCGACCTTCAACGCACGGAAGAACAACCCGGCGGAGATGACCTGGGCCACCACGTTGGCGACCGCACTGCCTTCCAGCCCCCACCCGGCCCAGTACACGAGCACCGGGCACAAGATCGCGGACACCCCGTTGCCCAGCAGGACGTACCGGAGGGGCCGAACGGTGTCCTCCACCCCACGCATCCACCCGTTGCCCGCCATCGTGACGAGGACGAACGGAGCCCCCAGGACCGCGATCCGCAACCAGGCCACCGCCTGCGCCGCAACTTCGTCCCCACCCAGCACCCGAGCGGCAGGCCACGCCAACGCCTGCCCCACCAGCACCGCGAGCACCCCGGCCAGCAACGCCAACCAGGTCGCCTGCACCCCTTCCTGAACGGCATCCGCCCGCCGGCCGGCCCCGAAGAGCCGGGCAGCACGCGCGGTGGTGCCGTAGGAGAGGAAGGTCAGCTGGGAGGCGACTTGGGTGAACAACACGCCGCCTAGGGCGAGTCCGGCCAGCGGCAACGCTCCGAGGTGGCCGACCACGGCGGTGTCGACCAGCACGTAGAGGGGCTCGGCGGCCAACACTCCCAGCGCGGGTACCGCCAGGCCCACGACCCGCTTGGCGGACACCTGCTCGGCCACTCCTTCCTCCCCTCCTCGTCGTCCTCGTCCTCGTCCGGTCATCCCACCTTCTCATGCATCCCCGACACTTCCACCGCTCGGGGACCGCTCAGGGACCGCTGGGGCGCCGCCGGCTGGGCCTTTTCGCTTTTGAAGAAAGAAAAGCGACGCTCGCCGCTGGGCAGGCCCCCGGGGGGTGGGAAGGGCGTCGGTTTCTTTCCCCCGTACGGCCTGCCGGAGGCAACCACCCTTGGTCCGTTTGTGCAACCGGAAAAGCTGGTTGCACAAACGGACCAAGCGCGGTTGGGCTGCGCCCAGGCCGTACGGGGGAAAGAAACCGAGGCCCTTCCCGTGGGCTTGGCAGCACGGCTCGCGCCTGCGGCGCAAAAGCAGCGCGGACGGTGAGGGGTGGGGTGCGTGGGCTTGCGGCCGGCCGGGCCGAACAGCGGGCTGAGGTGGTGGGCGCGGCGGTGGTGCACTGCGGGGTGGAGGGTGGGCGCTAGGGGTGGCGGGTGATGGTGTCCAGGGCTTTGCGGAGGTTGGCCAGTACGTCCTTGGCCTCGCCCCTTGCGGTGAAGCCGGCTGCCAGGCGGTGGCCGCCGCCGCCCAGGAGTTGGGCCACCTCGCGAACGTCTACCTGCGAGACAGCCCGCAGCGACACCGACCAATAAGCCGGGCGAAGTTCCTTCAGCACGGCGGCGACTTCGGCTTCCGCAGTGGTGCGCACGAGGTCCACCACGCTCTCGACCTCTTCCGGGCGCAAGCCGTCCGCGTCCTCCAAGGTCACCACCGCGTGCACGAAACCCAGACCGCCGGCCCCCGCCGGCTCCAACGTGGCCCGCGACAGCACCTTGGCCAGCATCCCCAAATAGCCGAAGGGATGAGAATCCATCAAAGGCCGGGCAACAGCCTCGGCATCCACCCCGGCGTCCAGCAACCTGGCCGCGACCAAGTGGGTAGCCGAAGAAGCGTGCCGGAAAGACCGGGTATCGGTCACCAAGCCCGCATAAACGCATCGGGCCACGGGCTCGTCCAACTCGACGCCCAGCTCGTCCAACAACCGCAGCACCACCAGCGCGGTCGCCTCGGCGGTGTCGTCGATGACGTTCACCGTGCCATAGCCCGGATTCGACACGTGGTGGTCCAGCACCACCACGGCCCTGGCCGTGTCGACGCGGTCCGCCAACGGGCCGAGGCGCTTCACCGAACCGGTGTCCAGTGCCACCAGCACCTCGGGAGCCGCGGGCACGGCGGAGGCGGGCACGAGCAGGCCAGCCACGTCCAGGTCCCGCAGGGTCTCCGGCACCTCGTCGGGTGCGCCGAACGACACCTGCACCTTCTTGCCCATCCGGTGCAGGACCAGGCCCAGGGCCAGGGCGCTGCCCAGCGCGTCGGCGTCCGGGTTCACGTGGGCCAGCAGGGTCACGTCGGTGGCGTCGGTCAGGGTCTTCGCGGCGGCCCGCAGGCAGGCGTTCAGGTCAGTGGACACGACTGGAACGCTAGTCGGCTTCCTCGGCTTCGCGAGGGGCCTTGTACGGGTCTGCCTCGCCCGCGGGTTCGGCACCCGAAGCCAGCCTTGCCACTTCGGCGTCGGCCTCGCGGGCTCGGGCCAGCAGCTCGTCCATGTGCCGGGCCGCGTCGGGGACGGTGTCGGTGACGAACGACAGGGTCGGTGTGAAGCGGACGCCGGTCTGCTGGCCGACCATCGTCCGCAGCACGCCCTTGGCCTTCTCCAGCGCCGCGGCGGCGCCGGCGAGGTCCGGTTCCGAGTCGAGCTTCTCGCCCAGCACCGTGTAGTAGACCGTCGCGTCGTGCAGGTCCCCGGTCACCTTCGTGTCGGTGATGGTGACCCGGGCCAGGCGCGGGTCCTTCACCTCGTGTTCGAGCGCGGAGGCCACGATCTGCGAGATCCGCTTGGCCAGCTTGCGCGCGCGTGCCTGGTCGGCCACGGCGCTCCCTCCTTCGTACACCGACGAGAGGCGTCGGCTAGTCGTCCTCCGGCCCGACCAACCGGTGGCGGGCGGAGAGAAGTTCCAGTTCCGGGCGTCCGGCGACGAGCCGCTCGCACGCGGCCAGGACGTCCCTGACGTGTTCGGCGTCGGCGGCGACGGCCGCGACGCCGATCAAGGCTCGGCGGTGCAGGTCCAGGTGGCCCGCCTCGGCGACGGACACCTCGAACCTGCGCCGCAGTTCGGCCACGACGGGCTTCACCACGGACCGCTTCTGCTTCAACGAGTGGACGTCGCCGAGCAGCACGTCCAGCTCAAGGGCACCTACGTACAAGTGTGATCACCGTTGGTGGTGCCGGGGGCTCCCCTGCGAAGAGGAGCCCCCGGCGGCCGTGAGACATCAGACGCGCGGCTTCTCGCGCATCTCGAAGGTCTCGATGACGTCACCGACCTTCAGGTCGGAGTAGTTGCCCAGCGTCAGACCGCACTCGAAGCCCTCGCGGACCTCGGTGGCGTCGTCCTTGAACCGCCGCAGCGAGCTGATCGGCAGGTTCTCCTGGACGACGTTGTTGTCGCGCAGCAGGCGGGCCCGCGCGTTGCGGCGGATCTCGCCCGACAGCACCATGCAACCCGCGATCGTGCCGACCTTGGAGGACTTGAAGACCTCGCGGACCTCCGCGCGGCCCAGCTGGACCTCTTCGTACTCCGGCTTGAGCATGCCCTTGAGGGCCTGCTCGATCTCGTCGATCGCCTGGTAGATCACCGTGTAGTAGCGGACGTCGACGCCCTCGCGGTTGGCCAGCTCGGTGGCCTTGCCCTCGGCCCGGACGTTGAAGCCCAGGACGATCGCGCTACCCGCGACGGCGAGGTTGATGTCGCCTTCGGTGATGCCACCGACACCGCGGTGGATGACCCGCAGCTCGACGTCGTCGCCGACCTCGATCTTCATCAGGGCGTCTTCCAGGGCCTCGACGGTACCCGAGTTGTCACCCTTGATGATCAGCGTGAGCTGGCTGGTCTCCTTCAGCGCGGCGTCCAGGTCCTCCAGGCTGACGCGCTTGCGCTTGGCCGCGTTCTGGGCGTTGCGCGCACGGGCCTGGCGGCGCTCGGCGATCTGCCGGGCCACCCGGTCCTCTTCGACCACGAGGAACGTGTCACCCGCGCCGGGCACCGACGTGAGGCCGATGACCTGGACCGGACGCGACGGGTACGCCTCGGCGACGTCCACGCCGTGCTCGTCCACCATGCGGCGCACGCGACCGTAGGCGGCGCCCGCCACGATCGAGTCGCCCACGCGCAGCGTGCCGCGCTGCACCAGCACCGTGGCCACCGGGCCGCGACCGCGGTCCAGGTGCGCCTCGATGGCGACGCCCTGCGCCTCCATCTCCGGGTTGGCCCGCAGGTCCAGCGAGGCGTCGGCGGTCAGCAGGATCGCTTCCAGCAGACCGTCGATGTTGATGCCCTGCTTGGCGGAGATGTCGACGAACATCGTGTCGCCGCCGTACTCCTCGGCGACCAGCCCGTACTCGGTGAGCTGCTGGCGGATCTTGGCGGGGTTGGCCCCCTCCTTGTCGATCTTGTTCACCGCGACCACGATCGGCGCGTCGGCCGCCTGGGCGTGGTTGATCGCCTCCACCGTCTGCGGCATGACGCCGTCGTCGGCCGCCACCACGATGACCGCGATGTCGGTCGAGTTCGCACCGCGGGCACGCATGGCGGTGAACGCCTCGTGACCCGGGGTGTCGATGAAGGTGATGAGGCGCTCGTTGCCCTCCAGCTCCGTGCGGACCTGGTAGGCGCCGATGTGCTGGGTGATGCCACCCGCCTCGCCCTCGGCCACCTTCGCCTTGCGGATGGTGTCCAACAGGCGCGTCTTGCCGTGGTCGACGTGACCCATGACGGTGACGACCGGCGGGCGGACCTGGAGGTCCTCCTCGCCACCGGCGTCGTCGCCGTAGGTGATGTCGAACGTCTCCAGCAGCTCGCGGTCCTCCTCCTCGGGGGACACGACCTGCACGACGTAGTTCATCTCGGAGCCGAGCAGCTCCAGGATCTCGTCGGACACCGACTGCGTCGCGGTGACCATCTCGCCGAGGTGGAACAGCACCTGCACCAGCGAAGCCGGGTTGGCGTTGATCTTGTCGGCGAAGTCGGTCAGCGAGGCGCCGCGCGGCAGGCGGATGGTCTCGCCGCTGCCCTTGGGCAAGCGGACGCCACCGACCGAAGGCGCCTGCATGTTGTCCATGTACTCCTGGCGCTTCTGCCGCTTGGACTTGCGTCCGCGACGCGCCGGACCACCCGGACGACCGAAGGCACCGGCCGCGCCACCGCGACCGCCGGGGCCACCGCCACCGGGACGACCGCCGCCACCGCGGAAGCCGCCACCGCCGGCCGGAGCACCGCCACCGCCGCCACCGGGACGGAAGCCGCCGCCACCGCCGCCGCCGCCCCCACCGGGGCCACCGCGGAAGCCGCCACCGCCGCCGCCCCCACCGGGACCGCCGCGGAAGCCACCGCCACCGCCGCCGCCACCGGGACGACCGCCGCCGCCACCGGGACCGCGACCGCCACCACCGGGGCCACCGCCCGGACGGCCACCGCCGCCGGGACCGGGCCGGGGACCGGCCGGACGACCGGGCATCATGCCCGGGTTCGGCCGCGGCGGCATGTTGCCCGGGTTCGGGCGCGGACCGCCGGAACCGGCGCCGCCACCGGGACGGGGACCGCCCGGACGCGGGTCACCCGGACGGGGACCGGCCGGACGCGGGTCGCCCGGCTTGGGCGCGCCACCGCGCTCGCCGCGGTCGGGACCGGGCTGCGCGGGACGCGGCGGGGCCGGACGCGGAGCCGGAGCGCCGCCGCCCACGCCGAAGGGGTTGTTGCCCGGACGCGGCGCGCGCGGACCCGCGGGCTTGGGGGCCTGCGGCTTCGGCGGCACGACGGACGGGCCGCCCTGCGCGGCGGCCGGCTGCTGGCGCGGGCCGGGACGCGGCGCGCCACCGGGCTTCGGACCCTGCTGCTGCGGGGTCGGAGCCTGGAACGGGGCCTGGGTCGAGGCGGCCGGGGCCGCCGGGGTCTGCTGCGGGGCCGGAGCCGGGGTCGCGGGTGCGGCCGGGGCCTGCGCGGCGGCCGGAGCCGCCGGGGTCACCGGCTTGGGCGCCACGGGCTTCGGGGCCTGCGGCTTCGGACCGGGCACCGGGCGCGGGCCCGGCTTGCCGATCGGGGCCGCGGGCTTCGCGTCGGTCTTGGACTCGGACGGGGCCGCGGGCGCCTGGGGCTTCGGCGGCGCGGGGCGCGCGCCGGACGGCTTGGGCTTCGCCTCGGACTTCGCGGCGTAGGCGTCACGCAGCCGCCGGGCCACCGGGGCCTCGACGGTGCTGGACGCGGACTTCACGTACTCGCCCTGGTCGGCGAGCTTGCTGAGTAGTTCCTTGCTCGTGACGCCGAGCTCTTTCGCGAGCTCGTGCACGCGGGCCTTGCCTGCCACTGCACTCCTCTGGTGATGAGGCCGGCGGCAGTCCCGTCGACCTCGTCTTAACGTCGCGCGTTCATGTCTTCAGCTTCACGGCTGACTCATGACGGGTCGACCTGCTTCCTTGCTTCCTGGCGGTCCCGGGGCGATCCCTGGACCTGGTGCTCCTGCTGTGCGAGGTGCCCGCGCACGCGTTCCACGTCGAGCGGCCCCGGGACCCTGAAGGCCCGCGGGAACGCCCGCCGCTTCTCGGCGTCGCGGAGGCAGCTCGGATCGGGGTGCAGCCATGCTCCCCGGCCCGGCAACCGCCGACGCGTGTCCGGGACCACGGCCCCGTCCACGACCACGACGCGCAGCAACTCGGAGGGCAACGTCCGGGCGCGGCATCCTATGCACGTACGAACCGGGCCGTTGTGCGTGAAAACCGATCCCCGACGTCGAACCACTGAGAAGTCTATCTCCTGACGCTCAATCAGCCGAACCGGATGTGGTGGCGCCCGTGGGGGCACCCGCCACATCGCTGCGGATGTCGATCTTCCACCCGGTCAGCCGGGCGGCCAACCGGGCGTTCTGGCCCTCCTTGCCGATGGCGAGGGAGAGCTGGAAGTCGGGCACGACGACGCGCGCGGTCTTGGCCCGCTCGTCGACCACCCGTACGGACACAACCTTCGCAGGTGACAGGGCATTCCCGACGAAGGTGGCCGGGTCCTCGGAGAAGTCGATGATGTCGATCTTCTCGCCCGCCAGCTCGCTCATCACGTTGCGCACGCGGGCGCCCATCGGGCCGATGCACGCGCCCTTGGCGTTGACGCCCGGGACCGTGGACCGGACCGCGATCTTGGAACGGTGACCTGCCTCACGTGCCACCGCGGGGATCTCCACGGTGCCGTCGGCGATCTCCGGGACCTCGAGCGCGAACAGCTTGCGCACCAGGTTCGGGTGGGTCCGGGACAGCGTGATCTGCGGGCCGCGCGCGCCGCGCGAGACGCCCACCACGTAGCACTTGATGCGCGAGCCGTGCTCGTAGGCCTCTCCGGGCACCTGCTCGGCGGGCGGCAGCACGCCCTCGGTGTCGCCGATCTGCACCACGACCATGCCGCGCGCGTTGGCGCGGGCGTCGCGCTGCACGACACCGCCGATGATCTCGCCCTCCTTGGCGGAGAACTCGCCGAAGGTGCGCTCGTGCTCGGCGTCGCGCAGGCGCTGGAGGATGACCTGGCGGGCGGTGGTGGCGGCGATGCGGCCGAAGCCCTCGGGCGTGTCGTCCCACTCCTCCAGGACCTGGCCGTCCTGGCCGATCTCCTGGGCGAGCACGCGCACGACCCCGGTCTTGCGGTCGATCTCCACCCGCGAGTGCGAGTGGTGGCCCTCGGTGTGCTTGTAGGCGGTCAGCAGGGCCGTCTCGATGGCTTCCAGGACGGTGTCGAAGGGGATGTCCTTGTCCCGTTCGATCGCCCGCAGTGCGGCGATGTCGACGTTCACTCCGACTCCTCCTTCGGCGCGCGGCCCTCCAGGAGCGCGAGCTCCTCGACGGGCGGCTGCTTGAACTCCACTTCGACGACGGCGCGCTCGATCGTCTTGTACTCGACGCGGCGCAGCTCGCCCTTGACCAGCAGCACGACCCCTGAGTCGTCGGCCTCGCCCACGCGGCCGAACCACTCCACCTGGTCGGGTTGCTTGACCTTGACCAGGCGCAGCCGGGCGCGCTTCCAGTGGCGCGGCCTGGTCAGCGGGCGGTCGGCGCCCGGCGAGGTCACTTCGAGCGTGTACGGGCCCGCGATGAGGTGCTCGTGCGCGTCGAGGGCGGCGGACACGGCGCGGCTGGCCTGCGCCACCTCGTCCAGGCCGACCCCGTCGTCGCCGTCCACGACGACCTTCACCAGCCGGCGACGCCCAGCCTGGTTCACGTCGAGCGTCTCGAGGTCGAAGCCGATGGCCTCGACCGCCTCCCGCACGACGGGTGCTAGCTGCGCGGCGAGATCTCCGCGCGGCGGGCTGGACACGTTGGTGACTCCTTGAGCTCACGTGCAGATGGGCACGGCGACCCCGGCCGACGCTGCACGCCGCCGGCCGTGGTCGCCCAGACTATCTCGTCTCCGGGGCTCCGCACGCCGCAGAGGCGATCAAGGCGGCTCTGGCAGGATCGGGACGCGTGATCGGAAGAACGGCGCTCAGCAGGCGCGGCGTGCTGGTGGCGGCGGCCACCGCGCCCCTGGCGGTTGCGTGCACCACACCCCCGCCTCCCCCGCCGCCCCCGGACGTCCTGGAGGACCTGCTGCGCGCGGCCCGCTCGGACGCTGCCCTGGCCACGGCCGTGGGCGCCCCGGAGACCGCGGCGGCCCGCACCGAGCACGCGACGAGACTGGCCGCCGAGATCGACCGGGCAACCCCGAAGGTCCCCACGACGTCTTCCCCGTCGACGACACCCCCGACCTCGGTCACACCTCCCCCCAACGCCACCCGGGAGCAACTGGTGACGGCCCTGCGAGCGGCCCAGAAGCAGGCTGCCGACCTGGCCCCGACCGTGCCCGCGCACCGGGCGGGCCTGGTGGCGTCGGTGTCGGCCGGATGCGCGAGCTTGGTGGAGGCTTTGTCGTGAGCGTGGATGCGGTTCAGGACGCTTTGGCGGCCGAACACGCGGCGGTGTGGACGTACGGCCTGGTCAGCGCCTTCGCGGCCCAACAGGCGGCAGCCGTGGCCGAGGGCGCCCTGGCCCACCGCGCCCGCCGGGACGCCACCGAGCGCTGGCTGCGCGACAAGGGCGCGACCCCGCGACCCCCGGCCCCCGCCTACCTGCCGCCGGCCCCGGTGGACAGCGCAGCCTCGGCCATCGCGGCGCTGATCGCGGTCGAGACGGACGGGTGCGTGGCCTGGCGCGGGGTGATCGAGCGCACGGACGACGCCGAGCTGCGCAAGACGGCCCTGGACGCCCTCACCACCTCGGCGATCCGCGCCACGCGCTGGCGCAAGATCGCCGGGGTGACTCCCGTCTCGATCACCCTTCCGGGTACCGGTGTCGGCTGAGCCGGGGCTTCACGAGCCGAGGCGGAGGGCGTCGTTGCTGATCCGGTCCAGGAGCTTGCGGTCCCGCTCGGCCGTCTTCGTCGCGCCGTAGAAGTCCGACTCGACGATCACCAGCTCGCGCCCCCGCACCGTCGAGGCGTACTCGCCGTGCGCCACCCAGTCCGGGCCGCCCGGCACCTTCGCCACGCCTTCCCGCGACAGGTCGTAGAGGTTGCCCGTGTTGTCCCCGTCGAGGAACTTCTTGAGGTCCGTCGCCGCCTTGTCGTCCGCCATCTTCACGACCACCACCGACACCAGCACCTGCTTCCCGCCGGCGCTCACGGTGTAGAGCGATCGGGACAGTTGCTGGCACGGCGTGGTCGTGAAGTACTCCTTCGCCTTGCCGTAGGCGTGGGGCGCGCACGAGCTGTCCAGCACGGCCTCAGGTGCCTGGGGCGCGCGGGCGAACGAGAACTCGCCCGTCGGGGCCGTGGAGGTCGTGGTCGGTGTGGTGCCCGAGTCGCCTTTCGGCATCACGACCAGCCACACCAAACCCGACACCACGGCCACGCCGACCAGCCCCAAGCCCTTGAGCCACCAGCCGCTGGGGAGGCGCCTGGGCGGCCTCGGAGCCGGCCGGGAGGGCTGCGCACTCATCAGCGAGTCGAGCTGCCCGATCTCCGACCGCCACAGCGGCGCGGTGTCCGACGGTCGCGCCGGAGGGACGCGTGGTAACCGTTGGGTCACCTCTTCAGGTGATTCGGGAGGAACCGACACAAACTGTCACGGTAACGGACAGCCGCTATGCGAGCGCTTCGAGCACAAGATCCACATCGGCGGCCGTGTTGTACAGGTGGAAGCCCAGCCGCGTCCGGCCGGCCCGGGTCGCCGACTTCACCCCGGCCGCTGCCAGCCGCGACGCCTGCTCCGGCGACAGCTCCAGCGACACGATCGCGCTCCCGCGCGGCGGTAGGCCCAGGCCGGCCAGCAACGAGTCCGCCAGCCCCACGTTGTGCTCGCGCACCGCGCCGAGGTCCAGCGACGCCAGGTACGGCAGGGACACCGCCGCCCCGTACTGCGCGAGCCACACCGGCGAGAGGTCCAACCGGCGGGCGTCGGAGGCCAACCGCAGCGGCAGGCCGTAGACCGAGTCCCACGGGTCCTCGCCCGCCCACCAGTTGGCCGCGACCGGCGCCGCCCGCTCCACGCCCGCCGGCGAGCACGCCAGCCACGCCGACCCGCGCGGGGCCATCAGCCACTTGTAGCCGGCCGCGACGACGTAGTCCGCCCAGTCCAGCGCCAGCGGCAGCCACCCGACGGCCTGCGTGGCGTCCAGCAGCACCGGCACGCCGGCCGCGCGCAGGCCGTCCAGGTCCACGATCCGCCCGTCGGCGGACTGGACGACGCTCACCGCGACGAGGTCGTGCCCGGCCGCCGCGGACGGCACGTCCTCCAGGTCCACCTCGGTCACCTCGCACCCGCGCGCGGCGAAGGGGAACGTCAACGACGTGAAGTCCCCGCGCGCCACCAGGACGCGGGCTCCGACCGGCAGCCCCGCCGCCACGTTGGCCACCAGGTGCGACACCGAAGCGCCGCTCGCCACCTGCGCCGCCGCCGCGCCCAGCAGCTTGCCGAACGCCTCCCGGGCGGTGGCCACGGCCGGTTCCGCGCTGGTGGGGCCGTCGAGACCGGCCGCCCACCGGCGGACGGCGTCGGCCACCTCGGCCGCGGCGGCTGCGGGCGGGACGCCGATGCTCGCGGTGTTGAGGTAGCCGTCCGGGACGTCGAAGGTGGATCCGAATGCGCTTCGCATGACTTACATCACTACCGTCAGACCTTCGGTGAGTCCAGCATTTTGCCGATGATTCTCAGGCCTTGAGCGCTTCCGACGCCCGCTTGTCCGGTCGCGCATCCTTGCGGCGGGCGTAGACCTGCTTGCGCACCCGCGCGACGACGGTGCCGTCCTCGGCCACCACGTCCACCGGGAACCACGCCAGCGCCTTGCCGCCGCCCGCCGCCTGGGCCCGCAACTCGTCCAGGTGCTCGTCGGTCAGCTTGAACTCCGCGTAAACGGTTCCGCGACCCGGCTTCACGAAGTCGATCTCGGCCGCCCGGTCCCACACCATGTGGTCCCGCCCGAGGTGGCGCAGGACCAGCAGCATCCAGAACGGGTCGGTCATCGCGAAAAGCGAGCCGCCGAAGTGGGTGCCCACGTAGTTGCGGTTGTACCAGCGCAGGCGCATGCGCACCTTGGCGTACCGGTAGTCGTCGGACAGCGCGACCACCCGGATGCCGGCGAACAGGAACGGCGGCCACAGGTTCATGCCCCGCCGCAGACGAGATGCCTTCATGCGCGCCATGTTACCCGTGAGTAATGTCAGTGCAGCCGCACCAAGCTGCCGGTCACGCGCTTCGCGGCGGGCGAGCACAGGAACGCGATCACGTCCGCCACCTCCTCCGGCGTGCCCACCGAGTGCTGTGCGCGCACGGCGTCGTTCACCCACCCCGTGTCCGTCACGCCCGGGTTGACCACGTTCGCGGTCACGCCGTGCGGCCACAGCTCGGCGGCGGCGGACATGGTGAAGTTGTCCAGCGCCGCCTTGGCCGCGCCGTAGGAGACCTCGCTGGGGAACCCGTTCGGCCCGCCCGAGGTGAGCGAGACGATCCGGCCCCAGTTGCCGCCGCGGGCGAGGTGCCGCCGGGCGAACTCGGCGATCAGCAGCGCGCCGGCGCGGGCGTCCACGGCGAACTGGGCGTCGAAGGTCTGCGGCGTCACGGCCTTCAGCACGCGGCCGAACTGGTCGACCTCGGTGGCCAGGAAGGTGTCCTGGACCCAGCCGGAGGCGTTGTTGACCAGCACGTCCACCGGCCCGAAGAGGCGCTCGGCGGTGTCGAACAGCAACGCGGGCGCGGTGCTCTCGGTCAGGTCGACCTCGATCGCGTGCGCCTTGCCGCCCGCCTCGGCGATCGCGGCGACGACGGCCTCCGCGCCGGCCTCGCGGGCGGTGAAGTACTCCTCGGGCACGCTCGGGTCGGGCGCGGGCGCGAACCGCAGGTAGGTGATCAGGACCTGGACGCCCTGCGCGGCGAGGGCCCGCGCGGTCGCGGCCCCGATCCCCTGGTTGGCGCCGGTGACGATGGCGGTGTGCTGCACGAGTCGGAATCCTGCACGATTGATCCATGCGCAGCGAGGAAATTGAGATCCGGACCGGCGGCGAGGAGGTCGTGCACGACCTGACCCGCGTGTGCGAGGACTTCCTGCGGGACGAGGACGGCGACGGCCTGCTGCACGTGTGGGTGCCGCACGCCACCGCCGGGCTGGCCGTGCTGGAGACCGGCGCGGGCAGCGACGACGACCTGCTCGCCGCGCTGCGCGACCTGCTGCCCAAGGACGGCCGCTGGCGGCACCGGCACGGCAGCCCCGGTCACGGCCGTGACCACGTGCTGCCCGCACTGGTGCCGCCGTACGCGACGATCCCCGTGCTAGGCGGTGCGCTGGTGCTGGGCACCTGGCAGTCGGTCTGCCTGGTCGACACGAACGTCGACAACCCGGTCCGCCGGGTCCGGCTGAGCTTTCTTCGCGGGTAGGACCAGCAGGAGCAGCCCCGCCACCGCGATCCCCACGAACACCCACACCTGGGCGCTGTCCAGCGTGCCGTTCTGGAGCAAGGCGCGCAGACCCTCGGTGGAGAACCGGAACGGCGTCCACGACCACAGCACCACCCGGTACGCGGGGTTGAGCAGCTCGGGCACCTGCCCGGCGACCGCCGGTGCCATCAGGTACAGCGGGCCCAGGACAGCCATCGCCCGCAACCCCAGCAACCGCAGCAGACCGGTCTGGAGCAGCGCGAACGCGACCGCGACCAGCGCGAGGTAACCCAGCACGCCGGCGTCCAACGGCAGGTTCGAGTCCCACAGGGCGAAGAACCCGGCCACCACCGCCACGGCCAGCACCGCCGCCAGCGAAGCGCCGAGCAGCCGCGCACCCAAGCCGACGACACGCCGACCCGCCAGCACCGTGAACGCGGCACCCGCGACCAGGCCACCGATCCACAGCAGGGCACTGGCGGCCAGCGGCGCGGTCCGACCGGCCGCCGACGCCGGGTCCAGCGTGACCACCTTCGCGGGCAGCCCCGCCCCCTGCGCCACCCCGCCCAGCACCTGCTGCGCGACCTGCGTCCCGGACGGGTTCACCGCGCCCGACAGCACGACCGTCGCCGCCCCGGGCGCGAGTTCCAGCACCCCGTAGACGTCCTGGGAGCGCAGCAGCTCCCGCCCCTCGTCGGGCGTGGTGACCCGCCAGGACACCTCGGCGGAGCCGGTGCCCGCGAGCTTGTCCGCCACCGCCTTGAGCTGCGGCGGGGCGTCCGGACCGACGGCGACGGCCAGGGGCACGTCGGCGGGGTGGACCGTCGCCTGCACGCCGAAGGTCAGCAGCCCGAGCACGAGTGCCACGAGCGCGCCGACGACGGCGGTGGCCACCGCGAGGACCGCCGGCGGCCGGTCGTGGGGTGTGGCCATGACTTCCTCCAGAACTTGTTCATCATGTGTTGAATTCAGAGCGTACGACCGGCCGCCACACAAGTCAACGCGTGCTGAATTAGCCGGACCGGCTCGACCCGCCCGACCCTCGGGGTACGGTTTGCCGGTGACTTACCCAGGTGACGGGCAGAGCAACTGGGGAGGCCAGTCCGGCCAGGGCGACTGGGGGCAGCCCAACCAGGGCTACCCGCAGCAGGGGTACGGCGGCTCCTACGACCCGCAACAGCAGCAGTACGGCCAGCAACCGGGCTACGGCACGCCTTACGGCGACCCGTACGGCCAACCGCAGGGCTACCCGCAGCAGCAACAGCCGTACGGGGGCTATGGCGGCCTCGGCGTGTTCTCCGGCGGTGAAGAGCCGCCGAAGAAGAGCAAGACCGGGATGTGGATCGCGGTCGCGGCGGCCGTGCTCGTCCTCGTCGGCGGCGGCCTCACCGCCTTCTTCCTCCTGAAGGACGACGACAAGCAGAACACCGTCGCGCAGACCGCGACGTCCGAGCCCAAGCCGACCACGACCACCACCAAGCCCAGCAGCACCGGCTCGACCAAGCCGAGCACCCCCGCCTCCTCCTCGTGCAAGGCGAGCAAGCCGGACTGGAACTGCCTCGCCATCGAGGACGTGCACATCAGCTACGACGTCCCCAAGGCGTGGACGCCCAGCCCGGGTTCGGCGAGCTTCGAGACGATCAAGGACTTCTCGCTCACCGGCCTGACCCTGTTCGGCAAGTACGACTGCAAGGGCGGCGGCTACAACCGGGGCGCGACCGGTGGCGGGGTCCTCCCGCCCGGTGACATGGCGGCCGTGGCCAAGGACCTCGCCGAGAAGATCGGCGCCGAGTACTACAGCTCGGGCAAGACCCGCGACATCAAGCTCAGCGAGCCCAAAGCGCTGAAGATCCCGAACAACAACGGCGGCCAGATCGACGCCGTGCAGGTCGACGCCACCATCACCACCAGCGGCAGCGAGTGCCTTGCCACCAAGGGCATGGTGAAGATCCTGGTCCTCAAGAGCTCCAAGGGTCTGCACGTGTTCATGGCCAACGGCGACCTGGAGGGCGGCCCGGCCGACCCGAAGCCGCCGACCGAGGCCGACCTGCAGGCGATGGTCGACTCCGTGAAGCCGCTGGGCAACTGACGTGACCTACTCCGGACTCGGCTACTACCAGCCCCCGCCGCCGCCCAAGCCGGACCGCCGTCCACTGTGGATCGCGCTGTCCGTGCTGGGTGTGCTCGTGGTGGCCGGCGGTGTCCTCACGGCGGTCCTGCTCAACCGGGACTCGCCCTCGGCGACCGGCCCCGCGACCACCTCCGCGCAGCCCGCGAAGCAGACCAAGTGGCAGACGGTCGAGGACACCCAGTCCGGCGTGTCCTACGAGCTGCCGGAGTCGTGGGAGCTGTCGGGCGGCGGCGTGGCGGCCGGGGTGCGGCTGGTCAAGTCGGCGGTGTCGCGGCCCTTCGAGTGCCAGGGGCGCAACATGATCCAGGCCCAGATCGGGTCCGGGTCGGTGGTGTCCGACTCCACCACGGACGTGGCCACGGAGGTCGCCAAGGCCATCGCCAAGGGCGGGTACACCGTGGACCGCAAGGAACCCCGGCTCGGTGAGCCGAAGGTGGAGTCGGAGAGCGACGAGAAGGCCGTGGTGAGCATCAAGGCCGAGCCGGACGCCGTGAACCCGTGCTTCTCCCCCAAGGCGACCGTGACGGCGGTGGCGATGCGGTCGGGGACCAAGGTGTCCGTGGTGGTCCTCAACGTCGCCGAGGGCGGCCCGCACGTGGCGGAAGGGCCGAGCGCGGACGAGGTCGCGCACATCCTGGAGAGCGTGCAGAAGCTGTGAACACGTTGGTGCTGTGGGACATCGACCTGACCCTGATCGACGCGCGGGGCCTGGGCCACACCTGGTACCGGACCGCTCTCGAGGCCGTCACGGGCCTGGAACTGGTGCACGTGCCGTCCTTCCCCGGCCGCACCGAGCGGGCGATCACGCTGGAACTGCTCGCGCTGCACGACGTCGAGCCCACCGACGAGATGGTGGACCGCCTGCACGAGGAACTGGTCGCGGTCGCCACCCGGGAGGCCCACCTCCTGCCCACCCACGGCCACGCCCTGCCCGGGGCGGCGGAGGTGCTGGCGGCCCTGGCGGCAGAGGAGGACGTCGTGCAGTCGCTGGTCACCGGCAACCTGGTGGAGGTCGCGCGGTTCAAGCTGGCCGCGTTCGGGCTGGACACCCACCTCGACTTCGAGATCGGCGGCTACGGCACGGTGTCCGAGCACCGGCCCGAACTGGTCCTGGAAGCCGTGCGGCTCGCGAACGCCAAGCACGGCAAGGAGTTCTCGGCGGTCGTCATCGGCGACACGCCGCACGACGTGGACGCGGCCCTGCACCACGGCGCACTGGCGATCGGCGTGGCGACCGGCCGCAGCAGCGTGCGGGAGCTGGAGGACGCCGGCGCCCACGTGGTGCTGAAAGACCTCTCGGACACTTCGGCGGTTCTCTCAGCCATCCTCCGCCGCTGATCAAGTTCACCCTCTGGTGTGAACCGGGCGCGGGCACCATGGGGGTGTGTGGCGGTGGCATCGGATCGGTCCCAAGCTGCTCGTCGCGGGGGGCGTGCTGCAAGGCGTGCTCCCCCGGGTCGACGGGCAGCTGGACGTGCTGGGCAAGGCCGGGGTGACCGGCTGGCTGCCGGTGCTCGCGCTGGTCGCCCTCGGCCTGGCGTGGGAGGTCCACCAGCGCCGTTCGTCCACAGTGGACGTCGGGGACGACGGTCGGGTGCGGCGGGCGCTGCTGGAGTCCGTGCGGGCGCAGTGGGTCACCGGCGTGCTGGACCGGTCGCTGGAGGCGGTCGCACGCGTCGAGGTGGGGCTGACCCGGCGTCCCGAGGCGGTGGACCACCCGTGGGGCACGCTGGTCGCACCCGACCGGCGGCCGGTGTCGTCCCTCGCGGAGGTGCACGACCGGGGCGGCCTGCTGCTGCTCGGCGAGCCCGGCGCGGGCAAGACGACCGCGCTGCTGGAACTGGCCCGGGACCTGCTCGACCGGGCCGTGGCCGACCCGGAGGAGCCGGTGCCCGCCGTGTTCCACCTGTCGTCGTGGGCCGCCCGCCACGCCTCGCTGGCCGAGTGGCTGGTGGACGAGCTGGTGAAGCGGTACGGCGTGCCGCGCGGGGTGGCCCGGGAGTGGGTGCGCACGGACGCGGTGCTGCCGCTGCTGGACGGGTTGGACGAGGTGGACCCGGCGTGGCGCGAGGACTGCGTGGCGGCGATCAACGCCTGGCGCACCGAGCACGGCCTGTCCGGCGTCGTGGTGTGCGCCCGGACCGGCGACCACGCGCGGTTGCGCACGCGGCTGTCGTTGGGCGCGGCCGTGGTGCTGGAACCGTTGGGGCGCAAGGAGGTCGCCGCCTACCTGCGGGAGGCGGGCCGTCCCTTGGCAGGCTTGCGCACGGCGCTGCGCCAGGACCCGCGCCTGCTCGACCTGCTGACCACACCGCTGATGCTGAGCGTGTGCGTGCTGGCCTACGCGGGCGCCCCGGCCGACCGGGTGCGCGCCGACCCGCTGGGCGACTACGTGGCCGCGATGCTCGCCCGTCCTCGGTCAGGCCTGGCCGCACGGCGGTTCACGCCGGCGCAGACCCGGCGCTACCTGTCCTGGCTGGCCCGCGCGATGGACCGGCACCACGAGAGCGTCTTCTACCCGGACTGGGTGCGGCTGTCGTGGCTGCCCACTAGGGCGCTGCGGGTGCGGGCGCTGGTGGGGACGGCGCTGGTCGTCGCGGTCGGGACGGTCGTGGTGCTCTCGCTGGTGTCCTACTCGGTCACGCTGGTGCTGATCCGGCCGACGGTGATGGCGACGTGGGAGTACCCGGCGGTGTGGTCGGTGCCCGGGACGATCACCGGGCTGGTGGCGTGCCGGCGGCGCATCGCACCCGTGAACCGCCTGCGGTGGCGGACCGTCGTGCCCGCACTGCGCCGGTTGGCGGTCGGCGGAGCGGTGGGGGTGACCGCGACCATGGTGCTGCACGGCTTGACCACGCTCAACCGCGAACCGTCGAACAGGTTCCTGGAAGGCGTCCCGGACTTCCTGGGGCTCGCCGTGGCCGGCTGGGTGGCCGCCGCCGCGACGGCGCTGTTCCGTCGCCGGACGTCCTGGTCGGTCGTGCGCGCCACCGGCACGGCCGGGGCGGCGGGCGCGGCCGTCACGGCGGTGCTGTGCACGTACCTGGTCGGGTGGCCGCTGACACTCGTCGCGCTGGTGACCTCGGCGGGTCTGGTGGGGTGGGCGCTGGCGCACACCCGGCCGCGGCCCGACCTGACACCCTCGGCCCCCGGCGCGGCGATCACCACGACCCGCGACCAGGCGCTGGTCGCCGGCGCGGCGGTGGCGCTGGCCGGCGCCCTGGCGTGGAGTGCGGTGGTGGTGACGGGCTACCTGTCGGGGCCGCACTTCCAGCCGATGACGTCGGTGCTGGTCTTCGGGGTGTGGGCGGGTGTGCTCACCGCGGTCGTGCTCGGGGTCGGCGACTGGCTGCGGCACCGGGCCGTGCTGCGGCTGCTCGCCCGGCGCGGCTACCTGCCCCGTGACCTGCTCGGCTTCCTCGACCACGCCGACAGCCACATCCTGCTCCGGTGCACCGGCCCCGGGTACGCGTTCGTGCACCGCATGGTCCTGGACCACTTCGCGGGGAAGGGTCCCGGCGGTCCCGAAACCCTCCCCGCGCCCAGGCTCAGCCCCGGACCAGCGCCCGGAGGTGCTCCACGACCTCGTCCACGGCGACCTCGACCCGCTCACCCGAGCGGCGGTCCTTGACCTCGACCACGCCGTTCGCGAGGCCCCGGCCCACGACCACGATCGTCGGCACGCCGATGAGCTCGGCGTCGGCGAACTTCACGCCGGGGCTGGCCTTGCGGTCGTCCAACAGCACCTTCAGGCCCGCCGCCGACAGCTCGCCGGCCAGCTTCTCGCCGCCCGCCGCCAGCGCCTCGTCCTTGCCCGCGACGACCACGTGCAGGTCGAACGGCGAGACGTTGCGGGGCCAGATCAGGCCGCGCTCGTCGTGGCTCTGCTCGGCGATGGCCGCGACCAGGCGCGACACGCCGATGCCGTAGGAGCCCATGGTGATCCGGATGGGCTTGCTGTCCGGGCCGAGGGCGTCCAGCGCGAACGCGTCCGCGTACTTGCGGCCGAGCTGGAAGATGTGGCCGATCTCGATGCCGCGCGCCGCGACCAGCACGCCCTTGCCGTCCGGCGACGGGTCGCCCTCGCGGACCTCGGCCACGTCGATCACGCCGTCGGGCGTGAAGTCGCGGCCCTGCACCAGGTCCACCACGTGGTGGTCGGCCTTGTCCGCGCCGGTCACCCACGCCGTGCCGCGCACCACGCGGGGGTCGACCAGGTACCGGACGCCGTTGGCCTGGAGCGCGCCCGGCCCGATGTAGCCCTTCACCAGGAACGAGTTCTTGGCGAAGTCGGACTCCTCCAGCATGGACACCTCGGCGGGCGAGACGGCCGCCTCCAGGCGCTTGAAGTCCACCTCGCGGTCGCCGGGCACGCCGATCGCCAGCAGGGTCGACTCCTTCGCGCCCGGCTGGGTGAGCTTGACCAGGACGTTCTTCAGCGTGTCCGCCGCGGTGAACGTCCGGCCCAGGTCGGCGGCGTTGAGGAAGTCCACCAGCGACTCGATGGTGGGCGTGTTGGGCGTGTGGTGGACCTGCGCGGCGGGCTTGTCCTCGATCGACTGCTCCGGCGGCGCGGGCGTCGTCACGGCCTCCACGTTGGCCGCGTAGTCCGACTCGGTGCTGCGGACGAAGGTGTCCTCACCGGTCGGCGCGACCGCCAGGAACTCCTCCGACGCCGAGCCGCCCATCGCGCCGGACGTGGCGGAGACGATCACGTACTCCATGCCCAGGCGGTCGAAGATGCGGATGTAGGCGTCGCGGTGCTGCTTGTAGGAGTGCGACAGGCCCTCGTCGGTGAGGTCGAAGGAGTAGGAGTCCTTCATCACGAACTCGCGCCCGCGCAGGATGCCCGCGCGGGGCCGAGCCTCGTCGCGGTACTTGGTCTGGATCTGGTACAGCGTGACCGGGTAGTCCTTGTACGAGGAGTACTCGCCCTTCACGGTGAGCGCGAACAGCTCCTCGTGGGTGGGCCCGAGCAGGTAGTCGGCGCCCTTGCGGTCCTTGAGCCGGAAGATGTTGGGGCCGTACTCGGTCCACCGGTTGGTGGCCTCGTAGGGCTCCTTGGGCAGCAGCGCGGGGAACTGGATCTCCTGCGCGCCGAACGCGTCCATCTCCTCGCGCACGACCTGCTCGATGTTGCGCAGCACCCGCAGCCCGAGCGGCAGCCACGAGTAGCCGCCCGGTGCGACGCGGCGGACGTATCCGGCGCGGACCAGCAGCTTGTGGCTGGGGACTTCGGCGTCGGCCGGGTCCTCGCGCAGCGTGCGCAGGAACAGCGACGACATCCTCGTGATCACGGTGGGTGCTCCTCGTGGCGCGGGTTGTCCGAGAAAGGGTAGTGAACCGGCCCGGACCAGTTCCAACGGGTTGTCGCCAGGCACGGGATTGTCGGTGGTCGTCGTTACCGTGCGGGGTATGAGCCTGAGCATCAGCCTGATCACCATCGACACCGCCGACCCGCAGAAGCTGGCCGACTTCTGGACCAAGGCCCTGGGCACCGAGGTCGCCCACGACTGGGGCGAGTACCTCGTGCTGGCGCCGACGTCCGAGGGCGGGCCGCAGCTGGGCCTGCAACGCGTGCCGGACCCGACACCGGGCAAGAACCGGGTCCACTTCGACACGCACGTGGCCGACCGGGTGGCGGAGGTGGCGCGGCTGGTGGGACTGGGTGCGACGGAGGTCGCGGAGCACACGGTGCCGGGCTTGACGTGGACGGTGCTGGCCGACCCGGAGGGCAACCAGTTCTGCGTGGGCCAACTGGGGTGAGGCCGGCGAGGTCGGCGAGGTCGCGGTCCGGCGGTGCGAGGCCGCCGGGCCGGGGCGCGGGCGTGGTGGGGGCGGGGCGCGGCGGCTCGACGGCTCGACGGCGGTAGTCGGGCGCGGCGGCGGCAGGTCGGGCGCGGCGGCGAAGCGCGGGCGGGGGTAGGTGGGGGCGCGACGGCACGACCGGCGCGGCGGCACGGCCGGCGCGGCGGCGGGCGCGGGGCGGGGCGCGGGCAGCGGCAGGTGGTCGCGCGGCGGCGGGTGCGGCGGCAGGCGGGTGCGGCGGCAGGCGGGTGCGGCGGCGGAGCGTGGGCGCGGCGGGGCAGGTGGTCGCCGGCGGAGCGTGGGGGCGCGAGCGGACTAGGCTGCCCGTCCGTGCTGGTACTGCTGCCCCCGTCGGAGACCAAGGCGTCCGGTGGCGACGGCCCGCCGCTGTCGCTGGACACGCTGTCGCTGCCCGAGCTGAACCCCGTCCGGGCGAAGCTGGTGGACGCCCTGGTGGACCTCGCGGGTGACGTGCCGGCGAGTCTGGCGGTGCTCGGGTTGTCCGAGCGGCAGGCGGGCGAGGTGGCGCGCAACGCGGAGTTGCGGACGTCCCCGACGATGCCGGCCCTGTCCCGGTACACCGGGGTGCTCTACGACGCCCTCGACGTCCCGTCGTTGACCCGGGTCGAGCGCGGGCGGGCGGCGGAGCGGCTGGGGGTGGCGTCTGCGCTGTTCGGCGTGGTGTTGGGGGGCGATCCGATCCCGGCCTACCGGTTGTCGGGCGGTTCGGTCGTGCCCGCCGTCGGTCCGCTGGGTGGCTTGTGGCGGCCCGTGCTGACGCCGGCGCTGGCTGAGCGGGAGGTCATCGACCTGCGGTCGGCCCCGTACTCGTCGTTGGCGAAGATCCCGCACGCCATCACGGTGAAGGTGGTGACCGAGGACGGGTCGGGGCGGCGGCAGGCGGTGAGCCACTTCAACAAGGCGCACAAGGGGTTGCTGGCGCGGGCGATCGTGCGGTCTCGGGCAACACCCCAGGCGCGGAACCTCGTGAAGATCGCGGCGGCGGCCGGCCTGCGCCTGGAACCGGTGGGCGAGCGCGCCTTCGAGCTGGTGGTCTAGCCCCGCCGGCCGAGCAGCGGTGTCACCCGCCGGCCGAGCAGCGGTGTCGCCCTCGCCGGTTGAGCAGTGGTGCCTCTCGCGCCCGCCGGGCCCGCGTTCGCGCGGCCTGGGGCCGGCCTCCGGCCCCCGCTTCCATTGTCCCAGCGACCACCGACAAAAAGGCGGTCACACCGAGCGAGGCGTGAAGCGGGCGTGCCGGGGGGCCGGCCGAGCGGGCTGGTGGTCGGCTGCCGCGTGCAGCTCTGTTTCCACGCGGATCAGGTCGCGGTCTTCGACGTCGTAGCTGCCGGCGAGGTGGGAGCCGTAGTTGCGCCCGCGGTGGTGGTTGCGCTCCAGGCCGTAGACGACCAGGGCCAGGACGGTCAGGACGATCAGCAGTGCGGTCATGGCACTAACTATGCGACCGCCAAGAACCTGCCACCATTGGCAGGTATGCCGTTGTACGTCAAAATCCCGCCAGCTACGCTCTCCACCATGCTGAGATCCGTCGCCGTCCCCGTCATCGACGGGGTCACGCCGTTCGAGTTCGGCGTCATCTGCGAGGTCTTCGGGATCGACCGCACCGACGAGGGCGTGCCGCCGATCGACTTCAAGGTGTGCGGCGAGCACCCCGGGAAACCGGTTCGGACCAGCGTCGGGGCCTCGCTCATCGCCGACCACGGGTTCGACGCCCTCGAGTCCGCCGACCTGGTCGCGGTGGCCGCCTGCCAGGTCCGCGACGGCTACCCGGCGGCCCTGCTCGACGCCGTCGCGAACGCCAAGACCGTCCTCTCCGTGTGCAGCGGCGCGTTCGTGCTCGGTGCGGCGGGGCGGCTCGACGGGCGGCCGTGCACCACGCACTGGCGGTACGTGGACGAGTTGGCCGAGCGGTTCCCCGAAGCGCAGGTGGACCCGGACGTGCTGTTCGTCGACGACGGCGACGTCATCACCAGCGCGGGCACGGCCGCCGGCATCGACGCCTGCCTGCACGTGGCCCGGCGTGAACTCGGGGCCACCGCCGCCAACGCCATCGCGCGCCGGATGGTCGTGGCCCCGCAGCGGGAAGGCGGTCAGCGGCAGTTCATCGTCCAGCCCTCCGCGCCCGAGGCGGACAGCCTCCAGCCCACCCTCGCCTGGATGATGGAGAACCTCGACACCGAGCACACCGTGGGCAGCCTCGCCCGGCACGCCCGCATGTCCGAGCGGACGTTCGCGCGCCGGTTCTCCGCCGAGACCGGCACCACCCCGCACCGCTGGCTCACCACCCAACGCGTCCTGCGCGCCCGCCAGCTGCTGGAGGAGACGAACCTCGGCGTGGAAGCCATCGCGCACCAATGCGGTTTCGGCACCGCGGCCCTGCTGCGCCACCACTTCAACTCGGTCGTGGGCGTCGCGCCCAAGGACTACCGACGGTCGTTCGCACACCGGTGAGCGGCCAAAAGCGTGACTCAACGCAGCGAGCTGTCACCTGGGGTGACACGGCTGATTCAATAGGCGCGTGAGTCCCGACACACCTGGCGAAGACGACGACACGGTGACACCCAGGGGCCTGCGTGGCGTCGTCGAAGACCTGCGGACCGACGCCATGGACGCCCCGGAGACGCTCAAACGCGTGTGGTGCGGCCTGGTCCAAGCGCGCCTGCTCGGCCTGCGCCTGGCCACCGCCGACCCCCGCTACCGCAAGCTGCAGGTCAACGCCGAGTCCGTGGAGCACCAGCTCGCGCGCGACCTCGGCACCTCCGCCGCCCTCGCCGGCGAGCCGCTGGCCCTGCCGACCGGCGCCCCGACCCCGTTGCCGCTCGACCAGCTCCAAGAGGCGGTCGACGCCCTGGTCGAGTTCAGCCGGACCGCCCGCCGCACCATGCTCGCCGCCGCGCCGAGCGCGACCCAGTGGGACGACGAACGCGTGCTGCGCCACGACTCCAAGGTCATCGGCGAGCTCGGGGCCGCCTGGCTGGGCCAACGCACCAGCTACCGCGTCGATCGTTAATTCGCTTGCGCCGTGCGTCGGGGGCACGGCACCCTTCACCGCGAACGCGCAGACGCCGGGTGACCCGGTGGACCCGAGGAGGTGCCAGATGGCTATCGCTGTCCGGGACGTGGCACCGACCCGTCCACTCGCCCCGCAGGCCTAGCGCGCCGACCACACCGCGCCGGCTGGGGCGACCACCTCCTCATCTTCGGGAGACCACCCCAGTGCGCAAGCACAAGTTCGACCTGTACGCAGACGACGATTCGAACGACTTCGAAGACTCCTTCGACCACGCCGACGACCTGAACTGGCGGGCCAAGCGCCGCCGGACCGAGGACGACGTGGAGCCGACCCGCCGCGGCCGGCTCACCGAGGAGGCCCGCGACCACCTGGCGCAGCAGCGCGAGGACGCGGAGGCCGCCGACGTCCCCGAGGACGGCGACCGCTGGACCACCTGGGACGGCGCCGACCACGGCCCGAAGCCGTGGCCGGAGTGGCTGGTCACCGAGCTGTCCGCGGTGGACCGCGAGCTGGGCATCCTCAAGACCGGCAAGGAAGCGGACGTCTTCCTGCTGGAACGGGCCGTGCCCGGCACCGACCGGTCGTGCCTGCTGGCCGCCAAGCGGTACCGCAGCAACGACCACCGCATGTTCCACCGGGACGCGGGCTACCTCGAAGGTCGCCGCATGAAGAAGTCCCGCGAGACCCGGGCCATCGCCAACCGCACCGCGTTCGGGCGCAACCTGATCGCCGAGCAGTGGGCGGTCGCGGAGTTCGCGGCGCTCAGCGCGCTGTGGCAGCAGGGCGCGCCCGTGCCGTACCCGGTGCAGCGGGCCGGCACGGAACTGCTGCTGGAGTTCGTCGGCACGGACGGCACCGCCGCGCCCCGGCTCGCCCAGCTGCGGCCGGAGCCCGACGAGCTGCTGGACCTGTGGCGGCAGCTCGTGGACGCCCTGGGCATGCTCGCGTCGGCGGGCTACGCGCACGGCGACCTGTCGGCCTACAACCTGATGGTGCACGACGGGCGGCTGGTCGTGATCGACCTGCCGCAGGTGGTGGACCTGGCGGCGAACCCGCGCGGACCCGAGTTCCTGGAGCGGGACGTGCGCAACGTCGTGGGCTGGTTCAGCCAGCGCGGGTTGCCGGTCGAGTTGGCCGACCCGCTCGAACTGACCACGGCCCTGCTGGACCTGGCCGGTCTGGTCTAAGCCGCCACCACCGGCCAGACCAGGGCGAACACCTCCTCCGCCGGGCGGCGGCGGTCGGTGGCCAGCCAGTGGTAGACCAGCGGGCCGAACAGCAGGTCGCGCACCAGCTCCGGGTCGACGTCGGCCCGGAGCTGCCCGCGCGCCACGCCCCGCCGCACCACCTCGGCCACCATCGCGTGCCGTCCGGCGAGGAACCCGTCCACCAGCCCCGGCACCCGCCGGGCCTCGGCGTGCACCGCCAGCGCCACCCACGACAGGCCGTCCACCAGGGCGTTCGCCAGCGCCAGCAGGTCCTCGCGCGCGTCACCGGTGTCCGGGTCGGACATCGGCACGCCCGCCAGCGCGGCGTGCGCGACGAGGTGCAGCTTGGTGGGCCACCGCCGGTACAGCGCGGGTCTGCTCACGCCGGCGCGGGACGCCACGGCGTCGAGGGTCAGCGCGTCGTACCCGACCTCGGCGAGCAGGTCGAGGGTGGCGGCGGTGAGGGCGCGGTCGATCTCGGTGCTGCGCGGTCTACCCGACATACGTTACATCTTGTAACGTAAGTGGCATGGTCAGCAAGAAGGTCACCTGGGGGTTGCTCGCCGCATGGGTCGTCCACGACCTCGAAGAGCTGGCGACCATGTCCCGCTGGACCCGCAAAAATCGGGTCTTGCCAACGACTCCGGCGCAATCGGCGATCGCGATCGGCCTGATGGGTGGTGTTTTCACCGCGGCCGCCGCGGCGGGAGCCCGCACGGGCGGGCGGTCGAAGTTCTTCCAGACCGTCCTCACCGGATTCGGCCTGCATTCGGTGACCCACCTCGCGACGAGCGCGATCTTCCGCGGATACACGCCCGGCGTGCTCACCGCGCCCACCGTCGTCGCGCCTTTCACGTTGTGGGCACTTCGTCGGCTCCGTGCCGGGGGAATCCGCCCAAACACGTCCCCACGTGCACTGATGTGGTTCCCGATCGCCGTCGGAACGGTGCACGGAATCGCCCGGTTCGCGACTCGTGTGCGCAGGAACACCGCCGAGTTGCCATCCGCACGCCGTTGATCGGCTAGACTGAGTGGTGCACCGACCGGTGGCGCGGATCAGCGGCCCCTCCAAGCGCGGTGCTCCCCAACCACGATCGGCGCTCGACCGCGCCGGGCCCGTCCTTGCGATTTGCGGCACCACAGGCAGATCCCCGAGACGTGCCATGTCCCGGAGGTTTGTTTTGCCACCACTGTCCCACGGCCGTTCCGAGCGCCCGCAGACCCGCAAACCGCGTACGCGGCGCCCGTCAGGCCAGGGCAACCGCCGTCCCCAGCCCGTGCTGGAGACGACCGTTCCGGACCACGTCGAGAGCACCGTGCCCGAAGGTCCGCTGCCCTCGTTCGCCGAACTCGGCCTCGCCGACGAGCTGCTCAAGGCGCTCGCCCAGGCCGGCATCACCGAGCCGTTCCCGATCCAGGCGGCCACCCTGCCCGACTCGCTGGCCGGGCGCGACATCCTCGGCCGGGGCCAGACCGGCTCCGGCAAGACGCTGGCGTTCGGCCTGGCGCTGCTGTCCCGCCTCGCGGGCGGCCGGGCCAAGCCGTTGAAGCCGCGCGCGCTGGTGCTCGTGCCCACGCGTGAGCTGGCCATGCAGGTCGAGGAGGCGCTGTCGCCGTTCGCACGGGCCCTGGGCCTGTGGTGCCGGACGGTCGTCGGCGGCACCTCGTTCCCGCGGCAGATCGACGCGCTGCGGCGCGGGGTCGACCTGCTGATCGCGACGCCGGGCCGGCTGTCCGACCACGTCCGCCAGGGCACGGCCGACCTGTCCGAGGTGCGGTTCACCGCCCTGGACGAGGCCGACCAGATGGCCGACATGGGCTTCATGCCCCAGGTCCGGGCGATCCTGGACCTGACCCCGCAGGACGGGCAGCGCCTGCTGTTCTCGGCGACGCTGGACGGCGACGTCGACAAGCTGGTCCGCCAGTACCTGCACGACCCGGTGGTCCACTCGGTCGCGCCGCCGACCGGCAGCGTGACCACGATGGAGCACCACCTGCTGTTCGTCTCCGCCGAGGACAAGCAGAACGTGGTGACCGAGGTCGCGGCCCGCGAGGGCCGGACGATCATGTTCGTGCGCACCAAGCACCACGTGGACCGGCTGGCCAAGAAGCTGCGGTCGGTCGGCGTCCAGGCGGGTGCCCTGCACGGCGGCAAGGCGCAGAGCGCCCGGACCCGCGTGCTGGGTCAGTTCCGCGAGGGCACCACGCCGGTCCTGATCGCGACCGACGTGGCGGCGCGGGGCATCCACGTGGACGACGTCTCGCTGGTCGTGCACGTCGACCCGCCGGCCGACCCGAAGGACTACCTGCACCGCGCCGGCCGCACGGCACGGGCGGGCCAGTCGGGCACCGTGGTCACCCTGGTCACCCACGACCAGAAGCGCGCCGTCCAGGGCCTCACCGCCCGCGCCGGCATCCGCCCGGCGACCTCCAAGGTCCGCCCGGGTGACGAGGAGCTGGTGCGCATCACCGGCGCCCGCGTGCCCAGCGGCATCCCGGTGACCGAGCCCGAGGTCCCCGTCCGCGCCCGGCGCGGCGGTGCACCCCGGCGTGGCGGCAACGGCGGCGGCTCCGGCTTCCGCGGCGGCCGTCCCGACCGCGACCGCGGCGAGCGGGGCTTCCGCCCGCGGCGCAGCGCCCAGCACTCGTAGTTCCAGAACACCGAAGTGGCCGTCCGCAGTGGATGCGGGCGGCCACTTCGCTTTCCCCACCCCGGTCAGAGCCCGTTGGAGACCTGCCGGACCTCCTTGTGCGGGAACCGCTTGCGCACGTGGTCCTCCGCCGCCGACCCCGGCACCACGTAGACCGGCTCCTCCTTGTCCTGCAACGGCTTCACCACGTCGGCCAGGAACCCCTTGCGGTCGGCCAGGAACGGCCCGATCACGTCCGACCCCGCCGGACAGGCCGCCATGCAGTACGCCGCCTTGTAGTTCGGCTTGAACGCCAGGCTCTGCCACATCGACGCCGACTCGCCCTTGGTCACGCGCTTGCGGTAGTCCTCCCGGTCGGTGCTCTCGACCACCGTCTCGACCCAGTCGGTGAAGCCGCTCATGAACTCGCGGTAGTTGTGGGTGTAGCAGGCGACGAAGTCAAAGCTCCCCTCCTTGCCGATCGCGCCGACCGGGCACGCCGCCACGCACAGCTTGCACTCCAGGCACGGGTTGAAGTCCGTCGGACCGGTCGGCTCGTCCACCTCGAAGTCGGCGACGACCGTGCCCAGCAGGATGAAGTTGCCGAACCGGGGGTGGATCACGTTCCGGTGGATGCCGATCCGCCCCAGGCCCGCCGCCTGCGCCACCAGCTTGTGCGACACCACCCAGCCCCGCCCCGGGAAGTCGTCCATCTCCTGCGGGAACGCCGACGCCGGGTGCACGACCCGGTGACCCGCGTCCTGGAGGGCCAGGGCCAGGCGGTGGCCGACCTCCTCGGCACCGTCCAGGGCCTGGTGGAACTCGGTGTTCGCCACGCTGCGCAGCGGGCTGCGGACGTTGTCGCGGTTCATCCGGACGCAGAAGGCCACGTAGGTGCGGGCGCGGGGCAGCGCGGTGCGGGCGTGCTCCAGGTCCACCTCCAGGCCGGGGGTGTCGACGGGGACGAAACCGACGTCGTCCGCGCCCGCCCGGAAGGCCACCTCGCGCAGCCACGCCGCCGACACGCGGGTCTGCGGAGCGGCCGGCGGGTGGGCGCGGACCTCACGCACGGTCGGGTGGTCGTCACGCATGCTGTTGCCTCCCAGGCAGGCTGAGTTTCGTTCGGCAACTTAGCGCGGCTGGGTCCCGATCGGCAACCCAGGGAGTACCGTGGAGGGCGTGCAGGGAGTGGTCATCGACAACGACCGGTGCTCGATCGCGCGGGCACTGGGGGTGCTGGGCGAGCGCTGGTCGCTCCAGATCGTGCGGGACGTGTTCAACGGGGTGCGCCGGTTCGACGCGCTCCAGCAGCACCTGGCCATCGCGCGCAACGTGCTGACCAACCGCCTGCACGGCCTGGTCGAGGCCGGCCTGCTGGAACGCAAGCCCTACCAGGACTTCGGCAGCCGCGTCCGCTACGAGTACGACCTGACCCCGGCCGGCCGCGACCTGTGGCCGGTGCTGCTGTCCCTGATGGCCTGGGGCGACCGCCACCTGGCCGACGGCGGGCCCCCGGTCGAGCCCGAGCACGCCGAGTGCGGCGGCCGGGTGTCGTTGGTGCCGGTCTGCGAACACGGCCACACCGTGCCGCCGAAGGAGCTGAGGCTGCGGCTCGCCCGCTGAGCGCGGTGGCTCACCCGGTGGGCGCGGCGGCTCACTCCATCAGCGCGTCGGCCCGAGCGGTGCGCATGTGCAGGACCATGCGGCCCTCTCGGCGGCTGGTCACCAGGCGGGCCGCGCGCAGGACGCCCACGTGCTGCGACACCGCCCCCGCCGTCACGCCCAGCCGGGTCGCCAGTTCCGCGGTCGACAGCGGGGTCGACAGCAGGCCCAGCAGCGCCGCCCGCGTCCGCCCGATCAGCGCCGCCAGCTCGTCGGAGGCCGCGGGCGCCGGGTCCTCCCACAGCGTCCCGAGACCGCGCGCCGGGTAGCGCACCACGCCCGGCCCGACCGGGTCGACCGCCGCCCACGCCCTGGGCCAGCAGAACGCGCTCGGCGACAGCACCAGCCCCGCCTCGGACAGGTCCACGCGGTGCGGCTGGTCGGCGCGCACGTCCGCGTACAGCACCAGCTCGCCGTCCGACCAGCTCACCTCCGGGTGCAGGTCGCCGAACACCGCCTCCGCGCCCCGGTCGGCCAGGACCGCGGCCCGGTGCGCGATGTCCGCCTCCAGCACCGCCGTGATCCGCTTCCAGAACGGCGCCACCAGCACCTCGTGGCACGTCCGCACGACGTCCGCCACCCGCGTCGGCACGCCGGCCAGCTCGGTCTCCAGGTCCGGCATCCGCACGTCCGGCACGGGCATCAGCACCGCGGGCTTCACGCGACCCGCCATCAGGTCCAGCACCACGTCCAGGTCCGGGATCTCCGCCACCCGCTCACGCGCCCACGACACCCACGGCAGGTGCACGGCGTGCGCTCCGGGCACGCGCAGCCCGTCCACCGCCATGACCGTCTCGAACAGGGGCGAGTACGCGAACCGCACCCGGGCCAGGCCGACACCGGCCAACGAGATCAGCACCGCCACCAGGCCAACCCTCCCTCGAGGCGGGGGACAGCCCCACCCAGGACCGGCCTGCCGACACCAGTGAGCCACACGCTACCGCCGAGCAGGCTCTACGGCATGACCAAGTCCTGGCACCGCCCCTCCCTGTGGGTCGCCGTCGCGATGGCCGTGCTGACCCTGATCCCCTTGGCCGGTCTGGTGTTCGACGACCGGGTGCTCAACGGCGAGCCGCTGTGGCTCAAGCCGTTCAAGTTCGGCCTCTCCCTGACGATCTACGCGGCCACCCTGTCGTGGATGCTCTCCCTGCCGCACAAGGGGAAGCGGTGGACGTCGGGGCTGGCCACGTTCATCACGGTGATCCTGTTCGCGGACGTGGCACTGGTCGGGATCCAGGCCGCGCGCGGCACGTTCAGCCACTTCAACTCGGTCAAGGGCGACCCGGTCAACCAGGTCGTGCAGTTCATGTTCGGGACGTCGATCCCGTTGATGTTCCTGGCCAACATCGTCCTGGCGATCTTCCTGTCCGTGCAGAAGCTCGGCGACCGCCCGACCACCTGGGCCATCCGATCCGGCCTCTACCTCGCGATCCTGGGCATGGCGTCGGGCTACCTGATGGTCTTCCAGGGCAAGAGCAAGCGGTCCGTGGTCACCGACGCGACCGGTCACGACATCAAGCTGCACGGCGGGCACGCGGTGGGGGTGCCGGACGGCGGACCGGGCATGCCGGTGACCACGTGGAGCACGACCGGCGGCGACCTGCGCATCCCGCACTTCTTCGGCATGCACGGCTTGCAGGTGCTGATCCTGCTGGGCCTCGGACTGGCCGCGCTGGGTCTGGCCGAACGCACCCGCCTGCGGCTGGTGGTGGTCGCGGCGCTCGGTTACGCCGGGGTGTTCGGCGCGCTGACGTGGCAGGCCCTGCGCGGTGAGCCCCTGGTGCACCCGGGACCCACCACGCTGGCCTCGCTGCTGGCCGTGCTCGCCGCCGTCGTGCTGGGCGTGGCGTGGGCGTTCAGGAAGACCGGAACGGCAGCTCCTGCGCCAGTCCGGCAACCGGTCCCACAACGATGATCGCGGGCGGGCGGATCGCGTGCTCGACGACGTCGGCGGCCAGGGTGTCCAAAGTGGACCGCACGACCCGTTGGGCGCGGGTGCTGCCCTCCTGCACGACCGCCACCGGGGTGTCACCGGGACGGCCGGCGCGCAACGCCTCGGCGAACGCGCCGGCCCGCTCCACGCCCATCAGGATCACGACCGTGCCACGCAGCCGCGCCAGGGCGTCCCAGTCGACCAGGGACCGCTCGTCGTCGGGGGCCACGTGCCCGGACACCACGACCACCTCGTGCGCCACACCCCGGTGCGTCACCGGCACGTCGGCCAGCGCCGGCACGCCGAACGCGCTGGTCACACCGGGTACGACGGTCACCGGGACACCCGCCTCGGCGCACGCGATCAGCTCCTCGAAGCCGCGCCCGAACACGTACGGGTCGCCGCCCTTGAGCCGCACGACGAACTTCCCGGCCTTGGCGTTGTCCACCAGCGTGGTGTTGATGAACTCCTGCGACGCCGCCCGCCCGTAGGGGATCTTGGCCGCGTCGACGACCTCGACGTGCTGGGGCAGCTCGTCCAGCAGCTCCTGCGGAGCCAGCCGGTCGGCCACGACGACGTCCGCGCGGGCCAGCAGCCGCCGCCCGCGCACGGTGATCAGGTCCGGGTCGCCGGGACCGCCGCCCACCAGCGCCACCCCGGCGAGCTGCTCGTGCTGGTCGTGCAGCGACCCGTCCCGCAGCGCCGCGAGCAGCCCGTCCCGCACCGCCGCCGACCGCCGGTGCTGGCCGCCCGCGAGGACGCCGAGCAGCAGCCCGTCGTGCTCACCGACCGCGGGCGTCACGGCGGTGCCCTGCACGGCCACGTCGGCGCGGACGCAGAACACGCGCTGCTCGGTCGCGTCGGCGGTGACCTGGGCGTTGACCTGGGGGTCGGACGTGCAGGCCAGCACGTACCAGGCGCCGTCGAGGTCCCCGGTCGCGTAGCGGCGGCGGTGCCACACCGCGTCCCCGGCGTCCACGATCCCCTGGACCGCGGGCGTGACCTCGGGCGAGACGACCTCGACCCGGGCACCGGCGGCGACCAGGCGCGGGAGGCGCCGCTGGGCGACCGTGCCGCCACCCACGACGACGACCCTCCTGCCCGCGAGGTCGAGGCCCACAAGGTAGTGCTGTTCACCGTGCATGGGTAGAAGCATCCACACCCGACCGGTCATGTCCAACCAGGCTCATCAGAGTGTGGGAAGCGCTACTTGGTGTCGATTTCGGCGCCCACGGCATCGGCGCTGGTGCAGGAGGTGCCGATCATGCCCTGGCCGGTCTGGATGGTGACCCACGGGCTGCGCGCGAAGGTGCCGTTCTCGCAGGCCACGACCACGCGGAAGGTGCCGGTGCCGGAGCACCAGCCGTTGCCGGTGCTGCCGTTGACCGAGGTGCCGCACGAGTAGAGGCCGGGGTCGGCGTGGGCGGTGGTGGCGGTGCCCATGAGCAGGAGTGCGGTGATGAGCAGTCGTCGCATGGGGTCGATCGGACCACGGGGCCCGTGCCCACGCCCGGCAACTCACCCGGACGTGGGCACGGCACCGCGTCAGGAGTTGATCTGCTGGGTGAGCACGCTGTAGTAGGCGGCGATGCGGGCGTAGACGCCCGGGTACCCGGCGAGCGCGCAGCCACGACCCCACGAGGTCGCGCCGATGAGCTTGCCGCCGGCGACCAGCGGGCCACCGGAGTCGCCCTGGCAGGTGTCCACGCCACCGTTCGGGTAGCCCGCGCACACCATCGAGGTGTTGCTGTAGTTGGAGTAGGCGGTCTTGCAGGTGGAGTCGGACGTGACCGGGACGGTGGCCTTCAGCAGGTAGCGCGACGCCGAGCCGCCGGAGGAGGTGGTGCCCCAGCCGAGGATGGTCGCGTTCGTGCCGGCCGCGTAGAGGGCGGTGTCGGACGGGGTGGCGAGGGGGAGGTAGGCGGAGGAGATGGAGCGGTCCAGGGTCAAGACGGAGACGTCGTAGCCCGAGGTGGCGGAGCGGTAGTTCGGGTGGATCCAGATCTTGGTGACGTTGGCGACGATGCCGGCCGTGCTCTGCTTGTCCTCACGCCCCCAGACGACCTTGGTGCTCGACGGGGTCCGCCCGCTGGTGCAGTGCGCGGCGGTGACGACCTTGGTCGCGGAGACGAGCGTGCCACCGCAGAACTGCCCACCGCTGGAGGTGGCGAGGTAGACGGCCCAGGGGTACTGGCTGATGGACGCCCTCGTACCACCGACGATGAACGGCTCGACGGTGTCCGCTTGCGCGGGGGCGACGGTGAGCAACCCGACCGCGGCGATTGCTGCGGCGAGAGCGGTGATCAGGCGATGCAGGGTTTTCGCCATGACGCTCTGTCCTTCCGGCAGGGATTCGACACGGCGGCGGACTTCCAGCTAGGCGGAAAACGGCGGCACCGACAAGCGGCAAATCCGGCTTCACACTTGACGACCCCGGGACGGCCGGCTCGTGCGGGGGGCAGCGGCAGGCACAAGCGACCACCCGGAGCGGCGGCCCGTACGGGTGCCGCCGGCAACGGGTGCCGCCGGCAACGGGTGCCGGCCGCAGCAGGTGCCGGCCGCAGCGGTGTCGGCGGCAGCGTCGGCGTCGGCGGCGGCAGCGGCAGCGGCGGCAGCGGCGGTGTCGGCGGCGGCAGCGGCGGTGTCGGCGGCAGCAGCGGCGTCGGCGGCGCCAGCGGCGGCGGCAGCGGCAGCAGCGGCAGCAGCAGCAACGGCAGCAGCAGCAACGGCAGCAGCGGCAGCGTCGGCGTCGGCGGCGGCAGCGGCAGCAACGGCAGCAGCAGCGGCAGCAGCAGCAGCAGCGGCAGCAGCAGCAGCGGCAGCAGCAACGGCAGCAGCGGCAGCGGCAGCGGCAGCGGCAGCGGCAGCAGCGGCAGCGTCGGCGGCAGGCGCGAGCAGCGGTGCCGGTGGCAGGGACGGTAGGTGGGTGGCGAGCGCGGGGCGTACGGCTTGGCGCGGATGTCGTACCTCTGCGGGACAATGAGCCCCAGGGGGCGCATCGGGCCGAATGTCGTACCCCCGTGGGACAATGGAAGCGGGGGCCGGAGGCCGCCGGGCGAAGCCGTTGTGCCAGGCCAGGTCGGTCAGAGGATCGCGAGCTTGTGGAGGGTGCCGTGGGAGTTCGTCGGGTCGTGCCGAACGTCCACTCCGCCGACATCCCCGCCGCCCGCGACTTCTACGCCCGCCTCGGCCTCCACCCGGTGATGGACCACGGCTGGATCACCACCCTCGCCTCCCCCGCCCACCCCTCCGCCCAGCTCAGCGTGATGACCGACGACCTCACCGCGCCCGTCACCCCCGACCTGAGCATCGAGGTGGACGACGTCGACGCCGTCTACGCCGCGATGGTCGACGCCGGGGCCGACATCCTCCACCCGCTCCAGGACGAGGACTGGGGTGTGCGGCGGTTCTTCGTCAAGGACCCGGCCGGGCTGGTGGTCAACGTGTTGGGGCACCGCTGACGCCGGCGACCCGCACGACCTCCGCCCGCACCGGACCCGGCACCTCCGGTCCGACACCGCGATCGACGTAAGCCACGGCCGCGCCGGCTTCCGCCAGGGCCACGGCACCATCGGCCACCACCCGGGTCCCGGGGCGCAGCAGGTGCCGGACCTGTGCCACGCACTCCTCGGAACCCACGACCACCGAAGCGCGCCGCAACTCCGCCTCGGCCCGGGGCGTGCGCTCGTCCGCCTCGCCGGGACCCAAGCCCACCAGCGCCAGCCGACCGCGCGGCAGCATCCGGGCCGCCGCCACGGTCGCCGCCGCGCCCTTGACCTTCTCCACGGCCATCTCGACCCGACCACCGGCGGACAGCTCCATCGCGCCGCGCAGTGCCGCCGCCTCGGCCACGGACGGGATGCCGATGGCCAACTCCGCGGGATTGGGCACCGGCACCACGGCCAGCTCCTCAGCCGGGTACACCAGCAGCGGAGCGACGCCGGAGTGCCAGAAGCCCCAGTCCTCCAACGCGTCGGCGATCCCCTGCTCGGACTCCTTGCGGTCCACGGTGGCGAAGGCGCGCACGGCTCGCAGGTCCAGGCCGCGGGTCTCCAGTTCGCCCAGCACCGCCGACACCGCCTGCGCGGACACCCCGCTGCTGGACCCGATGCCGACCACCAGCGTGCGCGGCACCAGCCGCACCACGTTGTCGCGCGGTCGGCCGGGTGGGATGCGGTCGTCGATCAGGACCGTCCACGCCGACTCGTGCGGAACCCTCGCGTCGAGCACCACGACGTTGTCCGGCAGCGCGGGCAGGGGGAAGCCCAGCGGGTTGGCCAGCAGGACCTCCTCGCCGGCGCGCACCGCCTCGCCGCACGCGGCCAGGTCGCCCTCGACGGCCACGTCCAGCAGCTCGACCAGCTCGTCCAGCGGCGACACGTCGGTGGAGGTGACGACCGGGGTGTTGTCCACCAGCTCCGCGACCTGCACGGCCAGCGCGTCGGCGCCGCCCAGCAGCGCCACGGTGAACCCGCCGTCCACGCACACCACACCGGGGTCGGAACGCTCGTCCCGCACCAGCGGCGCCACCAGCCGCACGGTGGCCTCCGTGCCCAGGAAGAACACCGCCGAACCCAGGCGCGGCCACAACCGCCGCAGCGCCGGCCGCACGGGACCGTCCGGGACGACGGCGTCCGGCCCCAGCCGCTTGGCCAGCTCGACCGCCGCCCGCCGCGCCGACTCGCCGGTCGCGAAGACCCCGATCACGACTTCCTCGTCCCCCACAGCACGGTCACCGGGTTCGCCGCGAGCAGCGTCCCGCCGGTCAGCCGCGCCGCCGACAGCTGGCTGCCCTCGACCTCGTACCCGGCCTGCGCCAACGCGTCCCGCGCGGGCAGCACCCGGTCCAGGTCGCCCGTCGCCACGACGACCCGGCCCGCGCCGACCCGGGCGCACTGCCGCACCACGTCCGCGCCGCCACCGCCGACGAACACCGCGTCCGGCCGGGGCAGGTCGGCGGCCTCGGCCAGCGGCGACTCGACGACCCGCACGTCCACGCCGTGCGCGGAGGCGTTGGCGATGATCCGCACGCACTGCACGGGGTCCTGCTCGACGGCGATCACGGCCGCCCCGAGCCGGGCGCACTCGACACCGACCGCGCCGGGTCCCGCGCCGACGTCCCACACCAGCACGCCGGGGCGCGGCGCGAGGCGGGACAGGGCCAGAGCGCGCACCTCGGCGGTGGCGACCATGCCTTCCCGGTGCGCGAAGTCGTCGTCCGGCAGCGCCCAGCCGCCCTCAGCTGGAAAGAAAGCGCTTTCCGCCAGGCACAGCAGGAAGTCCGGTGCACCCCAACGCCGCACCACCGCGTCCGCCGGGTCCAGAGTGGACAGTTCTCCGCCGTCGGACACGGTCAGCGCCCGCCGCCACCCGGCCAACCCGGCGGCCAGTTCGGCGGGATCGGCACCGGCGACGACGACGGCGGACCGGGCGCGGCACACGTTGAGCGCGTGCCGGAGGCCCACGGCCGCCGCGTCGACGACGGTCACCGAGTCCCACGACCGGCCGGTCGCGGTGAGGAACGCGTGCAGTGCGGCAACATCCATGTCAGTTGGCGCGCTTGGTCTTCTTGGCGGCACGCGGCGCGGCCGGCTTGCGCGGGCGCGGAGTCGTGCTCGCCTGGACGGTCGTCGGCTTCTTCTTCGCCGCGGCGACGGCGGTCTTGGGCTTGGGCGCTTCCTCGACCACTTCCTGCGCCTCGACGGGTTCGGGCACCAGCGCCAGCATCGGCACGGGCTCCGGCTCCGGGGCCGGCTCGGCGGTCACCTGCTTGGGCTTGACCCGGGCCGCCCGCGCGGTCTCCTGCCAGTCGTGCACCATCGACCACGCCGTCGCGGACGGCGACTCCCGCCGCTTGCCCCACTTCGCCGCCCGGGACCGCCGCACCGGCTCGTCCGCGGACCGCCGGGCCGGGGCCTTGAGCACGTCGCCGACCAGGAACAGCGTGGTGCGGTAGAGCTTGTGCTCCTTGACGCACGCTTCCAGCTCGCCCAACGTGGTCCGCGTGACCGTCTCGTCGGGCAGGGACACCTTGTAGGCCACCACGACCGGCGTGTCGTCGGCGTAGCCGCCCTCGCGCAACTGCTCCACGATCCGGGCCGTGCGCGCGCCGGACGCCGAGATCGCCAGCGTCGTGCCGTGCGCGGCGAAGTCCTTGAGGTGCTCGGCGCCCTCCGGCCCGGCCAGGACCAGCGACTGCGCCACGTCGGAGGCGGTCAGCTCACGCCCCACCGCCGCGCCCGCCGCCGACACGGCCGACACGCCGGGCACGACCTCCAGCTCCAGCCCCAGCTTCTGGCAGATCTCGTACTGCTCGCGCAGCCCGCCCCACAGCGCCGGGTCGCCCGCGTGCAGCCGCACCACCTTGAGCTTGCTCGCCGACGCGCGCCGGTAGACGTCGACCACCTCGGCCTCGGACACGCGGGAGAAGTCGACCAGCTCGGCGTCGGGCCGGGCGTGCTCGCGCACGCACTCGGCCTCCACGACGCTCGGGGCCCACACCACCACGTCCGCCTCGGCTATGCGCTTGGCGCCCCGGAGGGTGATGAGATCGGCGGCACCGGGACCGGCGCCCACGAAGGAGACCCGACCAGTCATCACAACTGCTCCCCACGACGTGTTCGGCTTGGTGGGCAACGACCGTACCGCGCCCGGGCGATCCACTAACGAGTGGCCTCGACCCGGACCTGCTCACTGTGACAAGCCCGCACAAAGCGGGTGATCGCGTCCGGAGCGGACGCCGGGTGGGTGTGCAGATAGGACGCATGCACCCCGCCGACCACGAAACCCTCGGCCACCGGCTTCAAATCATGCCCACGCCACTGCCAGGCCGGTTTGGCCCCCGCCGGCGCACTCATCGAAGTCCGGTGGAACTCGTGGCCGGTGATCCGCGTCCCCGCACGAGCCAGCACGGAGTCATAGGGGGCAACGGCGTCCCGGTAGCCCAACGTGAGCCGTGGAGTCATCGAGCCATCAGCGTCGAGCACCCCGCACATCGGCACCCCGTCCAGCGACCGCGCCAGGTACAGCAATCCGCCGCACTCCGCGTGCACGGGCGCACCCGACCGCGCCAGTGCCGCGACCGCCGCCCGCAACCCGGTGTTGGCCGACAGCTCGGCCGCGTGCTGCTCGGGGAACCCACCCGGCAGCACCAACCCGGCCGTGCCCTCCGGCAGGTCGTCGTCCCGCAACGGGTCCACGACCACGACGTCCGCGCCCGCCGCCCGCAGCAGCTCCACGTGCTCGGCGTACCCGAAGGTAAACGCAGCACCGCCCGCCACCGCGACGACGGGCGCACCCGACACCGCCGTCACCTCCTCGGCCGGGTCCCACGCGGGCACCGCCATCGACGGCACCTCGGCCGCGAGCCGCCGCACCGCGTCCAGGTCGACGTGCGCCGCGACCGCCTCCGCCACCGCGTCCACGGCCTCGACCGCGGCGGACCCGTGCTCGGCGGCGGTGACCAGGCCCAAGTGCCGGGACGGCAGCACGAAGCGGTCGTCGCGCGGCAGCACCCCCAACACCTCCAGCCCGACCTCCGCGCACGCCCCGCGCAGCACCTGCTCGTGCCGCGCCGACCCGACCTGGTTGAGCACCACGCCGCCCAGCCGCACGGTCGGGTCGTACCCGCGGAACCCGTGCAGCAGGGCGGCCAGGCTGCGGCTCTGGCCGCGCGCGTCCACGACGAACAACACGGGCGCGGACAGCAGCTTGGCCACGTGCGCGGTGGACCCGATGCCCTCGGTGTCCACCCGCCCGTCGAACAACCCCATCACGCCCTCGACCACGGCGATGTCGCAGCCGCGCGACCCGTGCGCGAACAGCGCCGCCACGCGGTGCTCCCCCACCATGACCGGGTCGAGGTTGCGCCCGGAACGGCCGGTGGCCAGCCCGTGGTAGCCGGGGTCGATGTAGTCCGGCCCGACCTTGAAGGGGGCCACCCGGTCCCCCGCGCGGCGCAGCGCCGCCATCAGGCCGGTGGCCACGGTGGTCTTGCCGCTGCCCGACGCGGGCGCGGCGACCACCAGGCGGTTCACCACTCGATCCCCTTCTGGCCCTTCTGCCCCGCGTCCATCGGGTGCTTGACCTTGGTCATCTCCACCACCAGGTCGGCGGCGTCGACCAGGGCCTGCGGCGCGTACCGGCCGGTGATGACGACGTGCTGGTGGCCGGGCCGCTCGCGCAGCGCCGTGACGACCTCGTCCACGTCGATCCAGCCCCAGTGCAGCGGGTAGGTGAACTCGTCGAGCACGTAGAGGCCGTGCTGCTCGGCGGAGAGCCTCCGGGCGATCTCCTGCCAGCCCTCACGGGCGGCGGCGGCGTGGTCCTCCTCGGTGCCCTGCTTGCGCGACCACGACCAGCCTTCGCCCATCTTGTGCCACTCGACGGGCCCGCCCTCGCCGGTCTGCTCGTGCAACCGACCCAGCGCGCGGAAGGCGTTCTCCTCGCCCACCTTCCACTTGGCCGACTTCACGAACTGGAAGACGCCGATCGACCAGCCCTGGTTCCACCCGCGCAGCGCGAGGCCGAAGGCGGCGGTGGACTTGCCCTTCATCTCCCCCGTGTGGAGGACCAGCAGCGGGCGGTTGCGGCGCTGCCGGGTGGTGAGACCGTCTGTGGGCACGACGGCCGGCTGTCCCTGGGGCACTGCGGGCTCCTTTACGCGGCGCGTGCGGCGCGCACGACGCCGGCGACCTGGTCGGCGGACAGTTCTTCGAGGCGCAGGCACACCGCGTCCAGCGCTTCGGCGACGCGGCCGGCGAGGCCGAGCCGGAGGTGGCCGGACTCGCAGTCCACCACCACGGCCGCCACGTCGTCGGCGGCCAGCAGTCCGGCCGCGCGCAGGGCGTCGCGCATCGGGTCGCCGCCGGTGCCGGTGGCGGTGGCGCGGCCGTCGGTGAGCAGGACCAGCAGCGGACGGCGGCGCGGGTCGCGGACCCGTTCGGTCTGGAGCACCTTCCGCGCCCTCAAGAGCCCGTCCGCGAGCGGGGTCCGGCCGCCCGTGCGGAGCTGCCGCAGGCGAGCGGCGGCGGCGTCCACGGAGTTCGTCGGCGGGAGGGCGGTCTCGGCGCTGCCGCCCCGGAACGTGATCACGCCGACCTTGTCCCGCCGCTGGTAGGCGTCGCGCAGCAGGGAGATCACCGCGCCGCTGACCGCCGACATGCGCTGCCGGGCGGCCATCGAGCCGGACGCGTCCACCACGAACAGGACGAGGTTGCTCTCCTTGCCCTCCCGGACCGAGAGCCGCAGGTCGGTGCCGCGCAGCACCAGGCCGGGACCGCTGCGCCCGCGCACGGACTGGTGGGGTGCCGCCGCGCCCAGCGTGCCGACCAGGTGCAGCCCGCTGCCGTCCACAGTGGACGACCGCACGACCCGCCCGGTGCGCGCCCGCGCCCGCGACCTCTTGCCCGGCGCACCCTCGCCCACGCCCGGGACCTGCAACAACCGCGTCCGGAACGACGGCGCCGGCGCGTGCGTGCGCTCGGACCCGGTGCCCTGGCCGGCGGTGGACCGTTCCGGCGACTCGGGCGACTCGGGCGGCAGACCGTCGTCAGCGCCCTCGGGCAACCCGCCACCGTCCGGACCATCGGGGTCGGGTTCGGGCTCCGGTTCGGCCGCGTGCTCGGCGCCCTGCTTCATGGCGTCCTCGAGCTGCTGTTCCTCCAGGCCGGGCTCGTCGAACGGGTCGCGGCGCTTGCGGTGCGGCAACGCGAGCCGGACGGCGGCCTCGACGTCGGCCTCCTCGACCTCGTCGGCACCCCGCCAGGCGGCGTGGGCAACGGCCGTGCGCGCGACCACCAGGTCCGCCCGCATCCCGTCCACCTCGAAGGCCGCGCACACGGCCGCGATCCGCCGCAGCTCGGCGTCGGGCAGCACGACCCCGGGCAGCCGGTCCCGGGCGGCGACGATCCGGGCGGCCAGCTCGGCGTCCTGCTCGGCCCACCGCGCGGCGAACCCGGCCGGGTCGGCCTCGTAGGCGAGACGGCGGCGGATGACCTCGGTGCGCGTGGCCACGTCCCGAGCGGCCTTGACGGAGACGGTCAGCCCGAAGCGGTCCAGCAACTGGGGCCGGAGCTCGCCTTCCTCGGGGTTCATCGTGCCGACCAGCAGGAACGAGGCCGCGTGCGACACCGAGACACCTTCGCGCTCGACGTGCGCACGACCCATCGCGGCGGCGTCGAGGAGGAGGTCGACCAGGTGGTCGTGCAGGAGGTTGACCTCGTCCACGTAGAGGACGCCCCGGTGCGCGGCGGCCAGCAACCCGGGCTGGTAGGCGCGCACGCCCTCGGTCAACGCGCGCTCCAGGTCCAGCGATCCGATCAACCGGTCCTCGGTGGCGCCCACCGGCAGTTCGACCAACCGCGCCGGCCGCCGCTCGGGAACACCGGCGTTGTGCGGGCCATCGGGGCACTCGATCTCCACCGCCGGGTCGCAGGCGAAGCGGCAGCCCGGGACCACGTCCAGCTCCGGCAGCAGCGCCGCCAGCGCCCGGACCACGGTCGACTTCGCGGTCCCCTTCTCACCCCGCACCAGCACACCGCCGATCCCGGGGTGCACGGCGTTCAACAGCAGGGCCAAGCGGAGGTCGTCGTGGCCGACGACGGCGGAAAAGGGGAAACGCGCGCCCATGCGGCGGTGTCCTTCCTCGGGTGTCCACGCCCGTGTCCGGTCGAGTCGTCCGGGGGCCGAGTTCCTGACTCCCGGATTCACCCTCCGGTCACAGTGGCGGGACCGTGCCGGATTCGCACCGGCTTCCTCGCGCACCCCTACAGCGCAGGCATCGTCGCATCCCGGCCGGCACCGACCAAGTCCCCGGTCAGCACGGCCCGCGCGAGCGCGATCACACCGGCCCGCACCTGCGGCACCGGCAGACCGACCCGGTGCACCAGGTGGTGGAGGTGTTCGCCGCGCAGGTTGGCCAGCAGGGCGTGGGCCAGGAAATCGGCGTCCTCATAGGGCCTGACCTGCGCGATCAACGCGGACAACCTCGAGTGCGTGAGGTCGAGGTTCGCATCGCACCCACTGCCCCGCGCCGACACCACCTCCAGCGCCCGGACCACCGGCAGGTTGGCCATCACGTGGTCGAACAGGGTGCCCACGAACGTGATCACCCTCTCGTCCGGCGGCCGGTCGGTGGACGTCACCAGCACCTCGGACTCGGCCAGCCACGCCTGCGCGCTCTCCGCCACGACGGCCTGGACCAACCCCTCCCGGTCGCCGAAGCGCCGGAACACCGTGCCCTTGCCGACCCCCGCCGCCGCGGCCACGTCGTCCATGTTCACCCCGTCGAGCCCGCGTTCCCCGATCAGCCGGGACGCGGCGGCGAGGATCGCGGCCCGGTTGCGGGCGGCGTCTCGGCGTTCGGGCACCACGCACCTCCGGGGTTGACAGAAGTGGACCGACAGTCCGTATCGTAGCGGACAGCAAACCGGACCGATGGTCCGCTTCCAGAGGAGTGCAGATGCGCGCAGTGCGGTTCACCGAGTTCGGCCCGGCCGACGTGCTGAAGGTCGTGGAGGTGCCCGACCCGGTGCCCGGCCCCGGCGAAGAGCTGCTGCGGGTCACCGCGATCGGCGTGAACTTCGGCGAGACGGTCATCCGCTCGGGCAAGGGCCGCAGGCTGTTCCCCTGGTACCCGGCGGCAGCGGAACCGACCGGGCAGCTCGGCAGCGAGGTCGTCGGCGTCACCGCGGACGGCCGCCGGCTCATCGGCGTCCCGAACGGCGACGGGTACGCCGAGCTGGCCGTCGTGAAGGACGGCGTGGAGGTGCCCGACCACATCAGCGACCACGAGGCCCTCGCCCTGTTCCTCCAGGGCACCACGGCTCTTCACGCCGTCGAACGCGCCCGCGTCGCGCCCGGTGACCGCGTCCTGGTGGAGGCCGCTGCCGGCGGGGTCGGCAGCCTGCTGGTCCAGCTCGCCGCACGCGCCGGGGCCACCGTGGTCGCCGCCGCGAGCAGCGCCGAGAAGCGTGCGCACGCCCAGGCCCTCGGTGCGCACGAGACCGTGGACTACAGCGTCGAGGGCTGGGACCCCGGCGAGCTGGACGTGGTGTTCTCGTCGGTCGGCGGGGCCACCGCCCGGCGGTCCTTCGACCACCTGCGCAACGGCGAGGGCCGGCTGGTCGTGTTCGGGTTCGCCAGTGGTGAGCCGCTGGACGTCACCCCGGCGGACATCTTCGCCCGGGGCGTCTCGGTGATCGGCCTGTGGAACCCGCTCACGCCCGAGACCACCCGAAAGGTCTTCGAGCTGGACCTGCAGACGACGCTCGGCGACGCCCTACCGCTGGCCGAGGCCGCCCGCGCCCACGAGGCCCTGGAATCCCGCACCACCAGCGGAAAGCTCATCCTGGTCCCCTAGCTCGACCCGCACGCTCAGCGGCGCGCGGAACGACAGCAGCCCCAGCATGGGCGGCGGCTCGTCGGAGGCCAGGCGGAGGTTCGGGAACCGGTCGAACGTCTCCCGCAGCACCACTTCCGCCTCCAGCCGGGCCAGGCCCGCGCCGAGGCAGAAGTGCCGGCCGAACCCGAACGCGAGGTGCTTGCGGGCGTTGGGCCGCATCGGGCACAGCCGTTCCGGCTCGTCGAACACCTCCGGGTCGGACCCGGTGCCCGCGAGCATCAGCAGGAGCTGCGCGCCCTTCGGCACGGCCACCCCGGAGATCGTCACGTCCCGCGCCGCCACCCGCCGCCACGTGTTGACCGGCGGGTCGCGGCGCAACACCTCCTCCACGCACCGCTCGGCCATGCCGGGTTCCCCCAGCCGGGACCACAGGTCGCGGTGCCGCAGCACGGCGTCGAACACCGCGCACAGCAGCTGCGTCGTGGTCTCCTGGCCCGCGATCAGCAGGAAGTAGCACAGGCCGGCGGCGTCCCGGACCGGCACGTCCTCCCGGCGCAGCGCGGCGAACAGGTCGTCCCCGGCCGGGTCGGCGGCCTTGATCCGCGCGGTCAGCCACTGGTGGAACTCGGCGGCGGGCCCGGCCAGCTCGTGCTGGCGCTCGACGGTCACGTCACCCCAGAACAGCTCCAGCGACGCCGTGCTCCACGCCTTGAGCTTGTCGACGTCCACGTCCCGGATGCCCATGACCTCCAGCAACACCACCGCCGGCAGGTCCCGCGCCAACGCCGGGTGGAGATCGACGACACCGCTCAACCCGCGCAAACGTTCGCGCGCCAGCTCCGCGATCCGAGGACGCATCCGAGCGACCCTCGACGGGGTGAGGAAAGCCGCGACCAGCCGACGCAAACCCGTGTGGGTGTCGGTGCCGTTGTTGGCCAGGGTCGGCGGCAGTGAGAAGCCCGCGCGGGCCAGCGTGCGCAGGACCGGCGACGGGATCGGGGTCACGGCGGTCAGGGCGTTGTCGGGGTGGAAGGTCTTCGGGTCCGCCAGCACCGCCTTGACGTCGGCGTACCGGCTGACCAGCCACAACCCGGTCCGCTCGTCGCGGTGGACCGGTGCGTCCACGCGCAGCGACCGCAGGTCGTCCCGCCCGAGCTGGAAGAGGTCCACGCGGGGACGGTAACCGCCGGATGCGACACTGCCGGCGTGAGTGTCAGCACAGGGGTGTCCGCGCCGGAGTCCGTGTTCGACTGGATCGACACGCGCGCGGAGGCGCGCGCGAAGGCGGGCCTGGCCCGCCGGGTCCGCCCGCGGCCGGCCGACTCGACCGACCTCGACCTCGCGTCCAACGACTACCTGGGCCTGGCCCGGGACAAGCGGGTCGCGGGCGCGGCGGCGGCGGCCTCGCTGCGCTGGGGCGCGGGATCGACCGGGTCCCGCCTGGTCACCGGCTCCACCGACCTGCACACCGAACTGGAGTACGAGCTCGCCAACTTCTGCGGCACCCAGTCCGCGCTGGTGTTCTCCTCCGGCTACGCGGCCAACCTGGGCGTGCTCACCGCCCTGTCCGGCCCCGGCACGGCCATCGTCGCCGACCAGCACATCCACGCCTCGCTGATCGACGGCACCCGGCTGTCCAAGGCGGACGTGGTCGTCGCGGGCCACTGCGACGTGCCGAAGGTCGCCCACGCCCTGGCCACCCGCGGCAAGCGACGCGCTCTCGTGGTGACGGACTCGGTGTTCTCCGTGGACGGCGACCTGGCCCCGCTCGCCGAACTCGCCGCCACCTGCCGGGAGCACGGGTCGGCGCTGGTCGTGGACGACGCCCACGGCCTGGGCGTGGTGGGCGAGGGCGGCCGCGGCGCGGTGCACGCGGCGGGCCTGGCGAAAGCACCCGATGTGGTGACGACGGTGACGCTGTCGAAGTCGCTGGGCGCGATGGGCGGCGCGGTCCTGGGCCCGAGCCGGGTGATCAAGCACCTGGTGGACACCGCGCGCACGTTCATCTTCGACACCGGCCTGGCCCCCAGCAGCGCCGCCGCCGCACTGGCCGCGCTGAAGGTGCTCCGCGAGGAGCCCGACCGACCCACCCGCGCCCTCGACGTGGCCCAGGACCTGGCGTTCCGCTTGAAGGAGAAGGGTTTCCGGGTCAGCAACCCGACCGCCGCCGTGGTGTCCGTCCAGGCCCCGTCGCCGGAGGCCGCCGTGGCGTGGGCCGAGGCGTGCCGGGCGCAGGGCGTCCAGGTCGGCTGCTTCCGCCCGCCCTCGGTGCCCGACCAGATCTCCCGCCTCCGGCTGACCGCCCGCGCCGACCTGACCGAGGCCGACGTGGAGCGCGCGGTGCGGGTGATCAGCGAGACCGGCGCATCCGCAGGTGCGGTATCCCGTCCTCGATGAACTCCGCGCCCTCGGGCCGGAAGCCGAACGAGGCGTAGAAGTCGGCGACGTAGGTCTGGGCGTCCAGCACGCACTCGGTGCGCCCGACCTCGACCAGCGCGGCTTCCACCAGCCGGCGGCTGAACCCGAGACCGCGTGCGGCACGGGCCGTGCAGACGCGGCCGATGCGGTAGGTGCCGTCGGGTTCCTCCAGCAGCCGCAGGTAGGCCTGGGTCGTGCCGTCGGTCTCCAGCCAGAAGTGCCGGGTCGTGGGTTCGAGGTCACGGCCGTCGAGGTCGGCGTAGACGCAGTTCTGCTCGACCACGAACACCTCGTTGCGCAGCTTGAGCAGCTGGTAGAGCTCCGCCGCGCTCAGGTCGGCGGACCACTTGCGGCGCAGCGTGGCCGGGAAGGGTTGCGAACGCACCTCGGATTGGTACCACAGTCTCAGATGCGGTCGCGGTACCGGCTCACCCTCGTGTAGGCCCCGGGCAACCCGGCCCGCGCACACCCCTTGCCGTAGGACACGATCCCGACCAGCGCGCCGCGCACGGTCAACGGGCCACCGGAGTCACCCTCGCAGGCGTCCCGGCCGCCGTCCGGGTAGCCCGCGCACAACATCGCGTCGGGCCGGAACCCCTCCAACACCCGCCCGCACGCCTGGTCGTCCAGCACCGGCAGGTCCACTTCGCGCAGCGTCGGACTCGGCGGCGCGAGTTCGGCGGTACGCCCCCACCCCAACACGGTCCCCACGTCCCCCGGCCCGGCCTCCCCCAACGGCACCGGCCGGTAGGGCAACTTCTCCACCAACGTCAACGTGGCGATGTCGTCCCCTTGCGCCGCACTGCGGAAGTCCGGGTGCCGCCACACGATCGACACCCGCGCCTCGCGCCCGTCCTTGCGTCCGAGGTCCCTCCGCCCGGCCACGACCCGGATGTCCCCGGCCCGCCGCTCGTGAGTGCCGAACGCCGTCCGCTCCACCGTGCAGTGCGCGGCGGTCAGCACCTTGTCGGCCGCGATCAACGCCCCACCGCAGTAGAAGTTGCCGTTCGCGTCGTAGAGCGCCACCACCCACGGCTGGTCGGCAGCCTCCCGCCCACCCACGACAGCGGCAGCCGGCGTGGCGGCGAGGACGAGCACGGCGAGGACCAGCGCGCTGATGCGCATGGAGCACCCCTCTACGACAGGTGGCCGAATGGGCACTGACAGTAGCGGGGACGTACGCGTGGTATCAAATCCGGAAAATCTGTTGTTAGGATGCGGTAGGACCGAAGATTTCACGGCGAGTGAGGCAGATCACGCGCATCTATCCGGTCAACTCCGAGGGAGGGGAGACACATGCACCTGGACTTCACCCAGCTGCCGACGTTCCTGATCGCGTGCGCGGTGGTCGTGCTGCCGCCAGGCGTGGACGCCTTCCTCCTGCTCCGGACATCGATGCGCGCCGGCACCCGAGCGGGCCTGTGGGCCCTGGCCGGCATCCACACCGCCGCCGCCGTGCAGGTGTTGCTGGTGATCTCGGGCCTGGGCGTGGTGATCGCGAAGTACCCGCCGGTGCTGACGGGCCTGCGCTGGATCGGCGCGGCGTACCTGCTGTACCTGGCGGTGACCATCGCGCGCGGCCTGATCCGGCGGGCATCGGTCGGCGACAGCGGCGAGGTGGCATCGGTCCGACCGTTCCGGCAGGGCTTCCTGACCAACATCACCAACCCGAAGATGCTGCTGTTCTCGCTCGCGTTCCTGCCGCAGTTCATCGGCACCGGGACCCCCACGGCACAGCTGGGAATGCTGGCCGTGGTGTTCCTCGCCGCAGCGGCCCTGTGGGAACTGTTCATCGTCCTAGCCGCAGGCCGCATGGCCACCCGCCTAGGCCGCCCAAGCGTCACAACCGCCCTCGACGCCGTGTGCGCCGCAGTGTTCTTCACCATGTCGGTCGGCCTAGTCGTCTAACTACGCGCGCAGCGCGCGGGTGTCGTGGTCCCAACCACAGGTGGAGGGCCTCGGTTCCCCCGCCGTATGGCCTGCCCGAAGGGCTACCGCACTTCGGGTCGGGTGCAGCCGAAAATCTTGTGAGGAACGAGCAAGATTTTTAGCGGCACCCGGCCCGAAGTGTGGTTGGCTCCGCCAGGCCATGCGGCGGGGGAACCGACGCCCTTCACCCCCCGCTGGCGGCCTGCCGCGCGGCGAGCGCCGCTTTTCATCTTGAAAGCGCGCCAGCGCATCGCTTGAGAGCGCAGCGAAGCTCTAGAACCTCTCGAAGCTAATCAGTCACGTAGTGCTTGACGCGCGTGTACATGCCGGGCTTGCCCGGACGCGCACACCCCTCGCCCCACGAAACGATCCCGGCCAGCTTGCCGTTCACCACGAACGGGCCGCCCGAGTCGCCCTGACACGCGTCCTTGCCGCCCTCCGGGAAGCCCGCGCAGAACATCGCGATCTTGTTGTACTGGTCGTAGGCCTCGTGGCAGTCCTTGTTGGACAAGACCGGCACGTCGACCTCGCGCAGCACGTCACTGGTCTGACCACCCTCGGTCGTGCGGCCCCAGCCGAGCACCGTGCCGACGGTGCCGGGCCGGTACAGGACGTCCGCCGGTTCGGGCAGCTCGATGGGCTGGTACCGGCTCGGGAACGTCGTCTCCGTGGTGAGCCAGGCGATGTCGTCGCCCTTCTCCGCGGCCTCGTAGTCCGGGTGCACCCGGATCGTCGTCACCTTCGACACCACGCCCTCGCCCGTGGTGAGGTCCAGGCGCCCGGCCACGACGCGGATGTCCTCCGGCTTCAAGCCCACCATGCAATGGGCCGCCGTCATCACCTGGTTCGGCTTGGTCAGCGCGCCGCCGCAGAACTGCCTGCCCTCCGCGGTCAAGAGGGCCACGACGAACGGGTAGTCGGCGACGTCCTCCACGACTGTACCGCCGACGATCTTCGGGTCCTCGGTCGCGGCGGCGGACGGGGCGAGGGTCACCAGTGCCAGCAGCACAGCCAGGAAAGTCCTCATGACCAGCACTGAAGTGAGTCGCCCCGACCTCCGCCACTCGAATCACCCGGTCGTGGTGCTCGCGATCTGCTGGAGCAGGACGTCCCGATAGGCCCCGACCCGGGAGTACACGCCGTACTTGTCCGGCCGGGCGCAGCCCTCGCCCCAGGACGTGACGCCGATGAGGGTGTCGCCGACGACCAGCGGGCCGCCGGAGTCGCCCTGGCAGGTGTCCTTGCCGCCCTCGCGGTAGCCGGCGCAGACCATCGACTCGGCCTTGAACAGCGAGTAGGACTGCTCGCAGTCGTCGTCGGAGACCACCGGCAGGGTCACGCCCATCAGGTAGCGGGACGCGGGCGCCTGCTCGCTGGTCCGGCCCCAGCCCAGCGCGAACGCCTTGGTGCCGGGCGCGTACAGCGACTCGCCCTGGACCAGCTGCGCCGGGCGCGCGGTCACCGCCTCGCGCAGGGTCAGGACGGCCACGTCGGAGCCCTGGTCGGCGCTGGTGTAGTCCGGGTGGACCCAGATGCCCGACAGGCGCACGACCTTGCCCTTGGTGCTCTGCTTGTCCTCGCGCCCCACCACCACGCGGGTCGACCGGGCGGTGCGGCCGACCGCGCAGTGGCCCGCCGTGACGACCTTGGTCGGTGCGACGAGGGTGCCGCCGCAGAACTGGTTGCCGCTCGCGTCCGTGATGTACACGACCCACGGGTGGTCGGCGATGCTCACCCGGTCCCCGCCCACGACTCTGGGGTCGGCCGCCGCCGTCCCGCCGAAGAGCACCGCCAACACCGCAACCAGCACGCCCAGTCGCACAAGGCCTCCTCTGATCGAGAGATCTCCCGCAGAGGCTAGTGAGAACGGGCGTCCACGCTACGCCAATCGGCGGAGTGGCGCGGTTGTCACACGTTCGAGTTAGCTACTCGCCGTTGCCGCCGAACTTCGACCGGACCTTGCCCGCCGCGCCGACGAGCACGTCGCCGACCTCGTTGAGCACCTTGACCAGCGGGTCCTCCGAGCGGGCGGCGGACTCCTTGTAGGAGCGGGCCGCGTTCTTGATGTCCTCGGTGAACGACGACGTCGGGCGGTCGTCCTCGCGGCGCGGGTAGGTGCCGGTGAGGATGCCGCGGTACTCCTCGCCCGCCGCCCACCGCTGGAGCTCGGCCGCGCGCACGACGGCCATCGGGTGGGTCCGCCGCCAGGTGTTGGCGAGCTTGAGGACGCTGTCGCGCACGTCCTCGACCTGCTCGTACTCCTTGGCCTGCTTGAGGAACTCGGCCGTGTCCACCTGCGACACGTCCATGCCGCCCGCCATCGCCACGTGCACGCGCAGCGCGGCGGCCGGGTCCTGGCCGACCAGCAGGCCGGCGCGGTCGCAGCTCAGCTCGGTCTTGCGGTACCACTCGGTGAGCGCGGCGATCACCGCGCGGACCGCCCAGTAGCCGGCGGGCATCCAGCCGAGGCTGTTCTGCAGCTGCATGAGCCGGAACAGGATCGTGCGGTACAGGGCGTGGCCGGACAGGACGTGCCCCATCTCGTGACCGATCGCGAACCGCAGGCCCTCGGTGTCCAGCAGCTCGACCAGGCCCGTGGTGAGCACGATGAACGGCTTGTCGATGCCCAGCGTCAGGGCCTGCGGGTCGGGGTTGCGCTCGATGAAGACCTCCGGCACCGGGTCGAGGTCCAGCGCCGCCGCGGCTTCCTTCCGCAGCCCGTCGATCATCGGGTACTGGCGCGGCCCGACCCGGATCGCCGACGCCACGTACAACAGCCGCTCACCGCGCTCGGTGAACGCCCCCGCCACCGCCTGCAACACCGGCCCGATGCCCGGCACCGCGCGCAAGACCGCCAACGCCCCCCGGTCGGCCGGGTGCTCGTAGGCCCGCGGGCTGATGCCGGGGAACCGCACGCGCGAACTCGACCGCTCGATCTCCTCGCTCATGCCCTCCACACTGCCACGGGTGGCCGGCGTCATCTCCCCGAAACGGTGAATCCCGATGCACACTGACGCGATGACCGCAGACGTGCTCGGCACCGACTACGAGACCCGGACGCTGCCCCTGGGCGGCGGGGACCTCAGCGCGACCCTGGTCCGCCGCAGAGCCCAGCCGGCGACCCGCGGCGCGGTGCTGTACGTGCACGGCTTCGCGGACTACTTCTTCCAGAAGCACGTGGCCGAGCACTTCACCGCGCGCGGCTTCGACTTCTACGCGCTGGACCTGCGCGCGTACGGCCGTTCGCTGAAGGCGGGCCAGACGGCGAACTTCGTGACCGACCTCGCGGAGCACTTCGAGGAGGTCGACGCGGCGGTGCGCGTGGTCCGCGAGGAGGACGGGCACCAGCACCTGGTCGTGATGGGGCACTCCACGGGCGGGCTGATCACGTCGCTGTGGGCGCACGAGCGGCGGTCGGACGGGCTGTTCGACGCGCTGGTGCTCAACAGCCCGTGGCTCGACCTGGCCGAACCGTGGATCACGCGGACGGTCGGTACGGCATTGATCCGCGGTGTCGGGCGGATCGCGCCGAAGCTGGTGCTGAAGAAGGGCTTGGGGCCGGTGTACGGCCAGAGCATCCACTCCGACCACCACGGCGAGTGGGACTTCGACACGACGTGGAAGCCGATCGAGGCGTTCCCGGTCCTGGCGGGCTGGCTGCGCGCGATCCGCCGCGGTCATGCGCTGGTGCACCGGGGCTTGGACGTGTCCGTGCCCGTGCTCGTGCTGCGGTCGGCGCGCAGCCACCTGCACGCGCGGTCGTGGACACCGGAGGCGATGGGCGCGGACACCGTGCTGGACGTCGAGCACATGCAGCGGTGGGCACCGAAGATCGGGCGTCGGGTGACGGTGGTGCAGGTGGAGAACGGCCTGCACGACCTGTTCCTGTCGGCGGAACCCGTGCGCAACCGGGCGTTGGCGGAGATCGACGAGTTCCTGGACTCGATCTGACTGTCGGTGGTCGTGGGTAGCGTCCCCGGCATGGCGGAGATCCTCTACCTGGCCGGAGACGCGACCAGCCCGCAGGCCAAGGGCCCCAAGCTGATCGCGCACGTGTGCAACGACCGCGGCGGGTGGGGCAAGGGGTTCGTCCTGGCGGTGTCGCGGCGGTGGCCGGAGCCGGAGGCCGCCTACCGCCGCTGGCACCGCGAGCGCGCCCGCAACGACTTCGGGCTGGGCGCGGTCCAGGTGGTGCAGGTCAAGCCGGACACGTGGGTCGCCAACATGATCGGCCAACACGGCACGAAGACCAGCCGCAGCTCCGGCCCGCCGATCCGCTACGACGCCCTCCAGGAGTGCCTGCGCGAGCTGGCCGGCCACGCCGAGCGGCTGGGTGCGAGCGTCCACATGCCCCGCATCGGCGCCGGGTTGGCGGGCGGCCGGTGGGAACGCGTCGAACCGCTGGTGGTCGACGCGCTCACCGGCCGGGGCATCGCCGTGACGGTCTACGACTTCTCGTAGCGCTCGTGCGGTTGTGGGCGGTGGTGGACGTATTCGACCACTGTGCCGTCGGGGTGGCGGGCGGTGAAGCCGACGCCGGTGGGGACGTCCACCGGCGGGTCGGTGATGGTTGCGCCCTCGGCTTCAAGGCGGGTGAGGTAGGTGGTCACGTCGTTCACCAGGAGGGTGCCGTGAGTGGCGCGATACGGGGTCGTGGTCTCGGCGTCGCCCTCGATCAGCAGGAACGCACCCACCGTGGCCAGGGACAAGCCCTTCTCCGGGTAGTCGAAGCGCAAGTCCACCTCCACGTCCTGGAGGCGTTCGTAGAAGCCGATCGCGTCCGCTAGGCCGCCCGGCGGGACGAAGGCGCGGATGTAGACGCGAGGGGCCGTGCGGGTCGAGGAGTCGGGGTCGCGGCGCCACAAAGTCATGGACGTCAGGGTCGTCGGCCCGCGACCAAGGGGCGAGACGGGCGTTTGTGCTGTTAGTGGCGGTAATAGGTTGGGGTCATGTCGACCAGACGGGAGTTGGGGCGGTTCCTGCGGGCGCACCGGGCGTTGGTGAGCCCGGCGGACGTGGGGCTGGTCGGGGCCGGGCGGCGGCGGACGCCGGGGTTGCGGCGGGAGGAGGTCGCGGCGCTGTCCGGGGTCGGGGTGGCCTGGTACACCTGGCTCGAACAGGGGCGGGTGGACACGTCCCGGCAGGTGTTGGACGCGGTCGCGCGGGCGTTGCGGCTCGACGCGGACGCCCACCGGCACGTGCTGGCGTTGGCCGGGTTGCGGCCCGCGCAGAGCGTCGCGGACCTGGAGGCGTTGCGACCGGTCGTGGACGGGCTCGGTGCGCCGGCGGCGGTGGTGGACCGGTGGTTCGACGTGGTGGCGGCCAACGCCGGGTTCGTCGAGTTGGGGCTGCCCGACCGGAACCTGGTGCTGGGGTTCACCCATCCGGCGTGGCGGGCACGGGTGCCGGACTGGGAACCGTTGGCGCAGAACGCGTTCCGCCAGGTGCGGGCCCACGCCGACCGGACGCCCGACGACCCGCGGGGCCGGGAGCTGCTGCGGGAGCTGGAAGAGCGGCGGACGGAGCTGGCCGCGTGGTGGGAGTGCCGGGCGGTGCGGGAGTTCGCGCCGGTGCAGGCCACTGTGGACGGTCGGCGGCGGCGGTTCGCGTTGTTGCGGGGCGGGGAGGCGGCCGACGCCGGGGTGCTGGTGGTCAGCGCAGGTGCTCCACCGCCAGACGGGCCGCCGTGCCGATGACCGCGTCCGCCGCGGGCAGGGTGAAGGCCGTGCTCGCGCTGCGCGTGAACACCGCCACCGCGTACCGGCCGCCGTCCGGGTAGGAGACCACGCCGACCTCGTTGCGCACGGTCGGCAGGGTGCCGGTCTTGCCCGCGACCCGTACGTCGTCGAACGGGAAGCCGGACGCGAGGCGGTGCGGCCACACCTGGAGGCTCATGGCGCGGCGGATCGGCTCGTAGACGTCCTCCGCGAAGACGTGGGTGAGCAGGCTCGTCATCTCGCGGGCCGTGCCGCGGTTGGTGCGGGTCGGGTCGAGGGCGCGCAGGCGGGACAGCACGACCGGGTCGGTGAGCGCGGCGGGGAGTTCGGCGGGCGCGGCGTCCTCGGCCAGGGAGCGCATGAAGTCCCGGGCGCGGTGGACGACCGCGGTCCTGGTCAGGCCCAGGTCGCGGAGCACGCGGTTGACCTCGTCCAGGCCGACGACGTCCACGAGCGCGTCGGCGGCGGCGTTGTCGGACACCGTGATCGCCAGGAAAGCCAGGTCGCGCAACGACATCGTGACCGGGTCGAGCAGTCCGCCGATGCCGGTCGGGCCGGTGCTGCGGTCGCCCGGGTCGAGGGTGACGCGCCGGGTGAGGTCGATGCCGCTGCGGTACAGGGCCACCAGCAACGGCAGCTTGAAGACGCTCGCCAGCACCACGGGTTCGTCCGCGCCCACGGCCACCTGACGGGTCGGGTCGGCGAGGTCGACGGCGTGCAGCCGGCCGGTGACCCCGGCGTCGGCGAACGCGGCACGGATGCGGGCGGCGCTCACGACAGGTACTCCGCGGCCGGGCGCGGGTAGCGCGGGAGGGTGCCCTCGGCGGGACGCATGCCCCGCGCCACCAGGACTTCCGCGACGGCGTCGGCGAACGCGGTGACCGCCGGGGTGTGCCTGCCGCGCGGCCATGCGGGCGCGGTCCGCCACAGCAGCGGTGTGCCGCGCAGGGGTCGCCAGGCCACATCGGCGGGCGGCGACACGCCGTCGTGCAACGCCACCGCGCCGCCCGCGAGCACCAGGCCCAGCGCGAACTCGGCGGTTCCCGCTTGGTGCACCTCGGTCGGCGTGTACCCGTGCCGGGCGCAGGTGGTGAGGACTTCGTCGTGCAACGCGGGCGCGGCGGCACGCGGGAACAGGACGAGACCGAGTCCGTTCAGGTCGGCCAGCCGCACGTCGGGCGCGGCGGCCAGCGGGTGGTCCGGGCGCAGCAGCACGCCCAACGGGCTGGTCAGCACCTCGCCCAGGCTCAGCCAGGACACGTCGAACGGCAGCCGCAGCACGCCCACGTCCAAGGTGCGGTCCGCCAGGGCGCGGAGCTGCTCGGCGGTGCCGATCTCGCGCAGCTTCAACTCGACCGGGCTGCGCTCGCGGAACGCGGGCAGCAACGCGGCGACCGCCCGACCACCGAGGTCCGGCGGCACGCCCGCGCGCAACACCCCCGCCTCACCCCGCCGGAACCGCTCGGCCAGCCCGCGCAACCGGTCCTCGCCGGCCAGCACGTCCCGCGCCTCGGGCAGCAACTGGCGCCCGGCGTCGGTGAGGGCGACGCGTCGGGCGTCCCGGTCGAACAGGCGGACGCCGAGCTCGCGTTCCAGCCGCTGGATGCTCTGCGACAACGGCGGCTGGGACATGTGCAGGCGGACGGCGGCACGCCCGAAGTGCAGCTCCTCGGCGACCACGAGGAAGTACCGGAGGTACCGCAGCAGGTCCACGAGCAGCGATGATAGCGGTTCGCATATCGCTGCCCGCGCGATATTGGACTTGGACACGTGCGGCGGTGCGCTGCTGTCCTGGGGTCATGTGCTTGAACAGACGACAGGTCTTGGTCGGGTCGGCGGCGGCGCTGGCGGGCTCGGCGCTGGCGGGGTCCGCGATGCCGGCATCGGCCGTCCAGGCGTCAGCGGTGCCGGAGTTCGCCGAAGGGCGCAGCGGGGTGCGGATGCGCTGGCTGGGCGTCGCCGGGTGGGAGCTGACCTTCGCCGGCCGGCGCGTGGTGATCGACCCGTACCTGACCCGGCTGCCGGTGTTCGACCAGGCGGGGAAGTTCATCGAGAACCACCCGCTGCGCGTGCGGACGGACCTGGTGGACCGGCACCTCGCCGAAAAGCCCGAGCTGGTGCTGGTGACGCACGGGCACTACGACCACATGTTGGAGGCGCCGTACCTGGTGCAAAAGCACGGTTCCCGCGTGATCGGGAGCGAGACGCACCGGAACCTCCTGCTGGCACAGGGCGTTCCCAAGGCGAACGTGACGCTGGCCGGCGGCGGGGAGCACCTGGACTTCCACGGCTTCACCGTGCAGGTGTTCCGCAGCCTGCACTCGGTCTTCAAGGACTACAGCACCTTCGCGCCCGGCACCCTGACCGGCGTCCCCCAGCGCCCGGAGACCATTTCGGACCTGGTCGAGGGCGGGACCCTGGCGTACCTGGTGGACGTCGGCGGTTTCTCGGTGCTGTTCCTGTCCGGTGCGGCGAACTTCGTGGAGCGCGAGGTGGCGGGGCTGCGGCCGGACGTGCTCGTGCTGGCGATGAGCGGGCACGCCAACGTCTTCGACTACACGGCCCGTGCGTTGCGCGCGACCCGACCGCGGGTGGTCGTGCCCAGCCACCACGACGACATGGTGACCCAGCTCGACGACCCCGCCCTGCCGCCGCGCGGCAACCCGGCGGCCGCGGCGGAACTGGCGGAGACGGCGAAGCGGCTCGGGCTCGCCACCCGCGTGCTCGACCCGGAGGTCCTGCGCTGGTACGAGTTCTAGACAGCTCCGGCCCGTGCGGCGGCCAGTGCCGCGCGGGCCGATCGGCGGGCGGTGTCGTGGTCCAGGGGTTCGCCGGTGATGAAGATCCGGTAGTACAGCGGGGCGCAGGTCAGGCGGACGAGCTCGACGGGGTCGGTGTCCTCGGGCACTTCTCCGCGTGCGATGGCGCGGGTCACGACCTCGGCGGCCTGGGTGTGGCGGGCGGTGTAGAAGTCCCTTTTGGCCTCGCGGGCGCGTTCGGAGTGCAGGGCGGCGGTGACGATCGCCTCGGGCACGGCCCGTTGGGCGGGGTCGGTGAAGGCTTGGACGACCTCGTCGGCGATGGCGATCAGGTCGCCTTCGAGGGTGCCGGTGTCGGGGACCGGCCAGTCGGTGCCGCGGGCCTGGTCGAGGGCGTCGGCGATGAGGACGTCGATCGTGGCCCAGCGGCGGTAGACGGTGGTCTTGTGCACGCCGGCGCGGGTGGCGACGTTCTCCACCGTCAGGCCGAGGTAGCCGTGCTCGACCAGCTCGGCGTAGGTCGCGGCGAGGACGGCTTCGCGGACGCGGGCGGAACGTCCCCCTGGTCTGGTCACCCCGCCATCCTAAACGCAACTGGTGTTGCATTTGCCGGCAGCCTGCGGCATGCTTAACGCAACCCGAGTTGCGATTAGGAGTCGCTTTGACGTTCATCCCCGACCCGACCACCGTCCACCCGATGCCCGCCCACCCCCGGGTCGTGCTGCTCAAGCCGCTGGTCGACGCGCCGACCATCGAGGTGGGCGAGTACACCTACTACGACGACCCGGAGCACGCGGCGGAGTTCCAGACGCGGAACGTGCTGTACGCGTACGGGACCGAGCGGCTGGTGATCGGGAAGTTCTGCGCCCTGGCGACCGGGACCCGTTTCATCATGGCCGGCGGCAACCACCTGACCACGGGCGTCTCGACGTTCCCGTTCACCATGTTCGGCGGTCGGTGGCAGACCGACACGCTGGACCTGGTGACGGGCATGACCTCGCGCGGGGACACCGTGGTCGGCAACGACGTGTGGTTCGGCTACAACACCCTCGTCATGCCGGGCGTGCGCATCGGCGACGGGGCGATCATCGCGTCCGGCTCGGTGGTGACAGCCGACGTGCCGCCTTACACGGTGGTCGGCGGCAACCCGGCGAAGCCCGTGAAACAGCGCTACCCCACCGCCGACGTGGACCGCCTGCTGCGCGCCGCGTGGTGGGACTGGCCGATCACGCTGGTGACCGACCACGTGCGCACCATCATGTCCGGCACGCCGTCCGAGGTCGAGGCGATCGCCCGCGACCACGGGCTGCTGAAGGACTTGTGACACGAGCCGGTTGGTCTAGCGACGGGTCCCGGCCGTTGGCGCGATCATTGAGCGCGCACCGAGGAGGTCGGGATGACCGATGACCGCGAGGAGTTCAACCGGTACTGCGACGTCACCATGCGGGGTGGGGCGGCCAGCGGGGTCGTGTACCCGTGGGCCGTTGTCGAGCTGGCGCGGCACTACCGGTTCCGGTCGTTGGGGGGTGCGTCCGCCGGGGCCATCGCCGCCGCCTTCACCGCTGCCGCCGAGAAGGGGCGCGACGAAGGCGGGTTCGACAAGCTCGAGGACGTGATCCGCTGGTTCGCCGGGCCGGACTGGCGGCTGGCGCAGCTCTTCCAGCCCAGCGAGCACACCCGCAAGCTCTACCGGATCGTCGCCGCCTCCATGCAGTCCCGCGACACCACCGGCCGCAGCGCCACGACGTGCCTCGTCCTCGCCCTCCTCGGGGCCATCGGCTTCCGCGCCAAGCTCGCCCTCGGACTGGCGCTCGCGCTCTGGCTCGTCGGGCCGGTGGCGTGGTTCCTGAGCCTGGACTGGGGTGGCACGCCGACCTGGGTGCTGGTCGCGGTCATCGTCACCGTGCTGGTCGTGGTCCCGAGCGTCCTGGTCCGCGTCCGGCCTCGGCGTCGAACGCGCAAGACCGCGTGGATCAGACGACTGGGCACGGCGGTCCTGCTCGGGTTGCCGCTCCTCCCCGTCTACCTCGCCACCCGCTGGACCGCTCCCAGCCTGGCCTCCGCCGCCACCGCGACCGCCTGGTGGATGGTGCTCGGCTTCGCCTTCGTCAGCGCGGTGGGCGTGACCTACTTCCTGGGCGCCCGGCGGTTCCTGGCCGACAAGGCGCAGACCATCCACTTCGGACTCGTCCCGGGCACGGGCGAGTTCACCGCGAACTTCTGGGACCGGCGCTGCGGCGTCCCGCGCTCGACGGGCGTGCCGCCGATGAGCGACTGGTTCGCCGACCGCCTGGACGACCTGTCCGGCAAGCAGAACCTGCGGTTCTCGGACCTCACCACGACCCTCGTGCTGATGACGACCGACCTGTCCGAAGGCCGCCCCTACCGCCTGCCCTTCACCGAACCCGCCGCCGCCTGGCTCTACTGCACCCGGTGCCTGAACGCCGTTGTGCCGCAACGGATCACCGACGCCCTCGACGGCACGGGAACCCCGCACGCCTGCCCGTTGCACAAGGACGAAACCCTGCGCACCCTCCCCCGGGACCTCCCGGTGGCGCTGGCCGTGCGGATGAGCATGCCGATGCCCGGACTGATCGCCGCCGTCCCGCTGTGCCGCGCCGAACCGGAACCGCGCGTGCACTGGTTCTCGGACGGCGGCATCACCAGCAACTTCCCCATCCACTTCTTCGACAGCCTGCTGCCGCGCTGGCCCACCTTCGGCCTGACCCTCGGCCCGTTCCGGGACGGCACCGACCCCGTGTGGCTGCCCGAACAGGACGCGTCCACCACCGGCACCCCCTACCGGGACGTCACCCGCCCGCTCCAGTTCGCCACCGCGATCCTGGACACCATGCTGGACTGGCGCGACACCATGCAGTCCGCGCTGCCCGGCTACCGGGGCCGCATCGCGCACATCCGCCTGGCCGAGGGCGAAGGCGGCACGAACCTGTTCATGACGCCCGAGACGATCCTGACCCTCGCCGAACGCGGCCGACGCGCGGGCGCGCTGCTGCGCGACCGGTTCACCGCCGACGACGCCGAGAAGACCGACCGCTACCGCTGGATCCGGATGCGGCTGGCCATGCGCGAGTACCAGCAGCTCGCCGCGCAGGCCAAGCAGCGCGCCGACCTCTACGAAGACCTCGCCGACGACTACCCGATCCCGCCGGACCTGCACGAGTGGTTCGAGACGCCGCCGGCGGGCACCGACCCGCACGGCCCCGACGTCGTCCTCACCCTGGAGGGCTTGGCGGGGCTGCCGCCGGGTCCGTTCGACGGCGAACCGCCGGTGGACCCGGACCTGCGCCTCACGCCCCCGGAATAGGCTTGCGGCCCACGCCGACGTACGCGCTGATGAAGGCGTCGTCGGAGTCCGGCCGCCACTCCGGCAGCGCCACCACACCCGGCTCCACCACGTCGAACCCGGTGAAGAACGCGGCGATCTCCTCGTGCGAGCGCAACGCCAGCGGGCTGTCGGTGCGGCGGTAGATCGCCTTGATGCGCTCGGTGTCCTGGAGCCCGTCGCGGGGGACGCCCTCCAGGCTGCCGTGCGACAGGGCCAGCCAGCTGCCGGCCGGCAGGGCGTCGCGGTAGCGGGCCACGGCCGCGCCCGGCTCGTCCGAGTCCGGCACGAAGTGCAGCACGGCGACCATCAGCACCGCGATGGGCCGCTCGAAGTCCAGCACGTCCCGGGCGGCCTTGAGGACCGCGTCCACGTCGCGCAGGTCGGACTGCACGGCCGTCGCGCCCGGGTTGCCCGCCAGCAGGGCCGTGCTGTGCGCGACCGCGACCGGTTCGACGTCGACGTAGAGCACGCGGGCCGCCGGGTTGGCCTGCTGGGCGATCTCGTGCACGTTCCCCACGGTGGGGATGCCGGAGCCGAGGTCGAGGAACTGGTCCACGCCCTGCTCCACCAGGAACCGCACGGCGCGGCGCAGGAACGACCGGTTGGCGCGGGCGGCGCCGGCCATGCCGGGGTAGATCCGCTCCACCGACTGCGCGGCCTCGCGGTCCACCGCGAAGTTGTGCGACCCGCCCAGGAAGTAGTCGTACATCCGGGCCGCGCTCGGGCGGTCCAGGTCCACCGACGCCGGGACCCAGCTAGCCTGCTCCATGCCATCCCCTCCACCGCTTCGACGCGCGTGATCGTCGCGGAGGGGCATACCGGGCACAACCCCTGAACGGGCGACCTCTCGCCTCACCGCTCGAAGGGGTGCACCGGCTCGTCGGGTTGCCCGTCCAGCAGCCGTTCCACCAGGGCCGTGACGAGGTCGCTGCGCTGTTGTTCGGTGAACAGGTCGGGCAGCAGCAGGCGTTCCATGATCAGCCAGTTGAGCGCCAGCCACAGCAGGACGACCATCGTGCCGTCGCCGGGCAGCCCGGTCTTGCCGTGGTAGTCCACGTTGAACTCCACGTCCGCGCGGATGCGGCTGGTCAGGACTTCGCGGAGCTCCGGGCGGCGGGTGGCTTCCAGGCGCAGTTCGAGCAGCGCGAGGAACCCGGTGGGGAACGCGGCCACGCGGTCCACCAGCTCGTGCATCAGCTCGGTGACGCGGGCGCGGTCGTGCGGGCCCGCCATCCCGCCCGCGAGGACGTCTTCGTCCACCAGCCGCTCGTACACGCGCTCGCCGGCCTGCTTGAGGAGGTCGTCCCGGTTGGCGAAGTAGTTGGACGCCGTCCCCGCCGGCACCTCCGCCTGCTGGTCGACCGCCCGGAACGTCAGCCCGCGCGCGCCTTCCCGGGCCAGGACCTCGATCGCGGCGTCGAGCAACGCCGCCCGCCGCTCGGGGTTGCGTCGCACCATCGGCACTCCCTCCACACCACTGCACACAAAGTACTACATCCGGAGTGGGTGGCGGGGTGGAAGGCTGACGTCATGCGCGTGCTGTTCACCTGCATCGGCGGTCCTGGCCACCTCAACCCGCTGCTGCCCGTTTCCCGGGCCGTCGCCGATCGGGGGCACGAGGTGCTCTGGGCGACATCCGGATCGTTGCGCGGCCTGGTCGAGACCGCGGGATTCCCCTTCCACCAACTGGGTTCTTCGCCGTCCCCCGCGCCCGCGACCAGGGGACCGCTGCTCGTGCCCGACATCCAGCGGTCCGAGGAGGAGGTGCGGGAGGGCTTCACGCGGCTCGGGACGCGGGCGCGGTTGCCGCTGGTGCGTGCGCTGGTGTCGGAGTGGCGGCCGGACCTGGTCGTGTGCGACGAGTTCGACTTCGCCTCGATGCTCGTCGCGGAGGAGGCCGGGTTGCCGCACGCGAGCGTGCTGGTGACGGCGACGGGCGTGCAGATCCGGCCGGACGTCGTGGGCGAACCGCTGCACGAGATCCGCGCCGAGTGCGGCCTGCCCGAGGACCCGGAGTTGACCATGCTCGGCCGCCACCTGCGACTCTCGCCGTTCCCACCGTCCTTCCGCGCACCCGACGCCTGGCGGTTCGGCACCGAACACGCCTTCCGCCCACCGATGCCCGCCGCGCTGTCGTCAGGCAGCCCGCTCGTCTACTTCACCCTGGGCACGGAGTTCGCACTGGAGTCCGGCGACCTGTTCGAACGGGTGCTCGCCGGCCTGCGCGACCTGCCCGTCCGCGTCCTCATGACCGTGGGACGGCACATCGACCCCGCCGAGTTCGGGCCGCAACCCGAGCACGTCCGGATCGCCCGGTACGTGCCGCAGGAGGAGGTACTGGCGGACTGCACCCTGGTCGTGTCGCACGGCGGTTCGGGAACGGTGATCGGAGCGCTGGCGCACGGCAAACCGATGGTCCTGACCCCGATGGGAGCCGACCAACCGATGAACGCCGACCGCTGCGAAGCCCTGGGCGTCGGTCGCACGCTGGACCCCGTCACGGTGACCCCGGCCGAGGTGCGGGCCACGGTCTCGGAGGTGCTCGCAGACCCGGGATACCGCCGGTCGGCCGAGCGCCTGCGCGCCGAAATGGCCGCCCTGCCGGGCCCCGACCACGCCGCCGACCTGCTCGAAGCTCTGGTCAGGTGCACTGCCAGGTGAACGCCGAGGCCCCGAAGTCGCGGGCCGCGAGGTCTTCCGGTCGGATGAGCCAGTACAGGGTGCCGAGGTCACCCCAGCGCATACCGGCTTCGCGGTCGCTGTCGATCTGGGCGAGCAATGTCCACCGCCGCGCCTCCTCCGCCACGCTCTCCCACTCCGCGCCCGGACCCAGCACGCTTTGGGCGGCCTCCAGTTCGACCGCGCTCTGGATCGGGTGCGCGTGTCCGCCCAGCTGGTGCGACGGGTGGGACCGCACGGCGCTCAACGCGCGAGCGAAGTCGTCCCCGTTGCCGTGGTCGTCGAGGAAGTCGAGGTCGTCCTCGGACAAGTCGCGGCACCGCGCGCGGAACTCCGGGTGGTACCAGTCCGGGCCGGTGGCGATCGGGGTCGCGACCAGGGGCGCGTAGTCGTACGGCTCGATGTCGAGCGGGGTGTCGCGTTCTTCGGTCGGCACGCCGGGGGGCACGTACAGGACCCGTGCGCCCGCTTGGGACGCGGGTTCCCAGGAGCCGACCGTCGGGTGGTACTCGGTGCCGTCGAGGTAGGCGGACTCGGGGTCGTAGTAGAAGAACAGCAGCGTGCCGCTGTCCGGCAACGCGATGTCCAGGCTGTTCGCGGGCAGTCGGCCGCAATCGATCGACGCCACGAAGTTCAGCGAGCCCTCGCCCTCCCACTCCGGCCAGGCCACGTCGGCGGGCAGGAACGGCACGCCGCCGAGGTACCCGACGCGCCGGCCGCCGTCCCGGACGCGCAGTCGGACGCCGGGACGGATGAGGGAGGTCCACCGCTCGGCCACGTCGGGCGGCAGGTGGCGGCGGGCGAGGTTCGCCAGGCGGGATTCGTGGGTGGCCATGGCACGGATTCTGCGCGAGGAGCGTTGAGCAGGAGGCAGGTTTCCCGAGGTCCGGCGTGGATCGCTGAGAGCGAACGCAAGATTGAAACAATCTTCTGCTCACCTTGGTTGAGCCCTTCAGACTCAACTTTGGAGGATCGACATGGGTGAGACGTTGGCGCTTCCGGTGCTGCCGCTGGACGACGTGGTCGTGCTGCCCGGCATGGTCGTCCCGATCCGGCTCACCGGCTCGGACGCCGCGGCCGAGGCGCGGGCCGCCGTCGAGGCCGCCTCCGCCGCGGGCGGGGAGACGCGGGTGTTGTTGGTGCCGCGGTTGGACGGGAAGTACGCGAAGGTCGGCACGTTGGCCGTCGTGGAGCAGGTCGGGCGGTTGTCGGGTGGGGAGCGCGCGGCGGTCGTGCGGGGTACCGACCGGGTGCGGATCGGGACGGGTACCACCGGGCCGGGGGCGGCGCTGTGGGTCGAGGCGACGGTGGCCGACGAGCCGCCCGTGGACGACCGGACCCGTGAGCTGGCCCGCGAATACCGCGCGCTGGTCACCACGATCCTCCAGCAGCGCGGCGCGTGGCAGGTCGTGGACTCGGTGCAGCAGGTGGACGAGCCGTCCGCGCTGGCCGACCTCGCGGGCTACGCCTCCTACCTGTCCGACGAGCAGAAGATCTGGCTGCTGGAGACCAGCGACGTCGCCGAGCGGCTGGAGAAGCTGCTCGAGTGGGGCCGCGAGCACCTGACCGAGCTGGACGTCGCCGAGACGATCCGCAAGGACGTCAAGGAGGGCGTGGAAAAGCAGCAGCGCGAGTTCCTGCTGCGCCAGCAGCTCGCCGCGATCCGCAAGGAGCTGGCCGAGCTGGACGGCAAGCCCGCCACCGAGGAGCAGGACTACCGGGCCCGCGTCGAGGACGCCGACCTGCCCGAGCACGTCCGCAAGGCCGCACTGTCCGAAGTGGACAAGCTGGAGCGCACCTCCGACCAGTCCCCCGAGACCGGCTGGATCCGGACGTGGCTGGACACCGTCCTGGACCTGCCGTGGAACGAGCGCACCGAGGACACCTACGACATCGCGGGCGCGCGGGCGGTCCTCGACGCCGACCACGCGGGCCTGGACGACGTGAAGGAGCGCATCACCGAGTACCTGGCGGTGCGGCGGCGTCGGGCCGACCGCGGGCTCGGGGTCGTCGGCGGTCGGCGCAGCGGCGCGGTGCTCGCGCTGGTCGGGCCGCCCGGGGTGGGCAAGACGTCGCTGGGCGAGTCGGTCGCGAAGGCGATGGGTCGCAAGTTCGTCCGCGTCGCCCTGGGCGGCGTGCGCGACGAGGCGGAGATCCGCGGTCACCGGCGCACCTACGTGGGCGCGCTGCCCGGCCGGATCGTCCGCGCGATCGCCGAGGCCGGCTCGATGAACCCGGTCGTACTGCTGGACGAGATCGACAAGGTCGGCGCGGACTACCGCGGCGACCCGACCGCGGCCCTGCTGGAGGTCCTGGACCCGGCGCAGAACCACACCTTCCGGGACCACTACCTGGAGGTGGAGCTGGACCTGTCGGACGTGGTCTTCCTGGCCACCGCCAACGTCCTGGAGTCCATCCCGGGCCCGCTGCTGGACCGCATGGAACTGGTGCAGCTGGACGGCTACACCGAGGACGAGAAGGTCACCATCGCCCGCGACCACCTGCTGCCCCGGCAGGTCGAGCGCGCCGGCCTGACCGCCGAGGACGTCACGGTCACCGAGGACGCCCTGCGCAAGCTGGCCGGCGAGTACACGCGGGAAGCCGGTGTCCGGCAGCTGGAGCGGTCGTTGGCGAGGGTCCTGCGCAAGGTCACCGCGCGGGCGGCGCTCGATGAGGCGGCGCTGCCGGCGCGCGTGGACGTGCCGGACCTGAAGGGCTACCTGGGTTCTCCGAAGTTCACGCCGGAGTCGGCGGAGCGGACGGCGGTCCCCGGTGTGGCGACGGGTCTGGCGGTCACGGGCGCGGGCGGTGACGTCCTGTTCGTGGAGGCGTCCCTGGCCTCGGAGGGCACGGGCGCGCCGGGCGTCACGCTGACCGGGCAGCTGGGCGACGTGATGAAGGAGTCCGCGCAGATCGCCTTGTCCTACTTGAAGTCGCACGACGAGCGGGCGGCGGCGTTGGCCGAGCGTGGGGTCCACATCCACGTGCCGGCGGGTGCCGTGCCGAAGGACGGTCCGTCCGCGGGTGTGACCATGACGACGGCCCTGGCGTCGCTGCTGTCCGGACGCCCGGTCCGCTCGGACGTGGCCATGACCGGTGAGGTGTCGCTGACCGGCCGGGTGCTGCCCATCGGCGGCGTGAAGCAGAAGCTGCTGGCCGCACACCGCGCCGGCATCACGACGGTCCTGCTGCCGCAGCGCAACGAGCCCGACCTGGACGACGTGCCGGAGTCGGTGCGGGAAGCGCTGACCGTGCACCTGGTCGCCGACGTGCGCGAGGTGCTGGAGCTGGCGCTGGAACGGGAAGCGGTCGCGGTCGCGGCGTGAACCGGCAGGCGGCAAGGGGGTCCCGGACGGACGGGACCCCCTTGCCCTCGCAGGACGTCAGTAAGCGGCACCGACGTCGATGACCAGGCGGGTCGGGTTGCTCAGCAGGAACACGCGGTGCCAGGTCTCCTGGCGCATGCCCAGGCCGACGGTGAGGTTGGCCTCGAAGTCGCCGGTGATCGCCACGGCCTGCACGTTGCTCAGCGAAGGGGTCGTGAACTGCTGCGGCCCGGTGTAGGTGGGGTTGCCCCACTCGTCGTGCGCGGCGGCGGGGAAGGACCGGACCTCCAGGAACGTGGTGCCCGGCAGCGACACCGGTGCACCGCTGCCGTCGTAGTACAGCTGGTCGACGCACCGGATGAAGAACTCCGGGCGCGACCCGTTCAGGTCGAGCACGACCCGGTCGAACGTGTCGTGCCGGCCCACCCGGATGTTGGTCAGCTCCGGGGCGGTGGACGCCGTGGTGGCCGCCGCGGGCACTGCGGCACCAACGGCGAGCACCGCCAGGACGAGCACGGCGAGTCTGCGGAAGCGCGAGGTCATGGGACTGCCCTCCTCGGGCGGGGGCCCGGCTGGCTGCCGGGTGTGTCACCTCGAAGGACGTGTCACAGGTCACACGGTTGCGCGGTCAGGGCAGGGTCGTGGACAGGAAGTCCTCCAGCGGCACCGGGGTCAGGCCGTGGGCCTTGCAGTGGTTCAGGAACGCCAGGAAGTCCTCGACGAAGGTGTTCCGGAAGTGCATGAGGACGATGTCGCCCGGCACGAGCTTGCTGCCCGCCTGGAACTGCACGACGCCGTCGTTCACCGCCGCCGTCCACATGATCAGCGCCTTGAAACCGCAGTCGGTGGCCGCCTTGCGGGTGGTGCCGTCGTAGTTGCCGAACGGCGGGCGGAACAGCGTCGGCCGCACCCCGGTCTGCTGCTGGAGGTAGTCGGCGTTGCCGCAGATCTCCTGCTTCTGGAACTCGTAGCCCTTGCCCTGCAGGTTCGGGTGGTTCGCGGTGTGCGCGTGGACGGTGGACTTCGCGTCGTCCTGGAGCGCCTTGAAGAACGCGGGCTGCTCGGCCACGTGCTTGGTGTTGAGGAACAGCGACGGCTGGGTCTGCGACGACTTCATCAGCTCCAGCGCCGCCGGGTGCCGCACGGCGCCGTCGTCGATGGTGATGAACACGTACGGCTTGTCGGTCTCGATGCGCCGGACCACCGGCAGCAACCCGTCCGGACTGGCCGGCAGCTTGGCCTGCGGGGTGCCGTACTTGTACGGGTGCTGGAACACCGGCACCGTCGTGCCGCCCGGACCGGGCACCGCCGTGGGCGGGGTGGTCGTGGTCACCGTCGTGGTCGTGGTGGTGGTCGTCGTCGTGGTCGCGGGAAGCGCCTTCGGCTCCGCCGTGCACGCCACGGTGACCACGGCCAGGGCAGCGGCGACCGCCACGCCGATTCTTCGCATTGCTGGATGTCCCCCCTGATGATCCGCCGCCGGCGCGGCGCCCCACGACAGTGGAGACGCCCCGAGCCGTCCTCGGGTTGCGCGGTGATGGTTTCGCAACCAATGTTCACCCGACCGATAAGGTCGGCGAGGTCGAGCAGACCGCTTGTGTGGAGGACCACAGATGAGCCTTGAGCGCCCCGTCGCTCCCGACCCCTACTCGTTGCTCCCGGCCGTGGCGTCGTTCGAGGTCACCTCGACCGACGTGCGGGACGGCGAGACCCTGCCCGACGCGCACGTGTACGCCGAGGGCGACACCTCGCCCCAGCTGAGCTGGTCGGGGTTCCCGGCGGAGACGAAGAGCTTCGTCGTCACGTGCTTCGACCCGGACGCGCCGACGCCGTCGGGCTTCTGGCACTGGGTGGCGGTGAACCTGCCGGCGTCGGCGACCTCGCTGGACACCGGTGCGGGCGCGTCCGACGAGGGCCTGCCGGGTGACGCGTTCCACGTGCGCAACGACTACGGCACCCGCTCCTTCGGCGGTGCCGCGCCGCCGCCCGGCGATCGGGCGCACCGGTACTACTTCGTCGTGCACGCGGTGGACGTGGAGAAGCTGGACGTGACGCCGGACTCGTCGCCCGCGGTGGTGAGCTTCAACCTGGCGTTCCACACGCTGGCGCGGGCCGTCCTCGTCTCGACCTACGCGGCCTGAGGTGCGGGAATGAGCGCCTCACGTCGTGGGTTGCAGCACGACGTGAGGCACTTCGACCTGGTCATCATCGGCACCGGCTCCGGCAACTCCATCGCGGACGAGCGATTCGCGGACTGGGACATCGCGATCGTCGAGAAGGGCGTGTTCGGCGGCACGTGCCTGAACGTCGGGTGCATCCCCACGAAGATGTTCGTGCACACCGCCGACGTGGCCGCTGCGCCCCGGGCCGGCGGCCGCCTGGGCGTGGACCTGTCCCTGGACGGCGTCCGGTGGACCGACGTGCGGGACCGCATCTTCGGCCGCATCGACCCGATCTCCGAGGGCGGGCGGCGGTGGCGGGCCGAGGAGAACGCCAACGTCACCGTGTACGAGGGGACGGCGCGGTTCGTCGGGCCCAAGACGCTGGACACCGGCACCGGCGAGGTGATCACGGCCGACCGGTTCGTGATCGCGGCCGGCTCCCGCCCGGTGGTGCCGGACGTCGCGGACCTGGCGTCGGTCGGCTACCACACCAGTGACACGGTCATGCGGCTGGACGAGCTGCCGCGGCGGCTGACCATCCTCGGGTCGGGTTTCGTGGCGGCGGAGTTCGCGCACGTGTTCTCGTCGTTCGGCGTCGAGGTGACCGTGGTCGCGCGCTCGGACCTGTTGCTGCGCCACGAGGACGCGGAGATCGCCGCGCGCTTCACGTCGGTGGCGGCGGAGAAGTGGGACGTCCGGCTGAGCCGCAAGGCCGTGCGGGCGGAACGCGCGTCCGACGGCTCGGTGCGCCTGCACCTGGAGGGCCCGGACGGCGCCGAGGTCGTCGTGTCGGACGAGCTGCTGGTGGCCGTGGGCCGCCGCCCGAACTCCGACCTGCTGGACCTGGCCGCGACCGGCGTCGAGCTGCACCCGGACGGCCGGATCGTGGTGGACGAGTACCAGCGGACGTCGGTCGAGGGGATCTTCGCGCTGGGCGACATCAGCTCGGAGTACCAGCTCAAGCACGTGGCCAACCACGAGGCGAGGGTCGTCCAGCACAACCTGCTGAACCCGACGGACCTGAAGGCCTCCGACCACCGCTTCGTGCCGGCGGCGGTCTTCTCGTCCCCGCAGATCGCTTCGGTGGGTCTGACCGAGGAGCAGGCGGGCGCGCGGGGCATCCGGTACGTGTCGGCGTCCCAGGCGTACGCGTCCATCGCCTACGGCTGGGCGATGGAGGACACGACCGGCTTCGCGAAGGTCCTCGCCGACCCGGCCACCGGCCAGATCCTCGGCGCGCACATCATCGGGCCGCAGGCGTCGAGCGTGATCCAGCCGATCATCCAGGCCATGAGCTTCGGCCTCGACGCCCGCACGATGGCCCGGGGCCAGTACTGGATCCACCCGGCGATGCCCGAGGTGATCGAGAACGCCCTGCTCAACCTGCCCCTGGACTGACGAGCAACGCAAGAGGGGCGAGGACCGCGCGGTCCTCGCCCCTTGGTCGTCTTCCGTTCAGACCGTGCGCGGGCGGCCGGCGATCCAGCCCAAGGCGGTCAGGAGGGCGAGCAGGGCGACCAAGAGGAGCATCGACACGGTCCACGTGCCCGTCACGCCCCGCAGCACCCCGAACGCGAACGGACCCACCGCCGAGATCAGGTAGCCGATCGACTGGGCCATCGCGGACAGCCGGGCGGTGTCGGCGGTCGAGGACGTGCGGAGCGAGATCATCACCAGGGCCAGCGGGAACATGCCCATCCCCAAGCCGACCAGCACGACCCACAACCCCGGAGCGGCGGCCGGAGCCAGCGCCAAGCCCGCCACACCGGCCATCGACAGCAGACCCAAGCCCAGCACCAAGCCGGACTGGCTGGGACGCCGAGCCGCCAGCGGGGGAACGATCAAGCTGACCGGAACGCCCAGCACCATGGTGATCGCCAGCAGCAAGCCCGCCGTCGTCCGGTCCACGCCGGCGTCACCGAGGATCTGCGGCAGCCAGCCCATGACCGTGTAAGCCAGCAAGGACTGCAAGCCGAAGAAGACGGTGATCACCCAGGCCAGCGGGCTGCGGACCAGGGACCGGCGCACCACGGCGGGACGCGAAGAGGACGTGCGGACGACAGCGCCGTGACGGGCGCCGGCCAGCCAGATCAGCAAAGCGGCGAAAGACAGGAAAGCCCAGGCGCCCACCGCGAGTCGCCACGAACCCAGCCACGACTCCAGGGCGGGCGTGAAAGCGGCACCAAGAGCGGCGCCGGCGGCCAGAGCAGCGGTGTAGACGCCGGTGATCAGGCCGACCCGACCCGGGAACGAATCCTTGACCACCACGGGGATCAGGACGTTGCACACGGCGATCCCGGCGCACGCGATGAACGTGCCGCCCAACACCACGGCCGGCCCGTCGACGACCCGCAGCACCAGACCGACCGTCAGCACCAGCAGCGACAGCCCGACCGCCCGCGCCATGCCCAGCCGACGCCCCAGCCAGGGCGCCAGGAAGGCCGCGAAGCCGAAGCACAGCGTCGGCACGGCGGTGAGCAGGGAAGTCCACGCGGTCGACACGCCGAGCGAGCCGCGCACGTCACCCAGCACGGAGGCCAGGCTGGTGACGGCCGGCCGCAGGTTGGCGGCGGCCAGCGCTACGCCGATCGCCAACAGGGTGCTGCCGACCAGGGCAACTTGGCGGTTCGCTGCCACCGACCCGGCGGCCGAGCCAGAAGGATGGGCCGCGATCGTCGCGTTGGCACTGGCATCAGTGGCAATGTGAACCATCGACGGTGTCCGGTCTGGCTGGGTCTGCTGGATCGTCACCGGACTACTATCGCAGACATGGGATGTTCGGATGAAAGGACGACGCTGTGCCGTTGGCCACTACCCGACGGGCCGGACTCGTCGACCAGGTGATCGACCAGATGCGGGGCGCGATCGCCGGCGGTGAATGGCCGGTGGGCCGGCGCATCCCGCCGGAACCCGAACTGGTCAACGCGCTCGGCGTGGGCCGCAACACCGTGCGGGAGGCGGTGCGCGCGCTGTCGCACGCGGGGCTGCTGGAGGTCAGACAGGGTGACGGCACCTTCGTGCGCGCCACCAGCGAACTGTCCGGCGCGGTGCGCCGGCTGTGCGGCAGCGAACTGCGCGAGGTGCTCCAGGTGCGGCGGACGCTGGAGGTCGAGGGGGCTCGACTGGCCGCGACCGAGCGCACCGACGAGGAGCTGACCCGCCTGGAGGCGCTGCTGGCCGAGCGCGACGCCGCGCTGGCCGCCAAGGACTGGGACCGCCTGGTCGAGCGCGACGCCGCGTTCCACCTGCTGCTCGTGCAGAGCTCGCACAACAACCTGCTGTACCAGCTCTACCAGGGCCTCACCGAGGCGGTCCGGGCGAGCATCACGGCCACCGTGGAGACCGACCACGAGGACGACCACGTGTCCCACACCGGCCTGCTGGACGCGGTCCGCGACCGGGACCCGGCGCGGGCGGCGGCGGAGGCGGGCGGGTTCCTGGAGGAGCTGCTGGAGCGCCACAAGGACTGAGACGAAGGCGGGGACCTCCCACGGCGGCGGATGGATCCTTGGGAGGTCCCCTGGGTGATGGTCTTCGAGCGCCCGCAACCAGGGTCGTCGGAAGACCCCTCGTCGCAACAAGGGTTTGCGGGATCGTTACTCAGGCGGTGGAACGTTCACCCCAACAGCCGTGCAGCGCCGCCAGGGTCGCCGCCACGGCGGGCCGCCGCGTGGCCTGCGTGCGCCACACCGCGAACACCCGCCGCGTCGGCGTGGGCGTGAACGGCACCGCCCGCACCCCGGCGGGCAGCTCGCCGCGCCCGAGCCGGGGCAGGAGCGCGACCCCGATGCCCTTGCCCAGCAACGCCAGCTGCGTCTCGTACTCGGCGATCCGGTAGGCGAGGTCGGGCTCCATGCCCGCGCCGCGGAAGGTGTTGACCAGCCAGTCGTGGCAGATCGTGCCCTCGGGCTGGCAGATCCACCGCTCCCCGGCCAGGTCCTCGGGCACCACGACCTCGCGCCCGGCCAACGGGTGCGACACGGGCAGCAGCACGTCCGCGACGTCCTCACCCAGCTGCACCCGGGACACCGCGTCCGGCACGGCCAGCGGGGTGTTGACCCAGTCGTGCGTCACGGCCATGTCCAGCTCGCCGCGTGCCACCGCCTCCAGGCCCTGCGGCGGGTCCAGCTCCACCAGCCGCACGTCCAGCGCCGGGTGGTCCCGGGCGAGCGCGACCAGGGCGGCCGGCAGCAGGCCGCGCGCGGCCGTGGCGAACGCGCCGACGCGCAGCTCCCCCACCGCCGCCCCGCGCTGCTCCTCCAGCGTCACCTCGGCTTCCTCGACCAGCTTGAGCACCTGGTCCGCCGTGGTGGCCAGGAGGTAGGCGGCGTCGGTCAGCGCGACGCCCCGCCCCCGTCGTTCCAGCAGGGTGGTGCGGGTCTCGCGTTCCAGCTTGGCGATCTGCTGGGACACCGCCGAGGGCGTGTAGCCCAGGGCGGTCGCGGCGGCGCCGACCGAGCCGTGCGTGGCCACGGCGTGCAGGGCGCGGAGTCTGCCGAGATCGAGCATGTAGCGATCCTAAACCAAAAGCCTTAGCAGTATTCGCTGGTGCTAAACGGTCGTCGTGCGAAGACTCGAAGGCGTGAAACCTCGCCACGCCGCCCTGGCGGTCCTGATCACCAGCATCTGGGGCGTCAACTTCGTCGTCATCAAGGTCGGTCTCGCCGAGTTCCCGCCGCTGCTGTTCTCCGCGCTGCGCTTCCTCGCCGCCGCCGTGCCCGCGATGTGGTTCGTGGGCAGGCCGAAGGTCGCGTGGAAGTGGGTGCTCGCGGTCGGGTTCCTGCTCGGGGTGGCCAAGTTCGGCCTGGTGTTCCTGGGGATGGCCGCGGGGATGCCCGCCGGGTTGTCGTCCCTGGTGTTGCAGAGCCAGGTGATCTTCACGGTGGTCTTCGCCGCGGTGCTGCTGCGCGAACGGCCGCGTCCGGTGCAGCTCGCGGGCATGGCCGTGGCCGCGGTCGGGATCGTCCTCATCGCGCTGGACTACGGCGTCGGCAGCCCGATCTCCGCGTTGCTGCTGGTGGTGCTGGGCGCGGTGGCGTGGGGGCTGTCCAACGTCGCCACCCGCTACGCCAAGCCGCCGGACGCGCTGAACTTCATCGTGTGGGTCAGCGCCGTCGCCGTCCTGCCGCTGCTCGCGCTGTCCCTGGTGTTCGAGGGGCCGTCCGCCGGGGTGGCCGCGTTGAGCAACTTGAGCTGGACCGGCGTGGGCGCGCTGCTGTTCATCGCGTGGATCTCGACGCTGTTCGGCTTCGGCGTGTGGGGCTTCCTGCTGCGCGAGTACGACGCCTCGACCGTGGTGCCGTTCGCCCTGCTCGTGCCGGTGGCGGGCATGCTCTCCGGCTGGCTGCTGCTGGACGAGACCGTGTCCCCGCTGCGGGTCGGGGCCGCCGCCCTGGTGGTCCTGGGCATGGCCGCGACGACGGTCCGGTTGGGGCCGAAGCCCCCGCTCGCCGTACCCGAGGCGCTGGTCGGCGCTCGCACCGGGTGACGCCGTCAGGCGATCGGTGGGACGCCCGCGGGCGGGACGACCCGGAGTCCGGCGGGAGCGCCGCGGTCCAGCAGCGCGAGCAGCGCGTCCGTGTCGAGGTGGTCGGCGACCAGGTCGCCCAGCAGGTCCAGCTGCGCCGCGCGGCGGCCGGCGAAGTCGGTGTCCGGCGCGGGCGTGAACCCGGCGCGGCCCGCGTGGCCCGCCGCCCAGCGCAGGAACGCGCGGCGGAAGCCGTCGTTCTCCAGCAGGCCGTGCCAGTGGGTGCCGGCGACCCGACCCGCGACCACGCCCTCCGGTGTGCCGTCGGGCAGGGTGACCAGGCCTTCCCCGGTCGAGCGGGTGACCCGGCCGTGGTGGATCTCGTAGCCGGTGACCGGTTCGCCCAGGGCGTGCCCGTGCGGGCGGTGCAGGGTCTTGTCGGGCTCGAAGCGGATGTCCACGTCGAGCAGGCCGAGTCCCTCGACGGTGCCGGCGCGCGACTCCACGCCGTCCTCGATCTTGTGCCCGAGCATCTGGAACCCACCGCAGATGCCCAGCACGGGACCGTCGTGACGGGCGATCGCGTCGGCCAGGCCGGTGGCGCGCAGCCACGCCAGGTCGTGCACGGTCGCCTTGGAGCCGGGGACGACCACCAGGTCCGCGTCGGCCAGCCGCGACGGCTCGGTGACGAACCGCACCGACACGCCCGGCTCGCACGCCAGCGCCTCCACGTCGGTGGCGTTGGAGATGCGCGGCAGCCGCACCACCGCCACCCGCAGCCACTGGTCGCCGTGCGGTGCCGTGGGACGGCCGATCACGCCGTCGGCGGTGTAGGACAGCGAGTCCTCGGCGTCCAGCCACAGCTCCTCGCGCCACGGCAGCACGCCCAGCACGGGCCGGCCGGTGAGCGCGTCGAGCTGGCGCAGGCCGGGTTCGAGCAGGGCCGGGTCGCCGCGGAACTTGTTCACCACGAACCCGCTGACCAGGGCCTGGTCCGCCGGGTCGAGCAGGGCCAGGGTGCCGAACAGGTGCGCGAAGATCCCGCCGCGGTCGATGTCGCCGACCACGATGACCGGCAGGTCCGCCGCGCGCGCCAGGCCCATGTTGGCGATGTCGTTCGCCCGCAGGTTGATCTCGGTGGGCGAGCCCGCGCCCTCGCAGACCACGGCGTCGAAGTCGTGCCGGAGACCGTCCAAAGTGGACAGGACGGTGGTCATCAGCTCGGCTTTGCGCTCGCGGTAGGACAGCGCGGACACCTCGCCGACCGCCTTGCCCAGCACGACCACCTGCGAGCTGCGGTCACCGCCGGGCTTGAGCAGCACGGGGTTGAACCGCACGCTCGGCTCCAGCCCGCACGCCGCCGCCTGGAGCGCCTGGGCCCGGCCGATCTCGCCGCCCTCGACCGTGACGACCGAGTTGTTCGACATGTTCTGGGCCTTGAACGGGGCCGTGCGCACCCCGCGCCGGGTCAGCCACCGGCACACCCCCGCCGCCAGGACGCTCTTGCCCGCGTCCGACGTCGTGCCCGCGACCAGCAGCGCACCGCCCACAGTCACCGAAGTCCCCTCGTTGTCGGTCCCGGCTGACATCATCCACGTCATGGTCGACGTGCCCGCCACCACCGTCCTGGTGCACAGCCCCTACCTCGGTCCGGCGAGCCTGCGCCCCCTGGCCGACGCCCTCGCCGCGCTCGGACACCCGACGCTGCTGCTGGACCTGCGGGTCACGGTCAACGCGGCGCCCGTGCACCAGCGGATCATCGGCGTGTTCGCCGACGCCGTGGAGGACTCCCTGGTCGAGGGCGAACTGGTGCTGGTCGGGCACAGCGGCGCCGGACCCCTGCTGCCCGCGTTCGCCGACGCCCTGGAGACCCCCGTCGCCGGCCTGGTCTTCCTGGACGCCGAACTGCCCACCCCGGGCCGGAGCTGGCGCGACGACGCCCCCGCCGAGCGCATGGCCCACCTGAAGTCGATCTCCCGGGAGGGCCTGATGCCCCGGTGGGACACGTGGTTCGCCCCCGAGGCGCTGTCGGCGATGGTGCCGGACGTGCGGCTGCTGGAGGAGATCGTGGCCGAGGCCCCCGAGGTGCCGCTGGCGTTCCTCAAGGAGCCCCGGCCGACCGTGTCCTGGCAGGGGCCGTGCGCGTACCTGCAGCTCAGCGAGGTGTACTCGGCTGCTGCCGCTCAGGCCGGCGCGCTGGGGTGGCCGGTCCGGACGCTCGACGCGCACCACCTGGCCGCCGCGTCGGAGCCCGGTCGGGTCGCCGGAGCCCTGGCGTCGCTGCTGGCCGAGCTCAGCAGACGGTGAGGATCTCCGCGCCGTCCTCGGTGACCACGATGGTGTGCTCGAACTGGGCGGTCCAGCTCTTGTCGCGGGTGGTGACCGTCCAGCCGTCGTCCCACATGTCGTGCTCGATGCCGCCGAGCGTGATCATCGGCTCGATGGTGAACGTCATGCCGGTCTCGATGACCGTGGGGACGTGCGGGGCGTCGTAGTGCAGCACGACCAGGCCGCTGTGGAACGTGCGGCCGATGCCGTGACCGGTGAAGTCGCGCACGACGCCGTAGCCGAACCGGTTGGCGTAGGACTCGATGACCCGGCCCACCACGTTGAGCTGACGACCGGGCTTGACCGCCTTGATCGCCCGCATCGTGGCCTCGTGGGTGCGCTCGACGAGCAGCTTGACCTCGTCGCTGACCTCGCCCGCGAGGAAGGTGGCGTTGGTGTCGCCGTGGACGCCGCCGATGAAGGCGGTGACGTCGACGTTGACGATGTCGCCGTCCTGGACGACGGTCGAGTCGGGGATGCCGTGGCAGATGACCTCGTTCAGCGAGGTGCAGCAGGACTTGGGGAAGCCCCGGTAGCCCAGCGTCGAGGGGTAGGCGCCGTTGTCGCACAGGAACTCGTGCACGACGGCGTCGATCTCGTCGGTGGTGACCCCGGGCACGACGACCTTGCCCGCCTCCTGCAACGCCTGCGCCGCCAACCGCCCGGCCACGCGCATCGCCTCGATCACCTCGGGCGGCTGCACCCAGGGGTCGGTGTTGCGCTTGGGCTCCTTGCGATCCACGTACTCAGGCCGCTCGATCTCAGCGGGCACGGGACGACGCGGGGAGAGCACACCGGGCTCAAGAGGGGCACGCACGGACATACCCACCACAGTACGGCGTGGCCGTGACGCTCTGTGCGCCGTATGCCCGCAATGTGGTCAGTCGTGGGCCTCGAAGTCCTCTGGCGCGTCCAGCAGCACTCGCCATGGCGCGGTGGCGGGCACCAGTTCGCCGCTGAGGACGAAGCGGTCGCAGACGGCGTCCTCCGGTGAAGGCGGCGTCAGCATCGCGGCCGGCTTGCCCCACCGGGTGATCCCGATCTTCTCGCCCGCCGCGGCCCGGAGCACGTAGGCCTCCGGGTTGCGCCGGAACTCCGTCACGGTGATCGACTCCACGCACGCAAGGTAGCGCACGTTGCTCCGTTCAGCCCAGTGCCCGGAGGAACCGAGCCGAGGCCTCCACCGCTGGAGCGGACGTGTTCGTGCCCAGCAGCAGGGTCGCGAAAGCGACATCCCCCCGGTAGCCCACGAACCAGCCGTGCGAGTTGGTCCCGTCACCGAACTGGGCCGTCCCCGTCTTCCCCCGCACGTCCCCGTACGGCCGCAGCTGCGGAGCCGTCCCCGACTCGACCACCTCGCGCATCATCGCCCGCAGGGGCTCCAGCACCGCCGGGGAAGGCGCGGTCGGCTTCAGGTTCGCCTTCGTCTCCCGGCCCTTCAGCACCACCGGCGTGGGCATCGAGCCGTGGGACGCCGTGGCGGCCACCAGGGCCATGCCGAACGGGCTCGCCAGGAGTTTGCCCTGGCCGAAGCCGTCCTCCGCGCGTTCCACGACGTCCGTCGCGGGCGGCACCGAGCCGGTGATGGTGGTGATGCCCGGGATTTCGAAGTCGACGCCCAGGCCGAACTTCTCCGCCTGCTTGGTCAGTGCGTCGGCGGGCAGCTCCGACGCGATCTTCGCGAAGGTCGTGTTGCACGAGAACGCGAACGCCGAGTGCAGCGGGATGGTGCCCTTGTCGAACTCCTTGTCGTTGGGCACGATCCGCCGGCCGTCGATGGTCATCTTCCCGGGGCACGGCTGAGGCGAATCCGCCGGGACGCCGGCCTCGACCGCTGCCGCCGCCGTGATCATCTTGAACGTCGAGCCCGGCGGGAAGCGGCCGGTCAGGGCGATGGCGCCCTGCTCGTCGGCGGGCTTGTTCTGGGCCACGGCCAGCACGTCGCCGGTGGACGCGGACAGCGCCACCAGCATCGCGGGCTCGGCGATCGGCTCCAGCGCGTCCTCGGCCGCCGTCTGCACGGCCCGGCTCAGGCCCGTCGAAATGGCCTCGGCGGGCTCCGGCGCGACCTCGTGCAGGTCCTCGACCTCGTTGCCGGCCGCGTTCACGGTGTAGATCCGCAGCCCCGCCCGGCCCGCGATCTCCTCCTCCACGGCCTTGCGCACGGCGGGCAGCACCTGCGACCCGAAGTCCCGCGCGGGCGCGAGCAGGCTCGTCTGGGACGTGAACCGCACCCCGGGCAGCTCGTAGATCTCCGGCTTCACGCTCTGGTAGTCGGCATCGCGCAACGCCGCCACCTGGTACACCTGGCCGGCGGGCACCTTCCCGACGCCCTCGGTGATCGACGCCGCCGTGATGGCCGGGTCGATCCGGCCCAAGGCGGCCCCGAGAGCCCCGGCGACCGCGCCCACGTCACCGGCCTGCGCCGGGTCCAGCAGGATCGAGACCACCTGCTCGGGTGACAGCAGGGGCGTGCCCTCGCGGTCCAGGACCGGCGCCAGCGCGGGCTTGACCTCGGACGACCCGATGGACTGCTGCGCGCCCAGCTTCGGGTGCAGCACGGACGGCGCCCAGTGCACCTTCCACGCGTCCTCTTCGCGGCGCAGGTCGAACTTGGTCTGGTACGACCACACCCGGCCGTGCGCCAGCTCCCACTCCAGCTTCGCCGTGGCGTCCGCCGCCGACGACTCGCCGGCGGACCGCACCTGCTCGACGGAGGCGCGCACGGCGGCCGGCTTCAGCGCGCCGCGCACCTTCTCGACCAGCTCCTTGGCCTTGCCGGGGTCGTCGGTCAACGCCACCGCGCCGTCGACGTCACCCGCCGCCAGCTTGGTCAGGAAGTCGCCGGCGATCTGGTCGGGACCGGGCTTGGAGGAGAACAGGCCGCATCCGCTGAGCACCAGGAGCGCCACCACGGCCAGGGCAGTCCGGAGGGTCACGAGGGGTGAGTATGCCCGGTGGCTAGAACAGCACCGTCGCGTACTGGCCGACCTGGGTGAACCCGATGCTGCGGTAGGCCGCCCGCGCGACCTCGTTGTAGCTGTTCACGTACAGCGAGGCGGTCCGGCCCAGCCCCCGCACCAGCCGCTCGGCGACGGCGGCGGTCCCGGCGGTGCCGATGCCGTGCCCGCGCCGGTCCGGCCGCACCCACACGCCCTGGATCTGGCCGACCTTGTTCGACATCGCCCCGATCTCGGCCTTGAACACGACCTCGCCGCCCTCGAACCGGGCGAACGCGCGACCGCTGGAGATCAGCTCGGCCACCCGCGCCCGGTAGGACGCGCCGCCGTCGTCGGCGCACGGGTCGACGCCGACCTCCTCGATGAACATGGCCACCGCCGCCGGCAGGTACCGGTCCAGCTCGTCCGGGCGCACCGGCCGCACCAGCGGGTCCGGGGTCACCGACGGGGTGCGGCCCAGCGCCATCAGCGGCTGGTCGCCGCGCACCTCGCGGGCCGGCCCCCAGTCCGGGGCCAGCTCCTCCCACAGCGCCAGCACCTGCTCGGCCGGGCCGACCAGGGACGAGCACATGCGGCCCCGCCGCCGCGCGCGGTCGGCGAAGCTGCGGATGGCGGACGAGTTGCCGCACAGCGGGATGAGGTTCGGCCCCGCGAAGCACAGGGCGTCCAGCCGGGCGCCGCGCAGCGAGCGGTGGTCGTAGGCCCACACCTCGCCGCCCAGCCGCCACGGGTCCAGCCCGGCGACCTCGACCCGGGCGGCCACCATGCAGGCGGCCACCGGGTCACCAGCCAGCACGGCGAGGACCTGGTTCAGGTCCCGCTCGTCCAGCACCCGCGCGCCAGCCAACCTCAGCACGCTTCAAGCCTGCCAGATGGACCGCATTCCACGCGCGTCCGCCACCCGCTCAGCCGACCGTCACCACGGGCTCGCCGTCGCCCGCGGTCTCGCCCATCTCCTCGGCGATGCGCATGGCTTCCTCGATCAGGGTCTCCACGATCTGGTGCTCGGGGACGGTCTTGATGACCTTGCCCTTGACGAAGATCTGGCCCTTGCCGTTGCCCGAGGCCACGCCCAGGTCGGCCTCGCGCGCCTCGCCCGGCCCGTTGACCACGCACCCCATCACGGCGACGCGCAGCGGGACTTCCATGCCCTCCAGACCGGCGGTGACCTGCTCGGCCAGCGTGTACACGTCCACCTGGGCCCGACCGCAGGACGGGCAGGAGACGATCTCCAGCTTGCGAGGCCGCAGGTTGAGCGACTGCAGGATCTGGTGGCCGACCTTGACCTCCTCCACCGGAGGAGCCGACAGCGACACCCGGATCGTGTCCCCGATGCCCTGGCGCAGCAGCGCGCCGAACGCGACCGCGGACTTGATCGTGCCCTGGAACGCCGGACCCGCCTCCGTCACCCCCAGGTGCAGCGGGTAGTCGCACTGCTCCGCCAGGATCTCGTAGGCGCGGATCATCACGACCGGGTCGTTGTGCTTCACGCTGATCTTCAGGTCGTGGAAGTCGTGCTCGGCGAACAGCGACGCCTCCCACAACGCCGACTCCGCCAGCGCCTCCGGCGTGGCCTTGCCGTACTTGGCCATCAACCGCGGGTCCAACGACCCGGCGTTGACCCCGATCCGGATCGGCGTGTTGTGGTCCTTCGCCGCCTGCGCGATCTCGCGGACCTTGTCGTCGAACTTCTTGATGTTGCCCGGGTTCACCCGCACCGCCGCGCACCCGGCCTCGATCGCCGCGAACACGTACTTCGGCTGGAAGTGGATGTCCGCGATCACCGGGATCTGCGACTTGCGCGCGATCGCGGCCAGCGCGTCGGCGTCGTCCTGCGACGGACACGCCACCCGCACGATGTCACAGCCCGCCGCGGTCAACTCCGCGATCTGCTGGAGCGTGGCGTTGACGTCCGCGGTGACCGTCGTGGTCATCGACTGCACCGACACCGGGAACTCACTGCCCACACCGACGGACCCGACCATCAACTGGCGGGTCTTGCGGCGCTCGGACAGCACCGGGGGCGGCAACGCCGGCATCCCGAGCAGCACGCCGTCACTCATGGACAAACACCTCTCACAAGGGTCACTGGAGTCGGATGGGGTTGACGATGTCCGCGGTCACGGTCAGCAGCGTCACCGCACCGCCCACGAAGATCACGAAGTAGGTCAGCGGCAGCAACCGCAGGTAGTTGACCGGCGCGCCCGCGGGGAGGCCCCGGAGCTTCCGGATCCAGTTTCGCACCCGTTCGTACAGGTTGACGGCGATGTGACCACCGTCAAGCGGGAGCAGCGGCAGGAGGTTGAACACGCCGACGAAGAAGTTCAGGCCGGCCAGCATCAGCCAGAAGAACGGCCACAGGCCCTGCTCGACCGCCTCGCCACCCAGCCGGGACGCGCCCACCACGCTGACCGGGGTGTCCAGGTCGCGCTCGCCGCCGCCGATCGCCTTGATCACCGCGGGGATCTTCTCGGGGAACTTGAGCAGGCCGTTCCACGTGTTGACGAACATGTCGCCGGTGTACTTGGCGGCCCCGCCGAAGGCGGTGAGCGCGTTGTAGTTGAACTCGGTCTGGTGGAGGATGCCGATCGCGCCGACTTCCTTCTTGTAGGTCGAGCCGTCCTTGCGCACGTACTCCCGGTCGACCCGGGTCACGTCGACGCTGAGCACCAGTTCCTGCTCACCGCGCTTGACCTTGAAGTCGGTGGCGCCGAACCGGTCGCGGGTCACCTTCAGCACGTCGGTCCAGGTCGGCGTGGGCGTCCCGGCGACGGCGAGGATCTCGTCACCGGCCTGGAAGCCGGCCTTCTGCGCGGGCGAGGTGTCACCGGGCTTGCACTCGGTGACCGTGACGCTGGTGACGCACGGCGCGACCTCGGCCACCAGCGGCGTGTTGCGCAGGTTGGGGATGCCGATGATCGCGGCCATCAGGTACAGGATGAAGAAGCCGAGGATGAAGTGGGTGATGGAGCCCGCGCTGAGCACCACGACCCGCTTCCAGGTCTTCTGCCGGTAGAACGCGCGGTGCTGGTCCTCCGGGCGGACCTCCTCCAGCGCGGTCATGCCGGTGATCTCGCAGAACCCGCCGGCCGGGATGACCTTCAGGCCGTACTCGGTCTCGCCGCGGCGGAAGGACCAGATCTTCGGCCCGAACCCGATGAAGTACCGGGTCACCTTCATCCCGAACATCTTCGCGGTGGCCAGGTGGCCCAGCTCGTGCAGGGCGATCGAGATGCCGATCAGCAGGGCGAACAGCAAGATGCCCAAAAAGAAGACCACTCTCAGTCCCTTCCAGACCCCACCGAAGTGGCCACGAGTTCCCGCGCCCGCGAGCGGGCCCAATCCTCGGCGGCGAGCACCTCGGCGACGTCGGCGGGCTCGTGCGCCCAGCCGTCCGCCTCCGCCAGCACCCGCTCCACCGTGTCCACGATGGACGTGAACGCCGTGCCACCACCCAGGAAGGCCGCGACCGCTTCCTCGTTGGCGGCGTTGTAGACCGCCGGCAGGCAACCCCCGCCGGAGCCCGCCTGCCTGGCCAGCCGGACCGCCGGGAAGACCTCGTCGTCCAGCGGCTCGAACGTCCAGGCGGTCGGTGACTCGAAGGTACACGCGGCGGCGGCACCCGGGATGCGCTCCGGCCAGCCCAGGGCCAGCGCGATGGGCAGCCGCATGTCCGGCGGGGAGGCCTGCGCGAGGGTCGAACCGTCGGTGAAGGTGACCATGGAGTGGATCACCGACTGGGGGTGCACGACCACGTCGATGCGGTCGTAGGGCACGCCGAACAGCAGGTGCGCCTCGATCAACTCCAGGCCCTTGTTGACCAGGGTGGCCGAGTTGACGGTGATCACCGGCCCCATCGACCAGGTCGGGTGCGCGAGCGCCTGAGCTGCGGTGATGCCTTCGAGTTCGGACTTCTTGCGCCCCCGGAACGGCCCACCGGAGGCGGTCAGCACGAGCTTGGCCACCTCGGCGTCCGTGCCACCGCGCAGGCACTGGGCGAGGGCGGAGTGCTCGGAGTCCACCGGGACGAGCTGACCGGGCTTGGCGGCCTTGAGCACGAGGGGCCCGCCGGCGATCAAGGACTCCTTGTTGGCCAGGGCCAGCGTCGAGCCGGAGTCGAGCGCCCGGAGAGTCGGCTCCAAGCCGATCGAGCCCGTGATGCCGTTCAGGACGACGTTCGCGGGCGTCGAGTCGATCAGGTCGACCATCGCGGTCGGCCCGGCGAGGATCCGCGGCAGCTTGTAGTCGCCGGTCGAGTAGCCCCGCTTCTGCGCCTCGGCGTAGAGGGCGAGCGTGACGTCCTCGACCGCGGTCGCCTTGGCGACGGCCACCGCCTCGACGCCGTGCTCGACGGCCTGAGCAGCCAACACGGCCGGGTCCGACCCGCCCGCGGCGAGCCCGACGACGGTGAAGCGGTCGCGGTTGGCGGCGATGACGTCGAGGGCCTGGGTGCCGATCGACCCGGTGGAGCCGAGGACCAGGACCGTGCGTGGTGTGCTCATCACCGCCCATTGTTCCGGAACCAACCTGATAGACCGCACAGCGGTACTCAGGTCACGGAATGGTAACGGAGGCGTGGGCTCACTCGAACGTGGGCAACCCCTGATCAAGCGCCACGACGGATTCCGCCCGTCGAGGCCGGCAGGAAGGAGAGCCCCCGTGGGCATCTTGGGTTGGATCGTACTCGGGCTGATCGCAGGCGCCATCGCCAAGGCGATCATGCCTGGTCGCGACCCGGGTGGCATCATCATCACGATGCTGCTCGGCATCGTCGGGGCCATCATCGGAGGGTTCATCGGCCAGGCCCTGTTCGGCACCGACATCAACACGTTCTTCGACCTGAGCACCTGGCTGCTGGCAATCCTCGGCTCGCTCGTCGTCCTGGGCATCTACCGCCTGGTGACGGGCAACAGGGCTCGGGCTTAACCATCCTTCGCGGAGCGCGCACCCCCTCGCGCGCCGCGACCCACGCCCCCTGTCGACTCTCCCCCCGGTCGACAGGGGGCTTTCACGTGCGCGGGTGCGGAGTGGCCTGAGAGGGAGATACGTCCGGCGAGCGAAGTCGCCGCCCAGGTTCAGCCCGGCTCAGCCCGCCAGCCCCGCGTCCCGGGCCAGCAACGCCGCCTGCACCCGGTTCGTCAGCCCCAACTTGGCCAACAACCGGCTCACGTACGTCTTCACCGTCGCCTCGCTCATGTGCAGCCGCTGCCCGACGTCGGCGTTGGACATCCCCAACCCCAGCAGCGCCAGCACCTCCACCTCGCGCTCGGTCAGCCCCTCCACCTGCCGGATCGCCTCCTGCCGCCGGGGCTGGCCGACCTGGGCCACCATCCCCACGACCCGACTGGTCACCATCGGTGACAGGTAAGCCTCGCCCGAGTGAACCGCCCGCACGGCCCGCAGCAACTCCTCCGGCGCGGAGTCCTTCAGCAGGAACCCCGCCGCCCCGTCGGACAGGGCGCGCACGATGTTGTCGTCCTCGCCGAACGTGGTCAGCATCACCACCCGCACCGACGGCGCCACGGACCGCAGCTCCCGCGCCGCCGCCAAGCCGTCCAGCCGGGGCATCCGGATGTCCAGGACGGCGACGTCCACCCGCCGCTCGGTCGCTATCCGCACCGCCTCACGCCCGTCACCCGCCTCGGCGACCAGTTCGATGTCGTCGGCGGTGCCGAGGATGGCCTTGATGCCCGCGCGCATCAACGGCTCGTCGTCGGCGATGAGGACCCGGATCAACGTTCACGCCCCATGGTGCAGGTGGATCTTCTTCTCGACGAGCTTGCCGTCCGCGAAGCAGAAGCGCACGACTTTGATCCCGCCGGACGTGTAGGTCTGCTCGTCCGTGACGAAGTACTCGCAGGAAGCACCCGCCGGTTCGGGCTCGGAGCCCTCCCGCAGGTCGCTGAGCACCGGCGACGACCCGCCCGGGAACCTCGCCCGCACGTCCGCCTCCGCGTCGCCGACCGACGCCCGCTCGTACACCTCCGGCGTCACCACCTTGGTCAGCGGCTGGCTGCCCAGCCACACGTACCCGGCGACCACGACCAGCACGACCACCCCGGCCAGCACGATGGACCCGACCCCGGCCCACTTGCGGATGCCGGTCGCGGGTTTGGCCTGCTCGACGGGCACCTCGAACTCGTCGGACGGCTCGTCGTCGGAGGCGGCGGTGTCCTCGTACGGCAGCACGGCCGCGATCCGGAACCCGCCCGACGGCAGCTCGCCGACGTGCAGCATGCCGCCCGCCAGGCGCACCCGCTCGCCCAGGCCGATCAGCCCGAACCCGGCGCCGTCGCGCGGCTTGACCCGGGGCGGGTTGTTGCGGACCTCCACGACCAGCGCGTCCGGCTCGTACTTGACGGTCACCTGCACGCTCGCGCCCGGCGCGTGCTTGCTGGCGTTGGTCAGGCCCTCCTGCGCGATCCGGTACGCGGCGTGGCTGACCTTCGCGGGCAGCGGGCACGGTTGGCCGCCGCGCACCAGGCTCACCCGCACGCCGGCCCGCCGCGCGCCGTCGACCAGCTCGTCGATGGCGTCCACGGTGCGCCGGACCTGCTCCTCGTCGGGCTCGTCGCGGCGCAGCACGCCGATGACACCCCGCAGCTCCTCCATCGCCGTCAGCGCCGCGCTGCGCAGCACCTGCACGGCCTCGCGCTGCTTCTCGCCGAGCCCGGAGTCCAGCGACAACGCGCCCGCGTGCACGGAGATGAGGCTGAGCCGGTGCCCGAGGCTGTCGTGCATGTCCTGCGCGATCCGGTTCCGCTCCCGCAGGCGGACCTGGCGGGACACCATGCGCCGTTCCCGCACGACCCGCTCTTCACGCTCCTGCAACGCCGCGACCAGGGCGTTGCGCTGGGCGGTGTAGCGGCCGACGAGGAACGGCAGGACCACGACCATGCCGTAGACGGTGAGGATGACCCACGACCCGAGCGGCCCGCTGAGCGTGGGCGCGGACATGTCCCACGCGAGCATGTAGACGGCCAGGCCGAGCGCGGCGGTGACCAGGGCGCGCTGCCACGACACGATCCGGTAGCCGGCCGCGTAGGCCAGCATGATGACGATCGCGATGCCGCCGTGCTCGTAGCCGAACACGACCCAGACCCCGCCCAACATCGCGATCGCCGGGAAGCCCAGGCGCAGGAGGTACAGGCCCGCGTAGCCGAAGGCGATGGGGACCGCGCGCCAGTCGTGGACCTGCTCCGGACCGGCGATGAACCCCGGGTAGACGTCCAGCACGACGATGAGCGCGAGGGCCAGCAGCTCCCGCCCGACCCGCCACGCCGTGACCTGGCCCAGCCGCTCGGCGTGGGTGCGGAGGAACTCCCGCGGGGCGGCCTTCAGGGCCACCGCCTCGGGCCGCAAGCGCTGAACGACGGACGTCACAACGGACAACGGTAAACACTCCCCCCGCGCGCCACGGCGTTCATTCGTCGCGGATCGAGCCGACGAAAGTTGACGCTCGCGCACGTTTCGCCGCGACCAGGACACCCGCGACGAGCAGGGCCGCACTGGTCGCGACCATCAGCGTGGACAGGGCCACGATCTCCGGCGACACCCCGCGCTTGCTCGCCTGCGCGTAGACGAACACCGGCAACGTCGTGGACCCGACCCCGGTCAGGTAACTCGAGGTCACCACGTCGTCGAAGGACAGCAGGAACGCGAACGCCGCCCCCGCCGCCACCGCCGGGGCCACCAGCGGCAGGGTCACCGTCCGGAACGCGACCAGCGGCCCCGCCCCGAGGTCCGCGGCGGCCTCCTCCAGCCGGGCGTCCATCCCCGCGACCCGCGCCCGCACCACCACGACCACGAAGCTCAGCGAGAACGCCACGTGCGCCGCGAGCAGCGCCCCGAACCCCAGCGGGATGCCCGCGAGCTTCACGCAGAACCCCAGCAGCGCCACCCCCAGCACCACCTCGGGCACCACCAGCGGCAGGCTCAGCAGCACCGTCCACAGCCCGCGCCCCGGGAACGCCCGTCGCAGCCCGAACGCCGCCAACGTCCCGATGACCGTCGACACGACCGCGCTGGTTCCGGCCAGCCGCAACGTCAGCCCCAACGACTCCAGGACCCGGGAATCGTCGAACAGTTCCGCGTACCACCGGGTCGACAGCCCCGTGATCCGGCTCAGCGACCGCGACTCGTTGAACGACACCAGCGCCAACCACAGGATCGGCAGGTAGAGGAACGCGAAGACGAGCGCCGCCACCGCACCCAGCGCCCACGGCCGCCGGCTCACAGCACGTCCTCCCCGCGCCGCCCTCGCAGCACCAGCACCACGACCACCAGGACCAGCAACAACACCGCCATCGCCGACCCCAACGGCCAGTTGTTGCCGCCCCGGAACTGGTCGTCGATCACGCTGCCGAACGTCGACTGGTCCACCCCGCCCAGCAGCCGGGGCGTCACGAAGTCCCCCGCCGCCGGCACCAGGACCAGCAACGACCCCGCCAGCACCCCCGGGAACACCCCGGGCAGCACCACCCGGCGGAACGTCGACAACCGCCCGTGCCCGAGGTCGTAGGACGCCTCCACCAGCCGGTGGTCGAACCGCTCGCACGCCACGTACAGCGGCAACACCATGAACGGCAGGAACCCGTACGTCAGCCCCAGCACCACGGCGCCGTGGGTGAGCAGGAACCCGCCGTCCCGCCCCAGCCCCACCGCCCCGAGCAGCCGGTTGACCAGGCCTTCCCCGTCCAGCAGCGCCTTCCACGCGTAGATCCGCGCCAGGTACGACGACCAGAACGGCACCAGCACCGCCGCCAGCAACGCCGTCCGGTACCGCCCGCCGTGCCGCGCGATGAACCACGCCAGCGGGAACCCCAGCAGCAGGCACAACATCGTCGTCACGCCCGCGTACGCCAGCGTGCGCCCGAAGATCGGCAGGAACGCCGGGTCCAACGCGGTCAGGTACGCCTGCGAGGTCCACGGCAGCACCGCCCGCGCCACCCCGGTGTCGCGCGTGGCGAAGCTGAACTGCATCACCAGCACCAGGGGCGCGATGAGGAACACGCCGAGCCACAGCCCGGTGGGCGTGAGCAGGCCGGTGGCGACGAGCCACCGACGCCGGGGCGACGCCATCAGCCCGTCTTGACCTTGGTCCACGCGTCGGCGTACCGCGCCTCGACCTCCGCGCCCAGGTCCTTGGTGAACGGCAGCTTCGCCAACTGCTCGGCGGACGGGTACACCAGCGGGTCGTCCAGCAGTTCCTTGTCGATCAACGGCTTCGCGGCGGCGTTCGGGCTGCCGTACCGGACGGCGTTGGCCAGCGCCGCGCCCACCTCCGGCCCGAGGACGTAGTCGATGAACTTGTGCGCGTTGGCGGCGTGCGGCGCGTCCTTCGGGATGCACAGCAGGTCCACATAGGACAGACCACCCTCGGCCGGGATGGCGTAGGCGATGTCCGGGTTGGCGTCCCGCGCCTGGAACGCGTCACCGGAGTAGGCCTGCGCCAACGGCACCTGCCCGCCGGTCAGCGGCTCGATGACGTCGGAGGTGATCTGCCCGATCTTCTTCTTCAGCTCCAGCAGCACCTTGACCGCCTCGTCGAGGTGCTTCGGGTCGGTGGTGTTCGGGTCGTGGCCCGCCTTGAGCAGGCCCAGCGCCAGACCGTCGCGGGCTTCGTCCAGGATCGTGCTGCGGCCCTGGGCGGCGGCCAGGTCGTAGGCGGAGAACCCGGACACGTCCCCGACCTGGGACTTCGCGTACGCCAGACCGGTCGTGCCCCACGCCCACGGCACCGAGTAGGCGTTGCCCGGGTCGTAGTCGGCCTCGGTGAACCGCTTCTCGAGGTTCTTCAGGTTCGGCAGCAGGTCGTGGTCCAGCGGCGAGAGCAGGCCGGCGCGCAGGAACCGGCGCAGGAAGTTGTCGCTGGGCACGACCAGGTCGTAGCCCGCCGCGCCGGACGCGATCTTGGCTTCCATCTCGTCGTTGGTGCTGAAGTTGTCGTAAGTGACGTCGATGCCGCTGGCGGTCTTGAAGCCGGACAGCGTGTCGGGGGCGATGTAGTCGGTCCAGTTGTAGAAGTTGAGCTTCGGCTCGTCCTTCGCGTTGACCGCCTTGGCCTTCGACGTGGGCGCGGCCGGGTTCGACGGCGCTTCGCCCACGCCGCACGCGCCCGTCGCGGCGAGCGCGAAGAACGCCGTGGAGCGCAGCATCGTGCGGCGGCTCACCCCGGCGTCCCACAGGCGGGCGATCCGGAGGTTTCGATCAGTCATCGGCGCTCTCCAACAGCACGGTGAAGTCGGGGTCCCAGCCCAGCCACACGGGCCGGCCGGGCGCGCCCGCGTCGTCGATGCGGCGCGTGTTCTGCACGAATGCGACCAGTTCGCCGCCGCCGGGCACGTCGACCACGAACTGGGTCGACACCCCGGTGTAGACGACGTCGCGGACGGTGCCGGCCACCACGCACCAGCCCGCGGGCGGTTCGGTGTCGCGGTCGTGGAGGTGGACCTTCTCCGGCCGCACGGTCGCCGCCACCCGCTGCCCGTGGCGGACCTCGCCGACCAGCGGCGCACGCAGCCGGGTCGCGCCCGCCGCGTCCAGCTCGACCCAGCGGCCGTCCACACCGGACACCTTGGCGTCCAGGACGTTCGACGTGCCGATGAACCCGGCGACGAACCGGGTCGCGGGCCGCTCGTAGACGTCCTCCGGGTAGCCGACCTGCTCGACCTTGCCGGCGTTCATCACGGCCACGCGGTGCGAGAGGACGAGGGCCTCCTCCTGGTCGTGGGTGACGTACAGGAACGTCGTGCCCACCTCGCGCTGGATGCGCATCAGCTCGATCTGCAACTCCTTGCGCAGCACGGCGTCCAGCGCGCCCAGCGGTTCGTCCAGCAGGAGCAACCGGGGTCCGGCGGCCAGCGCACGCGCGATCGCCACCCGCTGCTGCTGCCCACCGGACAACTGCGCCGGGCGACGCTTGGCGTACTGGCTCAACCGCACCAGTTCCAGGTGTTCGCCCACGGTCTTCTTCAGAGCGCTGCCGCGCACACCCTTGCGCTTCACGCCGTAGGCAACGTTGTCCCACACCGACATGTGCGGGAACAGCGCATAGGACTGGAAGACCGTGTTGACGTCCCGGCGATAGGGCGGCACACCGACCATGTCGACGCCGTCGAGCTCGATGCGCCCCGCGTCCGGGTGCTCGAACCCGGCGATCATGCGCAGCAGCGTCGTCTTGCCGCAGCCCGAGGGGCCGAGCACCGAGAAGAACTCACCTTCGTGGACCCGCAGCGAGAGGTCGTCCACCGCGGTCTGGTCGGAGAAGCGCTTGGTGACCCCGTAGAGGCCGACTTCGAGCTTGTCGGTCAACTCGTCGCCTTTCGCACAGCGCGTGACGTTAGACGCCGGGGCAGTGCCGCGCACCTCACGTCTCCCCCGTGCCCATCATGTGCGACGATGACGCCGTACGTGAACTTGATCGGGCAGGAAGGTCGTGCGGCTGTGTCTTCGTCCTCGGAACTGGACAAGCGTCCGGCGGTCGACACCCACGACGAGCCGTCGGCCGAGTGGGGTTGGCACGGCACTTTCCCCAAGGGCATCCGCATCGCGGGTTGGCTGTCCGTGCTGGCGACGTTCTCGCTGCTCATCGGCAACCACCACGGGCGCACCGAGAACATCTGGGTGATCGCGTTCGGCACCGGCATGGCGATCCTGCTGATCTGGGAGCAGGTCCGCAGCCGCACCTCGTGGCGCCGCTGAGCCGTGCACACCGCCGCGGCGGGCTCTGAGACGGGCCGCCGCTACCGCGCCAACTTCGACGTCGCCCACCTGTCCACCGAGCCGCTGCTGGCGGTCGTAGCGGACGGCATGGGCGACGGTCCCGGCAGTGCCATGGCGAGCCGCACCGCGGTGGACCTGGTCGTCTCCCACGTGACCGCTTCAGGCGTGGCGGGCCTCCGCCCGGCGCTGGCCGAAGCCCACCGAACCGTCTCGGACTTCGGCCGCTCGTCCGGCACCCTGGCCGGCTGCACGCTGACCGCGCTGGTGGAGGCCCTGGACGGCCTGTGGCTGGCCCAACTGGGCGACTCCCGCGCCTACCGCCTGCGCTCGGGCCTGCTCGAACTGCTGACCGTCGACCACACGATGGCGTGGCTGGGCGCGGTGCACGGCTGGTGGCCCCACGACTCCCCGCAGGCCCACGCGGCCCGCTACCAGCTGACCCGCTACGTGGGCCACCCGTCCCACCCCGACCCGGACCTGCTCCACCTCCGACCGCAGTCGGGCGACGTCTACCTGCTGTGCACGGACGGCGTGGCCGAACAGGTCCCGTACCACCGCATCCTGGACGTCCTCCGGACGTCCACGCCGGAGCAGGCGGTCGCTGCCCTGCTCGCCGACTCGGAAGCCGCCGGCGGCAACGACAACGCCACCGCCGTCGTGGTGCGGACCTAGTTCGCCAGCACCCAGCCCAACGAGAACTCGACCGTCTTGCCCTCGCAGGTCGGGCTGAGCGACTCGAAGTGGTGGCCGCCCAGGTTGCACCGGTACAGCTGCTGGGCGCGGGCGTCGGCGGGCTGCTGGGTGAAGATGTGCCCGAGCAGGCCGTAGACCTGCTGGTTCTCGCAGTTGGCCGACACCGACGTCATGCGGTCGCTGCTGTTGTTGACGATGCACGAGTACAGCGGCCGGGTGCCGGGTTCGGCGTTCACGGCGAGCTTGCCCAGCGGCCCCTCGGCGGTGTACCCGGCGGGCACGCCGAGCTGGGTGGAGCCGCTGTAGTGCCAGCCGTCGCCGCTGCGGTAGCGGGTGAACACGGTCACCTGGCGCGGTGGCTTGGCCGGGGTGGTCGCCTGCGGGGGCGGGGTGTCCTTCAGCGTGGTCGTGGTGGCGGGCGCGGCGGTGGTGGTCGTCGTGGAGGTCGCCGCCGTACTGCTCGACGGGGCTGTCGAGCTGGGCGCCTCCGAGCTCGACGCGGCCGAGAGGGAGGTGGTGGTCGCGGCCGACGACGACGGGTCGGTCCCCTGCGCGCCGGACGCACGCCCGGTCTCGGTGTCCGGCCCCAGGACGAAGACCGCCGTCAACGCCAGCGCCGTCACGACGACCGCGGCCCCGGCGAGCACCGCGACCCGCCGCTTGGGCTTGGGCGACTCGTCCTCCCAGGCGTCACCCCAGCCGGGACGGGTGTCCGAGGGCGGCTGGGTGGTGACGTACGAGGTCGGCGCTTCGATGATCACCGTGTCCGGCTCGCGCGCGGCCACCGGCCGGGTCCGGTCGGTCAGCAGCGCCCGGACCTGCGCCGCGGTCGCGCGCCCCTCGGCGGCTTGCGTCAGGAGACCGGTGATGACCTGGGCCAACGCGCCCGTCGTCCGCCGCAGGACCGGAGCTTCGTACATGATCGCGTGCATCGTGGCGGCGGTCGTCTCGCGCTGGAACGGCGAACGCCCCTCGGCGGCGTGGAAGAGCGTGGCACCCAGCGCCCAGAGGTCGGAGGCGGGCGACGGCGGCCGACCGTGGAACAGCTCGGGCGCCATGTACCCGGGCGAGCCCATCACGCCGCCGGTGGCGGTGAGGCCGGGGTCGTCCATGGCACGGGCGATGCCGAAGTCGGCGAGCTTCACCCCACCGTCGGGCAGCACCATGATGTTGCTCGGCTTGACGTCCCGGTGCACGACGCCGGCCGCGTGGGCGGTCTCCAGCGCTTTGAGCACTTCGAGCCCGATGGACGCGACGCGGTCGGCGGGCAGCGGGCCACCGCGCATCAGGTCGGCCAGGGTGGGCGCCTCGACCAGTTCCATCACGATGTAGGTGGTGCCGTGCTCGGACAGCACGTCGTGCACCGTCACCACGGCCGGACTGTTCAACCGCCCGGCGGTGCGCGCCTCCCGCAGCACCCGGTCCACCTCGGTGGGCGAGGACGTGCGCAACTCCTTGAGCGCGACCCGGCGCCCGATCACCCGGTCCTCGGCCAACCACACGACACCCATGCCGCCGCGGCCGAGCTCGCGGATCGTCGCATAACGCCCCGCGACCAGCTTCGACTCCACCGAACCCCCCTCGTCGGACGCGGGGATGCTATCCGGTCGCGCCCGACGGCCCGGTCAGCCCTCGGCGGCGAGCTGGCCGCAGGCGGCGGCGATCTCCTGGCCACGCGTGTCGCGCACGGTGCAGGCCACGCCCTGCTCGTTGACCCGGCGCACGAACTCCCGCTCCACCGGCTTGGGCGACGCGTCCCACTTCGACCCCGGCGTGGGGTTCAGCGGGATCACGTTCACGTGGACCAGCTGCCCCAGGTGCTTGCGCAGGAGCTTCCCGAGCAGGTCCGCCCGCCACGGCTGGTCGTTGATGTCCCGGATCAGCGCGTACTCGATGCTGACCCGCCGCCCGGTCTTGTCCGCGTACCCCTTCGCGGCCTCCAGCACCTCGGCGACCTTCCACCGCGTGTTCACCGGCACCAGCGTGTCACGCAGCTCGTCATCCGGGGTGTGCAACGACACCGCCAGCCTGACCTGCAAGTTCTCCTCGGTCAGCTTGCGGATCGCGGGCACCAGGCCGACCGTGGACACGGTCACCGACCGCTGCGAGATCCCCAACCCGGACGGCGCCGGGTCGCAGATCCGGTGCACGGCCTCGACGACCCGCTTGTAGTTGGCCAGCGGCTCGCCCATGCCCATGAAGACGATGTTCGACAGCCGCCCCGGCCCGCCCGGCAGCTCGCCGTCGCGCATGGCCGCCGCGCCCCGACGCACTTGGTCCACGATCTCCGCCGTGGACAGGTTGCGCGTGAGACCGCCCTGGCCGGTCGCGCAGAACGGGCACGCCATGCCGCACCCCGCCTGCGACGAGATGCACAGGGTCGCCCGGTCCGGGTAGCGCATGAGCACCGACTCGACCAGCGTCCCGTCGTGCGCGCGGAGCAGGGTCTTGCGGGTCGCGCCCCCGTCCGCCTCGACCGCCCGCAGCTGCGTCCACAGCGGCGGCATGAGGTCGGTCACCAGGCGTTCGCGCGACGCGGCCGGGATGTCGGTCATCTCCGCCGGGTCGACGGTCAGCCGGCTGAAGTAGTGGTGGGACAGCTGAGCGGCCCGGAAGGGCTTCTCACCCAGTGCCGCCACGGCCTCTTTCCGCTGGTCGGCGGTGAGGTCGGCGAGGTGGCGCGGCGGCAGGCCGCGCTTGGGCGCGTCGAACACGAGGGGAAGGGCAGTCATAGCACCCTCCAGTGTCCCACGACCTCACGACAAGGCAGACCGTTGCATCGCGACAGGTTCCGATATATCGTTGATGTGTCAGAACCGATCGCAGAAGGAGCAACGACATGCGTATGCACCCCCACCACCCAGGACACCGGCTCCACGAGCGCTTCCAGCGCGACCACGGCTTCGGCGACCCGCGGCGCGGCTTCGGCGGCTTCCCGCCCTTCGGCGGCCCGCCGATCCCGCCCGGCCCGCCGGACTTGTTCCGCCGCGGCGGACGCGGCCGGCAGCGCAAGGGCAACGTGCGCGCGGCGGTGTTGAGCCTGCTGGCCGAACGGCCCATGCACGGCTACGAGATGATCCAGGAGATCGGGCAGCGCACCGACGGCCTGTGGCGACCCAGCCCCGGCTCGGTCTACCCGACCCTCCAACTGCTGGCCGACGAGGGCCTGGTGACCTCCACCGAGGAGGCCGGCGGCAAGAAGCTGTTCGCGCTCACCGAGGCGGGCAGCGCCGAGGCGGCCAAGCTCGGCGACACCCCGCCGTGGCAGCAGGTGACCGACGACCAGGACGCGGGCGCGGCGAAGCTGCGCACGGCCGCGCGGCACTTGGGCGCGGCCATGCACCAGATGGCCCACGCGGGCACGCGTGAGCAGCAGGCCCGCGCCGTGGAGGTCCTCAACGAGGCACGGCGCAAGCTGTACGCGATCCTCGGCGAGCTGGACGTCGAGGAAGACGAGGAGTGACCTACCAGCGGTCGTGCACCAGCGGCCGCACCAACTCGTCGTAGACGGCGCGGACCTCGTCCTGCACGGTCAGCGGGGCGAGGTCCGCCGCCGCCGAGTTCGCCCGCGCCTGCTCCGGGTTGCGGGCGCCCGGGATCACCACGGTGACGCCCGGCTGGTCGATGATCCAGCGCAGCGCGAACTGCGCGAGCGTCGCACCGGCCGGGACCAGCGGGCGCAGCCGTTCCACGGCCTCCAGCCCCACCTCGTACGGCACGCCGGAGAACGTCTCGCCGACGTCGAAGGCCTCGCCGTGCCGGTTGTAGTTGCGGTGGTCGTCCTCGCCGAACTTCGTGTCCCGCGTGTACTTGCCGGACAGCAGCCCCGACGCCAGCGGCACGCGCGCGATGATCGCGACACCGGCCTCGGCGGCGGCCGGCAGCACCCGCTCCAGCGGCTTGAGCCGGAACGCGTTGAGGATGATCTGGACGCTGGCCACGCCCGGCCGCGCGATGGCCGTCAGCGCCTCGTCCACGGTCTCCACGGACACGCCGTACGCGGCGATCCGCTTGGCCTCGACCATCTCGTCCAGCGCGTCGAACACCTCGTCGGTGGAGTACACGGGCGTCGGCGGGCAGTGCAGCTGGACCAGGTCGAGGGTGTCCACGCCGAGGTTCGCGCGGGACCGGTCGTTCCAGGCCAGGAAGTTCTCGCGGGTGTAGTTCTCCGGGACCTGCTCGACCCGGCGGCCCATCTTGGTGGCCACCGTGATGCCGTCGTCCCCGCGTTCGCGCAGGAAGCGGCCCACGAGCGTCTCGCTGCGCCCGTCGCCGTAGACGTCGGCGGTGTCGAAGAAGTTCACGCCCGTGTCGGCGGCGGCGTGCAGCACGGCCAGCGCGTCCGACTCGTCCACCTGGCCCCAGTCGGCACCGAGCTGCCAGCACCCCAGACCCACCACGCCGACCCGGCGTCCCAACCTGACCGCGTTCCGGTTCTCCACGCCCCCGATCCTATGTGCACGCTCTCACCGGAGCACGAGACCGGTGGGTTTCCGTCTGGTGTGGACCCGGTAGCCGACCTCGAACGACAGGCCCGGGACCTGCGCGATCGCCCGCGCCGCGATCTTCGCGGAGAACTCGATGCGCAGCACGGCCTCCAGGTCCGCGCGGGTCTCGAACCGCCACAGCGCCCGGACGCGACGCAGCTCGAAGCCCTGCGCGGCGAAGAACTCCTCCACCTCCGCCGGGCGGTAGCGGGGTTCGTCGGCGCACAGCCACGGCCCATACGGCTCGGCGGTGCCGTCCAGGTCCACGATCGCGAGCGTGCCGCCGGGCCGCAGCACCCGGTCGGCCTCGGACAGGCCCGGTTCGCAGCCCGGCCCGAAGAAGTAGGCGGTGCGGGCGTGGACCAGGTCGGCGCTCGCGTCCGGCAGCGGCAGGCGTTGGGCGGGACCGGCGACGACGGACGCGTTGGGCACGTCCGCGACCCGCTTCGCGGCCCGTTGGACCAGCGGCGGGTGCGGTTCGACGCCGATCACCGACTTCGCGTGTTTGGCGAACCGGACGAGGTGGAACCCGTCGCCGCAGCCCACGTCCACCACGTCCCCACCGGTCCAGTCGCAGGCCTCCCGCAACGCCTGCCAGATGGCGCCGTCCACGTCCTGTGCGCGGTTCTCCACCTCGTACACGTCGGGCCAGTGCCAGATGTTCGGACTGGGCAGGACCGTGGCCGGGCGGACGGCGGCCAACGCGGCGCGGACGAATCCCTTCACGGGACGACTGTAGAGCCGTAGCGTGATCATCAACCCCGGCTTCGCAGGAGGTAGACGGTGTCGATCGTCCCGAACTCTCCCGCCCTGGCCGAGCTGCACCACGGCGCGCCCTGCTGGGTCGAGCTGCCCGTGGTCGACGCGCGGGCCGCCGTCGACTTCTACACCGGGCTGTTCGGCTGGACCTACGCCGACGTGCACGGCCGCACGATCGCCGTGGTGGACGGGCTGCCGGTGGCGGAGCTGGTGTCCGCCGACGGCGGTTTCGGGTGGACGCTGTACCTCAACACCCCGCACGCCCGCGCCACGGCGGAGAAGGTGCACGCGCTGGGCGGGCACGTGCTGCGCGAGCCCGACGAGGTGTCCACGCTGGTCGCGGACCCGACCGGGGGCGTGGTGGGGTTCCGGCACGTGCCGCAGGACTGGCTGTTCGGCACGGACGGGCACGGCGCCTACGCGTGGGCCGAGCTGAACACGTGGGACGGCGCGGTGGCCGACGAGTTCTTCCGCGAGCTGTGCGGCTTCGAAATCACCCAGATCGGTGACGGGCACGCCGTGGACTACACGATCTGGGGCGTCGAGGGGCACACCGTGCTGGGGCGGCAGCGGATGGGCCGGGCGTTCCCGTCCGACACGCCCGCGCACTGGATGGTGTACTTCACCGCCGCACCCGAGATCGGCACCGACTCGGTCGCGTCCAGGGTGCTTGAGCTGGGCGGACGCATCACGGTGGAGCCGTACGACACCCCGTACGGGCGCGTGACGGTGGTCGCGGACCACGTCGGTTCGGTGTTCTCGGTGATCGACCCGTCCCGGGCCGTGCCGCTGTCGGACCAGGAGATCGGCGCGCCGGTGGACGACCCCTACGACGACTGACCGAAATCCTTCCGGCCCGCGCAGGCCCGGAATTGTCGTACCCCTCCCGTAGCGTCCGATGCGATCCACACCACACCCGCATCGACGGCAGGAGAGGGAGATGTCCACCCCCGGTACCCCGGCCTGGTTGGAGACGCCCACGGGCGACCCGACCGCGAGCCGCGACTTCTACACGGGCCTGTTCGGCTGGACCTACCAGGAAGCGTACGAGGGCTACACGATCGCGCTGGTCGACGGCGTGCCCGTGGCAGGCCTCTACCCGCCGTCGGCGGCCACACCGCCGGGCTGGCTGCTCTACCTGCACACAGCCGACCTCGACCGCACGTCCGCGCTGGCCGCCGAGCTGGGCGCGAAGACGGTCATGGGTCCGTTGGAGATCCCGGGCAAGGGCCACGTCCAGCTGGTCACCGACCCGGCCGGCGCGGTGGTCGGGTTCTGGCAGGCGACAGCGGACGAGTCGGTGCTCGTCGGTCGGCCGGGCGCGCTGGCGTGGCAGGAGGTCGTCACCCGGGACACGGAGGTGGCGGACGCCTTCTACCGCTCGGTGTTCGGCTACGAGGAACGCCAGGTGGGCGACGGCGAGCAGCTCGACTACAAGGTCTGGTCGGTCGGCGGCACAGAGGTGGCCGGGCGGCTGCGCATGGGACCGGACTTCCCGCCGGACCTGACACCCCACTGGATGGTGTACTTCGCCGTGTCGCCCGAGGTCGGCACCGACAAGGCGGCGGAGCAGGCCACCGCGCTGGGCGGCACGGTGGACGTGCAGCCCTTCGACTCGCCCTACGGCCGCATCGCGGTGGTCCGCGACCCGTACGGCTCGGCGTTCTCCCTGATCACCCCGGCTTGGCCGACAACACCGGACGCCTGAGCGACCCCGCCACCGGCGGAACGGCCCCGTACGAGGGGTCGGAGCCGTTCAACCGGGGCGATGCGCTCAGGCGGTGCCCTTAGGCAGACGGGCAGGGCCTCAGACCGGCACGAACGCGTTCAGCAGCAGCCAGGACACGACAGCGGAAGGGAGCAGCGAGTCCATGCGGTCCATGAGACCGCCGTGACCGGGTAGCAGGGTGCCCATGTCCTTGAGCCCCAGGTCGCGCTTGATCAGCGACTCCACCAGGTCGCCGGTCGTCGCGGTGACCACCAGCGCCGCGCCGAACAGCGCGCCGTGCCACCACTGGCCGTCCAGCATGAGGTGCACGGTGAGCGCGCCGCCGACCACCCCCGCGACCATCGACCCCGCGAAGCCCTCCCAGGACTTCTTCGGGCTGATGGTGGGCGCCATGGGGTGCTTGCCGAAGAACACGCCGGCCGCGTAGCCGCCGGTGTCGGACAGGACCACGCCGATCAGGAAGCACAGGACCCGGAAGACCCCGTCCTCGGGGACCACCAGCATGACCGCGAAGGAGCCGAAGACCGCCACGTACACGACCGTGAACACGGACGCGGTGACGTCCCGCAGGTAGCCGTCCGCGCCGTCCTTGAGCCGCCACAGCAGGCACACCAGGACGGTGACGACGAACGCCGTCAGCACGCCGTCGCGCCCGAACGGCCAGGCCAGCCACACCACGGCCTGGGCGCCCACGAGCACGGGCACCAGCACGACGCGGATGTCCGCGGCGCGCTTCAACGCGCCCGTCAGCTCGTAGACCGACACGGCGACGGCGATGGCGACCACACCGATGAACAACTGCCGCACCGTGAACAGCGCGAACAGGATGACCGCGCCGAGGCCCACGCCGACGGCGATGGCCGCGCGCAGGTCCCGCCCCGCCCGTGACGGGCTCTTCGGGGCCGCCGCGCCCTGGTCACCGCCGCCTGACACCTGTGCTCCCATCACGACCGACCACCCGGCCGAGCAATCCACGCGGCCGGTGTCCCGGCCGCTCCCAACCCGAGCCGCGCGACGCCAGTCGCGCCGTTCAACTCAGACCTCGAGGAGCTCGGTTTCCTTGTGCTTGACGAGCTCGTCGACCTGCGCGACGTACCGGTGGGTGACGTTCTCCAGCTCCTTCTCGGCCCGGACGCCCTCGTCCTCGCCGACCTCGCCGTCCTTGACCAGGCGGTCCAGCTCTTCCTTGGCCTTGCGGCGGATGTTGCGGATGGAGACCTTGGCGTCCTCGCCCTTGCCCTTGGCCACCTTGACCATCTCGCGGCGGCGCTCCTCGGACAGCTGGGGGATCACCACGCGGATGACCGAGCCGTCGTTGCTGGGGTTGACGCCCAGGTCGGAGTCGCGGATGGCCTTCTCGACCGAGTTGAGCTGGCTGGCGTCGTAGGGCTTGATGACCGCCATCCGGGCCTCCGGGATGGCGACGCTGGCCAGCTGGTTCAGCGGGGTCGGCGAACCGTAGTACTCGACGACGATGCGGGAGAACATGGCGGGTGTAGCACGGCCGGTGCGCACGGACGCGAGGTCTTCCTTCGCCACGGACACCGCTTTTTCCATCTTCTCCTCGGCGTCGAGGAGGGTCTCGTCGATCACGGCTACTCCTTGTGGTGTGCGCAGTTCGGCTCGAATCCCAGCAGGTCTAGAAGGACGGGCGACCACCGGGGGTGCTCACCAGCGTCCCGATCTTCTCACCACGCACGGCGCGCGCGATGTTCCCCTCGGTGAGCAGGTTGAACACCATGATCGGCATGTTGTTGTCCATGCACAGGCTGAACGCGGTGGCGTCGGCGACGTTGAGGCCGCGCTCCAGCACCTCGCGGTGGGTGATGTGGTCGAACATCAGCGCGTCCGGGTCGGTCTTGGGGTCGGCGGTGTAGATGCCGTCCACGGCCTTGGCCATCAGCACGACCTCGCAGCCGATCTCCAGCGCCCGCTGCGCGGCGGTGGTGTCGGTGGAGAAGTACGGCATGCCCGCGCCGCCGCCGAAGATGACCACGCGGCCCTTCTCCAGGTGGCGCATGGCGCGGCGGGGGATGTAGGACTCGGCGACCTGGCCCATGGTGATGGCGGTCTGCACCCGGGTCTCGATGCCGTGCTCGCGCTCCAGGAAGTCCTGGAGGGCCAGGCAGTTCATGACGGTGCCGAGCATGCCCATGTAGTCGGCGCGGCTGCGGTCCATGCCGCGCTGCTGGAGCTCCGCGCCCCGGAAGAAGTTGCCGCCACCGATGACGACGGCGACCTGGACGCCTGTTCGGACGACCGCGGCGATCTGGCGGGAGACGGTCTGGACGACGTCGGGGTCGACACCCACGCCGCCACCGCCGAACATCTCACCACCGAGCTTGAGCATGACCCGGCGGTAACCACCGGATTCGGCGTCGTCTGGGCCCGGGTGGGCTACCTCTGCGCTCACAGGTCCTCCTCTGGACACGGCAAGGGCGGGGTTGCATCCTCGCGCAACCCCGCCCTCACGCGAATCAGGCCTCGCCGACCTCGAACCGGGCGAAGCGGGTGACGGCGATCCCGGCCTCGTCCAGCACGGCCTTGACGGTCTTCTTGGACTCGGTCACGGAAGCCTGCTCCAGCAGCACGACGTCCTTGAAGAAGCCGTTCACGCGACCCTCGACGATCTTGGGCAGCGCCGCCTCCGGCTTGCCCTCCTCGCGCGAGGTCTCCTCGGCGATGCGGCGCTCGTTGGCGACGACGTCGGCCGGCACCTCGTCGCGGGTGAGGTAGCGCGGGCGCATCGCGGCGATCTGCATGGCGGCGCCGCGAGCGGCCTCCTCGCTGTCGCCGGTGTACTCGACCACGACGCCCACGGCGGGCGGCAGGTCGGCGGCACGGCGGTGCAGGTAGGTGGTCACGGTGCCGTCGAAGACGGCGACCTTGGCCAGCTCCAGCTTCTCGCCGATCTTGGCGGACAGCTCCTGGACGGCGGCGTCGACGGTCTGGCCGTCGAGGTCGGTCGCCTTGAGGACCTCGACGTCGGCCGGGCGCGAGGCCTTGGCGACGGCGACGATCCGGGACGCCAGGTCCTGGAAGTCGGAGTTCTTGGCGACGAAGTCCGTCTCGCAGCGCAGCTCGATCATCACGCCGTCCTCGGCGGCCACCAGGCCGTTGGAGGTCGTGCGCGCGGCGCGCTTGTCGACGTCCTTCGCACCCTTGATGCGCAGGAGCTCGACCGCCTTGTCGAAGTCGCCGTCGGTCTCCTCCAGCGCCTTCTTGCAGTCCATCATGCCTGCGGCGGTCAGCTCGCGCAGGCGCTTCACGTCCTGGGCGGTGTAGTTCGCCATCGTGCGGTTTTCCGTTCCTTCTGCGGGATACGCGCGGGGAATAGGGGCGGCCCGGTGCGCGCCGCGCCCGTTGTCTCGGGCGCGGCGCGCGACGGATCAGGACTGGACGGTCTCGGAACCCTCGGCGGCGGCCGGCTTGTCGGTCGCCTCGGCGCCGACGAGCAGCTCCTGCTCCCACTCGGCCAGCGGCTCGTCGGTGGCGACGCCCGGCTCGGGCTTGTCGTCACCGGCGGCGGCGTTGGTGCGGGCACCGGAACGCGCCATGAGACCGGCGGCGGCGGCCTCGGCGACGACCTTGGTCAGCAGCGCGGCGGACCGGATGGCGTCGTCGTTGCCCGGGATCGGGTAGTCGACCTCGTCCGGGTCGCAGTTGGTGTCGAGGATCGCGACGATCGGGATGTTGAGCTTGCGCGCCTCACCGACCGCGATGTGCTCCTTCTTGGTGTCCACGATCCACACGGCGCTGGGCACCTTGGACATGTCGCGGATACCGCCGAGCGTGCGCTCCAGCTTGTCCTTCTCGCGGTTCATCATCAGGATTTCCTTCTTGGTGAAACCCTGGAAACCGCCGGTCTGCTCCATCGACTCCAGCTCCTTGAGCCGCTGGAGGCGCTTGTGCACGGTGGAGAAGTTGGTGAGCATGCCGCCCAGCCAGCGCTGGTTCACGTAGGGCATGCCGACGCGGAGCGCCTCGTTGGCGATGGCCTCCTGCGCCTGCTTCTTGGTGCCGATGAACAGGATGGACCCGCCGTGCGCGACGGTCTCCTTCACGAACTCGTAGGCGCGGTCGATGTACGACAGCGTCTGCTGGAGGTCGATGATGTAGATGCCGTTGCGCTCGGTGAAGATGTAGCGCTTCATCTTCGGGTTCCAGCGCCGGGTCTGGTGCCCGAAGTGCACGCCGCTGTCGAGCAGCTGCTTCATGGTGACGACGGCCATGGCCGGTTTCGCACCTCTTCGATCAGGCGCGCCGGGCGGGCCGGCACGCGTTCCGGTTGGTCGCGGCGTTCCGGGTCGGACCGCCGCCCTGGTGCCCCTGCCGCCGCCCGAACCGGAGTTTCACCTCAGGACCGCCGGACGCCGTGACTCGACCACGGGAGGTGGATCGGATCTGCAATGGCACGCGAAGTCGTCCCGCGCTCACACGGGCCGCGCAACGAGTGTACGCCGCCGCGAGGGGAACCCCGAACCGCCCCCGAGTTGTCCACAGCCCCGGAGTTGTCCACAGTTCGCGATCACCCCCTGGCGCCCATCCGCCCAGGTGAGGACCGTCGAACACATGACCACCACACACCCGACCCGGGCCACTCTGCCGGCTGCGGCCCTGGCGACCCTCCTGACCTGCACGCTGACCACCCCGGCAACCGCGCGCCCACCCCGCTACACCTGGCCGCTGCCCCCGCCGCAAGTGGTGCTGAGAACCTTCCAAGCCCCCACCACCCCCTACGGCCCGGGTCACCGCGGCGTGGACCTCGGCGCGGCGGCCGGGACACGGGTCATGGCGGCGGCCGACGCCACCGTCGTGTTCGCCGGCCCGGTGGGCGAGCGCCAGGTGGTCGCGCTGTCCCACGAAGGTGGGATCCGCACGACCTACGAACCGGTGACACCCACCGTCGAACCAGGCCAACGCGTGACGCGAGGCACCCCGATCGCCACCCTCGAACCGGGCCACGACGGCTGCGCCACACCGTGCCTGCACTGGGGCGCCCACCGGACGACCACCAAGGCCGGCCGCACCTACCTGGACCCGCTGGCGCTGCTGGCCGCCGGCCGGGTGCGCCTGCTCCCCACAGGTCCGCCCGGGGGCAGCGCCGACGGGTTCAGGAGTCGAGTTGTTCGTTGAGCTTCGTGCGCAGCCGCAGGACGGCCCGGGTGTGCAGCTGGCAGACCCGCGACTCGGTCACGCCCAGCACCTTGCCGATCTCGGCGAGCGTCAGGTTCTCGAAGTAGTAGAGCGTGACCACGACCCGGTCCCGTTCGGCGAGCTGGGCGATCGCGTCGGCGAGCTGGCGGCGGCTGTCCTGGTCGACCAGCGTCGCGATCGGGTCCTCGGCGCCCTCGTCGGGCAACGACTCGGCCAACGACGCCCCACCGGCCCCTCCGGCGGCGCGACCGGCGGCGATGAGCTCGTCGAGGGCCACGACACTGGTGAGCTGGAGCTGGGCGTACAGCTCGCGCAGCTCGGCGAGCCCGATCTTGAGCTCGGCGGCGAGCTCGCGTCGGTGGGCGTGCGCTGGAGGCGGGCACCGAGCCGTTCCAGGGCGCGTTCGACGTCCCTGGCCCGGCTGCGCACGGATCTCGGCACCCAGTCCTGGGAGCGCAGGTCGTCGAGGATCGCACCCCGGATGCGCTGCATCGCGTAGGTCTCGAACTTCAGGCCGCGTTCGGGTTCGAACTTCTCGATGGCGTCGACCAGACCGAAGATCCCGGACTGGATGAGGTCGGCGACGTCCACGTGCGCGGGCAGCCCGGTGCCGACCCGACCGGCGACGTACTTGACCAGCGGCGCGTAGTGGAGGACCAGGCGGTCGCGCAGAGCCTGCTCGTGGGACTCGCCGTAGGTGTGCCAGAGGGCTATGATCCCGGCTTCGACGTCGTCGGCGGTGCGCGACTCGGAGGCCGGGTGAGCGGGCCGTGCGGACGGTGGGATCACCGGAACGTCGTCAGCCATCGGATCAGCACCCGGCAGGTCGTGGGCGACAGCAGCCGAGCCGTCCCCGAACACCCCGTCCCCGTCGACACCCACACCACCACCCCACTCCCCACCGCGCTCCTCCACCACCCGACCGGCGGCAACGCTGTCCGCAGCCTGGCGGCCGGCAACGGACTCGGCGGTGCGGTCGGCGGCGGTGCGCTGGGTAGTGGCGGCGCGATCCGCGGTGGGGTTGTGCGCGTTGGCGCGGTGAGTCGTCGGAAGGTCGGCGGCGGCGGAGGTCTTCTGGGCAGTTGAAGCGTGGGCAGCCGGAGTGTGCGCAGCTGGAGCGTGGGCAGCCGGGGCTTCGGCGGCTTGGGCGTGCACAGCGCGGGCGCGGGCGTGGCCGTTGCGGCGGGGCTCGTCGGAGGTTCCGTGGTGACCGTTCGTCCCGGTCGGCGCGGGCGCGGCCGAGGAGGGCGCCTCCGACGAGGTCCCGACGTGCGCGGCGGTGGGAGAGGTCACGGTTGCGGTCCGCGAACCTCCCCCTGCGACGTCAGGAGCGGGGGTGGGTTCGGTCATGGATCGCCTTCAACCGGTCGACGGTGACGTGTGTGTAGAGCTGAGTCGTTGCGAGCGTAGCGTGACCGAGAAGCTCTTGGACGGTACGCAGGTCCGCTCCCCCTTCCAACAGGTGCGTGGCCGCGGAGTGCCGCAGACCGTGCGGTCCGGTGTCGGCGGACTCCGGTACCGCACCCACTACATCGTGAACAACCCTCCTGGCGGTACGCGGGTCGAGCCTGCCGCCGCGCGCGCCGAGGAACAGCGCCCGGTGTGAACGGTCGCTGACCAGCGCTGATCGGCCCTGTTCCACCCAGCGCCGTACGGCCCGTTCAGCCGGTACGCCGAACGGGACGGTGCGTTCGCGCCTGCCCTTGCCCAGAACCCGGATCACCCTTTGGGAGTAGTCGATGTCGTCGAGGTCGAGGCCGCACAGCTCGGCGACCCGAACACCTGTGGCGTACAGCAACTCCACCACGGCTTGGTCACGCAGCGCAACCGGATCGCCCTGTTCCGCGCTGACTTCCGCTGCTGTCATCACCGCCTTCGCCTGCTCCGGACGGAGCACGGCGGGCAGCGTCCGGTGCGGTCTGGGCGCGGCCAGCCGCGGTCCCGGGTCGTCCGGCAGCAGGCCGGCGCGGGTCGCCCACGCCGTGAACGCGCGGGCGGAGGCCGCGCGCCGGGCCAGCGAGGTGCGGCTGGCGCCGGCGGCGTGCTGAGCGGCTAACCAGGAGCGGAGTCCGGCCAGGTCGACCGCCTCCACCGCGGCGTCGCCGGGCGTGCCGGAAGCGAGGTGGACCAGCAAGGCGACCACGTCCGCCAGGTAAGCGCGGACCGTGTGCGGCGACAGCGCGCGTTCCATCGCCAGGTGGTGCTCGTAGCGGTCCACCACGGCCGCCACGTCCTCGGGCAGCTCACGGCGCAGGCCGACCAGGTCGACGCGGGGTGTCCGAGCGTGCGGCGGCGGGGACATAGCCCCTGACGCTGCGCCCTCGGGCGCACTTGGTCAAGTATCGCCACGCGCGACCCCTTCCTGGGAACGCTTCCAGCCCGCGTCCACCCGCTGCGCCAGGTCGATCAGCTCGAGTTCGGGCAGCAGCGCGCGCACCCGGGACAGCTCGACCCCCGACTCGATCGAGATGGCCTCCGCGCTCGCGCCCGTCCGCAGGTCCAGCGCCTCGTACACCCGCAGCGCCTCGCCCTGTGGAAGTCCGACTTCGGTGTTCCGCGTGGCCTCGACGAGGTCGACCCCGAGCCGCCCGGTCGACTCGATGATCTCCGCCACACTGCTCACCGGCTGCGCCTCGCCCGAGCGCAGCAGGTCGTGGCACCCGGACGACGTCGAGGACGTGACCGGCCCCGGCACCGCCATCAACACCCGCCCCAACGCCGCTGTCGAGGCGGCGGTGTTCTTCGCCCCGCTTCGCCGCCCGGCCTCCACCACGACCGTGCCCTCGCCGAGGGCCGCGATGAGCCGGTTCCGGGTGATGAACCGGTACCGGGCGGGCCGGCAGCCGGGCGGGTACTCGCTCACCACCAGGCCGTGGTGCGGGATGCGCTCCAACAGCCGCTGGTGACCGGCCGGATAGGCGATGTCCACCCCGCACGCCAGCACGGCGATCGTCGGACCGCCCGCGGCCAGCGCACCCCGGTGAGCCGCGCCGTCGATGCCGTACGCGGCACCGGACACGACCGTCACCCCGGCCTCGGCCAGGCCGAACCCGAACTCGGCGGCGACGTGCTGCCCGTACCCCGTGGCCGCCCGACTCCCGACCACGGCGACCGACCGCTCGGCCAACGCGGCGAGGTCGCCCGTGCCCCGCACCCAGACCGCGAGCGGCGCCAGCCCGCACCGCAGCCCGTGGGCGGCGGCGACGGTGAGGGCGTTGAACGGCCACTCCGGCCACTCGTCGTCCTCGGGCACGACCAGCCGACCACCGAGACGGTCGATCTCCGCGAGGTCCTCTTCGGCGCGGTAGTCGTCGCGGCGGGCGGAGGTCTGGTTGGCGACGGATTCGGGGACGTCCCCCTTCCGCACCCGCCGAGCCGCGTCGACCGGGCCGACTTCGGCGACGAACCGGGCGAGCGCGGGCGCCGGCGGCTCGGCGACCCGGGACAGGTAGGCCCGAGCCAGCCGAAGCTCATCGCAACCCACGACCCACCACCCCACCCCCACCTCGACCAACCCCACCGCCGCCCCACCCGACGCCACCACCGCCACCACCGCCGCCACCACCGCCACCACCGGCACCGCCACCGCCGCCACCGGCACCGCCGCCGCAGACACCGCCACCGGCACCGCCGCCGCCGCAGACACCGCCGCCGCCACCACCGCCACCGCCGCCACCGCCGCGGACACCGCCGCCAGAACCCGGCCACCGACCACGGCCACGCCCACCGCCATGACCACCGCCATGACCGGCAAGACCCCAGGACCAGCACTCGCCATCGCGGCCGGGGGTCGGCGGCGCGCACTCCTCACCGGAGGCCTGGGGCGAAAGGGCGCCACCACCTCCGGCGGCATGACATGGGCAGGTGGAGGTGCGGTCGTCGGTCGCCGGGCACGAGGACCTGCACCTGCCCTCGGCTCGACATCGGTAGTTGCGGCATGCGTGAGGACAACCGCGTCCGTCGCCGGTGGAGGTGGAGGTGTGCTGAGCAACTGGGTCGTTCGCGGGAGCTGGGTGGGGGTGGTTGGGGGCGCAGTAGTGGGGATGGTGGGAGCAGGGGTGGTGGGGGCAGCCCGGTTGGTTGCAGGTGGGTTGGGTGCAATGGGTGGTCATGACGGGCGGTCCTCTCGTGGGTGGGCTTGGCGTTGGATCGGTAGGCGGATTCGGGTGCCTGGCCAGCCGAGGGTCCACGTCCGGCCGGCGGACTTGTCCTGGAGGCGGCGCAGGGTCGGGCGGCCCGCGTAGGGGCCCTCTCGTGCCGTGTCGGGAGGGGGTGGGTGTGCGTGGGGTTGTGGGGTCACCTGGCGGATGCGCCAGGCGTGGGGGTGGGTCACGGGGTTCTCCGTTCGCGGAATTCGAGGGCCGCTGCCACGTGGTCCTCGGTGGGCAGGTCGGTTTCGGCGAGGTCGGCCAGGGTCCAGGCGACGCGCAGGCAGCGGTCCGCCCCTCGGCCGGTCAGGGCGCCCCTCGACAGCGCCCGGTCCAGCAGGGATGTCGTCTGCCTGGGCAGGCGGTACTCGCGGCGCAGGATCGGGCCCGGGACCTCGGCGTTCGTGTGCCAGCCGTGGCGGGACCAGCGGGCGTGAGCTCGGGCTCGGGCGTTCGCCACGCGTTTTCGGACCGTCTCGGTGGATTCCGGGTCGGGGAGGCCGGCGTCCATCATCACGGTGAGCGAGCGCATGAGGACTCGGAGATCCACGCGATCCAGGAGTGGTCCGGACAACTTGGCCTGATATCGGCGTTTGACCGCGGGATGGCAAGTGCAATCAATGTCCTTCGCGGGTGCACAAGGGCAGGGATTCGTGGCGAGGACCAGTTGGAAGCGGGCCGGGTATCGGGCTATGCCGTCCCGTCTGGCGAGGCGGACTTCTCCTTCTTCGAGGATCGTGCGCAACGAATCCAGCTTCGTCTGGCCGAATTCCGAAGCTTCGTCGATGAACAGGACTCCCTTGTGGGCGCGACTCACCGCACCCGGTTTCGCCAGACCGGATCCGCCACCGACGAGAGCCACGGTCGAGGTCGAGGGGTGGAGGGACACGAAAGGTGGTGTGGAGACCAGAGGGGTTTCGGGGGTGAGCAGGCCGGCGATGGAGTGGACCGCCGTGACGCCCAGCGCGTCGTCCGGGGTCAGGGGTGGCAGGAGGCTCACCAGGCGTTCGGCCAGCATGGTCTTGCCGGTGCCGGGCGGACCGGTGAGCAGGACGTGGTGGCCGCCGGCGGCGGCGACCTCCAGGGCCCACCTCGCCTCGGGTTGGCCGACCACGTCGGCCAGGTCGGGGCCGGGTGTCGGGGGTGCGGGTGTGAAGGGTGGCGGGCGGTGGAGGGCGCTCTCGTTGCCGGACAGCCATTCCACGACATCGCCCAGTGAGTCGGCACCGTGCAGGTCCAAGCCGTCCACGAGGGCTGCTTCGCGCAGGGATGCCGTGGGGACCACCGCGCGGGGCAGGCCGGCCCTGCGGGCGGCCAGGAGGGCCGGGAGGATGCCGCGTACTGAGCGGACTCGGCCGTCCAGGGCCAGTTCGCCCAAGAGCACAGTGCCCTCCAGGCGCTCTGGGGGCACGGCCTGCGAGGCGGCCAGGACCACGCACGCCAGGGCCAGGTCGTAGCTGGAACCCACCTTGGGCAGGGATGCCGGGGAAAGGCCCAGCGTCACGCGTTGGGTGGGCCACTCGTGTCCGGTGTTGCGGACGGCCGCTCGTACGCGGTCCTTGGACTCCTGGAGGGCCGCGTCGGGTAGGCCGACCAGCTTGGTGAGCACGGCGCCCGCGCCCACGTCGGCCTCGATCTCCACCGGTACGCCGTCCACCCCGAAGAGGGCGACGCACCACGCCCGTGCGAGTGCCATCTCAGGCTCCTCGCACGTGGTGCAGCCGGACCGGACCCGAGGGCGGCCAGTGGATGCCGATCAGGTCGAACCGGATGCGCATCCAGCCCAGGCCGTGTCCGCGCAGCCACCGCCGCGCCAAGTCGCCGATCCGGCCCAGTTTCTCCGGGGTGACGGCTTCCAGGGGGTGGTCGTGGTCGGTTCCCGAACGGCATTTGACTTCGCAGACGACCAGTTGTTCGCGATCGGTCGCCACCACGTCCAGTTCGCCGGCTTTGCACCTCCAATTGCGGGCGAGGATGACCAGACGTTGGTGCTCTTCGAGGTACCGGCACGCCAGGTCTTCGCCGCGCCGGCCCAGTTCCTGGGTGTCCATTTCCGCCTCCGGGGAGTCGAGTGCTCGTGCCTCGACTGTGGCGGAGTGGAGTGGGGTGTGCCGGCGGCAAATCCGGGATTGTGGACAACTTCGGGCCTGTGGACAACTCGGCCGAGCGGCCGGCGAGAGGCCTGGAGAACGCCGAAGGGGGCCACCCGTGGCGGGTGGCCCCCTTCCGGAGCGCGGGCGGCGGTCAGGAGTTGAACGGACCGTCCTCGGGCAGGCGCAGGTCGGGCTTGTCGAGCTCTTCGACGTTGACGTCCTTGAACGTGATCACCCGGACGTTCTTCACGAACCGGGCGGGCCGGTACATGTCCCACACCCAGGCGTCGGACATCCGCACCTCGAAGTAGACCTCGCCGTCCGCGTTGCGGACCTGCACGTCCACCGAGTTGGCCAGGTAGAACCGCCGCTCGGTCTCCACGACGAACGAGAACTGGCTGACGATGTCGCGGTACTCCTTGTACAGCGACAACTCCATCTCGGTCTCGTACTTCTCGAGATCCTCTGCACTCATTGCGCCTCCGCGCGGGTCGTGCTCATCGAGTCCGCGCCCCTCCTCGTCGCGAGCCTGCCACCGCTGGTCTGCGGCGATGTTCCATTCTGGACCACGGCGGCGGAAAGCACGTCGCGCGCCACCCGGTGCGGCGCGGTCAGGCCGTGTCGAGCCCCCGCCGAGGCCACGTTCGCATACGACCAGCGGTGCTCCGCGCTCGGCCCGTGTTCCAGCAGCGCGGCCTGGTGCTCGGGGGTGCTGTAGCCCTTGTGCACGTCGAACCCGTAGACCGGGAGTTCGGCGTGCAGCGAGGTCATGATGCGGTCCCGCGTGACCTTGGCCAGCACGGACGCCGCCGCCACGCACGCCGCCACCCGGTCGCCCTTGACGACCGGCATGTTCGGCGCGGTCAGGCCCGGCACCCCGAACCCGTCGGTCAGCACGTACCCGGGGTGCGCGGACAGCTGCGCCACGGCCCGCCGCATCCCCTCGATGTTGGCCACGTGCACTCCGATCAGGTCCACCTCGGCCGCCGGCACCACGATCACCGCGTAGTCGACGGCGCGCTTGAGCACCAGGTCGTACATGCGGTCGCGCGCGGCGGCGGTGAGCAGCTTCGAGTCGGTCAGGCCCTCGAACCGGGCCGCGTCACCGGGCTTGAGCACGCAGGAGGCGATCACCAGCGGCCCGGCGCACGCACCGCGCCCGGCCTCGTCCACCCCGGCCACCGGGCCGAGGCCGCGCCGGTCCAACGCGGCCTGGAACGCCCAGATGCCCGCGGTCTGCCGTACCTGCGCGCGAGGCGGCTTGCGGATCACCACCCGACCTTATCCCAGCCCGGAACGGCGCTCCCGGAAGAGCCGGAACCGCGCCCGCACCCGGCGGCTGACCAGCAGCAACGGCCACGCACCCACCAGTCCCACGCCCAGCGGCACGGCATCCTGCCAACCCGGCGCGCCCAACGCCACGGCCTGCGGGTTGTGGTCGCCCACCCCCTGCCAGCGCGACGGCGGCAGCACGATCACCCGCGCCTTGCCCACCACGTTGTCCACCGGCACCAGCCCAGCCTGCGGGCCCTTGTCCCGCGCCTGGCACCGCGAGTCGCACGAGTCGTTGCGGTTGTCGCCGAGCACGAACAGGTACCCGTCCGGGATCGTGACCTCGGCGAACGAGTCCTGCGACGTCCCGCGCCCCGGCTCCCAGTACAGGTACGGCTCGTCCAGCGGCTTGCCGTCGACCATGACCCGGTTCTGGTTGTCGCAGCACGACACCTTCTGCCCGCCGACCGCGATGACCCGCTTGACGAAGTCCTCCTTGTTCGCCGTCGGCACCCCGACCAGCGAACCCAGGCCCTGGAAGAACCCGACCACCGGGTTGTCCGGCTCGGCGGGCGCGAAGTCCTGGTTGATCCACGCGTCCGGCCCGTGGAAGACCACGACGTCGCCCGGTGCAGGGTCGGTGAAGTTGTAGGTGACCTTGTCCACCAGCACCCGGTCGCCGAAGCACGGCGAGGTGCAGCCGTGCAGGGTCTGCTCCATCGACTCCGACGGGATCATGTAGACCCGCGCGAGGAACGTCTGGATCAGGAACGCGAGCCCGACCGCCACCACGACCAGGACCGGCAGCTCACGCCAGAAGGACCCCTTCTTCTTGGCCTTCTTGCGTGAGCGCTGACGCCACGCCTCGATCTTCTCCTCGTCGGAGGCACGGGACGAGTCCTCGTCGGAAGAGCCCTGGGAAGGTGCGACGTCTACCACCCTCCCAGCGTACCCATCAGCCCTGTGTGGGCCTGGTCAACCGGCGCCGCAGCCGCTTGCCGAACAACACCAGCGGGAACGCCCCGAGCAGGCCCATGCCCAGCGGGACGCCCTGCTGCCACGCGGGCGCGCCGAGCGCCACGGCCTGCGGGTTGTGGTCGCTGATGCCCTGCCAGCGCGACGGCGGCAGCACGATCACGCGCGCCTTGCCGATCACGTTCTCCTCGGGCACCACGCCGTTGACCCCGCCGCCGCCCTGGCGCCGCGAGTCGGTGGAGTTGGTGCGGTTGTCGCCCATCACCCAGAGGGTGCCCTCGGGCACCTTGACCGGCGCGAACGGCTCGTGGTCCTCGGGACCGGTGCCGGGCTGCCAGTAGATGTACGGCTCGTCCAGCGGCTTGCCGTCGACCTTCAGGCGGTGCTGGTCGTCGCAGCACTCCACGGTCTGGCCGCCCACGGCGATCACGCGCTTGACGAAGTCGCGCTCGTCCGGCGGCGCGAGTCCGACCAGGGACATCAGGCCCTGGAAGCCGCGCACGACCGGGTTCTCCGAGCGGGGCGACTGGAAGTCGTTCTGGCCCCACGCCTCGGGGCCGCGGAACACCACGACCTCGCCCGGTTCGATCTCGCCGAAGTCGTAGACGAGCTTGTCGACCAGGACGCGGTCGCCGAAGCACGGGGAGGTGCAGCCGTGCAGCGTCTTCTCCATCGACGCCGACGGGATGACGTACACCCGGGCCAGGAAGGTCTGGATCAGGAACGTGAGCACCAGGGCTGTCGCCGCCAGGACGAGGAGCTCCCGCCACAGCGGGGGCTTCTTCTTCCCGGGCTTGTCCTCCTGGGGTTCACCGCCCGACGCCGAGCCCGGGGTGGGCTCGGCGTCGGGTTCGTCCTGTCCGTCTTCGCCTGCGGCGCGGTGCACGGGTTCTGCCACGTGGGGCAGGCTATCGGTAACGCGTGAATCCGGCGTCAGGAGGCCGGCTTGGCGTCCCGCTTCTCCTTGATCTTGGCGGCCTTGCCGCGCAGGTCGCGGAGGTAGTACAGCTTCGCGCGACGCACGTCGCCGCGGGAGGCGACCTCGATCTCCGCGATGTTCGGGGAGTGCACCGGGAAGGTGCGCTCGACGCCTACGCCGAAGGAAACCTTGCGCACGGTGAAGGTCTCGCGGATGCCACCGCCCTGGCGGCGGATCACGACGCCCTGGAACACCTGGACGCGCTCGCGGTTGCCCTCGATGACGCGGACGTGGACCTTCAGCGTGTCGCCCGGCCGGAAGCTCGGGATGTCGGAGCGCAGCGACTGGGCGTCAAGAGCGTCCAGGGTGTTCATGGTCCGTCCTCTACGTTTCATTCACTTCCCCAGAGGCGCGTGCCATCTCAACTCGCACACGTGCATGGGGGCGGGCTCAAAGCGCACACCGGTCGACCCGGGTGCAGCAACCTGTCCAGTGTGCCAGACGGGGCTGGTCCCCACGAAATCGGGGCTCTCAGCCCAGCTCGTCCAGCAGCTTGCGGTCGTGCTTGTCCAGCGCGCCCTCGGGGAGGGCGGCCAGCAGGTCGGGGCGGCGTTCCCACGTGCGGCGCAGCGCCTGGTCGCGCCGCCAGCGGTCGATCGCCTTGTGGTTGCCCGAGCGCAGCACGTCGGGCACGGCCAGGTCCCGCCACACCTCGGGCCGGGTGTAGGAGGGGCCTTCCAGCAGGCCGTCGGAGAAGGAGTCCTGCGCGGCGGACGCGGGGTTGCCCAGCACGCCGGGCAGCAGCCGCACCACGGCCTCCACGATCACCAGCACGGCGACTTCGCCGCCGACCAGCACGTAGTCGCCGATGGACACCTCGTCCACGCGCATGCGGCGGGACGCGTCGTCCACCACACGCTGGTCGATGCCCTCATAACGGCCGCACGCGAACACCAAACGCTCTTCGGCGGCGTATTCATGCGCCAGGGCTTGTGTGAAAGGACGCCCCGCGGGCGTGGGGACGATCAGACGTGGGGTCGGCTCCCCCGCGCACACCTCGTCCAGCGCGTCGCCCCAGACCTGGGGCTTCATGACCATGCCCGGACCGCCGCCGTAAGGGCTGTCGTCGACCGCCTTGTGCACGTCGTGCGTCCACTTGCGCAGGTCGTGCACATCGACGCTGATCAGGCCCTTGTCGATGGCCTTGCCGAGCAGTGCGGCGCGCAGCGGGTCGAGGTACTCCGGGAAGATCGTGACGACGTCAATCCGCATCGAGCAGGCCTTCGGGCGGGTCGAGCACGACGCGCCCACCGGGCACGTCCACCGTGGGCACGATCTGCTTCACGAACGGGACCAGCGCCTCGCCGCTGTCCCGCTTGAGGACCAGCAGCTCGCCGGCCGGACCGTGCACGACCTCCAGGACGGTGCCCACGACGGTGCCGTCGAGCAGTTCGGCCCGCAGGCCTTCCAGCTCGTGGTCGTAGAACTCGTCCGGGTCGTCGGTGGGCGGCAGGTCGTCGGTGCTGACGAACAGCAGCGTGCCGCGCAGCGTCTCGGCGACGTCCCTGGTCAGGACTTCCTCGAAACGCACCAGCAGCCGCCCGGAGTGGTTCCGGGCGGCTGCGACGGTGAGGGTGCGGCGCGTGCCGTCGCGCAGCTTGCCGACCAGGGCCGAACCGGCGGCGAACCGCTCGTCCGGCGAGTCGGTGCGCACGTCCACGGCGAGTTCACCGTGGATCCCGTGCGCCTTGGCCACGCGGCCGACGACGACGTCCATGCGCGTGCTCAGCGGTCGGTGTCGACCACGTCGACGCGCACGCCACGACCACCGATACCGGCCATCACGGTGCGCAGGGCGGTCGCGGTGCGGCCGGAGCGGCCGATCACCTTGCCGAGGTCGTCCGGGTGGACGTGGACCTCGAGCGTGCGACCGCGCCGGGTCGTGACCAGGTTCACCCGGACGTCGTCCGGGTGGTCGACGATGCCCCGAACGAGGTGTTCGAGGGCGTCAGCCAACAAGCTCACGCCTCGTCCTTGGGAGCCTCGGCCTCATCGGACTTCTTGGCTGCCTTCTTCTTCGGCGTGGTGGCCTCGGTCGTCGGCGCGTCACCGGCCGCGGCGAGCGCGGCGGCGAACAGGTCGGCCTTGGAGGTCTTGGCCTCCTTGACCTTCAGCGTGCCCTCGGCGCCCGGCAGGCCCTTGAACTTCTGCCAGTCACCGGTGATCTCCAGCAGGCGCTGGACGGGCTCGGTGGGCAGCGCGCCGACGCCCAGCCAGTACTGCGCCCGGTCGGAGTCGACCTCGATGAACGAGGGCTCCTCCTTCGGGTGGTACTTGCCGATCGTCTCGATGGCCTTGCCGTTGCGGCGGGTGCGCGCGTCGGCGACGACGATCCGGTAGTACGGCTGACGGATCTTGCCAAGCCGCTGAAGCTTGATCTTGACGGCCACGGGTGTGGGTACTCCTCAGGCTCTCTCTTGCTCACGTGCGGGCGCTCCTCACCCGAGTGGGGCACGGGTGGGAAAACCCAGAGGTCTTGGCGCCAGGGCACGGTGAGAGGGACCGACCACGGCGAACAGCCAACCATTCTGCCAGACAGGTCTACTCGACCACGAATCGGGCCACTTCGACACCCGATCCGGTCAACGCTTTCCGCACCGCGCGGGCGTGTTCGACGGCCCCTGGGGTGTCCCCGTGCAGGCACAGGGAGTCCACTTCGACGGCCACGACTTCACCCGTTGCGGCGACGATTTCACCCTTTTCGGCAAGGCGCAGCACCTGCTGGAGCACGGCGTCGGTGCTGGTCAGCACGGCTCCGGGCGCCTTGCGCGACACCAGGGTGCCCTCGGCGGTGTAGGCGCGGTCCGCGAAGGCCTCCCGCACGGGCCGCAGTCCCGCTTGCTCGGCGTGATGAAGAAGACGCGAACCGGGCAGCCCGAGCACCGGCAGGTCGCCGAACGCCTTCACACCGGCGACCACGGCGGCAGCCTGGGCGTCGTGGTCCACGGTCGCGTTGTAGAGGGCGCCGTGCGGCTTGACGTACGACACACGCGTGCCGGCCGCGCGTGCGCACGCCTCCAAAGCACCGATCTGGTACAGCACCTCGTCGGCCAGCTCACCCGGGTCCGCGTCGATGAACCGCCGCCCGAACCCGGCCAGGTCCCGGTACGACACCTGCGCGCCCACGGCGACCCCGCGCGCGGCGGCCTCCGCGCACACCCGGCGCATCGTGGACGGGTCGCCCGCGTGGAACCCGCAGGCCACGTTCGCGCTGGTCACGACGTCGAGCAGGGCGGCGTCGTCGCCGAGGGTCCAGATGCCGAAGCCCTCGCCGAGGTCAGAGTTGAGGTCGATCACGTGGGCATCACCCCGACGGAGACCAGCAGCAGCGTCAGGCCGGGCAGGAAGTTGTTGACCACGTGCGCCACGACGCTCGCCGTGAGCCGGCGGGTGATCAGCCGGGCGATGCCGATCGGCAGGGCGATCACGATCAGCAGGGACGTGCGCAACGGCTCCAGGTGGCTCGCCGCGAAGATCAGCGTGGTCAGCACGAACGCGGCCCACTGGCTCCAGCCCTGCCGCTCGATCGCGCCCCACAGCAGGCCGCGGTAGATCAGCTCCTCGCAGATCGGCCCGACGAAGCACACGTAGAGGAACATCGCGATGGCGGCGGCCAGCGGGAGCGCGGCGCCGTCCACCAGTTCGCCGATCGCGGAGGTGGCGTTCTGGTCGCCCACGACCCGCGACCAGACCAGCGCCGCCAGGTACGTCAGCACCAGGCCCAGCGCGCCGAGCTTGAGGCCGACCTTCACGTCCGCCCAGTTCCACCCCAGCCGCAGGTCCACCAGCGGACCGTTGCCGCGCACCCGGGTGATGACCACGGCCACGGCGGCGGCCAGGACGGTCGGCACGATCGAGCCGACCAGGATGAACGCCACCGACGAGCCGATGTCCGTGCCCGACACGCCGGCGATCGCGGTGATGAACACCGCCGAGAGCACGAACACCGCTTCCACCAGCAGGAACGCGCCGAAACCCCAGCGCTGGCCGGTGCGTTCGGGCACCGGCTCGCGGTGGACGGCGCGCACGCCCTCGATCAGCCCTGTCGGGGGTTCATCCGGAGGATTCACAGTCGATAACCCTAGCTAGGAGGCGCCTACGTACAGGTAGACGGCGGGGAGCAGGTTGTTGGCCGCGTGCGCCACGACGCTCGCCGAGACCCGACCGGTGATCATCCGGGCGGCCCCGATGGCGAGGCCCTGGGCGAACAGGCTGATGGTGCGCCACGACTCTTCGTGCAGGAACGCGAAGATCAGCGCGGTGAGGCCGAGGATCGCGTACCTGGGGACTTTGTAGTGCTCCAGCGCGCTCCACAGCGCCCCTCTGGTGAGGAGTTCCTCCGTCAGGGGTGCACCGAGGAAGACGAACAGCGCCGCGCACGCCAGCCAGACGGACTGACCACCGGACAACGCCTCGATCTGCTCCAGCGAGGACCCGGTGTCGCGGTTGATGCGGAGCAGCACGACTCCGAGTACCCAGGCCGCGAGCAGTGACAACCCACCGCAGGCCAAGCCCACCTTGATGTCACGCAAACGGGGGACGAGCCCGAAGTCCCGCTCCGGACCGTGACCACGGAGGCGGGAGACGACGACGGGGCCGAGACCGAGGAGGACGTTGGGGAGGAAGACCAGGAGGAGCAGGGGTCCGAGCACGGGCGGGTCGGTGATGTCGACTTCGGCGAACCGGTCGGCCGTGACGGCGGTGAAGACCAGGGAGGACAGGTAGTAGCCGCCCAGTCCGACGAACAGCGCGAGGAAACCCCAATGCGCCCGCCCGGTGTCCTGCCGTTCCTCCACTCGTCCGAACGTAGCGGCACCGGCTGAACGCTCACTGTGCGGGTGTCAAGATCACCCTGACGGCCGTACGTCAGTGGATGCGGCCGCGCAGCATCACGAGTTTCGGGTGCCTCAAGGCTTCGAGGTCGGTCCGGGGATCGGTGTCGTAGACCACCACGTCCGCCGCCGCGCCCTCCGTCAACGACGGGAAGCCCAGCCACTCGCGAGCGGCCCAAGAAGCCGACGCCAAGGCGTCCGCACGGCTCATGCCCACCGCGTGCAGTGCCGCGATCTCGTCCACGATCCGGCCGTGTCGGATGCCGCCGCCCGCGTCCGTCCCCGCGTACACCGGCACGCCGGCCTCGATCGCCGACGCGATGGTGGCCTTGTTGCGCTCGTACAGGTGGCGCATGTGGGCCGCGTACTTCGGGAACTTCGCCGCGCCCGAGTCCGCGATGCCGGGGAAGTTCTCGATGTTGATCAACGTCGGCACCAGCGCGGTGCCGGAGGAGGCCATCGCGGAGATGGTGTCGTCGTCCAGGCCGGTGCCGTGTTCGATGCAGTCGATGCCGGCCGCCAGCAGGCCCGGCAGCGCCTCACCGCCGAACACGTGCGCCGTCACCCTCGCCTTGGCCTCGTGGGCGACCTTGATCGCCTCCGCCAGCACGTCGTCGGACCACAGCGGGGCCAGGTCGCCGGTCGAGCGGTCGATCCAGTCGCCGATGAGCTTCACCCAGCCGTCGCCCTGGGCCGCCTGCTCGGCCACGGCGGCGGGCAGGTCGCGTTCGTCCTCCAGCTCGACGCCGATGTACTTGATGTACCGCTTCGGCCGGGCGATGTGCCGGCCCGCGCGGATGATCCGCGGCAGGTCCAAGCGCTCCTGCAACGGGCGGGTGTCCAGCGGCGAGCCGCAGTCGCGGATCAGCAGGGTCCCGGCCGAGCGGTCCAGCAGGGCCTGGTCCACGGCCTCGGGCAGGTCGACGGCACCTTCGGGACCCAGGCCGACGTGGCAGTGCGCGTCGACCAGGCCCGGCACGAGGTAGCCGCCGTCCACGACGGTCTTCGCGCCGGGCACCGGACGGGTGCGCACGCGGCCGTTGACCACCCACAGGTCACGCGGCTCGCCGCCCTCGGGCAGGACGACGCCGCGCAGGTGCAGGCCGGTCACTTCGGGAACTTGAACTTCGTCGGGTCGAAGCCCGGCGGCAGGTCGTTGAGGCCGCCGCCGTCGAGGCCGGGCGGGAGCTGGCCCATGCCGGGGGGCATCCCGGGCGGCATGCCGCCGGGGAGCATGCCGGGGAAGCCGCCGCGGATCTTCGGCGGCGTCGGGCCGCGGCCCTTCTTGCCCTTCTTCCCCTTCTTGCCCTTGCCCTTCGGGCCCCGCGCGCCCGGCAGGCCGAACCGGCCGGCCATCTGGGACATCATCTTGCGGGCCTCGAAGAACCGGTTGACCAGGTCGTTCACGTCGCTGACCCGGACGCCCGAGCCGTTGGCGATGCGCAGCCGGCGGGACGCGTTGATGATCTTCGGGTCTTCGCGCTCGGCCGGGGTCATGCCGCGGATGATCGCCTGCACGCGGTCCAGGTGCTTCTCGTCCAGGTTCGCGAGCTGGTCCTTCATCTGGCCCGCGCCGGGCAGCATGCCCAGCAGGTTCGCGATCGGGCCCATCTTGCGCAGGGTGAGCATCTGCTCCAGGAAGTCCTCCAGCGTGAGCTGGCCGGACCCCATCTTCATCGCGGCGGCCTCGGCCTGCTCCGCGTCGAAGGCCTGCTCGGCCTGCTCGATGAGGGTGAGCATGTCGCCCATGCCCAGGATCCGCGACGCCATCCGGTCGGGGTGGAAGACGTCGAAGTCCTCCAGCTTCTCGCCGTTGGACGCGAACAGGATCGGCTGGCCGGTCACCTCGCGGACGCTCAGCGCGGCACCACCGCGGGCGTCGCCGTCGAGCTTGGTCAGCACCACGCCGGTGAAGCCGACGCCGTCGCGGAACGCGGTCGCGGTGTTCACCGCGTCCTGACCGATCATCGCGTCGACCACGAACAGCACCTCGTCGGGCTGCACGGCGGCGCGGATGTCGATCGCCTGGCGCATCATCTCCTCGTCCACGCCGAGGCGGCCCGCGGTGTCGACCAGCACGATGTCGTGCTGCGCCCGCTTGGCCTCCTCGATGCCGCGCCGGGCCACGTCCACCGGGTCGCCCACGCCGTTGCCCGGCTCGGGCGCGAACACCGGCACGCCGGCCCGCTCGCCCACGACCTGGAGCTGGGTCACCGCGTTGGGCCGCTGGAGGTCGCAGGCGACCAGCATCGGCGTGTGCCCCTGGCCGCGCAGCCACTTGGCGAGCTTGCCCGCCAGGGTCGTCTTACCGGCGCCCTGGAGACCCGCGAGCATGATCACCGAGGGCGGGTTCTTGGCCAGGTTGAGCCGCCGGGTCTCGCCGCCGAGGATCGCGATCAGTTCCTCGTTGACGATCTTGACGACCTGCTGGGCCGGGTTGAGCGCCTGGGAGACCTCCGCGCCCTTGGCGCGCTCCTTGACCTTGGCGATGAAGGTCCGCACGACGGGCAGCGCGACGTCGGCCTCCAGCAACGCCACCCGGATCTCCCGCGCGGTGGCGTCGATGTCGGCCTCGGAGAGCCGGCCCTTGCCGCGCAGGTTGTTCAGGACCGAGGTGAGCCGGTCGGAAAGGGTGTTGAACACGATGCCGTCAGACCTCGCACGTCGTCGGACCAATGACCACCCGCCAGGGTAGCCGGTCTCAGGCCACGGCCAGCCTCAGGCGGTCACCCCGGGACAGCAGGGTCATCGCCTGCCAGCCCCGCGGGGCGTGTCCCTCGGCGAACCTCCGGCGCAGCCGGGCGGCCCGCCTGACGTGCCGGGTGAAGGACCGCGAGCGGATCAACCGACCCCGACGGACCTGCCCGGACAACGCCTGTTCGGCGGTCGCGTCGAGCCACAGGAAGTGCCGCGGCCGGGCGCTCACCAAGCCGACCGCCACCAGACCGACGCGCGTGGTGGGCCGGGTGGAGGGTTCGTGGACCAGGAGCAGTCCGGACGTGAAGAGGGCGAACCACAGGATGCGCAGCCGGTGCACCAGGTGCACCAACGGGCGGTAGAAGCGGTAGGGCAGGGACGCGGGCAGCACCGTCCGCAGGTAGCCGCGCACCTGGTCGGAGTCCAGCACAACGGCCGCCGCGCCCCCGGTGTCGACGTCGGCGAGCATGGTCGTCTTGCCCGCGCCCGGGAGTCCCGCCAGCACGACGAGGGATCGTGGCGCCACGGCGACGACGGTCATCGCTTCCATACTAAAGAGACGTTTCGGACGCCCCCGAGTTCCCGGCGGACCCGGGGGCGGTCTGTACCCCTCGAACGGACCGCCCCCGGGCCTTTCGCCGGTGACGCTCCTCACCGCCTGGTACCCGGCGGCCCCCCGCGTCACGGCTCAAAGCCTGCCGGGACGAAGGGGGCGGGGGCAGCGTGAGCACCCCCGATCGGTTGTGCGTAGACCTACGCATTCCCTCAGCGGGCGGCTACCAGGACGGCCCTCTCGATCTTCTTGCGCTGTGCCGCGTCGAGCGTGCCGGACACGGTGATGGCGAAGGAGTCCACGACCGTGGAGCCCAAAGTGGACACCCGCGCCCACACGACGTCCACACCGGACTGCTCCAGCGCGTCGGCCACGTGGTGCAGCAGCCCGATCCGGTCCGCCGCCCGCAGCTCCAGCACGACCGAGCCGGTGGACTCGTCGTCGAACCACAGCACCTTCGGCGGCGGCGGGTCCTGCGGCGGGCCGCCGTAGTCGCGTTCCTTGGCGGCCAGCTTGTCCGCCAGGGCCAGCGAGCCGTCCACCGCACGAGTCAGCTGCTCGCGCAGCAGCGTCACGTCCGGCAGGGACCCGAACCGCGGGGACACGGTGAACACGTCCACCGCGGCCACCCCGAGAGGATCGACACTGTGCGAGCCCAGGACCGCCGAGTGGACCTCAAGCGAGTTCAACGCCAGCACGCCCGCCGCCCGCGACAGCAGGCCGGGACGGTCCTTCGCGACCACGGTCACGGTGGCCGCGTGGTCGCCGGGGTCGATCAGCACGTCCGGCTTGCCCGACTCCAGCACGGCCGCCGCCAGGTCCTGCTGCCGCTGGTCCAGCGGCTCCGGCTTGGGCAGCGGGTCACCGGCCATCGCCGCCCGGCAGCGCGCCACCAGGTCGCCGACCAGCGACGCCTTCCAGTCCGACCACACGCCCGGACCGGTCGCGATCGCGTCGGCCTCGGCCAGCGCGTACAGCAGCTCCAGCAGCACCGGGTCGCCGCCGAGGGTGTCCACGACGCGGCGCACGGTGGCCTCGTCCTCGACGTCCCGGCGGGTCGCGGTGTGCGGCAGCAGCAGGTGGTGGCGGACCAGGGCGGTGAGGGTGGCGACGTCCTGCGGCCACAGGCCGAGCCGCTCGGCGACCTGGGTCGTCAGGGCCGCGCCCACCTCGGAGTGGTCCTGCTGGCGGCCCTTGCCGATGTCGTGCAGCAGCGCGCCCAGCAGCAGCAGGTCCGGGCGCGACACCGTCGTCACCAGGCGTGCGGCGTGCGCGGTCGCTTGAACCAGGTGCCGGTCCACGGTCCACACGTGCGCGGCGTCGCGCGGTGGCAGGTCGCGGACCGCGCCCCACTCGGGGAACAGGCGTCCCCACAGGCCCGTGCGGTCCAGGGCCTCGACCACGTCGATCAGGCCCGTGCCGCTGCCCAGCAGGGCCAACAGCTCCTCGCGGGCCTCGCGCGGCCACGGCTGGCGCAGCTCCGGCGCGGAGTCGGCGAGCTTGGCCAGCGTGCCCGCCGCGATCGGGTGCTTGCTGCGGGCGGCTGCGGTGGCCACGCGCAGCAGCAGCGCGGGGTCGCGGCTCGGGATGGCGTCCCGGGCCAACGCGACCTCGGTGCCGTGCAGCACCACGCCCTCGTCCAGCGGGCGGCGCGCGGGCTGGCGGCGCAGCGGGGAGCGGGCGAACACGCCCAAGCCCCGTTTCGGCACGGCCGCGCGGGCGGTCCGCATGGCCACGTCCACCGCGTACACGATCGTGCGGGCCGCCGACGACATCGACCGGGCCAGCGCGAACCGGTCCGCCAGGCCCAGCGCGGCGGCGACCTCGTCACCGTCCTGGGCGCGCAGCACGTCCCGGGGCTTGCGGGCCACCCGGCGCAGCTCGGTGCGCACGTCCAGCAGCAGCTTGCGGGCCTCGTTCACCTCGGCCGACGGCCGGTCGGTCAGCTGCGCGGCCGACAGCGCGTCCAGCAGCGTCACGTCCCGCAGCCCACCCCGGCCGTGCTTGAGGTCCGGCTCCACGCGGTGCGCGATCTCGCCGCTGCGCGCCCACCGCCGTTGCGCCGACTCGGCCATCTCGTCCAGCCGGGTCCGCACGCCCGACCGCCACGCCTGGCGCGCGCTGTCCGCGAGCCGGGCGCTGATCTCGGCGTCCCCGGCGATGTGCCGGAGGTCCAGCAACCCCAGCGCGGTGCGCAGGTCGCCGGCGGCGACGCGGAGCGCCTCCCCGACCGTGCGCACCGAGTGGTCCAGCCCGATCCCCGAGTTCCACAACGGGTACCAGAGCTTCTCGGCGACCTCGTCCACGCCCTTGTGCCCGTTGTGCACCAGGAGCAGGTCCAGGTCGGAGTAGGGCACCAGCTCCCGCCGGCCCAGTCCCCCCACGGCGACCAGGGCCAGCCCGCTGCCCGGTCCACCGACACCCGCTTGCGAGGCGTGCGCGGTGAGCCAGAACTCGTGCAGGTCCACCAGCGCCTCGCGCAACGACTCCCCCGTCAGACGGCGCCGACCTGGCGCGAGCAGGCGGTCCCTCGCTCGCACCAGGTCGTCAGCCGTGACGACGGCCGTCTCGGCGTTGTCCATTACGGCCGTCCCCCGTTCCTACAGCGCGTCGGAGCCGCGCTCCCCGGTCCGGACCCGGATGACCGTGTCGACCGGCGTCACCCAGACCTTCCCGTCGCCGATCTTGCCGGTGCGGGCGGCCTCGACCACCGCGTCCAGCACCTTGTCCACCGCGGCGTCGTCGATGAGCACCTCGACGCGCAGCTTGGGCACGAAGTCCACGGCGTACTCGGCGCCCCGGTAGACCTCGGTGTGGCCCTTCTGCCGGCCGTAGCCCTGGACCTCGCTGACGGTCATGCCCAGCACGCCCAGCTGCTCCAGCGACGCCTTCACGTCGTCCAGCGTGAACGGCTTGATGATGGCGGTGACCAGCTTCATGACTTGTTGCTCCCCTCGAGGACCGCGGTGGCGCCGGCGGCGACACTCGGCTTGGAGTTGCCACGGGAACCGAGGCCGCTGCCGAACTCGTACGCGGTCTCCGCGTGCTCGGCCTCGTCGATGCCGCCGACCTCGGACTCCTGGTCGGCGCGGAACCCGACGGTCAGCTTCACCAGGTAGCCCAGCACCAGGCTCAGGACGAAGGAGTACGCGAGCACCGCCAGCGCGCCCACCGCCTGCCGCCACAGCTGGTCCACACCGCCACCGTAGAAGAGGCCGTTGACGCCCGCCGGGGCCGCGGAGCTGGCGAAGAAGCCGATCAGGATGGTGCCGGACAGGCCGCCCACCAGGTGCACGCCGACCACGTCGAGCGAGTCGTCGAAGCCGAAGCGGTACTTCAGGCTGACCGCCAGGGCGCACAGCGCACCGGTGATCGCGCCGACGCCGATCGCGCCCAGCGGGGTGACGCTGGAACAGGCCGGGGTGATCGCGACCAGACCGGCGACGATGCCCGAGGCCGCGCCCAGCGTGGTGGCGTTGCCGTCGCGGACGCGCTCGACCACGAGCCAGGCCAGCATCGCGGCGGACGTGGCGACCAGGGTGTTGACGAAGGTGACGCCCGCGGTGGTGTTCGCGGCGACCGCGGACCCGGCGTTGAACCCGAACCAGCCGAACCACAGCAGACCCGCGCCCAGCACGACCAGCGGCAGGCTGTGCGGCTTCATGCGGTCCTTGGGCCAGCCGACGCGCTTGCCCAGCACGATCGCCAGCGCCAGACCGGCCGCACCGGCGTTGATGTGGACGGCCGTGCCGCCCGCGAAGTCGATCGCGAGGAGCTTGTTGGCGATCCAGCCGCCGGGGTCGATCACGTTGCCGTCGGCGTCCTTGCCGTCGAAGTCGAACACCCAGTGCGCGACCGGGAAGTACACGACGATCGACCACAGGCCCGCGAACAGCAGCCACGGGCCGAACCGGGCGCGGTCCGCGATCGCGCCCGAGATCAGGGCGACGGTGATGATCGCGAACATGGCCTGGAAGGCGACGAAGACCGTGGTCGGGATGGTCCCGAACAGCGACTCCTTGCCCAGCAGCCCGTCCAGGCCGAAGAACTCGAACGGCTTGCCCAGCAGGCCGGCGCCGACGTCGGTGCCGAACGCGGTGGAATAGCCGACCAACACCCAGAGCACACCGACCACGCCGATCGCGCCCAGGCTCATCATCATCATGTTGAGCACACTCTTGGACCGGACCATGCCCCCGTAGAAGAAGGCAAGTCCGGGGGTCATCAGCAGCACCAGTGCGGAGCTGGTGAGCAACCAGGCGGTGTCCCCTGTATCCACGTCGACCTCCACTGCACGTCGGTTGCGGAGGAGCATCGGTAGGTCCTGTTTCGCGCGGTCACGTGTCAGGTTTCGCGCGGGTGAACTGTCCGGGGGCTGGTGTTACGGGCACGTTTCACACGCTTGAAGGAAGAGTTTTCGGCGGCAACCAGCTCGGGGGCGGCGGGTGTGCGCGGTGACGGACGGTGGAGGACGCGGTCACTCTTCGGGTGGCCGGCGCGGGGTCCGGACCGGGGCGCGGTGACGGACGGTGCGGGCAGACGGGCGACGACCGTCGGCGACCGCAATTGTGCGTAGACGGCCCGGCGGGAGATCACGAGCATCGGGTCCATCGAATCCCGAAACGAAGTCAGTGGTCGCGCGGACACCGTGGTGCAGGCCGGGTCCGTCGACCGGGTGGAGGTCGGCACGGTCCACGACCGGCGTGGCGTGATCGCCTTGGCGGTCGTCGCGGTGCTGCTCGTGGCGGCGGTCGTGTGGATCGCCACCGACGACGGCCCGGCGAGCGGCGAGGTCCCGTTGGCGGCCGTCGCCACGTACACCACGAAGCTCGATTGCCACTCCGGCTCGGTGGTCCCCGACAACGGCGAGCAGGTGGTCCCGTTCGACCGGGAACACGCCGACTCGGTGCTCGGTCCCGGGGGCGAGTTGACCCTGACGCTCCAGGGCTTGGCCAACCGGTCGGTCGTCCTGCACGACGCGACCGTTCGCGTCGAACGCCGGAGCGGTGCCACCCCGGGCATGTTCCTGACGTCCGGTTGTGACGGCGCCGTCGACCCCCGCTACTTCGCGGTCGACCTCGACCGGCCGCAACCGGTGCTGGTGGCGCAGCCGGGGTCGGCGACCTTCCCGTTCCGCGTCAACGACGTCGAACCCGAGCAGTTCGTCATCACGCCCGGGATCACCGAGGGGTACGTCGAGTGGCGCTTGGTGATCCGGTGGTCCTCGGGCGCGGACACCGGGGAGCTCGTGGTGGGCGACGGTGACCGCCCCTTCCGGACGACGGCGTTGTCCGCGGTGACGCGGATGATGTGCGTGAACCGCGACAAGACGGCCCGCGGGCCGTGCTGAGCCGGCTGCTCGCACTCGGCTTGGCACTGGCCGCGGTGTTGCCCGCCGGGGCGTCGGGGACCGGGCCGGTCGAGGCACCGCCGGTGCCGGGGAGCTGGAGCAAGGTCGGCACGCTCGCCGAAGGACCGACGACCCACGACCACGTGACGGGCTGGGACACGGGCGTCGTGTGGGCGCGGCCGTACCCGCTCGACCACCCGGTGGTCTTCACCTCGCCAGACGGCGTCGAGTGGCGCCCGTCGACCCCGCCCGGCCTGACGGAGGTGTGGGGAGTGGCCGGGTACGGCGACGCCGGGTACGTCCTCGGCTCCACCGCGCACGACGTCGTGGTGTGGCGCACCACCGATGGCGTGGCCTGGCAGCCGTTCGGTCTGGGCACCGGTTCGACGGACGGCGTGCGGCCGTCGTTCGGCCTGGCGGCAGGACCGCGCGGCGTGCTGGTGGTCGCCGTGAACGCCGACACCCCGGGCCTGTTCCAGTGGCACTCGCGCGACGGCACCACGTGGGGCACCGCGCGGGTCGTCGACCAGGCCCGGTGGGCGGAGGGTCCGGTCGTGGTGGCCGCGACACCCGTCGGCTTCCTCGTGGGCGTCGGCCGGGTGCTGCTCGCCTCGCCGGACGGCGCGCGGTGGACCGACCTCGGTTTCGGGGAGGGGCGGATCCGGCTGGTCGCCGGTTCGAGGTCGACCGCTGTCGTGTTCACCCGGCCCGACGAGGGCGAAGCGGTGACCACGGCGTGGTACCTGCGGGACGGCCGGTGGCGACCGGCACGGGTGGACCCGGGGACGCTGCCCGAACCCGGCGTCGTGCCGGCGCGCCGGCGGGCGGTGCACACCGTGCTGAACTGGCGGGACGGTTTCCTCGCCGGCGGCACCGCCTACGACCCGGTCCGGTCGGTCGGGGTGGCCTGGACGTCGGCGGACGGCTCGTCGTGGCAGCGGATCCCGACACGCGCGGGCGGCGTCGCCGGGGCGCGGTCGATCGACGCGCTCGCGACGAGCGGGGACCGCGCGCTGGCGTTCGGCCGGGAGGCCGAGCGGGACGCGGTGTGGGCCGGGGTCGGCCCGTCGAGGCGTCCGCCGGCGACCAGCGCGCCCGTCCCGGTGCCGGAACCAGGACAACCGCAGGTCTACGACCCGTGGCGGACCGTCGAGGCCGTGCCGAGGGCCACCGGGGAGTGTGCGTCGGAGTCCTACGCCATCGGCAGGCCGGACGCGTACCGGTGCTTCGTCGTCGACACGATCCACGACATCTGCCTGGCCCACCCGTCGAAGCCGGTGGTGGCCTGCGTCCACGCCGGGGAAGTCGTGGTGGTCGGGCTCGACGCCCCGCTGCCGGAACGGACGGCGGTCGTGGGCGAGGTCCGACCGTGGCGGGTCGAACTGGCCTCGGGCGACGTCTGCACCGCTGTCCGCGGGCCTCGTCCGGAACTGGGGGGCCACGACCTCCAGATGGTGTGCGGGCCCGGCTCGGCGCGGAAGTACCTGTGGGCCTTGCAGGACGACGGGACGGCTTTGACCTCGACCGAGCCGACGGGACCGCTTGAGCGGACGGAGGTTCGCGCGGTCTACCGCTGACAACCGGCACCGCGGGCAGCGAACGGGCCGCCCTCCCCCTGGAGGACGGCCCGTGTCGAGCGGCGGATCAGCTCTGCCAGCCGGGCAGGCCCGGCTTCGGACCGGCCGGCTGCTTGCTCGTGCCGGCGTCGGCCGTCGTCAGCGAAGGCTGCGGCTCGACGGCGGCGCAGTGGGTGCCGTCGCGTGGCGCCCTCTGCTCGATCAGGTACTTGTCGGTCGCGCCCACGGTGCACGCACTGCGGTCGTAGACGCCGTGGCCCCAGCCCTCGTAGGTGAGCAGGACCGTGGTGCCCAGGCTCTGCCGGTGGGCGTTGACGGCCCACTCGTAGCCCGTCGCCGGGTCGTGCAGGGCGTTGAGCATGAGGATCTTCGGCGCGTCCTTGATGCGCAGGCGGTGCTGGGGGTTGTTCACCTTCTCCGGCAGGCCGATGCAGCCGGCCATCGCGAAGTGGCCCAGGGACGAGCCGCGCATGTGCGGTGCCAACTGGTTCGCGCGTGCCACCAGCGCCGACAGCTCGCGGTGGTTCTTCACGCGCATCGCCCAGTCCTGGCAGAAGACCGCCGGGAACGGGTTGTTCACGGTCTGCGGTTCGGCGGCGAAAGCGGACGTGGAAGTGCCGCCGGACAGGGCCAGCAGCCACTGCGCCAGCGGGGCCCAGTCGGGGCCGTAGAAGGCGCCGAAGGCGTTGCTGATGATCAGGTCCGCCGGGATCTTGAAGTTCGGGTCGTCGGGGTCGGTGATCTCGCCGCGGTCGGCGCGGGCCAGCAGGTCGTCCCAGAAGCGGGCCACGTCACGGCCGTGCAGGGCGCACGAAGGGGTCCGCTCGCACCACTTCACGAACTCGGTGAACGAGTCCTCCGCCGTCACGGCCTCGGTCTCGTTGAACCGCCAGGTCCCCAGGCTGTGGTCCATGTTCGAGTCGATGACCATCGCGCGGATGTTGCGGCCGTAGCGCTCGGCGTACTGCTGGCCGATCAACGTCCCGTACGACACGCCGTAGTAGTTGATCTTGCGCTCACCGAGCGACCGGCGCAGCGCGTCGATGTCGTCGGTGACCGCGATCGTGTCGGCGTGGTCGTAGATCGGGCCCGAGTTCTTGCGGCAGTCCGCGGCCAGGTCGCGGTTGTACTGGGCCAAGGCGTCGAACTCCGCCTGGTTGGCCGGGTACACCGACGGCTGCTTCTCCAGGATCTCCACCGAGCACTTCACCGGCTGGCTGCGCGCGACCCCGCGCGGGTCGAAGCCGACGATGTCGAAGCGGTCCTGGACGTCCTTGCTGAAGTACCGGTTGGCCCCCAGGGCGAAGTTCACGCCCGACCCGCCGGGACCGCCCGGGTTGATCACCAGGATGCCGATCCGCTTGGCCGGGTCGAGGGCCTTGCGCCGGGCCACGGCGAGGTCGAACTTCTCGCCGTGCGGCTTCGCCCAGTCGATCGGCAGCTTCAGCGTGCCGCACTCGACCTCGGCCAGCTCCGGACAGGGTTTCCAGTCGATGGGCGCGGCGAGCGCCTGGACGTCGGCGTCGGGCGGGGTCGCGTCCGCGGGGTCCGCGGACGCGACCGACGCGGTGCCGGCGAGCAGCGCGACGGCCGCGCCGACACCGCCCAACGCGCGGAAGATCGGTCGCACAGGTTCCTCCCTAGTTCCTGTCACCCTTCAGGGTGATCGCAGGCTTCCAGGGGTGTGAAGCAGCGCACAACCGACCGAAGTCGCACACGCCGTCAGTCCGAAGGCTGACAACGACCGGGTGACCGGTGACTACCGGGTGAGGTCGGCGTACCGGGCGGTGAGCTGGTCGAGGCCGGCGTCGGTGAGCGAGCCGAACAGCCGCATCCGGGCCATGCCGCCGTCCGGGTAGATGTCCAGGCGGGCGTGCGTGGCCTCGGGACCCTCGACGCGGAAGCGGTGCCGGGTGTCGGGTTGCAGCCGGGTGCGCGGGAGGAGCTCGAACCAGTCGTCCGGGTCCTTGCGGGCGTCCCGGCCCCGGATCGAGGCCCAGCCCGGCGCGTTGCCCTTGAAGTGGGTGGTGTCCAGTTCCGCCAGGGTCACCACGCCGGGCGCGGCCAGGGTGACCTCCACCCAGTCGTTGCCGTCGTCGCGGCGGCGGGCGGTCTCCCAGCCCTCGCCCATCGACCCGGCCTGGCCGGGCGCGATCAGGTTGGCGGGCTTGCCGAAGAAGTCGTTGCTGCACCCGGCGATCGCGGCCCCGTTCTCCAGGGCCGCCAGGTCGAGCGCGCCCGGGACCAGCAGGTCCGGGTCCGGCACCGGCGAGCCGTGGACCCGCAGCCGGGCGATGCCGCCGTCCGGGTACATGGTCAGCCGGACGTGGGTGTACCGGCGTTCGACGTCGACGTCGAAGTAGTGCTTCTGGTCCCCGCCCAACGGCGACTTCGGCACCAGCGGCTCCCAGTCGGTCAGCTCCTCCGGGCTCGGGTAGCCGAGGGCGTGCGTGCCCTCGACGCTCGCGAACGGCGGGTAGTTGCCCTTGAACCACGCCGTGTCCACCACGACCCCGCGCACCACGCCGGGCAGCCCCAACCGCACCACGGCGCTGTCCGACCCCGGCTCCCGGCGCCGCCGGGTCTCCCACCCGTCGTAGACCTGACCCCTGTGGCCGAACGTGTGCGGCCGGTACTCGGCCTCCGCCGGCGTGATCAGGTTCTCCCGCTCGGCGAACAACTCGTCGTTGGCCCACACCACGCTCCCGCCGACCGCGCGGGAAGCCAGGTCGGGCAGCCGGGTCCAGGTGGGTGTCATGCGTCTCCTCTGCTCAGCAGCCGGCCGGTGGGCCGGTCTCCGGTGATCCTGTGGCCCCGCAACCACGTCTGCCGCACGACCCCCGCCAGCGGGCGGCCGTGGTAGGGCGTCACGGGGTTGCGGTGGTGGAGCCGGGTCCGGTCCACCACGAAGGCGTCGTCGGGCGCGAACACGGCGAAGTCGGCGTCGCGGCCGGGTTCGATCGCGCCCTTGCGGGTCAGGCCGACCAGCGCGGCCGGCGCGGAAGCCATCCACCGCACCACGTCGGTCAGGGCGTGCCCGCGCTGCCGCGCCTGCGTCCACACGGCAGGCAGCCCCAGTTGCAGGCTCGCGATCCCGCCCCACGCGGTGGCGAAGTCGCCTTCCTTCAGCTCCGGCGTGCACGGCGAGTGGTCGCTGACGACCAGGTCGACCAGCCCGTCCGCGAGACCGCGCCACAGCAGCTCGCGGTTGGCCGCGTCCCGGATCGGCGGGCAGCACTTGAAGTGCGTGGCCCGGTCGCCGATCTCCTCCGCGATGAAGGTCAGGTAGTGCGGGCACGTCTCCGCCGTGACCCGCAGGCCGGCGGCGCGCGCCTCGCGCAAGGCCGGAAGAGCCTCCCCGCTGGACAGGTGCAGCACGTGCACGCGGGCGTCGGTCTCCCGCGCCAGCCCGATCAGGCCGCTGATCGCCTGCCCCTCGGCGTGGTGCGGCCGGGACGCCAGGAAGTCGCGGTAGCCGGGACCGGACTCGGTCACGTGGTGCGGGTCCTCGGCGTGCACGATGGTCAGCGCGTCCGCGGTCCGCAGCTCGGTCAGCGCCGCCCGCAGCTCGTCGTGCTCGACGTGCGGGAACTCGTCCACGCCGGAGTGGATCAGGAAGCACTTGAACCCGAACACGCCGGCGTCGTGCAACGGCCGCAGGTCGGCGCGGTTGCCGGGGATGATCCCGCCCCAGAAACCCACGTCCACGTGCACGTTCCCGTCGGCGGCCTTGCGCTTGACCTCCAGCGCGTCCACCGACGTGGTCGGCGGCAGGCTGTTGAGCGGCATGTCCACGATGGTCGTCACGCCACCGGCCGCCGCCGCGCGGGTCGCGGTCGGGAACCCCTCCCACTCGCTGCGCCCGGGGTCGTTGACGTGGACGTGCGTGTCCACCAGGCCGGGGAGCAGCACCTCGTCGTCGGCCAGCTCCACCACCCGGTCGCCGGACAGCTCGTCCGGCCCGGTGACGACCTCGATCCGGCCGTCCCGGACGCCCACGTCGGCCGCCCGCTCGCCCTGCGGCGTGATCACCCTGCTCGCGCGGAACACCAGGTCCATGCCGGTCACTCTCCCAGCCAGTCGGCGGCGATGCGACCGGCCAGCCGCTCCAGCAGCGGCTCGGGCGCGGCCAGGCACCGGGTCAGGTCGGGTTCCACGTCGAGCAGGGGGTACGCACCCCGCAGGCCCAGCTCGACGGGGTCCACTGAGGCTCGGCCGGCGACGGCGACGGTGGGCACGGACCCCGCCGCCTTCGCCACCCCCGCGGGCGCCTTGCCGTGCCGGGTCTGGGCGTCCAGCGACCCCTCGCCGGTGATCACCAGCCGCGCGCCTTCCACCGCGGAGGCGAACCCGACCAGCTCCAGCACCACCTCGATCCCGGGCCGGCGAACCGCGCCCAGCACGGCCAGCGCGGCGAACCCGATCCCACCGGCCGCACCCGCGCCCGGCACGTCCACGTACTCCGGCCCGACCTCGGCCGCGAACCGCGCCAACCGCTCCTCCAACACCTCGACGTCGGCGGGCGTGGCTCCCTTCTGCGGCCCGTACACCGCCGCCGCCCCGGACGGCCCCAGCAGCGGGTTGTCCACGTCGCTGGCCAGCACCACCTCGACGCCGGCGAAGGAGCGGTCGCCGATGGCTTCGAGCATCCCCCGACCGCCATCGGTGCACGCGCTGCCGCCGACCCCGAGCACGATCCGCCGCGCACCCGAGTCCAAAGCGCTGACCAGCAGCTCACCGACCCCCGTGCTGGTGGCCGTCAACGGCGCCGGCTCGTCCAACAACGCCAGCCCCGCCGCCGACGCCACCTCCACCACGGCGGTCGTCCCGCGCACGGCGAAGCTCGCCGCCACCGGCTTGCCCACCGGGCCGGTCACCCACCGACCGACCCGCAGGAAGCCGGCGGCGACGGCGGCGTCGACCGTGCCGTCGCCGCCGTCGGCCACCGGCAGGCAGCGCACCTCCACGTCCGGGACCGCCTCCCGCAGGCCGCGCGCGACAGCGGCGGCGACCCGCGGGGCGGACAGCGTTCCCTTGAACTTGTCGGGCGCGACGACGACGTGGCTCCCCACACCACTCACGGCAGCGGCTCGTACTCGCGCATCGCCGCGATGGAGGTGCCGTTGGCGGTGTTGCCCTCGCGTTCGATCATGATCTCCACGAGCACCGGCCGGCTGGTCCGCTCGGCCTCCTTGCGCGCCCACTCCAGCGACTCGCGGATGCGGCCCGGCTCGGTGACCCGGGTGCCGGAGCAGCCGTAGGCCTCCATGATCTTGACGTTGTCCGAGCCGTTGGTGTCGTAGTGGATGTCCACCTCGTACTTCATGTCGTAGCCGCCGTGGTCCTCGGCCATCCGGATCAGGCCCAGGTACTCGTTGTTGAGCATGATCAGCACGAACGGGACGTCGTACTGCGCGCCCACGGCCAGTTCCTCGACCAGGAACTGGAAGGAGTAGTCGCCGACGATCCCGACCACCTCGGCGTCCGGCTCGGCGGTCTTGAGCGCCTTCTTCACGCCGATCGCCGCCGGGATCTCCCAGCCGAGCGGACCGGCCTGGCCGCACACCTGGTAGTGCCGCGGCTTGTGCGCCTTCTGGTGCTGGCCCGACCAGATCTGGTAGAGCCCGATGGCGGTGACGAAGTACGTGTCCGGGCCGTAGAACTCGTTGATCTCCTTGAAGACCCGGGGTGCCTTGACCGGGACGGTGTCGAAGTCCTCGCGGCGCAACAGGGTCCGCTTCAGCTCGGCGCACCGCTCGGTCCAGGCGTTCGGGGGTGCCGCGGCCCGTTCACGCGCGAGCTTCAGCAGCGCTTGCAGGAACAGCTTCACGTCCGCCACGACACCCAGGTCCGGCCCGAAGACCTTGCCGATCTGGGTCGGCTCGACGTCGACGTGGATGAACTTGCGCTCACCCCGGTAGGTGGCGAGGTCGCCGGTGTGCCGGTCGCCGAACCGCGCGCCCAGCGCGAGCACCAGGTCCGACTCCAGGAAGGAGGCGTTGCCGTAGCGCTGGGAGGTCTGGATGCCGGTCATGCCCGCGTACAGCGGGTGGTCCTCGTCGATCGCGCCCTTGCCCATGAGCGTGGCCTGGACGGGGACCTGGAGGTGCTCGGCGAGTTGCCGCAGTTCCTCCCCCGCCTCGGCGAGGATCACGCCGCCGCCGGCCAGCAGCAGCGGGCGTTCGGCGGCCAGCAGCATCTCCAGCGCGCGTTCGACGCGGGCCGGGTGCGGTTCGGGCTTGGCGACCGGCAGCGGGGCGTCGATGGACGCGTCCCACTCGATCTCCTGCTTCTGCACGTCGATCGGCAGGTCGATGAGGACCGGGCCGGGCCGGCCGGAGCGGGCGATCCGGAAGGCCTCGCGGAAGATCCACGGCGCCTGCGCGGCCTCCTTGACCTGCACCGCCCACTTGGTGACCGGCGCGGCGATGGCCACGATGTCCACCGCCTGGAACGCCTCCTGGTGCAGCTTGGAGGTGGCCGCCTGGCCGGTGATGCACAGGATCGGCACGGAGTCGGCCTGCGCGGTGTAGAGGCCGGTGATCATGTTGGTGCCGGCTGGGCCGGAGGTGCCGATGGCGACGCCGACGTTGCCGGTGGTGCGGGACCACCCGTCAGCCATGTGCGTGGCGCCCTCTTCGTGGCGGACGATCAGGTGCTCGATCGTGCCGTCGGCCTCCATGGCCTTGTAGAGCGGCAGGATGGCCGCGCCGGGGCAGCCGAACACGGTGTCGATGCCCTCGGACTTGAGGACGTCGACGACCGCCTGCATGACGGGAACCTTGGCCATCAGGCCCTCCCTGCGAAGTTCTCGATGACCTTGAGCAGCGCCGAGTGGTCCAGGGAGCCGTAGCCCTGGGCGCGCGCGGACGCGATGAGCTGGGCGATGAGGCCCGTGACGGGCAGTGCGACGTCGACTTGGCGGGCGGCGGCGAGCGCGATGCCCATGTCCTTGTGGTGCAGGTCGATCCGGAAACCCGGCTGGAACTCGCGGGCGATCATGGTCTCCCGCTTGAGGTCGAGGATGCGGTTGGCGGCCAGGCCGCCGGCGAGCACGTCCAGACCGGCCTTGGCGTCCACGCCGGACGCCTCCAGCAGCACGATCGCCTCGGCGACCAGCGCGTAGATGCCGCCGACCATGAGCTGGTTGGCCGCCTTCACCACCTGGCCCGCGCCGTGCGGACCGACGTGCACCACGGTCTTGCCGAGGGCGTCGAAGATCGGGCGCGCGGCGGTGAAGTCGGCCTCGTCGCCGCCGACCATGATCGACAGCGTCGCTTGCTTCGCGCCGGCCTCGCCGCCGGACACCGGGGCGTCGAGGACCCGCACGCCCTTGGCCTTCGCGGCTTCGGCGACCGCCAGGGAGGTCTCCGGGCGGATCGTGCTCATGTCGATCAGGAGGGTGCCTTCGGCGACGACGTCGAGGACCGTGCCCAGGACGACGTCCTCCACCTGCGGGTGGTTGGGCAGCATGGTGATGACGACCTCGGCTGCTTGTGCCGCGCCCGCCACGTCCGTCGCGGCCGTGCCACCGGCCTCGGTGAGCTTGGCGCGTGCGTCGGCGTTGAGGTCGAAGCCCGTCACGTCGTGGCCGGCGGCGACCAGGTGGGCCGCCATGGGCGTGCCCATGATCCCCAGCCCGATGAATCCGATCCTGCTCATGCGATGTCCTTAGGTCCGAACAGCCAGTCGAAGTCGGGGAGGCCGTCGCGGAAGCGCGTGGCCTTGTATTCCAGGCCCACGAAGCCCTGGTAGCCGGCGGCTTCGAGCTTCGCGAGCGCGCCTTCGAGGTCCAGGTCGCCCGTGCCGGGCTCACCGCGGCCGGGCGCGTCGGCGATCTGCACGTGCCCGATGCGGTCGACGTGGGCGGTGAGGGTGTCGAGGTCGTCCCCGTTGACGGCGAGGTGGTAGAGGTCGGCGAGCAGCGCGAGGTTGTCGCGGCCCGCCGCGTCGAGGACGGCCAGCGCGTCGGCGGCCGTGCGCAGCGGGTAGTCCGGCGCGGCCGAGAGGGGTTCGACGACCACGGTCGCGTCGATCTCGGCGGCCACGTCGGCGGCGTAGCGGAGGTTCTCCAGCGCGGCCGGGGTGGTGGGGAAGCTGCCGTGCAGGGCGTTGAAGGTGCGGCAGCCGAGCCGGGCCGCGATGCCCGCCGCGATCTCGACGTTCGCGCGGAACTCGGCCTCGCGGCCGGGCCACGCCACGAGCCCCCGGTCCCCGGCGGCCATGTCGCCGGCGAAGAAGTTCAGGCCGACCAGGGCCACGCCCGCGTCCCGGACCGCCGCCTCGAACGCCTCGACCTCGCTGGTCGCGGGCACGGCCTCGGCGAAGGGCCACCAGAACTCGACCGCGTCGAACCCCGCCTCGCGCGCGGCTGCGGGCCGCTCCAGCACCGGGAGATCGGTGAACAGGATCGACAGGTTGACGTCGTACCGCATCTCGGCTTCCTTCCACAATGCGGAAGCTATCTTCCGTACATCGAGAGAGTAGGCACGGTTCCCGGACCGGCGCAAGACTGTTGACACGCCCGGAGGCCGCTCGTACCGTCCCTCATGGCGGAAATGCGTTTCCGCGATACAGAAAAAGGGAGCCCTGGTGACCGATCTGCACGGGTTCAACTCCGCACCGGCCGAACAGCTCCGCCCGCTGCTGACCGAATGCCTCGCGGTCCCGCGCTGGGTGGACGCCGTCCTGGCCGGCCGCCCGTACGCGACCGAGGACGACCTGCTGGCCGCCTCCGACGCGGCGGCGGAGCTGAGCGACGACGAGGTGCACGCCGCCATCGCCGGCCACCCGCGCATCGGCGAGAAGTCGTCGCACGGCGGGGTGTCGGCGAAGTGGTCGGCGGCCGAGCAGTCCGGCGTGGCTTCGTCGCTCGCGGACCGCCTCAAGGCCGCCAACGCCGCCTACGAGGAGCGGTTCGGCCACATCTACCTGGTGTGCGCCACCGGGTTGAGCGGCGAGCGGATGTTGGACGACCTGGCCGCGCGCATGGCCAACGACCCCCGTGCCGAGCTGCGCGTGGTCAACGCCGAGCTGCGCAAGATCGCCGCACTGCGCCTGCGGAAGGTGCTCCGGAACCACGACACGCAAGGGAGCTGACCGATGGCCATCGTCTTGGGCCCCAACCAGTACGGCAAAGCGGAGAACCGGCTCGTCACCGTGACCCGCGACGGCGATGTGCACACGATCAAGGACCTGACGGTCAGCACCTCGCTGCGCGGCGACCTGGCCGAGACCCACCTGACCGGCGACAACGCGGCCGTCCTGGCGACGGACACGCAGAAGAACACCGTCTACGCCTTCGCCAAGGAGGCCCCGGTCGGCGAGATCGAGGACTTCGCCCTGCGGCTGGCCCGGCACTTCGTGTCCTCGCAGGAGGCCATCACGGGCGCGCGGGTGCTCATCGACGAGCACTCGTGGCAGCGCATCGAGGAGAACGACCACTCGTTCGTGCAAGGCTCGAACGAGAAGCGGACCACGGCGGTGACCGTGGAGGGGTCGCAGGCTTGGGTGGTGTCGGGTCTGAAGGACCTGGTGGTGCTGAAGTCCACCGGGTCGGAGTTCCACGGGTTCCCGAGGGACAAGTACACGACCCTCAAGGAGGTGACCGACCGGATCCTGGCGACGTCGGTGACCGCGCGGTGGCGGTACCAGGGGTCGGGGATCGACTGGGCGAAGAGCTTCTCGGAGATCCGGAGCATCCTGCTGCGGACGTTCGCGGCCAAGCACTCGCTGTCGTTGCAGCAGACGTTGTACGCGATGGGCGAGGCGGTGCTGGAGGAGCGGTCGGAAGTGGCCGAGGTACGGCTGTCCATGCCCAACAAGCACCACTTCGTGGTCGACCTGTCGCCGTTCGGGCTGGAGAACGACAACGAGGTCTTCTACGCGGCCGACCGTCCTTACGGGCTGATCGAGGGGACCGTGCTGCGGGACGACGCCGAGGACCCCGGCCAGGCCTGGTACTCGCTGCCCACGTTCTAGCCAGGAGGCTCGCCGTGCGCCACCCCGTCGATCAACTCCCCCGTCCCTTACCCCTGGCGGCCGGTGCCCTCCAGCACGTCGCCGCCATGTACGCCGGTGTGGTCGCGCCGCCGCTCATCATCGGGGCGGCGGTCGGGCTCGGTCCGACCGACCTCGCGTTGCTCATCAGCGCCAGCCTGTTCACCGCCGGGGTGGCGACCCTGTTGCAGGCCTTGGGTTTCCGGCGGGTCGGATCGCGCTTGCCGTTGATCAACGGGGTGTCCTTCGCCGTGGTGGCGCCGGTCCTGGCGATCGTGGAGGAGCACGGGCAGGCCGGGGCGTTGCCGGTGGTCTACGGGGCCACGCTGGTCGGCGGGGTGCTGACCACGTTGGCGGCGCCGTACTTCGGCCGGTTGACGCGGCTGTTCCCGGCGGTCGTGGCGGGGACCGTCATCACGTTGATCGGGTTGTGCCTGCTGCCGGTCGCGATCCGGTGGATCCGCGGGAACGACCCGGCTTCACCGTCCTACGGGTCGGTGCGCGGGGTGCTGGTGGCCGTGGTGACGCTTGCCGCGGTGCTGGCGTGCAACCGGTTCCTGACCGGGATCGGCAACCGGTTCGCCCTGCTCATCGGCTTGGTCGTGGGCACGCTCGTGGCCTGGCCGCTCGGGATGGTCGACACGGCGGCGTTCTCGGACGCGCCCGTGTTCGCCTTCGCCACACCGCTGCACTTCGGCACACCCGTGTTCGACGCGGCGGCGATCGTGTCGATGTGCATCGTCATGGTGGTGGTGATGACCGAGAGCACCGCGGACATGCTGGCACTGGGCGAGATCGTCGGCCGACCCACCACCGAGCGGACCATCGCCGACGGCTTGCGGGCGGACGGGCTGGCGACCGCGTTCAGCGCGCTGTTCGGCGGGTTCGCGTGCACGGCGTTCGCGCAGAACATCGGGCTCATCGCGTTGACCCGAGTGGTGAGCCGGTACGTCGTCGCCGGGGCCGGGGTGGTCCTGGTGCTGCTGGGGCTGTTCCCCGTGGCGGGGGCGGTGGTGGCGCTGGTGCCGGGGCCGGTGCTGGGCGGGGCCGGGCTGGTGCTGTTCGGGTCGGTCGCGGTGTCGGGGATCAAGGCGCTGGCGGCGGACGGGTTGGCGGAGTCGGGCAAGGTGCTGACGGTGGCGATCTCGCTGGGTGTGGGGCTGGTGCCGATCGTCGCGCCGGACTTCTACCACCGGTTCCCGGGGGTCGTGCAGACCGTCATGGACTCCGGCATCAGCGCGGGCACGGTGGCGGCGGTGGTGTTGAACCTGCTCGTGTCGGGGGTTCGGCGCACTAAGTTGCCGGTGTGATCGAGGAAGTGCTGGGCGGCGAGCCGGGGAAGCTCGCGTTCCGAGCGTTGTGCGCGGCTGTCGGGGGTTCCGCGGAACTCCTGGCGCGGTGCGGAGAAGCGCTTGCGTCGTGGCCCGACGAGGTGCGCGAGGCGCCGTGGTCCTGGCTCGCCGCCTTGGATGCCGGGTACACGAAGCCGACGTGGTCGCTGGTCCGCTCGTTGACGATGGTGGACCGGCACCTCTCGCTGGAGAAGCTGCCGTTGCCGGATCCGCGTGTCCGGCCCGAAGTCCGCGGTGTGACCCGGATCGACCTCGGGTGGTTCGCGACCGAGCGGCTGGCGGAGCTGGTCGACACGCTGGACCACTGGCCGGAGCTGCGGGAGGTCCGGACCGGGTGGCTCCTGGACGTGAACACGGACGTGGTGGCTCGGCTGGCCGAGCACCCCGGGCTGGCGCGACTGGAGTCGCTGGACCTGGTCACGCTCGCGGAGAACCTGTGGGACTACGAGAAACCGCCGTTCCGGCCGGCGGGTGGGCCGTTGCGGCTGCGGCACGCGGGGTTGCGGGCGCCGGATCTCGTGCACCTGCTGCGGACCGGACTCGTGCCGGAGCTGCGGTCCGCCGACGTCCTGGTGTGCAGCGCCGAAGAAGCGCGTGAGCTGGCCGACTGCCCCGGGCTGGGCCGGCTCGACCGCCTCGCGATCGGGTTCCGCTGCGGCAAGAACGGCCGGCAACCGTTGTGGCAGCCGTTCTTCGGCAACGTCATCGAGGCGGACGACGACGCGGCCGAGGTGTTCTTCGCGCACGCCGACCTGACGGGCCTGCGGACGCTCGAAGTGCGCGGCACGTCCATGGGGACGGGGCGGGAAGGCCTGGGTGCTCGCGGTGTCGAGGCGATCGTGGGCAGTGGGGTGCTGGGTCGGCTCACCTCGCTCACCCTGGAGCTGGTGCCGGTCGGCGACGACACCCTGGTCCGGGTGGTCGAGGCGGTGGACCCCGATCGCCTCGAGGAGTTGCGGCTCGTCGACCTCGTCGCCACCGACCGAACCGTGGAGGCGTTCGGTGGGGCGTTCCCGAAACTGCGGCACCTCGACCTGAGCCGCAACCGGATCGGGGAGGCGGGGGCGCGGCGGTTGGCCTCGCAGGTGCGGCTGCCCGCGTTGGCGCACCTCGACCTGAGCGGGACGGGCGGCGGGTCGCCGTACTACTCGCGGTCGGACTTCCAGGTGATCGGGGACGGTGGCGCCACGGCGTGGGCGGCCTCGGACAACGCGGTGGGGCTGAAGTCCCTGCGGTTGGTGGCCACCGCGCTGGGAGCGGACGGGCTGGGGGCGCTGCTGCGGTCCAAAAGGCTGCGGGACCTCGGCGCGCTCGACGTCTCGCACAACCCGATGGGGAGCTGGCCGGCGGACGTCCCGCTGCGCGTGCGGACCCTCCTCCTGGCCGACTGCGGGCTCGGGGACGACGACGTCGAAGCGCTCACGGCGGTGGCGTCGGCCCCCCGGCTGCGCAGTGTTTCGTTGGCGTACAACACGGTCGGGACGCGTGGGGCGCGAGCGCTGGCGCGGTGGGCGGTGCTGCCGCAGTTGTGGGAGCTGGACCTGCACGACCACGTGATCGGGGACGACGGGTTGGTCGACCTGGCCCGGTCGGGCGCGGCGCGGCGGCTGCTGGAGCTGGACCTGGAGCAGGACTGCTGGAACGCGGGGAGGCGCAAGTACAGCGTGCCGCTGCCCGCCGAGGTGGTGGACCCGGCGTCCTTCCCAGCACTGGACGCGCTCTACCTCGGCGTCGTGGACGAGTACCACGGTGCCCGGTACTCCGCCGGGTTCCCCAGCGCGGTTCGGGAAGAACTGGTCGCCGCGGACGGCACGCGACCCGAGTTGGTCGCGTTCCTCAGCCACCTCTCGACGGAGTCGCTGAGTGACGAGGATGTCGACGTGCGCGCTGATCGGGACTTCCGCAGCGATCGCGCGGAGCGGTACGCGAAGTCGGTCGAGGAGGCGCTGGAGTTCGCCCGGCGGATGCACGAGGGCGAGATCGGGTGGCCGCCGCCGGAGTAGTCGTCAGGTCGTGGCGCGGCGGGCCAGGGCGGTCAGGGCCGGGAGGGTGAGGCCGGTCAGGGTGTGGAGTTCCTCGGCGGTCACGGCGCCGCAGTCCAGGGCTCTGAGGAACGACGTGGACAGGGCCTGGGCCGTGGCGGGTTCGTCCAGGACGGCGCCACCGGCTTTGTCGACATATGCCTTCAGTCGTCGGGCGTCGGCGGCCAGCGTCTCGCGGTAGTACGCGTAGACGGCGGCGTAACGGGTGACCAACTGGTTCGGGTGCAGGTCCCAGCCCTGGTAGAAGCCGTGCGCCAACGACCTGCGGACCAGGCTGTAGTGGGTTTGCCAGCCGTGGTCGACGTTGTCGTCCACGGGGAGGATGTTGGTGGAGCCGTCGGACAGTTCCACGCCGTGGCCTGCCGCGGACACCTGCATGACGTTGCGCGCGAAATCGCACGCCCCGTGCGCCAGGTGTTGGTGTGCCGCGCCCAGGCCGCAGCTCGCGGTGTAGTCGTAGGTGCCGAAGTGCAGGGCGGTGACGCGGCCTCGGCCCGCCGACAGGAACTGCGGGACGGCCAAGCGGCCACTGCCGTCCACGATGGACTGCGTGGTCTCCACCTGGATCTCGAAGCGGAGGTCGTGGTCGAACAGGTCCAGGACGTCCGTGAAGACCTCGACCTGGGCCACCGACGTCACCTTGGGGAACGTGATCACGAAGCCGGGCGGCACGTCGCCCAGCGCCGTCAGGAAGATGTCGAGCGTGCGGAGACCCCGGTCGGCGAGGGCCTTGGTGTCGAAGGACTTCATGCGCAGGCCGAACCGGGTCGGGGCGCGTCCTTCGGCCACCCACCGGCGGACCAGGAGGGCGGTGCGCTCGGCGTCGTCGTCCTCGGTGGGGCGGGTGCCGTAGCCGTCCTCGAAGTCGATGCGGAGGTCTTCCACGGGCTCGGCGGCGAGCTTGGCGCGGACGCGCTCGTGGAGGTCTTCGGGAACGCCCAGGAGGGCGGCGAAGGCACTCGGCGAGCGGGATCCCAACGCCGCAAGCGCTTGCGCGCCCCAGTCGGCGACGGTCGAGTCGGTGACCTTGTCCGCCGGCACGTAGCACGTGTGGACCGGTTGGCGGCCCGAGGGCGACCGGAGGTCCACGGCGGGCAGCCGCGCGGTGAGCGCCGCGACCGCCGCCGGGTCCAGGGAAGTCCGCGGCACGTCAGATCCGCTCGTACGCGGGCAGCGTCAGGAAGTCCACGAAGTCGTCGGCCAGCGCCACCTGCTCGAACAGCTCCACCGCGAGGTCCAGGTGTTCGCCGTCGAGCTTGGCCTTGGTGTCCGCCAGCACCGCGCGCACGAGCTCGGCGGTGACGGGCGTGCCGTCGTCCAGCACGACCCCGTTGTGCACCCACTGCCACAGCTGGGACCGCGAGATCTCGGCGGTGGCCGCGTCCTCCATGAGGTTGTGGATCGCCGCCGCGCCGTTGCCGGCCAGCCACGAGAGCAGGTAGCGGACGCCGACGTCCACGGCGCTCTCCAGTCCGGCGCGGGTGGCGTGGCCGCCGGCGGACTTGAAGTCGAGCAGTTGCTCGGCCGTCACCGACACTTCGGGGCGGGTGTTGTCGAGCTGGTTGGGCTTGTCCCCCAACTTCGCGTCGAAGATCTCCCGGCACACCGGGACCAGGTCCGGGTGGGCGACCCAGCTGCCGTCGAACCCGTCGTTCGACTCGCGGGTCTTGTCGTCGCGGACCTTCGCCAGGGCCTGCTCGGTCACCTCGGGGTCGCGGCGGTTCGGGATGAACGCCGCCATGCCACCGATCGCGAACGCGCCGCGCTTGTGGCACGTGCGGACGAGCAGTTCGGTGTAGGCGCGCATGAAGGGGGCGGTCATGGTGATGCTGTTGCGGTCGGGCAGCACGAAGTCCGCACCGGCGTCGCGGAAGTACTTGATGATGCTGAACAGGTAGTCCCAACGGCCCGCGTTGAGACCGGACGCGTGGTCGCGCAGTTCGTAGAGGATCTCTTCCATCTGGAACGCGGCGGGGATCGTCTCGATCAGCACGGTGGCGCGGACGGTGCCGTGCGGGATGCCCAGTTCGGCCTGCGCGGCGGTGAAGACGTCGTTCCACAGGCGGGCTTCGAGGTGGCTCTCCATCTTCGGCAGGTAGTAGTACGGCCGGCCGAGGGCGGCGTTGTGGAAGAAGTGCAGCCCGAAGTCGACCAGCGCGCCGACCGCCGGCCTACCGTCGACCTCGATGTGCCGCTCGGGCAGGTGCCAGCCGCGCGGGCGGACGACGATGGTGGGGTGGTCGCCGTCCTTGAGCGAGTAGTACTTGCCTTCCGGCGACTGGAAGTCGATGGTGCCGCGGGCGGCGTCGTAGAGGTTGACCTGGCCGGAGACGACGTTGTGCCAGTGCGGGGTGTTGGCGTCTTCCAGGTCGGCGAGCCAGACCTTGGCGCCGGAGTTGAGCGCGTTGACGGTCATCTTGCGCTCGGTCGGCCCGGTGATCTCGACCCGGCGGTCGCGCAACGGCTCGGGTGCCTCGGCGACCCGCCAGTCGGCGTCCCGAATGTGCTTGGTCTCGTCGAGGAACCCCAACGGCCGGCGCTCGGCACGGCGGGCGATCAGGTCGTCCCGGGTGGCGGCGAAGGCCCGGTGCAGCCCCGCGACGAACTCCAGCGCGTCCGGCGTGAGGATCTGCTCGCCGCGCTCGACTTCCCCACCGAGCACGCGGATACCGGACATGGGGTTCCACCTTCCTGGCGCTGGTTTCTACTTCGCGGACTATAGTTATCGCATCGCGGAACGGCAACGGAGGGGTTGGTCAGGATGGCACGGGAGTCCTCGGGCGGGGTCCAGTCCCTACAGCGTGCCTTCGACCTGCTCGAACGGCTCGCCGACGCGGGCGGCGAGGCGAGCCTGTCGGAGCTGGCGACGACGTCCGGCCTGCCGCTGCCGACCATCCACCGGTTGATCCGGACCCTGGTCACGCTGGGGTACGTGCGGCAGAACAGCAACCGCCGGTACACGCTGGGGTCCCGCCTGATCCGGCTGGGCGAGAGCGCGTCCCGGCAGTTCGGCACGTGGGCGCGGCCGTTCCTGGCGGCGTTGGTGGACCAGGTGGAGGAGACGGCGAACCTGGCCGTGCTCGACGGGGACGAGGTCGTGTACGTGGCACAGGTGCCGTCGCGGCACTCGATGCGCATGTTCACCGAGGTCGGGCGGAGGTTGCTGCCGCACGGGACCGGGGTGGGGAAGGCGATCTTGTCGCAGCTGCCGCGGGACGAGGTGCGGGCGCTGCTGGAGCGGACCGGGTTGCCGGCCTACACGCCGAACACGATCACGGACGCCGAGGAGTTGCTGGCTTCGCTGGACCGGATCGCGGAGCAGGGGTACGCGCTCGACGAGAGCGAGCAGGAGCTGGGTGTGCGGTGCATCGCCGTGCCGCTGGTGGGTGCACCGACGTTGGCGGCGGTGTCGGTGTCCGGGCCGGAGGGGCGGCTGACCAAGGAGGCGGTCGAGCGGATCCTGCCCGAGGTCCTGGAGATCGCGAAGCGCCTGTCCGCCCAGTCGGCCCTGGCCTGACCGACAGACGGCCGGACGACCCGACAGCCGGCGCGGTCGAAGTAGACGACCGGTCAACTACCCAGGCGCACACAACACCGCCCACCGCCCGCCCCGCTCCGCGCCCGCCCCCTGGATGCGCCGCCCGCCTCCGCCGCCCGCCACGCCGCCGTGCCGACCCCAGGGGGCGTCGCCTGCCCCGCGCCGCCCCACCCCGCGCCGCCCCACCCCGCGCCGCCCGACTGCCTCGCCCCCAGCACGCCGCCCGCCCTGCGCCGCCCACCTCACCTCACCCCCGCGCGCCTCGCCCCCACAGGCGCCGCCCGCCCTGCGCCGCCCGCCGCGCCGCGCCGCGCCCGCCCTGGGTGTCCCATCCCCGTGTGCGCCGCCCACCCCTCGCCAACCCCCACCCCCCGGCATGGCATGCCTCGCCCTGCGGGCGGCGCGGGGCGGCGCCGGCGGGAGCGAGGGCGGAGGCGGGGGCGCGGCAGCGTGGGTGGCGGCGCGGGCGCGAGGCGCGGGCGCGGGGCCGCGGGCGCGAGGGGCGCGGGAGGCGGGGGAGGCGGGGGCAGGGCAGGGGCAGGGGCAGGGGCGGCAGGCTGGATCGTTGGAGTTGAGGGGTGGCGGGAGGTGGTGTGGATCTCCGTTGACCGACTTATATTCATGTGCATACAGTTAATGCACATGCACCTGTCACGGAAGGTCGCCCCATGCACTGGCTCCACCTCGCCATCGCCACCGTCTTCGAGATCGTCTTCGCCCTGGGCACACGAGCGTCGAAGGGGTTCACCCGCCCGCTGCCGTCCGTGGTGACGCTCATCGCCGCAGCCGGCGGGATCTTCTTCCTCAGCCTCGCCCTGCGAACGCTCGACGTCGGGGTCGGCTACACGATCTGGACCGGCATCGGGTCCATCGGCACGGTCGTGTTCGGCGTCTTCCTGTTCAAGGAGCGCCTCAACCTCGCTCGCGCCCTGTGCTTCGGCGTGATCATCCTCGGCGTCATCGGCCTCCGCGTCGCGGCCGGCGCCTGAACCCCCACACCACTGGAGGACTTCGATGGACAACCACAAGCGTGCCTGGACCTACGTGCTGATCGCGGCCGTCTTCGAGGTGGTGTTCGCCCTCGGGACCAACGGGTCCGAAGGCTTCACGCACCTCGGCTGGTCGATCACGACCGTGCTCGCGGCGGCGGGCGGGATCTTCTTCCTCAGCCTCGCCGTGAAGACGCTCGACGTCGGCGTCGGTTACACCGTCTGGACCGGGATCGGGTCGGTCGGCACGGTCGTCTTCGGGACCATCGTGTTCCACGAGTCGCTGTCGCCGCTGAAGGTCGCCTGCTTCGTCCTGATCATCGGCGGCGTGGTGGGGCTCAAGCTCACCTCGCGCACAGCACCGGCGCGCTAACATATGTATGTACGACCATAGAACTGGGAGGCCGCCATGACGGACAGCACTGGACGCACGGTGGCCCTCTCCAGCGACGGACAGCTCTGGGCCCGGCTGTCCGCGCTGCACGCCCGGGTCGGCGGCGCCATGCAGAAGGTCCTGCAGCGGCGCGCCGACATCGGGTTCTCCGAGTTCCTCGCGCTCGTCGCGCTCGCCAACTCCGAGTTGGGCGAGCTGCACATGCAGGAACTGGAGGACGTCACGCAGCTCAACCAGAGTTCGGTCAGCCGGCTCGTCCTGCGCCTGGAACGGACGGGCCTGACCGAGCGCCGGCACTGCGAGCGGGACCGGCGGCGGGTCTACACGGGGATCACGCCGCTCGGGCGTGAAGTGCTGGCGGAAGCCCTCCCGGTGTACGAGGCGGCGTTGAGCGACGCGTTCGGGCACGTCACCGGCGACCGGGAGCTCGGGCCGCTGCTGGCCAAGCTGCGCGACTGACCACACGATCGAGCTACCCCGTCGTGCCCGGCGGGACGTCAGCGGTGATGATCTCCCGCGTGACTTACGAGGGACGCACGCTGACCCTGCACTGGGACGACCGCCAGGTGGTGGGCCGCTGGTCCGACGGGTCCCGGCTGGAGCCGGTGCCGGCGGACCAGCCCGCGGACCGGGTGCAGTGGCTGGTAGACCTGATCGCGCGGTACCGCCGGACCTACCCCGGCGCGCGCGTCCGGGCGACCAACCGGGACGACTGGCGGACGCCGGAGACCGGGCGGCTGCGGTACGTCGTGCCACAGCCGCAGGAACCCGCCGGGCCGTACGTGGTGCGGTCCGCGATGGAGCCGTTGCACTACCACGTCTTCCCGGAGCGCCGGGAGGTCAAGGAGTGCTGGCACCACTGCCCGTGACGCTCAGCCCAGCAGGGCGTCGACGAACGCGGCCGGCTCGAAGGGCGCCAGGTGGTCGGCGCCCTCGCCGAGCCCGACGAGCTTGACCGGCACGCCCAGTTCGCGCTGCACCTGGAAGACGATGCCGCCCTTGGCGGTGCCGTCGAGCTTGGTCAGCACGATGCCGGTCACGTCGACCACCTCGGCGAACACCCGGGCCTGGGTGAGCCCGTTCTGACCGGTGGTGGCGTCGAGCACCAGCAGCACCTCGTCCACCTCGGCCTGCTTCTCCACCACGCGCTTGACCTTGCCCAGCTCGTCCATCAGGCCGGTCTTGGTGTGCAGGCGGCCGGCGGTGTCGACCAGGACGGTGTCCACGCCCGCCGCCACGCCCTGCTTGACCGCTTCGAACGCGACCGACGCCGGGTCCGCGCCCTCGGCGCCGCGCACGGTCTGCGCGCCGACCCGCGAGCCCCAGGTCTCCAACTGGTCGGCGGCGGCGGCGCGGAAGGTGTCCGCCGCGCCCAGCAGCACGGACCGGCCGTCGGCGACCAGGACGCGGGCCAGCTTGCCGGTGGTGGTGGTCTTGCCGACGCCGTTCACGCCGACCACGAGCACGACGGCGGGCTTGCCGGAGTGCGGGAGGGCGTGCACGGACCGGTCCATGTCCGGGTGCAGCGCCTCGACCAGCACCTCCCGCAGCAGCGCGCGGGCGTCGTCGGAGGTCCGGACGCCCCGGGTCGCGATGCGCTCGCGCAGGTTGGTGACGACCTGGTCGGTCACGGCCGCGCCGAGGTCGGCCATGAGCAGGGTGTCCTCGACGTCGGTCCACGAGTCCTCGTCGAGGTCGCCCGCGCCGAGCAGGCCGAGCAGGCCCTGGCCGAGCGTCGAGCGGGACCGGGAGAGCTTGCCGCGCAGTCGTTCCAGCCGGCCGGCGGTGGGCTCGATCTCCTCGATCTCGGAGGCCTCGACGGGGAGGTCGACGTCGACGAAGCCGCGCTTGACCGAGTCGCGGGGGACGCTGGCGTCGTCGCCGACGCCCGGCTGGCCGTCCACCTCGGTGCGGTCGGCGACCGGGTGCTCGACCGGGGCGGTGTCGGACGGCGTGGTGGGGGTGGCGGTGTCGACGGGCGGGACGGGCGTCTCGACCGGCGCGGTGTCGGCTGGCGCGGTGTCAGCGGGCGCGGCGTCGGCGGCGGTCGCGCCGGAGGGCTTGGTGTCCGCCGGCTTGGTGTCCGCGGGTTTCGGCTCGGTGACCTTGGGGGCGAACGTCACCCCGCTGCCGGCCTGGTAGTTCCCCTTGACGGCCGGCTTGTCCTCTTCGGGTTCGGTGAGGCTGATGCGCCGCTTGCGCGACAGCACGACACCGGTCACGAGGGCGACCGCGAGCAGGGCCGCGACAACGACGACGATCCAGATCACAAGCTCCGTGGACACTCCGCAATCCTCGCACGCCACGTTCCGTGACAATCCAACAAGCTAGGTTGATTTCCGGCAACTTTCCCACCGAGCCCCTTGCGCGTGCGGTCTGTGTGGAATAGGACACAGGGCGTGAGGGTGATCGGGCTCATCTCCGGGACGTCGATGGACGCCGTGGACGTGGCCGTCGGCGACTTCTCGTTCGACGGCCCGACCGTCGTGCTGCGCCCGATCGCCCACGCCGAGCACCCGTTCCCGCCCGAGCTACGCGAGCCACCCACGAGCGCCGCCGACCTGTGCGTGCTGGACACCCGACTGGGACAGCTGTTCGCGACGGCGGCGCAGGACCACGAAGCCGACCTGGTCGCCTCGCTCGGCCAGACCGTGCACCACTGGGTCGAGGGCGGCCGGTGCCTGGGCACGCTCCAGGTCGGCGCGCCCGCGTGGATCGCCGAACGGACCGGGCTCCCGGTCGTCGCCGACTTCCGCGTCCGGGACGTCGCCGCCGGCGGCCACGGCGCACCCCTCGCGAGCACCCTCGACGCCCTGTGGCTCGCCGGGCTGGGCAACGCCGTCGCCCTGAACATCGGCGGCATCGCGAACGTCACGAAGGTTTCGCCCGAAGGTGTGATCGCCTACGACACCGGGCCGGGCAACGCCCTGATGGACGCGGCCATGACCGTCCTCTCGAACGGCCTGCGCACGTGCGACGTGGACGGCGAGTTCGCCGCACGCGGCCGGGTGCACGAAGAGCTGCTCGACCGGCTCCTCGCCGACCCCTACTACGCCCTGCCGCCGCCGAAGTCCACCGGCAAGGAGCACTTCAACCGCGCCTACCTGGACCGGATGACCGAGGGACTGGTGGTCCAGGCCGAGGACTTCCTGGCCACCCTCACCGAGCTGACCGCCCGCACGATCGCCGCCGAGTGCGACGGGCTGGTGATCGGGTCCGGCGGCGGGATGCGCAACCCCGTCCTGGTGAACGCCCTCAAGGCCCGGGTCGAGCTGCGCACCAGCGACGAACTGGGCCTGCCCGGCGACGCCAAGGAGGCCTACCTGACCGCCCTGCTCGGCTTCCTGACCTGGCACGGCGTGCCCGCCAACGTCCCCTCCGCCACCGGCGCGTCCGGCCCGCGCCTGCTCGGCTCGATCACCCCCGGCCGCGAACCCCTGCGCCTGCCCGAGCCCGTGACCACCGCCGTCACCGGGCTCAAAGTGATTGGAGGACACCGTGCGCGCACTTGATGTCGCCATCATCGTGCTGTTCCTGGTGGGGATGCCGCTGCTGGGGGTGTGGATCGGCGGCCGGCAGCGCTCCGCCACGGACTACTTCGTCAGCGAGCGGCGCATCTCGTGGTGGGTCGTGTGCGTGTCGGTGGTGTCCGCGGAGACGTCCACGCTGACCGTGCTGTCCGTGCCGACGGTCGCCTACGGCGGCACGATGACGTTCCTGTCGCTGTCGATCGGCTACCTGCTGGGCCGGATCGTGGTGTCGTTCGTGCTGCTGCCCAAGTACATCGCGGGCAACCTGATCACGGCGTACGGGTTCCTGGGCAAGCGGTTCGGCGGCGGGTTGCAGTCCACGGCGTCGGTGACGTTCCTGATCACCCGACTGCTCGCGGACGGCCTGCGGCTGTTCGCCACGGCGATCCCCGTGAAGGTCGTGCTGGCGGCCTACGGGGTGCAGGCGTCCTACTGGGCCATCGTGGTCGTGTTGGGCGCGGCGATGGTCGTCTACAGCTTCCTCGGTGGCGTGCGGGCCGTGGTGTGGGTCGACGCCATCCAGATGCTCTGGTACGTCCTCGGCGCGGTCGCGGTGATCGTGGTGCTGTCCGGCAAGCTGCCCGACGGCTGGTTCTCCGCGGCGGCCGACGCGGGCAAGTTCCAGATCCTCGACTTCGCCGCCAACCCGTTCATCTCGCCTTATGCGATCCCGACCGCGTTCATCGGCGGCGCGGTGCTGTCGATGGCCTCGCACGGCGCTGACCAGCTGATCGTGCAGCGGCTCATGGCCACGCGGGACGTCCGGGCGTCGCAGAAGGCGCTGATCGCCAGCGGTGTCGTGGTGTTCCTCCAGTTCGCGTTGTTCCTGTTCATCGGCGTGATGTTGTGGGCGTTCTACAAGGGCGCGAACCCGGTGAAGGACCTGAAGCTCAACAACAACGACGAACTCTTCGCCAACTTCATCGTGCAGGACATGCCGTCCGGGCTGAGCGGGTTCGTGATCGCGGGCATCCTCGCGGCGGCGCTGTCGTCGTCGCTGGGCGCGCTGGCGTCGTCCACGGTGACCGACGTGTACCAGAAGCTGGTGCGGCGGCCGATGAGCGAGGCCGAGGTGTTGCGGCAGGGTCGGATCTGGACCGTGGTGTGGGCCGGTCTGCTGATCGTGTTCGCCGGGCTGTTCGCGTCGCTGACGCGGCGCGGGAACCCGATCGTGGAACAGGGCCTGTCGATCGCCGGGTTCACCTACGGCGCCCTGCTGGGCGCGTTCCTGCTGGGGTTGTTGTTCCGCAAGGCCAAGCAGACCGACGCGATCGTGGCGTTCGTGACGACCGTGGTCGTGATGGCGTTCGTGATCCTGGGCGTGAAGTTCGTCGGCCCGGAGGCCGCGGCGACGCTCGACTTCTCGGCGGCCACCGCGACCTCCAAGCCGTTGGCGTACCCGTGGTACACGCCGATGGGCGTGCTGGTGACGCTCGTCGTGGGCGGCTTGTTGTCGTTGCGGCACAAGGGGTACACACCGCCGGAGGTGGACGAGGCGGTGAGCGTGAAGGCGGCTTAGGCGGCCTTGGAGCGGTAGGCGACCAGTTCGAGAGTCCGGCGGAAGCCGAGGCGGTCGAACATGCGGTGGGACGACGTGTTGCCGGCCAGGATGGCGGCGGCGGCTTGGGGGCGGGCGCCGAAGCGCTCGGCGAGCTTCCAGACGAGTTCGGTGATCAACGCGGCACCGACCCCCTTGCCGCGCACGTCGGGTTCCACGGCCACGAAGTCGACGTAGTACTCGCCGGGTTCGGCCTTGCCGGCGGCGTAGCCGAGGACCTTGCCGCCGTCCATCGCGACGACGACGGTGTGGTCCCGGCTGCCGTCGACCAGTTGCCGGCCGGACAGGTAGGTCTTGGGGAAACAGCGCTCGTGCAGCACGGCCACCGCCTCGTGGACGGCGGCCTCGGTCGGCAGCACGCGCATCTCGCGCGCCGGACCCGTGCGCGGGCAGCTCGCCTCGCGCAGCAGCAGGCCGCGCAGGCCGTCGCCGTCCAGGACGTGGATGCTGCTGGCCCGGCCCGCGGTGAAGCCGTGGCGCTCGGCGAACGCGGCCAGCCTGCGGTGCAGGGTGTGCCCGTAGACCTCGCGGTCGGCGATGCCTTCCAGGAGGGGTTGGGCGTGGGCGTAGAGGGCGTCGGAGGTCTGGTCCCAGATGCGGCTGCCGGCCGGGTGGTTGACCGGTACGTCGACGAACGGTCCGTGCAGGAACGCCCGGCGCAGCTCGTGGTCCACCTCGACGCTGAGCACACCGCACACGCGGCCGGAGTCGTCGGTGGCCACCACGGTGCACGAGGGCCAGTCGGGCTCGAATTCGGTGAGTTCTTCGGTCAGCTCCCCGAGCGTCTCACCGAGGTAGCCGATGTGGTGCGCGGTGTCGGCTTGGAGCCGGACGAGCAGGGCGAGCACCGCGCCCAGGTCGTCCTGGCCGGCGAGGCGGATGTCATACATGCCCGGAATAGTCACTCGCCGGTGCGGCGAACGCGAGGGAGTTTTCGGGCGTGGACACGGGTGATCTTGCCTGGTCGCCGTTGAGCGAGCGGAGTCCGCCGAACCGGTCCACGATGGGCGGACCACACTCGTACCGGCCCGGGAGGCGTCATGGCGGTGCGGCGCGTGCACTTCGAACAAGCCTGGTGCCCGGTCTCGCGGTCGGTGGACGCGGTCGGCGACTGGTGGTCGCTGCTGATCGTGCGCGACGCGTTCGACGGGGTCCGGCGGCTGACGGACTTCCAGCGCAGCCTGGGTGTGGCCAAGAACATGCTCGGCGCCCGGCTGCGGGAGCTGGTGGCGCACGGCGTGCTGAGGCCCGTGCCGGCGCCGGACGGCGGCTTCCACCGCGAGTACGAGCTGACGGCCAAGGGCCGCGACCTCTTCCCGGTGATCGTCGCACTGCGCCAATGGGGTGAACGCCACTGCTTCGCCCCCGGCGAACCGCACACAGTCCTGGTGGACCGCGCCCAGGGCCTCCCCGTGCGCCCGTTGGAGGTGCGCGCGGAGTCCGGCAGGGTCCTCGGACCCGACGACACCGTTGTCACCGGGGTGTCCTGACGCGACGCATCTCTTGCCGCCGAGCGGCGCGTGGTGGACCCTCGACTGCGTGAGTGAGGAAACGATCCAACTCGAACTCAACGACACCGGGGTGGCGGTAGACCTTCCCATGCCCGCGAACCAGCGGGACGCGGTGCAGGAAGTTCCCTACCGGCCGGTGGACTTCCGGGACGACGACCTGCCCAGCGCACTCGAAAGGGCCGCTTCCTGGCTCCGGCAGACCCAGGACTGGCTGGGCGAGCCGGTCGACGTCATCGCGATCCACCTGGACTACGACGACACCAAGGGGTCGCCGTACTACAACCTCAAGTTGCTGTGCAACGACGAGGACCTGGCCGGCGTCCCCAAGGTGGTCCGCGAACACGAGGCCGGTATTACCCGCCAGTAGCGTACCGTTGAGGTATGCCAGATCGCGTGTACCCGCCGGTGATCGCCGCGGCCAAGCTCATGTTCCGCGTGCTCGACCTGCGCATCACCGTGGACGGCGCACGCCACGTGCCGACCACCGGCGGGGCCGTGCTGGCGAGCAACCACGTCAGCTACCTGGACTTCATCTTCGCGGGCTACGGCGCCCAGCCCGCGAAGCGGCTCGTCAGGTTCATGGCCAAGCACGAGGTGTTCCGCCACCGCGTGTCGGGCCCGTTGATGCGCGGGATGCACCACATCCCGGTGGACCGCGCCAACGGCCAGGAGTCCTTCCAGCAGGCGCTGGACGCACTGCGGGCCGGTGAGGTGGTCGGGATCTTCCCGGAAGCCACCATCAGCCGGTCCTTCACCGTGAAAGACATCAAGAGCGGCGCGGTACGCCTGGCAGCGGAAGCCGGCGTACCGCTCCTGCCGGTCGCCCTGTGGGGCACGCAACGGCTGTGGACCAAGGGCAAGTCGAAGAACCTCACCCAGCGTCACGTGCCGGTGACGATCGTCATCGGCGAGCCCATCGAGCCGACGACGGACGACGCACTCCGCAAGCGCATGCAGGAACTGCTGGACGAGGCCCAGGCGCGCTACCCGGAACCGGGCGAGGGCCAGTGGTGGCAGCCCGCCCACTTGGGCGGCACCGCCCCGACACCAGCAGAAGCCGCCGCCCTAGACGAGCGCCGCTAGCAACCCCCTGTTCCACCCGCCGCTACCAACGCCCCACCACACTGCCGCCCCACCGCCCACAGCACTGCCGCCGCCCCACCACAGCGCTCGCCCACCGCAGTGCACCACCAGCGCGCCCACAACGCCGGCCCGCCGGTTCCAGCCGCCGGCCGCAAGCCCGCTGTACCCGTCGAACCACCGGCCGCGCCGCTTTTCCGCGCCGAAGGCGCGAAGCCAGGGCCGCAGAGCCCACAGGAAGGGCCTCGTGGTTTCCCCGTACGGCCTGGGCGCAGCCCAACCACGCTTTGCCAGGGTTGACAACAAAAATTTGCGAGGAACGAGCCAATTTTTCTTGGCAACCCTGGCAAAGTGTGGTTGCCTCCGGCAGGCCGTACGGGGAAACCACGACGCCCTTCCTCCCCCGGGGGCCTGCCGCGCGGCGAGCGCCGCTTTTGATCTTGAGAGCGCGAAGCGCGTTCGAGCTTGCGAGCGCGAAGCGCGTCCCGTTCGAACCCGCGAAGCGAGGGCTCGTGAGCGAACCCTGCGATCCAAAGATCAAAAGATCAAAAGCGGGCTTGGGAGGCCTCCGGGGAGGTCACAAGCGGGGGCTTTTCCGTTCTCCCCGTATGGCCTGGCGGAGGCAACCACATTTTCCCGGGGTTGCCGCTAAAAATTTTGCTCGTTCCTCACAAAATTTTCGGCTGCAACCCCGGGAAAATGTGGTAGCCCTTCGGGCAGGCCATACGGGGAGAACGGAAAAGCCCAGGCCGGGGTGTGCACGCGCTTCGCGCGTGCCAACAGCGCCCTAACGGGCGCAACCGCAGCGCTAAGCGCCGACAACCGCCTACGCCGGGTCTTGAGTCTCTGCCTCTGCCGTCGGGTCAGGCTGGGATTGGGGCGCGGCGTCGGCAGGCACCGCGTCGGCGGGCACAGCCTCGGCAGGCACGACCCCGGCGGGTGCGGGCTTGCCCGGCTTCAAGTCCTCGCGACCGCGCAGCCGCTGCGAGATCACCTGGCTGATGCCGTCGCCCCGCATGGACACGCCGTACAACGCGTCCGCGATCTCCATCGTCGGCTTCTGGTGCGTGATGATCAGCAGCTGCGACCGCTCCCGCAGCTGCTCGAACAGCCCGATCAACCGGTGCAGGTTGGTGTCGTCCAGGGCCGCCTCGACCTCGTCCATCACGTAGAACGGCGAGGGCCGCGCCCGGAAGATCGCGACCAGCATCGCCACCGCCGCCAGGGACTTCTCGCCACCCGACAGCAGCGACAGCCGCTTGACCTTCTTGCCCGGTGGACGGGCCTCCAGCTCGATGCCGGTGGTCAGCATGTCCTCCGGCTCGGTCAGCACCAGCCGACCCTCGCCGCCCGGGAACAGCACCTTGAAGACGATCTCGAACTCGCGGGCCACGTCCTCGTAGGCCGACGTGAAGACCTCCAGGATCTTGTCGTCGACCTCCTTCACCACGGTCAGCAGGTCGCGGCGGGTGGCCTTGATGTCCTCCAGCTGGTTGGACAGGAACTTGTACCGCTCCTCCAGCGCCGCGAACTCCTCCAGCGCCAGCGGGTTGACCTTGCCCAGCAGCGACAGGTCCCGCTCCGCCCGCTTGGCCCGCCGAGCCTGGGTGTCCCGGTCGTAGGGCACGGGCTGCGGCGCGGAGACCAGCTCCCCGCGCTCCTTCGCGGCCTCGTACTCGGCCATCTCGCCCGCCGAGGGCGGCACGTACACGTCCGGCCCGTACTCGGCGATCAGGTCTTCCAGGCCGATGCCGAAGTCCTCGGCGACCTTGGTCTCCAGCTGCTCGATGCGCATCCGCTGCTCGGCACGCAGGACCTCGTCGCGGTGCACGGCGTCGGTCAGCTTCTCCAGCTCGACCGACATCTCGCGGACCAGGTTGCGGACCTGGCTGAGCAGGGCTTCGTGCTGTGTCCGCCGCTCCTGGGCGGCGTCCCGCTCACGCGCCGCACGATCCAGCGACACCGCGATGCGCTCCAGGGCGACCTCACCCCCGCGCACCACAGCCTTCGCCACCACCGCACCCCGGGCACGAGCGGCGTGGGCGCGAGCGGCGCGCTCGCGAGCCTCCCGCTCGGCGCGGGCCGCGCGACGCAGGCCGTCCGCCTTCCCCTGCAACGCCCGCGCCCGCTCCTCGGCGGTGCGCAGGGCCAGCCGGGCGTCCATCTCGCTCTGGCGGGCCGACGCCAGCTCCGCGGCGGCCTCGTCGCGGTGGGAGGTGTCGGGCTCGTCGTCCAAGGGCTGTTCCTCGGCGACGAGAAGACGCTCCTCCAGCTCGGCGAGCTTGAGCAGGTTCTCCTCGCGCGCCGCCTCGACCTTGGCCCGCTGGACCCGCACCCGCTCCACGTCCGCCTCGGCCGACCGCACGGCCGCCGCCAGCCGGTTCAGCCGCTCCGAAGACCTCGCCCGCCGGACCTTGGCCTCGTTGACCTGCTCCTTCAGCGCACCGACCTCGGCCCGCCTGGCCTGCTGCTCGGCCCGCGCGCCCTCCAGCGCGGCGGCGGCGTGCTCCAACGCGCGCTCGGCCAGCGCCAGCTTCTCCGACGCCTCGTCCACCGCCGCCTGGACCTCGATGACGCTCTGGCTGCGCCCCGAGCCACCCGCGGCCCAGTCCGCGCCGAACACGTCACCCTCCCGGGTCACGGCCCGGACCTGCGGGAACGCCTCCACGAGCGACCGGGCGCCGGCCAGGTCGTCCACCACGGCCAGCCGGTCCAACGCCCGGTGCACGGCGGGCCTCAGCGCCTCGGGCGCGTGCACCAGGTCGACGGCCCAGCGAGCGCCAGGCGGCAGCGTCGGCCACCCCGCCCGGTCGACCGAGCCGGCACCACCCACCAGCACGCCCGCGCGCCCGGCGTCCTGCTCCTTCAGCAGCTCCAGAGCGGCCAGCGCGTCCGTCCCGGACTCCACGGCGACCGCGTCCGCCACCGGCCCCAGAGCCGCGGCCAACGCCACCTCGTGCCCGGGCTCCACGGTCAACAACGCCGCCACCGAGCCCAACAGCCCCGGCAGCCGCGACGCCAGCAACGCCCCGGCCCCGTCCTTGCGGGTCAGCCCCAGGGACAGGGCGTCCACGCGGGCCTTCCAGGACGCGATGTCCCGCTCGGCCGTCCGCTCGGCCTTGACCAGCTCCTCGACCCGCCGACGGGCGGCCTCGTCGGCCTCCACCGCCTGCCGGTGCCGCTCGTCGAGGCCGGCGTCGTCCTCGTCTTCCGTGCCGGTGACCTCACGGCCCTCGGCCAACTCCTGCGCCGCGACCTCCAGCCGCTCCTCGGCCTCGGCCAGGGCGACCGACATGCGCTCGATCTCTTCAGCCGTCGCCGACGTCTTCGACCGCAGCGCCTCGACCTGCCCGGACAGCCGGGCCAAGCCCTCCCGCCGGTCCGCGATGGCCCGCACGGCGGCCAGGTGCGCCTTCTCGGCCGCCTGCACCATCCGTTCCAGCTCGGCGCGGGTCTCCACGGCCTCGGCGAGCCCGATCCGGGCCTCCGTCACGCCCTCCTGGAGCTCCTGCTCCAACAGCGCCGTCTGCTCGGCCTCGGCCTCCAGCTCGTCGGGGTCGCGCCCGCCGCGCGGGGCCTCGACGGACGCCGACAGGTGCCGTTCGCGCTCGACGGCCAGCCGGACGGTGCCGCGCAGCCGTTCCTCCAGCGCGGACAGCCGGTACCAGGTGTCCTGGGCCTGCTGGAGCTTGGGCGCGTCGGCCGCGACCAGGTCTTCCAGCTCGTTCTGCTGCGACTGGGCCATCTGGAGGGACTGCTCGACCTCGGCGCGCCGGGCGCGGGCCTTGGCCTCGTCCTGCTCCTCGCGGGCCAGCGCCTCGCGCTGGGTGACCAGGTCGTCGGCCAGCAGGCGCATCCGCGCGTCCCGCAGCTCGGACTGCACGACCTGGGCGCGGCGGGCGATCTCGGCCTGCTTGCCCAGCGGCTTGAGCTGGCGGCGCAGCTCGGCGGTCAGGTCGGTGAGGCGGGTCAGGTTGGCCTGCATCGCCTCCAGCTTCCGCAGCGCCTTCTCCTTGCGCTTGCGGTGCTTGAGGACGCCCGCGGCCTCCTCGACGAACGCCCGGCGCTCCTCGGGCTTGGACTCCAGGATCGCGGCGAGCTGGCCCTGACCGACGATGACGTGCATCTCGCGGCCGATGCCGGAGTCCGACAGCAGTTCCTGGATGTCCATCAGGCGGCACGAGTTGCCGTTGATCTCGTACTCGGTGGCGCCCTCGCGGAACATGCGGCGGGTGATCGACACCTCGGTGTACTCGATCGGCAGCATGCCGTCGGAGTTGTCGATGGTCAGCGTCACCTCGGCGCGGCCGAGCGGGGCGCGACCGGACGTGCCGGCGAAGATGACGTCCTCCATCTTGCCGCCGCGCAGGTCCTTCGCGCCCTGCGTGCCCATCACCCAGCGCAGCGCGTCGAGCACGTTGGACTTGCCGGACCCGTTGGGGCCGACGACGCACGTGATGCCCGGCTCGAAGCGCAGCGTGGTAGCCGAGGCGAAGGACTTGAAGCCCTTCAGCGTCAGGCTCTTGAGGTGCACGCGGGGCAGAGTACCCGTGCGCTCGTGCGCCTAGACGCCTGCCACGCCGCTGTTCAGGGCCGTACGGACACCAGGACCTGCGTGTCCACGACGACTTCGAGCCGCTCGATCTGGTCCACGGCGAAGGAGGTCGAGCCGGGGATGCGGGCGTCCTCCGGGTGGTCGGTACCCCACCAGCCGCCGATCTCGGCGCGCCCGGCGCGGTCGTGGACGACCAGCTTGCACCTCTTGCCCTTGGGCGCGTTCTTGATCGTCAGCCACATCTCGGTGCCCCACTCCTTGGCCACCAGGTCGGCCGTGGCGCTCACCCCGGTCGCGCTGTCGGCGGCGGCCAGGTGCACCGGGTCGGGCTCGCGCGCCGGCGCGAACACCAGCACACCCACCGCGACCAGCACAGCCACCAGACCGGCGCCCAGGAGCACCAAGGTCCGGCGACGGGTCGGCGTCCGGCGCGGTGCGGGCGGCTCCGGCGCGGCGACCGGTGGCAGCGGCAGCAGGTCCGGGTCGGGCACCGGGTCGTCGAACGGCACGTCCAGGTCGGCCAGGTCGACCTGCGCGAGCAGGCCGGGCAGCGGCGCGAGCCGGACCATCTCCCGGCGGCAGGTCGCGCAGGTGCGCAGGTGCACCTCGAACGCCGAGCGCTCCGCCGGGTCCAGCGCGCCCAGCAGGTAGGCGCCGAGCGAGACGGTGTGCGTGCAGCTCACGACTCGGTCACCCCCCGTTCCTCCAACGCGTCGCGCAGCGCCCGCAGGGCGTAGAAGCAGCGCGACTTCACCGTGCCCTGCGGGACGCCGAGCACCGCCGCGGCCTCCTTGACCGTGCGGCGGCGGTAGTACAGCTCCACCACGACGGACCGGTGGTCCGGGGTCAGCGCGCGCAGCGCCTCCGCGATCTGCCAGCTCTGGAGCACGTGGTCCACCTGGTCGGCGACCGGGGGCAGGTCGGCGGGCTCGATCGGCACCTCGGAGTTGCGCCCGCTGCGCTTGCGGAACCCGGAGATGACCAGGTTGCGGGCGACGGTGTAGAGCCAGGGGCCGGCGTCGTCGGGGGTCAGCTCGTCGGCGTGCTTCCACGCCCGCAGCAGGGTCTCCTGGACGACGTCCTCGGCCTGCTGGTGGTCACCGCCGACCAGGCGCAGGACGTAGCCGTGCAGCGGGCCGCGCCACCGGCCGTACAGCTGCCTGACCACCTCTTCGCCTCGGTCCACATCGCTTTACTACGCCATCCGACCCCGGTGCGTTCAACGCTCGACGAAACCGGTCAGGCCGCCGCGCGGCTCCGACCAGCGCTCCACGACCGAGTCCACCCGACCGGGGGTACGACCGGAACGCAGCGCGTCCAGCAGGCCGTCGCACGCTTCCTTCGGACCCTCGGCGTTGACCTCGACCCGGCCGTCCCGGAGGTTCGACGCGCTGCCGACCAAGCCCAGCTCAAGCGCCCTGGCGCGGGTCCACCAGCGGAAGCCGACGCCCTGCACGTGCCCGCGGACCCACGCGGTGAGCCGAACGGTGTTCTCTGCACCAGCCACAGCGGCCATCCTGACATTTCACCCTTTAGTGGTACGGTGCGCGACCGTGAGTGCGCGGCGCGGTAACCGATCCGTGATGGGCGGACTGGTCGGGCTGCTGCTGGGGGCCGCCGGCGCGACCGGCGTGGCCTTCGCAAGCCCCGAACAGCTCGCCCCCTTCGTCGCGCCCAGCTCAACACAGGTGGCCGAGGCCGACAAGCCGGGCGACGGCGGCGTGGGCGGGGTCGGCGTGCCCGTGCGGACCGGCCAGCCGACCCGGCCGAAGGACACCACGACCGCCGCACCGACCACCACGACCACCGAGACGACGACCACCACCACGCCGGTGCCGACGACGACCACCGAGACGACGACCCAGCCGCCCACGACGACCACCACGACGCCCCCGCCCGTGTCGGCGGCGCAGCGGGTCGTGCAGCTGGTCAACGAGGCTCGCGCGGCGGCCGGGTGCCCGGCGGTGAAGGTGGACGAGCGGATCGTGAACGCCGCCCAGGCGCACAGCACCGACATGGCCACCCGGAACTACTTCTCGCACGACACCCCCGAGGGCGTCGACTTCGCCGAGCGCATGACCGCGGCGGGCTACCCGAAGCCGGGCGGCGAGAACATCGCGCAGGGCTACCGGACGCCCGACGCGGTCATGACGGGGTGGATGAACTCCGAAGGCCACCGCCGCAACATCCTGAACTGCGGTTTCACCGCCATCGGCGTGGGTCTGGACACCCGCGGCTGGTACTGGACCCAAGACTTCGGCTGGTGAGAGGGAGCAACGCGTGACCGACGGGCTGTACGAGACCCCGGAACCCGACCGCCGGAAGCCGCGGGTGTCGCCGAACGTCCTGCTGGCCGCGTCCGGCGTGGCGGTGGCGACGATCTTCGCCACGATCGCCTCGCTCGCCGGCGCGCAGGAGACCGCGGCCCCGGCCAAGGACACGCCCCGGCAGGACGTGGTGAACCGCAGCACCCTGACCACGGTGCCCACGACGACGTCGGTCCCGTCGATCACCGTGACCACGACCGACACCACCACGACCACCACCGACACCACGACGACGACGCCCAAGCGCACCCGCGTGACCACGGTGACCCGTCCGGACGGCACCACCACGACCACGACGGTCGAGGACACCCAGCCGCCGGCGCAGACGCCCCAGCCGACCACCACGCAGCCGCCCAAGCCGACCACCACCGATCCGACGTCGGACCCCACCACGACCCAGCCGACCACGACCTCCTCCACCACCACGGAGCCCAAGCCGACCACCAGCGGGTGATCCAAACGAGGACGTCCCGGCTTGGTGACGGCGTGCCACACATTCGTGTGGAGGACCGCCCGAACGATGAGGGCGCCGACGCCGTGAGCCGATAACTCGAACACCTGACCATCCGACCGGGTTTCCCACAGGGAGATGGTGTGTTCGAGGAAGATCATCAGGAGTCACCGAAGCGCAAGGTCTCGTCGCTGGTGCTGCTGGCCGCCGGCGGCGCCGTGGTCGCCACGGTGATGGCCACGCTCGCGTCGATGCTCGCGACCGGCGACCCGAAACCCGACGCCGGCCCGCCCAAGCCGCAAGCCGACGTCAAGGCCACCACCAGCACGGCCCTCCGCGTGGCGACCGACGGCCACACGTCCACGGTGGTGATCACCGTCCCGGCCGCGGAAAAGCCCCGCGCCAACGCCCCCGCGCCGCAGCCGGAGACCCACGAGTCGACCGCGGTCGAGCTGACCACGACCACCGAACCGCCGCCGGCGTCCCAGTCGCCCAGCAACCCGCCGACGTCGTGGACACCCACCCCCACCAGCGCGTCGTCGTCCTCCTCGGCCACCACCACCCCGACCACCGGGTGACAGGCCCGCCCCTTTCCGGTTGGCTGGACGTCGACCGGTGAGGGGGAACCGTGGTGGTGCGGATCCGGGGGCGGGCGCTCCCGAGCGGTGAACACGTGGACCTGTGCGCCGACGGCGACCGGTGGACCGACGACCCGGTCCCCGGCGCCGAGGTGGTCGAGGGTTGGCTCCTGCCGGGCCTCGTGGACGCCCACACCCACCCCGGCGCGAAGAACGCGGGCGACCCGCTCGACGAGGACCTCCTGCGCGAGCACCTGGCAGACCACGTCGACCTCGGCGTCACCGCGATCCGCTCCCCCGGCCTGGCCGGCGACCCGCCCCCGTGGTTCGGCACCGACCCGGGCACGCCCCGGGCGTTCCACGCGGGTCCGTGGATCGCGCGGCACGGCCAGTTCTTCGACACCTGGGGCCACCACGGGGACCTGGCCGACCTCCCCGCCCTGGCGGCTCGTCAGGCGCGGCGGTCGGGTTGGGCGAAGATCGTCGCGGACTGGGGCCTGGACGACGAGCCCGTCCCCGCCGACGTGATGACCGCCGTAGTGGCGGCCGTGCACGCGGTCGGCGGACGGGTAGCCGTGCACACCCAGCACGCGGGCGGCAGCGCGGCGGCCGTCACCGCCGGGGTGGACTCCATCGAACACGGCATGTGGCTGGCCCCGGCCTTGCTGGACCAGATGGCCACCCAGGGCACCGCCCTCACCCCGACCCTGTCCGGCTTCGAACGCCACCTGCCCGAGGTGGAGAAGAAGCCGGACGGCCCACGCAAGGACTGGTTCGTCGGCGGCGTCCACGCCCTGCGCGACCTGGTCGGAGCCGCACACGAGGCAGGCGTGCGCATCCTGGCCGGCACCGACTCCGTCCCCCACGACCGACACGCGCTCCTACACGAGATCCACGCCCTGTCACACCGAATCGGCCCACACGAAGCCCTGGGCGCCGCATCCTGGCACGCCCGGAAGTACCTGGGCCTGGCCGGCCTCGAACCGGGCGCCCCAGCGGACGCAGTCGTCTACGCCGAAGACCCCCGCACCGACCTCGACCAACTAGAACACCCGATCGCCGTCGTCCTCCGAGGGCAACGCGTCCGCTAGAAAGCATCCTGCAATTCACCCTGCCCCGCAGCGCACGCTTTTCGAGCGCGCGAAGCGCGGCTTTTGTGTGTGGTGGTCTCAACCACAGGTGGAGGGCCTCGGTTCCCCCGCCGTATGGCCTGCCCGAAGGGCTACCACATTTTCCAGGGGTTGCAGCCGAAAATTTTTGCGAGGAACGAGCCAAAATTTTTAGCGGCAACCCCTGGAAAATGTGGTTGGCTCCGCCAGGCCATACGGCGGGGGAACCGACGCCCTTCACCCCCCGCTGGCGGCCTGCCGCGCGGCGAGCGCCGCTTTTATCTTTTGATCTTGAGAGCGCGCAGCGCGTACCAGCGCGAAGCGCGTTCGGCTTGAGAGCGGAGCGTTCCGGTTAAAGATTAAAAGAGCCTCGCCGGCGGGCAGGCCACCAAAGATGACCCAACTGCAACGGCGGGGGCTTCTTGCTTTTGCCATCTCCGTATGGCCTGGCGGAGCCTACCACATTTTCCAGGGGTTGCCGCTAAAACTTTTGCTCGTTCCTCGCAAAACTTTCGGCTGCAACCCCTGGAAAATGCGGTAGCCCTTCGGGCAGGCCATACGGAGATGACAAAAGCAAGAAGCCCAAGTTGAGTTGTGTCCCCTCCGGCGGACTGCCACTCCGCCACGCGGCCTAGTCGCGCAAGGCGTAGACGGCGGCTGCGGCGGTGCCCACGCACAGTGCGATCGCGCTCCACGCCAGCGAAGCGTGCACGCCCACGGCCGCGCCCAGCAGTCCGACCGTGAAACCGCTGCCCGCGCGCAACCCGCCCGACGACATGCCGTAGACGCCCAACACCCGGCCGCGATCGGCGGGCGGGCTGAGCAGCTGCACCACGGTCTGCGTGATCGACATCGACGCCAGGTGCGCCACGCCGCCGACCAGCAACAGCACCACCGCCAACGGGTAGCTGCCGGTCACCGCGAAGCCCAGGCTGGTCACGCCGTAGATGCCGGTGGCCACCACCGCCGTGCGCACGGTCGGCTTGAGGCTGGTCGTGGCCTCCAGCAGGACACCGCCCAGCACCCCGCCCGCGCCGTTGGCGAACAGCAGCACGCCGTACGCCAGGCCCGCGCTGCCCGCGCCCAGGTCGGTCGCGAAGATCGGCATGGCCGACTGGAGCGAAGCACCGACGAAGAACGACGCCAGGCCCGCCACGACGATCATCGCCACGAGCGTCCGGTTCGAGCCCACCTCGCGCAGCACGCGCAACGACTCCAGCACGCCCACGCGCGGACGTGCGTGCTGGTCACGCGTGTGGCCGGTGAACTTCGTGCGGAACAGGAACAGCGTCAGCGGCAGGTAGAAGGCGATGTTGACGAAGATCCCGGCGGTCGGCCCCAGCCCCAGCAGCAGGGCCGAGCCGACCACGGGGCCGAACAGGACGCCCAGGCTGCGGAAGGTCGCGTTGAGCCGGACCGCGCTGGGCAGCTCGTCCGGGCCGACGAAGTCGTGCAGCATCAACTGCTCGCCCGGTCCCCAGAGCGCGCCCGCGATGCCGTGCAGCACCAGCAGGACGCCCGCGTGCCACACCTGGAGGGTGTCGGTGAGGAACAGGACGCCCCACGCCGCCGAGACGCCCATGAACAGCACCTGCGCGGCCTGGATGACCCGGCGGCAGTCGTAGCGGTCGGCCAGCGAACCGAACCACACGGAGAGCAGCAGGAACGGCACCCAGTGGCTGATCACCGCGAACCCGGCCAGCGCGGGCGACTGGAACTTCTCCCACAGCACCCAGTACGTGATGACGTGCTCGATGTTGTCGGCCATCATCGCGAGCCCCGCGCCGAACAGGTACGGCCGGCAGTCCCGGTTCCGCAGCGCGGCGAACCGCCGCGGCACTGCCGGCACGTGCGTCGCTACCCCACAGGCCGCGCACATGTGTCCTCCTGGTCTTGGTTCCCCCGGGGCAACGCTATGTACGCGATAGCGGCCGAACCTAGGACGGCAGCGAACTCGCGGTGCGGATCACACCGACTTCCCGACATCGCGGAAGAACCCGGCGGAAACGCGGTCGCCGGGTCGGTGTGGCGTGGGTAACGTCCGGCGGATGACCGTGCGGGTGGATCCGACCAACTCCGACCAGCTCACCGCGTGGGACGGCGACCAGGGTGCCTTCTGGGCCGACCACGCCGACCGCTTCGACGAAGGTGCCGCCGGGTACCACCAGCGGCTGCTCGACGCGGCCGGCGTCGACCCCTCCGACCGGGTCCTGGACGTCGGCTGCGGCACCGGGAAGTCCACGCGCGACGCCGCCCGCCGCGCCGCGCACGCGCTCGGGGTGGACCTGTCGTCCAGGATGATCGAGGAGGCCCGGCGGCGGGCCGAGCGCGACGGGATCACCAACGTCTCCTTCGAGCAGGCCGACGCCCAGGTGCACCCGTTCCCCGAGGCCGCGTTCGACCTGGTGATCAGCCGCCACGGGGTGATGTTCTTCGGCGACCCGGACAAGGCGTTCGCCAACATCGCGACCGCCCTGCGACCCGGCGGCCGGATGGTGCTGCTGACGTGGCAACCGTTGGCGCGCAACGAGTTCGCCTCCACGTTCCGCGCGCTGTTCGCCGCCGGCAAACCCGTGCCCGAGCCGCCGCCCACCGGGGCGCACCCGTTCTCGCTCAGCGACCCCGACCGCGTGCGCGCGCTGCTGACCGGGGCCGGCATGACGGACGTCGAACTCGAGGCGGTCAGCGAGCCGGTGTGGCTGGGCCACGACGTGGAGGACGCGCTGGCGTTCATCACCGCCCGTCAGGCCTCGCAGCTGGCCGAACTCGACGAGGAAGCGAAAGCACGGGTCGTCGAAGCGGCCCGCGTGGACATCGCGCGGCACGTGGGCGAGCACGGCGTGCGCTACCAGTCCGCCGCGTGGGTCGTGCACGCGACCAAGGCCTGAGTCACCACACGTCCCCGTCGCGCCAGTCGCACACCAGCTCGCCGTCCACGTCCAGCGGCACCGCGACCGGGAGCACATAGACACCGCCGTCGTCGTCCTCGGTGCGCACGATCCCGCTCGGGGTCAGCACCGAGGACGGCCCGCGCCACAACACCCAGCCCCGACCGGCGTAGAAGTCCAGGGCGTCCTCGCTCGCGCTCAGCGCACCCAGGTCGTAGGCCCGGCGCACCACCCGTTCCAGCGCCGCCATCACGGCCGCGCCGTGCCCCCGCCCCCGCCGGTCCGCCCGCACCGCGACGGCCTCGACGTACCCGGCCCGCAGCGCCCGACCACCGTGCAGCAGCCGCCGCTGCACCACGGACCCGTGCCCGACCAGGTCGTCGCCCTCCCACGCGAACGCGTGCACGCCACCCAGGGCGTGGTCCCAGTCGTGGTCGGAGAAGTCGCCGTCGAAAGCGTCGTCGCACAGCTCGCGCGCCGCCTCGAGGAGCTGCGGGTCGACATCGGAGGTGTGCCGGACCGTGATCACCGTGCCGCCAATCCCTTGTCCACCAACGACATCACGGTGGCCGCCAACTCGTCCGCGTCGGCGACGGGCAGCAGGCCGGCCAGGAGCTGCGAGCACAGGCCGTGCATCACGCAGGACATCAGCAGGGTCACGTCCGCGACCGGGTGCGGCGCCAGTTCGCCGGAGGCCTGCGCGGCCTCGATCCCGGCCGCGATCCGGGCGTAGACGCGCTGCTCGGCCGCCGCGAGGTCGGGGAAGTCGGCGCGGCGCGGGACGTCGGCGGACCCGAACATCAGGCGGTAGAGGGACGGGTTGGCCAGCGCGAACTCCAGGTAGGCGCGGCCGGTGCCGTGCAGCCGTCGCAACGGGGTGCCGTCCGGCTCGGGGACCGACGCCAGTTCGGCGAACCCCTGCGCCATCACGGCGGCGACCAGCGAGGCCTTGTCGGCGAAGTGCCGGTAGGCGGCGGCGTGCGACACCCCGGCCGCTGCGGCGGCCTTGCGCAGGGTCAGGCCCTCCGCGCCCTCGGCGTCCACCAGTGCGCGGGCGGCCGTGACCAGGGCCTCGCGCAAGGCGCCGTGGTGGTAGGGCTTACGCGGCGATGTTGCCACTGGTAACTTCCCTCTCGTGACCCGTCTTGCCGGAATCCTGCTCGCCGCACTCGGCGCCATCCACATCGTCCTCACCACCGCGCTCAACCTCGACAGCTGGGCGCGGTGGACCGGTGCCGGCCTGTGGGCCTCGGTGGCCCCGCCCGGCGGTGCGCCCAGCGGGGACCAGTACGTCCTGTGGCTCACGCTGGGCAGCTTCGGCGTGCCGCTGCTGGTGCTGGGCCTGGTCGTGGCGGGCACGGCCCGACGCGGCGGCGTGGTGCCCGCGTACGTCGGCTGGGTCGTCGGGGCGTGGGCGTTGCTGCTGTCGATCGTGCTGGTGGCCGTACCGGGGTGGCTGGCACTGGTCCCCGCCGCGCTGATCGTGCGTGGCGCACGTCACAGGGGATCGGTGTCACGGGTCGGCACGCCATCTCGCTCCACCCTCGACGGAAGGAGAGGGACATGACGGAGATCGTGGTCATCGGCGCCGGCTACGCGGGACTCGCGGCGGCCAAGCTCGCGGCACGCTGGACGGGTGCGAAGGTCACCCTGGTCAACGAGCGCGACCGGTTCGTGGAGCGGGTGCGGCTGCACCAGCTGGCGGCCGGCCAGACCCTGCGCGACCGGCCCCTGGCGGACCTGCTGCGCGGCACGGGCGTCGAGCTGGTGGTGGACCGGGTCACGGGGATCGACCCGGACACCCGCAAGGTCCAACTGCGCGGCGGCGCGCTCACCTACGACAAGCTGATCTACGCCCTCGGCAGCCGGGCGGACCTGGACTCGGTGCCCGGCGTCCGCGAGCACGCCCACACCGTGGCCTCGCGCGAGGAGGCCGAACGCCTGCGCGCCGACCTGGCGAACGCCCGCGTGGTCGCGGTGGCGGGCGGTGGCCTGACCGGCATCGAAGCGGCGGCGGAGTTCGCCGAGAGCCACCCGGGGCTGGAGGTCCACCTGATCACCGCCGGCGAGCTGGGGGCCGCACTCTCGACGGCCGGCCGCGCGCACCTGCGCAAGGCGTTCGCCCGGCTGGGTGTCGTGGTGCACGAGAACGCTCGCATCACCGCCGTGGACGCCGGCGGCGTGGCTCTGGCGGACGGACGCGTCGACGCGGACACCGTGGTGTGGACGGCGGGCTTCACCGTGCCGGAGCTGGCCCGCGAAGCCGGGTTCGAGGTGGACGCGCGCGGCCGGATGGTGGTCGACCAGACCCAGACGTCGGTGTCGCACCCGGACGTGGTGGCCGTGGGCGACGCCGCCGCGATGCGCCGCCCGGACGGGCTGGAGCTGCGGATGGCCTGCGCGACCGGGCTGCCGACGACCCAGCGCGCGGTGCGGGCGCTGGCCGACAAGCTCGCGGGCAAGGAGCCGAAGCCGTTCCGGTTCAAGTACGTCCAGCAGTGCGTGAGCCTGGGCCGGCGGGACGGCCTGATCCAGTTCGTGCACGAGGACGACCGCCCGAAGGAGAAGGTCCTGACCGGCCGTTGGGCGGCACGGTACAAGGAGCTGATCGTGAAGGTCACGATCCTGTTCGAGCGCCACCCGACGCTGCCTGCGGGGTGAGGCGTCCCGGTTCGAGGTGCCCCGGTTCGAGGTGCCTCTGTCGCCCGAACGGGGGAAGTTCGGCGGGCGGGGACAACCGGCCGGGCGTTCGGCGGCGTGTGATGGGTAGAGGGATCGCGGGGTCGAGCTGGGTCAGAGCTCGAAGCGGTAGCCCATGCCGGGTTCGGTCACCAGGTGGCGTGGGCGGGAGGGTTCCGGTTCGAGTTTGCGGCGCAGTTGGGCCAGGTACACGCGAAGGTAGTGAGTTTCTTTCGCGTACTGCGGTCCCCACACCTCCTGCAACAACTGCTTCTGCGCCACCAACCGCCCGCGATTCCGGGCCAGGATCTCCAGCAAGCCCCATTCGGTCGGGGTGAGGTGGACCTCCTCGCCCTCGCGCACGACCTTCTTCGCCGCCAGATCCACGGTGAACGACGCCGTCTGCACCACGGCGTCCTCTCCCTCGGTCACCGCCGACCGCCGCACCGCCGCCCGCAACCGCGCCAGCAACTCGTCCATCCCGAACGGCTTGGTCACGTAGTCGTCCGCACCCGCGTCCAGCGCCTCGACCTTGTCCGTCGAGTCCGTCCGCGCGGACAGCACGATGATCGGCACCGAGGTCCACCCGCGCAGCCCCGCGATGACCTCGGTCCCGTCGACGTCGGGCAGCCCGAGGTCCAGCACCACGACGTCCGGCTTGCCCTCGGCGGCCGCCCTCAGCGCCGCCGTCCCGTCGTGCGCGGTGAGGACCGAGTAGCCCCGCGCGGACAGGTTGATCCGCAGCGCGCGGACGATCTGCGGTTCGTCGTCGACCACGAGCACCTTCGTCACGGTCCGACACTACGTCCAATCGGCCACCGCCCGCCGACCGCGGTCGATTCTGACGTCGTCTTGACGCCCCTCAACACCGCTTTTATGGCGTTTTAGCGGCCCGGTGACCGCATCGGTGCGGAAAGGGTGAGTACATCCGGGTGCGAATGAATCCGTTTGCTGGACACGGGTCGCGCGATAGTGCAAATGTCCTGTCCGAATTCGGACAACCGCTCACGGTCGGTGAGCCACGAGGAGGTCTTAGATGACCACCAGTGTGACCAACCAAGACGCATTACAGCTCGTGGTCGCCGTGCACCGACTGGTCCGCAGCCTGCGGCAGTCGGCGTCGGTCCGCAGGCTGCAGCCCACCCAGCTGCTCGTCCTCGCCGAGCTGGCCGCGCAGGGTCCCATGCGCATCGGCGAGATCGCGGTGCGCGCGCTGTGCTCGCAGCCCACGGCCACCACCGTGGTGACGGGCCTGGAGTCCAGCGGCCTGGTGCGCCGCGAAGCCGATCCGGCCGACGGGCGCGCGACCATCGTCGAGCTGACCGGCGCGGGACGGGACACGATCGTCTCCCTCGCGCACGGCGAGGCCGAACTGCTCTGCGAACGGCTCTCGCGGCTGTCCGACGAGGAGCGCGACCACGTCCGCTCGGTCACGCCCCTGCTGCGCCGCCTCGCCGACCCACCCCGCGCCCGCTGACAGCGACGAAGAGCTAAAGACCGCGCGGCCTCGGTTGGCAGCGCGGGCACGAGTAGGACGACCGGTTCATGAACGGTTCCCGCACCACGGCCGTGCCACACCGGCGGCACGGCCGGTTCTCCTGGCCGTAAACGTTGAGCGAACGGTCGAAGTACCCGGATTGGCCGTTCACGTTGACGTACAGCGCGTCGAAAGAAGTCCCGCCCTCACCCAGCGCCTCGTGCATCACCTGGGTGGCGTGCCCGAGCAGTTCCACGGCTTTCGGCCGCGTCAGCTTGTCGGTCGGGCGCAGGCCGTGCAGCTTGGACCGCCACAACGCCTCGTCGGCGTAGATGTTGCCCACGCCGGACACCAGGGTCTGGTCCAGCAGCGCCCGCTTGACCTCGGTCCGCCGCCGGCGCAGCGCCGCCACGGCCGCCGCCAGGTCGAACGCCGGGTCCATCGGGTCGCGCGCGATGTGCGCGACGGACTGCGGCAGCGCCGTGCCGTCCACCTCGACCAGTTCGGCCAGCGCGAGCCCGCCGAACGTGCGCTGGTCCACGAACCGCAGCTCCGGGCCGTCGTCGGCGAACCGGACCCGCACCCGGAGGTGCTTCTCGTCCGGCACGCCGACCGGCTGGACCAGCATCTGACCGCTCATCCCGAGGTGGGCGAGCAGCGCGTCCCCGTCGGACAGGTCCACCCACAGGTACTTGCCGCGCCGCCGGGCCCGCACCATGGTCCGACCGGTCAACCGGTGCGCGAAATCCGCCGCACCGGGCAGGTGTCGGCGGATGGCGCGGGGGTGCAGGACCTCGACGGAGGCGACGGTCCGACCGGCGACGTGCTCGTGCAGACCTCGGCGGACTACTTCGACCTCGGGCAGCTCGGGCACGTGCGGTGGGTCAGTCCTCGTTCTCGGCGGTCTCTTCGGCGGCCTGCTGCTCCAGCTCCTCCAGCAGCTCGTAGGCGGCGGCCTGCGGCTTGGTGGGCTTGAGCATCCAGCCACCGTTCTGCGCGGTGTCGCGCACCAGGACCAGGCCCTGGATGCCGCCGCTGCGGGTGGCGTTCAACGGTCGGGAGGGTCGGCGGTCGCGCACGCGCCGGGTCGTCCGGACGTTCGTGGCATACATCGGCGTCAGTCTTCCTTGGTGGGTGAAGTCTGCGGTGTCGCCGAGTTGGGGGCGTGCCCGTTGCCGGCCGCGGCGGCCTCCTGCTCCGCGCGGACCCGTTCGGACAGCACCCGGTAGGCGGCCTCGGCCGCCTTCTGCTCGGCTTCCTTCTTGGTCTTCCCGTCACCGGAGCCGTGGGCCTGGCCACCCACGATCACCGTGGCGGTGAACTCCTTGCGGTGGTCGGGACCCTGGTCGTCCACCCGGTACTCGGGGACGCCGAGCCCGGCCGAAGCCGTCAGCTCCTGCAGGCTGGTCTTCCAGTCCAGGCCCGCGCCGCGCAGCGGCGCCTCCGCCAACAGCGGGTCGAACAGGCGGTGGACCAGTTGACGCGCGGTGTCGATGCCGAACTGCAGGTACACCGCGCCGATGACGGCCTCCAGGCCGTCCGCGAGGATGCTCGCCTTGTCCCTGCCGCCGGTCAGCTCCTCGCCGCGACCGAGCAGCAGGTGTCCGCCCAGACCGTCGTCACCCAGGCCGCGGGCCACACCGGCCAGCGCGTGCATGTTCACGACGCTGGCCCGCAGCTTCGCGAGCTGACCCTCGGGCAGTTCCGGGTGGGTCTGGTACAGGTGGTCGGTGACGACGAGGCCGAGCACCGCGTCGCCGAGGAACTCCAGTCGCTCGTTCGGCGGCAGGCCGCCGTTCTCGTACGCGTACGACCGGTGTGTCAGTGCGAGCGTCAGCAGCTCGGCGTCCAAGGGGACGCCGAGCGCTTCGAGCAACGGGGCGCGGTCGGCGGACCGACCGCGCGACGACCTGCCCCCCACTGTGCGCCGCTTCTCTTCGCTGGAGGAGGTCAGGCCGGCTGGACGACCTGGCGGCCGTCGTACTGGCCACAGGCCGGGCAGGCGACGTGCTGCGGCTTCGGCTGGCGGCAGGCCCGGTTCGAGCAGGCCACCAGGTGCACGGCAGCGGTCTTCCACTGAGCGCGGCGCGAGCGCGTGTTCGAGCGCGACATCTTCCGCTTCGGGACGGCCACGACTAGTTCTCCTCTGGATTGTCACGATTCCCGGCGAACCGCTCGTGCAGAGCGGCCCATCGGGGGTCAATCGTCTCATGCCCGTGGTCGGGGCCGAGCTCAGCCAGCTTGCCACCGCAGTCGACGCACAGCCCCTGGCAGTCCGGCGAACACAGCGGCACCTGCGGCAGCGACAGCACGATGGCGTCGTTCACCACAGGTTCGAGGTCGACCAGGTCGTCGTGCAACCGACTGACCTCGTCCTCCTCGGTGGTCTCGTCCGTGGTGCTGTCCGGGTAGGCGTACAGCTCCGTCAGCTCCACCTCGACCTCCGCCGACAGCGGCTCCAGGCAGCGCGAGCACTCCCCTTCGACCACCGTCGAGGCCGTGCCGGTCACGAGGACGCCCTCCACCACCGACTCCAGCAGGAGATCGAGGTCGACGACGCCACCCTTCGGCACCGCGATCACGCCTTCGAGGCCCATTCCCTCGGCCGGCACCGACCGGGTCACCGCGCGTGAAGAGCCCGCACGACGCCCGAGGTCCCTGGTGTCGATGACCCAGGGCCCGGTGGCTGCGGGACGCGCGGAGGCGTGACGGTGCTCAGACATGATGTTGGTGGTTGCCGACGGGTGACTTACCACGGCCAGCCGGTCAAGGGTACGGGACAACGGGCCGTGACGTGAAATCGGGTGCTCAGGGCGTTGCGCGACCGGTGGCTACTCCGTGGAGTGGGCACCGTTCACCGGCGTGTTCCAGCCGGGAGGGCCCGGCTCGCGGGGCACCCGACGCGGTCAGCGGGCCGCGGACTCGTGGTAGTCGAAGGGCGCTGCGGCGGCGTTGACGGCCGGGCCGCGCAGGTGCGAGCGGCCCTTGCCGACGCTGCGCAGGGTGTGCGCGAGCAGGTCCTCGAAGTCGGCGAGCTTGCCGTCCACGTAGGCGTCGCACTCGTTGCGCAGGCGGATCGCCTCCGCCTGGGCGGCCTCCAGGATGCGCGCGGACTCGGCGTGCGAGGCCTGCACCACCTCGGTGGCGTCGACCAGGCGGGCCTGCTCGGCGCGGCCCTCCTCGATGGCGCGCTCGTAGTTGGCGCGACCGGCCTGCACCATGCGGTCGGCCTCGGCGTGGGCGCGGCCGACCAGGTCCTCGTACTCCTGGCGACCGGCGTTGACGGTGCGCTGCGCCTGGTCCTCGGCCTCGGCGACCATGCGCTCGGCGCGCGAACGGGCCTCGGACAGCATCCGCTCGGCCTCGTGCTGGGCCTCGGCGACGATCCGCTCGGCCTCGGCGCGGGCCTTGCTGGTGGCGGCCTCCAGCTCGTGCTGGGCCTTGCCGACCAGCTCGTCGCGGTGGTCGAGGACGTCCTGCGCGTCGTCCAGCTCGGCCGGGATGGCGTCGCGGACGTCGTCGAGCAGTTCGAGCACGTCACCGCGGGGGACGACGCACCCGGAGGTCATCGGCACGCCACGCGCTTCCTCGACGATCGTGACCAGCTCGTCGAGGGCCTCGAACACCCGGTACACGGCACACTCCCCACGCCCACACTGCGGTACCCGTCCTAGTGTGCCCTGACTGGTCGGCCGGCGCGGGGAGATCGGGGGCGCGTGTTGGCGGTGGTGATCAACAGCGCTGATGGGTCGCAGTGCGTGAACTTGACGTGGTGTCCGACGTCACTCATGGCAGTGGCCGGACCATCACATCGTGTGAAGATCCGGCCACTTTTCGTGTGGTTCAGCGGCCTTCGGCGAGACGCTGGGTCAACCGTGCCTGGATCGACGGGGGCAGCAGGCTGGACACGTCGCCGCCGTAGGTGGCCACGTCCTTCACCAACGAGCTGGCCAGGAAGCTGTAGATGGGGTTGGTCGGCATGAACAGCGTGTCGACGCCGGTGAGCTGGTGGTTCATCTGCGCCATCTGCAGCTCGTAGTCGTAGTCGCTGACCGCGCGCAGGCCCTTGACGATGGCCTTGATGTCGTTCTCGCGGCAGTAGTCGACCAGCAGGCCGTGCCAGGAGTCCACCCGCACGTTCGGCCACTGGGCCGTCACCTCGCGGAGCATGTCCGTGCGCTCTTCCACCGAGAACAGGGTCTTCTTGTTCTTGTTGATGAGCACGGCGACGACGACCTCGTCGAAGAGCTTCGCCGCTCTGCCGATGATGTCCAGGTGTCCGTTGGTGGCCGGGTCGTAGGAGCCGGGGCACACGGCACGCGTCATGGTTTCGGACGGTAGCACCCGATCGGATGCGTCCACTCCGGTCGTGGTCCGCATCACCCGCCCGCGCCGGCGTGCTCCGCCCAGTACAGCGCCGTGTCGCCGTATCGCTTGCTGCGCAAGGATTCCAGCCCGGCGGGCCAGATCGGTTCAGGTGACCGAGCGGCCCGTTCGACGACGACCACCGAGCCGGGCGCGGTCCACCCGTGCGCGACCAGCGCGGCGAGGACCTCGGCCAGCTGGGCGTCGGTCACGTCGTAGGGCGGGTCGGCGAAGACGACGTCGCACGGGGCGTCCGGCGGGGTGGCGACGGCGGCCAGCGCGGTGCGGTTCACGACCTGCGCGCCGGGCAGGCCCAGGGCGCGGGCGTTGCCCTTGAGGACTTCGGCAGCCCGCTTGTCCGACTCGACGAACGTGGCGTGCGCCGCACCCCGGGACAGCGCCTCGAACCCGAGCGCCCCGCTGCCCGCGTAGAGGTCGAGGACGCGGAGCCCGTCGAGGTCCACGAGCGCTTCGAGCGAGCTGAACAACGCCTCGCGCACCCGGTCGGAGGTGGGCCGCGTGCCCTTCGGGGGCACCTGCAGGCGCCGACCACCGGCCACGCCCGCGACGATCCTGGTCATGGGGAGATTGTCGCCGGTCGGCTGCGGCGGGCCAGGCGGGCCGGGGGCTCAGCGGGCCGGTGTCAGCGGGCCAGGTGGGCGCCGCCGTTGACCGGGATGACCTGGCCGGTGATGTGGCCCGCCTCCGGCGAGGTGAGGAACGCCACGGTCGCGGCCACGTCCGCCGGGGTGCCCGCGCGGCCGTTGGCGGTCTGGCCGATGAGGGTCTGCCGACGCTGGTCGGTCATCCCGCCGCCGAAGAACTCGGTGTCCTCGATGTAGCCCGGCGACACCACGTTGGCGGTGATGCCCCGCCCGCCGAGCTTGAATGCCAGCTCGGCGGTCCACGCCTCGACCGCCGCCTTCGCCGCGCCGTAGCTGCCGCCGCCGCGCCGGCCCGCGATGGAGCCGATGGTGACCACGCGGGCCTGCTCGGCGAAGCGGGGTTCCAGCGCGGCGGTGACGAGGACGGCCGTGATCACGTTCGCCTCGTAGGTGGCGAGCCACTGGCTCTTGAGGTCGTCGCCGCCGGCCAGCCCGCCGGCGTTGTTCACCAGGACGTCCACAGTGGACGGCAGCTCGGCGAGGGCGGCGTCCACCTGGTCGGGGTCGGCGGCGTCGAACGCCACCGCCCGCGCGCCGATCTCCGCCGCCGCGGCCTCCAGCACGTCCTCGCGCCGCCCGGTGATCACCACGTCCAGGCCACGAGCCACCAGTTCCGCCGCGATGGCCCGCCCGATGCCGGTGCCACCGCCGGTCACGACCGCGGTCCTCATGCCAGTGCCTGCCACCATCCGTCTACCTGCGGGGGATCGTTGACGTCGATCTTCTCACCGGGCCGCGGCACGGCGAGCGGGATCTCCCACGCCTTGGCCTCGCGCCACACCCGGTCGACGGGCTCGGACCAGTCGTGGAAGGCCAGGTTGAACGTGGCCCAGTGCACCGGCACCAGCAGCCCACCCCGGACGTCGCGGTGTGCGGCGACGCCTTCCTCCGGCGTCATGTGGATGTCCGGCCAGCCCGGCCCGTACGCGCCGATCTGGATCAGCGAGGCGTCGAAGGGGCCGTACTTGTCGCCGATGCGCTTGTAGCCGTCGAAGTACCCCGTGTCACCGCTGTAGTACACGCGGTGCTCGGGTCCGAGGATGACCCAGGACGCCCACAGCGTGTTGTCGCGCCGGAACCCGCGGCCGGAGAAGTGCTGGGCGGGCGAGGCGACCAAGCGGACGCCGGCGACCTCGTGCGACTCCTCCCAGTCCAGCTCCACGATCCGGGACTCCGGCACCTTCCAACGCCGCAGGTGCGCCCCGATGCCCAGCGGGACCACGAAGACGGCGTGGGTGGTCGTGGTCAGGTCCTCGACGGTGGCCTGGTCGAGGTGGTCGTAGTGGTCGTGCGAGATGACGACGGCGTCCACCGGGCCGACCTCGGCGAGCGTGTGCGGCACGGGGTGCAGCCGCTTGGGCCCGACCAGCCGGGACGGCGAGCACCGGTCGCTCCACACGGGGTCGAGCAGGATGCGCGCGCCGTCGATCTCGACCAGCGTGGACGCGTGCCCGTACCAGGTGAGGTGCAGCCCCTCGGTGGCCACGTCCGTGGCGGGGACCAGCGGCACGTCCCCGACGGGATGCCGTTGCTGCCCACCGAAAACGAGCTCGCGCGCGGTGTCCCCGGCACTCCCGGCCGGCATGGTGCGCGTCCGCACGGCGTTGTGGAACTTGCCGTCCCAGTAGCGCGGCGACCGCCACACCCGCTCCCCGCCAGGCCGCCCGCCCAACGCGGCGGGCACGTCCCGCAACCCCCACGCGACCGCGCCGGCCGCCAACCCGAGCAGCGCTGCGGTGACCTTCTTCATGGCTCCTCCAACGCCGTTCCGACCGGACGGGTTCCCCCGTGCGACGGAGATAACCCGAGACCGCCGTCACCGCCACTCGAACCCGCCGGCCGCCGGGGCGAAGCGGGGGCGCCGCGTCGAGCGGCACCCCCGCGACGGCCCGTCAGCCGCAGGAACTCGCCTTCGCGAACTCCTCGGCGGACATGTTCTTCACGTGGTACCGGACCTTCCCGCCCGCCAAGTCCTCCAGCACGAAGCTCTCGTACTCCACCGTGCCGTCGGCGAGGTGGACCTCGGCGACCAGGTCCTCCCCGGGCCGGGGTTCCCGCGCCGGCACGGTCTCCGCCGCGCCGGCCGGTGGTTCGCCGACCACGAACCGGGTCACCCGGGCCGGCTCGGCGAAGTCCACCCGCCAGGCGCGCGGGGAGCCTTCGTCGTAGTCCCGCTCCCCCGGCGCCACCAGGTCGACGCGCACGACGCCGGCGGGCTCGCAGGCGGTGTAGAGGATCTCGACCCGGCCGGCGGCGTCCAGCCGGACCGCGACCGGGTCGAACTCCGCCTGCGGCACGCAGGCGGAGGTCGCGAGCCCGACGGCGACGACGCCGGCGACGAGCCTGGTCAGCAATGCGGTCCCCTCCGGTAGCAGCCGTCGTGCAGCCCCGCGTGCCGCTCGAACGGGTTGCGGGCGCCCGGGTAGCGCAGTTCGGCCAGGCCGTACGCGATGGGGAACGCCGGTCCGAGGACCGCCCACTGCGTCGCGTGCTTGGCCTCGTGCCGCATCATGTTCGGGTGGGTGCTCCGCTCACCGGTGAGGAACACGTTGCCGATGGTCATGCCGCGCCGGGTGCCGTAGCCGCCCTTCATGCCGTTGCAGGCGATCATGAGGCCGGCCTTCATGCTGCACTTGCCCCCTCGCATCCGCGCCCACGCCACCGCCGGGCCGGTGTACGGGGCGTTGCGCACGAAGCGCACCACGTGGAACACCCGTCCCGCGCCCTGCCGGAGCGCGCCCCGGAAGCCGCTGGCGATCTTGCCCCGGTTCCGCCACGCCCACCGGCCCGCCCGCTTCATCCAGTCGGGGATGCGGCCGTCGAGGTCGGTGGCGTTGACCGGGTCGCCGTTGACGTAGTCGTAGTCGTTGGAGCTGCCCCCGTCAACCGGGTCGACCGCGAGGAACCGGCCCAGCAGCGGGCTGTACGGGCGGGCGCCCATCTGCACCACCGACAACGACCCGGCGTGCTCGTACAGCCGCTGGTGCTGCCCGAGCCACCCGGCGTCGAACTGGCCGGGCGCGTTGTCCGGCACCGCGTCGGGCGTGGCGGGCTCGCCGAACGGGCCGTACTCCCGCAGACCGCCGACCTGCTTGCCGTCCGCGCCGGTGGTCAGCGTGAGGTCGCCCCGCACGGTCGGGTGGTCGACGGTGACCGCCGCCGGGTCCGGCCGCCACGTGTAGAGCGCCCCGCCGGGCAGGCTGACGGCGCGTGAGGCCAGCCTCTTGTCCGCGCCGACCAGGGTCAGGTCGGCGGTGTCGCCGCTGCCGGTGAAGCCGTACCGCACGTCGGTGTCCGCGTCGCCCTGCGCCGCCGTGCGGCGGACGATGCGGTCGGTGGCGTCCCGGACGTAGGACACGTCCGCCGGGTCGGCACCGGTCGTGCGCACGGCGATGTTGCGGTCCGCGCCGTCCCAGGACAGGTGGGTGGTCGCGCCGTCCACCGTGTACTGGGTGGTGTTGCCGTTGTCGTCGTACCGGATGTCGGTGACGGCCGTCGCGCCGACCGTCGCCAGCAGCCGGTCCGCCGCGTCGTAGCAGTACGCGGTCTCCGCCACACCCGACGCCGTCTCGTCCAGCAGCCGCACCCGGTTGGTGTTCAGCCCGGCGTCGGCACGGGTGCCGGTCGGGCAGGCCGCGGCGGCCGTGGACGTGAAGTCGTAGGTGTAGTGGTGGCCGCCCACCCACGCTTCGGTGAGCCTGCCGACGGCGTCGTAGGCGTAGTTCTGGCCGGACGGACGCGCGTCCACCCCGTTCAGCACCTCGTCGACGATCGTGCCGCCCCTGGTGCGGGTCACCTGCGACACCACCTGGACGGCGTCGGCGGTCCGCCACGTGTGGGACACCACGCGCCCCGAGGGGTCCTTGCCCAGCGCCGACAACGAACTGCCGTTGGCGTAGGCCACCGACGCGACGTCGCCCGCGGCGTCGAGGGTGATCTCCGCCAGCGTGGTCGAGTCCAGCCGCAGGGTCAGCAGCCGGCCCGCGTCGTCGTAGGTGTAGGACGTCACCTGCGGCGGGTCGGCCGGGTTGGGCGGGACGACCTTCTCCGACATCAGCCTGCCGACCTGGTCGTAGCTCGACTCCGTGCGCACGCCGTTGGCGTCGGTGTACTCGACGACCCGGCCGAGCAGGTCGGTCTTCGTCGTGACGGTGCCGTTGTGGTCGGACACCGACGTCACCAGCGGGTCGCCGCCGACCGCGTAGTTCGTGGTGACGGTCCGCTCCGCCGCCGACGCCGTCGCCGGGTGCTTCACCGCCACCGAGCGGTCCCGCTCGTCGTAGGTCGTGCAGGTCCAGCGGCCCGCGCTGCCCTTGGCGACGATCCGGCCGGAGGCGTCGTAGACCTGCTCGTCCTCCCGCGCGGCACCGGTCGCCGGCGTGGGCAGCCGGTTGAGCCTGGACAACCCGCCCTGGTTGATCGACTCCACCTCGGCGGTGCAGGGGTTGTCGCGGGTCTCGGTGTCGCCGTAGAACACGTGCCCGATCTGAACGCCCGTGGGCATCTTCTTGCCGGTCTTGCGCAGGTAGCCGGTACCGAGCGGCTCGTAGGTGCTGCGCGTGGTCAGGCCGCCCGCGGTGGTGCTGGTGGCCAGCCCGTACGCGGGGTCGAAACCGTCCTCGTCGTACCGGGTCGTGGTCGTGCCGTTCGGCACGCCGTGCGACTCGGCCTGGAAGCTGGTCGTGGTCAGGCCGTACTTCGGCCGCAGGCTGGTGGCGGGCACCACCTGCTGCACGCCGCCGGGCGTGGTCCAGTGCAGCTCCAACTGGGCGGTGACGGCGTTCTCGTAGTACTCCACCCGGATCTGCTTGGTGTGGCCCGGGGCCGGGCTGGTCACCACGGCCGTGCGCCAGGTCGGTGAGCTGTCCACCCAGTAGTCCATGACGAGGTTGTCGTTGACCCACACCCGGACGCCGTCGTCGGCCAGCACCCGCAGGGTGTAGTTGCCCGCCTCGGGGAAGACGACGTCACCGGTCATCCGCAGCGAGAAGTTGTCGGCCGGGATGCCGGCGGCGGGCGCGTCGGTGCCCCAGTTGCGGACGGCGGTGCGGTCCGCGGCCAGACCGGTCTGGTGCACCTTCGGCGCACCGGACAGGAACCTGTTGTCGTAGAACGACACCGCGAGGCCGTTGACGCCCTCGTCGTAGCCGGTCTTGTTGTGCGGCACGGTGTCCGCGCACGCCGGGGTCGGCGACTGACCGTTGAAGCACGACGCGGGCGCGGGGCCGTACGTGTCGACCGGCCGACCCTTGTCGTCGTAGGTGTACGTGGTCACCCGGCCGGACGCGTCGGTCGAGGTCAGCTTCTCGTCCTTGACGTTCCACGTCTGCGACGTGGTGCGGCCGGTCGCGTCCGTGGTCGACAGCAGCCGGTAGTCGTTGTCGTACCGGACCATCGAGTAGTAGCCGGGCGCGGGCGACAGGCCGGCGACACCCACGTAGGTGGCGCGGTTGACCGTGTCGTAGTGGTAGATGTGCTTCGGCCGGGCGGCCTGGCCGGGCGACGGCGACGCCGCGGTCACCGACGAGGCGTACGGCTTGCCCTCCTTCGTGGTGTAGCCGATCTGGGCGATGACCTCCAGGGCGGAGGGGTGGGTCGGGTTGACGGCGAGCCAGTCGTTGGCCAACGCGTCCCGCGTCCGGTCGAGCACGCCGTTGGCGTCGTAGCCGTAGTCGGTGTTCTCCCCGCCCGGGTCCTCGATGCGGACCAGGGCGTTGCCCGCGTACCAGAACCTGGTCTCGCTGCCGTCCCAGTAGGTGATCCGGCACAGCATCTGCTCCGGCGGCAGCGGCTGGGCGTACCGGGGCGGGGGCGTGCCGCCGTAGCAGTCGTCGCCCGGCCGGTTGTAGTGCAGCCGGTGCGAGCGCCCGGACACCGGGTCCTTGATCTCCTTCAACCGCGACGGCGAGCCGTCGTAGACGTTCTGCAGGGCCGCCGGCTTCCGCGCGTCCTGGACGTTGGACACCTGCTCGAGCTTGCCGTCGGACCGGAAGACGAACACCTCCGAGCCCTCGGTCAGGGTGACCCGGCCCGTGGCGTCCAGGGACAGCTGCCCGGCGTCGCCGTCGGGCGCGGTGTAGCCGCCGGTGCTCTGCTTCTTGTAGGTGTGCTTGGCGCCCGTGCCGTCGGTCAGGACCACGGTCTGGTCGGTGACCTTCGCCTCGGTGTAGGTGGAACCGTCACCGTCGAGGTCCGCCGACATCGTCCAGCCCCGGGACAGCACCGGCAGGTCGGAGGTGTACAGCCAGTCCGCCGGGACGACCTGGGACGGCACGTTGCCCTCGGACGTGCGGACGAACAGCCGCAGCGCGGCGTACCCGGTCGCCTCGGCCAGCTCGACCTTGATGGGTACGCGCTGCCCCGCCGTCAGGGCGACACCGGTCGACACGCCGTAGTTGACGTCGCTGCAGCACGGCTGGTCGTAGACGCTGTTGCCGTTGACCCACACCTTGAGGCCGTCGTCGTGCACACCCGCGAACTGGTAGGTGCCCGTGGCGGGAGCCTGGAAGTAGCCCTCCCACCGGGCGAGGAACCAGTCCTCCGGCAACGCCGGCGCGAACGGCGACGTGTAGCCCCACTCCACGTTCACCTGGGGCTCGGTGCGCACCAGGACGGGCTCCTGGCCGGGGTTGATGTTGCCGTTGTGCGACAGGTCCGGGAAGTAGGTCGCCTTGAGCCCCTTGGGTTCCTGCTGCTGCGAGTTGTACGACAGGGTGAGCCCCGCCGAACCGCCGACCGTGGTGAACGTCGGCGACGACTGCGAGGTCATGACGTTGCCGTTGGCCAGGTTCACGCTGATCGCGCCGAGCGTGTCGACGGGCGCGGGACCGCGGTCGCCGATCCGCTGGTCGATCTTGAAGTGCTGCACGGGGCTGGGCGTCATCGTCACGCCGCTGTACGCGTGCGCCTGCCAGGTGTAGGCCACACCGTCCTGGAGCACCGCCTCCGGCACCGTCCACGTCGGGCTGTCGAGGCAGCCCGAGTCCACGACGACACCGGACTTCGCGTCCGGTCCCGTGGCGACCTTGAAGCAGTACTTGACCGGGTCGCCGTCCGGGTCGGACACCGGGGTCACCGACAGGGTCGGGGCCAGGTTCCGGATCACCGCCTGGTCCGGGGGACCGGTCGGCGACGGCGCCGGCGGCGCGCTGCCCGTGTCGACGGTCAGGGTGGCGTTGAGGTCCTTGTACGTCCACACGCCCGGCGCCTCGTGGCCGACCAGCAGGAACGTGGCCATGTGCCGGATGTCGACGACGTGGCGCAGGAAGCTGGTCAGGCTGTCGCCGGTGAACGTGCCGACCTGGCCGACCATGCCGCTGGCCATGTGGCCGCCCACGCCGTTGAACTCCATCGCGGACGCGTGGTACAGGTGCGCCGGCCACGTCTTGTCCGGGGACAGCGGCCCGCGCTTGTTGGACACGTCGACCTTCGCGCCGACGATCGTCCGGCCGTACATCGAGGAGTAGTCGAAGCGCAGCGCGCTGCGCCAGTACTTGTCGCCGCGGTCGAGCACGTTGCCGATCTGGACGCCGCAGTTGGTGCACCAGTAGCCGTCGGACTTGTACGCCTCGGAGTACACCACCCCGAAGGCGAACGTCGGGTCCACGCTCACCGGGTACACGCGGGCCGGGTCGTTCAGCCAGGCCTGGTCGACCGTGACGGTCAGCGCCCACGTCCCACCGGTCTTCTCCACGGCGTAGGAACCGCCCGTGACGGCCGGCGGAGCGTCGTCCTTGCCGGACGAGTCCCAGGTGACGACCGGCGGCATGACGATCTTCGCGGCGCCCTGGGCGTCCCGCAGCTCGACCGTGCCCTGCTCGGTCACCACCGGCGTCAGACCGCCGGTGTCCAGGGTGAAGCGCCACGAGGAGGCGCCGGGCTTCTTGACCCGGATGGTCTCCTTCACCGCGCCCGGCGTCACCTCGTACACCAGGTCGGTGTCGGCCGTGACGTCGGCGTACCGCGCGGACCGGCCGTTCACATCGGCCTTGCGGCCCTGGGCGGGCCGGTCGAGGCCGAGGGAGACCCGGTCGCCCCCGGCCTCGACGGTCACCAGGGACGGGTCGTCCGCGGTGGCCCCGAAGGTGGGCTTGAGCGGGTGGCGCTTGGCCTTCACCCGCCGCGACCGGGCGTCGGTCTCCAGCGACGGGTCGACCTCGTGCCAGCGGCCCTGCGGGTCTTTGACGTTGCGCGGTTCCGTCGACTGCTGGATCGTCCGCGTGCCGTCCGGGTTCTCGTACTCGGTCTCGAACAGCGACCGCCGCACCACCTTGGACTTCTCCGGGTCGAAGTGCGACCCGCCCGCGCCCGCCCGCTTGGACAAGGGCGTGAAGTCCGCCTTCGGGTCGGCCGGTGCGACGACCTCGTCCGCGTCCGGCCTCGCCTCCAGGGCGGGCACTTCACGCGGATCGACGGCACGCGGTTCAGCCGCGCCCGCCGGTGCCGGCGTCCCGCTCAGCAGCGACGCCGTGAGAGCCGCGCTGAGCAGCACGGACAGGAATCTGACAGCACGATTTGGGCGCGCGCGTAGGCGCGCGCCAACAACTGGCGCATGCAAAGTGAAGCCCCCCTGACAAGTGCCCGGCGGTCACCCGGGCCGTGCCCCCGACCTGCGGCGAATCATGTCCAGCCGGGTGATCCGGCGGCAATAGGCCAAACGGAGTGATTCCTAACAGGAGCTTCACAAGCGTCCGCAACGGACACACAGGACGGGCCGGGCACCACGCAGGTGCCCGGCCCGTCGAGTGGACTCGCGACTACTCCAGCACGATCAGCAGGTCGCCACCTTCCACCTGCTGCACCCCGCCCACGGCCAGCCGCTTCACGCGACCCGCCTTCGGCGCGGTGATCGCCGCCTCCATCTTCATGGCCTCGATGGTCGCCACCGTCTGGCCGGCCTCCACCGAGTCGCCCTCCGCCACCGAAGGCGTGACCACACCGGCGAACGGGGCCGCCACGTGGTCCGGGTTGGTCCGGTCCGCCTTCTCCGCGGCCGGGATCTCCGCCGCGATGGACCGGTCGCGCACCTGGATCGGGCGGAGCTGGCCGTTCAGCGTGGCCATGACCGTCCGCATGCCGCGCTCGTCCGCCTCGCCGATGGCCTCCAGGCCGATCAGCAGGCGCACGCCGGGCTCCAGGTCGACCTGGTACTCCTCGCCCGGCCGCAGGCCGTAGAAGAAGTCCTTGCTGTCCAGCACGCTCGTGTCGCCGTAGGCGTCGCGGTGCGCGCGGAACTCCTTGGTGGGGGCCGGGAACAGCAGGCGGTTGAGGGTGTTGCGGCGGTCCGACGCCAGGCCGGCCTCGTCCTCGGGGGTCAGCTGCGCCACGCCCTTCGGGGCCGCGCGGCCCTTCAGCGCCTTGCTGCGGAACGGCTCCGGCCAGCCGCCGGGCGGGTCGCCCAGCTCGCCGGACAGGAAGCCGACCACCGACGCCGGGATGTCGAAGCGGCCCGGGTCGGCCTCGAAGTCCTTCGGGGACACGCCCGCGCCCACCAGGTGCAGCGCCAGGTCGCCGACCACCTTGGACGACGGCGTCACCTTCACCAGCCGACCGAGCATCCGGTCCGCCGCCGCGTACATGGCCTCGATCTCCTCGAACTTCTGCCCGAGGCCCAGCGCGACCGCCTGGGTGCGCAGGTTGGACAGCTGCCCGCCGGGGATCTCGTGGTGGTACACGCGACCGGTCGGCCCGGGGATGCCGGACTCGAACGGCGCGTACACCTTGCGCACGGCCTCCCAGTACGGCTCGATGTCGCACACCGCCTGCAACGACAGGCCCGTGGCGTGCTCGGTGTGGTCGGTGGCCGCGACGATCGCCGACAGCGGCGGCTGGGACGTCGTCCCGGCCATGGACGCCACCGCGCCGTCCACCGCGTCCACACCGGACTGGATGGCCGCGAGGTAGGTCGCCAGCTGGCCGCCCGCCGTGTCGTGCGTGTGCAGGTGCACGGGCAGGTCGAACTCCTTGCGGAGCGCGGTGATCAGCCGTGCGGCGGCGGGCGGGCGCAGCAGGCCCGCCATGTCCTTCACGGCCAGCACGTGCGCGCCCGCGCCGACGATCTGCTCGGCCAGCTTGAGGTAGTAGTCGAGCGTGTAGAGCCGCTCGTCCGGGTTGGACAGGTCGGCCGTGTAGCACAGCGCCACCTCGGCGACGGCCGTCCCGGTCTCCCGCACCGCCTCGATCGCCGGGCGCATCTGCTCGACGTCGTTCAACGCGTCGAAGATCCGGAAGATGTCGATGCCGGTCTTCGTCGCCTCCTCCACGAACGCCGAGGTCACGGCCTCCGGGTACGGCGTGTACCCGACCGTGTTGCGGCCCCGCAGCAGCATCTGGAGGGTGATGTTGGGTACGGCTTCGCGCAGTGCCGCCAGCCGCTCCCACGGGTCCTCGGCGAGGAACCGCAGCGCCACGTCGTAGGTCGCGCCGCCCCACGCCTCCAGGGACAGCAGCTGCGGCGTCAGGCGGGCCACGTGGGGCGCGACGGCCAGCAGGTCCTTCGTGCGCACGCGGGTCGCGAGCAGGGACTGGTGGGCGTCGCGGAACGTCGTGTCCGTGACCGCCAGCGCCTTGCTCTCCCGCAGCCAACGGGCGAAGCCCTCCGGACCCAGCTCGGTCAGCTTCTGCTTGGACCCGGCCGGCGGTTCGACGCCCAGGTCGACGACGGGCAGCTTCTCCTTCGGGTCCACCGCGGACGGGCGCGGGCCGTTGGGCTTGTTGACCGTCACGTCGGCCAGGTAGGTCAGCAGGCGCGTGCCGCGGTCGGCCGAGTGGCGGGCGGTGAGCAGGTGCGGGCGCTTCTCGATGAACGAGGTGGTGACGCGGCCCTGGTAGAAGTCCTCGTCGTCCAGCACCGCCTGGAGGAACGGGATGTTCGTGGACACACCGCGGATGCGGAACTCCGCCACGGCGCGCCGGGCGCGGGCCACGGCGGCGGCGAACGTCCGGCCGCGGCAGGACAGCTTGACCAGCATCGAGTCGAAGTGCGCGCTGACGACCGTGCCGGCGCCGGTGGTGCCGCCGTCGAGCCGGATGCCCGAGCCGCCCGGCGAGCGGTAGGCGCTGATCATGCCGGTGTCGGGGCGGAACCCGTTGGCCGGGTCCTCGGTGGTGATCCGGCACTGGAGGGCGGCGCCGCGCAGCTGCACGGTGTCCTGGCTCAGGCCGAGGTCGTCGAGGGTCTCGCCGGAGGCGATGCGCATCTGGGACTGCACGAGGTCGACGTCGGTGACCTCTTCGGTGACCGTGTGCTCGACCTGGATGCGCGGGTTCATCTCGATGAAGACGTACCGGCCCTGCGGGTCGAGCAGGAACTCGACGGTGCCCGCGTTGCGGTAGCCGATGTGCCGGGCGAACCGGACGGCGTCGTTGCAGATGCGTTCGCGCAGCTCCGGGTCGAGGTTGGGCGCGGGCGCGATCTCGATGACCTTCTGGTGGCGGCGCTGCACCGAGCAGTCCCGCTCGAACAGGTGGATCACGTTGCCCTCGCCGTCGGCGAGGATCTGCACCTCGATGTGGCGGGGCTCGACGACGGCCTGCTCCAGGAACACCGTCGGGTCGCCGAACGCCGACTCGGCCTCGCGGGACGCGGCCTCCAGAGCCTCCCGCAGCGCGGCCGGGTCCTCCACGCGCCGCATACCGCGCCCACCGCCGCCGGCGACGGCCTTCACGAACACCGGGAAGTCGATGTCCTTCGAGGCCTCCAGCAGCTCGTCGACGTCGCTGGACGGCGCGCTGGACTTGAGCACCGGCAGCCCGGCCTCGCGGGCGGCGGCGATCGCGCGTGCCTTGTTGCCGGTCAGCTCCAGCACGTCCGACGGCGGACCGACGAACGTGATGCCGGCGTCCGCGCACGCCTTGGCGAGCTCGGGGTTCTCCGACAGGAAGCCGTAACCCGGGTACACCGCGTCGGCGCCGGCCTTGCGGGCGGCCTTGATGATCTCGTCGACGGAAAGGTAGGCCCGGACGGGGTGGCCGGGCTCGCCGATCTCGTAGGACTCGTCCGCCTTGAGCCGGTGCAGCGAGTTGCGGTCTTCGTGGGGGAAGACGGCAACGGTGCCGGCGCCCAGCTCGTAGGCAGCGCGAAAAGCCCGGATCGCGATCTCGCCGCGGTTGGCGACAAGAACCTTGCGGAACATTCGGCGTTCCCTCCCAGGTCAGTCGGAGTTCAAGGCACGCTACCGTGTGGTTCCCGCTGGTCGGGAGCTCCATCCCACGTGACGGACATCATCCCGATCGGGGGTTTCGTCCGGTCGAGCGAGGTCACGGCCGCCAGGATTGTCCCGTGCGGACGTCCCGCATGCAGCCCCCGACCGAACGGCTCGCACTGCGGGACCGGGCCGAGTGCGGTGGACTGTGAGCGCACGAGCACCGACCCGTTACAGCGTGTTCGCTGCATCGGGTGAATGGCGGAGTCGACTTCTCGGTAGGGTTGGGCACATGGCCGGGGCTGAAGGGACGGGGCAGCCTGCTGCCCGCACCCACTTCGACGTCGTTCTGCGCGGGTACAACCAGCGGCAGGTCAACGAGCGCGTGACACGCCTGGAGTTCGACCTGAAGAACTCCAACCGCGCCCGCGACGCCGCGGCGGCCCAGGTGGGCGAGCTGACCAAGCTCCTCAACACCACCCGCGCGGAGCTGGACAAGGTCAAGGCGCAACTGGGCAACCTGGCCAACAGCCCGGTCAACGCCTCGAACGTCACCGAACGCGTGCGCGTGATGATGACCCTGGCCGAGGAGGAGATCGCCGACATCCGCCAGGGCGCCGTCGACCAGGCCAACGCCACCCGAGCCGAAGCCGAACGCTTCGCCGCCGAGGGCCGCGCGGCCCACCAGCGCGCGATGGGCGAGGTCGAGGAACGCCGGAAGCAGCTGGAGGCGGCCCACCAGCAGCGCACGGCGGAGCTGGAACAGCAGTACCAGGAGCGCCGCGCCGAGCTGGAGAAGCAGCACGAGGACCTGCGCGCCAAGCTGACCGCCGAACACGAGGCCCTGCTCGCCCAGACCCGGGCCGACCACGAACGCCTGGCCGCCGAGTTCGACGAGAAGACCAAGGACCTGGAAAAGCGCCGGGTGGACCTCGACGCCAAGTACAAGGGCTACCACGACGACCTCGACAAGGAGTACGACGAACTCCGCACCACCCTCCGCAAGGAGCACGAGGTGCACGTCGTGGAGGCCAAGGCCGAGGCGGCCCGGCTGCTGGAAGAGGCGAAGACCCAGGTCGAGAAGCTGCGCGAGGAGTCCGCCAAGCAGGTCGCGGACCTGGAGGCGGAGGCCCTGGCCAAGGCGGAAAAGGCGGTCGCGGACGCTGAGGCGGCAGCCGAGAAGCGGCTCGCCGAGGCGTCGGCCGAGGCGGAGAAGAAGATCGCCGACGCCGACAGCTACGCCGACGAGCGCATCACGGCAGCGGACCGGAAGCTGACCGAGCTGCACACGGTCCACAAGGCGCTGACCGAGCAGTTCACGGCGGCCCAGGAAGCGGTCCTGAACGCGGTAGCGGCCTTGTCCCCGATCGACGGCGAGTCGAGCGAGACCGGCGAAGCGAACGAGGACACGGCGAAAGCGGACGCGCCGGCCAAGCCCGAAACCCCGGAGTCGGAACAGCCGACGAAGCAACTCCGAATCCCGAAGCGAAACTAGATCTCCAGCCCGCCCTCCGCGCAGCGCGCGCTTTCTTTCCGGCGCGCGCAGCGCGGCTTTTGCGTGTGGTGGTCCCAACCACAGGTGGAGGGCCTCGGTTCCCCCGCCGTATGGCCTGCCCGAAGGGCTACCACATTTTCCAGGGGTTGCAGCCGAAAGTTTTGCGAGGAACGAGCAAAAGTTTTAGCGGCAACCCCTGGAAAATGTGGTTGGCTCCGCCAGGCCATACGGCGGGGGAACCGACGCCCTTCACCCCCCGCTGGTGGCCTGCCGCGCGGCGAGCGCCGCTTGTGATCTTTTGATCTTGAGAGCGCGCAGCGCGTACCAGCGCGAAGCGCGTTCGGCTTGAGAGCGGAGCGTTCCGGTTTAAAGCGCTTAAAAGCAAAAAGCGAAAAGCGAAAAGCGCCTCGCCGGCGGGCAGGCCACCAAAGATGACTCAACTGCAACGGCGGGGGCTTCTTGCTTTTGTCATCTCCGTATGGCCTGGCGGAGCCTACCACATTTTCCAGGGGTTGCCGCTAAAACTTTTGCTCGTTCCTCGCAAAACTTTCGGCTGCAACCCCTGGAAAATGTGGTAGCCCTTCGGGCAGGCCATACGGAGATGACAAAAGCAAGAAGCCCAAGTTGGGTTGTGTCCTCACCGGTGGACTGCCGACTCGCCGGCTTCGCCGGGGACTGCCGACTCGCCGGCTTCGCCGAAGAGCGCGCTGCGTGGAGGGTGGCTAGCGGGGGAGTTGGTCGGCTGGGATTACCTCGGCCGCTGGGGGTAGGGGTACGTCGAACTTGCCGCCCCACTCTGTGAAGCGGGTCGTGGACTGCTTGACCACCTTGCCGTCCAGTTCGAACCGGTATTCCGCCTTCACCGGCGTTCCCGCGTCGTCCACCCACACCACCGCGTTGATCGCCACCCCGTGCTCGGCCAGCTGCGTGTGTTGCAGCTGGATGTCCGCGTCCTTGATGACCTTCGCCATCTTCAGCGGGTCCACGACCAGGTCGTACCGGGTTGCCGCCACTCCGTCGACCGGCTCGGACGTCTTCGACACGATCAGCGCCGCCCTGGGCTGCACGTAGTCCAGTTCCGCGCCCACGGTCGCGCCGGGGCCGAAGCCGCGCAGCAACGCCGTTACCTCGGAGCTGTTGCCGGACGTGTACAGGCCCCACTTCTTGCCCTCGGGCATGGGGGCGCCGTCCACGTGCACGTACAGGCCCTCGCGGGCGATCACGAGGTCCATCTTGCGGGTCTGGCCGGCTGTGGTCATGGTCATCGCCATCGTGCCCGTGATGCCTTCGGGCTCTTGGCGCACGGTGCCGTCCACGACGCTGCGGACCTCGGTGGACGCGCCGTCGGATGCGAAGCCCTCGGTGTGGAAGCGCGCGGTCTTGAGCTCGGCCCTTCGCTGGTCGATCTTCTCCGCCAGCACGGCCAGGTCGCCCTTGGGCGGCGAGGACGCGGTGGGCGGGGCCGGGTCGGTGCCGGTCGTGCAGGCGACCAGCACGAACGGGACCAGCACGAGCAGCAGACGGCGCACAGTGTGCGGACGCTACTACTCCCCCACCGCGCGCGGTCGAGGCGGGTTCTGCTCCAGCAGTCCCATCAGCATGTCCCTGGCCTGCGCGATCGGCATGACGCTGAGCAGCTGCCCGAGCTTGGCCCGTTCCTCCTCCACCCGGACCGACTGCACCTGGATCGCGACCCGGACCTTCTCGTTGATCTCCAGCGCCTCCAGCTCGGCCCGCTTCTCCTCAGCGGAGCAGGACCTGCCATTCCTGGCGCACCGGCGGCAGGTCCAGGTCGAACTCCCACAGGAACGCCCGCCGCCACTGCCACCCGGTCCGCGCCCAGTGCACCATCAGCGCCGACCCCAGCAGCACGCACGCCACCGCGAGCACGGAGAACAGCTTCTGCCCGGGGTCCCCGACCGTCCACGCCCGCACCGCCACCACGACCGGCAGCGCGACCACGGCCAGGTCGAACAGCAGCCCCAACAACCGTCGCCACCACGGCCGCGCGTGGAAGACCACGCCGGAGTCGACCAGCGTGTCGCACTCGTCGGGACCGTGCTCGCGCAGCCGCATGGCCTCCGCCCGCCGGTGCCGGACCTCGTGCCACACGCGCACCATCGTGGCCCCGCCCAGCACGAGCAGCAGCAGGTCCACGGCGTGCAGGAACCACGGCCCGGGGTTGGCCAGCCACGACAGCACGCCGGCCAGCAGCATCACCGCACCCGAGGCCTCCATCGACCACAGGTACCGCGTGGCCAACCACCCCGGCACCATCGACCGCACGACCAGGTCGCTCATGTCCGGCCGGCCGCGCAGCACCTCCAGCGCCTCCGCGTGCGCCCGCGCGTAGTCGCTCAGCTGGGCGACGTCGCGCGCTTGGGCGTCGGCCGCCGTGGTGCGGTCCTCTGTCTCGGTCTGGTCCCCGGGCATCGTCGTTACGCCTTCTCCAGGTATTCCGCCCGTTCCTCGTCCAGCAGCCCGGCCACCAGGCCGGCGAGACCCGGGTGCTCCGCGAGGTCCGGGTCGGCGTCCACCACCTCGGTCGCCACGATCCTGGCCTGCGCGATCACGTCCTCGTCGCGCAGCAGCGAGAGCATCTTCAACCCCGACCGCTTGCCCGACTGGGCCGCGCCGAGGATGTCGCCCTCGCGGCGCAGCTCCAGGTCGAGCTGGGCCAGTTCGAACCCGTCCAGTGTGGACTCCACCGCGCGCAGCCGCTCCATGGTCGAGGTTCCGTCGGGCATCTCCGTGACCAGCAGGCACAGCCCCGGCGCGCTGCCCCGGCCGACCCGGCCGCGCAGCTGGTGGAGCTGGCTGACGCCGAACCGGTCGGCGTCCATGATCACCATGACGGTCGCGTTCGGCACGTTCACGCCGACCTCGACCACGGTCGTGGCGACCAGCACCTGCACCTCGCCCGACGCGAACGCCCGCATCACGGCGTCCTTCTCGTCGGGGGGCATCCGGCCGTGCAGGATCGCGATGCGCAACCCGTGCAGCGGCCCGTCGGACAGCTTCTGCGCCACGTCCACGACGGCCAGCGGCGGTCTGCGGTCCGACGAGTCGTCCTTCTTGGGCGGCGCGTCCTCCTCGGACTCGCCGTCGCCGATGCGCGGGCACACCACGTAGACCTGGTGGCCCTTGCCGACCTCCTCGTGGATGCGCTGCCACGCCCGGTCCAGCCAGGACGGCTTCTGCGCCACCGGCACCACCGACGTGCTGATCGGCGACCGGCCCGCGGGCAGCTCGCGCAGCGCCGAGACCTCCAGGTCGCCGTAGACGGTCATGGCGACCGTGCGCGGGATCGGGGTCGCCGTCATGACCAGGACGTGCGGCGTGGACCCCGAAGCGCGCCCGCTGAGCGCGGCCCGCTGCTCGACGCCGAACCGGTGCTGCTCGTCCACCACGACCAGGCCCAGGTCGTGGAACTCGACCTTGTCCTGGATCAGGGCGTGCGTGCCGACGACGATCCCGGCCTCGCCGGTCATGATCTCCAGCAGCGCCTTCTTGCGCTGCGCGGTGCCCATGGACCCGGTCAGCAGGGTCACCCGGGTCGCGTGCTCGGCCGCGCCCAGCTCGCCCGCCTGGCCGAGGTCGCCCAGCAGCTCGCTCAACGACCGGGCGTGCTGCGCGGCCAGCACCTCGGTGGGCGCGAGCATCGCGGCCTGCCGGCCCGCGTCCACGACCTGGAGCATCGCCCGCAGCGCCACCATCGTGTTGTGGGTGACGACGAAGTGGTCGGTCACGTACAGCCGGGACGGGTGCGCGATCGAGATGCACTGCACGGGTTTCACGCCGACGAACTCGACCGCCTCGATGCGGCGCACCGGCGGCGCGGTGCGGTCGAGGGCGTCCCGGAACGGCGGGAACTCCTCGGGCAGCCGCACGGTCACCTCGTGCAGCTCGTAGCCGAAGGCGATCGACCCCGTGCCGCCCAGCGACTCGGCCAGCTCGCTGACGTACTCGGCGAGGTTCTCCGACTCGGTGCGGAACACGACGTCCACGCCGTCGCACCGGCCGCCCGTGGTGAGCAGGCCCTGGAGCAGCTCGTGGCGTTCCTTCACCGGCGCCAGCTCGACGCAGTCCACGTCGGGCGCGACCACCATCGGCAACCGCCACTTCGGCGTGCCGCCCAGGTCGTAGAGGTCGTCGCGCAGCTCGCGCAGCGTCTTGACCTCGCCGGTGTGCACCTGCCACAGGTGCTCCAGGTCGCACTCGACGGACTTCCCGTCCGACAGCACCACCCGGTACACCTCCCGCTCGCCCTGCGGGAACACGCCGGTGACGGTCGTCGTGGTGCCGTCGGCGGCGATCACCTCCGCGCCCACCTCGATCTCCCCCATCGGCACGAAGCCCTCCGGGGTGAGCACGAGGGCGTCCAGCGGCTGGGCCTTGCCGGAACCGACCTCGCCCTGCAGCAGGCGGTTCATCGGGTGCTCGCCGGACAGGTCGCGCGCGATCGCCTCGCCGACCTCCTGCTGGCCCCGCGTGAGCGTGAACGGCAGCCGCGCGTCGAACGCGTCCCGGACCATGCCGGGCTTGGGCGGGCACGCCGGCGCGGGCCGGGCGGTGGCGGACTTGCGGCGCTGCGCCAGCGCGAGCTGCACGGCCAGGGCCTCGTCCCACTTCAGGCGCTGCTGCGCGAGGGTGATCTCGGCCCAGCTCTCCGGGCGGTGGACGAACCGGAGCGCCTTCTCCAGCGGGATCAGGTCCTGCGACTCGCGCAGCCGCTGCGGCAGCGGGTCCTCGTCCAGCCCCTCCCACACCGCCAGGACCTGCTCGACGCAGTTGGACACGTGCCAGGACTGGATGCCCTGCGCCGCCGGGTAGACCGGGATGAACGCCCCGGCGAACTTGGCGGCGGCGTCGTCGGCAGCGTCGTCGAGCACCTGGTAGTCCGGGTGGGCGAGCTGGAGCTTGCCGTTGAACATGCCGACCTTGCCCGCGAACATCGCCTCCCGACCGGGCAACAGCTCCCGCTCCACGGCGCGGGACCCGCGGCCGAAGAACACCAGGTGCAGGTCCGAGGACCCGTCGGTGATCACGGCCTCGAGCAGCTCGCCGCTGCGGCTCTTCATCCTGCGGTGCCGCACGCTCTTCACGCGTGCTTGGACGGTGGCGTGCTCGCCCAGTTCCAGGCCCTTGATCTCGGTGAGCTTCCCGCGCTCGTCGTAGCGGCGCGGGTAGTGCCGCAGCAGCTCACCGACCGTCGTCAGGCCGAGTCCGCTCTCCAGCGCGTCGGCGCTCTTCCCGCCCAGCACCGACACCAGCTTGTCGTCGAAGGTCGTCATCGCCGACCATTCAACTACTCGACACCGACAACGAGTGCGGCGCCGGGCTGTCCACCGTGGTACGTCGTGATTTCAACCTCCGGATGGGCGATCCTGAGGTGGCTTTCGAGTGTTTCCGCGAGCCCTTCGGGGGCGTCCTCGCCCAGCAGTGCGGTCACCAGCTCGCCGCCGCCGGCGAGCATCCGGTCCACCAGCCGGCACGCCAGCGCCGCCGGGTCCGCGCCCGCGGGCTCGACGATGACGACCTCGCCGTCCTGCATGGCCAACAGGTCGCCGGGCTCGCACCGGCCCACCCACGTGATCGCCTCGCGCTCGGCGATGCGCACCTCGCCGCGCCGGGTCGCCGCGGCGGCTTCGGCCATGGCGACCACGTCGTCCCCGGCCCGGCGCTGCGGGTCGTGGACGGCGAGCGCGGCCAGCGCCTGGACCGGCGAGAACGCGGGCACGACCACGACGTCCTGCCCGGCGGCGACCGCGTAGGCGACGGCTTCGTCCAGCGGACCGCGCACGTCCTCGGCGGTGGGCAGCACGGCGACGTGCCGGGCGCGGGTGCCCGCGATCAGGGCGAGCAGGTCGGCCGGGTCGTCGGTCGGCGCCGCGGCCACCGCCCCCTCGGCCCGGAACAACTCCCGCGCCCCCTCGCCGTCCACCACCACGACCACCGCGCGGTCCCGGCTGAACCGGACGGCCTGCGCCTCGACCTGGTCGGCGAACCGGGCGACGGTGATCCGGTGCGGCCGGCCCTGCTCGACCCCGGCCTCGATCGCCGCGCCGATGTCGTTGCAGTGGACGTGCACGGTCCACAGCCCCGCGCCGTCGCCGACCACCGAGACGCAGTCGCCGAGCGCGGTGAGCCGCTGCTTGAGCTCTTCGGGGTCCTGCGGGTCGTCGAGCAGGTACATGACCTCGTACTCGAAGTCGGTGGACCCGGCCTCGCGCGCGGTGGTCAGGGCCTCGGCCGTGCGCGGCGGCGCGGAGCTCTTCCGCACGTGCTCGACCGGCTGCCCGGTGATGACCGCCACCAGGGAATCCAGCAGCACGACCAGCCCCCGCGCGCCCGCGTCCACCACCCCGGCCTTGGCCAGGACGGCGAGCTGGCGGGGCGTGTCGGCCAGTGCCTCGCCCCCGGCCTTGGCGGCGGCCGTGACGACCTGGTCCAGGTCGTCGGAGGGGCAGTCGCGGGCGGCCTCGGCGGCGGCGTGCAGGACGGTGAGGACGGTCCCCGGAACAGGCTTGGACACGGCGGCCGTGGCCAGCTCGTCGGCCCTCTTCAACGCCGTGCGAATGGCCGCGCCACCCGCCTCGGACACCCCCTGGGCCGCTTCCGCCAGCCCTCGCAGCACCTGGGAGAGGATGACCCCGGAGTTCCCCCGCGCTCCTTGCAACGCCCCTCTGGCCAGTGCGGCAAGCGCCTGACCAGCGTCATCGGTTCTCGCGCGGAGCAGCGAGTCCTGGGCGGAGCGCATGGTCTGGGACAGGTTCGTGCCGGTGTCGCCGTCGGGCACGGGGAAGACGTTGATGCGGTCGATCTCGTCACGCTCGGCGTCCAGCGACCGGACACACGCGTCCGCCCACCGGCGCACCGCCACCGCGTCGAGAACCTGCATGGCGGGGAGGGTATTCGATCCCGGCGGGCCCCGGTTTGGAGGCGTGGTGGGCGACGGGCTACCCTGTCCAGGTTGCCATGCCCGGCTGAGGCTTGTGCACGCTTGCGCGCCCGCCGGGGCGTGAGTACCGCTGGAGAAACCTTAAGGAGTGGCTGACGTGGCTGCCGTGTGCGACGTCTGTGGCAAGGGGCCGGGCTTCGGCAAGTCGGTCTCGCACTCCCACCGGCGCACCAACCGCCGGTGGAACCCGAACATCCAGACCGTGCGCGCGAAGGTCTCGTCTTCGCAGCGGCAGCGGCTGAACGTGTGCACCTCGTGCCTGAAGGCGGGCAAGGTGGTTCGCGGCTGAGGCCGCGTCCGAGCGTTGTCGAAGGCCCCCGGAGTCCGCTCCGGGGGCCTTTCGGCGTGCAGGGGGCTACTCAGACCGGCTTCAGGGCAGCTTCCAGTCGATCGGCTCGGCGCCCTGCTGCACCAGCAGCTCGTTCGCCCGCGAGAACGGCCGCGACCCGAAGAACCCGGCTGCCGCCGACAACGGCGACGGGTGCGCCGACTCGATGCACGGGAACGGCTCCAGCATCGGCCGCAGGTTGCGCGCGTTGCGCCCCCACAGGATCGCCACCAACGGCTCCGACCGCTGCGCCAACGCCTTGATCGCCTGCTCGGTCACCGCCTCCCACCCCTTGCCCTGGTGGGAGTTCGACTTGCCCGGCTGCACCGTCAGCGCCCTGTTGAGCAACAGCACGCCCTGCTCGGTCCACGGCGTCAGATCACCGTTCGACGGCTTGGGGTGCCCCAGGTCGTCCATGTACTCCTTGTAGATGTTGATCAGCGACTTCGGGATCGGCCGCGTCTCCGGCGACACCGAGAACGACAACCCCACCGCGTGCCCGGGCGTCGGGTACGGGTCCTGCCCCACGATCAACACCCGCACCCCGTGGAACGGCTGCTGGAACGCCCTCAGCACGTTCTCCCCGGCCGGCAGGTAGGTCCGCCCCGCGGCCACCTCCGCGCGCAGGAACTCGCCCATCTTCGCGATCTGATCGGCCACCGGCGCGAGAGCGCGCGCCCACCCGGCCTCGACAATTTCCTCAAGGGGACGTGCCACGGCGGTGGACCTTATCTCAGTCGATCGAACGAAGATCTCGCGGTAGGTCGACCACTGCGCGCACAAGACCCCTCGGCCCGCTACAGCTCCTTGCCGAAGCAGAGGCTCTCCGGATGATCCCGGTACACGCCGAAGTTGTCGATGCGCTCGTACCCGCTGCTCTCGTAGAGCCCGATCGCCTCGGGCTGGCGCGTGCCGGTCTCCAGGATCATGCGGGTGCGCCCGACCGCCCGCGCCGACGACTCCAGCTCCGCGAGCACCTGGCGCGACAAACCCCGCCCCCGCACGGAGTCCACGGTGTACATGCGCTTGATCTCGGCGTCGCCGGGCCGGATCGAGCCGTCGGCCACGTCGTGCGCCCGCCAACCCCCGCACGCGACCGGGACGCCGTCGAGGTAGCCGACGACGAAGTGCCCCCGCGGCGCGGCGAACTGCGCCGGGTCGACCGGGGTGACGTCCTCGTCGCCGTAGCGGACCACGAAGACCTGCTGGAGGTCCGCGATCAACTTCACCGAGTCTGGATGGTCATACGCCCGCGTGAATAGTTCCACACGAACCACCCTAACTCCGCCGTCCAGGCGTTATCGCCAGTGCTCCCACCCGGGCGGCTTCTCGTAGACCCGCCCGTCCACGGTCACGCCGCCGCCGTGCCGGACCGTGCCGATGGTGCGCCAGCCGTCCGGCACCACCTTCGGGTCCGGGAACGTCGCCGCCAGCGCGTGGTCCTCACCCCCGGTGAGCACCCAGTGCCGCGCGTCCGCGCCCAGCGCCGAGGCGACGTCCAGCAGTCGCGGGTGGACCTCCAGCAGCTCGGTGCGGATGTCGATGCCGATGCCCGACTCGTCCGCGATGTGCCCGAGGTCGGCCAGCAGCCCGTCCGAGACGTCGATCATCGCCGTCGCCCCGACCGCCGCCGCCTGCGGTCCCGCCGCGTACGGGGGTTCGGGGTTCCGCTGCGCCCCGACGACCGCCACCGGCGACCGGAAACCGCGCTGCAACACCGCGAGCCCACCGGCCGCCCAGCCCAACCGTCCGCACACCGCCACGACATCACCCACTTGGGCTCCCGACCGGGTGACGGGCTCCAAACCGTTCATGTCGCCCATGGCAGTAACGGAGATCACCAGTGTTGCGGAGGACACCATGTCCCCACCCACCACGCCGGCCCCCGCGGCGGCGGCCTCCTGCCACAGCCCGGCGGTGATCCCCTCGACCACCGCGGAGGGCGTGTCGGAGGGGCAGGCCAGGCCCACGGTGAGGGCCGTGGGCACGGCTCCCATGGCCGCGACGTCGGCCAGGTTGACGGCCGCCGCCTTGCGGCCGACCTGCTCGGGAGACGACCAGTCGAGTCTGAAGTGGACACCCTCCACGAGCACGTCGGTGGACACCACGACACGCCCGTCCGGGGCGGCCACGACGGCCGCGTCGTCCCCCGGTCCGAGGAGGGTCGTCGGCGGCTGCGTCCGACCGGCCGTCACCCGGCGGATGAGACCGAACTCACCCACTTCAGCGACCGTGTCCGCGTTCAGCGGCGGCTCCGGACGCAAGATTGCCTCCCGTTCTGAGCATTCGGAACCCCAACTGGGGTACGTTGCTGACCACGTTCCTACCCCGATCTGACCTGTCGCGACGAAGGGGCACGCCGTGGTGCACGCATACATCCTCATCCAGACCGAGGTCGGCAAGGCAGCCGCCGTCGCGGCAGAGATTTCCGGCATCCCCGGCGTGGCCACCGCCGAGGACGTCACCGGCCCGTACGACGTGATCGTCCGCGCCGAGGCCGACACCGTGGACCAGTTGGGACAGCTCGTGGTCGCCCGCATCCAGAACGTCGAGGGCATCACCCGAACACTGACCTGCCCGGTGGTCCACCTGTAGGCCCGTGTTGTCATAACGGGGTGGCACAGGAACCCGAACCCACATCCCTGCTCCCCCGCCCGCTGCTGGCGGTGGCCATCGGCCTTCCCGCTCTGCTCGCGGCGGGCGTGGCGGCCGTGGGCCTGTTCCTGGGCACGGGCGGCAAGGAAGACCCGGCAGGGCCCACCGCGGACCGTTCCGGCCCGGTGGCGCTGGTCCCCGTGCCCGCGCCGAAGGCGGAGTCCGAGGAGTGCAAGGCCTTGCTGAGCAAGCTCCCGATGCAACTGGTCTCGAACGGCGTCCAGATGCCCCGCCGGGAACTGGCCGCCCCGGCCCCGGCGGGCGCCGTGGCGTGGGGTGACGCGAAGCACGAGCCGATCGTCCTGCGCTGCGGCCTGGACCGACCGAGCGAGCTGACCCAGACCTCGGACCTGCGCCTGATCTCGGACGTCCAGTGGCTGGTGATCTCACAAGCAGACGCCTCCACCTGGTACGTGGTCGACCGCCCCGCCTACGTGGCCCTGACCGTGCCCGCGGACGCCGGCACCGGCCCCCTGCAGGACATCTCGACGACGATCAGGGACACCTTGCCGGCCGTCCCCGTCGACACCAAGGGCTGACCCGGCCTGCGACCCCTCTGCCGACCGCCACGGCTCGTGCCGGCGGGCGGTGCCGAGCGGTGCCCGCGGGCCGTGCCGAGCGGTGCCCGCGGGCCGTGCCGTGCCGTGCCGGCGGGCGGTGCCGGGCCGTGCCGTGCCGTGCCGGCGGGCCGTGCCGGGCCGTGCCGTGCCGTGCCGGCGGGCCGTGCCGGCGGGCCGTGCCGGCGGGCCGTGCCGGGCGGTGCCGGCGGGCCGTGCCGGGCGGTGCCGGCGGGCCGTGCCGTGCCGGCGGGCCGTGCCGGGCCGTGCCGGCGGGCCGTGCCGGGCGGTGCCGGCGGGCCGTGCCCGCGGGCCGTGCCGGGCCGTGCCGTGCCGGCGGGCCGTGCCGTGCCGGCGGGCCGTGCCGTGCCGGCGGGCCGTGCCGTGCCGGCGGGCCGTGCCGGGCGGTGCCGGCGGGCCGTGCCGGGCGGTGCCGGCGGGCCGTGCCGGGCGGTGCCGGCGGGCCGTGCCGGGCGGTGCCGGCGGGCCGTGCCCGCGGGCCGTGCCGGCGCGCGGTGCCGGGCCGTGCCAGCGGGCGGTGCCGGGACGGCGGCTGGGCGGCGTGACGGTGCCTGGGCGGCCGGGCGGCGGGACTAGGCGGCCGGTGTCGGCGGTGGACGTCGGCGGCGAGGACCGGCGGCGAGTGCCGCCAGCGGCGGTCGCCAGCGGGTGTCGGCGGCGAGTGCCGCCAGCGGGTGTCGCTGGCGAGTGTCGGCGGCGGGTCGCGGGGTCGGCGAGGGGCCGGCGGTCGCGTGGAGGCACTGGGCGGGCGGGAGCAGGCGTGGCCTCCGGCCCCCGTCTCCATTGTCCCACGGGGCACCGACAAGAACGGCGCCCTTCCGAGGGAGCGAAGCGTCAGCGCAATCCGGTGCCGCGGGCGATAGCGGTGTCGATGAGGGTGCTCAACAAAGTCGGGTAGTCGACGCCGGTTTCGGCCCACATCCGCGGGTACATCGAAATGGGGGTGAACCCGGGCATCGTGTTGACCTCGTTCACCACCAGCTCGTCGTAATCGGTCACGAAGAAGTCCACCCGCGCCAACCCCTGGCAGTCCAACGCCCGGAACGCGGTGATGGCCATCTCCCGCAACGACTCCGCCACGTGCGGCTCCAGCCGCGCGGGGATGTCGAACTCGCACACGTCGTCCAGGTACTTGGCGTCGAAGTCGTACCAGTCGACCGCCCCGCCGACGACCCGCAACTCCGCCGGCAGCGAAGCCTCGACCCGACCGTCCGGGAACTCCAACACCCCGCACTCGACCTCGCGCCCGGACACGGCCGCCTCGATGATGACCTTCGGGTCCGTCTTCCGGGCCAGCGCGATGGCGCTGTCCAGGTGCCCCCAGTCGACGACCTTCGAAATGCCGACCGAAGACCCCGCCCGAGCGGGCTTCACGAACACCGGCAGCCCCAGCCGCGAACGCTCGTCCGCCGACAGGGTCTCCTGGTCCCGCCGCAGCACCACGAAGTCACCCACCGGCAACCCCGCACCCTGCAGCAGCCGCTTGGTGAACTCCTTGTCCATCGCCACGGCCGAAGCCAGCACGCCCGGCCCCACGTAGGGGATGGCCGCCAGCTCCAGCAGACCCTGGATGGTCCCGTCCTCGCCCCACGCACCGTGCAGCACGGGGAACACCACGTCCACGTCGGACAGCACCTCGTCGGGCGACACGGGCACCAGCTGGCCGCCGGACACCGGCACGAGCGAGTTCACCGACGGGAGCCTGCGGTCGCGCACCTCGAGCGCCTTGGTGTCGTCGGCGCCGATCACCCACCGGCCGTCCTCCTGGGTGATGCCGACGGGCACCACCTCGAAGCGCTCGCGGTCCAGGTGCGGGAGGATGCTGCCGGCGGACAGGCAGGAGACCATGTGCTCGCTGCTGCGCCCGCCGAACACGACGGCGACCTTGGTCTTTCGTGTCATGGTTCGCGACCCTACCCGGATGGCGTAACGCGCGATCCCAGCAGCTCCACCAACACCGGCAGCGCCCGGTCGAGCTCGGCGCGCGAGCACGCGCCGTACCCGATCGCCACCCCGAACACCTTCGGCCGACCGGCGTGGTGCCGCGCCAGGCCGTCCAGGCGGAACCCGCGGGCCTCGGCCGAGGCCAGCAGCTCCCGCTCGGCCGCCGCGTCCTCCAACAGCACCACCACGTGCGCGCCGGCGTCGTCCCCCAGCACGGCCACGCCCGCCGCGGCCAACGTCGAGGCCACCAGCGCCCGTCGTTCCGACAGCTCGCGCCGCAGCTTCCGGAGGTGCCGGCCCAGGTCACCGTGCCGCGCGAGCTCGACCAGCACCCGCTGCCCGGCCGCCGACGGGCTGGTGCCGGTCCGGTCCCGGTGCGCCAGGACGTCCGCGGCGATCCGCTCGGGCGCGACCATCCACCCGGCGCCCAACGTCGGCGTCAGGATCTTGCTCGTGGTCCCCAGGTGCACGACGACGTCCGGTGCCAACGCCGCCAGCAACGGCAGCGGCGCCACGTCGAACCGCAGCTCGCCGTCGTAGTCGTCCTCGACGACCAGCCACCCCTCCGCGCGCGCCCGCTCGACCAGCGCCACCCGCCGCGCCGCCGACATCCGGCCGCCCATCGGGTACTGGTGGGCCGGCGAGCAGTAGACGCCGCGCACGCCCGCCGGCACGCCCTCGACCAGCAACCCCTCCTCGTCCACGGGCGCCTGCACGACCTTCACCCCGGCCGACCGCAACGCCCACACCGCCCGCTGGTAACCCGGTTCCTCGACGGCCACCGCGTCACCGGGCTTGAACACCGCCGCCGCCAACTCGACCAAAGCCGCCGTCGTCCCACCCGTCGCCAGGACCTGCTCGTCGCTCAACCCACCCCGCACCGCCAACCCCCGGTGCCGCAGCAGGTGTTCGGCGACCACGGCCCGGTACTCGGGCAGTCCCCCGCGCTGCGGCCGGAACAGCGGCAACGCGTCCGCCGCCGCCCGCCACGCCCGCCGCCACGCCGCCCGGTCCAACCCCTCCGCCCACGGCGCACCGGGGGCCAGGTCGACCACGTCGACAGGCGCACGCGACACCGGCGCCTTGCGCGGCTTGGACTTCAGCGCACCCGGCGGGGTGGTCGTCACGTACGTCCCCGACCCGTGCCGACCGGCGATCCAGCCCTCGGCGTGCAGCTGCTCGTATGCTGCTGCCGTCACGGTCCGGCTCACGCCCAGGCGCTCGGCCAGCGCCCGCGTGGACGGCAGCCGGTCGCCCAGGCGCAGCCGCCCGTCCGCCGCCGCCGTGCGCAGGGCGTCGGCGAGCTGGACGGCCAGCGGTTCGGCGGAGGCCCGGTCCAACGTCACGGGCAGCGCAGCTTCGGCCACAAGTGGCCTCCCAGATCACGTCGAAATTGGCCCTTGAACAAGGCCACTTTACCCGCGACGCTTCCGCCATGACCACGCCGCTGTCCCCGACCGACCGCAGCACGATCAAGCGCGGCAAGCACCGGGCCGTCACCGACCGGGCCGCCCTGCACGCCGTCCTCGACAACGCCCTCTTCTGCCACCTCGCCGTGGTCGTCGACGGCGCTCCGCTCGTGCTGCCGACCGGCTTCGGCCGCGACGGCGACCGGGTCTTCCTGCACGGCTCGACCGGCGCGCGCAGCCTGCGCGAGGCCGCGACCGGCATCCCGGTGTGCGTGGCCGTGACGATCGTGGACGGCGTGGTCTACGCGCGCTCGGCGTTCGACCACTCCATGAACTACCGCTCCGCCGTCGTCCACGGCACCGCCGTCCCGGTCACCGACCCGGAGGAGAAGGCGCACGCCCTCCGGGTGCTCACCGACCACATCGCGCCCGGCTCGTGGGACTACGCCCGCAAGCCCACGCCCAAGGAGCTGGCCGCGACCTCCGTGCTGGCGCTGGACCTCACCGAGGCGTCGGTGAAGATCCGCTCCGGCCCGCCCGGCGACGAGGACGTCGACGTCGCCGCCAACGAGAAGTGGGCCGGCGTGCTGCCGCTGCACTCGACGTGGGGCAAGCCCGAGCCCGACCCGGCACTGGTCGGCGAGTGGGACGTGCCCGAGCACGTCACCCGCCGCAGCGGCACGTCACAGGGATAGCGGACCGGCCACCGGGTCGAAGCGGAACGGACGCATGGTGCGCTCGCCGTCGCGGTACACGTGGATCGTGACGGCGGGGTCCGCGCCGTCGTTGCGGACCTGGTGGACGTAGTTCGGCCCGAACACGCGCGACTGCCCGGCCACCAGGTGGTGCAGCACCTGCCGGGGTCCGGGCGCGACGACCTCCGTCAACGCGCCGCTGACCACGGTGAACGCCCCGCTGGTCGCGCCGTGGTCGTGCAGGTCGGCGGACTGGCCGGGCAGCCAGCTCATCAGCCACACCTCCTGCTGCTCGGTCTTCTCGACCAGCGCGGCGAAGCGGGTGTCGGGGTCGTAGCGCAGCAGGTGGGCCCAGCGCTCCCGCCGCGCGGCCACGTCGAGCGCGATCCGCACCGGGTGCAGGGCGGCGTGCGACTGGGGCAGGGCGATGGTGTTCTCCGGAACGGCGAACATGGTTCCTTCTTCGGTGATGTGCGGAAAGCGTGAGCCGTCAGCCCACAGGACGCGAGTCGATCACCGACAGGAACAGAGCGCGCTGGCGACGAGGCTGAGGTCGATGTGACCCCGCCCGTTGCTCATGGCGCGGAAGGACATGCCAAGAGGGTGACAGCCCGCCCCTCCCCGGGCAAGCCCTCCCACGCCTCGGGACGGACCTTCAGCCCTCCGGGTGATCAAGGGCCTTGAGCACGTCGGCCACCAGATCGGCCGTGTCCTCGCACCCGGCGGACATCCGCACCAGCCCTTCGGGCACCGGGTCACCCCACTGCGCCCGCCGGTCCAAGGTCGTGTGCAGCCCACCGAAACTCGTGGACGCCGCCACCAACTCCGACCGCTCCACGAACCCGGCCACGGCCTCCGCGGACGCCAACTCGAAGGTCAACACCCCGCCGAACCGCCGCATCTGCCGACGAGCCACCTCGTGCGCCGGGTCCTCGACCGCCCCCGGCCACCGCAACCCGCGCACCGCCGGGTGGTCCTTCAACACCGCGTACAGGGCCGCCGCGTTCTCCGCCTGCCGAGCCAGCCGCAGGTCCAGCGTCCCCAGCCCCCGGTGCGCCAGCCACGCCTCGAACGGCCCCGGAATCGCGCCCCCGACCGTCCGCGCCGCCCGCACCTTCTCCGCGAGCCCGGCATCCGCCGTCGACACATGCCCCAGCAACACGTCGCTGTGCCCGGCGACCGCCTTGGTGTCACTGCTCACCACGATGTCCGCGCCCAACTCCAGCGGACGCTGCCCCAACGGCGTGGCCGTCGTGTTGTCCACCGCCACCAACGCCCCACCGGCATGCGCCCGCTCGGCAAGCGCCGCGATGTCGCACACGTCCAACCCCGGGTTCGACGGCGACTCCAGCAACACCAACCGCACGCCCTCGAACGACGGGTACGGCCCAGCGGTGGGCACCTCGACGACCTTCACCGGCATCTCGGCGACCAGCGTCCGGGTCAGGTAGTACCCGTCGGACGGCACCACCACCGTGTCCCCGGGCGCAAGCAGCACCCTCAACACAGTGGAAATCGCCGCCATCCCCGATGGGAACAACACGGCTTCACCACCATCAAGCGCCCCGAGCGCAGCCTCCAACGCCCGCCAGGTCGCGTTGTGCGGCCGACCGTAGGTGTCCGAGCCGCCCAGGTGGTACGCCGAGGCGAACACCGGACTGCTGCCGAACGGCTCCCCCGCCACCGCCGGCACCGAGTGCACCACCCGCGTCCCGTCACCCCACTCGCTCACTGCCGCTCGGCCTTCCGCTCGCGCTCCAACAGGGCAGCCGTCAACAGCCGCGGGTCCAACCCCTCGTGGCACACCCGGTGCACGCCATCGGTGATCGGCATGTCCACACCCAACCGAGCCGCCAACTCCCGGATCGACGAGCACGACTTCACACCCTCGGCCACCTGCCCGTGCGCGGCCTCCTGCGCCTGCGCCACGGTCTCGCCGCGCCCCAACCGCTCCCCGAAGGTCCGGTTCCGGGACAACGGGGACGCGCAGGTCGCCACCAGGTCACCCAGGCCCGCCAGCCCGGCGAAGGTCAACGGGTCCGCACCCAGCGCCGCGCCCAACCGCGCGGTCTCCGCCAAGCCCCGCGTGATGATCGAGGCCATCGTGTTGTCGCCGAACCCGAGCCCGGCCGCCATGCCGCACGCCAGCGCGATGACGTTCTTGCACGCCCCACCCAGCTCGCAGCCGACGACGTCCACGTTGGTGTAGGGCCGGAAGTACGAGGTGGAGCAGGCGTGCTGGAGGTCCACCGCCCGGTCGTGGTCGGTGCACGCGATGACCGTCGCGGTGGGCTGCTCGGCCGCGATCTCCTTGGCCAGGTTCGGCCCGGACACCACGGCCACCTGGTCCTCGGGCACGTCGGCGACCTCGCGCACGACTTCGCTCATGCGCTTCAACGTGCCCAACTCGACACCCTTGGCCAGGCTCACCAGCGTGGCGCCGGCCGGCAGCAACGGCTTCCACTCGGCCAGGTTCACCCGCAGGGTCTGGCTCGGCACGCCCAGCACAACGGCCTGCGCCCCGTCCAACGCCTTCTCCGGGTCGTGCGTGGCGACCAGGTTGGCCGGCAGCACGGTCGACGGCAGGTAACCGGAGTTCACCCGGGACCGGGTGATCTCGTCGGCGACCTCCGCCCGGCGGGCCCACAGGACGACGTCCGTGCCCGCGTCCGCGAGCACCTTCGCGAAGGCCGTGCCCCACGACCCCGCACCCATCACCGCGACGCGTTCCACGATCAGCTCTTCTTCCCGGAGTAGAAGCCCTCGGGCGCGGTCTCCTGGCGCACGTCCGCCAGCAGCTCCTTGACCTCGCCCATGATCACGTCGGTGACCTCGCGCAGCAGCGGCAGGGTCTCCGGCTTGCCCCGGAAGGCCGACAGGTCGACCGGTGGGCCGACCTTGGTCACGATCGTCTTGCGCGGGAACGGCCGGAACTTCTTGCGGTAGTGGTCGTAGATCTCGCGCGTGCCCCAGCGGGCGGCGGGCAGCACCGGGACGTCGTGCTCCAGCGCCAGGCGGGCGACCCCGGTGCGGCAGGTCATCGGCCAGCCGTCGGGGTCCTTGGTGATCGTGCCCTCGGGGTAGATGACCACGACCAGACCCTTCTCCAGGGCTTCGTGGGCGGCGCGGAGGCTCTGCTGGGCGTCGGTGGTGCCCCGGTAGACCGGGATCTGCTTCGCGCCCTTGATGACCGTGCCGACGAACGGGACGTTCCACAGGCTGTGCTTGGCCAGGAAGTGCGGCACCCGGCCCTGCTTGTGGGTGAAGACGGCGTCGTAGACGGGGTCGAGGTGGGACACGTGGTTCATCACCAGGAGCGCGCCACCGGTCTTGGGGATCCGCTCGCCGCCTTCGTTGCGCCGCCGCGCCAGCAGCGCGGTCACCGGGTAGAAGACCGCCGCGGCGAACCCCACCCAGAAGCCGCCCTTCTCCTTGGCCACCTGTACTCCCTCTCGTCACCCGCCGGACGCCTGGAGTCTTCCCGCCGGGTCGGCCGGGGTCCAGTCACGCCGGCGCGCTCGTCCGCGTCGGATATCGGGGAGTATGGCTGTGTGCGTGCCGACGTGGACCTCGTGGTGCCGGTGAAAGCCCTGCGACGTGCGAAGACAAGGTTGGTCGGGGTGACCGACGACCGCCCTGCCCTGGCCCTGGCGTTCGCCCTGGACACCATCTCCGCCGCCCTACCGGCAGTCCGAAGTGTCCTTGCCATCACAGACGACCCCTTCGTAGCAGCCGAACTGGCGGCACTGGGCGTCGAATCAACCCCAGGCCCGGAAGGCCTCAACGAGGCCCTGCACCACGGAGCCGCCCTACTCCGCTCCCGAGACCCCCACTCGGTGATCGGCGCCCTACAAGCCGACCTGCCGGCCCTGCGAACCACCGAACTGGAACAAGCCCTCGCAGCCGCAACCGACCGAGCCTTCTGCCCGGACCGCCAAGGCACAGGCACAACCCTCCTGCTCTCCACCCCAGGCGGCGACCTCATGCCCCGCTTCGGCGAGGGCTCAGCACAAGCACACGCACGCGACGCCCAGACGTTGATCGGCCCCTGGCCATCCCTCCGCAACGACGTGGACACCGCCGAAGACCTGGAACGAGCAGCAGAACTAGGCCTGGGCCCCAGAACCTGCGCAGCCTTGACCCCCGTCTGCAACTAGCGCCCACACAACTCTCCGGCGAACCCGGCAGCGGCGGCCCCGCCTTACCAAGCGGCAGTCCGAAGGGCTTGCCGAGTGGCAGTCCACCCGCCTTGCCGAGTGGCAGTCCGCCGGAGGGGACACAACCCAACTTGGGCTTCTTGCTTTTGTCATCTCCGTATGGCCTGCCCGAAGGGCTACCGCATTTTCCAGGGGTTGCAGCCGAAAGTTTTGCGAGGAACGAGCAAAAGTTTTAGCGGCAACCCCTGGAAAATGTGGTAGGCTCCGCCAGGCCATACGGAGATGGCAAAAGCAAGAAGCCCCCGCCGTTGCAGTTGAGTCATCTTTGGTGGCCTGCCCGCCGGCGAGGCGCTTTTAATCTTTGAACCGGAACGCTCCGCTCTCAAGCCGAACGCGCTGCGCGCTCTCAAGATCAAAAGATCACAAGCGGCGCTCGCCGCGCGGCAGGCCGCCAGCGGGGGGTGAAGGGCGTCGGTTCCCCCACCGCATGGCCTGGCGGAGCCAACCACAGATTTCCCGGGGTGCCGCTAAAACTTTTTGCTCGTTCCTCGCAAAAACTTTCGGCTGCACCCCGGGAAATCTGTGGTAGCCCTTCGGGCAGGCCATACGGCGGGGGAACCGAGGCCCTCCACCTGTGGTTGGGACCACCACACGCAAAAAGCCGCGCTGCGCGCGTCGGAAAGGCTTGGCGGTCGCCTCAGCCGGATATCAGCAACAGGCTGAGCCGTCGCCGCACCCGCGACCGAAGAGCATCGGGCAGGCGTAGCCGTAGTCCGGGTCCGGTGCCAGCGGCAGGCGCTTGCGCGGTGACTCCGCCGGTCGGGCCGACTCCGGGTTCGCCGTGGTCTTCAGCTGGACGTTGGTGTGCGTCTCCTGGGCGTCGTATGCGTCCTTCGACAGCTTCAGCACCTCCACGCCCCGGCCGTAGTCCGCCAGGAACACCCGGTCCCGGTGGAAGTACGGCGCCCACGACACCGCGCCCTCCGGGCGCCAGTAGGCGATCTGGATGGGCTTGGTCGGGTCGGTGATGTCGAGGAACCTCGTCCCCTGCTCGTACCAGGAGTACGCCACGACCCGCTTCTGGACGTCGAAGTAGTGCGCCGAGCAGAAGACGTCCGGGCCGGGCAGGGTGCCTTCCTGGTCGTCGGGGCTCCAGATCCCGACCGTCTTCAACGTGAAGGGCTTGTCGGGACTGGCCCGCCAGGACTCGCCGTCCGTCGAACCCTCCAGCGACGAGATGACGAACCGGCCCTGGTCCTTGCACGTGGCCGACTCGAAGGCCTCCTCGGTGTGCAGCAGGAGGCTGCCCGCCGGGTGTTCCGGGGTCGGCCTGGGGCCGTCGACCACGGTCCGGCCGACCGGGCGGAACGAGTTGTGGGAGAACGACGTCGGCATGTCCAGTTTCGGGGCCGCGCCGCCCGCGTACGGGATCGGGTCGACCGCCGTCGCCTCGCGCCAACGGTCGGTCAACGGGTCGCGGTGCCAACCCCGTGTCCAATAACCGCGCGTGCCGCCGGTGCCCGCTACCCACGCGACGCCCGCCCCGTCCACCTGGACGTCGTGGGTCATGTGGGTCTCGCCCTGGTTGCGGTTGAGGTCCACGTACGTCGGCAGGGTCTTGGGGTTGCGCGGGTCGCGGATGTCGGTCACGAAGACCTTGCCGGACCTGCGGTAGGTGTCGGGGTCGGTGGACGGGGTGCCGTCGTAGCCGGTGGTCCACAGGTACTGGCAGTCGTTGATGCACGTGGTGATGTGGCCGGTGCCCATCGGGGCGAAGTTCAGCAGTTCCAGGTTCGCCGGGTCGGCGGCCGAGATCAGGTAGACGCCCGTGGGGCGCTCGTTGCCCGGTTTGCGGCCGAACGCGCTGCGCTCGCGGGCCAGGAAGACCAGCTTGCGCTTGGCGTCGACGGTGACGTCCTCGTTCTCCCAGAACCGCTGCGCCGGGTCGTCGCCGGGCAGGGCCAGCTCCTGCTTGGTGAGGTGGTCGAGGAACTTCGGGTGGTCGGTGTCGGTGACGTCGTAGGTCTTGAGGCCCCACGTGCCGCTGACGAACATCACGTCCCGGTGCCGGTACTGCACGAAGTTGATGGAGATCGCGCCTTCGGTCTCCGGGATCGCCGCACGCAGCTCGACGTTCTTGGCCGCCGCCGGCAGCGGGGCCTTCCCGTCGTCGGTCACCACGACGGGTGCCGCCGAGGCGGTGCTCTGCCCGGCGAAGCCGATCATCAAGGCGACGACGGCCCCTGCCAAAACCTTCATGCCCGCCACTCCTTCCAGTGATGGGATCATCGCGGAGCGTGGCAGGTGACGCGAGCGCGCCACCACCTCCGATCGGCTACCGTTGCCGGCCGTGGCACTGGAGCAGGCGACCGTGAGCGCGCACCACCCCGACGGTTCGGCGACCGTGCTGCGCGATGACGGCGTCCTCGTGGACGTGCCGGCGGCGGCGGTGGCCTCGGGTGGGTGGCGGGTGTTGCGGGCCGGGCAACGGGTGGCGCTGGAGCGCGGTGAGGACGGCCGAGTCCGAGTCCTGCGCCGGCCGGTGTGACGCGGAGTTCACCTCACCGCCGGCTCTGATCAGCGCGGAAGCGCACTTTGTGCGGAACAATGCCTACTGTGAGCACGGACAACACACCCGAGCAGCCCAAGCGACGCACGAGGACACCGCGGACCCAACCGGCCGCGAGCGCACCCCGCCGCCGCCCACGACCGGCCGTCCGTCGCACCACCCGTGGCGCCGCGCAGGCCGATGCGCCGCAGCGCTCCTTCCCCAGCTCGCCCCCGGCGGTCACCGCGGCGACCCAGGACCAGGACCTGCCCGACGACCGGTACTTCAACCGGGAACTGTCCTGGCTGGACTTCAACGCCCGCGTGCTGGCCCTGGCCGAGGACTCCTCCCAGCCGCTGCTGGAGCGGGCGAAGTTCCTGGCGATCTTCGCGTCCAACCTCGACGAGTTCTACATGGTGCGGGTCGCGGGCCTGAAGCGGCGCGACGAGACCGGTCTGTCGGTGCGCAGCGCGGACGGGCTCACGCCGCGCGAGCAGCTGGCCGCGATCTCCAAGCGCACCCAGGAACTGGTCGAGCAGCACGCCCGCGCGTTCCTCGACCACGTGCAGCCGGAGCTGGAGAAGCACGGCATCAGCATCGTCAACTGGGGTCAGCTGACCGACTTCGAGAAGCTGCGGCTGTCGAACTACTTCACCGACCAGGTGTTCCCGGTCCTCACGCCGCTGGCCGTGGACGCCGCGCACCCGTTCCCCTACATCTCCGGCCTGTCGCTGAACCTGGCCGTGACCGTGCGCGACCCCGAAGGCGGCGCAGAGCGGTTCGCGCGCATCAAGGTGCCCGACAACGTGCCCCGGCTGGTCCGCGTGGAGTCCGACCGCACCAGCGAGACGGCCACGTTCCTGCCGCTGGAGGAGCTCATCGCGGCCCACCTGGGCGAGCTGTTCGCGGGCATGGAGGTCATCGAGTGCCACGCCTTCCGGGTCACCCGCAACGCGGACCTGGAGGTCGAGGAGGACCAGGACGAGGACCTCCTCAAGTCCCTCGAACGGGAACTGGTGCGCCGCCGGTTCGGTCCGCCGGTGCGGCTGGAGATCGCCGGCGACATGACCGAGCACATGCTCGAACGGCTGCTGCGGGAGCTGGAGGTGGACCCGCACGACGTGGTCCAGGTGCCCGGCCTGCTGGACCTGTCGTGCCTGTGGCAGCTCTACAGCGTGGACCGCAAGCAGCTCAAGGACGCGCCGTTCGTGCCCGCCACGCACCCGGCGTTCGGCGAGCGGGAGACCCCGAAGAGCATCTTCGCGACCCTGCGCGAGGGCGACGTGCTCGTGCACCACCCGTACGACTCGTTCTCCACGTCCGTGCAGCGGTTCATCGAGCAGGCCGCCGCCGACCCGCGCGTGCTGGCCATCAAGCAGACCCTGTACCGCACGTCGGGCGACTCCCCGATCGTGGACGCGCTGATCGACGCGGCCGAGGCGGGCAAGCAGGTCGTGGCGCTGGTGGAGATCAAGGCGCGGTTCGACGAGCAGGCCAACATCAAGTGGGCGCGGGCGCTGGAGAAGGCGGGCGTGCACGTCGTGTACGGCCTGATGGGCCTCAAGACGCACTGCAAGACGTCGCTGGTGGTCCGGCAGGAGGGGTCGCGCATCCAGCGCTACTGCCACATCGGCACCGGCAACTACAACCCGAAGACAGCCCGCCTGTACGAGGACGTGGGCCTGCTGACCGCCGAGCCGACCATCGGCGCGGACCTCACCGACCTGTTCAACGTCCTCACCGGCTACGCCCGGCAGGAGCACTACCGCAGCCTGCTGGTGTCGCCCAAGGGCGTGCGGCGCGGCATCGTCGAGCGCATCGAGCGGGAGATCGAGCTCGCGCGGGCCGGCGACCGGGCGGGCGTGCGCATCAAGGTGAACTCGCTGGTGGACGAACAGGTCATCGACGCGCTGTACCGGGCGTCCCAGGCGGGCGTGCCGGTGCAGGTGGTGGTGCGGGGCGTGTGCGCGCTCAAGCCGGGCATCAAGGGGCTGTCGGAGAACATCCACGTGCGCTCGATCCTGGGCCGGTTCCTGGAGCACTCGCGGATCTTCCACTTCGTCGGGTGCGGCGAGCACTGGATCGGCAGCGCCGACATGATGCACCGCAACCTCGACCGCCGGGTGGAGGTGCAGGTCCGGGTCACCGACCCGAAGCTGACCAACCAGCTCGACGACGTGCTCGACTCGGCGCTGGAGCCCAGCACGCGCTGCTGGGTGCTGCAGCCCGACGGCGAGTGGGAGGCGTCCCCGACCGACGGCGGGCGCGTGCGGGACCACCAGACCGAGTTGTTGCGCGCCCACCGCGCGGTGGGGTGAGGCGGGTGATCCGGGCTGCCGGCGCCGTCCTGTGGCGCGACGGCCGAGTCGCCGTCGTGCACCGACCGCGCTACGACGACTGGTCCCTGCCCAAGGGCAAGGTGGACGCGGGCGAGACCGTGCCGGCGGCGGCGGTGCGGGAGGTGCTGGAGGAGACCGGGTTCGACGCGGTCCTCGGGCGGTACCTGCACACGGTGTCCTACACCGCGTTCGGCAAGCCGAAGAAGGTGGACTTCTTCAGCGCACGGGTGCGGTCGGGGACCTTCGCGCCCAACGACGAGGTGGACGAGCTGCGCTGGCTGCCGGTGGAGGAGGCCGCGGCGCTGGTGACCCGGGACACCGACCGCGAGGTGCTGGACGTGTTCGCCGCCGCCCCGCCGGACCTGGCGACGCTGCTGCTGGTGCGGCACGCCAAGGCGGGCAAGCGGGACCACTGGGAGGGCGACGACGACCTGCGCCCGCTCAGCTCCGCCGGGTGGCGGCAGGCGGCGGGCGTCCGGGCGCTGCTGCCGCTGTGGGCCCCGTCCCGCGTGCACTCCGCGCCGCGCGTGCGGTGCGTGGAGACCGTGCAGGGGCTCGCGGAGGACCTGGGGGTGGGCGTGCTGCTGGAGCCCCGGCTGTCGGAGGAGGGCTACTGGCCCGACCGCGAGGCGGGGCTGGTGCGGCTGCTGGAGATCGCCGACGGGGCGGGGGTGCCGGTGGTGTCCAGCCAGGGCGGGGTCATCCCGGACGTGGTGGCCACCCTGGCGTCGCTGTCGGGGCTGCCGCTGGGCGGGGACGTGCCGTGCAAGAAGGGCAGCGTGTGGGTCCTGTCGTTCCAGCGGCCGGCCCCGGGTTGGTCCACATCGGACACCACCGCCACCTGGCCCCGCCTGGTCTCGGCCCACTACCTCCCGACCCCGCTGGCCAAGCCGGTGCCGTGACGCCCCACCCGCCGCGGTAACCGCCCTTTCGCGGAAAACGGGCCGTACCCACGCGTGGGGCGGCCCTTTTTCGTGCCTGAGGGCCTTTCTGCGGGACCTTCGGAATGCCGCCGCCCACCGCCACCGGTTCGGCGGATCAAGGCGCTCGACGGCCCCCACAGCGCCACGCGCAGCCCTCCCGGGCACTGCGCCGAAAGAGTGGCCGAAAGCTTCAGGAAACGCTCAGGGGCCGACGCGCGTCCGCGTCGGCCCCTGGGGCGTCACTTCACTTCACTGCGCCGGCCGGGCGCGCGCCCGGCCGGTTTTCACTTCTTCGCCGCGGTCTTCCGGGCGGCCGGCTTCTTGGCCGCCGCCGTCGTGGTCGACTTCGCCGCCGTCGTCTTGGCGGCGGCCGGCTTCTTGGCCGCGGTGGTGGTGGACTTCGCCGTCGACGCCTTGGCCGGGGTCGCCTTGGCCGCGGTGCTCTTGGCAGCCGGGGCCTTGGCGGCGGTGGCCTTGGTGGCCGTCGCGGTGGTCTTCCGCGTGGCCGGGGCCTTCGTGGCCGCCGCAGCGGTGCGCGCGGTGGTGCTGCGCGTGGCGCGCGTGGTGGTGGTGCGCGCGGTGGTGCTGCGGGTGGCCGGGGCCTTGGTCGAGGCGGCCGGCTTGGCCGCCGCGGACGCGGCCGGCTTCGCGGCGGCGACCTTCGGCAGCTTCTTCGTGCCGCTGATGACGTCCTTGAACGTCGAACCCGCGCGGAACGCGGGCACGTTGGTCTTCTTGACCTTGACGGTCTCACCGGTGCGCGGGTTGCGAGCGGTGCGGGCCGCGCGGGCACGCTTCTCGAAGACACCGAAGCCCGTGATGTTGACCTTCTCGCCCTTGTGGACGCTGCGGACGATGACGTCGACGAGGCCGTCGACGGCGGCGGCGGCGTTCTTCTTGTCGCCCAGGCGCTCGGCGAGCGCCTCGATGAGCTGGGCCTTGTTCACCTTCAGTCCCTCCCAGGACGCTCACGGCCCTAGTCGGGCCGACTGAAGGCCACGGTAAGCCCAAATGCAAGGAAATACCAATCGCCACGCCAGATTTTTCGTTGTGGCGTGGGCAATTACGTCCTGTCGAGGGACCCCCGCCGAGCCTCCCGGCCGGCGGCCCGGACCGGATTCCCGCTGATAGAAGGGGGAATCCGGCCCGGAAACTCACCTCACGGGGGCCGGAACGGTGGTCGGCAGCCAGCCGGCGCGGTTCCGCTCGAACGTGGTGATGTCGTCGGCGTGGCGCAGGGTCAGGGCGATGTCGTCCAAACCCTCCAGCAGCCGCCAGCGGGTGTACTCGTCGATGGTGAAGGGGGCGGTGAAGTCCTTCGCCACAACCGTCTTCGCGGCCAGGTCGACGGTCACCTCGGTGCCCGGCTCGTTCTCCAGCAGCTTCCACAGCAATTCGACATCGGACTGCTCGCACTGCGCGGCCACGAGGCCCTGCTTGCCGGCGTTGCCCCGGAAGATGTCGGCGAACCGGGAGGAGATGACCACCCGGAAGCCGTAGTCCATCAACGCCCAGACGGCGTGCTCGCGGGACGACCCGGTGCCGAAGTCGGGGCCCGCGACGAGCACGCTGCCCGCCCGGAACGGTTCCTGGTTGAGCACGAACTGCTCGTCACCGCGCCAGGCGGCGAACAGGCCGTCCTCGAAGCCGGTGCGGGTCACGCGCTTGAGGTAGACGGCCGGGATGATCTGGTCGGTGTCCACGTTGGACCTGCGCAGGGGGACGCCGACGCCGGTGTGGGTGGTGAACGCTTCCATGTCGCTTGGGCTCCTCAGACCAGGTCGGCGGGCGAGGACAGGGTGCCGCGCACGGCCGTGGCGGCGGCCACGAGTGGCGAAACCAGGTGGGTGCGGCCACCCTTGCCCTGCCGGCCCTCGAAGTTGCGGTTGGAGGTGGACGCGCTGCGCTCGCCCGGCTTGAGCTGATCGGGGTTCATGCCCAGGCACATCGAGCACCCGGCCTGCCGCCACTCGGCGCCCGCCGCGAGGAACACTTCGTGCAGTCCTTCGGCTTCGGCCTGTGCGCGCACCCGCATGGACCCGGGCACGACGAGCATCCGGACGCCGTCGGCCACCTTGTGGCCCTTGAGCACGTCCGCGGCGGCGCGCAGGTCCTCGATGCGGCCGTTGGTGCACGAGCCGAGGAAGACGGTGTCGACGTGGATGTCGCGCAGCGGGGTGCCCGGCTCCAGCCCCATGTACGCCAGCGCCTTCTCGGCGGCCACGCGCTCGTTCTCGTCGACGATGGTCTCCGGGTCGGGCACCTTGTCGCCCAGCGGCAGGCCCTGGCCCGGGTTGGTGCCCCACGTGACGAACGGCGTCAGCTCGTCCGCGTTCAGGTGGACCTCGGCGTCGAAGGTGGCGTCGTCGTCGGTGCGCAGCGACTTCCAGTACTCCACCGCGGCGTCCCAGTCGGCGCCTTCCGGCGCGTGCGGGCGGCCCTTGATGTAGTCGAAGGTCGTCTGGTCGGGCGCGATCATCCCGGCGCGGGCGCCGGCCTCGATCGACATGTTGCACACGGTCATGCGGGCTTCCATGGACAGCGCCTCGATCGCGCTGCCCCGGTACTCCAGGACGTAGCCCTGGCCGCCGCCGGTGCCGATCTTCGCGATGACCGCGAGGATGACGTCCTTGGCCGTCACGCCGGGCTTGAGGGTGCCCTCGACGTTGATGGCCATGGTCTTGAAGGGTTTCAGCGGCAGCGTCTGGGTCGCCATCACGTGCTCGACCTCGGACGTGCCGATGCCGAACGCCAGCGCGCCGAACGCGCCGTGCGTGGAGGTGTGGCTGTCACCGCACACGACGGTCATGCCGGGCTGGGTGAGGCCGAGCTGCGGGCCGACGACGTGGACGATGCCCTGCTCGGCGTCGCCCATGGGGTGCAGCCGCACGCCGAACTCGGCGCAGTTCTTGCGGAGCGTCTCGACCTGGGTGCGCGACACCGGGTCGGCGATCGGCAGCTCGATGTCGACCGTGGGGACGTTGTGGTCCTCGGTGGCGATCGTGAGGTCGGGGCGGCGGACCCGGCGGCCCGCCAGGCGCAGCCCGTCGAAGGCCTGCGGGCTGGTCACTTCGTGCAGCAGGTGGAGGTCGATGTAGAGCAGGTCCGGCTCCGCGCCACTGCCGTGGCGCACCACGTGTGCTTCCCACACCTTCTCCGCGAGCGTGCGGCTCATCGCTTCTCCCAGGATCTGGACAGTCGATAGATCTGGACTTCCCAGACAGTGGGAAGTTAGTATCGGCTTGTGGGACAGCATAGCGGGATCGGCGTGCTGGACAAGGCAGTGGCCGTCCTGAACGCCGTCGCAAAGGATCCGTGTGGGCTCGCCGAGCTGTGCAACCGGACGGGCTTGCCTCGGGCAACCGCCCACCGGTTGGCGGTCGGCCTGGAGGTGCACCGGTTGCTGCGACGGGGTTCCGACGGTCGCTGGCGTCCGGGCGCGGCATTGGCGGAATTGGCGGGCGGGGCCACGGACCCGCTGCTCGACGCGGCGTCCTCGGTGCTGCCGAGGTTGCGCGACATCACCGGCGAGAGCGTGCAGCTCTACCGGCGGGACGGGATGCAGCGGATCTGCGTGTCGTCGGCGGAGCCACCGAGTGGCCTGCGCGACACCGTCCCGGTGGGAGCCCGGTTGCCCATGACGGCCGGCTCGGGCGCGAAGGTGCTGGCGGCGTGGGCGGACCCGGGTACTCAGCGTTCGGTACTGGCCGACGCTGTGTACGGGGAACGGACGCTGTTGGAGGTCCGTCGGCGCGGATGGGCGCAGTCGGTGGCCGAACGGGAGCCCGGTGTGGCGAGCGTCTCCGCGCCCGTGCGGGACAGCACGGGGTCGGTGGTGGCGGCCGTGTCGGTGTCGGGCCCGATCGACCGGATGGGACGGCGGCCGGGCGCGCGCTGGGCGGCCGACCTCCTGGCCGCCGCGGAAGCCCTCCAATCGCGCCTCTGAGCGTTCGCACGCCCCCGGGCGACCCCGCCACCCCGGCCGGGTCGCCCGGGGGCGCTCCGGCGCCTTCTCACGCGCGTGATCGGAAAACGAAAGATCCCCCGGGCGCAAGTCGCGCCGGGGGATCTTTCGTTTGTAGCCCCGAAGGGATTCGAACCCTCGCTACCGCCTTGAGAGGGCGGCGTCCTAGGCCGCTAGACGACGGGGCCCTAGGTTTCTCGATCTCGCCGGTGAGTCTAGCAGATCGAGCGATTCAGTTTTTCGGTCCTGCTTGCCTGCGGTAGCTTACCACATCTTTTTTCTACCGCTTGCAGCTGGGGTACCAGGACTCGAACCTAGACTAACTGAACCAGAATCAGTCGTGCTGCCAATTACACCATACCCCATTGGCTTTCCGATCAACTTCCCCGTCGCCTTGGCTTCGAGGGGCTGTCCGTTCCGCCGGGAGGAATACTAGACCACGCCCCCGGCGGAACGGAAATCGGGGGTCACGCCGAGGCGGCGGACAGCTCACAGACCAGGAGTTCGGGCAGCTCAGCGAGGCTGGAGATGGCTCGCACGCCGGCCGGCAGCGCGCCTTCGCGCGGGCCCTGGCGGTTCAGCCACACGCCGTGCATGCCGGCGTCTCGGGCGCCTATCGCGTCGGCGTGCAGGCGGTCGCCGACGTGGACGGTGTCGCCCAAGGAGACACCCAGGTCCTGGCAGGCGGTGTCGAAGATCACGCGGTCCGGTTTCGCGGCGCCGACTTCGCCTGCGATGAGGACCGTGTCGAAGTACTGGGCCAGGCCGAGCGCGGCGATCTTCACGCGCTGGTGCCGGCCCGAGGCGTTGCTCACCGCGGCGAGGGGCAGCCCGGCGGCGCGCAGCCATTCCAGGCACGGCACGACGTCGGGGAAGAGCCGCCAGCCCGACGCGAGCACCTCTTGGCGGTGCAGCTCGCGACGGGTCGCTTCGGCGAGGCTGAGTTCCTCGCCGAGCGCGGCGAAGAAGGCGCGGGTGCGGATGTTGCGCATGGACTCGTACTCGAGTTCACCCGCGAGCAGCCGGGAGCAGTGCTCGTCGGTGATGCGTTGCCACAGCGACCAGTTGTCGGCGTTGCCGACCATCGCGGCCAGCGCGGCGCGGGACGAGGTGCTGTAGTCGACGAGCGTGTCGTCCACATCGAGGCTCACCGCGCGGATCTCGCCGGTTCTCCGGGGGGTGAAAGTCGGGGCTGCGGTTGTCACCCAGTGAGGCTAGGTGCGCGCAGCCCCCGTCCGACTCGACCAGAGAGGTGATATCTGGCGATTCTTGCACGGTCAAGCACCGCTCAACCGCCCGATCGCACCAGTCAGATTGACCCCAACGCGCGGCGCAATCGCCCGATCGAGCGATCCCGACCGAGCAACTCCATGGATTCGTACAGCGGTGGCGAGACGGTACGGCCCGTCACGGCAACCCGCACGGGGGCGAACGCCTTGCGCGGTTTGAGGCCCAATCCGTCCACAAGGGACACCTTCAGCGCGTCCTCGATGGCGGCGGTGGTCCAGTCCCCCAACGATTCCAGCGCGGCGATGCTCGCCTGGAGCACCGGACGCGCGTCCTCGCCCAGCGCCTTGGCCGCGGACTCCTCCTCGGGCCGGAAGGACTCCTCGTCGGTGAACAGGAACCGCACCATGCCCGCGGCCTCGGACAGCACCACCAGGCGCTCCTGCACCAGCGGCGCCACGCCCCGCAGGGTCGCCAGCTGCTCCTCGGACGGGTCCACCAGCACGCCGTCGGCGGCCAGGTAGGGCAGCACGCGGCTGACGAAGTCCTCGGCGGAAAGCGCGCGCAGGTGCGTCGCGTTGATCGCCTCGGCCTTCTTCAGGTCGAACCGCGCCGGGTTCGCGCTGATCTTCTCCAGCGAGAACGCCTCGATCATCTCCTGCACGGAGAAGATGTCCCGGTCGTCCGCGATCGACCAACCCAGCAGCGCGAGGTAGTTCAGCAGACCCTCGGGCAGGAATCCGCGGTCGCGGTAGTTGAAGAGGTTCGACTGCGGATCGCGCTTGGACAACTTCTTGTTGCCCTCGCCCATCACGTACGGCATGTGCCCGAAACGCGGGGTGAAATCAGTCACGCCGATTCGCTGCAAGGCCGCATAAAGGCCGAGCTGCCGCGGAGTGGACGGCAGGAGGTCTTCTCCGCGCAGCACGTGCGTGATGCGCATGAGCGCGTCGTCGACCGGGTTGGTGAACGTGTAGAGCGGGTCGCCGTTGGCGCGCACGAGGACCGGGTCGGGCGTCGCGCCGGCCTTGAACGTGATCTCGCCGCGGATCAGGTCGTCCCACGTGAAGTCCTCGTCGGGCAGGCGCAACCGCAGCACGGGCTCGCGGCCCTCGGCGCGGTAGGCGGCCTTCTGCTCGTCGGACAGGTCGCGGTCGAAGTTGTCGTAGCCGAGCTTGGGGTCCTGACCCGCGGCCTTGCGGCGCGCCTCGACCTCCTCCGGCGTGGAGAACGACTCGTAGAGCTCGCCCGCCTTGAGCAGCTTCTCGGCGATGTCCGCGTAGATCTCGCGGCGCTGGCTCTGCCGGTACGGCGCGTGCGGGCCGCCCACCTCGGGACCCTCGTCCCAGTCCAGGCCGAGCCAGGCCATGGCTTCCAGCAGCTGCTCGTAGGACTCCTGGGAGTCGCGGGCCGCGTCGGTGTCCTCGATGCGGAACACCATCCTGCCGCCGGTGTGGCGGGCGTACGCCCAGTTGAACAGGGCGGTGCGGATCAGGCCCACGTGCGGCGTGCCGGTCGGTGACGGGCAGAAGCGGACACGGACCTCGGGAGTGACTGCTGATGCGCTCATGACCCGATCAGCGTATCGGCCTTGACCGGCGGGCTCCGCAGGAGCATCCTCAAGTTATTCAACCTGTGTTGAAAACGAGGTGGGGACGATGGAGAGCTCGACGGGGAGGACCCCGGCGGACAGGACGACGGTCGCGGTCGTCGGCGGCGGACCGGCGGGCATGGTGCTGGGGCTCCTGCTGGCGAGGGCGGGCGTCGACGTGACCGTGCTGGAGAAACACGGCGACTTCCTGCGCGACTTCCGCGGGGACACGGTGCACGCGTCCACGCTGACGCTGCTGGACGAGCTGGGCCTGGGGCCGTCCTTCGCGGAGGTGCCGCACCAGCTCATGGGGAAGGTGCAGGTGGTCACCGATGGCGGGACCGCCACGATGGCCGACCTGTCCCGGCTGCCGGGCGCGCACAAGCACATCGCGCTGGTGCCGCAGTGGGACTTCCTCGACCTGCTCGCCGACGCGGGCAAGCGCGAGGAGACCTTCACGCTGGTGATGAACGCGGAGGTGGTCGGCCTGGTGAAGTCGGGCACCCGGGTGACCGGCGTCCGCTACCGCACGCCCGATGGTTCCTCGCACGCGCTCGCCGCCGACGTGGTGGTGGCCGCAGACGGTCGCGGCTCGACGGTGCGGCGGGAAGCGGGGTTGTCGGTGCGGAAGTTCGGCGCGCCGATGGACGTGTGGTGGTTCCGCATCCCCCGGCACCCGGACGAGCCCGCGAACGGCCTGGGCCGCTTCTCCCGGGGCTCCGGCCTGGCCCTGATCCCGCGCGGCGACTACTACCAGTGCGCTTTCCTGATCCGGAAGGGCTCCGACGAGCGGCTGCGCGCCGAGGGCATCGAGTCGTTCCGCAAGCGGGTCGCGGTCCTGGCGCCGTGGATCGCCGACCGGATGGGGACGGTCGAGTCGTGGGACGACGTGAAGCTGCTGGACGTGAAGCTGGACCGGCTGCGCCGCTGGCACGGCGACGGGGTGCTGTGCATCGGTGACGCCGCGCACGCCATGTCGCCGATCGGCGGGGTCGGCATCAACCTGGCCGTGCAGGACGCCGTGGCGGCGGCGCGGATCCTGGCCGGACCGGCGCGGCGGGGTGCGGTGACGCCCGAGGTGCTGGCGAAGGTGCAGCGGCGGCGGTGGTTCCCGACCGCGGTGACGCAGGCGTTCCAGCGGCGGATCCAGGACACGTTCCTGCGGCGGACCCTGGAGGGCGGTTCGGTCGGGACGGGCGGCCGGATGCCCAGGGCGGTCGCGCTGTTGCAGAGGTTCCCGGTGCTGCAAGCGGTGCCGGCTTACGTGGTGGCGATCGGCCTGCTGCCCGAGCACGCACCCGACTTCGCCCGGCGAGCGCCCGAGCACATCACGCGCAGCTGACCGGAGAGCGGGCGGCTTCCCGGTGGGAAACCGCCCGTCCGTCAGCGGTTGGCGACCGGGTTGGTCAGGGTGCCCAGGCCCTCGACGGTCACCGAGACCGACTGGCCGGCCGTGATCGGGCCGACGCCGGCCGGGGTGCCGGTGAGGATGACGTCCAGCGGGCGCAGGGTCATCACCGACGAGATGTACTCGATCAGCGCCGGGATGTCGTGCACCAGCTGCGAGGTCCGCGCGTCCTGCTTGAGCTCGCCGTCGACCTCGGTCCGGATGGCCACGTCGGTCGGGTCGAACTCGGTCTCCACCCACGGCCCCAGCGGGCAGAAGGTGTCGAAGCCCTTGGCGCGCGTCCACTGGCCGTCGGACTTCTGCAGGTCGCGGGCGGTGACGTCGTTGGCGACCGTGTAGCCGAGCACCGACTGGCGGGCGCGCGACGCCGGGATGTCCCGGCCGCCCACGCCGATCACGACGGCCAGCTCGCCCTCGAAGTCCACCCGTTCGGACACCGCGGGCAGCTTGATCTCCGCGTTCGGCCCGATCACGGCGGTGTTGGGCTTGAGGAAGATCAGCGGCTCGGCGGGCACCTCGTTGCCCAGCTCGGCGGCGTGGTCGGCGTAGTTGCGGCCCACGCACACGATCTTGGGCGGCAGGAACGGCGCCAGCAGGCGCACGTCGGCCAGCGGCCACCGGCGACCGGTGAAGGTGGGGTTGGCGAACGGCTCGTCGGCGATCTCGACGGCGGTCAGGTCGTCGCCTTCGCCTTCGATCGCGGCGAAAGCGAGGCCCTCCGGCTGGGCGATACGGGCAATGCGCACGCCGATCACCCTAACCGGCGGCTCGCGGGACGACCGTTCGAGGACCCGGCGGCGGCGCCCGGGGCCCAGTCGCCGCCGCCTACGCGATCGTGGAGCTCACCGGACGCTCCCCCGCCGCTCGCCCACCGCCGCTCGCCCACACCCGCTCGCCCACCGCCGCTCGCCCGCCGCCGCTCGCCCGCCGCCGCGTGCCCGCCCGCCGTTTACCGCCCGCCGCTTGCCGCCTGCCCGCCGCCGCCTGCCCGGCCGTCCGTGAGGGCCGACGCCACCCCGCTCACCCCGTGACGCGGGAAGCCTTGTGCACCAGCGCGTCGCACAGGGCGAGCCAGCTGGCCTCGACGATGTTCCCGTGCACGCCCACGGTGGTCCACTCGCGCTCGCCGTCCGTGGACTCCACGAGCACGCGGGTGACGGCGTCGGTCCCGTGCTGATCCGTGAGGATGCGCACCTTGTAGTCGTTCAACTCCACGGTGTCCAACCACGACAGGTGCGGCAGCAGCGCCTTGCGCAGGGCCGCGTCGAGCGCGTGCACCGGGCCGTTGCCCTCGGCGGTGGCGATGACGCGCTCCCCCGCCACGTGCACCTTGACCGTGGCCTCGGACACGATGACGCCGTCCTGCCGGTGGTCGAGCACCACCCGGTAGGACTCGAGGGTGAACGGCGGCTCGTCCAGTTCGGACAGCTCCCGCTTGAGCAGCAGCTCCAGCGAGGCGTCGGCGGCCTCGAACGACCAGCCGCCCGCCTCCAACTCCTTCACCGTGCGCACGACGTTGGTCAGCGCCTCGGGCCGGCGGGTCAGGTCGATCCCGAGCTCACGTCCCTTGAGCTCCAGACTGGCCCGACCCGCCATCTCGGTGACCAGCACCCGCATGTCGTTGCCGACGGTGTCCGGGTCGATGTGGTTGTACAGCTCCGGATCCACCTTGATCGCGCTCGCGTGCAGCCCCGCCTTGTGGGCGAAGGCCGACGACCCGACGTAGGCCTGGTGGGTGTCGGGTGCGATGTTCGCGATCTCGGCCAACGCATGGGAGACCCGGGTGAGCTCGGCCAGCGATTCGTGCGGTAGCACCGGCAGGCCGAGTTTGGTCACGAGGTTCCCGACGACGGCGAACAGGTCCGCGTTGCCCGCTCGCTCGCCGTAGCCGTTCGCGGTGCACTGGACGTGGGTCGCCCCCGCCTGCACCGCGGCGATGGTGTTGGCCACCGCGCAGGACGTGTCGTCCTGGCAGTGGATGCCGACGCGGAAGCCCGTGCGGGCGATCACGTCGGCGACGGTCTCGGCCAGCCCCAGGGGGAGCTGGCCGCCGTTGGTGTCGCAGAGGACGACGACGTCGGCGCCACCCTCCACAGCGGACTCCAGCACGCGCAGCGAGGTGTCCGGGTCGAACGCGAAGCCGTCGAAGAAGTGCTCGGCGTCCAGGAACACCCGGCGGCCCTCGTCGACCAGGAAGCGGACGGTGTCGCGGACCATCGCGCAGTTCTCGGCCACGTCGGTGCGCAGGGCGCGTTCGATGTGCCGGCGGTCGGACTTGGCGACCAGGGTGACCACGGGGGCTTGGGCGTCCAGCAACGCCCTGACCTGGGGGTCTTCGTCCACTTTGACGCCCGCCTTGCGCGTGGAGCCGAACGCCACGAGCTGCGCGTGCTTGAGCGTGAGGTCGCCGGCGGCGGCACGCGCGAAGAACTCGGTGTCCTTGGGCAGCGCGCCCGGCCAGCCGCCCTCGATGAACCCGACCCCCAGCGAGTCCAGCAGGCGCGCCACGGCCAGCTTGTCCGTGACGGAGTAGGAGATGCCCTCGCGCTGGGCACCGTCCCGCAGAGTCGTGTCGTAGACGTGGAAGGAATCGCCGAGCGTGGTCACCGGGGGTCTCCTATGAGGGATCTTGGAAAACAAAAAGACCCCCCGCAGGATGCGAGAGGTCGGCGCGCCGGGTGCTGGGGAAGCACTTACCCGACGCGCTGGGAAATAATGATCACGGCGTGGAGAGCCACGTCTGCGATAGTGCCACACCCGTCCGCGACATACCAAGCCACGGACGGGTGTTCCCATCTGCTGGACGGTCAGCCGGCGAGGTACCGCGCGAACGCCTCGATGGCGGCCGGGTTGCGGGGACTCTCGACCAGGGCCGCGTAAGGCAGCACGAAGAAGCGCTTGTCCCTGATGGCCGGCACTTCCCTTAGCGGCGCGTACGACTCCAGGAACGCCCGCTTCTGGTCGGGCGTGACGGCGTCCCCGTCGGCGTAGTCGTTGATCAGGACCACCTCGGGCGCACGGGCGACGACGGCCTCCCAGCCGACCGTGGTCCAACTGTCGTCGAGGTCGCCGAAGATGTTGTCGCCGCCCGCCTTCCCGATCACGTCCTGCGGCGCGGCGTTCCTCCCGGCCGTAAAAGGCTGGTCCAACCCGCTGTCGTACAGGAAGACCTTCGGCCTGGGCTTCCCGGACACCAGTTTCTCCGCGTCCGCGACCTGCTTGCGGTACTGCGCGACGAGCGCGTCCGCGCGGTCCTCGACGTGGAAGATCGTGCCGAGGTTCTCCAGGTCCGTGTAGAGCGCCTCCAGCGGCGGCATGATGCCGCGTTGCTTGCCGACGCCGTTCCGGCACGCCTCGGTGAGCTGGTAGGTGGGGACGCCGAGCGCCTTGAGGCTGTCCGGGGTGAACCCCTTGCTCTCCGAGAAGCCGTAGTTCCAGCCCGCGAACACCAGGTCCGCGCCCGCGCCCTGGACGACCTCCGCGCTGATCTCCTCCGCCAGCCGCGGCACCTTCGCGTAGTCGGCGCGCCACGGCGAGGAGTCGATGTCGCCCTGCTGGCTCGCGCCGACGACGTAGCCCGCCATGCGGTCGGCCAGGCCCAGCGCGAACATCAGCTCGGTGATGCCGGTGTCGTTGGTGACCACCTTGGACGGGGTCCGGTCGTAGGTGACCCGCTGGCCGCAGTTCTCCACGGTGACCGCCGCACCCCCTTCCGGTGCGGCGACGGTGGCACCGCACCCCGTGGCGAGCAGCGCGGCCAACACGACGAGCCTTCTCACGAACCGACCTCCGGGTGTTCGAACAGCAGTTGCGGCACCCCGCTGGTGGGGTGCGGGACGACGTGGGCGCGGACCTGGAAGACCTCGCGCAGCACCTCGGGGGTGAGCACTTCCCGGGGCGTGCCGGTGGTGTGGACGCGTCCCTCGTGGAGCACGTGCAGGCGGTCGCAGTGGGCGGCGGCGAGGTTCAGGTCGTGCAGGACGGTGAGGACCGTGGTCCCGAGGGAGCGCACCAGGCGCAGCACGGAGAGCTGGTGGCTGATGTCGAGGTGGTTGGTGGGCTCGTCCAGGACGAGGACCTTCGGTTGCTGGGCCAGCGCACGGGCGATGAGCACGCGTTGGCGTTCGCCGCCGGACAGGCTGAGGAAGCTGCGGTGGGCGAGGTGGTCGGCGTCCACCCGGGACAGTGCCTCGGCGCAGATCTCCCGGTCCCGGGCGGTTTCCCGGTCGAAGCCGGTCTGGTGGGGCAGGCGGCCCATCGCGACCACCTCGGCGACCGTGAAGTCGAACTCGACGTGGCTGTCCTGGGTGAGGGCGGCGAGGGCCTTCGCGGATTCCTTGACCGGCAGGCGGTCCAGCGGTGTGCCGCCGAGGCTCACCACGCCTTTCAACGGTTTCAACGCCCGGTAGACGCAGCGCAGGGTGGTGGACTTGCCGCTGCCGTTGGGTCCGACGATGCCGTGCACCTCGCCGGAGCCGACCGCGAGCGTGACGTCGTGGAGGATGCGGTCCACGGTGAGGTTCTCGACCCGGACGTCCATCAGCGCCCCCCGAAGACGTAACCGCGGCCGCGCATGAGGAACACGAAGCAGGGCACGCCGAGCGCGGCCGTGATGACGCCCAGCGGCAGTTCTTCCGGTGCGGCGAGCAGGCGGGCGGCGATGTCCACCCAGATCAGGAAGCACGCGCCCGCGAGGGGTGCGACGGCGAGCACCTTCCGGTGGTCCGCGCCGACGACCAGGCGCACCAGGTGCGGGAGCATGAGCCCGACGAACCCGACCGCCCCGCTCACCGCGACCAGCACCCCGGTCATCGCCGCCGTGACCAGGAACAGGGCTTTGCGCAGCCGCGTGACGTCCACGCCGAGGGTGGTCGCGGTCTCGTCGCCCATGGACATCGCGTTGAGGCGCTTGGCCTGGGTCTGGAGGTAGAGGACCCCGAGGACGACCGTGCCGGCGGCGACGGGGAGCGACGTCCACGTGACCCCGCCGAGGCTGCCCAGCAACCAGAACATCGCGGCCCGCGCCGCTTCGCCGCGAGGTGACTGGAAGACCAGCAGCATCGCGACGGCGCTGAAGCCGTACGCCATGGCCGTGCCGGTGAGGACCAGGCGCAGCGGGGTGAGGCCGTGCTTGCGCGCGGCCAGGTAGACCAGGGCCATCGCGGCGAGCGCCGAGAGGAAGGCCGCGGTGGAGAGCGCGTAGACGCCGAGCGAGGCGAACAGACCGGTGGTCGCGACCGCCGTGGCGCCCACGCTCGCGCCGCTGGAGATGCCGAGCACGTACGGGTCGGCGAGGGCGTTGCGCACCATGGCCTGGACCGCCACGCCGACCACGGCGAGCCCCGCACCCACCACGGCGGCCAGCAGGACGCGCGGCAGGCGGATGTCCCAGACGATCCGGTACTGGCCCGCTTCCGGGGCCGCGATCGTGCCCCCGGTGAAGCCTTCGCCGAGCAGCCGCACGACCTGCCCGAACGGGACCCCGACCGGCCCCAGCGCCACACCGGACAGGACGGACAGGACCAACAGCGCGCACAGTCCCGCGCAGAGCCTCGACGTCACCGGTCACCTTCCGGACAGGTGGCCGTGCGGAACGCAGCCCAGGTGCCTGCGCATCCGTCCCGCAGACCACGGCAGGACTGGGAGCACTACCGCCGCCTGCGGGTGATCGGGCTCGCCCCCTCGCGGGGACCTACCGTTGCGGGTCAGCGCCGGACTTCGACCGGACTTCCCCCACAGGTGGCTGCCCCTGACCTTACGTGCTGCGGTAGGCGGCGACGGCCAGGTGGGTGAAAGAGCGGATCAAGGGGTTCGGATCCGCCTTGTTCCACGCCACCACCACACGGCTCGGCGGCATGTCGGTGACGGGCACCACCGCCAGGCCCGCCGGGAAGTCGTGGCCGAGGGGCGCCAGGCCCACCGTTCCGTTCCACAGCACGGCGTGCAGGCACTCCTGCACCACCCGCACGACCGGCCCGGTCCTCGCCACACCGCCGCTCCAGTACGACTGCCACACGGGATCGGTCCCGTCCGGGAAGCGGAACCACGCGCGGTCGGCCAGGTCGGCCAGGGTCACGTGGTCGCGCCGGGCCAGCGGGTCGTCGGAGCGCAGGACCGCGCCCACCGGGTCGGCGCGCAGCTCGTGCACGGCCAGCGCGGTCTCGGTGAACGGGGCACGGGTCAGGGCCACGTCGACCAGGCCCGCGCGCAAGCCGCACGTGGGGTCGGTCAGGTCGGTGTCGCGGATGCGGATGTCGATGTCCGGGTGCTTCCGGCGGTAGGCGGCGGCCAGCCTGGTGATCCCCAGGTCGGTGCTGTCGCCCAGGATGCCGACCGTGAGGCTCGACGCACCGGCCGCCGCCGCCACGCGCACCCGGACCCGGTCGGCTTGGTCGAGCAGGGCACGGGCCTCGGTCAGCAGGACGGCACCGACCGGCGTGAGGGTGACGCCCGCCGGTGAGCGGTCGAACAGCGGGGCGCCGACCTCCTTCTCCAGGCGTTGGACCGCCCGGCTCAGCGGCGGCTGGCTCATGTGCAGGCGCGCGGCGGCCCGGCCGAAGTGGAGCTCCTCGGCGACGGCCACGAAGTAGCGGAGTGCGCGCAGCTCCACGCAGCCACGATACCCAAGCGGTATCGGCTCGGCGGAAAGGGTCTTGGACGGTCGACCGGGCACGGGCGTGGACTGGACGTCGTGACCATCGCCTACTGGATCGCCGCCGGGCTGCTCGCCCTCTTCTACCTCTACGCCGGCACCCTGAAAGCCCTCCGCACCCGTGACCGACTCCGGCCGATGATGGCCTGGGTGGACCGCCTGCCCATGCCGGTTGTCCGCGCCATCGGGGTGGTCGAAGTGCTCGGCGCGCTCGGCTTGGTGCTGCCGCCGCTGACCGGGGTCGCGCCGTGGCTCGCGCTCGTCGCCGCCGCGGGGTTCGTGCTGCTGCAAGCCGCCGCGATCCCGGTGCACCTGACCGGCGGGGACCGGCGGATCGCGCTCAACGTCGTGCTGGTCCTCCTCGCGGGCCTGACCGCCTGGCTCGCCGCCTGAGGAAAGCGTGAAGGCCGCCCCGCCGGAGCGGGACGGCCTTCACACCGCCAGAACCCTCAGGCGCCGGCGCGCGCGTTGCTGCTCACCAGGGCCGCCAGGCGGTCGCCGACCGCGTAGGTGGCGCCCGGCGACGAGTGGTCGCGGGTGGCCAGGTCGAAGGCCACGGACGCCTCGATGCGCCGCGCCGCCTCGTGCTCGCCGAGGTGGTCGAGCATGAGGGCCACGCTGAGCACCGCCGCCGTCGGGTCGGCGATGCCCTGGCCCGCGATGTCCGGCGCACTGCCGTGGACCGGCTCGAACATGCTCGGGTTGCGCCGCGTCACGTCGAGGTTGCCGCTCGCCGCGAGCCCGATGCCACCGGTGACCGCCGCCGCCAGGTCGGTCAGGATGTCGCCGAACAGGTTGTCCGTCACGATCACGTCGTACCGGGCCGGGTCCGTGACCAGGTGGATCGTGGCCGCGTCCACGTGCTGGTAGGCCACGGTCACGTCCGGGTGCTGGAGCGAGACCTCCTCCACCACGCGCGACCACAGCGAACCGGCGTGGGTGAGCACGTTGGTCTTGTGCACCAGCGTCAGGTGCTTGCGGGGCCGGTTCGCCGCGCGGGCGAACGCGTCCCGGACCACCCGCTCGACGCCGAACGAGGTGTTGATGGACACCTCGGTGGCGATCTCGTGCGGGGTGTCCTTGCGCAGCAGGCCGCCGTTGCCCGCGTACAGGCCCTCCGTGCCCTCGCGCACCACCACCATGTCGATCTCCGGCGGGTCGGCGATCGGGCTGCGCACGCCGGGGTAGAGCCGGGCCGGGCGCAGGTTCACGTGGTGGTCGAGTTCGAACCTCAGCCGGAGCAGGAGGCCGCGTTCCAGGATGCCACTGGGGACCGACGGGTCGCCCACGGCGCCGAGCAGGATCGCGTCGTGCTGGCGGAGTTCACCGAGCACCGACTCCGGCAACAGCTCACCTGTGGCGTGCCAGCGCGCCGCGCCGAGGTCGTAGCGGGTGATCTCAGCCGCTGGAACGACCTCACCGAGCACCTTCAGGGCCTCGGCGACGACCTCGGGCCCGATCCCGTCTCCTGGGATCACTGCGAGCCGCATCCACACACCTCCCAGGTATCAGTCCCATTGCGCGGGACTAGTTTCCTTTGCGAAAGGCTACCGGTCGACACCCCGTTCGCCGCACTCGGAACACCCTTCTGTGGCCGTTTCTCCCGTACTGCGGGACACCCGAACGGTTCAGCGCCCCCGATCGGCCGTCACCCGATGGTCTTAAACGGCTCTGGCCGGTCGGGAGCAGTCCCGACCGGCCAGAGTGGGCTAAACCCGCGTTCCTACCTCACTCCGCCCGGGTCGACGTCCGGACCCGCGTCTTCACCACGTCCACCTTGTCACCGGTGGTGTTGTGGTGGTGCAGGACGAGCAGGCTGTCGGAGCGGTCGGCCGCCAGGGCCTCGGCGTCGCGGTTGACCACGAGCGCCGTGCCCGGCCGCGCCCGGTAGGACAGGGCGGGGTCGCCGCCGCCCTGCACCCACAGGCCCGGCTTGAGCGGGTCGAACGAGGCCGGCGTGCCGATCGAGTCGACCAGGCCGTTCGTCGTGCCCGGCGCGAGGTAGAAGCCCGCCACGCCGGTCGTGTACGAGATGCGGGACGTGTCGGCGTTCACGTCGATGTCCAGCGCCGACAGCAGCACCGGCAGGACCACGACGTTGGTGTCGAACACGTTGGTGTCCACGTCGCCGAACTGGCCGTTCACGCCCTGGATGTCGACGGTCTGGCCGGTGGCGAGGTTCACCGTGACCGCGACCAGCAGGTCGGTGTCGGTCAGCTTGTTGGCGTAGACCTCGTAGTCCGGCGTGCCGTCACCCGTGGTGTCGATGTCGACGAACGGGATGGTGTTGTTGCCCAGGTTGTACCAGTTGCCCCAGGTGGCGATGCCGAACGCGAGCAGCGCGTTCTCCGGGGTGCCCTGCTGCTTGGCCAGCGGCGCGGTGGACGTGACGCCCACGTACCGCAGGTCGCCGCCCTTGGCGGTGTCGTTGAGCGTGCAGTTCGTCGTCACCGACCGGCGGCACTCGGGCAGCTTCGGCGAGGTCTGCTGCAGCTCCAGCACGCTCACCAGCGACTGGTACGCGCCCTGGTTGACGCCCCGACCGGTCAGGTTCAGCACCGCCTGCGGCCCGCGGAACGTGAGGCGGTCGGCGACGTTGATGTCGGCGGCCGGCTTCGGCGCCGAGTACACCGGCACCCGCAGCGGGACCGTGCTGCCGCTCTTCGGCGTGAACACGACCCGGCCGGACGCGTCGGCCAGGAACTGGCGCGGCACGTCGAGGTGGGTGGCCTCGACCGTCGGGTCCACCGTCTTGCGCAGGTCGCCCGGCTTGTCGATCTTCAGGGTGACCTGGACGCGGGCGATGCCGCGCGGGCTGAGCTTGACGCTCTTCTGCGACAGCTCGTACCGCACGCCCGGAATCGTGGTCAGCGCCTGGTAGTCGACGGTGTAGTCGACCCACTTGGTGGACTTGTTGACCACCTTGATGGTCTTGGTCAGCGACACCGGCCCGGTCACCTCGACCGTGCCGAACGACGCGGACACCGCGCCCGGGTCGTCCTGGACGTAGGCGAGGACCTGGTTCTCCACGGCCGCCTTGCCGTCGATGCGGCCGGCGCCGACGCGGTTGGGCGCGTAGACCTTGCCGTCCGCCTTCACGTCCGCGGACGCGCTGTTCATGACGTCGGCCTTGACCTCTTCCGGGGTCCAGTCCGGGTGCGCCTGGCGCACCAGCGCCGCGATGCCCGTGGTGTGCGGGGCGGCCATCGAGGTGCCGCTCATCACCAGGGTCTTGTTGCCGGAGCCGACCAGCGCCGAGGCGATGGTGTCGCCGGGGGCCGCCACGTCGGGCTTGACGACCGGGCCGCGCACGCCGCGCGAGGTGAACGAGCTGAGCGTGTCGGTGATCGACTGGTCGTAGGTCGGCAGCACGGTGCGCAGGTCGCCCGCGAGGCGGACGGTCAGCGTGCCGGCCTCGACCGCCGGGCGCAGGGCGTTGGTGGCCGTGGCGGTGAACTGCAGCACCGGGATGGCGGCGTTGCCCGCGATGCCCGCGCCGAAGTGCTCCAGGGTGGAGGAGAACACCGCGCCGATCGCGCCGGCCGCGGTGACGTTGTTCGACCGGCCCGCCGAGCCGCAGCGGCGGCTGGCGTCGTTGTCGTCCCACTCCAGCCACGCGATCTTGCCCGCGACGGCGGCCTTGTCGGCGGCCGACAGCGGGAGGCAGCCGTCCTTGTTGGCCGGGTCGCTCAGCGGCACGACCGCGCCGGTGACCGACTTGCCCTCGTAGTTGAAGTTCTGGCTGTACTGACCGGCCTGGCGGCCCGGCGTCGGCGCGATGACCTCGGCCGCGTCGCGCAGCACGAAGGCGTCCCGCGTGCTGGCCACGGTCAGCGCCTCGGGGGTGCTGCCCGGCGAGCCGCCGATGTCGTAGAGGTCGCCGCCGTTGCCCGCGGAGAACACGGTCACCACGCCGGAGGCGTTGAGCTTGCGGACGAACAGGCTGTCCGGGTCGTCCGGGGCGCCGTAGTCCGAGCCCAGCGACAGGTTGACCACGTCGAGGTGGTCGGAGAAGTCGCCGTCGCCGTCCGGGTCGAGCGCCCAGTCCAGCGCCTGCGCGGTGACGTTGGTGGAGCCCTCGCAGCCGAACACCTTCAGCGCGTACAGCAGGGCCTTCGGCGCGGTGCCGGGGCCGATGCGCATCGCGTTCAGCGACTCGGTGGTGAGCTTGGTGTAGTCGCCCTTGAACGTGGTGCCATCGGCGTTGACGCCGAAGCCCGCCGCCGTGCCGGCCACGTGCGTGCCGTGGCTGTTGCAGTCGATCGGGTTCGGGTCCGGCTTGGGCGTGTTGACCGCCGGGTCGGTGCTGGCGCCGTCGTAGCCGTTGCCCACGAAGTCGTAGCCGCCGACGACCTTGGCGGTCGGGAAGTAGCTCGGGTCCACCTTGGTCTCGTCGATGGCCTGGAAAGCCTCGATCGTGCCGGGACCCGCGAAGTCGGCGTGGGTGTAGTCGATGCCCGTGTCGATGATGCCGACGCGGACGTCGTCGCCGAGCTTGCCGTACTGCTGCCACTCCTTGAGCGTGTTGGTCAGCTGCACGGCGCTGGAGTTCTGCCGCGACTTCGGCACCACCGTGCGCACCGACTTCACGTCCGCGCGCTGCGCCAGCTCGCGCACCTTGTCGGCGTCGGCGGTGACGACCACGCCCGGCACGCCGTTCGAGGTGCGGTACAGCTCCTTGGTGCCGGAGTCCTTGGCCTTCAGGTCACCGACGACCTCGTCGGTCTTGCGACCGGTGTCGTCCTTGGTGGCCTTGGCGGCGTCCTTGGCCTGCTGCTTGGACGCGCCCTGGCTGGTCTTCTCCGCGTAGGTGTCGACGGCGGGCTTGGCCTCCAGCTCGACGAACGCGGTGACCCTGCCCTGCGCGGCCGACAGCCGCTTGCCCACCTTCAACTGCAACTTGCCGGCGTCCAGCCCGTGCGCGGGTGCGACGGACTCGGCCGCCTGATCTGCCGCGGCCAGCCCCGAACCGGTGGAAGCCGCGAGGAGGATCGCGGCCAGCACCGGCGCGGCGGATCTGGCGACAACGCGAGATCGGCTCACAACGTGCCCCAATGAGGTCGGATACGACCCGGCAGGCGGCCCGGCCACATCCGTGTTCCCGGGGGCAGCCGCCCGCGTGGTGCCGTGCCCTCTACGGCACCGGGTCAACCTCGTGGGGGGAACCTAATCGCTCTAGAGAGCCGGGCGATTACTCCGGACGAGTGACGACAACCACAGATTTGACGTTCAACGGTGAACTGTGACACGTGCGGTACCTGCGGCGATATAACCAGAACGGGCGCGCGGTGACCAGGGGGTGTCAGGGTGCGAACGAGCGCCCGACCCACTCCTGGCCCGTCGGTGAGGCCGCGAACGTCGTTCCCCCCACGGTCATCACCCACGGTTCGAGGTCGTGCGCCGAGAACAGTTCGAGGGCGGTCCCGTCGGACATCAAGAACCGCGGGTCCGCGGGGAAGAAGCTCGACTGGGCCTCGCAACCCACGATGTCCAGCCCCCGCACGCGTTCCACCGCGGCACGAGCGCCCACCGACTCCCAGCCGACCACCAGACCCGCCCCGACCAGCCGCCACGCACAGGTGACGCCGAGGCTCCACCCAGGACCCCACACCGTGAGCACCTCGTCGCCCCAGGACACCTGGTCCACCGTGAGAGGGAGGGCAGCGTGCAGCAGGCGAGCAAAGGGCTCAGCCATGTCGGAGCACTCCTGTCGCGTGAAGGGGCCGCCGAACGGGAAGGGCCGGGGTCCGCGACGGACCCCGGCCCTCCTCACGTCACATCACTCGAAGTCGACCGCGCGCACCGTGCGCGCACCCACCGCGGCGCCGATCGGGTCCAGGACCGCCGTGTCCACCGGGCGGTCGACGCGCAGGAGCATGAAGGCGTCCGCGCCGTCCTTGGTCTGGCTGATCTGGGCCGCCTCTACGTTCACGCCCGCCTCTCCCAGCAGGGTGCCGACGGTGCCCATCACGCCCGGCCGGTCCGGGTACTCCAGCAGCAGCACGTTGCCCTCGGCGCGCAGGTCGAAGCTGCGGCCGTTGATGCCGACCAGCTTCTCCACCTGGTCCAAGCCGGTCAGCGTGCCGGACACCGTGGTGGTCGAGCCGTCGGCGTGCACCGCGCGCACGGTCACCAGGCTGCGGTGGTTGGCGCTCTCCGGCTCCTTCACCAGGTCCACCGTCACGCCCAGCGACGCGGCGAGGCTCGGCGCGTTGACGAAGGTGACCTGCTCCTCGACCACGCTGGAGAACACGCCGCGCAGCGCGGCCAGCGGCAGCACGGTGACGTCCTCGCTGGACAGCTCGCCGCGCACCTCGATGGTGACGCTGGTCGGGGCCTTGGCGCTCAGCGCCGACACGACCGTGCCCAGCTTCTGCACCAGCGGCAGGTACGGGCGGACCTCCTCGCCGACCACGCCGCCGCCCTGCACGTTCACCGCGTCCGGCACGAACTCGCCCTGCAGCGCCAGCAGCACCGACTTGGCCACGTCCGTGCCCGCCCGGTCCTGCGCCTCCGTGGTGGACGCGCCCAGGTGCGGGGTGACCACGACGTTCTCCAGGCCGAACAGCGGCGACTCGGTGGTCGGCTCGGTGCTGAACACGTCGATGCCCGCGCCGCCGACCTGGCCGTCGCGCACCGCGTCGGCCAGCGCCTGCTCGTCGACCAGCCCGCCGCGCGCGGCGTTGACGATGATCACGCCCCGCTTGGCCTTGGCGAGCTGCTCGGCGCCGATGAGGCCCTTGGTCTCCGGCGTCTTGGGCAGGTGGATGGAGATGAAGTCCGAGCGCTCCAGCAGCTCTTCCAACGAGACCAGCTCGATGCCCAGCTGCGCGGCGCGCTGCGCGCTCACGTACGGGTCGTAGGCGATGAGCGTGGTGCCGAACGCGGCCAGGCGCGCGGCGAACAGCTGGCCGATCTTGCCCAGCCCGACCACGCCGACGGTCTTGCCGTGGACCTCGACGCCGTTGAACTTGCTGCGCTTCCACTCGTGGTTCTGGAGGGTGCCGTGCGCGGCCGGGATCTGCCGGGCGGTGGCCAGCAGCAGGGCCACGGCGTGCTCGGCGGCGCTGACGATGTTGGACGTCGGCGCGTTCACCACCATGACGCCGCGCTCGGTGGCCACCGGCACCTCGACGTTGTCCAAGCCCACGCCCGCGCGGGCGACGACCTTGAGCTTCGTGGTCGCCTCGAACACCTCGCGGTCCACCTTGGTGGCGGAGCGGACCAGGAGCGCGTCGGCGTCGGCCACGGCGGCCAGCAGCGCCGGACGGTCGGTGCCGTCGACGTGGCGCACTTCGAGACCGTCGCCGAACACGTCGAGCACGGACGGGGCGAGCTTCTCGGCGATCAGGACAACGGGCTTGGTCACGGACGTGCTCCCGGTGGTGTGCAAGGCGGGTGGGGAGCGCGGGGCCGTATCCAGCGAGCCGAGACCCGCGCCGGCCGGCCACGGCAATGTGTCCGGGTTGTTAACGAGCATAGTCAGCGCGGGTCGGGTTCCGTGAACCCGGGTGCCCTGTCTCACCTGCTGGTTTCCGGTACGAGCGTTCTGCTTGGACCCGGTGTATTGATCACCGGGGCAACGGCGTCGTAGATGACATGACCGAGAACCCGTTCCGCCTCACCGACGACGAGCGCCGCCAGGGCTACGCGCTGCTGGCCGACTTCACCGCGTCCCTGTTGCTGGGTCCGCTCGGGCCGTTCGCCGTCCTGGCCGGCCGGTACCTGTACGACCGGAGGGACGCGATCTTCGACCGGTTGGGCGGTCGCCCGGCGCGGGCCTTCGACGCCACCGGCCGGCCGCACGGCCTGTCGACCTTGTCGACCGGGGCGCTGAGCACGCTGGCCGTCCGACCGGTGCTGACCGACGCGGCCCGGGGGCTGGGGCTGCGCGAGGGCGACCCGGTCAGCCTGGTCCTGACCGGGCAGCGGTTCACCTCCGCGCGCAGCGGGTTGGTGGTGCCGGCGCGGATCGGGCAGCGGGTGGAGGTGTCGGTACCGGAGGACACGTACTCGCTGGGTGCCTTCGCCGGGCGGGCCGGCGAGCTCTTCACGCGGGCGCACCCGTTCCGGGTCGCGGGCGGGCAGGCGGTGACGGCGAGCGGGCGCAGCGGGATGGTGCTGAACCTGGACGCGAGCCCCGCGCTGCGGCCGGGCGGCACGACACCGCGCAACCCGGCAGCGGCCCGCTGGTGGACCGCCGGCCCGACCGGTTTGCTCTCGCCACGACCCACTCCGCCGGGCGGTCTGGTCTCGCCGCGGCCGACTCCGCCGGGCGGCCTGCGCTTCCCGCGGGAGTCGACTGGCGGTCCGGTCGTGCCGCGGCCGGCCTCCGGCCCCCGCTTCGATCGTCCCACGGGGGTACGACAGTCGGCGACGGCGTGCTGGTGGTGCGGCGCGGCCGACAACCGCTGCGACTGCCTGATCGGCGCGGTCCGCCGCTTCTGGAACGGCTGAACCGGGGCACGTCGGCGGCGGGGTGTCGGAAAATGGGGCCGTACTGTCCGACGTCTCGTCGAGCGACCGGACCGTCGTCCAGTCCGGTGGTGCCCCGCTCGACGTCACGTGTCCGGTCTAGGCATCGGGGGTCATGGGCGGGGTGCCGACGACACGTTGCCGCGAAGTCCAGTCCAGCAGCAGTTCGCTGGTCGTCTCGGGTGCTTCGAGCATCGGGATGTGCCCGACCCCGGGCAGCGACTCGATCCGCGCGTTCGGCACCACCTCGTACTGGTGCGCCGACGACGGGTCCCAGCGGGGGTCGGCGGCACCGAAGACCACCAGCACCGGGACGCCGAGGGCGGCGAGACGGTCGGGCACGCTGCGCTCCGCGATGTACGCGGTGTTGCGGCGCAACGACATCCTGAAGGCCCGGTAGGAGGTCCGCTTGAGATCGGCGACCGCCTCGTCGGTGATGTCCACCGAGCGAGCGGTCGTCGCCCCGATCCCCCTGCGGATCATCGCGTCCGAACGCCTCGACCAGACCAGTGGACCGAAAGGCGGCCCCATCAGCACACGGAAGATCAACGGCTGGGGACGCAGCGCGTCCGGGCGCGGGCCGCTGCTGATCAGCGCGACCGACCGCACCAGGTCGGGACGCTGCTCGGCGAGTGAGGTGGCCGTGTAGCCGCCGCTGGAATGCCCGACGACGGCGACGCCGCTCAGGCCGAGGTCGTCGAGCACCGCCGCCACCCGGCTTGCCTGCACCGGCACGTCGTAGGACGACGCGGGCGGGGACTGGCCGCAACCCGGGAGGTCGACCCGGACGACGTGGTGGTGGTCGGCGAGCGCCGGGACCACCGGGCTCCAGGTGACACCCGAGGCCCCCGATCCGTGGATGAGCAACAGCGGCGGCGCCTGCCGCGGGCCGTCGTGCACCACGTGCATCCCGTGCGAATGTTCAACACCGTTCTCGCGCATGCGAGAGATACTGCGCGCGCCGCTGACGTCCGGTCTTGGACAAATGTCCTCGCGGGAACGATCACCCGCGATGTCCGGACGCCCGGATCACCAGGGTTCGTCGAACTCGCCGTCCTTCACGCCGAGGATGAACGCCTCCCACTCCGCCGGCGTGAACACCAGGACCGGGCCCTCGGGGTGGGCGGAGTTGCGCATCGCCGTGTACGTCACGCCGTCGGTGTGTTCGACGAACGCGATCTCCACGTGTTCGTCCTCGTCCTCCGCGCCCTCGTCGCTGCGGAGCCAGGTCGCGCCCGACAGGTCCAGGTTGCCCCGCACGTGGGCCTTGTCGTCGTAGATCGGCGCGCTGTCGCTCATGCGGCCTAGGTATACCGGAGCCCGCGGTGCCTGAGAACACCGCGGGCTCCGTCTGGGAGAAGGGCTTGGGGTCAGGCCGTTTCGGTGATCGGGCGGTCGACCCAGGACATCAGGCCGCGCAGCTTCTTGCCGACCTCCTCGATCGGGTGCTGCTCGCCCTCCTGCTGCAACTTCTTGTAGTTGCCGCGGCCGGCGTCGTCCTCGTTCACCCACTCGGTGGCGAAGGTGCCGTCCTGGATCTCGCCCAGGATCTTGCGCATCTCCTCCTTCACCGACGGCGTGATGACGCGCGGGCCGCGGGTGAGGTCGCCGTACTCGGCGGTGTCCGAGATGGAGTAGCGCATGCGCGCGATGCCGCCCTCGTACATGAGGTCGACGATCAGCTTGAGCTCGTGGAGGCACTCGAAGTAGGCGACCTCGGGGGCGTAGCCCGCCTCGGTCAGCACCTCGAAGCCCGCCTGCACCAGCGCCGAGGCGCCGCCGCAGAGCACCGCCTGCTCGCCGAACAGGTCGGTCTCGGTCTCCTCCTTGAACGTGGTCTTGATGACGCCCGCGCGGGTGCCGCCGATGGCCTTGGCGTAGGACAGGGCCAGCGCCTGCGCGTTGCCGGAGGCGTCCTGCTCGACCGCGATCAGCGCGGGCACGCCCTTGCCGTCCACGAACTGGCGGCGCACCAGGTGGCCGGGGCCCTTCGGGGCGACCATGGCCACGTCCACGTTGGACGGGGCCTCGATCAGGCCGTAGCGGATGTTGAAGCCGTGCCCGAAGAACAGCGCGTCGCCGTCCTTGAGGTTGGGCGCGATGTCCTGGGCGTAGATGTGCCGCTGCGCGGTGTCCGGCGCCAGGACCATGATCACGTCGGCCTCGGCCGCCGCGTCGGCGTTGGACAGGACCCGCAGGCCCTCCTCCTCCGCCTTGGCCGCGGACTTCGAGCCCTCGCGGAGACCGATCCGCACGTCGACACCGGAGTCGCGCAGGCTCAGCGCGTGGGCGTGACCCTGGCTGCCGTAGCCGATGACCGCGACCTTGCGCCCCTGGATGATGCTCAGGTCGGCATCGTCGTCGTAGAAGATCTCGACGCTCACTGGTGGTACTTCCCTTCGTGGGTCAACGAAATTCAGCGCACCGCGGTCGCGGTGATGGAACGGGCGCCACGGCCGATGGCGACCATGCCGGACTGGACGATCTCACGGAGCCCGTACGGCTCCAGCATCCGCAGCAACGCGTCGAGCTTCTCGGACGTGCCGGTGGCCTCGACCGTCACCGCTTCGGGTGACACGTCGACGACCTTCGCGCGGAACAGCTGCACCGTCTCCAGGACCTGGCTGCGGACGGTGGCGTCGGCGCGCACCTTCACGAGCAGGAGCTGGCGCTGGACCGACGCGGTCGGCTCCAGCTCCACGATCTTGATGACGTTGATGAGCTTGTTGAGCTGCTTGGTGACCTGTTCCAGGGGCAGCTCGTCCACGGAGACCACGATGGTCATCCGGGAGATCTCGGGGTGTTCGGTGCGCCCCACGGCGAGCGACTCGATGTTGAAGCCGCGGCGGGAGAACAGCCCCGCCACCCGCGCGAGGACACCGGGCTTGTCCTCGACCAGAACGCTCAGGGTGTGCCTAGTCATCGTCACTCGTCCTCGTCGAACAGGGGGCGGATGCCGCGCGCGGCCATGATCTCGCTGTTGCCGGTGCCCGCCGCGACCATCGGCCACACCTGCGCGTCCTTGCCCACGACGAAGTCGATGACCACGGGACGGTCGTTGATCTCCATCGCCTGCTGGATGACCTTGTCCACCTCGTCCTTGGACTCGGCGCGCAGCCCGGCGCAGCCCAGCGCCTCGGCCAGCAGCACGAAGTCGGGGATGCGGTGCTTGTGCGTGCCCAGGTCGGTGTTGGAGTAGCGCTCGCCGTAGAACAGGGTCTGCCACTGGCGGACCATGCCCAGGTTGCCGTTGTTGATGACGGCGACCTTGATCGGGATGCCCTCGATGGCGCAGGTGGCCAGCTCCTGGTTGGTCATCTGGAAGCAGCCGTCGCCGTCGATCGCCCACACCTGGACGTCCGGGACGCCCGCCTTCGCTCCCATCGCCGCGGGCACCGCGTAGCCCATGGTGCCCAGGCCGCCGGAGTTGATCCACGTGCGCGGCGACTCGTACTTGATGAACTGGGCCGCCCACATCTGGTGCTGGCCGACGCCCGCGGTGAACAGGGTGTCCGCCGGGGTCAGCGCGCCGATCCGCTCGATCACGTACTGCGGGGACAGCGTGCCGTCCTCCGGCCAGTCGTAGCCCAGCGGGAACGTGCCGCGCAGCGCGTCCAGCTGCTCCCACCACGGCGCGAGGTCGACGGTCCGCTTCGAGTTCTCCTTCTCGGTGCGGACGGCGTCGATCAGCTCGGCGATGATCTCCTTGCAGTCGCCCACGATCGGGACGTCCGCGCGGCGGTTCTTGGAGATCTCGGCCGGGTCGATGTCGGCGTGCACGATCTGCGCGTCGGGCGCGAACGTGGACAGCTGGCCGGTGACCCGGTCGTCGAACCGGGCGCCCAGGGCGACCAGCAGGTCCGACTTCTGCATCGCGGCGACGGCGGCGACCGTGCCGTGCATGCCGGGCATGCCCAGGTGCTGCGGGTGCGAGTCGGGGAACGCGCCGCGCGCCATCAGCGTGGTGACGACCGGGATCCCGGTCTCCTCGGCCAGGCGCAGCAGCTCGGCCGACGCCTCGGCCTTGATGACGCCGCCGCCCACGTACAGCACCGGGCGCTTGGCCGCGGCGATGAGCTTGGCGGCCTCGCGGACCTGCTTGCCGTGCGGCCGGGTGGTCGGCCGGTAGCCGGGCAGGCGCAGCTCCGGCGGCCAGGAGAACGACGTCATCTCCTGGAGCACGTCCTTGGGGATGTCCACCAGGACCGGGCCGGGGCGGCCGGTGGAGGCCAGGTGGAAGGCCTCGGCGATGGCGCGCGGGATGTCGGCCGGGTCGGTGACCAGGAAGTTGTGCTTGGTGATCGGCATGGTGATGCCGCAGATGTCGGCTTCCTGGAACGCGTCGGTGCCGATCAGCGGACGGGTCTGCTGGCCGGTGATGGCGACCACCGGGACGGAGTCCATGTTGGCGTCGGCCAGCGGCGTGACCAGGTTCGTCGCGCCCGGACCGGAGGTGGCCATGCAGACGCCGACCTTGCCGGTGGCCTGGGCGTAGCCGGTCGCGGCGTGGCCCGCGCCCTGCTCGTGGCGCACCAGGACGTGGCGCACCTTGGTGGAGTCGAGCAGCGGGTCGTAGGCAGGGAGGATCGTGCCGCCGGGGATGCCGAACACCACCTCGCAGCCGACCGCCTCGAGCGAGCGGACGAGGGACTGGGCGCCGGTCACGCGGACGGGGGCGCCGCTCGGCGGGGCCGGTTTCGGCCGCGGTCCAGGGCGGGGCGACGGCGACTCACCGGGAGCCGGTCGCGAGGTTGCGCTGGTCATCTTCTCTGCCTCGTGGTGTGGAGAATGCACGGTCCGGGCACGAAAAAACCCTCGCCAACCCGATCTGGACGGGTCGTACGAGGGTCGCGCGTCGACGCAGCCTTGCTACTGCCTAGGCGTCGACGCGCCTGGGAAGTACGAGAACGAGGTTGCGCTGCATGCCGGTGACGTTAACCGTGAACCGCAAGGGGCGTCAACTGTGCGGGACGGCACTCCCGGATGGTGGGCGCCTGTCCGTGCGTGAACCAGGGGTGCCGGTCACCCGTCCGGTGGCACGGTGGCAGCATCTCGTGATGTGGACAAGCTCGTGTTCCGGATCCCCTCGCCCGCGCTCCTGGCGTCCCTCACGATCGCCATCTGCGTGACCCCGGTCGCCTGGACGGTGCCCGGCCTCCAGGCCCTCTACCTGGTGCCGGTCGGGTACGCGGTGTGGGTGGTGCGCAACCGGACCACGGTGGACTCGTCCCAGCTCGTGGCCCGCAGCACGTTCGGCAAGCGGGTGGTGGCGTGGGACGACGTGAAGGCCATCAAGGTCGTGCCGAAGGGGTGGCTGAGCGCGGTGCTGAAGGACGACTCGCAGGTCCGGCTGCCCGCCGTGCGGGCCATGCACCTGTCGGCCCTCGCGTCGGTCAGCGGCGGCCGGGTACCTGACCCGGAGGCGACACCCGGCTCCGTAGAGTCACCGGAGTGACTTCCACCACGCAGACCCGCTGGGTGCCCGGGGTCAGCCTGGCGCTGGCACTGGCCGGGCTCGCCGTCTCCGCCTACCTGACCGTCACCCACTTCGCCGCCGGCGCGCTGCTGTGCGCCGAGGGCGAGGTCGTGGACTGCGGCACGGTCACCACCAGTGAGCAGTCCGAGCTGCTGGGCGTGCCGGTGGCCGTCCTGGGCTTGGCGTTCTTCGCCTTCGTGACCGTGCTGTGCCTGCCCTTCGCCTGGCGGGACCGGCGGCTGCACTGGGTGCGGCTGGGGTCGGTGGCCGTGGGCGTGCTGTTCGTGGTCTACCTGGTCGCCGCCGAGTTCCTGCTGATCGGGAAGATCTGCCTGTGGTGCACCGCCGTGCACGTGATCACACTCGCGCTGGCCGGCGTGCTGGTCAACGACGCGTTGCGGCGGAGTAGCCTCTGAGGCACCGCTCCCCGTCACGCCCGGTGCCCACCCCCCGCACTGGATCGCTTCGGACACCCCCTCGGGTTTTTCTCTTCTTGGAGGAGCCTTGCCACCGCTCCGTTCCCGCACCACGACCCACGGCCGCAACGCCGCGGGCGCTCGCGCGCTGTGGCGCGCGACCGGCATGACCGACTCCGACTTCGGCAAGCCGATCGTGGCCATCGCCAACTCGTACACGCAGTTCGTGCCGGGTCACGTGCACCTCCGCGACCTCGGCGACATCGTGGCGGAGGCGGTGCGCGAGGCGGGCGGCGTGCCGCGCGAGTTCCACACCATCGCGGTGGACGACGGCATCGCCATGGGGCACAGCGGGATGCTGTACTCGCTGCCCTCGCGCGAGATCATCGCCGACTCGGTCGAGTACATGGTCAACGCGCACCAGGCCGACGCGATCGTGTGCATCTCCAACTGCGACAAGATCACCCCGGGCATGCTCAACGCCGCCATGCGGCTCAACATCCCGGTCGTGTTCGTCTCCGGCGGCCCGATGGAGGCCGGCAAGGCGGTCGTGGTGGACGGCGTGGCCGTCGCGCCGACCGACCTGATCACGGCGATCTCGGCGTCGGCGTCCCCGCAGGTGGACGACGAGGGCCTGGCGGTGGTCGAGCGCTCGGCGTGCCCGACGTGCGGGTCGTGCTCGGGCATGTTCACCGCGAACTCCATGAACTGCCTCACCGAGGCGCTGGGCCTGGCCCTGCCCGGCAACGGCTCGACGCTGGCCACGCACGCGGCCCGCCGCGAGCTGTTCGCGCAGGCCGGCCGCACGGTCGTGGAGCTGTGCAAGCGGTACTACGGCGAGGACGACGAGTCGGTGCTGCCGCGCTCGATCGCGTCCCGGGCGGCGTTCGAGAACGCGATGGCGCTGGACATGGCGATGGGCGGTTCGACCAACACGGTCCTGCACATCCTGGCCGCGGCGCGGGAGGGTGAGATCGACTTCACCCTGGCCGACATCGACGCGCTGAGCCGGCGGGTGCCGTGCCTGTCGAAGGTGTCGCCGAACTCGGACTACCACATGGAGGACGTCCACCGGGCGGGTGGCATCCCGGCCCTGCTGGGTGAACTGTGGCGCGCGGGGTTGCTGAACGAGGACGTGTGGACGGTGCACAGCCCGGACCTGGCGTCCTGGCTGACGGCCTGGGACATCCGCTCGGAGTCCCCGTCCCCGGAGGCCGTGGAGCTGTTCCACGCGGCACCGGGCGGCGTGCGGACCACGCAGGCGTTCTCCACCAGCAACCGCTGGTCGAAGCTGGACACGGACGCGGCCGGCGGCTGCATCCGGGACGTCGAGCACGCCTACACCAAGGACGGCGGCCTGGCCGTGCTGCACGGCAACCTGGCCGAGCGCGGCGCGGTGATCAAGGCGGCCGGCATCGACGAGGAGCTGTGGCACTTCGAGGGGCCGGCACGGGTCGTGGAGTCCCAGGAGCAGGCCGTGTCGGTGATCCTGAACAAGGAGATCCAGCCCGGTGACGTGCTCGTCGTGCGCTACGAGGGTCCGGCCGGCGGTCCGGGGATGCAGGAGATGCTGCACCCGACCGCGTTCCTCAAGGGCGCGGGCCTGGGCAAGAAGTGCGCGCTGATCACCGACGGCCGCTTCTCCGGCGGCACGTCCGGCCTGTCCATCGGCCACGTCTCGCCGGAGGCGGCGGGCGGCGGCGTGATCGGCCTGGTCGAGGACGGCGACTGGATCGTCATCGACGTGCACGAACGGCGGCTGGAACTGCTGGTCTCCGACGAGGTGCTGGCGGAGCGGCGAGCCAAGATGGAAGCCTCGGAACGCCCGTGGCAGCCGGTCGACCGGGAGCGCCCGGTGACCTCGGCCCTGCGCGCCTACGCCCGGATGGCAACGGACGCATCCATGGGCGCAGTCCGCGACGTCAACCGCTGACCAGCACGCGCACCACCAAGCCCCCCAGCCCACTACACCCCCAACTAAACCGGCCGCGCCGCTTTTGGCGCTCAGGCGCCTTGGCGCCGAAGGCGCTAGCCGAGCTGCAAAGCACACGGGAAGGGCCTCGTTTCCTTTCCCCGTCCGGCCTGGGCGCAGCCCAACCACGCTTCGTCGGGGTTGTCCTGAAAAAGTTTTGCGAGGAACGAGCAAAAGTTTTTTGGACAACCCCGGCGAAGCGTGGTTGCCTCCGGCAGGCCGGACGGGGAAAGGAAACGACGCCCTTCCTCCCCGGGGGCCTGCCGCGCGGCGAGCGCCGCTTTTGATCTTTGAACTCGACCCTCCCCCTCCAGCCGCACGCGCGTTGCGCTCTCAAGCGCGAAGCGCGTCCGAGCTTGAGGAGCGCGAAGCGCGTTCGAGCTTGCGAGCGCGGAGCGCGTCCGGTTGGAGAAGCGCGAAGCGAGGGCATGAGAGCGGAGCGTGGAGTTCAAAGATCAAAAGAGCCTCGCCGGCGGGCAGGCCGCCAAAGAGGACGGAAAAGAAAAAAGCGGGGGCTTTTCCGTCCTCCCCGTATGGCCTGGCGGAGCCAACCACACTTTGGGCCGGGTGCCGCTAAAACTTTTTGCTCGTTCCTCGCAAAAACTTTCGGCTGCACCCGACCCAAAGTGTGGTAGCCCTTCGGGCAGGCCATACGGGGAGGACGGAAAAGCCCAAAAGCAAGCGCGCTGCGCGCGCCCGAAGACAAAAGCACGCGCTGCGCGCGAGGTTCGGCTTCGGCTGCCAACGCGAACGGCCCGTCCCGGGGTGCGGGGACGGGCCGTTGGCGTTGTTGTCAGCGGAAGACGTAGAGGGTCGCCGCCGTGGCGCCGGCTGCCACGAGCAGGCACAGGAAGCCCGACAGCAGCGGGTGGCGGAACCAGCTGCGGTTGTAGTCGAACGCCGCTCGCCCGGGACCGGCGAACAGGACGGCGAAGGACATCGCGGCCAGGGCGACCTCCAGTTCGATGCCGTTCGGCGCGAAGTAGCCGCCGCGGTACTTGAGGGCGATGGCGTTGGCCAGCACGCCGAGCACGCCGGCCGCCGCCAGCGGCGTGAACAGGCCCAGGACCAGCAGGCCGCCGCCGGCCAGTTCGGTGATCCCGGTGACCCAGGCGAGGATGCGCGCCTCGCGGTAGCCCGAGCTCTCCAGGTACCTGGTGAACCCGTCGATGCCCGGGCCGCCGAACAGCCCGAACACCTTCTGCAGGCCGTGCGCGACGAACGCGCCGCCCAGTGCCAGGCGCAGCACCAGCAGGCCCAGGTCGGCGCTGCCCGACCAGCCGAACGGCTTGCGCTCGTCCTCCTCGTCGAAGTGCGAGGTGGCGGGTGGGTCGTAGTCGGTGACCGGGGTGAAACCGGAGGTGTCGAAGGTGTTGGTGTCCTTGTCGAACGCGCTGGGGGCGGTGAACGCCGTCGTGTCCCTCCCGAAGCTCTGCGTGCCGGCGTCGAAGTGGTGCGCTCCCCCGCTCGAGGTCGAGGACGTCGAGGTCGAGTAGAAACCGTCGTCGGAGTAGCCGCTCGAACTCGAAGCCTTCGAGCGGTCGTCGTGGGTAGCCACGAACCCGCACGTTAGGAGGTTCGGACCAGGACCGCGAGCGTCCGATCCGCCGCCGAACTTCACCCGAATGGAGTAGTTTGAGCCACTAGTAAGCGCCTCGGACCAGGTTCTTGGGCTCCTCGCCGCGTGCGAACCGGGCCACCTCGGACGCCACCACCGCGTAGGCCCGCTCGGCGTGCCCGGTGCACGACCCGGCCACGTGCGGCGTGAGGAACAGACCCGGGACGGTCCACAGTGGATGGTCGGACGGCAGCGGCTCGGGGTCGGTGACGTCCAAGGCGGCGCGCAGCCGGCCCGAGGACAGCTCGGCCACCAGGGCGTCGGTGTCGACGACCGGGCCGCGGGCCGCGTTGACCAGGATCGCCCCGTCCTTCATGCGGGACAGGAACTCCGCGTCCACCATCCCGGTGGTCTCGTCGGTCAGCGGCACCACGACCAGCACGGCGTCGTGGTCCGGCAGCAGGTCGGGCAGCTCGTCCATCCCGTGCACGCCGTCGCGGGCGGTCCGCCCGACCAGGGTCGCCGACGCGTCGAACGGCAGCAGCCGCCGCCGGAACTGTTCGCCCAGGTCACCCGCGCCGACCACGAGGACCCGCTTGTCCTGCAACGTCTCCGTGAGGTGGTAGTCCCACCGGCGCTCCTGCCGCGCCCGCTCGAACACCGGGAAGTCCCGGTAGATCGCGAGCAGCGCCCCGATCGCCCACTCGGCCGTGGAACCGCCGTGCGCACCCCGGCACGTCGACAACATCACCCCGTCCGGCACGGTCCCGATGAACCGCTCGGCCCCCGCCGACAGCAGCTGCACCAACCGCAGCTTCGGCAACTGCGCGAAGAACTCCGAAGGGTCGGTGCTCTGGAGGAACTTCGGCACCAGCACCTCGGCGTGCGCGGCCTCGGGCGGCAGCGGCGCGCCCACCTCGTACTTGACCGCCCGCACACCCTCCACGTCGGACAGGACGCGGACACCGAGGTCGTCGGGCACCAGAACGGTGAATGTCACGGCACCGCACGTTACGGCACACTGGCCGCCATGCGGGAGCACGACGTCTTCTCCGCGGACGGCACGCGGATCAGGGTCTGGCGCACCGACTTCGACGGCCCGGACGTGCTCCTGAGCCCAGGCCTCGGCGCGGTGCCGACAGCCTGGCCCGAGCTACCGGACGCGCGCGTGCTGGGCTGGTACCACCGCGGCGTGCTCGGCTCCGCCCGCCCCGACGACCCGGCCCGCATCACCGTGGACGACCACGTGGCCGACGCGCTGGCCGCGCTGGACGACGCCGGCATCGAGCGGTGTGTCGTGATGGGGTGGTCGATGGGCGTGACGATCGCGGCCGAACTCGCCCTGCGCCACCCCGAGCGCGTGTCCGGCCTGATGCTGGTCGCCGGCGCGGCGGGCGACCCGTTCGCGAGCGTGCTCGGCCTGCCGGGTGTGCCGGAAGACCTCCGCCGGCTCCTGGGTGTCTCGTCTGCAACCGCGTTGCGGCTCGCCGGTCCCCTGCTGGACGCCGTGCTGCACCGCGTGCCCGTGCCCGACCTGCCCTCGCCGCTGGTCGGAACGCTGCGGCAGTTCCTCAAACACGACTGGCGCTGGTACTTCACCCTCGCGCTGGCGCTGGGCCGCACGTCCCGCTTGGACCTGACCGGTGTGACGTGCCCCACGACCGTGCTGGCCGGCCGGTACGACCTGATGGCGTCCCCGGACAGCCTGCTCGGCCCGGTCGCCGGTCTCCCGCAGGCCAGGGTGCGTGTGCTGCCCAACACCCACTTCCTGCCGCTGGAGAACCCGGACGTCGTGGTCGCCGAGCTGGAGCTGCTGCTGGACCGGGTGGCGGGCGTGGAGGACGCCCTCCGGGACCTGCTCACCTCACGTTCACGGCCGCGCGCCTAGCCTGGACGTCGTGTCTCGACTGCGTGCGGTGCTCATCGGGTCCGCCGTCGGCCTGCTGGCCGTCGGCTGCGCGAGCTTCCCCGAGCAGCCGGCCCCCGCCGGCTGGAGCGCCGCGCCCCAGCTCACCCCCCAGGCCGGGCCGCGCCCGGAACTGCCCGGCGAGCTGCCCAGGAACCCCGGTCAGGGCCAGCAGCCCGGCCGGCAGCAGGCCCCGGTCCCGCCGCCGCAGGGCTGCAAGGACTTCCACCCGGCCGTGGTCGGGACGTGCCTGTCCCCGGTGTCCGGCGTGGCGCTGGCGGACGTGAACCAGTCCACCGGGGTGGTCACCGCCCTGGCCACCGAGCGCAGCACCGGCCGCCTGCTGCGGGTGACCAAGGACGTCGACCCGGTGGTCGTGCACACCTTCGAGGTCGACGCGTCCTCCGATGGCGGGCTGACCGGCCTGGCCCTGTCCCCGACGTACGCCGAGGACCAGCTGATCTACGTCTACGCGACGACCGCCACCGACAACCGCGTGCTGCGGATCGCGCCCGGCGACGTCCCGAAGCCGGTCCTCACCGGCATCCCGAAGGGTCCGACCGGCAACCGGGGCGTCCTGGCCCACGACCGCACCGGCGCCCTCCTGGTGGCCACCGGCGATGCGGGCAACCCGGCCGCCGCCGCCGACCCGAACTCGCTCGCGGGCAAGGTGCTCCGCATCGACCTGTCCGGCCAGCCCGCCCCCGGCAACCCGACCCAGGGCTCCCGGGTCCTGGCATCGGGCCTGCACTCGCCCGGCGGCGTGTGCGTGGCGCTGGACGGCACGAAGACGTGGGTGACCGACTGGACCCAGTCGGCGGACGTCCTCTACCGCGTGGAGCCCGGCAAGGCCTTGGCGAACCCGGCCTGGTCGTGGCCCGACAAGCCCGGCGTGACCGGCTGCTCGTCCCTGTCCGACGCGGTCTGGCTGACCACCGCCAAGACCCCGGGCGCCCTCACCCTGCCCATGAACCCGGACGGCAGCTTCACCGGCAAGCCGGAACCCATGCTGACCGGCGAGGACGGCTTCGGCCGCCTGGGCCCGATGCTGGCCCTGGACGACCGGACCGCGCTGGCCGGCACGGTGAACAAGGAGCCGGGCGGGGCCCCGATCTCCAGCGACGACCGGGTCGTGATCATCGTCCGGCCGCAGGGCGGGACCAGCGGTCGGGACTAGAGCCGGTCGAACGGCTCGGCGTAGTGGAACGTGCCGCGCAGCTCAGGCGTGTAGGCGTGCAGCGCGCGGACCTGGAAGTACTGCGCCCACTCCGGCTGCGGCGGCGTGATCCCGACTTCCTCAGCCGCCCGGAAACCGAACCGCGAGTAGTACGCCGGGTCTCCCAGCAAAGCCACCAACGGCTCACCCAAGGCCTCGGCCGCGCCCAACACCGCGTGCATCAAAGCCTTGCCCACGCCACGCCGCTGCACGTCCGGCCGCACTGAAAGCGGCCCAAGCCCCAACACCGGCGTGCCGTCGACATGGCCCCGAGTGCACAGGACGTGCCCGACCACCTCGCCGTCGACCTCGGCCACCAGCGACAACTCGGGGATCCACCCCGCGTCCTCCCGCAGCGCCCCCACCAGCCACACCTCACCGCCCGGGCGCTGCGCGAAAGCGGCTTCCGTGACCGCTGCGATCGGCTCGACGTCGGACTCGGTCTCCCGGCGGATGATCATGCGCGGGACCCTACTCGCCGACCAGGTGAACCCCGGCAGGCATTTCCGCGCCGCGCAGGTAGCTCATCAGGACGTTCCGGAACGCCCGCGCGGCCGAAGTGGGGGCGACGTCCGTCCGGTGCGCCAAGCCGACCGTGCGCGAGGTGCCGGGCGTCAAAGGCGTTGCGTGCAGCGCGCGGGTGGCCAGGACCGTGCTGGGCACGATGGCCACACCCAGACCGACCTCCACGAACCGCAGCACCGCGTCCATCTCGCCGCCTTCCACGGCGAACGTGGGCTCGAACCCCGCTCCCCGGCAGGCCGCCAGCGTGGTCTCGCGCAGGTCGTAGCCGGGGCGGAACATGACCAGCGGGTGGTTCCTCAGGTCCAGCAACGCCATGCGCTCGACGCCCAGCGGCTCGGCGGAGGCGACCACCAGCTCCTCGCGCAGCACCGGGTCCACCGTCAGCGCCCGGTCCGCGTCCACCGGTGACACGATGACCAGCGCCAAGTCCAGCGAACCCGCCTCCAGCGCCTGCACGAGGTCCCGCGACCCGCCCTCGGTCACGGACACGTGGATGCCCGGATAAGCGTCGTGGTACCGCTTGATGACGTCGGCGAAGATGCTGCCGCACAGGCTCGGCGTCGCGCCCACCCGCACCCGGCCACGCCGCAACCCCACCAGCTCCGCGACCTCCAGCCGGGCGGTGTCCACATCGGACAGGATCCGGCTGGCCACCGGCAGCAGGGCCTCGCCGGCGGGCGTCAGCGTGATGTTGCCGCGCGCCCGGCTGAACAGTTCCGCGCCGAGTTCCTTCTCCAGCGCGTGGATCTGCTTGGACAGTGAGGGCTGCGCCACACGCACCTCCTCGGCGGCCCGCGTGAAGTGCCGCGTCCGGGCCACTGCCAGGAAGTACACGAGCTGCTGGAGCGTCATAGCCCCAGGCTATCCTCAGGCAGCTCACGATGTATTGGACGACTCGTCACGCCGGTTCCTAGCGTCGTCGGCGTGGACACGATCCGGCTCTACCGCAGCACGATCGGCAAGAAGGCCGTCATGGCGGTCACCGGCGCGGTGCTGTTCCTGTACGTCGTCGTGCACATGCTCGGCAACCTGTTGATCTTCACCGGTCCGGGTGCGCTGGACGCGTACGGCAAGTTCCTGCGGGACGTCAACGTCGTGTGGCCGACCCGGTTCGGCCTGCTCATCGCGGTGGCGCTGCACTTCGTCGCCGCCTACCAACTCACCGCCAAGGCCCGCAAGGCCCGTGGCCGCTACGAGCACCGACGGCCCGTGCAGGGCTCCTACGCCGCCCGCACCATGCGGTGGGGCGGGGTGATCATCGGGCTGTTCGTGGTCTACCACCTGCTCGACCTGACCGTCGGCGTGGCCAACCCGCACGGCGTGCACGGCGAGATCCACGCGAACGTCGTCGCCGACTTCCAGCACTGGTACGTGGTGCTGGTCTACACGGTCGCGGTCGTCGCGCTCGGGTTCCACCTGCGCCACGGCGTGTGGAGCGCGACCCGCACGCTGGGCGTGGTCACCTCGCGGACCATCGGGCTCGCCGTTGCCGTCGTGATCTGCGCCGGCTTCCTCTCCGTCCCCTTCGCCGTCTTCACCGGATTGGTGAGCTGACATGAGCTTCTACACCGAGGGCCCGCCGATCGCCGACCACCGCGTCCCGGACGGCCCGATCGAGACCCGCTGGGACCGCCGCCGGTTCTCCGCGCGCCTGGTCAACCCGGCCAACCGCCGCAACCGCACGGTCATCGTCGTGGGCACCGGCCTGGCCGGGGGTTCGGCCGCCGCGACGCTGGGCGAGCTGGGCTACAACGTGAAGTCCTTCTGCTACCAGGACAGCCCGCGCCGCGCGCACAGCATCGCCGCGCAGGGCGGGATCAACGCGGCCAAGAACTACCGCAACGACGGCGACTCCGTGCACCGCCTCTTCTACGACACCGTGAAGGGCGGCGACTTTCGCTCCCGCGAGTCGAACGTGCACCGGCTGGCGCAGATCTCCGTGGAGATCATCGACCAGTGCGTGGCGCAGGGTGTGCCGTTCGCGCGTGAGTACGGCGGCCTGCTGGACACCAGGTCCTTCGGCGGAGCGCAGGTTTCCCGCACTTTCTACGCGCGCGGCCAGACCGGGCAGCAACTCCTCCTGGGCGCCTACCAGGCACTGGAACGCCAGGTCAACGCCGGTCGGGTGGAGATGCACACCCGGCACGAGATGCTGGACCTGGTCGTGGTCGAGGGCCGGGCGCGCGGGATCGTGGTCCGCGACCTGGTCACCGGCGAGATCTCCACGCACCTCGCCGACGCGGTCGTGCTGGCCACCGGCGGCTACGGCAACGTGTTCCACCTGTCCACCAACGCCAAGGGGTGCAACACCACGGCGATCTGGCGGGCGCACCGGCGGGGCGCGTTGTTCGCCAACCCGTGCTTCACGCAGATCCACCCCACGTGCATCCCGATCAGCGGCGACCACCAGTCGAAGCTCACCCTGATGAGTGAATCCCTCCGCAACGACGGGCGCGTGTGGGTGCCCAAGAACCCGCAGGACCCACGTCCGCCGAACGACATCCCCGAATCGGAGCGCGACTACTTCCTGGAGCGCATGTACCCGAGCTTCGGCAACCTGGTGCCGCGGGACATCGCGTCCCGGGCGGCGAAGAACATCTCCGACGAGAAGCGCGGTGTCTACTTGGACTTCGCGGACGCCTTGAAGCGCCTCGGTCCCCTTGCGGTGGAAGAGCGCTACGGGAACCTCTTCGAGATGTACCAGCGCATCACGGGCGACGACCCGTACAAGGTGCCGATGCGCATCTACCCGGCTGTCCACTACACGATGGGTGGACTGTGGGTGGACTACGACCTGCGCTCGAACATCCCCGGGCTCTACGTGATCGGCGAGGCGAACTTCTCCGACCACGGCGCGAACCGGCTGGGCGCGAGCGCGTTGATGCAGGGCCTGGCGGACGGCTACTTCGTGCTGCCCGGCGTGATCGGCGACTACCTGGCGGACGCGCCCTTCGAGCCGGTGTCCGACGAGCACCCCGCCGTGGCCGACACGGTGTCCGAGGTCCGCGGGCGGATCAAGACCCTGCTGGCGGTGGACGGGGACCGGACCGTCGAGTCGTTCCACCGCGAGCTGGGTCGGCTGATGTGGGACGAGTGCGGCATGGAACGCAACGAAGCCGGGCTGCGCAAGGCGCTGAACCGCATCCCGGAGCTGCGTGAGGAGTTCTGGCAGCGGGTGAAGGTGCCGGGGTCGGGCGCGGAGCTGAACCAGCAGCTGGAGAAGGCGGGCCGGGTGGCGGACTTCTTCGAGCTGGCCGAGCTGATGTGCGTGGACGCCCTGCACCGCGAGGAGTCGTGCGGCGGGCACTTCCGGTCCGAGAGCCAGACGCCGGACGGCGAGGCGTTGCGCGACGACGCCCGCTTCTCCTACGTGGCCGCGTGGGAGTTCACCGGCGACAAGCCCGTGCTGCACAAGGAAGAGCTGGTGTTCGAGCACGTCCAGCCGACGACCCGGAGCTACGCGTGAAACTGACCCTGCGGATCTGGCGGCAGCACGGCTCGTCGGGGCGGCTCGCGGAGTACGTCATGGACGACCTTTCGCCGGACATGTCGTTCCTGGAGGCGTTGGACGTCCTAAACGAGAAACTCATCCTCGCCGGCGAGGAACCGGTGGCGTTCGACCACGACTGCCGTGAGGGCATCTGCGGCATGTGTGGCGTGATGATCAACGGCGTGGCGCACGGGCCGCAGAAGGCGACCACGGCGTGCCAACTGCACTTGCGGCACTTCAAGGACGGCGACGTGCTCACGGTGGAGCCGTGGCGCGCGGACCCGTTCCCGGTGGTGCGGGACCTGGTGGTGGACCGGTCGGCGTTCGACCGGATCATCGCGGCCGGCGGGTACGTCAGCGTGCCCACCGGCAGTGCCCCCGACGCCCACGCCCTGCCCGTGCCCAAGCCGGACGCGGACACGGCGTTCGAGGCGGCGGCGTGCATCGGCTGCGGGGCGTGCGTGGCGGCGTGCCCGAACGGGTCGGCGATGCTGTTCACCGCGGCGAAGGCCACCCACCTGGGCGTGCTGCCGCAGGGGCAGCCTGAGCGGTACCAGCGGGCGCGGAACATGGTCGCCGAGCACGACGCCTTGGGGTTCGGTGGGTGCACCAACACCGGTGCGTGCACATCGGTGTGCCCTAAAGGCATCCCGTTGACCACCATTGCGCGGTTGAACGCGGACCTGCTGAGGGCTCACACCACCAAGAGCGACAGGTAGCCCACCGAGCACACCAAGAGCGTCGCCAACAACCCGAGCAGCATCGCCCGCGGTCCGGTCGCGAGCAGTCGCCGCGGCCGGACCGCCGTTCCCAACCCGAACATGGCCGCCGCGAAGAGCACGGTGGTCGTCGTTTTCGTCACGCTGAGCACGTCCTCGGGCACGAACCCGGTCGACCGCACGACCACCATCGCCAGGAACCCGACCAGGAACAACGGGAGCAGCGGGGTGTCCCGCCGCCGCCCGGCCAGCGCGGCGACGGGGGCGAGCAGCGCCACCCGGCTCAGCTTCACCGCCATCGCGGTCGCGGCCCCGGCGGCGGGCGCGGCCACCGCGACCTGCGCCACCTCGTGCACGCTCAACCCGATCCACTCCGGGGACGCGCCCAGCAGTGGCAGGGCGATCATGGTCAGCGTCCCGAACAACGTCACCAGGGCGACGCTGGTGGCCACGTGGTCCTCGTCCTCCTCCGCCGCCACGGCCGCGATCGCCGACGCGCCGCAGATGGAGAACCCGCTGGCCATCAGCACGGTGAGTTCCTTGGGTACGCGCAAACGCTTGCCCAGCCACAGCGTGCCCGTGAAGGTCACGGCGACCGTGAGCACGGCCGCCAGCAGGACCCCCGGCCCCAGGTCGACCAGTTGCGGCAGCGACAACTGCAAGCCCAGGAGGACGACACCGGCCCGCAGCAGCCGCCGGGTCACGGCGGCGAGCGGCGGCAGGTGCCCACCCAGGACGACCCCCAACACCAACGCGCAGATCAGCACGACTACGAGGGTGGGTGTGCTCGCGGGCTCGCGGTAGGCGGCAAGTCGCGATGGGGTCATACCCTGTGGCTATGACCGACCTGGAATCGCTGCGGCTGTTGGTGCTGGTCGGGGAGCTGGGCAGCCTCGGGCGGGCGGCGCGGGAACTGGGGATCGCGCAGCCCTCGGCGAGCAAGCGCCTCGCCACGCTGGAACGCGGGCTGGGCCTGGCGCTGGTGGACCGGGGCCGCCGGGGCTCGGCGCTGACGCCGGCGGGCGTGGTCGTCACCGAACGCGCCCGGGTCGTGCTGGACGAGCTGGACCGGCTGACCGAGAGCGCCCGCGCGCTGCGGTCGGCGCAGCAGGCCGAGCTGCGCGTGGCGGCGAGCATGACCGTGGCCGAGCACCTGGCGCCGGGGTGGATCGGCGAGCTGCGCCGCACCCGTCCCGAGCTGCACGTGGGCCTGCGCGTGACCAACTCGGAGACGGTCGGCCGGCTGGTCCGCGAGGGGGCGGTCGACCTGGGGTTCGTGGAGAAGCCGGGTCCGCTGGAGGGGCTGTCCACGCGCAAGGTCGCCGTGGACCGGCTCGCCGTGGTCGTCCCACCCGGCCACCGCTGGACCCGCCGCCGCCCCACCGTCCGCGACCTGGCCGCGACCCCGTTGGTGATGCGGGAACGCGGCTCCGGCACCCGCGACACCCTCGACCGGGCACTCCCGGACGCGTGCCCGCCCGCTCTGGAGCTGGGCTCGACGACGGCCGTGCGCGGGGCGGTCGTCGCAGGCGTGGCCCCTGCGGTTCTGAGCGTGCTTGCTGTGGCTCTGGATCTCGCGGACGGCCGCTTGGTGGAGGTGCCGGTGGAGGGCTTGGACCTGCGGCGGGTGCTGCGCGCGGTGTGGCCGGCCGGGCGCAGGCTGGTGGGACCTGCCGCGGAACTCCTCGCCGTGGCCGTCCGGCGTAGTTCAATGGGTGCATGAGCTGGTTCCGTCGACGCAGCCCCGAGCCCCCGCCGCAGCCCCGCCACCTGCCCAACCCTGAGGAAGCGGCGGCGGAGTTCTGGCGGCGCTGGTTCGAGCTGCTGCCGGAGGTCAACGCGGCCCTGGGCGAGCGTGAACCGCACCGGCTGGAGAACGAGCTGTGCGAGCTGGTCGCCGCCGTCCACCCGGACCTGCACTTCTCCCTGGACCGCGGGCAGCAGGCGATCTACTCGCTGGTCATCAGCGGCCAGGAGGACCCGCGGCTGCGCCCCTACACCGACGCGTGGAAGGCCGCCGCGCCGCCGGACGACATGATCTGGGAGTTCCACGACTCGGTGCCGCCCGTGCCCGACCCGACCGAGGTGACGGTCAACCTGGGCGCCCGGAAGGTGCCGCTGGCGGACGTGCGGGTGGTGGCGCAGGTCGGCGAGGGCCTGGTGGACGTGGCCGTCTACCACCCGGAGTTCGCGGCGCTGTCGGACGAGCAGCGGCGGACCATGACGTTCCTGTCCCTCGACGTGACCCTGGGTGAGCGGTTGGCCGGCGAACGGCTGGGCCGCGTCGAGACCGCCACCGCCGAGCCGGCGGGCACGATCGGGTTGTTGGAACTCCGCGAACTCGTCCGGTCGCTCGTGGACTGAAATTGTCGTACCCGCTGGTTAACATCCACCCGTGACCAGCGACCAGCTCGACCAGACCGGCACCGCCGAGGGTGTGGAGGACGTGCCCGCCCCCGCGCGGGAGCGCCACGCCGCGCTCGCGGAGGAGGTCCGGGGCCACCAGTTCCGGTACTACGTCCTCGACTCGCCCACGATCAGTGACGGCGAGTTCGACGCGTTGCTGCGCGAGCTGGAGGCACTGGAGGCGGAGCACCCCGGTCTGGCCACACCGGACTCGCCCACCCAGCTGGTCGGCGGCACGTTCTCCACCGAGTTCCGGGCGGTCGACCACCTGGAGCGGATGCTCAGCCTGGACAACGTGTTCTCGGCCGACGAGCTGCGGGCGTGGTGCGAGCGGGTGGAGAAGGAGGTCGGGTCGGGCGCGCACTACCTGTGCGAGCTGAAGATCGACGGGCTGGCCGTCAACCTGCTGTACGAGAACGGGCGGCTGGTGCGGGGGCTGACCCGGGGCGACGGGCGGACGGGCGAGGACGTCACGCTGAACGTGCGCACGCTGGAGAACGTGCCCGAGGTGCTGACCGGGACCGACGAGTACCCGGTGCCGGCGCTGGTCGAGGTGCGCGGCGAGGTGTTCTTCGCGGTGGAGGACTTCCTGGAGCTCAACGCGCGGCTGGTGGAGGCGGGGAAGACACCGTTCGCGAACCCGCGCAACACGGCGGCGGGGTCGTTGCGGCAGAAGGACCCGAAGGTCACGGCGTCCCGGCGGCTGCGGATGATCTGCCACGGGCTGGGCAAGCGCGAGGGTTTCGAGCTGACCCGGCAGTCGGAGGCGTACGAGGCGCTGCGGGCGTGGGGCCTGCCGGTGTCCTCGCACACCCGCGTGCTCACGTCGTTCGAGGAGATGCGGGCCCACGTCGAGTACTGGGGCACACACCGGCACGACGCCGTCCACGAGATCGACGGCGTGGTCGTGAAGGTGGACGAGGTGGCCCTGCAACGCCGCCTCGGCTCCACATCGCGCGCGCCGCGGTGGGCGATCGCGTTCAAGTACCCGCCCGAGGAAGCCACCACCACCCTGCTGGACATCAAGGTGCAGGTCGGGCGAACAGGCCGCGTGACACCGTTCGCGGTGATGGAACCGGTGAAGGTGGCCGGTTCCACGGTCGCGCGCGCCACGCTGCACAACGCCAGCGAGGTCAAGCGCAAGGGCGTCCTGATCGGCGACCGCATCGTGATCCGCAAGGCCGGCGACGTGATCCCCGAAGTCCTCGGTCCCGTGATCGACGCCCGACCGGCCGACGCGCGCGAGTTCGAGATGCCCGCGTCCTGCCCGTCGTGCGGCACGGTCCTGCGGCCGATGAAGGAGGGCGACGTCGACATCCGGTGCCCGAACGCGGCGACGTGCCCGGCGCAGCTCAAGGAACGCCTGGCCTACCTGGCGTCCCGGGCGGCGCTGGACATCGAGGTGCTCGGCTTCGAGGGCGCGGCGGCGCTGGTCGACTCCGACGTCTACGACGACGAGGGCGACCTGTTCTCGCTGACACCCTCCGCGCTCGCGTCCGTCGAGCTGTTCCGGACCATGTCCGGTGAGCTGAGCGCCAACGCCGTGAAGCTCCTGGAGAACCTGGAGGCGGCCAAGGAACGTCCACTGTGGAGGGTTCTGGTCGCGCTGTCGATCCGGCACGTGGGCCCGACCGCCGCCCGTGCCCTGGCCCAGGAGTTCGGCTCGATCGACCGCATCAAGTCCGCGACCGAGGAGGAACTGGCGGCGGCCGAGGGCGTCGGCCCCACCATCGCGACCGCCGTCCGGGAGTGGGTCGAGACCCCGTGGCGGCAGGAGATCGTGCGCAAGTGGGCCGAGTCCGGGGTCCGCATGGCCGAGGAACGCGACGACTCGATCCCCCGGAACCTGGAGGGCCTGTCGATCGTGGTGACGGGTTCGCTGGAGGGGTTCTCGCGCGACGAGGCGAAGGAGGCGATCCTGTCGCGGGGCGGCAAGGCGGCGGGCTCGGTGTCGAAGAAGACGGCGTTCGTGGTGGTCGGCGAGTCCCCCGGTTCGAAGGCGGACAAGGCCGTGCAGCTCAAGGTCCCGGTCCTGGACGAAGCCGGCTTCCGCACCCTGCTGACAGACGGCCCGGACGCCGCCCGCGCGGTAGCGACCGTCGAGGAGGCCGCCGCCGAAGCGTGACGACGAGGTTGGCCTGATCGAGTGATCGACGCCGCGGCGTCAAACGGCGCCCGCATGGCGTCGAGCGTGGAGACGACGCTCGCCGAGGTGGAGATCGTCGCCCAGTCGCGGGCGGCCCAGATCGGCGAGGCCGTGCTCGCGGCGGGGCGTTCCGCCGTCGGCTCCGTCCCCCAGGGCCTCACGGCGGAGGCGTTCTCGGCGGCGGGCACCCGGCTACGCGCTGGGCTGGGCGTTGTCGGCGAAGATGTGGTGGGGGATTACGTACAGGGGTCGCGGGCCGCTGGAACGGCGAAACCGACCAGCGACATCGACTTCGCCATCCGGGTCAGCCCCGAACGGTTCGACGAGCTGATCGCCCTGCGGTTCGGGACGCCGAATCCGGGCAGTGCGAAGGAGAGGACGATGCTGCACGCCATCAAGACGGGGAAGATCCACGTGGGGGAGGCCGGGTTGAGGGGGCTGCGCGGATCGCTGGAGGCCGAACTGGGCATGGAAGTCGACCTGTCGGTCATCCGCGTCGGGGGTCCCTTCGACAACCCGCCCTACATCGAGGTGCCGCGGTGACGTACGACTTCTGCCGAGTGTCGGTCAAGGACCTCGACGTCGCCCGGACAGCCGAGGTGCTGTCGGGGCTCGGCGTGGTCCTCGAACCCCAGCGCTCCGACCGGGTGCGCCACGGGGCGTTCGCCGGAATCCCCGTCGAGGTGCGGCAGAACACCGACGCCCAGGGCCCGGTTGCCGATCGGTGGCACGAAGGGCAGTCGATCGCGCAGTACCAGGACCCGGACGACGACTTCATCCTGTGGCCGGTCTGGGTCGAACTCGGCGGAGACGGCGACGAGGACCCCGGCGCCATGGTCGAACTCGCTTCCGCGATCATGCGGGCTTTCTGGGACCGGGGGCACCCGGCCGTCGCGGCGTGCGACTTCGAGGACGAGTTGCCGTGGGAAGGGGGGATCGCTCGGCTCCGTCAGCGCTGACGGTCAGGTCGTCTCAGTGCGGGAAACGGGTCACCCAGCGCTTCTGCCACGGCGTCTCCACGGCCCGCTTCCGGTAGTGCGCCCGCGTCCACGCCACCGCCTCCCCCGCCGGCACCCCCGCCAGCACCGCGAGACAAGCGACGACCGTCCCCGTCCGACCGACCCCGCCCCCGCACGCGACCTCGACGTCCTCACCGGCGAGCGCGCGGGCGTGCAGGGCGCGGATCTGTTCGACGGCGCGTTCCGGGGACCGGGGCAGTCGGAAGTCCGGCCAGTCGACCCACTCGTGCGGCCAGGGCATCTCGCGCCGGGACGTCCCCAGGTACAGCCCGAACGCGGGTGTGTCGTCGGGCGCGGGTTGGCGCAGCCCGCGGCCCCGGATCCAGGCGCCGTCGGGGAGTTGGATCGCACCGCTCAACATCCCCGGATGCTAGCTCTCGGTACGCTCGGTGATGAGGAGAGGACCGCCCGTGGACGCGCACGACGTGGTCAGCGACAGGGCGGGGTCGTGGTGCAGGCCGGGAAGATCGGCGGTTCGGTCACCTGATCACCCCATGGCCGCGGATGGCGCTCGTGGTGGCGGCGGCCGCGAGTCGGGGTGCCGGGGTCGCTCGGGAGCCGCGGTTCGACGTCGTCCTGGCGACCCGCCTCCCGCGCGTGCCCGAGCTGACGCCCGATCCCCGGCCGCCTGGCAGCGGCGCGCCGCCGGTCGGGATCCGCGGGTGCGCCTAGGCCCGCAGATGTGCGGGTCGCTCACGGTCGCGTCTTGATCGAACCCCGCCCGCAGGGTTGCCTGGACACCGACCAGAGCGGGAGGGGAAGCAGATGGCCGATGTGGTGGTGAGGCCCGCGAGGGAGGACGAGTGGGACGCGGCCGGTGCGATCACGGTGGCGGCTTACCACGCCGACCAGTACATCGAGAGCCGGACCGGTGGGTACGCGGACCAGTTGGCCGACACCCGGGCCCGGGCGAGGGACGCCGAGTTGCTGGTCGCCGTGGACACCGAGGACACCATGCTGGGCACGGTGACGATCGCCCACCCCGGCACGCCGTACGCCGAGGTCAGCCGGGCGGGCGAGCTGGAGTTCCGGATGCTGGCCGTGCACCCGGACGCGCGGGGGCGTGGGGTCGGTGAGGCGTTGGTGCTGGCCGTGGTGGCGCGGGCTCGGGAGGTCGGGGCCACGCGAGTGGTGATGAGCAGCGGCGAGCACATGACCACCGCGCACCGGCTCTACCAGCGGCTGGGGTTCCAGCGGTTCCCCGAGCGGGACTGGAACCCCGTGCCGGGGGTGCACCTCATCGCCTACGGGTTCAGCCTCGAACTGACCTGACCGCCCCGAGCCGACCCCAGTCGCGCCGGCGCCGGTCCTGGCCGAACCGACCCGGGAGGTGCGCGGCCGTCCGGGTGTGCGACTCGCCGTGCCGCGCCGGGCGTGACAGGCTTGGTCCGTGCTCCAGGCCTGCCTCAACGGTGCCCGCGAACCCGGCAGTCACCCGGCGCTGCCGGTCACCCCGCAGCAGCTCGCCGCCGACGCCGCCGCGCTGGCCGAGCTCGGCGTCACGCACTTCCACCTGCACCCGCGGGACGTCGTCGGCCTGGAGGTCATCGCCGGTCCCGAGGTCGCGACGACGGTGGCGGTGGTCCGGGCCGCCGTCCCGCACGCCGAGCTGGGCGTCACGACCGCCGCCTGGATCCAGCCCGACCCGGTGCGCCGCGCGGAACTCGTGCGCGGCTGGGCGGGCCTGGCCGCCGGACGCCCGGACGTCGCCTCGGTGAACGTCCACGAGGACGGCTGGCGCGAGGTGGTCCGCGCCCTCCAGGACGCGGGCATCGGCATCGAGCTGGGCATCTTCCACACCGAGGCGGCCCGCACCCTGGCCGCCGAGGGCGTGCCCGCCGGCACCCGCCGCATCCTGGCCGAGGTCCAGCCCGGCGAGACGATCGAGCACGCGGAAGCGCTGCTGACCATCCTCGAACCGCTCGGCACACCGATCCTGCTGCACGGCGAGGACGACAGCGCCTGGCCCATCCTCGACCACGCCGCCCGCCTGGAACTGGACACCCGCATCGGTCTGGAGGACACCCTCCTCAACCCGGACGGCCGCCGGACCAGCGACAACGCCGAACTGGTCACCTACGCCCAACGCACCCTGCGCACCAACGCCGTCCGCTAGCCATTGGCCTAGTCGGGCAGGACGACTGCGACGATCCCCGCCAGGTGCGCCAGCCGCGCGACCTCCGCCGCCCGGAACATCGGGCCACCCGGACGCCCGACCAACAGCACCCGGTCCGGCTTGCCCAGTGGAGTCGCGGCCAGCTCCGTGCCCAGTTCGCGCCACGTCTCCGGGACCCACGGCTCCTCGCCGTCGAGCACCGTCGCCCGCGCCAGGGGCATCCACGGCGGGTTCTGCATGCGGGTTTCCGGGGCGGCCGCCGAGGCGGTCTGGCGGTGGACGCCGGCGCCGTCGTAGCCCAGCACCACCGCCCAGCCCGCGCGGATGATCTTGGGGACGCCCTCGGTGAAGATCTCCAGGCCCCTCGCCGGTTCCTCGGCGACCTCCTCGACCAGCTCCAGCTCGCGGTGGGTGTCCAGGACGCCCGCGTACGGCCGCACCGCGTCCACCTCGACGCCCTCGATGGACTCCGCGGCGGTGATGAGCGTGTCCGGCAGCCGGCCGGACGGCAGCTCCACCACCAGGTCGTCGATGGCCACGCCGGAACCGCGCTCCACCACGTCCACGCTGAGGATGTCGGCCCCGATCTCGCCGAGCGCGGAGGCGACCGCGCCCAGGGTGCCGGGACGGTCCGGGAGCTGGACCCGGAGCAGGAAGGACACGGTGCAACGCCTCCATGGGCTGGTGTTCGACGACTGTCCGGCCGATGATTCTCGCAGACGCAGCTTCGCTTTCCGACCCACCAGCCGCGTTGCACAGCGGTAAAATCCCCCGCCCCCGCGCCCGCCCCTCCCGCAACCCGGTCGGAGCCGGGCCTGACCAGCCAATAGACTCGTCGGGTCCAATCCGAGAGAAACCGACCCACGGGGGTTGACGAGGTGCCCAGCATCTCCCGCGACGAGGTCGCGCACCTGGCCCGCCTGGCCAGGCTCGCCGTCACCGACGACGAGCTTGACCTGTTCGCCGGCCAGTTGGACGTGATCCTGCAGTCGGTGGCCACGGTGGGCGACATCGCCACCGCGGACATCCCGCCCACTTCGCACGCCGTTCCGCTGACCAACGTGTTCCGCGAGGACGTGGTGCGTCCCAGCCTCGGTCAGCAGCAGGCGCTCGCGGGCGCCCCCGCCGCCGAGGACGGCCGCTTCCGCGTGCCGCGCATCCTTGGGGAAGAAGCATGAGCCTGATCCGCAGCACCGCCGCCGAGCTGGCGGCGAAGATCGCGAGCCGCGAGGTCTCGGCCGTCGAGGTCGCGCAGGCGCACCTGGACCGGATCGCCGAGGTCGACGGCGCGGTGAACGCGTTCCTGCACGTCGACACCGAGGGCGCGCTGGCCGCCGCCAAGAAGGTGGACGACGACCTGGCCGCCGGGCACGCCCCGGTGAGCCCGCTGGCGGGTGTGCCGCTGGCGCTCAAGGACGTCTTCGCCACCGAGGGCGTGCCGACCACGTGCGGCTCGAAGATCCTCGAAGGCTGGGTCCCGCCCTACGACGCCACGGTCACCCGCCGCCTGCGCGAGGCCGGCGTCGTCATCCTCGGCAAGACCAACATGGACGAGTTCGCGATGGGCTCCTCCACCGAGAACTCCGCCTACGGCCCGACCCGCAACCCGTGGGACCTGGACCGCATCCCGGGCGGCTCGGGCGGCGGCTCGTCGGCGAGCCTCGCGGCGTTCCAGGCGCCGCTGGCGATCGGCACCGACACCGGCGGCTCGATCCGCCAGCCCGGCGCGGTCACCGGCACGGTCGGCGTGAAGCCGACCTACGGCGGCGTGTCCCGCTACGGCCTGGTCGCGTTCTCCAGCTCGCTGGACCAGGGCGGCCCGTGCGCCCGGACGGTGCTGGACGCGGCCCTGCTGCACGAGGTCATCGCCGGTCACGACCCGCTGGACTCGACCTCCATCAACGCCCCGGTGCCGCCGGTGGTCGCCGCCGCCCGCGAGGGTGCGAACGGTGACCTGACCGGTGTGAAGGTCGGCGTGGTGACGCAGTTCAGCGGTGACGGCTACCAGCCGGGCGTGCTGCGGTCGTTCGAGGCCGCGGTGGCGCAGCTCAAGCAGCTGGGCGCGGAGATCATCGAGGTCTCGTGCCCGAGCTTCGACTACGCGCTGCCCGCCTACTACCTGATCGCGCCCAGCGAGGCGTCCTCGAACCTGGCCCGGTTCGACGCCATGCGCTACGGCCTGCGGGTGGGCGACGACTCGACGCGCAGCGCCGAGGAGGTCATGTCGCTGACCCGCGAGGCCGGCTTCGGCCCGGAGGTCAAGCGGCGGATCATGATCGGCACCTACGCGCTGTCGTCGGGCTACTACGACGCCTACTACGGCTCGGCGCAGAAGGTGCGGACGCTGATCACCCGCGACTTCGAGCAGGCGTTCGCGAACGTGGACGTGCTGGTCTCCCCGACCACGCCGACCACGGCGTTCCGCATCGGCGAGCGCGCGAACGACCCGATGGCGATGTACAAGGCGGACCTCTGCACGATCCCGGCGAACCTCGCCGGCACGCCCGCCATGTCCGTCCCGAGTGGACTGTCCGACGAGGACGGCCTGCCGGTGGGCCTGCAGATCATGGCCCCGGCGTTGCAGGACCACCGGATGTACCGGGTGGCGGCGGCCTACGAGGCGGCGCGCGGCACGGTCTACCTCGACGTCCCGGAACTGGCGGTGGCGCGGTGAAGAAGGCACGCGGCGCGTTCGCGCTCCTCGGTGCGGCGAGCGCGGCGACCAGCGCGTTCTCGACGCTGAAGTCCGCGCGGGGCAAGAACGACAAGCTCGCGCTGGTCAACGCGGTGGCGAGCATCCTGGTGGCGATCACCGGCGCGGCGCTGGCCGTGCGCGGCATGCGGGAGGGCGGCGACCGATGACGTCGGTGGACGAGCTGATGGACTACGCCGAGGTCGTCGAGCGCTTCGACCCGGTGCTCGGCCTGGAAGTGCACGTCGAGCTGCACACCAACACGAAGATGTTCTGCGGCTGCGCCAACCTGTTCGGCGGCGAGCCCAACACGCACGTCTGCCCGACGTGCCTGGGCCTGCCCGGGTCGCTGCCGGTGGTCAACGGCAAGGCGGTCGAGTCGGCCATCCGCATCGGCCTCGCGCTCAACTGCGAGATCGCCGAGTGGTGCCGGTTCGCGCGGAAGAACTACTTCTACCCGGACATGCCGAAGAACTTCCAGACCTCGCAGTACGACGAGCCGATCGCCTTCAACGGCTGGCTCGACGTGACGCTGGACGACGGCGAGGTCGTGCGCGTGGAGATCGAGCGCGCGCACATGGAGGAGGACACCGGCAAGTCGCTGCACGTGGGTGGCGCGACCGGCCGCATCCACGGTGCCGAGCACTCGCTGCTGGACTACAACCGGGCGGGCGTGCCGCTGATCGAGATCGTCACCAGGCCGATCACGGGCACCGGCGAGCGCGCGCCCGAGGTGGCCCGCGCCTACGTCACCGCGCTGCGGGACCTGCTGAAGGCGCTGGACGTCTCCGACGTGCGCATGGACCAGGGTTCGCTGCGCTGCGACGCGAACGTGTCGCTGATGCCGAAGGGCACCACCGAGTTCGGCACCCGCACCGAGACCAAGAACGTCAACTCGCTGCGCAGCGTCGAGCGGGCGGTGCGGTTCGAGATGACGCGGCAGGCCGCGGTGCTGGTGAACGGCGGCAAGGTCACCCAGGAGACCCGGCACTTCGACGAGTCGACCGGCAGCACCTCCTCCGGTCGCACCAAGGAGACCGCCGAGGACTACCGGTACTTCCCGGAGCCCGACCTGGTGCCGATCGCCCCGTCCCGCGAGTGGGTCGAGGAGCTGCGCGGCACGCTGCCGGAGCTGCCTTGGGAGCGCCGCAAGCGCATCCAGACCGAGTGGAGCCTGACCGACGCCGAGCTGCGCGACCTGGTCAACGCCGGTGCGGTGGACCTGGTGGCGGCGACGGTGGACGCGGGCGCGACGCCTGCCGAGGCCCGGTCGTGGTGGGTGGCCTACCTGACCAAGGAGGCCAACGCCCGCGGGGTGGAGCTGGGCGAGCTGGGCATCACGCCCGCGCAGATCGCCCGGGTCGTGGCCCTGGTGAACGCCGGCGAGCTGACCAACAAGCTCGCCCGCGAGGTCGTCACCGGCGTGCTGGCCGGCGAGGGTGAGCCGGAGGCGGTCATCGAAGCCCGCGGGCTGAAGGTGGTCTCCGACGACTCGGCGCTGGAGAAGGCCGTGGACGAGGCCTTGGCGGCGCAGCCGGACGTGGCGGCGAAGATCCGCGACGGCAAGGTGGCGGCGGCCGGCGCGATCGTCGGCGCGGTCATGAAGGCGACCAAGGGGCAGGCGGACGCGAAGAAGGTCCGCGACCTGATCATCGCCCGCTGCTCGTAAGCAAGTCCCCCGAAGGCCCGGCCGCCGTCCCGGTGGCCGGGCCTTCGTGCGTCCTGCGGAACGCATCAGTTCTGTGAACGTGATCATGAGCACGCCGGAACACGTATCCAGGGGCCCGTCCGCCGGTCTCTTAGGGCGAGCCCCGTGAATGCGGTGGCGATCCGTGACGAGAGGGGTGCCGACGGTGGCTATTCCACGTGGCCGATCGGCGGGAATGTCCTCTTATTGCGGGTCCGGGCACACCATCTCTGTGTCAACACGTTACCCCGTTCGAGTGGTAACGCCCGTCGAAACGCCTCCTTCGTGCTGGTCAGAGCGTCCCACCCGACGGGATGCGATTGCTCAGCGTGAATTTCCACCGCACAGGTGCGTCCATCTGTGTCAGGCTTGAGCCGTTCGGTCGGCGGGGGGCCGCCGAAATGATCGAAAACCCACTGGACTTCCCCCGAATCAGGGGCCCGTTGTAGGGGAGGACAACACCATGACCGCCGGAACCAACCGCAAGCGCGTGGCCGAGGTCGAGGGCGCGGAACTGGCCGACGAGCAGGCCGTGACGCTCACCGCCACCACGCCGAAGACCAAGCCCGCCGGCAAGGCCAAGAAGGGCGAGAAGGCCGGGGCCGACAAGGGCAAGCACCGGGCCGGCGGCGGCTCCGACCCCGAGGGCGGCCCGTACACCAGCTACAGCCAGCCGGTCGACGCGCCCGCCGAGGACCCGGCCGAGCCCGAGCCGCAGCCGGAGCCGCAACCCCAGCCGGTCGGGCCCGAGGGCGGCCCCTACACCAGCTACGCGGTGCCGACCACGACCAAGTGACCGGCACGCCCGGCTCGAACCACTGCCCACCGACGGACAAGCAGCCGACCGGTGGGCAGTGTCGCGCAGTCGGTTGTGCTCTCATATGAACGTGCCCGCCTCGCCGAACCCCGCCTCACCGCGTGGTGGTCGGCGAGGACCGGACCCCGTCGAAGCGGTGGCCCGGGCGCGGGAACAGCAACTCCTGGGCAAGGCGGCGGGCCTCGCCGCCCGGCCGGTCAAGGCGCTCGGGCACCTGCGGCGGGCGTTGGACCTGCTCGACGTGCCCGGCGTGGACCCGGTGGAGCGGCTGGAGGTCCGCGCCCGCGTCCTGTTCACCATGTCCTTCAACCTGGCCGAGACCGGCAGCGTGGACGACGGCCTGCGGCTGCTGGACGTGGTCCGCGCGGAACTGCCCGGCATCCCGGACGGCCCGCTGCGGGCCGAGCTGACCAGCATGCTCAACGGCACGCACGCGTTGCTGCTGTTCCGGGTCGGCCGGATCGAGGAGGGCATCACCTACGTCGACCTCGACGTCGCCCACCACGAGCGCCGGCTGGCCGACGGTGACGTGTCGATCGTCCCGCTGCTGGTCAACACGCTGCACAACCGGGGCATGGCCTACGGCGAGATCGACCAGCCGGCCGCGGCGATCCGCGACCTGGACCGGGTCGTCGAGCTGTCCAAGCAGTACGACCTCCCGCTGCGCGTCGGCATCTCCACGCACGCGCTGGGCAACGTGCTGCGCCGCGCCGGGGACCTCCCGGGCGCCCTGCGCCGCTACGCCGAGGCCAACCGGGTCTTCCAGGACCTCGAACCGGGGCTCCTGCTGCGCCTGCGCATCGACCAGTCCGAGGCGTTGATCAGCGTCGGGCTCGCCGACGAAGCCGGTCGGCTGCTGGACGAGGTGCTGCCGGACCTGCGCAAGCAGAAGGTCGGCCAGGACGTCGCCGAGGCCGAGCTGTACCGGGCTGCCGCCGCCCTGGTGGACGGTGACCTCACCCTGGCCAAGCGGATGGCGAACTCCGCGCAGCGCCGGCTCGTGCGGCGGGGCAGTCCCGGGTGGGCGGCCGTGGCCGCGTTGATCGCCCTGCGGGTGGACGCCACCAAAGCGCTCGAGTCGCGGCGGCCCTCGGAGAAGGTGGTCGCACGGGCGATGGAGCTGGCGACCGAGCTCGCCGCGCGCGGGCTGTTCGACCAGGCCGCGTTCGCCCAGATCCTCGCGGCCCGCCTGGAGGTCCGCCGCGGTGACCCGGCGCGGGCCGAGCAGCTGCTGCGCAGCGTGCCCAAGTCGCGGCGGATCGAGCCGATCGACCACCGGATGGTGCTGCGGCTGTGCCGGGCGGAGATCGCGCTCGCGCGCGGGAACCGGCGGGTCGCGCTCGCCCAGGCCAAGGCCGGGCTCGCGGAACTGGGCCAGCTGCGGGACAAGCTCGGCGGGCTCGAACTGGTCTCCGGCGCGGCCCTGCACGGCCGTGAGCTGGGCGAACTGGCCGTGCGGCTGGTGCTGGAGGGCGGCGACTCGTCGGCCAACGCCAAGCGCCTGTTCACGTGGCTGGAGCGCACCCGCGCGCAGATGTACCGCTACGACCCCGTCGAGTCCACTTTGGACTCCGAGCTGGGCGAGCGCATCACGGAGGTGCGGCGGCTGAGCCGGTCCCTGCTGCTGGCCCGGCTGGACGGCGCACCCACGGCCGCGCTCGAAACCCGGCTGGCCGCGAGCCAGCGCGCGGCGATGCGCCTGGGCTGGAGCGCGAGCCCGTGGGGCACCCCGCGCCCGGTCGCGACGCCGGCCGAGGTGATGGCGTGCCTGGACGGCCGCGCGATGGTGAGCTTCGCGTCCTCGGGCGACGACCTGATCGCGCTGGCCCTGGTGGGCGGCCGGGTGCGGATGGTGCGGCTGGGCCCGGCGGCACTGGCCACCGAGTCCGCGCGCCGCCTGCACGCCGACCTCAACGCCCTGGCCCCCGACCACCTGCCGGCACCGCTGCGCGAGGTCATCGGCGCGTCCGCCCGCCGCGAGGCCGAGAACCTCGACCGGATGCTGCTGCGCCCCCTGGCGGGCGTGCTCGGCGACCGCGAACTGGTGATCGTCCCGACCGGCGCGCTGCACGTCGTGCCGTGGGGCGTGCTGCCGACGTGTGCGGGCCGGCCGGTGGTGGCCGCGCCCTCGGCGACGTCGTGGCTGGGCACCACCCGCCGCGCGCGCGAGGAGGCGACCGGTGTGCTGCTCGTGCGCGGCCCCGGGTTGCAGGCCGCGCAAGCCGAGATCGACCGGCTCGCGGGCTACCACGTGGACGCGAAGCTGCTCGGCGTCGGCGACGCCCGCGTCGGCACCGTGCTGGAGGCGTTGGACGGCGTCGAGATCGCCCACATCGCCGCGCACGGCGAGCACGAGCCGGAGAACGCGTTGTTCTCCCGCCTGGAACTGGTCGACGGCGCGCTGTTCGCCCACGAGGTCGGCCAGGTCCGCCGCCCGCCGCACCAGGTCGTGCTGGCCGCGTGCGAACTGGCGCTCAACCGCGTGCGCCCCGGCGACGAGCCGCTGGGTTTCGCGGGTGCACTGCTCGCGGGCGGGGCGCGCACGGTGATCGCCGCGTCGAGCAAGGTCGGCGACCAGCCCTCCGCCGAGGCGATGGCGGACTTCCACCGGAGCCTCGCGGCGGGCCGCTCCCCCGCCGTCGCACTGGCGGAGGCGGTCGCAGCGGACCCCTTCCGGCGGCCGTTCGTGTGCCTCGGGTCGGGTTGAGCGCCTGAGCTGTTGACCCGGCCCCTCGGGACCCACTAGTCACAGTATGTGAGGTCCGGTGAACGGAGGGCGCACGAATGCGGTCGACCCTGCTCGCCTTGCTGTTGATCACGACCGCTGTCGTACCGGCACACGCCGAACCCACCGCCGGACGCGCCGAGGACCCCGGCAACGGCCCCGAGCGCAACGAGGTCGCCGCCACCGACCCGCCCCTGCGCACGGCCGCGCGCGGCGACAACCGCCCCGAGGCCGCGCAGGGCTACCCGCGCCGGACCCTGCTGCGCGTCTACCCCGAGGACGCCGCCGACCGTTCGGCCAGGCTCGGCCTCGCCACCTACCACTCGCTCGCGCCCAAGCTCAACGAGCTCCAGAAGCGCAGCGACCGCGTGTCGGTCGAGGTGATCGGCCAGTCCACCGCCGGCCGCGACCTGTACCTGGTGACCCTGACCGCGCCCGAGACGCCCAGCGAGACCCGGCGGCAGGAGGCGTGGCGGTCCCGGATCGAGGACGACCCGGTGGGCGCGCGCCGCGATCCGCTGCTGCGCAACGCCTACAAGGCCCCGGTGTGGGTCAACGCGAACATCCACGGCGACGAGTGGGAGGGCACGGACGGCGCTTTGCGCGTGGTCGAGGACCTGGCCACCACGTCCGACCCGGCGAAGCTGGACCTGCTGCGCCGCAGCCGCGTCTACGTCAACCTCACCGCGAACCCGGACGGCCGCGTCGCCGGGACGCGCGTCAACGCGGCCGGGTTCGACCTCAACCGCGACTTCGTCACGGCGTCCCAGCCGGAGACCCGCGCCATGCGGGACGTGGTGAAGCGCGTCCAGCCGTTGATGATGCTCGACGAGCACGGGTACGTCACCAACACGCTCATCGAGCCCACCACCCCGCCACACGGCCAGAACTACGACTTCGACCTCTACGTCCGGCACGGCTACGAGGGCGGTCTGCGCATGGAGCAGGCGGTCGCGGCGCTCGGGCACCCGGAGACGGCCAAGCCGGAGATCCCGTTCCGCGACTACGAACCCGGCGTCTGGGACGGTTGGGCGCCGATCTACACCGCGCAGTACTCGATGTACCACGGCGCGGTGTCGTACACGGTCGAGGTGCCCATGCGGGTCAACCGGGCCGACTACACGACGCTGCCGGTGGAGGAGCTGCGCCGGCGGTCCCGGATCAACACCGACGTGGTCGAGGCGACCATCCGCACCGCCTTGACCTACGTGCGACAGCATCGGAGTGCGTTGGTGGACAACCAGATCGAGATGTTCCGCAGGGGCGACGCCGGCGAACCCCAGCGCCCGATCCCCGACGGTTACGTCCCCGGCTTCGGCCCGGAGGACCGCTACACCACCGAGTTCCCCCGCGCCTACGTCATCCCCGTGGGCACCACCCAACGCTCCGGCCCCGCCGCCGCACGGCTGGTGGACCACCTGGTCGCCAACGACGTCCGGGTCTCCCGAGCCGACCGGCCCTTCGTGCTGGGCGGGAGGTCGTACCCGGCCGGCTCGTACGTGGTGGACATGCACCAGCCCAAGCGCGGCCTGGCCAACGTCCTGTTGGAAGCGGGCCGCGACCTGTCCCGGGACGTGCCGGTGATGTACGACATCTCCGGCTGGAGCCACCGCCTCCTGTGGGGCGCGTCGGTCGACGTGGTCCGCTCGGGGCGACTGGACGTCCCCGGCCGGGATGTCGTCGCGGCCTCTCCCACTGGTTCGGTGGACGCCGCCCCTGATCAGGACCTGGCGCTCAGGTTGGCCGACGGCAAGGACGCGGCGGCCCTGAACGACCTGCTGGCCCGAGGCGTGGCGGTCCGCAGACAGGACGACGGGACGTACGTCGTCCCCGCCTCCGCCCGCGCGAAGGCCATCGAGGTCTCCGACCGCTACGGGGTCCGCTTCACCACGGGCACCTCGGGCGGCACCGTGCTGCACCGTCCGGTGGTCGCGGCGGCTGTCGCGTCGGATGAGCTGAAGGCTCTGCGGGACATGGGTTTCGACGTGCGTCCCGTGTCCAACGCGGTCCTGGACGGCGGCTTCGACCTCTCGCGAGTGGATGTGTTGTTCGTGTCGTCGGGTCTGCGCTACGACCTCCTCAACCCCACGGCCCGTGCCTCGGTGGACGCCTTCCTGGCGCGGGGCGGGTTGGTGACGCGGGGCGCGACAGGGGCGAGGTTCAACGCCGAGGCGCGCGTGCTGGCGGCGAAGGCCGTTGCGGGCAAGGAAGACGCCAACGGCGTGGTGACGGTCGTCGACGCGTCGGGCACGCCCGGCCACTCGTTCGTCTACGCGCCGCACTGGTTCACCGACTTGGGCGCGGGGGTGACCGCCGAGCAGCGCTACACGGGCTTGGTCGCGGGCCACTGGATCCCGCGCGAGGACGGCACCGGCGGGCAGGACTCGGCGGCGGGGCAGGCGGCGGTGGTGTCGGGGCGGTCGGAACGGGGCGGAACAGCGGTCCTGTTCGGCACCGAACCGCTGTTCCGCGACCACCCGAAGGGTCTCTTCTGGCAGGTGGCTGACGCTGTCTACCGCACCACCCCGGTCTGAAACGGTCTTCAAGATCTTCGGGAAGCGCTTCGCGCTCTCAAGATCAAAAGCTCAAAAGCGGCGCTCGCCGCTGGGCAGGCCCCCGGGGGTGGGAAGGGCGTCGGTTTCTTCCCCCCGTACGGCCTGCCGGAGGCAACCACCCTTGGCCCGTTTCCGCAACCGGAAAAGCTGGTTGCGGAAACGGGCCAAGCGCGGTTGGGCTTCGCCCAGGCCGTACGGGGGAAAGAAACCGAGGCCCTTCCCGTGGGCTTGGCAGCACGGCGAAAGCATTGCGCCCTTCGGGCGAAGACGTCTGGTCAGGAGAGGGTGAAAGCGAGGACTGCTGTCGCGGTGAAGTCGATGGCTGGTTCCGAGCTGGGCCAGGACGTCAGTTCGTCCACGAAACGCGAGCTCGCCGAGTCGAACTCCTTCGTGTAGGGCTTGGCGCAGGCGACCGCGCCCGCCGGCATCTCACCGAGGTCGTCGAACAGCGAAGCCGCGTTCGGTCCGTTGACCACGCCGCCGGCCAGCACCCGCCGGCCGCCGTTGGGGTCGCCGGACAGGTTGGCGGCCTGGTGGTGGGGGCATTGTGGGAACTTCGTGCCGACGCCGATGACCAGGGTCGTGCCCCAGGCGTTCGCGCCCAGGGTGAAGTTGCGTTGGCGCACGCCGAACGCGTCGAAGGTCCGGTCGCCGGTCAGCGCCCGGTACAGCCTCGCCGTGGCGGCGAAGCCGAAGCTGCGGGTGGCTGCGTCGAACTCGGTCAGGCTGGCCGCCGTGCGGAACGGGCTTGCCGCAGCGCTGTCCACACCGGACTGGAGTTGGCGGCGCAGGTCTCCGATCACCTGGGATTGCGTGACCTCGGCGCCCGGGACGCCCGCGCGCAGCAGTTGCACCAAGCCGAAGTGGCCGAGGGCGCTGGTGTTGTAGACGTTCAGGGTGTCCGGGTCGCCGCCGGTCAGGTGGACCGCCGCCCAGTGCGTCGCCTGACGCGCCCATTGGTCGGCTCGGGGGTCGTGCAGGGCCTTGCCGGCCAGGGCGAGCTCGGCGGCGCCGAACTCCAGGTCGTCTGCCCACGAGCTCTCCGGGTAGTACGCGTGCGGGAACGCGGTGACCAGTTCGCCCACGTTCGTCGTCTTGGCCTGGGCGAACAGGCTCGCCGCCTGCTCCAGGTACCACCGGGCCTCGCGGGGGTCGCGTTCAAGCTGGGCCGCCAGGGCGAAGGACGCCGTCACGCGGCCGACCAGGTTGGGGCTGATCTTCTCGCCCGGCTTGTTCGCGCGGAACACCGGGCGGTGCTTGATGAAGTACTTCTCGTCGCCCGGTTTCACGGTGAGCTTGTCGTCGTCCTCCGGGAGCCGCCACACGTCGTGGTCGCCGAGGAAGCCGTGTTCGGCGCTGCCCGTGCCGATGCCGACCTGCGCGTAGAGGACTCCGCGGTCGGCGTCCCAGACCTTGTCGAGCCACCGGAGGCCGAACTCGGCTTCGGCGCGCAGTGCGTCCTTGGGTTCGGCGCGTTGGGCGAAGAGCAGGGACGCCGTGGAGTACGCGGTGGCGTGGGTGAACTTCACGAAGTCGCCGGCGTCGAACCAGCCGCCCTCGACGTCCGCGGTGTGCCCCAACGGCTTGAGGGGCTCGGCAAGCTCGTCGCCACCGTCACCGCGGAAGACGGGCGTGTCGTAGACGGTCGCGGCGCGGTCGGTCAGGTGCGCGGGCTTGCGGTTGAGGCGGCCCGGGATGACGTCCGCGCCGTCGCGTTGGGCCTGGAAGAACTCGATCGTGTGGTCGGTGACCGGGGAGAAAAGCTCGTTGCCGACTGTGAACGGTGGTGACGTGGTGCCGGCCGCCTTGATCCGGTACGTGCCGGGTTTGGTCAGGGCGGTGAAGTCGATGGGGTGCACCGCCCTGAACTTCGGGCTCCAGCTGCCCAGTGAGGCGCCGAGCTTCCCGGTCAAGACCGTGTCGCCACCGGCGTCCACCACCGTGAACCGGCCGTCGACGGCCGACTTCGCGAGCAGGTAGGCCTGCTTGCTCTCCGCCGTCCCGTAGCCGACCTGGTCCAGCCGCACGTGCCCGGTCGGGGCGGCGTGCGCGGGCAGCGCCGTCGACACCGACCCGACCAGTGCGAGCGCCATCGCCCACCGTGGGAACCGCATGGAACCTCCGCTCCAGGCCGGCGGCGGTGGCCTTAGTAAAGAACCTTCCCTAATTGGAGGGAGACTAGCCGCCGGCCGGGCGGGTCACCAGCCCTCGGGCGGTTCCACGAACGCCTTGCCCAGGTCGCGGGTCAGCGCGAGCGCCCGCCGCACCCAGGACGCCGTGGCCCCGGCCAGGCCGCACGTCGGCGTCGGCACGGCGTGCGTGGCGAGGATCGAGCGCGGGAACCCGAGGCGGTCCACCAGGTCCAACGCGGGTTTCGCCGCGTCGCGCAGCTTCAGCGGACGGCCCGGGTCGGTGCTCGGCACGACGCCGAGGAACAGGGTCGTGCGCTCCTCCCACGCCTCGCCGACCTGGTCCCACATGCCTTCGTCCAGCGCGGTCACGTCGAACGCGATCGCCTTCGCGCCGGCCTCGCGCAGCAACGTCAGCGGCGGGCGGGGCGCGCAGCAGTGCACGACCACGTCCGCGCCGACGCCCTCGATGACGGTCTGGAGCACCGCACGGGCGTCGGGCTCCGGGACGGCGGGCACGGTCCCGAGCTTGGACGGCGTGGGCAGCAGGCCGCGCAGCACGGCGGGCAGCGACGGCTCGTCCAGCTGCACGACGACCTGCGCGCCCGTCCGCTTGCCCACCTCGGCGACGTGCCGGGCCAGGCCCTCGGTCAGCGACGCGGTGAACTCGCGCAGCGCGCCCTTGTCGGTCAGCACGCGGTGGCCGCGCATCAGCTCGATGCCGGCGGTCAGCGTCCACGGCCCGGCCGCCTGCACCTTGACCACGGACGGCGTCAGCCCGTCGGCCGCTTCCTCGAACGCGTCGAGGTCGCGGCGCAACAGGTCCACCGCGCGGCGGTGGTCCTTCCCAACGTGGGAAGCGGTCCGGTAGCCGGAGGTGACGACCTCGATCGGCAGGTCGACCAAGAGCGCGGCGGTGCGGCCGATGACGTCCGCGCCGACGCCGCGCGCGGGGAGTTCGGGCAGGTGGGGCAGGGTGGGCAGCTCACCGAGCACGACCCGCGCGGCTTCCAGCGGGTCCGTTCCCGGCAGTGAGCCGATGCCGGTTGCGCTGCCTTCGGACCAGGGTGCGTGTTCCACGCCGCACAGTCTCCCACCCCGGGCCTTGACCGGTTGGCGACAGAAAAGGTCTAGACCCATTGACGCGGTGGTCCAGTCCACTTACCGTCACTGTGTCGGTGCCGACAGTTGCGACGGCACCGCACACGACGTGGTGTGGGGGCGTGCCGCGCCCCGCGCTCCCGCACCACTTCCACCCCGTCCCCCTGCCACGGGAGCACGTTCAATGTCGAACAAGGTCCTCGCCGCCCTCGCCGCGGGTGCCGCGGCGGTCGTCACCACGGGCCTGCTGCTGGCCGCCCCGGCGGGCGCCGCGCCGAGCCCGACCGCGGTGTTCACCCAGGACTCCACGTGGGGTTCGGGCTACCAGGGCAAGTACACGATCACCGCCGGCAGCACCGCGCTGACCGGCTGGAAGCTGGAGTTCGACCTGCCCGCCGGCAGCACGCCCGGTTCCTACTGGGACGCGACCCTGGCCAGCAGCGGCAACCACCACACCTTCACCAACCGCGAGTACAACGGCTCGGTCGCCGCCGGCGCGTCCACGTCGTTCGGCTTCCTGGTCAACGGCACCGGCCTGCCCGCCAACTGCAAGCTCAACGGCCAACCCTGCGCCGGCAGCACGACGACCACGACGACCACCACCACTTCGTCGTCGACAACAACCACCACCACGTCGTCGTCGACAACCACCACCACGACGACCACTCCGGTGCCGCCGGGGAGCATCAAGTCGGCCCCGTACGTCGACATCACGATGCCCACCCCGTCGCTGGAGTCGGTGGCCCGCGCGACCGGCCAGAAGGTGTTCACGCTGGCCTTCGCCCTGGCCGACAGCTCGGGCTGCAACCCGTCGTGGGGCGGCACGATCCCGTTGAACGACAGCCGGATCATCAACGACGTGCGGGCCCTGAAGGCGCTCGGCGGTGACGTGATCGTGGCGACCGGCGGCGCGGCCGGGCCGTACCTGGAGTACACCTGCTCGACCGCCGATGCCCTGCTCGGCGCGTACAAGAAGGTGCTCGACGCGGTCGGCAGCAACCACCTGGACGTGGACGTCGAGGCGTCCATCCCGCACGACATGGTCAACACCGCGCTGAAGAAGCTCCAGACCGAGCGCGGCACGTCCATCAGCTACACCATGCGCGTCCAGGGCGACGACTACGGCATGGACCCCTACTCGGTGCAGATCCTCCAGAACGCCGCCGCCAAGGGCCTGACCGTGCTGGTCAACCCGATGACGATGGAGTTCGGGACGTCCAAGCCGGACTGGGGCGACGCCGTGATCGCCGCCGCGGAGAGCTCGCTGCGGCAGATGAAGCAGATCTGGCCCGGCAAGTCCGACGCGGAGCTGAAGCGGCTGCTCGGCGTGACCCCGATGATCGGCCGCAACTTCAACGGCAAGGTCTTCACCCAGGACCACGCGCGCAAGCTGGTGACCTGGGCCAACACCAACCGGATCGGCCTGCTGGGCTTCTGGTCGGTGGGCCGCGACAACGGGTCCTGCCCCGGCGGGGGTGTCTCGCCGACGTGCAGCAGCATCGCCCAGTCGCAGTACGAGTTCACCACCCTGTTCAAGGGGTTCACCGCGTAACGACCCCGCGGGTTCGACGGGGGTGGCGACCCTGCGACGCCACCCCCGTCAGCCGTCCCACGCGGTCAGCCGAACAGCACCAGCAGTCCGATGACCACGAGCACGACCGGCAGCACCACGTGGCCCCACCGGCTGAGCGTCCTCGCCACCGGCTCCCGCGTGGCCAGGAACCGGCCCGCCGCGCACCACACCGCCACCAGCAGCAGGAACACCACGACGTACCCGGTGACCCCGGTCGTGGCGAACACCGGCACGTAGACCCCGATGTTGTCGCCGCCGTTGGCGAAGGTCACCCCGGCGATGCCCAGCGCACCCGACACGGGCGCAGCCTCGTCGTCCCCGCCCCGCCACGCCCGCCACGCCTGCCACGCCGCCTTGAGCCCGAGCGCCAACGGCAGCAGCCCCAGCCAGTGCAGGTACTGCTCCGGCAACAGCGCCGCGCCCGCCGACGCCGCCACGGCCACCACGAGGATCGCGCCGAACCCGAGGTACTGCCCCAGCACCACCTTCGCCGGCCGCACGCCCTGCGCGAAGAACAGCGCCAGCAGCACGATGTCGTCCACGTTGGTCACGGCGAACAGCCCGACCGCGCGGCCGATCTCCAACAGTCCCATGCGGTGCGCCTGTTCTAGGGTGCGGGGATGAACGGACCTGCGGACATGCTCGCAAACGACGCCGCGTCGACCGCGCTGGGGATCAAGGCGCTCGACCTCTCGGACGGGTCCGCGACCCTGACCATGACCGTCACCGACCGCATGATCAACGGTCACGGCATCGCGCACGGCGGGTACGTCTTCCTGCTGGCCGACACGGCGTTCGCCTGCGCCTGCAACCGTCCCGGGTCGGTGACGGTCGCGGCGCAGGCGGAGATCGACTTCCTGGTGCCGGTGCGGTTGGGGGACGAGCTGGTCGCCACCGCCGTGGAGAGGGTCCGGCGCGGCCGGAGCGGGATCTACGACATCACCGTGCGTCGGGGAGACGAGGTGGTCGCGGAGTTCCGCGGCCGGAGCCGGACCCTCAAGGACCAGGCGGCGGGCAGGGACTAGCCGGCGCGCAGGGACTAGGCGGCGCGGCGCAGTCCGATTACCTGAAGGGTGATGAAACCGAGCACCGAAATGGCCTGGGCCACGATCAGGAAAACACCCAGCCCGGTCACCGGGAACCAGCCGGCGAAAGCGGTCAGGAAGCTGTCCACCACCCACACGAAGTTCCCGACCACCACCACACCGACGAGTGCCCGGACGGGGCGCGTGCCGAGGAAGAAAACACCCACGCCGTAAGCGACGAGGAATGCGCCGAGCCCGAGCACGAGACCGCGCGGCAAGCCCAGCGGGGCGTCGATCAGAAGAGCCAGCAGCCCCAATCCGCCCGAGGCGACGCCGTCGAGCTTGAGTGCGAAGCGGAGGAAACCGTCGTTGCGAACCTGAGTCGTCGTCATGGCCCAGAAGTTAGGCCCGGAACCACTGCCGGCAGAACGCCGAACACTGCCAACGGCTGCCAGTTCTCAGGCCTCGACCTGGGCGGACAGGTCCGCGGCCACCAGCTTCGCCCCCGCGTTCTGCCAGTTGTGGAGGGTTCGCTCGGGGACCTGGTTGACGAACCACGCGAGCGCCTTGCGGGCGTCCGGGTCGAGGTCTTCGCGTTTCGTGCGCCGTGAATACGGCCGGATGCCGACCACGTAGTAGAAGTACAGCGCGTTGTAGTGCCGCCATTCGTCGCTGGTGCCGAAGTCGCCGTCCTTCGGCTTGAGCCGCTGGATGCTCTCCCACAACAACGACTTCAATTCCGCCGCGCGTTCCAACGGTTGGTCGGGCGCACCTCGGGCGGCGAGTCGCCGCGAAATGACCGGCAGTTCGGTCAACGGGCTGGCGACCAACTTCCCGAGGTCGCCGTAACTGCTCAACGCCCGCCGGGTCAGCTTCACGAAATCGGCGTCCTCGGCCAGTGGCGCACGGCGGGGCAGGGCGTCGGCGGCCTCGCGCAGCTCCGCCCGTTCGTCGGCGACCTCCGGCACGGCGACCCGGTCGACGACGGCCGCGAGCGGGTTGGCCAGGACCTGGAGGGCGACCGCCGCAGCGACCGTCCCGAAGAGCAGGGGCGCGAGCCGGTCGTCCAGGAACAACGCCACCTGCCCGCCGAACACCGCCGCCATGCCCGCCGACACCAGCAGCGACCGCACCATGTCCGCCCGGATCGCCTCGCCCTCGTCGAACGCGTCCCGGACCGCCACGAGCACGCCGAACAGCATGAGGTCCACGCCGATCGCCGCCACCAGCCACACCGCCGGGACGAAGTTCAGCAGCACCGCGCCCGACCCGAGCAGGAACATCAGCGACGCCGCACCCACCAACGTCCGGTGTTCGCGCAGGTAGAGCACCAGGACGAAGGCGAGCGGGAGGAGTACGACCGGCGGGAAGAACCACGCCGCCGCTACCAGCGGCACCGCCGAGATCCGCCACCACCGGTCGTACCGCTCGGGCAGCCAGCACGTGATCGCACCGGTCCACGCGATCGCCGGCAGCGCCAGGACGACCGGCGGCACCGGCAGCGCGAGGGCCGCCGCGTAGGCCAGCAGCCCGGCGGCGGTCCGGTGCAGCAGCGGCTTGCGCGGGTCGCGGACCAGCAGGTACAGGCCCAGCCACCAGGCCAGGCCGAAGGCGACGACGGACACCCCGATCACCCGGCGATCCTACGGTTGCGCGGACTGGGACCATGAGCCTCATGCCGGTGGAGCTGACGCTGCGCAAGGCCGCCGAGGAACTGGAACGCGGTGATCTGGCGAGTGTGCTGAAGGCCCGGCAGCGCCTCGTCGGGCTGGTCACCACCTACCCCGACCGGCTGGACCTGCGGGAGCGGCTGGCGGCGGTGTACCGGGTGCTCGGCGACGCGGCGCAGGCGGGCCGGTGGAGCTACCTGTCCGAGCACCGGGTCGAGGCGGAGGTGGCGGCGTTCGAACGCGCCTACCGCACGCCGCAGGCCCGGCTGGCGGCGCTGAACTGGGTGAGCGGAGAGCACACCACCGAGACCGCGCGGGTCCGGCTGGCGGCGTTGCGCGGCGCGGTGTCGGAGGACCTGCGGGCGCGGTTGGCCGTCGCCGACGACCGCGACTCGTCGTGGCCCGCCAACGTCCTGGTGCTGCTCGGGCTCGTGGTCGTGCTGCTGTGCTTCGTGATCGGGGCGGTGACCGTCGTGGTGTGGGTGTACCGGTGGTTCGGCGGCTGATCGCGCATCCTGGTGACATGCGCGCATCTTGGTGACATGCGCATCTTGGTGACATGCGCGCATCCCGGTGACATGCGCGCATCCCGGTGACATGCGCGCATCCTGGTGACATGGACGTCACCGCCGCAGCCGACCGGATCCGCCCCCACATCCGCCGCACCCCGTTGTGGCGCGTCTCGGTGGACGGCCGCCCGCTCGTGCTCAAGCTCGAACACCTCCAGCTCACCGGCTCGTTCAAGCTGCGCGGGGCGGTGAACACGCTGCTGCTGGCCGACGTCCCGGACCGGGTCGTCACGGCGTCCGGCGGCAACCACGGCCTGGGCGTGGCGATGGCCGCCAAGCTGCTGGGCACGCAGGCGACCGTGTACGTGCCGGTCAGCGCGCCGGAGGGGAAGGTCCGGCGGATCGAGGCGGCGGGTGCGAAGCTCATCCGGTCGGGCTCGACGTACGCGGAGGCGGTGGTCGCCGCGAAGTCCGCGCCGGGGTACTACGTGGAGGCCTACAACGACCCGGCCGTCATCGCCGGACAGGGCACGGTGGCGCTGGAGATCGTGGAGGACGCCCCGGACGTGGACGTCATCGCCGTGGCCGCCGGCGGCGGCGGGTTGGCGGCGGGGACGGCGTTGTCCGGGGTCCGGGTGGCGGCCGTCGAGCCGGAGGGGTGCTGCTGCGTGCACAACGCCCTGGTCGCGGGCGAGCCGGTCGACTCGCCGGTCGACTCGGTGGCCGCGTCCGCGTTGGGCGCCACTCGGGTGGGTGACGTGCCGTTCGGGGTGCTGCGCTCGTCGGACGTGAGGTCGGTGCTGGTCAGCGAGGCGGAACTGCTGTCGGCGCGGGACCGGCTGTGGGAGGAGTTCCGGCTGGCGGTGGAACCGGCGGCGGCTGTGCCGTTCGCGGCGTGGCTGGACGGGCGCGTGCCGGGGACGGCGTGTGTGGTGTTGTGCGGTGCCAACACCGACTGGACCCCGTAATGCGCTTCGCGCTCTCAAGATCAAAAGATGAAAAGCGGCGCTCGCCGCGCGGCAGGCCGCCAGCGGGGGGTGAAGGGCGTCGGTTCCCCCGCCGCATGGCCTGGCGGAGCCAACCACACTTCGGGCCGGGTGCCGCTAAAACTTTTTGGTCGTTCCTCGCAAAAACTTTCGGCTGCACCCGACCCGAAGTGCGGTAGCCCTTCGGGCAGGCCATACGGCGGGGGAACCGAGGCCCTCCACCTGTGGTTGAGACCACCGCACACAAAAGCCGCGCTGCGCGCGAAATGTGCGCTGTGCGCGTAAGGGAGTTGGTCGTACGTTGCTCGACGTACGTTTCTGAGACGCCTGGCGAGGGACGTGGTTACCCGGTCGGATGACCACCATCGGGTGGCATGACTTCGCGTGTCGCGTACCGGGTGTCGGCGCTGCTGTTCCTGTCGGGCCTGGCGCACCTGGTGGTGTTCTTCGTCAACGGTGGCCCTTGGGAGGGGCCGGTGTCGTGGCGCAAGGCTGTCACGTTCGGGTTGTCGTTCGGGCTGACCCTGGCCTCTTACACGTGGGTGGCCGGGTTCGTGCGGCTGCGGTCGGTGTGGGTGGGGGTCTTCACCGGCGCTTCTGTCGCGGAGGTGGCGCTGATCAGCCTCCAGGCGTGGCGCAAGGTGCCGTCGCACTTCAACGAGTCGACCGCCTTCGACACCCTGGTCACGCGCGCGCTGACGGTTGGCGGCATCACGCTGGTCGTGTGCGTGGTCGCGTTGGCGGTGGCGGTCTTCAAGGCCTCGCTGCCGCCGGCCATGCGTCTGGCGGCTCGGGTGGGCGCGGCGAGTCTTGTGGTGGCGATGGCGTTCGGCGGGCTGATGGTGGCCGAGCGCGGTGGCTCCTGGAAGTTGGCGCACGGGGTTGCCATGCACGGTGTCTTGCTGTTGCCATTGCTGGCCTGGTTGCTGGACTTCACCACGTGGGAGGACCGGCGGAAGGTGCGGGTCGTGCGGGCGGCCGCCGGCGGTTATGCGGCCCTGGTCGGCGCGGCGGCCGTGTTCAACGCCCTCGTGTGAGTCAGCGGGTGGAGTCGATGGTGGCGCTGGCCAGGACGAGGTCGCCGGCCGGGTCCGGGCGGTAGATCGCCACCGCCTGGCCGGGGGCCACGCCGCTGAGCGGCTCGCGCAGGTGGACCTTCAGCGAACCGTCCACCAGCTCGGCCACCGCCGGGGCCAGGCCGCCGTGCGCGCGCACCTGGGCCACGCACTCCACGGGTCCGTCGAACGGGATGCGGGTCACCGGCGTCCGCGCCACGATCTCCGTCACCGCCAGCTTCTCCGCCGACCCGACCCGCACGGTGCCGCTCACCGGCTCCAGCGACAGCACGTACCGGGGCCGACCGTCCGGTGCGGGCGCGTCGATGCCCAGGCCCCGGCGCTGGCCCACGGTGAACTCGTGCACGCCCACGTGCCGGCCGAGCACCGCGCCGGTCTCGTCGTCCACCAGCACGCCGGGCTGCTCGCCCAGGCGCTTGGTCAGGAAGCCACGGGTGTCGCCGTCCGGGATGAAGCAGATGTCGTGGCTGTCCGGCTTCTCCGCGACCTGGAGGCCCCGGGCCGCCGCCTCCACGCGCACGTCCGCCTTGGTCGAGTCGCCCAGCGGGAACATGGCGTGCGCGAGCTGCTCGTCGGTCAGCGAGGACAGCACGTAGGACTGGTCCTTGCCGTCGTCGGCCGAGCGGCGCAGCTCCGGACGTCCGTCCACAGTGGACAGGCGGGCGTAGTGGCCGGTGCAGACCGCGTCGAAGCCCAGGCCGATCGCCTTGTCCAGCAGGGCCTCGAACTTGATGCGCTCGTTGCAGCGCAGGCACGGGTTCGGGGTGCGGCCGGCGGCGTACTCGGCGACGAAGTCCTCGACCACGTCCTCGGTGAAGCGCTCGGCGAAGTCCCAGACGTAGAACGGGATGCCCAGCACGTCGGCGGCGCGGCGGGCGTCGCGGGCGTCCTCGATCGTGCAGCACCCGCGTGCGCCGGTGCGCAGCGTCCCCGGCTTGGCCGACAGCGCCAAGTGCACGCCCGTCACGTCGTGCCCCGCCGCCACGGCCCGCGCCGCGGCCACGGCGGAGTCCACGCCGCCGCTCATCGCCGCCAGCACCCGCATCCCGGTCACACCCCCGCCTTCGTCCGCTTCATCCCCGCGATGCCCGCCGTGCGGGCGCGTTCCACCACCGGTCCGATCGCCTGGGCCAGTTCGCGCACCTCGTCGAGCGTCGAGGTGTGCCCCAGCGAGAACCGCAGCGACCCGCGCGCGAGCACCGGGTCCACGCCCATCGCCAGCAGCACGTGGCTGGGCTGGGCGACGCCCGCGGTGCACGCGGAGCCGGTCGAGCACTCGATCCCCTTGGCGTCCAACAGCATCAGCAGGCTGTCGCCCTCGCAGCCGGGGAAGGTCAGGTGGGCGTTGCCGGGCAGCCGGTGCACGGGGTCGCCGTTGAGCACCACGTCCGGCACGGCCCGGCGCACCGACGCGACCAGCTCGTCGCGCAGGGCGGCCAGCTCCTGCGCGTGGGCGACCTGCTCGGTCACCGCGTGCCGCACCGCCGCGGCCAGGCCGACGATCGCCGGCACGTCCAGCGTGCCCGAGCGCACGTCCCGCTCCTGGCCACCGCCGTGCAGCACCGGTGTGGTGGCGACGTCCCGGCCCAGCAGCAGCACGCCCACACCGTAGGGTCCGCCCAGCTTGTGCCCGGTGAGCGTGAGGGCGCTCGCGCCGGACTCCGTGAAGTCCACCGGCACCGACCCGACCGCCTGCACGGCGTCGGTGTGGAACGGGACACCGGCCTGCGCGGCGAGCGCGGCCAGCTCGGGCACCGGGTTGATGGTGCCGACCTCGTTGTTCGCCCACATCACGGTGGCCAGCGCCACGTCGTCGCCCAGCGCCTCGGCCAGCGCGTCGGGGTGGATGCGGCCGTGCTCGTCGGGCTCCACCCAGGTGACCTCGGCGCCCTCGTGGTCGGCGAGCCACTGCACGGTGTCCAGCACGGCGTGGTGCTCGGTGCTGGAGGCCACCACCCGGCGGCGGCGGTCCGTGCGGCGCGACCAGTAGACGCCCTTGACGGCGAGGTTGTCGCTCTCCGTGCCGCCGCTGGTGAAGATCACCTCGGACGGCCGGGTGCCGAGCGCGTCGGCGATGTCCTCCCGGGCCTCCTCGACCGCCCGCCGGGCCTTGCGGCCGGACGTGTGCAGCGACGAGGCGTTGCCCGTGGTGGACAACGCCTTGGTCATCGCCTCGATCGCCTCGGGGAGCATGGGCGTCGTGGCGGCATGGTCGAAGTAGGCCATCAGTCTTCCAGGGTAGCCCTGCCCAGCCTCCGCGTGAGCACGGCACCGAGGACCGAGATCGCGGCCATCAGCAGGTCGAACGGGATGACGGCGGCCGTCGGCGCGGCGGTGGAGGCGAACGTCGACACCAGCACCCCGCCCAGACCGACCAGCAGCGCCGAGCCCAGCATGTCGCTGATCTGCAGCGCCGAGGAGTTGAAACCCCGGTCGACGTCGGTGGACGCGCCCAGCGTGAGCACGCTCAGGCTCGACATCGCGATCCCCATGCCGGCCCCGGCGACCGCCCACAGGACGGGCGTCAGCCACGCCGGACCCCACGAAGGTGCGATGAGCGTCACGCCCGCGATGCCCGTGGCGTTGAGCACGAACCCCCAGCGGACCAGCTTCGCGCGCGGGATCTGCGGGTTGCGCCCCTGCCACCAGGCGGCCGACGACCAGCCCAGGGCGCTGAGCGTGAGCGGGATGCCGGACCAGATCGCCGAGTACCCGTGCACGGAGGTGAGGGTGAGCGGGATGAACGCCTCGGCCGCGAAGAACGAACCGGCGAGCAGCCCGCGGGACAGGATCGTCGCGGGCAGGCCGGCCTTGGCGCGCAGCGTGCCCTTGGGCAGCAGGACGCGCAACGCGGGGACGAGGACGGCGATCCCGGCGACGCCGACCAGCAGGTTGACCCCGTTGGGGTGCTGGGCGGCCCAGCTCAACCCCACCACGCCGACCCCGGCGGCCAGTGCGGCCAGCGGCAGCCCCTTGCGCGTGCCCTGGTCGGGGGTGTGCGCGGGGAGGTTCTTGAGGACCGGCACCAGCAGGAGCACGCCGACCAGCACAAATGGTGCGAGCCCGAGGAACACCCACCGCCAGGACAGCGTCTCGGTCAGCCAGCCGGACAGCGCCGGACCGACCAGGGAGGGGACCACCCAGGCGCTGGCCAGCAGGCCGAACACCTTCGGGCGGGAGCGTTCGGGGTAGACCAGCGCGATCAGGACGTACACCGCGACCACCTGCGCCCCGCCACCCAGCCCCTGGAGCACGCGGCCGAGGACCAGTTGCCCCATCTCCTGGGCGGTGCCCGCGACCACCAGGCCGACCAGGAACAGCGCGGGTCCGACCAGCAGGCTCGGCCGGGGGCCGCGCAGGTCGCTGAGGCGGCCGGAGAGGACGGTCGCGATGACGCTGGCGGCGAGGAAGGACAGGAACGGCCAGGCGTAGAGCTCGTTGCCGTCCAGTTCGGCGACCATGCGGGGCATCGCGGTGCTGACGCCCATGTTCTCGAAGGCGAGGAGGGTGACCAGGAGGATGATCCCGAGCGTGGGGCCTCTGCGGTCGGGGGTCCAGAGGCTGCTCTTGTCCGATTCGCGCTGCTCAGTCGTGGTCACGGGTCCATGGTTCAACCTCTAGCTGGGTCGAGGTCAAGGCAATATGACGCGAATCTGGCACGCCCGTACCGGCGGGGTGGGGTGGGCGGCGGCGGCCGGCGGGGTCGGGCGGGCGGCGACGGCCGGCGGGCGACGGTTGGCGGGGGGCGACGGTTGGCGGGGTCGCGCGGGGCGGAGGCAGCGGCCGGCGGGGCGCGGCGGACGGCAGCGGCCGACGGCGGGCCGGTGAGGGGCAGGGCGGAGGGTGCGTAGGCGACCGCAGCCCTCCGCCGTGGTCTCAGGCGGCTTCGCTGGGAGTCGGCGCGGGCGCGGGTGCCAGCGGTGCGTGGACTCGTTGCGCCGGCACCAGGACGTTGCCGTACAGGGCGCGTTCGGACTCCTGCTGCACCAGGTTCGCCAGCGCACGGCGGTCCGCCGCGCGACCGGGAGCGACCTCGTCCAGCACGTGCACCTCGACCACCAGCCGCCGCAGCCGCAGCACCCGCCGCATCGAGTCGACCAGCGTGTCCGACCCGATGAACGCCGCCCCGGTCGTCGTCCGCCCCTCCTGCACGTACCGCAGCACGACCGGCCGCACGGGCACACCGGCGTCCAGAGCAGCCTGGAACAGCGCCGGCCGGTACCGACCGGAAGCCAACCCGCACCACGTCGTCCCCTCGGCGTGGATGCCGACTGCGGCACCCGACCGCAGAGCGGCAGCCAGCTCGGCCACCGTCCCGGGCAGCAGCGACAGCCGCTCGCGGTCCAGGTACACCGTCCGCGCGGCCGTGATCAGCCGACCCAGGACCGGCCACGAGCGGATGTCCAGCTTGGCCACCATGCGGATCGGCTGAACGGCGTCGATCGCCAGTTCGTCCAGCCACGACACGTGGTTGCTCACCACGAGCACCCCACGGCCGGGAGTGGCCTGGAACAAGGGCGCGCCCACCACCCGCAGACGAGCACCGAAAGCGCGCAGCAGCGCCCGGAACCACGAGCGCAGCAGCACCTCACGCGCCCGCCCCCGCGACACCAGCACTGCCAGCACCACAAAGACGCCGCTCAACAGCACGACCAGAGCAGCAACCACCCGCAGTGCCACGCGCAAGCCGCCGACCCGAGCCCCGGAGTGGTCCACGCACCCGTCGCCGCACGGCGACACCGGCATCCACGGGTGGGCGCTCACGCCGTCTCCCCGAGGAAGAACTTGAGGTACCGCTGGTCCACGTGGTCCATGCCCAGCAGGACGAACAGGTCCGCCACGCCGAAGTCCGGGTCCAGCGCCGGCCGTCCGCACACCCATGCGCCCAACCGCAGGTACCCCTTGAGCAGCGGCGGCAGGACGGTCCGCGGCGGGCGGGGAACCGCGTCGACATCCCACGGGTTCAGCGGCGTCACGCGGTACTGCTCGGGCGCGTAGTGCTTGGCGTGCACGGTGTCCCACACGCCCGCCGCGTACGAGCCACCGTCGTGCAGGGGCACGGACGCGCAGCCCACCAGCCACGAGTGGCCGGACAGCAGCATGTACCGGGCGATGCCCGCCCACACCAGCGACACGACGGCGCCGTTGCGGTGGTCGGGGTGCACGCACGACCGGCCGGTCTCCACCACGCTGGGGCGCAGCGGGGCCAGGTTGGTCAGGTCGAACTCCGTGTCGGAGTACAGCCGGCCCGCGTCGGCGGCCCGCTCCGGCGGGAGCATGCGGTAGGTGCCGACGATCTCGCCGGTCCGGTCGTCCCGGACGACGAGGTGGTCGCAGTGCTCGTCGAACGCGTCGACGTCGTGGCCCTCCACGGACGAGTGGAGGGTGGCGCCCATCTCGCCGGCGAAGACCTGGTGGCGCAGTCTCTGCGCGGCCACCACCTCGGCGCTGTCGCGTGCGACCAGCAGCGAGTAGCGCGGTCCGGTGGCTTCCCCGGTGCTGACAAGCAGTTGAGGCTGCGTCATGGGGACTGGTCTACCGACCGGATGGCGACCGACAGCAGGTCGTTCCGATGACGCATTAGTGGCAGGTCGGTTAAACCCTGGTGTGGGCGAATACGCCGAGGGCCGCCCCCAAGATCGGGGACGGCCCTCGGCACGAAAAGCGCTGGTGATCAGCCCTTGCGCTGGTCGACCTCTTCGGTCAGCTGCGGAGCGACGTTGAACAGGTCGCCCACCACGCCGAAGTCGGCGATCTCGAAGATCGGCGCCTCCGGGTCCTTGTTGACCGCGATGATCGTCTTGGACGTCTGCATGCCGGCGCGGTGCTGGATCGCGCCCGAGATGCCCAGCGCGATGTACAGCTGCGGCGACACGGTCTTGCCGGTCTGACCCACCTGGAACTGGTGCGGGTAGTAACCGGAGTCCACCGCCGCGCGGGACGCGCCGACAGCCGCGCCCAGGCTGTCCGCCAGCTTCTCGACCACGGCGAAGCTCTCCGCCGAGCCGACGCCGCGGCCACCGGAGACGACGACCGACGCCTCGGTCAGCTCCGGGCGGTCGCCGCCCACGACGGCCTCGCGGCCGGTGACGCGGGTGGCCTTGGCCGGGTCGGTGGCGGGCAGCTCGATGCTCTCCTCGACGGCGTCGCCGGCGGCCTCCTCGGCCTCCACACCACCGGGGCGCACCGCGATGACCGGCGTGCCCTGGGAGACCTTCGACTTGACGACGTACGCGCCACCGAAGATCGACTGCGTGCCGACGCCGTCACCGTCGAGGTCGACCACGTCGTAGAGCAGGCCGGAGCCCAGGCGCACGGCCAGGCGACCGGCGACCTCCTTGCCCTCCAGCGTCGCCGACACGAGCACGGCGGCCGGGGACTTCGCCGCGGCGATGGTCGCCAGGGCGTCCACCTTCGGCGTCACCAGGAAGTTCGCGGCGTCCTCGGACTCGACCGCGTACACCTTCGCCGCGCCGTAGCGGGCGAGGGACTCCCTCACCTTGCCCGCGGTGCCGGGCGATCCGACCACCACCGCGGACGGCTCGCCGAGACGGCGCGCGGCGGATAGAAGCTCAAAGGTGACCTTCTTGACCTCGCCGTCGACGTGGTCGACGAGGACCAGGACCTCAGACATTTGTTCCCTCCTCGCCTTCAGATGAGCTTCTGGCCGACCAGGTACTCGGCGATCTTGCGACCACCGTCACCCGAGTCCTCGACGCGCTGACCGGCGCTGCGCGGCGGCTTCGGGGCCGCCTCCAGCACCTGGGACCACGCGGCGGACAGGCCGACCTCGCCCGCGTCCAGCCCGAGGTCGCCCACGGTCAGCGTGGTGACGGGCTTCTTCTTGGCGGCCATGATGCCCTTGAACGACGGGTACCGCGGCTCGTTGATCTTCTCGGTGACGCTGACCACGGCGGGCAGGCTCGCCTCCAGGTGCGCCACGCCCTCGTCGGTCTCGCGCTCGGCCTTGATCACGCCGCCCTCGACCGACAGCTTGCGGACCTGGGTGACCTGCGGCAGGCCCAGCAGCTCGGCCAGGATGGCGGGCACGGCGCCCGCGCGGCCGTCGGTGGCCTCGTTGCCGGCGATGACCAGGTCGACGCCCTCGACGGTGCCGATGGCCTTGGCCAGCACCTTGGCGGTGGTCAGCACGTCGGAGCCGTGGAGGGCCTCGTCGGAGACGTGGACGGCCTTGTCCGCGCCCATCGACAGCGCCTTGCGGATCGCGTCGGTGGCACGGTCGGGACCCATCGCCACGACGGTCACCTCGCCGCCGTGCGCCTCCTGGAGCAGCAGCGCTTCTTCCACCGCGCGCTCGTTGATCTCGTCGAGCACGGCGTCCGCGGACTCGCGGTCGAGGGTGTGGTCGGCGTCGGTGAGCTTGCGCTCGGACCAGGTGTCGGGCACCTGCTTGACCAGGACGACAATGTTCATGGGTCCTCTTCGACCTCCTGCGGACGGGGCGGCGACGGATCCGGCGACGCGTTTCGCGCGCGATCCGGGTGTTACCAAGTGTCGGTGACCCTGCCATGTCCTCGCCGCGTTGGCATGGTGGTGTCGGCCACCCGAATGTTACCCACCAGTAGCAGGGGTGCAAACGAGAGCAAGCACCTCTCACGCGTGACTCTGGACACAAGCGATATGAGCCCGAACGGGGAACATCGTACGGCCTGGTGGCGGCGTTACAGCCCATCCCCCTACTGGGCTAGGGTCGGCAGACATGTACCGCCGGGTTGCGATCGTCACCGACTCCACCGCGTGCCTGCCGCCGCAACTGACCGAGAAGCTCGGCATCACCGTGGCGCAGATCCAGGTCCGCATCGGGGACTGGGTGGACGACGAGGTGCGGGTGCCCGTGCCCAAGCTCGTGGACGCCATGCGCGACGCCGTCGAGGTGTCCACCACCCCGCCCGACCCGGGCGCGTTCTTCTGGGCCTACGCCGACGCGGCGGCCTCCGGCGTGGACGCGATCGTGTCGCTGCACGTCTCCACCGGGTTGTCGCAAACCGTGGAGATGGCGCGGCAGGCCGCCGGGCAGGTGCAGGTCCCGGTGCACGTCGTGGACACCAAGACGTGCGGCATGTCCCTCGGGTACGCGGTCGTGGCGGCGGCCACCGTCGCGTCGGCCGGCGGTGACGTGCAGCGCGTGCTGTCGGCGGCCCAGCACAGCTTCCACCGCAGCACCGAGCTGATCTACGTGGACACCCTGGAGTACCTGCGGCGCGGTGGGCGCATCGGCGCGGCGGCGGCGTTCCTCGGGTCGGCGCTGTCCATGAAGCCGCTGCTGACCATGGTCGACGGGCACATCGCGCCGCTGGAGAAGGTGCTCGGGGCGGAGCGGGCGGTGCGCAAGATGGTCGACATCGCCATCGAGCGGGCCGGTGACGCGCCGGTGGACATCGCCGTGGAGCACTTCGACGCGCGGGAGCGGGCCGAGACGGTGCTGGCGCAGCTGCGGACGAAGTTGCCGAACCTGCGGCGGTTCCTGGTGACCCAGGTCAGTTCCGCCATCGGGGCGCACGTGGGTCCGGGGGCCGTGGGCGTGACCGTTTCGCCGGTTTAGGAACCCGAGGCGGCGTTTGCCCGTTGGCCTGATCGGGAAGGTGATGGTCATGGCATCGCTGTTCAGCAAACTCAGCGCGTTCGCCCGCAGTCCCCAGGGACGGCGGATCACCGAGCAGATCAAGCACGCCGCACGCGACCCGCACACCAGGGCCAAGGCGCAGGAGATGCTGCGGAAGCTGCGCAGCAAGCGGCACGGCCGCTAGGTGGTGCTGCGCTTGCGGGCTTCCTCGAAGGTGCGCAGGTAGCGCTGCCGGAACTCGGCCGGGTCGGGCAGCTCGACCACGGGCGGTTCGGGCTGCGCGGGCACCTCGGCGACCGGCTCGGGTTCCGGCTCGGGCGCGGGTTCCGGCAGTTCGACCACCACGGGCTCGGGCTGCGCGGGCACTTCGACCACAACCGGCTCGGCTGCCACCTCGGGCTCCGGTTCGGGGTCGTTCAGCACCGGGTCGAGGTCGGGGACCAGGGTCAGCGCCGGGCGCACGGGCTCCGGCGGGCGTTCGGTCACCGGCAGGCCCATCACGGGGTTGCGGTGGATCGGCTTGGTCGCGTAGTCCTCCGGCGGCCACACGATGTCCAGCCGCAACTCCAGGTCGGGCACCGGGGGCGCGGGCGGCGCCACCGGCTCCGGCTCGCGTCTGAGCAGGTACGCCGTCAGCCCGCAGCCCGCCGCGAACGACAAGGCGCACAACCCGAACACGAACACGACCGCCCCGGACATGACCCTCCTACCCGACGAGGACGTCGACTTGCGGACCGCCGTCGGACGGCGGGCCCCACACCGGGTCCACCACGACCTCGGTGCTGATCGCCTCCGCGGGCACGCCCCGCGCCACCAGGAAGTCCCGCACGAGCGCCGCGCGCCGCATCGCGAGGACGTCGCACCGGTGGGTGACGGTCTCCCCGTTCCACGCGTGCGCGACCAGCGTCACCACCGCGCCGGGCACGCCGCCCAGCAGGTTGCCCACGCCGGTCTGCACGGCCTCGCCGCGCCCGACGTGGTCGGTGGTGCCGGGCGCGAAGGTGATGCCCTTGACCCCGTTGCTGGAAAACAGGCTCAGCACGTTCTGCCGGACCAGCTCCGGTGACGGCGGTGGGGGCGGCGGTTGGGCGGGCTCGGGCGTCGGCCGGGTCGGCAGCGGCAGCTTCGTGGGCGGCTTGACCAGGTGGCTCGGGGTCGCGGGCGTGGAGGAGAACGGCAGCGCGCCGGTGATCTCCTCGCCGTAGACGGTGAACCCGAACGCGGTCACGGCCGCCGGGATGACGACCGCGGCGACCGCGAGGGGCAGCAGGGGGCGTCCGCCGCGGCCGCCCCCGGTCATCCGGGCCATCAGGCGCCCATCCGTTCCTCGTCGGAGACCACCTGCTCGACCCGGTCCTGCTCGGGGATGAGGGAGGGCATGCGGTCGGCGGCGGCGGCCAGCGCCGCGCGGGCCGCGGTGAGCTGGGCGGCGACGGTGCGGCGCAGTTCGGTGAGCTCGTCGGTGCGCTCCTGGATCTCGGCGATCCGGCGCTGCGCCTCCCGGCACGCCATCTTGATCACGAACTCGGCCCGCGCCTTGGACAGCTCCTCCTGCTCGGCGAAGTGCTGGGCGGCCTCGTTGCGGCGGTGGGTCATCTGGAGCTCGAAGTACTTCTGCGCCTTGGCACGCCGGGCCTCGGACTCCTCCTCCAGCCGGTTGCACTGCTCCGCGGTCTCGCGCAGCAGGCGGTCGGCGTCCTCCTGCGCGCGGGCGACGGCGGCGGCGCACTCGGCCTCGACCTCGGCGACCCGCTGCTGGAGGTGGTGCTCGGTCTCGACCCGGCGGCGCTCCACGTCGACCTCGCGCTGGTCCAGCTCGGCGGCGCGGCGGGCGGCGGCCTCGCGCAGCTCGCGGGCGTGGGCCTCGGCGTCGGCGCGCAGCGCGGCGACCTCCTCCTCGGCGGCGCGGCGCTGCTCGGCCAGCTCGACGTCGGTGCGGGCGCGCAGCGACTCGACCTCGCGCTCGGCGCGCAGCCGCAGCTCGGAGGCCTCGTCCTCGGCCAGCACCAGCATCCGGTGCAGGCGCTCGGCCGCGCCGGTGGTGGTGTGGGGCGCCAGCTCCAGCCGTTCCACGCGCGCCCGCGCCTCGTCGAGGTCGCGGCGGGTGATCTCCAGCAGCTTGCGCAGGTCGGCGGCCTGGGCCAGGGCTTCCTCGCGGTCCAGGCTGGTGTAGCGCAACTGCTCCTCGAGGTGTTCGAGCTGCTCGATCACCTGTCGGCGGTGAAAACCCCGGTAGACGACGTCGAAATCCGCGTGCAGCGGAACAATCTCCGGCTCTTTCGCACTCATGGCCGCCCCACTCGCTGGAAGATTCGCCAGAGGATACCCAGCGTGAGAGTGCCGAACCAGCACGTTGCGAGCCAGTCGACCACTACGTCCGAGCGTCGCGCGCACCCGCCACCCTGCGCAAATATTCCCCCAAGTGATCATCTGATCGCAGGATTGTGTCACCCGATGGTGTTATTTCAGGTTTGCCGCGCAACTTTTCGACAATGCGCGCACGAGGACGCGTCCGGTAATCGAATCAGAATGGTTCACACTAATTAGTGACACCCGATCCGGCAAGCCGATGGCTACCGGCCAGTAACCAGCGACTACGCTGGCCGCGTGACCGTCGAGCCGCTGCCCCTCACCGGTGAGCGCACCGTGCCCGGGATCGCCGAGGAGAACTACTGGTTCCGGCGCCACGAAGCCGCTTATCTCGATCTTGTGCACCACTGCGCCGGCGCGGTGGTGCTGGAGGCCGGCTGCGGCGAGGGCTACGGCGCCGCGCTGATCGCCGCGCACGCCGCGCGGGTGGTGGCGCTGGACTACGACCAGCTCACCGCAGAGCACGCCGCCCGCGCCTACCCGGAGCTGGCCGTGCTGCGCGGCAACCTGGCGTCCCTGCCGCTGCGCGACGCGAGCGTGGACGTGGTGGCGAACCTCCAGGTCATCGAGCACCTGTGGGACCAAGCCGGTTTCCTGGCCGAGTGCGCCCGCGTGCTGCGGCCCGGCGGGCGGCTCATCGTCACCACGCCGAACCGGATCACCTTCTCCCCCGGCCGCGACACCCCGCTCAACCCGTTCCACACCCGCGAGCTGAACCCGGACGAGCTGGCCGAGCTCGTCGTCGGGGCGGGCTTGGAGCTGGAGCTGCTGGCGGGCCTGCGGCACGGCCCCCGGCTGCGCGAGCTGGACGCCCGGTTCGGCGGGTCGATCATCGACGCGCAGGTCGCCGTGGTGGTCGAGGGCGACGAGTGGCCGGCGGACCTGCTGGCGGCGGTGGCGGACGTGCGCAGCGAGGACTTCGAGATCACCACCGACGACCTCGACGCGAGCCTGGACCTGGTCGCCGTGGCGGTGCGCCCGTGAGCCGCCCGGACACGCCGACCGAGGGGACGTTCTGCCTGGTCCTGCACAGCCACCTGCCCTGGCTCGCCCACCACGGCGCGTGGCCGGTCGGCGAGGAGTGGCTGTACCAGGCGTGGGCGCACTCGTACCTGCCGGTGGTGGACCTGCTGGAGCGCTTCGCCGCCGAGGGCCGCGAGGACGTGCTGACCCTGGGCGTCACGCCGGTCCTGGCCGCGCAGCTGGACGACCCGTACTGCCTGCGCGGGGTCCACGACTGGCTGGGCAACTGGCAGCTGCGCGCGCACAGCGCAGCGTCCCGGCTGCCCGACCTGGCCGCCCGCGAGCACCGGGCGTCGCGGTGGGCGCTGGAGACGTTCGAGACCCAGTGGCGGCACGGGTTCTCCCCGCTGCTGCGGTCCCTTGTGGACAGCCGGGTGATCGAGCTGCTGGGCGGCCCGGCGGCGCACCCGTTCCAACCGCTGCTCGACCCCGGGCTGCGGGCGTTCTCGCTGCGCACCGGCCTGGCCGACACCCGGCTCCGGATCGGCGCCGCGCCCGAGGGCATCTGGGCGCCCGAGTGCGCCTACGCGCCCGGCCTGGAGGACGGGTACGCGGCGGCGGGCGTGCGGCGGTTCCTGGTGGACGGCCCGTCCCTGCACGGCGACACCGCGGCCGCCCGGCCGGTCGGCGGCTCGGACGTGCTGGCGTTCGGGCGGGACCTGGAGGTGTCCTACCGGGTGTGGTCGCCCAAGGTCGGCTACCCCGGCGACCCGGCCTACCGCGACTTCCACACCTACGACCACCCCAGCGGGCTCAAGCCGTCCCGGGTGACCGGCAAGGGCGTCGCGCCCGAGGACAAGAAGCCCTACGAGCCCGACGCGGCGGCGGACGCCGTGCGCCGGCACGCCGCCGACTTCGTGGACCACGTCGTGCGGCGGCTGCGGGCCCTTCGCGAGCAGCACGGGAAGCCGTCGCTGGTGGTCGCCGCGTACGACACCGAGCTGTACGGGCACTGGTGGCACGAGGGTCCGCTGTGGCTGGAGGCAGTGCTGCGGGCGCTGCCCGAGGCGGGCGTGCGGGTGACCACGCTGCGCGGGGCGGTCGAGGCCGGGCACGTGGGCACGCCGGTCGAGATCCCGCCGTCGTCGTGGGGCGCGGGCAAGGACTGGCACGTGTGGAACGGGCCGCAAGTGTCCGACATCGTGGACTTGAACGCGCGGGTGCAGCAGGAGCTGCTGTCGCTGGACCTGGGCGGCACGACCCGGAACCCGGTCGCCGACCAGGCCGTGCGGGAGGCGCTGCTGGCGCTGTCGAGCGACTGGGCTTTCATGGTCACCAAGGACTCGGCCGCCGACTACGCCCGCTACCGGGCCAAGGTCCACGCGGACCGGTTCGCCGAGCTCGCGGCGGCCCTGCGCCACGGCCGGGGGCACGCACGGGCGGCCGAACTGCGGCTGCTCGACGGTCCCTTCGGCCACCTCGACGCGCGGGGACTGGCGTGACGCCCGCCCCCGCCCGTCCGTCCGCTCAGACGCCGGAGCCCAGGTTGCTGCCCCCGCGCCCCTCCACGCGCTCGGCGATCCCGGCCGCGCCGGGGTTGTCGATCCGAGCCTGCGACACCGGGTCCGCCTTGGACCTGCCCCGCGTGTCGGCCGGCCGCTCCAGACCCGCCCGCTTGGCGCGTGCCCGCCGGTCGACCACCAACGCGATGGCGATCAGCACCGCGGCGAACAGGACCCCGTACACCCAGGTCTGCATGGCAGCCCTCCCCTCAGTCACCTCGAGGGTATCCAGGAAATGCGAGGATGCGGCATGCGCGTGCTGATGTTGTCCTGGGAATACCCGCCGGTCGTCGTGGGCGGGCTCGGCCGCCACGTGCACGCGCTGGCCACCCAGCTCGCCTCGCAGGGCCACGACGTCGTCGTCGTCTGCCGCCAACCGACCGGCACCGACGCCATCACCCACCCGACCACGGACTCCACGGCGGACGGCGTGCGGCTGATCCGGGTCGCCGAGGACCCCGCCCACCTGGTGTTCGAGCGCGACCTGGTCGCCTGGACGCTCGCCATGGGCCACGCCATGACCCGCGCGGGTCTGAACCTGCTGCGCGGGTGGCGGCCGGACGTCGTGCACGCCCACGACTGGCTCGTCACCCACCCCGCGATCGCGCTGGCCGAGGCCGCGGGGGTGCCGCTGGTGGCGACCGTGCACGCGACCGAGGCCGGGCGGCACAGCGGGTGGCTGTCGCAGACGCTCAACCAGCAGGTGCACTCCGTGGAGTGGTGGCTGGCCAACCGCGCCGACGCGCTGATCACGTGCTCGTCGGCGATGCGCACCGAGGTCGCGCACCTGTTCGAGGTGGACGCCGAGCAGGTCACCGTGCTGCACAACGGGATCGAGCCGCGCCGGTGGCGGGTCCGGTCCGACGACGTGGCCGCCGCGCGGGCGAAGTACAGCTCGGACGGTGCGCCGCTGCTGCTGTTCTTCGGGCGGCTGGAGTGGGAGAAGGGCGTGCAGGACCTGATCGCCGCCCTGCCCCGCATCCGGCGTGCCCACCGGGGTGCGCGGCTCGTGGTGGCCGGCGAGGGCACGCACGGGCAGTGGCTGGTGGAGCAGGCGCGCAAGCACAAGGTGCGGCGCGCGGTGGACTTCGTCGGCCACCTGTCCGACCGCGAACTGGCGGGCGTGCTGTCGGCGGCCGACGCGGTCGTGCTGCCCAGCCGGTACGAGCCGTTCGGGATCGTGGCGCTGGAGGCCGCCGCCGCCGGGACGCCGCTGGTGGCGTCCACGGCCGGCGGGCTGGGCGAGGTCGTGCTGGACGGGGTCACCGGCCTGTCGTTCGCGCCCGGTGACGTGGAGGCGCTGGCCCGGGCCGTGCGGTCGGTGCTGGACGACCGGCCGTCGGCGGTGCGGCGGGCCAAGGCCGCGAAGGCCCGCCTGGCCACCGACTTCGACTGGACCCGCATCGCCCGCGACACCGCGGCGGTCTACGAGCGGGCCGCCGTGCACGACCACGGCCCCCTGGGCCGGCCCAAGATCGCGACCGGCAACGCGTTCCTGTAGCTCTCAGACGGTCAGGACGATCTTGCCGGTGGTGCGGCCGGCTTCGCCGAGCTCGTGGGCCTTGCCGACCTCCTCCAGCGGGAACGTCTCGGCCACGACCACGCGGAGCTCGCCGTCCTCGACCAGGCGGGCCACGTGCTCCAGGGCGGTGTGGTCGGCGGTGACCATGACCGTCTCGACGCGCACGCCCAACGGCTCGGCCTTGACCCGCAACTCGTCCACGATCGTCGGGTTCACCACGGCGAGGTAGGTGCCGCCGCGCTTGAGCACGCGCAGCGAGCGCTCCTCGTAGTCCTCGCCGCCGATGAGGTCCAGCACCACGTCGACCGGCTCGATCGCGGAGAAGTCCTCGGTCCGGTAGTCGACCAGCTCGTCCGCGCCGAGTTCGCGCAGCAGGTCGTGCTTGCCCGCGCTGGCGGTGCCGATGACGTACGCCCCCAGCGACTTGGCCAGCTGCACCGCGAGGTGCCCGACCCCGCCGGCGGCGGCGTGCACCAGGACCCGCTGTCCCGCCTGGAGGTTCGCGGCCTCGGTGAGGGCCTGCCAGGCGGTCAGCACGGCCAGCGGCAGCGCGGCGGCCTCCACGTGGTCGAGGCTCGCGGGCTTGCGGGCGAAGTGCCGGGCCGGCGCGGTGACGTACTCGGCGTACGCGCCGCCGACGTCGGGGAAACCGGGCAGGCCGAACACCTCGTCACCGACCCGGAACCGGTTCTCGCCCGGGAACACCTCGGTGACCACGCCGGACACGTCCCAGCCCAGGACCAGCGGCGTGCTGAACCAGTACCCGTGCTGACGGACCTTCCAGTCCACCGGGTTCACGCCCGCCGCGTGCACCTTGACCACGATCTTGCCCGGCGCGGCGGTCGGCTTGTCGGTCTCGACCTGCTCCAGCGCCTCGGTGCCGCCCAGGTCGTTCAAGAGGATCGCTCGCATCTTCGTCATGCGGAAAGGATCATCGAGGGTGGTACCCGTTGTGAAGAAGGCACCTGAAAGGTATATAGGTACCTCATGTATACCGTTCCCGACCTGCGCGAGCACGGCGGCGCGGACGCCTTCCTCCGCAACTGCTCGTCCCGCGCCGTGCTGGACCTGCTGACGAACAAGTGGGTCTGCCTGGTCATCGGGGCCCTCCGTCCGGGCACCATGCGCTTCGGGGAGCTGCGCCGGCGACTGGACGGCATCACCCAGAAGATGCTCACCCAGACGCTGCGCGAACTCGAACGCGCCGGCCTGGTCCACCGCGACCTGTACCCGAGCGTGCCGCCGAAGGTCGAGTACAGCCTGACCCCGCTCGGCCAGAACGTGGGCGTGCTGATGGACGCGATCCGCGTGTGGGCGGAGGACCACATCGACGACATCCGCAACGCCCAGCTCGCCTACGACGCCCGAGCGAACGAGGAGCTCCAGCCGGTCTGACCCGGGGTCACCACGGCACCGCGCCGGCGTCGTCGAAGAACCCGCCGGTCGGTCCGTCGTCGGGCAGGGTCGCGAGGTGGATCGCGATCGCCGCGCCCTGGCTCGCGGTGCGGACGCCCTGGAAGCCGTTGAGGTCGGTGGCGGTGTAACCGGGGCAGCCGGAGTTGACCAGGATGCCGGTGTCGGCCAGTTCCTTGGCGTACTGGACGGTGAGGGCGTTGAGGAAGGTCTTGGACGCCAGGTAGGCGACCGGAACCTGACCCATGTCGATGCCGGGCGTGGTCTGGAGGGCGAACGAGCCGACGCTGCTGGAGATGTTCACGATCCGCGGCGACGCCGAGGCGCGCAGCATGGGCAGCATCGCGTTGGTGACCCGGATGACCCCGATCACGTTGGTCTCCACGACGGTCCGCACCGTCGCGGGTTCGACCGTCGTGGGCGTCTGCGGCACACCCCCGACAATCGCGGCGTTGTTGACCAGAACGTCGAGCCCTCCGACGCGGTCGGCGACCAACTCGGCCGCAGCCGCCACACTTTCGTCGTCCGCCACGTCGAGCGGCACGCCGAACGCGTCGATCCCGTCCGCCCGCAACTTCTCCACCGCGGTGTCACGGCGCTCCGCATCCCGCGCCCCCACCCCGATCTGCCAGCCGAGGGCACCCAGGCCCGCGGCGATCTCGTATCCGATTCCCTTGTTCGCACCGGTCACCAGCGCGATCGTCTGTCCACTCACGCCACCCAGCGTCGTGCGGACCCCGGTGGCACGTCCAAGACCGACTGGGTGGGCGGCGATACCGCACGGATATCGACCGTGGTGAGCGCCCGGATACGATGCCGCGGTGGAGACGCGCGAGTTGCGGTACTTCGTCGCCGTCGCGGAGGAACTGCACTTCGGACGCGCGGCACAACGTCTCGCCATGGCGCAACCCCCGCTGTCCCGCGCGATCCAGCAACTCGAACGCCGACTCGGCGTGGTCCTCCTCCACCGGACCGCTCGCGCGGTCACCCTGACCGAAGCAGGATCGGTCCTCCTGCGCGAGGCCCGAGCCGCCCTGGACGCAGTCGACGCCGCCGAACGCCGCACCCGCCGAGCAGCCGCGCAACACCCCGGCGTGGTGCTGGCCACAAAAGCCGGAGCAGCCGGCGAACTCCTGTCGAACCTCCTGGCCGCCTACGCCACCGAACCCGACGCGGTCCCCGTCGAGGTCGTGCTGTGCGGCCCCGGCGAACAGGAGGGCCTACTCCGCGACGGCCGCGCCGACGTCGCCCTCCTCCAGCACCCCTTCGACACCACGGCCGGACTCGACACCGAGGCCCTGCACACCGAACCGCAGGTCGTGATCCTGCCCGCCGGCCACCCAATGGCCGACCGCCCCCACCTGTCGATGACCGAGGTCACCACCCTGCTGGACCTACCCCTGCCACGCTGGCCAAGACGAGACGGCAGCTATCCCGACGGCCCCGGCCCACAGGTGCGCGACCACACCCAACTGTTCCAACTGATCGCCCTCGGCCGGGCGTGCGCGCTCGTCCCCGAGTCCGTCGGAGCCCACCTGCGCGACGACCACGCGACCGTGCCGGTACCGGACGCACCGGCGGTCACCACCGTCATCGCCTGGCCACCACACAGCAGATCCAAAGCCGTAGCCGACTTGGTCCGCACCGCAACCCGCCTTTAACCCACGCCCGGCCACTCCGCACTCACCTTTGCGCCGCAGGCGCACGCCCGAAGGGCGCCGCGCTTTCGCCATGCTGCCAAGCCCACAGGAAGGGCCTCGGTTTCTTTCCCCCGTACGGCCTGGGCGCAGCCCAACCGCGCTTGGCCCGTTTGTGCAACCAGCTTTACCGGTTGCTCAAACGGGCCAAGTGTGGTTGCCTCCGGCAGGCCGTACGGGGGAAAGAAACCGACGCCCTTCCACCCCCGGGGGCCTGCCCAGCGGCGAGCGCCCGCTTTTCAGCTTTTGATCTTGATAGCCAGAGGCATTAGGCGTTAAGCGTTTTGAGACTTCTCCAACGCTTCCTTCGCCTTGCGCGCCATATCAGCCACCGCCGCCCGACGCACCGCGTCCGCCTCGTAATCCTCGCGCCGGTCCTTCACCACCCGAGCCGGGATGCCCACCGCGATCTTGAAGTCCGGCACGTCCCCCCGCACCACCGCGTGCGCACCCAGCACGCACCCACGCCCCACCCGCGTCCCCCGGGTGACCGTGACCTTGGTGCCCAGCCAGCAGTCCGGGCCGATCCGGACCGGTGACTTCACGATGCCCTGGTCCTTGATGGGCAGGTTGATGTCCGCCGTCACGTGGTCGAAGTCGCAGATGTAGACCCAGTCCGCGATCAGCGTGGCCGCGCCGATCTCGATGTCCAGGTAGCAGTTGACGGTGTTGTCCTTGCCGAACACCGCCTTGTCGCCGATGCGCAGCGAACCCTCGTGGCAGCGGATGGCGTTGCCGTCGCCGATGTGGACCCAGCGGCCGATTTCCAGGCGGCCGTAGCCGGGGCGGCAGTGGAGTTCCACGTTCTTGCCGAGGAAGACCATGCCCCTCAGCACCACGTGCGGGTTGGTCAGGCGGAACTTCAGCAACCGCCAGTAGCGGACCAGGTACCACGGCGTGTAGGCGCGGTGGCGCAGGACCCACTTCAGGGACGCCACCGTGAGGAACTTCGCCTGCGCCGGGTCGCGCCTGGTCCGACGCCACCTCGTCCACACCGGCGCGCCCCACATGCTCGTCACGCGGGCACTGTAACCCGCGCGGCAGGATGGGTGGCGTGACGATCCCCCTGATCATCGACACCGACCCCGGCGTGGACGACGCCCTCGCGCTCGCGGTCGCCGTCGCCAGTCCCGAGGTGGACCTCCTCGGCGTGACGACCGTGTTCGGCAACGTCGGCCTGGACAAGACCACCCGCAACGCCCTGCGCCTGATGACCCTGCTCGGCCGGGACGACATCCCCGTCGCGGTGGGCGCGGAACGGCCGCTGGTGCACCCCCAGCCGCACGTCTCCCGCGCGCACGGGGCCGACGGGCTGTCGGGGTTCGCCGACACCCTGCCGGAACCGACCGCCGAACCCGACCCCCGGGACGCGGTGACGTTGATGAAGGACCTCCTGGAGGCCTCGCCCGAACCGGTGACGATCGTGCCCATCGGTCCGCTGACGAACATCGCACTCCTGTTGGCCGCACACCCGCGCCTTAAAGAGCGCATCGCGCGCCTTGTGGTGATGGGTGGCGGCATCAGGGGCGGCAACATCACCGCGGCTGCGGAGTTCAACCTGTGGTGCGACCCCGAGGCCGCCCGCCGGGTGCTGGTCGAGGAGCAAGTCCCCACCACGCTGGTCACGATGGACCTCACCAAGCGGTGCGCGGTCAGTTCCGAGTGGCTCCAGGAGGTCGGGAAATCGTCCGAGATCGGCGCGAAGCTGGTCGGCCTGACCCCGGACTACCTCGCCGCCTACCAGCGCTTCCTGGGCTGGGACGGCATGGCGGTGCACGACGCCGTCGCCGTGGCGGAGGCTGTGAAGCCCGGAATCCTGGCCACCCAACGCTTCCCGGTCGAGGTGGAGTGCGCGTTCGGGCCAGGCCGAGGCGGGCTGCTGGTGGACGAACGGTTGGAGACGCCCAAGGACATCGGGCTCGACATCGCCGTGGACACCGACCTGGACGCCCTGCGCGGGTTCCTCTTCGAGCGCCTAAGTGCGTTCGGCGTGCGCCAATAGGTACACCGGACGGCGGCCGATGCGGGTCAGCACGACCGTCATCGAGCCGCCACCGGACAGCTTCAACCTGGGCCGCAACGCGTTGGGGTCGACGTCGAGCCCACGCACCAGGATCTCCAGCTTGCCCACGTCGTGCGCACGCAGCACGGCCCTCAGCGTCTTCTCGCTGTAGTGACCGTGCTCGACCACCCGGAACGCGCGGATACCGGCCGGCGGCACGGGTCCGGTGAGGTAGGCGATCCGCTCGTCGAGCTGCGCCAAACCGTGCCTGTGGGCGTACTGCCGCACAAGACCGGCCCGCACCACGGCGCCATCCGGGTCCACCAGCCACTCCTGCGGCTCGGTGACCGGGCACTCGTCGGGCTCGGCGTCGGTGATCGTCCACGCCTCGCCCGTGGACCGCAGGACCGACGCCCGCCGCGTCACGCCGGGCGTGGCCAGGCCCCGGGTCCACAGGCACGCCTCGCGCACGTGCCCGTCCAGCGACACCAGCTCGACCTCGTCGGCCCACGGAGCAACGGCGAAGTCCACGCCCGGCGCGCACTTCACGGCCAGGTCGCGGTCGGCGTAGGCGGCGGCCAGCTCGTCCAGCGGAGGGGCGAAGTCGGCCGGGTACCACGTCCGGCGTCCACCGGAGTCCCGCCGCGCCGGGTCGGCCACGACGGGGACGTCCCGGGAGACCGGTTTGAGCGCGTCGGCCCGCAGGACCGCGTGCGAGCCGCGCAGGTTGTGCCGGGCCATCGCGGCCCGCACGGGGTCGAGGTCGGAGCCGAAGGAACCCTCGGGCAGCGCGGCCAGGTCCGCCCCGATCGAGCACGTCACGTCGTGCGCGACCCGCCCGGCGAACCGCTCCGCCCGGTGACGGGCGACCTCGCGCGGGGTGGCCTGCTGGAGGGCGTCGTCGGTGAACAAGCCCTCGGCGAAGTCCACCTTGGACACCGCTTTGCGGCGCAGCAGCACGGTTTCCAGCACCGCGCCCGTCTGGTCCGGGGACACCTGCCGCGCGCGCTTCACGTCGTCCAGCCGCGACGCAGGCGTCAGCGGCAGGTCCGCCAACGCCGACAACGCGGCGCACCCGGCGTCGGAACGCAGGTACGCCACGTCGTCGAGGCTGAACGCGTAGCCCACGTCAGGCGACCGGCTTGCGGCCCGTCACCGAGACGTTGTAGAAGACCTCCCGCGGCAGGACCTTGGCCAGCACCTTCTCGTCCACCCACGACAGCCGCTGCCAGGTGCGGTAGGCGAACATCGCCCACCCGAACCCGAGCTTCTCGCGCGGCACGGCCGCCTCGAACGTGCGCACCGGCCAGCCGAACAACGCCGCCGACAGCTCCTCGGTGACCGCCTTGACGTGCACCGCGCCCGCGCCGCGAGCCGTGCGCTCCAGGTCGGACGGGTCGAACGTGTGCAGGTCGACGACGGCTTCCAGGGCCGCCGCGCGGGAGGACTCGTCCAGCTCCTCCTGCGGGCGCCGCCAGTCGTTGAGCGGGCCCAGCTTGGTGACGTTGGTGGTCAGCCACCAGGTGAGCTGGCCGAGCTTGCGGGCGTAGAAGTTGCCGATGTTGGTCGGGTCGCCCGCGAACACGAACTTGCCGCCCGGCTTGAGCACGCGCAGCACCTCGCGCATGGCCGCGCCGACGTCCGGGATGTGGTGCAGCACGGCGTGACCCACGACCAGGTCGAAGGTGTTGTCGTCGTACGGGATGCGCTCGGCGTCGGCGACCCGGCCGTCCACGTCCAGGTCGAGGTTCTTGGCGTTGCGCAACGCCACCTCGACCATGCCCGGCGACAGGTCGGTCACCGAACCCTTCTCGATGACACCGCCCTGCATGAGGTTGAGCAGGAAGAACCCGGTGCCGCAGCCCAGTTCCAGGGCGTGCGCGTAGGGGCCGGTGTCGCCCGCGACGGCCCGGAAGCGGTCCGTGGCGTAGGTGATGCAGCGCTCGTCGTAGGAGATCGACCACTTCTCGTCGTACGTGCCGGCTTCCCAGTCGTGGTAGAGCACGTTGGCGAGCTTGGGGTCCTTGTACGCCGCCTGGACCTCTTCGGCGGTGGCGTGCGGGTTCGGCTTGGGATCAACGGCCACTGAACTTCGCCTTCCCCGGGCCGTTCTCGATGAACGACGCCATGCCGGTCTTCTGGTCCTCGGTCGCGAACATCGCGGCGAACAGCTGGGACTCCAGCTTCAGGCCGTTGCCCAGGTCGGTGTCCAGGCCGCCGTCGATCGCGGCCTTGGCGGCGGCGTAGGCGACCACGGGGCCGTTGACGAATTGGCCGGCCCACCGCTTGGCGGCCTCGTACACGTCGTCGGGCGCGACGACCTCGTCCACCATGCCGATCCGCAGCGCTTCCTCCGCGCCCACGAACCGGCCGGTGTAGATCAGGTCCTTGGCCTTGGACGGCCCGATCAGGCGCGGCAGCCGCTGCGTGCCGCCCATGCCCGGGATGACGCCGAGCAGGATCTCCGGCTGGCCCACCTTGGCGTTGTCGCCCGCGATGCGGCGGTCGGCGCACAGGGCCAGCTCGAACCCGCCGCCCAGGGCGTACCCGGTGATCGCCGCCACGGTCGGCTTGGGGATCTCCTCGACCGCGCGCAGCGACGACTGGAAGGCGCTGACCTTGGCCTGCATGTCGACGTAGGACTGGTCGGCCATCTCCTTGATGTCCGCGCCGGCCGCGAACACCTTGGGGCCGCCGTAGACGATCACCGAGTAGACGTCCGCCCGCTGGGCGGCCTCCTGCGCGGCGGCCCGGATCTCCTCCTGGACCTGCCGGTTCAGCGCGTTCATCGGCGGCCGGTTCAGCCGGATGGTGCCGATCCCGTCCTCGACCTCGAGGTTCACGAACTCCGCCACGAAACACCCTCCGTGTCGTCTGCCGACGCCGCGTCGCGTCGATGGGCCAATGGGAGGTTACCCCTGGGTAGCTTTGCGGCGCGCGAAGTACCGGTCGCCCGCCTTCTGCAGCTCCAGCGGCTGGTCGAACGTCTTGGACAGGTTCTCCTCGGTCAGCACCTCGTCCAGCAGGCCCTGCGCCACGATCGCGCCCTCGCGCAGCAGCAGCACGTGCGTGAAGCCCGGCGGGATCTCCTCGACGTGGTGCGTGACCAGCACCGTCGCCGGCGCGTCCGGGTCCATGGCCAGCTCCGACAGCCGTGCCACGAGATCCTCGCGGCCACCCAGGTCCAGGCCCGCCGCCGGCTCGTCGAGCAGCAGCATCTCCGGGTCGGTCATCAGTGCCCGCGCGATCAGCGTGCGCTTGCGCTCGCCCTCGGACAGGGTGCCGAAGGTGCGGTCCGCCAGGTGCTCGATGCCGAACTGGGCCAGCAGCTCCTTGGCGCGGCCCGTGTCCAGCTGGTCGTACTCCTCGCGCCACCGGCCCAGCACCGCGTACCCGGCGCTGACGACCAGGTCGGACACCTTCTCCTCGGCCGGGATGCGCCCGTTGAGCGCCGCCGAGGACAACCCGATGCGGGGGCGCAGCTCGAACACGTCGGTCCGGCCGATGCGCTCGCCCAGCAGGTGGACCTTGCCCTTGGTGGGGTGCAGCTCGGCTGCGGCGAGCCGAAGCAACGTCGTCTTGCCCGCGCCGTTGGGGCCGAGCACCACCCAGCGCTCGTCCAGCTCCACGCTCCAGTCGACGTCCCCGACCAGCGTGGTCTTGCCCCGTCGAACCGAAACACCCTGCATGTGGATGACCAGATCTTCGTTTTCCACGCTACCCTCGCCCCGTCGATGCCCAGCTCCCGACATTCTTGTGCACCGCCCGACGCACGAAGGCGGCAGGGCCAGCCATCCCCACTTTGTCGGTGGTCCCTGGGAAGATCGGGGCATGGCACTCGACACGTCCCTGCTCGCAGGCCGGCCCTTCCCGCTGGGCGCGCACCCCGAAGCCGGTGGTGTGCGGTTCGCGGTGTCCGCGCCGCCCGCCGACGCCGTCGAGGTGTGCCTGATCAGCGAGGACGGCGGTGAGCAGCGGGTGCAGCTCACCGAGCGCACGTTCGGCGTGTGGCACGGCCTCGTGGCGGGTGTCACACCGGGTCAGCGCTACGGCTACCGGGTCCACGGCCCGTACGACCCGGCGCGGGGGCTGCGGTGCAACCCGGCCAAGCTGCTGGTCGACCCGTACGCGAGGCGGATCACAGGCGCGTTCACGGATCTCCAGGCCGCCCTCGGCTACGCGGTGGACCCGATGCACGGGCCGCCGTCGTCGGTCGACTCGCTGGGCAGCGTGCCGCTGTCGGTGGTCACCTCGCCGGGCGGGCCGGACACGGGCGTGAAGCCGGAGGTGCCGTTCGAGGAGGCGGTGGTCTACGAGCTGCACGTGCGGGGGTTCACCAAGCGGCACCCGGCCGTGCCGCCGCACCTGCGCGGCACCTACCTGGGGCTCGCACACCCGGCGGTGGTCGAGCACCTGGTCCGGCTGGGCGTCACCACGGTCGAGCTGCTCCCGGTGCACGCGTTCGTCGACGAGCCGGCCCTGATCCGCGACGGCCGGCACAACTACTGGGGCTACTCGCCGCTGAGCTACTTCGCCCCGCACCCCGGGTACGCCAGCGAGCCGGGGCGCGAGATCGAGGAGTTCCGCACGATGGTCGCCGCCCTGCACGCGGTGGGCATCGAGGTGCTGATCGACGTCGTCTTCAACCACACGTGCGAGGGCGGCCCGGAGGGTCCCACCCTGTCCTACCGCGGTTTCGACGCCCCCGGCTACTACCTCCACATCGAGGGCGGCGGCAGCACCCTCGACATCACCGGCTGCGGCAACACCCTGGAAGCGGGCTCCCCCCAGGTAGTCCGCCTGGTCACGGACAGCCTGCGCTACTGGACCACCGAACTGGGCGTGGACGGCTTCCGCTTCGACCTGGCTTCGACGTTGGGCCGCCCCCACGGCGGCCGCTTCGACCGCGCCTCGGCCATGCTCACCGCCATCACCACCGACCCCGTCCTGTCCCGCTGCAAGCTGATCGCCGAACCGTGGGACGCGACCGGCGACGGTTACCGAGTGGGCGACTTCGGCGTGCAGTGGGCGGAGTGGAACGGCCGCTACCGCGACACCGTCCGGGACTTCTGGCGCGGCCACACCGGCGTCCGCGACCTGGCCTACCGCCTGTCGGGCTCGTCGGACCTGTACGCCGACGACCTGCGCCGCCCGTGGCAGTCCATCAACTTCATCACCGCGCACGACGGCTTCACCCTGCGGGACTTGGTGTCGTACAACGAAAAGCACAACGAGGCCAACGGCGAGGACAACCGCGACGGCACCAACGACAACCGTTCCTGGAACTGCGGTGCGGAGGGCGAAACCACCGACCCGGCCATCCTCTCCCTACGCGCCCGCCAGGCCCGCAACCTCCTGGCCACTCTCCTCTTCTCGACCGGCACCCCCATGCTCACCGCCGGAGACGAGCTGTGGCGAACACAGGGCGGCAACAACAACGCCTACTGCCTGGACGACGAGACGTCGTGGGTCGAGTGGAAACTCACCGCAGATGCGGAGTCGATGCTCGCCTTCACCCGCCGCGTGATCGCTCTCAGGGCGGACAGCCCGGCCCTCCGCCAGCCGGAGTTCTTCGACGGCCGAACAACCCCGTCCGGCGCGCCCGACCTGGTGTGGTTCCGCGCCGACGGCGAGGAGATGGCGGAAACGGACTGGTTCGACGACAGCCGCCGCTTCCTGGGCATGTGGATCGACGGCTCAACGTCCCTCTCCCGAACCCGCGAGGGCGAACTGGTCTCCGACGACTCCTGGCTCCTGCTCCTGAACGCGTCCCCGAACCCCCAGGAGGTAACCCTCCCGGGCCCCGAATACGGCACCACCTACATCCCGGCCCTGGACACCACAACCCCAGACGGCACCCCCACCACCCCAACCCCCAAACCCCCCACCACCCACCTAACCCTCCACCCCCGCTCCCTACTCCTCCTCCGAGTCCCCGAACCCACCCCTCCGACTCGTCCCTGACCAGCCCTTGCGGGAACCACCCGATCGAGCGACATACAGAATCCGCGACCAACTCCGGCCTCACACGTCCCGAAGAATGAGGAACGCGGGAAGCCGGCCCCGTCCCCACTCCCCTCCCCCTCGCACCCCCAAGCCGCTCCCCACACCCCCGCCCCTCCCAGCCACCAACTCCCGCCCCGGTCGCCACCCGCCCCGCCCCGCCGCCGTCGTCGCCCGCCCCGCCGCCGTCGCCGGCCCGCCCGCCCACCGTCGTGCGCCCCGGCCCATCCGCGCCGCCGCCTCGCGCCGCCCCAGCCGCCCCCTCCGCGCCCGGCCCCGTGCGGCCCGCCCGCGCCATCCCCGCTGCGCCGTCCCGCCCGCGCCATCCCCGCCGCGCCATCCCCGCCGCGCCGCCCGCGTCCGCGCCGCCCGCATCAAGCGCCGCCCGCATCAAGCGCCGCCCGATCCGCGCAAATCCCGCCGACATCCCAAATCCGGATGCGGCCGCAGCTCCGAAGCCATCGCGGGCGCAGGTCCGGGGCGCGATCGCGTGTGCGGGAGCGATCGCGGTGCCGAGCGGTCACGGATGCCGGAGCGGTCGCGGGTGGTGATCGGGTGTGGTGGGCGGGGGGGCGTGGTGCGAGGGGTGGGTGCGTCGGGGTCCGAGGCAATCCTGGCTGGTGGGAGCGGGTGCGGTGGGGCCTGGGCTCGTGGCACGATGCGCGCGTGGCCCGCCCGTTGTTGCTCACCTGGTGTGACCGCACGATCGACCTCCTGCTGGTGGCGTCGTGCGGGTGTAGCCGGACGCGGCGTGGTGGTCGGTTCGTCGTTCCGCACACCGAAGTGGGTTGAAGCCCGCTCCGCCACGTCGCGTCGTGATCGCCGAAATCGCTACCCGTGCCCGACCGTAGCCATCAGGAGCGACCACACCGTGACTTCCGCACTCGCACGTGCCGACCTGCACCCGGCTCTCGACGTGCCCCTCCTGCGCGACCTCATCCACCCCGACCGCGCGCTCTGGACCCCGCGTGAACTGCGCGAGCTGACCTCCGTCGTCGCGAGCGAACTGACCACGCCACTGCTGTCCGTCCTCGAGTACCACCCCGACCAGCGCTGGTGGGCCCGCCTCGGCCTCACCGAGGGCGTCGAACTCTGGCTGCTCTCCTGGCTCCCCGGCCAAGGCACCGAGCCCCACGACCACGGTGGCGCCGCCGGGTCCTTCACCGTCCTCACCGGACGTCTCCACGAGGACTACCGCTACCCCGGCGGCCCCGTCCGGGAAGCCACGCGCGAGGTCGGGGACGCCATCGGGTTCGGCGCGGGTCGTGCGCACCAGGTCGTCAACCGCAGCACGGTCGGGGCGGCCAGCGTGCACGCCTACTCGCCGCCGCTCGTGCCGACCCGCGAGTACCCGAGCCTGCTCGACATCCCACCCGAGATCCCGCCACTGCCCGCGCACCGCCTACCGTTGGAACGCCTGCGGGAACTCGCCGACCAGGAGGGGCCGTGAGCGCCGAAGCACTGCTCGAAGAAGCCCGGCGGAGCCTGCGCCGGGTCACGCCCGAGGAACTGCCGAACCTGACCAACGCGCTCGTCGTCGACATCCGCCCCCGTCACAACCGGGCCGCCGAAGGGGAGATCCCCGGCTCGGTGCCGGTCGAGCGGATCGTGTTGGAGTGGCGGCTCGACCCGCACGGCGACCACCGCATCCCCGGGTTCGACGCCGACACGACCGTCGTCGTGCTGTGCAACGAGGGCTACGCCTCCAGCCTCGCCGCACGCGACCTCCAGCGCGTCGGACTGCCCAACGCGACCGACCTCGTCGGCGGGTTCCGCGCGTACGCCGCCGCCGGGCTGCCGGTGCGGGAAGGTGCCAGCGAGGCCGTCACCTGAGGGAACCGCCGGGCGGGCGGTAGCGTCTTCAGGCTTGTGTGGAAGGTGCTGACGGCGGTCGTCGTCCTCGTCCTGGTGGTCTGGGACTACCGCTCCGCCCCGGCCGGCCTGGCGGGTGCCGCGTGCGGTGCGCTCGCCGCGATGGCGTTGCTGCAGATCGGGTTGCTGCTCGGGGCGCTCGTGTGGCGCACGCGGGTGACGGCGGTGGTGATCGGGGTCGGCGGCGAGGTCCGGACGTGGAACCGGCCGGGGCTGCGGATCGTGTTGCGCAACGTCCCGGTGCTGATGTCCGTGGGCATCACCGCCGGTCGCGCGCCCGTGCGGCGGCGGATCTGGTCGACGTCGTGCACCTCGGTGCTGCTGACGGCGTCGTCGGTCGCCGCGTGCTGGGTGTTCCTCGACGGGCCGTTCGCCCGCGGCCTCGCGGTCGCCGGGACCGCCGTGGTGGTCAACGCCCTCGTGCCACGCCGGAGCGCGGGCAACACGTCCGCCGGCTGGTTCCTGTTCACGCTGCCGCGCCTGAAGGGCCGGGTGGTGGCCGAGCTCGAGGCCGCGCCCCTGGTGACCGCCGCGTCCGACGCCCTGGAGGCCGGTGACCTCGACCGCGCCGAGGAGGTGGCGGAGCGGCTGATGGCGGCGCACCCGACGTTGCTGTCCGCGATCGGGACGAAGGTGTCCGTGCTGACGATGCGCACCCGGTACGCCGAGGCGCTGCACATGGTGAGCAACCTGGTCGGCCGGACGGACCTGGACCAGCGGGACATGGCGTTCGTGATGGCACAGATGGCCAGTTCGACGGCGAACGCGATGGAAGCCGGGCAGCTGCCGCTGGAGGTCGGGTTGGGTGCGGCGAAGCGGGCGTCCGAGGGTGCGGTGCAGCTCGGGTACCCGCGGTACCGGGCGACTGGGACGTTGGCGCAGCTCGCACTGCTGGAGGACGACGTGCCGCGGGCGATCGCGCTGGCCGGGCAGGCGCGGCAGACCGCCGAGACGACGCTGAACCGCGCCGACGCGCTCGCCACCCTGGCCCGCGCGCAGATGGCCGGCGGCGACAACGCGGCGGCGCGCCGGACCTTGGAGGAAGCCCGCGAACTGGCCGGCTGGATGCCCCGCGTGGCCGAGGTGAGCGCCCGCCTCGACATCTCCTGACCCGTCCGCACCTCCGGACCCACCGCGAGCAGCGCCGCCACCATCCACTCCTCAGCTGCCGCAGCCCACGCGCCCTCGGCTCACCCGCCGCCGGGCACCGCCGCCCGACCTGCGCCCGCCCCACACCCAGCCGCTTGACCGCAACCGCATCGCCTTGACCGCAGCCGCATCGCAGAGCCTCGCCGACCATGCCGCAAGCCGGCCATGCGCCAAACCGGCCATGCCCGAGCCGCGGTCATGTGCCAAGCCCGCCACGCCCACGCCAGCCACGCCCGCGCCCCGCGCCCCGCGCCAGCCGCCCGCGCCCCGCGCCAGCCGCCCGCGCCCCGCGCCAGCCGGCCGGGGGCCGCGCCAGCCGGCCGGGGGCCGGCCGCCGGCCCCCGGTATCCATTCTCCCACCGGGGTACGACAATTCTGTGGCTGGCGCTGGAAAAGGAAATGGGGAGTGGGCCGGGGACGGCGCGTGTCCCCGGCCCCCGCGCCCCGGTCTGAAGCTTGGCGACCGGTTCACACGACATTACTCACCAATGGCGGTTGTGGGGTGAACTATCGCCCGGAGGAGTGGTGCGCAAACGTTTCGCCCACCTATTGCGGGCGGAATGGGCTGCCGGTGGTGGGTGTGGCCGCCGGAACGCGGAGACGGATGGGTGACGATCTTGCGGGATGACCACGGGACGTGACGTGGTCCGGGGGCGGGTGCCGGCGGAGGGCACCGCCCCGGACCACCGAACCCGGCGGACTACGCCGGCACCGTGGGCAGACCACCGGACGGTTCGGGCAGGCCGCACGTCTTCAACGCGTCGCCCAGGTTCTTCAACAGCGCCGACAGCTGCTTGAGCAGCGCCGGCACGTCCGCCACCGCCGGTGCGCCCGGCACGACCGCGCTGAGCACGCCGAACGTCGCCGCGAGCACCCCCAGGCTGTTGGACAGGCACTGCTCGGACGCCTGGTGCGCCACCGGGACCGCGCCGGCCGCACCCACGGCCGGTGTCGGCAGGCACTTGGCGCCCTGCAAAGCACCCAGCAAGCCCAGCACCTCGCCCAACGGCGCGGCGGTGGCGCTGGGCGCGGGAGGCACGCCGGTCAGTTTGGCGATGACCGTCTTGAGGGTGTCGGACAACTGCTGCACCAGACCGGCGCACGCGACGGGCGGGGTCGGCGCGGGCGGGGGTTCGGCCGACGCGGCGGGGACGACCGTCGCGGCGACGAGGACGACGAGCAACGAGGCGGTTGACGCGAATTTCTTCACCGGGCCCACGCTTCCTCTCACGGGTTCCGCATCGCGGGTTCTGCGCTGCTTCACGGGATCTGCGCTGCACCGGGGGACCTGGGAGAGCCAGGCACCGGCGAACCGGGCCTATTCCACGCGAAAAAAGCGTAAGCCCGTTCACGTCGTCCCGGCCGGCGCGCTCGGACGAGTTCACCGGAAGGCACAACGCCGCCACGGAAGGAGGAAAACGAAGACGGATCGGATGACCGCCGGTCACCGCCGGCGGTCATCCGACCAGGTGATCAGCCGGCGAGGACGACCCGGCCCAGCTCAGCCGGTGACGCGAGGAGGTCGTGCCGCGGCAGCACGCGGACCGTGTAGCCGACCGCGCCGGCGTGCGGGAGCGGCACCTCGATGTCGTAGTTGCCGTTGCCCGAGTAGTGCATGGTGTGCGTGACCACGTCGTACAGCTCGTCGGAGTCGCCGACCTTGCCCAGCACGACCTGCACGTCCACCTCGGACGGCTCCAGCCCGGCCAGCTCGATCCGCGCCCGCACCCCGACCGGCGTCCCGAGCAGCGGCGCGGCCGACCCGTTCAGCGTCATGTCCGAGTCCAGCACCCGCACCCGCGTCCACGACGCGCGCAGCCGCTGCCGGTAGGCGGCCAGCTCCTTCGCGCCCCGGTACCCCTCGCCCACCACGGACGCGGCGGACGACGCGGCGGGCGCGTACAGGTTCTCCACGTACTCCCGGACCATCCGCGACGCCTGCACGGCCGGGCCGAGCGACGCCAGCGTGTGCCGGACCATCGACAGCCACCGCGTGGGCACGCCGTTCTCGCCGCGGTCGTAGAACAGCGGCGCGACCTGGTTGCCCAGCAGGTCGTACAGGGCGGCGGCCTCCAGGTCGTCGCGGCGGGTCGGGTCGGTGACACCGTCCGCGGTCGGGATGGCCCAGCCGTTGCTGCCGTCGTACAGCTCGTCCCACCAGCCGTCCCGGATCGACAGGTTCAGGCCGCCGTTGAGCGCGGACTTCATGCCGGACGTGCCGCACGCCTCCAGCGGGCGCATCGGGTTGTTCAGCCACACGTCGCAGCCCCAGTACAGGTAGCGGGCCATCGACATGTCGTAGTCGGGCAGGAACACGATCCGGTGCCGCACGCCGGCGTCGTCGGCGAACCGGACGATCTGCTGGATCAGCGCCTTGCCGCCGTCGTCGGCCGGGTGGGACTTGCCCGCCACGACCAGCTGCACCGGCCGCTCGGGGTGCAGCAGCAACGCACGCAGCCGCTCCGGGTCGCGCAGCATCAGCGTCAGCCGCTTGTAGGTGGGGACGCGGCGGGCGAAGCCGACGGTCAGGACGTCCGGGTCGAACACCGAGTCCGTCCAGCCCAGCTCCAGCGCCGACGCGCCGCGCTGCAACCACGACGCGCGGGTCCGCCGGCGCACCTCGTCCACCAGCTTGCCGCGCAGGTCGTTGCGCAGCTCCCACAGCCGCTGGTCGGTGACCGGCTCGAAGCCGCGCAGGCCAACGCCGGTGTCGTCGGACTCGCCGAGCAGGCGGCTCATCTCGGTGGCCGCCCACGTCGGCCCGTGGACGCCGTTGGTGACCGACCCGATGGGCACCTCGGTGACGTCGAAGCCCGGCCACAGGCCGCGGAACATGTCCCGGCTGACCTTGCCGTGCAGCTTGGACACGCCGTTGGCGCGCTGGGCGAGCCGCAGGCCCATGTGGGCCATGTTGAACAGGCCGGGGTTCTCCTCCGCGCCGAGGGCGAGGATGCGCTGGGTGTTCACGCCCGGCAGGAGCGTCTCGGCACCGAAGTAGTGCTGCACGAGGTCCACCGGGAACCGGTCGATGCCCGCCGGGACCGGGGTGTGCGTGGTGAACACGGTGCCCGCGCGCACGGCCGCCAGCGCCTGGTCGAAGTCCAAGCCCTCGCCGGTGACCAGCTCGCGGATGCGCTCCAGGCCGAGGAACCCGGCGTGGCCCTCGTTGGTGTGGAACACCTCGGGGCTCTGGTGCCCGGTCAGCTCGCAGAACGTCCGCACCGCGCGCACACCGCCGATGCCCGCCAGGATCTCCTGGCGGATGCGGTGGTCCTGGTCGCCGCCGTAGAGGCGGTCGGTGACGCCCCGCAGGTCCTCGTCGTTCTCCTCGACGTCGGAGTCGAGCAGGAGCAGCGGGATGCGGCCCACCTGGGCCTTCCAGATCTTCGCGCGCAGCACCCGGTCGCCGGGCATGGCCACGTGCACCAGGATCGGCGCGCCGGACGGCTCGGTGAGCAGCTCCAGCGGCAGGCCGCGCGGGTCGAGCACCGGGTAGTGCTCGATCTGCCAGCCGTCCAGGGACAGGGCCTGCCGGAAGTAGCCGGACCGGTAGAGCAGGCCGACCGCGATCAGCGGGACGCCCAGGTCCGAGGCCGCCTTGAGGTGGTCGCCGGCGAGCACGCCGAGGCCGCCCGAGTAGTTGGGCAGGGCCTCGGTGACGCCGAACTCCATCGAGAAGTAGGCGATCGCCGAGGGCAGCGGGCTCAGCTCGTAGTTGCCGTGCTCACGCCGCTGCTGCACCTCGTCCTGCCGCCGCTGGAACCACCGGGGCCCGGTGAGGTAGCGGTGCAGGTCGTCGGCCAGCGCCCGGGTGCGCGCGAGGAACTGCTCGTCCCGCGCCAGCCCCTCCAACCGCTCCGGGTCGACCGTGGACAGCAGCCGCAGCGGGTCCGCGCTCGCCGACCACAGGTCGGGGTCGACCGAGGCGAACAGGTCCTGTGTCGGCTGGTGCCAGGTCCAGCGCAGGTTCAGGGCGAGCGTGCCCAGTGCGGACAGCGGCTCTGGCAGGCTGGCTCGGACGGTGAACCGGCGGAGTGCTCGCATGGCGTCGGACCTTATCCCCCATCCAGCGGTGCGGAGCAACGGTCACCCGAACCGATGCAGGTACCGATCCAGCTCTACCAGCACAGATCGCTCCGCGCGTGTTCTTTCGTACACAGTTGGCACGCGGCCGGGCAACCCTCACCCGGTCCGCCGATCGACGGCCAGGACGATCGTCTCGTCGGCCGGTTCGTCTCCGGCAGCCCGCCGCTGGAGCAGCGTTGCCCCGGCCGCCATCCGCCAGTACCGCAGGGCGTCGTCGGACCCGTGGAGGTCGACGGCGAGGAGCGCCGCACCCACCCGGATGGCGGTGGCCAGTTCGGGGGTAACCGTCCGCCGCCCGGCGAAAACCGGTTCCGCGATCGCGCGCAGCCTGTCGGGCAGACCGATGTCCCACGCGATCGCCTTGAGCGGTGTCGCGCGCGCATCCGCCGCCAGCTTCTCGGGCACCAGTTCCAGGTGGGTGGGGATGCCGACCAACGCATCGGCGAACTCGGTGCCCCTCTCGATCGACATCGCGAGCGCTTGGCCGACCGGCGACTCCTCGAACGGCGCACGATCGCCGGGGTGCAGCGGGAAGCGCTCGGTGCTGGTCAGTTGGCGGGCCAGCCCGAGGACCTCCACCACCGGCACGTCCACGTGGAGCCGGACCAGCCTCAGCCGCGCCGCAACCACGGCGGCTTGGAGCCACTCCGCCGATCGGATGGCCTCGGCCCAGGTCGGGGCCAGGCTCAGTTCGACGAGTTCGGTGTCCACGCCGGTGAGGCCGACGGGGATGGAGAACAGTGCGAAGTCCCGGCTCAACCGCTCCGGCATCGGTGGCGGCGGGTCGAGCGACCGGCGGTGCAGGTCCGCGAGGTAGGAAGAGGTGACCGCCTCCAGGTGCAGCAGGGTGAGCAGGCCCGTGCAGTCGGCGACTTCGAGGTCAGCGCGCAGGTACTCCCGCACCATCGCCCCGGAGAACTTGCGGTAGATGTATGCCACTCGATCACCCCCTTCCAACCAGTACCGGTGGCCTGTCTTGCCGATCACCCGGCGCGCGGCCGGGTGATCCACCTCGGTCCGCGTGGGCAGGCGGTAGCGGGTTGAGCCGCCCACCACCTCGGTGGCCCATCGCGTGAAGTCCCGGGCTTCGGTCGCCCACACGCCTCGCGCCGGGGCCTCCGGGTCCAGTCCGGGAGGCACTGGGCGGTCGTTGTCGAGCAGGTAGAGGCGGTACAGGGAGTTCGGCACCGGCCGGCTGCACACCGCCACCCCGTCCCCCAGGACCACTCGCTCCCGCATGAACCTGGTCAGCGCGATGCCCGCCACCAGCCGCCGGCGCTCGGGGTCGTCGCTGTCCACGAAAGCGTCCAGCCGACCCCTCAGCTCCGGAGACAGCTCCGAGCACACCTCCGCGCACTCGAACGCCAGCGACAACGCCGCCACCGTCCCCGACTCCAGGCACGCGTGCACGACCGGATCGGCGAACGTCCGAGCGACGGCCAGCACGGTCGTCTCCCGCCACCAGTCGTCGTCCACCACAGCCGCCAACGACAACAAATCACCCGCCTGCCGGACGTGCACTGCCGCCAAGTACTCCTGGAAGGTCTGGTGCGCGAAAGAAAATTCGCCGCTTTCCCGCTCCACCAGCAACCCGTTCGAACTCACGTCCTCCAGCAGCAACTCTTCCGTCATCGAGGTGGACATCCGCCGCAGCACCGGCCGGAAGACGTCGAGCACCTCAGACCGCGCCAAGTCCCGCACCCGGCGGGTCATCATCGTGTGGGCCAAAGTCTGCAAGACGACCTCCTTGCGGTGGCCGTCGAGCCGGACCGGCAGGTCCTTGGCCTCGTGCCGCCGCCACAGCACGACCTCGCAGATCTCCCGGTACAACTCCGCCCGGCTATCAGGCAGCTTGCTGCCGAACCGGTGCACGTTGGCGACCATCGTCAGCAGCAAAGGGTTCGCCGACAAATCATCAAGAGTTGGGGTGGCGTGCAGCTTGTCCAGCAGCTCGTCGGCCGCCTTCTCCGCCCGCAGCCGCACGGCCTCCCCGACATCGCCGGTGCTCAAGCGCTCCATCGCCGCGTACCAACCCCGCACGAACCGGTTCACCTGCTCGTCGGTGAAGTCCCGCACCTGCAGCACGGTCGCCCCGGACACGGGAGCCGTCCGGTAACCCTGGGGACGCGAAGTCAGGACGAAGTCGTTGCGCGGGTACTGGCGGACCTGGCGTTCGACCCACGCCGAGACCCGCCGGCGGTCCTCGGGGGAGGCCACTTCGTCCAGGCCGTCCAGCAGCACGACGCAGTCGCCGGCGCGCAGCCGCTGCTCGAACCACCCCGGCGGCTCCGGCGTCGGGAACCGCACGAGTTGGGCGCGGACCAGGTCCGGCAGGGCCGCGTCGGCGACGATCGCGGTCACGTGGTCGCGCAGGTACAGCAGGACCGGGATGCGGCGGCGGGAACGGCGCGGACCGGCGACGGCCAGGGCGACGTGCCGCAGCAGCGTGGTCTTGCCGCTGCCGGGCACGCCGATCACGGCGAGCACGACCGGTTCCGGATGACCCAGGAGGTCCGTGAGAGCGTGCCGGTCGCCGGCGGGTAATCGGGCCAGCAGCGAGGTCTGGGCGTTGTGCGGGGTCTGGGCGGCCAGGCCCACGTCCACGTAGACCTCGTCGAACCTCGGCGTGTGGGGGCCGACGAGGAACAGTCCTTTGAGGTCGGCGTACCTGAACGAGGTCAACATGTACCGGCGGTAATGACGACCGAAACGGCTCACCCGACGGCGGAGTCCGGAATCCAGCCGTTCGACAATCCGGTCACGCCACCGCCGCCACAGCGCACGCGGCACGAACAGCAGGCCCGCGACAACGGGCGTGATCAGAGCGGCGGACCAGCCGAGGTTCGTGAGCACCTGGGAAGTCAAGTGCAGCCGGCGTTCACGTTCACTCGCCCGACCGTGTGACCGTCGTTCCGGTGAGTGGGACGGGTGTCCTCATCGCGGGAATCGATCAAGTCCCCAAGTGTGCGATCCAACCAGACGGGGTAGGAACTGCAGGTGGGAGTCCCCGGTGAGAACGCGTGCGACCGCGCCGGGCAAACTTGACCGTGCAAGCGTCACACCAGGTGAGAGGGGCGCTGCCGATGAGCGGACGACTCGGTATCGACGACGTGACCCCGACCGTGAGCGGTGGCCGGTACCCGGCCAAGGCCGTGGTCGGCGAGCACGTCCCGGTCGAGGCGACGGTGTGGCGCGAGGGCCACGACGCCGTCGCCGCCACGGTGACGTGGCGTGGGCCGGGTGACCGGGTCGCCAGACAGACACGCATGGCGCCGCTGGGCGTCGGTCTGGACCGGTGGGTCGCCACGATCGTCCCGGACGCCGAGGGTTCGTGGACCTTCCGCGTCGACGCCTGGTCGGACCCGTGGTCCACCTGGCTGCACGCCGTCGAGGTCAAGATCGCCGCCGGCCAGGGCGCCGGCGAGCTGGAGAACGACCTGGAGAACGGCGCGCGCCTGCTGGACCGCGTGGCCCGCCGTCCCGACCGCCGCAAGGACAAGCCGCTGCTGCTCAACGCCGCCGCCGCCCTGCGCGACGAGGACCGGCCGCTGCCCGAACGGGTCGCGCCCGCCCTCGCCCAGGACGTCCGGCGGGTCATGCACGAGCACCCGGTCCGCGAGCTGATCACCAAGGGCAAGCCGCAGAAGGTCTGGGTCGACCGCAAGCGCGCCGCCTTCGGCTCGTGGTACGAGTTCTTCCCCCGCTCCACCGGCGGGGTCGACGAGTCCGGCGTCCCGGTGCACGGCACGTTCGCCACGGCGACCAAGGAGCTCGACCGCATCGCCGCGATGGGCTTCGACGTGGCCTACCTGCCGCCGATCCACCCGATCGGCCGGGTCAACCGCAAGGGCCCCAACAACAGCCTCCACGCCACCGAGGACGACCCGGGCTCGACGTGGGCGATCGGCGCCGACGAGGGCGGTCACGACGCCATCCACCCCGAGCTGGGCACCATCGAGGACTTCGACGCCTTCGTGGCCCGCGCGAACGAGCTGGGCCTGGAGGTCGCCCTCGACCTCGCCCTCCAGTGCGCGCCGGACCACCCGTGGGTGCTCAAGCACCCGGAGTGGTTCACCACCCGCCCCGACGGGACCATCGCCTACGCCGAGAACCCGCCGAAGAAGTACCAGGACATCTACCCGATCAACTTCGACAACGACCCCCAGGGCCTCTACAACGAGGTGCTCCGGGTCGTCCTGCACTGGGTGGACCACGGGGTGCGGATCTTCCGGGTCGACAACCCGCACACCAAGCCGCCGGACTTCTGGCAGTGGCTGATCTGGACGGTCAAGGACGCCCACCCGGACGTGCTGTTCCTGTCCGAGGCGTTCACCCGCCCGGCCCGGCTGTACGGGCTGGCCAAGCTCGGCTTCACCCAGAGCTACACGTACTTCACCTGGCGCACCACCAAGGAGGAGCTGACCGAGTTCGGCGTGGACCTGGTCCAGCACTGGGACGAGGCCCGGCCGAACCTGTTCGTCAACACCCCGGACATCCTGCACGAGTCCCTCCAGCACGGCGGGCCGGGCATGTTCGCGCTGCGCGCCGCGCTGGCCGCGACGATGTCGCCGACGTGGGGCGTGTACTCGGGCTACGAGCTGTTCGAGCACCAGGCGGTGCGCGAGGGCAGCGAGGAGTACCTGAACTCGGAGAAGTACCAGCTGCGGCCCCGCGACTACGCCAAGGCGGTCGCCGAGGGCCGTTCGCTGGAGCCGTGGCTGCGCAAGCTCAACACGATCCGGCGGGCGCACCCCGCGTTGCAGCAGATGCGAACACTCCGCTTCCACCACGTGGACAACCCCGCGCTCATCGCCTACTCGAAGCAGGACCCGGGCAGCGGCGACACGGTGGTCGTGGTGGTCAACCTCGACCCGCACAACGCGCAGGACGGCACCGTCTGGCTCGACCTGCCCTCGCTCGGCTTCGACTGGCCGGAACGGCTGATCGCGCACGACGAGGTCACCGGGGAGACCTGGGACTGGGGCCAGGCCAACTACGTCCGGCTCGAACCCTGGCGTGCATCGGCGCACGTCGTGGCGGTGCAGCGCAGGTTCAGCAGCTAACCGGGCACCGACGCCCGAGCAAACTCGAGTCCCCCGCGGCCGCACCCTGGGGGACGGTCGAACGTACCCCCGACGAGGTGGGACGAGGTGGAGCACATGGCAGAAGACCCCCGACCCGACGCCGCGCTGACCGGACTGGAAGGCGTGCCGCACACCGGCGAGGCCATCGGCGCCGACGGCCTGCTGGTCGAACCGCAGGCCGAGGACTTCCGCTCCGCGCGGCTGGTGCCGCGCGAGCGCGACTGGTTCAAGGGCGCGGTGTTCTACGAGGTGCTGGTGCGCGCGTTCACGGACTCGAACGGCGACGGCACCGGGGACCTGCGGGGGCTCGCGTCCCGGCTGGACTACCTGGAGTGGCTCGGCGTGGACTGCCTGTGGCTGCCGCCGTTCTACGCCTCGCCGCTGCGCGACGGCGGCTACGACATCTCCGACTTCCGCTCGGTGCTGCCCGAGTTCGGCACCGTCGAGGACTTCGTCTACCTGCTGGACGAGGCCCACCGGCGGGGCATCCGGGTGATCACCGACCTGGTGCTCAACCACACCTCCGACGCCCACCCGTGGTTCCAGCAGTCCCGCTCCGACCCGGACGGCCCGTACGGCGACTACTACGTGTGGAGCGACGACGACTCGAAGTACTCCGACGCGCGGATCATCTTCGTCGACACCGAGACGTCGAACTGGACCTACGACCCGGTGCGCGGCCAGTTCTTCTGGCACCGGTTCTTCTCCCACCAGCCGGACCTGAACTACGAGAACCCGGACGTCCAGGAGGCGATGCTGGACACCCTGCGGTTCTGGCTGGACCTGGGCATCGACGGGTTCCGCCTGGACGCCGTGCCCTACCTGTTCGAGCAGGAGGGCACCAACTGCGAGAACCTGCCGCGCACCCACGACTTCCTCAAGCGCTGCCGCAAGGTCGTGGACGACGAGTACCCGGGCCGGGTGCTGCTCGCGGAGGCCAACCAGTGGCCCTCGGACGTGGTGGAGTACTTCGGCAATCCCGAGGTCGGCGGCGACGAGTGCCACATGGCGTTCCACTTCCCGCTCATGCCGCGCATCTTCATGGCGGTGCGCCGCGAGTCGCGGTTCCCGATCTCGGAGATCCTGGCGCAGACGCCGCAGATCCCGGACGGCTGCCAGTGGGGCATCTTCCTGCGCAACCACGACGAGCTGACCTTGGAAATGGTCACCGACGAAGAGCGCGACTACATGTACGCGGAGTACGCGAAGGACCCGCGGATGAAGGCGAACATCGGCATCCGGCGGCGGCTGGCGCCGCTGCTGGAGAACGACCGCAACCAGCAGGAGCTGTTCACCGCGATGCTGCTGTCGCTGCCCGGGTCCCCGGTGCTCTACTACGGCGACGAGATCGGCATGGGCGACAACATCTGGCTGGGCGACCGGGACGCGGTGCGCACGCCGATGCAGTGGACCCCGGACCGTAACGCAGGTTTTTCCTCCTGCGACCCCGGGCGGATCTACCTGCCGGTGATCATGGACCCCGTGTACGGCTACCAGGGCCTCAACGTGGAGGCGCAGCTGAACAACCAGTCCTCCCTGCTGAACTGGACGCGGCGGATGATCGAGGTGCGCAAGCAGCACCACGCGTTCGCGGAGGGCGACTTCACCGACCTGGGCGGCTCGAACCCCAGCGTGCTGGCTTACCGCAGGCGGTGGTGCCGGCCGGACGGGCAAGAGGACATCGTGGTGTGCGTGAACAACCTGTCCCGGTTCCCCCAACCGGTGGAACTGGACCTGTCCGAGCACATCGGGTCCCGGCCGGTGGAGCTGACCGGCGGGGTGCGCTTCCCCACCGTGGGCGAGCTGCCCTACCTGCTGACCCTGCCGGGCCACGGCTTCTACTGGTTCCAACTGGTCGAGGCGGGCGACGAGGGGGAGGCGAGGTGAGCACCGAGATGAACCCGTGGACGAGCACCGACCCGGCGACCCTGGTGGACGAGGTCGTGGCCGAACTGCCCGAGTGGCTGCCCGCGCAGCGGTGGTTCGGCGGCAAGGACCGGAAGATCACCGGCGTCCGTCCACTGCGGACGACCGTGCTGAGCGAGGCCGACCCGGTGCTGGTGCACCTGGTGGTCGAGGTCGAGCAGCCCGACCGGCACGAGCCCTACCAGCTGCTGGTCAGCGACACCGTGGACAACCACGACGCGACCGGCGACCCGGAGCTGGCCGGACGGCTGCTGGACCTGGTGGCCGACGGGGCGACCGTGGACGGGCTGGTGTTCGAGCACGAGCCGGACGTCGAGCTGAACAAGGGGCTGCGCGGCCGGCCGATCACCGCCGAGCAGTCCAACACGTCGCTGGTGTTCGGCAGCCAGTACATCCTCAAGCTGTTCCGCAAGCTCACCCTGGGCGAGAACCCGGACCTGGTGCTGCAACGCGCCCTGCACCGGGTGGGCTGCGAGCACATCGCCCGGCCCTTGGGGTCGATCACCGGCCGGCTGAACGGCCAGGTCACCACGGTCGGGATGCTCCAGCAGTTCCTGCCCGACGCGGTGGACGGCTGGGCGATGGCCACCACCAGCGTCCGGGACCTGATGGCCGAGGGCGACCTGCACGCCGACGAGGTGGGCGGCGACTTCGCGGGCGAGGCGCAGCGGCTGGGCCAGGCGGTGGCGACCGTGCACGCCGACCTGGAGCGGGCGCTGGGCACCCAGCACGCCGACGCCGACGACATCGAGAAGACCGTGCGCGCGATGACCGCCCGGCTGGACTCGGTGGTCTCGGCGGTGCCCGAGCTGCGCCCCTACGTGCCGGCGCTGCGCGAGGCGTTCGAGGCGGCCCGGGACACGCCCGGCGCGATCGCCATCCAGCACATCCACGGCGACCTGCACCTGGGCCAGGTGCTGCGGACCGTCCACGGGTGGCTGCTGATCGACTTCGAGGGCGAGCCCGGTGCCCCGATCGCCGAGCGCACGGCGTTGCGCTCGCCCCTGCGGGACGTGGCGGGCATGCTGCGGTCGTTCGACTACGCGGCCCACCAGCTGCTGGTCGGGCAGCCGGAGGACCACCAGCTCGCGGTCCGGGCGCTGGAGTGGTCGCGGCGCAACCGCGCGGCCTTCACCGAGGGCTACGCGGAAGCCGCGTCGGGATCGGTGGGCGACCCGCGCAAGCGGGGCTACCTGCTGCGGGCCTTCGAGCTGGACAAGGCGGTGTACGAGGTGGCTTACGAGTACGCGAACCGGCCGGAGTGGTTGACGGTGCCGCTGTCGTCGATCGCGCGGATAACGGGAGAGGTAAAGCGATGAACCCGCAGGACATCGACCGGCTGCTCGCGGGGGCGCACCACGACCCCCACTCGGTGCTCGGCGTGCACCACCTGCCCTCCGGCGAGGTGGTGGCGCGGGCGTTCCGGCCCGGGGCGACGGCGGTGTCCCTGGTGGCCGGGGACAAGACGTGGGACCTGGACCGGGTCGCCGACGGCCTGTTCGAGGGCGAGCTGCCCGAACACCCCGGCGACTACCGGCTGGAGGTCGCCTACCCCGGCGCGACCGTCGAGGTCGACGACCCGTACCGGTGGCTGCCCACGGTCGGCGAGCTCGACCAGCACCTGATCGGCGAGGGCCGGCACGAGCGGCTGTGGGACGTGCTGGGCGCGCACGTGCGGACGTACGAGACGGCGTCGGGTGTCGTGACCGGCGTGTCGTTCGCGGTGTGGGCCCCGACCGCGCGCGGCGTGCGGGTGTGCGGCGACTTCGACGGCTGGGACGGGCGCGCGAACCCGTTGCGCTCGCTCGGGTCGTCCGGGGTGTGGGAGATCTTCATCCCCGGCATCCCGCCGGGCACCCGGTACAAGTACCGGATCCTGGGCCGCGACGGCGTGTGGCACGAGAAGGCCGACCCGATGGCGTTCGCCACCGAGACCCCGCCGCAGACCGCGTCCGTCGTGACCCGCTCGACCTACGAGTGGGGCGACGACGAGTGGACCGCCCGGCGGGACGCGACGGCCTGGATCAACGCGCCCATGAGCGTGTACGAGGTGCACCTGGGGTCGTGGAAGCCCGGGTTGGGGTACCGCGAGCTGGCGTCCGAGCTGGCCGAGTACGTCGTGGAGAACGGGTTCACGCACGTCGAGCTCATGCCCATCGCCGAGCACCCGTTCGGCGGGTCGTGGGGCTACCAGGTGACGTCGTACTACGCGCCGACGTCGAGGTTCGGCTCTCCGGACGACTTCCGGTACTTCGTCGACGTCCTGCACAGCCACGGCATCGGCGTGATCATGGACTGGGTGCCGGCGCACTTCCCGAAGGACTCGTGGGCGCTGGCCAGGTTCGACGGCACCGCGCTGTACGAACACGAGGACCCGCGGCGCGGCGAGCACCCCGACTGGGGCACGCTCGTGTTCGACTTCGGGCGCAACGAGGTGCGGAACTTCCTGGTCGCCAACGCCCTGTACTGGATCGAGGAGTTCCACATCGACGGCCTGCGCGTCGACGCGGTGGCCTCGATGCTGTACCTGGACTATTCGAGGCAGGAAGGGCAGTGGCTGCCCAACCAGTACGGCGGCCGGGAGAACCTCGACGCCGTCCGGTTCCTGCAGGAGCTGAACGCGACCGTCTACAAGCGACACCCCGGCGTGGTGATGGTCGCCGAGGAGTCCACCGCGTGGCCCGGCGTCACCCGGCCGACGCACCTGGGCGGCTTGGGCTTCGGGTTCAAGTGGAACATGGGCTGGATGCACGACACGCTGCACTACCTGTCCCGCGAACCCGTCCACCGGTCGTACCACCACAACGAGATCACGTTCTCGCTGGTGTACGCGTGGAGCGAGAACTTCGTCCTGCCGCTGTCGCACGACGAGGTCGTCCACGGCAAGGGTTCCCTGTGGTCCAGGATGCCCGGCGACGACTGGAACAAGGCGGCAGGCTTGAGGTCGCTGCTGGCCTTCATGTGGGCGCACCCCGGGAAGCAGCTGCTGTTCATGGGCGGCGAGTTCGGCCAGCAGGGCGAGTGGTCGGAGTCGAGGTCCCTGGACTGGCACCTGCTGGACAACCCGTACCACTCGGGCATCCGGCGGCTGGTCGCGGACCTGAACGCGGTGTACCGCGAGTCGCCGGCGATGTACAGCCAGGACAACAAGCCCGAGGGTTTCTCGTGGATCGACGCGAACGACTCGGCGGGCAACGTGCTGAGCTTCGTGCGCGTCGGTGAGGACGGGTCGCTGCTGGCGTGCATCGCCAACTTCGCCGGCATGCCGCACCACGACTACCGGGTGGGTTTGCCGGTGGCCGGGCGGTGGCGGGAGGTCGTGAACACGGACTCGGAGGTGTACGGCGGGTCCGGGGTCGGGAACATGGGCGGGGTGGAGGCGGAGGAGAAGCCTTGGCACGGCCGTCCGGCCTCGGCGGTACTCCAGTTGCCTCCGGCCGGCGTGCTCTGGCTGGCGCCGGAGGCCAACTCCCCCGCAACCGAGGACCTCTAGCAGACGACGCGCAGCGCATGCTTTCCGGCGCGCGCAGCGCGGCTTTTTGCGTGTGGTGGTCCCAACCACAGGTGGAGGGCCTCGGTTCCCCCGCCGTATGGCCTGCCCGAAGGGCTACCACATTTTGGGTCGGGTGCAGCCGAAAGTTTTTGCGAGGAACGAGCAAAAAGTTTTAGCGGCACCCGGCCCAAAATGTGGTTGGCTCCGCCAGGCCATACGGCGGGGGAACCGACGCCCTTCACCCCCCGCTGGCGGCCTGCCGCGCGGCGAGCGCCGCTTTTCATCTTTCGAGCGCGCAGCGCGTCCCAAGCGCGAAGCGCGTTCGGCTTGAGAGCGAAGCGTTCAGTTCAAAGCGCTTAAAAGCGAAAAGCGCCTCGCCGGCGGGCAGGCCACCAAAGATGACCCAACTGCCACTGCGGGGGCTTCTTGCTTTTGCCATCCCCGTATGGCCTGGCGGAGCCTACCACAGATTTCCCCGGGTGCCGCTAAAACTTTTTGCTCGTTCCTCGCAAAAACTTTCGGCTGCACCCGGGGAAATCTGTGGTAGCCCTTCGGGCAGGCCATACGGAGATGACAAAAGCAAGAAGCCCAAGTTGAGTTGTGTCCCCTCCGGCGGACTGCCGACTCGCCGGCTTCGCCGAAAGGCTGTGGGGAGCGCGAAGGTGGGGGTCACGCGAGGGTGGGTCAGGTTGGGGTTGGGTGGCCGGTGCCGTCTGCTGGGACTTGCCAGGTTTGTTTGTCCAGGTTGTAGGTGATTGTGTGGTTGTCGGGCCAGGTTGCCTGGTCGTCCACGCTTCGGGGTTCGGCTAGTGGGGTTTCGGTCATTGTCTTCAAGTCCAGGACGTGGAGGCGCCATGGGCCTGGGGATACTCGCTTTTTGAAGGCCAAGCGGGTGCCGTCCGGGGAGACGGAGGGACACTCCACGTTGACTCTTAGGGTGATGGCCTCCCATGTTGTGTAGGTGGCTTGGATCAGGTGGGTTTGACCCTTGCTGGCGACGGTTGCGTAGAAGGTGTTGTCGTCTTGGGTGAAGGTGACGCCCCAGAAGTTCAGGTCTGGCGCGTAGTAGCGGGTGCCGTCGATGGTTACGGGGAGGTCTTCTATCGACTTTCTGAGCTCGTCCGTGGACGTGTCGAGGATGCCGGTTCGGGTGGAGAAGCCTGCGGTGTTGTAAGAGTCGCCGGAGACGAACACCGTCCAGGACACCATTCGGCCGGATTGTGATACCTGAAGACGGCTGGGGACTCCGGGGATGGCGTGTTTTTGTTCCCTGCCGTTTCTGGTGACGGCTAGCTCTGCCATCGGGGGCAATCCCGGTAGCGCGGTCAGGCAGGCGGTTGTGCCGGATGCGGTCGAGTGGCGGGTGCAGGTGTGGGCCTCGGCTGGTCGGCTTCGGGTGTGGAGGACGTAGGCGACTGCGCAGGTGGTCAGGAGGAGGGCTGCGGCGAGAACGGACGCACCACGCAGGCGCCTGCCAGTACGAGTCCGAGAGCGGCCAGTGACGTCAGTACGGCTGTCGGCATTCCCCAGATCGTCCACAACGCTCCAAACAGGACAGAAGACACCAGTTTCGCCAGCGCTTGGCCGGTTTGCAGCACGGCCAAGCCGCTGGTTCGCAGCTCAGCCGGCAACAGAGGGCTTGCGGCGGCCATCAGGACGCCGTCGGTGGCCGCGTAGAACAGGCCGTGCAGGGCGAGTACCGCGAAGACGTTCACGTGCGGGGTGAGCAGGAAGGCGAAGGCTGCGGCCAGGGCGGCGTGGCCGGTCAGGTAGACGGGCCATCGGCCTACGCGGTCGGCTAGGCGGCCCAGGGGGATGGAGAGCATCAGGTAGGCGGCGGCCGTGCCCAAGGGCAGTAAGGGGAAGACCACGGCGTCCAGGTGCAGTTGTTGTTGGAGCATGAGGTAGAGGAAGCCGTCGCCTACGGCTACCGTGCCCAGGAGTGCGGCCCAGGTGGTCAGGCGTCGGAAAGGCTTGCGCCACAGGGTTTTCAGGGGTGGGCGCGTGGGGGTTGGGGTGCGGTTGTCGCGGACCAGGACGGCTAGGAGGAGCACGCCCAGGACGGCCACGCAGAAGCTGGTGACGAAGACGGCGTTGTAGTCGCCCAGGCTCGCCCACAGGACGAACATGGCGGCCAGCGGTCCCAGGAAAGCGCCGATGGTGTCCATGGCGCGGTGCACGCCGAAAGCCCGGCCGAGGTCGTTGGGGTTGCTGCTCAGGGAGATGAGGGCGTCCCTGGGGGCGGTGCGCAAGCCCTTGCCGGTGCGGTCCACGGCCAGGACGCCGCCCAGGGCGACGGGGGACGTGGCGATGAGGAAGCCCAGCTTGGCGAGAGCGGACAGGGTGTAGCCCGCCAGGGCGACTGCCTTGCGGCGTTGCCATCGGTCTGCTGTGTGGCCGCCCAGTAGGCGCACGACGGCCGTCACGCCCGAGTAGAGCCCGTCCAGCACGCCGAACTGGAACGGGCTCAACCCGAGGGCGACCACGAAGTACAGCGGGAGCACCGCGGTCACCATCTCCGCGGAGATGTCGGTGACCAGGCTGACGAGGCCGAGGGCCAGGACGTTCCCGGCCACCCGGCCCCGCCCGCCGGTGACCGCTCCCTCCCGTGCGGTCGCGATGTACATCAGTGGCAGGTGTAGGTCGGGGTGCTGTCGACCGGCTTGCCGTCCAGGCCCAGGAACTGCCAGGAGTAGGTGCTGTCGGTCAGGGTCAGCTTGAGCACGCCGTGCGTGGAGCGGGCGAACTCGGTGATGGTCGGGTTCGCGGAGACCTTGTAGAGCTGTGCGCCGCCGCCACCGCCGATGACCGAGCGGGTGCCGCTGGTGCTGGGTTTGCCGGCCGCGTCGAGGGGCTTGATCCGCTCGTAGTGGTGGTCGTGGCCGTTCAGGACCAGGTCCGCCTTGTTGGCCACCAAGGTGTTCCACAGGCCGGAGACGCTGGTGTTGTTGCCGTGCTCACCGGAGCTCCAGCGCGGGTGGTGGAAGTACGCGGCGACGCAGCCGCGGGTGTTGGCCGTCAGGTCGCGCTTGAGCCACTCCAACTGCGCCGAGCCGGACGCGCTGGACTGGTTGGAGTCCAGGGCGATGAAGTGCCAGTTGCCGTACTCCCACGAGTAGTACGTGGTGCCCTGCGGGGTGGCGATCGAGCCGAAGTAGCCCTTGTAGCCCGACATCGGCGGGTCGGCGTAGGTCTCGTGGTTGCCGGGCGAGGGCTTGGTCTTGGCCTTGAACCGGCCCCACGTGGTGTCGTAGTAGTTCTGGAAGTCCGACAGGTGGGCGTCGTCGTACTGGTTGTCGCCCATGGTGATCACCGCGACCGGGTTCGCCTGCTCGACGAGCCGGGCGGTCTTGGGGTGGACGCACTTCGGGTCGCTCGCGGTGCACCGCTCGGCGATGTCGCCGGCCGCCGCGACCACGAACGACCCGGTGCCCGCGCCGGTGGTGGCCCGGACCTGGTTGCTGGGTGCGGAGGTGTTGCCGGCGGCGTCGCGGGCGCGGACGGTGTAGTCGTAGCCGGTGGACGGAGCCAGGCCGCTGTCGGTGTAGGCCGTGGTCGTGGTGGTGCCGACGACGACGCCACCCCTCAGGACGTCGTACGCGGCGACGCCCACGTTGTCCGTGGCCGCCGTCCACGCCAGGGACGCGCTGCTCGCGGTGGTGCCGGTGACCTGGAGGCCGGTCGGGGCGGTGGGCGGGGTGGTGTCGCTGCTGCCGCGGACGCCGAACACCTCCAGCTCCCAGATCGAGTAGCCCCACTCGGTGGCCCGCTGGGTCCCGAGGACGCGCAGGTAGCGGCCGGTGGCGTTGAGGCCGCTGTGGGTGTCGGTGTCGCCGTCGCCGGTGGTCCGGCCGCTGATGTCGGTCCACGCACTCCCGTCGGAGGAGATCTGGACCTTGTACTGGCTCGCGTACGCGTCCTCCCAGTGCACCAGGACCTGGTGCACCTCGGCCGCGCCGCCGAGGTCGACGGCGAGCCACTGCGGGTCGAGGCCGGGCGCGCTGGCCCAGCGGGTGTCGCGGCGGCCGTCGACGGCGAACTGCCCGGCCAGGGTCGGGTCCTCGATCGAGGACGTGGTGGTCGGCCTGCCCTGCGAGAGCAGGACGTCGGCGGGTGCGCTGGCTGCGGTCAGCGGTATGGCGACCAGCAGCGCTGCCGCTGCGGCGAAGGGTGCGACTCGGCGCACGGGTTCTCCTCACGGTCCGTGGCGGCGGTCCGAAAGGCGGCCTAATCGTAAACAATCTTTACGATTGAGGAGGTTAACGCCCGCTGAACGAGGGTGTCAACGGTGCGACCGGGAAGTGCCGTAACCAACCCCTTAGGGGTGGAGAGCCTGCACAATGGTCCAATGCGGCTCGCGTCGGCTCGGCTGGTCCTCCTCCTGGCGGTGGCCCTGGTGGCTTCCGGGTGCACCCAACTGGTCGACGGGCGGCCCGTCGCCGGCCAGGTCGTGACCAAGGACGGCGTGGACCCGAGCTTCATCCGCGGCACCGACGGCGGCCCCATCGACCGGCTCGCCGCGACCGCGATCACCGACGTGGACAAGTTCTGGCAGGAGACCTTCCCGGCCGCGTTCGGCAAGCCGTGGGAGCCCGTGGACGGCGGCATCTACTCCGTGGACACCTCCGACCCGGCCGCCAAGCCGCCGCCGTGCACCGAGAAGGCCAGTGACGTCGAGGGCAACGCCTTCTACTGCCCCAGCGCCGACGCCATCGCCTGGGACCGCGCGGCGCTGCTGCCCGTGCTCAAGGACCGGTTCGGCGACGCGGCCGTGGTGATCGTGCTGGCCCACGAGATGGGGCACGCGGTGCAGCGGCGCATGGGCATCACGCCCGAGGCCGAGCGGCGCGACCCGGACAAGTACCCGACCATCCTCACCGAGGCGATGGCCGACTGCTTCGCGGGCGCGTTCATCAAGTGGGTCAACGACGGCAAGTCCGAGCACCTGGACATCGGCACGGACACCCTGGACTCGGCGCTGGGCGCGCTGATCACGTTCAAGGACCCGGTCGGCACGTCCCCCGACGACCGCTCCGCGCACGGCAACGCGTTCGACCGCGTGTCGGCCTTCCAGGACGGCTACCTCAAGGACGCGAAGTTCTGCGGCGCGATGACCGTGCAGAACCGGCCGTTCACCCAGCAGTCGTTCCGCAGCGTGGACGACCGGGACCGGGGCGGCAACCTGCCGTTCGACGAGATGCTGGAGTCCATCGCGCCGGACCTGAACAACTACTACAAGGCGCTGGTGGCGACCAAGGGCGCGACCTGGACCGAGCCGAAGGCCACGACGGTCCGCGAGGAGCCGACGTGCTCCGGCGACCAGGGCCCGGTGGCGTTCTGCCCCAAGGACAAGGCGATCGAGGTGGACGTCGCCGAGGACCTGCCCGAGCTGCACGCCAAGATCGGCGACTACGCCACCGGCGTGCTGCTGGCCAGCCGCTACGGCCTCGCGGCCCGGCAGGCGGCGGGTCTGAAGACCGACGGCGAGGAGGCCGCGGAGGGCGCGTTGTGCCTGGCCGGCGCCTACACGCGCGAGGTCTTCACCCGCGAGCAGGGCTTCGGCCTGTCCCCCGGCGACCTCGACGAGGCCGTGCAGGTCCTGCTGGCCTACGACTACGCGGCCCGCGACGCGTCCGGGCGCAACGCCGTCGATCCCGGGTTCAAGCGGGTGGACCTCTTCCGCAACGGCGTCTTCACCGGCGTCAAAGCCTGCGGTTTCTAGAACGCCGCCGGGGGGCGTTAAGTAGGGTTCCCCCCGAAGCGCAGGCGGCAGGGGATGGGACGTGGGCATGGCTCGACGGTCGATCGGCATCGCGGCGCTGGTCGCGGTCACGGCGTTGACCAGCGCGTGCACGCAGGTCGTGGACGGCGTGGCCAAGGCGGTGAAGCCGGACGTCACCAAGGTCGCGGGCCTTCCCATCACCACCGGCGAGAGCGGCCCCAAACCCGGCGTGCCCGACGCGGACCTGCGCGTGGAGAACGCCGACGGCGGCGAGATGGACCGGCTGGCGGTGAACACGCTGGCCGACGTCGAGGAGTACTGGGCGCAGCAGCTGCCCGAGAACTTCGACGGCAAGAAGTTCGAGCCGGTCAAGCGCCTGGTGTCCTACGACTCGACCGGCGCGGGCGTGGAGATCTGCCGCACCAACACCGCCGGTGTCGCCAACGCCTTCTACTGCTCGCTGGACGACAGCATCGCCTGGGACCGCGGTGACCTGCTGCCCATGCTGGACGACGCGTTCGGCCCGATGGCGGTGGTCACCGTGCTCGCGCACGAGATGGGCCACGCCGTGCAGTACAAGCTGGGCGCGCAGGGCGGCGTCACCCAGGCCACCCCGTCGATCATCAAGGAGCAGCAGGCCGACTGCTACGCGGGCAACTTCTTCCGCTGGGTCGCGGAGGGCAAGTCCAAGCACTTCCGCATCTCCACCGGTCCGGGCCTGAACCAGATCCTGGCGACCATGTTCTTCATCCGCGACGCGGCCGGCACGTCCGCCGACAAGCAGGGTGCCCACGGCAGCGCGTTCGACCGGGTGGCGGCCTTCCAGTTCGGCTTCGCCGGCGACCCGAAGCGCTGCGCGCAGATCGACGAGCAGGAGATCAAGGACCGGATCACCCAGCAGAAGTTCGACTCGCAGGACAAGGACTCCGGCCAGGGCAAGGGCAACCTGAAGGTCGACAAGGCCGAGTACCTGGAGCTGCTGCGCAAGAGCCTCGACGAGGCCTTCAGCCAGAGCGGCGCCACCCCGCCCGAGTTCAAGCAGGACAACGTCTCCTGCACCAACGCCAAGGTGACCTCGCCCGCGACCTACTGCCCGGCCACCAACACGATCGGCATCGACCTGCCGGACCTGGTCAAGATCGGCACCCCGCCCAAGCGCGGCCAGAAGGGCGGCATCGGCGACTTCGCGGCCTTCGCCGAGATCGCCTCCCGCTACGCCCTGTCCATCCAGAAGGCCACCGGCTACCCGCTGGAAGGCCCGGCGGCCGGCCTGCGCACGGCGTGCCTGACGGGTGCCTGGGCCGGCACCACCACGGACCCGAAGGCCAAGCTGCGGCTGTCGTCGGGCGACCTGGACGAGGCGGTGGCCGAACTGCTGGCCGACAAGAGCCTCATCGCGGCCGACGTGAACGGCACCGTCGTCCCGTCCGGGTTCGCCCGCGTGGAGGCCTTCCGCGACGGCTTCTTCGACGGCGGCGGCCTCTGCACCCGCAAGTACTCGGAGTGACCGCCGCTGGAGCCTGAAGGGGCGCCACGCCGGAGCGCGGCGCCCCTCGAGTCGTCAGTACAGCGCGCTGGCCAGGTTGCGGCGGGCCTTGGCGACCCGCTCGTCGTCCGGCGGGAACAGCTCGAACAGGCCCACGAGGTGCTCGCGGACCTTGTCGCGGTCCTCGCCGAACACCCGCCGGACCGTGTCCACCAGCCGCTTGAACGCCTGCTCGACGTCCTGGGTGGCCAGTTCGACGTCGGCGGCGGCCAGCTGGGCGTCCAGGTCGTCGGGGTTCGCGTCGGCCTTGGCCACGGCGTCCGGGCTCAGCCCCTCGGCGCGCGCGGTGAAGCGGACCTGGGCGAGCGCGGCCTTGGCCTCGGCGTTGCCGGGCTCGACGGCCAGGATCGCCTCGTAGGCGGCCTCGGCCGCCGCGAAGTCGCCGCGTTCGAAGGCGTCCTCGGCGGCGGTGAACCGCTCGTCCTCGGGCTCCTCCACCGGCTCGCCGGTTCGGGCGGCTTCGGCGGCGCGGATGCCGGGCAGCCGGTCGCGCAGCGCGTCGAGCAGCCGGTCGATCCACTGGGCGAAGTCGGCTTCGGGCAGCGGCCCTTCGAAGGCGCCCACCGGCTGGCCCGCGGCCACGGCGACCACGGTCGGCACCGACTGCACGCCGAACGCCTGGCCGATGCGGGGGCTGGCGTCGAGGTCGACCCGGGCGAGCAGCCACGCGCCGCCACCGGCGCGGGCGGCCTTCTCCAGCACCGGCGACAGCTGACCCGCCTCCGGGCTCCAGGACGCGGTCAGCTCGACCACGACCGGGATCTCCAGCGAGCGCTCCACGACCGACTGGAAGGTCGCTTCGGTGACGTCGAGCACCCACGGGCTGGGTCCCCCGGCGGCCCCGCCCCCACCGGCGGCGGGCGGCGGCGCGGCGGCGCGCTGGCGGGCGGCGTCGGCCCGTGCCTTCAGCGCCCCGAGGTCGACCGCCCCGGAGAGCGCGGCGGACAGTGCTGCGGACTTGCGAGGGTCTGGCCTTGTCACGCTCCCATCCTGGCACGGCTGCGGGCGGTGGCGGCGGCAGCCCGCCCGGACTCGCCCGCGATGGTGATCACCCGGCGATCTGGGCGACGGGGTCGATGGCCATCGGGTTGGTCCGCATGGCGTCGTTCCGCCGCCCCAACGCCAGTGCCGGCGGCGTCATCAACTCCAGGAACCGCTCGGTGCCGGCCGTGCCCAACGCGCGCCAGGGCGCCTCGGCGGCGGCATCGGTCCGCCGCTCGACGTCCTCGCGCAGGGCCCGCCCGGCCGGCGTCAGCCCGCCGTCCCGCGGCTCGCCGTCGAACAGCCCCCGCTCGGTCAGCGACCGCTCCGCCGCCGCCCACTCCTCGTCGGACCACCCCCGCGCCTTCCGCAGGTAGGAGGCCTCCAGCCCCTTGTCCGCGCCGAACAGCACCAACGTCTCGCACGGCGTCAGGTCGGCCGCCACCAGCGCCGCCACGTGCCCGTCGCCCCGCGACTCGCGCAGGGTCGTGCACGCCTGCCACAACGCCAGGTGCGGCTCGTCCGGCACCGGCAACGCCGCGTTGGCGGCCCCCATCACCCGCCCGGCCAACGGCACCGCGGACGCCGCCCGCAACGCCAGCTCGGCCGCTTCCCCCAGGTCCAGGGTCGGCAGCATCCGGCGCAACGCCCCGTCGACCCCCTCCAGCCGCGCCGCCAGGAACCGCTCCGGCGACGCCACCTCCCACGCGTCGGGCAGCGCACGGGCCACCATCCGCGGGTGGAAGCTGTAGAAGGCGGCGGTCACGGTCTCCGGCGCGGCGGCGCCCAGCGGTGCCGCGCGCATGCCGAAGTACCCCATCCACCCGCCCTTGCAGCCCAGTGCGTCGGTCACCGCGCGGGACTCGGGCGTGAAGTACGTGACGTCGTGGTAGGTCTCGAACCGCAGCCACAGCTCGCGAGCGTCCATGGTCGCCAAATTAGTAGGACATCCGACTATTCGGAAGAGAGGTGTTGTTCGACCCGCTCCACCTTGGCCGTCAGCTGCCCGGTGTACCCGGGCCGGATGTCCGCCTTGAGCACGAGGCTGACCCGGGGCGCGGTGGCCTGGACGACCTCGGTCGCCTTCTTCACCACCGCCATCACCTCGTCCCACTCGCCTTCCACCAGCGTGAACATGGCGTTGGTCTCGTTGGGCAGCCCGGACTCCCGGACCACCCGCACGGCCTCGGCGACGGCCGCCGCCACGCTGTCGGACTCCCCGCCGAGCGGGCTGACGCTGAACGCGACGAGCACAGTTCCCTCCTCCTGGTCGGGTACCCACTGGTAGCTTCGGCGGCATGTCGTCCCAACCGCTGCCGTTCGACCCCATCGCGCGCGCCGCCGAGCTGTGGGAGAAGCGGATCGGACCGTCGACGGCGATGGCGGCGGTCACGAGCGTCATGCGAGTACAGCAGATCATCCAGTCCTCGGTGGACTCCGCCCTCAAGCCGCACGGCCTGACCTTCGCCCGGTTCGAAGCCCTGGTCCTGCTGACCTTCTCGCGCACCGGCAGCCTGCCCATGCGAGTCATGGGCGAACGCCTCCAACTGCACCCCACCAGCGTCACCAACATCGTGGACCGCCTGGAAGCCGACGGCCTGGTCCGCCGAAACCCCCACCCCACCGACCGCCGCACCACCCTGGTGGAGATCACCGAGGCCGGCCACGCCCGCCGCGAGGCGGCGACGGAGGCAGTCACCGAGGTCGAGTTCGGCCTGCGGGGCCTGACCGACCGGCAGACCGAACAGTTGACCGACCTGCTGGCAAAGGTCCGCCGCGCAGTCGGCGACTTCGAGGACTAGCCGCCGCGCGCCCTTCAACGAAGCCCCAGCGGGCAGTCCCCGGCGTTGCCGAGTGGCAGTCCGCCTTGCCGAGTGGCAGTCCGCCGGAGGACACAACTCAACTTGGGCTTCTTGCTTTTGTCATCTCCGTATGGCCTGCCCGAAGGGCTACCGCATTTTCCAGGGGTTGCAGCCGAAAGTTTTGCGAGGAACGAGCAAAAGTTTTAGCGGCAACCCCTGGAAAATGTGGTAGGCTCCGCCAGGCCATACGGAGATGGCAAAAGCAAGAAGCCCCCGCCGTTGCAGTTGAGTCATCTTTGGTGGCCTGCCCGCCGGCGAGGCGCTTTTCGCTTTTAAGAGCTTTGAACTGAACGCTTCGCTCTCAAGCCGAACGCGCTTCGCGCTCTCAAGATCAAAAGACAAAAGCGGCGCTCGCCGCGCGGCAGGCCGCCAGCGGGGGGTGAAGGGCGTCGGTTCCCCCGCCGCATGGCCTGGCGGAGCCAACCACACTTTCGGCCGGGTGCCGCTAAATTTTTTGCTCGTCCCTCACAAAAAATTCGGCTGCACCCGACCGAAAGCGTGGTAGCCCTTCGGGCAGGCCATACGGCGGGGGAACCGAGGCCCTCCACCTGTGGTTGAGACCACCACACAAAGCGCGCTGCGCGCGCCCAAAAAACGGAAAGCCGCGCAGCACGGCTTGGCGAGGGCCTGTGCGAGGGCGACTTCGAGGACTAATCCGCTCGACCCCGACCCGTCCCCTGAGTCACGCTGTCGCCCGTGCGAACCGTGATCGCCTTGGTGACCGCAAGTGGCCGGCACGTGCACACCGTGCCGGAGTTCACCGTGGACAGCCCGTGGTGGAACGACGTCGAGCCGGTGACCGCCCACCTGGACCGGGTGCTGGGCGTCCCGACGCACGTCCTGCGCCTGGTCACCGCCACCGGCACCGGGATGCGCGGCGGGACCGTGACCTACGAGGTCGAGGCGGCCGGCTCGTCCACTGTGGACACTATAGCCGCCGTGGACGCTGTGGCAGCTGCGCCCGGAGACGCGCTGCGCCTGCCCTGGGCACGGCCCGGCGGTCCGTCCGCGCTGGTCGAGTGGGCCGAGGGGCACGTGGTGTGCGTCGGACCGGCCGTTCAGGTCAAGACGTGGAACCTGTCGTGCCTGTTCCGCCTGCGCACGAAGGCGGGGACGGTGTGGGCCAAGGAGGTGCCGTCGTTCCTGGCGCCCGAGGGGCCGGTGTTGGAACTGGTGCGGTCGGTGGACCCGTCCCTCGCGCCTACCGTGATGGCCTCGGAAGGACGCCGCATCCTGCTGGAGGACGCGCCCGGCACCGACTGCTGGTCACCGTCACCCGCGATCGTCCAGGACATCGTCCCCCGGTGGGTGGGCATGCAGAACGCCCTCGCCGGCCCGGCCCGGCTGCGTCGGCGCGGGGTGGAGGTGCCGTCGTTCGGTCTGCCCGACACCCTGCTGCACGGCGACTTCCACCCGGGCAACTGGCGGTCCAGCGGTGTCGTGCTGGACTGGGGTGAGGCGCACTGGGGTCACCCGGCGCTGGACGCGGCGAAGCTGGTCGACTTCGTGGACCCGTCCGTGGCCGCGCTGGTCGAGGAGGTGTGGTGCCGGTCCTGGCTGGCCCACCACCCCGACAGCGACCCGTCAGCCGCCCTCCGCCACGCCCGCCCGGCCATGCACCTCCTGGCGGCACGCGTCTACCAGGAGTTCCTCGACAACATCGAGGAGAGCGAACGCATCTACCACCGGGGCGACCCGGAGGAGCAGCTGGCGCTGGCTCAGTCGTTCACGCTCTGAACGTCCTCGGTGAGCTTCCCGTTCTTCGCCGCCCACCGCTCGAAGACGACGGTGCCGAACGGCGGGATGCTCGCGACGAGCGCCCAGATGGTGGTGGCGCGGTTCCAGCGGTGGGCGAGCATCAGGGTGACGAGCACGTAGCCGACGAAGATCACCCCGTGGATCGGCCCGAAGACCTTCACGCCGATCTCGTTGCCGACGACCACGTACTTGAAGAACATGCCGATCAGCAGACCGGCCCACGACACGGCCTCGGCGAGCGCGAAGAGGCGGAAACGGCCTACGGGGCTGCTAAGCATGTCACCCATTGTGGTGAGTGATCCCCGTCACCTGTCCGTTGGGTCCGTTTCCGCCGCCCGGCTCAGTCCTCCCAGCGGAACACGCGGGCCGCGATGAAGCCGACCACCAGCGTGAACCCGATCAGCACCGCCGAAGGCACCAGCAGCGCCCCGACACCCTTGCCCCGCACCAGCACGTCCAGCATCCCGTCGTTCATGTGCCGCAACGGGAACACGTTGGACACCACCTGCAGCCACCCCGGTGCCTTCTCCAGCGGGAAGAACGTGCCCGACAGGAACGCCATGGGCATGATGACGATGTTCGCCGCCCCGCTCGCCGCCTCCTCCGTCTTGCAGAACGCCCCGACGAGCATCCCGACCGCGAAGAACGCCGTCGTCCCCAGCACCAGCAACGGCAGCGCCAGCCACCACGACCCGGTCAGCTTCAGCCCGAACGGCGGGGTCAAGGCGACCGCCACGAACACGATCCCCTGCGCGAGCGCCGTCCCGATGCTCACCAGGATCCGCGACGACAGCACCACCGTCGGGCCGACCGGTGCCAGCCGGATGCGCCGCAGCACCTGCTTCTTGCGCCACGACACCAGGGTCAGCGCCGCTCCGAACACACCGGAGATCGACACCGCCCACGACAGGATGCCCGGCGTCAGGTACTGGATCGGCTTGAGCGAAGCGTCCTCGACCGGCTGAGCGACGAAGGAAAACGCCGGCGCCACACCGGTGGCCGCCAGGTTCACCTTGTCCACCGTGCCCGACACGATGCCCAGCACGGTCTGCGCCCGGGTCTGGTCGCTGGCCGCGAACGTCAGCTCGACCCGGCCCCCGCGGGCGACGATGACGGCCGGCAGGTCGCCGTCGTCCACCTTGCGCCGGGCGGTGTCGAAGTCGTCGTACTTCTCGATCTCCAGCGCGCCCGACTCGGACAGGGCGGTGACCACCGGGCCGTCGCCGACGACCGCGACCTTGGTCTTGTCCCCGTCGGAGTCCCGGAACAGCAGGCCGAACACGACCAGGAACATCAGCGGGAACACGAAGACGAAGAACAGGGTCATCCGGTCGCGCAGGAAGCCCTTCACCATCGCGGTGGACAGGCTCATGAACGCGGTCATGCCCGGTACTCCCGTCCGGTCAGGTGGAGGAACACGTCCTCCAGGGTCGCCGTGCGGACCTGCAAGCCGTCGAGCGTGCCGCGCTCGGCCAGTGCGGACAGCACGGGTGCGGGGCGGCGGGTCGCGATGGTCAGCGACACCTCGTCCTCCTGCACCTGGTCGACACCGGTGATGGCGCGGGCGTCGTCGGCGTTCAGGGCACCCCGCTGGAGGACGACGTGCGTGGGCGCGTCGAGGCCGCGGACCAGGGTCGCGGGGGCGTCCATGGCGAGGATGCGGCCCTTGTCCATGATCGCGACCCGGTCGCAGAGGATCTCGGCTTCGTCCAGGTAGTGCGTGGTGTAGACGATGGTCTTGCCGCGCTGCTGGATCGCGCGCAGCACGTCCCACAGGTTGCGCCGCGCCTGCGGGTCGAGCGCGGCCGTGGGCTCGTCCAGGAAGACGATGTCCGGGTCGTGCACGAGCGCGCACGCGATGGACAGCCGCTGCCGCTGGCCGCCGGACAGCTTGTTCTCCTGCACGTCCGCCTTGTCGGTGAGCCCGACCAGCTCCAGCATCTCGGCCGCGCGCTTGGCCGGCACGCCGTAGAGCGAGCCGAAGGTCTCCAACTGCTCCTTGGCGGTGAGCTTCTCGAAGAAGCTGGACGCCTGGAGCTGCACCCCGATCCGGGGCAGCAGCGCGGGGTTGCGCGGCCACGGGTCCTCGTCGAGCAGGCGCACGCTGCCGGAGTCGGCCTTGCGCAGCCCTTCCACGATCTCCAGCGTGGTCGTCTTGCCGGCCCCGTTCGGGCCGAGGATGCCGAAGAACTCGCCCTCGGCGACCGTGAACGACACCCCGTCCACCGCTTGGAGGTCACCGTACTTCTTGCGGATGTCGCTGACCACGACCGCCGCTCTCTCCCCAGTCATGCGGGGAACCGTAAGGCCGGCGAACGGCTCCCACGGCGGTTTCCGACCCGGTCACCACCAAAGTAGATCCGTCCGCAATGCTTTCGTATGACGGCGCTCGCGCTGCGCGGTCAGCCGCCCGCGCACGGTGACGGCGGCGGCGTTCCCCAGGTGGCTTCGGCGGGGTCGTCGGTGAGTTCGACGTCCAGGACGACGCCGCCGACGAGCTTCTCGTGGTCCACCCACACTTCGTCTTGTGGCGAACCGTTCACCGACAACCCCTTGATGTACTGGAGCTTGGCCGGGGTGGCGTCCGGCGCGTTGATCGTGATGGCACGGCCGTCGGCGAGGTGGGTGGTCGACTTGGGGTAGCGCGGGGCGTGCAGGAGGAACTGGCCGGTGCCGGGCATCGCCGGGTAGAGGCCCAGGGCGCTGAAGAGGTACCAGGCGGACATGGTGCCGAGGTCGTCGTTGCCGGTGACCCCGTTGGGTGCGTTGACGAACAGGTGCTGGGCGGCGCGGTTGACCGCCGAGGTCTTCCACGGTTGGCCGATGAGCACGTACATCCACGGCGTGTGCAGGTCGGGTTCGTTGTTCGGGTTGTAGCGGAACTGGTTGTAGTAGTTGTACGGGCCGACGACCCACTTCTCGCGGACGGTCCGCGCCGGGTCGGCCACCAGGTCGGCGTAGGCGAAGAAGTCGTCCAGCCGGGCCGCGGCTTTTTCCTTGCCGCCCAACAACTCCACCAGCCCGGGGACGTCCTGCTGGACCAGCCACTGGTACTGCCACGCGGTGCCCTCGTGGAACCCGTCCTGTCCCTGCGGCGTGAACTCCGCCAGCCACCGGCCGTCCGCGGTCTTGGGGCGGGGGAACCCGGTGAGGCCGCGATCGGTGACCGTTCCGTCCCACAGCGTCCGGTAGTTCCGCCCCCGCCGGCGAAGTTCGGCCGCGTCCTCGACATGACCCAACGCCTCCGCCATGATCGACAGGGAGGCGTCGGCCAGCGCGTACTCGAAAGTCGCGGACGCGCCGTGGTGCGGGTCGACGTCCTGGCCCTTCTTGCGGTGGTGCGGGTCGTACTGCACGAACCCGTTGGCCAGGTAGGACTTCACCCCGGCACGCCCTTCGAACGGCGAGGCGGCGGGCGGCAACTGCGTGGCGTTCTGCAGCAACGCGCGGTAGGCCTGCTCCTCCAACCCTTCCAGCGCGCCGAACCGCCACAGGTCCACCAGGAACGGCGTGACCGGGTCGCCGGTCATCGTGTTCGTCTCCTGGTTCGCGTAGGCCCACCGGGGCAGCCAGCCCCCTTGCTCGTGCACCGCGAGCAGCGACCGGGCGATGTCACGGGCCCGGTCGGGTCGCAGCAAGGCCAGGAGCTGGTTGTGGGCGCGGTAGGTGTCCCACAGGGAGAAGTACTCGTAGTACGTCCAGCCTTCGGCCGTGTGGACCCGATCGTCGAACCCGCGGTACCGGCCGTCGATGTCGTTGCCCGTCAACGGTTGCAGCAACACGTGGTAGAGCGCCGTGTAGAAGACTGTCTCGTCGTCGGCGGACGCGGTCTCGACCTCCACCGACGACAGCTCGGCCCGCCAAGCGTCCTGGGCAGCCTTCCGCAGCTCGTCGAACGACTTCCCGCGCGCCTCGACCAGGTTCCGAGCCGCACCCTCCGCGTCCACGTGGGACAACGCGGTCGCCACCGTGACCGGTCCGTCCGCGAACGTCACCCACTGCCCGCGCAACCCGGCACCGCCCGAGGCACCACCCCAGTTGCCGGTCTTGACGAACGGGCGGTCGAACGTGGTCCTGAAGTACGTCGTGTACGGCTTGCCACCGCAGAACGCCTGCGACGTCACCGAACCCGCCAGCGTCCGGTCGTCCACGACCTCGATCGAGCTGGCGAACACCGGTTCCTTGTCGTTGGCCTGCCCCACGTTGACCAGCACGTGCGGCGTGACCCCGGCGGGGAAGGCGAACCGCTCGACGCCGGTCCGCAGGGTCGCGGTGCTCTCCACCGTGATCCCGCCCTCCAACCGGACCCGGTAGTACCCGGCTTCGCCGATCTCGCCGTCGTGGCTGTACCGAGCCCCATAGCGGCGGTGGTCGAACACGCGGGGCAACCCGGTCGCCGGCAGCACCGACACCAGCCCGCCCTGCTCCCAGCACCCGGCCCCGGACAGGAAGAAGTGCCCGAACCCCCGGATGACGGGGTCGTCGTACCGGTACCCGGCGTAGTGCGACCCGATGGGGCTCGACTGCGCCATGCCGAACGGCACGGCCGCGCCGGGAAACGTGTTCCCGTCGTCCTTGGTCCCGATGAACGTGTTGACGGCCCGCACGACATCCCTGGTCACACCCCCACCCTAGGGTGCTGGTGGCGTACCTGGGCCTACCCTCGGCACGGTGTCACCCGGTTCCGACTTCCTCCTCCTCGACCCCGCCGACGCGCCCGCCCGGGGGCTCGCGGACTGGTTGGCGGGGCGGTTGCGGGTGGCGATCGCCGAGGGTCGGTTGCCGGTGGGTGGCCGGTTGCCCGCGACCCGCACGTTGGCCGCCGACCTGGGCGTCTCGCGCGGGGTGGTGACCGAGGCGTACCGGCGGCTCGCCGAGGACGGGCACGTCACCGGCCGCGGGCGGGCGGGGACGGTGGTCACCGCGGTGCCGGCACGACCGGTCGCCCCCGCCGTTCCCAGCGCGCCGCCCGTCTTCCCGACCGTGCCGGGCGCGGACGTGTTCGACGTGGTGCGCGAAGCCCCCGCGCGGATCGACCTCTCCCCCGGCGTGCCCGACCTGACCGCCTTCCCCCGCGCCGCCTGGCTGCGCGCCGAACGGTCCGTGCTGGCCCGCCTCTCCTCCGCCGAGTTCGGCTACGGCGACCCGCGCGGCACCCCCGCCCTGCGCGCCGCCGTCACGCGGTGGCTCGCCCGGACCCGGGGAATCGTGGCCGACCCGGACGAAGTGGTCATCGTGACCGGTGTGGCGCAAGCGCTTGCCCTCCTGGCCGAGACACTCCTCGACGCCGGGACCGACGAGCTCGCGGTGGAAGACCCCGGCTCGCTCGGCGTCCGCCAGCACCTCAACCACCACGGCTTGGCCACCCCGCCCGTCCCCGTGGACGACCAGGGCCTTGTCGTCTCCGAGCTGCACACCCGAGCCGTCCTCGTGACACCCGCCCACCAGTTCCCCACCGGAGTCGTGCTCACCCCGGACCGCCGCCGGGAGCTGGACCGCTGGGGCGGGCTGGTGGTCGAGGACGACTACGACGCCGAGCACCGCTACGACCGCCCACCGGTCCCCGCGCTGAAGGCCGCGCTGCCCGACCGCGTCTGCTACGCGGGCAGCGTGTCGAAGCTGCTGGCTCCGGCCCTGCGCACGGGCTGGCTGCTGGTGCCGGCCCGGCACCGGGAGGCGGTCGTGGCCGCCAAGCGGTTCGCCGACCTCGGCAGCACCGCCCTGCCGCAGCTCGTGCTGGCCGAGCTGATGGACTCCGGCGAGCTGGAAAAACACCTGCGCCTGTTGCGCCGCCGTCACGTCCGCCGCCGGGACGCGATGACCCGGGCCATCGCCGACCACCTGCCGGGCGCACGCGTGCACGGCGTGGCGGCAGGGCTCTACCTGACGGTCACGTTCCCCGACGACGTCCCGGACACCGACCTCGCCGCCGCCGCGCTGGACCTCGGCGTCAAGGCCCAACCCCTGTCCTGGCACGCGCAACGCCCCACCCGGCCCGGACTGGTCCTCGGTTACGCGGCCAACCCGGGCTCCGTCCTCACCGAGGGCATCGCCACGATCGCGCAAGCCCTACACCAGCTCCGCTAGCCGCCGCAGCTCCTCGTGCGCTCCGAACGCCCCCGCGCGCGCCCGACCGGTCCGCAGGTCCACCAGGTGCCCCAGCTCCGCCACGACCACGCTCAACGGCGGCCCGCTGGCCGTGACGTCCTGCTCGTCCCCCGCCTGAGCCTCCAGGAACGGCTTCACCAAACGCCCGTGGTGCAAGGCGTAGGCCGCGCCATGCGCCCGACACACCTCCAGGAACAGCCCAGCGTGCCGAGGTTCCTCGAGGACTTGCGGCAACAACGGCTCCGCGACCACCGCCCGCTTGAGCCGGTCCTGGTGGTCCGGTGGCACGAAAGGCATCTTCTCCGCCACGACCCGCTGGTAGAACGGGTCGTCCGCCCGGCACAACCCGAGCAGCAGGTCGATCTCGTTCACCGCCGCGAAGTCCCCGGCGTTGACCCCCCGGTACACCTGCGAACCCACCCGGTGGGGCCGGAAGTAGGGCCGAATGCCCAGGTAGAACCGCCGCGGGTGCACGGTGTCCGCCAACGTCCGGTTGGCGGCCAGCACCTCCTCCAACGCCCGCCGGGCCTCCCGCAACAACCCCTCCACCACGGGACCGCCGACGCCCATCGTCGCGACCAGCCGCAACGCGTGCGCCGCCCGCTCGTACGCGACCACCGCCACCCCGTTCTGCCGCACGAACACCTGCTCGTCCGGCAGCGAGGTGAACGTCCGGAACCCGTGCAGGCTCTGGTGCGCGAACACGTACCGCGGCGCGACACCGAGGGACGTGCCCAGGCGGGTCGCCAACGCCCACGCCGGGGCCAGCACCTCCTCGTCCTCCACCTGGTGCCGCGCGCACGCCGCCAGGTACATCCCCACCGACCCGAGCAGCCGGTACGGGTCGCCGTCGAACCCGGGCAGCCGCTTGGCCCCCTCGTGCAGGAGCTCCTCCTGCCCCAGACCGGGCACGTGTTCCTGCCCGGCCGCGAAGTAGGCCTCCTCGAACACCGTGTTGAGCCGTACGAACCCCTCGTCCAGCCACCGCTCGAACTCCGTCATGACCGCCATGCTGCGCGGCGGCCACGACGGGGTTCCAGGTCCATTCCGAGCGTGGCGAACAGGTCCAAACTCAGGCGAGCCCGATCGCGAACACATGGAACGTGCCGCCGGTGACCGACGCGGGCAGGGTCACCGACCGGATCGGCTTGGCCTCCACCGTTATCGGCGCGGTGGCGAACACGAACACCTTGAGCTGCTGCGCCTCACCGCTGGTGTTGTTGCGGTACGGCGTGGTCGCGACGATCCGGTTGTCGAACGACGGTGGCGTGGACGGGTTGCCGCCCAGTGCCCAGTCGGAGAACCCGACGTCGGCCGTCTGGGTGGTGCCGTCCGCGTAGGTGATGGTCAGCCGTCCCGACGACCGGCCGCCCGCGCCGCTGCCCAGCAGGCCCAGCTTGGTGCCGGTGCCGTCGACCGTCACGGTCTGGCCGGTGGCGTTGACGTTGTCCGGCTCGCCGACCGGCGAGGTCGGCCACGTGTAGGTGATCCCGTCCGACTGGACGGCCGCGCCCGGCGACAACCCCTGTTCCGCCAACGCCTTGCGCGAGTAGCTCCAGCCGCCGCCGTCGAAGTTGCCGATGGCCTGGTCGTCGTCGGGTGAGGTGCCGATGTTGTTGAACGCCGCCCGCAGGCTGCCCGGATCGGCGACCAGCACCGAGATGGTGCTGCGCTGGCCGTTGCCGAACAGGACCGGCACGCGGTGGGTCTGTTCGGGGGCGTTGGCGGCCACCTCGACGGTCACGGTCTGCCCGGCCTTGTCCCCCGGCGGCACGGTGACCTCGCCACTGGCCGGCGTGAGCGTGATCCCGGCCGGCGGCTGGGCGGTCCAGGTCACCTTGCCGCCGCGTCCCGAGAAGTCCTGCGCGCCGATGGTCACCGTGCCGCTGCCACCGGCGGGCAGCACCAGGCGGCCGGGCTCGACGTAGGACTGCTGGGCGATCTCACCGTCCCGGAACGACGGCGGCGCGTCGGTGGGCGCGGTGCCCCACGACGTCGGGGTGGCCGACAGCCCGAACTCCAGCGTGCCGCCGTTGGCCACGAACGACTCCGGCAGCCACGTCCGGGTCTGCGCACGGCCGTCGAGCGCCAGGCTCGACACGTGCTTGCCCTCGCCGGACGCCTTGATGACGATCGGCTTGCCGCCGGGCCGGGTGATGGTGACCTGGGGGAACAGCGGACTGTTGACGACCAGTTCCGCGCGGCCGGGTATCACCGGGTACAGGCCCAGCGCCGCCCACACGTACCACGACGACATCTGGCCGAGGTCGTCGTTGCCCATCAACCCGTCCGGGCCGGGGCCGAACAGCTCGTCCACCGCCTTGCGCACCACCGCTTGCGTCTTGTCGGGCGCGCCGGCCCAGTTGTAGAGCCAGAGGGTGTGCATGATCGGCTCGTTGCCGAGGAACGCGTGCGGCTCGTGCGGTCCGGCGTTGAGCTTGCTGAAGAAGAAGTCCAGCCGCTCGCGGACCTTGGCGTCGCCGCCCATCGCGGTGAACAGGCCGCGCGCGTTGTAGGGGACCATCCACGTGTACTGGGCGGCGTTGCCCTCGACCCACGTGTCCGGGTTGCCCGGCGCGAACGGTTCCACGAACGAGCCGTCCCGGTTGCGGGCTTGGAGGTAGCCGGTGCCCGGGTTGTAGAGGTTCTGCCAGTACTGGGCGCGTTTCGTGAACGCCTGCCAGGTGGCGCCGTCGCCGAGGCGGCGGGCCAGTTCGGCGATGGCGAAGTCGGCGCTGGTGTACTCCAGGGTCGTGGCGGGCGGTCCCCAGACGTTGCGCGCGCCGACCGGGACGTAACCCAGGTCCAGGTACTCGGTCAGACCGGGGCGTTCCTCGTAGCCCTGCGTGGGTTGTGTTGCGCCGCGCAGCATCAGCAGGAGCGCCTTGGACGCGTCGAAGTCCTTGGCGCCGAAGGCGTACGCGCTGGACACCATCACGTGGTAGGGATCGCCGACCATGACGCCGGTGTAGCCGTTGGCCACGGTCCAGCGGTCCCAACTGCCGCCCTGTTCGGCGAACAGCATCATCGAGCGGACCATGTCCGACGATTCTTTGGGTGCCAGCAAGGAGAGCAGTTGCATCTCCGAGCGGTAGACGTCCCAGCCGGAGAAGTTCGTGTAGACGGCGTGGCCGCGCTCGGCGGTGTGGATGCGGCCGTCGAAGCCCGGGTAGCGGCCGTCCGCGTCGGAGAACACGTTGGGCTGCAACAAGGAGTGGTAGAGCGCGGTGTAGAACGTGGTGCGCTGCGCGTCCGTGCCGCCGGTGACCTGGACCTGGCCCAGCCGGTCGTTCCAGGCCTTGCGGGCGGCTGCGTGGACGGCGTCGAAGGACTTGCCGACGTTCTCCGCGCGCAGGTTCCGCTTGGCGCCGTCGATCGAGACGAACGACAGGCCGACGCGCATGGTCACGTCCGGGTCGTCGAAGGTCACGTACGCGCCGGAGCCCGGTCCGGACACCGTGGTGTCCTGCGCCGCGAGCGTGCGTTTCTGCTCGACGGTCTTCGGCGCGTCACCGGTGTCACGGACGCCCGAGCCGCCGCGCTCGGCGGTCTTCCCCGGTGTCACGGCACCGTTCTTCCACGTGCCGAAAGAGGCGAAGGGCTGGTCGAACTGGGCGTGGAAGTAGACGCGGTAGCGGTGGTCCGCGCCGCAGAACCGTCCGCTGGTGGCCCAGCCGCTGATCGTGTTCGTGCCGATGGTGACCTCGGCGTCGTCGGTGCCCGCGATCGAGCCGGACGTGTTGACCAGCAACGTCGAGGCCGCCCCGCCGGGGTAGGTCAGGCGGGCGACGCCGGTGCGCTGGGTGACGGTCAACTCGACCTCGGTTCCGCTGTCGAGGGTCACGCCGTAGTACCCGGGGGTGGCGGACTCGTTGGCGTGCGAGAACGTCGACACGTACCGGGCGGGGTCGGTGGCCGGTGACGTCGTGACCTCGCCGACGAACGGCATGACCGGGATGTCCTGGTAGGTCGAGCAACCCGCGCCGGACAGGTGCGTCAGGCTGAACCCCTTGATCCGGTTGTCCGGGTAGTGGTAGCCGCCGTGCTGGCGGGTGACGGTGTCCGGGCTCCACTGCACCATCCCGAACGGCACGTCCGCGCCCGGGAAGTTGTTCCCCGCGCCACCGCCCGTGCCGTGGTCCGGACCACCCGGCTGGGTGCCGACGAACGGGTTCACCCACTGCGCGGGATCGTCCGACTGTGCCTGGGCGGCCACCGGATGGACCACCGCGAGTACTACGGCCGCCACCGCGACCAGTGCCGTCTTCACGAGACCTCCTCGGTTGACAACGCTGTCCAGGGCATCCAGTAGTCGGATCATTGCGGAGCGTGTCACGGTCGCGTCAAGGCTGCTCGGCGCGGTTGTCTCGTTCAAGACAGATCGGATCATTGACATCGGCCGGGCACGGGTGTGTGATTCGCGCACTATGACAACGTTGTCCGCAGCCGCCGGGCGCAAGGTGCGCCGCGCCACCATGAACGACGTGGCGCGGCTGGCCGGCGTCAGCATCAAGACCGTCTCCCGCGTGGTCAACGACGAGGCCGGCGTGCACCCGGCCACCGCCGAGCGGGTGCTCGCGGCGATCGACCAACTGGGCTTCCGGCGCAACCTGAGCGCGCGCAACCTGCGCCGCGGGTCGTCCACCGGCACGGTCGGGCTGGTGCTGGAGGACGTGGGCAACCCGTTCTACTCCGGGGTCACCCGGGCGGTCGAGGAGGTCTCGCGGCTGCGCGGGCGGCAGGTCATCACCGGCTCGTCGGACGAAGACCCGGTGCGGGAGCGCGAACTGGCGCTGGAGTTCTGCTCGCGCCGGGTGGACGGGCTGCTGATCGTGCCCGCCGGGTTGCAGCACGGGTACCTGGTGCCGGAGATGCGCGCGGGGACGCCCGTGGTGTTCCTGGACCGGCCGGCGGGTGACGTCGTGGCCGACACCGTGCTGGTGGACAACGTCGGCGGCACCACCGAGGCCGTGCTGCACCTGGCGTCCTTCGGGCACCGTCGGATCGCTTTCCTGGGTGACGCGCCGGACATCTTCACCGCCAACGAACGCCTGCGCGGCTACCGCGAGGGATGCCTCCAGGCGGGTATCGGGTTCCACGAGTCGCTGGTGGTCATGGGACCGCACGACGAGGTCTCGGTGCGCAAGGCGTTGCACGGCTTGACTTCGGGTGCCGACCCGGCCACCGCCGTGGTCACCGGCAACAACCGGATCACCGTCCACGCACTGCGGGCACTGGCCGGCTCCTCGCACCGGCCGGCCCTGGTGGGCTTCGACGACTTCGAACTCGCGGACCTGCTCTCGCCGCCGGTGAGCGTGATCGCGCACGACGCGAGCGCACTGGGCAAGGCGGCGGCCGACCTGCTCTACGCGCGCTTGGACGGCGACGGGTCACCACCCCGTCGCGTGGTGCTGCCGGTGCGGCTGGTGGCGCGAGGATCAGGGGAGGTGCGGGTGTGACACGACCTGTCGAGCTGCCGGCCAACCAACCCCGGCAGTTCTACCGGGGCGGCGCGGCGATCGCGGCACTGCGCGGCGAACCGTCAGCGGACTACGGCCCCGAGGACTGGGTGGCGTCCACGACCACCTTGTTCGGCCGCGATCCCGACGGCCTGACCCGGTTGCCCGACGGGCGTTGGTTGCGCGACGCCGTGCGGGCCGACCCCCTGTCGTGGCTGGGTCCGGCACACGTGGCTTCGTTCGGAGCGGACACCGCGCTGTTGGTCAAGCTGCTGGACGCGGGTCAACGGTTGCCGGTGCACTGCCACCCGTCCAACGCCTTCGCCCTGCGGCACCTGGACTGCCGGCACGGGAAGACCGAGGCGTGGATCGTGGTCGGCACGTCCGGGCCTGACCCCTTGGTGTACATCGGTTTCCGCGGCGACGTGCCCGCTGCTCTTGTCGATGCGTGGGTGTCCACCCAGGACTCCGCAGCGATGCTGGGCGCACTCAACCCGGTCGCGGTGAAGCCCGGTGACACGGTGTTCGTCCCCGCCGGCGTGCCGCACGCGATCGGCGAGGGCGTGTTCATCGTCGAACTCCAGCAGCCGACGGACTTCTCGGTGACGCTGGAGTGGCGCGGTTTCCTCTCCGAGCCCGAGGCCTGGCACCTGGGGTTGGGTCAGGAGACCGCGCTGGAGTGCGTGGAGCGGTCCGCGCAGCGCGTTTCCGACCTGGTGCTCCGCACGGGCACGTCTTCTTCGGCGAACCTGCTGGGCACGCAGGCGGACCCGTTCTTCCGTGCGGACCGACTGCACGTGTCCGGCACGGCGGTGCTGGAGGAGTCTTTCGCCGTGCTCGTAGTCCTGGAAGGCGAGGGCACCCTCGACGACTTGCCGCTCCGACGCGGCAGCACCGTAGTCATCCCCCACGCCGCCGGCACCTGCACCCTGTCCGGCGACTTGGTCACCGTGCGATGCCGACCACCGTTGCCAACCTGATCACAGTGCCCCACCAGCCACGCTCACCATCCTGACCCCCGCGCGACTCCACCACACCCGCCACCCCCACCCACCGCACCTACCAACCTCACCCGCGCACCACCCACCGCACCTGCCACCCGCGCAACACCACCGCACCCGCCACCCACCGCGCTCCCCTGCCCGACCCGCCCCACCCACCGGCCTCATCCGTGCGACAACCGCCGCCCCTGCCGACCCGACCACCAGCCGGCGCCCGCCGGCATGCCAGCCCGACCCGTGCCGCACCACCCCACCCACCGACTGACCCGTGCCGCACCCACCGCACCCGCCAACCGACCCGTGCCGCACCTACCGCACCCGCCGACCCGACCCGACCCGACTCGTGCGGCGCGAGCCGCGTGTTTGTTCCGACCACTCCACGCCACTGAAATATTTAGTTCACTGAACTGAAATTTTCCGTCCCCTGGGGGACGGACGGGAGGCGACATGGCCCAACCCCTGCTGGACGCCCGTGACCTGGTGAAGCACTACGGCAGCGTGGAAGCGCTGCGCGGCGCGTCGTTCACCGCCGACGCGGGCGAGGTCGTGGCACTGATCGGGGACAACGGTGCCGGCAAGTCCACGCTGGTGAAGTGCCTATCCGGGGCCGAGCAGCCCGACGGCGGCACGATCGTGTTCGACGGTCGGGAGGTCGTGCTGCCCTCGCCGGTGGCTGCCCGCTCGCTGGGGATCGAGACGGTGTACCAGGACCTGGCCGTGGCGCCGGACCTCGACCCGGCCGCGAACCTCTACCTGGGGCGCGAGCTGCGCAAATCCGGGCCGTTGGGGTGGTTCGGGGTGTTGGACAAGAAGGAGATGCGGCGGCGGGCCGCGGAGTCGTTCCGTGAGTTGGGGGTGTCGTTGCAGAGCGTGGACGTGCCGATCGGGGCGCTGTCGGGCGGGCAGCGGCAGAGTGTGGCCGTGGCGCGCAGTGTCGTGTGGGCGAGTCGGCTGGTGTTCATGGACGAGCCCACCGCCGCCCTGGGGGTCGTGCAGCGGGAACGGGTGCTGGACGTGGTGAAGCGGGTTCGGGACCAGGGCATGGCGGTCGTGCTGATCAGCCACAACATGCCCGAGGTGCTGGCCGTGGCCGACCGGGTCGAGGTGCTGCGCCTGGGCCGGCGGGTGGCTCGGTTCCGGGCGGCGGACACGACCGTCGAGGAGTTGGTCGGTGCGATGACCGGAGCCCTGTCGCAGGAGGACGCATGACCACGCGCACCGAGGAGCGGACCGTCCGGCAACGCACCCTGAAGCAGCGGCTGTTCGGCGCGAACACGCTGTGGATCGGGTTGGTGCTGCTGGTGCTGATCGCGGTGTTCGGCGCGATCCGGCCGGACGCCGTCCTGACGACCTTCACCCTCCAGACCACCCTCGTGGAAACCTCCGTCCTCCTGGTCCTCAGCGTCGGCATGACGTACGTGATCATCACCTCCGGCATCGACCTGTCGGTCGGGTCGGTCCTGGTGTTCTCCGGGGTCACCTCCGCCATGACCATGAACGCCCTGAACGACGGCAACGCCACCAACGCCGGCTGGGGCACGGTGCTCGTCGGACTCGTGGTGGCCCTGGTCTCCGGCGCGGCCTGGGGTCTGCTCAACGGCGTCCTGATCGCCAAGACCGGGATACCGCCGCTGATCGTCACCCTGGGTTCGTTCGGCGCGGCCCTCGGCGCGGGGCAGCTGATCTCCAACGGTTCCAACGTGTCCGGCGTGCCGAACGTGCTCAGCAACAGCCTCGGCACGGGCACGTGGTTCGGGGTGCCCAACCTGGTCCTGCTGGCGGCGGTCGTGACGGCGGTCGGCGCGCTGGTCCTGGCCACCACCCGGTTCGGCCGCTACACCTACGCGATCGGCTCCAACGAGGAGGCGGCGCGCAGGGTCGGCATCGGCGTCACCGGCCACCTGGTCAAGGTGTACCTGCTCGCGGGCACGCTGGCCGGGTTGGCGGGGTTCATGGCGCTCGCGTACTTCCGGGTCGCGTCCATCACCGGGCACGACACGGACAACCTCAACGCCATCGCGGGTGTCGTGCTCGGCGGCACCAGCCTGTTCGGTGGCTCGGGCTCGGTCGTCGGCACGGTGCTGGGCGTGTTCATCCCGGCCGTGCTGCGCAAGGGGTTCGTGATCGTCGGCGTGAACGTGTACTGGCAGCCCATCGCCGTGGCCATCGTGCTGGTGGCGGCGGTGTGGTTCGACCAGTCACGACGAAGGGCGCGCAATCAACGCTAGGCGAAAGGTGCGGGAGAACATGTCAACGAGGACAGTTGCCCTGCTCGGGGCGGCCCTGCTGCTCACCGCGTGCGGCGGCGGTGGCCAGATCGGCGATTCGGGGAGTTCCGGGAACACCAAGAAGATGGTCCTGATCCCGGGCGTGGCCGCCGAACCGTTCTACATCTCCATGGAGTGCGGCTTCCGCGAGGCCGCGAAGGCGAAGGGCTACGAGGTCGACGTCCAGGCACCGACCAAGTTCGACTCCACCCTGCAAACCCCGATCGTCACCGGCGTACTCGCGAACAAGCCCGGCGCGGTCCTCATCGCACCCACCGACGACAAGGCGATGGCCGGGCCGATGAAGCAGCTCAAGGACGCGGGCATCAAGGTCGTCGAGGTGGACACCAAGCTGGAGGACACGTCCATCGCCGTCTCGACGGTGTCGTCCAACAACGAGCAGGGCGGCCAGTTGGCCGCGCAGACGTTGGCGAAGCTGGCGGCCGGCAAGTCGGGCTCGGTGCTGGTGCTGAACACCAAGGCCGGCACGTCGACCACGGACGCGCGGGCGAAGGGCTTCGAGGACGAGATCAAGAAGTTCCCGAACCTGAAGTACGTGGGCCAGCAGTACACCGACAACGAACCGGACCAGGCCGCGTCGAAGGTGACGGCAACCCTGGCCGCGAACCCGGACCTGGTGGGCGTCTTCGCGACCAACCTGAACACGGGCGAGGGCGCGGCGACCGGGCTGCGCAACGCGGGCAAGACGGGCGCGGTGAACCTGGTCGGGTTCGACGCCAGCCCCAAGCAGGTGGAGGACCTGCGGGCGGGCGCGGTGCAGGCGTTGATCGCCCAGGACCCGGCGACCATCGGACGGACGGGCGTGGAGCAGGCGATCGCGGCTTTGGAGGGCGGCAGCGTCAAACGGGACATCGAGACCGACCTGGTCGCGTTGACCAAGGCCGACATGGACACCAACCAGAAGTACTTCTACAAGCAGAAGTGCTGATCACCGGGCTGCGCGCGCCTCACCCGCGCGCGCAGCGCCAGGTCAGGCGTCGAGGTACTTGTTGGCGAGCTCGGAGTATTCCTTCTCCAGGTCATCGGCCAGATAAGCCACGTACGACCAGGGCACGTCGTGCACGTGGTCACGCATGCCCAGCAGGTGTTTTCTCGCTCTTGGCGCGTCGTCCGCCAGGGCGAAAGCCGCCGCGAACAGGTTGTGCGCCTGGAGCGAGCGCGGGTGGGCCTTTCCCGGCTTGGCCTCCCACTTGTCCGCCGCCTCGGCGATCTCGTCGCGCACGCGGCTGAAGTAGCGCATCTTCAGGGTCGCGATCTTGAACGCGCTCCGCGCCTGCACCGCGTCCTCGAACTGCTCCAGGAAGATCTCGAAGTGCGCCAGCGGCAGCATGGCCACGACCGGGTCGCCGAGCGGTGCCGCGTCGACGCTGCCCTGGGCGAAGGCCATCATCTCCTCCGCCGAGCCGCCCCACTTCGACGCCAGGATCTGCAGCCTGGTCCAGTGCGCCGGGTACAGGGACGGGCACCGGGCCACGATCTCGCGCCACACCTCGTCCTTCTGGTCCCGGTCGACCTGCAGGCCCAGGCCCGCCGTCTGCAGCTGGGACCACGGCACGGCGTCGTGGGGCAGCAGCTTCGCCGCCTCGTGCAGCGGGCCGACGGCCTTGCGGAGGGTGCCGAAGAAGACCTTGAACCGGTCCTTGCCGACCGTGTCCGCCCGGCCCGAGCCGCGGATGGCCCAGGCCTCGCGGATGAACGCCGTGCCGGCCAGCAGCCACAGGTCCGGGTCGGAGTTCGCCTTGGCCAGCTCCAGCAGCTCGTCCGCGTGGCCGATGGCGTGTTCGCCGAGCACCTCCGCGCGCAGCGCCCGGACCTCGGGTTCGTCGCGGCACTCGGCGAGGACGGTGGTGGCCGCCCTCAGGTGGCCCGCGTCCATCTCCTCGGCCGCGATGTCCAGGATCGCGTCGTCGTAGGTGTGGTCCCGCACCACCTCGCGGGCCACGGCCGCGGGCCGCTTCCTCCGGAAAATCCCCACCCTGACGACCCTACTTCCCCTGGACACCGACTGGCCTAAGTCTTTCGTAGACCCGAACGCGAGCCTTTCCGCCGTTGTTTCCCACCCCACCACACCGATGAGGTGGTTGGCACGAAACCCGGAGGGGGAACCATGCGAGGAGTGGCACTGACAGTGTCCGCCGCGCTGCTCACGGCGTCGTTGCCGGCCGTGGCGCAGGCGCAGGCGGACCCGTTCCGCGACCAGGCGATCACGTGGGGTGCGTGCACCGACCTGGACGTCCCGGTGCTGGAGTGCGCGACCTACACCGCGCCGCAGGACTGGCGGTCGCCCGGCAACGGCAAGACGATCACCATCGCGATCAGCCGGCTCAAGGCGCGCAGCGGCAACGCCAAGGGCAGCGTCCTGACCAACCCGGGCGGTCCCGGCGGGCCGGGGCGGACGCTGCCCGCGCTCTACCAGGGTCGGACGAAGCTCGTGCAGGACCTCGACGTCATCGGCGTCGACCCGCGCGGCACCGGGGCGAGCACGAACGTCACCTGCGGCGGGTTCGACTTCCTGACCCTGACCGACCCGCGCGACCGCAGCCGCGCCAACGTCGACCTGCTCTACGGCGCCGCGCGGTTGCAGGCCACCGCGTGCCAGGCGAAGTCCGGCGAGTTCGGCACGCTGGTCAACACCGAGCAGACCGTGCGCGACCTGGACCTGCTGCGGCACCTGCTGGGCCGGGACAAGATCAGCTGGATCGGCTACTCCGGCGGCACGTGGATGGGCGCGTACTACGCCACGTACTTCCCGAACCGGGTCGACAAGTTCGTGCTCGACTCGAACACCGAGTTCACCACCACGTTCCAGGAGATCTTCGACGAGTTCGGGCGCGGCTTCCAGCGCCGGTTCGACGTGGACTTCCTGCCGTGGGTGGCGAAGTACGACAGCGTCTACCACCTGGGCACCACCGCCGAGGACGTCCGCGCGGCCTACGAGAAGACCCGGGCGGCCCTGAACGCCAACCCGATCCCGCTGCCCGACGGGCAGTTGCTCAACGGCGTCCTGCTGGACGTGGTGCTGGTGCAGGCCCAGTACAGCAAGTGGTCGTTCCCGGACGCCGCACGACTGCTGTCGCAGCTCAACGGGCCTTCGCTGGCGGCACTGGACGTCCGCTACCCCGACGCGCCCACCGCCACCCTGTACGCCATCACGTGCAACGACACCCGCTTCCGCGGCGGCCGCGAGTTCCTGGACCGGGAGGCCCGGCAGCTCGGCGCGAAGTACCCGCTGTTCGGCCACTACCAGCTCCTGGCCCCCTGCGCCTTCTGGAACCGCCCGCCCCTGGAGCTGAAGACCCCGACCGGCAAGGGCGTGCCCCCGATCCTGATGGTCCAGTCGGTCCGCGACCCGGCCACCCCGCTGGAAGGCGCCCAACGAGCCCACCACCGCTTCGCCGGCTCCCGGATGCTCACGGTGACCGACGAGGGCGACCACGGCATCTACGGCTTCGGCAACCCCTGCGTGGACGACCTGGTGGAGTCCTTCATCGTGGACGGCAAGGTCCCGCCACGAGACGTGACGTGCGCCGGCATGCCGCTGCCGGACCCGACCGCCACCTTGGCGGCCCAGCCCTCCTTGGTGCACGGCTGGCTGTAGCCCGTCGACGAACGGGGGTCGGGGGTCCGCCTCCGACCCCCGTTAACGTGACGGCATGGACGTGCCAAGGGCCACCGACCTGCGCATCGACTTCTCCCTCACCCCGCTCGACCAGGTGGAGCGGTGGGGCGGGAACCAGTTGCACTGGTTCGCGCTCACCGACGGCGTCTACCGGCTGCGCTTCGGGGACCACGCGTTCCCCGACGACGAGGTCGACTACTACCTGGCCCGCGTGTGGGAAGACCTGCTCGTGCTCGCCCCGGCGGCACTGGAGCCCGTGCCGGCCGACCTCGTGGACCTGGTGCGCGGCGAAGTGGTGATCAACGACGAAGACCTCGCCGCCCTGCACTGGTACTCGGACCACTACCTGGACTTCGGGTACGTCCAGGGCGTGCGCGGGTGCCAGTGGTGGCGGCTGGACGACGTGCTGCACGTCGAGTGGCCCGGCCACCACGTCACGATGCCCGTGGAGGCGTTCACCGCGGCCCTGACCGGGTTCCACCACGCGCTGATGGCCGCCATGGAGCAGCGCGTGCGCCACTGCGAAACCCAAGGCGTCCCGCCCGGGACCGGGCTCGACGTCGCAGGTCTCCGCCGCGAGCACGAGGACCGCAAGACCTGGCTCGCCCCCGCCCTCCGGCCCCGCACCACCGATTTGGCGGCGGTCCGCCGTGCCTAGTACCCCGGCGCGCCGGACTGGCGGCGCTTCGCCGCGTACACGCCGGCCTCGGTGCGCCGGTCGAACCCGAGCTTGTGCAGCAGTGACGAGACGTAGTTCTTGACCGTCTTCTCCGCCAGGTACAGCCGCTGCGCGATCTGCCGGTTGGTCAGGCCCTCGGCGATCAGGTCCAGGATGCGCCGCTCCTGCGGGCTCAGGGACGCGTACCGCGGGTCCTCCACCGGACCGCCGCGCAGCCGCTGCAGCACGGTCGCGGTGACGCCCGAGTGCAGCAGGGACCCGCCCGCCGCCAGGGTCCGGATCGCCGACACCAGGTCGTTGCCGGACACCTGCTTGAGCATGTACCCGGCGGCGCCGGCCATGATCGCCCCGAACAGGGCCTCGTCGTCGGAGTACGACGTCAGCATCAGGCACGCCGGCGGGGGTTGGACGGTCGACCGGATCTCCCGGCACACCGTCACCCCGTCGCCGTCGGGCAGCCGGACGTCGATGACGGCCACGTCGGGCCGGTGTTCGACGGCCGCCGCGATGGCCGCCGCCGCGCTCTCCGCCTCGCCGACGACGTCGATGTCGGACTCGACGTCGAGCAGCTGGTGCAGGCCGCGCCGCACGATCTCGTGGTCGTCCACGAGCAGGACCGAGATGGACATGGATCCCTCCCTACCCTGTCACTAACGGTACCGACCACGTCACCGTTACGCCCTTGCCCACTTCCGACTGAACCTGACACGACCCGCCCCACCGCGCCGCACGAGCGGCCATGTTGACCAGGCCGCCGGTGTGCCGGGCGCGGCCGTCGGGGAGGCCGTCGCCGTCGTCGCGCACCACCAGCACCAGCAGGGTGCCGTCGCGGTCCAGGGTCAGCTCCACGTCCACCTTGCGCGCCGACGCGTGGCGGGCCGCGTTGGCCAGGGCCTCGCGCAGGGTCGCCAGCAGGTCCGGTCGGACGTGGTCGGGCACGAGGGAGTCGACCGGGCCGTCTGTGGACAGGGACGGTTCGAAGCCGAGCAGGCGGCTGGAGTCCTGCACCACCCGCATGAACTGCATCCGCAGGCTGGCCTGGCCCGCGGGTGGTTCCTGGAGGGAGAAGATGGTCCGCCGGATCTCGCGGATGGTCTGGTCGACCTCGGTGACGAACTCCGCGAGCCGCTGCGCCACCAGTGGCTGCTCGACCAGCCCGTTGAGGCCCTGCAACCCCAGACCGAGCCCGAACAGCCGTTGCACGACCAGGTCGTGCAGGTCGCGGGCGATGCGGTCGCGGTCCTCCAGCACCGCCAGCCGCCGTCCCGCGCCGGTCGCCCGGGTGAACTCCAGGATCAGCGCCGCCTGCCGCGCGAAGGACTCGACCAGGGCCACGTCGGAGGCGTCGAACGCCCGGTGGTCGCGGGCGCGCGCCACCATGAGCACGCCCAGCACGCGCTCGCCGGCGGCCAGCGGCACGACGACCACGGGGCCGATGCGGTCGAAGTGGCCGGGCAGGCCGTCGAGGACCTTGGTCTTGCCGGTGGCGAACACCTCACGGCTCGCACTGCCCTCGCGGGACACGGTGAAGCCGCGCAGTTCGCCGTCCATGACCCGCACGGCCAGTTCGCCGTGGGCGTCGGGCAGCGCCAAGGCGGCGACCACCGCGTCGGCGGCCAGCCGGGCGCGCACCGCGACCAGGCGCAGCGCATCCCGGTCCGGGGTGCCGGTGAGCAGGGCGTTGGTGACCTCGTTGGACGCGCGCAGCCACACCTCGCGCTGCTTGGACTGCTCGAACAGGCGCGCGTTCTCGATGGTGATGCCGGCCGCCGCGGCGATGGCCTCCACGACCTCGTGGTCGGCGCGGGTGAAGTCCGCGCCGCCGACCTTGTCGGTGAGGTAGAGGTTGCCGAACACCTCGCCGCGCACGTGGACCGGTACGCCCAGGAACCGCGCCGAGGCCGGGTCGAACGCGGTGCCGTCGAAGTCGGCGTGGTGCGCCTCGTCGCCGTGGATGTACTCCAGCAGCTGCCGGTTGGGCCCGACGACGGCCAGCGCGCCGTAGCGGGCGTCGACCAGGCTGCACGAGGACTCGACGACCCGGCGCAGGACGTCGGGCAGCGACAGGTCGCTGGCCAGCGACACGACGGCGTCCAGGAGCCGGTGCATGCGCTCCTGGGAGACGATCACCTCCGCGGTCCGGTCGGTCAGCTGGCGCAGCAGGCCGTCCAGGCGCGCGGCGTTCGCGTCCGGGGACGAAGGCAAGGTGAACCCACCCCTCAAGCAGGGAGGACTCCGAGGTTAGCGCCTCCGGTCAGGGGATGCGACGGCCCGACACGACCTCGAGCCGGACGGCCAGGTAGTGGTCCTGCTTGCCGTGGCCGCGGGAGGCCAGCGGGAGCCGCCGGACCCGGGCGAGCCACTCCGGGTCGAGGATCTCGGTGAGGTGGCCGACCACCATGACCGTCCAGCCCTTGGACAGGTCGGGCTCGACCTCGTCGATCTCGAACGCCACGATCGTGTCGCGGGCCGCCAGGGTCGCGCTGCCCTCGGGCACGCGCAGCACCACCGCGTCGCCGTCCAGGGCGTAGACCACCGGGTGGACGACCGGGAGCGCGCGGTCGGTGTAGACCAGCCGCCCGATCGACACGGTGCTCAACAAGCGCAGGCACTCCTCGCGGTGGAGCACCTGGAGCCCAGCGGAGTCGTACATCTCACCTCTTCAATCCCCCAGTTGCCGCCTGTAAATCGTTCTGCTCCGTGATCGTCGTTGCCTAGAGTCGGAAGTCCCGGCTTCGACCCACACCCGGATGGGGGATTTCGCATGCGCTCGTTCGACGTTTCCGCGCTGCTCCGCCGCATCGGCGCCGAGCCCGAGCCGCCGAGCTCGGCCGCGCTGACGCGGCTGCACCAGGCGTTCGTGGAACGGGTGCCCTACGAAGCGGTGGAAATCCAACTCGGACGGGTGACGTCGTTGGACCCGGTGGAGTCGCTGGACCGGATCCTGGCCGGTCGGGGCGGGTACTGCTTCCAGCTCAACGGCGTGTTCGCCGCCGCTCTGGACGCCCTCGGCTACCGCGTGACCAGGCACCGGGCGGGCGTGCAGATGCGCCCGACCGACCCGCCGGTGATCAACCGCAACCACGTGGGCCTGTTCGTGCACGACCTGGACGGCGGCCCGTGGCTGGCGGACGTGGGCCTCGGGGACGGCCTGCACTCGCCGCTGCCGCTGCGCACCGGCTCCTACGCGCAAGGTCCGTTCACGATCGGGCTGCGGCCCTCCGAGCTGGCCCAGGGCGGCTGGCGGCTGGACCACGACCCGCGCGGCAGCCTGGTCGGCGTGGACTTCGACCCGGAGCCGGTGGAACTGGCCTCGTTCAGCGACCGGCACGAGTACCTGTCCACGTCGCCGGAGTCCGGGTTCGTGCGGACGTTCTGCGCGCAGCGCGCCGACGGCTCGGGCTGGGACGCGATGCGCGCGCTGACCCTGTCCCGGGTCGAGGAGACGACCAAGAAGACCGTGCTGGAGACGCCCCGGGACTGGTTCGCGGCGCTGGCGGACGTGTTCGGGCTCCGGTTCAGCGAGGAGGAGCGGGACGTGCTGTGGCGCAAGGCGCTGGCCCAGCACGAGGAGCACGTCAGCTCAACCCGACCGTGAACCCCTCGTCCTGGACGCCCCGGTACAGCTGCGGCGCGAAGGTGAGCATGGCCCGTTCGATGATCGGGATCAGGTTGGCGGCGTCGCCCAGCGGCAGCCGGTAGGTGCCGTCCGGCCTGGCCAGCGGCGCCAGGCCGGGGTGGCGGGCGGCGAAGGCCTGCGGGTGGGCGGGCAGCAGGTCGAGGCGGACCATCGTGCGGCGGGTCAGGGCGTCGGCCAGCTGCACGACCCGCTCCTGCGTGCGGGAGATGCGCACCGCGCCCAGGTCCGGCCACGGCACCGCCCACGGCGAGCCCTGCGGGTCGTCCCACCGCACGCCCGGCGGCTCGAACACGAGCTTGCGCGGCCGGCTGACCTTCTTCCAGTTCACGATCGCGGCCACCGCCACGAACGTGAACAGCAGGCCGATGACCAGCGCGACCGTGCCGCCGACGGGTTCACCGCCGCCGTACGCGCTGACCGAGCCGAACAACGCGAGCAACCCCAGGACACCGGCCACCGTGCCGCCGATCAGCACCCGCCGGGTGTCCCGCGTGCCGATGTCGATGACGACCGGAGTCACGCACCCACCCCCTCGACCAGTCGGTCAGCCGCAGCGTAGGGGTCCAGCTCACCCGCCACGACCCGTTTGGCCAAGGTCGTCAGGGCGCTGCCGCCGTGCAGGTCGCCGATCCGGGAGCGCAGGCGTTCCAGGGCGATGGCCTCGATCTCGCCGGCCGCCCGATGGGCGCGCCGCCGGTCCAGCTCGCCCTTCTCGTGCAGCCAGGCGCGGTGGGCGTCGATGGCGTCCACGACGTCCGCCACGCCCTCGCCGCGCGCGGCCACGGTCTTCACCACGGGTGGCCGCCACAGGGCCTCGGCGCGTTCGCGGCGGCCCAGGGAGATCATGTGCTTGAGGTCGCGAGCGGTCTGGTCGGCGCCGTCCCGGTCGGCCTTGTTCACCACGAACACGTCGGCGATCTCCAGGATGCCCGCCTTCGCGGCCTGGATGCCGTCGCCCATGCCCGGCGCGAGCAGCACGACCGTGGTGTCGGCCAGCGACACCACCTCGACCTCGGACTGGCCGACGCCGACCGTTTCGACGAGCACGACATCGCAGCCGGCGGCGTCCAGGACGCGCAACGCCTGCGGGGTCGCCCAGGAAAGACCACCGAGGTGGCCGCGCGTGGCCATCGAGCGGATGAAGACACCCGGATCGGTGGCGTGTTCACCCATCCGGACCCGGTCACCCAGCAGCGCGCCGCCGGAGAACGGGGACGACGGGTCCACCGCCAGCACCCCGACCCGCTTGCCGCGCTCGCGGTAGGCCTTCACCAGCGCGGACGTGGAGGTGGACTTGCCCACGCCCGGCGCCCCGGTCAGGCCGATGACCTGCGCGTTCCCGGTGAACGGGGACAGCGCGGCGGCGACCTCCCGCAACTGCGGGCTGGCGTCCTCCACCAGCGAGATCAGCCTGGCGACCGCGCGCGGTTGGCCCTCACGCGCGCGGTCGACCAGCTCTGCCACGTCGACGGTGCGGGTCACACCCCTAGACCTTAGGCACGCGCACGATCAGGGCGTCACCCTGACCGCCGCCGCCGCACAGGGCCGCCGCGCCCACGCCGCCGCCGCGGCGCTTGAGCTCCAGCGCGAGGTGCAGCGCGATCCGGGCGCCCGACATGCCGATCGGGTGGCCCAGCGCGATGGCGCCGCCGTTGACGTTGACCTTGTCCTCGGAGATCCCGAGCTGCCGGGTGGAGACGACGCCGACCGCGGCGAACGCCTCGTTGATCTCGACCAGGTCCAGGTCGGCCGGGTCGATGCCCTCCTTGGCGCACGCGGCCTTGATGGCGTTCGCGGGCTGCTCGTGCAGGCTCGCGTCCGGACCCGCGACGACGCCGTGCGCGCCGATCTCGGCCAGCCAGGTCAGGCCCAGCTCCTCGGCCTTGGCCTTGCTCATCACGACCACGGCCGCCGCGCCGTCGGAGATCTGCGACGCCGAGCCCGCGGTGATGGTGCCGTCGGAGGCGAACGCCGGGCGCAGCTTGGCCAGCGTCTCCACGGTGGTGTCGCCGCGCACGCCCTCGTCGGTGCTGAACAGGATCGGGTCGCCCTTGCGCTGCGGGATCGCGACCGGGGCGATCTCCTCGGCGAACACGCCGTTCTCGGCGGCCTTGGCGGCGAGCTGGTGGGAGCGCGCGGAGAAGGCGTCCTGCTCCTCGCGGGTCAGGCCGTAGCGGGAGTTGTACTTCTCCGTCGACGCGCCCATGGCGACCTGGTCGAACGCGCAGAACAGGCCGTCGTAGGCCATGTGGTCCTGCATGGTCACGTCGCCGTACTTGAAGCCGCCGCGGGACTTGGGCAGCAGGTGCGGGGCCTGGGTCATGGACTCCTGGCCGCCCGCCACCACGATGTCGAACTCGCCGGCGCGGATGAGCTGGTCGGCCAGGGCGATGGCGTCGATGCCGGACAGGCACACCTTGTTGATGGTGAGCGCGGGCACCGACATGGGGATGCCGGCGGCGACCGCGGCCTGGCGCGCGGGGATCTGGCCGGCGCCCGCGGTGAGGACCTGACCCATGATCACGTACTGGACCTGCTCGGGGGCGACCCCGGCCCGCTCCAGCGCCGCCTTGATCGCGACGCCGCCGAGCTGGGCGCCGGAGAAGTCCTTCAACGATCCGAGCAGTCGCCCCATCGGGGTACGGGCCCCGGCGACGATGACGGAACCGGACACATCGGCCTCCACGAGCATGTGTAAGCGGTTGTTAACTCGCAACGATACCCAGGGTTACCCGAGGGTAAGTCTGTGAGACGACGCACAACTCCCGCTGCACCGATTCCGCCCCTACCCTCCTTGTCATGCAAGAACAACTCCGCGGTTTCGTCACCGCCATCGACCACGTCGGGATCGCCGTGCCGGACCTCGACGCCGCGATCGCGTTCCACCGCGAGCACTTCGGGCTGGAGGTGGCGCACGAGGAGGTCAACGAGGAGCAGGGCGTGCGCGAGGCCATGCTCCGGGCCCCGGGCGACACCGGTTCCGGCACCGCGATCCAGCTCCTGGCGCCGCTGACGCCGGAGTCCACGATCGCGAAGTTCATCGGCCGTTCGGGCCCCGGGCTCCAGCAGCTGGCCTACCGGGTGTCCGATGTGGACGCCGCCGCCGAGGCGCTGCGGTCGGCCGGCCTGCGCCTGCTCTACGACGCGGCCAAGCGCGGGACGTCGAACTCGCGGGTCAACTTCGTCCACCCGAAGGACGCCGGCGGTGTCCTGGTCGAACTGGTCGAACCGGCCGAGGATCACTGAAGCGCGGTGGCCACGAAGGCGAGTTCCTGGTCCATCCGGTCGTCGTCCGGCGCGTGCCGGGCGACCGAGTGCCGGTAGCTGACGGCCAGCGCGACCAGGGCGGACGCGCTGTCCACGTCCTTCTTGGCCACCGCCGCCCCGCCGGCGGCGAGGATCACCTGCCGGATCTGCGCGGCGACCAGCTGGTAGCGGGCGTGCAGGGCGTCCCGCACGGCGGTGTGCGTGTCGGCTTCCCGCCACAGCAGGTGGCTGAGCAGCGGAGACGCGTTGAGGCGGGCGTCCAGGGCCGCGACCAGCCGCCGCAGGCTCTCCGCGATGTCACCCACGACCACGATCCGCCGCTGGTCCACGGTGCCGTCGGGCAACCGGTCCACGAGCGCGGCCAGCAGGTCCTGCTTGCGCCGGAAGTAGTAGTGCACGAGCCCCTTGGGCACCCCGGCCCGCTCGGCGATGCGCGAGGTGGGCGTGGCGTCGAACCCCGACTCGGCGAACAACTCCTCGGCCGCGTCCAAGATCCTCTGCTTGGCCGACGAGTCCTCTGCCAACGCTGCCGCCTTTCTCAGGGAACCACCGTGCGAGGTCGTCCTTCCAGACGACCTCGCGCGCTTTCAACCTAGTGCGACCCAGCCAGGCCGCTGTGGGCCGCGTTCGCCGCCGGCATGGCCATCGCACCCATCGCGACGGTCAGCACACCGCCGATCCACGACACCCACGACGCCGCCATCAGGTCGCTGTAGCCCATCACCCACGGGGAGATGAACAGCAGCGCACCCAGCAGCATCTGGAACCACTCGCCGTACACCATCGCGGGCATCGCGAGCGACGCGAGGCCGTCGATGGCGATGAGCGCGCCGAGCACGATCATCGTCCACATCGCCGCGTTGGACGTCTCCACCACGAGCGGCGACAGCAGCACCAGCGCGCCGATGACGACTTCGGCCCAGTCCTGCCACCTGGTCCACGCCTTGGTCATGACCTGCACCTCCGTCCTCGAAAAGCGGACAGCACGATGCTCCGCTTGGTTGGCCGCCCGGTCAAGATGCACCGATCGGGTACCGACTCAGTGCAATGCCTCACAGGCCGGGTTCTGAATCGGTTACCGGTGGGTAACCTCCGGCAACCTGCGTGGACCTGCGTCCAACGCCACAATCCCGGAGCACCACCCCATTGGGAGGCACACGCCGTGCAGAAGATCCTCGACGCGATCCTCGCCGACGAACTGGACGCGGTCGGATCGCTTGACGTACCGGAGACCTACCGCGGCGTCACCGTGCACGCCGACGAGGTCGACATGTTCCAGGGCCTGGCGACCAAGGACAAGGACCCCCGCAAGTCGCTCCACGTCGACGAGGTGCCCGTGCCGGAGCTGGGCCCCGGCGAGGCGCTGGTCGCCGTGATGGCCTCCGCCATCAACTACAACACCGTGTGGACCTCGATCTTCGAGCCGCTGTCGACGTTCGGGTTCCTCAAGCGCTACGGCAAGAGCTCGCCGGAGGCCGCCAAGCACGACCTGCCCTACCACGTGGTCGGCTCCGACCTCGCGGGCGTCGTCCTGCGCACCGGTCCGGGCGTCAACGCGTGGAAGCCCGGTGACCGGGTCGTCGCGCACTGCCTGGACGTCCAGCTGGAGCACCCGGACGGCCACAGCGACACCATGCTCGACCCCGAGCAGCGCATCTGGGGCTTCGAGACCAACTTCGGCGGCCTCGCCGAGGTCGCCCTGGTCAAGGCCAACCAGCTGATGCCCATGCCGAACCACCTGACGTGGGAGGAGGCCGCGTCCCCGGGCCTGGTCAACTCCACCGCGTACCGGCAGCTGGTGTCGGTCAACGGCGCGAACATGAAGCAGGGCGACACCGTCCTGATCTGGGGCGCGTCCGGCGGCCTGGGCTCCTACGCCACCCAGTTCGCGCTCAACGGCGGCGCCACCCCGATCTGCGTGGTGTCTTCGCCCGAAAAGGCCGAAATCTGCCGCAAGATGGGCGCGGAGCTGATCATCGACCGGTCCGCCGAGGGCTTCAAGTTCTGGAAGGACGAGCACGAGCAGGACCCGAAGGAGTGGAAGCGCCTCGGGGCCAAGATCCGCGAGCTGACCGGCGGCGAGGACCCGGACATCGTGTTCGAGCACCCCGGCCGGGAGACCTTCGGCGCGTCGGTGTTCGTGGCCAAGAAGGGCGGCACGATCGTCACCTGCGCGTCCACCAGCGGGTACATGCACCAGTACGACAACCGCTACCTGTGGATGAACCTCAAGCGGATCATCGGCTCGCACTTCGCGAACTACCGCGAGGCGTGGGAGGCCAACCGCTTGATCGCCAAGGGGAAGATCCACCCGACACTGTCCAAGGTGTACTCGTTGGGCGAAGTGGGCCAGGCGGCCTACGACGTCCACCGCAACGCCCACCAGGGCAAGGTCGGCGTGCTGACGCTGGCGCCCGAGGAGGGCCTGGGTGTGCGGGATCACGAGATGCGTGCCCAGCACCTGGACGCGATCAACCGTTTCCGGGGCGTCTAAAGGGAAATGTCCGGCCGTGCGGGTGGCGGGGTGCCCCTCGCACGGCCGGAACGGGTAGCGTGCACGTCATGGGCCTCGCCGACGACCGTGACCTCGTCCCCCTGGGCAGCGGCTTCGACATCGTCAAACGCGGCTACGACCGCGCGCAGGTCGAGGACCACCTGGAGCGCCTCGACGCGGACCTGCGCCTGCTCGCGGCCGACCGCGACGCGGCGGTGTCGCAGACCAACGACCTGACCCGCCAGCTCGAGGCGGCCCGCTCGGAGATCGCCGAGCTGCGCGGGCAGGTCGAACGCCTGTCCCTGCCGCCCACCACGCTGGAGGGCCTGAGCGAGCGGCTGCAGCGCATGCTGCGCCTCGCGCAGGACGAGGCCAACGAGATCAAGGCGCGCGCCGAGGCCGAGGGCGGGCACATCCGGGCCAAGGCCGAGGCCGACGCGGCGGTGCTGCGGACCCGGTACGAGAAGCTCATCGCCGAGCTGGACCAGCGGCGCACCGAGATGGAGGCCGAGCACCGGGGCGTGCTGGAGAAGGCACGCGCCGAGGCCGAGCGGATCGTGGGCGAGGCGCGCGACGCGGCGGCGAAGCTGGACGAGGAGTCCCTCCAGCGGCGGACCACCGTCGAGGAGGACTTCGAGATCGCCATGGCCGCGCGGCGCGTCGAGTCGATGAAGCTGCTGGCCGAGCAGGAGGCGTCGTCCAAGGCCGAGGCCGACCGGCGGGTGCGCGAGGCGGCCGAGGAAGCCGCGCGGGTGCGCGCCCAGATCGCGCAGGAACAGGCGGCGTCCAACGCCGAGGCCCAGCGCCTGGTGCGAGAGGCCACCGAAGAGGCGAACCGGCGGCGGCACGACTCGATCAGCGAGGCCACCGCACGCGTGCAGGAAGCCACCGACGAGGCCAACCGCCGGGTGCGGGAGGCCACGGAGGAGTCCAACCGTCGGGTCACGCAGGCGACGCAGAAGGTCGAGGCCCTGCGCCAGCTGCGCAACCGGCTGTCCCAGCAGCTGCACTCGGTCCGCACGGCACTGCACGAGGTCACGCCGCTGCTGGACCCGCTGGAGGAGGAAAAGCCCCAGCCCGAACAGCTCACCCAGCCCACACCCCCCACCCAGCCCCCGGCCGACCAGCCCACTCCGGCCGCCCAGGTCCAGCCGGTCCAGCCCACCGGCCAGCAGCAGCCCGCGCCCGCAGCGCAGCCCACCCAGGCCGCCGGCCAGCCGGCTCCGGCACCCGCCGCCCAGCCCGCTCAACCCGGCCAGGCCGCCCAACCTGCTCAAGCCGCTCAGCCTGGTCAGGCGGCCGCCCAGCCCTCCTCCTCCCCCGGTCCGCAGCAGCCCGCCGGCCAGTCGTCCCCGTCCCAGCCCAAGCCCCAGCAGGGCCCGGACGGCCCGACCCAGAAGATCGCCCGCCCGACCCCACCCAAGGCCCGCTCCGCCAAGCGCTGACCGGCCCTACACCCCCACCCGGTCCCGCCAAGCGCTGACCGCCTCCGCAAACGCTTGCGGCACCTCGACGGGCGTCAGGTGCCCAGCGTCGGGCAGCTCGACGTACGACCCCTGCGGCAGCACGTCGGCCAACTCCCGGGCCGCGGTCGGCGGCGTGAGCGTGTCCTGCGCCCCCACCAGCACCAACGCCGGCACGTCCACCCCCGCCAGCACCTCCCGCGAGTCCGGCCGCGCCGCCATGGCCCGCTGCGCCCACGCCACCTCGGCCGGGTCCTGAGCCAAGATCAACTCCCGCACCCGCTCCGCCACACCGTCCGCCGGCGCGGCCCCCAGCAACCCGCCCAACACCGTGTCCGGCACCCACTCCAGACCCTCGGCCACCACCCGGTCCGCCATCACCAGCCGGTTCGCGCGAGCCTCCTCGCCGTCCGCCGTGAACCGCGTGTCCGCGAGCACCAACCCGGCCACCCGCGACGGGTCGCGCCGCAGCAGCGCCATCGCCACGTACCCGCCCATCGAACAGCCGCCGAGAATCACCCGATCGTGTCCATGGGCGTCCAACTCGGCCAGCACGTCGTCCGCGAGCGCCCCGAGATCAGGTGGCTGCCGATCACGTCCGCGCAGGTCAGGGGTGATCGGGTCAAGCGTGTTCCGCACCCCGTCCCACATGCGCGAGTCCAACGGGAAGGCGTGGAGCAGCACGAGCGGCAAATGATCCATGCCCGGGATTGTCGTACCCCCTCGTTACCTTCGTGCCATGACCTCGAACCCGGAAGAGATCCACACCGACCGCCCGGTCCACGGGCGCGTCGGTGGTCCGGGTGAGCTGCGTGTCCCGACGACCGTCCTGTCCGACCCGGGGACCGACCACACCCCACCAGGCCCGCCGCCCACCGCGGAGGCGGCCGGCCCGGTGGCGCGGTGGAAGGTCCACCGAGCGCAAGACGGCGTCGGGTACCGCGAGGTGGTGCCGCCGGAGACCGGCGAGGTCATCGGCTCCGGCGGACCGCACCACCACGAACCGGACGGCGAGCGGACGCTCCCGTTCCACCCTTCCTGGCCCGGGGGCCGGGGCCAGGCCCCCGAGACGGCACGTGCGGCCGTCCCGGGGGCGGAACGCGAGCGTCCGCACCGTCCGGTGTCGACCACCACCCACCCCTACGACGAGCCCTCCCAGTGCGTCGCGGAGAAACTGGGCTCCGCGCACGCGGGCAACAGCGTCACGGCCGCGGACGACCGTGTCACGGCCGCGGGCAACAGCGTCACGGCCGGGGACGACAGCGTCACGGCAGGGGTTCGGGTGCCGGTCCGGAGGCGTCAGGAGGTCGTGATGACGATCTGACGACGCTCACAAGGGCCGGACCAGGTGCGCGGCAGCGGTGTGGGCACCTCGGGCAGGGCCGTGGACACGATCGCGTCGAGCACCTCGTCGGTCTGCCCGACGAAGAGGTGCTTGGCGCCGGGGAAGTCGACCACGTCCGCGGTCGGGAGGTCCGCACCGAACCGCCGCCTGGCCTCGGTCGGGGGCAGGTAGTCGTCGTGCTCCGGCACGAGGCACACCACCCTCTTCCGCGCCCACCTGACCAAGTGTTCCGACGTGCTCCACCGCAGAGGAGGTGAGATCAGGATCGCTCCGACAACCCGCGGGTCACACCCGTGCATCAACGCGAGATCCGTGCCGAAGGACCACCCGACCAACCAAATGTCGGGCAGTCCGCGGTCGGCGACGAACGCCAGCGCGGCGGCGACATCCAGTCGCTCACCCCTGGCGTTGTCGAAGCTGCCCTCACTGCGGCCGGCCTCACTGGCGGTGCCACGCGTGTTGAACCGCAACACGGCCGCGCCCGCGAGCGCGGGCAACCGCCACGCCGCCTTGCGCAACAGGTGGGAATCCATCATGCCGCCGTGCGTGGGCAACGGGTGCAACATCACCAAGGTCGCTCGCGGCGCGCGGTCATCCGGCAACGCCAACTCGCCGACCAGCCGCAACCCGTCCTCAGTGACCAGGGTCACGGCCTCCCGACGAGCGGGCAACACCGTGCTACCCGTGATCCGCACGACCTCACCCACCACCGACCACCTCCATCACCCCATCGTGTGACATGCAGGATCTGCGACCAAACCCGGCCTCGCGCGTCCCGTGAATCAAGGAGCGCGGGCAACGGCAGACAACGCACACGAAACCCGGCCCTCACCAGCCCAGCCCCCGCCAGCCCAGCCTCTCCGCCCCCCGCCAGCCCTACCTGCCCGCCCCCCGGCCAGCCCGACCGCCCTCACCAGCCCAGTCCCACCAGCCCAGCCCTGCCCAAATCCGGCCCCCGGCCGTCACCAACGCCGCGAAGTCGGCCCCCGCCGCCCCCGCGAGGACCAGCAACCCTGGTGCCAGTGCCGCCGATCCTCAATCGAGCCGTAGTCGGCCGCGGGCCACGCCACGACGTGCGGCGTGCCGGGCCGGATCTCGTGGTCGCACCCGGGGCACCGGTAGGTCTTCGTCGTCGCGGCCCCGGACACGTTGCGCACCAACCACTCACCGTCCGACGCGCTCTCCGCACGCGGCCACGCGCCGCCACCGGGCGGACTCGGCTCGGCGGGGCGCTGGGGACGGTTGCGGCGCGGCACGAGGACCCAGGGTAATGAAGGTGTTGACTGTGATCCCCTACGGTCCATGGCGTGAACAAGTGGCAGCAGGGTGCCGTGACCGTCCTCCTCCTCGCCGAGATGGCGGTGTTGTCGATCCCCGCCGTCCGCGCCGGCACGGGGATGGGCACGGGTTCCGGCCAGGGCATCGCCCTGGGCAACCGGCCCGGCATGCTGCTGGCGGCCGGCACGATCCTGCTGGTCACCTCGGGCTCCGCGCTGGTCACCGCGTGGCTGCGCCCGCAGGCGCGCACGTGGTTGGCGACGTTCTCGGGTGCCCACGCCGCCGCGGCGGGGTTGGGCTGGGCCCACGGCCTGCCGCTGCTGACACTCGTGTCGATCCTGACCGTCGCCTTGGTGCCCGCGGTGGTGCTGCTGCCCGGGCAGCGGTCACAATAGGGGCGTGCCGACCTACGAGTTCCGTTGCAAGGCGTGTGGCGCCACGTTCGACGTCAAGCGCTCGATGAGCGAGGCGTCCGACCCCGCCCCGTGCCCGCAGGGGCACGACGACACGGTGAAGCTGCTGTCCATGGTGGGCCTGTCCGGCAAAGCCGCCCAGCCCGCTCCCCAGGGCGGCGGCGGTTGCTGCGGCGGCGGCTGCTGCAGCTGATCCCGCCACACGACACCCGCCACACGACCAGTCCCACCACAACTCCGGAACGCCCGGCCGCCTGCTTCGTTCGTCGACAGTGGCGGCCGAGCGCCATCGCGCCTACCGTCCCGAACCCGCGCCGACCCGCCCGCGCAGGACCCGCCGCCTACTCCTCCGCGCCCGCCGCCGGCCCGCACGCTCCTCTGCGCCCACCGCTGGCTCGCCGCTGTTTCGCGCCCACCCGCGCAGCGCTCGCCGCTGGCCCGCACGCTGTTCCGCGCCGGCCACGCAGCCCCCGCCGCCCGCACTCTCGCAACCCGCCGCAAGCCGCCACGCAGCCCCCGCCGCCCGCACTCTCGCGCGCCGCCGGCCGCCGCGCAGCGCCGCCGCCGGCTCGCCCGCTCCTCTGCGCCCGCCCGCGTAGGTCAGCCCTTGGGTTCCTTGGACAGCAGTACCTCGGCGACCTTCTTGCCCTGGTCGCAGATCGCGCCGAAGCGGGCCGAGCCGTCGATCACGATGATGCCGATGCCGCCGCCCGCGTAGTCCATCACCAGCACGCAGGACGGCTGCACCGACGTGTCCGTGGTTCGGTCGAAGTAGGTCAGCTTCCGGCCGCCCACGTCGTACGAGCCGTTGCTGGTGTCCAGGGTGATCGGTCGACCGCCGCGGAAGCGCAGGGTTACGCCGACGTCCAGGTGGTCGACGCTGGTCTGCCACTTGCACGACTGGTCGAAGGTCGTGTCGTAGCCGGTCTCGGTTGGTGGCGCGGACTTGTCGCGGACGTCGTAGGGCAAGTCGCGCCACGTCAGCAGCTTGCAGATGTCGCCGACGTTCTTGTCCGGTTTCGGGGTGCCCGATGTCGACGCCGACGTGGAGGTCGGCGTCGGCGGGGCGGACGAGAAGGGTGGGTCGACGTCCAGCACGCCGGCGACCGGCGTGCCGTTCACCTTGTAGGCGCAACCGGACACGCCAAGCGCCGCAACCAGGAGCGAGAGAACCACACGCCGCATGGGCACCACGATGCCAAACGCGCGCAACGGCCCGTGACTCAGGTGTAGTCCCGGAACCCCTTGCCGGTCTTGCGACCCAGCCGACCCGCCGTCACCAGGTGCTCCAGCAGCGGCGCGGGGGCGAAGCCGGCCTCGCGGAACTCCAGGTACAGGGTGCGTTCGATCGCCAGCGACACGTCCAGGCCCACGACGTCCAGCAGTTCGAACGGGCCCATCGGCAGGGAGCAGCCGACCTTCATGGCGTTGTCGATGTCGTCGGCGTCCGCGTAGTGCGCCTCCAGCATCTTCACCGCGTCGTTGAGGTACGGGAACAGCAGGGCGTTGACGATGAACCCTGCCCGGTCGCCGCAGTGCACCGGCACCTTGCCCAGGTCGATGCAGATGCGCCGGGCGGTGGCGACGACGTCGGCGGAGGTGGCGATGGTTTCCACGATCTCCACCAGCTTCATCACCTGCGCGGGGTTGAAGAAGTGCAGGCCCACCACGTCACCGGGGCGCGAGGTCGCCGCCGCGCACTCGATCACCGGCAGCGAGGACGTCGTGGTCGCGAGGACCGCGCCCGGCTTGCAGACCTCGTCCAGCGCCTGGAAGACGGACTTCTTGATCTCCAGTTCCTCCGCCACGGCCTCGACCACCAGGTCGCAGTCGGCGAGGTCGGCGAACTCGACGGCGGGCGTGATGCGGGCCAGCGTGGCGTCGCGGTCGGCCTCGGAGAGCTTGCCGCGCGACACGGCCTTGTCCAACGACTTGCGCACCTTGCCGACCGCGCCCTCGGCCTTGTCCCGCGACCGGGCGCGCAGCACGACGTCGTAGCCGCGCTTGGCGAAGACCTCGACGATGCCGGTGGCCATGGTGCCGGTGCCGATCACGCCGACCCGCTGGACCTCGCGCGTCGGCACGTCCGAGGACGCGGCGGCGGGCGTGAGGGAGTCGGGGACGACGGTCGGCGAGTCGGGGGCGTCGTAGGTGTAGAAGCCGCGCCCGCTCTTGCGGCCCAGCAGACCCGCGGTGATCATCTGCTTGAGCAGCGGCGCCGGGGCGTGCAGGCGGTTGCGGGACTGGTGGTACATCGTGTCGAGGATCTCGTACGCGGTGTCCAGGCCGATCAGGTCGAGCAGCGCCAGCGGACCCATCGGGTAGCCGCAGCCGTAGCGCATCGCCGCGTCGAGGTCTTCCCTTGTGGCGTAACGGGTTTCGTACATGCGCACGGCGTGGTTGAGGTAGCCGAACAGCAGCGCGTTGGCGATGAAACCGGCGCGGTCGCCGATGACGACCGGCGACTTGCCCAGGCTCTCGGCGAACGCGACGACGTCGGTCACCACGTCCGGCTCGGTGACGACCGTGCGCACCACCTCGACCAGCTTGAGCACCGGGGCCGGGTTGAAGAAGTGCATGCCGACGACCTTGCCGGGCCGTCCGGTGTGGACGCCGATCTCGGTGATCGACAGCGCCGAGGTGTTGGACGCGAACACCACCTCGGGACGGCAGATCCGGTCCAGTTCGGCGAACACCTTCGCCTTGAGCTCCATGCTCTCGGGCACGGCCTCGATGACGAGGTCGACGTCGGCGAGCGCGTCGAGGGACGTCGAGTAGCTGATGCGGGCGAGGAGTTCGGCACGGGCGGCCTCGTCGAGCTTGCCCCCGGCGACCGCACGGCCGGTGGAGTGGTCGAGGTGCCCGCGGCCGCGCGCCAGGCCCGCCTCGTCGACGTCCACCGCGACGACAGTGAGGCCGGTCCGGGCGAGTACTTCGGCGATGCCGGCGCCCATCGTGCCGAGGCCGACGATGCCCACCTTCGTGAACTGGCGCGTCACTGCGATACCTCCCACTCTGCGGAGTGGCTACCGGACGGTAACTTGGGCCCGACTATCCCACGCCCGTCACGCGCGGTTCGCGTGAGCTTCACCATCGGTATCGAGCAAGAAACCGGTCAAGAGCCGCGTCACCAGCTCGTTCGTCGTCTTGTTCGCCGGGTCATTCGTCGAAGTTGCGGGCGGCGAGGTCTTCCACCCGGCGTACCGCTTCGGCGGCATCGGTTCCCGACGCGACCAGCTCGACACGAGCGCCGCCGGGCGCACCCAGCCCCATGAGCGCGAGCACGCTGGCCGCGTCCGCCTCCTGCCCGTCGAACCGCACGACCACCCGCGCGTCGAGGCCGGCCAACGCACGAGCGACCAGGGCAGCGGGGCGAGCGTGCAGACCGACGTCGTTGGTGAGCACGACCTGCGCTCGGACCTCGCCCGTGCTGGAGGTGCTGGCGGGGTGGGCCGGAGCTGGGGTGGAGGTGCCGGCGGGGTGGGCGGGATCCGGAGCGGCGGTGCCGGTGGGGTGGGCCGGAGTCGGGGTGGAGGTGTCGGCGGGGTGGGCCGGAGCTGAGGTGGAAGTGTCGGCGGGGGATCGGGTCCAGCCGGCTTCCTCGGCGGCTCCTGTGGCGGCTGCCGCGACGGCGTCCAGGGCCGCTCCTCCCTGTGCCGCGACCGCCGCGGCTACCGCGCCCTCCACCAAGGGTGCGTCCACCACTCGTACCTCGCCGGTCGCTTCCTCGGCGGCCATGTCGGCGACCATGCGGGCGCTGCCCAGGTCGTAGAGGACCACGACCCCGTCGCCGCTCGCCTGCTCGATCGCCTCGGTCACCGCCATGAAGTCGGTCCCCAGGCCGCCCTCGCCGTCACCGCCGGCGGGCACGATCGTCACGTCGGGCGCCATCTGGCCGGCCAGTTCGGCCACGCCCTCGGCCAGGCGCCGGCTGTGCGACACGACGACCAAGCCGATCATCGCGCGCTCCCGGCGAACGTCCGCAGCAGCAGCGCGGTCGAGCGGGCGCCTGGGTCGAGGTGTCCGGCGCTGCGTTCGCCCAGGTACGACGCACGGCCCTTGCGCGCCACGAGTGGCACGGTGGATTCGGCGCCCTGGTCGGCTGCTTCGGCTGCCGCGGACAGCACCGACGCCACGTCGCCGCCCGCCTCGGCCACCGACTCGGCTGCCGCGACCGCGGGCGTGAGGGCGTCGACCATCGTCTTGTCACCGACGACCGCCTTGCCGCGTGCCACGACACCCTCGAGCGCCGCCTGCAGGGCCTTGGCCACCAGTGCGGCGTCGAGTTCGGCCGCGTCGCCCACGGCGGCGGCCGCGCGGAGGAAAGCTGTGCCGTACAGGGGGCCTGCCGCGCCGCCCACGGTCGAGATCAGGGTTGATGCGGCCAGTTTCAGGACAGCGCCAGGGGTAGCGAGCTCGGTGGAGTCCAGTTTGGACACCATGGCCGTGAAGCCGCGCTTCATGTTCTCGCCGTGGTCGCCGTCGCCGATCTCGCGGTCCAGGCGGACGAGTTCGTCGCGGTGTTCGGTGATCACTTGGGCGGCTGACCGCAGCGCGTCGGCGATGCTCGAAGCCGTGCAGGTCGCCATCAGACGCCCCACCGCAGGGCGGGCGTGTGGACGGGCGCGTCCCACAGGTCGATCAGCTCGTCGTCCAGCTTCAGCACGGTCAGGCTCATGCCCTGCATCTCCAGGCTGGTGATGTACGGCCCGACCAGCCGCCGCTCCACGACGATCCCCCGCGCGGCCAGCAGTTCCTCCGCGATGCCGTGCGCCAGGTACAGCTCGATCAGCGGCGTGCCGCCCATGCCGTTGGTGAACAGCAGGACCCGGTCACCCTCGGTGAACGGCAGGTCCTCCAGGATCGGGTCGAGCAGCGCCGGCACCAGCTCGGACGCCGGGCCGACCGGCACGCGCTGCCGTCCGGGCTCGCCGTGGATGCCGATGCCCAGTTCCATCTCGTCGTCGGCCAGCGTGAAACTCGGTTCCCCCGCGTGCGGCACGGTGCATGCCGACAGCGCCAGGCCCATCGACCGCACCTGGCCGATCACCCTGCGCGCCAACGCCTCGCAGCCGTCCAGGTCCACCCCGCGCTCGGCCGCGGCCCCGACGATCTTCTCCAGCAGCACGGTCCCGCCGACGCCCCGCCGGCCCGCCGTGTACAGGGAGTCCTTCACGGCCACGTCGTCGTCGATCACGACCGACCGGACCTCGACACCCTCCATGGCGGCCAGCTCGGCGGCGGTCTCGAAGTTGAGGACGTCGCCGGTGTAGTTCTTCACGATCAGCAGCGCGCCCGCGCCGCCGTCCGTGCGCGTGATGGCCGCTTGCACCTGGTCAGGCGTGGGTGAGGTGAACACGGCACCGGGGCAGGCCGCGTCGAGCATGCCCCGCCCGACGAACCCGCCGTGCAGCGGCTCGTGGCCCGACCCGCCGCCGGAGATCACCGCGACCTTGCGCGGCACCGGTGCGTCCGCCCGCACGACGACGGCGGGGTCGTACTGGACGTCCAGCAGGTCCGGGTGCGCGGCGGCCATGCCGCGCAGCGCGTCCGCCACCACGGTCGCCGGATCGTTGATGATCTTCTTCATGGTGACCTCCCTGGCCGATGGTCACCAACATTCCTACCCCACCCGAGGGGGAACGGCCCGGCTGAAACCGCTCAGCGCCCGTAGAGGACCCGTACCAACCGCAGCACGTGCCGCATGGTGCGCCCGCTGCGCTCGTAGGTCATCGGGTTGAGCAGCCCGCCGAACTTCTTGCGGGTCACGGAGTGCGCGTAGGTGAACTCGCGCAGCCCGTCCTCGCCGTGGATGCGGCCGAACCCGGACTCCCCGACCCCGCCGAACGGCAGCCCCGGCACGGACGCGTACGCCAGCACCGAGTTGATCGACACCATGCCGCAGCGCAGCTTGGCCGCGATCTCCTCGCCCCGGTTGCGCGAGTACACCGTCGCCCCCAGCCCGTAGGCCAGCGAGTTCGCCTTGCGCACGGCCTCGTCGGCGTCGGCCACGCGGGTCACCACCAGGGTCGGCCCGAACGTCTCGTCCGTGACCGCCGTGGAGTCGTCCGGCACGTCCACCAGCACGATCGGCTCGACGTACGGCGGCCGGATCGACTCCAGCCCGCCCACGAGCGCCTTGCCGCCCTTGTCCAGCGCGTCGGCGACGTGCGACTGGATGACGTCGACCTGCTTGGGCATGGTGATCGGCCCGAAGTCCGCGTCCGGCTCGCCGCCGGGCCGCAGCTTCTTCGCCTTGTCCACCACCAGCTTCACGAACTGGTCGTACACGGCGTCGGCCACGTACACCCGCTCGACGCCGGCGCACGTCTGCCCGGAGTTGAAGATCCCGCCCCACACCGCGCCCTCGGCGGCGGCGGCCACGTCCGCGTCCTCGGCGACGATCAGCGGGTCCTTGCCGCCGCACTCGACCAGCACCGGCGTCAGGGTCGCGGCGCACGCCGCCATGACCTTCTTGCCGGTCGGCGTGGACCCGGTGAACGCCAGCTTGTCCACCCCGGCCCCGCACAGCGCCGCGCCGGTCTCCCCGAACCCGGTCACCACCTGCAGCACCGGGTACTCGGGCACCACCTCGGCGAAGGTGTCCTCCAGGAACACCCCGACGCCGGGCGTGAACTCGCTCGGCTTGAACACCACCGCGTTGCCGGCGGCCAGCGCGTACGCGATCGACCCCATCGGCGTGAACGCCGGGTAGTTCCACGGCCCGATCACGCCCACCACGCCCAGCGGCCGGTACTCCAGCGACGCCGAGTGGTTGTACATCAGCATCCCCGGCGACACGCGCCGCTTGCCGAGCACCTTCGGGGCCTGTTTCGCCGCCCAGTGCAGGTGGTCGATCACCAGGGCGAGCTCGGTGCGGGCGTCGTCGGCGGACTTGCCGGTCTCCGCGCAGATCAGCGCCTGGAACTCGTCCAGCCGCTTGACCAGCACCTTCCGCCACGCGTCCAGCCGCGCCTTGCGCCCGTCGAAGCCCAGCTCGTCCCAGAAGGCCGCCGCCACCCGCGCGCGCTCGACCGCCGCCCGCACCTCGGTCTCGCCGTGCACGGAGTGGTGGGCGATCACCTCACCCGTGCGCGGGTCGAGCGAGGCGAACCGCTTCTGCTCGTCCGCGGCCCGCGGCGGAGTCGTGGGGGCGGTCTGCGTCATGGAGGCCCTCCAAGGTGCGCGAAGGTGTTACTGGAGAGTAACGGGTAACAAGCGCTCCCGTCAGCCCCCGTTCAGCAGAGGTCACCCCTTGGGGAGCTTGGGCAGGACGCCCTTCGCGAAGCCCACCGCCGCCGCGCACCGGTCGAACTCGTACTTCTTCGCGCCCGCCGACTTGACCTCGACGACCTCGCCGTCGTCGTCGGAGTCCATCCGCTGGACCCACTTCACCGAGCACGACGGGAACGCGCCCGAGCTGTCCAGCTGGTAGGCCTTCACGCCGCCGCCCAGGTCGATCTCGGTCTGCTTGTCGTCGAACTTGCGGTCCTTCGGGACGAACGTCGAGCGCAGGTCGAAGGTCAGCTCCCGGTCGTTGGCGACCCACGAGCAGCTGTGCAGGCCGTACGGGTACTGCCGGTTCGACGCGGTCGCCGCCGCCTCCACCACCGCCTTCTCCGGCAGCGCGCACGGGTCGAGGGTGATCAGCGAGTCCCTCGCCGGGGTGCGGACCGCGCCGCGGTCGCGGATCGTCTTCAGCGCCGCCTCCAGCACCTTGCGGCCCGGGGTGCACGCGTCGGCGTCCTTGTAGCCGATCTGCACGGTCATGCCCAGCGGCGGCTTCTCCTGCGTGATGGCCGAGACGAAGCAGGCGTCGTTGTCGAGGGTCTGCTCGTAGCTCTTGAGGCCGGCGAGGGTCTTGTCCGCGTTCTTCAGCTCGGTCGTCATGGTCTGGCCGACCTCGATGGTGACCGCGAGGTCCTTGCCGGAGGCGTCCTCCATGTAGTTGGAGCAGCGGCTGAAGCCGGTCGCGGAGACCTGGCCGGGCTTGCCGAACTGCTCCAGCAGCTTGCGGTCCAGCAGCTTGCACGGGTCGACCAGGCGCAGCTTGTCCGGCGCGAAGGCGGCCTCGACCGGCCGGCCGTCGGCGGGCGTGGTCGGCTGGGTGCCCGACTCCGACACCGCCTCCGCGTTCGCCTTCACGGTCGAGCGCGGGTACGGCTTGTGCTTGGCGAGGTCGGTGCCGGCGCAACCGGCGACGACGAGGAGCGCGCACAGGACGGCGACGAGTCGATGCACGGGGTGCACGGTAGCGATCGACTGCGCCATCCGTGGCGAGAACCCTGTGTTCGACCTCACCAGCGGCTTCGGAAACGATCCAGAAGATCAACGCGCTGTACTCGGTAGGACACCCCGAGAAAGGAGCACCCGAGTGCGCATGCGCATCCGACGCGCCATCCGCCGATTCGACGCCTGGACGATCGAGGCGTTCAACCCGGTCTACCCCCGGCGCTGAGCTACACCTGGTCACCCGCCTCGACGTCACCGTCGACGTCGTCGGGGACGACCACCGGCCGCGCGAACGTCCACACGGCGAACACCGCGGCCAGCACCACCATCCCGAGCCCGCTCCACAGGTTGATGTTGAGCCCGTCGGCCCGGTCCAGGTCGGCCTCCTCGGTGAAACCGAGCCCGACCACCACCAGCACCACCCCGTAGACCGCGAACAGCATCGCGATCACCAGCCGCAGGTCGAACAGACCGGCCTTGCGCACCATGTCGATCCCTCCCGGTCAGCCGAAGACGATGTTGAGGACGACGGTCAGCACCAGCACCCCGACGCCCAGCAGCACGGGCGAGCGGTACCAGCCGGCGTCTTCGCCGGTCGCGGAGTGCCGCCGGTCCTCCTTGGGCGTGAGGCTCCACACCAGCCCGACCAACTGCTTCTCCGGCACCGGCCGCGTCGCCATCGTGACCGCGACGCTGACCACGATGTCCACCACGAACGCCGCGCCCGCGCCGACGAAGCTCGCGCCCTGGCCCGGCAGGTCCACCGCGCCGGTCTCGGCGAGCACGAACACGACGACGGCGGCGAGCGTGCCCGCGACCAGGCCGGACCAGCCGGCGGCGGCGGACATGCGCTTCCAGAACATGCCCAGGATGAACGTGGCGAACAGCGGCGCGTTGAAGAACGAGAACAGCGCCTGGATGTAGTCCATGATGTTGCCGTAGCCGGCGGCCAGGAACGCGGTGCCGATGGCGACCAGCGTGCCGCCGATGGTGGCCAGCCGGCCGATCCGCAGGTAGTACTCGTCGGGCCGGTCCTTGCGGATGTAGTCCTGCCAGAGGTCGTAGGTGAAGACCGTGTTGAACGAGGACACGTTGGCCGCCACGCCGGCCATGAACGACGCCAGCAGACCCGTGATGGCGATGCCGAGCATGCCGTTGGGCAGCAGTTCGCCGATCAGCGCGGGCAGGGCGTTGTTGTAGACGATGCCGCCGCTGTCCCCGCCGGACTTCAGCGCGGCCAGTTCCGGCACCACGACCGCCGCGATGATGCCCGGGATGATGATCACGAACGGGATGAGCGCCTTGGGGTACGCGCCGATGATCGGCGTGCGCCTGGCGGCGGACATGCTCTTGGCCGACAGCGCGCGCTGCACCTCGGCGAAGTTGGTCGTCCAGTAGCCGAACGAGAGCACGAAGCCCAGGCCGAACACGATGCCGATGACGCTGAGCACCGGGTTCTGGATGCCGGTCAGCTCGGTCGCGGGCCACGCGGAGAGCTGCTCGGCCCCGCCCGGTCCGCCGGTGACCTTGTCCACCAAGCCCTGCCAGCCGCCGACCTTGTGCAGGCCGACGATCGTCAGCGGCAGCAGCGCGGCGACGATCACGAAGAACTGGAGCACCTCGTTGTAGATGGCGGCGGACAGGCCACCCAGGGTGGTGTAGGTGAGCACGATCGCCGCCGCGATCACGACGGACAGCGGGATCGGCCAGCCGAGCATGAGGTTGAGCAGGAAGGCCAGCGCGTACAGGTTGACGCCCGCGATGAGCACCTGGGCGGCGGCGAAGCTGATGGCGTTGACCAGGTGCGCGCCCTTGCCGAAGCGGCGGCGCAGGAACTCCGGGACGCTGCGGACCTTCGAGCCGTAGTAGAAGGGCATCATCACCAGGCCGAGGAACACCATGGCCGGGATCGCGCCGATCCAGTAGTAGTGCACGGTCGCCATGCCGTACTGCGCGCCGTTGGCCGCCATGCCGAGCAGCTCGATCGCGCCGAGGTTGGCGGAGATGAAGGCCAGGCCGGTGACCCACGCGGGCAGGGAGCGGCCGGAGAGCAGGAAGTCCAGGCTGGAGGACACCGAGCGGCGGGCCAGGAAGCCGATGCCCAGCACGAACGCGAAGTAGACCGCGAGCAGCGCGTAGTCGAGCGGACCGGCGTCGAGCCGGAGGTCTGCCTCAGCGAGCACGGGCACCGTCGCCCACCTCCCCATTCAACAATCTCGAACAACATCGGACACTACCGCACACCCGATCTGGCTGACGCTAGTGCACCGGAGTGGATCTCGCCGATCTGAACTACCCGGGCCTAAACCCCGTAGTCCCGGGCGTGACCCCAACAGGTGAAGCGACCGCGTACGGCGTCGACTACACGGCCCGCGAGCTCATGCCGTGGGAGTTGGCCCAGTACACCCGAACCGGCGGCTACGACCTGCGGTTCCTGTTCCGGCCCGTCGGCTACCCGACCAACCCGCGCTGCGTGAGCCACCAACCCGGCGCGCTGGCACGGCACCGCGCGGCGGGGCGGCTCGTGCTGCTCTACCACCGGCTCGGCGAGGCCGACGCGCGCGGCGGGCGGGACGCCGGGTACGGGCACGCCCTGGCCGCCGTGACCGACGCGGCGGCCGAGGACTACCCCGACCACTTGCCGCTGGTGTTCGTGCTGTCGACCGTGCCGGGGGTGCCCGCGTCCCTGGCCGCGGAGTACCTGGAGGGCGCGGCATCGGTGGCCGGCTTCGAGCGCACGTGGTGCGCGGGCCCACCCGACCTGGTGCACCCGTTGTTGTCCCGCGAGGCGGCGGCGGGCTACGTCCTGCACGGCCCGGCGTCGGCCATGCGCGACGGCATCGCGTTCCGCCAGTGGACCGACCGCCGCGTGTACCCGGGCCGCATCGACGCGGGACTGGTCACCGCGCACGTGGACCTGGCCGAGTTCGAGCGTTACCGGGTGAGCACGAACGGTGTTTCCGCGTAGACGGGACCGGCGGTCGCGCCGATGAGGAATTGCGCGCCGGGCGTGGAATCGCGGAATGATTCCGGCACCCGCACCGCGATGTCGGCGAAGCGCCCGGCGGCGTCGGTGGTGGTGTCCCCGACCCGCTGCCCGTGGAACGTGAAGACGACTCGCGCGTTCGCGGGGTACCCCTCACCGCTGAGCCGCACCTCGCCACCGGCCTTGCCGGACAACGGTTGCGCCGCGAGGTGCGCCGACGCGACGACGGCCGAACTGGACCCCTGGACGAGCGGCGGCAGGACGTCGTCCTCGGCGGCGCAGCCGGACCCGAGGAGAACCCCGGAAAAGATCAAGACGACCCAGCCGGATCTTCGTCTTCGTCCGCGCACCGCGCACTCTCCAGGGTGATTTCGCCGGGGGGCGTAAAGCGTATATCGGCGAATTCACCCTGCCACGCGGCCGAACGGCCGATGTCTACGGCAGCATTGCCGCGAGCGGCTCACCCAACGCGCCGAAAGACCCGATCAATGCGGACAGGGCCGACGCCAAGCCGCCACCGGCACCCGCCAGCGCGCCCGCCGACCGGAGCAGGCCGACGACCCGGCCGACGCGCCCGACCGCCTGGCTCGGGTCGCCGCCCACGGCGTCGAGCTCCGCATCGACCTCCGCCCGGACGGCGGGCGGCAGGGGCACGTTCCGCACCTCCTCGCGCACGCGGTCGACCAGGGCGTTGTAGGTGGCGTTGCCGATGTGGACGGTCTGGTTCCCCTCGGCGTTGTTGATCACTCCGGCGTGCTGGCTGCCGATGTTGATGGCCATTGCTGCCTCCTCAGTGGTGGCGGACCGGAAAACGCGCGTCCACCTTGCGCTTGCGCGCGGTCGCGACGACGTGCAGCACGATCCCCGCGATCAGCAGCACGTTGCCGATCCCGCAGACCGCCCAGCCGATGAGCCCGACGGGCATGCCGCCGACCCGCGGGCCCATGAAGTCGAACTGGAAGTCGGGCATGACGCCGGGCTCGGCCGGCAGGTCGAGGGCCTCGCCCAGGTCGCTCATCGTCCGCAGGATCATCGCGGCGAACACAGCGCCTCCGCCCACGATCATCGCCGCGCCGATCCAGATCAGGCGGGTGGCGCGGGTGCGGGTGGCGGCGATCTCGCGCAGGAACCCGTCCCGCTGCTGCAGGACGTACTGGTCGCGCCCGACGTTGTTGATCACGTCCGCGCGCTGCTCGGGGATCTCGAAGTGCGCCCCGCGCGGTTCGCGGACCGGCTCGTACAGCCCGGTGGCGGTGCCGTCGTAGGACTCCTCGAACCGCAGCTCGACGCCGCCGAACCCGACCACGTCACCGTGCCGGAGCGGGCGGGCGACCGACACCGTGCTCCCGTTGACGGCGGTCCCGTTGGTGGACCCGAGGTCCTCGACCACGACCCGCCCACCCCGCCGCACGAGCGCCGCGTGGCACGAGCTGACCGACCGGTCGGGGATCCGGATGTCCACCCCACCGGCCCGCCCGACCACGGCCCGCTCGGCGGCCACGACGAACGCCGCCCCCTTCAACGAGGCGGGCCTCACCACCACGAGCCGAGCCGCCATGACGCCCTCCGCCGGTCAGCACAATCCGCTGCACCAGAATGAGCAACCGGGGAACCACCCGGATACAGCCGGCGCGAGGCCGTCACCCGTTCGAGTGACGGCCAGGCGGGTCGGGTGACCGGGCGGTTCGAGTGGTAGGGCGGATCGGGTGACCGGGCGGCCGGTCAGAACAGGCGGAACTCGTCCGGTTCGATGCCGCGCAATGCGTCGTAGTCCAGCACCACGCACCGGATGCCGCGGTCCTCGGCGAGCGTCCGCGCCTGGGGCTTGATCTGTTGCGCCGCGAACACGCCGCGCACCGGGGCGAGCAGCGGGTCGCGGTTGAGCAGGTCCAGGTAGCGGGTCAGCTGCTCGACGCCGTCGATCTCGCCGCGGCGCTTGATCTCGACCGCCACCGACGCGCCGGTCTCGTCGCGGCACATCAGGTCGACCGGGCCGATGGCCGTGGGGTACTCGCGGCGGACCAGGGTCCAGCCCTCGCCGAGGGTCGTCACGTGTTCGGCCAGGAGTTTTTGCAGGTCCGCTTCGACGCCGTCCTTCACCAGGCCCGGTTCGGGGCCCAGCTCGTGCTTCGAGTCGTGGAGGACCTCGGCCAGGGTGATGATCAGCTTCTCGCCCGCCTTGTTCTGCACGACCCACATGTCCGGGTCCTCGATGAGCCAGCACGGCGGGCTCATCCAGTTCAGCGGCTTGAACGCCCGGTCGTCGGAGTGGATGGACACCGAGCCGTCCGCCTTGATCAGCAGCAGGCGCTGGGCCATCGGCAGATGGGCCGTGAGGCGTCCGACGTAGTCGACCTGGCAGCGAGCGATGACGAGGCGCACGGTCGGACAGGCTACGGGGTGCGAGGGGCAGGGCACCGGCAGGTACCGTCGGGCGTCGTGTCACTGCTTCGCACCAAACCCGTGGAACGCACGCCCGAAACCGGTCTGCGGCGCACGATGGGGCTGGTCCCGCTGGTCGCCCTCTCCGTGGGCGCGACGCTGGGCACCGGCATCTTCGTGGTGCTCGGGCAGGCCGCGCCGGTCGCCGGGCCGGCGGTGGCGGTGTCGTTCGTCGTGGCCGCGTTGGCCGCGTTGTTCTCCGCCTTGTCCTACGCCGAACTGGCGGGTGCGGTGCCGGTGTCGGGGTCCGCCTACTCCTACACCTACGCCACGCTGGGCGAGTTGGTGGCGTGGGTGTGCGGGTGGTGCCTGCTGCTGGAGTACGGCGTGTCCGTGGCGGCGGTCGCGGTGGGGTGGAGCGGGTACCTCAACGCGTTCCTGTACGCGACCGTGGGGTGGCAACTGCCGGCCGCGTTGTCCGGGGACGTGGTGAACCTGCCGGCGGCGGTCGTGGTGTTGTTGGCCACGGCGGTGTTGTTGGGTGGGGCGAAGGAGAGTGCGCTCGTCACGACGGTGACGACCGTGTTGAAGGTCGCCGTCCTGTTGTTCTTCGTCGCGGTCGCGGTGTTCGGGTTCCAGCAGGAGAACCTCACGCCGTTCGCGCCGGCCGGGGTCGCGGGCGTGACCGGTGCCGCTTCGCTGGTGTTCTTCTCGTTCATCGGGTTCGACGCCGCTTCGACCGCCGGTGAAGAGGCGCGCAACCCGCAGAAGGACTTGCCGCGGGCGATCGTGATCTCGCTGGCCATCGTGACCGTGGTGTACGTGCTGGTGGCGCTGACGTCCGTGGGCGCGGTCGGGATCGGGGTGCTGGAGGGGTCGGACGCATCGCTGGCCACCGTGCTGCAGCACGTGACCGGGGCGTCGTGGCCGTCGGTCGTGCTGTCGGCGGGTGCGGTGGTCGCCATCGCGTCCGTCGTGTTGACCGTCCTCTATGGACAGACGCGGGTGCTGGTGGCGATGTCCCGGGACGGGCTCGTGCCGCCGGTGTTCGCCCGGATCGGACCGCGCCGGGTGCCCACCGCGAACACGCTCATCGTCGGCGTGGCGGTCGCGGTGCTCGCCGCACTGGTGCCGCTCGGGCAGCTCGCGGAGGCCACGAGCATCGGCACGCTGGTGGCGTTCGGCCTGGTCAACGTGGGTGTCATCGTGCTGCGGCGGACCCGGCCCGACCTGCCGCGCGGTTTCCGCACGCCGTGGGTGCCGGTGGTGCCGCTGCTGGGGCTGGCGATGTGCGTGCTGCTCGTCGCGGGGCTCGCGCCGGTGACCTGGTTGGCGTTCGGGATCTGGTCCGTGGTGGGGTTGGTGGTGTACTTCGCCTACGGGCGCAGGCGCTCGCAGCTGGCACAGGGAGAGTGATCGTGGAGACCCTCGGATCACGCGAGGTGTACGCGAACCCGTGGATGACGGTCCGCGAGGACCCGATCCGGCGCGCCGACGGCACGACCGGCATCTACGGCGTGGTGGACAAGCCGGACTACGCGCTGGTCATCCCGCTGGACGGGGAACGGCTGCGGCTGGTCGAGCAGTACCGCTACCCGCTGGGCATGCGGCGCTGGGAGTTCCCCCAGGGCACCGCCCCGGAACGCGCCGACACCGACCCGCTCGCGCTGGCCGAGCGCGAGCTGCGCGAGGAGACCGGGCTGCGCGCCGGGAAGCTGGTCGAACTGGGGCTGCTGGACGTGGCGCCGGGCATGTCCAGCCAGCGCGGCCGGGTGTTCCTGGCCACCGAGCTGACCGAGGGCTTCCACGAGCGGGAGCCCGAGGAGCAGGACATGCGCTCGGCGTGGTTCCCGCGGGCGGAGTTCGAGGCGATGGTGGCGCGCGGCGACATCACCGACGCCCAGTCGATCGCCGCCTACACCCTGCTCCTGCTGCACGAGCACGCCCAGCCGTGACCGGGGTCGAGGAGCTGCTGTCCGCCGACGTCCTGGCCTTCGCCGACGACCTGGCGGACCTGCTGGTGGACGCGGTGGACGGCGGCGCGTCCGTGGGCTTCCTGGCTCCCCTGCCGCACGGTCGGGCCGCGGCGTGGTGGAAGTCGCGGGCGGCGGCCGTGGCCAACGGGGTGCTGTCGGTGTGGGTGGCCCGCGTGGACGGCCGGATCGCCGGCACCGTGCAGGTGGCGTCGGTGACGACCCCCAACGGCACCCACCGCGCCGAGGTGCTGAAACTGCTGGTGCACCGCGACTTCCGGGGCCGGGGCCTGGGCCGTGACCTGCTGGCGACCGCCGAGAAGGGCGCGGCGGCGCACGGGGCGTCCCTGCTGGTGCTGGACACCCAGACCGGGTCGCCCGCCGAGGGGCTGTACCGGTCGGCGGGGTGGACGGAGGCGGGCGTGATCCCGGACTACGCCGCCGACCCGAGCGGGGTGCTGCGGCCGACGACGCTGTTCTACAAGAGGGTCTGATCGAATTCGGCGGCGAGCGGAGCCGCCACGCGCCAAGATGCGTCCGACACTCGACCGGGAGGACGACGTGGACTGGCAGAAGATCGGCGCGGTGGCGGGTGTCGTGAGCGCGGCACTGGCCGTGGTGGGGCTGTTCATCGCGCTGGCCGCGTGGCTGAAACCCCAGTCGCCCTCCGCCGAGGCACCCACCACGACCTCGGCGGCCACCGCGGCTCCGGCAGCGGCAACCACGACCACGACCACCAAACCCGGGTACGTCGAGGTGTACCGCGACAAACCACTGGCACTCCCCGCCGGCGCACTGGGCCGCCGCGCGTTCGTCGACCTGGACAAGCCATCGGTGGACTCGTCCGGCTCCCCGGCGGTCGACCGCATCGAAGCCGCCGCCGAGTTCAGCTACGACGACGACGGCCGCTTCACGACGGTGCTGACCAAGAACGGCGCCAAGCTCGGCTTCGGCACCACCGCCACCACACCGGAACAGTGCCTCGACGCCGTGGACACCCAACCGATGGGCAGGGACGAACCGGTCGGCACCGCGTCCCGCATCGAGGTGGGCACCAGGTTGTGCGCGCTCACCGGCAACGGCAACGTGGGCATGCTGGAGGTGACGGAACTCGGCCCTCCGGAGCCCTGGGGCGGCACCGTCGCCCTCAAGGCAACGCTGTGGAAGAAGTCGCCCTAGCCCCACCACCCGCGCAGCGAGCCCTTCGGCGGACCCGGCAGTCCACCTGCCCTGCCGGATGGCAGTCCCCGGCGAAGCCGGCGAGTCGGCAGTCCACCGGTGAGGACTCAACTGCCACTGCGGGGGCTTCTTGCTTTTGTCATCTCCGTATGGCCTGCCCGAAGGGCTACCACATTTTCCAGGGGTTGCAGCCGAAAGTTTTGCGAGGAACGAGCAAAAGTTTTAGCGGCAACCCCTGGAAAATGTGGTAGGCTCCGCCAGGCCATACGGAGATGACAAAAGCAAGAAGCCCCCGCAGTGGCAGTTGAGTCATCTTTGGTGGCCTGCCCGCCGGCGAGGCGCTTTTCGCTTTTAAGCGCTTTAAACCGGAACGCTTCGCTCTCAAGCCGAACGCGCTTCGCGCTCTTGGGAGCGCTTCGCGCTCGAAAGATGAAAAGCGGCGCTCGCCGCGCGGCAGGCCGCCAGCGGGGGGTGAAGGGCGTCGGTTCCCCCGCCGTATGGCCTGGCGGAGCCAACCACAGATTTCCCGGGGTGCCGCTAAAACTTTTTGCTCGTTCCTCGCAAAAACTTTCGGCTGCACCCCGGCAAATCTGTGGTAGCCCTTCGGGCAGGCCATACGGCGGGGGAACCGAGGCCCTCCACCTGTGGTTGGGACCACGACACAGCGCGCTGCGCGCGCCGAAAAGCACGTGCTGCGCGTGCTGAAAGCAGTGCTGTGCGTGAGGGAGTGGGCGGAGACTAGTCGGTCCAGTTCGCCGGCCGCTTCTCCAGGAACGACGACATGCCCTCCTTGGCCGCCGGGGTTTGGGACGCCGCCGCCATCACCTCCACCGCGATCGCGTAGGCGTCCGCCTCCGGGCGGTCGAGTTGGGCGTAGATGGTCTGCTTGCCCAGGGCTTTGCTGGCCCGGCTGCCCCGGGTGGCGCGGCGCATCAGGTCGTCGACGGCCTCGTCCAACTCCGCCAAGGGCACCACCCGGTTCACCAAGCCCCACTGTTCGGCGGTCCGGGCGTCGATCACGTCGCCGGTCAGGGCCAGTTCCATCAGGCGCTTGCGGCCGATCGCGCGGGCCACCGGGACGGCCGGGGTGTGGCAGAACCAGCCGCCCTTGCCGCCGGGCAGCGCGAAACCCGCCTCCTCCGCCGCCACGGCCAAGTCGCAGGACGCCACCAGCTGGCAGCCGGCCGCGGTCGCCAGGCCGTGCACGCGGGCGATCACCACCTGCGGGATGGACTCGATCGTGCGCATCAGGTCCGTGCACAGGGTCAGCAGGTCGCGGACGCCTTCCAGGTCGCGGGAGGCCACGTCGGCGAAGTCGTGGCCGGCCGAGAAGACCGGGCCTTCGCCTGCCAGCACCACGCCGACCGCGTCCGTGCCGGCGACCGCGCGGAACGCCGCCAGCAGTTCGGCGAGGTGGTCGTGGGACAGCGAGTTGCGCTTGCTCGCGCGGTCCATCGTGACGCGGACGACGTGGTCTGCCTCTTCGACGCGAATGTGCTGGTACTCGGCCATGTTCCGACCGTAGTCCGCCGTGCAACCGCCCGCTGTGGGCGTTCCGTCCTCCGGGCATGAGAAGAGGACTGCTCGTGCTCGCGCTGGTCGGGCTGCTGGCGGGGTGCGGCGCCCACAACGGCATCGGGCGCGGTCCGACCCTGCCGACCGAGGCCGCCGCGCCGGTCGACTTCCCGGTGGACGCCAAGCCCCGGCCGATCGTGCTGATCGGGCCCCGGGTGGAAGTGGTGGACGGGTACCGGTCCGACGGGGAGAAGGTGGGCGCGATGGAGGGCGGGTTCGAGTTCGTCGGCACCCCGCCCGCCACGCCGGAGCCGGCCCAGGTCACGCTGCCCGACGGGCCGGCGCAGGTGGCGTTCCTGCCGATGGCCGACGCCCTGCAGGCGGTGAGCGCGCCGCCGCGTGGCAAGGGGCAGCAGAACGCGCCCGTGCGGCTGGTGAGCGCCGAGTTCGGCACGGCGGAGTTCAGCACGGACCGGGGGCGGTTGCCGCTGCCCGCGTGGCGGTTCACCACCGAGGCGGGCAGCGTCCTGGCCACGCCCGCGCTCGCGCCCGACCTGTTCTGGAAGCTCGGCGAGGTGCGGCCGGCGGTGACGACCAACGCCACCGGCGACGGCGTGGACCTGACCGTGTCCATGCCCGCGGCACCCACGCCGTGCCCGGGCGACGAGCCCGCGCGCAACGAGCCCGTGGTGACCGAGTCGGCGACGGCGGTGACCGTCACCGTGCGGACGGTCGGCACGGTCGGCGACTGCCCCCGGACGCTGGCGCTGACGCTCCAGCCCTACCCGGTGAAGCTCGCGTCTCCGCTGGGCAACCGGCTGCTGGTGGACGGGCAGGGCGGGGTCGTGGCCGTCACGAAGCGGTAGGGACGCGGAAGGTGCGGCGGTAGGCGTCGGGCGCGACCCCGAGTTCGGCGCGCAGCCGCCGCCGCAGGTTGGCCGCCGTGCCCAGCCCGGACCGCTGCGCGACCCGGTCCACCGGCAGGTCCGTGGTCTCCAGCAGCCGCTGCGCGAGCAGGACCCGCTGCTTCTGCAGCCACCGGCCGGGCGTGCTGCCGGTGGCGGCGAGGAACACGCGGTGGAACGTGCGCTCGCTCAGGCCCGCGTGGTCGGCGAGGTCGGTGACGCCGATCGGCTCGGTCAGCCGGTCCACCGCCCAGTCCACTGTGGACGCGATGCCGTCCCGTCCCGGCTGCCGCGGCAGGGGCGGGTCGACGTACTGGCGTTGGCCACCCTCCCGCGCGGGAGGCATGACCAGGCGGCGTGCGAGGGCGGCGGCGACGTCCGCGCCGTGCGCCCGGCGGACCAGGTGCAGGCACAGGTCCAGCCCGCCGACGACACCGGCCGAGGTGAGCACGCGGCCGTCGTCGGTGAACAGGACGTCCCGCAGGACGGTGGCGGTCGGGGCGGCGCTTTCGAGGGCGTCCAGCAGGCGCCAGTGCGTGGTCGCCTCGCGCCCGTCGAGCAGGCCGGCGGCGGCGAGCGTGAACGCGCCCGAGCACAGCGCGGCGACCGTGCCGTCGAACGCCCTCAGCGCCCGGATCGCCGACCCCGGCACCTCCGCCGACGGGTCGACGCGGCCCGGGACGACCACGAGGTCGCAGTCGGCGAGCCCGGACAGCCCGTGCGTGGCGGGCACCAGCCCGACCGGGTGCATGGGCGTGGCCGCCCGCCCCGGCGCGCACAGCCGCACCTCGAACGGGCCGATCCCGCTGTCGGACCGGTCCACGCCCCACACCTCGCCGACCACCGAGATGTCGAACGTGCGGCTGCCGGGCAGCACCAGCACTCCCACCGTGCGCATGGCAGGAAAGTACCGGATCGCGCCGGTCCTGCCACTCGTGCCCGGGTCGGCGCAGGGCGAAGACTGGCCGCCATGACGAACACCGCGCTGATCATCGTCGACGTGCAACGGGGTTTCGACGACCCGGTGTGGGGCCGGCGCAACAACCCCGACGCCGAGGCCAACATCGCCGCACTCCTGGACTCCTGGGACGGCCCGCTGGTCTACGTGCGGCACGACTCCACCAAGCCCGGCTCGCCCCTGGCCCCCGGCGGCGAGGGCAACCGCTTCAAGCCCGAACTCGACCGCGCGACCCCGGACCTGGTGTTCGGCAAGAAGGTCAACTCGGCGTTCCACGGCGAGGTGGACCTGCACGCGTGGCTGACCAACCGGGGCATCAACGACGTCGTGCTGGCCGGCATCCAGACCAACATGTGCGTCGAGACCACCGCCCGCGTGGGCGGCAACCTGGGCTACCGCGTCAAGGTCGTCCTCGACGCGACCTTCACCTTCGACCTGGAGGACCTGACGGCGGACCAGCTCGCCGCCGCCACGGCGACCAACCTGCGTGGCGGCGGCTTCGCCGAGATCGTGTCCACGAAGGACATCACCGGCGGCTGACCTACAGGCCGCGGGCCTGGCGGACCACCGAGACGATCTCGTCCATGATCTGGGTCAGCTCGTAGTCCTTGGGCGTGAACACCCGGGCGATGCCGCGGTCGATCAGCTTCGCCGCGTCGTCCGGGGGCACGATGCCACCCACGATGACCGGCACGTCACCCGCGCCGGCCGCGCGCAGGCCGTCGACCACCGCGGGCACGACCTCCAGGTGCGAGCCGGACAGGATGGACAGGCCGACCACGTGCACGTCCTCCTGCACGGCCGCCGCCACGATCTGCGCCGGGGTCAGGCGGATGCCCTGGTAGACCACCTCGAAACCGACGTCCCGCGCCCGCACGGCCACCTGCTCGGCGCCGTTGGAATGGCCGTCGAGGCCCGGCTTGCCGACCAGGATGCGCAGGCGCTCGCCCAGCTCCTCACCGGTCGCCCGCACACGCTCGCGGACGCGGGCGATCTCCGCACCGGCCTCGCCGGACGCCGAAGCGGCCGAAACGCCGGTGGGGGCGCGGTATTCGCCGAACGTCTCGCGCAACGCCGACGCCCACTCCCCGGTCGTCACACCGGCCTTGGCGCACGCGATGGTGGCCTCGACCAGGTTCTGGTCGGTCTTCGCAGCCGCCCGCAGAGCGTCCAAAGTGGACTCGACAGCGGCGTTGTCCCGGGAAGCCCGCCACGCCTTGATGGCCTCGACGGCGTGCTGCTCCACGATCGGGTCGATGGTCTCGATCGCCTGCGCGCCCTCGGCCTGCAACGGCGACGGCTCGGTGGTGGCGAACTTGTTCACGCCCACCACGACGTCCTCGCCGGCCTCGATCCGCCGCCGCCGTTCGGCCAGCGACGACACCAGCTGCGACTTCATGTACCCGGACTCGACGGCCGCCACCGCGCCGCCCATCGCCTGCACGCGGTCGATCTCCTCGCGCGCGCCGGCCACGATCTCCGCCACCTTGGCCTCGATGACGTGCGACCCGGCGAAGATGTCCTCGTACTCCAACAGATCCGTCTCGTAGGCCAGCACCTGCTGCATGCGCAGCGCCCACTGCTGGTCCCACGGCCGCGGCAGGCCGAGGGCCTCGTTCCACGCGGGCAGCTGGATCGCGCGGGCGCGGGCGTCGCGGGACAGGGTCACCGCGAGCATCTCCAGCACGATCCGCTGGACGTTGTTCTCCGGCTGCGCCTCGGTCAGGCCCAACGAGTTGACCTGCACGCCGTAGCGGAACCGGCGGTGCTTGGGGTTCTCGATGCCGTACCGGTCGCGGGTGATCTCGTCCCACAGCTGGACGAACGCCCGCATCTTCGCCATCTCCTCGATGAACCGCACACCGGCGTTCACGAAGAACGAGATGCGCGCGACGACCTCGCCGCGCCGCTCCTCGGGCACCTGGCCGGAGTCGAACACCGAGTCCAGCACGGCGATCGCGGTGGACATCGAGTACGCGATCTCCTGCGCCGGCGTCGCGCCGACCTCCTGCAGGTGGTACGAGCAGATGTTGATCGGGTTCCACTTCGGCACGTTCGCGACGGTCCAGGCCACCATGTCGGTGATCAGCCGCAGGCTGGGACCGGGCGGGAACACGTACGTGCCGCGGGACAGGTACTCCTTGATGATGTCGTTCTGCGTCGTGCCGGCCAGGGCCGCGCGGTCCGCGCCCTGCTCCTCGGCGACGCTGACGTACAGCGCGAGCAGCCACATGGCGGTCGCGTTGATGGTCATCGAGGTGTTCGCCTCGCCCAGCGGGATCTGGTCGAACAGCGCCCGCATGTCGCCGATGTGGCTGATCGGGACGCCGACCTTGCCGACCTCGCCCTTGGCGAGCTCGTCGTCGGGGTCGTACCCGGTCTGGGTGGGCAGGTCGAACGCCACGGACAGACCGGTCTGCCCCTTGGCCAGGTTGCGGCGGTAGAGCGCGTTGGACGCGGTCGCGCTGGAGTGCCCCGCGTAAGTCCGCATCACCCAGGGGCGGTCGCGCTCACGGTCGGCCGGATACGGCACGGCTGCCTCCTACGACGTTGTTCTCCGTAGCGTACTGACGGGTAACACACGCCGCGCGTGGCGTTGCCCACTGAATCGAGCCCGGAGGACCATGGGTGCCGTGACCGCGCTCACCCAGACCCTGCTGCTGCTCGTGGTGTTCGTGGGACTCGCCTTGGTGCTGCGGTGGGCGTTCGGCAACGACCGCCGCGGGGTGCCCGACCTCACCGGCGACGACTTCGGGCTCCTGGTGGAGGTGGCCGTGCTGCCGACCGCGGAGGCGGCGGACGTGCTGGCCAAGCGGTTGCGGGACGCCGGGATCAGGGTCACCGTGGTGCTCCGGGGCGCCGGGCACCGCCTGCTGGTCTTCCCCGCCGACGTGCCCGACGCGAAGCTCCTGCTGAAGGGGTCGCCATGACGATCGGCCTGTCCCGCGTCGCCGGTGCCGAGGAGGACATCTCCCTGGACGAGCTGCGGCTCGCCGCCCGCAACCACGGGCTGCCCCTGGAGGCGCTGCGCTACGACGTGACCCCGGAGGGCCTGCACTACCTGCTGATCCACTACGACATCCCCCACGTCGACGCGGACGCGTGGCGGCTGGACGTCCTGGGCCGGCGCTACTCCCTGGACGATCTGCGCGCGCTGCCCGCCGTGACCGCCCGCGTGACGCTGGAGTGCGCCGGCAACGGCCGCGCCAAGCTCCACCCGCGCCCGGTGAGCCAGCCGTGGCTGGACGAGGCCGTCGGGTGCGCGGAGTGGACCGGGACCCCGTTGGCCCCGCTGCTGGCCGACCTGCCACCGGACGCGGTGGACGTCGTGTTCACCGGTGCCGACCACGGCGTGGACCGGGGCGTCGAGCAGGACTACCAGCGGGCGCTGCCGGTGGCGGAGGCGCTGCGCGAGGACGTGCTGCTGGTGTACGCGATGAACGGCCGCCCGCTGCCGCCCCAGCACGGTTACCCGCTGCGGCTGGTCGTGCCCGGCTGGTACGGCATGGCCCACGTTAAGTGGCTGTGCTCGGTCACCGCCCAGGACCACCGGTTCGAGGGCTTCCAGCAGGCGGTGGCGTACCGGATCAAGCAGGAGGCCGACGAGGACGGCGTGCCGGTGACCCGGATCCTGCCCAAGGCCCTGCTCGCCCCGCCCGGCTTCCCCGACTTCATGACCCGCCGCCGGTTCGTCCGGGCCGGCCCGGTCCTGCTGCACGGCCGCGCGTGGTGCGGGTTCGCGCCGATCGCCCACGTCGAGGTCGGCGTGGACGGCGGGTGGCAGGAGGCGAAGCTCGACCCGCCCACCGACCCCCACGCGTGGCGGCGCTTCGAGCACGTGTGGGACGCGACCCCCGGCGACCACGAGCTGAGCGTGCGGGCCACCGACGCCGAGGGCCGCACCCAGCCCGTGGACCAGCCGTGGAACCGGCAGGGCATGGCCAACAACATGGCCCAGCGCGTGCCGGTGACCGTCAGGCCGTGACCCGCTCCACGGTCGCGCCGAGCTTGCGCAGGTTCTCCACGAAGCCCGGGTAGCCGCGCTCGATGTGGAAGATCTCGTACACCTCGGTCACGCCGTCCGCGCACAGCCCGGCCAGCACCAGCCCCGCGCCCGCGCGGATGTCCGACGCCCACACCGGGGCGCTGGACAGCTTCTCGACGCCCCGCACGACCGCGTGGTGCCCATCAGTGCGCGCGTCGGCCCCGAGCCGCACCATCTCCTCGATGAACCGGAACCGCGCCTCGAACAGGTTCTCGGTGATCATGGACGTGCCCTCGGACACGCTGGACAGCGCGATCGCGAACGGCTGGAGGTCGGTCGCGAAGCCCGGGTAGGGCAGCGTCACGAAGTCCACCGACTGCGGCCGGTCGTTCTGCACCACGCGGAAGCCGTCCGAGTCGAAGGTGGTGACCTCCGCGCCCGCCATGCGCAGTTTCTCCAGCACCAGGTCCAGGTGGTGCGGGTTCACGCCGCGCACGGTGATGTCACCCCGCGTCATCGCGGCCGCGAACGCCCAGGTGGCGCCCACGATCCGGTCGCCGATGACCCGGTGCTCGGTCGGCTGGAGCGACTCCACCCCGTGCACGGTCAGCGTGGACGTGCCCGCGCCCTCGATCTTCGCGCCCATCTGCTGGAGCATCACGCAGATGTCGACGATCTCCGGCTCGCGCGCCGCGTTGTCGATGACCGTCGTGCCGTTCGCCAGCACCGCCGCCATCAGGATGTTCTCGGTCGCGCCGACACTGGGGAAGTCCAGCCAGATCTGCGCGCCGTGCAGCCCCTCGGCCTCGGCGACCACGCACCCGTGCTCGATCTCGCTGTGCGCACCGAGCTTGCGCAGACCGCTCTGGTGCATGTCCAAGGGCCGGGACCCGATCGCGTCCCCGCCGGGCAGCGCCACCACCGCGCGCTTGCAGCGGCCGACCAGCGGCCCCAGCACGCACACGGAGGCCCGCAGCTTGCCCATCGCCTCGGAGTCGGCCCGGTGGTTGAGCTCCTTGGGCGTGGTGATCGTGGCGACGTCGCCGGCGAGCGTGACCTCGCAGCCCAGGCTGCGCAGGACGTCGGCCATCAGCGGCACGTCCAGGATCTCGGGGCAGTTGGTGATGGTGGTCGTGCCCTCGGCCAGCAGGGCCGCCGCCATCAGCTTCAACACGCTGTTCTTGGCACCGACGACGTCGACCTCGCCGACCAGCCGCGCACCGCCCTGGACCCGGAAGTGTTCGCTCACCAAGGAAACTCCTCATCCGGTTGTGGTTGCGCCGCAATCGTACGGATGCACTGAATCAAGCCAGTGCCCGGAGCCCCTTACAGTGCAGGACATGGCGGTTCACCTCACCAGGATCTACACCCGCGTGGGCGACGACGGCACGACGGGCCTGGGCGACTTCAGCCGAGTCCCCAAGACCTCGCCCCGGATCACGGCGTACGCGGACTGCGACGAGACCAACGCGGCCTTGGGCGTGGCCCTGGCCCTGGGCGCGCTGGCGGAGGACGTCGCGGGTGTCGTGCGGAAGGTCCAGAACGACCTGTTCGACGTGGGCGCGGACCTGTGCACCCCGATCGTCGAGGACCCGAAGTACCCGCCGTTGCGCATCACGCAGCCCTATGTGGACCGCCTGGAGGCGTGGTGTGACGAGTACAACAGCCGGGTCGGCAAGCTGGAGTCGTTCATCCTCAACGGCGGCACCCCCGGCGCGGCACTGCTGCACCAGGCACGCACGATCGCGCGCCGGGCAGAACGCTCGACGTGGGCACTGATCGAGGCCGAGCCGGAGACGACGAACGTCCTGGCGGCCAAGTACCTGAACCGGCTGAGCGACCTGCTGTTCATCCTGGCCCGGGTCGCCAATCCCGACGGTGACGTCCTCTGGCAGCCAGGCGGCAACGCCTGACCCAAACCCCCCAGGCTGCCGCACGTGCTTTTCGGCGCGCGCAGCGCGTGCTTTTGCGTAGTGGTCTCAACCACAGGTGGAGGGCCTCGGTTCCCCCGCCGTATGGCCTGCCCGAAGGGCTACCACGCTTTCGGTCGGGTGCAGCCGAATTTTTTGTGAGGGACGAGCAAAAAATTTAGCGGCACCCGGCCGAAAGTGTGGTTGGCTCCGCCAGGCCATGCGGTGGGGGAACCGACGCCCTTCACCCCCCGCTGGCGGCCTGCCGCGCGGCGAGCGCCGCTTTTGATCTTTTGATCCTTCGAGCGCTTCGCGCGTACCAGCGCGAAGCGCGTTCGGCTTGAGAGCGAAGCGTTCCGGCTCAAAGATTAAAAGCGCCTCGCCGGCGGGCAGGCCACCAAAGATGACTCAACTGCAACGGCGGGGGCTTCTTGCTTTTGTCATCTCCGTATGGCCTGGCAGAGCCTACCACATTTTCCAGGGGTTGCCGCTAAAACTTTTGCTCGTTCCTCGCAAAACTTTCGGCTGCAACCCCTGGAAAATGCGGTAGCCCTTCGGGCAGGCCATACGGAGATGACAAAAGCAAGAAGCCCAGGTTGGGTTGTGTCCTCTCCGGAGGACTGCCACTCGGCAAGGCGGACTGCCGCTCGGTGGGCGGACTGCCACTCAGTGGGGCGGAACGGGGCGGATCAGGAAGCCCAGGGGATGGAGCGGCCGGGTGGGGCGGATTCGAGCCAGGACAGGAAGCCGGTCAGTGCGTCCGGGCCCATGGCGATTTCGACCGCCTCGCCCTTCGTCCCGCTGCAACGCAGCACGACCGCGCCCTGGGGCATGGCGTATGCCTCGGACGCGGTCGGTTCCCGTCGGTCGTCGATCTCGAAGCCGTCCCGGTAGATCACGCGGTCCGGGCCGGTGCGCAGGCTCAGTGCGCGCGACCACACGAACTCGTCGCCCCGGTAGTGCCCCACGCCCAGGTGCCAGCCCCGGCCGCCCGCGTCCAAGCGGGTTCTCAGGGCCACGTGCACGCCACCGGCGCGCAGCAGGCGGATGCGGCGCCACGCGAGGTACGCGAGGACCACCACCGCGACGAACAGGACCACCCCGACGACTTCGGCGATCCCCACGGCGCTTGTCCGCTCGTCCGCGTCAGGCCGAGTGGCCCGCGGCGCGCAGCCGCGCGAGTGCCCTGGCCCGCTCCACGTCGTCCGCGTTCCCGAGCGCCGATCGGGCCTCCTCCACGTCGATCTCGTGGGCGAGTTCGGCGGCCTCGGCGAGGATGCTCACGCCGTCACCGGTGACGGAGAGGAACCCGCCGTGCACGGCCGCGGTGACCAGCTCGTTCTCGACGGTGCGGATCCGGACCACGCCACCCTCGACCAGCTGGCCCAGGACGGGCTCGTGGCCGGGCAGGATGCCGATCTCGCCCTCGGTCGTCTGCGCGACCACCGAGGTGGCCGTCCCGGACCACAGGCGGCGTTCCACGGCGACCAACTGGACGGTCATCTCGGCCACGCGCATCTCCCTTGTCTGGCACTGGAGTCGTGTGCAGTCTAAACGGTCGCCCGAACGACCCGCCGCCCCAGCCACCCCGAGCGCCGCGCTGCGTGTGGTACCACCCGCCTGGGGGTCACCCCGACGGCGGTCGCGGTGATTGCGCCGAGCGCCGCGGCCGCGCGGGTTTTCCGGTGAGTGGAAGACTGGAACCGTGTCGTCGGTCCCCGTCTCGCTGCTCGGCCGGGCGTTCGCGCTGCTGTCCGTGTTCACCGCCGACCGGCCCTCGGCGACGCTGTCCGAGCTGAGCCGCCACTCCGGCCTGCCGCTGAGCACGACCCACCGGCTGGTGCGGGAACTGCTCGCGCACCGGGCGCTGGAGCGCGACCGCGACGGCCGCTTCTGGATCGGGTTGCGGCTCTACGAGCTGGGTGCCCTGTCCCCCGGCGCGCTGGACCTGCGGGAGCGGGCGTTGCCGTACCTGGAGGACCTGGTCGAGGTGACCCGGCACAACGTGCAGCTCGCGGTGCGTGACGGCCTGGAGGTCGTCTACGTCGAGCGCCTGTCCGCTGTGGACGCCGTCAGCATCCTGACCCGCATGGGGTCGCGCATGCCCCTGCACGCCACGGGCGTGGGACTCGTCCTGCTGGCGTTCGCGCCGCACGACGTCCAAGAGGAAGCGTTGGCGGCGCCTTTGAAGCGCTTCACGTCCCGCACCATCGCCACACCCAAGGCCCTGCGCACGGCACTGGCCACCGTCCGCCGTGACGGCTACGCCATCTCCGACCGCCAGATCGAGCCCATCACGCACTCGGTCGCGGCTCCCGTGCGCGGGTCGTCCGGCGAGGTGGTCGCCGCGGTCTCGGTCGTGGTGCCGGTGGAGACCGCCACCGACACCGTTCTCCCGGCCGTACGGGCCTGTGGCCGCGCGATCTCCCGCGCGATGGGGTGGCGCTCCTAAGCGGGCACGGGAGGGCGGCGACGGGCCAGCAGGGCGGTGAACTCGGCCAGCTGCTCGGGCGTCATCGCGCTCTTGGGCACGGCCGTCGCCTGGATCCTGCCCAGGACCAGCAGCCACGCCTCGGGCGTCTCCACGACCTTCTCCATGGCCTCCCACCGGATGCGCGTCTGGAAGGCCGGGTAGGAGAACGACACCCACTCCTCGTCCGCGTCCAACCGGAAGTCCGCCTTGATCCCGGCCCACTGCTGCTTGACCGAGTTGCCGATCAGGTACGGCTTCATCGCGAACGTGAAGAACAGCCCCAGCACGATCACCGGCGCCCACAGGTACAGCGGCCACACACCCGTCACCGCCATGATCACGGCACCGCCCGCCATCGCCAGCCCGGCCGGCCGGAGCCGCTTCAGGTGCGGCCGGAGCATGTACTCGATCGTCCGGCGCAGCAGCGTCTCGTCGTAGGGCACGTGGACGTACGAGGTCATGGCCGGCAGCCTAGCGACGCTCGCGCACCGGCTGGGCCGGCTCGACGAAAGCCGCCCGCACAACGGAAAAGGCCCGCCCCACCGGGGACGGGCCTTCCGACGAACATCAGCCGACGGACTTACTTGCCGGCCAGCTTCTTCGCGTTCTCCTCGACGTCGTTCAGACCGCCGCAGGAGAAGAACGCCTGCTCCGGGTAGTGGTCGAACTCGCCCTTGCAGACGCGGTCGAACGCCTCGACCGTCTCCTTGATCGGCACGAAGGAGCCCGGCTGGGAGGTGAACTTCTCCGCGACGAAGAAGTTCTGGCCCAGGAAGCGCTCCAGGCGACGGGCGCGGCCGACGAGGACCTTGTCCTCCTCGGACAGCTCGTCCATGCCGAGGATGGCGATGATGTCCTGCAGTTCCTTGTACTTCTGCAGGATCCGCTTGACCTCCTGCGCGACCCGGTAGTGCTCCTCGCCGACGATCGACGGCTCGAGGATCCGGGACGAGGACGACAGCGGGTCCACCGCCGGGTAGATGCCCTTCTGGGAGATCGGACGGGAGAGCTCCGTCGTCGCGTCCAGGTGGGCGAACGTGGTCGCCGGGGCGGGGTCGGTGTAGTCGTCCGCGGGCACGTAGATGGCCTGCAGCGAGGTGATCGACTTGCCCCGGGTCGAGGTGATGCGCTCCTGCAGCTCACCCATCTCGTCGGCCAGCGTCGGCTGGTAACCCACGGCCGAAGGCATGCGGCCCAGCAGGGTCGACACCTCGGAACCGGCCTGGGTGAACCGGAAGATGTTGTCGATGAACAGCAGCACGTCCTGGTTCTGGACGTCCCGGAAGTACTCGGCCATGGTCAGCGCCGACAGGGCGACGCGCATGCGCGTGCCCGGCGGCTCGTCCATCTGACCGAACACCAGCGCGGTGTCCCCGAGGACCTCCATCTCCTCCATCTCCAGGAGGAGGTCGGTGCCCTCACGGGTGCGCTCGCCGACGCCGGCGAACACCGACGTGCCGGAGAACTCGCGGGCGATGCGGGTGATCATCTCCTGGATGAGCACCGTCTTGCCCACGCCCGCGCCGCCGAACAGGCCGATCTTGCCGCCCTTGACGTACGGGGTCAGCAGGTCGATGACCTTGATGCCCGTCTCCAGGATCTCGGTCTTGCCCTCGAGCTGGTCGAACGACGGGGCCTTGCGGTGGATCTCCCACTGCTCGCCGTCGCGGCCGAGGCCCGGCGAGTCGAGGCAGTCGCCCAGCGCGTTGAACACGTGGCCCTTGACGACGTCACCCACGGGCACCTTGATGGCGCTGCCGGTGTCGGTCACGGTCGCGCCGCGGACCAGGCCGTCGGTCGGCTGCATCGAGATGGTGCGGACCAGGTTGTCACCCAGGTGCTGGGCGACCTCCAGGGTCAGCGTCTTGGCGACGGCCTCGTACGTGATCTCCACGTGGAGGGCGTTGAACAGCTCGGGGACCGCGTCGCGCGGGAACTCCACGTCGACGACGGCGCCAATCACCCGGACCACACGGCCGGTGCGGGTGGTGGTGGCAGTAGCACTCATGTCACTCATCACTTCCTGCGCCACCGGTAAGCGCGGAGGCGCCACCGACGATCTCGCTGATCTCCTGGGTGATCTGGGCCTGGCGGGCCGCGTTGGCCTGGCGGCTCAGGTTGCGCACCAGCTCGGTGGCGTTGTCCGTCGCCGCCTTCATCGCGGTCCGCCGGGCCGCCGACTCGGACGCCGCCGCGTCGAGCAGTGCCGAGAACAGCCGGGTCTTCACGTACTTGGGGAGCAGCGCGCCGAGCAGCGTCTCCGCGTTCGGCTCGAACGAGTACACCGACTGCAGCTTCGCGGGCGTGGGGTCGTACTCGACCTCCATCGGCGCGATGCGCTTGGCGACCGGCTGCTGGCTGAGCATCGACTTGAACTCGGTGTAGACGACGTGCAGCTCGTCCACGCCACCGGGTTCGTCACTGCCCGCGACGAAGGCCTTCACCAGCTCGTCGCCCGCCTCGGAGGCGTTGACGTAGTGCGGGAGCTGCGAGAACCCCGTCCACTCGTCGACGATCTCCCGGCGGCGGAACCGGTAGTAGCCCACGCCCTTGCGGCCGATGACGTAGAGCACCGGCTCCTTGCCCTCGGCCCGCAGCAGCGCGAACAGCTCTTCGGCCGCCTTGAGCACGTTGGCGTTGTAGCCGCCGCACATGCCCTTGTCGCTGGTCACGACCAGGACGCCGGCCCGCTTCGGGGCCTTGCGCTCGGTCAGCAGCGGGTGGTCGAGGTTGGCCGACGCCGTGGCCAGCGCCGACAGCACGCTGGTGATCTCCTCGGCGTACGGGCGCGACGCCGCCACCCGCGCCTGGGCCTTCGCCAGGCGCGAGGTCGCGATCAGCTCGTACGCCTTGGTGATCTTCTTGGTCGAGTTGACCGTGCGGATCCGCTGGCGCAGCTCTCGAATCTGTGCCGCCATGCCTACGTCACTTCTCGGTCGGAGCGGGTCGGTTCACCTTGACCGACTCGTGCCCGACCTTGTCGGCGTCCATCGCCTCGGCCGGGGCCTCGTTGACCACCGGGGCGCCGTTCGAGGCGGTGAACTGCTGCTTGAACGCGTTGACAGCGTCCACGATGCCCTTTTCGGTGTCGTCCGACAACGTCTTGGACTCGCGGATGCTGGAGAGGATCACGTCGTGGTTGCGGCGGACGTGCTCCAGGAACTCGGCCTCGAAGCGGCGGACGTCGCCCACCGGGACGGAGTCGAGGTGGCCCTTGGTGCCCAGGTAGATGGACACGACCTGCTCCTCGACCGGCACCGGCGAGTACTGGCCCTGCTTGAGCAGCTCGACCAGGCGCGCGCCGCGCTCCAGCTGGGCGCGGGAGGCCGCGTCCAGGTCGGAGGCGAAGGCGGAGAACGCCTCCAGCTCGCGGAACTGCGACAGGTCCAGGCGCAGCGAGCCGGAGACCGTCTTCATCGCCTTGATCTGCGCGGCGCCACCGACGCGGGAGACCGAGATACCCACGTTGACGGCCGGGCGGACACCGGCGTTGAACAGGTCCGACTCCAGGAAGCACTGGCCATCGGTGATCGAGATGACGTTCGTCGGGATGTACGCCGACACGTCGTTGGCCTTGGTCTCGATGATCGGCAGACCGGTCATCGAGCCGCCGCCCATGTCGTCGGACAGCTTCGCGCAGCGCTCGAGCAGGCGCGAGTGCAAGTAGAAGACGTCACCCGGGTAGGCCTCGCGGCCCGGCGGGCGGCGCAGCAGCAGCGAGATGGCGCGGTACGCCTCGGCCTGCTTGGTCAGGTCGTCGAAGATGATCAGGACGTGCTTGCCCTGGTACATCCAGTGCTGGCCGATGGCCGAGCCGGTGTAGGGGGCGAGCCACTTGAAGCCGGCCGAGTCGGACGCGGGGGCCGCCACGATCGTGGTGTACTCCAGCGCGCCGGCCTCCTCCAGCGCGGCCTTGACGCCCGCGATGGTGGAGCCCTTCTGGCCGATGGCGACGTAGACGCAGCGGACCTGCTGCTTCGGGTCGCCCGACTCCCAGGCCTTCTTCTGGTTGATGATCGTGTCGATGCAGACCGCGGTCTTGCCGGTCTTGCGGTCGCCGATGATCAGCTGGCGCTGGCCGCGGCCGATCGGGGTCATCGAGTCGATGGCCTTGATGCCGGTCTGCATCGGCTCGCCGACGGGCTGGCGCTGGAGCACCGTCGCGGCCTGCAGCTCCAGGGCGCGGGTGTCGTCGGCGACGATGTCGCCGAGGCCGTCGATGGGCTGGCCGAGGGGGTTGACCACGCGGCCGAGGAAGCCGTCGCCGACCGGCACGGAGAGCACCTGGCCGGTCCGCTTGACCTCCTGCCCCTCTTCGATCTTGTCGAAGTCACCCAGGATGACGGCGCCGATCTCGCGCACGTCCAGGTTCAGGGCGACACCGAGCACGCCGCCGGGGAACTCCAGCAGCTCGTTGGTCATGGTGCCGGGCAGACCCTCGACGATGGCGATGCCGTCGTAGGTCTCCGCGACGACGCCGACCTCTTCCCGGCTGACTTCCGGGGAGTAGGTCGAGACGTACTTCTCGATCGCACTGCGGATCTCGTCCGACGAGATCGTCAGCTCCGCCATGTCGTTCCTGCTCTCACTTCGTTAAAGGAAAGGGGCTTGTGGGCCGCGGTTCCGGTGTTCGGTCAGCTCGCGAGGTCGCGGCGCAGAGCCGCGAGCCGACCCGCCACGCTTCCGTCGATGATCTCGTCGCCGATCTTGATCAGCAGACCGCCGCGCAGCGTGGGGTCGACCTCCACGTGCAGCGCGATGGGCCGCGAGTAGATCCGGGTCAGCGTGGCCTCGAGGCGGTCCTGCTGCGCCGCGTCCAGCTCGACGGCGGAACGGACGTAGGCGACGGAGCGTTCCCGGCGCTTGGCCGCGAGGGCCGCCAGGTCCGCCAGACCGCCGACGATGCTCAGCCCGCGCGGTTCGCGGACCAGCTGGTCGACCAGGGTCTTGGTGGTCTCGTCCACCTTGCCCGCCACGAGGCTGTCCACCAGCGCGACCTTGCCCGCGGGGTCGCCCGCCGGGTCGGTCAGCGCCAGCTCCAGGTCGTGGTTGCCCGCGATGATGCGGCCGAGCCGGAACAGCTCGTCCTCGACCGTGTCGAGCCGGCCGTCCCGCTCGGCCCGCACCAGCAGCGTGGTGCGGGCCAGCGACTCGACGCCGTCGACCAGCTCACGCGGGCTGGACCAGCGCGAGGTGACGACCGTGACCAGCACCTGGAGCGCGTCGTCGGACACCTTGCCGGCCAGCAGGCCCCGGAGCAGGCCCTCCCGGCCGGCGGGCTCGGTCGAGGCGTCGGCCAGGGCCCGGCGCAGCGCGGGCTGCCCGGACAGCAGGCCGACGACCGCGAACAGCTCCTCGCCCAGCTCGCCGAGCGCGGCGCTGTCCTTCGCGCCGTCGACCAGCTCCAGCAACCGCAGTTCGGCGGCGGCCAGCGCGTCACGGCTGGCGGCGTGCAGCGTCATCGGCGTTCCCTCACTTGACGGCCGGAGCCGAGGTGTTGTCCAGCTCGTCGAGGAACCGGTCGACGGTGCCCCGGCGGCGCACCTCGTCCTCCAGCGACTCGCCCACGACCCGGTCGGCCAGGTCGACGGCCAGGCGGCCCAGCTCGCCGCGCAGCTCCGCGACGATCTGCGCCCGCTGGGTCTCCAGCTGGGTCTGGCCCGCCGCGACGATCCGGGCGGACTCCTCCTGCGCCTTGGCGCGCAGCTCGCTGATGATCTGCTCGCCCTCGATGCGGGCGTCGTCCCGGATGCGGGCGGCTTCCGCCCGCGCCTCGGCGAGCTGCGCCTTGTACTGCTCAAGCGTGCGCTGGGCCTCGGCCTGCGCCTGCTCGGCCTTCTCGATCCCGCCCTCGATCTTGGCGGCACGTTCCGCGTACAACGCCTCGAACTTCGGCGAGACGAACTTCTTGATGATGAAGAAGAGCAGCAGGAACGCGATCAGGCCGACGATGATCTCGGCGGTGTGCGGGAGAACCGGGTTGATCGACTCTCCCTCCGCCGCCGCCACGATGAGGGTTTTCATCACAAACCTTTCTTATGCGATGAACGGGTGCTCAGGCGGCCGACGCGAGGAAGTACACGACGAAGCCGAGCAGTGCGAGGACCTCGACGATGGCGAAGGTCGTCCAGGCGAGGCTCAGCAGCACGCCGCGGGCCTCGGGCTGGCGGGCGGTGCCGCTGATGACCGAGGAGAAGATCAGACCCACGCCGATGCCCGGGCCGATGGCCGCGAGGCCGTAGCCGATCGCGGCGAGACCCGCGTTGGTCACACCGGAGGCGGCTTCCTGAGCAAGAACGATGGATGCGCTCACTTGTGCTGTTCCCTTTCCAACTCGGTCCGCGAAAGGCTTCGCGGATCGGAGGCTTGAGTGTTTTTCAGTGCTCTTCCGCCAGCGCGGCGCCGATGTAGTTGGCGCTCAGCAGGGCGAAGATGTAGGCCTGAAGGACCATGATCAGCGCTTCCAGGAACGTCAGCGCGATGGCGAAGAAGAAGGCGATCGGGGCCACCACGACCGTGATGCCGCCGTTGAGCAGCAGGAACTCACCGGCGAGGGTGAAGACCAGCAGCAGCAGGTGACCCGCGAACATCGCCGCGAAGACTCGGATGGCGAGCGTGAGCGGGTTCAGGACGAACTTCTGGAAGAACTCGATCGGGATCAGCAGGATGAGCACGAACCAGGGCGCGCCAGGCGGCATGGTGGCGTGCTTCAGGTAGCCGACGAAACCGTGGCGCTTGAACCCCACGTAGTGGTACACCGGGTAGATGACCAGGACCGAGACGGCGAGCGGGAAGCCGATGTGCGCCATCGTCGGGAACTGGATGAACGGGATGAGCCCGAACAGGTTGTTCACCAGGACGAAGGTGAAGACGGTGAGGATCAGCGGGACGAACGGCTTGAAGTCCTTGCCGCCGATCTGCTCGCGCGCGATCGAGTTCCGGCCGATGTCGTAGGCCGACTCGGCGAGGAACTGGAACTTGCCCGGGACGAGCTTCATGTTGCGGGTCGCGGCGATGAAGAACGCCCCGATGATGAGGATCGACAGGACCAACAGCACCATGGGCTTGTCGACCGAGCCGAAGATCGCCGGGGGGAAGAAGTCCTTCACACCGGGTGCGACGAACTCGTCACCCGAGGCCAGCACCATCGTGGTCACTGTGTTCCTTCCGGTTCTCCCGGCCGGCGTTCACTCCGCCGGGGGAATCGTCACGATCGGGACAAACGTACCGTATGCACCGCACGCGCCCTTGAGGGGCACCCCTACCAGCCTGGGCGTCCCGTCTGCGCGCACCGTACCAGCCGGTAGCTCAGGGGTTGCCGGGGGTGGGGATGATCACCTGACTGCGACTGCGCTTGGAAGCGCGGACCTCCAGGAAGGTCGCCACGACGATCGTCGCGGCCATCGTCAGCGCGAGGGCGTTCTGGTGGAGGTTGTCGTGCAGCGCCGGCACCTTGCGCAGCAGGACCATCACCGCGACCAGCATGATCAGCTTCCCGAGGAAGCCGCCGAACGCGGCCAGCATGATGAACTGCACCGGCAGGTGGGCGGTGCGGTGCATGAGCCACAGCGTGAGCAGTGAACACGCGATCGCGAGCGCGCCGCCGATGAGCGCCGAGACCAGCCCGGGCACACCGGCCACGAGGGTCCAGACGACCGCACCGAGCGCGACGGTCGCGAGAGCAGCCCAGATCGCGCCGCGGAACATCTCCCCGGCCAGCTTCTGGACGACCTTCTCGTGAGTCCACTCCTGGCTCATGTGTCACCCCTTCCCACTGGTCGGGAACGAGTGTATGTGGCGTGCTCGGATCACCCGACCGGTGGGGGTCGGGAAGCGCTGACTTCGCTATGTCCGGGCGGTCGAGGGGGTTGCCGCTTCACCGGTTGAGTCCGGGGTGTTCACCGGTTCGTCAGGTGCGCTTGAGTTCGCGCAGGCGGGGGATCGCGGAGATCAGCAGCGCGACCAGCAGGCCGATGGCCAGGCACCACATCACCACGGCCACGTCGAACAGGGTCAGCGCCACCGCGCCGAACGCCAGGACGCCCGCCCACAAGTAGATCAACAACACCGCCCGGCGCTGCGAGTGGCCGATCTCCAGCAGCCTGTGGTGCAGGTGCATCTTGTCCGCCGAGAACGGGCTCTCACCGCGTCGCGTCCGGCGAACGACCGCCATCAGCAGGTCCAGCATCGGCACGAACAGCACGGCCGCGACGACCACCAGCGGTGAGAGGAGGCCGAGGAGGTCCTTCGTCACGACCGTGGACGAGTAGTTCAGCTTGCCCGACGCGCTGGTCGTGGCGGCGGCGAGCATCAGGCCGATGAGCATCGAGCCCGAGTCGCCCATGAAGATGCGGGCCGGGTTGAAGTTGTGCGGCAGGAAGCCCAGGCACGCGCCGGCCAGGGTCGCGGCGATCAGGGCGGGCGGGTAGGAGCCGACGTCGCCGCCGTTGCGGGCCAGCACGCCGATGCTGAACGTGCAGGTCGCGGCGGCGGCGATGAGGCCGATGCCGGCGGCCAGGCCGTCCAGGCCGTCGACGAAGTTCATCGCGTTGACCATGGTCACCGCGAGCAGGACGGTGAGCAGCGCGCCCTGGTTCTGGTCGAGGACGAGCAGCGAGCCGGTGCCCGCGCCGTCGTCGCCCCACGGCACCCAGAACAGCAGCCACTGCAACCCGAACAGCACCAGGATGCCCGCGGAGGTGACCTGGCCGGCGAGTTTCGTCAGGGAGTCCAGCTCGAACCGGTCGTCCAGCACGCCGACCAGGACGATCACGCCACCGCCGACGATGACCGCCCACGGGTCGTCGGAGAAGTCGAACGCGGCGCGCAGCACGGGCAGCTGGTGGGCCAGCAGCATGCCGCCGAGCACGCCGCCGTACATGGCGAGCCCACCCATCCGGGGCATGGGCTTGACGTGCACGTCGCGCTGCCGCGGGTAGGCCACCGCGCCGATGCGGAAGGCCAGCTTGCGGACCAGGCCGACGAGCAGGAAGGTCACGACTGCGGAGGTCAGCGCGACGAGCAGGTACTCCCGCGCGGGGAGGACGTTCGAGGCGTCGGGCACGTGGTGCTAGCCCCTCGGGGATGCGGACACGGTGGGGAGGGTGCCCACGCTACTCCGATCGGGAAGATCCACTAGCGGGCGACCTCGACTTCGACACCGAGCACCTCGCGCACGTCGGCGACCGGGACGGCCCCTTCGCGCAGCACGACCGGGTCGGGCCCGGTGAGGTCGACGATCGTGGAGGGGGTGGTGTCCTCGCACGGCCCGCCGTCGAGGTAGACGCCGACGTCCTCGCCGAGCTGGTCCCACGCCTCCTGCGCCGTCGTGGCCGCCGGGAACCCGGACTTGTTCGCGCTGGACACGGCCATCGGGCCGACGTCGCGCAGCAGTTCCAGGGCGACCGGGTGCAGCGGCATCCGGAGCATGACGGTGCCCCGCGTCTGCCCGAGGTCCCACGACAGCGAGGGCGCGTGCTGGAGCACCAGGCTGAGCCCACCCGGCCAGAACGCCTCGACGAGCGCGCGGGCCTGCCGCGGCACGGACAGCACCAGCCCGTCGATGGTCGTCCAGGACCCGACGAGAACGGGCACGGGCATGTCCGGCCCACGTCCCTTGGCCTCCAGCAGGTACCGGACGGCCTTGGCGTCGAAGGCGTCGCACCCGATCCCGTAGAGGGTGTCGGTCGGCAACACCACCAGCCGCCCGGACCGCACCGCACCGGCGGCGGCGGCGAGTCCGGCGGAGCGGTCCGACTGGACGGCGCAGTCGTAGAGCGTGCTCACGTGGTGATCCTGGCACAACACGCTCCGACATCACGCACAGACCGAGGCACGTGCACCGGTGGGGACACGAGTGCGACGGGCCGGAACCGAGCTCGCGACTCGAAGGCAGCCGGCGTTGTCGGTGGTCGGTGCGAAACTGCCGCCATGAGCTACGACCTCGCGGTGTGGGAGGGCGACCGCCCCGCCGACGACGAAACCGCCGAGCGGACCTTCCTCGAGTTGTTCGACCGGTACATCGACACAGACGTCGAGCACCCGCCGACGGAGCGCATGGAGCGCTTCGAGGCGGCCCTGCTGGGGCACTGGCCCGGCACCAGCGACCCCGCATCGGACCACAGTTCGCCGTGGTCGGTCCTGCCGTTCGGCGGCGAGGCGCGCGGCCCGGTCGTCTACCTGGCCATGCAGTACAGCCGGGCCGTGGAGGCAGCCGAGGTCATCGCCTCGCTCGCGTCCTCGATGGGACTGGTCTGCTTCGACCCCCAGACCGGGGAGCTGCGCTAGACGCGGCGGGCGGTGGCGAAGCGGGGGCGGCCGGCCAGGTCGCGGTGGTCTTCTACGTCGGTGAGCACGCGCCGGGACGCCAGGAGGGCCGGGACGGACTCGCCGTGGGTGTCGTCGTGTTCGATGGCCACGTGGCCGCCGGGCTTGAGCAGGCGCGCCGCCAGGGCGATCACCGGGCGGATCACGTCCAGGCCGTCGTCGCCGCCGAAGACGGCCGCGTGCGGGTCGTGGTCGGAGACCTCCGGTTGGACCGCCGTCCCCTCGGGCACGTAAGGCGGGTTGCACAGCACCAGGTCCACGCTGCCGTCCAAATCGGACAGGATGTCCGGGGCGGTGACGTCTCCGGCGTGCAGCACGATCGGGGTGTCGCCGGCCTCCCGCCGGGCATCGGCGTTGCGGCGGGCCCACGCCAACGCGGCCGGGTCGCGTTCCACCGCGTGCACGACCGCGTCGGGCAGGTGGTGGGCGACGGCCAGGGCCAGGGCGCCCGAGCCGGTGCAGAGGTCGACCACGAGAGGTGACTTGTCCACTTTGGACAGCGCCCACACGAGCACCAGCTCGGTCTCCGGGCGCGGGATGAACACGCCGGGGCCGACGTCGAGGTCCACGCCGCCCAGGTGGGCCGTACCCGTCAAGTGCTGCAACGGGATGCGCTTCACCCGCTTGCGCACCAACTGGTGCAGCGCCTCGACCACCGGCGGGTCCACCAGCGGGATCAGGGGCAACCTGGAGCGGTCCACGCCCAGGACGTGGGCCGCCAGGAGTTCGGCGTCCACGCGCGGGCTGTCGACGCCCGCTGCGGCCAGCATGCGTTCCGCTTCCAGCACGGCCAGCCGCAGCGGGTGTCGGGTCATGGGGTCAGAGCCTAGAGGTCAGAAGTTGATCATGTGGCCGGCCAGGCCGTGGATCGCTTCCTTGACCGCTTCACCCAGCGTCGGGTGCGCGTGGACGTTGCGCGCCACCTCGTGCACGGTCAGGTCCCACTGCTGGGCCAGGGTCAGCTCCGGCAGCAGTTCCGTCACGTCCGGACCGATCAGGTGGCCGCCGAGCAGCTCGCCGTACTTGGCGTCGCTGATCAGCTTCACGAAGCCCGCCGAGTCGCCGATGCCGTGCGCCTTGCCGTTGGCAGTGAAGGGGAACTTCGCCACCTGCACGTCGAAGCCCTTCTCGCGGGCCTGCGCCTCGGTGTAGCCGAAGCTCGCGATCTGCGGCTGGCAGTAGGTGGCGCGCGGGATCATCACGAAGTCCAGTTCCTGGGTCTCCGCGCCCGCGATGGTCTCCGCCGCGATGATGCCCATGGACTCGGCCGCGTGCGCCAGCATGAGCTTCGCGGTGACGTCGCCGATGGCGTAGATGTGCGGCACGTTCGTCCGGCCGCGACCGTCCACGGCGATCGCGCCGCGCTCGGTCAGCTGGACGCCGGTGTTCTCCAGGCCGTAACCCTCGGTGCGCGGCTGGAAGCCGATGGCCTGGAGCACCTTGTCGGCCTCGAGGACCTCGGTGGCACCGTCCTTGGACACCGTGACGCGGACCTTCGCGCCGGAGTCGTCGATGCCCTCCACGCGGGTGCCGGTGCGGACGTCGATGCCCAGCCGCTTGTAGCGCTTGGCCAGCTCCGTGGACACCTCCACGTCCTCGAGCGGCACGACCCGGTCGAGGAACTCCACGATCGTGACCTTGACGCCGTAGTTGTGCAGCACGTACGCGAACTCGACGCCGATGGCGCCGGCGCCCGCGATGATGATGCTCTCCGGCAGGTCGGACGACAGGATCTGCTCTTCGTAGGTCACGACCCGCTCGGACAGCTTCGTGCCCGGCAGCAGGCGGGTCTGCGCGCCGGCGGCGATGATCACGTTGGTGAACGTGACCGTCTCGTCACCCACCTTGATGGTGTTGGCGTCCACGAACGTGCCACGGCCGTTGTACTCCGTGATGCCGTTCTTCTTCATCAGGAAGTGCACGCCCTTGACGCGCCCGTCCGCGACCTTGCGGCTGCGGTCGAACGCGGCGCCGTAGTCGAACTTGACGGTGCCGTCGACCTGGATGCCGTAGGTCTTCTGCTCGTGCGTGAACAGGTGCGCCAGCTCGGCGTTGCGCAGCAGCGCCTTGGACGGGATGCAGCCGACGTTCAGGCAGACACCGCCCCAGTAACGCTCCTCGATGACCGCGGTCTTCAACCCGAGCTGGGCCGCGCGGATCGCGGCGACGTACCCGCCTGGCCCAGCACCGAGGACCACGACGTCAAAGTGTGCGCTCATAGGCGACAGATTAGGTGCCCAGTTGGTCCGACAAGAACTCGATGGTGCGATGCCACGCGTCGGCGCGGGCGGCCGCGGTGGCCCCCGGCGTGCCCCCCGTCTCGAACAGCACCGAGGGGCCCGGCACCAGCAGGTCGGTGGTCGGCCGGTGCGGCGGGCCCGCGATCAGGTGTCCTGCCTCGGGGTACACCACGTGCTCGTACGGGAAGGGGTGCTGGTGCTCGGCGAGCCGGCGTTCGGCGACCGCGCTCAGCGCCACGCTCGGCCGGCTGTGGTCGCGTCCGGATGAGAGGAGCAACACACCCCCGTTGATGCGCTCGACGGGGATCTCGGTGTCCTCGGGGATGCCGTCGGACAGGTCGTAGGCGAGCGCGAGGGGCACCGGGTCGCCGTCCACGATCCGGCGGCGGAGTTCGTCCGGGACGGTGTACGGGAGGTACGGCAGCGGTCGGCCCTCGTACGTCCAGGACGCGGCCTCGAAGTCGAGCTTCTCGAGCAGGCGGGTGCCGGGGCCGACGCACTGGGTCACCACGCCGCCGCCGACCACGCTGACCACCGCGTTGACCTGCGGGTACGTGGCTCCGACGAGCAGTGCCAGCTCGCCGCCGCGTCCCGCGCCGACGACACCGGTCCGGCGGTCACCCAGGTAGGTGAGGGCGGTGCCGAAGTACTCCAGCGGGACGTCCACGAGGTCGTCCGGCAGGCCGTCCGCGCCGAAGTGGGCCAGGGCCAGGGCCGCGAAGCCGTAGCGGGCGAGCAGGGCGGCGTTGTCCTCGTCGAGTGCGGGGTCGTTCTGGTGGAGTCCGCCCTCGGCGCCGCCCAGCACGATCACGCCGGGGTGGACGTCGCCGTCGTCCGGCTCGTAGAGCACGCCGACCAGGCCGTTCTCGGTGACCTCGGTACGCCGCAGGCCCTGCGGGACGCGCAGCCGCTCGACCTCGACCTTGCCGACGCCGTCCACCTCGACCAGCGTCGGACCGGGCTCGTCACCCGTCCAGGTCATGGACCAGAACAACCCCATCGGGTCGACGCCGTCGTAGGAGCCCTCCACGGGCGCGTGCCGGGTCAGGTCCACCACGCCGCGCTCGTCCGCGCGGAACACCGCCTCGGCGGCCCGGTCGCCGGTCGTGGCGCGCACGGTGGTCACGGCGTCGGGGTCGAGGCCGACGACCTTGATCTCCAGCGTGGTGTCGAGGGGGGCGCTCTGCGGGGTCACCAGGATTTCCGCCATCGTGCGCCTCCCGTCGCGTCACCCGCCGGCGAGCCGTTCCGCCCGATCGGCCGCCGCCAGCGCGTCCAGCACCGCGTCCAGGTCGCCGTCGAGCACTTGATCCAGGTTATGCGCTTTGTACCCAACGCGGTGGTCGGAGATGCGCGATTCCGGGAAGTTGTAGGTCCTCACCCGTTCGGAGCGGTCCACCGTGCGGATCTGCGCGCGGCGGGAGTCCGAGGCCTCCTGCTGGGCCTTCTCCTCGGCCAGCGCCTGCAGGCGCGCCTGGAGGACCTGCATGGCGCGGGCCTTGTTCTGCAGCTGGCTGCGCTCGTTCTGGCAGGACACGACGATGCCGGTCGGCAGGTGCGTGATGCGCACGGCCGAGTCGGTGGTGTTGACGCTCTGCCCGCCCTTGCCCGACGAGCGGAACACGTCCACGCGCAGGTCGTTCTCGTCGATCTCGATCTCGACGTCCTCGGTCTCGGGGAACACGAGGACGCCGGCCGCGCTGGTGTGGATGCGACCCTGGCTCTCGGTGACCGGCACGCGCTGCACGCGGTGCACGCCGCCCTCGTACTTCAGCCGCGACCACACGCCGTCCGGGGAGTCGGACTTCGACTTGATGGCGACCGTGACGTCCTTGAAGCCGCCGAGCTCGGAGTCGGTGCCGTCGAGCACCTCGGCCTTCCAGCCGTGGCGCTCGGCGTAGCGCAGGTACATGCGCAGCAGGTCGCCCGCGAACAGCGCGGACTCCTCGCCGCCCTCACCGGACTTGATCTCCATGACCACGTCGGCGGAGTCGTGCGGGTCGCGCGGCAGCAGCAGCTCGGTGAGGCGCTCTTCCAGCTGCGGGACGCGCGCGGTCAGCTCGGTGACCTCGTCGGCGAACGCCGGGTCCTCGGCGGCCAGCTCCTTCGCGGCTTCCAGGTCGGCCTTGACCTGCTCCAGCTCGCGGGCGGTGCGGACGATCGGGGTCAACTCCGCGTAGCGCTTGCCGAGCTTGCGCGCACCCGCCTGGTCCGCGTGCACCGAGGGGTCGGCGAGCTTCGCCTCCAGCTCGGCGTGCTCGGCGAGCAGTGCTTCCAGCGTCACGGTGCGCGTCCTTCTGGTTCGTGGTGAGACGACAACGGCGTCCACCCGCGGCACGGGTGGACGCCGTTGTGGTTGCTACTTGGCGCGCTTGCCGTAGCGGGCCTCGAAGCGCGCGACCCGACCACCGGTGTCGAGGATCTTCTGCTTGCCGGTGTAGAACGGGTGGCAGTTCGAGCAGACCTCGACGTGGATGGCACCGGAGGTCTTGGTGCTGCGCGTGGTGAACGTGTTCCCACAGCCGCAGGTGACCTCGGTCGTCACGTACTCGGGGTGGATGCCGGTCTTCAACGTCTTGTCCCTCTCTCTGGTTGGCCGCCGGGTCCTCGCACGTGCGTGAGGTGAACCGGAGCCGGACTCGACCTGACAGTCTGCCAGATGCCGTCTGCGGTCGTTGCAACGCGTTCCGGACGTGGGATGTTCCCGTGTCCCAGCTCACTACCGCTCGCCGACGCGGGGCCGCCACTCGGCGCACGGGGTAACCGCTCGACTACTCCCGTGAGGTTCCGTTCGGCGCGACCCCCACACTGTGCTCGTGCTGTGCGCAACCGGACGCCCCATGCGTGTGACCACCTGGATGGCCATGCCGTTCCTGTTCGTGAGCGCGGTGCTGGGCCTGACAGGCGTGGCGGGCCTCCTGGTGGGGTCCACGTCGACACGGGACATGGCGCTGTCGGTCGCCTTGTTCGGGGCCGGGGTGGCGGTGAACGTCGTGGGCGGCGGGATGGTCGCGTGGCGGTGGGCCTGGCAGCGGGTGGTGCTGCGGTGGGCGTACCCGGCCGGCGTGTTGGCGCTGGGGATCGCGGTGGACGGGGTGCGGGTGCCCGTGGTGGCGGTGGTGGTCGTCGGGGTGCCGGTGCTGGCGCTGCTGGTCGCGCAGTACGTGGTGGAGCGGCGTCGGACGGCCGCGGAGTCGGACGAGCCCCTCGCGTCCTCCGGCTACGGCTGCTGACCCGCGGGCAGCCACTGGCGGCCGTAGGTGGCCAACTCGTACCGGTCGGTGATGCCGGTCTTGCGGCGGACCTCCTGCAGGTAGGTCTCGAAGGTCCGCTTCCCGCACGCCATGCGGGCGGCCATCGCCTCGTTGGTGGCCGGGAAGTCGGCCGCCAACCGCAGCAACGCCTCGAACTCCCGGCGGGTCAGGCCGGCGGGGAACTGCCGGCGGTGCACCACGCCACCCCGCTCGGGCAGGGCCAGGGCCTGGTCCACCAGGTCGTCGAGGGACAGCCGGGCGCCCGCGGCGGTCCGCTGCGCCCAGGCGTCGCGACCGAGCCGGGCGACGCAGAGGTCGACCACGCGCTGCTGCAGCCGGAAGTTCGGCGTCAGGCCGGTGACGTCGGTGGAGATCGCCCGTTGCTGCGCCCACGCGCCGCCGAGGAGCAGGCCCGCGGTCGCGTGCTCGCCGCGGCTGCCGGCGGCCAGGGCCATCAGCCACACCGTCCACGGCGGGCCCCACCGGTCGCCCATGTCGTGCTGCTCGCGCAGCGCCACCTTCAACTGGACGAGCGCTTCGTCGGGGTCCTCGTCGCAGACGAAGGCGACCAGGGCCATCAGCCACCGGGCCCACGACCCGGCCCACGGCGCACCCGCGGCCAGGGTGTCCGCCAGGTGGTCCCGCGCCAGGTCCCGGGCGTCGGGGTGGCGGTAGTAGGCCGCAGCGAAGCCGGCGAACAGGAAGCGCAGGTGACGGCGCACGGGGTTGGGTTCGGCGGCGGCCAGCCGGCGGAGCGGGTCGATCGAGCCCGCGGCGACGGCCGGGTCCGGCTCGGCGATCCACCGGGCGGTCGCCTCGGCCCACTCCACGGCGCGCACGGCCCGTTCCACGCCCTCCGCCCCCGGCGGGAGCTCGCGCAGCAGCTCGTGGCACCGCTGGAGGACCGGGCGCGCGGCGTCCAGGCCCTCGCCCTGGATGAGCGCGGCGAACGCCCCGCCGGCCATGCACTCGACCACGCCGGGCAGCACCTGGTCGCCCAGCGCGTCCAGGCACATCGTCATCAACCGGCGCAGTTCGCCCAGGGTGCCGGTGAACGTGTTCGCGCGGCTGTCGGAGAGGTCGACCAGCAGCCGCAGCGCGCGCTCCCCCTGCCCGGTGGCGACGAGGGTCGCCACGGCGGTGCGGATGTTCGGCAGGGCGGCGTCCAGGGCGCGCAGCAGCGGGACCTCGTCGGGCGCGTAGCAGCTTTCCGCGATCCGGGCCACCAGTGCGGCGTGGTGCTCGGCGTGCGCGAGCCGCGCTCGCGCGGCCAACTCCGGGTCCGCGTGCAGGCCGAACGCCCTGACGGTGGGCAGCATCCGCCACAGGCTGCGGCCGTCGAGCTCGGTGTGGATGAGCACCGAGTGGTCCACGAGCGTCTCCAGGAGGGCCTCCACCCGGGCGGCGTCGCCACCGCCGAGCAGGGCCGCCAGGTCCCGCACCGCGTCCAGGTCGGCGACGCCGGTGAACACGCTCAACACCACCCACAGCCGTCGCGCGGGCTCGTCCAGCAGCTGGTGGGTGAGCTGCATGGACGCGCGGAGGGTGCGGTGGTGCCACTGGTCGACCTCCGGCAGCCGGCCCTGCGCCAGCAGCGCCAGGTCCGCGCGCAGACCGGCCAGCAGTTCCGCCCAGGTCTTGTGCCGGCGCAGCGCCGCCACCATCTCGATGGCGTGCGGCACGCCCTCCAGCAGCACGCACACCTCCCGCGCGGACGGCTCGTGCTCGGGCAGGAGGGGCTTGCCCTTGGCCGCCAGGCGGTCACGCAGCAGCACCAGGGCGTCGGGCTCCTCGTCGCCGTCGGACAGGTGCGGCAGCGGCCCCAGGTCCACCACGTGCTCGCCGCCGACGCCGAGCGGCAACCGGCTCGTGGCCAGCACGCGCACGCCCTCCGCCGCCCGCAGCAGCAGGTGGACGAGCTGCGGCAGCGGGCCGGGGCGCTCCGGGTCGTCGGCGTCCTCCACCAGGTGCTCGCAGTTGTCGAGCACCAGCAGCAGGCGCTTGTCCCGCAGGTACCCGGTCAGCAGGGCCGTGGTGGGGCTGCCGCCGTTGTCGACCAGGTCCAGCGCACGGGCCAGGTCGCCGGCCAGCCCGGCGGCCCGCACGTCGGCGAGGGGCACGTGGACGACACCGTCGGCGAAGTCGCCCTCGACCACTCCGGCGACGTGCTCGGCGAACCGCGTCTTGCCGATGCCGGCCGCGCCCTTGACGGTCACCAGCCGGCGCGCCCGGAGCAGGTCGCGCACCGCGGCCGTCTCCGCGCCGCGGCCGACGAAGGTGCTGATCCCGGCGGGTAACACGCACGCCCTCCACGTCAGGGTGACCTTCCGAGCACGGACAGTACAAGGCAACGGTGTGTCCGGGTGGCCGGGGCCGCGGAAATCCCGCGTTGGGGCGTTGGGCCGAACCGCCCAATCCCTCCGTAGCCCTACGGAGTCGACGCGCGGCAGCGGACGCGGAACGGCGTGGCGGCACGGTGCTGCGGAGAGTCGTCGGCCGGCTACCGTCGACGGCGGGGGGCACCGGCCGTGCGGGGGGCAGGCCGAGCCGCGACGGGCGTTCCGCGACCCCAGCGCGGCCCGCCCGTCGCGGCAGCTCACCACCGAACACACCGAAACGGCCCGCCCCTCGCTGGAGGGACGGGCCGTTTCGGGTTCGGGCGTCAGTCGTTGTCGGCGCCCGGGGTGGTCTTCGCGACCTGCATCAGGAACTCGATGTTCGTCCGGCTCTTGCGGAGGCGGTCGAGCAGGAGGTCGATGGCCTGCTGGCCGTCGAGGGCGTGCAGGACCCGGCGGAGCTTGTGCATGACCGCCATCTCGTCCGGCGACAGCAGCAGCTCCTCCTTGCGGGTGCCGGAGGCGTCGACGTCCACGGCCGGGAAGGTGCGCTTGTCGGCGATCTTCCGGTCCAGCTTCAGCTCGGCGTTGCCGGTGCCCTTGAACTCCTCGAAGATCACGCTGTCGCCGGCCGAACCGGTCTCGACCAGCGCGGTCGCGATGACGGTCAGCGAGCCGCCGCCCTCGATGTTGCGGGCCGCGCCGAGGAAGCGCTTCGGCGGGTACAGCGCCGTCGAGTCGACACCGCCGGACAGGATGCGGCCGGACGCCGGCGCCGCCAGGTTGTAGGCACGACCCAGGCGGGTGATCGAGTCCAGCAGCACGACCACGTCGTGACCCATCTCGACCAGGCGCTTGGCCCGCTCGATGGCCAGCTCCGAGATCGTGGTGTGGTCCGACGGCGGGCGGTCGAAGGTGGAGGCGATGACCTCGCCCTTCACCGACCGCTGCATGTCGGTGACCTCTTCGGGGCGCTCGTCCACCAGCACCACCATCAGGTGGCACTCGGGGTTGTTCTTCGTGATCGCGTTGGCGATCGACTGGAGCACCGAGGTCTTGCCGGCCTTCGGCGGGGATACGATGAGCGCGCGCTGGCCCTTGCCGATCGGCATCACCAGGTCGATGACGCGGGTCGTCAGGATGTGCGGCTCGGTCTCCAGCCGCAGGCGCTCGTTCGGGTACAGCGGCGTGAGCTTGGTGAAGTCGGGGCGGTTGCGCGACTCCTCCGGGTCCAGGCCGTTGATCTTGTCCACGCGGACCAGCGGGTTGAACTTCTGCCGCTGCTGCTCGCCCTCGCGCGGCTGGCGGACGGCGCCGATGATCGCGTCACCGCGGCGCAGGCCGTACTTGCGCACCAGCGACAGCGACACGTAGACGTCGTTCGGGCCGGCCAGGTAGCCCGACGTGCGGACGAACGCGTAGTTCTCCAGCACGTCGAGGATGCCCGCGACGGGCAGCAGGACGTCGTCCTCGCGCACCTCGGTGTCGGTGCTGCCGCCGGCGCCGTCGCCCCGGCCGCCACGACGGCGGCGGTCGCGGAAGCGGCGACCGCGACGGCCGCCCTCCTCGTCACCGTCGTCCTCGACCAGGTTGTTGTTGCCGCGGTCGCCGCCACCCTGCTGGTTGCGGTCGCGGTTGCGGTCCCGGTCACGGTCGCGGTTGTCGCCGCGGTCGCGGTCGCGGTCACGGCGGTTGCCGCGGTCGCCCCGGTCCTGGCGGTCGCCACGGTCACCGCGCTCGCCGCGGTCCTGCCGGTCGCCGCGGTCGCCGCGCTCCTGGCGCTGCTCGCGGGGCTGGTCGGCGCGGTCGGACTGCGGGCGCTGGTCGGCCTGCGGACGCTCCTGGGTCTGCGCCGGGGCCTCGGCCGCGGGAGCGGCGGCGGGCGCGGTGGCCTGCGCCTGCTGCTGCGCGTCGGGGCTGCCGGCCGGGCGGTTCGCGGAGCGGCGGCGGCGGTTGCCGCGGCGACCGCCCTCCTCCTCGGCCGGGCGGTCGGCGACGTCCAGCTGCTGCTGCGTCGGCCGGTCCACCGGCTGCTCGGCGGGCTTCTCGGCGGCGGCGGGCTTCTCGGCGGCGGGAGCGGCGGCGGCCTTGGGTGCCGCCTTCTTCTCGGCCTTCGGCGGCGTCGCGGCACTGCCCCGACCGGAGGTGCCGCCCTGACGCTCCTTGATGGCCGCGATGAGGTCGCCCTTGCGGAGTCCGGCCGTGCCGGTGATGCCGAGCTGACCGGCGAGTTCACGGAGCTCGGCGAGCACCATGCCGGACAGGCCCGCCCGCTTGCGCGGCGGGGCGCTGCCGTTCGAAGGGGTGGTCAGAGCGTTCTCCTCGGCTCCGGAACTGGCAGCGGCGTTGGGAGCAGCTGGAGCTTCGCTGCTCAGCACATCAGTGTTGCTCACACATGTCCTTCCTGACCGGACCGCGCCTCCTACGCGGCCCAGCGGACCTGCCGTCCGACGGAATGCGGATCGACAGTCACGTCTGCGTGCAGGCGGACCTCGGAGCGCACGAATGCGGAGTCCACCGGCACGAGGCGTTCTCGGTCACACGGCGAGCGGGTGCCTTCCAGCGCCAACCCCGCCCGTACGGCACAGGGCCAAGTCACTGGAGGAATGCGATCCGGAGCGAGTGTCCGGGCACCACACCGGCGCCCGTGCGCGCGGTGACTGATGGCCCCGAGGGTAGACGCCGCTCCGGCCAGGTGCAACAACCGGGGCGCGGCGCGTCGCATCACTCAACCGAGTGGCGCAACGCGCACTCCCCCGCCGTCCACGGGAACGTGGTGCGGCGTGAAGCCCGTCAGGTCCACCGCGTCGGGGAGTTCGCCGTCCTCCGGGAGGGCCAGCACGGTCGGCCCGGCACCCGAGACCGCGGCCGGCACCCCGGCCGCCCGCAGCGCCTTGACCAGCGCGAACGTGGCCGGCCAGGCCGGTTCGCGGTACGGCTCGTGCAGCCGGTCGTCCAGCGCTTCGAGCAGCAGGGAGGGGTCGGTGGTGAGGGCGTGGACGGCCAGCGCGGACCGCCCGGCGGCGAACGCGGCGTCCGCGTGCGGCACCGAAGCGGGCAGCAGACCGCGGGTCGTCTTGGTGGACGACTCGACCGCCGGCACCAGCACCACCGGTCGCAGCGCGGGGTGCGCTTCGAGACGCACCGCGCGGAACCGGTCACCCTCCGTCCACGCCACGGCGACGCCGCCGAACATCGCCGCCGCCGCGTTGTCCGCGTGGCCCTCGAACTCCGCGGCGAGTTGCAACGCGGTTGTGTCCAACTCGTGCCCGGCCAGCGCGTATCCGGCCGCGATGCCCGCCACCACGGCCGCCGAGGACGAGCCGAGGCCGCGCGCGTGCGGGATGGCGTTCCGGCACCGCAGCACCAGCCCCGGAACGTTCACGTCCAGCAGTGAACAGGCGGCCCGGAAGGCCCGGACCACCAGGTGCGACTCGTCGGACGGGACCCCGCCCGCGCCCTGCCCGGTGACCTCGATCACCAGCCCGGCCGGCACGACCTCGAACTCCACCTCGTCGTGGAGGCCGAGGGCCATGCCGAGCGCGTCGAACCCCGAGCCGAGGTTCGCCGTGGACGCGGGGACGGTGACGTGGACGCCGGTCACGACAGTTCCAGCGCGGTGGCGACCGCGCCGGGGTCCACCGGGACGGGCTCGACCTCGGCCATGCCGAGCAGCGCCGTGTCCGGGTCCTTCAGGCCGTGGCCGGTGACCGTGCAGACGACCAGCGAGCCCTTGGGCAGGCGGCCGTCGGCGGCGGTGGCCAGCAGGCCGGCCACGCTGGTCGCGGACGCCGGCTCGACGAAGATGCCGTCGCGGACGGCCAGCAGCCGGTAGGCCTCCAGGATCTTCTCGTCCGTCACGGCCTCGAACAGGCCGCCGGACTCGTCCTTGGCGGTCACCGCGCCGGTCCACGACGCGGGGCTGCCCACGCGGATGGCGGTGGCGATGGTCTCCGGGTTGGCGACCGGCTCGCCGAGCACCAGCGGGGCCGCGCCCGCGGCCTGGAAGCCGAACATGCGCGGGGTCGCGCCGATCACGCCGTCGTTGGCGTAGTCGGAGTAGCCGCGCCAGTACGCGGTGATGTTGCCGGCGTTGCCGACCGGGAGGCAGTGGACGTCCGGGGCGCGGCCCAGGACGTCGCAGATCTCCCAGGCGGCGGTCTTCTGGCCGATGAGCCGGACCGGGTTGACCGAGTTGACCAGGGTGATCGGGTACTCGATGGAGGTCTTGGAGGCCAGTTCGAGGCAGTCGTCGAAGTTGCCGTCGATCTGGAGGATGCGCGCGCCGTGCGCGACCGCCTGGGCGAGCTTGCCCAGGGCGATCTTGCCGCGCGGCACCAGGACGGCGGCGGTGAGCCCGGCCTTGGCCGCGTAGGCGGCGGCGCTGGCGGAGGTGTTGCCGGTCGACGCGCAGATCACCGCCTTGGCGCCACTGGCCAGCGCGTACGTGATGGCCACGGTCATGCCGCGGTCCTTGAACGAGCCGGTCGGGTTCGCGCCCTCGACCTTGATGTGGACTTCGCTGCCGGTGACCTCGGACAGGTACTCCGAGTGCACCAGCGGCGTGCCGCCCTCGTGGAGGGTGACGACCTTGGCGCCCTCCGGGAGTTCGATCCGGTCCGCGTAGGCGTGGATGATGCCCGGCCACCCGGGGCGCACGCCTGCTTGGATCGTCATGACTCTTCGCCTTCCACCCGCATAACGCTGACCACTTCTCGAACCACGGGCAGTCCGCCGATTTTGTCCACGGTCGACCGCAGTGCCGCGTCGGTCGCGGCGTGGGTGACGATGACCAGGCTGGCGTCGTCGACCCGCCCCTCCTGCCGCACCGCCGCGATGCTCACGTCGTGCTCCGCGAACACCGCCGCGACCTGCGACAACACACCTGGCCGGTCGGCCACGTCGAGGCTGATGTGGTACCTGGTGGGCGTCTGGCCCATCGGCCGCACGGGCAGCGCCGCGTAGGCCGACTCGCGCGGTCCGCGCCCGCTGACCACCCGGTTGCGGGCCACCGCGACCAGGTCGCCGAGCACCGCGCTGGCCGTGGGCGCGCCACCGGCGCCCTTGCCGTAGAACATCATCTCGCCCGCCGCGTCGGCCTCCACGAAGACCGCGTTGAACGCGCCGTTCACGCCGGCGAGCGGGTGGGTCCTGGGGATCATCGCGGGGTGCACCCGGACGGAGACCGACTCGGACCCGTTCTCGGTCACGCGCTCGCAGATCGCGAGCAGCTTGACGGTCCGGCCCAGGCCCTTGGCGGCGGCGATGTCGGCCGCACTGACCTGCGCGATGCCCTCGCGGTGCACGTCGGCGGCGGTGACCCGGGTGTGGAAGGCCAGGGACGCGAGGATCGCGGCCTTGGAGGCGGCGTCGAAGCCGTCCACGTCCGCGGTCGGGTCCGCCTCCGCGTAACCCAGCCGGGTGGCTTCCTCCAGCGTCTCGCCGTAGCTCGCCCCGGTGGAATCCATGCCCGAGAGGATGAAGTTGGTGGTGCCGTTGACGATCCCCATCACGCGCGTGATGCGGTCGCCCGCCAGCGACTCGCGCAGCGGCCGGATCAGCGGGATCGCGCCCGCCACGGCCGCCTCGAAGTACAGGTCCGCGCCCGTGCCGTCGGCGGCCTCGAACAGCTCGCCCGAGTGCTCGGCGAGCAGCGCCTTGTTGGCCGTGACGACCGACTTGCCCGCGCGCAGCGCCTGGAGCAGCAGGGTCCGGGTGGGCTCGATGCCGCCGATGACCTCGACCACGACGTCCACGTCGGGCGAGGAGACCAGCGCCTGCGCGTCGGTCGTGAGCAGCTCGGCGGGCACCTCGCGGTGCTTGTTCGGCCTGCGCACGGCGATGCCCGCGAGCTCCACGGGCGCGCCGACCCGCGCGGTCAGGTCCGCCGCGTGGTCGGTCAGGAGCCGGACCACCTCGGTGCCGACCGTGCCGCAACCGAGCAGCGCGACTTTGATCGGTTTCTGGCCAGGCACGTCATACCTCCAGGCGGAACAGGTCTTCCTCGGTCTCCCGGCGCAGCAGCAGCCGCGAGGCGCCGTCGGACACCGCGGCGAGCGCGGGCCGGGGCAGGCGGTTGTAGCCGCTGGCCATCGAGTAGCAGTAGGCCCCGGTCGCCGCGACCGCGATGAGGTCGCCGGGCGCCAGGTCGTCGGGCAGCCAGCAGTCGCGCACCACGACGTCGCCGGACTCGCAGTGCTTGCCCACCACGCGGCACAGCACGGCCTTCGCGTCTTGCTCGGCCCCGCGGGAGACCACCTTGCAGTCGTACACGGCGTCGTACAGGGCGGTGCGGATGTTGTCGCTCATGCCGCCGTCGACGCTGACGTACCGGCGGGTCGCGCCGGCGTCGAGCTGGACGTCCTTGATGGTGCCGACCTCGTACACGGTGACCGTGCCGGGGCCGACGATCGCGCGGCCGGGTTCGACGGCGATCTTGGGCGCGGGCAGGCCCGCGTGCTCGCACTCCTTGGCCACGATGTTCTGCAGCTGGCGGGCCAGTTCGGCGGGCGGCGGCGGGTCGTCGTCCGGGGTGTAGGCGATGCCCAAGCCGCCGCCGAGGTCCACAGTGGACACCTGGTCCAGGACGGAGTCGCCGTGCTCGTCGCGCAGGTCCGCCAGCAGTCCGATGACCCGGCGGGCCGCCACCTCGAAGCCGCTGGCGTCGAAGATCTGCGAGCCGATGTGGCTGTGCAGCCCGACGAGCCGGAGCCCCTCGGCCTTGAGCACGCGCCGCGCCGCCTCCGCCGCGTCCCCGGAGGACAGCGAGAAGCCGAACTTCTGGTCCTCGTGCGCGGTCGCGATGAACTCGTGGGTGTGCGCCTCGACGCCGACCGTCACCCGGATCATCACCGGCTGCACGACCCCGCGCTCGCGGGCGATCTGGTCCAGGCGGGCGATCTCGTAGAACGAGTCCAGCACCACCGCGCCGACGCCGGCCGCCACGGCGGCTTCGAGCTCGGCGACGGACTTGTTGTTGCCGTGCAACGCGATCCGCTCGGCCGGGAAGTCGGCGCGCAACGCGATGGCCAGCTCACCACCGCTGCACACGTCGATGCTCAGCCCCTCCTCGGCGACCCACCGGGCCACCGCGACGGACAGGAACGCCTTGGACGCGTAGTGCACCTGCGTCGGGTCGCCGAACGCCTCGGCGTGGTCGCGGCAGCGGGACCGGAAGTCCTGCTCGTCCATCACGAACAGCGGGGTGCCGTGCTCCTCGACCAGCTGCCGGACGTCCACGCCACCGAACCGGACCGCGCCGTCGCCGCCCCGGTGGGCGTTGCGCGGCCACACGTGCGGGTGAAGTCGGTCGAGCTCGCCGGGGGTGGACGGCCGGTTGCCGGCGGTGTTGGAGGGGACGAGGACGTCCGCGTGCCGGGGACCGGCGGGGTGCGCCCTCATCACATCCGCTCCGGAGCGCTCACGCCCAGCAGGCGCAGGCCGTTGACCAGGACCTGGCGGGTGGCGATGCACAGCTGCAGGCGCGCGCGCTGGACGTCGGTCACGTCCTCGTCGCCCTTGGGCAGGATCCGGCACTCCTTGGTGTCGTACCAGCGGTGCAGGCGGCCGGCCAGCTCCTCCAGGAACCGGGCGACGCGGTGCGGCTCGCGCAGCTCGCCCGCCGTCGCCACGACCCGGGGGAACTCGCCCAGCGCGCGGATCAGCTCGCCCTCGCGGTCGTGCTGGAGCAGCTCCAGCGCGTCGTTGGGCGTCATGCCGAGGTCGGCGGCGTTGCGGAGCACCGAACAGATCCGCGCGTGGGCGTACTGGACGTAGAAGACCGGGTTCTCGTTCGAGCGCTTGCGCAGCAGGTCGAGGTCGATGTCCAGGCTGGAGTCCACCGAGGAGCGGGACATGGCGTACCGGGCGGCGTCCACGCCCACCGCGTCCACCAGGTCCTGCATGGTGATGACCGTGCCGGCCCGCTTGCTCATCCGGACCGGCTTGCCCTCGCTGACCAGGTTCACCATCTGGCCGATGAGCACCTCGACGGTCTTCGGGTCGTCGCCCAGCGCGGCCGCGGCGGCCTTGAGGCGGCCGATGTAGCCGTGGTGGTCCGCGCCGAGCATGTAGATGCACAGGTCGAAGCCGCGTGACCGCTTGTCCAGGAAGTACGCGATGTCGCCGGCGATGTAGGCCGGGTCGCCGTCGCGCTTGATGACCACCCGGTCCTTGTCGTCGCCGTATTCGGTGGTCCGCAGCCACCAGGCGCCGTCCTCGAAGTACAGGCCGCCGGAGGTCTTGAGCTGCTCGATCGCCTTGGCGACCGCGCCCGACTCGTGCAGCGAGTTCTCGTGGAAGAACACGTCGAAGTCGGTGCCGAAGTCGTGCAGGTCCCGCTTGATCTCGGCGAACATCAGGTTCACGCCGATGCGCCGGAAGACCTCGTGGGAGTCCTCGGCGGACAGCGCGCCCGGCTCCTGCTTGAGGACCTCGGCGGCGATGTCGGAGATGTAGCCGCCCGCGTAGCCGTCCTCGGGGGCGGGCTCGCCCTTGGCGGCGGCGATCAGGGACCGCACGAACCGGTCGATCTGGGCGCCGGCGTCGTTGAAGTAGTACTCGCGGGTCACGTCGCCGCCGTTGGCCGCGAGGATGCGGCCCAGCGCGTCGCCGACCGCCGCCCACCGGGTCCCGCCCAGGTGGATGGGGCCGGTCGGGTTCGCGGACACGAACTCCAGGTTGATCTTGACCCCGGCCAGCTGGTCGCCCCGGCCGTAGGCGTCGCCCGCCTCCAGGACGTCCCGCACGATGCCGCCCTGGGCGTCGGCCGCGAGCCGCAGGTTCAGAAAGCCCGGTCCGGCGACCTCGGCGGACGCGATGGCGTCCGTCCCGGCGAGCGCCTCCGCCAGCCATCCGGCCAGGTCACGAGGCACGACACCGGCCTTCTTGGCGGTGACCAGGGCCAGGTTGGTGGCGTAGTCGCCGTGCTCCGGGTTGCGGGGTCGCTCGATGGTCACCGCGGCGGGCAGGACGGCGGGGTCGAGGCCGCGGGTGGACAGCACGTCCACGGCCGTCGCACGGACCAGGTCAGCGAGCGCAGCGGGAGTCACCCGTCAAGTCTAGGGAAGCGTTCGCGCAGGTCTCGACCGGGTTACGCGTCCCGAGGAGTGGGAGTGACGCAGGTCCCGCGAGTGTCGACCGACACCCCTGGTGACCGGCAGTTGACGGTGATCCGACACGGTGTCCCTACACTGGCCCGCGGCATGGGCGTATGACGACGGACCTGAGGCGGACATGACCAGCGGCAAGAAGACTAAGGCCGCGCGCTCCAGCGTGGCGGCGGCGCGGTCCTCGGTGGTGGCGAAGAAGCCGAAGCCGTGGGGCACCATCATCGCGGTGATCGCCGTGTTGGCGCTGGCGGGCACCGTGTTCGGGTATGCCTACGCGCAGATCTCCGAGAAGAACGCCCAGGAGGCCGCACTGGCCAAGTGGCAGCCCTCGGAGGAGAACAAGGACCCGTCCGACCAGATCCAGGGCGTGGTGAAGAAGGAGTACCCGGCCGGCAAGCACGTGCAGCCGACGCAGCGGGTGGCCTACGACCAGTCCCCGCCCTTCGGTGGTCCGCACGACGGTGCGTGGGCGAACTGCACCGGCGTCGTGTACGCGAAGCCCGTGCGCACGGAGAACATGGTCCACGCGCTGGAGCACGGCGCGGTCTGGATCGCCTACAACCCCGACCAGGTGACTGGCGAGAAGCTGGACAAGCTCAAGGCCAAGGCGGACGGCCAGCAGTACACGATGCTGTCGCCGTACCCGGGTCTGGACAAGCCGGTGTCGCTCCAGTCGTGGGGCCACCAGCTCAAGGTCGAGAGCGTGGACGACGAGCGCGTCGACCAGTTCATCAAGTCGCTGCGCCGCAACCAGTACACCTACCCGGAGATCGGCGCGGCCTGCGACTCGCCGACCTTCGACGTCGACAACCCGCCGCCGTTCGTGGCGGAGAAGCCGGGCGCCGACGCGGTCCCGATGGACGGCGGCACGGCCGACCCGACCGAGAACCCGACGGCCGCTCCCACCACGCAGCCGAGCAGCTGACGTTGAGCACTCCGGACCAGCGCCCCAGCACCGCCACCAGGACCCTAGTTGCCACGGTGGCGGTGCTGGCGGTGCTGCTCCTGGGTGCCGCGGTGGGCCTGCTCATCCAGCTGCCGGGCAAGGACGACGCGTCCGTCCCGGCGAAGGACTCGGTGGACGTGGGCTTCTCGCAGGACATGGCGGTGCACCACATCCAGGGCATCAGCATGGCCAACGCGGCGAGGGACAAGACAACGAACCCGGCCATCCGCCAGCTGGCGTTCGACATCGAGTCCACCCAGCTGGAGCAGGTCGGCCGCATGAAGGGCTGGCTCACCCTGTGGGGCGCGCCCGAGCAGTCCCCGGACGGCACCCACATGAAGTGGATGGCCACCGCGACCCACCACGAGGCGGGGACCTCGGGCGGCACGACCGGGTTGATGCCCGGCATGGCGTCGTCGGAGGAGCTGGCCAAGCTCCGGTCCCTGTCGGGCACGGAGTTCGACGTCTACTTCCTCCAACTCATGCTCCGCCACCACCAGGGCGGCGCCCCGATGGCCCAGTACGCGGCGACCCACGCCGGCCAGAACGCGGTACGCACCCTCGCGGACAACATGCTGAAGTCGCAGTCCAGCGAGAGCGAATACATGAAGCAACTCCTGACCGAACGCGGCGCCGCTCCCCTCCAGTAGCCCGCCACCGGCCCGGTCTCACCCCTCCCGCACGCCGCCACACTCCCCCGCACGCCGCCCCAGCCCTCCCACCGCCGCCCCATCCCTCCCGCACGCCGCCTCAGCCCTCCCGCCACGCTGCGCCCGCCTTCTGCGCACAGCGCGTGCCCTGCGCTCCCACACCCTCAGGCACGCCCGCGTGCTTTTCGATGGGCTGCCGCGCGGCACCCCCCTGCTTGGGCTTCTTGCTTGTGTCATCCCCGTATGGCCTGCCCGAAGGGCTACCACATTTTCCGGGGGTTGCGGCCGAAAGTTTTTGCGAGGAACGAGCAAAAAGTTTTAGCGGCAACCCCCGGAAAATGTGGTAGGCTCCGCCAGGCCATACGGGGATGGCACAAGCAAGAAGCCCCCGCCCTTTCTCTTGTGTCCATCCTTGGCGGCCTGCCCGCCGGCGAGGCTCTTTTCGCTTTTCTCTCTTCGCTTTCAAGATCTTCAAGCAGAACGCTTCGCTCTCAAGCCGAACGCGCTGCGCGCTCTCAAGATCAAAAGCCGGCTGGGGAGACCACCGATGGGGGGTGAAGGGCGTCGGTTCCCCCACCGCATGGCCTGGCGGAGCCAACCACATTTTCCAGGGGTTGCCGCTAAAACTTTTGCTCGTTCCTCGCAAAACTTTCGGCTGCAACCCCTGGAAAATGTGGTAGCCCTTCGGGCAGGCCATACGGTGGGGGAACCGAGGCCCTCCACTTGTGGCGCGACCACCGCGCGCTGCGCGCGCCGAAAAGCATGCGCTTCGCGCGGACGGCTTGGCGAGCGGTGTGCGGGGTGTGTGCGGCTAATTCAGGCTGTTTGCCCAGATGGCGACGGCGGCGTGGTAGTCCGGGGCGTTGGGGGCGTAGTTGAACGAGTGCCCGTACCCCCGGAGCACATACGTGTCCAATCGCACCCCATCCGCGTAGTAGTGCGCCTCCGACGCCTTCAAAGCCTCCGGCGATGAACAATCCGACCCCAGCGGCGGCCCGCAGAAGTGCTCGTCCCCGTCCGCCATCACCAGCATGACCGGCGCACGGATCGCCAACGCCGCCGGCAGCACGTAGTTGTTCAGCACGATCGTGTCCACCGGCTCCGCCACCGACACGACCGACTTCGTGCGCTCGTCGTCCGCGATCAAATCCTCCTGGACCACCCCCGGCGCGTGGAACGACGAATACCGCGTCCCCGGTGAAGTCGTCAGGTACCCGGGATCCAAGCCCGCGAACTGCGGCTCCAGCGTGGCCGGGATCAGGGAGGCGAACACCGGCACGGCGCTCACCACGTCCAGCCGGGGCGTGAACCCGGTCAGCAACACCCCGGCGACATCGCGGTACCGACCCGCCTCCAGGATCGAGATCGCCGACCCCAGCGAGTGCCCACCGATCACCACCCGGTCGAACCGGCCCCGCACCCGCTGCACCACCCCGTGCACGGCGTCGGCCTCGGTCACGGTCGACACCAGCGCGCTCAGCGGCTTGGAGCTGCGGCCGGTGCCCAGGCGGTCCACCGTCAGGGTCGCGAGGCCGGCCTGGTTCATGGAGCGGCGGAACGAGTTCTCGGGACGGGTGTCGATGTCCCAGTAGTGGCTGGTGTAGGTGGAACCGGGTACGAGGACCATCACGGTCCGTGCGCCCTCGGGGGTGCACAGCCGGCCGTACACGGTCTGCGGCAGCAGCAGGATGCTCACCGGCACGTACACGTCCTCGCACGACACCGGGGCCGCCTGGGCGGTACCGGGGACGGTCAAGACGCCTGTCGCCAACAGCACCGCCGCGCACAGCCGGCGGAAACGGGACCAACTCACGCGAGAAGAACCTCTCTGCACAAGGATCAGGACCTCGGCACCACCGTCAGCAGCAGCCCACTCGGGTAGGGGGCGGTGGTGTACTTCGTGCGCACCGGTTTGCCGGGCACCGGGCGCAGGCGGTACTTCGACGCGACAGTGGCCAGGACGACCACGGCCTCGTTCAGCGCGAAGGCGTTGCCCACGCACTGCCGCGTCCCCGCCCCGAACGGGATGTACGCACCGCGGGGCACCGAGGCCGCGCGCGACGGTTCCCAGCGGTCGGGGTCGAAGCGGTCCGGGTCGGGGAACGTGCGCGGGTCGTGGTGCAGGGCGTGCGGGCTGATGATCACTTCCGAGCCGGCCGGCACCTCGAAGCCGTCGAAGTCCACCGGCTCCAGGGTCCGGCGCATCAGGATCCAGATCGGGTACCTGCGCAGGACCTCCTGCACGACCTGCCTGGTGTAGGTCAGCTTCGGCAGGTCGTCGAAGGTCACCGGGCGGCCCGCGAGCACTTCGTCGACCTCGGCGTGTAATCGTTCCTCGACGTCGGGGTGCCGGGACAGCTCGTGGAACGCCCAGGCCAGCGCCAGCGCGGTGGTCTCGATCCCGGCCGACAGCAGGCCGACCACCTCGTCGAACACCTGCCGGTCGGACATGCCCTCGCCGGTGTCCTCGTCGTGCGCCTGCAACAGGATGGACAGCAGGTCCCCGCGGTCCACGCCCTCCGCGCGCCGGCGTGCGACGACCTCGCCCACGACGGCCTGGATGCGCCCGATGGCCCGGTGGAACCGCCGGTTGGGCGGGGTCGGGACCTTCGCCAGCGCGCCGGGCAACAACGCCATCAGCATGCCGTACTTGGTCACCTCGAACATCGACCGGCGGATCTCCTCGATCGCGCGCGGCTCGATCTCGGTGGTGAACAGGGCCTCGCCGACGATGGTCACCGCGAGCGCCTGCATGTCGTCCTCGACCACCCGGACCTCGCCGGGCCGCCACGCGCCGACCGCCCGGCCCGCCGCGTCGGCCATGATCGCGGTGTAGCCGGCCAGGCGGTCGCGGTGGAAGGCGGGCTGGACCATGCGGCGCTGCCTGCGGTGGAAGGCGCCGTCGGACAGGATCAGGCCGTTGCCCAGGAACGGTTCGAACCGCTCGAACATGATGCCCTTGCGGAATCGCGGGCCGTCCGTGACCAACACCTGGTGGGTGAATCGAGGACTGGTCACGAAATAGGTGGGCAATGGACCCAGGTCGACTTCGACGATCTCCGCCCGTTCCCGCAACCGTGCGGTGTAGCGGTGTCGGCCACGCAGCATGGGCAGCGTGTGCCCGAGGAAAGGCAGCCGTCCGGGGGCCACCGGGACGCGCATCGTCGCTCCTCGCCGAGGACAATGGGGGCAATTTCGGGACGCACCACCATAGGCGTCGTTCAGCGGATGCGCACAGTGCCCGATCGGGTGGGCCGGGGTCACACCGATGGCCCAATCGCACTCGACCGGGCGATCGCTAAACTCGTCACCCCACTACTCGAAGAGGGTGTTCACCGGTGGTCAGACCGGATTGGGTCCCGCAGAGCGTGGACGTTTCCGTGCCGAGCATCGCCCGCGCGTACGACTTCATGCTCGGTGGGGCGCACAACTTCGCCGTCGACCGCGAGATCGCGCTCAAGATCGACAAGATGATGCCCGGCCTGCGCAGCGGCACCCGCGTCAACCGGGCGTTCCTCGGCCGCGTGGTGCGGTTCATGGTCGACCAGGGGGTCCGGCAGTTCCTCGACATCGGCTCGGGCATCCCGACCGTGGCCAACGTGCACGAGGTGGCGCAGGACGCCGACCCGACCTGCCGGGTGGTCTACGTCGACCGCGACCCGATCGCCGTGGCGCACAGCGAGCTGATGCTGGCCGACAACGACCGGGCCGAGATCGTCGCCGCCGATCTCCGGGACGTCGACGGCGTCCTCGGCAGCCCGGAAGCCCAGCGCCTGCTGGACTTCTCGCAGCCGGTGGGCATGTTGATGCTGTTGCTGCTGCACTGGGTGCCCGACGAGTGGAAGCCGCGCGAACTGCTGGCCCGGTACGTGGACGCGCTGCCGTCGGGCAGCTTCCTCGCGATCAGCCACGTCAGCGCCGACACCATGGGCGACCCCCTCTACCGCGCCGCCGAGGTGATCAACAGCAGCGGCAGCGCCGACCAGCTGACCATCCGCACGCACGGCGAGGTCCTGGAACTGCTCGACGGCTACGAGCTGCTCGACCCCGGCCTGGTCGGGTGCGCCGAGTGGCGGCCGACCGGACCCGGTGACATCAGCGACCGGCACGAGATCAACATGCTGCTCTACGGGGCCGTGTGCCGAAAACCGTGAGCATTCCGCACATTGTGACGTTGGGTGACCACAACAATGGGGACGGACCGGAATCGCATAAACTGCGACGCAACCCGAAGCCAGAGCAGGGCCACGCCGAATGCCTCGACCAGAACGCGGACCTGAACGCGGACCACACCACGCCGCCGAGCACCCGTCGCCACCGGATCCCACCCCCGACCCGGCCCGCGCACGGGGGCTTTTGGCGCGCAAGTGGGCATATCTGCTGAGCACCTCCGTCGTCGTCCAGCACACCAAATCCGAACTGGACGCCGAATTGTCACAACAGCTGGACCGCATTTGCGCACTGCTGCTCGCGGAACCCTTCGACCCGGCACCGCTGGAAGAACTCGGCGAACAGTTCGTGTCCCTCGGCTACATGACCGAGGACGGATTGCGCTGCACCACCGAAGTCCTCGGCCGGGGCCTGCTCGCACTGCCCGACTTCCAGCCGACCGACCGCTGGGCCGACCGGGTCGCGGTGGGTCTGGGCGCGTTCGCCACCGGGTTCGCCGCGGCGAGCAGGCGGTCGGTGTTCGACCAGCAGGAGGCGCTGCGGCTGTCGCTGCTCAAGGCGGTGCGCGATGCGAAGTGGCGGCTGCGGGAGAGCGAGGCCCGGTTCGACGAGGTCGTGACCTCGTCCTCCAGCGGCGTGCTGATCGTGGACCTGGACGGCACGCTGGTGCGCGCGAACGCCGCCGTCGGCGAGATCCTCGGCTACACGCCCGCCGAGCTGGCCGAGCTGACCCTGTTCGACCTGGTCGACACCGAGTCCGCGGACGCGCTGCGGAAGACCATGGACGAGCTGCTGCTGGGCGGCCCGGACCGGATCCGGCAGTCGCACCGGCTGCTGCGCAAGAACGGCGACGTCGCCCGCATCACGCTCACCACCTCCCTGCTGCCCGGCGAGGAACCCGGCACCGGCCACTTCGTGACCGTGGTCGAGGACGGCACCGAGCTGATGCTGCTGCAGGGCGAGCTGAACCGGCAGGCGCTGCACGACGTCCTGACCGGCCTGCCGAACCGGCAGTTCTTCACCACCCACCTGGAGGCGGCGCTGCGGCGCGCGGACCCCGTGCACGGCGTCACGCTGCTGCACCTGGACATCGACGCGTTCGGCATGGTCGTCAACAGCCTGGGCAGCCGGGCCGGGGAACGCCTGCTCGTGCACGTCGCCCAGCGGCTGAGAGCCGTGGTCGCGCGGGAGAGGGCGATGGTCGCGCGGTTCGAGGGCGACGAGTTCGGCATCCTCGTGGAGAACACCGCGAGCACGCCGGAGGTGGCGTGGATCGTCGCCGCCATCAACGCCGAGCTGGCCGAGCCGCTGTTCGTGGAGGGGCACGGCATCGCGGTGTCGGCGAGCACCGGCGTGGTGGTCCGGCCGCCGCACGACACCGAGCCCGCCGAGCTGCTGCGGTCGGCCGACCAGGCGCTGCGCCGGGCCAAGGCGGGCCGGCGCGGGCAGTGGGAGCTGTTCCACCCGGCGCGCGACCTGGCGGACCGGCGGGCGCAGGCGCTGGCCGTGGGGATGCCGGGCGCGTGGGAGCAGGGCGAGATCTCCGTGCGGTACCGGCCGGTGGTGGCGCTGTCCGACGGGGTCGGGGCCGGTGAGGACTCGGGCGGGTCCGGTGGGGTCGTGGGCCTGGACGCGTTGCTGCGCTGGGACCGGGAGCAGCCGCTGGAGCACGACCTGTGCGTGGAGCTGGCCGAGCAGACCGGTCTGGTGCTGGCGCTGGGCGAGTGGGTCCTGCGGACCGCCGCCGACCAGGCCCGGTGGTGGCGGGACGCGGTGCTGGCGGTGAGCCTCACCGCCGTGCAGTCCGCCGACGCGGACCTGGAGGCGCGGGTCGTGCGGGTGCTGGAGGACACCGGGCTGCGGCCGGACCGGCTCGTGGTCGGGATGCCGGTGGGCGTGCTGTCGGTGTCCGAAGCCGCCGAGAACCTGACCGTGCTGGCCGACATGGGCGTGGGCACCGCGCTGCACGACTTCGCGCTGGGCCCGGACGACCTGGCGGCGGCCGAGGCGTTGGGCGTGCGGCGGGTCCGAGTGGCGCGGCGGTTGGTGGACCGGCGGACGTCCTACGTCGCCGCTCTGGTGGCCGCGGTGCGGGAGGTCGGCGCGGTCGTGGAGGTCGATGGGGTGCGCACGGACGAGCAGGCGCGGTGGTGGCGGTCGGCCGGCGCGTTCGCCGGGTGCGGCCCGCACTTCGGCGCGGCGGTGACGGCGGCGGAGGCGGTGTCGCACTTCCGGTAAAGCCGTTGCGGGGCTTGCTAACGTGCGCGGTATGACGTTCTTCTTCCTCCGCTGAAGCGACCGCCGGCGGGACGAGGGCACGCGGTCCCCTCGCCGGCGATGCGGGGCGGCAACGACACCGCCCCGGGTCGCGACGTGGGAGAAGATCTGCGGTGATCTTCCTTGGGCCGGCGTGCGCCGGTGGTGGAACGCGTCCTGGCACTTCGTTGCGGACGTGAGGGCCGTGCGCCTGCTGGCGCGCACGGTACGGGGTTTGGAGTCGGTGGCGGCGCAGGAGATCTCGGGTGCAGGGGTCGGAGGCGGCGGCGTGGGCGTAGGCGGTCGGGCGGCCGGAGGCGGCGGCGCGGGCGTAGGCGGTTGGGCGGCCGGAGGCGGCGGTGCCGGCGGGAGCGGCGGCGGTGCTGGCGGCAGCGGCCGCGGTGCTGGCGGCGGTCGGGCGGCTGGAGGCGGCGGTGCTGGCGGGAGCGGCGGCGGTGCCGGCGGCGGTCGGGCGGCTGGAGGCGGCGGTGCCGGCGGCAGCGGCGGTGCGGGTGGAGGCGGCGGCGCGGTCGGGGTCGTCGAGGCGGTCGGGCATCGGGAGGTGTGGTTCTCGGCTGTGCCTGGGCCGGCGGTGCTCGGGTTGCGGTGTGTGGACGACGTGTTCCTGGTGGCGGGCGAGGTGTCCGGGATCGGGCGGGCGCGGGCGGACTTGCGGCGGCTGTCCGAGGTGGACGGGCGTGAGGTGGTGCGGCTGCGGGAGGCTTGGGGGTTCTCCGGGGCGTCCACTGTGGATGTCTCGGCGTCGTTCCTGGGGCGGCGGAACTTCACGCGGTACGACGTGGAGGACGCGGTCGGGGTGGCGTTGGCGGCCCAGCTCGGGATGACCTACTGCTCGCGGCGGGACGGGAAGGTGCCGCCGGCGGGTGGGTTGTCGTGGCGGGTGACCGTGGTGGATGACCGGGCCGTGGTGGCGTTGCGGGTCGCCGAGCGGCCCCTGCACCGGAGGGGTTATCGCCGGGTGTCGCGGCCGGGGGCGCTGCACCCGCCGGTGGCTGCGGCGATGGTGCGGCTGGCCGGGGCGGGTGCGCGGTTGCTGGACCCGTTCTGCGGCACGGGGACGATCGCGATCGAGGCGGCGAGTGCGCGATCGATCGAGGCGCGATCGATCGCGGCGGGAACGATCGGATCGCGGACGATAGTTTCCGATGTGAGCGGTTCGGTGCCGCGGGTGCTGGGGGTGGATGTCGACTCGGCCGCCATCGCCGCTGCGGTTGCCAACACGCCGTTGCCTGGGTCGGTCGCGTGGGTTGTGGGGGATGCGGGGCGGTTGCCGGTGGCGAGTGGGTCGGTGGACGTGGTGGTCGGTAATCCCCCGTGGGGGCGCCAAGTCGCGATCGGCGGCGCTGGAGGGGCAGGCCGCACTGGAGGGGCAGGCCGCACTGGAGGGGCAGGCGGCGCAGGAGGGGCCGGCGGCGCAAGAAGAGCAGGGGGCGCAGGTGGGGCTGGCGGCGCAGGAGGGGCGGTTGGGTGGTTTTGGCGGGAGGTTCGGCGGGTGCTGGTGCCGGGTGGGCGGGCGGTGTTGTTGGTGCACGACGCTGACCTGCGTGGGTTGCCCGTGGTGGATCGGCGGCCGATCGGGTTGGCCGGGGCGCGGCCGGAGGTCGTCACGCTCGTGGCGGACGGGTGACGTTGCCGCCGGCCCTGGTTGGGGTGGTCCAGGCGGTCTACCGTGGCCGGATGAGCGACCCGGTGCTGGAACTGCAGCGTGCCGAGGTGCTGGAGGACGTGCACCGCATCCTCCGCACCGCGGCACGAAGGCTCACCCGCGCCGACGGCGCGACCTTCGTCCTCCTCGACGGCGACCGCTGCTACTACGCCGACGAGGACTCCATGAGCCCCCTGTGGAAGGGCCAGCGGTTCCCCGCTTCGTCGTGCATCAGCGGCTGGGCCATGCACCACCGGGCAACCGTCGCGATCCGGGACATCCGCGTGGACCCGCGCATCCCGCAGGAGGCCTACCGGCCGACGTTCGTGCGCAGCCTGGTGGTCACCCCGATCCTGGACCCGGAAGCGATCGGGGCGCTCGGCGCGTACTGGGCCACCCTCCACACCGCCACCCCGGCCGAGGTGTCCGCGCTGGAGGACCTGGCCGCCGCTGCCGCCCCCGCCCTGGCCCGGTTCCCCGAGGGCATCCCCTCCCGCGACTTCACCACCTGACCGACGTGGTTCGATCCGTGCGCAGCGGGTAGTCGTCCGGGGTGGACGACTACCTCGGCATCTACCTCCGGGACCAACTCGCGCTCGGCGTGGGCTGGCGCGAGCTGGCGCGGCGGTCGTGGCGCAACAACCGGGGTACCGCGTTGGGCGAAGCGTTGGCCGAGGTCGCGGAGGGGATCGCGCAGGACGTCGAGACCTTCCGCTCGATCATGGGACGCCTGGGCGTGCGGACCGACCCCGTGCGCACGACGCTCGCGGTCGTCGGCGAGCGGCTCGGGCGGTTCAAGCCCAACGGCAGGCTCCTGACCTACTCGCCGTTGAGCCGGTTCCTGGAGCTGGAGGCCCTGACCATGGGCATCGACCGCAAGAAGCAGCTCTGGCACACCCTGGCCGACCTCGCCGACCTGCGCACCCGCCTGCCGGACGTCGACTTCGACGAGCTCGTCGCCCGGGCGGAACGGCAGCGGCAGCGCCTGGAGCCGTTCCGGCGGCAGGTGGGTGCGCGGACCTTCACAGCAGAGCAGCCGCGAGGGTGACCGCCGGCGGCAGGAACTGGCCGAGAGCGCCGGTCCAGCCGGTGCCGCGCGGCCGGCCCAGGGCCAGGGCGTCGGACACCGCCAGCACGATGCCGGCCAGCGCCATGAACGCGCACGTGTAGAGCACGAGCGTGCGGCCCGCGGTCTCGGCGCCGGTGTGCAGCAGGACCAGGCCGAGGATCGTCCCGCCGCCCAGGAACAGGTTGTAGAAGCCGACGTTGAACGACCACAGCCGGATCGCCGGCAGGTCCTTCGTCGCGAGCTTGAAGACGCCCCGGTGGACGGCGGGCCGGTCCATCAGGAACGACTCGAACACCCACACCACCACGTGCACCAGGCCCGCCACCCCGGCGGCGACCTGCGCGACGGCGTTCACGACCAGTCCTCGACGGTGACGCCGTGCCGGCCCGCGATCTCCACCAGCGCCCCGGCGGCCTCGGCGAGCGGTGTGCCGGGCGGGACGGTGGCGTCCACGTCGCGGAAGAAGCGGCTCATCCGGTCGGTGGGGCTGATGGCGAGCAGCTTCAGGTACGGGGTGTGGACGGTGAAGGTGTACGGCGTGCCGGGCGGGATGGTGAGGGTGCTGCCCGGTCCGAGGTCGTGGACCTCCCCGTCGACCAGGGTGGCGGCGCGGCCGGACAGCACGTAGAACGTCACGCCCCACGGGGTGGCGTGCGGCGGCACGGTGGGTCCGCGCGGGACGTCCACCTCGAACAGTTCGAAGCCGCCCGTCTCGGTGACGCCGGCTTTGAGGGTGAAGGTCGCGTCCGGCGAGACGAGTTCGACGCCTTCGCCGGCGGCGTTGAGCACAGTGGTCATGCCGTCGAGGGTGGGCGCGGCGGCAGGAGCCCTCCATCCCGGAAATGTGGGATGCCCGGACGGCCCGGGCAGCGCGCATACTCGCTGTCGTGTGGGAAGGCCGGGCACGCTCCGCGCGGCGCGAGGTCGCCGCGCTCGCCTCGGCGGGCCTCGGGGTCGCCGAGCTGCACGCCGCCGCCATCGACCTGGTCGACCGGGTGGTGCCCACCGAGCTGACCTGCTGGGCGTCGCTGGACCCGGACACGGTCGCGATCAGCAGCATGACCAGCGGCGCGACCCGCATCCCGCAGCGCTTCGAACCCCTCCTGGCGACCTTCGAGTACGACGGGCGCCAGCCGCACACGTTCGCCGAGCTGGCCCGGCGGCCGGTGCCCGCGGCGCGGCTGTCCGAGCTGCCCGACCGGGACCGCGCGCGCAGCGGCCGGCTCAACGAGGTGTGGCGGCCGTTGGGGCTCGGGCACGAGCTGCGGGTGGTGTTCCGGGTGGACGGTGCGTGCTGGGGCGCGGCGGGGCTGGTGCGGCAGGGGGAGTTCAGCGACCGGGAGGTCGAGTTCGTGCTGTCGGTCGCGCCGGCGCTGGCGTCGGCGACCCGGTTGGCGGCCCGGTTCGGCGGGACGGGCGGGTCGGCGGGACGGTTCGGCGCGACGGGCGGGGACGAGCCGCCTGGGATCGTCGTGGTGGGCGGGGACGGTCGGGTGCGGGCGATGACCGGTGCGGCGCGGGGGTGGGAGCGGGAGCTGGACGAGATCGCGCCCGGTCGGTTCGCGGTGCTGGTGCGGGCGGCGGTGGTCGGTGCGCGGGCGTCGGCGGCGGGCACGTTCCGGGCGCGGGTGCGGGACGCGGCGGGCGGCTGGGTGCGGCTGTGCGCGGACCGGCTGGTGGGCGACGCGGACGACGACGAGGTGGCGGTGACCGTCGCGCGGGCGTCCGGCGAGGACCTGCTGGCGCTGCGGTGCGCGGCCTACGGGTTGACCGCGCGGGAGCGCGAGGTGTGCGACCAGGTCATCGCCGGGTTGTCCACTGTGGACATCGCGGACCGGCTGGGCATCTCCGCGCACACCGTGCAGGACCACTTGAAATCGGTTTTCGCCAAGCTGGACGTGCGCAGCCGGGGCGGCCTTGTTGCCACTTTGCGGCGGGAACAAGTGGGCGGCTGAAGGTCAAGCGACGATCGACGGGGTCGGATCGGGCGGGGTGTGGGTCATCATGGCGCGGGCTTTGGGCCACTCGCGCTCAGCGCCCACCGGGCTTTGTACCAATCGGTGTGAAGTCCCCACCCCTGCACGGAGGACTCCGCATGTTCGACAACCCCAAGGGGCGCACCCGCAGCGCCCTGCTCACCGGCGCGCTCGCGGTCGGTGCCCTGATCGTCCTCGGGCCGTCGGCCGACGCCGGCGGCGCCGTGGCGCAGCGTTCCGCCGACTGCGTCGCCGAGGGCTTCTCCGCCGCGCGCGGCAAGCCGGGCAGCACCGGCCAGGACCGCAACGAGATCAGCCAGGCCGAGGCCGAGCGCATCAACCGCGACCTGCGCGAGAAGGTCGCGGCGGCGAAGGCGTCCGGCGACCTGACGGCGGCGGCCGGCGGCACGATCCCGGTCGTGTTCCACGTGGTCACCGGCACCGGCGGCGTCGGCAACGTCTCCGACGCCACGATCGCCGAGCAGATCAAGGTGCTCAACGCGGGCTTCGCGGGCGCGGAGGCGCCGGGCGTCGCCGCGAACACCGGCTTCACGTTCGTGCTCCAGCAGACCAAGCGCTGGTCGAACAACACCTGGTTCACCGGCGCGGACCGCGCGCGCGTGGAGAAGCAGATGAAGAGCGCGACCCGCGTGGGCGGCGCGTCGACCCTCAACGTGTGGTCGGTGGACATCGACGGGCTGGGCTACGCGACCTTCCCGAGCTCGTACTCGCGCAGCCCGGAGCTCGACGGCGTGGTGATCGACTGGACCAGCGTGCCCGGCGGTTCCGCGACCAACTTCGACCTGGGCAAGACGCTGACCCACGAGACCGGCCACTGGATGGGCCTGTGGCACACCTTCCAGGGCGGCTGCACCGCGACCAACGACGAGGTCGCCGACACGCCGGCGCAGTCCAGCTCGACGTCGGGCTGCCCGGAGGGCCGCGACTCGTGCTCGCTGCCGGGGCTGGACCCGATCCACAACTACATGGACTACTCCTACGACTCTTGCTACAACCAGTTCACGCCGGGGCAGAACGCCCGCATGCAGGACGCGTGGACGGCGTACCGCGCGGGTAAGTAGCCGGGCTCGGCGTCGGGCTTAAGAGCGTCGCGCTCAAGAGCGAAGGGCTTAAGAGCTAAAAGCGGACGCTCGCCGCTGGGCAGGCCCCCGGGGGTGGAAGGGCGTCGGTTTCCTCCCCCCGTACGGCCTGCCGGAGGCAACCACCCTTGGCCCGTTTCCGCAACCGGAAAAGCTGGTTGCGGAAACGGGCCAAGCGCGGTTGGGCTTCGCCCAGGCCGTACGGGGGGAAGAAACCGAGGCCCTTCCTCTGGGCTCGGCAGCCCAAGCGAAAAAGCAGCGGCGGCGCGCCGGGGTGTGCGGCGCGGGGGCCGACGTGGTGGCGGTTCTGGTCGACTTCGCGCCGAGAAGATCACCCGATGGGCGGAACCGGGCCGGTCTCGGGGGTGGTTGCGGCCGGTTCGAGATGGGGCGAACCATGACGACCCCTCACCGACTCCGTGTAGTTTTGGGGATGACCGTGCGCCCGGCTTCTGGGAGCGGGCTTGCGGGCGGCGGACCCGGAAGCCAGGAGCCAGGGTGGAGTTTCGGATTCTCGGGCCTTTCGAGGTGCACGGCACGAACGGCAGGGCGCGGCTGGGTGGTGCGAAGCAGACCGCGCTGCTCGCCACGCTCACCGCCCAGGCCAACCGGCTGACCACGGTGGACCACCTCGTCGAGTCCACGTGGGCGGACGCGCCGCCGGCCGGGGTGACGGCAGCCGTGCACACGTACGTGTCCCGGTTGCGGCGGGCGTTCGACGCCGTCGAGCCGGATGGTGGGGCCCGGATCGTGACGCGGCCGACCGGGTACCTGTTGCGGTTGGCGCCGCACGAGTTGGACCTGGAGGTGTTCCGCGGGCACGTCTCCCGGGGGCGGGAAGCGGCCGCGGCGGGTCGGTTTGCCGAAGCGTCGGCCGAGTTGAACGCCGGGCTCAAGCTGTGGCGCGGACCGGCCTTCGTGGACGTCCTCTCCGACCTGCTGCACCGGACCGAGGTGCCGCGGTTGACCGAGGAGCGGCTGGGTGCGTTGGGGCGGCGGATCGACGCCGACCTCGAACTGGGGCGGCACGCCGACCTGGTGGGCGAGCTGCGGGCGTTGACCGTGGAGCACCCGCTGCGCGAGCAGTTCTGGGGTCAGCTCATGCTCGCCCTGTACCGGGACGGCCGCCAAGCCGAGGCGCTGCAGACCTACCAGGAGGTCCGCACGCTGCGGATCGACCAGCTCGGCATCGACCCCGGCCCCGAGCTCCAGCAGCTCCACCAGGCGATCCTGGCCAACGAACCCGCGCTCAACGAACCCGCGTCCGCGCCGCCGGCGCGCACCATGCCGCCGCCGATGCAGCTGCCGGCCGACATCGTCGGGCTGGTGGGCCGCGACCGCGTGGCGGACGAGGTGTCCGCGGTGCTGTGCTCGGAGCACGACGCCCTGCCGATCGCGGTCCTGTCCGGTCTGCCCGGCGTGGGCAAGACCGCCTTGGCCACGCACATCGGGCACCGGCTGCGCAAGCGCTTCCCCGACGGCCTGCTCTACATGAACCTCCGCGGCTACGCGCAGACCGAGCCGGTGACGCCGACGCGCGTGCTGGCCCGGTTCCTGCGTTCGCTGGGCCTGTCCCCCGACCTGGTGCCGCTGGACGTGGACGAGCAGGCGGCGGTGTACCGGTCGCTGCTGGCCGACAAGCAGGTGCTGGTGGTGCTGGACAACGCCAACGCCGCCGAGCAGGTGCGTCCCCTGCTGCCCGCCGACCCGGGGTGCGCGGTGCTGGTGACCAGCCGCGACCCGCTGTCCGGCCTGGCCGTGCGGGAGGGTGCGATCCGGTTCGACCTGGACGTGCTGTCCCCGCCGGACGCCTACGCGCTGCTCGTCTCCTTGCTCGGTCCGGGGCTGGCCGCCGAGGGCGAGGTGCTGGACGAGTTGAGCGCGCTGTGCGGGTACCTGCCGCTGGCGCTGCGCATCGCCGCCGCGAACCTGACCGCCCGGGTGCCGAGCACGTCCGTGCGCGAGTACGTGGACCGGCTGCGCGACGGCAACCGGCTGGCGGCGCTGGCCGTGGAGAACGACGAGCAGACCGGGGTGCGGGCCGCGTTCGACCTGTCCTACGAGTCGCTGCGGCCGGCGGCGGCGCGGCTGTTCCGGATGACCGCCCTGGTGCCCGGCCCCGACTTCACGCCGCACGCGGCGGCGGCGCTGGTGGGCACCGACCCGGGGCGGGCGCGGGAGCTGCTGGGCGTGCTGGTCACGGCCGCCCTGGTCCAGGAGGCCGGGCCGGACCGGTACCAGCTGCACGACCTGGTCCGGGACTACGCCCGCCAGCGCGGTCTGGCCGAGGACGACGAGCCCACCCGCACGGCGGCGTTCGAACGGCTGCTGTCGCACTACTTCCGCGCCACCCGCACCGCGTCCGGGCTGATCGAGCCGATCCGCAAGCCCCCGGAGGAACCGGTCGGGCTGCGGGAGACGGCCGTGCCCGAGCTGAAGGACCGGGCGACGGCGACGGCGTGGTTCGAGCAGGAGTACCCGAACCTGCACGCGGCCGTCGACCACGCCGCCGAGCACGGACCGCACCGGTTCGCGTGGCACCTGGCGGACGCGATGTCCTCGCCGCTGGCGCTCGCGCCCCGGTTCGGCGAGTGGGTGACGGTGAGCCGGACCGCGCTGGGCGCCGCGCGCAAGGCCGGTGACAAGGCCGGTGAGGCGATCACGCTGGTGAGCCTGGGCCACGCGTACAACACGACCGGGCGCATGACCGACGCGATCGACACGCTGGAACGGGCGCTGGAGCTCTACGTCGAGCTCGACCGGCCGGTGTACCAGCTGCCGTGCCACCACACGCTGGGCATGTCGCTGATGTGGACCGGGCGGCTGGCGGAGGCGTGCGCGCACTTCAAGCGCACCATCGAGCTGACCGAGACCGTGGACGTCGGCTACTACCGGGCCGGCGCGGTGCACGGCCTGGGCGTGGCCTACCGGTACCAGGGGCTGCTGCCGGAGGCGCTGGAGCAGCTGCTGACGTCGGTGTCGCCGGAGCCCGCGCCGGACGAGTCGTACGTGCAGGTGTCGTGGCGGTTCAGCCTGGGCCTGACCTACCGGGACCTGGGCCGCTTCGACGAGGCCGTGCACCAGCTGATGGCGACCCTGGCCGCCTACGAGCGGATGGGCAACGCGTTCGGCACCAGCCGGTGCCTGGTGGCGCTGGCGGGCGTGCACGCGTGGCGCGGGCAGGGCGCCGAGGCGCTGGTCGCGGCCCAGCGCGGGCTGGACCTGAGCCGGCAGGTCAAGCACCGGCGGACCGAGGTGGACGCGTTGAACGTCCTCGGCGCGGTGCACGCGGCCCAGGGCCGGCACGACCGGGCGCGGACCCACCACGCGGAGGCGCGGGCGATCGCCGGCACCATGGGGCCGTACCTGTTCGGCCTGCTGGAGGCGGAGATCGGGTTGGCGACCACGACCACCGCGCTGGGCGACCTGCGCGCGGCGCGGCGGCACGCCGACACCGCCTTGGCCCGCATCCGCGAGAGCGGGTTCCGGTTGCACGAACCCGCCGCCCACCTCGCGGCGGCCGGGGTCGCACTCGCGGCGGGCGAGGAGGTCCGCGCCGCCGCGCACGCCGAGGACGCCCTGTCCGCGGCGCGCGAGACGAGGAGACCGGCCTGGGAGGACCGCGCGCGGTCGCTGCTGGACCGCCTGCACGTGCCGGCGGCCAACCGGCCGTCGGAGCACTGAACAACCCTTCTCGACGAGAAGATCGGGGATCATGAGCGCGCCTGACGCGTCGCCGATCGCGCTGGACGACGACTTCGTCCAGCGGCGGCACAACTTCTACCAGCAGTTACGCCAAGACAGCCCGGTGCGCCGGGCCACGCTGCCCAACGGGCTGCCGGTGTGGCTGGTCACCCGGCACGCCGACGCGCGGGAAGCGCTGGCGAGCCCCCTGCTCAGCAAGGACTCCCAGCGGGCCGCGCCCCTGCACGACGAGCAGGAGGAGCGGGGTGTCCAGGTCACCCGGCTGGCCAAGATCCTCCAGTCCCACATGCTCAACCTGGACCCACCCGACCACACCCGGCTCCGCAAGCTGGTGACCAGCGCGTTCACCCAGCGCCGCGTCGAACTGCTCCGGACGTGGGTCGAGGAGGTCGCGGACGGCTTGCTGGACGGGTTCGGCGACCGCGTGGACCTGCTGGCCGACTTCGCCTTCCCGCTGACCGTGACCGTGATCGGCGAGCTGTTCGGCGTGCCCGCCGACGAGCGCGCGGGGTTCCGGGAGATGTCCGACGGCATCGCGTTCGGCGGCACCCCCGAGGCGATGGGCGCGGCGTCCGCGCGGATGGCCGACTACCTGGCCGACCTGGTCGCCCGCAAGCGCGACAGCGCCGACGACGACCTGCTCACGGCGCTCATCCGGGCGCGGGACCTGGACGACCGGCTGGACGAGGACGAGCTGGTGGCGTCGGCGTTCCTGATGCTGACGGCGGGCTACGAGTCCACCGCGCAGTTCATCGGCAACGCCGTGCTGACCCTGGTCGGCCACCCGGACCAGTTGGCGCTGTTCAAGTCCGACCCCGCGCACCTGGTGGGCGCGGTGGAGGAGCTGCTGCGGTTCGAGGGTCCGGGCACGATGACCACCCTGCGGTTCACCACCGCGCCACTGACCCTGGGCGGGGTGGAGATCCCGGCGAACGAGTTCGTCGTGGTCCTGGTCGGCGTGGTGAACCGGGACCCGGACGTGTTCCCCGACCCGGACCGCCTGGACATCACCCGCGCCGACAACCGGCACCTGGCGTTCGGCCACGGCGTCCACCGCTGCCTGGGCGCGCCGCTGGCCCGGCTGGAGGGCCAGGTCGCGCTGGGCAAGCTGTTCGAGCGCTACCCCGACCTCGCCCTGGCCGCGCCACCGGAGTCGTTGCGGTGGAAGGACAGCATCCTGTTCCACGGCCTGGACGCCCTGCCGGTGCACCCCCACCCGAAGGAGGACCAGTGACCACACCGGACGAGCGCTTCGCCGGCGCCGCCACCCCCGAGCAGTTATCGCGCACGGCCGAAGCCGCCCGGGCCAACGGCCTGACGGTGGAGGTCGTAGACACCATCGCCGAGGCCCGCAAGCTGGTCACCGACCAGCTGCCGACCGACAAGTCGATCTTCACCGCCGCCAGCGAAACCCTGCGCCTGTCCGGCATCGCGGAGGACGTCGACCGGTCGGGCCGGTTCGTGTCCGTGCGCGCCCAACTCGAACTGGACGGCGTCGACCGCGACCCGAACCACGTCCGCCTGCGGACGGCCACCCCCGACGTCGTGGTGGGCAGCGTCCACGCCGTGACCGAACAGGGCCACCTGGTGGCCGCCTCGGCGACCGGCAGCCAGTTCACGCCTTACGCTTTCGGTGCGGGGCAGGCAGTCTGGGTCGTGGGGGCGCAGAAAGTCGTGCCGGACCTGGAGACCGCGTTGACGCGCATCCGGACTTACTCGCTGCCCAAGGAGAACGAGCGCTGCATGGCGGTCTACGGGCAGCCGAGCGTCTTGTCGAAGATCCTGATCATCGAGCGCGAACTGTTCCCGGGCCGCGCGACCCTGGTCCTGGTCCGCGAGCCGATCGGCTTCTGAGCTCCCACCGGCTCTTGTGCGTGGTGACCACCACAGGTGGAGGGCCTCGGTTCCCCCGCCGTATGGCCTGCCCGAAGGGCTACCACAGATTTCCCGGGGTGCAGCCGAAAGTTTTTGCGAGGAACGAGCAAAAAGTTTTAGCAGCACCCCGGGAAATCTGTGGTTGGCTCCGCCAGGCCATACGGCGGGGGAACCGACGCCCTTCACCCCCGCTGGCGGCCTGCCGCGCGGCGAGCGCCGCTTTTCATCTTTTGATCTTTTGATCTTTTGACCTCAGGTCACAGTTCGCCGCGGTCGTTCGGAGCGTCCCAGTCCAGGTCGGGCCCCAGCGGGACCAGGCCGGACGGGTTGATCCACGTGTGGGTCAGGAAGTAGTGGCGTTTGGTCTGCTCGAAGTCGGTGGTCGAGCGGAAGGCGTCCTGGGAGTACAGGTCCCGGGCGTAGGCCCACAGGTTCGGGTAGTCCACCAACCGCCGCAGGTTGGCCTTGAAGTGGGTCACGTACACCGAGTCGAACCGCGCCAAGGTGACGAACAGCCGCACGTCCGAGTCGGTCAGAAAGTCGCCGAACAGGTACCGGCGAGTGGACAACCTCTCTTCGAGCTGGTCTAAGGCGTCGAAGAGGGAGAGGACCTCGCGCTCGTAGTCCTCTTGCGTGCGGGCGAAACCACACCGATACGGTCCATTGTGGACGCGCTCGTACAAGAACTCGTTGAGCGAGTCGATCTCCGCCCGCAACGCCTCCGGGTACAGGTCGATGTCGTTGCGCGCCCACTGGTCGAAGGCGGTGGCCACGTCCAGGCTCAGCGTGCGGAAGTCGTTGGTGGCGATGCGCTTCTCCACCTTGTCCCACAGGACCGGCACCGACACGTGCCCGTCGTGGTCCGGGTCGGTGGCGGTGTAGGCCTCGCTGAGCAGGGCGAAGCCGTTCACGTGGTCCAGGTCGTGGCCGTCGCCCTCGCGGAAGGCCCAGCCCCGGCCGTCGCGCATCGGGTCGACCGCCGACACCGAGATGACCTCCTCCAAGCCCTTGAGCTTGCGGGTGATGGTCACCCGCTGGCAGAACGGGCAGGACAGGGCGATGTACAGGTGGTACCGGCCGGGCTCGGCGGGGTAGCCACTCGAACCATCGGCGGTGATCCGGTTCGGGAACGCCGGTCCCGGGCGGGCGGACTGCCCGGGTTTCGGCTTGGGCGCGTAGGGACCGTAGGTCGCGAAGTCCACCGGGCTCGCGGCCCGGGGTGGCGTGGTCATGCCGGTTCCCTCCTGGGTGTGTGGGGTACAGCGGAGAGCAGGGCACGGGTGTGCGGGTGCCGCGGTGCCGCGAAGACCTGGTCGGTCGGGCCGGTTTCCACCACGCGACCGCCTTGCAGCACGGCCACGCGGTCGGCGACCTGCCGCACCACGGCGAGGTCGTGCGAGATGAACACGATGCTCAGCCCGAGCGAGGCCTGGAGGTCCACCAGCAGCCGCAGCACCTGCGCCTGCACCGAGATGTCCAGGGAGGACGCGGGTTCGTCGCACACCAGCAGGTCCGGGCCGGGAGCGACCGCCCGCGCGATGGCGACGCGCTGGCACTGGCCGCCCGACAGCTCGCCGGGTCGCCGCGCCAGCAGGTCCACCGGCAGGGCGACCTGCTCGGCCAACTCGTGCACGCGGGCCCGGGAGGCGTCCAGGCCGAAGGCGCGCAACGGTTCCGCGATCAGGTCGAAAGCGGTGTACCGGGGGTCGAGGCAGGTGAACGGGTCCTGGAAGACCAGCTGCACGCGCCGCCGGAACCGCCTCAGCTCCGCACCGCGCAACGCGGCCAGGTCCGCCCCGTCGAACAGGACGCGGCCGGCGGTGGCGTCCTCCAGCCGCACCAGGAGCCGGGCCACGGTCGACTTCCCCGCCCCCGACTCCCCCACCAGCGCCAGCGTCTCGCCCCGCGCCACGGTGAACGCCACGTCCTCGACGGCTGTGGTGCGCCGCCGACGAGCCCCGAAGCGGGACCCGGTGAAGACCTTCGTCAGCCCCCGCACGTCGAGCAGCACCTCGTCGGTCGCTGCGGAAGGCCGTAGTCGCGTCGAGTGCAGGCTGGGTGCGTCGGCCACCAGTTGCCGGGTGACGGGGTGGTCGGGGGCGTCCAGCACGCGCGCCGGCGGCCCTTCCTCGACCACCGACCCGCCCGCCATCACCACGACGTGCTCGGCGCGTTCGGCCGCGATGCCCAGGTCGTGCGTGATCAGCACCAACGCCGTCCCGGACGACCGGGTCAGCTCGGTCAGGTGGTCCAGCACCTGCCGCTGCACGGTCGGGTCCAGCGCGGACGTGGGCTCGTCGGCCACGATCAGCTCCGGCCCGCCGGCCAGCGCCGCCGCGATCAGGACCCGCTGCCGCATCCCGCCGGACAGCTCGTGCGGGTACTGCCGCGCCCGCGCGCCCGCGTCCGGCAGGCCGGCGACCTCCAGCAGTTCCACCGCCCGCCGCCGCGCGTCCCGGCCCGACGCGAGGCCGTGCACACGCAGCACTTCGGCGACCTGCGCGCCCACCGGCACGACGGGGTTCAGCGCGGCCGTCGGGTCCTGCGGCACGAGCGAGATCGACCGCCCCCGCACCGCCCGCATCCCGCGTTCGCCCAGGTCCAGCAGGTTCCGCCCGCCGAACCCGACCGATCCGCCGAGCACCCGTGCGGAAGCGGGCAGCAGGCCCAGCACGGCCCGCGCGAGGGTCGTCTTGCCGGACCCGGACTCGCCGACCACGGCCACGGTCTGCCCGTGCGCCACGGTCAGGTCCACCCCGGCCAACGCCGGCACCCCGCCGTAGGACACCCGCAACCCCCGCACCGCCAACAAGCTCACCGCCGCGCCACCGCCCGCCCCACAGCCAACAGGCTCACCGCCGCCCCACCGCCCGCGCCGCCACCAACAGGCTCACCGCCGCCCCACCGCCCGCCCCACCGCCAACAGGCTCACCGCCGCCCCACCGCCCGCGCCGCCACCAACAGGCTCACCGCCGCCCCACCGCCCGGTGCAGCGCGGTCACGGCCAGCGTCGTGCACACGACCATCACCCCGGGAAACGCCGTGAGCCACCACGCCGTTCCCACGTAGTCCCGCCCGGAGGACGCCAGCGAGCCCCAGTCGGCCTCCGGCGGGCGCGGCCCGAAGCCCAGGAAGCTCAGCGAGGACGACGCCAGCAGCGCCACCCCGAGGCTCATCAGCGCCAACGTCAGCACCGGCCCGGCGGCGTTGGGGATGATGTGCCGCACCAGCACGGCGGCCGGCCGCACCCCGCTCACCGTCGCCGCCGCCACGAACGGCCGCGCCCGCACGTGCAGCACCTGCGCCCGCACCACCCGGCAGAACGGGGCGATCCCGGCTGCCGCGACCGCCACGGCCACGTTCACCGGCGAACTGCCCAGGATCCCGATCACCGCCAACGCCGACAACAGCGCCGGGAACGCCAGCATGACGTCCACCGCCCGCATCAGCAGGGCGTCCAGCCAGCCGCCCAGCAGGCCCGACACGAGCCCGACCAGCGCACCCACCACCAGCGAGGTCGTCGCCGCCGCCAACGCCACCAGCACGGACATCCGGGCGCCGTGCACGACCCGGCTGAACACGTCCCGCCCCAGCTGGTCGGTCCCGAACGGGTGCGCGAAGCTCGGCGGCTCCAGCATCACCAACGGGTCGATGCGGTCGGGCGGCGTGGACGTGAGCAGGCCGGGCACGACCACGCACGCCGTCACGAACGCCAGCACCAGCCACGACAGCACGACACCCGGGCGCTTCACGCTCAGTCCCTGATCCGGTCGGCGGTGACCCGGGGGTCGACCAGCACGTAACAGAGGTCCACCAGCAGGTTCACCACCACGTACAGCACGCCCAGCAGCGCCACGACCCCTTGCAGCACGGGGATGTCGTGGTTGGTGATGGCCTGCAACGTCAGCCGCCCCAAGCCGGGCCGCGCGAACACCGTCTCCGCGATCACGGCCGCCGCCAGCAGGTTGCCCACCGTCGTGCCGACCAGCGTGATCGTCGGGATCGACGCGTTGCGCAACGCGTGCCGCAGCAGCACCCGCCACCGCCCGGCGCCCTTGGCCCGTGCGGTCACCACGAACGCCTCCGCGTCCACCGCCGCCAGGGACGTCCCCAGCACCTGCGCGATGACGCCGATGGCGGGCAGGGCGAGCGTGATCCCGGGCAGGACCAGCGCCGCGAAACCCTTGTCGCCGGTCGCGGGGAACAGCGGCAGCCGGAACGAGAACACCTCGATCAGCAGCAGCGCCACCCAGTACCCCGGCGTGGACATGAACACCACCGGCACCCCGTGGCACAACGACCGCACCGGCCCCGTCGCCACCCGGCCCAGCACCGCGATCCCGACCCCGAACACCAGCGACAGCACCAGCGCGAACAACGCCAGCTCCGCGCTCGCCGGAGCCACCGCCGAGATCGCCGCCACCACCGGTTGCCCGGTCTGCACCGACCGGCCCAGGTCCCCGCGCACCGCGTCCGCCAGGAACCCCAGGTACTGCTCGTGCAGCGGCCGGTCCAGCCCGAGCTGCGCCCGCAGCGCCTGCTCCTGCTCGGCCGTGGGCGTCGGCCCCGCGCCGGACAGCATCGTCTGCACGGGGTCGCCCGGCACCAGCTGCATCATCACGAACGACAGCGTCAGCACCGCCAGGAGCACCGGCACCGCCGACGCGAGCCGGCGGAGCACGAACCCGGCGCGGCGCACGGTCAGCGCGACACCCAGGCCTCGTGGAACGCCGGCAGGCCCTGCGGGTCGAACACGACACCGTGCACGGCCTTGCCCACGCCCAGCAGGTAGGTCGGGTCGTACACCGGGATCGCGGTGGCGTTCTCGATCAGCGACCGCTGCACCTTGGCGTAGTTCTCGTCCCGCACCGCGTCGTCGACGGTCGCCGCTGCTTGGGACAGCAAGCCCGGCACCTCGGGCGCGACCACCGCGGGCGTGCCGCCGCGCGGCGCGGTCAGCACGGTCCGCAGCACGTCGCCGTCCGCCCGCACGAAGCTGATGTCGCCCATCTGGAGTTCACCGCGCGCGGTCTTGGCGATCGCCTCGCCCATGGCCAGCGGCACGAGCTTCACGTCCACGCCGACCGCCTTGAGCTGCTGCTGCACGATCTGCGCCAGCAGGTCCCGCTGCTCGCGGGTCGGCGAGATGAACGTCCACTCGACGGTCAGCGGCTTGCCGTTCTTGGCGCGGGTCCCGTCGTCCTGCTTCTTCCAGCCGGCCTCGTCCAGCAGCCGCTCGGCGGCGGCGGTGTCGAACTGGCCGGTGCCGAGGATGGAGGCGTAGCCGGGGGTGGCGCTGGTCAGCACGCTGGTGGCCCGCGGGTACTTGCCCTGGTAGAGGTTGTCCACCAGGGCCTGGGTGTCGATGGCCTTGGCGATCGCCTGGCGGACCTTCACGTCCGACAGCGGCTCGCGGGCGGCGTTGAGGTTGAGCGTGTAGGCGATGCCCGGCTGCGCCTTGGCCAGCACCTCGAAGCCCGCGCCCTTGATGCCGTCCACCTCCTTGGGCGGGACGTTGGCGACGGCGTCGACCTGGTTGGTGCGCAGGCTGCCCATGCGCACGCCGTTCTCCGGCACGATGTTGATCACGACCTGGTCCAGGTGGGGCGCGCCCTTGTGGCCGGAGGTCTCCGGCCCCCAGTTGTAGTCGGCGCGCTTGGACAGCGTGATGCTCGCCTGCGGCTGGCGCTCGGCGGCGACGAACGGCCCGCTGCCCACCGGCTTGCGGCACACCGCCTCGGGACCGGCCTCGAACACCTTCGGCGACTGCATGCCCAGGAACGCGGTGCTGGCGGCCTGCGGGAAGGACGCGTTGGGCGCCTTGAACTTCACCGTGACCTTGCGCGGGTCCTCCACCGTGGTCCCGTCGTAGCCCGCGAGCAGGCTCGCCGCGAGCAGCGACTTGGTGGCCGGGGCCACGATCCGGTCGAAGTTGGCCTTGACCGCTTCGGCGTCGAACGGGGTGCCGTCGCTGAAGGTCACGCCCTGGCGCAGCGTGAAGGTGAACGACGTGGCGTCGGGCGTGGCGGTCCACGACTCCGCCAGCCACGGCTTGAGCTCCAGCGTCTTCGGGTCCTGCGCGACCAGCGAGTCCACCACGCCCCGGGTGACCAGCTGCGACGCGGCGGTCGGCGACTGGTGCGGGTCCAGGCAGCCCGGGTCAGCGTCGGTGGCGAAGGTCAGCGTGCCCCCGGACCGGGGTTGCGCCTCCGGCGCCGGCGAGTCCGACGTGGTGGTGCTGCACCCCACGGCGGCCACGGCCACCGCGGTGATGAGGACGGCTCGTCTTCCGGTCATCTTCTCCCCCGTTGAGGTCCCGCCAAGCCTTCCGAACCTATCCGTCCGAAGGGGAGTGATCGCCGGCTTCATCACCCGATCGGCGGTATTGCGGCGAGTACTAGGGTGCCGGGGCCAGCAACGCCCGTTCCGCGTCGGTCAGCGGCGGGTCGTCGGTCGCCCGTTCGGGTGTCGTGAGGACCTTTCGGACCAGTGCCGGCCGCAGGAGCCGGGACAGCGGCGCGGACAGGGTGTAGGAGTCCAGCAGGGCCGCGCTGACCTCCGGCCGGGACGCGGCGGCGGCGCCCACCCGGTCGGCGTACCAGCCGGCGATCCGGTCGGGCAGGCGGCGCGCCGGCGCGAAGGTCCGTTCGTAGCGGGTGTCCTGGCCGACCGCGAGCGCCCAGGCGTCGGCGGTGGCGCGGGCGACGGCCTTCCGGACCGCGGGGGCCAGCCTGGGGCCCAAGCCGTGCCGCCGCACGCCGTCCCGCAGCGCGAGGGCGTCCAGGGCCGCGACCGTCATGCCGTGGCCGTACAACGGGTTGTAGTTCGCGACCGCGTCGCCGACCGCCACGAACCCCGCCACCGCGGGGAACCGGCGCCACCGACCGGGCGGGGCGCCGTAGGCCCGGATCGAGCCCACGATCTCGGCGGACGAGATGACCTCGGCGACCAGCGGGTGCCGCAAACCCTTGGCGTAGGTGAGGAAACCGGCTTCGTCGGTCGGCGGCACGTGCCCGCGCAGCCCGGCGAGGCTCACGATCCACCGACCTTCCTCGACCGGCAGCACCACGCCGCCGTGGCCGTCGTGCGGCGGACCGGGCTGCACGCACACCGCCGGGAACGCCCCGGCCAAGCGTTCGGCGGGGCGCAGCAACGCCGTGGCGTACCGGATGCCCGGGTCCACCACGACGTCCCGCACGCGCTTGCGCAACCACTTGTCCGCCTTGGAGGAGGCCCCGGTGGCGTCCACGACGAGGTCGGCGGTCAACTCGCGCTCCACGCCGTCCGCCCGCGACCGCACCACGGCCCCGGTGACCCGGTCGGCGTCGCCCAGCAGGCCGACCGCCTCGGTGTCCTCCAGCACCTCCAGGCCCGCGACCAGGTCCCGCAGCACCTGCTCCAGCACCGGCCGGCGGCAGCTGAGCAGGTACTGGGCGTGCGCGAACCGGGGCATCCACCCGAACGGCGTGTACGTGAGGATGTCCTGGGGCATCCCGACCTTGCACGCGCCCGCCCCGACCAGCGCGGCCTCGAACCCGGGCAGCAGGGCTTCCACCGCCCGCGCTCCCCGTGCCAACAAGAGGTGCGCGTGCCGCCCCTGCGGCACACCGCGCCGGGGCCGGTCCCCGTCGAACCGGTCGCGTTCCACCACGGTCACCGTGTCCACCGCGCCCGACAACGCGGCGGCGGCCAGGAACCCGGCCACCCCGCCCCCGAGCACCACCGCCCTCGTGCCCATCACCACTTCCGCCACGGGTTGAGGCCGTCGGCGCGGAACCGCCGGTACAGCAGGACCGCGTACACCACGTCCAGCACGACCTCGGCGACGATCATCTGGTGCAGCAGCCACCGGTTCGGGTACCAGGCGATGAGCCCGACCGCGCCGGACACGTCGATGACGGTCTTCAGCAGCGCGATGTACATGGTCTGCCCGACCGTCGATCCCCGGGTCCGCAGCATCTGGATGAACAGCGCTTCCATCAGCACCACCACGAACACGGTGGTGTAAGCGCCGGTCCGGTCGTCGAACTCGCGGGTCGCCAGGACCATGAACGACAGGGCGAACAGCGACCACCCGGCGACCATCCACGCGAACCCGGCGCGGGACATGCCCGGGAAGTCCTGCCGGCCCCACCGCAACGCCTGCCACAGCAGCACCAGGTTGAGCGGGAGCCAGAAGTACAGGATGACCCGCATCTCCGGGTAGACCGGGTAGATGAAGGCGTAGGTGAACTCCCAGGACACGTTGGCGCACGCGGCGAACACGGGCAGCGTGGACCGCTTGTCCAGGAACCCGCGCCGGATGGCCAGCAGGTAGATCGCGAACGTGCACACGCCGACGATCGCGAACGCGATGCCGGGCACCGCTTCCGGTACGGCGGCTTGCGGGTCGAGCACCGGTGGCGTCACGCGGCACCCACCGCGCCCGCACGGCCCCGCTTGACCGCGTCCGCGACTTGCACGCCCACGGCGGGCGTCAGGTACAGCAGGAACAACACCGCGCACGCGACCACGGACGCCGTCACACCTTCCTCGCCAAGAGCCGCGACCGTGAACCCGACGACCGCCACCACCCCGGTCGCAGCGGCGTGCGCCGTGGCGAGGTGCGCGGTCGAGGTGGCCTGCTCAGGCGCGTCCGGCGACGGCGGTTCGCGCAACAGCCTGCGGCTCAACAGGACCGCGCCGGGCGCGGTGAGCAGCAGCCCGACCCCGACCACGACCGGCAGCACGCCCACGACCGTGGTCACCAGGACGATCGCGTACGCCAGGGTTTGCAGGCCGGTGAACAGCAGAGCGGCCTTCCGCGCGCCCAGGGTGTTGGGCAGGGTGTGCTTGCCGACCACCAGGTCCGAGTCGCGGTCCACGAAGTTCATCACCATCATCCGCGCGGTCATCACCAGCAGCAGCGGCACGCACACCGCGACCAACTCCGCCGGGAACCGGCCGGTCAGCGAGTACACCGTGAGGAACGGGCAGAACAGGGTGAGCGACGCCGCCGTGGTGACCTCGCCGACGCCCCGGTAGTTCAGCCGCACCGGCGGCGCGGTGTAGAACCAGGCCAGGGCGATCGCGGCCAGCGCGATGAGCCGCTGCGGGTAGGTCGGCATCACCATGGTCAGCGTCAGGACCACGAACAGCAGCACGAACGCCGCCGCCAGGCTCACCTCCGGCCGCAGCGCGCCCTTGACCAGCACCTGGCTGCCGCCGGTCCACCGGTTCGGCGCGGTGTGGGCGCTGTCGGCAGCCAGGTCGAAGTACTCGTTGCAGTAGTGGGTCATCAGGTGTGTCAGCACGACCGTGGACTGCACCAGCAGCCACGTGCCCAGCGCGAACGAATGTCCACTGTAGACGGAGACGGCGACACCGAGGGTCACCGTCAGCTGGCTCTCCACCAGGAACCGGAGCCGGCTCAGCCGGATGAACGCGGCGAATCGCCCACCCACGGCCGGCTACCGGTTCCGCCAGGGCACGCCCGGTGTGTACAGCCGCGCGTCGGTGTGCTGCTCGAACGGAGCACCCGGCGGCAGGTTGATCAGCTCCATGTGCATGCCCCACGGCGTGGTGAAGTACACCCACCGGTCGCCCGTGATGGGGCCTTCCTCGATGGTCTCCGGCTCACCGAGGATCGTGACGCCGGGCTGGTCCTTCAGGTACGCCACGGCCGCGTCCACGTCCTCGACGTGGATGGCCAGGTGGTGGCCGCCCCAGTCGCTGTTGCGCGGCAGCTCCCGGCGCTGGTCCGGCGCGGTGTACTCGAACAGCTCCAGGTTCGTCACCGGCCCGAGCCGCAGCATGGCGATGTTGGTGGACGCCTTGGGGTCCACGCCCAGCTTGCGCGTCATCCAGTCGCCGTCCGGGTCCTCCACCGGCCCGAGCTCGTAGACCAGCTCCGCGCCGATGACGTCGACGAAGAACCGCACCGCCTGGTCGAGGTCGGGCACCGTGTACGCGACGTGGTGCACGGCCCGCGCGCCCGGAATCGCCATGGTCCTAGATCCTTCCCGCGTAAGCCTGGTTGGGGATCGCGCCCATCAGGGCCAGGCCGCCGTCGATGTGCAGGGTGCTGCCGGTGATGTAGGCCGCCGCGTCGCTCGCGAGGTGGGCGATCAGGGCGGCCACCTCCTCGGCGCGACCGGGTCGGCCCACCGGGATCATCGGCCGGTCGATGGCGGCGGCGTCCACGTGCTCGGGGACGCCGTTCATCGGGGTGGCGGTCTCGCCGGGGGCCACCGCGTTGACGGTGATGCCGTGTTCGGCCAGTTCCAGCGCCATCACGCGGGTCAGCATGAGCAAGCCGCCCTTGGCGGCGCAGTAGGCCGAGCCGCCGTCGATGGGGATGAGCTCGTGCACCGAGGTGACGTTGACGATCCGGCCGCCGGTGCCCTGCTCGACCATGCGGCGGGCGACGGCCTGCGCGCACGCGAACGGTCCGGTGAGGTCCACGGCGAGCAGCCGTTGCCAGTCGGCGAGGGACTCGTCGAGGAACTTGCCGCGGTGGTTGACGCCCGCGTTGTTGACGAACACGTCCACGCCGCCGAGGTCGGTCACGGCCCGGTCGACGGCTCGGGCGGCCTGCTCGGGCTCGGCGTGGTCGAGGCGGAAGGTGACGGCCTTGCCGCCTTCGTCCTCCACCAGGGCCTTGGTCCGGTTGGCACCGTCCACATCGGACCGGTAGCCGATCGCGATGTCGTGGTCCTGCCGGGCCAGCAGGACCGCCGTCGCCCTGCCGATCCCGGAGCTGCCCCCGGTCACCACCGCTCTGCGTCTGGCCATCAGCCCGCGCCTCCGACTTCGTAACCCGCCTGGTCGAGACTGCCCGCGCCGAGGTAGCCGTAGAGCGCGGTGGTGACGGTGCCCGGGTCGGTGGCGAAGCCGTGCGGCTCGCCGGCGGGCACGTGGACGAGGTCGCCGGGGTCCAGGCGGATCGGCCCGTCCGGCGCGTGGTGGTACCCGCCGCCGCGCACGACGAGGAAGAACTCGTCGGCGTGCGGGTGGCGGTGCGGTTCGTGGTGGCCGCCGGGGGCGAACGTGGAGGTGGCGACCACGAGCCCGCGGGTGCCGAGGGTGGCCGTGGTGGCGAGCCAGCGCACGCCCATGTCAGTGAACCCGCCGGCGTTGTCCAGGAACTCGTCGGTGCCCGCGCCGGCCGGGGCGAACCGCCAGGTCCGGGGTTGCGGCGGGGCGGGGTGGCGGGAGGTGAGCACCAGGAAGCGGGCGTCACCGGTGAGCTCGGCCGGCCCGTGCACGCCGTCCCCGACACCGAGGCCGTTCGCCTCGCCGATCCCGACACCGAGGCCACTCGCGGTGCCGGCGATCACCAGCACGGCGGTCTCGTGCTCGCCGACCTCGACGCTGCCGTGGCGGACCGCGACCGCGCCCAGGGCGGTCTCCGCGACCACGCCGTCCACTTCGGACGTTCTCGCGGCGGCGGTCACCAGTCCGCTCCGATGATCACCTTGGGCGGCCCGGACCGGCCGTGCTCCAGCAGCTCGAACGCCCGTTCCGGGGTGCGGGCGGGCACCACCGCGGCGACCAGCCGGGCACCGTCGAGCGTGCCGTCGGCGAACATCCGGACCGTCTCGGCGTAGTGGTCGATGCCGTGCTGGACGCCCAGGACGGTGACCCCGCGCAACGCGATGTCGCCGGGCACCAGCCCTTCCTCGGGCTCGTTCGACACGCCCACCAACGCGATCCGCCCGCCGCGCTCGACCAGCCGCAGGGCCGTGGCGAACGCGCCCGCGCCCCCGGAGGCCTCCACGACCAGCGAGTGCTCGCCGGCCGGCGCGTCGGGGACCAGGTGGGCGGGGACGCCGGCCAGCGCCAGGCCCGCCGGGTCCACCCCGACCGCGATCACGTGTTCGGACCACCTGGACGCGAGTTGCACGGAGAGCAGCCCGATGGTGCCGGTGCCGACGACGGCGACCCGGTCTTCGCCGGTCACTCGCGCCCGCCTGAAGGCCTCCACCACGGTCACGGCGGGCTCGACGAACACCGCCCACGGCACCGCCAGCTCGTCGGGCAACGGGGTGAGGGCGTGCGCGGGCATCCGGACGTACTGCGCCGCCGCGCCCTGCTGGTCGTACAGGCCCACCTCGGTCATGCGCGTGCACTGCTGCCGCGCGCCGCCCAGGCACCGGGCGCACCGGCCGCAGGTGATCATGGTGTGCCCGACCACGGGGTCGCCGGGCGCGAAGCCGGGGGCGTCGTCGGCGGCGACCACCTCGCCCCACCACTCGTGGCCGAAGACGTGCGGGTAGCGGGCGCGGCCGTCACGCAGGTAGGAGGCGGTGCCGTGGAACAGTTCGAGGTCCGTGCCGCACAGCCCGAGGTAGTGGGTGCGGACCAGGACGTGACCGGGCCGGCGTTCGGGCACCGGGACCGTGCCGACCTCGACCTGCTTCGGCCCGGTGATCAACGCCGCCGGCATGGTCCCGGTCGGCCAGGTGCCGACGAGCCGGCGCGTGTGCTGGGGGGCGCTCACGACGCCACCGGCGAACGCGGCGGGAGGACATCGGAGACGGCCGCGGGCAGCACCGCGACCCACAGGAACTCCAGCCCTCCGGCACCCGCTTCGAGGGCAGCCGGCTGTTCGCCGCCCGCCCGGAGCGCGCCGCCGGCCGGCACCAGGACGACGTCACCCGGCCCGACCGCTGTCTCGTTCACGGTGCCGGAGCCGCGCAGGACCAGCCAGGCCGACTCGACGCCATCGGTGCCCGGCGGGGCGAAGACCGCACCGGCCGGCAGCCGCACGTGGTCCACGGACTCGGTCTCGGAGTGCAGCATCCCCCGCCGCACCAGGCAGCGCCACGCCACCGACCCGCCGCCGGCCAGCGTCCGGGACGGCGCGGCGGGCGGGGTGACGATCACGACCCACCCCTGTCCGGGACGTCCAGCTGCACCAGGAAGTACTCCAGGCCGTCCGCGCCGGCCGCGACCGTGAGGACCGTGCCCAGCGGCGCGGTCACCGAGACGCCCTCGTGCAACCCGACCTCCGTCGCCGAGGTCACCGCGGTCCCGCCGCCGGCCAGCACGAAGAAGCTGAACTCGACGCCTTCCGCGCGCAGCTCGACCGACTCGCCCGCGCCCAGCCGCACCCGCCGGATCGCGCTCAGCGGCCCGGTCAGCACCGCCCGGGGGTCGATCTCGCCCGGCTCGCCCAGGTGGAACACGCCCGCGCTCACGACGCCTCCCCGCGCGGCGCCGGCACCCCGGCCACGTCCGCCGTCACGACGCCTCCCCGCGCAGCACCGCCGCCGTGCGCGGCCCCAGGACTTCGACCACCAGCCACGTCACACCTTCGTCGCCCAGCGCGCGCAGGCCGTGCGTCGTGCCCAGCCCGGTCAGCACGACGTCGCCGGGCCCGACCTCGGTGGCCACGCCGTCCAGCAGGATCTCGCCGCGCCCGGAGAGGATGAAGTAGACCTCCTCGGTCCGGCTGTGCTTGTGCTCGCCGCTGACCCCGCCGGCCGGGATGCGCGCCCACTCGACGGCCTCCCAGTCGCCGCTCAGCCACGTCCGCCGGGCGAAGCACTTCCACTCCGACGCGCCGGCGGCCCCGTGCACGTCCTGGACGGCCGACGCCGCCGCTGTGTCGCCGACGACCAGTCCACCGGTCACCGCAGTTCCCCGAGTTCCTTGGCGGCCACGGCCAGCTCCCCTTCCGTCACGTCGTCGCAGAACACCGCGGACCCGATGCCGGTGGGCAGCGGCAGGCGCTGGCGGCCACCCCGGTGGCGCGTCGTCGCCGCGAGACCTTCCCGCAACAGTGCGGGACCGAGGAGTTCATGCGAGACGGGTAGACCGGTGGCGCGCAGGACGTCCAGTATTCGGTCGCGGTCGGCCGGTTCGAGCAGCCCGCGGCGGGCTGCGACGACCGTGAACAATGCCATGTCCACGGCCACCGCCTCGCCGTGCAGCAATTCCGGGAGGGCTTTCATCTCCAGCACCGGGCTGATCGAGTGACCGAAATCCACGAGCCGGTCCAGGCGGTGCTCCCACAGATTGTCCGCCAACTCGCAGAGCATTCCGTCCACCGCTCGGTCGAGCACCTCCGCACCCCCGGTGCGGAACCGATCGCGGACCAGCTCGGCGCCGTCGCGGGCAATCAGCTCGAACAGTTCGGCGTCGCGGACCAGCGCGATCTTCAGCACCTCGGCGAGGCCGTTGACCAGGTGCCGCTCGTCCAGGGTGGCCAGCAGGGTGCGGTCCAGCAGGGCGGCCACCGGCGGGTGGTAGGCGCCGAACAGGTTCTTGTGGTCGCCGTGGTTGACGCCGGTCTTCGCGCCGACGCCCGCGTCCACCAGGCCGACCAGGGTCGTGGGCACGCGGATGTAGGGCGTGCCGCGCCGGTACAGGCTCGCCACCACGCCCACCACGTCCAGCAGGACCCCGCCGCCGATGGCGATGATCGGCTGGTGGCGATCGATTCCGAACGCGCCGACGGCGTCCGCGACCGCGGCGACGGTCGCCATCGTCTTCCGCTCCTCGGCCACCGGCAGGACCATCGGGTCGTCGGTGATGCCGTGGTGGTCGAGGTAGGCCCGGATGCGGCGGCCGTGCAGGCGGTCGACGTTCGCGTCGACCACGACGAACCGGCGGCTGGTCACGGGGTAGGCGGCGGCGGAGGTGTCGGCGAGCGCGGTGTTCGCGGGGTCGAAGACGTCCTCGACGACCACGACGTCGTATCGCGCCGGGGCCTCGGCGGAAATTGTCCACCCGGGAAGACCACGCCCATGGTTCACACGCAAGCCGCGGCCCCCCATGGTGGTCGCACCGGTCCATCCCTGTTTGCGTCGCCGAGTGTAGCCGGCGCGGTTACCGGGCAATACGTCCGAAAGGGTGGCGAAGACCGGAACGCCCCTCACGAGCCGCGCCCGGACTCGGTGCGGCCGTTCCGCCGGACGATATCGCGACACGGTTTCCTGGAATATTCCACGAACCCGTAGAAAGCGGTTACCCGTTATTCACGGCGACAATTCCGCCTATTCCCGGCGACCCCGGGAACGACCCCGGGCCGGACCCGCCGCCGGCCACCCTCGCGAGGGGCCCGCCGGGACCGTCCGCGCACCCCACGGCGGCGCGGGGGCACGTTCAGCGACTTGTAAGCGGCTGGTGCGAAGCTGGAACAGCGAGAAGTCCGAGAGGACTTCGAAAGGCCGGGCCAGACGTCGCCAGGAGGCACGCCGCCACCCGGAAAGATCCGACCAGGGGGCTTGGGAGGTCGGATTTTTCGCGGCGTGAACCCCGGGCGATGGCGGTCGCAGCAGGGGGGCGCCTGGAGGTCGCGAGACCGGCAGACAGGCGCAGGAGCTGCGACCGCCGGGCCCGCCGCGCGCACTCATCGTCACCGTGATGCCGTAGGCCTTCACTTGATCGGCCTAGCGCCGGTCGTCTCAATACGCCTTGTTCGTCACTGTGCGTTCCACTCCGGACGGCTGTCACCCCATCGGGTGGGCGGTCCGGCCCAGGTGCGCGGGCATCCCTCGTAGTGCACGGGCGGCAGAGCGTGACGTAGTTCACCGTCGGCGGTCCCGATCGTGGCCACCCAGTCGTCGGAGGCGTAAGGCGCGCCCCCGCGCCGGCCCGGCTCCAGGTCGTGCAGGAGCCACGAAGCCGTACCGGCCAACGACAGCCGGATGTGCCGGCCGGTCCCGTCCGCCAACGCCCGGAGGACGGCGGCGGCGAGCAGGTAGCCGGTGCCGTGGTCCAGCGCCTGCGCCGGCAGCACCCCGGGCCGTTCCCCGTCCGACTCGACGGCCGCGATCCCGCTGCCCGCCTGCACCAGGCTGTCGAACCCGCGCCGGGACGCCCACGGCCCGGTCCAGCCCCAGGCGTCCAGCTGGGCCACGACCAGGCTTGGCCTGCGCTCCAGCAACGCCTCCGGGGCGAGCCCGAACCGGTCCAACGCGCCCGGCCGGTACCCGGTGACCACCACGTCCGCCTGGTCCAGCAGGTCGTCCAGGCCGTCGACGGCCAGGTCCCGCAGCGCCGAGCGCTTGCCGAAACCCGTGTCGCACAGGTCGTCCTCGGGCAGGGACGGCGCGTCGATCCGCAGCACGTCCGCGCCCAGCAGGCCCAGCGTGCGGGTGGCCACCGGCCCGGCGATGACCCGGGTCAGGTCCAGCACCCTCACGCCGGCGGCCGGCAGGTCGGCGGCTCTCAGGGTGCGGGTTCGGGTCCCCGTGTTCCGAACCTCCACCAACGGCAACGGCGCCAACGGCTTGTCCACCACCGCGACCGCGAGACCGCCCGCCGCGTAGACCACCTCTTGGACTTCTTCGGCGGGACGTGCGGCGATCACGGCTTCCAACCGCTCGGGCGTCGTGTCGAGGGCGTGGAGGAGGCGTTCGCGGTGGTGCGGGTAGTTGGCGTGCGTGCGCACCCACCCGTCGGCCGCGCGCCAGAACCGGGACAGGGGCGCGAACACGGTCGGCTCCCGACCGTTCACCCGGACGTGCCGCTCGCTGACGAACGCCGTGGCGACCGCACCCTCGTGGACCCGCACGCGGGGCCGGGGCACTCCGTTCCGGCGGGCCAGCAGTTCGGCGGCGGCCAACGAGCAGACACCCACGGTCGCCCGAGCCAGCTCCCGCACGGGCAGTCGTGCAGGAAGGACCCCGTCCACGTACTCGTACTCGACCGCGGCCTCGGTGGTTCCGCCCAGCCAGGTCCACGCGTGCTCCGTCGCAGCGTCCACCCGATCATCGTGCGGCACGGGGGCGGGGGCGGGCGCTGAGAGTTTCCCCACGGGCGTGCGGGCAACCCTGCCGGCATGGAGAAGGACGTGCCCCCGGTGCAGACCCCGGAAGAGGACCAGCAGCTCGAGGACAACCAGCGCCTGATCGACGACGCCAAGGCCACCGCCGCCGACCTGCGCAAGACCACCCCCGACCCCTTCCCGGAGTCCACCCCGCCGCCGGACGAGGGCACCCCGGGCAGCTAGCGGGCTCGGCTCGGCAGACCGGCCAAGTGCGCCTCGATGCGGTCGACCTGGGGCTGGTGGTGCAGTGCGGTGAAGATCGTCAGGGCCGCGTGCCAGGACGTCTCCGCCGCCGCGTGGTCGCCCGCCTCCGCCAGGCACGCGGCGATGCCGTCCAGCGCCTTGGCCTCCTGCAACGGCTCGCCGATGCGGCGGGCGACCTCCAACGCCTCCCGGTGGCTGTCCAGCGCCTCGGCCGGTCGGCCGCAGTGGCGCAGGGTCGTGCCCAGGCCGTTGAACGCCGCCGTGCGCAGGCTGTGGCTGCCGATCTCGCCGATCAGCTCCAGCGCCTTGTGGTGGTGCTTGAGCGCCTCGTCGGACCGCCCGAGCCGGCCGTGCGCCTCGCCCAGGCTGGTCAGGGTGCGGGCCTCACCGTGGCGGTCGCCCAGTTCCTGGCACAGCGCCAACGCGCGCCCCAACTGGTCCAGGGCTTCCTCCGCCCGGCCGGTCTCCAGGTACACCTGGCCCAGGTTGCCCAGGGTCACCGTCTCGCCCACGCGGTCGCCCGCCTCGCGCATCGCGGCCAGCGTCCCGACCAGGTAGGCCACGCCCTCCTCGTACCGGGCGATGTCGATGTGGAACGCGCCGAGGTTGCCCAGCGCGACCGCCTCGCCGTGCCGGTTGCCCGCCGCCCGGCACAGGTCCAAGTCGCGGTGGAAGCACGCCAGGGCCTCGTCGAACCGGCCCAGCTTCTTCGCCGCGTTGCCCAGCGCCGCCAGCGCCTGGTTGCGGCAGTTCGGGCGGTCCAGGTCGACGGCCTCGCGCAGGACGGCGTGCGCGGCGGCGAAGTCGCCCTGCCGGTACAGCGCGAGCCCGAGGTGGGCGCGGACCACGGCCCGGCCGTCGGGGTCGCCGTCGCGGTCGGCGGCCACCAGGGCGACCTCGTGCACGTGCCGCAGGTCCGCGTTGTAACCCCGGATGTGCAGGTACCGGAACAGGGCGGTGGCGAGCCGCCAGCACGGCCCGGGTGCGTGCTCACCGCACCACCCGGTCACCGCGACGAGGTTGGCGTGCTCGGCGGTGAGCCACCGCAGCGCGTCGTCGCGGGACGCGAAGTGCCTGTCCGACAACGCCATCTGCTGCCCGCCCTTGGGTGCGAGCGCCCGGTCCGCCGCCGCCGCGCCGGCCAGGTAGTGCTCGACCAGCCGGTGCACCGGTTCGCGCGGGTCGGGCTCGGTGTCCAGGGCGGTCTTGCGGGCGTGGTCGCGCAGCAGGTCGTGGAAGCGGTAGCGGCCGGGCACCGGCTCCTGGAGCAGGTGGACGTCGACCAGGTCCTCCAGCAGCGGTTCGACGGCCTCGACGTCCAGACCCGCGAGCGCGGCGGCGGCCTCGACGTCGACGTCCGCGCCGGGGTGCAGGCCCAGCAGGCGGAACAGCCTGCGCCGGTCGGCGGGCAGGGCGGCGTGCGACAGCTCGAACGCCGACGCCACCCCCATCTCGCCCACGGCCAGCTCCCGCAACCGCCGCCGACCGTCCCCCAACCGGCCCGCCAGGTGCTCGACCGTCCACTGTGGACGACTGCGCAGGCGGGCGGCGGCCAGCCGGATGGCCAGCGGCAGGTTCTCGCACAACCGCACCACCTCGGCGGCGGCGTCGGGCTGCCGCTCGGACCGGCCGTCGCCGACGACGCCGGCGAACAGCGCCAGCGCGTCCGGGAACGGCAGCACCTCCAGCGACAGCGTCCACGCGGGCAGGTCCACCAGGCGTCTTCGACTGGTCACCACCGCCAGCGACCCGGCCGCGCCGGGCAGCAGCGGCCGGACCTGCGCGGCGCTCTCGGCGTTGTCCAGCACCAGCAGCACGCGGTGACCGGCGAGCGTGGCCCGCAGCAGCGCGGACCGCTCGTCCACGCCGTCGGGCACGTCCTGCTTGGGCACGCCCAGCGCCCGCAGCAGCACCTCCAGCGCGGTCGCGGTCGAGGTGGGGCTCCGACCGGCGGTGTGGGCGTGCAGGTCGAGGAACAGGCAGGCGTCCGGGTACCGGTCGGCGAGCAGGTGGGCGACGTGCACGGCGAAGGTCGTCTTGCCCACGCCCGCCATGCCGTCGACGGCGACCACGGTGCGCTTCTCGTCCTCGACGGCGGCGAGCAGGGCCTTGGTCTCGTGCTCGCGGCCGGTGAAGTCGGCGGCGTCGGCGGGCAGGTCGTTGCGGCCGCTCGGACGGGCGGGCTCCGCGGTGCCGCGCAGGATCTCCTCGTGGGCGCGGCGCAGCGGCGGGCTCGGGTCCGCGCCGAGCTCGTCGGCCAGCCGGCGGCGGACGCGTTCGAAGTGGTCCAGCGCGTCGGCCTGGCGGCCCGCGCGGTACAGGGCCCGCATGTGCAGGCGGGCGATCCGCTCGTCCAGCGGGTGCGCGGCGGCCAGCGCGGGCAGGTCCGGCGTGGGCAGGTTGCGGGCCAGCCGCTGCTCGGTCCGCTCGACCTCGGCGGCGAGCCGCTCCACCTCCAGCGCCGCGCGCACCGACTCGGCCCACGGCGTGTCGAGCCGCTCCAGCGGGGTGCCCCGCCACAGCTCCAGCGCCTCGTCGAACGCCGACTCGGCGACCAGGTGCCGGAAGCGGTGGACGTCGACCGACAGCGGGTCGGTCTCCAGGACGTACCCGCCGGACCGGCGCACCAGCGCGGTGTCCGGGTCGGCCGCCAGCACCCGCCGCAGCCGCGAGACGTAGCTGTAGAGCACGTCGTGCGGCTTGCGCGGTGCTTGGTCGAACCAGACGCGCTCGGCCAGGACGTCGACCGGCACCAGCCGGTTGACCTCCACCAGCAGCACCGCGAGCACGCACTGCCGCCGCGGCGGCCCGACGTCCACCCGTCGCCCCCCGACGCTGAACGAGACCTCGCCGAACAGGCGGAACTCCGCCACAGCCCCTCCCCTGGCTCCCCGGCTCCAGGGATAGCGACGCGGGAGGGGCGCGGCAACCGACTCGGGGCCGGCACCGCTCGAACGGACGAAGTTTCCGCGAACTTTTCACAGACAGCACCGGGCCGGTCGTCCGCTCAGCAGACGACCGGCCCGCTCCCCCTTGGTGTTACTTGATCTTCTTGTACGCGCGGGGCTTGTAGCCGCCGTTCTTCAGCGTCGACACGGAGACCTTCTCGTGGTCCATGTCGGTCGCGGTGCTGCCCTCCTCGTAGATCCACATCACGGTCTTGTCGGCGTTCGCCCACTTCTCGAACAGCTTGACGTGGCCGGTGCTCAGGACGATGTCACCGGGCTTGAGGGCGTTCCACGCGATGGGCTTGGAGACGTTCGGCAGCGTGTAGGTGGTGAGGCTGCTGGTGAGCTTCCAGGCCATCGAGACGAAGCCGGAGCAGTCGGTCCGGTACTTCTTGCCGTGGTTGATGTCCCAGTAGGAGCCCTTCTGGTTGTAGGGCACCTTCTTGTCCCACCAGTACTTCGCCCGCTTGAGCACCTCGGCCCGGGTGATGGAGCCGCCGTACCCGGCGGCGGCGGCCTCGGCACTGGTGTCCGGGGCGTCCTCGACCCCCTCCTCGGCGGCGATCTGGACCAGCGGCCTGCTGTCCTCGGCCGCCGCGACCCCCACCGACCCCCACAACAACGCTCCGGCCACCACCGGCGCGACCGCCAGTCGTGCGAGCTTGTTCAACGCGTTCACCTGCACTGTTCCCCCTTGTACGTGGTGTTGCGCCTGACGTGGGGAACTCTGCCGAGCGCACCTTGCGGGAACCTTGTCGCCGGCGTGCGCGGGGTGGCAGGAGAGGCAGCAGTGAGGGGCGGGGTGGCGGCGGCGGGCGCCACCCCATCCGCCGCTGTCAGGGTGCGGGGGTGATTCGGGCCAGGGCGCCGATCTCCAGGGCGACCCAGAGCGCGCCGTCCGGGCCGAGGGTGATGCCGTGCGGTTCGGAGCGCGGGGTGGGCAGGTCGTGCAGGGCCACCGTGCCGTCCGGTGCCAGCCGCCCGACCCGGTTGCCGCCCCACTCCGTGAACCACAGCGCGCCGTCCGGGCCGGGCGTGATGGCGTGCGGCCGGCCGAGCGGGTCGGGGAGCGGGAACTCCTCCACCACGCCGTCCACGTCGATCCGGCCCACCCGGCCGGCGGTGATCTCGACGAACCACAGCCGCCCGTCCGGGCCCGCCGCCAGGCCGACCGGACCGGCGCCGTCGGTGGGCAGCGGGTGGATCGACACCTCGCCGGTCACGGTGATGCGGCCGACCGAGTCGGCCTGGTTGAGGGTGAACCACAGCGCCCCGTCCGGGCCGGCCGCGATCGCCGACGGCAGGCCGCCGGAGACCGGTAGCGGGAACTCCGTCACCGACCCGTCCACGGAGATCCGGCCGATCCGGTCCGCGGTCGACTCGGTGAACCACAGGGCACCGTCCGGGCCGGCCGCGATGCCGAACGGCCCGCACTCGGCCAGCGGGAACTCCGTCACCGCCCCGGTCACCGAGATCCGCCCGATGCGGTGGGCCTTGTACTCGGTGAACCACAACGCGCCGTCCGGTCCGGCGGTGATCACGGTCGGCCCGCAGTCCGGGTCGAGCGCGTGGTTCACCGGCGCGCCACCGGGTTCCAGGCGGCCGATGTGTCCACTGTGGACGAGCGTGTACCACAGCGCACCGTCCGGCCCGGTGGTGATGGCGTAGGGACCGCCACCGGGCACGGCGTGCTCCTCGATCGTCAGGTGAGTCATGCAGGGTGCTCCCCGTCGTCGGTCGGGCAGGGTCGGGCAGGGTCAGGCAGGGGCGGGCGGGGTCAGGCAGGGGCGGGCGGGGTCGTGCGTGCAGGGTCGTGTGGAGCAGGGTCGTGCGGCCAGGTCACGCGATGAGTTCGGCCAGGACACGGGTTCGGGTGCCCTGGCGGAGCTTGCCCATGCCCTTGGCCTCGATCTGGCGGATGCGCTCGCGGGTCAACCCGTACCGGCGGCCGATCTCGTCCAGGCTCAGCGGAGTCTCGTCGGACAACCCGTACCGCAGCGAGATCACCTCCGCCTCGCGCTCGGTCAACGTCCCGAGCACCTTGTCCAACGCCGGCCGCACCGCCGCCTCCGCGACCACCTCGCCGGGGTCGGGCGCGTCGTCCGGCAGCAGGTCGCCCAGCTCCGCGTCACCGTCGTCACCCAGCCGGACGTGCAGGGACACCGGGTCCCGGGCGTACCGCAGGGCCAGCACGACCTTGTCCACGGGCACCCCCACCTCCTCGGCCAGCTCTTCGGGCGTGCGCGGGCGGTCGGCCTGCGCCTTCTTCACGCGGTAGAGGACGTCCGCCATGTGCGTGGGCAGCCGGATGGTGCGGCTCTGGTCCGCGTGCGCACGGCTCACGGCCTGCTTGATCCACCACGTGGCGTACGTGGAGAACTTCAGGCCGCGCCGGTGGTCGAATTTGTCCACAGCGTGCATCATGCCGATCGTCCCCTCCTGCACCAGGTCCGCCAGCGGCATGCCTTCGCTCGTGGCGTACCGGCGGGCGATCGACACGACCAGCCGCAGGTTCGCCCGAACCATGTGGTCCTTGGCCCGCCGGCCGTCCCGGACGAGCCGCTCCAGGTCGGCCCGCTCGGCCGCGGTGAGCCCTTCGGTCCCGCACCCCTGCTCCGCCCGGTCGAGCCGTTCCCGCGCGAGCACACCGGCCTCGATGCGTTCACCCAGCGCCACCTCCTGCTCGGCGGTCAACAACGGCGTGCGGCCGATCTGGCCCAGGAAGTCCCTCACACGACCCCTTCCGTCTGACGTCTCGCTCAAAACTTAGGTCGGACCTAAGAACATGTCAAGCACAAGTTTGGCCCCGACCTATGTATAGTGCTCGCATGACGTCGTCGCCGCCGGGCCTTCGCGCCCGCAAGAAGCAGCAGACTAGGGAGAACATCTCCCACCAGGCCACCCGCCTGTTCCTGGAGCGCGGGTTCGACAAGGTGACGATCGCCGACGTCGCCGAGGCCGCCGAGGTCGCCAAGATGACCGTCACCAACTACTTCCCGCGCAAGGAGGACCTGGCCCTCGACCTGGGCGAGGTGTTCGTCGGCATGCTCGCCCGGACCGTCCGCGAGCGCGCACCCGGCGAATCCGCCCTGGCCGCGCTGCACCGCGCGTACGCGGAGGCCGTCGCCCGGCAGGACCCGGTGATCGGCTTCTCCGGCCCGGAGTTCGCCCGGATGATCGCCGACAGCCCGGCCCTGGTCTCCCGGCTGCGCGAGTTCCACGACGACCGCGAGGCCGCTCTGGCCGAGACCCTGGCGATCGAGACCGGCGCCCGCCCGGACGACCTGCGCGCCCGAGTCGCCGCCGCCCTGCTCGGCAGCGTCCACCGGCTGCTGTTCGACGAGACCCTGCGCCGAACGGTGGCGGGCGAACCGAACGACAAGATCGCCGCCGCCCTCGCCACCCACGTGGACACCGCCTTCGGCGCCCTGGAGCCGTCGCTGGGCTCGTACGCCGTCCGGGCGTGAGCTCGCGGCTATAGTGGCCGCCGTCGAGCCCGGGACCAGGGTGTTCGCCGACCGCGTGGAACGGAGAGAGCCGATGACGGCGTCGGGTGGCGAAGCCGCGGACCAGGTGCCGCCGCACCGCCTCAACACCGCCGACCAGGTGGCCGCCGTGCTGCGCAAGCGGATCACCGACGGGCTGCTCGAACCCGGTCGCCAGCTCCGCGAGGAGCAGCTCGCCACCGCCCTGGGCATCTCCCGCAACACCATCCGCGAGGCGTTCCGGGTCCTCCTGCACGACGAGCTGATCGTCCGCGAGCCCTACCGGGGCGTGTTCGTCCGGGTCGTCACCGCCGAGGACGTCGAGGACGTCTTCCGCACCCGCAAGCTCCTCGAACCCCTCGGCCTGGACGCCCTGGTCGCCGACCCGGCCGCCGCCGCCCGGCTGCTGGAGATCGCCGACACCGCCGACGCCGCCGCGCGGGCCGGGGACTGGCGCGGTGTGGGCACCGCGAACCTCGACCTGCACCGGGCGCTGGTCGAGCCGTGCCGCAGCCGGCGGCTGGACCGGATGTTCACGCAGCTGTTCGCCGAGCTGCGGCTGGCGTTCCTGCTCGCCGACGACCCCCAGCCGCTGCACGAGCCGTACCTGGCGTGGAACCGGCGGATCGCCGAACTGGTAGTGGCCGGCGACGCCGACGCCGCCCGCCGCGAGCTGCTGCGCTACCTCGACGACGCCGAGCGCCGCATCACCGCCGCGGTCAGGGCGAAGAACTGAACCCGGGCGGCGTCGGGACGAGCTGGACCCCGGAGGTCAGGAGGAGCCGGCCCCCGGCACCGCCAGGCCCGACTCGTAGGCCGCGATCACCGCCTGCACCCGGTCGCGCAGCCCGAGCTTGGCCAGCACGTTGCTGACGTGCGTCTTGACCGTGTGCTCGGTGACGACCATCGCCTCGGCGATCTCGGCGTTGGTCAGGCCGCGCGCGATGAGCACCAGCGTCTCCTGCTCGCGCGTGGTCAGCGCGGGCAGCCGGACCGCCGGCGCGAGCGGGGTCGCGGGCGAGGTGAAGCGGGCGATCAGCTTGCGGGTCACCGAGGGAGCGAGCAGTGCCTCGCCGGCGGCGACGACGCGGACCGCGTGCACCAGGTCGTCCCGCCGCACGTCCTTGAGCAGGAACCCGCTCGCCCCCGCCTTCAACGCCTCGAACACGTACTCGTCCACGTCGAACGTGGTCAGCATCAACACCTTCGCCTCGCCGCCGACCCGCCGCGCGGCCTCGATGCCGTCCACGCCGGGCATCCGGATGTCCAGCAGCACCACGTCCGGCCGCAGCGCCCGCACCGCCTCGACCGCCGCCGCCCCGTCCCCGACCTCGGCGACGACCTCGATGTCCGGCTGGGCGTCGAGGATCATGGCGAACCCGGCGCGCACCAGCTCCTGGTCGTCGGCGACCACCACCCGGATGGTCATGCCGGCAACCGCACCGACACGCGGAACCCCGGCGCGTCCACCCGGGGCCCGACCTCCACCGTCCCGCCGCACGCCGCCGCCCGCTCGCGCATGCCGATCACCCCGCGACCACCCGCCACGCCCCGGTCGCCCGGCGCACCCCGACCACCCACCGCTCCTCGACCACCCGCCGTCGAAGCGCCGCGCCCGTCGTCCTCCACGTTGATCACCAACCCGTCCTCCGCCCAGTCCAACCGCACCCACGCCCGCGCCGCCCCCGCGTGCCGCACGACGTTGGTCAGCGCCTCCTGCGTGATCCGGTAGGCGGCGACCGCCACGTCCGGGCGCAGCGGCACCGGCGACCCCGTCGTCGTGAAGTCCACCTCAACCCCGGCTCGCCGCACCTGCTCGGCCAGTCCGGGCACGTCGTCCAAGGTCGGCTGCGGCCCTCGCGGACCGCCCTCGTCGTCCAGCACGGTCAGGATGCGGCGCAGCTGGGCCATCGCGTCCCGCCCCGCCGAGGCGATCGCGTCGAACGCGGCCTCCGCGCGGGCCGGGTCGGCGCGCAGCACCACCGGTCCCGCCTCGGCCTGCACCACCATGACGCTGACCGCGTGGGAGAGGATGTCGTGCATGTCCCGGGCGATGCGGGCGCGTTCCCGCTCGGCCGCGCGTTCGGCTTCCAGTTCCCGCTCCCGTTCCAGGCGCACCGCACGCTCCTCGGCCGCCGCGTGCAGCCGGCCCAACGCGTAGGCGGCGGTCAGCAGCGCGATCGTGCGCAGGGCGGTCACCGGCCCGACCGCGACGAGCGTCCCGCCGAAGGACAGCGCCAACGCCGTGAACCGGGCCTTCGGCGAGGAGTGCGCGGCCACGGCGTGCATCGCGAGCAACGGCCCGTACCAGACGGGCTGGTCGGGTGCCTCGCCCGCGTGGTCGTAGCTCGCGGCGGCGAGGAGCGTGGCCACCAGCACCGGCACGGGGAACCGGTGCCGCCAGCACAGCGGCAGCGCCGACGCCAGCACGACGACGTAAGCGAGCAGGTCGAACGGGCCTTGCCGGATCGCGAAGGGCCCCAGCTGGGCCGCCGCGACCAGCACGGGAAGGCCCCAGCGGATCAGCACGCCCGTCATCCTCACACAAGCACCGCGGCGCGCTGCTTCTTGCGCGCCAGCGGCACGAACGAGACGAACAACAGCACCGCCCCGACCGGGATCAGGTCCTTGTCCACGATCGGCATCACCAGGTCGGCCACCACCAGCACCGGCGTCCACACCTTGACCTCCCTGCGCAACGCCAACGCCACGACGAGCCCGAGCTGGCCGACGCCGAAGATGTACGGCGCGAGGTCGTAGCAGAACAGCATCACGCCTGGGACAGCGCGGACCTGCTTGCCGATCGCGGAGAGATCGGCGTGGTCCGCGGCGAGGAACCCGGCGACGATGTCGATGGCGAACTGCCCGATGAACCCGACCGCGCCCACCGTGCCGATCACGGCGAGGATCCGCGCGCGGGGACCGAGCATCGACGCCATGTCCCAGAAGATCCGGATGAACAGGACGAGCGCGCCGACGAAGAACAGGTGGCCGATCGTCCACGCGGGGCCGGGGCCGCGTTCCCCGTCGAAGCCGTCGATGATGCGGGCGATCCCGTAGGCCAGGACCAGCAGCGGTGTGGCGAGGTAGGCGTTCATGGGGAAGATCCTGCGGGGATGGCCGGCCCGTTTGATCACCCGCGGGAGCGGTCTTCGCCCTCCCCCTCAAGAGTGAGGAGGGCCTTGGCGGTCACGTCGTCGTCCGGGAGCAGGACCACCAGCCGGTGCTCGTCACCGCCCGGGAGCACGAGCCCTTCGAACGCCAACCGCAGCTCCCCGACCGCCGGGTGCGCCCACCGCTCGACGCCCGTCCACCGGGGCAGCGCGGCCCCGGCCCGACTGGTGAACTCGTGCCCGGCGACGATCGTCAACTCGTCGACGAGCTGAGCGGCGATGCGGTCCCCCAGGTCCGCCGCCGCCCGCAGCCCCGCCGCCCGGGTGTCGGCGATCGCGTCCCAGTCCGGGTGGAGCACTCGCGCGCGGGGGTCGGTGAACGTGAAGCGGGCGGTGTTGGACGCGTCGAGCAGGCCGGTCGGTGCGGCCAGTGCGCGGAAGCCCTCGCTGTGGGCGAGGAGGTCACCGGCCGGGTTCACCACGTACGCGTGGTCCAGCCGGTCGAGCAGGGCCTGGACGGTCGGCCGCAACGGCTCGGGGGTGTGGGTGCAGGTGGTGCCGGCCTTGACCAGCCGGTGCAGGTGGACGCGCTCCTCGGGCGCCAAGCCGAAGACGTCCGCGAGGGAGGCGATCACCGACGCCGACGGCTGCCGGTCACTGCCCCGCTCCAACCGGATCAGGTACTCGACGCTGATCCCCGCGAGGTCCGCCACCTCGGCACGGCGCAGCCCCGGTGTCCGGCGCCGCCCGACCGGCAGCCCGAACCGGTCGGGACTGGTCGTCTCGCGCCGGGCACGCAGGAACCTGCCCAGCGCGTTGTCGGCCACGCCGGCGAGTCTAGGGGTCCCTCCCACGGTCTCCCTCGGGCAGCGGAGGTCGGGGAGGGTGGGGCGCATGAAGTACCGACTCTTCGGCCAGACCGGCCTGCGCGTCTCCGAGCTGCTGCTGGGCACGATGGTGTTCCAGGACCGCGAGGAGGCACGGCGGATCGTGGGCGCGTACGCGGACGCCGGCGGCAACGTCCTGGACACCGCCTCTGCCTACGGCGACAGCGAGAGCCTCCTCGGCGAGGTCCTGACCGACCGCGACCGCTTCGTCCTGGCCACGAAGTACACCCTGTCCCGCGACACCACCGACCCCAACGCCGCCGGCAACCACCGGAAGAACCTGCGCCTGTCCCTGGAACGCAGCCTGCGCCGGCTGCGGACCGACCACGTGGACATCTTCTGGGTGCACATCTGGGACCGGCACACCCCGGTCGAAGAGACCATGCGCGCGTTGGACGATGCCGTAAGAGCAGGCAAGGTTCTTTATGTGGGCGTCTCGGACGCGCCGGCATGGGTCGTCGCCCACGCGAACACCCTGGCGCAGTGGCGGGGCTGGACGCCGTTCGCCGGCTTGCAGGTGCCGTACAACCTGCTCAACCGGGACGTCGAGCGCGAACTGCTGCCGATGGCGGAGGCTTTCGGGTTGAGCGTGACCGCCTGGGCACCGTTGGCGGCGGGCAAGCTGGTCGGCGGGTCACGGGCCGTGCCTTCGGCGGCGGAGGCACCGGTGGTGGAGGCGGTGCGCTCGGTGGCCGCGGAGTTGGGGGTGACGGCGGCCCAGGTGGCGTTGGCGTGGACGCGGGCCAAGTCGCCGGTGGTGCTGCCGTTGGTGGGGGTCAGCAAGGCCGCGCAACTGGCGGACAACCTGGGCGCGCTGGAGGTCGAACTGCCGGCGGAGGCGGTCGCGCGGTTGGAGGCGGCTTCGGACTTCCGGGTCGGGTTCCCGGGGGACTTCATCGCGGAGTGCGAGCCGTCGCCGTTCGTGTTCGGCGACCACGCGACCAAGGTCGAGCGACGGTTGCCGAGGCTCGTCTAGGTGTGCTGCCCGGAGAGGTTGTGAACAGGGCAACACGTGATCGGATGATCTTGGAATGAGGGAGGGCCTCCGGGTTCGGTGTGGATTGCGACATCTGCACCGACGACCCCGGAGGCCCTCAATTCCTCACGCTAACGCACCGCTGACCGAGCTGGGCAGGCTGCGGATGGCCCGGTGTGTCATCGACGACGGCTGGCCGCTGCGCCAGGCCGCGCAACGCTTCCAGGTGTCGGTGGGCACCGCCTCCCGGTGGGCCGGCCGCTACCGCGCCGAGGGTGCGGCGGGCATGACCGACCGGTCCTCCCGCCCGCGCACCAGCCCCGGCCGCACTCCGACCCGCACCGAGCGGCGGATCGTCAAGGTCCGACTGGCCCGGCTCGTGCATCTGGACCGTGCCACCGGACAGCCGGTGCGCCGCTACGAACGCGACGCGGCCGGCGACCTGGTGCACGTCGACATCAAGAAGTCGGGCAACATCCCCGACGGCGGCGGCCACAAGGTCCACGGCCGGGCAGCGGGCAACCACAACAAACAGCGCACCGCCGGCCCGGTCCGACGCGGCGGCCAACCCAGGATCGGCTACAGCTACCTGCACAACGCCGTGGACGATCACAGCAGGCTCGCCTACGTCGAGATCCTGCCCGACGAGACCAAGGAAACCGCCACCGCGTTCCGGGCCAGAGCCCAGACCTACTTCCACGCCAACGGGATCACCGTCAAGCGGGTGCACACCGACAACGGGTCCTGCTACCGATCACGACTCTGGCGCGACGCCCTCACCGCCGCGGGCATCACGCACAAACGCACCCGCCCGTATCGACCGCAGACCAACGGCAAAGTGGAGCGCTTCAACCGCACCCTGCTCGACGAATGGGCCTACGCCCGCCCCTACCAATCCGAAAGCGAACGCCGAGAGGCACTGCCCCAGTGGCCGCACACCTACAATCACCACCACAGCCACACCGCGCTCAAGGGCCTACCACCCGCCGGCCGCGTCCCCAACCTCACGGGGCAGTACAGCTAGGGCTTGCACTGCGGAGGCTGGCAGAGCATTCCGCTGAGCGCCGCGTGGAAGATCGAGGTGATGGCGGCCGGGTCCGGGGTGGTGAAGGCTCGGCCGCCGGTCGCCGTGGCGATGGCCGTCAGCTCCTCCACGTCCGCGTCCTCGCCGATGCCCAGGGCCACCACCGGCAGGGGGCGTCTCGGGTCTTGGAGCGCGGCGAGTTCCTCCAGGAGGGTCTCGCGGGTGATGCCGGCCCGGTCCTCGTTCCGGCCGTCGGTCATCACCACGACCACGTTCAGCCGGCCCGACTCCCAGTTCTCGCGGGCCGACCGGTAGCTCGCCAGGACGCTGTCGTACAGGCCGGTCGCGCCGCCCTCGATGGCCCGCACCCCGCGGAGCTTGGCCGGTGAGCCCGTGGCCAGGTGTTCGGCGACCGTCTTCACCGGCAGGAGCTCCCGGTAGTCGCGGTCGCCGTCGAGGTTGGTGGAGAAGAGCCACACGCCGACCTTCGTGGTGGACTTGACGATGCCGAAGCCGGCCTCGGTCGCGGCCACCGTGACGGCCATGCGGTTCCGGTCCGTGCCGGGGACGGGTTGGCCCATCGAGCCCGAGACGTCCAGCAGGATGTGCAGCCGGCCGCTGAGGTTGATGACCGCCCACTGGTTGAGGACCTCGTCCACGGCGTCCGGCTCGGGGACCGGCACCGGCTCGACGACGGTCGGGGTCCAGCCGGCGTGGCCGTCCGGGGAGCGGAGGTCGGGCGGCGGGGGTGTCTCCAGCAGGGCGGACAGGAGCTGTTGGGCGGTGGCCCGGTGGTGCGCGTTGGGGAGGACGGTGAAGGGGTAGTCCAGCGCGGGCACCGGCGGATCCGGGTAGAGCGGGACCAGGCGCTTGCCGTCGCGGTTGTGCTCGAGGAGGGCCTGTTCGGACAGGGCGACGGCCGGGGTGTCGGTGGTGCCCGCGGTGGTGGCGAGCCTGCGCAGGGTCGCCGTGAGGGCCGCGCTGGTGGGGGCCAGGTGGCGGGCGGCCAGGACCGTGGACAGGCCCACCGGGTCGCGGGCCGGGTCGGGGAGGCCGACGCGGAGGGTGTCCAGGGCGTCGGACCAGGTGGGCGGGGACGGCAGGTCGGCGGCGGCGTCCTCGGTGATGCCGAGGACGACCGGGGACATGGCCACGGACGTGCCGTGCACGGGCAGGTCCCAGCTCTTCCCCGCTTGGGCGCGGCGCAGCCAGGTGGTGGAGGACGGGATCCAGACGTCCACGCCGGTCAGGTTCTCGGCCACCAACGCGGGATCGCGGGCGGTCACGGTGATCCGGGCGCAGGGCAGGCGTCGGGCGGCCTGGTCCACCGCGGGCGCGACTTCGGGGGCGGCGGCGACCGAGAGGGTGGTGACCTCGGTGCAGTCGTCCGCGCCGAAGCGCAGGTGGGGCACGCCGACCCACGCCGCCACCGCGAGCACGAGGAGCACGCCGAAGACCACGGCGGGAGCACGCCGAGCGCCACCCATGTCCACTCCCGTCGACCACACGCCACCGGCCGGGGAAACGCCGCCAGACGTCACCGCACGTTAACCCAGGTCCGGCCGATGCCCCTTGTCCGCGCGCACAACGTGTTCTGTCGCCGGGGCCAACGGTCCGGTGGCTATGTTCCCCCTCACCAGCGCCCACATCCGGGAGAGATCGGGTGGACTTCGACCAGGTTCGTCAGGACTGGACCACGCTCGGCGCGCAGGACCCGCTGTGGGCGGTGAGCGTGGCGCCGGACAAGCGCGGCGGTCGGTGGGACGTCGACGAGTTCCTCGCCGAGGGCCGCCGGGACGTGGCGCGGGCGCGGGCGTGGCTGACCCGGTTGGGGCTGCCGACGCGGTGGGGGCGGGTGCTGGACTTCGGGTGCGGGGCGGGGCGGTTGTCGCAGGCGCTGGCCGAGCACGCCGAGGAGGTCGTCGGCGTGGACGTGTCGGTGCCGATGCTGGAGACCGCACGGGCGCTGGACCGCAGCGGCGGGCGGTGCCGGTTCGTCCTCAACGAGTCGCCCGACCTGCACGTCTTCCCCAGCGGCAGCTTCGACCTGGTGTTCTCGGAGCTGGTGCTCCAGCACCTGCCGAGGCGGGTGGGCACCGAGTACCTGGCCGAGTTCGTGCGGGTGCTGCGGCCGGGCGCGGTGGCGCTGGTCCAGTGCACGACCCGTCCACTGTGGACGCTCAAGGGCATCGGGTGGCGGATCGCGCCGAACCCGGTGGTCCGGTTCGCGCAACGGGTCCTGCTCGACTACCCCGCGCCGATGCGCATGACGGCACTGCCCGAGGCGAGGGTGCGGGCAGTGGTGGCCGCGCACGGCGGCGAGGTCGTGGACAGCGCCACCGCGCCGGAACCCGCGACGCACTGGGAGTCCACCCGGTACGTGATCCGCAAGCTCGGCGGGGGGCGCTGACATCCGCACCAGAACCACACCCTGGGTGCTCGCAGGCCTGACGGTCCTGTCGTTCCTGCAACTCCCGGGGCGCACCACGTTCGACACCAAGCTGGACCTGGTCGTGGACCCGGCGGCGTTCCTCGGGCGCGCGCTGCACCTGTGGAACCCGATGGCCAGCGGCGGCGAGCTGCAGAACCAGGCGTACGGCTACCTGTTCCCGATGGGGCCGTTCTTCCTGCTCGGCGACCTCGCCGGGCTGCCGCCGTGGGTGACCCAGCGCCTGTGGTGCGCGCTGCTGCTGTGCCTGGCGTACGGGGGCGCGCTGCTGCTGGCGCGGGCGATGGGCGTCGGCAGCGAGCCCGCCCGGCACGTCGGCGCGCTCGCGTACGCCCTCGCCCCGCGGATGTTGACCGAGGTCGGTCCGCTGACGGCCGAGGTGCTGGCGGCGGTGATGCTGCCGTGGGTGCTGTTGCCGCTGGTCAAAGCCGACCGACTGGGCCCCAGGAGGGCAGCGGGGCTGTCCGGGTTGGCGGTGCTGGGCATGGGCGGCATCAACGGCGCGGTCGTCGTGATGGCGTTGGTGCTGCCCGGGTTGTGGCTGCTGACCCGCAGGTGGTCGTGGCCGCACGTGCGGCTCGTCCTGTGGTGGACGGCCGCCGTGGGTGCGGCGGTGTTGTGGTGGTTCCTGCCGCTGGTGCTGCTGGGCCAGTACAGCCTGCCGTTCGTGGACTACGTCGAGTCCGCCACCAACACCACCTCGCCGACGTCGCTGTTCCAGGTGCTGCGCGGTACGAACCAGTGGGTGGCGTACGTCGTGCAGGGCACGCCGTGGTGGCCGGCCGGGTTCCTGCTGGTGGACAACCCGCTCCTGATGGCCGCCACGGGCGTGCTCGCGGCCGTCGCGCTGGCCGGCCTGGCCCGCACGAGCCTGCCCGAACGGCTGTTCCTCACCCTGGGCGCGGTCACCGGTGCCACGCTCCTGACCATCGGGTACGTCGGCGCGCTGGACAGCCCGTTGTCCGAGACCGTCCGCGCCTTGCTGGACGGCCCGCTCGCGCCGCTGCGCAACGTGCACAAGCTCGAACCCGGCCTGCGCCTGCCGCTGACCTTGGCCCTCGCCCACGCGCTCACCGGCCGACTGCCCCTGCTCCGGCGCGTGCTGTCACCGACCGGGGCGAGGCAGGCCCGGGTCGTCGCCGGCGCCCTGGTGGTGCTGATCGCCGCCGCCCCGGCCTGGCTCCTGACCTTGCGGCCCGGACCGGGCTGGGACGAGATCCCGGACCACTGGCGGGAGGCCGCCGCGTGGCTGGAGCACGCCGACCCCGACTCACGCGCCCTGATCGTGCCCGGCACGGGGTTCGCCGAGTACACCTGGGGCCGACCGATCGACGAGCCGGTGCAGGCCCTCGCCCGATCACCGTGGGCGCTGCGCAGCCAGATCCCCCTGGGTTCGGAGGGCAACACCCGCCTCATGGACGCCGTGGAAGACGCGCTCGCGAACGGTCGCGGCTCCCCCGGTCTGGCCGACTTCCTGGCCCGCTCAGGACACCGTTACCTCCTCCTCCGCAACGACGTCTCCCGCACCGGAACCGACGTTCCGCCGATCGCCGTGCTGCGGACCGCGCTGGAGCGGTCACCCGGGATCAAGCGGGTGGCCGGCTTCGGCAAGGCCGAGCCGTCGCCGGCCAAGGTGGACGGCACCCTGCCCGCGCTCCCCGCGCTGGAGGTCTACGAGGTCGAACGGAACGTGCCCCGAGCGGTCGCCGTGGCGGCACCGGACGTGGCCACGGTGAGCGGCGGCCCCGAATCCCTCTTGCCCCTCCTGGACTCCGGCCTGCTCACCGCCGACCGACCGACCGTCCTCGCCGGCGACGGCGGCGCACCGGGTGCCGCGGACTGGCTGGTCACCGACGGCCTGCGCAACCGCGAGCGCAACGTGGGCCGGATGCGCGACAACCTGGGTCAGACGCTCACCGTCGACGACCAGCCCCGCCAGGTCCGCCCCGCGCTGGACGTGCTGCCGTTCGACGGCTTGGCGCACCGGACGGTCGCGGTGCACCGGGGCATCCGGGGCATCACGGCGTCCACGTCGGCAGGGTTCGCCGACTCCGTGCGCGGCTCCGACCAGTCCTCCATGCCGTTCGCGGCCGTGGACGGCGACCCGTACACCGCCTGGCAGTCGTCCACAGTGGAGGGTGCGGTCGGCCAATGGCTGGAAGTCGCCCTCGACACGCCACGCGTGGTGACCGAGGTCGGCTTGCGCATGGTGGACGACCGCCGCGTGGGTTGGCCCGTGACCCGCATCCGGATCACCACCGACGCCGGAGAGACCGAGCACGAGGTGGCCCGGGGCTCGGCCGAGCAGCGCTTCCCGGTGGCCACCGGCCTGACCGGACGGGTCCGCGTGACGGTCCTGTCCCTGGCGGCCGGCCGGACCAGCGGCAACGCCGGCATCGCGGAACTGTCCATCCCCGGCGTGGACCCCGAACGCGCACTGCGCGTGCCCTCGGACGTCACCCCGACCGCCACCCAGCGAACCGGTTTCGCCTTCACCCGCGGCGCCCAACCCAGGTTCGCCTGCCTGCGCGTGACCGAGGTCGTCCGCTGCGACGCCGGCCTGACCCGTTTCGGCGAAGAACCCTCCGGCCTGCACCGCTTGTTCCGCACCAACACCAAGACCACCTACACCGTCGAGGGCACCGTCCTCCCCGCCGGCGGCGCCACCCCACCCCTGCACCTGCCCGGCACCCAGCTCACCGGATCAACCCAACTGGCCGGCGACCCCGCCGCCGCCCCCAGCGCGGCAGTGGACGGCGACCCCACCACAACGTGGATCGCCGACCACACCGACGAGCGCCCCACCCTGCGCTTCACCTTCACCCACCCGCAGGAGCTGCACGGCCTCAAAATCACCCTCGACTCGGCGTCCGGCGCCAGCGCACCCTCCGAAGTGGACATCACCACTCCCACCGGCACCGTCCGCCGCCCGGTAGCGGACGGCGGCGCGGTCGAGTTCACCGCCACCACCGACGCCCTGGAGATCGCGGTGGTACGCCGAGAGAATTTCGACGGCCCACCCGGCATCACAGAACTGGACCTGGAAGGCATCGACCTCCCCGCGACCACGCCGGACACCCCGGTCGTCGCGGAATGCGGCCAGGGACCTCCCCTGCACGTCGACGGCGTCAAGTACGACACGTCCGTCCGGGGAACCGTGAAGGACCTGGTCGAACACCGCCCCCTACGCCTGACCACGTGCCCCGACCTAGCCGAGGGCTTGCCCCTGAACATCGGCGACCACGAGCTGCGGGCCGGCCGTTCAGCGGACTTCGTAGTGCAGGACGTGTGGCTGAAACCCTCCAACACCCCCACCACCCAGGCCAGACACCGCGAGATCGAGGTGGCGCAATGGTCGGCCGCCCAGCGCACACTCCAGGTGGACGCCGGCCCGTCCGCCGTCCTGGCCGTCCCGGAGAACGCAAACGACGGCTGGGTGGCGACGATCAACGGCAAGCCTCTGGAACGAACCCGAGTAGACGGCTGGCAACAGGCCTGGCTACTCCCCGAAACGGGCACGCCGGTGACAGTCACCCTGGATTTCGGCCCGGACAGCTCCTACCGAACGCGGCTGCTGATCGGAGCCGCAGCGGTGGTCGTGCTGGTGCTGTTGGCCTTCATCCCGGGACGGAGGCCGAGGTTCGAGGTCAGCCCGGGTGGTGACCGATGGGTCCCGTGGGCACTGGTCGGGCTCGTGGCACTGCTGGGCGGCATGGCCGGCGTGGTGGCGCTGCTGTCGTGCCTGTTCTTGCGGAGCCTGGTGCCGAACTACCGAAGAGCGGTGTCAATGGCCCTCGCCTTCGGCGGAATGCTGGTAGCGACGGCAGTCAGCGTCACCGGCCGCGCACTGGGACACGGCCAGGAGTGGGCATACGGGACAACAGCACAAGCAGCAGTACTAGTAGCCCTGGCCGCCGTGGTCTCGGCCCGCATCCGCTGGTTCGACAATGCCTCCTGACCCCGGCAAGCCCGCTCACCGCCGCGCGGAGTCCTCCCGCGCCGAAGGCGCAAAGCGAAGGGCTGGTGAGCCCACAGGAAGGGCCTCGTGCTTTCCCCGTACGGCCTGGGCGAAGCCCAACCACGTTCCGCCCGTTTTTGCAACCACGCTTCACCGGTTGCGAAAACGGGCGGAACGTGGTTGCCTCCGGCAGGCCGTGCGGGGAAAGCACGACGTCCTTCCGACCCCGGGGGCCTCCAGGCCCGCTTTTCCTCTTGAGAGCGCGCCAGCGCGTCTTCTTGAGAGCGCGCAGCGCATCCCGAAAAGCGAAGCGCTAAGAGCGAAAGCGAGAACGAGCCTCCACCACGAAGCCGGAACCCACGAGAAGAGCTGTAGCTACCACAGCCGCAGCGACCGTCTGACCGGGCGAGTCGTTGAGCCACAGCATGACCAATCCAACCTCCACAACCACCGCCAGCCACACCAGCAAGGTGGCCTTCCGATCCCGCCCGGCAATCCGCGCATACAACAACATCTGCGCCAACGCCAACAACGTCCCGGCCACGGCAAACGCCCACAACGGCAACACACTGTCCACATAAGACGGACCGCCGATCAACCGAGTCGCGGTCGAGCCGAACAACGCCGCCCCCAGCACCACCACGCTGTCCAACCCGGCGCACACCGCCAACGCGGTCCCGAGCGCTCGACCGCTCCCCTCCTCCCGGGCCAACCTGGGCAGCAACGTCACCGCGACCGCGTGCGGCAGCCAGTAAGCGATCTTGGTCAGCACCGCGCCCACCGCGTACTCACCGGACGCAGCCGCCGGCAGCACATGTCGAGCCAGCAACAAGTCCAGGTTCACCAACACCACCACGGCGAGCAAGGCCTGCCCCGCGTGCAGCACCTCCCGCACGTCGGCCGCCACGAACCGTCCGGGCCCCGGCCGCCCACACGCCAACCATCCGACCGTCGTGGACAACGCCGTCCCCAGCGCCGCACCCGCCAGAGTGCCGGCCGTGGTCCCGGTCCACGCCAGCGCGATCAGCGCACCACCCACCCGGCCCACGGCTTCCAGAGCGACCAGCGCCCCGAACAGCGCATACCGCCGATCCCCCTGGAGCAGGCCGTGCCACAAGCCGTTCAACGTCAGCGGTCCGACACAAAGAGCGAGCCACACGACCGCACCGACATCGGGCACCCGCAGCAACGGCACAGCGATCGGCACCGCCACACCAGCCACCGCCGTCACCGCGCCCGCAACAGCCAGCCCCAAACCCACCACCGGACGCCGCAAGCGATCCGGATCGGCGGCGACCTTGAGCGCCACGTGGGTCTGCAAGCCCATCGCCGGAACCGCACCCACCAGCAGCACCGCCAGCAACGCACCGAGTTCACCGAACGCGGCCGGGTTCAGGACCCGGGCCGCCACCACGGTCAGCACGTACCCCGAGGCGTTGGCGACCATCACTCCGGCGGTGACGGCGAGGGCCTGGCCCCGCACGGGCTGCCGGGTCGAGCTGACGGCCACGGCGGACCTCCGGGGTCAGCGAACGGTAAGACCTGCACTGTAACCGCGCCCAGGGCCGGTGAGAACCCTTGACACAGCGACCGATCCTCCAACCCTTGACACAGCGACCGATCCTCCAACCCTTGACACAGCGACTGATCCTCCCCGTCTGGTCCGCGGCGCTCGCCCTTCTCGTCCTGTTCCCCTTGCTGGGACGAGGTTTCGTGCTGTCCTACGACATGGTGTTCGCCCCCCACCACAGCCTTCTCCCGGACAGCCTGGGCATGGGCACCACACCCCCGCGCTCGGTACCGGCCGACGCCGTGGTGGCACTGCTCACGACCGTCCTGCCAGGCGACCTGGTGCAGAAACTCCTGCTGGCAGCGGCTTTGACGCTCGGCCCCCTCGGCGCGGGACGGCTGGTACCCACCGACTCGACCGCCACACGGTTGGTCGCGGCGACCACGTACGGCTGGACGCCCTACATCGCCGAACGCCTGTTCATGGGCCATTGGCCGTACCTGCTGGCCTACGCGTGCCTGCCGTGGATCGCGAGCGCAGGATTGGACCTCCGGACGCGGAATTCCTTGGCGCGCCTGGTCCTGTGGGCGGCACCGGCGGCGCTGACCCCGACCGGAGGACTCCTCGCCGCAGGCACCGCCCTGGCCGCGTCCGGTTGGCGAAAAGCGCACCTGGTAACACCCGCTCTCCTCGTGCTCAACCTGCCGTGGCTGGTGCCTTCCCTGCTCCGCTCGACTTCAGTCCTCTCAGCCCCGCAAGCCGTGGACCTGTTCGCCGCCAAGGGCGAGAACTGGGCCGGCGCAGTGGTAGCCGTGTTGAGCTCGGGCGGGTTCTGGAACGCCGATGTCGTACCGGCGAGCCGCACCCTCCCCCTCGTACCAGTGCTGACACTCGCCCTGGTAGCGGCAGCTCTGCTCAGCTTCCCGGTTCTGATCCGGAAAACACCCGGCCTGGTGCCCCTCGGCGTGGTGGGGCTGGTGTTCGCGTTGCTCGCCCACCTCCCTTTCGGGGAGACCGCACTGGAGTGGGCGGTCAGCACCGTCCCAGGCACAGCCCTGTTGCGGGACGCGCAGAAGTGGGTTGCGTGGTGGGCGCTCCCGCTGGCCATCGGCTTCGCACTCACGGTGGAAGCGGCGAGCCGACGCGGGTACCACCGACTGGTACCAGCGGTCGCCACCGCGTTGCCGCTCATCGCAATGCCGGACTTGGCTTGGGCCGGCTGGGGACGGCTCGACACCGTCCAATACCCGGCGGACTGGGCGGAAGTACGCGAGTTCCTGGCCGACGACCAGCGCCCCGGTGACGTGCTCGCCCTACCGCTGGGCGCGTTCCGCCGCTTCGAGTGGAACGACAACCGCACGCAACTCGACCCCGCACCCCGCGTCCTGCCGCGCACAACGGTCGTGGACGACACGGTCTACGTCGACGGAACCCCCGTACCCGGCGAGGACACCCGCCTACCAGCCATCCGCGAAGCCCTGCGCGACAACGATCTGGGCCGTACGGGCATCGGCTGGGTCCTCGTCGAGCACGGCACCCCCGGCGAGCTGCCCGACACGAGCCACCTGACCGAGGTCTTCCGCGGCCCCTGGCTGACGCTCTACCGCGTACCCGGCGACATCACCGCCGCCACCACCACCGCCCCAACCGCCACAATCGCCGGAAACCTTGCGGCGCTGGCACTTCTGGCCGGATGCCTGTTGTGGCAACGGTTACCGACCGGTAGATTGTGGTTCCACCGACGCGAGGAGTGACCCGTGGGCAAGATCGTCGCAGCAGTCGTCGTGATCCTGGCGGGCATCGCCCTGGCGACCGGCGGCACCGTGGCGCTGGTCGGCGTCGCGAACCCCGACCGGAGCATCGACCTGGACCACGCCCCGGCCGCGAACGGCGCGGGTGGCGTGGTCGACTACGGCACCACCAAGCGCTAGCGCCGGCGTGCACACCGCGACGCTGAGCCGGTCGGTCAAGCTGTTCCGCGCGTTCCGCAACGAGCAGACCGACCGGGACACGTTCTACCGCACGCTCGCGGAGGACTCGGCGAACCAGGTCGAGTCCTTCACGCCGTTGTCCGGCAAGGTCCTCCTGGACGTCGGCGGCGGCCCTGGCTACTTCTCGGCGGCCTTCCGCGCCAAGGGCGCCCGGTACGTCGGGCTGGACCCCGACGTGGGCGAGCTGTCGGCGCGCGGCACGCCGGGCCAGGACATGGTGCGTGCCAGCGGGACCAACCTCCCGGTGCGCACGGGCTCGGTGGACGTCTGCTACTCGTCCAACGTGCTGGAGCACGTCTCGCAGCCGCACGACATGCTGTCCGAGATGGTCCGCGTGACCAAGCCCGGCGGGACGGTGTTCCTGTCCTTCACGCCGTGGCTCTCGCCGTGGGGCGGCCACGAAACCTCGCCGTGGCACTACCTCGGCGGCCATTACGCCGCCCGCCGGTTCGCCGCGAAGACCGGCGCGGAACCCAAGAACCGCTTCGGCACCAGCCTGTTCGCGTTCTCCTTCGGCGCGGCCCTCGCCTGGGCCCGGCGGCGCGACGACGCCACCCTGGTCCGCGCGTTCCCCCGCTACCACCCGTCCTGGGCGAGCTGGGTCGCGCACGTCCCGGGCCTGCGCGAAGTCGCGAGCTGGAACGCCGTCCTCGTGCTGCGCAAGAACCCCTGAGGGGGGCGGCAACCGCCCCCCTCGGCGATCAAACCCCCACGGGCTGCTGCACGCGGGTCGCCGCACCGCCGCCGTTGCGCAGGTGCCGTCCGGGTCGGTCGGTCGCCAGCAACAGCAACGACACCGCGATCAGCACACCACCCACGACGTACAGCACGGTCGGCAACGTCGTGATGACGAACAGCTTGCCCAGGTTCTCCTCGGATTCCCCGACGTTCGCCGTCACGGTCTCGTCGGTCATCTTCAGCGTGCCCTCGAACACCGTGGTCGCGGGACCGGTCGCCGGGCGCAGCTCCTGCTTGACCTGCTCGCTGCCGTCGACCACCTTGCCGGTCACCGGCTCGACCCAGAACGTCCGGACCACCTCGTAGTGCAGCGCGGCCTTGACCGTGGGCACGCCGGGCTGCCCGACCAGCGACCCGGGCACCTCGCGCTCGTCGACCTTGGTGGACGGGATCTCCTGCACGAACTTGTACACCGGCAGGTCCTTGACGGTGTCCTCGCCGACGTACCGGGCGTCCCGGGCCTGCCGGACGGTCCCGTCGTACCACCGGTAGGTCTTCTTCTCCGTGCCGAACGGGAACTTGAAGCTCAGCCCCGGTTGCTGCGCCTCACCGCGGTCGGCCTTGACCCGCTTGCCGGTCTCCTTCTCGTAGTACTGGTTCTCGCACGGCGTCACCATCTCGCCGCTGTGCCGGTCCAGGCACAGGGACCGCACGCCGGCGGTCACCGTCAGACCGTCCCGGTCGGACACCAGCTTGGTCGCCTCGACCCACACGGTGACGTCGCCGTCGCGGGCGACCTCCTCCGCCTTGAGGTCGCCGGTGACCTTCCGGGTCGAGGTGAGGCTGAGGTCCCGCCGGATCTCGGGCACGGCCCGGTCGCCCTGCGGCACGTACACGAGCGCGGTGATGCGGTCGCCCTTGGCCACCGAGATGGTGTCGATGTCGTGTGGCGCCTTGGCGAGCTTCGGGTACGCGTACACGCTCAGCATCAAGCCGGCGACCACGGCGAACACCCCCAGGCCCAGCAGGGCGAAGGTGACGTAGCGACGCAACTGTCCTCCTCCAACGTTCACGGCCGACGCGGCGGCCGAGGTCTTGTTCCGGCGACGGGGTCCACCACGACCCCGTGCAGCCGTTCCGCCGCGCTCGCCGCGCGCACGGTGACGTCCCGTGCGCCCGCGGCGCGCAGCGCCACCAGCAGGTCCGCGGGCCGGCACTGCTCGACCAGCGCCCACCCGTCGCCCACGCGCGCACCCGGCCACCGCAGCACGGGCGTCGTGCCGGGAGCGAAGGTCGCCACGGTTGCCTCGGGCATTCCGGGGAGCCAGCCGCCGGTGTCCCCTCGGGACAGCAGGTCGGCGGCCAGCGCGGTGAAGCGCTCGCCCGAGTCGTCCCAGGAGAACCGGGAAGCCCAAGCACGGCAACGGTGCGCGATGTCGGCGGCGTGGGTCGGGTCCACCAGGTCCTTGAGCACGCGGTGCAGCGCCTCGGCGACGTCTTCGCCGGCGGGCACGAGCCAGCCGGTCTCGCCGTGCCGCACGGAGTCCCGCAGGCCGTCGACGTCGTGGCACAGCGTGGGCACGCCGTGCCCGGCGGCCTCCACGACCGCCAGGCCCCAGCCCTCGCCGTCCGACAACGTCACGTTGACCCAGGACTTCGCCAGCAGCGCGGACTTCTCCGCCTCGGGGACGTGCCCGTGCACCACCACGGCCCCGTCACAGCGCCGCGCCCGTTCCCGCAGCGCGCTTTCCTCCGGCCCGCCGCCGACGACGTGCAGCCGCAGCCCCGGCACGCGGGACCTCAGGGCGTCCACGGCGTCGATCAACCGGTCCACGCGCTTCTGCGGCACCAGCCGCCCGAGGCAGACCACCGTCGGCTCAGCCGCGCGACCGGGGAGGTCGTGCGGGACAGGGGAAGAGCCGTTGGGGACCACGTGGACCGCCCCGCGCCAGCGCAGCCGGGACCGCATCGCGTCCACAGTGGACGGCGAGACCGCGACCGTCGCCGCCGACCGGTAGACCCGCCGGGCCGCCGGTCCTTCCAGCCACTGGCCGATCGCGGCCAGCCACGGCGGGAAGTGCACCGTGAACTGGCCGTGGTGGACGTGGTGCAGCACCTGCACGACCCGCGTGCGCCGGCCGACCGCGAGCGGGCTGAAGAACGGGATGCCGTTCTGGCAGTCCACGACCAGGTCGATCCGCCGCCGGTGCACCAGCAGCCACAGCAACGCCCACGGGTAGACCGTCCACCGCCCACCCCGGCGCACCGTCCGGAACACACCCCGTTCAGACGCCGACTGCCCACGGTCCCGAGCGGTCAGGAAGGTGACGGACGCACCGGCCCGCACGAACGCCTCGGCGATGCGCACCGCGTAGACCTCGGCCCCGCCGGCGGCGGAATGCCCGAGGTCACGCCAGTTCACGACCACCACCCGCGCGCCGCGCATCTACGCGGCCTCCGCGACCGGCACCGGCCGCCACACCGGACGCGCCCCGCCGACCGAACCCGCGCCGTCCAGGACCGCCCGCACCCGACGCAGGTCGGTGAAGCTGCGCAGCCCGTGCCGCAGCGGGGCGAACGTGGAGCCGGGCACGTCGATCCACCGCACCGGCACCTCCTCGATCACCGCCCCAAGCCGCTGGGCCCGCGCGAGCACCTCCACGTCGAAGCTGAACCCCACCGTCCGCAACGGCTCGAACACCGCACGCGCAAGGTCGGCGGTGAAGAACTTGAAGCCGCACTGGGTGTCCCCGATGCCGGGCACGATCGGCGCCACCGCCCGGCGGAACGCCCAAGCCCCGACCTGCCGCACCACGCTGTGCCGGGCACGCACATCGGACCCCGGATGCGCTCGCGACCCGACGACGACGTCGACACCGCACCGCAACCGCCGCAGGACGTCCGGCAGCGCGTCCACCCCGGCAGCCAGATCGGCGTCGCAAAACCCCACGAACCGCCCACGCGCCGCCAACACACCCGCCCGAACCGCCGCGCCCTTGCCACGGTCCGGACAGTGCACCAGCCGCACAGGAACCGCCGGCACTTCTCGGACAACCCGCCCGGGAAGCCCCACCCGCGCGTGCTCCCGGACGACGTCCACGGTTCCATCGGTGCTCGCGTTGTCCACCACGACGATCTCCGCCGCCGAGCCGGCCAGCGTCATGGCCAACCCGAGCAGACTCGCGCCGAGTCGCCGTTCCTCGTTGTAGACGGGGACCACGACGGTCAGTTCGACGCCCAGATGGCGCATCGGCTCGCTCCTCAACGCTGAGACGCAGGTCACACCGCCCGAAAGTTACTCAACGGTAAAACCGGCGAGTCACATTGAGGATGTGATCGGGGTCACAGCGGAGTCGGCACACCTCCTGCGAGGCACGTCACAGGCCGTTCAGGCGCACCCGGCCACCTGCGAACGGTCCAACGCGACAACCAACATTGTTCCCGGGGATAAACGGCGGCCAAGCTTTGCGCACGGACGCAACAGCCACCCTCAGGACCACGACCCGCACGTCAACCACCCAACGTAGCCACACGCGCGCACCACGCGCCCTTCACCCACCGCGCCCTTCACCCACGCGCCCCCTTCACCCACCGCCCCCTCCGCCCCCTTCACCCACCGCCCCCTCCGCCCACCGCGCCCCTCGCGCCCACCGCGCCCTTCGCGCGCAGCGCGGCCCTTCGCGCGCAGCGCTCCTGTTAGCTGCCGCGCGGCACCCCTCTGCCTGGGCTTCTTGCTTGTGTCATCCCCGTATGGCCTGCCCGAAGGGCTACCACATTTTCCGGGGGTTGCAGCCAAAAGTTTTGCGAGGAACGAGCAAAAGTTTTAGCGGCAACCCCCGGAAAATGTGGTAGGCTCCGCCAGGCCATACGGGGATGGCACAAGCAAGAAGCCCCCGCCCTTTCTCTTGTGTCCATCCTTGGCGGCCTGCCCGCCGGCGAGGCTCTTTTCTCTTTTCTCTTTTCGCTTTCAAGATCTTCAAGCAGAACGCTTCGCTCTCAAGCTGAACGCGCTGGCGCGCTCTCAAGATCAAAAGCGGCTGGGGAGACCACCGATGGGGGGTGAAGGGCGTCGGTTCCCCCACCGCATGGCCTGGCGGAGCCAACCACAGATTTCCCGGGGTGCCGCTAAAACTTTTTGCTCGTTCCTCGCAAAAACTTTCGGCTGCACCCCGGAAAATCTGTGGTAGCCCTTCGGGCAGGCCATACGGTGGGGGAACCGAGGCCCTCCACTTGTAGCTGGAGCTACCGCGCGCTGCGCGCGCCCAAAAGCCGCGCTGTGCGCGTCGAAAGCCGCGCTGTGCGCGTAAAGCCGGCGTAGCGCGCGTCGAAAGCTGTGTTGCGCCGTGGCGTCAGGGTTCCAGGCGGACGCTTTCCACGGCCAGGTACAGCTCGGAGATGCCGCGTGGATCGGTCAAATCCCGGCCGGTCAGCTCCTGCACCCGCCGGATGCGGTAGCGCACGGTGTTGGGGTGGACGAACAGGCGCTCGGCCGCGTCCCGCGCCGAACCGTGCTCGGCGAACCACACCTGCATGGTGCGCAACAGTGGCTCGCGTTCGGCTTCCGGCAACGCCAGCAGGTCCTTGAGCACTTCCTTGGCCAGCTCCCGGGCCAGCTTGGGCGCGCCGGCCACCATCGTGGTCACCGGTCGGTCGCCGAAGCCCACGGCCCCGGTCTCCCCCGGCGCCAGGCACGCCCGTGCGATCCTGGCCCGTCGCAGTGCTGCCGGCAGGAGGCGCAGGCCGGCCACGACCGGGCTCACCCCCACCGGGAAGCCGGCGGTGTCCAGGGCCTGGCGCAGGGCGCGCAGGTCGGCCGACCGCTCGACCGGCACGATCCCGACCTCGCCCTCCGACGTGCGCCGCCACACCGCCCGTGACCTGGGGTCCACCAGGCCAGACAGGCCACGGTCGTCGTCCGCCCTGGGCTCGGCGTAGGCGACCACGAACGGGCCGGCCGGGGGCAGCCTCAGGACGCGGGCGGCGTCCTCGAACTCCTCGGGGCGGGTGAAGCGGCCGTCCAGCAGGCCGTCGATCAGGGCCAGGCGGGCCTTGCTGTCGTAGCGGGCCGAGTCGGTGGCGACCTCGGTGTAGGCCTCGGCGATGACGTCGGAGAACGAGTCGATGATGTGCCACACGGTCGCGCTGGCCGACAGGAGTTGCTCCGGGGTGAGTTGGCGCGGTCCCACGGCCTGTTCGATCATGCCCTCGTAGGCGAACGTGCCCGCGATCCGGAACGCGCGCAGCGCCGCCGAGATCGGGATGCCCAGGCGGGCCTGGGCGCGGCCGGTCTTGCGGGCGGTCTCCACGTCCACCTCGCGGGCCTCCAGGAACGCGCGGAAGGCCCGTCCCAGGTTGACCTCGCAGACCTTGCGCAGCTCGTGCGGCGAGCTGTGCTCCAGCCTCCGGTAGAACTCCTCCTTCTCGCTCAGCAGGCGGGCCAGCTCGTCCGCGAGCTGGGGCAGCCGGCCAAGCTGACCGCGCACGATCTCGTTCAGCTCGGGTGGCAGCGGCGACATCGTCGACGTCGTGGCGACCATCCCGACACCATAACGCCGCCCGTGCCCGGCGCAGACCCTTGAAGTTTCACGGATACGGCGTGACCTGCCCCTCTGGACCGATCCGATCCTGTTACCGCAAGTAATAGGCAAGCCGCGCGCGGTCCGATGTGGACGGTCTTCCGGGCGCGCTCCCGGAGGTGGGCTATCGTGGTCGCGTTCACATTGCCGGCGCAATCTCCGATCAGGAACGCGATGCAGTGACCCAGCACCGCCAGTCCCGCGCCGAGAAGGCCGCCCGGACCCGCGCCGACCTGTTGGACGCGGCGGCCCGGGTGTTCGCGCGCAAGGGGTACTCCGGCGCGTCCGTGGGCGACATCGCCGAGGAGGCCGGGTACACGCACGGCGCGGTCTACTCGCAGTTCCGGAACAAGCAGGACCTGTTCTTCGCGCTCTACGAGCAGACCACGACCAAGCGGGCCGAGGCGCTGGCCCAGGTCTTCCTCGCCGCCGAGGGCACGCTGCGGGAACGGATGAAGGTCGTCACGGACTGGTCCATGGTCGACCTGAAGGCGAACCCGGACTGGTTCCTGCTGCACATGGAGTTCCTCTTCGCCGCCGCGCGCGACCCGGAGGTGCGGGCGCGGTTCTCCGAGGGCGGGCGGACGATCCGGAACATGATGGGCGCGTTGATCCAGCACGAGGTGGACAGCGGGACGCTCAAGTCCGACATGACCGCGACCGACATGGCGATGGGCATGAACGGCCTGTTCCTCGGGCTGGCGCTGCAGGAAGTGATCGAGCCGGGGGTCGTGCGGGCCGGGCTCTACGGGGACATCGTGAGCCTGATCATGGACGCGATGTCACCGGACGCTCAGGGCTGACGGGCTCGGGGTCTGGGCGGGCTCGGGGCCTGGGCGGGCTCGAGGCCTGGGCGGGCTCAGGGTTGGCGGGCCGCCGCTACCGGGTCGAGGCCGGGGCCTTCCGGTAGTCGGGCCACCAGGGTCGCGGGCAGGCGGACCGGCTTGGCGGTCGCGTACCCCAGGACGCCGAGGACGTCCGGTGTCGCCAGCGGGTAGCGGCGGCCCAGGTCCGTCACGACCGTGAGCGTCCCGGCGGGCGCACCCGGCGCGGGCATCGCCTCGACCACGGCGGCCCAACCCGGCGGCACGTGCACCCGGTCCGCGAGCGGGGTGCCCTTGGGGTCACGGCGTGCGGTGGCGGTCATCGGGTCCGCTTGCGGCAGCACGGGGTCGACGCGCAGCCGAGGGGTCGGGTCGTCCGGTTCGAAGGTGGCGCAGACCGTGGTCTCCCGGTCACGCAACGGCATGAACTCCGGTCGCGAGGTGGGCGCGTCGGCGGTGGAGGGCTCCAGCTTGCGGGCCGACGCCGCCAGGGCCGGGGCCAGCGGCACGGCTTTCGGTTCGGCACCGGGGTAGGCGGCCAGCACGGGGGCGTAGGCGCGCTGGACGTCGTACTGCAGCTCGGTGATCGGCTGCAACGCGTCGCGGCCGGCCAGGTAGTGCTGCGTCCCGCCGCCGGACGTCCGGACCACCAGCAGCGTGCCGACCCGCAGGTCCGCGCGGCCGGGCACGGCGGTCGACGGCTCGCCCGCGCCGGGCACCGCGACCGGACCGATGGCCGCGCCCTCGGGCAGCACGTCGAGCCACGCCCGGCCGACCCGCGCCCACGGCTGCGCGCTCAACGCCAACCCGGTGCCCACGGCGGGGTAGTCGTCGATGCGGTGCCGCTTCCCGCGCCACACCAGGAACCGCTCGCCGGTCGGCGCGAGCTCCGCCAGCAGCGCCCGGTCGCCCGGGTCGCCGCCGCCGTCCGGCGCGGCACCGACCAGCAGGACGGACTCCTCGATCCGGGATCCGGCCGCGTCCCCGGCGGGCACCGAGCACAGCGACCACGACCCGGTCAGCAGGCGGTCCGGTCCGGGCAGCGCGTCGGGGGCGTCGGCGATGCCCAGGCGGGGACCGCGCGGCACGCCGACCAGCGAGTCGCGCGACACCCGTTCCGTGGTGCCGTGGCTGCCGACGAGCAGCAGCGCGGAGGCGTAGTTGGCGACCGGGTGCAGGCGGCCGTCCAGGTAGACGTACCGGGTGCCGGTCTCCTTCTCGACGATCACGGCGTCGTCCTTGCGCCACGCGTTGTTGCCGCCCGGCACGATCATCCCGTACACGCCGACGCACGCCAGCGCCACGATCGCCAGCGCGATGCCCGCGAACGTCGCCCCGACCGGACGCCGGAACGGCGGCTGCTCGGGGTCGGTCTCCCCGGTGACGAGCGCGGACGTGGCCCGCTGCACCAGGAACTGGTAGGCCTGCAACTGGTCCCGTTTGGACGCCACTTCAGCCCCCCAGCCCGCGCACGTACCCGAACAGGCCCAGCACCGAGCACACCAACGGCACCACGGCCACCACCACGAGGATCTCGGCGTACTCGGCGAACCGACCGACGTACGGGTTGGGCGCGCGGGTGCTGAACACCATCCCGGCGGCGACCACCCCGGCCGCCACCACGAGCAGGACCGGCGCCGCCTTGTCGGACCACGGCCCCACCGCCAGGCACGCGGCCCCGGTCACCCCGGCGGCCAGCAGCGGAACCCGGTGCCGCAGCACGGGGTACAGCCGGGCGCGCAGCAGGAGACCCGCCGCCACCACGCCCGACAGCACCAGCGCGGAGGTGTCGTCGCTGCGCACCAACACGATCTCGCAGCCCGCGACCACCAGCGCCGACCCGCCCACCATCCCGGTGAGCAGCGCGTCGGCCCGCACGACCGCCAGGTGCACCAGGGGCAGCGGCGGTTGGGGGTCGTCGCGGACCAGGTCGGCCGTCGTGCGCGGCAGCACGGGCATCGGCACCCGTCCCAGCCGCAGCGCCAGCGGCGCGAACCCCGGCGACAGCGCGAGCACACCGCCCGCGACCACCGCCGCCGACTCGTGCGACACCCACCCGCCGGTGCCCAACCACCCCGCCACCACGCACCACACGCCCACGGTGACCGCACCCGCCCACAACGCCGGCGCGGCCGTCACCCCCAGGTGGGCCGCCAGGGCGAACAACAGCAGCGCGGCACCCGCGAGCAGCAGGTGCCCGGCGGCCAGACCGGTCAACGGCCGACCACCCGCGAGCAGCAGACCACCGCCCGCGACCGCGAACGGCAGCGCGACGGCCGCGACCACGGCACCGGCGGCGGCGTCACCGACCGCACGGGCCAGCACGACCCCGACGACCACGAGCAGGGCAGCCGCGCCCAGCGACCACAGCGCGGGCGTCGTCCAGGGCGGTCCGGCGCGCAGGACCGGCACCAGCACGAGCAGCACCGCGACCGCTCCGACCGCCAGGCCCGCGCGGCGGGTGTGCCGGGGACCCCAGGCGCGGTCGCGGCCCGAGCCGGTGGCGATCGCGTCGACGAGGTCGTCGTACTCCAGTTCGGGCCACTCCAGGCGGCGCGGCGCGAGGTGCAGGACCTCGCCGTCGCGGATCCGGTGCGCGGCCAGCGTGCGGTCGGGGTCGAAGGCCGTCCCGTCGGCGCGGCGCAGCACCCAACCGCCGTCCGCCACACCGTCGTCGGCGAGCCCTTCGCCCGCCCGCGCGAGCAGTCCGGGCAGCACCTCGGCGACCGCCGCGTGTTCGGGCAACGCCAGGTCGATCCGCCGGCGCGGAGCCGCGACGGTGACCCTGACCAGGCCGGTAGTCTGCATGGGTCGAAGCTTCGCGCCGCCGTGCGCGGCGCGGGTGGGCAAGGCATGAAGCGGCCACCGTCCCTCGGCCGCTGGGGTGGGTTCCTACGCTCTGTACGTGTCGTGGACTAGGGGTGTGGGCTCGTGGAGACGGTGATCGCGCCGAGGCTGCTCGCGTCCGGTCCGGTGGCGAGCGTCTACGCGGCCACGCTCGCCGACACCGGGGCCGAGGTCGCGGTGAAGGTCTACGCCGAGCGCTTCGACCGCGACACCACCGAATGGCTCGACCGCGAGCGGCGTGCCCTAGCCTCGGCCGCGGTCCCGCAGGTGCTGCCGGTGGACGGGATCGTGGAGCTGCCGGACGGGCGGTCGGGCGTGCGGATGCGCCTGTGCCACGGGTCCCTGGCGGATCTGCTGTCCTCTGCAGTCGGTTCGCCCGGCGTGCGGGACGCCCTGGGGGTCGGGTTGGCGATCGCCCGCGCCCTGGCGGCGGCGCACTCGGTCGGCGTCGTGCACGGCGGGATCACGCCGCACAACGTGCTGTGGCACGGGTCCGGCGAGTTCGTGGTGTCGGACTTCGGGCTGTCGCTGCGCGAACGGTTCCCGCGCGACCCCACGCACGCCTTGGAGTTCACCGCGCCGGAAACCCTGCGCGACGACTCGCGCACCACCGCCTCCGACCTCTACGGCCTGGGCGCGGTCCTCCACACGATGCTGACCGGCGCACCGCCCTTCCCGCGCCGGACCGGCGAGCCGCCGAGCGAACGCATCCTGCGGGTGCTGCGCGAACAGGTGCCGCCCGTGCGCGGCGAGGGGGTGCCGCACGAGCTGGCCGACGCGGTGAACCGGCTGCTGGCCAAGGACCCGGCCGCCCGACCGCCCGACGCCGGCGAGTTGGCCCGCCTCTTCGAAGACCTGCTGACCACGCCCCACCACCCGACCTTCGCCGGCCCACCACCCGTTCCGTCCTTTGTGGACGCTCCCCGGCCGCCCGGCCGCACGCTCGTGCACACCACCGACAACACCGCGGCCCCCAAGCGCACCGCTCGAGCCTGGCGCACCCCCGCGCTGATCGGCGCCGGCCTGGTGGTCGCCTCTCTGGTCGCCGTCCCGCTGCTCCTCCCGGACGACGAGCCCGCCAAGATCCCCGTCGCCGCCACGACCACGCCGAAACCCACGACCAGCACCGAACCGGCACAGGTCACGCTCGTCCTGGACCCGCCGGCCGACCAGGGCGACCACGTCGAGCTGACCTGGCAGGCCGACCGGGAGTTGGACTTCACAGTCGTCGTGGCGGGCGAGGGCATCCAGAACATGTTCCTGGTCGCGCATCGCCAGCACAGCCTGCGCGTGCCCGTCGACCCCGGCCGCCGCTACTGCTTCCAGGTCCGCGGCACCGACAGCCGGGCCGTCTACACCAGCGAACCGGTCCCGGTGCGCGGCGCGCGCTGCACGCTCTGACCGAACAGCGGACGCGGGTCCAACGCCGCCCGCAGCCGGGCGCCGCGCGGCCGGGCGGCCAGCACCTCCCGCACCAGCCGCTCCTCCTCCCACGCCTTGCGCACGGACCCGTCGCCGACCGGGACGCCCGACCACAGCACCATGTCCAGCACGCGCCCCAGCCGCGTGATCGGTCCCGCCGTCGCCTCGCCCGCCGCCGACGCCAGGTCGCGCGGGGTCATGCCGACCCGGAACGGCACGCCGTGCGCCCGCAGCCGGTCGCACACCTCCGCCCACGCCGCCACCACGCCGTCCGCCCCGGCCCGCCGCCGACGCCGCCGCGCCCGCACGGCCTTCGCCAGCGGCACCCCCACCAGCCAGCACAGCCCGAGCGCGAGCACCACCGCCCCGACCACCAGCGCGGCGTGCCCGGCGTCGAACGCCGTGGCGGGCACGTCCGCGGGCTTGCGCGGCTGCTCCGGCGGGCGCAGTTCGTCCTCGGTCGGCAACTGCGCGCGGGCCTGGCCGGCGGCCTTCGCCAAGCCGGTGGTCGCCCCGGGTTCGGCCGCCGCGCCGGCCGCGGCGGACGGGGTCGGGTCGAGCGGCACCCAGCCGACGCCGGTCACGGCGACCTCCGGCCACGCCAGGACGTCCTTGTTCCGCACCACGTACGAGCCGTCCGACGCGCGCTCCCCGCCCCGGTACCCGACGACCAGCCGGGCCGGGATGCCGTTCATCCGCGCCAGCACCACGTACGCGGCGGCGAACTGCTCGCTGGTGCCGCGCTTGGTGTCGGTGAGGAACCGGCGCAGCTGCGGCCACCCGTGCCCGGTCGGGAGGTCTTCGCCGCTCGCGACCCGGTAGTTCGTGGCGAGGAACCGTTCGAGCTGCAACGCGGACTGGAACGTCGGCCGCAGCCCGCGCACGGCCTCCTGCGCCAACTGCCCGATCTCCGGCGGCACCGCGCCCACGCCGCCGAGGCCACCGTCCGCCCCAGGGTCCACGGTGCCCGCGCCCAGGGCCTCGCCGTCCACGCCGGGTTCGGACCACGTCAGCGTGTAGCGGCGGTCGGTGGTGGACCCGTCGAGCAGCAGCGTGCCGGCGGACTCGTCCACCAGCGGCGCCAGGCCGTCCACGACCAGCGGGGTGCTCTGGGACGGCAGCCACGGCCCGGTGAGCCCCTGGACGGTCACCTCGGCGGTGCGGGTGCCGGTGCCGTCGCGGCGCGCGCCCAGGCGGCGCAGGTCGGGGTCGGCGGTCCAGTTCACGCCGTCGAAGCCGGCCAGCACGACCAGGCTCCACCGGTCGACCCGACCGTCGGCCCGGTACCGGAACACCTCGCGGTCGCCGTCCGCCAACCGCTGCGCCACCTCGGTGAGCGGGTTGCCCACCCGGTTCTGCCGCAGGGCGACCGCATCCCCCTTCAGCCGCACGGGTTCGCGCGCCACCGGGAACCCGCCCAGTGCCACCGCGCCCACCGCCGCCGCGACCAGCAGCACCGCCGCCCGCCGGCCGGTGGAGAGCGTGGCCCGCCCGCGGTGCCGGACCAGCACCAGGCCGGCGGGCACCGCGAACGCCACCCCCGCGCCGACCGCGGCGAGCCCGCTCACCGGTTCGTACAGCTGCGACAACCCGGCCACCAAGAGCACCGGCACGAGCGCCGCACCCGGAACCCGTGACCGCAGCAGGATTTCCGTCCCCAGCACCACCGCGAGCAGTACCGCCAGCGGCACGAACAGCAGCAGCTCCGGCTCCGGCCGCGCGGGCCAGGTGGATTGCAACGTCAGCAACCAGCCTTCGGTCGCCCCGCGCCACAACAGGGCCGGCGAAGCACCGGTCGGCGGGATCAGCCCCAGCAAGCCCGACAACAGCACCAAAAGGGGGCGCACCGGCACCAGCCAGGGCCACCGGAAGCACACCTCAACGGCCACGAACGCCGTCACGAGCACAACGAACACGGGCAGCAGCAAGGGAAGCAGCCCGAACACGGGCGCGAACAACAACCCCGCCACCCCGGCGGCACCCAGCAGCCCGAGCACCCCGACCCGACCCACGGTCACCCCACCAGGGCGTTCCACGACGCCACCGCCTCCGCCGCCGTCCCCGCCGTGACCACCCCGGCCGCCGCACCCCGCGGCACCCCCAACCGGATCACCGCGTCGGGCCGCCACCGCGCCACCGGCCCCAGGTCCGCGACCGGCCCGGTCACCACGACCACCGCGCCACCGGGCCGCACCGCCGCCGACCGCACCAGCGGCGCATCGGCGGGCGCGTCCTGCGCCACCACGCACAACCGGTCCAGCAACGCCCGTGCCGCCCGCAACCCGCTCTCCACCGACCACTCCGCCCCGCACGTCACCAGCCCGCACTGCTGCCCCGCCGCCGCGGCCGCCGACACCAGCGACGCGGCCACCTCCACCGCCTCCTCGAAGGCGTCGGCGGACAGCGACGACGGCCGCGTGTCCAGCACCACCGTGCACCGCGTCCGCGCCGGGTCCACGTACTCGCGCACCATCAGCCGCCCGGTCCGCGCCGACGCCTTCCAGTGCAGGTGCCGCACCTCGTCACCGGGCACGTACTCGCGCACCCGCCGCAGGTCCGCCGACCCCCGCAGCGGCGGGTCGGTCACCGGGCCGTCGTAGTGGTGCCGGGGGTGCGCCACGCGCGGCGGGCGGGCCGCGTGGACGCGCGGGTGCACCCACAGCTCCGTCGCGCCACCCACCGCCGGGTGGCCGCGCACCAGGTCGAACGGGTCGAACCGGTGCACGTGGAACGGCCCGACCCGCAGCAGCCCGCGCACCGCCGTCGGCACCTCGTAGTGGTAGGTCGCCTCCGCGCCGGGCAGCAGCGGCCGGACCCGGATCTCCCGGGTCGCCCCGCCCACCCGGTCGCCGCCGGTGAACCCGCCCTGCCGGCGTGGCGTCGGGTTGCGCACGACGACCGTGGCCAGCGCGGGCGTGCCGCGCTCGACCCGCTCCGGGTGCACGGTCCGGGTCACCTCGACCTTGGGCCGCACCATCGCCGTGGCCACGGCCGCGAGCAGCCCGCCGACCGCAACCCCTGCCAGTGCGCGGAAGAACGCGTGCCCGGCGAGGGTGCCGAGTGCGAAGAACCCGACCGCCGCCACCAGGACGACGACGCCCCGGCGGGTGAGCCGCACGGCCTCAGCCCCCGACCGCGGCCGTGGGCGCGGCGGTGTCGGCCAGCAGCTCGGACACGACCTGCTCGGGCAGCCGCCGGCTCAGCTCCGCGTCCGGGGTGAGCACGAGCCGGTGGCACATCACCGCGTGCGCCACGTCCTTCACGTCGTCGGGCACCACGTAGTCCCGGCCGTGCGTGGCGGCCAAAGCCTGCGCCGCCCGGATCAGGGCCACGCTGCCGCGCGGGCTCACGCCGAACCGCACCGCCGGGTGGTGGCGGCTCGCCGTGGCCAGGCGCACCGCGTAGGACACGATCTCCCGCGCCACCCGGCACCGCCGCACCTCGGCGATGACCTCTTGAAGCCCGGCGAGGTCCAGCACCGGCCGCAGGTCGTCCGGGCTCACCCCGGCCCGGTCGCCGAGCACCACCATCACCTCGGCGTCGTGGTCGGGGTAGCCCACCGACAGCCGCATCAGGAACCGGTCGAGCTGCGCCTCGGGCAGCCGGTAGGTGCCCTCCATCTCGATCGGGTTCTGCGTGGCCACCACCAGGAACGGGCGCGGCACGTCGTGGCGGACGGAGTCGACGGTGACCCGGCACTCCTCCATGACCTCCAGCAGCGCCGCCTGCGTCTTGGGCGTGCCCCGGTTGATCTCGTCGGCCAGCACCACGTTGGCGAAGATCCCGCCGGGGTGGAACCGGAACCCCTCCTCGCCCTGGTGGTAGACCATGACGCCGGTGATGTCGCCGGGCAGCAGGTCCGGGGTGAACTGGATGCGCTGCCACGAGCCGCCGATGCTGCCTGCGAGGCAGCGCGCCAGGGTCGTCTTGCCGACGCCCGGCACGTCCTCCAGCAGCAGGTGCCCCTCGGCGAACAGCGCCGCCACGGCCAGGCGCACGACCTCGGGCTTGCCGCGCACGACCAGTTGCACGTTGCGCGCGATCAGGTCGAACGCGGTGCCTGGGGTGGGTGTCATCCTTCGCCTTTCTGTCCTCACCACGCGGCCATGCCGCCGGAGGTGCGGGGTCGTCGTGCGCCGCCCGCGCCGCCACCGGACGCCGGGACGCCGCGCCAGGTGGCGGGCTGCGCGCTGCCGTTGGCGTTGCTCGCGTTCAGGGTCAGGTCGAGCGAACTGGTCTGGTTGGTCCCGGGCACGTCGATCGCGATCTCCTGCACGCCGGCGCAGGCGACCTTGACCGGCGGGCGGTTGTCCAGGTTGAAGTTGCTCAGCTCGCACGTCGTGGGGACGCCGCTGGTGTTGACGTCCACGGTCGCGATCGCCCGCCCGGTGCCCGCCCAGCGGACCCCGACGAACTTGACCGCCGGCAGGCCCAGCAGCGTCGGGACCACCGCGGTGCCGGGGTGACCGAGGCTGGTCGGCGACCCGGGCGGGCCGTAGCGGGTGACCGCGCGGACGGTGACCAGGCTGCCCAGCGCGCCGGTGAAGCTGGTGTAGTCGGTGGTGGTGCCGGTGACCTGGCGGTCGGGCTGGCCGGGCATCTGCACGAGGTAGTGCACGAGCGTGCCGCCACGCAGGTCCGGCTCGGTCCACGTGACCGTCGAGCCGCCGAAGGTCGTCGTCGCGGTGACGTCCGGGGCGGTCGCCACACCCAGCGGCACGACGGCGGCGGAACTGGCCCCCGGGCCGCGCCCGGCCTCGTTCTCGGCGACGACGGTGAACACGTGCGCCACCCCGTTGGCCAGGCCGTCGAGGCGGGCGCTGTGCGTACCGCCGCCGACCGAGGTGGAGCCGCCGTCCCAGGACACGTGGTACGCGGTGACCGGCGCGCCGTTGGGCGGGGCCGGGTCCCAGCGGACCGTGGCACTGGCGTCCCCGGCTTCCGCCGCGACGTCACCGGGTGCGCCGGGCGCGGTGGCCCGCGCGACCGGGGGCGTGAGCCGGGTGGTGATCCTGCGGTCGTCGGCGGGCGGGGTCGTGGTGGTCGGGGTGGTGGTCTCGGGGGCGGCGGTGGTGGTCGTCGCGCCGGTGGGGCGTTCGTCGGTCCGGTCGTCGGCGGCCTTGCCGACGTCCATGGTGACGACCGAGCCCTTCTCGCCGTCCACCACCAGGACCTGTGAGCCGTCCTGGTTCTCCACGTAGACGCGGTCGTCCTCGCCGCGCGCGAGCCGGGGCGACCCGGCCTTGCCGGGCACCTTGGTGACGCTCCGGCGGGCGCCGTCGCTGTCGTAGGTGAGGACCTCGTTGCGGGTCTGGTCGACCAGCGTGACCACGCGGGCGGTCGCGACCGGGCCGGAGTAGCGGCCGGTGCCGGGCAGGGTCACCTCGACCGGGTCGGCCACCGGGCGCTTGTCCAGGCCGGCGGTGTCGATCAGGTGCATGCGGGCGCGGTCGGGGTCGACCACGGCCAGGCGCCCACCCGCGGTGGTGCTCGCGACCTGCGCGGTGGACGGGAGGTCCACGCCCAGGGGCACGGACGGGCCGAAGCCGTCCTGGTCGAAGGGGCGCAAGGCGTCCGCGGTGGTGTCGACCAGCACGGGCCGGTCGTCGACCACGGTGAGCGCGCCGGTGTGGCCGGGCTCGACCTGCGCGGGACAGGTCAGCACCTCGGCCTCGCGCGGGAGTTCGCACAGCGCGCCGGAGTCCACGCGGTGCAGCCACACGCTGCCGTCCCCGGTCACGGCCGGCTCGGACAGCGGTCCGCCCGCCGGGACCGTCGCGGCCGGGTCGCCCAGCCGCACGACCTGGCCCGCGTTGCGGTAGACCAGGTACGGGCCGCCAGCGACCTCCAGCACCACGGGCTGCTCGGCGGCGGGCGGGTTCTGGGCGTTCTCGACGCTGAGCGTGGACTTGTCGAACACGGTGATGCGGGAGCGCTCGACGACGTAGCCGGAGCGCTCGCCCTGCACCACCTGCGCCCCCGGCTCGACACCGGGCACGGCGACGCGCGCGTCGACCTGGTTGGTGGAGCCGTCGACGTGGAAGGCGGTCTGGAAGGCCGCGTTGTAGACCCAGTGGCCCACCGGGAAGAACTGGAGGCCGGGCGCGACGGGGGTCTGGCCCGCGGCGGCGACGCCGACGACCCCGACGCAGGCCGCCACCAGCACGGCGATCATCGCGCGCGTGCGCGTCACGCTGCTGATCTTCATCTGTCGCGGCGCCTCTCCGAACCTCTCCCCACGGTTGGGATTACGACCGTCATCCGAATGGGGATCATAATCCGGGACGGTAGCAGCGGGGTAGGCGGCGAGCGGGTCGGATGACAGGTTCCGGCCGGATTCACCGGTGTGTCATCGAAAACTCATGCGGTGGGGCGGACCGTCCGGGGTCGTGACGAGTCCCTGGTCCCCGCAAGCGCAACTCCAGGCCACTCCCGCCGCCTGGGCCCCGCCGCCGCCCGCCGCCGCTCCAGCCCAGCCGCTGCCGGCGGCCCCGCCGATCCCGGCGGCGCACGCAATCCCCGCGATGCAGCCGGCCCCAGCGATCCCAGCGGCGCAGGCGCATCCGGCGGCCGTCCAAGCCCAGTTGGCGGCGGCCCGCCCCGCACCTTCCGCACCCCCGCCCCCGCCTCCGCCCAGCCCCCGGCCCGCCCCCAGCCCGCCGCCCACGCCGCCCCAGTCGACACCCCGGCCCCGGCGGGCGCTCGGCCCCCTGCACCTGCCCCAACTCCTGTGCTGGCAGCTCGCCGTGGTCGCGGTCGTGGCCGCGCTGGAGCAGCCCTGGCCGGTCTTCACCGCCGTGGTCATCGGGGCGTTGGCCGTCGTCGTCCTGACCGCCGTCCGCCGCCGAGGCCGGTGGCTGTGGGAGTGGGCCGCGGTGGGCCTGGCGTTCCTGCGCCGCGACCGCGGCCGGCTGCCCCTCGCCGCGACCGGCGTCGAGACCCGGCTGGACGACGAGCCCGCGTTCCTGGCCGGCACCGCTCAAGGGGTCACCGCCGTGCTGCGCCCCTCGGCACAGCGCGACCTGACCAAGGCCGTGCCGACCCCCGAAACCCTCCTGCCCGACACCGGCGAGGAGTTCGCCGTCCGGTTCCTCCACCACTCCGGCCCCACGCACCCCCGCGTGTGGATCGCGTTGCAGGCCCTGCGCACGGTCGAGACCCACGGCGAGGACGACGTCCGCCGGACCCTGGGCAACGCGGTCCGCCGGGTCCGCCGCACCCTGCGCCGCGACGGCGTCGACACCCACGCCCTGACCAGGTCCGAGGCCCTGGCGACGGTGTGCGCGCTGGCCCACCTCACCGACGACCGGCCCGCGGTCCGCGAGCAGTGGCGGCTGTGGTGGAGCGGCCCGGTCGCCCAGGCCTGCTTCCGCCTCGACGGCTGGGACCGCCTCCCCGCGACCGTGGCGACCCAACTCCTGCGCTGGCTGCTCACCGCCGTGCCGCACGCCGCCGTGACGGTGTCCGTGACCGCTCGCACCGGCCGGAGCACCGAAGCCGTCGTCCGGGTGGCCGCCACCGACCCCCGCGCCCTGGACGCCGCCGCCGACCAGGTCGCCCGCCTGGCCCGGGAACGCGGCATCGCGCTGGAACGCCTGGACGGCCGGCACCGCGCGGGCCTGGCCGCCACCCTGCCGCCGGGCTTCACCCGCTGATCAGGTACCCGAACCCGCGCACGGTGTGGATCAGCAGCGGTTCGTGCAGCTTGCGGCGCAGGGCCGCGATCACGACCTCGAGGACGTTCGACCTCGGGTCGATCATCTCGTCCCAGCCGCGCGACAGCAGCTCCTGCTTCGACACCGGCGTGCCCGGCGTGGACATCAACCGCTCCAGCAGCAGGAACTCCTTGCGCGTCAGGGTGAGCAGCACCCCGCCCCGCGTGACCCGGTGCCGCCCGGGGTCGAGCTCGACGTCCGCACAGCGCAACACGCTCGGCGGCCCGTCCCACCCCAGCCGGCACAGGTTGCGCACCCGCGCCACGAGCTCGGCCATGGCGAACGGCTTGACCAGGTAGTCCCCGCCGCCGACCCGCAGGCCGGCGACCCGGTCGGCCTCGGTGTCCCGAGCGGTCAGGAACAGCACGGGCACCGGCCACCCCTGCGCCCGCCGCTCCCGCACGTACCGCAGGCTGTCGCCGGAGGGCAGCATCCGGTCGAACACCACGCAGTCGTAGGCGTTGACGAACAGGGCCTCGTCGGCGGAGGGCAGGTCGGCGGCGGTGTCCACGGCGAACCCGGCCCCCCGCAACGCCCCCTCCAACGCCACCCGCAGGTTGTCGTCGTCCTCGGTGATCAGCACCCGCACACCGGGCACGGTAGCCGGACTCAGCCGGTGACGGCGGCGAGCACGTCCTCCACCCGCAGTTCGCGCAGCTCCTCGACGTCCGGGACGCGACCCAACGTCCGCAGCCGCTGCGACTGGGCCTTGCGCACCGCCTCGAACAGCCGCCGCGCGTCGCGGGCGTTGCCGAAGTGCGGTTCGAGGGCGGCCCGCTCGAAGTGGTCCAGCAGCACCGGGTCCGCCCCTCGGTCGAGCCGGTACTCGCCGGCGACCGCCATCCGGTCGATGATCCCCAGCAGCTCCTCGGCGGTGTAGTCCTCGAACTCGACCGTCTTGGCGAACCTCGACGCCAGGCCCGGGTTCGCCGCCAGGAACCCGACCATGTCCGCGGTGTACCCGGCGACGATCACGGCCACCGAGTTGCGGTGGTCCTCCATCAGCTTGACCAGCGTGTCCACGGCCTCCTGGCCGAAGTCCCCCGCGCCCACCGCCCGGGTCAGGGTGTAGGCCTCGTCGATGAACAGCACCCCGCCCATCGCCTGCTCGAACACCGAGGCGGTCTTCTCGGCGGTGTGGCCGATGTACTGGCCCACCAGGTCGCGCCGGGACACCTCGCGGAACTCGCCGCCGGGCAGCACGCCCAGGGCCTTGAGCAGCCGTCCGTAGATCCGGGCCACGGTGGTCTTGCCGGTGCCGGGTGCGCCGGCGAACACCAGGTGGTGGCCGGCCGGTCCCACGGGCAGGCCCGCCGCGCGCCGCCACTCGTTGACCTGCAACTCGTCCACCAGGGCCCGGACCTCGGCCTTGACCTGCGGCAGGCCGATCATGCCGTCCAGCTCGGCCAGCAGCTCCTCCAGCGGGCCGGCCGAAGGCGGGCCTGCGACGACCGACGTGGTGGCGGCCGGGTCGAGCTGGACGTCCCCGTCGCACGAGTCCACCGCGCCGCCGCACCCGGGCCCGAACACGATGCCCGCGGACACCGTGCAGCGGCGCAGCACGGGCGCGGCGTGGTGGGCGGCGACGACGCCCTCCGCCCCGGTGCGGGAGATCTCGCAGTCCTCGACGACCGGTCGGCTGTACTGGTAGACGTAGATCCCGCGCAAGCCGCAGCCGGTCACCGTGCAGTCCCGCAGCACCGGGTCGGCGCCGACCCCCACGACGACGCCGTCCCCGGTGATCTCCGAGATCGTGGTCCCGACGACCGTGCCCGGCGCGCCCTCGACCACGACCCCCTGCTCGGCCGCGGTGATCGTGCAGCCGACGACCTCGAACGCCGTGCCGCCGCGCACCCGCAACGCCGGTCCCCGGCCGCCGGACACCGTGCAGCGGTCCACGATCAGGGCCACGTCGTCGGTCGCGATCCCGCCGCGCACCTCGATCCCCCGCACCACCAGCTCACCGCCGACCGCCCGCAGCGGACCGTCGAGCACGACGCTCGCCCCGGCGGCGGCCTGGAGGGTCACCCGGCGGCCGGTCAGCTCGACCGCCTCCGCGTACGTGCCGCCGGCCAGGGTGATCACGGTGCCGTCGGGTGCGTCGGCGAGGGCCTGGCCGAGGGTCGGGTACCCGCCGGGCCGGTCGGAGACGTGCAGCGCGGCGGTCATCCGGCACGGTCCATCAGCCAGCCGCGGTCGGCCGCCTTGGCGCCGGCCTGGAAGCGGCTGCGGGCCCCGAGCCGGTTCATGATGTCGGAGACCATGCGCCGGACCGTGCGGACGGAGATGCCCAGGCGGGCCGCCGCCGAGTCGTCGGTGGCGCCGGACCACAGCAGGGCGAGCAGGTCGCGTTCGCGCGGGCTCAGCGCTTCCCGGTGCTCGACCGGCTCGGCGGGCGCCAGCGGCACCGCCACCGGCCACATCCGGTCGAACAGGGCGGTGGTGGCCGCGACGACGCCGCTCAGCCGGAACGCGGCCACGCCGGTGTGCGGTCCGGGGAGCAGGGCGGTCGTGCCGTCCACGACCAGGGCGTCCATCGGCACGGCGGTCTCCGTGCGGACCTCCGCGCCGGCCGCCGCGAAGGCGGTGACCTTGCCGGACAGGCGCACGGAGTCGGGCACCAGCACCCGGTAGCGGACGCCCCGGCGCAGGTTGTCGCGGTCCACCCGGCCGATCGAACCCAGCGCGCCGGTGCTCAGCACCAGCACTTCCCGTTGGGCCGACGCCAGCACCGCGTCCACGCCCGTGTCCCGGGTAGTGCCCCCTACCAGGCTCAACCGGGTGTTCATGACAGCCACCTCCGCACTCCTCCCCCTAGCACCGTCCACAGTGGACGGTCCACCGGCCGCGTCCGGTTCCTGCCAGATCGGGCCGACCCCGTGGTTTATGCTCGCCGGCGCACTAGCGTTCGAGCCGGTGCACGCCGAACCGCGCGCCAACCATGCACCGGCACACATGAGGTTTCGATGACACGGGTGATGGTCGTCGAGGACGACGAAGACCTGCGGGTGGCGGTGTCGGCCGCGCTGCGCGCCGAGGGGTTGCGCGTCGACGCCGCCCCGGACCTCGCCTCCGCCGACCGCGCGCTGGCCGGCGGCGACTTCGCGTGCGTCGTGTTCGACCGGATGCTGCCCGACGGCGACTCCCTGGACTACGTGCACGCCCGCAGGTCGGCCGGGTGGAGCGTGCCCGTGCTGTTCCTGACCGCCCGGGACGCCCTGGCCGACCGGGTCGCCGGGTTCGAGCACGGCGGTGACGACTACCTGGTCAAACCGTTCTCCGTGGCGGAGCTGGCGGCCCGCGTCGGCAACCTGTGCCGCCGGTCGGGCGCGCGGCCCACCGTGCTGCGGCACGCGGACCTGGAGGTGGACTGCGCGCGGCGCGAGGTGCGGCGCGGCGGGGTGCTGCTAACCCTGTCGGCCAAGGAGTTCGCCGTGCTGGAACACCTGGTGGCGCGGGTCGACCAGGCGGTGGAGCGCGGCGAGCTGATCGAGCACTGCTGGGACTCCCGGACCGACCCCACGGCGAACGTGGTCGACGTGGTGGTGCGGCGGCTGCGGCGCAAGCTGGGCGAACCCGAGCTGATCCACACCGTGCGCGGGCGCGGGTACCTGGTGGGCACGCCGTGACCGGGTCGGCGGCCGACCGGCTGCGCCGGCTGCGCTGGGTGCTGACCGCCGTGTTCACCGCCACCAACACCATCGCGCTGGTCGCGTTCGCCTGGTGGGTCGTGCTCGACGACTCCCGGCAGGGCGAGGCGGAGCTGGACGCGCAGCTCACCCGGGTCACCACGGCGGTCAGCCGGCTGGTGGTCTACGACCGCGCGGTGAACTTCCACCTGGTCAACACCGACGAGCTCGACCAGGGCTGCCCGCAGTTCGCGATCCTGCCCGGCGGCGCACCCCCGTTCCAGGCGCACGTGTCGAAGCGGGTGTGCGTGCCCGTGGACAACGCCGTGCTCAGCTCGCTGGCCACCAGCGCCGTGCGACGGGGCGGGGTGGTCGACGGCTACCAGCGCGGCACCGGCGGCGAACTGGTCCGGGTGCGGGCCGAACCGCTGCTCAGCCCGGATCGGGAGTACATCGGCGCGGTGGTCGCCGTCGCCGACACCCGACCGCGCCAGGCCGCGCACAACCGCCTGGTGCTGCTCGTGGTCGGCGGGTGCCTGGTCCTGGTGGGCGGGTTGGGCGTGGCCGCGCACGTGCTGTCCGGCCGCGCCATCCGCCCCGCCGCCGCCGCGTTGCAGCAGCAGGAAGTGCTGCTCGCGGAAACCGCCCACGACCTGCGCACCCCCGTCGCCGCCCTGCGCGCCCTCGCCGAGACCGCGCTGGACAACCCGACCCAACGCGCCGACCTGCTGCCCCGCACGGTCCGGCTGGCGGCACGCATGGGCGGGATCATCGACGGTCTCCTGGTGCGCGCCCGCCTGGCCGCCGGGGTGGAGCAGTTGGCCATCCAGCCCGTGTGGCTGGACCAACTCGTCGCCGGGGTGGTCGAGGAGACGCCGACCGACGGCGCCCAGGTCACCGTCACGACCGCGCCGACCAAGGTCAACGCCGACCCGGCACTGCTGCAACGCGCGATCGGGAACCTGCTGGACAACGCCATGCGGTACGGGCGGCGGCCGGGTGAAGAGGCCCTCGTGCACATCACCGTCGCCGGCGGCACCGTCACCGTGGCCGACCACGGTCCGGGCATCGACGCGGCGCTGGCCGAGGAGGTGTTCGACCGGTTCTCCAGCACGGGCGGGTCGTCCGGGCTCGGGTTGTCCATCGTGCGGTGGGTCGCGCAGGCGCACGGCGGTCGCTTGGCGGTCTACAACGCGGACGAGGGCGGCGCGATCTTCGAACTGAGCCTGCCGGTCATCGCACCGTGAACCGCTGCCACGGCGGCAGGCTGACCCAGTCACCGTCCCGCCGGTAGGCCAGGTAGTAGGTGTGGGTGCCCCGCGCGGCGAACCGACGCGAGGCCTCGACCGTCCGGGGCGTGGTGTCCAGCCGGACGTCGTCCAGCACGGGGAAGTCCCGGGCCGTGCCCTTCTCGTCCGCGACCCGGACGACCACCTTCGACAGCGTCACCGCCCGATCCGCGCTGAGGGTCGCCCTCACCACGACCGTGTCCCCGGCAACCGGCTCGGCGGGTTCGACGGCCAGCGCCCCGACGATCGTCACGTCCCCCGACACGTCGACCGGCACCAGTTCGGGCTCGGCCGGCCACACCACCGCCGCCACAACCACCACCACACCCGCCACGAGACCCACCCACCCCCGCATGATCCCCACGGTACGGCTTCCGGCAGTGGCCTTTTGCGGCCAGGCCACACCCGCGCCTGCCCCGCCCATCCGACCATGAGCGCGATGAAACGACACGGGCTTTCCGTGCTCACGACCGCGCTGGCCGCAGTGGCCCTGCACGTAATGGCCGGCACGGCAACCGCAGCACCCCCGCCCGGCGCATGCCACAACGCCGAGCCCGCCCACCCCGCCATCCGGGACCAGCCGTGGGCACAACAGCTCCTGGACCCGCGCCGAGTCTGGCCGCGCACCCGAGGCGCGGGAGTGCTGGTCGCCGTCGTGGACTCCGGCGTGGACGCCGACCACCCCCAACTCACCCGCCCCGGCAAAGTCCGCGAGGGCAGGGACTTCGTACGCGGCGAGCCTTCAGCCGCGTACGACTGCGTGTCACACGGCACCGGGGTCGCCGGCATCATCGCGGCCGACCCGGTGCCCGGCATCGGTTTCCACGGCCTCGCGCCGGACGCGGAGATCCTGCCGGTCCGGGTGAGTGAACGGGACATCGGCGACCGGGGCGAGTCGCTGCGCATCGACCCGAGGGTGCTGGCGGACGGCATCCGGTACGCGGCGGACATGGGTGCCAAGGTGGTCAACCTGTCGCTGGCGGGCTTCGACGACAACCCCGTGGTGCGCGAGGCGGTGGCGTACGCGGTGGGCAAGGACGCCTTGGTCGTGGCCGCAGTCGGCAACGGCCAACGCGACGAGACCACCGAACTACCGTCCTTCCCAGCGGGCTACGACGGCGTGCTGGGCGTAGGCGCGATCGACATCAACGGCGCAAGGTTCACCGGCTCGCAAATCGGCACGTACGTGGACCTGGTCGCCCCGGGCAGCCAGGTCGTCGCCCCCACCCGCGTCGACGGACACTCCTATGTGGACGGTACAAGCTTCGCCGTCCCCTTCGTCTCCGCCACCGCCGCCCTGGTCCGCGCGGCGTGGCCGGAACTCACCGCGACCCAAGTGTCCCAACGCCTCCTGGCCACCGCCAACCCGGCACGCGGCGGCCAGGCCAGCCCGGCGTACGGCGCCGGCTTGGTCGACCCGTACCGAGCAGTCACCGACGGCCTGGACCCAACCCACCCCGCCACCCTCCCACCCCACATACCCACCCCACCCGACCAGGCCGCGCTAGACGAGGCGAACTGGCTCCACACCACCGGAAGCACCGCAAAGTGGGGCGCGGCCGTGACCTTGGCGGCGGTCGTAGCGGTCGCGCTGTCAGCCTTGGTCCACCGACACGGCCGCCGCCGCCGCTGGCAACCAACCTGGTCCACGCCCCTGCCCTCCCGACCGCCCGTGGTCGAACCGCCCGAACAAACCTTCCTGGTCACCGAAACCTAGGCCTTCCGCCCCAGCGAAGCCGGCGAGCGGCAGTCCACCGGGTAGGACACAGCGCAACTCGGGCTTCTTGCTTTTGTCATCCCCGTATGGCCTGCCCGAAGGGCTACCGCGCTTTGCCAGGGTTGACAACAAAATTTTGTGAGGAACGAGCAAAATTTTCTTGGCAACCCTGGCAAAGCGTGGTTGGCTCCGCCAGGCCATGCGGGGATGACAAAAGCAAGAAGCCCCCGCTGTTGCAGTTGGTCATCCTTGGCGGCCTGCCCGCCGGCGAGGCTCTTTTGATCTCTAGACTCGACGCTCCGCTCCCAAGCCCCCGCTTCGCGCTTCTCCAACCGGACACGCTCCGCTCTCCTTGAGCTCGAACGCGCTACGCGCTCTCGAACGCGCCACGCACTCTCGAACGCGCTACGCGCTCTCAAGATCACACCGCCGAGAAGGCCCCGGCAGCACCGCCGGGGCCTTCTCCTTGCCACCACGCCAACCGCTCAGCTCACCGCGGTCCGCCGCGCCGGCTCAGCTCGCCACGGTTCGCCGGGCCTGCTCCAACGCGTCCCGCATCAGCTCCTTGGCAGTGTCGGTCGCCTGGGCCTGCTGGAGCACCGCCTGGTCGTGCTGGTCGGCGTACTTCGACCAGATCCCCTGCGTCACGTCCAGCTCGGAGCCCGCCGCGTCGGTGAAGTACGAGCCCACCGCGTCCTGGACGTAGCGGAACTGCTGGCTGGCGGCGTCGATGTTCTGGCTCGCGGTGTTCTGCATCTGGCTCACCGCGCCGGCGATGGTGTCGAACACCATCCTGATCTCGGTCATGCTCGATCCCCTTCCGGTGCTCGGTCGCTCAGCCGTTGATGACGGACGCGATGCCGAAGCTCACGCCGCCGACGACCTGGTTGCTGTCGGCGTCGACCGACTCGTACAGGTTCGCGACCACGCGGGTGTTGTCGGCCTGCTGCTGCAACATGTTCGTGAGCCGCTGGCTGTCGCCCAGCCGCGCCTCCTCCACCGAGGCGAACGCCGCGTGCGCGGTCCCGGTCCAGCTGGTCCCGGCGAGCTGGGCGTTGTGGTTGCCCAGCGCGACGCTGTTGTTGCCGATCTCCTCGGCGTGCGCCCCGGTGTTGTTCGACAGACCGAGCAGGCCCTCGGTCTCGCCGTGGAGATAGTTGCCGGCCATCGGCACTCCCCTCTCTGCCAGTGAAGGCCTGGGTCGGCCCCGATCAGCACGCTATGTCCGCCTCACCCCGCGAAACCGCCCGTGGCGCGTTCCTGCCACCGCCCCGCACCACACCTCCACCGCCCCGTGGCGCGTTCCTGCCACCGCCCCGCACCACACCTCCACCGCCCCGTGGCGCGTTCCTGCCACCGCCCCGCACCACACCTCCACCGCCCCGTGGCGCGTTCCTGCCACCGCCCCGCACCACACCTCCACCGCCCCGTGGCGCGTTCCTGCCACGACCCCGCGCAACCGATGACCCGCGCCGACCATTCGGTGTCATGGCGACTGTCGTGGTGAAGAGGCCGGCCCGCGTGCCCGCGCCGGAGATGCCGGCGGGTGAGCTGATCCTCCAGCCCCCGCCGGAGATCCCGCCCCCGCCCGGACGGCAGTGGGCGCAGCTGTTCACCGTGCTGCCGATGGTGGCCATGATGGGCGCGACGATCCTGTTGTTCTCCGGCAGCATGACCGGGCAGATCCGGTTCGTCGTCTACGGCCTGATGGGCGTGGGCATGCTGGGCATGGTCGCCATGGGCCTGGTGCAGGGCGGCGGCCCGAGCAAGCGGGAGATGGGGCACGCCCGCCGCAACTACCTGCGGCACCTGGCCCAGCACCGGTTGCGGCTGCGGCGGTCGGTGCGGCGGCAGCGCGCGGTCATGGAGTACCTGCACCCGGAACCCGGGTCGCTGTGGTCGCTGGTCGGGAGCCACCGACTCTGGGAGCGGCGTCGGGACGACGCGGACTTCGGCGTCGCCCGGATCGGCCGGGGCGCGCAGACCCCGACCACGGCGGTGGTCGCACCGGACACGAAACCGCTGGAGGAGCTGGAGCCGCTGTCCGCGCTGGCGTTGCGCCGGTTCATCACCACCTACGCCTCCGTGGACCGCCTGCCGGTCGCCATCGCCGTCAACGGGTTCAGCCGCGTCCACCTGCGCGGCGACCGCACCGCCGCCCTCGGCCTGGCCCGGTCCCTCGTCGCCCAGCTCGCCACGCTCCAGTCGCCGGAGGACCTGCGGATCGCGGTGTGCGCGGACGAGGAGCGCCGACCCGACTGGGAGTGGCTGAAGTGGCTGCCGCACGCGTTGCACCCCGAGCGCACCGACGCCCTCGGTCCGCTGCGGCTGGTCGCGGCGACCGTGCCCGCGCTGGAGTCCATGTTGGAGGAGGAACTGGCCAAGCGCCCGCGGTTCGACCCGGAGGTGGACACCCGCTCACCCGGACCACACCTCGTCGTGCTGCTGGACGGCGGCTCGGTCGCCGGTTCGGGTCACCTGATGACCGGCGGTGGCGTCGAGGGCGTCACGGTCGTGGACCTCACCACCACCCCACCCCGCACACCGGACCGCACCACCGTCGTGCTGGACGTCACCGCCGACGGCGAGCTGACCGCCGAAACCACCGACGGCACGTCACCCCTGGGCGTGGCCGACGCCTTCGGCCCGCAAGCCGCGGAAGGCCTGGCCCGGCAGCTCGCGCCGCTGCGCCTGACCGCGGGCGTGCGCGGCGACGCGCCGATGACCGCCGAGCTGGGCCTGGCCGACCTGCTGGACCTGGGCGACCCGTACGCGTTCGACCCGGACGACACGTGGGTGCCGCGCCCCAACCGCGACCGGCTGCGGGTCAAGTACGGCATCCGCGGCGACGGCACGCCGATCGAGCTGGACCTCAAGGAGTCCGCGCAGGACGGCATGGGTCCGCACGGCCTGCTGATCGGCGCGACCGGCTCCGGCAAGTCGGAGCTGCTGCGCACGCTGGTCCTGGCGCTGGCCGTGACCCACCCGCCCAGCTCCCTGAACTTCGCGCTGGTGGACTTCAAGGGCGGCGCCACCTTCACCCGCCTGGACGCCCTGCCGCACACCAGCGCCGTGATCACCAACCTCGCCGACGAGCTGCACCTGGTCGACCGGATGACCGACGCCATCAACGGCGAGCTGATCCGCCGCCAGGAGCTGCTGCGCGCCGCCGGCAACTTCTCGTCCCTCCGCGACTACGAGAAGGCCCGCGCCGCCGGCGCCCCGCTCCCGGAGGTGCCCACCCTCCTCGTCATCTGCGACGAGTTCTCCGAACTGCTCTCCGCCAAGCCGGACTTCATCGACATGTTCGTCCAAATCGGACGTGTCGGCCGTTCCCTGGGCGTACACCTCCTCCTCGCCTCCCAACGCCTCGAAGAGGGGCGTTTGCGCGGCCTCGAAACCCACCTGTCGTACCGGATCGGCCTGCGGACGTTCTCCGAACTGGAAAGCCGAGCGGTCCTGGGCGTTTCGGACGCGTTCCAACTCCCGCGCGCTCCCGGGCACGGCTTCCTCAAGGTCGGCATGGACCCGATGGAACGCTTCCGAGCCGCGTACGTGTCCGGCGTGCACCAGCGCCACACCGGCCCCACCGCACCACAGACCAACGCCGACCGCTTCGTGCTGCACGAGTTCACCACCTCCTACATCGCACCGGACGTGGAGGTCGAGGAGTCCGCCCCGGAGGCCGACCAGGACGCCGTGGGCGAAACCCTGCTCGACATCCTCGTGGACCGCCTGACCGGCCGCGGCACCCCCGCCCACCAGGTGTGGCTGCCGCCCCTCGGGGAGTCCCCCACCCTCGACGCCCTGCTCCCCCCGATCACGGTCGACCCCCACCGCGGCCTCACCGCGGGCGAAGGCGACCTGAAACCCGTCCTGGGCCTGGTGGACCGCCCGTTCGAGCAGCGCAGGGACCCGCTGGTGCTCGACCTGTCGGGCGCGGCCGGCCACGTGCTGGTCCTCGGCGCACCGCAAACCGGCAAGAGCACCACCCTGCGCACCCTCGTCACCGCGCTGGCCCTCACCCACACCCCGCGCGAGGTCCAGTTCTACTGCCTGGACTTCGGCGGCGGCGCCCTGGCCGCCCTGGCCGACCTGCCGCACGTCAGCGGCGTGTCCGGCCGCTTGGCCACCGGCGCGGTCCGCCGCACGGTCGCCGAGGTCGGCACCGTCCTCGCCCACCGCGAACGCCTGTTCGCCGAACACGGCATCGACGGCATGGCCACCTACCGCAGGCTGCGCGCCGAGGGCGGGTTCCCCGACCACCCGCACGGCGACGTGTTCCTGGTCATCGACGGGTGGCAGACCCTGCGCGGCGAGTTCGCCGACCTGGAGGAGGCGGTCGGCGACATCGCGGCCCGCGGCCTGTCCTACGGCGTGCACGTGGTGGCGAGCGCGGCGAGGTCGTTCGACCTGCGGATGAACATCCGCGACCTGTTCGGCAGCAAGCTCGAACTGCGCATCGGCGACCCGATCGACTCGGTCGTGGACCGCCGGGCGGCGATGAGCGTGCCGGCCGACGCGCCCGGCCGGGGCATCTCCATGAGCGCCCACCAGATGCTCATCGCCCTTCCCCGCATCGACGGCAAGCCCACCCCGGACGACGGCACCGAAGCCCTGCGCGCCCTGGTCACGTCCATCTCCACCGCCTGGCAGGGCGACCGCGCCCCGTCCGTCCGCCTGCTCCCCGGCGTGCTCCCGCTGACCGAACTCCCCGCACAGGACGACCTCACCGGTCCGGAAGCCGGCCTGGCCGTGGGCATCCACGAGAAGGACCTGTCCCCTCTCCGCCTGGACTTCACCGCCGACCCGCACTTCTTCCTGCTGGCCGACACCCAGTCCGGCAAAACGTCCTTCCTGAGGGCGTTGTCCCACCGCATCACCGCCGCCTACACCCCCGAGCAGGCCCGGATCATCCTGGTGGACCACCGCCGCAGCCTGCTGGACGAGGTCCCCGAGGAACACCTGCTGGGCTACGGCACCAACGACGCCCACAGCCGCGGCCTGCTCGGCGAGGTGGCGGAAGCGATGACCCAACGCCTCCCGGGTCCGGACGTCACCGCGGAACAACTGCGGGCGCGGAACTGGTGGAAGGGCCCGGAGATCTTCGTGCTGGTGGACGACTACGACATGGTCGCCACCCACCAGGAACACCCGCTGATGCCCCTGCTGCCCTTGGTGGCCCAGGGTTCGGACATCGGCCTGCACGTCGTCCTGGCCCGCCGCACCGGCGGCGCGGGCAGGGGCCTGTTCGAGCCCTTCCTGGCCAGGCTCCGCGAGGTCGGCACACCCGCCCTGATGATGTCGGGCGACCGCGACGAAGGCCCGCTGCTGGGCGGAATGCGCGCTCAAGTCCTGCCCCCGGGCCGGGGCTGGCTCATCGACCGCCGAGGCCACAAGGGCTTGGTCCAACTCGCCTGGCACCCACCGAGGAACTAGCACCCGCGGCCGGCCGTTTCCTGCCGCCACCCACCGCCAGTCCCCCGAAACCGCTTGGCTGGCACCAGAAAACCGGATGGAGCGACCATGTCCGACGAGCAGGCCCAAGTCAGCCTGGAGGCGCTGAACCTCTTCGCCTCGAACCTCCTGATGACCGCCGGCAGGGACACGGCGGCGTCCTTCGCACGCGAGGACGTGACCGCCTGCGCGGGCGGGATGGTGGAGTGCGGCCCGCTGCTGAGCGCGGACCGGCAGTCCACCCAGCGGCTCCGGGAGTTCATCACCCAGGTCCAGCAGGGGTTCGCCGGGTACGCGCACTTCGCCCACACGTCCGGGCGCGCCTACCTGGGCGCCGACGACACCGCGCGGCGGGCGATGCTCGACGTGCTGCGGACCCACCGCGGCGACGGTGTGCCGGACGTGTCGCCCGCTCTCCTGCCCCCGGCGGAGGACTGATGTACGAGCAGTTCAGCCTGGCCGACCAGCTGCGGATGATCACCGTCGAGCACGAGCACCACGCGCCCGCGCTGGCCGCCGCCGCGCAGATGTGGACCGAAGCGCGCGACTGGATCGAGCACCAGCACGAAGCGTTGACGTCCTACGTCGGCCAGCTGCGCGGGACCTGGCAGGACAGTGCGGGCGCCCTGCTCGAGGAACGGGTGAAGCTCAGCGCGTCGACGCTGTGGTCGTGGTCGGGGCCGCCGCGCACCGTCCTGACGATGGTCACGCCGTTGCGGCCCGGCAGCATCAGCACCTCGGGCGTGGCGGACCGGCTCAAGGAGCTGGTCACGGCCATCGGGCGCACCTACACGTCGGTCAAGACCATCCACGACGGCTGGTCCACCCTGCCGTTGCACTTCCAGGTCATCCTCGAACCGCAGGCCCGTCGGAACGCCGGCCAGGCCATGGACGCGCTCGCCGCCCTCTACGGCACCACCCAGCGGGCCATCGAGACGGCGGTCGGTCCAGTGTGGGACGGCCCACGCGACGTCCTGCCCTCCCGCGGCACCCAGGACCCCGGTTCACCGACCGGCGGCCCGTCCCCCTCGTCACCCTCTTCGCCCGAGCCCGCCACGGTCCCGAACCCCACCGAGCCCACGACACCTTCCACACCCGCCGAGCCGAAGCCGTCCACTTCGGACACCGCATCTCTCGCGGATGTGGCGAAGGCCGTGAGCGCCCTGAGTGACGCCGCACAGCAGCTCATGGGCACCGGGACGTCAGTGCCGGAACCGACGACCTTCGACCCGTCCACGCTGATCGGCGACCCGATCACGGCGGACCCGGGATTGGCCCTGGCCGGGCTGGAACCAGCGAGCCTCGGCGAGGCCGGCGGCGGGACGGGAGGTTCCGCACCGCAAGCCACGACCGCGCCACCGACCTCCGGTGTGCCGATCGCCGCCGCCCCACCCGCCACCGCTCAGGCCGCACGCGTCGCCAAGGCCGTCTCCGGCGCCCCGACCATGCCGCCGGTGTACCCGCCGCAGTCGGCGACCACGCGCTCCGGCGGGGTGCGCCCCGGTGCCGCCGAGCACCCCACCGACAACGGCCGGACCCGCGCCCGCAAGCGGGACACCACCCCCGGTGTCGCCCTGCGCGGACGAACCGGGCGCGGGCACACCGGGACCGCGCCGGTGTCCCGACCGCGCGGGGACACCGGCCCTCAGCGCCTGCTGGACGAGGAGTTGTGGCAGGTCCACGAAGAGCACCACGAGCCGGACCACCGGGCCGGACGCCGAGGAGGGGCACTATGACCACCGACCGCATCGAGGGGGACACCACCGCGATGAGCCTGTTCGCGCAACGGCTCACCGCGCCCCCGCTGCCGCCGTCCCTGGGACGGCTGGGCACGCCACCCAACCTGAGCGGGCTGTTCGAGGGCATCGCGATGTCCGTGCTGGACAAGGCGGCCACGGCCGCCGCCGCCGAGTTCCTGGCCAAGACGACCGAGGAGTTCGTCACGTTCGGCGTGAAGGCCTCGACCGCCGCCGCCACCTACACGGCCGCCGACGTGGCGTCGATGGCGGGCCTGGTGTCGGCCGGCGCGGAGTTCGCCCAGAAGGGCATCGACACGCTCCAGCAACTCTCCGCCACCCACTTCGGCGGCGACACCCAACCCGACACCACCTCTCAACCCAACGCCACCTCGCAGCCCAACGCCGCCGCCCAGCCCGACGCCGGTGCCGCCACCCAGCCCGCCACCCAGCCCGCCACGACCACCGCCGCCGACCCGCGGCCCGCCACCTGAGGAGCGCCCCGTGGCCGTCCCCTACAACGCGCTGCCCATCGAGGCGCACGTCGCGATGATCACCGCCGAGCAGGCCAACGTCCCGGTCCTGGTCGACGCCGCCCGCATGTGGACCGAGGTCCGCACGTGGATCGAGTCCGCCCGCGTCGAGCTGCACACCCGCGCCCAGGACCTCGCCCCCTCCTGGACCGACCAGGCGGGCCGGGAGCTGGAGGAGAAGTTCCAGCGCTCCGACGCCGAGCTGAAGATGTGGGGCGAGCGGATCGACGCCTCGAGGGTGTCCGAGACGCTCACCACGCTGGCCGCCGCGATCCCGGAGACCATGCAGACCGTCTCCGCGCTCTACGAGGGCTACCTGGCGGCCATCTCCAACCCCTTCACCGCCGGGCTGGCCGTCGCGTTCCAGCAGGCCGCGGGCACCCGGATGACCGCGCTGGGCGGGCAGTTCGACATGTCCATGCTGACGGTGTGCTCGGCGGCGGGCATCAAGTCGCCCGGTGACGTGCTGCCCGAGCTGCCGACCGTGTCCAAGGACGACGTGGAGGCCGCCACCGCCGTGCTCGGCGCGGCAACGTCCTTGCAGGGCCTGGCGTCCTCGGCGGCGGGAGCGGCACTGCCGGACGTCTCGCTCCCGAGCCTCCCGGACCTCCCCGGCAGCGACCTGTCCCTGGCCGGCGTCACCACGGCACCCGCACCGCCGTCGCTCCCGACCGGCGGCGGCGTGCCCGGGACCGGCGGCGCGCCGACCCTGTCCGGCGGACCGCTCCCGGTCCTCCCGACGACCTCGGCGACCGGCCTGCCCCTGGCCCGTCCCGCCGGCAAGCGACCCGAGCCGACCACCAACACCGTCAAAGCGGGCGGGACGACCGGCACTACCCCGACGATGCCGCCCATGACCCCGCCCCACGGTGCCCAGCGGAACGGCACCCTCCGACCGTCCACAAGCGACAGCCGGACCGGCCGGTCGCGAACCACCCGCCGCGGCACCGAACCGACCGACGGCGTGCCGGAGACCCTGCGCGGCCGGTCCGGCGACACCCCGTCGCCCGCGGCTCCCCGGTACGCCGGGCAGCCGCTGGACGAGGAGTTGTGGCAGTTCATCCGGGACCGCGCGTCCCGCTGAACGTCAGGCCAGTACCAGGACGGCGACCGCGGGGGCCATGTAGATCAGCGGGAACACGACGTGCCCGTACGACTTCGCCCGCAGCACCGTGACCACCGCCCCGGTGAAGTACAGCACCAGCCCGACCGCGGCGGCGACGCCGAGCGCCGGCACGACCAACCCGGCCAGCAGACCGACCGCTCCCAGCGCCTTGGCGACCCCCAACCACGTCCACCACGAACGCGGCACGCCGTAGTCGGCCAGCGGCTCCACGACCCACTTGGCACCGGTGAACACCGACACGGCCGAGAACCCGGCCAGGAACGCTCCGAGGACGGTGACGACGACGTAGGTGGTCGACATGGCGCAACTCCTTCAACGGTTTCCTTGCTCCTTCACCCCCACGACCCCGCTCGGGTCCCGGATGTGACGGAAGGGCGGCGACACCGATGTGTCGCCGCCCACACCCCGCCCCCCGATCAAGCCACGCCGGCCAACTCCTCCTCCGCCACGGCTTCCCGCTTCCGGTCGCGGATCATCACCAGCGACAGCACCGCACCCGCCAGCGCCCCGACCGCCGCCGCCACGAAGCTGACCGACATCGCCGTGGTGAAGGCGTCCCGCGCGGTGGACACCAGCCCCGCGTCACCGGTCGCCGCCGCCACCGCGAAGGCGTCCTGGATGGACCGGTGCGCGCCCTCGGGCGCCGACTCCGGCATGGCGGCCGAGTAGGCACCGGACAGCACGCTGCCCAGGATCGCCACGCCGAGCGCCGCGCCGGCCTGCTGGATGGTGTCGTTGAGCGCGGACCCGACGCCGGCGTGCTCGTGCGGCACCGCGCCCATCAGGGCCGACACCGCCGCCGGCATCGCCAGACCGCCACCCGCGCCGAGCAGCGCGACCGCGATGCCCAGCGGCAGGAACCCCGCGCCCGGCTCCAGCGTGGTCAGCACGCCGAACCCGCCGGCGACGACCACCAGACCGATCACGGCCAACACCCGGTTACCCGTCTTCGCACCCAGGGTGGCCGCGAACCCGTTGCACAGCAAGGAAGCCACGGCCATCGGGATGAGCGCCAGACCGGCCTGCATGGGCGTGTAGTCGAGCACGAACTGGAGGTACTGCGTCACGACCAGCAGCAGGCCGCCGTTGCCGATCTGCACCAGCGTCAGCGAGAGGCTGCCGCCGCTGAAGTTGCGGTTGCGGAACAGGCCCAGCGGCACCATCGGCGACTCGACGCGGGCCTCCCACACCACGAACCCACCCAGCCCCACCACGGCGACGGCGAGCGCGGCCAGCGTGCCGGGGTGCGCCAGACCGTTCTTCGGCAACTCGATGATCATCCAGATCAGGGCGGTCAGGCCGACCACCGACAGGACCGCGCCCAGCGGGTCGGGCTTGCGCCACGGGCCGCGCGACTCGGGCATCCACGCCAGCGCGGCGACGATCGACACGACCACGATCGGCACGTTGACCAGGAACACCGCGCCCCACCAGAACCAGTCGACCAGCAGGCCGCCCAGGATCGGGCCGCCGATCAGGCCCAGCGTCGCGACCGCGCTCCACACCGCCATCGCCTTGCGGCGTTCCTCCTCGTCGAACACGGTGATGAGGATCGACAGCATGCTCGGCATCATCAGCGCGCCGCCGACGCCCATCCCCACGCGGGCCGCGATGAGCAGCACCGACGTCGAGGCCAACGCCCCGAACAGGGAACCCGCGCCGAACAGCACCAGGCCGATCACCAGCACCCGGCGGCGGCCGAACCGGTCGGACAGGCTGCCCGCGGTGAGCAGGAGGCCCGCGAACACGAGGATGTAGGAGTCCAGGATCCACTGGACGTCCTGGGCGCTCGCCCCGAGGTCGGTGGTCAGCGCGGGCACGGCGACGTTGAGCGCCATGTTGTCCACGACCAGCACCAACGTGCTCAGGCAGAGCACCGCCAACACGAACCACCTGCGTGGATCCACCGTTCCCGCCATGACCCCTCCAGTTTGCGAACACCGTTCCGTCGATGCGCACACTGTACGCAGAGCGGAACGCTGTACGCAACTGCGCACCGCGTGCGCTAGGCTGGCGAGCATGGAGATCCCCTCGGTGTGGACCCGAACCCGCAGGCAGCGGGACCAGCCGGCGCTGACGAGGCAGCAGATCGTGGCCGAGGCCGTCGCCCTGCTGGACGCGGAAGGCGTCGACGCGCTGACCATGCGCAAGCTCGGCGCGCGGCTGGACGCGGGCGCCACCTCCCTGTACCGGCACGTGGCCAACCGCGACGAGCTCGTCGAACTGGTCGTGGACGAGGTGTACGGCGAGATCGAGGTGCCGGAGATCAGTGACCCGGCGGCGTGGCGGGCCGCCGCCACCACGTGCGCGCACAGCGTGCGGTCGATGATCCTGCGGCACCCGTGGACCGCGACCCTGCTCGGGCAGGTCGGCCTGGCCTACCTGGGCCCCAACGTGATGCGGCTGAGCGACCGGATGCTGTCGCTGTTCCAGGCCGCCGGGTTCCCGCCGGACGAGGCAAACCACGCCATCAGCACGGTGATGGCCTACGTCATCGGCGTCGGCATCAGCGAGGCCGCGTGGCTGTCCACCCTGGCCCGCAGCGGGCGCACCGAACAGGACCTGGTCACCGACCTGCGCCCGGCGATCGAGCAGGCCGCCGCCGAGTACCCGCACATGCGGCAGCAACTGACGTCGTACGCGGAGGCCGACCCGGCACACGCCCGCGACGAGACCTTCACCTACGGGCTCGACCGGGTCCTCGACGGACTGGCCGCCGCACTGCCCTGAAAAATTCTTCCGGCACAGCGGTCACATCCCCGCCGCGCGGTACGTCAGCCAGACGTAGCCAACACGGAAGGAACACCGCAATGTCGACCACCTCGCGCCTGTCCAACCCGCAGGACCTCGTCCCGGCCCTGAAGGACATCTCCAAGGCGCTGTTCGCGGCCACCGGCACCGGCCCGCTGCCGCGGACCACGATCGGCCTGCTCCAGCTGCGGGCCGGCCAGATCGTCGGCAACACCTACCTGACCGCCCTGCACACCACCACCCTGCGCCGCGCCGGCGACACCGAGGAGCGCATCGCCGGCGTCGCGACCTGGCGCGACGCGCCGTACTACACCCCCGCCGAACGCGCCGCCCTGGCCCTGGTCGAGGCCGTCCTCCAGCCGTCCGCACAGGGCGAGCGCGTGCCCGACGCCCTGTACGCCGAGGTGGCCGAGCACTACGACGAGGCGGGCATCGCCGCACTGGCGGTCGCCATCGGCCAGGTCAACTTCTTCGTGCCCCTGGCCGTGATCGGCAAGCCCCTGCCGGGCGTGTCCCCGGCCGAACAGTGGACCAAGCAGGCCTGATGCCCCGGTGGGGCGGGCCTCCCCCGCCCCTCATGTCCACACTCGATCGGGTGACAACGTCCGCTGCGCGCAGCGGACGACCCGTGCTCAGGACTAGACTCCCGGTGTGACCACGAACCCCCAACCCAAGCTGTGGACGTTCATCGAGACACACCTGGCCAACCGGGGCCTGACCCCCGGCGACCTGGTCCGCCGCACCGGCGTGGCCCGCAGCTGCATCTCCGGCTGGCGGCGAGGCGGTTCCCTGAACGTCCCCACGGCCCGCACCCTGGCCAAGGCCCTCGACGTCACCGTGCTGGAAGTCCTGGTGGCCGCCGACGTCCTGACCGAAGCCGAAGCCCACCTCCGCACCCGAACCCCGACCCCGACCACCTTGACGAACAGGGAGATCCTCGCCGAACTGTCCCGCCGCCTGCGCTAGCCACAACCGCCCACACCGGACCCAACCGCCCGCACCCGGCACACGCCGCCCGCGCTGGGCACAACCGCCCACACCGGGCGCCAGTGCCACCACCCCGCCGAGGCCCGCACGGGCGTCGGCGGGGTCACCCCCGTCCCCCCGCCGACTCGAGCTAACCCTTGAAGGTGCCCTGGACCGTGAAGGTGCCGTCGGCGGTGGTGGCGTGGACGGTGTAGGTGTCGGCCTGGGGGGTGCGGTTGGCGGTGTGGTTGTACTGGGCCGCGAAGGCGTGGTCCGCCGCCGGGACCGCGTGGCCTGGTTTGAGGGTCCAGCGGTAGAGGACGGTGCCGTCGAGTTCCTCCACCGCGATGGTGAAGTCGTCGGTCGGGCCGGTCTGCCACTGGCCCGTGCTCTCCACGCCGCCGGTCTGCTTGACGCGCAGTTCCACGGTGAGCGCCGTGAGCGGCTGGGTGGTGGTGAGGGTGAGGGTGTTCTGGGTCCAGAACGCGTGGCTGTGCGGGTCGATCGTGCCCCTCGACGTCAGCGGACCGGCGGAGTCGCCGAGGGGTGGCGGGGCGTCCGGCGTCGCCCGGGCGGTGGTCGTGCGGTTCGGTTGCGTCGGTTGCGCGGGCGGGGCCGGTTCCGTGGTGCTGGAGGTGGGGTGCGGGCTCGACAGGGTGATCGCGGTGTCGGGCTTGGGTGGTGTTTCGGGGAGGATGGCGGCGACCGCGATGCCCGCGACGGCGACGATCCCCGCGGCGGCAAGGCCGGCGAAGGCCACCCGGGGCCACGAGCGGCCGATGCCCGCCGTCCGGGCACCGACCACGCCGTGCGTGGTGCCGGCCGTGCCGCGTTGCACGCGGGCCAGCATCCGGGCGCGGTCGGGCTGGTGCTCCTGGGCGGCCTCGCGCAACCGCCTGCCGATCTCGTCGTTCACCGATTCCCCCTCCCCGCCACGACGTCCGCCGCCCGCGCGCCGAGCAAGCGTTCCAGCTCCGCCAGACCCTTGGAGGTCTGGCTCTTCACCGCGCCGACCGAGATGCCCAGCGCCAGCGCGGTGTCCTTCTCCGACAGGTCGAACGCGTGCCGCAGCACCACGCACGCCCGCTTGCGGAACGGCAAGCGGTCCAACGCCGCCCGCACGTCCACCACGGCGGCCACGTCCGGGCCGTGCGCCTGCTGCGGCCGGTGCGACCAGAACAACGCCACCCGGCGACGTTCCCGCGTCGCACTCCGGATGCGTTCCCGCGCCAGGTTCGCGACCACGCCGCGCGCGTACGCCACCGGGTGCTCGGCCCCGCGCAGCCGGTCCCACCGCTGCCACAACGCGATCAACGCGTCGGCGGCGAGGTCGTCGGCGGCGTCGGGCTCCCCGGTGAGGAGGTAGGCCAGCCGGGACAGCTCGGCGTAGTGCCGTTCGAAGAAGGCGTGGAACTCCGCCGACGTGTCATCGAGGAGCATGTCGCTCGGCTGACCTCTCCCTACCCCTGCGCCCCTCGCGAGGCGGCAACGTACCAGTGACCCGGTCGGTCAGGACGGCTCACCCACCAGCACCCCGCGGCCGTTGGTGCCCAGGTAGACCCGCCCGTACACGTCGGGGTCGCCGGAGATGACCCCGCCGACGCCGCCGCCGAACCGGTTCCGGTCGTCGTTGATCCGCACCCACGCGGCACCGCCGTCGATCGAGCGGAAGATCCCGGTCACGCCGTTGACCGTCCCGTTGAGGTAGAGCGCGGGCTGACGGGCACCCGGCGCGGCCTTGCCGAACCCGACCGCGTCGGCGTTCTCGACGCCGCCCACCTTCGCGAAGCTCGCCCCGCCGTCGACCGAGCGGACGAGCCCGTTGTGGCTTGCGATCCACAAGTCACCGGTGGGACCCGCCTTGAGACGTCCACCGGCGAGCCCGCGCGCCCGAGCGGTGAAGCTCCGCCCACCGTCGCTGCTGGCGTACAGGGTGTCGCCGCTGAGCGCGTAGAACGCGCTCGCCGTCACCCGGTCGGCCACCACGGCCGTGCCCGAGGGCAGGCCCGAGGACGCTTTCCACGTCTTGCCCCAGTCGGTGGACACGTGCGGGACCTGCCCCGACGCCGTCCACACCACGGTGCCGCCATCGGCCGAGATCGCCACCGCACCACCACCCGCCGCGCTCACCGGCGACCCGGCGAACGGCCGCCACGTCACACCGCCATCGGTGGAGTACGCGCCGCGCTCCTCGCTGCCGTAACCGACGCGCACGACGACGTTCGGCTTGGCCTGCGCGAAGTCGATGCCGGTGGTGTTGGTGAACCGCGGTCCGGACGCGGCCCCGGCCGGCACCTGGTCCAGGTCGTCGTGCCGGAACCCGCCGACGTCACCCAGCGCGCTGATCAGCTTGCCGCCGGGCGGCGTGACCAGGCCCAGCACGGCCGTCTCCTCCAGGCCCTGCACGGGAATCGACCAGTGCGTCGGAGCACCGCGGTCCGCCGCCGTCACGTCGTTGCTGGCCCACAGACCCGCCCCGGTGCCGTAGATGACGTGCCCGGAGTCGAACGGGTCGATGGCCAGCGCACCCATCCAGTGGCCGATGCCGGTGCCGACGTACGGCGCGCCGGAAGCGTCCCGCACGGACGTCTCGCCCAGCGCCTTCCACGTGTCGCCACCGTCGGTCGAGCGGTACAGCTCGTCCGAGGGCCACCACCGGTCGAGGGTCGTCACCATCACCGTGGACGGCCGCTGCGGGTCCACCGCCAGCCCGGCGAAGCCGAAACCCGTGCCGGGGACGGGCGAGACGTCCTTCCAGGTCCCGGTGGACGGCGTGTGCTTCCACACCGAACCGGCCTTCACCCCGTTGGGGCCCGGGGCGTCGGTGTAGGTGACGTACAGCGACCCGTCACCGGACAGGACGCCGTGGTGCGGCAGGTGCCCGGTGGGCTGGCCGGGCACGGCCTGCCACGTGGTGCCGCCGTCCGTCGACCGGTACAGCGAGGTGGTCTTGTCGGCGACGCCCACGTACACCGTCCCGGCCGGTCCGAAGGTCACGAACGACAGGCCGACCCCGCTGCTGCCGCCGTCCTTGACCGGGAACCCGGCGACCTGGCTCCAGGTGACGCCGTAGTCGGTGCTGCGCCACAACCCGTTCCTGCGGGTGCCGAGGTAGAGCGTGCGGTGGTCGGCCGGGTCGACCGCGAGCCGCTCGCCCATCGACCGGCCGTCCTCGTTGCTGCCCAGCTTGAACGGCAGGTCCGTGCGCTGGAACGTCCGGCCCTGGTCGGTGGAGCGCAGGAGGGCGGCGTTGCCCGCCCAGTCGTTGGTGTAGGTGCCGGTGGCGAGGTACAGGCGGTCGGGGTCGACCGGGTCGGTCGCCACGCTCTCGATGCCCAGCAGGTTCCAGTCCGCCGCCCAGTCGGTCAGCGGGACCCACTTGCCGCCGTCCCACCGGTACGCGCCGCCCATGTCGGTGCGCGCGTACAGCAGGCCCTCGCGGGTGGGGTTGAAGACGAACCCGGTGACGAAACCGCCGCCCGCGATCTGGACGTTCCGCCAGGTGTACGGGCCGGAACCGGTGCTCGGCGGCGGCGGCGCGGAGGGTGTGGAAGACGTGCTCGGCACCGGCCTGGGCGCGACCACGGGAGCCGAGGGCTTGGCGGGCTTGGTGGTCTTGGCCGGCTGCCACTGCTGGTCGGTGCCACCCCGGTCGGCGGACTGGACGACGGCCTGACCGTCCGGACCGTCGTCCACCGACAGCACAAGGCCGCTGGCCCGCGAGACGATCTTCACCGCGCCGCCGTCGACCTCGACCAGCTTCCACTGCTGGGTGGGCGCGCCGACGTCCGACTGCTGCTCGACGTTCGCCTGCGCCGTCGCACCGCTGCGCACACCCAGGACCTTGCCGCTGTTCTGGTTGACGAACTGGTAGAAGTCGGCGTCCACGGGCTTGAGCCGCCACTGCTGGCTCGCGGCGTCGTCGGCGCGCTTCTCCTGCTGGATGCGGACGCCGTCCGCGCTGTCCGCCCCGGCCACGTCCAGCGCGTTGCCGCTGCGGACGGAGACGAACTGGTAGTAGGCGGTGGCGTCCACGGTCACCGGCTCCGGGTCGTCGCCCCCGGTGAACAGCAGGAGCGGGGCGACCAGCGTGGGCACACCGACGATCGTCCCGATCGCCGCCCAGCGCCACCGCCCCCGCGGCGCCGCGCCACCGCTCCGACGCGCCGCGCCTCGGTCCGACCCGGCCGCGCCACCGCTCCGACGCGCCGCGCCACCCTCCGGCCCGGCCGCGCCACCGCTCCGACGCACCCGCCGGACACCGGTGGCCCCGGTCTCACTCATGCAGCACTCCTCGACTCGGCCGTGCCTCGCGCACGGCTCAGGGCGGCGTTCTGCCCTCGAGTTGCCGCTGCCGCCGGAAAGGTTTCCGCCGATTCCCGCCGATCTCGTCCTACGGCCGGTGCGCGATCTCCGCGAGCCGGTCGACGCGGCGGGCGAGCTCGGTGAAGACGTCCTCGAAGAACTCGTCGGTGTCCACCGGTCCGGGGTCGGGGACCGACCAGTGGACGTGCCGGTCGGCGGGCCCGAGCTCCTCGAACGCGCCGTCGCAGACCGCGACCACCAGGTCGTCCGGTGCGACGACGTCGCGGACGTGGGCGGTGGTCTCGCGCTCCAGGACCAGGCCGTGGCGTTCGGCGGTGGCCAGGGCGCGGGGGTTGACCCGGGTGGCGGGGTGGGTGCCGGCGGAGGTGACCGGGATGGGGCTGCGGGTGCTCCAGACGGCGGCGGCGAGGGGTGAGCGGGCGCCGTTGCGGGTGCAGACGAACACGACCCGGGGCGCGGTCACGGTCGGCGTGGTGTGCAGGCCGTGCAGCGGTTCCGGGGTGAGCCGGACGTAGGCGCGCCGCCCGTCGGCGTGGGACCTGGTGCGCTCCACCAGGCCGACCTCGCGCAGCACCTTGAGGTGGTGGGCGAGCAGGTTGGACGTGAGGCCGAAGCGGGCCGCGAGCTCGCCCGGTGACCGGTCGCCGATCGCGAGCAGGTCCACGATCCCCAGGCGCACCGGGTCGGACAGCGCGTGGTGCACCGCCGCGCGCGCCCGAAGGTTCTTCTCGATTTCCATTGAGGCAATCCTCGCTGAGGTGCTTGGGTGGGGCAAGGCCGTCCACACCATGGAGCACCGGAGGCGCCCAGGGCCACCCCCAGCGGACCCACCCTCGCGACACCCGCACCGGCACGCCGGCGCGGCGGACGACCACACGGCCGTTCCCCTCGGCCGAAAAACCGGCGGAAACCTGCGCCAAAAAACAATTTAGATCTCTTTCGGACATGCCATCCGGAGCAGTTCACATTACTTCTTGCCGCCGATTCCCAAACAGCCTGGGATGCGTACTTTCAAAGCGGTCGAGCCAATCCACCCACGGCAATCGGGGGATCCGTGACCACGAAAGAAGCGGTAGGCACGCCGAGCGCCTCGCCGGCACAGCGCTGGGCGCAGTCGTCCACCTTGACGAAGTTGTACTGGCTGCTGCGCCTCGGCGTAGCGGTGGAATACCTGGGCCACGGCTGGGCCGGGTTGAGCCGGTCGCGGGCGTGGCTGCCCTACTACGACCTGTTCGGCATCTCCGCCGACACCGCCGTCGGCTGGCTGATGTACGTGACGGGGTCGGTCGACGTCCTGGTCGGCCTGGTCGTGCTGTTCTTCCCGTTGCGCGTCGTGTTGCTGCACGCCACGGTGTGGGGCGTGTTCACCGCCCTGCTCAGGCCCACCGTGGGCGAGGGCTGGTGGGAGTTCCTGGAGCGCGGCGGCAACTACGGCATGCCGCTGGCACTGCTCGTCCTGGTCGGCGGCGGCGGGTGGTCGCTGCGCCGCTGGTTCACGCCGGGCACCGAGCCGGAGCGGGTGTCCGACCGCGCGCTGGTGTGGTCGCACTGGGCCGCCCGGGGCGGTTTGGCGCTGCTGCTGATCGGACACGGCGGATTCGCGTTGTTCGAGCACAAGAAGTACTTCTACAAGTATTTCGCCTTCTTCGGCGTCGACGGCCCCGCGGTCGACTCGGCACACCTGATGGCGATCTTCGGCGCGTTCGAAATCGTGCTCGGCCTCGCCGTCCTGGCCCGCCCGGCGAAACCGCTGCTGTGGTTCGTGCTGGGTTGGAAGCTGGTCACCGAACTGCTCCGCCCGCTGGTGGGGCAGGAATGGTTCCAATTCGTCGAGCGCGACGGCGACTACGTGCTCCCGGTCGCACTCGTGATCGGCGCGGGCCTGTACGCGGCGGCCCTGCACCGACTGCGCACCCGATCCACCGTCTAGCCTAAGGACCTCTCTTGCGTCGCTTGCTCCCCCTCGTCACCGCCGCGGCACTCGTCGCGTCGCCGGCCACCGCCGCGGCCGGCGGCACGACCGGTCAGCCGGTCGAGCTCGGCACCATCCCGATCGGCGCGAACTCCAGGATGGTCGTGTTCACGCCCGACCAACGCACGGTCTACGTGGCCAACGGCGGCTCGAACACCGTCTCGGTGGTCGACCCGGCCCGCCGCGAGGAGGTCGCCACCATCCCGGTGGGCACCTTCCCGTACGGCATCGCCTTCGACCGACCGGGCCGCCACGCGTACGTCTCCAACCGCGACTCGGACGACGTGTCCGTGATCGACACCGCGCGCCGCACGGTCGTCAAGACCATCCCGGTGGGCGACGCCCCGCGCCTGGCGGCGTTGCGGCCCGACGGCCGCGAGGTCTGGGTCAGCAGCACCGGCTCGGACGCGGTGTACGTCATCGACACCCGGACCCAGTCCGTCACCCACACCATCCCGGTGGGCGACGCCCCCCGCGGCATCCACTTCACCAGCGGCGGCCGCAACGCCTGGGTGGCCAACTCCGACGCCGACACGGTCTCCGTCGTCGACACCGCCACCTACAAGGCCACCCACACCATCCCCGTGGGCGACGAACCCCGCGGCGTCCTGATCACCCCCGACAACCGCACGGCGTACATCAGCAACACCATCGCCGGCACGGTGTCGGTGGTGGACGTCCGAACCCGGGCGGTCACCGCCACCATCCCGGTCGGTCAGAAACCCCGCGGCATCACCCTCGCCGCGGGCGGCCGGATCGCCTACGTGGTCAACGCCGGCGACGGCACCAAGCCGGGCAAGGTCGTCACCTTCGACACCCGCACCAACAAGGTGCTCGGCGAGGTCCCGGTCGGCTTGGACGCCCACTGGTCCGCCCCCGGCCCGGGCCACCACTACGTCCTGGTGACCAACTCGGGCTCCAACACCCTGTCCGTCATCACCCTCGCCCGCCACTGACCCCGGCGCGACGGGGCCACAACGCCGCTCGACGGCGATGCCGGGGAACCGGCACCGCCGTCGAGGGTGTGGGGGTCAGCTGCTCGCGTACTGGATCGCGGCGGCCAGGAGGGAGCACGGGTTGGCTCCACCGTCGATGCCGCTGTTGACGACCAGGGAGGCCTCGACGTTGTCGGTGAACTTGCCGTGGCAGGTCACCACGCGGCCGAGGGTGTTGTTGTAGTCACCGCCGTGGGCGCGGGTGCCGTTGGCCACGTAGGTCCAGCCCAGACCCTTCGCGCCGGTCTCGACGGTGTCCATCCACAGGCGCACCTGCTGCGAGACGATCGTGCCGTGCCGCAGGTAGACCTGCCAGCGGACCAGGTCGATCGCCGACATCCGCAGGCCGCGGTAGCTCGCGCAGGCCTCGTAGGCCACACCGGACATCTCCAGCAGGTTGCCGGTCTGCGAGGTGCGGGTCATGTGGCCGAGCGCGTCGTTCTGCGGGTCGGCGGACAGGCAGTCCACCGCGGCGATCCCGGCCGGCTTGAACAGGTAGCGGTTGATGTAGGCCAGCGACCACGGCGCACCACCGGGCTGGATCCACTGCGGCACACCCACGCTCGGGTCCGTCTCGGTCAAGTACCACAGCCGGGTGAGGACGACCCGTGCGACGGCGTAGTTCTCGTTCTCGTAGTCGTAGGCCTGGCCCGTGCCCACGGGGGCGACGGACATGGCGTACTTGATGCCGTCGTAGCGGGCGTTCATCTTGTCCTGCTCGGACTTGGGCTGGCTGCCGATGAACTGGCCGAGCCCCGAGGTGTGGCCGAGGATGTCCTTGATCTTCACGCTCTGCCACCCCGCGGTCGCGGTGGAGCGCATGTCCGGCGGCAGGTACGGCCAGATCAGCGCGTCCGGCGTGAGCCCCGCCGCCTCCGTCACCTTCAACAACGCCGCCGCCACCACGTTCTTGGTCGCGCTGGCGATCTCGATCCGGCTGTTCGGGGTGAACGACGTGCCCTTGTCCACCCGAGCGGTGCCGTCCGAGCCCTTCTGCGCCAGCAGGCCGTCCTCGGCGATCGCGAACGCGTAGCCCATGGCCTTGCCGTTCAGCGACGAGTGCAGGTACTGCGCGGCCTTGGCGGTGTCCACCTCCGCCAACGTCGAAGGCGCCCCCAGGTCCGCCTGCGCCGACCCCGCCCCCACGGCCAACAACGCGGCAACCGCCCCCGCGACCAAGCTTCCCCTCTTGATCCTCATCACTGTCTCCCCTTGTTCCGCCGCCGGCCCCTCCGGCGGCGATGGGACAACTCTCGCGGCCGAGCCCACCCCGAGGCATGAGGGAGACACCCTCAAAGAACGAGGGCCGGAACTTGGGGGTGAACTTGGGGGGTCGAACCATGTATCTCCACGGCCCCCGCGGCATCCGCTTTCGAACGACTACCGGTCGTGGGTGGTGAGGCCGTGGCCGTAGGGGAACAGGGGGTCGTAGTCGCGATCGCCGACGTTGACCGGTTCCTGCTGCTCGGTGCGCGGCCAGCTCACCGGGAGCTGCCCGGTGTAGGGCGCGGAGCCGAACAGGGGATCGGCCACGCCGGCGCCTTCACCCCCGGGCAGCCAGGACATGACGAAGGCGTCGATCTCGGGCAGTTCGTCGGTGATGACCTGCGGCCGTCCGGCGACGTCCAGGACCACGCAGACCTCGATCGTGCCGCACACCTTGTGGATGGTGGCCCGATCGGCGGTGGAGAGACCGAGCGTGCGGTCGTGGGTGCCCACGTCGCCGAAGAACTCGGCGTAGGGGGTCTCCCCGATGACGACGACACCGACGTCCGCACCGGTCATGGGCGCGGAGGCGTCCGCGCTGTAGGTCACCTGTGCGGCGTGCTGACGGATGCCGTCCACGATCGTGGTCCCGGGGAAGGCGGTGTTGCCCGACTGCCCCTGCCAGGTCACGGTCCAGCCGCCGGCCTGGTTGCCGAGGTCGTCGGCGTTGACGCCCGCGACGTAGACGTGTCGGTTCCGGTCCAACGGCAGGACCTGGTGGTCGTTCTTGAGCAGCACCTGCGACCGCGCGACGGCACGGCGGGCCACGGCGCGGTGTGCGGCCGAGCCGATGGTGTCGATGTGGGTGCGGTCGGTGTAGGGGTGTTCGAACAGGCCGAGCCGGAACTTCGCGGTCAGGATGCGGCTCACGGCGTCGTCGATGCGGGTCGTCGGCACTCGCCCGGCCTCGACCTCGGCGATGAGCGTTTGCGCGAACTCGGGCGCGGTGGACGGTTCCATGACCATGTCCATGCCGGCGTTGACCGCGGTGCGCACCTGCTCGGGGTAGTCGCCCGGCAGGTCGTGGATGGCCTCCCAGTCGCTGATCAGGAAGCCGTCGAAGCCGATCTTCTCCTTGAGCACGCCGGTGAGCAGTTCGCCGCTGCCGCTGATCCGGGTCGGTGCGCTGCCGGGCCTGTCGGTCCACTGGACGCTGGAGAACGACGGCATGATGCTGCCGATGCGGTGCCGTTCGACGGCGGTGGCGTAGGGCGCCAGGTCCACCTGCTCGAAGTGCTCCCAGTCGGTGATCGTGACACCGCGGTCGAGCGTGCCCACGGTGGAGGTGCCGTAGGTCGTGTCGCCATCACCCGCGAAGTGCTTGGCCGTGGCCAGAACGCGGTCCGGTCCCGCGAGGTCCTGAGGTGTCGTGCCCTGGAGTCCGTCGATGACGGTTTCCATCCGCTGCACCAACTCGGCGGTCTCGCCGAAGCTTTCGTAGGTGCGGCCCCAGCGTTCGTCCCGGGTGACGCACAGACAGGGCGCGAAGACCCACTGCGGCCCGGCGGCCCTGGTCTCGGTCGCGGTGATGTGCCCGATCTCGCGCGCGAGGTCGGGGTCACGGGTGGCGCCGAGGGCGATGTTGTGCGGGAAGATCGTGGCGCCGACGAGGTTGTTGTTGCCGTGCACGGAGTCGACGCCGTAGAGCAACGGGATCCGCAGCCGCGTCGCGAGCGCCCGTTCCTGGTACCGATCGACCATGTCGGCCCAGCCCTGCGGGGTGTTCGAGGCAGGCCCCGAGCCGCCGCCGGACAACACGGACCCAAGTCCGAGCCTGGTGATCAGCTCGGGATCGCCGTCCACCGCGCTGCGCTCGGCCTGAGTCATCTGCCCGACCTTCTCGGCCAACGTCATGCGTCCCAGCAGATCGGCGACACGCTGTGCCACCGGCCGGTGCGGATCGAGGTAGTCGGGCGAGCCCTCAGGCGGCCAGGCCGAGGCGGAGGACAACGCGGCAACTGCCAGGACCAACACGGCAAGTGCGACCCTGACTCGTACTCGTGACAAGGACTTCCCCTCACTTCTGGGAGCGCTCCCAGCACAGAGATCACCATTGTCCGCGCCTGGCTGGAACTTTGACACGCATTTGGCACAAATGGCCGCAGACGTCCGCTTCTGCGGGACGAGCGGTCGTTGGAGGGGATGTTGACTCTCCGATCGGGCGAGACGGCACAGTGGCCATGTGGGTGACGCGGAGCTGATGACGATCGGGCGGTTCGCCCGGCTGACGGGGTTGTCGATCCACACGCTGCGCCACTACGACGACGTCAGCCTGCTGGTCCCAGCCCACACCGACCCGCAGACCGGCTACCGCCGTTACGGGCGCGACCAGATCCGGCTCGCCCACCTGATCCGTGAACTGCGCTGGATCGACCTGCCCATCGAGGAGATCCGACAGGTACTGGCCGAAACCGGTCAGGCGGGTCCGGTGCTGGCCGACCACCGCCAGCGACTGCTGCGCACCCGTGGTCTGCTCACCGCCCAGATCGACAACGTAGATCGCCTCCTGGAGGAAGGGTTCACCATGTCCGCTCCCCTGTCGGGGTGCCGGCCGGTCCAAATCACCATTGCCGTGGATGACCTCGCCAAGTCGATCGCGTTCTACCAGCAGCGTTCGACCTGCGTTACGAGGTGATCCGCCGCACCGACGACACGGAACACTCGACGTTCATGTTCGGCGAGTACGGCCGAGACGGCTTCTTCCGACTCCACCTGAGCGCCGACACCATCGACACCGACCGGCCAGGCCCCACGACCTTTGGCCTCCTCGTCGACGACCTGGACGTTCGACACTCGCGCGCCCTGGCCGCCGGAGCCACCTAGGTCGTCGCCCCACGAGACCGCCAGGGCATGCCCCGCAGCGCGGCCGTCAGAGACCCAAGGGCAACTGGATCTGGCTCTACCAGGGCTGACAAGCCAACCACACCCCTATGTCGCGATTTGGGCGGGTCGTGCACGCAGCAGGCGGCAGAAAGCGCCGGTTAAGGGCCGCCATCGAAAATCGGCTGGTTGGCACTCACACCTTGTAGGTGTCTTCGAGGGGGCCAACCGGCGACCGTGGATGTTGCCTGTGTTGTGTGAGCCCCGGCAGGATTCGAACCTGCGCACCCGCCCTCGGAGGGCGGTGCGACTACTGCGCCGAGCACTCTACCAGCATAAACAGCAAAGTGATCTTGCCCTTAGGGGCTACTTTGGCCCGTATTTGGCCCAGGTCGGCGTCGTACCGACTGTTGGGTACCGGCGAGTCAAGCACCAGCGGCTATAACAGTTGGGGTGCAGGGCGGCGTGGTAACCATCGCTTGCTCTGCTCCGAGGGTAAGACATCAACTGCGGCTCGCGCGCCACTCTGCGACCGTCTCAGTGCTACGTGTAGAGCCCTGCGCAGAGATTGGGCCGCCCCACTGCTGTGAACGCCGGGGTCGAACGCAGGCAAGCGTGTAAAGCTAAGGAGGACCCTTCAACCCTCCTGCTGTTACAGCGTTCCGGGGTCAGCATGGCGAAGCGGGTCAGGTGGGACAGTGATTCTGTGGGCCGTCTTCACTCAGGACCGCTGGTCAGGGATGTGGCGAGACACCTGGGACAGGGTCCACCTCGGGAAGGCGACTGCTGCCGCTTTGTGGGACAAGCAACAAGCGCGATGGACTTTCACTCGCCTGTACCACGTCTGACCAGCGCTTACAGCTCTCGGTACAGACACATCCGGTGCACACTCGGCACCGACACCCGCCGGAACCCCTGTTCGATGCAAGCCGCGCGGACTGACAGGCACCCTTAGGAAACGCGGCCGCAGCGACCACCGATGATTCGGACATGCCCAAGGACCGTGCCGCTCCCCCGCGGTTACCCCACCCCGCGCCCGACGAACAGCCCAATGGTCCCGCGCCCATGCCGCTACCGACTTCAGCCACGGCGCGCACACCGCTAGAGCCCATGCCGCGCATGGTGATAGACCGTGGCGACCCTGACCGCCGTAGTGATGGTCGACCTGCTGGTGCTCTGTGTTGGGCAGTCACCTTGGAACTGCCCGTTGCGACTCCCGCCGCAGCATCGTTGCAAGAAAGACCTGACAGGTGGCGTACCCCGTATTGAACTTGCCGACCTCTTCATCCGCCGCGAGCATACCGACTCCCTACAAAACGAAGATTGTCGGGAGAGGTGATCATAGAGTCGCGCCTCAATCCAGCATGACTCAACCCGTTATCTTCGAGCCCGTGAGTTCCGATGTGCGGAGTCAGCCTTCCGGTTAGGCCATACGAGTCAACGGCTTGCTTGCAGTGCCTGTAGGTGGTAGTTACGACCGTGGCCGACCCTGGCGGACCTCGTCCGCGCCAGATGGAGGTGTCGCATTCCGTCACCGTGGGCTAGGAAGGGGTTCGAATGATGGACCGCCGGCGTTATGAGATCGACGATATTGCTCAGGCATTTGCAGTAGGTCGGGAAGATGTTAGACACCTAGGAACAGGCGCGTTTGGTGAGACTTGGTGGGTACGCCATAGAGATGGCACTGAAACTGCATGTAAGATCATTTTCAAAGACGGCTATTCAGCCCAGCGTCTTGAGCGCGAAATAGCTGGCCTGTCGCGAGTTTCAAGCCCTCGAGTTGTGCGACTTTATCGTCGGAACGAGCTTGAGGTGGGCGGAAAGTCACGTCCAGTTTTGCAGTTCGAGTATGTCCATGGCGGGGATCTTGCTCACTTCATCCAAGTCGGTCAAAGGCCGAACCGTGATGAGATCGTAGCTTTGCTGCGCGGCCTGCTTGAAGGTGTCCAGGCGCTACACGAAGGAGAAGTGGTCCACCGAGACATCAAACCTCATAACATTGCTCTCCGCGATGGGTCGTTTTCTGAGCCGGTCATCCTGGACCTGGGCTTGGCTCGCCCGCTAGACGCCTCCACGATGACTCGTTATCCCGGCTTTATCGGCACCCTTCCTTATATGGCCCCGGAGCAGTTACGTGGCGAAAAAGCTCGGTTGGCTGCCGACTTGTATGCGGTAGGAATTGTAGTAGTCGAAGCATTCACCGGTAGGCATCCATATATAGCCCCTGATGACACTTTCGACGACATTGAGCACGCTGCCGAACAGTTAGCTGCACGTCAAGAACGTCTAAAAATTGGTTTTCCATCAGAGGTGCCCGATTCACTAGTAGCTGTGCTTGAGAAGCTTACCTCACCTAAGCCGCATCAACGAAGTGTTCCTTCTCGTCTGCTAAAAAGATTGAACGAAGTCGCATGAGGGGATTAGAGTGACCGACCCGAGTTTACCTTGGTGGGCGCAATCGTCAATGTCCAGCGAATCGGACTTGTCAAATGAGGAGGTGGTGGAGGACTCGGATCCGTGGAGTGATCTCGCGGATCTGGACGAAGAGGATCTAATTGCGACGCTAGACTGGCGAGAAAGTGAAGTAGAAGAGGGTGGACAAAATATACCGGCTCCAGACTACGGCCATAATGGCAGTGAACCGGTACTGATTGTGCATCGACCACATGGTAACAGCGCGTGGATTCCGCCGTTGCTTCGTGCGCTCAAACGTGCTGAAGGTAATGACGTTGCACTCGGCTCCGTAGCCTCATTAACCCGGCTGAACCCTGCGGATCGGAGCAGGTATCTTGACAGCTGTGACGCTGCGGTCGTCCGGATCGCTGATCCGATGGCATTCGTTTTCTTCGATCAAGTTCCCGGGCGCCGTTCTCTATCAGCTCGGTCGCAAAGGTGGGAGTTCCAACAGCACATACCGGGCGCTTCTCAAAGTGAAGTGGCTGGATGGGTGAACTCAGTCGTTGAAGCACAACGCATAGCAGGCGCCAATATGTTCTTGACTCCTGGGAGGTGGATGCCTTCTGTGGATCCCTCCGCAGAACTCGACATGGCATTTTCTCATGCTGATTATGTCGCCCAGGTGTTGAACTCCGATGAGAATATGGCTGTCAACTTCACACTAGCTCGCGACTGGTTGGCGCAGGAATCATTGCGAGACAAGCTGCTGCAGTGGGTAGTTGAATCTGAGTACAGCACTTTTTATGTTCGAGTGCTGTGGTCGATGCTCGGAACCACCCACGGGCATCCACTGGACCTCGAACTACTGGAAGGTTATCGTGAACTATGTCAAACCGCGCAGGAGGAAGGTGTAAGGATTTTTCTTCCTGAAAGCGATCTGACTGGATGGATGACGTTAGCATGGGGTTCTGCAGGCTTCGGTACCGGTGTGAGTAGTGGTGATAGAGCCTTTTCTCAGCAACGTCCGTCCGGGCCGGCTGCAACTCCAAAGCCGCGGTATCTGGAGACGCAACTACTTCATACTATTCTGCAAACGGAACATCAGCAGTTGAAAATGCTGCCGGAACACGTCGACTGTTCCTGCGTCTACTGTTCGAAGAGCAACTCTGGAACACCTTGGAAATCAATTCAAGCTCAGCACCACGTATCTGTGCTGGCGAAACTCGCGGCCAACGTATATAGGGCGAGCAAGGCTTCCATCAACCCTGCCAGCCATGTCTTATCGGTGATACAAGACGCCATCAACTTTGCCGACATCTCAGCAAAAAGAGTGATCTACAGTTCGGAGTCTCGCCCGGTGCATTTGCCGATTTGGCTTAAGTCTCTGATGTAATCCAACTCAGGAGAGGGATCTAGGGTCGACTCCAGTAGATGTTGTATGCGTCTTACCGAACACCGGCAATATGGGTCCTGAAACCTTGCCCGAGTCAATCAGGAGGAATGCTGCCTCAGCGGCTCGTAGTCTCTCAAATTTGCGCAAACGGTCGCCAGGTGAGGGCGCATTCTTAATTTTTTTGACACGGAGAGTCGACGGTTCTACTTGAATCAATCCAACTCGAGTTGTCGCTATTAGTTCGGGATGTAGCAATGCACGCTGTGCGGTTGCCGATTCAAGCGCGAGATAGGTGCGATCGGCAAAAGTGGTGTAGCGTAGGGCTTGCTGCGCTGCGCGTCGCCAATCGGTGCGTTTTACCTCAATAGCAACGAGGGCGCATATGGCGGTTCGATAGCGCCAAGTTGGGCGATAGATATGCCCCGATAGTCGCTCAACGTGACCAGCGGCAGTAAGGCGCGCTAGCGGACCTCTGCGTAAGCCTTCGACGCTCATGCCTGCCCGGACTGCTATCTCACGAGCTCGGTAACCGTCATGTCTCGAATGCTGCAGGATCATGAACAGCGTTAGCTCATGATGATCGGTTATAGGGCTAGCGCCAAGGGCGCGACGTTCCTCGACAACTTCTTGATCGACGGCAACATGGACGACATCAGCAATACCGTACGGGACAACGGATAGTTCGAACAGCGTGGCCCAAGCAATGTCATGCTTCGTGCGCGTGAATTCTGCGATTACCTCGTCGCGTGCGTCACGCAGCGGTGCAAGCATGTCCGCTTCTCGTACGAATCCGCTGTTTACACGCTGCGATGGAAGACCCCGGTGGCGTACGGTCGTTGTCACGATGAGCACTCTAGTCGATTTGGAAGGTAGTCGTATAGCATTTGCGGACTTTTTCAAGACTTGCCACCCATTTGGATGGTTCTGCACAGGAAGATTAATAAGTGCCAGTAGCTACTCTCACGGATCGGTGTCGGTGGCACGACATGAGGTCTTTGCCAGGTGGGAGAGTTCCGGCCGCACGAACGCTGAGGCGTTGACGGCTGTTTCAGCCGCCCTTTCCACCACCGACCGGGGTAAGCCGGACGACAAGCTCATGCGAGCCGCGCCGGGCCGATGGGCGCTCAACACCAACCGCCGCAACGACCCGGACCAACCGGCGAAGATCGCCGCGGCGCTGCGATGGATCGAGCGGCACACCTCTTCACCGGACACAGCCGGACAGACGAGTAAGGCCTTTGACCGCGTTCGCGCTGGTCAAGGGCCTTTTCGTACTGCTCACACTGAGTGCCCCCGGCAGGATTCGAACCTGCGCACCCGCCTCCGGAGGGCGGTGCTCTATCCCCTGAGCTACGGGGGCCGTAGCTACGGGTGGAAGCTTAGCAGGGGTTTGGGAGTGGGTTTGCACCCCCTCCCCCTGGGTGCGGGCCGGCTCCGGTTGCACTCATGCGCATGTGACTATATGTTCCGTTCCATGGGTCACGGGCACGGGCACGGGGCGGTGAGTGCTGGGGCGCAGCACCTTGGGAGGTTGTGGGTCGCGTTTGGTGTCGGCGCGGCGTTCATGGTGGTCGAGTTCGGTGTTGGCATCGCCACGCAATCGCTTGCGCTGATCTCCGATGCCGCCCACATGCTCACCGACGTCCTGGGTGTCGGGATGGCACTGGCGGCGATCCTGCTCGCCCGGCGGGCGAAGGTGGCCGGCAGTCGCACGTTCGGGATGTACCGGGCTGAGGTGTTGGCGGCGTTGGCCAACGCTGTGTTGCTGTTCGGGGTCGCCGGGTACGTGGTGGTCGAGGCCGTCGGGCGGTTCGGGGACCCGCCGGAGGTGCCCGGGTTGCCGGTGGTGCTTGCGGCGGCTGCCGGGTTGGCGGCGAACCTCGTCTCGTTCTTCATGCTGCGTGACGGCGCCAAGGACAGCATCAACGTGAGGGGCGCCTACCTGGAGGTGTTGGCCGACCTCATCGGGTCGGTCGGGGTGCTCGTCAGTGGCGCGGTGACCCTCCTCTTCGGGTGGCGGTACGCGGACCCGATCATGGGTGTCGCGATCGGGCTCTTCGTGCTCCCCCGGACGTGGAAGCTGGCCGCGGGGGCGCTGCGGATCCTGTTCCAGCACGCGCCCGAACGGGTCGACGTCGCCGCCATGCAGACCGACCTGGGGGGCCTCCCCGGTGTCGAGGAGGCCCACGACCTGCACGTCTGGACGCTCACCTCCGGCATGGAGGTCGCCTCCGCCCACCTCACGACCTGCCGCGACGCCGACCCGACCCAGGTGCTCCAGGCCGCCCAGGCGCTGCTGGCCGACCGGTACCACATCGAGCACGCCACGCTCCAGGTCGAACCAGGAGACTCCGCGCAGCGGTGCCGCGAAATCTCCTGGTGATCAACCGCCTAGAACGCGGAGCACTGGCCGGACTTCGGGCCTCGTACGTCGTTCGGCCAGCCGTTGTCGACCGGGGGCGGGGTGCTGGTCCCGCAGGACAGCGGTCCGCCGACGGTGTTGCCGGCGACCACCGTGCCGCCGCGGTTGCCGACCAGGTTGACCGGGCCGCCGACCGACGTCCGCTCCAGTGACACCTCACCGGTAGCGCCGGTCACGCTCACCGGGCCGCCCACCGTGGCCTCCACCAGCACCACGGAAGCCGCCCCGGACGCCGTCAGCGGACCTTCCAACCGACCGCCGAACACGTACAGCGACGCACCCGCGGCCACCGTCACCGGGCCGGTGACCGAACCGCCGTCGACGCACACCGCACCCTCGACCCGCAGCGGCCCGGCGTGCTCGCCGGTGATCGTGGACGTGCAGGTAACGAACGGCTTGGCCAGCAGCTCGACCTCGGCGACCGTCACCGCGCCCGGGAACTCGAGCCGGTAGTACTGGTAGTGCCCGGCCCGAGCGATCTTGAACGCCCGCGTCTGCTGCCGGTGGGCGAACACCACCCCAGTGCGCTCGTCCACCGTGGACCAGGACTTGCCGTCGTACGAGCCCTTCAGCACCCACGACGACGGGTCGCCGGAGCCCTTGCCCGACGTCAGCGTGTAGAACTCGACCTTCTCCTTCTTGTCCTTCAGGTCCACCTGCAACCACGACAGGCTGCCGGAGGTCTGGGACGTGTTGTCCAGGACCGAAGCCGGAGCACCGGACACGGAACCAAGGGAAGTGACGTCCCGCAGGGGCTTGGGCGGCTCGTTCCCGCTGGTCAGCGACGGCGGCGCGGCGTCCGCCCCGGTGGCCCACGACGACGGCGAGGCGCCCATCTCGAAGTCCAGCGTGCCGCCGGCAGCGATGGCCGAGTGCGGCAGGTAAGCCTTGTCCCACGCCTTCCCGTTGACCTTCAACGACTGCACGTAGATGTTGCGCGCGCTGTTCGCCGGCGCGTTCACCACCAGCGTGGAGCCGTTCTCCAGGTGCACGGTCGCCTTCTTGAACAGCGGCGAGCCGATGGCGTACGTGGAGTTGCCCATCTGCAACGGGTAGAAGCCCAGCGCGCTGAACAGCCACCACGCCGACTGCTCGCCGTTGTCCTCGTCACCCGGGTAGCCCTGCCCGATCTCGCTGCCGAGGTAGAGCCGCGACAGGATCTCGCGCACCTTCTCCTGCGTCTTCCACGGCTGCCCTGCGTAGTCGTACATGTAGGTGATGTGGTGGGACACCTGGTTGCTGTGCCCCAGCTGCCCCATCCGCACGTCCCGCGCCTCGGTCATCTCGTGGATGACGCCGCCGTACGAGCCGGGGAACTTCGCGGTCTCGGGCGTGGCGAAGAACTCGTCCAGCTTCGACGCCAGCCCGGCCCGACCGCCGTACAGGTTCGCCAGGCCCTGGCCGTCGTGCGGCACCGAGAACGCCATGTTCCAGCCGTCGGTCTCGGTGTAGTCGTGGCCCCACTCGCGCGGGTCGTACTCCGAGGCCGGGGCACGCCAGGTGCCGTCGGGGTTGCGGCCCTGGAAGAAGCCGGTGTTCGGGTCGAACATGTGGACGTAGTTCTGCGCGCGGTTGGCGAAGTACTCGCTCTGCGCCAGGTACTCCGCGTCACCGGTCTGCTGGTACAGCTCACGCGCCATGTTCGCGATGCCGTAGTCGTTGACGTAACCCTCGATCGCCCACGACATGCCCTCGCCGGTCGCGGTGGACGTGTAGCCGGTGAAGATCGAGGTGTCCAAGCCCTTGCGGCCCACGCCCGCGTTCGGCGGCGCGACGGTCGCGTTCTTCACCGCCGCCTCGAAGGCCGCCTTGGCGTCGAAGTCCTTGACGCCCTTGACGAAGGCGTCCGCGAAGGCCACGTCCGAGCTGGTGCCGGTCATCAGGTTGGCGTACCCGGGCGAGGACCAGCGGGAGATCCAGCCGCCGTCCCGGTACTGCTGCACGAACCCGTCCGCCAGCTCGCCGGCCTTGCGCGGTGTGAACAGGCTGTAGGCGGGCCAGGTGGTGCGGTAGGTGTCCCAGAACCCGTTGTTGACGTAGATCTTGCCGTCCACGACCTTCGCGCCGGTCTTCGTCGGCGTCGACGGGCCGGCCGACTGCACCGGGGAGGCGTACTGGTACTTCGGTTCCGAAGCCGTGCCGACGTTCTCGAAGCCCGAGTTCGGGTACAGGTACAGCCGGTACAGGTTGGAGTACAGCGTGGTGAGCTGGTCCTCGGTCGCCCCCTCGACCTCGATCATGCCCAGCACCTTGTCCCACGCCTGCTGGGCACGGTCGCGCACCGACTCGAACGTGTCCGAAGTGGACACCTCCAGCTCCAGGTTGCGCCGCGCCTGCTCGACGCCCAGCAACGACGTGGCGATGCGCAGCTCGACGGCCTTGTCCGACGACGTGTCGAACTGGAGGTAGCCGGCCACGTTGTCCCGGCCGACGCCGGTCAACCGCCCGCTGCCCGTCACCGGCCGGTTCACCTTGCCGTACACGAACAACCTGGTAGCACCGGTCGACAGGCCGCTCTTGACGTCCGAGAACCCCGTCACCACTCCGGAAGCGGCGTCCAGCGTCAGCCCACCGCTGTTGTTGACGTTGTCGAACACCAGGTTCGAGCTGTCGCCGGTGAAGGTGAAGCGGAACACAGCGGCGTGGTCGGTCGGCGCGATCTCCGCGCGCATCCCGTTCTCGAACTTCACGCCGTAGTAGTGGGCTTGCGCGGTTTCGTTCTCGTGCCTGAACGGCAGCGCGCGCATCGCCCGGTCGGCGGTGGGCGTGCCGGTGGACGGCATCACCTGGAACGTCTGCCGGTCACCCATCCACGGGCTGGGCTCGTGGCTCGCGGTGAACGCTTGGAGCGTCGGCAGGTTGTCCCGGTTGTTGGCCTTGGCGTACTCGTACAGCCAGCTGATCGAGCCGGCGTTGGTCATCGGCGACCAGAAGTTGAACCCGTGCGGCACGGCCGTGGCCGGGAAGTTGTTGCCGCGAGAGAAGCTGCCGCTGGAGTTGGTGCCACGGGTGGTCAGGACGTGGTCGGTCGGGCGCGGCTTGGCGACGGTCGCGGGCGCGGACTTCACGGCGATGTCGTCGAACCAGCCGCTGAAGGACGCCGGTCCGCGCGGGTTGTCGTACGCCACGAGGACGCGCTTGATCGTCTTGCCCGCCGCGACGGACCCGATCACCGACGCGACCCGGTTCCACTGGTTGGTGTACAACGACTTCGCCGCGCCCTGGCCGCGCGGGGACAGCTCGAACCCGTGCTGGTCGCGCGCCCCGAGGTCGGACAGGTAGGTGCCGTCCGAGAAGGCGAGGTCGATCGCCGCGTACGTGCTCGGGTAGTTCAGGTCGTCGGTGATGAACGACGGGAACACCAGGTAGGACAGCTCGGTGGTCTCCGTGACGGAGATGTCGACCTCGAAGACCTTGTTGTACGAGTAGCCCCGACCCTCCGCAACGTGCGTTCCCTGGTACCGCAACGCCTTCACGCCGGTGAAGCCCATGCCCGCCTTCGCGTTGTACCCGCCGTTGGCGCCCTTGCCGACGGTGGTGCGCATGTTCTGCGCGGGCGGGGTGGTGGAGCCGTCGCTGAACTGGACCTCGGCGAGCTGGATCAGGCCGACGCCGCCGTAGTTCGCGCTGATGTCGAGTTGGTAGAGGCGGAACGCCGTCGTGTTGGCGGTGTCGTAGGTCTTGGTCTGGAAGCGCTCGGTGAACGCCTCGCCGGCGCGGGTGTCCAGCGCCGTCCACGTCGTGCCGTCGTTGGAGCCGCGCAGGGTCCAGTCGCGCGGGTCGCGCTCGGGGGCGTCGTTGGCGGAGGTCAGCGCGTACCGCTGGACCGCCACCGGTTCGGCGAAGGTGAAGCGGACCCAGCCGGTGCGGGTGAAGGTCAGCCACTTGGACGCGGTGTTGCCGTCGACGAGGTTCTCCTTGACCTCACCGGCTTCCACGTACTCGGAGTTGGCGGCGACGTCGACGATCCGGTCGGTGACGTTGCCGGGGATGCCGGTCGAGTCGGAACCGTTGACGCCGGCGGTCTTCGGGGTGCCGTCGGGGCCCGTCTCCACGGTGCTCGCCCACTTGGGCTGCGGCTGCCCGTCCTCGAACGACGTGGCGAACAGGGTCTCGCTCACGGCTGGCTCCCCCGGTGCGGCGGTCGCGTGCGACCAGCCTCCCACGGACCCCGCGGCCAGCGCAGCGGTCAACAGGATGACCAGGGATCTCCGACTTCGCATGTGCCTCATCGCGCACGCCTCTCGCCTTGGTGCCGGCCGAACTCGCCGGTCAGGGAATCGGGCCGCTGACATCGTTGTCAAGGTTGATCGCCCGGCTTGTCCACAAGCCTGTCCGGTTGTTGCTCCACCCGATCTAGACTCACTCGCTGTGACGGTCCGGAAGTCCCCCCAGGTGGGCACCCCCGCGGGCATGCGCGTGCTGAACCAGCGGGCGGTGCTGGACCGGTTGCGGCGCGGCGGCCCGGCGACCCGGCCGCAGATCGCGAAGGACACCGGACTGTCCAAACCGACCGTGGGCCAGGCGTTGCTGGACCTGGAGCAGCACCGGCTGGTGCGCCCCATCGGCCGCACGACGGCCGGGCCGGGGCGGTCGGCGATGGTGTACGAGGTGAACCCGGCGGCCGGGCACGTGCTGGGCGTGGACATCGGGCGGCAGCGCATCCGGGTGGCCGTGGCGGACCTGGCGGGGTCGGTGATCGCGCGGGTCGACGAGCGCAACCGGTGCCGGACGGCGGGCGCCCTGGTGCGGACGGTGCGGGACCTGGCGGTGCGGACGGTGTCCGACGCGGGGTTGTCGCTGTCCGACCTGGTGGTGAAGGTCGTGGGGACGCCCGGTGTGCCGCGCGACCGGACCCTGCACCACGCGCCGAACCTGCCCGGGTGGGAGCGGCCGGGGCTGCTGGACGAGCTGGAGACCTCGCTCGGGCCGGACCTGGTGGTGGAGAACGACGCGAACCTGGCGGCGGTCGGCGAGCACACGTACGGCGCCGGGCGCGGCGTCGACGTGTTCGTGTGCGTGACGGTCGGGACCGGGATCGGCATGGGGATCGTGGTGGACGGCCGGTTGTTCCGCGGGGCGCACGGTGCCGCCGGGGAGGTCGGGTACCTGCCGTATCCGTCCGATGTGGACAGCACGCGCGGGCGGCTGGAGTCGGCCGTGGCGGCGGAGTCGGTGGTGGCTTCGGCGCGGTGCCAGGGGTTGGGCGGGGTGAAGTCGGCTCGGGACGTGTTCGCGTTGGCGCGGGGTGGTGACACGCGGGCGTTGGACGTGGTGCGGGACGAGGCCGAGCGGCTGGCGTTCGTGGTGGCGTCCGTGGCGGCGGTGATCGACCCGGAGCTGGTGGTGCTGGGTGGTGGGATCGGCGGCAACGCGGAGCTGCTCGGGCCACCGCTGGAGGCGGCGCTGGCGCGGTTGACGCCGTTGACCCCGCGGATCGTGGCCGGCGAGTTGGGCGATGGCGCGGTGTTGAGCGGAGCCGTCGCGATGGGCTTGGCGGCGGCCCGCGATCTTGTGTTCGACCGGCGCGGGACCGTTACTCTCTGAGAGTAGTCGAGTGGCCCTCACCTGGTAATTCACTCAATTGTCGTAGGTGTGAACTCGCCAGTAGTGGCATAGCGTTACCACACCTCCTCCTGGAGGGTGTGTGTCCTTCCGTTGTTGCAAAGGGGAGTCGGACGGGGAGTACGGGGGACGTGGTCCCCATCCGGCCGTTACACGGGGCAGGTGCCGCGCCCGCAAACACCTGTCCCGTGTGGCAACGGACCGTGCACCCCGCCCTGAGCCGCCGCCCTACGGCTCAGGGCCGGCGCGCGGTCAGGGCCTCGGGGTCGGGCGGTGGACGTTCTCGGCCGTCGAGGCGTGGTGTGTCGAGTCCGCGATCCACGGACCGGGCGAGGAAGCGTCCAGCACGCCCTCCTCCAGCCACGTGAACCGACCCTCCAGCACGTGCTTCGCCAGCACCGCGTCCGAGTCGTCGGCGTTCGTCCACAAGCGCTCGAACAGCTCGTCCACCCGAACGCGAGACTGCTTCGCGAAAGCGTCCGCCAGTTCCACCGCCCGGTCGCCGTCCGCCGCCGCCTTCACGCACGAGGCGCTGATGGCGAACAGCTCCGCCCCGATGTCCACCACCCGGGCCAGGAACCGCTGCTTGCGCTCCATCCGACCCTGCCACCGGGACATCGCGTAGAACGTCTGCCGCGCCAGCTTCCGGCTCGACCGCTCCACGAACCGCAGGTGCGTCGCGAGTGGACCAAACTCTCCGTAGGCCTTGGGGACCTGGCCGCGCCCCACCACCAGCGTCGGCAGCCACTTCGCGTAGAACCCACCCGCCCGCGCCACCGCGCGTGCCTTCGCCCGGTTGTCCGCCTCGGGGTCGATGATGTCGCCGGCCACGGCCAGGTGCGCGTCCACGGCCTCGCGGGCGATGAGCAGGTGCATGATCTCCGTGGAACCCTCGAAGATCCGGTTGATCCGCAGGTCCCGCAGCAACTGCTCGGCCGGCACCCCCCGCTCGCCGCGCCGGGCCATCGACTCCGCCGTCTCGTACCCGCGCCCGCCCCGCAGCTGCACGAGCTCGTCGGCCACCAGCCACGCCATCTCCGACCCGTACAGCTTGGCCAGCGCCGCCTCGATGCGGATGTCGTGCCGGCCCGCGTCGGCCAGTTCACTGGCCAGGTCCAGCACGGCCTCCAGCGCGTACGCGGTCGCCGCGATGAAGGCGATCTTGCCCGCGATGGCCTCGTGCTTGCCGACCGGCAACCCCCACTGCACCCGCTCCGACGACCACTCGCGGGCGATCTTGAGGCACCACTTGGCCGCACCCGCGCACAGCGCCGGCAAGGACAGCCTGCCGGTGTTCAGGGTCGTCAGGGCGATCTTCAGGCCCGCCCCCTCCGCGCCGATCCGGTTGGACTCGGGCACGTGGACCTCGTGGAACCGGGTCACGCCGTTCTCCAAGCCGCGCAGGCCGAGGAACTCGTTGCGGTTCTCCACGGTGATGCCCGGCGAGTCGCCCTCGACCACGAACGCCGTGATGCCCTTGCCCGGCACCTGCGCCATCACGACCAGCAGGTCCGCGACGACACCGTTCGTGGTCCACAGCTTCACGCCGTTGAGCACGTACCCGCCGTCCACGGGGGTGGCGGTGGTGCCCAGGCGGGCGGGGTCGCTGCCGACGTCCGGCTCGGTGAGCAGGAACGCGCTGATCTCCCCCGCCGCGCACCGGGGCAGGTACTCCCGCTTCTGCTCGTCGGTGCCGAACAGCGCCAGCGGCTGCGGCACGCCGATGGACTGGTGCGCGGACAGCATCGCGCTCAACGCCGGGTTGGCCGAGCCGACCAGCATCAGCGCGCGGTTGTAGTACACCTGGGACAGGCCCAGGCCGCCGTACTCGGGCTTGATCTTCATGCCGAACGCGCCCAGCCGCTTCAAGCCGACCAGGACGTCGTCGGGGATGCGGGCGTCGCGCTCGATCGCCGCGCCGTCGATGGTCTCGCAGAACTCGCGCAGCTCGCCGAGGAACTCCTCGCCGCGCTCGCGGTCGTCGGCGGAACCGGAGGGGTGGGGGTGGATCAGGTCGAGCCGGAAGTGCCCGAGGAACAGCTCCTTGCCGAAGCTCGGGTGCTTCCACCGCGTCTCGCGCGCCTGCTCGGCGACCTTGCGCGCGACGCGCTCGTCCACGTGCCGGTCGGGGTCCACTGCGGTCATCACGGACCTCCCTGGAGCCGGGCTTCCCACGTTACTACCGGCGGGTAGCCCCATCCGGGTGACGGGAAACCCGGCTCCGGCCGGGGGTCAGGCGCAGAGGGCCGCGTCGATCACCTGGATGCGCGTGGTGGACGGCTCGCTGAAGACGATCGTGTTGGTGACCAGCGCCGCCACGCGGCCGTCGTCGGTGGCGAACGTGCCCGACGAGTGGCCGGAGGTCAGGTCACCGAAGTGGCCCCACGCCTCGCCGCCGCAGGTCAGCGCGAGCCGCCAAAGGCCCAGGCCGTAGTGCGAGTCGGCGGCGACGCCGGGCATGGGGACCGTCGTGCGCATCTCGCGCAGGGTGTTCGCGGACAGGAGCCGCCCGTCGAGGATCGCCCGCTGGAAGGTCGCCAGGTCCCGCTGGGACGACACGATCGCGCCCGCGGAGGCGACGAACGAGGGTTCCACCGAGTCGGTGCGGTCCAGCCAGAAGAAGAACGGGCCGAAGCGCGCGCCCGCGTAGCCGGGGACGAACGGGGCCGCCATCGACCGGGTGCGCGGGTACTCGGTGCGGGTCAGGCCGAGCGGGGTGATGATCCGGTCGGTCAGGACGTCACCGACCGGCCGGCCGGTGACCTGCTCGACCAGCAGGCCGGCCAGTGCGAAGTTGGTGTTGGAGTACTCGAACGCGGTACCGGGCGCGTTGCGCGGCGGGGTGGTGAGACCGGCGCGGACCAGCTCGCGCAGGGTGTAGGTGCCGTCGGCCTGGGGCTGCGGGCTGCCGGTGTTCGACGTGATGCCGCTGGTCTGCTGGAGCACCTGGCGGACGGTGATCTTGGCGCCGTCGTGGCCGTTTCCGGTGACCACGCCGGGCAGGTAGCGCTCGACGGTCGCGTCGAGGTCGATCCGGCCGTCGTCGACGAGCTGGAGCACGGCGACGGCGGTGAACGTCTTGGTCTGGCTGGCGGCGCGGAACCGGTCGTCCGGGCCGATGGGCCGGTTCTCGGTGATGCTCGCCGACCCGCTGCGCAGGGTGCGGTCGTGGGTCAGGAGCGCTGCGCCGGGGCCGCCGGCGGTGGTGCGGTACGAGTCGAGCGCGGCTTGCGGATCGACGGCCGTTTGAGCGTGGGCGACCGCCGGGGTGATGCATAAAGCGGCGACCAGGGCCACCAAGGACAGGCGTTGCACGAGTGCTCCCCTCATCGTGTCGGGACGTCCCGAGCCTCGCGAAGGGCGCATGAGGAACAGATGACAGCCGGCGGCGCGGAACGTGCCCGCGCCGCCGGCCGGGCGGTCAGCCCCAGATCGAGGCCACCCACTCCGGGTGGTCGATGAACGGGTTGCGGTTGTGCTGGTAGGTGTCGTAGATGACCTGGTTGCGGCGCTGTTCGAAGGTGTCCGGCGGGTCCTGCTGGTGCCACTGGAGCAGCACCGACAGCCGGCCGTGGTAGGGCGCGGTGCCGTTGTTGACGTTGTTGTTCAGCTCCAGGTCGGCGAAGCCGTCGGTGCCGTCGTAGCGGACGGCCATGTAGAACAACATGCGCGCGACATCGCCCTTGACCGCGTTGCGCGGCTCCCACGAGTCGCTGTCGGTGTAGTTGCCGGGCGCTTCGGCCGCCGCGGTGCCGCCGGTGTCGAAGTCCTTGTTGCCGCGGTCGGCGTTGACCGTCACGTCCTCGGGCCGCAGGTGGTGCAGGTCGGTGCCGGGGCCGGTGGCGGTGCCGAAGTCGCCGTGGGACTTGGCCCAGACGTGCTCGCGGTTCCAGTCGTTGACGTCACCGCCGTTGAGCGTCTTGCTCTGCGACCGGCCGCTGTAGAGCAGGATGACGTTCGCCGGGTTGTTCGGGTCCTGGTCGGTGACCTTCAGCGCCTCCCACACCTGGTCGTACGACAGCTTGGTGTTGGTGCGGATGATCTGGTTCAGCGCGGTCTTGAGCGCGGACCCGGTCTTGCCGACGGCGTTGCGGTAGTAGTCGTCGGTCGGCGGAGCACTGGTGGTGCTCGTTGCCGGGGGCGTGGTGGTCGTCGTGGTGGTGGACGCGAAGGCGAAGGCCGTGGACGACGTGAGGCCCGGGTGGGAGAAGTACGCCGACAGGGTGCCGGTGACGTCGATGCGCTTGCCCAGCAGGCTCGGGTTGGTGCGCAGGCCCCACGCCGACCGGAACGCGGACGGGATCTGCACGTACAGCATCTGGCCGGTGCTGGTCTGGCCGGCGGTGTCGGCGAGGGCTAGGGCGTAGTCGTTGGGGAAGTTCGACCGGACCACGGTGGTGGTCGCGGTCGGCTGGCCGACGACGTAGCCGCGCACGGTGGCCGTCGAGCCGTCCTGCCGGCTGATCGCCTCGGTGACGGTGAGGGGTGTCGTGCCCGAGGCGGAGGTCGGCAGGAGCAGGGTGGTGACGATCGTGGCGGTGGCGGTGAGTGCGCCGGCCAGTCGCCAGGGGAACTTTCGCACGGTTGGGTGTCCTTTCCCCGATAGCGGCGTCGCAGGGTGACAGCACGCGATCACCGAGGCAGCATCGCACGGAAATGACCACGATCGAGTGATTGGCGACTCACGCCGAGGTGGCCGGGACATGACCGGTTGGTGGGTCGTCACGCGGTGCGGACCACGACGCCGTGTGCGTGCTGGCCGCGTTCGCCGAGGTGGGTGGCCGACCGCCGCGTCCGTCACGTGCCCTTAGAGTTCTCCCCGTGGAGGACCTGCTTCGATGATCGACTTCCTGCCCACGGCGCTGATCGTGCTCGCGCTCGTCTGCGCCGCCTGGGCCCTGCTGCTGGCGGTGCTCGACAAGCCGCTGACCCTGGACACCGGGCTCACGCTGGGCATCGCCGGCGCGGTGGTGCTGCTGGAACTGGGACTGCTCGTGCAGGCCGTGATCGGGGTGGTGAAGCTGGTCGGGCTGGACCGCGAGATCTCGTCGGCCACGTTCGTCGGCTACCTGGTGGGCCCGGTGGTCGTGCTGCCGCTGGCCGGGTTCTGGGCGATCGCGGAACGGTCCCGGTGGGGCGCGGCGGTGCTCGTGGTCGGGTGCCTGAGCGTGCCGGTGATGATCCTGCGGCTCCAGCAGATCTGGGCTGGTCATGCCTGACACGCGGTCGGGTCCCGGGCGGTTGCTGATCGCCGTGTACGGGCTGTTCGCGGTGGCGGCGTCGGCGCGGTCGGGGGTGCAGATCGCGACCCGGTTCGCCGAGGCGCCCGTGGCGTACCTGCTGTCGGCGTTCGCGGCGGTCGTGTACGTGGTGGCCACCGTGACGCTGGCCGTGGGGAGCCGGGCGTCACGGCGGGTCGCCTGGGTGTCGTGCGTGGTCGAACTGGTGGGCGTGGTCGTGGTCGGGGCGGTGAGCTTCCTGAAGCCCTCGTGGTTCCCCCAGGCCACGGTGTGGTCCCACTTCGGCAGCGGCTACCTGCTCATCCCGCTGGTGCTGCCGGTGCTCGGCCTGCTGTGGCTGCGCCGGACGGCGGTCGCGACCGCGTAGCCGTCCGGCGCGGCGGGCTCAGCCCGGGATCGGGATGAGCGCGTAGGACCGGGCGTTCGTGTCCGGGACCTCGTCGAACACGGTGGCCACCGAGGTGGTGCAGGACGTGTCCGAGTACAGCTCCAGCGCGTACCCGTCCCCGTAGCCGCGAGCCGCCGAGCGCGCGGGCGTGAAGCCGAGCGTGCTCACCGCGCGGCAGCCGCGGGTGGTCGGCAGCACGGCCTTCGTGCCGGTGAAGTTCGTGCCGGAGAACAGGCAGTAGCCGCCGTCCTGGCAGTGCGGGCTGACCGTCGCGGCGGCCGGCGTGGCGCCGACCAACGCGGCGGCCACGACGACCGCGCCGGCAAGGGCGATCTTCCTCATGCTTTCCCCCAATCGGTTGTCCACCCACCTTGCCGGCCCCGGGCCCCGACGATCTAGGACTCGTGCGCCTCCAGCAGGGTGCGGAGGGTGGCGGCGAGGGCCTCGCGGGCGTCCGGGTCGAGGGCCGCGAGCAGGCGGTTGCCGGTGGCGATGTGGTCGGGCAGGGCCGCGTCGACCAGGGTCCGGCCCTCGTCGGTCAGCGAGACGACGACCCCGCGGCCGTCCACCTCGCTGGGCCGCCGGCTCACCAGCCCCCGGGCCTCCAGGCGGTCCAGACGCTGGGTGATCGCTCCCGAGGTGACCATCGAGGCCCGCATCAGCTCCGTGGGCGTCAGGCAGTGCGGCGGGTCGCTGCGCCGCAGGGTGGCCAGGACGTCGAAGGACGCCCGGTCGAGGCCGTGCCGGGCGAACGTGTCGCGCTGGGCGGCCTCGACCACCCGGGCGAAGCGGCTGAGGCGGCCGAGCACCGCCATCGGGGACACGTCCAGGTCGGGCCGCCGCGCGTGCCACTGGCTCAGGACGAGGTCGACGTGGTCTGCCACGCATCTACCTTAGCGGTGAGACAAATCACCGACCCGGTAGCTTAGCGATGAGATAGTTTGGCTTAGTGCTAAGCAACCGAGTGGTCACCGCGCTGGGCCCCGCGATCTGGGGCACGACCTACTACGTCACCACCGAGTACCTCCCGCCGGACCGACCGCTGCTGGCCGGCCTCCTGCGCGCGCTGCCCGCGGGCCTGCTGCTGGTCCTGATCACCCGCCGGTTGCCGAAGGGCGACTGGTGGTGGCGGTCGCTGATACTGGGGGCGCTGAACATCGGCGCCTTCCTGCCGCTGCTGTTCCTCGCCGCCTACCGGCTGCCGGGCGGGGTGGCGGCCACCGTGGGCGCGGTCCAGCCGCTGGTCGTCGCCGGCCTGTCGGCCGCGCTGCTGGGCCAGAAGATGACCTTGCGGGTCGCCCTCGCGGCGGTCGCGGGCATCCTCGGCGTGAGCCTGCTGGTGCTGCGCGCCAACGCCGCGCTCGACTGGCTGGGCGTCACGGCGGCCCTCGGCGGCGCGGCGGTCATGGCGGCGGGCGTGGTCCTGAGCAAGCGCTGGCCCTCCCCCGCGCCCCTGCTGGCGTCCACGGGGTGGCAACTGGTCTGGGGCGGGCTGCTGCTGGTGCCGGTGACCCTGGTGGTCGAGGGCCTGCCGGACGCGATCACCGCCCGCAACTGGCTGGGGTACGGCTACCTGGGCCTGGTCGGGGCGGCCCTCGCCTACAGCCTGTGGTTCCGCGGCATCAAGCTGCTGAAGGCCACCGAGGTGACGTTCCTCGGCCTGCTCAGCCCGGTCGTGGCGACGCTGGTCGGCTGGCTGGCGCTGGGTCAGGACCTCACGGCGTGGCAGGTGCTGGGCGCGGTCGTCGTGCTCGGTTCGTTGGTGGTCGCCCAGAAGTCGGGGGCACAGAAGTCGGGGGCACAGAAGTCGGTGACCCGGGAGCAAGGGGGGAATTCCGGTGCGGATCGCGGTGTTCGGGGCGGCGGGAGCCGTCGGGAGCCGAGTGGTGACCGAAGCGTTCCGGCGCGGGCATGACGTCACGCGGGTCGCGCGCTCGCCCCGGCCGGACTTCGTGGCGGCCGACGCGACCGACCCCGCCCAGGTGGCTCGGGTGGCCGCCGGCACCGACGTGGTGATCAGCGCGACCCGGCCGGTGGCCGGTGCCGAGCGGGACCTGGTGGTCACGGCCAAGGCGTTGCTGGAAGGCGTGCGGTCGAGCGGGACCCGGTTGGTCGTCGTGGGTGGCGCGGCCACCTTGCGGACGCCGAACGGGGTGCTGCTGCACGAAGAACCCGACTTCCCGGCCGACGTCCTGCCCATCGCCTTGGCCTGCGCCGAGCAGTACGCGGTGCTCGCGGACGAGCACGAGGTGGACTGGACGTACGTGAGCCCGCCGGCGTCGATCGAGCCGGGCGAGCGGACCGGGTCCTACCGGCTGGGCCGGGACGACCTGGTCGTCGACGCCCGGGGTGTTTCCGCCATCTCGCTGGAGGACTTCGCCGTGGCGCTGCTGGACGAAGTCGCCGAGCCTCGCCACCGGCGGACGCGCTTCACCGTCGCCCATTGACGCCACGAGCGGGGCGGCCCGTCGAAGACCGCCCCGCTCGGCGCTGGCTCAGATCGGCGCTAGTTCAGATCGGCGCAGGACCGCGCGTCCGGGTCGAGGGCCGCCTTGGGCACCCACCGGATGTTCGCGAAGGACGCCTGGAACGCACCCTCCGTGTAGACCAGGAACGGCGTGTTGACGTTCTCCAGGTCCAACCCGCCCTGGGCGAAGCACTGCAACGGGATCTTGACCGTCGCCTTCCCCGCCCCCGCCAACCCCTTGAACAGGTTGGTCGCCTCGACCTCCGCCAGGCACGGGTACTGGCAGTGCGTGCTCACCACGGTCCGAGCCGCCGGGGCCTGGTGCACCACCACGTCGAACACCAACGCCCCCTCGGCGTTCAGGTACCCGCGCAGGTCGGAGCCGGCGAGCGGGTTCTGCACGTAGACCTGCCCCGGGCCGGCGCCGGTCCACGTGGTCTTCAGGGCGTCGCCCTGCACGTTGACGTCCGCCGGCACGGTGCCCACGTTGGCCTGCGTCGCCTCGCCGTCGGGGCCGATCTCCAGGCCCCAGTTCTCCGGCGAGCCGATGAAGCTCTTGTAGGGCGCGATGTCCTGGCGCACGAACAGCTCCAGGTCCTCGGTCGCCGTGCCGCCGCCACCGTCGCCGGAGCAGGACGCCGGGGACGTCTCGTCCAGTTGACCGACGTTGCCGGTCTGCCAGGAGCGCAGGCCGTAGCCGGGCTTGAACAGCGGGTCGTAGCCCTCGGTGCCAGGGTTGAGCGGGGTCTGGCAGGCGCCGCGCGGCCACGAGTAGGACAGCGTGCCCGTGTAGCCGGGGAAGCTGTACCGGCCCCGGACCAGCAGGTCCGCGACGCCGCCGCCCTCGGTGCCGGGCAGCCACGCGGCCACGAACGCGTCGGAGCGGTTGAGTTCCTTGTTCACGTGCAGCGGGCGCCCGGAGATGTAGACCGTGACCACCGGCGTGCCCTTGCCGCTGACCTTGTCCAGCACGGCCAGGTCCTGCGGGTACAGCTTGGCCGCCTCCAGCGAGCGCTTGCCGATGTCGCCCACGCCCTCGGCGTACGGGGTCTCGCCGATCACGGCGATCACGGCGTCGAAGCCCGCCGGGTCGACGTCGCCCTTCTCCGAGAAGACGACGTTCGCCTCGCCCAGCGCCTCGCGCAGCCCGCCCAGCACCGTGGTCCCGTTCGGGAAGTCGGCGTTGGTGTTGCCGGTGCCCTGCCAGGACAGGGTCCAGCCGCCGCTCTGGTTGGCCATGCTGTCCGCGCTCTTGCCGACCACCAGGACCTTGGCGCGCGAGGACAGCGGCAGCACGTGGTTGTTGTTCTTCAGCAGCACCTGGGACTTCCGCACGGCCTCACGCGCCAACCGCCGCGCTTCCAGCGCCTCCTGCGACCCCGCGTGCTCGCGCTCGGACGGCTTCACACCGTCCAGCACGCCGCTGCGCAGCTTGACGCGCAGGATGCGGGTGACGGCGTCGTCGATGCGGGACATCGGGATCTGGCCCGACTCGACCTGGGCGATGGTGTTGGCGATGAACGCCTTCCAGTCGTTGGGCACCATGATCACGTCGATGCCGGCGTTGACCGCCTGCGGGCAGCTGTCGTTGGTGCAGCCGGCGACCTGGCCGATGCCGTTCCAGTCGGACACGACCAGGCCGTCGAAGCCGATCTTGCCCTTGAGGATGTCGTTGACGGCGAGCTTGGAGCCGTGCAGCTTGCCCTCGTCGATGCCCAGGTCGGTGTTGGTCCAGCTGTTGAACGACACCATGACGGTCTGGGCGCCGGCGGCGAGCGCGCCGTAGTAGCCCTGGCCGTGGATGTTGATCATGTCGGCGACCGAGGACGGGTTCACGCCCTGGTCCTTGCCGCCGAGCGTGCCGCCGTCGCCGATGAAGTGCTTGGCCGTGGCCAGCACGTCCACCCGGCGGTGGCTGGAACCCTGGAGGCCCTTGACGGCCTCGTAGCCGTAGGCGCGGGTGATGCGCGGGTCCTCGGAGAAGCCCTCGTAGGTGCGGCCCCAGCGGTCGTCGCGGACCACGGCCAGGGTCGGTGCGAACGCCCAGTCCTGGCCGGTGGCGCGGATCTGGTCGGCGGTGGCCTGGCCGATGTCGCGGACCAGGCACGGGTCGTGCGCCGCGCCCAGGCCGATGTTGTGCGGGAACAGGGTGGCGCCGTAGACGTTGTTGTTGCCGTGCACGGCGTCGATGCCCCAGATCACCGGGATGCCGGTGCGGGTGGCCTTGGACGCCGTCCAGTACGCGTCGGCGAGGTCCAGCCAGGCCTGCGGGGCGGCGTGCTTGTCGCGGCCGGGCCACGAGCCGCCGCCGTTGAGGACGGACCCGATGCCGTACTGCCGGACCTCGTCCGGGGTGATCGCGCCGATCTCCGGCTGCGTCATCTGGCCGACCTTCTCGGCCAGGGTCATCCCGTCGAGGATCTTCTTGATCCGGCGCTCGTCCCCGGGCGAGGACTTGACGCGGCTCTCCACCTTGGGCCAGTCGGCCAGGGTGGGCAGGGTCTTCTCGATGCGGGCGCAGCCGTGCTCGGTGCGGGGTTCGCCGACGACGGGCTGGGCCGGCGCGGCGGTCGCGCTGCCGGTGACCAGGGTGCCGGTGGCGACGACCGCGGCGAGCAGGGCGCTGACGCCCCGGCGGGGTCTGCGGTGTGTGCGGGACATCGGTGGGGTCCGTTCCTCGACGGCTTTGTCGCGCCCGATCCTCACGGCGCGAACTGGCTCGGTCAAGGGTTTCGTGAGAGCGCTTCCGCGCAGCTCAGCCGTACGGCCCCGCGAGCTGCGCCGGAACGGCGGTTGACAGTGGAAGTTCAGTCGGTCAACCAATCGAGACGAGCTGGACCGGTTCTGTTTGACTCGCGAGTAGGTAACGGGTGAGAATGCGCTCCGGACACCGCGTCCACAGAGGACTCTCTCCGCCAAGTCCTTGCCCTGTACCAGGTACCAGGAAAAGAGCCTCCCCATGTCCCTGTCCGCGACCCTGTCCCGGCGTGCGGTGGTGGCCGCCGCGGCGCTGGCGCTCGTCTCCGCGAGCCCGGTCACCGCGCAAGCCGCCGACAACCCCTACGAGCGGGGCCCCGCGCCCACGACCGCGAGCATCGAAGCCACCCGCGGCCCGTACGCGGTCGCCCAGACCACGGTCTCGGCGGCGAGCGTGCGCGGCTTCGGCGGCGGCACCATCACCTACCCCACCAGCACCGCGGACGGCACGTTCGGCGCGGTCGCCATCGCGCCCGGCTACACCGCCAGCCAGTCCAGCATCTCCTGGCTCGGCCCGCGGCTGGCCTCCCAGGGCTTCGTCGTGTTCACCATCGACACGCTGTCCCGCTACGACCAGCCCGCCTCCCGGGGCGACCAGCTGCTGGCCGCGCTGGACTACCTGACCACCAGCAGCTCGGCCCGGTCCCGCATCGACGCCACCCGCCTGGGCGTCATGGGCCACTCCATGGGCGGCGGCGGCACGCTGGAGGCGGCCAAGGACCGGCCCTCGTTGCAGGCGGCCATCCCGCTGACGCCGTGGAACACCACCAAGAACTGGTCCACCGTGCAGGTGCCGACGCTGGTCATCGGCGCGCAGAACGACACCGTGGCCTCCGTCACCCAGCACTCGGAGCCGTTCTACGAGAGCCTGCCGGCCACCCTGGACAAGGCCTACCTGGAGCTGGCCGGCGCGAGCCACTACGCCCCGAACAGCCCGAACACGACGATCGCGAAGTTCTCGATCTCGTGGCTCAAGCGGTTCATCGACAACGACACCCGCTACGAGCAGTTCCTGTGCCCGACCCCTCGGGCCACGACCATCTCGGAGTACCGGGACACCTGCTCGTACTCGTAGCGGTGCTCTCGAAAACCCTGGCAACACCTCTCCTCCCGGCGGACACGTAGGGGTATGACGACCGAAGACCCCGACGACCGCGCGCTGTGGGCCCAGGCCGCGGCGGGCAGTGGGCACGCCTTCGGGGTGCTGTTCGACCGGCACGCCAAGGCGGTCTACAACCACTGCTTCCGGCTCTCCGCGTCCTGGGCCGCCGCCGAGGACCACCTCCAGGCCACGTTCCTGCTGGCCTGGCGCAAGCGGGACCGGCTGCGCCTGGAGCGCGACTCGGCCCTGCCCTGGCTCCTGGCGGTGGCGACCAACGTGGTGCGCAGCGACCGCCGGTCGGCCGCGCGTCGGCTCCGGCTGTTCCACCGCGTCCCGGTGGAACAGCCGGTGCCCGACCACGCCGACCTGGTCGCGGAACGGGTGGACGACCAGCGCCGGATGCGCGAGCTGCTGGCGGCCGTGAACCGGTTGCCCCGCAACGAGCGCGAGGCGCTGGCGCTGTGCGTGTGGTCCGGCGTGTCCTACGCCGACGCCGCCGCCGTGCTGGGCATCGCCGAGGTCAGCGTCCGCGCGCGGGTCAGCAAGGCCAAGGCCCGGTTGGGGCGGATGTTCGCCCAGCAGCCCCCGGTCGTCCCGCTCGCCGCACTCACCGTGGAGGACCGATGAACAGCACGCTCCCCCCGACCCGCGACCTGCCCCCCGGCCGCCAGGCCGAGATCCGCGCCGAGGTCGAACGCGCGGTGTCGGCACGCTCGTCCTTCCGCTTCGCTCCCCTGGTCACGGCGGTGACGGCGGTGGGCGCCGTGGTCGCGGTCGTGGCCTTCCTGCAGCCCTGGCAGCGGCCCGAGGCCGTGGGGCCGGCGCGGCAGGAGACGACCACCGTCCTGCCCACGACCACCAGCGCCGCCCCCACCAAGCCGGTCATCGCGGGGCTCACGCCCGAGCGGATCGCCGAGATCGAGCAGGGCTGCGTCCGCATCGGCCCCGGCTCGGGCAAGGGCACGCTCTACCAGTACGGCGAGGACGAGGCCGGCAAGTGGGCCCTGGTCTACACCGAGAACGCGGCGCTGAGCTGCACCATCGACGGCCCGTCGATGCCCTACAACGCCGGGTTCAGCAGCGGCTTCGACCCGGCGTGGCTCCCCGGCCCGTTCGCGGTGGACACCAACGGCGGCAGCGCCGGCGGCGACGTCCCGGGCAACAAGGCGATCTACCGGGGTCAGCACGGCACCGCCACGGCCGCCGGCCGGGTCACCCCGGAGGTCGCGCGGGTCACGTTCACCTACGACGGCCAGACCGCGGAGGCGACCATCGCCAACGGCACGTTCGTCGCGCGCAACATCTTCCCGACCGACTGGTCGATACCCCAGGTCGAGGGGTTCGAGGTGCGGGCCTACGACAAGGCCGGGAACCTGCTGGGGTCGAGCACCGAGTTGGCGCAGAAGTGCTACGTCACGCCGGACGGCAAGGTGGTGTTCGGCTCGTGGAACAACCCCGACCCGGCCACGTGCGACAAGGCCGTGCGGTGGAAGTGAGCTACGACGGCTCGGCCACCCCGCGGTAGGGCAGGGTCTCGCGGTAGACGATGTTGGTCGTGGTGCTGCCGAACGCGGTCAGCTCGTTCACCACGCGCTCCAGGTGGGGCATGGAGGTGGCGGCGACCTTGAGCGTGTAGCAGTCCTCCCCGGTGGTGCGCAGGCACTCCAGGACCTCGGTGCGCTCGGCGAGCAGCCGGTGCAGGGGTTCGTGCCGGTTGCCGGGGTACTTCAGGCGCACCACGGCCAGCACCGGGTACCCGACCCGGTCCAGGTCCACCGCGGCCCGGTACCCGGTGATCACCCCGGCCGCCTCCAGCCGCTTCACCCGCTCGGTGACGGCGGAGGCGCTGAGGTTGACCCGGCGGCCCAGCTCGGTGAGCGCGATCCGCCCGTCGGACTGGAGCTCGGTGAGGATCGCCCAGTCGGTCGGGTCGAGGGTCTCGGCCATGCGGGCAGATTACCGTGGATCTTGCGGTGGAACGCGGGTTCTACCGTGAAGTCCGGGTTTGGGGGACGCCGGCACGGGCCTAGGCTTGATCACGTGCGAATCGGCGTGAACGTGCCCAACTTCGGGCCCGGGACGAACCCCGGGGTGCTGCGCGACTGGGCGCGGACGGTGGAGGGGCTGGGGTTCGACCTGCTCATGGTGTCCGACCACGTGGTGATCACACCCGACGTGGCGGAGCAGTACCCGGAGCCGTTCTACGAGCCGTTCACCACGTTGTCGTGGCTGGCCGGCGTGACCGAGCGGATCACGCTGGGGACGACGGTGCTCATCGCCCCGTACCGGCACCCGCTGCTGGTGGCGCGGATGGCCGCGAACCTGGACGCGCTGAGCGGGGGGCGGCTCGTGCTCGGCGTGGGGGTCGGGTGGGCGCGGCAGGAGTTCGCGGCGCTCGGCGTGCCGTTCGCGGAGCGGGGGCGGCGGACGGACGAGGTCGTCGCGGCGGTGCGCGAGGTGGACGTTCCCGTGTGGATCGGCGGCCAGAGCGACGGCGCGCTGCGGCGGGCCGTGCGGCTCGGCGACGCCTGGCACCCGTTGCGCTTGACGCCGGCGCAGTGGCGTGAGGGGGTCGAGCGGTTGACCGCCGTCGCCGAGGCGGAGGGGCGGGCCGTGCCGGGGTTGGCGCCGCGGATCCTGTTGCGGTTGACGGAGTCGGCTGTGGACGGTCCGGATCGGCGGCTGGGAGAAGGGACCGCGGCGCAGGTCGCGGCGGACTTGGCGGGCTTGCGCTCGGACGGGGTGGACGCGGTCGTGCTCGATCCGTTCGTCGGCGACCCGGACGAGACACTGCGGCCCGAGGTGGCTTGGCAGGCGCTGGCCGCGGTGGCGGCGATGAGGGAGGAGTTCCGGTGAGCGGTGCGGTGGACGAGGCGTTGTTGAGGCGCGCGATCGCGTTGGCGGCGGAGGCGCGGGAGGGCGGGAACCCGCCGTTCGGGTCGCTGCTGGTCGGCCCGGACGGGGCGGTGCTGGTGGAGGAGCGCAACTCCAGCATCACCGACTCGGACATCACGGCCCACCCCGAGTTGAAGCTGGCGCGGTGGGCGGCGCGGGAGCTGGACCCGGAGACCGCCGCCGGGACCACCATGTACACCAGCTGCGAGCCGTGCGGGATGTGCGCGGGGGCGTTGGCGCGGTCGGGGATCGGGCGGGTCGTGTTCGCGTTGTCGGGCGAGCAGCTCAACGGGTTGAAGACCGGGGGCGGGTTCCCGGCGGTGCCGACCGAGGGGCCGTTCCTGTTCGAGGAGGCCCGGGTTCCGGTCGAGGGCTACTACCCCTGATCGCGTAGCGCGGTCGGCCCGGTGGTCGCGTGGCGGTGCGGCCGAGTGGCGCCGGGGCCGCGGGGAGCGCCCGGTTTGGGCTGGTTGGCGGGTTTTTGGTGTCCGACTGAGGTTGTGGGTTCACAGTTGGTGATTAGTTCGCTACCTTGTGGAACTGGGAGCGCTCCCAGTCATTGGCCATCCTCATCGTGGAGGACACATGACCTTCAGACGCGGTTCCCGGCTCGTGGGCGTTTTCACGGCTGTGTTGGGGGTGGTGGCGGCCGGCCTCGTCGCACTCGTCGTCACCCCCGGCGTGGCCGGTGCGCACGGTTCGGTCACCGACCCGCCGTCCCGCAACTACGGTTGCTACCAGCGCTGGGGCAGTGACCACCTGAACCCCAACATGGGGCAGATCGACCCGATGTGCGCGCAGGCCTGGAAGACCGACCCCAACGCCATGTGGAACTGGAACGGCCTCTACCGCAACGGCGTGGCCGGCAACCACCAGGGCGCGTTGCCCAACGGGCAACTGTGCAGCGGCGGGCTCACCGAGGCCGGTCGGTACCGGGCGCTGGACGCGGTCGGGCCGTGGCAGACCGCGACCAAGCCGCGGCAGTTCACGCTGACCATCACCGACCAGGCCCGGCACGGTGCGGACTACCTGCGCATCTACATCACGCGCCAGGGGTTCGACCCGACCACCCAGCCGCTGGGCTGGAGCAACCTCGAACTGGTCGCCTCCACCGGCCGCTACCCGACCACCGGCCTCTACCAGGCCCAGGTCGACGCGGGCACCCGCACCGGCCGGCACGTGGTCTTCACGATCTGGCAGGCCAGCCACATGGACCAGGCGTACTACCTGTGCAGCGACGTGAACTTCCAGTGATGACACCGCTTCGGCGGTGACCCGGGCGGCGGGTCGACGGGTGCGGTGGCTGGAGGCCGCCGCACCCGTCGTCGCCGGAGAACGCCTCGCCGCGGCGCGCGGCTACAGCACCGCCGGGGTCAGGTCGGCGACCAGGGCCGCCGCTCCGATGAGGCCCGCGTCCACGCCGAGGGTCGCCGGGAGCACCTCCACGGCTCGCATGAACTCCAAACCCGGCCAGCCCGCCAGGGCACCGGTGACGGCCGGCTCGAGCAGGTCCCACGCCTGGGCCACGCCCCCGCCGATCACCACCCGGTCGATCTCGCACAACGCGGACGCCACGGTGATCACGTGCGCCACCGCCGCGCCGGAGCGCTGGAACGCCGCCCGCGCCACCTCGTCGCCGGCACGGGCCGCCGCCGCCAACGCCACGCCGTCCGCCGTGTCGCCGGCCGGCCGCCAGCCCCGCTCTCGCGCCCAGCGGACCATGGACGGGCCGCTGGCGATCGCCTCCGCGCAACCCCTTGCGCCGCAACGGCATTCGGGGCCGGCCGGGTCCACGACGAAGTGGCCGACGTGCCCCGCGTTGCCGGACGTGCCGAAGTGCGCGCGGCCGTCGAAGACGAAACCGCCGCCGATGCCGGTGGACACGACCATGCCCAGCAGGCACCGGCTGCCCCGGCCGGTGCCGTGGTGGTACTCCGCCAGCGCCATGCACTGCGCGTCCCCGCCCAGCCGCACCGGCAGGCCGGGCAGCAGGGCGGCGGTCCGCTCGACGATCGGGAAACCGCGCCAGCCGGGGATGTTCACCGGGCTGACGGTGCCGGTGCGCAGGTCCATCGGGGCCGCGGACGCGATGCCGGCGCCCAGGACCAGCGGGTCGGTCGCGAGGAGGTCCCCGACGATGTCGGCCAGTGCCCGCCACACCGCCTCGCCGTCGCCGGCGGGGGTGGGTGTGGTGCGGCGGGCGGTGATCGTGCCGTTCGGGGCCACCAGCGCGGCGGCCAGTTTCGTGCCGCCGACGTCGATGGCCAGCGCGAGCGGGTCGTGTGACATGGGATCGAGTTAACCGATTAAGCAGAGCCGGGGCAAGATGACAAGCAGGACAGGAACCGGTGCGCCGCAAGCATGTCAGCCACGCAGGACGCGGTCGATGTCGGACAGTTCCGCGGCCGAGAAGTCCAGGTTCGCCGTGGCGGCCACGTTGTCCTCCAACTGCCGCGTGCTCGACGCACCGACCAGCGCGGACGTGACGCTGCGCAGGACCCAGGCGATGGCCATCTGCGCCAGCGACTGGCCGCGCTGCGCCGCGATGTCGTTGAGCGCGCGCACCTTGGTCAGGGTCGCCTCGTCCAGGTTGGCGGTGCCGAGGAACGGGCTCGGGCCGGCCGCGCGGGAACCCTCCGGGATGCCGCCGAGGTAGCGGTCGGTCAGGACGCCCTGCGCCAGCGGGGAGAACGCGATGCTGCCCGCGCCGACCTCGTCCAGGGCCGCCAGCAGGCCGTCCTCGATCCAGCGGTTGACCATCGAGTACGACGGCTGGTGGATCAGCAACGGGGTGCCGAGGTCCTCGAGGATCGCGGCGGCGGCACGGGTCTGCTCGGCGGAGTAGTTCGAGATGCCGACGTAGAGGGCTTTGCCTTGGCGCACCACGTGGTCCAGCGCCGCCATGGTCTCTTCGAGGGGTGTGTCGGGGTCCGGGCGGTGGTGGTAGAAGATGTCCACGTAGTCCAGCCCCAGGCGGCGCAGGGATTGGTCCAAAGAGGACACCAGGTACTTGCGGGAACCCCACTCGCCGTAGGGACCTTCCCACATGTGGTAGCCGGCCTTGGTGGAGATGATGATCTCGTCCCGGTACGGCTCGAGGTCGTCGGCGAACAGCCGGCCGAAGTTCTCCTCGGCCGACCCGGGCGGCGGACCGTAGTTGTTGGCCAGGTCGAAGTGGGTCACCCCGAGGTCGAACGCCCGGCGCACGATCGCCCGCTGGTCGTCCAGCGCCTTGTCGTGGCCGAAGTTGTGCCACAGCCCCAGGGACACGGCGGGCAGCTTCAGCCCGCTGCGGCCGGACCGGCGGTAGGGCATGGCGTCGTACCGCGTCGGCGCGGCGGTGTGGCTCATGGTTCTCCTCAGGCGGGAGGTGCGGCGGTGCTCTCGCGCGGCACCAGGGTCGCGGTCGGCGACCAGCGCTCGGTGACCGGCGAGCCGTCGACGAGTTCCAGCACGGACTCGGCGACGCAGACGCCGAACTGGTGCACGTCCACGCTCATGGTGGTGAGCGCGGGCGAGGCCAGCCGGCACAGCGTGGAGTCGTCCCAGGCGACCAGGCTCAGCCGCTCGGGCACGGCGACCCCGCGCGCCTTGGCGGTGCCCAGGCCCGCGACCGCCATGACGTCGTTGTCGTACAGGATCGCGGTGGGCGGTTCGGGGGCGTCCAGGAGCGCGGCGGTGAGCTTCGCGCCGGACTCCTCCGAGTAGTCGCCCTCCAGGACCACCGGCTCGACCCCCGCCTCCGCGCAACCCGCCAGCAGCGCGGCCGTGCGGGCGCGGGTGTGCAGGAGGGCTTCCGGTCCGCTCACGCGCGCGATCCGGCGGTGGCCCAGGTCGAGCAGGTAGGACAGCACCTCGCCCACGGGACCGGCGTCGTCGGTGCGCACGGCGGGCACGGCCGACTCGTCCGGCTCCCCCACGTACACGGCCGGCAGCCCCAGTTCGCGCAGCACGGCCGGGCGGTGGTCGTCCGCGGTCCGGTTGACCACGACCACCGCGTCCACCACGCCGCCGGCCGCCCAGCGCCGGTAGGCCGCGATCTCCGCGTCCTCCGCGCCCACGACGTGCAGCAGCACGGACAGGTCGCGCTCGGCCAGCCGCTCCTCGATGCCCGCGATGAACTCCATGAAGAACGGCTCGGTGCCCAGCAGCCGCGCGGGGCGGGCCAGGACCAGGCCGATGCACCCGGTCGTCATGCGGGCACCGCGCACAGGCCGTTCGCCGACCTGAGCACCAGCGGACCGGTCAGCGCGGCCGGGTCGAGCCGCGCGGACGTGCGCACCAGGAACGAGTGGGACTCGCCGGCGGTCAGGGTGACCAGGGCGTCGTCCACCTCGGCGTCCGGCGCGACCCGGTCGGCCAGCACGGCGACGTCCCGGGCGAACGACGTGGCGCGCACGTCCACCCGGTACCCCTCCGGCACGGCGACCGCGGTCGCGGTCAGCGGCGACGGGTCGTAGGCGAGGTCGACGTCCTCGCGGAACAGGTGCACGGCACGCGCGTCCGCCGTGGTCGCCACCAGCACCTCCCGCTCCGCGTCGGCCGGGGTCAGCAGCTCCGGCGCCAGGTCCAGGACGGCCACCGACCGGGCGGGCACGTCCAGGGCGAGCTTAGCCGCCGCCCGTTCCTCGCCCGCGAACGTCCACCGCGTGGCGGTGACCTCGCCGGTCCAGACCTCGTCGGTGTCGTTGACGGCGACCAGGACGTCCCGCCCGTCCCGCGGCTGCACGGTCAGCAGGCGCGGCGCGAAGGCGTGCCGGAGGGCGTAGTACAGCGGCTTGGGCCGCTCCTCGCTGTCGATCGCCGCCCACGACGTGACCGGCCAGCAGTCGTTGAGCTGCCACACCACCGCGCCGGCCGTGCGCGGCCAGTGCGACCGGAAGTGCTCGACCCCGAACGCCACCGCGCGGGCCTGGTTGAGCTGGGTCGCCCAGTGCCAGTCCTCGAACGCCTCGGGCACCGGCAGGTGCGGCGCGAGACCCCGTTCGAGCTTGCCGTTGCCGTCCTCGGCCTTCTGGTGCAGCAGGAACGCGGGGCCGGTGGACGACAGCGGCTCGTCGTGGATCCACTGCGTCAGGGTCGCCCAGGTGGGCGGTCCCTGGAAGCCGAACTCGGAGCAGAACCGGGGCACGAAGTCGCGGTAGTGGGTGTAGTCGACCCGGTTCCAGACCTCCCACTCGTGGCGGGTGCCGTGGGTGTCGAGGTTGGGGTGCAGGTCACCGGGGCTGTACGGGCTGCCGGGCGCGTAGGGCCGGGTCGGGTCCAGCTCGGCGACGATCGCGGGCAGCAGCTCCTGGTAGTACCTCAGGCCCCACGTGCGGCCCTGGAGCTGCTCGGGCCAACCCCAGTCGGCGAAGCCCCACAGGTTCTCGTTGTTGCCGTTCCACAGCGCCAGGGAGGCGTGCGAGGTCAGGCGGGCGACGTGCTCGCGGGCCTCCGCCTCGACCTCCTCCCACAGCGGGGACTCCTCGGCGTAGGCGGCACAGGCGAACGGGAAGTCCTGCCACACCAGGACTCCGCGCTCGTCGCACACGTCGTAGAAGTCCTCGGACTCGTAGATGCCGCCGCCCCAGATCCGCAGCAGGTTCATGTTCGCGGCCACGGCCTGGTCCACGCGGCGGGCCAGGCGGTCGCGGGTGATCCGGGTGACGAAGTGGTCGTCCGGGATCCAGTTCGCGCCCTTGGCGAAGATCGGTTCGCCGTTGACCACGAAGGTGAACGGGGTGCCGATGTCGTCCGGGGTGGTGTCCACGGTGATCGTGCGGAAGCCGATGCGCCGGTGCCGCTCGTCCACGGGCTCGCCGGCTTTGAGCACGACGTCCAAGTCGTAGAGCGGGTGGTCGCCGTACCCGGCGGGCCACCACAGATCCACCTCGGGCACCAGGACGGTGACCACGGCCCGGTCACCCTCCACGACCACCGTCTCGCTCCGACCGTCCACTGTGGCCTCGACCGCGACCGGCGCATCGGACGCCCGGTCCACCGTCACGTGCACCTCGACCCGGCCCGTGCCGTCGTCGTCCACGGTCACGAGTGGACGGACCTCGGCCAGGCGGGCGGTGTCCCAGCGCTCCAGGCGGACCGGGCGCCAGATGCCGGCGGTCTGGAGGTCGGGACCCCAGTCCCAGCCGAACGAGCAGGCCATCTTGCGGATGGCGTTGAACGGGTGGCCGTAGGCGCGGTCGCGCCAGCCCAGCGACGCTTCCTGCTCCTCGGCGAAGGTCAGCGCCGACCGCAGCGTCACGACCAGCTGGTTGACGCCCTCCCGGAGGTGGTCGCGCACGTCGAACCGGTACGACCGGTGCATGTTGGCGGTGCTGCCCAGGACCACGCCGTTGAGCTCGACCGCGGCCACGGTGTCCAGGCCGTCGAACGCGAGGTCCACGCGCTCGCCCGGCCGGGCCGCCTCGGCGGTGAAGTCGAGGGTGAACCGCCAGTCCGCGCGGTGCGCCCAGGCCAGGTCGGCCTCGGTGCGGTCGAGGTAGGGGTCGGGGATGAGCCCGGCGGCGAGGAGGTCGAGGTGCGCGCTGCCGGGTATCCGGGCGGGGACCTCGACGTCCGCGATGTGCTCCGGGATCGGGCCGCCCACCGCGCGGAGCCGCCAGCCGTCGTGCAACAAGGTCCTCCGGATCATAGAGCGATTCTTACGCCAGCAACTAAAGTAAGTCAACGAAGTATGTTCTTGTTGTTCGTTGTGTTGTCGTGTTGGGTTCTGCGTGGAACCACACCACCGAAGGGAACCGACGTGGCCGACGTGACACACCTGCGTGCCGCAGGCGTCAGCCTGGTGCTCGACCACCGCGGGGGCACGCTGCCCCGCGTCCTGCACTGGGGCGCCGACCTGGGGCCGGTCGACCTCGACAGCCTCGCCCTCGCCACCGCGCCGCAGCCGGTGGGGTACTCCGCGGACGGACCGGTCGAGGTCGCCGTGCTGCCCGAGCAGTCCGCCGGTTGGCTCGGCACACCCGGCCTGGTCGGCAACCGGGCGGGGCGGGCGTTCTCCACCGCGTTCCGCGTGGTCGAGGTCGACGGCACCACCTACCGGGCGGTCGACGAGGCGGCCGGCCTCGAACTCCGGCTGGAGGTCGAGCTGACCGACTCCGGCCTGGTCCGGCAGCGGGCGTCGGTGACCAACACCGGCGACTCGGACTTCGCCGTGGACGCGCTGTCGGTGACCCTGCCGGTGCCCGCCGAGGCCGTGGAGATCCTCGACTTCACCGGCCGGTGGACCCGCGAGCGCAGCCCGCAGCGCACCCGGTTCACCCAGGGCCTGCGCGTGCGCGAGAACCGGACGGGCCGCACCGGGTTCGACTCGGCGTACCTGATGGCCGCCGGCACCGAGGGGTTCGGCAACCGGTCCGGCGAGATCTGGGCCGTGCACACCGCCTGGTCGGGCAACCACCGCACGTTCGCCGAACGCACCCGCCACGCCGTGTCCCTGCTCGGGTCCGGTGAGCTGCTGCTGTCCGGCGAGGTGGTCCTGGCCCCCGGCGAGACCTACCGCTCCCCCTGGCAGTTCGGCTCGTACGGCGTGGGCCTGGACGCCGTCTCGGCCAGGTTCCACGAGTGGATGCGCGCCCGCCCGAACCACCCCCGCTCACCCCGCCCGGTCGTCGTGAACACGTGGGAGGCGGTGTACTTCGACCACGACCTGACGCGCCTCAAGGCGTTGGCGGACAAGGCCGCCGAGGTGGGCGCGGAGCGTTTCGTCCTGGACGACGGCTGGTTCGGATCCCGCCGAGACGACAGCAGCGGTCTGGGCGACTGGTACGTGTCGGACGAGGTGTGGCCGGACGGCCTCGGGCCCCTGATCGACCACGTCACCGCACGCGGCATGCAGTTCGGCCTGTGGGTCGAGCCGGAGATGGTCAACGAGAACTCCGACCTGGCCCGCGCCCACCCGGACTGGATCATGTCCCCCGGCGACCGACTCCCCCGCAAGGCCCGCCACCAGCAGGTGCTCGACCTGGCCAACCCCGAGGCCTTCAAGTACGTCCTGGAACGCCTGGACGACCTCCTCACCACCTACGACATCGCGTACCTGAAGTGGGACCACAACCGCGACCTCGTCGAGGCAGGCCACCAGGGCAAGCCGGGCGTGCACGGCCAGACCGTCGCCCTGTACCGCCTGCTGGACGAGCTGCGCACCCGCCACCCCAGCGTCGAGATCGAGTCGTGCTCGTCCGGCGGCGGCCGGGTGGACCTGGAAGTCCTCCAGCGCACCGACCGCGTGTGGGCGTCGGACTGCATCGACGCCTTGGAACGCCAGTCCATCCAACGCTGGACCAACGTCCTGGTGCCCCTGGAACTGATCGGCTCCCACATCGGTGCCGACACGTCCCACACCACCCACCGACGCCACCCCGTCGACTTCCGGGCGGGGACCGCGCTGTTCGGCCACTTCGGCATCGAATGGGACCTCATGGCCGCCGGCCCTGAAGAGCTGGAGCGCCTGACGGCATGGGTGGCCCTCTACAAGGAACTGCGCGGCCTCCTGCACACCGGCACCTCGGTCCACGGCGACCACCCCGACCCGGCCGTGTCCGTGCACGGGGTGGTCGCCGCAGACAGGACGGACGCGGTCTTCGCGGTCGTTTCGACGGCGACGTCCGAGGTGTACCCGACCGGCGCCGTACGGCTGCCCGGCCTCGACCCAGACCGCTCCTACCACGTCCGCCCGTTGCCACCCGGCGACGTACCGGACGGCAACCCCCACCACTGGGGCGTCAAGCTGCCGTGGTGGGAGAAGGGCGTGGAACTGACCGGCCGAGCCCTCACCTCGACCGGCGTCCAATCCCCAGTCCTGTACCCAGAACGCCTAATCCTCCTCCGCGCCACCGCCATCTGACATGACCCCTGGCTGGCGGCCGTCCCCACACCGGCCGCCAGCCACCAACACCCCCGCCTCCCCCCACCGCGTGCCCTTCGGCGAAGCCGGCAAGCGGCAGTCCACCGAGAGCGACACAGCCCAACTTGGGCTTCTTGCTTTTGTCATCCCCGTATGGCCTGCCCGAAGGGCTACCACACTTTTGGTCGGGTGCAGCCGAAATTTTTTGTGAGGGACGAGCAAAAAATTTTAGCGGCACCCGGCCAAAAGTGTGGTTGGCTCCGCCAGGCCATACGGGGATGACAAAAGCAAGAAGCCCCCGCCGTTGCAGTTGGGTCATCCTTGGCGGCCTGCCCGCCGGCGAGGCGCTTTTCATCTTTTCAAGCTTTTCAAGCTTTTCAAGCTTTTCGAACGGGACGCGCTCCGCGCTCTCAAGCGGACGCGCTGGCGCGCTCCCAAGATGAAAAGCGGCGCTCGCCGCGCGGCAGGCCCCCGGGGAGGAAGGGCGTCGGTTTCTTTCCCCGTCCGGCCTGCCGGAGGCAACCACACTTGGCCCGTTTGTGCAACCGGTAAAGCTGGTTGCACAAACGGACCAAGCGCGGTTGGGCTGCGCCCAGGCCGGACGGGGAAAGAAACCGAGGCCCTTCCTGTGGGCTTGGCAGCACGGCGAAACGCATTTCGCCGTGCTGCGCGGAGCGCCTGCGGCGCGGAAAGTGAGCGCGCTTCGCGCGGAAAGCCGACAAGGCTCGGTCACGTCCGTTGACCGGTGTAGTGGTCGAAGGAAGGTTCAGCGCCTGCCCTCTCGACATCGGCCGGGTTGATGTCGAGCAGTCGGCCTCGGGCGTCCGGGTTCGGGGCCGCCGAAGCGAGGATACGGGTGTACGGGTGTTGTGGGTTCAGGATGACGTCGTCGGCCGGTCCGCGTTCCACCACCCGTCCCTTGTAGAGCACCAGGATGTCGTCCGAGAAATGCCGTGCCGTGGCCAAGTCGTGCGTGATGTAGAGGACCGCCAACTGCTCCTCCCGCTGCAACCGGGCCAGCAGGTTGAGCACGCCCAACCGGATCGAGACGTCCAGCATCGACACCGGCTCGTCGGCCACCACCACCTTCGCCCCCGGCGCCAGAGCCCGAGCGATGGCCACGCGTTGGCGTTGACCGCCGGACAGTTCATGCGGCCGCCGGCCGGCCATGTCCTCCGGTAGGGAGACCCGGTTCAGCAGGCTGACCACCTCGGAGTGGCCATGTGGTCGGCCGTGCAGTTTCAGGGGGCGTTCCAGGTGGTGGGCGATGGTGTGGAAGGGGTTCAAGGACGCGAAAGGGTCCTGGAAGACCATCTGGACGTGGTCCCGGTAGTGCTTCGACGGGACCTCGCCGCCGTCCGAGCGCACGGTGATCCGGCCGCTGCTGGGCTTCTCCAGCCGGGCGATCATGCGGGCGATGGTGGACTTGCCCGAACCCGACTCGCCGACCAACGCCACCGTGCGCCCCGGGGTGAGGCTGAACGACACGCCGTCCACCGCACGCAGCCGCACCCTCCTCAACCCCACCCGGACGTGGAAGTCCTTGACCAGGTCCTGCGCTTCCAGCGTGGTCACAGGGCACTCCCGGAGGTCTCGCGGACGAACGCGCCGCGTTCGCCGGTCAGGCTGGGGAACGAGTCGAGCAGTGTGCGCGTGTACGGGTGCGCGGGCCGGGCGTAGACCTCCTCCGCCGGGGCGTACTCGACCACCTCGCCGTCCTTCATCACGGCGATGCGGTCGGCCAGTTCCAGCAGGAGCGGCAGGTCGTGGGTGATGAACAGGACCGCGAAGCCGATCTCGTCGCGCAGCCGCAGGATCTCCCGCAGGATTCCCCTCTGCACCACCACGTCCAGCGCGGTGGTCGGCTCGTCCATGATCATGACTTGCGGGTCCAGCAACAGCGCCATCGCGATCATCACGCGCTGCCGCATGCCGCCGGACAGTTCGTGCGGGAACGACGTCAGCCGCCGCACGTCGACCCCTACCAGCCGCAGCACCTCCTCGCACCTGGCCCGCCGCTGCGCCCTGGACATCTCGGGCCGGTGGGTGGTGAGGACGTCCTCCAACTGCGCCTGCACGGTGATCACGGGGTTGAGGGCGTTCATCGCACCCTGGAACACCATCGACAGCTTGGACCAGCGGAACTCCCGCAACTCTTCCGGCCGCAGGGCGAGCACGTCGACGTCACCACCGTCTCGGTCGTGGAACGTGACCGAACCGGAGGTGACCTCGGCGGGCGGGCGGTGGAGGCGGTTCACGGCGTAGGCCAACGTCGTCTTGCCGCACCCGGATTCGCCCGCCAAGCCCAGGATCTCCCCGCGCCGCAACGTCAACGAGACGTCCTTCACCGCGTGGACCGGGGTCCCGACCTGGTAGACCACCGACAGGCCGTCGATCGTGAGCACCACGTCGTCGGACGGGCGCGTGGCCGGTTCCGGCGTGCGAAGAGGTGCCTTGCGCTGCTTGGGGATGTCCCGCAACTTCGGGTTGATGATCTCGTCGATGCTGAAGTTCACCAGCGCCAAGCCGCACCCGAACAAGGCGATGATCAGCCCCGGTGGCACGAACCACCACCAGGCGTCGCGCTGCAACGCGAACCCGTTCTGGGCGTAGTACAGCATCGTCCCCAACGTCGAAGAGTTGGACGCGCCCAAGCCGAGGAACGACAACCCGGCCTCGCTCAGGATCGCGTACACGACCGAGAACACGAACTGGGAAGCCAGCAACGGCAACAGGTTCGGCAGGATCTCCACCGAGATGACCCGCCACGCGGGTTCACCGGACACCCGCGCGGCGGCCACGTAATCCCGGTTGCGCAACGACAAGGTCTGCGCCCGCAGCACGCGAGCGGACGCGGCCCAGCCGGTGATGGCGAGGACCACGGCGATGGTCCACGACCCGCGCTGGTCGGCGGGCACGAACGCGGAGATGACGATCACCAGCGGCAGGCCGGGGATCACCAGCATCACGTTGGAGAACAGGGAGAACGCCTCGTCCACGTACCCGCCGGCGTAGCTGCCGACGATGCCGAACACCGCGGACAGGGTGGTCGCCATCAGCCCGACCAGCAGGCCGATGTAGAGCGAGCCCCGGGTGGCGTGGGCGAGCTGGGCCAGGATGTCCTGGCCGGTCAGCGTGGTGCCCAGCGGGAACTCGCCGCCCGGCGGGGTCAGGCCGAGGTCGCGGATGGTCGCCGGGTCGCCCACGAACAGCGGTCCGACCAGGCCGAACAGCGCGATCACGGCGATCAGGCCGACGCCGACGAGCAGCTTGGGCGACCGGCGCGGCAGCATCGCGCGCCACCCGCGCGGCGCGGCGGCGGGAACGGTACTGGGATTGGTCACGGTGTGCGCTCCTGGTTCAGCCGCTCACGCGGGTGCGCGGGTCGATGACGGCGTACAGCAGGTCGACCACGAGGTTCGCGCCTAGCACGGCGACCGTGATCACCAGGAAGATGCCCTGCATCAAGGCGTAGTCGTTGTTCTGCACGGCCTGCAGCAGCTTCGAGCCGATGCCCGGGTAGGAGAACACCTGCTCGGTGATGATCGACCCGGCCACCACGAACCCCAGGGAGATCGCGAACCCCGCCACCGACGGCAGCACGGCGTTGCGCGCCGCGTACCGGATCATGATGCGCGAATCCCGCAGCCCCTTGGCCTTCGCGGTGAGCACGTAGTCCTCGGACGTGGTGGACACCATCATGTTCCGCATCCCGAGCAGCCAGCCGCCCACCGACGACAGCACGATCGTCAACGCGGGCAACGTCCCGTGGTAGACCGCCGAGCCGAGGAACTCGAGGTCCCAGCCCGGCGAGAGCACCACGTCGTAGCCGCCGAGCAGCGGGAACCAGCCCAGGCCGGACGCCAGCAGCGCCACCAGGATCAGCGCCAGCCAGAAGTACGGCACCGCGGCCAGGACGGTGGTGGCGGGCACCAGGCTGTCCAGCCAGGTGCCGCGCCGCCAGCCGACCAGCGTGCCCAGGACGACGCCGAGGGCGAACGACAGGAACGTCGCGATCCCCACCAGCACCAACGTCCACGGCAGCGCGTCCGCGATGATCTCCGACACCGGCGTCGGGAACGAGCTGACCGAGACGCCGAGGTCGCCGCGGAACATGGTGCCCAGGTAGGCGAAGTACTGCGACAGCAGCGACTCGTCCGACCCGGAGCCGAGCAGCAGCTCGTACGCCCGGCGGGCCGCCGGGTCCACGGTGCCGCCGCGCTGGGCCAGCTTCGCCATGAGGATGTCCACCGGGTTGCCCGGCATGAGCCTCGGGATGAAGAAGTTCAGCGTCACCGCGGCCCAGAAGGCGACCAGGTAGAACGCGAGCTTGCGGGCGTAGTAGCGCATGTCGGCTCAGCTCGCCGGCTTGAGCTTCAGGAAGATCTCGGAGTGCTCCGGACGCGCCCAGACGGCCGGGAACGCGTACAGGTCTTCCTTGGTGGGCCAGCCGGTGAACTTCTTGGCGTTGAACTCGCTGGTGGTGCCGCCGGTGAGGATCGGGATGTAGGGCACCAGCTCCTCGATGCGGGTCTGGATGGTGTCGAAGTGCGGCTGGCGCTTGGCGTCGTCCTTCGGGTCGATGCCCTTGAGCGCGGCCAGGGCGGCGTCGATGGCCGGGTCGCTGACGCGGGCGAAGTTGGGGTTGGCGATCTCGCCGACCTTCGCGGTGGTGGCGGTGCTGTAGAAGTAGGAGGCGTTGTAGAACGGGTCGGGCGCGGGACCCTGGTGCAGGGCGTCGATCAGCAGCTCGTACTGGCCGCGACCGCGCGCGTCGGACCACTCGTTCCAGGACAGCTGCTGCGGGGTGATCTTGATGCCGACCTTCTGCAGCTGCTGGCTCATCGTCTCGACGGCGGTGATGTAGTCGGTCCAGCCGGCGACGACCTTGAGCGTGAGGGCGAGCGGCTTGCCGTCCTTCTGGTAGATGCCATCGGCGCCCTTGGTGTAGCCCGCGCCTTCCAGCAGGGACGTGGCCTTGGCCTCGTCGGGCTGCATCGGCGCGGTCTTCTCCTTGAGCTTGGTGGAGACCTGGTCGCGGTCGCGCTCCAGCAGGGCGGCGCCGGGGGAGATCTCGCCGGCGGTGTTCTCGAAGGCCAGCTGGTTGATCTGGGTGCGGTTGACGGCGTAGTAGACGGCCTTGCGCACGGCCACGTCGGTCTGCGGGCCGGCGCAGCCCAAGGCGGCGTTGGAGCAGGTGAACAGGGCCACCTGGTTCATCGGGATGGTGATGGCCTTGTAGCCCGGGTAGTTCTTCTCGACGTTCTTGATGTCCGGCACGGGCCCGGTCTGCCAGTCGATCTGGCCGGCCCTGAGGGCGGCCTCGCCGGACTGGTTGCCCGACAGCGCCAGGTAGCGGACCTTCTTCAGGGCGGGCTCGCCCGCGTAGTAGTTCGGGTTCGCCTTGAGCGTGAACGCCTGCGCCTTGAAGTCGTCGAGCTGGAACGGCCCGGTGCCGACCGGCTCCTTGACCACGTCGGTCGCGGGCGTCGCCAGGCCCGACCACTTGTGCTTGGGCACCATCCAGATGCGGCCCAGGATCTGCGGGCCTTCCATGAAGGAGGGCTCGGGGAACTTGATCGACACGTGCGTCGGGTCCACGGCGGTGGCGGTGCCCTTGTAGCCGGTGCCGTTCATGGCGGCGTTCTTGGTGACCATGTCGAGGGTGAAGACGACGTCGTCGGCGGTGAACTTCTGGCCGTCGGTCCACTTGGCGTCGTCGCGGAGCTCGACGTCGAGCTGGGTGCCGTCGCTGTTCCAGGTGAAGGTCTTGCCCAGGCGCGGGCGCGGCTCGACGTCCCGGATGTTGTTGTAGAAGAACAGCGGCTCGAAGATCGTGCCGGGGCCTTCGAGGGCCGTCGGGGAGAACGGGTTGAAGTTCAGCTGCCAGTCGCCGGACTGGCCGGTGTAGACGACCAGCGTGCCGTCCCCTCCGGCCGACGTGCTCGACCCGCCGCACGCCGTCGCCAGCATGGCCAGCGCGGCGACCCCCGCCGCCACTGCCCGTGAACGCTTCGCCTTCAGGAACATCGTCGAGTCCTCTCGTGGCCGGTCCCGCGTTGAGGCAGATTGTTAAGTCAACGAAGAAACGAAGTCAACACCTCGCCGTCATCTGCCCGCCAAGTTGCTACCCTTCGGCCAGCGAGCGAACTAAGACGCTCGCGAACGGCGTCGGCGCGATCCAGCACAGGGGGATGTCATGAGCCAGCACGCCAGCAGCAAGGCGGCGGTGCTGGACGTGATCCGGGCGGCCGGCACCATCAGCCGCGTCGGCCTGATCAACGCGACCGGCTTCACCGGGGCGACCATCTCCACCGTCGTCCGCAGGCTCATCGACGAGGGTTTGGTCGTGGAAACCGGCCGGGCCGAGTCCACCGGCGGCAAGCGCCGGGTGCTGCTCCAGCTCAACCACGCCGCCCGGTACGCGGTGGGCGTGCACCTGGACCACGCCGGCATCACCTACGTGCTGACGAACCTGGGCGGGGCGGTCGTCGCGCGCATCTCCCGCCCCGGCGCCGGCGCGACCGAACCGGCCACCGTCGTCGACCGCATGGCCACCGAGGTCACCGCCCTGATGACCGGCGTGGGCGTGGAACGCGACCGCGTGCTGGGCGTCGGCCTGGTGTCACCCGGCCCCCTCAGCCCCACCACCGGCATGGGCCTGACCCCGCCCGCGATGCGCAAGTGGGAGGACTACCCCCTCGGCCAGGCGCTGGAGCGCGCCACCGGCCTCCCGGTGGTCCTCGACAACGACGCCACCGCCGCCGCCCTCGGCGAGCACTGGTCCGGCGGCATCGGCGGAACCGCCACCTCCGCCGCCCTCTACATGGGCACCGGCATCGGCGCGGGCCTGGTCATCAACGGCGTCACCTACCGCGGGACCAGCGGGAACGCCGGCGAGATCGGCCACACCTGCGTGGACGCCAACGGCCCGGACTGCTGGTGCGGCGCCCGCGGCTGCGTGGAAGTCCTGGCCGGCCCCGCCGCGGTGGTGGCCGCCGCCCGCGCCGACACCGCTCTCTCCCGAGCCGCCGGCCTGACCACCCGGTCCCGCTCGGTCTCGGCGGACTTCGCCGCGGTCAGCCGCGCGGCCCGCCGGGGCGAACCCTCGGCCCTGGCGATCCTCGAACGCTCGGCCCGCTACATCGCGGCGGCGGCCCGCAGCCTGGCGAACGTCATGGACCTGGAAGTCCTGGTCCTGACCGGCCCGAGCTTCGCGATCGCCGGCTCGATCTACCTGCCCATCGTCCGGGAAGAACTGGACCGCGCCTTCTTCTCCCGCGCGGCCCACCCGGTGGACGTCCGCCTGTCCCGTCACGCGGCCACGGCATCGGCCATCGGGGCGGCGGCCCTCGTGCTCCAGTCCGAATTGGTCCCCCTGACCGAGGGCCTGAAGCTCCCGGAGAACCTCAGCGCCGCCGAACCCGCCCCGCTGCCCGCTTCAGGCACCTGAGCCCTCGAACGGCGATGGGCCGGCACCCCTGGCGCCGGCCCATCCCCCGCACTACCTCGTCACGGCACGAGCATCGGCTGGTCCACGACCCACAACCAGGAGCCGTCGGGCTGGCGACGCGCGATTTCCACCGTGATCTCCCCCGTGGTCAGCGTGGACGCGGTCAGCGCCAAGTCCCCGCTCACCAGGGCCGGGTGCTGCCGACCCGGCTCCAGGACCGGTGCCGCCGCGACGAACCCCTCGAACACCTTCCGGATCTCCGCGTGCCCGGTGGCGAGGTTGCCGGGCGGGAACGCCAGCACGGCGTCCGGCTCGTACAGCGCCACCAACCCGTCCACGTCGCCCGCGTTGCCGCGCTCGATGAAGAACCTGCCCAGGTCGTTCGGCTCGGTGGCCACTTCCTTGATCGTCATGCCGCGAAGCCTCGCAACCAATACACGACACCCTCTGTCGTGTATTCCGGGTAGTTTTTCGACCGTGCGCGCCGACCGGTTGGTCTCACTGGTGCTCCTCCTGCGCCGCCACGGCCGGCTGTCCGCGACGGCGCTGGCCCGCGAGCTGGAGGTCTCGACCCGCACGGTCCTGCGCGACATCGAGGCGCTGTCCGCCGCCGGGGTGCCGGTCTACGCCGAACGCGGCCGGCACGGCGGGTTCGCGCTCCTGCCCGGCTTCCAGACCGAGCTCACCGGGCTGAACCACGAGGAGGCGCTGGCCCTGCTGGTCGCCGGGTCACGGCGTGGCGCGCAGGCGTTCGGCCTGGGCACGGCGCTGGCGTCGGCCATGCGCAAGGTGGTCGACGCGCTGCCCGAGAGCTACCGGGCCACCGCCGTCGACGCGGTCGAGCGGTTGCTGATCGACCCCGACACCGACCTCCTCGCCCGCCGGCAGGCCCCCGACGAGGTGCCCGACGACGTCGTGGCCGAGGTCCGCCGCGCGGTGTTCGCCGGGCACAAGCTGCGCATCCACTACGCGGCGGCGGGCCAGGAGCCGCGGTGGCGCACGGTGGACCCGATCGGCCTGGTCACCGTGCGCGAGCAGGTCTACCTGCTGGCCACGAGGTCCGGCGAGGACCGCACCTACCGGCTGTCCCGCGTCCACGCCGCCGAGGAGCTCGCCGAACCCGCGCAACGACCCGACCGGGTCGACCTGGACCGGGCGTGGCAGGAGCGCAGCACCCGGTTCCGGACCGGCGGCGACCAGGTCACCGCCCTGGTCCGGCTGCACCCGGCGCGGCGCGAGGACGCAGTGGGCACCGCGCTGGCCGTCCTCGACGAATCCACCGACGCGGACGGGTGGCTGCGGCTGGAGGTCACCTTCCAGGACCGCAGGCACGCCGGGTGGGCGATGTGGCGGCTCGCCACCGCCGCCGAAGTCCTGGAACCACAGTGGTTGCGCGCCTACCTGCACGAACGCGCCACCGCGGTCGCCGCCCGCTACAGCGATTCCTCGCCGAACAGGTGGGACCGGAGCGTCGGACCGGTGTAGTCCGCCCGGAACACCCCGCGCTCCTGCAACAACGGCACCACGGTGTCGGCGAACACGTCGAACCCGCCCGGCGTCACGTGCGGCACGAGGATGAACCCGTCGCTGGCGTCCGCCTGCACCAAGTCGTTGATCTGCGTGGCCACCGACGACGGCGTCCCGATGAACGTCTGCCGGGCCGTCTTCTCGATGATCAGCTCCCGGATCGACAGCTTCTTCGCCGCCGCCAGTTCCCGCCACTCCCGCGCGGTCGCCAGGGGGTCGCGGTGCTGCCGCACGCTCGCCCGGCCGCGCGCGATGGTGTTCTCCCCGACCACCGGGTCCACATCCGGCAACGGCCCGTCCGGGTCGTACTCCGACAGGTCCCGGTTCCACAGCTGCTCCAGGAACTTGATCGCGGTCTGCCCGCTGACCTGCTGCCGCCGCACCTCGTGCGCCCGCTCCTGCGCCTCGGCGTCGCTGTCGCCCAGCACGAAGGTGGCCGCGGGCAGCACCTTGAGCTGGTCCGGCGTCCGCCCGTACTTCGCCAGCCGCCGCTTGACGTCCGCGTAGAACGCCTGCCCGTCCGCCAGGGTGGCGTGCCGGCTGAAGATCGCGTCCGCCTTCGCGGCGGCGAACTCCCGGCCCTCCTCCGAGTCGCCCGCCTGCAGGACGATCGGCCGGCCCTGCGGCGACCGGGGCAGGTCGAACTTCCCGGCGATGTCGAAGTGCTCGTCCCGGTAGGCGAACTCGCCGCCGTCACGCCACGAGTCGAACAACGTCGTCGCCGCGTCGAGGAACCGCTTGGCCCGCTCGTACCGCTGCTCCTCGGGCAGGAACCCGCCCCGGCGGAAGTTCTCGCCGGTGAACGCGTCCCACGAGGTCACCACGTTCCACGCCGCGCGCCCGCCGGACAGGTGGTCCAGCGACACGAACTGCCGTGCCACCTCGAAGGGCTCGTTGAAGGTGGAGTTGATGGTGCCCGCCAGCCCGAGGTGCGTGGTCACCGCGGCGAGCCCGGCCAGGACGGTGAACGTGTCCGGCCGGCCCACCACGTCCAGGTCGTAGATCAGGCCGTTCTGCTCGCGCAGCCGCAGGCCCTCGGCCAGGAAGAAGAAGTCGAACTTGGCGCGCTCGGCGGTCTGTGCGAAGTGGACGAACGACGAGAACTCGATGTGGCTGCCCGCCTGCGGGTCGCTCCACACGGTGGTGTTGTTGACGCCGGGGAAGTGCGCGGCGAGGTGGATCTGCTTCATGTCACTCCTCAGGCGGCGTAGCGGTTGGCGGGACGGGGCAGACCCAGGTGGCCGCGCAGGGTCGTGGCGGTGTACTCCGTGCGGAACACCCCGCGCTCCTGCAACAGGGGCACCAGCTCCCGGGTGATCACGCGCAGGTCGTCGGGCAGGGACGCGGGCCGCAGCCGGAACCCGTCCGCTCCGGCGGCGTGCCACTCCACGAGCAGGTCCGCCAGCTCGCCGGGGCTACCGGTGAACACGAACGCGTCGGATTCTGGAGCATCTTCCCGGCCGAAACCCACGACGACGTCCACGAAGTTGAGCAGTCCTTCCACCTCCGCCCCGATCGTCCTCACGTCCTCCGCGCTGTGCGGGGTGGTGAAGACGAGGTCGGACGACCGTCGCGCCAACGCGTGCACCGGGGACGCGTGCGACAGCACCGCGACCGGCGGCTGGCCCTGCGGCGGGCGCGGCGTGATGGAGGGACCCTTGACGCTGAACCACTTCCCCGCGAAGTCGACGTAGTGCAGCTTGTCCCGGTCGATGAACCGGCCGGTGGCGACGTCGCGGATCTCGGCGTCGTCCTCCCAGCTGTCCCACAGCCGGCGCAGCACCTCGACGTAGTCGGCCGTCTCGTCGAGCAGGTCCGCGAGCGGGGTGTCCGCGGTGATCTCCCGCCGCCCGAAGTGCCGGGCCGCCTCGGGTGAACCGGACGCGCGGACCCGCACGCCGGCGCGGCCGGTGCTCACGTAGTCCAGGGTGGCGATCGCCTTGGACAGGTGGAACGGCTCGGTGTGCGCGGCGACGACGGTCGGCACCAGCCCGATGCGCGAGGTCAGCGGCGCGACGCGGGAGGCCACCAGGACGGCGTCCAACCGACCGACCGGACCCAGGTCGTCCTCGAACGTGACGAAGTCCAGCAGGCCGCGCTCGGCCTCGCGGACCAGCTCCACCCAGTACTCCGGCGTGAAGCGCGCGCCGTCGTCGGACGCCGACGTGTGCCAGCCGGGGCCGTCATCAGGCGTCGACGTGTGCAGGCCGGAGTCGTCATCAGGCGTCGACGGGTGCCGGCCGGTGTCGTCCAGCGCGACGGAGAGGTGCAGCCCAGGTGCCATGTTCCCCACGCCCCCTTCATTTCGATCCCCATCGGATTCTGGGGCAGCGGAACCGGGCGGTGGAGGGGCGACCACTGGGTGGGACCGGTCAGGGCTCCCGGCGGCGACGGGAATATCCGCGTCGCCGCCCGGCTCCGGCGCTTGTGACCCCTGACCTGCGGAAACAAAAAATCTCGAAAAACTTCCCCGGACGTGTCGATCCGGCGGGGGTGCCGTTCGTCGCTTGGGCAAGACCCACCGAGAAGGAGCTGAAGAGATGACCACCACGACCGCCACCGCCCAGTCCGCCCGCACCGAGTCCGCCACCCGCGCTGGGTCCGCCGCCCGCGCCGCCGCCCCCAAGCGCAACGACCTCGTGCTCGCCGCCTTCCGGATCGTGGTGTCCTTCCTGTTCGCCTGCCACGGCCTCCAGGGCTTCGGCTACCTCGGCGGCATCGACGGCCAGGGCACCGCCGTGCCGGTCGGGTCGTTCCCGGGCTGGTGGGGCAGCGCGATCGAGGTCGTCTGCTCGGTGCTGGTGCTGGTCGGCGTGGCGGCCCGGCCCGCCGCCGTGCTCGCGTCCGGCGCGATGGCCTTCGCCTACTTCGTCGTCCACCAGCCGACCGGCCTGCTGCCGCTGCACAACCTGGGCGAGCTCGCGGCGATCTACTCGTGGTCCTTCCTGCTGATCGCCGTCCTCGGGCCGGGCCGCTACACGCTGACCCGCCTGTTCCGCCGCTGAACGCCCCGCACCACCCCACCGACTTCGTCAAGATGAGCCAGGCACACTCCGAAAGGGACAAGCAGATGCGTTTCATGGTGATCGTCAAGGCGACCGCGGAGACCGAAGCCGGCGTCATGCCGAGCGAAGAGATGATCAGCGCGATGACCGCCTTCAACGAGGAGCTGGTGAAGGCGGGCGTGATGCTCGCCGGCGAGGGCCTGCACCCCAGCAGCAAGGGCGCCCGCGTGTACTTCGAGGGCGACAAGCGGACCGTGGTGGACGGGCCGTTCGCCGAGACCAAGGAGCTGATCGCCGGGTTCTGGCTGCTGGAGCTGAAGTCCCTGGAGGAGGCGGTCGAGTGGGTCAAGCGCGTGCCGAACCCGACCGGCGAGCAGTCCCAGATCGAGATCCGCCAGGTGTTCTCCCCCGAGGACTTCGACATCTCCGACGAGCTCAGGCAGCGCGAAGCCGCCCTGGCCGACGAGATCAAGGCCCAGCACGGAACGCGGTAACCCAACACCTCCCGCCTTGCCGACGCGCATCGGAAGCTGGTCTGATCCCGGACCGTGACAGCTTCCGATGCGCGTCGCGCTGTCGAGGCGGTGTGGCGGATCGAGTCGGCACGGCTCATCGCCGGGCTCGCCCGGATGGTGCGCGACGTGGGCCTGGCCGAGGAACTCGCCCAGGACGCCCTGGTCAGCGCCCTGGAGCAGTGGCCGCAGACCGGCATCCCGCGCAGCCCGGGCGCCTGGCTGATGACCGCGGCCAAGAACCGGGCCGTCGACCAGATCCGCCGGCAGCAGAACTACCAGCGCAAACTCGCCGAGATCGGCCGCGACGAAGCACAGCGCACCGCCCCGGACGCCGGTGCCCACGTCGGCGACATCGACGACGACCTCCTGCGCCTGGTGTTCACCGCCTGCCACCCGGTCCTGTCGGTCGAGGCGCAGGTGGCGCTGACGCTCAAGATGCTCGGCGGGTTGACCACGGAGGAGATCGCGCGGGCGTTCCTGGTGTCCGAGTCGACCGTGGCCCAGCGGATCGTGCGCGCGAAGAAGACCCTGGCCAAGGCGAACGTGCCCTTCGAGGTCCCGGCGGAGGACGAACGGGACGCGCGGCTGGCGTCCGTGCTGGGCGTGATCTACCTGATCTTCAACGAGGGCTACTCCGCCACCGCCGGCGACGACTGGCTCCGCCCCGAGCTGTGCGCCGACGCCCTGCGCCTGGCCCGCGTCCTGGCGGGCCTGATGCCGAAGGAACCCGAGGTGCACGGCCTGGTGGCGCTGCTGGAGATCCAGGCGTCCCGGTCGCGGGCGAGGGTCGGCCCCCAGGGGGAACCGGTGCTGCTGATGGACCAGAACCGGGGACGGTGGGACCAGCTGCTGATCCGGCGCGGCTTGGCGGCGCTGGAGAAGGCGGGTGGCGGGCCGTACTCGCTGCAAGCCCGGATCGCGGCCTGTCACGCGGTGGCCCGGACCCCGGAGGAGACGGACTGGCTCCGGATCGCGGGCTTGTACGAGGCACTGGCGCTGGTGGCCCCGTCGCCGATCGTGGAGTTGAACCACGCGGTGGCGATCGGGTTCGCGTTCGGGCCGGAAGTGGCGTTGGGGCTGGTGGACGAGCTGGTGGACGAGCCGGCGTTGAAGGACTACCACCTGCTGCCGAGCGTGCGCGGGGACTTGTTGTTCAAGTTGGGGCGGTTGGCGGAGGCTCGGGTCGAGTTCGAACGCGCGGCGGCGATGACCCGCAACGAACGCGAACGCTCTCTCCTGCTCGACCGCGCTTCTGCTTGCTCTTGAGGGCTTCGAGAGGTTCGAGCTGGACGCGCTTCGCGCTCTCAAGATCAAAAGACCAAAAGCTCAAAAGCGGCGCTCGCCGCGCGGCAGGCCGCCAGCGGGGGGTGAAGGGCGTCGGTTCCCCCGCCGTATGGCCTGGCGGAGCCAACCACAGATTTCCCCGGTGCCGCTAAACTTTTTTGCTCGTTCCTCACAAAAAAGTTCGGCTGCACCGGGGAAATCTGTGGTAGCCCTTCGGGCAGGCCATACGGCGGGGGAACCGAGGCCCTCCACCTGTGGTGGAGACCACTACTACGAAAAGCAGACGGCAAGCGGGGCTGTTAGCGGGTAGCTAGGAATTCCTCCAGGTGGGTCACTACGAAGGCGTGGTCCTCTGCCTGTGGGAGGCCCGAGACTCCGACTGTGCCGACCATGCCGACGTTCTCGACCAGGATCGGGAAGACGCCGCCGTGTGCCGCGTACTCGCGGGGGTCGAGGAGGGAGTGTTCCTCGAAGGTCTTTCCCGCCGCGCGGAAGCTCTCGCCCACTCGGAACGAGCTCCAGCCGTACCGGTCCACCACTCGGCTCTTGCGGTCGATCCAGCCGTCGTTGTCGGCCGATGTGCCGGGGAGGGCGGCGTGGAAGAGGCGTTGTTGGCCTCGGCGGACCGAGATGACCACGGGTAGGGCGGCCTCGCGGGCCTTGGCCAGGAGGTGGAGGCCCAGGGTCAGGGCGTCTTCGTTGGTGAAGGTGCGGAACTTCAGGCGGGTTTCCTGGTCGGTCAGGGTGTCCAGCAGGCTCATGGCGTCACCACCTGGCCGGTTCGGGCGGAGGTGAAGGCTGCCTCGATGACTTCCAGGGCCGCGACCGCCTGCTCCGGGTCCACGGGGAGTGGGCCGCCTTCGGTCAGGGCCGCGACCAGGAGGCGGTAGAACTCCAGGTACGCGCCGGGGACGCCGGGGACCTCCACTGTGGACGTGCCGAGCGTGAGGGTGCGAATTTGTCGACAAATCGTCAAAGGGCAGGCCTGCGGCCAGGGCGTCTTCCTGGCCGTCCAGGGATTCGCTGACGAACGTTCCGCGCGTGCCCAGAGCGCGGAGGCGTGGGCCTGGGCGGGCGGCGACGGCCGAGGCCCACAGGTGGGAGCGGACGCCGTTGGCGTGGGTCAGGGAGACGAAGACGTCGTCGTCCACCTCGACGCCTGGGCGTCGGCGGTCCAGTTCGCAGTAGACGGACGCCACGGGGCCGAACAGTTGCAGTGCCTGGTCCACCAGGTGCGCGCCCAGGTCGTACAGCAGGCCGCCGGCCTCGTCGGGGGCGCCGAACTCGCGCCAGTTGTCCCAGACGTCCGGCACCCAGCGTTCGAACCTGGACTCGAAGCGGGTCACCTCGCCCAGGGACGGCAGCACCGAGCGCAGGGTGAGGAAGTCGCTGTCCCACCGCCGGTTCTGGAAGACCGTCAGCGGCACGTCTCGGTACTCGGCGGCCTTGAGGACGCGCCGCGCGTCGGCGACCGAACCCGCCAAGGGCTTGTCCACGACCACGGGCAGCCCGGCCTCGATGGCGGCCAGGGCCAGGGGCACGTGCGTGCGGTTGGGGGTGGCCACCACGACCAGGTCGAGGTCCAGGGCGAACAGGTCCTCGACCGTGGGCACGACCCGGGTCGACGGGTAGCGGGTGCGGGCGTCCGCCTGGCGGGTCGGGTCGGCGGTCACGATGGCCGCGAGGTCGAGGCCGGGGGTGGCCGTGATGAGCGGCGCGTGGAAGACGCGGCCGGCGATGCCGTAGCCGAGCAGACCGGTGCGGAGAGGCATGTCGAATATTAAAGCAACAGTGTTTAGTAAAGGCTAGCCGTGCCATGATGCGAGGGTGCCTAACTTGCGCTTCCTGCGCGGATACAACGACGCCGTCGTGCTCGGGCTGGCCAGGTCCGGCGCCGTCACGCGGGTCGACCTCGCGGAGCGCAGCGGGCTGACGCCGCAGGCGGTGTCCAAGGTCGTGGCACGGCTCATCGACGAGGGGCTGCTGGTCGAGTCGGGCACGCGCAACGTCGGGGTCGGCAAGCCCCGGACCCTGCTCAAGCTGGTCGCCGACAGCCGCCTGGCGCTGGGGGCGCAGGTCGAGCGGGACGAGCTGCGGGTGGTGCTGACCGACCTCGCCGGCGACGTGCTGGACCGGGCCGTGGCGCCGCTGCCGCCGGACTTCGACCCGCCGGCCTTCGTCGCCGAGCTGACCCGCCTGGTCAACGGGATGCGCGACGACAAGCTGCTCGGCGTGGGCCTGGGTTTCGTCGGGCCGCTGGACCACCGGACCGGCGTGGTGCACGACGCCACCGGCCTGGTGAAGTGGCACGACGTCCCGTTGCGCGAGCTGGCCGAGGACAGCCTGGGCCTGCCCGTGGTCCTGGACAAGGACACCAACACCGCCATCGTCGCCGAGGCCTGGCGGCGCGGGGAAGAGCTGCGGGACGCGGTCCTCGTCCTCGTCGGCACCGGCCTGGGCGTCGGGCTGCTGCTGGACGGGCAGGTGTACCGGGGCGCGCGCACCAACGCCGGCGAGTTCGGGCACACCACCATCCAGCTCGACGGACCCGAGTGCGTGTGCGGCCGGACCGGGTGCATCGAGGCCGTGCACAACCTCGCCGCGCGCTCCGGGGACCTCGCCGGGGCCACCGCCATCGTGGGTCTCGCGGTGGCCGACCTGGTGCAGCTGCTGGACGTCGACCACGTCGTCCTCGCAGGTCGGGCGGTGCTCGCCCAGCCCGAGGCGTACCTGGCGGGGGTGCGCGCGAAGCTGCCCACGGCGGACTGGCTGCCGGTCGAGGTCGAGGTGACGCCACTGGGCGACGACGTGGTCGCGGCGGGGGCCGCCATGCTCGTGCTGAGCGAGTTCTACGGACGCCCCCGGTGAGGTCGGTGGAAGGTTCCGGGCCCGGATCGGGAGAGCGCCCGCCGCCGCGACCCGTGCGGGTGATTCACTAGTCGTCATGTATGCGCTCCGCCACGCCGTCGGGACCGACCCCGGCCTGCGCCGAGAGGCGAACGAGGACTCGGTGTACTTCAGCGAGCGCCTGTACGCCGTCGCCGACGGCATGGGCGGTCACGCGTACGGGGAGGTGGCCAGTTCGATCGCCGTGGGCGTGCTGGCCGAACTGGACCTGGACTCCGACGACCCGCTGTCGCTGCTGTCCGACGCGACCCGGGAGATCGCCGTCCGGCTGACCGACCTGGCCGAGGAGAACTTCGACATGCGCGGCATGGGCACCACGCTCACCGCGCTGCTGTGGGACGGCGAGCGCTTCGCCGTCGGGCACATCGGCGACTCGCGCTGCTACCTGGTGCGCGACGGGGCGCTGACCCAGATCACCCGCGACCACACCATGGTGCAGGCGCTGGTGGACGACGGGCGGATGGCGGCGGAGCAGGCCGCCGAGCACCCCGGCCGGTCGATGCTCATGCGCGCGTTGCAGGCCGGGTCGGCGCACGACCCCGACCTGTTCTACCAGGACGTCGAGGTCGGCGACCGGTACCTGATCTGCTCGGACGGGCTGTCGGACGTGGTCACGTCGGCCGAGATCGCCGAGCTGCTGACGGCCGACCCGGACCGGGACCGGACCGTGCGGGCGCTCATCGCGGCGGCCAACGCGCGCGGCGGGCCGGACAACATCACCTGCGTGGTGGTGGACGTGGTGCCGGCCGGGAACTCGTCGTGGCTGCCGAAGTGGCTACAGCGGGACGAGGCCCAGTAGGTCGCGCAGGGCCTCCTCGCCTGCCGGCGTGACCTTCACGGCCCGGCCCGTGCCGATCTTCTTCACCCAGCCGTGGGCGTGGAGGCTGGCGCAGATGTGCGCGCCCGCGGCACCGGCCAGGTGGGAGCGGCGCTCGGTCCAGTCCAGGCACGGTTTGGCGATCGGGCGGCGGGACGTGGGCGGGGTGAAGTCGAGGGTGTCGGTCAGCCAGGCGAGGCCCTCCGGGGTGAGGGTCAGGTCGTCGTCCAGCAGGTTCCGAGTGGTCATGGCGTCGGTGATGGCCACGCCCAGGCGACCGGCGAGGTGGTCGTAGCAGGTCCGGCCGCGGGCGAGGGCGGCCGAAGCGGTGGTGGCCTTGAGGGTCTTGGCCGTCGTCGCCGGACCGACGTAGGCGAGCAGGTGTTCCAGCAGGTCGGCTTCGCGCTGGCCGGCCAGTTGGACGTAGCGGTGGCGGCCCTGGCGGCGTTCGGTGAGGACGCCCGCGTCCACCAGGCGGGTCAGGTGCTCGCTCGCCGTGGAGGCCGAGACGCCGGCGGCGGTGGCCAGTTCGCTCGACGTCCACGCCCGGCCGTCCAGGAGGGTCAGCAGGAACCGGGCGCGCGTGCGGTCGGCGAGCAGCGCGGCCAGGTCGGCGAGCTTGTCGGCGGGCATGCCGTCCATTGTGCGGTGTGGACGCTTCGGCGGGCGCCGAAGTTTCCGGGCCCTAGCGTGTCCGGCATGGACCACGACGTGCTGCTCGACCCCGCCTACACCGTTCCCGCCGTGCCGTTTGGCGCGACCGGCGTGGCTTGGCTGCGTGCCCATGTGGCGCGGTTCAGCGAAGGTGCCGACCACGAGCGTCGGCGTCGGCTGGCGGAGGATCTTCTGTCCACTGTGGACATGGCAGTGTTGGAGCGTCCGGGGGACCCGGTGGCGAAACTGGCCGCCGAGCTGGGGTTGCCGCGCGATGTCGTGGCGGACGTGACGACGGTGGCGCGGTCCTACCAGCCGCATTCTGCCGTCACCCCGGAGGCCGATCGCGCGGTGGAGCGGCTGGTCGCGTTGTGCGGTGCGCGGGACGAGGTGGCGGCGGCGCGGATCGGGTTGCTGGTGCAGGCTTGTGACGCCACGAACGCGTTGATCGCCGGCAAGAACCCTCCCGTGCCCCTGACCCGGCGGGTCGCGCCGTCCGGCGAACTGGTGGAGGTGCCGCTGGCGGACCGTCCGTTCGGGGCCGGGCGGCACGGGTGCCCGGCGCGGGCGCACGCCTTGGCGTTGGCTTCGGGGACGTTCCACCGGTTGCACCACGGCGCTTCGCCGTTGGTGCTGCCGAACGCGTGGGACTTCGCTTCGGCCGCGGCGTTGGTGCGGGCCGGGTTCACGGCGATCGGCACGACCAGCCTCGGTGTGGCGGCGGCGAACGGCATCCCCGACGCGGCCGGCCTGGCACGCGAGGAGACGTTGACGCTGGCGCGGAAACTGGTCCGGTTGCCGGTGCCGATCACCGTGGACATCGAGGCCGGGTTCGGCGACGTGCGCGGGGTGGCCGAAGAACTGGCGGCCATGGGGGTGTGCGGGGTCAACATCGAGGACGGGCGCGGGGAAGCACTGGCCGACCCATCGGAGCAGGCCGGGTTGATCGCGGAGTTCAAGGCCGTCGCCCCGCACCTCTTCGTCAACGCGCGGGTGGACACGCACTGGCTGCACGTCGACCAGGAGAGCACGATCTCGCGGGCGTTGCGGTACGTCGACGCGGGTGCGGACGGGATCTTCGTGCCGGGGCTGACGCCGGAGAGCGAGATCGCGAAGGTGGTGGCGGCGGTGGACGTGCCGGTGAACGTGTTGGCGCAGCACGACATCCGGACGTTGGCCGAGCTGGGGGTGAAGCGGGTGAGCACCGGGTCGCTGTTGTTCCGAGCGGCGGTGGGGGCGACTGTGTCCACGGCCCTCGCGGTGCGGGACGGTGGAGCGGTCGGCCCGGTGCCCACTTACGACGAAGTGCAGGCGTTGGCGGACTAGGCGATGTCCCGCACCGTCACATCACCGTCGGCAGAGCATTCGGCCACGACAATGCGAACAGGCCATAGCCGATCAGGCCAAACGCCGCGACCTTCCCCACGGTGTCGCCGTACGGCAGTGCCTTCTCGGCGAACACCAGGGCCGCGACGGCGACCATGGCGCCGACGTTCATCACCCCGAGCGGCAGCAGCAGGAGGAAGAGCAGCCAGCAGCAACCAAGGCAGTACAAACCGTGGCGCAGCCCCATCGTCACCGCGCCCCACCTACCATCCCGCCAGTAGCGGAGCATGAACATGAATGGCGTGCGGCAACGCACCAGACACGCGTGCTTCAGCGGGGTCAGCTGGTAGACGCCCGCGGCCACGAGGAGGCCGCCGGCCGCACGGGACATCGCGTCCGCCGCCGCCATCGAGTCGCCGACGAGCGCATCGCCGACCACAGCGATTCCATAGCCAGCCGCCCCGAAGGCGGTCCACACCGCCAGGTAAGGCAGCACGAACAACCATGTCGGCGTGGACGGACCTCCCGTGGCACGTCTGCGGGCCTGGCTGCCGGCGAAGGCGAGGATCATCGGGGCAGAGGCCGGGAACATCATCGCGACCATCATGGCCAGCCACATCAGCAGGAACAGCGGCGCCGCCATACCCATGGTCAGACCGGCACCCATGTCCTCCGCGCCGCCCATGACCCGGGACTGCCAGACGACGAGAGCCCACGCTGCCGCGGCCAGCGTCAGCAGCACGACGAGAAGCAGCCGCTCCAACCGGAGCACCTGCCTACGCGCGCTCGGGTCAGAAGGACCAGTTGAACGGGACGGCAGCGCCATAGCCGAGCGTCTCCCACGCCCGGAGGTCGGGGTCGGACGCCGAGCCGGTCGCGGTGGCCAGCTCCTGCGTGTCGACCGCGAAACCCGCCGCGATCGGGGCGTGCACCAGGACGGCCTGCTTCCCCTCCTCGGACTTCAGGCGCTCCATGCTGAAGCCGGCGAAGTCACCGGCCTTCACCCGCGGGCTGTCGCCACCGACGACCTCGACCGGCACAGTCTTGGAGGGCAGGAACGACGCGATCATCCCCGCGACGCCCTCCCAGACCCCACCACGCTTGCCCTGGAAGATGGCCTCGAGCTCGTCGCGCTGCTCGGGCGAGGCGGCCTCGTCGAGGTAGAGCACCACCTTGTCGATGCCGCCGACGAAGTCACCGGGCAGTTCACCGTGGAAAACCACCTTGGTGCCGCCCAGGTCCACCCCGTTGGACTCCCCGGAGTCGATGGCGAAGCCGAGGACGGCCGAGCACCACCCCTGGTCCGGCTCCGCCGGCCCGAAGTTGCACCGACAGACCATCTTGCAGCTGCAGGACTCATACCATGTGCCCTTCATCGTCCACGCCATCTCGCCACCTCCAATTCGTCGATCGCGTGGCATCGTCGCCGGTTCCTTCAGTGTCGTACCGCACTTCTCCCAGAACAAGGCCCCTCTGGCATCCGTTGCTGCGGCGACCTCTTCCGTGATCGGGATCAACCCCGATTTCCTGCATGCCTGTCGCACACCCCGCCCGGACTGTCCTCCACGTGCACAGTCAAGCACTCACCGTGGTCAGGGGTTGGGGCCATCGCAGAGCCCAGCACAAGTGGAGCGCGGTGATCACAATGGGGCTGACCCGTCTCAACGGCTTGGAACGGGCTGTGGGATCAACGATCGGGAGTCGTCGCCATGAAAAAGAGTGCACCCACTCCTATCGAAGTCGAGATTTCCGGAAGCGCAGTTTACCGTAAAAGCGCCTCGCCGGCGGGCAGGCCGCCAAAGATGACCCGACTGCAACTGCGGGGGCTTCTTTCTTTTGCCATCTTCGGCGGACTGCCCACTCGGCAAGGCGGGCGGGCCGGCTGTCCGTCGTCAGCTCGGGTTTGCCGCGTGGGTCAGGGTCTCCCAGGCGATGAAGAGCTTGTCGGTGCCGGCTGGGCGTTGTTGTTCCGTCAGGCGCTGGGTGTTCGTCATGCCGATGCCCAGGCGGGTGTGGAGGGCGTTGAAGGCGACCTCCGTGGTCGGGCCGAGGGCCTGTTTGATGGTTCCGCCGCACAGCCACGACGGCACGGGTTCGACGCCCAGTTGGTACTTGGCGTGCAGGCCGTAGGCGTGGCGGAGGCGTTCGCGGACCTCGGACCACAGGTCTTGGCCCTGGTGGCGGGCGGTTTCGGCGAGGTGGGCGGCGGCGGCCAGGCCGTAGCCGGTGTGGGTGAAGTCGCGGCAGGTTTCCTGGGAGAGGCCGTTGACGAAGGTGCTCTGGCCCTGCCAGTAGGAGATGATCTCGGCGCGGGTGTCGATGCCGCTGTTCGGTGGTGGCTTCGGCAGGTCGCCGTCGGTGGTCAGGTAGACGTACGCGGGCATCCGGGTGCGGTAGATGGACACCGCCTTGTCGTACGCGGCCCGGTCTTCCAGGAACACCGCGATGCCCAGGGACGCCTCCATCATGGACAGTTCCCAGTTGCCGTTGGTGGCGGGGCGGCCGTTGGCGATCTCGGGCAGGTAGACGTTGCGGAGCATGGTGGCGAAGCGTGATGCGTTGGGCCAGTTCCCGTAGACGTGCTTGATGATCTCCGCCGCGCGCGGCCACGACGAGCCCGCCCAGGCGGTTTGCAGGGGTGCGTTGGTGTTGGTGTGGTCCTGGATGACGGCGGACCACGCGTCCATGATCTGGATGGCCTTGGTGGCGTACCGGCTGTCTCGGGTGATGTACCAGGCCAGGGACAGCGTGTAGGCCGCCAGGGCGTCTTCGCGCTCGTCCGTGCAGCCGTAGTTGGGGTTGGAGTAGGAGCCGCACTCCACCACCGCACGGGGTTTCGGCGTGCGGGACAGGGATGCGAACGGGTGGGCCATCATCTGGTCGTACGCGGCTTTCCACGGCTGCGCGCCCTCGTTCACCTTGGCGCGCACGAAGTCCAGCTGCCCTTTGCTCACCAGGACACCGGGGTGGGCGAACGTGGCGGGAGCCGCCGTCGCGGGCGACGGTCCCGTCACCAGTCCGGCCGCCAGGACGACGGCCACCGAGAACACCGATTTCCCTCGCATGCCACCGAGGGTGTGTGGTCCAGACCACAGGTGTCAACGATTTTCACGGTGGTGAAACGGTCCGCGCCACGAGCAGGGCGGCGAGGAGGATCCCGGCGGCGACGAGAGCCGTGCCGCCGACCACCCAGGTGGCGTAGACGGCGTAGGCCACGGCCTCGCTGCCCAGGCCCGCGACGGAGGTGACGGTCGCCCGCGCCGGGCCGGTGATCCGCTCCTGGAGGCGGGTTTCGGCGACGACGAGGACGAGCCGGTAGAAGCCGTAGGACACAGCGACCAAGGCGAGGCCCGCCGGGTGACGCAGGTAGCCGGCCGCAGCGAGCAGGAGTGCCGAGAGCGCCAGCAGGAGCGCCGGGCTCCGCCACGCCCCGCCTGGACGTCGGCCGGCTCCGCCGAGGGCCGCGCCTGCCGCGCCCGCGAGCGGGATGACCAGCACGGCCACCGGGACCCAGGCCGTGGGCACGTGCCAGTCCTGGGCCATCAGCGGGAAGTACTCCTCCAGGGCGTCGATCCCGGTCAACGCCGCCACCGCCACGACCACCCGGCGCACCGCCGGCACGGCCGCGCTCTCCGCCAACCCCGCGCGCAGGGTCGCGAGCCAGCTCTCCGGCTCGCCGCGCGGGGTCTCGGGCAGCCGGGTCGCCACCAGGGCCGCGCCCAGGCAGGTCGCCACGCTGACCCAGCCGACGAGCGGGTAGCCGCCGGTGGTGAACAGGGCGGTCGCGATGAGGGCGGCGGGGATCTGGGCGAGCAGGCCCACGGCCGTCACCCGGCCCAGGACCAGGCCGAACGCGTCGGCCGCGCCGACCGCCGCCAGGCCGTCGTGGATCAGGGCCTCCAGCGCGCCGGACACCAGCGCGCCGCCCAGTCCCCACAGCACGAAGCCCGCCGCGAACGCCCAGAAGCCCGGGGCGGCGGTCCACAGGGCGTAACCGCAGGCCTGGAGCACGCCGGCGGCGACCAGCGACCAGCGCCGGGAGAACCGGTCCGCCAGCGCGCCGAACGGGACCTCGGCGACGACCGCCACCGTGGACCAGATCGCGAAGAGGAGGGAGATCTGCCCGTCCGACAGCCCGGTGTCCGCGAACAGCAGCGCGTACAGCGGGTAGACGGGCACGACGTCGGCCAGCAGCGCCCACCCGACGACGAGTCGGGCCAGGGGCCGGGCCGGGAGCGGTGCGGGGCGTCAACCGAAGGGCATGGCCGAGCTTAGACCGCTCCCGGTCCGGCGGGTCAACGCATTACACGGCGTGCTCGACCGGCTTCGGCTCGCCCGTGCGGCGGGTGCCCAGGAGGGCGTCGACCACCAGGAACCCGAGCAGGGTCAGGCCGAACAGGGGCACGAACCACCCGACCGCCGCCGCGACCACCAGCACGCCGACCACCTGCGCCGGCGGCACCTTCCGCCACTGGCCGCGCGGCACGGGCCGCCCGAACCCGCGGGTCGGCCGGCGCCGCCACCACATCCGGTAGCCGAGCACCACCAGCGCGACCAGGCCGCCGCCCAGCGCGAGCAGCAGCACCTGGTTGACCCAGCCGAACAGGACACCCATGTGCGCGTCGATGCCCCACCGCGTCAGCTTGGCCATCAGCGGGTAGTCGGCGAACCGGACCTGGTCCACGATGACACCGCCGTGGACCGCCACGGAGTCGACCTGCGTCGGCCACCCGCGTTCGACCTCGGCGACCTTCCACGCGCCGCCCCCGGCCGGCCAGGTCACCTCCACCGCCCGCGCGTCGATCCCGGCGGCGCGTGCGTGCGCCAGCACGGCGTCCACTTCGGACGGCGTGCCCGCGGTCGGGGTGGCGCTGCCGTGACCGCTGTGGTCGCCGGAACCGGACAGCTTCAGCGCGGGTGTCGTCCAGCCGAACGCCTTGCGCAGGTCGGCGACGTTCTCACCGGCGTACTTCGACCACGTCAACCCGGTGGCGGACAGGAACAACGCGCCCACCAGCACCCACAGGCCGACCACGGCGTGCCGCCGCAGGGCGGGCTTGGGCGTGACGCTCCGCCGCCGCGTCAGCCACAGCACCAGGCCGCCCAGCGCGACCACCCACAGCCAGGAGGCGGCCAGTTCGCTGTACAGGCGGCCGACCTCGCCGAGCAGCAGGTCGCGGTGCAGCCCGTCGAGCGTGGCGCGCAGCGGCAGCACACCGCTGGACCCGTAGGTGACCAGGTCACCGACGACCGCGCCGGTGGCCGGGTCGACGAACACGGCCAGCTTCTCGGACTCGCCGAGGTCCGGCGAGCTGAACAGGACCCGGGTCGTCATGCCGGGTTCGGGCGCGGGCCGGACCGCGACGAGCGTGGCGGACGGCTGGGTGTCCACCGCCGCCTCGACCTGCCGGGACAGCGGCACGGTCTGCTCGGACGCGGGCACCGACAGTTCGTCCGCGTAGAGCCAGGACTCCAGTTGCGGTGTCGCCGCGTACAGGACGCCGGTCAACGCCGCGATGAGCACGAACGGGCCGACGAGCACGCCGGCGTAGAAGTGGAAGCGCAGCACAAGGCCGCGCCAGGACTTGATCATGGCGAAAGCTCCTCTGGGTGTGCGGTATCGCCACCGGTCCACAAGGGACGGTGGTGGGGACGTGCGCTTGCCTCAGAGGACGGGTGGCCCGCGTCTCGGCACGGTCCGCCGGCGCAGCGCCTCGGACAGCGGCTGCTCGTTGGGACCGGCGATGGGGATGCGCAGCGGCGCGAAGGCCGGCGGTGGGGTGAACCGGCGTGGCAGCACCGACGCCAGTGCGGCGGCGAGGCGGAAGACCGCGCCTTCCGCGCCCGTGAGCGCTCCGACGACGACGGCCGTCACCAGGGCGTGGGCGACCAGCATCGACGGTGACGGCACGACCTCGCGCGGGTGGCGGCCCAGCACGGCCAGGAACACGTGCAGCGTGACCTGGACCGTGACCACGAGCCCGACGATCTCGGCCGCCTCGAGCCGGCGGTCGGTCAACGGTCCGCAGGCCCACGCCACCGCCGCCGCGAACGCCAGGACGTGCGGCAACCCGGGCAAGTGGCCGGTCGCGCTCGCGTGCGCCACCACCGCGAGCAGCCCGGACGACAGCCCGATGACACCGCAGCGCGCGACGCGCACGGCACCTCGGGTCGGAGTCGTCACGCCACCGGAGCGTATTCGGGTCGGCGAACGGCCGACAGGCCCGAACGGGCCGCCCCGCTAGCGTCGGGGACATGGTGAGAGCACTGATCATCGGCGGCGGGATCGCCGGGCCGGTCACCGCGTTGGCGTTGCGCAAAGCGGGCATCGACTCGGTCGTCTTCGAGGCCTACCCCACGGGCGCGGACGACATCGGGGCCTTCTTGACGATCATGCACAACGGGCTGGACGCCTTACGCGCCATCGACGTCGAGCACGTCGTGGTGGACCACTCGTTCGCCGCCGACGGCGTGGACGTCTACGACGGTGCCGGCGTGCTCGTCAGCGAGAACCGCTGGGGCAACGGCGTCACGGGACCGCGCACGCTGCGCCGCGCCGACCTGTACCGGGCGTTGCACGACGAGCTGCGGGCGCAGGGCATCGCCGTCGAGCACGGCAAGCGGCTGGTCGGCGTCGAAGGCGGTGTTCGGGCCGTGTTCGAGGACGGCAGCACCGCGGAGGGTGACCTGCTCGTCGGCGCGGACGGCCTGCACTCGGCGACCCGCCGGATCATCGACCCGCAAGCGCCGCGACCCCGGTACACCGGCCTGAACATCTTCTACGGCTACGCCGAGGGCCTCGAACCCACGACCCCGCCCGGCCGGTACCACATGATCGCCGGGTCGCAGGGCTTCTTCGGGCACAGCACCGCCCCGGACGGCACGACGTGGTGGTTCGCGCGCACCCCGGGGCCGGAACGCCACGGCGGCACGCCCGAGGACCACCGCGCCCACGCCGCCGCGTTCTTCGCCGACGACACCTCACCCGCGTTGGAGATCATCCGGGCGGAAGGCGAGATCCACGCGAGCAACGCCTACGACGTGCCCACCACGCCCGTCTGGCACACCGACCGGGTGGTGCTGGTCGGGGACGCGGCACACGCGGCGTCCCCGGCAGCGGGTCAGGGCGCGTCGATGGCGCTGGAGGACAGCGTCACCCTCGCGCGGTGCCTCCGCGACCGCGCGGAGCCGCGCCAGGCGTTCGAGGTGTACGAGCGGTTGCGCCGGGAAAGGGTGGAGGCGCTGGTGGGGATGAGCGCCGGGTTGGGCGCGAACCGATCGGTGTCCACGAATTCTTTCTACGCGCACCACATCGAGTGGGGTGATCCGGTTCAGTTGTAGGGCATTCCGCCGAACGGGGTGGTGGCCGCCGCTTCGGCCGTCGTGAACAGGGCCACCACCAGCGCGGCGATGAGCACTCGTCCGATTCGCATGCGCACTCCAGTCACGAGCGATCGTCGGGAATTGCACGGCGGGCCGGCCCGGTGATTACCGTGGCAGTGGCGGGTGAAACGCGGTGGTGGTCGCGGTGAACAAAAGGCGAACTGTCCGCGTGTGCCATTGATTCGAAATCGCGGAAGACCTTGTTCACCTGCTGTTAACCGCGTATTCTCTCCGTGTGCGCGCCGTCACCCTGCGCCTCGTCGGCCGCGAGCGCGAGCTGGACCGCCTCCGCGCCGGGGTCGACGCCCTGGGCCGGGGGCGGGGTGCCGCGCTGGTCGTGGAGGGCGAGCCGGGCATCGGCAAGACGGCGCTGGTCAAGGCCGTGTGCGAGGACGCCGCCGCGCGCGGGTTCCGGGTGTGCCGGGGCGCGGGTGACGAACTGGGCCGCTCGCTGCCACTGCTGCCCCTGCTGGACGCGCTGTCCACGGCCCGCTCCGACCCCGGCGCGACCGCCACCGCCGAGCGCCTGCTGGCCCGGGTGGACGACCTGTGCGCGGACGGTCCGGTCGTGCTCGTGGTGGACGACCTCCAGTGGGCCGACACCGCGACCGTCGCCGTGTGGCGTCGGCTGGCCCGACTGGTGCCGCAACTGCCGTTGCTGCTCATCGGCGTGCTGCGCCCGTTGCCGCGCACAGACGACCTGTCCGCGCTGCGCCAGGGCGTCGAACGGCTGACCGTGGGCCGGCTGGCGGAACCGGCCGTGGCCGAGCTCGTCGGGGTGCTGTCGGGCGGCACGCCGGACGACGGGCTGATCGCGCTCGCGGGTGACGCCGGCGGCAATCCCCTGTTCCTGGTGGAGCTGGTCGAGGCCTTGGTACGCGGCGGCGCGATCGAGGTGGACGCGACCGGCACCGCCCATCTGACCCGTGACGGCGGACCGGGTGCGCTGCCCGCGTCGCTGTCGGCCGCCATCCACGACCGGATCGCCTACCTGAGCGCCGAAGTCCGCCGCGTGCTGGTCGCCGCCGCACTGCTCGGCGTGTCCTTCCCGGTCGCCGACCTCGCCGCCGTGCTGCGCACCCGCGTGGTGGACCTGCTGCCCGCCTTGCAGGAGGCGACCGTGGCCGGCGTGCTGGAGGACGGGCGGCTGGGGCTGAGCTTCCGCCACCCGCTGGTGCGCGCCGCCCTCTACGAGCAGGTGCCCGAGTCGGCCCGCAGCGCCTGGCACGGCGAAGCGGCCCGCGCGCTGGCCGAGAGCGGCGCGGGGGTGGATCGGGTGACCCGGCAGCTGCTCGCCGCCGACGACCACGTCCCCGAGTGGGTGGCGCGGTGGCTGGACGAGCACGGCGCCACCCTGGTCGCGCACGCGCCCGAGGCCGCCGTGGACCTGCTCGGCCGGGTCGTCGTCGCACCCCACGCCACCCTGCGCCGGGGCGTCCTGCTCGCGCACCTCGCCGAAGCCAGGTTCCGGCTCGGCGACCACCACGGCGCGGAAGCGGTCGCGCTGGCGGGGCTCGAACACGGCACCCTGGTCGACCTGCACTGGACGCTCGCGCAGTGCCGCAGCATGACCGGCCGTTCCGCCGAGACGCTCGTCGAGATCGACCGCGCGCTGGCCGCGCCGGGCCTGTCCGCCGGTGACCGCGCCCGGCTGCTCGTGCTCGCCGCCCGCGCGCACTGGGACGAGGGGTCGCTGGACGACGCCGAGCGCCTCGCCGTCACCGCGATGGAATCCGAGGACCGCCGCGCCACGAGCTGGGCGCTGCACGTCCGCACGATCGTGGCGATGGCCCGGGGCCGCATGGCCGAGGCGCTGCCGCTGTTCGACCGGGCGCTGGCGGTCGCGATGGGCGACCCGGCCACGGCGGACCTGCGGCTGCTGCTCCAGATCAACCAGGCCGTGACCCTGGGCGAGCTGGACCGCGTGGAGGAGGCCATCGCGTCCGCCCGGGTCGTCCGGCACGCCGCCGACCAGACCGGCAACACCGTCCGGCTCGCGCAGGCGCAGAGCGCGCTGGGCCAGCTCCTGCTCGACGCGGGCCACTGGGACGAGGCCCTGGTGGACGTGGACCTGCTGCCCGACGACCTCAAGCACCCGATGGTCTCGCGCTGCGACCACGGCGTGGCGGCCCTGATCCACCTGCACCGCGGTGACGCCGAGGGCGCCCGGCGGCACCTGGACACGGCGGGCGAGGCCGTGCCCGGTCACGTCGTCGGCTCGCTCGCCCTGGCCACCAGCCTGGAGCTGGAGCAGGCCGGCCGGGTCCGCGAAGCGCTGGCCGTGCTGGTGGAGGGCATGGACTCGGTGGAGGACCTGCTGCCCGACGCCGTGCGGCTGGCCGTCGCGCTGGGCGAGGACCCTTCGGCGGCCGTGGCGCGGGCCGCGGAACTGGCCCGGGACCTCGACGTCCCGCACCGGCGGGCGGTCGCGGACTACTGCCGGGCGCTGGCCGACCGCGACCCGGTGGGCCTGCTGCGGGCCGCCGGGTCGCCGGCCCCCGATTCCCTCGTCCCACGGGGCACCGACAAGGTCGGTGCAGCCGGACGGCCGTTGCTGCGGGCCACGGCGCTGGGCGCGGCGGCGGTGGCGTTCGCCGAGCGCGGCGACCGCACGTCGGCGCGGGCCGCGCTCAGCCGCGCCGTGGACGTGCTGGAGCGGCTGGGCGCGGAGTGGGACCTCAACGTGCTGCTGGCCCGGATGCGCGAACTGGGCGTCCGGCGCGGCCCGCACGCCAAGCACCGGCGGGCCGCGCACGGGTGGGAGAGCCTGACCCCGACGGAGCTGAAGGTCACCGAACTGGTGGTGGCGGGCCTGTCCAACCGGCAGATCGCCGAACGCCTGGTCCTGTCCAGCCGGACCGTCGCCACCCACGTGTCACACGTGCTGGCCAAGCTGGGTGTCCGGTCGCGCACCGACATCGCGCGGGAGGCCGTGCGGCACCGCGTCGCGTCGGGGTGACCGGGCCCGGTAGCGCAGGGGCAGCACGAACCACCAGAACCCGAACCAGGCCACCAGGCCCGACGTGATCCACAGCGCGGGCACCAGGCCCAGCACCACGTCCAGGATCAGCAGCAACGCCGCCGCCAGGGCCAGTTTCAGCAGCACCAGACCCGCCAGCAGCAGCCGGCTGGACGCGCGGACCAGCTCGTGCTTGAGCCGGCGGCGGAACACCAGTCGGTGGAACGGGGCGGGCGCGATGAGCAGGGCGGTCGAGGTCGCGCCCAGGACCAGGCTCGACACGTAGACCTGGAGCTGGAACAGGTCCAGCGTGCCGAAGCGCGGGGTGAAGGCGAGGGTCAGCAGGAACGCGAGCAGCAGCTGGACTCCGGTCTGGGCGACCCGCATCTCCTGGAGGATCTCGCCGTAGTTGCGGTCCATGCGCTCGGCGGGGGTCTCGTTGCGTTCGGCGATGTTCATGGGGACCACGGTGCTCTCCGCAGGGGTGCGGAAACATCGGTCGGCATACCGAGGTTGGTGTCGGTGTGGAGCTGAGCGAGTGGGTGGCGGACATCGCCGTCGAGCGGTTCGGGGCCGGCGGCACGCAGGCGCACGGCCCCGACCCGGCCACGACGCTGGTGTTCTGCTCGCGGTCGGAGGAGGCGTTCGTCCTCGGGCCGCGCACGCGGGGGCGGTACTTCGCCGGCGTGGACGCCCACCGGTTGCTCGTGCGGCTGCGGCCGGGTCTGGCGCGGGCCGTCCTCGGGGTGGGCGTGCGGTCGCTGGTGGACGAGGTGGTGCCGTTGCGCGAGCTGTGGGGCGTGTCCGTGGGCGGGCCGGCGGGGTTGCGGTCGGCGCTGGCGTCCCGGCTTGCGGACCTGGACCCGCGATCGGACGCCTTGGTCGCCTCGGCGGCGGGGCTGGTGCTTACTTCCGGTGTCGCGGGTGCCGCGGCGCGCCTGCACGTCAGCGAACGGCACCTGCGTGGCTTGTTCGGGGAGGCCGTGGGGTTGCCGCCCAAGCAGTACGCGCGGGTCGAACGGGTGCGCCGGGCGGTGGCGTCGGGCGGGACCGGCGGCTGGACCCGGGTGGCGGCGGAACTGGGCTACTACGACCAGTCCCACCTGCACGCCGAGTTCCGGGCGACGATGGGCGTGGCCCCCGGCGCCTTCGCCGCCGGCCGGTACCCCGAGGCAGCGCCCTGCTAGAGCGGTCTGGCCAGGTAGAGGGCGGTCTCACCCTCGGCCGGGGTGCCCGTGTAGAGGGTGGTGTCCAGGCCGCACAGGCGGAAGCCCATCTTCTGGTACGCCCGCACGGCGGGGACGTTGACGCTGGACGTCTCCAGCCAGGCGGTCCGCGCGTGCCGCCGGCGACCGTGGTCCAGGGCGAGGTCCATGAGGTGGCTGCCGATGCCCCGGCCGCGGTGGGAGGGGGCGACCGTGATCTGGCGGATGACCAGCCGCCGGTTCCAACTCTCGACCTCCAGGGACACGAACCCCCGGATGTCACCGTCCTCGGCCACGAACCCCTCGCCGGACAGGTCGTCGTCGTCCGGCGGGAACACCTTGCGCAACGGCGGGTCCACCGGGACTTCGCGCAGCGCGAAGCCGTGCGGGTCCTGGTCGACGACGAAGACCGTTGTGGTGGTGAAGGAGTCGTCGAGGTCGAGGTCGTCGTGCGGGCGGATGGGGCGGTACCGGAGTTCCACTGTGCTAACCGATGTCCTCTCGGAGGGTTCGGGTGAGGACGCCCTTGTTCAGCCGCCTCGCGGCCGCCACCGCCGGCACGCCGAAGAAGCAGAGACTCCGCTCGACGTGGTCGCCGACAACGCCGAACGAGTGGTCCTTCGCGACGAAGACCAGGTAGTCGCCGTTGGGCAGGAGCACCGACTCCCAGTCCCCCGCGTCCTCGGCGTCGGTGACGCGGTGCGGCCGGTACAGCACCGATTCGTGCACGAAGTCGTGGACGATCACGGACTCCCAGTACTCGGTGCACTCGCGCAGCACGTCCGCGACCAGTTGCGCCACCGCCCGGTCCGCACCGACCGCGTAGGCCGGCGCCAGATCCCAGGTGACGGCGGGGGCGGGCGGGACGATCAGCGGGCGCTCACCCCGGCGGAGGGTGAAGTCCTCGGCGAACTCCTCGCGGAGTTCGCGTTGGAGGTCTGGGGCGAGGTCGTGCCAGACTTCCTCGTCGGTCATCCGGACGCTTCCCGGGCCGCGCGCTCGAGCTTCGCGCGGTAGGACTCCCACCAGGCCGGGTCGTCGTCGGGCAGGTTCGAGGCGTCCTTGCGCAGGCCCGCGGCGCCGTCGATGGTCTCGCGCACGATGTCCGCGTGGCCGGCGTGGCGGCTGGTCTCGGAGATCACGTGCACCAGCACGAAGTGGAGCGACACCCGGTTGCGGCCCTCCGGCCACCACGCCACGTGGGCGAGCGCGTCCAGGTCCAGGGTCTCGATGGTGGCGTCCGAGTGCGCCCACACGCGGCGGTACAGACCGACGATGTCCTCGCGGGACTCGTCCGCCGTCGCCCACAGGTCCGAGTTCGGCTCGGCGTCGTCCGCCAGCCACGGGAAGGACTCCGGGAACGGCCGGTCGAAGCTCTCGCCGAAGTAGCCGATCTCCACCGCCGACAGGTGTTTCACCAGGCCCAGCAGGTTGGTGCCGGTCGGGGTGACGGGGCGGCGGGCGTCGTACTCGGAGACGCCGTCCAGCTTCCACAGGATCGCGTCGCGCGCGGATTGCAGGTAACGGCGGAGGGTCGACTTCTGGTCCATACCGGACAGTCTGCCGAAACGGGGTCGCCCCCGGTGCGAAACCGGGGGCGACCACAGGGCGGGATCAGCAGAACACCTCGTCGAGCAGTTCCTGCAGACCGGCGCCGTTGCCGCCGGCGGGTGCCGACGTGAACGACGCGGCCAGGCGGGTCTTCGTGTCGCGGGTGCTGCCCAGGAAGCTGTTGTAGCCCGGGATGCCGCCGCCGTGGCCGTACACGGTCACGCCGCACGGCAGCTCGGTCGCCTCGAAGCCCAGCCCGTAGCCGTTCGTGAACGGCAGCGCCTTGGTCAGCTCCGCCAGCTGCGCCGGGGCCAGCAGGCGGCCGTCGAGCAGGGCGTCGACGAACCGGTCGAGGTCGGCGGTGGTGGAGATCATCTCGCCGGCCGCCCACGCGACGGACGGGTTGAGGCGCGTGACGTCCACGTCCTTGCCGTCCACCCGGTAGTACCCGTGCGCGTGCGGGCCGGGGATGCCGACCCGGTCACCCGGCACGGACGTCGAGCGCAGGCCCAACGGCCGCAGGATCCGCCGCTCGACCGCCTCCTCGTACGGCTTGCCGGTCACCCTCTCCACCAGCAGGCCGGCGACGACGTAGTTGGTGTTGGAGTAGCTCCAGGACGTGCCGGGCGGGAAGTCCAGCGGCTTGGCCGTGGACAGGGCCAGCAACTCCTGCGGCGTCCAGTGCTTGTACCGGATGGTCTCGAACCCGGCCGGGTCCAGCGGCAGGGCCCGCGTGTAGTTGAACAGGCCGCTGGTGTGCTGGAGGACGTGCCGCACGGTGATGCCGTCCGGGACCAGGCCCGGCAGGTACGTGCCGATGGGCTCGTCCAGCGCCACGCGGCCCTCGCCGACCAGTTGCAGCACGACGGTCGACACGAACGTCTTGGTGATGCTGCCGACCCGGAACCGGCCGTCCAGCGGCACCGGTTTGTCGCCGCCGAGCTCCGCGACCCCGCTGCGCGCGGTGAACTGCTGCCGACCATCGGTGATCCGGACCTGGGCCCCGGCCGCGCCGCCCTCGGTGGTCAGCTTGTCCAGCGCCGCCTGGACGACCGCCCGGTCGACCCGACCGCCGGCCTCGACGGGCTCGGCGACCGCCGTCCCGCCCACCCCGAGCGCCGCCAGCCCCACGACGGCGGCCAGGGCGATTCCCCTCTTGCGCATCAGACCCCTCCTCACCGGCCGTCCCCCTGACGGCCTGACCGGAACCCGAGTCTGGTGGGACCCCACCCCCGCCCACGACCACCCGAGGACTGAACCGGACCGCGACTTCCGTCGTAGCCACCCTTAGTGGTCACGCCACGGTGGAACCGCTCCCACGGCCGCATCCACTACTCCGTTCGAGTGACACAAGTGGTCTAGACCTTGACCGTCAAGTGGTCTGAACCACATGTTCTTCTCAACCCTGCACTCCTTTCCCTGACGAGGAGCACGATGTCCAAGACCCGATGGCATCTCACAGCGTTGGTCGTGGCGGTCGCCACGACGGTGCTCGGCCTGGTCCTGGTGCCGGCGGCGAGCGGCGCGGGCGGCCTGGCGGCCACCTTCACCAAGGGCTCCGACTGGGGCACCGGTTACGAGGGCAAGTACACGATCACCAACGGCAGCTCCGCCGCGATCTCGACGTGGACCGTCGAGTTCGACCTGCCGTCCGGCCACCGGGTCGGCTCCCTGTGGGACGGCAGCTACACCACCAGCGGCCAGCACGTGACCGTGAAGCCGACCTGGAACGGCGCCCTCGGCGTCGGCGCCTCCGCGAGCTTCGGCTTCAACATCACCTACTCGGGCGCGTACTCCGGCCCGCAGAACTGCAAGCTCAACGGCGCGTCCTGCGACGCCGGCGGCGGCACCACGACCACCACCACGACAACGACGACCACGACGACGACGACGACCACCACCAGCACCACCACGACGTCGCCGACCACCACGACGACCACCACGACCACGAACCCGCCCACCGGCTACAAGAACCTGGGCTACTTCACGCAGTGGGGCGTCTACGGCCGCAACTACCACGTCAAGAACATCCACACCTCCGGCTCGGCCGCGAAGCTGACCCACATCAACTACGCGTTCGGCAACGTCACCGGCGGCAAGTGCACCGCCAACGACGACACCTACGCCGACTACGACAAGTTCTACGGCGCGGACACGTCGGTCGACGGCACCTCGGACTCGTGGGACGCGGGCGCCCTGCGCGGCAACTTCAACCAGCTGCGCAAGCTGAAGAAGATGTACCCGCACATCAAGGTGCTGTGGTCGTTCGGCGGCTGGACCTGGTCCGGCGGCTTCGGCGCGGCGGCGCAGAACCCGGCCGCGTTCGCCGAGTCCTGCTACAAGCTGGTCGAGGACCCGCGCTGGGCGGACGTGTTCGACGGCATCGACATCGACTGGGAGTACCCGAACGCCTGCGGCCTGAGCTGCGACACCTCGGGCCCCGAGGCCTACAAGAACCTGATGCAGGCCCTGCGCGCCCGCTTCGGCACGAGCAACCTGATCACCGCCGCCATCCCGGCCGACGCCTCCTCCGGCGGCAAGCTCGACGCGGCCAACTACGGCGGCGCGGCCCAGTACGTCGACTGGTACAACGTCATGACGTACGACTTCTTCGGCGCCTGGGCAGCCCAGGGCCCGACGGCCCCGCACTCGCCGCTGACGTCCTACGCGGGCATCCCGCAGCAGGGCTACAACTCGGCCGAGGCCATCGCGAAGCTGAAGTCGAAGGGCGTCCCGTCGAACAAGCTGCTTCTCGGCATCGGCTTCTACGGCCGAGGCTGGACCGGCGTCACCCAGGCAACCCCGGGCGGCACCGCCACCGACGGCGCCCCCGGCACCTACGAGAAGGGCATCGAGGACTACAAGGTCATCAAGACCAAGTGCCCGGCCACCGGCACCGTCGCCGGCACGGCGTACGCGTTCTGCGGCAACCAGTGGTGGAGCTACGACACCCCGGCCACCATCGGCGGCAAGATGACGTGGACCAAGCAACAGGGCTTGGGCGGCGCCTTCTTCTGGGAGCTTTCGGGCGACACGACGAACGGCGAACTGATCACGGCCATGGGCAACGGCCTCCGCTAACGCCCTAACGCACCACCCGACAGGGCCCCGCGGCCGTCTCCCCCGCGGGGCCCTTTCGCACCCACCCGCCGTGCACCACCAACGCGCCCCACCACAACGCCCGCCGGTCCCACCTCGCGGTGCACCACAAACGCGCCCACAACGCAGGCCCGCCGGTCCCATCCGCCGGCCGCAAGCCCGCTGCACCCTCAAGCCAACGTGCCGCGCCGCTCTTCCGCGCCGAAGGCGCACAGCCCAGGCGGCACCGCCCACGGGAAGGGCCTCGTGCTTTCCCCGTACGGCCTGGGCGCAGCCCAACCACGCTTTGCCAGGGTTGACAACAAAAATTTGCGAGGAACGAGCCAATTTTTCTTGGCAACCCTGGCAAAGTGTGGTTGCCTCCGGCAGGTCGTACGGGGAAAGCACGACGCCCTTCCTCCCCCGGGGGCCTGCCCGCCGGCGAGGCTCTTTCGTCTTTACATGTGAATTTGTCTTTACATGCGAAGAGGCGGCCCGCCATGGCGAGCCGCCTCCCCCGAAGAACCGCGCACCCCCTACAGGGTCAGGCTCCACGAGTCGATGTACCCGGTGTCCGCCGAGTACACGTCCTGCACCTGCAGCTTCCACGTGCCATTCCGCACCTCGGACGAGACGTTCGCCGTGTACGTCGTGTCGATGTTGTCCGCCGAGTCGTTGTTGGACGACTTCAGCCGGTACGCCGAGCCGTCCGGCGCGATCAGGTCGACCACCAGGTCACCGCGGTAGGTGTGCTTGATGTGCACCTCGACCGCCGACGTGGAGGACGCGTTGCCCGAGCAGTTCGCGATGGTGATGCTGCTGCTCACGGCCGGGCCGTTGTCGGGGATGGTCACGTCGTCCGCGTTGGTGGCGGTCGGGCAGCCGCCGGGCGGGGTGCCGCCGCCGCCGTACGGGTTGGCCGCCTTCTTGGCCGCGTACAGCAGCATCGGCTTGACCTTCGGCCAGAACGTGGAGGTCTGGCAGGAGAACGTCGGGAAGAAGCCGCTGCACGTGCCCGAACCCGGGCCGATCTCCCACACGAAGGACGCCGTGCCGAGCGCGTCGTACACCCAGTCGTCGGTCGCGCCGGCCGCGTTGTAGAGCACCTCACCCGGCTGGCCGTACTGCCAACCGCCGGCGATCGTGGCCATGTCCTTCGCCATGCCGCGCAGGGCGGCGTCGTTGCCGGTCTTGTAGGACGTCGTCCAGCCCCACGGGAACAGCACCAGGTTCGAGTAGCTGTGCATGGAGATCACGACACCGGTGGTGTCGGCGGGCGCCGGGTCGGTGGTGCCGGTGCCGCGGCGGTCCTGGTACAGGTTGCGCCACAGCGCCTGCAGGGCCTTGGTCTCGACCTCGGAGTTCGCCGACGGACCCTTGTAGGTCTGGTCGCACGGGTTGGACGAGGTGCCCTCGCCGCCCCAGTGGGAGTCGGTGTTGCGGTTGAGGTCGATGCCGATCTGCGAGGACGAGGTGCCCGAGCAGTTGGAACCGTTGGTGGTGTTGGCGTTCTTGCGCTGGTAGCGCGGCGTGTTGCCGCCCTGCTGCACGATGTTCACGCCGTCCGGGTTGGCGATCGGCACGACCCACACCTCGGTGGTGTCCAGCAGTGCGGTCACCTCGGCGTCGGTGCCGTAGCCCTGGGTGAGGTGGTCGATCCACCGGTAGGCCATGTCACCGGTGGTGATCTCGCGGGCGTGCAGCTGGCCCATCACGAAGAACCGGGGCTTGGGCGCGGTCGGGCTCAGGGCGCAGTCGCCGGAGTTCTTCTTGGTGATGCAGATGGCGCGCAGGTCGTAGCCGCCGGAGCCCTGGGTCTTGCGCCACGAGTCGCCGTAGTCGACCACCGAGGTCAACGTCGGGTAGGTCGACGCGACCGCGTCCAGGTGCGCGTACTGGGCGTTCACGGTGCGGTAGCCGCCGTAGTACGTCTCCTCCGCCGCCGCCGCGTCCAGGGACTGCGACTTGCGCTGCGGCGGCTCCCACTGCGGCGCGGGCAGCACCTCGTCGATGACGGTGGTGAAGCCCTCCTTCTTCAGCTTGTCACCGGTGTTCGCGTCACCGAGGACGAAGAGGTTGTCGCCTTCGCGCTGCTCCAGCACGTCGAAGCCACGGCCGAGCAGGTCCTGGGCGGCTTTGCCCAGCGGCGCGTGGACCTTGTAGACGTACGTGGGGCCGGCGGGGGCGGCCTTCACCTCGGGTGCGGGGCCCGCGGTGCCGGGGACGCCGCCGTTGATCACCGCGGCGGCCGTGACGCCGGCTATCGCCAGTGTCACGAGTGAACGTCTGGTCGACTTCACGGTTGTTCCTCCTAGGCAGGGTTGAGCAGGAGGATGGGGCAAAACCCGACCGTTGCACACCCTCCGACCGGCCATACCTGTTGCTTATGGGCATGCTGTGAACGCCCGTTGTGCCTGGTGGCGGACGCGCGCGCGGACATCCGGCGCAACGCTTGACCCTGCCCCTGGGGCACGGCCCAGGGTCGACGTCGTGGAGGAGGAACGGATGCTGGTCACCATCGGCGAGTTCGCGCGCCGGTCGCACCTGTCGCTCAAGGCGCTGCGCCTGTACGAGCGGCAGGGGCTGCTGCGCCCGGCGTCGGTGGACCCGTCGAACGGCTACCGCCGCTACCACGAGGATCAGCTCGCCGACGCCCGGCTGATCGCCCTGCTGCGCCGGCTCGACCTGCCGCTCGCGGAGGTCGCCCGGGTGATGGCCGCCGACGACCGCGCGGCGGTCCTCGCGGCGTACTGGGCGCGGGTCGAGCAGCGGTTCGCGGTGCAGCGGGACCTGGCCGCCCACCTCCACGTCGTGTTGACCGGAGGGAAGGGGTTGCTGGAGATGTACGAGGTGCAGCTGCGGGACGTGCCCGAGCAGGTCGTGCTGACCGAGCAGCGGCACGTGCTGCAGCCGGAGCTGGTCGAGTGGATGACCGCCGCCATGAGCCGGGTGGAGAAGGCGGCGGCCGAGGCGGGTGGGGTGTCCGGCGCCCCGTTCGCGATCTACCACGGCGAGGTGAACGAGGACGGTGACGGTCCGGTGGAGGTGTGCGTGCCCATCGCGGCCCAGCCTGCCCCGTCGACGGTCCCGGCGCGCGTCGAACCCGCCCACCGCGAGGCCTACGTGCGGCTGAAGAACCGCGAGGTCGAGTACCCGCAGATCCTGTCGGCGTACGACGCGGTGGCCGCGTGGATCAAGGAGCAGGGGTTGACGGAGGCCGGCTCGCCGCGCGAGGTGTACTGGGCCGACTGCGACGCCGCCGGCCCGGACGACGAGGTCTGCGACATCGCCTGGCCGGTGAAGTGACCCGCCGGCCGGGCCGTCCTCCAGGGCGGCCCGGCCGCGCGGCCCCTACGCCCCCACGGCCTCGGCGGGCGTACGCAGCGGGGTGAGGGCCCGTGCCCACGCCAACAGCTCGTCGACCATCCGGTGCACGGCGGCCACGTGCAACTCCCGCGGCCGGAAGTCGACCATGTCCACGAAGTCCTCCCGCAACGTCAGCGCCACCTGGGGCCCGATGTCGGCCATCCGCAGCACGCCCGCCTGCGCACGCAGCTTCTGCACCGCCATGACCGCGCCGTAGACGCCGTAGCCCACGTAGGCGACCGGCTTGCCGCCCCACTCCCGGTGGAGGTAGTCGATGGCGTTGGTCAGGGAGGACGGCGGAGCGGTGTTGTACTCGGGCGTGACGACCACGAAGGCGTCGCACGACCCGATCTGCTCGGCCCAGCGCACGGTGTGCGGCTGCCGCCCCGGTGACGCCGCCGCCGGCACGGGCTCGTCGAGCAGGGGCAGCCGGTGGTCGGCCAGGTCCACGAGCCGGAACCGGGCCGCCCCGCCCGCGTGGTCGGCGGCCAGGTCCCGGACCCAGCGGGCCACCTGCTCACCGTTGCGGCCGGGACGCGTGCTGCCGATGATGACGCCGACGTTGATCATGGTCGTGGTTCCTCCGGGTGGTGCGGGTATCTGGGACGGGCACTAGACGCCCGCCTCCAGACCCGGTGTGACACCCGTGGAACGTGACGCACGACACGCGGTCAGACCTGCAGTCCGACCTGCGGTCAGACCTCGTAGGTGATGGCGTGCCGGGCGGCGATCGGGTTGATCTTCACCGGATCGAGGGAACCGTTGGTGAGGACGGCCGGTCCCGCCTCGATCAGGTCCTCGACGTAGTGCTCCCAGCCGCCGGGCGAGGAGATCTGCAACAGCCGGGGTGGTGGTGTGGACACGGCCCGCAGGGCGTGCGGCACCCCGTGCGGCAGGATCACGAACGCGCCCTTCCCGGCGACGTGGGTCTGGTCGTCGAAGTCGATGCCGAGTTCGCCTTCGAGCACGTAGATGCACTCGTCGGCCTCGTGGTGGGTGTGCCGCGGGATGTCCTTGGCGAGGGTGACCTCGAGGAGCGAGAACCTGCCCTCGGTGTCGCCGGTCATCGCCTTCACCGCGAACGCGGGCGGCAGGGTGACGCGTCCGGGGCGGACCTCACCGGGTCCGAGCAGCACGAAGCGGTCTTGCGACATGGGGTATCCTCTCAGCGAAACGGAACCGGATTCCGGTTCCACATTAGCGCCGGGAGGTCGGGCGGTGTCAACGGAGCGCAGGACGCGGGCGGACGCGGAGCGCAACCGGGAGCGCGTGCTGGAAGCGGCACGGGCGTTGTTCGCCGAACGCGGCGACCAGGTGCAGCTGCCGGAGGTCGCACGGGCCGCCGGGGTCGGCGTCGGCACGGTGTACCGGCACTTCCCCGACCGGGCCGCGCTGGTCGAAGCGGCGGCGGAACAGCGGTTCGCCGAGATCGAGCACTACGCCCGGACGCGGTGCCTGGCGGGACCGGCCGGGCTGCGGCGCTACCTGGAGCACGTCGGCGAGGTGCTGTCCCGGGATCGCGGGCTGTCGGCGGCGATCGAAGCGGCCCGCGGCACGGCCGGCAGCGAACCCCGCGGCGAGGCCCGCGCCGGCCTGGAAGCCGTGGTGGCCGAGGTGGTGGCGCGGGACCGGGCGGCGGGCGAACTGCGCGACGACTGCACGGTGGCCGACGTCTACCTGCTCGTCGGGTGCCTGTCCGCGGTGGTCCGGACCGGCAGCGGCGACTGGCGGCGGTTCCTCGACCTCGCCCTCCACGGCCTCCTGCCCCGCGCCGACTGATGCCCCAGGGCCTGCTGCCGCGCCGAATGACCGGGATGTGGGCCGGCCCGGATGGGGGTTCGGGCCGACCCACGTCAGGTCGCGGCTAGGACACCGCGACCGGCTTGCGGCCCGGCATGCCCAGCGCCACGACCGCACCCAGCAGCGCGAACGCCGCCACCACCGTCATCGACGCCGTGAACCCGCTGGTGAACGCGTCACGGGACGCATAACCGCCGAACCCGCCGAACACCGCCACGGCCAGCGCCACCCCGAACACCCCGCCCAGGATCCGCAGCATCATGAACGCCCCCGACGCCTGCCCGATCTCCGCCGGCGCGACCGCCCCCACCACCGCCTTCTGCGCCGCGGGCATGGCCATCGTCAACCCCACCCCGCCGACCACCAGGGCGGGCAGCAACGACCAGTAGTCCGCGCCGGCCGTGGACGCGATCCACGCCGACCCGAAGCCCTGCAACACCAGGCCCGTCACCACGAACGTCCGCTCCCCGTACCGGTCCGCGAGCCGCCCGGCGATCGGGGCGCACACCATGAGCGTCGCCGTCCACGGCATCAGCCGCAGCCCCGCCACCAACGGGCCGTCGCCCAGCACGAACTGGAAGTCCTGCGCCAGGAAGAACAACGTCCCGTACAGCGACGCGAACACGCAGAAGTTCGCCGGGTTGGCGGTGGCGAACGCCCGCAGGCGGAAGAAGCGCATCGGCAGCATCGGGGCGGCGGTGCGGCGTTCCCACGCCACGAACGCCACGACCAGCGCCACGCCCAGCACGAGCGAGCCCACCACCTCGGCACTCCCCCAGCCCGCCGCGTTCCCGCGCACGAGCCCCTACACCACACCGAGCGCACCGGCCGTCACCAGCAGCACCCCGACCACGTCCAACGGCCGGGCGGCACCCCGGGTCTCCGCGACCCGCCGCGTGGTCAGCACGATCGCGACCAGCCCGATCGGCAGGTTCAGCCAGAAGATCCACTGCCAGGCCAACCCGGCCACCACGGCCCCGCCGACGAACGGCCCGCTGAACGTGGCCAGCCCGGTGATCCCCAGGTACAGCCCCATCGCCCGCCCGCGCTGCGCCGGCGGGAACGCCGCCGACACCAGCGTCAACGACAGCGGCAGCACCAGGGCCGCCCCGACGCCCTGCGCGGCCCGCGCCGCGATCAGCACCCCGATGTCCGGCGACACCGCGCACGCCGCCGACGCCAGCGTGAACACCGCCAGCCCGACCACGAACACCCGCCGCCGCCCGAACCGGTCACCCAGCGCCGCCCCGGTCAGCAGCAGCACCGCGAAGGTCAGGTTGTAGGCGTTGACGGTCCACTCCAGCGCCTCGACCGACGCCCCGAGGTCCTCCCGGATGGTGGCCAGCGCCGTCGTCACGATCATGCTGTCCAGCGCCATCATGAACGAGGCCAGCGACGCCAGCCCCAGCACCCACCGCTGCACGACGGTCATCGCAGCCCCCCGCGCAGCGACCGGGGCAGCCCGAAGGCGGGCAGCAGCGAGTTGTCGACGAACCGCGTCACCCCGGCGACCCGGTCGCCCGCCACGGTCAGCACCAGCACCCCGTGCGCCCGCATCAGGGGCGCGTCGGCCACGTAGGCGCCGAACGCCGGCTGACCGTTCGCCCGGGTCGGCACGAGCACGTGCCGCCGCCCTTCGCGCAGTGCGACGGCGGTCAGGAAGCGCCGCACGTCGGCCACGCCCTCGTACACGAACGGCAGCGGCGGCATGCTCAGCCGGACGTCGTCGCTCAACAACGCCACGACCGCCTCCACGTCCCCCGCCTCGAACGCCCGGACGAAGTCCGCCACGACCCGCGGCTCGACGGACGTGGGCGGGGGCGGCGCGGCCGGCATCGTCCCGCGTGCCCGCTTCAGCGCGCCGGCCACGGCGTCCTCGGTGGTGCCGAGCATCGCCGCGACCTCGGCGGCCCGGAACCCCAGGACGTCCCGCAACACCAGCACGACCCGCTGGCGCGGCGGCAGCTCCTGGAGCGCGGCGAGGAACGCCAGCGACACCGATTCGCGCAGCTCGTACCGGGCGTCGGGGCCGGGCGCGCGGTCGGCGATGCCGTCGAGCAGCAGGTCCGGGTAGGGCTCGAGCCACGCCGGTTCGCCGCGGTGGTGCGACGGCTCGGGCAACGGGACCTCCGGCCGGTAGTCGGCGGGCGGCCGGCGGTCGGCCGCGCGCAGCGCGTTCAGGCACCGGTTGGTCGCGATGCGGTACAGCCACGTCCGGACCGACGAGCGCCCCTCGAACCCGTCGATACCGCGCCACGCGGCCAGCAGCGTCTCCTGGAGCAGGTCCTCGGCGTCCTGGAGGGAGCCGAGGAGGCGGTAGCAGTGCAGTTGCAGTTCACGCCGGTGCGGTTCGACGAGCGCCCGGAACGCCTCGCCGTCCCCCTCACGCGCCAGCGCGAGCAGTCCTTCGGCACCCTCGGTGGGTGTCGGTCGCATGGTGGTTCCTCTCACCCCGTGGTCCTCACACCGGTATGGACACCGCCCGCGCCGAAAAGTGGTCGGTCGGGTGACCCGGGGCTGCCGCGGACCCCTCAGACCTGGCTCAACCGCACGTCCAGCGCGGTGTGGCGCCGACCCGCGCCCACGGTCCGCACGGCCTGTCCGATCGCCTTGCGCGACCCGACCAGCACCACGAGCTTCTTGGCCCGCGTCACCGCCGTGTACAGCAGGTTGCGCTGCAACATCAGCCACGCGCTCGTCGTGATTGGAATGACGACGCACGGGTATTCACTGCCCTGTGAGCGATGAATCGTCATGGCGTAGGCGTGGGTCAGCTCGTCGAGTTCCCCGAACTCGTAGTCCACGTCCTCATCCTCGTCCGTCCGCACCGTCAGCTTCTGCTCCACGACGTCGATCCCGGTGACGACCCCCAGGGTCCCGTTGAACACCCCGTTGGCGCCCTTGTCGTAGTTGTTGCGGATCTGGGTGACCTTGTCCCCCACCCGGAACACGCGCCCGCCGAACCGCCGCTCGGGCAGGTTCGGCCGTGCCGGCGTGAGCGCCTCCTGGAGCACGGTGTTCAACGCGCCCGCGCCCGCCGCGCCCCGGTGCATGGGCGTGAGCACCTGCACGTCGGTGCGCGGGTCGAGACCGAACTTGCGCGGGATGCGCGTGGCGACCACGTCGACGGTGAGCGTCGCCGCCTCCTCGGCTTCCTCGCATGGGAACAGGAAGAAGTCCGGCAGCCCCTGCACCAGCGGGTAGTCGCCGGAGTTGATGCGGTGCGCGTTGGTCACCACGCCGGACTCCTGCGCCTGCCGGAAGATGTGCGTCAACCGCACGTGCGGCACGGGGCTGCCGGCCGCCAGCACGTCTCGCAGCACCTCGCCCGCGCCCACCGACGGCAGCTGGTCCACGTCCCCGACCAGCAGCAGGTGCGTCCCGGGCGCGATGGCCTTCACCAGCTTGTTGGCCAGCAACAGGTCCAGCATCGACGCCTCGTCGACCACCACCAGGTCCGCCTCCAGCGGCCGGTCGCGGTCGTAGGCCGCGTCGCCGCCGGGCTTGAGCTCCAGCAGCCGGTGCACGGTGCGGGCCTCGTGCCCGGTCAGCTCGGTCAGCCGCTTCGCCGCCCGCCCGGTCGGGGCGGCCAGCACCACGCGCGCCCGCTTCGCCACCGCCAGCCGCACGATCGACCGCACGGTGAAGCTCTTGCCGCACCCCGGCCCACCGGTCAGCACCGCGACCTTCCGGGTCAACGCCAACTGCACGGCCTCGCGCTGCTTGTCCTCCAGCGACGCCCCCAGCCACGCGAACGCCCGGTCCCAGTCCACGTCCTGGAACGCCGGCATCCGCTCGGCGTCCGTCCGCAACAACCGGACCAGGGACGACGCCAACGACACCTCGGCCCGGTGGAACGGGACCAGGTACACGGCCGCCTCGCCGTCCGGCATGACCTCGCGCACCACCCCCTCCTCGGCGACCAGCTCGGCCAGGCACTCGATCACCAGACCCGTGTCGACCTGGAGGATCTTCACCGCGTCCGCGATGAGCTGGTTCTCCGGCAGGAAGCAGTCGCCGTTCCCGGTCGCCTCGGACAGGGTGAACTGCAACCCGGCCTTGACCCGCTGCGGGCTGTCGTGCGGGATGCCGACCGCCTTCGCGATCACGTCCGCGGTCCGGAACCCGATGCCCCACACGTCCGAAGCCAGCCGGTAAGGCTCGGTGCGCACGACGTCGATCGACCGGTCCTGGTACTGCTTGTAGATCCGCACCGCCAGTGACGTGGACACCCCGACGCCCTGGAGGAAGACCATCACCTCCTTGATGGCCTTCTGCTCCTCCCACGCCGCCGCGATGAGCTTGGTCCGCTTCGGACCGAGCTTGGGCACCTCGATCAGCCGCTCCGGCGTCTGCTCGATGACGTCGAGCGCGTCGAGCCCGAAGTGCGTGACGATCCGGTCGGCCAGCACCGGCCCGATGCCCTTGATCAGCCCGGACCCCAGGTAGCGCCGGATGCCCTGGATCGTCGCGGGCAGCACGGTCGTGTAGTCGTCCACGTGGAACTGGCGGCCGTACTGCGGGTGCGACCCCCACCGCCCGCGCATCCGGATCGACTCGCCGGGCTGCACGCCCAGCAGCGCGCCGACGACGGTGACCAGGTCCCCGCCGCCGCGCCCGGTGTCCACGCGGGCCACGGTGTAGCCGGTCTCCTCGTTGGCGAACGTGATCCGCTCCAAGGTCGCTTCCAGCACCGCGTCCGCCACGCCGACACCGTAGACCTCCACACGACGTTCACAACTCTCACCAGGGCTCTCCACCGCCGCCACCTACAGTCGGTGCCATGACACGCCGGGTTCTGGTGGTCGAGGACGACCTGACCATCGCCAGCTCCGTGGCCGCGCGGCTGCGCGCCGAGGGGTTCGAGGTCGAGTTGGCGCACGACGGGCCGTCCGCGGTCCGCAAGGCGGCGGAGGCCGACCTCGTGGTGCTGGACGTCATGCTGCCGGGCTTCGACGGCCTGGAGGTGTGCCGCCGCATCCAGGCCGACCGCCCGGTGCCGGTGCTCATGCTCACCGCCCGCGGCGACGAGACGGACCTGCTGGTGGGCTTGGCGGTGGGCGCGGACGACTACCTGACCAAGCCGTTCTCCATCCGCGAGCTGGCCGCCCGCGTGCACGCCCTGCTGCGCCGGGTGGAGCGGTCGGCGGCAGCCAACCCGACCCGGATCGCCGTCGCCGACCTGGAGATCGACCTGGCGGAGCGCCGCGTCCTGCGCGCCGGCGCCGAGGCGCACCTGACGCCCACCGAGTTCGAGCTCCTGGTGCACCTGGCCGAGCGCCCGCGCGCGGTCCAGTCCCGGGAACGCCTGCTCAGCGAGGTGTGGGGCTGGAACGAGACCGCCACCGGCACCCGGACCGTGGACAGCCACATCAAGGCGCTGCGGCGCAAGCTCGGCACGGACCTGATCCGCACCGTCCACGGTGTCGGCTACGCCCTGGAGGCACCGCGGTGAAGCCGCGCGAGATGACGCTGCGCAAGGCCGTGGGCGCGTTCGTCGACTTCCTGCCCAGGCCCCTGGACCCGGTCCGCTCCATCAAGGTCAAGCTGGGCATCCTGCTGGTCAGCTCGGGCGCGGCGGGGTTCTCGTTCTTCTGGTACCGCATCGGCTGGCTGCCCTACAGCACCACCACGGGCGCCCTGGTCATCGCCCTGGTGACCTCCCAGGTCCTGGCCCACGGCATGACCCGCCCGCTGCGCGAGATGACCGCCGCCGCCCGCGCGATGCGCCGGGGCGACTACAGCAAGCGGGTCCGCGCCACCGCCCGCGACGAGGTCGGCGAGCTGGCCAGCGCGTTCAACCAGATGGCCGCCGACCTGGCCGCCGCCGACCGGCAGCGCCGCGAGCTGATCGCCAACGTCTCCCACGAGCTGCGCACGCCCATCACGGCGCTGCAGAACGTCCTGGAGAACGTGGTGGACGGCGTGGCCGCTCCCGACGCCCGCACCATGCGCACCGCCCTGGCCCAGACCGAACGCCTGGGCAGGCTGGTCACGGAACTGCTCGACCTGTCCCGCATCGACGCCGGCGCCCACCAGCTCACCCTGGCCGAATTCCCGGTCGCGCCCCTGCTGGCCGACGTGGTCGCCGAGGCCTCGGTGGCGTCCCCCGCGACCAGCTTCGTCGTGGACGTCCGCCCGCCGACCGCCACCGTCGTCGCCGACCGCGCCCGTGTCCACCAGGTCCTGGTCAACCTCCTGGACAACGCCGCCCGCCACGGCCCGTCCGGCGGCGAGGTGCGCGTGACGGCCACCTGGGTGGCCCGCGACCTGGTGCTGGAGGTCTCCGACGACGGCCCCGGCATCGCCCCGGAGGACCGGGAACGGGTCTTCGAACGCTTCACGCGCGGCGAACGCGCGGGCGGCGGCGGCACCGGCCTGGGCCTCAACATCGCCCGCTGGATCATCGACCTGCACGGCGGCACGATCGCGGTGGTCGACGCCCCCGGCTGCCGCATCCGCGCCACCCTCCCCTCTACCTGACACACCCCGCACCACCACCCACGCGACCGCCCCGGCCGCGCGATGCAGGCTGCCCAACGGAGGACCCATGTCGCCCAACCGCGTACTGCTCACCGGGATCGTCGGCGGAACCACCGCAGCGGTCCTGCTGCCGCTCGACGAGCCGGGACTCGGCTGGTTCCTCACCGCCGCCGTCGTCTTCGCGCTGATCCGCAGGGTCAGACCGGGCTGGACCGCCCTCAGCCTGCTGCTGTTCGGCACCGGCTCGCTGGTCGCCGACCCGGCCCTGTTCGCGCTGTGCGCGGTGGCGGGGTGCGCGGCCGGGTCGCTGGCCGTCGTCGGGGGGCGGACGGCCAGGGGGTTGCTGCTCGGGTCGGCGGCGGTGCCGGCCGCGGTGTTCCGGGCGGTGCCGTGGGTGGCGCGCGGGGTGAAGACGTCGAAGGCGACCGAGTTGGCGAGGCCGTTGGTGGTGACGGCCGCGGTGCTGGCGGTGTTCCTGCCGCTGCTCGCCGGTGCGGACGTGGCGTTCGCGGAGATCCTCGGCGAGTCCGCGCCCGAGGTGGACGGGCAGTGGATCCTCGTGTTCCTCGCGGTCGGGTCGGGGCTGGTCGGGGCGTGCTACCTGACGACGCTGCCGCCGCGGGACGAGGTGCCGGCGCAGCGGAAGACCGTGGCGCTGCGGGAGTGGGCGATGCCGGTCGGGGCGCTGGTCGCGTTGTTCGCGGCGTTCGTCGGGGTGCAGGTCAGCACGTTGTTCGGCGGTGACGACTACGTGCTGCGCACGGCCGGGGTCACCTACGCCGAGTACGCGCGGCGCGGGTTCTGGCAGCTGTTGGCGGTCGCGGTGCTGACGCTCGGGGTGATCGCCGTCGCCGCGCGGGTCGCGGAGGAGGGTGACCGGAAGTGGCTGCGCGGGCTGCTGGGCGCGCTGACCGTGCTCACGCTGGTGATCGTGGCCTCGGCGCTGAACCGGATGTGGGTCTACCAGCAGGCGTACGGGTTCACCACGCTGCGGGTGCTGGTGTCGGCGTGCGAGCTGTGGCTGGCGCTGGTGTACCTGGTGGTGCTGGTCGCGGGCGTGCGGCTGCGCGGCGGGTGGTTGCCCCGGGCCGTGGTGGGCAGCGGGTTCGCCGCGCTGGTGGGGCTCGCGCTGCTCAACCCGGACCGGTTCACCGCCGAGCGCAACGCCGCCCGGTGGCAGGAGACCGGCAAGATCGACCTCGCCTACCTCGAGCGGCTGTCCGACGACGCCGTGCCCGTGCTGGCATCGCTGCCCGAGCCGGTGCGGCAGTGCGTGCTGCGGTACCGCCGGGTCAGTGCGGACGACTGGCGTTCGTGGAACCTGGCCCGGTCGCGGGCGCGGGAGGCGCTGCGGGACTTCCGTCCGCAGGAGTACCGGCCGGCGGAGTGTGGGCCCTGATGTGGTTGGCCGCCAGCAGGGCGACGACCCGGGCATGCGTGACGGGTGCCCAGTGGCCGGCGTCGAGCACGCGGCGGCGCAGGTTCGGCACCCACGGGGTGGCCGCGTCGAGCAGGCCGGCGGTGACGTAGTTGTCCTTCAGGGGATGGACGATCTGCACCGGGACGTCCGTGCGCCGGACGCGGGGCGCCCGCAGCCGGGGGATGAAGTTGGCGCGGTACAGGGAGATCCCGTTGACGCCGTCCTCGACGATGGTGTCCTGCACGTGGTGCGCAGGCACGCCTTCGAACCGCTGCACCACCTTGCCCCAGCGCGGGCCGACCAGGTGGCGCCACACGAGCGGGGCGACGAACGGCACGTGGAACGCGACGATGTACCAGGAGTGCAGCCACTGCTTGACGCGCTGCCAGGACAGCCGGCCGCGGGTCCAGTGGCCGATGTGGTCCAGGCACGGGCCGGAGATCGAGGTGTAGGACGCGATCCGCGCGCCCGGCGTGGTCACCGCCTCCCACGCCTGGATGGACCCCCAGTCGTGCGCGACGACGTGCACCGGGCGGTCCGGGCTGACCGCGTCGACCACCGCGAACAGGTCGCGGGCCAGCACCGGCAGCCGGTACGCGGCCAGGTCGCGCGGCCGGTCGGAAGCCCCCGCGCCGCGCACGTCGTAGGTCACGACGTGGTACTCCTCGGCCAGGATCTCGGCGACGCCGTCCCACACGCGGTGGGTGTCGGGGTAGCCGTGCACCAGGACGACGGTGGGAGCCGAGCGGTCGCCGCGCTCGTACACGGACAGGCGCACGCCATCGGATTCGACGAACACGGTTCCTCCAGGGGTGTTCACAGGTCGAGCACGAGCCGGTCGCCGGTCGGGCGGGCGACGCAGACGCGGACGCCGTCCACCTCGCACGTGCCGCAAAAGCCCTGCCGGCACGAGTAGGGCACGGTCGGGCGCAGGTCTTTCAGGACGTCCAGGGCCGAGCGGTTGGCGGGGACGTCGAGCGTGATCCCGCTGCGGCGCAGCACCAGCGCGAACGGGCGGCCGTCGGTGATCGGCGGCGGGGCGAAGCGCTCGAAGTGCAGGCGGCGGGAGGCGAACGCGCGGCGGACCGCGTCGAGCATGGGCGTCGGGCCGCAGCAGTAGACCGAGCCGTGGGCCGGGAAGGTGCCGACGATCGCCTCGACGTCCGGGAGGCCGCGCTCGTCGTCCGGGCGGACGTCGGTGTGGTCGGGGAGTTCGTCCAGGAACGGCATGGTGGCGCGCGACCGTCCACAGTAGACGAACGTGTGCTCGACGCCGAGCCGCGCGGCTTCGCGGACCATCGCCAGGATCGGCGTGATCCCGATGCCGCCCGCGAGGAAGAGCATCGGACCTTCGGGCACGAACGGGAACGCGTTGCGCGGACCGCGCACCACCACCTCGTCGCCTTCGCGCAGGGCGTGGACTTCGGCCGAGCCGGTGCCGACGCGACGGACGGCGATCCGGTAGGAGGTCCGGTCACGCGGGTCGCCGCAGAGGGAGTACTGGCGGCGCAGGCCGGAGGGGAGGTGGAGGTCGAGGTGACACCCGGGCTGCCACGCGGGCAACTCCGGACCGCTCAGGCGCAGGCTGACCACGTCCTCGACCTCCTCACGCCGCTGGGCGACGGTCAGCCGCAGCAGCCGGTCGACAGCACGGTCCGGGCGGGCGGAACCGAAGTGGCGCAACGCCTTCAGGTAGCCGTCGGTGAACTTCTCCAGGCCGCGCACGAAGCCGTCCATCAGTGGGCCGCCCGCGCGGCCGGGGAGGAAGCCAGGTAGGCCACGGCCTGACTGGTCGAGCCCTCCTGCTTGGGGTGGTAGCGCGGGTGGAAGTAGCGCAGGAAGGCCCGGAACAGCGCTCCCCCGGTGGGCAGGAGGCCGCGGCGGCCGGCGCGGCGGAACTCGCGCAGGGTGAGCTTGCCGGGGCGCAGCGGGTCGTGGTCCATGAGGAACTTCGCGCCGCGCACCCACAGCAGCCACAGGACGGGGCCGGCGATGAGCATCGTGCGGATCTTGCGGACCTGGCGGCGGTCGAGGTGGCGCATCAGGTCGAACGCGACGCTGCGGTGCTCGACCTCCTCGGCGGCGTGCCAGCGCAGGAGGTCGAGCATGGTCGGGTCGATGCCGGCGCGGTCGAGGGCGGTGGCGTTGAGCATCCAGTCGCCGAGGAACGCGGTGAAGTGCTCGATGGCCGCGACCAGCGCGATCCGTTCGACGAGTTGTTCCCGCTGCTGTTCGGGGGTGAGGCCGTCGCGGTCGCCGAGGATGCGGCGGAAGACGACCTCCATGTGCCGGGTGAACGGGCGCGGGTCGAGCCCCTGGGCGAGCAGGTGGTCGAGGACTTCGCTGTGCGCCTCGGCGTGGACGGCTTCCTGGCCGATGAACCCGAGGACGTCCTCCCGCAGGTCGTCGTCGGTGATCAGCGGGACGGCCTGCTGGAACGTGCGCACGAACCAGCGCTCGCCCTCGGGCAGGAGCAGGTGCAGGACGTTCATGACGTGGGTCGTGGTCGGCTCGTCGGGCACCCAGTGCAGCGGGAGCGCCGACCAGTCGAAGTGCACGTCCCGGGGCTGCAACACGAGGTTGTCGGGCTCCATCACGACCTCCCGCGCCATTACTACGCCAGCGTAGCTTTGTGAAAGCTACGCCACCGTAGCAATATGGGCGGGTGAGCACAACGCGCCGGAAGTACGCCCCCCGCCTCCCCGCCGGGCAGCGGCGCGACCAGGTGCTGGACGGTGCGTTGGCGCTGATCGCGGAGGGCGGGTTCGACGCGCTGACCATGGAGGCCGTGGCACGGCGGTGCGGGGTGACCAAGCCGGTCGTATATGAGATATTCGCGAACCGCGCCGAGGTCATCGCGGCACTCCTCGAACGCGAGGCCGCACGCGCGACCGCCCAGGTGCTGGAGGCCATCCCGGAGGGCCTGGACGAGCGCTCGCCGGAAGACCTCTACACCGACACCGTCCGGGCGTTCGTGCACGCGGTGGTGGAGAGCCCGGACCGCTGGCGGCTGGTCCTGCTGCCGCCGGAGGGGACGCCGGTGGAGTTCCGGCAGCAGGTGGAGCGGGTGCGGGCGCAGGTGACCGAACAGGTCAACGCGCTGGCCGACCTGGGGCTGAAGGCGATGGGCGGGCCGGACCTGGACGCCGAACTGCTGGGTCACGCGATGCTGGCGCTGGCCGAGATGGCGGGCCGGCTGGTGATCACCGACCCGGACCGCTTCCCACCCGACCGGCTCGTCGCCTTCGTGGGCCGCATCGCGCACTCCCTGCCCAGGAGCTGACCCCCGTGCTCCCTCCGGATGGATCGTGAAGTCGGTCGCTACCACGAATGGGTGACGGCCATCTCGGGTACGGGTCGAAGGATGCCCCGAACCCCAGGAGGTGCCCTTCGTGCTCGTCGCCGTGCTCACGTTCGCCGGATCCGTGCTGGTCGCGCTGGCCGTGGTCACCGCGGTGCACCGGGTGGTCCGGCGGATCGGACGGCGGTCCGCGCTGTTCGCCGGGCTGGCCGCGCACGCGCACCGACCGGCGCTCGCGGTGGCGGTGCTGGTGGCCGTGCAGTTCTCCATCGGCGTGGTCGGGTGGGGTGACTGGCGGCCGGCGGCGCTGCACGCGGTCGGGATAGCGCTGATCCTCGCCGGGGCGTGGCTGCTGGCGGCGCTGCTGGTCGTGGTCGAGGACGCCATGCTGGCGCGGATCAGGGTGGACGTGTCCGACAACCGGCACGCCCGCCGGGTGCACACGCAGATCACCCTGGTGCGGCGGGTGACCGTGGTCGTGGTGGGCGTGCTGGCGTTCGCGTCGGTCCTCATGACCTTCCCCGAGGCGCGGGCGGCGGGCACGAGCCTGCTGGCGTCCGCCGGTGTGATCGGCGCGATCGCCGCGCTGGCGGCGCAGTCCCTGCTGGGCAACGTGTTCGCCGGCGTCCAGATCGCGTTCAGCGACGCCCTGCGGCTGGACGACGTCGTGGTCGTCGAGGACCAGTGGGGGCGGATCGAGGACATCACGCTGACTTACGTCGTCGTGCACCTGTGGGACGACCGGCGCCTGATCCTGCCCACCGCGTACTTCCTGAAGACGCCGTTCGAGAACTGGACGCGCACCCAGTCCGCGCTGCTGGGGACGGTGGAGCTGGACGTCGACTGGACCGTGCCGGTGGAGGACATGCGGCAGGAGCTGCGGAAGTTCCTGGAGTCGGACGACCTGTGGGACGGGCGGGTGTGCGTGCTCCAGGTGACCGGCGCGGTGGGGGCGTTCGTGCGGGTGCGGGCACTGGTGAGCGCGACCGACGCCGGGCGGTTGTGGGACCTGCGGTGCGAGGTGCGGGAACACCTGGTGTCGTGGCTGCGGACGCACCAGCCCGCCGCGTTGCCACAGGTCCGGGTGCGCGACCTGCCCCGGGTGCAGGCCGTGGCGCGACAGGAGGCGTCCGGGGCCGACCAGCGGGTGTTCGGCGAGAGCGAGGACGGCCAGGAGCGGGTACAGGCGTTCAGCGGCCCCGGCCCCACCGGCAACGACTCGAACGGCCACGGCGGGTCCGGCCCCGGCAAGGTGTGACGCAACCGTTCGGTCGGTTCGGTCCGTCCTGGTGCCAGGATGACCCCGGGAGGTTCCATGAGACGGATCGTGGTCGTGGCGTGCTTCGCACTCGTGGGCTGCGGCGCACCCGCGCCGGAACACGCGAGCACCGCGCCCACCACCGCGGTCGTCCCGACGACTACTTCGGAGGTCCAGATGCCCGCCAAGCTCAGCCCGCAGGGCAAGGAGGTGCTGGCGCGGGCGCAGCGGTCCGGGGTGCCGAACGTGGTGCTGGTGATCTCCACGGAGGCGAACTCCACCGAGCGGACGGCGTCGGCGCTGCGCGGACTGGGAGCGACGGTCGAGGCCACCGACACGTCGATCGGCTACATCCGGGTGACGGTGCCGGTCGCCGACGTCGAGCGGGTCGTCGCGGCGGACGGCGTGCGCCAGGTGGACGTGGACGAGCCGCTCAGCAACGCCGACCCGACCCCGTGACGGGGTCGACGAACCACTCACGCCCGGCCAGCAGCCCGAACACCGGCACCGGCAGGCGGACCAGCAACCGCATGACCGCCGCCAGCCGACCGCTCCCCTCGACCTGCGACCGGTGCGCGGCCAACGCGGCCTGCTTCTGCCGCGCGAACCGCCGCACGTCGAACCGGTGCGTGATGTCCGCCGAAGCGCTGAAGGCCCGCTCCAGCCCTTCGTAGGGGAACGGCACCCGCAAGGCGCGAACGACCCGTGCCAACCGCACGACCGCGTCCCGGGGCATGGTCGCCTCCAGCAACCTGGTCCCGGTCAACTCGGCCGCCCGCCGCCCCACCTCGTGCACCTTGACGTGGTCCCGGTGCCCGTACCCACCGTTCCGGTCGTAACCGAGGAGAAGACCGGCCCGCTCCTCGACCAACACGTCGGCCAACCGCCCGGCAGCCTCGTCGAGACCGGCCCGAACGAACCGCTGCCGCCCAGGCGGATCGGCGTAGAGCAGGGCCCCGTGCCCACTGTCGGCATACCCGAGGTGCACCACCCGCTGCACCCCCAACACCGCCGCCGAGGCCCGCAACTCGTCCAACCGAGTCGGCGGCTCCGACCACATCGCATCGGTGGCAACAACAACCACGACCCGATGCCCTTCAGCCGCCGCCCGAGCGAGCGTGCCCCCGGTGAGCAGCACCTCGTCATCGGGATGGGCATGAAACGCCACCACCGTCACCGGGCCACCCGATCCGAGCCGAACCACACCCCGGGACCCTAGGACCCACCCCACCCCTCCGCCATCCGACCCCCGACGCACTCCCACCACCGCCACGACAGCGGATCCCCCACCGCCACCCCGGCGCACTCCCCACCACCGCCCCCCAACCGGCTCTGCGCCGCAGGCGCACGCCCGAAGGGCGAACTGCGTTTCGCCGTGCTGCCAGCCACGGGAAGGGCCTCGGTTTCTTTCCCCCGTACGGCCTGGGCGAAGCCCAACCGCGCTTGGCCCGTTTGTGCAACCAGCTTTTCCGGTTGCACAAACGGGCCAAGGGTGGTTGCCTCCGGCAGGCCGTACGGGGGAAAGAAACCGACGCCCTTCCACCCCCGGGGGCCTGCCCAGCGGCGAGCGCCGCTTTTCGCTTTTATCTCAAGAGCGCACCAGCGCCCGGAAAGCGCGCCAGCGCCCTGAAAGCGGAGGGCCGCCCCCGGATGTCCCGGAAGCGGCCCTCTCACTTGCTGTGTCGCAGTCGCCTCAAGTGCCTCAATCAGGCGACGTTCTGCACGATCACCGCACCGCGGCCGACGACGGCGCCCTCAGCGGTCAGGACCGTCAGTTCGCCGCGCAGGACGCGGCCTTCGCCGGCCGGGGCCGACGCCGTCACGACGCCGGACACGGTCCAGGTCGCGCCGGCCGTGCGGTCGGCGTTGGTGTCGGTCGTGGTGGTGGTGCCCAGGCCCGGAGCGGCGTAGACGTCGATGTAGTCGTACTCCGTCGTGCCGGCGGGCACGTCGTAGCCGTCCACCGCGACCTGCCAGCGGCCCGCCGCCGGGTTGTTGATCGTCACCGACTCCTCCGAGTCGCCGTCCGCCTGCTGGCCGGCGATGACGCAGGTGCCGGAGGTGCAGTTGTAGACGAACAGGTCGAGGTCGGCGGCGATGTCACCCGGCTTGCCGATGGTCGCCCGCAGCGACGTGGTGCCCGCGGGCACGATCACGTCGTAGGTCTGGCGGGCGCCGTGGGCGATGGACGGGCGGGCGATCTTCGCGCTGCCCAGCGCGCCGCCGGCGAGCTTGCCGTTGAACGCGGCCAGGGTGTTGGTCACCGTCCAGCTGCGGTCGATGCCGACGCCCGGGGTCGCCGAGGCGATGGTGTCGGGGTTCGGCGAGACCGAGGTGCCCAGCACGGACGCGGTCAGCGTGTACGGGGCGGTGTCGGCGTCGGACGTGCGCCGGGCCTCGACCACGAGCTCCCACACGCCGGGGATCGGGTTGCTGATCGTGCGGCTCGTCGGGGAGCCGCCGGCGCAGCCCGCGCCCGCGTCGGGGTTGTAGCAGTTGGTCGACGACGTGGTGTCGCTCGGCACGCCGTACGGGTCGAAGCGCAGGAACCGGACCTGGCCCTTGCCGGCCTCGCCGCCGCCGACCATGTCGACCTTCAGCGCGCTGGTGCCGGCGGGCACGTACACCCAGTAGCTCTGGGTCTGGTTGCGGGCCACGGAACCGGTCTTGACCACCGCGTACTTGTTGTCCGCGGTGAACTGCTCGGCCGCGAAGACGGTGTTCAGGGTCATCACGTCGATGCCGACGGTGGCCGGGTTGTCGAGCTTCAGCACGGCCGAGTGCACGCCCGCCGAGGCCGGCTTGACCTTGACGTCGAGCTTGACCGGCGTGTTCAGCGGCAGGCTGACCGACGACTTGGACGAGAACGTGCCGTCGTTGCCCTGCCAGCGCGCGGAGAACACCTGGTTGCCCTCGGGACCCGTGGTGCGGGTCAGGGTGTAGGTGCGGGTGTACTCCTTGCCGACCTGGACGCCCTCGCGGTCGTGGATGCCGACACCGGTGTTGGCCGGGTTCAGCAGCGCCGACAGCGCGGTGTTGACGGTCACCGAGGTGGTGACGTTCTGGGTGTTCGGGTGCGCGGCGAGCTGCGCCCACGCCTTCTTGACGTCGAACAGACCCGCGCCCTGCTCGTAGGCCTTGAGCGTGGTGACCCACTTGGCACCGGACTGGATCGCGTCGCGCAGCGCCTTCACCGGGGGACGCTGGCCGTCGTGCTCGTCCTTGTACGCACCGACGAGCAGCGCGGCGGCACCGGTCGCCTGCGGGGCGGCCATGGACGTGCCGTTGAACATGGCGTAGCCGGCGGGCAGCTCGTACGTGCCCGCGACCGGGCCGGGGACCTGCCACTGCGGCACGGTCGAGATCGCCGAGCCGGGCGCGACGATGTTCGGCTTGAAGCCGCCGTCCTCACGCGGGCCGCGGGAGGAGAAGCCGTGCAGGCTCTCCTTCTGCGCGGTGACCGAGCCGTAGTTGGACAGCCAGGTCGCGCTGGTGATGTAGGAGCCGACGGAGATCGCGTCGGTGGCCACCGACGGGTCGCCGACCGTGTTCGCGCCCGCGCCGCTGTTGCCCGCCGAGATGAAGATCTGGACGTTGTACTCGGCGATGGTGCGGTTGTAGAGCTCCGCACGGGCGTTGTTGCCGTCGTTGAGCGCCGGCAGGCCGCCAATCGAGATGTTCATGACGTCGGCGCCGTTGCGGGCCGCGTAGAGAACACCGTCGATCAGGCCGGAGGAGGTGCAGGACGGGGTGGACAGGCAGACCTTGACCGCCATCAGCTTGGCGCCGGGCGCCGCGCCGTCCATCCGGCCGCCGAACATCTCGTGCGCGGAGGTGATGCCCGCGACGTGCGTGCCGTGGGCCGCCGCCGCGATGCCGATGTTGACGTACGCCTGGCCGGCGTTGTCGTAGATCGACTTGTCGGTCTGGACGACGAAGGCGACGGTGTCCAGCACCGGCGTGGCCGGGTTGTCCTTGCCGAAGTGGCCGACGTCCTTCTTGTACTTGTAGTCGATCATCGGCGCGTTGTTGGTGAAGTCGCCGTCACCGTCCACGTCGACGCGGACTTCCTTCGTGGTGACGTCCTGGAGGACGCCGAAGGAGTCGGTGCGGTCGCCGTCGCGGTTGAGGTCGCCGCCGGTCTCGCTGTTGGCCAGGCCCAGGTCGCCCGCGGTCTCCGCGAAGAGGCCGAAGCTGTAGGGGCCGCCGGTCGCGGGCGCCTTGTAGGTGGTGCCGCCGGCGGGGAAGGAGCCGTTGTAGCGGCCCGCGACCTTCACCCAGGTGCCGTCACCGGAGTTGGTGGCGTTGGCGTTGTACCAGTCGACGACCTTGCGCTCGTCGGTGGACGTGGTCGACAGGGCCGGGTGGTCCAGGTCGATGCCGCTGTCCAGGATGGCGATGGTCGTGCCCCGACCGTCCCATTCGGGCTTCTCGGCGGTGAACTGCGTCGCCTTGGTGTCCTGGATGGGCATGTACGGGTTGGCGCGGGGCGTCTTCGCGTCCGGCGCCTTCTGCGGCAACGGGGTCGTGGCGCCGTCGGGGCGCGGGTCGTCCAGCGCCACCAGGCCGTCGACGTCCACGGCGTTGACCGAGGCCAGCTTCGCGGCCTTCTCGGCGTTGTCGCGCGGGACGGAGACCTTCAGGTACTCGACGTCGCGTTCAGTGGACTCGACGACACCACCGAGCGCCTTGAGGTCGTTGGCCGCGGCGTCCAACTTGCCCTCTTCGGCGGCGACCAGCAGGGTCACGTTCTCCTGGCCGTTGGCCTCGGCCTGGGCCAGGCGTTCGCGGTCCTGCTTGTCGAGCTGCTTGTCGGCGGGCGCGGGCGCGTTCGGCGCCTCTTGCGCGACGGCCGGAGCGGCGGCGAAGCCGAACCCAGTCGTGCCCAGTACGGCGGCCAGCAAGGCCGCACTGGTGCGGTGTCTCCACCGACTTCCTGAGTTGATCACGGCGCAAACCCTTCGTGGGGAAAGATTGGCGCAAGCACATCCTTCCGGCCCCCGCCGGGCAATCGTGCGAACAGCGCAAACAACAGGTCCACATTGGACTGAACGGTGGATTGCGCGAACACGCGAGAAGTGCCACACCAGAGCGAAACGGGTGTGGTGCCCCCAGTCAAGAGCCGACCGTACCGAATGTCAACCAGTGTCAACGGTGAATCCTCCGGCACCGCGTTGAACCGGTAACAAATCGCACATCAACGCGATGGCGAGCACACTGGTCGACATCGTGGACGCGACACCGATCGACCGGATAGCCGACGAGCTGTACGCCCTGCCGCCGGCGGAGTTCGTCGCGGCCCGGGACGCCGCCGCCAAGCGGGCGGGCGACCGCGGCGACAAGGCGTTGGCCAAGCAGGTGTCCGCGCTGCGCAAGCCGACGCTGTCGGCGTGGGCGCTCAACCAGCTGGCCCGGCAGCACGCCGCCGAGTACGCGCAGGCGCTCGCGCTGGGCGACCAGCTGCGGACGGCGCAGGAGCAGCTGAAGGGCAGCGTCCTGCGCGAGCTGAGCGGGCGGCGGCGGGTGGTCGTGAGCGCCCTCGTGCGCCTGGCGGAGGACTTGGCGCGCGACGCCGGCACACCCCTCGGCCCGGACGCCGTCCAGCAGGTCCGGACGACCCTGACCGCCGCCCTGGCGGACGCGGTCCTCGCCGCCCGCATCCGCGCCGGACGGCTGGTGAAGCCGGTCGAGCAGTCCGGGTTCGGCCCGCTGTCGGAGACCGCCGTGCCCGCGCCCGCCGCCCGGGACGACCTGGCGCCCCGCCGCGAGAAGAAGCGCGAACGGGAGCTGTCGAAGGCCCGCGACGACATCAAGGCCGCGAAGGCCGCCGCGCGGGAGGCCTCGGCGGCCCTGGCCGAGGCGGAGGCGGTGCTGACCGCCCGCGAGGAGCGCACCGAGGAGCTGCGGGCCGAGCTGCGGCGCGCCCAACAGGCCGAGCACGAGGCCGCCACGAAGGCCGAACGCGCACGTCGGAAGGCGTCCACGGCCCAGGAGAAGCTGGCCGCGGCTCAGGCCCGGATGTCGTCGCTGCGCGAGGAGGGGTGACCCCGGACACCCGGGGAACACCTTCCGGACCTGACTCGTTCTAGTAGTGGTCGGCTCGCGGATGCCGCCCGGACGTCAGGACACCACCAGCGCCAACACCCCCTCGGGCGCCGGCAGGTCCTCTCCCCGAGGCGTCACCGGAGCGCCCGCGCAGCACGGCCGCCGTCGGCCGGACGGATCTCCCCCCACCGAACGGCCGGCGGCCCGGAAACACCCCGCGAGTCAGCCGCACGCTCCCCCGACGTGCGGCCCACTCCGGACGCCCTCCGCACGCTTCCCCCACGTGCGACGAGCCGCGCCCGGACCCGACTCGCGGGGTGTCCCGGCTCCCAGGGTTCACCCGACCCGGTGACGTGCCGACTCACCGGACGCGCCCGACCCCGGGCAGACGTCGGCTCAGGCCTCCGGCACCTGGTACTGGTCGTGCCGCGCGTACAGCTCGGTCCACTCCTCCGCCGACAACTGCCGCCCCGAGTCGCCGATCTCCGCCAACTCCCGGAAGTACTCCTCCCGCGGCGCCCCCGGCGCGAACAGGATCAGCATCGACGCGTCCTCGTCGCTGTCGTTGCGGAACGCGTGGATGCCGCCCTCCGGCACGTACAGGAAGTCGCCCGACCGCGCCTCGACCCACTTGTCGCCGTTGAACAGCCGCACGGTCCCGGAAATCACGTAGAACGACTCCGAGAACGTCTTGTGGTAGTGCGCCGACGGCCCACCGGCCCGCGGCTTCATGTTCCACTCGAACAGCCCGAACTGGCCCTGCGTGGTGCTGCCCGGCGCGACCAGCCGCGCCTGCGACTGGGGCCGGTCGATGGTCTCGACGTCCGCGACCGGCCGCCACAGCGCGCTGATCTCACCCGTCGACCCGGTGTAGTAGCTCATCTCCGAAACAAATCCCTTCCCCGGCAGGGGTGGCGCACGCCACACGGACCGGTTGTCACATCGCCCGCGCCCCACCCGTCATCGCTGTGTAGATCAGAACACGAGCGAGGAGCGCACGACATGGACGCCCGTCTGAACCTGTTCACCAACCAGACCACCGCCAAGTTCCTCAAGCACCTCGTCGCCGCGGGCCGTGCGGTCGAGGCCTCGGGTCTGCCGGAGTCCACCAACTTCCTGGTGCTGTTGCGCGCCAGCCAGATCAACGGTTGCGGCTTCTGCACCGACATGCACTACAAGGACGCCGTGGCGGCGGGCGAGAACCCCGAGCGGCTCAACATGGTCGCCGCCTGGCGGGAGGCCACCGTGTTCACCGAGGCCGAGCGCGCGGCGCTGGAGCTGGCCGAGGAGGGCACCCGCATCGCGGACGCCGCCGGTGGTGTGTCCGACGAGGTGTGGGAGAACGCCGCCAAGCACTACGACGAGAACCAGTTGGCAGCCCTGGTCGCGGCGATCGCCGTGATCAACGCGTTCAACCGGGTCAACGTCCTGGTGCGCCAGCCCGCGGGCAGCTACCAGCCCGGCCAGTTCAGCTGAGCCCGACCGCGGCCACGTTGGGGTCGAGCTTGGCCGCGAGGTCGTCGGCGTCCGCCAACCGCAGGTCCCGGTACAGGCGCAACGCGGTCAGCCAGTGGGGTGTGGCCGCGTCCGCGCCGACCGACTGCTCCAGCACGTCCCCGATCGCCCGGTGGCACAACGCTTCCTGGTACCGGTCGCCCAGCCGCTCCGCGAGCTCCAGCCCGGCGCGGTAGTGCTCCAAGGCCTCGTCCAACCGCCCCAGCTGCTGGGACGCGGCGCCCACCGTGTGCAGGGTCGCGGTGTGCGCCTTGGACGGGGCCGCCGAGGTGAACAGGCTCAGCGCCTCCTCGGCGTGGCGCAGCGCCTCCTCCGGGAGTTGCTTGCGCAGCAACACGTTCGCGAGGTTGTTCTGCACGCTGGCCTGCGACCGGGTGTCGCCGACCTCGCGCGCCACCTCCAGCGCCTCCAGGATGGTCTCCTGCGCCCGGTCGAGCCGGTCGTCGGCCATCAGGCAGTAGCCGAGGTTGGCCAGCGCCGCCAGTTCCAGGTCGCGGTCGCCCCGGGCCAGTTCCGCGGCCCGGGTGCACGACTCGACCGCCTCCGGCAGCCGGCCGAGGTCGGCCAGCGTGGAACCCAGGCGCAGCAGGAAGGTCGCCTCGGCGTGCGCGTCGCCCAGCGCCCGCGCGGCCTCGGAACCGATGCGGCACAACGCCAACCGGTCCACGCGGTTGCCGCGCCGGAAGTGGAACGCGTCCAGGCACAGCGCGAGCTGCCACGCCCGTTCGAGGTGGCCGCCGAGCAGGGCGACGTCCAACGCGAGGCCCAGGTTGGCCTCCTCCAGCGTGAACCAGTCCAGCGCCGCCGCGTGCGAGGACAGCTCCGGGTGGCTGGCGGGCCGGTGCTCGGGCGGGCGGAACGGGCGGACGTGGTCGGACAGGTGGGCGCGGGCGGTGTCGGCGACGAACAGGTAGTAGTCCAGCAGCCGCTCCAGCGCACCGTCCACTTCGGACTCGCCGACCGCGAGCTGGTGGGTGAACAGGCGCACCAGGTCGTGCCGGGAGTACCGGTCGGGCGTGGACTCGTGCAGCAGGTTGGCGTAGGCCAGGGTGCGCAGGTGGGTGCGGGCGCTGACCACGTTGATGTCCAGCAGCGCGGCGGCGGCGTAGCTGTCCAGGTCCGTGCCGGGGTGCAACCCCAAGCGGCGCAACAACCTCGCCGCGCCCTCGGGCAGTTCCCGGTAGCTCACCGCGAGCGCCGCGTGCACGCCCCGCCCGGCCTCGGGCAGTTCCAGCGCGGACAGCCGGTGCTGCTCGTCGCGCAGCTCGTCGACCAGGGACTGGACGGTCCACCGGGGTCTGGACGCCAACCGGGCGCCGGCGATGCGCAGCGCCAGCGGCAGCCGGTCGCACAGCTCGACCAGCTCGGCCACGGCGTCGGGCTCGGCGTCGATGCGCGCCCGGCCCAGGGCAGCCGCCAGCAGGTCCTCGGCGTTGTTCGCGGGCAGGGTCTGGACGTGCAGCGCCGACGCGCCCTCGGTGACCACCAGGTCGTCCAGCCGGTGCCTGCTGGTGACCAGCACCAGGCACCCGGGCGACCCGGGCAGCAGCGGCCGGACCTGCTCGGCGGAGCGGGCGTTGTCCAGGAACACCAGCACCCGCCGCCCGGCCAGTAGCGACCGGTACTGCGCGGCCTGGTCCTCCAGCTCCACGGCGATCTGCGCGTCGGCCAGGCCCAGCGCGCGCAGGAACCCGATCAGCGCGGTGCGCGGGTCCAGCGGCTCGGTCTCGTCGAACCCGCGCAGGTTCACGAACAGCTGCCCGTCCGGGAAGTCCGCCGCCACGCGGTGCGCCCAGTGCAGCGCCAGCGCCGTCTTGCCCACCCCGGCCGGGCCGACCAGCAGCCCGATCGCGGAGTCGCCGCGCAGCCGGTCGGCGAGGTCGGCCAGCTCCGGCTCGCGGCCGACGAAACCCCGGTGCTCGCGGGGCAGCTGCGCGGGCGCGGGACCGCGTTCCACCCGCTTGGGCGCGGCGTCCCCGGCCAGCACGGTCTGGTAGGCGTCGCGCAGCTCCGGCCCGGGGTCCACGCCCAGCTCGTCGGCCAGCCGCTCGCGCGTGCGGTGGAAGACCTCCAGGGCCTCGGCCTGCCGGCCGGTCCAGTGCAGCGCCAGCACCAGCCGCGCCACCAGCGGCTCACGCAGCGGGTGCGCCGCCACCGCCTCGCGCAGCTCGCCGACCGCGTCCGCCGCGCGGTGCAGCCGGAACAGCCGGGTGGCCAGCTCCTGCACGGCGACCAGCCGCAGCTCCTCCAGCCGCGCCGACACCGCCTCCCGCACCCGGTCGCCCGGCACGTCGGCGAGCACCGGCCCGCGCCACAGCGCCAGCGCCTCGGTCAGCCGGTCCACGGCGGTCTCGTCGGCCGCGTCGCGCGCGGAGGCCACCAGGTCCTCGAACCGGAACACGTCCACCGCGGCCCGGTCGCCGGTCAGCACGTAGCCGGGCGCGCGCGTGAGAAGCGCCACGCCGTCGGACAGGACCTTCCGCAGCTGGGCGATATGTCCCTGGAGGGCGGCTTTGGCCTGCGGCGGGGGTGAGCCGTCCCACACCAGCGACAACAGGCGGTCACCGGAGACGACCCGGTTGAGCTCCAGCGCCAACGCGGCCAGGACCGTCCGGCGCTTGGCCGCGCCGAGCCGGACGGGTTCTCCACCAGCGGAAACCAGCTCAACCGGCCCGAGCAGGTTCACCCGCATCCCGAAGACCCCTCAGCATCGGCAGCCTGTGGTCGAACAGTTTCCCACAGTGGCCGGCCCGTCCCGGTAGCCCGCATTGGCGGGACGTTGGGCCCGCGTTGGCGTCCATCGGGAGCCTGTGTTCCGTCCAGCAGGCTGCCTTCGCGAGGGATTGACGATGTACATCGCCGAGCCAGGGAATCCGGAACAAGCCCCGGTGGGGGACAAGGTCCTCGCGCTGTCGGAGTCGGTGAACTCCGGTCGGGTGACCCTCGACCCGGCGACCGGGGACGAGCTGCGCCGGATGCTGGTCGAGCAGATCGACCAGGTCGACTCCTGGCTCGAGCGCGCGGGCCGCCTGGCCCGCCCCGCGCCGCTGGGCGCGAACCCCGTCGGCGACCGGATGGCCGCGAAGTTCGAGGCCCGCGCCGAGGGCGACCCGATGTCGTTCGTGTCGGTGATGACGGCCTACCGCGAAGTGCTCCAGCAGACCCACGACTCCGTGAACAGCGCGATCCGCAACTTCCAAGCGATCGACGAGGAGCACGGCTCCGAGCTGACCCGCCTGAGCGGCGAGTGAGAGGGCGATCACCATGGCCGACCAGCAGCAGATCGACCTGGTCCTCACCGACGCCCAGAACTGGGCGTCCCGGTCCCACCGCGAGCTCTACGAGGCGGTGCACAACAACAACGACCCCGGCCAGACCGGCGAGATCGGCGCCGAGTGGGGCCAGTTCGGCGCCGAGCTGACCGAGTCCGCGCGGGTGATCAACGAGCGCGTGGCCGCGTCCGAGACGGGCTGGACCGGCGACGCGGCCGACGGCGCGCGGGCGGCGGTGAAGAAGCTCGCCGAGTGGGTCACGCAGACCGCCGCGACCGCCGTCGAGGTGGGCAAGCGGGTGCAGGACCAGAGCGTGATCATGGAGAACGCGCGCGCGTCCATGCCGGAACCGGTGGAGTTCTCCTGGGACCAGGCGACCGGCGCGTTCACCCAGGGCGGCATCCAGGGCCTGGTCACCTCGGCGGCGGACGTGCAGGCCGCCAACGACCAGGCCCGCGCGCTGCACGAGCACGCCGTGACCGTGATGACGACGATGGAGAACGAGTCGCGCGCGGTCGACCAGACCACCCCCCGGTTCACGCCGCCGTACAACCCGGTGACCGGCCGGGTCGAGGAACCGCCGGCGATGATGATGGCCACGGCGAGCGCGCCCACCCTGAGCGACGCCCAGCCCGCCATGGCGCCCAGCGGTGGTGGCGGCACCACTCAGGCCGCGTCGGTCGCATCGGCTCCGGCCGCACCCGCCTACACGCCGCCGAGCACCCCGGCCGGTGCCGGTTCGTACAGCGGCCCGTCCGGCGGCGGTTCCTACGGCGGCGGTTCCGGCACTCCTCTCGCGCCGGTGGCGTCCTACCGCCCGGAGGGCACGACGGCCGCCGCGGCGGCGGCGCAGGTCCCGGTGGCGAACAAGTACACCCCGCCCGCCTACACCCCTCCCTCGTACACGCAGCCGTCCGGCGGCGAGACGCCGTCGTACGTGCCCCCGTCCTACGTGCCGCCCACGTCCACGGGTGGCAAGCAGCAACCCCCGCCGTACCGCCCGGCCCCGCCCGGCACCGTCGTGCCCCAGGCGCCCGGCAAGTACCCGCCCTACGTGCCCGCCGGCTCCCCCGGCACCCCACCCGTCGGCGGCCCCGGTGGCGGCCCCGGCGGCCCCGGCGGCCCCGGTGGTCCGGGCGGCGGTCGTCCCGGCATGCCCGGCGGCATGCCGAGCTTCGGCGGCGCGGGTGGTGGCGGCTTCGGCCCCACGGGCTCCGGCGGTGCCGGCGGTCCCGGTGGGCAGCTCGCCGCCGGCGGCACGTCCGGCGTCATGGGCCAGCGGGGCCCCGTCCCCGGCGGGTTCGGGCCGATGCCCGGCGGTCCCGGTGGCGCGGCCGGCGCACCCATGGGTGGTGCCCCGATGGGCGGCGCCCCCGGCGGCGGCCAGGGCGACGAGGACAAGGAACACCGTTCCGCCGCGTACCTGCGCGGTGAGGACATCTTCGAGGTGCCCGGCGAGAACCTGCCGCCCTCGGTGATCGGCGGCGCGAAGCCGAAGAAGAAGGGCGGCGAAGCGTGATCGAGGCCGAGTTCCTGCTCACGCCGGTCCAACTGGACGTGCTGTGGCACGACCTGGGCCTGGGCCGGCTGCCCTACCCCCTTGACGTCCCCAGCGGCGGCGCGACGGAGGCCGAGCGGGCGGAGCTGAAGGCGAAGGTGCTGGCGGACCTCGGCGAGCCGAACCCGCGGCTGACCGACCTGCTGCGCCTGCTGGCCGAGCACCACCTGTCCGTGGACGCCGTCGCCCACATCGACCGGCCGGTGCGCGCGGTCGCCGCGTCGGACGGCACGCGGGCCGTGCTCGCGGTGATCGACAGCGGCCAAGTGGGTCTGGTGGAGATCCGCCCGACCGCGCTCGCCCGGTCCATCGTCGAGGTCCTCCCCGACGGCAACGCGGGCCCCGGCACGGCGCTGTCGCTGCGCCTGGACACCCTGACCGCGGCCGTCGCCCTCCAACAGGAGGACGGCGACGACGAGGACGACGACCCGTGGGGCGGCCAGGAGTTGGACGACCGGGCCGCGCTGCAGAAGGCGGGCCTGTCCCGCGACGATGCGGCGATGGTCGGCGAGTTGGCCGCGAACCGCGTCGCCGGCGGCCAGTTCGGCGTCAGCACCGGCGGCGGCGACCGCCCCACCCGGGCCGGGACGCTCATCACGTGGTTCGACACCAACCAGGGCCGGTACCTGATGGTGCACGAGGACGGCTGGCTCAGCCTCGCGCCCACCGACAACGACCGGATCGCCACCAGGATCCAGAAAGTCCTGTCGTCCGTGGGGTGATCCCGCACCGTGGACCGCCTTGATGGGGTGCCGACGACGTTGGAATGCTCGAAGGCATGACGCAGCCACTCGTCGTCGGCACGCTCGTCGGCAACCCCCGTCCCGCGTCCCGCACGCTGAACGCGGCACTCGCGCTGCGCGAGGCGGTCAGCCACGCACTGCGGCTGCGGGGCGAGGAGGTCACCCCCAACGGCCCGTTGGTCGACGCGGCCGACCTCGCCCCCGAGGTCTTCACCCCCGGCTCCACCGCCGTCCGGGCCGCCTTGGACACCCTGTCCACGGCCGACGTGCTCGTGGTCGCCTCCCCGACGTACAAGGCCACCTACACCGGTTTGCTGAAGTCGGTGCTGGACCAGGCCCCCGGCGGCTGGCTGCGCGGCAAAACCGCCGTGCCGCTCCTCGTGGCGGCGGCCGACAAGCACGCCTTGGCCGTGGAGGTGCACTTGAAGCCCTTGCTGGCAGAACTCGGCGCCTCCGTGCCCGGCCGCGGCCTGTTCGTCAACGAGTCGGCACTGGCGGCGGACCAGACCGTCCTGATCACCGAGTTGGGCGACCAACTCGCCGAGTCGGGTTGGTTCACAGCTCCGGCGGTGGCAGCCCGATGACCGACCTCCGCACCGCGCTGCGCGACTTCCCCCAGGCAGTGGGGATCGTCACCGCCACCGGCCCGGACGGCCCGGTGGGCGTCACGGTCAGCTCCTTCACCTCGGCAAGCCTGCACCCACCGATGGTGGTCGTGTGGATCGCGGAGGGCGCTTCGGCATGGCCGGTACTGCGCACCGCGCCTCTGTTCGCCGTACACCTCCTGCACGCCGGCCAAACGGCCCTGTCAGACCTCTTCGCCCGCACCGGATCAGACCGCTTCGGCCCCACCACCCGCTGGGAGTCCGATGTGGACGGTGTCCCCCACTTGTTGGACGCCCCTCTGCGCCTGCGCTGCCGCACGTCCCGCCGAATCGCCGTAGGCGACCACGTGGCCCTGGTCGGCGAACCGGTGGAAATCCAACACAACACCGGCAACCCACCTCTGGTCAGATTCCAGGGCCGCTACACCTCAGTAGCCTGACCACACCCGCTTTCCGCGCGAAGCGCGCTCGCTTTCCGCGCCGCAGGCGCGAGCCCGTGCTGCCAAGCCCACGGGAAGGGCCTCGGTTTCGTTCCCCCGTCCGGCCTGGGCGCAGCCCAACCGCGCTTGGTCCGTTTGTGCAACCAGCTTTTCCGGTTGCTCAAACGGGCCAAGTGTGGTTGCCTCCGGCAGGCCGGACGGGGGAACGAAACCGACGCCCTTCCCACCCCCCGGGGGCCTGCCGCGCGGCGAGCGCCGCTTTTAGCTTTTGATCTTGGGAGCGCGAAGCGGTCTCGCATGAACCCCCGACAGCGTCCCACCAGCCGCTAGGCCACCGACTCGTCCACCGCGTCCCCCGCCAGGAACTCCAACACCGCCCGCGCCACGGCGTCGTTCTGCCGAAACGCCGGGTTGTTGGTGTTCGGGCGCGCAAACGCGGCTTGGGCCTTGTTCGTCGTGTAAGGCCCCACCGCGAACCGCCGTGCGTGAGGCGCCCCAGACGCGTCCAGAACCCTGCTGTCCACCGGGTCGACCGCCACCAACCCCGCCCGGTCCTGGATGTCCCCACCCGCCGCCAGAGAACGCAACAACGGATCCGCGGTCACCGACAGCGTGTGGGTGGGCAGCCGCGCCTCGATCAGACCCTTCGCCCGCACGACGTGACCGGGCACGCTCGCACTGCCCGCCAGGAAGACGCCGTCCTCCGCCCTCACCCACGTGTCGGCCCCGAGGAACCGCACCACCCCGGCCCGGGACAACGCCAGCAGCTCCTCCAACCGGTCCGGCGGCGGTCCGGAGGCGAAGTAGCTGAAGAACCCGTGCCACCACCCGTCCTCGCCGGTCAGCCGGCCGGACGCGGCCAGCACCGCCAGCTGCCCGTACGCGGTCAACAACGCCAGGAAAGCACCCAGGTCGGCGCTGAACCGCGGATCGGACCGCCGCTCCACGTCAGCCCGGATGTACGACCGCAGGAACTCCTGGAACCCGTCCGCCGAGTCGAACGCCAACCCGTCGATGGGCCGGTCGAGGTGCTCGAAGTCCAACCGGTCCGCCATCCCCGGAACCGCCCGCTCCTCCAAGGCCCGCATCTCCGCGCTGTACCACTCCAGCTCCGCGTACCGACCCGCGAACTCCTCCCACGTCAGCCGCACACGCGAAGGGTGGCCGGTGAACAGCTCCCGGTAGTACCCGTACGCGACCTCCTTGGCGATCAACGGCCACACGTGCAACCGGAAGTCGATCTCCCCGGGCCGGGCCAGCAGGTCCGACGCCACGAAGAACCGCGGCCCCTCGGGAGCCGCGCCCTGCAACCGGTACCCGGTCTTCGAGTGGTACGGCACCCCGCGCCGCGAGCCCACGTGCAGCCGAGGCTCGCGCCCGGACGGCAGGTAGTGCAGCACCCCGCCGACCCGGACGAACGTCCCCCCGCGCCCCTCCGCCAAGAGCACCGCCAAGTCGATGAACGCCAACCCCAGGCCCCGCACCACGACGTCCTCACCCGCGGGCACCACCGACAGGTCAGCGTCGGCCGTGTACGCGGGCGGCACGAAGCACAGATCGTGCTGCACGGCGTGATCACGCAGGGCCGCGTGTTCCGGCGACAGCACGGTGTCCAAGTGCCCCAACGCGAACACCACCACGTCCGCCACCAGCGGCTCGGACCGCCCGGCGAGCCACACCCGCTGCCGAAGCTGCGACGACCCCGTCACCCGAACGGCCCGCGTCGGGTGGACGTGCACCGAGCTCCCGCGCGGCAGCGACTCGACCGCCTTGGCGTGGAACCACTTCAGGTACGCACTCTGCACCCGCCGGCTCGGGAACGACGTGGGCTCCATCGCCGCCAGCTCGGCCCGGACCTCCTCCGGCAAGTCCACAGTGGACCAGTCCCACTCGGCGAGCGAAGGACCCGGCCGAACCGGACCCTCGCACACCACCGACGAGTCGGTGAACATGGTGACGTCCTCGGCCATCGAGTTCATCCGCAGCAACGCCGACTGCTCGTGCCGCCACACCCGCCCCGACCCGGCCGGGAACGGGTCCACCAGGTGCACCTCCAGCGGACCGCCGAACAGCGCGGGAGCGTTGGCCCCCAACCGCTCCAGCACTCCGGACGTGCGCGGCCCGGCGCCGACGAACACGACGACGCTCATCGCACCAGCGCCAGGAACTCGCGGGTCCGCGCGTGCCGCGGTCGGTCCAGCACCTCACCCGGCGGACCGGACTCGACCACCAGGCCCTCGTCCAGGAACACGACGTGGTCGGCGACCGACCGGGCGAAGCCGATCTCGTGCGTCACCACGACCATCGTCATGCCGTCGGCCGCGAGGTCGCGGATCACCGCCAGCACCTCGCCCACCAGCTCCGGGTCCAGCGCCGAGGTCGGCTCGTCGAACAGCATCACCGCGGGTCGCATGGCCAGGGCGCGCGCGATCGCCACCCGCTGCTGCTGCCCGCCGGAGAGCTGCCGCGGGTAGGCGTCCTCCCGGCCGGCCAGCCCGACCCGGGCGATCAGCGACCGCGCCAGCTCCTCGGCCTCCGCGCGCGGCACGCCGGACACGCCCACGGGGGCCTCCACGACGTTCTCAAGCACGGTCAAGTGCCCGAACAGGTGAAAACCTTGGAACACCATGCCGATCCCGGCCCGCTGCCGCGCGATCTCGCGTTCCTTCAGCTCGTACAGCTTGCCGCGGTGCCGCCGGTACCCGATGAGCACGCCGTCGACCTCGATCTCGCCGCGGTCCTGCTTCTCCAGGTGGTTCAGGCAGCGCAGCAGCGTGGACTTTGCCCGAGCCGGACGGGCCGATCACGACGGTGACCGAGCCGCGCGGCACGGTCAGGTCCACGCCGCGCAGCACCGGGGTGCCGCCGAAGCTCTTGTGCAGATCGGTGACCTGGACGGCGACCGTCACGACAGCCTCCCCGCGCCGCGCGCGTAGTAGCGCTCCACGTAGTGCTGGCCGATGCCGAGCAGGCTGGTGACGACGACGTACCAGGCGGTGGCGACCAGCAGCAACGGGATGATCAGGTAGTTGCGGTTGTAGATGAGCTGCACCGAGTACAGCAGGTCCTGCACGGCCAGCACGCTCACGATCGACGTGCCCTTCAACGTGCCGATGAGCAGGTTGCCGGCGGCCGGGACGATGGCGCGCATGGCCTGCGGCAGCACGATCCGCCGCAGGATGCGGCCGCCGCGCATGCCCAGCGCCTTGGCCGCCTCGACCTGGCCCGCGTCCACCGACAGGATGCCGCCGCGCACGATCTCCGCCGCGTAGGCGGCTTCGTGCAGCACCAGCCCGATGATCACGGCGGTGACCGGGCCGATGACCGGCGTGGCACCGGACAACGCCGGGTACAGCGCGCCGATGTTGAACCAGAACAGCAACTGCACCAGCAGCGGCACGGACCGGAACAGCCAGACGTAACCCCAGCTCACCGCCACCAGCACGGGGTTGCCGGACAGCCGCATCACGGCCAGCACGCCGCCGATCACGAAGCCCAGCACGACCGTCAGGCCGGTGAGCCACAGCGTCAGGCCCAGGCCGCGCAACACGGCCTCGGCGGTGAAGTACTGGGCCACCACGGACCACTGGAACTGCTCGTTGGTCACCGCCGACCACAGGAACGCCAGCACGGCGGCCAGCACCAGGCCGGCGGACACCCACCGCCAGGGCCGGCGCAGCGGCACGATCTCGGCGACGGTGCGCGGCCCGTCGGTCGGGGGCTGGGTGTCGGTCGGAGGGGCGACGGTCGAAGCGCTCATCGGCTGCTCCTGCGCAGGAGGGGTCACGTCAACGTGCCGCGTCCCTCAACGCCGCACCCGATCGTAGGCGTGCGACCGTGCGGCCGGTCAAGGGATTCCGAGATTTGGACGTCCGTCGAACCGCCGTTGACGACCGTCGCGTCCGCTGCTGCACTGGGTCCGTGGACTCCGTGCGGCTGGTCATTCGCGGCCACATCGACTTCGGTCGGGTGTGGTCGTCCTCCTGTCCGCGCTGACGCGCCTTCTCCTTTCGGCCGACCCCACGCGTCTCCCTCAACGCCCTGGCGCGTCGGCGTTCTCCCACACCTCTTCTCGCCACTCTCAGTGGAAGGTTTCGACGTGCCTGTTGAGTTCCTGGGGATCGGCGGCACCAACGACGGCTCCGAGACGCACGCCCGCAGCGGTGCGTCGTTCGACAAGGACTACACCCTGCGGCTGGCCCGCGCGCACGAGGAGCACGGCTGGGACCGCGTGCTGTTCGCCTACGGCTCCGGTTCGCCCGACCCGGCGCAGGCCGCCGCCTACGTGGCCACGAAGCTGGACAAGCTCCAGATCCTGTTGGCGCACCGGCCGAACGTGTCCTACCCGACGTTCGCCGCGAAGACGTTCGCCACGCTGGACCGCATCTCCGACGGCCGGCTGACCGTGCACTTCATCACCGGCGGCACCGACCACGAGCAGCAGCGCGAGGGCGACTACCTGACCAAGGACGAGCGATACTCGCGCACCGAGGAGTACATCCGGATCGTCAAGAAGGCCTGGACCTCGCACGAGCCCTTCGACCACGAGGGGCAGCACTACAAGTTCGCCGACTTCGTGAGCGACGTCTTCCCGGTCCAACAGCCGAGGCCCGACGTGTCGTTCGGCGGCTCGTCCCCCGCCGCGTACAAGGCAGGTGGTGCGGTAGCAGACATTTTCTGCCTCTGGGGCGAACCACTCGCCGACACGGCCGCACAGATCGAGTCCGTTCGAGAAGCCGCCCGCGCCGCCGGCCGCACCGACACCCCGCGCATCCAGGTGGCGTTCCGCCCGATCCTCGGCGCGACCGAGGACTTGGCGTGGGAGAAGGCGCACCGGACGGTCGACGCCATCAAGCAGCGCACGTCCGGCGGCAAGACGTTGACCCGCAGGCACTCCCTGACCAACCCCCAGAACACCGGCTCTCAACGCCTGCTGGAGATCGCCGCCCGCGGCGAGCGCTTCGACCGTGCACTGTGGACACCCACAGCCGCCGCGACCGGCGGCGCCGGCAACTCGAACGCCCTGGTCGGCACCCCGGAAACGGTGGCGCAGGCCCTGCTGGACTACTACGACCTCGGCGTCGACATCTTCTCCGCACGCGGCTACGACACCCTCGACGACGCCATCGACTTCGGCCGGTACGTGATCCCGATCGTCCGCGAGGAAGTAGCCAAACGCGAGCAAGCCAAGGCCCCCACCCCGCCCCCGCAACGCGAATCCATCGCGGTAGACGGATGACGACGAAGGACTCCACCCCCATGCGCACCAGAACCCTGCTGTTGCTGACCACGCTGCTGGCCTTGGTGGTCTCCGGCTGCGGTGCGCCCGCCGCAAGCCCGGACAACGGCGTACAACCATCGGTCGACGTCGTCTCCGCGCTGGCCAAGGACGAGACCATCGCCGCCCTGCTCCCCGAGGCGACCCGGCAGGCCGGCGTGGTGAAGTTCGGCTCGTCCGTGGGCGGCCAGCCACCGTCGTCGTACTACGCCGAGGACAACAAGACCGTGCTGGGCCAGGACATCGACATCGCCGAGGCGGTCGGCAAGGTCCTGGGCGTGCGGATCGAGCGCGAGGTGGCGAGCTTCGAGGCCATCCTGCCGGCGCTCACCTCCGGCAAGTACGAGGTGGGCACCGGCAACTTCGGCGTCACCGAGGCGCGGCTCAAGACCATCGACTTCGTCACCTACATCAACGACGGCCAAGGCTTCGCCATCCGCAAGGACGACGACCGCTTCCAGAAGGTGGAGAACCTGCTACAGCTGTGCGGCCTGAAGATCGGCGTAGGAGCCGGCACGACCTTCGAGGCCACCCTGGAACGCGAGAAGCACATCTGCCCGGACGCCGGCAAACCGGCGTACGAGGTCCTGACCTTCTCCGAAAACGCGGCCATCTACCTGGGCCTGCAACAACGCCACTTCGACGTCATCATGAGCACCATCAACGGCCTCCGCCACGCGGCCGCCAACCAGCCGAACCTGAAGTTCCTGAACGAGTTCAAGCGGTTGGACGTGGGCTTCGCCTTCAAGAAGGGCTCGCCACTGACCCCGGCCTTCCAGGCAGCGGTGAACAAGCTCATCAAGGACGGGACGTACCAACGAATCCTGGACAAGTGGGGCACCACGGCATCCGCCCTGCCGGAGTCCAAGATCAGCCCTCCGGAACACGCCTAACGCACCCCGAAAACCGGTGGGACCGGGACTCTTCGCCAGCCCCGGTCCCACCCTCCAGAACACAGCCTTTCGACGAAGCCGACAAGCGGCAGTCCACCCGCCTTGCCGAGTGGGCAGTTCCCGGCGTTGCCGGGCGGCAGTCCACCGGAGAGGACACAACCCAACCTGGGCTTCTTGCTTTTGTCATCTCCGTATGGCCTGCCCGAAGGGCTACCACAGATTTCCCCGGGTGCAGCCGAAAGTTTTTGCGAGGAACGAGCAAAAAGTTTTAGCGGCACCCGGGGAAATCTGTGGTAGGCTCCGCCAGGTCATACGGAGATGGCAAAAGCAAGAAGCCCCCGCCGTTGCAGTTGAGTCATCTTTGGTGGCCTGCCCGCCGGCGAGGCGCTTTTCGCTTTTAAGCGCTTTAAGCCGGAACGCTTCGCTCTCAAGCCGAACGCGCTTCGCGCTGGTACGCGCGAAGCGCTCGAAAGATGAAAAGCGGCGCTCGCCGCGCGGCAGGCCGCCAGCGGGGGGTGAAGGGCGTCGGTTCCCCCGCCGTATGGCCTGGCGGAGCCAACCACAGATTTCCCGGGGTGCCGCTAAAACTTTTTGCTCGTTCCTCGCAAAAACTTTCGGCTGCACCCCGGAAAATCTGTGGTAGCCCTTCGGGCAGGCCATACGGCGGGGGAACCGAGGCCCTCCACCTGTGGTTGGGACCACCACACGCAAAAAGCCGCGCTGCGCGCTGGCCGCTTGCGGCCATTGGGTGGCAACAAGGTCGTCTTGCGTCTACTGGATCGCGCCGCAGTAGGCTTGACGGCGTTCCCCCGTGCTCCATTCGAGTGACATTCATCCAGGAGTTGCGCAACTGGGCCTACCCCGGTGATCTGATCGACCGACCGGCCGGGCAACCGGGTGGGTCTACGAGGATCGGGCGTTCAAGAGCTGGATGATGATGGTCGACCAGGCAGGGACGGCTTACGACGGGGTCGCCGACGCGCGGAACGAGTTCGCCCGCGGCTGGGCGGCTGCCATCGGGGCGCGGCCCGACGACCTCCTCGACCTGACCGATCGCCTCCACGCCGCCGCAGTGCGGGACTCCTCCGTGCAGGATGTCGGTCGAGCGCTGGTCGAGCTGGGGTTCGCCTCGCCCGCGACCCTCGAACAGACCCTCACCTTCGTCGGCGAACACCTCCGCACCACCCGCACGGACCGGCTGGTGGCAGTCCTGGGCGGTATCGCGGCCGGGTTCAGTGAGGCGCTTCGCGAGAAGACCCTGGACCAGCAAGAACGCAACAGGTCCGCGGTCGTGCAGACGATCCGGGACACCGAGGCCGCCCTGCGGGCCAGTGAGGCGAAGTTCCGGGCCGTGTTCCGGACCTCCGCGGTCGGAATCGCCGTGACGGGCCTCGACTCCGAGATCCTCGACTTCAACGACGCCCTCCTCACCCTCCTCGACTACGAACCCGACGAGCTCGCCGGGCGCGACGCGCGCGACCTCATGCACCCCGACGACCGGCACTCCGTGGACGAGGTGGCCGCCGTCCTCGCTTCCGGTGCGCGGGACCACGTCCGGGCCGAGAGGCGGATGGTGCGGGCTGACGGTGAGGTGATCGACGTCGTGGTCGCCGTGTCGTTGGTGCGGGACGACTCCGGGGCGCCCGCCTACCACGTGGCGATGGTCGAGAACCTCGACGAGGTGCGGGCGTTGCAGTCCCAACTGCTCCGGCAGAGCCTCAACGACGTCCAGACCGGGCTGGCGAACCGGGTGCAGTTCCTCGGTTGGCTGGAGGGCGCGGTCGGGTCGAAGGGGCCGGGGACGCTCGCGCTGGTGGTGTTCGACATCGACGGGTTCCGGGTGGTGAACGACGCGTTCGGGCACGAAGTGGGGAACCGGGTGCTCACGCTCGTCGCGGGGCACCTGCGGAGCGTGTTCGGGACGGTCGGGCAGCTCGCGCGGATCGGGCCGGACGAGTTCGGGGTGCTGGTGCGGGACCCGGTGGACGTGGCATCGGTCGTCGCGCTGGTCGAGGAGGCCGTGGAGCTGCTCGCCGAGCCCGTGTGGGTGGGTGAGCACGGGATCGGGGTCACCGCCAGCGTCGGGATCGTCGTGCGGGCCGCGCGGGGTGCGGACGCGTCCGAGCTGATGCGGTGCGCGGACGTGACGCTGCGGTGGGCCAAGGACGACGGCAAGGCGCAGTGGGCGCTGTACGACAAGGCCCGGGACGACCGGGACCGGCGGCGGCTGATGCTGGCGGCGTCGGTGTCCGGTGGGCTGGAGCAGGGCGACTTCCGGGTGGACTACGAACCCGTGCGGTCGCTGGTGGACGGGTCGCTGGTCGCCGTGGAGGCCCGGCTGGGCTGGGACCACCCGACCGAGGGCTACCTGGACCCGGCGTCGCTGGCGTCCCTGTCGGCGTGCACGGGGATGGCGGCGCGGCTGGGCTGGTTCGCGGTGGAGCAGGCGTGCCGGCACGCGGGCGACTGGTACCGGCGGTTCGGGTCGGCCGCGCCGGTGCTGACCATGGACCTGACCGCGCGGCAGTGCCAGGAGCCGGAGCTGGTGGCCGAGGTGCGCCGGCTGCTGCGGGACAGCGGGCTGCCCGCGTCGATGCTGCGCTTCGAGCTCGGCGAGCGGCTGCCCGCGCTGATCAACGACGACCAGGCGGAGGAGCTGGCGATCCTGGCCGAGCACGGGGTGCGGTTCGTGCTGGACCAGGTGGGCGGCGGCAACGTCCCGGTGGACCGGCTGCGGCGGCTGCCGCTGCACGGGGTGAAGTTCCAGGGCTCGCCCGTCCGCGGGCTGGCCGAGGGCGCGAACCGGGTGGACGAGAGCGCGGCCGTGGCGCTGCTCACGTGGGCGCGGACGCTCGGCATCCCCTTGTACGCGGCGGGTGTCCGCACGGAGTTCGAGGCGCGGCGGCTGCGCGAGCTGGGCGTGACCGGGGCGCAGGGGCCGCTGTTCGGCACGGCGCTGTGGAGCGCGGACGAGGTCGCCGAGGTTCTTGGCAAAGCCTAGGCCGACGCTCAGCTTGCTCATAGCTGCCGGCGCGACGCTGGGTGCATGACACAGGGATTCCCCGCCATGAGCGGGTCGTTGATCGAACCGGAGCCGGCACCCGCGGTGAAGCCGTTCTGGCGGCGCACCGGCACCGCCGTCACGACGGCCGCCCTGGTCGCCGCGTTGTTCGGCGGTGTGACGGGCGGTGTGGTCGGCGCCCTCAACGCGCCCGGCGAGACCGTCGGCACGTCCAGCACGCCGGTCGCCCTCAACTCGGGTTCGTCCACTCTGGACGTCTCGGCGGTCGCCGCCAAGGTGCTGCCGAGCGTGGTCCAGGTGAACGTCGCCGGGGCGCAGGGCCAGGGACTCGGGTCAGGGGTGGTGCTGTCCTCGGACGGCCGCATCCTCACCAACAACCACGTCGTCGCCGGCGCGCAGAAGGTCACCGTGACGCTGAACGACGGCCGCACGGTGGACGCGAAGGTCGTCGGCACCGACCCGGCCAGCGACCTGGCCATGGTGCAGGCGGTCGGCGTCTCCGGCCTGACGCCCGCCACCTTCGCCGACTCGGACGACGTCAAGATCGGCGACCAGGTCGTGGCGATCGGCTCGCCCGAGGGCCTGCAGGGCACGGTCACGTCCGGCATCGTCAGCGCCCTGGACCGCACGGTCACCGTGCCCGGCGCGACCCGCCGCTCGAACGTCAGCTACCAGGCCATCCAGACCGACGCGTCGATCAACCCGGGCAACTCGGGCGGACCGCTGATCAACGCGGCCGGCCAGGTGATCGGCATCAACTCGGCGATCTACTCGCCCGCGTCGGACAACGGCCAGGCGGGCAGCGTGGGGATCGGGTTCGCGATCCCGGCCAACCAGGCCAAGCAGATCGCCGACCAGCTCACGTGAGCCCGGCACGAAGAACCCGCGAGGCCGGTGGGAGGCCCCGCGGGTTCGTTCCACGTCAGCTGAGCCAGTCGGGGCGCAGCGGCATGTGGGACTTGGTCCCGTCCAGCTTCACGCCCAGCACCTGGTGCAGCTGGATGTTGTTGCGCTCGAACCCGAGCCGGGACGCCGCCAGGTACAGCCGCCACACGCGTGCCCGGCCCAGGCCGACCTCGTCCACGGCCTCGTCCCAGTGCTTGTCGAGGTTCTCGCACCACGCGGCCAGCGTCATCGCGTAGTGCTCGCGCAGGTTCTCCTCGTGCCGCACCTCGAAACCGGTGTCGTGCATCAGGGACACGAGGTGGCCGGGGCCGACCAGCTCGCCGTCCGGGAACACGTACCGGTTGATGAACCCGCCCGTGCGCGCCCGCTGCTTGTTGTCCGGTCGGGTGATGCAGTGGTTGAGCATCCGGCCGCCGGGCTTGAGCTTGCGGTACAGGTGCCGGAAGTAGGCGGGCAGCTTGGCCTTGCCGATGTGCTCGGTCAGGCCGATGGAGCTGATGGCGTCGAACCCGGTCTCGCGGACGTCCCGGTAGTCCAGGTAGCGCACCTCCGCCAGGTCCGACAGCCCGGCCTCGACGATCGCCTTCTGCGCCCATTCGGCCTGGTTGCGCGACAACGTGACGCCCAGGGCCTTCACGCCGTACTCGCGCGCGGCGTGCATGACCATGCCGCCCCAGCCGCAGCCGACGTCCAGCAGCCGCATCCCGGGCTTGAGCCCGAGCTTGCGCGCCACCAGGTCGTGCTTGGCGAACTGCGCCTGCTCCAGGGTGGACTCCGCCGTCGGGTACACGGCGCACGTGTAGGCCATGGACGGGCCGAGGATCCACTCGTAGAACGTGTTCGAGACGTCGTAGTGGTGCGCGATCGCCTCGCGGTCGCGGGCCTTGGAGTGCCGCAGCCCGTGCAGCCGCCGCTCCTGCGGCGGGATCTCGACTCTCGACCTCAGCCGCTCGCGCCCGAGCGTGCCGAGCAGCGAAAGCCTTTCGGCCCACGGCACTTCCCGCAGCGAGATCTCCGACAGACTCCTCAACGCGCCGTAGACGTCACCGATGATCTCCAGGTGACCGGTGACGTAGGCGCGGGCCAGCCCCAGCTCGCCCGGCGCGGACGCCAGGTACGACAAGGCTTCCGGCGACCGCACCTCGATGCGCACACCCGCGTCGTCCGGCCCGGCCTTGCTGCCGTCGTACGCGCTGAACCCCACCGCCCGGTCGCCCCCGACCGCGCGCTGGAACACCTCGGCCAACCGCATGGACCACTCCTCTACCCGCGGAGAACGCACTTGGTGTACAGGTCCGGGAGCCGGCTCGCGGCGTCGTACCGCTTCTTCAGCTCCCGGTAGGTGGGACCGTTGTAGTTGTCCCAGAACTCCTGCTCCTCGTAGTAGGAGTCCGAGTACAACGACTTGTGCCCGCCCAGCTCGGTGACCTTGTCCTCGATCAACCGGTTGCGGCTGCCCATCGGCTCGCCCGGCCTCAGGTCCACTGTGGACCAGAAGCCGACGTTGACGTACAGCACGTCCGGGTCCATCGGGTACAGCGGCCAGCCGGTGCGGTCGCGCAGCCGCACCGGGCACAGCCAGACCGGCTCGATGCCGATCTCGCGGTGGAAGAAGTCGAGGAACTCGGCGAGGCGGTCCACCGGGATCTCGACGTCCTGGATGACCGGTTCCTGCACCGCCTTGCTGAGCTTGGCGGAGAAGCCGCGCCTGCGGTCCCACGCGACGATCTTGCGGTAGACGTCCGACCGCAGGTACCGCTTGGGCACCAGCCGTCGGACCACGGGGTGCTGGACGCCGAAGGCCCGGGAGCACCAGAACCAGTCGGTGTCCCAGCGCCACAGGTAGTCCCGCACGGTCAGGTAGTCGGTGCGGCGGGACTGGATCGAGCGGTAGTAGATGGCGTTGCCGGTGTAGTCGGAGCGGTACGGGGCGCGGTCGGCCCAACTGCCCAGGGTCAGGTACTGCTCGGTCCCGGAGAACACCGTGCCGTCGACGAAATCGACCGGTTCGCCCTGGTACGTCCGTTCCGCGCAGACCGCTTCGATGACCTCGGCGCACTCCTCCGCGCTGCCGAACGGGACGTGCCGCAGCTTGACGAAGGGGTGCACGCGTTCGAGCTCGATCTCCAGCCGGAGCGTGTAGCCGAGGGTGCCGTACGAGTTCGGGAAACCGCGGAACAGGTCGTCCTCCGGGCCGACCACGACGACCTCGCCGTCGCCGGTCATGACCTCCAGTTCGCGCACGGACTCGTGCGGCAGGCCGTTGCGGAACGAGCTGGACTCGATGCCCAGGCCCGCGACCGCGCCGCCCAGGGTGATGGTCTTGAGCTGGGGCACGACCAGGGGCATGAGGCCGTGCGGGAGGGTGGCGTCGACCAGGTCCTCGTAAGTCGTCATGCCCTGGACCTGCGCGGTCATCGCGTCGGGGTCGACTGAGAGCACCCGGTTGAAGCGGGCCACGTCGAGCCCCCCGGGTTGGTCGGCGCGGAACCGGAACAGGTTCGACGTCGGCTTCGCGAGCCGCACGGGCGCACCCGCGGGGATCGCTTCGTACTGGCCGCGCAGCGCGGCCACCGCCTGGCTGTGATCGCTCACGCGCACGACGTTAGGCCGCTCGGGCATGATCAGCACCCCCAAATTCCGCCGCCCCCGACATTACCGCCCGGTAGTACCTTGGACCGCGTGAGTTCCGTACGCGTGGAACGGTCCGGACCGGTGTGCACGGTGTTGCTGAACCGCCCCGAGGTGCGCAACGCGGTGGACGGCCCGACGGCGCACACCCTCACCGAGGTGTTCCGCGAGTTCGACGAGGACCCGGAGCTGTCGGTGGCCGTGCTGCACGGCGAGGGCGGCGTGTTCTGCTCGGGCGCGGACCTGAAGGCCCTGGGCACGGCCCGCAGCAACGACCCGCTCTCACCCACCGGTCCGATGGGGCCGACGCGGATGCGGCTGTCGAAGCCGGTGATCGCGGCGGTGGCCGGTCCGGCGGTGGCGGGCGGGTTGGAGCTGGCGCTGTGGTGCGACCTGCGGGTGGTCGAGGAGGACGCGGTGTTCGGCGTCTTCTGCCGGCGGTGGGGCGTGCCGCTGATCGACGGGGGGACGGTGCGGCTGCCCCGGTTGATCGGGACGTCCCGGGCGCTGGACCTGGTGCTGACCGGGCGGCCGGTGGACGCGGCGGAGGCGTTGTCGATCGGGTTGGCGAACCGGGTGGTGCCCGCCGGGACGTCCCGGGCGGCGGCCGAGGGGTTGGCGCGGGAGATCGCGGCCTTCCCACAGCTGTGCTTGCGGGAGGACCGGTTGTCGGTGCTGGAGCAGGAGGGGTTGGCGGAGGCGGACGCGCTGGCCAACGAGATGCACCACGGGATGGTGTCGCTGCGGGACGTGGAGTCGGGCCTGTCCCGCTTCCTGGCCGGCGAGGGCCGCCACGGCCGCTTCGACGGCTGACCACCGGCCTCAGTTCAGCGCGAGCACCCCCTCCACGTGCTCCCACAGGGTGTCCAGCAGCTGCGGGTCGTTGTCGAGCTTCGCGAACAGCACCATGCCCTCCAGCTGGGCGAGCACCGCGCGGGCGTGGGCGCGGGTGGCGCGGTCCGTCGGGAGCATTCCCTCCGCGTGTGCCTCGTGCAGGACGTTGTGCACCATCGCGACCTGCTGGTCGAAGATCTCCGCCAGGCACGCGTGGACGGCCTCGTCGTTCCCCCCGACCTCCAGCACCAGGTTGCCGTACAGGCACCCGCGCACCACGCCGACGTCCCGCTTGCTGTCGTACTGGGCCTTCACCTGCGCCCGGAGGAGTGCTTCCAGTCGCCGGAACGGGTGACCCCCGCCCCCGAGAACCGCTCGCCAGGCCGCGCTCTCCTCCTCCCAGGCGTGCCGCAGCGCCTCGACCGTCAGCGCCTGCTTCGACTCGAAGAAGTAGTAGAAGCTGCCCTTCCGCACCCCGGCCCGCTCGCAGATCTCGGCGACCCCGATCGCCCCGTACCCGCGCGCCCGCATCAGCTCGCAGGCCGCACCCAGCAACTTCTCCCGCGCATCACTGCTCCGTCCCACGCGCCACACAGTAGACGACCGGTCAACTATTGCGGAATAGTTGACCGGTCGTCTACCTTCCCCGCCATGACATCACCCTCGCGGCTCCTCGACCTGCTGGGGATCGCGCACCCGATCGTGCAAGGCCCGTTCGGCGGCGGGCTGTCGTCCGTCGCGCTCGCCGCCGCCGTGTCCGGGGGTGGAGCACTCGGGTCCTTCGGCGCCCACCACCTCCGCCCCGACGCCATTACCCGACTGGTCGCCGACCTCCGAGCCGCCACCGCCCGCCCGTTCGCGGTCAACCTGTGGGTTCCGCAGCCCGGCGAAGACGCCCCCGTCGACCTCGCACCCTACCGAGAACGGCTGGCACCCCTCTACCGACGACTCGACCTCGGCGACCCGCCCGACCACCTCGACCTACCCGACTTCACCGCCCAGGTCGAGGCGCTGCTGGCCGCCGGCCCGCCCGTGATCAGTTTCGTCATGGGCATCCCGCCACAGGACGTCCTCGCGGAAGCGAAGCGGAAGGGCATCGTCACCCTCGGCACGGCCACCACCGTGGACGAGGCGGTGGCGCTCGAGGCCGCCGGCGTGGACGCGGTCGTGGCGTCGGGCAGTGACGCCGGCGGTCACCGCGGGGCGTTCCTCAAGCCGGTGGAGCACTCGCTGGTGGGCACGTTCTCGCTGGTGCCGCAGGTGGTGGACGCGGTGTCACTCCCCGTCATCGCCGCCGGCGGCATCGGGGACCGGCGGGGGATCGCGGCGGCGCGGGCGTTGGGGGCGGACGGGGTGCAGATCGGCACCGGGTTCCTCGGCACGCGCGAATCCAACGCGAGTGAGGTGCACAAGCGGATGCTGCACAGTGACGCCGCCAAGGTCACCGTGCTGACGAAGGTGTTCTCGGGGCGGATGGCGCGGGGGATCCACAACGGGCTGGTCGACGAGCTGGCCGGTGCCGACCTCCCCCACTACCCGGTGCAGAACGCCCTGATGCAGCCCCTGCGGAAGGCGGCGGCGGAGCGGGGCCTGGCCGACTACGTCAGCCTCTGGGCGGGCCAGGCGGCCCCGCTCACCGCGGCGAAGTCGGCGCGGGAGTACCTGGACGAACTGGTGGGACCGCAGAACTAGTGCAGGCCCAGTTCGCGGGCGATCAGCATCTTCTGCACCTCGCTGGTGCCCTCGCCGATCTCCAGGATCTTCGCGTCCCGGTAGAACCGGCCCACCGGGAACTCGTTCATGAACCCGTACCCGCCGAAGATCTGCGTCGCCTCGCGCGCGTTGTCCATCGCCGTCTCCGACGACACCAGCTTCGCGATCGCCGCCTCGCGCTTGAACGGTTCGCCGCGCAGCATCTTCGCCGCCGCCTGGTAGTACGCCAGGCGCGCGGTGTGGGTGCGGGCCTCCATCTCGGCGATCTTGAACTGGATGGCCTGGTACTCGCCGATCTTGCGGCCGAACGCCTCGCGCTCGCGCACGTACCGCAGGCACTCGTCCACGCAGCCCTGCGCCAACCCGACGCCCAGCGCGGCGATCGCCACCCGGCCCTCGTCCAGCGTCTGGAGGAACTGCGCGTAACCCCGGCCCCGCTCGCCGACCAGGTTCGCCGCCGGCACCCGGCAGTCCTGGAACGACAGCTCGCGCGTGTCGGAGGCGTTCCACCCGACCTTGGAGTACTTGCGGGACACCGTGAACCCCGGCGTGCCGGACGGCACCAGGATCGCCGAGATCTCCGGCTTGCCGTTCTCCCGCCGACCGGTCACGGCCGCGACCGTCACCAGGCCGGTGATGTCCGTGCCCGAGTTGGTGATGAACGCCTTGGTGCCGTTCAGGACCCACTCGTCACCGTCGAGCCGCGCGGTCGTGCGCAGGGCACCGGCGTCGGAGCCGCCGCCGGGCTCGGTCAGGCCGAACGCGCCCAGCGCCTCCCCCGAAGTCAACCGCGGCAGCCACTCCTGCTTCTGCTCGGGAGAACCGAAGCGGTACAGGGGCATCGCGCCCAGCGAGACCCCCGCCTCCAGCGTGATCGCCACCGAGGAGTCGACCCGGGCCAGCTCCTCCAGCGCCAGGCACAGCGCGAAGTAGTCGCCGCCCATGCCGCCGTACTCCTCGGGGAACGGCAGCCCGAACAGCCCCATCCGCCCCATCTTGGCGACGATCTCGTAGGGGAACTCCTCGCGCTCGTAGAACTCGCCGATGACCGGTGCGACCTCGTCGCGCGCGAACTCCTCGACGGTCTTGCGCAGCGCCTCGTACTCCTCGTCAAGGCGGAAGTCCAACATCGCTCTCACTCCTGGTGCGGCACGACGACGGCTAGGGTCTGGTCCAGCGCGACCTGTTGGCCGGCCTGGACGTTCACTTCGGCGAGCACGCCGTCCACGGGTGCGGTGACGGTGTGCTCCATCTTCATGGCCTCGACCACGAACAACGCCTGCCCGGCGGTCACGTGCGAGCCCTGCTCGGCGCGCACCACGAGCACGGTCCCGGGCATGGGGCTGGTGACCGGGCCGCCGGTGCCCGTGTCGGCCGCCGAGGCGGCCTCGGACTGCTCGTGCTCGGTCAACGCCCACGAGTGGCCGTCCGCGCCGAGCCACAGCACGTCGCCGGCGCGGGCCATCGCGTACCGGCGGGTGCCGACGACCAGGTCACCGTCCACAACGGACGCCGACAGCCGCATCACCTCGCCGTCGCCCACGACGACTTCCGAACCCCGGACGCGCACGTCCACGTCGTCCACGCGCCACGTGGTCCACGCGTGCTCCCCGATCCGCCAGCCACCCGGCTGGTCCCACGGGTCGTCGCCGTGCGGGGCGAGCTGCCGTTCCAGAGCGGCGGCGGCATAGACCACCTCGGGCACCTCGTCGTGCACCAACGAGTCCAGCTTGCGCTCCACCAGACCGGTGTCCAGCGCGCCGGCCCGCACGTCCGGGTCGCGCAACAACGCCCGCAGGAACGGGATGTTCGTCGTCACGCCCAGCACGACCATCCGCCCCAGCGCGGAGTCCAAGCGCCGCAACGCTTCCTCGCGCGTGTCCCCGGACGCGATGACCTTCGCCAGCATCGGGTCGTAGTCGCTGCCGACCGTCAGTCCCTCGTACAGCGCGGAGTCCACCCGCACGTCGGACGGCTCGCGCAACGCCAGCACCGTGCCACCGGTCGGCAGGAACCCGCGCGCCGGGTCCTCGGCGTACACCCGGGCCTCGACGGCGTGCCGCGACAGCTCCACCGACCCCAGCGCCAACCGCTCGCCGGCGGCCACGCGCAGCTGCCACTCCACGAGGTCGATGCCCGTGGCCAGCTCGGTGACCGGGTGCTCGACCTGGAGACGGGTGTTCATCTCCATGAAGTAGTAGTCGCCGGTCGTCCCGTCGACGATGAACTCGACCGTGCCCGCGCCCACGTACCCGACGGACTTGGCCGCGTCCACCGCCGCCTGCCCCATCGCCTCGCGCACGTCGGGCGTCAGCAGCGGCGAGGGCGCTTCCTCGATGATCTTCTGGTGCCGCCGCTGGAGGCTGCACTCGCGCTCGCCGAGGTGCACGACGCCGCCGTGCGCGTCGGCCAGCACCTGGATCTCGATGTGCCGCGGGTTGGTGACGAACCGCTCGATCAGCAACGTGTCGTCGCCGAACGACCCGCGCGCCTCGCGCCGAGCCGACTCGATGGCGTCCCACAGCCCTTCGGCGGCGTGCACCAGCCGCATGCCCTTGCCGCCACCGCCGGCGGACGGCTTGAGCAGCACCGGGAACCCGATCTCCAGGGCCGCGTCGACCAGGTCGTCGTCGGTCATCCCGGCCTCGGTCCGCCCCGGCACGACGGGCACGCCGGCCGCGCGCACGGTCAGCTTGGCGCGGATCTTGTCGCCCATGGCGTCGATCGCCTCGGCGGGCGGCCCGATGAACACCAGCCCGGCCTTCTCGCACGCCCGCGCGAACTCGGTGTTCTCCGCCAGGAACCCGTACCCGGGGTGCACCGCCTGCGCGCCGGTCTCCCGTGCGGCGTCGATGATCCGGTCGATCGACAGGTAGCTCTCGCGGGCGGCGGCCGGCCCGATCCGGACCGCCACGTCGGCCAGCCGCACGTGCAGCGCGTCGGCGTCGGCGTCGCTGTACACGGCGACGGACCGGATGCCGAACCGGCGCAGCGCGCGGATCACGCGGACCGCGATCTCGCCGCGGTTGGCCACCAGGACGCTGTCGAACATGCCCCTCACATCCGGAAAACGCCGTAGGAAACGGGCTCGAGCGGCGCGTTGGCCGCCACGGACAGCGCGAGCCCGAGCACCGTGCGGGTGTCCTTCGGGTCGATCACGCCGTCGTCCCACAGCCGTGCCGTGGAGTAGTACGGGTTGCCCTGGTCCTCGTACTGCTGCCGGATCGGGGCCTTGAACGCCTCTTCCTCTTCGGCGGTCCACGCGTCCCCGAGCTGGTCGCGCCGCACGGTCGCGAGCACCGACGCCGCCTGCTCGCCGCCCATCACCGAGATCCGGGCGTTGGGCCACATCCACAGGAACCGCGGCGAGTACGCCCGCCCGCACATCGAGTAGTTGCCCGCGCCGAACGACCCGCCGATGACCACGGTGAACTTCGGCACCCGCGCGCACGCCACGGCCGTCACCATCTTGGCGCCGTGCTTGGCGATGCCGCCGGCCTCGTACTCGCGGCCGACCATGAACCCGGAGATGTTCTGCAGGAACACCAGCGGCACCGAGCGCTGGTCGCACAGCTGGATGAAGTGCGCGCCCTTCAACGCCGACTCGCCGAACAGGATGCCGTTGTTCGCCACGATCCCGACCGGGTGGCCGTGGATGCGGGCGAACCCGGTGACCAGCGTCGGCCCGTAGTCCTTCTTGAACTCCTGGAACCGGCTGCCGTCCACGATCCGCGCGATGACTTCCCGCACGTCGTAGGGGGTGCGGGTGTCGGTGGGCACGACCCCGTACAGCTCGTCCGGGTTCACCACCGGCTCGACGCTCGGCTCCACCTTCCACGGCCGCTCGGCGCGCGGACCCAGGGTGGACACGATCGAGCGGACGATCCGCAGCGCGTGCGTGTCGTTCTCCGCCAGGTGGTCGGTGACGCCGGAGGTGCGCGAGTGCAGCTCGCCGCCGCCCAGCTCCTCGGCCGTCACGACCTCGCCGGTCGCGGCCTTCACCAGCGGCGGGCCGCCCAGGAAGATCGTGCCCTGGTTGCGCACGATGACGGCTTCGTCGCTCATCGCGGGCACGTACGCGCCGCCCGCCGTGCACGACCCGAGGACGGCGGCGATCTGCGGGATGCCCTGGCTGGACATGGTGGCCTGGTTGAAGAAGATCCGCCCGAAGTGCTCGCGGTCGGGGAACACCTCGTCCTGGCGGGGCAGGAACGCGCCGCCGGAGTCGACCAGGTAGACGCAGGGCAGGCGGTTCTGCAGCGCCACCTCCTGCGCCCGGAGGTGCTTCTTGACCGTCATCGGGTAGTACGTGCCGCCCTTGACGGTGGCGTCGTTGGCGACCACCACGACCTCGCGGCCGGACACCCGTCCGACGCCGGTGATGATGCCCGCCGCCGGGGCGTCGCCGCCGTAGAGGCCGTCGGCGGCCAGCGGGGACAGCTCCAGGAACGGCGAGCCGGGGTCGAGCAGGGTGTCCACGCGGTCGCGGGGCAGCAGCTTGCCGCGCTCGACGTGCCGGGTCCGGGCCTTCTCCGGGCCGCCGCGGGCGGCGTCGGCGAGCTTGGCGCGCAGGTCGTGGACCAGGGCGGTGTGCTCGTCGGTGTAGCGCCGGAACGCTTCGCTCGACTTGTCGGCGGCGCTGCGCAGGACGGGGGCGTCCATGGGCTCCTCGCGGTTAGCAGTCGTTAACCTGAGGAAATGTTAGCGCCTGTTAACCCGACCGTCCACCACTGCGGACGAGCGAAGGGGGCCGCCCCGGCGGGACGGCCCCCTCCAGCATGTGGACCCGGGAAGCGGGCCCGGGAAGTGGGCTCAGCCGGTGACGGCGGTGAGCTCCGGCAGGTAGCCGAGGCGCTGGCCGTTGCGGTTGGGGTGGTAGGACTCCTCGACCGGCCAGCTGAGGCTGTTCAGCCACCAGTCCGCGGAGCAGATCTCGTGCCCGGTGAACGCCGTGCGCAGGTCGCGGTAGGTGAACGACCGGGCGGCGGCGCGGCCGGAGATGACGGACGCGAGGGTGTCGGCGGCCGAGTTGATGGCCGAGCGCTTGGTGTCGGACAGGCCCACGGAGCAGGAGCCGGGGACCTTGTAGAGGCGCGGGTAGCCCAGGACGACGACCTGCGCGTACGGGGCGCGGGCGCGGATCTGGCCGTAGACGTTGTCCAGCAGGCCCGGGAGGGTGCCGGTGGCGTACGCCTTGGCCTGGTTCACCCGGTTGATGCAGGTGGAGTCGGAGCCGAAGGTGCAGGTGGTGATGACGTCGGTGAAGCCCGCGTCGTTGCCGCCGATGGAGATGGTGGCCAGGGTGGTCGAGGCGTTCAGGGCGCCGATCTGGTTGTTGAGGACGTCGCCGGTGCGCGCGCCCGAGCAGGCGACGAACGCGAAGCTCGACACCGCGTGCGAGGCGGCCCAGAGGGCGGGGTAGGCGTACGGGCTGCGCTTGCAGCTGCCGCTGTCGCCGTAGTACGAGCCGGTGCCGGTTCCCGAGGAGTAGGAGTCGCCGAGAGCGACGTAGTTCACGGCTTGCGCTTGCGCGGGTATGGCCGTGAACAACGCCGCCGCCGCGGCCAGGGCGGCGGTGAGCAGGGTTTTGACGGAGCGCATCGGGGGCCTCCACGGAGCAGGGGGAACGCAGGGGGTTGTGATGCGGAGCACAACAAGAGTTACCAGGCGGTAGCGCCGGATTAGAAGGGTGGGTCAAGAGTTAACAGCGAGTAACTTCGGTCGGTTGGTGATCTTCCGACGACCGGCGGGTTAACGCTCGTTTACGCCCGGGGGCCTGGCTGTTTAGGATGGGTCCGTGGCCCCCGCCGATGGAGTGAAGCAAACCCGCCGCGAGCAGATCCTGGACGCCGCCGCGGAACTGTTCGCGCGACACGGTTTCCACGGCGTGGGCATCGACGACATCGGCGCGGCCGTGGGCATTTCCGGCCCGGCGCTCTACCGGCACTTCAAGAGCAAGGACGCCATGCTCGGCGAGATGCTGACGTCCATCTCGGAGCGCCTGCTGGAGGGCGGCCTGGCTCGCGTGCGGGAGGCTTCGGACGCAGCTTCGGCCTTGCACGCGCTCGTGCGCTGGCACGTGGACTTCGCCCTGGACGACCCGGCGCTGATCACCGTGCAGATGCGCAACCTGGCCAACCTGACCGACCCGGACCGGCGTCGGGTGCGGGCGTTGCAGCGGCGGTACGTCGAGGTGTGGGTCTCGACCCTCCAGGAGACGGTGCCGGTGGACGAGCCGACCGCCCGCGCGGCGGCGCACGCGGTGTTCGGGTTGATCAACTCCACGCCCCACAGCGCGCACCTGGACCGGGACCAGATGGCGTCGCTGCTGACCCGGATGGCGCTGGCGTCGCTGACCACGGCCGGGGTGCTCGCGGAGACCGTCGCCTAGCGCGGGTCCACGAGGACGACCAGCTTGCCGCGCACGTGGGTGTGCACCAGGTCGGAGTACGCCCGGGGTGCTTCCTCCAACGGGTACCGCCGGCCGGTGGTGTCGGGCAGACCGCCGGCGACGGCCCGTGCCGCCAACAGGTCGAGGTCTCCCGGGCGTGCGGTGCCGTAGACCGTGCGGACGGTCAGGTCGGCGCGCGCGAAGTCGGCGGGGTCGGGGCTGGGGAAGGCGACGTTGAGCAGACGCCCGCCTGGCTTGACGACCCGACCCAGCTCTGGTTCGGGCAGGGCCAGGTTGACCACGGCATCGACGCCGTCCGGGTGCCGCCGGAGTGTTTCGGTGGCCGTGTCGAGGGTCCGGTAGTCGACCAGTTCGGCCGCGCCCAGGCCGCGCACGTGGTCGTCGTCCTCGGGGAGGGCCGTGGCGATCACGTGCACCCCGGCGGCGGCCAGCAGCGGGACGAGCGCGCCGCCCACCCCTCCGGCGGCTCCGGACACCAGGACCCGTTCCCCCGCCTCGAACCCGCCCTCGCGCAGCACGGCCAGCGCCGTCAGCCCGGGTATCGGCAGGCCGGCGGCGTGCTCGGGGACCAAGGCCACCGGACGTCGGGCGAGGGCGGGGGTGTCGGCCTCGAAGACCGCGTACTCCGCCATGGCGCCGGTGGTCAGGGAGGGCGGGGTGGACAGCATCGCGGCCATGGCCGCCGTCGCACGCGGCAGCCCGACGCCGAACACCTCGTCACCGACCGCGAACCGGGTGACGTCCGGGCCGACCGCGGTGACCGTGCCGGCGAAGTCGCTGCCCGGCACGTGCGGGAAGGTCAACGGCGTTAGCTCGCGCAGCACCCCGCTGAGCGTGCGCAGGTCGGCGGGGTTGACCGCGGCGGCCCGGACGCGGACCTGGACCTGACAGGGGCCGGGCACCGGCACGGGGACGTCCTCCACCGTCAGCACCTCCGGCGAACCGTACCGCCGTGCGACCACCGCTCTCATGCCGACCTCCCCGGAAACAAGTTGACCACCCGGTCATGTTGGCGACGCTAACCGCAACATGACCGTGCGGTCAACTTCGGTTAGGCTGGGCCCGTGCCCCGAGCCGACGCCGCCAGGAACCGCGCCCTGCTCATCGAGGCGGCCGCCGCGGAGTTGTCCGAACACGGGCTCGACGTCTCCATCGCGCGGATCGCCGCCCGCGCCGGTGTGGCCAAGGGCACGGTCTTCAACCACTTCGCCGGCAAGGAGGAGCTGGTCGCGGCGATCTTCTGCGAGCAGCTCGGCGCGCTGGCCGCGACCGGCGAAGCGCTGCTCCACCACGCCGACCCGTGGGAGGCGCTCGTGCGGTTCATGACCGCCGCCGCCGAACTCCAGGTCCGGGACCGCTCCTTCTGCGAGGCAGGCGCCGCGACCTCGCGCACCGACCCCGCCGTCCGGGCCGCCAGTGACCGACTCGCGCGGGCGGCGGAAGCGCTGACCGCCCGCGCGCGGGATTCCGGTGCCGTCCGCGCCGACGTGACCGGGCACGACGTGGTGCTGCTGCTCAGCGCCGCCACGCAGATCGCGGCACCGCTCGCCGGGAGCCGCTCGGACCTGTGGCGGCGGTACCTGCACCTGGTCCTGGACGGGCTGCGCCCGGCAGCCGCGCACGACCTGCCCGTGGCGCCGCCGACTCACCGGGACTTCACCGCCGCCGCGGGCTGACACGTCCGGGGGACGACCGGTTGGCGATCACCGTTGGCCGATCCGTAACCTTCACTGCCAATGGGCGACGGCAAGGTGAACCACCTCCACGGGTGGCCAGGGGTGCGGTGGTTGCTCCGGCTGCCGGCTTGGTCCCGCTTCCTGCTGATCGCGGTGGCGGTGTTCGTGTGCGGCGTGGTGGCGTCCCGGCCCGCCGGGGCCGCTGACGGGCGTCCGCTCGTCGGGGACGTGGCCACGGCCGCCACGGCGGTCCAAGCCATGACCTCCCCCGGTGGCGTCTCGCCGCTGGGCGGGTTCCCGGCCGACTTCAACGAGGTGACCGGGCGGTCGCCCGTGTCGGTGACCGCGTTGGACGGGACGTCCCGGGCCGTCGACCCGACGGGTGGTTGTTCGGGTCCCGCGGGTGATACCGAGTGGGACTTCGGCGTGGCCTGCAAAGCCCACGACCTCGGGTACGACCTGCTCCGGTACGCCGAGCACAAAGGACAGCCGCTGGGCCCCGACGCGCGCAAGGCGCTGGACGCCCGGCTCTCCGCCGACATGCACACCCAGTGCGAGCTGAACCCCCGGGACAACGCCGCCCGCTGCCACGTCGTCGCCGGCCTGTACGCGGCCGGGCTCGAGTTCAACTCCTGGCGGCAGCGGTGGGGTCCGCCCGGCCACGAGCCGGTGCTGGCGTGGGGGTTCGGCAGCGCGGTCGTGGTGTTCCTGCTGGTCGCCCGACTGGCCAGGCGGCGCGAGCCGGCGCCCGAGGTGGTGGCCGAGGCCGTGGTCGAGGACCGGTTCTCGACGTTCCTGCGGCTGGCCAGCCTGGGGCTGGTCGTCGTCGGGCAGTCGCTGCTGACCGTCACCCAGTGGGCCGGGGCCGGCGCGAACTGGCTGTGGCTGCTCACGTGGGTCCTCCAGACCATCCCGCTGTTCTACTTCGCGGGCGGGCACGCCAACCTCGCCGGGTGGCTGGCCGTCCAACGCCAGGGCGGCGGGTACGGGCGGTACCTCGCGGGGCGGATCACGTGGCTGTTGCGGCCGGTGCTGGCGTTCGTGCTGGCGTGGCTGGTGCTGCCGCTCCCGCTGGAGCTGCTGGACGTGCCCAAGGACCGGGTCGAGGTGTTCGGCCGGCTCATCGCGCACCCGCTGTGGTTCCTCGGCCTCTACCTGGTGACGGTGGCGGCGACGCCGGTCATGGCGTGGCTGCACCGCAACGCGCGCCTGGTCACGCCGGTCGTCCTCCTGGCCCTGATGATCATGGCGGACGCCCTGCGGGTCGGGTTCGAGTGGCGCACCGGCGGTTACCTGAACCTCGTGCTCGGCGCCCTGTTCCTGCAACAGCTCGGCTTCCAGTACGAAAGCCTGCGCCGGGTCTCGCGGCGCGTGCTGGTGGCGTGCGCGCTGCTCACCGTGCCCACGCTGCTCGCGTTGATCGCGTTCGGCGGCTACCCGCGCACGATGATGGCCGTCCCCGGCGAGCAGACCTCGAACCTCAGCCCGCCCACGGTGTGCCTGCTGGTGCTGGGCCTCGGCCAGATCGCGGTCGTGCTGCTCGCCCGCGACCGGGTGTCAACGTGGCTCGCGGGCCGCGCCCCGTGGCACGTGGTGGACTACGCGCGCCGCGCCCCGATGACGGTCTACCTGGGCTACCTCACGGCGCTGGCCGCCGTCGTCGCCCTGCTGGGCCTGCTGGACGCCCCGGCGGCGGTCCCGCGGTGGCTGACCGTGCTGGTGCTGCTCCTCCTGCCCGTCCTGCTGCTGTTCCACCGGTTCGAGCGGGCCGCCGCCGAGATCGCCTGCCACACCAGGGAGACCCACCGCGCCCGGCTCGCCGTGACGCTCGGCGTCGGGTTCGGCGTCCTGGGCGTCCTCGGGTTCGTGGTCACCGGCTTCGCGGGCGAGGCCGGGACGCTGGTGGTGCTGCGGGTCGACCCGTTGCAGAACCTGATCCACCTGCTGCTCGGCTGGTACCTCCTGCACACCGCCCGCGCCGGCACCTGCCACGGCCGCAGGCCTTGGCTGCTGACCGCGCTGGCCTGCGTCCCGCCGCTGCTGGTCCTGGAGCCCACGGAGGCGATGGTCGCCCTGCACGGCACCGTGATCGCCGTCGCGCTGCTGGCGGCGATACCGAAGCAGGACCAGGGTCACGCCCCAGAACAGCGGCAGCCACGTGAGGCGCTCCAGCACCCATAGCGCGTCGGACGGCAGCGTCAGCAGCCCCCGCAACGGCCCGAACGCGGCCCCGACCAGGGTCACGGCGAGCAACGCGCTCTGGTGGGTCAGGAAGATCGGCAACGCGCGGGCGTTGAGCCACTTCGACCGGAACCTCGGCCGCAGCAGGAGCACCAGGCCGATCTGGGCGACCGCGAGCGCCAACGCGACCGGCGAGGGCGGGAACAGGTTGGACCGCTCCGCGCCCGGCACCCCCACCGCGCTCGCCGGGTAGCCCGCGTGGACCGCCACGACCATCCCGACCACGCCGGTCACGAGCAGCGCCGCACCCCACGAACGCCGCTGCCCGTGCTCGGCCACCAGGACGCCGATCTGCCACGGCACCCACCACACGGCCAGGGCGTTGACCCAGCCGAGGTCCACCACCGCCAGCGCGGCCGGGACCGCCACTCCCCACCAACCCAGCCTCCGCATCCACGGTGTGAGGGCCAGCAACACCACGTAGATCGCCAGGAACCACAGCGGGGTCACCACCAGATACCCGATGGTCAGCACGGTCTGCTGGGGCAACCCGCGCATCGACAGTCCAAAGAGGACCGCTGCCCACCCCCCGACCAGCACCAGGACCGGTACCACCAACAGCCGGGCCTTGCGCGTCCACGGCGTGCGGGAGCCCGCCGCCGCGAACCCGCCGGTGAAGAAGAACAGGCCCAGCGTCTGGAAGATCCAGCTCACCCAGGACAGCTCCGGCAACCACCGCAACGGGCTGTCCACGACCAGCGCGCCGTCCACCAGCACGACGGACGTCACCAGCCAGTGCCCCACGACGACCCCCGCGATGGCCAGCGCCCGCACCGAGTCGATCATCGGGTCCCGTGTCCTCATGGCCGCTCCCCCACCGCGATCCGGCCCAAGGCGTGCAGCGACGCCGTGCCGGGCTTGAAGTACTCGTCGTGCTTGCGCGCGTCCCCGGTGTCGAAGACCTCGGCGCCGAAGTCCGGGTCCACTGGGTCGGTGCCGTGGCCGAGGTCGGCGAAGCGGATCTTGGGCACCCACCGCGTCCAGTCGTCCGCGCCCCGGGCGGCCCACACCCGTCCGCCCAGTTCGGCGGCCGAGCGCACCCGGACGCCGGGGCTGCCGAGGAAGACCATGTCGTCCACGCGGACCCCGGACAGCGCGCACACCACCGAGCCGTAGCTGTGGCACACCAGGTGCACGCGGCCCGGCAGACCGGAGACGTACCGGGACAAGGACGCGGCGCCCGCACGGGCGAGCCGGCCGGACGCCGCGTCCACCCCCAGTCCCGAAGGCGTCCGGTAGCCCAGCCACGCGACCACCGCGACGTCGTCCCGCCCGACCTCGGCGTGCAGCGCGCGGGCCATCCGGCCCACCGTGGCGTCGAACCGGTCACCGTCCACATCGGACCCCGGCACGACCACCGCCACGTGCCGCGCGTGCGCCAGGTCCCCGTACACGGCGACCCGCTCCCGGACGGGCGGGTCGCCGCCGGGCGTGGCCAGCACCAGCAGCGCGGCCAGCAGGGCGATCTTCTTCGGCATGACCGGAATGCTGTCCGGACGACGCCGACCCGATCGTCACCCCGCGGTAGCGATCTCCGCGTGCTACCCCGGTACCACCAGGCCGGACTCGTAGGCCGCGATCACCGCCTGCGCCCGGTCGCGCAGGCCAAGCTTCATCAGCACGCGGCTGACGTGCGTCTTCACCGTCTGCTCGGCGAGCACCAGGTGCGCGGCGATCTCGGTGTTGGACAGGCCGGTGGCGACCAGGCGCAGCACCTCGGTCTCCCGCTCGGTCAGCGCCGACAGGGCGGCGGGCTTGACCGGCCGGGCGAGCCGCGCCTTCACGAAGTCCTCGATCAGCCGCTTGGTCACCGAGGGTGCGAGCAGGGCGTCACCGCGGGCCACCACCCGGACGGCGTCCAGCAGCTCGCGCGCCGGCGAGTGCTTGAGCAGGAACCCGCTGGCACCCGCCCGCAGCGCCTCGTAGACGTAGTCGTCGAGGTCGAAGGTGGTCAGGACGAGCACCTTCACCGGGTCGTCGGCCAGCAGGCGGGTCGCGGTGAGGCCGTCCGTGCCGGGCATCCGGATGTCCATGAGCACCACGTCGGGCTGGAGCCTGCGCACCTCGGCCACGCCCGCCGCGCCGTCGCCCGCCGACCCGACCACCTCGATGTCGGGTTGGGCGTCCAGCAGCGCCGAGAACCCATCCCGCACCATCTCCTGGTCGTCCACCACCAGAACCCTGATCACCGCTCTCCCAACGGAATCCGCGCCCGCACCGCGAACCCGCCGTCCGGCGTGGGCTCCGCGGTCACCGAGCCACCGTGCACGGCCACACGTTCCCGCATGCCGACCAGCCCGTGCCCACCGCCCCCGCCCAGCGACGGCCCGCCCGCGGTGTTGCGGACGAACACCTCCAGCGCCCCGTCCACCACCGACACCACGACGGACACGGTCGACCCCGGAGCGTGGCGGTTCGCGTTGGTCAGCGCCTCCTGGACCACCCGGTAGGCGGTCAGCCCGACCGCGGGCGGGACGTCGGCGCCGGTGACGGACGCCTGCGGGGCCAGCGCGGTGATGTCGGCGAGGCCGGGCTGGGGCGCGTGGTCGGGCTGCTGGTCGGCCGAGCGCAGCACGCCCAGCAGGCCCTGCATGTCCGCGATGGCCGCGCGGGCGGCGTCACCCAGCTCGGCGAACTCCTTGAGCCCCGCCTCGGGCAGGCCGGCGATCCGGTAGGGCGCGGTCTCGCAGCGGACCGCGACCATCGACATGTGGTGCGCGACCACGTCGTGCATCTCGCGCGCGATGCGGGCGCGCTCGACCAGGGCGGCCTTGGCGTCCCGCTCTTCGTGGAACCGCTGCTCGGCCCGGCCGCGCGCGCCGAAGGCGTAGGCGACCAGCAGGAACAGGTTCAGGAACAGCAGGGTGGGTGGGAAGTAGTCGAGGTTTCCCATCGCGCCCACGAGGTACACAGCACCCGTGGTAATCACCGCGACCACGAACACGACCCGTCCGCCGTACAGCAGACCGACCGCCACCAGGACCGGGAGGTACCAGCACCACTGCCAGTCACCGAGGATCGCCGGCTCCTGGGTGAACAGCAGCCGCATGGCGAACAGACCCGCCGTCGCCAGCCGCCAGGCGCCGAGCGGGGTGTACGGCACGAGCGCGAACGTGCCCAGGACGATCCCGAACAGCAGCGGCCACCAGCCGTCGGGCGACTCGCGTTGCACGTAGCCCGAAGAGATCCCGATGGCCAGCACGAGCCCGTAGCCCAGCAGCGCGGCCTGGACGAAGGGCCGGAAGCGGGAGTCGCCGAAGACCCGCGTGCGGTCGGGCAGCAGCACTACCCGCAGGAAGGTGCGGATCACGGTGGCGATGCTAGGTGCCTCTCGACCGGCGGCACATGACACCGGGGTGTGTCATACCCGGGTAGCACCCCGAGGCCGGCACGGCAAGCCGTTGCGGCACCCGATCACCACCGGGTAGGCAATACGACAGAGCTGTGCACCCCTACTCCGTGTTGGAAGATGGCTGAATGCACCCGCAGCAGGACCCGGACCGCTGGGCACGGCTCACCGCCGTCGCCGGCCAGGCCTTGGCCGCCGCCAAGGTCGGTGAGGACGCTGTCGCGGTCGACCTCGTCACCGGCTACCTCAGCGGCTCCCCGGAGGGCAACGAGGAGATCCGCGAGCTGGTGCTGCTGCTGTTCTCGGAGTGCAGCGACATGGTGGCGGCCCTCGGCTCGGGCGGCGCGACCCCGGTCAAGATGCAGGTCTTCGACGAGGACGGCCAGGAGGTCCCGATCGACGACGCCGACCCGCCGGTGCGCACGGCGATCCGGACCCTGCTGGCCGAGGTGCACGGCGACCAGGAGGCGGCGGCGGAGCAGATCGAGATCGCCCTGGCCAACGGTCAGCCGCAGGAGCTGGCGACGGTGGTGCTGCAGGCGCTGCGGTGGACGGTGAAGCTCGCGCTGGAGTGCGAGGTGCGGGACCTGGCGGTGGCGTCCTGGATCGAGGCTGCACTGGACGAGTGACGCACCCGGACGCCGGGGTGGCGCTGTGCCACCATCTGCAGGGGTGGCCGGGTGGCGGAGGTGGCTGGTCGCCCTGATCGTGCTGGTGGTCGGGACGACCGTGATGGCGCTCGCCGCCCGTTCGTCGGGCGGGTTGGAGTCGGCGGGCCGGGTCGGTGCGCTGATCGTCGGTCTGACCCCTTTGGCGTGGAGCGTGGTGGCGTGGGCGCGCCGCGCGCCGGCCGTGCCCCTGCCGGTCTCCACCCCCGAGCAGGTGGCCGCCGCTCGCCGTCAACTGGCCGACCAGGTGCTCGCGCAGTGGCGGGAGGAGATCGCGCTGCGGCGGCTGGACGACCCGGGGCCGCTCGCCGTCCGGTGGCGGTTCGCCGACGCCGACGTCATGGACCACCCCGGGCACGTCCTCGGCCGCGACCCGATGCCCCGGTCCGCGGGCCGGCTCCGGTTCACCGGTCGGACCGACCGCGTCGGGGACCTGGCGGCCGGGTTCCGGACGCTGCCGCGCAGGCGGCTGGTCGTCCTCGGTGCGGCCGGGTCGGGCAAGACCACGATGACCTTGCTGCTGGTGCGCGAACTGCTGCTGCACGCCGAGGACGACGACCCGGTCCCGGTCCTGGTGCCGCTGTCGGACTGGGACGCCGACGCCGAGCCGCTGGGCGCGTGGTTGGCGCGTCGGCTGGCCGAGGACTACCCCGCGTTGCGCGCCGACGTGTTCGGTCCGGACGCGCCCGCCGCCCTGGTGGCGCGGCGGATGGTCCTGCCGGTCCTGGACGGGCTCGACGAGGTGGCGGCTCCGGTCCGGTCGCGGGTGCTCGGGCGGCTCAACGAGGTGGCCGCCGACCCGGTCGTCCTCACCTGCCGCAGCGACGAGTACCGGGCGGCCGTGGCCGCGGGTGGCGTGCTCGCCGGCGCCGCGGTCATCGAGTCCTGCCCGCTCACGCCCGCCGACGCCGCCGAGTACGTGACGCGCTGCCTGCCGCCGAGGCCGGGCGACGGCTGGCCCGTGCTGCTCGACGAGCTCACCGGTGACCCGGGCGGTCCGGTCGCGCGGGCGCTGTCCACGCCCTTGGCCCTGTGGCTGCTGCGCAAGGTGTACGTCGAACCGCACGCCGACCCCGCCGGGCTGTGCGACCGGAGCCGGTTCCCGACCGGTGACGCCGTGCTCGAGCACCTCCTGGACCACGTGGTCGGTGCCCTCGTCCGGTCGAACCCGCCGGACCGCCGGCACCCCTTCCGCCCGCGGCGCCCGTGGCCACCGCTCGACGCCACGCGCCGACTGGCGTTCCTGGCACACCACCTGGACCGCTCGGGCAGCCGGGACCTCGCCTGGTGGCACCTGCACCGCGCGGCGCCGCGTCCGGTCGCGGTGATCGCCGGAGTGGTCGCCGCGGTCGGGATGGGCGTGGCGACCGGGGTGCACGACGGGCTGAAGTTCGGGTGGTCGGACGGGGTCGTCGGCGGCGTGGTCGTCGGGGTCGGAGTTCGGACTCGTCGTGGGAGTCGCGCGGGGGCCGGCGGTGTAGCACGTTCTCGCGCTCGTGTTGGGTCATCGGGACCGGCGGTGACCGGCCGAGCCGCCTGGTGACCGCGCCGGTGGTCGGCCTGACGTTCGGCCTCGCCGGGTGGCTCGCGGCCGGGCTGGTCGACTGGGCCGAAACGCCCGTCACCGACGACCGGCCGCGCGACCCGGTGCTCACGTTCCGCCGCGACCTGCGACTGGTGCTCCTCAAGGCCGTCGTCGGCGGGGTCGCGCTGGGCATCGCCTTCGGGGTTCCCGACGCGCTCACCGGCGGGGCGGACCCGGTCGCCGCCGTGGCCGTCGGCGTCCTCGTGGCGGTGGCGATCGCGCTGGGTGTCGGGCTCCACCAGGCGAGCGGGCGGTACCTCGTGGCCGTGGCGGTGTTGAGCGTCCGGCGGCGGGTTCCCGTGCGCCTGCTGGGTTTCCTCGACGACGCCCACCGGCTCGGCGTGCTGCGCCGCTCGGGTGCCGTGTACCAGTTCCGGCACGCGGCGCTCCAGGACCACCTCGCCCGGACCCGCCCAGACCGGTCAAGGAAGGACCATTGACAATCTCCATGGTCTAGACCAGTCTCCCCGGTGGGCGCGATTACCCTGCCGATCCGCCGAGGAGTTCCTCATGAAGACCAGAACGGGTGCCCTACTCGCAGCCGGCGCCCTCGCCATCTCCTCCCTCGCCCTCGTCGGGCCGACGGCCTCGGCCGCCCCCGGCGTCACGGCCACCTTCGCCAAGACCCAGGACTGGGGCAGCGGCTTCGAGGGCAAGTTCACCATCAGCAACGGCGGCCCGAGTGCCATCACCTCCTGGAAGGTCGAGTTCGACCTCCCGTCCGGCACGTCCCTCGGCTCCTACTGGGACGCGCTGGTCACCCGCACCGGCGACCACTACGTCGCCACCAACCGCGAGTACAACGGCAACGTCGGCGTCGGCGCCTCGACCAGCTTCGGCTTCGTCGGCTCCGGCTCCGGGTCACCGCTGAACTGCACCGTCAACGGCGCCCCCTGCACCGGCGGCGGTGGCGGCGACACGACCGCGCCGTCCGCGCCGACCAACCTCCGCGTCACCGGCACCACCAGCACCTCGGTGTCGCTGGCCTGGAACGCCTCCACCGACAACGTGGGCGTCACCGCGTACGACGTGTACCGGGGCACCTCGGTCACCACGGTCACCGGCACCACCGCGACCGTGTCCGGCCTGTCCCCGAACACCACCTACCAGTTCACCGTCAAGGCCCGCGACGCCGCCGGCAACGCGTCCGCCGCCTCCAACCAGGTCTCCGCCACGACCCCGAACGGCCCCGCGCCGACCGGCGGTCGGGGCGCGCCCTACCTGTTCCTGGGCTGGGGCAACCCGCCGGCACCGCAGACGATCATGAGCACGACCGGCGTCAAGTGGTTCACGATGGCCTTCGTGCTGTCCTCCGGCGGCTGCAACCCCGCCTGGGACGGCAACCGCCCGCTCACCGGCGGCGTCGACGCCACCGCGATCTCGCAGATCCGGGCGGCCGGCGGTGACGTGGTCCCGTCGTTCGGCGGGTGGAGCGGCAACAAGCTCGGCCCGAACTGCACCACCCCGCAAGCGCTTGCGGGTGCGTACCAGAAGGTGATCGACGCCTACGGCCTGAAGGCGATCGACATCGACATCGAGAACACCGACGAGTTCGAGAACGCGACCGTCCAGGACCGCATCCTCGAAGCGCTCAAGATCGTCAAGCAGAACAACCCGGGCATCCAGACGATCGTCACCTTCGGCACCACCAAGACCGGCCCGAACTCGTGGGGCAACCGGCTCATCGAGCGGTCGGCGGCGCTGGGCGCGAACGTCGACATCTTCACGATCATGCCGTTCGACTTCGGCAGCTCGGACATCCGGACCGACACGATCAACGCCACCGTGGGCCTGAAGGACAAGCTGAAGGCCACCTTCGGGTGGTCCGACGCGGTCGCGTTCAGCCACACCGGCATCTCCGGCATGAACGGCCTGTCCGACCAGCGCGAGGTCACCACCACGGCCACCTGGACCGCCCTGCGCGACTGGGCCAAGTCCAACGGCCTGGGCCGCTTCGCGTTCTGGGCGGTCAACCGCGACCGGGGCGGCTGCGACGGCCAGGTGTCCTCCAACTGCTCCGGCATCGCCCAGCCGGACTGGGAGTTCACCCGCATCACCGCCGGCTTCTGACCGGCACCGAGGGGGCGCGGGACCGTCCGCGCCCCTTCAGCCGTCCTTGAGCAGTTCGCCCACCAGCGCCCCGACCTGGTCCACCTCGATCAGGAACGCGTCGTGCCCGTACGGGGACGTGACCACCCGGAACTCCGCCCCCGCGATCCCCGCCGCGATCTCCTCCTGCTGCGCGAGCGGGTACAGGCGGTCGGAGTCGATGCCGGCCACGACGGTCCGGGCGGTCACCCGGGACAGGGCCGCGCGCACGCCACCCCGGCCGGCGCCGACGTCGTGGCCGTTCATGGCCCTGGTCAGCACGGCGTAGCTGTCCGGGTCGAAGCGGCGGACCAGCTTGTCGGCGTGGTGGTCCAGGTACGACTCCACGGCGTACCGGCCGTCCTCCTGCACCCGCCGCCCGAACCGCGCCGCCAGCTCGGGCTCCGTCCGGTAGCTCAGGTGGGCGATCCGCCGGGCCACGCCCATGCCGCGCACCGGGTCCAGGGCGATGGCGTGCAACTGGGCCGAGGCCAACGCGATGTGTTCGGCCGTCGAGGCCGCGGGCGCGGCCAGCACCAACAAAGACTGCACTCGATCAGGTACGGAAACCGCCCATTCGAGAGCTCGCATGCCGCCCATCGAGCCACCCAGCACCGCCGCCCACGCCGAGATGCCCAGGAAATCCGCCAACAGCACCTCGGCGGCCACCTGGTCGCGCACGGTCACCGCCGGGAACCGCCTGCCCCACGGCCGGCCGTCGGGAGCGGTCGACGACGGTCCGGTGGTCCCCTGGCAGCCGCCCAGCACGTTCGGCGCCACGACGAACCACTCCGCCGGGTCCAGCGCCCGGCCGGGACCGACCAGGCCGTCCCACCACCCCGGCGTCGGGTGCCCGGGACCGGCCGGACCGGCGACGTGGCTGTCCCCGGTCAGCGCGTGCAGCACGAGCACGGCGTTGGAGCGGGCGGCGTTCAACGTCCCCCACGTCTCGTAGGCGATCCGCAGCGGCAACCCCGGCAGTTCGCCGGTGAACCACAGCCGTCGCCCGTTCGGGTCCCCCTCCCGCCACCCGCCGGCAGCGGGAGGGGTCTCCCCGACAGTGGACCCGATCCTCACTGCACGGACTTGGCGGCGCGGAAACCCGCCTCCAGGTCCGCCTTGAGGTCCTCCACGCCCTCGATGCCCACCGAGAGCCGCACCAAACCCGGCGTCACGCCGGTGATCGCCTGCTCGTCGGGTGTGAGCTGGCTGTGCGTGGTGCTGGCCGGGTGGATGATCAAGCTGCGCACGTCGCCGATGTTCGCCAACTGGCTGAACAGCTCGACCCCGTCCACGAACGCCTTGCCCGCCTCGACCCCGCCGCGCAGCTCGAACGACACCACGGCACCCGTGCCGCGTGGCAGGTACTTCTGCGCCAACGAGTACCAGGGCGACGACGGCAACCCGGCGTAGTGCACCTTCTCCACCTCGTCGCGCGACTCCAGCCACTCGGCCAGCGCCCGCGCGTTGGCGACGTGCCGCTCGAGGCGCAGCGACAACGTCTCGATCCCTTGCAGGATCAGGAAACTGGTCAACGGGGCGATCGCCGCGCCGGTGTCCCGCAGGCCCTGCACCCGCAGCTTCGCGGCGAACGCCCCATGACCCAGCACGGGCCAGTACCGCAGCCCGTGGTAGCTGGGGTCGGGTTCGTTGAAGTCCGGGAACTTCTCGGCGTTCCCGAAGTCGAACGTCCCGCCGTCGACGACCAGGCCCGCGACCGCGGTGCCGTGGCCCCCGAGGAACTTCGTGGCCGAGTGCACGACGATGTCCGCACCGTGCTCCAGCGGCCGGAGCAGGTACGGCGTCGGCACGGTGTTGTCCACGACCAACGGCACCCCGGCCTCGTGGGCGACCTCCGCCAACGCCTCGATGTCCAGCACGTTGCTGCGCGGGTTGGCCAGGGACTCCGCGAAGAACAACTTGGTGTTGGGCCGCACGGCCGCGCGCCACGCGTCGAGGTCGTCCGGGTCGTCCACAAAGGACACCTCGATGCCCAGCTTGGGCAGCGTGTAGTGGAACAGGTTGTAGGTGCCGCCGTACAGGGAAGCGCTGGACACCAGGTGGTCGCCGGCGCGGGCCAGGTTGAGGATCGCGGCGGTCTCGGCGGCCTGGCCGGACGCGAACGCCACCGCCGCCACCCCGCCCTCCAGCGCGGCGATCCGCTGTTCCAGCACGTCCTGGGTGGGGTTGTTGATGCGGGTGTAGATGTGGCCCGGCTCGGCCAGGCTGAACAGCGCCGCGCCGTGCGCGGTGTCGCGGAAGACGTAGGAGGTGGTCTGGTAGATCGGTGTCGCACGGGCGCCGGTGGCGGGGTCGGGCGACGCTCCGGAGTGGACCTGCTTGGTTTCGAACGACCAGGACATGGTTGGGCTCCTGCCGAGGGGGTTTTCGGGCACGCCGAAGAAGGGCGCGGTGCGGTGCGAGGTCGATCAGCCCAGACGACAGGCCATGCTGGTGACGCGCACGTAGTCCACGTGCCGACGGGTCACGAGCGGGCTCATGGCACCGAAGGTAGCGCTGGGTGACGGGCCGCGACAGGGCGTCCACGTCGTGGGAAGCCTAGGGTTGGGTGCCATGCGCACCGCACTCATCGGCTACGGGCTCGGCGGAGCCGCGTTCCACGCCCCGTTCCTCGCCACCACGCCGGGTCTGACGTTCGCGGCCGTCGTCACGGGCAACCCCGACCGGCAGCGGCAGGTGCGGGAGCGGTACCCGGACGTCGAGGTGGTCGCGTCGATCGACGAGCTGTGGCACCGGGACCTCGACCTCGTCGTCGTGACCACCCCCAACCGCCACCACGCCGCCCACGCCCGCGCCGCGCTGGAACGCGGTGTGGACGTCGTGGTGGACAAGCCGTTCGCCGGGTCGGCCGCCGAGGCGCGCGAGCTGGTGACCCTGGCGGAGGCGCGGGGCCGGCGGCTCGTGCCCTTCCACAACCGCCGGTGGGACGGCGACTTCCGGACCGTCACCCGTTTGGTGCGCGAGGGTGCGCTGGGCCGGGTGCACCGGTTCGAGTCGCGGTTCGAGCGGTGGCGGCCGGAGGTCAAGGAGTCGTGGAAGGAGTCCGGCGACCCGGCCGACCTCGGCAGCATCGTCTACGACCTGGGCACGCACCTGGTGGACCAGGCGGTGGCACTGTTCGGCCGGCCCACGTCCGTGTACGCGGAGGTGCGCACGCTTCGCCCCGACGCCCAGGCCCACGATGACGCCTTCCTCGCACTGACCCACGACGACGGCACGGTGTCGCACCTGTGGGCGTCCGCACTGGCCGCCGACCTGGGGCCACGCTTCCGGGTGCTCGGCTCCTCCGCGGCGTACGTCAAGCACGGCATGGACCCCCAGGAAGACCTCCTCAAGGCCGGTGCGATTCCCGGCGGCACGGGGTGGGGCGCCGACCCGGAGGAGGCGTGGGGGACGCTGTCCGGCCGTCCCGTCGAGACCGAACGCGGTGCGTACCAGGACTTCTACGCCGGGATCGCCGCCGGCGCCGTCCCGGTACCGCCATCGGACGCGGTAACCGGGCTGGAGGTCGTGGAGGCTGCCTTCGAGTCCGCGCGCACCGACACCGTCATCGCTTTGCCTTAGTGCGCAAGGTTTCGCCGATCGCCAACAAGCACAGCGCGCTCACCAACGCACCCGCGATCAGGTACAGCGAAACCGGCCACGAGTCGTGCGTCGGCGTGACACCCAACAGCCACGTCGCCACCAGCGGCGAAAGCCCACCACCGAGCACCGCGCCCAACTGGTAGCTCAACGACACACCGCTGTAGCGCACCCGCGTGCCGAAGAGCTCCGCGTAGTAGGCGGGCATCGGCCCGAACAACGCCGCCGACCCCGCGAACCCGAGCACCAGCGCGACCAACACCAACGTCGGCGACCGCGTCTCCAGCAACCAGAACAACGGCAAGGCGAACACCCCGAGGAACGCCGCCCCGCCCAACATCACCGGCAACCGCCCGACCCGGTCCGACAACCACGCGAACCCCAACAACGCGACCGCCTGCGCCGCCGCGCCGACCAGGCTCGCGTTGAGCAACACCGACCGGGGGATCTGGAGCTGCCGAGTCCCGTACGACACGACAAAAGTGGCGAGCACGAAGATGAACATGTTGAACCCGAGGTTCACCCCGGCCCCGAGCAACACCTTCCGCCACGACCGCCGCACCACCTCGACCACCGGCACCCGCACGGTTTCCCGTTGTACCGACCGGAACTCGGGGCTCTCCTCGACGGACAGCCGCACGTACAGCCCGACCCCGACCAGCACCAGGCTGAACAGGAACGGGATCCGCCAACCCCAGTCCAGGAAGGCGTCCCCGGAGACGGCGGTCGCCAACGCCATCGCACCGTTGGCGAGCAGCAGCCCGACCGGCGAGCCGAGGAACGTCCAACTGCCGTACCAGGCACTGCGCCCCGGCGGCGCGTGCTCGACCGCCATCAACGTGGCCCCACCTTGCTCGCCCCCGAGGAAGAACCCCTGGACCACGCGGAGTGCCACGAGCAGGATCGGGGCGGCGATGCCGATGGAGTTGTAGGTGGGCAACACCCCGATCAGGGCCGTGCACACACCGGTGGCGGTGAGCGTGAGCACGAGCATGCTCCGCCGCCCGATCCGATCCCCGAAGTGCCCGATGACCACGCCACCGAGCGGCCGAGCGAGAAAGCCCGCCCCGAAGGTCGCGAACGCCAACAACGTGGCTATGCGCGGGTCGAAGGACGGGAAGAACAACTTGTCGAACACCAACGCGGTCGCCGTGCCGTAGAGCAGGAAGTCGTACAACTCCACCGCATTGCCCGCGGAACTGGCCAGCGCGACCCTGCGCACCCCGGAGGACCCCATCCACCCACCCTGGCCCTGCGCGACGACGAGCGGAAAGTGAGCTAGCTCACAGCGCTGCGGCGTGCCCGGGAACCAGCCCCGGGCACGCCATCATGCAATTACTGCGGGAAGATGAACCAGTAGAACGACACTGGGGCGCTCGCGCCCGAGCTGTCCGTCACCGTCACCGTCGGGTGGTAGTTCGCCCACGTCGTCGGCGTCCCGCTGATCAACCCGGTCGACGCGTTGATCGACAGCCCGGCCGGCAGACCGGACGCCGTGAACCGGTAGCCACCCGTGCCGCCGGAGGCGACCATCTGGAGGCTCACAGGCTTCCCCTTGACGCTGGTCTGCGTCCCGGGATCGGCCAGCGACAACCTCGTCGTACCGCCACCGGTGACGGTCAGCGTGTACGTGGTCTGCCGCGTCACCCCATCCCGCGTCCCGCTCACCACGATCCGGTGATCACCGGTCGGGGTGGTCGCGGACGTGCGGATCGTCAGGGTCGAGCTGCCGCCCACGCCGATCGAGGTCGGGCTGAACGAGGCCGTGGCACCCGACGGCAACCCGCCGGCCGACAAGGCGATGTCACCGGACGGCGGGGTTCCGCCGACCTGCTCGGCAGCCCAGTCGCCCATGACGCCCCACAGCTTCCCGTGGGCGTTGTAGGACGCGCAGTCCGTCCGCAGCCACGAGAACACGCCCCAGATCTTGCCGTTGTAGTAGTACGGCCCCCCCGAATCGCCCTGGCACAGCCCGGTGCTGCCGTCGCCGTACCCGTCGCAGAACATGTACCGCGCGTCGAACTGCGAGTTGATGTTGCGGCAGTTCTGGTCGTCCACCGTGGGCAGCACCGTCTCCCACAGCTTGCTGTTGCGTTGCGCGTCCTGGGAGTCGGTCTTGCCGTACCCGATCGCGGTACCCCTGGTGCCCAACGGCAACGTGTCACTCGACCGGGCGATGGCCGGGTAGGTCATGCCGGCGGGCGTCGGGATGTCGGTCTTGGTGAAGATCACCGCCACGTCGAACCCGGTGCGCCACCCGTCGTTGGGGTTGTAGCTCGGGTGGGCGCGGTACTCCTCGATCTCGATGCGCGTGCCGGTGCTGGTGTCCGTGAGGTCGTCACGGCCGTACACCAGGTACTTCGGGTCGCCCTGCGCGAACTTGCAGTGCGCGGCGATCAGCACCGCCCGCTTGGCCACCACCGAGCCCGTGCACGACTGCTCGGCCGGCCGCACACCGCCCGTCCGGTGCTGGGAGATGATGAACGGGTACTTGGCGACCGTGGTCTGCTGACCGCCGATCACCGCCGACCCGATCTGCCCGGTCACGGCCGACGCGCCGATCGTCGTCGACACCGACGACCCCGCCGCCACCGAACCGCTCGACGGGGTGGCGCTCAACGTGAAGTCGTTCGGCACCTCACCGTTGACCGTCAGCGCCACCTCCGTGGTGCGGGTGGCGTCGGTGCCCTTGCCGGTCACCGTCACCCGGTAGTTCCCCGGACTCGCGCTCGCCGCCGCGGACAGCGTCAGCTTGGCCGAGTTCCCGGCCGTCACCGACGACGGTTCGAACGCGGCCGTCACCCCCGCCGGCAGGCCGCTCGCGGACAGGGCCACGGTCTGCGCCGACCCGCGGGTGACGGTCGTGCCGATGGTGGCGCTCACCGCCGCGCCCGGGTCCACGCTCACCGACGACGGCGTGGCCGCGATGGAGAAGTCGTTGACGGGCTGCTGCGCCACGGGGACGTGCAGCAGCCGGTTCGGGGTCCCGGTGCGGATGCCGGTCATCTTGCCGGTGGTGGCGTTGTCGACGACCCACTTCTTCAGGTCGGCGGGTGAGGACGAGGGCTGCTCGCCCAACCGCAGCGCCATCGCGCCCGCCACGTGCGGCGCGGCCATCGACGTGCCCGACTTCTGGCCGTAGGCGGTGTCGGAGGTGTTGACCGACGAGTCGATGTTCGAGCCCGGTGCGAACAGGTCGGTGCACGGGCCGTCGTTGGAGTCCCCGGCGCGCGAGTCGGAGCTGGTCGCGTTGGCGACCCGCACGCCGGTCTCGACGCGGCTGCCCGGGCCGTAGTCGCACGCGTTGCCGCCGTTGTTGCCGGTGATCAGCGACCACTGCACGCCGGACGCGATCGCGCCCTTGATGGCGTCCACCCCGACCGTGGGGTCGTCGGCGTAGACGCTCATGTTGACCACGGCCGGCTTGACCGCGTTCTTGGCGATCCACTCCGCCGCCACGACGATGTCGCTGTCCTTGCCGCTGGACTGGCAGTTGAGGATGCGCACCGACCACAGCGTCGCCTTCTTGGCCACGCCCCGGGTCCGGCCGCCCGCGATGCCGGCCACGTGGGTGCCGTGGCCCTGCTTGGCGGAGTCGCAGTCGTCGCCGTTGTTCGGCGGGACGACGAAGTCGGCGGCGTACTTGGCGCGGCCCTCGAACTCCTGGTGGGAGTACCGGATGCCGGTGTCCACGACGTACACGTTGACGCCGGAGCCCGCGTTGGACGGGTAGGTGTACTTCCTGTCCAGCGGCAGGTCGCGCTGGTCGACCCGGTCCAGGCCCCAGTTGGCGGGGTTGTCCTGGACGTCGGCGGCGCGGGCGGTGCCGGACTGGACCACCGACTCGACCGACGGGTGGGCGGCCAGCCTCCGGGCCTGCCGCTCGGGCAGGTCCTCCACGACGAAGCCGCGCATGACCTTCTCCAGCACGTGCGTGGCCGTGCCGCCGTAGCGGGCGGTCAGGTCGCTCGCGCCACCGGCCGCGCGGACGCCGTCCTTGAGCTTGACGATGTACACGCCGGGCACGGGGTCCTTGGCCGCGACGCGCACGTCGCCCTCCGGCTCGGCCGCGTGCGCCGGCGGTGCCAGTGCCGCGAGTGCCAGCGCGGTGATCGCCGCCAGCAGGGTTCGGGATGTGCAGGGCATTGATCGACTCCTTCTCGGACTCCGGACCTCGACCCGGAGCAGGGAAGGCGGAAGTTAGTCGCGGGCGATCGACACCTGAAGGGTTGTGTTACCGGTCGGTCCACCGGCATCGCCACGCCGGAAACCGCTGGTCACAACGGTTGTGGCGGAACAGTTTTCCGACGAGTTCACCACTCCCAGCGCACCCCGACCGTGCCCGGCCGCACCGAGGGGGCGACGAGCGCGGTGGTGCCGGCCGCGCCCAGCCACAGCTCCTCCACGTGCCGCTCGGGACCGCGCAGCCCGGCCCGTTCGTACCGGCGCACCCGCCCCGGCGGCGTGCCCGCGAACCGCAGCTGCACCGTGTAGAGCCCCACCGGGCGCGAGAACCGGCGGTAGTAGTGGTCCAGCGGCAGGCCGTCCGGCAGGCGCACCTCGTACTCCACGACGGTGTGCTCGCCGCGGTCCAGCGGTCGGTCGAACAGGAACTCGGCGACCAGCGACCGGCTGGCGGCGTCCCGGCGGACCCGGCCCCGGCGGGCGTGGGCGACGCCGACCAGGTCCGGCGGCGCGAACGCGGGGTCGTCGACCTCGCTGCACGCCAGGTAGCGGTCGACGCGGTCGGAGGCGGCGCGCAGCACCAGCCGGGTCCGCTGCCGGCGTTCGCCGGTGTGCTCGTCCAGGAAGAGGGTGTCGTTGACGCTGAGGAAGTCGACCCGCGGGTCGGCCGAGGCGTCCAGCCCGGCCAGGATCGGCCCGCACGACGGCCACAGCTCGCGGCGCGACAGCGTGCCCGGCGGGCGGCCCGGTCGGCGTCCGCGCGGCCGGCGCGCGCCCAGCAGCGCGACCAGCGACGACGGCGGCAGGCCCAGGACCTGTTCCAGCCGGCTGAGCGCGGCCATCGACTGGGCGCGCTCGGGGCGGCTGCGTCCGTTGCGCCAGTAGGAGAGGGAGGTCCGGCTGACCGTCACGCCGCTGTCGTTCAAGCGGCGGCACAACCGGTCGAGCGTGAGGCCGGACGCTTCGATGGCCGCGTCCAGCGCCACCTCGAACGGGCCGGTGCGCAGCAGGTGTCGCACTTCTCGGTTCATGGTCAACGTCTTTTCACCGTTGGTTGTCCGAACCGTCGAAGCTAGCCGTCGTCCCCACGCCCCAAAAGGGCAGCACTGGCCACTGGCCAGAACTGGCCGGCACACTCCGGAGCGTGGACGACGTGGACGCGGGTTTCCTCGAACCGGTCGGCCTCGGCCGCGCCGAGGGCGCGGTCTACCTGCGGCTGCTGCACCGCCCCCGGACCGACGCCGCCCACCTCGCCGCCGACGTCGGGCTGACCCCGGCCCGGGTGACCCGGGTCCTGGCGAACCTGGGCGCGGCCGGACTGGTCACCAAGCTCGCCGGCCGCCCCGCCCGGTACGTGGCCGCGCCGCCGCAGGTCGCGCTGGACGCCCTGGCCGTGCGCCGCGCGCAGGAGCTCGACCGGCTGCGCACGACGACCCGGCGGCTCGCGGCCGAGTACGAGCGGGCGCCCGGCGGCGAGCCCGGCGACCTGGTCGAGCTGATCGAGGGCGGCCCGGCCGTGCGGCACCACATCGCGCAGCTCCAGCACGGCGCGCGGGACGAGGTGCTGCTCATCGACTGCCCGCCCTACCTCGGCGGCGCGCCCGAGCACAACGCCGCGCAGCTGCAGGCGCTGCGCCGCGGGGTGGCCTACCGGACGATCTACCACCTGCCGGTGCTCGATGACCCGGGCCGGCTGGCCGAGATCACCGAGTACGTCGAGGCCGGCGAGGACGCCCGCGCGCTGCCGGACGTGCGGATGAAGATGATGATCGCCGACCGGCGCACGGCGCTGATCCCGTTGAGCTTCGAGGCGTCGGAGACCGGGGTGCGCATCCTGGTGCACCGCTCGCCGCTGCTGGACGCGCTGGTCGCGTGCTTCGACCTGCTGTGGGAGAAGGCCGCGCCGATCGGCACCGCGCTGCGCGGCACCCACCGGGACCGCGAACTGCTCGCACTGCTGGCCGCCGGCATGAAGGACGCCGCCGTCATGCGCTCGCTCGGCCTGACCCAGCGCACGATGACCCGGCGGATGGCCGCGCTGCTGGACGCCCTCGACGCCGGCACCCGCTTCCAAGCCGGCATGAACGCGGCCCGCCGCGGCCTCGTGTGACCCGGCCGGCCTCGTGTGACCCGTGCGGCCTCGTGTGACCCGGCCGGGCGATCGACGGTTTGAAACCGGTTCGTCACACGATGTAGTGAGATGGCTGGAGGCGGCACCGCCCGGCGCGTCACTGTGGTGGCATGGCACCACTCCCCGTTCTTGCGGCCATGGCCGCCTTCGTACCGGTCGCCGTCACGGCGCCGGACACCACGCTCAACTTCACGACCACCCGCGCGGTGGCCCAGGTGCGGATGACGAACCTGACCTGCGACCCGGCCGGCGGCAGCCACCCCGACGCCGAGGCCGCCTGCAAGCTGCTGTCCGATGTGGACGGTGACCTCAACGCGCTGGAGCCCGAACCGGGCATCGCCTGCACCATGCAGTACGACCCGGTCACGGTGCGGGTGAGCGGTCGGTGGCGCGGCAAGTCGCAGCAGTTCTCGGCCACCTACGAGAACTCCTGCGTCATGCACGCGCACACCGGTCCCTTGTTCGACTTCTGACACCCACGGGTCGCCCGGCACTAGGCTCGGCCGCGTGGCCGAGCTCACCGTGACCCTGGACGGACGGACGCTGCACGCCTACGACACGGGAACCGAGGGGTTCCCCGTGTTCTGGCACCACGGCACCCCCAACACCGGCGCCCCGCCCGAACCGCTGTTCGCCGACGCCGCGCGGCTGGGCCTGCGCTGGGTTTCCTACGACCGGCCCGGTTACGGCGGTTCCACCCGCGTGCCGGGCCGGGACCTGGCCTCCGCCGCCCGGGACGTCGCGGCCGTCGCCGACGCCCTGGGCCTGGACCGCTTCGCCGTCGTCGGCCACTCCGGCGGCGCACCGCACGCGCTGGCCTGCGCCGCGCTGCTGCCGGACCGGGTGTCCGCCGTGGTCGCCGCCGCCGGGATGGCCCCGTTCGACGCGGCCGGGCTGGACTGGTTCGCCGGGATGGCGGCGTCGGGCGTGGAGTCGCTGCGCGCGGCGGCGGCCGGGCGGGCGGAGAAGGAGGCCTACGAGGCGTCGGGCGTCGAGTACGACCCCGAGTTCACCGAGGCCGACCTGGCGGCGCTCGACGGCGACTGGTCGTGGTTCGACCAGGTGGTCGGCGCGGCCCTGGCCGGCGGTCCCGGCGGCCTGGTGGACGACGACCTGGCCTACGTCTCCCCGTGGGGCTTCGACCTGGCCGCGCTCACCGTTCCCGCGCTGTTCCTGCACGGGGAACGGGACCGGGTGTTGCCGGCCGCGCACTCGAAATGGATTTCCAGCCGCTACCCCGCCGAATTGCGCCTTTTCCCGGACGACGGCCACATCTCCGTGCTCCGCCACATGCCGCCCGCCTTGGCCTGGCTGGCGGATTTCCGCCGATAAAACGTACTGCTGGGACCCGCTGAGGGTCCACGACACCGCCGCCGAAGTCGCGGGCCCCCAGCGGGGGTCTGCGAAGGGCTGCACCCCTTCGGCAAATGACATTAGAGACAACGGTCACATTCGTCAACGATCTTCACATTCATGAATTGGGCGCGCTTAACGGCTTCAGCTCAGACAATTCCGGATCGGCCGCGGAAATCGTGAGGATGAGCAGGGCGTCGCCCGAGGGGCTGCCCGGCTCGGCGGTCAGCACCATCAAGCGCTGACCGGACCCGTCCGGGGCGGCCCACGTGTCGCAGTCCAGGGTCAGGTCGCCGACCACGGGGTGGCGGTAGTGCTTGGTGCCGTAGCTCGCGTCGTTGACGTGGTGCTCGGCCCACCAGGTCCGGAAGTCGGGGTCCTGGACCGACAGGTCGCCGACCAGCCGGGCCAGGTCGGGGTCGTCCGGGCGGGCCGCGGCCTCCATGCGCAGCGCCGCCACGGCGTCCCGGGCGTCGTGCGCCCAGTTCCGGTGCATCCCCCGGACGACCGGGTGCGTGAACAGCAGCCGCAGGTAGTTGCGCCGGTCGGCCGGGATGGCGGCGAAGTCGGTGTAGAGGGCGACGGCCGCGGGGTTCCAGGCCAGGACGTCCAGGCGGTCGCCCAGGACCAGGGCGGGTGTCCGGGTCAGCTGGTCGAGCAGCCGTCGCATGGCGGGGCGCACGCGCTGGGCGGTCCGGCGGCGGCGCGGTCGGGCGTCGGACCGGCCGGCCAGCTCGTAGAGGTACTTCTGCTGGTCGTCGTCCAGCCGCAGGGCGCGGACCAGGGTCTCCAGCGCGGACGCGGAGGCGCGGACGCGGCCCTGTTCCAGGCGCGTGTAGTAGTCGACGCTGATGGCGGCGAGCCGGGCGACCTCCTCGCGGCGCAGTCCGGCGACCCGGCGGGCGGAGGTCTCGGGCAGGCCGCAGTCGCCCGGGGTCAGCTGGGACCGGCGGGCCTTGAGGAATGCGCCCAGCGCCTTGGCGTCGGGGTCGTGGCTCATGCCTCCAGTGTCGGGCGCGCGGGCCGTGCGTGAGGGGGCAGGTTCTTTCCCAGGCACAAACCCGTCTCTCCCGGCCGGGGCGGGCAGAGCGGAACGTAGAGGTCGCCAGACCACCACCGCTTCGAGGAGAACGCCTCCGATGTCCACCACCCCCGTCAGCTTCGACAGCGCCGGCATCACGCTCGCCGGCCACCTGCACACCCCGGACGCGCCGGCGTCCGGCCCGCGGCCCGCGCTCGTCGTCGGCCACCCCGGCACCGGCGTGAAGGAGCAAGCCGCCGGCACCTACGCGCGGAGGCTCGCGGAGCGCGGCTTCGTCACGCTCGCCTTCGACGCCGCCCACCAGGGCGAGTCCGGCGGGCTGCCGCGCGGCCTGGAGGACCCCGCCCGGCGCGTCGAGGACTTCAAGGGGGCCGTCTCCTTCCTCTCCACCCGCGCCGAGGTCGACCCCGACCGCATCGGGGTGCTGGGCATCTGCGCGTCCGGCGGGTACTCCCTGTCCGCCGCCGGTGGCGACCAGCGGGTCAAGGCCGTCGCCACGGTCAGCGGCGTGGACGTCGCCCGCCAGTTCCGCCTCGGCGCCGACGGCACCCAGGACCCGGCCGTCTTCCGCGGCCTGCTCGCCGCCGCCGCCCGAGCCCGCATCGCCGCCGCGCGCGGCGAGGACCCCGGCGCGTTGCCGGTGTTCCCGGAGACCGCCGACCAGGCCGCCGCCCTCGGCGGTGAGCACGGTGTCGAGGGCTTCGAGTACTACTGCACCCCGCGCGGCGCGCACGAACGGTCGGCGAAGGCCTTCGTGTGGGACAGCGTCGACAAGCTGGCCGCGTTCGACGCCTTCCACGCCGTGCCGCTCATCGCCCCGCGCCCGCTGCTCCAGGTCGTGGGGACGCGGGCGGTCACCTCGTGGATGGCCGTCGAGGTCCACCAGCGCGCCGCCGGGACCGGGGAGCTGCACTGGCTCGAGGGAGCGAGCCACGTCGACCTGTACGACCGGGACCGGCACGTCGGCGCCGCGGTCGACAAGCTCGCCGAGTTCTTCACCGCCCACCTGGGACAGTGACGCCCGGGTCTCAGGTGGACCGCTCTATCCTCCGCCGGAGAACCGGTCTGGGGGACAGATGGACGACTTCCTGCTCTACACCGTCGGCGTGCCGCTGACGTTCCTGGCGCTGGTGCTCGGCATGGCGCTGGCCGCCCGCCGCATCCTCGGGCTGCGGGTCGGGCTCATCCGCACGACCTTCGCGTGCCTGCTGGGGTTGTCGATCAGCGCCGGGGTGCTGTCGGACACGCCGGACGAGGTGACGGGCGCGTTGAGCACCGTCCAGTTCGGCATCTCGCTGCTCGTGACGATCGGCCTGCTGGCCTTCGCCGAGGTCGTCGTGCCCACCGGGTCGATCCCGCCGCCCACCGAGTGGTGGCGGGCGGCCCGCGCCCGGGTCGCCCGCACCCGCCGGTACTCGCGCATCACCGCCATCGCGTTCCGCCACGGCCTCGGCCCCTACCTGCGCGGGCGGGAGCGCACCGACACGCGGGTCGCGCGGTCGCTGCGGCTCGCGCTGGAAGAGGCCGGGGTGACGTTCGTGAAGCTCGGCCAGGTGCTGTCGACCCGGCCGGACCTGCTGCCGCCCGACGTCGTCGACGAGCTGACCTTGTTGCAGGACAAGGTGCCCGCCGCGCCGTGGGCGGACGTGCGGGAGGTGCTGGTGGCCGAGATCGGGGCGCCCGAGGACGTGTTCGCCGAGTTCGACCAGACGCCCATCGCGGCGGCGTCCGTGGCGCAGGTGCACCGGGCGCGGCTGAAGTCGGGCGAGGAGGTCGTGGTGAAGGTGCAGCGACCCGGGGTGCGGCGGGTCGCGGAGGGCGACCTGGACATCGTGAACCGGCTCGCCGCCACCCTGCACGACCGGACCCGGTGGGGCCGCGCGATCGGCGTGCGCGACCTGGCCGCCGGGTTCTCCGCCGCGCTGCGCGAGGAACTGGACTTCCGGGTCGAGGCGCGCAACCTGGTCGCGGTGCGGGCGGCGTCCGGCGAGAACGGCGTCGTCCTGCCCCGCGCGCACGAAGACCTGTGCACCGCAAGGGTTCTCGTGATGGACCGGCTCGACGGCGTGCCCCTGCGGTCGGCTCCGCTGGACTCCGTCGACCGCGACGCACTGGCCAAGTCGCTGCTGGACGTGCTGCTGCGCCAGGTGATGCTCAACGGCGTCTTCCACGCCGACCCGCACCCCGGCAACATCATGCTGCTGCACGACGGCCGCCTGGGCCTGCTCGACTTCGGTTCCGTGGGCCGCATCGACGCCCAACTCCGGTCCGCGCTGGGCAAGATGCTGCTCGCCATCGACCACGGCGACCCCGCCGGCCTGCGCGACGCCCTGCTGGAACTGGTCGCCCGGCCCGACGAGATCGACGAGCAGCAGCTGGAACGCGCGCTCGGGCAGTTCATGGCCCGGCACCTCAGCGCCGGGATGCGGCCGGACGTCGAGATGTTCGGCGACCTGTTCAAGCTGGTCTACCGGTACGGGTTGAGCATCCCGCCGGAGATCGCCGCGGTGTTCCGGGCGCTGGCCACCGTCGAGGGCACGCTGGGCGCGCTGTCACCCGGGTTCAACATCGTGGTCGAGTCGAGGGCGTTCGCGGACAAGCAGTTCAGTGAACGCCTCACGCCGGAGTCGTTGCGCACCACGGTGTCCGCGGAACTGGCGTCCATGCTGCCGTTGCTCAAACGCCTGCCCCGGCGGGCGGAACGCATCTCCAGCGCCCTGGAACAGGGGCGACTGGGCTTGAACATGCGCCTGTTCGCAGACGACCGGGACCGCCAGTTCATCACCTCCTTGCTGCACCAGGTGATGCTCACCGTTCTCGGCGCAACGGCCGGCTTGATGGCGGTCCTGTTGCTCGGCGCTGACGGTGGTCCGAACGTCACCCCGGACATCACGCTGTACCAGGTCTTCGGCTACAACCTGCTGGTCATCAGCGTGCTGCTCGGCCTACGGGTCGTGGTCACCGTCTTCCGTCCCCGTAGGGTGGAGGCATGAGCATCCACGACATCGCCGTGAACACCCTGGCCGGCGAGCCGAGCAGCCTGGGATCGTTGCGGGGCAAGGCGTTGCTGGTGGTCAACGTGGCGTCGAAGTGCGGTCTCACGCCGCAGTACACCGGGTTGGAGCGGCTCCAGCAGCGCTTCGGCGAGGCCGGGTTCTCCGTGGTCGGGTTCCCGTGCAACCAGTTCGCCGGGCAGGAGCCGGGCACGGCGGAGGAGATCTCGACCTTCTGCTCCACCACCTACGGCGTGACCTTCCCCCTGTTCGAGAAGATCGAGGTCAACGGCCCCGGCCGGCACCCGCTGTACGCGGAGCTGACCGCGCACGCCGACGCCGACGGCACCGCAGGTGACGTGCAGTGGAACTTCGAGAAGTTCCTGATCTCCCCCGAGGGCGAGGTCGTGGCCCGGTTCCGGCCGCGCACCGAGCCGGAGGACGACGACGTCGTCAAGGCCATCGAGGCCGTGCTGCCCTGAGCCGTGCTGCCCCGAGCCGTCCTGCCCTGACCTCGGCGTTCGGGTCTTTCGACCCCTAGGCGGGACCCGGCGCCGGGCGTATGGTCGGCTGCCGCGGCGTCGGGGCCGGTCGCGTAGGGGTGACCGGTAGCCGGAAGGCTCCCCCGGCGCCGCGGGCTCGCCTTCCGGTCCGCCGCACTTGTCGGGAGACCGGACATGAGACCACTCGCACGAGCGGCCGGGGCGGTAGCCGCCCTCGCCGCGGGCCTTCTCGTACCCGTGGGCACCGCGCACGCCCACGCCCCCTCGGGGGCCATCTTCACCACCCTGCCGGACGGCAGCGAGGTCAACTTCAACCACTTCCCCTCCAAGCAGGACGTCTACCTCGACGGCGGCCCCGGTCCGGGCGCGCCGCAGGACGCCGCGGGCCTGGACGACGGCACCTACGTGTTCCAGGTGACCGACCCGAGCGGCAAGGTGCTGCTGTCCACCGACCCGGCCGCGTGCCGGCAGTTCACGGTGTCCGGCGGCGTCATCACCGGCGTCGTCGACACCAGCTGCGAGCACGTGACCGGCACCGACGTCGACCACAACGCCACCACCGTGCAGCTGTACCCGTACCTGGACACGCCCAACAACGGCGGCGTCTACAAGGTCTGGGTCACCACGGTCGAGGACTACCTGCTCGGCTGCTCGCAGCTCGGCGTCCCCAACGGCCTCGCCGTCGTGGACTGCGGCAGCACCGGCGGCAACCGCCACGGCTTCATCCCGGCGCACAGCAAGACCGACAACTTCAAGGTCGGTGACAAGGTCATCGTCGAGATCGACACCCGCTTCAACCGCTGGGACACCGTGGGCCCGCTGGACGGCAAGAAGGTCACGTGGACCGACACCAACGGCGCGTCGAACACCAAGTGGTCGTACTACGCGCCCGAGCTGTCCGTGTTCCACGAAGCGCACGTGGAGGCCGTGGAGACCGGCGTCCACAAGATCACCGTCGACCACCAGGCCAGCTGCCACGTGGAACGCGTGGACGTGCAGAACCAGCACCTCAGCGGCCCGGGGACGGTGTCGGTGCGGATCTCGAACCTGTCCCAGGAGAAGACCGTGTTCGTGGACGTGCTGTGCTCGTGACCTGCCCACCCGGACCGCGCATGGCACAGTGGAGGCCATGGAGGTCCTGATCTCGGAAGCCCGGCGCCGCCACGCCCTCGGCACGGCGCCGGGCCGGATCTTCGCCGAACTGGCCGTCTTCGCCGACCCGCGCGAGGCCGCGGTGGCGGTGTGCGTGGCCCTGGGCATCGCACGTGCCGAAGCCGAGCGCTCGGTGGGCGCACCGGGCCAGAACCCGGAGTTCTGGGACCTGACCGGCTACGCCCGCCTGTCCCGCTTGGAGGCCGCCCACGAGATCGGCGGCCTGCTGGAGGGCGTCGGCGTCTTCCACACCCCGAACCGGCGCTGAGCGGGGATGACGGACGAGACGTCCGCCATCCCCACCGCCGGTCAGCACTCGATGACGTTCACCGCCAGACCGCCGCGCGCGGTCTCCTTGTACTTGACCTTCATGTCCTTGCCGGTCTCGCGCATGGTCTTGATGACCTTGTCCAACGACACGAAGTGCGAGCCGTCGCCGCGCAGTGCCATCCGGGCCGCCGTGATGGCCTTGATGGACGCCAGCGCGTTGCGCTCGATGCACGGGATCTGCACCAGGCCGCCGATCGGGTCGCAGGTCAGGCCCAGGTTGTGCTCCATCGCGATCTCGGCCGCGTTCTCCACCTGCTCCGGCGTCCCGCCCAGCACCTCGGCCAGGCCGCCCGCCGCCATGGAGCACGCCGAGCCGACCTCGCCCTGGCACCCCACCTCGGCACCCGAGATCGACGCGTTCTCCTTGAACAGCACGCCGACCGCCCCCGCCGTGAGCAGGAACCGGACGACACCGTCGTCGGACGCGCCGGGCACGAACCGGGTGTAGTAGTGCAGGACCGCCGGGACGATGCCCGCCGCACCGTTGGTCGGCGCGGTCACCACCCGGCCGCCGGCCGCGTTCTCCTCGTTCACCGCCAGGGCGAACAAGGTCACCCAGTCCATCACCCGCAACGGGTCGGTGGCGTAGTGCTCGGCGGCCATCCGCTGCCGCATCTCGGCCGCCCGCCGCCGGACCTTCAGGCCACCCGGCAGCACACCGGTCTCCGTGCAGCCCCGCTCGACGCACTCCTGCATGACGCTCCAGATGTGCAGCAGGCCCGACCGGACCTCCTCCTCCGTGCGCCACGACAGCTCGTTGGCCAGCATGACCTCCGAGATGGACAGGCCGGTCTCCCGCGTCCGCGCCAGCAGCTCGTCGCCGGTCTTGAACGGGTGCGCCAGCTCGGTCTCGTCGGCCTTGATGCGGTCGGTGCCGGTGGCGTTCTCGTCGACCACGAAACCGCCGCCGACCGAGTAGTACACGGCCTCGTCCAGCACCTCGTCGCCCGCGTACGCCGTGAAGCTCATCCCGTTGGGGTGCAGCGGCAGCGACTTGCGCCGGTGCATCACCAGGTCGGTGTCCTCGTCGAACGCGATGTCCCGGGCGCCGCCGAGCAGCAGCCGCTTCGACGCGCGGATCGCGGCCACGCGCTCGTCGGCGGCGGCCGGGTCGACCTCCTCGGGCTTGTGGCCCTCCAACCCCAGCAACACGGCCTTGGGGCTGCCGTGCCCGTGCCCGGTCGCGCCCAGCGAGCCGAACAGCTGGGCGTGCACGCGGTCCACCGACGTCAGCCGGTGCCCCAGGCGCGCGACGAACATCGTGGCCGCGCGCATCGGGCCGACCGTGTGGGAGCTCGACGGCCCGATGCCGACGGAGAACAGGTCGAAGACGCTGATCGCCACGGCGGGTCAGTCCCCGGTCAGTTCCGCGTACTTGCCGGCGGTCAGCAGGCCCGTCGCGTCCTCGACGCGCACCTTGAACAGCCAGCCGGCGCCGTACGGGTCGTTGTTGATCAGCGACGGGTCGTCGGCGGCGGCCTGGTTGACCTCCACCACCTCGCCGCTGACCGGCGCGTACAGGTCGCTCACGGACTTGGTGGACTCCAGCTCGCCGCACACCTCGCCGGACTTCACGTGCTCGCCGACGGTCGGCAGCTGCACGAACACGATGTCACCGAGTGACTCCGCCGCGTAGGAGGTGATGCCGATCGCCACGGGGTCCTGGGTACCCGGCGCCCAGTCCACCCACTCGTGCTCTGCGGTGTAGAGCAGGTTCTCCGGAAAGGTCATGGTCAGCGCTCCCTGAGGCCACGGGTCTGGTCAGATGCCCCACTCTGTCCTGGGACCTGAGAGCTTCGCTGCGGCGTTGCAGCTTGCACCGTGGGTGCGCGCGGTGAAGCACGCTTTCCAGAGTCGCCTCGCCCGAGCGGTTCTCGTTGCCTGAGAGTGTGCGGGGTACTTGCTCCTTCGGCGCCCCGGACGTGCCGGGGACTCTCCCGCTCGGGTTCCGGTGCCCGCGTGGGCACCCCGGCCGATGTTCAGTTGGGCGGTCGCGAGCACGCTAAGTCCCCGCCCGCGCGGGTGTCAACGCGCGTCCAGAGTTGTTCGCTCGACACAAACGGACCCCTGCTGGTTGGTGCTGCCCGCACGATGACAGTGGATTCGGAGTACCGGACCTTGGGCGTAACAACGGCTGTAAGGAGCCCACCGTGCGGATCTCAGTACCCCGCGAGATCAAGAACCACGAGTACCGCGTCGCGCTGACCCCCGCCGGCGCCCACGAGCTGACCCTGCGCGGCCACGACGTGTTCGTCGAGGCGGGCGCGGGCCTCGGGTCCGCCATCACCGACGAGGAGTACCTCGCGGCCGGCGCGAAGGTCCTGGCCACCGCCGAGGACGTGTGGGCCGAGGGCGACCTGGTGCTCAAGGTCAAGGAGCCGATCGCGCGGGAGTACCCGCTGCTGCGCAAGGGCCAGACCCTGTTCACCTACCTGCACCTGGCCGCCGACCGGCCGTTGACCGAGGCGCTGATCGCGTCCGGGACGACCGCGATCGCGTACGAGACCGTGCAGACCGCGAACGGCGCGCTGCCGCTGCTGGCCCCGATGTCCGAGGTGGCGGGCCGGCTGGCGCCGCAGGTGGGCGCGTTCTCGCTGATGAAGCCGTCCGGCGGCCGGGGCGTGCTGCCCGGTGGCGTGCCCGGCGTGCACCCGGCGCGCGTGGTCGTCATCGGCGGTGGCGTGGCCGGTCTGAACGCGGCGACCATCGCGGTGGGCATGGGCGCGGACGTGGAGATCCTCGACACCAACGTGGACCGGCTGCGGCACATCGACGCCCTCTACCGGGGGCAGCTGCGCACCGTCACGTCCAACCGGTACTCGGTCGAGCAGGCCGTGCGCGAGGCCGACCTGGTCATCGGCGCAGTCCTGGTGCCGGGCGCGAAGGCCCCGAAGCTGGTGTCCAACGAGCTGGTGGCGCAGATGAAGCCCGGCTCGGTGCTGGTGGACATCGCGATCGACCAGGGCGGCTGCTTCGCCGACTCCCGCCCGACCACGCACGCCGACCCGACCTACCAGGTGCACGAGTCGGTCTTCTACTGCGTGGCGAACATGCCGGGCGCGGTGCCGCGGACCTCGACGTACGCGCTGACCAACGTGACCCTGCCCTACGCCGTGGCGCTGGCCGACAAGGGCTGGCAGGCGGCCCTGCGGGCGGACAAGTCCCTCGCGCTCGGTCTGAACGTGCACGAGGGCCTGCTGACCAACGAGCCGGTCGCCCAAGCGCACGACCTGAGCTACACGCCGTTCGAGGCCTGAGAGCGGCACTTCCCGGAGGAGGGGCGTCCACCGAATCCTGGTGGGCGCCCCTTCTCGCATGTGAGCGCTAAAAACGCGACCCGCTCAACCAGCCTGGGGGTCACTGGGAGCGGGTCGCGCAGCACCAATCCTAGCGGGGTCCGACGGGTCGTGCCCAGCCACCCCAGCCATCTGCGCACAAAACTTGACCCAACGGGACACGTTCTGTGTCCTCCCTCAAGCAATCGAGTGAATTCGGCGGGTAACAGGTAAGTCACGACGCCCGGTCGGCCGATGGTCAGAGCAGAACCCCGCCACCGCCACGCCACACCTCCGATCGGAGCGCACATGGCTGAACCACAGGGCTGGATCGACTGCCACGACCCCTTCGGACGGGACCGCTCGATGACCGTGCTGGTCGAGGACGACCGGGTCCTGCTGGTCGCGCCGCCGGGCGAGTCGGCTGTGTTGTCGGTCACCCAGACCCGCAGGCTGCACCGCCTGCTGGACCAGGCCGCCGACAGGATGTGAGCGGGGTGGACGAGACGTTGCGGGCCGCGGTGCTGCGCCGGTTGGCCCAGTTGGACGAGGTGGTCGAACGGGGTGCGGCCGAGGCCCTGGTGCCGCTCGCGCGCGCGGAGATCAACCGGCTGGCCGACTGCTGGCGCCTGCTGCTGACCGTGCACCAGCCCGATCCCGACGGCCGCTGCCGCGCCTGCCCGGGTGTGCTGCGGCACCGGAAGTGGCCTTGCCAGGTGTGGGCGATGGCCCACCAGCACCTGATCGGGGAGGGTCTGCCGCACCGGGAGCGCCGGCGTCCGCTGCGCAACCCGTTCCGGCACGACACCGGCCGGACCGACACCGACCCGACCGCCGAGATCCCCGTCGTGGTGTCGAAACCGCGACATGCCCTCCCGGACTGACCCTCCTAGGGCAGGATGGCGCCGACAGGCGCTATCCAGGAGGGACGCGTGCACGACGGCAGTGGCCGCATCGTGGTGCAGGGCTTGACCAAGCAGTTCGGTCCGGTCGCAGCGGTGCAGAATCTCAGCTTCACGGTGGAACCGGGGTCCGTGACCGGCTTCCTCGGACCGAACGGCGCGGGCAAGACGACGACGCTGCGCATGTTGCTCGGCCTGGTGACCCCGACCGCGGGCCACGGCCTGATCAACGGCCGGCCGTTCCACCAGCTCGGCAACCCGGCGCGGGTGGTGGGCGCGGTGCTGGAGGCGCAGGGCTTCCACCCCAAGCGCACCGCGCGCAACCACCTGCGGGTGTACGCGTCGGCGATCGGCGTGCCGGACCAGCGGGCGGACCAGGTCCTGGGCCTGGTCGGGCTCGGGCAGGCGGCCGACCGCAAGGCGGGCGGCTTCTCGCTGGGCATGAAGCAGCGGTTGGCGCTGGCCACCGCCCTGCTCGGCGACCCGCAGGTGCTGGTCCTCGACGAGCCCGCGAACGGCCTGGACCCGGAGGGCATCGCGTGGCTGCGGTCGTTCCTCCAGTCCTTCGCGCGCAGCGGGCGGACGGTGCTGATCTCCAGCCACCTGCTGGCCGAGGTCGAGCAGACCGTCGACCAGGTGGTGATCATCTCCCGCGGCCAGACCATGTACTACGGGCCCCTGGACAACCTGCGCGACTCGCAGCAGAGCCGGGTGCTGGTGCAGCCGTCGGACACGGGTGCGCTGGTCGCGGCGTTGCGGGCGGACGGCGTGACGACGCTGGAGCAGCTGCCGGACGGCCGCATCGCGGTGACCGGCGTGGAGAGCAAGCAGGTCGCCGACCTCGCGTTGAAGGCGGGCGTGTCGATCTACGGCATCCAGGAGGAGAAGGCGGACCTGGAGCAGCTGTTCTTCCGGCTCACCAACGGCCAGTACGCGGCCTCGGGCCCGAACCAGTACGCGGGTCAGCCGCAGGGCACCGGCTACTACGCGCCGCCGCAGGGCTACCAGCAGCCCGGTTACCAGCAGCCCGGTTACCAGACCCCGCCGCAGGGCTACCAGCAGCAACCGCAGCTCCCGCCGGGGTACCAGCAGCCGCCGACACCCCCGCCGGGCTACCCGCAACAACCCGACCCGTACCAGCAGCACAACCCCTACCAGCAGGGCCAGGGGCAGGGCGGACTCGGGGGCGGTGCGTGATGCTGGGCAACCTGATCAAGGCGGAGTTCCGCAAGACGACCACCACGGGCCTGTGGTGGGGTCTCATGATCCCGACGGTGCTGATCGCGCTGGGCTGGGCGCTGGCGACCGGGCTCATCGGCAAGGGCTTCATGGACGCCATCAACTCCTCCAACGCTGAGGAGCTGACCACGCTCATCGGCATCGACCCCTCCGAGTGGAAGGTGTCGCTGTTCGGGATGACCCGCAGCATCAACGTGGCGACCGTCTTCCCGATGATCTTCGGCGGGCTGGCGATCGCGAACGAGATCAACCGCAAGACGATCACCACCACGTTCCTCACCGCGCCCAACCGCGTGTCGGCGCTGAGCGCGAAGCTCGTGGTCTACCTCCTGTGGGGCGCGATCTACGGCATCGCGATCGTGGCGTCGGTGAGCATCGGCATCGCGATCACGTCGGACCCGAACACGCTGCCGGACGCGGGCGGGTGGCTCGCGATGGCCGGGGTGGGCGTGCTGTCGTCGATCCTGATGACGATGTTCGGCGTGGGCGTCGGCGCGCTGCTGACCAGCGTGGTCGGCACGACCGTGGTGCTGCTGCTGTACATGCTGGTCATCGAGAACGGCATCCAGATCGTGCTGGGCATCCAGCGCGTGCCGGAGGTCATCGGCTTCCTGCCCAACGGCTCGATCAACGGCCTGACCGGCTCGGTGGCGTCGTCGCTGTTCCTGTCCACGGCCGGCGTGGTGCCCGACGACCTGGAGGCCGCGATCCGGGCGTTCGCGGGCGCGCTGGGCGCGTTCGACTGGTGGCTGAGCGGGTTGATCTTCCTGGCGTGGACGGCGATCTTCTTCCTCGGCGGCTGGGCGGCTACTCAGCGCAAGGACATCACCTGATCTAGTGATCTTGATCGGCTCATGGCCGCCTCTCCCTGTGTGGTGAGGCGGCCATAAGCGTTTTCGCTTATCAACTCTGTCGGCACCCCGACCTAGGGTGGATTCCGTGACTACCACCCAGGGCTGGATCAGACGCCTCGCCACCGCCTGCTGGAAACACCGGGCGCTCGTGGTGTGGTCGGTGCTGGCCGCCGTCGTGGGGGTCGGTTTGCAGGCCGTCAGCCCGCTGCTCATCAAGACCGCCGTGGACGACGCGATGGCGGGCGAGACGTCCCGCCTGGGCTGGTTGGCGGCGGTGCTCGTCGGGTTGGAGCTGCTCACGTTCGGCACGGCGTTCGTGCGGCGGTTCCTGGGCGGGCGGCTGGCGGTGGACGTCCAGCACGACCTGCGGCAAGCCGTGTTCCACGCCGTGCAGCGGCTGGACGGGCCGAAGCAGGACACGTTGCGCACCGGGCAGGTGGTGTCCCGGTCGATCACCGACCTCCAGCTGGTCAACAGCCTGCTGTCGATGACACCGCTGGCGTTCGGCACGGTCGTGTTCGCGGTGGCGGCGCTGGTGGCGATGTTCTGGCTGTCGCCGCTGCTCACGGTGATCGCGCTGGTGGTGGTGCCGGCGGTGGCGCTGGTGGCGGGGCGCAGCCGGCTCACGCTGTTCCCGGCCACGTGGTCGGCGCAGCAGCGGGCGGCGGACGTGGCGCAGCACGTCGAGGAGACCGTCACCGGCGTGCGGGTGGTGAAGGGCTTCGGGCAGGAGGAGCGGGAGGTCGCGCGGCTGGAGGAGCGGGCCGCGGTGCTGTTCGCGGAGCGGATGCGGGCCGCGCGGCTCACGTCCCGGCCGACCGCGACGCTGGCGGCGCTGCCGTTCGTCGGGCAGGTGGCGGTGCTGGCGCTGGGCGGGTGGCTGGCGTTGCGCGGCGACGTGTCGTTGGGCACGTTCCTGGCGTTCGCGACCTACGTGGCCAACCTGGTCGGGCCGACCCGGCTGCTGTCGAGCCTGATGGTGACCGCGCAGCTGGCCCGCGCCGGCGTGGAGCGGGTGTACGAGCTGGTCGACTCGCAGCCGGACGTGGTGGACGGGTCCGCCGAGGTGCCCGACGGGCCGGTGTCGGTGGAGCTGGACGACGTGACCTTCGGGTACACGCGCAGCGAGCCGGTGCTGTCCGAGGTGTCGCTGAAGGTCGCGCCGGGCGAGACGCTGGCCGTGGTGGGCACGGCGGGGTCGGGCAAGTCGACGGTGTCGCTGCTGCTGCCCCGGTTCTACGACGTGCACGAGGGCGCGATCCGGGTCGGCGGGGTCGACGTGCGGCAGGTGCGGCTGGAGTCGTTGCGGCGCGCGGTCGGGGTGGTGTTCGAGGAGGCGTTCCTGTTCTCCGACACCGTGCGGGCCAACATCGCCTACGGGCTGCCGGACGCGTCCGACGAGCAGGTCGAGGCGGCGGCGCGGGCGGCCGAGGCGCACGAGTTCATCTCGGCGCTGCCGGACGGGTACGACACGGTGGTGGGCGAGCGCGGCCTGACGCTGTCCGGCGGGCAGCGGCAGCGCGTGGCGCTGGCGCGGGCGCTGCTGTCCGACCCCCGGGTGCTGGTGCTCGACGACGCGACCTCGGCGGTGGACGCGGCCACGGAGGCGGCGATCCACCACACGTTGGCGCAGGTCACGGCCGAGCGGACGACGATCGTGATCGCGCACCGGCGGTCGTCGCTGGCGCTGGCCGACCGGATCGCGGTGCTCGACGCCGGCCGGGTGGTCGACGTGGGCACGCACGCCGAGCTGCACGAGCGGTGCCCGCTGTACCGGGAGCTGCTGGCCGGTCCCGGCGAGGCGATCGAGCAGGTCGACCCGCGGGCGGACGCGGCGCTGGAACCCGGTCCGGACGGGGTGACACCGGAGCTGTGGCCGTCGTCGGACGAGGACGAACTGGTCGTGCGGGCGGCGAACCGGACCGCGACGGCCGTCCCCAGGGGCACCCGCGGCGGCCGGAGCACGTCGGCGCTGCTCGGCGGCACACCGCCGACACCGGAGCTGGTGGAACGGGTGCACGCCCTGCCACCGGCCACCGAGCAGCCGGTGCTGCACGGCGAGGACCCGAGGGCCCCCGACCCGGGGTTCCGGCTGCGGACGCTGCTGCGGCCGGTGCGGTGGGCGATGCTCGGCGTCGGCGGGTTGCTGATGGTCGACTCGGCGCTGGCCGTCCTGCTGCCCAACCTGGTCCGGCTGGGCGTGGACCGGGGCGTGCTCGGGCACGACGCCGGGTGGCTGTGGTTCGCGGCCGGAGCCGGGCTGGTGCTGGTCGGGCTGGGGTGGCTGTCGTCGGCGGCGGGCACGGTCGTCACGTCCCGGGTCGGCGAGCGGCTGCTGTACCTGCTGCGGGTGCGCAGCTACGCGCACCTCCAGCGGCTGGGGCTGGACTACTACGAGCGCGAGATGGCCGGCCGGATCATGACCCGGATGACCACGGACGTGGACGCGCTGTCGAGCTTCCTGCAGACCGGGCTGACCACGTTCGTGATCAGCGTGCTCACCGTGGTGGGCATCGCGGTGGCGCTGGTGGTGACCGACCCGTCGCTGGCGCTGGTCGCGCTGGCCGTGCTGCCGGTGCTGGCGGTGGCGACGGTGATCTTCCAGCGGCTGTCGTCGCGGGCGTACGCGCAGGCGCGGGAGCGGATCAGCGCGGTGAACGCCGACCTGCAGGAGAACGTGTCCGGGCTGCGGGTGTCGCAGGCGTACACGCGGGAGGCGCGGTCGGCGGAGGCGTTCGCCGAGCGCAGCGACGCCTACCGGCGGTCCCGGATCCGGGCGCAGCGGTACATCGCCACCTACTTCCCGTTCCTGGCGCTGCTGTCCGGGGTGGCGCAGGCGGCGATCCTGGTGGTGGGGGCGTACCGGGTGGCGGAGGGGACGCTGTCGCCGGGCGTGCTGCTGGCGTTCGTGCTGTACCTGGGGTTGTTCTTCGCGCCGCTGTACCAGCTCTCGGGCGTGTTCGACGGGTACCAGCAGGCGCGCGTGGGCCTGAGCCGGATCGGCGACCTGCTGCGCACACCGACCAGCGTGCCGCCGGCGGAGGCACCCGTGCCCGTGCCGGCGCTGCGCGGCGAGGTGGAGCTGCGGGACGTCACGTTCACCTACCCGGGCACGTCCCGACCGGCGCTGGACGGGGTGTCGCTGCGGGTGGCGCCGGGCGAGACCGTGGCGCTGGTGGGCGAGACGGGCGCGGGCAAGTCCACCCTGGTCAAGCTGGTGGCGCGGTTCTACGACGTGACCGGGGGCCAGGTGCTGGTGGACGGCGTGGACATCCGCTCCTACGACCTGGGCCAGTTCCGGCGGCACCTGGGCGTCGTGCCCCAGGAGGCGCACCTGTTCGGCGGTGACGTGGCCGAGAACGTGGCCTACGGCCGCCCGGAGGCGTCCCGCGCGGAGGTGGAGCGGGCCGTGCGCTCGGTGGGCGCGCTGCCGGTCGTGGCCGCGCTGCCGTCGGCGTTCCACCAGCAGGTGGGCGAGCGCGGGCAGAACCTGTCGGCCGGTCAGCGGCAGCTCATCGCGCTGGCGCGGGCCGAGCTGGTCCAGCCGTCCCTGCTCCTGCTCGACGAGGCGACGGCTGCTCTGGACCCGTCGACGGAGTCGGCGGTCCTGGCGGCCGGCGACCACCTGGCGGGTTCCCGAACAACCTTCGTGGTGGCCCACCGCCTGGCCACCGCGGCCCGAGCGGACCGGATCGTGGTGCTCTCGGAGGGCCGAATCGCGGAGCAGGGCACGCACGAAGAGCTCCTGGCGGCCGGCGGCCACTACGCCCGCCTGTGGTCCCACAGCACCACAACACACCAACCAGCCCCCACACACTGACCCGCCACAACACACGCCCGCCCCCGCCCGGCAGGCCAACGCGCCCGGGATGCCGTACGGCACTCCGGGCGGGTTGGGTGGGGTCACTTCTCAGCGGTCAGCAGCTCGTCCAGGCGCTCGTAGCCCTCGTTGACGCCGACCTCCATGCCGCTGGACAGGGCCATGTCGCGCGCCTCCTTCGAGTCGAACACGCTCACGCCCCGCAGGCGGGTGCGGCCGTCGCCCAGGTCCTCGAAGGTGATCGTCTCCAGGGCCACGCCGTCCGGCACGCCCTCCCAGGTGAACGTCTGCACGATCCGCTCCCCCGGCCGCACCTCGTGGAACGACCCGTAGAACCGGTATTCGCCCTGGTCGTCGCGGTGCACGTAGCGGTACTCGCCGCCGGTGCGGGCGTCCCAGGTGACGATCTCCATCTCCAGCCGGCGCGGGCCCAGCCACTTCTTCACCAGCTCGGGCTCGACGTGCGCCCGGAACACCGCCGCCGGGGGCGCGTCGAACTCGCGCACGATCTCGATCGTCGGCAGGTCGGGGTTGGCCGCAATGGTGGTCTCGTGGTGCGTGGTGGTGCTCATGACGCGTCTTCCTCCCGGGTCTGGGTCTGGCTCTCGCTGTCGTCGGCCAGCTCGGCGAGCACGGCGTCGAGCCGCTGGTACCGCTGCTCGGCCTCCCGCCGGTAGCGCTCGATCCACTTGGTCATCAGGTCGAACACCTCCGCTTCGAGGTGCACCGGCCTCCGCTGGGCCTGTCGACTCCGACTGACCAGTCCGGCGTCCTCCAACACCTTGAGGTGCTTGGACACCGCCTGCACGGTCACGGCGTAGGGCTCGGCCAACTCGTTGACGGTCGCGTCCGCCACCGCGAGCCGGGCGACCATGTCGCGCCGGATGGGGTCCGCCAAGGCCGCGAACACCCGCGAAAGCCGATCCTCCACTGCCGTTCTCCTTACTCAACCTCTCGGTTGAACAAACCGTACGACCGAAGCCAGTGCTTGTCAACCGATGAGTTGAACAAGCAGCTCAGCGACCTGGTGACCCGAACCCACCGTGGCGCTCGCCACGACCCGACCCGCTGAGCCGGACGAGTGGTGCATCCTCGGACCCCAGCACCCCACGAAGGCGCTCCACCCGAGACGGACCTGGGCTGTTGCATCAAGAACAGCTCAAGCACCCGTCACGCGATCCACGTCCGGATCGATCCTGTGATCGAGCACTCCTTGCCCGGCCCCTCCTGTGTATGAACTGCACCAGACGGGGGACTAGCCTGACCATGAGTGAGTCATTACCAAGAGCGAGATGGATAGAGGCGAGCGCCAGCCGTGTCCAGCAGCAGTCCTGCTTCACAGTTCGGCCCCAACGAGTGGCTGGTCGAGGAGATGTACGAGCAGTTCCTCGCCGACCCGTCGTCCGTAGACCCGGCCTGGCACGACTTCTTCGCCGACTACAAGTCGACGCAGCGGTCGGGCAACGGCGCGGCCACGGCGGCGGCGTCCACGACCACCACCACGGCCACCGACAACGGCACGGCGGCCCCGACGGCCACCGCGACCAAGCCGCAGCCCCAGCCCGCGAAGCCGGCCGCCAAGCCGCAGCAGGCCGCTCCCGCGAAGCCGGCGCCCGCGCAGGCCGCCAAGGCCACGCCGGTGCAGCCCACGGCCGGCGCGGAGCAGAAGCAGCTGCGCGGCGCGGCAGCCGCCATCGCGAAGAACATGGAGCTGTCGCTCACCGTCCCGACCGCGACGAGTGTGCGCGCCGTGCCCGCGAAGCTGCTGGCCGACAACCGCATCGTGATCAACAACCACCTCAAGCGGACCCGCGGTGGGAAGGTCTCCTTCACCCACCTGATCGGCTACGCGGTGGTGCGGGCGCTCCAGGCGTACCCGAACATGAACCGGCACTACGCCGAGGTCGACGGCAAGCCGTTCGTGGTCACGCCCGAGCACGTGAACTTCGGCCTCGCGATCGACCTGCCCGGCAAGGACGGCTCCCGCTCGCTGGTGGTCGCCTCCATCAAGGGCTGCGAGAACATGACGTTCACGCAGTTCTGGCAGGCCTACGAGGACCTCATCCGCAAGGCCCGGTCCGGTTCGCTGACCACCGAGGACTTCTCGGGCACCACGATCTCGCTGACCAACCCGGGCACGATCGGCACCAACCACTCGGTGCCGCGCCTGACCGCGGGCCAGGGCGCGATCATCGGCGTCGGTGCGATGGAGTACCCCGCGCACTTCCAGGGCACCAGCGAGCAGGCCCTGGTCGAGATGGGCGTCAGCAAGATCATCACGCTGACCTCCACCTATGACCACCGCATCATCCAGGGCGCCGAGTCCGGCGAGTTCCTCAAGCGCATCCACCAGCTGCTGCTGGGCGAGGACGGCTTCTACGACGACGTCTTCACGTCGCTGCGGCTGCCCTACGAGCCGATCCGCTGGGTCGCCGACATCCCCGAGGGCGCGGTCGACAAGACCGCCCGCGTGATCGAGCTGATCGACGCGTTCCGCACCCGCGGCCACCTGATGGCCGACACGGACCCGCTGAACTACCGCCAGCGCAGCCACCAGGACCTCGACGTCCTGTCGCACGGCCTGACCCTGTGGGACCTGGACCGGGAGTTCCCGGTCGGCGGGTTCGCGGGCCAGGAGCGGATGAAGCTGCGCGACATCCTCGGCGTGCTGCGCAACTCGTACTGCCGCACGGTCGGCGTCGAGTACATGCACATCCTCGACCCGGAGGAGCGCCTCTGGATCCAGGAGCGCGTCGAGGTGCCGCACGAGAAGCCGCCGGCCACCGTGCAGAAGTACATCCTGTCCAAGCTCAACGCCGCCGAGGCGTTCGAGACGTTCCTCCAGACCAAGTACGTCGGCCAGAAGCGGTTCTCGCTGGAAGGCGGCGAGACGGTCATCCCGCTGCTGGACGCCGTCCTGGACAAGGCCGCCGAGCACGAGCTGGACGAGGTCGTCATCGGCATGCCGCACCGCGGCCGCCTCAACGTCCTGGCCAACATCGTCGGCAAGCCGATCTCGCAGATCTTCCGCGAGTTCGAGGGCAACCTCGACCCGGGCCAGGCGCACGGCTCCGGCGACGTGAAGTACCACCTGGGCGCCGAGGGCAAGTACTTCCGGATGTTCGGCGACGGCGAGACCAAGGTGTCGCTGACCGCGAACCCGTCGCACCTGGAGGCCGTGGACCCGGTGCTGGAGGGCATCGTCCGCGCCAAGCAGGACATGCTCGACAAGGGCGGTGAGGGCTTCACCGTGCTGCCGGTCGCGCTGCACGGCGACGCCGCGTTCGCCGGCCAGGGCGTCGTGGCCGAGACCCTGAACCTCGCCCTCGTGCGCGGCTACCGCACCGGCGGCACCGTGCACATCGTGGTGAACAACCAGGTCGGCTTCACCACCGCGCCCGAGCACTCGCGGTCGTCGAAGTACTCGACCGACGTGGCGAAGATGATCGGCGCGCCGGTCTTCCACGTGAACGGCGACGACCCGGAGGCGTGCTACTGGGTCGCGAAGCTGGCGGTGGACTACCGGCAGGCGTTCAACAAGGACGTCGTGATCGACATGGTCTGCTACCGCCGCCGCGGCCACAACGAGGGCGACGACCCCTCGATGACGCAGCCGGCGATGTACGACGTGATCGACACCAAGCGCTCGGTGCGCAAGATCTACACCGAGTCGCTGATCGGGCGCGGCGACATCTCCGTCGAGGAGGCCGAGAAGGCCCTCCAGGACTTCTCCTCGCAGCTGGAGCACGTCTTCAACGAGGTGCGCGAGCTGGAGAAGCACCCGATCAAGGCGTCGCCGTCGGTGGAGGCCGAGCAGCAGGTCCCGACCAAGCTGCCGACCGGCATCAGCCGCGAGGTGATCGAGAAGATCGCCGACGCGCACGTCAACCTGCCGGAGGGCTTCACCCCGCACCCGCGCGTCAAGCCGGTGCTGGAGCGGCGCGCGAAGATGGCCCGCGAGGGCGGCATCGACTGGGCGTTCGCCGAGCTGCTGGCGTTCGGGTCGCTGGTGCTGGAGGGCCGCACGGTCCGCCTGGCCGGCCAGGACTCGCGGCGCGGCACGTTCGTGCAGCGGCACGCCACGCTGGTGGACCGCAAGAAGTCCGACGAGTACACCCCGTTGCAGCACCTCGCCGAGGACCAGGGCAAGTTCATGGTCTACGACTCGGTGCTGTCGGAGTTCGCTGCGCTGGGCTTCGAGTACGGCTACTCGGTGGCCAACCCGGACGCGCTGGTGCTGTGGGAGGCGCAGTTCGGCGACTTCGTCAACGGCGCGCAGCCGATCATCGACGAGTTCATCTCGTCCGGTGAGGCGAAGTGGGGCCAGCGCTCGGACGTCGTCCTGCTCCTGCCCCACGGCCACGAGGGCCAGGGCCCGGACCACACGTCCGGCCGCATCGAGCGCTTCCTCCAGCTGTGCGCGGAGGGCTCGATGACCATCGCGGTCCCGTCGACCCCGGCGAACTACTTCCACCTCCTGCGCCGCCACGCCCTCGACGGCGTCAACCGCCCGCTGGTGGTCTTCACCCCGAAGTCGATGCTGCGCCTGAAGGCCGCGACCTCGCCGGTGGAGGACTTCGTCGAGGACCGCTTCAACTCGGTCATCGACGACGCCCACGCGACGGACCCGCAGGCCGTGCAGCGCGTCCTGCTGTGCAGCGGCAAGGTGTACTACGAGCTGCTGGCCGAGCAGGAGAAGCGCGGCCTGAACGACACGGCCGTGGTGCGCGTCGAGCAGCTCTACCCGGTGCCCGCGCGGAAGCTGACGGAGGCGCTGGAGCGCTACCCGAACGCGACCGACCTGCGCTGGGTCCAGGAGGAGCCGGCCAACCAGGGCGCCTGGCCGTTCCTGGGCTTGGCCCTGCCGGAGCTGCTGCCGTCGCGCTTCAACTTGAAGCGCGTCTCCCGCCGCCCGATGGCCGCGCCGTCGGCGGGTTCGTCGAAGGTCCACGAGGTCGAGCAGCGCGAGCTGATCGCGAAGGCGTTCGAGTAGGCCGGGATGTACTTCACCGACCGCGGCATCGAGGAGCTGGAAAGCCGGCGAGGCGAGGAAGAAGTGACCCTCGCCTGGCTGGCCGACCGCCTCCGAGCCTTCGTGGACGCGAACCCGGAGTTCGAAACGGCCGTCGAACGCCTGGCCACGTACCTGGCACGCGACGACCAGGACGACTTCGAGGACTGAGCACCAGACAAGGGGAAGGGCACTCGCCACGGCGGGTGCCCTTCCCCTTTCTCGACCACCCGCACCCAGCCCCCCGCTGCCGACGCAGCGGCCTTTTCGGGGCGGCTTTTCGGCGCGCGCAGCGCGCTGTTGTGCAGTGGTCTCAACCACAGGTGGAGGGCCTCGGTTCCCCCGCCGTATGGCCTGCCCGAAGGGCTACCACATTTTGGGTCGGGTGCAGCCGAAAGTTTTTGCGAGGAACGAGCAAAAAGTTTTAGCGGCACCCGGCCCGAAGTGTGGTTGGCTCCGCCAGGCCATGCGGCGGGGGAACCGACGCCCTTCACCCCCCGCTGGCGGCCTGCCGCGCGGCGAGCGCCGCTTTTCAGCTTTTGATCTTGAGAGCGCGCCAGCGCGTCCCAGCGCGAAGCGCGTTCGCCTTGAGAGCGAAGCGTTCCGGTTCAAAGATTAAAAGCGCCTCGCCGGCGGGCAGGCCACCAAAGATGACTCAACTGCAACGGCGGGGGCTTCTTGCTTTTGTCATCTCCGTATGGCCTGGCAGAGCCTACCACAGATTTCCCCGGGTGCCGCTAAAACTTTTTGCTCGTTCCTCGCAAAAACTTTCGGCTGCACCCGGGGAAATCTGTGGTAGCCCTTCGGGCAGGCCATACGGAGATGACAAAAGCAAGAAGCCCAAGTTGGGTTGTGTCCTCTCCGGCGGACTGCCACTCGGCAACGCCGGGCCGACTGCTCACTCGGCAAGGCGGGCTGACTGCTCGCTCGACGGACCGGATGTGCCGGAGGATCCGCGCTGCAGGCTGGTCAGTGGCGGGTGCGGTTGAGGGCTTGGGTGGTGGTTTCGGGGGAGAACGTTGTCGGGTCGAAGTCGTCGCCCGAGTCCAAGCCCAGCCATTCGAGCAGGTCGGCGTGGTCCTGGGCGGTCGGGTCCGTCACTGCCGCTTTCAGGTTCTCGTAGCCCCCCGGGCCGCCGCAGTCTTCGGGTGGGCACGCGCCCTCGCCTGCCGTGCACGCGATGTCGCTTGACGGGACGATCTTCTTCAACGTGATGTCGTGTTCCCAGTCGTCGCCGAAGTCGTAGGTGTAGAGGATCTTGTCGCCGACCTTCGCGAGCAGCTGGGACACGGTCACCGCGTGCTCGTCGCGGAACCCCAGGTCGCGGTCGGACGTGCCGTACCGGCCCGTGCGGTGTTCGAACGCGTGCATGTGGGAGTTGTCCCAGCCCATGGCTACCTGGACTACGTGGTGGAGCTCGCCGAGGGTGAGCTCGGCGGGTACGCGCAGCCTGCGCCAGACGGGCGGGTTCTCCACGTACCGGAGGCGGATCTCCAGCTCGTAGCCGACGCCGGCGCGATCCGGGCGAGGACGTGGGGTGCCCGGGTCGGTCAGCAGGGCCACCAGGCGGGGTGCGTCGGGGTGGTCGCTCGCCGCCAGGCGTGGCAGGGCCTCGGACACCCCGGTACCGATCTGCGCGTGCACCGCTTCCGCCACCACCTCCTCGGGGAGTTCGGGTGGCAGTTCGTCCAGTGTGGTGATCAGGGCGTCCACCGTCAGCCACGCCTTGTCGGCCTCGGCGAGCGCGGTGCCCGACCGTTGGGACAGCCAGGACCGGGCGTAGGCACCGAAGCCGTCCTTCGTGGCCCACTCGCGCCACGCGGGCTCGGCCTCGGGACCGCACTCGTCGAGCAACGCCAAGGCGGTGAGGCGGAGCCCGCCGGAGGTGTGCTCGGCGGCGGCGAGGAGGTCGCGGGCCGCTGCCGCGGGGGTGCGGGCGGACAGCCACGGGCGGGACATCACCAGTTTCAGCCTGTGCGGGAGGCCGTTCACCGCGGCGATCAGGGTCGCCGCGTCGAGGTCGGGGGACGGTGCGCCGTCGCGGAACACCAGGGCGGTGAACCACCGGCCGAGGAGGGTCGGCGTGACCTCGTCGCCCCGGAGCGCGGCGATGCCGAACTCGCTCAGCAGACCGGCGACCTGCCAGGCCGGTGGCCGGCCGGAACCGGACTCGTCGGCGTACCGCAGGGCCTCGGGCGACGTGCAGTCGGGGCACGAGCAGTCCAGTCCGGCGTCCCCGAAGAACTCCGCGATCGCCAGGCGCAGGTCGTCGAGCGTGACGGCGTCCTCGGCCTCGTGGAGGACGACGAGCGCGGCCAGGCGGGCGAGGTCGTCTTCCTCCATGTCGTCCGGAGGGGTGAGCAGCTCTTGCGCGCACCGGACCCACGCCTCGAGCACCTCCTCCGGCCGTCCCTCGCGCCACACCCGGAGGCCCGGTCCGACCCGCACCCGGTCCCCCACCTGTTCGATGAGGTCCGCGACGACCGCCACCGACCACACCGTCATCAGCGGGGCGATGTCCAGCGCGCTGCGGGGCTTGCGGGAGTGCGGCTCGATGCCGAGCAGGTCGCACAGCTCGACGGCGGCGGCGGGCTTCGGCACGCCCCGCTTGGTCACCTCGCGGCCGGAGCCGACCCAGTCGGCCAGCTTCAGCGCGGCGGTGAAGGCGACGGATCCTCGGGCTGCTGAGGCGAGTTGGCCGGTGCTGGCCATCGTTGCGCGAGGTGCCATGTGTACACGCTAGGGCACGCCGTGTTGCCCGCTCACGCTGCGTCGTTGTCCCGCAATGCACCCCGATCGGGTGGGATCCCCGCAACCCGCCGCCCCGATGGCGGGCGAGAGGTCGGGGGGCCTTGTATGGGGAGTGTCGCCGCACGTGACGACGTTGCTGACGCACTCCGGTAGGCCCGGCGAGGGTTAGGGCCTACCGGACGCGTTCTCCCTTCCGCCACACGGCGTGCGTCAACGGCACGCCGGGGCGGTAGGCCAGGTGGGTCGCGCTGGGCGCGTCGAGCACGTGGACGTCCGCCCGCGCGCCCACTGCCAGGTGACCGAGGTCGGCACGGTCCAGCGCCAACGCGCCCGCACGGGTGGCCGCGTACACGGCCTCCTCCACGGACATGTGCATCTGGAGCACAGCGGTGGTCACGCAGTACGCCATGGACGTCGTGTAAGAGCTGCCCGGGTTGCAGTTGCTGGCCAGCGCCACGGTCGCCCCCGCGTCCAGCAGCTCACGGGCCGGCGGCAGGGACTGGCGGGTGGACAGGTCGCACGCCGGCAGCAGGGTGGCGATGGTGTTCGAACCGGCCAACGCGTCGATGTCCGAAGTGGACAGATAGGTGCAGTGGTCCACGCTGGCCGCGCCCAACTCCACCGCCAGCCGCACGCCCGGCCCCTCGCCGAGCTGGTTGCCGTGCACCCGCAAGCCCAGCCCGCGAGCCGCGGCGGCCTTCAGGACCGTGCGGGACTGGTCCTCGTCGAACGCACCGCGCTCGCAGAACACGTCCGCCCACCGGACGAAAGGCGCGACGGCGTCGAGCATCTCACCGGCCACCAGGGCGACATACGAATCCGCGTCCGCCCCCGGCGGCACCAGGTGCGCGCCCAGGAACGTGACCTCGTCGGCGTGCTCGCCCGCGATGCGCGCGGACCGCACCTCGTCCGCCACCGTCAGGCCGTACCCGGTCTTGGTCTCCACGTACGTGGTGCCCTGCGCGACCGCCTCGGCCACGTGCCTCTGGATGACCGAGGACAGCTCGTCGTCCGACGCCGCCCGGGTGGCGTTGACGGTCGTGGCGATACCGCCCGCGGTGTAGGGCTTTCCGGCCATCCGCGCCTCGAACTCGGCGGTCCGGTCGCCCGCGAACACCAGGTGCGTGTGGCTGTCCACCCACCCGGGCAGCACAGCCCGACCCTCGACGTCCACGCGGGTGTCGGCGGCCGGCGCGCTCGACGCGGGACCCACCCAGGCGACCACGCCGTCCGCCAGGACCAGCGCCGCGCCGGTCAGGCGACCCAGGTCGGGGTCGTTGGTCGTCAGCTCGCCGATGCCGGTGATGAGCGTGCTCACAGCGCCTCCGTCAACAGCCTGCCCACGTCGCCGAGGGTCTCGTGGACCCCGTTCCGCGCCACCACCCTGCCACCGGACACCACGATCGACACGTCGGCGGCGGTGGCGACCAGCACGACCTGCTCGTCCGCGCAGCCCGCGGTGCGGGCCGAGTCCAGCCGCACCGCGACCAGGTCGGCCGGTGCGCCGACCTCGATGCGGCCCGCGTCCCAGCCGAGCGCGGCGTGGTTGGTCAGCGCCGCCACCAGCTCCGCCGGCGCGAACCGGCCGCGCTGCCCGGTGCGCAGGCGTTCGCCGTGCTCCAGGCCGCGCGCCTCCAGCAGCGGGTCGACCACCGCGTGCTGGTCGCTGCCCAGCGACAGCGGGCTCCCGGCGTCGTTCAGCTCACGGGCCGGACCGATGCCGTCGGCCAGATCCGCCTCCGTGGTCGGGCAGAAACACGCGCCCACGCCGTGGGAACCCAGCAAGTGGATGTCCGAAGTGGACAGGTGGGTCGCGTGGACGGCGGTCAGGCGGGGCGACAGGGCACCGGCCTCGGCCAGCAACTGCGTCGGCGTGAGCCCGTAGGCCTCCAGGCAGGCCTCGTTCTCCGCCGGTTGCTCCGACAGGTGGACGTGCAGCGGCCGATCGGGGAACGCGCCCGCTACCAGCGACAACGTTTCACGTGGCACAGCGCGCACGGAGTGGATCGCCGCGCCGATCTTCGTGTTGTCGTCTTCGCGCAGGTCGGACACCCTGGCGGCCCACTTCTCGCCGGTGCCGTCGGAGAACCGCTCCTGCACCCCGCTCACCGGCTGCCCGATGCCGCCCGCCAGGTAGCAAGCGTCCAACAGGGTGATGCGGATGCCGGCGTCGAGGGCAGCCTGGCGCAGCGCCTCGCCCATCTCGTTGCCGCCGTCGTGCAGGTAGTGGAACTCCCCCACCGCCGTCACGCCGGCCACCGCCATCTCGGCGTACACCGCGCGCGCGAGCCGCAGGTACGAGTCCGGCGTCAACGACGACGCCAGCTCGTACATGCGGTCGCGCCACGTCCAGAACGTGCCGCCGTCGCCGTGCGTCCGGCCGCGCAGACCGCGGTGGAACGCGTGCGAGTGGGCGTTGGCGAACCCGGGGAACACCATGCCGTACAGGCGTTCGCAGCCCAGCGGGATCGTGTCCACAGTGGACACGGACACGATCCGCCCCCGGTCCGCCCGGACCAGCACGCGGGACGCGACGCCGTCCGGCAGCCACGCCCGCTCGCACCAGAAGCTCTTCATCGCGCCAGGTGCTCCAGCGTCGAGGCGAGCGCGACCACGCCGGCCGCGCAGTCGTCGGCTTCCGCGTGCTCGGCCGGCGCGTGGCTCACGCCGGTCGGGTTGCGCACGAACAGCATCGTGGTCGGGACGTGCCCGGCGAGGATGCCCGCGTCGTGGCCCGCACCGGTCGGCAGCGCCGGGACCCCGCCCAGCACGCCGGAGATCTCGTCCCGCAACCCCGTGTCGAAGTGCACGGTGTCGCCGTACGACTCCTCCGTGACGCGCACCTCGCAGCCCTCTTCTCGCGCGGCGGAAGCAGCGGCCTCCGAGATCGCCGCCACGACCTCCCGCGTGCGGGCGTCGTCGGCGGCACGGGCGTCCAGCCACACGTCCACCGAGGACGCGATCACGTTGGTGCCACCGGGGTTCGGCACGATCCGACCCACGGTCGCCCGCGCGCCACCGGTCGCCGCCCGCCGCGCCGCCAGCACCAGCTGGGAGGCCGGCAGCATCGGGTCGCGCCGGTCCTCGATGAGGGTCGCGCCGGCGTGGTTGCCCTCGCCGGTGAACGTGAACCGCCACCGGCCGTGCGCCAGGATCGAGGACGCGAGCCCGACCGGCACGTCCAGCCCGCGCCCCTGCTCGACGTGCAGCTCCACGAACCGCCCGATGTTCCGCAGGGCCTGCTCGTCCCGCCCCATCCGCAACGGGTCGAACCCGGCCTTGTGCGCCGCCTCGCCGAACGACACGCCGTCCGGGTCGGTCAGCTTGCACGCCGCCTCCGCCGAGATCGCCCCGGTCATCAGCCGCGACCCGAGACAGGCCACGCCGAAGCGCCCGCCCTCCTCCTCCACGAACACGACCAGAGCAATTGACTTCGCCGGACTAAAATTTTTAGCGCGCAGAAGGTCGATGGCCTGCAGGGCCGAGACCACGCCCAACGGGCCGTCGAACGCGCCACCGCCGGGCACGGAGTCCAGGTGGCTGCCGGTCACGACCGCGTCCGGCCCCGGCTTGCCCCACCACGCCCACAGGTTGCCGTTGCGGTCGGGCACGACGTCCAGCCCGCGCCGCGTGGCCTCCTCGGTGAACCACTGCCGCAGCTCCAGCTCGACCCGGTCGAACCCGTGCCGCGAGTAGCCGCCCCGCCGCGCGTCCCGGCCGACGTCGGCGATGTCCGCGAGGTCAGTCATTGTGCGCCATCGGGATGTGCACGCCCTTGGCCGCGGCCACCGCCGACGCCTCCGGGTAGCCCGCGTCCACGTGCCGGATCACGCCCATGCCCGGGTCGTTGGTCAGCACGCGCTCGATCTTCCGCGCCGCCAGCTCGGTCCCGTCCGCCACCGTCACCTGGCCGGCGTGGATGGACCGGCCGATGCCGACGCCGCCGCCGTGGTGGATGGACACCCAGGTCGCACCGGACGCGGTGTTGACCAGGGCGTTGAGCAGCGGCCAGTCCGCGATGGCGTCGGAGCCGTCGGCCATCGCCTCGGTCTCCCGGTACGGCGAGGCCACCGAGCCGCAGTCGAGGTGGTCGCGGCCGATCACGATCGGCGCGGACAGCTCGCCCGAGGCCACCATCTCGTTGAACTTCAGGCCCGCCAGGTGCCGCTCGCCGTAGCCCAGCCAGCAGATCCGCGCGGGCAGGCCCTGGAACTCGACCCGCTCGCCCGCCATCTTGATCCACCGCGCGAGCTGCTCGTTCTCCGGGAACAGCTCCAGGATCGCGGCGTCGGTCTTGGCGATGTCGGCCGGGTCGCCGGACAGCGCCGCCCAGCGGAACGGGCCCTTGCCCTCGCAGAACAGCGGCCGGATGTAGGCGGGGACGAAGCCGGGGAAGTCGAACGCCCGCTCGTAGCCGCCGAGCTTGGCCTCGCCGCGGATGGAGTTGCCGTAGTCGAACACCTCGGCGCCCCGGTCCTGGAAGCCCACCATCGCCTCGACGTGGTCGGCCATGGACTCGCGGGACCGGTCGGTGAACTCGTCGGGCTTCTTGGCGGCGTAGTCGTGCCAGTCCTCGACCGACACGCCCTTGGGCAGGTACGCCAGCGGGTCGTGCGCGGAGGTCTGGTCGGTGACGACGTCCACCGGCACCTCGCGGCGCAGCAGCTCGGGCAGCACCTCGGCAGCGTTGCCGATCAGGCCCACGGACAGCGCCCGGCCCTCGGACTTGGCCTTGAGGCAGCGGGCGATGGCGTCGTCGATGTCGTCGGCGATCTCGTCCAGGTACCGGGTCTCCACGCGGCGCTCGGCGCGCTGCCGGTCGACCTCGATGCACAGCGCGACACCCTCGTTCATGGTGACGGCCAGCGGCTGCGCGCCACCCATGCCGCCCAGGCCCGCCGTGACGGTCAGCGTGCCCTTGAGAGTGCCGTTGAACCGCTTGCGCGCCACGGCCGCGAAGGTCTCGTAGGTGCCCTGGAGGATGCCCTGGGTGCCGATGTAGATCCACGAGCCGGCCGTCATCTGGCCGTACATGGTCAGGCCCTCGGCCTCCAGGCGGCGGAACTCGGGCCAGTTCGCCCAGTCCGGCACCAGGTTCGAGTTGGCGATCAGCACGCGCGGCGCCCACTCGTGGGTCCGCATCACGCCCACGGGACGGCCGGACTGCACCAGCAGCGTCTCGTCCTCCTTGAGCGCGGCCAGCTCGCGGCTGATGGCGTGGAAGCTGGGCCAGTCGCGGGCGGCCTTGCCGGTGCCGCCGTAGACCACCAGGTCCTCGGGGCGCTCGGCCACGGCCGGGTCGAGGTTGTTGTGGAACATCCGCAGCGCCGCCTCGGTCTGCCAGTTCTGGGCGGTCAGCTGCGTGCCCCGGTCGGCTCGCACGGTCACACGGTCGGCTTGCACCATCAGAGGGCTCCACTTCGGATCAGGTCTTCGGCGGCGGCGATCTCGGGGGCCAGGTGGCGGTCCGGGCCGGGACCCGGCACGAGCTCGCGCAGCTTGGCCACGGCCGCGGCGGTCGCCGGCGCCGGCTTGAGGGGTGCGCGCAGGTCCAGCGCGCGGGCGGCGGTCAGGAGCTCGATCGCCAGCACGGTCCGCAGCCCGTCCACGGCCTTGCGCAGCTTGCGCGCGGCGGACCAGCCCATGGAGACGTGGTCCTCCTGCATCGCGCTGCTCGGGATGGAGTCCACGGACGCGGGCACGGCCAGGCGCTTGAGCTCGGACACGATCGCGGCCTGCGTGTACTGGGCGATCATGTGGCCCGAGTCGACGCCCGGGTCGTCGGCCAGGAACGGCGGCAGGCCGTGCGAGCGGTTGACGTCGAGCATCCGGTCGGTGCGGCGCTCGGCGATGCTCGCCACGTCCGCGACCGGGATGGCCAGGAAGTCCAGCACGTACGCGATGGGTGCGCCGTGGAAGTTGCCGTTGGACTCGACGCGGCCGTCCGGCAGCACCACCGGGTTGTCGATGGAGGAGGCCAGCTCGCGGTCGGCGACGGTCTCGGCGTAGGCCACGGTGTCCCGGGCGGCGCCGTGCACCTGGGGCGAGCAGCGCAGCGAGTAGGCGTCCTGGACGCGGGTGCAGTCCGGGCCGCGGTGGGACTCCATGATCTCGGAGCCGGCCAGCAGCTCGGCCATGCGCTTCGCGCTGCGGCCCTGGCCGGGGTGCGGGCGCAAGGCGTGCAGGTCGGCGGCGAACACGCGGTCCGTGCCCAGCAGGGCCTCGACGCTCATCGCGGCGGTCAGGTCGGCCACGTCCAGCAGCTGGTGCAGGTCCTTGATCGCCAGCACCAGCATGCCGAGCATGCCGTCGGTGCCGTTGATCAGCGCCAGGCCTTCTTTCTCCGCCAGCTTCACCGGCGTGATGCCGGCCTGCTTGAGGGCGTCGGCGGCGGGGACGAGGTTGTTCTGCGCGTCCCGCACGAACCCCTCACCCGTGAGCGCGAGGGCAGCGGCGGACAGCGGGGCCAGGTCGCCCGAGCAGCCCAGCGAGCCGAACTCGTGGACCACCGGCGTGATGCCCGCGTTGAGCATGGCGGCCATCGCCTCGGCGGTCTCCAGCCGGACGCCGGTGTGGCCGCTCGCGAGGGTCTTCAGGCGGAGCAGGACGAGCGCGCGCACGACCTCGCGCTCCACCTCCGGGCCCGCGCCCGCCGCGTGCGAGCGGACCAGGGACTGCTGGAGGGCCGCGCGGCGGTCCGGCGGGATGTGCCGCACCGCCAGCGCGCCGAACCCCGTCGAGACGCCGTAGGTGGGCTTCTCGGCCGTCGCCAGGCGCTCGATGTGCGCCCGGGCGGTGGTGACCGCCTCGCGGGCCGCGTCCGTGAGCGCCACGGGCGCGTCGCCGCGGGCGACGGCGTGGACGTCCTCGCGGGTCAGGGGCTTCGGACCCAGGTGCACCGGTTGCTGCATGTGCCCATCACAACGCGACGGCCCGCTCCGCACGAGCCGGAGCGGGCCGATGGTGTCTGGTATCCCAGACGCGCTGGGTCAGTGGCCGACCCAGGACATGTCCGGGTTCGCCACGAACTGCACCTTCTCCAGGACGGCGATCAGCTCCTCGGCGGGGGCGTGGACGTCCTTGAGCGTGGAGACGAACAGCAGCCGCTGGGGCGCGAGGGTGACGGTCAGCGAGCTGTACCGGCCGTCCTCGTACACCGCCGGGCGGCCCATGGCCGTGAGCTCGGTGGACGTGGTCACCGGCGACAGCTCCGCCGTCTTCGAGGTCGCCAGCCCGATGCTGTACTTCTTCTCGCCGGTCACGACGACACCGCCGACCGTCCAGTCCCCCGAGTCCTGCACCAGGTAGTTCAGGGATTGGAGGTCCTTGGCGCGCACGGGCGCCGTGAACCGCGTCGGGTCCGGCCGGACGGACTCGGCGAACCGGCGCAGCGCGGCCTGCCCGTCGGGCACGCCCTGGATGTCGGCGCTGAGCAGCCGCCCGCCGAGCCGCCAGTGGATGGTGTGCTCGGTGAGCGAGGCCGGGGCACCGTTCACCGGGTCGGTCGCCGTGCCCGGCAGTGCGCCGTCCGGGGCCACCTGGAACCGGACGGACTGCCCGGTGACCGACGCCGTCGTGCCCCACATGCGCTGGATGCCCGTCTCGGTGAAGGCGCGGTGGCGCTCGGTCAGCCCCTCCGGGACCCAGCCCACGGAGAACTCCAGCGACAGCGTCCCGTCGGGGGCTGGGCTCGTGGTGTCCGCCGGGCTCGTGGTGTTCGACGGGCTCGTGGTGGTCGCTGGGCTCGTGGTGGTCGTCGGGGCCGGTGTCTGCTGTGTCGAGGACTGTCCGGCGACCGGCGCGTCGGCGGTCACGGTCGGGCGGGGGATGGCGGTGACGGCGACGGCCACCGCGGTGGCGGTCGCGGCCGTGGCCAGCGCGAGGAGCAGGGGTTTGCGGCTGCGGCGCGGCCGGCGCAGCGCGGCCAGCACACCACCGGGCGGCGGGGTGCGCTCGGCCTGGCGCAGCAGTGCGTCGCGGATCAGGCTCTCGGTGTCGGTCACAGTGCCTCCTTCACCCGGTCGACCGTGCGCAGGGTGGACAGCGCACGGGAGATGTGACTGCGGACGGTGGTCTGGGAACAGCCGAGGGTGGCCGCGATCTCGCGGTCGTCGTAGCCCTCGTAGTAGCGCAACACGACCGCCGCGCGCTGCTTGCGCGGCAGCTTGGCGATGGCGTGCAACATCGCGTCGCGCACGTCGTAGTGGTCGGTCGGGTCGTCCGTGCCGGGATCGACGTCGGACAGCGGCACGTGCGGTTTGAGGCGGCGGCGCCACGAGAGGAACTCGTTGGTGACCATCCGCTTCAGGTACGCCGCCGGCGCGTCGAGCCCGCCGATGCGCCCCCACCGCTGCTGCGCGCGCAGAAGGCTCTCCTGCACCACGTCCTGGGCGAGGTGCGGGTCGCCGGTCAGCACGGTGGCGTAGCGCAGCAACGGGGTGACCTGGGCGGTCACGAACTCCTCGAAGCTGGTCGTCATACCCCTCCAATGCGCGCTCGGGCGGGTTTGTTGAGAATGGGTTTCGTGGGAACCAGCAGCGACGTGCCGGCCCTGCGCCGCGGCTTGGCGGTCCTGCGCCTGCTGGCCAGCCGCCCAGGACCGCTGTCGGCGGCGGCGGTGGCCCGCGAACTGTCCCTGCCCAGGTCCACCACCTACCACCTGCTGTCGGAGCTGGCCGAGGCGGGTTTCGCCACCCACTTCCCGGAGGAACGTCGCTACGGCCTGGGCGTGGCGGCGTTCGAGCTGGGCTCGGCTTACCTGCGCCACGACCCGTTGGAACGGCTGGCGAGGCCGTTGTTGAGACGGCTGGTGGACGCCGTGGGGCGAACCGCCCACCTGGGCGTCCTGCACGGAGCCGAGGCCCTGTACCTGCTCCGTGAACAACCCCGCCACCCGTCCACGATCGTGTCCGACGTGGGCGTGCGCCTGCCCTCCCACCTGACCGCGTCCGGTCGGGCCGTGCTGGCACACCTGCCGGACGCGCAGGTCAGGGCGTTGTTCCCGGGGGTGGCGTCGTTTGTGGACCGGACTGGGCGGGGGCCTCGGAACCTGCCGGCACTACGCCGGCTGTTGGTGGTGGAGCGCCGCCGGGGGTGGGCGGTGGAGGATGGTTACGTAACGGCGGGCTTCGCGTCGGTGGCGGCGCCCGTGTTCGACCACGGGGAACGGCCGATCGCGGCTATCACGGTGACGTTTCGGCACGTGTGTGATGTGGAGTGCGGCGAGACTTGGCCGGAGTTGGCGGCGGAAGTCCGGCAGACCGCCGACGCCCTGACCGAGCGGATCGGCGGCCATCGGGCCTGACCCGCCCAAGTGAACGCGCTGGCGCGCTCTCAAGATCAAAAGATGAAAAGCTGAAAAGCGGCGCTCGCCGCGCGGCAGGCCGCCAGCGGGGGGTGAAGGGCGTCGGTTCCCCCGCCGTATGGCCTGGCGGAGCCAACCACATTTTGGGCCGGGTGCCGCTAAAACTTTTTGCTCGTTCCTCGCAAAAACTTTCGGCTGCACCCGACCCAAAATGTGGTAGCCCTTCGGGCAGGCCATACGGCGGGGGAACCGAGGCCCTCCACCTGTGGTGCGACCACAGCGCGCTTCGCGCGAAGGGCCGCCGGAGGGTGTCCCGGCGGCCCTTTGCGTTCGGTGTGTCAGAGCTGGACGGTCTTCAGGAAGTCCGCCGCCACGTTCGCGATGGTCTGCTTGTCGATGTCGACCTTCTTCACCAGCTCGGCCAGGTTCGCCGTGGTCAGCGCCTTCGAGACCTTGTTCAGCGCTTCCTTGCCCTTCGCGTCCACGGCGTCCGAGCGCAGCAGCGGCACGATGTTCTGGGCCGGGTACATGCTCTTCGGGTCGTCCAGTTCCACGAAGTCGTTCGCCTTGATGTCGGCCGACGTCGTGTACAGGTTCGCCACCTGGGCGGTGCCGCCCTTCAGGGCGTCGACGGTCACCGGGCCGCCGGCGTCGGTGGTCTTGATCTCCTTGAACGTGACGCCGTACAGGTCCTTGATCTTGGTCTGCCAGCGCTGCGCCCACTCGCCGGCCGCGCCCAGGACGTACTTGCCGTCGCCCAGGTCCGCGATGGACTTCACGCCCGAGGCCGCGGTCTCCTTGGTGACCACCAGGACGTCCTTGTCCTCCGCGGCCGACTTCTCCAGGACCTCCAGGCCGGACGGGGCCGCCGACTTGAGGGCCGTGTAGACCTCTTCCGACGCCGTCTTGGTGTTGGACTTGTCGAAGTAGTTCAGCAGGTTGCCGGTGTACTCCGGGACCACGCCGAGCGACTTGTCCTGCAACGCCTTCACGACCAGCTCGCGGGCGCCGATTCCGGACTTGACCGTCACCTTCGCGCCGGTCGTCTTCAAGGCGCCGGCGTAGATCTCGGCCAGGATCTTGTTCTCGGTGAAGTCGGCGGAACCGACCACGACCTCGCCCGCGGACGACTGCTGGTTCGCCCCGCTCAGGTCGTCCTTCGACCCACACGCGGAAACGGCGAAAGCCGCCGCGATGATGACGGCCAACGTGCGCTTCATGCCGTGCTTCCTCCCACTTCGACCTGCTTGACGCGGCGCCTCGGCTTGGCCGACAGCCGCAAACCCCTTGGTACGACGAGCTTTCCCGCGAGTGCTAGGAGCACGTCCAGCAGCACCGCGAGCAGCGCGATGAGCACCGCGCCGCCGACGAACTGCCCGTAGTCCAGGACCCGCAGGCCGTCCAGCAGCGGACGGCCCAACGTCTCGATACCCACGTACGCGGCGACCGATGCCGTGGCCACGACCTGCAACGTGGCGTTGCGCAGGCCGCCGACCAGCAGCGGCAGCGCGTTGGGCAGCTCCACCCGCCACAGCCGTTGGGCGTCGGTCATGCCCATGCCGCGCGCCGCGTCCACGACGCCGCGGTCCACGTCCTGGATGCCCGCGTAGGTGCCCGCGAGGATCGGTGGGACGGCCAGCACGATCAAGCCGATCAGCACGCCGATCTGCCCGCCGCCGGCGACCAGGTACAGGAACGTCACCAGGCCCAGCGTGGGCAGGGCGCGCAGCGCGTTGCTGCCGCCGACCAGCAGCAGCCCGCCGCGCCCGCTGTGCCCGACGAACAAACCCAGCGGCACGGCGATCGCGCTCGCGCCCAGCACCGCGCCCAGGCAGTACAGCAGGTGGACGCCGATCCGCACCGGGATCGACTTCGACCCGGTCCAGTTGAGCGGGTCGAACAGCCACGCGAAGGCGTCGACGAAGATCATGCGCGGCCCGCCCTCGCCCACGGGGTGAGCGCGTTGCGCAGCGCCACCAGCAGCAGGTCCACGACGAGCGCGAGGACCAGGGTCAGCACGATCCCGATGACGATCGGCGCGAGGTAGCGCTGGCGGAACCCGTCCGTGAACAGGGTGCCCAGGCCGCCGGTGCCGATCAGGGCACCGACGCTGACCAGGCTGATGTTGCTCACCGACCCGACCCGCACGCCCGCCGCGAGCACCGGCACGGACAGCGGCAGCTCCACGGTCAGGAACCGCCGCCACGGCCGGAAACCCATCGCGGTGGCGGCGGCGGTGACGTGCGCGGGCACGGCGTCCAGCGCGTCCACGACGGGTCGGACCAGCAGCGCGGTGGTGTAGACGGTGAGGGCGATCACGACGTTGGCCGGGTCCAGCACCTGCGTGCCGATGACCGCCGGGATGATCGCGAACAGCGCCAGCGACGGGATCGTGTAGACCACGTTGGACAGTCCGACCAGGAACCCGTTGACCCGCCGGTACCGGTGGCACACCAGCCCCAGCACCACGGCCAGCACGACCGCGAACACCAGCGGCAGCAACGACAGCACGACGTGGTCGAGCAGCATCGACAGCAGCGCGGCGCGGGTGCCCGCGTCGCTCAGATAACGGACTATTTCACCCACGGCGATGGCTCTCGATCACGTCCAACACCTGCCGAGCGGTCACGACCCCCGCGTACCGGCCGTGCTCGTCCACCGCCACGCCCAGGCCGGACGGCGAGGACAGCGCGGCGTCCAGAGCGCCCCGGATCGGCGTGCCGACCACGTAGAGCGAACCGCCGGGCAGCACGGTCCCGTCCGGCGCGACCCAGCCCTGCGGGTGCCCGTCGGCGTCCACGACGAGCTGCCACTCGCCGGCGGCGGCCGGTTCGGACACCGTCTTCACGGTGCCGATCTCCACGCCCGAAGGATCCACAAAGGACAGGCTGCGGTAGCCCCGGTCCTTGCCCACGAAGGAGGCCACGAAGTCGTCGGCCGGGCTCGCGAGCAGCTCGGCGGGCGGCGCGTACTGCGCCAGGATGCCGCCCTCGCGGAACACCGCCACCTTCTCGCCGATGCGCACGGCCTCGTCGATGTCGTGGGTGACGAAGACGATCGTCTTGTCCAGTTCGGCCTGCAACCGCAGCAGCTCGTCCTGCAACCCCTCGCGCACCACGGGGTCCACGGCGCTGAACGGCTCGTCCATCAGCAGCACGGGCGGGTCCGCCGCCAGCGCCCGCGCCACGCCCACGCGCTGCTGCTGGCCGCCGGAGAGCTGCACGGGGTAGCGCTTGCCCAGTTCGGCGGGCAGGCCCACCAGTTCCAGCAGCTCGGCGGCGCGCGAGCGGGCCTTCGCCTTGGACCAGCCCGACAGCAGCGGCACGGTGGCCACGTTGTCCAGGACCGTGCGGTGCGGGAACAGGCCCGCCTGCTGGATGACGTACCCGATGCCCCGGCGCAGCGTCGGCGGGTCGACGGACAGGACGTCCCGCCCGTCCACCAGGACCGTGCCCGAGGTGGGGTCGATCATGCGGTTGACCATGCGCAGCGAGGTCGTCTTGCCGCAGCCGGACGGGCCGACGAACACCGTGATCGTCCCGGCCTCGACCACCAGGGACAGGCCGTTCACCGCGATGGTCCCGTCGTCGAACCGCTTGGTCACGTCGCGGAACTCGATCACACCGGTGTCCTCCCCGTGGCTGCCGGTCGGCGGGCCGCGTCTCGCCCACCGGACATCAAACCCTAGCCCGTTCGACGGACCGCGGCACGGCGTTTCAGCATCCGGTCAGTAGGCTGCTCCGGTTGTGGCAACCGAACTGGTCCGTGCTCTGCTCGACGCCCGCGGCGTGCATTCCCGCAAGCTGCGCCGCGTGCTGACCCTGCTGGGTGACGACTGGCACACCCTGGCCGATTTGGTTCGGGTGCCCGCAGTGCCCCGCCGGACCGTGCAGGAGCTGCTGAAGGCGCTCGACGCGGACTTGGAGACCAGCGGCGACCGGATGCGCATCACGCCGTCGCGGGTGGCCGAGTACGCGGACCTGATGGCGGGTGCGGACCCCGGCGACCCGGTGGACGCCCTGGTGTCGCGCAACACCGCCCACCTGCGGTCGCTGCTGGCCGACATCGCCGACGTGCCGCCGCCGCTGTCCGCACTGGACCACGTGCAGGCCACGGCGGAGACGGCGTTGAAGCGCGCGCTGTGGCTGGACTCGCAGTACGACCTGGCCGGCCGGACCCTGGTGTGCCTGGGCGACCACGACCTGACCTCGCTCGCGGTGACGGCGGTGAACCCGGGCGTCGAGGTGACCGTGGTGGACGTGGACGACCGGCTGCTGGAGTACGTCGAGCAGCGCTCGGGCGGTCGCGTGCGGACGCTGCACGCGGACTTCCGGTTCGGGCTGCCGCCGACCGTGGCCGAGTCGGCGGACCTCGTGTTCAGCGACCCGCCGTACACGCCGGAGGGGATGGCGCTGTTCGCCGGGCGCGCGATCGAGGCGCTGGCCGACCCCGGGTCGGGGCGGGTGCTGCTGGCGTACGGGTTCAGCGAGCGGACGCCGGTGCTGGGGTTGAAGGTGCAGCAGGAGCTGCAGAAGCTCGGGCTGGTGTTCGAGGCGATCCTGCCCGCGTTCCACCGGTTCGACGGTGCCCAGGCCATCGGCAGCGCGGCCGACCTGTACGTGTGCCGCCCGACCGCCCGCCGGTCGGTGTCGCCGGGCCGGGTCGGCATCTACACCCACGGACCGCAGTCGGTCGAGGCGTCCGGGCCGAGCGCGGAGGCGCTGGCCGCGCTGGTGGACCTGGCACCGCGCCCGGAGTCGTCGCCGCCGCCCAAGCCCCGGCAGCCCGGGTGGGCCGAACCGGTCGGGAAGGGCGCGGCGTCGCTGGCCGTGGACCTCACCGCCGACCCCGGTCCGTGGCTGCTGCGCACGCTGCTGGCGTGCTCACCGGGCCGGATGGCCGCTTTGGTGGCCAACAACCACCCCAACGTGTCGTCGGCGGCGGGGCAGGCGGAGCTGACGTCGTTGGTGGACACGAGGTTCGCGCTGCGGTTCCTGCGGTCCACTCCGGACGGCAAGCACTGCGTGGTCGTCGCGGACCAGGTCCTCGCCGGTACGTTGGACGCCGGCGGGCTGGCCGTGCGGGAGGTGCTGATGCGGGCGCACGGCAAGCTGGGCAACGTGTGGCGGGAGGCGCTGACGACCGTGCTGCGGATCACCAAGCGCGAGGCGCGCGACCTCATCGGCGAGCAGCCCGTGGTCGAGGCCGACCTGGAGGAGCGCCTGATCGACCTGCCCCGCCACCGGATCGCGGCCCTGCTGCCCCTGATCCGCGCCTCGGCGGCCCGATGAGAGCCGGGGTCGTCGCGGGCTTGGCGTTCGTCCCGATCGCCCTGTACACGCTCGCCGTGCTCGTCCTGCCGCGGGAGTACCCGCTGGACACCGACACCGCGCCGGGCTCGGTGCTGGGTCTCGAACTGGCCCCGGTGCTCGGCGCGGACCCCCGGAGCGCGGTCGCCGTGTCGGCGGTGGTCGGGTTCGCGGTGCTGGCGCTCGCGGTGGTGCAGGCCTGCCGGGTGGCCGGGGTGCGGTGGGCGTTGGTGGTGATCGGCGTGGTGTGCGCCGGGTACCACGGGTTCGCGGCCCTGGTCGGCCGGCAGCCGGTGGTCGCGGTGGCGTGCTTGCTGCTGTGGCTGGTCCCGGCCGTGTTCGCGGCGACCCCGGCGGTCGGTCGCGCCCGCGCCGCCGGTTGAGACGGCGAGATCGGCCGGAAATCCCCACGTCGGGGGCGTGGCGGCGGTAGCTTGCGATCGAACTGGAGGGCGAGCATGAACCCGAACCCCGGCTGGCAGCAGCAGCCGCAGCCCGGCGCACCACAGCAGTACCAGGGTCAGCCCCCGCTGGGCGGCGCGTACCCGCAGCAGCCCTACCCGGGCCAACCGCCCGCACAGCCCTACGGCCAGCCCCACCCCGGCCAGTACCCCGGCATGCCCGGTCAGCCCGGTCAGCCCGGTCAGCCCGGGATGCCGATGCAGTACCCCGGTCACCCGCGCAAGCCGAGCGCCGCCGCCGCGGTCGTGGCCGGTCTGCTCTTCCTGCCCGCCGTGATCTACACCTACATCGCGGCCGGCCTGTCGTGGACGGGCAAGCCGCCGTCGCCGCACATCGGCGTCTCGGTGCTGGGCATGGCGTTCTCCGAGGACATCACCCGCAACGGCGACTTCGCGATCACGATCTCGATGATCGTCGCGTCGATCGTCCTGCTGCTCGCGCTGGTGCAGGTGTTCCGGGTGCCCGGGGTGCGCTGGGGCCTGGTCGTGCTGGGCGCGCTGTGCACGGTGTACTACATCTACGCCGTCATCTGGATCGTCGCGAACGGCGGCGGCGAGTACGCCATCGTGCCCGCCGTCTGCCTGCTCCTGTGGCTGGCCGCGACCATCGTCGCCGCCCTCCCGGCGGTGGGCCGAGCAAGCCGCCGCTTCGGCCCACCCCAGCCCGGCCTGGCACCACCGCCCCCCGCTCACTGGGGCTGAGCCGCCGCCCTGACCCGCGGCGGAACCCGCCCGGCCGTGCGGAACACCGCGATCACGAGCCCGAGCGCCAGCAGGACGTCGAGCACGAACAACCCCGACTTCCACGCCACCACGGACCCGGGCCGGTCAGCGTCGATCAGCCCGGCCCGGTCGACCACCATCGGCAGCCGCTCGCCGGTCTCGGCCAGGAAGTCGTGCCGGTCGGTGTACTCGGTCGCCTGCTCACCGCACCGCAGGTCGTGGTGGTAGTAGTCCGCTCCGGACCGGGTGTCGGACTGCCTCAACCCGGTGACCGTGCACTCCGTCCGCTCGCCGGCCACGGTCAACCACGCCGAGGGCGCAGTGAACACCGACACCAGCATGACCACGACCAGGACCCCCAGGCCGGCGAGCACGACGCGGCTCGGACAGCGCAGCAGCCGGAGGAACACCGGCATCAAGAACACACTCAGGGCGAAGAACACCACGAAGGGAACGGCCCACGCGCCACGCGCGCCGACCCAGATCCCCCCACCGACCGCGCAGAACAGCGCCAAGACCACCAGGCCGAGCAGGAGACCCTTGGCTCGAACGGCGTGCGACTCGGTCATTGCGCGCCCCTCTCAGCTGGCTGACGGCGCACGGGCAGCAAGACCACCAGCAGCACGTACACCGAGCCGAGCAACGCCAACGCGGCGAACCCCCAGTTGCGACCGGCGGACACCTCCTCGGGCGACGCGGCCTGCACCACGTTCGCCGAGTCGACCACCATCGTGCGCGGGCCGGTCTTGATCGCGAGGTTCTGCGGCACATCCCACTGCGGTTTCAGGTCACCGCACGTGAGCGTGTGCTCGTACAGGGTGCGGTTCGCCCGCTTCGGATCCTTGTACTCCCGCTCCGTCAACTCGCACTGCCGCTGCTCGCCCACCGCCGACAACCACACCGAGTGAGCGGTGAACACCGACGCCCCGACCACCAGGATCCCGGCGAACAACGCGACGAGGAACACCCCCGAGCTCCCCGGCCTCAGCTTCGCCGACGCCAGGGCGAACAGCACCACTCCGCCCAACGCCACGGGGATGAGGAGCAACGTCCACGCGCTCGCCACCTTGTAGAGGAAGCCGCCGAGGAGCAGGCAGGCCGTCGACAGCGCGAGCAGCCATCCCCACAACGCCCTGCGGGACCTCACGCCCTCGTTCATCCGTCCAGGTGTCCCGTCATCCGCTTGAACGTGTCCCGCTGATCCTTCGGCACGCCCTCGTTCTCCAACTCGTCCTGTTTGGAGGTCTCGCGCAGGATGTCGGCGCCCATCTTGGTCTGGAAGCCGCCGCCCATGACGTCGGGCACGGAGTGCGGCGACACCCCTGTGCCATCGGCGCGGGTGATCGGCTTGAACGGCGCATAGGCGTCGGCCGCGCCCTGGTACCGGTTGGCGCCGGGCACCGTGACGCCCTCGGTGGCCTTGTTCCACGTGTTGCCCGCGTCGCGGTAGGCGGTGCCGAACTCCCGGAACCCTTCCTTGGCCTTGTTGCCCGCGTCCGCGAGCGACGGCCGGGAGTTGCCCCAGTCCTCCATGCGCTTCGCCGCGTCGTCCAGGCCCTGGAACCGAGGCGTGCCCGGCGCGTCGGCGGCCCGCGTGACACCGCCCGCGCCCCGGCCGCCCTTGCCGAACCGCGCCAGGCCCTTGAGCATGTCGCCGACCTTGGCGAACAGGCCCTTCAGCCGGCTCGCGATCCGCATGACCAGGCGCATGAGCTTCGCGACCTGCTTGGTGATCTTGCCCAGCACCACCGCCGCCCGGCCGACCGTCCACGCCGCGAACGCCGCCACCGAGCTGCCGAAGCTCACCACCGACGACGCCAGCGCGATGACCGCGTTGCGGATGACCTCCCAGATGAACATCGCGATCAGGTCGCGGATCATGCCGCGCACCGCCGCCGTGATCGTGCCCGCCGTCGCCACCTGCTCGGCGACGCCGACGCACGCTTTGCTCATGGCCAGCGTCTCGCCGACGAGCTGCCCCTGGCTGGCGCGGAACCGGTCGGCCGCGCCCTGCTCCCAGCCGCTGACCTGCGTTTCCACCGCGTTGTGCTGGTCCTGGGCGATGCGGTCCAGCGCCGACGCGGCCTGGTTCCACGTGGTGACCGCGGCCTTGATCTTGTCGCCGTCGCCGGCCAGCCAGTCCAGCGGCTCCCGCAGGAAGCTGATGTGCTCGATGAGCCAGCCGATCCCGGCGGTGGCCAGGGTGCCCAGCGGGTCGATCGCCGCGCTCAGCACGTCCAGGCCCACCGCCGCCGCGTTCATGCCGATTTCGGCGAAGTCGCCCTCACCGGCGCGCTTCAACGAGTCGGCGAACTGGACGACCGATTCGGCGGGCCCGGCCCCGGCGAAGTTGTCGGGTGACCAGAAGCCCGCGTCGTCACCACTGGCGAACCCGGTCATGAGTCCGTCCGCCATCACGCACCCCCGCCGAAGGTCTGCCGGTTGCCGTCCTCGACGTTCTCGTAGTCGACGGCCGTCAGGATCGTGTCGCCCGCCGCCTCGCCGTGGGCCGCCGCCAACGCCTTGATCGCCTCCACGGTCTGCGCCGCCGCCTCCTGGGCGTCGCCGGCGAAGAACTGGAGCAGCTGCCCGAACGTGTCGCCGCCCAGGTCGACACCGGCGACGCTGTTCGCCACCGCCTCGATCTCGCTCTGCCGCCCCTCCTGCCCGCCCGCGAACGTGCGCAACTGAGCCGCCTGCACCTTGAAGCCGCTCATCGCAGCACCGACCCCCCGAAGTCGTCGTCATCGGGTGCCGCGGGCCGCGCCGCCGGGCGGGCCGGGCGTGGCGGCGGTGCTCCCCAGCCGGTGTCGCGCAGCACGCTGCCGTCCTCGGCCGGCGTGGGCGGCGGTTCCTCCTCCACCTGCGGGATGAAGGAGGTCAGGAAGTCCATCGCCTCCGTGCCGCCGAACTCGGGTTCCACGATGGCCGCCACCTGCGACGCGGCCTGCGCCTGGGCCCGCCGCACGGTGGTCATGACCACCTGGCCCAACTGGACGTGCGAGAAGTCGCCCACGCGCGGTGAGAACTCGATGTGCTGCAACGACCCGTTCGGCGCGACCGTGACGGTCACGGCCCCGTCCGGCGAGCGCAAGGTCGCCGAAGTCTGCTGGATCTGCTGCTGCATCTCCTCCGACCGGCGCGCGAGATCGTTCGCCCGCGCCTCCAAGTCGGCGATCATCCGTTCCGGTTCCACAAGCCCCCCTTTCGATACCGCAGGGGAGTATTGCGGATCAGCCGGCCCGGGGGATGTGCAATGGACCAAGTGCCAGCACGGCGCGGAATTCCTTGGGCGGCACGGGTCGGGAGAACAGCCAGCCCTGGTAGGCGTCCACGCCGACACCGCGCAGCACGTGGAACTGGGTCGCGGTCTCCACGCCCTCCGCCACGCACTTGCGGCCCATCGCGCGGGCCATGTCCACGACCGCTCGTGCGACGGCGAAGTCCGACGAGTCGTTGCCCACGCCCGACACGAACCGCCGGTCCACCTTGATGATCTGGGCGGGCAGGTCCTTCAACCGCGCCAACGACGAGTAGCCGGTGCCGAAGTCGTCCACCGCGAACCGGATGCCGCGCCCGACCAGCTCGTCCATCGACTGCCGCACCCGCGAGGGCAGGTCCACCAGCGCGGTCTCGACCAGCTCCAGCACGACCCGGTCCCACGGGATGCCGGCCTCGGCGATGGCGTTGGCAACGATGTCCACGAACTCCGGGTCCCCGGGCACGAGCCCGGCCAGGTTCACCGCCACGGACACCGGCTGGTCGTTGGGCGCGGGCCAGGTCGCGGCCTCCTTCAGCGCCGTCCGCAGCACCCACCGGTCCAGCTCGCGCAACAAGTCGCCCTGTTCGGCCACCGGCAGGAAGATGTCCGGCGGCAACAGACCGCGGTCCGGGTGCGGCCACCGGACCAGCGCCTCGGCGGTCTGCACCGACCCGTCCACGCCCACCACGGGCTGGAAGTGCAGCGCCAAACCGTCGTGCGCCAACGCGTCCCGCAGCTGGCCCTCCAGGTGCACCTGCCGGTCGGCGGAGGCGATCAACGCCGCCGACGCCAACGACACCCGGCCCGCGCCGGACCGCTTGGCCTCGAACATGGCCGCGTCGGCGAAGCGCAGCAGGTCGTTGCCCGTGGCACGAGAGCCGTTCGGCACCGCAGCACCTATTGACGCCGACACCCGCACCAGCTGCCCGTGCACCGGAACGGCCGTGCGCAGCAACCCGGCGACCTTGGTGGCCAACGCGTCCACGCCACCGACCTTGTCGATGTTCTCGCAGATGATCACGTACTCGTCGCCGGACAACCGGGCCGCCGTGCACCCCTCCGGCAACCCGCCCTCCAACCGCCGCGCCAACGCCACCAGCAACTCGTCACCGGCGTCGTGGCCCAAGGAGTCGTTGACCCGCTTGAAGTTGTCGATGTCGCAGAACAACACCGCCACCCGCGAGCGGTCCTCGGAGTCCAGCAGGGTCGTCAGCATCTCCTTGACCAGCGCCCGGTTCGGCAGACCGGTCAGCTCGTCGTGCGTGGCCTGGTGGCGCAACGCCTCGGCGGTGCGGCGGCGCTCGGTGATGTCCTGGAAGACCGTCAGCCAGAACCGGCGGCCGTCGTCCTGCACGGACAGCGCGATGTGCAGCTCGCAGTAGACCCGCTCGCCGTCGGGCCGGACCAGGATGCGCTGCGGGATCTTGTGCACCCGGTCCGCGCCCATCTGGGTCATGCGGCTCACCGAGTGCAGCCGGTTCTCCTGGTCGTCGGGGTGGGTCATCTGCGCCGCGGTCATGCCGCGCAGCTGCTCCAGGTCCATGCCGAGCAGGTCGCACAGGGCGTCGTTGGCGTCCACCAGCCGCTCGGCCTCGTCGAACAGGCCGATGCCGACCGGGGTGAGCTGCACCAGGTCGGCGAAGCGCTGGCTGGAGCGCTTCATCCGGGTCTCGGCGGCGCGCTGCTCGGTGATGTCCTGCGCGGTGCCCACGGCCAGCGGCCGGCCGTCCGGACCCTTCACCACCACGCCGTGGCTGCGGAACACGCGCACCTTGCCGTCGCGGCGCACGATCCGGTGCTCGCACTGGACCGGCACCTCGTCGGTCGCGAGCTGCTGCCACAGCTCGTCCACCCAGCCGCGGTCGTCGGGGTGCACGAGGTCGAGGTAGGTCTGGTAGCGGGTGTGCTCGTCGCGCGGCACGCCGAACAGGTCGGCCAGCATGTCCGACCACACGACGTCGCCGGTCTGCAGGTTCCACTCCCACACGCCCAGCTGGGCGGCGCGCTGCGCGTCGGCCAGGCGGCGGCGGTCGTCGCGCAGCTGGCGCTCCAGCGCGCGGGCCTCGGTGACGTCCTGGATGGTGCCGTGCACGCGGACGATCCGGCCGGACTCGAACTCGGCCCGCGCGCGGCAGATGTAGACGCGGTCGCCGAACTCGCTGCGCACCTCGGCCTCGAAGGGCTGGTCGTCCTTGGCGTGCAGCAGCTCGCGGCGCAGGGACTCCAGCTCGGCGCGGTCCTCGGGGTGCACCCCGCACAGCAGGTCGTCGTTGGGCGCGATGCCCAGGTCGGCGTACATCTCCAGCAGCACTTCGCTGCGGTGCACGGCCTTGGTGGGCATCTCGTAGCTCCAGCTGCCGATGCGCGCGATGCGCTGCGCTTCGAGCAGCCGGCCGCGCTCGGTCTCCAGGGCGCGGTCGGTGGTGAGCTGGGAGGTGATGTCCCGGATGTACCCGGTGATGAACTGGGTCCGGCCGTCGGCTCTCAGCTTGGCCTCGGCGACGCCCCGGATCCAGCGCAGGTCGCCGCCGGGTCGGACGATCCGGTAGACGATGTCGATCGGGTTGCCGTCCAGCTCGCGGTTGGCCCAGTAGCCCGCGACCATGTCGTAGTCGTCGGGGTGCACGACGTCCAGCACGGCCTGCGCGCCCGGGGTGACCTCGCCCGGCTTGAGGCCCAGCATCTCGTAGTGCGACTCGGACCAGACGGTGACGCCGGTGGTCGGGTCGTACTCCCACGACCCGATCTGGGCGACCCGCTGCACGGTGCGCAACCGCCGCTGCTCGTCGCGCAGCTCGTCGGCGGCCTTGGCCAGGTCGGAGACGTCGACCAGCAGCACGGCGTGCAGACCGGTGCCGGGCACGGCGCTGCGCACCACGCGGACCGGCAGCAGCCCTCCGTCGGACTGGCGCAACCGCAGGTCCGGGGCGGCGCCCACGAGGAGTTCACCCAGGGCGCGGCCGACCAGCTCGTCCGCGGAATGCGCTTTCGCGAGCACCGCGACGGCGTCGTTGGCGCGCATCACGACGCCCTTGGGGTCGACCAGAAGTGAAGGTCCCTCGGCCAGCGGGATGCCGTCCAGCGCGACCGGTGGCGCGGGGCGTGCACTGTCGAGCACCACCGGAGCGCGTCCAACCCGCTTGGGCACGGTCCCACCTTCCCGTGACAACGGCAGGGATGAACCGGCCCGGACCGCACCCGAATACGGCGTCCCCCTCCACGGGCAATATTCACCCGAGGAGAGGGACGGTATCGCTTCGGAGCGTCATCGCCCACCCCTCTTCGGGCTAACGAAACAACTCGTTCGTGGTTTCGCTGGTCCGTTGAGCCGAACGGGCGGATGCGGCCGGAGGTCTCCCAACTCCGACTGGGGGTCAGGCTACTCCGTCCTGCCGAGCTGCCAAGGCCACGGCCGCGGCGACTTCGGGTCCGACCCGCGGGTCCAGCGCGCTGGGCACGATCCGGTCGGCCGCGAGGTCGTCGGCGGCGACCGCCGCGATGGCGTCGGCGGCGGCCAGCTTCATGCCCTCGGTGATCCGCTTCGCGCCCGCGTCCAGGGCGCCGCGGAAGATGCCGGGGAACGCGAGGACGTTGTTGATCTGGTTGGGGAAGTCGCTGCGCCCGGTGGCGACGATCGCCGCGTGCCGCCCGGCCACGTCCGGGTGGACCTCCGGGTCGGGGTTGGACAGCGCGAACACGATCGAGTCGCCGGACATGCTCGCGATCAGCTCCTCCTCGACCAGCGACGAGGACACGCCGACGAACACGTCGGCGCCGCGCAGCGCCTCCGCGATGCCGCCGCGCAGGCCGGAGCCGTTGGTGACCGCGGCCAGCTCCTCCTTGACCGGGTTCAGGCCCGCGCGCCCGGTGTGCACGATGCCGCGCGAGTCGACCACGGTGACCTCGCCGATGCCCGCCGCCAGCAGGATCTTCGCGCACGCCACACCCGCCGCGCCGGCACCGGAGATGACCACCCGCTGGTTCGCGATGTCCTTGTCCAGCACGGCGTTCGCACCGCGCAGCGCGGCCAGGACGACGACGGCGGTGCCGTGCTGGTCGTCGTGCATGACCGGGACGTCGAGGGCCTCGATCAGCCGCCGCTCCAGCTCGAAGCAGCGCGGGGCGGCGACGTCCTCCAGGTTCACCGCGCCGAACGACGGGCGCAGCCGGACCAGCGTCTCCACGATCTCGTCCACGTCCGTGGTGTCCAGCACCAGCGGGATCGAGTCCAGGCCGCCGAAGGTCTTGAACAGCGCCGCCTTGCCCTCCATGACCGGCAGCGAGGCGCTGGCGCCGATGTCGCCCAGGCCGAGGACCGCGGTGCCGTCGCTGACCACGGCGACCAGGCGGTGCGCCCAGGTGTACTTCGCGGCCAGCGAGGCGTCGTCGGCGATGGCGCGGCTGACCCGGGCCACGCCCGGCGTGTAGGCGATGGACAGGGCGCGCGGGTCGGCGAGCGAGGCGGTGATGCCCACGCCGAGCTTGCCGCCCTCGTGGGCCCGGAAGATCTCTTCGTCGGTCAAACGGGTGGTCGTGGAATGGTCGTTCACTGCGGTCACGGGAGTCCCTCCTGCGGTGCGCGAGGTGCTTGGCGCACCGGGACCGGCGTTGTCTCGCGGGTCGTCGGGGCCTTGCTGCGGGCATCGCCGTGCGATCGGCACGGCCGCCCTGAGCGTGCGGTGCGGGCAACTATGACAGTGTCCGCCGGCGGTGTCTGCGGCGGGGATCACAGTTTTTCCGCAGGTCAGAGGGCATGTAGGAGAACGTACGTCCGGTTTTCTGCACCGACCGGTCGGTTTTCCCAGGCAGGATCGGTCAAGAGCGCCGATCTCCTAGGGTGAGCGCCATGCAGGCACGCGAGCTCAAAATTCCAGGCGTCTTCGAGTTCACCCCATCGGTGTTCCCGGACGACCGCGGGCTGTTCGTCGCCCCGTTCCAGGAGACGGCGTTCGTCGAGGCGGTCGGCCACCCGCTGCGGGTCGCGCAGACCAACCACAGCGAGTCCCGGCGCGGGGTCGTGCGCGGGGTGCACTACGCCGACGTGCCGCCGGGGCAGGCCAAGTACGTGCACTGCCCGCGCGGGCGGCTGCTGGACGTGGTCGTGGACATCCGGGTCGGGTCGCCGACGTTCGGCGAGTGGGACGCCGTGGAGCTGTCGCCGGAGCGCTTCAACTCCGTGTACGTGCCCGAGGGCCTGGGGCACGCGCTGATGGCGCTGGAGGACGGGACGGTCACGTCGTACCTGTGCACGGAGGGCTACAACCCCCGTGCCGAACGCACCCTCCACCCGCTGACCCTGGACCTGCCGTGGCCCGCCGACCTCTCCCCGATCCTCTCCCCGAAGGACGCCGCCGCCCCCACCCTCGACGAGGCCCTGGCCGCCGGCCTGCTCCCCACCTACGAGACCTGCACGGCCTGGTACGCCAAGCTCCGCTCCTAACGGAGCCTCCGGGGCCGGGGCCAGATCCGAAACCGGATCACCCCCAGCACCTCGGCCGCCCCCAGCGTGCGCGAGTCCGTAGACGCGAACGGGTTGTCCCCCTCGACGTGCCAGCCCTCGCCGTCCCTCCTGATCGCCCTCTTGACCGACAGCTGCCCGGGCCGCTGCGCCCACCTGACCAGCACAAGATCGTTCTCCCGGGCCGGTCGGGACGCTTCGAGGACCACCACGTCCCCGGTCCGCAGCGTCGGGAACATGGACGGCCCGGTCACCCGCACCAGCGGCAACGGCCTGGGTTCGGCGCGTGCCAACGATCACCTCCACCTGCTCGGGCCGAGGCCCCGGAGTAGGGTTCGGCACGTCGGAGCATCCACTGTCAGGGAGGAACAATGCGACTGTTGTCGCGCATTCTCCGCCGCCCGCTACTGGAGGCCACCGCGCACTGCGACCTCCCGTGCGGTGTCTACGACCCGGCGCAGGCCCGGATCGAGGCGGAGTCGATCAAGGCGGTCCAGGAGAAGTACCAGGCCAACGAGGACCCCGAGTTCCGCGAGCGCGCGATCCTGATCAAGGAGCAGCGCAGCGAACTGGTCAAGCACCACCTGTGGGTCCTGTGGACCGACTACTTCAAGCCGCCGCACTTCGAGAAGTACCCCGAGCTGCACGACCTCTTCAACCGCGCCACCAAGGCCGCGGGTGCCGCCGGCACCAAGGGTTCGATGGACCCGGCGAAGGGCCAGGAGCTGCTCGACCTGATCGCCCAGATCGACAAGATCTTCTGGGAGACGAAGGCCGCGGCCTGACCCCTGCGCGACGACGGCGCTGACCAGCGGAAACCTTCCGACCGGTCAGCGCCGTTCTGCGTCTTCAGCGGCCGTGCTCCTCACTGGGACCCGTCGACATGTCGCCCGGCGTCGGCTGCCCCGCGGACCAGCGGGCCAGGGCCAGCAACTCCCCGATCGTCTCCTCCGACCCGTCACCCAAGGTCAAGTGCCCGACAGCAGCCAGAACGGCGTTGACCCGCGACCACTCCATCAGCCGCTCGGCATCCAGGCCACACGCCGCCGCGACCGCCGCACACCGCGCCTCCACCCCTTCCTCCCCCGCCCCGTCCACCACGTAGTCCATGGCGTCGAAGCACGGGTCACCCACACACGTCTTCGGGTCGATCGCCACCAACCCGCGCGCACCGCCGTCCAGCACGTTGCCCGGGTGCAGGTCCCCGTGCAGCAGCACCTCCCGGGTCGGGGAGTCGAGCAACGCTCGGCACCGGGCGACAGTCCGCTCCCACATCGCCGCCGGAACACGCGCGGCGACGATCGGCTCCACAACACGGCGGCCGATCCGGACGATGAACTCCTCCGCCCGGTCCCGCAGCGTCCGCGTCAGGCCCGAAGGCGGCGGGGCCGAGTGCAGGTCCTCCACCAGGGCAGGCCAGTCGGGCGGTGATCGCGTCGATGTTCACGTGGAGTCGTTCATCACGCGAGGACGGTCGCCGTCAACCGACTAACACTACGATCGGACGCGTGAGTTCCCACGTGTACCTGTTGCGCCATGGCCAGACCGAGTGGTCCGAAAGCGGGCGGCACACCGGGCGGACCGATGTTCCACTCACGTCCGAGGGCGAGCAGCAGGCGCGGCGGGCCGGGGCGGTGTTGGCGCGGTTGCGGGGCACGGACCTGCCGCCGGCGTTGGTGTTGTCGAGTCCGCGTGAGCGGGCGTGGCGGACCGCTCAGCTGGCCGGGCTCGACGCCGGGCACACCGAAGAGCTCGCCGAGTGGGACTACGGCGACTACGAAGGCCTCACCACGCCCCAGATCCGGGAGACCGTCCCCGGCTGGACGGTGTGGACGCACCCCATCCCGAACGGCGAGAGCCACGGTGACGTCCAGAAGCGCGCGATCGGCGTGCTGGAGCGTGCCAAGCGGGCGCTGCCCGGCGGGGACGTCGTGCTCATCGGGCACGGGCACTTCAGCCGCGTCCTCATCGCCACCTGGCTGAACCTGCCGCCCAGCGAGGGCGTCCACTTCGGACTAGACCCGGCCGGCCTGACCGTGCTCGGCGACGAGCGCGGCGACCCGCAGGTCCGCCGCCTGAACGTGCCCGCCTGGGAGGTGGACGAATGACCGATGACCGCATCCGCCGCGCGCGGCCCGAGGACGTGCCCGCGATGGTCGGCCTGGCCGAGGAACTCGCCGAGTACGAACGCGCCCGCCACGAGTGCCGGCTGACCGTCGACCAGCTCCACACCGCGCTCTTCCGGGACAACCCGGCCCTGTTCGGGCACGTGGCCGAAGTGGACGGTCGTGTGGTCGGCATGGCGTTGTGGTTCCTGAACTTCTCCACCTGGCGCGGCACGCACGGCATCTACCTGGAGGACCTGTACGTCCAGCCCGGTCAGCGCGGCGGCGGCTTGGGCAAGGCCCTGCTCCAGGCCTTGGCGCAGGAGTGCGTGGCCAACGGCTACCAGCGGCTGGAGTGGTCGGTGCTGGACTGGAACGCCCCCGCGATCGGCTTCTACAAGTCGCTGGGCGCCATCCCGATGGACGAGTGGACCGTCTACCGCCTCACCGACCAGGCCCTCGCCGACCTCGGCCGGGCCGAGGCCTGATGGCGAGCTGATCTCGAAACCCTCACGAAACGGCGAACACAATCCGGTTTCCCGCACGGACTTGACCCGCGCTTGACATCGTCCCGCGCCGTACCGACCGCGGTGCCCCCGACGTGGGCAGACCCTGCCCCACCCGCGGTCGGCCGGAAGGAAGTTCGAAGGTGAACCAGACCGACGCCTCCGTGGGTGTTGTCCCGATCATCATCGGCCTCGCGGTCGCGGTGTTCATGATCGCCGCGATGTGGAAGGTGTTCGCCAAGGCCGGTCAGCCGGGCTGGGCGGCGATCATCCCGATCTACAACATCTACGTGCTGCTCAAGGTCGCCGGCCGGCCGGGCTGGTGGCTGATCCTGATGATCATCCCGCTGGTCAACCTGATCGTCTCGATCATCGTGTCGCTGGACGTCGCCAAGTCGTTCGGCAAGAGCGGCGCGTTCGGGTTCTTCGGCCTGTGGCTGTTCGGGATCATCGGCTACCCGATCCTGGGCTTCGGCGACGCCCGCTACCAGGGCCCCGCGGCGGCCTGACCGGCGTCAGCGCCGGACCTCCGCGACACCGGAGGTCCGGCGCACCAGGCCGACCCACCAGATGAAGGTCAAGGCGATCACCGTCGGGTTCTTCACGAAGAGCAACACCGCCAGGTAACTCCGACGCGCCCCTTCCGGCAGTAACCCGCCGACCACGCCCTCCAGCACGACGTCGAACACCAGGAACGCCACCGCCAGCAGCACGCACTGCCACACCAGACTCAGCCAGTGCGCTTTCGCGAACCCCCGGAACGCGGCCCAACGCACCCGCACCCCACGCAGCCCGATCCGCGCGATGCACACCACGAGCAGCAGTCGCGTCAACGCCACCACCACCTCGGACGCAACCGCGATCCCGTCCGACACCCACCCGCTGACCACGGCGAGCCGCTGCACCGAGGGAACCAACGACAGCCCCACCACCAGCGGCAGGTTCCGCAGGTAGAACCGCCAGACCCACCTGGGCACCTCCCACGCAAGCCGCAACTCAGCCCACACCCGAGCCCCACCCTCCGACACCGCGCCCCCTCCAGTCACCTCAGCCCTCCCGGCTCTTCCACCACCCGCGAACCTCACGACACCCGCACCCCGCCCACCACCCGCACCCCGCTCAACACCCGCAAGCCCTCACCCGCCCCATTCATGGCCGCCCACACGCCCGCCAGCCCACACCTGCCTCCTCCCGCGCGCCGCATCCCCGCCGCCGCGCCAGCCGCTCAAGGACCAGCTCAAGACCTACGCCGCGGCGCCCGTGCCACCCCTCGATACGCGCGGCAACTGCGGCACCCCACCTGCGGCACGAGCCAGGCGAACGTGCTCGCGCCGCCACACCCGCAGCAAGCTCCGCGTCCGTGGCACGCCAGACCTCCAGCACGCGCCACTCCGCCGGGCCCCTGCCCCACACCCGCAGCACGCCCCAGAACCGCGGCACGGGCCGCAGTGCGACGTTGGCGACCGCCCAACAGGGCTCAACACCGTGGCTAAGCCACCGGCAGTACCCAGCAGATGCGACGCCCACCCCGGCAGCTCGGTCGCCCCCGCACCAATGCACGCCCACGCCCGCCCCCGCACGAACGCCCGCCCACGCACCCCACACGCACGCACCCCGTGCCGGTGCCACAACCCCGACACACCGCCACGTCACGCACCGACCCGAGTCAGCCAACCCTTCAGTCGTCTAAAACTTTTAGTTCAGTGTACTGAAATTTTGGGCTCGGTAAAGTGTGAGGTATGAGCGCCCTGGGTCGTGAGCTGAGCACCGCTGTTGTCGCCTTCCACGAAGCGGTCGGGGCGCGGCTTCGGGTGGGGGCGGTGGATCAGCGGGCGCTTGGGGTGTTGGCTGCGCACGGGCCCATGACGGCGGGGGATCTGGCCAAGCGGATCAACCTCACGCCTGGCGCGGTCACCGGAGTGGTTGATCGGCTTGAAGACGCCGGCCTGGCGCGGCGGGATCCCGATCCGCAGGACCGGCGACGGGTGGTTGTTTCGGCGGTGCGGGGCGTGTTCGGTGACGTGTTCGACGGGCTGAGCAAAGCGATGGACGAGTTGACCGCCAGCTACACGCCCGAGCAGCAAGCCGTCATCGAGGACTGGGTGGTGCGCACGATCGAGGTGCTCAAGGAGCAGACCCGCGTGTTGAGCGACCCGTCGAGCAAGGCTCAGCGGCGGACGCCGACCGCCCCGTAGCTGACCGTCTCCGCGCCCGACCCGGCCTCGCTCTCTCCGCGCCACCGCGTGGCCAGCACCAGTCCCGGCTCGAGGAGGTCGAAGCCCTCCAACAGGGGCTCGATCTCCTCCCGGGACCTCGCCATGATCGGGGTCATCGTCTCGGCCGCCACCGCGACCAGCTTCTCCACCAGCTCCGGCCGCACGTCCGCCGTCAGGTGGCTGACCACGAGGTAGCTGCCGGGCGCCATCGCCTCGCGGTACCGGGCGACCAGTTCGGCGGGGCGGTCCTCGTCCCTCAAGTACGGCAGGATCGCGACCATCAGCACGGCCACCGGCTCGGACAGGTCCAGCAGCGCCCGCGCCTCGGGCGAGTTCAGCACCGCGTCCGGGTCGCGCAGGTCGGCCTCGGCCATGGCGACGTTGGGGTTGTCGCGCAGCATCGTGCGGCCGTGGGCGGCGGTGGCGGGTTCGTTGTCGACGTACACCACTCGGCACGTCGGATCGACCTGCTGGGCGACCTCGTGGACGTTGCCGGCGGTGGGGATGCCCGAGCCGAGGTCGAGGAACTGGCGGATGCCCGCCGCCACGCACACGCGGACGGCGCGGCGCAGGAAGGCACGCGTGTGCTGGACCATCTCGGCGGTCGGGATGACCTTCATGGACTGCTCGGCGAACTCCCGGTCCACCGCGAAGTTGTGCGCGCCGCCGAGGTAGTAGTCGTACAGCCTGGCCACGTTGGGGCGCTCGGCGTCGTTCGCCGACACCCTCCTCGGGGGGTTCTGCACCGCACACCTCACCCTGCTGCTGCCGGAGCGCGTGAAAAGCCCGCCGAACCGTATCCGGCTACTCCGTTCGTGTCCATCCGCCAAACGTGAACACGCAGGGTGATTGTGACTGGTGAACCGCTCGAAATCCAAACCCGGTGGTGCCCCGGCCGAGGGGGCGATGCAGGGGAAGGGGTCAACCCCCTCGGCCGGAGAGCCGTTTCGTCACACGCCGGCGTAGGACCGGATCCAGTCGCGGTAGCGGGTGACGGCGGTGTAGTTCGAGCGGGTGGAGCGGTCACTCGTGGAGGCGACGCCCACCTGGTAGTACTTGCCGTCCACCGGGCTGGTGGCGAACATCGGGCCGCCCGAGTCGCCGCCCGCCGCGATGCCGTCGACGCGGGTCACCGAGATCGCGATGCCGCCGCGGTAGTCGCGGCCGTTGACCGAGGTCACGCGGGTGTTGGCGTACTTGAGGTAGCGGGACTGGCAGTTGATCTCCGGCTGGTCGGTGCAGGTCGCGCCCCAGCCGTAGAGCTGGACGGTCTGGCCGACCTGGACCGCCGTGGTGGTGCCCAGTGGGGCGTAGGTGGCCGAGACGGACCGGTCGAGCTGCGCGAGGGCGAGGTCGACCGACGGGTGCTGGATGATCCGGGTGGCGGTGGCGAGGGTGCCGCCGGTGGTCTGGTCCAGGCTGCCGATGCGGAAGGTGTAGGTGCCGGAGCTGGCCACGCAGTGCTGGGCGGTCAGGACCCACTGCGGGGCGATGATCGTGGCGGAGCAGTTCTGCCGGCCGTCGCGGAACAGCCGGGCCGCCCAGGGGGCGTTGGTCGCGTAGCTGCCGCCGATGATGTAGGGCTGGACGTCCTCCGCCTGTGCGGCCGGGGCGAAGGTGGTCAGGGCGAGTGCGGACAGGAGCGCGGTAGCTGCTCCGACCACCGCGGACAGGGCGCGGTTGTGTCGCATGGATTCGTCACCTCAACGAACGCAGGGAGTGGTGATATCACCACCCACAGCGTCACTCGTTCGAGTGACAGGGAACACCCGCCGTTCGTCGGCCCACGCCCAGCCGATGGTCTGGGTCCGAATGGCGGCGCTCAGCCGTGCTCAACGTGCACACGTGCGCTCCCGCGCGCTCCTTGCATGCTTAGACGCGACTGAAATTTTTAGTTGACTGAAGGAAAATTTTCCCGGCTGGAGGGTGAATAGGGCGATCACGTGGGCCGGGCGCGATGAGGGGCCAGCGATCAAGGGCCGGGCAATCACGCGAGCAGAGCGATCACGCGGGCTCGGCGAGCACGCGGGCCGGGCGAGCAGGCGAGCGGGGCGGGCGGACGGGGCGGGCAAGGCGGGCGGACGTGGCCGGGGGGCGGGGCGCGCGGACGTGGAGGGGCGGGCGGGGCGGGTGATCAGGTAGGCCGGACGGGCGGAGCGGGTCGAGAGTGCAGGGCGGGCTCGATGTGGTCGTGCATGGGCAGGGCTTCGGCCTCCGCGAGGATCTACGCCCGCACGGGCTCGGGCAGCGTCACCCGGCGCGCACCAGGCACGCCACCAAGTTGTCCAACGCGCACTCCCGCTCGCCGATCGACACGACCTCGAGCACCCGCTCGGCGTCCTCCGCCCGCAGCAGCCCGGCAGCCTCGCGCCAGCCCGGCCGCCAGTCCGCGCGAGTCCGTGCCAGTCCGCGCCCAGTCCACGCTCAGTCCTCGTCCAGCCCCAGCGCCCACCGCCGCACGGGGTTGCTGAACAGCAGCGCCAACACACCGACCACGTACAGCCCGAGCAACGCGCCCCACAGCTGCCGCCCCGACGGCCCGTACATGTACCAGGCGACCCCGAGCAGCAGCAGCTGCACCACGACCGACGGCGTCCGCGCCCAGTGCTTGCCCAGCACGAGCCCGCCGCCCGTCGCGACCACGCCGGCGCCCAGCACCGCGAAGTACGCGGCCTCGCCGAGCACGTTCCCGGCCTCCGGTGCGCTGAACGCCCGCACCACCAGCGCCACCGCGAAGACCACCCCGGCGAGGCCCTGGAGCGCGGTCAGCACGCCTGCGCCGCGCACCGCGCGCGGGACCTGCTCTTCCTTCGTCACGCTGGGCCTTTCCTCACCGTGCGTACTCGTCACGCATCGTAGGCCACCCGGTTGGCGAGTCCCGTTCGACCGCCGCGGGGGCGAAGATCGACGCAGCTCTTTCGGCAAGCCGGCGGTCGGGCCGGGGTGCACTTGTCGGTGGGCGGCAGCAGAGGTTCGCGGAAAGGAGATGTAGGCCACTTCCGTGCGCTCAGAACACTCCTACCGGGTGACGCGCGACCTGTCCGAGGTCACGCGCTGTCCTACTCTGCACTAGTGCGCGCACTTCTGGTGGTCAACCCGCAGGCGACGGCGACCACGCCTGCCGGCCGGGACGTGCTGGCGCACGCACTGGCCAGCGATGTGAAGCTCGACATCGTCGAGACGACCTACCGCGGGCACGCGGCGGACGCCGCGGCGCAGGCCGTGCTGGACGGGTATGACCTGGTCGTGGCGCATGGCGGCGACGGCACCGTGAACGAGGTCGTCAACGGCATGCTGCGCGACGGCGTGCGGCCGGGCGTGCCGATGCTGGGCGTGGTGCCCGGCGGGTCGGCCAACGTCTTCGCCGGTGCGCTGGGGCTGCCGCGCGACCCCGTCGAGGCCACCTACCGCCTCCTGCAGGCCATCGAGCACGGCACGAGCCGCAAGGTCGGCCTGGGGCACGTCTCCTCGGCCCGGTCGGGCGCGGACGACCAGCACGACCGCTGGTTCACCTTCAACGCGGGCGTCGGTTGGGACGCCGACGTCGTCGCCGGTGTCGAGGCGCAACGCGCGAAGGGTCGCGAGGCCTCCCCCGCCCTCTACGTGCGCGCCGCGTTCGCCAGTTACGTCACCCAGCGCCGGCACCCGGCGAACCTCACCGTGCACATCCCGGACGAGGAGCCGTTCGAAGGCGTTCGACTGGCGTTCGTCTCCAACACCGACCCGTGGACCTACCTCGGTGACAAGGCGATCCGCCTCAACCCGAGCACGTCGTTCGACGGCGGTCTGGGCGTGTTCGCGCTGCACGCGATGGGTCTGCCGACGATCGCGCGTTATGTGACGCATCTTTTGGCCACGGACGGGAACCCCAAGGGCGGGAACCTGCTGCGTCGCGACGATGTCGAGTTCGTCCGGGTGACGAGTCGGGTGCCGGTCAACCTCCAGGTGGACGGGGACCTGCTCGGCCTCTGCACCGAGGTGGAGTTCACGTCGGTGCCGAAGGCGCTCACGGTTGCCGTGTGACCACTGCTGTGTGACCGTGGTGTAACCGTGTCGCTACCCATCCGCGATGTCGTGGCCTGCGGAGACACCCAAGAGTGAAAGCCTGGATGAACTCAGTCGATCTTTCGGGTGAGTTCGGCCACCGGGTCAGTGCTAACCCCTTGACATCCGGGCCGTTCGTGAAAGCATTCACAAGCACCCCAAAAACCGACCGCTGACGACCGGCGCGCCTTGACGCGCGCGCCTAGCTGAGGAGTAGTTCCAATGGACTGGCGCCACCGCGCGATCTGCCGCGACGAGGACCCCGAGCTGTTCTTCCCCGTGGGAAACAGCGGTCCTGCGCTCCTGCAGATCGCCGAGGCGAAGACCGTCTGCCGCCGTTGCCCTGTCGTCTCCGACTGCCTCGCGTGGGCGCTGGAGAGCGGCCAGGACGCCGGCGTGTGGGGCGGGATGAGCGAAGACGAGCGCCGCGCCCTCAAGCGCCGCAACGCCCGGACCCGGGCCCGCAGCAACGCCTGAGCGCCCTGCGCACAAGCACCTAAGAGAAAGAGCCCGACACCGTGCCAGGTGTCGGGCTCTTTCGTTGTGTTGCACACCCTCCCGCATGACCACGTGACTCCGCTGAGGTAGGTCGTCACGTGTGCACGTCCCAAGTCTAACGCCGGCCTTACAACGCCCCCGCAGGGGTGCTCACCAGCGCCGAACCCGGGTTCAGCGCCACGCCGCTCTCGCCGCTCGCACCACCTGCCCCCCGCCTCTCGCTCTCGCCGCTCGCACCACCTGCCCGCCGCCTTTCCGCGCCGCAGGCGCGCCTCGGGCTGCCTAGCCCAGAGGAAGGGCCTCGGTTTCTTCCCCCGTACGGCCTGGGCGCAGCCCAACCACGTTCGACCCGTTTGTGCAACCACGCTTCACCGGTTGCACCAACGGGCCGAACGTGGTTGCCTCCGGCAGGCCGTACGGGGGAAGAAACCGACGCCCTTCCACCCCCGGGGGCCTGCCGCGCGGCGAGCGCCGCTTTCAGCTTTTGATCTTGAGAGCGCGCCGGCGCGACCGCTTGAGAGCGCGCCAGCGCGAAAGAGGAAGCGAAGCGCCTCTAAGAGCGTCAGCGCCGGGGCCGCAGGGGCACGCGGAGCACGGCTTCCGTGCCGCCCTTGGGGCGTCGCCGCAGGCTGAGGCTCCCCCGCAGCTCGGACTCCACCAGGGTCCGCACGATCTGCAACCCGAGCCGGTCGGTCCGCTCCAGCGAGAACCCCGGCGGCAGGCCCTTGCCGTCGTCGGAGATGACCACGTCCAGGTACTTCGCCGACCGCTCCGCGTGCACGACCACCTCACCCCGCTGACCAGCGGCGTAAGCGTGCTCGAACGCGTTCTGCACCAGCTCCGTCAACACCATCACCAACGGCGTGGCCAACTCCGCCGGCACGATCCCGAACGGCCCCTCCCGCCGCACCACCACCTGCGACTCGGTGGCGGCCACGTCGGACATCATCGGGATGACCTTGTCCACGACGTCGTCCAGGTCGACCCGCTCGTCCACGGACATCGACAGCGTCTCGTGCACCATCGCGATCGACGTGACCCGCCGCACCGACTCCGCCAGCGCCTCCCGCGCCTCCTCGCTGCTGGTCCGGCGGCTCTGGAGGCGCAGCAGCGCGGCCACGGTCTGGAGGTTGTTCTTCACCCGGTGGTGGATCTCGCGGATCGTGGCGTCCTTGGACAGCAGCGCCCGGTCCCGCCGCCGCACCTCCGTCACGTCCCGGCACAGCACCAACGCACCCGCGGCGCTACCCCGCGGCCGCAGCGGCAGCGCCCGGAACAGCACCGCCGCGCCGCGCCTGCTCTCGGCCTCGATGCGCATGCTGGGCTGCCCGTCCAGCGCCATCCGGATCCGCTGGGCGACCTCGGTGGCGTCGAACGGGTCCCCGATCAGCGACCGCGTCAGCGGCGCGAGGTGCACCCCGACCAGGTCGGACGCGTGGCCCATGCGGTGGTAGGCGCTCAGCGCGTTCGGGCTGGCGAACACCACGGCGCCGGAGGCGTCCAGGCGGATCAGGCCGTCGCCGACGCGCGGGCTGGTGTGCACGTCCGGTGACGGCTCGGTGGTGGGGAACGTCCCGTCCGAGATCATCTGGCACAGGTCGGCCGCGCTGCCCAGGTAGGAGATCTCCAGCGGGCTCGGCACGCGCGGCACAGCCAGGTTCGTGTTCCGGCTGAGCACCGCGATGACGTCGCGGCCCAGGCGCACCGGGATGGCCTCACGGCGCACGGGAACGCCCAGGTGCCAGCGCGGGTCCTCCTCACGGCAGATGCGCGACTCGGTCATGGCGCGGCGCAGCTGCGGGTGCTCCTCGACGTCCACGGTGCTGCCCACCACGTCCTCCGGGTGCGCCGTGGGCGCGGTGGTCGGACGGGCCTGGGCGACGCACAGGAACGTGGACTCGTCCAGCGGCACCCACAGCAGGAAGTCGGCGAAGGACAGGTCGGACAGCAACTGCCACTCGGCCACCACGAGCTGGAGGTGGTCGACGGCCGAACCGGACAGCTTGGTGTGTTCAGCCAGCAGGTCGGTGAGCGTGGACAGGGGGCAACCCCTTCCCGGGCAGCGGCGTTCGGCAGCCCCAATCCAATCACGGTCCAGGCCCGGCGGCCGGTGCGGGTGGCCGGGTGAGACACTGTGGGGAAGCAGTCTGAGCTATGAGGAGATCCCCATGTCGAAGCGTGCCCGCAAGCGCCGCGACCGCAAGAAGGGCGGCGCCAACCACGGGAAGCGCCCCAACGCCTGAGTCACACCCTGGCGTGCGCGAAGGCCCCGGAGCACCGTGCTCCGGGGCCTTCGCTCATGGTCTAGGCGTCGGTCTTGGTCGTGATCTCGACGTCCAGCGACACGTCCACGCGACCGTCCGACGTCGTCTCCCGGATCCGGGCCCGAAGCCTGCGTTTCAGCTCCTCCGGCGCGTGTTCGCCGCCGCACTTCTTCGCGAGCAGGGCCTTGAGGTGCTCCTCGATCCCGTACTCCTCCAAGCACGGGTGGCACTCCTCCAGGTGCGTCTGGAGCAGCTCCCGCCGCTTCTGGTCGCACTCGTGGTCCAGGAACAGCCAGACCTCGGACAGGACCTCGGAGCAGTCCGTCTCGTGCGGTTCGCCGCAGCTCATCGACCCGCCACCTCCTGCTGGGCGCCGCGGAGGAAGCCGCGCTCCCGGGCGACGTCGGCCAACTGGTCGCGAAGCTGCCTGCGGCCCCGGTGCAACCGGGACATCACGGTGCCGATCGGGGTGCCCATGATGTCTGCGATCTCCTTGTAGGCGAAGCCCTCGACGTCCGCCAGGTACACCGCGATGCGGAACTCCTCCGGGAGCCGCTGGAGGGCTTCCTTGACGTCCGAGTCGGGCAGGCGGTCCATCGCGTCCATCTCGGCCGAGCGCAGGCCGGTGGACGTGTGGCTCTCCGCCTGCGCCAGCTGCCAGTCCGTGATCTCGTCGGTCGGCTGCTGGAGCGGCTGGCGCTGCTTCTTGCGGTACCCGTTGATGTAGGTGTTCGTCAGGATGCGGTACAGCCAGGCTTTGAGGTTCGTGCCCTCCGAGAAGGACGCGAAGGCCGCGTAGGCCTTGAGGTAGGTCTCCTGGACCAGGTCCTCGGCGTCCGCCGGGTTGCGGGTCATCCGCAGGGCCGCCGAGTACAGCTGGTCGAGCAGCGGCATCGCGTCGCGTTCGAACCTCGCCGCACGCTCGGCCGTGGTCTCGTCCGCCATGGGCGTGTCCTGCGTTCGCGTGGCTGGCACCGCGCTCCCTTCCCACCGCTTGGTGGTCGAAGCTGTCTGGGACGCGTTCGAGGATACGCGGCGGTCGCCCGGACGGCAGTGAGCCGAGCCACGCGGCGGTCGCGCCCCGACGGGCCTGCTGACCTGCTGTTCCATCACCTCGGTTGCCACGCCTGGGAGAACGCAAACCCGTGCGCCGACATTCCCGGTGATCCGCTAGGGTCCGCGCTCATGGCCGGACGTGGTACGCCCGCCACCGCGTTGCTGGACAAGCAGAAGGTGGCTCACAAGCTGCACGCCTACGACCACGACCCCCGCCACGAGTCGTACGGCCTGGAAGCCGCCGAAGCGCTGGGCATCGCACCCGAACGGGTGTTCAAGACCCTGGTGGCCGAGGTGGACGGCAAGCTGGCCGTGGGTGTGGTTCCCGTCACGGGCCAGCTGGACCTGAAGGCGCTGGCGGCGGCGGTCGGCGGCAAGAAGGCCAAGATGGCCGAGGTCGCGGCGGCGGAACGGGCGACCGGCTACGTGGCGGGCGGCATCTCGCCGCTCGGGCAGAAGAAGCGCCTGCCGCTGGTCCTGGACGCCTCCGCGCGCTCCTTCGACACCATCTACTGCTCCGCGGGCCGCCGGGGGCTGGAGGTCGAGATCGCGCCGGACGAGCTGGTCAGGCTCACCCAGGCGGTCGTGGCGGACATCGCCGCCTAGGACTTGAGCGGGATCGCGCGCCCCTCGAACACCACGCGGCCACGGAAGTCCCGCGCCACGTAGACGACCTCGTCGAACACCTCCTCGGGCACCCCGAGGAGGTCGACCAGGAACAGGCCGTCCCGGATCTGCGCCCGGAAGACCTGGCCCGACGGGGTCCGGGCGACCACCTCGGCGACGTCGCCGCGCACGGACCCGTAGCCGAACCGGACGGGGTCGTCGCTGAGGCCGGGGTACTGGTACGGCGCCAGGACGACGTCGGCCGCGGGCCGCGGGTGGAAGGCGCCGAGCGTGCGTTGTTGCAGGTGGGCGCAGAACTGGAACTCCGTGGGCGACCCGACGACGGCCGCCACCCGTCCGCCACCCGCCAGGCCGGGACCGGCGACGTGCGGCGCGCCGGGGCTCTGCGAGACGGAGCTCACGCACCGGCGGGCCTCGACCTGCGCCGCGTCCGGCTCCGCGAACGGCGTGGTGGCGGTTCCGGCCACCACCATCGGGTCTTCCGCTTTCCACAGCGCCAACGCGGCGACCGCGAACAGCGATGCCATCGAGATCCGAACGAACGTCACAACCCCCATGCCGGAAGTGTGCCCGAACCGGTCATCGAATGGATCAGTCCAACGGACGCAGAATGCGGGCCAACCACTCGGCCACGGCCCGGTGCACGCCCTCCAGGTCCGCCTTCAGGTTGTGGTCGCCCTTGAGCAGCACCACTTCCCGGTGGTGGGCCGGCTCAGGACGGCCGAACGGGTCGGTTTCGCCCTGCACGACCAGGGCGGGCACTTCGACGCCGTCCAGCTCGTCCAGCCGGGACTTCTCCGGCTTGCCCGGCGGGTGCACGGGGAACGCCAGGCACAGCACCGCCACCGCCTGGCCCTCCGCCGACGTCCGGCACGCCACCCGCGCCCCCGACGACCGGCCGCCGAACAGCAGCGGCACCTCGTCGAACCACGTCTCGCCCAGGTCCTCGGCCACCGCCAGCCACGCCGCGTCCAACTGCTTCGCGGGTGCGGGAGCGCGGCGGCCGGCCACCCGGTAGGGCTGCTCGACCAGGGCCACGTGCACGCCCGCGTCGACCGCCGCCCGCGTGGCGGCCACCAGATCGGGTGCCGCGATGCCGCCGCCCGCGCCGTGCCCGAGCAGCAGGGCCGCCCGCCCCTCGGGGGCGCAGTGCAGTTCGGCCCGTGCCGGGCCGTACGGCGTCTCGACGGTCCGAGAGGTCATTTCAGCTCGAACAGGGTGGGTTCGGGCGCCTGGTCCTCGGTCAGCGACACGCGTTCCATCAGAGACGGGTCGTTGTTCTTGATGCTGTTGACCTTCATCGACACCGGGCGCAGCTCCAGCGAGTTCACCAGGTCGAGGTCCGGGGTCAGCAGCGCCTTCGGGTCGGTGCTGTCGGGGTTGAGCCAGTCGTGCCAGCGGTCGCGCGGGAGCACCAGCGGCATGCGGTGGTGGACCTGGGTCATCTCGCCGATGGCGTCGGTGGTCAGCACGGCGCAGGTGATGATCGGCTTGCGCTCGTCGCCGTCCTGCTGCCACCACACCGACCAGATGCCCGCCATCGCCAGGCTCGACCCGTCGCCGGGGTTGATGAAGTACGGCTGCTTGCGGCCCTCACCGGGCTGCCACTCGTACCAGCCGTCGGCGGGGATCAGGCAGCGCCGCTTGGCCGCCGAGTCGCGGTAGGCGGGCTTGTCCAGCACGCTCTCCGCCCGCGCGTTGATCATCTTCGCCGCGCCGGACAGGTCCTTGGCCCAGTGCGGCACCAGGCCCCACCGCATGACGCGGATGCTGCGCTCGACCACGTCCGGGTCGGGTTCGCCCTCGTCGTCGCGGGGGTGGCGTTCGACGACCGCGAGCACCTGCTTGGTGGGTGCCACGTTGTAGTCGGGGGAGGGGGCATCGCCCTCGGTGCCGTCCACCGCGTCGAACTCCGCCGCCAGCAGGGCCGGGTTCTTGGTGGAGGCGTACCTGCCGCACACAACCGATCACCTCCGAATGGTCATCGTCGCACGTCGCAACGCCCGGTGCGAGCCGTCGACCACCCGATGCGGAATCATCAGGCCATGACTCAGCAGTGGTCCGCTCCCACCGCCGACGGCCCCGTGCACGCGACGGTACCCGTGCCCGGCTCCAAGTCGATCACCAACCGCGCCCTGGTCCTGGCCGCGCTCGCCGACGGCCCGTCCACGCTGCACGCCCCGCTGCGCAGCCGCGACACCAAGCTGATGGCCGCCGCGCTGCGCTCGCTGGGTGTGGGGATCACCGACGGTCCGGACGGGTCGTGGCTGGTCACGCCGTCGCCGATGCACGGCCCGGCGGCGGTCGACTGCGGTCTGGCGGGCACGGTCATGCGGTTCCTGCCGCCCGCCGCCGCGCTGGCCGTGGGCGAGGTCGTCTTCGACGGCGACGAGCACGCGCGGACCCGACCGATGGGCACGATCCTGGACGCGCTGCGCGCGCTGGGCGCGGACATCGACGGCGAGGCGCTGCCGTTCACCCTGCACGGCAAGGGCGGCCTGCCCGGTGGCGAGGTGACGATCGACGCGTCGGCGTCCTCGCAGTTCGTGTCCGGCCTGCTGCTGTCGGGCGCCCGGTACGAGAGCGGGGTGACCGTCGTGCACGACGGCAAGCCCGTCCCGTCCCTGCCGCACATCGAGATGACGGTGACCATGCTGCGCGAGGCGGGCGTGGCCGTGGACGACGCGACGCCGAACGTGTGGCGCGTCGAACCCGGCCCGATCGCGGCCCGCGAGTACGCGGTGGAACCGGACCTGTCCAACGCGATGCCGTTCCTGGCGGCGGCGGCCGTCACCGGCGGCGAGGTCACCATCCCCGGCTGGCCCGCGGCGACCACCCAGCCCGGCGCGGCCGTGAAGGACATCTTGGAGCGCTTCGGCTGCACCGCCACCGTGGACGCCCGCGGCCTGACCGTCCGGGGCCCGGACCGCCTGACCGGCGTGGACATCGACCTGCGCGACGAGAGCGAGCTGACCCCGACCGTGGTCGCCCTGGCGGCACTGGCGCAGGGCCGCACGCACATCCGGGGCGTCGCCCACATCCGCGGCCACGAGACCGACCGCATCGCCGCGCTCGCCGCCGAGGTCAACCGCCTGGGCGGCGACGCCACCGAGACCGAGGACGGCCTGATCATCACCCCGCGCCCGCTGCACGGCGGCGTGTGGCAGGCCTACGCCGACCACCGCATGGCGACCGCCGGCGCGATCATCGGCCTGGTCGTCGCCGGGGTGGCCGTGGACGACATCGGGTCGACGACGAAGACGATCCCCGACTTCCCGGGGATGTGGGCCGCGATGCTCGGAGCGCGCTGACCGTGGCGCGGGACTGGCGGCGGCTGGACGAGTCCGACGTGCGCGTGCGACCGGGCAAGGGCACCCGCCCCCGCAGCAAGCGCCGCCCCGAGCACTCGGACGCGGTGCCCGCGATGGTCGTCGGCGTGGACCGGGGCCGGTGGACGTGCGCGGTCGAGGAAGACCCGGACCGCCTGGTCACCGCCATGCGGGCCCGGGAGCTGGGCCGAACCCCGGTCGTCGTGGGCGACCGGGTGGGGCTGGTCGGCGACACGTCCGGCGCACCCGACACCCTGGCCCGCATCGTGCGCGTGGAGGAACGCAGCTCGGTCCTGCGCCGGACCGCCGACGACACGGACCCGTTCGAACGGGTGGTGGTCGCCAACGCGGCCCAGCTCGTGATCGTGTCGGCCCTGGCCGCACCCGAGCCGAGGCGGGGTTTCATCGACCGGTGCCTGGTCGCGGCCTACGCCGGCGGCCTGGAACCGTTGCTGTGCTTGACGAAGTCCGACCTGGCGTCCCCGGACGAACTGCTGGCGGCGTACGAGGAGCTGAACGTCCCGGTGGTGGTGACCCGATCCGACGTGGACCCGGCGGACTTGCGGGAACGCATGGTGGACAAGGTCTCCGCGCTCATCGGGCACTCCGGTGTCGGCAAGTCGACACTGGTGAACAAGCTGGTGCCGGACGCGAACCGGGCCGTGGGCGTGGTGAGCGGAGTCGGCAAGGGCCGGCACACGTCCACGCAGGCCGTCGCCCTGCCGCTGCCCGAGGGCGGGTGGGCCGTGGACACGCCGGGCATCCGGTCCTTCGGCCTGGCCCACATCACCCCGGACGACATCGTGCGCGCGTTCCCGGACATGAAGGAGATGGCCGAGGAGTGCCCGTCCGGCTGCGGCCACCTGGGTCCACCGGAAGACCCGGACTGCATGCTGGACGAGCTGGTCACGACCGGGGAGGCGTCACCGGGCCGGTTGGCGTCCTTGCGTCGGCTGCTGGAGTCGCGCGGCAAGCTCGAGGAGTACGACTAACCCCCCGCCACCCAGCCGCTCTTCACGCCGCAGGCGCGAGCCGATGGGCTGCCAGCCACGGGAAGGGCCTCGGTTTCTTCCCCCCGTACGGCCTGGGCGAAGCCCAACCGCGCTTGGCCCGTTTCCGCAACCAGCTTTACCGGTTGCGGAAACGGGCCAAGGGTGGTTGCCTCCGGCAGGCCGTACGGGGGGAAGAAACCGACGCCCTTCCACCCCCGGGGGCCTGCCCAGCGGCGAGCGCCGCTTTTCGCTCTTCGCTTTTAGCTCTCGCTCTTCGCTCTTAGCTCTTCGCCTCAAGCCATGTGCGGGTAAGTGTGGTCGGTCGGTGGGACGAAGGTCTCCTTGATCGTCCTCGGGCTCGTCCACCGCAGCAGGTTGAACGCGGAACCCGCCTTGTCGTTGGTGCCAGACCCCCGGCTACCACCAAAGGGCTGCTGCCCCACCACCGCACCCGTCGGCTTGTCGTTGACGTAGAAGTTCCCCGCCGCGAACCGCAACGCCCTGCCCGCCCGCTCGATCGCGACCCGGTCCGTGGCGAACACCGACCCCGTCAAGGCGTACGGGGTCGAGGTGTCCACCACGTCCAGGATGTCCTCGAAGTCCTCGTCCTCGTACACGAACACCGACAGGATCGGGCCGAAGAACTCCGTCGTGAAGATGTCGTTCCGCGGATCGGACCCGACCAGCACAGTCGGCTCGACGAAGTACCCCACCGAGTCGTCGCAACCCCCGCCCACCAGCACCTCAACGGTGTCATCAGACCGAGCCGCAGCCAGGGCGTCCTGGTGCTTGGCGAAGGCCCGAGCGTCGATCACGGCCCCGCCGAAGTGGCTGAAGTCCGTGACATCCCCGTACGACAACGACTTCGTGACGTCCACCAGCTGGTCCCGCACCGACGACCACACCGACCGCGCGATGTAAGCCCGTGACGCCGCCGAGCACTTCTGCCCCTGGTACTCGAAAGCCCCGCGCACCAGCGCGGTCACCAACGCCCCGGGGTCCGCGGACGGGTGGGCGACCACGAAGTCCTTGCCGCCCGTCTCCCCCACCACCCTCGGGTACGACCGGTAGGTGTCCAGGTTGGCGGCCATCGCGCGCCACAACGCCTTGAACGTCCGAGTCGAGCCGGTGAAGTGCAGGCCCGCGAACCCGGGATCCGCCAACGCCACCTCGCTCACCGCCTGCCCGTCCCCCGTCACCATGTTGACCACCCCGGGCGGCAGGCCGGCCGCCTCCAGCAGGCGCATGGTGTGGTGCGCCGCCAACTGCTGGGTCGGCGACGGCTTCCACACCACCGTGTTGCCCATCAGCGCCGGCGCGAGCGGCAGGTTGCCGGCGATGGCGGTGAAGTTGAACGGCGTGATGGCCACGACGAAACCGTCCAACGGCCGGTGGTCGAAGCGGTTCCACTGGCCGGGTCCCGACCGCGGCTGCTCGGCCAGGAGTCCCCGCGCGAAGTGGACGTTGAAGCGCAGGAAGTCGATCAGCTCGCACGCCGCGTCGATCTCGGCCTGCTGCACGGACTTGGACTGGCCCAGGATCGTGGCCGCGTTCAGGGTGTCCCGCCACGGCCCGGCCAGCAGGTCCGCCGCCCGCAGCAGCACGGCGGCGCGCTCGTCGAACGACAGCTCCTGCCACGCGGGAGCGGCGGCGCGGGCGGCGGTGACGGCGTCCGCGACGTCCTGGTGCGTGGCCTGGGCCGTGACGCCGAGGACGTGCCGGTGGTCGTGGGGCTGCACCACGTCGACGCGGTCGCCACCGGCCATCCGCTCCACCCCGCCGATGGTCATGGTCAGCTCGTGCGACTGGCCCTCCAGCGACGCGACCCGGCGGCGCAGCGACTCGCGTTCGGGGGAACCGGGCGCGTAGGCGCGGACGGGTTCGTTGGTCGGCACAGGTACGGAGGTGACCGCGTCCATGCCGTCATCGTGGCACGCGGTAGTACGGTGCGCAGCCGTGGCGAAAGTGACCGGCATCGGCGGGGTGTTCCTGCGTGCGCGCAACCCGGTTCGGCTGGCCGGGTGGTACCGCGAGCACCTCGGCGTGCCGATGTCCGACCACGGCGCGGTGACCTTCCACTGGTCCGCCGAGGAGACCACGACGTTCGCGTTGTTCGCCCACGACACCGAGTACTTCGGCGAACCCGGCCAGCGGGCGATGCTGAACTTCCGGGTGGACGACCTCGACGCCCTGCTCACGCGGCTGCGCGCGCGCAACGTCGAGGTCCTCCCGCAGACCGAGGACTCCGAGTACGGCAAGTTCGGCTGGGTCGTCGACCCGGAGGGCAACCGGGTCGAGCTGTGGGAACCCGCCCCCGGGATGTGACGCCACCCCGAGCCCCAGCCGCTACATCAGCCCCAACCCCGACGTCAGCTCCAGCGGCTGTATCAGCCCAGCCCCTACATCAGCTCCAGCAGGAACGGCAGCTCCTGCGGCGCGTACCAGGCCAGCTCGTGGTCCTCGGCCTCGCCCAGCGTGAACTCCGCGTCCGGGTCGCCCAGGTCGGCCGCGTCCACCACCTCGGCGGCGTCGCGCACGGCGTCCTCGGCGTCGGAGGTGTCCAGGTGGATCGCGGCGATCTTCTTCAGCGGCACCGACCCGGTCACCTTCACCACGGAGAAGTCCAGGTCCGGCCGCAGCTTCACCTCGTCCACGTCCGCCGACACCACCGCGCGCCGGGGCACGCCCTTGTCCTCGTTCGCGATCAGCCGCAGCGACGCGCGGGCCGCGTCGAGCATCGCCGAGTACTCCAGCTCCTCGGTGTCGCCGGTCGCGTAGGACTCGCGCAGCGCGGGGGTCAGCGCGAAGCCGGTGCCGCCCACGGGCGCGAACTCGCCCTGTTCCACCAGGTCGCGCAGCATCGCCACGGTCGCCGGGAGGTACACCCTCATCAAGACACCGTTCCCATCAGTTCCTCCACCGACTCCTCGACCATCGCCGCGAGGACGTCCACATCGGACATCGCGTCCCGGTCGGCGTTGAGGCCGAAGTACAGCCCGCCGTCGTAGGACGTGACCCCGATCGACAGGGCCTGGTTCTTCGCCAGGGGCACGACCGGGAACATCTCGATCATCTTCGCGCCCGCCGCGTACAACGGCACCTGGGGACCGGGCACGTTGGTCACCACCACGTTGAACAGCCGCCGCGAGAACGAGCTCGCCGCCCGCGCGCCCAGGGCGTGCAGGGTCGGCGGGGCGAACCCGGAGAACCGGACCAGGGTCTCGGCGGCCACGGAGTGCCCGGACTCCTGGTGCGCGCGCATCGCGTGGCTGACGTGGTGCAGCCGCACGACCGGGTTGGGCTCCCCGACCGGCAGGTCCACCAGGTACGCCGACACCTTGTTGGCGCTCTGGTCGTCGTCGCGCACCGACATCGGGGCCATGGCACGGATGGTCGTGTGGCCGGTGACGACCTCGCCGCGCGAGAGCAGCCAGGTGCGCATCGCCCCGGACAGGACGGCCAGGACGGCGTCGTTGACGGTGCCGCCGTGGGTGCGGCGGATGGCACGCAGGTCGTCCAGCTTGGCACGGGCGACGGCGAACCGGCGCTGCGGCGAGATCCGCACGTTCAGCGGGCTGCCCGGGGCCGGGGTCGCGGCGGTGCGGACCGCCGACGCCAACCCGCCCAGCGCGCCCGCGACCTTGCGGACCGTGGCCACGGTGTCCATCGCGGCCGAGCGGACGTTCTCCACCAGCTCACCGGGCCGCTGCACGACCTCGGCCACGGCGTCCGCGACCAGCTGCAGCGAGCTGGGCTCGGGCTGCGGCATCCACAGCGACTCCACCGGCGGGCGCGGCGTGGGCGAGACGTCCAGGATGACCTGGCCGATCTCGGGCGCGCCGATCCCGTCCACCACGGCCTGGTGGGTCTTGGTGACCACCGCGGTGCGGTTGCGGGCCAGTCCTTCGACCAGGTAGATCTCCCACAGCGGCCGGGAGTGGTCCAGCGGCCGGGACATCAGGCGGGCCACCAGGTCGTGCAGCTGCTGGTCGGTGCCCGGCTTGGGCAGCGCGGAGCGGCGCACGTGGTAGGTGACGTCGAAGTCCGGGTCGTCCACCCACACCGGGCGGGCCAGCCGGCCGGGCACGTGCACGACCTTCTGCCGGTAGCGCGGCACCAGCGACAGCCGCTGCTCGATCAGGTCGACCAGCCGGTCGTAGTCGAAGCCCGCCTTCGGCCGCCGGAACACCGCGACCCCACCGACGTGCATCGGCGTCGTGGAGTCCTCCAGGTACAGGAACGAGGCGTCCAGCGCGGAGAGTCGGTCGGGCATGCGGCCCAGGCTAGTCGCTGCAGCGGGCGACGAGCCGGTTCACCGCGTCCACCTCGGCGGCGTCCCGGGCGTGCCGGGCGAGCCGGATCGCGGCGGCGGCGGGCATGGCCTTGCGCACCTCGACGTCCACGTTCGACAGGAACGCCTTCACCAGGCGGGTCCTCGCCAGCCGCTTGAACGGGCGCAGCGGGGCGACGGCGATGGCCAGCCAGCTCAGGGCGACGTCCACCTTCCGGTCGCCCCTGGTCGCGTTGGCCCAGTCCACGACCACCGGACCGGACGGGCCGAGCACGACGTTGCCCGGGTGCAGGTCGAGGTGGAGCAGGCAGCCGTCCCCCTCTCCGTCGAGGAAGTCGGGGGCGGGGACGTCGTCGAGCCTGCGGTGCAGGTCGGCCAGCTCGCGGCCGAGGGCGCCCGCGCGCCACGGCTTGGCGTCCAGCTCCTGCGACATGCGCGGGCCGGGGACGTACTCCATGACCAGGTCCGTGCCCTCGGCGTGCTCGACGCGGGGCACCGGGATGCCGTGCGCGCTGAGGTGGCGCATCAGCTTGGCCTCTTGCCGCAGGTCACGACCGGTGCGGCTGCGTTTGAGCAGCAGGCCGTCCGGACGCAGGTAGACGTCCGCCTCCCGGCCGCTGGCCAACAGACGGTGCGCCTCGTCGCGCGGGGTCATGTGACGATCATCATGATTGACAGCGCGCGCACAAGCCCCATTCGGGTGGAGGACACTACTTCCGTGGAAATTTCGCCCAAGGACCGTTTTGTCACCGTTTATGGCCGCAAGCCCGTGTTGGAGGCTCTGGACGACCCGCGCTTGGAGGTCGACAAGGTGCTGCTCGCGGAGGGTGCGCGGGGTCCGGCGGCGAAGGAGATCCTGGACGCGGCCCGGCGGCGCGGGGTGGCCGTGCAGCGGGCCACGGCGCAGCGGGTGAAGGTGCTCGCGGGCAACGGGCGGCACGACCAGGGCGTGCTCGCGGACGTCGTCGCGCCCCGGATGAAGCCGCTGGCCCTGGGTCTCGAGGACCACCCGCGCGGGCTCCTGCTGCTCGACGGGATCACCACGCCCGCGAACGTCGGCATGATCCTGCGGACCGCGACCGCCGCCGGCCTGGACGGGATCGTCGTGCCCCGGCGCGGGGTGGCGTCGATCGACCCGCTCGTGGTGAAGGCGTCCGCCGGGGTGGCGTTCCGGGCGCCGGTGCTCAGGTGCGCGACGGCCGGGGAGGCGGCGGGCCTGCTGGCCGAGGCCGGGTACCCGATCTACGCGCTGGACGCCGGGGCGCGCGAGTCGATCTACACCGCCGACCTGCCGGAGCGGGCCGCGTACGTGCTGGGCAGCGAGACCGCGGGCATCTCCGACGACGTGCGCCCGCACGTCACCGGGTGGCTGTCCATCCCGATGGCGGCGGGCGTCGAGTCGTTGAACGTGGCATCGGCGGCGGCAGTGCTGTGCTTCGAGGTGGTGCGCCGCCGCGTCAGCCGATGAGGGTCTTGACGGCCGGTGAGGGTCGTGACGGCCGGTGAGGGTGGTGACGGCGGCGGCTCGCAGTCACCCGCGCGTGACTGCTTCGTCGTGGCCGGGCTCGGCGGGGTCGCGGTTCACTGGAGGGGGAGTTCCAGCAACACTTCCAGCTCGTTCACGGTCGCGTCGACGGTCCGGTGGTGCACGCCCACCATGCCGACCGCGGCGGCGCCCCGGACGTTGACGGCGAGGTCGTCGACGAAGACGCAGTGCGCGGGGTCGAGGCCGAGGCGTTCGGCGACGACGAGGTAGATCCGGCGGTCGGGCTTGGCGAAGCCGACCTCGCCGGAGGTGACGACGACGTCGAACACGTCCTGCCACGCCATCGGCGGGGCCCACAGGCCGTCCGCATTGGACAAGATCGCGGTGCGCACCCCGTGGGACTTGGCCGTGCGGGCGGCGGCGAGCAGCGGCGGTTCGGCGGCGGGTTCGTCGCCGAGGTCGGTCAGCACGCCACCGAAGTCGAGCACCAACCCGCGCACGACGACCTCCTTCGGGTGATCTTGGTACGGAATCGCCGATCACCACCTCGGTTCGAGCATGTCATCCCCACACCGCAACGTGCGCGCGACCACGCCGACCCCGCCGACCCCGCCGGACCAGCGAGCCACGACCGTCCACCACCTGCTGACCGCGGTCGTCGAAGCCGTCGACGGCCGCCGCCCCCTCCGCCAGTTGGCCGCCCACCTGACCCCACCCGCCGCCGCCGAGGTCGGCAGGGCCCTGGGCCAGGGCGCGCGGCTCAACCGCATGCGCGTGTGCCGGATCTCGCCGGAGGTGACGGAGCTCTCGGCGGTGGTCAGCACCCGAACGGGCCGCGTACGCGCCCTGGCCGCCCGCATGGAGTGGTCCGGCGACCGCTGGCGCTGCACCGCCTTCCACCTGCTGCCCTAGCCCCCCGCCCGAGCCCTCCGCTGGTGGGAGTCCGGCCCGCCCGGCTCCCACCAGCCCTCCACACCGCCCCCAAGACGCCCCGAGACGCCCACCGAGCGCCTACGGCCCGCCAAGCGGCCCGAACCCCACCCCCGCGACGCGCCCGAGCATGTACGGCCACTCCGCGCCACTTGCCGCCGCCGGCCGAGCCGCCGCCGTCCCTTGCCGCCGCTTCTGGATGCCCACTCCCTGGCGGCGCGCTCCAGGGACCCGGGGCCTTGGCTGGTGGGGGGCCGTTTTCCGCGCTCCTTGTTTACGGGACGCGCGAGGTGGGGTTTGGTCGCGGATCCTGCATGTCGCTCGATCGGGTGGTTCAGCCGGAGCGTGCCGGTGCCCCCGGACCGGAAGGGTCGCGGGGGCACCGGGGAAGTGGCTGGCGGGACTAAAGGGTCAGGTGCGCTTGCGGTTGGCCTTTTCGGCGGCTCGGGCTGCGGCTCGGCGTTCCTTGCGGCTGCCGCCCGCCTGGTTTGAGCCGCCTCGCTGCTGACCGCCGCTGGTTTGCTCGTCGCCGGATTCCGACGGGCCCGAGTAGGTCAGGCCCTGTTGGGCGCCGCGCTGGTCCAGGCCCTTGCCGCGCAGGGCCGGGGGGATGGCGTTGCCGCTGGACAGCTGGGCCAGGGCCGGGCCGGCGGGGGCCTCCGCGGCGGACTGCTGCTGCTGTTCGGCGGCGGCTGCGGCGGCGGCCCTTGCTCGGGCTCGGCTGCCGGTCAGGGGGCCGGCGCCGGCGGCCAGCGAGACCTGGACGGGGGGTTCCGGGGCCGGTTCCGGCTCGGCGGCCTCGACCTGGAGGTTGAACAGGAAGCCGACCGTTTCCTCGCGCAGGGCGTCGAGCATGGCGTTGAACATGTCGAAGCCCTCCCGCTGGTACTCGATCAGCGGGTCGCGCTGCGCCATCGCGCGCAGGCCGATGCCTTCCTTCAGGTAGTCCATCTCGTACAGGTGCTCGCGCCACTTGCGGTCGAGGACCGAGAGGAGGACGCGGCGCTCCAGCTCGCGCATGGCGCCCGGGCCGACGCGGCCGTCGATGTCGGCCTCGCGGGCGTCGTAGGCCTTGAGGGCGTCCTCCTGGAGGATCTCCTTCAGGCGTTCCTTGGTGATGTCCTCGTCGGACTCCAGGATCTCCTTGTAGTCCAACGTGATCGGGTACAGGGTCTTCAGCGCCGTCCACAGGCGGTCGAAGTCCCAGTCCTCCGCGTAGCCGTCGGCGGTGGCGCCGTCGACGTACTCCCCGACCACGCCGGTGATCATGTGCTCGACCTGTTCGCGCAGGTCCTCGCCGGCCAGGACGCGGTGGCGCTCGGCGTAGATCACCTTGCGCTGCTCGTTCATGACCTCGTCGTACTTGAGGACGTTCTTGCGGATCTCGAAGTTCTGCTGCTCGACCTGGGTCTGCGCGGACCGGATCGCGCGGGTCACCATCTTGTGCTCGATCGGCACGTCGTCGGGCACGCGCAGGCGGGTCATCACGTTCTCGACCATGGCCGCGTTGAAGCGGCGCATCAGCTCGTCCTTCAGCGACAGGTAGAACCGCGACTCGCCCGGGTCGCCCTGACGACCGGACCGGCCGCGCAGCTGGTTGTCGATGCGCCGCGACTCGTGCCGCTCGGTGCCCAGCACGTACAGGCCGCCGGCCGCGCGGACCTCCTCCGCCTCGGCCTTGACCTCGGCGGTGATCTCCTCGATCAGCTTGGACCAGGCGGCCTCGTACTCCTCCGGGTTCTCCACCGGGTCCAGGCCGCGCTCGCGCAGCTCGTGGTCGGCGAGGATGTCCGGGTTGCCGCCCAGCACGATGTCGGTACCGCGGCCGGCCATGTTCGTCGCCACGGTCACGGCGCCCTTGCGGCCCGCCTTCGCGATGATCAGCGCCTCGCGGTCGTGGTGCTTGGCGTTGAGGACCTCGTGCGGGACGCCCATCCGGACCAGCAGCTTCGACAGGTACTCCGACCGCTCGACGCTGGTCGTGCCGACCAGGACCGGCTGGCCCTTCTCGTGCCGCTCGGCGATGTCCTCGGCGACCGCCTCGAACTTCGCCTCCTCGGTCTTGTAGACCAGGTCGGGCTGGTCCTTGCGCTGCATCGGCCGGTTCGTGGGGATCGGCACCACGCCCAGCTTGTAGGTCTGGTGGAACTCGGCCGCCTCGGTCTCGGCGGTACCGGTCATGCCGCCGAGCTTCTTGTAGAGGCGGAAGTAGTTCTGGAGGGTGATCGTGGCGAGCGTCTGGTTCTCCGCCTTGATCTCCACGCCCTCCTTGGCCTCGATGGCCTGGTGCATGCCCTCGTTGTAGCGGCGGCCCGCCAGCACGCGGCCGGTGAACTCGTCCACGATCAGGACCTCGCCGTTGCGGACGATGTAGTCCTTGTCGCGGGTGAACAGCTCCTTGGCCTTGATCGCGTTCTGGAAGTACCCGACGAGCGGCGTGTTGGTGGAGTCGTACAGGTTGTCGATGCCGAGCTGGTCCTCGACGTACTGCACGCCCGCCTCGGTGACGCCGATGGTGCGCTTGCGCTCGTCCACCTCGTAGTGGGTGTCCCGGCGCATCTTCGTCGCCAGGCGCGCGAACTCCAGGTACCAGCGGGACGACTGGTCGGCCGGGCCGGAGATGATCAGCGGCGTGCGGGCCTCGTCGATGAGGATCGAGTCGACCTCGTCCACGATCGCGAAGAAGTGGCCGCGCTGGACCATCTCGTCCTTGCTCCACGCCATGTTGTCGCGGAGGTAGTCGAAGCCGAACTCGTTGTTCGTGCCGTAGGTGATGTCGGCGTGGTAGGCGGCCCGGCGCTGCTCCGGGGTCATCTCCGACAGGATCGCGCCGACGGTCAGGCCGAGGAAGCGGTGGATGCGGCCCATCCAGTCCGCGTCGCGCTTGGCCAGGTAGTCGTTGGTGGTGACGACGTGGACGCCTTCGCCGGCGATCGCGTTGAGGTAGGCGGGCAGCACCGAGGTCAGGGTCTTGCCCTCACCGGTGCGCATCTCGGCGATCTGCCCCAGGTGCAGCGCCGCGCCGCCCATCAGCTGCACGTCGAAGTGCCGCTGGCCCAGGGTGCGCTTCGCGCCCTCCCGGACCACGGCGAACGCCTCGGGGAGCAGTTCGTCCAGCGACTCGCCCTCGGCGTAGCGCTTCTTGAACTCCTCGGTCTTGGCGCGCAGCTCGGCGTCGGTGAGGTCGACGACGCCGTCTTCGAGGTTGTTGATGTGCGCTGCGATGTTGCGCAGGCGCTTGAGCATCTTGCCTTCGCCGGCGCGGAGCAGTCGGGACAGCACCATCTCGGGTCGACCTCATTACCTCATCGCGTCGCGCCCGGGGGTGGGCGCCTTCCAGCGGCTCGCCACGGGGGATGACGAGCCCACTCCACCCGCCATCGTAGGCAAGCGGAGAAGGTGTGTGCACAGACACAGGTAGGAAGGGGTGCGGAACGCGTCGTAACCGGGCGATCACTCGTTCGGGACGGGTGGTCGGCGGAGGTGCCTGAGGGGCCCGCGGGGCGGCTCGGCGTGTTGCGCGGTCGGGCGTGTCGAGCGCGCGAGGTGGCGGCGGGAGGCCGGGCGGAGGTGATGGAGGTCTCGGCTTCGGCTTCCCGAAGGGGCCCGGAAGAGGTCGTCTCAACGGGCGGGGAGGGGTCTGGACGTGGCACGCCCCCGGCGCGCAGAGAAACGCCGGGGGCCGTGGAGGTTGGGTTGGGCCGGCTCCCTCAGGCCAGCCGGATCACGCCGTAGTCGAATCCCTTCCGTCGGTAGACGACGCTGGGGCGCCCGCAGTCGGCGTCGGAGAACAGGTAGAAGTCGTGGCCGACCAGTTCCATCTCGTAGAGGGCCTGGTCCACCGTCATCGGCTTGGCCGCGTGTTCCTTCTCGCGCACGATCTGGCCGGGCAGCTTCTCCTCGACGTCGTCCCACCGCTGCTGCGAGGGCACTTCCGCCATGCCCCCGTAGGTCGGTTCGGACTCCTCGGCTTCGAGCAACGCGGTGTGCCCGAGCCACATGCCCTGTGCCTGTCCGTCTTGGTCGGTCTGGACGGGGGGAAGTGGCGCCCCCAGTCCGCTGGTCGCCTCGGCGACCGAAGTCGGGCCGCGTCGCCCGTGGTGCACCCGCCGTCGGTCGTGCGACCGGCGCAGGCGGTTCTCGAGCTTGGTGACCGCGGAGTCCAGGGCGGCGTAGAAGTCGCCCGCACACGCTTCGGATCGGATTACCGGGCCACGTCCTTTGCCCGTGATCTCCACCCGCTGGCAGTTCTTCGACTGCCTGCGGTTCGGCTCGTGGAAGAGTTCCACGTCAAAGCGGATGACCTTGCGGTCGTATCGCTCAAGCCGGGCCAACTTCTCGGCGACGTGCACCCGGTAGTGATCGGGCACCTCGACGTTGCGGCCCTTAACGACGATGTCCATACACGACCTCCCTCGCGTTAGCTGCGAGCTATGGCATTTGGATCGCTGCGGCACCGGTCGCGCGATCGCCTTCGCGCGTTGTCGCTGAGGGTTGTCCTCAGCGCTCCACCGGCGCCAGGGTCATGGGCTGTTCGCCTCCTCCCCGCGTGCCGGGAACGCTGATAGCGGTGCACGTTAGCCCGGTATTCGCCGCTGCGACAGCCCCCGAGGCGGGGGAACTCCATGATTTTTCGTTCGTGACGCAGAGCGACGAAAATCGGACACCCGCCGTGCGCCGGACAGGCGCACTGCGCAGAGGCGCTGACGTCGGCTCACCCGAACAGCCCAGCAGAGCACGGGCACCCGCCGGCACAGTCACTGCGCCGAACGGCCTCCGTGCGCGCCTCATACCCGGCCAACGGGCGAACGCCGCGCGAGGTTCCCGCCTCGAATCACCCGGGTGGGTGGGTTGAACGGGCCGCGGTCAGCGTCAGCACGGCGGATACCCGGAACCCCGCCGCGGCCAACACCGCACCGCACGCGGAGGCCGTCGCACCCGTCGTGACCACGTCGTCCAGCAGCACAACCGCTGTTCCCGGCGGTGGCAGGCCGCTGCGCCGCAGCCGCACGCGCCCGCTCAGGTTGGCCCGCCGCGCCGCCGCGTCGAGGCCCACCGAGTCGCGGACGCCGCGCGCGAACGCCAGAATCGGAGCCACGGACGCACCCGACGCCCGCGCGATTCCCACCAGGTGGGAGCCGCCGCGTCGGCGGGCGGCCGCGCGCCGTGACGGAGCGGGTACGAGCCACCATTTCCCGAACTCGTCGGGGCGCACGCCGGGAAGCGCGGGCAGCGCCTCGGCCACCAGCGCGCCGAACACGGTAGCCAGCTCGCGTCTGCCGCGTTCCTTGAACGCGAGGACGAGTTCACGTCCGGTGCCCGCGTAATGGGACAAAGCGAACACCGGCGGTCCTTTACCGGACACCGGTACGGGTAGGGGTGGGCCGAACGCGCCGAGGCACCGCGGACAGCACAGCGGACCCTCGGCTCGGCAGCCGGCGCAACGGGGCGGAAACAGCAGGTTGATCAGCATGTGATCGAGCGTGCCGGCACCCACCGACAATTTCGGGCGTGGGGCTTGCGGAGGAGTTCGTGCGAACCCGCCGGTAACTTCGAGACCCAGCCGTGATCAGCCCGGGTAGAAGGCTTTCGCGCCGGATTCGACCTTCACCGTCGACGCGCGCCACACGTCGCCGACGTCGCCGGCGCTCCACAGGCCGCTCTCGTCCACGGCCACCACGTTGCGCCCCGGCGCGGCGGTCACCGAGCGGACCGGCACGGTCAGGTTCGACGCGTTGTAGCGCTCGACCTTCAGCCCGTCCACGTTGACCTTCGCGATGGGCAGCGACGCCAGCGACGTCCCCGCGACCAGCACGTCCTGCGCCAGCCAGTCCACCGTCAGCACCGCCGTGCCCAGCACGGTCGGCTGCAGGTTGCGCGCCAGCCGCAGCGACACCGACGAGTCCTGCCCCTTCACGACCGCCGCCACCACCAGCCGCCCGCCCGCGACCGCCGCGACCCGCGTGCCGTCGCGGGACAGCCGCAGCTCCGTGATCGGCCCGAACGTCGAGGACAGCTCGGAGGCGTTCACCGCGTTGGCCCGCCACCCGTTGTCGGTCTTGAGCACCCGCACCACGTTCGAGCCGTCGGCGACCGTCCACACCTCGGTGCTGGGCTCGTCCTCCCGGCCGCCCAGCAGCCACGTGGGGCGCGTGAGCGTGATCGCGGGCAGGTCGACCTGGGCCAGCGGCTCCTCCAGGTTCCCCACGCGCAGCCGGACGCCCTTCTCGTCCACCCGGCTCACCACGGCCAGCTGCGTGCCGTCCAGCGACTGCGCCGCGCTGACCACCTGGTACTCGCCCGACCCGGACGGCCCCTTGATCGGCTCGCCGCCGACCAGCTTGCGCACCTGCCCGCCGCTGACCACCAGGCCGGAGAGGTCGGCGTCCGGCGTGACCAGCGCTTCCCCGGTCAGCGGCTGGATGTCCGCGAGCCTCCACTCCGCCTGGTCGGCCGAGATCCGGGCGCCCTCGACCAGCACGCGGATGCGGCTGCTGGACACCCCGACCAGCGACTTCACCACCTGCGCCACGATCTGCCGGCGCACCTGCACGGTCAGGTCGCCGACCTTGGTCAGGTCCACCTGCAACGCGCCGTCGTCGGCTTCCTGGGTGTTCGTGCGCTGCGCCGCGCCGTTGGGGATGGCCGTCGTCAACGCGCCGCGCATGCCCACCGCGGGGCCCTTGAGCAGCAGTTCCGTCACCCGGCGCGGGATCGCGGTGGACGGGGTGACCACCACGTACCGCGGGTCGGGCACCAGCACGGTGAAGTCCGGGTTGTAGAAGTAGAGCGTCACCCGGCGGTAGTTGGAGTTGAAGCCCGACTGGGGCACGTAGATGCCGTCCGGCGGGTCGGAGATGCGCCACTCGCCGTCCTTGTCGGTCTCCAGGCCGACCGGGGCGGTCAGGTCGCCGACGCGCTGGACGAACGAGTTGTCCACCTCCAGCGAGCCGATGTTCTTGCCCTGGAGGAGCACCGTGCGGCGCTTGGGGTCCGACGGCAGGTCCGCGCCGGTCGGGACGGTGTTGAAGGTCGACTCGATGATCGTCGGCGGGGCCTTGATGTCCCAGGACTTCTTCGCGTCCTCGGTCAGGTAGGCCTTGGCGGCGGCGTAGTCGCCGTCGGGGTTGGCCGAGGCGTTGACGAACTCGCGGACCAGGGTGAGCGGGTCGATGCCCTTCGCGGGCTTCGGGGCGGCGGCCTCGGTGGCGTTGCCGGCGGACGGGTTGATCGGCACCGGCGAGGTCTGGGTGGGGATCGCGGCGCACCCGGACAGCACGAGCAGCGCCGCGAGGCACGCGAGCAGCCTGGTCACCGGACCTCCTCGCGGTCGCCGGTCACCGGCTCGGCGGGCTGCCACGTGATCTCCTCCTCGGTCAGCTCGACCTCCCCGGTGGGCTCCTCGTCCGGCTCCGGCTCGACCGGCACCGGCGGCAGGTCGGGTGGTTCCAGGGGCAGCGGGCTCCCGGTCAGCTCGTGGCCGTGGCGGCACGGCAGGGTCAGGCGGAACACCGCGCCGTACCCGCGCTCGCCCCACGCCTCCAGCCAGCCGCCGTGCAGGCGCGCGTCCTCCAGCGAGATGGACAGGCCCAGGCCGGTGCCGCCGGTGCGCCGGTTGCGGGACGGGTCGGCCCGCCAGAACCGGTTGAACACCAGGTCCGCCTCGCCGGGCCGCAGGCCCACCCCGTGGTCGCGCACGGTCACCGCCACCGCTTCGCCGTCGCCGCGCAGGGTCAGCTCCACCGGCATGCCCTCGCCGTGGTCGATGGCGTTGGCCAGCAGGTTGCGCAGGATGCGCTCGACGCGCCTCGAGTCCAGCTCGGCGGTCACCTCGTGGTCGGGCAGGTCCATGACGATCGTGGTGCCGCTGCTGTTCGCGATGGCCCGCACCGAGTCGTGCGCCCGCCGCGCCAGCACGCGGATGTCGACCAGTTCGGCGGCCAGCTCCTCCACGCCCGCGTCCAGTCGCGAGATCTCCAGCAGGTCGCCCAGCAGCGACTCGAACCGGTCCAGCTCGTCCACCAGCAGCTCGGTGGAGCGGGCCAGGCCGCTGGGGAACTGCTCGCGCGAGGCGTGCAGCACGTCGGCGGCCATCCGGACCGTGGTCAGCGGGGTGCGCAGCTCGTGCGAGACGTCGGAGGTGAACCGGCGCTGGAGCTGGCCGAACTCCTCCAGCTGGTGGATCTGCCGCTGGATGCTGGCGGCCATCTCGTTGTAGGACTCGGCCAGCCGCGCCACGTCGTCCTCGCCGACCACCGGCATCCGCTCGTCCAGGCTGCCGTCCGCGAACCGCTCCGCGATCTCGGCCGCCTGCCGCACCGGCCGCACGACCTGCCGCGTCACCAGGTTCGCGATCACCGCGAGCAGCAACAGCAGCACCACGCCGCCGACCACGAGCGTGGACTGGACGACGTCCGCGGTGGCCTGCTCACCGGTCAGCGGGAACAGCAGGTACAGGTGCATCGAGCGGGACGACGTGCTCACCGGCTTGCCCACGATGAGCAGCGTGGTGGGTCCGGTGGCCCGCTCCACGGTGGTGATCTGGTAGCCGGCGCTGCCCTGGTCGAGCATCCTGACCAGGGCTTTCGGCACGTCCTGCCACGGTCCGACGGCCGTGGGCAGCCCGTCCGGGCCGACCTCGACGGGGTCGTAGAGCACCGGTTCGAACGCGCCCGCGCCCGAGGACGACGAGTCCAGGCCCGCGCCCGCCGCGTTGATCTTGTTGAGGGCGGCGGTGAACCGGGCGCGGACGCTGTCCGGGCCCGGGTTGAGGCCGGACAGGTCGGGCTGCACCGCGGCGGCGCTGGCCTCGGCCTGGCGGATCGCCGCCTCGGTCTTGGTCTCCAGCAGCTGCCCGGTGATCTGCACCTGGAGCACCATGCCCAGCACGAACACCACGGCCGAGGACAGCGCGAGCGTGCTCACCACCACGCGCAGCTGCAACGACCGCCGCCACAGCTCGCCGAAGGCGACGCCGCGACGGCGGGCGCTCTCGATACCGCGTCGCAGCTCGCGCCGCGCCGAGTCGAGCAGGGTCATCTCGGCCCTGTCGGGGAGGCGCCTGTCACGGAGGACCCGCCTTGTAGCCGACGCCGCGGACGGTCAGGACGACCTCGGGGTGCTCCGGGTCGCGCTCCACCTTGGACCGCAGCCGCTGCACGTGGACGTTCACCAGGCGGGTGTCGGCCGCGTGCCGGTAGCCCCACACCTGCTCCAGCAGCACCTCGCGGGTGAACACCTGGCGCGGCTTGCGGGCCAGCGCCACCAGCAGGTCGAACTCCAGCGGGGTGAGCTGGATGGGCCTGCCCTCGCGCAGCACCTCGTGGCCGGGCACGTCGATGGTCAGGTCGCCGATCTGGAGCACCTCGGCGGGCTCGGCCTCGGTGCGGCGCAGGCGGGCGCGGATGCGCGCGACCAGCTCCTTGGGCTTGAACGGCTTGACCACGTAGTCGTCGGCGCCGGACTCCAGGCCCAGGACGACGTCCACGGTGTCGCTCTTGGCGGTGAGCATGACGATCGGGACGCCCGACTCGGAGCGGATCGCCTTGCACACGTCGATGCCGTTCATGCCGGGCAGCATGAGATCGAGCAGGACCAGGTCGGGTTTCAACTCGCGCAGGGCGGGCAGCGCGCGGGCGCCGTCGGCCACCACCGCGGTATCGAAACCCTCGCCCCGCAGCACGATGGTCAGCATCTCCGCCAGAGCGGGGTCGTCGTCCACCACGAGCACGCGTGCCTTCATACCCAACATCGTCCCACTAATGGTCGGAGCGCTCCGCACCGCCCAGGGCTCATCGCCGCTGGTCGTCGCACGGGTCCACTCCGTGGTCGGTCTCGGTCGCCGTTCCACGCGCCCACCTCGCCCTCGCCGACGGGGTTCGTCAGGGACTCATCGGCGCGGCGGTCACGTTTTGTTACTTCACAAGACTAACGAGTAGAGCGCCACCGCTTCTCGCCAGGGACGACCACCGGAGCCACGCCCCGCAGGACCACTGGTCGACTGCTTGAGCGCATCCCCCAATCGGCTGATACCCAGAGCCGTTTGGCAGCGCCACGTAACGTCCGGCTTCGTCGATGACGATTACACCACAAGCCGATTGACATAGACCAAACCAAGGACCACCCAAGATGTTCAAGAACGTCACAGGACGAACAGCGGACGACGCGTGGCGACTAGCTTATGCCGCTGTCCGATCGACCACAAGCGCTCAGGTTAATCCAACGCGGGGCAACAGTCGAGAGCTACACCACGTGACGGTTTCCATCAGCGATCCAAGGCAGCGGTGGGTGGTGAGCCGAAACCCGCCATTAAATCCAGCGTTCGCATTGGCAGAAGTTGTCTGGATCCTACAGGGACGCTCGGACCTCGCTTTCTTGGAGGCTTGGAATGGCCGCTTGAGCGCCTTCACCGGAAACAGCCCGCAGTTGCACGGAGCGTATGGAGCGAGGCTGCGAGCGAAGTACGGCATCGACCAACTCCAGCGGACATTTCTGGCGTTGCGCGCGAAGCCATTTAACCGCCAAGCCGTCTTACAGATCTGGAGCGCCATCGACGATCTTCCAGGCGAAGACGGCCTACCTCGCGACACCGACATCCCGTGCAACGTTGTGTCGATGTTGAAAGTCCTCGACGACAAGCTTGAGTGGTTGCAGGTCATGCGGAGCAACGACGTGATCCTCGGTCTGCCGTACAACCTCGTTCAGTGGACAACTCTGCAAGAGATCTTCGCAGGTTGGCTTGGCCTGCAGGTAGGAACGTATAACCACGTCTCCGACAGCCTGCACCTGTACGAGCGTGACATGGCGTCGTTCACCGCAGCGGCCCTCCAGCCAGCGATCAACAACGACGATCTGGCGCTCCCGTATGAGGAAAGCCAGCACGTGCTTGCAGCGACTGAAGCAGCGATCGAGGCGATCGCGCGACTCGATTCGCCAGCCGCCCTCGAATCGACCATCACCGATTCGCATGTTCCACAGGCATACCTGAACTGGCTGTGGGTAATGGCCTGCGAAAGACTTAGAAGAAACCGGGACTATCAAGGTGCGAAGACGTTCGCCACGCGACTAACCAACCCAGCGCTGATCCAGGCTTGGGGTCTATGGTCCGCTCGGCAGGGCGGAGTCCACCGATGACGCGCTTAAGCTTGGTCCACCTCAGCGACCTCCACTTCGGCTCGGTGGTCCTCCCAATTCGCAGAGCCGAGTTGTTGCGCAAGGTCGCGGACGTCGTGCGACAGGAGGTCAAGCACGATTCAGCTTTGGTAGTAGCTATCACTGGCGACGTAACCACCAAAGGACAGCCCAGCGCTTACGAGGAGGCCGCCAGACATCTGGAAGGTTTCTTATCGCTATTGAACCCAGCCCTGGTCGTCACTTGCCCCGGCAATCACGACATCACCGCACGTTCCGACCCGCACTTTACCCACTTTAACGAATTTGCTTTTCGTGTCACCAACGACTCGAGGCAGGTGTTCACCGCTAACAACACCGTCTCGACCGTCGAGTATGCCGACACAGCCTTTCTGCTGGTGAATTCCGCGTATCACGGTGACCATGGTCGCGGGGAAGTGCGACTGGAGGATCTGGACACTGCACTGGAAAACTCGAGGTCAAAGCAATGCTTCATCCTCCTGCACCACAGCCCCCTCTCCAGCACATACGGTGGCGACGCACTTATAAACGGTTACGAATTCCTAGCGCGGGCAGCCAGAGCACGCGTAGCCGCAGTGCTTCACGGTCATGTGCACACCGAACAGGTCCTCGCAATCGGTCCACGACCGACTGCACTGCTCGGCGTGGGCTCACTTATGTTCACACCGAGCCCCAACTACAACAACGAGTTCTCAATCGTCGATTTCGAAGGCGATCAGGTCATCACTGCAACCTGTTACCGATACCTCGCTGACCGGCGAGAATTTGCCCGGATGGAGATGCCGTGGGTGTAGAGCTGATCAGTGCACGATCGTTCGGAGACCTAGCCGAGCAGGCACGGAGAAAATGCAGGTCCAGTGCAGTGATGAATCTCGCGCTGAGCATCGAGTGCCGGTTCCCATTCCTCGAGGACCCATTCCTGGACAACTACGTGCCAAAGGCGAGGCAATGGCAACTACCCTACCGCCCGGACCGCCTCCACCTGAACCACGGTGAATACATGCACCGCGATGGCGACGCCATCGCATACCTGACGAACCAACTAAAGCTGCGACCGACCGGTAATCGCGCTTGCGTGAGCCTGCTCAGCATGTCCGACCTGATCAACAGCGGCGACGACCCGAGGCCAAGCTTCATGGTAGTTCAGGCAGGATTCGCTGCGGGCACCACGGAAACCCTCCACTTGACAGCCTACTATCGAGCTCTAGAGGTTTCCGGATTCCTTCCAGTCAACCTTGCCGAGATGGCATTGATCGCAACATCGCTACAGCAGAATATTATCACCATCGAACAACTACAATTAACTATATTTGCGTTCCGCGCTTATTCTGCACCCGGTTTTACGAGGCTCGAACGCGCAGAGATTGACACTCTCGCGACAGACGACATCGATGCACTGGTCGAGCAGCGTAATGTCAGTCGCCTGTCGGAGCTGATCACCGAGAAGATGCGCACGGATTCGGTCGTCGAATTTTCCGGCCTGGCCGCGCTCCAGACCTCACTTCTCCGCTCAAGTTGGAACCCGGAAGCAGCGATCACGGCCCTTGACATGGCCATATCGACGCTCGCGCAGCTCAAGGAGGCCCGGAAATCCGGATCACACGCCCAGGCAATACCACACCTGCATGATCGCGCGGTAGACTACCTCCGTCGAGTCTTAGAGCAACTGGAGGACAGTGATCGTGGAACTCAGTGAGCTCGTGGCACTGCAGCAGAAGTTCGACGAGAACCACAGCCTTGCATTCGATTGGTCTCAACCGATCACGGATGGCGATCCGCGTACGCTCGTCCACATCGCCCTCGCCCTGGCCGGCGAAGTGGGCGAACTGGCCAACGTGGTGAAGAAATACGACCGCGGTGATATCCCCTTCGACGACACCCTCAAGCTGCTACCAGATGAGTTGGCTGACATTTTTATCTATCTGATCAAGCTCAGCTACCAGACAGGAATAGACCTGGAGTCAGCGTTCCTCAACAAACTGGACGTCAACGAGAAACGCTTCGCCAACGCACTCAAGCAGACCGAAGCTCCGCACACTACTTGCCAGTGAGGTATACTTCCCCGCAGAGAAAGGCGGCAACACCGAACAGATCGAATAGCAATCGCACCATAGCACTGCTCAACCTATTCAGAAACGGAACTATTTTGATGAACTTGGACGACCGCCACAACGCAGACATGTCGTCAGGCAGGTTCATCGTCTTCGAAGGGATCGACGGATCCGGCAAAACCACTCAGGCGCAAATCCTGGCCAACCGGATTAGAGAGGCAGGTCGAATCGTTCACGTCACAAGCGAGCCGACCAACAGTCCGATCGGAAACTTGATCCGCCAAGGCATGACCGGCCGAATCCAGCTCGACGACCGCGTAATTGCGGCTTTGTTCGCCGCCGACCGCATCGACCATCTGACGAACCACACCGATGGCATCCTTGACCTGCTGGCGAGCGGATGCACAGTGATCTCCGACCGGTACTACTTCTCCTCCTACGCCTACCACACCGATTACACAGGTCAAGCCTGGGTCAAGCACGCCAACGCAATTGCGGAGGGGTTGCTCCGCGCTGACCTTACGATCTACCTTGATATTTCACCCGACATCGCCGTCGAACGACTGAGCAAAGGCCGCTCGTTCCAAGAACGTTATGAACGACTGGACCGACTGGTCTCCGTACGCAACAGCTATGAACAAGCATTTCGTGACGCTGACGACACTGAGAACATCGTGATCGTCGACGGTCACGGTGACGTCGAGTCCACGAGCAAATCAGTCTGGGCCGTCGTGGAACAGCACCTGACTGCGTTCTGACCTGAAGCAAGGAACTTGCCACGTCGCCCTCGGCCCATCGTCGCCGACGGTACGTCCCGGTCATTAGCGGGTCGCCAGCCTTGCAACCTCAGCGCTCTAGGGTACAGGCGCGATGACCAGCAGACATCTTCCGGCCGATGATCGTCAAGCGATGGGCTCCTTGGCACACCTACGGTGAGCACCGCTTCACACCTTAGATCGACATGTCATGCATGTCGCTGTGGTCGTCGTCCGGCGGCGCCCAGCTGCCAACGAGCCGTTGCACGGCCTGTGACGAGCGCTCACGGATGGCGCTCTGGGACCAGCGGTTGTCACGCGAACGAGTGGTGGTACATCTACCTATCACTGGAACGAGTGACTACGGTGTTCACAAGATGGCGCCTTTGCGGAAGAGGGTGGTGCCGCGGTGACCGCGGATTCCGGCCACACCATGTCGGCCGACGCGGTCGACCACCCGCCCGAGTTGCCCCGCGCCCTCGCGGAAACGCTGCGTTATGGCCCCTTCCATCGGGCGCTGCACGACGCCATCGCTCACCGGGGACTCTCGCTGGCCCGGTTGCGAACCCACCTCGAACAGCGCGGCGTGCAGGTCGGACAGTCGACACTGAGTTATTGGCAACGCGGGCTGCGCCACCCGGAGGTGCCGAGGGCGCTGGAGACGGTTCGCGCGCTGGAGACCGTGCTGCGGCTGCCAGCCGACTCACTGGTGGCGCTGGTCGGTATCCGACCGCAGACGCGCATGGCTCGGCGGTTCCCCGAACCTTCGTGGGTCACCACGCCTGACGACTTCGAGACCACGCCGGGCAATGCTGACGTCGAAGTGCTGTCCGCGCACGACGCAGTGCAAGTCGGTCCGCACTGCGAGCGCCGAACCGTTACGACCCGGCTGGTCGTGCGGGCGGTGCGCGCAGGACCGGACCGGTTCGTCGCGGTCCACCTGGGCGACGAAGGCTCGGCCGTGGAGAACGCACTGGTGAGGTCCGGCGAGGGATGTCGCCAAGGTCGCCTGCGCAGGCTGCCGCGCACACTGGTCTTTGAACTCCTCTTCGATCGCCGGCTGGACGAGGGCGAGGAACACGTCTTCTCGTTCACCGTCGTCGACGACACCGGCGGACCGACTCCTGGCCATGTCCGCGCCTTCGTCACCGGGTGCCGCAGCTACTTGCTGCAACTGTCCTTCCACCGCCGAGCTCTTCCGGCCCGTTGCACTAAGCAATTCCGGACCGAGCCGAACACCGAGCCGATGAACGTGGAAGATCTGGTTTGTGGGATCGGCGGAGTGGTGAGCGCATACTTCACCGACATCGGGCCAGGCGCCGCTGGCATCGGCCTTGAATGGACGTAGCCCGACATCGAGCGCCAGCGCGGCGGACATGGGCCTGCCCCTCACGACACACGCGTAGGGCAAGCACGCCGAACGCCACACACCCTGCGCGCTGTAGCGCACCCAGGCCGCAGACCACGGATGGGCGTCGACCGGCTGGTGTCACGGTATCGAACTCGGTCCCCAGCGCTTCGCGAGCCGCTTCGCGCCAGCCAGCCCGGCACCCGGCTTGATCCACCTCAGGCAGGTCGACCACTGGCGCGTTTCCACCATGTGATTTTGACCACGTGATGCGCCATTCACGCATGGGCGATGCGGCGACTTCCGCAATAGCCGGAGCTGATGCGGGACAGCCCGGAGGGCTTGCCTCCGGGCCGTCCCCCACATTGGAAGATCAGTAGCGGTAGTGCTCGGGCTTGTACGGGCCCTCGACGTCGACGTCGATGTACTCCGCCTGGTCCTTCGTCAGCTTGGTCAGCTTGCCGCCCAGCGCCTCCAGGTGGATGCGCGCGACCTTCTCGTCCAGCACCTTCGGGAGGCGGTAGACCTCCTTGTCGTACTCCTGGTACTTGGTGAACAGCTCGACCTGCGCGATCACCTGGTTGGAGAACGAGTTGGACATCACGAAGCTCGGGTGGCCGGTCGCGTTGCCCAGGTTGAGCAGGCGGCCCTCGGACAGCACCAGGATGCTGTGACCGTCCGGGAACACCCACTCGTCGACCTGCGGCTTGATGTTGATCCGCTGGATGCCCGGGTAGCGCTGGAGGCCGGCCATGTCGATCTCGTTGTCGAAGTGGCCGATGTTGCCGACGATCGCCTGGTGCTTCATGCGCTCCATGTGCTCGATGCGCACGACGTCCTTGTTGCCGGTCGTGGTGATCACGATGTCGGCCTTGTCCAGGACGTCCTCGAGCACCTGCACGTCGTAGCCGTCCATCGCGGCCTGGAGGGCGCAGATCGGGTCGATCTCGGTGACGATGATCCGGGCGCCCTGGCCGCGCAGCGACTCCGCCGCGCCCTTGCCGACGTCGCCGTAACCGCAGATCACGGCGACCTTGCCGCCCATCAGCACGTCGGTGCCGCGGTTGATGCCGTCGATCAGCGAGTGGCGGATGCCGTAGCGGTTGTCGAACTTCGACTTGGTCACGGCGTCGTTGACGTTGATCGCCGGGAACAGCAGCTCGCCGGCCGCCGCCAGCTGGTACAGGCGCATGACGCCGGTGGTGGTCTCCTCGGTCACGCCGCGGATGCCCTCGGCGATCTTGGTCCACTTGCCGGAGTCCGCCGCCAGGGACTTGCGCAGCGTCTCCAGGACGATCTGCCACTCCTCCGGGTCGTCCTCGGAGGCCGCCGGCACGACGCCGGCCTTCTCGTACTGGACGCCCTTGTGGACCAGCAGGGTGGCGTCACCGCCGTCGTCGAGGATCATGTTCGGGCCGCCGCCGTCCGGCCAGGTCAGCATCTGCTCGGCGGTCCACCAGTACTCCTCCAGCGTCTCGCCCTTCCAGGCGAACACCGGCACGCCCTTGGGCTCCTCGACGGTCCCGTGCGGGCCGACGACGACCGCCGCGGCGGCGTGGTCCTGGGTGGAGAAGATGTTGCACGAGGCCCAGCGGACCTCGGCGCCGAGGGACACCAGCGTCTCGATGAGCACGGCGGTCTGCACGGTCATGTGCAGCGAGCCGGAGATCCGCGCCCCCTTCAGCGGGTACACCTCGGCGTATTCGCGCCGCAGCGCCATCAAACCGGGCATCTCGTGCTCGGCCAGGCGGATCTCCTTGCGGCCGAACTCAGCCTGGGAGAGGTCGGCGACGGCGAAATCGATGCCGTTGCGGGTCTGGAGCCTCTCGGCGGTCATGACGGGTTCCTCCAAGTCGGGGTCGGCTGCCGACCCTACCGCCCGCCACGCCGGGGCTTCGGGTCGGCTGCGGCGAGGACCTGGATGGACCACTATGACGGGGCTGGCGAGGACGGCTCGCGGGAGGTTTCGTGCTGATTCCCGGCCCCGACACCCGGGTGGTCGAACTGCGCGTGCACGGCGTCCAGGGCACCACCCCCCAGTCCCTGGTGGACGCGGTGGCGGCGGTGGACGTCGCGGGGGACGGGCTGGGGCGGATCGTGCGCCCGGCCGACCGGCTGCGCAGACCCGCGCCGGGGCCGGTGCTCCAGGCGGGCGGGCGGCCGGTGCCGCGCGTGGTCGAGGGCTACGTGTGGGGCGGCATGACCTCCGGCGGGTGGGCGAAGGCCACGTGGGCGCTGCTGTTCCCGTTCTCGCTGGCCAACGTGGCGCACTGGATGCTGCCGCCGGTGCCCGCCGGGTCCGCGGTCGCCCACCTGCTGGGGATCGGGCTGCGGTCGCTGCTGCGGCTGGCGGCGCTGCTGCTGACCGTGCTGCTGGTCGCGCAGGTGGCGGTGATCAGCCTGGACCTGGTGGCGGCGCAGTGCCTCGCGCCGGGGTCGTCGTGCCTGTGGGGGCCGGTCGCCGAGGTGCCGTGGGTGCGGTCGGTGGTCGGGATGGCGCCGATCGCGCTGGTGGTGCTCGTGCTGCACCGCGTGTCCAGTGTGGACTGGCGGATCGAGCGGAAGGCCGTGCCGGCGTCGGGTCCGGTGGGGTCGAGCCTGCCCGGGGCGCATGTCGCGACCGACCCGGACGTGCCCGCGTTGCGGGTGTTGCACCTGGTGGCGGCGTTGGGCGCGGGGGCGGTGATCGGCCTGGGCGGGCCGTTGGGTCCGCTGGTCGCGCCCGGTTGGCACGGGGTCGCGCTGTGGGTGTGCTGGGGGCTGGGCGTGGCGCTCGTGGGGCTCGCGGCGCTGGCCGGGATGCTGCTGGACGACCCGACCGGGGGTGCGCCGCACCGGGGTGGCCGGTGGCTGCGGGCGGCCTTGTCGCGGCGGCCCCGGCGGGTGTTGCTGGCGAGCGCGTGGACGGTGTTCACGGTGGCGGCGGGGCTGGTGACGCGGCTGCCGGACCGGATGCCGGGCACGGACCTGGCGGTGCAGCTGGTGGCGGCGCTGGTCGCGTTGGTGTGCTTCGTGCTGGGGTTGCTGCTGGTGCCGGCGGCGCTGCTGGCCCGGCGGACGTGGCGGGACCTGCCGCGGGACCAGCGGCCGTGGGCCGGCGGGTGGATGGCGGCGCCGGTGGTGGCGGTCGCGGCGTTGCTGGGCGGCGGGTTCGGCGCGGGGCTGGCGCTGACGCTGCGGCGGCTGCTCGGGCATGGCGTCCTGCCGCGCGGGTACGACTACATCGCGCTGCTGTGGGGCGTGGCCGGGGCGCTCGCGCTGGTCGCGGTGCTGGTCATGGCGTTGACGACGGGGATGGTGCGGTGGAGCGCGCTGCGCCGGGGCAAGGAGTGGGCGCGGGAGGCGTCGCTGCTGCACTCCGGTCGGGCGCGGGACGTCGTGCGGGCGGCGCGGGCGTGGTGGTGGGCGCGGTGGCAGCAGCGGCACAGCCACCACGTGGTGCTGATCGCGGCTGCGGTGCTGGTGGTCGGTGCCGTGCCTTCGGCGGCGCTGCGGCTGCGGGAGGTCGACCCGCCGGGGTGGGCGCGGCCGATCGCGGCGGTGGGGGTCGTGGTGCTGGGCGTGCTGGCGTTGTCGCTGCTGCGGGCGGTGTGGTTGGCGGCTCGGCGGCCGGACACCGGGCGTCAGCTCGGGGTGCTCGCGGACCTGGCGGCGTTCTGGCCGCGGGAGGCGCACCCGGTCGTGCCGCCTTGTTACGCGTTGAAGGTCGTGCCGGAGCTGGTGTCGCGGGTGCGGGACCACCTCGCCGACCCCGGGACGCGGGTCGTGCTCGCCGGGCACTCCCAGGGGTCGCTGCTGGCGGCCGTGGCGGCGGCGCGACTGCTGGAGGAGCTGCCCGACGACCAGGCGGCGCGGCTGGGGCTGGTGACCGCCGGGTCGCAGTTGCAGTGGGCGTACCAGCGGGCGTTCCCGGCGGTGGTGCCGCACAGCTCGTTGGCGGCGTTGTCGGGCGGGTTGCGCGGGCGGTGGCGGGCGTTGTGCCGGGGCACCGACCCGTTGGGCGGTGCCGTGACGACGTGGGGGCGGCAGGTGTTCGACGGGATGCTGCTGGGCGTGGGGTTCCTGCCGGACGGGACGACCGGGGCGCTGCCCCCGGCCGGTCGCGGCCCGACCGGTGCCCTGGTGCTGGGCGGCGACCACTGGCTGCCGGACCCGCAGCGCGGCCCGTTCCCGGGTCGGCGCTGGGCACCCGGCGTGAACCGCCACCGCGACTACACCTCCGACCCGGAGTGGGACCGCGCGGTGGCCGTGGCGGCGGGCTTGGAGGACGTGACCGCCCCACCTCCCCCGCCGGGTCTGGTGCTGCCGGTGGCGCGCAACGCACCAGGCCCGACCGCTCCGTCCGACATCGCGCCCTGAACGCTCAGCCGCGATCGTCGTGCCCGACGTGAGCGTGGAAGAAGGCCACCGCCGCACCACTTGCCGCCAGACCGGCGAGGACGGCGGCGGCGGTGTTGTCACCGGCGAGGTAGGTCAGCACTCCGGCGGCGGTGCCGCAGAGCAGTCCCAGGACCAGGACGACGGCCGTGCGCGTGCTGACCAGGGGAGGACGTGTCTCACTCACTTCGCGGCTCCGAGATGGGTGCTCCGACTACGACGTAAGGCTTGTACGTCGGCCGTGGACGTGGACGGCACCACCCGGTCGGAGCAGTGTCCGGCCGTGCCGTCGACGCTCGACCCCGACGTAGAACCTTGCGTCGGGGAAGGGCAAGGAGGAGTGCCGAGGTGGCAGACACGGACGAACGCCGGCAGGCAGACGTCGACCTCCGCGACGCCCTGGTCGCCGAGGATTGCGCGGGCCCCCTGTGGAACCGGTTCGCGGCCACGCTCGCCGAGTACGGGTACGCGGTGGTCATCGCCTGGATCAAGTCGGGCGCCATCTTCGCGAAGTGCGCGGAGCAGGGCTGGTCGGTGGGCGAACCACCACCGTACTGGGACTACGAGGACTTGGTCGGTCTGGCCAGCGACACGGTCGTGAAGGCGATCGAGCAGTTCCGCCGCAAGGCGCTGCTCAGCGGTGGTTGGACCCCTGATGGGGGCGCGAGCCTCAAGTCGTACTTCGCCAACGCTTGCGTGCTGGCCTTCCCCAACCAGTACCGAAAGTGGCGGACGGAGTTCACCCGCCGCACGACCGAGGCAGCCCGCCTGGTCTCCGCCGAGCAACTGACTGAGACCCCGTCCACTCATCCCGCCGTGGACGACGTGGTGATCTCGCGCATCGAGGTGAAGCGGGCCCTGTCGGGCATTCGGGACGAACGGGCGCGGACCGCCGTCTTCCTCCGCGACGCGGGCTACGCGGTCGGCGAGATCGCGGAGTTGCTCGACACCAGCCACGGCACGGTCAAAGGCGTGTTGGAACGGCTCCGGAGGAACGGCGCGGACTCGTTCGGGACAGGGGGTGGAGATGTCTGAGCCGACCGAACCGATCTCGGTAGACGCGGCAACCGCCACGAGGCTCATCGAAGGGTCTTCGTTCGGCACCGTCGATTCCCGCACCTTGCGCGGACGCACACCGAAGGCCGTGGTGGACGGGGTGGTCGACCGGGTCAGCAGGCTGCCGCGGCCCGCTCCACCTCTGCTCGGCGTGCAGGTGCCGACCGCCGATCCACCGCAACCCGTGTGGCCGACGCAAAGCCTGCTCGGCCGCCTGCGCACGTTCACGAGGGACGAACTGCTGAGCGTCGGCACCGTCGTGCGGTACCCGGCGGACCGGGTCGTGGTCCAGCAGGGCGCCACGGACGATCACGCCCTCCTGCTGCTCGACGGGATCGTGAAGGTCCAGATCACCGACGAGACCGGGGACACCGCCCTGCTCGGGGTCCGGGGCCCGGGCGACCTCGTCGGCGAGATGGCGGCACTGGATCGCAAGCCGCGCTCGGCCACGGTCGTCACCTGCGGTGATGTCATCGCGAAGCTGATCACCAGCACAGAGTTGATGGTGTTCCTGCACCGGCGCAACGACGCCTTCATCGCGCTGATCACCCTGCTGAACGAACGTCTGCGCTGGGCGAACGACCGGCGGCGCGACTTCCTCTCCCGCCCCGCGGCGGAGCGGGTGGCCAGGGTGCTCGCCGAGTTGGTCCTCACCTACGGCCGGGAGGAGCAGGTCGGGTGGACGCTCGGCATCCCCCTGACCAAGGTGGAACTCGCCTCCATCGCCGGGATGAAGCCACGGACGGCGGAGAAGGCGTTCAGCGACCTGCGCAAGGCAGGCGTCGTGGTGAGCCACCTGCGCCGCGACGTGCTGGTGCCCGACCTGGCCGCGCTGCGGGCGTTCGCCGGTCTACCCACCGCCACCACGCGGTCGATCCAGGTAGGAGAGGAGGTGATCGGCAGCCTCCACGCGGCCGGTGTCGGTGAGTAGGCCGGCGGGCGCGAGGACGTAGGCGCGGTCGACGGTGATGGTCGCGTTCTTGAGGATGGGGCGCAGGACGGGGTCCTCGTGCAGGGTTCGGTCCACTTCGGACAGGTCCGGGGCGTGGCGGAAGACGCCGCCGGACAGGACCAGGCGGCCGGCGCCCTGGGGGCCTAGTTGGCCGTCCACCAGGCGGAGGTGGCGGCGGACGGCCAGGACTGCGGCGAGGGCGGCCAGGCGGAGGTCGACGGTCGGGTCGTCGGCGAGGTAGCGGACGTCGGTGGCGCGGCGGTCGGCCTCCGACTGGAGGTGGGCCGCTTCGGTTTTGTCGATGAGCTTTTCGGTTACGGCCTCGGACACCACGCCCGGGGCGGACCAGCGCATGCCCAGGTCGCCTTCCACGGTGCGGCGATCGGGGGGTAGGGCGACCGTGCGGCTGGAAGTGTCTACTGTGGACACTGCGGAGTAGACGTCGGTTGTGGCACCGCCCACATCGACCACGAGGACCGCGCCCTCACTGTCCTGTGTGGCCAGGCGGGACACGCCCTTCAGGACCGCGTCCGGGGTCACGGCGCGGACCATGCGCCGGAACCGGGGACCCCGGGACAGGCCCTTGCCGCCGATCACGTGCCGCAGGAACACGTCCCGGATGGCGGCACGAGCGCCGGCGGGGGCCAGTTCGCCCACGTCGGGCAGGACGTTGTCGGCGGCCACCACCGTGCGGCCGGCGAGCAGCTCCAGGGCCTCGGCGCGGGCGTCCGCGTTGCCGGCCAGCACGACCGGGCACGCCAGGCGGTTGCGGCCGATGCGGTTCGCGTTGTGCAGCAGCACCGACCGGTCGCCGCCGTCCGTGCCGCCGACCAGCAGGACCAGGTCCGGTTCCGCCGCCCGCAACGCCCGCAGGCCGGCACCGTCGAGCAGGCCCGCCGAGACGTGCACCACCCGGGCACCCGCCGACAACGCCACCCGGTACCCGGCCTCGGCGCTGACCAGGCGCTCCTGCCCCACGACGGCCAGCCGCAGCCCACCGCCCGCCGACGAGCACGCCAGCACCTCGTCCGCGCCGCCCAGCTCGGCGGAGACCTCGGCGATCCCGTCCAGTACCTCCGGCGGCGACGTCGGCCGCTGGGCCGTCCCCAGCAGCTCGCCGGTCGCGGACACCAGCGCGCCCTTGGTCCACGTCGAGCCCACGTCCAGGCAGAGCACGGTCATGTGGGGAAAGCTACCGGTGTCCGATGGCGTGACAAGCCGACGCGGCCCTCGCGGGCGGCGGGCCTCTAGGCTGGCCCGACGTCAGGACACAACCCTCGACGAGGAGGAGAAGCACCGTGCCGGGGAACGGGCTTTGGCGCACCAAGTCGATCGAACAGTCGATCGCCGACACCGACGAGCCGGACACCAAGCTCCGCAAGGACCTCACCGCGTGGGACCTCACGGTCTTCGGCGTCGCCGTCGTCATCGGCGCGGGCATCTTCACCCTCACCGCGTCCACGGCGGGCAACCTCGCCGGGCCGTCGGTGTCGTTGGCCTTCGTGCTCGCCGCCGTCGCCTGCGCGCTGGCGGCGCTGTGCTACGCGGAGTTCGCGTCCACCGTGCCGGTCGCCGGCAGTGCGTACACGTTCTCGTACGCCACCTTCGGCGAGTTCGCCGCGTGGATCATCGGGTGGGACCTCGTCCTGGAGTTCGCGGTCGGCGCGGCGGCCGTGGCGAAGGGCTGGTCGCTGTACCTCCAGACCGTGCTCGGGCAGCTCGGGCTGGACCTGAAGACGACCGCGGACCTGGGTGGGTTCGAGGTCGACTGGGGCTCGCTGCTGCTGGTCGGCGTGCTGACCGTGCTGCTGGTGGTCGGCACCAAGCTGTCGTCGCGGGTCAGCGCGGTGATCACGGCGGTGAAGGTCGCCGTGGTGCTGCTGGTGATCGTGCTGGGTATCGGCTACATCAAGGCCGCGAACTACAGCCCGTACATCCCGCCCGCGCAGACCGGCGGCACGACCGCGACCGGCCTGGAGCAGTCGCTGTTCTCGCTGGTCACCGGCTTCGAAGGCAGCACGTACGGGGTGCTGGGGCTGCTCGCGGCGGCGTCGCTGGTGTTCTTCGCGTTCATCGGCTTCGACGTGGTCGCGACGACTGCGGAGGAGACCCGCAACCCGCAGAAGGCCGTGCCGCGGGGCATCCTGGGGTCGTTGGCGATCGTGACCGTGCTGTACGTGGCGGTGTCGCTGGTGATCACCGGCATGCTGCCCTACGACCGGCTGAAGACCCAGCCGGACGGGTCGCGCGCCACGCTGGCCACGGCGTTCGCGGAGAACGGGGTCGACTGGGCGGCGACGGTGATCTCCGTCGGGGCGCTGGCCGGCCTGACCACGGTCGTGATGGTGCTCATGCTGGGCCAGTCGCGCGTGCTGTTCGCCATGTCGCGTGACGGCCTGATGCCGCGCGGGTTGGCGCGCACGGGCAAGCACGGGACGCCGTACCGGATCACCGTGATCATCGGCGTGCTGGTCGCGATCGCGGCGGGCTTCTTCCCGGCGGGCAAGCTGGAGGAGATGGTCAACGTCGGCACGCTGTTCGCGTTCGTGCTGGTGTCGGCCGGCGTGCTGGTGCTCCGCAAGACCCGCCCGGACCTGCCGCGCGGCTTCCGCGTGCCTTTGGTGCCGGTGGTGCCGGTGCTGGCGATCCTGGCGTGCCTGTGGCTGATGCTGAACCTGACCGCGTTGACGTGGGTGCGGTTCCTGGTGTGGATGGTGATCGGTGTGGTCGTGTACTTCGCCTACAGCCGGCGGCACTCGCTGCTGGGCAAGGCCCACGGGGCGACCGCCGTACCCGTGGTGAAGCCGGACGAGGTGCCGTAGCTTCGGTTCCCGTGACCGATCCGGTGCGCAACGAGGTGTCCGGCCCGGCGACCACGGTCGTCCAGGCGGGCACCATCACCGGAGACGTCTACGTGGGTTCTTCGGGACGGCCCGCGCCCACCGCGCGTGTGATCGCTGCTTGGCATCCGTTCGACTTGGACGTCCATCCGGCGATCACGGTGGGTGCGGGCCGTTTGCCTGATTTGCCGCCTTACGTGCGGCGTGCGCACGACGACGAGTTGGACGCGCTGTTAGGTGGCTTGGCGGGACCGGTGATGGCTGTGTTGACCGGCGAGTCGTCCACCGGCAAGACGCGGGCGCTGTACGAGGCCGTGTTGCGGCACTTCCCCGACTGGCCCGTGGTGTACCCCCGCACCGCTGAAGACCTGCTCGCGGTGCTGCGTGCCGGGGTCGGACCCCGGACCGTGCTGTGGCTGAACGAAACCCAGAACCACCTGACCGAGGAAGCGGCTTCCGGATTGCGGGGGCTGCTGGAGGGTCCCGGCCCGGTCGTGGTGCTGGGGACGCTGTGGCCGGAGTACTGGGCCAGGTTCGTGGCGGAGCCGTCCCACGTGCGGAACCTGTTGCAGCATCGGGTGTCCCGGGTGCGGGTGGCGGCGGCGTTCAGCCCGGACCTGGTGGCCGCCGCCCGCACCTCCGACGACCCCAGGCTGCGGCGTGCGGTGGCGGCTTCGGCGGACGGGAAGGTCATCCAGACCATGTCCGGCGGCCCGGCGCTGGTCGAGTGCTACGAACAGCCGGACACCGCCGACGACCGCTACGCGACCGCCATCGTCACCGCGGCTCTGGACGCTCGCCGCCTGGGCCACCGGTCCCTGCTCACCAGTGCTTTCCTCGCCGACGCCGCCCCCGGCTACCTGGCCGACGAGGACCGCGTGGGCGCCCCGGAGGACTGGTTCGAGCGCGGCCTCGCGGTGGCGGCCCAGGACCGCACCGGCATCGCGGCCCTGCTGCCCAAGCGCCTGTCCCCCGGCGTCGGCCCGGCGGACGGCTACGAGACCCACGACTACCTGGACCAACACACCCGCACCACCCGCCGCTGGGCGCTGACCCCGATCTCGCTGTGGGACGCCCTGGTCACCCACACCACCGACCCGGAAGACCAGTTCCGCCTCAGCCGCGCCGCCTTCCACCGCCTCCGCTACCACCACGGCGAAGCCCTGTACCGCTCGGCGGCGACCCGCAAGCAGCCGGACAGCAAGTTGTGGCAACTGCTCGTGGACCACCGCCTGGTGGACCTCGAACCGCGCATCCGGCACAGGGTCGTGGACGAGGGGCTCCCCGACGACATCACGCCGTTGAAGGGGGTGATGGGTCGCCGGCGGCTCGCCACCAGGCTTGCCGACGCCGGCCGGTGGGCCGAGGCACTGGATGTCGTGCGGGGGACCTCCGAACCCTGGGTCGAGCGCTGGATCGCCGACCGACTGGCCGCGGCGGGCAACACCGCGGTGCTGCGCCGACTGGCCGCGACCGGGTCGTTCGAAGCGGTGATGCGGCTCGCCGAGCGGGAACTCGCCGCGGGTCGGGTGGAGGAAGGTCTGGCCGAGGTCGACCGGCTCCGCGGTCTCGACCTGGTCCCCTCACAGGAGTTGCTGGTGCTGCTGGTCGAAGCCGGTGAGGAGCGCCGGGCGCGGCAGCTCGCTCCGGCGACCGACGCCGGGGTCGAGGTGCTCGCCCGTGCGCTGGGCGAGTGCGGGCGGCGGGCGGAGGCGATCGAGCTGGTGCGCGACCGCATCGCGAGCGACGAGTCGGACTTCGGTGGCCGGCAGGTGTCCCGGCTCCCACTGGTGCTCGCCGACCTGCTGGCCGACGACGGCCGGTGGGGTGAGGCGGTGGAGCTGTGCAGGGCGTCGGAGAACTGGCCGTCCGAGTGGGTGGCCAAGCGGCTGGCCGGGGCGGGGAACGTCGCCAAGCTTCGGGCGATGGCCGACCTCGGGCTGGAACCCGCCCAAAAGGAGCTGGCCGCGCTCCTCGTGGAACGCGGCCAGGTGGAAGAACTCGAAGACCGGACCCGCCGGGGGGACGAACACGCCGCGAAGCAGCTGGTCGCCCTCGGCCGCACCGACCTCTACGACTTGGTCAGCGACCGGTCCAGATCGGGCTCCAGGTAGATCAACCGGGCCGCCGGGACCTTGTTGCGGACGCGCAGTTCCGCCGCGTCGATGGCTTCCGCGACCTCCGCCACCGTCATGCCCGGGTTGAGGGCGATCTTGGCCGCCACCAGCAGCTCCTCCGGGCCCAGGTACTGGGTGCGGATGTGGATGACCCGCTGGACCTTGCCGGCCGCGAGCTCGTCCACGATCACGTCGAGCTCCGCGGGCGCGGCACCCTCGCCGATGAGCAGGGACTTCATCTCGATGATCAGGATCACCGCGATGACGCCCAGCAGCACGCCGATGCAGATGGTGCCGATGGCGTCCCACACCGGGTCGCCGGTCAGCGTCGACAGGCCCACGCCGAGCAGGGCCAGGACCAGGCCGAACAGGGCGCCGGCGTCCTCCAGGAGCACGACCGGCAGTTCGGGCACCTTCGACTGGCGGATGAACCCCCACCACGTGGCGTCGCCCTTGATCAGCTTCGACTCGCCGATCGCGGTCTTGAAGCTGTAGCTCTCCAGGGCGATCGCGACCACCAGGATGCCGACCGCGACCCACGGCGACGACAGCGGCTCGTGGGCCTCCAGCTTGTGGATGCCCTCGTAGAGCGCGAACACCGCGCCCAGGCTGAACAGCAGCAGGGCCACCACGAACGAGTAGAAGTACCGGTCGCGGCCGAAGCCGAACGGGTGGTTGAGGGTGGCCTTGCGCTGGGACGTCTTCTGGCCCAGCAGCAGCAGGCCCTGGTTGGAGGTGTCGGCCACCGAGTGCACCGCCTCGGCCAGCATCGACGACGATCCCGTGATCAGGAAGCCGACGAACTTCGCCAGCGCGATCCCGGCGTTGGCCACCAACGCGGCGATGATCGCCTTGGTACCGCCTCCTGCTGACACGGTTGCTCCCTCAGCCCGAACGTCCGGTTTGCCGGTGTTGCCCCGACGACCCTAGTGCGTCGACCTTAATCGTTGCCCGCGGTGGCCCGGAAAAGCCTGGTCGGCTCGTCCGCCGTGACGACCACCGCCGGGTCCGACGCGGGCACCCACACCGACTGGCCGCGGCCGAGCTCGACCGCCTGGCCGCCGCACGACAACCGCGCCCGACCGTGCGTGACCAGCAGGATCTGCGGGCCGTGGTGGTTGACCCGGGTCTCGCCGCCCGCGTCGAGCTCGAGCCGGGACAGCTCGAACTCCGGGCTGGGCGTCCGGTAGGTCCACACCCCGGGCTGGGTCGCCTCGCCCGCCAGCACCGTCATGTCGCCGCACGTGAAGTCCAGCACCCGCATCAGCTCGGGCACGTCCACGTGCTTGGGGGTCAGGCCGCAGCGCAGCACGTTGTCCGAGTTCGCCAGGATCTCCACGCCGGTGCCGTGCAGGTAGGCGTGCAGGTTGCCGGCGGGCAGGTGGATGGCCTCGCCGGGCTGGAGCACCAGCCGGTTGAGCAGCATCGCGGCCAGCACGCCCGCGTCGCCGGGGTAGGCCTCGCCCAGCTCCAGGATCGTGCGGCACTCCAGGTCGAACTCGCCGCGCTCCTTCACGTGCAGCACGCACGCGTCCAGCACCTGCGGCAGCAGGGCGTCCAGCGCGGGCTGCGGCAGGGTGATGAGCGTGGTGAACAGGGCGCGCAGCCCGTTCTCGTCCGGCTGCGCGGCCAGCAGCTCGGTGTACGGGGTGAGGTCGGGCGCCTCCAGCGACCGCAGCAGCGCCACGGTCCGCTCCGGCGCCCGGAACCCGGCCAGCGCGTGGAACTCGGTCAGCGCGCAGATCAGCTCCGGCTTGGCCGACGGGTCCTTGTAGTTGCGCACCGACGACTCGATCGGCACGCCGGACTTCTCCTCCAGCGCGAACCCCAGCGCGGCCTGCTCGGCGGACGGGTGCGCCTGCAGGCTCAGCGGCTCGTCGGCCGCCAGCACCTTGAGCAGGAACGGCAGCCGGCTGCCCCACCGCTGCGCGCAGCGCGGCCCGAGCTGGCCGTCCGGGTCGTCGGCGAGCAGGTCGAGCAGCGAACGCTCACCCTCGGGACGCAGGACGCGGGACGGGTCGCCGGGGTGGGCTCCCATCCACAGCTCGGCCTCCGGGTGCGGCGCGGGCACCTCCCTCCCGAGCAGCTCGGCGATGGCGGTACGCGAACCCCACGCGTACGCCCGCACCGCGTTGTGCAGCAGTTCCACAGCGACAATCCCCTCACACGGCCGGCGCGTACAGCCCCGGGCCACCCAGCGTCCCCGCCGCGAGCCCGAGGTACAGCGCGGCCAGTTCGAACCGCAGGGCGAGCAGCGCGGAGCACACCGCGTCGCCGCCGGTCACTTCCTCGGCCGGCTCGAGCACGTCGGCTCCCGGCAAGGTGTCCTGCGCGGACCGCCGCGCGATCTCGGCGGCCCGGCCCTGGCGCACGGCCAGCAACAGCACCCGCACCAGGCCCTCGGACTCGTCGTCCGGGTCGGCGAAGATGTCCGCGCCGGACGTGCCGTGCACGGCCCGGCGGTGCAGCACCGACCTGGTCAGCGCCTGAGGATAGCCCGCCACGTCGCTGACCAGGCCCGCGTAGCAGGCCAGCACGCCCGCGCCGTGCGCCGCGACGGCCGTCGCCGGCTCGTCCAGGCCCCACAGCAGCGGGGTGCGGTCGGCGACGCGCAGCGCGAGCGACTTGGCCGGGTTGACGAACGACTCGTGCATCGGGTGGTCGCGCTCGGCCTCGCGGTCCAGCTCGTCGGCCACCAGCTGGATGTCCACGTTCAGCAGCTTGAGCGCGTTGAGCGCCACCACCCACGCGCCGAACGCCCGCGCGAACCCGAACCCCTGCGGCACGGGCACGCGCGGCGGGACGAGCAGCGCCTGACCCGCCGCCGACGCGGCCACGGGCCCGTCCGGCTCGGCGGTGAGCAGCACCCGCGCGCCACGCCGACCGGCCCGGTCGACGGCCTCGGCCAGCACGACGTCACCGGGGTCCTCGGTGTGTGCGAGCACCACGTCCAGCGCGCCCACCCACGTCGGCACGTCGTCGGACACCACGACCGGCACCGGGCACGCCGGCCCGAGCAGGGCGGTCACCAGCTTGGCCACCGCGGGTGCCACGCCGGGCCGGGTCACCAGCACGAGGGCGCGCGGGCGTTCGGCGAACACCCGCCGCACGCCCAACTCCTCCGCCGCCTCCGCGGTGGCCCGGACCTGCGCGCCCGCCCGCGCGGCGGCCCTCAGCAGGCCGCTCGTGTCGACGTCGGCGAGCCGGGCCTGGTCGTCGAGGAGGCTGTCGTCGAGCACCCGATCACCCCGCCGACGGCTCGACAGCCTCGTCGAGCAGCAGCACCGGGATCCCCTCCCGGACCGGGAACGACCGGCCGCAGGAGGTGCAGGTCAGGAAGTCGGCCTGCGGGTCGGCGGCGGTGCCCGGCGTGAGCGGCGCGTGCTCGGGGCACGGGCACGCCAGGATCTCCAGCAGCTGGGGGTCGAGTTGGACGGCCACGGCTGTCATCCCCTCACGATCGCCAGGACCTCGTCGCGCAGGGCGGCGACGGAGGCCGCGTCGGCGGCTTCGACGTTGAGCCGCAGCAGCGGCTCGGTGTTGGAGGCGCGCAGGTTGAACCACGAGCCGTCGGGCAGGCTGACCGTGAGACCGTCCAGCTCGTCCAGCGTGACGCCCTCGCGGCCGCCGAACTCGGCCTTGATGGCCGCCAGCCTGCCCGCCTGGTCGTCCACCGTCGAGTTGATCTCACCGGAGGCGGCGTACCGCTCGTAGTCGCTGGTCAGGGCGGACAGCGGGCCGTCCTGCTCACCGAGGGCGGCCAGCACGTGCAGCGCGGCCAGCATGCCGGTGTCGGCCCGCCAGAAGTCGCGGAAGTAGTAGTGGGCGGAGTGCTCGCCGCCGAAGATCGCGCCGGTCTTCGCCATCTCCTCCTTGATGAAGGAGTGGCCGACGCGGGTGCGGACGGGCGTGCCGCCGTGCTCGCGGACGATCTCGGGGACCGCGTGCGAGGTGATCAGGTTGTGGATGATCGTGCCGCCCGGGTCCTTGGCCAGCTCGCGCACCGCGACCAGCGCGGTGATGGCGCTCGGGGACACCGGCTCGCCGCGCTCGTCCACCACGAAGCAGCGGTCCGCGTCGCCGTCGAACGCGACACCGGCGTCCGCGCCCTCCTCCTTGACCCGGGCCTGGAGGTCGACGATGTTCTTCGGGTCCAGCGGGTTGGCCTCGTGGTTGGGGAAGCTGCCGTCCAGCTCGAAGTACATCGGGACGACCTCGATGGGCAGGCCCTCGAACACCTTCGGCACGGTGTGGCCGCCCATGCCGTTGCCCGCGTCCACGACGATCTTCAGCGGCCGGGACGACGACAGGTCGACCAGTTCCCGCAGGTAGGCGGCGTACTCGGTGAGCATGTCCCGCTCGGACACGGTGCCCGGGGTCACGCCCTCGGCGTCCGCCACGCCCTGCTCGACGTCGGCGCGGATCTGCGCCAGGCCGGTGTCCTGGCCGACCGGCGCGGCGCCCGCGCGGCACAGCTTGATGCCGTTGTACTTGGCCGGGTTGTGGCTGGCGGTGAACATCGCGCCGGGCAGGTCGAGCTTGCCGGAGGCGAAGTAGAGCATGTCCGTGCTGGCCAGACCGATGCTGACGACGTCGACGCCCTGCGCGGTCACGCCCTGCGCGAAGGCGGCGGCCAGGCCGGGCGAGGACTCGCGCATGTCGTGGCCGATGACCACTGCGGGCCCGCCGACCAGCCGCGCGAACGCGGCGCCGAACTCGCGGACGACGTCCGCGTCAAGCTGTTCGCCGACGACACCGCGGATGTCGTAGGCCTTGACGATGGCGGACAGATCGCGCACAGCCACACTCCCGGTTCGGCTCTTGACGTGGGCGTGCCGAAGCCTACCGGCGCGGCCGTCACGGTCGTGTCGGGTCCGGCGGTCTGCGTGAGGTCTTCGTGAGGTGGAACGTCAGTCTTCGTTCGGGTCGGGCAGAACCCGCAGGTGACCACGCCGGATCGTGCCCGCGGGCACCTCGGGCGCCTCCACCGGCCGGTCCGCGCGACCCGCTTCGCGCACGGCCTCGGCGAGCGCCGTCAGGTCGTCCACGGTGGGTTCGGGGGCGACGAACTGCCCCTGGTGCCGGACGACCTCCCAGCCGCGCGGCGCGGTGAGGCGCAGGGCGTGCTCTTCGCAGAGGTCGTAGCTGTGCGGCTCGGAGTAGGTGGCCAGCGGTCCGACGACCGCGGTCGAGTCCGCGTAGGCGTACGTGAGCGTGGCGACTGCCGGGTTCGCGCACCCGGTTCGCGAGCACCGTCTCACGCTCCGCACGGCGGGGACGATATCGCGTCCGGGCGCAGGTGTGGTGGATTGCCCTCAGCGCGTCGGGGACTTGGCCAAGTTTGCAGGTCGACGGCGGCCCTGTCGGTGCGGGCAACTAACCTGTACGACGTGGTGATGGCCAGGGGTTCGCGACGACACGGCCCGCAGAGCCGCCGCAGGCGCGACCGCCACGGCCGCGGCCTGCGCGGTCCGCTGTACCCGGCCACCCTCCCCGCGGCCCGCAGCCGGGCGGAGCGCTTCGACGCCCTGGTCCTGGAGGCCCTGGAACCCATCGAGGCCCGCTGGCGCATCGAGCTGACCCAACTCGACGTGGCGGTCGACGACGTGCCGGACGTGCAGGCGGCCTCCGACGACGGCGACGTGGTCGAGGACGGCAACGTGCCCCTGGCCCGCCTGCTCCCGGCCGGGGCGGACCGGAGGGCGCGGATCGTGCTCTACCGGCGCCCCTTGGAGGCCCGCGCGAAGGACGGGGCGGACCTGGCCGACCTGGTGCACGACGTGCTGGTGGAGCAGGTCGCCAACTACCTCGGCCTGGACCCGGACGTCATCGACGGCGAATAACCGCCAACCGCAGACACCCTTTCGCCCCGCAGGCGCACGCCCGAAGGGCGCCACGCTTTCGCCGTGCTGCCAAGCCCACGGGAAGGGCCTCGGTTTCTTTCCCCGTCCGGCCTGGGCGCAGCCCAACCGCGCTTGGCCCGTTTCCGCAACCAGCTTTTCCGGTTGCGGAAACGGGCCAAGGGTGGTTGCCTCCGGCAGGCCGGACGGGGAAAGAAACCGACGCCCTTCCACCCCCGGGGGCCTGCCCAGCGGCGAGCGCCCGCTTTTAGCTTTTGATCTTGAGAGCGAAGCGCTTCAGCGCTTGGAAGCGGTCAAAGGCGTCGACGGGACGGGATCGCGGTCAGCACCGTGAACAGCGCGGCGGCGGCCTGGACCAGCAGCAACAGCTCACGCAGGGTGCTGGAAGCCTCGATCCGCACCTCCGACGCCGTAGCCGGCACCGGCACACCAACCAGGTGCCCCCACGCCCGCACGACGGCCACGGCCTTGCCGTCGACGGTGGCCGACCAGCCGGGCTCCTCCTCCGCCGCAATCACCAGCAACCGCCCCTCCGGCCCTTCCGACACCTTCACACCCACCTCGGGCGGTGCCGACTCGACCGGAGCGATGCCGGGGACCCCCAGCGAGTCCGGCGGGGTGCCGCCGGTCCGTGCTCGCCGAGCCAGCTCAGGCGACAGCAGGACCGCGTTGCCGGCCGCCAACTGCACCCGGTACACGGGACGCCCGTCCGACATGGGCGGCGCCACGGCCACCAGGTCGCCCAAAGCGTCCCGCATCCGCTGACCGGACGCCCGGTCCTCGGTCACCACGAACGCCACGCCCGACGCCGCCGCCTGGGCGAGTGCCGCGCGGGCCGCCTTCGGGTCGCCGCCAACCAGGTCGCGGTGCCACCGGTCCAGGCGGGTGGTCGCGCCGGGCACCGGGACCAGGTCGTCGTCGCCGAAGGAGGGCATCCGCCCGGCCACCTGCCGCGTCGGCGTGCCCAGGACCAGCACCGACCGCCCGGTCCTCGGCAACTCCTGCTCCACGGTCGACGGCAGGTGCGCGCCGGACGCCGTCAACGGACCGGAGCGCATCCCGACGAACCCGGAGCACGCCAGCACCCCGACCGCCACGACGCCGCCCACCGCGAGCACGCGGACGAAGGGCACCGGACGGGCGTCGCGCCGGCACGCCGCGAGGACCACCCACAGCAGGCCCCACGACATCACCACCAGGGGCGCGCCGGTCCACCCCCGCACGGCCGGGCCGCCGACCACGGGCGTCACGACGACCGTCCGCAGCACGACGACCGCCAGCCCGGCCCCGACGACCACCACCAGGCCGGGCAGCATCCGCCGGGAGTACCGGAACAGCAGGGCGGCCAGCGCGAACAGCACCACCAACCCGCCCACGAACGGCACCGCGCCCGGTCCACCGGGCCGCAGGGTCAGCAGGTCCACCACACCGACCGGGTCGTTCGGCAGGAACGCCCCCACCCCGTGCAGCACGACCGACGGGTTCTGCAACACCACCGCCGGCCACGGCATGAGCAGGGCCATCGGCAGCAGCACGACGATGAACAGCCCGGCCACCCGCCGCCGCCCGTCACCCAACCGCCCCGGCACCGCCACGAACCCGACCAACGCCCCCACGGCCACCAGCGCGTGCACCAACGGCGAGAACGCGCCCAGGACCGCCAACCCCAGCGCCGTCCCGGACGCCACGGGCAGCCACGACGGCCCCGACCCGCCCCGCAGCACCGCGACCACCCCGGCGAACACCACCGGAAGCAGGACGTGCACGACCACGACGTCCAGCCGGCCCTGGCTCACCGCCGACGTGGCCGCCGGCACCAGCGCGTACGCCGCCGCCACCACCGCCCGCACCGGCCGCCGCACGGGCAGCCGCCGCGTGGCCAGGTACGCCGACAGCCCGGCCAGCGGCGCGTTGCCGATCAGCAGGACCGCCACCGCCGCGCTCGGGCCGACCAGCACGCCCAGCGTCCCCAGCACGGCCAGTGCCGCCGGCGCGGGCGCGGACGTCCCGCCGGCCACCGGGTGCCACGCCGCCAGGTACCCCGACCACACCTCCGCGAGCGACGGCACCGGCAGCAGCCGGCCGCCGGACAGGTCCAGCCCGATGCGCGTCGCGTTGGCGAGGATCCCGAAGACCACCAACCCCAGCACGAGCACCAGCGGCGGACCCAGGACCAGCGACCACAGCATCCGCGTCCGGTCCACCTCGACGAACACCACCGACCCGCCGCGCGGCACCGGCGAGGGACGCGGGCGCGGCGACGGGCGCAGCGAGCCCCGCAGCGGCGCCTCCACCGGCACGGTCGTGGCCGGCCGCCGCAACCCGCCGGTCACCCGGACCGGTCGCCGCCGCGACAGCACGCCCGCGGGCAGCGCCGCCGGGCCGACCACCCGACGCTCCACTTCGGACGGTGGCGACCACGCGACCGGCCGCACGTCGTCCTCGGGCAGGCGGCCCAGCGCCGCGTCCGCCTCGACGCGCCGCCGGATCAGGTAGGCCGACGCGCCGCGGATCGCGTTGCGCAGCCTGGTGATCCGCGTCGTGAACAGCCCGCGCACCACGCCCTTCGCCGGACGCGCCGCCCGCGCCGCGCGCAGCCCCGCCCGTCCACCCAGGACGTACCCGACCGCGCCCAGCTCGGCGTGCGCGTCGGAAAACCTCCGCACCAGGACAAAACCCAACGCCCGCAGCACGCCGAGCACCGCCAGCCGGGGCACGCCGAGGAAGAACGCGAGGGACCCGCAGTTGGCCAGGAACGTCCGCAGCCCGTGCGCCCGGTCGATCCCGCGCAGCGAGGGACCGGGACGGGCCACGGCCGCGTCGAGCTTGCGCATCCCGCGCGACATCGCGCGCACGTGCCGCATCCGCGCCACGGGGACCGACAGCACCAGGTGCCCGGCGCGGTTGGCGCGCCACCCGAAGTCGATGTCGTCGCGCAGCAGCGGCAGCTTGCGGTCGTAGCCGCCGAGCGACTCCCACACCGAGCGCCGGATCAGCGAACCCGCCGACGACACCGCCAGCGCCTCGGTGCTCTGCTGGAACGCCCCCGCGAACTCCACGCCGCCGATGCCGGTCTGCCGGTGCCCGGACGCGTCCGTGGACAGCCCGGCCTCGACCACCAGCCGGGGGTCGGCCCAGTCCAGGCTCAACGGCCCCAGCACGGCGGCCGAGGGCGACACCTCGGCGGCGGTCAGCAGCAGGGACAGGCAGTCCGGGTCCGGCGCGCAGTCGTCGTGCAGCAGCCACAGCCAGGCACCCGGGTCACCCCAGCGCCCGACGGCGTGGTCGACGGCCGCGTGCACCGCTTCGGCGAAGCCCGTGCCGCGGGACAGGGTCAGCACCCCGTCGATCACCCGATCGGGACCTTCCGCCGCCTCGGCGAGGATCTTCGAAGTCCGGTCCAGGGACCCGGTGTCCACGGCGATCACGTGCCGGGGCCGGGGGCGCTGGCGGCGCAGCGCGGACAGGGCCGTGCCCAGCCACTGGTCGCCGTCGTGGCACACCAGCACGGCCAGCACGGGCACGGTGCGCAGCCGTGGAGTGGCGCCGCTCGTCAAGTGCCGCTCCCGTCCGTCCGACAACCCGTGGGCGACACGGTAGGGCAGAGCGCGCCGGAACGATCACACGGCGCGCTTCTTGAGCTTCCTCCGCTCCCGTTCGGACAACCCGCCCCAGATCCCGAAGCGCTCGTCGTGCTGCAGCGCGTACTCCAGGCACTCGGAGCGCACCTCGCAGCCCAGGCAGATCCGCTTGGCCTCGCGCGTCGAGCCGCCCTTCTCGGGGAAGAACGCCTCCGGGTCGGTCTGCGCGCACAGGGCGCGCTCCTGCCAGTCCTGCTCGTCGGTCGCGTCGAAGAGTTCCGTGAACACCACCGACTCCCGCGCCGGCGCGTCCCCGTCCACGTTGCGACCCCCGTCGAATTCCCGCATACCGTCCGCCTCCTCGCCTTCCGCTCTCCCCGGTTGGCGGACACCACTCGCCGTCCCCACAACGACGAATGACACCGATGTGATTACACCTGTGTCACAACACCCGGTCAAGCCGAGTCCACAGGACGGGGGATATTCGCGCGATCGGCGGCGAAAACCTTGACTGGCAGCACAGACGGTGATTCGCACGGCACACCCAGCGACCAGCGCGGCCCGAACGGCCGAACGAGCCGCTGCGTGCACGCGGGTGCGGCGAGCAAGCGGGGCGGCACGTTCCGGGCGCGGGGGCAAGCGAGAGGCGGCTTCGGAGCGGTCTGGGTGCAGGTCGCGATCAGGGCCCCTCGCCGGGAAGGCCACACTGGTGGGGTGAAGCGATCAGCGGTGCGACCCAGTCCACTGTTCCTCGGCCTCCTCGCGATCACGGTGGCAGGCGCCGTGATGACCTCGTTGGGCGACCAGGCCCGCACGTTCGACGACCCGGTGGTGATCGCGGGCACCGTGTTGTTCGTGCTCGGCGGGTGGGCGGTTTCCCTGTGCCTGCACGAGTTCGGGCACGCCGTGGTCGCCTACCGCGGCGGCGACTACGCCGTGAAAGCACGCGGTTACCTGACCCTGGACATCCGCCACTACACCGACCCGATCATGTCCCTCGTGCTGCCGCTGGTGCTGCTGGCGTTCGGCGGCATCCCGCTGCCCGGCGGCGCGGTGTGGATCAACCACCACGCCTTGCGGAACAAGCGCGTCGAGTCGCTCGTGTCGCTGGCCGGACCGCTGAGCAACCTGGTGCTCGGCGCGCTGCTGAGCCTGTCGGTGCTGCTGTTCGAACCGCCGGTGGGGCTGTCCGCCGCGCTGTCGTACCTGGCGCTGCTCCAGGTGCTGGCGTTCGTGCTGAACATCCTGCCGGTGCCCGGCCTGGACGGGTGGGGCGTGATCGAGCCGTGGATGTCCTACCAGGCACAGCAGTTCGGGGCGAAGGCGCGGCCGTGGGCGCCGCTGGTGCTGTTCGCGGTGCTGCTGGCGTTCCCGGCGGTGGCGGCGATCTTCTTCCGGCTGTCCTACGCGGTGTTCGGACTGGTCGGCGGCGAGGAGCTGTGGGCCGGGCTGGGGCAGGGCACGTTCATGTTCTGGCGCTGAGCCACTGAGCCGGCCGGCGCCGGGACGGGCGGCGGCGGCCCGGTTCGGGGCCGGTGGGAGGATGGCGTCCCGTGAAGGTCGTCGTACTGGTGGGAGGGGTCGGCGGGGCTCGGTTCCTCGTCGGCCTCAAGTCGTTGTTGAGTGCTCCTGAGCACGAGATCACCGCGGTGGTGAACACCGGGGACGACGTGTGGATGCACGGGTTGCGGATCACGCCCGACCTGGACACCTGCATGTACACCCTGGGCGGTGGGATCGACGTCGAGCGCGGCTGGGGCCGGGCGGACGAGTCGTGGACGGTCAAGGAGGAGCTGGCGAAGTACGGCGCGGAGCCGACGTGGTTCGGCCTCGGCGACCGGGACATCGCCACGCACCTGGTCCGCACGCGGATGCTCCGCGCGGGCTACCCCCTGTCGGCCGTGGTGGAGGCGCTGTGCCACCGGTGGCAGCCGGGCGTGCGGCTGCTGCCGATGTCCGACGACCGGGTGGAGACCCACGTGGTGGTGTCGGAGGGTGACGAGACCCGGGCGATCCACTTCCAGGAGTGGTGGGTCAAGCACCGGGCGTCACTGCCGGCGCACTCGTTCGCGTCGGTCGGCGCGGAGACCGCGACCGCCGGGCCGGGCGTGGTGGACGCGATCCTGGAGGCGGACGCGGTGCTGCTGGCCCCGTCGAACCCGGTGGTCAGCGTCGGCACGATCCTGGCCGTGCCGGGCATCCGGGACGCGCTGCGCAAGACCGACGCCGGCGTGGTCGGGCTGTCGCCGATCATCGGCGGCAAGCCGCTGCGCGGGATGGCGGACGCGTGCCTGACCGCGATCGGCGTGGAGACCTCGGCGGAGGCGGTGGGTCGGCTCTACGGCTCGCGCAAGACCACCGAGGGCGGGGTCCTGGACGGGTGGCTGGTGCACACCGGCGACCGGTGCGACGTGCCGGGCGTGGCGGTGCGCGCGGTGCCGCTGCTGATGTCCGATGTGGACGCGACGGCGGCGATGGCCCGTGCGGCGCTGGAACTGGCGGGTGTCGGCGTTGGCTGACCGACCGACGCCCCCGTTCGCCGACCACGCGGCCGGCGGCGCGATCACGGTCCTGCCGGTCACCGGGTTGCCGGAGTTCCGACCGGGCGACGACCTGGCCGGCGCGCTGGCGTCGGCCGCGCCGTGGCTGTCCTCCGGTGACGTGGTCGTGGTGACCAGCAAGGTTCTGTCCAAAGTGGAGGGTCGGTTGGTGCCCGTGCCGACCGACCCCGAGCAGCGCGACGCCGTGCGCCGGTCCTACGTGGAGGCGGAGGCCGTGCGGGTCATCGCCCGGCGCGGGCGGACGCTGATCACCGAGAACAAGCTGGGCGTCGTGCAGGCCGCCTCCGGGGTGGACGCCTCGAACGTGGCCGGCGACGAGATCGCGTTGCTGCCGGTGGACCCGGACGCGTCGGCGGCGGCCCTGCGGGCGGCGTTGAAGACGACGCTGGGCGTCGAGGTGGCCGTCGTGGTCACTGACACCATGGGCCGGGCGTGGCGGGTCGGGCAGACCGACGCGGCGATCGGGGCGTCCGGGCTAGCCGTGCTGCACCGGTACGCCGGGTCGGTGGACGCCCAGGGCAACGAGCTGGTGGTGACCGAGGTGGCCGTGGCCGACGAGGTCGCCGCCGCGGCGGACCTGGTGAAGGGCAAGCTCGGGGCGGTGCCGGTGGCCGTCGTGCGGGGGTTGACGCCTTCGGACGACGGGTCGTCGGCGCGGGACCTGGTGCGGCCGATCGAGGACGACCTGTTCCGGCTGGGCGTCGAGGAGGCGGTGGCGCAGGGGCGGGCCGAGGCGGTGCTGGTGCGCCGGTCCGTGCGGTCGTTCACGGCCGACCCCGTGGACCCGGCCGTGCTGCGGCGGGCGGTGGGCGCGGCCCTGACCGCTCCCGCGCCGCACCACACGCGGCCGGTCCGGTTCGTGCACCTGCGGGACCGCCGGGTGGCTCTGCTGGACGCCATGCTGGAGCGCTGGAAGTCCGACCTGCGGGCCGACGGGTGGTCCGAGGAGCGGATCGAGCGGCGGGTGGCGCGCGGCGACTTCCTGCGGGCCGCCCCGGAGATCGTGGTGCCGTTCCTGGTGGCCGAGGGCGCGCACAGCTACCCGGACGCGGCCCGGACGGCGGCGGAGCACACGATGTTCACCATCGCCGGCGGCGCGGCCGTGCAGGGGCTGCTGGTGGCGCTGGCCGCCGAGGGCCTGGGGTCGTGCTGGGTGTCGTCCACGATCTTCTGCCCGGACGTGGTCCGGGACGTCCTGGGCCTGCCGGAGACGTGGGAGCCGCTGGGTGCCGTGGCGGTGGGCCACCCGGAGGAGCCGCTGGTGCCGCGCCCGCCGCGGGGTGTCGAGGAAGGGTTCCTGGAGCTGTGAGCCTGCACGCCGATGCCGTCGAGGTGCTGACCGCCTGGCGGCCCGCCCAGCGGGAACAGGAGGCCCTGCGGCAGGCCTACCTCGGTTTCCTGGCCGCCCGGCCGGACGCCTGTCAGCGGTCCTGCGAGCCGGGGCACATCACCGCGTCCGCGCTGGTCCTGGACGCGACCGGGGAGCGGACCCTGTTGACGCTGCACCCGCGCGTGGGCCGGTGGTTGCAGCTGGGCGGGCACTGCGAGCCCTCCGACACGACCTTGGCCGGGGCGGCGCTGCGGGAGGCCGAGGAGGAGTCCGGGATCCGGGGGCTGCGCCTCGACCCGACCCCGATCCACCTGGACGTGCACCCGATCACGTGCTCGCTCGGCGTGCCCACCCGGCACTTCGACGTGCGCTTCCTGGTGCGCGCTCCGGTCGGCGCACAGCCCGTGCGCAGCGCGGAGTCCGTGGACCTCCAGTGGTGGCCGCTGGACGCCATGCCGTCGAACGTGGACGACCTGTACCCGATGGTCCAAGCGGCTCGGGCTCAGATCGCCCGGTAGTCGCGGGGCGAGAAGCGCGGGGCGAAGCGGGGTTTGCGGGCGCCCGACAACTCGACGTACCGGACGGCCCGGTGGCGTTGGGGCGAGTAGGGCGCCAGCACCTCGGCCATGCCGTCGTCGTCCAGCGGCCGGCCCAGCAGGGCCCAGCCGACCAGGCCGGCGAGGTGGAAGTCGCCGAAGCTGACCGCGTCCGCGTCGCCCCACACCCGCTGCGCCACCTCGGCCGCCGTCCACACGCCGATCCCGGGCACCTTGCGCAGCAGCGCCCGACCGGCCTCGCCACCCAGCGCCGCCGCGCCTTCCAACCGGTGCGCGACCTGGGCGGCAGCGATCAACGCCCGCCTGCGTGCCCCGTCCACGCCCGCCTTGTGCCACTCCCAGTCGGTGATCGACAGGACCGCCCGGGGCGTCGGCGGCACGAACATCCCGGTCACCGGCCCCGGCGCGGGCGTGCCGAACCGGCGGCACAACTGGCTGTAGGACCGGTGCGCCTCGGTCGAGGTGACCTTCTGCTCCAGCACGGCGGGCAGCAGGCAGTCCCACACCCGCCGGGTCGACCCCAGCCGGACGCCCGGCGACCGGCGCCGGGTCTCGGCGATCAGCGGGTGGTGGCACTCGAAGGCCGAGTCGTCGTCCTCCGCGCCCAGCAGCGCGGGCAGGCCGTCCAGCAGCCACTCCGCGCCGTCGCCAAACGCTTGCGCCTCGACGGCGTCGGAGCGCGTGACGTGCAGGGTGCCCGGCCCGTCCGGGGTGTTCGCGGTCAGCCAGACGCCCCCGACCGCGCGGAACGTGACGTCACCGGGTCCCCGCCGGAGGGGGCCGAGCACGGCGCCCACGTCCAGCGGGAACTCCGGCCGCCACGTCCTACGCATCGGTCGAAAACCGCACCCCTGCCTCGGGCAGCACGACCCCGGGCCACACCCGCGCGCCGCCGATGAGCTCGCACCGGGCGCCGACCACCGCGCCGTCACCGATCACGGCGTCCTTGACCACCGCGCCGGCCTGCACCAGGGCGTTCGCGCCGATCACGCTGCGCTCGACCACCGCGCCCTCGCCGACCACCGCGCCGTCGAACAGCACGGACCCGTCGACCACGGCGTCCGACGCCACCGTGCACCCGACGCCCACGGTCGAGCCGCCGGTCAACCGAGCCCCGTCGTCGACCTTCGCGTCCGCGAGCACGATCGCGTCACCGGGCGCGGCGGGCAGCGCGGCGGACGGCGCGACCCCGCGCACCAGGTCCGCCGAGCCCTGCACGAACGCGGCGGGCGTACCCAGGTCCAGCCAGTAGGAGGTGTCCACGTGGCCTTGGAGGCGCGCGCCGGACTCCAGCAGCCCGGGGAAGGTCTCCCGCTCCACCGACACCGGCCGGCCGGCGGGGATGGCCTCGATCACCGAGCGCTTGAAGACGTAGCAGCCGGCGTTGATCTGGTCGGTCGGCGGGTTCTCGGTCTTCTCGAGGAACGCCGTCACGCGGCCCTCGGCGTCGGTCGGCACGCACCCGAACCGGCGCGGGTCCTCGACCTTGACCAGGTGCAGGGTGACGTCGGCGGCGTTGGTGCGGTGGGTGTCGAGCACGCCACGCAGGTCCACACCGGACAGGATGTCACCGTTGAACACCATCACGTCGGGCTCGCGCAGCAGGTGGGCGACGTTGCGGATGGCGCCGGCGGTGTCCAGCGGCACCTCCTCGACCACGTACTCCAGCTCCAACCCGAGCGTCGAGCCGTCCCCGAAGTGCTCCTCGAAGACCTCGGCCTTGTAGGACGTGCCGAGCACCACGTGCGTGATGCCGACCTCCCGGATGCGGGACAGCAGGTGCGTGAGGAACGGCACCCCCGCCGTGGGCAGCATGGGCTTGGGGGCGGAGAGCGTCAGTGGCCGCAGCCGGGTCCCCTTGCCCCCGACCAGAACCACCGCCTCGGCGCCTTGCAGCTCCGACATGCCGTTTTTCCTCCTCCGCTTACTTCCGCTCGTGGATGCGAATACTCTGGCATGAGCACCTTGACGACACGGGCGCAGGTCTCGTGTCGCGGAGCGTCACCGATCGGCACCGCCGGCTCCCGCGAGCCGGCCCAAGGGAAACGCAGGAGAGATCCGGATGGACCCCCGCGCTCGGGCCGACGCGGCGCTCGCCCGTGCTCGCGCACGTGGCATCCACGTCGTCACCCCGGACAACATGACGAGCCCGATGGACTCGTCGGCCACCCAGCAGATCCCGAGAGCCATGGTCAACGCCGCCGACCCGCGCATGGTCGACCCGGAGTCGACCATGATCCTGTCGGCCCAGGCGGCGGCGGGCCACCCCGGCACCCCACCGACCCAGCCCTTCCCCCCGCAGAACCCGCCGCACACCCAGCCGATCGCCACCCAGCCGCCTGCCGGCCGGCCCGCAGGCGGACAGCCGGGCCCAGGACAGCCAGGGTCAGGACAGCCAGGCTCAGGACAGCCAGGCGCAGGACAGCCGGGCGCAGGGCACCCGCACCAGGCACAGCAGCCCCAGCCCGCCCCGCAGCCGCCGGCACCCCAGCCGGAGCCGGAACCGGAGTTGCGGGTGGCCCCCGGCCCAGTGCCGACCGTGCAGCAGGTGTCGACCTCCCGGCCGTCCCTGTCCCAACGCCTCTCCGGCGGCCAGGACCAGCCCCCGCAGGGCTTGTCCCAACGCCTCAACGGCTGATCAGCGCAACTCCCTCGCCCGCAGCGCGTGCTTTCGCGCGCAGCGCGTGCTTTTCGTGTGGGCTGCCGCGCGGCACCCCCCTGCCCGGGCTTCTTGCTTGTGTCATCCCCGTATGGCCTGCCCGAAGGGCTACCGCATTTTCCGGGGGTTGCGGCCGAAATTTTTGTGAGGAACGAGCAAAAATTTTAGCGGCAACCCCCGGAAAATGTGGTAGGCTCCGCCAGGCCATACGGGGATGGCACAAGCAAGAAGCCCCCGCCCTTTCTCTTGTGTCCATCCTTGGCGGCCTGCCCGCCGGCGAGGCTCTTTTCTCTTTCGCTTTTCAAGATCTTTTAGAAGCGCGCTTCGCTCTCAAGCCGAACGCGCTTCGCGCTGGTACGCGCGAAGCGCTCGAAAGATGAAAAGCGGCGCTCGCCGCGCGGCAGGCCGCCAGCGGGGGGTGAAGGGCGTCGGTTCCCCCGCCGTATGGCCTGGCGGAGCCAACCACATTTTGGGCCGGGTGCAGCCGAAACTTTTTGCTCGTTCCTCGCAAAAACTTTCGGCTGCACCCGACCCAAAATGTGGTAGCCCTTCGGGCAGGCCATACGGCGGGGGAACCGAGGCCCTCCACCTGTGGTTGGGACCACGACACCGCGCTGCGCGCGCCGAAAAGCACGCTGAACGTGCCCGAGTTGCTTTGGTTTGGTCAGGAACGGCGGGTCACCAAACGGAGGCGCAAGCCCAGGCCCGTTCGGACTGCCAAGCGCAAAGGCGCCCACAGCGGTCCCTGGTGCCGGTCCGACAAGTACCGGTAAGCGCTGCTGTGGTGCGCCGCCAGCATCCGGTTGGACATCCGGGACGTCGAGTGCCCGCCGATGTGGGTCACCGACGCGTCCGGCACGTAGACGTTCAGCCATCCCGCCCGGCCCAGCCGTTCGCCCAGGTCCACGTCCTCGAAGTACATGAAGTACCGGGGGTCGAACCCGTCCACCGAGTCGAAGGCCTCCCGCCGCAGCAGCAGGCAGGATCCCGACAGCCACCCGGCCGGGCGCTCGCGCACCGCGGTGTCCTCCTGCCGGTACTCCCGGGTCCACGGGTTGCTCGGCCACACCTTGCCGAACACGGCGTGCCCCAGCCCCCGCCCCAGCGACGGCAGCTGCCGGGCCGAGGGGTACACCTCGCCGTTCGGCTCGTGGATCAGCGGGCCGAAGGCGCCACCCCTGGGCCACCGCTTGGCGGCTTCCAGCAGCACGTCCAGGGAGCCCGCGTCCCAGGAGACGTCCGGGTTGGCGACGACCACCCACCCGTACTCCTCCGGCAGCGACGCCACGCCCCGGTTGGCTGCCGCGCCGTAGCCCAGGTTCCCGCCGGTCGGGAGGAAGGTCACCTCGTCGGACGCCGCCGCCGCGCGCTCGGGCACGCCGTCGGTGGACCCGTTGTCGGCCAGCACGACCCGCACGGGACGGGTGGTCGCGTCCTTCAGGGTGGACAGGAACGTGTCCAAGGTCTCACCGGGTGAGTAGGTGACGGTCACGACCGCCAGTCCGTCTCCGTAGCGCGTCACGCCGGTCACACTAGTGGCGGTCAACGGCGGTGGGTTCGGAAGGCCCTCTCGTACGCGAGGCGGTGGCGGGCCGCCGAGGTGGACCAGGTGAAGTCCTTGGCGCGCACCAGGGCCGCCGAGGACAGCGCGGCTCGGCGGGCCGGGTCGTCGAGCAGGTCGCCCAGGGCCGCCGCGATGTCCCCTGCTCCGACGCCGCAGTACGCGACCGCGTCGCCGCCGACCTCGGGCAGGCTCAGCCGCCGGGTGGTCAGGACGGCCGCGCCGCACGCCATCGCCTCCAGCACGGGCAGGCCGAAGCCCTCGCCCAGGGACGGGTAGGCGACCACGTCGGCGCCGCCGAGGAACCCGGCGAGCTGCCCGAACGGCAGGTACCCGGCCCGGATCACGCGGATGCGGTGCGGGACGGCGTCCAGCGCCCGTTCGACCTGGCTGTCCCACCCGGGTTGGCCGGCGAGCACGAGCGTCGGCGGGTTCGCCCGGCCCCGGCACGCCTGCGCGAAGCCCCGGATCAGCGCCGGCACGTTCTTGCGGGGTTCCAGAGCGCCCAGGAACGCCACGTAGGGCGCGTCGCCGAGGGACAGCGTCCGCCGGACGGCCGCGATCTCCTCGGGGGTGGGCGGGTGGAACCGCTCGGTGTCCACGCCGTGCTGGGCGATGTGCAGCAGCCGCCGGTCGGCGCCGGCGACGCGGGTCAGCTCGTCGGCGGTGGCGCGGCTGGGCACCACGCACAGCGCGGCCCGGCGCAGGGACGCCCGGGTCCACGCGCGGAAGAAGCGGGCCTTGACCGACGAGTGCAGGACCGGGTCGGTGAAGAAGGTGGCGTCGTGCAGGGTGACCACGGACGCGGCGCGGTTGGCCAGCGGCACGGTGTAGTGCGGCGAGTGCACGACCCCCACGCCGAGCCGGGAAGCCAGGCGCGGCAACGAGGTCTGCTCCCAGGTCAGGCGCGCGGTGCGGGTCGCGACGGCGTCGGCGGCGGCGATCACGCGGGAGTGCGGCGCGATCCGGCCGTACAGCTCGGCGTCGCGCGGCTGGCACACCACGCTGATCTTGGCGCCGTCCGCGTCCAGCGCCGCGACCAGCGAATCCACGTACCTGCCGACACCACCCCGGTCCGCGGGCACGGCGGTGGCGTCGATCAGCACGCTGGGTTCGACGGCAGGCACGCGGTGAAGAGTACGTGTGGCGACGGCCCGGTTACCCTGGAATGGCTCAATCGGAACGCGGCCGACCGGGCGACAGGTGCGCGTCCCACACCTTCCGCGCGGCGTTTTCCCAGGTGAAGGCCTCGGCGCGGGCGCGGCCGGCCGCCGCTATGCGGTGCACGACACCCTTGTCGGACAGCACTTCGCGCAGCGCCGCCACGAGCGCGGGGAGATCACCGCGGGGCACCACCAGACCGGCGCCGCCGCCCACCTCCACCAGCGCCGGGGCGTCCGAGTGGACCACCGGGACCCCGGCCGCCATCGCCTCGACCACGGGCAGCCCGAACCCCTCGGCGAGGCTCGGCGCGGCCAGCACTGCCGCGCGGCGCAGCACGTAGGCCAACCGCGCGTCGGACAACCGGCCCAGCAGCCGCACGTGCGGCGCGCGCAGGTCCACCCCGCCCCACCCCCGCGGCCCGACGACGACCAGCGGCACGTCCAGCTCGGCGGTGGCGGCGACCAGCGCGTCGAAACCCTTGCGGGGCTCGATGGTGCCGATGGCCAGGACGTACCGGTCGGGCACGTCCACCGGCTCCTCGGGTCCCAGATCGGTGACCCCGTTGTGGACGACGTGCACGGGTGCGCTTCCGGGTGCGTACCGGCGCAGTTCGTCGGCGACCGCCTGCGTCGGCACCACGATGGCCCGCGCCCGGGACACCGCCCGCGTGATCACCTTGCGGTGCCACGCCGCGCCCCGCGGGGTCAGCGTCTCGGGGTGGGTCCACGGGACGGTGTCGTGCACGGTGACCACGACCCGGCCGCGCGGCGGGGCCAGCGGGGTGGGCGCGTGGACGGCGTCGCCGCCGGGCCAGTACGGGACGCCGTGCTCCCACGCGGCGATCAGGGCGCGGCGCGGCAGCGGCAGCACCTTCGGCCCGAGCACGCCCGGGACGCGGGCCGCCGACGTGTCGGCCTGCCTGCTCACCGCGCCCGTGACCTCCCAGCCGGGCGGGGCGGTCCGGGCCAGCGCGGCGGCCAGTTCGCGCGTGTAGCGGCCGGTCCCGCCGGGCACGGGGGCCAGCAACTGCTCGGTCAGCACAACCAGGTTGGGCACGTCGCGTACCGTCTCACGCCGTGTCCACCCCCGGTACAACGGTGGTCGTGGTGACGTGGCGCGGTCGCGAGCACATCACCGCGTGCCTCGACGCGCTCGCCCGGCAGCGTCCACATCGGACACTCGTGCTGGACAACGCGTCCGACGACGGGACCGCCGAGCTGCTGGCCCGCCACCCGAGCGCGCCCGAGGTGGTCCGCCTGCCGCGCAACCGGGGGTACGCGGGCGGCCTGGCGGCCGTGCTGCCGCTGGTCGACACCGAGTACACCGCCTGGCTCAACGACGACGCCGTGCCCGACGACGGCTGGTTGGCGGCGCTGGAGCAGGCCCTCGCGGACGATCCCGGGGCCGCCGCCGCCACGTCGTCCATGCTGCTCGCGGACGGGTCCACTCAGTCGGTGGGCGTGGCCCTGACCGCCGACGGGCACGGCGTCGACCTGGTGCTCTCGGGTCGAGAGGTGTTCGGGTTCTGCGGCGGAGCGGCGCTGCTGCGCACGGACGTGCTGCGGGCCGTGGGCGGGGTTCCCGCGCAGTTCTTCTGCTACTACGAGGACACCGACACGGCGTGGCGGCTGCGGCTGGCCGGTCACCGGGTGGTGTCGGTCGGCCCGGCCCGGGTCCGCCACCGGCACGGGGCGAGCACCCGACCGGGGTCGCGCCTGTTCCACCGGTGGAACGAGCGCAACCGCCTGCTCATGCTCCTGCGCTGCGCACCCCTCCCGGTCGCCTTGACCCAGTTGGCGCACTTCACGGCGTTGACCGCCGCCCTGCTCCTGCGGCGCGGCCCGCAACCGCCGAACTTCCGCGTGCCCCTGCGCATCCAGGTGCTCGCGGAGGTCCTCTTCCGGTTACCGGCGACGCTCGCCCAGCGGCTGGCCGTCGGCCGCCGGGCGGAGGTGTCCCGCCGCGCCGTGTGGCGCGAGTGGGCGGGCAGGTAGGGGGACGGGGTGGAGCTCGCCGAGCGTGCGGTGGTCCGGGTGTTCCGGGGTGGCAGTGCGGTCGGCATGGGTTTCCTGGTGGGCGAGGACCTGGTCCTGACCTGCGCGCACGTGGCCGGCGACCAGGTGGACTTCCCGTTGCTGGGTGGTGCTTCCGCGGTCTCCGAGGTGTTCCGCTCGGAGGACGCCGACGTCGCCGTGCTGCGGCTCGCGGAGGTGCCGGCGGGGGCGCGGGCGCTCCGGGTGGTGGCGCACGACGAGCTGCGCGGCCACCGGGTGCGGGCCTTCGGCGTCACCGCGCACCGCACCAACGGCGTGTGGTCGCACGGGGTCGTGCGTGGCCCGATCGCCGGCGGGCGCATCCACGTCGAGGACGACCGGTCCCACGGCGTGCCGCTGTCCCGGGGATTCAGCGGCGGTCCGCTGCTGGACGACTCGCTCGGCGCGGTCGTCGGCATGGTCGTGGAGGTCGAGGAGCGGGCGGACCGCCGGATCGGCTACGCCCTGTCCGGTGCCTCCCTCCACCGGACCTGGCCGGACCTGGCCGCCCTCGCCGTCCCCGGCTCCCCGTTCCGGGGCCTGGAGCCGTTCGGCCCGCAGGACGCCGAGCACTTCTTCGGCCGCGCGGACCGGGCGCGCGAGCTGCGGGACCAGCTCGACGGCACGGGGGCCCTGGTGGTCGCCGGCCCTTCGGGTTGCGGCAAGTCGTCGCTGGTCATGGCGGGTCTGCTGCCGCTGCTGGAGGGCGAGTCGGTCGTCGTCCGCCCGGCGACGGCGAGCACGCCGTGGGCCGCGCTGTCGACGGCTTTCGAGGACGAGGTGACACCCGACCGCGTCGAGGACGCCGTCAACCGCCTCCTGGTGCACCGCGACCTGCGCCGCCTGACGATCGTGGTCGACCAGTTCGACGAGGCCCTGGCCCGTCACCCCGACGCGCCCGACTTCCTGCACGCGCTGCTGGGCCTGGTCCGCCACCGCGCCCCGCGCGTGGACCTGGTCGTCACCACGACCACAGAGCCCCTGCTCCGCCTCACCACCGACCCGCGCTTCTCCGCACTCCCCGACCGCACCGCCACCGTGGGCACCCCTGACCTGCGCGAGGTCGTCGAGGGTCCGCTGCGGCCGATCGGGATGCCCGTCCTCCAGGAGGGCCTGGCCGACGCCCTGCTGGCCGACCTGGCCGCCGAGTCCAACCCGCTGCCGCTGCTGGAGTTCACCCTGACCCTGCTGTGGGACCGGCAGGACCGGGGCGTCCTGACCCACCAGGCGTACCGGGACCTGGGCGGGGTGGCCGGCGCGGTGTCCACGTACGCGGAGCGGGTGTGGCGGCGCTTCGACCCGGCGGAGATCCGCCACGCCCTGACCCAGTTGGTGAGCCCCTTGCCCGGCCGGGGTCACGTCCGCCGGGCCGTGCCGGTCGCAGACCTCGGCGAGATCGCCGGCGAGCTGGCCCGCACCCGCCTGGTCACCCTCGGACCGTCCACAGTGGAGCTGGCCCACCACGCCCTGGTCGACCACTGGCAGCGCCTCCACGACTGGGTCGAGGCCTCCCGCGACTTCCGCACCTGGCAAGACGACCTCGACCGCACCGCCCACCGCTGGACCGAGTCCCCCGACCGCGCCCTGCTGCTCCGCGGCAAACCCCTCCGCACAGCCCGCGCGACCGCCCGCGGCCACCGCCTGACGAAGACCCAGCGGCGCTTCCTCGCCGCGTCCGCGCACGCCCGGACCCGCCGCACAGCCGTCCGCGGGCTCGCCGCCACCCTGGTCGCGCTGCTGGCCTTCGCCCTGGTCACCGCGATCCGCACGGTCGGGGACGAGCGGGCCCGGTTCGCCGTCGACGCCGCCACCCGTGCGCTGCTGGACCGGGCCGCCGTCTCCACCACCGACTCCCGCATCGTCACGACCCTGCGGGCGTACCGGACCGCCGACCGCGTCGACACCCGCACCGCCCTGCGCCTCCTGGCCAACCAGCACCGCTACACCACCGTCGTCGTGCCGGGCACCGCCACGCCGAACCCCAGCGGCACCCGGCTGTTCGACGAGGATCGCGACGAACTGTGGGACCTGACCGCGGATCCGCCCCGGCGAACCCCGGGCCCGGCGCAACGCTGGACGTGGGCCGGCGACGACAGCCTGCTGGGTGCCCCGCTCGACGGCATCAAGAGGTGGGACGTGGTCACCGGCGACGTGACAACCCTCACCGAGGACTTGGCGGACACCGTCGTCTCCGACGGCAGCGGCCGGTGGATCGCCTACGCCCGGGACGACGCCGGCGAGGTGCGGGTGCGCGCCCCCGACGGCCGGACCAGCGTCGTGCCGCTGCCCGCCCGCCGTGGCCCCCGGCGGTCGCTGGTCGGCGTGCTCCCCACGGGAGAGGTGGTGGTGGAGGACGGGACCGGTGTCCTCGCCGTGTCCGCGGCCGGCGTCCGGGACCTGGGGCCGGGGACGTTCACGGACCGACCGGGCCAGGCGGAGCCGACCGTGACGCGGTGCGTCGACACCGGGCTGGTCGCGGTCGGCGCGTCGAGCGGCGCGACGGTCGCGGAGGTCGTCGGCGGGAGGTGCACCTCGGGGGTGTTCAGCCCGGACCTGCGCACCAGTGCGGCGACCTCCGACACCGGCGACGAGACGGTGCTGCGGTTGGGGCCGATCGGCGGGGAGCGGCTGGTCGTCGTGCCGGACGGGAGCAGGGTGCGGAACCTGGCGGTGGAGCCGTCCGGCCACTACCGGGTCGTGCTGTCGACGAGCAGCAGGGTCGCCGTGCTGCGGGTACCGCCGGAGGACGACCTGGACCGCGCGGTGCGCAGGGCCGACAGCGTGCAGTTCGCCCCGGACCGCGCGCACGTCGTGCTCCGGACCTGGGATTCCGGGTCCGAGGTCTGGCACCTCCAGCGCCGAGCCCGGGTGGGCCGGGCGGAGCACACCTCCGGCACCGGTGGGTGGGCGTTCTCCTCCGCCGCGCCGCTCGCCGCGATCGACGACGGCGGCCGGGTGCTGCTGTTCGCGATGCCCGACCTGGCGCCCCTGGGTGTGCTCGGCGGCGTCGAGGGCACACCCCGGTTCCAGGGTGTCGACCGGCTGCTCGTGCAAGGTTCCCGCCAGGTGTACGTGGTCGACGTGGGGTCCATGCGGCCGCTCGGCCCGGAATTCGGTCTTCCGGAGGGCCGCCCGGACGAGCAGATCATCGGCGCGGCCGCGGCCGGGGCGAGGGAGGTCGCCGTGGTGACCGACGCCGGACGGGTCCTGCGCTTCGACGTCGGGACCGGTCTGGTCGTGCCCGGCTCGGAGTTCTCCGTCGGCTTCCCACCCGAGCGGCTCGGCACCGTCGTCGCCGCGGACGCGGCCGGCGACCGGATCGCCCTGCAGCGGTTCGGCGCCGTCGAGGTGTGGGACCTCCGCCGGCGGGAGCGCGTGGCCGGGGTGGACCTGCCCCTGTTCACCGTCGCCGTCGACGTCCGTTTCCGCGCCGACCCGGACCAGCTCGAACTGGACCTCCAGGTGGTCGTGCCCGCGGCGGCGTGGGGCGGCGCCATGGCGGTGCACCTGTGGGAGCGCGACCCGACCTGGGCGTTGCCCGCGCTGCTCGGCGGCGACACCGAGCGGCTCACCGTGCTGCCCGGACCGGCGCAGGCCGGGTACGTCGCCTTCGTCCGCAGGGAGTTGGAGCCGGGCGACCCGGCGGTGTGGGCGGCGGTGCTGTGCGGTGTGGTGGCGCGCAGCGGGTTGGACCAGGACGACGTCACCCTGCCCGCCGGGGCGGCGCGGGGACCGGTGTGCTGAGAGAGGAGAGGTGTGGCCGAGTACATCGCCATTCGGACCGACGACGGGGCCTTCGTGCCGTTCGAGGTGGAGCAGGACTACGACGGGCCGGTGCGGGCCGGGCGGAGGTTGGACGAGGCGTTGGGGGTGGTGGACCAGACGCTGGAGGCCGGGGTGGACAACGCTCGGCGGCTGGCGCGGGCGGTGGCGCAGAAGATCGGGAACATGCCCGACTTCCGGCCGGACAAGGTGACGGTCGAGGTCGGGTTGAAGGTCACCGCCGAGGCCGGGGTGGTGATCGCCAAGTCCGGGGTCGAGGCGCACGTCAAGATCACCGCCGAGTGGCAGCGGGCGAACCTGCCGAGCGTGCCCGCCGAGGACGACGACGACGGCAAGCCCCGGGACGAGCCCGACGACCGGCCCGACGACGCCGGTTCGGAGGGATAGGGCACCTTCGTCGAACGCGTCGGACGGGCATGAGGCAGGCTTAGCGCGTGGAGCGAGCGAGCCTGCCTGACGTGTCGGTGGTCGTGGTGAACTACCGCGGCGCCGAGGACACCATCACCTGCCTGCGCGCCCTGTACGCCGACCTGTCGTATCCGGCGGAGAACCTGCAGGTCGTGTGCGTGGACAACGCGTCCGGTGACGGCAGTGCGGAGCGCATCCGCGCCGCCGTGCCGGCGGCCACCGTGGTCGAGGCGCCGGCCAACCTGGGTTTCGCGGGCGGCTGCAACCTGGGTGCCCGGCACGCGACCGGGTCGGTGCTCGCGTTCCTCAACAACGACGCCCGCCCCCACCCGGACTGGGTGCGCGCGGCGGTGCGGGTGCTGCGGGACGAGCCGACCGTGGGCGCGGTGGCGAGCAAGGTGCTGGACTGGGACGGCACCGCGATCGACTTCGTCGACGGCGGCCTGACCTGGTTCGGGATGGGCTACAAGCGGCACGCGGGCGAGCCCGACGACGGGTCGCACGACGCACCCCGGGACGTCCTGTTCGGCACCGGGTCGGCGCTGCTGGTGCGCGCGGAGCTGTTCCGCGAGCTGGGCGGGTTCGACGAGCGCTTCTTCATGTTCTACGAGGACGTCGACCTGGGGTGGCGGCTGAACCTGCGCGGCTGGCGGGTGCGGTTCGAGCCCCGGTCGCTGACCTACCACAAGCACCACGGCTCCATGTCCACTGTGGACACCAGCCGGGAACTGTACCTGTTGGAGCGCAACGCCCTCGCCGCCCTCTACAAGAACGCCTCCGACGAGACGCTGGCGAAGGCGCTGCCCGCCGCGCTGGCGCTGTGCGTGCGCCGGGCCACCGCGCGCGGCGAGATCGACCCGACGCAGCTGGAGATCACCCGCAGGCCGGCCGACCCGGCGGACGACGCGGCGCCGGTGCCGGTGTCCCGCCAGGCGCTGGCCGGGTTCCTGGCGATCGACCAGTTCGTGGAGCTGCTGCCGTCGCTGACCGAGTCCCGCAGGGTCGAGCAGGCGGCGCGGACGGTGACCGACGCGGACCTGGTCACCTTGATGCGCAAGGCCCTGGAGCCCGCGTACCCGCTGGAGCGCTACCTGGCCGCGCACGACGTGCTGGTGGAGGCGTTCGGGATCGAGGAGCTGTACGGCCGGCCGCGCCGGGTGCTCATCGTGACCGGTGACGCCATCTCGGAGCGCATGGCCGGGCCGGCGATCCGGGCGTGGCACATGGCGGAGGTGCTGTCCGCGGAGCACGACGTGCGGCTGGTGACGTTCAACCCGCTCTGCATGCCGCCGGAGGCCCGGTTCGCGGTGCACGGGCTGCAGCCGCGCGACATCGACCCGCACCTGGCGTGGGCGGACATCGTGGTGCTGCAAGGGCACGCGCTGGAGTTCATGCCCCAGCTGCGGCAGCCGCGGTCGAACAAGATCGTCGTCTGCGACATCTACGACCCGATGCACCTGGAACTGCTGGAGCAGGGTCGCGACGCCACCGACGAGCAGCGCGAGAAGGACTTCGCGGGCGTGCAGCGCGTGCTGGACAACCAGTTGCGGCGCGGCGACTTCTTCCTGTGCGCGTCCGAGCGGCAACGCCACTTCTGGCTGGGTCACCTCGCCTCGACGGGCCGCCTCACGCCCGCCCTGTACGACAACGACCGCACGACCCGCTCCCTGCTGGCGGTGGCGCCGTTCGGGCTGTCCGGCAAGCCGCCGCAGCGCACCGGGCCGGGGTTGCGGGACGCGCTGGGCATCGGGCAGGACGACAAGGTCGTGCTGTGGGCGGGCGGGGTGTACTCGTGGTTCGACCCGCTGACCCTGATCCGCGCGGTGGACCGGTTGCGGGACAAGCACTCCGACGCCCGACTGGTGTTCCTCGGGATGAAGCACCCCAACCCCGAGGTGCCGGACATGGACATCGCCGACCACACCCGGGCGCTGGCCGAGCGGCTCGGGCTGGTCGGGTCGCACGTGTTCTTCAACGAGGCGTGGGTGCCTTACAACGACCGGCAGAACTGGCTGTTGGACGCGGACGCCGGCGTCACCACGCACTACGAGCACGTGGAGACGACGTTCGCGTTCCGCACGCGGGTGCTGGACTACCTGTGGGCCGGCCTGCCGATCGTGACCACGGACGGTGACGCGTTCGCCGACCTGGTGTCCCGCGAGGGCCTGGGAGTCGTGGTGCCGTCCGAGGACCCGGACGCGCTGGCCGCCGCGTTGGAGAAGGTGTTGTACGACAAGGACTTCGCCGCCGCGTGCGCGGAGCGGATCGCCGTCGTGCGCGAGCGGTTCACGTGGGAGGCCGTGCTCGAGCCGCTGGTGGAGTTCTGCCGCCACCCGCGCCCGGCGGCCGACCGGCTGCCCGGCTCCGCGCCGATGGTGCGCAACACACCGTTGGGGCGCAAGGAGAAACTCCAACGGGACGTGAAACTCGTGAAGGACTACCTGAGCCAGGGCGGTCCGCGCGAGGTGGCCCGCCGCGCGACCGGTCGCGTGCTGAAGAAGTTGCGCGGCCATGGCTAAGCCGCTCAAGGTGCTCATCGACGGCACCCCGCTGCTCGGCCACCGCACCGGGATCGGCCGCTACACCGCCGCGCTGGCCGAGGAGCTGGCGTCCATGCCCGACGCCGTGGACGTGCGGGCGGTGGCGTTCACGCTGCGCGGCTGGCGGGCGCTGCGGACCGTGCTGCCGCACGACGTGGTGGCGCGCGGCCTGCCCGTCTCGGCGCGGCTGCTGCGCCAGTTCTGGCTGCGCGGCCCGTTCCCGCCGGTGGAGTTCCTGGCCGGGCCGACCGACGTCATGCACGCCACGAACTTCGTGCTGCCGCCCTCGATCCGGGGCGGCGGCGTGACCACGATCCACGACCTGGCCTTCCTCGACGCCCCCGGCGACCTGCCACCATCGGACCGGCGGCTGCCGGAGCTGGTGAAGAAGTCGGCGCTGCGGGCGGACATCGTGTGCACGCCGACGCAGGCCGTGGCGAACGTGGTCACCGAGCGGTACGGCGTGGAGCCGGACAAGATCGTCGTGACGCCCCTGGGGGTGGACCCGGCGTGGTTCGCGGCCCGGCCGCCGTCCGACGGCCTCCGGTCCCGGCTCGGGCTGCCGGGCGAGTACCTGCTGTTCGTGGGCGCGGGCGGGCCGCGCAAGGGCCTGTCGACGCTGCTGGAGGCGCACGCCGCCACGCCGTCCCTGCCGCCGCTGGTGCTGGCCGGGCCCGGTGAGTCCCGTGTGGACGGTCGGGTGCTGCGGACGGGGTACCTGAACGACGTGGACCTGCGCAGCGTGGTGGCCGGGGCGGCGACCCTGGTGCTGCCGTCCCGGGACGAGGGGTTCGGGCTGCCGGTGCTGGAAGCGTTGGCGTGCAACGTTCCCGTGGTGTGCACGGACGTGCCGGCGCTGCGCGAGACGGCCGGCGGGCACGCGACCCACGTGCCGGTGGGTGACGTCGAGGCGTTGGCGGCGGCGTTGACCTCGGCCGTGGAGACCGAGCCGAACGCCGCCGACCAGGCCGCCCGGCGCGCCCACGCGTCGGAGTACACCTGGCGCAAGACGGCGGAGAGGACCTTGGAGGCGTACCGGCTCGCCGCCGCCGCGCGCCGCTAGCGACCGGGCGCGGGCTTGCCCGTGAGGACGGACCAGGAGATCGGGCGCGAGCCGGTCACGGCGCACACGCGCCGGAGGAACCGCTGGCGGTCGTCGGGGCGGGGCAGGGTCGCTTCCGGGAGTCGCCCGTGTTCGGACATGCCGCACAGGCTCCCGCACCGCTTGCGCGCAAAACCAGTGCGACAAGCGCGGTCCACTCCAACGGCCCAACCCGGACCTCAGGTGGTCACTCACCGCGTTCACTGCGATGATGGCCGCCATGAGTTTCACCGCAGTGTGGCCGATCAGCGACCCGGACGACACGGAAGCCGCCGACCAGCTCACCGTGCAGACGCCCGAGGACGTGGACACCCTGCTCAGCCGCCTGGCGGAACCCGGCGCCGGCCCGGCGGTGATCGAACACCTGGACCGCCCGCTGATGGACGACACCGAGGGCCTGCTGGGCGAGCCGGGCCAGACCAAGATCCCGGACCACGACGTGGCGGCGGCCGTGCACGGCGGCTACGGCTACCTGACCTACGCCGACCCGGACCACGACTACTCGACCCTGGACGGCGAACCGGCCTCCCCCGAGTACCGCTCGGAGTACGTCGACTACCCAGCGGGTGCGGGCGTGCCGGTCGAAACCCTCGCCCTGGCACTCAAGGACTTCCTGACCACCGCCCAACGCCCCACCTGCGTCCGCTGGAAGGCCGCCTGACAGCCCGAGCGCAAATACCCCTTCGATGGGCTGCCAGCCAGCCACAGGAAGGGCCTCGGTTCCTTCCCCCCGTACGGCCTGGGCGCAGCCCAACCGCGCTTTTTCGGGGGTGTCAAGGGTAAGCGGCGACGAAGGAGCCCCTTGCCCTTGACACCCCCGAAAAAGGGTGGTTGCCTCCGGCAGGCCGTACGGGGGGAAGGAACCGACGCACTTCCCACCCCCGGGGGCCTGCCCGCCGGCGAGGCGCTTTTGATCTTGAAAGCGCGCAGCGCGTCCCGCTAGAAGTCAGGGCACCGCGCCGACCGCGAACGCCTCCCGCAGCGCGTCCCGCCACGGCCGCAACGGGGTCAGCCCCGCCGCTTCCCACGCCGCCCCCGACAACACCGAGTACGCCGGGCGCGGCGCGGGACGCGGAAAGTCCTCGGTCGCGCACGGCTTCACCCGAGCCGGGTCGGCACCCAGCTCCTCGAAGATCGCCCGCGCGAACCCGAACCACGTGGTCTCGCCGCCGCCGGTCGCGTGCAGCACCCGGGCAGCAGGCCCGTCGCCCACCACCAGCGACGCCAGCTGCACCAGCCCGACCGCCAGGTCGTGCGACCACGTCGGCGACCCGCGCTGGTCGTCCACAACGGACAGTTCCGGCCGTTCTGACTCCAGCCGCGCGATGGTCTTCACGAAGTTGGGACCACCGGCCCCGTACACCCAGGCCGTGCGCACGACCCAAGACCGTTGCCACGCCTGGAGAACGCGCCGCTCGCCGTCCAACTTCGTGCGCCCGTAAGCAGAACGCGGCCCGGTCTCGTCGGACGGCTCGTACGGCCGCGTCCCGTCCCCCGCGAACACGTAGTCCGTGGACACGTGCACCAAAGGCACGTTCTCCGCGGCACAAGCCAAAGCCAAGTACTCCGGCCCGACGGCGTTCACCAGCGAAGCCCGCTCCTCATCGGTCTCCGCCGCATCAACCGCCGTGTAAGCGGCAGCGTTGACCACGACGGGCTTCAACCCGCCGTCCCGCGCCGACGCCGCGAAGGACGCCACCGCGTCGGCCACACACCCACGATCGGTCAAGTCCAGCTCACCGGACGACGGCCCGTGCACCAGCCCGTCCGCGGGAGCCGCGGCCACCAGGTCCTGCCCGAGCTGACCTCGCCCGCCCGGCACCAGCAGAGCCAGCACGCCTCAGCCCGCCAGCGCCGCGCGCTGCTTGAGCGGCTCCCACCAGGACCGGTTGTCGCGGTACCACTGGACGGTGTCGGCCAGTCCCGTGGCGAAGTCCACGCGCGGCGCGTAACCGAGCTCGGTGGAGATCTTGGTGATGTCCACCGAGTACCGGCGGTCGTGGCCCTTGCGGTCGGTGACCGGCTCGACGAACGACCAGTCCCGGCCGGTGGCCTCCAACAGGCGCTCGGTCAGGTCGCGGTTGGTCAGCTCGGTGCCGCCGCCGATGTTGTAGATCTCGCCGCCGCGCCCGCCCTCCAGCACCAGCTGGATGCCCCGGCAGTGGTCGTCCACGTGCAGCCAGTCGCGCACGTTGAGGCCGTCGCCGTACAGCGGCACCTTCTTGCCGTCCACCAGGTTGGTGACGAACAGCGGGATGACCTTCTCCGGGAACTGGTACGGCCCGTAGTTGTTCGAGCACCGCGTGATGCACACGGGCAGCCCGTGGGTGCGGTGGAAGGCCCGCGCGAGCAGGTCGGAGGACGCCTTGGACGCCGAGTACGGCGAGTTGGGCTCCAGCACGTGGTCCTCGGTCCACGAGCCTTCCTCGATGGAGCCGTACACCTCGTCGGTGGACACGTGGACGAACTTCGCCACGCCCGCGTCGTAGGCCGCCTGGAGCAGGGTCTGCGTGCCGAGCACGTTGGTGAGCACGAAATCGGCGGACCCGGAGATCGACCGGTCCACATGCGACTCGGCCGCGAAGTGCACGACCGCGTCCGTCCGGCCCATCAGGTCGGCCACCAGCTCGCGGTCGCAGATGTCGCCGCGCACGAACGTCAGGCGCGGGCTGTCCGCGACCGGCGCCAGGTTGGCCTCGTTGCCCGCGTAGGTGAGCTTGTCCAGCACCACCACCTCGGCGTCGGCGTAGGCCGGGTACGCGCCGCCCACCAGTTCCCGCACGTAGTGCGAGCCGATGAACCCGGCCCCACCCGTCACCAGCACGCGCATCGGTCATCGCCCTTCGTAGCGGTCATCCATCGCAGTCTGTCACGGTAATTAACCATGCAACCCACCTGGTTGTTACAGCGTCTCCCGTATATGAGGAACCACAGGACCGCCGCGGCGCTCCCCCACTAGCCTGGTGGGCAGCCGCGCACACCGGGGGAGGCAGCGCCAGTGGACACCAGTCCGCCCACATCGACCAGCAGGTCGACCGCGCTGCGCGTGCTCGTGCTCACGAGCCGTTCCCTCCTCTCGCTGGTCTCGGCCGCTGTGCTCCTCGTCACGTGGTACGGGTGGAACTACCTTCGGGACATCGACGAGGGCATCACCACCACCGACGTCATCCAGACCCAGGTCGACGAGCAGGGCGCGGTCCGCAAGCCGCTCGACGGCGCGATCGACATCCTGCTCGTGGGCGTGGACAGCCGCACCGACGCCCAGGGCAAGCCCCTCTCGCCGGAGGTGCTCGCGCTGCTCAACGGCGGCGTGGCGGACGGCACGCTGAACACCGACACGATGATCCTGGTGCACATCCCGCAGGACGGCACGCGGGCGGTCGCCATCTCGTTCCCGCGCGACTCTTACGTCGACATCGCGGACGGCTTCGGCAAGCACAAGCTCAACTCGGCGATGGCGCGGCAGAAGAACGACACCGCCCAGCGGCTGCGCAACGAGGGCGTGACCGACGAGGCCCGCATCGAGAAGGAGTCCACCCAGGCGGGCCGCCGCACGCTGATCAAGACCATCGAGGGCCTGACCGGCGGCGCGGTCACCGTGGACCGGTACGCCGAGGTCAACCTGGCGTCGTTCTACGAGGTCACCAAGGCCATCGGCGGGGTCGAGGTGTGCCTGAACCAGGCGACCCAGGACTGGGCGTCGGGGGCGGACTTCCCGGCGGGCCGGCAGACCGTGGAGGGCGCGGCGGCGCTGTCGTTCGTGCGCCAGCGCGGCGGGCTGCCCGGCGGCGACCTGGACCGGATCGTGCGCCAGCAGGTGTTCATCGGCGCGCTGGCCCGCAAGGTGCTGTCCACGGGCACGCTGACCGACTTCGCCAAGCTCGAGGGGCTGGTGTCGGCGATCAAGAAGTCCGTGGTGCTCAACGAGGGCTGGAACATCACCGAGTTCGCCGAGCAGATGCAGGGCCTGGTGTCGGGCAACATCCAGTTCCGGACCATCCCCGTGGGCGACCCGACCGACACCTGGGGCGACGGCAACGTGCTGCCGGTCAACCCGGCGCAGGTGCGGCAGTTCATCAAGTCGCTGGCCACCGACCAGTCCCCGTCCTCGACGGCGACGACGACCACGCCGTCCGGGCCGCCGCCGTCGAGCATCACCGTGCAGGTGTTCAACTCCTCCGGCTCGCCGGGCCGGGCCATCGCGGTGCTGGAAGCGTTGGCGCAGAAGGGTTTCGCGCGCGGCGCGGCGGAACCGGGCAACTACCTGGCGACGACCGAGGTCCGGTACGGCGCGGGGCAGCGGGCCGCTGCCGACCGGGTGGTCTCCGCGCTGGACGGTAACGCGACGGTGGTCGAGGACGACTCCGTGCCCAGGGGGCAGGTGCACGTGTACGTCGGTGCCGACTACACGGGCGCAGTGCCGTCCGACGAGCCGGAGCAGGCGGCGGTGGGCGGCGCGACGCCGCTGCCGACGACGACGGCTCCCCCGATCACCGCCGACGGTGTGGTCTGCGTCAACTGACCTCCTGGAGGTTCGGCGCAAACCGGGTCCGACCGGCCCAGGCCGACTAGCCTGATCGCCACACGCGCGCGCGCAGAAGGAGGACCGCCAGTGAGGGCCGCGGGGATCATCGGGCGCACGCTGATGGCGTTGCTGTCCGCGGTCGTGCTCGCCGTGGCGGGCTACAGCTGGGCGACCCTCAAGCGGGTGCAGGACAGCGTCAACACCACCGACGTGCTGGCGGCGCTGGAGGACATCCCCAACGCGCCGCCGGTCGAGGACGGCGCCCTGGACATCCTGCTGGTGGGCAGCGACAGCCGCACCGACGCGCAGGGCCGGCTGCTGCCCGCGAACGTGCTGCGCGAGCTGCGCACCGAGGCGACGGACACGGTCAACACCGACACGATCATCGTGCTGCGGGTGCCGCGCAACGGCGGCAAGGCGCGGGCGGTGTCCATCCCGCGCGACACCTACGTCCCGATCCCCGACCACGGCCAGGAGAAGATCAACGCCGCCTACGGGGTGACGAAGTTCTTCACCATGGAACGGCTCGCGGCCGAGGGCGTGGGCGACCTGGAGGAGCGGTCCCAGCGCGGCGACCAGGCCGGGCGGCGGGCGCTGGTGCAGGTCGTGCAGGAGCTGACCGGGGTGCGGGTGGACCACTACGCCGAGGTCAACCTGTACGGGTTCTACCTGCTGACCCAGGTCGTCGGCGGCGTCGACGTGTGCCTCAACCACGCCACCAGCGACCCGGACTCGGGCGCGAACTTCCGCGCCGGCCCGCAGACCGTCTCCGGCGGCGACGCGCTGGCGTTCGTGCGGCAGCGCAAGAACATCCCCAACGGCGACCTCGGGCGGATCACGCGGCAGCAGGTGTTCCTGAAGGCGGCGGTGTCGCAGCTGATGTCCGCGGGGACGTTCACCGACCAGGGGAAGCTGTCCGGGCTGCTGGACGCGATGCGCAAGTCGGTCGTGGTGGACGAGAAGTTCGACCTGGCAACCCTGGCCGGGCACGCGCAGAGCCTCGCGGGCGGCGACGTGGACTTCACGACCATCCCGGTGACCGGGGTGGGCGCGGTGAACGAGCGCGGGCAGAGCGTGGTGACCGTGGACCCGGCGGCGGTGAAGGCGTTCGTGGCCGAGGTGCTGGGCGAGAAGACCCCCACCCCAGTGCCGACCACCACGTCGGTGCAGAAGTTCGGCAGCGCCCCGCGCCTGTCCCTCGACGGTCCACGCAGGGCACTCCAGGGACCGCCCTGCGTCGACTGACCCCGTTCGCGCCCGAGGGGCCCGCAGTGGCAGGGTTGATCCCATGACCGTCACGGAAGTCCTGCTCACGCCGCTGCTCGCCGCCGGACCGGGCCGTCCGCTGATCACGCACTACGACGACGCGGCGGGCACCCGGGTGGAACTGTCCCGCGCGACCATCGCGAACTGGGCGGCGAAGACGGCGAACTGGCTGCGCGACGAGCACGACGTCGAACCCGGCGACCCCGTAGCCGTCCTCCTCCCCGCCCACTGGCAGACCGCAGGCATCCTGCTCGGCACGTGGTGGTGCGGCGCGGCGGTGACCGACGACCCGACAGGCGCGAAGGTGGCCTTCGTCCCACCCGGCGGCGACGCCCCCGGTGCCGACCTGGTGGCCACGGTGTCACTGCACCCGATGGGCATGGGCTGCGGTGCGCCCGTGGACTACGTGGACGAGGTCCGGGTGTTCGGCGACGAGTTCATGCCCTGGTCCCCGGTCCCCGGCTCGACCCCGGCCCTCGGCAAGTCCACTGTGGACGAGGTCGTGGCGGAGGCGCGGCAGCGGGCGGAAACCCTGGGCATCACGGCATCCTCGCGCGTCCTGTCCACTGTGGAGTGGACCCACCCGGACGGCCTGCTGAACGGCTTCCTGGCCGTACTGGCGGGCGGAGGTTCACTCGTCCAGGTCAGCAACCCCAACCCAGACCAACTCCCCACCCGCCGCGCCACCGAACAAACCACCATCGACCTCGCCGGCTAGCCACACCCACCCCCTCGCCAAGCGGCAGTCCGCCTCGCCGAGTGGCAGTCCGAAGGGCTTGCCGAGTGGCAGTCCGCCGGAGGGGACACAACTCAACTTGGGCTTCTTGCTTTTGTCATCTCCGTATGGCCTGCCCGAAGGGCTACCACATTTTCCAGGGGTTGCAGCCGAAAGTTTTGCGAGGAACGAGCAAAAGTTTTAGCGGCAACCCCTGGAAAATGTGGTAGGCTCCGCCAGGCCATACGGAGATGGCAAAAGCAAGAAGCCCCCGCCGTTGCAGTTGAGTCATCTTTGGCGGCCTGCCCGCCGGCGAGGCGCTTTTCGCTTTTAAGCGCTTTAAACCGGAACGCTTCGCTCTCGAGCCGAACGCGCTTCGCGCTCTTGGGAGCGCTGCGCGCTCGAAAGATGAAAAGCGGCGCTCGCCGCGCGGCAGGCCGCCAGCGGGGGGTGAAGGGCGTCGGTTCCCCCGCCGTATGGCCTGGCGGAGCCAACCACAGATTTGCCGGGGTGCCGCTAAAACTTTTTGCTCGTTCCTCGCAAAAACTTTCGGCTGCACCCCGGCAAATCTGTGGTAGCCCTTCGGGCAGGCCATACGGCGGGGGAACCGAGGCCCTCCACCTGTGGTTGAGACCACCACACACAAAAGCGCGCTGCGCGCGGCAGGTCTCCACGACGGAGACCTGCAGAGCACTACCTAGGCGTTCGCCGTTGCCTTCCTCCGCACCACGCGGTCGACCGTGAGCGCGCCGCCGTTGAAGCCGAGGGCCAGGGCCGCGACGCCCAGCACGAGCACCAGTTCGTAGCCACCCTGCCCCAGCATTCCGTTGGGCAGGTGGACGATGAACAGCGCGCCCAGCATGTCCACCAACAGCAGGACGCCCACCACGGGCAGTGCCGCGCCGGCGATGAGCAGGGCTCCGCCGACGAGTTCGACCAGCGCGGCGAACCAGGCGGACACCGTCGGCAGCGGCACGCCCAGCCCCTCGAACGCCTGCGCGGTGCCGCTCAGGCCCCACTCGGTGAACTTCTGCCACCCGTGCGCGACGAACACCGCGCCCACACCGATCCTGCCGAGCAGAGCCGTCACGTCGCTCACACGAACCATCGCTGGTGAACCCTTCCTCTGGCGGTGCCTGGTCGCGCTCGACGTTATATGAAGTTTCAACAACCTCGGCCAGGTCGACAGCGACTCGACAGGAGCAAGCGGTTCGGCGGCACACAGCGGCGGCGCGACCGCGATGGCCGCCGGCATGACGTCCGGCCCACGATCGCTTCGAGGCCTACTTGGCGTCGCCGGGGGCGTAACGCAGCATCACGACCCCGTTGCCGAACCTCTGCGTGTCGAGCAGTTCGAGGTCCACCGGCCGCCGGAACATGGGTCGGCCGGCACCGATGGCCACGGGGTGCACGTACACCCGGTACTCGGTGATGAGCCCGTGCCGGATGAACTCGTCGGCCAGCTCGGCCCCGCCGATGGTGAACGTCCCTTCCGCCGCCCGGACCTCCTCGGGCACCACTTCGCGCCGAAGCGTCGAGCCCCAGCCGACCTCGGCCAGGGTCCGCGAGTAGACGATCTTCGGCATGTCCCGCCAGATCCCGGCGAACTGCTTCTCGACGGGCGAGGCGCCGGGGTCGGTGTCGGCGGTGGGCCAGTAGGCGGCCATCAGCTCGTAGGTGCGGCGGCCGTGGATGAACCCGTCGACCTGCCCCAACCAGTCGTTGAAGTGCTGGTGCAACTCCTCGTCGACCCGGTGCCAACCGATCTCCCGGTCAGGCCCCTCGAAGAACCCGTCCGCCGACACCGCCATCGTGAACACGACGTTCGCCATGCGCGCACCGTACGCGCCGACACCGACACCCACAGCGCACAAACGCCCCCGTTGCCCGTGAGCAAGCGGGGGCGTTCAGCGCGAACGATCAGCCGTTGAGCAGGGCGCGGGACATCACGACCCGCTGGATCTGGTTCGTGCCCTCGTAGATCTGGGTGATCTTCGCGTCGCGCATCATGCGCTCCACCGGGAAGTCGCGGGTGTAGCCGGCGCCGCCGAAGAGCTGGACCGCGTCCGTCGTGACCTCCATGGCCACGTCCGATGCGAAGCACTTCGCCGCCGCCGTGATGAAGCCGATGTTCGGCTCGCCGCGCTCGGCCTTGGCCGCCGCCACGTAGACCATGTGGCGGGCCGCTTCGATCTTCATCGCCATGTCGGCCAGCATGAACTGGACGCCCTGGAACTCCGAGATCGATTTGCCGAACTGCTTGCGGTCCTTGACGTACGCGATGGCCGCCTCCAGGGCGCCCTGCGCGATGCCCACCGCCTGCGCGCCGATGGTCGGACGGGTGTGGTCGAGGGTCTTCAGCGCCGTCTTCAGGCCGGTGCCGGGCTCGCCGATGATGCGGTCCGCCGGGATGGTGCAGTTCTCGAAGTGGATCTCGCGGGTCGGCGAGCCCTTGATGCCGAGCTTGCGCTCCTTGGAGCCCACGACGAAGCCGGGGTCGTCCTTGTGCACCACGAACGCCGAGATGCCCTGCGACTTCTTCGGGGCGTCCGGGTCGGTCACGGCCATCACCGTGTACCAGGTGGACTCGCCCGCGTTGGTGATCCAGCACTTGGTGCCGTTGAGCACCCAGTGGTCGCCGTCGAGCCGGGCGCGGGTGCGCATGGAGGCCGTGTCGGAGCCCGCCTCGCGCTCGGACAGCGCGTAGGACGCCATCGCCTCGCCGGCCGCGATCGACGGCAGGACCTGCTGCTTCAGCTCCTCGGACGCGGACAGCAGGATCGGCATGGTGCCCAGCTTGTTCACCGCCGGGATGAGCGACGACGACGCGCACACCCGCGCGACCTCCTCGATGACGATGCACGTCGCCACCGAGTCGGCCCCTTGCCCGTCGTACGCCTCGGGCACGTGGACCGCCGCGAAACCCGACTTGACCAGCGCGTTCAGCGCCTCGACGGGAAAGCGCTCCTGCTCGTCGACGTCGGCCGCGTAGGGCGCGATCTCCTTGTCGGCGAGTGCCCGGACCGCTTCCCGCAGCGCCTCGTGCTCCTCGGCCAGCTGGTAGGTGCCGAAGCTCGCGTCCACGTCTAGTTACCTCCGAGTAGCAGGACCTACGGAGATGTTAGCGCGCGTTCACAGGAATATCCGCTGTGCCGTGTACTACAGGGACGCCCGCAGGGCCTCGTCCTTCTCCAGGACCAGCCGTTCGAGGGACGTCTGGAACTCGGCCATCCGCTCCTGCAGCGCAACGTCCGACGCGGCCAACATCCGGACCGCCAGCAGGCCCGCGTTGCGCGCCCCGCCCACGGACACGGTCGCCACCGGCACGCCCGCCGGCATCTGGACGATCGACAGGAGCGAGTCCATGCCGTCCAGGTACTTCAACGGCACCGGCACGCCGATCACCGGCAGCACCGTCGCCGAAGCGACCATCCCCGGCAGGTGGGCAGCCCCGCCGGCCCCGGCGATGATCACCTTCAAGCCCCGGGACGCGGCCGAGCGCGCGTAGTCGATCATGCGCTGCGGCGTGCGGTGGGCGGACACCACGCTGACCTCGTGGGCGACGTCGAACTCCGCCAGCGCCTCGGCGGCGGCCTTCATCACCGGCCAGTCCGAGTCGCTGCCCATGATCACACCGACCGACGTCACCGCTGTTCTCCCTCGTCACCGTGGATGTCGTACCCGTCCAGCCAAACCCCGTGCGACAGCCAGTGCGCCGCGAGCCGCGCCCGCTCCCGCACGTGCTCCATCCGGTCCCCGAGCACCGTCACGTGCCCGATCTTGCGGCCGGGCCGCTCGGCCTTGCCGTACAGGTGCACGTGGGCGTCGGGGTAGCGCGCGAACAGGTGGTGCAGCCGCTCGTCCGGACCCATCTCCGGGGCGTCGGCGGCGCCGAGCACGTTGGCCATCACCACCGCCGGGGCGACCAGGTCCGTCGCGCCCAGCGGGTAGTCCAGGACGGCTCGCAGGTGCTGCTCGAACTGGGACGTCCGCGCGCCCTCGATGGTCCAGTGGCCGGAGTTGTGGGGGCGCATGGCCAGCTCGTTGATCACCAGGCCGTCGGCGGTCTCGAACAGCTCGACCGCGAGCAGCCCGACGACGCCCAGCTCCGAGGCGATCCTCAGCGCCAGTTCCTGCGCCTGTTCGCCCAGGTCACCGGCGTCCGGCGCGGGGGCGAGGACCTCGACGCAGATGCCGTCCTGCTGCACCGTCTGCACCAGCGGCCACGCCGCGCCCTGCCCGAACGGGGACCGCGCGACCAGCGCCGCCAGCTCCCGGCGCATCGGCACGCACTGCTCCACCATCAGCGGCGTCCCGGCGGCCAGCAGCTCGGGGACCACGCGCTGCGCGCTCTGCGGGGTGTTCAACATCCACACGCCCCGACCGTCGTACCCGCCGCGCTGCGCCTTCAGCACGCACGGCCACCCGTGCTCCGCGCCGAACTTCAGCACGTCGGCGGCGTCGGTGACCTCGCGGAACGGCGGCACCGGCAGCCCCAGGGCGCCCAGCCGCTCGCGCATGACGAGCTTGTCCTGGGCGTGCTGGAGGGCGTCCGGACCGGGGTGGACCTTGGCGCCGTCCGCGACCAGGGCGCGCAGGTGCTCCTGCGGCACGTGCTCGTGGTCGAAGGTCAGCACGTCGCACGACTTGGCGAACGCCCGCAGCGCGTCCAGGTCGGTGTGCTTGCCCAGCTCGACGTCCCGGGCGACCAGCGCGGCCGGGTCGGTGTCCGACACGGCGAGGACCCGCAACGACTGCCCGAGCGGGATGGCCGCCTGGTGGGTCATGCGCGCGAGCTGGCCGCCGCCGATCATGCCGACAACGGGGAGACGAGTTCGGGAGTCCACGGTACGGGGAGTCTACTGTGCTCGATCGCCGCGACTGGCGTCGCGGCGGCAAGACCGCCTGGTAGTCGGTCCGTCGCGGTCTCGCGCACAAACACGGAGGTCCCGCACACCCCCGATGCGTGCGGGACCGCCGTCTGCGAGCACCTCAGATCCGGTGCGAGCGCTTGACCCAGTAGTAGGCGAAGACCAGCAGCGCCACCGCCGGCACTGCGAACACGAAGAACTCGGTCACCTGGAAGGCCACCACCCGGTCGACCGGCTGGTAGTCGCTGAAGTTGTTCACGATCCCGTGGTCCGCCATGCACTGCTGGAAATCGTCCCCGTTGCGGGCCGTCCGGGCGCACACGGTCGGGAACGGGACTTCGTTGCCCGCCGCGTCGAGGTAGCCACTGTCGACGTACATCCGGTTGTCGTTGCTCGCGAACCCCGGCCGGCTGCCGTTGATCTTGTAGGGCCACACCTCGCGCAGGGGCGTCTGGTAGTACGGCCGCCACAAGGCCAGCACGAGCCCCCGCGCCACGATGTACCCGCCGAGCGTCAACGCCATCGCGACCAGCGTCCGCCGGGTGAGCGCGCTCAGCGCCAACCCCAGCGCGAACCCGAACGCGGCGTACCCGACCTGCACCAGTGGCGCGGCCTCGAAGGTCAGCGGCTCGAACGGGCGGAACGGCCGGTAGTCCAGCGGTCGCAGCTGGTTCATGACGGCCATCAACTGCCGCACCGCCGCGCCGAACCCGGCCGCCAGGCCGATCGCGGGCACCCCGAGCAGCACGATCTTGCCCAGCACCCACCGGGCGGGGGTCAGGTCCTGGCTCCACACCACGACCGACGTCTTGAGCTCGTACTCCCGCGACACCAGCGGCGCGGCCCAGAACACCGCGACGACCGCCCCGACGCCCAGCGGCACCAGCGCCGCCAGCTGCGCCAAGCCGAAGACGCCGATCTTGCCGAAGATCTCCGTGGTGCCCGTGGCGTCGATCACGGCGGCGAGCACCAGGCACACCACCGCGCCCACGCCGAGGACCACCGCGACCGTGCCGACCATCCAGCGGTGCTGCCGCCAGGTCAGCCACAGCAGGTCGCCCCAGCCCACCTTGTCCCGCCGCTGCACGGGCACCGCCACCGCCGTCATGCGTCGATCCCCTTCCGGGTGGCCGCGAGCTGCGCGAGCACGTAGTCCTCCAACGTCACCGGGCGCTCGGTCCACTGGCCCGCCACCGCCGGGCGGGGCTGGTCCGCGGGCAGTTCGACCAGGAAGGTCGACTGGTTGCCGCGGTGCCGCGCCTCGACCACCGTGCCCAGGGCGGGCGGCACGTCGGACTTCGGCCCCGCGTAGAGGGCGTGCCGCGCGAGCAGCTCGTCCAGGTCGCCGCCCGCGAGCAGCCGGCCGTGGGCCAGCAGCAGCAGGTAGTCGGCGACGCCGCCCAGCTCGGCCACGACGTGCGTGGACAGCAGGACGGTCATGCCGGTCTCCTCGACCTCCGCCAGCAGCTCGGCGGTGACCTCGCGGCGGGCCAGCGGGTCGAGGTTGGCCAGCGGCTCGTCGAGCATGAGCACGGTCGGCCGCGAGCCGATGGCCAGCGCGAACGCCACCTGCGCCTGCTGACCGCCGGACAGCTTCCCGCACGCCTTGCCCAGCGGGATCTCGAACCGCTCCAGCCACCGCTCGGCGCGGCCCTGGTCCCACACGGTGTTGAGGTGCGCGCCCAGCCGCAGCATGTCGGCGGCGGTGAAGTGCTTGTAGACCGGCTTCTCCTGCGACACGAACGCGACCCGGCCGGACACGCCGGCGCTGCCCTCGTCCGGCTTGAGCAGCCCGGCGAGCACGCTCATCAGCGTCGTCTTGCCCGCGCCGTTCGCGCCGACCAGCGCCGCGACCCGCCCCACGGGCAGCTCGAACGAGCACTCGCGCAACGCCCACTTCGCGCGGTACCGCTTGCCCAGGTCCTGCGCGCGCACCGCGAGCGCGGTGGTGCCTGAGTCGGCAGACTCGACCACGGTCGTCATGCGACCGCCTCTCCTTCCCCCTCGATGAGGACGCTGCGCACCAGCGCGTCGATGTCCTCGGTGTCCAAACCGGCCTCCCGCGCCGCGTGCACCCACTCGGCGAACCGCGCCCGGAGCGCGGCCATCACCTCCGGGTCGCCCGACCCGAGCGCCGCCTTGACGAACGTGCCCGACCCCTGGCGTGCCTCGACCAGGCCGGACAGCTCCAACTCCCGGTAGGCCTTGAGCACGGTGTTCGCGTTCACCCCGCTGCTCGCGACGACGTCGCGGACGGTCGGCAGCCGGTCCCCCGGCACGAGCCACCCCAACCGCAGCGCCTCCCGCACCTGCCGCACGAGCTGCAGGTAGGCGGGAAGACCACTGGTCCGGTCGATGCGGAACTCCACCCTCCGCCTCCCAAGTGTTCTACTCAACTAAGACACTAGAAGACCAGAACACCTCTCGGCTGTCAACGCGGACGCCCGGCGGGGAGGAGCCGAACAAGCGCCAGGCCCGTGCCGCCGAGGGGCGAGCGGCACGGGCCTGGCTGGGGGGAGGGGAGATTTCAGGGCGGGCGCTGGACAGGGGCTCGCAGCGCCCGGGGCTTCAGCGGCCCAGGGTGGTGAGCAGGTCGGAGGCGGCCTCGTAGGTCGGCGGGAGGGGTTCCAGCCAGACCTTCGCCGGGCCGGTCGGGGCCACGTGCGGGTCCACCGACAGGCGGTCCGCCGTCAGGATGCGCAGGTTCAGCAGCGCCCGGTGCAGGCGTTCGTCGCGCTTGAGCAGCACCGCCGCCACGGACGGCCCGATGGACGCGATCGTCTCCCCCGAGTCGAACACCTCGCGCAGCGCGTCGGCCAGCAGCGTCATCGCCACCACCCGCGACCAGCCCGACGTCCGGCTCAGGTCCAACCGCACCAGCGCCAGCACGTAGTCGTCGCGGCCCGAAGCCCGGTTCTCCGCGTACACCTCGCGCAGCCGGGTCCGCAGGTACGCGCCGGTCGCGAGGCCGGTCAGCGGGTTGTCCGCCGCGCAGTTCGCCGCCTGCCGCGACATCACGTCGCCCCAGCCCAGCGCCGTGGCCCGGAGCATCCGCGCCGGGATGGCGTCCACGTTGGGCGACACGATGCCGGTGGACCCCGGCGGCTCGGACAGCACCGCGTGCAGCGCGGCCAGGTCCAGCAGCGTCTCCGCCAGGCCGGCGCCCGCCTCCGCCCGGGCACTGCCCAGCCGGTACAGCGCGGCACCGGGGTCGGCCGAGCTCGACACGACCTCGCACACCTCGTCCACCTCGGCCAACGGCCAGTCGGCCGGGTAGGCCCACCCCGCCGCCATCGTCGCCGTGCGCCACCTGGATCTCAGGGCACGCGCCTGTTCGCCGGTACGCCGCGCGTCGGAACGCCGATCCGCGCCGCCCTTGGCTGCTTCCCGCACACCCACCCGGATGCCTCCTCGACCTGGGGATTCGAGTACGGGACGTCGCCGCGCCTCATCCATGACGGCAGAAGGGGTCCCCAGTTGGGGGGTTCGACGTGACTGGCGTCGCTGCGGTAGGTCACACTGGGCGCGCGAGGAGGGAAACACACGTGGCGACCGTTCCTGCCGAAGTCCAGGGACCGAGCGACGCGGAGCTGATCGACTCCGTGCGCGGCGGGGCGATCGACGCCTACGGGCAGCTCTACGAGCGCCACGTGAGCGCGGCCTACAACCTGGCCCGCCAGCTCACCCGCTCGTCCGCCGAGGCCGACGACCTGGTCTCCGACGCCTTCGCCAAGGTGCTCGACACGCTGCGCGCGGGCCGCGGGCCGGACTCGGCGTTCCGCGCCTACCTGCTCACCGCGCTGCGGCACACCGCCTACGACAAGACCCGGCGGGACAAGAAGCTCGACCTGGCCGAGGACGTGTCCGAGGTCGCGCCCGAGCAGACCGCCGTGCCGTTCCGGGACACCGCCGTCGCCGGGTTGGAGCGCTCGCTGGCGGCGAAGGCGTTCGCCCGGCTGCCCGAGCGGTGGCAGACCGTGCTGTGGCACACCGAGATCGAGGGCCAGTCGCCCGCCGACGTCGCACCCATCCTGGGGTTGACCGCGAACGGCGTGTCCGCGCTGGCCTACCGGGCGAGGGAAGGGCTGCGCCAGGCCTACCTCCAGGTGCACCTGGCGGAGACGACCGCCGAGCGCTGCCGCGCCACCGTCGACCGCCTCGGCGCGTGGACCCGCGGCGGCCTGTCCAAGCGGGAGACCACGCAGGTCGAGGCGCACCTGGACGAGTGCGCGGACTGCCGCGCGCTGGCCGCCGAGCTGGCCGACGTCAACGGGGCCCTGCGCGCGTTCGTGGCGCCGCTGGTGCTGGGCGTGGGCGCGGCGGGCTACCTGGCGGCGACGGCGACCACCGCCAAGGCCGCGACCGTGGTGGCGGTGGGCGCCGGTGCCGGTGGGGCCGCGACGGCGGCGTCGTCCGCGCCCCGGCAGATGCTCGGCACGGCCGCGTCGGTCGCCGCGCTCGCGGTCGCCGTGGTGATCGGCCTGTCCTCGGGCGGCGAGCAGCAGGTGCCGGCCGCCCAGGTCGTGCCGCCGCCGGCCACCAGCCAGCCGGTCCGGCAGCCACCGCCGCCGGCCCAGGTGCCGCCGCCCTCGTCGTCCGAGGAGCCGAGCCCGACGCCGACGACCGAGCAGCCGACCCCAGAGCCGACGACCACACCACCGTCGCCCGCGCCGCAGCCGGAACCGCAGCCGCAGCCCCAGCCCCAGCCGCAGCCGGAACCCGAGCCGCAGCCCCAGCCGACGCCGCCCACCCTCGTGCCGACCGTGCCCAGCGGGTTCACCCTGCGGCCCGACGAGCCGCCGGTCGCGCTGCCGATCACCGTCCGCAACACCGGCGAGACCACGTCCGACCCGGCCACCGCCGCGCTCCTGCTGCCCCCGGGCGTGCAGGCGGTCGGCCCCGGCAACTCCTTCGCCGGGCAGCGGCTGGTGCAGCTCGACGGCGCGCCCGACCAGACCGTGGGCTGCCCGGCGGGCCGCGGCGAGATCTCCTGCGCCACCGAACGCGGCATCGCGCCCGGCGGGTCGGCCACGTTCGTGTTCCGGCTCAAGGTCGACCACGACTACGAGGGCCCCACGGCCGTGATCACCGGCACGATCAGCGCGGGCAGCGCGCTGTCCGTGGACGTCCGGGTCGACGTGGCCGTCCAACCCGCCGACGACGACCTCGACCTGGCCGTGCACAAGTGGCACCACGGGTACTGGGACCCGCGCATCGACATCCGCGCCACCAACACCGGCGGCCGCCCGCGCACCCTGCACCTGGTCGTCGAGTCGGACGAGAACGTGCACGTCGTGGCCATGCGCGCGGACTGCGAGCAGAGCGACCACCGGGTCACCTGCGAGCAGCCGCTCGAGCGCGGCGAGTCGTTCCGGCTGTCGGTGTGGGCGTTCGGCCTGCCGTACCGGGGCGGGAACGTCACCGTGACCGCCACCCTGGGCAGCGCGTCGGAGACGATCGTCGTCCCGGTCGGGCTGAACCCCGGCGAGGGCGAGGGCGACGTGCCCGAGCCGCCCGTGATCGGCCCGGAGCCGCCGGTCGTCGCGCCGCAGCCGACCGTGCCGCCGCGCACCACCGACCCGACCACGCCGCCGCGCGCCACTGACCCGACCGCGCCCAGGCCGGACCCGACGACCCCGCTGCTGCCCCTGCCCCTCCCGGCGGATCCCACGACCACCGAGCCGCCCGTGACCACCGAGCCGCCGAGGACGACCGACCCCTCGACGCCGCCGCCGAGCCGCCAGGAACCACCGGGCCGCACCGACCCGCCGTGCCAGCCGTGGGTGCCCCCGGGGCTGCTGCGCGACCTGCTACCGGATCTCTGCCGGACCCCTTCGTGATCGGTTCGGGACGGCCGTGGGTAGGCTGCCCCGGTGCTGCCACTCGTGCGCAGGGCCTTCAGCCGTCTTCCGGAACCGGTCCGCTTCCTGATCAACAAGCACCGTGAGCTGATCAGATTCGCCGTCGTCGGCGGTACGACCTTCGTCATCGACAACGGCATCTGGTACGCCCTGAAGCTGACCGTCCTGCAGGACAAGGTGGTCACGGCCAAGGCGATCGCCGTGCTGGTGGCGGTGATCTCCTCCTACGTGCTCAGCCGCGAGTGGTCCTTCCACACCCGGGGCGGCCGGGAGCGCCACCACGAGGCCGCGCTCTTCTTCATCGTCAGCGGCCTGGGCATCGCGGTGAACCTCGCGCCGCTGTACGTGTCGCGGCACGTGTTCGACCTGCACAGCCAGGTCGCCGACTTCATCAGCGGCTCGGTGATCGGCATGCTCGCCGCGACGGCGTTCAAGTTCTGGGCGATGCGCAAGGTCGTCTTCCCGGAAGCCGGCGCGCGGCCCGACGTGCGCCCCCTCCGCGTGGTCAACGACGACGAGCGCGAGGTGGCCTGACCACTCCCGCAGCGGCTTGAACAGCGCTTTCACCCGGTCTCCGTACACTGCCTGGAGTGTCCGTAGTCGAAAGCGTCGTCCGCCGCCTGCCCGAGCCGCTGCGCAAGATCGCGCTGCGGCACCGTGAGCTGCTGAAGTTCGCCCTGGTCGGCGGCACGTGCTTCGTCATCGACACGGCGATCTTCCTGGGGCTGAAGACGACCGTGCTCACCGAGAAACCGGTGACCGCGAAGATCGTCGCCACCCTGGTCGCCACGATCGTGTCGTACGTCCTCAACCGCGAGTGGTCGTTCCGGACCAGGGGCGGACGCGAACGCCACCACGAGGCGGCGCTGTTCTTCCTGGTCAACGGCCTGGCGATCGCGATCAACTCGGTGCCGCTGTGGGTGTCCCGGTACCTGCTGCACCTCCAGGAACCCCACGTGAGCAGGCTCGTGGAGGAGATCGCCGACTTCGCCAGCGCCCAGATCCTCGGCACGGTGCTCGCGATGGCGTTCCGCTGGTACAGCTACAAGAAGTGGGTGTTCCCGGAGGCCGACTACCGGCCGCGGGCGAAGCGCTCCTACGACTCGCCCGAGGACGAAGAGGCCCTGGGCCACTCCTGAGCTTCAGCCCCGGAGGAGCTCCAGCGCGGCGTCGTGCAGGTGCCCGTTGGTGGACAGCACGTTCCCGCCGTCGAACCGGTCCACGCCGGAGAGGTCGCTGAACCGCCCGCCGGCCTCGCGCACCAGCACCTGGAACGGGGCCACGTCCCACGGGTTCACGATCGCCTCGGCGGCGATGTCGATGGCCCCTTCGGCGACCAGGCAGTGCTGCCAGAAGTCGCCGAACGCCCGGTTCTCCCAGCACGCGTCCACCAGCCGCAGGTACGCCTCGCGGGAGTGGTGCTCCACCCACGAGCCGAGGTGCGTGGTGGACAGGTAGGCGTCGGACAGGTCCTTGACGCCGGAAACGCTGATCTTCCGCTCGCCCGCGGCGTCCCGCGTGTGCGCGCCGAGCCCATCGGCAGCCCACCACCTGCGGCCCAGGGCGGGTGCGCTGACCACGCCGACCCGGGGCGTCCCGTCGACCACCAAGGCGATGAGGGTGGCCCACACGGGGACCCCGCGCAGGAAGTTCTTGGTGCCGTCGATCGGGTCCACCACCCAGGTCCGCCCGCTGCCGACCTCGCCGCCGCGCTCCTCGCCCGCCACCTCGTCACCGGTGTCGGCGAGCAGAGCCCTGATGGCGTCCTCCACGGCAACGTCGGCGTCGGTGACGGGCGTCCGGTCGGGCTTGCGCTCGACCACGAGGTCACGGGCGCGGAACCGGGCGGTGGTGATCGCGTCGGCCGCGTCGGCCAGGCGCAGGGCGAGCGCGAGATCGGTGGACACGGCCCGATCGTGCCACGCCCGGCACCGCGACCGATCACAACCCCGGGACACCCGGACAGGAGTCACCGCCGCCCGCGGAGCACCCGAGCCGGCGGGTGGGCCGGGGCGGGATCGGTCGGGCCTACGCTGGGTGTGTGAGCGTGGTCTTGTTGGCTGAGGACGACCCGGCGATCGCGGAGCCCCTGTCCCGGGCTCTGCAGCGCGAGGGGTACCAGGTGCAGGTCGTCGGGGACGGGCCGGGGGCGTTGGAGGCCACCGCGCTGGGTGGCGTCGACCTGTTGGTGCTCGACCTCGGGTTGCCCGGCATGGACGGCCTGGAGGTGTGCCGCCGGCTGCGGGCCGGTGGGCGCGGGGTGCCCGTCCTCATGCTCACCGCGCGGTCCGACGAGGTGGACTTCGTGGTCGGGCTCGACGCCGGCGCGGACGACTACGTGGCCAAGCCGTTCCGGCTCGCCGAGCTGATGGCCCGCATCCGGGCCCTCCTCCGCCGGCGCGCGCCCGGGACGCTCGAGGTCAACGGGGTGCGCATGGACCTCGCCGCCCGCCGGGTCACCGTGGACGGGCAGGAGGTGCAGTTGGCGAACAAGGAGTTCGAGCTGCTGCGCGTGCTCATCCAGCGGGCCGGGCAGGTCGTGCACCGGGACGAGATCCTGTCCGAGGTCTGGAACGACCCGGAGCTCAAGAGCAGCAAGACGCTCGACATGCACATGTCGTGGCTGCGCCGGAAGCTCGGGGACGTGCGGTCCGTCGAACGCCGCATCGCGACCGTGCGCGGTGTCGGGTTCCGGTTCAACACCGCGGACTGATGCGCAGCCGCATCCTGCGGGCCATCCTGCTCGCCGTCGCCGTCACCGGGTTCGCGCTCGGCATCCCCCTCGGCTACACCGCGCTGCGGCTGGTCGAGGACGGGGCGCGCGGCGACCTGTCGGTGCGGGCGCAGCGGATCGCCGCGCTCATCGACGACCAGATCGCGACCGGACGGCCGATCGACCTCGCGCCGGTCGAGGTGGGTGTGCCGGAGGGCGGGCACCTGGTGGTGACGTCGTCGGGCGGGCGCAAGGAGCTGGGTCCCGCGCCGGGTGACGACCCGTTGACGGTCGAGGTGCCGATCGCGCAGCAGGGGACCGTGCGGCTGGAGGTGCCGTCGGGGCCGATGCACACGTCCCAGTACCAGGTCGCGGCGCTGGTCGTGCTGCTGGTGGTGCTGTCGGTGGGCACGGGGACCGTGGTCGCGACGGTGACCGCGCGCAGGCTGGCCGCCCCGCTGCGGCACGTGGCGGTGCGCGCGGCCCGGCTGGGCGCGGGTGACTTCCGGCGGGACGACCGGCGGCACGGGGTCGAGGAGCTGGACCTGGTGGCCGAGGCGCTGGACCGGTCCGCCGGCGCGTTGGCGTTGCTGGTGCAGCGGGAGCGGGAGCTGGTCGGTGACGTCTCGCACCAGCTGCGCAGCCGGCTGACGGCGTTGCAGCTGCGGTTGGAGGCCTTGGCGGAGCACCCGGAGGCCGAGACGGCGCTGGAGGCGCGGGCCGCGTTGGAGCAGGCCGAGCGGTTGGCGGAGGTGCTCAACGAGCTGCTGGCGGCGGCGCGGGCGGCGCGGGCGGTGGGCGCGGAACCGCTGGACCTGCGCTCCGAGCTGACCGCGATCGCCGAGGAGTGGCGGGAACCGTTGCGGGGCGGCGGTCGTGCGCTGCGGGTGCGGGTGCCGGAGGGGTTGCTGGCGCGGGCCACGCCGGCGCGGTTGCGGGAGGCCATCGGGGTGCTGCTGGACAACGCCCTGCGGCACGGCGAGGGCCAGGTGGTGGTGTCGGCGCGCCAGGACGACCAGACCGTGGTCGTCGAGGTCGCCGACGGCGGGGCCGGCGTGCCCGACGAGCTGGCCGGGCACATCTTCGAGCGCGGGGTGTCGGGCGGCGGGTCGACCGGGGTGGGCCTGGCACTGGCGCGGGCGCTGGTGGACGCGGACGGCGGGCGGCTCGAACTGTCCACCGCCCGGCCGGCGACCTTCGCCGTCTACCTGCCGGTGCCCAAGGCCGACGACGTGGTGGGCGTGACCTGGCGCTCCGACCTCACCCCTCGGTAGCGGGGGCCTCGGCCGGTTCGTCGGTCGGCACGGACACCGGTTGGGTCGTGTCAGCGGGTGGTTCCGATCCTCCCGGTTGCGGCAGCAGGCCCACCGCACCCCGGACGACCTGCGCCCACACGAGCCGGCCGAACAGGTAGTGGCAGGCCACGTCCTCGCTGCTGAACCGGGCCCAGTCGTACCGGTTGCCCTGCTCCCGCCAGAACACCTCGAAACCCTCGTCGTCGCGGACCAGGCACCACGCGTTGTCCGCCTCGGCCCCGATCGACACGACCTCCGCGGGCACGCCCACGGCCAGCAGCCAGCCCTGGATGGACTCGGCGTTCATCGAACCTCCTCCAGGTACCCGAAGGCGACCAGCTCGGCCACCGGGTAGGTCGTCCGGTACCGCACCCCGCCGCCGGGCTGCCCGAACCACTCGGCGGACAGCGTGAACCACACCGGCAGCTCGCGCAGCACCCGGTAGCGGTGGTAGCCCGCGTCCAGCGCGGCCGGTGGCAGCGAGCGCTGCGCGAACGGCGTGCCCAGCTCGGACAGCACCCGGCCCTCGGGCGTGCCGAACCGGTCCAGCTCGACCCCCACCGCGAGCACGCCGGGCTGCCCGGCCTCGTACCCGCCCTCGGGGAACAGCTCGCCCGGCGGCCACGCGTACTCCGGCGGGTCGGCGCGGACCAGGAACCGGCGGTCCCAGTCGCGTTCGTGCATGCCGGCCAGGGCGTCGTAGTCGTGCAGCAGCTCGGCGTCCGGTTCGCCGCCCGGACCGTGGACGAACTTCGGCAGCGGGCGCGCGGACGCGTCGACCAGGTCGCCGTCGGGGTGCCCCTGCGGCTCGAACCGCAGGCCCGAGGCGAACTCCTGCTCCTCGGACGGAGTCGGCAGCTGGCGTGCCGGGGTGCGCCGGGCGGGCGGCAGGGTGCCGCCGGGGAACATGTGCAGCAGGAACAGGGCGACGAACTCGTCGCTGGGCTGCGCGGTCTGGCCGGCCTTCTGCGGTGCGCCGGGCAGTTCCAGGGAGACCGCCGGACCCGTCCCGAGCACGCCGGACATCGACCCGTACGCCGACCCGCCCGCCGGGTTGCCCTGACCGGTGTAGCCGTGGGCCGGGGTCCCGGGCGCGGCCTGGCCGGGGGTCCAGCCCGGCAGGAACGCCTGCGCCTGACCGCCGCGGACCACGAGGTCGCGGGCCAGCGGGACGACGGCGAGCCCGTAGGCGGCCTGTTCCGCGGCCTTGGCGGCGTCCTTGGCCGGGTCCTTGGCCGCACCGGCGGCATCCTTCGCCGAACCGCCCTGGCCCTGGCCGCTTTGGCCCTGGCCGCTCTGGTTGCCCTGGCTCGGGCTGGTGTTCTGGGTGCCGCTCTGGCCCTGGCTCGCGCTCGAACCCGCCGAGCCGGACCCGCCCTGGCCACCACCACCCTGCGCCGCACCACCCTGGGCAGCACCACCCGGCCCGCCCGCGACCGGCTGCCCGGCGCGAGCCGCCTGCTGCCCGGCCTGGGACTGCGCCTGGTTCGCGGCCTGGCCCGCCTGACTCGCGGTCTGGCCGGAAGCAGCCGCCGCCGCACCGCTCGCCGCCGCACCGGCCGCCGGAGCAGCCGCGCCGCCACCGCTCACACCGCCCGCGAGACCACCGCTCGGGCCACCGCCGCTCAAGCCACCGCCGAGACCGCCACCCAGTCCGCCACCCAGACCACCGCCACCGCCGAGGTTGCCGCCGGGAGCACCCAAGCCGGGGCCCTGCGGCGTGTTCGGCACCTGCGCGGCCGGTTGGGCGGCGGGTGCGTGCGGGGTCTCGGTCGGCAGGAGGGGACGGTCGAGGACGGCCGCCGCCGACTGGGTCACGGTGTCCGCCGCGCGCACGACCGTCTCCACGGCCGGCGCGACCGGTCCGGCCGGGCCGTTCCCGCCGAGCACCGGCGACGCGACCTGGTCCACCAGACCCGGGACCAGTCCGGGTGCCTGCTGCGGGCGTCCGGGTCCGTCCACGCGCCCGTGCGGGCCCTCGCCACCGTGCGGACCTTCGTTGCCGGGCAGCACGTCCGCCGCGGCCTGCGCGGTGTCGCCGACGACCTCGACCGCGCCGTTGACCACCTGGCCGGTCGTGTCGAGCACGGGGTTCACCACCCCGGCCACGGGCGCGGCGACCGTCTCGACTACGCGGCCGAGCAGCCCACCACCACCCTGACCCGGCTGACCGGGAACCGCCTGCCCGGGAACTGCTTGCCCGGGAACTGCCTGCCCGGGGACCGCCTGCCCGGGAGCCTGCTGGGTCTGGCCACCGTCGAGGATGCCGCCGAGCAACCCGCCCGACCCCGGCTGCTGCCCACCACCGAGCAACCCGCCACCCCCGAGCAACCCGCCCGAAGACCCACCGCGCCCGTCAGCCGGAGCACCGGGAGCGCCCTCACCGGGACCGGCCGGGGGCACGTCGTGCGACGGCCCGTGCACGCCGGGGTTCACGTCCAGCAGCGGGCGACCGCCGACCTGGACCCCGCTGTCCAACCGGACCGCGTGCGTCAAGGTGTCCGTCAGGTGCGCCACGTTGGCCGCCGTGCCGCGCACCACCGTGTCCAAGCCCAGCAACGCGGTCGGGTGGCCGGCCGCCGCGGCCTGGTTGGCGGCGTCGTTGTTCTTGGCCAGGGTGACCAGTTCGCGGACCAGTTCGACCTTGGCCGCGCCGACCTGCTGCGCGGCGTGGTCCAGGCGGTCGGCGGCGGCGTGGCAGCCGCGCACGGCCTGGTGGAGCTTGCCGTCCGGGCCGGTGAACGCGGTCCAGCGGCGGCGGGCCGCCTCGCCGGTCTCGCCGGACAGGCCGGTCAGCGCCCGGGACGCCGCGCCGTCGGACTCGCCGGCCAGCGCGGAGAGCTTGGTGCCCGCCTCGCGCCACGCGGCGGCGGACGAGCGCAACGCGTCCTCGTCGGCCTGCGGCCAGGTCACGCCCGCTTTCGCGGCGACCTCGGCCAGCTCGGCCGGCAGCTCGATCCCCATCCCCTGCCCCTTTAGATCGCGCCGAAGGAGGTTGCGGTGCCGTCTTCCGCCGCGCGGTAGGTGCGGGCGGTCTCGGTGAGGCGTTCGCCGATGCCGCCGAACTCGCGGCCGAGGTCGCCGAGGCTCGTCAGGGCGTCGGTGGACGGCTGGACGTGCGACGAGGCGAAGCTCTGCCCGATGGCGTCGGAGCCCCAGCACGCGCCGAACGAGTCGAGCAGGCCGCCCAGGTCGCCGAAGATCGTCCCGGCCCGCTCGGCGAACGCGCCGAAGTCGGCGGCGCCGGCGGTCAGCTTGGCGAGGTCGGTCTCGAAACCGCTCATCTCGGTCCCCCGGTGGTCTCGACGTTCAGCCAGTCGCGCTGCTCGAAGTCCTCGTCGTCCTCGACGACCGGCCGCCGCTTGGGCGCGGGCGGTGCGATCTCCTCGGGCCGCAGGTCGGCCGTGCCGCGCACGAGGGCTTCGGGGTCGGTGCCGGCGGGCAGCACCGGGGCCATCGCCCGGTAGGTCCGCTCGGCGGCCTTGGCGGCGGCGTCCTGGGCGGTCCGCACGATCACCTGGGCGAGCTGCGCGGGCCGCAGCCGGTAGGCGGCGTCGGTCAGCTCCAGGTCGGTCAGCGTGCCCTGGGGGCCGACGGTCGCGGTGACCGTGCCGTCCGGGCTGGTCGCGGACGCGGTCACCTTCGCCAGGTCGCGCTGCACGGACGCGAGCTGGTCCCGGCTGCGCCGGTAGTCGGCCAGCAGCTCGTCAACCTGGGCTCGGTGATCGGTCGTCACGGCCACCTCCGGTCTGCGCCGTCGCCGGGCATGGTCGTCGGTCGCGCGTTGGACGTTACGACCCCTACCCCGGTTCCCGCCCCGGATGGAGCAAATTTCAGACCGCTCGGCGCACCAGCGCCCGGTTCGTGCCTTTTCGTTCCACCAGGCCGAATCCGGCGTCCAGGAACATCGCGAGCGTGCCGTGGTAGAGGTCGCCGGAGCCCTTCTTGGCGCCGCCCGTGTCCACCGGGTAGCCCTCGACGTGCTTCGCGCCCCGCTCGGCCGCGAACAAGACCGCTTCCTCCAGCAGGAACTTCGCCACCCCGCGCCGCCGGGCGGTGCGGTGGATGAAGAAGCACGTCACCGACCACGTGTCGGCCGGGTAGTCGCCGGCCGCCGCCTTCATCGTCGCCAACCGGGGGTAGTACGGCCTCGGCGCGACGGCGACCCAGCCCAGGGCGGCCTCGTCCTCCACCGCCAGCACGCCGAGCGGGTCGCCCAGGCGGGAGTGCAGGAAGTCGCGGTTGCCGTCGCCCTGGCCGGCCCGCCAGTCGGCGCGGTCGCGCAGGAAGAACGTGCACCAGCAGCCGGTGACCGCGCCGTTGGGGCCGAACAGGTCCACCAGCAGCGGCCACGTGTCCGCGGTCAGCTCGACGGCCTTCATCCGCGCAGCGCCCGCACCACCCGCGACGGGCTGGGACGACCCAGCCGCTGAGCCATCCACGCGCTGGTGTCGCACAACTTGTCCAGGTCCACGCCGTGCGCGATGCCCAGGCCGTCGAGCATCCACACCAGGTCCTCGGTGGCCAGGTTGCCGGTCGCCGACTCGGCGTAGGGGCAGCCGCCCAGGCCGCCCGCCGACGAGTCCACCGTCCGCACGCCCGCCAGCAGCGCCGCGTAGGTGTTGGACAGCGCCTGGCCGTAGGTGTCGTGGAAGTGCACGGCGAGCTGGTCCACCCGGTCGAAGCCGCGGATCAGCGCCGTGACCTGGCCGGGCGTGGCGACGCCGATCGTGTCGCCCAGCGAGAGCTGGTCGCAGCCCATGTCCAGCAGCCGCTTGCCGACACCGATCACCTGCTCGCGCGGCACGGCCCCTTCCCACGGGTCGCCGAAGCACATCGACACGTACCCGCGTACGCGAAGACCCTCGGCCCGCGCCCGCGCCACCACCGGCTCGAACATGGCGAACTGCTCGTCCAGCGACGAGTTGAGGTTCTTGCGGGCGAAGGTCTCGGTGGCGGAGGCGAAGATCGCGATGTGGTCCACGCTCGCCTTGAGCGCCCGGTCCAGGCCGCGCTCGTTGGGCACCAGCACGGGGTAGCTGACGCCGCCCCGGCGGTCCAGGCCGGCCAGCAGCTCCTCGGCGTCGGCCAGCTGCGGCACCCACTTCGGGTGCACGAAACTGGTGGCCTCCAGGACCTTCCCGCCCGCGTCCGCGAGCCGCTCGAGGAACTCGAGCTTCACCCCGACCGGGACGACCGCGCTCTCGTTCTGGAGGCCGTCGCGGGGACCGACCTCCCAGATCGTCACGCTCTCCGGCAGGCCCTCGCCGCCGACCCGGTCCGGCAGACCGACCTCACGCGCGCCCATCCCCGACCCTCTCCCCCGGCTGGTGATCGTCGTCCGGGTTGTCGTTGATCTCCCGGTACAGCAGGGAGTGCACCTTCTCCACGCCCGGGATGTCGTCGAACTCCAGCGGCTCGTCGGACGAGGACTCCACGATCAGCGTGCCGCACCCGAGCACCCGGTCCGGCAGGGACTGCTCGAACCGGACGCTGCTGATGCGGTCGTGCGGGATGTCCAGCCCGGTGCGCTTGAGGACGCCTTCCCGGTACATCACGCGGTCGCTGGTGACGATGAAGTGCGTGGTGCGCCACCGGACCACCGGCACCAACGTCAGCCAGACGACGACGGCCAGCGCCAAGACGCCGATGACCAGCCACGCGACCTGTCCCCAGTCGGTGAGCACGGCCAGGGTGACCGCCGCCGCGACCACGAGGACGAGGGCGAGGACCGGGACGACCAGGGTCTTCCAGTGCGGGTGCTTGTGGAGCACGACGTGCTCGCTGGGGCTGAGCAGGTCGTCCGGGTAGGCCACGGCGGTCCTTTCGCGTCAGCGCTTGGTGGCCCTCACCGTACCCGCAGGTGCACCACGTCCCCGGCGGAAACCGGGTGGTCGACGCCGTCGTCGTCGCGGACCAGCAGCGTGCCGTCGACCTCCAGGTCCTGGGCGGTGCCCGACAGCTGCCCGGCGGACAGGTCGACGCGGACCCGGCGGCCCAACGTGGAGCACTCGCGCACGTACTCGTCGTACAGGCCGGAGGCGTGCGGGTCGCCGTGGGCGTCGCGCCAGGCGCGTTCGAGGTGGGCGAGCTCGTCCAGGAGGGTGGTGGCGATCTCGGTGCGGTCCAAGTCCTGGTCGGTGTTGTCCGCCAGGCTGGTCGGCTCCAGCCCGCCCGCGCCCGGCTCGATGCCGGTGGGGAGCTTGGCGACGTTGAGGCCGATGCCGACGACGACCGCGTGGTCGGCGGTGATCTCGGCCAGCACGCCGGCCGCCTTCCGGTCGCCCACCAGCAGGTCGTTGGGCCACTTCAGGGTGGCCTGGACGCCAACGCTCGCAGCGGTCCGGACGAGCGCGACCCCGGCGATCAAGGTCAACCAGGGAAGTCGCTGCGGCGGGACATCGTCAGGCCGGAACAGAGCGCTCAGGTAGATCCCACCACCGGGTGATGTCCACGTGCGGCCCCTGCGCCCCTGGCCGGCGGTCTGCTCCTCGGCGATGAGGACGGACCGGTCCGTGGTCTCGCGGCGCAGGTCGGCGTTGGTCGAGCCGGTGGAGGCGACGACGTCGAGCTTGGCGTAGTGCGTGCCGACGAGCCGTTCGCGGAGGACATCGGCGTCTAGTGGCGTGCTCACGGGGCAAGAGTAGGAGCGACCCGCCCCGCGCGCTGTCGGAGCGGTGTGGAGGCGGGGCGGGCCGCTTGCGATCAAGCCTGCAACCTCCAGCGCGGTAGAGGTCAAGCCCCTTCCAGTGAGCTGGGCTACTCACGGGTACCTCACGTGCCCGGTCTGGTTAAGCTGCCCGTTCATGAGCAGTGCGACCGCCCCCATCGGCGAGGAGCCGGACGTCCACACCACGGCCGGGAAGCTGGCCGACCTGTACCGCCGCAACGACGAGGCCGTGCACGCAGGGTCCGCGCGGGCGGTGGAGAAGCAGCACGCCAAGGGCAAGAAGACCGCCCGCGAGCGGATCGAGCTGCTGCTCGACCCGGGGTCGTTCGTCGAGCTGGACGAGCTGGCCCGGCACCGCTCGACCAACTTCGGCCAGGAGCGCAACCGCCCGTACGGCGACGGCGTCGTCACCGGCTACGGCACGGTCGACGGCCGCCCGGTGTGCGTGTTCAGCCAGGACGTGACCGTCTTCGGCGGCTCGCTCGGCGAGGTCTACGGCGAGAAGATCGTCAAGGTGATGGACCTGGCCATCAAGACGGGCCGCCCGATCGTGGGAATCAACGAGGGCGGCGGCGCACGCATCCAGGAGGGTGTCGTCTCGCTGGGCCTCTACGGCGAGATCTTCCGCCGCAACGTGGCCGCCTCCGGCGTCGTCCCGCAGATCTCGCTGATCATGGGCGCGAACGCGGGCGGGCACGTGTACTCGCCGGCGCTGACCGACTTCGTGGTGATGGTCGACCAGACCTCGCACATGTTCATCACCGGCCCGGACGTCATCAAGACCGTCACCGGCGAGGACGTGGGCTTCGAGGAGCTCGGCGGCGGGCGCACGCACAACACCAAGTCAGGCAACGCCCACTACCTCGGCTCGGACGAGGAGGACGCCATCTCCTACGTCAAGGAGCTGCTGTCCTACCTGCCCGCGAACAACATGTCCGAGCCGCCGGTGTTCGACGCGCCCGACGACGTGGTGCACGGCTCGGTCGAGGACTCGATCACCGACGAGGACCGCGAGCTCGACACGCTCATCCCGGACTCGGCGAACCAGCCCTACGACATGCACGAGGTCATCACCCGCGTGCTGGACGAGGGCGAGTTCCTGGAGGTCCAGCCGCTGTTCGCGCCGAACATCCTGATCGGCTTCGGCCGCGTGGACGGCCACTCGGTGGGCGTGGTGGCCAACCAGCCGACCCAGTACGCGGGCTGCCTGGACATCGACGCCTCGGAGAAGGCGGCGCGGTTCGTGCGGACGTGCGACGCGTTCAACATCCCGGTGCTGACGTTCGTGGACGTGCCCGGCTTCCTGCCCGGCACCGACCAGGAGTGGAACGGCATCATCCGGCGCGGCGCGAAGCTGATCTACGCCTACGCGGAGGCGACCGTCCCGCTGGTCACCGTGATCACCCGCAAGGCGTACGGCGGCGCGTACGACGTCATGGGCTCCAAGCACCTGGGCGCGGACATCAACCTGGCGTGGCCCACGGCGCAGATCGCCGTCATGGGCGCGCAGGGCGCGGCGAACATCGTGCACCGCAAGACGCTGGCCAACGCCGCCGCCGAGGGGCAGGACGTCGAGGCGCTGCGGGCGCAGTTGCAGCAGGAGTACGAAGACACCCTGTGCAACCCCTACGTCGCCGCGGAACGTGGTTACATCGACAGTGTGATCCCACCGTCGTACACGCGGTCCTACGTCGCGCGGGCGTTGTCGATGTTGCGCGACAAGCGGGAAACGCTGCCGCCCAAGAAGCACGGGAACATCCCGCTATGAGCGAGCCGCGCGAATCGGAGCGCCCGTACCTGCGCGTGGTCCGGGGCAACCCCTCGGACGAGGAACTCGCGGCCCTGACGGCCGTCGTCGCCACCCTGGGCACCGACCAGGCGGAGGAGCCCGCCCCGCGCCGCTCGGCGTGGGCCGACCCGACCCGCCTGGTCCGCCGCCCGCTGCCGCACGGCCCCGGCGCCTGGCGCGCCTCCGGCCTGCCCGGCTGACCCACCACCGCCCGACCCGCCCGGCCGACGCGGCACCGCTCGACCCGCCCGGCCTACGCGGCACCGCGGCGTCCCTCGGGGCGTCGCGGTGCGCCGGTCAGCAGTCGACGCGTCTGCTGGTGACCTGCACGCGGTCGCCCAGCACCATCACCTCGCGGCAGCGGACGCCGTCGTGCACGGGGTAGCGGACGCGCATCCACACGGCCCCGTTCGGCGGGTGCAGGTGGGTTTCCAGGACCTCGACCCCGTCCGCGGCGACCGCCGGCGGCACCCGCGCCGGGTCGCCCTGCGCTCGGGCCGCACCGGTCACCATCTCCATGACCCGCAGGTCGTCGCGGTCGGACCGGCTCAGGAACGGCCAGAACGCCACCCCGTACCCGACCGGGTCGGTCGACACCACCGCCGCCGCCACCGCGACCACCAGGGCCGCGGGCACGGCCAGCCACCACCGCCGACCGCGAGCCCGGTCGGTCCGGCGGACCACCAGAGCCCAGCGCTGCACGTCTTCGAGGTTGCCCAACCCCGGCGGCACGCGCATCGGTAGTTCTACGCAGCGCCGGCGGAACGCGACCGCCGCTCCAGCGGGCGGTTCAGCCGGCCACCTCGACGGTCACCCGGTCAGGCAGGCCCTTCAGGTCCACCGGCGACTCCGGCTGCCGGATCACCAGCCGTTCCAGCGCGGGCAGCTCGGCCAGTTCCGCCACCTCCGCCGGGTGCGGGATGCCGTAGCACTCCACCACCCGCAGTCCCGGCCACCGGGACACGCCCAGCAGCGACCGGCCCGGCGGCCGGTTGTCCACGGCCAGCACGCGCAGCGGCAGGTCCGCCGGGATCACGCCGAGACCGGTCTCCAGCGCCGGGTGCCGCACGCGCAGGGTGTGCAGGCGGGCGCCCTTCAGGGTGCGCAGGTCGGCGGGCGTGAAGTGCAGCGACAGTTCCTCGATCCCGGTGCGCGCCAGCGGCGACAGGTCCCGGATCAGCGGGCACTGGGTGAGGTGCAGCGAGCGCAGGGAGGGGTGGCCCGCCAGCGGTTCCAGCGACTTGAGCACGTCGTTCTGCATCAGCTCCAGCCGGCGCAGGCCGGGTGCGGCGGCGACCGGGTCGAGCGGGGTCCAGCCGCCCAGGCAGCGCAGGTGGTGCAGGTGCTTGAGGTGGTGGACGTGCCGGATGCGGTGCCAGCCGCGCAGGTCCACGCGCTGGTCGCCGAAGTCCACCTCGGCCAGCACGGTCCGCGCGTAGTCCTCGGGGTTGGGCGAGTGCCGCCAGGCGCGCAGCAACTCGTCCAGCACCACGGACTCGTCCAGCTCGGTGAACGGCTTGATCTTCTCCAGCGCGCCCTCGCCGCCGATCATGGCGATCACCCGCACCACGCACGCCGCCTCGATGTCGGTCAGGCCCTCGGGCGTGTCCGGCAGCAGGTCGCGCACGAACGCGCCGGCCGACGCCAGGGTCTCGGCGTCGGTCATGGTGGTCGGCGGGATGAGCCGCGCCACCGCGCGCCGCACCTCCTCGCGCACGTCGGGCCGCTTGTCGACCCTGCCGACGACGTCGGCGTGCTCGACGGCCGCCGCCGCGAGCAGGTGCAGCAGGTCGGCCACGCGCGGGGCGTGGCGGGCGGCCTCGTTGCCGTCGAGCAGGCCCGCCAGCACCTCGGCACGCTCGGCCGGGCGGGCGTGGGCGACGGCCATCACGACCACGTCGTGCCAGTCGTCGCGGTGGGCGTGGTCGACCAGGGGGCCGAGGTCGCCGGAGTCCACGACCTCCTTGGCGGCCAGGTAGTCGCGGAACGTGCGGTGCACGAACTGGACGTCCCCGTGCAGGGACTCGCGCAGCAGGCCGGTGCGCTCCAGGAACCGTTGCAGCACTTGGGAAGGCTCGGCGTCGTGCGGGCGCAGGCCGCGCATGGCGCTGCCGATCCACTGGTGCGCCTTGGACTTCGACACCAGCTGGCGGCTGTTGCGCACCAGCGAGTACGCGAACCGTTGCAGGACGACGAGTTGCTCCTCCTTGGAGAAGCCGAACCGGTCCTGGTCGACGTGAACGCCGCGCTGTTCGTCCCAGCGGACCAGCAGCAGGTCCAGGGCGGCGTCGTAGAGGGACTTGCGGTCGCGGGGCAGGTGCATGCCGCCGTCCTGGTGCAGCGCGCACAGCAGCCCGCACAGCAGCGGGCTGGACGCGAGCTTGCGCAGGTCCGCCCGCGTGGCCAGGGTCTCGGCCAGGCGGTGCTCGCAGTCCTCGAGCCAGGCGGCGAGGTCGGGCCGCTCGGCGCGGGCGGCGTCGTGCCAGGCGGCGAGGAAGTCCCGGACGCCCTTGGCGGACATCGGGAGCAGGTCGTAGGTGGTGAACCCGGCTTCGCCCAGCCAGTTCTCGTCCACCGCCGAGGGGCGGGTGGACACGACGTACCGGGCGTTCGGGTAGGCGGCGACCAGGTCTTCCAGCCACTGCTGGGCTTCCGCGCGGCGCTCGGAGCCGAGCTCGTCGATGCCGTCCACCAGCAGGAGGGCGGTGCCCTCGCGGAACCGGCCGACGATCCACCGGTCGGGTTTCTCCTCGGCCAGGACGGGCGCGGTGGTGTCCAGGATGCGTTCCGGCGTGGGCAGCGGACCTTCGGCGAACTGCCGCAACGGTACGAAGAACGGCACGAGCCCGTCCCGCGCGGCGGTGAGCGCGAGCCACCGCAGGAACGTCGTCTTGCCCGCACCCGCCGACCCGCGCAGCAGGACCCGGCGAGCGTCCTCGAACGCGGTCGCCGCACCCACACCCGCACCGGTCAGGGCTTCGTCGTCCCGCCCGCCCCGACGCGCGACGGCCAGGCTCACGTACGACCGGTCGAACGAGTGCCGTCCCGGGCCGCGCCCGCGCGTCACGCCGAACAGCTCGAAGGAGTTGGTGGTCCGGATGACGTAGTCGGCGTAGCGGAGGGCGAAGTCGGCGGCCTCGCGCGAGTCGCGTTCGACCAGCTCGGAAACCCCGTCGCTGACGCCGACGTGGAGGTCACGCATGATCCGGTCCACGGACCGGGCGAGCTCGGCCAACCCCGCACAACACCCGGCGAGCAGCAACTCGTACGCCGCCCGCCCACCGGCCGTGAACTCCTGGTCGGTGGCCGGCACCCGCTTGGCCAACCGCTCACCGTTGACCAGGTCGGCAGGCTCCTTGGCCAACCGCTCCCACGGCACGGCCCCCAACCCGTCCCGAACCGCCTCGACCGCCCGCTGCCACTCCTGGTCGGACACCCCCGCCAACTCGGTCCGCCGCAACCCGGCAAGCTCTTCGGCCACCCGCCGAACGACCCGGTCGGGCTTGGCGAGGGCACGAATCCGCCGCCGGTCGTCGACCCGATGCGCAAGCCCACCGACACCGTGCTGGAGCAACCCGTCGAACGCCGTCCCGAAGACAGCGCCCAACGCACCCGAGATCGGGTCGACCACCATTCACGCCTCCCCACGGACTGGCGCCTACCCCAGCGTAAGCCGATCACGACCCCCACCACCGCCTCCCGCCCCGGCTACCCCCCAAAGCCACACCCGACCACCCCCACCCGGCCCACCCCACCACCCCAACCGGCCGCACCCCCGACGCTCTGCTCCCAGTCGATCTCCCCCAACCTCGCCCACCCCCAACCGCCGCCCCTGCGCTCGCTCTCCTCCTGTTCTCCGGTCGCTCTCCGGTTGTTCTCCGCCGGGCTTCCACCGAACTCCTCAGATCGCCGCACGCCCGGCTCTGTCGGTCCCCGGTGGGAGAATGGAGACGGGGGCCGGAGGCCACGCCCAGCGGCACGAACCGGCGAAATCCGCGACTCGCGAACGACGACCCACAGCCCACGACAGGCGACCCGCGAGTGGCGGCGGGCAAGCGGCGGCGGGGGCAAGCGGCTCGAGCCAGCGGCGGCAGTGGGCCAGCGGCGGGGCGCGAGCGGCGGCGAGCCCTCGGCGGCAGGCGAGCGGCGGCGGCGAGCGGCTGGTAGCGGCGGCACCGGGCGAGCGGCAGCAGCGGGCAGCGGCGGCGGGCAGCGGCGGCGGGCAGCGGGCAGCGGGCAGCGGCAACGGGCAGCGGCGGCAGCGGCGCGAGCAACCGGCAGGGGGTGACGGCGGGCGAGCGGCGGCAGCGGCGGGGCGAGCGGCGGCAGCGGCGGGGCGAGCGGCGGCAGCGGCGGGCGGCGGCAGCGGCGGGCAAGCGGCAGGGGGTGGCGGCGGGTGGGGCGGCGAGGTCCCAGGGGTCAGGCCTGAACGGGGGCGTTAGGGTTCGGCCGTGCGCTTCGTGCTTGCCTCCGCGTCCCCCGCCCGGCTGAACGTCCTCCGCAGCGCCGGAATCGAGCCCGTCGTCCGCGTGTCCGGCGTGGACGAGGACGCCGTCGCCGCCGCGCTCAGCGACCCCACCCCCGGTGAACTCGTCACCGCCCTCGCCCGCGCCAAGGCCGAGGTCATCGCCGCCGACGAGGAGGACGCCCTGGTCGTCGGCTGCGACTCGATGCTGCTCACCGCCGACGGCGAGGTCCAGGGCAAGCCGGGCACCGTCGAGAACGCCCGCGCCCGTTGGCGCAAGATGGCCGGCACCACCGGCACCCTGCTCACCGGCCACGCGATCCTCAAGGTCGAGAACGGCCGGGTCACCGACAGCGTCGCCGACCACGAAGCCACCCAAGTCCGGTTCGGCACCCCCACCGAGGACGAACTCGAGGCCTACCTCGCCACCGGCGAGCCGCTCCAGGTCGCGGGCGCGTTCACGCTCGACGGGCTCGGCGGCTGGTTCGTGGACGGCATCGACGGCGACCCGTCCAGCGTCATCGGCATCAGCCTCCCGCTGACCCGCAAGCTGCTCCGCCGACTGGACGTCGTGATTTCCGACATCTGGTAGTCGTTGTCACATTTCCGCTGATCCGGGAAGCTCCACCCAGGGCCATCGCGTTGGGGGAGCCGATGAACGAGCTTTTGACGCGCCGTCGCCACATCGACTTCGGCCGCAGGACGAACACGGGCTGTCACGCGCAGTGACCATCCCCGTCCCTGCGCACCCGAAAGAGACGACATGTCGTTCATCCGCACGTACACCAAGCCGAAGGTCTTCGGCATCACCGTCCTCGCCGCGCTCGTCCTGGGCGCGCTGGCCGGGTGGGTGGCCAAGTCCACCGACCAGGCCTGGCTGACCACCGCCCTGGAGAAGCTCGGCGACGTCTTCACGAGCCTGCTCCAGTTCACGGTCATCCCGCTCGTCTTCACCGCGATCGTCGTCGGGATCACCAGCCTGCGCCGCCTCGGCGGCCAACGCGCCGCGCGCCTGGGTGGCAAGACGCTGCTCTGGTTCGCGATCACGTCGTTCATCGCGGTCCTGATCGGGCTCGCGATCGCGCTGATCTTCAAGCCCGGCACCGGCGTCCAGGTGCAGCCGACGGAAGCCGCGCTCAAGCGGCTCGCGAGCCGTGAGGGCGGGTCGTGGTCGACCCTGCTGGACACGCTCGTCCCGTCGAACCTGTTCTCCGCCTTCACCGAGGGCGAGGTGCTCCAGGTCGTGTTCATCGCGATCCTGGTCGGGTTCGCCGCGTACGCGCTGGGCGAGAAGGCCGCCCCGTTCGTCAACCTGACGCGGTCGGCGTTCGACCTGATCCAGAAGATCGTCGGGTGGATCGTCCTGCTGGCCCCGATCGGCGTGTTCGGCCTGATCGGGACGGCGTTCTCTACCTACGGCAACTCGTTCGTCCGGCCGCTGTTCAGCCTGATCGCGACCGTCTACGGCGGGACGCTGCTGGTGTTGTTCGTCGTGTACCCGATCCTGCTGCGGTTCGTCGGCCGGGTCAGCCCGGTGACGTTCTTCAGCAAGGCGTGGACGGCGATCCAGTTCGCGTTCGTGTCCCGGTCGTCGGGCGCGACCCTGCCGCTGAGCCGCCAGACCGCCGCCAACCTGGGCGTCGACGCCGACTACGCGTCCTTCGCGGTGCCGCTGGGGACGACCACGAAGATGGACGGTTGCGCGGCGGTGTACCCGGCGATCGCGACGGTGTTCATCGCGAACCTGTTCGGCATCGAGCTGGGCCTGTGGCAGTACGTGGCGATCGTCGCGGTCGCGGTGTTCGGCGCCCTGGCGACGGCCGGCACCACGGGTTGGTTCACGATGCTGACCCTGACCCTGGGCGCGGTGAACCTGCCGCCGGAGGTCATCGCGACCGGCGTGGCCGTGGTGTACGCGATCGACCCGATCCTGGACATGATCCGCACCGCCACCAACGTGGCCGGCCAGATCACGGTCCCGGTCCTGGTCGCCCGCTCGGAGGACCTGCTGGACGACGAGGTCCTCAACGCCCCCAGCACGCCTCCGCTGCTGACCGGTCCCCGGGAGGCTGTGCCGGCGTAAGTGCTGGTGAGGAGGGTAGGATCGGGTGGCGGGGCGATCTTCGCGAACGCCACCCGATCGGGCGACATACAGGATCCGCGACCAACCGCCGACTCGCGCGTCCCGTAAACAAGGAGCGCGGGCCACGGGAGGCAACGCCCAGGGGGACCGCCCCCAACGCCCAACAAGCCCGGCCCCCACACCCCGCCCACTCCCGCGCCCCCACGTCCGCACCACCGCGCCCGCACCACCGCGCCCGCACCACCGCGCCCGCACCACCGCGCCCGCATCGCCGCGCCTCTGCGCGCCACCGCCCGACCGAGCCCGCCGCAGCCCGCCGCAGCCCGCCGCAGCCCGCCGCAGCCCGCCGCAGCCCGCACAGCCAGGGCCGACGGCCGCGACCCGGCCCGGCGAGGGCGCATCGCGCGCGACGGCGGGCGCGGCGGGTGGAGTGGGCGTGCGGCGGCTCGAAGGAGCGGGCGGCGCGAGAAGCCCGCAGCGCGGAGGAGCGAGGCGCGGAGGAGCCGGGGGGTGTGAGGGTTCGAGGGGGCCGGGGTGGTGCGGAGGGTTACTGGTCGCAGGGGTGTAGTTGGGTGATGCTCGGTTGCACGGTGGGCCAGCCCGGGAGGTGGGTCTGGTCCGGGACCGGTGTCGTGCAGCCCAAGTCGATCTTCGGCCCCACCAGCGAGAACACCTGCGCGAACCGCCGCGCACAATCCACGCCCGGCTCGCACGCCCGCTGCACCGCCACCACGTCGGCCACCCCGTCGCCGTCCGCGTCGTGCAGCCCCAAGTGCCCCGCCGTCGACACGTAAGGCACCTGGGCCCGCGTCCACGCCCCCGACCGGCGCACCAACACCTCCCCCACGACCTCCGCCCCCGCCGGACCCCGCACCAGGCACACCGCCACCTCGGCGTCCACGCACTCCAGCGAGCCGTCGCTGATCACGGCGCCGTCCGCCGCGATGGTCAGTTCGAAGATGTTGCGGCCGGACGCTCCGTTGGTGCTGATACGGCCCGAGCCCTGGCCGACGAGGACCGCCACCGTGTCGCGGCCCACATCCGCCGTCACCACCACCTGGCACGCCGTCGTCCCGCAGCGGAGCTCGTCCTGGGTCGGCGAAACCCCCCGTTCGGCGGTGTCGTCCGGGCGCAATGACCACGCGAAGACCATTCCTGCTGCGCTGATGACGACAGCAAAGCAAGCTGTGAGCAGCGCGGGGAGGTTCGGGCGTGACACGATCGCCGATTGTCCCACCCCGACGTGAGCTGTCTCTCCATCCCGTATTACTGACCAGTCACTAAACTCCCGACCCATCACTCCACATCAGCGCTGCCAGGAGGTAGGACGTCGTGTCGCTGCGCAAGGTCCTCGTCGCCAACCGCGGTGAGATCGCCGTCCGGGTCATCCGCGCTTGCCAGGACGCCGGTCTCGCCAGCGTCGCCGTCTACGCGGATCCCGACCGCGACGCACCGTTCGTCCGGCTCGCCGACGAGGCGTTCGCGTTGGGCGGCAGCACGCCCGGCGACAGCTACCTCTCGGTGGACAAGCTGCTGGACGTCGCCAAGCGCTCCGGCGCGGACTCGGTGCACCCGGGTTACGGCTTCCTGTCCGAGAACGCCGACTTCGCGCAGGCCGTGCTGGACGCGGGCCTGATCTGGATCGGGCCGACGCCGCAGGCCATCCGGGACCTGGGTGACAAGGTCACCGCCCGGCACATCGCGATGCGCGCCGGCGCGCCGCTGGTGCCCGGCACGAAGGACCCGGTGTCCGGCCCGGACGAGGTGGTCGCGTTCGCGAAGGAGCACGGGCTGCCGGTCGCGATCAAGGCCGCGTTCGGCGGCGGTGGCCGCGGGCTGAAGGTCGCGCGGACGTTGGAGGAGATCCCCGAGCTGTACGACAGCGCGGTGCGCGAGGCGGTCACCGCGTTCGGGCGGGGTGAGTGCTTCGTCGAGCGGTACCTGGACAAGCCGCGGCACGTCGAGGCGCAGGTGCTGGCCGACCAGCACGGCAACGTCATCGTCGTCGGCACCCGCGACTGCTCCCTCCAGCGCCGCCACCAGAAGCTGGTCGAGGAGGCGCCCGCGCCGTTCCTGACCGACGAGCAGCGCGCCCGCATCCACACCTCCGCGCGCGCCATCTGCAAGGAGGCCGGCTACCACGGCGCGGGCACGGTCGAGTACCTGGTCGCGCAGGACGGCACGATCTCGTTCCTGGAGGTCAACACCCGCCTGCAGGTCGAGCACCCGGTGTCGGAGGAGACCGCGGGCATCGACCTGGTGCGCGAGCAGTTCCGCATCGCCGCCGGCGAGCCGCTGCGCTTCACCGAGGACCCGACGCCGCGCGGCCACTCCATCGAGTTCCGCATCAACGGCGAGGACGCGGGCCGCAACTTCCTGCCCGCGCCGGGCACCGTGACCACGTTCGTCGCGCCGTCGGGCCCGGGTGTCCGCGTGGACGCGGGTGTCGAGAGCGGCACGGTGATCGGCGGCCAGTTCGACTCGTTGCTGGCCAAGCTGATCGTCACCGGCGAGGACCGCACGCAGGCGCTGGAGCGGGCGCGGCGGGCGCTGGACGAGATGGTCGTCGAGGGCATGGCGACCGTGCTGCCGTTCCACCGCCGGATCGTGCGCGACCCGGCGTACGTCGGCACCGAGGACGGGTTCACCGTGCACACGCGGTGGATCGAGACCGAGTTCGACAACACCATCCCGCCGTTCACCGACGGCGCGGAGGCCGAGGAGGACGAGCCGCGCCAGACCCTGGTGGTCGAGGTCGGCGGCCGGCGGCTGGAGGTGTCGCTGCCCGGCGGGCTGTCCGCGGCCGCGCCGGTGGCGAAGGGCGGCGGCGCGAAGGCCAAGCCCCGCAAGCGGGCCGGCGGCAAGGGCGGCGCGGCGGCGTCCGGTGACGCGGTGGCGGCGCCCATGCAGGGCACGATCGTCAAGGTCGCGGTCGAGGACGGCCAGCAGGTCGAGGCGGGTGACCTCATCGTGGTGCTGGAGGCCATGAAGATGGAGAACCCGGTGACCGCGCACAAGGCCGGCGTGGTGACGGGTCTCGCGGCGGAACCGGGTGCGACCGTCACCCAGGGCACCGTCCTGTGCGAGATCAAGGAATAAGCTCTGGTACGTGGGCGAGCGGGACATCCGGATCGGTGACGCCGAGCGGCAGCGGGCGATCGAGCTGCTCGGCGAGCACCTGTCCGAGGGCAGGCTGGACGTCGACGAGTACGGCGACCGCACCGCCCGGGTGACGGCGGCGAAGACGCGCGGCGAGCTGCTGGCGCTGTTCGCCGACCTGCCCGCGCCGCACCCGCGGTTCGCGCAGGTCGCCCCGCTGCCGTCCACGGCGCCACCCGCTCTGCCCGGCCAGGACCGCCGGTGGTTGCAGGCGGCCGTGCCCCTGGTCGGGTTGTTGACGGTGGCGTTGTTCTTCCTGGTGAAGAACCCGTTCGTGTTCCTGCTCGTGCCCGCGGTGGCGTTGATCGTCGGTCGGATGGGCAACCGGTGACCCTGCTGTTGCTGGACTTCGACGGCGTGGTGCGGCGCATCGGTCCGGACGCGCCCATCGAGGACGCCCACGGCCTGCCGCGCGGCACCCTCGCGACGGTCGCGTTCAGCCTCTCCGGCCCGGCCCTGGTGGGCCGGATGTCGGACGAGGAGTGGCGTGCGGCCGTCCGCGCCCACCTGGCCGGCCTGATCGGCCCGACCGCCGCGGCGGATGCCGTGACGGCGTGGACCCGGACCGGCGAGGTGGTGCCCGAGGCGCTGGCCCTGGTCCGCGCGGCCCGCACCCGCGCCACGGTCGCCTTGCTGAGCAACGCGACCACGAAGCTCGACGCCGACCTGGCGGCCTTGGGCCTGACCGACGAGTTCGACGCCGTCGTGGCGTCCTTCCGGCTGGGCGCGGTGAAACCCGACCCGGAGTGCTTCACCAGGACCCTGGACCTCCTGGGGCACAAGGCGCGGGACACCGTCTTCTGCGACGACAACGCCGACAACGCGGCCGGCGCGCGGGCGGTGGGCATCGGCGGCGTCCACACACCCGACACGGCGACGTTGGCGGCGGCCCTGCGGGAACGGGGCCTGGTTGACTGACTTCCTGCTGCTGGTCCTGCACGACCGCGACGAAGCCGAAGACCTGGCGCGGACCCTCGCGGCGGCCGGGTGGGCACCGTGCGCGGTGCACAAGGACCTCCTGGCCGGCGAGGACGACGTCGAGGACGCGGACTGGGTCGTCGAACTCGCGACCGCCCCGGACGGCACCCCCGCCCACGCCCACCGCGACGAGCTGGAGTCCCTGGCCGAACGGCACGACGCCTTCGTCACCGACTGAGCACCTCACCGACCGAGCCACGGACCCGGCTGACACACCACCGGAGGCCCGGCTACCGTCGCGGCATGGAGCCGGTCGACCTCAAGGCGGACGGGTTCGTGCTCGACCAGCTCACCGCCGCCGACGCACCCGCGCTGCTCGCCGCCGTGGACGACGACGCCATCGGGCAGTGGCTGTCCGGCTACCGGCTGCCCGACGAACGGGCCGCCCTCGCCTTCATCGGCTACCGGGCCTGGCAGTGGGCCGCCGACCAGCGCTGTTCCTGGGTGGTCCGGGACGAGGACGGGGCCATCGCGGGCGAGGTGTGCCTGCGGGACCTCGACCACCACGACCGCAACGCGCTCGCCGTCTGCTGGACCGCCGCCACCCACCGCGGCCGGGGCGTGGCCGTCGCCGCCCTCACCGCCGCCCTCCGGTTCGGGTTCGAGGAGGTCGGCCTGCACCGGGTCGGCTACCGGCACTCCGTGGCCAACCACGCCTCCCGCCGGGTGGCGGAGAAGTGCGGGTTCACCTTCGAGGGCACGCTGCGCGGCGCGGAGCTGGTGCACGGCGTCCACCACGACCTCCTCCAGTGGTCGCGGCTGGCCACGGATTAGCCTGCCCGACATGGAGCCGGTCGAGATCAACGCGGGCGAGTACTACCTCCGGCAGCTGCGGGTGGACGACCGCATCGACGACCGCCCGGCCCTGAGCCGGTTCGCCACCCCGGAACAAGCGCGGGCGCACATCGAGCGCCGGGCGAACGAGTGGGAAACCGACGCCGGCTGTTCGTGGGCGGTGTGTGAACAGTTGTCGAACACCGCGGTCGGCGAGGTGGCCGTGTCGGCGACCGGGGAACTGTTCTGCTGGATCAGTCCGCAACACCGCGGAAAGGGCATCGCGACCCACTGCGTCGAAGCCGTCGCCGGGTTCGCGTTCGGTTTTCTCGACCTGGAAAGCCTCACCACCACCCCCTGCGACAAAGCCGCCGAACGCGTTGCGCAAAAATGCGGATTCACGGCAGGTAGTTCACACGGCGTGTGGACCCGGCTACGGTAGGTGCGCATGAGGGCTGCTCGCACGATCACCGCGCTGGTCGCGCTGGTCGCCACCGCGTGCACGCCCCTGCCCGAGAAGAAGGCGGACGGGCGGGTCGACGAACCGCTGCCCGCCACCACGACCACGGTTCCGCAGCTGCCACCGCGGCCCCGGGACCTGCCGCTGGACCAGGTGGACCCCTGTGCCGTGCTCAGCCCGGAGCAGCGGCTGCAACTGAGTCTCGACCACGAGCCGAGCCCCTACCTGGAGACCAGCTTCGGCAACGCGAAGGCCTGCACCATGCGCAGCGGGATCAGCGGCAACGTGGTGCGGTTGGCGCTGGTCACGGCCGAGGGTGTCGGCGTGTGGCTGTCCGAGAACGCCCAGCTGGACGCGAAGGCCACGACCGTCGTCGGGTTCCCCGCGCTGACCGTGCGGACCCCCGGCCTGGACGAGGTGTGCAACGTCGAGGTGGACGTGGCCCCCAGCCAGTTCCTGGACGTGATGTTCCGGGACGGCGGTAACAAGACGAAGGTGTCCCAAGACATTCTCTGCCAAGGAGCACAACGGGCGGCAGAAGCCGCTGTCGCCGGTTTGCTGCAACGCGGCTGACCCACGCGGGGGAAGTGCGCTCCGCCCACTCCCCGCTGTCGGACCGGGTGGCTAGAGTGACCATGCTGACGCGCTACACGACAAGACGGGGAGGTCGTCCATGCCGTCGGAAGACCACGGCCACGGCGCGGACTCGGGCACGCCACCACCGCCTGCCCTGTCGCACACCCTCAGCGTCGAGCCCAACGCGATCCCGAGCCTGCGCAACGCGTTCGCGGGCGCGTTGACCAAGCTGGACAAGCAGATCGAGCTGGCCATCACCGAGGTCCGGGTCCGCCCGTGGGCCGGCGACCCGGTCAGCCAGGAAGCGGCGGAGAAGTTCAACGAGCGCTCGGTGGAGTCCGGCGACTCGGCGCTCACCGCGTTGCAGAACTACCAGCAGCAGCTCAAGGGCGCGATGGACGCCCTGACGCTGGTGGAGCAGCAGTACCGGACCATCGAAGACGACAACACCGGGTTGATGGGGCAGCAAGGCGGCTGCTGAGCCCGCCGCAGGCGAGGGGAATCTTCATGCCCGAGGGCCACCGCTGGAGCGGGTACAGCCACGAAGAGCTCTACCAGAAGATCAACTCCGGGCCGGGCCCGAAGGCCTCGCACGCCTCGATGGAGCGCTGGGAGGGCGTCTCGGCCGCGTTAGCCGAGATCAACTCCGAGCTGCACGCGGGTGTCCTGGGCTCCGGCGCGAAGTGGGAGGGCACGGCGGCCGACCAGGCGCGCAGCGGCATGAACCCGCTCGCCGCGTGGGCCGACGAGGCGCGCGGCGGCGCGGAGGTCATGCGGCTGTCCGCCGAGCTCCAGGCCGACTACATCGCCAAGGCCCGCGCCGACATGCCGCCGCCGGTCAAGGTCACCGCCGAGGACCCGGGCACCGTGCTGACCGCCCTGACCCACCTGGTCGGGCAGCAGACCGACCACGAGATCCAGGAGAAGGTGCGCAACGCCGCCGAGCAGCGCGCCCGCGAGGTGATGACCACCTACGCGTCCTCCACCACCTCCAACGTGACCACGCTGGGCCAGTTCAACCAGCCGCCGCAGCTGGTGATCACCACCTCCGACGTGGTGCGCACCGACGGGGCGGGCGTCGCGCCCGGCTACGGGTTCCACGGCGGCGTGCGCGGCGGCGGGCGCTGGGGCCGCTACGGCGGCGGACGCGGCTGGAACCGCGGCGGCACCGCGCCCCAGACCCGGCCGGCCGCACCGGTGAGCGGCGGCGCGTCGACCACCGTCTCCGGCAGCACCCAGACCAGCTCGACCACGCGCCCCACGAGCGCGCCGATCGGCTCGTCCCAGCTCGGCTCGACGAGCTTCGGCCCCGGCGGCGTGATCGGCGGCGGCTCGGACGGCCGCCAGCAGGACCGCCGCAAGGGCGGCACCGCCGACACCACCACCGAGCAGAACACCCAGTCCGCCACCGAACAGCAGCAGCAGGGCGCCGGCGGCCACCGGCCCAGCGGCACGACGGTGGCCAGCTCGGCGGAGTTCGGCGCGCTCGCCACCACGGCCAACGCCCAGCACGTGGCGACCGGGGCCGGCCCGACGAGCGGCGTCCTCGGCGCGGGCCACCAGGGCAGCGGCGACACGGTCCACAAGCGCACCGCGCCCGCGCCCGTGCAGCAGGCCTTCGACCCGTTCGGCGGGCTCGGCGGGGGCCGCGCGGACGAGGAAGAGGACGCCGAGCACGACGGCGCCGACTACCTTCGGGAAACCGACGACATCTACGGACTCGGCGGGCACATCTCGCCGCCGGTGATCGGGGAGAGCACGACCCGCTGATGACGACGTTCGGTCTGGACCTGGGCACGCACGACGTGCGCGAGCCCGTCACCATCTCGGCGCTGGAGTTCGACGTGCTCTGGGAGCACCTGCGGCTGGAGACCATGCCGCTGGTGCTCAAGGTGCCCTCACCGGGCAAGACGCACGCCGAACGGGCGGAGCTGGAGCGGCGGGCGTGGGCGGGTCTGGAGAGCCGGGGCCTGGGGCGCCCGGTGGCGCTGGACCCGATGCTGGAAGACCTGCTGCACCTGCTCAACCGGCCGCAGCGCGAGGTGGACGGCCGGTTGTGGCTGGGCCGCAGCGTGCGGGTGCTGGCGGCGGCCAAGGGCCAGTCGGCGGTGCTCGCGGTGCTCGACGGCGACCAGCTCACCCTGCGCCCGGCCTCCGCCGAGGGCCTGCCCCGCGAGGCGCTGTCCGTGCTGCCCGCCGCACCGCCCGGACCGGGCCACTCGGTGACCCTGCCCAGCGCCGACCTCGACGCCGCCGCGGCCGCCGCGGGCACGCCGGACAAGCTCGAAGCGGCGCTGCGCGAACGGGGTGTGCGGGCGGACGACGCCAAGGTGCTCGCCGACATGTTCAAAGACGCCGGGTTCCGCGGCCAGTTCGGCGCGGCCGTGCGGGACAAGTGGGGCAAGCGGGTGCGCCCCGAGCACGTGGTGGCGTTCTTCGACAACCCGAACGGCCGCTACGTCCAGCTCCGCCGCGCCACCCCGGGCCAGCAGCCGTGGAGCACCGTCTCCCCGACCGACGCGCGCCGGCTCGTCCAGCACGTCACGGACCTGCTGCCGCCGCCCTGATCGGGTGAACTCGGTACGGAATCGCGGTCTCGCCCCTCGGTTCCGTCATGACCCACGCACACGGCGCCCACCTGCGCGCCGACCTGGTCCCGTTCGGCCGCCACGTCCTGGTCGAACGGCACCGCGTCCTGGACTTCCGCACCCGCTGCGCGGCCGTCCTGCTGCACGCCGGCCCTTCGGCGGTTCTGGTTCGGGAAACCGCTCTAGCCCTGCACGGCATCACGACGGCCCGCACCGGCACCGTCCACGTCCAGGTGCCCGACGGTGTTCGCGTCGACCCCATCCGCGGCATGACCCTCCACCACGGCCCGATCGGCACGCACGTCGAAGCGGACGGCCTCCGCTGCCACCCACTCGCCGACGCCCTGACCGAGGTATTGCGCACCACGAACCGCCTCACCGCCCTCACCTGCGCCGACGAGGCCCTGAGCCGGCTGCCACCGGAGTCCCGCGCCCACCTCCGCGAAGCCACCCCGGAGATGGCGCTCGTCCCCGGCGTCGGCTCACCGGCCGCGTGCAGGCTGCTGCTGTCCCTGGTGGACGCCGGCCTGCCCGCACCGCACGTCGAGCGGCACGGGCAGCAGGTGCACCTGACCTGGCCCGCGCGGCGGACCGCCGTCGTCCACGGCGGTCGGTGGTCCGCGCACGGCTGGACCGTCGTCCCGGCGGACGACGAGGACGTGCGCAACCCCGTCCGGCTCATCTCACGGCTGTCACGGCCCGATGCCCTGGCAGGGGCGGGTGCGCAGGTCGGCCACGTAGTCGTCCGGCGCGCCGGCGGCCTCGGCCGCGTCGGCGACGACACCGATGTAGCGGGCCGACGGCAGGCCGCCCTCGTAGGCGTCCAGCACGTACAGCCACGCGGTGACCGAGCCCTCCAGGGTCTGCACCCGCAGGCGGATCTTCTTGTAGAGGCCGAGCGCGCCCTCCCACCGGTCCAGGCGGGATTCGTCGCGGGGGCTCACGTCGTAGAGCACGCAGAAGACCTGGGAGTCCGGGTCCTCCACGATGGTGGCCAGCGCGCCTTCCCAGCCGAGGTCCTCGCCACCGAAGGTCAGACGCCAGCCGACGAGCCATCCGGTCCCCGCCATCGGCGAGTACGGGGCTCGCTCCATCATCTGGTTCGGATCCATGTTGGACCCGTACGCGGCATAGAGCGGCACGACGACAGCCTAGCGACCTATGGATCACCCGGAAGCACCAGAAGACCGGACGACACACCTCTGCACCCGACCGCGTACGGTAAACGCGCCGGAGGAGAACCCTGAGGAAGGACGTGTCGTGACCCGCATCGTCATCATGGGCGGTGGGCCCGCAGGTTACGAGGCGGCGCTGGTCGCGGCGCAGCACGGGGCCGACGTCACGGTCATCGAGCGCGAGGGCCTGGGCGGCGCCTGCGTGCTGTACGACTGCGTGCCGTCCAAGACGTTCATCGCCTCGGCCGGTGGCCGCAGCGCCTTCCGCAACGCCGGTGAGCTGGGCATCCGCACCTCCGACACGACCGCCGCCGTCGACCTGCCGGTCGTGCACGGCCGCGTGAAGGGCCTGGCGCTGGCCCAGTCCTCCGACGTGCGCGCCCGCCTCCAGCGCGAAGGCGTGCGGATCGTCAACGGCACCGCGAAGTTCTGCGACGACGCCCGAGGCCTGGCCCAGCACCAGGTCGTGGCCGAGCTCAAGGACGGCGGCACGGAGGTCCTGCCCGCCGACGTCGTGTTGATCGCCACTGGCGCGACCCCGCGCGTGTTGCCCGGCGCCGAACCGGACGGCAAGCGCGTCCTGACCTGGCGCCAGATCTACGACCTGCCGGAACTCCCCGAGCACCTCGCGGTCATCGGCTCCGGCGTGACCGGCGTGGAGTTCGCCTCGGCCTACACCGAGCTGGGCGTGAAGGTGACCATGGTCTCCAGCCGGGACCGCGTGCTCCCGCACGAGGACGCCGACGCGGCCGTGGTCCTGGAGGACGTCTTCGCCGAACGCGGCACAGCCGTCGTCAAGCACGCCCGCGCCGACCGCGTCGAGAACGTCGGCGACCAGGTCCTGATTCACCTGGAAGACGGTCGCACGATCGAGGCCAGTCACGCTCTGATGACCGTCGGCTCGGTGCCCAACACGACCGACATCGGCCTGGACAAGATCGGCATCGAACTCGGTCGCGGCGGCTACATCCCGGTCGACCGGGTGTCCCGCACCAACGTCCCCGGCGTCTACGCAGCTGGCGACTGCACCGGCGTGCTGCTGCTGGCGTCGGTGGCGGCCATGCAGGGCCGGATCGCCATGTGGCACGCGCTGGGCGAGGGCGTGAGCCCGATCAAGCTCAAGACGGTCGCGGCGAACGTCTTCACCAACCCGGAGATCGCGTCGGTCGGCATCAGCCAGCAGGCCATCGACTCGGGCGAGGTCCCGGCCCGGACGATCATGCTGCCCCTGGCCACCAACCCCCGCGCCAAGATGGAAGGCCTGCGCCGGGGCTTCGTGAAGCTCTTCTGCCGCCCGGCGACCGGCGTCGTCATCGGCGGCGTGGTGGTGGCCCCGAACGCGAGCGAACTCATCCTGCCGATCGCCCTGGCCGTGCAGAACCAACTGACCGTCGAGGACCTGGCGACCACCTTCTCGGTCTACCCGTCCCTGACCGGCTCGATCACCGAGGCCGGCCGCCAGCTCATGCGCCACGACGACCTGGACTGACCCGGCCCACTTCTGACTCCCACCGCCGCGCAGCCTTCGCTGCGCGGCGCTTTCACGCGCAACGCGTGCTTTTCGGCGCGCGCAGCGCGGTTTTGTGCAGTGGTCCCAACCACAGGTGGAGGGCCTCGGTTCCCCCGCCGTATGGCCTGCCCGAAGGGCTACCACATTTTGGGCCGGGTGCAGCCGAAAGTTTTTGCGAGGAACGAGCAAAAAGTTTTAGCGGCACCCGGCCCAAAATGTGGTTGGCTCCGCCAGGTCATGCGGTGGGGAACCGACGCCCTTCACCCCCCGCTGGCGGCCTGCCGCGCGGCGAGCGCCGCTTTTCATCTTTCGAGCGCTTCGCGCGTACCAGCGCGAAGCGCGTTCGGCTTGAGAGCGAAGCGTTTCGTTCAAAGCTCTTAAAAAGCGAAAAGCGAAAAGCGCCTCGCCGGCGGGCAGGCCACCAAAGATGACTCAACTGCAACGGCGGGGGCTTCTTGCTTTTGCCATCTCCGTATGGCCTGGCGGAGCCTACCACAGATTTCCCCGGGTGCCGCTAAAACTTTTTGCTCGTTCCTCGCAAAAACTTTCGGCTGCACCCGGGGAAATCTGTGGTAGCCCTTCGGGCAGGCCATACGGAGATGACAAAAGCAAGAAGCCCAAGTTGGGTTGTGTCCTCTCCGGTGGACTGCCACCCGGCAAAGCAGGTGGACTGCCACCCGGTAAAGCAGGCGACTGCCACCCGGCAAAGCAGGCGGACTGCGGGGTTCACGCTAGTCCGATCAGGTGGTGGTTGCCCGTTCACCACCGCGAGACCGCATCTGGGCGGATTCTGGCGGGCATGGCGAGACTCAGCGCGGGCGTCCTCCTCGGGGTGGCGCTCGCGCTCGCCGCGTGCTCGACGCCCACCGAGCCGACGCCGCCGACGACGCCGACGGCCACCACCGCATCGGCGGGCACGACGACACCGGCTCCTGCGGCGCGGGCGGTTCGGATCGACCCCACCGAGGTCGTGATCCCGAAGATCGGGGCGCGGTCCTCGCTGGTCCCGCTGGGTCTCAACCCGGACGAGACCGTCCAGGTGCCGCCGGTCGAGCAGCCGATGCAAGCCGGGTGGTACGTGCACGCGCGGGCGCCTGGTGAGCCCGGTCCCGCCATCATCCTGGGTCACGTCGACGGCAACTCCCAGCCGGGCATCTTCCACCGCCTGAAGGAGCTGGTGCCCGGCGACGGCATCGACGTGGCCCGCGCCGACGGCTCTACCGTCCGGTTCGCCGTCGTGCGGGTCGACCAGGTTTCCAAGGAGCGCTTCCCCACGGACGCGGTCTACGGGGACACGCCCGACCCCGTGCTGCGCCTGATCACCTGCGGGGGTGTGTTCGACCGGTCCGCGCGCAGCTACCAGGACAACGTGATCGTGTACGCGAAGATGATCTGAGGGGGACTCGGATGAGACGTGTGACGGCCCTCGTGGCCGCCCTACTGCTGACTGCCACACCCACCACGCCCATCGCCGCCGCCGAGCAGGGGTTTCCGGGCATCGACTTCAGGTTGACACCGCTCGAGGTGGAACCGGGCGGCGTGATCACCGCCAGCACCGCCGCGCCCTCGTGCAACGCCACCGGGTTCGGCCCCGTGACGTCCCCCGGGTTCGTCGCCCCGATCGAGTGGGGCAAGTACCCCGGCGGCCCGACCGCCCAGGGTGAAGCGCGGGGCAACACCCGGGTCATCACCACGCCGGGCACCTACACCGCGACCGTCCGCTGCCTCCAGAAGCCGGACTTCGCCGAGGTCACCTTCACCATCCTGGAGCCCAAGCCGTTGCGGGCGTTCAGCCTGTTCCCGCTGGAACTCCAGCCCGGCGCTGAGATCACCGGCACGATGCCGGTCGACAACGACTGCACCGGCACCACCATCACCTCGCCCGGTTTCGTCGCGCCGCTGGAGCTCCAGACCGAGGCCGGCAACGTCTCCGAGCTGGGTGGCAAGACCACGGTCGTGTCCACGCCGGGCACCTACCAGGCCGTGATGACCTGCCGGGACGGCCCGTTCGCGGTGTCCTTCACCGTCCTCGGGCAGCCGCCCGCGGCCGACCCGCCGACCAACGACCCTCCGCAGACCCAGCCGCCGATCAAGAAGCCCAAGGGCGCACCGGAGACCGGCGGGGGCGGCACCGCACACGACCTCGGCTCCGCACAAGACCTCGGTACCGCATAGGAAGTGTTGGACGCTCGCGCAAAAGCAAAACCAAGCCCGAAAACTGCGCGAGCGTCCAACACAACCTCACTCGACCCAGTCGAACGTCCGGGTCACCGCCTTCTTCCAGAAGTGGTACTGGCGCTCCCGGGTCTCCTCGTCCAGCGCCGGGTCCCACTGCTTGTCCTGCGCCCAGTTCTGGCGGATGTCGTCCTCCGACGCCCAGAACCCGACCGCGAGCCCGGCCGCGTACGCCGCGCCCAACGCCGTGGTCTCCGCGACCACCGGCCGGATCACCGGCACGCCCAGGATGTCGGCCTGGAACTGCATGAGCAGCTCGTTGACCACCATGCCTCCGTCGACCTTCAGCGACGTCAGCGCCACCCCGGAGTCGGCGTTCATCGCGTCGATCACCTCGCGGGTCTGGAACGCGGTCGCCTCCAGCACCGCCCGCGCGAGGTGGCCCTTGTTGACGAACCGCGTCAGGCCGACGATCGCGCCGCGCGCGTCCGACCGCCAGTACGGCGCGAACAGGCCGGAGAACGCGGGCACGAAGTACGCGCCGCCGTTGTCCTCGACCGTCCGCGCGTGCTCCTCGATCTCGGCGGCCGTGCCGATCATGCCGAGGTTGTCGCGCAGCCACTGCACGAGCGACCCCGTCACCGCGATGGAGCCCTCCAGCGCGTAGACCGGCGCGGAGTCGCCGATCTTGTAGCAGACCGTGGTGAGCAGGCCGTTCTCGCTCATCACCTTGTCGGTGCCGGTGTTGAGCAGCACGAAGTTGCCGGTGCCGTAGGTGTTCTTGGCCTCGCCGGGCGACAGGCACGCCTGCCCGAACGTGGCCGCCTGCTGGTCGCCGAGGATGCCCGAGATCGGCACGCCGGCGAGCGCGCCGCGTTCCCGGACCTGGCCGTAGGTCTCCGACGACGACCGGATCTCCGGCAGCATGGACAGCGGGATGCCCATGTCGGCGGCGATGCCCTCGTCCCAGCTCAGCGTGTCGAGGTCCATGAGCAGGGTGCGGGAGGCGTTGGTCGGGTCGGTGACGTGCACGCCGCCCTCGACGCCGCCGGTCATGTTCCACAGGACCCAGGTGTCCATGTTGCCGAACAGCAGGTCCCCGGCCTCGGCCTTCTCGCGGGCGCCCTCGACGTTGTCCAGGATCCAGCGGATCTTGGGGCCGGAGAAGTAGGTGGCCAGCGGCAGGCCGGTCTTGTCGCGGTAGCGCTCCTGGCCGCCGCCCAACCCGGCCAGGTCCTGGCAGATCTTGTCGGTGCGGGTGTCCTGCCAGACGATCGCGTTGTAGACGGGCTTGCCGGTGGTGCGGTCCCACACGACGGCCGTCTCGCGCTGGTTGGTGATGCCGACGGCGGCGATGTCGGCGGCGGTGAGGTCGGCCTTGGCGAGCGCGCCGGCGGCGACCTGCCGGGTGTTGGTCCACACCTCTTCGGGGTTGTGCTCGACCCACCCGGCCTTGGGGAAGATCTGCTCGTGCTCCTTCTGGTCGACCGAGACCACCCGGCCCGAGTGGTCGAAGACCATGCAGCGGGTCGACGTCGTGCCCTGGTCGATCGCTGCCACGTACTTGGTCATGCGTCAGGGTCCTTTCGGGGGCGGGTCAGACCGGCAGGGCGAGGTACAGCAGCGCCGCGAGGGCGCCGCCGACCAGCGGGCCGACGACGGGGATCCAGGAGTAGCCCCACTCGGCGCTGCCCTTGTCGCGGATGGGCAGGATCGCGTAGGCGATGCGGGGACCGAGGTCGCGGGCGGGGTTGATGGCGTACCCGGTGGGGCCGCCGAGCGAGTTGCCGATACCGATGACGACGAACGCGACGGCCGCGTAGCCCAGCGCGGAGTTGCCGAACTGGGGGATGCCGCCCTCCGCCTCCTTCGCGCCGGGGCTCAGCAGGATCCAGATGACCAGCACGAACGTGCCGATGATCTCCGTGACGAGGTTCCACGGGATCGTCGGGACGGTCGGGCCGGTGCAGAAGATGCCGCGCGTGTTGGGCAGGTCGTCGTGCGTGTCGAACTGGGCCTTGTACGCGGCCCAGGCGAGCACCGCGCCGAGGAACGCGCCGACCATCTCCCCCGCGAAGTAGACGGGCACCTTGGACCACTCGACCTTGTCCGAGATGGCCAGTCCGAGGGTGACGGCCGGGTTGAGGTGCGCGCCGCTGGGCGCGGCCACGCTGGCGCCCGCGAAGACCGCGAAACCCCAGCCGAAGTTGATCAGGAGCCAGCCGCCGCCGTTGCCCAGCGAGTTCTTCAGGACAACGTTGGCGACGACACCCGCGCCGAGCAGGATCAGGATCGCGGTGCCGAGGGTCTCCCAGACGAAGATCGAGCCATTGCTCATCCGCCGACCTCCTTGCGTTGGCAGGGGACAGCGCTCGTGTCCGGGTCCGGCGGCGCTGCCCACCCACGATGTTCGTTGACGCTAGTTCGCTTGCTGATCAGTTGTCTACGGTGGCGTACCGGCGGGTAACGTGGTCAAGTCAAGTCCTTGGTCCCGACCAGCCGTCAGTATCAGGGAGGCGTTGCACAGTGGCCACGCGCGAGACGCCCGCCGAGCCCTCCACCCCTGGTCGCCTGGGTCCCCGGGAGCGCGAGACGGCCTGGGAACGGCTGGGTGCGGAGACCTTCGACCTGGTGGTCATCGGCGGCGGCGTGGTCGGCGTCGGGTCGGCCCTGGACGCGGCGACGCGCGGGCTGCGGGTGGCGCTGGTGGAGGCGCGGGACCTGGCGTCCGGGACGTCCAGCCGGTCCTCCAAGCTGTTCCACGGCGGCCTGCGCTACCTGGAACAACTCGAGTTCGGGCTGGTCCGCGAGGCGCTGCGGGAACGCGAACTGATGCTCACCCGCATCGCGCCGCACCTGGTCAAACCGGTCAGCTTCCTGTACCCGCTGTCGCACCGCGTGTGGGAGCGCCCGTACACGGCGGCCGGGCTGATGCTCTACGACACCATGGGCGGTGCGCGGTCCGTGCCCGGCCAGAAGCACCTGACCAGGGCCGGGGCGCTGCGGATGGTGCCCGCGCTCAAGCCCGACGCCCTGATCGGCGGCATCCGGTACTACGACGCCCAGGCCGACGACGCCCGCCACACCATGATGGTCGGCCGGACCGCCGCGCACTACGGGGCCGTCGTGCGGACGTCCACGCAGGTCGTGGGCTTCCTGCGGGAGGCGGACCGGGTGTCGGGCGTCCGCGTGCGCGACGTCGAGGACGGGCGGGAGACCGACGTGCGCGCCCACGCGGTGATCAACGCGACCGGCGTGTGGACCGACGAGCTGCAACGGCTGTCCGGGTCGCGCGGGCGGTTCCGGGTGCGGGCGTCCAAGGGCGTGCACATCGTCGTGCCGAGGGACCGGATCGTGTCCGAGTCGGGCCTGATCCTGCGGACGGAGAAGTCGGTCCTGTTCGTCATCCCGTGGCGCAACCACTGGATCGTGGGCACGACCGACACGGACTGGAACCTCGACCTGGCCCACCCGGCGGCGACCAAGAACGACATCGACTACATCCTCGACCACGTCAACTCGGTGCTCGCCACCCCGTTGACCCACGACGACATCGAGGGCGTCTACGCGGGCCTGCGCCCGTTGCTGGCCGGCGAGAGCGAGTCGACTTCCAAGCTGTCCCGCGAGCACGCCGTGGCGCGCGTCGCGCCGGGCCTGGTCGCCATCGCCGGCGGCAAGTACACGACGTACCGGGTGATGGGCGCGGACGCCGTGGACGCCGCGTCCGTCGACCTACCGGGGCGGTTGCAACCGTCGATCACCGACAAGGTGCCGCTGGTCGGGGCGGACGGCTACCACGCGCTGGTCAACCAGGCCGACCAGCTCGCCCACCGGTACGGCTTGCACCCCTATCGGGTGAGGCACCTGCTGGACCGGTACGGGTCGCTGGTGCACGAGGTGCTGGCGGCGTCGGACCCGGAACTGCTCAAGCCCGTGCCCCACGCGCCGGACTACCTGCAGGTGGAAGTCGTGTACGCGGCCTCGCACGAGGGCGCGCTGCACCTGGAGGACGTGCTGACGCGCCGGACCCGCATCTCCATCGAGTACCCGCACCGGGGCGTGGACTGCGCGGAGGTGGTGGCCCGCCTGATGGCCCGGGTGCACGGGTGGGACGACGCCCAGGTGGCCCGCGAGGTCGAGATCTACACGGCCCGGGTGGCGGCGGAACGCGCTTCGCAGACCGAGCCGAACGACCAGGCCGCCGACGCGGTCCGGTCGGCGGCCCCCGAGGCGCGCCCGAAGATCACCGAACCGGTCAGCTGACCCGCCCACACGAACCGGTCGGCTGACCCACGCACACGAACCGGTCGGCTGACCCGCTCACACCCAGCCACCGCCCGCCGGCGGAGCCGCACTCCCGGCTCCGAGCGGCGGTGCGGTGCTCGTCAGGCCAGGGACGCCAGGGCCGCGTGGACCATGACGCGGACGCCGACCAGCAGCGCGCGTTCGTCCAGGTCGAACCCCGGCTGGTGCAGGTCGCGCTGCTTCTCCACGCCGTTCCACACGCCCAGCCGCGCGAACGAGCCGGGCACGTGCTCCAGGTACCACCCGAAGTCCTCGCCGCCCGACGACTGCTCGGTCCCCGCCAGCGCGTCCTCGCCCAGCGCGGCCTCGATGCCGGCCCGCAGCAGCATGGTCGACTCCCGGTCGTTCACCACCGGGGGGACGCCCCGGCGGTGGTGGAGGTCGAAGCCCACACCCGTGGGAGCCAGCAGAGCGCCGGTCAGCTCCTTGATCAGCGGCTCCAGCTCGGCCCAGATGTCGCGGTCGCCCGTGCGCAGCGTGCCCCGCAGGACGCCGTCCTGGGGGACCGCGTTGGCGGCCTCGCCGGCGTGCACCGCGCCCCACACGAGCACCGTCCCCGAGCGCGGGTCGACCCGACGGGACAGCAGGGTGGGCAGGCCCGTGATGACCGTGCCCAGCGCGTGCACCAGGTCGGCGGTCAGGTGGGGGCGCGAGGTGTGGCCGCCGGGGGACGTCAGGCGCAGTTCCAGCAGGTCGCTGGCCGACGTGATGGCGCCGATCCGGGTGCCGATCCGGCCCACCGGGAGCCTCGGGTCGCAGTGCAGCCCGAAGATGCGCTCCACGCCGTCCAGGCCGCCCGCCGCGAGGACGTCCAGCGCCCCGCCGGGCATGACCTCCTCCGCCGGCTGGAACACCAGCCGCACGCGACCGGGCAGTTCCGTGGCCGAAGCCAGGGCCAGGGCCGCGCCCAGCAGGATCGTGGTGTGGGCGTCGTGGCCGCAGGCGTGCGCCACACCGTCCACTGTGGACGCGTAGGGCGCTCCGGTGTTCTCCTTGACCGGCAGGGCGTCGATGTCGGCGCGCAGGGCCACGCAACGCGGGCCGCTGCCGACGTCGCAGACCAGGCCGGTGCCGCCGGGCAGGACGCGGGGCTTGAGGCCGGCCGAGCGCAGGACGTCCGCGATCAGCTCGGTCGTCGCGAACTCCTTGCGGGACAGCTCCGGGTGGGCGTGGATGTGGCGGCGCCAGGCCACCACCTCGGACGCGTTGGCGCTCAGCCAGTCGTCCAGCCACGAGGGGCCGCGCCCCGCTCCCGGATCTTCCACAGGGGCAATGCTGACCCCGCGTTCCGTCAACAGCACCTCGGAGCCCTCCTCGCCCGACGAACCAGCTGAACCCGATGACCCGGAGGGACCCGACGGGCCCGGCACGCGCGAGTCGAGGACCGTCATGCCGCACCACCCACGAGCCGGGCACGCTGCGCGTCGTCGGACGCGGCGGCGATTGTTGTCCAGGCCAGGGCGAGTGCCCCGTCGAGCACGGCTCGGTCGGCCGAAGCCGAGGCACAGGCGGTCGCGAACTCGATTTGGTGGTTCACCGCGTCTCCGCAGTCGATGGCGATGGTCGGGTGGATGGCGGGCAGCGCACGGGTGATGTTGCCCATGTCGGTGCTGCCGATCTTGTGGCCGCGTTCCTCTTCCGCGCTCAGCGGGGTGCGGCCCAGTGAGGTGACCGCGCGCCGGTAGGCGTCGGCCAGCCAGGGGTCGGGGGTGAGCTCGGCGTACACGGGCGAGACCTTCACGACCTCGTGCGTGCAGCCGGTGGCCAGGGCGCCCGCCTCGAAGCACCGGTTGATGCGGTCCTCCAGGCGGTGCAGGGACTCCATGTCCTCGGCGCGCAGGTCGAACATCGCCGACGTGCGGTCCGGGACGACGTTGGGGACGGTGCCGCCGCGGGTGACGATGCCGCTGACCATCTGACCGGGCTCCAGGTGCTGCCGGGCCAGGCCGATGGCGACCTGCGCGACGGTGATCGCGTCGGCGGCGTTGACGCCCAGGTGGGGCGCTGCGGCGGCGTGCGACGGGCGGCCGGTGTAGTGGACCTCGACGTCGGTGATGGCCAGCGAGCGCGCGGCGATGGCCTCGTAGGGCGCGGGGTGGACCATCATCGACAACGACACGTCGTCGAACACCCCGCGTTCCAGCATGAGGACCTTGCCGCCGCCGACCTCCTCGGCGGGCGTGCCGATCACGCGGACGGTCAGGCCCAGCTCGTCGGCCACGTCCCGCAGGGCCAGCGCGGCGCCGGTGGACGCGGCGGCGATGACGTTGTGTCCGCAAGCATGTCCGACCTCGGGCAGCGCGTCGTACTCCGCGCACAGGCCCAGGACGAGGTCCCCGGAGCCGAACGAGGCCGTGAACGCGGTCTCCAGCTCGGCCACGCCACGCTCGACCTCGAAGCCCTCGGCGGCGAGCAGGTCGGCCACCTTGGCGGCGCTGCGGTGCTCGGCGAAGGCCAACTCGGGCTCCGCGTGGATGCTGTGCGAGAGCTCTACCAGCGCATTCGAGTACCGCTCGACGGCCGAGCGCGTTCTCACCTCGAAGTCGGTACCCATTTGCGTCCATCCTGCATCACGGTTCGACGGCCCGTGCGCCGACGACGTTGATCAACGCCGGCCGGTCGCGCGGCTGCGCCAAGCGGTGCGCGAGTTTCGGTCAGACCGATCAAGACCGAGCAGGCGCTCCTACAGCAGGAGACCATATAACGACCTGCTGCTCCCACTCAGTGGGATACAGCGACGCCCCAGCGGCCCGCGACCGGACCGCGACCCCCACGTGCGGCCCTCGTTCGACGCGGCGGGCGACGAGCGGTTCAGCCCTCCCGGGCTCCCCGCCCCCGTGCGGTCAGCCCTTCTTGGCCTTCCGCCACTTGTCCCACCGCTTCTTGTTACGCCAATAAACGAGGGCGAACAGCACCAGCGCGATACCACCGATCCACAACTTCTTGCGGGTCTCGGGGTTCACGCCGGTGTCGGGTTGCTGCGGCGCGTTGATGTCCGGCCCAGGTGAGACGGTGTCCGTCTGCTGGACGGCGGCGACGTGCGCGTGGTCTGTGGCGTTCGCCACTCCCGTCACGGTGAACGCTCCGGCCAGCACGAAGAGGCACACCGCGAGCACAGTTCGCCACATGGTCACCAAGACTAGCCGATGAGTACCTCGATCAGTGGTCGTCCAAACCGGTGCCCGTGTCACGGCCGGTGAAGGCGTCGAGGATGCGTTCGGCTGCCAGCGTGGCCGTCAGCTCGCCCTCGCGCACCTGCCGCTCCAGCTCCGGGACCAGCGCTTTCACCGCCGGGTTCGTGCGCAGCGAGGTCAGCAGCTGGTCGTTGACCATGGCCCAGGTCCACTCGACCTGCTGACGCCGCCGCCGCTCGGCCAGCTCTCCGGCGTCCCGCAGGGCGGTCTGGTGCGCGACGACCTGCTGCCACACGGTGTCCAGCCCGGCGCCGGTGAGCCCGCTGCACGTCAGCACGGGCGGGTTCCACACGGCGTCCGGCGCGCGCAGCAGCCGCAGCGCGCCCGCCAGCTCGCGGGCCGCCTTGCGGGCGTCCTGCTCGAACGGCCCGTCCGCCTTGTTCACCGCGATCACGTCGGCCAGCTCCAGCACGCCCTTCTTGATGCCCTGGAGCTGGTCGCCGGTGCGCGCGAGGGTCAGGAACAGCGAGCAGTCGGTCATGTTGGCCACGGCCACCTCGGACTGGCCGACGCCGACGGTCTCCACCAACACCACGTCGAACCCGGCCGCCTCGACCAGCACGATCGTCTCGCGGGTCGCCTTGGCCACCCCGCCCAGCGTCCCGGACGTCGGCGACGGCCGGATGAACGCGTTCGGGTCCACCGCCAGCCGCGCCATGCGGGTCTTGTCGCCCAGGATCGACCCGCCGGTGCGGGTGGACGACGGGTCCACGGCCAGCACCGCCACCCGGTGGCCCTGCTCGGTCAGCATCGAGCCGAACGCGTCGATGAACGTCGACTTGCCCACGCCGGGCACGCCGGTGATGCCGATCCGGTGGGCCCCGCCGGAGGACGGCAGCAGCTCCACCAGCAGCTCCTGCGCGAGCCGCCGGTGGTCGGCGCGGGTGGACTCGACCAGCGTGATGGCGCGGGCCAGCGTGCCGCGGTCGCCGGCGAGCACGCCCTTCGCGTACTCGCCGACGTCGAGCGGCCTAGGCATGCCCGAGCTGCGCCGACAGCTTCTCCAGCAGGTCGCCCGCGGCGTCGGCGATGACCGTGCCGGGCGGGAAGATCGCCGCCGCGCCCGCCGCGCGCAGCTCGTCGAAGTCCTGCGGCGGGATGACGCCGCCGACCACGATCATGATGTCCTCGCGGCCCAGCTCGGCCAGCGCCGCGCGCAGCGCGGGCACCAGCGTGAGGTGCCCGGCGGCCAGCGAGGACACGCCGACGATGTGCACGTCCGCCTCGACGGCCTGGCGGGCGACCTCGTCCGGCGTCTGGAACAGCGGGCCGACGTCCACGTCGAAGCCGAGGTCGGCGAACGCGGTCGCGATGACCTTCTGGCCGCGGTCGTGCCCGTCCTGGCCCATCTTGGCGACCAGGATGCGCGGGCGGCGGCCCTCCGCCTCCGCGAACTCCTCGACCACCCGCCGGGTGGCGTCCACGTTCGACACCGAACCGACCTCCTCGCGGTAGACGCCGGTGATGGTGCGGATCTGCGCCGAGTGCCGGCCCCACACCTTGCCCAGGGCCTCGGAGATCTCGCCCACGGTGGCCTTGGCGCGGGCCGCGTCGATGGCCAGCTCCAGCAGGTTGCCGTCCGCGCCCGCCGCGTTGGTGAGCGCGTTGAGCGCACTGTCCACAGCGGACTGGTCGCGTTCTTCGCGCAGGCGCTGGAGCTTCGCGAGCTGCTGGGCGCGCACGCCCGCGTTGTCGACCTTGAGCACCTCGATCTGCTCGTCGAACTCCACCTGGTACTTGTTCACGCCGATCACCGGCTGCCGGCCCGAGTCGATGCGGGCCTGCGTGCGGGCCGCGGCCTCCTCGATGCGCAGCTTCGGGATGCCCGCGTCGATGGCCTGCGCCATGCCGCCGGCCGCCTCGACCTCGGTGATGTGCGCCCACGCGCGGTGCGCGAGGTCGTGGGTCAGGCGCTCGACGAACGCGCTGCCGCCCCACGGGTCGATCACGCGGGTGGTGCCGGACTCCTGCTGGAGCAGCAGCTGGGTGTTGCGGGCGATGCGCGCGGAGAAGTCCGTGGGCAGGGCCAGCGCCTCGTCCAGCGCGTTGGTGTGCAGGGACTGGGTGTGGCCCTGGGTGGCGGCCATCGCCTCCACGCACGTGCGGGCCACGTTGTTGAACACGTCCTGCGCGGTCAGCGACCAGCCGGAGGTCTGGCAGTGCGTGCGCAGGCTCAGCGACTTGGGCGACTTCGGGTCGAAACCCTTGACCAGCTTCGCCCACAGCAGGCGAGCGGCCCTCATCTTGGCCACTTCCATGAAGAAGTTCATGCCGATGGCCCAGAAGAACGACAGGCGCGGGGCGAACGCGTCGATGTCCAGGCCCGCGTCCCGGCCCGCCCGCAGGTACTCCACGCCGTCGGCGAGCGTGTAGGCCAGCTCCAGGTCGGCCGTCGCGCCGGCCTCCTGCATGTGGTAGCCGGAGATGGAGATCGAGTTGAACTTCGGCATGTTCCGCGAGGTGAACGCGAAGATGTCCGAGATGATCCGCATCGACGGCTGCGGCGGGTAGATGTAGGTGTTGCGGACCATGAACTCCTTGAGGATGTCGTTCTGGATGGTCCCCGCGAGCTGGTCCGGCGTCACCCCCTGCTCCTCCGCCGCCACGACGTAGAGCGCGAGCACGGGCAGCACCGCGCCGTTCATCGTCATGGACACCGACATCTTGTCCAGCGGGATGCCGTCGAAGAGCTGGCGCATGTCGTAGATCGAGTCGATGGCCACGCCCGCCATGCCCACGTCACCGGCCACGCGCGGGTGGTCGGAGTCGTAGCCGCGGTGGGTGGCCAGGTCGAACGCGACCGACAGGCCCTTCTGGCCGGCCGCGAGGTTGCGGCGGTAGAAGGCGTTGGACTCCTCGGCCGTGGAGAAGCCCGCGTACTGGCGGATCGTCCACGGCTGGTTGACGTACATCGTCGGGTACGGGCCGCGCAGGAAGGGCGCGATGCCCGGGTAGGTGCGCAGGAAGTCCAGGCCCTCGGTGTCGGCGGCGGTGTAGACGGGCTTGACGCCGATGCCCTCCGGCGTCTCCCACACCAACGCGTCCGGTCCCTTGCCGGTGGTCTGGTGCAGCGCCTCCTGCCACTGCTCGGCGGTGGCCGCGGTGGGCTCGCCCAGCTCGACGTCGGCGAAGTTCGGGATCATCGCTGTACTCCGAGGAACTCGAAGGTGTGCTCCAGCACCCGCAGCGCCGGACAACCGGTGTAGACGTACTCGTCGATCGTGGCGTCGGACTTCTTGCCCGCCAGGAGTACCCGTTCGGCACCCGCTTCGCGCAGGGCGTCCGCGACGGGGGCGGCGAGCTCGGCGTAGCTGGACTCGCTGCCCGCGAGGCAGGCGATCCGGGCTCCCGACCCTCGGAAGGCCTCCACGACGTCCTCGACGGTCTTGGTCGCGCCGGCCGCCGGGGTCTCGATGCCGCCCGCCTGGAAGAGGTTCGCGGCGAACGTGGCCCGCGCGGTGTGCGCGGCGACCGGTCCGAGCGTGGCCAGGAAGACCTTCGGCCGTTCCGGCGCGGCGTCGGCGGCGTCCCGCAACGCTTCGTACGCCTGCGCGTACCGGATGCGCGGGAGGCCGCCGGACGGCTCCTCCGGGGCCTTCTCGCGCTGGACGGGCTGCTCGGTGAGGTTCGGGAACTCGCTGACGCCGGTGATGGCGTCCGTGCGGTCGGCCAGGTTCTCGGACCGCCGCGCCCAGGTCTCCGCGATCTTGTCGGTGACCAGCGGGAACGCGTTGGGCAGCCCGCCCGCGGCCTCGATCTCCCGGAACCACGCCCAGGCCGCGTGCGCCAGGTCGTCGGTGAGCTTCTCCACGTACCAGGAGCCGCCCGCCGGGTCGATCACGCCCGCCACCCGCGACTCCTCCAGCAGCAGCGACTGGGTGTTGCGGGCGATGCGGCGGGCGAAGTCGTCGGGCAGGCCGATGGCGTGGTCGAACGGCAGGACGGTCACCGAGTCCGCGCCGCCCACGCCCGCGCCGAACGCGGCGACCGTGGTGCGCAGCATGTTCACCCACGGGTCGCGGCGGGTCATCATCGCGGGCGAGGTGACCGCGTGCTGGAGCTGCGGACTCGGCGCGCCGGCGACCTCCGTGACCCGCGCCCACAGCCGGCGCGCGGCCCGGAACTTCGCGATGGTGAGGAACTGGTCGGCGGTCGCCGCGTACCGGAACTCCAGCAGCCGCACGGCGTCCTGGGGCGACAGGCCGAGGTCGGTGAGGTTTCGGAGGTAGGCGACGCCCGCGGCGAGCGAGGCGCCCAGCTCCTGCGCGTCCGAACCGCCGGCCTCGTGGAACGGCAGGCCGTCCACGACGACCACCCGCAGGTCGGGGAAGTCCTTGGCCTTCTCGACCAGGTCCTTGAGAGCGGCGAAGTCGGCCTGCTGACCGGTCCGCGCCTGGACGCCGATCGGGTCCGCGCCGACGTTGCCCCGGACCTGGCTCGCGAGCACCGGGCGCTGGTCCCAGATGCGCAGCATCTCCAGGCCGGTGGCGCGGAAGTCGACGCCACCGTCCACGACGACCGGGGCGAGGTCGAGGTAGACCTCGGCGAGGACGTCGTCGAGCTTGTCCTTGGGTGTCTTCAGCCAGAGGGACGTGACGCCGTTCTCCAAGTCGGCCATGACCGCGTTGCGGTCGGCGACCCGGTGCAGCTGCCGGACGTCCCAGCCCTCGACCGCGCCCTGCGGCTTGCCGCCCCGGGTGAACGGGGCCAGGCCGGGGAAGCCGGCGGCGGGAGCGGTGTCGTCGGCGGTGTAGAGGGGTTGGAGGCGGATGCCGTCGTAGGTCGTGGTCACCAGGGACTCGAACTCCGCACCCGACTTGCGGAGCACGCCCTGGACCAGTTCCAGCCACTGCTCCCGGTCCGGGGCAGGGAATTCGGCGGCCAGCGCCAGTTCGCCAGTCGGCTCCATCATGCTCCGCAGTGTTACTCAGCAGTAGTGCGGCGGCTATGTGAGGTTCACCGCCGTGATCGGTGCAGTCGTGTCTACCAGTGCGTCCTTGAGCCTGTCTCGCGCGGTGAACAATGAGCCTCGTGGAAACCGAGCGCCTGATCGCCGGCCGCTACCGGCTGCACCACGTCCTCGGCCGAGGCTCCATGGGAACCGTGTGGGCCGCGCACGACGAGGTGCTGCGCCGGGACGTGGCGGTGAAGGAGGTCCTGGTGCCGCCGGGCACTCCCGACACCGAGGCGGAGTTGCTTCGGGAACGCACGCTGCGGGAGGCGCGCTCGGTCGCCCAGCTCACCCACCCGAACGTGGTGACCATGTACGACGTCCAGCAGGTCGACGGGGACCCGTACGTGGTGATGGAACTGGTGCCCTCGGAGTCGCTGGCGGACGTGGTGCGCCGGCGCGGCCCTCTTTCTGCTCCCCAGGGAGCGGTGGTGGCGGACGCCGTCGCCGCCGCTCTGGAGGCCGCGCACCGGGCGGGGATCACGCACCGGGACGTGAAACCCGGCAACGTGCTGGTGGCCGACGACGGGCGGGTCAAGCTGACCGACTTCGGGATCGCGCGCAACGTCGCCGAAGCGACCCTGACCAGCCGGGGCATCACGTTGGGCACGCCCGCGTTCATCGCGCCCGAGGTGGCGGCGGGCGGTGCCGTGTCGCCGGCGGCGGACCAGTGGTCGCTGGGGGCGACCCTTTTCGCCGCGATGACCGGTCAGCAGCCGTACGAGGGCGCGAACGTGTTGCAGACCATCAACCAGGTCGTGCACGGGGAGGTCCCGTCGGCGTCGGTGTGCGGCGAGTTGGCCCCGGTGGTCGCGGGCCTGATGACCAAGGACCCGGCGGCCCGGATGCCCCTGTCCGAAGTCCGCCGCGTCGTCCGACCGCTGCTGCCCGAACCCGGCACGGAGGTCTTCCCCGACACCGACGACACCCGCCCGGTGGTGCCGATCAGTCGCCCGCCGGTGGTGCCGATCAGCCGTCCCCCGGTGGTGCGGCAGGCGGTCCCGGCCGACACCCCGCTGGCCGCCGACCCCGGTCCCCTGCCGTTCACCCACACCCTGCCGCCAAGGCGTTCACCGTTCTGGGTGGTGGCGGTGTTCGCGGTGGTCCTGTTCACCATCGGCGCGAGCGCGGGCTTCGCCATCACCCGAACCCTCGCCGGCGCACCACTGCTGCCACCGCCCCAGGTGACCGGCCCTTCGCTGCCCGCGATCTCGTCCACGGTGTCCCTGCGCCCGACGACCGCGTCGGCGGCGACGGCGAAGGGCGAACAGGGGGCGCAGTTCAGCATCGAGGTCGGGGCGGACTGGACGAGCTTCCTGGAGCAGCGGACGAACAAGGGTTTGGTGCCGAGCACCGTCGTGCACCTGGTCGCGCCGACCGGGGTGTACGAGGTGACCGTCCAGCGGTTCCCGGACTACTACCCGCGGCGGACGATCAAGGACTACCTGGGCTTCGTGCGGTCGCGGTGGGCGGAGGACATGTACTTCGGCGAGGTGGTCGAGTCGGCGGAGGGCTTGCCGGTGGGCGGGCCGGAGCGGGCGGTGCAGTTCAGCTACCGGACGGTGGAGCGGTCTTCGGTGGCGGACGGGAGGGAGGAGCCGCTGCGCCGGTCGCGGTACTCACGGGTCCTGCCGCGGGGGACGGACCTGTGGGTGGTGGAGGTGGTGTTCCCGACGGAGCAGGAGGAGACGGGGCGGGACACGCTGTTCACACCCATCGCGGCGACCTTCGCGGTAGTCTAGGCTCCTGACCTGCGGGGATGCGGTCGGGCGAAGATCACCCGTTCGAGCGACATACAGGATCCGCGACCAACCGCCCCCTCACGCGTCCCGTGTAGATGAGGAGCGCGGACCCCGGCCCCGTTCGCAGGCCCCACGGCCACTCCCCCTGCCGCCCACACCCCGCCGCCCGCCACACCCGCACTCCACCACGCCGGCCGCCAGCCACACCCGCCACGCGCCCGCCACCCACACCCGCCACCCGCCCGCCAGCCACACCCGCCACGCCACGCCCGGCCATCCGCCACGCCACGCCCGGCCACCCGCGATGCCACGCCGCCCGCCAGACCACGCCCCGCCGAGCCCGCTCCGCCGCACCCGCCGCGCCCAGCCCCGCCGCGCCCAGCCCCGCCGCGCCCAGCCCCGCCGCGTCCAGGCCACCCAGGCCGAGCCGCCACCGCGCCCAGCCGCGCTTCGCGCACAGCCCCGGCCCTGCCGCGCACAGCCGCGCCCTACCCAGCCCAGCCGCGCCGCGCGCCCAACCCCCGCCGCGCCCAGCCCTGTCCCGCCCCGCCGCGTCCTGCCCAGCCGCGCCCGCCCTACCCTGCCGCGCCCCACCCAGCCCCGACCTGCCCGCGCCGCCGCACTCCGCCCCGCCGCGCCTGCCCTGGCGCGGCCAGCCACGCAGCCCCTGCGGCGACCGGAGACCGCATCCGCGTGGGCCATCGCGTGGGGCGCCGGGCGGGGCGTCAGGCGGGGCGCCGGGCGGGGCGTCAGGCGGGGCGCCGGGCCGGGCGTCAGGCAGGGCGCCGGGCGGGGCCGCCGGGCGGGGCGTGGGGTGGGGCGTGGGGTGGGGCGTGGGGTGGGCAGCCAGGCGGGGAGCCGGGTGGGGCGTGGGTGTGTGGCGGCAGGGGGCGTTGCGGGCTATTAGGCTCGCTGCGTGACCGCCATCAGTGAAGACCTCACCGGAGACAGTGCCCTGGAGCAGCACGCTGCCGCCGTGCTCGCCGAGAGGACCGGGGTTGCTCGGCATGACATCGCCGTTGTCCTCGGGTCCGGGTGGCGGCCTGCCGCCGACCTCATCGGCGAGCCCGCGGCCGAGGTGCCCATGGGGGACCTGCCCGGGTTCGAGAAGCCGACCGCCTTCGGGCACGGGGGCACCGTCCGGTCGGTGCCGGTCGGCGAGAAGAACGTCCTGGTCCTCCTCGGGCGCACGCACGGGTACGAGGGCAAGGGTGTCGCCAAGGTCGTCCACGGGGTGCGGACCGCGGCGGCGGCCGGGGTGCGGTCCATCGTCTTGACCAACGCCGCCGGTGGCCTGCGCGAGGGCATGTTCGTCGGGCAGCCCGTGCTGATCAGCGACCACCTGAACCTCACCGCCGCGTCGCCGCTGGTGGGTGCGCGGTTCGTGGACCTGACGGACCTTTACTCGCCGCGGCTGCGCGAGATCGCCCGTGAGATCGACTCCTCGCTGGAGGAGGGCGTCTACGCGGGTCTGCCGGGGCCGCACTTCGAGACGCCGGCCGAGATCCGGATGCTGCGCACGCTGGGCGCGGACCTGGTCGGCATGTCGACCGTGCTCGAGGCGATCGCCGCCCGCGCCGAAGGGGTCGAGGTGTTCGGGTTGTCGCTGGTGACGAACCTCGCCGCGGGCATCACGGGTGAGCCGCTCAACCACGAGGAAGTGCTGGAGGCGGGTGCGGCGGCGGCCAGTCGGATGGGCACGTTGCTGCGTGAGCTGGTGGCGCGCGCATGACGGCTGGTGGCCCCCGGACCACGCTGACCCCGGCGTTGCGCGACGCCGCGTTCCGGTGGATCGCCGACGACCCCTCGCCCGACACGCGTGCCGAGTTGCAGGGCGTGCTGGCGCGGGCGATGGGTGGCGAGCCGGGCGCGGTGGAGGACCTGGCCGATCGGATGGCCGGGACGTTGACCTTCGGCACGGCCGGTCTGCGCGGGCCGGTGCGGGCCGGGTCGAACGGGATGAACCGGGCCGTCGTCATCCGGACCACGGCCGGGCTCGCCGACTGGCTGCGCGCCCGCGGCGACACCGGCACGGTGTTCGTCGGGCGGGACGCGCGGCACGGGTCGGAGGAGTTCGCCGAGGCCGCCGCGTCGGTGCTGGCCGCCGCCGGGTTCACCGTGCGGGTGCTGCCGGGGCCGCTGCCGACGCCGGTGCTCGCGTTCCTGGTGCGCAAGCACGGCGCGGTCGCCGGGGTCCAGATCACCGCCTCGCACAACCCGCCCGCCGACAACGGCTACAAGCTCTACCTCGCGGGCGGCGGCCAGATCGTGCCGCCCGCGGACCGGGAGATCGAGGCCGCGATCGCGGCGGTGCCGGCGGCCGTGTCGGTGCCGTTGTCGAAGGACTACCTGCCGGTGTCGGACGCCGAGGTCGACGAGTACCTCGAACGGGTGGCGTCGCTGCCCCGCGGCACGGCGCGTGACCTGCGGGTCGCGCTGACCCCGATGCACGGCGTCGGCGGGCAGTTCGCCGTGGACGCGTTGCGCCGCGCCGGGTTCACCGACGTGCGGGTCGTGCGGTCGCAGGCCGTGCCGGACCCGGACTTCCCGACCGTCGCGTTTCCCAACCCCGAGGAGCCGGGCGCGGCCGACGAGCTGCTCAAGCTCGCCGCCGAGGAGGACGCGGACCTGGCGATCGCGCTGGACCCGGACGCCGACCGGTGCGCGCTGGGCGTGCGGGAGCGGGACGGGTCGTGGCGGATGCTGCGCGGCGACGAGACCGGTGTGCTGCTGGGTTCCCTGATCCTGTCCACTGTGGACAAACCGGACCCGTTGGTGGCCACCACGATCGTGTCCTCGTCGCTGCTCAAGTCGATCGCGGCGGCGCACGGCGCCCGGTACGCGGAGACGTTGACCGGCTTCAAGTGGCTGGTGCGCGCGGGCGAGGGCCTGGTGTTCGCGTACGAGGAGGCGCTGGGCAACTGCGTCGACCCCGAGCACGTCAACGACAAGGACGGCATCTCGGCGGCCGTGGTCGCGTGCGACCTCGCGGCCGGGCTGAAGTCGGCCGGGCGGACGCTGCTGGACGCGCTGGACCAGCTCGCCGTCGACCACGGCCTGCACCTGACCGACCAGGTGTCGCTGCGGTTCACCGACCTGAGCCGGATCGGCGCCCTGATGGCCCGGCTGCGCGCCGAGCCGCCCGCGGGTTTCGCGTTCGAGGACCTGCTGCCCGACGCGGACGTGGTGCGGCTGACCGCCGAGGGCGTGCGGGTGGTCGTGCGGCCGTCCGGCACGGAGCCAAAGCTGAAGGCCTACCTGGAGGTCGTCGAACCGGTGTCCGGCGACCTGGACGCGGCACGCGCACGGGGTGCGGACCGCCTGGCCGCTCTGCGCGCCCAGGTCGCGGAGCTGCTCAAGCCGTAGGTCAGGCCATCAGCGCGATCAGCAGGCACAGGATCGCGACGACGAGGGAAACGCCCGCCACCACGTACGGCCGCCTGGTCGGCGGGCTGACCCGGTTCTGCGTGAACGCGGCGACGGCGATCCGTCCGGCGACGTAGCTGACCGTGCTCAACGAGACACCGAGCGCGAGGATCATCGTGTTGACGTCCCAAGGGCTGTGGTCGACCCCCGGCCACAACGCGATGAACACCAACGGCAACCCGATGAGCCCGACCCCGATCGCGACGCCACCACCCCACGTGATCCGCCTGTTCCGGTCCATCGTGGCGATGCTACGAGTGTCCATTTCTCCCTCCCGGTCACCTGTCAAGACGCGCGACACCGTTGTCGGTTCCGTCTCCCACGCTATCGGGTGGGCGGCGTCACCCGTGGCGGACCGGTTGCACGTGAGTGGTGCTCGCGGCAGCCTGGCCGGGTGCCGAGGTTGCTGATCGTCCACCACACGCCGTCGCCGGGGATGCAGGAGCTTTTCGAGGCGGTGGTGAAGGGGGCTTCCGATCCGGAGATCGTCGGGGTCGAGGTGGTGCGGCGGCCGGCGTTGGGTGCGGGTGTGTCGGACGTGTTGGAGGCCGACGGGTTCGTGCTCGGGACGCCCGCCAACATCGGGTACATCAGCGGGGGCAACGCGAAGAAGTAGCGTTTACTCCACCTGCTGTTCACCACGACGCGTGATCGCACGTCTGTTGCCCACGACCTTCTCAGCGACGGTCCACGACCGGGTCCGGCGCAGCGCCTCAGCAGCGACCTTGAGGTCCTCCGCACCGCCACGCTCGTACACGCGGTGGAGGAAGCGCAGCACCATCCAACGACCTACCAGACCGGACACCGCCACACCGAGCGGAACTGCGGCTGCCCACCACGCTGACATGGCACTCCACAACAATCAAGCCCGCCGGTGAGCACGGAGGGCGATCATTGCGAGCCATGTTCAGTTCTCCCAGCACACGGCCGGCCAGCACCGTCATAGCGCTGGCTCACCCCAGTCTGCACGCTGGGCAGCGGTATGGCGGTCGCAGCATCACCTGCGTCGTGCAGGATCATCTTACCGAGGTTGCGCCTTGGCCGGGAGCGCGGCAGCCTGACCGGCGTGCCCCGCCTGCTGATCGTGCACCACACGCCGTCGCCCGCCATGCAGGAGCTGTTCGAGGCCGTGCTGGAGGGGGCGACCGACCCGGACATCGAGGGCGTCGAGGTGCTCCGGCGCCCCGCCCTGACCGCGACCGCGTCCGACGTGCTGGAAGCCGATGGTTACCTGCTCGGCACGCCAGCCAACATCGGCTACATCAGCGGTGCGCTCAAGCACTTCTTCGACACCGTGTACTACCCCTGCCTGGACGCCACGCGTGGGCGGCCGTTCGGGGCGTACGTGCATGGCAACCAAGGGACCGAAGGCGCGGTGAAGGCGATTCGGGACATCACCGGCGGCATGGGGTGGAAGGCGGTCGTGGAGACCGTCGAGGTGATGGGCGGGGTCGACAAAGCCGCTCTCGAGCGGTGTTGGGAGTTGGGGGCGACGGTTGCCGCGTCCCTGATGGAATGACCCCATGACGGTGGTGTTCGTGGACGGCTGGTTCGGGCCGGACCCCGGTGACTGGCAGGAGCTGTGGGGGCTCGACCTGGTCTCCCGGCGGGTCGTGCAGGACGACTGGAACACCCCTCGGCGTGAGCTGTGGGTCCAGCGGTTGGACGAGGTGTTGGCCGAGGAGGTCGAGCCGCCGGTGCTCGTCGGGCACAGCTTGGGCGTGCTGACGGTCGCGCACTGGGTGGCGGCGGGCGGCGACCGGCCGGTGCGCGGGGCGTTGTTGGTGACGCCGGCCGACGTCGAGCGCAACCCCGACCCCGCCATCCGGGGCTTCGCGCCGATCCCCCGCACGCCCTTCCCGTTCCCCGCGATCGTGGCCGCCAGCCGCACCGACCGGTGGATGACGCCCGACCGCGCACGGGAGTTCGCGGACGCGTGGGGCGCCGAGTTGGTCGACGTCGGACCCGTCGGGCACCTCACCGCCGCCGAAGGTCCCGGCGCCTGGGCGGCGGGCCGGGAGCTCCTCGACGCGGTGAGCTGAGCAGGCCTACCGCTCGGACAGGCGCATCAGCTCGGGCGAGTACCGCTCGCCGGCGGCGTCCGGGGTGGCGTCCTCGATCGCCTTCAGGTCGTCGGCGGACAGCTCGATGCTCGCCGCGGCGACGTTCTCCTCCAGGTACTTCACCCGCTTGGTGCCCGGGATCGGCACGACGTTCTCACCCCGGTGGTGCACCCACGCGAGCGCCAGCTGACCGGCCGTGACACCCCGTTCGGCGGCCAGCGACCGCAGCGCCTCGACGATCCGCAGGTTGTGGTCGTAGTTGTCGCCCACGAAGCGCGGGAGGTTGCGGCGGGCGTCGTCCTCGCCGAGGTCCTCGCGCTTGACCTGGCCGGTCAGGAAACCGCGGCCCAGCGGCGAGAACGGCACGATGCCGATGCCCAGCTCGACGCACGTCGGGGCCACGGACTCCTCGATGTCCCGCGACCACAGCGACCACTCGCTCTGCAACGCCGTGATCGGGTGCACGGCGTGGGCGCGGCGGATGGTCGCGGCGCCCGCCTCCGACAGGCCCAGGTGGCGGACCTTGCCCTCCGCGACCAGCTCGGCCATCGCGCCGACGGTCTCCTCGATCGGCACGGTCGGGTCCACCCGGTGCTGGTAGTACAGGTCGATGTGGTCGACGCCCAGGCGCCGCAGGGACGCCTCGCACGCCTGCTTCACGTAGGGCGCGTCGCCGCGCGGGCGGCGGTCGGGGTCGGCGAGGGAGAACTTCGTCGCCACCACGGCCTGGTCCCGCCGGTCCGCGATGGCCCGCCCGACCAGCTCCTCGTTGGTGAACGGCCCGTAGACGTCGGACGTGTCCAGCAGCGTCACGCCCAGCTCCAGGGCGCGGTGGATGGTGCGGATCGACTCGGCCTCGTCGCCGACGCCGTAGGACTGGCTCATGCCCATGCAGCCCAGACCCTGCGGCCCGACCTCGAGGGTGCCCAGGAACGTCACGCGGTGATCCCTTCCACGAAGGTGTGCTCGATCTGCTCGTAGTGCGCGATCTTGTACTCCAGCACGTCGAGGCACGACTGGAGCTCGGCGATGCGTTCGCGGACGGACGCGCGGTGCTCGAACAGCATCTGCTTGCGCCTGCCCGCGGTGGCCGCGCCCCGGTGCCGCAACTGGGCGTATTCGCGCATCATCCGGATGGGCATGCCGGTGGTGCGCAGACGGGTGAGGAAGACGAGCCAGCTCAGGTCGTCGTCGCTGTAGGTGCGCCGGCCGCCGGAGTCCCGAGCAGGGGGGTCGACCAGCCCGATCCGTTCGTAGTAGCGCAGCGTGTCGATCGACAACCCACTGCGCTCGGCCGCTTGAGCGATCGAGTAAGTCACCCCACGACCGTAGGAGCTGGAGTGCACTCCAGGTCAACCCGATTCGCGGTCGTTGTGCCGATCAGGGGGTCGCGAGGGTGCGCAGGGCCAGGTAGGAGCGTTGGACGAACGGGGTGCGCAGGCCGGGCGCGGAGTTGGCCAGCGCGACCAGGGCCGTGCCGGACTCGGGGCTGTACCCGGCGAACGCGGTGAACCCGCGCGTCGCACCCGCGTGGAACAGCAGCGTGCGGCCGGGCCGGGCGCGGCGGTTCCAGACCAGGCACATGTCGTCGGTGGTGCCCGGCCGCACCAGGCGGGGGCGGGCGACGTCGACCAGGGCGGCGGCCAGCGGCGTGGCGTCCGGGTCGAGCAGGGCGGTCAGGTAACGCAGCAGGTCAGGCGCGGTGGACCGCAGTGCGCCCGCGGCGGGCAGGCCCGGGATGCGCCACGGCGGGCGCGGGCGGCCGTGCCAGTGGCCGGTGGCCTGGCGGGCGTCGGTGCAGTCGGTGTCGTGCAGGCCGAGCGGGCGCAGGACGCGGTCGGCGAGCAGGTCCGGGTACGGGACGCCGGCGGCGCGGGCCAGCGCCAGGCCCAGCACGGCGACGCCGTAGTTCGAGTAGCGGTAGCGCGGACTGGTCGGGGCGTGGGTCGCGGCGCGGGTTCTGGTTCGCGTGCGGGGTAGGGCGTCGAGCAGGGCGTCCGGGCCGAACGCCGCGTAGGGGTTGCTGAACCACTTCGGCAGCGCGGTGCGCAGGAGGCCCGGCGGGAGGCGGGGCAGCCCCGACGTGTGAGTGGCCAGTTCGGCGAGGGTGATCGGGATCCGGAGGGAGCCCGGCGGCAGGTAGCGGGCAACGTCGTCGTCGTGCGCGACCTCGCCGGCGGCGACCATCTGGGCGAGGAGGAGCGCGGTGAAGGTCTTGGTCAGCGACCCGATCTCGAACCTCGTGCCCGGGGTGAGCGGGGCGCCGGCGCGGGCAGTCGTGCCGGACAGCAGCACGGTGTCCTCGTGGCGGCGGCGGGCGGCGACCGCGACACCGGTTGCGCCGGGTGCGGCGGTCAGCAGCGGGGTGAGGTGCTCCTCCATCGGCCGGTGACCAGGCTCGTCAGCCGGTGAGCAGGCGGGACAGGGCGAGTGTCCCGGCGATCACCGCCACGACCGCCGGGTGCTGGTGGTCGGCGAACCGGGTGGCCGGGTCGTCGGCGACGGGCTCGCCGTCGCGGGGCACCAGGCCGTCGTCGTGCTGGACCGACGCCAACGCCTGCCACTCGGTCGGGTCCAGGCGGGGTTCGGGCAGGCACGCGCCGACGATGAGCAGCTCGCCGACGAGGTCCCACTGCGCCACCTCGGCCCAGACGTCCACCCACACCGGGAGCCAGGCGGCGAGGTAGTCCGCGAGGTCGGGTGGCAGGTCGTGCGGGCGGGCGCCCCAGTCGGTGAGGTGGAAGACGGTGTGGGTGAGGCTGTAGCCGGTCGTCCAGTCGATCGCCCAGGGCTCGGGGGTGCCGCCCAGCCACGTGGCGCGGGTGAGGCCGGCCCAGTCCGGGTCGCCGCCGACGCCGGTGGTGCGGCGCGCGTTGGCGACGGCGAGCGCCCGGTTCGGCAGCACCTCGGTCGAGGAACCCACGGCGGCGCTGTGCTCCAGCAGGGCGTGCAACCGGTCGTGCCGCAGGCCGGCTCGCGCGAAGTGGGCGTAGGTCTCCAGCGGGTCGGTGAGCAGCCAGTGCCGCAGTTGGCGCTCGTAGAGCAGGTCGCCCGCGCGGAACTCCGCCCACGTGAAGTCGAGCAGGTCCCGGGCCTGGGCGAGGGACGCCGGTCCGGCCACGCCCTCGCGCAGGACCAGGGACGCGGCCAGCGCGGTCTCGCCGAGCGGTTTGTAGAAGCGGTCCGGGTCGCCGATGTCGGTGGCGCCGGGCGGGAAGGCGCCGAGGTGGCGGTGGGTGTGCAGCCAGTCGAGGGCGGCGGTGGCGAGGCCGTGCGCGTGGTGGGCGGTGGTCGCGGAGCGGGCCGGGGTCACGCCGCCTCCAGAAGTCCGCGGGCGGGGGTCACGCCGCCTCCAGCAGCCTGCGGGTGATGGTGAGGTCGAGGGCCGTGCGCGCGCCCGTGCCCGCGTAGAGGCGCAGGTGGTCGGTGAGCAGGTACGGGTCCAGCGGGAGGTCGATCCGGGCGTGGTGCAGCAGGGCGGTCCAGCGGGCCAGCCGCACGACGGTCGCGTAGTCGCGGCGCAGCAGCGACCGGGTGACGCCTCGGCCCACGGCCAGCGGCTGTCCGAACACCGCGTCCACGACCGGGCCACCCAGTCCGGGCAGGGCCAGCGGGGCGAGCTGGGCGACGTGCACCGACCAGGTCCGCCACTCGGCGGGGTCGCCCAGGACGGTCTCCGCGTCGCCCGGCGGACCGGGGTCGGGTTCGCCCGGGTCGGCCAGGCGGAGCAGGGCGGTCGCGGTCGCCCAGTCGCGCCACGCCGTGACGTGCTGCTCGTGCGAGGCGGGCGCGCGGACCACGGGGAAGCAGGCGAAGGAGTCGGACACGACCTCCACGTCACCCGGGTCGAGCAGGTGGTCCGCGAGCAGGTGCGGCGCGAACAGGTCGGACCCGACCAACCGCACGGCCCCGAGCACCACGGTGCGATCACCGCACGCCTCGACGTGCGCCACCAACCCGGGCCGCTCCCGCCCGCGCAGGGCGTCGACCACCTGGCCGGCGAGCACGTCGGCAGCGCCGGCCAGGGAGGTCTCGGCGACGCGACCGCCGGTCGTCATCGTCCGGTGCCTCTGGTGCGTCGGGGGTTCCGGGTCACCGGTCCTTGGGCTCCTTCGGCACGGGCGGGGAGATGAGCAGGCCGAGCAGCAGCCCGCCGACGGCGTGCGGTTCGTAGAGCGGCGCGTCGCTGACTGTTGTTTCGGGCGGGGCCATCAGGGCGGTGAAGGCGGTGCGCGCTTCGGCGCCGGCGACGGGGTGGGTGAGGGTGTGGAGGGCCATCGCGGTTCTCCTCGAATCGGGACACCGCTGTCGGTGTCCGGCCGACTACGTGGTTCGAGTGCAACACAGGGGACGGTGGTTGAGCGGTCGAACCATCCGTGTGAGTGACGGGGGTCGAGGCACGCGAGGTCCCCGAAAGTGTTGCGCGCCAAGGACTCCGAGCACGCAGCGCGAACAGGGTGTGGCACCGCACGACGGAGGTGCGGTGTGTGGGCGCGGTCGGACGGGGACTCGGCGTGGTGTGGCTGGTGCCGTGTCCCCGAGCCGGGCCCGCGTCGGTCGGGCCCGCGCCGGTCGGCCCCGCGTGGGTCGGCCCCGCGTCGGTCGGGCCCGCGCCGGTCGGCCCCGCGTGGGTCGGGCCCGCGTGGGTCGGGCCCGCGTCGGTCGGGCCCGCGTCGGTCGGGTCCTCAGTCGTCCTTGGGCATGCTCCACGCCTCCAGGTGGGCCGCCATGCCCGGCACGTCGATCTGTTCCCGGCCCAACGCTCGGACCAGGTCCAGGGCCTCGTCCTCCTCCGCGTCGATCCACCAGCCGTTGATGTCGCACAGCGTCACCGCCGCCACCCAGCCCAGGCGCCAGTTGCCCTCGATCAGGGGGCGGGTGCGCACGATCGAGTCGAGCAGAGCCGACGCTTTCAGCCAGAGCGTGTCGTAAGCCTCGACGCCGAGCACCGTGGCCCTGGGCCGGTGCGCTGCGGAATCGAGGAGACCTAAGTCGCGCACGACCAGATCTCCGCCGGTGACGGCGGTCGCCAGCACGAGCAAGTCGCCGGCGTCGAGGTAGTTGACCACTGCTTGACGCGCTCCCTGTCCTGAGTGGCGGGGACTTCGGCGCGGCCACGCCTCGTCCGGGATGCCTCCGGCACCGCCGACCACCTCAGGTCCGTGTAACCCGACCGCACCACTGGCGGCGGGGATGGTGTCGACCGCGCGGCGCACCGAGGTGCACACCGACCGCGGCCCGATCTTCAACGGCGCACCATACCGGGGCGCCCACCGGCGGCGGGCACGTTCGCACCGGACCACGAGGGACGAGAGCTTGTTACGTCGATTGAGCTGCATGAACCCAGACTATCGAACATGTGTTCGAACGTCAGTGCACTTCACTCGATCGGGAATGAATGGACGTTCAGGCCGAACCGAGCCGGTCCAGCAGGCCCCGGTACTTCGGGAGCACGCGTCCGAGCACCTCGGACAGCTGCTCCTCCTTCTGCAACCTGGCCCACCGCTCGGCCAGCGCGAGCCGCACGACCTCCTGCTTCGACCGGCCCTCGGCGGCGGCCAGCTCGTCGAGCCGCCGGTTCTCCTCGTCGCTCAGACGCAGGGTCATCGCCATGTCCAGCACGGTACCAACCTGATACCACACTGGCTAGAGCGAGTTTTATAACACTGTTGCGATAGAATGCCCCGGTGCCACGACCGAAGACCCACGACGACGCCCTGCGCGTCCGCCTCCTGGACCGGGCCGGCGAGCTGCTGTCCACCGAAGGACCGGGCGCTTTGAGCTTGCGCAGGCTCGCGTCGGATGTCAACACGTCCACCACGGCCGTGTACTCGCTGTTCGGCGGCAAACCGGCACTCCTGGACGCCCTCTACGAGGAGGCCTTCCGGCGCTTCGGGGACCGGCTCGCGGCGCTGCCGGAGACCGACGACCCCGTCGAGGACATCGTCCGGATCGGCCTGACCTACCGGGACAGCGCCCTCGCCGATCCCCAGTTCTACCTGGTCATGTTCAGCAAGGTCGTCCCGAACTTCACCCCCTCCGAGGAGACCAACGCCGCCGCGGCCGAGACGTTCACGCCGCTGGTCGCCAACGTCCGCCGCGCGGTGGAGTCGGGGCTGTTCGTGGACGCGCCGCACGAGCACATCGCGCTGGCCATGTGGGGCATGGTGCACGGCCTGGTCAGCCTGGAGCTCAACGGGAACCTGCCACCGGGCGTCGAGATCGCCCCGGCCTACGAGCGCGCGATCCGGGCGCACATCGACGGGTGGCGCAAGCGGTCCTGAGCGGCAGGGGCTGGAGGTCGTGCGCGGGAAAGGGTGGGGTCCGGGGAGGAGGCCGCCGCGAAACCTCCCCGGACCCCGGGTGGACCGTCCCGGTCAGGACAGCCCGTCTCGGAGGGCGCGGATGAGTTCGCCGTCGGCGGTGTCGCCGTCCAGCGACCAGATCATCGCGCCGCCCAGCCCGCGTTCGGCCACGTAACGACCCTTGCGCTTGATCTCCACGGGGTCGTCCCACGTCCAGAACGTCGTGCCGTCGAACAGCCACGCGTGCCCGGCCTTCGGGTCGCGGTGCACGGTGTACTTGCCCAGTTGCGCCTTCAGGACCCGGTAGTCCTCGTACCCGGCCTCGTAGGTCGCGGGCGCGGGGCCGGTGGCGGGTTGGAAGAGGCCGTTGTTCTCGTTGCGCACGCCCGTCCAGCCCCGGCTGTAGAACGGCACGCCCAGCACGGTCTTGCCCCGAGGCGCACCACGGCTCAGGTAGTGGTCGATGGCGACCTGCGTGCTGAACTTCGGCGTCGTCGGGTCGGCCGCGGGCGTGCGGAGCGCGGACTGCTGGTTGGTCAGCGGGTCCCAGGCGCCGTGGTAGTCGTAGCCCTGGATGGTGGCGAAGGTCAGCAGCGCGAAGACCTTCGGGATCTCGAAGCCGCGGTCGGCTTGCGCCGGGTCGGCGGGCAGGAACGCCGTCAGGTCGTAGCGCTTGCCGGTGCGCCAGCTCAACGCGGTCAACTGCTTCCGGTACTCGACCAGCAGCGCGGTGAAGTTCGCGCGGTCCTCGGGCCGGACGACGTTGCCGGGCGCGCCGGGGCTCGCGGGCCACTCCCAGTCGAGGTCGATGCCGTCGAACACGCCCGCCGCCGCGCCGGGCGCGGTGCCGACCAGGTTGCCCTTGAGCCACAGGTCGATGCACGACTTCACGTGCGCCGCGCGGGACTCGGGCGTGAGGGCCGCGTCGGAGAAGTGCTTGGACCCGGTCCAGCCGCCGAGCGAGATGTTGACCCGCAGGCGCGGGTGCTTCGCCTTGAGCTGCTTGAGCTGGTTGAGGTTGCCCAGCAGCGGCTGACCCGCCTCGTCGGCCTTGCCGCTCACGCTCTGCTCCGCCGAGAAGGGCCGCTGGTAGTCGGCCCACGGGTCGGAGCTGACGCACTTGCCGGTCTCGTCGAGGAACCCGAACGCGTAGTTCAGGTGGGTGAGCCGGGGCGCGGTCCCGTTGTCGTCCAGGTTCTTCACCAGGAAGTTCCGGTCGTACCCGGCCCAGTTGGTGTAGTAGCCGACCGTCCGCGCGCCGTCCCGGTCGTGGGCCGCGGCGTGCGGCGCGAGCGACACCGTGAGCGCGGACGCCAGGAGGGCGGGGAGCACCCATCTCCTGCTCGACATGCTTCTCCTCGCGGGTGGAGGCGGCGGTGCTGTGGTCCAGACCACGGTAGGACTGAGGTCTAGACCACCTCTACGGCCGTTCGGCCGAATCCGGTCATACCGACCACTTCCGCTTCGGCTTGCCGTTCACAGTTGGTGCAAAAGTTTGCATGTGCGCCGACTGCCCGAGCCGCGCTAGCGTGCCGGTGTTCAAACTTGAATACCGACCCACGAGGGGGAACGGGTGACGATCCTGGTGACCGGCGCGACGGGCAACGTCGGCAGGCACGTGGTGGCCCAACTGGTGAAGGAGGGTGCGGACTTCCGGGCGTTGAGCCGCAACCCGGACAAAGCGGGCCTGCCGGCCGGTGTCGAGACTGTGAAAGGCGACCTCGCCCGTCCGGAGGAGCTGCCGCTGGACGGCGTGACGGCGGTGTTCCTGCTGGCGGTGCTGGAGTCGGACGACGCCGCCGGTCTGGCGGGCGCCCTGCTCGACCGGGCGCGTGACCTGCGACGGGTGGTGTTCCTGTCCAGCGACGCCGTGACGGTCCAGCGGCCGGGCAGCTACGAGCTGCACGAGTCGGTGGAGAAGGTGATCGAGGCGTCCGGTCTGGAGTGGACGCACGTGCGCCCCGGCGAGTTCATGTCCAACAAGCTGATCTGGGCGCGGAGCATCAAGCAGGACGACGTGGTCCGCCACGCCTTCCCGGACGCGCCCGGCGCACCCGTCCACGAGGCCGACATCGCGGAGGTCGCGGTGCGGGCGCTGCTGGACGACGGGCACGCGGGCAAGGCGTACCCGTTGAGCGGGCCCGAACTGCTCACCAACCGGCAGCAGGCGGCGGCCATCGGCGCGGGGCTGGGCCGGGAGATCGGCTTCGAGCCGCTGACCTACGGGCAGGCGCGGGCGAGCCTGATCCGGGACGTGGGCCTGCCGTACGACGTGGCCGAGTACATCCTGGGCTACCACGCGCAGTTCAACGAGGAGCCGCCGACGGTGTGGCCAACGTTCGAGGAGGTCGTGGGGCGGCGCGGGCGGACCTTGACCGAGTGGGCGGCCGACCACGCGGCCGAGCTGACCCCCTGACCCTCGGACGGAGGCGCTGCACGTCCGCGGACGTGCAGCGCCTCCGGGAAGTCAGACCGCGCCGTACTGGCGGTCGCCGGCGTCACCCAGGCCGGGGACGATGAAACCCGAGTCGTTCAGGCGTTCGTCGACGCTGGCGGTCACCAGGCGCACCGGCAGGCCGGAGTCCTCCAGGTGCTTGATGCCCTCCGGGGCCGCCAGCGCGCACACCGCCGTGACGTCCGTCGCGCCCCGGTCGGTGAGCAGGCGGATCGTGTACGCCATCGAGCCGCCGGTGGCCAGCATCGGGTCCAGGACGAAGACCGGCCGCCCGGCCAGGGTTTCCGGCAGCGACTCCATGTACGGGGTCGGCTGGAGCGTCTCCTCGTCGCGGGCGAGGCCGACGAAGCCCATCTGCGCGTCCGGGATGAGCTTGTGCGCCTGGTCCGCCATGCCCAGGCCGGCCCGCAGCACCGGCACCAGCAGCGGCGGGTTGGCCAGGCGGTAGCCGGTGGTCCGGGCGACGGGCGTGTGGACGCGCTCCTCGGCGACCGGGGCGTTCCGCGTGGCCTCGTAGACCAGCATCACGGTGAGTTCGTGCAGCGCGGCGCGGAAGGCGGCGTTGTCGGTGCGCGCGTCGCGCATCGTGGTGAGCCGTGCCCTGGCCAGGGGGTGATCGACGACGAGGACGTCCATGGTCAGACAGTATGTGGTACAGGTAGGCGGTGCCCGACGGCTCCTTACCGCCCTCCGTGGCCCGGTTCACCCGTGACGGCGTGGTCGTGGGGTTGGGGGTGCTGGTCGGCACCCGGCAGGTCGTGACCTGCGCCCACGTCGTGAACCTCGCCCTGGGGCGCGAGAAGCTCGCCGGTGACCGGCCCGACCACGTCGAAGTGCACGTCGGCGGGCAGACCCTGGTGGCCGCCGTGGAGCAGTGGGTGCCGCCGCCGGTCCGGGAAGGGGCACCGGGGGACGACGTCGCCGGGCTCGTGCTGGACGTCGACGTCCCGGTCCCGCCGGCTCGGCTGGTCACCACCCTGCCCGGCGTCGGGCAGGAGGTGCGGGTCTTCGGCTACCCCGGCAAACCGGTGCGGCCCAACGGGTCCTGGGTGACCGGCGTGGTGCGGGGCGAGGTCGACGGTGGGCTGGTGCAGCTGGACTCCGCGTCGGCGATCCACGTCCAGCCGGGGTTCAGCGGCAGCCCGGTGTGGGACGTGGCCGGCGGGCGGGTGATCGGGATCGTCGCCACCGCCGGGCGCGGTGCGGCCGACAGCTACGCCGTGGGGGCCGACCGGTTGCGGCAGGTGTGGCCCGAGGTGCTGGACCGGCGTCGGCGGCGCGTGGACGACGGGCTGGACGAGCTGACGATCGTGCAGCCGGCCGGGCCGCGGTTCGGCGGCGACGTCCCGCCCGCCACGGGGCGGCTGGTCGAGGACCTCGCCGACGTGCACCCGGACCTGCTGGTCGTGGCGGGCGACCTGACCGAGCACGGGCTGCGCAGCGAGTTCGAGCAGGCGTTCGCGTGGCTGGGCGAGGTGGCCGAGGCGGTGGAGCTGCCGCGCGACCGGGTGGTGGTCGTGCCGGGCGCGCACGACGTCAACCGCAAGGCGTGCCTGGCGTACTTCCTGCGGATGGAGGCCGAGGAGCGGGAGCCGCTGCCGCCGTACTGGGCCAAGTGGGAGCAGTACGCGGAGGCGTTCCAGCGCTTCTACCGGGACGTGCCGGTGGCGTTCACCGCCGACGAACCGTGGTCGCTGTTCGAGGTGCCGGACCTGGCGGTCGCGGTGGCCGGGTTCAACTCCACGATGGCCGACAGCCACCTGGGCGAGGTCGAGCCCGAGTTCGGCGACGAGCAGCTGACCCGGCTGTCCCGCAGGCTCGCCGAGTTCGGCGACCGCGGCTGGTTCCGGATCGGTGTCACCAACAGAGGGCGGTCCGTGCGGGGCCGGCCGCACGTCGTGGTGGCCGGCTTGCGCACCCTGAACTCCTACGACGTCCTGCGGATCGACCCGACCGGCTTCGACCGGCGCACGCGTCTGCTCGTGGACGGCCACTGGACCTCCGAATCGCACCTCCGCACGGAAAGGCGCTGGTCGGCCGAAAGCACCTTCGGTACGCGCAAGCACCGGCCCCCGGCCCCTCACGTCCGGCAGCCGGACGGGTTCTTCGAGCGGGTCGTGGAGGCGACGAAGGTCGACCGGCCGGCCGCGACCGTCACGCCCAACCGGGCCAACTCCTACCTGCGGGTCACCGAGCGCCGGCCGGGCGGCGGGGTCGAGCAGTGGCCGGTGTTCGTGACCGACGGCCCGGTCACCCGCGAGGTGCTCGACGGGTTCCGGGACACCCACCTGCGGTTCGCCGAGCAGGACCCGCAGACCCGCTCCGAACTCGTGCACGGCGGCCCGCCCGCGCCGGCCGACGTCGTGGCGCACGCGTTGAGCCTGGGCATCCGGGTCCGCAGTTGGATCGACTACCAGGGCCTGGTGGACCTGCGGGCGCTGGAGGAGCAGCAGCGGCGGGCGCTCGCCGACGACGTCATCTACCCGGCGGAGCTGTACGTGCCGCAACGGTTCCGCGAGCTGGGGCGGTTGCGCTCGGGTCACGTGCAGGTCGACCTGCTGGACCGGGTCGTGCGGTGGCTGGCGGCGGACTCGGCGCGGTTCGTCATGGTGCTGGGCGACTTCGGGCGCGGGAAGTCGTTCCTGCTGCGGCAGTTGGCGCGCGAGCTGCCGACCCGGCTGCGCGGCCTCACGCCGGTGCTGATCGAGTTGCGCAGCCTGGAGAAGGCGCCGTCGCTGGACACGCTCCTGATCCAGCACCTGTCCCGGGCGGGCGTGGAGGAGATCAGCGCGCCCAAGCTCAAGTACATGATCGACAGCGGGCGGGTCGCGCTGCTGTTCGACGGGTTCGACGAGCTGGAGCTGCGGGTCGGCTACGACAACGCCACCGACTACCTGCGCGTCCTGCTGCACCGCGTGGACGACCGGGCGAAGGTCGTGCTGACCAGCCGGACCCAGCACTTCCGGCTGACCAGCGACGTGCTCAACGTGCTGGGCGAGCAGGTCACGTCGATGGCGTCCAGCCGGGTGGCGCTGCTGGAGGACTTCACCGACGAGCAGATCCACGACTTCCTGACCCGGCACTACAAGGGCGACGCCGACCGCGCCCGCGCCCGGTTCGACCTGCTCGGAGACGTCCGCGACCTGCTCGGGCTGTCCCGCAACCCGCGGATGCTGTCGTTCATCGCCGACCTGGACGAGGAGCGACTGCGGGAGGTCGAGCGGCAGGAGGGCCGGATCAGCGCGGCCGAGCTGTACCGCGAGCTCGTGGACCACTGGCTGGTCAAGGAGACCGACCGGCAGCGCCACCCGTCCGGCCTGCCGTCGCTGGACGAGCGGGAACGCCTCGACGTCTGCACCACACTCGCGCTGCGCCTGTGGGCCACCACCGCGTCGGCGATCCGCGAGTCCGACCTGGGCGCGGCGGCGGCAACCCTGGCCCGGCTCACCGAACGCGGCTACTCGCACGCGCAGGCACAGCACGCCGTAGGCTCGGGGACGCTGCTCGTGCACACCGAGGACGGGTTCGGGTTCGTGCACCAGTCGGTGATGGAGTGGCTGGTCGCGAACGCGGCGGCCGGCCGGCCGGACACGGACATCACCAACCGCGTGATGTCCCCGCTGATGGTCGACTTCTTCTGCGACCTGGCCGGCCACGACACCGCTCGCGAGTGGGCGCGGGGCGTGCCGGCCGACGCGCCGGAGGCCGTGAAGCAGAACGCGTCCGCGGTGCTGGCGCGGTTGGGCGGTGCCGAACAGACCGACTTGAGCGGGATGGACCTGCGCGCCCGGGACCTCGCCGCGTTGGACCTGCGCGAGGCGAAGCTGAGCCGGGCCGACCTGCGCGGGCAGCGGTGGACCGACGTGGTGCTGACCGGGGCCGACCTGACCGGCGCGGACCTCACCGGCGTCCGCGTGACCGGCGGTGACCTGACCGGCGCGGACCTCACCGGCACCACGTGGCGGCGAGCGGCCCTGGTCGGCGTGCGCGGGGTGGAGGACCGGCCCGAACTGGCGGAGGCGGCCGTGGTCGGCCGGGACCCGGCGGAGGTCGTGCTGGGCGCGTCGGGCGGGGCGGAGGCAGTGGCGTACTCGCCGGACGGCGAACTGCTCGCGGTGAGCCGCGGGTCGGTGGTGGAACTGGTCGACGCGGGCACGGACAAAGTGCTGCGGGTGCTGCGCGGGCACCGCGACTGGGTCCTGGACGTGGCCTTCTCCCCCGACGGCACCCGCGTGGTCACGGCGTCCGCCGACGGCACGGCCCGGATCCACCAGGTCACCGGGGAGCACCTCGCCACGCTGACCGGGCACGACGGCCCGGTGTGGGCCGTGGCGGTCTCTCCAGAGGGCCGGTTCGTCGCGACGGCCGGCGACGACAACACGACTCGCTTGTGGTTCGGCGGCAAGCATTTCGCCACCTTGGAAGGCCGCACCGGACCGGTGTGGGCGGTCGACTTCGCGCCCGGCGGGGACAGGTTGGCCACGGCCTCGGCCGATGGCACGGTGCTCATCTGGACGCGCACGGGAAACCTCGCAGGCAAGATCAACACTCGGCAAGGCGCACTCCGCGACGTGGCCTACTCACCGAACTCCACCCACCTGGTCACGGCCGGCGCTGACGGCACCGCACGCCTGTGGACCGTGGGCGGCGGGTCCGCCGCCGCGTTCCGCGGCCACACCGGACCGTTGTGGGCGGTCGCCTTCTCCCCGGACGGCAACACCGTCGCCACCGCGTCGGAGGACGGCACCGCCCGCCTCTGGGACGTCGACGGCCGACTGCTCGCGGTGTTCGAAGGCCACGCCGGACCGGTGCGGGACGTCGTGTTCACGCACGACGGCAGCCGCCTGACCACCACGTGCACCGACGGCACCGTGCGGAGTTGGAGCACCGACGCGGGACGGCTGCTTTCCGTGGTGCCCCACAGCGGTGGACCGGTGCACTGCGCGATCTGGTCACCGGACGGCATGGAGTTGGCGACGGCGTCCCACGGTCGGACGCACGTCTGGACTGCGACCGGCGCCTTCCACTTCAAGGACGACCGGGCGACCCGGATCGCGTACGCGCCGGGACGCATGGAACTCGCGACGGCCGCGACGGACGGCTCGGTGCGCGTCTGGTACCGGGGCGGTATGCCGGCGCGCTTGATCCGCGCGCACGACGGTCCGGTGAACGACGTGACCTACTCGCCGAACAGCCGCTACGTCGCCACGGCCGGGGACGACGCCACCGCGGCGGTGTGGAGCAACGACGGCAAGGAGCTCGCCAGGATCAGGGACCACGGCGACAAGGTCACGGCGGTGGCCTTCTCACCGGACGGGACCGAACTGGCGACGGCTTCCCACGACGGCACAGTGCGCAGATGGGTCGCGATGACCGGCGAGGCGGTCGACCGGATCGGCGGAAAGCTCGGCCCGGTGAACGACGTGGCCTACTCGCCGGACGGCCGCCGCCTCGCGATCGGTTCCCGCGACGGCTTCGCCGCGCTGTGGGGACCCTCGCACCAGCTCAGGTTCCTGCAGGGCCACTCGAAGCAGGTGTGGGCCGTGGCCTGGTCGCCGGACGGCCGGACCGTCGCCACCGCCTCCGAGGACGGCACGGCCCGGACCTGGACCGTGGGCGGCAAGCCGATCGCGACGTTCGAAGGCCACGACGGTCCGGTGTGGACGGTCGAGTTCGCGCCGGACGGCAGTCACCTCGTCACCGGCTCCTTCGACGGCACCACACGGATCTGGTCCGTCGACGGCGACCCGCTCGTCACCCTGATGAGCAGTCCGCACGGCTGGGCGGCGGTCACGCCGGACGGGGCCTACCGGACCGGTGGAGAGGTGTCGGACATGCTGTGGTGGGCGGTCAAGTTGTGCCGGTTCGAGGTGGGCGAGTTGGACGGGTACTACGAGAACGCCCGGCCGATGGCGGACGGCGAGCCGATCCCCGGGCTGCGGCCCGCGACGCGCTGAGGGGGTCGGCGTGGCACGCACCGCGTTGCTGATCGCGACCGACACCTACGGCGACCCGACCTTCCAGGCCCTGCGCGCCCCCCGGCTCGACGCGACCGAACTGGCGGCCGTGCTCGGCGACCCGGCGATCGGCGGGTTCGACACGCGGGTGCTGGTGAACCGGCCCGCGCAAGAGCTGCGGGAGCAGGTCGAGGCGCTGTTCGCCGACGCCGGGCACGACGACGTCGTCCTCCTCTACCTCTCCGGCCACGGCGTCAAGGCGCGGTTGGGCGCGTTGCACTTCGTCGCGACCGACACGCGCAACCGGCTCCTGGCGTCCACGTCGGTGGCGGCGAAGTTCGTCCGGGAGCAGATCGACCACAGCCTGGCCGCGCAGGTCGTGGTGTGGCTGGACTGCTGCTACGGCGGGGCGTTCCCGAGCGGGATGCTGCCGCGGTCGGCCGGGACCGTGGACGTGGTGCAGCAGCTCGAAGAAGGCCGCGGGTGCACGATCATGACGGCCTCCACGCACATCCAGTACGCCTACGAACCCGCGAGCGGCCGGGTCGAGGACTCGGCGCAGCCGTCGATCTTCACGCGGGCGATCATCGACGGTCTGCGGACGGGTTCGGCCGACCTCGACCGCGACGGGGTGATCAGCGCCCGCGACCTCTACGGGTACGTCTACGACCGCGTGCGGCGCGCGAACCCCGACCAGACGCCGACGAGCAGCGGGGTGCTGTCCGGAGACCTGCGGATCGCCTCCGCCGGCCCTCCGCTGCCCGCGGGACTGCCCGACGAGGTCCGCCGCCTGCTGCGCAGCCCCGACCCGAAGCTCCGGGAGTGGGGCCTGCGGATCCTGCGGGACCAGGGCGACGACCCGGTGGAACCGGCCCTGGACCCTGTTGTGGACCCGGTCGACCGAGCGCGGCGGACCGAGCTGGACGAGCAGGTGGCGACGCTGCTCAAGGCCCCACTGACCAGGGCCGCGAAGGCTTTCGCCGCGCGGGCCGCACAACTGGCCACCCGGCAGAGCCCGTTCCGGCCGCCGATGCCGTTCTTCGAGCGCGGTGCCTCGCTGGGCGAAGGCGGTCAGAACATCTCGTTCACCGCCGACTCGCGGAGGGTGATCTCGGGATGGCGGATGTGGAGCGTAGCCGGGTGGGGACCCGTCGAAGGTGTGCCGCACGGTGGTGTGAAGGCGGTGAGCCCGGACGGTCGGTTGGCGGCCAACGTTCGCGTCAGCCAGGTGTTCGTGCTGTCGACGGCGACGTGGCGGGAGATGGCCTCCATCGCCGCGCGCAACGTGTACGGGCTCGCCTTCAACCACGACGGGTCGCTGCTCACCGCGCGGTCGTCGAGCGGCTCCGTGCTGTGGAGGGCTGACGGTGACCGGTGGGAGGAGATCAGGCCCTTCAGCCGTTCCGGCGTGAACGGGGTCGTGCGGTTCAGCGCCGGGAGTGCGCGATCGGTCCTGGTGACAGGGACCGAGACGGTCTCGTTGTGGGACACCGACAGCTGGACCCTCCTCGGCTCGGTCACGCTGCCCGGCGTTCGCCTGGCCGAAGTCAGCGCGGACGGGCTCTTCCTCGCGGTCGCGTCGGCGGAGCGGGTCGAGGTGTGGCGGACGGTCGACTGGCGGCGGATCGCGGGTTGGGGCACCGGCGACGGTCGCGCCCGGCCGCTGGCGTTCGCCCCCGACCTGTCCACCGTGGTGTTCCAGGGTTGGGACGGGCTCGAACTGCGGGACACCGCGAACGGCGAGGTCGTGCAACGCATCCCGACCCGGGCGGAGGCGGCGGCGTTGAGCGCGGACGGGCGGTTCCTCGCCATCACGACGTCCCGCTCCCACGTCTGGGTGTGGTCACGCGTCCCGTCCGACCTCGCCGGTCGAGCGGACGTCGGCGCACTCCCGCCACCGCCGAGCCGGTCCGCCCAGGTCGCCCACCGCGTCCGGTTCGCCGGTGGGGTGACCGCCGTGGCGGGTGTCGCGCTGCCAGTCGTGTGGCCGACGGACGTCGTGATCACCGGGACCATCGGCGCGGTGCTGGCGATCGGCGGAACCTGGTTGGTGGTGAAGAGCCGGTCGTCGACCACCTGAGCACTAGACTCACCCTGGTGAGCGACGAGTTGGTGCCGGACCCCAGTCGGATGCGTGCGTCGGACGCCGACCGCGAGCAGGTCGCCAAGGTGCTGCAGAAGGCCCACAGCGAAGGTCGGCTGGACCTGCACGAGCTGGACGAGCGGCTCGGGCAGGTGTACGCGGCCAAGACCTACGGGGAGCTGGTGCCGCTCACCGCCGACCTCGGGATGACCGGGGTCGTCGTGCCGCAGCCCGTCCAGCAGGTGCAGCCCTACCAGCAGCACCTGCCGTCGAGTCGGGTCGTGGGTGGGGCCGGGCCGTCGACGTCCATCGCGTTCTGGTCCGGGGTCGACCGCAAGGGCGAGTGGGTCGTGCCGGCTTCGCACAGCGTCGTCGCGATCATGGGTGGGGTGGCGCTGGACCTGTCGCGGGCGCGGTTCGCGCAGGAGCACACCACGATCACCGTGTTCGCGTTCTGGGGTGGCGTGGAGATCTACGTGCCCGAGGACGTCACCGTGCGGGTGGACGGCACGGGGATCATGGGCGCGTTCGAAGACTCCACCTACAAGACGCCGACCGTGCCGGGTGGCCCCGTGGTGCGCATCACGGGTGTGGCCATCATGGGCGGTGTCGAGGTGCGCCGGCCCAAGCGGAAGAAGCTCAAGGGGCACAAGCGGGAAGAGCTGGAGGACTGACACCCGCTTCTCACCCGGTCGTGTGACGGGCTAGTCTTCGGCGTCCCCGCCCCCGCCCCTTGCGATGTCGAATGACGACCACCACTGATCAGACCCCGGTCTTCGTGGACCCGAGCGGACGCCGCCGCCGCGTGCTGCGCATCCTCATCGGCGTCGCCGTCGCCGGTGTGCTCGTCTACGTGGCGCTGCTGGTCGTGGCGCTGTCCGGTGGCCCCGTGAAGCCGTCGTCGCTGCTGCCGCTCCCGGCCGCGGAGGACGTGCCCACCACCACGACGAGCGCGCCGCCGACCACGACCGCCGAGACCACCACCGAGACCACCACCGCCCGGGACACCACCGAGCGGACCACCACCGAGGGCTCGCCGACGGTCACCACGACCGCCGAGCCGACCACGCCGAGCACGCCGGGCAGCCGGCGCACCGACCCGCCGGGCGCGTCCAACCGGCCTACCCCGCCCGGCAAGGGCTGATGGCCCGCCCGTCGCCGCGCGCCCACTGGGTGCTGCTGTCGCTGACGGTGGTGGCGCTGCTGGCGTTGCTGCTGCTGGACCTGTTCGTGGTCAAGCGGGTCGGGCAGGGCGAGGCCCCGGTCGCCGGTCCCGCGGACCACGTGCCCGAGGCGCTGCACGCGGGCGGCCCGCTGATCGGCACGGACGGCGACAGGCTGGTGTCCCGCGCGGCGCCGGAGCGGACCGTCGTGCTGACCTTCGACGACGGTCCCGACCCGCGCTGGACCCCGCAGGTGCTCGACGTCCTGCGCCGCCACGGCGTCAAGGCCACGTTCTTCGTCACCGGCGTGGCCGCCGCGCAGCACCCCGACCTGCTGGAAAGGGTCGTCGCCGAGGGCCACGAGGTCGGGCTGCACACCTTCACCCACGTCGACCTGGGCCAGGTCGGCGAGGCCCGGACGAGCCTGGAGCTGGACCAGACCCGGCTCGCGCTGGCCGGCGCGGTGGGCCGCGTGAGCACCCTGGTCCGCCCGCCCTACTCGGCCACCCCGGACGCGCTGGACAACGACGACCTGGCGGGCGTGGAGCGGGTCGTGGCGTCCGGGCACCTGGTGCTGCTGTCGGACCTGGACACCGAGGACTGGCGCAACCCCGGCGCGGACGCCATCGCGGCGGCGGCGATGCCGCAGGACGACAAGGGTGCCGTGGTGCTCATGCACGACGGCGGCGGCGACCGGTCCCAGACCGTGGCCGCGCTGGACCTGCTGCTGCCGAAGCTGAAGGAGCAGGGCCGGCAGTTCCGGACGGCGAGCGACGCCCTGGGCCTCGACCCGCCGCAGGAGGCCGGTGCGGTCGAGCGGTCCGCCGGGGTCGCGGTGTCGCTCGCGGTGCGGGCCGCCGGGTTCACGACCGACCTGATGGACTGGCTGGTCGTGGTGTCGGCGGTGCTGGCGCTGCTGCGCGCGGTCCTGCTGCTGGCCACCACCGGCATCCACGCCCGCCGCAAGCCCGGCCGGCACGCGAGACCCCTCCGGCCGCAGCCGGTCACGGTGATCGTGCCCGCGTACAACGAGGAAGCCGGCATCGAGGCGACCCTGCGGACGATCCTGGCCAGCACGGCGGACGTGCGGGTCATCGTCGTCGACGACGGGTCGACCGACCGGACCAGCGAGGTGGTGCGGTCCCTGGGCCTGCCGCGGGTGGTGCTGATCCGCCAGCCCAACGCGGGCAAGGCGGCGGCCCTGAACACCGGCCTGCGCCACTGCGAGACCGAGCTGGTGGTCATGGTCGACGGCGACACCGTGCTCGAGCCCGACACCGTGGCCGAGCTGGTGCGGCCGTTCGCCGACCCCGGGGTGGGTGCGGTGTCCGGCAACGCCAAGGTCGGCAACCGGACCGGTCTGCTGGGTCGGTGGCAGCACATCGAGTACGTGATCGGCTTCAACCTCGACCGGCGCATGTACGACGTCATGGAGTGCATGCCGACCGTCCCGGGCGCGGTCGGCGGCTTCCGGCTCAGCGCGCTGCGCGAGGTGGGCGGGGTGCCCGAGGACACGCTGGCCGAGGACACCGACCTCACGATGGCGTTGGAACGCGCCGGCTGGGCCGTGACGTACCAGGAGTCGGCGCGGGCGTGGACGGAGGCGCCGGCGTCGCTGGGCCAGTTGTGGCGGCAGCGGTACCGGTGGTGCTACGGCACCTTGCAGGCGATGTGGAAGCACCGCGGCGCTTTGTTCGACCGCGGCTTGGGCGGGCGTCTGGGGCGGCGCGGATTGCCGTACCTGGCGCTCTACCAGGTGGTGCTGCCCGTGCTCGCGCCCGCTATCGACGTCTTCGCGGTGCTGAGCCTGTTCACCGATCCCGGACGCGGCGCGTGGGCGTGGTTCGGATTCCTGGTGCTGCAACTCGTGCCCGCGGTGATCGCTTTCCGACTGGACCGCGAAAGCCTCCGACCCCTGTGGGCCGTTTTGTTGCAACCCGTCGTTTACCGGCAACTCATGTACCTGGTGGTCATCCAGTCGATCGTCACGGCCATCGCCGGCGCGCGGCTGCCGTGGCAGAAGCTGAAGCGGACGGGAACCGCCGCGCTGGCCGCTCCCGAGCCGCTGCTGGAAGACCCGGTCACCACCCCGATCCGCCGCCCCTGACCAGGGCACACCGCACCTGAGCTGCGGATACGGCGGTGGCCGAGACATCGGCGTCTTCGATGGTCGTATCGAGGAAAGCGGCCGCCAGCCACCTTGTCCGGCAGCACCCGCCGCCATAAGTTCGATTCAGAACGAATTCCCCCTCGCCGCCGGAATGGCGACGGAAATGTCTTCGACTGGATCCGAGAAAGGAACGTCGTGGCGGACGTCGTGCTGCGCCCCGAGTTGCACGTGGCGATCGTGGGCGCGGGGCCGAGAGGTCTTTCGGTCCTCGAACGGTTGTTGGTTCGACTGGGTGCCGAACCACCGGATGGGGTGGTGCGCATTCACCTGTTCGAGCCCGGGGAGGCGGGCGCGGGGCGGATCTGGCGCACCACCCAGCCGACGTGGTTCCTGATGAACACGGCCGCCGGCGAGGTCAGCGTCTTCTCCGATGGCCCCGACGACGGGCCGACGCGGGCCGGGAGCGGGCCGTCGTTCGCCGAGTGGCTGCGGGAGCACCCGAAGTGGGCGCACATCGGGCCCAACGACTACGGGCCGCGCGCGGTCTACGGCGAGTACCTGCGGCACGCGTTCGACGCGATGGTCGCCAACGCCCCGCTGGGCGTCGAGGTCCGGCACGTGCCGGAGGCGGCGGTCCGGCTGCACCGCACCGATGGGAAGACCGTGGTCACCGGCGCCGGCGGCACGGTGGTCGTGGCGGACAAGGTCGTGCTGACCACCGGGCACCCCCGGGTCACGCCGGACGACGCCGAGAAGGCCCTGCTGACCTTCGCCCGGCAGCGCCCCGGCCTGGCCTACGTGCGCGGCGACTCGGCGGCCGACCTGCCGCTGTCCGCCATCGAGCCCGGCGAGCAGGTGGGCGTGGTCGGGCTCGGGCTGACCTTCTTCGACGTCATGGCCGAGTTGACCGAGGGTCGCGGCGGCCGGTTCGTCGAGCGGGACGGGCGGACCGAGTACATCCCCAGCGGCGCGGAGCCGCACCTGGTGGCCGGGTCGCGCAGCGGGCTGGTGATGCTGGCCCGCGGGCGCAACCAGAAGTCGCCGACCTACCGGTACCGGCCGACGTTCGTCACCGAGGAGGCGATCCTGGAGGCGCGGCGGCGGGCGCAGCGCACGACCGGGTCCGCCCAGCTGGACTTCGCGCGGGACGTGCTGCCGCTGCTGAAGTTGGAGGTCGAGCACGTCTACTACACCGCGCACGTCCGCCGGCGGCTGTCCGACGAGGCCGCGGAGCGGTTCGCCGCGATCCACGCCACCTCGACCGACCGCCGGGGCCTGCTGGAAGCGTGGGGCCTGGCCGACGTGCCGCCGCCGGACCTGGAGCGGCTCGCCCGGCCGTTCGGGGACCGGGAGTTCGACTCGCCGCGCGCGTTCCACGGCAGCCTGCTGGACCTGCTCGACCAGGACATCGCCGAAGCCCGCCAGGGCAACGTGGACAACCCGCTCAAGGCGTCGCTGGACATCCTCCGCGACACCCGGGCCGTGGTGCGCCAGGCGGTGGACTTCGCGGGCCTGCGCCCCGAGTCGCACCGGGAGTTCCTGACCTGGTTCAACCCGATCAACACCATGGTGTCGGCCGGTCCGCCCGCCACCCGCGTCGCCCAGGCGTGCGCCCTGATCCGGGCCGGGCTGCTGACCGTCGTCGGGCCGGCGACGGAGGTGTCCGCGGACCACGCGGCCGGGGCGTTCGTCCTGCAGTCCCCGTACGTCAAGGGGTCGCGGCGCGAGGTCACCACGCTGGTCGACGCCCGCATCCCCCGCCCGCAGCTGTCCGCCACCGCCGACCCGCTGATCCGGCAGGCCCTCGCGGACGGCCTGATCACCGAGCTGGTCAACACCGACACCGCGACCGGGCAGCGGTTCCCGGCGGGCAGCATCGCGGTCACCCGCAAGCCCTTCCACGTCGTCGACGCCCTCGGCAACCCCGACCCCGACCTGTACGCGCTGGGCGTGCCGACCGAGAACACCCGCTGGTTCACCCAGATCGGCAACGGCCGGCCGGGCCCGATGACCGGGTTCCACCACGACGCCGACGCCATCGCCGCGGACGTGCTGCGCCGCCCGGCCGCCGCGCCCGTCGTCCTGTCCGCCCGGCCGCGCGCGGCCGTCGCGATCTGAGAGGAGGTCGACCGATGAACGCCAACACCGAGAAGTTCCGCGCCGCCCGCGACCTGCTGCTGGAGCTGCGCGACGACCCCGACCGGGCGCACGCCGAGTTCCGCTGGCCGGAGTTCACCGAGTTCAACTGGGCCCTGGACTGGTTCGACGCCGTCGCCCGCGGCAACGACCGCACCGCCCTGCACGTCGTGGGCGGCCGGGTCGAGGAGGAGGTGTCCTACGCGGAGCTGTCGGAGCGGTCCGACCGGCTGGCCAACGGCCTGCGGGGCGCCGGCGTGCGACGCGGGGACGTCCTGCTGCTCATGCTGGACAACCAGCTCGCCGTCTGGGAGGCGCTGCTGGCCGCGATGAAGCTGGGCGCGGTGGTGGTGCCGACGTTCACCACGGTCGCCGCGGCCGACCTGGTCGACCGGGTCGAGCGGGCGAACGTGCGGCACGTCCTCACCACGCCCGAGCTGACCGACACCTTCTCGTGGTTGCCGGCGCACGTCACGCGGATCTGCGCCGGCTCGGTCCCGGGCTGGCTCTCCCTGGACGACCTGCGCTCGGCTCCGGCGTCCTTCACACCGGACGCGCCCACTCGCGCCGACGAGACGTTGTTCCTGTACTTCACGTCCGGCACGACCTCGCGCCCGAAGCTGGTGCGGCACACCCACGTCAGCTACCCGGTCGGGCACCTGTCGGGCATGTACTGGAACGGCGTGCGCCCCGGCGACGTGCACCTGAACGTGTCCGCGCCGGGATGGGCCAAGCACGCGTGGAGCTCGTTCTTCGTGCCGCTCAACGCCGAGGCCACAGTGCTCAGCGTGACCACCCCCAACGGCCGCGACCTGCTGGACCGCATGGTGGCGCACGGCGTCACCACGTTCTGCGCCCCGCCGACGGTGTGGCGGATGCTCATCCAGGACGACCTGCGGCAGTGGCCGGTGCGGCTGCGGGAGGCGGGCAGCGTCGGCGAGCCGCTCAACCCGGAGGTGATCGACCAGGTCCGCGCCGCGTGGGGCGTGACCGTGCGGGACGGCTACGGCCAGACCGAGACGACCGCGCAGATCGGCAACAGCCCGGGGCTGCCCGTGCGGCCGGGGTCGATGGGCAAACCGTTGCCCGGCTACGACATCGTCCTGGTGGACCCGACGACGGGTGCGGTCGGCGACGAGGGCGAGGTGTGCGTGGACCTGGCGCGCCGGCCGGTCGGCGTGATGCCCGGGTACGTGGACGACGAGGAGAAGAACGCCAGGACTTTTGCCGGCGGCTACTACCACACCGGCGACATCGCCCGGCGCGACGAAGACGGGTACCTGCACTACGTGGGGCGGACGGACGACGTTTTCAAGTCCTACGACCACCGGATCTCGCCGTTCGAACTGGAGAGCGTGCTGCTGGAGCACGAGGCGGTGGCCGAGGCGGCGGTGGTCCCCGCACCCGACCCGGTGGGTCTGGTGGTGCCCAAGGCTTACGTGGCCCTGGCCGCCGGGTTCTCACCGGACGCCGACACCGCGCGCCGGATCCTGGACCACACCCGCGCCAACCTCGCACCACACCAGTGGATCCGCCGCCTGGAGTTCTTCACCCTGCCCAAGACGACGTCGGGCAAGATCCGCCGCAACGAACTGCGGGCCCGGGACGTCGAGCGGGCGGCCGGCGTGGACTTCCCCGGCACGACCGAGTACCTGGCCGACGAGCTCCTGGATGCGGCCCTGCCCGCCGCACCCGGCATCGGCTGACCAGCCCACCGCCACTCGCCTCCCGCGGGCGCTGCGGAGTCGGCCGAGCACACGCTTCCTCGATTCCCGACTGCTCCCCGACTGAACCCCCACCGAACCCCAACCACTCCCCAGCCGAACCCCAACCGCTCCGCGACCGATCCCCAACCCTTCACCGAGCTGAAAATTTTTCCTTCACGAAGCAAAAATTTTCTGGATTGGAGTGCTTTCCCGATGCGTGACATCAAGGTCTACTCGTCCCTGTTCACCGGCGGCCTGCACAACGGTCAGATCAAGTGGACGGAGTACGTGCAGCCGGGCCGCAACCAGGTGGACGTCGAGTGGCTCTACACCCAGGCCGAGACGGGGCCGACGGGCGCGGAGGCGTACATCGCGCACTTCAAGCCGGGCTCGCACGGTGACCTGCACGAGCACCTGGGCTACGAGCTGCTGCTGATCCTGGAGGGCGAGCTGCACAACGACAACGGTGACCGGTACCCGGCGGGCACGCTGTTCATCGAGAAGCCGGAGAGCGTGCACCAGGTGTCGTCGCCCACGGGCTGCTACGCGTTAGTCGTGCGCGAGAAGGGCACCCGGCCGATCACCACCGCCGAGCTCGAAGCCGCCGCGAACGCCACCGCTAACGCCACCGCCGGCTGATCCCGACCGCCGGACCCACCGCCGGATGAGGTCGGCCGCGGAACCCACCGCCCGCCGAAGCCCGGCAGCCGGACCCAACCGCCGGCCGACCTCACCGCCGAAGCCCGGCAGCCGGAACCACCGCCGGCCGACCGCACCGCCGGAACCACCGCCGGCTGACCTCACCGCCGAAGCCCGGCAGCCGGAACCACCGCGGGCCGACCGCACCGCCGGAACCGCCGCGGGCCGAAGCCCGGTCGCCGGACCGACCGGCGGCTGGGCTTCGGCCGGCGTGGGACAGCCCGAGAGCACGACAGCTCGAACCCCGGCCGTCGCCGGGCCAACCCCCAGCCGATCCGGTACCCGACCCACCGCCGGCTGATCCGATCGGGTGGCGGGGCCGCCGTCACGGGCTGCCCCGTCACCCACCCCCCTTGTCCACGCGCCCACCCCTACGCCACCATGTAATGGGTTGAACCCATTACAGGAACCACGAACCAGGAGCCGGTACCCGATGTCCCAGCAGACGCAGGACCGACCGAACCCCACCGCACCCCCGCCCGACCACCAACTGCTCGTCGGCCGCACCGGCAAGCGCCACTCGCCGCGCTACCGCTGGGGCATCCTCGGCATCGGGATCTTCGCCCAGGCCGCGTTCAGCGCCGCCTTCCAGGGCATCCCCACCTCGGGCTCGATCCTCGCCGCCGCCTACGGCTTCTCGCTGTCCGAGCTCGGCCTCGTCCTCGCCGCCGTGACCTGCGGGATCTTCGTCACGGACGTGTTCTGGGGCATCCTGTCCGACCGGATCGGCGAGCGGAACGTGCTGATCATCGGACTCGCCGGCACGACCGCCACCCTCGCCTACGTCACCGCGTTCCTCGTGCCCAGCGACGACGTCGTGCCCGCGGCCTGGGCGCTGGCCCTCGTCCTCTTCCTGTCCGGTGCGCTCGGCGGGTGCGTCAACGGCGCGTCCGGACGGGCCGTCATGGGGTGGTTCCCGCCGGACAAGCGCGGGTTCGCGATCAGCCTGCGGGTGGCCGCCGTGCCGCTCGGGGGTGCGCTCGGCGCGGCGATCATGCCTCCGCTGGCGCTGGGTGCCGGGTTCCGCTGGGTGTTCCTGTTCCTGACCGCCTTCATGCTGGCCGCGACGATCGCCGTCGTGCTCTGGCTGGACGAGCCGCCCATCGCGCGCACCAAGTCCGCGAACGGCATCGCCGCCACGACCCTGCCGAACCCGCTGGTCCGCTGGGACATCTGGCGGGTGGCGATCACCGCGTTCCTGCTCGACCTGCCGCAGTTCACCGTCCTGACCTTCGGCACGGTCTTCCTGACCTCCGTGCTGGGCATGGACATCAGCGCCGTCGTGGTCGCCCTGGTCGTCGTCCAGGTGCTGGGTGGCGCGTCGCGCGTGCTCAGCGGGCGGTGGACGGACAAGAAGGGTGGTCGGTACCGGCGCAGCCTCGTCCGCGTCTACAGCTGGTTGATCGCCGCCGCGTTCGTCGGGGTCGCGCTGTACCAGGTGCTTCCCGCGTGGCTGGTGGTCGGCCTGTTCGTGGCCGCCGGGTTCCTGGCGTGCGGTTGGCACGGCGTGCACTACGCCGAGATCGCCACGATGGCGGGCGCGGAGCGGTCCGGTACCGCGTTGGGCCTGGAGAACACGATGGTCTTCGGCGGCGCGTTCGTCACGCCGCTGCTCATCCCGCTGGTCCTCGACGCCTCGTCGTGGCCGGTGGTGATGGTGCTGGTCGGGGCGGTGCCGGCGGTAGCCTCTGCGCTGCTGATGCCCCGGGAGCAGCCGGTCTGACCCGGACACCCCACGGCGCGCGGCGACCCGGCCGCGCGCCACGGCCTGTGGAGGCGGGAACCTGAACGAGACAGCCGAGCACCCGAGCCTGGCGCTGGTGGCCACCGTGCGCAGCCGGCTCGGTCGACCGCGCGACGAGCTGGGCGACCCGCTGTCGCTGACCGCGTGGCTGGTGCGCCACGACCTGCCGCCCGCGGCCGAGCCCGACCCGGCCGACGTGCGCGAGTTCCAGGCGCTGCGCGAGGCCGCGTACCGGCTGCTGGCCGACGTCACCGAGGGCCGCGCGCCCGCCGGGGCCGACGTGGAGCTGGTCAACCAGTGCGCCGCGCACACGCCGCCGGCCGTGTCGCTGGCCGTCGAGGAGGACGGCGGCGTGCGGCGCGCGCAGGCCCACCCGACGCCCGCCCAGGCGCTCGGCCTGGTGGCCCGGGACCTCGTCGACCTGGTCGGCGGGCCGCTGCGGGGCCGGCTGCACCAGTGCGAGGCCGAGGTGTGCGGCACGTTCTTCGTCGACACCTCCCGGGCCGGCCGGCGGCGGTGGTGCTCGTCGGCGACGTGCGGCAACCGGGCCCGCGTCGCGGCGCACCGCGACCGCGCGGCCAGACCGTGATCGACCCCGAGGACCGCCGATGATCTACCTGCACACGTCCACCCTGGTCAGGTTGGCGCGCGACGGTGACCCGCTGCGCGCGCTGCGCGGCGCCCGCCTGGTGGTGGTCAGCGAGCTGACCCGGGCGGAACTGGCCGCGGCGGCGCTGCCCGAGGGCGTGCGGCGGCGGGCGTGCGCCGTGCTGGACGCGGTGGAGGTGCTGGAGGTGGCGGTGTCCGACCTGGTCCGCGAGCTGGCCGAGTCCCGGCCCGAGGCGCTGGACGCCGACCAGGCCGTGCACCTGGCGACCGCGCTGGTCCTGGGTACCGGGATCACCGCGTTCGCCTGCGACGACCCCGTGCTGGCCGCCGCGGTGGCCGAGTGCGGGGTGCGCGCCGTGGTACCGCCGTTCGGTCCGGCCGCGTGACATGCGTGGGATGGGGGCCATAGGGAATCCGAATACCGTTTCGGGACCCCCACGTCACGCCCGGACGATCACCCGGACGGCGGACCGCCGTTCCGCCCGGATCTATAAGATCACCGGCGGTCGAGGCGCGCGATCTTCTCGAGTTGAACGGAGCTATTCGCTGGGGGAGCAAGAATGGACATCAGGCAGTTAAATGCCTTCCGGACCGTTTCCCAAACGGGCAGCATCACCCGCGCGGCGGCCGTTCTCGGCTACTCGCAGTCCGCGGTCACCGCGCAGATCAAGAACCTCGAGGCGGCGGTGCGGACCCGCCTGTTCGAGCGCAGGCGCGAAGGCGTCCGGCTGACGGCCGAGGGTGAGCGGTTCCTGCCCTACGCCAACCGGCTGCTGCGCCTGTCCGAGGAGGCCATGTCGGCGCTCGCGCCGGAAGCACCGCCTGCCGGCCGCCTCACGATCGGTGCGAGCGAGTCCATCACCACCTACCGCCTGCCGGGCGTGATCCGCCACCTCCACGCCGCCTACCCGGAGGTGCGGCTCGCCCTGCGCACCTACCACGAGGGTCCGGCGCGGATGACCGAGGCGTTGGAGCGCGGCGACATCGACCTGGCGTTGAGCCACTTCGTCGACCCGGGTCCGACGGGGCGGCCGTCCCGGCGGCTGGTGTCGGAGGAGCTGGCGCTGGTGGCGACGCCGGACCACCCGCTGGCGGCGCGGGACGTCGTGGTGGCGGAGGACCTGTGCAGCGCGCGGACGCTGATCGTGCAGCCGACGTGCGTGTACGACACGGCGCTGCGGACGGCGCTGCCCGGCCCGCGGACCGTGGCGCCGTTGCAGTTCGGCACGCTGGAGGCGGTGAAGATCGCCGCCCGGTCGGGGCTGGGCGTGGCGCTCCTCCCGCACGTCGCGGTGGCGGACCTGCTGCGCAGCGGTGAGCTGGTCGAGCTGGCGTGGACGCCGCCGGTGTCGGTGAGCAGCTACGTGCTGTGGGGCGAGGAGCGCGAGGACTCGCGCCTGTTCACCGCGCTGGACCGGGTGCTGGACCGGGCGATCGCCGAGTGGCGGCTGCCCGTGCCCGCGGTCACCGAGTGACGACGAAGGGCCTCCCGCCGGCCACGAGAGGGGGACGGCGGGAGGCCCTTCGTCGGTGCGGCTAGTGGACGTTCAGCCGGTCCTCGAAGGCGGCGACCAGGGTGCGCCAGGCCGCGACCTCCTTGTCGAACGGCGCGCTCGGCGCGAGCCGCGTCGGGTCCGGCTTGAGCACGTAGGACACCAGCCAGCCCAGCGACTCGGACTGGTTGAGCGCGACCTTGACGGTGTCGTCGTGCGCCCAGTCGCCGGCGTCCTCCAGCAGCTCGACGGCGAGGTCGAGCTGGGTCGGGTCCACGGCGTCCGGACCCTCGGCGATGTCCTCGTCCAGGCCGGTGAACACGTAGACGTTGTCCGGGTCGACCTCGACCTCCAGGTCGCCGCCGGTGGCCTTGACCACCAGCTCGCCCCACGTGGACACCTCGGCCAGGTCGCGGTCGTCGGCCTCGACGATGAACCGGGACAGCGCGCGCGGCGAGCCGAACACGTCGATCTTGCCCTTGCGGCCCAGGAACAGCGGCTGGTCGTCGAGGTAGCAGCGCAGCGTGTAGTACTCGCCCGCGCCGGTGATGATCTTGATCGGGTCGATGCCGACCTCGCCCCAGAAGCCGACCGGCTCGTCGCCGTCCTCGTCCTCCTCGGCGTCCTCGTCACCGTCGACCGCGACCGCGTTCTCCGCCTCGAAGGCCGCCAGCTCCTCCTGCGCGACCTCCAGCGCCTTCCCGTCGACCTCGGGCGCGGTGACGACCCCGTCGATCGCGTCGAGGACCTCGTCCCACTTCTCCGCGACGACCTCGGCCAGCTCCGTCCACAGCGCCTGGCCCTCGCGGCCGGTGAACGGCAGCGTGCCCTGCGGCAGCAGCGCGAAGCCCTCCGCCGAGTCCAGCACCTCGTGGACCTTCTCCAGGTCGCACACGTCGGCCAGGGACCGCACGATCGACACGACATCGGCCAGCTCGCCGATGACCCAGGTGTCGGGCTCCTCGGCGACCAGCTCGGGCACGCCCACCAGGTCGAACTGGTGGTTGTCGTCGGGTGACAGCTCGCCGACGGACAGGCCCGGCACCACGTGCCACGCCGGGTGGTCGGTCAGGTCGTGCTCCTCCGCGGTGCGCACGAAGGCCGCGAGGTGCGCGGCGTCCGGGAAGGCGTACAGGTCGTCCTCGTGCCCGAGGAAGGCCTCCCACTCCTCGCCCTCTTCCCGCCAGCGGGGAGCCCACAGGGTGACCACGTCACCCTGGGTGAGTCCCAGCTCGATCGGGACGATGTCCTGAGCCATCCGACCTCCCGGTCACGCCATGCCCCTGTGGATGCGGGCCAAAGCCTACGGGGTCGAGATCCACCTACCGCCGTTGACCACGGAAAGGGTCGGCGAAGAAGTCGTCATCGTCGTCGTCCTCGGGCGGCGGCGCGGGCCGGGACCTGGGTGCGGAGGTCTGCTGCCCGGCCCAGGGAGGAGCGGGGCGCTGGGCCTGCGCGGGCGGGGTGTGCGGTCGTGGCGGCTGTGGCACCGGTGGTGGCGCGGCCTGCGGGGGCTCCGGTTCGGCTTCGGCTTTCCGCGCGAAAGGAGACGGTCCGGCGAAGTCCTCGATGGCCATCGCCATGCTGTCGCCCAGCGACTTGGCCAGTTCGTTGTAGCTGGTCTGCACGGCGGCGTCCACGGCGAGCCGCGCGGTCTCCACGACCAGCCGCCCGACCGCGTCCGCACCTTGGTTCAGGGCGGCCGGCTGGATGCGGACGTGCTTCAGCGACCCCACCGCCGACGCCGTCACGGTCACCAGGCCGGACGGGTGCGTCGCCGTCCCGACCACCCGCGCCAGGACGTCGGTCAGCCGGTCGGCCGCCGCGATCCGGTCCTCTTGCACGCTCACCGCGGCCTCCTCAGGAACGAGTCGCCGAAGTCGTCCTCGACGTCACCGGCCGGGAAACCGATGTCGGTCAACGCCTTCGCGGTCGCCGGGTCCACCAGCCGCGCCAACGACTGGTGCATCCGCGCCGCCGCGTCGGCCGCGGCCCGTTCGGCGACGCGCACGATCTCCGCGCCCAACGCGTCCGCGCCCATGGTGAGCGCGCCGGGGGCGATGCGGATCTGCTGGGGCGGCGCGCCGGGCGCGGTCACCACGGTCACCGCGCCGTCCGAAGAGGACGCCCGGCCGAGCACCGGGCCGGTGCGCGCGATGTGCTGCGACACCTGTGCTTCCACGTCCGCGACCCGCCGGGCCGCGCGCTGCGTCTCGTCGTCCACGTCCTCAGCCCGTCGGTCGGTAGAAGCCCATGAAACCCATGCCGATGTTGCTGGTGCGGATCGGGTTCACCTGCACCGGGTCGCCCGCCTCCACCATCTGCCCGTTGCCGATCACCATGGCCACGTGCCCGTCCCACACGACGAGGTCGCCGGGCAGCAGCTGGTCCGGCGGCACGGACGCGCCCATCGCCTGGGACGACGCCGGGCGCGGGATGTCGAACCCGGCCTGCTTGTAGGCCCACTGCGTCAGGCCCGAGCAGTCGGTGCCCTGCGGCGGGTTCGCGCCACCCCACACGTACGGGGTGCCCAGCGCGGACAGCGCGGCGCGCACGGCTCGGGCGGCGGTCTCGTTCGGCGCCTCGGCGCTGCTGCCGTCGGGCAGGTTCACGCCCACGCCGGTGCCGGGCTGCGGCGGGATCGCGACCGGCAGGCGCGGGCCGTGCGCACCACCGCCACCGCCACCGCCGCCACCGCCGCCACTTCCGCCGCCGCCACCTCCGGAGCCGCCACCTCCGCCGTTGGAGCCGGGGCTGCCGGGCGAGGACGGGTCGCGCCCGCCGTCGTCGACCGACGACACCTTGGTGTCACCGCCCGAATCGACGCCCAGCGGGTCGCCGAGCCCCTGGAAATCGGGCTTGGGCAACGCCTTGAGCTGGTTGGCGACGTTCGTCAGCTCGGTGCGGACCTTCTCCAGCTCCTGCTTCGAGCGGCCCTCGTACTCGCGCGCCTTGGCGGTGATGTCCGCCGCAACCGCGAGCGCCGCGCCGATCCCGCCGAACAGCGACGCGGCGACGGCGGCGGCCAGCCGGGGCTGCGCGTAACCGGTGAAGTCGTCGATCAGGCCCTGGATCGCGTTCTTGCCCGAGTTGACCGCGTTGACCGCCGTGGTGGCGGCGTTCTGGGTCGCGGTCGCGTTGCGGGACAACAGCTGCACGCCGCTGGAGAACGACGAGACGCGCCCCTGGAACGCGGTCGCCTTGTCGCCGTACCAGGTGCTGAGCACGGCGTTGGCGGCACCGGTGTGCCGCCCGTCGACCTCGGTCAGCGCCGAGGCGGCCCGCCCGAACGAGTCCGCGGCGCGCGTCGCGCCACCGGTGTCGCCCTCGAGCTTGGCCAGGTCGTCCTTCATGGGCTGGATCAGGGCGGCCAGGAAGCCGGCTACGTCGAACATCGGCTAGACCTTGTACGCGCGGTTGAGGTCGGCGCCGTGCTGCGCCTCCTGCTCCTGGTAGGCCGTGGCGGCCTTGGACACGGCGGTGGCGAACGCCGACAGCCCGCTCGACGCGGCGGCCACACCGTCCACTTGGGTCTGCGCGGCCTGCTGGAACGCCGCGCCCAGACCGACCTCGTCGCCGATCTTGCCGAAGCTGCCCGCCGCCAGCGACGTGGTGCCGGCCAACGTGGACGTGCCGATCGCGCCGACTTCGCCCGCCAGGCCCGACGCGGTACCGCTGTAGGCCGTCAGCGCCGCGGTGTCGACGGCGAAACCCGAGTTCACCCAAGCCCCCCTCTGGTGCTGCGCAACGTCCGCGATCCTGCCTCATCGAGACCGGTTCCGTGGGCCGTTCGGCCAGATCCTCCCCTGATGGGCGGTACCCCCGCGCAGGCCCCTCACCTGATCATGGGTACGTGGCAGCCGTGCGCCATTGGGAGCGGATCGTGGCGTGGCTCGCCGACCACGCCCCCTCGACCGCTGCCGCGTTCATCGACCCCGAGGACGCCGCCGCCGTCGAGGCGCTGGAGGTCGGGAGCGGTCTCACGCCGCCCGAGGACCTGCGCGCGTGGTGGGCCGTGTGCGGCGGCACCGCGAACCTGGCGTTCGCCGAGGTGCTGCCGCCCTTCTACACGCCGCTGGGTCCGACCAACGCGTTGCGCTCGTGGCGGCTCAAGGAGCGGTTCTGGCCGGCGGACCTCGACTCCGAGGCGGGCACCCCCACCGTGGGGTTCCACCCGAAGTGGCTGCCGTTCGCGTTCGACGGCTGCGGCGACGCGCTGGCGCTGGACCTGCGCCCCGGCGTGCTGTCGGGTTGCGTGGTCGAGTGGGACCGCGAGCGCGGCGAGATGCTCAAGCCGGAGTGGACGAGCCTGGACGAGATGCTGGACCAGGTCGCCACGGCCCTGGAACACCGCGGCCGACTCGGCCACTGCGAGCCGCTGATCACCACGGACGGCAGGTTGGGCTGGCGGACGGACTGACGGCGCGACCACGTTCCGGTATCCTTGAGGTAACGGGTTTACGCTGGTCAGGCGCTGTGGGGGCGGGTATGGCGGACGTGCACGACGTGGCGGCGGCGGTGTTGCACGCCACCGGCCCGGAGTCGCCGATGAAGCTGCAGAAGCTCCTGTACTACGCCCAGGCCTGGCACCTCGCCAAGTACGACGAGCCGATGTTCTCCGCGCGCATCGAGGCGTGGCGGCGTGGGCCGGTCGTCCCCGAGGTCTACTACCGGCACCGGTACCAGACCGAGGTGGGCGAGTGGGACGAGGGCGACCCGCGCGGGCTGTCCGAACGCGAGCGCGCGGTGGTGGACGACGTCGTCGACCGCTACGGCACGTTCAGCCGCCACGAGCTCAGCGACATGGCCCACGCGGAGGGTCCCTGGCGCGAGGCGCGCGGCGACCTGCCCGAGTCCGAGCCCAGCAGCGCCCCGCTGTCGAACGAGGCCATGGCCCGCTACTTCCGCCGGCTGTTCCGCGACCCGGAGCAAGCGTTTGCGGACGCGGTGGCGAGCGTGCGGCTGGAGGGCTTGGACGTCCCGGAGGAGACCCAGCGGACCATGCGCGAGGTCGCGGCCGGTGAGCTGTCCGTCGAGGACGCCATCGCCCGCGAGATCGAGGCCTTGCGCCACCGGTGACCTCGGAAGACCCCTACACGGACCCCACCACCGGCGTTCTGCGCAACCACTTCGGCATCACCGACCGGGCCGAGTGCGACCGGGCCGAGGCCCGGCTGAGCGCGCTGCGCCTGGGCGAGCTGGCGATCACCCCGTTACCCGGCCCGTACGACCTGGCCCACCTGCGCAAGTTCCACAGGCACATCTTCGGCGACCTCTACCCGTGGGCGGGTGAGATCCGGCGGGTAAACATCGCGAAGACCACGACCTTCGCCGCGTGGCAGCAGATCGAGCCGTACGGGGAGTGGCTGTTCGGCGAGCTGAAGAAGGAGCAGTACCTGCGGGACCTGGGGCGGGCGGTGTTCCTCGACCGGTTCGCGCACTACTTCGCCGAGGTCAACGCCCTGCACCCGTTCCGCGAGGGCAACGGGCGGACGCAACGGGCGTTCTTCGGGCAGTTGGCGCTGGAGGCGGGGTGGGTGGTGGGTTTCGGCTCGCTGGACCCGGCGGCGTTCATCGCGGCGTGCCGGGAGTCGATGAGCGGGTCGGTCGGGCCGTTGCGGGAGTTGCTGGCGGCCGTCACGCACGCCGCCTAGGCAGAATGATCGTCATGCCCAAGGTCTTCGTCGCCGGACCCGTGTCGTGGAACCGCCTGGTCGAGCTCGACCACCTCCCCGAGCCGCGCCCGCACACCGTGTTCGCCCGCGGCCACCGCACCACCCTGGGCGGCACGTCCGCCGGCAAGGCGCTCAACCTCGCCCACCTCGGCGCGGAGGTCACGCTGCGGACGGTCGTCGGCGACGACGAGGAGGGCCGGCTGATCACCGAGGCCCTCACCGCCGCCGGCGTCGAGGTGATCGCCGAGGTCGTGCCGAAGAGCGAGCAGCACCTCAACCTGATGACCCCGGAGGGCGGCCGGCTGTCGATCTACCTCGAACTGCCGTCCCTGACCACCCCGGCGCACGACTCGCGGGCGCTGGAGGCACTGGCCGTCGCCGACGCCGCCGTCATCGACCTCGCCGACCCGGCCCGGCCGTTCCTGGCGGCGGCGCGGGAGCGGGGTGTGCCGGTGTGGTGCGACGTGCACGACTACGACGGGAAGTCCGCGTTCCAGCAGGACTTCGTGGCCGCCGCCGACCACCTCTTCCTCAACGACGACGGCATGCCGGAAGCGGACCTGCTCGCGTTCTTGCAGAAGCACGGCCGTGCGGTCGCCACGCAGGGCGCGAAGGGTGCGACAGCGGTCGTGGACGGCGAGACCCACCACGTGGACGCCGTGCCGGTCGCCGAGATCGTGGACACCAACGGCGCCGGGGACGCGTTCTTCTCCGGCTACCTGGTCGCCCACCTGTCCGGCGCGGACACCCCGACCGCCCTGCGCGCGGGCGCCGAACAGGCCGCGCTCTGCCTGCGTTCCCCCGACCTCGCACCGAGGCCGGGGGTCCGCTGAGCGGTCACACCCCGATCGGGTGCCAGACGGTCTTCGACTCGACGAACGCCCGGATCCGGGACAGGTCCGGCTCGCGGGTGAAGTCCTCGGACGGGCGGGCCCGCAGCACGCGCTTCACCGTGCCCGCCGCCGACTGCTCCAGGTCCGCCCGCAGCGCCTCGGGCGCGCCGGTCAGGTCGAGGGCGTTCACGTCGGCGTGCGAGGCCAGCCACGGCGCGATCTCGGCCGTCCGCCCGGTCAGGACGTTGACCACGCCGCCGGGCAGGTCGGAGGTCGCGAGCACCTCGGACAGGGTCACCGCGGGCAGCGGCCGGTCCTGGGAGGTCACCACGACCGCCGTGTTGCCCGCCGCGATGACCGGCGCGACCACGCTGATCAGGCCCAGCAGCGACGACTGCTGGGGTGCCAGCACCGCCACCACCCCGGTCGGCTCCGGCACGGAGAAGGAGAAGTACGGCCCCGCCACCGGGTTCGACGCGCCCAGCACGGTCGCGATCTTGTCGGTCCACCCGGCGTACCAGACCCAGCGGTCGATCGCCGCGTCCACCAGCGCCTGCGCCTTCTTCACCGCCACGCCCTCGGCCGCGCCGACCTCGGCGATGAACTGCTCCCGCCGGCCCTCCAGCACCTCCGCCACCCGGTACAGCACCTGGCCGCGGTTGTACGCGGTCGCGCCGGACCAGCCCGGGAAGGCCTTGCGGGCGGCGGCAACCGCGTCACGGGCGTCCTTGCGGGACCCCTGCGCCGCGTTGGCCAGGAACGCGCCCTTGGTGTCGGTCACCGGGTACGAGCGCCCGGACTCCGAACGCGGGAACGCGCCCCCGATGTAGAGCTTGTAGGTCTTGGCCACGGAAATCCGCTCAGACATCGAGGTACGCCTCCAGCCCCGTGCGACCGCCTTCGCGGCCGAAGCCCGACTCCTGGTAGCCGCCGAACGGGGCGGTGGGGTCGAAGCGGTTGAACGTGTTGGCCCACACCACGCCGGCGCGCATCTTCTGCGCCGCCCACAGGATGCGCGAGCCCTTCTCGGTCCAGACGCCCGCGGACAGCCCGTACGGCGTGTTGTTCGCCTTGGCCACGGCCTCGTCCGGGGTGCGGAAGGTCAGCACCGACAGCACCGGCCCGAAGATCTCCTCGCGCGCGATCCGCATCGCCTGCGACACGTTGGAGAACACCGTCGGGGCGAAGTAGAAACCCTTGTCCGGCAACGGGCACGACGACGTCCAGCGCTCGGCGCCCTCGGCCTCGCCGGACGCGGTCAGCTCCTGGATCTTCGCCAGCTGCTCGCGCGAGTTGATCGCGCCGATGTCGGTGTTCTTGTCCAGCGGGTCGCCCACGCGCAGCGTCGAGACCCGCACGCGCAGCTTCTCCAGCAGCTCCTCGGCCACGGACTCCTGCACCAGCAGGCGCGAGCCGGCGCAGCACACGTGGCCCTGGTTGAAGAAGATGCCGTTGACGATGCCCTCGACGGCCTGGTCCAGCGGGGCGTCGTCGAACACGATGTTCGCCGCCTTGCCGCCCAGCTCCAGCGTGACCTTCTTGCCCGTGCCCGCGAGCTGCCGCTGGATGATCTTGCCGACCTCGGTGGACCCGGTGAACGCCACCTTGTTCACGTCCGGGTGGTTCACCACGGCCGCGCCGATGTCACCCGCGCCCGGCAGGATGTTGACCACGCCCGGCGGCAGGTCGGCCTGCTGGATGATCTCCGCGAGCACCAACGCGGACAGCGGGGTCGTCTCGGCGGGCTTGAGCACGACGGTGTTGCCGCAGGCCAGGGCCGGTGCGATCTTCCACGCGGCCATGAGCAGCGGGAAGTTCCACGGGATCACCTGGCCGGCCACGCCCAGCGGGCGCGGGTCGGGGCCCAGACCCGCGTAGGCCAGCTTGTCGGCCCAACCCGCGTGGTAGAAGAAGTGCGCGGCGGCCGTGGGGACGTCCACGTCCCGCGATTCCTTGATGGGCTTGCCGTTGTCCAGCGATTCGAGGACGGCCAGCTCGCGCGCCCGTTCCTGGACCAGGCGGGCGATGCGGAAGATGTACTTGGCGCGTTCGGAGCCGGGCATCTTGCCCCACACCCGGTCGTAGGCGCGGCGGGCGGCCTTGACGGCCTTGTCCACGTCGGCGGTCGAGGCCGTGGAGACCTCGGCCAGCACCTCCTCGGTGCCCGGGTTGACGGTCTTCAGCGGCTCACCGCCGCCCTCGACGAACTGACCGTCCACGAACATCCGGTAGTTCGGCTTGAGGTTCGCGATGTCCCGCGACTCGGGCGCGGGCGCGTATTCCCACATGATCAGTCCACCGTCACGTAATCGGGGCCGCTGTAGTGGCCTTCCAACTGGGTGCGCCGCTGCATCAGCAGGTCGTTGAGCAGCGTGGACGCGCCGAACCGGAACAGGTCGGGCGTCAGCCACTCCGGTCCGGCGACCTCGTGCACCGCCACCAGGTACTTGATCGCGTCCTTGGTGCTGCGGATGCCGCCCGCGGGCTTCACGCCGCGCAGCTGCCCGGTCCGGGTGTGCCAGTCGCGCACCGCCTGGAGCATCACGTGCGTCACCGGCAGGGTCGCGGCGGGCGTCACCTTGCCGGTGGAGGTCTTGATGAAGTCGCCGCCCGCGAGCAGGGCGAGCCAGGAGGCGCGGCGGACGTTGTCGTAGGTGGCGAGTTCGCCGGTCTCCAGGATGACCTTGAGGTGCGCGTCCCCGCAGGCGTGCTTGACCTGCACGATCTCGTCGAACACCTGCCCGTAGCGGCCGGACAGGAACGCGCCGCGGTCGATCACCATGTCGATCTCGGTCGCGCCGGCGTCCACGGCGAACGCGGTGTCCTCCAGCTTGACCTTGAGGGAGGACCGGCCGGACGGGAACGCCGTCGCCACCGACGCCACGTTGATGCCGGTGCCCTGGAGCTCCTCGACCGCGGTGGCGACCATGTCCGGGTAGACGCACACGGCGGCCACCTTCGGCACCTCGGGCCGCTCCGGGTCGGGCCGCCGGGCCTTGGCCGCGAGCGACCGCACCTTGCCGGGCGTGTCCGCGCCTTCCAGCGTGGTCAGGTCCACCATCGAGATCGCGGTGTCGATGGCCCACAGCTTGGCGGCCTTCTTGATGCTGCGCGTGCCCAGCCCGGCCGCGCGCTGTTCCACCCCGACCTGGTCGACCCCGGGCAGTCCGTGCAGGAAGCGGCGCAGCGAGGCGTCGTCGCGCACCGCGTCCGCGAGCGCCGGCGGCAGCGACGGCGCAGTCGATGTGGCAGCCATGACCCGAGTCTAGGCGGACTGGCACGCCCGTCCTAAGTGAAGGGGTTTGCGCTGGTCAGCGGTTTTTGTCGGGGGTCGCTCGTACGCTGCGGGCACCGCTGTTCGAGGAGGAGGGCCATGACCACCCTGCCCGACCGGCCCAACACCGCCCTGGTGGTGATCGACGTCCAGAACGGTGTGGTCGCCGGTGCCCACAACCGGGACGACGTGGTGGCCAACATCCGCACACTCGTGGACCAGGCGCGTGCCGAGGACGTGCCGGTCGTGTGGGTGCAGCACTCCGACGACGACCTGCCCAAGGGCAGCGAGCGGTGGGAGTACGTGCCGGAGCTGGTGCGGAACGAGGGCGAGCCGGTGGTGCACAAGCTCTACGGCGACTCGTTCGAGGACACGGACCTGGAGTCGGTCCTGGCCGAACGCGCGGTGGGCAAGCTCGTCGTGGCCGGGGCGCAGACGGACGCGTGCATCCGGTCGACGCTGCACGGGGCCCTGGTGCGCGGCTACGACGCCACCCTGGTGTCCGACGCCCACACAACCGAGGACCTGAGCACGTACGGCGCACCGCCGCCGGCCCAGGTCATCGCGCACACCAACCTGTACTGGAAGTACCAGACCGCCCCCGGCCGGCGCGACGGCACCACCACCACCGAGGAGGCCTTCACGAGCTGACCGACCGGTACCGGTCTCGCTCCAGGGGCCGACCGGCCGGCGCACGGGCCTCGGTGGTCGCCGAGGCACCGCCCGCCTTCCGCTACCGGTGCGACTACGCCTTGAGGTCGGCGTAGCCGGGGTTGATCACGTTCTCGATCAGCGCCTTGCGCTCGTCCAGCGGCAGGAACAGGGCGTCCGCCGCGTCGACCGTGAACCGGTGCAGGTCGTCCCAGCCGAAGCCGAACTGGTCCACCACCACGCCGAACTCGCCCGACATCGAGCAGTCGCTCATCAGGCGGTTGTCGGTGTTGACGGTGACCCGGAACCCGAGGTCCGCCAGCCGCTTGATGGGGTGCTCGGCCAGGGACGCCACCGCGCCGGTCTGGATGTTGGACGTCGGGCACATCTCCAGGGCGATCCGGCGGTCGCGCACGTACGCCGCCAGGTGGCCGACCTGGTCGTCCTTGATGTCCTCGGCGATGCGCACGCCGTGCCCGAGCCGCTCGGCGCCGCAGTGCTGCACCGCGCGCCAGATCGACTCGGGGCCGTCCGCCTCGCCGGCGTGGATGGTGAAGTGGGCGTTCTGCTCGCGCAGGTACTCGAAGGCCGGGAGTTCGCGGTCGGCCGGGAAGCCCAGCTCGGGGCCCGCGATGTCGAAGCCGACGACACCCTGGTCGCGGTACTTGACCACCAGGTCGGCGATGCGCTGCCACCCGTCGTTCTGGCGCATCGCGCACAGCAGGGTGCCGACCTTGATGCGGTTGCCGGACGCGGCTTCGCCCTGGCGGAAGCCCTCCTGCACCGCCTCGACGGCCTGCTCCAGCGACAGTCCCTTCTCGGTGAACAGCTCGGGGGCGTACCGGATCTCGGCGTAGACGACACCGTCGGCGGCGAGGTCCTGCGCGGCCTCGGAGGCGACCCGGACCAGGGCGGCCTCGTCCTGCATGACGCCGCAGGTGTGGGCGAAGCCTTCGAGGTAGCGGACCAGGGAGCCGGAGTTGGCGTTGTCGCGGAACCAGTTGCCCAGCTCGACCGGGTCGGTCGTCGGCAGGCCCTGGTGGCCCGAGGACTCGGCCAGCTCGATCACCGTCTGGGGGCGGAGGCCACCGTCGAGGTGGTCGTGCAGCACGACCTTGGGCGCGCGGCGCAGGGCCTCCGGGGAAAGCGGGGTTGGCATGCCGGTCACCGTACCCGCGCCACACCTTCCACCTCCCGCTACACCACCACCCGCCCGACCACCACCACCCGCCGCCCGCCCGCCGAACCACCACCACCCGCCGGACCACCACGGCCCGCCGCCGCACGACCGCCCGCCCCAGCCACCGCCCGCCGCACGACCGCCCGCCCCAGCCACCGCCCGCCCCAGCCACCGCCCGCCGCAGCCACCGCCGCCCGCCGCAGCCACCGCCGCCCGCCGACCGTCGTCACCTCCCCACCCGCCGCGACACGCCCCGCCCCCACCTCCCACCCCCGATGATCATCTGCGGCTAAGATCACCCTCCACGATCACCCCGAGGTCATCCCGCGTGGCGAGAACCACCCGCTCGGATGGCCCGTCACGTGTTGTGCACTCGTGATGCAGAACTTTCCGCGACCGATCCCCGAGCTTGAGTCACCCTCCCGGCGGATCGTCACCGACCGCGTTCACAGGTGCGCCGCCGGTTACCCCCGAGTAGGGTCGGCCCGCATCACCCGAATGGCCTACGAACCCGTGCCGAAGCGGCAGTTCGAGGCGGTTCGGGTCCGGGGGGTGGTACAGCCGGAGCCCCCGACGCGGTTAGGCTCCCGGAGGTCTCCCCTCCCCTGGACGAAGGCATTCGAAGCCGTGAACGAGAACAACAACTCCACGATGTCCTTCGATCGGATGCGCAACATGCTGACGCGCGCCGCGGAGATCCGTGAGAGCGAACAGCAGCAGATCTTCGATGCACTGGACGAGATCCACGCGCGGATGTCCCCGCTGGAGTCGCTGGGTTCCGTTCGCAAGCGCCTGTCCGAGCTGCCCGACCGCACCGAGGTCAGCGTGCTGGCCGAGCGCCTGGACGAGGCGCTGGCCAAGCTCGAGGCCCAGGACAACGCCGTGCAGGGCATCGGCCGCGCGGTGGACGGGCTGGTCGACAAGCTGGCCAAGCCGTTCGCCCAGCTCGACGGCCGCCTCGACGGGGTCGCGGGCCGGTTCGAGGGTGTCGCGGGCCGGATGGACGGCCTGGAGGACAAGCTCTCGCACATCCACAAGCGGCTCGACGACCTCGAGCTGCACCTGGACAAGCAGGACGGCAAGGTCGAGGCCGTGCCGGGCGCGGTGACCGGTCCCCTGCGGGAGCGGATCGAGGCGCTGGAGGCCGCCCTGCGCGGTCGCCTGGACGAGGTGGACGAGGGCGTGCACGAGCACCTCGACGGCACCCGCGAGGCGCTGGCCCGGTCCGTGGCCGACTCCTCCTCGGCGCTGCACGGCCGTCTGGACGAGACCCGCGACAACCTCAACTCGACGCGAGAGTCCTTCACGTCGTCCCTCCAGCAGACCCGCGAGCAGCTCGCCGGCTCGCTCGCCGAGACCCGCGACGCGCTGGCCGGCTCGGTGGCGGAGACCCGCGACGCGCTCGCCGGTTCCCTGACCGAGACCCGCGACTCGCTGCACGCGGCGCTGGACGACACCCGCAGCACCGTCCACGGCAAGCTGGACGAGGCCCGCGAGGCGCTGCACGCGGCCCTGGACGAGACCCGCGACCAGGTCGACGCGACCGACCGCCTGGAGGCGCTGGCGCAGCGCCTGGAGCAGGTCACCTCGCGCCTGGACACCATGACCACCCGCCTGGACGCGGTCGAGGACGACTTCGCCGCGCGCCTGGGCGAGCTGACCGGCGTGGTGGAGCAGGGCATCGCGAAGGTCGAGGGCACCCTGTCGGCCCGCCCCGACTCCGACTCGCTCGCGCAGATGGTCCGCAAGAGCAACCAGGAGTCGGAGCTGCGCATCGGCGGCCAGCTCGACGAGGCCATGGCGACCTTCGCGGAGCTGATCCTCGGCGGCGGCTCCCCCACCCCGCCCCCGCCGCCCACCGCCCTGCCCCGTCCGCAGCGGCGCACGCGGAAGAACGGTCCGAAGCCGACCGACAACCGCAACGTGGACGACGACGACCTGACCGCCGAAGGCGCCTGACGGGCACCTGATCACGCGGAAAGGCCCGGCCTCCCTGGGAGGGGAGCGGCCGGGCCTTTCGCGTTCGAGCGGTCGGTCCTCAGCCGCGAATCGTGTCGATCACGAGCGGGCGGCCGGCGGGGGCTTCGTCGCCGATCGACCAGCCGCCCTCCAGCGCCGCCAAGGCCGCCGGGACCAGTTCGGGGGTGTCGGTCCGCAGCTCCAACAGCGGCTGCCCCTCCGCCACCCGGTCCCCCGGCTTGGCCAGGCACATCACCCCGGCCCCGGCCTGCACGGCGTCCTCCTTGCGCGCCCGCCCCGCACCCAGACGCCACGCCGCCACACCGACCGCGTAAGCGTCCAAGGACACCAAGTACCCGTCCGAAGGCGCCTCGACGACGTGCTTGTGCGCCCCGACCGGCAGAGGAGCCTCCGGGTCACCGCCCTGCGCCCGGATCATCCGGCACCACACCTCGTAAGCCTCACCACTGGCCAGCACCGCCGCCGGGTCGGCCGAAACACCCGCCCGCGCCAGCATCTCCGCCGCCAGCGCCAAGGTCAGCTCGACCACGTCCGCGGGCCCGGACCCGCGCAGCACGTCCACCGACTCGGCCACCTCGACGGCGTTCCCGACCGCCCGACCCAGCGGCACGTTCATGTCCGTCAGCACCGCCGAGATCGCCAGCCCGTGGTCCACGCCGATCGACACCAGCGCCTGCGCCAGCGCCCGCGCCTGCTCCTCGGTCTTCATGAACGCCCCGGAGCCGACCTTCACGTCCAGCACCAGCGCCTCGGCGCCCTCGGCGATCTTCTTGGACATGATCGAGCTGGCGATCAGCGGGATGGCCTCGACAGTCCCGGTCACGTCCCGCAGCGCGTACAGCTTCTTGTCCGCCGGGGCCAACCCCTCGGTCGCCGCGCAGATCACCGCGCCGACCGAACGCAGCTGCTCGGTGACCTCGTCAACCGACAACTGAGCCCGCCAGCCGGGAATGGACTCCAGCTTGTCCAGCGTGCCGCCGGTGTGCCCGAGGCCCCGACCGGACAGCTGCGGCACGGCCGCGCCGCACGCCGCCACCAGCGGGGCCAACGGCAGGGTGATCTTGTCGCCGACGCCGCCGGTCGAGTGCTTGTCGACGGTGGGGCGGCCGACGTCCAAGGACAAGCGCACGCCGGACTGGACCATCGCCCGCGTCCAGCGCGCGGTTTCGGCGGGGGTCATGCCGTTGAGGAGGATCGCCATGGCCAGCGCCGACATCTGCTCGTCGGCGACGACGCCCTTGGTGTAGGCGTCGACCACCCAGTCGATCTGCTCGTCGGACAGCACACCGCCGTCCCGCTTGGCCCGGATGACGTCGACCGCGGCAAAACTCATGGCAGATCCCCTGGTCCGAAAGCGTCGGGCAGCACGCGGCTCATCGGCAGCACGCCGGAGGGCGTGTCCACCAGGCAGTCCGCGCCGCCCAGTTCGTACAGCACCTGGCGGCAACGCCCGCACGGCATGAGCAGCTCACCGGCACCACTGCGGCACGCCACGGCGACGAACCGGCCGCCGCCGGTGAGCTGCAGCTGGCCGGCCATCGTGCACTCGGCGCACAGGCCCACGCCGTAAGAGGCGTTCTCCACGTTGCAACCCACGACGATCCGACCGTCGTCGCACACCGCCGCCGATCCCACCTGGAGCCCGGAGTACGGGCAGTACGCCGCCTGCGCGGCGGCGACCGCCCGTGCCCTCAGGTCGTCCCAGTCGACGTCAACCACGGCGGTACACCACACCGTCGGCCGCGGGCATCCGCAATCGTTGCGAGGCGACAGCGAGCACGATCAGCGTCACCAGGTGCGGCGCGTAGGTCGTCAGCTCGCTGGGCACCTCGTCCACGCTGTAGTACACCGCGTACAACGCGACCGCCGCGACCAGACCACCGGCCGCCGCGAACCAGCGCCGCCGCACCAACTGCCAGATCACGATCACGGCCAGCAGCAGCACGGCACCGTAGATCAGCGCGAGGAACGTCTTGCCGCCGCTGCGCAGCTGCAACCCGTCCGCGTACCCGAACAGCGCCGCGCCACCCAGCAGGCCACCCGGCCGCCAGTTGCCGAAGATCATCGCCGCGAGGCCGATGAACCCGCGCCCGTTGGTCTGGCCTTCGAGGTAGCCGGGCTGGCCGGGGTTGAGCACCAGCGCCGCGCCACCCATGCCGGCCAGCGCGCCGGACCCGATGACGCCGATGTACTTGTAGAGGTAGACGTTGACGCCCAACGACTCCGCCGCCACCGGGTTCTCGCCGCACGACCGCAGCCGCAGGCCGAACCGGGTCCGCCAGAGCACCAGGTAGCTGCCGATCACCAGGGCCACCGCGAGCATGGTCAGCGGGGACACGCCGGTCACCAGGCCGCGCAGGATGCCCGCCACGTCCGACAGGCCCACCCGCTGCTGCGCCTCCAGCTCACCCAGCCACTCGGACAGCCCGGGCGCGGAGTAGGTGTCGAACTTCGGCACCGACGGCGACTCGCGCGGGTTGTGCGACAGCGGGAAGAAGATCAGCGTGGACAGGTACTTCGTCAGGCCCGCGCCGAGCAGGTTGATCGCCACACCGGACACGATGTGGTTGACGCCGAACGTGACCGTGGCGATGGCGTGCAGCAGACCGCCCAGCGCGCCGAACACGGCCGCCGACAGCAGCGCGGCCCACGGACCCCACTGGTAGCCGGCCCAGGCGGCGCCCCAGGTGCCCATGATCATCATGCCTTCGAGGCCGATGTTCACCACACCCGCGCGCTCGGCCCACAGACCGCCGAGACCCGCCAACAGGATCGGCAGCGCCAGGCGCACGGCGGTCTGGATGGTGCCGGTAGAGGTCAGCTGCGGCACACCGGTCAGGTACGACGTGGTGGACAGCAGGATCACCGCGCCCGCCACACCGATCATGCCCACGGCCCAACCAGGCAGGCGACGAGCCTTGCGCGGCGGCGGAACCGTAGTAGGCGCTTCAGACGGGTTCATCAGCGAAGTGCTCACGCCGCCACCGTCCCCAACTGCTTGCCGACCCGGCGCTGTTCAGCGGCCAGCTCGACCCGGCGGACCACCTCGTACGCGACGACGACCGACAGCACGATCGCACCCTGCATGATCGTCACGATCTCCCTCGGCACGCCGACGTTGTCCAACGCCAGGCCCGACTTGTCCAGGAACGCCCACAGCAGCGCGCCGAACGCGATGCCACCGGGGTGGTTGCGGCCCAGCAGCGCGATCGCGATGCCGGAGAACCCGATGCCCGCCGGGAAGTTCAGGTTGTAGGTGTGGTCGCGGCCCAGGATCTCGGGCATCGACACCAGACCCGCGATGCCGCCGGACAGCAGCATCGCGATCAGCACCATCTTCTTCGCCGACACACCACCGGCCGCCGCCGCGGTCGCGGACTCGCCGGAGGCCTTGAGCTCGAAGCCGAACCGGGTGCGGTTCATCATCACCCAGTAGCCGATGCCCAGCGCGGCGGCCAGGAAGACCAGGCCGAACACCGTGCCCGAGGCCCCGAACGAGATGCCCGGCACCCAGCCGCTCTCGTGGATCTCCGGCGTGCGGATGTTGTTGCCGCGCAGCTCGCCGAAGACGTCCTCGCGGATCAGGTACGCGGCCAGGCCCAGGGCGAGGCCGTTCATCATGATCGTGGAGATGACCTCGTTCACGCCCCGGGTGACCTTGAGGATCGCCGGGATCGCCGCCCACAGCGCGCCGACCAGCGCGGCCACCACGATGATCGCCAGTGCGTGCAGGCCGGGCGGCAGGGCGAAGGAGCCGCCGAACACCGCCGCGACCACGGCGGCCACGCGGTACTGGCCCTCGACGCCGATGTTGAACAGGTTCATCTGGAACCCGATGGCCACCGCGAGCGCCGCGATGTAGTACGTGCCGGTGCTGTTGATGATGTCGACGGCGGTGGTGCCCTCGCCGACCTGGGACACCATCGCCCCGAACGCCTTCGCCGGGTTCGCGCCCGACACCACCAGGGCGATCCCGCACAGCAGTGCGGAGAACAGGATCGCCAGGGCGGGCGGCAGCAGCTTGCCGCGCAAGAGTCCCATCTACTCGCCTTCCACTTCCGCGCCCGGCACGGCGGCCACCGCGGGGCTCGTGGCGCCCGCGCCGGTCATCGCGCTGCCGAGGTCCTCCGGGGTGACCGTGCTCGGGTCGGCGTCGGCGACCAGCCGGCCGCGCAGCATGACCTTGATCGTGTCGGACAGGCCGATCAGCTCGTCCAGGTCCGCCGAGATCAGCAGCACGGCCAGGCCCGCGGCGCGGGCGCGCTTGATCTCGTCCCAGATCAGCGCCTGCGCGCCGACGTCCACGCCCCGCGTCGGGTGCGACGCGATGAGCAGCACCGGGTCGCCGGACAGCTCGCGGCCCACCACGAGCTTCTGCTGGTTGCCGCCGGACAGCGCGGCGGCGGGCACGTCGATGCCGGGGGTGCGGACGTCGAACTCGTCGACGATCCGCTGGGTGTCCTTCTTCGCGCCCGCGAGGTCGAGCCACTGGCCCTTGGACACCGGGGTGCGGGTCTGGTAGCCCAGGATCCGGTTGGCCCACAGCGGTTGCGTGAGCAGCAGGCCCTGGCGGTGGCGGTCCTCGGGAACGTACCCGATGCCGGCTTCGCGGCGGGCCAGCGTGCCGAGCTTGGTCAGGTCGCGGTCGCCGAGCAGCACGCGGCCGTGGTGGGCCTTGCGCATGCCCATGATCGTCTCGACCAGCTCGGTCTGGCCGTTGCCCTCGACGCCCGCGATACCGACGATCTCGCCCGAGCGCACCACCAGGTCGATGCCGTCGAGCACCGGCCGGGTGCCCTCCTCGGCGACCAGGCCCAGGTTCTCCACCTTGAGGACCACCTGGTCGGTGACCGTGGACTCACGGGTCTCCGGGCTGGGCAGCTCGCTGCCGACCATCATCTCGGCGAGCTGGCGGGAGCTGACCGTCTTCGGGTCGGCCGTGCCGACCGTGGTGCCGCGCCGGATCACCGTGACGGAGTCGGCGATCGCGCGCACCTCGTCCAGCTTGTGCGAGATGAACAGGAACGTGAAGCCCTGCTGCTGCATGCCGCGCAGGGTGGTGAACAGCTCGTCCACCTCCTGCGGCACCAGCACCGCCGTGGGCTCGTCCAGGATGATCACCTTGGCGCCCCGGTAGAGCACCTTGAGGATCTCCACGCGCTGCCGGTCGGCGACGCCGAGCCGTTCGACCAGGACGCCGGGGTCGACGGTCAGGCCGGTGGACTTCGCCAGGTCCTGGATGACCTTGCGGGCCTTGCCGCCGATGCCGTGCAGGGACTCCGCGCCCAGGACGACGTTCTCCTGCACGGTGAGGTTGTCGGCGAGCATGAAGTGCTGGTGCACCATGCCGATGCCGGCCTTGATCGCGTCCGCCGGGGTGCGGAAGCGGACGGGCTTGCCGTCGACCTCGATCGTGCCCTCGTCGGGCTGCTGCATCCCGTACAGGATCTTCATCAGCGTGGACTTGCCCGCGCCGTTCTCACCGCACAGCGCGTGCACTTCGCCGGCCCGCACGGTCAGGTGCACGTCGCTGTTGGCGACCACGCCGGGGAACCGCTTCGTGATGCCCGACAGCACGACGGCGGGCGTGCCGGCGTCGGTGGCGGCAGGGGTGCTAGTGCTCATTCAGGCTCCTAAAACCACGCAATGGGCCTCGCGAGTGGGTGCTCGCGAGGCCCATGCGCACGGCGAGGATCAGCTCGTCGGCTTGTCCGAGACCTTGATCTTGCCCTCGATGATCTGGGCCTTGTAGCCCTCCAGGACCGCCTTCAGGTCGTTGTCGATCTTGCCACCGGAGGTGGCGTAGCCGACGCCGTCGACCTTCAGGTCGAAGACCTTCGGCAGGCTCGCGAGGTCGTTCTTGGCGACCGCCTTGACGAAGTCGTACACGGCGACGTCGACGCGCTTGAGCATGGACGAGATGATCACGTCCTTGGACTCGGCGACGGTGGCCTGGTTGTACTGGTCGGAGTCCACGCCGATGGCCTTGACGTTGGCCGACTTCGCGGCGGAGAAGACACCCTTGCCGGAGGCGCCGGCGGCGTGGTAGAGCACGTCCGCACCCGCCTCGATCTGGCCCTTCGCGGCCTCCTGGCCCTTGGTCGGGTCCTGGAAACCGGTGAAGTCGCCGGCCGGCGTCAGGTACTTCTTCTCGATCTTGATGTCCGGCGCGGCGGTCTTGGCGCCCTGCTCGAAGCCCGCGTCGAACTTGCCGATCAGCGGGATCTTCACGCCGCCGACGAAGCCCACGTGGCAGGTCTTCGACTGGTAGGCGGCGATGACGCCGGCCAGGAACGAGCCCTGCTCCTCGGCGAACACCAGCGGGGTCACGTTCGGGGCACCGTCGACGACGCCGTCCACGATCGCGAACTTGACGTTCGGGAACTCGGGCGCGACGACCTTCAGCGACTCGGCGTAGGCGAAGCCGACACCGACGATCGGGTTGTAGCCCTCGCTCGCGAGCTGGCGCAGGCGGGTCTGCTTGGCGTCCTCCGCCTCGTTCGGGGCGGCGGTCAGCTCCTTGACCTCCTTGATGCCCAGCTCGGACTTGGCCTTGTCCAGGCCCGCAGCGGCGGAGTCGTTGAACGACGCGTCGCCCCGGCCGCCGATGTCGTAGGCCAGACCGACCTTGAGGGCGCTGCCGTCCACCTTGTCCCCGGCGGAACTGCTGCTCGACGTCCCGGTGGACGCGGCCGGCTTGTCCGCCAGCTTGCACCCACCCGACGCGTTGTTGGTCGACCCGGTCCCGGTGCCACCGTTGTCCTTCGCACAGGCGGCCATCGACAGAACGCTGGTCAGCGCGATCGCGGCCACCGCGATGCCACGCATTCGACGACGCACGGCTCGTCTCCCTCCCTGCTCCCAGAGCAGACAATCCCGACTGCGTTGTCGGGTTCCGAGTGGCGAACCGTACCCCGTGGTAATGACCCTCGCGCACGTGGCGGCCCGCACGTGACCTAATCGTTGGTGCTGCCGGGTGACTCCGCCACTCGACGTGATCACGCGGTGTCGTTCCGTTGATCTCGGATACTCAGCGTGACGAGTTGAACCGTTTTTAGCGGGATCCCGTAGTCGCCTCGAACGCCGGCCGCCGCGGCGCACCCGACCCGCTCGGGTTTTGCGCCATTGCGCGGACGACCGGGCGGGCGACTAGGCGCTTTTGCATTTCGGAATTTCCACGCTCTTTACCGCGCGGTACTCGCGGAAGTGAGCCCGATCGTGCCGCTCGCACACCCGTTGGTGGCGCGTTGGGAGCGCGTTGGCGGGGCGCGGTGGACTCCAGGCTGCACCGGTATCCACCCCAGGAGGCAGCCTTGGACCCCCGCGCTTGGCTCGACGACTACGAGTCGCGGATCGCCGACCTGCAACGCAAGTCCGCCGACCTGCAGGAGAACTTCGCCGCCGCCAACGGCCGCGCCACCAGCAACGACGGGCAGGTCACGGTCACGGTCGGGCCCAACGGGGCGTTGCTGAACCTGGAGCTGGGGCACCGGGCCTGCGACCTCGGGCCCGCGCGGTTGACCGCGGTGATCCTGGAGACCGCCCGGTCCGCGCAGAAGGTGGCCGCCGCCAAGGTCGTGGAGGCGTTCGAGCCGCTCGGGGCGAACACCGAGGCCATGCAGTTCGTCCTCGACTCCATCGCGGCGCACGACGAGCCCGAAGAGGCCGACGACGACGCCTACGACCCGGAACCCGAGCCCGAGCCGGAACCGCAGCGCGTCCCGCACCGGCCGCAGCCGGTCGCGGCGCCGCAGCGGCCCGTGCGGCGCGCGGCCCGGGACGACGACGAAGACGACGACAACCAGCCCTGGTGACCTAGGAAGGCCAAGCCATGACCGCCCCCGACCAGCCCCTCGCCGCGCCTCCCGGGATGGAGATCACCGAGGAGAACAAGTTCAAGGGCTCGTTGTTCATCGAGGCCTTCGACAGCCTGATCGACTCGATCGGCAAGGACGCCGAGTCCGAGACCGAGCGGGTCCTGGACATCACGTTCAACGCGATCGGCGCGGCCTCGTCGGTCGCCATGTTCGCCATGGACCCGTTCGGGTCGCTGCTCGGCGCGGGCATCGGCTGGTTGATCGAGCACGTCTCGTTCCTCAAAGAGGGCCTCGACCAGCTGATGGGCGACCCCGAGGACATCCAGGCCAACGTCGAGGCCACCAAGAAGCAGGCCGCCGAGATCCGGGTGCTCGCCGAGGACCACAAGCAGGGCCTGGTCAAGTTCGACGGCTGGACCGGGATGTCCTCCGAGCGGTTCCAGGCCAGCATGGACGCGATGGGCAAGGAGCTCGACGACCTCGCGGGGGCGGTCGAGACCAAGGCCAAGATCGTCGCGATCTGCGGTGTGCTGGTGCAGGTGCTGCGCGACATCGTCCGGGACATGATCGCCCAGCTCCTGGGGTCGTTGCTGGCGGGCGCGATCGCCGCCGCCGCGGCCGCGATCCCCACGTTCGGCGCGTCCATCGCCGCGTTCATCGGGTTCGCGGTCGGCAAGGCCGTCGCGCTGGCCACGAACATCGCGGCCCGCATCGCCCGGCTGATCGCCGCGCTGACCCGGAACATGGGCCGGATCAAGAACCTCGACGACATCGTCACCAAGATCGGCAAGGGCTGGGACCGGTTCGAGAACATCGCCGACGTCGCCGAGATCACCTGGGAGGGCTACAAGGCCGCCAACGACGTCGACAAGGACATCGACAAGGCCAAGAAGCAAGACGACGAGATGGACAAGGTCGAGGCGGCCAACGACAAGGCCAAGGAGGCCAACGAGAAGTACCAGGCCGCCAAGGACGAGGAGAAGAAGCAGGCCGACGAGGCCAAGGCCGCGGGCGACAAGCTCAGCGCGGCCTCCGACAAGGCCGCCGAGGCGAACAAGAAGGCCCAGGAGGCGGCGGACGCGGTGAACAAGGCCGCGGCGTCCGGTGACCAGGCCGCCTACGACGCGGCGATGGCGAAGTTCGACGCGGCCAAGGCCGAGGCGGACGCGGCACGCGGCGAGGCGGCTCGCGCGGCGGAGGTCGCGGCTCGCGAGGCCCGGGACATGTCCGACGCGGCGAACAAGTCCAAGGAGGCGTTGGACGGCACGAAGGCCCCGGACGACGCCGCCAAGGCCGCCTACGAGGAGTACAAGAAGAACAACCCGGGCGGCGCGGCGGACCCGGCGCAGGAGTCGGCGGCCAACGACATGTCCGCCAAGAACGACGCCGCCAAGGCCGCGAACGCCAAGTACGAGCAGGCCAACGCCGACTTCGCCGCCGCCAACGCCGCGGCAGCCGAGGCCAACGCGAAGGCGTTCGCGTCCGGCAGCGACGCCGACATCGCGGCGGCCGAACGCGCGTCCAAGGCGGCCCAGGAGGCGGGCAGGACCGTCGAGCAGGCCGCGAACGAGGCCAAGGCGTCCGGCGAGGCGGCGAAGTCCGCGTACGACTCGTACCAGGCCAAGTACTTCTCCACCTCGACGTCCACGGGATCGACCGGCTCGCCGAAGGTCCAGGTCTAGCCCCTCCGCAGGAGAGAACCGCTCATGGCGCCCAAGAACACCGGCGGCAGCTCCAGCCCGTCGCCGTCGCCGTCCCCGTCGCCCTCGCCCTCCCCGTCGCCGGCACCCCCGCCGCCGCCGGCGGGTGGCCCGACGGGGTCGTCGGGGTTCGGCATGAGCGGTTCCACCATGGAGGGTCTCCAGTCCAAGGCGGGGGACTTCCAGTCCCGGCTCAACGCCATCACCGGCGGGCTGCGCGGGTTGCAGCTGGGGCCGACGTCGCTGGGCCCGATCGGCTTGTTCGCCGTGCCGGCGTTGAACAACTCGAACAACAACTCGGTCGCGCAGGCGGAGCGGGCGGCGACGACGTTCGGCAACGTGCAGTCGGGGTTGAAGGCGACCTACGAGACGCACGTCAACACGGACCTGAACAGCCAGAAGGAGTTCAACAAGTTCAACCCGGACTCGGGCGCGCAGAAGCCACCGGGCGGCCCGACCACCGCGCCACCGGTGTCGTCGAAGTCGTCCGGTCCGCAGGTCAGCACGTTCGGCGGGGTGAAGGGTGGCACCGGTCCGGGCGTGCCGAGCGCGACACCCCCCGGCGGGCCGTCGGTCGGTCCCATCACGGGCCCCAAGGGCGGCGCGAACACCACCCCGGGCGGCGGCGCGAAGCCTCCGGCCGGCCCGTCGGTCGGCCACATCACCGGACCCAAGGGCGGCCCGACCACCACCCCGACCGGCGGACCGAAGACCTCCGGCGGCCCCTCGGTCGCTCCGATCACCGGACCCAAGGGCGGCCCGACCACGACCCCGACCGGCGGACCCAAGACCACCGGCGGCCCCTCGGTCGCTCCGATCACCGGACCCAAGGGCGGCCCCACCACCACCCCCACCGGCGGACCCAAGACCACCGGCGGGCCATCGGTCAGCCCGATCACCGGTCCCAAGGGCGGCGGTCCGGTGCCCACCGGCGCGTTCCCGGCCACGAGCACCCCGCCCGCCACGACTCCCAAGGGCGGCCCGACGCCCGGTGGCGGCCCCAAGGTTCCGGGCGGCATCCCCGGCAGCACGCCGGGCGGCGGTCCCAAGGTTCCCGGCGGCACCCCGGGCGGCATCCCCGGCACCACCCCGCCGCCCGGCACGAACCTCGGCCCCGGCGCGAAGACCGCGGCAGGTGCGGCCCCCACGGCGACCCCACCGACCACCACACCCTCCACTTCCCCGAAGGTCGGCACCCCGTCACCGATGGCGGGCGGCATGCCCCCGATGGGCGCGACCCCCGGCGGTCAGACGGCGGCCGGCAACACGGACCGGTCCAGCAAGTTCACCGGCGGCCCGACCAAGGGCGTCTTCGACACGCCCAAGCCACCCACCGGCAACGGCACCATCAACAAGGCCCCCACCTCGTCACCCTCCACGCCACCGGCCGCCCCGCCGTCCCCGAAGCTCGACAGCGCCCCGAAGCCACCACCCACCCCGTCGACGCCCACCCCGTCGACGCCCACCCCGCCGCCGAACCAGTCCGGTGCACAACCGAGGCCGAGCACCACTCCCACCCCGACGCCGACCACCGCCCCGGCGACGTCCCCGGTCACCCCGGGCGCGATGCCCCCGGCCACTCCCGGCGCGGCACCAGCCCCGAACACCGACCGGTCGAGCAAGTTCACCGGCGGCCCGAGCAAGGGCGTGTTCGACGCGCCCAAGCCGCCCACCCCGGACCCCACCATCACCAAGGCACCACCCACCTCCCCCTCCACACCACCCCCCGCCCCCAAGCCGACCCCGGCCGCCCAAACGCCGACCCCGAACACCACGGTCGCCCCACCGACCCCGAACACCCGGCCGGCCCCGCCTGCCACCGCCACCCCGAACCCCGGCCCCAACCCGGCACCGCACACCGCCCCGCCCGTCAACACCACCCCGAACGCCAACCCCAGCCCCAACCCCGCACCGGCCACCCGCTCGGCCCCAGCCCCCGAGATCCGCACCCGCCCGGCCCCGCCCACCACGGCACCCCCGGTCACCCCCGCCCCGCCCACCGTCACCCCGGCGGTCGTCTCCGGCGTCGTCACGGGCAACCCCGGCCCGTTCCAGTTCACCCCCCGCCCCCAGGCGAACTCCCCCGGCGCCCGCCTGGGCCGCTTCTTCGGCGCGATCCGGGACATCGGCCGCCTGTTCCAAGCCACCCCACCGCCGACCCCGACCTCGCCGCCGACCCCGACGGTCACCACGCCGAGCCCGATGGCACCGGTGTTGCGCCCGTCCGCGCGGCCCGCCGACCTCCCCGTCAACGACCTCAAGGCGCACATCCAGCAGGCCGTGCAGGAAGGCGCGCCGGTCCGCGCCCGCATCCTGCTCAACCGGTTGAAGGACAGCCCGCACCACGCCGAGCTGTCCGCCTACTTCCAGGAGCAGCTCGACTCCAACCCGAGCGTGCCGCCGGTCGACGTGCCCAAGCAGGTCAGCTTCGTCTGGTTCGGCAACACGCCCAAGCCGGGCGCGGTGGACAACATGGTCGCCTGGGCCGAGCAGGCCCGGAACGCCAACCCGCCGTGGCAGGTCACCCTGTGGACGGACCCGCGCTCGTCCAAGTGGGACCCGGCGACGCTCGACCAGCTCAAGAGCAACGGCATCGACATCCGGACCGACACCGGCGCCCTGGTGAACGAGCTGTCCCTGGACGTCGAGAGCCGCGCCGACACCCGCAAGCCCACGCTGGCCGACATCTACCAGAAGTCCGACCAGGTCGGCGCGTACAACCTCGCCTCCGACATCGCCCGGTACGCGGTCCTGTCCAAGCACGGCGGCGTCTACGCGGACGTCGACATCGCCCCCGGCACGGTGTCCCTGAACGACGTGGGCGACATGCGGATGCGCCAGGACGACGTCCCCCTGTTCGCGCCCCGCCTGCGCGACGAGAAGAGCGTCCGCGACGAGCTGGGCCTGGGCAAGGACGACCCGATCAGCGACGCCCAGGTGGCGGAGGCCGCCGCGGCCCGGTACGAGAAGGGGTCGCTGAACAACAACTTCATCGTCGCCCCGCCGAGTTCGAACTTCATCCGGGCGTTCGCGGACACCATCCCGCAGAAGTACACGTCCCTGAAGAACCAGGCGCCGGACGGCTTCGACAGCCAGCTGAAGAACCTGGCGTCGGACATCTCCGGCCCGACCGTGCTCAACGACTCGCCGGTCACCTGGATGAAGCCCGCCGAGGGCCTCATGGGCCGCTACACCATGCACAACTCGGACCTGGGCTTCCAGCCGTTCGAGGGCGGCCCGCTCAAGCCGCTGGTCACGCCGACGGACTTCCAGGCCCTGTTCGACCCGGCGATCAAGGACAAGTGGTCGGGCCTGAAGTGGGTCACGGACCTGAGCAGCGACCAGCTCGACACCCCGGCCGGACCATCCACTGTGGACACCCGGCCCGCGCCGAGCCCGGACGCGCAGGACCGGTCCGTCGACACCACACCCCCGCCGCCCGACCACCACACCAGGGACGTCCTCGACGACGAGTCCTGGCGGCACAGCACGGAGAGCACCGCGGACTGGTTCGGCCCGGACAACCCGCGTCCGGCGAGCGACTGGGACGCCGTGCGAGACAGGGCACCCGTGCGCACGGTGGACACCGAGGTCGCCGACGTGCAGCGGTCGAGCACGCCGGGCAGCATCGATTCCATCACGGGTCTGATCAAGCACGACGTGCGCCGGATGGAGGTCGCGCCCGGGGTCTGGGTCAAGGAGTACACCCTGAAGGTGCACCTGAACCCGGCGGACGGCGTCTCACCGTCCACTGTGGACGACGTGCGGAACAAGACCCTCCAGGGCGTGGACAAGCTGCTCAACCAGGGCTACCGGCTGCCCTCCGGCGACCAGTTCCACGCGCGGGTCGAGTTCGTCACCGACCCGGCGGACGCGCACACCAGCGTCAACGTCACCACCTCGCCCAACGCGGACCAGCTCAACTGGAGCACGACCTCCTCGCCGAACGTCCTGGCCCACGAGGTCGCGCACTACTTCGGCCTGCCCGACGAGTACAAGGACGCCGCCGGCCCCGACGCCCGCATCTTCAACAGCGACGGCAAGCCGCTGCCCGCCGGGCACACGCCGTCGAACCTGGTCGTGCAGGACAACGGCCTGATGGGCGCGGGCGTGGACGCCGACCCGTCGCTCAAGCCGCGCCACCTGTGGCTGATCGAGCGGACCACGAACAGCCAGGTGATGGTCCCCGACGCCGACCACGCCACCCTGCACGACCCGAACAGCCCCCGCCAGACCCCACCCCCGCGCCTCCCCGACCACGGCACCCGCCCCGACACGCGCCCGGTCGCCCCTCCGCCCCCGCCACCACCGCCCGCTCCCGGGAACCAGAACGTCCCCGCCAACAACGCGCCGGTCAGCAACCAGGGCGCACCCCCGCCACCCCCGCCACCCGGCGGCAACACCGGACCCGCCGGCGGTCCGCCCCCGCCACCGCCACCCGGTGGTCTCCCGCCGCAGCCGAACGCGGGCCCGGCCACCCCGCCGCAGCCGTTCGCCACGCGCCTGAACGACACCCTGACCGACGGCGTCTCCGCGCACCTGCCGGAGACCCTCCCGTCCACCCCGCTGGACATCGCGGGCGTGCAGGTCGACGTCGGCCAGATCCAGGCGGGCTTCGACGCCATGTTCGACACGCTCCAGCAGGAGTACGGCATCACGACCCGGCCCGCGGTCAACCCGGACCTGATCGTGCGCATGGACGCCCAGACCTTCGCCCGGCACTTCGCCGTCCAGCAGGCGATGGACGAAGCCCTCAACACCGGTGACCGCGGCGCGTCCGACCTGACCGTCGACCAGCTCACCGGCCAGGGCATCGACCCGCGGCAGGTCCGCGACGAGATCCTCGCCCCCGACTTCCTGGCCCGCCTCAACCAGGGCGACCCGGACGCGGTGGCCCGCCTCGACCAGGTGCTCGACCAGGTCGCCCAGCTCAAGGCGGGCAACGGCGACGTCGACGCCATGCGGAACCAGCTCATCCAGAACACCCTCACCAACCCGGCACGGGCGATCTCCGGGCACGTCCTGCTCAACACCGGCCAACTCGACGGCCTGACCAACGACCCCGCCCGCCGGGCCGACGCGATCCGGCACCTGCTGGTGCACGAGTTCATGCACGCGCACTCGGTGGGCAGCGACCAGACCTTCGCGCACCGGCACGGGCAGGGCGGCGTCTACAGCGCCAACCTCAACCCCGACGAGGCGATGACCGAGCTGCTCGCCCGCCGGATCACCGACGCGCTGGCACAGCGGCTGGGCGAAACCCCGCAGTACAACGAGTTCCCGAACAACGACAACGAGTTCGCGAACCGCGGCAACCGCTACCAGGACAACATCAACCGCCTCACCAACGAGCTGAACAAGCCGGACCGCCCGTGGGCGCCGTTCAACGCCGACCAGGCCTTCCGCACCATGCTCGGCGAGTACTTCGGCACGAACACCACGCCCGACACCCAGAACCCACCGCCGGCCGACGACAACACGCCCCCGCCACCACCTCCGGCCGACAACAACGGCACACCCCCGCCGCCACCTCCACCGCCGCCCGTGAACACCCGTCCGGCACCGAGGTCCGCCCCGCCCATCCCGATGGTCGTGGTCACCCCGCCCGTGCCGACGGCCGTGCTCCCCGGCCCGCTGCCCGAGTTCTTCCAGTCCAACCAGGGCCTCGGCACGATCGCCACCAACGACGTGCGCGGCGTGGACAAGGTCACCGGCGCCCTCACCACGCTCCTCGACACCCAGAGCCCGAACGCCAAGCAGCTCGGCGTCGACCACATCGGCCAGGAGCTCAGGACCAACTTCGAGTCGTTCCTGGACGGCGGCCGAACCTTCCAGGTCAAGGTCGGCGGCACCTGGCTGGACGCCAAGGTCCAGGCCGTCCTGCACAGCCCCGCCGCCGACGCGACCACCACCCCGCCGCAGACCACCAAGGTCGACATGCAGGTCAACAGCGGCGCCACCACCTCCACCACGACCAACCTGACCACCGCCAACTCCCTCGGCGTCAGCGCGGCGGCCAGTCAGGGCCTGGGCGCGTACGGGGCGGTCTCGGTGAGCACCCCGCTGTCCACGCCGGTCACCACCGTCACCACCAGCACGTCCACCACCGACAACCGGGTGATCCGCGCGGGCGAGACGTCCACGCGGGTCGACGTCCCGGTCAACGTCCTGGTCACCCTGTCCGACCCCGTCACCGGCACGGTCGTGGGCCAGCAGAGCGTCCACACGGACGACGGCGGCCCTGTCGAAGTGTCCCTCCAGATCCCCGACGACCTGCGGCACCTCGGCCCCGGCGTCCCGGGCGAGGTCACACCGGCGGACGGGTGGGGCGCCAAGGTCGAGCACGTCGTCCCCGAGGCCGTGCACGTCAACCCGGCCGACGCCGACGCCGCCTTCAAAGCCCTGTCCGCGGCCCTGCACCCGTCGATCACGCTGCCCGGCGCGGACGGGCGCACGGCGCTGCGGGACTTCCTCAGCGGCACGAACATCCGCGACAACCTGGGCCCGATGCTGAGCGGCTGGGTCACCTCACCCAACCTGACCAGCCCGAACGGCGGTCACACGGGCGCGGTGCGGATGACCGCGCACCCGGTGTCCGCGGAACTGGTCGGCACCCACAGCGCAGCCCAGCTCCGCCTGCACGACGCCACCACCACCGGCACGGGCACCAGTTCCACGGTCAGCAGCGGCGTGGACGTGAGCGCGGCCTTCGGCGGCGGCGTGGGCGCACCCAACGTCGCCGTCGGCTCGGGCGGGATCACCGGCGGCTACGGCGCGAAGACGTCCGTCACCGCCAACACCGGCACCACCACGACGAACAAGACCGGCATCCAGGTCAAGGGCGACACCGGCCTCTACAAGGTGACCACGAACGTCGAAGTCCAGACGTCCAACGGCAAGAGCTTCACGTTCCCGGTCACCTCCTACGTCCGCATGGGCCTACCGGAAGCCGCCGCGCACGGCCTCAAGACCCCGGACGGCACGCGCGACTCGATCACCAGGCCGACCAAGGACGGCAAGCCGCGCTTCGAGCCGCTCTACCTGTCGACGGGCCTGGCCGCGGGCAACATCAAGGTCGGCGAGTTCGCCCCCGCGAGCAACGTGCAACCGGCCGTGGAGCAGGCGCTGCGCAACGCACCGGAGCTGAAGGGCCTGCTGCCGAACTGGGAGGTCGAGGCCGACCGGCTCAAGGGCGCGCACAAGTCGTCCGAACTGGCCCAGCAGCTGGCCAACCAGCGCAAGCTCGACGCCGAACTGTCCCCCACCGCGCTCAAGTCCAAGATGGACAGTCTGCTCGGGCCGGGCGTGCAGGTGCAGTTCAAGCGCGAAGGCATGGCGCACAACGAGTTCGTCAACGTCAAGATCACCGCGAAGCTCTCCGAGGGCACCCACCTCGGCGAGGCGGACGCGCGCAACATCCGCGGTTCGTCGTCCACCGCGCCCAAGCTGGACAGCGCCGCCAGCACCCAGAAGGGCTTCAGCGCGGGCGTCGAGGGCCGCGGTGGCGCGTCGCTCAAGCCGCCGGGCGCGAGCGTGTCGCCGACCGCGGCCGTGGCCGCGAAGTACAACCAGTCCACGGCCGTGAAGACCGCGGCCAGCCCCACGGTGGCCAGCAACTCCCTGCACGTGGGCAGCGCGGACGCGCAGGTCTTCGCCCACGACGTCGAGTTCACCATCGAGATCACCGAGTTCAGCCGCACCCAGGCGTGGGTCAAGCGGGTCACGATCGGCTCGCCGAACCTCCAGGTGCCCGACCCGAAGCCGGTCGCCACCATCACGTCGGCGGACAACCCCGACCTCGGCGGCAAGGTGCACCTGTGGGTGTCGGACGGGTCGGCGCTCAAGACCGACCAGAAGGCGTTCAAGCCCGGCGACCCGACCACCGTGCCGCTGCCGCCGACCGTCACCGTGTCCTCGGTGCTCAACCCGCCGACTACCAAGCCGAAGCAGCCGGACTGGCTGCACGTCGAAGCGGTGGCGAACGCGGAAACCCTGCGCGACAACGCCATCAAGCTGCTCAACGAGGCGTCCGGCGGCAAGGACACCGCGCTCACCGTGCCCGGCACGGAGTCCCGCAACCAGATCGACAAGATGTTCTCCCCGGAGAGCCTCAAGGCGAACCTGCGGAAGATGGCCGAGACGGGCGTCAGCGAGACCGGTCTGCGCTTCGACCGCCGGGTCGCCGACCGGACGGGCGCGATCGGCATGTCCGTGGAGCTGAGCGCGCCGCGCCTGGTGTCGGTCTCCGACATCACGCCGACCGAGAACTCGACCACCGGCGGGTCGAAGGCGGGCGAGACGACCACCACCAACAAGTCGGTCGACGCCACGGCGTCCGCCGGCTTCGGCGCACGGCCCAGCGGCGCGTCCCCGAAGGGCGCGAGCGGGTTCACCGCGCAGGGCAAGTGGACGCCGTGGTCGAAGTCCGACGCAAAGACGACCGAGGTCGGCGGGTCCGTGGACCGCAACCTGGTCACGCCGCCCGCCGAGCGCACCGTGCTGGTGCAGATGGACGCCACGTTCACCGTCGCGACCGAGAGCCGCAACGAGAACATGGTGAACAAGGGCACGCCGCAGGCCAAGGCGGCGGCCGTGGTCATGCCGGGTGGCGTGTTCGTGCGGGTCAGCGAGCAGACCGCGCGCGAGATGGGCCTGCTGCCCGACGTCAAACAGCCCGAACCCGCCAAGCACGGCACCATGCAGCCGCCCAAGCGGCTCAACCCGAACGAGCCGGGCGCACTGGGCCTGAGCCTGGTCGACAAGGCCCCAGACCTGTCCGCGACCGTCCGCAACCTGGCCGCCGAGGTCAACAAGGGCACCAAGCTCATCCCGGACTCGGTGCTGGACGACTCGATGGGCAACCTCCAGCGCCTGGTCGACCTCACCTCGCCGACCAGCGTGAAGGCGCTGGTGGACAGCGCGCTGGACGGCGGTGTGCCGCTGCTGCTGCACAAGCCCGGCGCGGTGATCGGCAAGGACAGTTACCAGGTCACGCTCAAGGCGCACGTGGGCGTGCCGGTGTTCGACAAGGCGGTCAACGACGGCCGCGAGATCGAGCACACCGTGTCCGCCACCCGCAAGGACGCCGACGCGCAGAGCAAGGGCACGAGCTGGGGCCTGGGCGTGAAGGCGCCCGGCAGCGCGGTGCCCGACGCGTCCGGGAACCTGTCCGGCAACGTCGGTGTCGCGGTCGGCGCGAACGTCGGGTTCGGGCAGACCAAGACCACCACCGACGCCACCACCGACCAGTTCGGGCACCTGCGCGCGGGCAGCGGACCGGCCGTCCGCTACGACGTGCCGGTCCGGTTCGAGCTGGTGGTGGAGAAGGGCGGCAAGGTCGTCGGCACCGCCGTGAGCCCGGAGACCAACCTCGGTGTCCGGCTGCACGCGGACAGCGTGCGGGTGCAGCCGCCGACCGGCCCGGAGGCCCGCGACGGCTACCGGGCCGAGGCGAGCAGCCAACCCGCGACCGAGGCCGCGCCGGACCGCGTCACCACCTGGCAGAGCACGGGCGTGGACCTGCCGACCACCGCGTCCGTCGAGGGCATGCGGGGTGCGGCGGACGTGCGGCGGGCCGCGATCGCGGCGCTGGAGAAGGCGGGCGCGGGCAGCGGGATCACCGGCAAGGGCACGGCCCCGCTCAACGCCCTGCTGTCCACGCTCAGCTCCGAGCACCTCCAGCCGAGCCTGCCCGGCATGACCAAGGACGGGCTGGACGTGCCCGGCCTGCACGAGTCCACGCTCGGGTCGGCGCAACACGCGAACCTCAAGGTGTACGCGCGGCTGGTGAACCCGAAGCTCGGGTCGCTCAGCGACTCGGTCAACCTGGAGAACCCGACCACGACCGTGCACGCGGTGTCCACGGACGTGAAGTCCGCGCAGACCGGGGACGTGTCGATCGGCGTGGCGAGCGGCGGGTTCTCCCAGTCCGCCAAGGACGCCCAGGGCGATCCCGACCCCGTGCACACGCCGAGCTTCTCCACCGGCGGCATCGAGGGCAAGCACGCGAGCGAGGCGTCCACGACCGACTCGTCCGGACCGACCGGCAACAAGGTGCAGAACCTCAAGCCGCAGGGCCGGACCGGGCTGGTGGAGTTCGACGTCGAGTACCGGTTCGTGGCGGACCTGGGCGGCGGCAAGGTCGGCGTGTACGACCTGACCGTGCCCGGTTCGGCGGACGTCCGGATGCCCGCGAGCGACGTGGAGACCCTGCTCGGCCGCCCGTTCGGCGACGACCTGGGCGCGGCGCAGACGGCCGTCAAGGACACCGCGGCCGACTGGCGCAAGGCCGAGGTCGCGGTGGACGACGCCCGGCACGCGGCGCAGGACCTCATCACCGAGTCCGCCGCCAAGAAGGCGAACGCCCAGCAGGCGGTGGCCGACGCCCGCGAAACCCTCGACCAGGCGGTCCAGGCGCACGACCTGGCGGTGCGGGACCTGCCCCGGTTGCGGCAAGCGCTCCAGGACGCGCAGCAGGCCGAGCAGAACGCCTACGACACCCTGCGGGAGCGTCAGGCCGAGGTCCTGGAACGCGAGCGCGTGGCCCGCCGGACGGCGACGCTGGCCAACTTCGCCACCCAGGACGCGGCAGCCGCCGAGGCCGCCGCGAAGGCCGCCGAGGACCTGGAAGCCGCGCGCAACGCGGAACTGGCCGCCATGGAACTGGTCACCAACGCCACCACCACGATGGTGCGGGCCGAACTGGACCTGAACCCGGTCGCCGAGGCGGCGCAGAAGGCGGACCTCGATCGGCAAGCCGCCCAAACGGCCTACGACCAGGCGGTCGAGGACGCCAGGCGCGTCGAGCAGGAGGCGGACCAGGCCATCCTCGCCGCCGAGACCACCCTGGCCGAGCGCCGCGCGGCGGCCGACGCCGAGCAGGCCAAGTGGTGGGCCGCCAAGTCGGCGGTCGACCAGCAGGTCACCGCCTACAACACCACGGCCCCGGCCCCGCAGACCCCGCCCGCCGCACCACCACCCGCCGCACCGCCGCAGAACCCGCCCGCCGGCTCCACCACACCGCAGAACCCGTCCACCGCACCCCCGCAGAACCCGCCCGCCGCGCCTCCCGCACCCACCCCGGGCCCGGCGCGCTCGGTCCTGGACGACCTGTCCTGGCGGCACAGCACCGCCCCCGACGCCGAGTGGTTCACCCCGACGAACCCGGTCCCGTCCACCACCATCGAGCAGGCCCGCGCCACCGCGCCGATCACCTCGACGGTCCGCGGCGAGGACAGCGGGGTCATGGCCAACTCGACCATCACCCCCAACGGCATCACCCTCAACGCGTGGCGCGGCCCCATCGCCTACGACGTCCGCACCATGACGATCGACGGCGTCGAGGTCCACGACCTCACGGTCAAGCTCCACCTCGACGGCCGGCCCGACCAGGCGGCGGCCGTCCGGGAACGCGCCCGCGCGGGCGTCGAGGAGCTGTTCAACCGGGGCAACCGCCTCCCCGGCGGCGGGCAGCTGCACGTCACGGTCGAGTTCACCGACAACCCGGCCGACGCCCACGCCACCGTCGCCCTCACCGACCCGGACGGCCGTCCCGACCAGCTGCACTGGCCGGTGGACACCGACCCCCGCCGCCTGGCCCACGAGGTCGGCCACTTCCTCGGCCTCCAGGACGAGTACCTGGAGACCGGCGCGGTGAAGCCGGTCTTCCAGCACCAGGACGGCAGGGGCCGGGTCGTGTCCGACAACGCGCCCATGACGGCGGGCATCGACGCCGCCGACACGTCCCTCAAGCCCCGCAACGCGTGGCTGATCGAGAGCCGCATGAAGGCGCTGGAGTCCTTCAACCCGCCCACCGCCGAACCGTGGTCCGACACCACCTCGGCGCCGAACGCGCCCGTGAAGCGCGACCTCGACGCCATGCAGATCGACGACGTGCCGCCCAGCGAGTCGCACAAGCGCCAAGAGCGCGAGGACGACGAACCGTCCGATGTGGACGAAGACGTCGAGATGACCGACGACGACACGGTCACCCTCGACAACGCGGGCGGCATCCAGAACGCGGCCTTCGAGAACCTCGCGCGGGGCCGGGCCCTGACACCCATCACCCCGGGCGACTACCTCGACCGCACCCGCCGGAGCATCGCGAACAACGAGCCGCCGGCGTTCGTGGTGAACATGATCGTCCGGGCGGGCGAGCTCGACCAGCTCGACACCGTCATCGCGGGCGTCATGGCGAACACCCCGCCCGAGCTGCACGGCCGGGTCGCGTTCGTGCTCGGCGTCAACGCCCCGACCCGCCAGGAGATCGACACGGCCCTGGCGCAGGCCAACGCCACCGTCCAGGCCCGGCCGGAACCGATCGCCCTGGTCAACCTGCCCCACCCGAACCGGGGCTTCGCGTTCGGCGAGACCCGCAACCGGACCCTGGACAGCAACGCCCACCGGTTCGCCGTGCACGCCCTGGCCGCCAACGGCAGTCACCCGTACGTGTCGGTGATGGACTTCGACGCGAGCGACCGCCGCACGCCGTCCGGCGACCACGTCTTCAGCCACGTGACGACCCTCATGGACGCCACGGACGTGGACGACAACCCCGAACCGCTGCGCCCGCTGCTGGTCGGCGGCGGCTACCGGGTCACCGACCCGCAACAACTGGTCCGCGACACCCTCGCCCGGATCAACGGCGACCAGTCCCTCGACCCGGCCACCCGGCAGTCCTATGTGGACACCGTCAACCACCCGGACTTCGTGGCCCGGTTCGAGCAGCACATCGCGGCCGACATGCACGCCCGCCGCAACCAGTCCGGCATCCACCCGCTGCTGCCGTACACGCCGGAGCCGAACCTGTTCGTCGACGCCCTCGTGCCGCTGGTGGACGACACCGTCCGCTTCGGCCCGGACGGCGCGGAGTTCGGCGGCCTCGGCCGGTCGCTCAACCGGTTCTACGCGGCCGAACTCGCGGCCGTGCACGCACCGGACCTCGCGCACGACGCCGCCGCCGACGTGCGCGAGCGGGTGAACGTGGACGCGCAGAACAACCGGCACCCGGTGCGCGGCCTGGCGTTCGCCACCGACTTCGTGGACGGCGCCACCGGCACCGACCTGTCCCGCCTGGCCTACGGGCAGGTCAAGGACGGGCGGCTGCCGCAGTCGCACACCGCCCTGCCGAACGTGACCGAGCGGTTCGTGGCGAACAAGAAGGCCAAGGAGGGCACCCGGTTCGCCAACCAGCGCGCCGAGGCCGCCGCGGGCCGGGTCCCGGAGCCGTTCCCGGTGCCGCCGCCCGGCCAGTCCTCGACCACGTGGGCCCCGAGCACCACCACCCGGACCCAGCTGGGCGCGCCGAAGAAGAACGCGCTCAACCCGGCCGTGTCCGCGCCGCTGCCCACGCCGTTCCAGGGCGTCACGGCGGGCGTCCAGCCGGAGCACAAGGTCGTGTCCGCGCACGGCCTGGTCACGTCCGACCACGTCAGCGAGGCCCGGCGGCACCTGCGGTTCATCGCCACCGACCTCCTGCCGACCGCCCCGCCGCCCACCCCCGACGGCCTCTACTCGACCCTCGGCCAGGCGGCCGGCGTGGACCCGGTGGCGCTGCGGCGGGACGTGGTGACGATGGCCAACGGCGACGACGCCGCGCAGACCGTGGCGGAGTTCACCGTGGCCCGACCCATGCGCCGGGGCCACCTCTACGGGTCGCTGGTGGAGAACCTGAACTGGTCGTTCCGCGACCCGGCGGAGAACGCGCGGGCGGGCAACGCGCGCGACCTCACCGGCCGGTTGATCGCCACCCGACTGGGCGTGAACGTCGTCATCCACCAGGGTGGCGCGCCGACCGTCCTGCACCCGTTCACCGGTCCGGCGCAGCACTCGGTGGAAATCGAACTCGTGGTGGTGAACGGCGTCGCGACTTACCGAAGGCGCCCCTGAAACAGATCTCGAACAGGTCTCGAAATGCGGTCCGGATCACTCGCCCGAGTGATCCGGACCGCACAAGCACACCCTCTGACCTGTGAGGTGAATCGGTGCAGATCGGTGCACCGGAGTCGCGGCCATTCACCACTGTTCTGTCAGTCACAGAGGCGGGCGGCCATTGGGTCACCGGAAGCACGCGGGACTAGCATCCGGGGGTCAAGGTCCCTCCCAGTACGGGGAGACCAGTCCACCACTGACGCTGGAGGCCGTTGCGCATGGCCGGCACCACCGCAACCGAGCGGTCGGGCACCTCCAAGGGAGGCGGCACGCTCTACCGTGGCGATCTGGGCATGTGGTCCTGGGTCGCCCACCGCATCACCGGTGTGTTGACGTTCTTCTTCCTGTTCGCGCACGTCCTGGACACCGCGCTGGTGCGGGTGTCGCCGGACGCGTACGACAAGGTCATCGAGACCTACAAGAACCCGGTCGTCAACCTGTTCGAGGTCGGCCTCGTCGGGGCGGTGCTCTACCACGCGCTCAACGGCATCCGCGTGATGCTCGTCGACTTCTGGGCCAAGGGTCCGCGCTACCAGCGCCAGATGCTCTGGGCGATCCTGGCCGTTTGGGTGCTCGTGATGGTTCCGGGCGCCTACTTCATGCTGGTCCGCACGGTGACCGAGATGTTCGGGGGTCAGTGAGATGAGCGAGTTGACCCTGGCCAAGCCGCGCACCCCGCGCCGCCCCGCCGCCCGCCGCAGCAACGGCGAGCTGTACAGCTGGCTGTTCATGCGCATCTCGGGCCTGGCGCTCGTGGTGCTGGTGCTGGGCCACCTGTTCATCATGAACGTCCTCGACGGCGGTGTGCACCGCATCAACTTCGGCTTCGTCGCCGGCCGCTGGGCCTCGCCGTTCTGGCAGTTCTGGGACCTGGCGATGCTGTGGCTGGCGCAGATCCACGGCGGCAACGGCCTGCGCACGGTCATCAACGACTACGCCCGCAAGGACGCCACCCGGTTCTGGCTCAAGGTGCTGCTGTACGTCTCGATGGTGCTGATCATCGGCCTCGGCACGTACGTGATCTTCACCTTCGACCCGAACATCACCGACTGACCCGCCGCGGGGAGTACCACGACATGCAGTTCCACAAGTACGACGTCGTGATCATCGGCGCCGGCGGCGCCGGGATGCGCGCCGCGATCGAGTCCGGTCAGCGCGCCCGCACGGCGGTCCTCACCAAGCTCTACCCCACCCGCTCCCACACGGGCGCCGCGCAGGGCGGCATGTGCGCCGCGCTGGCGAACGTGGAGGAGGACAACTGGGAGTGGCACACCTTCGACACGATCAAGGGCGGTGACTACCTGGTCGACCAGGACGCCGCCGAGATCATGGCGAAGGAGGCCATCGACGCGGTCCTCGACCTGGAGAAGATGGGCCTGCCGTTCAACCGCACGCCCGAGGGCAAGATCGACCAGCGGCGGTTCGGCGGCCACACCCGCAACCACGGCGAGGCGGCCGTGCGCCGGGCCTGCTACGCGGCCGACCGCACCGGCCACATGATCCTCCAGACGCTGTACCAGAACTGCGTCAAGCACGGCATCGAGTTCTTCAACGAGTTCTACGTGCTCGACATCTGCCTGACCGAGACCGAGGACGGCCCGGTCTGCACCGGCGCGGTGGCCTACGAGCTCGCGACCGGCGAGATCCACGTCTTCCACGCCAAGTCGGTCGTGTTCGCCACCGGCGGTTTCGGCAAGGTCTTCAAGACCACGTCCAACGCCCACACGCTGACCGGCGACGGCATGGGCATCGTCTTCCGCAAGGGCCTGCCCCTGGAGGACATGGAGTTCTACCAGTTCCACCCGACCGGTCTGGCAGGCCTGGGCATCCTGCTCACCGAGGGCGCGCGCGGCGAGGGCGCGATCCTGCGCAACGCGTCCGGCGAGCGGTTCATGGAGCGCTACGCCCCGACCATCAAGGACCTCGCACCGCGCGACATCGTCGCCCGGTCGATGGCCCTGGAGGTCATCGAGGGTCGCGGCGCGGGCCCGAACAAGGACTACGTGCTGCTGGACTGCACGCACCTGGGCGCCGAGGTCCTGGAGACCAAGCTGCCGGACATCACCGAGTTCGCCCGCACCTACCTCGCGGTCGACCCGGTGAAGGAGCCGGTGCCGGTGTACCCGACCGCGCACTACGCGATGGGTGGCATCCCCACCAACGTGCACGGCGAGGTGCTGCGGGACAACGACCACATCGTCCCCGGCCTGTACGCGGCGGGCGAGTGCGCGTGCGTCTCCGTCCACGGCGCGAACCGCCTGGGCACCAACTCCCTGCTGGACATCAACGTGTTCGGCCGCCGCGCGGGCATCGCCGCCGCCGAGTACGCCAACAGCCACGAGCACGTGGACCTGCCGGAGAACCCCGCCAAGGTGGTCGAGGAGCAGGTCGCGCTGGTGCTGTCCGAGCACGGCCACGAGCGCGTCGCGGACATCCGCACCGAGCTCCAGGCCACGATGGACAAGAACGCGTCGGTGTACCGCACCGAGGACACACTCAAGCAGGCCCTGCACGACGTGCAGGCGCTCAAGGAGCGGTACCAGCGGATCACCGTGCAGGACAAGGGCAAGCGGTTCAACACCGACCTGCTGGAGGCCGTCGAGCTGGGCTTCCTGCTGGAGCTGGCCGAAGTCCTGGTGGTCGGCGCGCTGGCGCGCAAGGAGTCCCGCGGCGGCCACGCCCGCGAGGACTACCCGAACCGCGACGACACGAACTTCATGCGCCACAGCATGTACTACAAGCAGGGCGAGGGCCTGTCGGCGGACATCCGCCTGGACTACAAGCCCGTGACGTTCACCCGGTACCAGCCGATGGAGCGCAAGTACTGATGACCGCTACCGCTGAAGTGTCCACCGGCTCCCGCGGCGCCCAGCCCCCGGTGCCGGACGGCGCCATCACCGTCACCCTGAAGATCCGCCGGTTCAACCCGGAGGTCGACCCGGAGCCGCGCTGGGACGAGTTCGAGATCCCGGCCCTGCCCTCGGACCGCGTGCTCAACCTGCTGCACTACGTCAAGTGGTACCTCGACGGCACCCTGACCTTCCGCCGCTCGTGCGCGCACGGCATCTGCGGCTCGGACGCCATGCGCATCAACGGCGTCAACCGCCTGGCCTGCAAGGTGCTGCTGAAGGACCTGCTGGCGCCGAAGGGCAAGCAGACCACGATCACCATCGAGCCCATCAAGGGCCTGCCGGTGAACAAGGACCTGCTGGTCGACATGGAGCCGTTCTTCGAGGCGTTCCGTGCGGTCAAGCCGTACCTGATCACCTACGGCAACGAGCCGACCCGCGAACGCATCCAGTCGGTAGCCGACCGCGAGCGCTTCGACGACACCACGAAGTGCATCCTGTGCGCCTGCTGCACCACGTCGTGCCCGGTGTACTGGACCGAAGGCTCGTACTTCGGCCCGGCAGCCATCGTCAACGCCCACCGCTTCATCTTCGACTCCCGCGACGAGGGAGCCGAGGAACGCCTGGACATCCTGAACGACATCGACGGCGTGTGGCGCTGCCGAACGACCTTCAACTGCACCGACGCCTGCCCCCGTGGCATCCAGGTGACGAAGGCCATCCAGGAGGTCAAGCGCGCCCTGCTCTTCAAGCGCGTCTAGCACTGAGCACGAAAAAGAAGGCGGGACCACTTCCGGGTGGCCCCGCCTTCTTTTCGCTTTTCGGCGCGCGCAGCGCGCTGTCTCCGGTGGTGACCACCACAGGTGGAGGGCCTCGGTTCCCCCGCCGTATGGCCTGCCCGAAGGGCTACCGCACTTCGGGCCGGGTGCAGCCGAAAGTTTTTGCGAGGAACGAGCAAAAAGTTTTAGCGGCACCCGGCCCGAAGTGTGGTTGGCTCCGCCAGGCCATACGGCGGGGGAACCGACGCCCTTCACCCCCCGCTGGCGGCCTGCCGCGCGGCGAGCGCCGCTTTTCATCTTTCGATCTTTCGAGCGCGCAGCGCTCCCAAGAGCGCGAAGCGCGTTCGGCTTGAGAGCGAAGCGTTGAGTTCAAAGCTCTTAAAAGCGAAAAGCGCCTCGCCGGCGGGCAGGCCACCAAAGATGACTCAACTACAACGGCGGGGGCTTCTTGCTTTTGTCATCTCCGTATGGCCTGGCGGAGCCTACCACATTTTCCAGGGGTTGCCGCTAAAACTTTTGCTCGTTCCTCGCAAAACTTTCGGCCGCAACCCCTGGAAAATGTGGTAGCCCTTCGGGCAGGCCATACGGAGATGACAAAAGCAAGAAGCCCGAGTTGAGTTGTGTCCCTTCCGGTGGACTGCCGCTCGGCAAGGCCTTCGGACTGCCGGCTTCGCCGGTTCGGGGTCCTCGGGTCCTGGGCGGTTTCTAGCCGTTCTGCGAGGCTTGAGCCGCTGCGCGGGCCGCCCTGGCGGCCTTTGCCCGACGGTTGCGCAGGTACAGGACGAAGGCCGCGACCAGGCCCAGGCCGGCGGCGGCCGTGACGGGCAAGCCCACGGTTCCGAACGCCTTGTCCATGGCCACGGCCTGCGTCTGGCGTGTTTCGGCGACCTGGCCCACGGCCGCGCTGGTCGGCGTCGGCTTGGGTTCGGTGGTCTTCTTCTTCGCCTGGGGCGCCCCGTCCACCAGGCGGCCCACGGAGGCGTCCTTCGGCAGCTCGAAGCCCCAGTCCAGCAGCCGTGCGGCCTGGTCGGTCATCCGGATCGGGGACTGCTGGCCGCGCAGCAGCACGACCACCAGCCGCCGTCCGTCGCGCTCTGCCGCGCCCACGTAGGTGTGTTGGGCGTCGTCCGTGAAGCCGGACTTGCCGCCCAGAGCGCCCTCGTAGGACGTGAGCAGCTTGTTGTCGTTGTAGACCGGGACGGTGCCCTCGCCGGTCTTCGACGGGAAGTCGATCTTCTGGGTGACCACGGCCTTGGCGAAGTCCGGGTACTTCATCGCCGCGCGGAAGATCAGCGCCACGTCGTAGGCCGACGTGCTCGTCCCGGGTGCGTCCAGGCCCGACGGCGTGACCGCGCGCGTGTCCAGCGCCCCCAGCTCGGCCGCCAGCGCGTTCATCTTGCGGATGGCGCTGGGCAGGCCGCCCAGTCGTCGGGCGAGCGCGTGGGCCACGTCGTTGCCCGAGGCCATCACCAGCGACTGCAGGAGCTGCTCGACGGTGTACTCGGTGCCCACCCGCAGGCCGACGCACGTGCACTCCTGGTCGGCGTCCTCCTGGGTCGCGGCGACCGTGGCGTCCGGGGACAGCTCCTTGGCCACCACCATCGCCAGCAGCACCTTGATGACCGACGCGGGCCGTTGGCGGCCGTGCGGGTCGTAGGCGGCCAGGACGGCGCCCGAGTCCATGTCGGCCACCAGCCACGTGCGGGCGCTGATGTCGTCCGGGAGCTTCTGGGCGTTCGAGGGCAGCACGAGGCCGCACTCGCCCAGCCGCTCGCCGCCGACCGGGTTCTCCGGCACCTCCAGCGGGCGCGGCGGTTGGGTGCCCGGGGGCACCTGTTCGGACGTGTCCACCGCAGGCGGCGGTGACACCCGGTTGTCGCACGGGGCGGGCTGGGCCTGGGCCGACGACGCACCGAACACAGCGGTGGCCAACAGCGTGCAGGCAGCCAGGGCCGTGGCTACAGGCCGTCGTGACGCGGGGGAACGCACCCGACCAGGCTAGCCACCCCGGTTGAGTGACGTGCACCCGCCACGGCCGATACTGCATCCGTGAAGCTCTCCCGTGGCATGTCGCTGTTCCTGGTGGCCTTCGGGGTGTGGTCCTGGGTGATCTGGCCGAACTTCCTGCGCGCCATCTGGAAGGACCCCCGTTCGTGGGACGGCGGCCCGACCGCGTTCTTCACCGTGCACCTGGTGCTCATCGTCGCGTCGCTCGCGTTCGGCACGGTCATCGGCGTGCTGGGCGTGCGCGGGGTGCGGGCCTCCCGCACGCTTCGCAAGTAACCCACCACACACCTGGAGGCTCCGCCGTGGAGTTCGTGCGCCTGTTGCTGGTGTTCCTGCACCTGCTGGGCATGGCAATGCTCGTCGCGATGTTCTTCGTCCAGAACCGGGCGGGCAAGGACGCGCCGCTGAACAAGGGCTGGCTGCACGGCGTGGGGCTCCAGCTGGTCACCGGCGTGGCGCTCTACGCGCTCGCCCCGCTGACCGACAAGGAGTACAACCACGTCAAGCTGGGCATCAAGCTGCTGGTCCTGGTCGTGATCGGCGGTCTGGCGGCGGCGAACCTGAACAAGCCGAAGGCGCCGTCGTGGCTGCCGCAGACCCTCGTCGGGCTTGTCGTGGTGAACGTCGCACTCGCCGTCTTCTGGCAGTGATCAGCGCCTTCTGAGCAGCAGGCCGGCCACCAGCCCCGCGCCGATCAGTCCGGCGGCGGCGCGGGCGCTGGGGGTCTTCGTGACCTCCACCACGGGTCGGATGACGGCGGGTGGCGGCGGTGCGGGCAGGTCCTTCAGCAGGTTCTCCCGCGCGGTCGCGGTCCACGCGGTGATGAACAGCAGGAACTGGGCCACCAGGTTCGCGAACACCAGCACACCGATGATCGGGCCGAACGCGACGCCGGCGGGCGAGGACGTGACGGTGGACAGGTAGATCGTCCCGACCTGCTTGAGCACCTCGAACCCGATCGCCGCGGCGGCGGCGCCCTTGAGCGCGCTGCGCCAGCCGACCGGCTTGCGCGGCAGCTTCGCCAGCACCCACAGGAACACCAGCCAGTTCGCGGCCAGCGCGAGCACGATCGTGCCGACCTTCAGCAGCGCCTCGGCCCACCACACGCCGTGCAGGCCCACGAACTCCAGCACCAGCTCGGCGAACCCGCTGCCCGCGGCGGTGAGGCCGAACGACACGACCAGCGCGACCCCGAGGCTGACCAGCGCCAGCAGGTCCTTGAGGGCGGTCTTGAGGAACGGCATGTCCTCCTTGGCGTGCCCCCACTGGGCGGTGAGGGCGTCGCGGAGGTTGCTCATCCAGCCGAGCCCGGAGTAGGCCGCGCCGAGCAGGCCGAAGACGCCGACCGTGCCCTTGGAGTCGATGGCCTGCTTGACGACGTCGTTGATCGTCTCGCCCAGCGCGCCCGGGACGTTCTCGGCGATGCTGCCCCGCAGCTCGTCCAGCAGCTGGGGTTGCGAGGACAGCACGAAACCGGCGATGGCGAAGCCGATCATCAGCATCGGGACCAGCGACAGCACGCTGAAGTAGGTCACCGCGGCGGCGTAGTGCGTGCCGTACTGCTTGGAGTAGCGCTCGCCCGCGCGGACCAGGTGATCGAGCCACGGGCGCTCGCGGCGCAGCCTGTCGAGCTTGGACTCTTCCGCCACGCTACGGAACGCTAGGGGTTGCGGTGATCACGCGCCACTCGGCAGGAAGCCCACCTTGTCGTACGCCCGCGCGAGGGTCTTCGAAGCCACCTCGCGCGCCCGTTCCGCACCCTTGGCCAGCACCTTGTCCAGCTCGGCCGGGTCGGACAGGTACGTCGTGACCTTCTCCTGCACCGGCGTCACGAACTCGCTGAACACCTCGCCGAGGTCCTTCTTCAGGTCCCCGTACCCCTTGCCCGCGTAGTCGGCGACCAGCTCGTCGATCGTCCGCCCGGACAACGCCGAGTAGATGACCAGCAGGTTGCTGACCCCGGGCTTGTTCTCCGGGTCGTACGCGATCTCCCGCCCGGTGTCGGTGACGGCGGACCGGATCTTCTTCGCGGACCGCTTGACGTCCTCCAGCAGCTCGACCACGCCCGTGGGGACGGACTTGCTCATCTTCGCGGTCGGGTCCTGGAGGTCGTAGATCTTGGCGGTGTCCTTGACGATGTACGCCTCGGGCAGCCGGAACGTCTTGCCGTAGCGGGTGTTGAACCGCTGGGCGAGGTCCCGGGTGAGTTCGAGGTGCTGCCGCTGGTCCTCGCCGACCGGGACGTGGTGGGCGTTGTAGAGCAGGATGTCCGCGGCCTGGAGGATCGGGTAGGTGAACAGGCCGACGCCGACCTGGGTCTCCTGGCGGGCGGACTTGTCCTTGAACTGCGTCATCCGACTGGCCTCGCCGAACCCGGTGAGGCACTGGAGGACCCAGCCGAGCTGGGCGTGCTCGGGGACGTGGCTCTGGACGAACAGCGTGGCCGTGTCCGGGTCGATGCCGAGGGCCAGGAGTTGGGCGGCGGAGGTGCGCGTGTTCTGCCGGAGCACCTTCGGGTCCTGCTCCACCGTGATGGCGTGCAGGTCGACCACGCAGTAGAAGGCGTCGTGCGTCTCCTGCAGCGCCACCCACTGGCGGATCGCGCCGAGGTAGTTGCCGAGGTGGAACGACCCGGCCGTCGGCTGGATGCCGGACAGGACGCGGGGGCGGCTCACCGGAGTGGCCTGGCTCTCAGCGGTGTTCGCAGCAGACACAGCGCGATTCTCCCAGGCGCGCCCCACGGCCGGGGAAGCGGGCGGGCACCCGGCCGCGCACTGCTCCGGACGGCTCAGTCCGCCCACCGCCGGCCGTAGCCCGCCGGGAGTCAGCTCTTGGCCGCGTCCAGGGCCGGGGTCGGCGCGGCGAGGGCGGTCGTCGGCAGGGTCACCGGCGCGTCCACCGGCTGCACGGGCTCGACCAGGGCGTTCGGCCCCGTCTGGGCGCGCTGCACCGCCGCGCGCCGGCGCCGGACCAGGCCCGTCACCAGGCCGACCACGCCGAACGCCACCGCGGCGATACCGACGGGCGCGTTCATCGACACCGGGGCCGCCGCGACCGCGGTCGTCCCCGCCGTCGCCACACCCGTGGTGACCAGCGTCGACACCGTGCCCACGACCAGACCCAGTGCTGCACAGCGACCGCGCACTGCCGAGCCTCCTCGCAACGCGTCACCCCACGTACGGGTGAACCTTGTTGACGGACGGCCGCGAACCTATCGAAGCTGTGGTGCTCCGCGTGTTGAGTTCGGGTAAAACGCGACCGGACGGCAGACTAGCCATCCCCGCTCACCCGCTCGCCCGTGGGGGTTACCTCACACCCTCCACTCGGCCATACGTCGTAGTGCGCTGCCGTGCCGGGCGTCCTGCCAATGCCGCAGTGGCGTGCAGCTGTTCGACGGTACGGGACGACCCGTGCTCGGACCCGGCCATGCGGCTGATGGTCTCCTCCATCAGCGTTCCGCCCAGGTCGTTGGCGCCGCCGCGCAGCACCTCGGCGGTGCCCTCGTCGCCGAGCTTCACCCAGGAGCACTGGGTGTTGTCGATGCGGCCGTGCAGGGCCAGTCGGGCGAAGGCGTGCACGGCCCGGTTGTCGCGGCGGGTGGGGCCGGGGCGGGCGACGCCGGCGAGGTAGATGGGGGCGTTGCGGTGCACGAACGGGAGTCCGACGAACTCGGTCAGCCCGCCGGTGCGGTCCTGCAGCGCCGCGAGGGTGCGGAAGTGGCCCAGCCAGTGGCCGGGGTGGTCCACGTGCCCGTACATCATGGTCGAGGAGGACCGGATGCCGACCTCGTGCGCGGTGGCCACGACCTCCAGCCACGTCTCGGTGGGCAGCTTGCCCTTGGTCAGCACCCAGCGGACGTCGTCGTCCAGGATCTCCGCGGCGGTGCCGGGGATGGTGTCCAGGCCGGCCGCGGCCAGCTCGGTCAGCCACTCCCGCACGCTCACCCCGGCCTTGGCGGCCGCCGAGACGATCTCCATCGGGCTGAACGCGTGCACGTGCATCCCCGGCACCCGCGCCTTGATCGCCCGCACGATGTCGGCGTAGTAGGTGACCGGCAGCTTCGGGTCGATCCCGCCCTGCATGCACACCTCGGTCGCCCCGGCGTCCCACGCCTCCTGCGCCCGGTCGGCCACCTCGTCCACGCTCAACCGGAACGCGTCGGCGTCCCGCTCCCGCTGCGCGAACGCGCAGAACCGGCACCCCACGTAACACACGTTGGAGAAGTTGATGTTCCGGTTCACCACGTAGGTCACGTCGTCGCCCACGACGTCGCGGCGCAGGTCGTCGGCCAGTCGCGTCATGGTCTCCAGGGCCTCGCCGTCGGCGGTGAGCAGCGCCATCGCCGCCGCCGTGTCCTCCAGCAGCTTCGCCGGGTCGTCGGCGGCGATCTTCAGGGCTCGCGCGGTGTCCTCGGGCAGGCGCTCCACGGCCTTGGGGACGGTGAGCGAGGACCAGTCGCCGTAGACGGAGTCGAAGTCCCCGCGCCGGTCGCCCGTGCGGCCCTCGGTGTCGATCGCGGTGTTCAGGTCCGCGCGCCCGTAGGTGTCCAGGCCACCGTCCGGCTCCTGCCACTCCCGGCCCACCACCGGCGCGTCCGGGTCGGCCAGGCCGTCCGACAGGGCCAGCGCCTGCACGTGCCCGGTGAGGCGGGTGTCGATCCACTGGCCCGCCGCCGCCCGGACGTACCGGGGGTAAACCGCCAGACGCTCGCGCAAAGCGTACCCAGCGGCTTTTGTGCGAGCGTCCAACACATCGAGGTGTGGCCACGGCCGTTCGGGGTTGACGTGGTCGGGGGTCACCGGCGAGACGCCGCCCCAGTCGTCGATGCCGGCGCGCAGCATCAGGCCGAACTCCTCGCCCACCAGGTTCGGCGGCGCCTGCACACTCGTCGACGACGGCATCACCAACCGCGCCACCGCGATGGTGGCGGCCAGTTCGTGCAGGTCGGCGTCCGGCATCCCGCGCATCGCGGTGTCCGGCTTCGCGCGGAAGTTCTGGATGATCACTTCCTGGATGTGCCCGTACTGCTTGGCCACCGCCCGCATGGCCAACAACGACTCGGCGCGCTCGGTGATCGTCTCCCCGATCCCGATCAGGATCCCGGTCGTGAAGGGGACGTTCACCCGGCCGGCGTCGGTCAAGACCCGCAGCCGGACCGCCGGCTCCTTGTCCGGACTCCCGTAGTGCGGGCCACCCTTTTCCGACCACAACCGCTCCGCGGTGGTCTCCAGCATCATCCCCATGCTGGCCGCCACCGGACGCAGCCGCTGCAACTCCTCCCAGCTCAACACACCCGGGTTGAGGTGGGGCAGCAGCCCGGTCTCCTCCAACACCGCGATCGCACTGGCCCGCACGTAGTCCAGCGTCGAGGAGTAACCGCGGGCCTCCAGCCACTCCCGCGCCTGCGGCCAGCGCTCCTCCGGCCGATCACCCAACGTGAACAACGCTTCCTTGCAACCCTGTGCGGCGGCGGCACGGGCGATCTCCAGCACCTCGTCCCGCTCCAGGAACGCAGCCGGCAGCTTGTGCGGGACGGTCGCGAACGTGCAGTAGTGGCAACGGTCCCGACACAGCCGGGTCAGCGGGATGAACGCGTTGCGGCTGTAGGTCACCACCCCGGGCCGCCCCTCGGCGAGCAGGTGCGCGTCCCGCACCCGCCCGGCCGCCTCCAACAGGGCGTCCAGGTCCTCACCACGCGCGTGCAGCAACACCGATGCCTCGGTCACGTCCAGGACGGCACCATCGGCGGCACGGCGCAAGGCACGGCGCATGGCCGCCGCGCTGGGCTGGGGCTCGGGCGGGGTGATCGAGATGTCCACGGTCACGTCAACGACAGTAGGCCCCGCGTATTCCGCCTCTGAACTGGAGTGATATTGGGCACTGTGCCGATCCTTATGGCAGCCCGGGGAAGTCACGGGACCGGTGGTCGACCGGCCACGAGCAGTTCGGGGCCAGGTCGGCGCGGACGACCAGCGGCCACCCCGGTCCGGCGACGAGCCCGCGGTAACCGGTGCCGACTGCCGTGGCCGCCACGTCCAGCGTGGCGTGAAGCGGGGCCGAACGAGCGAAGTCGGCCGTCGGGTGGATCGGTGCAGCTCAGCGCCGGTGCTCGGCCAGCTCCAGCTCGATGAACGCCCCGATCATGGCCCGCCAGACCGCCTCGGCCACCTCCGGCGCCAACCCGACCTCCTCGGCCCGGGCACGCACCTTGGCGATCACCTGCGCAACCCGATCAGGCGCCCGCACGGCATCCTCGTCTTTCTTGAACGCCGCAGCCGCCTTGACCAACCCTTGGCGCTCCGCCAACAACCGCACGAGTTGGCCGTCGATCGCGTCGATCCCGGCCCGCACCTCGTCCAACGACTCAGGCATAAGTCACCGTCACCGGCGCGTGGTCCGACCACCGCTCGCCGTACGTCGCCGCCCGCTCGACCACGGCACTGGTCGCCCGCGCCGCCAAGCCCTCGGTCGCCACCTGGTAGTCGATGCGCCAGCCGGAGTCGTTGTCGAAGGCCTTGCCGCGGTAGGACCACCACGAGTACGGGCCCGCCACGTCCGGGTGCAGGGAGCGCACCACGTCGACGTAGCCGGAGGAGAAGACGTCGGTCAGCCACGCCCGTTCGGACGGCAGGAAGCCCGACGACTTCTGGTTGGTCTTCCACGCCTTCAGGTCCGCCTCGCGGTGGGCGATGTTCCAGTCGCCGCACACCACGACCTCGCGGCCGTCCGCCGCCGCCTTCTCGCGCAGTTCCACCAGGTACGGCAGGAACGCGGCCATGAACCGCTCCTTCTCGTCCTGCCGGGGCGTGCCGACGTCGCCGCTGGGCAGGTACAGGCTGCCGACGACGACGTCCGCCAGCTCGACCTCCACGTACCGGCCCGAGTGCTCGAACTCCGCCGCGCCGAACCCGATGCGCACCGCCTGCGGCGCCTCGCGCGTGAGCACCGCGACACCGTTGCGGCCCTTGAGCTCCGAGTGCGCGTGGGCGGTGTGCCAGCCCTCCGGGGCGCGGACCTCGTCGGTCAGCTGGCCGGGTTCCGCGCGGACCTCCTGGATGCACACCACGTCCGCCGTGGTCGCGGCGAGCCACTCCAGGTAGCCCTTCTTGGCGGCGGCGCGCAGGCCGTTGACGTTCACGGTGGAGACGGTGAGCACGGACCGGGAGCCTAATCGCGAGCGGCGACGGCCCAGCCGTGCGGGTACACCGCGCCGCAGCGGGCGCAGGTGGCGACCAGGCCGAGGAACAGCACCATCGGGCTGCTGCCCTCGGGGGACGGGACGCCGCGGACCTCGTGCCCGTCGAGGGTCGCGCGCAGCTCGGGCCACTCGGGCTCGCACGCGCACGTGGTCACCTCGTTGCGGCGGGACGTCCGCCATCGGAAGAACATGCGGCCAATCTAAGCGCAGTTGCTGTCCGAGGTGGGCGTGACGAACTGGTCGTTGACCCACCGGCCGTCCGACAGCAGCCGGAACCCGTTCGTGACCGTGCGCTCCGCCTTCACGACCGCGTCCCGCTGGACCGTCGCCACGATCGGCTGGGTGTCGGCGGGGCCGGAGCGGACGTTGAGGATGTCCGCGGTCACGGTCACCTTGCACTCCTGGGACACCTTGTCGGGCACGAGCTGCTTGCCGTCGTTGGCCACGTACATCAACCCGGCCGCTCCCAGCACCCCGATCACGATCATGCCGCGCAACGGAATCCCGAACATCGCCCACGCCTCCCCGCACCCTGCGCACTGCGCCTGAAGTGCAGATATAGCGCGGCGGGGGCCTTCGCTGAACGTCCTGGCGCCGATTCCACCCGGCAGGGGAACCGGACGGGTGACCCGGTCACGCGCCGATCACCCACCCCCGGGAACGACGAAGGGGACCGCCGGGAAGCGGTCCCCTTCGATCGGCTCGAGCGCGGCTCAGCCGGCCATGCGCTTCTGCAGGTTCTCGTCCAGGGTGCCGAGGAAGTCCTCGGTGGTCAGCCACTCCTGGTCCGGGCCCACCAGCAGGGCCAGGTCCTTGGTCATCTTGCCGCTCTCGACGGTCTCGATGATGACCTTCTCCAGGGTCTCGGCGAAGCCGGTGACCTCGGGGGTGCCGTCCAGCTTGCCGCGGTGCTTCAGGCCACCGGTCCACGCGTAGATCGACGCGATCGGGTTGGTGGAGGTCGGCTTGCCGGCCTGGTGCTGGCGGTAGTGGCGGGTGACCGTGCCGTGCGCGGCCTCGGCCTCGACGGTCTTGCCGTCCGGGGTCATCAGCACCGAGGTCATCAGGCCCAGCGAGCCGAAGCCCTGCGCCACGGTGTCGGACTGCACGTCACCGTCGTAGTTCTTGCACGCCCAGACGTAGCCGCCCTCCCACTTGAGCGCGGCGGCGACCATGTCGTCGATCAGCCGGTGCTCGTAGGTCAGGCCGGCGGCCTCGAACTTGTCCTTGAACTCGGTGTCGAACACGTGCTGGAAGATGTCCTTGAAGGCGCCGTCGTACGCCTTGAGGATCGTGTTCTTCGTCGACATGTACACCGGGTAGTTGCGCTGCAACCCGTAGGAGAACGAGGCGCGCGCGAAGTCCTCGATGGACTTGTTGAAGTTGTACATGCCCAGCGCCACGCCGCCGTCGGGGCCGTAGTTGGCCACGACGTGCTGGATCGGCTCGGAGCCGTCCTCGGGCGTGAACGTGATGGTCAGCTCGCCCGCGCCCGGCACCTTGAAGTTGGTGGCCTTGTACTGGTCGCCGTGGGCGTGGCGGCCGATGATGATCGGCTTGGTCCAGCCCGGCACCAGCCGCGGGATGTTGCTGATGATGATCGGCTCGCGGAAGACGACGCCGCCGAGGATGTTGCGGATCGTGCCGTTGGGCGAGACCCACATCTTCTTCAGGCCGAACTCCTCGACCCGCGCCTCGTCCGGCGTGATCGTGGCGCACTTGACGCCGACGCCGTGCTTCTTGATGGCGTGGGCGGCGTCGATCGTGACCTGGTCCTCGGTGTCGTCCCGGTGCTGGATGCCCAGGTCGTAGTACTCGAGGTTGACGTCCAGGTACGGGTGGATCAGCTTGTCCTTGATGAACTGCCAGATGATCCGGGTCATCTCGTCGCCGTCGAGTTCGACGACGGTTCCCTGAACCTTGATCTTGCCCATACTCAGGGCGCTCCTCTCGCGACAGTGCAAGCAAGACAAGCGTACTGCTATGTCCGGCTGCTTGTGTCCCACCACGGCTTAAATGGGAACGGGGTCACAATGCCTTAGCCTCCACGACACGATCTTGGAGGGGGCACCATGTCGACCGGACCCACGCACGCGATGAGCGGTTTACTGGCTTGGGCGGCGGTGACCGCGCTCGCCGACAACCATCCCATCGGCCAGCTCACCCCGCAGAGCTGGGCCGTCGGCGCCGTGCTGGCCACCGGTGCGGCGCTGCTGCCCGACCTCGACCACCCGTCCTCGACCATATCGCGCACGTTCGGGCCGGTCAGCGCGGGTGCGTCGGCGGCGATCAACACGGTCAGCTCGTGGGTCTACCGGGCCACGCGGACCCGGAAGGACTCCAATCGAGACGGCGGGCACCGGGGGCTGACGCACACGCTGGTGTTCGCGCTGGCCGCCGCCGTGGGCACGACCGCCGTGGTCCAGCAGTCGCAGAAGTGGGCGCTGCCGGCGTTGATGTTCGTGTTCGCGGGCCTGGCCGTGCGCGGGATCATGAACGACTGGTGCCCGCAGAAGGACGCCCTGCTCATCACAGTCGTGTCCGGCGTGATCACGGTCGCGTGCGTGGCGTGGACGGCCCAGACGCCGGCCAGCGCGGCGGCGTGCGGGGTGGCGGTCGGGATCGGGTGCGTCGCCCACTACCTCGGCGACGCGATCACCGAGCAGGGCTGCCCGATGCTGTGGCCCATCCCGCTGGCCGGCAAGACGTGGTTCCCGGTCGCGCCGCCGAAGATCATGCGGATGCAGACCGGCGGGACCGTCGAGATGGCCATCGTCGGACCGCTGATCACGCTGCTGTCGGTGTGGCTGTCCGCGGCGGCGCTCCAGCGTGCCGGCGCGCTGCCGTTCCTGTCCGGTTTCGACCTGCTCCCGATCTAGAATTCGGGTCGCGGCCATCCGACGGCTACCCGAACATCACCCGATCGGACTAGCCTGCACCGCGTGCACAGGGTTCGGCCGAGCACCCGGGACTTCCGGAACGGGCAGGACCCGTTCTACCTTCGGCTCCGCACAACGCGCAGCGACACCGACACCCGTGGACGTGCGATGACGACTTGGCTCGGCTTGGACGCGGGTCACGACGACCCGGCCACCGCGGACGCGACGGCGGTGTCGCTGTACGAGTCCCTGCTGTTCCACGCCCACGTGGTGTGCGTGCACGTGGTGGAGGACCACCACGCCCTGTCGTTCCGGCTGACCGACTTGCCGTCGGAGAACACCGTGTCCACGCTCATCGAGCGCGGCTACGGCGTCGCCGTGCACAACGGCAGCCTCCAGCGCCTGGCCGGCCCGGAACCGCTGGCCCGCGGCGCGCTGCGGGCGGCACTGGCGCACCGCGACCGCCGCGAGGGCCGTGCCCTGCGCTTCCCCGGCCAGCGGACGCTGCGCGGCCGGTACGGGGTGTCGGACATCCTCGCGTTCAGCGCGATCGAGGAGGTCCTGCCGCACGGCATCAAGAGCGTCGACGCGCGCGGCGACCTGCAGCCGACCTTCGTCAACGGCCGACTGGTGCTCGAACTGGGCTGACCCGCCCGCCGGCACCTCAGCCCGCCGGCACCTCAGCCCGCCGGCACCTCAGCCCGCCGGTCCCTCAGCCCGCCGGCACCTCAGCCCGCCGTCACCCCAACCGGCCGGCACCTCAGCCCGGGTGTGCGCCCACCGTGTCGCGGATCTGGTCGCCGAGGCTCTCGGAGCTGCGCGCGCAGTGGGCGCAGCAGAAGAACCGGCCCTCCACCTCGACCCCGTGGCCCAGGATGCGGCAGTCGCAGTGCTCGCAGCGCGGCGCGAGCCGCTGGATGGCGCACTCGAAGCTGTCGAACGTGTGCACCCCGCCGCCGACGGTCCGCACCTCGAACGTCATCCAGTACTCGTTGCCGCAGACGTCACAAGTCGCCATGCCCGGCAGCCTGCTCCCGCCCCACCGACCCGGCAACTCGAACCCGACCGCACCATCCACAGTGGACACGACGGGGTGGCGGACCAGGCCGGATTCGAACCGGCGTCCTCCCGCACCGAGGTGAGGGCGCGTCAACCACTGCGCTACAGGTCCTCCAGTCAGCCCCAACCCTAACCGTGACCACGCCCCGACTGACAGTGCCGCTAAGGTCTGCCCTCGTGCGCGGGGTCGACTACTACGAACTCCTCGGGGTGGGTCGCAACGCGTCCCAGGCGGAGATCAAGACCGCCTACCGGTCGCTGGCCAAGGTCATGCACCCCGACGCGGGCGGCTCGTCGGTGACCTTCCGCATGCTCCAGGAGGCCTACGACACCCTGCGTGACCCGGCCCGACGCCGTGACTACGACCGGGGCTGGGGATTCACCCGTCCGGGCACACGCCCCACCGCCACCCGCCCGCCGCGCACCGGTCGCGTGGGTCGGCTGCGCAACTTCGGCGAGGACCCCGACTTCGTACCCCCGAAGCCCGCCGTGGACCTCGGCGGCATCGCCTGGTGGCACCTGGTCGACACCACCCAGCGGGTCCGGTACGCGCCAGTCGCAGGCCCCGGGCACGCGCCCGCGCTGGCCGCGCTGTGCGGGTGGTTCTTCCTGCTGCTGCCGGTGTTCGCGGTGGACTTCTCGCCGTTGACGCTGGGCCTGTGGCTGCTCGTCGTCGCGGCCGCCGCGGTGGCGGCGTTCCGGCTGGTCAAGCGGTACGTGGCGGCCGTCCGGGTGGACCGCGAGTTCGCCGCCGCCGTGGACACCGACGTCGTGCACGGGACCACCGACGACCGGGCGTGCGAGCGGATCACCGCCGACGTGCTCAGCCGGTACCTGACCCGCCTGCCGGGCGTCCGCATCTTCCACGGCCTGGCGTGGCCGGACTCGGTGTTCGCCGACATCGACCACGCCGTGCTGTGCGGGCGGCGGCTGGTGCTGATCGAGTCCAAGTCGTGGCTGCCCGGCCACTACACGGCCGAGGACGACGGCACGCTGTGGCGCAACGGCCACCCGTTCCGCGGCGGCGGCACGCGCCTGCACCGCAGCCTCGCGCTGTACCGGAAGCTGTTGCCGTGGCTGGACATCCGGACCGTGCTGCTGGTGTACCCGAGCCGGGCGGGCGAGGTGACGGCCGACGACGTGGACGTGCTGGTGCCGCCGATGACGCCCGCGCAGTTCGTCGAGGAGATCGGCGACTGGCTGGCCGAGGAACCCGCGACGGTCGACCGGGAGGCGTACCGCGTGCTGTTGGGCCGCGTCGTCCCGATCGTCCGCTGACCGCGCTCCTGCCCTGATCATCCGTTCGGCCGCTGTCTCGACCCCCCACTCGCGGGCTACGTTCTCGCGGACCACGCCGCCGGTCGAGGGAGCCCGCGCCGATGAAGATCGACGTCTTCAACGAGATCCAGGACCCGAGACCGTGGCAGGACGGCCACCAGGCCGCACGCCTCGGCGAGGCGCTGGAACAGGCGAAACTGGCGGACTCGCTGGGCTACGGCTGCTGGTGGCAGGTCGAGCACCACGGCGCGGAGGAGTTCAGCCTGTCGTCGGCCCCTGAGCTGGTGCTCACCGCCATCTCGCAACACACGTCCCGCATCCGCCTGGGCCACTCGGCCGTCCTCGCACCGACACGTTTCAACCACCCCATCCGCATCGCCGAACGAGCCGCGATGCTGGACGTCCTCAGCGGCGGCAGGCTGGAGCTGGGCCTGACCCGCTCGACGGTCCCCGAATGGCGCCTGTTCGGCATCGACCCGGCGGACGTGCGTCGGCAGACCCAGGAAGCGTTCGAGATGGTCCCGAAGATGTGGACCTCGGACCGCTTCTCGTACTCCAGCGAGGACTTCGAGATCCACGACGTCCCCATCGTCCCGAAGCCCTTGCAGAAGCCCCACCCACCCCTCTGGCAGGCCGCCGCGAATCCCGCGTCCTTCGAGGAGGCGGGCAGGCGCGGTGTGGGCGTCCTGGGCACCACCATCTGGGAGTCCATCGAACGCGTCCGCCGCATGGTCGCCCTGTACCGAGCGGCAGCCGAGTCCTGCACCGCTCCCGTCGGCTCTTACGTCAACAACCAGATCGCTTTCTTCACCTTCGTCCACTGCGCCGAAACCGACGAACAAGCCATCCGCAACGGCGCCGTAGCAGCCGCCGCCTGGTACACCGTGCAAGCCCTCACGTTCTTCGAAGCCGCCGCCGCTTTCGTGGAGAACGTGGAACACCAGCGCAAACTCATGGAAGACCCGTCAGGCGGCGGCCTGACCGGCGACTTCCTGAGAGCGGAAGCCGCCGCCTTCACCGGCCCGAACCGCGCCCAACTCGTCATCGGCAGGGTCCTGCAGGGCGAACAGGTCCCGGACGAGGAGATCTTCGAGGCCCTGAACGAACAGGACTCCCTGATCGTGGGCAGCCCGGAAACCTGCCGCAAAAAACTCCGCACCTACGCCGACCTCGGCATCGACCGCCTGATGGCCTTCCACCAGGTCGGCAACCTCAGCCACGAGTCCGTCATGACCAGCCTCCGCCTGATCGGCGACCTGATCCCGGAGTTCGACAAATAGGCACCGCCCCGCGCCGACACCACCACCTCTCACTCCGCGCCACACCGTGCGACGATGTCCGCCATGACCCGGAAGGTGTGCCTGGCCCAGGACCCGGAGGCCGACGAACTGCTGGCCACCGACATGTTCGCCCTGCTCGTCGGCATGCTGCTGGACCAGCAGATCCCCATGGAGAAGGCGTTCAGCGGGCCCAAGGTGTTGGCCGATCGGATGGGTGGGTTGTCGCCGCAAGCCGTGGCCGAGGCCGGGGAGGAGGAGTTCGCGGCGATCATGGCCGAGACTCCGGCCGTGCACCGGTTCCCGGGGTCCATGGGCAAGCGGGTGCAGGCGTTGGCTCGGGCTGTGGTCGAGGAGTACGGCGGGGACGTTTCCCGGATCTGGGCGGACGGGGACGGGAAGGTCGTGCTCAAGCGGTTGAAGGCGTTGCCCGGGTTCGGGGATCAGAAGGCTCGGATCTTCCTCGCCTTGTTGGGCAAGCAGTTCGGGGTCGAGCCCGAGGGGTGGCGGGAGGCTGCCGGGGCTTACGGGGAGGCTGGGTCGCGGCGGAGTGTGGCCGACGTCGTGGACTCCGTGACGTTGGGTGAGGTTCGGGAGTTCAAGAAGGCGGCCAAGGCCGCGGCCAAGGGGTGAGGCCGGGGGGAGGGCGCGTGCGGCGGCCGAGAGGCCGAACCGGCACACACCCTCCCGGAGAAGATCACCGACCCGCCAAGGACTCCTCGGGTGAGGCGATCACCGGTGCGGCCGGTTCCTGAGGTCGCAGCGCGAAGATCACCAGGAGCAACGCCACCACCGACAGCACCGACGCGATGGGTGCGAGCGGCAGCAGGCCGACCAGGCTGATCACCAGGCCGCCGACCACGCCCGACAGCCCGACGCCCAGGTAGATCGCGGAAGCGTTCAACGACAGCAGCAGCCCGCTGTTCCGGGGCGCCAGCTCGATCAGCCACGACTGGATCGGCGGGTTGGCCGACCACGTCAGCGCGCCCCACAGGAACAGCGCGATCGCCGCGCCGGGCACGCTGGTCATGGTCAGCGGCAGGGTCGCGAGGACCACCGTGAAGAAGCTGAACAGCACGATCAGCACCTGCCGGGTCTCGAACCGGTCGGTGATCCGGCCGCCCGCCCAGTTGCCGAACACGCCGCCGACGCCGTACGCGACGAGCAGGAGGCTGGTGGCGAGACCGTCGACGTGCGCGGTCGCGGTGAGCAGCGGGGCGATGTAGTTGAAGACGCTGAACACCGCGAGGCACGCCAGCACGGTGAGGACCAGCACGGTGATCACGCGGCGGTCGGCGGCCGGGGCGAAGCGCTCGCGCAGGGCGACGGCGGGCGGTGCCTCGACGCGCGGCAGGCCGACGCGCACCGCCACGGCGGCCACCGCCGTCACGGCCGCGATGAGCCCGAAGACGCCGCGGTAGCCCAGCGGCCCGCCGAGCAGGTTGCCCGCCGGCACGCCCAGGACCAGCGAGAACGTCAACCCGCCGAACACCAGCGCCACGGCCCGGCCCCGGCGGTCGGGCGGCGTCAGCACGGTGGCGACGAGCGTCGCGGCGGGGGTGAACACGGCCGCGCCGAGGGCGCTGACCACGCGGGCCACCAGCAGCAACGGGTAGTTCGGCGCGAAGGCGGCGAGGAGGTTGCCGGCAGCGGACACGGCGAGCGCGGCCACCAGCAGGGTGCGCCGCTCCCAGCGCCCGGTGAGGGCGGCGAGCAGCGGCGAGGACAGCGCGTAGGCGATGGCGAACGCGGTGAGCAGCTGGCCGGCGGTGGCGTGCGAGACGTTCAGCTCGTGGCTCACGGCCGGCAGGACGCCGGACACGATGTACCCGCTCGTCCCGATGGTGAACGCACCGGCGGTGAGCAGGTAGGTGCGGGCAGACATTGGACGTGGTTCCCCCAGTCGTGTGATGCTTCGACGGAGACCGTACTACGAGTTTCATCGAAATACGATACCTGTCGTAAGATGGGACGCATGACCGCAGTGCTGCCGCACCCCGAGCGCGACGAGATCCGGATCGAGGCGGTCCTGCACGCACTCGCCGACCCGGTGCGGCTGCGCATCGTGCGCGAACTCGCGCAGAGCGAGGAGGGCATGTCCTGCGGCGTGCAGCTCGACCTGGGCATCAGCCCGTCGACGTTGACCCACCACGTCCGCACGCTGCGGGAGGCCGGCGTGGTCCGCGTCCAGCCCCGCGGGACCTCGCGGATCAGCAGCCTGCGGCGCGATGACCTGGACGCCCTCTACCCGGGCCTGCTCGACGGCATCCTCGCCGCACCCCGCTAGACGCGCTCGGGGTCGTCACGCTCGGCGCGCTCGCACGCTCGGCGCGCTCGCACGTACGAAGGCTTGGCCTCCGGCCCCCGACTCGATCATCCCACGAGGCACCGACAATTTCGCGCGTGCAGGCTGAGGAGTCCCCTCCCGCCGAGCAGCGCCGCCCGCCCAGTGCCGCCCGCCCAGTGCCGCCCGCCCGGTGCCGGCCGTCGCAGCGCCGGTCGTGGGAAATCCGGTTGCGGGCGTTCCTAGTGTCGTAAGACGTGCGCGCCTACGCCCATCTCGCGCTCGCCGGATTCCGCCGCTACTCCACCTACCGCCAAGCGATGTTCGCCGGTCTCGCCGCGAACGTCGTCTTCGGGCTGCTCCGCACCGCCGTCCTCGTCGCCACCGTCGCCGCCGCGCCCGTCGCGGGCTACGACGTGGCCGCCGCCGTCACCTACGTGTGGCTCGGGCAAGGGCTGCTCTCGTTCGTCGTCCTCTGGGGTGAGACCCAGTTGTCCGAGCGCATCCGCACCGGGGACGTCGTGGTCGACCTCTCGCGACCCTGGCACCTGCAAGCCGCGCTGCTCGCCGAGGACCTCGGGCGGGGCGCGTACTCGGTCGTCGTGCGGTTCGTGCCGCCGGTCGTGATCGGGGCGCTGCTGTTCCCGTTCCGGTGGCCGGGACCCGCTACCTGGCCGCTGTTCGCGGTCAGCGCGGTGCTCGGGCTTGTCATCAGCTTCGGGCTGCGGTTCATGCTCAACTGCACCACGTTCTGGCTGCTGGACAGCCGGGGCGTGGTGAACATGTACGCCGTCGTCAGCGGGCTGCTGTGCGGGCTGATCGTGCCGCTGGCCTTCATGCCGGAGTGGGCGCGGGACGTGCTGTGGGCGACGCCCTTCCCCTACCTGCTTCAGGCGCCGATCGACGTGTTCCTCGAGCGCGGTCCACAGTGGACGGTCCTGGCGTGGCAGGCGTTCTGGGCCGTGGCGGTGCTGGCCGCCGGGAACCTGGTGTTGTCGCGGGCCGTGCGGAAGGTGGTGGTGCAGGGTGGTTGAGACGTACCTGCGGCTGGTCGGCGCACGTCTGCGGGGGCAGTTCGCGTACCGGACGTCGTTCACCATCGAGGTCGTCGCGCAAGCTGTGGTGCAGGCGATCGAGCTCGCCGCGATCACCATCCTGTTCAGCCACGTCGAGGCGCTGGGCGGCTTCGACGTCCACGAAGTCGTCCTCGTGTACGCGATCGCCGCGACCGCGTTCGGGCTCGCCGACCTGACCGCGGGCCAGCTCAACGAACTCCCCACCTACATCCGCACCGGCTCGTTCGACGTGCTCCTGTTGCGCCCCTTGGGAACCCTGCCTCAGGTGATGGTCGGGGACATCCGCCTCAAGCGCATCGGCCGCACGCTGTTCGGGCTCGGCGCGATGGTGTACGCGTTGGCGCACAACGAGATCGCGTGGTCACCGGCGAAGGCCGCCCTGGTCGTCGTGGCGCCGGTCGCGGGGGCGGTGATCTTCGGGTCGGTGTGGGTGGTGGCGTGCGCGGTCTGCTTCTGGATGGTCGAGGGCCAGGAGATTGCGAACACCGTCACCTACGGCAGCAACGCGTTCACCTCCTACCCCGTCACCGTGTACTCGGGGTGGCTGCGCCGGTTCATGGCGTTCGTCGTGCCCGGCGCGTTCGTCGCCTACTACCCCGCCCTCGCACTGCTCGACCGCGCCGACCCACTGGGCGGGCCGGCCGTCCTGGGCTGGGTGTCACCGCTGGTCGCACTGGCCGCCGCCGTGGTCGCGGGGCTGGTGTGGCGGTTCGCCGTTCGCCACTACCGAGGGACCGGGTCATGATCGACGTCCGCGAGCTGTGCCGCGAGTTCACCGTCACCACCAAGGCCGGGCGGTTCCGGCGGACCCGCACGACGGTCCGCGCGGTCGACTCGGTCAGCTTCGAGGTCGCCGCGGGCGAGGCCGTCGGCTACGTCGGGCCGAACGGCGCGGGCAAGTCCACCACCATCAAGATGCTCACCGGCATCCTCGTGCCCACGTCCGGTCACGTCCGGGTGGCGGGCGTGGACCCGTCGCGCGCCCGGCGGGACCTGGCGCGACGGATCGGCGTGGTGTTCGGGCAGCGCAGCCAGCTGTGGTGGGACCTGCCGCTGCGGGACAGCTTCGACCTGCTGCGCTCGATCTACCGGGTGGACGCGCGCGACCACGCCCGCCGGCTGGACGAGTGCGTGGCGCTGCTGGACATGGCGGGGTTCCTCGACCGGCCGGTGCGGCAGCTGTCGCTGGGCCAGCGGATGCGCGGCGAGGTCACCGCGGCCCTGCTGCACGGCCCGGAGCTGCTGGTGCTGGACGAGCCGACGATCGGGCTGGACCTCGAGTCCAAGGAGCGGCTGCGCGAGTTCCTGGCCGACCTCAACACCTCGCGGGGCACCACGCTCCTGCTCACCACGCACGACCTGGACGACATCGAACGGCTGTGCCCGCGACTGGTGGTCATCGACCGCGGCACCGTCCTGGCCGACGGCCCGCTGGACGCGCTGCGCGCGGAGGTCGTGCCGGAGCGGGTGCTGGTCGTGGACCTGGAGAAGCCCGTTTCGCCGCTGGAGGGCGTGCCGGGCGTGGTCGACGTCCGGACCGAGCTGGGCGGCCTGCGGCAACACCTCACGTTCCGCAAGGACCGGACGACCGCCGCCGCCGTCATCGCCGCCGTCGCCGCGCGGGCCGAGGTGCACGACCTGGTCGTGGAGGAGCCCGAGATCGACGATGTGGTGCGCCGTTTGTACGCACGTCGGTAGAGTCGGGCGAAACGGGCACGCACCACCTACCCTCGGGAGTTCACATGCGCGCAGGTCGTCCGGTCGCCACCATCCTGCTGGCACTGGGACTCGTCGGCGCGGTGTCCGGGTGCGAGGCCGTGCAGCAGGCGCAGGACACCGCGAACTCCGTCGGTCAGGCGGCCGACAAGGCGCAGCTGTGCCTGGACGCGCTGTCGCTGGCCGGCTTCACGCCGAACGCCAGCGACCCGCAGAAGGCCGTCGAGGAGACCCAGGCCAAGGCGAAGCAGCTGGAGGAGCTGGCCGCGAAGGCCGGCGACGCGACGCTGAAGGACGCCATCAACGGCGTGTCGGACACCATGGGTCAGCTGAGCGCGGCGGACCTCGACCCGGCCAAGCTGGCGGACTGGACGTCGAAGAAGCTGGAGATGGTCAACAAGCTTTCCCAGGCTTGCGGCTGAGCGGAAACGCCAGGCTGTCGGTACCTTCAGAGTCGTCCTACGCTGTGACGCACCGGAGGTGTTGCAGATGCACGCGACAGTAGGCGACCGGTTGCACGTCCACAGCCGCGCTGTGGGTCTCGACGAGCGGGTCGGCGAGATCCTGGAGGTCCGCGGCGAGGAGGGTGCGCCCCCGTACCTGGTCCGCTTCTCCGACGGCCACGAGGGGCTGGTCTACCCCGGCCCCGACTGCCTGGTCGAACCCAGGACCGGCGACTAGCCACCGACCGAGCCCGCCCGGCTCCGGCGCCCTGGTTCCGGCGGCTGGGTCCGGGCGATCGGGTCCGGCGGCCGGGTTCCGGCGCCCTGGTTCGGCGGCTGGGTTCGAGCGATCGGGTCCGGCGCCCTGGTTCCGGCGGCTGGGTTCGGGCGGCTGCGTTCGGGCGGCTGCGTTCGGGCGATCGGGTCCGGCGGCCTAGTCGGACAACAACGACTCCACCTCGGCGTGGTACAGCAACGCCGGGTCGAACCCCATCGGCCCGAACTGCCCCGAGACCTCCAGGCTGACCACCCCGTGCAGCCTGGTGAACGCGCGCAACCCGGTCAGCAGGACAGCGGGCGGGAGCGCCTCTTCGCCCATCCCCGACGCCCAGGCCGCCAACTGCCCGTCCAACGCCGACCCGGCTCCCGAGGGCACCGCGCCGCTCCCTCCACCCACTTCGCTCCCTCCACTCACTTCGCCCCCTGCACCCACCTCGCCCGTCGCGCCGGCATCCGGCGCCGCGTCGGCCGCCTTCCAGGACCAGTCGATGTGGGTATGGCCCTGGGGACCTTCAGCGAGCACGCCCAGGAGCGCGCTCATCGTGCGGTGGGCGAGGGCGGCCGTGTCCTCCGGTGCGTGGTAGCCGGGTAGGGGTGTGCCGAACAGCAGCAAGTAGCGGTGTGGCTCGCGGAGGGCGTAGGTGCGGAAGGCGTTCGCGAGGGCGTGCACCCTCTCGCGCCGCGGCCGGCCCTGCGTCGCGCTGTCGGTCGCCTCCATCTGCTCGGCGAGGTCGCGCCAGGCGTCTCGGATCAGGTCGGTGAGCAGGTCGTCCCGGTTCTTGAAGTACCGGTACAGGGCAGGGCCGGTGATGCCCATGCGCTTGGCGATCGCGTTGACCGAGATGCCCTCGACACCCTGTTCGGCCAACTGCTCCAAGGCGATGCGCTTGGCCTCCTCCTTGGTGTCCTCGCGGTACTTCTCGCGCCGGGTGTTTCCCACGGTGCGACCACCTCCTTGAGAAGACACTCTAACTTGTGTTAGAACGTCTAACACAAGTTAGAGGTCATCAGGAGAGTGAGACGTCATGACGGTCGTGGTGTTGGGCGCAGGTCGGGGCATCGGGCACGAGATCACCCGGCAGCTCGTGGCGGACGGGCGCGAGGTGCGTGCGGTCACCCGGTCGGGTGGCGTGCCCGAGGGTGCGGAGGACGTGCGGGCCGACCTGATGGACCGGGAGTCGGCGGTCAAGGCGGCGCGGGGTGCCACCGTGGTCCACTTGGCGGCCAACGTGCCGTACACGAGCTGGGCCGAGATGTTGCCGACGATGTTCGACAACGCCGTCGCCGCCGCCGAGTCCGCCGGCGCGAAGCTCGTCCTGGCCGACAACCTCTACTCGTACGGGCCGGTGCCCGCGCCGTTCGACGAGAACACACCCGAGCGCCCGGCCGGCGCGAAGGAGAAGCTGCGCAGCGCGTTGGGCAAGCGCCTGCTCAGCGCATCGGTGCCCGTGGTCCTGGCCCGGTCCAGCGACTACTACGGACCGGGCGGCGTCGGGTCGCTGCCCGGCGAACTGGTCCTCAAGCCGCTCGCGGCGGGCCGGCAGCCGTTCTGGTTCGGCCCGCTGGACGTGCCGCACACCTTCGCCTACCTCAGCGACACGGCCCGCGCCCAGATCGTCCTCGGCGACGACCCCCGGGCCGACGGCCGCGTCTGGCACACGCCGGCCGCCGAGACGCTGACCGTCCGCGAGTTCATCGCCCTGGCCGGGAAGGTCGTCGGCAAGACCGCGAAGCCCTTCGCCCTGCCGCACGCCACGGTCCAGGTCATGGCCCTGTTCGACAAGCGGGTGCGGGGCATGGGCGAACTGGCCCACCAGCGCACCAAGCCGTGGGTGGTGGACCACACCGCCTACGAGACCACCTTCGGCCCGCTGCCGGTGACGCCGCACGAGGAGGCGATCGCGAAGACGGTCGAGTGGTACCGCGGCCGGCAGGCCTGACGCACCGGCGCGGCCGGGCGGGGGTCGGCGCGGCTGGGCGGGGATCGGCGCGGCTGGGCGGGGGTCAGCGCGGGCAGGCAGGGGGTCAGCGCGGGCAGGCGGGAATCGGCGCGGGCGGGGATCGGCGCGGGCGGGGATCGGCGCGGCCGGCCGGGGTCGGCGTGGCTGGGCCGGGTCAGCCGAGGATCGTGGTGATCAGGGCGTCGGCCAGGGCTGGGGTTGCGGCGGCGATGCCGGACCAGCGGCGGGTCAGGTCCGGGTCGAAGGTCAGGGGGCGGCCGTGGAGGTCCAGCAGTGCGCCGCCTGCCGCTGGGACGGTGACCAGGGCCGCGATCAGGTCCATCAGGCGGTGGGTGTCGGAGCCGGGGTCGGCGAAGGCGTCCACCGAACCCTCCGCGACCAGCACCGTCTCCAGGCACGTCGTGCACAGCACGCGGATCCGGTCGGCGGCGTTCGCTACGCGCATCCACGCGTCCTCGGTGCCGCGCTTGGGGCGCATCAGGCACACCGACGCACCCTTCAGCACCGTCCGGCCGGAGGTGCGGTACGGGGTCGGCTCACCCGCCCGCGCGGACCACGCCCGGCCCGTGTCGAACCACACCGTCAGCGCCTCCACCGGCTGGTCGTCCAGCACCAGCGCACCCGCGAAGCACGACAGCGGCACGCCCAGGGCGGCGTTCGCCGAGCCGTCCACCGGGTCGACCACGAGGGTGGCGGCGGACCCGTTGTCCACGAAACCCGCCTCCTCGGAGAGGAGGTTGACGCCCGCCGAGGACGCGGCCTCGGCGATCGCCTCCTCCACGATCGCGTCGACCCGCATGGTGGGTGTGCCGTCCGCACCGCCGGCGACCTCTTCGCGCAGCTCGGCACGGGTGTGCGCGGCACGGGCCTGCTGGTACGCGCGGGACGCTGCTCGGGCAGCGGCGGCCAGGGCCGGGTGGGTGTCGGGCGACAACTCGGGCTGCGGGACGGGCCACGGGTTCTTCGTCACGGGGTCCAGCCTGCCACGACGAAGCCCCCGTAGCCGGAGCGCACGGGGGCCTCGACGAGCGAAGAACTCAGATCAGGCCGAGGGCCCTCACCGCGTCGCGCTCCTCGACCAGCTCGGCCACGGAGGCGTCGATGCGGGCGCGGGAGAAGTCGTCGATCTCCAGGCCCTGCACGATCTCGTACCGACCGTCCTTCGAGACGACCGGGAACGAGGAGATCAGGCCCTCCGGCACGCCGTAGGAACCGTCCGACACGACCGCCGCCGACGTCCAGTCGCCCTCGGGGGTGCCGTTGACCCACGAGTACACGTGGTCGATGGCCGCGTTCGCCGCCGACGCCGCCGAGGACGCGCCGCGCGCCTCGATGATCGCCGCGCCGCGCTTGGCCACGGTCGGGATGAAGGTGTTCTCCAGCCACTCCTGGTCGTTCACGGCCTGGGCGGCGTTCTGGCCGTTGACCTCGGCGTGGAACAGGTCCGGGTACTGGGTGGCGGAGTGGTTGCCCCAGATCGTCAGCTTCTTGATGTCGCTGACCGTCACGCCCAGCTTCTTGGCCAGCTGCGACAGGGCGCGGTTGTGGTCCAGGCGGGTCATCGCGGTGAAGCGCTCGGCCGGGACGTCCGGCGCGTGCTGCTGGGCGATGAGGGCGTTGGTGTTGGCCGGGTTGCCGACGACCAGGACGCGCACGTCGTCCGCCGCGCCCGCGTTGATGGCCTCGCCCTGCGGCTTGAAGATGCCGCCGTTGGCCTCCAGCAGGTCACCGCGCTCCATGCCCTTGGTGCGCGGGCGCGCGCCGACCAGGAGGGCGATGTTCACGCCGTCGAACGCGGTCTTGGCGTCGTCGGTGATGTCGATGCCGGACAGCAGCGGGAAGGCGCAGTCGTCCAGCTCCATCGCGGTGCCCTCGGCGGCCTTGACGGCCTGCGGGATCTCCAGCAGGCGCAGGCGGACCGGGACGTCCGGGCCCAGCAGGTGGCCGGAGGCGATGCGGAACAGCAGTGCGTAGCCGATCTGGCCGGCCGCACCGGTGACGGTGACGTTCACGGGCGTGCGGGTCATGAGCCTTCCCGAATGACGATCTGACGGCTTCAGTCCCCGGGCACGACCACTAGGCAGGCAGCACCTGTCAGCGGCGGTCTCTACTCCGGGACCGGCGCATCGGGCGGTTTGCCCGACGCGGTGAGGTTACCAACCGGCGAACGATGACAAGGTGTGACAGTGGACATCATCGTCGGGGACGACTTCGCGGACGCGGATCTGAGCGGGCAGGAGTGGGTGGGGCGGTCGTTCGAGGGGTGCGACTTCACCGACGCCGACCTGCGGCGGCTGGTGACGTCCGGGTGCACGTTCACCCGGTGCACGTTCGAGCGCACCGACCTCGGCGAGTCGCGGCACTCCGCCACCGCGTTCCGATCGTGCCGGTTCGTCGGGGCGACGCTGGCCTCGGCGTCGTTCACGTCGTGCACGTGGCTGGGGTCGTCCTTCGTGGACTGCGTGCTGCGGCCGGTCGAGCTGGTGGAGACCGATCTCACGTTGGCGAGCCTCGCGCGGGCGCGGCTGCGGAAGGTGTCGCTGCGCGGGCTGCGGCTGCGCGAGGCCAACCTGGAGGACGCCGACCTGCGCGACGCGGACCTGCGCGACGCCGACCTCACCGGCGCCCGGCTGCGCGGGTGCGCGTTCGAGGGCGCGGACCTGCGCGGGGCGCGGGTGGACGCGAACGGGCTGGTGGCGGCGTCCCTGCGGGGTGCCGTGGTCGACGTCGAGCAGGCGATCGCCTTCGCCGCCGCCCACGGCCTCCGCGTTCAGTGAGGTCCCGCGTCAGTGAGGTCCCGCGTTCAGTGAGCCGGGGCCTCCTGGTTCGCGACCTCGACCAGGACGCCGTCGGCGATCAGGTCCTCGACCGACTTCGGCAGCAGGTAGGCGGTGCCGCCGCCGGGCTGCTCGAACCACGGCACGGCGACGCCGGTGAGCACCTCGACCGGGCGGCGCAGGCGGTACACGCGGTACGGGCGGTTGATCCACGACGGGACCAGTGACCGCTCCGCGAACGGGGTGCCGGCGACGTAGACGAGGTTGCCGGAGCCGTCGCCGAAGCGGTCGACCTCCATGCCGGCGGGCAGCTCGACCATCTTCTTGTGGCGGAAGAGGGTGAGCGGGGGCTCGCCGTTGAGCGGGGTGATCGGCCACTGGCGGGCGGCGGGCTTCGGGGACTCCTGCGGCTGCGGCTGCGGCGGGGCCGGGCGGCGCGGGGGTTCTTCGCGGAAGCCGTTGGTCAGGGGCGGGCGTTCGTCGCGGAAGGGCTCGCCGTTGAGGGGCGGGCGGTGGGGCTCCTCGCGGAAGTCCTGCGGACGGTGCGGTTCCTCCCGGAAGTCCGGGGCGCGGTGGGGTTCCTCGCGGAAGTTCTCCACGGGTGGGCGGTGCGGCTCCTCGCGGAAGGGTTCGCCGTTCATCGGCGGGCGCGGGGGCTGGGGGCGCGGGGGTGGGGGCGGCAGGGGGCGCGGGGTGCGGCGGCCGGTGAGGACGAGCTTGCCGACCAGGTAGGCGGCGGCGTCCTCGAGGCGGTCGAAGCGGACCGGGTTGGTCGGGCCGTGGTCGAACCAGGAGACCTCCCAGTCGCGGCCCTCGGTGCGCAGCAGCCACGTGCGGTCGACGGGCTCGCCGAAGCGGTATGCGGCGGGCGGCACGTCCAGCTCGTCCAGTGCGCGGCGCACGCCGGACAGCTGCTGCTCCTCCTCGGGCGTGACCTGGCGCGGCTCCACCGGGGCGGGCGGCGCGGGCGGCTCCTGGTCCTCGAAGCGCGGCTGCTCCTCGGTGAACCGCTCGTCCTCGGCGAACCGGTCGGGCTCGCCGAACTGGGCCTGCTCGCCGAACTGGGCGGGCTGGTCGAACTGGGCCTGCTCGCCGAACTGGGCGGGCTCGTCGAACTGGGGTTGCTGCTCGAAGCGGGGCTCTTCGTGGAACTGGTCGAACTCCGTGGTCTGCTCGGCGGCCTCGACGACCTCGGGCTCGGGCTCCGCTTCGGGTTCGTCGGCGAACTCGGGTTCGGCGGAGTAGTCCGGCTGGTCCGAGAACTCCGGCTGGTCGGTGTACGCGGGCTGGTCGCCGTACGCGGGCTGGTCGGCGAACTCGGGTTCGTCGGCGTACTGCGGGTCCTCGGCGACAGGTTCCTCGGCGGCGGGCTCGTCGGTGACGACCTCCACCTCCGCGGTCTCCTCGGCGGGCGCGGTGTCCGGCTGTTCCTCGGCGAACGGGTTCCACGCCTGGGTGGTCTCGACGTCCTCGGCGTCACGCTCGTACTGGGCGGGTGCGAAGAGGTCCATGCCGTCCACATAGGACTCGCGGCGGTACCGGTCGTCGATGACCGGGCCGTCCTCCTCGAACCGGACCCGGTAGGGCGGGCCGCTGTCGGCGAACTCGACGCGGTCGGCGCGCAGCTCGGTGAGGTTCGCGGTCTCCTCGACGTCCGAGCGGGCGTCGGCGCGGGCGTCGGCGCGGGCGTCGGGGCGCGGCGGCTCGGGCTGGTCGGGTGGCTCGGGCAGCGGGGTGGCGACGGTCTCGGCGACCTCCGCCGGCTCGTCGTGCGGCTGCTCGGCGAACGCCTGGAAGGGCTCGGGGACCTCGGCGACGGGCAGCGCGGTGTCGCGGGGCGCGGCGGGTGCGCCCAGGTTCGCGGCGGCGGCGACGCGGGCGTCCTCGGGGACCTCGGGCAGCACGTAGTCGTTGGCCTTGGCCCGCTCGACCAGCTCGGGCTCGGGCGGCACGCCGTACGCGCGCAGGTAGTAGCCGACGGCGGCGGGCCAGATCCAGTGGCCGTCGGTCTGGAACGCGACCGGCACGACGGCCGGGGCGTCGGGGTTGAGGACGTCGGCGTCGAAGCCGCGCCCGACCACCGCGACCGGTGCGCGGTCGAGGTAGCTCAGCAGCAGGTCCCGCTCGGCCTCGGGCACCGGCGGGCGGTTGACGGCGGGGCGGCCACCGGGGCCGGCGCCGTCGAACACGCGGGCGGTCCGGAAGCCGCGCGGCGGCACGGGGCTGGTCAGGACGGGCGCGGCGGGCAGACCCGCGCCGGGTGTCGACGGTCCGGGCAGGCCACCGCCGGGTGTGGAGGGACCGGGTAGACCGCCACCGGGTGTCGACGGACCAGGCAGGCCGGGTGTCGAGGGAGCGGGCAGGCCGCCGGGTGTCGAGGGACCGGGCAGGCCGGGTGTCGACGGGCCGGGGTGGTGGGCCTCGTGCTCGGGGGCCTCCTGGGCCGGGGCGTCGTAGGCCTGCGGCTCGTGGGCGGGTGGCGCGAAGGGTGGTTCGGGGTGCGCGGCCTCGTGCGGGGGCGGCGGGAAGAGCTGGGTCTCCTCGGCGGCCGGCTCGTGCGGGGCGCCGAACGGTGCGGCGGGGTCGTGCGGGGCGCCGAACGCGGCCGGGTCGTGCGGCGCGCCGAAAGCGTGCGGCTCGTGGGCAGCGGGGTCGTGTGGCGCGCCGAAGGCGTGCGGCTCGTGGGCGGCCGGGTCGTGCGGGGTGCCGAAGGGGCGGGGGTCGTGGGTCAGGGCCGGTTGGCCGCCGGGCGGGGTGGGCGGGCCGGGCTGGGCCGGCAGGGCCGGGCCGGGTGGGGTGTGGGGTGCGGGCGGCTGGGCGGCGGCCAGGCGGCGGCGCAGCCAGTCCGGCATGTTCTCGTCGGTGCGCGGGAAGAAGCGGACCTCGTCCACGTACGCCTGGGGCGGCGGGGGCGTCTGCCACGCGGGCTCGGCGCGGTCGAAGTCGAGGTTGTAGCTGGACGGGTGGTCGAGCTGGTAGCGGGCGTTGGACCAGCTCCCCCGGCCCTCCCGGTACATGCCCGCGCGCAGCCGCGCGAACAGGCCGGCCACCTCCTGCGGCGGCTGCCAGGCGCGCAGCGCGCCGTCCGCCGAGCGCACCTCGGCGGCCAGCTCGAAGTACCGGCCGGTGGCCCGGTACTCGGCAGTGACGTGGCGCCAGTCCTCCGGAGCGGCCCGCATCAGCGTGAGGCCGATCTGCTTGACCAGCGCGTCCTGCTCGGTCGGGTTCAACGGCTTCGGCTCGGACACGCCCACCATCTTCCCCCGCGACTCACCGTGCGCGCACGGGACCCCGTTGCGCCGAACGGACGAACCACGGGGTGCGACCGAACCTAGACCCCCGGTGGCTGTCCGGTCGCCTCGGCGATCTCCACCAACCGGCCGTCGGCCAGCAGGTCGCGCACGGACGCCACGAGGAAGTACCCCGTGCCGCCGCCGGGCTGCCCGAACCACGGCACCGCGACGCCCCTGACCGCCGGCACCGGCTGCTGGACGCGATACACGTGGTAGCGGCGGTTCAGCCAATCCGGTGGCAGCGACCGCTGACCGAACGCGGTGCCGGCCGCGTACGCGAGGTTGCCGCTGTCCGCGCCGAACCGGTCCAGCTCGGTCCCGGCGGGCAGCACGACCGCCTCCCGGTCGCGGAACAGCGACAGCGGCGGCTCGTCGGGCAGCGGCTGGATGTCGGCCACCGGCTGCACCACCTGCGCCGCCGGCTGCGCCCGGCCGCCCGCACGCTCGGCGTCCCGGTCGTCGCGCCACAGCAGCTCGGCCAGCAGCACCTTCGCCGCGTCCACGGCGTGCTCGTAGACCTTGGGCCGGCCGTGCGGCCCGCGGTTGGAGTCCCAGAACTGGACCTGCCAGCCGGACCGCCCCGGCGCGGGCTCCAGCACCAGCGCGTCCGGGCGCGGCTCGACCAGCCCGTACTCGTGCTCGGCGACCCCGTAGTGGTCCAAACGGGCCTTGAGCTGGTCCAACGCCCGCCGGTCCACGTCGGTGATCACGCGCGGCGCGTACGGGGGCAGCGGCGCGCTCTCGGCCTGGCCGGAGGCGACGGCGGTGGCGGCGGCCTCGGCGTCCGGGGACACCGGCGGCACGGTGTAGCCGTTGTCCCGGATGTGCTGCACGAGCTGCGGCACCGGCGGCACGTGGTGGTGGCGCAGGTAGTAGGCCGCCCCGCCGGGCCACACCCACGTGCCGTCGGTGTGGAAGGACAGCGGCACGCCGGGTGTGGCGTCGGGGTTGAACACGTCCTTGCCGTAGGAGCGGGCGGCCAGCACGACCGGCGCACCCTCCAGGTAGGACAGGACGTCGTCCAGCTCCTGCGGGTGCGGGCGGGGGCGGTCGGCGGCGGTCGGCACGCCCTGCGCGTCCAGCCCGTCGAACAGAGGGGCGCTGATCAGCGGCACGGGCGGCGACTGGATCGGGATCGGCCCGGTGGGCGGGTCGGCGGGCGGTCCGGCGGGCTCGGTCGGTCCGGCGGGCTCGGGCAGGCCGGCCTTCTCCGCGAGCCACGCCGGGACGTGGTCCCGGGGGTGCAGCTCCAGCTCCTGCGCGTAGTGCTCCGGCTTGGGCGGTGACGTCCAGTCCGGCTCGGCGTCCCGGTTGAACTCGGCCGAGTACGTGTCCGGGTGCACCAGGTGGAACTTGACCGACAGCCACGTGCCGCCGCCCGGCCGCGCCATGCCCTCGCGCAGCTGCACGAAGAACGGCAGCGCCTCGTCCGGCAGCCGCCACTGGAACGACGACCCGTACATCGTCAGGCCGGTCGCCTCGGCCTCCAGGTACCGGCCGACCATGCGGAAGTCGACGAACAGCTGCTCCCAGTCGCCGCGCAGGCGCTGCACCAGCAGCGTCGTCAAGGAGCCGAGGATCGCGTTCTGGTCCTCGGTGTCCAACTGCGGCGCGGTCATGCGTTCTGCTCCTCGGTCGCGGCTTCGGCGAGCTTGGCCCGCAGCCAGTCCGGCACGAACGCGTCGTCCCGGGGGAACGCCGCCAGGTCGCGCGCGAAGTCCGCGGCGGGCACCGGCGGGTCGAACTGCGGGTCGTGGTCGATGTTGTAGGTGATGTCGATGCGCGCCGGCGCGTTGACCACGCACCGGCACGAGAACCACGTGCCCCGCCCCGGCTGGTACAGCGCCTGGCGCAGCTGCGCGAACGCCTCCGCCAGGCCCTCGGGCGGCAGGGCCTCGGGCGTCGAACCGTCCGGCATGTACACGGTCAGCGCGAGGTCCTGCACGGCGACCGTCATCCGCACCAGGAGGTCCACGCGGCGGAACCCCTCGGGCGCGACGTCCAGCAGCAGACCGCCGATGACCTGGAGCAGCTCGTCGTGCCGCTCAGAAGCCGACTGGCCAGAGGGCTGCGTTGTGCTCATTGGGGTAGCTCCTGACGTAGATCTCGGTCGTGCCGTCCGGGCGGGTCACGCGCCAGCGGGTCTGGTACGTGTGCGGGTGCCGGGTCAGCGGGTCGCGCAGGGCGAAGGTGTCGATGATCTCGACCGTACCGCCGGCCTTCATGAACTTCGACCGGTCCCGCTCCATCCGGTGCCACGTCTCGTCGGTGGCGAACGCGGGCCGGCCGTTGCCCTGGTTCTGGTCGCGCTGCTGGCTGGACTGGTTGGCCGCCTCGCCCGGGAAACCCAGCTCGTTGCCCTGGTGGTGACCGCCGTCGGACAGCTTCTTGCCGCTGCCGTCGACCTCGCCGTGCGTGCCCACCTCGCTCTGCGCGGCCCCGTCCCGGCGGATCGCGCCGCCGGAGGACAGGTCGGGCCGGCCGGTGGTGGCGACCGTCTCGCCGTCGCCGTTGGTGCGGCCCCGCCACATGTCGTTGTCGGCGGTCAGGACCGCGTTGGGCAGCGGCAGGTTCAGGTCCGGGCTGAACGGGCGGAACGTGTGCACGTGGCCGACCGTGCCGTCGTCGCCGGTCTGGAACGTGCCGTAGCCCTGGTTCTTGTGGTCGTCCAGCACGAACCGGGTGCCCGGCGGCAGGTCCGCGCGGGCGGCGAACGGGTCGCTGTTGCCGAACGGGCGGGTGACGGCGGCGTGCTGCTCGGGCGTCCAGTTCGAGGTGTCGCCGGTGACCTTCACGGAGTAGACGTACTCACCGTCCACTTTGGTCCGTTCGAGGGTGAGCCGGACCTCGTTGTCCGGCTTGGGCCAGGTGGTCGTGGGCTGTTCGGCGCGGCCGAGGCCGTAGAAGCCGTCCGAGGTGACCTGGGCGTGCGCCGGGGCCTGGGCGATCTCGGCGTTGACCCGGCTGCGCTGACCGGAGTGGGTCTCCTCGAACACCACGTGCCCGGTGTCGTCGGTGAGGAACCGGCCGCGCCGCTGGCCGTGCTCGTCGGTGACGACGTACTCGGTGTTGGGGTCGTGCACCTGGCCGGGGCGGCTGAACGGCTGGCCCTGCTTGACGTCGTCGACCGTCCTCTGGTGCGTGGTGGGCGGTTCGACGCGGTCGACGGCGTTCTGCGGGTGGCCGTTGGCGTCGGTGGTGAACTCCTGGTGCAGCGGGCCGCGGTCGACGTTGTAGTTCGCGCCCGCGATCGGGTGCATGACCTCGGGGTTGCGGCCGTGCTCCAGGAAGTCGGGTGCGGCGATCCACTTCGGACGGCCGTCGCCATCGGTCTGGACCGTGCCGCGGTGGTTGCCCTCGGTGTCGTAGACGTCCATCCGGGTGTCCGGCGGGAGGTCCGTGCGCGCGGTGAACGCCTCGCCGGGCTTCGGCGCCATCGGGTGGTTCTGGTCGATGGTGACCCGGCCGTTGGCGGCGGGCGGCGGCGGGTCGATCAGGACCGTGCGCTGGACCTGGACCTCCTGGCCGCCGATCTTGATGGTGTCGGTGGTCGTCTGGCGGGTGCCGTCCGGGTTGGCGACGAACACGTCGTGCCGGTGCCCGGTCTCCACGCGGTAGTGGGCGTTCGGCGCGGGGTGCAGGAGTTCCGGGTTGTCGGTGTTGTGCGCGACGGCGTCCACGAAGATCCGGCCATCGGCGTCGACGTGCACGATCGTGCGGACCTGGCCGTCCGGGTTGCGCACCTCGATCGTCGTGTCGCGGGGCAGGTCGGTGTTGTGGAACAGCGACTCGGTGCTCTGGTGGGTTTGCCGGTGGGTGGTTTCGGGTTGCTGCCACGGGGTTTGGACCTGGGGCTCGATGTCCAGCCGGCCGCGGTGTTCTCCGGTGGCGAGATCGCCCTTGGGTTCGTGGCCGGGCGGCATGCCGTGCTCGCCGACCGGGGTGCTCGTGCCGTCCGGCTCGAACCGGTGCCAGCCGCCGTCCGGGGGGATCTTCGGGCCACCGGACTCGGTGGGTGAGCTGGAGTAGAGGTTGCCGTGCTGGTCCGACCACGCCAGGCGGTCCGGCGCGATCACCGGCTGACCGGTCTCGCGGGCGACGTGCGCGGCGAGGCTGTTCTCCCCGCCCGCCGCCGCGTCGCAACCGACGAAGACCAGGGGGCGGTTGGCGAGGTCGGGGTGGTTGTTGATCAGCTCGACCAGTTCGGCACGGGTGTAGTGCCGGTCGCCGATGCGGACGCCGTCGCCGTCGGTGTGGATGTCCAGGACCGCGTGGCCGTCGACGGGCGGGATGCGGCTGGAGAGGTCGTTCAGGTGCGGCTCGGTGTGCAGGGCGACGCCGGCGTCGGTGACCTGGCTGTTCCGGATCGCCTGGTCGACGGTCTGGGAGACCGGGCCGAGCGGGATCGGTCCCTGGTGGGCGACCGGGCCGATGTCGGGTGCTGCCGTTTGTGGGGTGTGGTCGTCGAAGGCGCCGTTCTGGGCCTGGTCGACGGTGACCGGGTCGGGCGTGCGGACGTTGCCGTGCTCGTCGAACGTGCCGAAGTCGGGCGGCAGCACCTTGCCATCTGCGGGCGGGACGTCCACCTCGCGCATCAGGCCCAGGTCGATCAGGCGCTGCACGCTCATCTGGCCGGTGTTGGGGTCGACCAGGTCCGGGTGCGCGACCGGCTGGAGCTGGCGCGCGCCGCCGGGTTGGTCGAAGGCCGGGGCGACGGGGGCGAGCTCGACGGTGAGCGGGGCGTCCAGGACGTAGACGTGGTAGCCCTTGCCGAGGCTGTCCGGGAGGATCGCGCGCTCACCGAACCCGTACGGCTTGCCGTCTGTGTTCAGGGGCGAGAGGAAGTCGCCCTGGGGGCTGCCGAACCGGTCGAGGACGGTGCCCGCCGGGAGCTCCACCACGACCCGGGGGCCGTCCGCGCCCTGGTTCGGGGGCCAGGCGATGGAGCCGTCGGGGTTGGAGTGGGCCTGGATGAACGGCTCGTAGCTGCCGTGCGGGCCGTAGGGCTGGTAGGTCGGTTCGACGATGGCGGCGGCGCGCTGGTCGTAGGTGCCGACTTCGCGGTCCGTGGGGCCGGTGCTGTCGTGGAAGGAGTGGTAGGGGCCGTCCTGGGAGAAGCCGGGGACCACGCCGGCCGGGTTGCCCCAGACTCCCTTGTGGGGGAACGGGTCCGCGGGGGTGGCCGGGGTTTCCGGGGTGGGTTGGGTGTCTTCGGGCCACTCGTGGCCGGCGGCCGGGGTGTGCTCGTCGCCGGGGTCGCCGATCGTGTCCGCCGGGGAGTCCGGGGTGGGGTCGGGTGTCGGCTCGGGGGTGGGGTCGGGGGTGGGGTCGGCGACCGGTTCCGGGGTGGGGTCGGCGGCGGGATCCGGGGTGTGGTCGGCCGGGGTGTGGTCGGCCGGGGTGTCGCGGGGCGGCGGGTTTTCGGTGTTGCGGGAGGCCGGTGTGTCGGTGACGCGGGGAGCCGGCGTGTCGGTGTTGCGGGAAGCCGGTGTATCGGTGCCGCGGGGAGTCGGCGTGTCGGTGCCGCGTGCTGCCGGGGCCGGAGGCGGGGTCTCGGTCCGCGGGGACGGGGTGGGAGCGGGGTGGGGCGTCGTCGGGACGGCGGTACCCGGGTGTTGGGGGCCGAACGTGCTCGGCGGCTGCGTCGCCGGGCCGCGCTGTTCGGGCATGACCGGGGAGTTCTGGTGCGGGATGTGCGGTGCGCTCGCGTAGGGCTGGGCCGGGATGCCGGTGACCGAGGCGGCGCCGGTGTCGTCGTGGGGACGGTTGCTCTGCGGACGGTTGCCCGGGTTGGGGTCGCTGAACAGCCCGCCACCCGCCGGCGCGGACGGGCCACGTCCGCCTCCGGTGCCACCGCCGCCGGGTGCCCCGCCTCCCGGCGCACCCGTGGGAGGAGCCGCGAACCCGCCCGCCATCGGCGCGGCACCCGCCCCGCCCGACGGACCGCCCGCAACAGGACCACCCGCAGCCGGACCAGTTGCGGCCGGGCCAGTTGCGGCCGGGCCAGTTGCGGTCGGGCCAGTTGCGGTCGGGCCAGTTGCGGCCGGGCCAGTTGCGGTCGGGCCAGTTGCGGTCGGGCCAGTTGCGGTCGGGCCAGTTGCGGTCGGGCCAGTTGCGGTCGGACCACCCGCAGCCGGACCACCCGCAGTCGGGCCACCTGCGGCAGGGGCCGAGGGTGCCGGGGCGGGCGCGAAACCCGCGGGGCTTGCCGGAGCCTTGCCGCCCGCGACCGGGGAGGTTCCCGGAGTCGGACCACCGGTCGGGGCCGGACCACCGGTGGGCACCGCGCAACCGATCGGCACCGCGCCACCGGGTGCGGTCGGGCTACCGGGGACACCGGGACCGCCGTGAGTGCTCGGGACACCGGGTGCGGTCGGGCTGCCGTGGGTCGCGGGGATGCCGGGTGCGGTCGGGCTGCTGTGAGTCGCGGGCACGCCGGGTGCGGTAGGGGTGGGTGCGTGGGGTAGGCCGGGCGTCGGGCCGCCGAAAGTGGGGCGTGGGCCGGGGGTTCCGCTGTGGGGTGTGCTGCCGCCGGGAGTCGGGCCACTGGGAGTCGGGCCGCCGGGGGTTGGGCCGCCGAAGGTTGGGGTGTGGCCGGGAGTCGGTGCGCCCGACCTTGTTCCGCCGGGACCGCTGGAACCGCCGGGAGACGTGCCCACGGGTGGCGCGGAGGGGGTGGGGGCGTGGTGGGTGCCCGAGCCCGCAGGCGATCCGCCGGTCAGGCCGGTCGGCGTGCGGCCCGCGGGAGAAGTGCCGCCGGGAGTCGGAGAGGCCGACGGGGTGGGTGCTCCCAACCGCCCGCTGATGGACGACGTCCCGCCCGACACCGGCGAAGTCGGCACGGTCGCCCGACCACCCGACACCGCGGGAGGCGGCGAGTTGTCCGCACCGCCGACGCTCGGCGCAGGCGCGGCGTGGGTGGGAGTCGGGGCCGGTGGTGCGGAGACCGCAGAAGTCGTGGTGCCGTCGTGGCCGACTGGGTTGAGGCCCTCGCGGCGCACGGTCGGGCCGGGGGCCGTAGGGGTGGCCGCGGACGGGGTCACGGTGGGCGGTGGGCCGATGTCCGGCGGGCGGGAGACCGGACCACCAGGGTCGCCGGGGTTCACGCGGGGCGGTTCGACGGTCAGGCCGTCCTTCGCCCCGCCGATGCCGCCGGACACCGCACCCGAGGTCGCACCCAGCAGCACGTCCCGGGCGCTGATGTCCTGGCCCATCACGGCGGCGGTGCCGACCGTCGACACGGCACCCTCGACGGCACCGCGCGTGGCACCCGCGGCCACCTGTCCGGCCAGGCCGCCGCCCTCGAACTTCAGCCCACCGGACAACCCGCCGACCACGCCCGACACGGCACCGGACACCGCCGCCTCGCCGGTCTTGCCCCAGTCCCACTGGGTGCGGTCGCCGCGGGCCACCTGGATGCCCTGGATGACGACGTCGATCCCGACCGAGATCGCCACCTCGCGCAGGATCGCGATCACCAGCTGCCGGAACGTGAACTGCACGACCAAGCGGGTCGCCTGCTGCGCGATCGGGATCCCCGCCGTGGACGCGCCGAAGGTCCCGAACGCCGCCGCGATCAGCGCCGCGATCTCGATGGCCAGCGCGATCAGGGACGCGATGATCGACAGCTTGGTGTACTCGACCTCCAGCGCCGAGTTGTCGCAGCTGTCCGCGAGCTGCTCGCACACCTTCTGCAGCTTCGGCAGGTACGAGTCGTCACCGCCGGCGAACTTGGCCCAGTACTCCTCGAACCGCTGCACCGCCTCGCCGGTCTGGCTGGCGGTCACGGTCGAGGCGGCGCCGTTGGCCTGGTCGATCACCGACTTCACGCCCTGCGCGGCGGTCCGGTACGCGTCGGCCATGCGCCGCAGCGCCGTCTCGTCGCCCTCCGGCCAGCTCTGCCCGACCACGATCGGGAAGAGCCAGGTGACCTCGCTCGGGATCTCGATACCCACCGCTCGCGCCCCTCAGCTGGAAAAACGTCAGTAGGTCCGGGAGATCCCGGTCGCGTTGCCCTGGTCGGACCCCTCGTAGGCGTCGGCCGACTGGTCGACGCCGGTCCGGATGTCCTGCAGCGCCTTGGCGAGGTTCTTGAAGGCGTCCAGGGTCGCCGTGGAGTTCGGCACGTACTGCTGCGCGAACGCCTGCCCGGACTCGTCGCCGCCCCAGCACTGGCCCTCCGCCTGGAGAGCCCCGTTCAACGCCTGGAAGACGCCGTCCAGCGAGTCGCCGGCGGCGCTGAACTGCGCGCCGCCGCGCCGCATCCCGGCCACGTCTACCTGGAAGCCGCCGTTCACCAGCCACTCCTGTCCATGATGCTGTCGCCGTCGTCGTCATCGGGTGGCGCCGGCGCGCGGCGCGGTGGCGTGGCGGTCGGCACGGCCGGCGGCTTGGGGATCAGGTCGGCCAGCGACGGCACCCCCGGCAGCAGCTCGGACAGGTCGACGCTCCCGCCCTGCTGGGCCGGGGCCAGCACCTCGGTGACCTCGGTGCGCGCCTTCGCGATCGCCTGGAGCACGGTCTCCGTGGTGAGCCGGGCCAGCTTGTCCGGCGTGGTGCGCTCGAACGCGTTGGGCGAGAACTCCAGCGACGTCAACGCGCCCGTGGAGTCCACCGAGGCGCGCACGCTGCCGTCCTTGGACACCGCCGTGGCGCTGACGGCCTGGGCCCGCGCGGCGGTCTCGTGCAGCTCGGCGGTCTTGGTGCGCAGCTCCGCGAGGAGGCTGTCGACGCGTTCGCGCATGGCGGCGTTGCGCGCCTCCAACTCGGCTCGGCGTCCGGTGGGATCGGTCACAGCTGTCCCCTCGCTCGTGCCCCTAGAAGGTGCAGACGCTAGCCGAGGGCTCCGGGTTCCCGCCGAAATCCGGTCCGGTTTTGTCGGGGGTCGGGTGCAGAGTGGGGGTCGTGCTCCGGCCCTACCGCGAACTCGCCTCCGTCCCCGGTCTTCCCGCTTTGCTGGTGTGGTCGCTGTTGGGCCGCATCCACATGCCGGGCACACCGCTGGCGTCGTCGTTCCTGATCGCCGGGTGGACCGGGTCCTACACGGCGGCGGGGCTGGTCGGCGGGGCGTTCGCGGTCGGGCTGGGCGCGGCGAGCCCGTTGCGCGGTCGGGCCGCCGACCGGAGTCCAGCGAGCCGGTTGTTGCTGGTCACGGCCCTGGGTTACGGGGCGGCGATCACCGTGGCGGGGGTCGTCCCGCTGGTGCTGCCGCCGTCGTGGTGGCCGCTGTCGGTGCTGGTGGCGGCGGTCGCGGGGATCATGATGCCGCCGGTCACGCCGATCAGCCGGGCCACCTACCCCCGCATGGCCACGGGGTCGGCGGGGACGGCCGTGTTCACCGTCGAGGCGTCGATGCAGGAGCTCATCTACGTCATCGGACCGGCCCTGACCGCGATGGTGGTGGCGTTCGTCAACCCGCAGGTCGCGTTGTGGATGTGCGGGGCGTTGGCCGTGCTGGGCGCGTTCGGGTTCCGGGCCGCGCTGCGGCGGGCCGGGATGGACGAGCCGGTGCCCGGCGGCGAGAAGCACACCGGGCGCACGCTGCTGGCCGACCGGTCGATGGTGTTCGCGCTGGCCACGGGGTTCTGCATCGTCGCGTCGCTGCTGACCATCGACCTGGTGATCATCGCGTGGGCGCGGGACCTCGGGCGGCCGGGCCTGGCGGGCGTGCTCACGGCGGTGTGGGGCGTCGGGTCGGTGCTGGGCGGGCTGATCGCCGGCGGGTTGCACGGCGAGCCTAGGTTCACCCGGCGGATGGTGTTGCTGGCACTGGGGGTGGTGGCGCTGGTGCCGGTGCTGCCGCCGGTGGTGGAGCCGTCGTCGGTGTGGTTGATCGGGCTGGTGCTCGGCGTGGGCGGGATGGCCATCGCGCCGGCGATCGCCGCCAACAACACCCGGATCAGCGACATCGCGCCGGAGGGGCGCAAGGCCGAGGCGTTCGGGTGGCTGGGCGCGTTCACCACCGCCGGGCAGGCGTCGTTCCTGCCGGTGGCGGGGTGGCTGCTGGACCTGGTCGGGCCGGCCGCGGCGGCGGGGTCGAGCGCGGTGGCGGCGTTCCTCGGCGTGCTGCTGGCCAGTCGGGTGCGGGTGCCGGCGCGCGTGGAGGCGGCTCGTGCCGTTGGCTGAGGCGGTGACCTCGCGGGAGGCGGTGCGGGTTCGGGTCGTCGGGGCGCTCGTCGCGTTCGTCGGGGGTGCGTTCCTGACGGTGCAGGGACGGTTGAACGGCGAGCTGGGGCACGTGTTCCGGGACGGGTTCCTGGCCGCGCTGGTGTCGTTCGGCGGCGGGTTGCTGCTGATGCTGCTGATCGTGCTGCCGGCGCGGGCCGGTCGGGCGGGGCTGGCGCGGCTGCGGGAGGCGTTGCGGGACGGGCGGATCCGGTGGTGGCAGTGCGTCGGCGGGGCGTGTGGGGCGTTCTTCGTGTCCACGCAGGGGTTGACGGTCGTCGCGCTGGGCGTGGCCGTGTTCACCGTCGCGGCGGTGGCGTCGCAGGTGGTGAGCAGCCTGCTGGTGGACGCGGCGGGGCTCGGGCCGACGCGACAGCCGCTGACCGTGCCGCGCGTGGTGGGCGCGGTGCTGGCGGTGCCGGCGGTGGCCGTGGCGGTGGCGGAAGACTTCGCGTCCCCGTCCGCGCTGTGGTTGGCGGTGCTGCCGGCGGTCGCGGGCATGGGGTTGGGCTGGCAGCAGGCGGTGAACGGGCTGGTGCGCGAGACGGCGGGCAGCACGCGCGTGACGGCCCTGGTCAACTTCTCCACCGGGACCGCCGTGCTGCTCGTGGTGTGCGCGGTGGACGTGGTGGTGCGGGGGTTCCCGACCGCCGCGCCGAGCGAGCCCTGGTTCTACGCGGGCGGCGCGCTGGGCATCTGCACGATCGGGTCGGCGGTGCTCGCGGTCCGCTGGATCGGGGTGCTGCTGGTCGGGTTGGCGCAGGTCGCGGGCCAGTTGGTGGGCGCGCTGGCGGTCGACGTGATCGCCCCGGCGGCGGGGACGCAGCTGTCCGCGACGACCGTCGTGGGCACGGTGTTGACGCTGCTGGCGGTGGCGGTCGCCGCGCTGCCGAGCCGCCGGTGATGCGAAGATGGGGTGCGTGACGGCGACGATCCTCAACGGCAGGGCCACCCGGGACGCGATCTTCGACGACCTGCGGACGCGGGTCGCGGTGCTGGTCGAGCGGGGGGTGACGCCGGGCCTGGCCACCGTCCTGGTCGGCGACGACCCCGGCTCCCACTCCTACGTCAAGGGCAAGCACGCCGCGTGCGCGAAGGTCGGCATCACGTCGATCCGCCGCGACCTGCCCGCCGACACCACGCAGGAGCAGCTCGAAGCCGTCATCGACGAGCTGAACGCCGACCCCGCGTGCACCGCCTACATCGTGCAGCTGCCGCTGCCCAAGCACCTGGACGCCAACGCGATCCTGGAGCGCATCGACCCGGCCAAGGACGGCGACGGCCTGCACCCGGTCAACCTGGGCAAGCTCGTGCTCGGCGACGAGGCCCCGCTGCCCGCCACCCCGCGCGGTGTGGTCGAGCTGCTGCGCCGCTACGACGTGCCGATCGCGGGCGCGAACGTGACCGTCGTCGGGCGCGGGGTGACGGTCGGGCGGCCCATCGGGCTGCTGCTGACCCGCCGCAGCGAGAACGCCACCGTGACCCTGTGCCACACCGGGACCAAGGACCTGGCGGCCGAGGTGCGGCGGGCGGACATCGTGGTCGCGGGTGCGGGCAGCCCCGGCCTGATCACCGCCGACATGGTCAAGCCGGGCGCGGCCGTGGTGGACGTCGGCATCACCCGCACCGAGGCCGGGCTGGTCGGCGACGTGCACCCGGACGTGGCGTCGGTGGCCGGGTTCCTCGCGCCGATCCCCGGTGGCGCCGGACCCATGACCATCGCGATGCTGCTGACCAACACGGTCGAGGCCGCCGAGCGCGCGTTGGCGGGGTGAGGGCGGTGGAGCTGATGCCGGAGCAGCGCTGGCGGTCGGCGGCGGGCCAGCACCTGCCGTTCGCGCTGGTGGTGGGCGTGGTCGTGCTGGGCGTCCTGCGGATCGTGCAGTACCACTGGCGGCAGGGCGCGGTGCTGATCGGGATCGCGCTGCTGCTGGCCGCGCTGCTGCGGGTGCTGGTGACCGACGAGCAGGCCGGCCTGATCGCGATCCGCAGCCGGAGCGTGGACGCCCTGCTGTACTCGGCGTTCGGGTTCTCGGTCATCGTGGTCGCGATGACCATCATCGGCGGTCCGCTCAGCCGCTGATCGCGTCCAGCAGAGCGGTGAGCCTGGCGCGCCGGGCGGGGCGGCCGGCGGACACCCACTCGACCCGGCCGCGCAGGTGTGCCCGGAAGTCCGGGTGGTGGTGGCGGTTCTGCGACTCCAGGCCGTGCCGGGCGCAGTTGTGCAGGACCGCCTTCAGGTCGTCGTACTCGGCGCGCGAGGCGGCCGGGGTGTCGTTGACGACCAGGCCGGCGAGCCGTTGCCGCTGGTGCGCGGCGGCGATCCGGGTCTTGCGCGGGTTGAGCCGGAAACCTTCGTCCTCGACAACCCCGCGCACGCCGGGCAGCAGGCGGTGCAGGGGCAGGTCGTCGTCCCCGGAGAACGCGAGGTCGTCGGCGTACCGGGTGTAGGTGGCGCCGAGGGTGCGGGCCAGGCCCGCGAGGCGGCGGTCGAGGGCGCGGGCGATGACGTTCGCGGTGGCCGGTGAGCTCGGCGCGCCCTGCGGGAGGTGCGGTGCGGCGAGGCGGCGGCGCTGCGGCCAGTCGGCCGGGTGGAGCGCTTCCGGCGGGGTGCGGGTGGTGAGCAGGCCCGTGAGCGCGGTGGCCACGGTGATCGGGTAGCCGTGGGCGGTCAGGAGGCCGCGCAGGCGTGCGCCGGTGACGGACGTGAAGAACCCTTCGAGGTCCAGGCGGACGACCAGGGGTTTGCCGGCGTGGGGCGCGGCGAACGTCGTGGTGGACCGGCCCTTGCGGAAGCCGTGCGCCGCGTCGTGCACGTCGAACCGGTCGAGCAGGTGGCGGACCAGGCGGCGCTGGAGTTCGGCCAGGCGGGGCTTGGGCGACTCGATCAGCCGGCGGCCGTGCGACCGGCTCGGGACCCACCAGGTCCGGTAGTGGCGCAGGGGTTCGCCGGCGCGGCGGTTCCAGGCGCGGGCGTCGGCGAACCAGGCCAGTTCGCCGACGTCGAGGCCGAGGGCGCGGGCGAGGTCCCCGGTGGTCTCCCAGCGCGGGACCTCGCCGCGCCACCGGGGCTCTTCCGGGGGTGTCTCGAGCGCGAGATCGCCGACCAGCCGGACGAGGGAGGGCGCACCGCCGGGCGGGGCGGTGGGGCTGAGGCCGAGCAACCGCACGGCGAGGTCTTCCGCGGGGACCGGCCCGATCACGTCGGCGAGGCGCTCGGCGAGTCCACCGCGGTCCCACGGTCCGTCGAGGACGGCTGCCGCCTGGGCCTCGGTCAGCATGCGGGTCCTGTGGCGTGCGGCGGCGTGGCGCGACGCCTTCTCCGCCACTTCGGGCAGCCAAGCACGCGGAGCGTGCCGTTCTGCCTGGGGCGCAGTGGGTTCTTCGGGTCGTGCTCCCAGGGGTTGCCCCTGAGGGGCGGTGTTCCAACCGCCTGCTCGCTGCCACGCCGCCGCACGGTCGCCAGGTTAGCCACTTGACAACCACTACAGCCAAAGTACTACAGTCAGAGTTGTCAGCCACGAGCACTGGGGAGCCCACATGCGAAACCTGACCTACCTGGTCGCGATGTCCCTCGACGGCTTCATCGCCGCGCCGGACGGCACCTACGCCGACTTCCTGTTCGAGGGCGACCACATGACGGCGTTGTTCGAGGAGTACCCGGACGCCCTGCCGACCGCGGGCCGTCGAGCGTTGGGCCTGGACGACGTGCCGAACCGGACGTTCGACACGGTGCTCATGGGGCGCGGCACGTACGAGGTGCCCGGCGGCCTGCCGAGCCCTTACGCCCACCTGCGGCAGTACGTCGTGTCGAGCACCCTGACCGGGACGCCGTCGGACGTGGCGGTGATCTCCGACGACGTGGTGCCGGCGGTGCGGGAGTTGAAGGCGGAGTCCGGTTTGGACATCTGGCTGTGCGGCGGCGGCAAGCTGGCGGCGGCGCTGGTGTCGGAGATCGACCGGTTGGTGCTGAAGGTCCACCCGATCGTGCTGGGCCGTGGCGTGCCGCTGTTCGACGGGGAGTTCCCGGTGCACAAGTTCGCCAAGGTCGAGACCCGGACGTTCGCGTCGGGCGTGGTGTTCACGACCTACACGCGGTGTTGATCAGCGGAAGTCCCGGGAGCGGGACGGGACCCGCAACGGGAGGTGGGACAGGCGGGTGGCCCGGATGCTGATCACGCCTTCCGCCTTCTCCAGCACGCCCCGCACCAGCAGGGCCGGGCTGGTTCGGGCCACCTTGCGGTAGCGGGCCCACAGGCCGGTGGTGCAGACGACGTTGACCATGCCGGTCTCGTCCTCGATGTTCAGGAACGTCACGCCGCCCGCCGTCGCCGGTCGCTGGCGGTGGGTCACGGCGCCGCCGATGAGGACCGTCGTGCGGTCCGGCACGTCGGCCAGGGCGGACACCGGGAGGACGCCCAGGGTGTCGAGGTGGTCGCGGACGAACTCCGTCGGGAAGCTCGTCGGGGACAGGCTCATCGCCCACACGTCCGCCGTCGCCAGCTCCACCTCGTCCATACCGGGCAGGACGGGGGCGTCGGTGCCGACCGTGGTGTGGGGCAGGCGGTCCGGGCGGATGCCGGCCACCGCGCCCGCCGCCCACAGCGCCTGCCGGCGGTCGAGGCCGAGGCTCGTGAACACCCCCGCGGTGGCCAGGGACTCGGCCTGGGTGGTGGTCAGGCGGACCCGGGTGCCCAGGTCGGCCATGTCCCGGTACGGCCCGGAAGCGCGTTGGGCGACGATGGTCTCCGCCAGGCCCTGGCCGATGTTGCGGATGCCGGCCAGGCCGATGCGGACGGCCGGTTTCCCGTGGGAGTGCTCGACGGTGGCGTGCGGGAGGCTGGCGTTGATGTCCGGGCCGAGCACCTCCACGCCGTGCCGGCGGGCGTCCGCGACCAGCGACTGGGGTGAGTAGAACCCCATCGGCTGCGCGCGCAGCAGGGCCGCGCAGAACGCCGCCGGGTGGTAGAGCTTGAACCACGCGCTCACGAACACCAGGTGGGCGAAGCTGAGCGCGTGGCTCTCGGGGAAGCCGAAGTTCGCGAACGCCAGCAGCTTCGCGTAGACCTGCTCGATCAAGGCCTCGTCCAGGCCGTTGGCCCGTGCACCCTGGTAGAAGCGCTCCCGCAGGCGTTCCATGCGGTGCGTCGAGCGCTTCGCGCCCATCGCCCGGCGCAGCTCGTCGGCCTCGGCGGGCGTGAAGTCGGCGACGTCCACCGCGATCTGCATCAGCTGCTCCTGGAACAGCGGCACGCCCAGGGTCTTCTCCAACGCGCCGGCCAGCAGCGGGTGGTCGTGGGACCACTTCTCCTGGCCGTTGCGCCGCCGGATGTACGGGTGCACCGAACCGCCCTGGATCGGGCCCGGGCGGATCAGGGCCACCTCCACCACCAGGTCGTAGAACACGCGCGGCTTCAGGCGCGGCAGGGTCGCCATCTGCGCCCGGCTCTCCACCTGGAAGACCCCGACCGAGTCGGCCTTCTGCAACATCGCGTAGACGCGCTCGTCGGCCAGGTCGATCTTGCCCATGTCGACGTCCACGCCCTCGTGCTCGCGCACCAGGTCGATCGCGTAGTGCAGCGCCGACAACATGCCCAGGCCCAGCAGGTCGAACTTGACCAGGCCGATGGACGCGCAGTCGTCCTTGTCCCACTGGAGCACCGTCCGGTCCGCCATGCGCCCGTTCTCCACCGGGCACACCTCGCTCACCGGCCGGTCGCAGATGACCATGCCGCCGGAGTGGATGCCCAGGTGCCGCGGGGCGTTCTCCAGCTCCGCGGCCAGTTCCAGCACCGGTTTGGGGATCTCCGCGGCCTCCACGGCGGCCCGCAGCGGTCCCCAGCGGTCGATCTGCTTGCTCCACGCGTCCTGCTGGCCCACCGAGTGGCCCAACGCCCTGGCCACGTCCCGGATCGCCGACCGCGCGCGGTAGCTGATGACGTTGGCCACCTGCGCCGCGTGCCGCCGGCCGTACTTGCCGTAGACGTACTGGATGGCCTCCTCGCGCCGGTCCGACTCGATGTCCAGGTCGATGTCCGGCGGCCCGTCGCGGGCGGGCGCGAGGAAGCGCTCGAAGAGCAGGTCGAACCGGACCGCGTCGACGTTGGTGATGCCCAGCGCGAAGCACACCGCCGAGTTCGCCGCCGACCCGCGCCCCTGGCACAGGATGCCGTTGCGGCGGCAGAAGTCCACGATGTCGTGCACCACCAGGAAGTACCCCGGGAACCCGAGCTCCTCGATGATCCGCAGCTCGTGCTCGACCTGCCGGTACGCCTTGGGGTTCTCCTCCGGCGAGCCGTAGCGCCGGCGCGCGCCCGCGTACGTGAGCTTGCGCAGGTAGCTGTTCTCGTCCTCGCCGGGCGGGACGTCGAACGGCGGCAGCTTCGGCGCGATGAGCTGGAGGTCGAACGAGCACTGGAGCCCCAGCACGGCCGCGCGGTGCACCGCGCCGGGGAACCGGGCGAACCGGCGCGCCATCTCCTCCCCCGACCGCAGGCACGCGGTGCGCCCCGGCGGCAGCCACCCGGCCATCTCGTCCAGGCTGCGCCGCGCCCGCACCGCCGCCATCGCCGCCGCCAACCGCCCCCGCGACGGCACCGCGTAGTGCACGGCGTTCGTCGCCACGGTCGGCAGGCCCAGGTCCGCCGCCATGCCCGCCAGCAGGTCGTTGCGCGGACCGTCCTCGGGGTAGCCGTGGTCGGTCAGCTCGACGTACACGCGCTCCTGCCCGTACAGGTCGACCAGCCGCCGCAACGCCGCGAACGCCGCCACCGGCCCGCCCGACGCCAAGGCCCGCCGCACCGAGCCCTTGCGGCACCCGGTCAGCACGACGCACTGGTCCCGCGTGTCCGCCACGACCTGGTCCAGCGAGTACACCGGACGGCCCTTCTCGCTGCCCTCCGCCAGCTGGCCGGTGGTGATGGTGCGGCACAGCGCGTGGTAGCCGTTCGGGTTCGTGGCCAGCAGGAGCAGGTGCTCGCCCTCCGGGTCGGGGAACCCGTTCTGCGGCGCGGACAGGCCCAGGCTCAGCTCGGTGCCGAACACCGTGCGCACGCCCAGTTCCTTGGCGGCCTCGGCGAACCGGACCACGCCGTACATGCCGTCGTGGTCGGTGATCGCGATGCCGTCCAGGCCGAGCTGCTGCGCGGCCTCGACCAGCTCCTCGGGGTGGCTCGCGCCGTCGAGGAAGCTGAAGTTGGAGTGGCAGTGCAGCTCCACGTACGGGACGCGGGCGCGGGTCGCGCCCAACTCGTCGACCTTGACCGCGAAGTCCGGCGGTGCCTCGTAGCGCTCGCGACGCCGGGACCAGGCCGGGCTGTCGCCACCGTCGGGCGGCTGGGGCTTGCCGGACAGCGCGCGCTCCAGCTCCGACCAGCGGACCGGCGGGTTGTTGAAGCCCATGTCAGAACAGCTCGTCCGGCGCGCGGCGGGGCAGGGGGATCAACGGCGGCGCCCACCCGAAGTACGCGGAGTACGCCGGCTCCGCACCACCACGACCGAACGCCGGCGCGTGGCCGCTGCCCGCGCCGACCCCGAAGGCCGCACCCAGGCCCGTGCCCGGTCCCAGTTCGTAGCCGTCCACCCAGTCGCCCAGGCCGCCGCCCTCGGCCCCTGCCTCGAAATCGGCAGACATCAGTCGTACACCCCTTCCACCGCCCACTTCCCGCCCGCGCGGATCAGCAGGCAGGCCAGCTCTTCCCCGTCCGGTGCGGTGCCCAGGACCTGGAGGCGGGCGGCCCGGACGGCGGTGTCCTCGTCCCACCACCGCTCGTCCACCGGCCACGGACCCGACCACGCCACCACCCGCCAGGACCGTCCACTGTGGACCCACCGGTCGGGCCGGCCGACCAGCTCCGCGTACCCGGTCACCACGACGTCGCCGCCCGCCGCGTCCACCAGCACCACCGGTTCGGGGTCGGTGAACACCGTCGCCGGCGACGGCGCGGGCAGGCGGCCCGGCCACGGCGGGTCCGGGTCGGTCGCGGGCACCCGCTCGTCGCCCCACGGCACCAGCCGCACCCGCTCGACCGGCCCCCGGCCGCCCTGGAGCACCGGGGTGAGCACGGCGTCCGGTCCGAGCAGGCCCTGGACGTGCACCATCGCGCGGGCGGCGCGCTCGGCGGCCTCGCCCTGGTCCTGGCCCGCGCCCGGCCACAGGCCGAGCTGGAGCGCGGCGGCGTCGACGACCTCCTCCGGGTCGAGCTGGAGCAGGTGCAGGCCGGAGGTCAGGCGTTCGCGGGTCAGCCAGCCGTCGAGCTGCCAGCGCACCCGGTCCGCGATGCCCTGCGGCGTCAGGGGATCGGCGCAGCGCCACACCCGGCGGAGCTGCTCGCCGTGCTCGGTGGTGGCCTGGATGCCCAGCCGCGTGCACGCCAGACCGCGGTCGACCAGCACCCGGTGCAGGCGTTCGGCCAGGGCCTTCGCGGCGAACGCGGCGGCGTCGACCCGGTCCACGGGCGGGTCGAGGGCCTGCGTGACGGACAGCTCCGGCGGCGGCTTGCGACGCGACCGCGGGCGTTCCTCCAGGCCGCCGGCGAGGCGGTGGGCCAGCACGGCATCCCGACCGAACCGGCTGGCGACGTCGCGCTCCGGGACCGCGGCGAACGCGCCGAGCGTGCGCAACCCCAAGCGCCGCAACAGGTCCACCAGCTCGGCGCGCTCCGGGCGGTGCTCGGCGGGAGGGTCGAGCTCGTGGACGCCCAGCGGGGCGAGGAACTCGCGCGCGCCACCGGACGGGACGACCACCCCGCGCTGCGCGGCCAGCGTCGCGGCGAACAGACCGTCGGCGAACCCCACCTGCGCCTCGACGCCCGCGTGCACGGCAACGTGGTCCACGATCCGTTCCGCCGCCCGTTCGGGTGAACCCCAGTACCCGACCGGGCCGCGCGCGGGAACGGCCACGAGCCCGGGCCGCACCACCTCGATGCCCGGTGCCAACTCCTCGACGGCGGCGGCGACCGGTTCGAACAGGCGGGCGTCGCGGACGTCGTCGTGCTCGAAGACCACCAGTTCGGGACACAGGCTCTGCGCGGTGCGCTTGCGCTGACCACGCCGCACCCCCTCGGCCCGCGCCACGGCGGAACAGGCGACCACCTCGTTGTCGCGCACGACGGCGGCCGGCACGTGCGGCGCCAGGACGGCTTCGGCGCAGGCGGCGACGACCGGCCAGTCCGGGCACCAGACGGCGAGCGTGTAGCGGCTCATCGCGGCACACCCCCGAACCGCGTCCAACCCCCGACCCGCCACGGCGCGACCCCGGGCACCCCGGCGGCAGTGCTGGGCACGGCGGCAGGGCTGGGCACGGCGGCCGGCGCAGGCGCGGCGGCAGGTGCGGCAGCCGGCGCAGGCACGGCGGCAGGTGCGGCAGCCGGCGCAGGCACGGCGGCAGGTGCGGCAGCCGGCGCAGGCACGGCGGCAGGTGCGGCAGCCGGCGCAGGCACGGCGGCAGGTGCGGCAGCCGGCGCAGGCACGGCGGCAGGTGCGGCAGCCGGCGCAGGCACGGCGGCAGGTGCGGCAGCCGGCGCAGGCACGGCGGCAGGTGCGGCAGCCGGCGCAGGCACGGCGGCAAGGCTGGGCGCGGCAGCCGGAGCAGGCGCGGCGGCCGGCGCGGGCGCGGCGGCAGGGCTGGGCGCGGCGGGAGAAGCAGGCGCGGCAACCGGTGCGGGCGTGGCGGCCGGCGCGGCTGGGCGGCGGAGGTGGGCGAGGAGTCGACGCAGCACGGCGCTCACCCCGCTTCCGCCGGAACCGCTTGGAGGGCGCGTGGCCAGGGCTGTTCCCGCGCGGGGAGGTCGTGCAGGGTTGACCCCTCCCGCGCGGGAACGCCTGGCAGGGACAGCACCGCGGTCCGTTCCCGCGCGGCGGACCCCCGGCCGCTCGCGTGGACGGTCACGGTGCGGCCGGTGAGCAGGCCGTGGCCCTCGCCCAGGCCCGTCCACCGGCTGGAGGCGACGCGCAGCTCCACGTCGGCACCGGGCCAGCCGACCCCGAACGGCAGCAGGACGGCCTTGCGGTGCCGTGCCCGCGCGGAGAGCTTGCGCGCGGTCGCGGGCGTCACCGGAGCGGCCACCGACACCAGGTCGAAGCCGTCCAGCAACGCCGCCACGGTGCGCTCGACCTCGCCCCGGTCCCGACCGGGACGGGGCACGAACGCGAGGCGGTGGACGGCCACCCCCAACTCGGCCGCCGCGAGCGCCCCACACCGCGGCAGCCCGACCACCGCCGCCCAGCACCCTTCCGCCGTCGCCTCGGCCACCAGCGTGAGCAGCAACGATGTCGACCCGCGCACCGACACCGTGCTGCCCCGCCGCAGGCCGCCCCACGGGAGGATCCCCGCCAGTTCCCCGCGAACCGGCAGAGCCCGAGCCGATGCCGTGGCCGACTCGCCGGCCGCGCCTACCCCGAGCGCGACCAACGTCGCCGTTGCCGACCTGGACGACACCAACCCTCCTCCCACGAATCCGCGCGCACCCCTGTGCGCGGACCGCCGTGGGAAGCCGGCGACCTGTCCGTCGAACACCTGTTCGAACGACGACACGATCTTATCCCCTCCCGACCACCCGGTGTCAATGGCCACGACCGGGTGACTGGCAGACTGCGGCCCGACGCTTCCGCGACACACGGGGGGAACCGTGAACGCTCCTCAGAACTGGCCCCAACAGCCACAACAGCCCCACCAGACCCAACCCGGCTACGGTCCTCCCGCCGGCGCACCGGCCCCCGGCTACGGCCAACCGCAAGGCGCCCCCGGCTACGGCCAACCCCAGGGCGCGCCCGGCTACGGCCAACCCCAAGGCGGCCCGAACTACAGCCAGCCGCAAGGCGCACCCGGCGGTTACGGCCCCCAGCCTCCCCAGCCGCCGAAGAAGAAGCGCACCGGCCTGATCGTCGGCGTCATCGTCGCGGTGGTCGTCCTCGTGATCGGCGGTGTCTTCGGCTCGATGTACCTGGAGTACACCGAGGACGTCGGCGGCGGCCCCGGCGAGCAGCCCACCGACGTGTGCGCCATCAGCGACGACCTGAAGCAGCAGGCGAAGACCAGCAGTTTCCGCCTGGTCGTCAAGCCGCACGACGGCAAGTCCGGTCTCAAGCACAGCCACTGCATGTGGGAGCAGGCCAAGGGCAAGGACGGCAAGAACCCCCGGACGCTGAGCATCCACGTCTACGACTACCGGGTCCACCTGAAGGACCCGAAGAAGAACCTGGAGTCGGCGGAGAGCGAGTACGCGAGCCTGGCCCAGTTCCCGCTGGAGGGCGACCAGGCCAAGCCCACCGACGGCCTGGGTGACCAGGCGACCTTCATCAAGCCCGGCATCGGCACCGACAAGACCCACATCGGGCTGGTCGTGCGCAAGGGCGAGATCGTCTACCTGATCGACTACTTCGGTCGCGACAAGGGTTTCTTCAGCGACTCCGAGTTCCCGGTCGACCAGGCCGAGGCGGTCGTCCGCAAGGCCGCCGAGGAGATGCTCGCCAAGTGACGCGGGAGCCGCGCGGCCCCACCGGGGACCGCGCGGCTTCCAGCGCGTACCTCAGTGCGCGAAGTGGCGCGTCCCGGTCAGGTAGACGGTCACCCCGGCCGCCTCCGCCGCCGCGATGACCTCCGCGTCCCGCACGGACCCACCCGGCTGCACGACTGCCCGCACGCCGGCCTCCGCCAGGGTCTCCAGCCCGTCCGGGAACGGGAAGTACGCGTCGGACGCGGCTACCGCGCCACGCGCGCGGTCACCCGCCCGCGCCACGGCCAAGCGCGCCGCGTCCACCCGGTTGACCTGGCCCATGCCGGCGCCCACCGTCGCCCCGCCCGAAGCCAGCAGGATGGCGTTGGACTTCACCGCCCGGCACGCGCGCCAGGCGAAGGCCAGGTCGGCCAGGCCCTCGGCGTCCAGGGCGGGACCGCAGGCGAGGGTCCACTTGGCCGGGTCGTCGCCCTCGGCCTCGATGGTGTCCACGGTCTGCAGCAGCAACCCGCCGGACACCGGGCGCATCTCGACACCGCCGCGCTCCGGCTCGGCGGCGACGAGGATGCGGATGTTCTTCTTGCGCGTCAACACGTCCACGGCACCGTCGGCGTACGACGGGGCCACGATCACCTCGGTGAAGATCTCCGCGACCTGCTCGGCCAGCTCCACGGTCACCTCGCGGTTGACCGCGATGACGCCGCCGAACGCCGACAGCGGGTCGCAGGCATGGGCCTTGCGGTGGGCGTCCGCGATGGCGCCCGGACCGTCCACAGCGGACACCGCGATGCCGCACGGGTTGGCGTGCTTGATGATCGCCACGCACGGCAGGTCGTGGTCCCACGCCGCCCGCCACGCCGCGTCGGCGTCGACGAAGTTGTTGTAGGACATCTCCTTGCCGTGCAGCTGCTGCGCGGTCGCGAGCCCCGTGCGGCCGTCGCCCTGCGTGTACAGGGCCGCCTTCTGGTGCGGGTTCTCGCCGTAGCGCAGGACCTGCTTGCGGTTCCAGGTGGCGCCGACCCAGCCGGGGAAGCCGGAGCCCTCGTCGTCGGGGCTGAGCACGTTGCCCATCCAGGACGCCACGGCCACGTCGTAGGACGCGGTGTGCCGGAACGCCGCCGCCGCCAGGCCCTGCCGGTCGGCCAGGGTGAACCCGCCCTCGGCGACCTGCGAGAGGACCCACTCGTACCGCGCCGGGTCCACGACGACGGCCACGCTGGCGTGGTTCTTCGCCGCCGCGCGCACCATCGCCGGGCCGCCGATGTCGATCTGCTCCACGCACTCCTCGGCCGACGCGCCGGACGCCACGGTCTGCGTGAACGGGTACAGGTTCACCACCAGCAGGTCGAACGGCGCGATGTCCAGCTCGCGCAGCTTGTCGACGTGCTCGGGCTTGCGGGTGTCGGCGAGCAGGCCCGCGTGCACGCGCGGGTGCAGGGTCTTCACCCGGCCGTCGAGCACCTCGGGGAACCCGGTCACGCTCTCCACCGGGGTGACCGGCACGCCGGCGTCGGCCAGGGCCTTGGCCGTGCCGCCGGTGGAGACGATCTCGACTCCGGCCGCGTGCAGGCCGGTGGCCAGTTCCAGCAGCCCCGACTTGTCGGACACCCCGATCAGGGCCCGACGAACCGGTCGCCTCTCGGCAGGAGTGGTCACGGGATGCTCACCTTTCGTCCGTTCACGGTGCAGCCCTCGCGGGCCAGGCGGGCGACGACGTCGACGAGCAGCCGCCGCTCCACCACCTTGATGCGCTCGTGCAGGCTGTCGACGTCGTCACCGGCACCGACGACGACGGCTTCCTGGGCCAGGATCGGCCCGGTGTCCACGCCGCCGTCCACCAGGTGCACGGTGGCGCCGGTGACCTTGACGCCGTAGTCGAGGGCGTCGCGGACGCCGTGCGCGCCGGGGAAGGCGGGCAGCAGCGCGGGGTGGGTGTTGACCATCCGGCCGCCGAAGCGGGCCAGGAAGGCCGGTCCGAGGATCTTCATGAACCCGGCGGAGACCACCAGGTCGGGCTCGTGCGCGGCGACGGCGTCGGCCAGGGCGGTGTCCCACTCGTCGCGGGAGGCGTGGTCCTTGAGGCGCACGGTGAACGTGGGCACGCCGGCGCGTTCGGCGCGGGCCAGTCCCTCGATGCCGGTCCGGTCGGCGCCGACCGCGACCACCTCGACGGGGTAGCCCGGGTCGGCCGCGGCGTCCAGCAGCGCCTGCATCAGGGTGCCGGAGCCGGAGACGAGGACGACGACCCGCGCGGGGTTGGGAAGCCGGAGTGTGGTCTCGGCGCTCAGCGTGCTCTCCTTGCTGGGGACTGTCACAGCAGCTCAGGAGCAGCCTAAGCGGTGGCTAGTCGCGCTTGTCGGGCAGGTCCTCCGGGTCGTCCGGGTCGTCCGGGTCGTCGTCCTCGAGGTCTTCTTCCTCGGCGACGGGCTCGGCTTCTTCTTCGACTTCTTCGTCGTCCTCTTCTTCTTCGGCTTCGTACTCGAGTTCTTCGAGGTCGTCCTCGTACTCCAGGTCGTCCTCTTCGTCCTCGAAGTCCTCTTCTTCGAACTCCTCGGGCTCTTCGGGCGCCTCTTCCTCGACCACGCGCGGCGGGCGGGGCCCGGCGAACCACGCCACCACCGCGCCGGGCACCGCGATCCACCCGATCGTGAGCACCGCCAGCAACCCGGCCGGGATGGTCACCGGGTTGAACGCGCCGCCGCCCAGGCTGCCGCCGGACACCGCCGCCAGCACCAGCGTCCCGACACCGGCCGTCACCGCCGCGACCAGCACCGCCCGCACCCGCGCGCGAGGGGTCCCGGCGGCGGCGCGCAACGCGTACCCGACGAGGACGCCGGTCGCGCCCGGCAGGACCAGCACCAGCGGCAGCAACGGCGACTGCTGCTCCGGCATGGCCGCCAGCAGCGGCACGGCGGGCACCGGGCCACCGGTGAACTCGATCGGCCCCACGGTCGCCGAGCCGATGGAGAACCCGGCACCGGTCACGTACGACAGGGCGCCGACCACGGCGTTGGGCAGGTACCCCAGGCACATCAGCCAGATGCCCAGGCCGGTGCCGAGCGTGCCGCCCGCCTGGTCGAACAGCGAACTGGTCACCGGCCACGACACCGCCAGCCCGAACGCGAGCAGCAGCGCGCCGCACGCGGTCAGCGCGAACAACGCCATCGCGCCCGCCCGCAGCCCGTGCCGCGCGACCGGGTCGATCCGCTCGAACACCACCTCGACCAGCCCGCACCGCTGCGCCACGCCGGCCACCGCCGCGACCCCGGACACCGCCGCGCACCCGAAGAACGCCACGGCCGGCGTCGCCCGCACCACGCCGTCGTCGCCCATCAGGAACGCGATCATCCCGCCGGTCACGGCGTGCGCGGACGCGATGCTGATGACCACGCCCCGCGCCTGCAACGGCTCGAACAGCCCCAGCCGGTCCGCCGCGCCCGCCGCCGCGCGCGAGGCGAGCAGCATCAACAGCACGGTCGGCAGCAGCGGCAGGACACCGAGCTGGCCGCCGTCGAAGCGCAGGGGCACGTGGTGGGCGACCAGCCACCCCGGCGCGGACGCCGCCAGCACACCGGTGGTCGAGAACTTGGCGTGCGCGGCGGTCGACGACACCAGCGCCAGCAGTGCGGCGACGGCGGCGTAGCTGACCACCACGGACCCGGCGGCGGTCATGGCCAGCACCCGCGCCCGCTCACCCCGGGAGAACTCGGGCGGGCGCACGGACTCGGTCACGGCGGCGTGCGAGGGCGGCGTTTGCACCGACATGTCCCCCAGGTTCCCAGTCGAGTTGAGCCATTCAGGTGAGGCACGCCGGACATGCGAACAGGGGTGGTGCCGCACGCTGCGGCACCACCCCTGTGTACGCGAAGGTCAGCCCTGCGGCTGCTGCCCGAAACCACCGGGCGGCGTCCCCGGCTGCTGCTGGCCGGGCTGGTTAAACTGCCCCGGCTGCGGCATGTACGAGGTCGGCTGCGGCGCACCCGGCGGCTGCTGCTGCGGCTGCACCGGCGACCCGAACTGCCCCGACGGCGGGTTGAACTGACCCGGCTGGCCGGGCTGCGGCTGACCGGGCTGACCCGGCTGCGGGAAGCCACCGGACTGCGGGTTCCAGCCGCCCGGCTGGCCGTAGGGGTTGGCGGGCTTGGGCTCCAGCTTCAGGATGCCCGCCTCCAGCAGCAGGCTCGCCACCACCGCCGCCGTCTGGAGCAGGGCGACCAGCAGGAGCACGATCTGCATGCCCTTGGTGTCGGCCTCGCTCTTGATCATGCCCTGGAGGAACAGCAGCGTCGGCACGGCGGTGAGCACCGCGGCGGCGGGCAGCAGGCGCGGCATCTTCGGCAGCACCGACAGCCCGGACAGCACGCCCGCCGCGAGCAGCAGGTCGATGCTGGAGGTGGACACGTCGTCGGCGAACGCGAGCAGGTAGGCGATGAGCCCCAGGCCCGCGCCGACCAGCGGGAGGATGAAGTTCAGGTTCACGCCCACCGGTTGCTGCGCCGGACCCGGCTGCTGCTGAGGGGCGCCGTACGGCACGGACATGGTGAGGTCTCCTCCTCCACCCGATGGACCAAAGCCAACGACAGAACGCTAGCCGATGCACACTCTCCGACGACGACCGGACCTCCTCGGTTCCCCCGAACGCGTGGATTGACCCACGCCACAACGCCGTGAAGGCCACCTCCACGCGGGAGATGGCCTTCACGAACTTCACGAACGGGTGAGCGATCAGCCGATCGACTGCATGATCTCCCGCATGAGGGCGGCGGTCTCGGACGGCGTCTTGCCGACCTTCACGCCCGCGGCCTCCAGGGCTTCCTTCTTCGCCTGCGCGGTGCCGGCGGAGCCGGACACGATCGCGCCCGCGTGGCCCATGGTCTTGCCCTCGGGCGCGGTGAAGCCCGCCACGTAGCCGACGACCGGCTTGGTGACGTTCTCCTTGATGTAGGCCGCGGCCCGCTCCTCGGCGTCGCCGCCGATCTCGCCGATCATCACGATCGCCGCGGTCTCCGGGTCGGCCTCGAAGGCCGCCAGCGCGTCGATGTGGGTGGTGCCGATGATCGGGTCGCCGCCGATGCCGATGGCGGTGGAGAAGCCGAAGTCGCGCAGCTCGTACATCATCTGGTAGGTCAGCGTGCCCGACTTGGACACCAGGCCGATCTTGCCCGCGCCGGAGATGTTGGCCGGGATGATGCCCGCGTTGGACTGGCCGGGGCTGATCAGGCCGGGGCAGTTCGGGCCGATGATCCGGGTCTTGTTGCCGGTGGCGACGGCGTGCGCCCAGAACGCGGCGGTGTCGTGCACCGGGATGCCCTCGGTGATCACGACGGCCAGCTCGATGCCCGCGTCGATCGCCTCGATCACGGCGGCCTTGGCGAACGCCGGCGGCACGAAGATCACGGTCACGTCCGCGCCGGTGGCCTCCATCGCCTCGGCGACGGTGCCGAACACCGGCAGCACGTTGCCGTCGAAGTCGACCTTCTCGCCGGCCTTGCGCGGGTTCACGCCGCCGACGATGTTGGTGCCGGACGCCAGCATCCGCTTGGTGTGCTTGGTGCCCTCGGCGCCGGTCATGCCCTGGACGATGACCTTGCTGTCCTTGGTGATGAAGATAGCCATCGTCAGACCCCCGCAGCCGCGAGTTCGGCGGCCTTGTCGGCCGCGTTGTCCATGGTGTCGACAACGGTCACCAGCGGGTGGTTGGCCTCGGCGAGAATCCGGCGGCCCTCCTCCACGTTGTTGCCGTCGAGGCGGACGACCAGCGGCTTGGAGGCCTCGTCGCCCAGGATCTCCAGGGCCTTGACGATGCCGTTGGCCACCGCGTCGCAGGCGGTGATGCCGCCGAAGACGTTCACGAAGACGCTGCGCACGTCCGGGTCGTGCAGGATGATGTCCAGCCCGTTGGCCATCACCTCGGCGGACGCGCCGCCACCGATGTCCAGGAAGTTCGCGGGCTTCACGCCCTTGTGCTTCTCGCCCGCGTAGGCCACGACGTCCAGCGTGGACATGACCAGACCGGCGCCGTTGCCGATGATGCCGACCTGACCGTCGAGCTTGACGTAGTTCAGGCCCTTCTCCTTGGCCTTGGCCTCCAGCGGGTCCTCGGCCTGCTTGTCGACCAGCGCCTCGTGGGCCGGGTGCCGGAACGACGCGTTCTCGTCCAGGGTGACCTTGCCGTCGAGGGCGACGATCTTGCCCTCGGGGTCGCGCACCAGCGGGTTGACCTCGACCAGCGTCGCGTCCTCGGCGACGAAGGTCTCCCACAGCTTCACGATCACGTCGGCGACCTGGTCGGCCACCTCGGCGGGGAACTTCGCGGCGGCGACGATCTCGTCGGCCTTCGCGCGGTCCACGCCCTTGATCGCGTCCACGGGCACCTTGGCCAGGGCCTCGGGCTTGGTGGCGGCCACCTCTTCGATGTCCATGCCGCCCTCGACGGACGCCATCGCGAGGAAGGTGCGGTTGGCCCGGTCGAGCAGGAAGGAGAAGTAGTACTCCTCGGCGATGTCGGACGCGGGGGTCACCAGCACGCGGTGAACGACGTGACCCTTGATGTCCAGGCCCAGGATCGCCTCGGCCTTCTCGGCGGTCGCGTCCGGGGTCTCGGCGAGCTTGACGCCGCCCGCCTTGCCCCGGCCACCCGTCTTGACCTGGGCCTTGACGACGACGGTCTGGCCGAAGCGCTCGGCGATCGCCTTGGCCTCGGCGGGGGTGCTCGCCACGTCGCCCGGCAGCACCGGGACATCGTGGGCGGCGAAGAGGTCCTTCGCCTGGTACTCGTACAGGTCCACTCGGGTCTCCTGCGACGTCGGTGTCGGACACCGCGTCCGTGGTGCGGTCCTCGTGGTCCGGCGCTCCAGGCTGGGGCCTGGTGCCCACACGTACCAGGCATCACCTGGAACGCCGGCATAGCCGTGGGGGGACCGGCTCGACGCGGCTGGCAGGAACACTATCGACCTGCGCGGACCACCTCGCACCCCACACCCGTGAGGTCCGTCTCAAGTGTGGTGAGGTCGATCACTGGATCGGTTTCCAGGACACGAGCCGGCCTCAAGAACGGGCGGTTCGCACCGCCGCGGCGATCACCAGGGCAGCGGTCGCGGCGACCGCGAGCCACAAACCCGGACCCGGCGAGGTGTCGGCTGCCCGGGACGCCGTCAGCGGGTACTCCAGGGCTCGGGTCGCCGTCACGCAGGCCGTCCCCAGCAACAGGGCCGCGCCCTTCACCGGCCGGGACGCCAAGGCCAAGGCGATCGCGCCCAGCACCGCGACCAGGGCGATGATCAGGCCCCACGAGCCGACGCGCAGCCCCAGCGCCGTGATCGGCGCCAGGTCCGGCGCGCGGACCACGGGCATCGCGAACGCGCCCACCGCGACCAGGCCGGCGATCAGCGCCACGGCGATCAGCGGCAGTGAGGGGGACGCGGTGGTGACGTCCTCCTCGTCGCGTTCCGCCGACCCGGCGATGGCGGCCGTAACCACGGCGGCGATCGCCAAGACCACGCCCACCGTCGTGAACCAGACGCCCGGACCGGGCTGCACGGCGGCCACCTGGGTCGCCGCGAAGGCCGCGTCCAGCGCCAGACCGGCCGCGAGCGGGATGGCGGCGGTCGCCGCGATGAACGCCGGACGTGCCTTGGGGACCAGCGCGAGCAGGGTCGGCACGGCGGCCGGCCACAGCAGGCGGGCCGCGTAGTCGGTCGGCGTGGGCAGGCCCTCCGGCACGCTGAGGTGCGGTGTCAGGGCGCCGATCACCAGGAACACCCCGGCGCCGACGCCGAGCACCGCCACGATCGTGTTGAGCCGGCGCACGCCGGGCAGGGTGCCCTCGCGGTCCTTGAGGATGCCTTCGGGCAGCAGGGCGGCGAAGACCAGGCCGACCGCCCCGGCCACCACGTAGACCGGCCCGGCCGCCAGGAACACCTTGTCCACCGCGACGACGGCGGCCAGACCCGGCGCGGAGAGCGCGGGCAGGGCGAGGCCGAGGCCGAGCAGACCGCCGGTGCGCACGTCGTCGTCGGCCGAGCTCGCCACCAGCGCCGCCACCACTGGCACCGCCAGGAGCAGCAACAGCCCGCCCACGACCGCCGCACCGGGCACGTCGAGCACGCCCTTGGCCCGCACGAACGGGTCCAGCGAGGTGAACGGGGCCGTCACCAGGCCGAACGCCGCCACGACCCCGCTGGTCGTGGCCAGACCCATCCGACCGCCCCGGCCGCCCTCGGTCTCCAGCCGGGTCAGCGCGACCACGCCCGCGGCCAGGGTCAGGACGTGCCCCGCGAGCAGCACCCACAGGCCGGCGGCGGGTTGGGGCGCGGTCAGCGTCGTGACCCGCAGCAGCTCGGGCCGGGCGACGCCGACCGGGTCCAGCGCGATCGCCAGGTCCATCAGGAACCGGCCGACCGCCAGCGCCCCGAGCGGCACCAGCAGCGCCGCGCCCGTCGTCGCGCGCCCGCGCGCGTAGTAGTAGGAGGCCACCGCGACCGGCAGCACGGCGAGGACGGCCAGCAGGGGCCACGCGGTGAAGGCCGGCGGCGCGGTGTCGTCCACGACGGACAGCACGGGACCGACCGCGCCGCACACGGCACCCGCGACCGCGAGTCCGAGCGCCGCGCGCAGGCCGGTGGAGGAGGGTGTGGCCGGTTCGGCGGTGCGGATCATCGGCTCGAAACTAGCAGGACCGACCAGTTGGGACAGGCGTGCCAAGATCCTGCGCCGGGTACTCCCTGATTTGTGGAAATGTCACCTACCTTCAGCCCCATGGGTGATGTTCAGCGGTGGGCCAGGTCACTGGCCGACCGGGTGGGCACCGGGCTGAACGGCGCGGTGGAGGCCGGCGCCGCGACCGGCCGGGAGCTGCTCGACGGCGCGCTCGGCGTGGCGCGGGCGGCTCTTTCCCCTGGTGGCGTGCGGGGTGCCGTGGTGGAGGCGGCCTGGCTGGCGTCCCGCGCGGCGATGTACCCGTGGGGTGTCGTCGAGGAGCAGCTGCGGCCCGAGGGGCACCTCCGGCACTACCGAACGGATGAATTGCCCCCGCGCACCCGTGGGCTGGTGGTTTCGGCGATGGAGGCGGCGGGCACCCCGATCGTGCTGGTGCACGGGATCGGGGACAACAGGTCCGCCTTCGCGGTGCTGTCGGGGGCACTGCGGAGGCGGGGCTTCGGGGTTGTGCACGCGGTGAACTACAGCGTGCTGACGGCGTTGACGGGGGATGTCCGCCGGTCGGCCGCGCTGCTGGGCGAGCACGTCGAGCGGATCTGCGAGCAGACGGGGTCGGAGCGGGTCCACGTGGTCGGGCACTCGCTCGGCGGGTTGATCGCCCGGTACTACGTGCAGCGCCTGCACGGGGACAAGCGGGTCCAGACGCTGGTGACCCTCGGGACCCCGCACGGCGGGACGCTCTCGGCCTACCTGTTCCCCACGGCCCTGACCAGGCAGTTGCGTCCCGGTTCGGACCTTTTGTCCGAGTTGGCGGAGCCCTCGCGACCGTGCCGGACGCGGTTCGTCGTGGTGTGGAGCGAGATGGACCAGGTCGTCATCCCACAGCGGAACGCCCGGTTGGAGCACCCGTCGTTGCTCGTCGAGGAGCACCGGATACGTGATTCAGGTCACCTGTCCCTCCCGGTTGACAGGCGGGTCATACGGGCGGTGGTGACCGCAATCACTCGATCGTATGACGGCGTGTCGCACGACATCGTGCCTGTACGTGAGGGGTTTGGCGGCGGCGGGGTGACCTAGCGTCACAGCGCACACTTCCGGCGTTCACGTTAACCGCTATTCGGTAGACATCGTGAGCGGGGATTGCCTCCGGGGCTTCCGCCCCGTTACTGTCCCCCGGTCCGTTGTCACGGTCTGGTCACAGAAGGACACCGAGCCGGTACCCCGACCGGCTCACCGGGATCCCCCGCCCGGCGTCCCGACCGGACTCCCCGAAGACGGAAGGCCTGGTTTTGTCCCGACACCGCTCCCCCGGCGGCCATAGCAGTTCCGCAGTGCTCGAAGAGGCGACCGAACGCCTCGCCGTGCGCCCCGTGGCGTCCCACCGGCTCCCGCCGCCCCCGTCGGCGCTGCGCGGCCGGATCGTGGTCGCCGCCGTCGCGGTCGGCGCGTTCGCCGCCGCCGGCGCCGGTCAGACGCTGCACGCCCTGGGTTCGTCGGACTCGTCGAACGACGAGGTCACCCCGCTCGCGAGCACCGCGGACGGCGCCGCCGCCTTCGGCGTCGGCGGCCAGGGCCACGCGGGCTCCCCCCACGTCATCCCGGCTGCGAAGGTCGCCGACCCGGCGGCCGAGGCGCAGAAGCTCGCGAAGAGCGCCCAGATCGCCGCCGACCGCGAGGCCGCCGAGCAGGAGGCCCAGCGCCCCAAGTTCGCCCGGCCCGCCGCCGGCGAGTTCACCTCCGGCTTCGGCGGTCGGTGGGGTCAGATGCACTACGGCATCGACATCGCGGGCCCCATCGGCACCCCGATCCTGGCGGCAGCGGACGGCGTCGTCATCGAGGCGGGTCCGGCCAGCGGCTTCGGCCTGTGGGTGAAGGTCGAGCACGCGGACGGCACGGTCACGGTGTACGGGCACGTCGACACGTACTCGGTCGAGAAGGGCCAGCGCGTCCAGGCCGGCGAGCAGATCGCCCGCATGGGCAACCGCGGCTTCTCCACGGGCCCGCACCTGCACTTCGAGGTGTGGAACCCGGACGGCCTGAAGATCAACCCGCTGAGCTGGCTCAACTCCAAGGGCATCAGCGTCTGAGTCTCGCCACGGACGACCCCCGGGCACGCGATCGGCGGCCCGGGGTTTTGGCGTGCGCGCGGCCAAGCCGGGGCGGCTGGGCCGGGAGCGGCGGCGCGGGAGCGGCACGGCCGGGAGCGGCGGCGCGGGAGCGGCGGCGGCGCGGGCTCTTGCGGCGTGAACGGGCGAAGGTGCGGGCCGGTTGCGGGCTCTGCGCAAGGAAAGGCCGGGTCGCTGTGTGCGACCCGGCCCTGTCCCCCTGGACCGCCCCCGCGGTTATCCCCTCGGTCACGACTTCCGCCCCCGATGCGGTTGTCGTCCTCCGTGTCGTCAAGCGGCTCGTTCCGGCCGGTTCGCCCCGAACGACCCGGCCATCCCGCTTGTGACAACCCTTAAGACGCTCGACCTGTTCCCGGGTTGCGCCCGGATTTCCAAGATTCTCGATCGAGTGACCCGACCGCACCGACCCACCGTTGCATGCACCTGCATGGTCACCCGCCACGCACGAAAGACCACCCGGAAGGGTGATCCTGTGCACTCGATGGTGTGAAGCGCTCAGCGGCGCGCTGAGGCCGCGCGGAAGCTACAGCTTCACCAGCGGCACGCCGCCGATGAGCATCAGCCGGACCTTGCCGGCGGTGCCGAAGTCGATCGTCGCCGTCGCGCGCGGGCCGGAGCCGTCGACCGCGATCACGCTGCCGAGGCCGTACTTGTCGTGGCTCACCCGGTCGCCCACGTCCAGCTTCAGCGCGGGGGTGTCCTTCCACGCCGTGTTGGTGGGCGCGGGACGGGACGGGCCGTCCGAACGCCGGCTGCCCCACGTCGTCGCCGTGGACGGGGCCGAGCGCTTGGGCTCCACGCGCTTCCACTCGACCAGGTCGGCCGGGATCTCGTCCAGGAACCGCGACGCCGGGTTGGCCGACGGCTGCCCCCACGCCGAGCGCACCAGCGCCCGCGACAGGTACAGCCGCTCCTGCGCCCGCGTGATGCCGACGTACGCCAGCCGCCGCTCCTCGGCCAGCTCGACCGGGTCGGCCAGCGCCCGCATGTGCGGGAACACGCCGTCCTCCCAGCCGGTGCAGAACACGACCGGGTACTCCAGGCCCTTCGCGGTGTGCAGGGTCATCAGCGTGACCACGCCGTCGGACTCCGCGTCCGGCACCGAGTCCGCGTCCGCCACCAGCGACACCCGCTCCAGGAACGCCGCAAGCGAACCCTCCGCGGGCAGGCCCTCGTCCTCGGCGGGCACCTGGGTGGCCGACCCCAGCTCGGTGAACTCCCGCGCCACGGTCACCAGCTCGTTCAGGTTCTCCACGCGGGTGTGGTCCTGCGGGTCCTCGCTGGCCTCCAGCTCCGCCCGGTACGCCGTCCGGTCCAGCACGGCCTCCAGGACGTCGGCCACGTCGTCGCCGCGGTCCACCATGACGGCCAGCTCGTCCAGCAGCTCCACGAAACCCGCGATCGCGTTGCGGGAACGCGGGTTCAGCATCGGCACCCGGCCCTCGACGGCCGCCCGCAGCGCCTGCACGAAGCTGATCCGCTCCTGCTCCGCGTACAGGGCCACGCACGCCTCGGCGCGCTCGCCGATGCCGCGCTTGGGCACGTTCAGGATCCGCCGCAACGACACCGTGTCGTCCGGGTTGGCCAGCGTCCGCAGGTACGCCAACGCGTCCCGCACCTCGCGCCGCTCGTAGAACCGGACGCCGCCGACCACCCGGTAGGGCAGCCCCAGCCGGATGAAGATCTCCTCGAACACGCGGGACTGGTTGTTGGTCCGGTAGAACACGGCGATCTCGCCGTTGTTCGCCTCGCCGGAGTCCACCAGCCGGTCGATCTCGCGGGCCACGAACGCGGCCTCGTCGTGCTCGTTGTCGGCCACGTAGCCGACGATCTTCTCGCCCTCGCCCAGGTCGCTCCACAGCCGCTTGTCGCGGCGGTTGGGGTTGCGCGAGATGACCGCGTTGGCGGCGGTCAGGATGTTCTGCGTGGACCGGTAGTTCTGCTCCAGCAGGATGGTCGTGGCCTGCGGGTAGTCGCGCTCGAACTCCACGATGTTGCGGATGGTCGCGCCGCGGAAGGCGTAGATCGACTGGTCGGCGTCGCCCACCACGCACAGCTCGCCGGGCTCGATCCCGTCCTGGCCGGTGCCGACCAGCTCGCGGACCAGCGTGTACTGGGCGTGGTTGGTGTCCTGGTACTCGTCGACCAGCACGTGCCGGAAGCGGCGGCGGTAGTGCTCGGCCACGTCCGGGTGGTTCTGCAGCAGCTCGACCGTGCGCATGATCAGGTCGTCGAAGTCCAGCGAGTTCGACGTGGACAGCCGCCGCTGGTAGCTCTCGTAGACCTCGGCGACCCGGCGCTCCAGGTCGTTGGACGCCTGCTCCTTGGCCGTCTCGACGCCGATCAGCTCGTTCTTGAGGTTCGAGATGTGGACGGCGAGCGTGCGGGCCGGGTAGCGCTTCGGGTCCAGGTCGAGGTCGCGCGCCACCAGGGTGATCAGGCGGCGGGTGTCGTCGGCGTCGTAGATGGAGAAGTTGGACGACAGGCCCAGCGTCTTGGCGTCGCGGCGCATGACCCGCACGCACATCGAGTGGAACGTGGACACCCACATCGACCGGGCGCGGGCACCGACCAGGTCGGCGACGCGCTCCTTCATCTCCGCGGCGGCCTTGTTGGTGAACGTGATGGCCATGACCTGGCCGGGGTGCACGTTCCGCTCGGCCAGCAGGTAGGCGATCCGGCGGGTGAGCACGCGGGTCTTGCCCGACCCCGCGCCCGCGACGACCAGCAGCGGCGACCCGGCGTGCTCGACCGCGCGGCGCTGCGCCGGGTTGAGGTCGTCCAGCAGGCGGGAGGGCCGGGATGCGGGGGGACTTGCAGGCAAGTCGAACAAGGCGCTCATCGTGGCTCCACGTTACCGGGTACCCCCGACAGAGCGGCTCCTGTGGCATGATGTCGGCGTGCGCATGGCCCACTTCGAGTTTTTTTACGGGATCCGGACTCCGGCTCCCGTGGACCGCTAGCGCGCTCAAGCCACCACGAAGCCCCGGAGTCCTCGGACCCCGGGGCTTCGCTGCTTCCGAGGGTCGGGACCCCACCAGCGAGAGGTCACCGGAAGATGAACAGCACGGACACGGCTCCCGCGCAGGACGCCCAGGACATCGACGCCCTGCGGCAGGAGATCGACCACCTCGACGCCGAGCTGCTGCGCCTGGTCAAGCGGCGGGTCGAGGTCTCCCGCACGATCGGCGCGGCGCGCATGGCGGCGGGCGGCACCCGGATCGTGCACAACCGGGAGATCGACGTCATCAACCGCTACAAGGAACTGGGCCCCGAGGGCCGCGACCTGGCGATGATCCTGCTCAAGCTGGGTCGCGGACCGCTGGGCCGGTAGCCCGGGCGAGATCCCGGTCGACCAGCTGGGTGTCGTCGGGCACGTAGGCGAGGGGGTCGTCGAGCAGCGGGCCGACCCCCACCAGCCCTTCCACCAGGGCGTGCAGGCACAGGGCGGCGTACCCGCGCAGGTAGCCGCCCTCCTGGGTGAGCACGGTCGGCAGGCCCAGCCCCGCCGCGCGCCGGCCGATGTCGCGGTACCCGGCGGCGGTGAGGTTGTGCCGGCCGTTGGGGTCGAACGCCGAGCCGTCGAAGCCGGACGCGCACACCAGGAAGTCCGCGCCGAACGCCTCGACCGCGGGCAGCGCCACCTCGTCCAGGGCCCGGCGGTAGGCGGTGTCGCCCGCGCCCAGGGACAGTTCGACGTTGAGGTTGGCCGGTCCGCTCTCCTCGGGACCGCCGGTCTGGACGTGGTTCGCACCCCACGGGCCGTGGCGCATGTGGATGGACACCGTCAGGACGTCTTCGGTGTCCTGGAAGACGTCCTGGGTGCCGTTGCCGTGGTGGACGTCCCAGTCCAGGACCGCGACCCGCCGACCCGCCCGGCGGGCGGTCTCGGCGACCAGGGCCGCGTTGTTGACCAGGCAGTACCCGTCCGGCAGGGACCGCTGGGCGTGGTGGCCGGGCGGGCGGACCAGGGCGTAGGCCAGGCGGGTCCGGCCGGCCGCGACGGACTCGTACGCGGCGAGGGCCGTGCCGGCGGCGGCGCGGATGGCGTCCCACGAGCCGGGGCCGACGACGGTGTTGGTCTCCAGCAGCACCCTTTCGGTGCCGCCGCACGCCTTGTGCAGTGCGGCGATGTACTCGGGCGTGTGGACGCGCGTCAGTTCTTCTTGCGTCGCGAACCGGCCTTCACGCCACGTCAGGTGCGGTGCGACCGGGCCGTGGGCGAGGGCGTGCCGGAACGTGCGCAGCCGGGCGGCGTTCTCCGGGTGCGGCTCGGGGGTGTCGAGCCAGGCCCAGTCGCCGGGCAGCTCCCACAGGCCGGTGCCGGTGTCGTGCTCCAGGCAGGCGTCGTGCCAGTACAACTCCACACCAGGGGGATATCAGGGCGATCACCGATGGTCCAAACGGAAAAGCCGAGGGCACACTGGGGTCATGGGTACGGTCCTCGGTCTCATCACGGGTCTCATCGCAATCCTCGGTGTGCTGGCGACGCTGGCCCACGACGGCTACCTCGCCATGCTGGGGTCGGCCGCCAAGTCCAAGCGCGCGGCGGGCGCGCCGATCGCGCAGTACGTGCGCAGCCGGTGGACGGTCGCCGGTGTGACCACGGTGATCGCGCTGGTCGGCCTGCTGATCACCACGGGTGACGGCACCTCCGGTGACGTCATCGGCGCGCTGATCGCCGGTGGCGCGGGCGTCGCCGCCACGAACGCGTTGCAGAGCAGTCGCAAGCGGTTGAACAGCGGCGGCTGAAACTCACTCGACCGGGTATCACTCGGTGCCACAAGGCTGATCCGTCCGGCCACCCGCGGACCCTGCACCTACGCTGCTGCGTGGGCGCAGGGTTTCGTCGTCCCACCCCGATCCCCTGCCCCCTGAACAGGTGAACAGCGGCCTTCAGGGCGTCAGGACCGGGGTTGGGAGGGGTCTGCACAGGCATGGACATCGGGGAACCGGAACGGTCTGGTCGGCACCGGCTGGAGGACGGGGCGGCACCGTGGCTGCCGCTGGGCGGCGAACTCGACCACGCCCCCACGCCACCCGCACCCCGGGCGGCTCCGCCGGGCGGGACCCCACCACCGGGCACCCCCGCCGGGCACGACCGCCCGCCGGACGACCCGCACGACCGCGCGCCGCGCGCCGCCGCACCGCACGCGCGGCTCATGGACCAGCCGCCGGCCATCCCGGCCCAGCGCGACCGCTTCGCGGACCCCGCCGACCGCGAGGTCCTCGGGCTCGGCACGTTCAACATCGGGCTGGTGCCCGCCTCCGTCACCCCGCCGCGCACGTGGAAGCGGGCCGCGTGGTTCGCCGTCCTGTCGTCGGCCGGGGTGCTGGTGGGGCTGGTCGTCGCCGCCATCAAGCTGGTCGGGGCGGGCTCGCCCACCGATCGCCTCGGCATGCCCGGCTACCCCACGTCCGCGCCGATCGTGACCGGGTTCGGCACGAGCACCCCGTCGTCCGCCCCGCCCGTGCCGGGCAAGCGCGGCGAGCGGCCCGAGGCGCTGGTGGCGCCCGAGCACACCGCCGAGGCCTCCAGGACGGCCGTGAGCGGCACGTCGGTGGTGCCCACGTCGTCCGCGCCGTCCACCTCGCCGACCGTCACGACGGTGCCCGGTGACGGCAAGCCGGTGGTCGACTCCGTCGCCGTGGCGGCGCGCACCGAGCGCTTCTACGAGCAGGCGGTGGCCAACGCCGCGACCGCGCTGGAGATGGTCACCGACACGTTCGAGGCGGACGCGAAAGCCCTGCTGGAGGGGCACTTCGGCCAGGTTTCGGCGATCGAGGTCACCGAGATCAGCGTGGACCCGGCGCGCGGCGTCACGATCAGCACGCTGCACGTGAAGAACAAGGACGGGTCCACGACGACCGAGAAGCGGCAGCTCGTCTTCACGACGAACGGTGACCCGCTGATCGACGCCGAGCGGCTGTTCGGCGGCGTTTAGCGGTCGTTCGCGAACGTACAGCGTTTCGCGCACGCGTCCTTGATCGCCCGGTGGAGCGACCCGCCCGGACCGCTGACCGCCACGAACGGGTGAACCCCCGTGTTCCGTCTGGCCTCCGATGTTGTGCGCGCGGTACGTGTTCTGCCTGACGACACAGGGTTAGGGAGTCGCCAGTGCAGCGCCCTACGACGAGCGGTCGCAGGCACAACCGCACCGGCTCGGTCTCGGTGGCCGAGCTGATCAGGAAGCAGCGAACCCCGTTGCGCATCCCGTCCCCGGAGCAGGCCGCCACACAGGGCCTGGTCACTGAGTTGCTCGGCGAGCCGGTCCACCGGTCCGCGCCGCCGCCGTCCCGGCGGGGCGCGCGGATCGCCGGGCTGGTCACCGGCGTGCTCGTGCTGCTCACGTCCGTGGCGGCGGTGGCCGTCCTGGCGGGGCAGCGCGCACCGGGTCCGGAGCGCCCGCGGCCGGTCGCGCCGCGGGAGATCAGCGGGTCCTCCGCGCTGCGGCCGGACGTGCTGTCCGCCGAGCTGGGCGGAGGGACGGGGCCCGCGGTCCCGGACGGGGCCGACGCGCCGGCGGAGCTGGTGCCGATGGCCGCCGACGAGCTGGAGGCGCCGTCCGCGGTGCCGCCGCCGAGCGTGGCGACCGGGCCGAACCCGCAGGTGGACGTGGTGCGCCGGTTCTACGAGCTGCTGCCCGCGAAGCCGGCCGAGGCCGCGCGGCTGCTCTCGCCCGAGCTGGTCGGCGGGAGCGCGCGGGACTTCGTGACGTCGTGGGACCGGATCCAGGCCATGACGATCGAGTCCACGACGGCGCGGCCGGACGGGTCGGTGCTCGCGGTGGTGTCGATGCAGGAGCGGACCGGGCGGTGGATGCGGGTCGAGCAAGTGTTCTGGCTCACAGACACCAGTCAGCCGAGGATCATCGCGACGCGCGTCCTTTCGGCCCAGCGCAGCTGACAGTATGTGTCGATCTTGAACGGTGACTTGACGCAACGTGACCTTGAGGGGTTGTTGACGAGGAAAGTTCGCCCGAAGGGGTTACGAACTCGGTCACGATTCGGTATCCATGTTCCCGGCCGGTAGCGCGACGCACTCTCCGGGAAAGGTGACTTTCGGTGTCGAACGACGACAAACGCCGGCGACGGGACGGGTCCACCACGACCCAGCTCTCCGTCGCCGAGCTGCTTGCCAGGCGTGAAGCCGAAACCCAGCCGATCCCCCGGATCACCGACGAGCAGACCGTCCGGTTCACGGCGACGGCCAACCTGTCCGGCCGCGAGCTGCACATCACCGAGCTGCTCAAGCGCGAGGGCCGGGCGGGCGAGGAGGAGCGCGGCGGCGGGTTCTCCGTGCCGAAGCTCGTCGCGATGGCCGGCGGCGGCGTGGTCCTGGCCGGCACCGTCGCGTTCACCGCGAGCAACCTGCTGTCCTCGCCCGACGAGCGCCCGCTGGCGGAGGTCCGCTACGACACCCGCCCGGCCGCCCGCGCCACCAACACCCTCGGCAAGGACCTGGCCCCGGCCGCCGCCGCGCAGCAGCAGGCCCCGGAGACGACGGAGTCCACCCCGGACACGACGACCCCCAGCCAGACCGCCACCCAGAAGCCGCGCGCGACCCAACAGCCGGCCCCGACGACCACCACGACGAACCAGGCCCCGGCCCCCGAACAGCCGGCCGCCACCACCACGACGACGCCGTCGACCTCGACGACCCAGCCGACCACCGACACCCCGCCGCCGCCCACCAGCAGCAGCTCGACGACGACCCCGAAGACGTCGGACTCCGGCACCACCACGCCGCCGTCCACCACCGAGCCGTCGAAGCCGGGCCTGGGCCTGGGCTTGGACCTGGGCGGCATCCTGGACCCGATCGGCGGCTTCGACTTCTTCGCCCCCGCCGAGTAGGCCGGATCTGTCGTACCCCCGTGGGATGATCGAACCGGGGGCCGGAGGCCACGCCCGGCAACGACGCGGAGCATGCCGAGCAGGGCACAGGGACGCCCCCGCACACCGAAGCCCACCGCGCCACGCCGATCCACCGCACGCGCCAAGCCACCGCAACCGCGCCAAGCCACCGCGCCACCGCACCGCGCCCCCGCGCCGCGCCAAGCCACCGCGCCGCGCCCCCCGCGCCGCGCCAAGCCACCGCGCCACCGCACCGCACCACCGCGCCAAGCCACGGCCGCGACGGTCGCCGCCAAGCCACGGCCCGCGAGCACCCGCCGCCAAGTCACGAAGTGCGAGCCGCAGCCGTGTCGGCGGACCGGCACCCGAACGGACGTGGTTGGATGGGTGCGCGGGCCACGCTTTGTTCGGCTCGTGTGGGCCGTTCGGAGTCAAAAGACGCGATCTTCACCCGAACAGGTGGCCCTCCGGACCGGATTCGGGTATCCCTTCCCGGTCCGAACTTGAGCTCGCGTGACCTGCGCAACGGTCCGAAAGCCGTCGTCACGGCCGGGGTAGGCTGTCCGCGCACCGATCCGCACGACGAGGAGCCCGAGCGTGAGACCTGCTGCCCCCGCCGCGGTCCCGCAGCGCCTCTGCGAGGTGGTCCGGTGAGCACCGCCGAAGGTCGGCTGATCGCCGACCGCTACCGCTTCCTGGACAAGATCGGCAGCGGCGCGATGGGCGTCGTCTGGCGCGCCCAGGACGAGCGCCTCGGCCGGATCGTCGCGGTCAAGCAGCTGCTCCTCGCCCCCGGCCTGGACACCACCGAGCAGGACGAGGCCATTCAGCGCGCCATGCGCGAGGGTCGGATCGCCGCCAAGCTGCACCACCCGAACGCGATCGCCGTCTACGACGTGGTCGAGGAGAACGGCGCTCCGTGCCTGGTCATGGAGTACCTCCAGTCCTACAGCCTGGCCGACACGATGGCCGAGCACGGCCCGCTGGACCCGCAGGAGGTCGCCCGCATCGGCGCGCAGGCCGCGGCGGCGCTGGCGGCGGCGCACGCGGCGGGCATCGTGCACCGGGACGTCAAGCCGGGCAACGTGCTGCTGTCCGACAACGGCCTGGTCAAGATCACCGACTTCGGCATCTCCCGGGCGAGCGACGACGTCACGGTCACCAAGACCGGCCTGATCGCGGGCACCCCCGCCTACCTCGCGCCGGAGATCGCGCGCGGCCAGGACCCGACGCCCGCCTCGGACGTCTTCTCCCTGGGCTCCACGCTGTACGCGGCCTCCGAGGGCGAGCCGCCGTTCGGGCTGAGCGAGAACACGCTCGGCGTGCTGCACGCGGTCGCCGCCGGCCGGATCAACCCGCCCGCGGTGGACCACCCGCTCACCGACGTCCTGCTCACCCTGCTCAACTACGACCCCGAGCAGCGCCCGACCATGGCCCAGGCCCGCGACCTGCTCAACGCGGTCGCCCAGGGCCGCGAGCCGAGCCTGTCCGGCCTGAACGCGGTGCCGCTGGCGGTCCCCGCCGGTGCGACGTCGGTGCTCGACCCGGAGCGCACCCGCGTGGTCCGGCCCGGCCCGCGCACCACCGGCCCCACGGCCCCGGTCGCGCCGCCGCCCTCGGGCAGCAACACCCGCCCGCTGGTCATCACGGCGGCGGTGCTGGGCGCGCTGCTGCTGATCGGCTTCATCCTGGTCGCGCTGAACGTGTTCGACCGCGAGGAGCCGCTGGTGCCGCCGGTGAGCGGGACGAGCAGCGCCATCACGCCGACCTCGACCACCTCAAGGGCGACTGTGGTCACGACCACCCCGGAGCCGGTGCGGACAACCGAGGAAACGACCACCACGACGACCACCACGACGACAGTGCCGCCGACGACCACGACAACGACGACCACGACAACCACAACGACGACCACGACCACGACGACCGCCGTGAGCGTGCCATCGGGTTCGTCGGTCGTGGCCAAGCCGTAAGGTGGGGCTGAACCCGATCGGGTGATGCAACGTCCTTTGTCCGAGTGGCGATGGCACCGGTGTTCGCCACTGATGTGTAGGCCCGAGCAGCTTTGGGAGCACCCGTGACCGACGATGGCCGCCTGGTTGCCGGCCGCTACCGACTGGGCCGGCGCATCGGCAGCGGCGCGATGGGCATCGTCTGGCAGGCCCACGACGAGCGCCTGCACCGGACCGTCGCGGTGAAGCAGCTGCTGCTCCAGCCGGGCCTCGCCGAGTCGGACACGGACGAGGCCAAGCGCCGCGCCATGCGCGAGGGCCGGATCGCCGCGCGCCTCCAGCACCCGCACGCGATCGCCGTGTACGACGTGGCGGAGGACGACGGCCAGCCGTGGCTGGTGATGGAGTACCTGCCGTCGCGCAGCCTGTCCACGGTGTTGGCCGAGCGCGGCACGCTGCCGCCCCGCGAGGTCGCCTCGATCGGCTCGCAGGTGGCCAGCGCGCTGGCCGCCGCGCACAACGCGGGCATCGTGCACCGGGACATCAAGCCGGGCAACGTGCTGCTGGGCAACGACGGCACGGTCAAGATCACCGACTTCGGCATCTCCCGCGCGACCGGCGACGTCACGGTCACCGCCACCGGCATGCTCGCGGGCACCCCCGCCTACCTGGCGCCCGAGGTCGCGAAGGGCTACGACCCGGGTCCGCCGTCGGACGTGTTCTCGCTGGGTTCGACGCTGTACGCGGCGGTCGAGGGCATGCCGCCGTTCGGCCTGAACGAGAACACCATCGCGCTGCTGCACCAGGTCGCCTCGGGCAAGGTCACGCCGCCCAAGCAGGCCGGTCCGCTGACCGCGCTGCTGATGCGCCTGCTGCGCGCCGAGCCGGAGGACCGGCCGACGATGGCCGAGGCGAAGGAGGCACTGGCCGCCGTCGCCGCGGGCCACGCCGCGCCGGAGTTCCCGGTGCCGCTGCCGCAGTCGCACCCGCCGTCGTGGCAGGGTGCGCCGGTGCAGGCCCCCGCCGCACCCACCAGAGCGCTGACCCCCCAGACACCCGCACCCCAGACACCCGCACCGCAGGCCACCCGCGTGGCACCGGCGGTGCAGGTCCCGCAGACCCCGCCGCGCCCGGCCGCCGCCGTGCCACCGCAGGTCCGCCCGGCCGCCGCGCCACCCCGCAACCGCCCGGCGGGCCGCGGCCCGATCGGACGGGGCTCGATCGGCACCAAGCGGTCGACCGTGGTGACGGCGCTGGCGATCGTCGGCGCGGCCGTGGTGGGCATCCTGCTGGCGAGCATGCTCTCCGGCGGTGGCGGCACCGAGGGCCAGGCCGGCGGGACGACCTCGACCACGCAGGTCGCGGGCGGCGGCGAGCCGTCGGCGTCCACGTCGAAGAAGCCGGTGTCCCCGCCGACGAAGATCACCACCGACCCCACCAGCGCCCAGATGGAGCAGACCATCCGGGACTACTACGCGCTGCTGCCCGGCCACGTGGACGAGGGCTTCGGCCGGCTCACGCCCGAGATGCAGGGCGCGCTGGGCGGCCCCACCGGCTACAAGAACTACTGGGACGGCGTGAAGAAGGTCGAGCTGACCAACGTCCGGGAGAACTCGCCGTACGCCTACGAGGTGGAGCTGTCCATCACCAGGAAGGACAACTCGGTCACGCAGGAGCGGAAGCTGATCGTCCTGCAGTGGACCCAGGAGTCCCTGTTCCTGTCCAAGGAGCAGAACCTCGGGCAGTGACCCGGCGGACGCCCACGGCTCAGGCCACGGCCGCCTTCAGCGCGTCCACCAGGGTCTGCACGGCGGGTGAGCCGAGGGCGTCCTCGCGGATCGCGGCGTGGATCGAGCGCACCGGCTCGGGGTGGCGCAGCCTGCGGACCACCACGCCGGGGTGGACCACGCCCAACCCCAGCTTGGGCACGATCGTCACGCCCAGCCCGGCGGCCACGAAGCCCTGCGCGGTCGGGTAGTCGTCGGACTCCAGCACGAAGTTCGGCGCGAACCCCGCCCCGGCGCACGCGTTCAGCACGATGTCCCGGCACGGCCCCGGCGGGTTGACCGCGTCCACCCACGGCTCCTCGGCCAGGTCGGACAGGTCCAGCACGCGCTTGCGGGCCAGGTCGTGGCCGCGCGGCAGGACCGCCAGGTACGGGTCGTCCAGCAGGTGCTCGAACCGGACGCCGCGCGGTGGTTCGGCGACGCGGGGGAAGACGGTCAGCGCCACGTCCGCGCGGCCGGCCGCGATCTCCAGCATCGGGTCGTCGGGCTCGGTCAGCTTGAGGTCGAGCTGCACGTCGGCGTGCCGCTCCTTGAACGCGGCCACGGCCGGGGGCACGAGGGCCGCGCCGGCGGTGGCGAAGTAGCGGACCCGCAGCCGCCCGGTGCGCCCGGCGCGCAGGTCGGCGAGGGCCGCCTCGGCCTCCACCAGGCGGTCGGTGATGTGAGCCGCGTGCTCGGTCAGCATCCGGCCCGCGGGGGTGGGGCGGACGCCCCGGCCGACGCGGTCCAGCAGCGGCAGGCCGGCCTGCTTCTCCAGGGCCGCGACCTGCTGGGAGATCGCCGAGGGGGTGTAGCCGAGGTTGACCGCGGCGGCCGTGATGGACCCGGTGGTCACCACGGCGCGGAGCACCTGCATGCGTCGCACGTCCAGCATGACCCCAGCGTATAGCTCTCCTTAAAGGTCGTGCAGTTCTATTCACTTGTCCTGATGCTTCGCAAGGCGCACGATGTCCCGGTGAACAAGCCCGGCACGCTGGTCAGGATGGGTGTCCTCGCGCTCTTCTGGGGCTCCAGCTTCCTCTGGATCAAGATCGCGCTCACCGGGTTGTCCCCGGTCCAGATCGCCCTCGGGCGGACCGTGCTGGGCGCGGTCGTCGTCGCCGGCCTGCTCTACGCGGGCGGTCAGCGGCTGCCGCGCACGCGGGCCGTGTGGGGGCACCTCGCGGTCGCGGCCGTGTTCGGCAACGTCGTGCCGTTCGTGCTGTTCGCGGTGGGCGAGAAGACCGTGGACTCCGGTGTCGCGGGCGTGCTCAACGCCACCACCCCGCTGTGGGCGCTGGCCATCGGCCTGTCGTTCGGCTTCGAGAAGCAGCGCAACGCGGCCCGGCTGGTCGGGCTCGTGCTGGGCTTCGCGGGCACGCTGCTGATCTTCGCGCCGTGGGAGAAGGCCGGGCTGGCGAGCTGGGGCGCGCTGGCGTGCCTCGCGGCGGCGGCCTCCTACGCGGTGGCTTACACCTACGTCGGCCGGACGGTGTCCGGGACCGGGCTGTCGTCCATGCAGATCTCCGCCACGCAGCTGGTGCTGGCCAGTGGCCTGACCGCGCTGGTGGTGCCGGTCGGCGGGCTCCAGGAGCCGCACCTGTCGTGGCAGGCGGTCGGCGCGGTGGCGATCCTGGGCGTGTTCGGCACCGGGCTCGCGTTCATCATCAACTACCGGATCGTGGAGGACGAGGGCCCCACGAACGCCACGACGGTCGGCTACCTGCTGCCGGTCGTGTCGGTGCTGCTCGGCGCGGCGTTCCTCGGCGAGGGGATCAACGTCCGGGTCGTGCTCGGCATGGTCGTGGTGCTGGTGGGTGTCGGACTGACCCGCAAGCAGCCCGCGACGGCGATCGTCCCCGCCGAACCGGAGCCCGTGACTACGCTCAAGTGATCCGCTATAACGCTCGGTTACTCGCTGGTACGGCCAGTTGAGACGGGCGATGTGGGCAAACGGGTGGACCTGAGACGCAGGTCTCCCCCGATCGCGTGGTGTTCACGCGAACCGCGTCCTGATTCACCTTCCCGGACGTCTCCTCTCCTGAGAGGGTCGAACGCCAGAAGGGAACCCCAAGGACATGAGCGCCGAGAGCATCACCACCACGACGACGTTCCACCTGCTGGTCCCCGGCGTCGCGCCGGCCCCGGTGGAAGCCGAACTGCACTACGAACCGGAGGACCCGTACGCGGTCGCCGTCCTGTTCCACACCGGACAGGGCAAGGTCGAGTGGATCTTCGCCCGCGACCTGCTGGCCGACGGCCTGCTGACCGCGTCGGGCGAGGGCGACATCCTGGTCCGCCCGGCCGCCGACGACCCGGAGCGGGTCCTGCTGGAGCTGAACGCGCCGACCGGGTTCGCGATCCTGTCCGCCCAGGCCGAGGACATCGCCGAGTTCCTGGACCTCACCTACGACGTGGTCCAGCCCGGCGAGGAGGACCTGTGGATCGACTTCGACCGCGAACTGGCCAAGCTCGTCTCCACGAACTGAAGACCGGTCGCTACCCTCCTCCCGTGCACAAGTCCGGGTCGACGGTCGGCGGCCGGTACGCGCTGGCCGAGCGGGTCGGCAGCGGCGCCATGGGCGTCGTCTGGCGGGCGCACGACGCGCTGCTGGACCGCGAGGTGGCCGTCAAGCAGCTCCGCTGGCCCGACCTGAGCCCCGACGAGGCTCGGGTGGCCGGCGCGAGGGCGCTGCGCGAGGCCCGCAACGCGGCCCGGCTGCACCACCCGAACGCCGTCGCGGTGTTCGACGTGGTGGTGGAGGACGACCGGCCGTGGCTGGTCATGGAGTACGTCCCCGCGCGCAGCCTGGCCGAACTGCTGGCCGACCACGGCCCCCTGGACCACGCGGAGACCGCCCGCATCGGCGGCCACGTGGCCTCGGCCCTGGCAGCGGCGCACGCGGCGGGCATCGTCCACCGCGACGTGAAACCGTCCAACGTCCTCATCGGCCACGACGGCGTGGTGAAGCTGACCGACTTCGGCATCTCCCGCGCCGCCAACGACGGCACCCTCACCGACAGCGGCATGATCACCGGCACCCCCGCGTACCTGGCCCCCGAGGTGGCGCGCGGCGACCAGCCCGGGACAGCCGCGGACGTCTTCTCCCTCGGCGCGACCCTGTACGCGGCCTCCGAGGGCCGACCACCGTACGGTTCGAGCGACAACAGCCTCGGCCTGCTCTACAAGGCGGCCAACGGCGACATCACCCCACCGACCCCCGGCAAGCTGTCCGGCGTGCTGACCAGGCTGCTGGCCGTGGACCCCGCCGAACGCCCCTCCGCGTCCGACACCGTGGACCTGCTGGCCAACCCCCCGGCGGACCGCCCCCGCCCAGGCTGGATGGCCCCCGCCATCGCCGCCACGATCCTGGTCCTGGCCGCCGGCGCCATCGCCGCGGCCTCCCTGACCAGCCCCACGGCAACCTCCCCACCGGCGCAGACCGACGCCCAACTCGCCGCCCCGGCGTTCAGCGAGTCGGACGTGGAGGACTTCGTCCGCGACCACTACGCCCTGGTCACCAACGACCCGCTCGCGGCATGGGAGAACCTGTCCCCGGACTTCCGCCCGATCATGACGGAGTACACGCGCTTCTGGAGCCAGTACGACACCGTGCGGGTGGGGGACGTCTTCGTCAACAAGGACGGCGAACACTTCACGGCAGAGGTGCAGCTCACCTTCGTGCAGGACGGCGCGGAAACCGCGGAGACGTACCAGTTGCGCCTGCACACGATCGACGGCCACCTAGAAATCGTCGCGTCCGAACGAATCGCCTAACCCCGCGCGCGCGAAGCGCGAGTGCGGGCTACAGAGCCCACAGGAAGGGCCTCGGTTTCTTTCCCCGTCCGGCCTGGGCGCAGCCCAACCGCGCTTGGCCCGTTTGTGCAACCAGCTTTTCCGGTTGCTCAAACGGGCCAAGTGTGGTTGCCTCCGGCAGGCCGGACGGGGAAAGAAACCGACGCCCTTCCACCCCCGGGGGCCTGCCCAGCGGCGAGCGTCCGCTTTTCGCTTTTGGCTTTCGCTCTTGATCTTACGAGCACGCCGGCGCGCCCTCTCGAACCGCTTGCGCTAAACCAGCCGACGGTCGGAAGCCCACCGCGAAAGCTCGTACCGGTTCGACAGCTGGGTCTTGCGGAGCACGCTGGACACATGCGTCTCCACCGTCTTCACCGAGATGAACAGCTCCGACGCGATTTCCTTGTACGCGTACCCGCGCGCCAACAACCGCAGCACGTCCCGTTCCCGGGGCGTCAACAAGTCCAGCTCCGGGTCGCTGATCGGCGCCGCCCCCGGCCGGTCGGCGAACGCGTCCAGCACGAAGCCCGCCAATCGGGGGCTGAACACCGCATCGCCCTCCGAGACCCGCACCACCGCGCGGACCAACTCCTGGCTGGAGATCGTCTTGGTCACGTAACCCCGGGCACCGGCCCGGATCACGGCGATGACGTCCTCCGCCGCGTCCGACACCGACAGCGCCAGGAAGACCACCTCGGGCAGGGAAGTCCTGACCTGCCTCAGCACCTCCGCGCCGCCGCCGTCGGGCATGTGCACGTCCAAGAGCACCACGTCCGGCCGCACGTGGTTGATGCCCACCACCGCCTCGGCGACGGAGCCCGCCTCGCCCACGACGTCGACCTCGTCGGTGATCGAGTCCAGTTCGGCGCGCACCCCGGCGCGGAACAGCGCGTGGTCGTCCACGAGGAAGACCCGCACCGGCGTTTCCCGGCCTGTCACGTCCGCACCCCTCCTACTTCCCCGAACCGATCTTCCCCGAACCGTTCCCGGACCTCGGCATGTGCAGCGGCATGTACAGCTGCACTTCCGTCCCCTCGCCGGGGGTGGTGCGCAGCCGGACTTCGCCGCCGTGCCGGTCCATCCTCCCCCGGATCGAGTCCGCGAGGCCATGCCGGTCCTCGGGAACGGTGTCCGGGTCGAAGCCCTTGCCGCGGTCGCGCACGAAGACTGTCACCCGTTCGGGTTCTACTTCACCGTAGACGCTGATCTCGGCGACGCCCGCGTGCTTGGCCGCGTTGACCATCGCCTCGCGGGCCGCCTGGACGAGGGCCAGCAGGTTCGGGTCCAGCTCGCAGTCGCCGACGACGACCTGCTGGACGGTCAGCGCGAAGTGGTCCTCCACCTCGCCCGACGCCTTGGCGATCGCGGCGGACAGGGTGGTGGGCTGGTTGTTGTCCTCGACGTTGCGGCCGTAGAGCCACTCGCGCAACTGCCGTTCCTGGCCCCGGGCCAGGCGCTTGACCTCGCGCGGGTTCTCGGACTGCTTCTGGATCAGCGCAAGCGTTTGCAGCACGGAGTCGTGCAGGTGGGCGGCGATCTCGGCGCGTTCCTCGGTCCGGATGCGGACCCGGCGCTCCTCGCCCAGGTCGTTGATGAGCTTGATCCACAGCGGCACCGTGAGCACCGCCACGCCGCCCAGGGTCGCGACCACGGCCAGCAGCGCGAAGCGGAGCTGGTCGATGCCGTAGCTGTTGACCAGCAGCACGCCGATGCCGATGGCGACCAGCGCGACACCCGCGAGGATGCGCCACAGCGCCGACCGTCCGCTGCCCAGCAGGCCGGACTTCGCACCGTCGCGCCAACGCCGCCGCTGCGCCTCGTCGGCCTCCCGCCACACCACGGCCGCGCCGACCAGGGCCACCGCGAGCGGTCCGACGATCCAGCCGCTGACCGGGCCCGCCAGCAACCCGCTGAACACGGCGGCGCCGATGCCCAGGGCGACCAGGCCCAGCGCCTGCTGGCGCTCCTTGGAGGACCCCGAGGCCCGCTCCGGCTCGGCGGCGTCGCGCTGCGGCACGAACAGCCACAGCAAGCCGTACGCGACGATGCCGACGCCGTTGAGCGCGGTCAGCGCCGCGAACACCGCGCGCACCCAGAACACGTCCACGCCGAGGTGGTCGGCCACGCCCCCGGCCACGCCCGCCACGACCCGGCCGCCACGCCTGCGGCGCACGGGTTCCGGGTAGCGGGTCTGCCTGGCCGCGGCCGGTTGCCTGTCCACGGTCTCCACCACCTGCGAGGTCACACCACCGATCGTCACACGAGCGGTGTTCGGATTCATCAGGGTTCCACCCGATGCCGTTTTCAGGGTGGGTCCCCGATGTGCATGGTGCCCGTCGACGGCGATGCTCGTCATCGTGAGCGGGAACCTGAGCGCAGCCGGCGTCGAAGAGACGCTGAAGGACTTCTGGGTCAGCAGGCCCAGGCGGCCGCACGCCGGACGCAAGATCGCCGGCGTCGCCGCCGGTATCGCCGAGCGGTACCAGATCGACCCGGTGATCGTCCGGGTGGCGTTCGTGGCCATGGCGCTGTGCAACGGCGCCGGGGTGCTGGTCTACCTGCTGGGCTGGCTGTTCCTGCCCCAGGAGGACGACGAGGTGTCGGCCGCGGAGTCGCTGGTCGGCCGGGGCCGCAGCGCGACCCCCGCGCCACTGACCGTGCTGCTGGGCCTGGCCGTGCTGCCGGCGTCCGGCCTGTTCGTGGACGGCGGCTTCACCATGGTCGGCGGGCTCCTGCTGTCCGTCGGCGCCATCTACGCGCTGCACCGCGGCCGCGGCGCGCTGAACCGTCCCGCCCCGAGCCCCGAGGTGAGCCCCGTGGACACCGCAGACGCCCCGACCACCCGCGTGACCCCGCCCGCCTGGGACCCGCTGGGCGCCGCGCCGTTCGCGTGGGACCTGCCCGAGCCGACCCCGACGACCCCGCCGGTGCCGGTCGTCCCGACCCGCCCGCGGCGGCGCAAGTCCCGCGTGGCCGGTGCGACGTTCGGGTTGGCGCTGGTCGTGTTGGCCGGGGCGGTCGTGGCGTCGGGGTACAGCGACTGGTTCACCGCGCCGCACGTGATCGGCCTGGTCGTGGCGACGCTGGGGCTCGGCATGGTGGTCGGCGCGTTCCGCGGCGGCGGCAAGGGCCTGATCGCGCTGGTCGTGCCGCTGAGCGTGGCCGGGGTCGTGATGACCACCGTGAGCTTCAACGACTGGGGCGACTCCGACCGGTACGGCGACGTGTCGCAGCGGCCGACTTCCATCGCGGACGTGCGGGAGCAGTACGACACGAACGCCGGCACGGTCGACCTGGACCTGACCGGGCTGCCCTCGTCGGGCGCGGTGCGCACGAAGGTCGAGGTGGGGCTGGGCGAGGCGCGGGTCATCGTGCCGCCGAACGCGGACGTGGTGGCGACCTGCCGCGCCGACTTCGGCTCGGTGGACTGCCTGGACAAGAGGTCGGACGGCAAGGGGCCCGACGAGCGGGTCAGGGACAACGGGCCCGACGGCGAGGGCGGGCTGAAGATCGAGCTCGACCTCCGGGCCGGCATGGGAGAGGTGGTGGTGAGCCGTGGCTGACCAGGAACTGCAAGAAAAGCGCGGGTTCGACGTCGTGGGTCTGGTGTTCGGGGTCGCGGCCCTGGTCGCCGCCGCCTACATGCTGTCCGACGGGGCGGCGTGGCCGGACTTCCTGGACCTGCGCTGGGCGTTGGCGGGCGGCGCGATGGTGATCGGCCTGGGGTTGCTCGCGAGTTCCGCCCGGCGTCGCTGACGCCCGGAACGAGCCCGCCGGGCGCTGGAAAGCCCGCGACGAGCCCGCCGCCGCTGAAGCCGGAAACGAGCAGGGGCCGCTCCTCACGACGAGGAGCGGCCCCTTCTCACGTCCGTGGGATCACTCCCACTCGATGGTGCCCGGCGGCTTGCTCGTCACGTCGAGCACGACCCGGTTGACCTCCGCCACCTCGTTGGTGATCCGGGTCGAGATGCGTTCCAGCACGTCGTAGGGCAGGCGGGTCCAGTCGGCGGTCATCGCGTCCTCGGAGGACACCGGCCGCAGCACCACCGGGTGGCCGTAGGTCCGGCCGTCGCCCTGCACGCCGACGCTGCGCACGTCGGCCAACAGCACGACCGGGCACTGCCAGATCGTGCGGTCCAGGCCGGCCGAGGTCAGCTCCTCGCGGGCGATCGCGTCGGCCTTGCGCAGGATGTCCAGGCGCTCGCCGGTCACCTCGCCGATGATCCGGATGCCCAGCCCCGGGCCGGGGAACGGCTGCCGCTGCACGATGGTCTCCGGCAGGCCCAGCTCCGTGCCGACCCGGCGCACCTCGTCCTTGAACAGCGCGCGCAGCGGCTCGACCAGGGTGAACTGGAGGTCGTCGGGCAGGCCGCCGACGTTGTGGTGGCTCTTGATGTTCGCGGTGCCCGCGCCGCCGCCGGACTCGACCACGTCCGGGTACAGGGTGCCCTGCACGAGGAACCGGTAGTCCCCCTCGGCCTTCAGGTCCCGCTCGGCCTGCTCGAACACGCGGATGAACTCGCGGCCGATGATCTTGCGCTTCTCCTCCGGGTCCGTGACGCCCTTCAGCGCGCCCAGGAACCGGTCGCGCGCGTCCACGGTGACCAGGTTCACGCCGGTGGCGGCCACGTAGTCCCGCTCCACCTGCGCCCGCTCACCGGCCCGCAGCAGGCCGTGGTCGACGAACACGCAGGTCAGCCGGTCACCGATGGCCCGCTGCACCAGCGCCGCGGCGACGGCGGAGTCCACGCCGCCGGACAGGCCGCAGATCGCCTTGCCGTCGCCGATCTGCTCGCGGATGCGCGCCACCTGCTCGTCCACGATCGACGACGTCGTCCACTGCGGCCGGATGCCCGCGATCTCGTGCAGGAACCGCCGCAGCACCTCCTGGCCGTGCGGCGAGTGCCCCACTTCCGGGTGGTACTGCACGCCCGCGAACTTGCGCTCCCGGTCCTCGAACGCGGCCACCGGGGCACCGTCGCTGGACGCGGTCACGGTGAAGCCCTCGGGGGCCTGGGTGACGCAGTCGCCGTGGCTCATCCACACCGGGTGGCTGCCGGGCAGCTCCTCGTGCAGCAGGCCGCCGTTCGCCTGGACGTCCAGCTCGGTGCGCCCGTACTCGCGGGTGCCGGTGTGCTCGACGGTGCCGCCCAGCGCGCCCGCCATGGCCTGGAAGCCGTAGCAGATGCCGAACACCGGCACGCCCACCTCGAACAGCTTCGGGTCCACCTGCGGCGCGCCCGGCTCGTAGACGCTGGACGGACCGCCGGAGAGCACGATCGCCGCCGGGTCCTTCTCCAGCAGCTCGGCCACGCTCGCGGTGTGCGGCACGACCTCGGAGTACACCTGTGCTTCGCGCACGCGACGGGCGATCAGCTGCGCGTACTGCGCGCCGAAGTCGACGACCAAGACGGGGCGGCTGCTGGTATCGGACACGGCTGACATCGTCTCAGACCTGCACCGGATGCTCAGAACGGCCTAGGTTGTGCCTCATGGACGCGTTCACCCCGCAGCCCCGGCCCTGCTGGATCGCCGGACGCCCGGAGCAGGGCACGGGGGCCATCACCGTCAGCCACCCCTACGACGGCACGGAGGTCGCGTCGGTCGCCGTACCCGGCCCCGACCAGGTGGAACGTGCGGTGGCCGCGGCGGCGGCCGTGAGCAGGGAGTTCCGCCGCACCCCCGCGCACGTGCGCGCCAAAGCCCTGCTGCACGTCTCGCAGACCCTGGCCGAGCGGGCCGAGGAGATCGCCGAGACCATCACCGCCGAGAACGGCAAGCCGCTCAAGTGGGCGAACATCGAGGTCCAGCGGGCGGTCAACACGTTCCGGTTCGCGGCCGAGGAAGCCCGCCGGTTCACCGGCGACCTCCAACGCCTGGACACCGACGCCAACGGCGAGGGCCGCCTGGCCGTGGTCCGGCGCGTGCCGCGCGGTCCGGTGCTGGCGGTGGCCCCGTTCAACTTCCCGCTCAACCTGGTCGCCCACAAGGTCGCCCCGGCCCTGGCCGTGGGCGCTCCCGTGATCGTGAAGCCCGCCTCCGCGACCCCGCTGTCCGCGTTGCTGCTGGGCGAGATCCTGGCCGAGGCGGACCTGCCCGAGGGCGCGTTCTCCGTGCTGCCGGTGCGCGGCGCGGACATGAAGACGCTGGTCACCGACGAGCGGCTGCCGGTGATCTCGTTCACCGGCTCGACGTCGGTGGGCTGGTCCCTGACCGACAGCGCGCCCCGCAAGCACGTGCTGATGGAGCTGGGGTCGAACAGCGCCGCCATCGTGTTCCCGGACTGGGCGGACCTGGACTGGGCGGCCTCCCGCATCGCGACCTTCGGCAACTACCAGGCCGGGCAGTCGTGCATCGCCGTCCAGCGGGTCCTGGTGCACCGGGCCGTGGCGGAGGAGTTCGTGCCGCTGCTGGTCGAGAAGGTGCGTGGGCTGAAGACCGGCGACCCGCACGACCCGGAGGTCGAGGTCGGCCCCCTGATCGACGAGGACAACGCGCGCCGGGTCGAGGAGTGGGTGGCGGAGGCGGTCTCCGGCGGGGCGACCCTGCACGTCGGCGGCGGTCGGCGGGGAACGTCCATCGAGCCGGCGGTGCTCACGGACGTGCCGGCGGACGCGCGGCTGTGGCACCAGGAGGTGTTCGGGCCCGTGCTGGCGGTGTCCATGGTGTCGTCGGTGGAGGAGGCGTTCGAGCAGGCCAACGCGACCGAGTACGGGTTGCAGGCGGGCGTGTTCACGCGGGACGTCAGGGTCGCGTTCGAGGCGGCGGCGGAGCTGGAGGTCGGCGGCGTGATCATCGGGGACGTGCCGTCGTACCGGGCCGACCAGATGCCTTACGGCGGGGTGAAGGGGTCGGGCACCGGGCGGGAGGGGGTGCGGTCGGCGATGGAGGACTTCACCGAGGAACGCACCATGGTCCTCACCGGCATCAGCCTCTGACCACCGCGGGACCCCGGGCCGGTCAGTCCTGGACGCCGGCGCCCTTGGCCAGCATGAGCAGGGCGTCGACCAGGCTGTCCGTCCCGGAGCCCGTGGCCAGCGCGCGCAGCTTCATCCCCATCACCAGCCCGACGACCGCGCCCGCGACCTTCTCGGCGTTCGGCACGCCCAAGCCCGTCAGCACGGTCGCCGCCAGCTTGTCGTAGGCGGCGAAGCACTCGGCGGCCGAGTCCTGGAGCTCCGGGTCCCGGCCGGCGTGCAGGTACAGCTCGTAGGGCGCGATGCGCTCGCTGTTGTCCGGGATGGTGCTGGCGATCTTGCCGACCAGCTCGACGACCTGCTCCAGGCTCACGCACTCGCCGTTGGTCTGCTGCTGCGCCAGTTCGCCGAAGTGCCGGGTCTCGCCGGTGACGAAGGTCAGCAGGCTTTCGCGCAGCAGGTCCTGCTGGGTGGCGAAGTGGTAGGTCACCGAGCCCAGGGACACGCCGGCCTCCTGGGCGATGCGGCGGTTGGTGACGCCCGCCACGCCGTCGTCGCCGATGATCCGCAGCACCGCACTGATGATCCGCTGCCGGGTCTCGGCGGGTCTGGTCATGACCCCATCTTCCCGCACCGGCGAGGCTCGACGGTCGTCGCCGCGTGCTTTTTCCGATACTGTTCGTTCGAACGAACAGTATCGGACGGGGAGGCCTGCGGATGCACGTCGAATCAAGCACGGTGCTGGTGACCGGTGCGACCGGCGGCTTGGGGCACGCCATCGCGCGTGGACTGGCCGCGCGAGGGGCGAAGCTCGTGCTGACGGGCCGCAAGGAAGCCGAGTTGAAGGCCCTGGCCGCCGAGGTCGGGGGCCGGGCGCTGGTGGCGGACCTCGCCGACGGGGCCGGGGTGCGGAAGCTGGTCGAGGAGGTCGGCGAGGTGGACGTGCTGGTCGCGAACGCCGCACTGCCCGCCAGCGGCAAGCTCACCGACTTCAGCACCGACGAGGTGCGGCGGGCGTTGAGCGTGAACCTCGACGCGCCGATCGCCCTCACGCACGCGCTGCTGCCCGGCATGGTCGAGCGGCGGCGGGGGCACGTCGTGCTCATCGGGTCGGTGGCGGGCAAGGTGTCCATGCCGTTCGCCTCGCTCTACAACGCCACCAAGTTCGGGCTGCGCGGCTTCGCGCTGGGGGTTCGGCAGGACCTGGCGGGCACGGGCGTCGGCGTGTCGGTGGTGCAGCCCGGGATGGTCCGGGACGCGGGGATGTTCGCCGACACCGGGGCCAAGCCGCCGGCGGGGATGCGGACGGTGTCGCCCCGGCAGGTCGCCGACGCCGTGGTCGAGGCGGTCGAGAAGAACCGGGCCGAGATCACCGTGGCGCCGGTCGAACTGCGGGTGGTGAGCACGCTCGGCAGCGCGTTCCCCGGCTTCGTGGAGGCCTTCCTGCGGCGGTCCCGCTCGGACGACCTCATGGCGGAGATGGCCGAGTCGAACAAGGCGAAGCGCTGATGGCCGCGCCGGTGGTCGTGGACGGGAGTGCGGCACTGATGGCCGCCCTCGCGGCGACGGACGGGGTGCGGCGCTGATGGCCGCCCCGGTGATGGACACCTCGGCCATCCCGCACCCGCGCTGGCGGGTGCCGCTGGTGGGCGACGTGATCGGCACGTCCCGGCGGACCCCCGTGCAGGACACCATGCGACTGGGCCGCGACCTGGGCCCGATCTTCACCCGCCGCTTCCTGGACCGCGAGATCGTCTTCGTCGGCGGGGCCGGTCTGGCCGCGGAGCTGTCCGACGAGAAGCGGTTCGCCAAGCACGTCGCCCTGGGCGTGGAGGAACTGCGGACCATCGGCGGGGACGGGCTGTTCACCGCGTACAACGAGGAACCCAACTGGAAGGCCGCGCACGAGGTCCTGGTGCCGGCGTTCACCCAGAGCGCCATGCGGGCCTACCACCCGGCGATGGTGGACGTGGTCGGCGAACTGGTCGGCAAGTGGGACCGGGGCGGCGTGGTGGACGTGTCGGCGGACATGACGAACCTGACCCTGGAGACCATCGGCCGGGTCGGGTTCGGCTTCCCGTTCGACTCCTTCCGGCGCGAGCGGGCGCACCCGTTCGTCCGGGCCATGATCGGGTCGCTGCGACACGCCCAGCGCAAGGGCTTCCAGCTCCCGCTGGCCGCCAAGCTGTTCGGGCGGGCCGCCGAGGAGCGGTACCGGGCGAACGTGGCGTACCTGGCCGAGGTGGTGGACGAGGTGATCCGGGCCCGCGTCGACTCCGGTTCCGCCGACCGCCCCGACCTGCTGGACCTCATGCTGGCGTCGGGCGAGCTGGACGAGGTGAACGTCCGCAACCAGGTGATCACGTTCCTCATCGCGGGCCACGAGACGACGTCCGGTGCACTGTCGTTCGCGCTGCACTACCTGTCCCGCAACCCGGCGGTGGCGGAGAAGGCGCGGGCGGAGGTCGACGCGGTGTGGGGCGACGCGGAGGTGCCCGCGTTCGAGCAGGTGACCAAGCTGCGGTACGTGCGCCGCGTCCTGGACGAGGCCCTGCGCCTGTGGCCGACCGCGCCGGGGTACGCGAGGGAGGCCAAGGCGGACACCGTGCTGGGCGAGCGGTACCCGATGAAGGCCGGGCAGTGGGCCCTCGTGCTGCTGCCGCTGGTGCACCGGGACCCGAGCGTGTGGCCGGAGCCGGAGCGGTTCGACCCGGACCGTTTCGAGCCTGCGCAGGTGAAGGCCCGGCCGGGGCACGTGTACAAGCCGTTCGGGACCGGGGAGCGGGCGTGCATCGGACGGCAGTTCGCGCTGCACGAGGCGACTTTGGCACTGGGGACGGTGCTGCGGCGGTACGAGCTGGTGCCGGACCCGGACTACCGGCTGCGGGTGGTCGAGATGCTGACCCTCAAACCGGACGGCTTCACGCTGACCGTCCGGCGGCGGTGAGCCGGTTCGCGGGTGGGGTCTGCGGGGGTGAGGGTGCGCGGGGGCGAGGGCGCGCGGGGGTGAGAGCGCGCGGGGGGTGAGCGTTTGCGGCGAGGCGTTCCCGGGCCGGGCGGTCGTGGATCGGGCGGCGGGCGGGGAACGCCTCGCGGGCGGCGGGCGCTCGCGGTGAGCTGGTGCTGGCCGTGGGTGCGGTCGGCGGGTGCGGTCGCCGGGTGCGGTCGGCGGGCGTTGGCGGGCGGCGGTCCGGGTGGCGGGTGCGGGCGGTGGCGGGTGCGGGCCGTGGCCCGTTGGTTTTGGGGCATGGCGCTCAACGAGAGGGAAAATTTTAGTTCACTGAAGTAAAACCTTTCGCGCGGTGAAGGGCTGCCGCCAGGTCGGTCGGGTGGTGGGCGTGGGCGGCGTAGTGGCCGTCTGGGCGGATCAGGGTGTCGTTCTCGACCGTGAAGTCCGGGCCGTAGCGGCTGCTGTCGGGAGCCAGGTCGCCGGTGCAACCCGCGGTCGTCAGCGGGGAGTTGCGGTACGGGAAGGGCTGGAACAGCTTGCCCGAGTCGATGTGGGCGCTGTTGCCGCGTTCCAGGGCGGCCAGGCGGTGGCGGCGTTCCTCCTCCGTGCTCGGCACCAGGAAGCGCATGGTGGCGCCGGTGACGCGCAGGTTCTCGTCCGCTGCCGCAGCCCGTTCGAGCTCGTACGACGGCAGCAGCAGAGGGCCGGCCTCGCCTGCGCGGTCCACGGCCACCTTCCACGCGGCGTTGTCGGCGTCGCAGATGCCGGAGTTGAGGCCGCGGGCGCCGAACGGGCTCATCACGTGGGCGGCGTCGCCGGCCAGCAGGACTCGGCCGACGCGGAAACGGTCGGCGCGGCGCTGGTGGAAGCGGTAGGTCGACCGCCACAGCACCTCGTACGGCCGGTCGCCGGTGATGCGTCGGATGTGCTCGTCGGTGAGGTGGAAGCCTTCCGGCACCTGCCAGTCGATCCGGTACACGCCGTCGGGTTGCGGGTGCAGCAGCACCTGGCGGCCCGGGTTCCACGGCGGGTCGAAGTGGAACAGGCGCTCGGGTTCGGCGTGCCCGAGGTCGACGCGGATGTCCGCGATGACGAACAGGTCCTCGAAGGAGTGGCCCTCGAAGGTGACGCCCAGGAGGTCGCGGATAGTCGACTTCACGCCGTCTGCGGCGATGCAGTGGGTGCCCTCGAAACGTCCGTCCACTGTGGACACCGTGACACCGTCGGAGTCTTGGTCCAGGGCGGTGACCCGTTGGCCGTAGTGGAGATCGATGAGCGGAGAAAGCCGTACCCGCGCTTCGAGGATGCGCTCGACCTCGGTCTGCGGGGTGTTCACGAACGGCGGGAAGCCGGGTCGGCGGGGTAGTTCGAGGGTCAGCACCTCGCGTTCGCGGAAGAACGTCCGGCCCCGGTACCAGGTGACGCCCGCGTCGGCGACGGCCTTGCCCGCACCGACCCGTTCAAGGATGTGCAGGACGTCGTGCTGCACGCAGATCGACCGGCTGCCGACCGCGGTGCGGTGGTCGGCGGCCTCCAGGACCGTCGTCGGCACGCCCGCGCGGGCCAGCAGGAGAGCCGCCGTCATGCCGACCGGTCCCGCGCCGACGACCAGGACGGGCTTCCCCGCGGCACCGACGACCGGCTTCACCGCAGGGCCGCCCACACCTCTTGGTCGCGTTCGGCGGTCCAGATCCGCGGCCAGTCGACGCCGTCGCACTCGTCCCAGTACCGCTGGACGTCGAACGGCAGGCAGTGCTCGAAGATCGGCCACCGGCCGTAGCGCGGTTCGAGGGCTTCGTGCGCGGCCCGGAACGCCTCCTTCACGGTGCCGCCGGAGCGGTGGACGGTGCCGACCGTGCGGCGCAGCTCGTCCAGGAAGTGCCGGGACTGGGCGATCGCCGCGTCCACCTGACCCCGGTCCCGCGCCACCGCGCCCCGCCCGCCGACCAACTGCTCGGCACCGAGGGCGGCGATGGCGTCGAGGGTCGTGGTCGCCCACTCGTCGTGGAACGCGTCACCGGTGTAGAGCGCGGCCCGGCTCTCCACCAGGTCGCCGGCGAACAGGATGCGCTGCTGCGGCAGCCACGCCACGATGTCGCCCGCCGTGTGCCCGCGCCCGGAGTAGCGCAGTTCGAGGTCGCCGCGGTCGCCGCCGAGGGGGATGGTGAGGCGGTCGGAGAAGGTCAGGGTCGGCCAGGTCAGGCCGGGGATGGACGCGGGGTCTTCGAACAGGCGGGGCATGCGGGCGTACTCGCTGTCCCAGTCCTGCTTGCCGCGTTCGGCGATCAGGGCGCGGGTGTTCTCGTGGGCGACGATCTCGCGGGCGTCGAACGCGCTCGCGCCCAGCGTCCGGACGGCGTGGTAGTGGCTGAGGACCAGGTAGCGGACGGGCTTGTCGGTGTGCTCGCGGAGCCGGTCCAGCCAGCGGCGGGCGGCCACGGGCGTGGCCCTGGCTTCGACGCAGACCAGGAAGTCCTCGCCCTCGATCGCGCCGACGTTCGGGTCGCCTTCGGCGGTGAGGGCGTAGACGCCGTCGGCGAGCTGGACGAGCTCCTCGTCCTTGGGCGCGAGATCGGCACTGGACGCAAACGGCTTCGCTGCCACACCACCCACCATAGGGCGACCAGCCGGGGACGCGCGGCGATCACCTTTGACGTGCCGCGCACGACAAGCCGCTCGGCGCGGGTGCGCTACGGTCGCGAGGTGCCGCGCCGGACCGCCGAAGAACTGGTCGAACGACACCGCGAGCTGCCCGGGGTCGACCACGGCGACCTGGTGCGGGAAGCCGACGAGTCCTTCGGCTCCGATCGGATCGGCGACGACGACCCGTGGGAGCGGGTCTGACCGTCAGGCCTTCGTGCGAACCTCCACGATCGGGAGCCGCAGCGCCCCGGGAGCATCAGCGGGCACGGCGGGCTTGACCGGGGTGACCGCCGGGACGCGGCGGTAGGACTCGCCCTGGGCCGGGCGCTGGTCGGGCTCGCCCTTGTTCGGCCACAGGGAGAACGCCCGTTCCGCCTGGGCCGTGATGGTCAGGGACGGGTTCACGCCCAGGTTCGCCGAGATCGCCGACCCGTCGACCACCGACAGGCCCGGGTACCCGTACACCCGGTGGTACGGGTCGATCACGCCCGACTCCGCGTCCGAGCCGATCGGGCAGCCGCCGATGAAGTGCGCGGTCAGGGGGATGTTGAACAGCTCGCCCCACGTGCCGCCGGCCACGCCGTCGATGGTTTCCGCCGCCAGGACGTTCGCGCGGTGGCCGGCGGGGATGAAGGCCGGGTTCGGTTCGCCGTGGCCCTGCTTGGAGGTGAGCTTCCGGCGGATCAGACCCTTCTTCGTGTACGTGGTGATCGAGTTGTCCAGGCTCTGCATCACCAGCAGGATCACGGTCCGCTCGCTCCACCGGTGCACCGACAGCAGCCGCGCCAACCGGACCGGGTGCCGCACCGCCTGGAGGAAGAACTGCAGCAGCCTCGGCGTGGACTTGGCGCCGTCCGTGGCCAGGGTCTGGAGCAGGCCCATCGCGTTGCTGCCCTTGCCGTACCGGACCGGCTCGATGTGGGTCTGCTCGTCGGGGTGGATGGACGACGTGATGGCCACGCCCTGGCTGAAGTTGCGGTCCTCGTCCACGGTGAAGCGGCCCGCGCCGATGATCGCCTCGGAGTTGGTGCGGGTCAGTTCGCCCAACCTGGACGACAGGCCGGGCAGCGCGCCCTCGTCGCGCATCCGGTGCAGCAGCTGCTGGGTGCCCCACGTGCCCGCGGCCAGCACGACCTGGCCCGCGGTGATCGTGCGGCGACCCCGGCGCAGCTTGCCGCCGGTGCGGCGGGTGTCGACCGACCACGTGCCGTCCGGGGCCTGGCGCAGGCCGGTCACGGTGGTCAGCGGCAGGACCTCGGCGCCGTTGCGCTCGGCCAGGTACAGGTAGTTCTTGACCAGGGTGTTCTTCGCGCCGACCCGGCAGCCGGTCATGCACTCGCCGCACTCGGTGCAGCCCGTGCGGGCCGGTCCGGCACCGCCGAAGTACGGGTCGTCGGCGGGCTTGCCCGGCTCGCCGAAGAACACGCCGACCGGGGTCGGGTGGTAGGAGTCGGCCACGCCCATGCGTTCGGCGACGGTCTTCATGACCTCGTCGGACGGCGTGGTGGTCGGGTTCTCCACGACGCCGAGCATCCGGCTGGCCTGGTCGTAGAACGGGGCCAGCTCGGACTCCCAGTCCGTGATGTGCGCCCACTGCCGGTCGTTGTAGAACGGCTTGAGCGGCCGGTACAGGGTGTTCGCGTACACCAGCGACCCGCCGCCGACGCCCGACCCGGCCAGGATCATCACGTTGCGCAGCGCGTGGATGCGCTGGATGCCGTAGCAGCCGAGCGCGGGCGCCCACAGGTACCGCTTGAGGTCCCAGGACGTCTTGGCGAACTCGTCGTCGGCGAACCGCCGCCCCGCCTCCAGCACGGCGACGCGGTAGCCCTTCTCGGTCAGCCGCAGGGCGGCGACGCTGCCGCCGAAGCCCGAGCCGATGACGACGACGTCGTAGTCCGTGCGGATGTTACCGGCGAGTTCACCCATGAAGGGCAGATTAGGCGTTACCCGAAGTAACAGCTAGTCCCAATCGGTTCAGTACCCCGAACGCACGAAACCCCCCGCACGAAGACGGGGGGTTCCGCACGAAACCGATCAGCCGCGGACGGTCAGGCCGACCTTCTGGAACTCCTTGATGTCCGAGTAGCCGGTCTTGGCCATCGCGCGCTTGAGCGAGCCGAACAGGTTCGTCACGCCGCGCGGGTCCACCGAGGGGCCGAACAGCAGGCTGCGCAGGTCCACCACCTGGTCCACGCCGGTGGACACGTGGCTGCGCGGCACCGACGGGTGCGCCGACGCGGCCGTCCAGTACAGGCCCTGGCCCGGCGCCTCGGCCGCCGCCGCGAGCGGCTCGCCCAGCATCACCGCGTCCGCGCCGCACGCGATCGACTTGGCCACGTCGCCGCTGGTCAGGACGCCGCCATCGGCGATGACGTGCACGTACCGGCCGCCGGTCTCGTCCAGGTAGTCCCGGCGGGCCGCCGCCGCGTCCGCGATGGCGGTGGCCATCGGCACGCCGATGCCCAGCACCGAGTCCGTCGTGGTGACGCCCGGGGTGTAGCCGTAGCCGACGATCACGCCCGCCGCGCCGGTGCGCATCAGGTGCATGGCCGTGCGGTAGTCGCCGACGCCGCCCGCGATGACCGGGATGTCCAGGTCCGCGATGAACGACTTCAGGTTCAGCGGCTCGCCGTCGCGCGAGACGTGCTCGGCGGAGATGATCGTGCCCTGCACGACCAGGATCTCCACGCCCGCCGCGAGCAGGTCCGGGGTCAGCTCGGCGGCCCGCTGCGGGCTCACCCGCACGGCCACCGTCACGCCCGACTCGCGCACCTGCTTGATCGCCTCGGCGATCAGGTCGATGCGCACCGGGGCCTGGTGCAGCTCCTGGAGCACCTTGACCGGCGCGGCCGGGTCGTCGGTGTCCTCCACCGCCTGCACCAGCCGGAACAGGGCCTCGTCCACGTCGCCGTGCCGCGCCCACAGGCCCTCGGCGTTGAGCACGCCCAGGCCGCCCAGCTCGCCCACCGCCACCGCCGTGCCCGGCGAGACGATCGCGTCCGTCGGGTGGGTGATCAGCGGGATCTCGAACCGGTAGGCGTCGATCTGCCACGCCGTCGAGACGTCCTTGGACGAACGGGTCCTGCGGGACGGGATGATCTCGATGTCGTCCAGCTCGTAGGCCCGCCTCGCGGTCCGGCCCATGCCGATCTCGACCAGATCGCGCACCTTGTGTCGTCCTCTCCTGGAGCCTGCTGCAAACCCGTGGACTCTAGCTCAGCGGGTGGTGTAGTTCGGGGCTTCGACCGTCATCGTGATGTCGTGCGGGTGGCTTTCCTTGAGGCCGGCGGCCGTGATCCGCACCAGCTGCTTGTCCTGGAGTTCGGCGATCGTCCGGGACCCGGTGTAGCCCATCGCGGCCCGCAGACCACCCGCGAGCTGGTGCACGACCTGCGACAACGGGCCGCGGAACGGCGTGCGGCCCTCGATGCCCTCGGGGACCAGCTTGTCCTCGGAGAGCACGTCGTCCTGGAAGTAGCGGTCCTTGGAGTAGGACTTCTGGTCGCCGCGGCCCTGCATGGCGGCCAGCGAGCCCATGCCCCGGTAGGTCTTGAACTGCTTGCCGTTGACCAGGATCAGGTCACCGGGCGACTCGGCGGTGCCCGCCAGCAGGCTGCCCAGCATGACCGCGCTGGCGCCCGCGGCGATGGCCTTCGCGATGTCGCCGGAGTACTGGATGCCGCCGTCGCCGATCACCGGCACGCCCGCCGGGCGGCACGCCAGCGACGCCTCGTAGATCGCCGAGATCTGCGGCACACCCACGCCCGCGACCACGCGGGTCGTGCAGATGGAGCCGGGGCCGACGCCGACCTTCACGCCGTCCGCGCCCGCGTCCACCAGCGCCTGCGCGCCGGCGCGGGTGGCGACGTTGCCGCCGACCACGTCCACCTCGTCGCCCAGCTCCTTCTTCACCCGGGCGACCATCTCCAGCACGTTGCGCTGGTGGCCGTGCGCGGTGTCGACCATGATCACGTCGATGCCCGCCTCGGCCAGCGTCATGGCGCGGGTGAAGCTGTCCTCGCCGACGCCGATCGCCGCCGCGCACAGCAGGCGGCCGTCCGGGTCCTTCGAGGCGTTCGGGTACTGCTCGGTCTTGACGAAGTCCTTGACCGTGATCAGGCCGCGCAGCTTGCCGTCGCCGTCCACGATCGGCAGCTTCTCCACCTTGTGGCGGCGCAGCAGGCCCAGCGCGGCCTCGGCGGACACGCCCACCTGGGCGGTGACCAGCGGGCCCTTGGTCATCACCTCGCTGACCTTGCGCGAGTGGTCCACCTCGAAGCGCATGTCGCGGTTGGTGATGATGCCCACCAGCTTGCCCTGCGCGTCGGTCACCGGGACGCCGGAGATCCGGTAGCGGGCGCACAGCTCGTCGACGTGGCGGATGGTGTCGTCCGGCGAGCACGTCACCGGGTCGCTCACCATGCCCGCCTCGGACCGCTTCACGGTCTCCGCCTGGCGGGCCTGCTCCTCCACGGACAGGTTGCGGTGCAGCACGCCGATGCCGCCCTGGCGGGCCATCGAGATCGCCATGCGGCTCTCGGTGACGGTGTCCATCGCGGCCGACGCGAGCGGCACGCGGAGGGTGATGTTGCGGGAGATGCGGGTGCTGGTGTCCACGCCGCTGGGGACGACCTCGGATTCGGCCGGCAGCAGCAGTACGTCGTCGAAGGTCAGTCCCAGCATCGCGAACTTGCTCGGGACTCCGTCAGCGTTCAACTCGCTGGTCATGGCGGCCGGTGTGCCTTCCGTAGAGCGGTGATCCCGCCGCGGTGCGAAGGGGGTTTTCCGCAGGCGGCGATGGGTTCAGCCCATGGTATCTGGACGTGGTCGGGGGTCTCCCCGGTACCGTGCGGGGTCGTGCCGCACGACGCGTTGCCACCAGACCCGTTCGCGGGCGACCCCGAGGACCCGGCGCTGTCCCTCGGATCGCCCGACGAGGACCACGACCACCCGCCGATGGACGACGTCGAGCGGGCCGAGCTGATCGGCGACCTGAGCGACCTCGCCGTCTACCAGGCGCTGCTGGAACACCGCGGTGTCCGGGGGATCGTGGTGGACTGCGGCGAGTGCCAGGAGCCGCACTACCACGACTGGGCGCTGCTGCGGTCGTCCCTGGAACAGCTCCTCGCGGACGGCCGGATGCGCCCCCACGAACCCGCCTACGACCCGGACCCGAGCGCGTACGTGTCCTGGGAGTACTGCCGCGGGTACGCCGACGGGGTCACCGCCACCGAGGGAGCGCGCTGAGCCGTGTGACGGAAGACTCGCCCCGGATGTGACGAAGCCCGCCTCCTGTCGAGGGAGGCGGGCTTCGTTTTGCGTCTCAATTGCCGGGCGTGGTCGCGTTGGGCGTGTCCGAACCCGGCTCGTTCTTCGTCTCACCCGAGGGCGGCTCGCCGCTAGGGGGCGGCGGGGTGCCGTTGGTGCTCGGTGACGTCGTCGTCGTGGTCGGGGCCGTGGTCGTCGTCGGCTCCGGGGTCGTCGTGGTCGTCGTCGTGGACGACGGCGCGCTCGGCTCGGTCGGCAGCGCGGACGTGGTCGTCGGCGAGTGGCTCGCCGGCGGGTTCGTCGGGGCCGGGGTCGTGCTGGTCAGCTCGCGCACCAGCGACTCGTGCTTCTGCGCCAGGTCGGCCTTGCCGTCGTCGGCGGAGATCGACGGGAGGACCGTGCTCGCCTTGTCCAGCAGCTCGCGGGCCTCGGTGTAGCGGCCCTCGCGCAGCGCGGCGCGGGCGGTCTCCAGGTCGGAGCGGACCGTCACGGCCGCTTCCACGGACCGGGCGTGGTCGGAGTACAGCACCCGGGTCAGACCCCACAGCGCGTCGCCCGGCTGGGCGTCGCGGGCCACCAGGCTGACCCCGGTGAACGCGATCGCCAGCACGGCGGCGGCGCTCGCGAGCGGGATCAGGAACCGGTGCCGCCGCTGTTGGGGCTGGGCGGCGGCGATCGTCGCCACCGCGGTGTCGGTGTCGACCAGCTCGCCCACCGGGCGGCTGTCGACCTCACGCCGCCACGCGAGCAGCAGCGCGTTCAACTCGTCCTCGACGAGCCCTTCAGCCGCGGGTCCGCGCCCGCCAAGCGCGTCCAGCAAAGCGTCATCCGCTCGGATACCCGCGAGGTCGTCACCGGGCTCCACCAAGGGGTCATCCGAGGTGAGCGGGGTTCTCTCATCTCGTCCGCGCACGGTTTCTCCATCGCCCTTCTCGTGCTGGTCGGCCACTCAGACCACCTCCTCCGCTGCCAACGACTTGCGGAGGCGGGCCAAGGCGCGGTGCTGCGCCACTCGTACCGCACCCGGCGTGGAGCCGACGGCGTCGGCGGTCTCCTCGGCCGACAGGCCGACGACCACGCGAAGCAGCAGGATCTCCCGCTGCTTCTCCGGAAGGATCTTCAGGAGCTGGGCCATCCGGCCGGACAGCTCGCCCTGCATGGCGCGCTGCTCGGGACCGGCTTCCGTCTCGGGGGCGTCGGGCACCTCCGGCACCGGTTCGGACCGGTTCCGGGCAGCTGAGCGATGCGCGTCGGCCACCTTGTGCGCTGCGATCCCGTAGACGAACGCCAAGAACGGCCGACCCTGGTCGCGATAGCTGGGCAGGGCCGTCAGCACCGCGAGACACACCTCCTGGGCCACGTCGTCCGCCGAAGCGAAAGACCTCTCCTGCCTTCCGACTCGGGCGCGGCAGTACCGCACCACCAAGGGACGAATGGATGCCAGCAGCCGCTCGATCGCGTGGCGGTCGCCATCGACGGCCGCGCCCACTTCGGCGTCCAGTCCGTCCCCCAAGTTGGTCATCGCAGACAACAGCCCTGGTGTTACGTGTAGGCGTACCGACAACGAACAGCACGGAGCGACGGTCATCGCCCGTACCGGTGAGACTCACCGTACCGGTCGTGGGACCGGATGCACGCAAAAGGGGTCTTTGGACCCCCCATGACCTGCCGACACGCCCTAACAACGAGCCGGCCCGGCGACGGTGACGTCACCGGGCCGAGTCGGTCGAATCGGCTGGCGTGGAGTCCGGGTGGGCCTGGGTGTCCTACGACACCAGGCCGCGGCGGAAGCCGTGCGCGACGGCCTGGGCGCGGTCGCGGACGCCGAGCTTGCGGAACAGCCGGCGCGCGTGCGTCTTGACCGTGTCCTCGGACAGGTACAGCTCGCGACCGATCTGGCCGTTGGACTTGCCCTGGCTCATGCCGCGCAGCACCTGGAGCTCCCGCTCGGTGAGCTGGACCCCCGGGTCGGAGGGCTGGCGCGGCGCGGGCACGGACGTGCTCGCGAGCGTGTGGGCGAGCGCGGCCACCAGCTCGGGGCGCGAGGCGTCCCAGCGGAGGTAGCCGCGGGCACCGCCGGCGATGGCGGCGGCGATGCTGCCCGCGTCGTCGGGCGCCCCGAAGACGATGACGTTTGCCTGCGGGTTGGCCGAGACGAGTCGCCGGGTCGCTTCGACCCCGGTCGGAACGGCGCGCTGGGTTCCCACCAGCACCACGTCCACCGGCTGCCGGGAGAACCGCGCCAACAACTCGTCACCGTGCGCTACGCAGTCGATGCGGCTAACCCCGGGGACAGCCGACATCACGCGGGTGAGACCCTCCCGCACACTGCGCCGGTCGTCGCAAATAAGGACCGTGGTCACGGGGACTCCTTCCTGCAGCCGAGTGACGTTCCACTTCCCCTATCGGACGCTAGGGGCGGAACCTTGACACGATCCGGTGCTTAATCCGTCAAGAAGTTCGTCTCAGCGTCTGCGTTCGGGGGTTCCCCGGAACGGAGCAGCGATCCCGGGATCCACGGCGAGGAGGCGGCGATTCGTCGGCTGATCGGATCAGCTCTGCGTAACACGCAGCTCAGAGCGTTGGCGGCGGTTTCCCGGAGCCTGGCGCTCTCCGCACTATTGCGGCCCGGCGGCGTCGTCAGGAGCACGAGCGCCGTCGGCCAGATCAACGAGAGAAGCCCGTGGGGGTTGGTGTGATTTAGGTCACACTGTAGCAGGTGGGCGCCCCGTTCGACGCTTTCGGGTGTCCCCCACACCACTAACGCGGTCCCCAGGACGAGCTGGGACTTGAGGATGTGTCGCGTTGCGCCGGCCGCTTCGGCGTGGTGGAGGGCGGTCTCGGCGGGGGCGACCGCTCGCTGCGCGTGACCGTCGGCGAGCTCGATCTCGGCGGCCACCCAGCCGTGGCGGACCCGCGTGCGCCAGGTCTGCGGGGTGACGCGGGCGTGGAGGCGGCGGGCTTCGGCGGTGCGCCCCGCGCCGAGGGCGTCGGCGGCGAGACCCAGCAGCGCGTCGGCACGGGCACCGGCCACGTCCACACCGTCGTCGTCCTGGTCGGTCGGCTCGGCCTGGTCGGTCGGCTCGGCGGCTCGGGCGGTGGAGAGGGCGAGGGCGTCGAGGGGGCGGGCGGCGGCGTGGCCACCCAGTTGGCGGCGGTGCGAGGCGAGCGTGGAGGCCGCGAGGGAGACGATCAAGTGATCACCGGACCGGAGGAGCGGACCGAGGGCGGTCGCCGCCGCCGCGTAGTGGCCCTGGCCACCGAGCACGACCGCCGCCAGCCACCGTTGCCGCGGCGTCCCGGTCAGCGCCCACCAGACGTCCGCGCCCGGCCGGTCGCCGAACGCCGCCGCCCTGAGCTCGTCTTCCATGAGAACACCGTATGCGCCCGGCCCGGTCAGCAGACCGCGCGCTCGATGGCGTCCGCTGCCTCGGCCAAGCCGTTGATCCGCTCCGCCGGCGAGGGCACCACACCGCGCTCCCACCCCGGCCCGCCGACGAACACCCGCACCTGCTGCCGGGTCCGGGGCAGGGCCGTCACCGCACCCGGATCGGCGTAACGGGGCAGTTGCGCCCACAGGACCACCGCGGCGGGGGCCGTCCGGCGCACGGCCGAGGCGAGCGCGTCCAGCGGGAGGGCGGCGCCGAGCTGGCGGATGCCGATCCCCCGCTCCGCCAGCACCGCGGCCAGCGGGTAGAGCGGGAGGTTGTGGCGTTCCTCGGGCATGCAGGCCAGCAGCACCGGCCGGTGGTTGCGGGGTTCGGCGACGATCGGGGTCGCGCGGACCATCGCCGCCAGCACGCACTCGTCCAGCAGGTGCGACACCTCGACGCCCGCGCCGGAGTGCTCCCAGCGCGCGGCGATCGCGGCGAGCACCGGGCGGACGACGTCGTCCCAGGTGGCGATGACGCCGTCCTGCGCGATCGAGTCGGCGAGCAGCACCTGGACGGCGGCGGAGTCCATCGCCAGCGCCGCCCGCCCGACCCCGCGCGCGAGCCGGCTCGCACCCGGCAGCTTCAGCCCCCGGCCGCCCGCGGGCGGTGAACCGGTGTCGAACTCGCCCCCGGTCAGCACGGGTGCGACGGTCTTGCGGACCAGCCGGGGGTGCGGGACGGGCGTGGCGAGGGCGTACTTGGCCGCCTCGGCGCTCGACGCCCCCCGCAGCAGGGCCCGCTGCATGAGCTCGAGCCGGGCCACGTCGTGCGGTGCGTACTTGCGGTGTCGCCCGGTGGTGTGATCACTGGGTCCGAGGCCGTACCGGCGGTCCCACGTGCGCAACGTGGCGGGCGCGACGCCCAACCGCCGCGCCACCGCGGCCACCGACAGGGTCACCGAATGCGCAGGATCGTCTTCTGCCGCAACGGTTTCCCGGGCGCCGTCGGACGGCGCCGCGGTGGGCTCGGGGGGCGTCATCACGCTGACATCGTCCGTTCACCTGACGTCACGGGCAACTCCGGGGGTGACGCCGGCTGATCACCCATCGAATGAATTGCGGAATAAACGGCCCTGACCCCCTTGAACAAGTTTTGGCGCGGTTCTACGGTGGATCATCGTTAAGCCGAATGGAGCAGTTCTCGTCAGTGGGCCAAGGAGGCGGTCTCGATGGCGGACACCCGAAGGCTTCCCGGTCCCAACGCCGACCTGTGGGACTGGCAGATGCGCGGCTCGTGCCGCGGGATGGACAGCGCGTTCTTCTTCCACCCGGACGGTGAACGCGGTCCGGCGCGGGCACGGCGGGAGGCACGGGCCAAAGCCGTGTGCCTGACGTGCCCGGTGCTGGAGATGTGCCGGCGGCACGCGCTGGCGGTGCAGGAGCCGTACGGCATCTGGGGAGGTCTCTCGGAATCCGAACGGGACAGCATCATCAAGGCCCGCAAGCGCCAGCCCGCGATGGCCTGACGCGACCCGGGAAGACCACCTCCGGTCGGAGGGGCGGCGCTCCGCACGCCGCCCCTCCGCCACGTCCGGGGCCGGACCGGGCTCGTGCCGGGTGGGTGCGAGTGCGGTGGAAGGGCCCGGCGGCGGGTCGGGTCGTGTTGCCGGGTGCTCGGACATGCGGAAGGGGCGGCACCCACGGCGGGTGCCGCCCCTTCGAGCAGCGTGGAGCTTGCCGACCTCGAGCTCAGCGGTAGCCGAGCGCGACCTCAGTGGCCGTGGCCGTGACCGTGGCCGTGACCGGCCGCCGCGGCGGGCTCCTCTTCCTTCTTCTCCACGACGGCGCTCTCCGTGGTGAGCACCATGCGCGCGATGGACGCCGCGTTCGCCACGGCCGACCGCGTGACCTTCACCGGGTCGATGATCCCGGCCTCCAGCAGGTCGCCGTAGGTCAGCGTGGCCGCGTTGAGGCCGAAGCCCCAGTCCTGCTCGCGGACCTTGTTGACCACCACGGCGCCCTCCAGGCCCGCGTTGGCCGCGATCCAGAACAGGGCCGAGCCCAGCGCCTCGCGCACGACCGCGACGCCGGTCGCCTCGTCGCCGGACAGGCCGAGGCCGTTGTCCAGCACCTTGGACGCGTGCACCAGCGCCGAACCGCCGCCGGGCACGATGCCCTCCTCGACCGCCGCCTTGGTCGCCGCCACCGCGTCCTCGATGCGGTGCTTGCGCTCCTTCAGCTCGGTCTCGGTGGCCGCGCCGACCTTGATCACCGCGATGCCGCCGGACAGCTTCGCCAGCCGCTCCTGCAGCTTCTCGCGGTCCCAGTCGGAGTCGGTGGCCTCGATCTCGCGGCGCAGCTGCTCCGCGCGGGCGGCCACGTCGGCCTTGGTGCCGGCGCCGTCGACGATGGTCGTGTTGTCCTTCGACACCACGACGCGCCGCGCGGAACCCAGCACGTCCAGACCGGCCTCGGACAGCTTCAGGCCGACCTCGGAGGAGATGACCGTGGCGCCCGTGACGACGGCGAGGTCGTCCAGGAACGCCTTGCGGCGGTCGCCGAAGTACGGGGCCTTGACCGCGACCACGCGCAGCGTCTTGCGCAGGGCGTTGACCACCAGGGTGGACAGCGCCTCGCCCTCGACGTCCTCGGCCACGATGACCAGCGGCTTGCCGGCCTCCGCCACCTTCTCCAGCAGCGGGAGCAGGTCGGCCAGGGCGCTGATCTTCTCGCGGTGCAGCAGGATGCGGGCGTCCTCGAACACCGTCTCCTGCGCCTCGAGGTCGGTCGCGAAGTGCGCCGAGATGTAGCCCTTGTCGAACTGGACACCCTCGGTGATCGCCAGCTCGGTGGCCATCGTCGAGGACTCCTCGACGGTGATCACGCCGTCCTCGCCGACCTTCTCGATGGCCTCGCCGAGCAGGTTGCCGATCGACGCGTCACGCGAGGACACGGTGCCGACCTGCGCGATGTTGTCGCGGCCCTTGACCGGGGTGGCCTTGGCCTTGAGGGCGTCCACGACGGCGTCGGCGGCGGCCTGGATGCCGCGGCCCAGCGACGTCGGGTTGGCACCCGCGGCGACGTTGCGCAGACCGACCCGCACCATGGCCTGGGCCAGGACGGTCGCGGTCGTCGTGCCGTCGCCGGCGACGTCGTTGGTCTTCGTGGCGACGCTCTTCGCCAGCTGCGCGCCCAGGTTCTCGAAGGCGTCTTCCAGCTCCACCTCGCGGGCGATGGTCACACCGTCGTTGGTGACCGTCGGCCCGCCGAACTTCTTGTCCAGCACGACGTGCCGGCCACGCGGACCCAGGGTCACCTTGACCGTGTCCGCGAGCTTGTTCACGCCGCGCTCGAGCGCCCGACGAGCGTCCTCGTCGAAGCTGATCTGCTTGGGCATTACCTAGCCTCTCTCAGATGCGCGGAACGCCCCGGGGCACCCCCGGTGAACCAGGGCCCGCCGGGGCGTTCTGTCACGTGTGGCGGCCAGAACGTCAGTTGATGACGGCCAGCACGTCGCGGGCGGAGAGGATGAGGTACTCCTCGCCGTTGTACTTGACCTCGGTGCCGCCGTACTTGGAGTAGATGACGACGTCGCCGACAGCCACGTCCACGGGGATGCGGTTGCCCTTGTCGTCGATCCGGCCGGGACCGACCGCGAGGACCTTGCCCTCCTGGGGCTTCTCCTTCGCGGTGTCCGGGATCACGAGGCCGGAAGCGGTCGTGGTCTCGGCCTCCCTGGCCTGGACGACGATCTTGTCCTCGAGCGGCTTGATGTTCACGCTCACCGGGCTGACCTCCACGGTCGTCGAAAGCGTTGGCAGGTTGCGTTTACGGCTCCTGCCACCCCGCCGTCGCGGGGGTCGGGGCGGTTGCTGGTGCCGTGCATCTAGCACTCTACCCACGCGAGTGCCAACGCTTCAACGACCCCCGCCGCCGACCCCCGGACCGGGCGACCACGGCGACGAAGGCGGCGGCGCGAGCGCTGGCGCGGGCGGCGGGCGCGGGCGGCGGCGGGCACGAGCGTTGGCGCGGGCGGCGGTGCGGGCGGCGGCGGGCGCGAGCCCTCGCGCGGGCAGTGGGGGGCGGTGGTGCGGGGAGTGCGGCGGGTGGTGGGTGGCGCTCATCGGGTGGTCGTCTGGGCGTGTGGCGCAGTTCACCTGGTCGCCAACCCCGTGGGCGACGGTCAGCCCTCATGAGCAAGCTGACCCGACGGACCCTGTTGATCGGCGGCGTCGCCCTGGCCACGGCCGGGGCCGGTTTCCCCAAGCTCGACAACCCCTTCACCCTCGGCGTGGCCAGCGGCGACCCGCGCCCGGACGGTGTCGTCCTCTGGACCCGCCTCGCCCCCAATCCCCTGAACGAGGACGGGCTCGGCGGCATGCCGAACCGGGTCGTCCCCGTCCACTGGGAGATCGCCGAGGACGAGGGGTTCCGGCGGATCGTGCGCCGGGGCACCGAGGTCGCCCGGCCGGACAGCGCGCACAGCGTCCACGTCGAACCGTTCGGGCTGCGGCCCGGGGCCGAGTACTTCTACCGGTTCCGCGCCGACGACCACATCTCCCCGGTCGGCCGCACCCGCACCGCGCCGGCGCCGTGGGCGCTCCAGGACCTGACGATGTGCTTCGCCTCCTGCTCCCACTACGGCGAGGGCTACTTCACCGCCTACCGCCGCCTCGCCGAGGACGACCCGGACCTGGTCCTGCACCTGGGCGACTACCAGTACGAGTACGCCGCCAAGGCCGCCGACGTCCGCGCGGTGGTCGGCCCGGAGACCCGCACCCTGGCCGACTACCGGCTCCGCCACGCCCAGTACAAGACCGACGCGGACCTCCAGTTCGCCCACTCCGTCGCACCCTGGCTGGTCGTCTGGGACGACCACGAGACCGAGAACAACTGGGCCGACGAGGTGCCCGAGCAGCCGGACCCGGACTTCCTCGCCCGGCGCGCGGCGGCGTTCCAGGCCTACTACGAGAACATGCCGCTGCGCCGGTCCGCGCGCCCCAACGGCATCGACATGCAGCTCTACCGCCGCGTCCAGTGGGGTGCGCTGGCCAACTTCCACATGCTCGACACCCGCCAGTACCGCGACGACCAGGCGTGCGGCGACGGCTGGAAGACGTGCACCGAGGCCGGCAACCCGACCCGCACCATCACCGGCGCAGACCAGGAAGCCTGGCTGCTGGACGGGTTCCGCCGCTCCCGCGCCCGCTGGGACGTCCTGGGCCAGCAGGTGTTCTTCGCCGAGCGCGACCGCAAGGACGGCCCGGAGAAGGAGCTGTCCATGGACTCCTGGGACGGCTACCTGGCCTCCCGCGACCGGATCACCCGCGGCTGGGTCGACGCGGGCGTCCGCAACACCGTCGTGCTGACCGGTGACGTGCACGCCGCCTACGCCGCCGACATCAAGGCCGACTGGAACGACCCGGCGTCGTCGCGGACGGTCGGGACGGAGCTGGTCTGCACGTCGGTCACCTCCGGCGGCGACGGCAACGACACCGTGGACCAGACCCAGCTCCGGCTCAACCCGCACATCAAGCTGCACAGCCGGCGGCGCGGTTACGTCCGCACCCGGTTCACCGCGCAGGAGATGCGCGCGGATTTCCGGGCGCTGCCCTTCGTGCGGCAGCCCGGGGCGCCGGCGACGACCCTCAAGTCGTTCGTGGTCGAAGATCGGAACCCCGGGCTGAACGCCGTCTAACTCCTCCCGTTGATCACTTCGTAGAGGGCGGTCCAGCTGTCCCTGCCGCGCCCGGCCTCGACGGCCCGCCGGTAGAGCGACTGGACCGCCTTCGGCAGTGCGGTGTCCAGCCCGGTGGACTCGCTCGCCCCGACGACGTGGTCGGCGGTGGCGCCCATCATGATCACGTTGGCCAGGTCGCCGGGGTGTTGTCCGGAGTCGACGTGCTCGACCGTCTCGTCCAGGTACGTCGAGATCGAGTCCAGGTTGTCCCGCAGGTACGGGGCGAAGGCGGCGGCCGGGACGCCCGCGGTCTTCACCAGGGCCATGCTGTGCAGCATCCCGGCCAGCGCGGTCAGGAAGCAGTCCAGCTGGGCCTGGTAGAACAGCTGCGCCAGGGTGTGGTCCTCGCCCAGGTAGTCGGGCCGGCCGATGGCGGCCAAGAGGTCCTTGTGGGCCTCGAAGACGTCCTTGGGGCCGCTGTAGAACACGTACGCCCCATCAGCGCCGACCAGCGGCGCGGGCACCATCACGCCGCCCACCAGCAGTTCGGCACCCCGTTCGGCGAGCCACGCGGCGGCCTTCAGGGTCCGGTCCGGGGTGTCCGAGCTGAGGTTGACGACGGTCTTCCCGGCCAGGTCGACACCGTCGAGGACGTCGTGCATGGCCGCGTAGTCGGTCAGGCTGAGCAGGACCACCTTGGCGGCCTCGACCGCCTGCGCGGGGGTGTCGGCCCGGGTGGCGCCCTGCTCGACGAGGGCGTCGGCGCGGCTCGCGGTGCGGTTCCAGACCGTCACCGGGTGGCCCTGCGCGAGGAACGTGCGGACCATGGCCCGGCCCATCGGACCGAGGCCGATCAGGGTCAGCGGCGTGCTCATGTGTCTCCCTTGTTCGGTGGTGGCACCAGGCTCTCCGGCGGCGCTGCGGGTCGGCTGCGGGTCCGCTGCTGGTTGACTTCGAGGCGTGCGATTCGGCGTGCTGGGGCCACTGGCGGTGTGGACGGAGGACGGGACCCCGGTGCGGGTGCCGGAGGTGAAGGTGCGGGCGCTGCTCGCGCGGCTGCTGGTCGCCGAGGGCCGGCCGGTGCCGGTGGACGCGCTGGCCCGGGCGCTGTGGGGTGCGCGGCCCTCGGCCGGCAACACGTTGCAGACCAAGGTGTCCGCGCTGCGCAAGGCGATCGGGCGGGACGCGGTCGTGTGGCAGCCGCCGGGGTACGCGGTGCGGTACTCGTGGCTGGACCTCGCGGAGTTCCGGGCGTTGGCGGCGGCGGGGTCGTTCGACGCGGCGCTGGCGCTGTGGCGGGGCGAGCCGCTGGCGGAGTTCGACGGGTTCGCGGCCGCGTTCGCGCGGCGGGTCGAACAGGAGCGGCTGACCGTCGTGGAGGACCGGGCGGAGGCGCGGCTGGCCGCGGGGCAGCCGGTGGCGCTGGACGACGAGGTGGCGCGGCACCCGCTGCGGGAGCGGTTGCGGGCGCTGCACATGCGGTCGCTGTACCTGGCCGGTCAGCAGGTCGAGGCGCTGGAGAGCTTCGCGGCGCACCGGCGGGCGCTGGCGCGGGAGCAGGGGCTGGAGCCGGGGCCGGAACTGGTGGCGTTGCAGGGGACCTTGCTGCGGCACGAGGTCCCGCGCCCGCGCACCAACCTGCCCGCACCGGTGACGTCGCTGGTGGGGCGGGACGCGGCGGTGGCGGCGGTGGGCGCGCTGCTGGGGTCGTCGCGGCTGGTGACGCTGACCGGGCCGGGCGGGGTGGGCAAGACCAGCCTGGCGGTGGAGGTGGCGCGGTCGCCGGGTGACGCCGACGGGGTGTGGCTGGTGGAGCTGGCCGGCCTGGACCGCGCCGGCGAGGAGGTGGCCGGGGCGGTGGCCGCCGTGGTGGGGGTGCGGGACGTGGTCGGGGCCGGGATGGCCGCCGGGCTGGTCGATCGGCTCGCCGAGGCGTTCCGGGGGCGGGACGTCCTGCTGGTGTTGGACAACTGCGAGCGGTTGGTCGAGGGGGTCGCCTCCTTCGTGTCGCGGTTGCTGCGGCTCGCGCCCGGGGTGCGGGTGCTGGCGACCAGCCAGGAGCCGCTGGGGGTGGCCGGGGAGGCGGTGTGGGTGGTGCCGCCGTTGGAGCCCCCGGACGCGGTGCGGTTGTTCACGCTGCGGGCGGCGGCGGCCGGGTTCGTGGTGACCCCGGAGGTGGCGGGGGTCGTCGAGCGGGTCTGCCGGAAGCTCGACGGGTTGCCGCTGGCGCTGGAGCTGGCGGCGACGCGGGTCCGGGCGCTGGGCGTGAGCGGGTTGCTGGAGCGGCTGGACGACCGGTTCCGGCTGCTGTCCGGCGGACCCCGGGACGCGCCGGCCCGTCAGCGGACCCTGCGGGCGATGCTCGACTGGAGCTGGGACCTGCTCGGACCCGCCGAACGGGCCGTGCTGCGGCGGCTGGCGGTCATGGTCGACGGGTGCGACCTGGCGGCGGCCGAGGCGGTCTGCGGCGGGGACGGGGTGGACGTCCTGGAGGCGGTGACCCGGCTGGTCGACCGGTCCCTGGTGGTGGTGTCCGGTGGCGACCGGCCGCGCTACCGGCTGCTGGAGTCCGTGGCCGACTACGGGCGGGAGCGGCTGGTCGAGGCGGGCGAGGCGGACGCGGTGCGCGCCCGGCACGCGGAGCACTACCGGGCGCTGGCGCGGCGGGCCGACCCCGAGTTGCGCGGTGCCGACCAGCTCGAGTGGTTGGCGCGGCTGGACGCCGACGCCGCCAACCTGCGGGCCGCCGTGGCGGGCGACGCCGACGCGGCGCGGGCGTTGGCCTGGTACTGGTTCCTGCGCGGCCGGATCGGCGAGGCCCGCGACGCGCTGGACGGGCCGTGGCGGCTGGCGTTCTCGGTGCTCGCCGGCGGACCGGTGCGGGACCCGGGTGTCGTGGCGGACCCGCGGGCGCGGTGGTTCCTCGGGTACGTGTTCGCCACGGTCGGCGACCTGGACACCGGGGAGCGGCTGACGGAGTCGGCGCTGGCGGAGTTCGTCGCGAACGGCGACGAGTGGGGCGTGGCGGCGGCGCTGTCGGAGCGGTTCAGCCGGGCGATGGCGCGCGGGGACTTCACCACCGCCCGGGACGCCGCCAAACGGGCCGACCGGACCTTCACCGCGCTGGGTGACCGGTGGGGCCTGCTCCAGGCGTCGTTCGCGCTCGGCACCCTGGCCCAGCTGCGCGGCGACTACGACACCGCGGCCCGCGTGCACCGGCGGGGACACGAGCTCGCGCGGGAGCTGTGCTCGTGGCCGGAGATGTCCTACACGCTGTCGTGGCTGGGGCGGGTGGCGTTGCTGACCGGGGACTTCGCGGAGTCCCGGGCCCGGCACGAGCAGGCCCGGCGGATCGCCGCCGACCACGGCTTCTCCCCCGGCGAGATGTACGCGGAGACCGGGCTGGCGCTGGTCGCGCGGCGGACCGGGGACCTCGACGAGGCCGACCGGCTGCTGGCCCGGCTGCGGGACTGGCACCGGCAGGCCGGCTTCGAGTCCGGGGCGACGCTGGTGCTGGCCGAGCAGGGGTTCGTGGCCGAACAGCGGGGGGACGTCGAGGAAGCGCTCCGGCTCCAGGAGGCCGGGCTGGCGCTGGCGCGGCGGGTCGGCGACCCGCGGGCGGTGGCGCTGGCGCTGGAAGGGCTGGCCGGGGCGAAGGCGCTGGGCGGCGGGCACGAGGAGGCGGCGCGGCTGCTCGGGTCGGCGGCGGCGCACCGGCTGTCGGTGGGTGTGCCGCTGCCGGCCGGCGAGCGCTTCGACGTGGACCGGATCACCGCCGCCGCCCGGGAGGTCCTGGGCGGCGAGCGGTTCGACCGGGCGTTCGCGGACGGTCTGGCCGAGGGGCCCTGATCGGGCTCGGCGGTCAGAAGGTGCCGCGGAAGGTGAACGAGATGCCGTTGGTGGTGTCGGTGACCGTGACGTCACCGAAGACGACGGACATCGGCGGCGAGCAGTTGGGCTGGAAGGTCGCGGTGAGGGTCAGCGAGAAGTCGGCCTTGCCGTTCTGCACCGGGAAGTCGCCCTCGGAGGCCAGGCTCTGCTTGTTCGCGGCCTTCGGGAAGTTGCCGCCGGGGTTGAGGCACGCGGCCGTCGCGGTGACGACGATGTGCACCTGCGCCAGGTTGCCCAGGCCGGCTTCCTTGCCGCTGACGGTGAGGGAGTTGCCGGAGCGGGAGATCTCGAAGGCGTTCTTGACGAAGTGGGCGCTGCCGGCGCTCGCCGCCGGCACGAGGAACAGCAGCGCGCTGACCGCGGCGGTCAACGCGACGAGGAATCTGCGCATGGGATCGCTCCCGTCGGGGGTGTTGGTGTGGTCGCCGGGGCAGGGCGGGGCGGCCCCTGACACCGTTATGTCGCCCCGGTCACACCGTTCGTTAGCCCGTTCGGGTTAGAAATTTCCGCTGTTCGGGTTAGAAGATCTGGACCGTGCCCACCGGCAGGCCGGGCACGGTGGACAGGTCCAGCGGGGACGGCTTCGCGCCCGCCGCCACCAGGTGCGCCCCCAGGGCGGCGATCATCGCGCCGTTGTCGGTGCACAGCCGGGGCCGGGGCACGCGCAGCTCGATGCCCGCCTCCGCGCACCGCTCGGCCGCCAGGCCCGACAGCCGCGAGTTCGCCGCGACCCCGCCGGAGATCACCAGGGTGTCCACGCCGAGGTCCTTGCACGCCCGGATCGCCTTGGCGGTCAGCACGTCCGCCACCGCCTCCTGGAACGACGCCGCCACGTCGGCCAGCGGGACCTCCTCGCCCGCCCGCTCCTGCCGCTCGACCCAGCGGGCGACGGCGGTCTTCAGGCCGGAGAAGGAGAAGTCGTACTTGGCGTCCCGCGGACCGGTCAGGCCGCGCGGGAACGCGATGGCGCACCCGTTGCCCTGCTTGGCCAGCTTGTCGATGGGCGGACCGCCCGGGTAGGGCAGGTCCAGCAGCCGGGCGACCTTGTCGTAGGCCTCGCCGGCGGCGTCGTCCACGGTGGAGCCGATCTCGGTGATCTTCTCCGCCAGACCCTCCACGAGCAGGAGCTGGGAGTGGCCGCCGGAGACCAGCAGCGCGAGGCAGCGCTGGGGCAGCGGGCCGTGCTGGAGCGTGTCGGCGGCGACGTGCCCGGCGAGGTGGTTGACGCCGTAGAGCGGCTTGTCGAGGGCGGCGGCGTAGGCCTTGGCGGCGCTCACCCCGACCAGCAGGGCACCGGCCAGGCCGGGACCGGCGGTGACCGCGATCGAGTGGACGTCGGACAGCTCGATGCCCGCCTTCTCCACCGCGCGGCGCATGGTCGGCACCATCGCCTCCAGGTGGGCGCGCGACGCGACCTCCGGGACGACGCCGCCGAACCGCGCGTGCTCCTCGACGCTGGAGGCGACCTCGTCGGCGAGCAGCTCCAGCGCCCCGTCCGGGCCGAGCCGGACGATGCCGACGCCCGTCTCGTCGCACGAGCTTTCGATTCCGAGGATGAGCCGGTCAGTCACGGTTCGCGGGCCTTCCCATCGTGTACGCGTCGGCACCCGACGGCTGGTAGTAGCGGCGGCGCACGCCCAGGTGCTCGAAGCCGTGCGCCAGGTAGAGCGAGATCGCGGGCACGTTGTCCGTGCGGACCTCCAGGAACACCGGGAGGCCGAGCTCGTCGGCCTTGGCCAGGAGGGTGCGCAGCAGCGTCTTGCCGACACCGCCGCCCTGGAACCCGCGGTCGACCGCGATGGTGTGGACGCTGGACTCGAAGTCGGTGAGCGCCAGGCCGGCGTACCCGATCAGTTGGTCCTCGAAGTAGGCGCCCACGTAGAAGTTGCCGTTGTCGAGCTCGCTGTGGAACGCGTTCTCGCTCCACGGGTCGTCGCCGGGGAACAGCTCCTGCTCGATCTCGGCGCACCGCCTGGCGTCCTCGTGGCGCAGCGGGGCGATCGTGACCGTCCGAGGGCTCACTTCGTCACCCGCTTCCGCCCCACCGGTTCCACGGCGTCGGGTCGACGCAGGTAGAGCGGGGTCAGCGCGGCCGGGCGGGCGCCGGCCAGGAGCTCGTCGGCGGCGGCCGCGACCAGGGACGTGGGCGACGGGTAGCGGGCGTCGACGGTGGGCAGGCCCAGGACGTCGGCGTAGATCTCCGCGCCCTCCCCCGCGGCGGCGGTCACGGCGGGCAGCTTGGCCAGGACGTCCGCGGGCTTGTCCACGTGCGGGCCGTCGGTGCGGCGACCGGCGGCGTCGTAGGCGGCCCAGTAGACCTCCTTGCGGCGCGCGTCGGTGGCGACCAGCAGCGGCGAGCCGGTCGCCGCGTCCAGCGCGATGGCGTCCGGCGTGGGCACCGGGTAGACCGGCCGGTTGAGCGCCTGGCCGAGGGCGGCGGCCGTGACCAGGCCCACGCGGAGGCCGGTGAACGGGCCGGGTCCCGAGCCGCAGACGATGGCGTCCAGGTCCTTGAGCGTGTGGCCGGCGTCGGCCAGGGCCTCCTGGAGGTGGGGTGTCAGCAGCTCGCCGTGCGCCTTCGCGTTCACCGTCACCCGCTGCGCGAGCAGGCGGGGCGGCGCGTCGGGCGTCAGCTCCACCACTCCGGCGGTGACAGCGGGGGTCGCGGTGTCCAAGGCGAGCACTAGCACGAGGGTCAAGGGTACGGGTGTCGGGCGGGTGGCCTGAAGCACACTGGACTTGACGTGGGCGTCAAGGCGGAGGATCGGCAACGTGCGCATCGGAGAACTGGCACGGCGGGGCGGGACGACCACCCGGGCACTGCGCTACTACGAGTCGCTGGGGCTGCTGACGGCCCGGCGCGGGGCGAACGGGCAACGCGAGTACGACGAGGCCGACCTGCGGCTGGTGACCGAGATCCGGTCGCTGACCGGCATCGGTTTCGCGCTGGAGGACACCCGGCCGTTCGTGGAGTGCCTGCGGGACGGCCACGCCAGCGGCGACTCGTGCCCGGCGTCGGTCGCCGTGTACCGGCGCAAGCTCGCCGAGCTGGACGAGTGCATCGAGCGGCTGGAGGCCGCCCGGAGCCGGGTGCGCACGCAGTTGGCGGAGGCGGAGAAGAGGAGTCGGCCGTGCGCACGTTGACGGATGAGACGTTCGGTGAGGCGGTTGCCGGTGACACGGTGCTCGTCGAGTTCACCGCGAGCTGGTGCCCGCCGTGCCGGATGATCGAGCCGGTGCTGGCGGAGCTGGACGCCGAACTGGAGTCGGTGACCTTCGCGAAGATCGACACCGACGAGAACCCGCGGACGGCCCGGGACCTGGGGGTCATGGGGATGCCGACCTTGCAGCTGTACCGGGACGGGGCGCTGGTGGCCCAGCTCGTGGGGGCGCGCCCGAAGGCGCAGCTGCTGAAGTGGCTGGAGCCGCACATCGGCTGAGGTCCCACACGACTCGCTCCTGAACTGCGCTAGCCTCGTCGGCTTCCAGATCCACGGCCGCGCGGAACGCTTGAGGCGAAGCGAGGGGCGATTACCAGCGGTGAAGACATCCCGCAGAACACGGAGCCCGCGAGATCGGGGTTTCCGGGCTCGATCTTCTTTTGTTCGTACGGCGTGGTCGCGGACACCGCCGCGGTCGTCGCGCTCTCGAAGGAGGGCGCGACGACAGTGGCCATGGTGTTGAGCGCGACCGCTCTGATCGTCAGCACCTGCCTGGTGGTCTTCTACCTGCGCCGACACCAGTCCAAGGTGGCCGCGCTCTGCGCCGTCGTGGCCTTGCTCGGCAGCGGCGTCCTCGGATTCACAGTGCGTGGCCGACCGACGGACTTCGCGGAGGAATGCAAGGCGAGCGGGGTCATATTCGAGCCGCGTCGAGACCAACAGGTCAGGAGTGAGGATGCGCGCACACTCGCGGTCAAAGGTGATGTGAAGGGCCGCGTCTGCAATGGCGAGACGCTATGGCCCTATGTGCGGCTGGTCAGCCAAAGCGGGAACTCCACGTACTTCCAGCAAGACGGACCGTGCACCATCGACGTGCAGGCGGGCTCGTTCCAGTGCCCCTACCTCGGCATCACGAGTGGACCGGGCACGCGGGCGGACCTCCAGGTCTACCTGGCCGACAGCACCCTGACGCGAGTGCTCACCAACAACCGGGTCCGCCACGCCCAGCGGTCGACCCCCGCGCCCAACGGCGAACGTGATGTCGTGACGTCCTCGCAGCCGCCCGCCGCCAAGCTCATGGCCGAGACCTCGATCTTGATCAAGTCCTAGGGGTCCGCGGGGTGGTCCGGAGCACAGTGGGGGTGCGGTCGGCTGTGTTCCCGGTCAAGGTGGGCGGATGCTGCTGCCCGCTTTGGTTTCGACGCCGTCCAAGGTGGCCATCCGGTTCCCCGGCCACGAGTTGACCTACGCCGAGCTCGCCGCGCAGGCGCGGCAGGTGGCGTACGGGCTGGTCGGGAAGCGGCGGATCGCCGTGTGGGCGCGGTCGGACGTGCGGACCTGCGTGGTGGTGGTCGGCGCGTTGTTGGCCGGGGTGCCGGTGGTGCCGCTCAACCCCAAGGTGGGTGAGCGGGAGCTGGCGCACATCCTGTCCGACAGCGCGCCCGACCTGGTGGTGGACCGGGAACTGCCGTCCGGGGCCGAGGTGCCGTTGCCCGAGCCGGACGGGGAAGCGCCGGCGTTGATCGTCTACACCTCGGGCACGACCGGGCCGCCCAAGGGCGTGGTGCTGCCCCGGCGGGCGTTGGCGTCGAACCTCGACGCGTTGGCCGCGGCCTGGGAGTGGACCGCCGACGACGTCGTGGTGCACGGGTTGCCGCTGTTCCACGTGCACGGGCTCGGCATCGGGGTGCTCGGGCCGTTGCGGCGGGGCGGGACGGTGCACCACCTCGGCACGTTCAGCGTCGAGGCGGCGGCCGAGGCGATGGCGTCCGTGGGCACGATGATGTTCGGGGTGCCGACGATGTACCACCGGATCGTGAACGCACCCGAGCACGCCGGGGCGTTCGCGAAGGCCCGGCTGCTGGTGTCCGGGTCGGCGGCGTTGCCGGCCACCGTGCACGAGCGGGTGGCGGAGCTGACCGGGCAGCGGGTGGTCGAGCGGTACGGCATGACCGAAACGCTCATGAACACCAGCGTGCGGGCGTCCGGGGACCGGCGGCCGGGCACGGTCGGGTTGCCGCTGGACGGCGTCGAGGTGCGGGTCGTCGGGGACGAGCCGGGCGAGATCGAAGTCCGGGGGCCGAACCTGTTCCTGGAGTACCTGAACCGCCCCGACGCCACCCGCGACGCCTTCGTGGACGGGTGGTTCCGGACCGGGGACCTCGCCGTGGTCGAGCCGGACGGGTACCTGCGGATCGTGGGACGGCGGGCCACCGACCTGATCAAGAGCGGCGGCTACAAGATCGGAGCGGGCGAGATCGAGAACGCCCTGCTGGAGCACCCCGGTGTCGCCGAGGTGGCGGTCACCGGGGAGCCGGACGACGACCTCGGCGAGCGGGTGGTCGCGTGGGTCGTGCCCAGCGGGGTCGCGCCGACCGGCGACGAGCTGGCCGACCACGTGGCCCGGTTGCTGACGCCGCACAAGCGGCCGAGGGTGGTCCGGTTCGTGGAGTCGTTGCCGCGCAACGACATGGGCAAGGTGTTGAAGCGGGAGCTGCGGTGAACCCGCTCGGCTGGCCCGGGTACGACGACCAGCTGCGGCGGGCGCGCGAGCGGACCGGGAGCGCGGAATCCGTGTCGTGGCGGCGGGACGGCGACGCGGTGGTGGTCGCGTTCGACTTCCGGTTCCTCGGCGGGTCGGTCGGGACGGCGGCCGGCGCGGTGATCGAGGAGGCGTTCGGCGAGGCGCGGACCCGCGGGCTGCCGGTGGTGTCCTCGATCGCGACCGGCGGCAGCCGGATGCAGGAGGGGATGCTGTCGCTGCGGCAGCTCCAGCGGGTGGCGCGGCTGTGCGCGACGCACCGGGCGGCGGGGTTGCCACACGTCTCGGTGCTGCGCGACCCAACCACCGGCGGGCTGTGGGCGTCGCTGGGCGCCGGCGCGGACGTGGTGGTGGGCGTCGAAGGCGCGCAGGTCGGGTTCGCCGGGCGGCGGGTGCGGCCGGAGGACGGTCCGGCCTACACCGCCGAGGGGCAGTTCGCGGCGGGCGTCGTGGACCTGGTGGTGCCCGAGGACGCCGTGGCCGGCCTGGTCCGACGGTTGCTGCCGCTGCTGGCGGGCGGGTCGGCGGTGCCGGCCGAGGTGCCACGGGCGTTGGGCGCGGTCGACCTGCCGGCGGACGGGTGGAGCGCAGTCGAACGGGCCCGGTCGACAACGAGACCACGGGCCGCCCGGTACCTGGACGACTACTTCGAGGACCGGATCCCGCTCAGCGGCGACCGAGCCGGCGGCGTCGATCCGGGACTGCTGTGCGGCATCGGCCGGCGGCACGGCCGATCGGTCGTGTACATCGCCCAAACCGGCACCGCGACCACCCCCGCCGGATACCGAACCGCCAGCCGGCTGATCCGACTGGCCGGACGGCTGGCACTGCCCGTGCTGACCCTGGTGGACACACCCGGAGCGGCCAACGACTCCGCCGCCGAGCGGGCCGGGGTGGGCGCGGCCATCGCCGAGCTGTTCGGGGTGGTCGCGGAAGCGAGGGTGCCGATCACGACGTTGGTCGTGGGGGAGGGCGGGTCGGGCGGGGCGCTGGCGTTGTCCGCGCCCGAGCACACGTGGATCGCGCCGGACGCGTACTTCTCGGTGATCGCGCCGGAGCTGGCTGCCGCGATCCTCAAGCGCGGGGACGTGCGTGAGCTGACCAACGACCTGCGGCTGCGACCGCAGGATTTGGTGCGATTGGGGGTCGTGCGGGGAATCGCCGAGCCTTAGGCAGGATCGCGCAGGTCACCCTCGCGCAGCCCCCGCCGCCAAGCCGCGCCTTCGCTTTCCGACGCGCGCAGGGTGGCTCTTCGCTTTCCGACACGCGCAGCGCGGCTTTTCGCTTCCCGGCGCGCGTAGCGCGCTTTTGTGTGGTGGTCTCAACCACAGGTGGAGGGCCTCGGTTCCCCCGCCGTATGGCCTGCCCGAAGGGCTACCACAGATTTGCCGGGGTGCAGCCGAAAGTTTTTGCGAGGAACGAGCAAAAAGTTTTAGCGGCACCCCGGCAAATCTGTGGTCGGCTCCGCCAGGCCATACGGCGGGGGAACCGACGCCCTTCACCCCCCGCTGGCGGCCTGCCGCGCGGCGAGCGCCGCTTTTGATCTTTTGATCTTAAGAGCGCGCAGCGCGTTCGGCTTGAGAGCGAAGCGTTCCGGTTCAAAGATTAAAAGCGCCTCGCCGGCGGGCAGGCCACCAAAGATGACCCAACTGCCACTGCGGGGGCTTCTTGCTTTTGCCATCTCCGTATGACCTGGCGGAGCCTACCACATTTTCCAGGGGTTGCCGCTAAAACTTTTGCTCGTTCCTCGCAAAACTTTCGGCGGCAACCCCTGGAAAATGTGGTAGCCCTTCGGGCAGGCCATACGGAGATGACAAAAGCAAGAAGCCCAAGTTGGGTTGTGTCCTCACCGGTGGACTGCCACCCGGCAAAGCGGGTGGACTGCCGCTTGTCGGCTTCGCCGAAGAGGCGCGCTGTGGGCTAGGCGGTTACCGGGCCCTTGGGTAGTTCGCGGGTTGTCCATGAGCCGTGGGGGATGAGGTGGGCGGTTCGGATGTCGTTGTCGTGGCGTTCCAGGCGGATCAGGAGGTGGTCTTCGGACAGGCGCTCGGCCAGGCCCTCGCCCCACTCGACCGCCACCACCGCGTCCACCAGGTCGGTGTCGAGGTCCAGGTCGTCCAGCTCGTCCAGGTGACCGCCCAGGCGGTAGGCGTCGACGTGCACCAGCGGCACGCCTCGGCCCTCCGGGGACGGCTCGTGCACGCGGGCGATGACGAAGGTCGGCGAGCTGACCCGGCCGGTCACGCCCAGGCCGTCGGCCAGCCCGCGCACCAGTGCCGTCTTGCCCGCGCCCAGGGGGCCGGCCAGCAGCAGCAGGTCGCCGCCGCGCACCAGTCCGCCGAGCTCGCGCCCGAACTCCTCCGTGTCCTCCACCCTGGGGAGGGTCACGCTCGTCGCCACCACCGCCGCCTGCTTTCCACCCGTTCGACGGCACTGCGCCGAACCAGGCCCACCAGGTGTCCCGTCACCAGGTCGGGCTGTTCCATCATCACCATGTGACCCGCGCCCGGGACGCGGACCAGTTCGCCGTGCGGCATCTCCTCGGACATCCGCTCGGCGTGCGAGAACGGCGTCAGCTTGTCCGCGTCGCCGCTGATCACGAGGACCTCGCAGTGCCGCAGGCCGGCCAGCGCCTTGTACCGGTTGTGCGTGCCCAAGGTTTCCAGGAAGTCGGTGAGGACCTGCACGGTGGTCCCGTCGATCATCTGCTCCATGAGGTCCACCAGGGACGCGGGCACCTTGGGGTCGCCGAACGCCAACGCCCGGATGCCGCTCCACGTGAGCGTGCTCGCGCGGCGCCGGACCCATTCGACCAGGCCCGGCTGGAGACCGGCCAGGCGGCCGACGCCGAGGGTGACCGGGTTGTAGCGGGACAGGACGCTCTTGGGCAGGCCCGCGCCGCCGACCGCGCCCGCCGCCGTGCCGACCAGGGCCACGCCCCGGACGCGGTCGGCGAACAGCTCCGGTTGCTGCTCGGCCAGCGCCATGATCGTCATGCCGCCCATGGAGTGGCCGACCAGCACGATCGGGCCGGTCGGGACGAGCGCGCGCAGCACCTCGTCGAGGTCGCGGGCGAGCTGGTCGATGGTGCTGGCCTCGGCGGCGCCCCGGCCCGACCGGCCGTGGCCGCGCTGGTCGTAGAGGACCTGGCGGACCCGGGGTTCGGTGAGTGTGGCGAGGTCACGGCGTTGGAAGTGCCAGCAGCGGCGGTCCAGGGCGAAGCCGTGCACGAGGACGACGGTCAGGTCCGGCTTGCCGCCGTCCGCCGGGTCGACCTCCTCGACCGACAGCGGGACGCCGTCGTCGGCGGCCACCGTGGACTCGCGGTTCGGGGTGAGCTTGCCGAGGGGTTCGTCGGCCAGCGGGTCGTCCTGCCGGCGGTCCTTGGCGACCTTCTTGTGGTTCGCCGCGACCCCGACCGCGACCCCCGTCGCCGCCGCGCCCAGCACACCGCCGGCCCAGCCGACGGCCTTCCACAGCGTGTTCACCGGTAGGTCCTGGTCACGCGGGGCCGGTACATGCCGGTGACGATCTCGTAGTCGATGGTCCCGGTGGTGTCGGCCCACTCGCGGGCGGTCGGCTCACCGTGCTCACCGGTGCCGAACAGGACGACCTCGTCACCCTCGACCACGTGGTCGTCACCGCAGTCCACGACGACCTGGTCCATGCACACCCGGCCGACCACGGGCCGCCGCTTGCCGGCGAGGAGGACGTGCATGCGGTTGGACAGGCTGCGCGGCACGCCGTCCGCGTAGCCGACCGGGACGAGCGCGAGGGTGGTGTCGGTCTTGGCGGTCCAGCTCAGGCCGTAGGAGACGGACTCGCCGGCCGGGATGCGCTTGGTCAGGGCGACCGTGGAGCGGAACGTCATGACCGGGCGCAGGTCGAACGGGTCGGGGACGGGGTTGAGGCCGTAGATCGCGATGCCGGGTCGGACCAGGTCGAAGTGCAGGTCTTTTCTCGTGAGGAGGGCGGCCGAGTTGGCGATGTGCCGCATCGGGTCGAGGCCGGCGGCGAGCGCGGCGCGGTAGGCGTCGTCGAACCGCTCGGCCTGGGCGTCGGTGGCGGGGTGGCCGGGCTCGTCGGCGCAGGCCAGGTGCGACCAGACGGCCACCACCTCGACCTCGGGCGTCCGCGCGGCCTTCTCCACCAGGGCGGGCCACTCGTCGGGCGGGCAACCGTTGCGGGACAGGCCGGTGTCGATCTTGAGGTGGACGCGCGCGGTCCGCCCGACCCTTGTCGCGGCCTCGGCGACCTCGCACAACTGGCGGACGCTCGCGACGGACAGGTCGACGTCCTGCTCGATCCCGGGCGCGAAGTCGGTGCCGGGCAGGTCCAGCCAGGCCAGCGTGGGCGCGGTGATGCCCGCCTTGCGCAGCACGAGGGCTTCGTCCAGCGAACAGGAGCCCAGCCAGGTCGCCCCCGCCTCCAGGGCCGCTCTCGCCACCTCGACCGCGCCGTGCCCGTACCCGTCCGCCTTGACGACGGCCATCGTCGCGGCGGCGGGCGCGAGGCCGGCCAGCAGGGCGACGTTGTGCCGGAGGTTGTCGAGGTCGATCACGACCTCAGCGCGAGGAGCAGCCATAACACCGTTCATGGTGACACAGGGTCCGGCGCGGCCCCGCCCGGTGCCGCCGCCGGCGGGCTCAGGCCGTCAGCGGGCGCACCGCGCGGATGGCGTCCGGGACCGCCGCCAAGAGCGAAGTGGCGGGGATCGGTGCGCCGTCGGCGGCCAGTTCCGCCGCCAACACGTGCACGCGGGCCGCGCAGCCGGCGGCCAGCAGCGGGTCCAGGCCGGCGGCCAGCAGGGCGCCGATCAGGCCGGACAGGACGTCGCCCGAACCCGCCGTCGCCGCCCACGACGAGCGGGCGCGGTTGACCAGGACGCGGCCGTCCGGGGAGGCGATGACGGTGGTGTGACCCTTGAGCAGGACCACCGCGGCGAACTTGTCGGCCGCCCGCTTGGCCGCGGCGACCCGGTCGTCGCCCACCTCGCCGGCCAGGCGTTCGTACTCGCGGTCGTGCGGGGTCAGGACGAGTGGGGTGTCGGGGTCGCGGGCGTCCCACAGGTCGGGGTTGTTGGCGAGCATCGTGATGGCGTCCGCGTCCGCGCACACCGGCACGCCCACCTCCAGCACGGACCGCAGCACGGCCTCCGCGCCCAGCCCCGTCCCCAGCCCGGGCCCGACCACCCACGACTGCACGCGCCCGGCGTCGGTGATCGTGCCCGTGCAGATGGCCTCCGGCCACCGCGCCCGCACGCCCTCCGCCGCCGCGCCCGCGTACCGGACCATGCCGGAGGTCGCGAGCAGCGCCGCGCCCGTCGCCAGCACGGCGGCACCGGGGTAGGTCGCCGACCCGGCCGCGATCCCGGTCACGCCCTGGGTGTACTTGTCGTCGGTCGGCCCCGGCACCGGCCACGCCGCGCCGACGTCGGAGACCTCCAGTTCCAGCAGGTCCGGCCCGGCCAGTTCGGGCGTCAGGCCGATGTCCACCAGCCGCACCTCGCCGCAGTCGGCCAGCGCGTGCACGGGCTTGAGGCACCCGAACGTGACCGTCACCGCGGGCCGGACGTGCGGACCGCGCACCGCGCCGGTGTCCGGGTCGACCCCGCTGGGCAGGTCCACCGACAGCACGGGCGCGTCGAGGTGCGCCACGTGTTCGGCGGCGTCGGGCCGCAGCGGACCCCGGGCCGACAGGCCGACGATGCCGTCGATCACCAGGTCCACGCCGGTCAACCGCTCGACGACCCGACCGCCGACCCGCCGGAACGCGGCCAACCCGGCGGCGTGCGCCTTGGCCGGGTTCAACAGCACCGCGGACACGGCGACCCCGCGCCGGCGCAGGAAGTAGCCCGCCCACAGCGCGTCGCCGCCGTTGTTGCCCGCGCCGACCAGCAGCCCGACCCGCCGACGCCCGGCCAGCACCTCCAGCGCCACCGTGGCCACGCCGAACGCCGCCCGCCGCATGAGCGCCCCCTCGGGCACCCGCGCCATGACCCGTTCCTCGGCCGCCTTGACCCGCTCGGTGGTCCACAGTCCCCGCATGGCGGAAAGCCTAGGCGCGACTACTCCACGGTGACGGACTTGGCCAGGTTGCGCGGCTTGTCCACGTCGTAGCCCCGGCTGCGCGCGATCTCCGCCGCCAGCACCTGCAACGGCACCGTCGACACCAGCGGCTGGAGCAGCGTCGACACCGCGGGTACCTCGATCAGGTGGTCGGCGAACGGCCGGACCGTCTCGTCGCCCTCCTCCGCGATCACGATGGTCCGCGCCCCGCGCGCCTGGATCTCGCTGATGTTGGACACCAGCTTGGAGTGCAGCACCGCCCGGCCCTTCGGCGACGGCATCACCACGACGACCGGCAGGCCCTCTTCGATCAGCGCGATCGGACCGTGCTTGAGCTCACCCGCCGCGAAGCCCTCGGCGTGCATGTACGCCAGTTCCTTGAGCTTCAACGCGCCTTCCAGAGCCACCGGGTAGCCGACGTGCCGGCCCAGGAACAGCACGGCCTTCGAGTCGGCCAGCTCGCGGCCGAGCTCGCGGACCTGGCCGACGGTGCCCAGCACCTGCTGCACGGCCTTCGGCATGGCCTCCAGCTCGTGGAACTCGCGGGCCACCTCGTCGGGGTACTTGGTGCCGCGCGCCTGCGCCAGCGCCAGGCCGACCAGGTAGTTCGCGGCGATCTGGGCCAGGAACGCCTTGGTGGACGCGACCCCGATCTCCGGACCGGCGTGCGTGTAGAGCACGGCGTCGGACTCGCGCGGGATCTGCGCGCCGTTGGTGTTGCACACCGCCAGCACGCGGGCCTTCTGCGACCGGGCGTGCCGCACGGCCTCCAGCGTGTCGGCCGTCTCACCCGACTGGGACACGGCGACGACGAGCGTGTCGCGGTCCAGCACCGGGTCGCGGTAGCGGAACTCCGAGGCCAGCTCGACCTCGACGGGCAGGCGGGTCCAGTGCTCGATGGCGTACTTGGCGACCAGGCCCGAGTGGTAGGCCGAGCCGCAGGCCACGACGAAGACCTTGTCCACGTCCCGCAGGTCCTGGTCGGACAGCCGCTGCTCGTCCAGCACGATCCGGCCGCCGGCGAAGTGCCCGCGCAGGGTGTTGGCCAGCGCTTCGGGCTGCTCCTCGATCTCCTTGAGCATGAAGTACTCGTGGCCGCCCTTCTCGGCGGCCGACAGGTCCCAGTTCACCGTGAACGGCTTGGCCTGCGCCGGCTCGCCGTCGAAGTCGGTGACCTCGTAGCCGTCGCGGGTGATCACGACGACCTGGTCCTGGCCCAGCTCGACGGCCTCGCGGGTGTGCTCGATGAACGCGGACACGTCGGAGGCGACGAACGTCTCCCCCTCGCCCACGCCCACCACCAGCGGCGAGGAGCGGCGGGCGGCGACGACCGTGTCCGGCTGGTCGGCGTGCGTCACCACCAGGGTGAACGCGCCCTCCAGGCGGCGGACCACGGCGCGCACGCTGGCGGGCAGGTCGCCCGCGGTGTCGCCCTCGGCGTAGGCGAAGGCGATCAGGTGGGCGGTGGTCTCGGTGTCGGTGTCGCTGGCCATCTCGACGCCGCGCGCTTCCAGCTCGGCGCGCAGGGCGGCGAAGTTCTCGATGATCCCGTTGTGCACGACGGCGACCCGACCGGTCACGTCGCGGTGCGGGTGGGAGTTGCGGTCGATCGGGGCGCCGTGGGTGGCCCAGCGCGTGTGGCCCATGCCGGCGGTGCCGGTGAACGCCGCGCGGCCGACCTCGTCGAGCCGGTCCTCCAGGTTGCTCAGCCGGCCCGCCTTGCGCTCGACGGCCAGGCCGCCTTCGCCGTCCAGCACGGCGACACCCGCCGAGTCGTAGCCCCGGTACTCCAGCCGCCGCAGCCCGTCGAGGACGACGTCCAGCGCCGGCCGGTGGCCCACGTATCCCACGATTCCGCACACGCCGCACAGCGTAACCAGACCAGCGGCGTCACCCGAACGGGCCACTTCGCCGGGTTCGCCCAGGTCAGCGCGCTTATTGGTGTAGACCAATCGGCGCGTGCGCGGGTTCGCGGCGATCGACTACCGTTCACGCGGTGAGCGGCTACTCGGCGAAGCAGGTGCTCGACCAGCTGTCCAAGCCCGGCGGGCACCCGGTGCTGCGCGGCGACCTGGCCCTGGTGGGCCTGCCCGGTCTCGTCTACACACCCGCGTCCGGCTTGGGCCTGCCCGCCGTCGCGTTCGGCCACGGCTGGCTGCAACCGGTCACCCGGTACCGGGCGCTGCTGCGCCACCTGGCGTCCTGGGGCATCGTGGCGGCGGCCCCCGGCACCCAGCGCGGGCCGCTCATGTCGTCCCGGCTCCTGGCCGGCAACCTCCGCACCGCGCTGGACGTCTGCACCGGCGTCCGCCTGGGCGAGGGCGACATCAGCGTGGACCCGGACCGCCTGGCCGTCGCCGGTCACTCGATGGGCGGCGGCGCGGCGGTCCTGGCGGCGGCCGACGACCAGCGCGTGCGGGCCGTGGTGACGTTGGCCGCATCCGAGGTCCGACCTTCGGCCTTGGACGCCGCGCGACGGGTGACCGTGCCGGGCCTCCACCTGGCCGCCGCCGAGGACCGCATCGCCCCGCCGGTCGGGCACGCGGAGGCCATCGCGCAGGCGTGGACCGGGCCGGTCCAGTACCGGTTGCTGCCCAAGACGAGCCACCTGGGCTTCGCCGAGGGGCGGCACTGGAGCGAGCTGCTGCTGGACGGCAAGGGCGAGCGGTCGGCCCAGCGCCTGGCGCGGGCGCTGCTCACGGCGTTCCTGCTGCGGGTCCTGAAGGGCGAGAAGAAGTGGGACGTCCTGCTGGAGTCCGACGTGAAGAACGCCCCGCTGGCCTACCAACGCGCCGCCTTGACCCTGCGCTGACTCGCGAGCGTCCAACGGACATGGCAACGGCCCCCGCCGTGTGAGGCGGGGGCCGTCGTCGTTCAGGTCGGTCGGCTCAGGTGAGCCAGCTCTGGCCACCGAAATCGTCGTCGTCGTCCACGGGCGCGGGCCTGCGCGGTGCGGGCCGGGCCGGGGGCGGTGGCGGCGTCGGAGCGGGCGGGGCGACCGGCGGGGGCGGGGTCACCGGGGCCGCCGGGCCGCCCGAGGACCAGCCGTAGCCGGGCTGCTGCTGGGCCTCGTAGGTCGGCTCGTCGTCCTCCGTGCCGAACTGGAACTCGCCGCCCTTCTTCTGGGTCGCCGCGGTCGTGCCCCAACCGCCGGCCGCCTTCTGGGCCTTGCCCGCCTCCTGGATGCGCTCGATCGTCTTCTCCGCGATCGACGCCTGCTTGGAGAAGGCGTCACCCGCCTTGTCCCGCGCCTCCCGGGCGTGCCGTTCCCGCAGCTCACGGCGGTCGGCGGCCTCCCGGTCGATCTGGTCCATGCGGCTCAGCGCCGCGGCGAGGCGCTCAGCGGACGCGCTCATCGACCCTCCTCACCCAGCACACCCTGGACGCGGCTGAGGCTCGCGTCGTCGTCGAACAGCGAGCCGGTGGTGCGCCACTGGCCGGGGCTGCGCTCGGTGTCGCCACCGCCCTGCTGACCGCCGCCCGCCATGCCGCCGCCCATCGGCATCCCGCCGCCCATCATGCCGCCGGCCATCGGCGACCCGGACTGCTGGCCGTGCGAGTCGGTCATGGACGGCAGCGACGCCGAACCCGCCTGACCCGCCTCGGAGGTGTTCATGCTGGACGCCAGACCCTGGTCGGCGCTCCCGGACGGGCTGTTCCACGTGTTGTCCGACGCCGGCGCGCCCCACACGGAGTCCGCACCGCCGAACCCGGTCGGCCCGCCGCCGGCGCCGAACACCGACGCACCGGACGTCGTGGTCGTGCCGCTGGTGTCGTGCGCGACGAACCCCGGCTCGTGGTGGCCGAACTGCGGACCGCCACCGCCGAAGCCGCCGCCGCCCTGGCCGTAGCCGCCGCCCTGGCCGAACTCCGGACCACCGCCGGGCGCGAACCCGCCACCAGGACCGAAGCCACCACCGGGACCGCCCGGCGCGAACCCGCCACCAGGACCGCCCGGCGCGAACCCGCCACCGGGACCACCGATCGGAGCACCGATCGGACCGCCGGCGGGACCACCCTGGCCCGGCCCGCCCTGGCCCGGCGCGAAGCCGGGGTCGGCCGCCACACCCGCCGGGTCGGTGAACCCGACCGCCGGCGTCGGCTGCCCGATCAACGGCTCCGCGCCGCCACCCGGCCCGAACCCGCCGCCGAAGCCGGGGTCCGGAGCGGTCGGCGCACCGCTGAAGCCGCCCTCCTGGCCGAAACCGCCGAACCCGGGGTCCGGAGCCGTCGGACCGCCGCTGAAGCCACCCTCGCCGAACCCGCCGAACCCGGGGTCCGGAGCCGTCGGGCCACCGCTGAAGCCACCCTCCTGCCCGAACCCGCCGCCGAAGCCGGTCTCCGGGGACGCGATCAACGGCTCGCCGACCGGGCCACCCATCGCGGCGCCCACCGCGGCACCGGATTCCTGCCCGATGAGCGTCTCCGCACCGCCCTCGAACGGCATCGCCCGCACGTCCGGCTGACCCGGCGTCACGTCGGCGGGCAGGGTCGTCACGTCGTCGGGGATGGTCGGGATGCCCGCCTTGCCGTCGTCCGGCTTGTCCTCGCCGAACTCGACGCCGTACTCCTCGGGCGTGCCGTCGCCGTTGTCCACGGTCAGGTTGATCTCGCCGGTCAGCGGGTCGACCTCGGCGGTGATCGCCAGGCCGTCCAACTCGATGAGCGCCTTGCCGTCCGCGCCCGCCTCGACCGGGATCGCGCCACCCTCGCCGCCGCCGGCCGTGACGCCGACACCCGGGCCACCGGGCGTGCCACCGCCGGGCGTCGGAGTGCTCCCGGACACCGGGGTCGCGCCGGCCAGCGCGCCCGCCAGCGCCGCGCCGCCGTTCTGGCCGGTCAGGGCCTTGAGCGCGTCGGGGTTGTTGCTGAAGTCGACGTCGTAGGTCTTCGGCTCGCTGGTCGGCGTGTCGACGGTGATCTGCACGTGGCCGCGCTCGTCCGGCTCCGTGACCTTGATCTCGTTGTCGCCGCTCTTGATGGTGACGGTCTCGGGCTCTTCCTCGCCCTTGAGCTTGTCGGGCTTGCCGTCGCCGTCGAGGTCGTCCTTCTTGCCGTCGCCGTCCAGGTCGTCGATCTTGCCGTCGCCGTCGGTGTCGCCGGGGATCTTGACGTCGTCGGGCTTGCCGTCGCCGTCCTTGTCCAGCGGGTTCTCCGGCTTGGGGACCTCCGGCATGCCGCCGCCACCGGGCGTGCCGCCACCGCCGGGCATGCCACCGCCGCCGGGCGGGGTGCCGCCACCACCGGGCGGGGTGCCCTTGCCGTTGCCGTTCCCGTTGCCGTTCCCGTCGTTGCCGCCCTTGTCGTCACCGCCGGACGCGGCCGGGAAGGGGTTCTCGAAGCCCGCCATGTAGGAGGACAACGTCTCCCACTTCTGGTCCACGGAGGACTTCGTGGTCTCGTTCAAGTTCTTGAACTGCGTGTACAGCCCCCAGAACTCGACGTTGAACGACTGCTGGATCCACCGCTTGCACTGGTCGATCGCGTACTTCTTGTTCTCGTCGTTCAGCTTGCAGTCGTCGTCGTTGAGCCGATCGGCGATGTTGCTGCCCATCTTCGAGTCGACCCAGCCGGCGATCTCCCGGACCCGGTCCTTGCTGTAGTCGCCCTCGCCGCGGGCGAACGACACGACCTTCTCGGCCATGTACGTGTCCGCCTGCCCGATCTGCTCCCGGTACATCTCCAGGACCTCGTCCGCCTTGCTCTTGCAGAGCTGGAAGACGCCGGTGACCGCGGTCCGGGTCAGCTCGGCCGCACCGTTCAGGCCGTCGCTCAACTCGGTGATCTTCGGGACGATCTGGTCGCTGTAGTGCTCGTGCGACTTGTCGGCCGCCTGACCCTTCCACTCGCCGTAGAGGCCCTTGAGCTGGGCGTCGACGTCCCCGCGCATCTCGTCGACCTTGGCCTTGGCCGAGCTGAACTCGTCGGCCTCCGCGAGCAGCTTGTGGAAGTCGATCCCGCGCTGCTCGTTGTAGGGCTTCTCGATGTGGTTGCCGTAGTCCAGGTTGGTCGTGTTGCCGAGGCAGTCGCCGGGCCGGTTGTTCCAGATCGGCAGGAACTTCTCGAAGACCTTCAGGCCCGCCTTGCCGACGTCGAACAGCTCGTTGGAGTTCTTCGTGCCCACACCGGACGCCGACGGCGGCTGCTTGCCGTCCAACGCCGTCTTGCCCTCGTTGACGGCCTTGGTCTGCTCGCGGCTGTTGTAGCTCTTGGTCTCGGACTCGGCCTTGGCCTCGGCCATCCGGTCTTCGAGCTGCTTGCTGCTGAAGTTCGGGAGAGCGCCGTACTTCCACGTCTCGGTGACGTCGTAGCGGTCGGCGTACTTCTCCTGCTCGTCGTTGAGGTTGAAGTGGCGGAAGCCGTAGGCCTCCATCAACGACTGCTTCTTGTCCTCGGAGACGTTCGGGTCGTCGAGGACAGCCTTCACTTCTTCCCAGGTCGGCTCGGCCATCAGTACTTGCTCCCCACGTTGCCGGCGTTCTGGGACTCGACGTCACCGTAGGTCGAGGCGCCGGCGGCGATCTTGCCCGCGAAGGACCCGATGGTCGTGGACATGTTGGTGATGCCCTTGCCGAAGTTCTCGATGCCCGACTTGTACTTGGCGAAATGCGCCTTGTGCGCCTCACCGAAATCGGCTTCGGTCGTTTCGGTCTGGCCGACCTTCTTGAGGTCTTCCGCCGTGTCCTTGGCGGCGTCGGAAATGGCCTTCGAGGCCTTTTGCATGGCCTCGGTACTGGTGCCGTAACCGGCCACGGCGCTTCACTCCCCTCCGTGGCGCGACGGCCACGACCCTCTACCGAACTCGTCCGTTACGACGTGACGCTTCGGCGCCCGGTTCCCATCGTGGCAGCCTGCGGGACGTCCCGACGCCTGTTCGGACGCGTTCCTTGCAGGTGTAAACGCGGTGTGCCCTAGCGGGGCGGCTGCCCCTGTCCAGGCGGCGGGAACTGGCCCGGCGGCGGACCGTACTGCCCCGGCTGACCGAACTGCCCGTACGGCTGTTGCTGCCCATAGGGCTGCTGAGGGCCATAGGGGTGCTGCGGCGCACGGCTCTTGCTCTTCTTCACCATCACCACGACGAGGACCACCACGGCGACCACGATCAGCAACAGCAGAGCGAGCGGGATGAACCCGATGCGAAACACGAAGCACCCCCGGACCGGTGAACTCAGCCCACCGAGGAAACCACACCCGCCAAGCGCTGCGCCGCCGACTCCGCCAGTTCGTGGGTGGGGGCCTCCACCATCACCCGCACGAGCTGCTCCGTCCCGGACGGGCGCAGCAGCACGCGGCCGGTGTCGCCCAGCTCGGCCTCCACCGCCGCCACGGCCTCGCTGACCGCCGTGTCCTTCGCCACCCGCGCCTTGTCCGCGACCACGACGTTCACCAGCACCTGCGGCAGCCGGCGCATCACGCCCGCCAGCTCGGCCAGCGGCTTGCCGGTCTCGGCCATGCGCGCCATCAGCCGCAGCGCGGTGAGCAGGCCGTCGCCGGTGGTGGCGTGCGCGGGCAGCACCACGTGCCCGGACTGCTCGCCGCCCAGCGCGTACCCGCCGGCGCGCAGCTCCTCCAGCACGTACCGGTCGCCCACGGCGGCGGTGCGCAGCGTGATGCCGTGCTCCCGCATCGCCAGGTGCAGGCCCAGGTTGCTCATCACGGTGGCGACCAGGGTGTCGTCGGTCAGCTCGCCGGACTCCTTCATCGCGATCGCCAGGACCGCCATGATCTGGTCGCCGTCGACGTCGTTGCCGTCCGCGTCCACGGCCAGGCAGCGGTCCGCGTCACCGTCGTGCGCGATGCCCAGGTCGGCGCCGTGCTCCCGCACCGCCGCGCGGACCTGCTCGAGGTGGGTGGAGCCGCAGCCGTCGTTGATGTTCAGGCCGTCCGGGTGGGTGTGGATCTCGACGACCTCGGCGCCCGCGCGGCGGTAGGCGTCCGGGGCGGCCACGGAGGCGGCGCCGTTCGCGCAGTCCACGACCACCTTGAGGCCCTCCAGGCGGTGCGGCGTCACCTTCAGCAGGTGCTGCACGTACTGGCCCTCGGCGTCCTCGACGTCCCGCACGCGGCCGATGCCCGCGCCGGTCGGGCGGTGCTCCAGCGCGCCCATCTTCTGCTCGATCTCGTCCTCGACGGAGTCCGGCAGCTTGTGCCCGCCCGCCGCGAACAGCTTGATCCCGTTGTCGGGCATCGGGTTGTGCGAGGCGGAGATCATCACGCCGACGTCCGCACCCAACGCGGCGACCAGGTGCGCGACCGCCGGCGTCGGCAGGACACCCGCCCGCAGCACGTCCGCACCCGCCGACGTGAGCCCCGCCACCACGGCGGCCTCCAGCATCTCGCCGCTGGCCCGCGGGTCGCGGCCGACCACGGCGACCGGGCGGTGGGACCGGTCGTGTTCGGCGAGCACGCGGGCCGCGGCGGCAGCCAGCGACAACGCCAGCTCCGGGGTCAGGTCGGCGTTCGCCAGACCACGCACACCGTCAGTGCCGAACAGCCGACCCATGATCGCCTGACCTCCGTGATGAACCACACAACATTGGGCGGAACGCACTGCGGGAGCAGCAGTTCGACGAAGAACTGGCTGCTCCCGCAGGGTAGTGCTCTGGTGCCGACCGCGAGGTCAGCGCTTGCTGTACTGAGGCGCCTTGCGGGCCTTCTTGAGGCCGTACTTCTTCCGCTCCTTGACCCGGGGGTCACGGGTGAGGAAGCCGGCCTTCTTCAGCACCGGGCGGTCCTCGGAGTCCACGGCGACGAGCGCGCGGGCGATCGCGAGGCGCAGCGCGCCGGCCTGACCGGTGATGCCGCCGCCGCTGAGGTTCGCGATGACGTCGAACGTCTCCGGCTTCTCGGTCGTCACCAGGGGCTCGCGGATGAGCTGCTGGTGCACCTTGTTCGGGAAGTAGGTCTCCAGGGACTTCCCGTTCAGGGTGAACTTGCCGGTGCCGGGCAGCAGGCGCACGCGGACGATGGCCTCCTTGCGGCGGCCGACGGTCTGCGCGAGGTGGTGAGCGCCGGCGCTGAGCACGGGGCGCACGACGGGCGCGGGAGCGGGCTCGGCGGCCTCGTCCTCGGCACCGTCGACATCGGACTCGACGGCGTCGACGGCGGTCTCCGCCTCGACGGCCTCGGTCTCGACCTCAGGGGTGGTCACGTCGTTTTCCTCGGAGTACGGCTCGGTCACTGGGCGACCTTCTTGATCTCGAACGGCTGCGGCTGCTGCGCCGCGTGCGGGTGGGTCGGGCCCGTGTAGACCTTGAGCTTGCCGGCGATCACACGGCCGAGGCGGTTCTTGGGCAGCATGCCCTTGATGGCCTTCTCGACCAGCCGGTCGGCCCGGGTGTCGAGCACCTCACCGAACGACTTCTGGCGAAGACCGCCCGGGTGGCCGGAGTGCCGGTACACGAACTCCTGGTCACGCTTGTTGCCGGTCAGCGCCACCTTGTCCGCGTTGATGATGATGACGAAGTCACCGGTGTCAACGTGGGGGGCGTAAGTCGGCTTGTGCTTGCCGCGCAGCAGCGTCGCGGCCTGGGTGGCGAGCCGGCCGAGCACCACGTCCTGGGCGTCGATCACGTGCCAGGCTCGGGTCACCTCGCCGGGCTTCGGGCTGTACGTGCGCACGGGTCTACCTCGTCGTCACTTGCGTCTGGGGTCATTGCGGCGGCTGCTCAGGCTCCAGACACCCCAGACGGGCAGGTGGACCAGAACACGAGGCACGCGGAAGCGCACCGGGTACCGCACAACAACGTAAGAAGATACCGGTAGGCCCACGTCCGGGTCAAAACGACCCCCGCCAACCGGGCTGAACACGCCCGGACGACCGTTGCGGGACCGTCCGGAACAGGGCGAGACCCCCGGGCCTTCGAAGAGCCCGGGGGTCTCGCGAGTCACACTGTGGTGACGCGAGTCACCAGCGCTTGAGGTTCTGCTGCTCGGCGGCCTGGTAGGCCTCGGTGGCCTGCTGCACGGCGACACCGATGGAGGCGAGCACGGACTGGAGGTCGGCGGCGGCGGTGTCCCACGCGCGCTGCTTCTCCATGTAGGCCTCGGACGCCGCACCTTCCCACAGGTTGATGATCGGCTGGAGGCGGCTCTTCAGGTCCTCGAGCTGCTGCTCGACCTGGCCCGCCTGGGAGCTGATGGAGCCGGCGGCGTTGCCGAGTTCGGCGAAGCTGACCTTGATGTGGTCGTTCATTTTCTCCCCTAAAGACTATTGGTACTGCCGAAGCTGGATGGAAAGAGAATGCTGGCGAAGCAGTCCGAGCGACTCAGAACCCGCCGGCGAGGCGGCTGGTCAGGCTGCTCATGGACGAGTTCTGCTCCTCTTCCTGACGGGCGTAGATGTCGGCCGTACCGCTGATCTGCTCGGCGATGCCACGCAGCGCCTCCTGGAGCTTGCGGGCGTCCTCGTCGAAGCGCGTCATCAGCGTGTTGAACGCGGTGGCCGCCGCACCCTGCCAGCTCGCGCTGACCTGGTCCACGGTGCCGCGGACCTGGCTCAGGATGCCCTGAACGCTCTCGTCGACCGAGATGATGTCCTTGGCAGCCTGGACCAGCTCGTCGGTTCCAGTGGTGTAACCAGCCATTGGGAGATACCCCCTTCGTAGCGATTAGGCCGTACCCGTTCTCGCTTGGTACGCCCCTTCCGACGCAGACCCTGCCACGATCGGTTCCACCCTGTCGCGACTTCTTCGGAAGTAGTTGCGCTAGTAAACGGAACCCCGCAGCGAGACGGCTCAGTAGAGGATTCGCGCTTGCGAAAAGTCCTCGTCATCGCCCCTTTCGGGCGGCAGCTGACCACTCGGACCGGCGACGGCCCGCGCACCGGTCATCGGCGGTGGCGGCGCGGAATTTGCATTCGCGTCCGTTCGCTTCTGCGATTCTTCCGGCGGCGAGAGCAGTTCGGCACCGGAAGGCAACCGCTCGACTGGCAACCCGTGGTCTTCCCGAAACCCGGTGGCCACCCGCCGCACGTCCTCGGAGGTCGGCCGCTGGGCTTCGGGCCGGACCTGCTTGGCCCGAGCCTGGTCGGCCAGCTCGCGGTTCCGGTTGCGCTGGGCCGCGTTCGCCGCAGACGCCGCCGACGCCGCCCGCCGACCTCTGGTCACCGCCGCCTCGACATCGGAGCGGAACCTGGCGAACGCCTCCGGGATGCCGGTCATCACACTTCCCTCAACTGGTCACGGTCAGCGTGCGGACGACCTGCTCGCACGCCGGGCGGACCCGCTCCTCACCGGAGGCCGGGAACTGGCAGCCGACGCTCACCTGGGCGTCGTCCTGCAAGATCACGTACCAGTCGACGGTGAAGGTGTCCGCCTCTTCCCGGTAGTAAACGACACTCTTGCCCCCGAAGTCGGCCGAAGCGTCGAAACCGGACACGTTCTGCCGCTTGTCGTACCCCTCCCGCAACTCCCGCTCGGCCCGCGCGCGGTCTTGAGTCGCGTTGTAGGTCAGCTTGTTCTCGTTGACCGCGATCACGTCCAGCGGGGACGACGGCGCCTCGGGCTTGAGCAGCACCTCACGCTTCTTCGGGTCCCCACCGGTCTGGATCCAGTCGACCGGCGCGGTGAAGTTGTAGTCGTACTGAGCGATCGTCTTGCCCTGCGGCGCGCTGGACGAGGTCGTGGTCGGCGTCCCGGTGTTGTCCTTGCGCGTCAACGCGTAAGCCACCGACGCCCCGATCAGGGCGATCAGCAGCACCACTCCACCCACGACCAACGGCACACGACTCTTCTTCCGCGCCGGCGGCGGCGCGGGCGGGAAATATGCGGGCTGCGGAAACCCACCGGGCGGGGACGCCGTGATCCGCCGGGTGATCTTGCGAGTCGAGTCGCCGGTGATCTTCTGCGTGACATCACCCTGGCTCGGCAACGCTCCCGTCCGCAGAGGGTCGGTGCTGACCGCCCGCAACGCACCTCGGGCGACCACAGTCTCCGGCTGGTCGATGCTGGTCGGCACCACCCCGGACTGCTCCAACACCAGCCGAGCAACCAGCGGAATCCGACTCGACCCACCCACCAGGAACACCCCGGCCAACCCGCGCGGATCCAACCCGGCATCCCGCACGACCGACGTCACCAGCGCGGCAGCCCGGTGCAACGGCGCGTCGATCAACCGCTCCAGGTCGGCTCGCGTCACATGGGCATCAGGAAACGGCGGCGGCATCGGCACATCGGTGTACGAGTGCCGGGACAACGTCTCCTTGGCACCCCGCACGTCCTGTCGCAGGACCCGCCGCTTCCGCCGATCGGCCATCTCCCGACCCTCGACGAGCTGCCGCCACGCCTCTGGATCCCCTGGCCCGACCAACGTGCCGATGTGCTCCAGCAAGGCCTGGTCGATGTCCGCGCCACCAAAACTCGGGTCTCCCTTGGTGGCCAGCACCCGGAACGTCCCTCCGGACCGTGCCACGACACTCGCGTCCACAGTGCCGCCACCCAGGTCCAGGACCGCCAACGCGGCCCCCTCGGCGATCGCGTGCGTGGCCGAGTGGAACACCGCCGCCGCGACCGGCTCGGGCACCAGCCGAACCTCCTGCCCCAACCCCCGCGCGGCCTGCAACAACACCCGAGTCCGGATGGCACCCCAGTCCGCCGGATGAGTGAGCACCAGCAGGTCGACGCGGGCGCCACCGGCCACGTGCCGAGCCTCGCTCACCGCCCGCGTCAACACCGCCCTGACCACGTCCACGACCGGCAACACCGAGGTCCCCAGCAGCAGCTCGCCCTCATCGACCCGCCGCTTGGGATGGGGCTCGTACCGAGCGGGGTCCACGGCCGCCTGCCGCTCCGCCTCCTGCCCGACGAACAACGTCCCGTCCGCCGCGGCGAACACGGCAGAGGGCACGATGGGCTGGCCGTCCACCACCACGACCTGCGGTTCCCGGTTGTCGACCGAGATCGCCACGCAGGTGCTGGACGTGCCGAAGTCCACCGCCACGCGCAAGCTCATCGGTCATCCCCTCGTCCGCCGGGGTCGGCGTGCTCGCACATGTCATATCAGTATCGAGCGACGCCTTCGCTCATCTCCGTGCGGTGTGCGCCGACCGCGACTGGATGAGCACCGTGCGTCGCGACAAGGCTCACCAGCGGGTGCCTGCTGATCACCACAACGACACACGAAGGTGTGCCCGGTAGCAGGGGGCGCACGTGGTCCGCGTCCCGAGCGGCGTCCAGCACCAGGAGCGCTCGACGGTCGGCCAGCACGCTCCGGTACAGCGCGAAACGCTCCTCCGGGTCGTGCGGCACCCGCTCCGCAGGCACCCCGCACGCCACCAGCACCGCGCGCGCCGCTTCCGCCGCATCGACCGGGTCGGGTCGGTGTCCGCGCAGATCCAAGAACAAGGTGCCGTCGGGAAAGCTGGCCCGCACAGCTCCGGCCCACTGCACCGCGAGGGCGGTCTTACCGACCCCTTCGGGTCCCACGAGCGCCAAGAGCGGGAATCCCTCGTCCACCGCGTTGGAGAGTTCGTCCACCAGCGCGAGCCGAGGGACCCCAGCCAGCCCATCGGGCAACCGCAGGTCCGGCACCCCGCTGCCCGCCACGATCCGTTGGTGCAGCGCCCGCAACCGCAAGTCCGGGTCCAGTCCCAGCTCTTCGGCCAGCAAAAGGCGCGACTCCTCGTACACCGCCAGCGCCGCGGCCGTCTCACCGGACTGGTGCAGCGCGGTCATCAACTGGGCGCGGAACCTCTCGCGCAGCGGATACCGGATGACCAGGTCGCGGAGTTCGGTGACGAGCCGACCTGGGTGACCGACAGCAAGGTCGGCATCGATGCGGCGTTCAAGCACCGACAGGCGTTCCTCGTCCAGCAGCGCCCGGTACTCGCCGAGCGGTGCCTGCGGCACGTCCGCCAGAGGCTCACCCCGCCACTGGGCCAAAGCCGCGGCGTAGCTGCCACGGTGGGCCAGCTCGCGGAAGCGGTCGAGATCCAGCGCACCTTCCCCGACCTCCGCGCGGTAACCGGCGGTCACGGTGCGGATGACGTCCACCGGCCTCAACGCGTGTCTCAAGCGAGTGATCGCCATGTGCAGAGTGGCCAAAGCACGACGGTGATCGCTAATTCCCGACCACATTCGATCGACCAACTCGTCCGCACTCACGACCTGGTTCGCCCGCAGCAGCAGCAAGGCCAGCAGCACCCGGCTCTTCCCGGGTGGCACCGGCACGACCTCGCCCGCGTGCTCGACCTCCAACGGCCCAAGCACCCGGAACTCGACGCCCCCCTTGCCGGTCATGGTCATCCGCTGTACCGCCGCAGCCGTTCGCGGACCAACTCCCCGTCGTGGTGGCCGACTTCATCGAAGATCTGTGCGGATTCGGTCCACCGATCGCGTGCGCCGACGACGTCGCCGCCCTCGGCGAGCACGTCGCCCAACATCATCAGCGACCTACCCGTTTGGTAGCGGTCACCGCGCCGCAGCCAGACGTCGACCGCTCGCCGGAGGTTCTCGGCGGCGGATGCCCGGTTCCCGGTCTTGAGCAGCGCGAGTCCGATGTTCTCGTAGGTGGCCCCGGTCCCGAAGTAGTCGTCGAGGCTCTCGTGGATCTCGATCACCTCCCGGATCGCGGCAAGCCCGGATTCCACGTCGCCCACCTCGATGGCGTTGGCGCCGATCAGGCTCAACACACTGACTCTCGCCGCCTCGTCGCCGATGTCGGTGTAGAGCGCCAGTGATCGGCGGGCCCACTCCAACGATTCGGCACGGTGGCCGGCTTCATCCGCGACGGCGGCGAGACCCCAACAGGTGAACGCTTCGCCGCGCTGGTTCCCTGCGGAGACTTCGAGCGACAGCGCCAACTTCAACTGCCGCGCCGCTTCCTCATATTCGCGCGACCTCAGTTGGTGGCCGCCGAGCGATTGCCGCATCCGTGCCTGTCCCTCGACATCGCCGACTGCCTGGGCGGCCTCGATCCCGACCAGGTGCACGTCGACCATCTCCCGCCACCGGCCTGAGCGCTCATGGAAGTCGGCCAGTGCCCAAGCCAGCCGCCAGGTGTGGGCGTCCGACCGGCCCACAAGCCCGAGGATGGCGGCTTCCTCCACGATCAACCACTCGCCGGCCGTGGTGTGGGTGAATTCGAGCGTCACGCTTCCTGGTGGCGGCTGGTCGACAGCGATCGGTGTGCGGTGCGGGTTGTACGCCAGTGCCGCGTTCACCGCAGATGTGACGTAATGACCGAGGAGCCTCGCTTCGGCTTCTTCACGCTCTGTCTCCACCACCTCGGCGAGCCGTTCGGCCGCGAAGTCCCGCACCAGGTCGTGGAACGCGAACCGGTCGAGCCGCGGCCGGGACAACAGGTGCGCGTCGAACAGCGCCTCCAGCACCCCCTCGGCCTCTTCGACTGGCACGGCCATGAGGGAAGCTGCCGCCGCGACGCCGAAATCCGGGCCCGGGTGCAGGCTGAGCAGCCGGAACAGTCGCGCCGCGGCAGCGGGCAGGTTCCGGTAGGACGACCAGAACATCGCTCGGACGCTGCCCACCGCGTCACCCGCGTCCAGTGCGCCCAACCTGCCGCTCTCGCTCGACAACTCGCCGAGCAGGTCGTCCAGTTTCAGCACGGTGTCCGTGGCCGCGCGAGCGGCGACTACCGCCAGGGCCAACGGCAGCCCGGCACAGCGGTCGACCAGCCCTGCCGCCGCCGACCGCTCGCCGTCCACCCGGTGTTCGCCGAGGCGACGGGTGAGCAGCGACCACGCTTCTTCGTGCTGCAGCGGGTCGAGCACGATCGGGGCGGCGGAGGTGAGTCCGCCCAATCGGTTCCGGCTCGTGACCAAGATCAGGCTCGGCGACGCCATGGGCAGCAACGGGCGCACGTGCTCGACGTCCCGGGCGTTGTCCAGCACGACCAACACCTGTTTGCGGCGGAAGACGTCCTGGTAGAGCGCTGCTTCGGCATCAGGATCCTGTTGTCCCCGCTCCGCGGGGACCCCGAGCGCGTTCAGGAACGCACGTCGCACCGCTCCGACCGCGACCGGCGAGGCAGACGGGTCGAACCCACGCAGGTTGGCGTAGAGCTGCCCATCCGGGAAGCGGTCGGCGTGCTGGTGCGCCCAGTGCAGGGCGAGCGCGGTCTTCCCGATGCCGCCAACGCCGTTGATCGCCGAGATGACCACGGTCCCGCTACTCTCGGTACGCGAGTCCACCAGGCGCGTCAGCCGGTCGAGTTCTCGAGCCCGACCGACGAAGTGCACCGGACCGGCGGGCAGCTGGCGCGGTACCGGGACGGTGGTGTCCGCGGCGTCCTCCCGCAACACCAACTCCTGCGCCGAGCGCAACCCTGGTCCCGGTTTGGCGCCCAGTTCGCGGGCCAGCACGTTCGCGGCTTCCTGATAAGCGGCGAGCGCGTCGGCGCGGCGACCGGTCCGGTGCAGGACGCGCACGAGGAGCGCCCAGAACGGCTCGTGGAGCGGGTGCGTTCGGGTCAACGCCTGGAGCTCCACGACCAGCGCGTGGTCGGCACCGGTTCTCAGATCGGATTCGATGCGCCTCTCCAGCACAGCCAACTTGTGGACCACCAGCGGTACCACCTCGTCTTGGTGCAGGGTGTCGGAGCGGATGTCGCCGAGCGGGTCTCCCCTCCACAGGCCCAACGCTTCGGCGTACCGGCCCTGCTCGACCAAGGCGCGGTAGCGGTAGAGGTCGAGGCTGCCTTCGGGTATGTCGGCGACGTAGCCGTCGGGCATGGTGCGGACGACGTTCGCCGGGCCGAGAGCTCGGCGGAGCCGGGTGACAACCATCTGCAACGTGGCCTTCGCCCGCGACGGGTTGGGCGGCTCGCCGTCCCACAGCCAGTGCACGAGTGTCCGAGTGGGCACGGCTTCGCCGGCCCGCAGGAGAAGGCCTCCCAACAAGGTCCGCGCCCGTCCCTCCGGCACCGGCACAGCCCGGTCGCCGATGCGCACCTCCAGCGGTCCGAGCACCGAGAACGAGATCTCCTCCGGTGTGCCGGTCACCTGGCGTTCACCCCGGTCCGCAGGGCGTCCTGGGTCAGCGCTCGCACGCGTCTCAGCGTTTCGACCATGCGTTCCAGTGCCTCGGTCGCGCCGACGCCCTCATGTGCTGGGATCGCCTCGGCCAGCAGGCGCTCCGCGTCAGCGGCCCGGTCCGCCGCGAGGTAGCTCTCCGCGAGGTTCGCGGCCGCGTTCGCGGAGCCCAGTCCCTCTACCAGCGATTGGAAGATCCGGTACGCGCGCTCCGCGAAAGCGATAGCCGCGCGGTGGTCGCCGGACGCCGACGCGACTCTCGACGCGTGGCTGAGGACGTAGGCCGTACCCCGCAGGTCGCCGGCTGCTTCGATCAACTCCAGCGACCGCCGCGAGGTGGTCGTCGCCCGTTCGAGGTCGCCGTGGCGCAGCGCGTACACCGAGATCCGGTGTTGGACGGCCGCCTCTGCGACCGGGCTGATCGACGTGGCCAGCTCCGCGGCCTCCTCGAACAGGGGTGTTGCCTCGTCGACTCGGTCGGCCCACGCGAGCATGGATGCGTGTTCTCGCAACGCGGAGAGGTAGGTGAGCGGTTCGCCGGCCTCCCGTGCGATCTCGACAGCACGCCTGGCCAAGTCCACGGCCGGTCGGTCGTCGAAGACCGATTGGTAGTACGCCCACGACGCCAGGTGATTAGCCAACCAGAGCAGGTCACCACACGACTCCATGCCCTCCGCGCAGATCCGGAACTGCTCGACCAGTTCGTCCGTCATGCCCGCCATGGCGATGTGCGCGAGGCGGCCGTGCTCGGCGCGCCACATCAGCGTGAAATCACCCGCCTTCTCGGCGCTGTCCCTGAGCAGGGCGTTCAACCCTGCCATCCGGTCGCCTGCCACGATCGCGGCCGCGTCGAGGTGGTTGGCGAGCTCCAACAGGTCCATGCCGGGCCGGGGCCAGCCGTGCGTTGCGCACATCTCGATCGCACGGGTGAACTGCCGGTGCTCGGCCACCAGCCACGACGTCGGCCGTTCGGTCAGTCGTGCCACGACCGACGACTCCAGCTCGGGGACCACGACATCGACCGGTGCGACCGGCACGGCGTCGATGGTCAAGGGCACCTCCGATCCCGCTGCATCGGCGAGGAGCAGGAGCGCGTCCACGTAGTGCCGCAGGTGTGCGTTGTCTTCTGGGGAAAGGAGTTCGGCCGCGTAGTCGGCGAGCAGATCGTGCAGGCGGTATCGAGGTTCGCCGGTTGCGTCCACACCGAGCTCTTCGAGGAGGTTCGCCTCCAGCAGCCGCTCCACCAGGCGATCGCCGTCGCCGCCGGTCAGGACGGACACCACCCAGGCGGCGAAGTCGAGGGTGCTCAGGAAGCCGAGCCGGCGGAACGCGGCCGCGACTTCCTCATCCAGGGCCGCGTAGCTCAGCTCGAAGCTGGCCCGCACCTCCATGTCCGCCGTGGACAGTTCGTCCAGCCTCCGCTGCTCGTCGGACAAGCGGCCCGCCAGCAGGTGCAGCGGCAGGTTCGGGCGGGTGGCCAGCCGGGCGCCGACGATGCGCAGCGCGAGGGGCAGGCCGCCGGTCGCGGCCACGATCGCCTCGGCCGCCGCTCGTTCGGCAGACACGCGCTGGGCGCCGATCATGCGCGTCAGGAGCTGGAGGCCGTCGGCCGCCGCTAGGGGGCGCAGGCGCACCACGCTGCCACCCTCCAAGCCGGTCAGGAGGTTCCTGCTGGTGATCAGTACCGCACAGGAGGCGCTGCCCGGCAGCAGGTGGCGCACCTGCTCCACGTCGGCGGCACCATCGAGGACGACCAGCACCGCCCGATCAGCCAACCGCGACCGGAACGCCGCGGCTCGCGCGCCGATGTCCTCGGGTACGGACGTCATGGGCACGCCGACGGCGGCCAGCAGCTCGACCAGCACCTCGGCCGGGTCGCGGGGTTCGGACGTGCCGTCCCCGAGGTTGACGAAGAGCTGGCCATCGGGGAACCGGTCGCTCAGGCCGTGCGCGATGCGGACGGTCAGGGCGCTCTTACCGGACCCGGGAGGGCCGGTGACGACGGTGATCGGGACAGCGCTCGCCGTCGTGCGACCGGTGAGGGCCTGCCCGACCTCGCGGTGGACGTCGTCCCGGCCGACGAAGTCCGCGGTGACGGGCGGGAGTTGGCGTGGCGTCGGCCATGCCGCGGTGACCGGCGCGATCACGGGTTCGCCGGACAGCACCGACTGGTGGATGTCGCGCAGCTCCTTGCTGGGCGCGACGCCCAGCTCGTCGTCCAGCAGCTTGGCGACGGTCCGGTAGGTCGCCAGGGCGTCGGCTTGGCGGCCCGAGCGGGACAGGGCGAGCATCAGTTGGCCCCAGAAGCGCTCGCGCAGCGGGTGGCGGGCGACGAGGGTGCGCAGTTCCGCCACCAGCTCGGCGGACTTCCCCTCCTCCAGGTCCGCCTCGACACGTCGTTCCAGGGCGGCCAGGCGCTCCTCCACCAGGGCCTCGACCTCGGTGTGCAACGCGTCGGACCGGAGGTCGGCCAGCGGTTCCCCGCGCCACAGCGCCAACGCCTCGGCGAACCGCCCGCCCCCCACGAGGGCGCGGAAGCGGTGCAGGTCCAGGGCGCCTTCGGGCACGACCGCCTGGTAGCCGCCCGCGACCGTGCGGACGACGTTCGCCGGACCCAGCGCCTGCCGAAGGCGGGTCACGGTCATCTGCAGAGTCGCCCGCGCACGGGCCGGGTTGGCCGGAGCGCCGTCCCAGACGCGGTCCACCAGGGCGTCGGCGGACAGAACTTCGTTGGCGTGCAACAACAACGACGCCAGCAGCACCGCCGTGCGGCCGGACGGGACCGGTACCTGCACGCCGTCGTGCCAGACCTCCAACGGGCCCAGGACTTTGAATTCCGTGACCATCAACTGCCCCCCTGGTGTTGATGATGTCGGTCAGGGTCTTTGCAGGGCTTGACGCGCCCTAACTCGGGCTTCTGCCATGCGGTCCAGAGCTTCGGACGCGCCCACCCCCTCATGGGTCGACATTGCCTTTTCCAGGAACGCCAAAGCGTCCGCCGGACGGTCGGCGGCCAGGTAGCTCTCGGCCACGTTCGCGGCGGCGGTGGCGGAGCCGATGCCTTCCGCCAGACCGGTGAACATCTCGTAGGCGCGTTGTGCTTTGTCGATCGCGCTGTCGTGGTTGCCCAGGGCCGCATCCACCCTGGACGCATGGCTCAGGACGTGGGCGGTAGCGCGGAGGTCGTGGGTGTTGGCCAGGAGTTCCATGGTGGTTCTTGACGCTCGAGCGGCTAGTTCCAGGTCGTTGTTGCGCAAGGCGTACATGGAAATGCGGTGTTGGACTTGGGCTTCGGACAGTTTGTCCGGTTGGGTGCGGCTGAGCGTGATGGCTTTCTCGAATAGTGGGAGGGCGTCAGCCATTCGGCCGCTCCACGCCACCATCGACGCGTACTCGCGCAGGGCGGAGAGGTAAACGGTCTCGTCGCCGGCTTGTTCGGCCAGGGTGGCGGCGCGGGCGGCCATGTCCACGGCGGGTTTGCCGTCGTAGACGGACTGGTAGTACGCCCACGTGGCGAGGTGGCAGGCCAGGGTGAGGGTGTCGCCGATGGCTTCCAGGCCCTCGGCGCACTTGCGGAAGTCGTCGATGATCCGTGCGTCCACGACGTCCTTCGCGGCCTCGCTGAGGCGGTGGTGTTCCATGCGGAGGGCGAGGTTGGTGTCGCCGGCCGCTCGGGCGCTCGCACTGGACAAGGCGTGCAGGCGGGCCATGCCGGCGCTGCCGATGAACACGTCCAGGTCCAGGTGGCTGGCTCGGTCGGCCAGGTCGGCGGCGATGTCGGGCCAGCCCTCGCGGGCGGCCACCTCGACGGCGCGGACGATCTGGCGCTGCTCTGCCACCAGCCACGCCGCTGAGCTGCGGGTCACGCGGTCGGCGTCGTGAGCGAGCGCGGGTTCGTGCACGTCGATCGGGCGCATGGGCAGCATGTCCACGTATAGCCGGGTGTCGTGCTGGGCCAGGTCGGACAGCAGGAGCAGGGCTTCGGCGTGGCGCCGCAGGCGGGCGCGGTTCTCGGTCGGGTCGTCCCGGGCGACCAGTTCGGCCGCGTAGACCGCGAGGAGGTCGTGCAGGCGGTAGCGGGGTTCGCCGGTGGCGTCGACGCCCATCTCTTGCAGGAGGTTCGCGTTGACCAGGTGCTCCACCAGGCGTTCGCCGTCGCCGTCGGTGAGGACGGACACCGACCAGGCCGCGAAGTCCAGCGGGCCGAGCAGTCCCAGGCGGCGGAACGCCGTGGCGACGTCGTCGTCCAGTTCGGCGTAGCTCAGCTCGAAACCGGCGCGGACCTCCATGTCCGCTGTGGACAGTTCGTCCAAGCGGCGGCGCTCGTCGGACAGGCGGGCTGCGAGCGCGCTCAGCGGCAGGCTCGGCCGGGTCGCCAGGCGGGCGCCCACGATGCGCAGCGCCAGCGGCAGGCCGCCGGTGGCCTCGACGACCACGTCGGCCGCCGCGCGCTCCCGGTCCACCCGGTCGTCGCCGATGATCCCGGACAGCAGGCGCAGGGCGTCGGCGTGGCCGAGCGGGTCCAGGCGCAGGACGCGACCGCCCGGCAGACCGGTCAAGTGGTGGCGGCTGCTGACCAGGACCCCGCACCGCGCGCCGCCGGGCAGCAACAGCCGCACCTGCTCCAGGTCCGCCGCGCCGTCGAGCACGAGCAGCACCGCCCGGTCGGCGACCCGGGACCGGAACGCCGCCGCGCGCGCCTCCACGTCCTCCGGGATGGACGCCAAGCCGACGCCCACCCCGGTGAGCAGCTCGGCCAGCACCTCGCCCGTGTCGCGGGGGCGGTGGGTGCCGTCGCCGAGGCGGACGAACAGCTGGCCGTCCGGGAACCGCTCGCTCAGGCGGTGCGCGAGGTGGACGGTCAGCGCGCTCTTGCCCGACCCGGGTGGACCGGTGACGACCGCGATCGGGACCGCCGTCGGCGAGGTGGGCGTGGTGAAGACAGCGGTGACCTCGCGATGCAGGTCCTCGCGGCCCACGAAGTCCGCGATGTCGGGTGGGAGCTGGCGGGGCAGCGGCCACGACGGGGAGTGCGGCGCCCCGGACAGCACGGTCTGGTGGACTTCGCGCAGCTCGGGACCGGGTGCGACGCCCAACTCGTCGTCCAGCAGCTTGGTCACCGAGCGGTAGGTGGCCAGGGCATCGGCCTGGCGGCCCGATCGGGACAGGGCGAGCATCAGCTGACCCCAGAATCGCTCGCGCAGCGGGTGGCGGGTGGTCAGCGCGCGCAGCTCGGCGACCAGCTCGGCGGAACGGCCCGCGTCCAGGTCGGCGTCGATCCGGCGTTCGAGGACGACCAGGCGTTCCTCCAGCAGCGGCGCGACCTCCTCTGCGTGCAGGACGTCGGAACGCACGTCGGACAGCGGGTCCCCCCGGTACAGCGCGAGGGCGTCGGCGAACCGGGCCTGCTCGACCAGCCGGCGGAAGACGTGCAGGTCGAGCTCGTCGGGTCCGATGTCGGCTACGTAGCCGTTGAAGGTGGTGCGCACGACGTTGACATCGCCCAGCGCCTGACGGAGCCGGGTCATCACCATGTGGAGGGTGGAACGGGCGCGGTGGGGGCTGGGAGGCGCGCCGTCCCAGAGGCGTTCGACGAGGGTGTCGACGGAGAGGGTTTCGCCTGCTCGCAGCAGCAGGGACGCCAGCAGGACCCGGGTGCGGCCCGCCGGGATCGGCACCAGCTCGCCGTCGCGCCGGACCTCAAGGGGACCGAGCACCTTGAACGCAGTCCTCATATCCCTCCTCCGAGCGGGGCACAGTTTACGGCCGGTCGCCGGTGCCGCGTGAGGTTCGCGTGACAGAGGTGTGAGGGCCGGTGGCCAGCATGGTTCGTGGGACGGCGAACCGTCCCGCTTCGGAGGAGGTGGTCGATCCGCCGGAGTCACCCCGTGGACTGATCCACGTGCTCGAAAGGGTGGGGCCTGGAACCCCCGACCCCGGGTCCCACCTGCCCGAGCGCACCCGGTCCACGCCGCGGGCCCCCAGCCGACGGCGTGAGTCGAGTGTGAGCGGGACCGGGCACAGTGGACAGCGTTCACCGCGGGGCGGTTCCGGGGACAGGACGGCGGTCGGCAACACGGGGGGTGCCGCGGTCCTGCGCCGGGGAGTCGGGGTTGGTGCGTCGTCGTTCAGGGGGTGACGTACCAGGCTCCGGCAGGCTCACCGGTGACCACCACGACCCGCGGACGTCCGTGCGCTCCCCCGTGCGGATGTCCGCGGGTCGCATTTTTCGGGAGGGGTCGCCCCACGCGCTGGGCGGCCCCTTTCGGCGTGTCCGGGGGGGTCGTGACAGAGCGAGGGGCCGCTCCCCGGGAGTGAGGAGCGGCCCCGTTCGACGTGTGGCTGCTAGTCGGGCTGGATCCAGGCGAACTGGATGCGCTGCTGGCCGAACTTGCGCGTCACCAGCGTGCCCCGGCCCGGGGGCTGTGGCGACGGCTTCAGGTTGCCGACGATCGCGCCCTCCTCCTTCGAGCCGGAACCCACCATGATCGGGGCCGAGATCTCCTTCAGCTTGCCCAGGATCGGGTCGTACATCGCCCTCGACGCGCCACCCATGCGCCGTGCCGCGATGATGTGCAGGCCGACGTCCTTCGCCTGCGGGATGAACTCCGCCAGCGGGGCCAGCGGGTTCTGGGCGCCCTGGGGGGCGACGAGGTCGTAGTCGTCCACGACCACGAACAGCTCGGGGCCCTTCCACCACGACCGGTTCTTCAGCTGTTCCTGCGTGACGTCCGGGCCCGGCAGGCGGCCGGCCATCGAGCCGCGCACGTCCTTGATCATGTCGGTCAGCTGGGCCGACGACACGGCGTAGGACAGCAGGTGGTCGGTGTCGATCAGCCCCAGCATGGTGCGGCGGTAGTCGACGAGCATGATCAGCGCCTCGGACGAGGTGTAGCTGCTCATGATGCCGCGCACGATGGTCCGCAGCATGTTCGTCTTGCCGGCTTCGCCGTCGGCCAGCGCCATGAAGTGCGGGTCGGCGTCGAAGTCCATGTAGACCGGCGCCAGCTCGTCCTCGTTGACGCCGATCGGCACCAGGTGGCCGCGGTTCGGGTTGATCTGCTGGACCTGGGCCATGAACTCCGGGTACGGCAGCAGGTCGGGCAGCAGCCGGACCTGCGGGGCGCGCCGGCCGCGCCAGGCGCCGTTGACCTTGGCGACCATGTCCTGCACGCCCGCCGCCACGTTCTCGGCGTCGGAGGACGCGTCGATGCGGGGCAGCGCGGTCAGGAAGTGCAGCTTCTGCGGGGACAGGCCGCGACCGGGACGGCCGGCGGGCACGTTGACCGCGACCTTCCGGTCCACGTCGGACTCGCTCGGGTCACCCAGGCGCAGCTCGAACCGCGTGGCCAGCAGGTCCTTCATCGCGGGCCGGATCTCCGCCCAGCGGTTCGCGGCCACGACCACGTGCACGCCGAACGACAGACCCTGCGCGGCCAGCGCCTGGACCTGCGGTTCCAGCGCCTCGAACTCCTGCCGGAAGTTCATCCAGCCGTCCACGACGAGGAACGCGTCGCCGAAGTCGTCGTCGCGGATCTCGCCGCGCCGCTTGCGGTTGCGGAACTCGACCATCGAGTCGATGCCCTGCGCCCGGAACCGGACTTCGCGCTCGGAGATCAGACCGGACAGCTCGGCCACCATGCGGCGGGCCTTGTCGACGTCCAGACGGGACGCGAAGCCACCGACGTGCGGCAGGTTCTCCAGCGACGCGAGCGTGCCGCCACCGAGGTCGAGGCAGTAGAACTGCACTTCCTCGGGGGTGTGCGTCAACGCCATCGACGTGATCAGCGTGCGCAGCATCATCGACTTGCCCGACTGCGGACCGCCGACGATCGCGCCGTGGCCGGCCGCACCGGAGAAGTCCGCCCACAGCAGGTCGCGCCGCTGCTCGAACGGCTTGTCCACGACGCCCAGCGGCACCTGGAGCTTGCCGTTGGAGAAGAACCCGGGCGGCGTGAGGCCGCGGTCCTCGGTGGCCTGGAGCGGGGGCAGGAGGGTGTCCAGCGACGGGGGCTCGTTCAGCGGCGGCAGCCACACCTCGTGCGCCGGCGGGCCCTGGCCCACCAGGCGGCTGACGATGACCTCGAGCTCGCTGGGCTCGTTGCTGTCCTCCTTCTCCTTCTCCTGCTTGACCGGTTCGACCGGCTTGACCGGTTCCTTGGGGATCTCGATGTAGTCCGGCACGAAGAACCGGGGCCGCTTGTCGCTGGACACCACGGCCGACGGGCCGGCCACCTGGATGCCGGCGGGCCGGTACGGGCCGGACACGTACAGCGCCTTGAACCGGGTCAGCGGCGCGCCCTGCACGCCGAGGTAACCCGAACCCGGGATGGGCGGCAGCTCGTAGGCGTCCGGCACGCCGATCGCGGCGCGCGACTCGGCGGCGGAGAACGTCTTCAGACCGATCCGGTAGGACAGGAACGTGTCCAGACCGCGCAGCTTGCCTTCCTCCAGTCGCTGCGAGGCCAGCAGCATGTGCATCTGGAGCGACCGGCCGACGCGGCCGATCTGGAGGAAGATGTCGATGAAGTCCGGCTTGGCGGTCAGCATCTCGGAGAACTCGTCGATGCAGATGAACAGCGCGGGCAGCGGGTCGAGGTCGGCGCCGTTCTCGCGGGCCTTCTCGTAGTCCCACACGTTCTTGTAGTTGCCCTTGGCCAGGACTTCCTGCCGCCGCGCGACCTCGCCCGCGATGGCGTCCTTCATGCGGTCGACCAGGGTCAGGTCACCGGAGAGGTTGGTGATGACCGCGGCGACGTGCGGGGCCTTGTCCAGGCCGAGGAACGTCGCACCACCCTTGAAGTCGACGAGGATCATGTTCAGCGACGTCGAGGAGTGCGTGGCCAGCAGGCCCAGCACCAGCGTGCGCAGGAACTCGGACTTGCCGGAACCGGTCGCGCCGATGCACAGGCCGTGCGGGCCCATGCCCTCCATGGCCGCTTCCTTGATGTCCAGCTCCACCTGCTGGCCGAACTCGCCGATGCCGAACGGCACGCGGTAGCGGTCGCGGACCGGCCGGGGCCGCCACGCCTGCTGCACGTCGAAGGTCATCGGGTCGCCCTGGAGGCCCAGGAACTCGATCAGCGGCGGGTTGTTGGACATCGACAGCGGGTCCTCGTCGCTGCCGCCCGCGTCCACGCCGCCGATCCGGTACGGCGACAGCCGCCGGGCCAGCGCCTCGGCCTCGGGCACGGACAGCCAGTCCGGCGAGCCGAACCACTCGACGCCGCTGGCGCTGCGCGCGCCCAGCTTGTCGTCCTCGATGACCAGGCGCAGGCCGCGCCGGGCGGTCAGGTTGCCCAGCGACTCGGACAGGTCGAGCAGGGTGACGCCGACCAGGCCCTCTTCCAGGATGATCTGCTCTTCGCGGGTGACGTCGCCGTCGTCGATGACGATCACGATGTGCGGCTGGTCGGCGGGCGGCGGCGCGTTGCGGGTGAACCGCTGGCGGTCGCGCAACTGCTCGTCCAGCATCTGCTCGACCTCGGTCAACGACGAGGCCATCATGCGCATCTGGCCGATGCCGTCGACGATGTTCGGGTGCTGAACGTGCGGCAGCCACTTCATCCACTCCCACTCGGCCTTGGTGCGGCCGGTGGTGACCACGGCGATGAGCAGGTCGTCCGGGGAGTGGAAGGTCGCCATCTGGGCGATCAGGGCACGGGCCAGGCCGCGCTTGGCGCCGGTCTCGCCGAGCAGGCCGACGGCGGCGAAGCCGCGCAGCGCGATCGAGATGGGCAGGTCGGGCACCAGCGAGTGGGCGCGCACGAACCGGCGCAGCGCCAGCGTGGCGATCGGCTCCAGCTCCTCGACCGGGCCGGTCTGCGGCGGCACGAGGCGGGTGGCCAGGCGCTGCGAGCCGCGGCCGGCGCGCAGGTGGCAGAAGTCGGGGTCGTTCTGCCGCCGCTCCCACATGCGGCGGGTGGTGGCCAGCGACCACAGCATCTGCGGGTCGGGGTGCACCCACTCCCGCTCGGCGCGCTGCTCGTTGGCGGCTTCCCGGGCGCGGTCCCGCATCTGGCCGAGGTAGCGCAGGTAGTCCTTGCGGTCCTCGTTCATCTCGGCCTTCTTCTGGCCCTTGCCCCCACCCATCCCGCCCGCCATCATGCCGATGGTCGAGATCATCATCATGCCGGGCATGATCATGGCGGCCGGGTTCTTGCCGCTGTAGCTGAACATCAGGACCATCATCCCGACGGACGACACGATCATGACGGCCGGCATCGCCTTCATCATGATGTTGCCGGGGATGATCCGGGGCACCTCGGGCGGCGGTTCGAGGTGGACCTCACCGCCCGGCGGACGGGGAGCAGCGAGGCGTGCCGTGCGCTTGAACTGCAGCGTGCTCACCTAACAGGCACCTCTTCACACTCTCTCGAACCGACTCGCGTGTCACAACCGCGGTTGCCAACCGACACTATTGCGCATCGGAACCCGCCACGAAGGTGGGTCGTGAAAATCCACCGGGCCCGTGTTCGCCGGAACGGCCCTCCTCCGGTCACCCGTTCCGGCCATACTGTGTCCCGCCCCTGGCGACCGGCCCGTTCGGCGGGCCAATAAGGTCGGGGCGGGACGCAGACACGCAAGATGACTTAGGGGGCCCTGGTGGCGACCGGTACGACGGTGTTCAGCCGGGTGACGGTGGTTGCGCCGCGCACGCGTATCGACGTCGCGCTCCCCGCCGACGTCGCGGTGGCCGACCTGCTGCCGATGCTGCTGGACATGGCCAAGGAGGCCACTCCGGACGGTGGTGTGCGGCACGGCGGGTGGGCGCTGGCGAAGCTGGGCGACAGCCCGCTCGACCCCAGCCGCACGCTGGCCTCGCTGGGCATCGTGGACGGCGAGCTGCTCCAGCTGCGCAAGCGCAACGAGAACCCGCCGCCGCCGCTGTACGACGACGTGGTGGACGCGATCGCCGAGTCCGACCCGGACAGCTTCCGGCCGTGGACGAAGGACACCGCGCGCAAGTACGGCCACATCGCGGGCGCGCTGGCGCTGGTCGCCGCCGCCGTCGCGGTGCTGCTGTCCGGCCCCCTGGTCGGCGGCGCCGGCCTGTGGCCCGCGATCTGCGCGGGCGCGATGGCGGTCGTGGCGCTGGCCGCGGGCGCGGTGATCGCCCGGTCCTACAACGCGGTCGGCACGGGCGTGCTGATCGCCGCCGCGGGCGGGCTGCCCATGGCGTACGTGGCGGGCCTCTACATCGTGCCGGGCGCGGTCGGGCGGCCGAACCTGCTGCTGGCCAGCGTCCTGGTGCTGATCTTCGCCTCCGCGGCCATCCTGCTGATCGGGCGCGGCATCACCGTGTTCATCGCGGCGGCCACCGCGGGCGCGCTCAGCGGCCTCGCGTTCCTCGTCGGCATCTTCGTCGACCACCCGATCGTGGGGATCGCGGCGGCCACGGCGGCGGTGTCGCTGGCGGCGCTGTCCGCGCTGCCCCGGTTGACCATCCAGCTGGCGAAGCTGCCGCTGCCGACCGTGCCGGGCAGTGCCGAGGACCTCAAGGAGGACACCGGCTTCCCCGAGTACGCGGTGATCGAGCGGCGCACCGCCAACGCCCACGAGTACCTGACCGGCATGATCATCGGCTGCGGCGGCACGGCCGCGCTGTTCTCGGTGATCGCCGCGGGCGACGGCACCATCTGGGGTCCCGCGCTCGCGGTCACCGTCGCGCTGGTGCTGATGCTGCGCGGCCGGGCCTACGCCAACGGCGCGCAGGCGGTGGCGCTGCTGGTCAGCGGCATGGCGGCGGCCACGGGCGTGCTGCTGGGCTGGCTCGTGCAGTCCTCGCTGGACCACCGGCTGCTGTTCGTGTTCGGCACGCTGGTCCTGGTCGGCGCGGCGGCCCTGGTGCTCGGCGTGATCTTCCCCGGCCAGAAGTTCTCGCCGGTGCTGCGCCGGACGGTGGACGTGCTGGAGGCGATCCTGATCGCCATCGTGCTGCCGCTCGCGCTCGCCGTCATGGACCTGTACGTCGCCATGCGCCAGCTGATCCCGGCCTGAGCCATGCGGAACACGACACGGAAGTCCGCCGCAGCGGTGGCCGTGGCGCTGACCCTGGTCACCACCCCCGGCGCGTACGCGCAGCAGCCGTCCACCACGGCCGCGAACCAGCCCAACTCGGTGCCGCCGCCGGTGGACCGCAGCCGCACGCCGAAGTTCGAAGAGCCCAGGGAAGACGTCGACTACACGCAGAAGAACCAGTGCATCGCCTCCAACACCGGGAACAAGAACATCCCGAACAAGCCGTGGGGCCAGATGCAGCTGCGGCTGGAGGAAGCGCACCGGTTCGCCACCGGCGCGGGCATCAAGATCGCCATCATCGACACCGGCGTCAACGAGCACCCGCGCCTGAAGGGCCGGGTCATCCCGGGCGGCGACTACGTCGAGACCGAGAAGCACGGCATCGACGACTGCGACGGCCACGGCACCGAGGTGGCGGGCGTCGCGGCGGCGAGCAAGGACGAGACGACCGGTTTCGTGGGCGCCGCGCCGGAGGCGCTGATCCTCGCCTACCGGCACACCAGCAGCAACTTCCACTTCGAGTCGAAGACCGACAAGAGCCAGAACCGGGACTCGGCGGGCAAGGTCGGCACCCTGGCCAAGGCGATCGTCGCGGCGGCCACCGAGGGCGCGAGCGTCATCAACATCTCGCTGACCTCGTGCGAGCAGCCCCACCCGCAGAGCGACCAGGAGAAGGAGCTCCAGGCCGCGATCGACTGGGCGGTCAACGAGAAGAACGTGGTCATCGTCACCGCGGCCGGCAACTTCACGCAGAAGGACGGCTGCGCGTTCCAGAACGACAACGAGGACCCGAACAACGTCAACATCATCGCCTCGCCGCCGTGGTACGCCGACAACGTCCTGTCGGTGGCGTCCATCGGCTCGTCGGGCAACGTGTCGTCGTTCTCGGTGTGGGGTCCTTGGGTCAGCGTGGCCGCGCCGGGTGAGGACATCGTCACGCTCGACCCGAAGGGCGAGGGCCTGACCAACTCCAACGAGGGTCCCACCGGCCAGACCCGCATCCAGGGCACCAGCTTCGCCTCGCCGTACGTGGCGGGCGTGGTGGCCCTGGTGCGCCAGCGCTTCCCGAACCTCAGCGCCAAAGAGGTGATGAACCGCATCAAGGCCACCGCCCAGCACCCGGGCAACCCGGCCGGGCGGGACAACAAGGTCGGCGCGGGCATGATCAACCCGGTGGCCGCGCTGACGGCGGAGCTGCCGTCCGAGCGCGCCGACTTCAAGCCCGCCCAGCCCACGCAGGTGATGACCAACCTGGACCCGCTCAACCCGGCCGACCCGACCCCGATGATCGTGGCGCTGTCGGGCACGGGCGGCGGTGTGGGCCTGCTCCTGCTCACGCTGTTCGTGGTGCACACGGTGAACCGCAACCGGGCGAAGCGGGCGGCGGTGCCGGTCAAGCGCTCGGTGCTCTAGACGCACGTGAAAAGGGCCGCTCCCGATCTTCGGGGCGGCCCTTCTTCGCGCGTGGGGTCGGCTTCGCGCGTGGGGTCAGTCGTCCTCGCCGAGCACCTGGGGCGCGGTCTTCTTCGGCTTGCCCAGCAGGTCCTCGGTGGTGCCGGTGATCCGGAACTTCGACTTGTGCTCCTTGTCACCGCCCTGCTGGCCGCCGGCGCCCATGCCGCCCATCATGCCGCCGCCCATCATGCCCATGCCGCCGCCACCGGCCGCCGGGCCACGTCCACCACCGGGCGCCGCTGCCGCCGCCGGAGCGGCGCCGCTCTCGACCGGCCTCGGTTCCTGGACGGTCGTGTAGCCGCCGGCGCCCAGGCGTTCCGCGGGCGACCCACCCGGCACACCACCGCCTCCGGGCACACCACCACCGCCTGGCACCCCACCACCGCCACCGACGCTGCCGCCACCCCCGACACCACCGCCGCCCACCGCGGCACCGCCACCGACCCCGGCGGGCTTGACCGGCTCCGGCGTGGCGGGCGGGGTGGGGGCGGCCGGCTTCTTCGGCTCGGTGAACGTCCAGTCCTTCTCGGGGTACTTGTGCTCCATCTTCACGTCGGCGAAGTCCGAGGACTCCCCGGACACCCCGTCGCACAGCCGCAGGAAGGCCTCCAGGATGTCCCGGACCGACTCGTAGAGCTCCTTCGCCGGGTCGCGCAGCTCGTCCAGCACCTCGACCACCCGGCGGTCGCCGTCCAGCGGGAGAGCCGCCGCGCCGGACACCGTGTCGGCGGCCTCCGCGTACACGCGGGCCATGTCCTCGACGATGCCGCGGATGCCGTCGGCGGTCTGGTCCAGCGCGTCACCCATGGCGTGCATGGCGTCGGACATGTCGTGCCCGGCCAGGCCCACGGACTGCATGTGCGCCACGAACGAGTCGGCGTCCTTGCCCTGCCAGGCGGAGTCCAGCTTGCCCAGCGGCTTGGTCAGGTCGCGGGTCACGTGCTCGGCGACCAGACCGGCCTTGCGCCAGCGCTCGGCCTCCTCGTGCAGGTCGTTCCACGAGCCGACGACGGGCTCGAAGTAGTCGGCGACGAGGTCCTGCAGCCCGAGCCGGCGGCTGATGCCGGAGAGGTAGTCCAGCTCGGCGCTCACCTCGGCGACCAGGTGCCGGCCGTCCTTGCGCATCACGAGCCCTCCAGGCGGCGCTGGGCCTTCTTGATCAGGGCGACGGCCTCGTCCTCCTGGCCGCCGTAGTGCTTGGCGACCGCGTGCAGGTTCTTCGACGCCGAAGCCAGCACCTCGCACGCCCGGTCGAGCTGCTGGTTGAGCATCCCGGCCGCGCGGGCGTAGGCCTCGGAGGTGCGCAGCGTCTTGCCCAGCTCGCCGAAGCTGTGCGGGCGCACCGGCGCGGCTCTGAGCTGCTCACGCGCCTTGGACAGCTCGTCGGCCGCCTCTTCGACGCGCTGCGCGTACAGCTCCACCCACCGCGCGTCGACGCTGACCCTGCCCGACCCCGAAGCCGGGGGGCGTCGTGACTCGTACACCCGGACACCTCCTTAAGCGTCAGGTGTGACGGTCCCGGACGCCCCCGGGTTCCGCCGAAAGGGTCAGCCTCCGGATGCCTTCTTGGCAGCTTCCTCGGGGAGGAGCCCGATGTTCTTGGGCACGGGGATCGAGTCCCAGCTGCGGATGGCGTCGTTGCGGTTCAACTGTGGGCCGTTCGGCAAGAGGCGCAAGATCGACTCCGGGCCGGGCACGAACTGGTCGCCCAAGCCCAGTGCGCCCGAGGTCACCGTGTCCGGGATGCCGTACTTCACGCCGCGCCCGGTGATCAGGTGGATCGGGCCGCTCTTGAAGTCCTGGGTGGAGGTCGACGCGCGGACCACCGCCGACTTGCCCGGGGCCATCATGAACTTGCTCACGACCTCGCCGGTCGCGCCGACCTGGTTGATGTTCACCGCGACCATGTCCGACGGCACCGGCAGCGACGGCGCGATGGTCACCTGCGTGTGCTGGGACCGGTTGTCCGCGTTGACGTTCTCCGCCCGCCAGCCCAGGCACAGCACCCGGTTGTTCTGGTTGGGCTCCAGCACCTCGGGCACCTCGGTCGGGTAGTCGAGGAAGTCCAGCTTCTCCGACGGCTCCTTGGTGACGATCTTGGCGATGTCGACCAGCCGGGGCTCGGGCTGCGACTGGTTCGCGCGGATCATGTCGCCCGCGGCCCGGCTGATCTCCTGGAGGCCGTCCTTGAGCGCCACGTAGAACACCGAGTCGCCACCGGTGCGCTTGACCTCGATCACGTTGCCGACCTTCAAGCCCGGCACGTCGTTCATGTAGGTCACCGCGTCGCCCTTGCCGGTGATCTTCGGCGCTTCCAGCGGCTTGGCCTCGGGGATCGCGTTGAGCAGGCCGGAGCTGATCGCGCGAGCGGTCTTGCCGGTGAGCTTGAGCGCGTTCTGGACCTCGCTCTTGGTCAGGTCCACCTTGGCCCGCACGGTCGACGTCGAGGTGATCTTCGAGTTCACCGGGGCCTTGTAGATCAGGTAGGCCTGCTTGTCGTCGGTGCCCGCCTTGACCAGCAGCGCCTTGTTGCCGTCCAGCAGCTGCCCGCCGCTCATGCCGGCCAGGACCGTGGTCTCGAACTTGCCCTTGGCGGTCGGGTTGTTCAGGGTCTCGTCGAGGTCGAGCGTGTCGCACACCGACCACTCCGCGCCGATCCGGTCCTCGGGCTTGGTGGGCAGCACGTCCGGGCCGTCCGGGATGCCGGTGAGCCGACCCTTGGGCAGCTTCGCCAGGGTCTTCTCGCTGACCAGCTTCGGGTCGCCGCCCGCGACCTGCGGCGCCGCGTTGATCTGACCCGCCTGGGCGTCACCGCCGCCGGTCTGGACGGCCTTGTCCGGGTTCTGCTGGTTGAGCACCAGCAGCCGCGCGGAGGCCAGGTTGGTCATCGGGATCAGCTGCTTGGGGTTGCCCTGCCGGACGACGTAGACCTGGCCGGTCTCCTTGGAGATGGCGATCTGCGTGTCGTCGTCGAGCTTGGGGTCCGGCGAGAAGAAGCCGAACACCAGGAACCCGATCAGGCCGATGACGCCGAGGATCACACCCACCGCGGTGGCACGCGAGTGCGTGCGCATCGGGTCGTGCAGCATCACCGCGTCTCTGCGCACCAGGGCGGACTGCATCCTGCGCAGCACGAAGCGGTAGGCCTGGACCTGTGACTTGGTGGTGGGTGTTGATGCCATTCTCGGCTCGCTGCTCTCCCAGTCGCGGTACGGTCTGCACGATAGCCGGACGGCGGGTGGCGCGTGTGCGGGTTGGTCAGACCCGGTCGGTGCACCCACCGAACGCCGAGGGAAAGAGAACCAGATCGGATGTCCGTGACCACCCCACATCCGGGTCAACCGAACCCTGCCACGGCCCGCCCGCAGGGCGGCCCCGGCGGCCCTGGTGGCCCCGGCGTTCCCCCGCAGGCTCCGGGCGGCGGCGTGCGTGCCGCGCTGCTCCGGGCACGTCGGCGCGCGACCGGGGCCAGCCTCGGCGCGCTGCCGGTCGCCAACCTGGTTGTCCTCGAAGTCGGCGTCGCCGTGGGCCTGATCCTCATCGCCATCGGCGCCACCGGTGACAAGGTCGCCCCCGCGTTGCTCTACACCGCGGGCGGCATCGTGCTGGTCGCGCTGGTCCTCGCGTTCACCCGGTCGCGGGGCCGCTGGCTGACCCAGTGGATCGGCCTGGTCGTGCGCTACAACTTCCGCTCGCACAGCCGCAGCGCCAAGCGCGCGGGGCCGGTGGAGATGAAGCCGCCCTCGGAGGAGGAGACCTCCGTCATCGGTTCGGACGACCCGCGCGTGGCGCTGCTGCGGCTGGCCGTGCCGGACCTGGTGGTGGCCAAGGGCACCGACCACGAGCGCCGGCCGCTGGGCCTGGCGTGGCACCAGGGCGCGTGGACGGCGGTGCTGCTGGTCGACCCGGCGCCCGGCCTGATCAACGCCGTGGGCACCGCGCCCGCCCTGCCGCTGGGCGCGCTCGCGCCGTGCCTGGAGGACCGCGGTGTGGTCCTCGACGCGATCTCGGTGATCTGGCACTGCTACCCCGGTTCCGCGGCGCTGCCCGCGAACTCCCCGGCGCTGAACTCGTACATGGAGGTCCTCGGCCCGCTGCCCGCGGCGGCCCGGCGCACCACGTGGATCGCGGTGCGGCTGGACCCGAAGCGGTGCCAGGCGGCGATCCGGGAGCGCGGCGGCGGCGTCGTGGGCGCGCACCGGGCGCTGATCGGCGCGCTGTCCCGCGTGCGCAACGCGCTGGAGTCGGCGGGTGTGGCGATCCGGCCGCTGGACCCCGACGAGCTGATCCGCGCCGGCATCTCGGCCGCCGAGCTGACCTCGGTGGCGGGCACGAACAACCCGGTGTCGCTGCGGGAGAAGTGGGGCGGCGTCACCGCGGGCGGCGTGGGCCACGCGTCCTACGCGATCACCGGCTGGCCCGCGAAGGGCATGCGCAACAACCTGAACGCGCTGACCGGCGTGCGGGCGCTGTCCTCGACGCTGTCCATGACGATCTCGCCCAGCAGCGAGCAGGGCCAGGTCGGCCTGCGCGGCCTGGTGCGGGTGTCCGCGCGGACGCCGTCCGAACTGGACCGGGCCGACGACCGGCTCAAGGCGTTGGCGGACAAGCTGGACATCACGCTGACCCCGTTGAACGGGCTCCAGGTCGCGGGCCTGGCCGCCACATTGCCGCTCGGAGGTGTCGCGTGAGCAACAGCCGCCTGCTGGACAACCGGGGCGGTCGCGGTGTCGCGCCGGAGTTCCTGGTCGCGCCGCAACTGCTGGACGTGGTCAGCCCGTCGGGCGACCGCGGCGGCATGGTGCTGGGCTCGGGCCTGAAGGGCGAGCCGCTGACCATCTCGGTGCTGCGGTCCGCGCCGACCCGCATGGTCGTGGTCGGCGGCCTGTACCTGGCGCGCCAGATCGCGCTGCGGGCGATGGCGACCGGCGCGTGGATCACCGTGGCGACCGGCCGGCCGCAGGCGTGGCAGCCGGTGGTGCGGGCGGCGGGCACCGGCCCGGACGGGCGGCCCGCGCCGACCGTGCAGCTGCGCCGGCTTTCTCCGGTGGAGCTGCCGCGGCCGTCCGAGGACGCGCCGCTGCTGGTGGTGCACGACGGCGGGCACGTGCCGCAGGAACTGTTCCCGCCGCGTTCCCCGTGGCAGACCACGATGTACGTTTTGCCGTACCTGCACCCGCAGGCGTCGGGGACGGCGAATTCCGCGGACCTCGTGCTGCTGCAGCGGCTGCCGGTCGGGCAGGCGCAGTTGGCGGCGCAGATCTGGCGGCTGCCGCCGCAGATGGCGCACCAGCTGACCACGTTGAAGGACGACCAGGTGATCGCGCTCGGGCAGAACCTGTGGCGGCCGTTGCGGCTGGTCACCACGCCCGGTGAGCAGCAGATCCTGGGGGCCGTGCGCCGCGGCGACTGACCGCTGACCTGCATTCCCGTGCCCCGGACCGCCCTGGTCCGGGGCACATTTTTGTGAATCCGTCCAGTCACTCTCCGCAGCATTCCGTTCACAGGCGCGGTCAATACTGTGGAGAGGCCATCAGGCTCGTATTCGTGACGAATTCTTGCGTTCCCACCGCAGGGCGAACTAGGAACTGACTCACCGTGTCCGACCGGTGCCGCTGCGGCGCGCCGGCCGGGCGCACACCCTGCGAAGAGGAGACCCCTGCGATGCGAGACTCTCGCGCGTCCTTCAGAAGGCGGGTGACCGGCGTCGGCCTCGCCACCGGCACCGCGTTCGCCGTCACCGCCGCGCTGACGACGTTCACCGCCGGCGCCGCCGAGGGCGAGATCCTCGGCCTCGGCGCGCCGAACGCGGTCAAGGACAGCTACATCGTGGTGCTCAAGGACGTGAGCACCAGCAGTGTCGGCACGTTGAGCAGCAAGTACCAGGCCAACGTCAAGCACACCTACACCGCCGCCCTGCGCGGCTTCTCCGCCACCATGACCGAGGCGCAGGCCAAGCGGCTCGCGGCGGACCCGAGCGTCGAGTACGTCAAGCAGGACGCCGAGGTCACGATCTCCGGCACGCAGGCGCCGACCCCGTCGTGGGGCCTGGACCGCATCGACCAGGCCGCGCTGCCGCTGGACAACTCCTACACCTACCCGAACGACGGCACGGGCGTCACCGCCTACATCATCGACACGGGCATCCGGTTCTCGCACAGCGACTTCGGCGGGCGCGCGGTGTCCGGCCGCGACACCGTCGACAACGACAACGACGCCACCGACTGCAACGGCCACGGCACGCACGTGGCGGGCACTGTGGGCGGCACGACGTACGGCGTGGCGAAGAAGGTCAAGCTGGTCGGCGTGCGGGTGCTGAACTGCTCCGGCTCCGGCACGTACGCGGGCGTCATCGCGGGCATCGACTGGGTGACCGCGAACGCGGCCAAGCCGGCCGTGGCGAACATGTCGCTGGGCGGCGGCGCGGACGCCACCGTCGACCAGGCCGTGCGCAACTCCATCGCGGCGGGCGTGACCTACGGCCTCGCGGCGGGCAACGACAGCGGCGCGAACGCGTGCAACACGTCCCCGGCCCGCACGGCGGAGGCCATCACGGTCGGCTCGACGACCAACACCGACGCGCGCTCGTCGTTCTCCAACATCGGCACCTGCCTGGACATCTTCGCGCCGGGCTCCAACATCACCTCCGCCTGGTACACCAACGACACGGCCACCAACACCATCAGCGGCACCTCGATGGCGACCCCGCACGTCGTCGGCGCGGCGGCCGTGTACCTGAGCGCCAACCCCACCGCGACGCCGCAGCAGGTCCGCGACGCCCTGGTGAACGGCGCGACCAGCGGTGTGGTCACCAACGCCGGCACCGGCTCCCCGAACAAGCTGCTCCGCGTCGTCGGCAGCACCACCCCGCCGCCCACCGGCTGCGCGCCGAAGACCAACGGCACGGACGTGAACGTGCCCGACCTGGGCACCGCCACCAGCACCATCTCGATCACCGACTGCGCCGGCGCGGCCGGTTCCGCGGCCACGGTCGAGGTGCACATCAAGCACACCTACCGGGGTGACCTGGCGATCGACCTGATCACGCCGAGCGGCGCGGTGAAGCAGCTGAAGGTCTCCAGCGGCTCGGACGGCGCGGACAACGTGGACGCGACCTACACGGTCAACCTGTCCACCGAGACGGCCAACGGCAACTGGCAGCTCCGCGTCCGCGACGTGTACTCGCAGGACACCGGCTACATCGACACCTGGACCCTCGACCTGTAAGCGGTCGCGGCTCCAGCCCGCACAACGAACGGCCCCCGCCACCTTCCGCCGGCGGGGGCCGTTCTGTTGCGTTCTCACCCGTTTGGTGGAGAGTGGGACGCTGTGGAGGAAGACGAACCAGGAGGTCCATCCGTGTCCGCAGCCCCGGAGTACGGCTACGACCCGCCCGAGTACGACCCACCGCGCTCGACCATAGGGCCGCACACCGTCGAGGACTGGCTGGAGCTGGATCCCGCTCCGGACGGGTCGACCATCGAGTTGATCATGGGGCATCTCTTCGTGACTCCCACGCCTTCGCTGGGCCACCAGCGCCTGTCCCGACGGATCGAGCGGCTGGTGGAGGACGCCCTGGCGACAGCCGGACGCACCGACCTCGAGGTGCTCGCGACGGTCAACATCGAGATCTCGTCCACGATCCGCACCGCGCTCATCCCCGACGTGGTCGTGCTGTCCGACGGTCGGAACGGGGTGTTCGCCCCAGCCGAGGACCTGTCGCTCGTGGTCGAGATCTGGTCGCCCGGCAACACCCTCGCCGAGCGCGAGACGAAGGCGGCGAGCTACGCCCTCGCCGGGGTGCCGTTCTTCTGGGCGCTCGACCAGCCCAGCAAGCTCAACCCGCTCCGGCTGACGGCGCACCGGCTGGAGAACGGGCTCTACAAAGCCGAGAACACCCTCGAAACCGAAGGCCCCCAGACCATCACCGCCGCGCCCGTCCCGATCACCCTCGACCTCGCCGACCTCGTCCGCTAAGCACCCCGCCGGACCGGTCCGCCGCACAACGCACGCTCCCGGCACGCCTCCAAGGCCTCCAGCACCCGCGGCCACGTGCAGGGCGGGTCCGTGGAGCGGTTGTGGGCGGCGATGCGGTGGCGCAGACCAGAGTCCGTTGCCAGGCGGACCAGTGCCGCCGCCAGGTCGTCGGACAGCAGGCCCTCCACGCCGTCGCGGACGAAGTCGGCCACGCCCGTCCCGGGGCGGGCCACCACCGGTACGCCCGCCGTTCGCGCCTCCAGGGTGGCCAGGCCGAAGGCCTCGCTCGCGGTCGGGTTCACGAACACGTCGGCCGACGCCAGGAGCCGGGACACCCCCGCGCGGTCCAGCCGCCCAGGCAGGCTCACCCAGTCCATCCCGTGCCGCCGCACGTACCGGCGCACGGCCCCCATCTCCGGACCGTCGCCCGCCAAGGTCGCACGCAACCCCCCGACCGCCGCACCCGCCTCCCGCAGCACGGACAGCAGGTGCAGCGGCTGCTTGCGGGACGCCAGACGGCCCACGGACACGACGTGCACGGAGTCCGAGCGCTGCACGGGGATGCCGCGCCACTCGGAAGGCGTCACGCCGTTGGGCACCACGGAGACGTCCACGGGCAGCGCCGCACCCACCCGTGCGGCAGCCGCCGACGACACCGCGGCCAGCACGAGTGGCGAGCGGGACCAGCCGTCGACGCGGTCCAGCGCCCGGTAGCACCAGCGCACGGACGGGTCCCACATGCTGTGCACGACGGCGACCGTGGGCAGGCCGAGCTTCAGCGCCGACCGGATGCCGGACCACGCGAACGGCGAGATGGCGCCGACGTGCACGTACACCACGTCCGCGCCCAGCGTGGACAGGAGCCGGTCCAGGTGGTGGCCGGCGCGCAGGTGGACCGGTGGGCCGAACGGCATCGCGACCGGGTGGACGGTGCAGCCCGGCGGCCGGGTGGCGTGGCGGGTCGCGGTGATCACGTGCACGTCGGCGCCCGCGCGGTGCTGGGCGTCGGCGAGACCGGCCACCTGGACCTCGATGCCGCCCAGGCGCGGCAGGAAGCAGTCGCTGACGTGGATGATCGACACAGGGACTCCCGTCAAGCCGCTGAACGGAGCAACTGACACTCTTACACCTTGTGAGCCGAACCTGCGTGTTCTTCCACGCCCATCCCGACGACGAAGCCCTCCTGACGGGGGGCACGATGGCCCGCCTCGCCGCCGAGGGGCACCGGGTGGTGCTGGTCGTGGCGACCGCCGGCGAGCGGGGGCTGGCCGCGCACACCGACGACCTCGGGGCCGTCCGCACCAGGGAGGCGCACCGGTCGGCGAAGCTGCTCGGGTGCGCGCGGGTGGAGTTCCTCGGTTACGCCGACTCGGGGCTCGACGGGGCGCACGAGCGGGGGTTCGCGCGGGCGGACGTGCCGGAGGCCGCGGGGCGGCTCGCGGAGGTCCTGCACGAGGAGCGCGCCGACCTGCTGACCACCTACGACCCCGTCGGCGGCTACGGCCACCCCGACCACGTGCAGGTGCACCGCGTCGGCGCGCTGGCGGCGGAACTCGCGGGCACACTGAGGGTGTGGGAGGCGACGGTCGACCGGACCCTGTTGCTGCGCGCCCTCCGGCTGGCCCGGGTGGCGCGGCGGTTCGACCTGACCCCGTTCCGGACCGCCTACACGCCCCGGGCGGAGATCACGCACGCGGTGGACGTCCGCCGGTACGCGGGGTGCAAGCGGGCGGCGTTGGCCGCGCACGCCACGCAGACGACCGGGGGCGACCAGACCCGCACGGTGAGCGCCCTGCTGAGCCTGCCGCCGCCGCTGTTCCGGCTGGTCATGGGCACGGAGTGGTACATCGAGCGCAAACGCTTGCGCGCTCGGTGAGGGTGCACCTCAACCTGCTCGCCTCGCTCGCGTCCCTGGCCCTCGCGGTGTGGCTGGTGGTCGCGCTCGTCCCCACGATCGGCGGGGTGGGCTGGGCGACCATCACCGACCACCTCGCCGCCGTCAGCACCGCCGCCCTGCTCGGCCTGACCGTGCTGTGGCTGGCGGGCCTGTGGGCCTACACCTACGTCCTCACCGGCTCGCTGCCCGGCCTGCGCAACACCCAGGCGTTCAGCCTCAACGCGGCCGGCAGCGCGGTGAGCAACCTGTTCCCGTTCGGCGGTGCGGCGGGGGTCGCGGTCACCGCCGTCATGGCGTCGAGCTGGGGTCACACGGCCCGCGCGATCACGACGTCCACGATCGTCAGCGGCCTGTGGAACGCCCTGGGCCGGGTCGCCCTGCCGCTGGTCGCGCTGGCCGTCCAGGGGGCGGCGGTGCTGGGGCGCACGGTCCTGGCCGCCACCCTGACCACGGCGGCGGCACTCGTCCTCACGGTCGCCGCCCTGAGCAGGCTGCGCTGGCTCAGCGGCGTGCTCAAGGGCCGTGCCAGGAGGTTCGTGGTGCGGCTGCGCCGGCAGAACGCGCACGTCATCCGCGCGAACTGGGCGAAGATGACCACGGGCATGGTGGCCTACCTGGCCCTCCAGGCGCTCCTGCTGTGGTGCTGCCTCGCGGTCACGGGCGTCGAGCTGTCGCTGGGCGCGCTGGTCGCCGCCTTCGCGGTGAGCCGCCTGCTCACCCTGGCCGTGGTCACGCCCGGCGGGTTCGGGGTGAGCGAGAACGGCACGATCGCGCTGCTCGTCGCGCTGGGCACGCCCGCCGGGCCGGCCGTCGCGGGCGTGCTGCTGTTCGCGGTCTTCACGTTCCTCGCCGAGATCCCGGTGGGCGGCGTGGCGTGGCTCAACTGGTCGGTGCGCCGCGCACGTTCCGCGTGACCAGCGCCCGCGCGGCCAGCTCGGAGTCCTCCGGATAGTCCACTCGAACGAGTGACAAGCCGTGCGCCGGTGCGACCGTGACTTCACTCGATCGGGCGGTCAGCGACAGCAGGGACGCGGGCCACGGGACCGGCTTGCGCCCCTCGCCCACGGCCAGCAGCGCCCCCACCAGGCTGCGGACCATCGAGTGGCAGAACGCGTCCGCCGAGACGAACGCCGTCAGCACGTCCCCGTCGCGCTCCCACGCCAGCCGCTGGAGCTCGCGGATCGTGGTCGCGCCCTCCCGGCGCTTGCAGAACGCGCAGAAGTCCCGCTCCCCCAGCAGCAGCTCGGAAGCGGCGTTCAGGGCGTCGACGTCGAGCGGACGCGGCCAGGCCAGCGTGTCCAGCCGCCGCAGCGGCAAGGCACCGAAGGGCGCGTCCGTGACCCGGTACTCGTAGTGCCGCCGCAACGCCGAAAACCGCGCGTCGAACTCGAAGGGCACCACCCGCGCGGAGAACACCCGCACGTCGGCCGGCAACGCCCGTGCCAACCGCCGCGGCAACCCGGAGACGTCCACCGCCGCGGGCAGGTCCGCGTGGGCTACCTGGCCGGCAGCGTGCACGCCGGCGTCGGTCCGCCCCGCCACGGTGAGGGTCACGTCCTCCCGCAGCACGGTGGACATGGTGTCCTCCAGCACCCCGCACACCGTCCGCCGACCCGGCTGGCGCGCCCACCCCGAGAACTCCGTGCCGTCGTAGCCCAGGTCCAGGCGCACACGAACGAGCCCGTCGCCCCGCGAGGGGACGACGGGCTCGTCGGCGGTCGGGTCCGTCAGGACTCGTCCTTCTTGTCCTCGGCCTTCGGAGCGTCCTCGTCGGCGCCCTCGGCGGGCTCCTCCGCGGCGTCCTGGGTCGCCGACTCGGGCGCCTCGGCGTCCTGGTCGGCCACAGCCTCGGTCTCCTCGACCTCGGTCGCCGGGGTCTCGGCCTGCTTGGCCTCGTCCTTGGCGAACTTGGTCTTCCGGGCCCGCTCGGCCTCGGAGGTGACCGTCTTCTCCGGCACCAGCTCGATCACGGCCATGGGGGCGTTGTCACCCTTGCGCGGCAGCGTCTTGGTGATGCGGGTGTAGCCGCCCGCGCGGTCCGCGAACTGCGGGCCGATCTCCGCGAACAGCTTGTGCACGACGTCCTTGTCGCGGATGACCTTGAGGATCTCGCGACGGTTGTGCAGGTCGCCGACCTTGGCCTTGGTGATCAGCTTCTCGGCGTACGGGCGCAGCCGCTTCGCCTTGGCCTCCGTGGTCGTGATCCGACCGTGGGTGAACAGCGACGTGGCCAGGTTGGCCAGCATGAGCCGCTCGTGGGCCGGCGAGCCCCCGAGACGGGGTCCCTTGGTGGGGGTGGGCATCGAATTGCTCCTCGGATTTCTTTCTGATCCTCTGCTCCGGCCCGGCCGCTAAGCGGCCTCAGAGCTGCTCGGTCTCCGCGTAGTCGTGGCCGTCGTCGTGGTTGTCCACGGACGTGTCCGCGGCGCCCCAACCCTCGGCGGGGTAGTCGGACGCGGCGGCCGACGGGTCGAACCCGGGCGGGCTGTCCTTCAGCGCGAGGCCGAGGCCGACGAGCTTCATCTTGACCTCGTCGATCGACTTCGCACCGAAGTTGCGGATGTCCAGCAGGTCCGCCTCGCTGCGCGAGACCAGCTCGCCCACCGTGTGGATGCCCTCGCGCTTGAGGCAGTTGTAGGACCGGACGGTGAGGTCCAGGTCCTCGATCGGCATCGCGAACGCCGCGATGGTGTCCGCCTCCGCGGGAGACGGTCCGATCTCGATGCCCTCGGCGTCGACGTTCAGCTCACGCGCCAGACCGAACAGCTCCACCAGGGTCTTGCCCGCCGACGCGACGGCGTCGCGCGGCGTGATGGAGGGCTTGGTCTCGACGTCGAGGATCAGCTTGTCGAAGTCGGTCCGCTGCTCGACACGGGTGGCCTCGACCTTGTAGGTCACCTTCATGACGGGCGAGTAGATCGAGTCGACCGGGATGCGGCCGATCTCGGCACCGGCCTGCTTGTTCTGGACGGCGGGGACGTAGCCGCGACCGCGCTCGACGACGAGCTCGATCTCCAGCTTGCCCTTGCCGTTCAGGGTGGCGATGTGCAGGTCGGGATTGTGCACGGTCACACCGGCCGGGGGCACGATGTCACCGGCGGTCACCGCGCCCGGCCCCTGCTTGCGCAGGTACATGGTCACCGGCTCGTCCTCCTCGGAGCTGACGACCAGCTCCTTGAGGTTGAGGATGATGTCGGTGACGTCTTCCTTCACACCGGGGACGGTCGTGAACTCGTGCAGCACACCGTCGATGCGGATGCTGGTCACGGCCGCGCCGGGGATGGACGACAGCAGGGTGCGGCGGATGGAGTTGCCGAGGGTGTAGCCGAAGCCCGGCTCCAGCGGCTCGATGACGAACCGGGAGCGGGTCTCGTTGACCGCTTCCTCGCTGAGCGAGGGGCGCTGGGAAATCAGCACTGGGTTCTTCCTTTCTCACCCCGACGCCCGCCATATGACGCCGGGAACGCCAGTCGCGGAGACCGGCAAACGCGTTCGGCACACCATTCCGTGCCGTCGCGGGACCCGATCGGAGGGCTGTCCCGAAAGAATCGGACTCCGGGACCGCCCTCCGAGAGGATCACTTCGAGTAAAGCTCGACGATGAGCTGTTCGGTCACCGGCGTGTCGATCTGCGCCCGCTCCGGCAGCTGGTGGACCAGGATGCGCAGCGTGGACGGCACGACCTGGAGCCAGGCCGGGATCGGGCGGTCACCGAAGGAAGCGCGAGCGGCCTCGAAGGGCAGCAGCGGCAGCGACTTCGGCTTCACGTCGATGATGTCGAACTTCGACACCCGGAAGCTCGGGATGTTGACCTTCTGGCCGTTCACGATGAAGTGACCGTGGCTGACCAGCTGGCGAGCCTGGCGACGGGTGCGCGCGAGGCCCGCGCGGTACACCACGTTGTCCAGACGGGACTCCAGGATCTGCAGCAGGTTCTCACCGGTCTTGCCGGTGCGGCGGACCGCTTCCTCGTAGTAGCGGCGGAACTGCTTCTCCAGCACGCCGTACGTGTAGCGGGCCTTCTGCTTCTCCTGGAGCTGGAGCAGGTACTCCGACTCCTTGATGCGACCGCGGCCGTGTTGGCCGGGCGGGTAGGGACGGCGCTCGAACGCCTGGTCCCCACCGACGAGGTCGACCTTGAGCCGGCGCGAGATGCGGGTGGCCGGTCCGGTGTAGCGAGCCATGTGTGCTTACTCCTCCCCGTGCCTCAGACCCGGCGCCGCTTGGGCGGGCGGCAGCCGTTGTGGGGCTGCGGGGTCACGTCCTGGATGGTGCCGACCTCGAGGCCTGCGGCCTGCAGGGAACGGATCGCGGTCTCGCGGCCGGAGCCGGGACCCTTCACGAACACGTCCACCTTGCGCATGCCGTGCTCGGCGGCCTTGCGGGCGGCGTTCTCGGCGGCCATCTGCGCGGCGAACGGCGTCGACTTGCGGGAGCCCTTGAAGCCCACGTGGCCGGCGGACGCCCAGCTGATCACGTTGCCCATCGGGTCCGTGATGGACACGATGGTGTTGTTGAACGTGCTCTTGATGTGCGCCTGGCCGTGCGAGACGTTCTTCTTCTCCTTGCGCCGGACCTTCTTGACCCCGGCGCCCGTGCGGGACTTGGGTGGCATATCTGGGTGATCTCCTACTTAGGTTCGCGAGGTCTTACTTCTTGCCGGCCTTCTTCTTGCCCGCAACGGTCTTCTTCGGACCCTTACGAGTACGCGCGTTCGTCTTGGTGCGCTGCCCGCGGACGGGCAGGTTGCGACGGTGGCGCAGACCCTCGTAGCAGCCGATTTCCATCTTGCGGCGGATGTCGGCCTGAACCTCGCGGCGGAGGTCACCCTCGACCTTGAAGTTGTTCTCGATGTAGTCCCGCAACTTGGCGAGGTCGTCGTCGCTGAGGTCCTTGACGCGCAGGTCAGGGGAGATCTCAGTGGCGGTCAGCAGCTCCTTGGAGCGCGTGCGACCGATGCCGAAGATGTAGGTGAGCGCGATCTCCATCCGCTTCTCGCGGGGGAGGTCGACGCCAGCGAGTCGTGCCATGCGGCAGTTGCTCCTGTCGTGTCTCTCCAGGTCTGCTCCCCGCCCGCTCCCGGGACTGACTCGCTGTTGTCAGTTCCGACCGCTCTCACGGTCGGTGTCCCGGCCCCGGCCTGGAGTCCGGGGGTGTGCTCCTCGGTGGTGCTGGGTCGAGGAGCAGGTGCGGGGAGGCTTGCTTGTCTGTCTGCGTCGGTGAGGACGCTGCGACGTCGGCTCTGCTCAGCCCTGGCGCTGCTTGTGGCGCAGGTTCTCGCAGATCACCATGACCCGGCCGTGGCGGCGGATCACCTTGCACTTGTCGCAGATCTTCTTGACGCTCGGCTGGACCTTCACGCCTGAGCTCTCCTGCTGGTAGCCCCGGTGCACCGGTCGCCCGGTGTCACCGTGGAGGTCACTACTTGTAGCGGTAGACGATGCGCCCGCGGGACAGGTCGTAGGGCGAGAGCTCCACGACAACCCGGTCCTCAGGGAGGATGCGGATGTAGTGCTGACGCATCTTGCCGCTGATGTGTGCCAGGACCTTGTGCCCGTTCTCCAACTCGACGCGGAACATCGCGTTGGGGAGCGGTTCGACTACGCGGCCCTCGACCTCAATGGCCCCGTCCTTCTTGCCCATGTCCTCCGCGTTTCGTGACGGTGGTTAGTTCCACTTGGGTGCGGGCACGCGGGACTCCGACTCCTTCAGGCCCTTGCGAACCTGCCAGCCGGCGGTAAGGTGCGTCACAGGCATGGCGGAACCGGCGCTACGTGTGCGCCACCCGTCCATAGTACGCGTGCCGGCGGGGATGCCCAAATCGGGCCGGCTAGCGCTGCCCCGGCTCGCGCCCGACGAGCAGCCAGACCACCCCGAGCACCGAGCCCCAGGGCAGCGCCACCCACAGGAACCAGGGGTGCACCAGCCCCTCGCCGCCGAGGATGCTCACCAGCAGCCAGATGGCGAAGTTCAGGGCGCTCACGCTCGCCCAGATCGTGGTGAGCACCCGCAGGGCGGTCCGCCCGCCGCTCTTCTTCGCCTTCACCGGCGGCGTCGGCCGCGGCGCCGGGTGCACTTGCGGCAGGTCGGCGGTCAGGGCCGCCAGCTCACCGCGGGTCTTGGCCTGCCAGGTCGCGACGACCCGCTGGTCGAACTCGGTCAGGTCCAGGCTGCCCTCGGCGTGCGCCCGGTGGAGCAGCTGCTGGACGACTTCACGCTCGGCATCGGACGCCCGCATGTCCTCGGGCCGCACGGGGTGGCTCACGCATCTCATGGTGGCGCGCGCCGGCCCGACCAGAAAGGGGGCTAACCCCCGTATCCGGGTCGGGCGAACCTCACGCCGGCTCCGTCAGCCCTCGTCCAGTGCGGTCAGCACCCAGGGGCCGTCGTCGGTGATGGCGACGCTGTGCTCCCAGTGCGCGGCGCGCGAGCCGTCCGTCGTGACCACGGTCCAGCCGTCGTCCAGTTCCACGGTCCGCTCGCTGCCCAGCGTCAGCATCGGCTCGATCGCGATGGCCATGCCGACCTTCAGGCGCGGACCTTTGCCCGGCTTGCCGTAGTTCGGCAGGAACGGGTCCATGTGCATCTTCGTGCCGATGCCGTGGCCGCCGTAGCCCTCGACGATCCCGTACTCGATACCGTCCCGCTCGCCGGCCAGCAGCGTGGCCGACTCGATCGCGAAGGAGATGTCGCTCAGCCGTCCGCCCGGGACCGCGGCCTCGATGCCCGCCACCATCGACGCGCGGGTCGCCTCGGACAGCTTCAGCTCCGCCTCGGTCACCGTGCCGACCGGCAGGGTCACGGCCGAGTCGCCGTGCCAGCCGTCGAGGATGGCGCCGCAGTCGATGGAGATGAGGTCGCCCTCGGCCAGGATCTGCGTCTTGCTGGGGATGCCGTGGACCACCTGGTCGTTCACCGACGAGCAGATGCTCGCCGGGAACCCGTGGTAGCCCTTGAAGCTGGGGATCGCGCCGGCGTCGCGGATCGACTGCTCCGCCAGCTCGTCCAGCTCGGCCGTGCTCACGCCGACCTTGGCGTGCTCGGTCAGCAGCGCCAGGGTGCGCGCCACGACCAGGCCGGCGGCCCGCATGGCCTCCAGCTGGCCGCGGCTCTTGATCTCGATCATGCGGTCACCCGGGACGATCCTGCGCAGCGCATCGAGCAGGCCACCGGTCACCGGTCGCCGCGGAGTGCGGCCAGCGCCCGCTCGCTGATCTCCTCGACGTCACCCACGGCGTCGATGGTCACGACGATGTCGGAGTAGTGGTCGAGCAGCGGCGCGGTCTCGTTGCGGTAGACCTGCTGGCGGTGGCGGATGACCTCTTCCTTGTCGTCCGCCCGGCCGCGGGCGAGCAGGCGCTCCACCACGACGTCCTCGTCGATCCGGAACTCGAGCACGGCGTCCAGCTTGTGGCCCTCCGCGGCGAGGATCTCGCCGAGGACCGCCGCCTGGGCGACGTTGCGGGGGAACCCGTCGAGCAGGAAGCCGTCCTTGGCGTCCGCCTGCGACAGGCGCTCCCGCACCATCTCGTTGGTGACCGCGTCCGGCACGAGCTCGCCGGAGTCCAGGTACTCCTGGACCTCCTTGCCGAGGTCGGTCTGCTGGCTGATGTGCGCGCGGAAGAGGTCCCCGGTGGAGATGTGCGGCACGCCGAGCTTGGTCTTGAGCAGTTCGGCCTGAGTGCCCTTGCCCGCTCCGGGCGGGCCGACGAGAACGAGTCGCACTAGCGGAGGAACCCTTCGTAGTTGCGCTGCATCAGCTGGCTCTCGATCTGCTTGACGGTGTCGAGGCCGACGCCGACCATGATCAGCACCGCCGTGCCGCCGAACGGGAAGTTCTGGTTCTGGCCCTGACCGGTCAGGTCGAGGAACAGGTTCGGCAGGATGGCGACGATGCCCAGGTACAGCGAGCCGGGCAGCGTGATCCGCCCCAGGACGAAGCGGAGGTACTCGGCGGTGGGACGCCCGGGGCGGATACCCGGGATGAACCCACCGAACTTCTTCATCTCGTCCGCACGCTCGTCCGGGTTGAACGTGATGCCGACGTAGAAGTAGGTGAAGAAGACGATCAGGAGGAAGTAGATCGCGATGTGCACCGGGCTGGACTGGCTCACCAGGTGCGTCTGGACGAACGTCTCCCACCAGTTCGGCGCGGACCCGTCGGTGGACGCGGTCAGCCGCGAGATCAGGTCCGGCAGGTACAGCAGCGACGAGGCGAAGATGACCGGGATGACACCGGCCTGGTTCACCTTCAGCGGCAGGTAGGTCGAGGTGCCGCCGTACATGCGGCGACCGATCATGCGCTTGGCGTACTGGACCGGGATGCGGCGCTGCGCCTGCTCCACGTAGATGACGCTGGCGATGATCAGCAGGGCCGCGACCAGGACCAGGAAGAAGGTCAGACCGCCGCGGTCGAGGATGATCTTGCCCTCGGTCGGGATGCGGGCCGCGATGCCGGTGAAGATCAGCAACGACATGCCGTTGCCGATGCCCTTCTCCGTGATGATCTCGCCGAGCCACATGATCACGCTGGTGCCCGCGGTCATCGCCACGACGATCACGACCAGGTTGAAGATGCTCTGGTCGGGGATGACGTCGTACTCGCAGCCCTGGAACAGCTGGTCCCGGACCGCGAGCGCGATGATGCCGGTCGACTGGAGCACCGCGAGGGCGATGGTCAGGTAGCGGGTGTACTGGGTCAGCTTGCCCTGACCCGCCTGCCCTTCCTTCTTCAGCTGCTCGAACCGCGGGATGACCACGGTCAGCAGCTGGATGATGATGCTCGCGGTGATGTAGGGCATGATGCCCAGCGCGAAGATCGACAGGTTGAGCAGGGCGCCGCCGCTGAACAGGTTGATCAGCGAGTAGATCCCCTGCTGGTCGACCTGCTCGACGCAGAGTTTCACGTTCTTGAAGGAGACGCCCGGCGCGGGCATGGTCGCGCCCAACCGGTACACCACGACGATCCCCAGTGTGAAGAGGATCTTCTTGCGTAGGTCCGGCGTCGCGAGAGCCGAGCGGAATGCGCCGAGCACGCGAACCTCCATCAGCGTTGCCGCCCCGCCTGGGTCGGCATCCTGCGGTACCGGCTGTGTTGCCGGCACAGTCTTGCGGTGGTGGCGGACGCGACGGGTAGCCGCGACCGACCCGGAGGACATCCGGGTTCAGCCCGCGACTTTAACAGCCGCGAAGCGGGTAGCCGTAGCCAGCTGTCCTTCACACTTCGTACCGGATGCGAGGCGGTCGTTCGCAAGCCGCCGAATGGATCAAGTTGTGACCTGTCCCACGACGCTGCGCACCGGGTCTCAACGGGTGGCGCTACCCGCCAGGACCCCGGCCATGCCGAGCAGGAGCGTGCCGGTCCCCTGGTCCAGCCGGCGCCGGGCGCGGGCGGAGAGGTCGGCCTTGCGGATGATCGCCCCGATGGTCACGTAACCGGTCCCTGCCAGCACTTCCGCCGCGAGGTAGACCACGCCGAGCACGGCGAGCTGCGCCTGCACGGGACCGCGCGAGGGGTCCACGAACTGCGGCACGAAGGCGGTGAAGATCAGCAACGCCTTCGGGTTGGAGATCGCGACCAGGAACTCCTTGCGCACGGGGCTGCTCTTGCCGAGGGCCTTCTCGTCGTGCGGAGCGGCCTGTGATGGTGTGAAGAAGATGCGCGCGGCGAGGTAGACCAGGTAGGCCACACCCAGCCACTTGATGACCGTGAGGGCGGTCGTGGAGGCCGCGAGGAGCGGACCGAGCCCGGCGACCACGGCGATGATCATGAGACTGAACGCGAACAGCCGCCCGACCAGCGCCGTTGCGGCTTTGGCGAGACCGTGGTGCACGGCGTGGTGCATGCCGAGGAGGTTGTTGGCCCCCGGGGTGAGCGCCACCAGCACGGCCGCTCCGAAGAAGACGACAAGCCACATACGGCCACGCTAACCGGCGGCACCACCGCTTTTTCCGCCCAACGCGAACACCGTCTCACGAGGCCCCGACCAGACGCTCTTCACCACTCGCCACGGCACGCGCTCGACACACCGACCCGGGCATCGAGCCGCGCTGCTTTCCGCTTTTCGGCGCGCGCAGCGCGCGGTGTCGTGGTTCCCAACCACAGGTGGAGGGCCTCGGTTCCCCCGCCGTATGGCCTGCCCGAAGGGCTACCGCATTTTCCAGGGGTTGCCGCCGAAAATTTTTGCGAGGAACGAGCCAAAATTTTTAGCGGCAACCCCTGGAAAATGTGGTTGGCTCCGCCAGGCCATACGGCGGGGGAACCGACGCCCTTCACCCCCCGCTGGCGGCCTGCCGCGCGGCGAGCGCCGCTTTTGATCTTGAGAGCGCGCAGCGCGTTCGGCTTGAGAGCGGAGCGTTCCGGTTCAAAGATTAAAAGAGCCTCGCCGGCGGGCAGGCCACCAAAGATGACCCAACTGCCACTGCGGGGGCTTCTTGCTTTTGTCATCTCCGTATGGCCTGGCGGAGCCTACCACAGATTTCCCCGGGTGCCGCTAAAACTTTTTGCTCGTTCCTCGCAAAAACTTTCGGCTGCACCCGGGGAAATCTGTGGTAGCCCTTCGGGCAGGCCATACGGAGATGACAAAAGCAAGAAGCCCAAGTTGAGCTGTGTCCTCACCGGTGGACTGCCACCCGGCAAAACGGGTGGACCGCCGCTCGCCGGCTTCGCCGAAGGACCCGCGCTGCGCGCGGAAGGGTGCGCAGAAGGGTTGGAGAGGGGTGCGCAGGGCGGAAAGCGAAGGACCCCCGGTGCGGGAGGCGCCGGGGGTCCTTCGGGTGTTGCTGTTGGGTCAGAGCACCGTGGTGGTGCCGCCGGCCGCTGCGATCTTCTCGACCGCGCTGCCCGAGAACTTGTTGGCCACGACGTCGAGCTTGACGCCGTTCAGGTCGCCCTCGCCGAGGACCTTGACCAGCTCGTTCTTGCGCACCAGGCCCGCGTGGACGAGGGCGTCCACGTCGACCCGGCCACCGTCCGGGAACACCCGGGCCAGGTCGCCGACGTTCACGACCTGGTACTCGGTGCGGAACGGGTTCTTGAAGCCCTTGAGCTTCGGCAGGCGCATGTGCAGCGGCATCTGGCCACCTTCGAAGCGCGGGGAGACGTTCTTCCGCGCGCCGGTGCCCTTCGTACCGCGACCCGCCGTCTTGCCCTTGGAGCCCTCACCGCGACCGACACGGGTCTTCGCGGTCTTGGCGCCGGGGGCCGGACGCAGGTCATGGATCTTGATGGTCACGACTGGACCTCCTCGACGACCACCAGGTGGCGCACGGCGTGGATGAGCCCGCGCACCTGCGGCGTGTCCTCGCGGACCACCGACTGGCGGATCTTGCGCAACCCCAGGGTCCGGAGGGACTCACGGTGGTTGTGCTTGGTACCGATGCTGCTCTTCACCTGGGTGACCTTGAGCTGAGCCATGATCACACCGCCCCTGCGCGAGCGCGGAGCATACCGGCGGGAGCGACGTCCTCCAGGGGCAGACCGCGACGGGCAGCCACCTCCTCGGGACGCTGGAGACCCTTCAGGGCCTCCACCGTGGCGTGCACGATGTTGATGGCGTTGTCGGAGCCCAGCGACTTGCTCAGCACGTCGTGGACACCGGCGCACTCCAGCACCGCGCGGACCGCGCCACCGGCGATGACACCGGTACCGGCCGAGGCCGGGCGCAGCAGCACGACACCGGCGGCCTTCTCGCCCTGCACCGGGTGGGGGATCGTGCCCGCGATGCGGGGGACGCGGAAGAAGTTCTTCTTCGCCTCCTCCACACCCTTGGCGATCGCGGCCGGGACTTCCTTGGCCTTGCCGTAGCCGACACCGACCATGCCGTCGCCGTCGCCGACGACGACCAGAGCGGTGAAGCTGAAGCGACGACCACCCTTCACGACCTTGGAGACGCGGTTGATCGCAACCACGCGCTCCAGGTGCGGGGTCTTCTCCTGGGCCGCGCCGCCGCGGCCGCCGTCACGACGGTCGCGACGCTCTCCGCGCTCGCCCCCGCCGCCTTCGCGACGCGTGCGTCCTGGCATCAGGCGTCCCTCTCAATTCCGAAAGTGTGCATTGTCAGAACTCCAGCCCCGCCTCGCGGGCGGCGTCGGCCAGAGCTGCGATCCGGCCGTGGTAGGCGTTGCCGCCACGGTCGAACACGACCTTGGTGATCCCGGCGTCCTTGGCGCGGGCCGCGGCCAGCTGGCCGACCTTGGCGGCCTTGGCCTTCTTGTCGCCCTCCACCGCGCGGACGTCGGCCTCCACGGAGGAGGCAGCCGCCAGGGTGTGGCCGGCGAGGTCGTCGATGATCTGCACGGTGATGTGCTTCGACGACCGGTGCACGACCAGGCGCGGGCGCTCCGGCGTGCCGCTGACCTTCTTGCGGAGGCGGAAGTGACGGCGCGTCTTGGCGATGCGGCGGGTGGTCGAGATGTCCTTGCCGACCGGCTTGCGCTTCGTTGCAGTCTCGCTCATGTCACTTACCCGTCTTTCCGACCTTGCGGCGGATCTTCTCGCCCGCGTAGCGCACGCCCTTGCCCTTGTACGGGTCGGGCTTGCGCAGCTTGCGGATGTTGGCGGCGACCTCGCCGACCAGCTGCTTGTCGATGCCGGCCACGGAGAAGCGGGTGGGGGTCTCCACCGCGAAGGTGATGCCCTCGGGGGCCTCGACCTTCACCGGGTGGCTGTAGCCCAGCGCGAACTCCAGGTCGGAGCCCTTGAGCGCCACGCGGTAACCGACCCCGTGGATCTCCATCTTCTTCTCGTAGCCCTGCGTCACCCCGACGACCATGTTCTGCACCAGGGTGCGAGAAAGGCCGTGGAGCGAGCGGCTGCGGCGCTCGTCGTTCGGGCGCTTCACCTCGAGAGTGCCGTCCTCGGCCTTCTCGACGATGATCGGCTCAGCGATCGTGAGCGACAGGGTGCCCTTGGGCCCCTTCACGCTGACGTCCTGGCCGTCGATCTTCACATCGACCCCGGAGGGGACGGTGATCGGCAGCTTTCCGATGCGCGACATTGGCTAGTCCCCCTTCCCTTACCAGACGTAGGCGAGGACTTCGCCGCCCACGCCCGACTTGTTGGCCTGACGGTCGGTCATGAGACCGCCGGAGGTCGAGATGATCGCGACGCCCAGACCGCCCAGCACCTTCGGCAGGTTCGTCGACTTCGCGTACACGCGCAGACCGGGCTTGGACACGCGGCGGAGGCCGGCGATGCTGCGCTCCCGGTTCGGGCCGTACTTCAGCTCGATCACGAGCTGCTTGGCCACGTCGCCCTGCTCGTCGCGGTAGCCCGCGATGTAACCCTCGCGCTTGAGGATCTCGGCGATGTTGGCCTTCAGCTTGGAGTGCGGCATCACGACCTTGTCGTGGTAAGCCGAGTTCGCGTTCCGCAGACGCGTCAGCATGTCTGCGATCGGGTCGGTCATCGTCATGGTGACCTGGTCTACCTTTCTCGCTGCGGTTCCCCAGTCAGGGTCCGCGGCCGGGTGCGGGAGGCTTTCCCGCACCCAGCCGGGTCGTGAGCGGGCCTACAGCGAAGTGGGATTTTCGAAAACCTGCCGGTGGGCGGGTCTTACCAGCTCGACTTGCTCACGCCGGGCAGCTCGCCCCGGTGGGCCATCTCGCGCAGGCAGATCCGGCACAGGCCGAACTTGCGGAACACCGAGTGCGGCCGGCCGCAGCGCTGGCACCGGGTGTACCCCCGCACCTTGAACTTCGGCTTCTTGGCCGCCTTGTTGATCAGAGCCTTCTTGGCCATCAGCTCAGTTCTCCTTGAACGGGAAGCCCAGGGCCTTCAGCAGCGCCCGGCCCTCCTCGTCGTTGGTGGCGGTGGTGACGACCGTGATGTCCATGCCGCGCGGGCGGTCGATGGCGTCCGGGTCGATCTCGTGGAACATCGACTGCTCGTTGAGGCCGAACGTGTAGTTCCCGTTGCCGTCGAACTGCTTGCCCGACAGACCGCGGAAGTCGCGGATGCGCGGCAGCGCGATCGTCAGCAGGCGGTCCAGGAACTCCCACATGCGGTCGCCGCGCAGCGTCACGCGCGCACCGATCGGCATGCCCTCGCGCAGCTTGAACTGGGCGATGGACTTGCGCGCCTTGCGGACCTCGGGGCGCTGGCCGGTGATGATCGACAGGTCGCGCACGGCGCCCTCGATCAACTTGCCGTCGCGGGCGGCGTCGCCGACACCCATGTTCACGACGACCTTCACGACGCCCGGGATCTGCATCACGTTGGCGTACTCGAACTGCTTGCGCAGCTCCGCGACGATCTCCTCGCGGTAGCGCGTCTTCAGCCGAGGAACGGTCTTCTCAACGGTCGTCATCAGATGTCCTTCCCGTTACGACGGGAAATGCGGACCCGCTTGCCCTCGTCGTTCGTCCGGTAGCCCACACGGGTCGGCTTGCCGTCCGAGTCGACCACCATCACGTTGGACACGTGGATGGGGGCCTCCTGGGTCACGATGCCGCCCGACTGCGCGCCGCGCTGGGTCTGCGTGATCCGGGTGTGCTTCTTGATGCGGTTGACGCCCTCGACCAGGACGCGGTTCTCGGCGGGGTAGGCCTGGATGACCTTGCCGCGAGCGCCCTTGTCCTTGCCGGCGATAACGACGACGGTGTCGCCCTTCTTCACCTTCATCAGAGCACCTCCGGCGCCAACGAGATGATCTTCATGAACTTCTTGTCGCGGAGCTCACGACCGACCGGGCCGAAGATGCGGGTGCCCCGCGGCTCGTTGTCGTTCTTGATGAGCACCGCGGCGTTCTCGTCGAACCGGATGTAAGAGCCGTCGGGACGGCGCTTCTCCTTGACGGTGCGGACGACGACCGCCTTGACGACGTCACCCTTCTTCACACCGGCGCCGGGGATGGCCTGCTTCACCGTCGCGACGATGATGTCCCCGATGCCCGCGTAGCGGCGGCCGGAGCCACCGAGAACACGGATGCAGAGGATCTCCTTCGCACCGGTGTTGTCGGCGACGCGCAGCCGCGACTCCTGCTGGATCACTTACCTTCTCCTGACCATTCCTGGCCCGCCAGATTGCCGACCTGACGGGCTCGGTCCGTGGTTTTACTTGGCCTTCTCGAGGATCTCGACGAGGCGCCAGCGCTTGGTGGCCGACAGCGGCCGGGTCTCCATGAGCAGCACGCGGTCGCCGATGCCGGCGCTGTTCTGCTCGTCGTGCGCCTTCACCTTGGTGGTGGAGCGCATGACCTTGGAGTAGCGGCGGTGCTTCTTGCGGTCCTCGACGGCGACCACGATCGTCTTGTCCATCTTGTCGGACACGACGTAGCCCTCGCGGACCTTGCGCTCGCCGCGCGTCTGAGTCTCAGTCACTTCGTTCTCGCTCATGCCGCACCCTCACCAGTGGAACCGTCGGGAGAGGCCGACAGGCCCAGCTCCCGCTCCCGCATCACGGTGTAGATCCGGGCGATCTCGTGCCGGACCGTGCGCAGCCGGCGGTTGTTGTCCAGCTGCCCGGTGGCCATCTGGAAGCGGAGGTTGAACAGCTCCTCCTTCGCTTCCCGAAGGCGCAGCACGAGCTCTTCCTCGGTGAGCTCGCGAAGCTCGGAAGCGGTGGTACCCGCTGCCATCAGAACTCACCACCCTCACGCGTAACGATGCGGCACTTCATCGGGAGCTTGTGGATCGCGCGGCGCAGCGCCTCGCGGGCCACGGCCTCGTTCGGGAAGCTCATCTCGAAGAGCACCCGACCGGGCTTGACGTTGGCGACCCACCACTCCGGCGAACCCTTACCGGAACCCATGCGGGTCTCGGCGGGCTTCTTGGTCAGCGGGCGGTCCGGGAAGATGTTGATCCAGACCTTGCCACCACGGCGGATGTGCCGCGTGATGGCGATACGCGCCGACTCGATCTGGCGGTTGGTCACGTAAGCCGGCTCCAGTGCCTGGATGCCGTACTCGCCGAAGGTGACCCTCGTGCCGCCCTTGGCAGCACCGGACCGACCGGGGTGGTGCTGCTTGCGGTGCTTAACCCTGCGCGGGATGAGCACGACTCAGCCCTCCGTCTTCTCTTCGGTCGCGACCGGTGCGTCCGCGGTCTCGGCCGCGGCGCGTCCGGCTTCGGTGCTCGTCGCCGTGGTGCCGCTGGCGCCGGAACGACGGGCCCGGTTCGGGCGCTCGCCGCGGTCGCGGCGCGGTGCGCGCTCGGCGGACGGCGCGGCGTCGCGCTCGCGCTTCGCGCTGAGGCCACCGACGACGTCACCCTTGTAGATCCACACCTTCACGCCGATGCGGCCGAACGTGGTGCGGGCCTCGAAGAAGCCGTAGTCGATGTCGGCGCGCAGCGTGTGCAGCGGCACCCGGCCGTCGCGGTAGTGCTCGGAGCGGGACATCTCGGCGCCGCCGAGACGGCCGCCGCACTGCACGCGGATGCCCTTCACCTGCGGGGAGCGCATGGCCGACTGGATGGCCTTGCGCATCGCGCGGCGGAACGCCACGCGGTTCGACAGCTGCTCGGCCACGCCCTGCGCGACGAGCTGCGCGTCCGCCTCGGAGTTCTTCACCTCGAGGATGTTGAGCTGCACCTGCTTCTTGGTGAGCTTCTCCAGCTCACCGCGGATGCGGTCGGCCTCGGCACCACGACGGCCGATGACGATGCCCGGCCGGGCGGTGTGGATGTCGACGCGGACCCGGTCGCGGGTGCGCTCGATCTCCACCTTGGAGATGCCGGCACGCTCCATGCCACGGCCGAGCAGCTTGCGGATCTTGACGTCCTCGGCCACGTACTCGGCGTACTGCTTGTCGGCGTACCAGCGGGACTTCCAGTCGGTGGTGATCCCCAGCCGGAAGCCGTGCGGGTTGATCTTCTGGCCCACTACCGGGTTCCCTTCGCGCTGGACTTCTTCGGACGCGACTCCACCTCGACGGTGATGTGGCTCGTCCGCTTGCGGATCCGGTACGCACGGCCCTGGGCGCGCGGGCGGAACCGCTTGAGGGTCGGACCCTCGTCCACGTAGACCTTGGACACCCACAGGGTGTCGGGGTCCAGGGACAGGTTGTTCTCGGCGTTGGCCACGGCGCTCGCGAGCACCTTGCGGACCGGCTCAGATGCCGCCTGCGGCGCGAACTGGAGCACGGCCAGGGCCTCGCTGGCGCTACGACCCCTGATGAGCTCGACGACGCGGCGCACCTTCATCGGCGTGTCGCGGACGTAGCGAGCCCGAGCCACGGCGCGCGGAAACTCCTGCGCCTGGGCTTCGTTACGGGCGTTCATCGCTGCTTCCCCTTGCTCTTCCTCTAGTTCGTCGCCTTAGCGGCGGCGCGACTTCCGGTCGTCCTTGATGTGACCCTTGAACGTGCGGGTCGGCGCGAACTCGCCGAGCTTGTGCCCGACCATCGCCTCCGTCACGAACACCGGCACGTGCTTGCGGCCGTCGTGCACCGCGATCGTGTGGCCCAGCATGTCGGGGATGATCGTCGACCGGCGGGACCAGGTCTTGATGACGGTCTTCTTGCCCGACTCGTTGAGGACGTCCACCTTCTTGAGCAGGTGGTCGTCGACGAAGGGGCCCTTCTTAAGGCTGCGTGGCATCCTTCACTCCCTCCCTGCTCAGCGCTTCTTACCGGTGCGACGACGCCGGACGATGAGCTTGTCGCTTGGCTTGCGGCGGCGGGTGCGACCCTCGGGCTTGCCGGCCGGGTTCACCGGGTGGCGACCACCGGAGGTCTTGCCCTCACCACCACCGTGCGGGTGGTCGACCGGGTTCATGGCCACACCGCGCACCGTGGGCTTCTTGCCCTTCCAGCGCATGCGGCCGGCCTTGCCCCAGTTGATGTTCTGGTGCTCGGCGTTGCCGACCTCGCCGACCGTGGCGCGGCAGCGCACGTCCACGTTCCGGATCTCGCCCGAGGGCATCCGGAGCTGGGCGTACGGGCCGTCCTTGGCGACCAGCTGGACGCTGGCGCCGGCGGACCGGGCAATCTTCGCGCCGCCGCCGGGGCGGAGCTCGATCGCGTGCACGACCGTGCCGACCGGGATGTTGCGCAGCGGCAGGTTGTTGCCCGGCTTGATGTCGGCCTTGGGGCCGTTCTCGATCCGGTCACCCTGCTGCAGCTTCGCCGGCGCGATGATGTAGCGCTTCTCGCCGTCGGCGTAGTGCAGCAGCGCGATGCGCGCGGTGCGGTTGGGGTCGTACTCGATGTGCGCGACCTTGGCCGGCACGCCGTCCTTGTCGGTGCGGCGGAAGTCGATCAGGCGGTAGGCCCGCTTGTGGCCGCCACCCTTGTGCCGCGTCGTGATCTTGCCCGACGCGTTGCGGCCACCACGGCCGTGCAGCGGGCGGATCAGCGACTTCTCCGGCGTCGACCGAGTGATCTCGGCGAAGTCGGAGACGCTCGCACCGCGACGACCGGGGGTCGTCGGCTTGTACTTGCGAATGCCCATCTCTACGCAGTCCTCGTCGTCATCAGGCGGCCGGGCCGCCGAAGATCTCGATCGGCTTGCTCTCGGCGGACAGCGTCACGATCGCGCGCTTGGTGTCCTTGCGCTTGCCGAAGCCCGTGCGGGTGCGCTTGCGCTTGCCCTGCCGGTTGATCGTGTTGACGCTGACGACCTTGACGCCGAAGACCTTCTCCACGGCAATCTTGATCTGGGTCTTGTTCGCGCCCGGAGCCACCACGAAGGTGTACTTGTTCTCCTCGAGGAGCCCGTAGGACTTCTCGGAGATGACCGGCGCGAGCAGGATGTCCCTGTGGTCGGGGATCACTTCTCGTCCTCCACTTCGGACGAACCGGCGACCGCCTCGGCCGAGCCCTTGCCCTGCTGGGCCTTGCTCGCCAGGAACACGTCCAGAGCGTCCTTCGTGAACACCACGTCGTCGTTGACGAGCACGTCGTAGGTGTTCAGCTGGTCCGGGGCGATGATGTGCACGTGCGGCAGGTTCCGCAGGCTGACCCACGACACCTCGTCGGTGCGCAGCAGCACGGCCAGCACGCGACGGGCCTCGGTCACCGACTCCAGGACCTTGCGGGCGGTCTTGGTCGACGGCGTGTCGCCCTCGACGAAACCGCTCACCACGTGGACCTGGCCGGCGCGCGCCCGGTCGGAGAGGGCACCGCGCAGGGCGGCGGCCTTCATCTTCTTGGGGGTGCGCTGGCTGTAGTCGCGCGGCACGGGGCCGTGGACGGTGCCACCGCCGGCGAACTGCGGCGCGCGGGTCGAACCCTGGCGGGCGCGACCGGTGCCCTTCTGGCGGTACGGCTTCTTGCCACCACCGGACACCTCGCCGCGCGTCTTGGCCTTGTGCGTGCCCTGGCGGGCCGCGGCCTGCTGGGCGACGACGACCTGGTGCAGCAGCGCGACGTTGGCCTGCGCGTCGAAGACGGCGGCGGGCAGCTCGACGGAGCCGTCGGTCTTGCCGTCCGGGGTGCGGATCTCAACGGAAGTCATGATCAGGCACCACCCTTCGCAGCGGTCTTGACGAACACGGTGCCGCCCTTGGGGCCGGGAACGGCGCCCTTGATGAGCAGGAGGCCGGCTTCCGCGTCGACCCGGTGCACCTTGAGGTTCTGGATGGTCACGCGCACGTGGCCCATGCGACCCGCCATGCGCAGGCCCTTGAACACGCGGCCGGGCGTGGCGCAGCCACCGATGGAGCCGGGCGAGCGGTGCTTGCGCTGCGTGCCGTGGCTCGCGCCCAGGCCGCCGAAGCCGTGCCGCTTCATGACACCCGCGGTGCCCTTGCCCTTGCTGGTGCCGACCACGTCGACCACCGCGCCGGCCTCGAAGACCTCGGCGGTGATTTCCTGGCCGACCGTGTACTCGGTCGCGTCCGTGGTGCGCAGCTCCGCCAGGTGCCGGCGGGGCGTGACGCCCGCCTTGGCGAAGTGGCCCGCAACGGGCTTGTTGACCTTGCGCGGGTCGATCGCGCCGAAGGCCAGCTGCACGGCCGAGTAGCCGTCGTTCTCCTGGGTCCGAACCTGGGTGACCACGTTCGGCTCGGCCTTGACGACGGTCACCGGGACGACCCGGTTGTTCTCGTCGAAGACCTGGGTCATGCCGAGCTTGGTGCCCAGGAGGCCCTTAACCTGCCTGTCAGACATTGGTCTCGTTACTCTCCGCCCCAAAAGGGATCAACGCTGCCGCGTCCACGCTTACTGGATGTTGACGTCGACGCTCGCCGGCAGGTCGATGCGCATGAGCGCGTCCACCGTCTTCGGCGTCGGGTCGAGGATGTCGATCAGACGCTTGTGCGTGCGCATCTCGAAGTGCTCGCGCGAGTCCTTGTACTTGTGCGGCGAGCGGATGACGCAGTAAACGTTCTTCTCAGTGGGCAGCGGCACAGGCCCGACGACCCGAGCGCCGGTGCGCGTCACGGTCTCGACGATCTTGCGCGCGGACGCGTCGATCGCCTCGTGGTCGTAGGCCTTGAGCCGGATGCGGATCTTCTGTCCCGCCATGATGGCTTGCCGTTCCTCTGCTTCTCGTACCGCTGCGGTGCGGGCACCACGAGGCCACTGGGACCTTCCGGCGCGCTCCGCCCCCTATTAAGGACTGACACCGAGCGGTGTCACGGTGCCCGGTCCACGCGGTCGGGCGTGTCGCGCCCTTGGCCACAGACCGGTCCCACTGATGAAACCTGTGGGATTGTCTTGCTCGCTAACCCCGCTCGCACGGGGGCGGCCGGTTCGAGTCGAACTCGGCCGCCCCGTGACGAGCAACCCGTCAATGGTCGCACACCGGGGTGCGCAGGCCAAATCGGGGGTCGTTTTTTAGAGCCAGGTCACTTGATGATCTTGGTGACCGAGCCCGCGCCGACGGTGCGGCCACCCTCGCGGATGGCGAACCGCAGGCCCTCGTCCATGGCGATCGGCTGGATCAGCTTGACCGACATCGACGTGGTGTCGCCCGGCATGACCATCTCGGTGCCCTCGGGGAGGGTCACGACGCCGGTCACGTCGGTCGTCCGGAAGTAGAACTGCGGACGGTAGTTGTTGAAGAACGGCGTGTGGCGGCCGCCCTCGTCCTTGGACAGGATGTAGACCTGCGCCTCGAACTCGGTGTGCGGGGTGGTGGTGCCCGGCTTCACGATGACCATGCCGCGCTCCACCTCCTCGCGCTTGATGCCGCGCAGCAGCAGGGCGGCGTTGTCGCCCGCCTGGCCCTCGTCGAGGAACTTCTTGAACATCTCGATCGAGGTGACAGTCGTCTTGCGCGACTGCTCCTTGATGCCGACGATCTCGACTTCCTCGTTGACCTTGATGATGCCGCGCTCGATGCGGCCGGTCACCACGGTGCCACGACCGGTGATGGTGAACACGTCCTCGACCGGCATCAGGAACGGCCGGTCGACCTCGCGCTCGGGCTCCGGGATGTTCTCGTCCACGGCGTCCATCAGGCCGAGGAGCTTCTCGCCCCACTCGGCGTCGCCCTCCAGCGCCTTGAGCGCGGAGACGCGGACCACCGGCAGGTCGTCACCCGGGAACTCGTACTCGGAGAGCAGCTCGCGGACCTCGAGCTCGACGAGCTCCAGGATCTCCTCGTCGTCCACCATGTCGGCCTTGTTCAGGGCCACCACGATGTAGGGCACACCGACCTGGCGGGCCAGGAGGACGTGCTCCTTGGTCTGCGGCATCGGGCCGTCGGTCGCCGCGACCACCAGGATGGCGCCGTCCATCTGCGCCGCACCGGTGATCATGTTCTTGATGTAGTCGGCGTGGCCGGGGCAGTCGACGTGCGCGTAGTGGCGCTTGTCGGTCTGGTACTCGATGTGCGCGATCGAGATGGTGATGCCGCGCTGCTTCTCCTCCGGCGCCTTGTCGATCTGGTCGAACGGCGTGAAGGGGTTGAGGTCCGGGTACTTGTCGTGCAGGACCTTGGAGATCGCCGCGGTCAGCGTCGTCTTGCCGTGGTCGATGTGACCGATGGTGCCGATGTTGACGTGCGGCTTCGTCCGCTCGAACTTCGCCTTCGCCACTGGATTGTCCTCCTGGACTTCTGTTGCTGTGCCGAGCGGGTGTCGTTCCACCCGCCCGGCGTCACGTCAAGGGTTGTGCGGACCCCAGGGACGAGAGACCCCGGAGAGCCCGCGTGGTGCTGCGGTGCTCCGGTTGGGGTTACTCGCCCGTCGCCTTCGCGATGATCTCCTTGGCCACGTTCGCGGGAACCTCGGCGTAGGAGTCAAAGGTCATCGAGTAGTTCGCACGACCCTGGGTCTTGGACCGCAGGTCGCCGACATACCCGAACATCTCCGACAGCGGGACCAGTGCCTTCACGACACGGGTGCCGCTGCGCTCCTCCATGGCCTGGATCTGGCCACGGCGGGAGTTCAAGTCGCCGATCACGTCGCCCATGTACTCCTCGGGCGTGGTGACCTCGACGGCCATCAGCGGCTCGAGCAGGGCCGGGCTCGCCTGGCGGGCGGCTTCCTTGAGCGCCATGGAACCGGCGATCTTGAACGCCATTTCCGACGAGTCGACCTCGTGGTAGGCGCCGTCGAGCAGCGTCACCTTGATGCCGACCAGCGGGTAGCCCGCCAGCACGCCGTACTGCATGGCGTCCTGGGCGCCGGCGTCGACCGACGGGATGTACTCGCGCGGGATGCGACCACCGGTGACCGCGTTGACGAACTCGTAGAGAGCGCCGTCCTCGGTCTTCTCCAGCGGCTCGATGTCGATGAGCACCTTGGCGAACTGGCCGGAGCCACCGGTCTGCTTCTTGTGGGTGTAGGAGTACTTCTCCACCTTGCGGCGGATGGTCTCCCGGTACGCCACCTGCGGCTTGCCGATGTTGGCCTCGACCTTGAACTCGCGGCGCATGCGGTCCACCAGGATGTCCAGGTGGAGCTCGCCCATGCCGGCGATGATGGTCTGGCCGGTCTCCTGGTCCAGGTTGACCCGGAAGGTCGGGTCCTCCTCGGCCAGCTTCTGGATCGCGGTGCCCAGCTTCTCCTGGTCGGCCTTCGTCTTGGGCTCGATCGCCACCTGGATGACCGGCTCGGGGAAGGTCATCGACTCCAGCACGATGGGGTGCTGCGGGTCGCAGAGCGTCTCACCGGTGGTCGTGTCCTTCAGACCGATCACGGCGTAGATGTGGCCCGCGATGGCCTCGTCGACCGGGTTCTCCTTGTTGGCGTGCATCTGGAAGATCTTCCCGATGCGCTCCTTGCGGTCCTTGGTCGAGTTGATGACCTGGGTACCGGAGGCGACCCGACCCGAGTAGACCCGGATGTAGGTCAGCTTGCCGAAGAACGGGTGCACGGCGATCTTGAACGCCAGCGCGGAGAACGGCTCGCTGCTCTCGGCCTTGCGGAACTCGGGGGTCTCGCCGTCCTGCAGCGTGCCCTCGACCGGCGGGAGGTCCAGCGGCGACGGCAGGTAGTCGATGACCGCGTCGAGCATGGGCTGCACGCCCTTGTTCTTGAACGCGGAACCGCACAGCACCGGGTAGGCGGAGCCCTCGGCGACGATCTTGCGGATGCCCGCCTTGATCTGCTCGACGGACAGCTCCTCACCGCCCAGGTACAGCTCCATGAGGGCGTCGTCGGTCTCGGCGACCGTCTCGACCAGCGCCTCGCGGTACTCCTGCGCCTTCTCCAGGAGGTCCGCGGGGATCTCCTCGACGGTGTAGTCCTCGCCCTTCTGGACCTCGCCGCGCCAGGTCAGCGCGCGCATCTCCACCAGGTCGACGACACCGATGAAGTCGCTCTCGGCACCGATCGGGATCTGGATCGGGAGCGGCTTCGCGCCCAGGCGCTCGGAGATCGTGCGCACGGTGAAGTAGAAGTCCGCGCCGAGCTTGTCCATCTTGTTGACGAAGCAGATGCGCGGGACGTCGTACTTGGTCGCCTGACGCCAGACCTGCTCGGACTGGGGCTCGACGCCCTCCTTGCCGTCGAAGACGGCGACGGCGCCGTCGAGGACGCGGAGGTTGCGCTCCACCTCGACGGTGAAGTCGACGTGGCCGGGCGTGTCGATCAGGTTGATCTGGTGGTTCTTCCAGAAGCACGTCGTCGCGGCGGACGTGATCGTGATGCCGCGCTCCTGCTCCTGCTCCATCCAGTCCATCACGGCCGCGCCGTCGTGGACCTCGCCGATCTTGTAGCTGATCCCCGTGTAGAAGAGGATCCGCTCGGTCGTCGTGGTCTTGCCCGCGTCGATGTGGGCCATGATCCCGATGTTGCGGACCTTGGCCAGGTCGGTGAGCACGTCCTGTGCCACGGGTGTCTTCCCCTGTCTTGAGCTCGCAGGCTCACTAGGGCTGGGTGAGCCCGGCCGGTTCTCGGGTGCCGGCCGGGCTGTGAGTCACCAGCGGTAGTGGGCGAAGGCCTTGTTCGACTCGGCCATCTTGTGGGTGTCCTCGCGGCGCTTGACGCTCGCGCCCAGGCCGTTGCTCGCGTCGAGCAGCTCGTTCATCAGGCGCTCGACCATGGTCTTCTCACGGCGCTGCCGGGAGAAGCTGATCAGCCAGCGCAGCGCCAGCGTGGTCGCCCGACCGGGCTTGACCTCGACCGGCACCTGGTAGGTGGCGCCACCGACGCGGCGGCTCTTGACCTCCAGGGCGGGCTTGACGTTGTCCAGCGCGCGCTTGAGCGTGACGACCGGGTCGGTGCCGGTCTTCTCGCGGGCACCCTCGAGGGCGCCGTACACGATCCGCTCGGCCACGGAGCGCTTGCCGTCGACCAGCACCTTGTTGATGAGCTGGGTCACCAGCGGAGAGCTGTAGACCGGGTCGGAGATCAACGGCCGCTTCGGGGCCGGTCCCTTGCGGGGCATCAGCTCTTCTCCTTCTTCGCGCCGTACCGGCTGCGAGCCTGCTTGCGGTTCTTCACGCCCTGCGTGTCCAGGGAGCCGCGGATGATCTTGTAGCGGACACCCGGGAGGTCCTTCACACGACCGCCGCGCACGAGCACCATCGAGTGCTCCTGGAGGTTGTGGCCCTCACCCGGGATGTACGCCGTGACCTCGATGCCGGAGGTCAGCTTCACACGGGCCACCTTGCGCAGCGCCGAGTTCGGCTTCTTGGGCGTGGTGGTGTAGACGCGGGTGCACACACCGCGCCGCTGCGGGCTGCCCTTGAGCGCCGCGGTCTTCTGCTTGGCGACCTTGTCCTGCCGGCCCTTGCGGACCAGCTGCTGGATCGTTGGCATACGCCGGCTGCTTCTTCCGTTCGCGTGCTCGTCGCGCGGGCGGCGAGCGCTGTTTACTTGGTCCCTCTCTGCACCCGAGGTCGGGCGTGTCGCGCCCCTCCTGGCCAAGGCCCGAGGGTGGAACACCGTGACCCAAGGTCCGCAGGCGACATCCCAGGACGCCCCTACGTGTGGAGGTCACCGCGGCCGGCTTTCCAGCACGACTGGCGCGTAGGCACGCGGAGCGGCCCGACATGGGTCGGGCACGAGTACCAAAGATACCCCGCCCGCTTCCCACTGGTCAAAACGGGTGGGGTCACCGGTCCGGCGTGCCCGTGCGGCCTTCGCGACCTGCGGTTTTCCCGTCCGGCACGAGGCGGTTGGGTCGGCGCGTCGACGGGCGGTCCCGCGCGGGGGACTTGTCCGGCGGGGCACTTGCAGTGTAGGCGCGCGAGGAGGGGGCGGCGACCGCACACGCCCACGTCACCCGGGCTTCGCCACAATCGCTCCCAGGCCGACCCGAGGAGCCCCGGTGACCAGCGACGACCACCCCGCCGCCCCACCCGTCCCGCTCCCGTTCGAGTACCGGCCGGCGCGCCGGCGCCCGGTCTGGCCGATCGTTCTCGGCTCGGCGGGCTTGGCGCTCGTGGTGGCGGTCTCCGCCGCGGTGACGTTCGGCTCGGCTGCGCTCTCGTTCACCTTCGGCGACTGCGTGGAGCCGGTCAGCGGGCAGCAGGTCCAGATGCGGGCGGTGGCGGACTGCGGCATGCCCCGGGCGGTGTACGTGGTGGCGGCCGAGCGGGACGGACGGGCCGGTTGTCCCCAGGGCGACTACGTCGCCACCCCCGACGGGCGGTGTCTCGCGTTGCGCGTCAAGGCCGGCGACTGCCTTCGCGTCGTGCCCTACGGGGCATCGGTGCAGGCCTACGCGCTGGGGTGGTGCGAGCGCCCGGACAAGATCGTGGTCGAGGCGGTGCACGACTCCGCCGAAGCGGTGTGCTCCGGCGGCGTCCGGCACCGGTACAGCCGGCCGGCGCGCACGGTGTGCCTGTCCGGGTGAACACCTCCGGGTGAACGACACTGTGCCGGTGCAGACCGCTCTCGTCGCCGGCATGGCCGCGCTCGTGGACCCCGTCGCGCCGCCTGTCGTGCTCGCCGTGCGCGGGGACGTGGTCGTCGTGCGGGTCGGGGACGTCGTGCTCAAGGCGCATGAAGCCGACACGGACGCCGCGCTGCTCAGGGCGCGGTGCCAGTTGGCCGGTGATTCACGATTGGGTGAACTTTTCCTCGCACCCCTGCTGGGGCCGGTCCCGGTGCTCGACCGCCTGGTGACCGGGTGGCCCCTCGGCGTGCCGGTGCCCCAGGGCGAGCCCGACACGCTGCCGCTGGAGGAGGCCGGCCGGATGCTCGCCCGCCTGCACGACTTCACCGCCGCCGACTTCGCCGCCGACTTCGTCGAGTTGCCGCCGGCCGGGGCGTGGGAGCGGCTGGAGCGGGCGGTGGTGAAGCTGCCGGACGTGGCCGGGGCCGAGGTCGTGCGGCGGGCGTTCGACACCGTCGAGCCGGCGCGGGCGGGCACGACGCTCATCCACGGGGACTGGCACCTCGGCCAGCTGGTGAGCCGCGGCGGGTACCGGTTGATCGACGTGGACGACCTCGGCGCGGGCGACCCGGCGTGGGACCTCGCGCGGCCCGCGGCGTTGTTCGCGGCCGGCGTGCTCGAACCGCGGGCGTGGTCGCGGCTGCTGGACGCCTACCTCGACGCCGGCGGCACCGGGATCGACCGGGCCGACCCGTGGGCGGCGTTGGAGGGACCGGCGCGCGGGTTGGTCGTGCAGATGGCAGCGCGTGCCCTCGCGGCGGCGGAGCGTGATGGAAAGGCGCTCGAGCCCGCGCAGACGGCGTTGCTGGACGCCTGCGCGCGGATCGCATCCCGACACGAACCCATGCCCCGCGGCTAATATCGCGCACAACGCACGAAACAGGAGGCTCACACGATGCAGTGCCCCAAGTGCCATGCGAACATGCGGACTTTCGACCGCATGGGCGTACACATCGAGCAGTGCGACGGCTGCCGCGGAGTCTTCCTCGACTACGGCGAGCTCGAGGCCATCACCCGCCTCGAGGCCCAGATGCAGGCCCCGCCGCCCCCGCCGCCCGCCGCACCGGCCCCGGCGCAGGTCCACTACGTGCAGCCGGTCCAGCCGGGCTGGGGCGCGCAGCCCCACTACGGCCACCACTACGGCCACCGCAAGCACCACGGCCTGGCCGGCCTGTTCTTCTCCAGCTGATCCGGTCCTCCGTCGCGATCGACGCGGCCACCCGTTGCGACTACCGAAAAACTGGGCAATACTCGGTAGTGGATGAGGGAGGTCGTCATGTCGGTCGCGACGGAGGCTGCACAGATCCGGGATCTGTTCAACCAGATCGAAGACATCGAAGAAGTCGCCTCCACGCTGTCGGAAGACGATGAACGGCGGCGCAAGCTGGACGGTGTGGTCGCCCGAGCGCTCCGAACGGCCCCGCCGGTACGACCGGTGGTCGCGGGCGAACTGCTCGACCTCACCGAGAAGACCGTGAAGGCGTGGGCGCGCGAGGGCGTGCTGGCGATCCACAGCCAGGAACCCCGGATGCTGCTGGACACCGTCCGCCTGCACGAGGTGCTGCACGTCGTCGCCGAGCTGCGCCGCGCCGGCCGCACCCGCGGCCTGCTGGACGAGGTGCACCGCAGGTTGAGCGACCAGGCCCTGCTCGACCGCGACGACCTGGCCACGAGCCTGGCGCAGATGCACCGGGGTGAAGGACGCGTAGTCCGCAATCTTGATCAAGGTAGTTGAGACGCCGGTCGCGAGCCTCCAGGCCGCGGCCTTGCGCGGTCCCGCCCGCCAGGCCTACGACCGCTTCCTGGACGAACTGTCCCACCGCGGCTGCGCCGCCCTCGGGTACCGCGTCACCGGCCCCGAGCCCCTCCCCCGCCTGTGCGTGAAGCACCTGCGCGGCACCGACCGCGTGGTCGTGGCGTTCCCCGAACCGGACACGGCGTGGGTCCTGCTGGTCGGCGCCCACGACGACGACCCGGGCCGCAACCTCTACGACGCCCTCTACGAACTGGCCGGCGTCCGCCCCCGCCTCAACGAACGCCGCACCAAGCCCCCGTGCTGCACCGACGGCACTCCCCCGTCCGCCGACGCGGACCTGGTGGACGACCTGGTAGCCCGCGCCCGAGCCTTGGCCAAGTCCCGCCGACGCTGAACGCCAGGGCGGGCGTGGCGGGAGACCGGGTCGGGGCCGTCTCCCGCCACGCCTCACCGCGCGATCACCCCGTCACGGGCAGGTGGCCTTCGACGGGAGTCGGACGCGGCGCCTTGCCCGGGGCGGACGGTGCCGGGGTGCTGCTCGAAGTCGGCGTCGGCGTCGCGGAGGACGAACTGGTCGGGACCGGGGCCTCTGCCGCGGCGCAGGTGGCCGAGGCGATGTCGATCTTCTGCAAGCCCGCCAGCTCGACGGAGATCGCGACCACGGTCAACGAGCCGTCGGCGGCGCGGGTCTGCTTGTTCAGGACGACCGACACCACACCGGGCACCTGGACGCGCGTGTTCGGCCCGGGGTGCAGGTCCAGCGCCGTGGGGCCGGCCTTCGCGGCGGCCAGGGTGACGGCGCCGGTGCCGTCCACGCAGGTCGCGCTGACGACCTCGGCGGTCAGCGACGTCAGGTCGGACAGCTTCAGCAAGCCAAGTTGCGCCTTGAGGTCCGCCACGCTCGCCCTGGCGGACGTCGCGTCCACCTCGGTGTTCAGCACGCCGGCGGCGATGACGGGGGCCTTGGCGTCCGGCAGGGCGACCGACGCGACGGACGTCTGCCGGTAGCCCTTGGACCCGTCCAGCGCGGCCAGCGGCTCGACGGTGAGCAGGCCGGACGCGGACAGGGCGAACGCGGAGCTCGGGGTGCCGCCGGCCGCCGCCCGTCGCGGTGCGACCTGGGCGTGCGCGGTGCCGGCGGTGGCGGCGAGGAGGGCGGCGGTGAGCAATGCCGCGGTTCTCTTCATGGGGGATGGGCCTTTCACTTGACGATCACCACGGTCCCCAGCGGGAGGGTGAGGAGGAGGTCGAGCGCGTCGTCGGGGACGCGGATGCAGCCGTCGCTGCTCGCCGTGCCGAACGGGGTGGCGTCCGGCCAGCCGTGCAGGGCCACCGTGCCGGGGCCGCCGCCGAAGGTCTCGTGGCTGTCGGAGTGGGCGCCGAGCGGCAGGACGTACGGGCTGAACGTCGCCACGGTCTCCTTGATGGAGGCCATCACGTACGTCCGCCCGGTGGGCGTCGGGTGTTGGGCGCTGCCCGTGCCGACGGTCCACGTGCCGATCGAGCGGCCCCTCTCGGTGACCTCCAGGCGGAACGCGGCCAGGTCCACGGTGACCAGGTAGTCGTTCTCGGCGCGCTCGAAGTCGTCGGAGCCGGTGAACACCCAGCCGGCGGACCGGTTGGGCCGGGACGGCAGCAGGACCTTCGACCAGCCGTCCTTCCGGTCGACCTCCGGCACCCACGTCGGCGAGCCGAGCTGGGTGGCGGGGAGCTTGGCGACGGCACGCCCGTTCACGGCGTCGTAGACGGGCACGTCCTTCTTGGCGCGCAACACCTGTCCGGCCGTGGGTGACGTGTCGTCGTCCCGCGGCAGGGCTTCGATCTTGGCGAACGTGGTGGCCTCGGGGAGCACGGCGAACGACTGCACGTCGACGGCCTGCGGCCGGGCCTGGGGTGTGGGTGGTGGTTCGGAGCCGGCGCACGAGCAGACGGCAAGGGCCGTCGCCAGCGCGACCAGCAGGACACGAAACATCGTGGTTCCTGATCGGTCGAGGGTCCGGTGGCGGCGGAGGTACCTCGAGTTTTCGGCCGGATCACGGCCTGTCGGGCGCAAGATCGCGTCCGATCGGAAAGCTATCTACTCTCAAGTAGCTTGGGCAAGGGGCCTAGGCGCTCGTCACCCGAATGCCGCAATGTTCTTTACGACACCCAGAGGCCCGTCCACCGCCACCACCAGCTCTTCGGCCGCCGCTTCCCGCACTTCGATGTCCACCCCGAGCGCGCGCAACGGCCCCTCGACGGCCGCCGGGTCGGGGTGCTCGACGTGCAGGGACACCAGCGTCAGCCCGGCGGGCGCGGACCGCGCGGGGTGCGGCGTGGCACCCCAGTCGATCAGGAACGGGACCACCCCGGCGGTCCGCGCGTTCGCGGTCAGCCGCCAGCGCAGCAGCTCGCCGTCGGGTGTGCGGCGCTGCCCCTCGATCACGTCGCCGGGGTCGAAGCCGCGCGAACGGGCCCGGGCCACCGCGGCGTCGATGTCGTCCACGGTGAGCGCCCACCCCACCACCCGGCCGCTCGTCACGCCGTCCACGCCGTAGGGGCGCGGGGAGGCCGGCTCGGGCTGGGTGGGGTCGGGCGCGATGACCTCCAGGTACGTGTGCGGACCGAGGCCCAGGAGGCGGTTGTGCGTGCCGGCCCCGGGGTGCTGCCCACCCCCGGCCGCCCGCACGCCGAGCCGGTCGGCGAGGTCGTCGACAGCGGCCTCCAGTGACGGTGCCGCGTAGAGGACGTGATCGATCCGCACGACCCCCCACTATGCCGCTCCGACCCCGGAAAGGGCACGACCCCGGAAAAGGGGACAGCCCCGGAAGCGGGAGGCTTCCGGGGCTGTCCGCGGTCTTGCGTCAGCGGTAGTCGCGACCGAAGTCGTAGTCGTCGAGCGGGACCGCCGCGCCCGTGCCGGTGCCGAAGACGTCCGGGGTGTAGTACCCGTCGTCGTAGCTCGGGATGGCGTACGCCGCCGCCCGCGCCTCCTCGGTCGGCTGGACCTGGATGTTCCGGTACCGGTTGATGCCGGTGCCGGCCGGGATCAGCTTGCCGATGATCACGTTCTCCTTCAGGCCGATCAGCTTGTCCGACCGGCCGTTGATCGCGGCGTCGGTCAGGACACGCGTGGTCTCCTGGAAGGAGGCCGCCGACAGCCACGAGTCCGTGGCCAGCGACGCCTTCGTGATGCCCATCAGCACCGGACGGCCGGCCGCCGGCTCGCCGCCCTCGGCCACGACCGCGCGGTTGCCCGACTCGAACTCCGCGCGCTCGACCAGCGAGCCCGGCAGGAACTCGGTGGCACCCGAGTCGATGATCGTCACCCGGCGCAGCATCTGCCGGACGATGACCTCGATGTGCTTGTCGTGGATCGCCACACCCTGGGCCCGGTAGACCTTCTGGACCTCCTGCACCAGGTGCAGCTGGGCCTCGCGCGGACCCATGACGCGCAGCACCTCGTGCGGGTCGGGCGTGCCCTCCAGCAGCTGCTGGCCGACGGACACGTGGTCGCCGTCCTGCAGCGGGCCGGTGGGGGTGTTGGCCAGGCGCTGGCGCTTCGACAGCTTGTCGAAGACGATCTCCTCGGACCCGTCGTCCGGGATGAGGGTGATCTTCCAGAACCGGTCGCCGTCCTCGATGCGCACCCGACCGTCGACGTCCGCGATGGGCGCCTTGCCCTTGGGCACACGAGCCTCGAAGAGCTCCTGCACACGGGGCAGACCGGTCGTGATGTCGTCACCGGCGACACCACCCTGGTGGAAGGTGCGCATGGTCAGCTGCGTGCCGGGCTCACCGATCGACTGGGCGGCGACGATGCCGACGGCCTCGCCGACGTCGACCAGCTTGCCGGTCGCCATCGAGCGGCCGTAGCAGGACGCGCACACGCCGACCGCCGACTCGCAGGTCAGCACGGAGCGGACCTTGACCCGGGTGACGCCGTTCTGCACCAGGGTCTGCAGCGCCGGGTCGCCCAGGTCGTCACCGCGGTTGAGGACGATGTTGCCGTCCGCGTCGGTGATGTCCTCGGCGATGGTCCGGGCGTAGACCGAGGTCTGCGCGAACTCGTGCAGGACGACCTTGTCGCCCAGCCGCTCGCCGACCGTCATGTTCACGCCGCGGGTGGTGCCGCAGTCGATCTCGCGGATGATGACGTCCTGCGAGACGTCCACCAGACGACGGGTCAGGTAACCCGAGTCGGCGGTGCGGAGCGCGGTGTCGGCCAGACCCTTGCGGGCGCCGTGCGTGGCGATGAAGTACTCCAGCACCGACAGGCCCTCGCGGAACGAGTTCTTGATCGGCCGCGGGATGTACTCGCCCTTCGGGTTGGTCACCAGACCACGCATGCCCGCCAGCGAGCGGACCTGGGTCATGTTGCCCGCCGCGCCGGACTTCACGATCATGCGGATCGAGTTGTCCTCGGGGAAGTTGGCCTCCATGACCTCGGCCACCTCTTCGGTCGCCTTGGTCCACACCTTGACCAGCTCGTTGTTGCGCTCCGCGTAGGAGAGCTGACCGCGCTGGTAGCGCTTCTCCACCGCGTCGGCGAGCTTCTCGTACTCGTCCAGGATGCCCTGCTTGGCCTCCGGCACGAGCACGTCGGAGATCGCGACGGTGACACCGGACCGGGTGGCCCAGTAGAAGCCCGCGTCCTTCAGCTTGTCCAGCGTCCGGGCGACGGTGACCATCGGGTACCGCTCGGCGAGGTCGTTGATGACCGTGGCCTGCCGCTTCTTGGGCATGACCTCGTTCAGGAACGGGTAGTCCTGCGGCAGGACCTCGTTGAACAGCACGCGGCCCAGGGTGGTCTCGGCCAGCCACGGCTGACCGGGCTCCCAGCCCTCCGGCTCCTGGCCCTTCGGCGGGTTCTTGTCCGAGATCCGGATCTTCACCATCGCCTGCAGGCCCAGGACCTTGCGGTCGAACGCCATCAGCGCCTCGGCCGGCGACGAGTACGCCTGGCCCTCGCCGATGTCGCCTTCCTTGTGCCGGGTCAGGTGGTACAGGCCGGTGACCATGTCCAGACGCGGCATGGCCAGCGGCTTGCCCGACGCGGGCGAGAGGATGTTGTTCGACGACAGCATCAGCACGCGCGCCTCGGCCTGCGCCTCGGCGGACAGCGGCAGGTGGACCGCCATCTGGTCACCGTCGAAGTCGGCGTTGAACGCTTCACAGACCAGCGGGTGCAACTGGATGGCCTTGCCCTCGACCAGCTGCGGCTCGAAGGCCTGGATGCCGAGGCGGTGCAGCGTGGGCGCGCGGTTGAGCAGCACCGGGTGCTCGGTGATGACCTCTTCCAGCACGTCCCACACGGCCGGGCGGGCGCGCTCGACCATGCGCTTGGCGGACTTGATGTTCTGCGCGTGGTTGAGGTCCACCAGCCGCTTCATCACGAACGGCTTGAACAGCTCCAGCGCCATCTGCTTGGGCAGGCCGCACTGGTGCAGCTTGAGCTGCGGGCCGACCACGATGACCGAACGGCCGGAGTAGTCGACGCGCTTGCCGAGCAGGTTCTGGCGGAACCGGCCCTGCTTGCCCTTGAGCAGGTCGGACAGCGACTTCAGCGGCCGGTTGCCCGGACCGGTGACCGGACGACCGCGGCGGCCGTTGTCGAACAGCGCGTCGACGGCCTCCTGGAGCATCCGCTTCTCGTTGTTGACGATGATCTCGGGCGCGCCGAGGTCGATCAGCCGCTTGAGGCGGTTGTTCCGGTTGATGACCCGGCGGTACAGGTCGTTGAGGTCGGAGGTCGCGAAGCGGCCACCGTCGAGCTGCACCATCGGGCGCAGGTCCGGCGGGATGACCGGGACGCAGTCCAGGACCATGCCCTGCGGGTTGTTGCGGGTCGCCTGGAACGCGGCGACGACCTTCAGCCGCTTGAGGGCGCGCAGCTTCTTCTGGCCCTTGCCGCTGCGGATGGTCTCGCGCAGCGTCTCGGCCTCGGCGTCGACGTCGTAGTCACCCAGCAGCTTCTGGATGGCCTCCGCGCCCATGGCGCCGGTGAAGTAGTCGCCGTAGCGGTCGTAGAGCTCGCGGTAGAGCAGCTCGTCCGCGATGAGCTGGCCCTTCTCCAACTTGGTGAAGGTGGACCAGATCTCGTCGAGGCGGTCGAGCTCGCGCTGGGCGCGGTCGCGCAGCTGGCGCATCTCGCGCTCGCCGCCCTCCTTGACCTTGCGGCGCACGTCGGACTTGGCGCCCTCCGCCTCCAGCTCGGCCAGGTCGGCTTCCAGCTTCTGCGCGCGCGCCTCGACGTCGGCGTCGCGGCGGTTCTCGACGCGCTTGCGCTCGACCTGCATCTCGTTCTCGAGCGTGGGCAGGTCGTTGTGGCGCAGCTCGCCGTTGACGCCCACGATGACGTAGGCGGCGAAGTAGATGATCTTCTCGAGGTCCTTCGGGGCCAGGTCGAGCAGGTAGCCCAACCGGCTCGGGACGCCCTTGAAGTACCAGATGTGCGTGACCGGGGCGGCCAGTTCGATGTGGCCCATCCGCTCGCGGCGCACCTTGGCGCGGGTCACCTCGACGCCGCAGCGCTCGCAGATGATGCCCTTGAACCGGACGCGCTTGTACTTGCCGCAGTAGCACTCCCAGTCCCGGGTGGGACCGAAGATCTTCTCGCAGAACAAGCCGTCCTTCTCCGGCTTGAGCGTGCGGTAGTTGATGGTCTCGGGCTTCTTGACCTCGCCGTAGGACCACTGGCGGATGTCGTCCGCGGTCGCGAGACCGATGCGGAGCTCATCGAAGAAGTTGACGTCGAGCACGTCTACTCTCTTCCCCTTTTGATTCGGTTGCCCTGCGAGGGGCTTAGCTGAAGGAGCTGGTGGCGGGGTCGGGCGGGGGATGCGGGAGGCGTCCCCCGCCCGACCGGCGAGGTGTTAGTTGACGACGTCGTCCACGGACGGCGACTCGGACCGCGACAGGTTGATGCCGAGGTTCGCCGCCGCGCGTTCGAGGTCTTCGTCGTCGCCGTCGCGCATCTCGATCGCGGCGCCGTCCGAGGACAGCACCTCGACGTTGAGGCACAGCGACTGCAGCTCCTTGAGCAGCACCTTGAAGGACTCCGGGATGCCCGGCTCCGGGATGTTCTCGCCCTTGACGATGGCCTCGTAGACCTTCACGCGGCCGAGCACGTCGTCGGACTTGATGGTCAGCAGCTCCTGCAGCGTGTAGGCCGCGCCGTAGGCCTGCATCGCCCAGCACTCCATCTCACCGAAGCGCTGACCACCGAACTGCGCCTTACCACCGAGCGGCTGCTGGGTGATCATCGAGTACGGGCCGGTGGAGCGGGCGTGGATCTTGTCGTCCACCAGGTGCAGCAGCTTCAGGATGTACATGTAGCCGACCGACACCGGGAACGGGTAGGGCTCACCGCTGCGGCCGTCGAACAGCTGCGCCTTGCCGTTCTCCTTGACCATCCGCACGCCGTCGCGGTTGGGGATGGTGGAGCCCAGCAGACCGGTGATCTCGTCCTCGCGGGCGCCGTCGAAGACCGGGGTGGCGGTCTTCGTGCCCGGCTCGACCTCGTACAGCTCGGCGGGGAGGTTCTTCGCCCAGTCCGGGTCGCCGTTGATGCTCCAGCCCTGCTTGGCGATCCACCCGAGGTGGGTCTCCAGCACCTGGCCGATGTTCATACGACGCGGCACGCCGTGCGTGTTCAGCACGATGTCCACCGGGGTGCCGTCCTCCAGGAACGGCATGTCCTCGACGGGGAGGATCTTGCCGATGACGCCCTTGTTGCCGTGGCGGCCGGCGAGCTTGTCGCCGTCCTGGATCTTGCGCTTCTGGGCCACGTAGACGCGGACCAGCTCGTTCACGCCGGGGGGCAGCTCGTCGTCGTCCTCGCGGGAGAACACGCGGATGCCGATGACCTTGCCGTACTCGCCGTGCGGCACCTTCAGGGACGTGTCGCGCACCTCGCGGGCCTTCTCGCCGAAGATCGCGCGCAGCAGGCGCTCCTCCGGGGTCAGCTCGGTCTCGCCCTTGGGCGTGACCTTGCCGACCAGGATGTCGCCCGGCTGGACCTCGGCGCCGATGCGGATGATGCCCCGCTCGTCGAGGTCGGCCAGGACCTCCTCGGAGACGTTCGGGATGTCCCGGGTGATCTCCTCGGCGCCCAGCTTGGTGTCCCGCGCGTCGATCTCGTGCTCCTCGATGTGGATCGAGGTCAGGACGTCGTCCTGCACGAGGCGCTGCGACAGGATGATCGCGTCCTCGTAGTTGTGGCCCTCCCACGGCATGATCGCGACGAGCAGGTTCTTGCCCAGCGCCATCTCGCCGTTCTCGGTGCACGGCCCGTCGGCCAGGACCTGGCCCTCCTGCACCCGGTCGCCCTCGTTGACGATGGGCTTCTGGTTGATGCAGGTGCCCTGGTTGGAGCGGCGGAACTTGTGCAGGCCGTAGGTCTGCCGCGAGCCGTCGTCGGCCATGACCGTGACGTAGTCGGCGGAGATCTCCTCGACCACACCGGTCTTCTTGGCCACCACGACGTCACCGGCGTCGACCGCGGCGCGCAGCTCCATGCCGGTGCCGACCAGCGGCGACTCGGAGCGGAGCAGCGGCACGGCCTGGCGCTGCATGTTCGCGCCCATCAGGGCGCGGTTGGCGTCGTCGTGCTCGAGGAAGGGGATCATGGCGGTCGCCGCCGACACCATCTGGCGCGGGGAGACGTCCATGTAGTCGACGTCCTTGGGGTCGATCTGCTCGACCTCGCCGCCCTTCTTGCGGACCAGGACGCGGTCCTCGAGGAAGTTGCCCTCGTCGTCGATCTTGGCGTTGGCCTGCGCCTTGACGTAGCGGTCTTCCTCGTCCGCGGTCAGGTAGTCGATCTGGTCGGTGACCCGGCCGTCGACGACCTTGCGGTACGGCGTCTCGATGAAGCCGAACGGGTTGACCCGCCCGTAGGAGGACAGCGAGCCGATCAGACCGATGTTCGGGCCTTCCGGCGTCTCGATCGGGCACATGCGGCCGTAGTGCGACGGGTGGACGTCGCGGACCTCCATGCCGGCCCGCTCACGGGACAGACCACCGGGGCCCAGCGCCGACAGGCGACGCTTGTGGGTCAGGCCCGCCAGCGGGTTCGTCTGGTCCATGAACTGCGACAGCTGGGAGGTGCCGAAGAACTCCTTGATCGCCGCCACGACCGGGCGGATGTTGATCAGGGTCTGCGGCGTGATGGCCTCGACGTCCTGGGTCGTCATGCGCTCGCGCACGACGCGCTCCATGCGGGACAGGCCGACCCGGATCTGGTTCTGGATCAGCTCGCCGACGGTGCGCAGGCGGCGGTTGCCGAAGTGGTCGATGTCGTCGACCTCGACCGGCACCTCGGTCTCGCCGGGCTGCATGCTGGTCTCACCGGCGTGCAGGCGGACCAGGTACTCGATCGTCGTGACGATGTCGTCCTCGGTCAGGACGCCCGTGGCGATCGGGATGTCCAGGCCCAGCTTCTTGTTGACCTTGTAGCGGCCCACCTTGGCCAGGTCGTAGCGCTTGTCCTTGAAGAACAGGTTCTCCAGCAGCGCCTGCGCGGACTCCTTCGTCGGCGGCTCGCCCGGACGCAGCTTCCGGTAGATGTCGAGCAACGCCTCGTCGGTGCCGGCGGTGTGGTCCTTCTCCAGGGTGGTCAGCAGCGTCTCCGAGAAGGAGAACCGCTCCCGGATCTGCTCGGTCGTCCAGCCCAGGGCCTTGAGCAGCACCGTGACCGGCTGCCGGCGCTTGCGGTCGATGCGGACGCCGACGGTGTCGCGCTTGTCGACGTCGAACTCCAGCCAGGCACCCCGCGAAGGGATGATCTTGACGCTGAAGACGTCCTTGTCGGTCGTCTTGTCGATCGCGGTGTCGAAGTAGACACCGGGCGACCGGACGAGCTGGGACACGACGACCCGCTCGGTGCCGTTGATGATGAACGTGCCCTTGTCCGTCATCATCGGGAAGTCACCCATGAACACCGTCTGGCTCTTGATCTCGCCGGTGGTGTGGTTGGTGAACTCCGCCGTGACGAACAGCGGGGCCGCGTACGTCATGTCCTTGTCCTTGCACTCCTCGGTCGAGGCCTTGACCTCGTCGAAGCGCGGGTCGGAGAAGGAGAGCGACATCGAGCCGGAGAAGTCCTCGATGGGCGAGATCTCGTTCAGGACCTCTTCGAGGCCGCTGGTGGGGGTCTCGTCACCTTCGTCGACGCGGCGCTGGAACCACGCCTCGTCGCCGGTGAGCCATTCGAAGGACTGGATCTGGAGGTCCAGCAGGTTGGGCGTCTGAAGCGGCTCGTGGATCTTCGCGAACGAAACTCGCTTCGGCGCTCCGGGAATCCCCGACGTGGAGTTGGTCGCAGCAGTGGCCTTGGTCGCGCGAGAGATCGCCAAGATGCGTCCTTCCAGGGACAGGTAGCTGGCTAGCAGCGGACTAGCACGGCTGTCAAGGGTGCGGCGATGCCCGGCAATCCAGCTCTCGGCGAAGGGCAAACGGAAAGAGGGCAGCGCAAAGGGGCAGTCTAGCCACGCGCACGCCAACTGTCGAGAGGCACCTGGAAGGACCTTTCTCGTCGTCACCGACAGAGTGACCCCGCCGACGCCGTCAGTCAAGATGCCACGCGGCGATCACTCGCGTGGCGCAAGCGGTGTTCACGCCGCGTTACCGCGCTGACCTGCGGAATTACACGGGTGTGGCGCCCGGTGAACTGTTGGCTGGTCTTGTTCGCCCTTCGGGAAGGTCCGCCGATTCCGTTCAGTCACCGGCGCGAAAGTGTGGCGGAGATCACTGTACTACCCCGTTGCACAACGCGGTTTCGACCCCCGGCGAACCCGTTACCGATGATCATGAACCTACCGCACACGCTGAGCGACCGAACGACTACCCCCGCGACGCGCACGCGCGGAATTGTCGGTGGTGCGTGCGATCATGGAAGCGGGGGCCGGAGGCCGCGCCCACGCGTTTCGGCGGAGTGCGCGCGGGTACCAAGACGCGGTCGGCGAGAGGGACGGGGACGGGACGCGAGAGGTCGGCGAGCAGCGGGGCCGGCGGGTGCGAAGGGCAGGTGTCCGGCGTGGGCGGCGACCCGCGCCGGGCGACAACGGCAGCAGCGGGCCGTCGCCACCTCGCTCTCAGCACATCCCGCGCTTAACGCGGCCCAGCCCGGCCCCGCCCAGCCAGCCCGGCCGGCTTAGCCCGGCCTCGCCCAGCGCGGCCCCGCCCAACGCGGGCCGGCTCAACGCGGCCCCGCCCAGCCCGGCCCGGCTCAACGCGGCCCGGCTCAACGCGGCCCAAGCCCAGCCCAGCCCGGCCCGGCCCGGCCCGCGCGGCCCAGGCCAAGGACCGCCGCTACCGTGCGCGGTCGGTCAGTTGCACTTGGCCAGGGCTGCCGACTGGTCCGCCGCCGCGCCGAACATCTCCATGTTGTCGACCTTCCAGCGCCCGTCGACCTTCTGCGCGCCGGCCCGCATCATGGCGATGCCGCCGCCGCTCTGGTTGTCCGTCGTCCGGGTCGTGACCTGGTCCACGAACAGCAGCACGGTCGCCCGGTCGCCGTCCAGGCTGGTCACACCGGTCGACACGGCCTTCACCGTGACCACCAGCTTCTGCTCCGGCGCGAGCGTCTTCACGGGGCCGAAGATCGCGTTGTACTGGCACTTCGCCTTGCCGACCAGCAGCTCGTTCGCCGCCTTCTCGGTGGCGGCCACGTCCGCGAAGTTGTACGAGAACGACTTCTCGACCGCCTCCCGCACCTGGCCCGCGACCGCGGTGGTGCCGGCGCTGTCGACCAGGGCCTGGTTGTACTTCACCTGCCCGGCGCGCAGCTGGAACCACACGCCCAACCCCACCAGCACCGCCGCCACCAGCACCAGCACGATCGGCAGCACCAGGCCACCGTCCCGGGCGGGCCGGGCCCCGGCCTCGGCGTGCGACCGGGCGAAGGCCTGGGCGAAGTCGTCGGCCGAGGTCGGGACCGGTGCCCCGGAGCGCTTGCGGCCGGTCGGGCGGCGGCCGGGACGCGGTCCCGGGCCGTCCGCGGCGTCGGCGGCGGTCGAGCCGGCAGCACCCGAACGGCGGGCGGTAGAGCCCGCAGCGGCGGAGCGGGCAGCGGTCGAGCCGGTGGCGGCCGAGCCGGGACCGGCGGGGGCCTCCGGAGCGGAGCCCTCGGGGACCGCGTCCACGAAGGGCGACGGCTCGACGTCCTCGGCCGAGACCTGCGACTCCACCTGCGAGTCCGGGACCGGCGGCTGGTCGGCGCGCTTGCGCAGGCCGGCGACCTTCGGGCGGCCGGTCGGGGGCGACGGGACGGGGCGGCGGCGTGACGGGGGCACGAGTCGTTCCTAACTTCAGGCGCCACCGGGCGCGACCGGGCCGAGCGCGCTGAGCTTCCAGCCGGCGTCGGTGCGGGACAGGGCGGTCTGGTAGCGGTTGACCTTCTTGACCGGCTGGCCGCCCTCCGGCGTCACCGTCGTCTCGACCACGGCGATCACCCGGGCCTTGCCCGCGTGCCGGTCGAGGTCGGTGACGGCCGCGTCGAGGACCCGGCTCACCGTCACGGTCTTGGCGTCCTCGATCTGCTTCTTGCGGCTCGCGCGCCCGTTCTCGATCTCGGTGCGCAGGTCGCCGGTGGACGTCTCGACCCACCGGTTGAGGTCGTCGTCGACCTTCTTGTAGTCCAGGGTCGTGAAGTTCGCGATGCCGACCTGGCCCACCCGCAGCACCTCCTCCCGCTCGCGCGCGAAGGCCGCCGAGTCGTTGGTGGAGGCGTTCCACCAGGACACCCCGGCCCAGGTGGCGTAGCCGGCGGCGAGCACGACCAGCACGGCCGCGATCGGCAGGAAGAAACGTCGCACGATGTCCTCTCCGCTCAGCCCGGCAGCCCGAGCAGCTGTCCCAGGCTGGTCAGGACCACCGGCTCGCCCTGCTGCCCAGTCGGCTCCCGCCCCGGCTGGGACGTCTCGTCGCCCTTCGGAGTACCCGGGGTGCCACCGTACGGCGCATTCTGCGCGCCGCGCACGCTGGTCGCGCTACCGGGTGCCAGGGCGCAGTAGGCCCCGGCGTTGAGCCCCACGGGACTGGTGTCGGTGCCCTGCCGGATGCGGGTGCCCTCGTAGCCGACGGTGCACGGCGGCGGGTCGAAGACGTTGAGCGCGAGGCCGAAGTGGGCGCCGGTGCCGTCGCCCTTGGCCACGCTGAAGCCGCCGCCGACCGCGATCGGGTAGGTCACGGCGATCTGCTCCAGCCCGTCCAGCCTGGTCACCAGGATGTTGCCGGTGGTCAGCAGGTTGGCCAGGACCACGCCGAGGTTCGGCCCGGTCTCCCGCAGCAGCGCCGACAGCTGCTCGGCGGCCTGCGGCGAGATGCCGATGAGGGCGCGCAGGTCGGCGTCGCGGTTCTTCAGGGTCTCGGCCAGCGCCCGCAGGTCGCCGGAGAACGACCGGATCGAGCTGCCCTGGGACGCCTGCGTGGTCAGCACGACGAGGCCGTCGTTGATCAACGCCTTGGTCTGCGGCAGGTTCTGCGTGGCGGCCTCGGTGAACACGCGGGTGTTGTCCAGCAGCACCTGGAGGTCGGGCCCGGTGCCGTTGAACGCCTGGTCCAGCTCGTCCACGACGGTGCGCAGCGAGTCGGTCGGCACGGATTTGGCGAACGCGTCCAGGTTGGTCAGCAGCCCGTCCACCGGCGGCGGGGTCTTGGTCGCGCTGCGCGGGATGACCGAGCCGGCCGCCAGGTACGGGCCGTCCTCGCCGCGCGGGCGCAGGTCGACGAACTGCTCGCCGACCGCGGACCGGTTGGCGACCACGGCCTCCAGGTCGGCGGAGATGCGCGGCGCGTCGGGGTCGATGTCCAGGTCGACCTCGATGCCGTCGGCGGTCAGCCGCATCTGGCCGACCCGACCGACCGTCACGCCCCGGTAGGTGACCTCGGCGTTGGTGAACACGCCGCCGGAGTCGGCGAGCTGCATCTTCACCACGTACCCGGTCGCGCCGAACGCCCGGCCGAGGCCGACGTACCGCGCGCCCACGTAGCTCACGCCGACCAGCGCGATCAGCACGAACGCGATGATCTGGAGCCGGGTCCGGGCGGTCATCATCGCCGACCACCTCCGAGGAGTCCGCCGAGCACGTCACCGAGGCCGGTGGTGCCGCCCACACCGGGCAGGGGCAGGTTGGGCAGCGGCAGGGGCAGGGACGGCGCGTTGCCGTCCAGGCCGGGGAGGGTGGGCAGCGGGCTCTGCCGCGACCGGCCCAGGTTGTCCACGATCGTGCCCAGGTTCAGGTCGAGGTCGGCGTAGAGGTTGGTGTAGTCGCCCTTGATGCCGTCCATCGCCGAGTCCGGGAACGGGTAGGTCAGCAGCAGCTCGAACGCGTTGGGCAGGTTGGTGCCCGCCTCGACCAGCTTCTGCAGCGTCGGCTCCAGCGCCTTGAGGTCGGCGACGACGTCCGCCTTGGACTTGTCGATGGTGTCCACGGCGACGTCGGCCAGCGAGTCCAGCGACTGCAGCAGGGTCACCAGCTGGGTGCGCTGCTCGCTGAGCACCTTCAGGCCGGGCTCCAGCCCCTCCAGCACGCCGCCGATCTGGTCGCGCTGGGCGCTGAGCGTGCCCGCGAGCCGGTTCACGCCGTCCAGCGCGCGGGTGATCTCGGTCTTGTGCCCGTCCAGCTCGCCGACCAGCGTGTTCAGGTTGGTCAGCAGGGACTTGACCTCGGGCTCGTTGCCCTCCAGGGCCGCGCTGAGCTCCTTGCTGATGTTCTGGAGCTGGGCGATGCCACCGCCGTTGAGCAGCATGGACAGCGCGCCGAAGACCTCCTCGACCTCCGGGTTGCGGTTGGTCCGCTCCACCGGGATGGTCGCGCCGTCGGCCAGCGTGCCCTCCTCGCGGCCCTGCGCCGGCTTGGCCAGCTCCACGTACTTCTCGCCGAGCAGCGCGGACTGGCGCAGCTTGGCGATGGCGTTGGCGGGCAGCTTGACGTCCCCGTTGACCAGGACGGTCACCTCGGCGGTCCAGCCGTCGGCGGCCAGGTCGATGCGGTCGACGCGGCCCACGGGCACGTCGTTGACCTTCACGCCGGCCTGGGGCACGAGGTCCAGGACGTCCTTGAACTGCACCTTCACCGCGTACGGCCGGTCGCCCAGGTCGGCGCCGCCGGGCAGCGGCATGTTGTAGACGCCGTCGAACCCGCCCGACCCGCAGCCCGTCAGCAGCAGTGCGCCGGCCACGAAACCCACGATCTTCCTCATTGCGGCACCCCCGCGAGCGGCAGGGGCAGCGGCACCTTGCCCTGGGACATGTCGCTGAGCACCTCGGCCGGGGTCTTGAGCGGCACCGCGCCGGACAGGATCGGTTCGAGCTGCTTGCACGCCTGCGACAGCACCAGCGGCACCTTGCCCGGTTCGACGGACTGGATCAGCTTGCACACCAGCACGATCGGCGGCTGGTTGAGCTCGTTGAGGTCGGCGCGGACGTCGAGCGTGCCCGACGCCGCGTTGTAGGCGTTCTGGAGGTTGCCCAGGGCCAGCGGGGCGACGTCCAGGGTCTCGGCCAGCGCGGCCCGCTGGTCCACCAGCACCTGCGTGATGCCGGTCAGCTTGTCCACGTTGGTCTTGAGGATCGCCCGGTTGTCCCGGATGAACCCCTGCACCTGGCCCAGCGCGTTCGCCAGCTCGGTCAGCGCCGCGCCCAGGTTCTCGCGCTCGTCGGCGAGGAACCCGGCGACCTCGGCGAGCTGCCGGTTCAGGTCGCGCACCTGGCTGTCGTTGGCGGCCAGCATGCCGGTGAACTTCTGGAGGTTGTCGACCGTGCCGAACAGGTCGTCCTTCGAGCCGGACAGCGTGCGGGTGGCGTCGCCGAGCTGCTTGATGGTGTCGCCGAGCGCCTTGCCGTTGCCGTCGAGGTTCGCGGCGGCCGAGTCCAGCAGGTCCGACAGGGCGCCGTCCTTGTTGGCGCCGTTCGGGCCGAGCGCGGTGGTCAGCTTCTCCAGGCTCGCGTAGAGCTCGTCCAGCTCGACCGGGGTGGCGGTGCGCTCACGCGGGATGACCGCGCCGTCGCCCAGCGCCGGACCGGCCGTGTAGGCGGGGGCGAGCTGGACGTACCGGTCGCTGACCACGCTGGGCGCGACCACGACGGCCTGCGCGGTCGCCGGGACCTTGACCGTCCGGTCGATCGACATGGTGACCTTGACCAGCTTGCCCTGCGGTTCGACCTCGTCGATGGACCCGATCCGCACGCCCAGCACGCGCACGTCCGAGCCCGGGTACACGCCGACCGCCGCGCCGAACAACGCCGTCACCTTCCGGCTGTTCGCGCCGGCGAACGCCCACCACATGCCCACGGCGGCGACGAGCGCGAGCACGCACGCGATCGCGACCGCGCGGCCCAGGTCACGTCCGACCTTCGTCGTTGCCACGTCAGTTCCCCCTCTGCACGCCGGGGGGCAGGCAGCCCTCTTCGTTGAAGCCGACCACGCCGAGGTTCACCGACGGCGGCAGCAGGCCACAGATGTAGGAGTCGAACCAGCGGCCGTTGCCCAGGGTGTTGGCGAACACCCGGTAGAACGGGGCCATCAGCGCGAGGCTGCGGCTGAGCGTGTCCTGGTTGCGCTGGAGCATCGTGGACACCCGGTCCAGCTGCTCCAGGGCGGGCTTGAGCTGGGCGTTGTTGTCCGCGACCAGGCCGGTCAGCTCCTGGGACAGCTCACGGGTGCCGCTCAGCAGCGCGCCGATGGCGTCCCGGCGCTTGCGCAGCTCGCCCAGCAGCAGGTTGCCGTCCGCGAGCAGCTTCTCGAACTGCTCGTTGCGGTCGGCCAGGGTCTGCGTGACCTGCCGGGTGTTGGCCAGCAGCTTCGCCAGCTGCTCGTCGCGCGAGGAGATCGTCTTGGACAGCGCGGACAGGCCGTCCAGCGCGCCCCGGACGCTGTCCTTGGTGCCGTCGAGGGTCTCCGACAGGACCTGGAAGCTGTCCGCGAGCTGCTTGGTGTCGATCTGGCCGACCGTGGAGGCGAGGCCGTTGAACGCTTCCTGCACGTCGTAGGGCGCCAGGGTGCGCTCGCGCGGGATCGGCTTGCCCGGGTCCATCGGCTCGGACCCCTGCGGGTCCAGGGCCAGGAACTTCTGCCCCAGCAGCGTCTTGATCCGGATGACCGCGGTGGTCCGGTCGCCCACCCAGGCGTCCTTGACCTTGAACGACACCAGCACCTTGTCGCCGGCCAGCTCGACGTCGGTCACCTTGCCGACCTTGACGCCCGCGACCCGCACCTCGTTGCTCGGCACCAGACCCGCGGCCTCGCTGAACTCGGCCTGGTAGGTGGTGCCGCCGCCGATGATCGGCAGGTCGTCGGAGTAGAAGGCGGCGAGCAGCAGCAGCGCGATCACGGTCAGGCTGACCGCGCCGATGGTCACCGGATTCCGTTCGGGTTTCACCGGCGGCACCTCGGCTGTGTGACGGGCAGGGCGGTGATCGGGATCGGGTCGTTGATGATCGGCGGGACGGCGATCTGGCCCGTGCCCTCGCACAGGAAGAAGTTGAACCAGGAGCCGTAGGACGCGGTGCGCGCCATGCCCTCGATCTTGGCCGGCAGCCGCTGGATGACGCCCTCGACCACGGCTTCGTTGTCGGCCAGCGTCTGGGACACCACGCCCAGGCGGGCGATGTCGTTCTTCAGCGGCTCACGGGCCTCGTTGAGCAGGCCCGCAGTGGTGCCGGTCAGGTCGCCGAGCGCGGAGATCGCCTCGCCGATGGGCTGCCGGTCCCCCGCCAGGCCCGTGGTCAGCTCCTGGAGGGTCGAGACGAGCGTCGAGACCTGGTCCGTACGGCTGTTCACGGTGTCCAGAACGGTGTTCAAGTTGGTGATGACCTCGCCGATCACCTTGTCCCGGCTCGCCAGGGTCGAGGTCAGCGACGCGGTGTGCCGCAACAGGCTGTCGATCGTGCCGCCCTCGCCCTGGAGGACCTGGATGATCTCGTTCGACAGCTTGTTGACGTCGTCCGGGTTGAGCGCCTGGAACAGCGGCTTGAAGCCGTTGAACAGCACGGTCAGGTCCAGCGCGGGCTTGGTGCGCTCCAGCGGGATCACGTCGCCGGGCTTGAGCGGGGACGCGTCACCCACGCCGTGCTCCAGCGCGATGTACCGCTGGCCGACCAGGTTGCGGTACTTGATGGTCGCGGTCGCCGAGGACGGCAGCCGGCGCTCGCCCTCCAGCGAGAACTCGACCTCCGCCAGCCGCCGGTCCACCACCCGGATGTCCTGCACCTGACCCACCCGGACGCCCGCGATGCGGATGTCGTCGCCCTCGTTCAGGGCGGTGACGTCGGTGAACCGGGCCGTGTAGGTGGTGGCGGCGCTGAAGTTGACGTTCGCGATGGTCACGGCCAGCAGCGCGGTCGCCAGGACCGTGACGGCGGCGAAGATGGCCAGCTTGATCAGGGGTGCGGCGAGCGACCTCACACCGTCACCTCCGCTCCCCGGTACAGCGGCCCCAGCAGCAGGGCCGTGAAGCTGGGCATCTCCGACTTCTGGAACCCGAACTGCGGCGCCAGCAGGGCCGCGAGGAAGTCCATCTCCTGCGGCGAGTTCGCGAGGCTCGGGGCGTCGACCACGGACGAGACCACGGTGCCGTCCGGGTTGATCTGGCCCGTGTTGGGCGGCAGCGTGCCGTCGGTCGCGTTGCGCGCGGGCGGCGGGGACGTCGAGCCGTCCTTCACCGGGCCCTCCGGCGGGTACTGGGGGAACGGGTCGGGCCGGGGCACGATGTCGTAGCAGCGGGGGCCGCGCTTGTCGGCGTACTCCGGGTCGTCCTTGCCCGGCTCGTACTTGCCGCGGTTGGCGGTGATCTCCAGCGTGATGTGCAGGCCCGGCTCGTTGGTGCCCTTGCCGAACACCTGGTCCATGATCGGCTTGAACTCGGTCAGGCCCTTGAGCAGGCACGGGTACTCGGGCGCGTACTTGGCCAGCAGCTCCAGCGTCGGCCGGGACACGTCGGCGAGCTGGATCAGGTTGTTCCGGTTCACCGTGATGAAGCTGTTCAGGTCCACGCTCGTGGTCGTCAGCGTGCCGTACATGGCCAGCAGCTTGTCCCGCTGGTCGACCAGCGTGCGGCTGGTGACCGTGGCGTCGGACAAGGCCTGCACCAGGTCGGGCGCGGCGTCGGCGTAGACGTCGGAGACCTCGGCCAGCTTGCTGATGCCCTGCTTGATCGCGGGCAGCTGCGGGTTGAGCTCGCCCAGGTAGCCGTCGAGCTGGACCAGGGTCTGGCCGAGCTGCTTGCCCCGGTTGTCCAGGGCCTGCGAGACGGCGGTCAGCGTGGTGGCCAGCTTCTCCGGCTGCACCGCCTGGAGCACGGGCAGGAGGTCGTCCAGCACCCGCTCCAGCTCGATCGCGCTGCTGGACCGGTCCTGCTCGATGACGTCGCCCTGGTCGAGGTGGTTGCCGAGGTCGGGCTGCTTGGGCACGACCAGGTTCACGTACCGCTCGCCGAACAGCGTCTTGGGCAGCAGGCGCGCCGAGACGTTGCCGGGGATGTTGGCGACCTGGTCGGGGTGCAGCGCCAGTTCCAGCACGGCGCCGTCGCCCTCGGTGCGGATGTCGGAGACCTCGCCGACGATCAGCCCGCGCACCTTCACGTCCGAGGCGAGCTGGAGCTGGTTGCCGACCCGGTCGGTCTTCAGCGTCACCTTGACGACCTTGGTGAAGGCGTCGTTGTACAGCGCGACGGTGAGGCTGAGGAACAGGGCGATCACCGCGAGGAAGACGACGCCCAGGAGCCTGCGGGTGATCATCCGGCGATCCTCACCGTGGTCGTCGTGCCCCAGATGGCCATGCTCAGGAAGAAGTCCAGCAGGCTCGTCGTGACGATCGCGGTGCGCACCGCGCGGCCGACCGCGACACCCACGCCCGCCGGGCCGCCGGACGCCCGGTAGCCGTAGTAGCAGTGCGTCAGGATGATGACGACCGAGAAGACGAGGACCTTGCCGAACGACCAGAGCACGTCGATCGGGGGTAGGAACAGGTTGAAGTAGTGGTCATACGTGCCTGCTGACTGCCCATATAGCTCGACCGTGATGAGCCGCGCCGCCAGGTAGGACGTCAGCAGGCCGATCACGTAGAGCGGGATGATCGCGATGAAGCCCGCGATGATCCGGGTCGTCACCAGGAACGGCATGCTCGGGATGCCCATGACCTCCAGCGCGTCGATCTCCTCGGAGATCCGCATCGCGCCGAGCTGGGCGGTGAAGCCCGAGCCGACCGTGGCGCTCAGCGCGAGACCGGCCACCAGCGGCGCGATCTCGCGGGTGTTGAAGTAGGCCGACACGAAGCCCGCGAACGCCGACGTGCCGATCTGGTTCAGGGCCGCGAAGCCCTGGAGGCCGACGACCGTGCCGGTGAACACCGACAGGCCGACCATCACGCCGATGGTGCCGCCGATGACCGCCAGCGCGCCCGAGCCGAAGCTGACCTCGGCCAGCAGCCGGAGCGTCTCGCGCAGGTAGCGGTGCAGCGTGCGCGGCGCCCACGCCAGGGCGCGCAGGTAGAACCACAGCTGGTCGCCGAACGTGTCCAGCATGTTCAGCGGCGCGTTGGCGGCCTTGCGCGCGCGGTTGCCGATCGTGGCCATCTCAGCTCCCCTTCGCCGGGACGACCTGGAGGTAGATCGTGGTGAGGACGAAGTTCACGAAGAACAGCAGCAGGAACGTGATGACCACGGCCTGGTTCACCGCGTCGCCCACGCCCTTCGGACCGCCCGCCGGGTTCAGGCCCCGGTAGGCCGCGACGATGCCCGCGATGAAGCCGAAGATCAACGCCTTGATCTCGGAGATCCACAGGTCCGGCAGCTGCGCCAGGGCGCTGAAGCTCGCCAGGTACGCGCCGGGCGTGCCGTCCTGGAGGATCACGTTGAAGAAGTAGCCGCCCATCACGCCGACGACGCTGACCATGCCGTTGAGCAGGACGCTGACCAGCATCGCGGCCAGCACCCGCGGCACGACCAGGCGCTGGATCGGCGAGACGCCCAGCACCTCCATCGCGTCGATCTCCTCGCGGATCTTGCGCGAGCCCAGGTCCGCGCAGATCGCACTGCCGCCCGCACCCGCGATGAGCAGGGCCGTCACGATCGGGCTGGCCTGCTGGATGATCGCCAGCACGCTGGCCGCGCCGGTGAACGACTGGGCGCCGATCTGGCGGGTCAGCGAGCCCAGTTGGAGCGCGATGACCGCGCCGAACGGGATCGAGACCAGCGCGGTGGGCAGCACGGTCACGCTGACCACGAACCAGCACTGCTGGATGAACTCGCGCAGCTGGAACGGGCGGCGGAACGTGTTGCGGACGACGTCGATGCCGAGCGCGAACAGCCGGCCCGTCTCCCGCAGGGCACCCGCGCCGGGGAAGGTCGCGGGGCTGCTCACAGCACGCCTCCCTGCCGGGGCCACGGACTGGGTGCCGGCCGGTTGGCCACCGTCGTCTCGGGCAGCGACGCCCCCGGCACGGTCGTCTGGCTGGAGGTCGCCAGCACCCGGTAGTGGCGCTGCTCCTCGGGCGTGAGGCTCGCGATGATGCCCTGCTGCGCCTCCGGCGGCAGCGTGTGGATGATGCTCATGACCCGGTCCTTGCGGCGGCGCACGGCGGTGCGCGGGGGCAGGCCGGGGGTCGGTTCGAGCTGCGGGACCACGCCGCGCACGTCCTCGTCCGGGGAGCCGTCGGAGTGGCCCGCGTCCCGGTGGGCGAGCTCGGCGGCCATCGTGGCCTGGTCCTTCTCCTCGGACATGCCGATCGGACCGATGCGGCGGCCGTTGAGGAACTGCTCCACCACGGGTTCGTCGCTGGTCAGCAGCACCTCGCGGGGGCCGAACATGACCAGTTCACGGCGGAACAGCATGCCCAGGTTGTCCGGGACCGTGCGAGCGACGGTGATGTTGTGCGTGACGATCAGGATCGTCGCGTCGATCTGGGAGTTCAGGTCGATGAGGAGCTGGCTCAGGTAGGCGGTGCGGACCGGGTCCAGACCGGAGTCCGGCTCGTCGCACAGGATGATCTCCGGGTCCAGCACCAGGGCGCGGGCGAGGCCGGCGCGCTTGCGCATACCGCCGGAGATCTCACCGGGCAGCTTCTTCTCCGCGCCGACGAGGCCGACCATCTCCATCTTCTCGAGCACGATCCGCCGGACCTCGGCCTCGGTCTTGCGGGTGTGCTCGCGCAGCGGGAAGGCCACGTTGTCGAACAGGTTCATCGAGCCGAACAGCGCGCCGTCCTGGAACAGGACGCCGAACAGCTTCCGGATCTCGTAGAGCTTGTGCTCGGAGCACCGCACCAGGTCGGTGCCGTTGATCATGATCCGGCCCTTTTCGGGCTTGAGCAGCCCGACCAGGGACTTGAGGAAGACGGACTTGCCCGTTCCGGAGGGACCCAGCATCACGCTGACCTCGCCGGGCGGCAGGGTGAGCGTGACGTCCCGCCAGATGGTCTGCTTGCCGAAGGACTTGGTCAGGCCTTCGACGACCACCTCGACGCCCATCGCACCTCCAGGTCACCGGCCACAACGCCACAGCGGACCCGCGCAGCAGGTCGCCATACCCGTGCAACGAGCCCGTCGCGTCGTGGTTACTCCCCAGTTGGGTTAGCGGCGGTCACGGAAACGTAACGTTCGCTGTGATCTCCGTTTCGCCCGTTTCACCCAATCCAGCAGTCACAGGTACCTGAACTTCTCACACGTTCGGCCACCGCCACCAGCCCCCGTGCGGGCATGCCAGACATGCGAACGAGCGGGCGGGCATGCGACAGGGCGGGCACCCCGTACTCGGAGTACCCGCCCTGTCGCGCGTTCAGCTTTCAGGCGCCGACCCACCGGGGTGACCGGCGGGCCGCTCGGCTCACTTGAGCGAGATCTTGGCGCCCGCGGCCTCGAGCTTCTCCTTGGCGGCGTCGGCGACGTCCTTCGCCACGTTCTCCAGCAGCGGCTTCGGAGCGGACTCGACCAGCTCCTTGGCCTCCTTCAGGCCCAGGCCCGAGACGACCTCGCGGACGACCTTGATGACCTGGATCTTCTTGTCACCGGCGGACTCGAGGACGACGGTGAACTCGTCCTTCTCCTCCTCGGCCGGGGCAGCGGCGGCGGCCGGGCCGGCGGCGGCAACGGCGACCGGAGCGGCGGCGGTGACCTCGAAGGTCTCCTCGAACTGCTTCACGAACGCCGACAGCTCCAGGAGGGTCATCTCCTTGAACGCGTCGAGCAGCTCGTCGGTGCTGAGCTTCGCCATGATCGGCGGTCCTTTCTAATTCAACGCCCGAACTGGACGCGATGTGTCGGGTTGATCAGCTTTCGGCCGGAGCCTCGGCGTCGGCGGCGGGAGCCTCCGAAGCCTTCTTCTCCTGCAGGGCAGCGGCCAGGCGAGCGACCTGGGAAGCCGGGGCGTTGAACAGACCCGCGGCCTTGGCCAGGTTGCCCTTCATCGCGCCCGCCAGCTTGGCGAGCAGCACCTCACGGGTCTCGAGGTCCGCGATCGCGGTGACCTCGTCGACCGAGAGGGGGCGGCCGTCCATGAAGCCGCCCTTGATGACCAGGGCCTTGTTGTCCTTCGCGAAGTCGCGCAGCGCCTTGGCCGCGTCGACCGGCTCGCCTTCGACAAAGGCGATGGCGGTCGGACCGACGAGCAGGTCTTCCAGACCCTCGACGCCCGCGTCCTGAGCGGCACGCTTGACCAGCGTGTTCTTCGCAACGGTGTACGTGGTGCCCGCGCCGAGAGCGCGACGCAGCGTGGTGAGCTGCGCCATGGAGAGGCCACGGTACTCGGTGACGACAGCGGCCGAGCTGCCACGGAACTTGTCCGTGAGCTCGGCGACGGCCGAAACCTTGCTGGGCTTCGCCATGATCGCCTCCTCTCTGGGCTTCGGTGAGCCGCCGGCCGTGCCGAAGAGGAGGCATGAAAAACGCCCCGGTGCACAGCAGCACGGGGCGGAAGAGACGCGGTTGAACGCGCCTGTTGCTGACCTCGTCCTCCTGCGCGGGCCGTTCGCCAAGCGAACCCTTCGTCCCCGCGCCGCGAGGGCGTGGGAAGACCAGCGGTCTTTGGTGGAACCGTCGACCAGCGTACGGGATGTGTCCCGGAGCCACCAAATCGGCATGATGTGACCCGTGACCGAAGAGCCCCCGCGGAACCCGCCGCCGCCCCCGGACATCGACCCGGAACAACTCCGGCAGTTCCAGGAGTTCCAACGGTTCCAGGAGTTCCAACGCTTCCAACAAGCCCAGGGCACCACCCCCGCCCTCCCCCCAGGCACCCCTCCACCCCCACCCCCACCACCCGCCGCACCCCCGCGCAAGCCGCTGTGGCAGGTGGTGGTGCGCAGCAAGCTCTTCCGACGCCTGGTGTACCTGGTAGTGGTCCTACTACTGCTGTCGTACGCCTACGACCGACTGTTCGAGAGCGACTCGGCTGAGCGCGCGCCCGTGGAGAACCCCGGCGGCGTCACCGGCAACAAGCTCACGTCGGAGTCGCCCACCGCGACGCTCTCCATGCTGTACGACAGCGTCGAGTACAACCGCAGGACGGACGGCTGCGACCTGTTCGTGGACGACGCCCTCAAGCAGAAGTTCGCGAAGGCGTTCGAGAGCGCGAGCTGCGCCGATGCCATCACCAAGCTCAACGGCCAGATCACCGACAAGGCCGGGTACGCCTCGGGGCCGATCTACCCGCGAGAGATGCTGCGCACGTCCACCAGCGACACCTTCGTCATCAGCTCGTGCGAGATCGAGGTCAAGGGCGGGCCTCGGCTCGGGAAGTTCACCCTCAAGCGGAGCGGCGGCTACTGGATCATCAGCGGCTACGAGGCCGAGCCGGCTGACTGCGGCCGATGACCACAGGCAGGTGAGGGCAAGCGAAAAGCCCCTCGGCACGCGGGGTGCCGAGGGGCTTTCGTCAGCTACAGCGCGAAGCCGGGTCAGGCGGTGGCTTCGTCGCTCAGCAGGTTGCGGGTGCGGTTCGGGTCGACCGGGATGCCCGGGCCCATCGTCGTGGAGACGGTGACCTTCTTCAGGTAGCGGCCCTTTGCGGCGGACGGCTTGGCACGCAGGATCTCGTCCAGCGCCGCGGCGTAGTTCTCGACCAGCTTCTCCGGCTCGAACGACGCCTTGCCGATGACGATGTGCAGGTTGGCCTGCTTGTCCACGCGGAAGTTGATCTTGCCGCCCTTGATGTCCGTCACGGCCTTCGCCACGTCGGGCGTCACGGTGCCGGTCTTCGGGTTCGGCATCAGGCCGCGCGGGCCGAGGATGCGGGCGATGCGGCCGACCTTGGCCATCTGGTCCGGCGTCGCGATCGCGGCGTCGAAGTCGAGCCAGCCACCCTGGATGCGCTCGATCAGGTCCTCGCTGCCGACCGCGTCCGCACCGGCGGCGGTGGCCTCGGCGGCCTTGTCGCCGGTCGCGAAGACGATCACGCGGGCGGTCTTGCCCGTACCGTGCGGCAGGTTCACGGTGCCGCGGACCATCTGGTCGGCCTTGCGGGGGTCGACGCCGAGCCGGATGGCGACCTCGACGGTCGCGTCCAGCTTGACCTTGGACGTCTCCTTGGCGAGCTTCGCGGCCTCCAGCGGCGAGTACAGCCGCTCCCGGTCGACGAGCTCAGCCGCGGCCTTGTACGCCTTGCTGCGCTTCATGCTGCTGTCCTTAACAGTGGATCAGTTGTGGTGCGAGCCAGCGCCTGGCTCTCCCACGGGGAACTAGCGAAAGAGAGGGTCAGCCTTCGACCGTGATGCCCATGGAGCGGGCGGTGCCGGCGATGATCTTCGCCGCCTGGTCCACGTCGTTGGCGTTGAGGTCGACCATCTTGGTCTGCGCGATCTCGCGCACCTGGTCCATGGTCACCTTGGCGACCTTGGTGCGGTGCGGCTCGCCCGAGCCCTTCTCCACGCCCGCGGCCTTCAGCAGCAGCTTCGCGGCCGGCGGCGTCTTGAGCTTGAAGTCGAACGAGCGGTCTTCGTACACGGAGATCTCGACCGGCACCACGGTGCCGCGCTGCGACTCGGTCGCGGCGTTGTACTGCTTGCAGAACTCCATGATGTTGACGCCGTGCTGACCCAGCGCGGGGCCGACGGGCGGCGCGGGGTTCGCGGCCCCGGCCTTGATCTGCAGCTTGATGATCGCTGCGAGCTTCTTCTTCTTGGGTGGCATCTCAGTGCTTCCTGTTATTGCGGTGTCCGCGCGCGGCCCTGCCAGCCGCAGCGTGGCTGCCGACGCCCCGGAGGGCGGCGGATCAGATCTTGGAGACCTGGCTGAACGACAGCTCGACCGGAGTCTCGCGGCCGAAGATCGACACCAGGACCTTCAGCTTCTGGCCGTCCGCGTTGACCTCGCTGATCGTGGCGGGCAGCGTGGCGAACGGGCCGTCCATGACGGTGACCGACTCGCCGACCTCGAAGTCCACCTCGACCGCGGTCTTGGCGGGCGCGGAAGCGGCCTTCTTGCCCGCGGCCGGCTTCTGCTCGACCTGGGGCAGCAGGAACTTCAGCACCTCGTCCAGGGTCAGCGGCGACGGCTTGGAGGTCGCGCCGACGAAGCCGGTCACGCCCGGCGTGTTGCGCACCGCGCTCCACGAGGCGTCGTTGAGCTCCATCCGGACCAGGATGTAGCCGGGCAGCACCTTGCGCTGCACCTGCTTGCGCTGGCCGTTCTTGATCTCGGTGACTTCCTCGGTCGGCACCTCGACCTGGAAGATGTAGTCCTCCATGTCGAGGGTCTGGATGCGCGTCTCGAGGTTGGTCTTGACCTTGTTCTCGTACCCGGCGTACGAGTGCACGACGTACCAGTCGCCGGGCGCGTTGCGCAGGGCTTCGCGCATCTCGGCGGCCGGGTCGGCGGGCTCGGCGTCGATGTCGACGACCTCGGCGGCCGGCTCGACGTCGGCGGCTTCGCCCGCGGACTCGTCGGACTCGTCGATCTCGTCGGACTCGGTGGCGTCGTCGGCGTCGTCAGCGGACTCCGCGGTGTCCTCCGTCGCCTCGTCCTGCTCGACGTCCTCGACATCACCGTCGAAGTCCTGCTCGTCGGTCAGGTCGGTCAGCTCCTGGGCGTCAACGCCGTTCTCGGAGGTCACTGTGGGTCTCGCTTCCTTTCATCCACGTGTTCGCCACCGCCACCCCGGGCGGGGAGGCGTCGGCTCAGCCGAACACCTTGAACACGCCCCAGGCGAAGGCCGAGTCAAGGCCGAACACCAACGCCACCATGAAGGCCACGAAGACCAACACGACCGAGGTGTAGGTGATCATCTGCTTGCGGGTCGGCCAGATGACCTTCCGCAGTTCGCTGACCACCTCACGGATGTAGCGGACGATCCGGGCGAAGAAGCCCGCCCGCTTCTCCTGGTCGCCCCGAGCGCGAGTGGGACGGCCCTTGCGGTCCGCGGCCTCCGAGTCGGACTCGGCCGACTTCTTGGCCTCGGACGGCGCGGCGGAGTCCTTGCGGCCCGCCGGGCGCGCGGTACCGCGGCGCTCGCGGCGTGCTGCGGCGGTGACCGGCCGGGCCGCGCTCTCGCGCTCTTCCGGCTGGTCCTGCTCGCGGCCCTCGCTCATGCCGTCCTCCGCTCACCATCGCGCTTCGACGCAGGGGCGACAGGACTTGAACCTGCAACCTGCGGTTTTGGAGACCGCTGCTCTGCCAGTTGAGCTACACCCCTTCGGGGTCCCCCGAGGGGAACCCGCTGGCTGAGGACGTCTTGCACCCTCCTCACGTGGCCCGTGAGGCAGCGGCTGGACGTTCCCGGTGTCGAAGCATACGGCACAACCGGCCCGTACTCCCAACCGGCCCGGTCAGAGGGGGTGCCGGGCACCAAGTCGGTTGTGCGGTCTGCCACGATTGGGGCCATGGCCTCACCTGAGACGACCTCCGCGCCCGGCACCCCCGACTTCCCCCGGATCTCGAAGCGGATCGGCGGCATCGCCGAGTCCGCCACCCTCGCGGTGGATGCGAAGGCGAAGGCGCTCAAGGCGGCCGGTCGACCGGTGATCGGCTTCGGCGCGGGCGAGCCGGACTTCCCGACCCCGGAGGCCATCGTCGCCGCTGCCGCCGCCGCGTGCGCCGACCCCCGCAACCACCGCTACACCCCCGCCGCCGGCCTGCCGGAGCTGCGGGAAGCCGTAGCCGCGAAGACCAAGCGGGACTCCGGCTACGAGGTGACCGCGGCCCAGGTGCTGATCACCAACGGCGGCAAGCAGGCGGTGTACCAAGCGTTTGCGACCATCGTGGACCCGGGTGACGAGGTCCTGCTGCCCGCCCCGTACTGGACCACCTACCCGGAGGCGATCACGCTCGCCGGCGGCGTCCCGGTGCAGGTCACGGCCGACGAGAGCACCGACTACCTGGTGACCGTCGAGCAGCTGGAGGCGGCCCGGACCCCGAAGACCAAGGTCCTGCTGCTGTGCTCGCCGTCCAACCCGACCGGCTCGGTGTACAGCCGCGAGCAGATCACCGCGATCGGCGAGTGGGCGCTCGAGCACGGCCTGTGGGTGATCACCGACGAGATCTACGAGCACCTGCTCTACGAGGGCGCCGAGACGGTGTCCCTGCCGGTCGCGGTGCCCGCGATGGCGGACCGGACGATCGTGCTCAACGGCGTGGCCAAGACCTACGCGATGACCGGCTGGCGGGTGGGCTGGCTGATCGGCCCGACCGACGTGGTGAAGGCCGCCGCGAACCTCCAGTCCCACCTGACGTCCAACGTGGCGAACGTCTCGCAGCGCGCCGCGCTGGAGGCGGTGTCCGGCTCGCTGGACGCGGTCGACGAGATGCGCAAGGCCTTCGACCGGCGGCGCCGGACCATCGTGGACATGCTGTCGGCGATCCCGGGCGTGGAGTGCCCGACCCCGAAGGGCGCGTTCTACGTGTACCCGTCGGTGAAGGCGCTGATCGGCAAGACCCTGCGCGGCACGGAGATCACCGACACCGTGCAGCTCGCGGCCCTGATCCTGGAGCACGCCGAGGTCGCGGTCGTGCCGGGTGAGGCGTTCGGCACGCCGGGCTACCTGCGCCTGTCCTACGCCCTGGGCGACGACGACCTGAAGACCGGCGTCACGCGCATGGCCGACCTGCTGGGCGAGATCGAGCTGTAAGTCCGCACGTCACGCAAGCTCGCGAAAGGCGTCCCGACCGGGGCGCCTTTCGTCGTTCCCGAAGGGCTTGGCGCCGGTTCGGCCACGATTCGGTCACGAGCAGTATCTGTGGTGGAAGTCACTCGATGGTCCCGGCGTCTCAGTACGCCAGACCCGAGGGAGTGACCCGTGGCCCACGCCCAGCACCCGACCCGACCGCGCCGTCGGTGGACCGTTCTCGTCGTCGTGGTCGCGGTGGGGCTCTTAGCCGGCTCGGCGTGGTTGGCGTTGTTCCCGGACGAGCCGGAGCCGTTGGACGACCTCGACCGCCACGCCGCCGGCGAGTCCACGGTGGTCTACGAGATCACCGGTGACGCCAAGACCGCCGACGTCCGGTACTCCACCTACAGCGACGGGGACAGCGCCACCGAGCAGGAGCGGGCCGCCGTGCTGCCGTGGTCGAAGGTGGTCAAGGCGAAGGGGGTGCTCAGCGCGGGCACGCTCACCGCGATGGCGGGTGCGGACGGTGGCACGGTGACCTGTCGGATCACGGTCGACGGCGTGGAGCGCAAGACCGCGTCCGCCACCGGCCCGTTCGCGCTGGCCGACTGCAACTCCAACGGGTGAATGGAGTAACTCACAGTAGAAAGTGGGCGATGATCCGTTCAGAGCAACCGATCTTCACCCGAGGAGACCAACGATGACGGAGCCGGACCTACCGGAGTCCGACCAGCCCGCCCGGAAGTGGGTCGTGATCGCCGGATCGGCGGTGCTCGTGCTGGGCGCCCTGGTCCTCGCGCTCTGGGTGGCGAGACCGGAGCACCGGTCCGTCGTCGTGTACGAGGTGTCCGGTGAGGCCGCGCGCGCCACGGTCGTGTACTCGACGTTCGCCGAGGAGGGCGCGGGGACCCGTGAGGTGGAGCTGACCGCGTTCCCGTGGCGGGCGGAGCTGTCCGCGCCGGGCGAGGTGCGGGACGGGGTGCTCGCGGTGACGGTCGGGCCGGAAGGCGGCTCGGTGGGCTGCAAGGTCAGCGTGGATGGCGTGGAGCGCCGCTCGGCCACCGCCAGCGGCCCCCGCACGACCGCCCTCTGCAGCGGCTTCTGAGCGCCGGTGAGGAGCCGTCGGGAGGTCGGCTCCTCACCGAAGCGCTACGGCAGGCGCACGCGGGCCGAAGCGCCGCCCAGGACGCCCTTGCCCTCGAACGTGGCCGTCACGTTGACCTTGAAGGTGCCGTCATCCAGCACCTTGGCGACCTTGCCGGTCACCTCCACCACGGCGCCCTCGTCGTCGTCGGGCACCGGCACGGGACGGCCGAAGCGCACCCCGTACTCGACCACCGCGCCCGGGTCGCCCGTCCAGTCGGTCACGACGCGGATCGCCATGCCCATGGTCAGCATCCCGTGCGCGATCACGCCCGGCAGCCCCACGGCCGTCGCGAACCGCTCGCTCCAGTGGATCGGGTTGAAGTCCCCCGACGCGCCCGCGTACCGGACCAGGTCGGCCCGGGTGATGCGCAGCGTCAGCGGCGGCAGTTCGGTGCCGACGACCACGTCCGAAGCCTTGAGACTCACGCGTCCTCCCCGCGGACCACGAGCGTGCAGCGCCCGGTGCAGACGTGCTCGCCCTCGTCGGTGCTCACCTCGGCGCGCAGCGCCAGCATGTCGTTGCCCATCCGGGACGTGATGCCGTCCACGTGCAGCTCGACCACCAGGCGGTCGCCGGCGGTGATCGGGCGGGTGTGGGTGAAGGTCTGGTCGCCGTGCACCACGCGGCTGTAGTCCAGGCCCAGCTCGGGGTCCTCGACCAGGACGTCGTTGGCCTTCAGCGACACGATGATCGCGAACGTGGGCGGTGCGATGACGTCCTTGTACCCGGCCGCGCGGGCCGCCTCGGGGTCGCGGTGCACCGGGCTCGTCGCGCCGACCGCGTCGGCGAACTCGCGGATCTTCTCGCGTCCCACCTCGTAGGGCGGTGACGGCGGGTACGAACGTCCGATGAACGACTGGTCGAGAGGCACCGGAGCAGGTTACGCGACGAGGCCCGCCCCCTCGGTGAAGGGACGGGCCTCGTGGACGACTGCGGGAAGCCTCAGCGGGTTTCCTTGTGCGGCCGGTGCGTCTTGCAGTTCGGGCAGAACTTCTTGATCTCCAGGCGGTCCGGGTCGTTGCGCCGGTTCTTCCTGGTGATGTAGTTCCGGTGCTTGCACTCCTCGCACGCGAGGGTGATCTTCGGGCGTACGTCGGTTGCAGCCACGGTCCTTGCCTTTCTAGAGCACACCAGCCCCGGGGCTCCAGTGCGGGCTTACCGCCTGGCGGGGATCGGACTAACGAGTAGCGGTGGCCGGACTTGAACCGGCGACACAGCGATTATGAGCCGCTTGCTCTACCAACTGAGCTACACCGCTTAGCACGACTGTTGGCCGCGCATGCGCTTGCACCGCGGCCTAGTCGTGGAGCCCCTTTACGGAATCGAACCGTAGACCTTCTCCTTACCATGGAGACGCTCTGCCGACTGAGCTAAAGGGGCTTGCTCTTTCGTTCTTGCGGAGCGAGGAGAACTCTACACAACCTCGCCCGGTTCACGAAATCGGGGGGTCCCTTCAGTGCACCAAGGTGAGCACCGTCTCATCCCGGGCGCCCCTGACCTGCACGGTTCGCGCACGCAACCAGGCCTCGAAGCGCTCCTCGGACAGCGGCCGGGAGATCAGGTAGCCCTGCGCCACGTCGCAGCCCATGGACACCAGCTGGTCCCGCGCGGCGTCGTCCTCGACGCCCTCGGCGACCACGGTGAGGCTCAGCGAGTGGCCCAGCTCGACGATGGACCGGACGACGGCCATGTCGCCGAGGTCGGTGCCCATGCCGAGCACGAAGGACTTGTCGATCTTGACTTCGTCGACCGGTAGCTGCCGCAGGTAGGCCAGCGAGGAGTAGCCGGTGCCGAAGTCGTCCACCGCGAGCACGACGCCCATGGTGTGCAGGCGGCGCAGCACGGGCAGCGCCCGCTCCGGGTCGGCCATCACGCCGGACTCGGTCAGCTCGAAGGTCAGCAGCTCGGGCGGCACCGCGTGCTTGAGCAGCGCGGCGGCGACCCGGTCCGGGAACTCCTCGTCGGCCAGCGTCCGCACGGACAGGTTGACCGCGATGGACATCCGCAGCCCGCGGTCGATCCACCGGCGGACCCGGTCCAGGGCCTTGTCCATCACGAAGTCGGTCAGCACGTCCACCAGGCCGGTGGCCTCGACGGCGGGCACGAACTCGTCCGGGTCGACGCGGCCGAACTCGGGGTGCTTCCAGCGCACCAGGGCCTCCGCGCCGACCACCTGTCTGCTCGGCAGCGCGACCTTGGGCTGGTAGTGGATCGACACCTGGCCGGTCTCCAGCGCCGACCGGAACTGGGTCACCAACTGGAAGCGGCGCAGGAAGATCTGGCCCATCGAGGGCGCGTACGCGCGCAGCGGCTCGGCCTCGCTGGTGGCCCGCACGGCGACGTCGGCCCGCTGGAGCAGGGCGTCGGCGTCGGGGTCCTCGATCTCGCAGTCCGCGGTGGACGCCCACCCGACGACCGCGCCCGCCTCGACGGTGAGCCGGTCCACCGGGTAGGGCACGGACAGCGCGGCCCGCAGCCGTTCGGCGATCTCCTGGATGCGCTCGGCCTGCCGGTCCAGCAGCAGCGCGGCGAACGCCCCGCCCTCCAGCCGGGCCAGCGGCACCTCGGGACCGAGCTCGTCGCGCAGGCGGCGGCCGGCCGCGACCACCATCCGGTTGCTCCAGGCCTGGCCCAGGGCGTCGGCGACGGTGGACAGCACGTCCAGGTCGATCCGGAGCACGGCGGACCGGTCGGCCTGGCGCATCGGCTCGGCGGCGGCCTCGCGCAGGCCGGGCCGGTTGAGCAGGCCGGTCAGCGGGTCGTGGTAGGCGTCGTGGCGCAGCCGGGCGAGCAGGCGGCGGTTGTCCACGGCGGTGGACAGGTGGCTGGCCAGGGTGCGCAGCAGCTGGATGTCGGCCTTGCCGAAGCCGCGCCACCGGCTGAGCCGGTCGTGCACCTCGACCGCGCCGAGCAGCTGGGTCGCGCCGCGCAGCGGCACGACCAGCGCTTCCTGCGCGTCGCGGCGGCTCAGCGCCTCGGTGACGTCCTCGCCGGCGTCGACGACGCGGAAGTACCGCACCTGCGAGCCGGGCAGCTGGAGCATGGCGTCCTCGCGCAGCTGGCGCGGGTCGTCGCGGCGCATGGCCTGGGGCAGCGGCTCGCCCGCGACCAGGGTGCGCATCGGGGCCTGCGGGTCGGTGCGCAGCCGCAGCACGACCCGGTTGGCGTTGAGCTGCTCGCGGATGCGCTCGGCGATGAGCTGCCACTCGTCGTCGTCGGCGCGGCCGTCGCCGCCGTCGGGGTTCGGGCCGCGCGGACCGGTGGCGTGCCGGCCGGAGCGGGCCACCCGCAGCGAGACCTCGCTGAGCGTCTCCAGGTCGCGCTGCTCGCGCAGCAGGCCCGAGTAGGCGAGGTAGATCGCGGTGATGCCGGCGAAGACGAGGACGATCAGGACGCCGCCCCACGGGGCCTTGTCCGCGATCTCGTAGCCGGCGAGGCCGGCGGAGGTGTTCAGCAGCGCCACGACCAGGGTCTGGAGCACCAGCCGCAGGCTCGGGCCGACCCGCATCCCCTTGCCCATCAGGCGCAGCGCGGTCAGGCCCAGGACGCTGGCCAGCAGCGGCACGGCGATGGTGCCCAGGAACGCGCCCGCCCACTTGGGGCCGTTGCCGTCCAGGAACAGGTCCACGGAGTGGGCGACCGCGAAGGCCACCGAGATCTCCATGAACATCAGGCCCGCGTTGTAGACGGCCCGGTCGAGGACCCGGCGGCCCAGCAGCGTGCCGACGCCCGCGACGACGTGCGCGGCCAGCACGACCTCGAACGGGGCGACCAGCAGGCCGAGCACGAGCGGGATCTCGGTGAACGAAATGGTCCAGGCCACGCCGCTGCGCACGTCCACGTTGATGGCGAGCTGTTCGGCGAGCAGGAACCCGACCACCAGCAGTGGTCCGGTCCACAGGAGGTCGGTCGGGTCCCGGTCGGGCAGCCACGAGCCCACCGCGACCGCGCACAGCGTCCCGGCGAGCAGGAGCAGCACCGCGAACACGCTGAACGCGCGGGTCGTGGACCGGGTCGGCGCGTTCGGCGCCGTGGCCGACACGTGGTCGGACATCCACCCTCCTCGTCGGCCGTCGTCGCGGTTGGCCGGGTCGCGGCCTACGAGCTCCTGGCGTGACTGAGGGGTCCCGAACACCCACCGAGACCCCTCCAGGGGTGCCAATGTACCCCGGTTGGGCGACGAAATGGCAGGTCGTTGCACGGATTACCACGAAAGGTAACAGTTCGGATCACACGATCAGCTCCCCTGCCAGCACCGTCACCGCTCGTCCGGCGAGTCGCACGCGATCACCGCTCAAGATCGCCCGGACCTGCCCGCCGCGCGGCGAGGCCTGCTCGGCGAGCAGTTCGGCGCGCCCCAGGCGCGGGGCCCACCAGGAGGCCAGCGTGCAGTGCGCGGAACCGGTCACCGGGTCCTCCGGGACCCCGTAGGAGGGGTAGAAGCAGCGGCTCACCACGTCGAGACCGGGTCGGTCGCCGGGGGCCGTGACGATCACGCCGCGTCCGGGCACCTCCGCGAGCGCGGCGAAGTCGGGCCGGAGGTCGCGGACTTGCCGGGCGGTCGCCGCCTCGACGAGGACGTCGGAGACGGCTTGGGCGACGGCCTTGACCGTGATGCCGGGCAGGCCGGCTTTGAGTGGCGTTGTGATCTCGATCGGTGTCGCAGGGTCCGCCGGGAAGTCCATCTCCACCCAGCCGTCCGGGGTGGTCGTGCACGTGAGCTCGCCGCTGCGGGTGGTGAAGACGCGGTCGCCGCCGAGGACGTGGGCGGTGGCCAGGGTCGCGTGGCCGCACAGGTCGACCTCGCGGACGGGCGTGAACCAGCGCAGCGGGAGGGGACCTTCTTCTTCTCCTACCCGCACGAAGGCGGTCTCGGCGTGCTTCATCTCGGCGGCGACGGACTGCATCCAGGTTTCGTCGTCGGGCCCGTCGTCGTCGGTCAGCAGCACGACGCCCGCGGGGTTGCCCGCGAACGCCCGGTCCGTGAAGGCGTCCACCACGAAGATGCGCACCGCCGCAGGCTACGGCTCCGGTTACGTTCCCGGTATGGACCCGCTACTGCCCGCCACCACGCCCGTTCCGGAGCCGTACTCGTTCACCGAGCTGACCGCCGACGCGTTGAACGCCACCTGGGGCGCGCTGCGCACCCACACGCTGACGTGGCACCCCGACGCCGACCTCGACGCCCAGCTGCGGGACTGGCCGCTGACCGGTGCCGGCGACTACGACACGGCGGCGCTGGTGACCGTGCCGAGCCGGGCGGTGGCGGCGGCGGAAGTGCTGGTGCGGCACGGTTTCGCGCCCCTGCTGGTCGCGGCGGCGCGGCGGGCCGGGCTCGGCGGGCCGGCGGGTGCGCCGGACGTGCGGATCCGGCGGGTGGGGGCGGCGGACGTGGACGTGGCCGTGTCGGTGAACGTCGAGGTGGTCCGGTACGACAGCCGGTTCGGCATGCTCAACGAGCGCCCGTCCACGGCGGCGCGGCTGCGCGAGCGCATCGAGGCCCGGCTGACGTGGGACGAGCCCGGCCTGTGGCTGGCGGAGCGGGACGGCACGCCGCTGGGTGTCCTCTACTACGACATGCCGCCGCACGCGGACTGGATCGCGTCCCAGACCTCCGCCGCGCCGGCCGTCTACATAGGACTGCTGGGGGTGCGGGAGGCGGCTCGCGGGTCCGGCGTGGGCAGCGCCCTGGTGGCCCACACCCACCGCCTGCTGGACGAGGCCGGCGTGGCGGTCTCCCTCCTCCACCACGCCTTGCCGAACCCCCGCTCGACCCCTTTCTGGTACTCCCACGGCTACCGTCCGCTGTGGACCACCTGGCAGCGCCGTCCCGCCCTTTAGACGCTCACGAGTTCTTTCATCTCCCGGGGCGCGGTGTCGCGCAGGCCGTTGCGGATGACGTCCAGGCACTCGCGGGCCTTGGCGGCGGCCTGGTGCTGCGCCGCGCCGCTGCCCACGGCCTCGCGCAGCACGAGCCAGACGGAGGCGTCGTCCTCGCGGACCGCGGTGAGCAGGTCGCGCGGCTCCGGGTACGGGTGCAGGGCGATGCGCTGGGTGTGCGTGCGGAGGTCGTGCAGGGTGGCGCGGTCGACGCCGCCGGTGCCCGCCAGGCGCTCCAGCTTCGCGGGCAGGTCCACGGAGATCAGTTCGGAGGCCGACAGCGGGCCGAAGTTCAGGACGGTGTTGAGGCCGTACTCGAGGTCGTCGGCGGCGTTGAGGACCTCGCGCACGTGGTTGCGCGCGGCGGGGTCGGGTCGCGGGCGCCTGCGCGCGGGCTTGTGCCGGATCACCAGCCCGAGGACGACGCCGAGCGCGAGGGCGGCCAGGGCGATCCAGATTTCGCTCATGGGTTCGAGTCTTGTCGTGCGCACACGCGTTCCGCGCGCCCGCACGACGGCCGGCGGTCTGTCAGCGCCGAGAGGTCATCGCGACTTCGGTTGGGCTGAACAGCCCAACCGGTCGGCGTGGCGCCGTGATCCGAACGGTCCAGGAGGGGAAGGTGTCCCCAGCGGTCTCGTCCGCCCGAGTGAACCGGAGGTCGAGGGGTACTCAACCCACAGGTCGAGACCTCCTGACTAGACAAAGGGGATGCACAACGGGCGAGGGGGTCGCCATGACCATCGCGAAAGAGCTGTCGAACCGGGCAAGGGCCATGCTCAGGGCCGTCGCCGCAGGCAGGGCGCAACTGTCGGGCGGGGTCGAACCGGACCTGTACGTGGACGGCCTGCCCTGCTGCGACCAGACGACCACCCACGACCTGGTCCGCGCCGGCCTCCTCCGCGCCCGCCGCGCGGTCGGCCTGGACGAGCGCACCGACGCCGAGCTGACCGACGCGGGACGCGCCGCGATCGCGTAACCCTCGAACAAACGTTCGACATGGGTTATGCTGCACACGAGGCCGGCACGCAAGCGAGAGGAAGCGCTTGCGCGTCGGTCTCACCTGCGTCTCACGCCTTCTCGGGCCGGGTGTGGTTGAGGAACACCACGACGGGGATCACGATCGCCAGGAACACCGACACGCCGGTGAAGGCGTAGATCACCTGGTCGCGGTCCTCCTCGCCCGCAGCGGCCAACCACCGCACCAACCCGGCGAGCACGAGCAACCCGACCACGGGCGCACTGCACAACACCCCACGCCGATAACTGCACCACCACGTGCACCGCCCCGGCGCGACGTGCTCGCACATGCGCACACCGCGGATGTCGTGCGGGAGCTGGACGGCACCCACGCCGTCACATCTCCGCACCGCAGAACTGACACCTGTCCCGCCCCGGCACCGTGGACCGCGAGTGCTGCCCGTCCGGCGAGGCCGGGCAGGGGTCGTTGCTGTTGGCGCTCATGACAGGAGTGTCCAACACGGACGATCACGCCGGGTAGTACACGAACGGGCTCGCCGGAAACGCGAGAAAGCCTCCGCGAACAGTGCTCGCGGAGGCTTTCTCACTGGTGTGGCGGGTAGAGGATTCGAACCTCTGTAGCTTTCGCGACGGATTTACAGTCCGCTCCCATTGGCCGCTCGGGCAACCCGCCCCGCCCCCGGTCACCCGGGTGCGGTGCAGACAATACATAACCCCGTCGCGGCCACTCAAACCGGGGATCCCCCGGTAGGCTTCCGGGGGTTCCAGACACGCCTACGCGGAGGTATCGGGCACGTGGCAGACCCGTCGTTTGACGTGGTGAGCAAGGTCGACCGGCAGGAGGTCGACAACGCGCTCAACCAGGCCGCCAAGGAGCTGGGCACCCGGTTCGACTTCCGGGGTACCGGCACGTCGGTGGCCTGGGCGGGCGAGGAGGCGATCACCTTCGAGTCCGAGACCGAGGAGCGCTGCCGCGCCGCGATCGACGTCTTCCAGGAGAAGCTGGTCAAGCGGGGCATCTCGATGAAGGCGTTCGAGGTGGGCGACCCGGCCGTGTCCGGGAAGGTGTTCAAGGTCACAGGCAAGATCGTCCAGGGCATCTCGTCGGAGAAGGCCAAGGAGATCGCCAAGAAGGTTCGCGACGAAGGTCCCAAGGGCGTCCAGGCGCAGATCCAGGGTGACCAGCTGCGCATCTCCGGCAAGAAGAAGGACCACCTGCAGGACGTCATCGCCCTGCTCAAGAGCAGCGACTTCGGTATCGCCCTCCAGTTCACCAACTACCGATGAAGGGCATCATCCTGGCGGGCGGGAGCGGCACGCGGCTGCACCCGATCACCCAGGCGGTGTCCAAGCAGCTCCTCCCGGTCTACGACAAGCCGATGGTGTACTACCCGCTGTCGGTGCTGATGCTCGCGGGCATCCGGGAGGTCCTGCTCATCTCCACGCCGACCGACCTGCCGCTGTTCCGGCGGCTGCTCGGGGACGGGTCCCAGTTCGGGATCTCCGTGGAGTACGCCGAGCAGGCGCAGCCGAACGGGCTGGCGGAGGCGTTCGTCATCGGCGCGGACTTCGTCGGCGACGACTCGGTGTCGCTGGTCCTGGGCGACAACATCTTCTACGGCCAGGGCTTCTCCCGCCTGCTCCAGCACCACGCGGCGACGCTGGACGGCTGCGTGCTGTTCGGCTACCCGGTGCGCGACCCGGAGCGGTACGGCGTGGGCGAGGTCGACGCGGACGGGCGGCTGGTCTCCATCGAGGAGAAGCCCGCGGTGCCGAAGTCGAACAAGGCGATCACCGGGTTGTACTTCTACGACAACGACGTGGTCGAGATCGCCCGCAACCTCAAGCCGTCGGCGCGGGGCGAGCTGGAGATCACCGACGTCAACCTGGAGTACCTGCGGCGCGGGAAGGCGCAGCTGGTCGACCTGGGACGCGGGTTCGCGTGGCTGGACACCGGGACGCACGACTCGCTGCTGGAGGCGGGCCAGTTCGTGCAGGTGCTGGAGCACCGGCAGGGCGTGCGCATCGCGTGCCCGGAGGAGATCGCGCTGCGGATGGGCTTCATCACCGCGGACGAGTGCTACGCGCTGGGCGAGAAGCTCGCGAAGTCCGGTTACGGGCAGTACCTGATGAACGTGGCCCGCGAGGTCCGGTGACCAATCCGCCGTACGCGGTGGAGGTGGACCCGGAGTTCCCGCCGGACGGCGACTGGGGATGCCCGGTGTTCGAGTTCGGCCACGACGGCGGCCTGGGCGGGTTCACCTCGCGCTGGGGCGCGACCGTGGTGCGGGTGACGGCCGCCACCGAGTGGGTGGGCCTGTTTCCGGGCGAGTGGCCGGACGGGGTGGACGACGTGTTCGCGACCCCCGACCCCGGCCGGCTGTGCGTGGTCGCGGGCGGTTCGGCGTTCGTCGTGCGGGTCGACTCCCCCGGCGAAGGGGCGGTCGTCGCGCAGGACCGGGTCCACCAGGTGGTGCCGGTCGGGGACCGGCTGGTGCTCTTGGTGTCCGAGGTCGACGTCGTGGCGCTCGGGCCGGACGGCGTCGCTTGGCGGTCCGGGCGGCTGGCCGGGGACGGTCTGCGGGTGGTGCGCGCCGACCCGGATGCGGTCCACTGCGTCGGGAACTTCCACTACCTGGGCGAGGACCCGCAGGAGTTCGTGCTGGACCCGGCCACCGGTCGCGTCGTCGCCGGTCCTCGGTTCGAGTGGGCCTAGGAGCGGCGGGCCGAGAAGCGGGGGCCTAGGAGCGACGGGCCAGTTCTTCCAGGCGGCGGACGCGGTCGGCGATCGGCGGGTGGGTGGAGAACCAGCGCGCGAGCTGCTCGCCCGGCCGGAACGGTGAGGCGATCATCAGGTGGGACTGCGAGACCACCTGCGGCTCCGGGGCCAGGGGGGCGGCGCGGGTGCCGAGTTCCAGCTTGCGCAGCGCCGAGGCGAGGGCGAGCGGGTCGCCGGTGAGCTCCGCGCCGGACGCGTCCGCCTGGTACTCGCGGGACCGGCTGACGGCCATCTGCACGATGCCCGCCGCGATCGGCCCCAGGACCGCGATCAGCAGCACGGCGAACGGGTTGGGGCGGTCCTCGTCGTCCCCGGTGAACAGGCTCGCGAACAGCGCCAGGTTCGCCAGCGCGCTCACGACGCTCGCCAGCGCGCCGGCCACGCACGAGATGAGGATGTCCCGGTTGTAGACGTGGGACAGCTCGTGCCCGAGGACCGCGCGCAGTTCGCGCTCGTCCAGCAGCTCGAGGATGCCGGTGGTGCAGCAGACGGCCGCGTTGCGCGGGTTGCGACCGGTCGCGAAGGCGTTCGGCGCGGCGGTGGGGCTGATGTAGAGGCGGGGCATGGGTTGGCGGGCGGCCATCGCGAGTTCCCGCACGATCCGGTACATCGCGGGCTGCTCGACCTCCGACACCGGCCGGGCCCGCATGGCGCGCAGGGCCAGCTTGTCGGAGTTGAAGTACGCGTAGGCGTTGACGCCCAGTGCCAGCACCACGCCGATGACCAGCGCCGTCCGCCCGAAGAACGAGCTGATCCCGACGATCAGCGCGCCCATGGCGCCCAGCAGCAACGCGGTCTTCACCCCGTTGTAGTGCTTGTGCACGGTTGCTCGCCTCCGGGTGACTACGTCCTCCCTCTCAACGCCCCGGGGCGTCCGGGGGTTCCGGAACCCCCTCGTCCGGGGCGTGTGGCACCGGTCTCCGGCGCCGGTTCGGCCTGGCTGTCGAGAGCAGGTGGCGGCGGCACGTGGTCGACCCACATGTTCAGGACATCCCGTTCGTGCACGAGCTCGGCGACGGCGCCGTGGCCGTCGAGCGTGCCGGTGCCGGGGTAGGAGAAGTCGGGGGCCCAGTGCAGGGCGTCGAACGGGCACGCCTCCACGCAGATGCCGCAGTAGAGGCACTGGCCGTAGTCGATGGCGAACCGGTCGAGGACGTTGCGGGCGCGCGGGCGGGCGGAGCCGGGCTGCTGCTCGACCTCGGTGTGCGAGTCGATGTGGATGCACCAGTCGGGGCACTCGCGGGCGCAGATCATGCAGACGGTGCAGTTGGCCTCGAGCAGTGCGATCACACCGCGGGTGCGGGGCGGCAGGTCGGGCGCGTCAGTCATTCGGGTCACCTTCGAGGCGTCGAGGGCCCCAGGAGGGGTCCGGTACCCCCGGTGGGGCCATGCGGCGGCGGCTGGGGGCGGTGGTGCCGTCCTCCCCCGGCTCCACGCGGCCCGGCCACGGGCGCACGACCCGGGAGGCCAGCACGAAGTCCTTGCGCAGCGGGTGGCCGGTGAAGGAGTCCGGCAGCAGGAGGTGGGGCGCGGGTCCGGACAGGGTGATGCCGAACATCTCCGCCGCCTCCCGCTCGTGCCACGCCGCTCCCGCCCACACCTCGGCGACGCTGGGCAGCGGCTCGTCGCCGACCTCGGTGCGCAGCAGGAGGCCGAGCTTCGTCTCGGGGTCGAGGACGTGCAGGTACACGGCGTGCCGCAGCCCGACCGCGCCGGGGCGTCCCGCGTCCTCCACGCCGAGCCAGTCGAAGGCGGTGCACCCGAGGTCGTCGTGGGCTTGGCGGGCGGCGGTCAGCCAGTTCTCCAGGGTGACGTGCGCGGTCGTCTGCCCGAACGCGGTCTTGACCGTCGCGCCCGTGACGAGTGCGGCCAGCTGAGCGGAAGCGGCGGTCATGACACCAGCCTGTGCAGTGCGGCGAGGCCTTCGAGCAGCGCCTCGGGGCGGGGTGGGCAGCCGGGGACGGCGACGTGCACGGGCAGCACCTGGTCGATGCCCTTGGTGACGCTGTAGGAGTCCCAGTACGGCCCGCCGGTGTTGCTGCACGCGCCGACGGACAGCACGTAACGGGGTTCCGGCATTTCCTGGAATGTGGCGATCACTGCGGGCAACATGGCATCGGTGACCGTCCCGGACACGACCAGCACGTGCGCTTCGCCCGCGGCGTGCGCCACGTCCACCCCCAGCGCGGCCAGGTCGTGCGGTCGCCCGCCCTCCAGGGCCGCCATCACCTCGACGCCGCAGCAGGCGAGCCCGAGGTCCAGCACGGTGACCCGGTACGTCGTGCCCCAGTCCAGGGTGGAAACCGTCACGTCGGATGAGGTTAATACGTGGGGGCCCGCCCGGCGCACGCCCGGCGGGCCCCCAACCCCCCAAAACCCCCTTGATTGCTCCCACGTGAACTCGCACCTGGTTGCGGCAGAAGTCTCTTACGAACCGTGTATACGTGTCCAGACAAAGCAACCAAGTTCTTCGGATAATTTGTCCCCATACTGCGATCAAGTTCAGTACAACTGATCGGTAGAACAGTTCGACCCCGACCCGAGAGGCCCCGATGTCCACGTCGGCACAGCTCCTGCTCCCCGCGGGCAACCGGCTCAGCAGGCTCCTGCACACCTCGCCGCTGCTGCTGGACACCACGTTCGACCAGCTCAGGACGTTGATCGCGGTGTACGAGACGAAGTCGGCGCTGCGCGCGGCGCGGGTGCTGGGTCGGGAGCAGTCCAGCGTCCAGAAGCAGATCGACACGCTGAACCGGAACTTCAAGTCGTTGTGCGGCGAACCGCTGGTCGTCAAGCAGGGACGCGGAAAAGACGTGCTGATCACACCGACCGGCGAAGCGCTGGTGGAATTGGCGCGGTCCACGATGACCGAGTGGCTGGATTCGATTCACGAGTGCCGCCGCAAGCTCGGCACGACGCTGACCGTGGGCACCACCCGGTTCATGCTCGACTCGCTGGCGAAGGCGTGGCACCACGTGGCCGACGACTTCCGCCGGCGGGACGTGGAGCTCAAGGTCGTGCACATCCGGACCCGGGACATCTGGAACAAGCTGGAGAGCAAGGAGGTCGACATCGTCTGCGGCAGCGTCGTCACCGCCGCGGGCGACGGGTCGGACTTCGCGGACTTCGACGTGATCGAGTGGCGGCGCGGCGGGCTGGCGCTGCTGACCAACCTCCCGGAGCACCGGCTGGGGGCGAGCGTCGGCACCGGGGAGCTGCCGAAGCTGCCGCTGGTGGTGCCCGGGGACGGCTTGATCGCCGAGTTCCTGCGCGGGTGGTTCGGGCCGGACTACCGCAACGAGCTGGACATCGCGGCGGAGATCGACGAGATCCAGTACGGGATGTCGCTGCTGCGGTCGGGCCTGGTGGAGGGCTGCATGATCGTCACGTCCGGCCTGGGCGTGGTGGCGGCGAACAACGAGCTGCGCGAGGGCTCGGGCCTGCGGGTGGTCGAGCTGAAGAACGACCGGAAGCCGGTCCTGGAACGCCTGGTCGGGGTCTTCGCCCGCAAGGAGGAGCGGGCGAAGTTCCCGGCCGACCACCCGTTGAACCTGCTCTGGTCGGCGTTCCAGCGAGAGGTCTCCGACTAACCCTCCCGCTGCCGCTGCACCTGCTTGACCAGCCACTCGAGTCCACTGAGCTGCCGGGGAACCGCAGGCTCCTCGCGTTCGGCCCGTTCCTCCTCCGGCATCTGCTGCACCGGCTCCGGCCGCTGGGCGTCGAGGTCGTTCATGGCGCGCTCCCTACCTGGTCGACAGCGAGGTGCCGTCGATCGGAGCACTCCGCCGGGTCCCGTCGCTAGCCCGATCAGCCCTATGGGTGACATGCGACCCGCCTTCGCCTGCGACGATGGCGCGGTGATCATCCCCGGCTACCTGGACGCCTTCGAGCCACCGCTGCCGCGCTCGACGCTGGTGGACGCCACCGACCAGCTCCACACCGCGCTCTTCTGGCCGGCCTTCCTGTCGGGGGTGGGCGGAGCGCGGACCGCACCGAGCGGTTTCGGCGCCGACCCGACCGAGGTGGCCGCACTGGACGCGGAGTGGTTGCGGCCAGACCGGTGGCCGGTGATCTCACTCCCCGTCGCGGGTGGCCGCCTGCACGTCGTCCAGCGCAACCTCGAGGACGAGAGTGGCGTGGATTACGTGCTGGAGGACGGCTCGCCTCCTGCCCTTGACGTCGCCGCAGTGGAGGGGAACTTCCGCGGACCGGGCCTGTCGTGGGCGGAGGCCGCGCAAACGGCCGCCCAGGCCGTAGGCGTCGAAGCCGCACGTCGGCTGCTCTTGCTCCTACCCGCCGTCGGCGACGTGGCAGCGAGCACCCGGGCGGCCCACGCTCTGGTGACGGCGGCGGTCAAGGCGGTCGGGTGCTCCGCCGCACTCGCCCCCCGCGTGGCCGAGGAACTGCTGACGTCCTCCGCTCGCTTCTGGGGCGCGCACCGGTGGGACGAGGTCGAGGGCATCCCGGTGAACCTCGGTCCGCACAGCACTCGTCACCCGGCCCGGCAATCCCTCAGCGAGTTGCGACGCATCGCGGCCGCCTTCGCACCACTGACCCCCTGACGGCAGGGGCCGCCAGCGGTGACACCCGCCGATCTCCGGGACCCGGTAGTTCGTCCCTGACTGTCCGTGAGCAAGTTACGGTCATGGTTGCCGCCTCGAGCGAAGCCGTGCCTAGATCGACTCAAGTACCTCCTGTGCAAGTCGCGCCACAAACGCGTCGCTAGCTGACACCTAGCCACTGTGTGGTCGGCGCGTGCCCGCAGCACAGGAGTGTCCCAATGAACATGATCTTGGTGATGCTCGCTGCCTTCGTCTTCGCAGCGGCCCATCCGCGAACTGGGATCGGATGAGACGTCTTAGGCCGACGCCAGAACCTTGGTCGCGCGGGAGCACGGGCCCTTCTCGCAAGTGAGGGGCTTCGTGTTCCCGCCGACCTGGCTCCCCCAGCCACACGCGTCATGGGGACCCTGGTCGCCCTCGTGGGCGTCGGCGCGATGACAGGTGGCGGAGCGGGCCGGGCACAGCGCTGACTCCAGCCACGACCGGCACCGGCGCGTTCGTGCTGGTCAGCGCAGCTCCTCAGACACCAACCAGCACCAACCACCGACTGCGGAAGGTCGCGAGTCAGCCGCGGAGTTCCATCGTGCAGAACCGGGACTACCAGGCCCACAGGCTCATGAGCTGTACGGATGCAGCGAATATCGGTGTCTACGGGACCACCGTTCCGTGTATGTTCCGCGCTCGGTCCACAGACGTGGCAACGCATATCAACTGGCGCGGAAAGGTTCGGCGGATCGTCGTCGACGGCACGGTCTATCGGTGCCGGATCCAGCGCAAGCCGTCATACTCCTATAGGAACTCGCATGCCCGCCGTTGAGCTACGATGTCGTCCAGGGCGACACCGCCGGGTTCATCCTGGTTGTGAAAACGAGCCAGCCACATCCGAGTAACTGGATCAACGCACCTGCCGCTCGGTCTAGCTTGCCCACGTCGCCGCCAGCATCCGCGCAGCCCTGGCCAACGGGAAATTGCTACGCTGCTCTGGACAATCTTTGGTGGGCCCCCTCCCGGCTGCATCAGCGCATGTGGAAATTCACGAGACTCTCTGGGAAACCACGGGCGCGACCAGGAAACCAGCCATGCAAAGATGCGCCAGCTTGGAGCAAGCACATACTAATCCAGGAGGTCTTGGTCGAACCACTGATCCCTCAGCGCAACCGTAGCCAAGGGCGCTATTCTGCGCCCAAGATCGGCTGTCAGCGTTTCGTTCGCCGTTGTCACCATGCCGTTTGGAAGGTCGGCGGCACGCCTCAGTGCTTCCCTGGCCTGCATGACAGTGAGCGGAGACGTTGGCCTGATGACCGCAGGATAAGGAACTGCACTACGACGTACAATCGAGTATGCCTCAGCCAGATTACTTAGGCGTTCGCTGGTCCAAGCCGCCTTCGATTCATGTGACATGGCACCCATCCAGGCGGCGCTAGCCAGGCCAGCAAGCGTCTTGTTTCGCTTCTGGCGCGCCACTCTCGTAAGGATGGGCACCTCCTCCACAAGCTTCAATCGGCGCGAAAAAAGGTACGAGGTTTCAGGACCGAACCGGGCGAGCATACCGGATTCGATGCCATCGTCCGCACTCGCGCCCGATTGACGATAGGTCATCCGAAGCACACGCAATAGATATGGGTCGATCGCCCTGGCCCATCGATCCAACCGCGCACGGCTTTTAATGATAACCGCAGTAGGCGCCCACCGGACCGCACAGCAAAGCGCAAAGAATGCTTCATTTCCGGCATCAATACGCTCCAGTTGCTCCATCCACCAACCGACATCGTGGCGGCGCTGACGTGCATAGCGTGCGCGAAATACCGGGGACACTGCTTGGTCGGACAGGTTGTCGACGCCACTTCGGTTTAGGTTACCGCTCTTTACCTCACCGGCAGCAACTGCGAGTGCGAGGGTTCTCCTGCACTGGCCGCCAAGGATTTGCTCAAGCGCGTCATTAAAAGCCACCCATGCGCCGAGATCGTTTCGGACGCTCCTGCGCCAGGTTGACCTAAACAACTCTGAAACCTCAAATGCCAGCGTCGTGGAGGCTTCATCCAAATGCGACTCGCTAAGTTGACGACCGTGGAGAAAGACCCGAGACTTTTTGTTCGCAATCGTGAGGTCTACGCTTTGAAGTGAGGCTATCGCCATCGCGTCGACGGCGGTCCTGCCAGTACGACTCGGCACAAGATCGAGCCCGAGGCCGTCCCGAAAAACGTCGGTAAACAGCGAGAAATCGTCTTCATTTACGACCGCTTTACCGGCTGGCACTGCCCGAGTATAGGCATTCCACGACAGGAGGTCACGGTCAAACTGCCGTAAAATGTCAAGGCGTTGTGAATCACTGAACTCGGGTAAAAGGTTCATTGACAACGCAACCTTAAGCCATCGCCGCCGCGCCAAAGTATCCGAAGCGGCCAACCACCTATCGAACCACCAAGACTCGAGTCCCGGCACCGAATTTACGGACAGAAATTGTGCCGCTCCCGGGTCGTAGATGCCTGTTGACGCAAGCTTCTCAACCCGTTTAATCATTGCTTCTGCAACTTCTTCGCCGCCCGAGTCGGGGGGAATCGACAAGTCTTCTTGCGCTGCATATAGCAGGGCGACAGCTCGGTCTGATGAAACAAGGCTAACCACTCGCGTCAGCGATCGAGGCTTCTGTGAAAACACCTGGTCACGTAGAAGTGAAAGCGCCGCAGCGCGCGAGTACGCAATTAGGGCGAAGTCGCTATCCTCTTGAACAACGAGGTCTTCAAGGAGTTCCGCGAGGTTGGCCAGTTCACCAACGTCGGAGAATCCGGCATAGAATCGTGTTACATTCCACCAGTAAGGATTCTTCAGTAGGGCTTCAAACCGATCAGAACGATTACCGCTGCGCTCCGCACCCTGACTCGACGGCCTGGCGGTTGCATAGAGATACTTCGCGGCGAAGTATTCGCGAAGTGGCTGCACCTCGAACTCGAAAGTCTTCTCCACACGACTGGTTAGAACCATCACACGGTCAGTCATGCCGGTAAACAGTTGATCGACTAGATCAATTTTTTTCTTCTTGTAGCCACGCGACTGCAGGTAGCTCTTCAGCAAGGCTTTCAGCTTGGTCTCGGAAATATTTCCGTTGGACTCGCCCACTTCCGCCCGGCAGTGCAATTCCCACGCAACGTAACCGTGTAGGTCGAGGATTAACTCTCGCTCATCGCGAACGATTGCACTTTTTTCCGCTTCGCGGTCAAGGAAGGTTTCCATGTAGTCACGATACAGAGCTGTACGCTTATCGGGGAGGGATAAGCCCTTCTTTCGTACGAGCCACAATAGAATTGCCAATTGCATTGGGTTTCGGGCGAGATCGACGATGTGAGGCTGCCCCAGTCTTTGGCCGAGAACCTGCCGGATCTCGTGAGCGGCCTGATGCGCAACGTTTCGGGATCTCAGCCATCCGTCCGTGTACTCAAGCACAGAAGGAAGCGGAAGGTCGCCAAGCGTTAGATAGTAGTACTCCCTTTTGGAGAATCCGGGAGTTTTAGCGAAGGAACTTGGGCGACTCGTCGCGATTGTACGCAGCGATGGACTAAACGGCTCGATTCGTGCGAGCGCTTCGTTAACACACGCGACTACGGCTCGCCGATCATTCAAGTCAGGCACTTCGTCGAGGCCGTCAAGTACCAACAGGGCGGGGGTGGCTCGCAGCACAAGGTCGAGATCGGACACAGTGAAGTCCATTCCGCCTGATGCACGACGAATTTGAGCTGCGAGAAACGACTCCAAACTGGGAGACCAATCTCCAGGTGTGCCAGTGTTCGTGACGTCAAACGGGTCCTGCCTGCGGAGCCATGCTGCTAAGTCACGGAAGTCAACATGCAGTGGGAGGCGAATGGCACTCGACCGATGCTCTGACGGAAACTTCCCGACATCGCTATGATTCAAAAGGCGGGCGCGATGCACCTGACATAGATACTGGCCGATAGTCGACTTACCTTGTCCAGGAGCTCCTTCGAGCACGAACTTCTCTGATTCGGGCGAAAGCTCTGTCCTGAAGATCTCCGACAAAAGTAAGCTTGCAGTTGGAACGCCAGCAAACCGATTACTAGTCTTGAAAGCTGCCAGAGTGTGATCTTCAAGCAGGCCTTCCCATTTATTGATCGCCGCCGCCTTGCTAGAGGAGCGAACGAGCGAACCGTCCATGTTTTCAAGGAGGCGGCTATACGTGGCATCGTAACGCTCACCTGAGCGGGAGAGCGCAAGCGGAATGTCGATGAAAACATCCAGAAGCTGTGGCTCGAGTTCGGCTTGTTTAAACTTAACCACACGATCACGGCGATACTGGTGAGCAAGATACTTCACCAACGCATTAGTGCGGTGATCGCCCTTCGCGATCTTGATAAACTCGGCTTCGTCAATATCTGGATGCTTGAGGTTCAGCAGTTCGGCGATACCCAAAAAGTCCCGAAGCAGTCCGTAGGTTCGCTTTATTTCCCGTTCACCATCAAGGCGTCGGTCAATGTCATCCCGCCACCAAACCTGAGCAGGGATCGGAAGTTCGCTATCAAGCCAAGTTTGAACGCGGTCACGAGTTCCATTGTCAAGATGCGAGGAGCATTGAGTGTTTGTGATGAGGATGTACTTTTTAGCGCCCCGAGCAGCCAGACGTTGAACCTTTATAACCTCGCCTTCGAGCGCCTCGATTGCCCATTTTTCGATCTCCTCGGCGCTGGCCAACCTGTTAGGTGTAGGCTTGCGGTATTTGACCTGGTAAATGATGCAATCTGCGACTCCCTCCTTCGGAATGACCGCATCTCTGCCTCCGTCTGGCATTCCAACCGGAAAGCATTGCACGTCCGGATACCTAGTGGCGAGTAGGGCTTGACAGAGTTGTTGGAAGCGTTCTGCGCCTAACGACTCGTAGTCATATTGCACCGTCACACTCGCCTCCGCATCAGGCGTGCCATCCGATAACCGGTTCTCTAACCGCGCTGACATGTTAGCGCCATGCTTCTGCCCTGAGTACCGCATACGACTGCAGACTTTTGGTCTGGACCATGCACGTTGGCAAGGTGGCGAAGCCGCCGAGGCAGCCGAGCGCCCCAACCAGCCCTGTCAACCATCGCACAGGGCGCTCGTCCTGGCCTGATCACCGACGTAAGCGTCTCCCTCGCGGGTTCTGGGGTTCGCCGTGGTCCCCGATCGAACGGAGGAGGGCACAACGGCAGATGGCATCGAATCGGAAGGCTGAGGAGCGGTACGCGAATCTGGTCAACTCGATCGACTTCGTGACGGAGCAGTTCGGGCCGCTGGACAGGTTGATCGCCAAGATGCGGGAGAACCCGGCTCCGCCCGGGTCGTGGCGGGTCACGCCGCCGGACGAGTTGAAGAAGTTGCTGGCCAAGGTCCGGCAGAACCTGACCACGTTGAAGGATCGGGCGGTCCAGTACGAGACCGAGTTGAAGACCCGGGAGTGGAAGGTCTGATGTCACAGCAACTGACCACCGCGTTGGAGTGCCTGGACACGGCGATGAAGCAGCTCCAGCGAGCCACGTTGGACATCCCGTATCGGCGGGAGGGCTTCAAGGCCGATCACAATACGTTCGTGCGATCCGTGGCGGAGTTGAGGACGAAGCTCTCCTACTCCCGGTCGCAGCTCGAACCGGCGTCGGTGCGGCGTCGGCGGAAGGGGCCGCGCAAGTAGCGCGCCTGTAGATCACTTCACGGCAACGGCCGATCACCGCGTCTTGGTGGTCGGCCGTTGCCGTGCCTGGACGTAGAGGGTTTCACGATGGTTGAGCTGCCTTCGGGCACGTCCCGGCGTTCGGCCGGCTGGGAGTTCCGCACCGTGCGGTGGCTGGTTCGCCACCCCGGTGCGATGGTCGCTCCGAGTGGGGTCGGGGCGGCGCTGGTCGAGTTCGGGCCGCACCTCACGGGCGGTGTCGTCGGCAGCCTGGCGGTCGGCACGGCGGCTTGGTACCGGGGGCACCCGGACACCTTCGACGCCTGGGCCGCTCCGGTGCTGCGGGCGTGGCGGCGGCGTTGGACGGGCGCGTACACCGGTCGACGCTTAACGAATCTGATGGGCTCGTGCGGGCTGACGAAGACGCACCACAAGACCGGGGAAGTCCTGGTGCCCCGCGTGCTGTGGGTCCGGTCCTGGTCACCGTCGATCGACACGGTCCGGGTGCGGCTGGTGCCTGGACAGGCGCTGCGGGCGTTCTCCGCCGTGTTGCCGGAGCTGGCGGCAACGCTCAAGGCCGAACGGGTCGCGGTCGAACAGGGCAAGCCCGGTGAGGTCGTGCTGATCGTCCAGCAAGACGAGCCGTTCAACCGGGTCATCCCGGCACCGGAGATGCCCGAGTCCTCCGACGCGGTGAACCTGCGTTCGCTGTGCCTGGGGGAGACGGAGCTGGGCGGCGAGTGGCGCGAACCGCTGATCGGCACCCATCACCTGACCGCCGGCGCGGGTCGGGCAAGAACTCCGTGGTCATGGCGAAGCTGCGGGCGGTCGCTCCGATGATCCGTGACGGGCTGGTCCGGCCCTGGGTGTGTGACCCGAAACTGTTCGAGTTCGTCGCCTTGAAGCCCATCCTGGACGGCCGCTACGCGGACAACCCGGAGGACTGCTCGGAGCTGATCGAGCGGTTCGTGGACAACATGACCCGCAAGCAGAAGCGGTTGCAGCGCCTGGGGAAGCGGTCGGTGCCGGTGTCGCGGGAACATCCGGTGGACTGGCTGATCCTCGATGAGGTCGGCTTCCTGATGGCCTACAACTCCGAGTACGCGCACGCGATCGTCAACGCCTGCTCGGTCATCGCCAGCATGGGCCGCGCCACCAACGACGTGTTGGACGTCTACGTACAGGAACCGTCCAAGGACGTCCTGCCCATCCGGGACCTGATCCCGCACCGCGTATGCCTGCGGGTCACCTCCGAGCGGTATCCCGACATGGTGTTGGGAGAGGGTGCCCGGGAGCGGGGTGCGATCGCTGACGAGATCGCCGCTGACGGCTCCACCGCCGGTATCGGCTTCCGGGTCGACCCACGCTCCCGCACGCCGCGCCGAGTGCGCGGCCTACACCACCGACGCCGATGTTGACGCCCTGGTGGCGTTCGTCAAGGCCGGTCCCGCCGACTCCGGCTCGGGCCTGCGCGTCGTCGCCTGACCCGGTATCCCTTCTCACGCTTGGGGTTTGCCATGCCTTCGTACTCGCTGGACCGGATCATCCGCACCCTGCGGTCGTTCATGTGCTCTACCGGGCTGCCCCGGCCGGACCGGTTGGTCATCTCCACCCGGTCCGGGTCGGTGCACGCCGAGTTCACCTCCGGCACCGCGCCCGACCGGTTGGCCGCGCTGCTGCTGTGGACCACCCAGCTCGACGGGCTCACGCTCACGTGGACACTGCGGCCGGACAACACGCTGACGGTCGCGGCCACGGCTCGAAACCGCGCGGGGCTGACGTTCGGCTTGACCGCTTCGGCGGAGGTCTCGGCCTTCGGCGGCGTCCCGGTGGGCAAAGCCGCGGTGACCCTCGGCCCGTTTCGGCTGGCCCCGATTGTCGTGGAGCCGGTGACGTTCGAGGAGGTTGCCCGCCTGGTCCAGCTCGGCCGCGTGGTGTCGGCTCGGAGTACGCGGGTCGGGCTGGCGGCATGAGCGGTGCAGCGCCCGAGGGGAAGGCCTCCGAGACTCGGGCCGTGCGGCGGCTGCGGGCTCGCCTCGCTGAGTCCCACCAACTGCACGGCCTGACCTCGGACCCGCTGCTGCACGCGGTCCGCCTGGAACGCTTCCGCGTCTCGGTGACCCGCTCCATGTGGTTCTTCCTCGCCCTGGGCCTGGGCTTCACCACCACGGGCGTCCACGAGTTCCTTGCCGGACACCTCACCCCGGCGGCCGTCCTGTGGTGGGGCGCGTGGCTGGTCGAGCCGGCCCTGGCGGGCATCCTCGTGACGCTGCTGCGCTGGGAAGCGGAGATGCTGTCGCAGGGCCTGGCCGTCGACGCCGCGCCGGTCGTGTGGCTGAAGCGGCTCCTGCTTGGCGCGACCCTGGTCACCAACGTGTGGTCATCGCTCAACCCGCCGTCCGGCTCGGTGCAGTACGGCGTGGTGTTCCTCCACGTCGTGGTGCCGTTGGTCGTGTTCCTCATCGCGGAGGTCATGCCGGTGATCCATCACCGCTGCAACACGGCCAGAGAACAGGCGCTGAACGCCGCGCAGCCGCACCCGGCACCCGGGTCGGCACTCGCCTCGCCGCGTCTGGCCACGTCACAGCCCGTCCCATCGTCTCCTGCGGCGCAACCTCCAGCGCGTCCGGTACCCCGGACCTCGCTGAAGCTCCCGGCACACCTGCAACAGCAACTCGCCGACATGGCGGAGCAAATCCGCAGTAAGGGCCGCACAGTCACAGCCGCCGATATCCAGTCTCGGGTCAACGTCCCGGACGCCTTCGCAGCACTCCTCGCCAAGCAGTTCGACGGCGAGCGGCCGCGCCAGTGACCGCGTTCCAATAGGCGGCGAAACTTGCCGGTGGGATCTTGGAGCATTCAAGGCCGCAGCCTTACAACATGCGCTCCGTGAGTGCGACGATAAGCGCGGCCACGCCATCCTTAACAACGGACAAGACGCCGTCCCTGGCTCCTCCTGCGATGGCGTTGCGCAGGGCTGGGAGTCTGCTTGGCTCAGCTTCGACGGCAGCCGCGAGTTCGGCCGGGTCGGCTACGGTCCCGTCTTCACCTACCACGCCGTCACGGGTCAATTGAGCAATAAACGCGCGCAGCTCCGTAACGGCCTCCTCTAATTTTTCGGGAGACGCGCTTCTCGCGTTGTCGACGGTGATCGAGTTGTTTTGCCCGGACTGCCGGTACACGTCTCGACCGACCTTGTCCCCGAAGACGAACTCCACGACAATTACCCTTCTTCCTGCGGGCTGACGGTGATGCTATTTCCGGAGCCACCCTGGATGTACTTGTCTCTGGCGATTTTGTCGCCGTAGACGATGTCACCGGAGACGTGCACGACTCTTTCGTCTGCTGGCGGGTTCTCGATGGCACGGTAGATCTCATCCCTCACCCGCTCCATCGCCTGACGGTCAGCACCCCACTGGGTCGTGTACCGTCCGCCCGTTGTCTCTATCGCAAGAGCATATTTGGTCCGGACTGTCATGCGGTAGAAAACGAGCCCGATCAAGTAGATCAGTCGCGCTGCAACCGGCACACCAACCAGCAATACGATGATCATGTCGATCACAGCTTTCCGGTGACAACTAGAACCGCAGCGAGCAGTAACGCAAGTATTGCGATCTCAACCAGAGGATGCATGCGAGTAAAGGTCTTACGCGGCGTCATTTTCACGACTTGAACCCTGGAGATATGCGCGAGGGAAAACATCTGACCGCCGATATTCAAGACCCTCTTATCGATTCGAATTTCGCCGGCGTCGCCGTTGGCCATATTTCACCCTTCGTCAAGCATGAAGCTCCTCGGTGTTGCCGCTCTGCTGCCGAAGGGCGACCGGGAGGCGTCCATCTTCACCCCGTCGCGCCCGGCAGGAAAGGGGCTCTCCAGATCGGTCGCCCACTTGAGTGGACACGTTACAGACACGGTCACCCACATGGACTAGTTACGCAGTTAGCGCACGTCAACGGGGCATGACCACCAACCACAGGTCATGCCCCGCCTTTCGTCGTTCTCACCACTACCGGAAGGGGGTGCCCACCTTGGTCCTCACTCTCAACGACCGCATCGCGGACAGGGTCCGGCGGGCCGACTACCGGGACTGGCGCGACAAGGTCACCGCGATCGGCGGATGCGCCCAACCCATCCGCCTGTTCGGGGTCTGGCAGCTCCACAACCTCGACAGCACCAAAGTCTTCGCCCACCTCGACGGAGACGTCATGGTGCCGTGCGGCAACCGCCGCGCCTCGGTCTGCCCGGCCTGCTCCGACCGCTACGCCGCCGACGCCTTCCACCTCATGCGGGCGGGCCTGGCCGGCGGCACCAAGGGCGTCTCCGAGACCGTCGCTGAAAAGCCCCGCGTTTTCTTGACCCTGACCGCCCCGTCCTTCGGCTCGGTCCACAACCGGCCTACGACCGCCGGCGGCAAGGCCCGGCCGTGCACCGGGTGCGGTGCGTTCCATCACCCCGACGACCCACGTATCGGCGGCGCGGTGGACCCGGGCGGCTACGACTACGAAGGCGCGGTGCTCTGGCAAGCCCACGCCGGCAAGCTGTGGCACCGCTTCACCATCGCCCTACGACGCGCGCTGGCCCGTGCGGCGGGGCTGACGGTGCGGGAGTTCAAGGACCACGCGCGGCTCTCGTACGCCAAGGTCGCCGAGTACCAGCGGCGCGGACTGGTCCACTTCCACGCTGTCGTCCGCATCGACGGCCCCGAGGGCTCCCACGACCCGGCGCCCGCCTGGGCCTCCGTGGACCTGGTCGAGCACGCAGTACGGGCCGCCGCCCGGTCGGTCCTGGTCGAGGCTCACCGCCCGGACGGCACCGTGCTCGGCCTGACCTGGGGCGAACAGGTCGACGTCCGGCCCATCCGCGCGGTGGCGGCCGGTGAGGTCGAGGACCAAGCGGGTGCGGTCAGTGACGCCAGGCTCGCCGCCTACGTCGCCAAGTACGCCACCAAGGGCACCGGGGCACGCGACACCCCGGACCGCCCGATCCGCTCCCAGCTCGACATCGACCACCTACGGGTCTCCGACCACCACCGCCGCATGATCCAGAGCGCGTGGGACCTCGGTGACCTGCGGTTCTACGAAGAGCTGAACCTGCGCAAGTGGGCGCACATGCTCGGGTTCCGCGGGCACTTCCTGACCAAGTCCAAGCACTACTCGACCACCTTCAAACGCATCCGCGAAGACCGCCGGGCCTTCCGGGCCGCCGAAACCCTCGAACGGCTCGGTCTCGAAGCGGACTCCGTGGTCGTGGTCAACGACTGGGCTTTCGTCGGCTCCGGCTACAGCAGCGATGCGGAGCGGGAGCTGGCGGCGGCACTGGCCGAACGCCTACGCGCCCAACGCCAACGCAAGTACGCACGAGAGGAGGACACCCATGAACCTGCCGCCGCTGCCTGACCCGCAAACCATGCTCACCGTGGCGGAGTTCTGCGCCATGCTCCGGATCTCCAAGGACACGTTCTACAAGTGGCGGCAGATTCCCGGGGCTGCCCCCGTGGCCCACAAACTGCCCAACGGGTCGCTGCGCATCTCCGGGGCGGACTACAACGCCTGGCTCCAGACCTTGAGGAGTGAGGCGGCGTGAACCTCACCTACAAGGTCAACGTCTGGGAGCTGAAAGTCCTCCAGCCGGGCAAGAACGGCAAACGCCGACACAAGCCCTACGGCGTTCGCTGGATCACCGCCGGCCACGAACACTCCGAGTGGTACGCCACCAAGAAGCTCGCCGACAAGCGTCGGAACAAGCTGATCTCGGCAATGGAGGACGGTGAACCGTTCGACATCGTCACCGGTCTGCCGAAGTCGGAAGCGCAGGAACGCTCGGCCCGGACGCTCCTCCGGCTTGCGCAGGAGTTCGTTGCCCACGAGTGGAAGGGGGCGGCTCCCAACACGCGGAAGCGCTACGTGGACACCTTGGCGATTCCCGTTGCCGAGTTCGTGACCGCGACCAAGGGCCGACCCGACGAACGGGTTCTTCGTCGCGTGCTCACTGGGCACCTGTTGCTCCCTCAGGACAAGCGCACCCGGGAGTTGTCACCGGACGAATTGGCGGCGGCTCGGTGGATTGAAGCGGCTTCCCGGCCGGTCAAGGAGCTGAACAAGATCGAGACCGCAACGCTGCTGCGGTCTCTCGGGCAGAACCTCGGGGGTAAGCCGGCGGCGGACTGGACCACCCGCACGCGGCGGGGCGTGCTGCATCACCTGTTCAAGTTCGGCGTGGACGCGGAAGCGATCCCGGCCAACCCCGTGACGGGCCAGAAGGCGGCCAGTCAACGCGGCAACAGTGAGGTTGACCCTCGTGTGGTCGTCAACCCTGATCAGGCGCGGAGCTGCCTCGCTGCGGTGACCTACGCCGGCCGCAGACCTGGTCGGTTCGAGTACCTGTTCGGGTTCTTCGCAACGATGTACTACGCGGCGATGCGGCCTTGTGAGGTCAACCGGCTCCGGGAGCAGGACTGCAAGCTGCCCGAGTCCGGCTGGGGCGAGCTGCTGTTGGAGAAGAGGAGCGCAACCTCAAGCGGCGGGCACAGGGCGCGGTCCGGCCGGTGCCGATTCCGCCGGCGCTCGTCACCATCCTGCGGTGGCACCTCGACACCTTCGGCACGACACCGGATGGCCGGCTGTTCCGAGGGTTGAAGTCCGGGGCACCGGTCAGCGCGTCGGTGTACTGCGACGTGTGGAAGAAGGCGCGGGCGCTCGGCCTGAGTCCGGAGCAGGCCCGGTCACCGCTGGCCGGCGACCTGTATGACCTTCGTCACGCCGCCGTCTCGACCTGGCTCGCCGCAGGGCTGCCGCCAGCGGAGGTCGCGGAGCGGGCCGGGCACACCGTGGACGTCCTGCTGAAGGTCTACGCGAAGGTGCTCGACGGCCAGCGCGAACCCTCGAACCGGAAGATCGACGCACTGTTGGACGGTGCTGGGTAGGGCGTTCCCGCAGGTAAGATTTGATGACAAGGCCCCCGGCACTGATCTTGCCGGGGGCCTTTGTTGTTCCGTGCATGTTCCGTGAGCGGTGGCGGACGGCCGCAGTAAGTGACAGTGACTCACCTACGGCCGCCACAGCCGATAGGGGTGTTTGCGCTGGTCAGCATGGCTATTCCATCCTGACCAGCGCAGACCTCAAGACCTCGGAACGGGCTGTTTCAGTCCCGGAGTTCCATCGTGCAGCACTTCGGGCCGCCGCCGGACTTGCGGAGTTCGGAGATGTCCACGAAGACCGGCTCGAAGCCGCGCTTCGCCACCTCCTCCGCCAGGTGGGTGGCCTCGACCGGCAGGACGACGTGGCGGCCGTCGGAGACCGCGTTCAGGCCCAGGCACTCCGCGTCCTCGGCGGTCGCGATGACGGCGTCCGGGAACAGGCGGCGCAGCACTCGTTGCGAGCCCGGGGAGAAGGCCTCGGGGTAGTACGCGACCAAGTCGTCAGCCAGGACGAACAGGGCCACGTCCAGGTGGTAGTACCTCGGGTCGACCAGCTGCAGGGAGATCACCGGCACGCCCAGGACCTCCTGGGCCTCCGAGTGCGCCAGCGGGTCGGTGCGGAAGCCGGTGCCGGCCAGCAGATACTTGCCCGTCCAGGTGAAGTCGCCCTCCGCCTCGTTGGTGCGCTCCGGCATCACCACGTTGGTGTAGCCGTTGGCCAGGAACCAGCGGCGGAAGTGGTCGGCTTCGGCGGCTCGTTGTTCCGCGCGGAAGCGGGAGCCCAGGACCTGGCCGTCGATGACGGTGCCGGAGTTGGCCGAGAAGACCATGTCGGGCAGGCCGGGTTGGGGCTCGATCAGGTCGACCTTGTGGCCCAGGCGCTCGTAGGTGTCCTTCAGGTCCGTCCACTGCTGGACAGCCAGCGAAGTGCTGATCGGCTGGGTCGGGTCCATCCACGGGTTGATGGCGTACTCCACCGTGAAGTACTCCGGCGGGCACATGAGGTACCGACGGGTGGTCGGCACGCGCACGGGGGTGGCGGGCGTGGTGACGCCCAGCACGATCGGCTCGTCGCCGGGGCCCAGGAGGGAAACCGAGGTCATGGATCGAAGGGTAAATAACCCTCAGACCAGCGAACAACGCCGCAGTATTGCGTCTTCTAGTGCAGAATGTTGCGTGTGGACTCGATCGACCAGCGGATCATTTCGTGCCTGATGGCCAACGCCCGCTCCAGCTACGCGGACATCGGCAAGGAGGTCGGCCTGTCGGCTCCGGCCGTGAAGCGGCGGGTCGACCGGCTCCTGGACACGGGTGTGCTGCGCGGCTTCACCGCCGTCGTGGACCCCGAGCAGCTCGGCTGGGGCACGGAGGCGTTCGTCGAGGTGCACTGCCGGGGCAACGTCACCCCGGGCGACATCCAGGCCCGGCTGGAGCCGATGGCCGAGGTCATGGCCGCCTACACGGTGTCCGGCGCGGCGGACGCGATCGTGCACCTGCGGGCGGCGAACATCCACCACCTGGAGACCGCGCTGGAACGCCTCCGGGCCGTGGAGATCATCGACCGGACGGTCTCCACCGTCGTGCTCTCCCGGCTGCTGGACCGGCCGCCGGCCCCCTAGCGCCCAGCCCCCTAGAGTGCCGCCATGCCAGACAAGCCAGAGGTGTTGCTGGAGCGCGTGGACGGTGTGGCGGTCATCACCGTGCACGACCCGGATCGGCGCAACGCGTTGACGCTCGACCTGTCCGAGCAGCTGCGAGAAGCCGTCAAGAGCGCCGAGGAAGACGCTCACGCCGTCGTGGTGACGGGTGCTCCCCCGGCGTTCTGCGCGGGCGCCGACCTCACCGCGCTGGGCGAGGCCCGGGAGGAGGGGCTGCGGCGGATCTACGCCGGGTTCCTCGCGGTCGCGGACTGCTCGTTGCCGACGATCGCCGCCGTGGGCGGTGCGGCGGTGGGCGCGGGGCTGAACCTGGCGCTGGCGTGTGACGTTCGGCTCGCCGGCCCGAAGGCGCGGTTCGACGCCCGGTTCCTCCAGCTCGGCATCCACCCGGGCGGCGGGATGACGTGGATGCTCCAGCGGCTCGCCGGGCCCCAGACCGCGACCGCCATGACCCTGTTCGGGCAGGTCCTGGACGCGGACGCGGCCGTGCGGCACGGGGTGGCCTGGGGCAAGGTGGACGGCGGTCACGAGGACCTGGTCGCGGCGGCCGTCGCGCTGGCCCGGCCGGCGGCCGAAGCTCCGCGCGAGCTCGTCCGAACCATCAAGGCCACGATGCGCCGGACGGCCGCGATGGTCGAGCACAGTGATGCCGTGGACACCGAGATCGTGCCCCAGGTGGCGTCCATCGAGACGCCGGAGTTCGCCGCCAAGCTGGCCGCGATGAAGGCCCGCATCAGCGGGCACCCGTAAGTGTGGACAGACCCCGGAGGTACCTGTAACTTTCGGTAACAGTTACTTGTCGGTATACGGGAAAGTGCGGTGATTACCGCCGGGTTGCCCGGCGGTGCACCACTTGGGACGGATCGTCCCGCACAGTGGTACGGCGGAAACCGGCCCGTGCACGGGCACGACTACCCTCGAAGGAGGGGGAGGGGCGACTTCGCCCCTGCGGGCGTGAAGAGAGGGATCGGCGTAGGACATGACTACCGACGTTGGTAACGGCGCCGCGCCAGGTGGCACCGAGATCCGCAAACTGGACCGCGTGGTCATCCGGTTCGCCGGCGACTCCGGTGACGGTATGCAGCTCACGGGTGACCGGTTCACCTCCGAGGCCGCCGCGTTCGGCAACGACCTCGCGACGCTGCCGAACTTCCCGGCGGAGATCCGGGCGCCCCAGGGCACGCTCCCGGGCGTCTCCAGCTTCCAACTGCACTTCGCCGACTACGACATCCTCACGCCCGGCGACCGCCCCGACGTCCTGGTCGCCATGAACCCGGCCGCCCTCAAGGCCAACATCGGCGACCTGCCCCGCGGCGGCACGCTGATCGTCAACACCGACGAGTTCACCAAGCGCAACCTGGTCAAGGTCGGCTACGACAGCAACCCCCTGGAGGACAACTCCCTGGAGGGCTACCAGGTCCACAAGGTGGCGATGGCGACCCTGACCATCGGCGCGCTGGAGAACACCGGGCTGGGCAAGAAGGACGCCGAGCGGGCGAAGAACATGTTCGCCCTGGGCCTGCTGTCCTGGATGTACCACCGGCCCACCGAGGGCACCGAGCGGTTCCTGCGCGAGAAGTTCGCCAAGAAACCCGACATCGCCGAGGCCAACGTGCTGGCGTTCCGGGCGGGCTGGAACTACGGCGAGACCACCGAGAGCTTCGCGGTCACCTACGAGGTCGCCCCGGCCAAGCTCAACCAGGGCACCTACCGGCAGATCACCGGCAACACCGCCCTGGCCTACGGCGTCGTCGCCGCCGGCCAGCAGGCGAAGCTGCCGGTCGTGCTGGGCACCTACCCCATCACCCCGGCCTCGGACATCCTCCACGAGCTGTCCAAGCACAAGAACTTCGGCATCACCACGCTCCAGGCCGAGGACGAGATCGCCGGCATCGGCGCGGCCCTGGGCGCCTCCTACGGCGGCGCGCTGGGCATCACGTCCACGTCCGGCCCGGGTGTGGCGCTGAAGTCCGAGACCATCGGCCTGGCGGTGATGACCGAGCTGCCGCTGGTGATCATCGACGTGCAGCGCGGCGGCCCGTCGACCGGTCTGCCGACCAAGACCGAGCAGGCCGACCTGCTGCAGGCGATGTTCGGCCGCAACGGCGAGTCGCCGGTGCCGATCGTGGCGCCCCAGTCCCCCGCCGACTGCTTCGACGCCGCCCTGGACGCGGTCCGGATCGCGCTGAAGTACCGCACGCCGGTGCTGCTGCTGTCCGACGGCGCCATCGCCAACGGCTCCGAGCCGTGGCTGATCCCGGACGTCGCCGACCTGCCGGACCTGTCGGTCGAGTTCGCCACCGCGCCCAACGGCCCGGACGGCGAGTTCTGGCCGTACCTGCGCGACCCGGAGACGCTGGCCCGCCCGTGGGCCGTGCCCGGCACGCCGGGCCTCCAGCACCGCATCGGCGGTCTGGAGAAGTCCGACGGCACCGGCAACATCTCCTACGACCCGGCCAACCACGACAAGATGGTGCGGCTGCGGCAGCAGAAGGTGGACGGCATCGAGGTCCCCGACGTGGTCGTGGACGACCCGTCCGGCGAGGCTCGGGTGCTGGTCGTCGGCTGGGGCTCGTCCTACGGCCCGATCGGCGCGGCGGCCCGCCGGGTGCGCAAGCTGGGGATGCCGGTCGCGCACGCCCACCTGCGCCACCTCAACCCGTTCCCGAAGAACCTCGGTGAGGTGCTCGCGCGCTACGACAAGGTCGTGGTGCCGGAGATGAACCTCGGCCAGCTCGCGCTGCTGCTGCGCGCCAAGTACCTGGTCGACGCGATCAGCTACACCAAGGTGCAGGGCCTGCCGTTCAAGGCGGAGGAGTTGCAGGACGTCCTCGCCGACGTGATCAAGGGAGTGTCCGAATGACGGCGATCGACCTGGGTCTGCCGGGTTTGGGGGGTCTCGACGGGGTTCCGACGTCGGACGAGCCGCAGAAGGCCAAGGACTACAAGTCGGACCAGGAGGTCCGCTGGTGCCCCGGCTGCGGCGACTACGTCGTGCTCAACGCCGTGCAGTCCTTCCTGCCCACGCTGGGCCTCAAGCGCGAGAACATCGTGTTCGTCTCCGGGATCGGCTGCTCGTCGCGGTTCCCGTACTACATGAACACCTACGGCATGCACTCCATCCACGGCCGCGCGCCCGCGATCGCGACCGGCCTGGCCGTGGCGCGGCCGGACCTGTCGGTGTGGGTGGTGACCGGTGACGGCGACGCGCTGTCCATCGGCGGCAACCACCTGATCCACACGCTGCGCCGGAACGTGAACCTCAAGATCCTGCTGTTCAACAACCGGATCTACGGCCTGACCAAGGGCCAGTACTCGCCCACCTCCGAGGAGGGCAAGGTCACCAAGTCCACGCCGTACGGGTCGCTGGACCACCCGTTCAACCCGGTGTCGCTGGCGCTGGGCGCGGAGGCGTCGTTCGTGGGCCGGGCCGTGGACTCCGACCGGGTCGGGCTGACCGAGGTGCTGCGGCAGGCCGCCGAGCACCGCGGGTCGGCGCTGGTGGAGATCTACCAGAACTGCCCGATCTTCAACGACGGCGCGTTCGACGTGCTCAAGGACGCCGACGAGGCCTCCCGGCGGATCATCAACGTGGTCGACGGGCAGCCGATCGTGTTCGGCGGCGGCGAGTACGCGGTCGTGCGGGACGGGTTCGGGCTGACCGTGGCCAAGACCGCCGACGTGGACGAGTCCGACATCGTCGTGCACGACGCCTCGGACCTGAACCTGTCGTTCGCGCTGTCCCGCCTGTCCACGCAGGACCTGCAGCACACCGTGACCGGCGTGTTCCGCAACGTCGCCCGCACCACCTACGACGACGCGGCCCGCGCGCAGGTCGCGGAGGCCCGCGCCGCCAAGGCCCCCGACCTCGCGGCGCTGCTGCGCGGCAAGGACACCTGGACCGTCGTGTAGGTGACTTCCAGCCCACGGAAGGGCCCCTGCTCCGCCTCCCGGAGCAGGGGCCCTTCTCGCGTTCCCTCCCCGGGGACGTCTCGGGCGCGCGTCTAGGGCGCGGGCCGGAAGCCCGCCTTTTCGGCGTCGGAGATGGTGCGGAACCAGACGTCCGCCCGGGTTTCGCTGAAGTTGGCTGAATCCGAGGTGAAGTAGCGGCGGCCGGTCAGGGTGGCCTTCACCTGGAAGTCCGGGGCCGGGGCCTTCCCGTCGGACTTCGGCAGCACCGAACCCGGACCGAACGGCGAGCGCGGGTTGAAGCCCTCCGGCTGCTGGTAGCGGGTGGTGGTGTTCGCCGGACGGCCGCCGGTGCTCGGGCTGAAGCCGACCGGGCGCGGCCGGACCGGGCGGGCCGGGGGCGGCGGGGTGATCGGCTGCGGTGCCGGGGTCGGCGGCGGGGGTGGCGTGGTGCGCGAGCCGGCCGGGCGGACCGGGCGTTGCGGCAGGCCGCCGTTGTTCTTGGCCTCCAGCAGTTCCGGGGCGAGCTTGGGCACGAACGGCTGGTCGTTGCCGGGGGCGGCGGGCCTGGGCTTCGGCGGGGCCGGGGGCTCGTCCTGGATCTCGTCGTCGGGGGTCAGGACCGGCTCGAAGAGGGAGCGCGGGCGTGCCGGCTCGGCCTGCGGTGCCGGTTGCGGCTGCTGGGGCTCGGATGCCGGTTCGGGCTCGGTCTGGGCAACCGGCTCGGGCTGGAACGTGGGCTCGGGCTGGAAGGTTGGTTCCGGCTGGAAGGTCGGTTCCGGCTGGAAGGTCGGTTCCGGCTGGAAGGTCGGCACGAAGGGCTGCTCGGCGGCCGGTTCGGGCCTGGCGTGCGCCGCCGGTTCGGGTGTGGGCTCCGGCTGCGGCTCGGGGGCCGCCGGGGGCTCCTCGGCAACGGGGGCCGGAGTGTGGGCGGCGATGGCGTGGGCGTCCAGGACCGTCGTGGACTCGGTGGTGGACTCCGCGGCGGGCAGGTCCGGCTCCTGGGTCGGCAGTTCCGCGCGGATCACCGGGTACTCGCCGGTCAGGTCGCGGTCGGGCCACAGCTGCTGCGGCTCGTCGCGGCGGGCGGGTTCCTCGGAGAAGGAGGCGGGTGCCTCGGAGGCCGGTTCCTGCGGGGCGGGTTCCGCCGCGGCGCTGTCCTCGGTGCGGGCGTCGACCTCGGCGATCGCCTGGGCCAGTGCCGTCGCCGGGATGAGGGTGGTCTGCTCGGCGGGCCGCTCGGGCTCGTCCTCCTGCTCGGGACCCTCGGCCGGGTCCTCGTCCTCGCCGTAGACGACCTGCTCCGGCTCCTCCCGCCACACCTCGCGCGGCTGGAAGGCCTCGACCTCCGGCGGGGCGGTCGGCTCGGGCTCGCGTGGCACCGCCACCTCGGCGACGGGCTGCGCGGGCGGCAGGAGGTGGGCTTCCTCGGCGGGCAGCTCCTCCGGCTCGTCGGAGGGGGTGGCGGCACCGTACGCCGCGGGGGCGGAGGCCGCGAAGGGAGTCGGAGCGGCAGGCTGACCGGAAGCAGGAGCGGGAGCGGCGGGGCCGCCGGCAGCCGAGGTCTGGTCCGTGCCGGGGGTCAGGCGCTCGAACAGGCTGCGCGGGCGGTCGTCCTCGTACTCCGGGAAGTCGTGCTGCTCCTCGAAGTCCGACAGCGGGCGGTGCTCGTCGTCCAACTCCTCCAGCAGCCGGTCACGCTCGTCGAGCTTCAGGTTCGCCACGTCGTAGCGCGGCGGGTCGTCGTCCCGCAGCAGGTCGTCGACCGGGGAGGACGACCGGTGCCAGTCGTCGAACTCGTCCCGCGCCGGCTCGGCGGGACGCGGTGCGGGGGCGACGACGGGGGCCACCGGACGCGGGGCCGCGCCCAGCAGGCGCTCCTCCACCTCCTGCAACTCCTTCTTCGCGGGCCGGACCAGGACCAGCCAGGTCAGCGCGACGCCTGCCACGAACGACAGCAGGCTCCACAGCCACACCTGTCCGAAGAGCGAACTCACGCCCCAACCCTCCCACCGCACAACCCTGACATCCCCGACACGCTCCGCTGCCGAGCCTTCACCCGGTAGTGGAAGCGGTTGCAAAACTACCCTGACCACGGGGTCCGGCGCGTCCGACCACGCGGCCCTGCGCCCATAGTGGAACAGTAGGCCGTTCGGAGCAACTGACCAGCCAAAACGGCTCGCGTAGAGTGGTCCGTGTGCCGCCGTTGACGAACTCCACCGCTACTTCGGCAGATGTTCACCAGAGCAACAAGGGTATCGCTTTCGGAGCCGGCGCCTACGTCATCTGGGGCATGTTCCCGGCCTTCTGGCCGCTGCTCGCACCCGCCGGGTCGACGGAGATCCTGGCGCACCGGATCGCCTGGTCGCTGGCGTTCATGGTGCTGGTCACGGCGGTGCTGGGCCGGTGGTCGGGGCTGCGGAGGCTGTCCCGGCGCGGCTGGCTGATGGTGGCCGCCGCGTCCGCGCTGATCGCGGCGAACTGGGGCGTCTACATCTACGCGGTCAACACCGGCCACGTCGTCGAGGCGGCCCTGGGCTACTTCATCAACCCGCTGGTCAGCGTGGTCCTCGGGGTGCTGGTGCTGCGGGAACGGCTGCGCGGCCTCCAGTACGCGGCGCTGGCCATCGCGGTGGCGGCCGTGGTGGTGCTGGCGGTGGACTACGGCCGGCTGCCGTGGATCTCGCTGGTCCTGGCGTGCTCGTTCGGGCTCTACGGGCTGATCAAGAAGACCGTGCCGCTGGACGCCACCTCCAGCCTGACCGCGGAGAGCATGGTGCTCGGCCCGGTCGCCATCGGCTACCTGGTGTGGTTGGGCGGCGCGGGCACCTTCCTCGACCACGGCTTCGGGCACGCCGCCCTGCTCGCGTCCACGGGCCTGGTCACCGCGGTGCCGCTGATGCTGTTCGGCGCGGGCGCCCGCCGGGTGCCGCTGACCACGATGGGCATGCTCCAGTACCTCGCGCCGATCCTGCAGTTCGCGTGGGGCGTGTTCGTGGCGCACGAGCCGATGCCCGCGTCCCGCTGGTTCGGTTTCGCGATGGTGTGGGCGGCGCTCGCGGTGTTCACGCTGGACGCGCTCCGCTCGCGCCGCCGGTCCCGGCTGCTCGCCCCGATCGAATAGCTCAGTGCGTGCGGGTGACCACGTACTCGCTGACCGACTCGAGCGCGTCCCGCGCCACACCCGCCGGCAGGTCCTTCAGCGTCGCCCGAGCCCGGTTCGCGTAATCGTCCAGCGTGGCCCGCGCCCGAGCCAACCCCGAGGACGCCCGCAGCAGCTCCAAGGCCTCCTCGACCTCGGCGTCGTCGGTCAGCGGCTGGGCCAGCAGCGACGCCAGGCGGGACTCCGGCTCGTCGGCCAGCGCGTACAGCATGGGCAGCGTCTTCACGCCCTCGCGCAGGTCCGTGCCGGGCGTCTTGCCCGACTCCGAGGACGGCGACGCGATGTCGATGACGTCGTCGGAGATCTGGAACGCCGCCCCGATGATCTCCCCGTACGTGCGCAGCGCCTCGACCTGCGCCGGGGTGACGTCGGAGAACATCGCGCCGTACCGGGCGGCCGTGGCGATCAGCGACCCGGTCTTCTCCGCGATGGTGGTCAGGTAGTGCGCGATCGGGTTCTCGCCCTCGCGCGGCCCCATGGTCTCCCGCATCTGGCCGGTGACCAGCTCGGAGAAGGTCTCCGCGATGATCCGCGCGGCCCGCGTGCCCAGGTCCGCGACCAGCGCCGACGCGTGCGCGAACAGGTAGTCGCCGGTGAGGATGGCGATCGAGTTGTCCCACTTCGCGTTGGCCGAGGCCGCGCCGCGGCGCATGGTGGCCTCGTCCATCACGTCGTCGTGGTACAGGGTGGCCAGGTGGGTCAGCTCCACCACGGCCGCCGCCTTGATGACGGCCTCCCGGTCCCACGTCGACCCGAACTGGGCGGACAGGATGGTGAACAGCGGGCGGATGCGCTTCCCGCCCGCGTCCACCAAGTGGAGCGACGTCTCCATCACCGGGTGGAACTCGCTCTGCACGACCTTGCGCAGCAGCTCTTCCACCTCGGTGAGCCCCGCCTGAACCACCTCCGCGAGCACGGGGTCCGCAAAACGGAACCCCGTCCCCGCCCGCTCGCTACTGGTCACGCCTGAAGCCTACGTACCACTAGAAGATGAACCCGCCGGCACCCGCCCATTCGAGCGCGTACCGGGGGTACACGCCCAGCACCAGCGTGATCGCCACCCCCAGCGTGATGGCGATGGTGGTCATCGAACCGGGCACGCTGACGGTCGGGCCGTCGGCCGCCGGCTCGCTGAAGTACATCAGCACGATGACCCGCAGGTAGAAGAACGCGGCCACCGCCGAGGCGATCAGCGCGACCACGACCAGCGGTGCCATACCGCTCTCCAGCGCCGCCGCGAACACCACGAACTTGCCGATGAAACCGCTGGTCAGCGGGATGCCGGCCAGGGCGAGCAGCAGGAACGTGAAGACCGCCGCGGTCACCGGGGACCGCTTGGCCAGGCCCGCCCACTGGGACAGGTGGGTGGCCTCGCCGTCGGCGTTGCGCACCAGCGACACCACGCCGAACGCGGCGATGGTCGTGAAGCCGTAGGCCATCAGGTAGAACATCGTGCCCGACAGGCCCTGCTGCGAGAGCGAGATCGACCCGACCAGCAGGAAGCCCGCGTGCGCCACCGACGAGTAGGCGATCATGCGCTTGACGTCGGTCTGGGTGAGGCCGAGCACCGCGCCGATCACCATCGAGGCGATGGCCACGCCCCACAGGACGCCGTTCCACTCCCAGCTCGACCGCTCGAAGGCCACGAACAGCACCCGCAGGATTCCGCCGAACGCCGCGACCTTCGTGCACGCCGCCATGAACGCGGTGACCGGCGTCGGCGCGCCCTGGTACACGTCCGGGGTCCACGCGTGGAACGGGCCGACCGAGGCCTTGAACAGCAGGCCCACCACCAGCAGGCCGAAGCCCGCGTACAGCAGCGTGTCGGACCGGTCGGTGCCGGAGGTGGCGGCGGCGATGTCGGCGAGCTTCACCGAGCCCGCGTAGCCGTAGAGCAGGGCCACGCCGTACAGGAAGAACGCCGAGGCGAACGCGCCGAGCAGGAAGTACTTCACCGCGGCCTCCTGCGAGAGCAGGCGGCGACGGCGGGCCAGGCCGCACATCAGGTACAGCGGCAGGGACAGCACTTCCAGCGCGATGAACATCGTCAGCAGGTCGTTCGCCGCGACGAACACCATCATGCCGCCGAGCGCGAACAGCGTCAGCGGGAACACCTCGGTCTGCATGCCGAGCCGGTTGGCCTGCGCGCGGTCCTGCTTCGTGCCGGGCAGGACGGAGGCCTCGGCGACGAACGCGCCGCCGGGCTCCACCGAGCGGTCGGCGATGAGCAGCACCGCGCCGAGCCCGAGGACGAGCAGGGTGGCCCACAGGAAGATCACCGGCTTGTCGACGGCGACCGTGCCGGCGAGGGTCACCAGGCCCTGCGGCAGGGCGTCTTTGGCGTGGACGATGAGCGCGATGCCCGCCGCGACCAGCGTGAGCAGGGTCAGGACGACCTGGCTGCTCCACCGCTGGGCCTTCGGCAGGAACGCCTCCACCAGCACGCTCAGGCAGGCCGCGCCGAGCACGATGAGGATCGGCGCGACCGCCAGGTAGTCGATCTCGGGGGCCTGGAGCCGCTGGGCCTGGGCGAGGAGGTCCGTCACCACGTCACTTGCCTTCCTGCGCGACCGGGTCGGTCACGCCGACCTCGCTGAGCGTCGCCCCGACGGACGGGGTGATCACGTCCAACACCGGCTGCGGGTAGAACCCGAGCACCAGGATCAGCGCGACCAGCGGCGCGAGCACCGCCAGTTCCCGCTTGTTCAGGTCCGGCACGTGCGCCCGCTCGGGGTCGAGCGCCGCGCCCGGTCCGCCGACCGCGTCCACCAGGGCCGTGCCGCGCACCGGTCCCTGGAACACCCGCTGGTAGAGCCAGAGGACGTACAGGGCGGCGAGCACCATGCCGATGGCGGCCAGGATGGTGAACACCGGCTGGTTCGGGTAGGACCCGATGAGCACCAGGAACTCGCTGACGAACGAGTTGGTGCCCGGCAGCGCCAGCGACGAGAGACCCGCCACGAAGAACAGGCCGCCCAGCACCGGCGTCAGCTTGGCCATGCCGCCGTAGTCCTGGATCAGGCGCGACCCGCCGCGGGCCATCACCATGCCCACGACCAGGAACAACATGCCGGTCGAGATGCCGTGGTTGACCATGTAGAGCACCGCGCCCGCGCCCGCCTGCGAGCTGAACGCGAAGATGCCCAGCGCGATGAAGCCGAAGTGCGCGATGGACGTGTAGGCGACGAACCGCTTCATGTCGGTCTGGCCGACCGCCAGCAGCGAGCCGTAGAGGATGCCCGCGACGGCGAGCACCAGCACCAGCGGCGCGAGCTCCTTGCTGGCCAGCGGGAACAGCGGCAGGCAGTAGCGCAGGAACCCGAACGTGCCGATCTTGTCCAGGATGCCGACCAGCAGCACACCCGCCCCGACCGGGGCTTCGGCACCGGCGTCGGGCAGCCACGTGTGCAGCGGCACCAGCGGCGCCTTGATCGCGAAGGCGATGAAGAAGCCCAGGAACAGCCAGATCTGCGTGGACAGCGGCAGGTCCTTGGTGACCGTGACCAGGGTGGCCCAGTCGAACGTGCCCGAGCCGAGCTTGTCGGCGGCGGCCACGTACACGCCGATCACCGAGGCCAGCATGACCAGGCCGCCCAGCAGCGAGTACAGGAAGAACTTCATCGCCGCGTACTGCCGGTTCGGCCCGCCGAAGCGGCCGATCAGGAAGTACATCGGGACCAGCACGGCCTCGAAGAACACGTAGAACAGGAACACGTCGGTGGCGGCGAAGACACCGACCATGCCGGTCTCCATGACCAGCAGCAGGGCGAAGAACCCGCCCGCGCTGCGGCCCTCGGGCAGCTTGTCCGCCCAGGACCCGCCGATGACCACCGGCACCAGGAAGGCGATCAGGGCGATCATCACCAGGGCGATGCCGTCCACGCCGAAGGACAGGTGGATGCCGAACGCCGGGATCCACTCGGCCGAGCTGGTCAGCTGGAGGCGGTCGCCGGACGGGTCGAAGGCGACCCAGGCGAGCACCGCCACCACCAGTTCGGCCAGCGCGAAGGCGAGCGCCACGAGCTTCGCGGTCCGGTCGTTGCCCCGCAGGAAGGCCACCACGACGCTGCCCGCCAGGGGCAGCAGGAGCAGCGCGATCAGCGTCCAGCTCACGAGAACCTCACCATCAGCAGCGCGCCCAGGACGAAGATCGCACCCAGGAGCATGGAGAGCGCGTACGAGCGCACGAACCCGGTCTGCAAGCGGCGCAGCCGGCCCGAGCTACCGCCCAGCAGCGCGGCCGAGCCGTTGACCAGCCCGTCCACGCCCTTGTTGTCGACGAACACCAGCGCGCGGGTCAGCCAGGTGCCCGGTCGCGCGAACAGCGCCTCGTTGAGCGCGTTGCCGTACAGGTCGTTGCGCGCGGCGCGGACCACGAACGACACCCGCTCGGGCCGCTCGACCGGCTGCGCGCTGCGGCCGAAGAACAGCCACGCGACCAGCACGCCCAGCGCGGACAGGCCCAGCACGAGGAAGTTCACGACGTTGTGGTCGAGCACGCCGTGCTGCTCCTGCAGCTCGCCCAGCGACGGGGCCAGCCAGTTCGCCAGGTTGTCGCCGGAGGCGAAGAACGCGCCCGCGCCGACCGAGCCGACCGCCAGCAGGATCATCGGGACCGTCATCGTCAGACCCGACTCGTGCGGGTGGTACTCGCGGCCGTCCTCGCTCTTGAGGTCCTGCCAGCGGGCCTTGCCCAGGAACACCAGGAACAGCAGGCGGGTCATGTAGAACGCGGTGATGCCCGCGCCCAGCGCCGCCGCGCCGCCGAACACCCAGCCGCGCCAGCCGTGCTCGCTGAACGCCGCCGCGATGATGGCGTCCTTGGAGAAGTAGCCGGACAGGAACGGGAAGCCGATCAGCGCGAGGTAGCCCAGCGTCCAGGTGACGAACGTGATGGGCATCTTGCGCCAGAGGCCGCCCATGCGGCGGATGTTGCCCTCGTCGTTCATGCCGTGCATGACCGAACCGGCGCCGAGGAACAGGCCGGCCTTGAAGAAGCCGTGCGTGAGCAGGTGCATGATGCCCAGCGCGTAGCCGACCGGGCCGAGGCCCACGGCGAGGATCATGTAGCCGATCTGGCTGACCGTCGAGTACGCCAGGACCTTCTTGAAGTCGTCGTAGGCGCAGCCGATGACGCACCCGAGCAGCAACGTGACCGCGCCGATGATCATCACGACCAGGCGGCCGTCGGCGGAGGCGTTGTAGATCGGGTTCGAGCGGGCGATCAGGTAGACGCCCGCGGTGACCATCGTGGCCGCGTGGATCAGCGCCGACACCGGGGTCGGGCCGGCCATGGCGTCCGGGAGCCACGCCTGGAGCGGGAACTGGCCGGACTTGCCGCACGCGCCCAGGAGCAGCAGCAGCGTCACCGCGGTGACCTCGGCCGCCGACAGCTCGCCGACCCGGGCGAACACCTCGGTGTACTGGGTGGTGCCCAGCTCCTTGAACAGGATGAAGATGCCGATCGCGAGACCCAGGTCGCCGACCCGGTTCATCAGGAACGCCTTCTTCGCGGCGCTGGCCGCCTCCGGCTTGTACTGGTACCAGCCGATCAGCAGGTAGGAGGCCAGACCCACGCCCTCCCAGCCGAAGTACAGGGTCACGAAACCGTTGCCCAGCACCAGCAGCAGCATGGCCGCGACGAACAGGTTCAGGTAGGCGAAGAACTTCCGCCGCCCGGCCTCGTGCGCCATGTAGCCGATCGAGTAGATGTGGATCAGCGACCCGACACCCGTGATCAGCAGGACGAACGTCAGCGACAGCGGGTCGAGCCGGAGGCCGAACTCGACGTTCAGCGCGTTCACCGGGATCCAGTCGAACAGGTGCAGCTCGCTGGTCCGCTCGCCGGTCTGCCCGATGGTGTCGAAGAACAGCGCCACGCCGTACGCGAACGACGCGATCACGGTCGCGCAGCCCAGCAGGTGGCCCCACTTGTCGGTGCGCCGGCCGCCCAACAGCAGCACGGTCGCGCCGAACGCGGGCAGCGCGAGCAACAACCAGGCGAGACTGCCGATCCCGCTGGCGGCAACAGGTTCCGTCACCGTCGACCTCTCAGTACTTCAGCAGGTTGGAGTCGTCGACCGAGGCCGAGCGACGCGTCTTGAAGATCGCCATGATGATCGTCAGGCCGACCACGACCTCCGCCGCGGCCACGACCATCACGAAGAACGCCATCACCTGGCCGCCCAGCCCGCCGTTGATGCGGGCGAACGTGACCAGGCTGAGGTTCACGGCGTTGAGCATCAGCTCGACGCACATGAACACGACGATGGCGTTGCGCCGCACCAGCACGCCCACCGCGCCGAGGCTGAACAGCAGGGCGGACAGCAGCAGGTAGTAGGTGGGGGTCACGACCGGTCTCCCTTGAGCGCGTGCGCGTCGGGCTGGTGCGCCGTGCCGGTGACCTCGGCGACGTCGTCCTCCAGCCGTTCCTTCGCCGTCGTCTCGATGAGCTCCGACAGCGACTCCTTGGCCACCGAGCCGTCGGGCAGCAGCGCCGGGGTGGCCACCGAGTTGGCCGTGGCGAACACGCCGGGGCCGGGCAGCGAGCCGACCCGGTCGCCGCGGAAGCGCTCCTCGACCAGTTCCTTCTGCGTCTTCTTCGCCTCCTTGGACTTGGAGGTGAAGGCGAGCACCATCGCGCCGACCGCCGCCGTGATCAGCAGGGCGGAGGTCAGTTCGAACGGGAACAGGAAGTCGGTGAACAGCAACTGCCCGATGTTGGCGACGTTGCCGCCGTTCTGGGTGTTCTGCTGGGCCAGGCCGATCGCGTCCACGTCGGTGAGCGCGCGGGCCAGGGAGCCGACCACGAGGCCGGCGAACCCGATGCCGAGCACGGCCGCCGCGAGCCGCTGCCCGCGCAGCACCTCCACGACCGAGTCCGAGCTGTCCCGGCCGACCAGCATCAGCACGAACAGGAACAGCATCATGATCGCGCCGGTGTAGACGATGATCTGCACGAAGCCCAGGAAGGGCGCCTGCTGGACCATGTAGAGCACGCCGAGGCTGAGCATGGTCAGCACGAGCCACAGCGCGGAGTGCACGGCGTTGCGGGCGAACAGCATGCCGAGCGCGCCGGCCAGGGCCAGCGGCCCGAGGATCCAGAACGCGACCGCCTCGCCGGTGGTGACGGTGTCCACCACGCGCTCGACGGTGTCCGGTTGGAGCAGGAGGTTCACTTGCCCTCCTGCTTCGCCGCGATCTCGGCCTCGGCGGCGAGCCGAGGCCCGTTGACGTAGTAGTCCTGCTCGTTCTCGCCCAGCCGCATCGGGTGCGGCGGCTGCTCCATGCCGGGCAGCAGCGGGGCGAGCAGGTCTTCCTTGGTGAAGATCAGCTTCTGCCGGTCGTCGTCGGCCAGCTCGTACTCGTTGGTCATGGTGAGCGAGCGGGTCGGGCACGCCTCGATGCACAGGCCGCAGCCGATGCAGCGCAGGTAGTTGATCTGGTAGTCCTTGCCGTAGCGCTCGCCGGGCGAGTAGCGCTCGTCCTCGGTGTTGTCGCCGCCCTCGACGAAGATCGCGTCCGCCGGGCACGCCCACGCGCACAGCTCGCAGCCGACGCACTTCTCCAGCCCGTCCGGGTGCCGGTTGAGCTGGTGGCGGCCGTGGAACCGCGGCGCGGTGACCTTCTTGACCTCGGGGTACTCCTCGGTGACGACCTTCTTGAACATCGTCCCGAAGGTCACGCCGAAGCCCTTGACGGGATCAAGCATCCCCATCGCCGGCCTCCTCCCTGGATGCGGTAACCGCTGCGGGTTCCTTGGTTTCGCCGGGCAGGTCCGCCACCGGCACCTGCCGCCTGCGCGGCGGCGACTTGGGCACTTGCAGGTCCAGCGGCGGGACCGGGAAGCCGCCGCCGGTGACCGGCACGGCGTTCGGGTCGCGCACCTCGCGCCGGTCCGGCAGCAGGAACGCCACCAGCAGCACCACGCCGAGGACCGCGCCGAACACGGCCAGCACGGTGGAGGTGCTCAGCGAGTCCGACTCGATCTCCTGGCGCACGTACCGGGCGAAGGCCACCGCCACGAACCACACCAGCGCGATCGGGACCAGGAACTTCCAGCCCAACCGCATGAACTGGTCGTAGCGCAGGCGGGGCAGGGTGCCGCGCAGCCAGATGAACAGGAACAGGAACGCGAGCGTCTTGAGCACGAACCACAGCAGGCCGAACCAGCCGGAGTTGAGCAGGTGGTCGTCGCCGACGAACGGGAACCGCCAGCCGCCCAGGAACAGGGTCGTGGCCAGCGCGGACACGGTCACCATGTTCACGTACTCGGCGAGGAAGAACAGCGCGAACTTCAGCGAGCTGTACTCGGTGTGGAAGCCGCCGACCAGCTCCGACTCGGCCTCGGGGAGGTCGAACGGCGCCCGGTTGGTCTCGCCGACCATCGACGTCACGTAGATCAGGAAGCTGACCGGCAGCAGGTAGAAGTACCAGCCGCCGGACTGCGAGTCGACGATGTCCGAGGTGGACAGCGAGTGCGAGTGCATGACGACCGCGACGATCGACAGGCCCATCGCGATCTCGTAGGAGATCACCTGCGCGGCCGACCGCAGGGCGCCCAGCAGCGGGTAGGGCGAGCCGGAGGCCCAGCCGGACAGCACGATGCCGTAGACGCCCAGCGAGGAGCAGGCCAGCACGACCAGCACGCCGACCGGCAGGTCCACCAGCTGCAGCGCGGTGCGCTCGCCGAAGATCGACACCTCGCCGCCCAGCGGGATCACCGAGAAGGCGACGAACGCGGGGATGCAGGAGATCACCGGGGCCAGGAAGAACACCCACTTGTCCGCCAGGACCGGGCGGATGTCCTCCTTGAACGCGAGCTTGAGGCCGTCGGCCAGCGACTGGAGCCAGCCGTTCGGGCCGACCCGGTTGGGACCGGGCCGCTGCTGCATCCGGGCGACGACCTTGCGCTCCCAGTTGATCATGAACAAGGTCATGACGACGAGGAACGCGAAGATCCCCACGACCTTGACGATGACCAGCCAGACCGGGTCGTCGGCGAGGAGTTCGGCGGTGCTCATTCCTTGCCTCCGCTGGTGACCGTGACAACCGACCCGTGGCCGGCGACGAGGGTGCGCCGCACGGTGGCCGCACCCGAGTTGCCCGGCAGCCACACGACGCCATCGGGCAGGTCGGCGGCCTCGACCGGCAGCGTCACCGCGCCGCGGTCGGTGGACACGGTGACCTCGCCGCCGAGCTCGACGCCCAGGCGGGCGGCCGTGGCCTCGGACAGCTTCGCCACCACCGGCCGGGCGGTGCCCGCCAGGTTCGGCTCGTCGTCCTGCAGCGAGCCGTTGTCCAGCAGCCGCCGCCAGGTGGCCAGCACGACCTGGCCGTCCTTGGGCTGCGGAAGCAGCGGCGCGGCCACGGTCGGGGCCTGGGCGGCGACGGTGCCGCGGCCCAGCCGCTCGAAGTCCGCGGCGGCCGACGCCGGGGTCTGGGTGAACAGGTCGGCGTCCATCTCGACGGCGAGGGTGTCCAGCACCCGGCCGTCGGGCAGCGCGCCGGTGCCCTCCAGGGTCAGGCCGAACGGGCGGTGCCTGCCCTCCCAGTTCACGTAGGAGCCGGACTTCTCCACCGCCGGGGCGATCGGGAGCACCACGTCGGCGTGCGCGGTGACCGCGCTGTGCCGCAGCTCCAGGCTCACCACGAACCCGACGAAGTCCAGCGCGCGCTCGGCCAGCGCCGGGTCGGGCAGGTCGAACGGGTCGACACCGCCGACGACCAGCGCGTCCAGGCCACCGCTCGCGGCGGCGGTCAGGATGCCGGTGGTGTCGCGGCCGGCCTTCTCCGGCAGGGTGCCGGCGTCCAGGCCCCACGCCTGCTCGACCTCGGCGCGCGCGGCGGCGTCGGACACCAGCCGGCCGCCGGGCAGCAGCGTCGGCAGCAGACCGGCCTCCAGCGCGCCCCGCTCGCCGGCGCGGCGCGGGATCCACGCGACCTTCGCGCCCGTGGTCTTCGCCAGGGCGGACACCGCGGAGAACAGGCCGGGGACCTCGGCGGCGCGCTCGCCGACCAGGATCACCGCACCGGGCTTGCCCAGCTCCTCCACCACGTCGGCGGCGTGCTCGGGCAGGGCGTTCAGCGCGGCGGGCTCGCCGCCGGGCACGCACGCCAGCAGCGTGCCGAACGTCTTCTCCACGGCGGGCGAGGTGAACTGGCCCAGGTGGAACACCTTCGTCTTCTTCGTGCGGGCCGCCTTGCGCAGCCGCAGGAAGACGATCGGGGCCTCCTCCTCGGGCTCGAACGCCACCAGCAGCGCGGCCGGCGCGGCCTCGATGCCCTTGAACGTGACGCCGCCGTTGTCCGGGGTGACGCCCAGGACGGTCGAGGTCAGGAACTCCAGCTCCTCGGCCGAGTGGGCGCGGGCGCGGAAGTCGACGTCGTTGGTGCGCAACGCGATCCGGGCGAACTTCGAGTACGCGTACGCGTCCTCCAGGGTCAGCCGGCCGCCGCCGAGCACGCCGACGCCCTTGCCGTCCCGCGCCTTCGCCAGACCCGCCGCCGCGACCTGCAACGCCTCGGTCCACGACGACTCGCGCAGCTCACCGGTGGCCTTGTCACGCACCAACGGCCGGGTGATCCGGTCGTCGGCGGTGGCGTAGCGGAACGCGAAGCGGCCCTTGTCGCAGATCCACTCCTCGTTGACCTCGGGGTCGTCGCCGGCCAGCTTGCGCTGCACCTTGCCGCGCCGCCAGTCGGTGCGCTCGGCGCAGCCCGACGAGCAGTGCTCGCACACGCTGGGCGTGGACACCAGGTCGAACGGCCGCGCCCGGAACCGGTAGGCGGCCGAGGTCAGCGCGCCGACCGGGCAGATCTGGATGGTGTTGCCGGAGAAGTAGGACTGGAACGGCTTCTCCTCCGCGACACCGATCTGCTGCTGCGCGCCGCGCTCCAGCAGCTCGATGAACGGGTCACCGGCGATCTGCGCGGAGAACCGCGTGCACCGCTGGCACAGCACGCACCGCTCGCGGTCCAGCAGCACCTGCGTGCTGATCGGGATCGGCTTGGGGAACGTGCGCTTGTGCTCGTGGAACCGGGAGTCCGACCGACCGTGCTTGAGCGCCTGGTTCTGCAACGGGCACTCGCCGCCCTTGTCGCAGATCGGGCAGTCCAGCGGGTGGTTGATCAGCAGCAGCTCCATCACGCCCTGCTGCGCCTTGTCCGCCACCGGCGAGGTGAGCTGCGTCTTGACCACCATGCCGTCGGCGACGGTCATCGTGCAGGACGCCTGCGGCTTCGGCATCGGCCGGCCGCCCATCTCCACCTCGACCAGGCACTGGCGGCACGCGCCGGCCGGCTCCAGCAGCGGGTGGTCGCAGAACCGGGGCACGACGATGCCCAGCCGCTCCGCGGTCCGGATCAGCAGCTCGCCCTTGGGCGCGACGACCTCCAGGCCGTCGATGACGAGCTTGACGTGACCCTCGGGCACGACCAGCTCGGTGGTCTTGTCAGGCGCGATCGTCATGCCGTTGCTCCTGCGAGAACCTTTGAGTTCTGGTCGCACAAGGCGAGGAACTCGTCCTTGAAGTACTTGATGCCACTGGTGATCGGGCTGACCGCGCCGTCACCGAGGGCGCAGAACGAACGGCCCAGGATGTTGTCGCAGACGTCCAGCAGCGTGTCGATGTCCCCGGCCGTGCCCTCGCCGCGCACCATGCGCTGGAGGATCTGGACGAGCCAGTAGGTGCCCTCGCGGCACGGCGTGCACTTGCCGCACGACTCGTGCTTGTAGAACTCGGTCCACTTCATGACCGCCCACGGCACCGAAACGGTCTCGTTGAAGATCTGCAACGCCGTGGTGCCCAGCATCGAGCCGGCCTCGGCCGCGCCCTCGAAGTCCAGCGGCACGTCGAGGTGCTCGGCGGTGAACAGCGGGGTGGACGAGCCGCCCGGCGTCCAGAACTTCAGCGGGATGCCGTCCTTCATGCCGCCCGCCATGTCCAGCAGTTGGCGCAGGGTCGTGCCCATCGGCGCCTCGTACTGGCCGGGGCGCTCGACGTGACCGGACAGCGAGTAGATCTTCGGGCCCGGGGACCGCTCGCGGCCCATCGTGCGGAACCAGTCCGCGCCGCCGTTGACGATGTACGGGACCGAGGCGATGGTCTCGACGTTGTTCACCACGGTCGGCGACGCGTAGAGGCCAGCGGTCGCGGGGAACGGCGGCTTGAGCCGCGGCTGGCCGCGCTTGCCCTCCAGCGAGTCCAGCAGCGCGGTCTCCTCGCCGCAGATGTAGGCGCCCGCGCCGGCGTGCACCACCACGTCGAGGTCGAAGCCCGAGCCGAGGATGTCCTTGCCCAGGTAGCCCGCCGCGTACGCCTCCTGCACGGCCGCGTTGAGCCGGCGGATGCAGTGCAGCACCTCGCCGCGCACGTAGATCGCGGCGAAGTTCGCGCGGATCGCGTACGAGGTGATGATGATGCCCTCGATGAGGGAGTGCGGGTCCGCCATCATCAGCGGGATGTCCTTGCAGGTGCCCGGCTCGCCCTCGTCGGCGTTGATGACGAGGTAGTGCGGCTTGCCGTCGCCCTGCGGGATGAAGCCCCACTTCATGCCGGTCGGGAAGCCCGCGCCGCCGCGCCCGCGCAGCCCGGAGTCCTTGCACTGCTGGATCAGCTGGTCCGGGTGGGCCTTGAGCGCCTTGCGCAGCGCCGTGTACCCCTCCAGCTGCTCGTAGGTCTTCAGCGTCCACGAGCGCGGCGACAGCCAGCGCTTGGTGAGGACCGGAGTCAGTTGGTCGACCACGTTCGCCTCCCCCTACTTCTTTTCCGGCAGCGGCGGGAACTCCGCGTCGTCCGGCATGGCCGGCGCGGTCCAGCCGCGGTCCGCCGCGAGCGCGGCGCCCCGCACGGTCTCCGGCGCGGCGGACGGACCGTCCAGGTCCGCCTCCCGGCCCTCGAAGAAGCCCGCGAGCTGGAGCTCGGCCTGCCGGAAGTCGGTGAGCGGCGCACCCCGCGTCGGGTGCGGCTTCTCGCCCGCCTGCAACGCCTTGACCAGCTCCAACGCCTTCTCGGGCGTCTGGTTGTCGAAGAACTCGTAGTTCACCTGGAGCACCGGGCCGAGGTCGCACGCGGCGAGGCACTCGGCGTGCTCCAGCGTGATCGAACCCGGCGTGCCCGGCTCGCCCGAGGTCTCCTCGTGGCCCAGCGGCTTGCCGTCGCTGCCCAGGTGCTCGCGCAGCTTCGCGTAGATGGCGTCACCGCCCAGCGCGGCGCACAGGGTGTTGGTGCACACGCTGACCAGGTGCTCGCCGCACGGCCGCCGCTTGTACATGGTGTAGAAGGTCGCGACCGCGCTGACCTCGGCGTGGGTGAGGTCGAGCTGGTCGGCGCAGAACGCGATCCCGTTCTGGCTGACGTACCCCTCCACCGACTGCACCAGGTGCAGCATCGGCAGCAGCGCCGACCGCGCGTACGGGTACCGGGCGATGATCGCCGCCGCCCGGTCCGCCGTGTCCTGGCCGAAGACGTCGGTGTAGTCGACGGGTTCCTGCGTTTGGGTCATCGGTCACAACCACCCATCACCGGGTCGATAGAGGCCACCGACGCGATGACGTCGGCGACCATGCCGCCCTCGCACATCGCGGGCATCGACTGGAGGTTCACGAAGCTGGGTTCGCGCACGTGCACGCGCATCGGCCGGGTGCCGCCGTCGGAGACCAGGTGGTAGCCCAGCTCGCCGCGCGGCGACTCGATCGGCACGTACACCTGGCCCGCCGGCACCTGGAAGCCCTCGGTCACCAGCTTGAAGTGGTGGATCAGGGACTCCATGGACTGGCCCATGATCTTGCGGACGTGCTCCAGCGAGTTGCCCATGCCGTCCGCGCCGATCGTCAGCTGCGCCGGCCACGCGATCTTGGCGTCGTCCACCATGACCGGGCCCGGCTCCAGGCGGTCCACCGCCTGCTTGACGATCTTGAGCGACTCGTGGATCTCCGCCAGGCGCAGCCGGTAGCGGGCGAACGAGTCGGCCTCGGTCGAGGTGGGCACCTCGAACTCGTAGTTCTCGTAGCCGCTGTAGGGCTGGACCTTGCGCAGGTCCCACGGCAGGCCCGCGGAGCGCAGGATCGGGCCGGTGACGCCCAGCGCCAGGCACGCGTCCACCGGCAGGTAGCCGATGCCCGCGAGGCGGTTGCGCCAGATCGGCTGGCCGGTGAGCAGCTTGTCGTAGTCCGGCAGGCGCGAGTCCATGACCTTGATGAACTCGCGGATGCGCTGCGGCGCGTCGACCGGGATGTCCTGCGCCAGGCCGCCGGGGCGGATGTAGGCGTGGTTCATCCGCAGACCGGTCAGGAACTCCAGCAGGTGCAGGACTTCCTCGCGCTCGCGGAAGCCCGCGGTCATGCCGGTGAGCGCGCCCAGCTCCATGCCGCCGGTCGCCAGGGCGACCAGGTGCGAGGAGATCCGGTTGAGCTCCATGAGCATCACCCGGATCGTCTGCGCGCGGGCCGGGGCCTCGACGCCCAGCAGCTTCTCCACCGCGAGGCAGTACGCGGCCTCGTTGTGCAGCGGCGCCAGGTAGTCCATGCGCGTCACGAAGGTGACGCCCTGGGTCCAGTTCCGGTACTCGCAGTTCTTCTCGATGCCGGTGTGCAGGTAGCCGATGACGCTGCGGGCCTGGGTGACGGTCTCGCCCTCCAGCTCCAGCACCAGGCGCAGCACGCCGTGCGTCGACGGGTGCTGCGGGCCCAGGTTCATGACGATGCGCTCGTCGCCCGCCGCCTCGGCCACGACCTCGTCCCAGTCGCCGCCGGTCACCGTGTAGACGGTGCCCTCGGTGGTCTGGCGGGAGGTGGCGTCGTACGGGTCGCGGCTCTGCGCGGCCGGGTCGGACTCGCGGCCCACCTCGGTGGTGTCGGTGCCGGTGGTCACGTCGGAAAGACGTTCGGTCATGAGTAGGACCGCCTCTGGTCTGGCGGGGGGATCTCCGCGCCCTTGTACTCGACGGGGATGCCGCCCAGCGGGTAGTCCTTCCGCTGCGGGTGGCCGTCCCAGTCGTCCGGCATGAGGATCCGGGTCAGGCCCGGGTGGCCGTCGTAGACGATGCCGAACATGTCCCAGGCTTCCCGCTCCTGCCAGTCCGCCGTGGGGTAGACCGACACGACGCTGGGGATGTGGGCGTCGTCCACGTCGACCGCGACCTCCAGCCGGATGCGCCGGCGGTAGGTCATCGACGTCAGGTGGTACACCGAGTGCAGCCGCTGCGGGGCGTCCGGCCCGTAGTCCACGCCGGACACCGAGCTGCACAGCTCGAAGCGCAGCGCCGGGTCGTCGCGCAGGATCCGCGCCACCTCGACCAGGTGCTCCCGGCGCAGGTAGAACGTGATCTCGCCGCGGTCGACGGTGATCTGCTGGATGGTGTCGCCGGGCAGGCCGGCCTCGTGGATCGCGGCGATCAGCTCGTCGGCGACCTCGTCGAACCACCCGCCGAACGGCCGCTCGCTGGGCGCGGCGACGTGGGCGGGCAGCCGCAGGCCGCCGAAGCCGGACGTGTCACCGGACCCCGCGACGCCGAACATGCCCTTGCGGGCCTTGCCCGCGACGATGGGCGCCTTCGGCGCGGCGCCGTTGGTCGCCTCCAAGCCCTCGACGGCGCGCTGCGCGCTGGAGTGCTCGTCCCCTGGCTGCGTCATCTCACTCACTTCTTCGCAAAGCGCTGGGACGACGGGATCAGCTCCGTGCGCTTGCCCTGCTCGGCCAGCAGCGCGGCCCGGTTCTGCCCCAGCGGCTCGTCCATGATCTTCGCGTGGATCTTGAGGATCGCGTCGATCAGCATCTCCGGCCGCGGCGGGCAGCCCGGCAGGTACATGTCGACCGGCACGACGTGGTCCACGCCCTGCACGACCGCGTAGTTGTTGAACATGCCGCCGCTGGACGCGCACACGCCCATCGCCAGCACCCACCGCGGTTCGGGCATCTGGTCGTAGATCTGGCGCAGCACCGGGGCCATCTTGTTGGTCACCCGGCCCGCGACGATCATCAGGTCCGCCTGGCGCGGCGAGGCGCGGAAGACCTCCATGCCGAACCGCGCGAGGTCGTAGCGCGGGCCGCCGGTGGTCATCATCTCGATGGCGCAGCAGGCGAGGCCGAACGTGGCCGGCCAGAGCGAGGACTTGCGGGTCCAGTTGACCAGCTTCTCCACGCTGGCGAGCAGGATGCCGTTCGGGAGCTTCTCTTCCAAGCCCACGGGTCTTCCCCCTCAGTTCCAGTCGAGGCCGCCGCGCCGCCACACGTAGGCGTACGCGAAGCCGACCGTCGCGACGAACAGTGCGATCTCCACCAGGCCGAACAGCCCGAGCCGGTCCGCGGAGACCGCGAAGGGGTAGAGGAACACCATTTCGATGTCGAACAGGATGAACAGCATCGCCGTGAGGTAGTAGGCGACCGGCATGCGGCCACCGCCGACCACGGGCTGGGGTGACGGTTCGATGCCGCACTCGTAGGCGTCGAGCTTCGCCTTGTTGTAGCGGCGGGGCCCGATGTACGGGGCGGCCGTCACGGAGAACAGGGCGAAGGCCGCGGCGAGGGCGAACATCAATACGAGGGGGAGGTAAGGGTCCAGCACTCTCCGTCGTCCTTTCCTCGCGTCGTCGCGGTGGTGGTACGCACCGCCGACCGTTGCGCACCCTAAGGGTGTTGTTGCGGCCTGGCGGAGGTTAGGCGGGCCTAACTTTCCGCAGGTCGCTTGTGAAACACTTCACAAGGCATCTCAGCCGGTTGTGAACTGATTCACAAGACCTGGGGGCCAGTGTAGAACGTCACACAGAGGCGTGAACCCCACCCCCTGGACATGCTCTGACCTGGTCTTACACGGTGCAGATCAACAGCTTTGGGGCCGTGGAGTGAACGGGAGCACACCCAGAACGAAACAGCGCCGACCCGGAGGTCGGCGCTGCGTCGGCTAGCGGGGGCTGATTAGGCCGTTGGGGTGAGCTTTGTGGCGGCCGTAATGAGACGGTCGAAGGAGTCGCCGTCCTTGGGGTCGTAAAGGCCCGCGAGCAGCTTCAGGACCAGTTTCATCAGCGTTTTCCGAGGTAGGCCGTACTTGGTCGCCGTGCGCATGACCGTCGGGTTGCCGATGAGCTTCGAGAAGACGTTGCCGAGGCGGTAGTAGCTGCCCAGCGCCTGCTCGATGCGGACCGGGTAGCCGTGAAGTGCGCGTTCCCGGCTGTAGCCGGTGCGGGCCAGGCCCTGGACCACGGATTCGGCGGCGATGCGGGCCGACTCCATGGCGTAACCGATGCCCTCGCCGTTGAACGGGTTCACCATGCCGCCGGCGTCACCCACCAGGAGCAGCCCGTCGCGGTAGTGCGGCTTGCGGTTGAGGCCCATGGGGAGCGCGGCGCCGCCGATGCGGCTGGTGGCGTTCTCCTCGCGGAAGCCCCACTCCTCCGGGGTGCCGTCGAGCCACGAGCGCAGGAGGGCTCGGTAGTCCGTAGTCCCGTAGGCCTTGGAGGTGCTGAGGATGCCCAGGCCGACGTTCACCGTGCCGTCGCCCATGCCGAAGATCCAGCCGTAGCCGGGGAGCAGGACGTCGTTCTGGCGGTCCCACAGCTCCAGGTGCGACTCGAGGTAGTCGTCCTTCGTGCGCGGGCTCGCGTAGTAGCGGCGGACGGCCACGCCCATCGGCTTGGCGTCGTCCTTCTGGATGCCGACGCTGAGGGCCAAGCGCGCGGACACGCCGTCGCAGGCGATGACGATCGGGGCCCGGTAGGTGACCGGCTGCTTGTCCGGCCCCGCCTTGGCCTCGACGCCGACCACGCGGCCGTTCTCCTGGATGGCTCCGGTGACGGTCGTCTGCTCGTAGAGGCGCGCGCCGGCCTGCTGGGCGGTCTTGGCGAGCATCTCGTCGAAGTCCTGGCGGGGGCGGACCACGCCGTAGGGCGGGAAGGTCGCCAGGTCCGGCCAGTCGAGCTCGAGCGTGACCCCGCCGCCGACCACCCGCAGGCCCCGGTTGTGCAGCCAGCCGGCCTCCTCGCGGGTGTCGATGCCGAGGTCGATGAGCTGCTTCACGCCACGCGGGGTGAGCCCGTCACCGCACACCTTCTCGCGGGGGAACGTGCTCTTCTCCAACAGCAGCACGTCCAGGCCCGCGCGGGCCAGGTAGGTCGCGGCCGTCGACCCGGCGGGTCCCGCGCCGACCACGATCACCTCGGCGTCCTCGCCTGCCCTGCGGCGGCTGGGAGTCGTCATCCCCGCTCCTTGTGCGTCAGTTCACAAAGTCCCGGGCGCGAGTCTACTTATGACTCCCTGAGGCTTTCTCAGTCCTGCTGGGCTCAGTCCTGCTGGGGCTCAGTCCTGCCGGGGCTCAGTCCTGCTGGACGAGGCTGAGCCCGGGGAGCGGCCCACCCGGGTACTGCTGGAGCCGCCCGCCGACTTCCAGCGGGCCGAGGTCGATGGCGGCCCAGCCCGCGGACTCGACCAGTTCCGCGACCAGCTTCGTGGCCTCGGGGTGGTCGCCGGACAGGAAGATCACCGTGCGGGCGTCCCGCTCGAGCCGCTCCGGGCTGAGCGTGTTGAACCCCTTCACCAGGCGCGCGCCCGGGACCTTCTCCGCGACGATCGCGCTGGAGGGCCGGTCCCCGATGTCGGCGAACACGAAGCCCGGGAGGATCGGGTTGCTCGTGTCCACCACGACCTTCCCGCTCCAGTCCCGGTCGCGCGTCACGGCGTCCATGGCGACCCAGGGGACGGCGAGGAACGTGACGTCCCGGTCGTGGATCGCCTCGTCCACCGTCCCCTTGGCCACCCCTTCGAGGTCCGGCAGGGTCTCCGGTCCCCGGCTGTTGGCGATCAGGACGTCGTGCCCGGCCTTGGCGAGCTTCGCGGAGATGGAGGCGCCGATGTTCCCGGCGCCGACGATCCCGACCTTCACCCGTCCACCCGCTGCGGTTTCGTGGCCCGGTGCAGGGCGACCATGCCGAAGGTGAGGTTCATCCAGGCGACGTCCTCCCAGCCGGCCTTCGCGATGATCTCGGCGAGGCTGCGCTGGTCGGGCCACGTGCGCATGGACTCGGCGAGGTACTGGTAGGCGTCGGGGTTGGAGGAGACGAACCGGCCGATGAACGGGAGGATCTTGAGCAGGTAACGCATGTAGACGAACCGGAACGGCCGGAACGTCGGCGTGGACACCTCGCAGATCACCAACCGGCCACCCGGTTTCACCACCCGGGCCATTTCCCGGAGGGCGGCCTCGGTGTCGTTGAAGTTCCGGATGCCGAAGGACACGGTGACGGCGTCGAACACGTCGTCGGCGAAGGGCAGCTTGAGCGCGTCGGCGGCGACCTTGGGCACGTCCCGGTGCTTGCCGCCGAGCAACATGCCGATCGAGAAGTCAGCCGCCACGCACCAGGCGCCGGACGCGGCGTACTCGACGGTGGAGACGGCCGTACCGGCAGCGAGGTCGAGCACCTTCTCCCCGGCCCGAGCGTCCAGAACCCGCCGACTCCACTCCCGCCAGCGCCGGTCGAACCCCAGGGTCATGACGGAGTTCGTGCGGTCGTAGCCCTTGGCCACGCCGTCGAACATCTCGGCGACCTCGCGGGGGTTCTTGTCCAAACCTGCACGCGACATGCCCGAAGCCTAGGTGACGCCTCCCAACCCCCACATCCGCACACCCCCACCCCTCACCCCGGCTCCTCCACGGCAGTTCCCACCGCGCCCTTTGTTGCAGGTTCCTTCTCTCCCCAAAATCCACCCGATATAGCGAATCGTGCGTTCCTCGGGCACTTTCCACTTACCACTCACGTTGCCGCAATGAACAAGGAGGCGCCCCGGCCCAAGGCCCCCAAACACGCCCCCCGCCCACCCCGAACCCACCTCCACCCCCACCACCCGCCGCTCCCAGCTCCCGCCGCTCCCAGCTCCCGCCGCCTCAAGCTCCCAGCCCCCGGCTCGCAGACGCCAGCCCCCAGCCGCCAGCCGCCGTCCCGCAGCCGCCGTCCCGCAGCCGCCGTCCCGCAGCCGCCGTCCCGCAGCCGCCGTCCCGCAGCCGCCGTCCCGCAGCCGCCGTCCCGCAGCCGCCGTCCCGCAGCCGCGGGCCGCACGATCCACACGCCCCAGCGCGGTCGGGCAGCCAGGTAGCAGCCAGGTGGTGCCCGACCTGGGCCGTGCGAACGCCGGCGAGCCGCGTCGGGGCCCGCCGGGCGAGGGCTGTCGGGCGCAGGCGAGGGCTCGCTGGCGGGCAGCGGCAGCCGGGGTGGAGCGGGCGAGGGCCGGCCCGGCGGCGGGCGAGGACCGGCCAGCGGGGATTGGCGCGCGGGGAACGGCGCGCCGGGAACGGCGCGCGAGTGAGCAGCGGCGGGCAGGCAGCGGCGCCCGAGTGAGCAGCGGCGGCGGGCGGGCAGCGGCGGGCGGCGGGCGGCGGGCGGCGGGCGGGGAGTGAGTGACTCAGGGCGAGTGGGTTAGGTGGCTTGTAGGGCGGTGAGCATGCCGTCTACTGCGGTTTGCCAGGGGTATTGCTCGGCTCGGGCCCTTGCTGCTTGGCGGCGGGTTCGTTCCGGGTTGTCCAGGAGGGTGTTCACCGCGCCGGCGAAGGCTGTTGCGTCGTCCGCCACTGCCGCGCCGCAGCCGGGGTGGACGATCTCGCGCAAGGCCGACGACGCTGACACGACCACCGGAGTTCCCGAGGCCAGCGCCTCCAGCGCGGCCAGGCCGAAGGTCTCGTGCGGGCCCGGGGCCAGGGAGATGTCCGCCGTGGCCAAGAGAGTAGCTACCTCGGTGCGCTGGTTCACGAAACCCAGGAAGGTCACCGGGAGACCGGCCGCCCGGCGTTCCAGCGCCTCGCGTCTTGGGCCGTCGCCGGCGATGACCAGGCGGATGCGGTGGCCGGCGGCGTGGAGGGTCGCGGCGGTGTCGACGCTTCGTTCCACGTGCTTTTCCGGCGAAAGCCGGCCGCAGTGGATCAGCAGCGCGTCCGCGCCCTGCGCCAGGTCGCGCTTCAGGGAGCGGTCGTGGCGGGTCGGGGTGAAGGTGTGCAGGTCCACGCCCAGCGGGACGCGGGTCACGTTGCGCGCGCCTATGCGGTCGAATTCCTGGCGGGCGAAATCCGTCGTGCACACGACCGTGTCATAACTGGCCGCCATGCGGGTGTTGGCCCAGTCCGCGCCGGAGCGGGCCAACGCCGGTGGCAGGAGGAACTGTTCCAGCAGGCGGTCCAGGCGTTCGTGGGAGATGACCACGCTGGGTACGCCGTGGGCGGATGCCCACTTGCCCATCCCGCGCAGGGTCAGGCGGTCGGAGACCTCCAGGCGGTCGGGGCGGAGGTGGTCCAGCAGGGTCCGGACGCGCCACGGGTCCACCGCCCGGTAGCCGCCGGTGCCGGGCAGGCGAGGGGCCGGGAGCGTGATGCGGCGGACGTTCGGGGACAGGTGTTCGTCGGCGTGGGCCGGGCCGGGGACGACCAGGACGACCTCGTGACCGGCTGCCGCATACCCCGCGCCCAGGTGGTGCAGTGCCGTGCGCAGGCCGCCCGAGCGCGGGCCGTAGAAGTTGGCCAGCTGCACGATCCTCATGCGGCTTGCCGCTCCGGCCACCCCAGGACGGCGTGGTAGTGGCCCAGGAGTTCGTCGCACACCGCCGACCACGTCCGCCCCCGCACCCACCGGCGGGCGGCGTGGCCGTAGCGCTTGCGGCGCAGCGGGTCGAGGAGGGCCGTCACGGCGGTCCGGAGGTCGTCGTCGCTGGTGAACAGGTACCCGGTGTCGGGCTGGACCAGGTCGCGCGGGCCGCCGGCGTCCGGGGCGACCACGGGCACGCCGCTGGCCAGCGCCTCCTGCACGGCCTGGCAGAACGTCTCGTGCGGACCGGTGTGCACGAAGACGTCCAGCGACGCGTACGCCTCCGCGAGCGCCACACCACTGCGAAAGCCCAGGAAAGCCGCGTCCGGCAGGTCACGGCGCAGCGCCGCCTCCTCGGGTCCCTCGCCGACGACGACCAGCCGGATGCCGGGGACGTCCCGCAAGGCGCGCAAGCGGTCCACCTGCTTCTCCGGGGACAGCCGGCCGACGTAGCCGACGAGCAGCTCGCCGTTCGGGGCCAGCGACCGGCGCAGCGCCTCGTCCCGGCGGTGCGGTGCGAACAGGTCCACGTCCACTCCCCTACCCCACCGGTGGACGCGCGGAACCCCGTGCTCGCGCAACGCCTCCACCGCCCACGTCGACGGCGCGAGGGTGCGGTCGGCCTGGGAGTGCAGGCGGCGGGTCCAGCGCCACGCGGCGCGCGCGGTCAGGCCGAGCCCGTAGTGGCCGGCGAACCCGGCGACGTCGGTCTGGTACACCGCGACCGTCGGCAGGCCCAACCGACGTGCGGCGGACAGGCCGCGGGCACCCATGACGAACGGGCTGGCGAGGTGGACGACGTCGGGGCGGAAGTCGGCGAGCGCGGTGAGGACCTTGCGGGTCGGCACGCCGACGGGCAGGGAGCTGAACCGGGGCAGGTCGACGGCGGGCACCCGGACGACCGGGGTGCCGTGGTGGTGGTCGGCCCCCGCGCCCGGGGCGACCACGAGGGCCGGGTGGCCGTGCGCACGCAGGTGCTCCAGCACGCGCAGGACGGAGTTGGTCACCCCGTTCACCTGCGGGAGGAAGCTCTCGGTGACGATCGCTACACGCACGCCGATCACCTTGAGCTGCCAAGGACACGGTGGCGTGACGGATCGGGGAACGAAGGTCGAAATCCTCGCGTCGCGGTTGACGTTGACCGAAGGATCGTCATCGCTTCACCTGGAGGTCGCGTCGCGGACACCAGGGGCGGTGACACTAGCTCGGCATGACCGTCTTGTCGTCCCGACCCGCGCAGCCCGTCGATCCCGGTCTGGTGTCGATCGCGTTGGAGATAGCGGGACGCCTGGCCAACGACGCGTCGGACGTCATCATGGCGACGGCCGGCCGGGGCGCGCGGCCCGACGACGACGCGTCACCGTTCGACTGGGTGACCGACACGGACCGGACCCTGGAGCGGCACACGCGGCGGGTGCTGACGGCGGAGTTCCCGGACATCCCGGTGTTCTGCGAGGACACCGACGAGGACGTGGCGTCCGACGCCGAGTTCCGCTGGGTGGTGGACCCGGTGGACGGGACGGCGAACTACGTGGCGGGCGTGCCGTGGTGCGCGTACAGCCTGGCCCTGGTGGACCGGTGGGGACCGGTGGTGGGCGTGGTGGCGGACCCGTACCGGGCGCAGATCTACGCCGCCGCGCGCGGCCGGGGGATGCGGGCGAACGGGACGCCGGTGAAGCTGGGCGAGCAGGCGGTCAGCTCGATCGTGTGCACGGAGATGACGCGGACCGGGCCGTGGCCGGGGATGGGCGAGTTCATCTCGCGGGCGGCGATGTCGGGGACGGGCGTGCGGGTCCTGGGGTCGAAGGCGCTCGCGGTGGCGCAGGTGGCGCTGGGTCACGCGGCGGCGGCCGTGCTGCACAGCTACCACGAGTGGGACGTGGCCGGGGCGGTGGCTTTGGCGGTCGAGTCGGGCGCCGCCGTGCTGGACCGGCGCGGCGAGGACGCGCCGCTGCCGGTGGACGGGTTGCTGGTGGCGATGCCGGAGGTGGCCGAGGAGGTCCTCGGCTGGTGGCAGTCTTCTATGACCCGATAGTGTGATCAACATCAGCTCGCCGTCGTGCTAGCATTGGCGTGCCGGTTCCAATAGGAGCCGGAAGTGAACCCGGTTCACCGGTCGGACGGCCGGTTGCCGGGTTTCGCGCTTTCTACGGCACTTCCAGCCGGTGCACCCCGTCGATCAGGCCGAGGACGCGCCGCCGCCACTCGCCGCCGACCCCGTAGCACCAGGCGACGGAATCGCTCAGCCACAGCAGCGGATCCTCCTGCGGCCTGAAGTGCTCGTAGCTGAACTCGTCCGCCTTGCCCACGACAGCGGCCAGGGTGGTGCGGTCACGGCTGTCCTGGTGCTGGCAGCTCTCCAAGGCCAGCCGGGTGACACCGGATTCGAGCAGGTGAGCCGCGATGGCGGTCAGGCAGACGCGGCGGGCGATGACGTCGTTCGAGTGGTCGCAGAGCCAGAGCCGGGCGCGCATGTCGAGGCCGTGCATCAGCGTGACGATCTCGCCTTGCCGCGTCGTGTTCTCCTTCTTGAAGTGCAGGCGCCGTTGGCCGGGCTTCACCTTGGCGCGCAACGCCGAGCGGGCGCGGTCGAGGTTCCGGGATCGCATGGTGACGACGGCGACCAGGTAGGTCGAGCCTCGGCGGGACTCGTCGAGGAAGGCGTGCAGCGACATGGCGACGATCATGCCGTAGCACTAACGTGATACGACATCCGGCCTAATCGTTACCTGGCTGCACTAGTTGCGTCGTGCTTACGCGTCGAAGTCCACCGTCACCGCCGGCGTCACCGGCACGGACTGGCAGGTCAGTACGAAGCCCGCCGCCACCTCCGACTCGTCCAGCGCGTAGTTGCGCCGCATCTCGACCTCGCCCGACACGACCAGCGCCCGGCACGTGCCGCACACCCCGCCCTTGCAGGCGAAAGGCAGGTCGGAGCGCACGCGCTGAGCCGCGTCCAGGATCGGGGTGTCCGGGGGCAGCGGCACGGACGTGGTCCGGCCGTCCAGGATCACCGTGCCCTCGCCCACCGACGACAAGACCTGCTCGGCACGCCGGGGCGGCGGCGGGGGCTCGTCGACGTAGAACAGTTCGTGGTGCACGGAAGAAGCCGGCACGCCCAGGTCGGACAGCACGGCCTCAGCGTCCCGGACCATTCCGTACGGCCCGCACAGCCACCACTGGTCGATGGACTCGAAAGGCACGACCGAACCGAACAAAGCCCGCAGCTTCGAAGCGTCCAACCGGCCGGTGAACAGCTCGACGTCCCGGGGCTCGCGGGACAGCACGTGGATCAGCTGGAACCGGGACGGGTAACGGTCCTTCAGGTCGGCCAGTTCCTCCGCGAACATCACCGTGTCGGCACGGCGGTTCCCGTAGAGCAGAGTCACCCTGGAGCCCGAGGCCAACGTCGTGGCGGCAATGGACAACGCCGGCGTGATGCCCGAACCGGCCACGACCAGGCAGTGGTGGTCCCCGGAAACCGGCGTGAAGTTGCCCTGAGGGGGCAGGACTTCGACCACGTCACCAGGGGTCAGGCGGTCGACCAGCCACGTCGAGAACAAGCCCGTGTCCACCCGGCGCACGCCGATGCGGGGCGCGGAACCCTCCGGGGCGCAGATCGAGTACGACCGGCGTTCGTCGCCCAGGCGCAGGGTCAGGTACTGGCCGGCGCGGAACTCGAAAACAGCACCCAGCTCCGGCGGCACGTCGAAGGTGACGGCCACGGCGTCCTCGCAGAGCCTGTCCACGGACGCCACGGTCAGCTTGTGGAACACCGGCCGGGCCATCTAGATCTCCTTGATGTGCTCGAAGGGCTCGGCGCAGTCCAGGCAGCGCCGCAGCGCCTTGCACGCCGTGGACCCGAACCGGGACAGCTCCTCGGTGCGGGGCGACCCGCAGCGCGGGCACGGGACCCGGTGAGACGGCGGGGTCAGGGTCAGCGGGACCGGGCCGACCGCGCGGGGACCGATGCGGGACGGGGGTGCGATGCCGGCTTCCGCCAGCTTGCGCCGGCCCTCGTCGCTGATCCAGTCCGTGGTCCACGCGGGCGACAACGACGTCCGGACCTCGACCTCCGCGTACCCGGCCGCGCGCAGCGACCGCTTGAGGTCCGCGCCCATCTCCTCGACCGCCGGGCACCCGGAGTAGGTGGGCGTGATGGTCACCAGGACCCGCCCGTCCTCCTCCTCGACCGACCGCAGCACGCCCAGGTCGGCCAGTGTCAGCACGGGCAGCTCCGGGTCCCGGACCGCCGACGCCACGTCCAGCGCGGTCACCACGTCGCCCCCGGCAGGGACCGGTGCAGGTGCTGCATCTCCGCCAGCAGGTAGCCCATGGCCTCGGTGTGCACGCCGTCGCGCCCGGCCCGGCCGTTGACGCGCGCGGCAGGTACGGAAGCCGGCCTGTCCAACCCCGCCGCCGCCAGCACGGTGTCGATCACCGAGTCGACCTCGGCCCGGTACGCGGCGGGGTCCAGCCCCAACCGCTGCTCCACGGGGTGCGCGGTGAACAGCTCCTCCACGAACGGCCACACCCGCTCCAGCCCGGCCTGCATGCGCCGATGCGACTCCTCGGTCCCGTCGCCCAGCCGCACCACCCACTGCGCCGCGTGGTCGCGGTGGTAGGCCAGCTCCTTCAGCCCCTTCGCGGCCACGGCGGCCACCACGGGGTCGGCAAAGCCCACGAGCGCCGAGTACTGCGCGATCTTCCACGACGAGAACACCAGCAGCCGCGCCATCGTCGTGGCGAAGTCGCCGCCCGCGAACGGCCCGCACTCGATCTCGGCGAGGTGGACGTTGCGGAAGTCCCGCTCGTCGCGCAGGTACGCCAGCGCGTCCTCGTCCCGCCCCCGCCCCTCGACTTCGCCGGCGCGGGTGAGCAGCAGGCGGGCCTGGCCGAGCAGGTCGAGCGCGATGTTGGCCAGCGCCACGTCCTCTTCGAGCTCGGGCGCGCGGGAGCACCACTCGGCGAGTCGCTGGGACAGCACCAGGGCGTCGTCGCCGAGCATCAGGCAGTAGGCGAACAGGTCGGCAGTGTCCACACCAGCCGGGACCGCCCGATCGACACCGGGCAGGGCCTCCGAGAACCCGGTCCCGAACGCCCAGTGTGTGTCCTCGTGGTCGATGAGCGACTCGTACGCGTTGTCGAAGCTCATAGGTGCGGCACGTCCTCGGGGATCGAGTAGAACGTCGGGTGCCGGTACACCTTGTCGCCGCTGGGCGCGAAGAACGGGTCCTTCTCGTCCGGCGAGGACGCCGTGATGGCGGCGGCCGGCACGACCCAGATGGACACGCCCTCGTTGCGCCGCGTGTAGACGTCACGGGCGTTGCGCAGCGCCATCTCCGCGTCCGGCGCGTGCAGGGACCCCACGTGCACGTGGTTGAGCCCGCGCTTGCCCCGCACGAACACCTCCCACAGCGGCCACGACGAACTCATGCCACACCCTCCTGACGTGCGCGACGAGAGGCGTGCGCAGCGGCGGCGGCGCGCACCCACTCCCCGTCTTCGTGCGCCTTGCGCCGGTGCGCGATGCGCTGCGCGTTGGTCGGTCCGTTGCCGCCCACGACCTGCCAGAACTCGTCCCAGTCGGGCTGGCCGAAGTCGTAGTGCCCGCGCTCTTCGTTCCACTTCAAGTCCGGGTCGGGCAGGGTCACGCCGAGCTTCTCCGCCTGCGGCACGGTCATGTCCACGAACTTCTGCCGCAGCTCGTCGTTGGTGTTGCGCTTGATGCGCCACTTCATCGACTGCTCGGTGTTGGAGCTCTCCGAGTCCGGCGGGCCGAACATCATCAGCGACGGCCACCAGAACCGGTTCACCGACTCCTGCACCATCGCGCGCTGGGCGTCCGTGCCGCTCATCATGGTCATCAGCAGCTCGTAGCCCTGCCGCTGGTGGAAGGACTCCTCCTTGCAGATGCGGATCATGGCGCGCGCGTACGGGCCGTAGGAGGTGCGGCACAGCGGCACCTGGTTGCAGATTGCCGCGCCGTCCACGAGCCAGCCGATGGTGCCGACGTCGGCGTAGGACAGCGTGGGGTAGTTGAAGATCGACGAGTACTTCTGGCGGCCGTTGATCAGGTTCTCGGTCAGCTCGCCGCGGTCCGCGCCGAGCGTCTCGGTGGCCGCGTACAGGTAGAGCCCGTGGCCCGCCTCGTCCTGGACCTTGGCCAGCAGGATCGCCTTGCGGCGCAGCGAGGGCGCGCGGCTGATCCAGTTGCCCTCGGGCTGCATGCCGATGATCTCGGAGTGCGCGTGCTGCGCGATCTGCCGGATCAGGGTCTTGCGGTAGCCGTCGGGCATCCAGTCCCGCGGCTCGACGCGCTGCTCACCGCTGACGGCGCGCTCGAACTCCGCCTCCAGGTCCATGCGACCGATGTTACACCTGGAGACGGATTTCGGGAACAAGTGTCACAAGCGGCGGCGCACCCACCAGAACAGCGGCAGCAGGACGGCCCACACGCCGAGCAGGAACGTCGAGATGGGCAGGATCGCCAGGGTCCAGGTGCGCTCGGCCACCCGCGCGACCTCGGGGTCGGCGGTGTCGTACTCGATGCGGACCAACTGCCCCGGCTCCAGCCCGTCCGGGTACAGCACGCCCTGCGAGGGGCTGTAGACCTTGCCGTCCGGGGTCGCGAACCGCACCACCGTGCGCTGGAACGAGACCGACACCACCTCGGCGGTCGCCTTGCCCAGGCGCTTCTCGATGGCCAGGTCGTCGCGCACGCACGCGCCCAGCAGGGTCAGGCCGATCAGCGTCACCAGTCCGCCCAGGACCAGCAGTGCCCGACCCACCAGCAGCTTCACCTTCCGCCGACGACCGGTCCGCACTGCGTTGTCCACCACAACTGAGGAGTCTAGGGCTGGCCGGACGCGGAATCTCAGCGATGAGTCCATACCCTCGACGCCGTGACCTCAGCTCCCGCCTCACGGACCCGACAGCGGTTGCGCGTCCACACCAGGCGCGTCACGGCCGGTGGACTGCTGGGCAGGCTGCCCGCGCCGACCGGTGCCCTGGCGTGGGTGCGGGACGGATCAGGCCTGGTCGGGTGGGGTGAGGCGGCCCGCGTGGAGGTGTCCGGGCCGGACCGCTTCGCCGCCGCCGACGCCTGGTGGCGCGACTTCACCGCGTCCCTGGACGTCGAGGACGAGCTGGGCGTGCCGGGCTCGGGACCGGTCGCGTTCGTGAGCATGGCGTTCGCCGACCGGCCGGGACGGTCCGTGCTGGTCGTGCCGGAGGTCGTCGTCGGCCGCCGCGGCGGTGAGACGTGGCTCACCACGGTCGGCGAGAGCGAGCCGCACCCCGTGCAGCCGGTCACCCGGCCGTCGACCGTGCGCTACGCGGACGGCGAGCTGTCCGTGACGGCGTACCGGGAGGCCGTGCGGGCGGCCGTGGCCCGGATGCGGGCCGGTGAGCTGGGCAAGGTCGTCCTGGCGCACGACCTGCTGGCGGTCGCCGACGCGCCCATCGACCACCGGTTCGTCCTCCAGGGCCTGGCCCGGCGCTACCCCGAGTGCTGGGTGTACGCGGTGGACGGCCTGGTCGGGGCCACCCCCGAGCTGCTGCTGCGCCGGTCCGGGCAGGTGGTCGACTCGCGGGTGCTCGCGGGCACCACGTGGCCGCACGACGGCATGTCCGACGACGAGCTGGAGGCCGCGCTGCTGTCGTCGGGCAAGAACCGCGAGGAGCACGAGTACGCGGTGGCCTCGCTGGCCGACACGCTGCGGCCGTTCTGCGCCACCATGTCGGTCGAGGGACCGTCCGTGCTGCGCCTGCCGAACGTGTCGCACCTGTCCAGCGACGTCATCGGCACCCTGAACGACTCGCCGTCCCTGCTGCGGCTCGGCGAGGCCCTGCACCCCACCGCAGCCGTGGGCGGCACACCCCGCGCGGACGCCATCGCGGTGATCGAGGAGCTCGAGGGCATGGACCGGGGCCGCTACGCCGGTCCCGTGGGCTGGATCGACGGCAACGGGGACGGCGAGCTGGGCATCGCGCTGCGCTGCGCCCAGGTCGAGGGCTCGACCGCGCGGTTGTTCGCCGGCTGCGGGCTGGTCGCCGAGTCCGACCCGGACTCCGAGGTCCGCGAGGCGCACGCCAAGATGCTGCCCTTCCGCGAAGCCCTCGAAGGCATGTGACCCACGTCACCGGGACGCCGGAGGGCGCTCCGGTCAACCGGTGTGTGACCACTGCACTGGAGAAACCGCCGGACCTGCGCGGTCCCGACGCGACCGCCGCGTTCGCCGAGCTGTTCGACGCGCACGCGCGGCAGCTGCGCGGCTACCTCGCGGGCCGGGTCGGCGAGTCCGCGGCCGACGACCTGGTGGCCGAGACGTTCCTGGTGGCGCTGCGCCGCAGGCACTCCTACGACCCGGACCGGGCCCCGGTCAAGGGCTGGCTGTACGGGATCGCCACCAACCTGGTCCGCGAGCACGTCCGGCGCGAGACCCGCGGCCACCGGGCGGGCCTGCGGTCCGTCGGCCGCCCCGAACCCGACCACGGTGCGTTCGTCGCCGACCGGGTGGACGCCGAACGAGCCTCCAAGGCCGTCGCCGCCGCCCTCCACGACCTGCGCGACGAAGACCGGGACGCGCTGCTGCTGACCTCCTGGGCCGGCCTCACGCCCGCCGAGGTCGCGGCGGCCCTGGGCGAACCCGCCAGCACCGTCCGCTCCCGGCTGCACCGCACCCGCGCCCGCCTCCAAGCCCTGCTCACCGACAAGGACCGCTGATGAGCGACCTCGACGACGTGCTCGACCAGATCAACCACCAGGCCCGCCACGCCACGACGCCCCTGGACGACGTCCGCGCCCGAGTCCTGGCCGCAGCCGCCCAGGAATCCCTCACCACCCCAGGCCGGACCGCCCCGTCCCGCACCGCCCTGCGCCGCCTCCGCTGGGCCGCGCCGGTCGCTGCTGCCGCCGCAGCCGTCCTGGTCACCACGCTGGTGGTGACCCGGCAGGCCCCGCCCACCAGCACCGACAGCGCCCTCACCGGCGACACCAGCGCCTCCTCCGCCCCCGCCGTGCAGCTGTTGTCCGCGCAGGAGGTCCTGAACAACGCCGCCGACGCCATCAAGACCGTCGACCCGCAGCTCGCCCCCGGCCAGTACCGGTTCATCCGCGAACACGCCTGGTACCAGCGGGGCGTGACGATGGGCGTGCCCGTCGACGCGCCCGACCAGACCGTGCGCGGCTACACGTGGCTCAAGGAAGTCGCCTACGAGAAGTGGATCCCGCAGGACCAGTCCCAGGACTGGCTGGAGCGGCGGTCCTGGCTGCCCGGTGTGAAGTGGCTCGGCGGCTCGGTCCCGCAGTCCGAGGCGCAGGAGCCGCAGGCCACCGACACCGACACCGGTGAGCGGCGCGGCAAGTGCGGCAACTTCTTCCCCGACGCCCAGCCCGCCAAGGTGTGCGGCGACCCGACCGACTGGGACAACCCCGCCTTCTACGAAGCCCTGCCGCGCGACCCCCGGGCGATCGTGGACTACCTGCGCGGCGCCACCGCCCACCGCGGCTCGACGCCGGCCGTGATGTTCCACTGGGGCGTGGAGATCCTCCGCTCCGGCCTGATGCCCGCCGACCTGCGAGCCGGCTGGTACCGGGCGCTGGCCCTGCTGGACGGCGTCAAGGTCTACGAGTCGGCGGTCACGCTCGACGGCCGCACGGGTGTCGCCATCGGCATCGAGGACGAGAACGAGCGCCGCGACCTGATCGTGGACCCGGCCACCGGCGAGTTCATCGGCGAGCGCACGGTCGCCGGCCCGCGGCCCCACTACTCGTGGATCGCGCCCGGCACGGTGACCGGCTACAGCTCCATCACCACCGAGGTCGTGGACGGGATCGGCCGGAACTGACCGGAAAACGGCCCCCGCCTCACGTCGAGGTGGGGGCCGCTCCCGTGTTCAGGCACTCAGTGCTGGTGCGCGTCCAGCAGCTCGTGCGTCTCGCGGATCTTCTGGAACGACTTCGGCTCCGCCACCGCGGCCCGCGTGGCGAACGTGGCCGCGCCCGGCGCCGCCGCCGGCTTGCCCGGGGTGAACAGCCAGGTCTGGAACAGCTCGTCCAGCTGCTGGCCGGACACCGACTCGGCCAGCGCGATGAACTCCTCGATCGTGGCGTCGCTGTACTTCTTCTCCTGCGCCCAGCGCTTCAGGATCGTGAAGAACGCGTCGTCACCCACGGCCACGCGCAGCGCGTGCAGGGTCAGCGCACCACGGTCGTAGACGGCGCCGTGGAACAGGTCCGCCGTGCCCGGGTCACCGGGCAGGACCTGCCAGAAGTCGCTGTCGGCCGGGTACAGGTCGTAGAGGTACTGGGCGTTCTCCTGCGCCGTGCCCTCGCCCACGTGCTCCGACCACAGGAACTCGGCGTAGCTGGCGAAGCCCTCGTTCAGCCAGATGTCCCGCCAGCGGTGCACCGACACCGAGTCGCCGTACCACTGGTGCGCGACCTCGTGCGCCACGACGTAGGTGTTCGCGCCCCGGCGGAAGAAGCCCGGGTCGTAGGTGGACCGGGTCTGGTTCTCCAGCGCGAACCCGATGCCCGGGGCGACCACGCCGCCCTGCGCCTCGAACGGGTACGGGCCGAAGTTCTCCTCCAGGAACTCGGTGATCTCCGGCGTGCGCTCGACGCTGGCCTTCGCGGGCAGGTCGTTCTCGCCCAGGTTCAGCGAGTACGCGTTGACCACGGGCTGGCCGTTGGGCGCGGTGGACTGGCGCACCTCGAACTGGCCGATCGCGAGGAACGCCAGGTAGCTGGCCTGCGGCTTCGCGCTCCTCCAGCGCCACCGGGTCCAGCCGTTGATCTGCTTGGCGGTGCCGTTGAACGTCCCGTTCGAGATGACCTCGACGCCGTCCGGCACGGCCACCGACACGTCGTAGGTCGCCTTGTCGGTCGGGTGGTTGTTGTTCGGGAACCACCACTGCGCGATGTCCGGCTCGTCGATGGCCAGCGCGCCGTCCGGGGTGCGCTTCCACGACTTGTAGCCGTCGACGTCGTAGTTGGAGGGCACGTCGGAGTACGTGACGACGATGGTCACGTCGCTGCCCTTGCGGAGGTTCTGCTTCGGGTCGACGACCAGCTCGCCGCCCGCCTGCGTGAAGCCGGCGACGCGGTTGTTCACCCGGATCGAGCTGACCTTGAGCAGGAAGTCCAGGTTGAACCGGCTCAGGTCCTGGGTGGTCTTGGCGAGGATGGTCGTCGTGCCCGAGAGGTTGTCGGTGGCCGGCTGGTAGTTGAGCCGGATGTCGTAGTGGGAGACGTCGTACCCGCCGTTGCCCGCATTCGGGTAGTACGGGTCGCCGATGCCCGGCGCGCCGGGTTCCGCGGCGGACGCGGTCCCGGCGAACAGCAGCAGTGAAGCCGCGGTGGCGGTGCCTAGCGTGAGCTTCGCTCTGAGGGACATGCGGGCGAAGCTAGCTTTCCGGCAAGGGCTCTTGTACCCCCGTCCGTAGGTTCCTGGCTAATGAAATGCGGTTGACACGGCGGCCTTCAGGCGGGCATGCAGAGCACGCAATTCCGTGCGTTTCGCCCGGATTTCCACCACGCGCATTCCCTCGGGCGTGGTCAGCGCTTGTCTCAATTGGTCGGCGGTGTCCACGCGGGTGTGCGGGACGCCGTGCGCCGCGCACAGGTGGGCCAGGTCGGCGCCGTGCGGTGTGCCGAAGACCCGTTCGAAGGTGGCCGCGTGCTTGGGCGCGCCCTGTTCGAGCAGGGTGAAGATGCCGCCGCCGTCGTCGTTGAGGACGACCACGGTCAGGTCGGGGCGGGGTTCGCCGGGGCCGATCAGGAGGCCGTTGGTGTCGTGCAGGAACGTCAGGTCGCCGATGAGGGCGAAGGTCGGGCCCGCCGTGAGCGCGAGTCCGGCGGCGGTGGAGACGCTCCCGTCGATGCCTGCGACACCGCGGTTGGCGTGCACGCGGACGTCCGGGCGGGGCGTGGCGACCAGGTCGACGTCGCGGACCGGGTTGGACGAGCCGAGGAACAGGTGGGTGTGCGGCGGGAGGGCGTCCAGGAGGTCGCGGGCCACGTGGAGGCCGGTGGGCCAGGGTTCGTTGCCGAGCAGTTCGTCCACGGCCGCGGCGGCGGCCTTGTCGGCGTGGCGCCAGGCGGCCTGCCAGGTGTGGTCCACCTCGTGCTCGCCCAGGACCAGGTCCGTGGAGGTGTGGGTGGCGGCGAACTGGGGGTCCGGCCAGTCCGGGGTGTCGGACAGGACGTGCACGGTGGGGGTGGCGGCGAGCAGGCGCATCACGCCCCGGGACAGGGTGGGGCGGCCGACGACGACCAGGGCGTCCGGGGTGAGTTCGGGGGGCAGGGCGCCGGCGTTGAGGATCAGGGAGCCGTGGCGGAGCGCCTGGTGGCTGGTCCCGGTGGGTTCCGCCACGACCGGCCAGCCGGCGCGTTCGGCCAGGTCGTCGAGGTCGTGGTCGGTGTCGCCGACGACCACCAGGGTGCGCGGGCCGAGGTGGTCGGCGGCGTGGACCGAGGTCGTGGTGCGCGGGTCGGCGCGGGTCCAGGGCATGTCGAACGGGCGGCCGTCGAGGGGTTCGGGCCAGTCGTCCTCCCCGTCCGGGACCAGGGGCTCGCGGAAGGGGACGTTGAGGTGGACCGGGCCGGTCTCGCGGGCGGTGGCGACGGCGCGGCAGACCAGGGAGCGCCACAGGCCGTTCTGGCCCGTGCGGCGTTCGGCGATGGGGAACTGGAGGGTGTCCACGCCGAGGATGCCGTGCTGGTCGACGGTCTGGCTGGCGCCGGTGCGGTAGAGCTCGACCGGGCGGTCGGCCGTGAGGGCGATGACCGGGACGTTCGCGTGCTTCGCCTCCAGGACCGCCGGGTGGAGGTTGGCCACGGCGGTGCCGGACGTGCAGGTCACGGCGGTGACCTGGCCGCTGCCCTTGGCCAGGCCCAGGGCGAGGAAGCCCGCGCTGCGCTCGTCGATGCGGACGTGCAGGGTGATCCGTCGCTCCGCGGCGGCCTCGGCGAGGGCGATGGAGAGCGGCGCGTTGCGGGAGCCGGGGCTCAGCACGACGTGCCGGACGTCGTTGCGGATCAGCTCGTCGACGAGCACCCGGGCCTGCGCGGTGGACGGATTCACCTGCACATTGTCGCCCACCGCTCGATCAGGTGATTCCCCTTGCCGAATCGAACAGGTGTTCGAACAATGGACTCATGAGCACCGCACCGGACCGACACGCCGCAGTCCCCACCCACCAACCTGGGCCGCTCCCGGCTTCCGCGCGGGCATATTGTCCTCCGCGTGGCAGACCAGGACGTTTCCGAGATCTTCGACCCGACCCGCTGGAAGCCGGTCGAAGGCTTCGACTTCACCGACATCACCTACCACCGCGCGGTGGACCAGGGAACGGTGCGCATCGCGTTCGACCGCCCCGAGGTGCGCAACGCGTTCCGCCCGCACACGGTCGACGAGCTGTACCGCGCGCTGGACCACGCCCGGATGAGCTCGGACGTGGGCTGCGTCCTGCTCACGGGCAACGGCCCCTCGCCGCGCGACGGGGGGTGGGCCTTCTGCTCGGGCGGTGACCAGCGCATCCGCGGGCGCAGCGGCTACCAGTACGCGTCGGGTGAGACGGCCGACACCGTCGACCCCGCACGCGCGGGCAGGCTGCACATCCTGGAGTGCCAGCGGCTGATCCGGTTCATGCCGAAGGTCGTGATCGCGGTCGTGCCGGGCTGGGCGGCCGGGGGCGGGCACAGCCTGCACGTGGTGTGCGACCTGACGCTGGCCAGCGAGGAGCACGCGCGCTTCAAGCAGACCGACGCCGACGTCGGCAGTTTCGACGGCGGTTACGGCTCGGCGTACCTGGCACGTCAGGTGGGCCAGAAGTTCGCGCGCGAGATCTTCTTCCTGGGCCGGACGTATTCGGCGGCGGAAATGCACGCGATGGGCGCGGTGAACGCGGTCGTGCCGCACGCGGAGTTGGAGAACACCGCCCTGGAATGGGCGAAGGAGATCAACGGCAAATCCCCGACCGCCCAGCGGATGCTGAAGTACGCCTTCAACCTCATCGACGACGGCCTGGTGGGCCAGCAGTTGTTCGCCGGCGAAACAACCCGCTTGGCGTACATGACCGACGAGGCAGTCGAGGGCCGCGACGCGTTCCTGGAAAAACGCACCCCGGACTGGTCCGCCTACCCCTACTACTACTGACCCACCCATGACCACGCCCCCGCCTCCCGCCACGCCACCCACCCCACCGACCCCTGCCACACCGACCCCCGCCACCCCGCCTCCCGCCACCCCGCACGCTGACGCGCCGACCCCGACCGGACCGACCCCGGCAACGCCACCCCCGGCCGCGCCGATGCTGGACACCCTCCGCGAAGCCCTCGCACCGGCGCTTCCCAGCCCCGCCCCGGGCCGACCGGCAACCGACCACCCGGCCGGCTCGAGCGGCTTGGGCGGCCCGGCGATCCCAGGCGACTCGGCCGGCCCGGCGGTCCCGGGCGGCCCAGCCGGCTCGGCGGTCCCGGGCGGCCCAGCCGGCTCGGCGGTCTCGGGCGGCCCGGCGATCTCGGGCGGCCCGGCTGGCTCGGCGGTCTCCGGCGGCTCGGCGGTCTCCGGCGGCTCGGCGGTCTCCGGCGGCTCGGCGGTCTCCGGCGGCTCGGCGGTCTCCGGCGGCTCGGCGGTCTCCGGCGGCTCGGCCGGCCCGGCGGTCCCGGGCGGCCCGGCCGGCCCGGCGGTCTCGGGCGGCCTGGCGGTCTCGGGCGGCCCGGCGGTCTCGGGCGACCCGGCGATCCCGGCCGACCCGGCGGTCTCGGGTGGCTCGGCAGCGGCCGCGGGGGGTTCGGGGGGCTCGGGTGGGCGGGTGGTGGTGGCCGGGCTGCCCGGGGGGCGGGAGTTGGGGCGGCTCGTCGGGTGGGAGCGGCGGGCGGCGTTGGCGGTGAGCACCTCGGGCTCCACCGGGGCCGCCAAGGTCGTGTTGCTGTCGGCTGAGGCGCTCGTCGCGTCGGCCGAGCTCACCCACGCACGCCTCGGCGGCCCCGGGACGTGGTTGCTCGCCCTGCCGACCACGCACATCGCGGGCGTCCAGGTGCTGGTCCGCTCGATCGTCGCGGGACGGGAGCCCGGCGTGATGGACCTCGCGGCGGGCTTCCGCGCGTCCGGGTTCGCCGCCGCCGCCCGGCCGCTCCTGGCCACCCCCGGCCCGCACTACACGGCCCTCGTCCCCACCCAGCTCGCCCGCCTGGTCGCCACCGAAGGCCCCGGGCTGGCGGCCATCCGGGAGTTCGACGCCGTCCTCATCGGCGGCGCCGCCACGCCGCCCTCGCTGCTGGACCGCGCCCGCCGGGCCGGCGTCAACGTCGTCACCACCTACGGCATGAGCGAGACGGCCGGCGGCTGCGTCTACGACGGCCACCCGCTCGACGGCGTCCGGGTCCGGCTCGTGGACCAGCGCGTCGAGATCGCCGGACCGACCCTCGCCCTCGGCTACCAGGGCGGGGAACCCTTCGGCGAGTGGTTCACCACCGGGGACCTCGGGCGGATCACCGCCGGCGGCACGTTGGAGATCATCGGGCGGGCCGACGACGTGATCATCAGCGGTGGGGAGAACGTGTCACCCCACGAGGTCGAACGGGTGCTCGCCGGGCAGCCCGGGGTGCACGAGGTGTGCGTGGTGGGGGTGCCGGACCCCGAGTGGGGGCAGGCGGTGGTGGCCGCCGTCGTCGCCGAGGACCCCGACGCCCCGCCCGACCCGGACGCGTTGCGCCAAGCGGTGCACGACCGCGTCGGCCGGTTCGCCATGCCGAAGCGGGTCGTCTTCCTCGCGGAACTGCCGACCCGGGGACCTGGGAAGGTCGATCGCGCAGCGGTCGCCCGCGCCGTGGTCGCTCGCTCGTTCGGGTGAGTTTTTCCCACGGCAATCTTCTTGTTGGTTGACAACTAACACCGGCACGCGCTTGGCTCAGCTCCAGAACCGTGACGGGTGGCCCCTGTAGCGGTCCCTCCGCTCCACCTGTCCGGGCGAGGAGTGCTGCGATGACGAGGCGCTACCTGTTACCACTCGCCGTGACGACCATGACCGCCGTGCTGACCGCGGGCCTGGCCGGAGCACCCACCGCGACGGGCGCACCCGCGACCGGGGCGTCGTGGCGGGCCGACCTGTCCATTGTGGACGATGACGACAGCGGTGTCACCTCGGACGGCGGCACGGTCCGGCTCGACCGCGCCGCGCCCACCCCGGCCAGCGCGCGGGCCGCCGTGCGCACCGGGTTCCTCCAGCTCGCACCCCACCAGCTCGACACACCCGCCAACACCGTCGCCGCCGCGGTCAGAAGCACGGTGCCCAACGGCGCCGAGGTCGCGGTGGACGTGCGCGGCGCGGTCGGGGACGACCAGTGGACCGAGTGGGTCGAGGCCCGGCCGGACGCCCCCGCCGTCCTGCCGACCGCCACGACCACCGTCCAGGTCCGCCTGGCCCTCACCGCCGAGAAGCAGAGCCCGGAGGTCCGCGAGCTGACCCTCACGGCGTCCACGACGAAGACCTTCACCACGCAGGCGGCGGGCCTGTCCTACCGGATCTACGCCACCCGCGAGGGCCTGGTCGGCGGCACCACCGCGAACGGCCACGTGATCAAATCCCGCGACCACTTCGTCGCCCTGCCCTCCCGCCGGGGCCTGGCCGCGAACAACTCGGGCACCTACAGCGTCCGCGTGTGCGCGTCCAACGGCCGCTGCGAGTGGGCCCCGGTGTGGGACGTCGGCCCGTGGAACACCAAGGACGACTACTGGAACCCGTCGAGCACCCGCGAGATGTGGAAGGACCTGCCGCAGGGCAAGCCCGAGGCCCAGGCCGCGTACCAGGACGGCTACAACGGCGGCAAGGACCAGTTCGGCCGCACCGTCGCCAACCCGGCGGGCATCGACCTGGCCGACGGCACCTTCTGGGACGGCCTCCAGCTCGCGGACAACTCCTGGGTCACCGTCACCTACCAGTGGACCGGCTCCGGCCCGGCGGGCTACGTGCGCACCGCGGGCGACCCGCTCAACGTCCGCAGCGGCGCCACGTCCACCGCGACCCAGGTCGGCTTGGCCGCGAACTACGCGATGGTGCGCGTCGAGTGCCAGGTGACCGGCCAGTCGGTCACGGGCTCGCAGGGCACGTCGAGCATCTGGTACCGGATCGCGTCGGGCAAGTACGTCGCCAAGGCGTACGTCTCGGGCGTGTCCGGCGCCACAACCTGCTGACGACCCGCTGACCCGGCAACGGGTCCCCTGGATCCATCACGGAGGATGGGCGGCATGGCCACAGTCGCCCAGTGGATCTCGGGGACCCGTCCCCGCACCCTGCCGAACTCCATCGCGCCCGTCCTGGTGGGCGCGGGCGCAGCGCACCACATCGACGGGTTCGACCCGACGTTCGCGGTGCTCGCCCTGGTCGTCGCCGTCGCCCTGCAGATCGGCGTGAACTACGCGAACGACTACTCCGACGGCATCCGCGGCACCGACGCCCACCGGGTCGGGCCGTTCCGCCTGGTCGGCTCCGGTGCCGCGAATCCCGGATCGGTGCGCACGGCGGCGTTCGCGGCGCTCGGCGTCGCCGCCGTTGCGGGTCTGGTGCTGGTCGTGCTCAGCGGCCGGTGGTGGATGGTCGCGTTCGGCGCGGTGTGCATCGCGGCGGCGTGGTTCTACACCGGCGGGCGCAAGCCGTACGGGTACTCGGGGCTCGGCGAGCTGGCCGTCTTCCTGTTCTTCGGCCCCGCGGCGGTGCTGGGCACCCTGTACGTGCAGACCGGGGAGATCACCGGGATCGGCATCGGCGGCGCGGTCGCGATGGGCTCGTTCTCGACCGGTGTGATGATCGCGAACAGCCTCCGCGACATCCCGACCGACCTCCAGGCGGGCAAGCGCACGCTGGCGACCACCCTGGGCGACAAGGACTCCCGCCGCCTCTACCTGGCCCTGGTCGCCATCCCGTTCGTGATCACGCTGGCCATCGGCCTGCGCGTCCCGCTCGCCCTGCTGGGCCTGCTCGCCCTGCCCGTGGTCTTCCTGGGCGCACGGCGGGTGGCGAAGGGCGCGAAGGGCCGCGACCTGATCCCGGTCCTCCAGACCACCGGCCTGGCGATGCTCGCGTGGGGCGTGATCACGACGATCACGCTCGTGCTGGACTGAGCCGGTCTCCCGGGCGCTACCAGGCGTCCTCGGTGAACGAGCCGGGGAGTTCGTCGTCGTCGCGCGGCCGGGGCTTGGGGGGTTCGACCCGGACCTCCTCGCCCCGGCACAGGGCGGACAGGCGTTCGCGGTCGGCTTCCAGGGCCGCCCGCACGCCCCGGTCGTGCGCCGCCTCGCCCATGAGGACCTGGCGCCAGCTCAGGTGGCCGCCGGCGATGCGGCGTTGCAGCGCCTGGAGCTCCGGTGACGCCTCGTTCGACTTGGCGAAGGCCATGACCCTCCGCACGTCCTCCGCCGAGGGTTCGCGGGCCGGGTAGCGCAGCTTCGCGGCCTCGCGCATCGCCTGGTCGGCGGCGGCGACGGAGCGGGCCAGCACCTCCTCGGCCGCCATCACCTCAGCGGTCCGCCACATGCCCACGGTGAACCCCTTCCCGACTTGCCGATCCACGCTGCGACGCACGGCGCCCGGCCCGCGTTCCCCGCGGGGCCAACTTTTCCCCCACCGCCTAGACCGACCACGTCCCGGTCGAGCGGAACCGGGTCAGCGTCGCCAGGTGCGGGGCCAGGTCCAGGCCCTGGGCCGCGACCCACTCGTCGTCGTAGTAGGTGTTGGCGTACCGCTCGCCGCCGTCGCACAGCAGGGTGACCACGCTGCCGCGCAGGCGCGAGGCGCGCATCTCGGCGATGAGCTGGAACGCGCCCCACAGGTTCGTGCCGGTCGACCCGCCGACCCGCCGCCCGAGGACCTCCTCGACGTGCCGGATGGTCGCGATGGACGCCGCGTCGGGCACCTTGACCATCCGGTCGATGACCTGGCCGACGAACGACGGCTCGACCCGCGGCCGGCCGATGCCCTCGATGCGCGACCCGCGGCAGCCGACCAGGGCGGGGTCGCTGTCGCGCCAGGCGTCGAAGAACACCGAGTGCTCGGGGTCCACGACGGCCAGCCGGGTGCGCAGCTTCTTGTAGTGGATGTACCGGCCGATGGTGGCGCTGGTGCCGCCGGTGCCCGCGCCGACCACGACCCACTCGGGTTCGGGCGCGGCCTCCAGGGACATCTGCTGGAAGATCGACTCGGCGATGTTGTTGTTGCCGCGCCAGTCCGTGGCCCGTTCGGCGTGGGTGAACTGGTCCATGAAGTGCCCGCCCAGTTCGGCCGCGAGCCGGCGGGACTCGTCGTAGATGGCGCCGGGCTCGTCCACGAAGTGGCACTGGCCGCCCTGCCGCTCGATCAGCGCCACCTTCTCCTTGCTGGTGGAGCGGGGCATGACGGCGATGAACGGCAGCCCGAGCAGGCGTGCGAAGTACGCCTCGGACACGGCCGTGGACCCGGAGGACGCCTCGATGACCGGGGTGCCGCCGACGACCCAGCCGTTGCAGATGGCGTAGAGGAACAGCGACCGGGCGAGGCGGTGCTTGAGCGAGCCGGTGGGGTGGGTCGACTCGTCCTTGAGGTAGAGGTCGATGCCCCATTCGAGTGGAAGGGGGAAGTGCAGCAGGTGCGTGTCGGCGCTGCGGTTGGCGTCGGCCTCGATGATCGAGACGGCCTCGCACACCCATTCCCGGGTACGGGAGCTGCATCGGTCTACGGAAGTGGTCACGCCGGCACGATAACTTCTGCGCCGTGACCTCACGTGGGAGCCGGACGCTGCGGGCCTGCCTGCTCGCCGGCGGTGTGGGCGACGCCCTGGGCGCCGCGATCGAGTTCGACCGGATCGACCGCGTCCGCGGCCGGTTCGGTCCGTCGGGCCTGACCGACTACGCGCCCGCCTACGGACGGCTGGGCGCGATCACGGACGACACCCAGATGACCCTGTTCACCCTCGAGGGCCTGGTCCTGGCGCGGAGGCGGGGCAGCGATCCCGTGCACGAGGTGCACCTCGCGTACGAGCGGTGGCTGCGCACCCAGGGCGGTCCGGAGGTGGCGCACGACGGGTGGCTGCTGGACGTCCCCGCCCTGCACGACCTGCGCGCACCCGGCAACACGTGCCTGACGGCGCTGCGGTCGGGCCGGCTGGGCACGGTCGAGTCGCCGATCAACGACTCGAAGGGCTGCGGCGCGGTGATGCGCGCGGCCCCGGTCGGCTGGTGGTCCGACGACGTGCGCGAGGTGTTCACCCTGGCCACGGCGACCGGCGCGCTCACCCACGGCCACCCCAGCGGCTACCTGTCGGCGGGAGTGCTCGCGGTCCTGGTGCAGCGACTGCGCCTGGGTGCGACCCTGCCGGAGGCGGTGGAGGTGGCGCGCGACGAGCTGGCCCGGTGGGAGGGTCACGAGGAACAACTGGCCCTGCTCGACCTGGCCGTGGAGCTGGGCGAACGCGGGGTGCGCCCGACCCCGGAACTGATCGAGACGGCCCTGGGCGGCGGCTGGGTCGGCGAGGAGGCCCTGGCGATCGGCCTGCTGACGGCACTGACGGCCCGGTCCCTGGCGGACGGCCTGCTGCTCGCGGTCAACCACTCCGGCGACAGCGACTCGACCGGCGCGATCTGCGGCAACCTGCTCGGCACCCGCGACGGCGAGGACTCGATCCCGGCGCACTGGCGGGCGGACCTGGAGCTGGCGGACGTGATCGGGCGCCTGGCCGACGAGGCGGCAGACCTGTTCGACCGCTGACGGCGCTCAGACGCTCGAATTGTCGGTGCGCGCCGGCACTTTCGTGCGGTGACCCCACTGCTGCGCGACCCGTCGTTCCGCCGCTACTTCATCGCCCGGACCTCGTCCCACCTCGGTGACGGCCTGATCTCCATCGCGCTGCTGTTCGGCGCGTTGCGGCTCGGGGCGTCGCCGACCGAGGTCGGGCTGGTGCTGCTCGCCGGTCGCTTGCCGGTCGTCGTGCTCACGATCGCCGGTGGGCTGGCTGGTGACCTCATCTCGCGCCGGGCGGTCATGGTCGCCGCCGATGTCGTCCGCTGTGCCGCACAGGCGCTGACGGCACTCCTCCTGATCACCGGGACCGCGGCCCTGTGGCACTTGGCCGTGGTGCAGGCGGTGGCGGGGGCGGCGACCGCGTTCTTCGCGCCCGCCGCGGCGGGCCTGGTCGCCGACGTGGTGCCCGAGGCGCGGCGCGGCCAGGCCAACGCCCTGGTGAACGCGTCCCAGCACGCCGCGACGCTCGTCGGCCCGGTGGTGTCGGCGGCGCTGGTGGCCACCGTCGGCGCGGGCGTGTCCTTCGCGGTCGACGCGGCCACGTTCGCCGTCAGCGCCTTCGCGCTGGTCACGCTGCGCGTGCCGGACAAGCCGCTGCCGGCCCGACCGGCGCTGCTCGACGCCTTGCGGCACGGGTGGCGGGACTTCCGCGCCCGCCCCTGGTTGCAGGCCACCACGGTGCAGGTCGCCGTGATCAACGGTGTCTGCATCTCCCCGTTCCTGGTCCTCGGACCGATCATCGCCGACGAACACCTGGGCGGTCCGCTGGCGTGGGCGCTCATCGGCAACGGCTATGCCGTCGGCGCGCTGCTGGGCAGCGCCCTCGCCCTGCGGTGGCGGCCGCAGTATCCGCTGCGGGTCGCTGTCACGATCCCCGTGGCCCTGGCTCCGCTGTTGGTGCTGCTCGCGGCCGGTGCGCCGGTGCCGGTGCTCGCTGCCGCCGCGGTCCCCGCCGGGGTGCAGTCCGCGCTCTACGCGGTGTTCACCGACACGGCCCGGTTGGTGCACGTGCCCGCCGACCTCGTCGCGCGAGCCACCGGTTTCTCCACCGTCGTCGGTCTGGCCGCTGCACCCGTGGGCATGGCGCTGGCCGGGCCCGTGGCCGAGCGCGTCGGCACCAGCAGCGTGCTCGTCGCCGGCGCGGTGGTGGCCGTGGTGGGTGTGCCGGTGGCGCTCGCCGTGCGCTCGGTGCGGTGGCTGCCCGCCGTAGCCGGGTCGGTGACCGTTGAGCGGCAGGGGGTAGCGGAACCCTAATCTACATAGGTAGGCTAAGGCGCGTGGAACCGTTGGAACGCGTCGGCGCGGCCACGGTGGACGTGCTCGCCGTCCTGCTCGACGGGGACCGGCCGCGGTGGGGACTGGAGATCATCAAGCTGACCGGACGACCCTCCGGCAGCGTCTACCCCCTGCTCGACCGGCTGGAACGAGCCGGGTGGGTCACGTCCTCGTGGGACGACGACGTCGATCGGCGCGGGCCTCGGCGGCGGATGTACGTGCTCACCAGCGAAGGAGCACGCGAAGCGGTCAAGGTGCTCGCGCGCAAGAAGTCGACGGCAAAGCGGGCTTTGCCGAAACCCGGACCGGAGGCCGCACGATGACTCGACTCGCCCTTCTCCTCGTGACCTGCGCCGCTGCCCTGCTGCCCCGGGACTCGCGGGCGCGCTACCTCGAACAGTGGCGGGCCGACGTGCTCGGGGCCGCCGAAGCCGGGCTGTCCCCGCTGGGGGTGGCGTTCGGCGCGCTCCGGGTGGCCCGCGTCCGCAAGGCGCTGCTGCCGATCGGGGTGCTCGCGCTGGGGCTGCGGCTGCGGGAGAGCAGGCGGGTCTCCGCCGTGCTCGTCGTGATGGTCCTGGCCAACCTCGGCGGGATCTTCCTCCTGGTGGTCTAGTGGTCGGCCGTTCCCGGCGGAACGGCCGACCACCCGGTGGACCCTAGGTCCGGTAGCGGAACAGGATGCGGCCCCGGGTCAGGTCGTACGGGCTGACCTCGACCAGGACCCGGTCGTACGGCACGATCTTGATGAAGTTCTTCCTGATCTTGCCGCTTATGTGGGCGAGCACGTGGTGACCGTTCGGCAGTTCGACCTTGAACCGCGCGTCACGCAGGCACTCGACCACGACCCCCTCGACCTCGATACCGCTCTTACCGGCCATCGCGCACCAACTCCACGGTGCTGGTCGTCCGGTCGCCGAAGCCCTCGAACAACGCCGTCGCCGCCGGGTCGGCCTCGTCCACCCGGGCGTACGCCCGCTCGACCCCCGCCTGGTGCAGCACGCCCAGGGCGTGGGTCACCAGGGCGCGGGCGATGCCGCGGCGGCGGTGGGTGGGGACGACGGTGACCAGGTCGATCCGGTCCACGCGCACCCGGACCACCCGGATCTCGCCGACGCGCTCGCCGCCCTCGACCGCCACGACCTCGTGCGCCGAGGGCTGGAGCGTGACGCCGGCCGGAGGGAGAGCGGGGACGGCGGTGGTGGGCAGGACGTAGTCCCACTCGCGCCGCCCGAAGGCCAGGCCCGCCGCCTGCCACGCGGCCAGCAGCTCGTGGTCGGCGCCGTCGACCACGGTGTGCAGCGGGCCGGGGAGGTCGGCGAGCATCGTGCGGGCGAGCTGGTCGAAGACCGGGCGGTGCCAGGCGTCGACGGTGAGGGAGACCCGGCCGTCCGGGCGGGTGGTGGCCTCGCCGTGACCGGCCACGCGGTCGTCGTCCAGCGCGTGCCACAGGCCCGGTCCGACCCGGATGATCTCCACCGCGGGGGCGCCCGCGGTGAAGCGTGAAGTGCTCATGGTGGTCGCCTTTCGGGAATGCCTCGTCGAAGGCGCTCCCAGCGACCCCTACGTCAGTCGCCCGACCGTGACGACGAGGGGAGCACCCAACATCGCAACAGCGTTCATGGGTCTCACCTCCGAAGGTCGAGTCACGGTCGCCGGAACCCTAGCGAGCCCGCCCGGCGAAGACCACCGGTTTTACCCCTCGCCGCGCAGCTGGGCGCGGAGCTTCTCGCGCTCGGCCCGGCGAACGGCCTGCTTCTCCTCCAGGCCGCGCGCGACGCGCACGCGCAGGCCCTTGAACAGGAACAACGACAGCGGCAGGGCGACGACCACGCCCACGGCCAGGGCGACCAGCAACGGCACGTTGAGCAGGACCAGGACCACCGTGACCGCGGCGACCATGCCCAACCGCGCGCCGACGTACAGCGTCACATCACGACCCAGGTGTTGCACGGTTACCCAGGCTACGCGCCGCCGTCGGCGGCCGCGGTGTTGGGACGGCCCTCGAAGCGCGTGGACAGCACCACCGTGGTCCGCGTGCGCGCCACGCCCGGGATGCGCCGCAGCCTGCCCAGCGACCGCTCCAGGTCGTCCACGGTGGCCACCCGCACCTTCACGATGAACGACTCGTCGCCCGCGACCCGGTAGCAGCTCTCGACCTCGACCAGTTCGGCCAGCGCCACGGCCAGCTCGTCGTCGTCGGCGGTGTCGGTGGGGTGGATGCCGATGAGGGCCGTCACCCCCAGGCCGACCGCGCTCGGGTCGACCACGGCGTGGTAGCCGACGATGACGCCGGTGGCCTCCAGTTTGCCGACCCGCTCGTGCACGGCGGAGGCGGACAGGCCGACCTTGCGCCCGAGGTCGGCGTAGGTGGCTCGGCCGTTCTCGCGCAGCGCGGCGATGATCTGGCGATCAAGTGCGTCCACCGGGCCTAGCGTAGGGGTACCGGTGCCGATGTCCGAACCGCCCACTTCGTCCCTTACTACCTCTTTACCATCACCCAAGTGTTCGAGTACCCGAAGGCCGGGATGCCACGATGCGTCCGGTACGTCTGTTCGGCATCGGGGAGGAAGACCGTGACCGTCACGCAGGGACACCAGGGGGAACGGCTGCTCACGCCGGGCGAGGTGGCCAGTCTGTTCCGCGTCGACCCCAAGACCGTGACCCGGTGGGCGACCGCCGGCCGGATCGGCTCCATCCGCACCCCGGGCGGGCACCGCCGGTTCCGGGAGTCCGAAGTCCAGGCCCTGCTCTCGCAGTTGACCACCGAGGCGACCGAACCGGTGCGGCACTGAGTCCGTTCACCTCGGTGACACGGGTAACCTCGTGGCAAAGGAGGTGGCGACCATGCTCTACGTGCTCGCGCTCATCGGTGCGCTGACCATCGCCGTGCTGCTGTGGCGCGCGTTCGGGCCGGATCGGGTCGACTCCGCCCCCAGCCGCCGTGTGATCGCACCGGACGACGACCCGGAGTTCTTGCGCAAGCTGGGCGAGCAGGCGAAGAAGAAGCGTCCGGACGAGGAGTGACCGCACGTCGAAGAGGGGCCTCCCGCGCGGGAGGCCCCTCTTCGTGCCTGCTCAGGTGACCTTGTGCGGGAAGTCGTCGGCGACGGTCGCGGCGAGCTCCAGCAGCGCCAGGCGGGTCTCCGGGCCGAGCTTGTCCAGCTCGATCTCCGCGCCCTCCTCCAGGTGGGCGTCGAACGGGATGCGCACGACGGCCCGGCAGCGCTGCGCGAAGTGCGCGGCGAGCTTGTCCAGGTCGACCTTGCCCGAGCCGGGCCGGACCGAGTTGATCACGGCGACGGACTTGGCGACCAGGTCGCGGTAGCCGTGGGCCTCCAGCCAGTCCAGGGTGGCCGCGGAGGTCTGGGCGCCGTCCACCGAGCCCGACGACACCAGCACCAGCGAGTCGGCCTGGTCCAGCACGCCCTTCATCGCCGAGTGCATCAGGCCGGTGCCGCAGTCGGTGAGGACGATGTTGTAGAAGAGCTCGAGCAGCGCGACCGTGCGCAGGTAGTCCTGGTCGCTGAACGCCTCGGACACGGCCGGGTCCTGCTCGGAGGCGAGGATCTCCAGGCGGCTGGGCGACTGCGAGGTGTAGGCGCGGACGTCGCTGTACTTGGTGATGCGGGCCGCGTCGCGCAGCAGGTGCCGGACGGTCGCGGTGGTCTCCCGCGGGACCTTCAGCGCGAGCGTGCCGCGGTCGGGGTTGGCGTCCACGGCGATCACCCGGTCACCGCGCAGCGACGAGAACGTCGAGCCGAGCGTGGTGGTCGTGGTGGTCTTGCCGACGCCGCCCTTGAGGCTCAGCATCGCGATCTTGTAGCACCCGCGCAGCGGCTGGTTGATGCGGGCGATCAGCTCGCGCCGCCGCACGTCCGCCGGGCTCTCGCCCAGGTTCACCAGGCCGCCGGTCATGGCGTGCACGGTCTTGCGCCAGCCCGACTGCGGTGGCCGCTTCGCGCGCTTGATCAGCTGCTGCGAGGACACCTCGTGCGCGGTGGCCTGCTGCGGGCGCTGCGGCTGCGGCGGTTGCTGCTGCTGGGGCTGGATGTTCTGCGGGAAGTTGTTCGGGAACGGCCCCTGGAACTGGTGCGGCCCCGACTGCCCGGCCACGGTGTACGGCCCGGACTGGCTGCCCACCGGGTAGGGACCGGACTGGTTGCCGACCTGGTACGGACCGGACTGGTTGCCGACCTGGTACGGACCCGACTGGTTCCCGACCTGGTAGGGCCCCGACTGGTTGCCCACCTGGTACTGCCCGCTGTGGTTGCCGACCTGGTACGACCCGGACGGCGTGCCCTGGGCCGGCTCGATGTAGGCGGTGGTGGGATCGACGTAGTGGGCACCCGACCCCGGCTCGACCTGGTAACCACCGGACTGGTTCGGGTTGGGCTGCTGCCCTTCCGCGCCCGACGGCGGCTGCCACGACGACTCAGGACTCTCGTAGCGACCGGTCACCGCTGGGGTCCTCCCTGCGCAAAGCGGATCGAGCCTCCCCCGACCTCAGGGTTCGACGGTAGTCGGCCCGCACCGGTTCCACGACATCGGGTACGCCGGTCAGCCGACACCCGCGTAAGAGTGCAATCCAGTCGTGACCAGGTTGATGAAGAACAGGTTGAACACGTTGAGCGCGAAGCCCAACGCGTTGATCCACGCGGCGGGACGGCCGCGCCACCCGGCGGTCGCGCGGGCGTGCAGGTAGGCCGCGTAGACCACCCAGCACACGAACGCCACCGTCTCCTTGGGGTCCCAGCCCCAGAACCGGCCCCACGCCGCCTCGGCCCAGATCGCGCCGCAGATGATGCCGATGGTGAACAGCGGGAACGCGAACACCGTGCTGCGGTAGGCGACCCGGTCCAGCACGTCGGCGTCCGGAAGCCGGTAGAAGCGCGAACGGCCGGAGGACTTCAGCAGGTACAGCACGCTGGCCACGCCGGGGACCAGCAGGATGCCGCTGGACACCGAGATCACCGACACGTGCACCACGAGCCAGTACGACTGGAGCGCCGGCTGCACGGGCGCGGCCTCGGCGTACAGGACGGTGCCGCCGAGGAACATCAGGATGACGATCGGCACGAGCACGAACCCGCCGAGCTTGCGCACCGGGAACTTGCGCATCAGCACCAGCCACGTCGCCACGGCGGCGAACGTCAGCAGCGAGCCGTACTCGTACATGTTGCCCCACGGGGCGCGCTCGGTGGCGATACCGCGCAGCACCAAGGAGGACAGCTGGAGCAGCGCGCCCAACACGGTCAGCGCCGCGCCCATGCGCCCGAGCTTCTCGGCGCGGGACCGTTCCTCGCGGACCACCAGACCCGGCGTCCACGTGCCGTCCTCGGCGGTGCCCGCGACCGGAGCGCCCGCACCGACCAGTTGCTTGGTCTTCGCGCGCCCGAAAGCCGCCTCGCACAGGTAGAACACGGCCGCGAAGAAGTACACGGAGACGGCCGCACCGTAGGTCCAGTCGCTGTAGGTCGACAGCGTCTCGTTGACCGGCATCACTTCTCCCTCTCCAGCACGTCACGCGCGAGCGAGCCGAACTCCTCGCCGTACCCGGCCTGGTCGGTGCGCGCGAGCCCGCCGACCTCGACAACCGTACGCCCGTCCGGTCCCGGGGTCGCCCGGACCCACACGCGGCGGCGCTTCACGCTCAGCGACACGCCCAGGCCCAGGATCACCAGCACCGAGAACACCAGCACCCACACCTGGGTGGGGTCGTGCGACACCTGGAGCGACACCCAGTCCTTCACGCCCTCGAACCGGATCCGCGTGCCGTCGTCGAGGGTCAGCTCCTCGCCCTTGCGGAGGTTCTGGCGGGCGACCTTGACCAGCTTGCCGTCCTCGACCTGCTTCGGGTCGATGGAGAAGATCGACTGGCCGCGCCCGGAGTCCGTGCCCAGGTCACCCCGGTAGACGTCGATCGCCACCGCCGGGTCGCGCGCCTCGGGGAACACCGAGTCCAGCAGCTCGCCCCGGAACGCGGCCGTGGGCGCGAGCAGCCCGGTGATGGCGAGCTGGTTCTTGCGGCGCTGCTCGGCGTCGGTGATGCCGGGCGGGTCGAACTTCGTCGCGCCCTCGGAGGCGAGGGTGACGGTGTTGACCGGGCGCCACTGGGTGACGCCGGTGCGCTCCTCGCCGTTGGGGAAGGTGACCGTGAAGATCGGGGTGTAGCCGTGGCCCAGGAGGTAGACGCGGTCGCCGGCGGTGCGCAGCGGGCTGTTGACCTCCAGCGGGTACGGCCGCCAGGTGCCGGTGTCGAGGTCCTCGCCGGACTGGTAGTCGATGTCCGCGCGGTAGCTCTGCGCCTGCCCGTTGTGCAGGTAGGTGGCGTGGAAGTCGTTGACCCGCACGCAGAACGGGGACAGCTGGGTGCCGTCGACGCGCAGGCCGGGCCGGAAGCTGTCGAAGTTGAACACGCCGGAGTTGCAGAACTGACCGCCCTGCGACTGGACGATCACCTGCCCCTCGTAGCCGACCATCTTGCCCAGCGCGAACGCGATCAGCAGGCCCAGCAGGGAGAAGTGGAAGACCAGGTTGCCGGTCTCGCGCAGGTAGCCGCGCTCGGCGCTGACGCTGCGCGCCCCGTCGGCCTCCTCGCGCTCGACCAGCCGCCACCCCCCGAGCCGCTGCTTCGCCCGCGCCACAACGTCTTCGGGGCTCTCGGACGTCTCGCCGGTCGCGTGGTGCGGCAGGCGGGCGAGGTTGCGCGGGGTCAGCACGGGCTTGGCCCGCATCTGCTTGAAGTACTCCCACGTGCGCGGCAGCAGGCAGCCGACCAGCGACACGAACAGCAGCACGTAGACCGCGGAGAACCAGTAGCTGGCGTAGACGTCGAAGAACTGGAGGCGGTCGAGGAACCGGCCCCACCAGCCCTTCTCCGCGATGTACTCGGTGACCTTCTGCGCGTTGAGGGACCGTTGCGGCAGCAGCGCGCCGGGCATCGCGCCCAGCGCCAGCAGGAACAGCAGGGTCAGCGCGGTGCGCATCGCGGTGAGACCGCGCCACGTGTTGCGCAGGAACGCCAGGAACGCTTTCACTACAACGGCAGTTCCACGTCGGTGACCACGGCGTCCCGCAGCCAGAACACGAACTCGCCCCACAGCCCGGTCACCAGCGCCACGCCCACCGCGATCAGCAGCACCCCGCCGAACACCTGCACCTGGCGGACGTGCGTGCGCAACCACCCGGTGACCCGCACCGCCCACCGCGCGCCCAGCGCGATCAGCACGAACGGCAACCCCAGGCCCAGGCAGTAGGCCAGCACCAGCACCACACCGCGCCCGGTGGCCGACCCGACCTCGGTGCCGCGCGCCAGGGCGAGCACCCCGGACAGCGTCGGTCCCACGCACGGCGTCCACCCGAGCGCGAACACGCCACCCAGCAGCGGCGCGCCGATCAGCCCGCCGCGCGGTGTGCGGTGCAGCCGGATGTCTTTCTGGAGGGCGGGCACCAGTCCGATGAAGACGAGTCCCATCGCGATCGTGATCACGCCACCGATGCGCTGGAGCGTGTCGGCGTTGAAGTAGAGGGCGGTGCTCAACCCGAGCACCACGAACGACGTGAGCGCGAACACGACCGTGAACCCGAGCACGAACAACCCGGCCGCTCCCGCGACCCGCCACCGCCCCGCCTTGCGCCCTTCCCCATCGGTCACGGCCGGCGCCTCGGCACCCACCAACCCGGCCAGGTAGGCCAGGTAACCGGGCACCAGCGGCACCACGCAGGGAGACGCGAACGAGATCGCCCCGGCCAGCGCCGCCACACCCGTGGCCAGCACCAACGGGCCGGAGGTGGCGAGATCGGTCGGGTTCACGCCAACCAGGGTAAGGAGCCCCGACGACCCCGTGCCCACCGGCTGCCCTTAGTGATGACCCCCGTCACGCCGATAGGGGCCTTTCCCCGTTCCCCTATCGGTTAAACCCGCCTTTCCACCCTTGTGAGTGAGTGACCGGCTTCATAGCGTCACAACATGCGAGTTCACCGGCTCACCCTGCCCGTGCTGGCCGTCGCACTAGCCGCCGTCACCGCCCCCGCACCCGGTGGCGCGGCGCAGACCCCCGTGGAGTGGCGGGAGGTGTTCTCCCCGGACGGCAGCATCACCCAGGTCGCCGTGCCGCGCGTGCTGGAGACCAGAGCCGACCCGGGTGTCCTGGCGGCGGACGTCGTGGCCATCCAGGAGACCGGCGCCCCCGACCAGCGCTTCGACCTGGTCTTCGTGGGCGACGGCTACACGCAGGCGGAGCTGGCGACCTACCACGAGCACGTGGTGAGCAAGTGGGCGGAACTGTCGGCCGTGGAGCCGTTCAAGTCCTACAAGCAGTACTTCAACGTCTGGCAGGTCAACGTCGTCAGCGCGGAGTCCGGCGTGGACAACGACCCCAGCCTGGGCACCGCCCGCGACACGGCACTGGACATGGGCTTCTGGTGCCAGGGCCGGGACGTCAACACCGAGCGCTTGCTGTGCGTGAACCAGACCAAGGCAGGCCAGTACGGCGCACTTGCGCCGCAGGCCGACCAGATCATCGCCCTGGGCAACACGGCCAAGTACGGCGGGGCAGGCGGCGGCATCGCCACGGCGGCAGGGGCCAATGACCAGGCCGGCCAGATCGCGGTGCACGAGCTCGGCCACTCCATCGGCGGGCTTGCGGACGAGTACGACTACCCGTACGACCGTTACGCCGGCGGCGACCCGACCGAGCCCAACGCCACCAACGACCCGACCGGGCAGAAGTGGTCGAAGTACCTGGGCCAGACCTCTCCGGACGGCGGCACGGTCGGCGCGTACGAGGGCAGCCGCTACTACCGCTACGGCCTCTACCGCCCCACGGAAAACTCGATCATGCGGACGCTGGGGCGCGAGTTCAACCTGATCGGCCGAGAAGCGATGATCAACGCCTTCAAGACCAAGATCCCCGCCCTGCGCTAACACCCACCCAGCCACACCACCAACCGCCCAACCGCACACTCGGGCTTTTCCCCCGGCTGCCGCGCGGCACTCCCCGGCTTGGGCTTCTTGCTTGTGTCATCCCCGTATGGCCTGCCCGAAGGGCGTGGCTGGCTCCGCCAGGCCGTACGGGGATGGCACAAGCAAGAAGCCCAAGCCTTTTCTTTCGTCATCCTTGGCGGCCTGCCCGCCGGCGAGGCGCTCTTGATCTTTGAAGAGCAACGCTCCGCTCTCAAGCCCCCGCTTCGCGGGTCCAACCCGGACGCGCTCCACCCTCGCAAGCTCGAACGCGCATCGCGCCTGGCGCACGCCCGCGCTTGAGACGCACCGAAAGCCGGTGTGGCACGCGACTCACGCGTGTTACTCCGCTTACTCCGCCGACAGCTCCTTCACGATCGGCGTGATGTCGGACGCGATCACGCCCACCAGGAACACGGCCGCCACCCGGTGCTGCTTGTCCAGCACGAACGTCGAAGGCACGGCATTGGGTGGCAGCCCCTTGAACACCAGGATCGACCGGCCCGACTCGTCGTAGATCGACGGGTACTTCAACCCCCGGTTGGCCAGGAAGTCGCGCGGCCCCTCCGTCGAGCTCTCCTTCACCGCCACGCCGAGCACCTGCACCGCGTCCGCGCCCAGCTCGTCCTGGACCTTCTGAAGCTCGGGGGCCTCGGTCCGGCACGGCGGGCACCACGAACCCCAGATGTTGACGACCACGACCTTGCCCGCGTAGTCGTCCAGGTTCACGGTCTTCGCGCCGTCGCGCACGTCCGGTCCGCTCAGGCCGCGCACGACCTTCCGGTCGCCGGCGTCGTACCGGATCCGGACCTGGCCCGCGGGGGCGACCAGTTGGAAGTCCGACCCGGCGACCACGGCGTCGTCGCCGGTCGAGCACCCCGCCAGGACCAGCAAGCCGACCAGGCCGACCACCCACCGCTTCATGCCCCGGTCACCCTGGGGTTCGTCGCGCCCACCGGCTCGGTGTACACCACGCGAACCAGTTCCTCGCCCTCGAACACCAGGCTGGTCAACGACGCCAGCGAGCACTCGCGCCGCCGGGGGTCGTGCCACATGCGCTTGCCCTCGAGGAACCGGCGCAGCGTCCAGATCGGCAGCTGGTGCGAGACGCACACGGCCTCGTGGCCCTCCGCCGCCAACCGCGCCCGCTGCACGGCGCCGAGCATCCGGTGGGCGATCTCCAGGTACGGCTCGCCCCACGACGGCCGGAACGGGTTGATCAGCTTCGGCCAGTGCTTCGGGGACCGCAGCGCACCGTCCCCGACGGCGACCTTCAGGCCCTCGAACTGGTTGTCCGCCTCGATCAGCCGCTCGTCGGTGGCCAGCTCCAGGCGGTGGGAGTCGGCGATCGGGGCGGCGGTCTGCTGTGCACGGTCCAAAGGGGACGCCACGACGTGCGCGATGTCGTGGTCCCTCAAGTGCTCCGCGACGGTCAGGGCCTGCTTCTGGCCGCGTTCCGACAGCTTGAACCCGGGCAGGCGGCCGTAGAGGATGCCGGTCGGGTTGTGGACCTCGCCGTGGCGGAGCATGTGGACGACCGTGCGGCTCACTTCTCGCCCCCCGAAGTGGCCTGCGCGGCGGCGCGGGCGGCGTGGGGCAGGGCGTCCGCGATCACCGCGAAGTCCTCCTCGGTCATGGCGGCGTTGACGAACCACGCCTCGAAGGCGCTGGGTGGCGCGTACACGCCGCGCTCCAGCAGGGCGTGGAAGAACGGGGGGAAGCGCCAGGTCTGCGCGGCCTGGGCACCGGCGTAGTCGGTGACCTCGTCCTCGGTGAAGAACACGCTGACCAGATTCCCGGCGAACTGGACGCGGTGCGGCACGCCGGCTTCGGTGAGCGCGGCCGTGAACAGGGCGCCCAGGCGGGTCGCGTTGGCGTCCAGCTTCAGGTAGACGTCGTCGGTCGCGTTGCGCAGGGTGGCGAGGCCCGCCGCCACGGCCACGGGGTTACCGGACAGGGTCCCGGCCTGGTACACGGGACCGGAGGGCGCGAGCCGGGCCATGATCTCCGCGCGCCCGCCGAACGCCGCCGCGGGCAGTCCGCCGGACATGACCTTGCCGAACGTGTAGAGGTCGCCGGGCACGTTCTCCAGCCCGAACCAGCCCGAGCGGGACACGCGGAACCCGGTCATGACCTCGTCCATCACCAGCAGCGCCCCGTTCTCGTGGCACAGCTCGCGCAGCTCGGCGTTGTGCTTGGGGGCGACGGCACCCATGTTGCCCGCCGCCGCCTCGGTGATCACGCAGGCGATCTCGTCGGGGTTCTCGGCGAACGCCTTCCGCACCGCTTCGAGGTCGTTGTACGGCAGCACGATCGTGTCGGCGGCCTGCGCACCGGTGACCCCCGGCGAGGTCGGCAGGCCCAGCGTGGCCACGCCCGACCCGGCCTGGGCGAGCAGCGCGTCCACGTGCCCGTGGTAGCAGCCGGCGAACTTCACCACCTTGCGCCGCCCGGTGAACCCGCGGGCCAGGCGGATGGCGCTCATGGTGGCCTCGGTGCCGGAGTTGACCAACCGCACCTGGTTGACCGGCCCAACCCGGTCGATGATCTCCTCGGCCAGCTCGATCTCGCCCTCGGTGGGCGTGCCGAACGACAGGCCGTCCACGGCCGCCTTCCGCACCGCCTCCACCACCGCGGGGTGGGCGTGGCCAAGGATCATGGGTCCCCAGGAGGACACCAGGTCGACGTACCGGTTGCCGTCGGCGTCCCACAGGTGCGGGCCCTCGCCGCGCACCATGAACCGGGGCGTGCCGCCCACCGAGTGGAAGGCCCGGACCGGCGAGTTGACGCCACCGGGGATAACCGCCGCCGCGCGCTCGAACAGCGCCTGGGATCGCGTCGAAGTCACGCCCCCCAGTCTCACACGTCCGGCGGATCGGCCTGCTTCCGACCACGGGCACGGACCGCGAGCAGCACCTGGCGGGCCGCGTCGAGCAGCAGCACGCCGCCCAGCGTGGCCAGGCCGATCGCCGCGCCGATCCAGTTGCCGAGGTACCGCGTGGACTCCAGCGGGGCGCGGTCGGGGACGGGGTAGCTGTAGCGCAGGACACCCCGGTGCCAGCACCACACGACCGCGAACGCCAGCGCCACCACGGCCACCACCTCGACGCCCGCGACGATCGCGCGCTTCGGCTGGTGCAGCCCGGGAACAGTCGTCACGGTGGGAAGCCTCTCACGTCCGGTGCGACAGCAGGCGGTGGACGGCCCCGCGCAGCGCGTCGGGGTCCCGCGCCCACCCGGTGACCACGGTCTGGTCGACGAGCCGGATCGGCACCTCGCTCGTCCCGCGCGGCACGGTCCACCCGCCACCCAGCACCTTCGCGCCCGCGCGCGGCTCGACGCCCTCGACCTCGGCGATGTCCCGCGTCGGCAGCTCCTCCTGGCCCAGGCGCAGCGACACCGGGGTGAGCCGCACCCCGTAGACGCGCCGCCGCCCGGCCACCCACAGCGCGGCGCAGCAGGTCAGCACGAACCCGACGACCGCCCACAGCGCGATCCACACGCCGCCGGTGACCGCCTCCACGACCACGCCGACCAGCACGAACACCGGCCCCCACAGCAGGGGCCACCAGGACGCGCCGGGCTCGGCGTACAGGACGGGCTGCTCCACTAGCCGAGGTTCCCCGCGAAGTAGTGCCGGGTGCCCGGCAGGAAGCTCACCACCGCGGCGGCGGCCGGCAGCACCAGCCGCGCCACGATGACCGCCCACGACAGCGGCTCGTCCAGCTCGTCACGGGCCGCGACCAGGGCCGCCGCCAGCGCGAGGATGCCGATCACCATCGAGCCGCCGCACAGCGCGATCCGGGCGTAGTAGCTGCCGCCGTAGAACGCCACCGCGCCCCACAGCCCGCCGACGAACAGGCAGAGGGACACGAACATCGACATGATCGGCCCGAAGCCCTCGAAGGCGCCTTCCTCGACGCCGACCCGGACCACCGTGCCCACCGGCCACGCCATCGCGGCCAGCAGCCACAGCACGAACCCCGCCACGACCACCGGGGGTCGCACGACACCCGTGGTCGACTGGTCGACGCCGCGCATGGCGGGGAACCCGTGCTCGACCTGCCCGGCCTGCGGGTACTGCTGGGGGTACGGCTGCTGCGGGTCCTGGGGCTGCCACTGGCCGTACGGCGGCTGGGTCATCTGGCGCTCACCGCTCTCACGTAGGCGTTGGCCGGCGGGACGAACATGGCCACTATGCCCAGCAGGACGGCCGCGAGGAACAGCAGCGCCCACACCGTGCCCACCAGCCAGTTCACGTACTCCACCGCGCCGGTCGAGAACGCCGCCAGCATCCCCAGCCCGAACACCACGCCGAACCCGCCGAGCACCGCCAGCACCACGCGCGGCCAGTTCCGCCCGCCGCGCAGCTTGACCGCCGCGACGACGTACGGGACGGCCACGACGGCGAGGGCCGCCGCGAAGAACATCGGGGTGATCTGGGCGACGATCTCCGCCTCGGCCCGGCTCATCGGGTCCGGCCCGCCCTGCGACTCGTCGTACAGCTCGGCCGCGTGCACGTCCGGGTCCAGGAAGAACAGTGCGGGCAGCACGAGCACCACCAGCACCGTCGCCGCGAGCCAGCTCCACGACGACACCAGCAGCGCGACCGGCCGCTCGAACGCCTTCACGTGCACGTCCGCCGCGGACGTCGCGTACGGGAACGCCACCGGCACCGCGTACGGGTTGGCCGCCGCGTAGGGGTCGGGCACCTCGACCGGCGCCGCGTACGGGTTGGGCTCGGACGCGCCGGGCATCGGCCCGAGGTAGCCGTACCCGGCGGGCGGCTCGGGCTCGCCGGGCAGCCGGACGTGGTGGAACGGCGAGGCGAACGGGTCTGGCTCGGGCATGGTCGGCTCCGCGGGGCTAGTGCTGCTTCACCCACTCTGCCGTACCGCGCAGCCAGGTGAGCACACATCCGGCGACGATGAGCAGCACCACCACCAGGTTCGCCGACGCCGACCGGGACAGCAGCAGCCACACCACGTGCAGCAACGCCACGGCGGTCACCGCGCGCCGGGCCCACGGCTTCCCGAGCCGCAGCATCCGCCCGAAGACCACGTACCCCGCCCCGAACACCACCGCCACCGCCGTGAGCTGCAACAACAGGGCCGTCACCGCGCCACCGCCGAACCCCTCGCGCGCCGCGACCTCCACCAGCGCACCGCGCCGCACCCACAGGTACGCCACGTTGACCAGGCCGAACGCGGCGAGCGCGTACCACAGCGCCACCGCGGCCCGAGCGGTCCCGGGCGGTTGACCGGTCACCGAGCCCGCTTCACCGCGTCGAAGTAGACCTTCGAGTCCGGCACGTACAACAGCACCACGCCCACCACGCTGATCAACCCGGCGACCAGCCCGAGCAGCGACGGCCCGAACAGGACGATCAGCAGGACGATCGCGGTCAGCACGATCAGCCCGACCCGCCCCCACCCCTTGCCCGCCCGCGCCTGGTAGGCGAACAGCACCAGGAGACCGGCCAGCACCAGGTTCAGCAGGACGGCGAACAGCCAGCTGGCGGTCGCCGCCGCCTCGATGGCGTCCGGCGCGAGGTCCTTCGCCTGGGGCGTGGCCCGGACCGCCTCGACGAACTGGTCACGCTGCGTGAGCGCGTAGACGGCGCCGAGCGCGAACAGGGCGGCGCTCGCGACGAACATCCAGAACGACATCCGCACCTGGCGGGGCACCGCGGGCCGGTCGGCAGCCGACACCCCGGACAGCTCCGACTCGCTCAACGGCGGAGGAGGAGGGATCTGCTGGCGATCCTCGTCCGGATCCTGAGGCGTGGTCACGATTAAGAACGCTAGAACCAGACAAGGTCGCTGTCCACCGCGACAGGCGGTGGTCAGCTGTGTTCGATGGCGCGCCTCCGGCACGCGGCTCGGCCGACTCGAGGGTCGGCTCGTCGTGTCGCGTTTCCCACCGATCGAAAAGCGTGATCGGCGGGAAACGCGACACGACAAGTCGACGTCGGCCTCGCGGTGACCGGGCGGCTGGGGAGATCAGCTCGCCTTGAAGTAGTGGTTGGCGTCCGGCCGGAACATGAAAACCAGCGCGCCGATGGTCAGGACGATGTTCACCAGGACGATCAGGCCCTGGATGACGCCGAAGACGCCCAGGCTGAACAGCAGACCGATGCTGATCAGGGCCGCCAGGCCGAAGATGACGAGGTAGATGCCGCTCAGGACGGTCAGCACGATGCGCGCCCAGTTCTGGCCGTTGCGCATCAGGATCACCAGGGCGACCATCACCGCGAGCAGGACCAGGTTGCCGATCGCACCGCCGTAGGACGGCTCGGTGTCGATCCCCGTCGTGTCGAGGCCGGCCTCGCGGAACTGCTCCACCAACCGCTCGGCCGTCTGCTTGGCGGTCAGGAAGCTGAAGATCGCGGACAGGAGGCCCAGGCCTGCGAGGATCATGTAGAGCAGGAAGGCCATGTCCACGGACTTCGGGCGCGGCGGGCGGTGCAGCTCGTGGGGTGCGAGCGGCGGGGCGGCCGGCGGGTAGCCGGGCTGCTGCGGGTACCCGCCGGGCTGGCCGTAGCCGCCCTGCTGGGGGTACCCGCCCTGGGGGCCGCCCTGCTGCGGGTAGCCACCCTGCTGGGGGTGCCCGCCCTGCTGCGGGTAACCGCCCTGCTGGGGGTAACCGCCCGGCTGCTGCGGGCCGCCCGGCCCACCCTGGCCGTACGGGTTCTGAGGAGTGGTCATGCGCGGACCGTAGAAGGCCGTGCGCGCCGCGTCGACCTGAAATCACAATCCGTTAGCTACCCGTGGTGCAGAACCGCTGACCCAACGCTGTGATCGTCAGGTTCCCCGAACTGGCGTCCGGGACACCGCGAAGTGCGACGACACCGACGGCAGGTACATCAGGACCAGCGCGGCGCAGTCCAGGACCATCGTGATCGCCCCGAACACGAGGTCCGCGGGCCGGATGACCAGCCCGAACGCCGCCGCCATGCCCGAGCCCACGGCGATCAGCCGGACCACGCCCAGGAACACGCCGGCCGCGCCGAACACGGTCAGCACGACCCGCGCCCAGTTGCGGCCCTGGGCCATGCGGTTGGCCAGCAGCGCGTACACCAGCACCAGCAAGCCGCCCAGGAGCAGGCCGAACACCACCCCACCACTGGCGGCGGCGTCGAGCTCGTCCTGGGACAGCGCGGGCTGCTGCTTGCGCAGCTCGCTGATCAGCATCTCCCGGTCGGCCAGCTGCACCAGGAACCGGCCGAGGCCGACGACGGCACTGCCGATCCACAGCCAGCGCGAGACGTCGATCCAGCGCGGGGGCGGGGTCACTCCCGGTCGAGCCACCGCGCCGCCTCCACCGCCCAGTAGGTGAGCACGATGTCCGCGCCCGCGCGGCGGATCGACGTCAGGGTCTCCAGGACGGTCCGCTCGCGCTCGATCCAGCCGTTGCGGGCGGCCGCCTCGACCATCGCGTACTCGCCGGAGATCTGGTACGCCGCGACCGGCACGGTCGACACCTGCGCGACCGACGCCAGCACGTCGAGGTAGGGCCCGGCGGGCTTGACCATGACCATGTCGGCGCCCTCCGCCAGGTCCAGCTCGACCTCGCGCAGCGCCTCGCGGGCGTTGGCCGGGTCCTGCTGGTAGGTCTTGCGGTCGCCCTGGAGCGCCGACTCGATCGCGTCCCGGAACGGGCCGTAGAGCGCGGAGGCGTACTTGACGGCGTAGGCGAGGATGCCGGTGTCGGTGAGCCCGGCCTCGTCCAGCGCGGCCCGGATGAACCCGATCTGGCCGTCCATCATGCCGCTGGGGCCGACGACGTGGGCGCCGGCGCGGGCCTGGGCCACGGCCATCTCGCCGTAGACCTCCAGCGTGGCGTCGTTGTCGACCTCGCCGGTCGGGGTGAGGACGCCGCAGTGGCCGTGGTCGGTGAACTCGTCCAGGCAGCAGTCCGACATCAGCACGGTGCTGTCGCCCAGCTCGGAGCGCAGGTCGCGCAGGGCGACGTTGAGGATGCCGTCCGGGTCGGTCGCGCCGGAGCCGACGGCGTCGCGGGTGCTGGGGACGCCGAACAGCATGATGCCGCCGACCCCCGCCTGGACGGCCTCGACGGCGGCTTTGCGCAGCGACTCGCGGGTGTGCTGGACGACGCCGGGCATGGACGCGATCTCGACCGGCGTCTCGGCGCCTTCCTTGACGAACATCGGCAGCACGAGCTGGCGCGGGCGCACGGTGGTCTCGGCGACCAGGCGGCGCATGGCGGGCGTGGTGCGCAGCCGGCGGGGGCGGTGGGCGGGGAACACGGGCGGCACTCCCTACGAAACGCGATCGGGGCCACCGCGAAGTGGCCCCGACCGATTGCTGTTTACGAGCGGCGCAAACGCTTGGTCTTGCGAGGCGGCGGCAAGGCGCCTTCAGCACGGAGCCGGGCCGCGTGCTGGGCCAGCGCGTCGACCAGGGCCGGCACGTTGGCGTCCTCGGGCTGCACGTCCACCCGGAGGCCGAACTCGCGCGCGGTCTCCGCCGTCTGCGGGCCGATGCACGCCACCAGCGTCCGGGCGTGCGGCTTGCCGGCGATGCCGACCAGGTTCCGGACCGTGGACGACGAGGTGAAGCACACCGCGTCGAACCCGCCGGACTTGATCATCTCACGCGTGTCGGCGGGCGGCGGGGCGGCCCGGACGGTCCGGTAGGCCGTCACGTCGTCGATCTCCCAGCCGCGCTCGCGCAGGCCCGCCGCCAGGGTCTCGGTGGCGATGTCGGCCCGCGGCAGCAGCACGCGGTCCACCGGGTCGAGGATGTCGTCGTAGGGCGGGAAGTCGGCCAGCAGGCCCTCGGAGGACTGCTCGCCGGAGGGCACCAGCTCGGGGATGATCCCGAACGAGCGCACCTTCGCCGCCGTGGACTCGCCGACGCACGCGATCTTCACGCCGGAGAACGCCCGCGCGTCCAGGCCGAACTCGCGGAACTTCTCCCACACCGCGCGCACGGCGTTGGTCGAGGTGAACACCACCCACTGGTAGCGGCCGTCGACCAGGCCCTTGACCGAGCGCTCCATCTGCGCGGGCGAGCGGGGCGGCTCGACCGAGATGGTCGGCACCTCCACCGGGATCGCGCCGTGCGAGTGCAGCCGGTCGCTCATCGCGCCCGCCTGCTCCTTGGTGCGCGGCACCAGCACCCGCCAGCCGTACAGGGCGCGGGACTCCCACCAGGACAGCTTCGCGCGGTTCGCCACGGCCGCGCCGACCGTCACCACGAGCGGTCCGCCCAGGTCGCCGGCGTCGGCGGCGAGGGAGGCCAGGGTGGTGTCGACGGTGCGCTGGCCGAAGCCGGTGCCGTCGGCGGTCACCGCGACCGGGGTCTGCGGGGCCAGGCCGTGCTCGACCAGCGAGGACGCGGCCTCGGCCAGGTGGCTGCCGGTGGCGTGCAGGACCAGCGTGCCGGGCGCGGCGGCCAGGCTCGCCCAGTCGGTGACGCCCCGGACGTCGGCCTCGGTGTGGACGGCACCCAGCGCCACGCCCGCGTACGCGGGCACCGCCGTGCCCGCCGGGACGCCCGGCACCACGTCGAAGGCGATGGTGGTCTTCGAGACGGCGTGCGCCTCCTTCACCACGGAGTCCAGGGTCAGCGGGTCCCCCGCCACCAGCCGGACCACGGTGTGGCCGTTCTTCGCCTCGGCGACCAGGTCCTTCGCCACGTCGGCCGGGTCGCCGACCGCCGGGCGGGTCTCGACGCCGTCCGGTACGAGGGCGACCACCTCGGACGGCACGTCCGGGTCCGTCACCACCAGCTCGGCCTTGGCGAGCAGGTCACGGGCACGGACCGTGAGCAGGCCGGTGTCGCCGGGGCCGGAACCCACGAAGGCGACGCGGCCAGGGGTCTTGCGTGCGCGGGTCATCAGGGCACTCCCCATCAACTACGCCCTTCCGACCGCGCAGCGGCGAGGCCGGAAAGGTCGAGCAACTCGGCGGCCAGCGCGCGGCCGAGTTCCTCTGCTGCGGTCAAGTCACCGGTGGCGGACGCACGGAGGAGGTCGCCGTCCTCCGCCGCCATGACCCCGCGCAGGGACAGGCGGTGGACCACCGCTCCCTGGTCGTCGAGGTCTTCCACCACATCGGCCAGTGCGCCGACCGGCGCGCTGCAACCAGCTTCGAGCGCGGCCAGCAGCGCGCGCTCGGCGGCGACAGCGGCCCGACTGGCCGAGTCGTCCAGAGTGGACTGGAGGAGGTGCTCGGTGTCGACGTCGTCGACCCGGCACTCCACCGCGAGGGCGCCCTGGGCGGGCGCGGGGAGCATCTGGATGGGCTCCAGGGTCTCGGTGATCTCGGCGGTGCGGCCCAGGCGCGCGATGCCCGCGCGGGCCAGCACGACGGCGTCCAGCTCGCCGTCGCGCACCTTGCGGATGCGGGTGTCCACGTTGCCGCGCAGGGGCACGACCTCCAGGCCGAGCCCGAGGGCTTCGAGCTGGGCGGCCCGCCGGGGCGAGCCGGTGCCGACGCGGGACCCGGCGGGCAGCTCGCCCAGGGTCAGGCCGTCCCGGGCGACCAGCGCGTCGCGCGGGTCCTCGCGCGGGGGCACGGCCGCCAGCGACAGGCGCGGGTCACGAGCGGTGGGCAGGTCCTTGTAGGAGTGGACGGCGACGTCGATCTCGCCGTTCGCCAGCGCGTCGCGCAGCGCCGAGGTGAACACCCCGATGCCGATCTCGGCGATCGGCGCGGACGACCGGTCGCCGGGGGTCGAGATGGTCACGATCTCCACGTCGGCGCCCGCTGCGCGCAACGCGTCGGCCACGTGACCGGTCTGCGCGAGTGCCAGGGCACTGCCGCGCGTGCCGATCCTCAGGGTGCGGTTCACCGCTTCTCACCTTTGGTCTGCGTCGGGTTCTGCGTCGAGAGGGGAGTGCTGACGGCGGCCGGTTTCTGCGGGTCGAGGCCGAACAGCTCGCGCAGCGCGTCGGCGTAGCCCTCGCCGCCGGGCGCGGCGGCCAGCTCCTTGACCCGCACGGTCGGGGTGTGCAGGAGCTTGTCGACCACGCGCCGCACGGTCTTGGCCAGCTCGTCGCGGACCGCGCCGTCCAGCTGCGGCAGCCGGGAGTCCAGGCGCAGCAGCTCGGCGTCCACGACCTCGGCGGCCCGCTTGCGCAGCGCCGTCACGGTGGGCGTGACCTCGGCCTTGCGCTGGCCCGCCAGGTAGCCGCGGACCTCCTCGGCCACGATCTCGGCGGCGCGGGTCGCGCCCTGGCCCGCGGGGGCGTCGGAGAGCCTGCGCTGGAGGGTCTCCAGGTCGACCACGCGCACGCCGGACAGCAGCGCGGCGGCCGGGTCCACGTCCTTGGGCAGGCCCAGGTCGCACACGACCAGGGGACGGCCGGGTTCGCGGTCGCCGATCAGCTCCGCGCCCACGACGGTGTCGACCGAGCCGGTGCAGGCGAACAGCACGTCCGCGCGGGCGATCTCGGTGGTCAGGTCGGCAAGGCCCGTGGAGCGGGCGGGCACGCCGTCGGCGGTCAGCGACTCGGCCAGGCGGGCGCCGTTGGCGGCGGTCCGGTTGGCGATCACGACCTCGCCGATGCCGGCGCGGCGCAGGTGCGCGGCGGCCAGGCCGCCCATGGAGCCCGCGCCCACGATCAGCGCGCGACGGCCGGCGAGCCCGCCCAGCGCCCGCGCGGCGTCGGAGAGGGCCTCGGAGACCACGGACGCGCCGGCGTGGTCGATGTCGGTGTCGGAGTGCACGCGCTTGCCGACCCGCAGCGCCTGCTGGACCAGCTCGTGCAGGGTGCGGCCGACCACGCCGGCCTCGTCGGCGCGGTTGTAGGCGGTGCGCAGCTGGCCGAGGATCTGGGCCTCGCCGACGACCATCGAGTCCAGGCCGCCCGCGACGGAGAACAGGTGCTCGACGGCGGCGGCGGAGTAGTGCACGTAGAGGTGCTCGAACAGGTCGGCGGGCTCGGCGGCGGCCTGGTGGGCCAGCACCTCGACGACCTCGTTCATGCCGCCGTGGAAGGTCTCGACGACCGCGTACACCTCGACGCGGTTGCAGGTCGACAGCAGCACGGCCTCGGACACGCTGGGCGCCTCGAGCAGCTGGTCGAGGACCTTGCCCAGGTCGGAGTCGGCGACGGCGACGCGTTCCAGCACGGGAACGGGGGTGGTGCGATGCGAAAGTCCGACGACGAGGACACTCATACCAGGATCACGTCCTGATGAGCCGCCTGGCTCACAACCCGCACGATCACGGGCGAATCACCACCCCGTCCACACCGACACCGTTGACGACGTCACCGGCGGCCTCGTCAGCCCGTCGCGCGACGTGGAACGACAGGATCTGCATCTCGACCGCCAGGTCGACCTTCCGCACCTCGACGTAGTCCGGCACTTGGAGCACAACGGGTGCGAAGTTCAGGATGCACTGCACTCCGGCGGATACCAAACGGTCGCAGACGGCTTGAGCGGCCTGCGGCGGCGTCGCGATGACCCCGATCGAGACCTCGCGCTCGGCGCAGACGGACGTGATGTCGTCGATGTGGTTGACAGGTATGCCACCTACCGGCACTCCGGTCAGGTCCGGGTCGATGTCGAACAGCGCGGCGACCGGGAAACCCCGGCTCGGGAAGCCGCCGTAGTTGGCCAGCGCGTGACCAAGATTACCGATCCCGACGACCGCGACGGAGTGCTTCCGGGTCAGCCCGAGGATGCGCTCGATGTGGCTCACGAGCACCTCGACGTCGTAGCCGACGCCCCGCGTGCCGTAGGAGCCGACGTAGGACAGGTCCTTGCGGAGCTTCGCCGAGTTGACCCCGGCGGCGCCCGCCAGCTCCTCGCTGGAGATGGTCGTCACGCCCTGCTCGGCCAGGCCGGAGAGCACCCTCAGGTAGACGGCGAGGCGGGCGACCGCGGCCTCCGGGATGGCGCGGGCGCGCTCGCGGACGTCGGCGGCGGACTCGGTGGAGGCGTCGGCGGCTCTCTTGGCGGCGGTGGTCACAACCTCGTCACCCGCGCCCCGCCGATCCACCACGCTGGCTCTCCTCGACATCCGACCGATTGACCCGCCGGGCACCGTCACCAGCGGGGTGATGCGCCCACCGTACCGCTTGTGAACGTATGCACAAAGTTGATGGACACCGGTCCCCGGCACTACTTGATGTTGGTCCGCCCCCATGGAACATCCCCCCGCAACGAAAGGGGGCCGAGCGCGGGCGTGGATACGCGCCGCACTCGGCCCCAGGCGGTGGACAGCCCGTTTTTCCAGCGCCGCCCCACCATCGAGTGAACCTCGTACGAGGTCCGCTCCAGGTCACGCCGCGGGAGGCGTGAGCACCTTGCCGATCACGAAGACGGTGGCGTTCTTGGTCGGGATGTTCCCGCACAGGACCGGGGCGCCGTTGACCGTCATGGTCGTGCCGGAGCCCTCGACCTTCAGGTCCTGCCCGGTGAGCGCCTTGACCGTGCCGGCCGCGCGCAGGCCGTCGGCGTCGTAGCGCTTGCCGACCACGTGGAACTGGAGGATCTTGCCCAGCGTCTCCGGCTGACCGGCCAGTTCCGTGAACTTCGCGTCACCCAGCTCGGCGAACGCCGGATCGGCCGGCGCGAACACCGTGATGGCGGACTGCGAGTTGAGCGTGTCCACCAGGTTGGCCGCCTTGACCGCCGCGACCAGCTTGGTCAGCAGCGGGTTGTTGCTCGCGGCGGTCGCCACCGGGTCGTCCGCCATGCCCTGCAGCGAGCCCTCGTCCTTGGCGTCCTGGGGGACGCCGGCGCAGCCCGCGCCGAAGACGTCCGTGGTCTTGGTGACGCCGTCGGCCATCGCCTGGGCGGTCGTGGTGGTCGTGGTCGTGGTGGTGGTCGCCGGGTTGGCGGTCGACGCCTTGTCGTTCGCGCTGCACGCGGTGAGCGCGAAGGCGGCGACGGCGGCTCCGACGAGGGCGAGCTGGCTGTTCCGCACGGCGGATCACTCCTCAGTTTTACCGGGTTCGGTACTCACTGAGACGTTCGATGCGGGGTTCCATCCGGTTCGGGTGAATCTGCGTCACTCGACCGTGAAGAAGATCGAGTGCCAGCCGGTCGCGCCGTCCGGGATGGGCGCCACCCGCTCCTGGGGCTGCGTGAAGCCGGACTTGTCGGTGGCACGGCACTCGACCGTGTGACCACCGGGCTTGAGGTCCAGCGGCAGCCGCCACATGCGCCACGCCGAGCCGCCGACGTCGGCCCCCAACTCGGCGACCTGCCACGGACCGCCGTCCACCCGCACCTCGACCTTCGCGACACCGGTCGGCTGCGCCCACGCCACACCCGCGACGGTGACCTTCCCGCCGGTCTTGGACAGGCCCTTCGGGCTGTCGATCCGGGACATGGTCTTGATCGGCGCGCGCTGCGCCCAGCCGCGGTCGAGCCAGTAGCCGCGCTTGGCGGCGAAGGTGGTCAGCTCCAGGTCCACGACCCACTTGGTGGCGCTCACGTAGCCGTAGAGGCCCGGGACGACCAGGCGGGCGGGGAAGCCGTGCTCGACCGGCAGCGGTTCGCCGTTCATGCCCAGGGCGATCAGCGCGCCCCGGTCCGGGTCGAGGACGACGTCCACCGGTGAGCCGGCCGTCCAGCCGTCGGCGCTGGTGGAGAAGAGCTGGTCGGCGTCGGGCTTGACCCCGGCCTCCTCCAGGACCAGGTGGAGGGGGACGCCGATGAAGTTCGCGGTGGAGATGTACGGCCCACCGACCTCGTTGGACACGCACGTCATGGTGATCGTGCGTTCGACCAGGTCACGGCCGCGCAGGTCGGCGTAGTCCAGGGTCAGCTCGCGCTCGACCAGGCCGTGGACGCGCAGGGTCCAGTCCTCGGCGCGCAGGCGCGGGACGCTCAGCGCGGTGTCGATGCGGTAGAAGTCGCGGTTGGGCGTGATGAACGAGGGCGTGCCCTGGCCCGCGAAGTCCGCTCCCGCGGGGATCGCAGGCGCTGTGGTGGTGGGCTTGAGCTCCCCCACGGACGCCCGGGACCCTTCGACGTCCGTGCGGGTGCCGAGCAGTTGCCCACCGAGCCCCGCGACGACGCTGCCACCGGCGACGATCAGGAGGCTGCGGCGGCTCTCGACGTGCCGCTCGGGCTGCACTTCGGAGTGCAGCCACCGGAAGACGCCGATCCCGACCGCGCCGGCGGCCAGCGGTGCGAGGAGGCCGAGTTGCCCCAGGTCGGGCCGGTAGAGCACGGCGGCGACCCCGATCACGCCCAGGACGGCGCCCAGCACCGTGCCCGGCGTGGGGCTCTTGCGCGACAGCAACCCGGCGGCGACGGCGAGCGCCGCGATCACGACCGCCATGCCGACCAGCAGGACCAGCTTGTCGTAGGTGCCGAAGGTGCGGACGGCGAAGTCCTTGAGCGGCGGCGGGGTGAGGTCGATGAACGTGTTCCCGACCGCCAGGAAGGGCGAGGCGGACGGCCCGACGAGCGCGGCGACGAGGTGCCCGGCGGCCAGGGCGGCGGCCACGCTCACGATCCCGACCAGGGCGGCGGTCCAACGGCTCATACGGGAGATTCGACACCCGCCGCCGTCCGGTTCGCCGATTCCGTAAGCCGGCGGTAATCCGGGCGGCGGCTCAGGTGAGGGCGGCGCGGAGGCGGTCTTCCTCGACCGACCAGTAGCCGTGCTCCTCGCCGTCGACCAGGATCACCGGCACGCGGTCCCCGTACTCGGCCCGCAGCTCGGGGTCGCCGTCGACGTCCTGCACGTCCCAGGGCACGCCGAGTTCGCCGCAGATCCGCTCCAGGTCCGCCTTGGCCTGCTCGCACGCGTGGCAGTCGACCCGGCTCATCAGCGTCACGTGGTGGCTCACGCCCCCGATTGTGCCGCTCAGCGGGGAGCCGCTCAGTTCAGGGGCAGGCGCAGGCGGGCGCGGGCGAGCTTGCCGGTGGGCGAGTGCGGCAGGGTCGGGGCGAACTCCACCACCGTCGGCACCTTGAACTTGGCCAGCCGCGCCGCGCAGTGCTCCTTCACGGCGTCCTCGGTCAGCTCCGCCCCGTCCGCCGGCACGACCACGACCTTCACCGACTCCCCGGTCCGCTCGTCCGGCACCCCGACCGCCGCCGCCTCCGCGACCCCCGCCAGTTCGCCCAGCACCTGCTCGACCTCGTGCGGGTACACGTTGAAGCCGTTGACGATGATCAGGTCGCCCGCCCGGTCCACCAAGTGCAGGTCTCCGTCCTCGTCGAAGAAGCCCACGTCACCGGTCCGGAACCAGCCCGACGCGTCCGGCCCGTGCGACCCGTCCGGCCAGTAGCCGCTGAACAGGTTGGCGCCCCGCGCGGCGACCAGGCCCGTCCCGGGCTCGTCCTCCTCCAGGTCCAGCGGCCGGCCGTCGGTGTCGACCAGGCGCACCTCGACGCCCGGCAGCGCCCGGCCCACGGAACCGCCCTTGGGCACCCCGCCGACCAGCGTCGACGTCAGCACGGGACCGGTCTCGGTCAGCCCGTACCCCTCGTACACCGGCAGCCCCACGGCCTGGCGCAGCGCGTCCAGCACGCCGGCCGCCAAGGGGGCCGCGCCGGAGGTGAACAGGCGCACGGTCGCCAGGTCCTCGCGCAGCCGCTCGACGGGCTGGGTGAGGATCGCCTGGTACATCGGCGGCACGCCGACCAGCGTGGTCACGCGGTGCTCGCGGATGGCGTCCAAGGCCGTCGAAGGGTCGAACCGCTCCAGCAGCACGGCCGTCGCGCCCGCGCCCGCGACCTGCAACAACCCCGGGCCCAGCCCGTAGACGTGGAACAGCGGCAGCGCCAGCAGCACCCGGTCGCCCGCCGTCACGGGGGCGGGCCGCAGGGACGCGCACTGGTCGACGTTGGCCAGCAGCGCCCGGTGCGACAGCATCGCCCCGCGCGGCCGACCGGACGTGCCGGAGGTGTAGCCGAGCACGGCGACGTCCTCGCCCGACCCGATCGCGGTGAACTCCTCGCCCGCCACCAGCTCGGGCTCGGGCAGCGCCTCGACGTCCGTCCCGCCCGCGTCGCCGACGAGCAGGCGCGCGCCGCAGTCCGCCAGCACCCGCTGCAACTCGCGCGCCGGCTGACCCGGCCCGACCGGCACCACCACGGCCCCCGCCCGCAGCGCGCCGAACACGGCGACGCAGAACGCGGGGCCCGTGGGCAGCCGCACGACGACCCGGTCACCGGGCTCGACCCCGGCGTCCACGAGTCGGTGAGCCTCGCGATCCACGAACGAGTCGACTTCGGCCCAGGTGTAACTGTTCGCAGTCGTGACATCCACCAGTGCGACGTGCTTGGGTCCACGGTGCGCGGAGGCGCGAACCAGGTCGGCGACGTTGCGAGCGGAAGCGGTCAAGGTGACCTCCTGGTGAACACTGCGGACCCTCCGCGCAGTCTGTCACGCACGGGCGGCGTCACGCAGTGCCTCCGAACGCGTCGCAGATTCGAGACCGGTTGCCGCTACCTACTACGGAGTAACAACACGTATGCTGCCCGAACGGCGACTCTGTGGAGGTGCCGCGAGCCGATGAGCGCAAGGGCGAGCGACAACACCATGAGGACCAACCGGACGCTCCGCTCGATGTGGAGCAGTGGAGGGCAGTCCAGCACGATCGAGAGCGTGGAGACGGACCCGGCGGGAGAGCCGTGGGACCTCGTGCGTGCCGCCCAGGCGGGCGACACGGACGCGTTCGGGCTGCTCTACGACCGGTACGTGGACGTGGTCTACCGGTACGTGCTGTTCCGGGTCGGTGACCGGACGCTGGCCGAGGACGTGACCAGCGAGACGTTCCTGCGCGCCCTGCGCAGCATCGGGTCCATCAGCTACCAGGGCCGGGACGTGGGTGCGTGGTTCGTCACGATCGCCCGCAACATCGTCTTCGACCACGTGAAGTCCAGCCGCTACCGGTTGGAGGTCACCACGGCCGAGCCGGACGACAACCGCGAGGTCGCGAGCGGTCCGGAGCAGGAGGTGCTCACCGACGCGGCCAACGCGGAGCTCCTCCGGTGCGTAGCCCAACTGGGTGACGACCAGCGCGAATGCATCACTCTCCGTTTCATCCAGGGCTTGTCCGTGGCCGAGACCGCCGCGAAGATGGGCCGCAACGAAGGCGCGATCAAGGCCCTCCAGCACCGCGCGGTGCGCCGTCTGGCACAACTGCTGCCGAACTGGCTGCGCTGACGCGCCGCCGGGGGTTCCCCCGATCGCGCCAGTCGTGCCCGCGTAACCCCGGAACCTCCGGCTTCGTTACTCGGGCAGGTACTCCTCCACGAGTCGGTGCGGGATGGTGGGCAGAAGGATCACGCCGCTGGGGCGTCGCAGGCAGCACGAGCAGTTCGCTCGTGCGGTCGACGCACAGCCCGACGAGGCCGCGCGGGCCGCTCAGGCCGGTGACGCCGGGCTCGCCGACGAACTGGCCGTGGTCGCGCTGCTGCGGAAGGCGGCGGCGACCAGCGGTCCGGACGAGGCCACCAGAGCCCGGATGCGCGCACGCGTGCTCGGCGCGAGCCCGTCCTCGACCGACGCCCCCGGCACCACCCCCGCGGCCACCGGTCCCGCCGGCGCCGGCCCGGCCACCACGACCGCCACCAGCCCCACCGCCACGAGCCCCACCGCGACCAGTCCGGCCCGGCTCACCGCCGTGGGCCCCCGCGCCTCGCGCCCCGCTCCCCCCGGCACCGCCCCGTCCGGCACCGGGCCGGCACAGCCCACGACGATCGGCACGCGCCGACCCCGCGGCGGAGCGCGCGGGCGATTAGCGATAGCCCTCGCCGCCGCGCTGTGCCTGGTGTTCTCGCTGGCCGGGATGAGCCTCCTGCTGTCCCGCGACGCGCTGCCCGGCGACGCGCTGTACGGCGTCAAGCGCACCGCCGAGTCGGCCTCGCTGGGCCTGACCTTCGGCGAGGAGTCCAAGGGGTACAAGCGGCTGGAGTTCGCGGCTGCCCGCGTCGCGGAGATGGAGACGCTGGCCGACCGCTACCGCGACTCCGGCGGCGGCCCGCTGGGCGGGTACCTGACGGCGCTGACCGACTTCGACGCCGACGCCGCGGCCGGTTCCCGCGTGCTGGCCGCGCACGGGTCGAACTCGGACCAGCGCACCCTGTCCGGGCTGCGCGACTGGGCGCTGTCCCAGACCACCCGGCTGGGCGACCTGCGCGGCCGGCTGCCCGCCGAAGCCTCCGCGCGGGCCGGCACGTCCCTGGAGCTGCTCGACCGCATCGCCAAGCGCGCCGCCGACCTGTCCGCGCGCACCGCCTGCGCCACCGTCACCAGCGGCCAGACCGACGACGTGGGCCCCGTGCCCGCGACCGGCGAGTGCACGCCCCCGTCCACCGCGCCCAGCCCGTCGCCCACCGACCCGCCGTCGGTCCTCGGGTCGACCCCGGGCGGCGGCTCGACGACGCCCGGCGACCCCACCGCGCCGCCCGCGGCCACCCCCGGCACACCCGGCACCCAGAACCCGCCCCTGCCGCTGCCCTCGGTGACGACGACCGTCACACCGCCCGTCCAGCTGCCGACCCTGTCCCTCCCGCTGCTGCCGCTGCCCGGTCTCACCGGCTGATCGCTACCCTGTCCCCATCGGACCCCGGGAGGCGCTGACGTGGTGAAAAGGCGTGTGGTGGAGGGCTCGGCCGAGCGGGAACGACTCGCCGAACTGGCCGGCGCGGCCTCGGCCGAGGCGGCACTGGCCACCCCGCCGTCGCCGGAGCCGTCGGGAGCGCCCACCGACCTGACCGCGGCCGCGTTCTTCGACGTCGACAACACGATGATGATGGGCGCGTCGATCTTCCACTTCGCCCGCGGCCTGGCGGCGAGGAAGTACTTCAAGAACTCCGACCTCATGGGCTTCGCGTGGCAGCAGATCAAGTTCCGCGTCGGGGGCCGTGAGGACCCGCAGAGCGTGAAGGCGTCCCGCGAGCAGGCCCTGTCGTTCGTCGCGGGCCGGTCGGTGGCGGAGCTGGTCAGCCTGGGCGAGGAGATCTACGACGAGCTGATGGCCGACAAGATCTGGACCGGCACCCAGGCCCTGGCCCAGATGCACCTGGACGCGGGCCAGCGGGTGTGGCTGGTCACCGCGACCCCGGTGGAGCTGGCGCAGATCATCGCGCGGCGCCTGGGCCTGACCGGTGCCCTGGGGACGGTGTCGGAGAGCGAGAACGGCATCTACACGGGCAAACTCGTCGGCGACCTCCTGCACGGCCGGGCGAAGGCCCATGCCGTACGGGCACTGGCCGCGAAGGAGGGCTTGGACCTGCGACGCTGCACGGCGTACTCGGACTCGGTGAACGACGTGCCCATGCTGTCGGTGGTCGGCACGGCGGTCGCGGTGAACCCGGACTCGGGCCTCCGCGAAACGGCCCGCAAGCGCGGCTGGGAGATCCGCGACTTCCGGACCGGCCGAAAGGCGGCCAAGATCGGCGTGCCCTCGGTGCTGGGCGCCGGCGCCCTGGCCGGCGCGATCGCAGCAGGGATGGCGTATCGCCGCCGAGGCTGACCCACCGCCAGGCCGCCCGCAGCCCGCCCGACCCGCAAGCCGGCCGCTCCCGCGGTCAGCCGGCCACGCCCCCACTGGCCGCCCGCAGCCCGCCCCCACCCGCTAGCCGGCCGCACCCACCGGTCAGCCGGCCACACCCGCGCCGGCCGCCCCCGCGGTCAGCCGAGGAAGACGTTCCGGCGTTGGGTCAGCAGGCGGTACAGGGTCTGCTGGATGGTTTCCCGGACCTGGTCCGTCAGGTTGAAGACCAGCATCGGGTCGTCGGCCGCGTGTTCGCCGTGCACGTCGGTGCGGATCGGTTCGCCGAACTCGATGTACCACTTCGACGGCAGCGGGATCGCGCCCAGCGGGCCCAGCAGCGGGAAGAACGGCGTCACCGGGAAGTACGGGAAGCCGAACAGCCGCGCCAACGCCTTGATGTCGCCGATCTTCGGGTAGATCTCCTCCGCCCCGACGATCGAGCACGGGATGATCGGCACCCCGGTCTTCAGCGCCGCCGACACGAAGCCGCCCCGGCCGAAGCGCTGCAGCTTGTACCGGTCCTTGAACGGCTTCCCGATCCCCTTGAACCCCTCCGGCCACACGCCGACCAGCTCGCCGGACCTCAGCAGCCGCTCCGCGTCCGGGTTGCACGCCAGGGTCTGGCCCGACTTGCGGGCGAGGGCACCCAGGACCGGGGTCTTGAACACCAGGTCCGCGCCGAGCATGCGCAGGTGGCGGTGGGCGGGGTGTTCGGCGCGGATGCCGTAGGCGGTCATGGTGGCGTCGAGCGGCAGGGTGCCGGAGTGGTTGGCCACGATGAGGGCGCCGCCGGTCGCGGGCACGTTGTGCAGGCCGATGGTCTCGACGCGGAACCACTTCTCGTACAGCGGCTTCAGCGGGGGCATCAGGACGTGGTCGGTGAGGTCGGGGTCGAAGCCGAACTCGTCCACCTCGTAGTCGCCCTGGACGCGGCGGCGCAGGAACGCCAGCACGCCGGCCAGGCGCTCCTCCCACTCCGACACGGCACGATCCGACGCGGCACGATCCGACGCGGAACGATCAGGTTCGGAACGATCAGGTTCGGAACGATCACCAGCAGAACGATCGTTTGCGGCGTGATCGTTCGGGGTGGGGTCCGCGGATGCGTCTGCTTCCGACGGGCCGGGGGTGCGGGGCGGCTTCGAACGCTGGTCCCGCTGGTCCCGCTGTGCCGGCGTGCGTCGGGCCGGTGCGTGCAGGGGGATCACCCTTGCCTCTGCCACGTCCACCTCCTCACCTGAGCTTCGCCGCCGCGTCGAGCACGGTGCGCTCGACCGACGTCAGGAGCTCGGGGTCGATCAGGGGTCGCATGCCGCGACCGCTCACGTAGTCGTCGAACGCCTGCTGCGTGGTCCACCTCGGGGTGAAGCCGAACTCGCGCTTGAGCAGCGTGGTGTCCACGACACGGCCCCAGTTCAGGAACCGCATCTGGTCCGGGGAGAAGTCCACCAGTCGCGCGCTGCGGAACAGCCTGCCCACCGTCGGCACGGCGGCCGTGGGCACGGGGAGCGGCAGCTTGCCCGCCCGGCGGATCGCCTGGGACAGCAGCAGCACACCGTCGCCGCCGACGTTGAACACGCCGGGCAGGTCGTGCAGGGTCGCGCGTTCGAGCACGGCCAGGGCGTCCTCGGAGTGCAGGAGCTGGACGCGGGCGTCGTAGCCGAGGACGGTCGGCACCACCGGCAGGGCGAAGTACCTGGTCAGCACGGTGTCGATGCGCGGGCCGATGAAGTTGGTGAACCGCAGGGTCGTGACGTCCACGTCCGGGCGGCGGCGGGTGAAGCCGCGCACGTAGCCCTCGACCTCGACGGCGTCCTTGGCGTACCCGCTGGACGGCAGGTCCTTGGGCCCCATGTCCTCGGTGAACACCGCCGGGTCGCGCGAGGACGACCCGTAGACGGCGCTGGTGGACTTCACGACGAGCTTGCGCACGTGCGGCGACTTCTGGCACGCGGCCAGCAGCTGCATCGTGCCGATGACGTTCATCTCCTTCATCACCGTGCGCCCGGACGGCCCGGCCGGGTTGGCGGTCACCGAGGCGTGCACGACGGTGTCGACGTGCGCGGTCGAGATGACCTTGGCGATGAGGGGGTTGCGGATGTCCGCGCGAACGAACTCGGCGCGGCCCATGCGGCGCAGCAGGTCGCGGGGCGGCGGTTCGGTGTCGACGCCGAGCACCCGGTCGATCTCGGGGTTGGCGGCGAACCGCGCGGCGAGGTGGCCGCCGAGGAAGCGGCTGCATCCGGTGACGAGAACGACCTTGGGCGCCATGCGACTCCGAGACGGTTGCGACCTGCGCGGACTGCTGCGACGTGGACTCTACCCACGGATTCGGGTACCCGATCGTCTCGTGGTCACGCTCTTGACGCAGGTCACCGCGCCATTCACCCGGATGGCCGCCGGACGGCCCGGTGGCACCCGCCGGACGGGCCGGAGCCGGACACCCGGACATGCCGGTGCCGGCGGCCCCGAGGGGACGCCGGCACCGAAGACCAGGGCTTACTTGCCGCGCTTCCTGCGCTGGACGCGGGTCTTGCGCAGCAGCTTGCGGTGCTTCTTCTTCGACATGCGCTTGCGGCGCTTCTTGATGACCGAGCCCATGCGGGTTCCTCACTCACTAGACGAAGGTGTTTCTCCACGCGCCGGTGGAGACACCCGCCAAACTCGGGCGCGCCGACACCAGGCACGAACGGCCTGTGAGTTTACCCGGCTGCCGGCGCCCGCCCTCACCCGGCGTCGAAGTAGGCGTTCCGCAGGTACTCGTGGACCGCCTTCTCGGGCACCCGGAACGACTTGCCGACGCGCACCGCGGTCAGCTCGCCCGAGTGCACCAGCCGGTACACCGTCATCTTCGACACTCGCATCACCAGCGCCACCTCGGCGACGGTCAGGAACTTGACCTGGACCAGGGGTGCTCGATCGTTGTCCTCCGGCATGGATCACCGCGTCCTTCGACACGCGTCGTGCCGTCGGCTTCCCCACCGACGGTTCGACACGCACGTGCTCCTGTGAGAGTAACGGGACACGTGGGACTGGTGCGACGGCCAATGGCGGAATCAGTGGTCCTCGTGGGCCTGTCCGAGCTCGACCGAACGGTCCCGAGCAGCCTCGATGGCCGCCAGGAGGGCCGCGCGGACCCCGTGCTTCTCCAGTTCGCGGATGGCCATGATGGTGGTGCCGGCGGGCGAGGTGACGGCCTCGCGGAGGATCACCGGGTGGGTGTCGTTGCGGTTGAGCATCTGCGCCGCGCCGACCGCGCTCTGGATGATCAGCTGCGTGGACAGGTCGCGCGGGATGCCGAGCAGGATGCCCGCGTCGATCATGGCCTCGACCAGGTAGAAGAAGTAGGCGGGGCCGGAGCCGGACAGTGCGGTGACGGCGTCCTGCTGGCTCTCCGGGACGCGGGCGACCTTGCCGACCGTGGTGAGCAACTCCTCGACCAGGTTGAGGTGGTCGGCGCCCGCGTACCTGCCCGCGGAGATGGCGCTCATGGCCTCGCCGACCAGCATCGGCGTGTTGGGCATGACCCGGACGACGGGCGTGCCCTCGGGCAGCCGGCGCTCGTAGAGGGACGTCGGCAGGCCAGCGCACAGCGACACGACGAGCGTGCCGGGCTTGATCACGGGCGCGAGCTCGTCCAGCAGCGGCTCGATGTCCTGCGGCTTGACCGCCACCACCAGCACGTCGGCCCGCCGCGCGGCCTCGGCGACGTCGAGCCCTTCGACGCCGTACTCCTTGGTCAGCGCGGCAGCCCGGTCGGGGTGCTTCTCGGTGAACACCAACTCGTCCGCCCCCCGGCCGCCCCGCAGCAACCCGGACAGCAAGGCCTCCCCGATCTTCCCCGCACCCAACACCGCGATCGTCGTCATGGGCGCAAGCCTGCCACCTGCGCCGAACCCCCTCAGCCCGACCCTGGTCAGGGGTGGAGCAAGCGGTCGAACCAAGCACGGGTCCGCCGCAGGACGTCCAGTTGGTGGTGGCGTTCCCGGATGGAGTGCCCCTCCCGGGGGTAGATCACGAACTCGTGCTCGACGCCGAAGTGCCGCAGCGCCCGGTGGAGGTACACGGCCTGGCCGACCGGGACGTTGGTGTCCTCGGCGCCGTGCAGGATGAGCACCGGGGTGCGGATGCGGTCGGCGAAGGAGATGGGGCTGACCGCGTCGTGGGGGTGCGGGCCGGTGCCGGACCAGCCGGTGCTGCCGCCGAGCGCGGCCTCGAACTGGCCGTTCTCCCCGGTCGCGGCGAGCATCCCCCAGTCGACGACGCCGGCACCCACCAGCGCGGCCCGGAACCGGTCCGTGTGGCCGACCGCCCAGGCGGCCAGGAACCCGCCGTGGCTCCAGCCGGCGATGCCCAGCCGGTCGGGGTCGGCGATGCCCTCGGCGACGAGCAGGTCGATGCCGGCCAGGACGTCGGTCCACTCCTCCCGACCGACCCGGCCGGCGACACTGGCGGCGAACCGGTGGCCGTGGCCCTGGCCGCCGCGCGGGTTGGGCAGGAACACCGCGTAGCCGGCGGCGGCCAGCCACTGCGCGCTGGGGAACCAGAAGAGCTGCAAGCGATCGGCGTAACGGTCGTACGGGCCGCCGTGCGGGATCGTGACCAGCGGGAACGGGCCATCCGACGCGGTCGTTCCGGCCGGCAGCACGAGCAGGCCGTCCAGGGCGAGACCGTCCGCGGCCCGGTAGACCAAGGGTTGCTGGAGGCCCCAGGTGGCGCCGTGCAGTTCCGGCCGGGTGTCGGTGATCTTCCGCAGCGGCCCGGCCGGTGGTCCGACGTGGACGTCCTCGGGCTGGTAGCGGGTGCCGGCCAGGACGGCGATCAGCTCGCCGGTGGGGGTCGTGGTGAGGGCTTCGAGGTGTCCGGGGTGGTGGGACAGGACGGTGGGGCCGGTGGGGTCGAGCCGGACCAGGGTCGTGTTCAGGCCGTCCGCGAACAGGACCAGCGGAGCGCCGTCGGTCTGGTGCAGCTCTGTCGGGCACATCGGGAGGCCGGAAGTCCGGTTGCGCTGGACGCCGCTGTCGAGGGCCAGGTCGAACACGGCGGTGCCCGCTTGCAGGCCCGGCGGGGTGAGAGCGATGTAACCGAGGTGCCAACCGTCCGCACCCCGCCACCACGCGAGCGAACGGGCGTCGATCTCGGCCGCGCCCAGGTCCTCGACGGTCCCGGACACGGGGTCGAACAGGTGCAGTCGGCCGGTGCGCGGGCCGTAGTCGTCGTCGGCGCCGGCGCGGGTCAGCACGGCGAGCGGGCCGCCGTCCGGGCGTTGGCGCAGCTCCACGACGTGGCGGTCGCGGAAGACGTCCGGGGTGGTGACGCGGCCGGTGCTCGGGTCCAGCAGGCGCAAGCGGGCGCGTGGCTCGTGCTCGCCGACGACGATGACGTCGTCGTGCGGAGGGCGCGCCGCCGGTTCGTCCTCGGCGAGCAGGGCGACCAGGCCGAGGTCGGTGAGCGGCAGGTGGTCGAGCACGCCGGCGTCCAGGCTGGTCAGCCGGGTCACCCTGCCGTCGGCGAGCGCGAGCCGGTGCAGCTGGGGGGTGCCGCGCTCGGCGCGGTCGGACAGGAAGAACAGCGTGGTCGAGTCGGCGGACCAGCGCGGGCGGGACTGGGTCGCGGTCGCCTCCGCGACCCGGCGCTCGACGGCCGTCCCGGTGTCGACGAGCCGGAGTTCGGTGTCGACGTGGTCACCGGTCCGGCTGGTGGGAGTCAGGACGTGGGCGAGCAGGCGGCCGTTCGGCGCGAGGACCGGGTTGCGCGGCACGCGGCCGTCGACCACGAGGTCCGGGGTCAGGGGCACGGCTCGCCGCCGAGGGCTAGGCGGTGGCGGGGGTCAGGGCCAGTTGGCGGGCCTGGCAGACCAGTCGGCCCGTCGCGTCGATCACGGTCGCGTCCTCGTCGAACCACTGGCCGTGGACCGCTGTGCACGTCACCCGGACCCGCAGCCAGCCCGACGCCGGGCGCCCCCGCAGCAGGGCCGTCAGCTGCACCGTCGGGGACCACCCGAACCGGCCCAGGTTGAACGTCACCGGCATGGAGATGTCGCCCGCGACCAGCGCGAAGTACGGGTCCGCGTCCTCGCCCAGCGGTTTCGCCCACAGGGTCAGGGACAGGGGGTCGCCGACGCGGCCGGTCAGGAAGCCGGCGCCGGCGCGGTCCAGGCGCACGTCGCAGACCTCGCCGAGCTTGTAGACGCCGCCCGAGCCCAGCGTGGCCAGGTCCACCGCGTCCGGCGGCGGGCTGGCGGAGACCAGGGGCAGGTCCGCGTAGTCCGGCTTCGCCGCCGGCATCCGGCCGACCGTCACGACGGCCTCGACGCACGCCCGGCCGCGCTGCTCGAGCACCACCGACACGACCGTCGCCGTCCGCCCGGCCTTGCGCACGGACGTCCGCAGCAGCACCGGGCCCACCTCGGGCGCGTGCAGGAACTGGGCGCTCACCGCCAGCGGCTCGCGCTCGTCGCCGGGCATCGCGACCCGGGCCGCGTCGACGGCCGACCGGGCCGCCAGGGCCAGCAGGAACCCGCCGTGCGGTTTGGGTCCGATGGTCCACTCGCCGGGCAGGGCCGCCGTGTACGTGCCGTCCCCCAACGCGCGCACGGCGTTGGCCACCGAAAATGCCACCGAACTCCTCACGAGCGGCTGACCAGGGACCGCAGGAAGAACGCCACGTTCGCCGGGCGCTCGGCCAGGCGCCGCATCAAGTACCCGTACCACTGCTCGCCGAACGGCACGTACACCCGCACCACGTGCCCCTCCGCCGCCAGCCGCCGCTGCTCGGTCGGGCGCACGCCGTACAGCATCTGGAACTCGAAGTCCTCCACCGACCGCCCGTACCACCGCGCCCGCTCGCCCACGATCTCGATCAACCGGGGGTCGTGGGTGGCGAACATCGGGTAGCCGCCGCCCGCGAGCAGGGCGTTGGCGCACCGGACGTAGTTCAGGTCCACCTCATGCGGGTCGGCGTACGCCACCGACGCCGGCTCCGCGTACGCGCCCTTGCACAGCCGGACCCGGGTGCCCGCCAGGGCGACGCAGTCGTCGAGGGTCCGCCGCAGGTACGCCTGGAGCACCGCACCGGTCGACGGCCACGCGCGGCGCAGCTCCTCCAGCACGCGCAGGGTCGAGTCGGTGGTGGTGTGGTCCTCCATGTCGAGGGTGACCGTCGTGCCGGCCTGCTCGGCCGCCGCGCACACGCGGGACGCGTTGTCCAGCGCCAACCGCTCGTCCAGGGCCTGGCCGACCGCCGACAGCTTCACGCTCACCTCGGCGTCCGCGGCCAGCCCGACGTCGTGCAGCTGGTCCAGCAGCGCCAGGTACGCCTGGACGGTCCGCTCGGCCTGCGCGCGGTCCGTGGTGTCCTCGCCCAGGTAGTCCAGCGTCACCCGCAGGCCGTTCTCGACCAGGTCACCGGTCACGTCCACGGCCGACGCCACGGTCTCGCCCGCGACGAACCGGCGCACGACGTCCCGGCTGAGGGGAGCCGACGCGACCGCCCGCCGCACCGCTTCGTTGCCCGCGGCGGCGAGGATCAACGAACGGAGTGGGTTCACGATCAAGACCCTAGTCGAACGCCTGCGGGAAAGCAGGGGCTCACACGTGCAGGCGGGCGAAGAGCAGGGACTCGGCCAGGAGGTCCCGCCGGTCGGCGTCGGTCTTCGCCTTGCGGGTGTTGACCTCCAGCACGACCTGACCGGTGAAACCGCTGGGCGCCAGCGATTCCAGCAGCTCGGCGCACGGCTGGGTGCCCCGGCCCGGCACGAGGTGCTCGTCCTTCGGCAAACCGCTGCCGTCGGCCAGGTGCACGTGGGTCAGCCCGTCGCCCATGCGCTTGGCCAGCTCCATCGCGTCCATGTGCGCGGCGGAGGCGTGGGACAGGTCGAGCGTGTAGTTGCGGTGGCCCACGTCGGTCGGGTCGATGGACGGCCGGAACGCCGTCACCGCCACCGACCGGCCCCGCCCGAGCTTGCGGCGGACCGGGAACATGTTCTCCACCGCGATCGCCACGCCGCTCTCGTCCTCCAGGCCCGCGACCAGGTCCGGGAACGTCTCGGCGTACCGGCGCTGCCACAGGAACGGCGGGTGCACCACGACCGTCCGCGCGCCCAGGTCCTGCGCGGCCCGCACGCTGCGGCGCAGCCGCTCCACCGGGTCCGGCGACCACACGCGCTGCGAGATGAGCAGGCACGGCGCGTGCACGGCCATCACCGGCACGCCGCTGCGCTGCACCAACCGCTGCAACGCCCGCACGTCCTGGCTGACCGGGTCGGCCCACACCATGACCTCGACCCCGTCGTAGCCCAGCTCGGCCGCCGCCTCGAACGCCGCGCCGACCGGGCGCGGCCACACGGCGGCCGTGGACAGGCCGACCGGGATCAAGACTTCACCAGGAGCATCGCGGCCGGCGACACGGTGACGATCAGACCGACCAGCACGGCCAGGACGGTGGTCTGGAGGTCGTCGGCGCGGCGGATGCGGCGGACCAGCAGCACCAGGCCCACGGTCACCGCCAGCGCGACCACCAGGGCGGCGGGCGCGAGGGTCCGCCACAGGAAGTTGAAGCCCAGCCACAGGGCCGCGCCGCCCAGGACGCCGACGGCGAGCTGGCCGATCATCACCAGCCACTCGCGGCCCGGTGAGCGGTCGGCCGCTTCCTCGTCGGCGTCGACGTCGGCGAGCCCGGCGGGTTCCTCCTCGTCCTCGGCACCGGCGGGGCGGAAGTCGTCGTCGTCCTCTTCGTCCAGGTCGACGTAGGGGTGGAACTGGGTGCTCTCCGGCTCGACGCGCGGCATCTCGCCGGAGTCGTCGCCGAACCAGTCCTCGGCGGTCTGGTCGGGCAGCGGGTCGGGCATCGGGGCCGGCGCGGGCGGCACGATCAGCACCGACTCGGTCGGCAGCGACTCCAGCGGCACGTTCGGGGTCAGCTTGTCCGCGATGCGCGGCAGCACCTCGGTGACCGGGTCCCGGGCGGGCGGCGGGGGCGGCGGCACCGACCGTGGCAGGGCCGCGCGGTTGCCCTCGGGTTTCGGCGGCACCGGCCGGGGCGCCTCGGGCGGGACCGGCCTGGCCACTTCGGTCGGAGCCAGGCGGGCCGGGTCGGCGGGCGGCGTGAGCCGGGTCGCGTCGAGGCCGGGCGGGGTGGGGCGCGGCGGCTCCGGGTAGTCGTCGGCGTAGTCGTCGACGATCGGCGGGACCTGCCGGGTCTCCTCGGCCTCGGTCGGCGCGGGCACCCCGCGGCGGGGCGGGGTCCGGGTGAAGGCGGCGTCCAGGCGGGAGCGCGGCGGCTCGGGGGTGAACGGCGGCTCGACCGCGGGCGGCGCGGGCCGGGCGGCCCGTCCCTCGGCGAACGGCTCGGCGGACCGCGGACCGCGACCTTCGACGAACGGCTCGGCCGTCCGCGAACCCCGGCCCTCGGCGAACGGCTCGGCCCGTCCCTCGGCCGGCGCGAACGGCTCTGCGCGGCCCTCGGCGGACGCGAACGGCTCGGCGGACCGGGACGCACGGCCGCGGCGGCCTTCGAAAGGCGGCTCGACCGGTTCCCGGCGGCCTTCGAAAGGCGGCTCGACCGGTTCCCGGCGGGCCTCGAAGGGCGGTTCGGCCGGGCGGGCGAACGGCTCGGGGGTGACCGGTGGCGTGTAGGCGGTCTGGTCGGGAGCCGCGCGGCGGCCGGTCGGCGGCGGGTCGTCGTCGCGCACCGGCAGCAGCCGGCCGCTGTCGGAGTTGACCCGGTCGATGATCGCCTGCGGAGCGGTGTCCGACGTGTCCTCGGCACGGCGGCGACGCCGACGCGGCGACACCTCGCCGGAGCCCCCGCCGTACTGGGCGAGCAACTCCGCGACCGTGCGCTGGGTCTGCTCCGACTCGCTCTCTCGACTCATCAACTCCACCGTGCCCCGTGGCGGCCAGTCCGTCCAGTGTCACCCGACCGGCGGGTGCGGGTCGCGGGGGTGTCCTGGTCTGCGCCATCAGTGTGGTCCAGGCGACGCAGGATGACACCTTCCCGCAGCGCCCAGGGGCAAATCTCCAGCTCACCGAGTGACAGGGCTCGCATGGTGGCCTCCGCCACCAGGGCGCCCGCCACGAGCTGGTGCGCCCGGCTGGAGCTCACGCCCTCCAGCTCGGCCAGGTCGCTCGCCGACATGCGCGAGATGAACCCGATCAGCTGCCGCAGGCCGGCGTGGGTCAGGACGCGCCGCGCCCGGGGTCCGGCCGAGGACGGGGCCGCGCCGGTCAGCCGGGCCAGCGTGCGGAACGTCTTGGACGTGGCCACCACCCGGTCCGGGGCGCCGACCCGCTTCAGCTTCTTGACCACCGGCGCGAGCTGGTCGTCCAGCCACTCGGTGGTCTCGTCGATCTCCTTGCGGCTGGGCGGGTCGTGGTGGAACCGGGTGCGGGTCAGCCGGCCCGCGCCCAGCGGCACCGAGAAGGCCTCCTCGGGCTCCTCGTCCACGCCGACCGCCAGCTCCAGCGAGCCGCCGCCGATGTCCAGGCACAGCAGCCGGCCCGCCGACCACCCGTACCAGCGGCGCACGGCCAGGAACGTGTAGCGGGCCTCGTCCTCGCCGGTCAGGACCTTGAGGTCCACGCCGGTCTCGGTGCGCACCCGGTCCAGCACCTCGGCGGAGTTGCCCGCCTCGCGGACCGCCGAGGTGGCGAAGGCCATCAGGTCCTCGCAGCCCAGCCGGGCCGCCGACGCCTTGGTGGCGGCGACCGCCCGGACCAGCCGGTCCGCGCCCACCTTGGTGAGCAGGCCGTCGCCGTCGAGCTGTTCGGCCAGCCGCAGGACGGACTTCTCCGAGCTCATCGGCGTGGGGTGGGCACCCCGATGAGCGTCCACCACCAACAGGTGGACGGTGTTGGACCCCACATCAAGGACCCCGAGGCGCACGGCGTGCACCGTACCCGGTCGGGGCGGTCAGGACTCGAACTTGTAGCCCAGTCCGCGCACGGTGACCAGGTGGCGGGGCGTCGCCGGGTCCGGCTCGATCTTCGAGCGCAGCCGCTTGACGTGCACGTCCAGGGTCTTGGTGTCGCCGACGTAGTCCGCGCCCCACACCCGGTCGATGAGCTGGCCGCGGGTGAGCACCCGACCGACGTTGCGCAGCAGGTACTCCAGGAGGTCGAACTCCTTCAGCGGCAGGTTCACCTCGACGCCGTCGACGGTCACCACGTGCCGCTCGACGTCCATCCGCACCGGCCCCGCCTCCAGGACCTGCGGCAACAGCTCCTCGTTCTCGCCGCCGCGGCGCAGCACCGCCCGGATGCGGGCGATCAGCTCGCGGGCCGAGTACGGCTTGGTGACGTAGTCGTCCGCGCCCAGCTCCAGGCCGACGACCTTGTCGATCTCGCTGTCCCGGGCCGTGACCATGATCACGGGGACGGCCGAGCGGGCGCGCAGCTGCTTGCACACGTCGGTGCCGCTCATGCCGGGCAGCATGAGGTCCAGCAGCACGATGTCGGCGCCGTTGCGGTCGAACTCCTCCAGCGCCTCCTGGCCGGTGGCCGCGAGCGCCGCGGTGAAGCCCTCCTTGCGCAGCAGGAAGGCGAGCGGATCGGCGAAGGACTCCTCGTCCTCCACGATGAGCACCCTGGTCACAGCTCTCCTCCGGGTTTGCCCGCGCTGGTCGGCACAGGGACAGCGAGTTCCGGCTTGGGTAGGTCGGTGGTCTGCTCTTCCCGGTCCGGGTGTGCCGGGATGCGCAGGGTGAAGGTCGAGCCGGTGCCGGGCAGGCTCCACAGCTTGACCTCGCCGCCGTGGTTCGCGGCGACGTGCTTGACGATCGCGAGGCCCAGGCCGGTGCCGCCGGTGGCGCGCGACCGGGCCTTGTCCACGCGGTAGAACCGCTCGAACACGCGGGTCTGCTGGTCCTCGGCGATGCCGATGCCCCGGTCGGTCACGGCGATCTCGACGTACCCGTTCACCAGCTTGCGGCTGACCGAGACGGGGCTGCCCGGCGGCGAGTAGGCGACCGCGTTGTCCAGCAGGTTGCTCAGCGCGGTGACCAGCAGCGTCCGGTCGCCCTCGACCTCCAGGCCGCTGGGCTCGTCGGTGGTGATCTCGATGCCCGCGGACTCGGCGGCGAGCTTGGAGCGGCCCAGGGCCTCGCTGACCACCACGTCGATCTCGACCCGGCTGAGCTCGGGCAGCTTCTCCGCGCCCTGCAGCCGGGACAGCGCGATCAGCTCGGTGACCAGGGTGCCCAGGCGGGTGGCCTCCTGCATGATCTTGGCGCTGAACCGGCGGACCTCCTCCTGGTCGTCGGCGGCGTCCAGGACGGCCTCCGCGAGCAGGGCGAGCGCGCCCACCGGCGTCTTGAGCTCGTGGCTGACGTTGGCGACGAAGTCCCGGCGGGTCGCCTCCAGCCGGACCTGGTCCGACTCGTCGGAGGCGGCCACGACGACGAACCCGTCGGTCAGCACCTTGACCGTGGCGTGCACGGCCTCCGGCATCCGGCCCTTGACCTCCAGCGGCGAGACGTCCACGTGGACGACCTCGCCGTTCTGGCGGGTGAGCTCGGCGGCGCGGCGGGCCCGGTCGTCCACGCGGTTGTTGCGCACGACGCCCAGTTCCTCGGCGCGCGGGTTGTGCAGGACGACGTCACCGAAGACGTTGAGGACGACGATCCCGTCGTGGGAGGACTGGACCACCATGGCCATCAGGTCGGCGACGGTGAGCCCGGCCGGCCGCTGTGGTTTCGCACTGGCGGTGGCGCGGCCCACGAGGAACGCCGCACCGCCGATCAGCAGAGCGCCGATCGACAGGACGAGGTAACCCGTTGCGGTCACGGAGGCATCGTAAGCAGGTCAGGGCGGGTACGGCCTAGCCCGCAGGCGTGGTTCGTGACTCCTGCGACACCGTCTGGGACCGATGTTCTCCGCCCGGTCGACTCCAGTTCACCCAATCGTGTCCAAGCGGGTCAGGTCCTGTTCGGACAGGCGCAGTGCGGCGGACGCCAGGTTCTCTTCCAGGTGTCGTTCGGACGACGTGCCGGGGATCAGCAGCACGTTCGGTGAGCGGTGCAGCAGCCAGGCCAGGGCGACCTGGCGCGGGGTGGCGTCGTGCTCGCGGGCGACCTCGTCCAGGACCGAGCTCTGCAACGGGGTGAAGCCGCCGAGGGGGAAGAACGGGACGTAGGCGATGTTCCGTTCGGCGGTCTTCCGGAGAGTGGCTTCGTCCTCGCGGTGGGCGATGTTGTAGTGGTTCTGGACGCAGACGACCGGGGCGATCTTCTCGGCCTGGTCGAGCCGGGTGGTGTTGCTGATGCCCAGGTCGCGGATCAGGCCCTGCTCACGCAGTTCGGCGAGGACGGTGAAGGGCTCTTCGAGGTCGACGTGCGAGCCGTCGACGCGGAGGTTGACCACGTCCAGGCGGTCCACCTTGAGGTTGCGCAGGTTGTCGTGGACGGCTTCGCGCAGCTCGTCGGGCGTGCGGGCGGGCACCCAGCTCTTGTCCGGGGTGCGGCGGTAGCCGACCTTGGTGACGATCGTCAGGCCGTCGTAGGGGTGGAGGGCTTCGCGGATCAGCTCGTTGACGACGTGCGGGCCGTAGAAGTCGCTGGTGTCGACGTGGTCGACACCCAGCTCGACCGCCCGGCGCAGCACGCGCTTGGCGTTGTCGCGGTCGGCGGGCTCGCCGTAGACGCCGGGACCGGTGAGCTGCATGGCGCCGTAGCCGACGCGGGTGAGGTTCAGCACGGGGTCCACTGTGGTCGGGGCGGATTTCCGGCGCCGGGATTGGCAACTAGCTGCCAAGCTTGGCGGGTGACCGGTGTCGTGGTGGTGCGGGGCGAGGCGGAGCTGTACGAACGGGCGGGCCACCTGTTCGAGGCGGCGACCACGGAGCTGGCGTGCGCGGCCAACGCCCTGCGCACCTGGATGGGCACGCACCCGAAGATCCTGCCCCGGCAGCGGGCGTCCAAGGTGCGCAAGCTGTTCCGGCTCTCGACCATGCTGGACCCGGCGTGGGCCGAGCACGCGCGGGTCATGGCCTCGCACGGGGCGGACGTGCGGGTCAGCGCGCACGAGGTGAACGAGACGATCCTGCTGGACGACCGGGTCGCCATCCTGGCCGGCGACGAGTCGCGGGGCGCGCGCAGCTACAGCGTGATCACCCAGCCCGAGGTGGTGCACGGGGTGCGCTCGCTGTTCGAGGCGGCGTGGCGGGGCGGGACCGACCTGGCCGTGCACGAAGCGGAGATGGCCGAGCTGCGGGCCGCCGTGCCGGGCGTGGTGGACGCCCTCAACGCCGGGTGGACCGACGAAGCGGCGGCACGCGCGCTGGGGATGTCCGTGCGCACGTACCGCCGCCGCGTGGCCGAGCTGATGTCCGCGTTGGGCGCGTCGTCCCGCTTCCAGGCCGGGGTCCGCGCCCGTGACCTCGGGCTGGTGTAGGGCTTAGCGGCCCTGGTTGGCGACGGCCTTGATGGCGTCCGCCGCCGCGTCCGGGTCGAGGTAGGTGCCGCCGGGGGTGATCGGGCGCAGGTCCTCGTCCAGGTCGTAGCGCAGCGGGATGCCGGTCGGGATGTTCAGGCCCGCGATGGCCTCGTCGGAGATGCCGTCGAGGTGCTTGACCAGGGCGCGCAGCGAGTTGCCGTGCGCGGCGACCAGGACGGTCCTGCCCTCGCGCAGGTCCGGGACGATCGAGGACTCCCAGTAGGGGATCATCCGCTTCACGACGTCGAGCAGGCACTCGGTGAGCGGCAGGTCCGGGCCGAGGCCGGCGTAGCGCGGGTCGGCGTCCTGGCTGAACTCGGTGCCCGGCTCGATGGGCGGCGGCGGGGTGTCGTAGGAGCGGCGCCAGAGCATGAACTGCTCCTCGCCGAACTCCTCCAGGGTCTGCTTCTTGTTCTTGCCCTGCAACGCGCCGTAGTGGCGCTCGTTGAGCCGCCAGTCCCGCTTCACCGGGATCCAGTGCCGGTCGGCCGCGTCCAGCGCCAGGTTGGCGGTGGAGATCGCGCGGCGCAGCAGGGAGGTGTGCACGACCTCGGGCAGCAGGTTCGCCTCGCGCAGCAGCACGCCGCCGCGCTGCGCCTCCCGCACGCCCTTCTCGGACAGGGGGACGTCCACCCAGCCGGTGAACAGGTTCTCCGCGTTCCAGACGCTCTCGCCGTGGCGGAGCAGCACCAGTTTTCCGACAGCCATGCCCGCAAGCCTGCCAGATGACCGGTCGGGGGTCCCATCCGCTCCTGACAGCCGACACTGGATCGTTGCAGTTGACCTCCAGTATGGTGGAGATCCTAGCGTCGGGACCATGACGTATCTGGTGACCGGGGCGACCGGCAAGGCGGGCCGTGAGGTGGTTGCGCAACTCCGGCGCGGGGGACATCCCGTGCGGGCGCTCACGCGGGACGCGCGGCGGGCCGGGTTGGCGGGGGTCGAGGTGGTCGAGGGGGACCTCACGCGGCCCGAGACGCTGGAGACGGCGTTCAAGGGGGTGACCGGAGTCCACCTGCTCACGATCGGCGGCGACGACTACGCCACGCTGACCACCGGGCCGGAGATCGTCCGGTTGGCGACCGAGGCGGGCGTGCGGCGGATCTCCGTGCTGTGGAACGGGTTCTGGGGTCCGGTGGAGCAGGCCGTGGCCACCTCCGGTCTGGAGTGGACGGTGCTGGAGGCGACCGACTTCTACGCGAACACGTTCACCTGGGCCGAAAGGCTGCGGGAGAGCGGGGTGCTGGACGAGCCGTACGCGGACGTGGCGACCGCCGGCGTGGACGAGGCCGACGTGGGCGCGGTGTCGGCGGCGGTGCTGACGTCCGGGGGCCACGGCGGGCAGCGCTACACCGTCACCGGACCGGAAGTGCTGTCACCGCGCGACAAGCTGCGCATCCTCGGCGACGCGGTCGGGCAGCGGTTCACGTTCGACGAGCTCACCCGGGAGCAAGCGCTGGACCGGTACGCGGCGGCCGGGATGGACCCGGAGATGGCCGAGTTCCTGCTGGACTGGCACGGCAACCCACCCGCCGCCGCGACCCGCGTGTCCCCGGTGGTGGAGAGGTTGTCGGGCCGCCCACCCCGCGACTTCGCGTCCTGGGCGGCCGAGAACGCGGCGTCCTTCCGCTGACGGGCCGCACCGGCTCTTCCCCCAGCCGCGCGCTTCCCGCCTCTTCGCCGGCCGCGCGCCCTCCAGGGGTCAGGACCCGTCGAGTTCGCGCTCGCTGCGCCGGACCTCGCGCTCGACCTCGGCCTGCTCGCGCAGCGCACGCCGGGAGGAGGACCTGATGGCCGCGGCGGCCCGGTCCAGCCTGTCCTGGGACCGGTCGAGCGCCTCTTGGGCGTGCCGGAGCGCCTCCGCGCTGTTGTCGAGGTAGTCGTCCGCCGTCCACGACGACCGCCCGGCGGGAGCCCTTCGCCGCAGGACTTCCTCGCGCCGGTCGGCGCGCTCCTCCCGCTGGTCGGCGATCCGCTCCCGTCGATCCGCGGCCTGGTCCCGCTCGTCCGCCGCCCGGTCCCGCTCGTCCGCCGCCCGGTCCCGCTCGTCCGCCGCCCGGTCCCGGTCGTCCGCGACCCGGTCCCGGTCCCGGGCGTCGGGATCGCGCTCGTCCACCATCCACCCACCGTACGCCCGGAACGCGCCGGCACCCAGGGCCACCGCACCCGGGCACCCCGGCGGTGAGCCGTCCGGGGTACCCGGGTCACCCGGTCGATCAGGCGTTCTCGCGCGCCCGCAGGTCCTTGCGCAGGATCTTGCCGGACGCCGACTTCGGAATGGCCTCGATGAACTCGACCACCCGCACCTTCTTGTGCGGCGCCACGTGGGCGGCCACGAAGTCCATCACGCCCGCCGCGTCCAGCGACGAGCCCGGCTGGAGCACGACGAACGCCTTGGGGACCTCCTCGCCCTCCTCGTCGCGCACGCCCACCACGGCCGCGTCCGCGATCTCCGGGTGGGTGAGCAGCAGGGCCTCCAGTTCGGCCGGCGGCACCTGGTAGCCCTTGTACTTGATCAGCTCCTTGACCCGGTCCACGATGCTGACCAGGCCGTTCTCGTCGATCACGCCGACGTCGCCGGTGTGCAGCCAGCCCTCGTCGTCCAGGGTGGCGGCGGTGGCGTCGGGGTTGTTGAGGTAGCCCTTCATGACGTTCGGGCCGCGGCACCACAGTTCGCCGCGTTCGCCCACGCCGACGTCCTCGCCGGTCGCGGGGTCGACGAAACGGCACTCCATGTTCGGGGCGATGACGCCGACCGTGCCGACGGAGATGTCGTCGCGGCCGTCGGGGATGGCGTGGGAGACCGGGCTCATCTCGGTCATGCCGTAGCCCTGCGAGACGCGGCAGCCCAGGCGCTTGGCGACCGCCGCCGCGAGGTCGACGTCCAGCGGGGCCGCGCCGGAGAAGATGGTGTCGATCGCGGACAGGTCGTACTGGTCGACCAGCGGGTGCTTGGCCAGCGCCACGGCCACCGGGGGCGCGATGTAGACGCGGTCGGTGCGGTGGTCCTGGATGACGCGCAGGAACTCCGGCAGGTCGAACTTCGGCATGGTGACGACGGTCGCGCCGACGTACAGGCCGTTGTTCATCAGCACCTGCATGCCGTAGATGTGGAAGAACGGCAGCACGGCCAGGATGCGGGTCTCCCCGTCGACCTTGAGCAGCGGACCGCACTGCACGATGTTGGCCACCAGGTTCCGGTGGGTCAGCATCACGCCCTTGGCCTTGCCGGTGGTGCCCGACGAGTACGGCAGCACGGCGACGTCCTCGGCCGGGTCCACCGACACCTCGGGCACCGGGCCGGTGGAGGCGAGCAGTTCGGTGAGGTTCGGGTAGCCCTCGGCCTGGTCGAGCACGACGACGTCGGACACGCCCGCCTTCTCGGCGCCCGGCGCGGCGTTGGGCAGCAGCACGGACACCGTGAACAGCATCTTCGCGCCCGCGTCGGACAGCTGGTGCGCGACCTCGTCGGCCGTGTAGAGGGCGTTGATCGTGGTCGCGGTGGCGCCGGCGCGGAGGATGCCGTGGAAGACGACCGCGTAGTACGGGGTGTTCGGGCTGAGGATGCCGACGACGTCGCCCTTGCCGATCCCCCGCTCCGCGAGGGCCGCCGCGAGCCGGTCCACCGCGCCCGCGAGCTGCCGGTAGGACAGGGAGGCGCCCGACGAGCCGTCGACCAGCGCGACCCGGTCGGCGCGGTCGCCGAGGTCGCCGAACAACAGCTCGTGCAGGGAGACGTCCGGGACCACGACATCGGGGAATGGACTGCGGAAGACCATGCGGCGACCCCACTACTCGTAAGTAACTGCGATCCCGCCATCGTGAGCCACGGCACAGGCCGGGTCAAGGCACGCACATGATCACGGAGACGTTACTTAACTCGGCTAAGAACACTCGAATGGAGTAGTGCCAGGTCTTGTGGTGATCGCGGGCGTTCTGCCAAGTTGGCAGGGCTGGAACGGGTCGGCTCCCACGCACTCCGACGACCCGTTCGGCGCTACCGCGGTTCGCCATCCCCCCGTCGAACCGCGACCCGCTGGGATTCTCGGGCTCCCCCCGCCCGGATCCCCAGGAAGCGGGGACCAACGCGGGGCGGCTTGAGCTCGCGACTCCCCCTCTCTCCCAAGCCGCCCCGCGCTCCACGCGCACACACACCCTCCGTGTGTGTTCCCTCAGGAAGTGGTGCTCTTCGGGGTGACGACGGTCGGCCGCCGGTTGCGCCGCCACACCAGGTAGGCCACCACCGGCACGCCGAGCACCACGGCGAACGGCAGCACCGCGCCGAGCACGACCAGCACCCACGACACCGCGCCGACCAGCGCGTCCCAACCGCCGCCGAGGGCGCTGAGGAACGTCGGGTCCTCGTCCCGCGCGACCGGGACGGAGCTCTTCTGCGTCACGGTGACGGTCAGCGTGGACATCGCGACCTGGCTCTTCAGCGTGTCGTACCGGCGCTGGAGCGACTCCAGCTCGGACTGCCGCTTGGTCAGCTCGGCCTCGATCTGCGTGATCTCCGACGTGCTGCCGGCCCGCTCCAGCAGCCCGCGCACCCGCTCGACGCTGGCCCGCTGGTTGGCCAGCCGCGCCTCGACGTCCACGACCTGCTCGGTGACGTCCTCGCTCTTCAGCTCCTGCCGGGCCACCTCGGTGTCGGGCAGGGCCCGCAGGTCCTTGAGCACGGCGTCCAGCCGGTCGCCGGGCACCCGCAGCGTCACGGTGCCCTTGGTCTGGGTCGAGTTCTCCTGCGCCGGGTAGCCGCCCTTGTCCAGCGCCACGTCCTTGACCTGCCCCAACACGGTCGTCACGTCGGCGGTCCGCAGCTCCACGGCGGCGGTGCGGACCAGCATCCGGTCGGCGCCGGCGGTCGGCGGCTGCTCGGCCTTGGGGGTCTCGACGGCCTTGCCGGGCGGCTCCACCGGCTTGCCCTGCGCCGGCGTGAGCCCGGCCTGCTGCGGCTGCGGCGCGGCCAGGTCGGCGGCCTCTCCGCCGGTGCTGTTGCTGTCCGCCGAACACCCCGCCAGCGCCAACACCGCTAACGCAGCTATCGCGAACCCGATGCGTCTGCCCATGTCCCCTCCCTGGGTGGTTCGTGTCACCCGGCAGACGGAACTTCGGCGACGGTCAGTTGCGCCTCACTCGATCACGATTCAGAAACCAGGTGCTGGAACGCCTTCAGGTTCGCCAGGGACTCGCCGCGCGAGACCCGCCAGTCCCACTCGCGCTGGATCGCGCCCTTGAAGCCGATCTCCAGCAGCGTGTTGAAGTCGCCGTCCGCGGCCTCCACCACCTGGCCGAGCACCCGGTCCAGTTCCTCCGGCGTCACCGCGTGCAGGGCGATCCGCCCCACGAGGTAGATGTCGCCGCGGGTGTCGATCGTGTAGTGCACCCCGTACAGCTTCGCGTTGCGGCGCAACAGGAAGCGGAACACGTCCTCGTGCGACTCGTCCGGGTTGCGGCACACGAACGCCTCGACGACCAGGGCGTGCCGGCCGACGACCAGCCAGCAGTTGGTCTGCAGCTTCTTCGTGCCGGGCAGGGTCACGAAGAACTTGCCGGGCTCCTTGTGCTGGTAGGCCAGCTCTCGGTCGTCCAAAGCGGACGCGATGGTCTCGTCCAGGCTCAAGCGAACACCTCCTCGCGGAACACGTCCCGGGCTCGGGCGTACCCGGCGAGCAGTGAATCAGTCGTGCGGTCCCAGGAGAACCGGCGGGCGTGCCCCACGGCGTTGCTCGCCAACTCCTCCCGGTACGCGGGGTGCAGCACCAGCTCGGCCAGCGTCTTCGCCCACGCGTCCGGCTCGTGGCCCGCGACCAGCAGGCCCGACACGCCGTCCCGCACGGCCACCGGCAGCCCGCCGACCGCCGCCGCGACCACGGGCGTGCCACACGCCTGCGCCTCCAGCGCCACCAGCCCGAACGACTCGTTGTGGCTGGGCACGGCCACCACGTCCGCCGCCCGGTACACCCGCGCCAGCGCCTCGCCGCCCTGCGGCGGCAGGAACCGGACCACGTCCGAGATGCCCAGGTGACCGGCCAGCTCCCGCAGGCTCTCCGGCGTCTTCATGCCGGACCCCGACGGGCCGCCGACGACCAGCACGACCAGCCGGTCCCTGAGGTGGGGTTCCCGCCGCAGCAGCTCGGCGGCGGCGTTGACCAGCACGTCCGGCGCCTTGAGCGGTTGGATGCGGCCGACGAACGCCAGCACCACCGCGTCCTCGCGCAGACCCAGGGCGGCGCGCGCCGCGTCCCGGTCACCGGGCGTGAACCGGTCGAGGTCGACCCCCGGCGGCACCACGGCGACCTTGGCCGGGTCGGCGTCGTAGAGCTTGACCAGCTCACCCGCCTCGACGTCGGTGTTGGCGACCAGCAGGTCCGCCTCGGCGGCCACCTGTTCCTCGCCGATCACCCGCAGCCGCGGTTCGGGGGCGTCGCAGGAGGCGAGGTTGGCGTTCTTGACCTTGGCCAGGGTGTGCGCGGTGTGCACCAGCGGCACACCCCAGCGCTCCCGGGCCAGCCAGCCGACCTGGCCGGACAGCCAGTAGTGCGAGTGGACGACGTCGTAGTGGCCGGGCTCCTGGCGGGCCTCGGCACGCAGCACACCCGCGGTGAACGCGCACAGCTGGCCGGGCAGCTCCTCCTTGCCCAGGCCCTCGAACGGCCCGGCGACGACGTGCCGCACGGTCACGCCGGGGACGAGCTCGGCGACCGGCGGCAGGTCGGAGGAGGTGGCACGGGTGAAGATCTCCACCTCGACACCGCGCCGGGCCATCCGCACGGCGGTCTGCACGATGTAGACGTTCATGCCGCCCGCGTCCCCGGTGCCGGGCTGCTCCAACGGCGAGGTGTGCACCGACAACACCGCAACCCGCTTCACCGCCCCACCTCCGCGGTCCGGGCGGCGGGCGCGGTCACACCCGCGGTGTGGGTCATGAAGGTGGCCAGGTCGGCGGCGAAGCGCTCCGGGTGTTCCAGGAAGGGCGCGTGTCCGGTGTTCTCATAGGTCCGCAACTCGGCTCCGGGGATCGTGGCCGCCGCGTGCGCCCCGGCGGCCGGGTCCACCACCTCGTCGGCGGTGCCGTGCACCACCAGTGTCGGCTTGTCCACCGCCCGCAGCACCTCGGCGGAGTCCACGTCCCGCCGGAACAGCGCCCCGCGCACCCTGGCGGGTACCCGCAGGGCCGTGCCGAGCATCCACTGGCGGGTCGGCCCGTCGAAGCGCCCCTGGTGCTCGTAGAACTCGGCCAGCGCGGGCACCGCCACCGCCGGGTCCTCGGCCAGGGCGGCGGGGAGCGCCGCGCGCATCGCGGGGCCGGTCGCACCACCCGGACGGCCGCGGCCGATCTCGGTGATGGCGCCGACCAGCACCAGCCCGAGCACGTCGGCGGTCCCGTGGAAGCGCACGTAGTCGGCGATCACCAGGCCCCCGTACGACCAGCCGACCAGCACCGCGGGACCGGTGTGGTCCAGCACGGTCCGCAGGTCGCCCGCCCACACCGCCGAGTCGCCGTAGCCGTCCTCGGGGGCGTCCGACGCGCCGTGTCCGCGCAGGTCGGGGGCGTACGCGCGGAAGGACGGGTCGGCGAGCTGGTGCGACCACACCTCCCCGGACTGCGCCCAGCCGTGCACCAGCACCACCGCCGGGCCGGCGGTCCCGCCCTGCCGGACGGCGAGCCGCACGCCCTCGGCGGTGAGGAGAGAAGTCAGCACGACCTGGGTCAACGCCGGGACGACCCCATCGCTTCCCGATGCACCCCGACATCACACCCCGTCGTGCTAGCCTCGCGGTGGAGTCGATCTTCGAGAGCGCCGAGGAGCTGGTGAATATGGCTGCCCGCAGCCGTCTTCAGCCTGCCCTCACCCGGTCGCCGCGCTGAGCGCGCGACCCCATCTCGAAGACTTCGGAGAACCCCCCTTGATCAGCACTGATCGTCTCGACCTGCCCGCGTGGACCGACGCCGACCTGGCCGCGATCGCCGCCGGCGCCCACCTGCCGCATTGGGCGGAGGACTTCCCCGCCGACGGGGACCGCGTGATCGCGGGCCTGCTCGCCGACCAGCCGCGGTGGCGTGGCGAGTTCGGCCACCGCCTGCTCGTCGAACGCGCCACCGGCCTGGTCGTCGGCTCCCTCGGCCTGTTCTGGCCACCGGTGGAGGGCCGCCTGGAGATCGGCTACGGCGTCGTTCCGTCACGGCAGGGCCTCGGCTACGCCACCGAGGCCACCAGTGCCCTGACCGCGCACGCCCTCACCGCACCCGGCGTGACGACCGTGCACGCGGGCGTGGAGCCGACCAACCCGGCGTCGGTCCGCGTGCTGGAGAAGGCGGGCTTCCGGCTCGTGGAGACCGGCGAGGTCCACCGGTACGAGTTCGGCGCGTAGCAGAAAGGCCCGGTGGCTCTTGGCGAGCCACCGGGCCTTTTCAAGTGATCAGAGCGCGGACATCGTCTGCCACTGCGCCCACGGGATCTGCCAGTCGTACCAGTCGTACTGGGCGGGCAGCGTGGTGATCGAACCCGTGACCTCCACCGGGTCGCCGATCAGGGCGCTGTCGTAGTACGCCTTGGCGTCGGCCTCGAGCAGGTTCGCGCACCCGTGCGAGCTGTTGACGCGGCCGATGTTGCCCGCGTTGTCGTTGTTCTCGTGGATGAACTCGCCGTGGTTGGAGAACCGGACGGCCCACTTCTTCAGCACGTTGGTGTAGCCGTAGCGCGGGTTGTCGAAGCTCCACTGGGCGTCCTTCTGCATGACCACGAACGTGCCGTTCGGGGTGGTCAGCTCCGGGTCGTCGTCCTTGCCGAACGACGCCGGGTAGGTCGCCACGGTCTGGCCGTCGCGCTGCACCACGAGCTGGTGCGACCCGGTCTCGATCTTCACGACCTGGTTGCGGCCGATGGTGAAGTCGCTGGTCACATCGGCCTTGCCGTACGCGCCGCCGCCGTAGTGCACGCCGTAGAGCTTGGCCTCGACGTGGACCTTGGTGTTCGCGGGCCAGTACGCCTCGGGCCGGTAGTGGACCTCCTTGGCGTTCAGCCAGGCCCAGCTGCCCTTGACGTTGGCGGAGTTGGTGACGGTCAGCGCCTTTTCGGCGGCGGCCCGGTCGGTCACCTCGGCGTCGAACTGCACCATGATCGGGACGGCGACGCCCACGGTCTGGTCGTCGGCCGGGAACAGCGTGGCGCGCACCACCGAGGCCGGGGTGACCGTGGTGAACGCGCCCTTCAGCTCGACCTTCTTGCCGTCGGTGCCGGTCGCCTTGCCCGCGTAGGTGTAGCTCTTGCCGTAGCCCAGCGCCTCGGCGCTGGACCAGGTCTTCTTGTCCGCCGCGACCTTGCCCTCGACGGCCTTGCCCTCGGGGTTGGTCAGCGTGACCTCGTCGATCGTGCCCTCGGCGACGGTGACCGTGACCGGCTGGTTGACCGGCACCTCGGTCGCGCCGTCGGCGGGTGCGGTGGTGAACTTCGCCACCGGCGGCTTGTCGCCGCCCTCCGGCTTCGCGGAACCGGACTGGACCTCGGCGGAGCACCCGGCCAGCACGAGGCCCGCCAGCAGCAGGGCCGTGACTCTCTTGCGCACTTCGACCTCCCGAACGATAAGGACGTCCACCGCGGCTTTCGGTGCGGGTGACTCCCGTCACAACCCTAGGATCACCGCTGTGACCCGTCCTATCGCAGTAGTCACCGGAGCCAGCGCGGGAATCGGCGAAGCCACCGCGCGCAGGCTCGCCGCCGAAGGCTTCCACGTCGTGCTCGGCGCCCGGCGGCTCGACCTCCTCAAGACTATCGCGGACGACATCGACGGCACGGCGGTCGAGCTGGACGTGACCTCCGTCGAGTCGGTCGCGGCCTTCCTGGACGCCGTCCCGGCCGTGCGGGTGCTCGTCAACAACGCCGGTGGCGCGCGCGGGCTGGACCCCGTGGCGTCGGCGGACGAGGACGACTGGCGCTGGATGTGGGAGACCAACGTCCTGGGCACGCTCCGCGTCACCAAGGGCCTGCTGCCGAAGCTGATCGAGTCCGGCGACGGCCACATCGTCACCGTGACGTCCGTCGCCGCGTACGAGGCCTACGACAACGGGTCGGGCTACACCTCGGCCAAGCACGCCCAGTCGGCGCTGCACCGGACGCTGCGCGGCGAGCTGCTCGGGCAGCCGGTGCGGATCACCGAGGTGCTGCCCGGCATGGTGGAGACCGACTTCTCGGTCAACCGGTTCGGGGGCGACACCGAGCGCGCGGCGGCGGTGTACGCGGGCGTGGAGCCGCTGACCGCGGACGACGTGGCCGACGTGATCGCGTTCGCGGTGACCCGGCCGTCGCACGTGAACCTGGACCAGATCGTCATGAAGCCGCGCGCGCAGGCGTCGGCCACGCGGGTGCACCGGTCCTGACGTGTCCTAAGTGGACGGTTGCGCGATCAGGTCCACGTCGAGCTGGTCGAGGACGTCGGCGATCGGGTTGGCGAAACCGCGCTTGTCGCTGCCGCCGCAGTACAGGCCGACCACCCGGTTGTCGTCGTCCAGCAGCACCGCGCCCGAGTCGCCGTGGTCGGCGAACGGCCCCTCGACCCGGATCTGGTCGCGCAACGTCCGCACACCCAGGCCCGCGCCGAAGTCCAGCGTGATCGTCGCTTCGGTGGAGGCGATCACGCCTTCCGTCAGGGCGGTCGTGCGCCCGCGCTTGCGCACGCGTTGACCGATCTTCGCCTTCCCCCGTCCCGCAACGGGTCCGACGCCGAACACCTCGGCCCGCACCTTGGGCGTGGTGAGCAGGATCGCCGCCGCGTCGACGCTCCCGGCCAACGCGGCCCGCGCCAGGACGCCGATCTGGTCCCGGTAGGGGTGCCCGCCGTCCACCCGCGAGGGGTGCACCATCGGGTCGCCGACCGCCCAGGCGTCGTCCACGCAGGCCACGTGGAAGGCCGTCAACGCCATGGTGCGCCTGCGGTTCCGGGGCGTCACCAACGCACCGAGCGTCCCGGCCACGAGGTAGTCGTCCGCCTCGGGCACGTCCGGCGGCACGAACCGCACCGCCCGACTCGGCCCGATCCCGATGCCCCCGGCCAGCACGTCGTGCCGCTCGGCCCCGCTGACACCTTCCGGGGAGGCCAAGGTGTGGTGCGGGTAAAAGGTGTCCTCCACGACGTCCGTGGGGACACCGAGGACTTCGGACGGAATCGTGAACTGCGCGGAATCCCGCTTCTCCCGCACGAAGACGACTACCGCCGGAACCCCGGTCCCCCGCCCGCCGACGACCTTCTCGCCGACGTCCACCCCGACCACACCGGGCCGGCCCAGGAAGTCGCCCTCGACCAACCGCTTGATGGCCGAAACCACCTCACGCCCGCCGCCCACCATGACGACCTCCAACAGGAAGCTCTGCCTCCATGAAACGCGCGGCGTGAGGTTTCGTCACACCTGGTCACCCGTTCGGCTCTGTTCGATTGCGCCGCCTCCGGCGTCGCGGGGCGAGGCGGTCAGAGTTCGCAGTTGACCAGGACCGGTTCAGGGTGGAGCTCGACGCCGAAGGCCGCCCGGACGCCGTCGCGGACCTCGCGGGCCAGGTCCAGCAGGTCCTCGGTGGAGGCGCCGCCGCGGTTGGTGAGGGCCAGGGTGTGCTTGCTCGACAGCGCCACCCGGCCGCCCGGACCGCGGTGGCCGCGCGTGAAGCCGGCGCGTTCGATGAGCCACGCCGCCGACAGCTTGCTCGCGCCCGGACCGCCCGGGTAGGTGGGCACCTCGACGTGCCGGCCCAGGCGTTCGGCGATCCGGATCAGCACGCCGGCCAGGGTGGAGGCGTCCAGGACCGGGTTGGTGAAGAACGAGCCCGCGCTCCACGTGTCGTGGTCGGCCGGGTCGAGCACCATGCCCTTGCCGCGGCGCAGCTCCAGGACCGCCTTGCGGGCCGCGTCGGCGGGGACCCGGTCGCCCTGGGACACGCCCAGCACCCGGGCCAGTTCGGCGTACCGGATGGGGGCGGACTGGCCGCCGGACGTGAGGGCGAACCTCGCCCGCAGCACCACGGCCCGGTCCGTGCCCTTCAACACACTGGTGCGGTAGGCCAGGCCGAGGTCGTGCGCGGGCACCTGGTGGACGCGGCCGGTGCGGCGGTCCAGGAGGTCCACCGACGTCAGGACCTGCGAGATCTCCACCCCGTACGCGCCGACGTTCTGGACCGGGGTCGCGCCGACCAGGCCGGGGACGCCGGACAGGCACTCCAGCCCGCCCAGGCCCTGCGACACCGCCTCGGCGACCACCGAGTCCCAGTCCTCGCCGGCCTCGACGGTCAGCTGCACCAGGCCGTCGCCCAGCGGGTCCAGGCGCCGGCCGCGCGTGCCGACCTGCACGACGGTGCCGGTGAAGCCCGCGTCGGACACCACGAGGTTGGAGCCGCCGCCCAGCAGGAGCAGCGGTTCGCCGGAGGCGTCCACCGCGCGCACGGCCTCGACCAGGTCGGCGGCCGTGGTGGCGCGCTCGAACCGGGTCGCCGGGCCGCCGAGCCGCAGCGTGGTGTGCTCGGCGAGCCGCACGTGGGTGCTGGACAGCGGGGTGGTCACGGGCGTCAACGGTAGCCTCCGCGGCATGGCACGCCGCATCGAGCACCTGACGACGTCCCGCTGGCCGGCCGCGGACGTCTACTCCGCCCTGGTGGACGAGACCTACCTGCGCGACCGGCTGGACGTCCTGGGCGGCACCGGCGCCGCGCTGATCGCCTTCGACAAGGCCGATGGCACCACGTCCTACCAGCTCAAGCAGGGTGTGCCCGCGGACAAGCTGCCCTCGATGGCCCGAAGCGTGCTGGGCGGCGACCTGATCATCGACCGGGCCGAGTCGTGGACCGAGGCCGGGTACACGGGCACGGTCGAGGTCACGCTGAACGGCGTGCCGGGTCGCCTCGACGGGACGTTCACCGTCGCCGACGCCGCCGGCGGTGGGAGCGAACTCACCCTCGTGGGTCAGGTCAAGGTGAGCATCCCGCTGATGGGCGGCAAGCTGGAGTCGCTGATCGTCGAGCAGGTCGCCCTGCTGCTGGACAAGGAATCCGAGTTCACCGCCGAATGGCTCGCACGCCGCGCCTAGCGGCGGGCCGGGCCCGCGCGCTCGGCCTGCCCACCAGGGGCACGACCAACCCCAACCGGCTGCGCCGCGTCGACCGGTGGGTCGCGCACGCCTTCGGTCCGCTCCTGGCAAGCGCCGACGACCCGCTCGTCGTGGACCTCGGCTACGGCTCGTCGCCGATCACGACCGTCGAGATGGCGGCCCGGCTGCGCCACCTCAACCCGGGCCTCCGCGTCCTCGGCCTGGAACTGGACGCCGAACGGGTCGCCGCCGGCGAGGCGGTGGCCGACCCGCCGCACCTGGAGTTCCGGCGCGGCGGCTTCGAACTGGCCGGCCGCCGCCCGCTGCTGCTGCGCGCGTTCAACGTGCTCCGCCAGTACACCGAGGAGCAGGCGGCGGAAGCCTGGGACACGATGGTCGGCCGGCTCGCGCCCGGCGGCGTCCTGGTCGAGGGCACGTGCGACGAGATCGGGCGGCGCTGCTCCTGGGTCGCCCTGACCGCGGACGGACCGCGGACCTTCACGCTGTCCTGCCTGCCGCGCGACCTCGACACCCCCGGTGACCTGGCCGAACGCCTGCCCAAGGCGTTGATCCACCGCAACGTCCCGGGCGAACGCGTGCACGCCCTGCTCGCCGAGCTGGACGCGTGCTGGGCCACCGCCGCCACCTACGCCCCGTTCGGCCCGCGCGCCCGGTGGGTGGAGGCGGTCCGCCTGCTCAGCGCCAAGTGGCCCGTGCTGGACGACCGGAAGCGGTGGCGGTTGGGCGAGGTCACCGTGCCGTGGGAAACGGTGCGGCCCTAGGCTCGGGCGGGTGCAGCACCACGACTACCTCGCACACGCCCGCGCCGAGTACGACGCGCTGCGGGCCGCCGTCCTCGCCGCCGGGCCGGACGTGCCGGTGCCGACGTGCCCCGGCTGGACCGTCCGCAAGCTCGTCGACCACCTCGCGGGCGTCCACTCCTGGGCGCTGACCGCCCTGCACACCCCCGCCGAAGGCGAGCGCCCCAAGGCCACGCCCCGCCCGCAGGACTGGGACGACCTGCTGACCTGGTGGGACGACCGGTTCACCGAGCTGGAGCGGCTGCTGGCGAGCCTGCACCCGGACACCCCGACGTGGACGTTCGTCGGCCCGAAGGTCGCCGGGTTCTGGTCCCGCCGGCAGGCGCACGAGATCGCGATCCACCGGCTCGACGCCGAGCACGCCCTGCACGGCCACGAGGTCCCGACCCTGTTGTGGGACACCGAGTTCGCCGCAGACGGCGTCGACGAGTACCTGACCCGGCTGCTGGTGCGCGCCGCCCAGGTCCACCCGGTCGAGCGCGAAGGCCGCCTGCTGTTCCACGCCGCCGACGCGGGCCGCACGTGGGAGCTCCGCATCGCCCCCGGCCAGGTGCCCGAGACCGGCACCCCGACCGACTCGGCGACCGACGAGGACACCACCGTCGCCGGCACCGCCGACGCCCTCTACCGCGCGGCGTGGGGACGGCCGAGCGGAGCCATCGTTTCGGGTGACAGGTCGCTGCTGGACTCGCTGCCACGACCGTGAATACTGCTGAACCGTGGTAGAGCGACGCTATGTGATCACCTTCGGGTGCCCGGACCGCACCGGCATCGTGGCGCGGATCTCCTCCTTCCTGGCCGAGCACGGCGGCTGGATCGTCGAGGCCGCCTACCACACCGACCCGTCGACCAACTGGTTCTTCACCCGCCAGGAGGTCCGCGCCGACTCCCTGCCCTTCGGGGCCGACGAGCTGCGCGCCCGGTTCGGCCAGGTGGCGCGCGAACTGGGCGCGAACGCCAACTGGCGGATCAGCGACACCGGCGAGCGCAAGCGCGTGGTGATCCTGGTGTCCAAGGAAGGGCACTGCCTGTACGACCTGCTGGGCCGGGTCGCGTCGCACGAGATGGACGTGGACGTGTCCGCCGTCATCGGCAACCACGCCGACCTGGCCGGCATCACCCGGGCACACGGCATCCCGTTCCACCACGTGCCCTTCCCGCCCAACGACCCGGAGGGCAAGCAGGCCGCGTTCGCCCAACTGCGCCAACTGGTCGACGCCCACAAGCCGCACGCGGTGGTGCTGGCCCGGTTCATGCAGATCCTGCCGGCGGAACTGTGCGCCGACTGGGCGGGCCGCGCGCTGAACATCCACCACAGCTTCCTGCCGTCCTTCATCGGCGCACGCCCGTACCACCAGGCGCACAGCCGGGGCGTGAAGCTGGTCGGTGCCACGTGCCACTACGTGACGGCGGACCTGGACCAGGGCCCGATCATCGAACAGGACGTGATCCGCGTGGACCACACCGACTCGATCCCGGACATGGTCCGCAAGGGCCGGGACATCGAGAAGGTCGTCCTGGCCCGAGGCCTGCGCTGGCACCTGGAGGACCGCGTCCTGGTCCACGGAAACCAGACAGTGATCTTCTAGACCGCCCACCGCCCACCGCTTTCCGCTTTCCGGTTTCCGCGCGCAGCGCGCTGTCTCCGGTGGTGACCACCACAGGTGGAGGGCCTCGGTTCCCCCGCCGTATGGCCTGCCCGAAGGGCTACCGCATTTTGGGCCGGGTGCAGCCAAATTTTTTGCGAGGAACGAGCCAAAAATTTCGCGGCACCCGGCCCAAAATGTGGTTGGCTCCGCCAGGCCATACGGCGGGGGAACCGACGCCCTTCACCCCCCGCTGGCGGCCTGCCGCGCGGCGAGCGCCGCTTGTCATCTTTTCATCTTTTGATCTTTTCATCTTTTGATCTTGAGCCCGCGCAGCGCACCCTGAGAACGTAGGCTGCGGCTCGTGCGCACCGAGATCACCTCCGTCGAGCAGGCCCTGACCGCCGACCTACGGGGCGCAGTCCTGGTCGGGCTCGATCTCTCGAACCACGACCTGCGAACCCCGCTGGACGGAGCGCTGTTCCTAGGCTGCGCCCTGTCGCAGGCCACACGCCGGCGGGCGGACGCGGCCGGGGCGTTGGTGTTCCCGGACATCCCCGACGTGCCCTACCACGTCTACCGCTCCTCGCTCTACACCCCGGCGGAGCTGTTCGCCGGGTTCGACCCCTCCCGGCCCGAGTCGTACGCCGACACCCCCGACGCCCGGATCTACCGGCACAGCAAGCAGCAGGGCCACCACCCCGACCCCCTGCACGCCCTCGCCGAACGCCTGCACGACCACGCCATCACCGAGGCGTTGGACGAAGTCCTCGAAGGTGCGCCGGTCGCGGTGATGGGCGGGCACGCTCTGGCGCGGGACACCGCCGGCTACCGGCGGGCGGTCGAGCTGGGCGCGCGGTTGGGCGAGGCCGGGTTCACCGTGCTCACCGGGGGCGGGCCGGGGGCGATGGAGGCCGTGCCGCTCGGGGTGCGGGTCGGGGTCGACGACGGGGTGCTGAAGGAACTCGCGAGAGCGCCGCGGTTCGGTGGCGACGCCGAGTCCATCGGCCGCTGGATCGCCGCGTTCCCGACCGACCTGCCGACGTTCGACCGGCCGCGCACGATCGGCATCCCGACCTGGTTCTACGGGCACGAGCCGCCGAACCCGGCGTGCGAGCTGCACGCCAAGTACTTCGCCAACTCGGTGCGCGAGGAGGGCCTGCTGACCGTCGCCACCGGCGGCATCGTGTACACGCCGGGCAGCGCGGGCACAGTGCAGGAGGTCTTCCAGGACTACACCCAGAACCACTACGGCTCGGTCGGCCCGCCCGCGCCGATGGTGTTCCTGGGCACCGACTTCTGGGTGCACGAGGTCCCCGCCGCGCCGCTCGTGCAGCGACTCGCGGCGGGTCGCGAGGCCGAGCGCTGGATCCTCGTCACCGACGACCTCGACGAGGCCGTGGAGTTCCTCCGCGGCTACCCCGCCTGACCCGACCCACCCACCCACCCGACCCGACCCACCCAGCCGACCCGACCCACCCGGCCTACCCCGCCCGACCCACCCCACCCGACCCGGCCTACCCCACCCGCACCGGCCTACCCGCCTAACCCGCCTGACCCGCCCGACCCGGCTCACCCGGCCGGCCGCGCCAGGTCCTCCAGCACCTCCGCGCCGGGCAGCTTGGCCAACACCTCACCGGGCACCAGCACCTTGCTGCCCCGAATCCCACTCCCGATCACCAGCTCGGGCGCGGCGGCAACCTCAGGCGACAGCAGGACCGGCCACTCCGCAGGCAGCCCGACGGGCGTGATCCCGCCGTACTCCATGCCCGTCAAGCGAACCGCGTCCTCCATGGGCGCGAACGACGCCCGCCGCGCGTCCAGCCGACGCCGCACCACCCCGTTCACGTCGGCACGCGTGGTGGCCAGCACGACGCAAGCCGCGTACCGGACGGTGTCGCCCCGCTTGCCCGCGACGATCACGCAGTTCGCCGACGCCTCCAGCGGCGAGCCGTAGTGGGCGCAGAACTCGGCGGTGTCGGCCAGGCTCGGGTCGATCTCGCTGACCGCGACCCGCCCCGCGTCGGCAAGCCCCCGCAGAGCGGCGGCGACAGGTTCGGCGACCAGGTCGAGCCGGTCGAGGACGGGCACGGGCTTCAAGGTTCCGGCGATGGTCCACACGCCGTCCATCTTGCCGCAGAGCCCGTCGAACTCGGCTTGACGTTGACGCTGCGTCAACCTCTACCGTGGCTCGGGCAAGGGGAGGTGACGGTGAATGGCCTGGTCGATCGCGCAAGTGGCACGCATGTCCAAGGTGACGTCGCGGACCTTGCGGCACTACGACTCGATCGGGCTGCTCGCACCGGCGTGGATCGGCGGCAACGGCTACCGGTACTACGAGCGCGAGCAGTTGCTGCGGCTCCAGCAGATCCTGCTGCTGCGCGACCTGGGGCTGAACCTGGACACGGTCGCCGAGGTGCTGGACGGCCGGCACCGCACGGTCGACGTGCTGCGCAACCACCAGCAGTGGCTGCACGCCGAGCAGGAGCGGCTCGCGCGGTTGAGCGAGACCGTCGCCCGCACGATCGAGGAGCTGGAAGGGGGTGAGCACACGATGAAGATGGAGGAGCTGTTCGAGGGCTTCGACGCCGACCGCCAGGCCCGCTACGAGGCGGAACTGGTCGAGCGGTACGGCGAGGGCGTCCAGGAGCACATCGACGAGAGCAAGCGCCGGGCGCAGGGCTGGACCAAGGCCGACGCCGACGCGTTCACGGCGGAGTGGCAGGCCGTCGCGAAGGCGTTCGGCGAGCTGTTCGACGCGGGCGCCGCGCCGGACGCGCCGGAGGTCCAGGAGGTCACCGACCGGCACTACCGGTGGATCTGCCTGAGCTGGACGCCCGACCGCGAGTCGTACACGGGCCTGGGCCGGTTGTACGTCGACGCACCGGACTTCAAGGTCCAGTTCGACGCCCACGCCGAGGGGTTCGCCGAGTGGGTGCGCGACGCGATCGCCGCGTACGCGCAGACCCGGCTCTGATCGGTTCCGGCGGGGAGGTGCACATCCCCGCCCAGGGCTGTCCTACAGCTCGAACGCCTTCAGGGCCTCGCGGTTGAACGCGGGCAGGTCGTCGGGCTTGCGGCTGGTCACGAGGGTCCAGCCGCCCTCGGTGCTCACGCTGACCTCCTCGTCCACCCACTGCGCGCCCGCGTTGCGGATGTCCGTGGCCAGGCTCGGGAACGACGTGAGCGTCTTGCCGCGCACCACGTCCGCCTCGACCAGCAGCCACGGCCCGTGGCAGATCGCCGCGACCGGCTTGCCCGCCGCCACGTGCGCCTTGACGAAGGCCACAGCGTCCCGATCCATGCGCAGGAAATCACTGTTGGCCACACCGCCGGGGATCACGACACCGTCGTAGTCGGCCGGGTCGGCGTGCGCGAACGGCACGTCCACGTCGAACGTGTCGGCCGGGGTGAGGTGCTCGAACGCCTGGACCTGCCCGAGCTTCGGCGCGAGCAGCCTCGGCACCGCGCCCGCCTTCTCGACGTGCTGCCAGGGGTCGGTCAACTCGACCTGCTCGATGCCCTCCGCGGCGACCAGGAAGGCGATCTTCTTCTGTTCGGCCATGCCGTTCGGCTACCCGTGCAGGAAGTCGACCAACCACGTGCGGACGTCGGCGCGGTGCGTCAGCCACGACGGCACCAGTTCCAGTCGCCCGTTCGGGAACGCGGCGGCCGTCTCCTTCGCGATGTGCTCGGGGTGCAGCGGGTCGTCCGTCGCGCCCACGACCAGCACCGGGATGTCGACGGCGTGCAGCACGGACCGGTCGGGGACGGCGGTCTTGCCGGGCAGTTCGGCCAGGGCGTCGTCCAGGCGGGTGAACGCCTGCCGGCGTTCGGCCTGGTACTCGGGCGGTCCGCCGACGACCGTGATGGCGAACTCGCGCGCCAGGAACGGCCGCGGCTCGTCCAGCACGGCGGGCAGGAGCAGGGCGACCTTCTCGAACGCGGCCGGCTCGTCGGCCAGCAGCGCGATCAGGGCGGCCGAGGTCAGGGACACGCCAATCGCTTGCGTCGCCCCGGTCTCCCGCGCGACGGCGCGCAGGTCGGCGGCGATGCGGCGGTAGTCCCAGTAGCCGGGCGGCGCGTCCGGGGCGTCGCCGTGCGAGGGCAGCGTGACGACGACCTTCGTGCCGCGCAGGCCGGACGTGGGCAGGCGCGCTTCACCCGGGGTGGCGCCGAGGCCGTGGCCGACGAGGGTGACCGGTGTGCCGGAGCCGAAGGTCCGGTAGGTCACCACCGCGGGCCGCGCTGGACCTCGATCAGGCGGGGCCGCACGTCCACCAGGTAGACGAGCACCGCCACCAGGCCCGCGAGCCAGAACATCAGCCCGGGGCCGGCGAGGCTGAACAGCAGCAGCGCGAACGTGCCGCCGCCGGTGATGCCCAGCCACGCGGGTTTGGTGAGCCGTTCCGCCGCGGTGAAGGCGTCCGCCCGCTGCGACAGGGCGTGCGCGAACGCGAAAACACCCGTGATCAGTCCGGCGTAGTACGCCAGGAACATGACCCAGACGTCGAGTAGCGACAGGTCGAGGGGCGGGATCGGGAACAACACGCCACCCAGGCTACGTGCTGCGCGGCGGCGGCGTACAGCCGAAACCGGACACCCCCGCGCGAGACGCCGGGCACCCGCCCGGACGGGAACGGGGCGCCTCCCGTGGGAGACGCCCCGTGACCTCGGCACTCACTTGGTGGTGCCGCCCGGCTTCTTGGCCGTGGTGGAGCGCGGCGCGGCCGGCTTGCGGACCGGCGTGGTGCGCGCGGCGGCGGTGCGGTTCGCGGCCTTGCGGGTGGTGCTGCGGACCTCGTGCGCCACGTCACCGCCGACCTCGACGACGGTCTCGGCCAGCTTCTCGCTCGCCTCGTCCACGTCGTTGGCCACCTTCTCACCGACCGAACGGGTCCGGCGGGTGACCTTGCCGAGCACGTCGTCGGCCAGCTCGCGGGCGTCGGCCGCGGCGGCGCCGGTGCGCTTCTGCGCGGTCTCGACGGCCTCCTCCACCTGGTGGATGGCCTTCTGCACCTGCGGCGCGGACTTGATCTTGTCCAGCGCCTCCTGGCCGTGCTCGGCCAGGAACTGGTACAGGTTGAGCGCGGACTGGGTGTAGGCGTCGACGACCTTGCGCAGCTCGGCCGGGTCGAACTTCTCCTTCAGGCCGGAGAAGTCGGTCGACTCGGCGGCGTTCTTGCTCGCCTCGACGCGCTCCTTGGCCTTGTTCAGCGCCTCGATGACGGCCTTGGCGGCCAGGTCACCCGCGCCCAGGGCGGCCAGCAGCGGCGTCCGGGCGGCGGCGACGGCCTGCTCGCCGGCCTTGCGCAGTTCCTCGGTGGTGGGCAGGTTCGGCATGGAGATCACTCACTCCTCGGTGTGCTGGTCTGTGTTCTTCGCGGCGTTCTCCCGCCGGAACGACTCGTAGACGTCGAGCAGCACCTGCTTCTGCCGCTCGGTCAGGTCCGGGGCGGTGACGATGGCGTCGGCCAGCGCGCCGCCCGCGCGTTGTTCGAGGATCCCGGCCTCGACGTAGAGCGCCTCCGCCGAGATCCGCAGCCCTTTGGCGATCTGCTGGAGGATCTCCGCGCTCGGCTTGCGCAGTCCCCGCTCGATCTGGCTGAGGTAAGGGTTGGACACCCCGGCGAGCTTCGCCAGTTGGCGCAACGAGATCTTGGCGGTGTTGCGCTGCTGGCGGATGTACTCGCCGATGTCGCGGCCCAGGTCGGCGACCGCCTTGTCGATGGACTTGTCCACGTCCCGGGGCACCTCCTCGTCCTGGCACCGACGGTACGCGCGGGTGCTAGCAGTTGCAAGCGCTCTGCTAGCAAACCGGACGTGGGCTCGCCCACAGCGCTACGGTGGGGCGGTGGACCCGGCGGCGAACCTCCGCGACGAGCTGGTCGACTCGCTCGTGGCCGCCGGCGTGCTCGCCGACCCGCGGTGGGTCGAGGCGTTTCGCCAGGTACCGCGGCACGTCTTCCTGCCCGGGTTCTTCACGCCCGGCCCCGGCGGCACGTGGCGGGCGGTGACGTCCGACGCCCCGGACCACCTGGAGGCGGTCTACCGGAACCAGGTGTGCGTCACCCAGCTCGACGGGTCGGACGCGGCCTGGGAGCAAGCACTCGCGACCGGTCGCCCCGTGGAAGGGGTACCCACCAGCTCGTCGAGCATGCCGACGATCATGGCGATCATGCTGGAGGCGCTGGACGTGCGCCCCGGCGACACCGTGCTGGAGATCGGGACGGGCACCGGCTACAACGCGGCCCTGCTGTGCCACGTGCTCGGGTCCGGGGCGGTGACCTCGGTGGACGTGGACGGCGGTGTGCTCGCGCGGGCCGTGGCGCGGCTGGCGGAGGCGGGGTACCGGCCGTGGTGCGCCGAGGCGGACGGCGAGCTGGGGTTCCCGCAGCGGGCGCCGTACTCGCGGGTGCTGGGGACGTGCGCGGTGTCGCGGGTGCCGGTGGCGTGGCTGGACCAGGTCGAGCCGGGCGGGATGATCGTGACGACGCTCAACCGGGCACTGGGCGCGGGCTTGCTGCGCCTGGTCGTGCACGACGGCGTCGCGACCGGTCGGGTCATGATCGACGACGGCCGGTTCATGCCGCTGCGCGCGCACAACCAGTCCTGGGCCGAGGCGGCTCTCGCGACGGCGGCCACCGCTCCGGCGACGACCTCCCGCACCACCCCGTTGCCCGCGCGGGCGGTGGTGGACCCGGTGTCCGGCTTCGAGTTCTTCGCGGGCCTGGCCCTACCGGACGTGGTGACGGCGGGCGACCCGGTGCGCCTGGTCCACCCGGACGGCTCGTGGGTCCGGTACCACGACGGCGTCGTCGACCAGGGCGGCCCGCGCGAGCTGTGGACCTCGGCCGAACAGGCCTACGAGACCTGGCGCAACCTCGGCCGTCCCCGCCGGCAGCACTTCACCTTCACGGCGAGCCGCGACGAGCAGCACTTCGCCCTCGACGGCTCGGCGCTGACCTGGCCGATCTGAGCGGCTCAGTCGAACAGCTCCTCCAGGAAGCTGCGCCGGCGGTGCGGGTAGTGCCGGTAGTCCTGGTAGCCACCGGGGTACCCGGGCGGCGGCGGACCCGGCACCGTGCCCGGCGGCGGCTGGTAGGGCGGCGGCGTCCCGGGCGCGGCGGGCGGCGGTTGGTAGGCGGGCACACCGGACCCGCCCGGATGAGCCGGCACACCGGGGCCGCCTGGGTGCGCGGGCACCCCACCGGGCACCCCACCGGGCACGTCGGTCGGGTAGGCGGGTGGCTGCGCGTAGTGGGCCTGCTCGGCCGCGATGATCTGTTCCAGCTCACCGCCGTCGAGGAAGACGCCCTTGCAGTTGTCGCACTGGTCGATGTGCACGGACCCGCGGGCGATGGTCCGCATCGCCTCGTGGCACTTGGGGCAGATCACATACCCGAGCGTACGCACGACACGGGGGTGACCGCGTCACCACCAGCGGTGACGGGTGGGACATGATGCCCTCGTGTCCCGATTTCGCCAACGCGCCGTGCTCGTGGGGTGTGTCCTGGCCGCCCTGCTCGCGGCGGCCGGGTTGTTCGTCACCGACTACGGCATCGACCCCGACCTGTGGCTGTCCGGGCTGGCGGTCGGGTTCCTCGCGTTCCTCGCCGCGTTCGACCCGTGGCTGCACCGGCGGCGCGCGGCCGGGCTCGCGACCGACGACAACCTCGACGCGGCGGTGACCGCGCTGGCGAAGGCGCTGCACGCGCAGTGGACCGAGGAGTCGAAGGCCCGCGGACTCGGTGACGACCTGCTCGACCTGCACTGGAGTTCCGCGCACGGCCGGCCGGGCCGCAGCGACGCGGTGGTGGGCGCGTTCGAGCGCGAGCGGCGGATGGTGTTCCTCGGCGAGGCCGGGTCCGGCAAGAGCACGGTGGCGATGCTGCTGACGATCGGCCTGCTCGACCGGCACGTCGACGGGCCGGTGCCCGTGCTGCTGCCGCTGTCGACCTGGGACCCGGACGTCGAGGACGTGCGGACGTGGATGACCCACCGGCTCTACGAGGACCACCCGGCCCTGCGCAACACCGAGCTGTACGGCAGCTACGCGGCCGACCTGCTGATCGAGCAGCGGCGGGTGTTCCCGGTGCTGGACGGCCTGGACCGCATCCCGCGCGCCAAGCGGGCGGACGCGCTGGAGCGGATCAACCGGGCGTTCCCCCGGTCCTCGCCGCTGGTGCTGACCAGCCGGTACGACGAGTTCGCCGAGATCGGCGTGCCGGTGCCGGCGGCGGACGTGGTGGAGCTGCAACCGCTGGACCACGAGGAGATCGCGGGCTACCTGCGCGCCCACGCCGACCCGCTGACCGCGGCCCGCTGGGAGCCGATCTTCCTGCACCTGCGCGACGAGCCGGACGGCCGCCTGGCCGAAGCCCTGTCGACGCCGCTGTCGGTGTGGCTCGCGGGGGTCGTCTACGCGCACGGCGAGCCCAGCGAACTGCTGGACCGGGGCCGCTTCCCCGACCGCCGGTCGATCGAGGACCACCTGGTGGACGCGCTGGTCGACGGCGCTTTCGGCGACCGGGGCGTGGCGCACCAGGCGCGGGCGAGCCAGGTGTGGCCGCGGGACAAGGCGCGGCGGTGGCTGGCGTTCCTCGCGCGTGCGGCGGGCATGGAGGACATCGCCTGGTGGCGGGTGCGGCGGTCGGTGCACGGGACGTGGCTGGCCCTGCTGGGCGCGCTCGCCTTGGGGACCATCGGCGGTGTCGGCGTGGCGTGGCTGATGGCCTACGCGAGCTCGCCGAAGTTCGCGCCGTGGACGGGCCTGGCCGCCGGCCTCCTCGTGGCCGCCGCCGCCCTGCACGCGTCCGGCACCGGGGAACCCAAGCCGCGCCTGGGGGTGTGGCGGAGCCTGGTCGTGGTCAGCGGCGTGGCGGGCACGGCCGTGGGGCTGGCGTTCGGCGCGCTGTACGGGGTGTCGGCGGGTCTCGTGGTCGGGCTCGGCGTGGCGGTGGCGGTGGCGCTGCGGTTCGCGTTGGCGGACAACGCGGAGCTGACCCACCCGTCGAGTCCGAAGTGGACGATGGCGCGGGACCGGATCGCGGTGTGGACGGGCTCGCTGGTGCTGTCGGTGGTGTTCGGCGCGGCGGCGGGCCTGGTGTTCGGGCCGCGGCAGACGGGCATGGTCGGGTTGGGCCTGGCCAGCGGCCTGATGCTGGGGTTCACGCTGTCCGTGCTGCGCCTGCGGTGGTGGTGGTTCACGGTGGCGCGGATCTGGCTGGCGGTGCGCGGGAAGCTGCCGTGGGAGCTGATGGTCTTCCTGGAGGACGCCCGCAAGCTGGGCGTCCTGCGCCAGGCCGGCGCCTGCTACCAGTTCCGCCACGCCCTGGTGCAGGAGCGCCTGGCCGGCACCCGCGCCGAGGTGCCTTCGGACGTCTAGCGTCCAGACGTCCGGCGGCTAGGCGTTGAGCTTGTGGAGGCGGCGGATGGCCTCGTCCAGGACCTCGTCCTTCTTGCAGAACGCGAACCGGACCAGGTGCTGCCACTGCTCCGGGTGGTCGGTGAAGACCTGGACCGGGACCGCCGCCACGCCGATGCGTTCCGGCAGCTCGTGGCACAGCTGCAAGCCGTCGGTGAAGCCGAGCGGGCGGACGTCGGCGGTGATGAAGTACGTGCCTTCGGAGGGCCGCACCGCGAAGCCCGCCTCCGCCAGGCCCTCGGCCAGGCGCGAGCGCTTGTTCTGCAAGGACGTCCGCAGCCCCTCGACCCACTCCAACTCGTTGCGCAGCGCGTGCGCCACGGCCGGCTGGAACGGGGCCCCGCCGACGAACGTGAGGAACTGCTTGGCCGCCCGCACCGCCCCGACCAGCCCCGCGGGCGCGCACACCCAGCCGATCTTCCAGCCCGTGCAGTTGAACGACTTGCCCGCCGACGAGATCGCGATCGTGCGCGCCGCCATGCCGGGCAGGGACGCCAGCGGCACGTGCTCGACGTCGTCGAAGACCAGGTGCTCGTAGACCTCGTCGGTGATCGCGACCAGGTCGTGCTCGACGCACAGCCGGGCGATCTCGGCCAGTTCGTCCCGGTTGAGGACGGTGCCGGTCGGGTTGTGCGGGGTGTTGACCAGGATCACCCGGGTCTTCGGACCGATCGCCGCGCGCAGGGCCTCGACGTCCAGGCCCAGGCGACCCGTGCCCGGCTCCTCGACCAGGCCCACGGACCGGCGGGTCCCGCCCGCGAGCGCCACGCACGCCGCGTACGAGTCGTAGTACGGCTCGATCAGCACGACCTCGTCACCCGGCTCCACCAGCGCCAACAGCGACGCGGCGATCGCCTCGGTGGCCCCGACCGTGACCAGGACCTCGGTGTCCGGGTCGTAGTTCGTGCCGTACCGGGCGCGGTGCTCGGCGATGGCCTCGCGCAGCACGGGCATGCCGGGGCCGGGCGGGTACTGGTTGAGCCCGCCGTCGATCGAGTCCTTGGCGACGGCCAGCATCCCGGCCGGGCCGTCGGTGTCCGGGAAACCCTGCCCGAGGTTCACCGCCCCGGTGCGGACCGCCAACGCGGTCATCTCCGCGAAGATCGTCGAGGTGAACGGCCGCATCCTGGTGACTAGCGCTGGTTCCCGCACAAGCCCGAATCTTCACGGACAATGGCGTCGTGGAGCAACTGACGGCCGCTGACCAGCTCAAGCGCGCGGGCCTGCGCCGGATGAAGCTCGTCGCCACGGGGTTCTTCCTCGCGGCGACGGCGATCTTCCTGGTGGCCCTGGTCTTCGAGGACGGCGGACCGGCGTGGATCGGGTACGTGCGGGCGGCGGCCGAGGCGGGCATGGTGGGCGCCCTGGCCGACTGGTTCGCCGTGACCGCGCTGTTCCGACGCCCCCTGGGCCTGCCCATCCCGCACACGGCGATCATCCCGACCCGGAAGAACACCTTCGGCGACGCGCTCGGGTCGTTCGTCGGCACGAACTTCCTGGCCGAGGACGTCGTGAAGGACAAACTGCGCCGCGTGGGCGTGGCCCGGCGGGTCGGCGCGTGGGTGTCGGTGCCCGACAACGCCGAGCGGGTGACGTCCGAACTGGCCAACGTCATCAAGGGCGCGGTCACGGTGCTGCGGGACGACGACGTGCAGGCGATCGTCGAGCAGGCGGTCGTCCGGCGGCTGACCGACCAGCCCTGGGGCCCGCCGCTGGGCAAGCTGCTCGGGCAGGTGCTGACGGACGGTGCGCACCACAAGCTGGTGGACCTGGTGTGCGACCGGGCCTACGACTGGGTGCGCGACAACTACGACCGGGTCATGACGGTCGTGTCCGACCGCGCGCCGACGTGGTCGCCGAAGTTCGTGGACTCCCTGCTGGCCGACAAGGTGTACTCGGAGCTGCTGAACTTCGCGTGGGCGGTGAAGACCGACGTCAACCACCCGATGCGCCAGGCGGTGGACCACTTCCTGATCGAGTTCGCGGCCGACCTGCAGCACGACCCGGCCACCATGCAGCGGGCGGAGAACGTGAAGCAGCAGGTGATCGACCACCCGGACGTGCAACGCCTGATCGGGTCGGCCTGGGGGACGGCGAAGGGCATGCTGCTGACGGCCGCCGAGGATCCGTCGTCGGAGCTGCGCAAGCGCGTCCGGGAGGGGTTGATGTCGTTCGGGCGGCGACTGGTCGAGGACGACACCATGCGCGCCAAGGTCGACGGGTGGCTGGAAGGCGCGGCGGGGCACGTGGTGTCGAACTACCGGCACGAGATCACGACGCTGATCACGGACACGGTGGAGCGGTGGGATGCGGAGGAGACTTCGCGGAAGATCGAGTTGCAGGTGGGGCGGGACCTGCAGTTCATCCGGATCAACGGCACGGTGGTGGGCGCGTTGGCGGGGTTGGTGATCTACGCGGTGGGCCAGCTGGTGGTGTGACACGGGCCGCCGGGCGCAGGGTGGGCGCTGGGCGGGCGCGGGAGGACGCAGGGCGAGCGCGGGCGGGCGCAGGACGAGCGCGGGCGGGCGCAGGACGGGCGCAGGACGAGCGCGGGCGGGCGCAGGGCGGGGTGCGGGCGGGCGCAGGGCGGGCGCAGGGCGAGCGCGGGGCGGGCGCAGGGCGGGTGCGGGCGGGCGCGGGGCGGGCGCGGGGCGGGGTGCGGGCGGGCGCAGGGCGAGCGCGGGGCGGGGTGCGGGCGGGCGCAGGGCGAGCGCGGTGCGGGGTGCGGGCGAGCGCGGGGCGGGGTGCGGGGGCTTTGTCGCGTCGGGCGTTGTCCGCCCGCCCACCCCCACCCAGGCCACCCTGCACAAGCCAGGCGCGCGGGCGCGCCCAGCGCGCTTCGCGCGCGGACCCGCGCTGCGCGCGGGGCGCACGGCCCGGCGGAGCCGGGGCCGTGCCGGCCGCCGCAGGGCGGCTCCGCCGCAGGCGGGTGCTCTTCGGGGCTTGTGCGGGGTGGCCTGGGTGGGGCTGGGCGGGCGGACAACGCCCGACGCGACACAGCCAACCCCGACCCGCCCAGCCCAGCCCGACCCAACCAGCCCGACTCAACCGGTCCAGCCCAGCCGCGCCCAGCCCGTCCGCGCCCAGCCCGACCGCGCCCAGCCCGACCGCGCCCAGCCCAGCCCGCGCCCAGCCCAGCCCGCGCCCAGCCCAGCCCGCGCCCAGCCCGCGCCCGGCCCGCGCCCGGCCCGGCCTACGACACGCTCAGCGCGCGCCGTTCCCGCCAGTTGCGCGCCTTCTCCCGGTTCCCGCAGACCTGCATCGAGCACCACATCCGGGACCGGTTCCTCGACCGGTCGAAGAAGGCCCACAGGCAGCCGTCCGCCTGGCAGATCTTGAACCGTTCCCACGATCCCAGCACCGCCAGCCGCGCCGCCGCGCCCAGGACGGCTCCCAAGGCGTCCTCGCTGGACATCATGGGCACCCCGTGGCTCAGGTCGACCCGGATCAAGCCCGCGGCCGGGGTGGGGTCGGGGCCGTCGAGGCGTTCGGACCGCTCGCCCAGGGACGCGCGCAGCGAGGTGCGGACGGCTCGGGCTTCGGCCAGGTCGCCCGTCTCGCCCAAGCCGCGTTCGGCGACCCAGGTGCGCCAGGCGGCGGCGTCGTCGAGGACGTCCGTGCCCAGTTCGACGTCTCGGGTGTTGAGGAAAGCGAGCAGCAGCTCCACATCGTGTTCCGCATCGCCGGCTCGACCCTGCGCGAGAGCCGCGTGGTCCCAGCCGGCCGCCAGACCAGTCACCCCTCCACTGTAGGCGGCGACGGGCCCCGATGTGGCGAAGTAACCGTCAACTCATTGACACCGGTTAGCCATTTTGCCCGACCGGGTGACCTCCGATCAGGCTATGAACCGGGTGTATACACCGTGTGTATAGTCGCCGGCATGTCGATCGGACACACCCTGCTGGGCCTGCTGGAAAAAGGTCCACGGCACGGTTACGACCTGAAGAAGGCCTACGACGAGCGCTTCGGCCAGGACCGGCCGCTGCACTACGGGCAGGTCTACACGACCCTCTCCCGGCTGCTGCGCAACGGACTCGTCGAGGAGGCCGGGGTGGAGGCCGGTGACGGGCCGGAGCGCAAGCGGTACGCCATCACCGATGCGGGGGTCACCGACGTGGAGCAGTGGCTGACCACGCCGGAGAAGCCCGAGCCCTACCTCCAGAACACCCTGTACGCCAAGGTCGTGCTCGCCCTGCTGTCCGGTCGCAGCGCGGACGACGTGCTGGACGTCCAGCGGTCCGCGCACCTGCGCACCATGCGCGAGCTGACCCGGCGCAAGGCCGACGGCGACCTGGCCGACCAGCTCATCTGCGATCACGCGCTGTTCCACCTGGAGGCCGACCTGCGGTGGCTGGAGCTCACGGCCGCGCGCCTGGGCACGCTGTCGGAGGTGGTCCGGTGAGCGCGTTGCTGGAGGCCGTGGGCCTGCGCAAGTCGTTCGGGCCGACGCCGGCGCTGGACGGGGCCGGGCTGAGCGTGCACCCGGGCGAGGTGGTGGCCGTGATGGGTCCCTCCGGGTCGGGCAAGTCGACGCTGCTGCACTGCCTGGCGGGCATCCTCACGCCGGACGCGGGCGTGGTGCGGTACCGGGACGTCGAGCTGAGCGCGATGGCCGACGGCGAGCGCAGCGAGCTGCGGCGCACGGACTTCGGGTTCGTGTTCCAGTTCGGCCAGCTCGTGCCGGAGCTGAGCTGCCTGGAGAACGTGGCGCTGCCGCTGCGGTTGGGCGGGGTCAAGCGCAAGGAGGCCGAGTCGCGGGCGCGGTCCTGGCTGGAGCGGCTGGAGGTGGCCGACGTGGCCGACAAGCGGCCCGGCGAGACCTCCGGCGGGCAGGGGCAGCGGGTGGCCGTGGCGCGGGCGCTGGTCACCGGGCCGCGGGTGGTGTTCGCCGACGAGCCGACCGGGGCGCTCGACTCGTTGAACGGCGAGCGCGTGATGCAGCTGCTCACCGCCGCGGCGAAGGAGACCGGCGCGGCGGTCGTGCTGGTCACGCACGAGGCCCGGGTCGCCGCGTACTCCGACCGCGAGGTCGTGGTGCGCGACGGCCGGTCGCGGGAAGTCGAGCCGGTCCGATGACGGTCGTGCGGCAGTGGGCGGCGGACCTGCTGCTGGGCGTCCGGCTGGCGCTGGGCGGCGGGCGCACGTCGTGGGTGCGGCTGGCGCTGATCGGCGCGGGGATCGGGATCGGGGTCGCCGTGCTGCTGGGGGCGTCGTCCGTGCCGAGCATGCTCCAGGCGCGGGCCGAGCGCGGCGCGGCCGGGATGGCGGTGCTGGGGAAGGCCGAACCGGGCAAGGACGTGCTCTACGACCGGCGCTGGTCGACCGAGTTCCGCGGCAAGGGGATCGGCGGCCGGTTCGTGGCGGCCACCGGGCCGGGTGCGCCGGTGCCGCCGGGCCTGTCGAGGGTGCCCGGCGACGGCGAGGTCTTCCTGTCCCCCGCCCTGGCGCGGCTGCTCGACTCGCCGGAGGGCGAGCTGCTGCGCGAGCGGTTCCCGCAGCGGCGGGCCGGGCTGATCGGGCAGGTCGGCCTGAACGCGCCGCACGACCTGGAGTTCATCGCGGGCGACGACTCCGTGCGGCAGGTCCCGGGGAAACCGGTCGTGGCCTTCGGCGGCGCGGAGCGGGAGCGCGAGCTGGACCCGATCCTGTCGCTGCTGATCATGGTCGGCGTGGTGGCGCTGCTGTTCCCCGTGCTGGTGTTCGTGGGGATCAGCACCCGGCTCGCGGGCGCCGAGCGGGACCGCAGGCTGGCCGCGCTGCGGCTGGTGGGCGCGGGCGCGCGGCGGGTGCGGCGGATCGCCGCCGGCGAGGCGCTGCTGGGCGCGTTCACCGGCCTCGCGGTCGGCGCGGTGCTGTTCCTGGTCGGCCGGTTGTTCGTGGAGAACGTGCAGCTCGTGGGCATCAGCGTGTTCGTCGGGGACGTCACGCCGGCCCCGGCGCTCGCGGCGCTGATCGCGGTGCTGGTGCCGGTGCTGGCGGTGGTGACGGCGATGATCGCCATGCGGCGCACGGTGATCGAGCCGCTGGGCGTGGTGCGCCGCGCGAAGCCGGTGCGGCGGGTCCTCTGGTGGCGGACGATCCCGGTCGTCGTCGGCGCGGCGGCGCTGCTCACCCAGGCCGGGGCGTTGAGCGGCCCGGACGCGCGGACGAACACGACCGCCTTGATCGGCGGCATCCTGTTGCTGCTGCTGGGCATCCCGCTGCTGCTGCCGTGGGTGGTGGAGCGCGCGGTCGGCCGGTTGCGCGGCGGTGCGCCGTCGTGGCAGCTCGCCATCCGCAGGCTCCAACTCGAGAGCGGCACGGCGGCGCGGGTGGTCGGCGGTGTGGCGGTGGTGCTGGCGGGCGCGATCGCGTTGCAGTCGGTCCTGGCCAGCGCGGAGAGCAAGATCGTGGATGCGCCGGCGCGCCCGGGCGACCCCACGCGGCTCGTGGTGAACCTCGACCGGTCCACGCCCGAGATCTCCGCCACCGTGACCGGGCTGCTGGAACGGGCCGTGGGCGTCGAGCGCGTGCACCCGATGTGGACCTTGCCGTACAAGTCCGCCGAGGACGACTACCGCGGGGCGCTCGTCGCCTCCTGCGAAGCGCTGGCCACGCAGGCGTCCTTGCCCGGCTGCAAGGACGGCGACGCGTTCTACTCGATCACGGACGAGCGCCACGACAACTCGATCGCGGACCGCGAGAAGCCGGGCACCCGCGTCACCCTCGCCGACGGGTACGGCGAGGACCAGCGCATCGGTCCACAGTGGACGATCCCGGCGTACACGCGGGTCCGCCCGCCCGCCGGGTTGGAGAACGAGGCGATCCCGGGCCTGCTGCTCACGCCCGGCGCGCTCAAGGGCGTCGACTTCCCGTTGTCCCACCTGACCGTCCTGGTGAAGATCGACCCGGACCAGCCCGACATCGCCGAACACGTGCGCAACGCCGTCAGCCCGCTCACCTGGCGGACGTACTCGTACTACTTCGGCGCCTCCGACGTGAGCGAGCGCATCGAGCAGTTCCAGAGCATCCGCCAGGGCCTGCTGGCGGGTTCGCTGGTGACGTTGCTGCTGGCCGGCGCGAGCCTGCTGGTGCTGGCGCTGGAACAGGTCCGGGAACGCCGGCGGCCGCTGGCGGTCCTGGCGGCGAGCGGGGTGCCGAGGGCGGCGCTGGGTCGGTCGTTGCTGTGGCAGAACGCGGTGCCGCTGGTGCTGGCGCTGGTGGTGTCGGTCGCGATCGGTTGCGGCCTCGCGGTGCTGCTGCTGCGGGTCGTGTCCCAGCCGATCGTGCTTGACTGGGCGGGGATCGCGATCCTCGGCGCCGCCGCCGCGGCCCTGGTCGCCGCGGTGACCGCGCTGACCTTGCCGTCGCTGCGCCGGGCCACGGGTGCCCTGGGCCTGCGCGCCGAGTGAGGTCACCTCGAACCGGGTGCCGCCGCCCCTCTCCTCCGGGCGGCGGCACCCACCTCCGGGCCACCAAAACCGCCCCTCGTGCGTCTACACCTGTGTGGGGGTCGAGTGGCGAGGGCTGACGGGAGCCGACTGTCGGGGACGGCTCTCGTGAGGTGGGTCGCCGACCTGGTCCTCGGGGTCCGACTGGCTGTCGGGGGCAGCCGGACCTCGTGGGCCAGGTTGGCGCTCACGGCCGCCGGGGTGGGGCTGGGCGTGGTCGTGCTGCTGCTCGCGGCCTCGGTCGGGCCGGCCCGGGAGGCCAAGTCCGAGCGGGTGCGCGCGGCGGCCCCGGTCGCCGCCGGGGACGGGGCTGGGCTGCGGGCGCGGGACGTCGTCGTGTCGTGGCAGGGGCGGCGGATCGTCGGCGTCGAGGTGGCCGCCTCCCGGGCCGACGCGCCCACCCCGCCCGGCGTGGGCCGACTGCCGCAGCCCGGCGAGGTCGTGGTGTCACCGGAGCTGCTGGACCTGATCCGGACCGACGACTCGGTGCGGGCGCGCTTCCCCGAACGGGTGATCGGGGTGATCGCCGACGCGGGTCTGCCGCGCCCGAAGTCGCTGTTGTTCTACGCGGGCCTGCGCAACACCGAGGGGGCCGCGCCGGTGGCCGGGTTCGGCGGCGACGGGCCGAGGGCGACGCTGCTGCCCGCCTACCGGCTGCTGGTGCTCGGGGCGATCGGGGCGCTGCTGGTCCCGCTGGCCATCTTCGTGCTGGTCGCCACCCGCCTGGGCGCGACCGGCCGCGACCGGCGGCTGGCGGCGATCCGGCTGGTCGGCGCGAGTCGGGCGCAGGTGCGGCGCATCGCCTGCGGCGAGACGCTGACCGGGGCCGTGCTGGGGCTGCTGGTCGGGGTGGCGTTGTTCTTCGCGGCCCGGCCGCTGGCCCGGTTCATCGAGGTCGAGGGGGTCGGGTTCTTCCCCACGGACCTGCTGCCCGACCCGCTGCTCGGCGCGCTCATCGCGGTCGGGGTGCCGGTGGTCGCGGTGGCGTCGGCGCTGGTCGCGCTGCGGACGGTGGACATCGGGCCGCTGGGCCTGCACCGGGCCGCGCCCACGCCCGCCCGCCGCGCCTGGTGGCGGTTCACGCTGCTGGGCGCGGGTGCGGTGGTGCTGGTGGTGGTGTCGGTGGTCGGGTCGTTCGAGGAGGTCCTGGCCGACTCGGCGACGGCGGCCGGCCTGGGCGCGGGGATCGTGCTGGTGCTCGCGGGGACCGGGGCGGTGCTGCCGTGGCTGGTCGGGCGGGTCGTGCGCGGCCTGCACCCGGAGGCCGTCGCGCCGATGCTGGCCGTGCGCGGTCTGCGGTTCGACGCGGCCACCCCGCGCGTCCTGGCCGGGGTCGTCGTGGTGCTCACCGGGTCGCTGACGCTCCAGGTCCTGCTCGGCGTCGCCGCGCGGGTCACCGCCGCCACCGAGCTCGAGTCCCGCGCCGAGCCCGACCGGTGGGTCCTGGACGTCGCCGAGCACACCCCGGTCCGGTCGCTGGAGGAGGCGATCGCGCTGGTCGGCGGCGTGCGGCGGGTCAGCGAGGTGCGCACCCTCGCACCGCGCGGCGAACTGGCCGTGCGGGTGGTCGGCACCGACTGCGCGGAACTCGCCGACCGCCTCGGGGTCACCGACTGCGCTCCCGGGGCCGCCTACCGCACGGCCGGCACCACGGGCATCCCCGCGCCCGGCACGCGCCTGACCGTCGGCGACCGGACGTGGGTCGTCCCGCCGCACCGCGAGGTGCCCGGCACGGCGCCGGGGTTGTTCGTCGCGAGCGGCGCGGACCCGGTGCTGGACGCCGTGCCGCCCGACGAACTGGTCGTGGTCGGGCCGCCGGACCGGGCGTTCGGGGACAGCCTGCTCGCCGCGACCGGCCGCGTGGACCGTGCGGTGGTGCTGCTGGCGACCGCGCGGGCGGGCCAGGTGGAGCTGTTCACGTCGTTGCGCAGCGGGGTGATCGGCGGGTCGGTGCTGCTGACCCTGCTGGCCGTGGTGGGCCTGGCGGCGGCGGCCGTCGACCAGGTGTGGGAACGCCGGCGGCACACCGCGGTCCTCGCGGCGAACGGGGTCCCGCACCGCACGCTGGCCGCCGCCGCGCTGTGGCAAGCGGCGATCCCGACCGCGCTGGGCATCGCCCTGGCGCTCCCGGTCGGCCTGGGCGCGGCGTGGCTGGTCGTGCCCGCGGTCCTGTTCCGCGTCGGCTGGGTCGAACTGGCGACCACGGTCGCCGGCGCGGTGGCGGTCGTGGTGGTCGTGTCGCTGTGCACGCTGCCGGCCCTGCGCCACGCGATCCGGCCGACGAGCCTCAGGACCGAGTGAAAGCGCACGTAGACGCCCCGATTGACGCTCCAGTTCCCAGTTCCACACCATCGTGCGGCGCGCGGTATCCCGGCACTGCGAGCGATCCTCACGTGGAACATGTGCGATCTGTCCAACGCCGCATTGCTGGCCTCGGCCCGCCTCGGCGACCACGCGGCCTGGCACGAACTGGTCCGCCGCCACCTGCGCCTGGTGTGGGCCGTGGCCCGGTCGTTCCGCCTGACCCGCGACGACGCCGCCGACGTCGCCCAGGCCACCTGGCTGGTCCTGGCGGAGAACCTGACCACGATCCGCCACCCCGAGCGCCTCACCGCGTGGCTGGTCACCACCGCCCGCCGGGAGAGCCTGGCCGTCCTGCGCACGAGGTCCCGCGAGGAACCCGCCGACCTGCGCCCGCCGGACACGGCACCGAGCCCCGAGGACACCGCCGAGGCCGCCGACACCGGCACCCGCCTGTGGCACGCCTACCGGACCCTCCCCGCCCGCTGCCGCCGACTGCTGCACCTGATCGCCCACGCGCCGGACCTGACCTACCCCGAACTCGCGCAGGCCACGGGCATCCCGGCGAACAGCCTGGGCCCCACCCGGCACCGCTGCCTGGCCGTCCTGCGCCGCCGCCTCACCGCGGAGGCCGTCCGATGACCGCGACCCTGTCCGACCTGGACCTGCTCGCCCTCCTCGCGGACCTGCTCGACCGGATCGACCCGGTCCCGGAGTTCGTCGTCCGGCAGGCGGAAGCCGCTCTCGTCACGTCCACCGGCGCGGTCCTGGCGCGACTGATCACCGACTCCGCCCACACCGCTCCCGCACCCACGACCCGCACGCTCCGCTTCACCGCCTTGGACGTGGTCCTGGAACCCGCCCTCGGCGGCCTGCACGCCACCGGCTTCGCGCGCACCGGCACGACGCTGCACACCCACTGGCCCACCGGCTCACTCGCGACCCCGCTCGGACCGGGCGGCTTCTTCCACGTCGACCACGTGCCGTCCGGACCGCTGAAGTTCGTGCTGCGCCAAGAGGGTGCACCGGACACCGCCACCCGGTGGTTCGTCTCGTGACCCGTCCAAAAGCGAGGGTCGTTCGGGTCCGGTGTCCACTCCGGACATCGGCGGTCACTCGATCCGTTGAACACGACGGACGGTGTTCACGGACGGGCGCGACAACCCGGACAGCCGCACGGCACCGCCCTTCCGAGTGGGTTCCGTGGCATATCGTTCGAAAAAGCGGTGACCAGTGCTAGACATAGCAGAACGTCGACCTCGAACGGTCCGTCCCGTTCGCCGTACCCGGAACGGTGGTGATCTCCAGTGGCAGTCTCCGACGCGGCGCGCCGCAGCGGATCGCTGCTGCTCCGGGCGCTGGCCGTGGGCGGGTTCGCGGTGACCGCCTGGCTGCTGTCCGGCGGGGTCGCGGCGGCCGACGACCAGGACCACCCGGACGTGGTGTCGAACCCACTCGACGCGGTGAACCTAGCGGTCGACCAGCAGCAGACGGCGACCGAGCTGCTGGACGTGCTCGCCGCCCGCTCCCCGGTCGACCTGCCCCCGCACGTCGTGGTGCCCGCGCACGCCCTGACCGCGCCCGCCCTGCTCACCCCGCCGGACGCCCTGTCCGTCCCCACGCTGCCGGTCGACATGACCCCGGGCGACGAGCCGGACGAGGACGTCCCGGTCTACTACCAGGACGAGGACACGCGGGACGTCGAGTACAGCCACACCGGCGGCACGCACAGCGCCACCGCCCCCCGGACGATCGCCAACGCGCTGCCGCCCGAGCAGTACGAGGCGAAGGTCGCGGCCAAGGCCGCCGCCCGCCTGGCCGCGCAGGCCCCGCCGGCGGAACCGGAGCCGGCCGCACCGCCGGCCGCGGTCCACCAGGACGCCGCACCCGCCCAGGCGGTACCGCGCCAGCCCGCCGCCGAACCGGACGGCACCACTCCCACCTGGGAGAACCCGCAGCCCTTCACGCCGACGCCCGCTCCCCAGCAGGCGCCCGCGCCCACCGCCCCGACCTCGGCGTCGGCGAGCGGCCACGACGGGTCCCAAGGCCACCGCGGTGGCGTGATCTCGTCGTACACCGGTCAGGACAGATTCGCCCCGCCCACCCTGTGGCAGGTCGAGCAGCGCGACGACCGGCGCGCACCCGGCAGCGTCCCCGGCCTGCCGAGCACGTCACCCGACTGAGTTACGCGGGACCCGTCTGCCCTCGACACGCCGAGGGCACTTCTCCGGGACCTCGCGCGCCCTCGTGCGCCACCCGGACAGCACACCGGTCCGTCTCGCCACCTCCCCACCCGCACCACCCCCCAGGCTTCCCGTCCTGCCGACCGCGCCCCGGCAGGAGCGGGTACGGCCCCGTCGTCGCACTGCCCCTGCGGCGACGGGGTCCCGGAGGAACCTGCGGCCGGGGACGCCATCCCTGGAGCGTCCCCGCCGCAGGTCCAAGGGTTTCCGCCGCCGGCGTCCCGGCCCACCGAGGGGCTGCGCCGGGACGCCGGCGGCGGTAGCAGCACCAGGGGTTCAGGCCACGGGCACGGTGGCGTCGGCCTCGCCGGGCACGCTCGTCCCCGCCACCGACGCGGCCACCAGGCCCAGGCGGCGCACGGACTCCCGCAGCACGTCGGCCGGCTGCACGTACGGCAGCCGCAGCCACCGCTCGAACCCGCCGTGCGCGCCGAACCGGGAACCGGGGGCGAGCCGGATGCCGTGGTTCTGCGCCACCACCGCGACCCGCGTGCTGATCGGGGCGTCGAGCTCGCACCACACGCTGAGCCCGCCCGCCGGCCGCCGGAACCGCCACTGCGGGCAGTGCTCGCGCAGGCCCGCCATCAGCACGTCCCGCTGGGTGGCCAGCAGCGCCCGGCGCTCGGTCAGCACGCGGTCCGCGTCGGCGAGCAGTTCGGCCAGCACCATCTGCTCGACCACGGCGGACCCGAGGTCCAGTGCCGTGCGGGTGGACACGAGCCGGTGCACGACCTCCGGGGTGGCCCGGATCCAGCCGACCCGCAGACCGCCCCAGAACGCCTTGCTGGCCGACCCGAGCGTGATCACCAGGTCCTCGGCGTAGGCGGCCATCGGCGGTGGACCGGCCAGCGGGTCGCCGTCGAGGTCCAGTTCCACCACGGTCTCGTCGACCACGAGCGGGGTGCGGGCGCGGCGGGCGATGTCGGCCAGTTCGGCGCGGCCCTCGGCGTCGAGCCGGTGCGCGGTCGGGTTCTGGAAGTCCAGCACCAGGTACGCCATGCGCGGCGCGGCCTGGCGGAACGCGGCGGCGATGCCCGGCAGGTCCCAGCCGGTCGAGGTCATGGCCACCGGCACGGGGATCGCGGAGACGGACTTGATCGCGTCCAGCGCGTTGGGGTAGCTGGGCTGCTCGACCAGGACCCGGTCACCGGGGCCGGTGAGCAGGCGCAACGCCAGCGCGAGGGCGTGCTGCGCGCCGCTGGTGACGATGATCTGGTCCGGCGAGGTGGGCAGGCCGCGTGCGGCGTACCGGTCGGCGATCGCGCGGCGCAGGTCGAGCAGGCCGTGCTCGTAGTAGCCGTGGTCGGCGAGCTGCTCGGGCAGGCGCAGCCGGACGGCGTCGAACGCGGCGAGCAGGCCCGGGATCGCGGGCGGTGCGGCACGGGCGAAGTCGACCATGCTGTGCCCGAGCAGCGGGGTGTCCGGGACGATGCCCAGCGAGCCGGTGGGCAGGCTGATCCACGACCCCGCGCCGCGCCGGCTGGCGACCAGGCCTTCCTCGCGGAGCTGGTCCAGCGCCGCGGTGATCATGGTGCGGCTGACCGGCAGCGCGTCGGCCAGTTCCCGTTCGGCGGGCAGCCGGGTGCCGGCGGGGAGGCGGCCGTCGAGGACGAGCATCCGGATCGCCGCCGCGAGGTCCGCCGACCCCTGGCGCGCGCCACGTCGACGCCACTCGCCGAGCAGGCGGGCCAATCGGAAGCCGGAAATCCGTCCACCAGGCGGGACGTCGTGGTTCATGAGGCCAATTATTGAACATTGGCTCTGGAAAACAAGGCCAATCGGCGCTCAGGATGGCCACATGCTCGCCGCACTCACCCCGGTCCCCGTCACCGTCGCTCCCACCCGCCGCGTCCCCCAGCTCTTCGCCGGCCTCTGGCTCTACGGGGCGAGCATGGCGCTCCAGATCCGCGCGACCCTCGGTCTGGACCCGTGGGACGTGCTGCACGAGGGCCTGTCCAAGCGGACCGGCCTGTCCTTCGGCACCATCACGATGATCGTCGGCGCGGCGGTGCTGCTGCTGTGGATCCCGCTGCGCCAGCGGCCCGGGGTCGGCACGGTCAGCAACGTCGTGCTGATCGGCGTCTCGGTGGACGTGACGCTGTGGCTGGTGCCCGCCCCGTCCGACCTGGTGGTGCGGGCGGTGTTCCTGGTCGCGGGCATCGTGCTCAACGGGCTGGCCGCCGCCGTCTACATCGGAGCCCGGCTCGGCCCCGGTCCGCGCGACGGCGTGACCACCGGGTTCTGCCGGCGGACCGGGTTGTCGCTGCGCCTGGTCCGGACGGTGGTCGAGGTGACCGTGCTGGCGGCCGGGTGGCTGCTGGGGGGCACGGTCGGCCTCGGCACCGTCCTTTACGCGGTCACCATCGGCCCGCTGACCCAGGCGTTCCTGCCCCGGGTCACCTGGGTCGAGCCCCGGGTCACCGCCGCGCGCTGACCCGCCCCGGTCACCACGGCGTACCGACCCGCCGGTCACCGCCGCGCGCTGACGACCCGCTTGCGCACCTCGGTGTAGTCCACGCCCTTCGCCCGCAGCACCTCGGCCGCGAGACCCCGCCCGGACAGCAGCGCCAGCACCAGGTGCTCCTTGCCGAGCGTCCCGTGGCCGAGGTCGCGCGCCTCGGCCAGGCCGCGCACGAGCGTGTTCTTGGCCGCCGGCGCGAAGGGCAGGTGGTTGCGGAAGAACCGCCTGCGCTTGGGCGCACCACCGGCCAGCACCCCCTCGCCCAGCGACCGCTCCACGGACGCCACCACCTGGTCGACGTCGATGCCGAGCCCGCGCAACGCCTCGGCGTCGGCGTCGCTGAGCCCGCCCTTGCGCCGGGCGTCCCGCAGCGCCGCCTCGACCTCCGCGCGCGGCACGTCGAAGGACGCCAGCACGGGCGTGTCCAGCAGCGCGAGCAGCAGGTGTTCGGCCCCGATGGCGTCGGCGGCGTCCCGGCGGGCCTCCTCGACCGCGTCGAGCACCGCCTGCCGGGCGTCCCTGGTGAACCGTTCCCCGATCATCGCCCGCCCCCGTGCTTCTTGTGGACGGCCTGCCGGCTCACGCCGAGCTCGGCCGCGATCTCCTGCCACGACCAGCCGCGGTTCCGCGCGTTGCGCACCTGGACCGCTTCGAGCTGCTCGAGCAGCCGGCGCAACGCGCTGACCGCCCGGAGCCCGACGCGCGGGTCCTGGTCGCCCGCCGCCGAGGCCAGTTCCGTCGCCTCCGTCATGCCGTCAACTTTGGTTGACAACTCCGCTCCTGTCAACCCCGGTTGACACTAGGCTCGAAGACGATGCCCGAGATCACCACCGCCGAACGCGCCGGCGTCGGCCTCGACGGCCTGCCCCGCCCCACCGAGGACCGGATCGTCGTCCTGGACAACGCCGTGGTCGTCCTGGACGGCGCCACCTCGCCCACCCCGACCGACCGCGACGGCGGCTGGCACTCCCGCGCCCTGGCCGCCGAACTGACGTCCCTCCGCGGCGACCTGGCCGACGAGCTCGCCGCCGCCATCCGGCGCCTGGCCGACCGCCACGGACTCGTCCCCGGCGACTCCCCGTCCAGCACGGTCGCGATGGTCCGCTGGACCGACGACACCGTGGACGCCCTCGTCCTCGCGGACAGCCCGGTCGTCACTTTCGGGTCCGATGTGGACGTCCTCGCCGACCACCGCCTCCGGGACCTGCGCGGAAAAGTGACCCGGATCACGGACTGGCGCAACCGCGAAGGCGGGTTCTGGGTGGCCGAGGCGGACCCGGCGGCGGCGTACCGGGCGGTGCGGCGGACCTGGCGACGTGACGAGGTGCACACCGTGCTGCTGGCGACCGACGGCGTCTCGTGCGGAGTGGACGACTACGGCTTGTTCGCGAATTGGCGGGAAGTGTTGGAGATCACGCTCGCAAAAGGACCCGAAGCGGTGCTGGACCGGATCCGCGAAGCCGAGGCGAGCGATCCGGAACGCACCCGCTGGCGTCGTTCCAAAGTGCACGACGACCAAGCCCTCGCGGTCATCCGCTGGTAGAAAAGCGAAAAACCCACCCGGGAATCCGAGTGGGTTTTTCGCGAGTGTGGCCAGGGGCGGGGTCGAACCGCCGACCTACCGCTTTTCAGGCGGTCGCTCGTACCAACTGAGCTACCTGGCCAGGTATGCGGCTCGGCCGAACAGCCGAACAGCCTTGCGACCCAGACGGGACTTGAACCCGCGACCTTCGCCGTGACAGGGCGACGCGCTAACCAACTGCGCCACTGGGCCTTGCTTTTCCTACTGTACTACGTGCCCCCAACGGGATTCGAACCCGCGCTACCGCCTTGAAAGGGCGGGGTCCTAGGCCGCTAGACGATGGGGACCAGTTCCTCCGGCAGCCCTTGGGCCACCTTCTTCCCAGGCCCTCCACGCTGTCCGGTGGAAGCATCGTAAGCATAGGGCACAGGTACCAGCTACTCCAAAACGGGGGTGGCACAAGTCGTTGACCTGCGATTCCACCCCCGTTCGGCGGCCGGTCAGCCCAGCGCGAGGAGGCCTTCGGCGAACTCCTCGCGCTCCGCGGGGCTCAAGACGGCCAGCACTTCGTCGAACCGGTCGTCGGTCAGCCGCTCGGCGTCGCGCCACCGGGCCGCCAGGTCGTCCCGGCCCTCGACGGAGGCGAGGAGCGCCTCGGCGTCCTCGGGGAGCCACCCGGTGCGCATGAGCCGACCGCGACCACCGCCGGGGTCCAGGGCGACGGCCTGGGTGACGCTCAGGCCGACCGCGCGCAGCGCCGCGAAGTGCAGGCCGCCGCGCAGTTCGCGCAGGAGCATCAGGACGTGGCCCAGGCGGGCGGGGCCGTCCTCGGGGCGCGGGGCGTCCCGCCAGCCGCGGAACAGCGCCAGCCCGGACGAGTCGGCGGCGTCGGCGGCGGTGAAGCCGAGCTTGGCCAGGCGGTCGGGGTCGTCCGCCCCGGTGAGCGCGGTGCGCGACCAGTCCCAGCAGGCGCCGAGGTAGGCCTCGACCGCCCGCTCGGCGGGGAAGCCGCGCACGAGCGCCCGCTCGACCAGCCACTCGGGGAAGATGCCGATCAGGGCCGCCACGACGCCGGGTCCGGGGTCGCCCAGGACGGCGGTCCGACCGCGGAAGTACAGCGTGCGCGGAGGCAGCCCGGCGGCCTGCTCCCGGGCGGCGAGCTCGGGTGACACCATGAACGCGCCGCCCAGTCTGACCAGCGGTTCCCTGGTTCGTTCAGCGACGGAACTCATTCTGTAACAGTGTCACAAAACTTGCCGGTCGGCAAACATCCGAAGTACGGAGGCAGTCCACTCGTCGGTGGCCAGTCCCGGCAGGACGAACCGCCACACCTCGCGCATCCGCTCCGGGTAGTCGGCGCAGCGCGAGGTGGCGCTGGAGATCAACCGGGCGCCGAGGGCGGCGGAGGTGAGCATCCGCGCGGCCGCCTCCGGGTCCACGCCGGACCGCAGCTGGCCCGCGTCCCCGGCGGCGGCCAGGAGGTCGGCCAGGACCTTCTCCCAGCGCAGGTGCGCGGAGGCCAGGCCGGGGTAGCCCAGCTCGCGGTCCGCGGCGAGCCGGACGCCGGCGCGCAGCACGACGTCCCGCGACAGCAGCGACACGGCCTCGTCGAACAGGCCGACGAGCGTGCTCAGGGGGTCGATGGCACGGTCGCGCCACCGGTCGGCCAGGCGCGGCCAGGTGTCGTCCTGGATCTGGACGATCGCCGCCGCCAGCGCTTCCTTGGACGTGAAGTGGAAGTAGAACGCGCCCTTGGTGACGCCGCTGCGCTCCAGGATGGCGCTCAGCGGCGCGGCGTCGTAGCCGACGCGGTCGAACTCCTCGGCGGCAGCGCGGAGGATGGCCTCGCGGGTGGCCAGCGCACGGTGCTGCGGGGACATCACAGGCTCCGAGTGGTCGGTGCGGTGCGGTGCGTGCACAGCCTTCGCGCCGGCGCGCCGGTGCGCAAGCACGTCCGCCCGGAGACCTCCGCGGGAACCGCCGCGTGAATTGCTCCGAAAAAGACCGCTCGGTATGTTTCGAAGCGGCCCACCCGAGACGCGCTACCCCGGGGGGTGCGCGTGTCGGGCGGGCCCCTTCACCTACGGCTTACCGCTGAACGGGCGGCGGGCCGCCGTCCTCGCCCGGAGACAGCCCGAGCATGTCGAGCAGCAGCCGGCAGTCCTCGGCGCTGGTCGCGCCCCGGGCCACCGACAAGCGGGCCCGGTGGACCTGCTCGTCCGAGATCCGCGAGGGTTCACCGGTCCGCTGCGCGGGCACCCCACCGCCCGGCCTCGACATGATGTCGTCCTGGTTCCACAGGAACTGACGCACTTCTAGGGACCCGCTCATGACGCCTCCCCGACTTGAGGTTGGCGCGAGGCTAAGCGAGCCCGTCGAACCACCGCAGCCCCCCGCAGAGTGATTCCAAGACAACGGAGTGTCACTTTCCGTGTAAACCACTTGGTGTCAAGCGGCCCGTGATGTGCTTGGCGCGAACAAGCGAGAGGGTGGACCCATGACCGAGCCGACCGCGGACCGAGCCGCCGAGCCGACCGCACCCGAGCCCGCCGACGCCCCGGCGGAACCGACCGCGCGCACCGCCGAAGCCCCCACGCCGGCCGCGCCCGCCGCCGAAGCCGCCGAACCGGCCGCGCCCGGCCCCGAGGCCGCCGAGCCGGCAGCGCCCGCCCCCGAGGCCGCCGAACCGGCCGCGCCGGCCGCCGAGCCCGCCGCGCCGCAAGCCGAAGTCGCGCCTGAAGTCCCCGAAGCCGAGGCCGAAGTCTCGGCGGCGGCCGACGTGACCGCCACCGGGGCCGTCGGACCGGGTGGGATGCCGGCAGTCGACCCGCAGCTGCTGTTCGGCAGCCTGAACCTCGCCGCCATCGAGGCCGACATCGAGGCCATGATGAGCGACAAGATGTCCGAGCTGGACGGCATGCTCGCCGGCCTGGAGGAGCTCGTCGGCCGGTTGGAGAGCGAGATCACGAGCCTGGAGACCCCGCCACCCGACGACACCACTACCCCGTAGGGGTATCCTCGGAAGACGCACCGGTTCGAGAGGAAACCACCATGTCCGTCACCACCTACACCGTCAGCGGCATGACCTGCGGGCACTGCGTCAGCTCCGTGACCGAGGAGCTCACCGCCGTGGACGGCGTCACCGGCGTCGACGTCGAGCTCGCCACCGGCGCGGTCACCGTGACCAGCACCCGTGAGCTGGGCCACGACGAGGTGAAGGCCGCCGTCACCGAGGCGGGGTACACGCTCGTCGGCTGACGCCGACGTCGGCGGGTCGTGGGGATCTCCCCGGATCGGCCCGGAAGCCGTGGCCCGGCAACGCTGTGCGCGCGCTGAAGAATCTGGGCGAACCCACTCCCCAGGTCCCGGTGCACGTGCAACAATCCGAATTGCTGACACACCCCCGGTCAGCGCCTGTGGAGATCCCCTCCGGCCCCCGCGTTCCTCCCCCTGGCGCGGGGGCCTCTCCGTGCACACGGTTGTGACCCACGCCACAGTTTGGCGCGTTCCGCAACTCAACCGTTATCGTTGCCGCCGTGCCTCTTGGATCCCTAGGACGCTCGAAATCCGGCCGGCATCGGCCTCCCGCCAAGGAGCAGGAGGAGATCCTGCCGGACGAGGAGCTGACCTCGTACCTCGCGGCGCTGGCCCCGGACCCCGACGTCGAGACGACCGCGTCCGGCAGCAGCTTCGGCAACGCGCAGGTCTACCAGCTCCGCCTCCAGCTCATGGCCAACGAGCAGCTGAAGGAGCTGGCCGCCGAGCGGCAGACGTCCCCGCAGGCCCTGGCCACCGAGTGGGTCATGCAGCGCCTGGAGTGGGAAGCCCGCCAGCGCGGCTTCTAGTCCCCCGTCAACGCCGAGAGGCCCCCGACCGCGACCGGTCGGGGGCCTCTCGTGCGAAAGCGATCAGACCTTGCGGACGTTCTGGGCCTGCGGACCCTTCGTGCCCTGGCCGATCTCGAACTCGACGCGCTGGTTCTCCTCCAGGGTGCGGAACCCGCCGCCCTGGATCTCCGAGTAGTGCACGAAGACGTCGGGACCGCCGTTCTCCTGGGCGATGAACCCGAAGCCCTTCTCGGCGTTGAACCACTTGACCGTGCCCAGTGCCATGTACCTGCCTCCATCGCAGGAAAGCTTGGGGCTGCACCGTGCAACCCCGGCCGTCCCGGGGCGTTTCCCCGCCGCCTGCGGCAGGGATGGCACGCCCGCGTGTCGTTCCGCGAGCGTGTGACACGAACACAGAAACCACGGCCTGCGCACGCGAGCGTATCGGGTTGACCACCCGCAGCACTACCACTGAACGCGGGGCTACTTCTCGGTGACCTGCGGGGGATCGGGCAGCTTCACGCCGGACTGGCCGATGTTGCGCTCCAGCGCCTTGCGCCACTCGCCGCTGCCGACCATCTGCTCGATCGCGGAGTTGACCTTGTCACGGCCCGCGGTGTCGCCCTTGGCCAGGCCCACGCCGTAGCGCTCGGTGGTGAAGGTGTCGCCGACCAGCTTGAGCAGCTCGGGGTTCTCGGCCACGTACCCGGCGAGGATGACCTCGTCGGTGGTGACGGCGTCGACGTTGCCCGCGAGCAGCGCGGTCACGCAGTCGGAGTACTGGCCGTACTCGACCAGCTCCACGCCCTGCGCGAACTCGGCCGCGACCTTCTGCGCCGAGGTCGAGCCGGTGACCGAGCACAGCCGCTTGCCGTTGAGGGTCTGCGGTCCGGTGATCTCGTCGTCGGTGTAGCGGACCATGAGGCCCTGGCCGGTCTGGAAGTACGGGCCCGCGAAGGCGACCTTCTCCTTGCGCTTGTCGGTGATGGAGTAGGTGGCGACGACGAAGTCCACGGTCCCGTCGGTGATGAACTTCTCGCGGTCGGCCGAGCGGGCTTCCTTCCACGTGATGCCGGACTCGGGCACGCCGAGCTTGCCCGCCACGTACTTGGCGACCTCCACGTCGAAGCCGACGACCTTGCCGTCCAGGCGGCGCTGCCCGAGGCCCGGCTGGTCGAACCGGATGCCGATGGTGAGCTTGCCGTCGTCGGCCTTGCCCTGGAGCGTGTTGTCGTCCGCGCCGCCGCAGGCTGAGGTCAGGGAGAGAGCGGTGACCGCCGCGATCGCGGGCAGCAGTCGTCGGAACAGCATGGGCTGCGAACCTTCCGGTGCTCGGGTACGCGGTGCGGATCTACGCACCAGACGTGGTTCATGCTAGGCACCGGCATTGAAGATCCTTATGCGACGAAGGTCTCAACAGCGCAATCGACTGGACCGTTCGGAGCACGGATTGGTGTGACGTCGAACAAACCCCTATGGCAGCAGCGAGCGGCGCGGCACGGCGCCCAGGCCGAGCCGCCGGACGGCCCGGTTGACGTGGCCGTCGGGGACGCCCCAGCGGATCGGCGGCGGCACCAGGAGGGCGGCGGCGCGGGCGGCCCGCAACATCGTCGTGGCGACCGGCTCGGGGTAGGGGCGGTGGCCGTGCAGGGCGGTGGCCCACGGCGGCAGCACCGAGTAGGCGAGGTGGCCCAGGAGGGGTTCGTAGGCGTCCAGGCCGAGCCGGAGGAGGCCGGCGACCGGCGGGCGGTGCAGGAACCGGTAGACGACTTCGGAGTCCGCGGTGCGCTTGAGCTCGGGGAGGGTGGCGGTGAAGTAGTCGGCCATGGCGCGGGCGCTGCCGGGCACCTCGTCCGCGTGCAGCCCGACCAGCTCGGCGGTGCGCCGCTGCTCGTCGTAGTACCGGTCGACCTGGGCGTCGGTGAGCCGGTAGCCCGCGCGGCGCACGACCGTCACGAAGGAGTGCACTTCGGCGCAGTGGACCCAGAGCAGCAGCTCCGGGTCGTCGATCCGGAACCGCCGGCCGTGCTCGTCCTCGCCGCGCAGCGCCCGGTGCACCATCCGCACCCTGGCGGCGGCTTCGCGCACCTCGTCGGTGGTGCCGTAGCTGACCGTGCCGACGAAGTTGGCGGTCCGCACGAGCCGGCCCAGGGGGTCTTCGCGGAAGTTGGAGTTCTGCACGACCCCGGCGACCGCGCGCGGGTGCAGGGCCTGGAGGTACAGGCTGGAGATGCCCGCGACCCACATCGCCGGGTCGGCGTGGAGCTGCCACGTCACCGTGCCCGGTCCGAGGATTCCCACATCCGCCGGCATCACCCGATCGTGTCACAACGGTCGGGTCCACCGCACCGGGTGACTCTCGTGTCCCACCCGTAACGAGCGCGGCGACAAGAACGATTCCACGCGGCACCGTGGAGTGCCTTCTGGAGCGGGTACTGGGATGAGCAGACGACTGGCCTTCGCCGGCGCGATCGGCGCCCTGGCGTCCGGGGCGCTGCTGACGCTGGTGATCTCCGTGGACCAGCCACGCCCGGTGGACGTCCGCCGGGTCGACCTGAGCCCGGTCCAGCCGGGCGTCCTCAGCGCCACCCACACCACCACCGTCAACGTGCAGCCGCCCGCCGATCTCCCCGTCTCAACTGGTACGGCGGAACCGAGCCCCGCCGTCCCGGTGACCGCGACCAGCACCCCGGAACCCACCACCACGACGACCGAGCCGCCACCCACGTCCACGGCGAAGAAGAAGCCCAAGGGCAACAACTGCGACGACGGCTACCTCACCGACGGCGTGTGCGTGCCGTGGTTCTTCCCGATGGACCCGCGCGAGGCCTGCGAGTGGCTGCGCGACCAGGGCCTGACCCGGATCGAGGTCCTGGGCCGCGACCGCCACCACCTGGACCTCGACCTCGACGGCGTCGCCTGCGAGTGGGACGGGGACTGACCCCGCCCCGCTCGCCGACGTTCAGCCGTCCCGGCTCGCCAGCCGGTCGATCGCGCCGCCGACCCGGTCCGCCAACAACCCCACCGCGCCGACCGCCCGACTCATGGGATCGTCGTCCGCCCCACCCAGCGCCTGCGCCCGCACGTAGGCGGCCTTGACCTCGTCCCAGCGCCGGGCCTGCTCCGGGGTCAACGTCCCCCGCAACTCGGCCAGCTTCAGCAGGTTCGCCTCCGCGCCCGAGGTCAGCGTCTGCGCCTCGCCCAGGTAGTGGTCGTCGATCACCGCCGCCAGCTCGGCGTCGTTCATCACCGGCACGACCTTCTCCGCCAGCTTGTTCATGTTCCGGTACGAACCCTGCAACTGGAACGGCGGCTCGACCCGCGACGCGTCCGCCTGCGCCGCCGAGGCGATGTAGGCCTGGTTGTTGGCCAGCACGACCTCCTGCACCCGCAGCAGCTTGCGCAGCACCGAGAGCACCTGCTCCAGCTCCACCGACGTGTACGGGTGGCTCAGCTGGTCCGAGCGGACCTCCTCCCCGCGCGCCATCCGGACCAGCAGCTCGACGTCCCCCCGGTCCCTCGTGGACAGCGGCGCGAGCACCGCGTTGGAGGTCAACGCGTTCTCGATGTAGCTCAACGCGAACAGGTCCTCGCGCCCGGACAGCACGTCGCCGAGGTTCCACACGTCCGCGCGGTTGGCGAGCATGTCCGGGATGCGGAACCGCTGCCCCGACTCGGTGTACGGGTTGCCCGCCATGCACACCGCGAACCGCTTGCCCCGCAGGTCGTACGTCCGCGTCCGGCCGTCCCACACGCCTTCCATCCGCCGCTGGGCGTCGCACAGGGAGATGAACTTCTGGAGCAGCTCCGGCGAGGTGTGCTGGATGTCGTCCAGGTACAGCAGGACGTTGTTGCCCGCCTCCAGCGCGAACGAGATCTTCTCGACCTCCTGCCGGGCGGTGGCGTTGGGCGCGTCGGCCGGGTCCACGCTGGTCACGTCGTGCCCCAGCGACGGGCCGTTGACCTTGACGAACACCAACCCGAGCCGGTTGGCGACGTACTCCATCAACGTCGTCTTGCCGTAGCCGGGCGGGGAGATGAGCAGCAGCAGGCCCATCTGGTCCGTGCGCTTGTCGTCGCCGGCCGCGCCGAGCTGCTTGGCCAGGTTGTCGCCGATCAGCGGCAGGTACACCTCGTCCAGCAACCGGTTGCGGACGAACGCGCTCATCACCTTCGGCTGGTACTCCTCCAGCCGCAGCCGCCGCTTCTCCGCCGCCACGAGCTCGTTGCGGTGCCGTTGGTACGCGCGGAACGCGGGCACGCGCTCGACCCGGAACCGGCGGGTCCGCGTCAACAGCTCGTCCAGCCGGAACTCCAGCTCGCGGTCCACGATCCGGGGGTGCGCGCCGAGCAGGCCGCTCACGGACGCCCGCAACTGCGCCGACGACTCGTGCCGCGGCAGGTCCCGGCACAGCTCCAGCGCCACCGCCTCGGGCAGGTCCGGGTCGTCCCGACCGGCCAGGAACGCGCCGTACCAGCCTTCGACCAGCGCCTTCCGGTCCGCCGGATCGGTCAACGCGCGCAGGTCGTCCTCGAACTCCTTGCCGTTGCCCAGCGCCCGGTGGAACGAGTCCACCAACGCCCGCGCCCCGGCGCTGGTGGCGAACCCGAAGGGCGCGCTGCACAGCTCCTCGAACAGGTACTCCCCGGCCAGCGCGTCGCCGATGTGCTCGGCCAGCTCCGCGCACAGCTCGTCGATCGCGGACGTGTGCCCGAACACCGACCGCGCCCGCCCCAACGACGACGCCCGCCGCGTCCAGCGCCCCCGGGCCTCCTCGTCCGCCGCCGCCCAGAACAGCTGCGCCGCCGCACGAGCCGAAGGCGGGTACCGCAGCACCCCGGCCCCCGCGTGCAGGCGCAACACCGCGTCGAGGATGCGAGCGGCGTCGTGGTCGTGCACCCCGCGCTCGTAACCCTCGTCCAACCGCGTCTCGGCGACCTGCCGCACCACCTCCAGCAGCCGACCCTCGGTCACGGCCGTGTGCAGGGCGTCCACGGGTTGCTCGGCGAGGATCGAGGTGGCCAGGTACTCGCCCCGGTACACCTCGGGCGTCTCGGACACCACCAGCTGGTCCCAGAACGGCTGGGTGGCCGCGAAGGCCTCGTCGCGCACCGGGGCGCGGTAGTCGGTGCCGGTGATGGCGAACGACAGCGCGCCGTCCTTGGGCACCAGGGTGAGGTCCACCGGCTGCGTGTTCACCGCGAACCGGTGCCGCCCCAGCCGGATCGTCTCGCCGTCGAACAGGTCCAGCCGGTCGCGCAGCGCCCGCCCGGCCTCCTGCCGGGCCGCGAGCACCCGCCCGTCCAGCTCCTCGGCGCGGACGGTGTCGCCCAGGTCGCGCAGTTCCCCGGCGATGGACCGGACCTTCGCCACCATCGGGTCGGCCGCGAAGTAGGTGTTGACCTCGTCCAGCGACCCGAGCCCGGCGACGCGCCGCGCGACACCGGTCAGGATGCGCTCGGCCGAGTCCGCCAGCCGGTCGGCCCGCCGGGACCGCTCGTCCAGCAGGGCCTGCTTGCGCGAGGAGAACGCCTCGTAGACGTCGGTGCGCTTGGCGCCGAGCTGGGCCAGGAAGTCGTCGAACTCGCCGAACCGGGACTCCAGGTTCTCCAGTTGCAGCAGCAGCCGGCCCAGCTGCTCGTCGCAGGCCTGGGGCGTGTCCGCGACCGCCAGCGCGCCCGTGATGGCCTGCCCGAGCAACGCGAACTCCGCCGCGAACTCGGCCCGCCCTTCGGTGGCCAGCAGTTCGCGCCGACGACCGTCCACAGTGGCCCGTGCGCGGTTCAGGCCGCCCAGCACCTCGCCGATGCGCTCCAGGATCGACGTCCGGACCGTGGCGTCGGCGATGTCGAGCGACCCGACGACCTCGGTCAGCACCTCCAGCCCGCGCTGCCGCTCGGCCAGCTCGTCGGTGACCGGCTTGGCCTCGGCGACCGTCCGCACGGCCTCGGCCTTGCCCACAAGCTCCTCGACCTGCTCGTGGTAGCCGGTGAACGCGTCCTCGCGGCGCAGGTGCTCGACCGCGCGCTGGGCCGTGGACGCCAGCTCCTCGCCCAGCCGCGCGGACAGCTCCTCGATCCGCGCCAGGTCGACGTACCGCAGTTCCTTGAGCGTGACCAGGCGGCCCTGCGCTTTGCGCAGGTCGGCGAGCTGCCGCACCCAGGCGTCCGCGCTGACCGGCACCTCGCCGCGGGTGCGCCGGATCAGGGCGGCGATGCCGTCGGCGGCCTCGGCCAGTGCCGCGGCGGCCTGGTCGGTGAGGGCCTGCACGGTCTCGAACTCGTCCAGCACCTGCTCGGCCGTGGCCCGGACCTCGGTCAACGGCGTGCGCAGGTCGCCGAGGTCGGGGTCGCCCAGCCAGTGGTAGGCGTCGAACACCCTGGTGCAGGAGGCGATCAGGTCCTCGAACACCGGCACGGACGGCGCCATCTCGCCCACCATCCGGCTCACCGACAGGCAGTCGGAGATGCCGCGCACCAGGTCCGCGTTGCCGACCCGCTCCAGCGGCCCGGTGCCGGCGGGTTGGGCGGCGGCGTAGGTGTCGGACAGGTACGGCGTCTGCCAGACCTGCATGGGGTGGACGCGGGTCGGTTCCTCGTTCAGCGCGCGGAAGACGACCAGCGTGCCGTCGTCGAACAGCGAATACCCGTGGCACGGCAACGGGTTCGCGACTTCCTTGCGGATCACGTTGTAGGGCAGCAGGAGCGACCGGCCCTCGCGGCGGGCGTGGAAGACGTACAGCACGTCCTCGCCGTTGGTGGACCGGATGACCCGCTCGAACTCCAGCTCGTCCACGTCGGTGTCGAACGTCTTGCTGACGCCCGTGGCGAGGTAGTAGCCGCCGGGGAAGATCAGGCCCTGGTCCTCGGGCAGCCGTTGGCACGCCTGGCCGATGCCGTCCAGCCGCACGACGGTCTTGGTGCGCGTGTTGAACACCAAGTGCCGCCAGGTGTCTTCCTTGTACGGGCGCACGCGCAGCAGGATCTGCGACCCGACCCGCGCGTACTCCACGTCCGCGTCGGCCAGCGACTGCAGCGGCTCGTCCACCGGCTCGCGGTAGATGCCCTCGCCGGTCTCGGTGTTGTTCTCCACCTTGATGGTCAGGTCGCCGCCCACGGTCTCCACGAAGACCTCGTCCTCGATGGAGATGTGCGGGTGGCGGCCCAGCACGTGGTGCTCGCGCGCGGTGGGCGTCCACTCGAAGTCGTGCGAGGGCGGGAAGACGTGGTCGCGCTCGCCCCGGTTGTCCAGGTACTTCACCGTGCCGTCGGTGGCGACCTGCCAGCGCAGCACCCGGATGTCCTCGGTGCGCGCGCCGGTCTGGAACACCGCGAGCAGCTTGCCCTCGACCCGGCGCAGCTGCATGAGCCGGGTGTCCCTGTAGTACCGGTACAGCTCGGCGAAGTCCCGCTCGAACTGAGGGTCGTCGAGCAGGCCGGGCAGCTCGGTGCGGGCGGCGTCCTCGAACCGGAAGGCGTCGCCGTCGCGGGTGAAGCGGTGCAGGGAGAAGACGTCGTCGATCGTCGTCTCGGGCTTGAGGCCGATGAACACGTTGTAGCCGAACAACATCAGCCCGGCCACCTGCACGACGTCCCTGGGGACGCAGTTGTTCTCCGTGCGGATGCGCTCGGTGCCCAGCAGCGTCAGCTCGGCGCTGCCGAACACCTCCAGCCGGCGCGCGTTGAGCGCTTCGGCGCGGCGGGCGAGCCCGGCGGCCTGGTCGGCCAGCCGGGCCCGCAGCACCTCGTACGTGCCGGCGTCGAGCGTGGTGGTCATCGCAGCGGTCACGACTGGCCGGCGAGCGCGGCCACCGGCCGTTCCGCCACGCCCAGGCGCTGGGCCGTGGCCAGCAGCTCACGCATCGCGGGCGCGTCCGGGCCGCCCGAGTTGATCAGCTTGAGCAGCAGCGCGGACACCGTGACGTTCTTCAGGTCCTCGGTGCCGAACGAGCCGAGCAGGCGGCCGATGTCCTGGGTGAAGTCGGACTTCCCGTTGAGCCACGACGCCCCGAGCGTCCGGGCCACGTCGGAGTGCTCCACGAACCCGTCGACGCTCTTGCCCGCGGTGACCGCCCCGACCACCCGGTCGAAGAACATGGTCTCGCCGCCGACGATGTCGATGTCGGCCTTCTCCAGGCCCGCCGCCAGCACCATCGCCTGCGACTCGGCGATCTGGCGCTGCACGTCGATGCCGGCCAGCCGGATCTCCTTCTCGGTCTCCAGCCGCAGGCGGTACTCCTCGTGCTCGCGGGTGACCTCGTCCAGCGCGGCCATCGCGTTCGCCTTGTCCGCCAGGCCCTCCGCCTCGCCCTTGAGCTTCTCGCGGATCGCCTCGGCGGCCACCAGGGCCTTCTCCCGCTCCACGGCGGCCTCGGCGCGGCCGGTCTTCTCCAGCGCCTCGGCGTCGCGCTCCCGGACCTGGACGTCGGCCATCTTGACCTGCACGTCGGCCAGGCCGGTCGCGGCGGCCTCGGCCTGCTTGCCCTCGGCGAGCCGGATCATGGCGCGGGTGTCGAGCTCGGCGGCCTGCTGGCGGGCCTCGGCCAGCAGGAGTTCCTCGCGGGCCTTGAACTTCGCCGCGGCCTCCGCCGCCTCGGCCGCCTTGATGTCCTTGACCAGGTTCTCCTGGGCCTCGGCCTCGGCGGCGATGATCGTGGTCTGGCGCAGCCGCTCGGCCTCTTCCAGGGCCCGCAGCTTCTTGATGTTCTCCTCCTGCTCCGCCACGGTCTTCTCCACGGCGATCCGCTCCCGGATCACCTCGGCGATGGCCCGCTTCTCGGCCTCCAGCTCCTTGTCCTTGGCGATGCGGGTCAGCTCGGTCTCGCGCTCGCGGCCGATGACCTCCAGCTGGCGGTCCTTCTCGATGCGCTCGCTCTCGATCGCGATCACGCGCTCGCGGTTCTTCTCCGCCACCGCGATCTCGCGGTTCTTGTTCTCGTGCTGGATGCCGAGCTGCTCCTCGGTGCGGATGTGCGCGGTGTTGGCCTTGAGCCGCTCCTCGGCCTGCACCTTGGCGATCTCGGCCTCCTCGCGGGCGCGCATGGTCTCGACCTCGCGCTTCTGCTTGATCTCCGCGTCGGCCTGGCGGCGCTCGAGCTCCAGGATCGCCTCGCGCGCCTCGACGTTCTGGCGCGTGATCTCCTTCTCCTCGCCGCGCTGGTACTCGTTGGTGCGCACGTGCTCGATCGCGGTCAGCTCGGTGATCTTGCGGATGCCCTGCGCGTCCAGGATGTTCGACGGGTTGAGCTGCGCCATCGGCGTCTGCTCCAGGTAGTCGATCGCCGCGTCCTCCAGGCTGTAGCCGTTGAGGTCGGTGCCGATCACCTCGATGATCCGGTCGCGGAACTCGTTGCGGTGCGTGTAGAGGTCGACGAAGTCGAGCTGCTTGCCGACGGTCTTGAGCGCCTCGGAGAACTTGGCGTTGAACAGCTCCTGGAGGGTCGCCTCGTCGCTGGCGCGGGCGGTGCCGATGGCCTGGGCGACCTTGATGACGTCCTCGACGGTCTTGTTGACCCGGACGAAGAACGTGATCCGGATGTCCGCGCGGATGTTGTCCTTGCAGATGAGGCCCTCGTTGCCGGCGCGGCGGATCTCGATGGTCTTCACCGAGATGTCCATGATCTCCGCGCGGTGCAGCACGGGCAGGACGACCGCGCCGGTGAACGTGACGTCCACCTTGCGCACCTTGGAGATGATCAACGCCTTGCCCTGGTCGATCTTGCGGAACAAGCGGCTGACCATGATCAGCAGCGCGATCGCGACGACCAGGGCGACGGCGATGAGGATGCCGAAGCCGGTGGTGATGACTCCCATCAGTGCTCCCCCAACGGGTAGGTAGGGATCGGGGCGACCCAGAAGAACTCGCCGTCCTGGTCGTAGTCGAAGATCAGCGCGGTCGTGCCCGCGCGCAGGTCGTCCGCGCCGGCCTGGCGCACCTGGACGATCGCCGAGGAACCGTCGGCGGCGGTCACCTCGGCCTGGCCGAACGTGGCGGTCACGGTGCCGGTGCGGATCACGCAGACCCGCCCGACGAAGTCGTGCCGGGACGCGTCCGGCAGCACGGGGTACAGGCGCCGCAACGGGATCACGGCCAGCCGGGCGGTGAGGAACCCGACCACCAGCGACCCGAGCAGGACCGCCCAGTCGTAGCCGTCGACCAGCGTCGCGCCGGCCAGGCAGGCGAACCAGGCGATCGGCACCAGCAGGGAGAACACGACGCTGCCCGGCACGCCACCCAGCCCGTAGGCCAGTTCGACGCCGCCGTCGAGGTCCACCCCGAACGCGGCGAGCAACCAGAACACGACCACGGCCACCAGCAGGACCGTGAGCAGGACAGTCGGGAAAGCGAGCGCGGCTGCGAAGAACTCCCCCAATGCACCCCCTCTGTTGGGCGCGACTGTAGCCCGCCCGTTGCGGTCACGGAGGGTGAATCACGGAACGCGGTCGACCGGATACGCGGTGGTCAGTGCACCAAGAGGCCCGAAACTCTCGTGTTCGGGTTTCCGCCGTAGCTGACGACCGCGCCGGCTTCGTGCGGCATGGTCCGAATGCTCATCCCGGCGAACCCGTCCGGGGTCACGAACCAGCCCCACGTGGTGAGCCACCCGCGGTCGTCGCCGGGCACCACGTCGAGCTGCGGGCGCACCCGTTCCTGGACCACGTGCGGGCGGCCGGCGCAGTCCTCCAGGAGGTCCCGCCACGACCGGTCGTCGTGCAGCCAACCGGCGTACACCCCGGTTCCGGCGAACTCGCCGGACGCCTTGAGCACCAGGTTCTCCCGGTGTGCCCGGAGGTGGTCCTTGTCGACGTCCTCCAGCTTGCGGGTCCAGGGGACGAGTCGGTCCACCAGGGCTTGCTCGTCGTCCTCCAGGTTCGTTCCGGTCAGCAGCGCCAAGGTGGACTTGTAGCCGTAGAGGTAGCTCGACAACGGCGTGTAGATCTCGGTTTTCACGCCTTTGAGGAAGGCGTCCGCCTTGCCGACCGCTTGTGCGGGCGAAAAGAACCGGACGACGACGTCCAGCCGGGTGCCGTTCAGGTGCAGCCAGCCGTTGCGTTCGGTCAGGTCTTCCAGTTCTCCCAACAGGATGTCCACGCCGAGCCGCCGGCAGGACTCCTGGAGCGACGCGAACCCCTTGCCGAACTTGGCCAGCATCCCGCCCGCTTCGAGGAACGCGACCGTGCCGGAACCGATGGCGGACAACAACTTCTCGACCGGGTGGACGTAACTGAGACCGTGGTCCCGCACGAAGTCCCGCATTCGCGGGGATTCGTGGATCGCTCGGGCGATGTCGCCGAGGTCCGTGCCGCCCAGTTGACTGCCGGAGTTGAGCTCCAGCAACCGGAAGCCCTCGCCGACGCGGTACAGGTCGGCGCGGCCGTGGAAGGGCGGGGGTTCGGCGGACATCAGCGCGGCCTCGTGCGGCGGTACGCCGAGCGCCGCGGCGCAGCGGGTCAGGCTGCCGTCGAACAGCCTGTGCGGCAAGGAGAGCAGGAGGTCGAAGAACCGGCGCAGGTCGTCGGCGACGCGGTCGGCTTCGGCGCGGTCGAGGAAGAACGGCCGGGGTGCCAGGCGGTGGCCGTACACCTCGTTCAGAGCGGGTGGCAGGTCGAGCTCGGCCATCACGTCGTGCAGGCTCTCGTCGGCCAGGAACGCCCGCGTCAGGTCCACCCGGCACATGATGTCCCCTCGTCGCGCGGGCGTCGCTTCGGGGAACCGCTGTCAGGCCGTGATGCCCTTGAGCAGCACGCGGAACGCCCTCGCGGGCGCGAAGTCCGGGCGCGGGTTGGCGAGCTGGTTGGTGAGCAGGCCGTCGACGGTGGCGAGCAGGAGCGCGAGGTCCGCCCGCGGGTCCGCCGACCCGACCGCCCGGAGGATCGGCACACCCCACTCGGCGATCCGCTCGTGCGCCTCCGCGATCCGCTTGCCCAGTTCCGGCCGGACCGCCGCGTCGACGAACACCGCGTGCCGGGCGAGCGTGAGCACCCGTTCCGCGGCCAGCTCCCCGACCACGCGGCCGAGGGCGTCGGCGAGCTCGTCGGGCGTCGACACGTCACCGGCGAGCGTCCCCCACAGCTCGCGCTCACGCTCCAGCAGCCGCTCCACGACCCCGCCGACCAGGGCGTCCCGGGTGCGGAAGAGGTTGGACGTCGAGCCTTCCGACAGGCCCGCCTCGGCGTCCACGGCCCGGTGGGTGAGGGCGCGTGGACCGGCCGTGCCCAGGACCCGGATGGCGGCGTCCAGCACCTGCTGCCGTCTCGTCACGAGCCGCGACACTACACCCGTAGTCAGTGGCACTACAGCTGTAGTACGGTCGGTCGCATGAGAGCAGCGGTGATCGGTGGCGGGGTCGGTGGTCTGGCGGCGGCGGTCGGCCTGCGGGCGGTCGGCTGGGACGTGACGGTGTTCGAGCGGTCCGAGGGACTGCCGTCCACGGGGACGGGCCTCGGTATCTGGCGCAACGCCCTTGCTGCTCTGGACACGCTCGGCCTCGGTGACCGCGCCCGCGCGGCCGGGCGCAAGCAGCCCGACGGGACGATCCGCCGCCCCGACGGCACCGTCCTGGGCCGGCTCCGCGCGGACGTCCACCTCCTCACCCGGCCCGCGCTGCTGGGCGTGCTCGCCGACGCCCTGCCGCCCGGTTGTCTCCGGTTCGGCACCGCCATGACGCTCGCGGAGTGCGACCACGACCTGGTCGTCGCGGCGGACGGCATCAACAGCGGGGTGCGGCGGTCGCTGTTCGGCGTCGAGCCACGGCCGTCCGGTGCCATCGGGTGGCGCGGCACGGTCGACCTACCGGTGCCGGCGGGCGGCGAGACGTGGGGACGCGGGATGAAGTTCGGCCTCACGCCACAGGCCGATGGGCGCACCAACTGGTACGCCATGACCGGGCCGGACGGGGACCTGTCGGCGTTCTCGTCCTGGCACGACCCGATCCCGAGAGTGCTGGCCGAGAGCCGGGACGTGCTGCGGCACAGCCTGGACTACCTGCCCCCGCTCCCGTCGTACGTGCACGACCGCGTGGCCCTCATCGGCGACGCCGCCCACGCCATGACCCCAGACCTGGGGCAGGGCGCGTGCCAGGCGATCATCGACGGCGTGACCTTGGCGTCGGCGCTGCGCTCTTCCGACGTCCGCTCAGGCCTGCATTCCTACGACCGCACGCGACGCCGGTCGACCCAACGCCTGGCGAAGCGCTCCCTGATGCTCAACCGACTGGCCCGCGTGCACCGGTTCACCGGCACGCGCGACACGGCCCTGCGGGTCGCACTGGCGTTCGGCTAGTCCTTCGCCTGCGGGAGCTTCTTCGTCTTGCGGGGCGCGGAGGGCGGCGGCACGACGGGCCCGATGTCGCCGTCCGGGGCGGTGTCCAGGTCCACGATCACCGGGGCGTGGTCGCTCGGTCCCGTGCCCTTGCGCGCGTGCCGGTCCACCCAGGCCGCCTTGGCACGCTCCGCAACCGGTGCCGAGGCGAGGACGAGGTCGATCCGCATGCCGAGGTCTTGGTGGAACATGCCCGCCCGGTAGTCCCAGTAGGTGAAGACTCGAGCGCCGGGCCAGCGGTCGCGCACGACGTCCCGGAGCCCGAGCGCCTTGAGCTCCTCGAGCGCGTCCCGCTCGGGCTTGGTCACGTGCGTGTGGCCCACGTACGCGGCGGGGTCGAACACGTCCTCGTCAGCAGGCGCGATGTTGATGTCCCCGCAGACGATGACGTGCTCCCCGGCTGCTTTTACGACGTCCCGCAACGCGGCCAGCCACTCCAGCTTGTACCGGTAGTGGTCGGAGTCGGGCTCACGCCCGTTGGGCACGTACACGGAGAACACCCGAACCCCACCACACGTAGCCGCCACCACCCGAGCTTCAGGCTGCGGAAACCCCGGCCCGTCCACCATCCCCGCGACCACGTCCTCCAGCCCCACCCGGGACAGGATCGCCACCCCGTTCCACCGCCCCTCACCGTGGACGGCGAACTCGTACCCCAGGTCGGCCAGGTCCTTGCCCAGCAGTTCGGCGAAGGCGTCGTCGGCGAGCTTGGTCTCCTGCAGACACACCACATCCGGCCGCCGCTGCTCCAACCAGGGCAACAACCGAGGCACCCGCTGCTTGACCGAGTTGACGTTCCAGGTGGCCACGCGCATACCCCCAAGGTAGTGCGAACGTGACGACACCCACACCCCACACCCACCCCGCCCCACGCCGAGCACTCCCCTCGGTAAGCTGTCCAACGGGCCGCTAGCTCAATTGGCAGAGCAGGAGACTTTTAATCTTCGGGTTCAGGGTTCGAGTCCCTGGCGGCCCACCAAACCCGCAGGTCAGACGGGTTGGCAGAGGCCCTCGCCAAGATCGGATCCACCCGCTTGTTCTGTGGGCGTTTGCGCTCGGTCGAGATCACCCGCGCCCAGCGCAGCGCTTCCCGCACGACCGGGTGAACGCCTAGCCGACGATGGGCGCTGGTGGACCTAAGTGCCGACAGTTCGGCCAGGTTGCTCAGCCTCGCCGCAATGCCAACCCGCCCGCCACAGCGCCGTCCTGGGTCTGAGGACGCGCCAGGCAAGTTCGACAACACTCACTGGCCCGGACGGTCATGTAGTTCGCCCTTCGATCAACACTTCGCGGTTCGTGTGCTGATGCGTTAGGCCCACCAAACGCAGTGGTGGGCTTGGCTTTTCACCTTGTAGGGTGCGCGCAGCCAAGGGGGTTGCGGCATGACGAAGTTGAACCAGATCATCGCGGTGGAGAAGAGTGTCAAGGGTGGCACGCTTCGGGACCTGACCGACGCGCACCACGGGTTGCAGAAGCCCGCGCTGTTGGCCGGTATCTCGCGCACGTACCAGCCGAAGGACGAGGACGGCGAGGTGCTGCCGCCGGAGTCCACGCGCGTCCAGGTCAAGGCCGAGGACGTGCTGCGGAGGACCGCTGCCGTGATGACCCGGCTCTTCGACGTCACGGCGACCAAGGACTGGGCGAACTGCGTCGCGAAGGCCGATGTGGTGGTCGACGGGCAGACGTTGCTCCGCGACGTGCCCGTGTCGTACCTGCTCTTCCTCGAGAAGCAGCTGACCGACCTGCACACCTTCGTCAAGAAGCTGCCCGTGCTGGACGCGGCCGAGGACTGGACCTTCGACGAGTCCGCCGACTACTGGCGCACCGAGCAGGTCCGGACCATCCGGACCAAGAAGGTGCCGCGCAACCACGTCAAGGCCGAAGCCACGGAGAAGCACCCGGCGCAGGTCGAGGTGTACTACGAGGACATCCCGGTGGGTTACTGGTCGACGGTGAAGTTCTCCGGCGCGCTGCCCGCCCGGCGGGTCAACGAGCTCGTCGACCGGGTCGAGAAGCTCCAGCACGCGGTGAAGTTCGCCCGGGAGGAAGCCAACAACCTGGAGGTCACCGACCAGCGCGTCGGTGACGTGGTCTTCGGCTACCTGTTCCGGTAGCGTCGAGAGACTCCCCCGCTGGAGCGCGGGGGTGCGCTCCCGTTGGGAGCGTGGAAGCTGAAACTGAAACGTCAGCCTGAACCACTCGGTCACAGTGGAGGTTCGAATCCTCCTCCCGGCACCACACGCCGGGATAGCCCAATCGGTAGAGGCAGCCGGGATCAAGCTCAGACTCTCGCTCCAGCTTCAGCATTTCCGCCGAACGCCAGATCGCCCGAGACCGGACAACACTCGCCGAGGTGCAGGTTCGAATCCTGCTGGCCGCTCCACGTGCGGCCGTAGCTCAACGGGAGAGCGCGGCGACCTAAGGACTGATCCGACTCTTAAACGTCGCTGGCGTGCGCAAATGGGCGGCCAACCGGGGCCCTGGACTGGACATGTCCGGGGCCCCACCCGCGCCGAGGGTAGAGGGCCTGCGGGGAACCGGCCGCTGTAGGTGCGGTGGGCTCCAGGCGGGTTCGACGTCGTGTTGTGGGGCTGCTCCGCGGCGCTTGCGGTCCACGGTGACGGTCGTGGTGTGCGCCACTGGCGTGTCAAAGGCGCGGCAGGATCGGCGTGTCGGGTGTCAAGGACGTGTCGCCGGGCCGTGGTGAGCGGGGCCGGGCGCGGTGTCGTGGTGGCATGACGCTTTCCGACATCTTGCCCACTCTGGCCCACTCCCTGCACCCCGCGCCCGACCGACGGTTGTGGCCCGACGTCGACGACCGCCGGTTGCGGTGGATCGCGGCCACCTTCGGCACGCCCACCTACGTCCTGGACGAGAACGAAGTCCGGCACCAGTGCCGGCGGTTCCGGGAGGTGTTGAGCGGGTTCCGGGTGGCCTTCGCGAGCAAAGCGTTGTCGTGCAAGGCGGTGGTGCGGTGGGTTGGTGAAGAGGGGTTGTGGTTGGACGTCTGTTCCGCCGGGGAGTTGGCCGTGGCACGGGCGGCGGGGTTCCCCGATGAGCGGATCCTGTTCCACGGCAACGCGAAGACGCCCGAGGACCTGAAGGCCGCGCACGGTGTCGGGCGGATCGTGGTCGACTCCGTGGACGAGTTGGAGCGCATCGCGGACGCCCGTGTGTTGTTGCGTGTGCTGCCGCGCGTGGCCGCTGATACGCATCCCGCGCTTGCTACTGGGGACACCGGGCAGAAATTCGGGCTCGGGGAGGCGGACCTGGTGCGTGCGTTGGAGATCGTGGACGCGCGGCCGGACCTGGAGTTGGTCGGCTTGCACTGCCACATCGGGTCGCAGATCCGGCACGTCGCCACGTACGAGCAGGCCGCCCGCCGGATGGTCGCCCTTATCGCCCGGCTCGGCCGACCCGTCCGCGAACTGGACCTGGGCGGCGGGTTCGCGGTTCCCTACACGAGCGGTGAGGACGAGTTCGACCTTGTCGGGTACGCCGACCGCGTGACGCGGGCCGTTCGGTACGAGTGCGCGCGGCAGCGGGTCGCGGTGCCGCGGTTGGTGGTGGAGCCGGGGCGGTCGATCGTGGCCAAGGCCGGGGTCACCCTCTACCGGGTGACCAGCGTGAAGCACCCGTTCGTGGCGGTGGACGGCGGGATGAGCGACAACGCCCGACCCGCCCTCTACGGTGCCCGCTACCAGCCTCGGCTGCTCAGGAGCGGTCCGATGGCGCGGTGGACGCTGGTCGGCCGGCACTGCGAAGCCGGTGACGTGATCGCCGAGGTCGACCTGCCGAGGGACGTCCACCCGGGTGACGTGGTGGCGGTCCCGGTCACCGGCGCCTACCACCACTCGCTCGCCTCGAACTACAACCAGGTGTGCCGCCCCGCACTGGTGGGCGTGCGGGACGGCACGACGCGCGTGCTGGTCCGGGCGGAGACCGAGGAAGACCTGCTCCGCCGGGACGTGGGCTAGCGGGTCACGCTCGGCGCGTCCACGGCCCAGTACCAGTTGTTCCCGGCGTCATAAAGGCGCCACGACACGACCATGCGCTGCGCGCCGCTCGGTACGGACACGTTCAGCGACACGGTCCCCGCGATCACATCGCCGGTCCCGGAGCCGTAAGACAGCACCGTGCGCTCCGCGCCACCGTCGAACGCCACGGTCACCGCAGCGCGCTGCGGGTCCTCCTGCCGGTAGTGCGAGCCGAACTTCAGGGTCACCGAGGAGGCACCGGCCACGTCGTAGCCGGGCGAGGACAGCGTCGAGTCGAACCGGCCCAGCGAGGACGGCGAGCCCTTGTCGTCCCACTCGTCCGGGTCGGCGACGGCGAACACCCCGCGCGCCCGCACGTTCGCCTCGCGGTACTGGCCGGGCGCGGTGCGGGTCCAGAAGTCGTCCGTGGTGAACGACCAGCCCTGCCACTCCGCCACGCCCTGCGGCGCGGAGGTGCGGACGGTCCAGCCCGCCGGGGCGTCGTGCGTCCAGCCCAGGACCGACGTGGGCACGCCGGTCTCGTCCTGGCGCGGCTTGAGGGTCACCGACTCGAACGGGTCGGCGGGCGCGGTGCCCAGGGCGTAGCCGTCGAGGGACGCGCCAACGCCCAGGTGCCGCAGGGCGGTGGCGGCGACGTCGACGATCTTGGGCTGCACGGCCGGGGTGCCCAGCGGGACACCGCCGCCCGCCGCGATCACGAACGTCATGCGCTCCTCGGGGGTGTCGCCGCCGTGGCCGCCGGTCGGGGTGTGGCCGTGGTCGGTGGTGAGGAGGATCAGCCAGTCCTCGTCGGCGTAGGTCGGCCGGCTCTCGACGGCGCGCAGCAGGCGGCCGATGTGGGCGTCGTCGGCGCGCAGGGAGGCCGCGTACTGCGTGGAGTCGGCGCCGTAGCTGTGGCCCGCGATGTCCGTCTTGCCGAAGTAGACGAAGGACGCGTCGGCGACGTCCTGGGCGAGGTGCTTCTCCGCGTCGGCGGCGACCTTCTCGTCGCTGCCCTCGTAGCCGAGGGTGTCGCCGTCGAGGACGAACTTGCGGTCCTGGCCGGTGCGCAGGATGTGGTCGGAGATGGGTTTCCAGTCGACGGCGGCGTACGTGTCGAGCGCGGGCTTGGCGGTGTTGGCGCGGGCGAGCCAGCTGGGGAAGCTGCTCAGGGCGTTGCCGCTGAACGAGTTGTCCTTGACCTTGTGCCGGTCCGGCCAGACGCCGGTGAGGATGGTCGACCAGCCCGGTCCGCTGACGGTGGGCGCCATGCCCGAGCCGTAGAGGGCGCTGCGGGACGAGTAGCCCCGCTGGGCGAGCGCGTGCACGTTCGGGGTGTCGGCGGCGAGCAGCTTGTCGTACCGGGCTCCGTCCAGGCCGATGACCAGCACCTTCGGCGTCTTCACCACGGCACCCGCGGTGGGCGCGACCGCCACCGCCGCGATCGCGAGCGCCAGAGCCAACGCGAGTTTCCCTCGCACCCTGCCTCCTTGGTAACAGGTATAGACCGGTTCCGGTCCGAGCGACGACGCTAGGGGCGGGCGGTGAACGCGGCGGGAACGTGCGCGGAAGCGTGGTCGGCGATCGTCCGGCGTGCGCTTGGCCAACCTCTGTGAAACAGGCGCTGACCTGCGGTGATCGCGAAATTGTCGTACCCCGCCGGCATCCTTTGCGCATGACCGTCCACCTGGAGCCGTGGTCCGCGGACGACCTCGGCTTGCTGCACCGGCTCAACGCGCCGGAGATGACGGCCCACCTCGGCGGGCCGGAGTCCGACGCGCGCGTGGCCGACCGGCACCAGCGCTACCTCACGCCGGGTTCGGGCATGTTCCGGGTCGTGCTCGACGGGGTGGTGGCGGGCAGCGCCGGCTTCTGGGCGAAGCAGTGGCGGGGCGAGGCGGTCTACGAGGTGGGGTGGAGCGTCCTGCCGGAGTGCCAGGGGCGCGGGGTGGCCGCCGCGGCGGCTGCGGCGGTGCTGGAGCGGGCACGGGCGGCCGGTGGGCCCCGGTGGGTGCACGCGTTCCCGTCGGTGGGGAACGCGGCGTCCAACGCGGTGTGCCGCAAGGCGGGGTTCACGCTGCTCGGCGAGGTGTCGTTCGAGTACCCGCCGGGGGCGTTCATGCGGTGCAACGACTGGGGGGTGGAGTTGGGGATTACGCCTTGAGGAGAACGGCAGCCGCATCCAGCGGTCCCACTGCCATGCTCGATCGGTGATCGAGGTGGTCGTGGGTGACATCACACGTGCGCGTGTCGACGCCATCGTGACGGCGGCGAACGAGTCGCTGATGGGCGGCGGCGGGGTGGACGGTGCGATCCACCGCGCGGCAGGCCCACGGCTGGCTCGCGCCGGCTCGGAGCTGGCCCCGTGCGCTCCCGGCGACGCGGTGGCCACACCCGCGTTCGACCTCGCCCCGGTGCGGTACGTGATCCACACGGTCGGACCGGTGTGGGAGGGCGGCGGGTACGGCGAGGAGGCCGTGCTGGCGTCCTGCTACCGGCGCAGCCTGGAGGTCGCGGACGGGTTGGGCGTGCGGAGCATCGCGTTCCCGGCGATCGCGACGGGCGTCTACGGCTACCCACCGGCCGAGGCGGCACGGGTGGCGGTGACAACCCTGCGCTCGGCGACGACACCACCGGCGACGACGTCGGTGGAGCGCATCGAGTTGGTGGCGTTCGACGAGGAAACCGCCGCGCACCTGCGGCAGGCACTGACCTGATGTGGCGATGCGAACTCGGACCGGCTGCCGTTGCACCCTGCTCACCTGGTCGGGCTATGTCGACGTGGACAGTGGTCTCCATAGGGTTGCCCGAGCCGTTGCGCTCGACGGCAGTTGAGGGGACGTCATGGTCGCGAAACTACTCACGTGCCTGGTCGCATTCACTGTCGCGACCCTGGCCGGCTTGGACGCCTATCAGCGGTACCAAGCCACTGTGCTGCCACCTTCCACCGATCTAGGCAAAAACTTTTCAGATGGACGCGTGATGGCCATCGTCCCGCACGATGCCGATGGCGTGATCACCCACGTGGAGCCGAGAAAACGGAGCCGCGACGACCCGAACGGGTGGCCACTCCCGTGGTCTTTCGACGACGAAACCGATAGTGAGTCGATTTTACGCATAGACGTAATCCTGACCACCCCTGTCGCAGATCCGCCCGCCATCGTCGGCGTGTTCTTGCTCTACGACGCCAGGCCGCGCGACAAGGAACGGGAGGATGTTCGAGAGGCGGGCTCGATCGGCGGCGTGGTCATGACCGCCCTGGCCAACGACGTGGACCTCGGAACACGCCGAGCGAAGGCGTCACTGGAGGTGCCTTTGGCCTCGCGACTGGGTTGGTGCCGTGGTAGCCAATGCGTTGTCAGGGCACCGACCGTGCTCCGGCCGGTTTTTGAACCTCGTCTCGCGAATGGCGACGTGAACGCGGCACGATGGGATCGGATCGCCACCGGTCCTCAGCTCGGGCAAAGCCCCGAACCGGACGAACCAAGAGCACTTGAAGGGACACAGGAGGTGGAGGCGAGCCGAATTCCGCTGACCGCGGTTCTCGACTCCGCATCGCCTGAGACGGTTCCGGCGGACAACGACCTCTTGCTCTGGCGTTCCACCGGCGAGTTGACCTCCCCGCGAGCGAAGATCACCGACAGCGATCGCGCATTAACCCAGCAGAACGCCATCTTCGTCGCCGGCGTGGAAGTCGGCGTCGCGACCGCGTTAGCGCCCTGGGCACTACAACTGCTGTTCGAATTCGTGACCCACCGACGACAACTCCGCCGTCAACGCACGGAATAAAAGTCGCGGCGCCTCGCGTGCACAACATGAACTTCGACTGCCTGTGTCCGCACGCTGACAACCACCGACGCTGGCGGGTTGACCTCCACCTTGGTCGAGCACGGACGATCGCTCCCGACCCCGTGGGAGGTACCGGTGCTCGCCAAATGGATCACCTGTGACGTGCCGACCGGCGCGCGCGATCGTTTCGCCGCGACCCAGCGCGAGTGGTCGGTCATCGCGGACCAACCCGGGTTGGTCGGGCAAGTGGGTGGTTGGGACGACCGAACCGGCCGTGCGCACGTGTTGGGCCTGTGGTCGGACGCCGACAGCCACCAGGTGTTCCTGCGCGACCGGCACGACGCGGTGGCCGATGCGGGTGGCTACACCGGGATCGTGGTCGTCCTCGGCGAGGTGTCCCTCGTCATGCCCGGTGCGGCACCGGTTGCCGATGCCCTGGACGGCGGTCTGCTGCGCGTCGCGGACTGCCACCTCGCCGAGGGCGCGGAGGGGCACTTCGAGGACGTCCAGCGCGAGGTGTGGGCGCCGGCGATGGCATCCGCGGGCATGCTCGCCGGGATCGTCGCGCGACTCGCGGGGCGCCGCCACCTCGTCGCCACGTTCTGGCCCGACGCCGAAACGCACCGCCGGTACGCCGCGCGGGTGCCCGAACTGCGTGACCGCGCGGCGGCGGACGTCGACATCACCTCGATGACCGGTCACGTCCTGGAACTGGAGCCGACGTGGCGGGTTCGGGCGATTCGCCGATGTGGCGACCGCCACTGACCGGCCTGGGTGACAATGGACGGCGATGTCCACCGCACTCCAGACCTCGACAGACCTCCGGATCGGCCCGTACGCGGTCGACCCGGCCGTGGTCCTCGCGCCGATGGCCGGCATCACCAACGTGGCGTTCCGGCAGCTGTGCCGGGAGTTCGGCAGCCCCACGTCCCTGTACGTCTGCGAGATGATCACCGCGCGCGCCATCGTCGAACGCGACTCCAAGACGATGGAGATGATCACCTTCGGGCCGGACGAGCACCCGCGCTCGCTCCAGCTCTACGGCGTCGAACCCGCCTCGATGAGCGAAGCCGCGAAGATCATCGTCGGCGAGGGCCGGGCGGACCACATCGACATGAACTTCGGCTGCCCCGTCCCCAAGGTGACGCGCAAGGGCGGCGGGGCCGCGTTGCCGTACAAGCGGCGGTTGTTCCGGGACATCGTGCGGGCCGCGGTGAAGGCGGCCGAGCCCGCCGGGGTGCCGGTGACGGTCAAGTTCCGCATCGGCATCGACGACGACCACCACACGTTCCTGGACGCGGGCCGCATCGCCGAGGACGAAGGGGCGCGAGCGGTTGCGCTGCACGCTCGGACCGCCGCCCAGCGGTACTCCGGGCAGGCCGACTGGGACGCCATCGCGCGTCTCAAGGAGGCCGTGACCAGCATCCCCGTCCTGGGCAACGGCGACATCTTCAGCGCCCAGGACGCCCTGGACATGATCGCCAAGACCGGCTGCGACGGCGTCGTCGTCGGGCGCGGCTGCCTCGGGCGCCCGTGGCTGTTCGGCGAACTCCAAGCGGCCCTGAACGGCGAACCCGTCCCGCGGTCGCCGGAGCTGGGCAAGGTCGCCGAGATCATCGCCCGCCACGGACGCCTGCTCGCCGCGCACCTGGGCGAGGACAAGGGCGTCCGCGACCTGCGCAAGCACATGGCCTGGTACCTCAAGGGGTTCCCGGTCGGCGCGGACCTGCGGCGCAGCCTCGCGATGGTGTCCACCCTCACCGAACTCGACGACCTGCTCGGCCGGCTCGACCCGACCGCCGAGACGCTCGAGGCCGAGGGACCGCGCGGCAGGCAGGGGTCGCCCGCGAAGGTCGTCCTGCCCGAAGGCTGGTTGGACGACCCCGAGGACGGCATGGTGCCCGCAGCGGAAGACATGCACTCCGGTGGGTGACCGGGCGCCCCGCGCCGCCGCGTTCGCCGCCTGCGCGCTGCTGCTGGCCGCGTGCGGCTCGGCCGTCACCGGGACGCCCCGGCCGCTGCGGGTCACCGACGTCGAACGGGAACTGGTCTCCAGCTACTTCGCCGCGCTCAACGAGGCCGCCGGCGAGGGCGTGTCCGAGCAGCACGAACTGCTCGCCGACACCCAGCACCCCGACTTCCGCGACGAGGACTGCGAGCTGCCGAACGGCACCATCAAGGTGCAGCCGACCATGTCCACCCTCCGCCTCGACCCGGCCTGGACGCCGCCCGGCGAGGACGAGCACCCCCGCGGGGTCGTGCTGGTGGTCGCCGTGACGCTCACCGCGTTCCAGGAGGGCACCGAGATCGGCAGCCAGATCGGCTCCCAGCACGTCGTGCTGCTCAACGGCAAGGCGTACGGCTTCGCGCCCTGCGCCAACTGACCCGCAACGCCCGAACTGGCGTCCGCACCGCCCGGCGTCCGCACCGCCCGGCGTCTGCGCCCTGCCGACCGCCGCGCCCGACCGAGCGCTAGGCCACACCGACCACGCTCGGCACACGTTCCGGCTAGTTGATCACCGAACGTCACCAGTTCGGAGCAGTGCACGGTCAACCGGTAGAGGGAAATCCCCCTGTGACGCGTCCCGCCGGCTCAAGCACCGCGTTGCAACAGACGACACCTTGGCAAGTAGGGAGGTGAGCGCGATGACCGCACTGCGACCCGAAGTCGCCGACTTCGACAGCGACGGCAGGTCCGACGAGGACCGAGCCGCCTCGGAGGGTACCGGGCTGGTGCAGCTGCACGAGTCGATCGCCGCGCTGCTCGCCTCCCGCGGCCAGTGGCGGCAGGCCTACCAGCACCTGCGGTCGGCGTTCGACCTGGTCTACGCGGACCAGGACGAGCAGCCGCACGTCCCCGAGCAACTGCGCCGCGAGGTGGACCGGCTGCGCCGCGAGCACGCCGAGGCGCGCGAGCAGAGCCTGAGAGACAGCCTCACCGACAGTTACAACCGCAGGTACCTGGACGAGCGGCTGCTCGACATGGTCACCGACAAGGGCGCCACCGCCGACGGGCTCGCCATCGCGTTGATCGACCTCGACTGGTTCAAGCAGGTGAATGACACGTTCGGCCACCTCCTGGGTGATCGTGTGTTGCAGCGCGTGGTCGAGCTGTTGCAGGAGGAGCTGCCGGAGGACGCCTTCTGCGCCCGGTACGGGGGCGAGGAGTTCGTCCTCGTGCTACCCGGCGTGGACGCGTCCTCGGGGGTGGAGATCGCCGAGTCGGCGCGCATGCGTGTCGAGCGTCACGCCTGGGCTTCGCTGGCGCCCGGTTTGCGAGTGACCGTCAGCATCGGGTTGGCTTACGAGCCTCCCGCGGGGGACGCGCCGAACCGCCCGCCGGTCGCTCCGGAGCAACAGCTGCTGCGGGCGGACAGCCTGCTGTACACCGCCAAGCAGTCAGGACGGAACGCGGTCGCCTACCGGGAGGGTGGTCGGGTGCGCCTGGCCGGCCCCGCGGCCGGTCGGCGCGGGATCGCCGAACCGAGGGTTGCCGGTTACTGAGTTTTTGCGGCAGCTCACCCGTTTGGCCGTAGCCTGCTGAGCGCAACTGACTACACACCACCCCTGTATCACCGGGAGTGGTCGTCAGGACTGGCGGTCATCCGTAGTATCGCCAAGGCAAGTGACACGCCGTTGGTGCAACCAATGTGTCCTTGATGTCGTCAACTCGTGATGACGACCCCGTATTGACCGCTGTTGCTGAAGGGAGACCGGGTGCCCGACGAGCCCCGCCGTGGCGGCCCCGGACCTCGTGGTGACCAGCCCGTTCCCGACGACCAGCCCACCGGCCGCAGACGGCGGTCGATGGAGGGCGGCGGCGGGCTGAGCGTCTCCGAGCTGCTCGAACAGCACAGCCGCACGAACATCCCGCGCCCGGTGCCGCCGACCGACGGCGGCAGACCGGAGTCGACCGGCAGGCGTGCGGCACCCGAGGCCGAACCCACGGGCAGGCGCGCGGCACCCGAAGTCGAACCCACCGGCCGGCGTGCCGCCCTCGACCCCGAGCCCACCGGCAGGCGCGCGGCGCTCGACCCCGAGTCCGCCGGGCGCGGCGCTCCGGAGGCCACCGGCCGCCGGGCGACCCCGGACACCACGGGCCGCAGGGCGCTGCCGGACGACCTCACCCCCGACCCGGCACGCGGCCAGGACACCGGCCGCCGTCGTCGTCCGTCGCCCGAGGACCTGCCGAGCCACTTCACGCCGTCGTCGGAGTCGACGGGCCGCCGCGCGCGCCCGGACCTGCCTGCCGACCAGCCCCACGGCCGCCGCGCGGCCGCCGACCCGGAACCGCCGCGTCGGCACCCCGCGCCACCCGCCGACCGCGTCCCGCCCCGCGACCCGGCACGTCGGGACCTGACGTCGGGCGTCCGCCGCGACCCCCAGCCCGGCACCGCCCCGCACGACGCCTTCGGCACCGCTCCCGGCACGCCACGCGACCTCCCGCCTGGCGGCTCCCGTGATGCCGCACTCGGCACGCCACGCGACCTCCCGCCCGGCGGCTCCCGCGATGCCGCACTCGGCACGCCACGCGACCTCGCGCCGGGTGGTTCCCGTGAGGTCGCCCCCGGGGTGTCCCGCGACGCCGCTCCCGGGGCACCTCGCGACTTCCGGCCCTCGACCCCGCGCGACCTGCCGGACGAGACCGGTCCGCGGCGGCTCGCCGAGTCCGGGCCGGCCGACACCGGTCGTCGGCCGGTCGATCCGCGCCGGACCGCCGCCGGTGCCGGACCCGACCCGCGCGGGTTCGCGGGTGGTGCGCCGGGACGTCCCGGTGGGCCGGAGGGCAGCGGGCCTCGGCAGTTCGCCCCGGACGGTGGGCGTCGCCTGCCCGATGGTCCGGGCAGGCCGACCAACGGCGTCCCCGGACCGGACACCGCGCGCCGCCCCGCCGACCACGACACCGGTTCGCACGGCGTCGACCCGCGCCGCCTGGCCGAGAACGGTGCCGAAGCGAGCCGCCGCCTCCCCACCGACCCGCGCCGCCTCGCCGAAGGCGGCCCGGACGCCGCCCGCCGCGCCGGCGCGCCGCTCCCCGAGGGTGGCCCGGACGGCAGCGGACCGCGCCGCCTGGCCGAGAACGGTCCCGCCGCGCGTCGCCTGGCCGGTGCCGGCCCGGACACCGGGCGTCGCGTACCGCCCAACGGCCTCGACGCCGACCCCCGCCGCCTCGCCGGCGCCGCGCCCCTGCCCGAGGGCGGCCCCGATGGCAGTGGACCCCGCCGCCTGGCCGGCGCCACCCCGGACGCCCCGCACCCCGCCGCCGACAACGGCCCCGGCACCGGACGCCGCCCCCTCCCCGGCGGCCCCGACGCCCCGCGTCGACTCGCCCCCGGCGGACCGGACGGCAGCGGCCCACGCCAACTCACCGAACCCGGCCTCGACGCCCCGCGCCGACTCGCTCCTGGCGGACCGGACGGCAGCGGCCCACGCCAACTCGCTGAACCCGGCCCCGACGGCCCTCGCAGGCTCGCCCCCGGCGGGCCGGACGGCAGCGGCCCACGCCAACTCGCTGAACCCGGCCTCGACGGCCCTCGTCGGCTCGCCCCCGGCGGACCCGATGGCAACGGCCCCCGACAGCTCCCCGAACCGGGCCACGACGGCCCCCGCAGGCTCGCCCCGGGCGGGCCGGACGGCAGTGGTCCCCGGCCTGTCGACGGTGGTCCGGTTGGGCCTCGGCGGCTCGCCGGTGGTCAGCCGGAGGTCGCGGCGGAAGGTGTGCCGGTTCGGCGTGGTGACACCGGTGCGCGGCCCGTCCCGGACGTCTCCGCCGGGCGCGGCGACGAGGCTGCCGGGGACATCGCCGGGCGGCTCGGCGGTGCGCCGGCACCCGCGGCACCCGCCGCCGCCGCGCCGTCAGTGGCCGCCTCCCCGCGTGACCAGATCGACCCGCTGAGCCTCACCACCGAGATGGAGGCCATCAGCGACGACGTCAAGAAGCGTCGCGAGGTCGACCACACGCTCGCCCGCTTCTCCGCCGTCCACGACGAGCTCGCCGAGCAGGAGCGGCAGAAGAAGGAGCGGCGGCAGAAGTTGTTGCCGTGGAAGCAGGACCACGACGAGGACGCCACCGTCTTCGCCGAGCCGCTCGACGCCGACGACGACATCGACGACCTCCCCCGCCGCCGGAGGGCGCGCACGGTCAAGCACAGCAAGATCGTGCGGATCGTGAAGGTCCTGTCGTTGACCGGCGCGGTCCTGGTGTTCGTCGCCACCGGGCTCGGCTGGGGCGCGATGCAGTACATCGACAGCAAGTTCACCGAGATCGACGCGCTCAACACCAACTCCGCCGCCGTGCACGAGGCAGAGAAGCAGTTGGGCGACGAGAACTTCCTCATCGTCGGCTCGGACACCCGCGCGGGTGCGCGACCCGAGGACGGGGTGGGTGACGCGGACAACGAGCCGGGTGCGCGTTCGGACGTGCTGATGCTGGCCCACATCCCGGCCGACCGGAAGCGGGTCGTCGTGGTGAGCGTGCCGCGCGACCTGCAGATCACCCGGCCCGAGTGCGAGAAGTGGAACTGGGAGACCGGCGAGTACACCGGTGAGGTGCTGCGGCCGGCCAAGGGTGTCAAGGCGAACCAGGCCTACGCCGACGGCGGTCCGCGCTGCGTCAGCACGTTCATGACCGAGCTGACCGGCCTGACCATCAACCACTTCATCTCCGTGGACTTCAACGGCTTCAAGGGCATGGTCGACGCCGTCGGCAAGATCAAGGTCTGCGTGCCGAAGGTCATGGAGGACGAAGAGCTCGGCATGATCTTCGACAAGCCGGGCCAGTACGAGATCGACGGCGCCAAGGCCCTCGACTACGTGCGGGCGCGCAAGGTCACCACCGAGCCGCTGGGCGACTACGACCGCGTGAAGCGGCAGCAGAAGTTCCTGTCCTCCTTGCTGCGCACGGCTTTGTCGTCGGAGATGCTGCTGAACCCCGGGAAGCTCAACAACTTCCTCAACGCGTTCGCTTCGTCCACAGTGGGCCAGAACATCGGCGTGAAGGACATGCTGACGCTGGCGCAGTCGTTGCAGGGCATCGAGGCCGGACGGGTCAGCTTCGTCACCGTTCCACACGAGACCCAAGAGGGTCCGACGCTGGACAACCACGACAACATCGAGGTGTTGTTGGAGGACGAGACCCGGGCGTTGTTCCAGGCGATCATCGACGGCACCCCGCTGCCCGGCGAGACGCCCGACGCCACGCCCACCCAGTCGGCGCCGGCCCCGTCGTCCAACGCGCCCGCGCAGCCCAAGCAGGGCCAGGTGATCGACCCCAAGGGCCTGAAGATCCAGGTGTTCAACGGGGAGCAGGGCATCGACGGCGCGGCGAAGCGGGCCAGGGACAACCTGGAGGAGCTCGGCTTCAGCATCGTCAACTGGGGCAGCAGCGGCGAGAGCACGGCCAGGACGGTCGTCCGCTACGGCATCGGCGGCGAGGACGCGGCCGCCACGCTCGCGGCGGCGGTGCCGGGCGCGACGCCGGAGTTCCGGCCGGAGATGGGCGGCTCGGTGATGCTGCTGATCGGGTCCGACTGGGACGAGAAGGTCGTGACGCCGAAGCCGGGCGGGACGACCCCCCAGCCGGGCAAGGCGACGCCGCCGCCGGTCGAGGTGGTCAACGCGGGCGTCGACCCCTGTGCGTGAGCCATCTGGTCGTTTCGGGTTCACCCGCGGTTCACTGGGGAATGTCGCCGCCGCGACCACCTGCACGTAGGCTGACGCCCATGCGTGAGGCCTACCACGACCAGCTCGGACAACTCGCCGACCGGCTCGCCGACATGTGCGCGATGGCCGGTGACGCCATGGAGCGCGCCACCGCGTCGCTGCTCCAGGCGGACCTCGCGGTCGCGGAGCAGGTGATCGGGGACGACGCCAAGATCGACGACGTCCGCTCGAGCATCGAGGAGCAGGCCTACGCGCTGCTGGCGCTGCAGGCACCGGTGGCGACCGACCTGCGCATCGTGCTGGCCGTGATCCACGCGGCGGAGAGCGTGGAGCGCATGGGTGACCTGGCGCTGCACGTGGCCAAGGCCGCGCGCCGCCGGCACCCCAACCACGTGCTGGCCGACACGGTGGAGCCGTACTTCGCCGAGATGGGCCGCATCGCGGTGCAGCTGGCCCGCGAGGCCACCGAGGTCATCCGCACCCAGGACGTCGAGCGCGCCCGTTCCATGGAGGACGCGGACGACGCGATGGACGACCTGCACCGCCACCTGTTCACGGTGATCATGGACAAGGAGTGGCCGCACGGCGTCCCGTCCGCGGTGGACACCACGCTGCTGGGCCGGTTCTACGAGCGCTTCGCCGACCACGCGGTGTCGGTGGCCAAGCGCACGGTCTTCGTCGTGACGGGCCGGATGCCCGGCTACGGCGGCGACATCGACGACTGAGGCACCTCGAGGATCGCGCTCCGCGCCGTCCGCGCGGAGCACCTCGGCTGGTCGAGCTCGGTTCAGCCGGTCGAGTGACCCTGTGGAGTGACCCTGTCGAGTGACCCCCGTCGAGTGACCCTGCTGAGTGACGTCGGCTAGTTGAGCAGGGCGTTGAGCTCCTGGGTGAGCTGGCCCGCGATGCGCGCGTTGTCGGCGGGGGCGTGGGTGAGCCACTTCTGGCCGTCCTGGCCCTGCCGGGTCTGCGACATGTACCGGCCCTGGTCGTTGTCGAACCAGGCGACCTGCGGCGCGCGCTGCTCACGGCCGTGCCTGCCGCGCACGGTCACGCCGAACTGGCCGGCGCGCAGGCGCGGGCGCTCGAACACCGCCTCCAGGGCGCGGACCTGGGACCCGCTGGTGGAGCGGGGGGCCATCGCCTGGGTGAAGGTGGTGTTGCCGAAGTCGTCGTCCTGGCGCGGGCGGGGCGGCGGTGCGGACGACGGCATCGCGACCGTGATCGACTGGCCGGGGCCGGGGCGTCCCGGCGGGATCAGGTCCACGACCGCGCGCAGCAGCGACGACGAGCGCATGGTCTCGACCTTCAGCTGCCGGTCGTCCAGGACGGCGACGACCGCGAGCTCGCCCTGGGCGCCGCTGCGGGCCAGGAGCTGGCGCTCCACGTTGCGCGGGTCCAGGGACGCGATCGCGTTGAGCGAGTAGTCGAAGCGGACGAGCAGGGTGAGCGCTTCCTCCACCTCGGCCGAGGCCCGGCCCCGCGACGCGAGGCCGCGGGACTCCAGGTCGCGGTAGACGGCTTCGCGGATGCCGCGCCGCTCGTCGAACGTCTGGCCGAGGTAGGGGAAGTCGAACGGGTAGGGACGGCTGCCGAGCTTGAGGTCCTCCCACAGGATGTCGGCCGCCGCGTGGGACAGGGCGAACGAGAACACGCTCACCCGCCGATGACCGGCGGCGCGACCATCGTGCCGTCGCCGAAGACGTCCTCGGTCTCGACGAGGTACGAGGCGGACTTGTGCTCCTTGTCCTCGTCACCCTCGCCCTTGCCGGCACCGGCACCCATGCCGCCCATGCCCGCGCCACCGCGCGCACCGGCGCCGCCCAGCCCACCGGCACCGGCGCCACCGGGGCCGAAGCCGCCCGCGCCCGCCTTGCCGGACTCGCCGAGCAGGCCCGCGGACCCGCCGGGCCCGAAGCCACCAGGCCCGAACCCGCCACGCCCGGCCGCAGCCAGACCACCGGGACCGCCACCACGACCACCGCCGGGCATGCCACCGGGACCACCGCCGGGGCGTCCACCCGGACCGCCGCCGGGCCGTCCGCCGGGACCGGCACCGGGCCGTCCACCCGGCGGGATGCCCGGCCGACCGCCGGGCGGGATGCCGGGTCCGCTACCGGGCGGGTAACCCGGACCGCCCGGGTAACCGGGGTAGTTGGGGTTGCCCGGGTAGCCGGGACCACCGGGCAGCCCCGGACCGACCGGCGGGACACCGGGGTTGCCGGGCGTGCCCGGGATGAGGCCGGACTGGTTGAGGTTGCCGCCCGTGCCGCCACCGGGCACCGAGCCACCGGGGATGCCCGAACCGCCGATGCCACCGGGACCGTCCGGGACGGTGGGCCGCCCGCCGATGCCGCCGGGCTGGTTGCCACCGGGGTCGCCCGTGCTGCCGGAACCCTCCATCGGGGGCGGCGGGACGAAGGCAGGCATGGTCGAGCCGGACTGCTGGAAGCTTCCGGACATGGTCGTCATGACCTCGGCGGCGCGCTCGTGCGCCTCCTGCTTCTCCTCGAACTTCTGCTCGATCTTGTCGATCGTCTCGGCCCACTTGAACGGGTTGGGCTCGGAGAAGAACATCTTGTAGGCGTCGGCCGTGGAGAAGTTCACCGGCTCCGGCATCGACGACTTCGCGGTGTCCGCGGCCTGGCTCTGCTCGTAGAGCTTGTTGCCGGTCAGCTGCGCGCCCTGGGCGGCGTTGCCGGACCAGGCGGCCATGTTGGTGAAGTAGCCCTGGGCGGCCTCGGCGGCCTTGCCCTGCCACTCGCCCTTGCTCGCCTCGGTGGCCTTGGTGAGGTTGTTCTGGAGGTCGACCAGCGTGTTGCCGATCTTGGTCCAGGCCTCGCCCTGCTCGTTGGCGGTGGAGGGGGCCATGTTGTCGGTGACCATGGCCTTGAGCTGGTCGTGCGAGTAGCCCATGTAGAAGGAGCCGGCCGTGGACATCGGCGGCCGGTAGTTCTCGACGACCTTCTCCAGGTCCTGCTTCTGCTGCTGCTGGTTCTGGGCGGACTTGGTCTTCCAGCGCAGGTAGTCGTCGATGGTGGCGAAGACGCCGAAGAACCCGCCGTTCTTCTCCGCCTCCCGGCGGTACTCGGCCTCCAGCTCGGCGTCCGTCTGCCCGGCGTAGGTGACCTTGGTCGCGTTGGGGTTCGGCTGCTGCGCGTTCGGCGGTGCCACGGCTCTCCTCCTGTCCTACTTCGGCAGCTTGGGCTCGATCGCGGTGGCGACCTTGGTCGCCGCGTCGCAAGCTTCGTCCTGCGACGCGTTCGCGGAGGCGACGACGTCGACGCGTGACTTGGGCGTGATCTCGATCGCCACAGCGCAAGACGAGTCGGACACCGGAGCAGTGACTCGCCGGCCCTTGTGGTTGCCGACGGGGATCTCGGTGAACTTGGAGTTGGCGCCACCGACGACGTCAGCGATGCCCAGCGAGGGGAAAGCCTTCACCCGCACCGAGACCGTCGAGCCGTATTGGGCCTTGCACTCCTGCTTGCCGTCGTTCTCGACGTCGGTGAGCGGCACTTGACCGGCGGCTGCCTTCATCGCCGCACACGGGTCGAACGACGCCAGGCCGTCCCCACCGCCGGCCGAGGTCGTCGTGGGCTTCGCCGACGTCCCGGTCGTGGTGGCCGCGGTGCTGCCGGGCGTGGCTGTTCCGCCCTCTTTGGCCGAGCACCCGGCGAGGACCACGCCGAGCACCGCGAGCGGCAGGAGCGAACGGATCACCCGGTTGCTGGTCAACTGCATCCCCATCTCAGTAGCGCTTGAGGCCGCTCGCGGCCGAGTCGTCTACCTGGTTGTAGTTCTCGATAGCCTTTTGCACGGCCACCTTCGCATCTTCGAGAGCGGACTTCAGCTGGGTGATGGCCGGCACGATGCCGGTCGTGCCCGCGCCGCCATTGGCGCTCTCCAGGTTGTAGCGGCTCATCGCCTGGGCGTCGGGACTGGTGCCGAGCTGGGTCTCCTGCTGCAACACGTACATCTTGCTCTCGAGGTCGCGGAGATCACGCTGGGCGCTCTCGATGGCCTTGACGTAGGCCTCGGCGCCTTCCTTGCTGATGGCGAAGGAGCCCGACTCCGCGGCCTGCTTCAGCCCACGCATGCTGGTCGTCATCGCGCTCATCGACTGCGCGCTCCACGCACCCTGTGGCGCCACCACTACCCCCTGCGATCACTCAATTCCTGCCCAGCACGTTACCGCGCACGTCAGACGGTGTCCCAGCTATGACGGGATCGGAACACCCCCGGTTCCCCCACCGCACGTCAGCACCACCCCGGCCACCCGACCGGGTGACAGACACCACAAGCGAAGACGCCCAGTCTTCTCGTACTCGGCACACAGCTCGTCGCCTACTTCACCGCGGCTTCGACAAACGGCAGCGCGCCGCGAAGTGGCGCCGCCGTCGAACACAGGCTCCAACCAAAAACCGCGCTGGTGCTGCTCAGGGTGACCACCAGCGCGACGGTCTTGACGGACGCGCGGCCCAGACCGAGCACGGACTTCGTCTTTAGCGCGGGCAGTCGTCGAAGACGCCGAAGAACCCGCCGTTCTTCTCGGCTTCCCGCCGGTGCCCGGCGTAGGTGACCTTGGTCGCGTTGGGGTTCGCCTGCTGCGTGTTGGGCTGCTGCGCGTTCGGCGGTGCCACGACGCTCCTCCTGTACTACTTCGGCAGCTTGGGCTCGATGGCGGTGGCGACCTTCTGCGCCGCGTCACACGCTTCGTCCTGGGACGAAGTGGCGGAGGCGACGACGTCGACTCGCGATTTGGCGGACACTTCCACGGTCACGGCGCAGGACGTGCTCGAGGAGGGTGCGGTGACCTTCCTCGCCTTGTGGGAGCCGATGGAGAGATCGGTGAACTTGGAATTCGCTCCACCGACGATCTCCCCGATACCCAACTCCGGGAAAGCCTTGACCCGTACCACGGTCGTCGTCTGGCCCCAGCGCGCCTTGCACTCCTGTCGGCCGTCTTCTTCGATCTCGGTCAGCGACACCTGGCTCGCGATCGCGTTCAGCTCGTCACACGGGTCGTAGTCGGCCAACAAGTTGTCACCGGACGAAGGCTTGGAGGTCGTCGTCGACTGGCCCGAGGCTGCGGTTGTCGTGGCCGTACTGCGTGCCGTAGGGTCGCCCGGCTCCTTCGACGTGCAACCGGCTAGCAGCAACGCCGCCGCTGCGATCGTCAAGATCGAACGGGTCACCAGAGTCCTGGTCAACGCAATCCCCATCTCAGTAACGCTTGAGCCCGCTCAACGCCGACTCGTCGACTTCGCGGTCGTTCTCGACGGCCTACTTCACCGCCGCTTCGACCAACGCCAGCGCACCGCGAAGTGGCGCCGCCGTCGAACACAGGCTCCAACCAAAACCGCGCTGGTGCCGCTCAAGGTGACCACCAGCGCGACGGTCTTGACGGACGCGGGGCCCAGACCGAGCACGGACTTCGTCTTCAGCGCGGCCAGTCGTCGAAGACACCGAAGAACCCGCCGTTCTTCTCGGCCTCCCGCCGATACTCGGCGTCCGCCTGCCCAACCTTAGGTGACCTCGGTCGCGTTGGGGTTCGCCTGCTGCGTGCCGGGCTACTGCGCGTTCCGCGGTGCCACGACGCTCCTCCTGTCCTACTTCGGCAGCTTGGGCTCGATGGCGGTGGCCAGCTTGGTCGCCGCGTCGCAGGACTCCTGGACGGACGTGGTCGACGCGGCGTAGAAGTCGACCCTCGACTTCGAGCCGACCTCGACGGCGATGAGGCAGGACGTGTCCGTGACGCCGGCCTCGACCTTCTTGGCCTTGCGCGTGCCGATCGAGGTGTCGGAGATGCGCGCCTTCGACCCGCCGGTGGCGTCGCTGATGCCCAGGTCGGGGAACGCCTTGACCTTCACCGCGGTGGTCGTCTGGCCCCACCGCGCATCGCACTCGTCCTTGCCGCTCGGCTCGATCCGGCTCAGCGACAACTGGCTCGCGACAGCGTTCACCTGGGCACACGCGTCGAAGTCCGCCAGCGCGTCGCCGGAGGCGGGCTTCGACGTGGTCGTCGTCTTGTCGGGGGACTTGGTCGCGGTGGTGGAGGTGGTGGCACCCGCTGTGGGGTCGCCCGGCTCCTTCGACGTGCAACCGGCTAGCAGCAACGCCGCCGCAGCGATCGTCAAGATCGAACGGGTCACCAGAGTCCTGGTCAACGCAATCCCCATCTCAGTAACGCTTGCACCCGCTCAACGCCGACTCGTCGACTTCGCGGTAGTTCTCGACGGCCTACTTCACCGCCGCTTCGACAAACGCCAGCGCGCCGCGAAGTGGAGCCGCCGTCGAACACAGACTCCAACCAAAAACCGCGCTGGCGCTGCTAAGGGTGACCACCAGCGCGACGGTCTTGACGGACGCGCGGCCCAGACCGAGCACGGACTTCGTCTTCAGCGCGGCCAGTCGTCGAAGACACCGAAGAACCCGCCGTTCTTCTCGGCCTCCCGCCGATACTCGGCGTCCGCCTGCCCGACCTAGGTGACCTCGGTCGCGTTGGGGTTCGCCTGCTGCGTGCCGGGCTGCTGCGTGTTCCGCGGTGCCACGACTCTCCTCCTGTCCTACTTCGGCAGCTTGGGCTCGATGGCGGTGGCCAGCTTCGTCGCCGCGTCGCACGCCTCGTCCTGGGACGCGTTGGCCGAGGCGACGACGTCGACGCGCGACTTGGCGGTGACCTCGATCGTCACGGCGCAGGAACTGGTCGTACCCCCGGCGGGCGCGCCGACCTTTCGCGCTTTGCGGCTACCGATCGTGATGTCCGAGGGCTTCGAATTGGGACCCATCACGAAGTCGGAGATGCCCAGACTGGGGTAAGCCTTGACACCCAGGGACACCGACGTGCCGAACTCGGCATCACAGCCCGCCTTGCCGTTGGGCTCGATCTCGGTGAGAGGCAGTTGGCCGGCAGCGGCCTGCACCGCGGCGCAGGCGTCGAAGGACTCCAGGCCACCGCTGGTGCCCGACGAGGACGTCGTGGTCGGCTTCGCCGACGTGCCGGTCGTGGTCGGGGTGTCGCTACCGGCGGTGGGCGTCCCGCCCTGCTTCTCCGAGCAACCGGCGAGCACGACGCCGAGCACCGCGATCGGCAGGATCGAACGGATCACCAGGTTCCTGGTCAACTGCATCCCCATCTCAGTAGCGCTTCAGGCCACTGGCAGCGGAGCCGTCGACCTGGTCGTAGTTCTCGATCGCCTTCTTCATCGCGAGCCTGGCGTCTTCGAGTGCCATCTTCAACTGGTCCAATGCCGGCAAGATGCCCGTGGTTCCGGCACCGCCGTTCGCACTCTCCACGTTGTAGCGGCTCATCGCTTGGGCGTCGGGACTGGTACCCAGCTTCGTCTCCTGCGCCAACTGGGCGTTGTACTTGTCGAGCTGGCGGAGTTCCTTCTGGGCGTCCTCGATGGCCTTGATGTACGCCTCGGCGCCTTCCTTGCTGATGGCGAACGAGCCCGACTCGGCAGCCTGCTTCAGCCCACGCATGCTGGTCGTCATCGCGCTCATCGACTGCGCGCTCCACGCACCCTGTGGCGCCACCACTACCCCCTGCGATCACTCAATTCCTGCCAAGCACGTTACCGCGCACGTCAGACGGTGTCCCGGCTATGACGTGATCGGAATATCCGCGGTTCCCCCACCGCACGTCAGCACCGCCCTGGCCACCCGATCGGGTGACAGATACCACAAAGCGAAGAGGCCCCTCCGCCGGCAAGGCGGAGGGGCCTCCGGGCGTCCCCGAGGCGAAGAACGGTCAGCCGAAGCGGCCGGAGATGTAGTCCTCCGTGGCCTTCTGGCTGGGGTTGGAGAAGATCTTCTCCGTGTCGTCCACCTCGATCAGCCGGCCCGGCTGACCGACACCCAGCAGGTTGAAGAACGCCGTCTGGTCGGAGACGCGCGCTGCCTGCTGCATGTTGTGGGTCACGATGACGATCGTGTACTCCTTCTTCAGCTCCGTGATCAGGTCCTCGATCGCCAAGGTGGAGATCGGGTCCAGGGCGGAGCACGGCTCGTCCATCAGCAGGACGTCCGGCTGCACCGCGATGGCACGCGCGATGCACAGGCGCTGCTGCTGGCCGCCGGACAGGCCGCCGCCCGGGCGGTCGAGGCGGTCCTTGACCTCGTTCCACAGGTTCGCCCCGCGCAGGGAGCGTTCGGCGACCTCGTCCAACTTCTTCTTGTTGCGCTCGCCCGCCAGCTTGAGCCCGGCCACGACGTTGTCGCGGATGGACATGGTCGGGAACGGGTTCGGGCGCTGGAACACCATGCCGATGGTGCGCCGGACCTGCACCGGGTCTACGGCCGGGGCGTAGATGTCCTCGCCGTCGAGCAGGACCTTGCCCTCGACGCGGGCGCCCGGGGCCACCTCGTGCATGCGGTTCAGGGAGCGCAGCACGGTGGACTTGCCGCAGCCGGACGGTCCGATGAACGCGGTCACGTTCTTCGGCGGCACGGCGAGCGAAACACCGTCGACGGCGTGGAACTTGCCGTAGAACAGGTTGAGGTCTTTCACGTCGATGCGCTTGGCCATAACCGCCCGCTCACTTGGTCTTCGGGGCCAGCCACCGCGAGATCACGGTCGCCAGCAGGTTGAACAGCGTGATGATGAGGACCAGGGTGATCGCCGCACCCCAGATGCGCTCGAAGCCCGCCTGCGTGGGGTTGTTCCGCTCCGTGGTCATCATCAGCGGCAACGACGCCATCGGGCCGTCGAACAGGTTGTAGTTGATGAACGGCGCGTAGGCGGCGAGCACGAGCACCGGCGCGGTCTCGCCCATGACGCGGGCCAGGGCGAGCATGATGCCGGTCAGGATGCCCGACAGGGCCGTCGGGATGACGATCTTGACGATGGTCTTCCACTTCGGGATGCCCAGCGCGTAGGACGCCTCGCGCAGCTCGTCCGGGACGATCTTGAGCATCTCCTCGGTGGTCCGCACGATCACCGGCACCATGAGCAGCACCAGCGCCAGCGACACCGCGAAGCCGCTGCGGCTGAACCCGATCGTCGTGATCCACAGCGTGTAGACGAACAGCGCGGCCACGATGGACGGGACACCGGTGAGGATGTCGACCATGAAGGTGGTCGCGCGGGCCAGCTTGGACCGGCCGCCGTACTCGACCAGGTACACGGCGACGAACAGGCCGATCGGCACCGAGATCAGGCCGCACACCAGCGCCTGCACCAGCGTGCCGTAGATGGCGTGGTACGCGCCGCCGCCCTGCTGCCGGGACAGCAGGCCCGACAGCGACTTCTGCCACCAGTCACCGTCCAGCACGACCGGCAGGCCCCGCTGGATGACCGTGTACAGCACCCAGACCAGCGGGATGATGGCGATGCCGAACGCCAGGTACACCAGCGCCGTCGCCACGCCGTTCTTGAACTTCCGGGCGCCGCTGACGCTCTGGAACGTCGGCGGCGTCGCGAGGCGGTTCAGGTCCGCCGTCTCGGTCGTCATTCGTACTCCTTGTGACCGGCGACGATGGACCGGGCGATGGCGTTGACCACGAAGGTCAGCACGAACAGCACCAGGCCCGCGGCGATGTAGGCGCCGGCCGACTTCGGGTCGTTGAACTCCGGCGCGGCGAGCGCGATCTTGGAGGCGAAGGTGGCGCCGCCGTCGAACAGGCTCCAGCCGAACGCCTCGTTGGTGCCGCTGAGGATGATCATCAGCGCGATGGTCTCGCCGAGCGCGCGGCCCAGGCCCAGCATCGAGGCGCTCACGTAACCGGCCTTGCCGAACGGCAGGACCGTGGTGCGCACGACCTCCCACTTGGTGGCGCCCAGCGCGATCGCGCCCTCGATGTGCGTGACCGGCGTGCGGTCGAACACCTCGCGGCTGACGGCGGTGATGATCGGCAGGATCATCACCGCGAGCACGATGCCGGCGGTGAAGATGGTGCCGCCCAGCTCGATGCTCACGTTGCCCTTGGCGAACAGCGGGATCCAGCCCAGGGCGTCCATCAGCCACTCGGCGAACGGCGTCAGCACCGGGCCGAGGACGAACAGGCCCCACAGGCCGAAGATGATCGACGGCACCGCGGACAGCAGGTCCACCACGTAGGCGAACGGCCGCGCGAGGCGCCGGGGCGCGTACTGGGTGAGGAACAGCGCGATGCCCAGGGCGATCGGCATCGCGATCAGCAGCGCGAGCGCGGAGGACACCACGGTGACCAGGAGCAGGTCGAGGATGCCGAACCGCAGGTTGGTGACGTCGCCGGTGGACCACTCGCGGCTGGTGAGGAAGTTGACCTGGTCCAGCGCGAGGGAGGGGATCGCCTGGAGCAGCAGGAACAGGCCGATGGCCCCGATGAGGACCACGATGAAGATGCCCGAGCCGGTGGCGAGGCCGCGGAAGATCCGGTCACCCGGCCGGACGTGGGGTGCTTTCTGGTCGGCTTCCGTGGTCGGGGGAATCGGAGCCTCCGAGTCGGGTCGAGCAGCCGGAACGCCCCGGCGGGCACCGGTGGTACCGGTGCCCGCGGGGCGCTTGGCCACGATGCGTTCGTTCATCGCGATGGCGCTAGCTGGAGGATTGTGCCGGCCGGATCAGGCGATGGCCTTGATGGCGGTCAGCAGCTTGTCCTGGAAGGCCTTGGGCAGGGGAGCGTAACCCGCGTCCACGAGGCCCGCCTGACCGTCGGTGGCGGCCACGGTGAGGAACGCCTTCACGGCCTTGGCGGTGTCGGCGTCGTAGCCCTTCGAGCACACGATCTCGTAGGTGGCCAGGACCAGCGGGTAGGCGCCCGCGGTGGTGGTGCCGTAGATCGAGTCGAGGTCGAGGACCAGGTCGTTGCCCTCGCCCTTGACCTTGGCGCCGTCGATGGCCTTGCCGACGGTGTCGCCGGTCAGCTCCACCGCGCCCGCGCCGGTGTCGATCTTGGCCATGGAGAGCTTGTTCTCCTGCGCGAAGGACAGCTCGACGTAGGTGATGGCGCCGTCGACGGAGCCGGCGGCCTGCGCGACACCGGCGGACTTCTCCTTGCCCTCGCCGACACCGCCCTTGAACGCCTTGCCGTCACCCTGGGTCCACGCGCCCTTGGACGCGATCTTCAGGTACTTCTGGAAGTTGTCCGTCGTGCCCGACTCGTCGGAGCGGTAGACGACCTTGATGTCCTTGTCCGGCAGGGACGCGGAGCCGTTGAGGGCCTTGATGGCCGGGTCGTTCCACTTCTTGACGGTGCCGTTGAAGATCTTGGCGGCGACCTCGCCGTTCAGGACCAGGTCCTTCACGCCGTCGAGCTTGTAGCCGATGGCGACCGGGCCGAACACCAGCGGCAGGTTCCACGCCGGGTTGCCCTTGCAGCGGTCGGTGGCCTTGTCGACCTCGCCCTTGTCCTTGGACAGCGGGGAGTCGGAGCCACCGAAGTCGACCTGGCCCGCGATGAAGTTCTTCACACCCGCGCCGGAGCCCGACGGGTTGTACGCGAGGTCCGAGCCGGAGCACTTCTTCTGGTACGACTGGATGAACGTGTCGATCGCGTTCTTCTGGGCCGAGGAGCCCTCTGCGTTCAGCTTCGACTTGCCACCGCACTCGACGGCGACGTCCGACGCCGCGGCGCCGGTCGTCGAGCCACCGTTGCCACCGGTGTTGTCGTCACTGCCACATGCGGTGAGCAGAAGCGCACCGGCCGCGAAAAGGCCGACAACGGCGCCGTGCCGCTTGGTCTTCACCTGGGTCCTCCACCTGACGGAAGCGGGATCGGGCGACGAAGCTCGCCGCACGACACGGACGGTAGGCAGCGAGGGTGGACAGGCGCCCAGGAGAAGATGAACGAGGGGTGAACTCCACACGGGAGGTGACTAGGCACACCGCCCTTCGGGTGAAGCCGTGACCTGCACGTTTGCGTGACGTGACCGGTCCGTCACTACTTGGCGTACTGGACGTCCGAGTCCCACTTCTCGAACCCCAACCGGGCGTACACGGCCAGTGCCGGAGCGTTGTCGGACTCGACGTAGAGCATCACTTCCGTGCGCCCGGTGCCGCGCAGGTGCTCCAGCCCGGCGAGCGTCAGCGCCTTGCCCAGGCCACCGCCCTGCGCGTCGGGGTCGACGCCCACCACGTACACCTCGCCCAGGTCACCGGTGTGCGTCTTGGTCCAGTGGAAGCCCAGCAGGCGCTCCTCGGCGTCCACGGCGAGCAGGAAGCCCTTGGGGTCGAACCAGTGCTCGTGCTCCTTGTCACGGACGTCCTCGATGCTCATCGCGCCCTGCTCGGGGTGCCAGGAGAACGCGCGGTGGTTGACGTAGACGACGGCGGCCTCGTCCCGGCCCGGCTCGAACGCGCGCAACCGGACGCCGTCCGGGAGCTTGGGCTCGGGGAGGGTGTCGTCCAGCGGCCGGCGCAGGCGCAGCAGCTCGCGGACCTTGCGGTAGCCGAGCTTGGCGGCGAGGGCCTGCGCACCGGGGTGGCCACCGTGCGACCAGATCCGCAGCGGAGCGGCCCGCTCGGCGACGGCCGTGGCCAGGGCGGTGCCCACTCCGCGACGACGGTGCTCGGGGTGGACGGCCAGTTCGGCGACCTTGTTGCCGTCCGCGTCGCCGAAGAGGTCGAGGTGGAGATATCCCACCAACGTGTCGTCTTCGCGCACGAGCAGGTGATTGCTGCCGCGCGCACCGGGCCGGAGCCTCAAGACGACGGCCTCACCCACCGGAGCCACACCGTTGTCGGCGTACTGGGCCGCTTCGACCAGGTCCATGACCTCACGGACCTGGTCGTCGGTCAGCTCCTCGAACCACGTCGATTCCACACCGCCGAACCTACTCGGTGATCACCGAACCGTCAGGCGACACGTCGCAGGTCAGCCCGCGAGGCCGCCGTCGGCTTGTCGCGCCGCCTTTCCCACCGATCAGCTTTTCCGATCGGTGGGAAACGCGGCGCGATGAGCCGACTTTCAGGCGGCCGAGCCGCGCGACGGAGTCGCGCCATCAAGCACGGAAGATCAGCTCCGCCTCGTCGATCGGCGAGTCCACGTCCACCACGTGGTCCACGCGGCGGGTGGCACCGGGACGCGGCGGGCGGACGAACTTGTAGCCCACGTTGCGGACGGTGCCGATCAGGGACTCGTGCTCGGGGCCGAGCTTGGCGCGCAGGCGTCGGACGTGCACGTCCACCGTGCGGGTGCCGCCGAAGAAGTCGTAGCCCCACACCTCCTGGAGCAGCTGCGCGCGGGTGAAGACGCGGCCGGCGTGCTGGGCCAGGTACTTCAGCAGCTCGAACTCCTTGTAGGTGAGGTCGAGCGGACGGCCGCGCAGGCGGGCGGTGTAGGTGGCCTCGTCGATGACCAGCTCGCCGAGCTGCAGCGAGCCGTCGCCGCCGGGCTGGGTGGTGCCGCGCCGGGAGCGGACCAGGCGCAGACGGGCGTCGACCTCGGCCGGGCCGGAGGTCGGGAGCAGGATCTCGTCCACGCTCCAGTCGGAGTTCACGGCGACCAGGCCGCCCTCGGTGACGACCGCCACCACGGGCACGTCCACGCCGCTGGAGTCCAGGAGTCTGCACAGGCTGCGCGCGCCGACCAGGTCGGTCCGCGCGTCCACCAGGACGATGTCGTGGGGACCCGCCTCCAGCAGCGCCGAGACCTCCGGGCGCAGCGGGCGCACGTCGTGCGGCAGCAGCGACAGCGCGGGCAGGACCGCCTCGGGGTCGGGATCGGTGGTCAGCAGCAGCACGTCGATGCTCATCGCGGCGCCCTCTCGTTCGGCCGGTGTCTGGTCACCGACCTGGCAGCGCGAAGTACGGTGACCGGGCCCCGTTGCCTGCGGATGACGGAGACGATACCGGTGCTCGCCCCAAAAGGCCCAGGTCAGCAGGACAGGGTCACAGTTGTTTCCACAAGCGTCACGCGTGTTACACGCATGTCACACAAAGCTGTCCGCCTCGGCGGTGTACACCTCCAGCCCGCCCGACCCGGCTCCGACCTGGCCTTCGTCGTCGGACACGGGTTCACCAACCACGTCCGCAAGCCGTTCGTGGCCCGCGTCCTGCGCCGGTTCGCCCTGCGCGGCGGGGTGGTCGCGCTGGACTTCCGGGGGCACGGCCTGTCCCAAGGGCTGAGCACGGTCGGCGCCGACGAGGTGCACGACCTGGCCGCCGGGGTTTCGCTGGCCCGCGAACTCGGGTACCGACGCGTGGTGACCGTCGGGTTCTCCATGGGCGCCTCGATCGCGCTGCGCCACGCCGCACTGGCCGAGGAGCGCCCCGACGCGGTCGCGGCCGTGAGCAGCCCGTCCCGCTGGTGGGTGCGCGAGACGCCGGCCATGCGGCGCGTCCACTGGCTGCTGGAACAGCCGCACGGCAGGCTGGCCGCGCGGGCGCTGGGCGTCCGGCTGGGCCCGCCGTGGCGCACGCCGCCGGAGAGCCCGCTGGAGGTCGTGCACCGCATCACGCCCACCCCGCTGCTGCTGGTGCACGGCGAGGACGACCACTACTTCGGTCCCGCGCACGCGCGCGCGTTGCACCGGGCGGCGGGCGGCGACGCCGTCCTGTGGCTGGAACCGCGGATCCGCCACGCGGAGTCGGCGATGACGCCCGCTCTGGTAGACCGGATCGCGACCTGGCTGGACCGAGAGTCAACGCACGAGGGAAGTCGATGACCGTCACGCAGACCAAGCGCCGCCCCGCCCGGGGCCGCAAGCTGATCATCGCGGGCCTGGTGGTGGTCGGCCTGCTGGTGGCCGCCGACTTCGGCCTCGCGGCGGCCGGCGAGTACCAGATCGCGCAGCGCATGCGGGACAAGCTGAACCTCAGCGAGGACCCGTCGGTGCGGATCAACGGGTTCCCGTTCCTGTTCCAGGCGGTCTCCGGCGACTACCGGGACATCGAGATCACCGCGACCGGCGTGCCGGTGCGCGACGACCTGCGCGACCTGGAGGTGCGGGCGAACCTCTACCACACCCGCATCGGCCTGTCGGACCTGCTCGCGGGCGACACCTCCCGCGCCACCATCGACCAGGTCAGGGGCAGCGTGAAGATCAAGGCCGCCGACCTGAACCGGCTGGTCAACAACGTCACGCCGTTCACCGACATGGCGATCGAGCCGGACACCCGGCCGGAGGCGACGCCCACCCCGGCCCCGGACAAGCCGGACCCGACGCGCGCGGCGGTCAAGCTCAGCGGCAACACCACGGTCGCCGGGCGCAAGCTGCGGATCACCGCGTACGGGTCGGTGACGCTGGTCAACGAGCAGGTGGCGGTGGCCGTGCAGGACGTGGAGGTGGACGACCTGTCCCTGGCGGGCCTGGCGGAGGTGCTGGGCGCGGTGCGGTCGGCGCTGAGCGTGACCATCGACCCGGGCAAGCTGCCCTTCACGGTGACGCCGACGGCTGTCAAAGTGGAGAGCGGGGCCTTCACCGTCGAGGGCACGATCAACGACATCCCCCTTGATGGAGTCCGATGACCGGGGCGTGGGCGGTGCTCGGGGCGGTCGCCGTGGTGGCGGTCGTCGGGGTGCTGCTGCGCGTGCACGGCGGGAGGGTGCGGGTGCCCGCGAAGCCGCGTGACGACCTGCCGGGTCCGGTGCGCGACCTGCTCGACCCGGCGACCCCGGTGACCCTGCTGCAGATCTCCACGACGTTCTGCGCGCCCTGCCGGCACACCCGCGTGCTGCTGTCGGACCTGGCGGACCGGACCGACGGACTTCGGCATGTCGAACTCGATGTCACCAACCTGCCCGAAGTGGCCGCCGGACTGCGGGTCATGCGCACCCCGACGACGCTCGCCCTGGATGCGTCGGGTGCCGAACTGCTCCGGGTCGGAGGCGTTCCGAAACGCGACACGCTCCTTGCGGCTTTGCGGCCCCACCTGCCTCGACCGATCGGGTGAACCTCGGTACTCCCACGTTTTGGACGCCACTCCCGGCATGGGGGACGAGCGGCTAGTCTCGTCGGCATGAACAGCCTGCTGACCAAGCGACTCGCGGTGGACCTGTGCCGCGTCCGCAGCAGCCTGTGTCGCGCGGCGAGCTGACCGGGCGGTCCACCGGCTGCCGGACGCCCTTGACGGGTGGGTCCGCCAGCCCCTAACACCGCCTGAAGACGGACTGCCCAGTCATGTCACCGTCAGGAGGTCGCCGTGTCGAAAGATGCCCCCGTGGACCCCCGAGGTCCCCGCTTCAGCGCCTGGATCACCACCGCCATCCTCGTGGTCGTGCTGCTGACCGGGTCGTGGCGGTTGCTCGCGGCACAGACCGTCCTGTTCGGCCTGTGCGCGTTCATCTCGCTCAAGCTCAACCCGTGGGGCCACGTCTACCGGTTCGCCGTCCAGCCGAGGCTCACGCCCACGTCCGAGCGCGAGGAGGCCGCCCCGCTGCGGTTCGCGCAGGGTGTCGGGTTCGTCTTCGCCCTGGTCGGCACGATCGGGTACGCCACCGGTCTCACCGCGCTCGGAGTCATCGCCACGTCCGCCGCGCTGGTCGCCGCGCTGCTCAACGCCGCGCTCGGCCTGTGCCTGGGCTGCGAGATGTTCCTGCTCCTGCGCCGCTACGCCCCAGCCCTCGCACGCCCGCAGTAAGAAACGAAAGAAACAGGAGCCGCTCGATGAGCCGTGAAGACGTCCTGGTCTCGGCCGCTTGGTCCGAGGAGAACCTCGACACGCCCGGTGTGGTGTTCGTGGAGGTCGACGAGGACACCACTGCCTACGACGGGGGCCACATCCCCGGCGCGGTGAAGGTCGACTGGAAGAACGAGCTGCAGGACCCGGTCCGCCGCGACTTCGTCGACCGCGCGGGCTTCGAGAAGCTCCTGTCGGCCAAGGGCATCTCCAACGACGACACCGTCGTGCTGTACGGCGGCAACAACAACTGGTTCGCGGCCTACGCGTACTGGTACTTCAAGCTGTACGGCCACCAGTCGGTCAAGCTGCTCGACGGCGGCCGCAAGAAGTGGGAGCTCGACGGCCGCCCGCTGGACAAGGAGCCGGTGGAGCGCCCCGCGACCGAGTACAAGGCGCAGGAGCAGGACCTGTCGATCCGGGCGTTCCGCGACGAGGTCGTGGAGTCCATCGGCAACCGCAACCTGGTCGACGTGCGGTCGCCCGACGAGTTCTCCGGCAAGCTGCTCGCGCCCGCCCACCTGCCGCAGGAGCAGGCGCAGCGCGCGGGCCACATCCCCGGCGCGATCAACGTGCCGTGGAGCAAGGCGGCCAACGAGGACGGCACGTTCAAGTCCGACGAGGAACTGGCCGAGATCTACGGCGAGGCCGGCTTCGACGGCTCCCGCAAGACGATCGCCTACTGCCGCATCGGCGAGCGCTCGTCGCACACCTGGTTCGCGCTGCACGAGCTGCTGGGCCACCAGGACGTGAAGAACTACGACGGTTCGTGGACCGAGTACGGCTCGCTGGTCGGCGTGCCGGTCGAGCTCGGCAGTGGCAAGGAGGCCTGAGGTATGAGCGACGGTTGCGGCGCGCCCGTGCAGGGTGTCGAGGTCGAGGTCGGTTCGGGTGAGGTCGTGCTGACCGGCAAGGTCAGCGACGCGTCCGGCCCGGTCGGCGGCGCTTTCGTGCGACTGCTGGACGCGTCCGGCGAGTTCACCGCCGAGGTCGTGTCGTCGCCGCAGGGCGACTTCCGCTTCTACGCGGCCCCCGGCACGTGGACCATCCGCGCCCTGCACCGCTCGGGCAACGGCCAGGCGTCGGTGTCGGCGGAGGGGCCGGGCGTCCACCCGGTCGAGGTCGCGGTGGCGTGATGATCTGAGGAGCGCACGGGGTTCCCCGGCGCTACCCCGCAAGGCCCCGGTGGCATCGCCGCCGGGGCCTTCGCCTGTGTCCGGGTTCGGCGGTTCGCGCTGGGCGGGGAGGGCGGCTCGGCTCGGGCAGGCTGGCTGAGGTCGGCTTCGGCCCCGGACCGACCGGCGGCGAGCAGGGGCTGTTCAGCGACGAAGTCGCTCGCGGCGGAGCCGCGCGGCCGGCGGCAGCGCCGGCCTGGCTTGTGCGCCCACGTGCGCTGTGAAGCCGCTGGTAGGCGACTCGCGAGCCTCGGGGGGCCACCCTGCGAATCGCGCGGGCTTGGCTGCCGCCCCCGGTTTCGATTGTCCCACCGGGGTACGACAAATTCGCCGCAGCGCGGGCGGAAGCGCAGTGGGCAGGCGGCGCGGCGGCGAGGCGGGCGAGGCGGGGGCGGCGCGGCGGGGCAGCGCGGCGGCCAGGCGGTGGAGCGGCGGGCGGTGGAGCGGCGGGCGGTGGAGCGGCGGGCGGTGGAGCGAGGCGGCGCGGGGAGGCGGCGCGGCGGCGGAGGGCGGCGCGGCGGCCAGGCGGTGGGCGGTGGAGCGAGGCAGCGCGGCGGGGCAGCGCGGGGCAGCGCGGCGGGGCAGCGCGGGGCAGCGCGGCGGGGCAGCGCGGGGCAGCGCGGCGGGGGCGGCGCGGCGGGGCGGCGCGGTGGCAGAGGGGGTGGCAGAGGCGGGGCAGCGGGGTGGGGCGGTGGTCCCCGGGGGTCGTGGCGTTGACCACCGTGGTCGGCGTGTGGTGCAGGGCGGGCGATAAACTCGGCGGGTGGAACACTTCTTCACAGGCCTGCTGGTCTTCGTGTCGCTGCTCGTCGTGTGGTTCGCCGGGTACGTCGTCTACCGGCTGTACTCCGACCAGCGCTGATGACTGACAACGCACCCGTTCCGGGCAGCGGTGACGCGGCGGTGCAGGCGGCTGCCGCGCGTGCCGAGGTGACCCGCAACCGCAACCTCCCGCAGTTCGACGACCTGCCGATCCCGGCGGACACCGCGAACCTGCGCGAAGGTCCCTCCCTGCACGACGCCTGCCTGGCGCTGCTGCCGCTGGTGGGTGTCTGGCGCGGTGAAGGGGAAGTGGTCTACCCGACCATCGACGGGCCGTACCGGTTCGGTCAGCAGATCACGTTCGCGCACGACGGCCGCCCCTTCCTGTTCTACGAAGCCCGTTCCTGGCTGCTGGACGCCGACGGCAACGTCATCCGCCCCGCCGCCCGCGAGACCGGCTTCTGGCGCCCCCAGGCCGACGACACGATCGAGGTCCTCCTCACCCACAACACCGGGATCGTGGAGCTGTACTACGGCAAGCCGCGCACCCAGACCTCGTGGGAGCTGGGCACCGACGCGGTCATCCGCACGGCCACCGCCAAAGAGGTCACCGGCGCGCAGCGGCTGTACGGGATCGTCAACAACGGCGACCTGGCCTACGTCGAGGAACGCGCGATGGTCGGCCAGCCGCTCCAGCCGCACACCTCGGCCCACCTCAAGCGGGTCGTCGGATAACCCAGGGGATTGTTCAACAATCCTCTTGTAGGCCGTACGCTGTACCCATGCGACTGCGGCGTTGCGGGACCGACGCGGTGTTGGTCGAGGTGGACTCGCTCGGCGAGGTCGAGGCGGTGCGGGCCGCCGTCCACGCCGCCGCGTTGCCCGAGGTGGTGGAGCTGGTCCCGGCCGCGCGGACCGTCCTGATCGGCGCGCGGCCCGGTGGGCTGGCGGCGGTGCGGCGCGTCCTGGACACCGTCGACCTCAGCCACCGCGTGGAGTCCGAAAGCCGCGAAGTGACCATCCCCGTGGTCTACGACGGGCCGGACCTGGAGTTGGTCGCCGAGACGGCGGGGGTCGGGCCCGACGAGGTGGTCCGGCTGCACACCGGGGCCACCTACTCGGTGGCGTTCTGCGGGTTCGCACCCGGGTTCGCCTACCTGGTGGGGCTGCCGGAAGCCCTCCAGCAGCCCCGGCTCGACTCGCCGCGGACGAAGGTGCCGGCGGGCTCGGTCGGCGTCGCGGGCGAGTACACCGCCGCCTACCCCAGGGCCACCCCGGGCGGCTGGCGGCTGATCGGCCGCACCGACGCCCCGCTGTTCGACCCGCGCCGCGACCCCGCCGCCCTGCTCCAGCCCGGCGACCGCGTCCGCTTCGAGGCCGCGGCATGACGACCGACATTGGAGCCGACGGCCGCACCGGCACCGCCGCGAGAACGGTCACCGTCCTGCGCACCGGCCCGCAGGCCCTGGTCCAGGACCTGGGCCGCCCCGGTCACGCACACCTGGGCGTCCCCCCGTCCGGCGCCCTGGACCAACCCTCCCTCCGCCTGGCCAACCGCCTGGTCGGCAACCCGGAGCACGCCGCCGGCCTGGAAGTCCTCCTCGGCGGCCTCCACCTGCGCGCCGACACCGCCTGCACGGTCGCCGTGACCGGACCGTGCACGCCCACCCTGGTCAACGGCGTCCACCGCGACTCCCCGGTCCACCTGCGCCCCGGCGACGAACTCGTCCTCGGCACCCCCACCGGCGGCCTGCGGACCTACGTGGCCGTCTCCGGCGGCATCGCCACCGACCCCGAGCTCGGCAGCCGCGCCACCGACCTGCTCTCCGGCATCGGCCCGGCACCCCTCCGGCCGCACGACGTCCTCCCCCTCGGCACTCCCACCGGCGTCCCGACCGGCGCGGACGTCCTCGTCCCCGTCCAGGTCCCCGCCGAACTCGACCTCCCGCTCCTCCTCGGCCCCCGCGACGACTGGTTCGACGACCCGGCCGCGCAACTCCGGAAAGGCCGCTGGACCGTCTCCGACCGCAGCAACCGGGTCGGGCTCCGGCTCGAAGGCACCGCCCTCGACCGCTGCGAACACCGGGAGCTGCCCAGCGAAGGCCTGGTCACGGGCGCGGTCCAGGTGCCCAAGGACGGCCTGCCGGTGATCTTCCTGGCCGACCACCCGACGACCGGCGGCTACCCGGTGATCGGTGTCGTCCCGCCGGCGGCCCTCCCCCTGCTGGGGCAGGCCCGCCCGGGGACCGCGGTCCGCTTCCGCCCACGCGGCTGAACGGACGCAATTGGTCTAGACCCATTGTCATTCGCCCCCGCACGACCTACGTTCGGACGTGGCCGCCGTGGTTCTCGAACGATTCCCTGTCAATCGAGAGGCACAACCCATGCGCCGACTAGCCATCGCGCTGGTGGCACTCGCCACCGCAGCCCTAGCCGTCCCCGGCGCGGCGTCCGCCGCCACCGGACTCACCGCCACGTTCAGCAGAACCGGCACCACGGGCAAGTTCGTGGTCGCCAACCCGACGACGGCCGCCATCTCCGGCTGGTCCATCAAGTTCGACCTGCCGGCCGGCGTGACGGTCAGCGGCGTGCAGAACGCGACGACCACCCAGAACGGCACCAAGGTCACGCTGACGCCCGCCTACTACATCACCACGATCCAGGCGGGCCGCAACACCGAGCCGTTCAGCCCGAGCTTCACGCTCAGCGCGGCCGTCGACCCCACCACCTGCACGATCAACGGCTACAACTGCGACGGCAGCGGCGACCCGCCCCCGCCGCCGGCCCCGGTCACCGCGGACTTCAGCCTCAGCGGCAGCACGGGCAAGTTCGTCGTGAACAACAACACCGACACCACGCTGGCGGACTGGTCGATCACGTTCACCCTGCCCAGCGGCGTCACGGCGAGCAACGCCCAGAACGGCACGATCGCCCAGAACGGCACCACCGTCACCCTGACCCCGGTGCATTACAACAAGTCCGTCGGCGCACGCCGCTCCACCGAGCCCTACAGCCCGACGTTCACCCTGAGCCGCGCGGTCGAACCGGTGACTTGCCGGATCAACAACGCCAACTGCGACGGCTCGCCGGACGTCCCGCCGACGGCCCCGACGAACCTGACCTCCCCGGTCAAGACGACCAAGACGGTGTCCCTGTCGTGGAACGCCTCCACGTCCGGCTCCCTGCCGATCGCGGGCTACGACGTCTACAACGGCACCGCCCTGGCCACCACGGTCACCGGCACCACCGCGACCGTCACCGGCCTCACCCCGAACACCGCCTACACGTTCACGGTGAAGGCCAAGGACACCAAGGGCACCACCTCGCCGGCGAGCAACCAACTCACCGTCACCACCAACAACCCGGCCGACGACACCACCCCGCCGTCCGCGCCCGCCAACCTGCGCAGCACCGCCAAGGACGCGGGCAGCGTGACCCTGGCCTGGGACGCCTCCACCGACAACAAGGGCGTCGCGAACTACGACGTCTACGTGGGCACGACGGTGAAGGCCACGGTCATCGGCACCACGGCCAAGGTGGACGGCCTGTCGCCGTCCACGGAGTACATGTTCTCGGTCAAGGCCCGCGACCTCTACGACAACATCTCGGGTCCCAGCAACAGCCTCAAGGTGTCCACTTCGGACATCGTCGGCGGCTACGCCCGGGTCGGCTACTTCGTCCAGTGGGGCATCTACGGCCGCCAGTTCTTCGTGAAGAACCTGGACACCAACGGCGCCGCCGCGAAGCTGACCCACATCAACTACGCCTTCGGCAACATCGACCCGGTCAACCTGACCTGCCTCCAGGGCGTCACCAAGGGCACCTCGGCCAACCCGCAGGACCCCAACCAGGGCGACGGCGCGGGTGACGCGGAAGCCGACTACAGCAGGCCGTTCAGCTCGGCCCAGTCCGTGGACGGCGTGGCCGACACCGGCTGGGAGCCGTTGCGCGGCAACTTCAACCAGCTCAAGAAGCTCAAGGCCAAGCACCCGCACCTGAAGGTCCTGATCTCGCTGGGCGGGTGGACGTACTCGAAGTACTTCTCGGACGTGGCCAAGACCGACGCGTCCCGCAAGAAGTTCGTGGCGTCCTGCCTGGACATCTACCTCAAGGGCAACCTGCCGACCTACAACGCGGCGGGCGGCCCCGGCACGGCGGCGGGCATCTTCGACGGCGTGGACCTCGACTGGGAGTGGCCGGGCGCGGAGGGCCACGCGGGCAACCACATCAGCCCGGACGACAAGCGCAACAACACGCTGCTGATCGAGGAGTTCCGGCGGCAGATGGACGAGCTGAGCCAGACCACCGGCAAGCGCTACCAGCTGACCGCGTTCACCCCGGCCGACCGCGGCAAGATCGAGACCGGCTGGGAGCTGGGCCGGGTCGCGCAGTCGATGGACATCTTCAACGTCCAGGGCTACGACTTCCACGGCTCGGGCAGCGACAACTCGTGGGAGCCCAACCGCACCGGCCACCAGGGCAACCTGTACCCGGACGCGGACGACCCGTACCCGTTCCACTTCAGCGTCGAGGACTCGGTCAACGCCTACCTCGAAGCCGGCGTGCACCCGCGCAAGATCACCGTGGGCCTGGCCTTCTACGGCCGCGGCTGGCAGGGCGTGCAGGACGGCGGGAAGAAGGGCGAGTGGCAGTCGGCGACCGGCGCGGCACCCGGGCAGTTCCAGGAGGAGGCCGGGACGCGCGGGTACTCCAACCTGATCGCGAGCGTGCCGAACTGCACGGTGGTCCACGACGAGGCCGCGGTGGCGACCTCCTGCTTCACCGGCAACGGCGGGCAGTGGTGGACCTTCGACGACGTCTGGTCGATCCAGAAGAAGACCGCGTGGTTCAAGCAGCGCGGGCTGCTGGGCGCGATGATCTGGGAGATGTCCGGTGACACCGGCACCCTGATGAACGCGGTCGACGCGGGCCTGAAGTAAGCGGTTCGTCGCTCCGGGGGCGGAGGAGGCCCCCGGAGCGACCCAGGCCCCGCGCGCTCACGCCCCGGACGCCTCCAACACCACGTCCCCGGCCGCGGTCCGGGCGTAGAGCACCGACCGCCCCGCCCGCCGCCGTTCCACCAGCCCGGCGTCCCGCAACACCTTCAAGTGCCGACCCACCGACCCCAGCGCCTGCCCCGTGACAGCGACCAGTTGGGTGGTGCTCAGCGGCGTCCCGAGCAGCACCAGCAGCCCCGCCCGCGCCGACCCGATCAACGCCTCCAGACCCGCCGGCACCGGCCGGCGGTCCTCGGCGAGCACACCCAGGCACGGGTAGACGACGGCGTACCGCTCCTTCCCCTCCCACGACACCCAGCTCGTCCGCGGCGTCACCGGCATGAACAGCAGGTCCGCCCCGGCGGCGATCTCGCGCGGCGGGTTGGCGTTCCGGTTGACCTGGAACCGGCTCTCGCCCAGCCACCGAGTCCACGGGTTGAGCGAGTCCAGCACGGCCGCCCACCCACCCCGGCTGACCAGCGCGGTCCGCGCGACCATGTCGGCCTCCATGACCCGCCGCCGGCGCTCCCAGTACGGCCGCACGGTCCGCTCCCACACGTGGGTCAGCAGCACGGTCGCCCGCTCGGGCAGGTCGTCCCGGTCCAGCACCGCCGGGAGCGGCCCTTTCAACGACACCCGCAGGTCGTCCCGCGCCTGCTCGGCCCCGGTCTCCCGCACCCGCGCCACGGTGCCCTCGAAGCTCTCGCCCACGACGGACGTGGGGCAGAAGAAGTCCGCGATCCACGACTTCCCGAGCGCGGCCTCGACCAGCGGCCCCGCCACCGGGTCGGCCGCGAGGTGGGCGCGGTAGCCGGGCAGGTGGTCCCGCAGCCACGCGTCCTCGCCGGGGTGGGCACCGGTCCCGGCGTGCAGCAGGCGCAGGCTCGCGAAGGTCTCGGCGAACGGCGAGAACACGAACCGGCTGCGGGCGAGCGTGTCGGCGTCGATCTGCCACAAGCCCATGCGGTGACGACCTTTCGCGTGTCTGCGAAACAATTACCACGGCGGTGCGCCGCTTCCGAGAATCCGAACCCATGCGCAGCTACCGCTCCCTGTTCCGCGCACCGGAGTTCACCCCGTTCCTGCTGTCCTTCGCCGCCTTCGCCGCCGCCCAGACGATCGGCGGCCTCGCCTTGGGCACGCTCGTCTTCCGCGCCACCGGCTCGCCGTTCCTGTCGGCGCTGAGCATGTTCGGCCCGCAACTGGCCCAACTCCTCGGCGGCCTGTTCCTGCTCTCGGCGGCCGACCGGGTCCCGCCGCGCGCGACCCTGACCGGCCTCGGGCTGGCGTTCGCGGTGACCACGGCGGTGCTGGCCCTGTCCCTCCCGGTGTGGGCGTTGTTCGCGGTACTGCTGCTCCAGGGCGTGGTCGCGTCCTTGGGCGGCGGGGTGCGCGGCGGTTTGCTGACCGAGATCCTGTCCAAGGACGGGTACGTGCTGGGTCGGTCGGTCTACAACATGCTCTGGGGCTTGGTGCAGGTCACCGGATTCGCGACCGGCGGCCTCCTGCTGACCCTGCTGTCCCCGCAGTCGTGCCTGCTCCTCGCAGCGGCGCTGTACGCGCTGTCGGCCTTGGTCACCCGCCTGGGCCTCACCGCCCGCCCACCGCGCTCGAAGGGCCGCCCGTCCATAGCGGCGACCTGGCGCACGAACGCCCTGCTGCTGTCCTCCCGCGCGCGCCTGCTGACGTACCTGGGCCTGTGGGTCCCGAACGGCCTGGTCGTCGGCGGCGACTCCCTCTACGTCTCCTACGCCCCACACGCCGCCGGCACCCTCTACGCCTGCGGGGCGCTGGGCATGTTCGCGGGCGACCTGGCAGTAGGCCGCCTGGTGCCACCCGCCCTACGCCCGAAGCTCGCGACCCCACTGCGCCTGCTGCTGGCCGTGCCCTACCTGTTCTTCGTCCTGCACCCCGGTGTCGTGCTGTCAGCGGTGGCGGTCACGATCGCCTCCGCCGGCTTCGCGGCCAGCCTGGTCCTCCAGGAACGCCTGATGTCCCTAGCCCCCGACGACCTGTCCGGCCAGGTCCTGGGCCTGCACGGCACCGGCATGGTCGCCTTCCAGGGCATCGGCGTGCTACTCGCAGGCACGCTCGCCCAACTAACCTCACCCGGCACGGCGATAACCCTCACCGCAGCCACTTCGGCCACCGTGACCCTCGTCCTAGCCGCACTGGCCCGCCGATCACCGGCTCGGGTCTAGCCAAACCCCGCGCAGTCCCTCCGCGCGCAGCGCGCGGTGTCGTGGTCCCAACCACAGGTGAAGGGCCTCGGTTCCCCCGCCGTATGGCCTGCCCGAAGGGCTACCACAGATTTGTCGGGGTGCAGCCAAAAGTTTTTGCGAGGAACGAGCAAAAAGTTTTAGCGGCACCCCGGCAAATCTGTGGTTGGCTCCGCCAGGCCATACGGCGGGGGAACCGACGCCCTTCACCCCCCGCTGGCGGCCTGCCGCGCGGCGAGCGCCGCTTTTCATCTTTTGATCTTGAAAGCAGCGCGCCAGCGCAAGCTTGAGAGCGGAGCTCAGTACTCCGACTCGTAAAGGCCAGCCAACTCGGCGTGCACCGCCGTAGAGTCGGGCAGCGACTTGCCGTCCAACGTGTGCACGCGGGTCAGCTTGCGCACGCTCGACGCCAGCACCACCGCGTCCGCCACGTACAGCTCGTCGACCTCGATCGGCGCCACCTCGACCTGCCAGCCCGCCCGCGAGGCCGCGCGGAACAGGGCCGCCTGGGTGGTGCCGGGCAGGATGCCCAGCTCGGAAGGCGGCGTGGTCAGCGTGCGGCCACGGGCCACGACCACCGTGGACGTCGGCCCCTCCAGGACCGAGCCGGACGACGTGGTGAACACGACCTCCGACGCGCCCCGGCGTTCGGCCTCCCGCAGCGCCGCCATGTTGACCGCGTAGGACAGCGACTTGGCGCTGAGCAGCAGCCACGGAGCCCGTTCCATCAGGCCGGGTTCGATGCCCCGGTCCAGGGTCACCGCCGCCAGGCCCTCGGCGCGCTGCGTCAGCACCTTCGGCGAGATGTCCATGCCCAGCGCGAACGCGGTCGGGGTGCCGTCGCCGCCCTCGACGCCCCGGGTCATCACCAGCTTGAGCGCGATCTCCCGGCCGCCGGTCCAGTTGCCCAGCACCACGTCCACCGCGCGCTCGAAGCCGGCGCGGTCGGGGTCGGGCAGGTCGAGCATCGCCGCCGAGCGGGCCAGGCGGTCGAGGTGCGGGCCCAGTTCCCTGGGTTTGCCGTCGACGACGAGGATGGTCTCGAAGACGCCGTCGCCGCGCATGAGACCGAGGTCGTCCACGCGGATGAGAGGTGAGTCGGGGTCGGCCTGGGTTCCGTCCAAGAGGGCGAGCACGCGCATACCGTGAGACTACTCACGCTCTACCATCGGTTTCGTGGACACCGCGAGCAGCCCGAAAGCCCTGCGCAAGACGCTGCACGACCGCGGGATGCGGATGACGCCCCAGCGCCAGCTCGTGCTGGACGCGGTGCGCGACCTGGGCCACGCCACGCCGGAGCAGATCTGCCAGCGCGTGCAGGCCACCGCGCCCACGGTCAACATCACGACCGTGTACCGGACGCTGGACCTGCTCGACCGGCTGGGCATGGTCCGGCACACCCACCTGGGTCACGGCGCGCCCACCTACTCGGTGGACGAGCACGAGCACGTGCACCTGGTCTGCCACAAGTGCGGCCGGGTGGACGAGGCCCCGTGCGACCTCCTCACACCGGTGGCCGGAACACTCCGGCGCGAGTTCGGGTTCGAACTGGATGCGAGCCACCTCGCGCTGTCGGGCACCTGCCGTGACTGCCTGAAGGAGAACGACCAGTGAACTCCCCGCTGCTGACCGCACCCGGCGCCGTCGCCCCGTTCGAGGGGTCCGCCGACCCGGGGGTGCCGTGGCACTTCGGCGACCCGTTCGCCGAACAGCGCTCGGCGGCGCGGTCGGTGGCCGTGTTCGACCGGTCGCACCGGGCCGTCCTCGCGGTCCCCGGTGAGGACCGGCTCAAGTGGCTGCACTCGCTGACCAGCCAGCACTTCGAGGAGCTGGGCGAGGACCGGGCCACCGAGACGCTCGTCCTGGACGTGCAGGGCCGGGTCGAGCACCACGCCGTCGCCGCGAACACCGGCGGCACGGTCTACCTGGACACCGAGGCCGCCACCGCCGGCCCGCTGCTGGCGTACCTGACCAAGATGGTGTTCTGGTCCAAGGTCGAGCCGCGGGACGCGACGGCGGAACTGGCGGTGCTGACCGTCGTGGGTCCGGAGATCCCGGGCTTGTTCGACAAGCTCGGCCTGCCCCTGCCCACCCAGTTGGGCGTCAGCGCCCTGGAGGGCGGCGGGTTCGCACGGCGGATGCCGTGGCCCGGTCAGGACGCCGTGGACCTGCTCATCCCGCGCGGCGCTCTCGTGGACTGGTGGCAGAAGCTGACCGACGCGGGCGCGCGGCCGGCCGGGAGCTGGGCGTTCGAGGCGCTGCGGGTGGAGTCCCTGCGGCCCCGGCTCGGCGTGGACACCGACGAGAAGACCATCCCGCACGAGGTGAACTGGATCGGCGCGGCGGTGCACCTGAACAAGGGCTGCTACCGGGGCCAGGAGACGGTCTCGAAGGTGCACAACGTGGGCCGGCCGCCCCGGCGGATGCTGCTGCTGCACCTGGACGGGTCGCGCGAGGTCCAGCCGGAGGCCGGTGACCCGGTGGTCGTCGGTGAACGGGTCGTGGGCCGGGTCGGGTCCGTGGCTCTGCACCACGAGCTGGGCCCGATCGCATTGGCGCTGGTCAAGCGCTCGGTACCGGTCGAGACCGAGCTCTTGGTGGGTACCGACGACCGAGTGGTCCAGGCGAACGTCGACCCGGATTCCGTCCCCCCGGACACCCCCGGCTTGGGCCGGGAAGCGGCTCGAAACCTGGGACGTTAGAAGGGGTCCAGCGGGGGCGTTGTGTGCCAGGATCCAGACATGTCGCGACCCGGTTCACACGGCACGCTGCTCACCGTCGCCCCCACCGGGGCCGAGCACGCGAAGGCCGACGTCCCCCAGCTGCCCGTCACCCTGGACGAGCTCGTCGCCACCGCCGAGGCCTGCGAGCAGGTCGGCGCGGCGATGGTGCACGTCCACATCCGGGGCGCGGACACCCGTCCGACGCTGGACCTCGGGCTGCTCAAGGACACCGTCGCGGCCCTGCGGGAGCGGACGTCGTTGATCGTGCAGCTGTCCACCGGCGGCGCGGTGACCGACCCGGAGTCGGACCGGCTGCGGGTGCTGGACGCGCTGCCCGACTCGGCGTCCTGCACGATGGGGACGGTGAACTTCGGCGAGGACGTCTTCCTGAACCGGTGGGAGTTCGTCGTCGCGCTGCACAAGACCATGCAGGAACGCGGGATCGTGCCGGAGTACGAGATCTTCGACCTCGGCCAGCTCGCGTCCCTGCACCGGCTGCTGGACAAGCACGGCCTGCCCGCGGGCGGCAAGGTGCACGTCGACCTGGTCATGGGCGTGCCCGGCGGTATGCCGGGTGACGTGGAGACGCTGGTCGCCGCACTGCGCCTGCTGCCCGAGGGGGCGTCGTTCTCGGCGACCGGGATCGGGCGCACGTCACTGCCGGTGATGCTGGCCGCGTTGAGCGCGGGCGGTCACCTGCGCGTGGGCATGGAAGACACCATCTCCTACGCCAAGGGGCAGCCGGTGCGGGACAACGCGCAGCTCGTGGCCCGCGCGGCGGGGCTGGCGAAGATCGCGCAGCGGCCGCCGCTGTCGCCGACCGAGGCGCGGGAACTACTCGGCGTGCGCAGTCCGGTACAGGTTTGAGACAACTTTGGAAGCAGGTTTGTGTTGGCGGGTGGGCAGGAACTACCTCAGGATGAGTACGTGATCGAGGTGCGTCCTGGCGGGCGCCGGCGGATCGACCGGGTGCTCGCCCCCGGCTACACCGAGGGGATCGAGCGGCTCCCGCTCGCCGACGTGCGCGCCCTGCGTGACGAGGCGGCTCAGGAGGAGACCGACCTGTCGTACCTGCGGCGGCTGCTGCACGCGCGGATCGACATCGTGCGGGCCGAGCAGGCGCGGCGGACCTCCGGCGGTTCGGCGGTGGTGGACCAGCTGGCGACGATCCTCGCGTCCAACGCGGTGGGACCGGCGACCGGGCTGGGCCGCTACCAGACGCAGGAGCCCTCCCGGGCGGAGGCGCACCGGCGGCACGTCGAGGCGCTGGTCTCGGACGTGGACCTGTCGGACGTCTCGGCGCTCTCGGACGACAAGCTGGACCTCGCGCTGCGGACGTTCGTCAACGAGGAGGCGTCGGTCTCCACGCGCCGCCGCGAGGTGCAGGTCGTGGTGGACCGGCTCAACGCCGAGATCGCGGGCCGGTACCAGAGCGGGAGCGCGTCGGTGGACGAGCTGCTGGCGGCCGAGCGCGGGTGGCCGACGAACCCGGGGCGCACCAAGGACTGATCTCGCCATCTGGGATCACACTCCCGGAATGTGAGCACACACGCCTAGCGTGCCCGTATGGGGTACCGCTGGGTGGTTCTGGCTGTCGGCGCACTGGCACAAGGCACGAACGCGGCCGTGTTCCTCGGCCTCCCGGCCATCAGCCCCGCCCTGCGCGCCCACTTCGACCTCACCCTGCCCCAGGTCGGCCTGCTGCTCGGCGCGGTCAACCTGGGCACGATGCTGACCCTGGTCGCGTGGGGCGCGGCGGCCGACCGGCACGGCGAGCGCCTGGTGATGACCCTGGGCGGCGTCGGCGCGGCGCTGTGCCTGGCGCTCGCGGCCGTGGACGGCCCCGTCGTGGCCGGGTTCGCGCTGGTCGGGGTGGGGTTGTTCGGGGCGAGCGTGAACGCCGCGAGCGGCCGGGCCGTGATGACGTGGTTCCCGTCCGGCTCGCGCGGGCTGGCGATGGGCATCCGGCAGACCGCCACTCCCCTCGGTGCCGCGCTGACCGCCGCCGTGCTGCCGGTGGTGGCGGTCCGGGCGGGCGTGCCGGCGGCGTTCCTGGCGTTGGCCGGGTTCACCGGGTTCGTGGCGGTCCTGATCGCGCTGCTGGTGCGCGAGCCACCGGGGGCGGTGCGGTCGTCCCACGGCCACGGGGTGGTGCTGCGCGACCGGGCCCTGCTGCGGCTGAGCACGGCGAGCGGGCTGCTGGTGGTCCCGCAGTTCACCGCCGCCGCGCTGATGGTCGAACTGCTGCACGACCACCGGGGCCTGGCGGTCGGGGTGGCGGCGGGGCTGTTCGCCGTGGCCCAGGTCGTCGGCGGGTTCGGGCGGCTGGCGGTGGGCGTGTGGTCGGACCGGGTGCGCAGCCGGACGGGTCCGCTGAAGGTGATCAGCGTGCTGGTCGCGGTGGGGTTCGCGCTGACGGCGGTGCTGGACCGGGCGCCCGTGTGGCTGCTGGTGGCGGCGCTGCTGCCCACGGCGGCCCTGGCGCTGTGCTGGAACGGCCTGGCGGTGACGGCGGCGGCCGAGATGGCGCCGGAGGGCAGCAGCGGCACCGCCCTGGGCATGCAGAACTCGGCGAACTACCTCAGCGCCACCCTCACCCCGCCGGTGGCGAGCTGGCTGGCCGCCACCCTCGGCTGGCCGGCGGCCCTGCTCGTCGCCGCCCTGGCCGCCACCGCGGCCCGCGCGCTCCTGGCTGATCAGCCGTGGCGTTCCCGGCGGGAGAACTCGCCCCAGAAGTCGCGGAGCTGCTCGTAGCGCAAGGCCACCTCTTCGGCGTCCCCGGACTCCAGGGCGTCCACGATCGCGTTGACGTCCTGCGCGGAGGTGTCCTCCAACAGCTCCTTGTCGTCCATGAGCTGCACCAGGCCGCCGTAGTCCAGCTCGACCGCCGAGTCCGGGGCGAAGTGGTCCAGCCAGCGGGCGGTGTCGGCGAGCACCTTCGCCGGGCCGCCGTCGCCCAGGGTGTCCGACACGACCTTGTGCGCCCGAGCGACCCGCCGCCGGGCGTCGGGCATCGCGGCCCGCCAGGACACCTGGCGCTCGGGGTCGTCGCGCGGGGCGAGCACGACCCGGCGCGCGTCGGGGTCGACCAGCGCGAACCACGGCAGGGGGACGGTCCAGGTCGTGGAGATCACGTGGACCGCGCCCCGGGTCAGCTCCGCCATCACGGCCGACGCCCGGGACCTGATGGCCTCCGGCGGCACGGACAGCGCGGCCTCCTGGAGGACCGGCGTGGAGGTGGCCAGGAAGCCCACCAACGCCGCCGCCGACCGGGCCCGGAGGTCCAGCGGGCACACCAGCGGACCGGGGCCGACCTCGCCGGGGACCTCGGCGGGGCTGATGGTCATGACGTCGAAGGGCGCGTCGGGGGAGACCCTGCCGTCCGAGCGCTCGCCGGGCAGCAGCCGGGGCGGTCGGGCCAGTTGTGACCGGAGCCACAGCTCGCGTTCGCGGTGTCCGGCGTCCGCCCGGCTCAACGGCCCCGCTTCCAGGGCTTTCCGCACCTGGTCGGCCAACGGTGCGTCAAGAGCCGACAGCGGTTCGTACACCCTGAGGTAGGCGACGAACGGTCGTGGCACCCGCGCATCCTCCCACGCGGAGATTTGGCGGCACGTCTCACGCCTACCGCGTCGCGGGGAACCCCTTCGACACGGTACGGTAGTTACCAGGAACTAGTTGTCGAGACGAGTGGGGCCGCCGTTCCCCCGGCCGCCCCCGTCCCTGTGCGAGGGGGTCGAGCCATGGGGCGCGGCCGAGCGAAGGCCAAGCAGACGAAGGTGGCGCGGGAGCTGAAGTACAGCTCTCACAACACCGACTTCGAGGCCTTGCAACGCGAGCTTTCCGGCGGCAGCAATGCCGACAACGGGCACCGTCGGAGCGATGAGCCGTTCGACGACCCGTCGGACGACGATTACGACGACTACCGTCGCTGACGCATCCACACCCGCTCGAAGGTTGGGCTGCCGGTTCCGCCGGCAGCCCGACCTTTGACGCGGGCCCCTAGAACGCCCTGGCGCACTGCCTCGGCGGAAGTGACCTGCACCCCCGGTTCGGTGGCTGCGCGCAGCGGCCGGTACGGGTCGCGCAGCAGCTCCCGCCCGAGCGGCACCAGGTCGGCCGCACCGTCGGCGAGCACGGCCTCCGCCTGCCGGGCGTCGGTGATCTCCACCGACGGTCCCGACGGGCACTCCGGCCTTGCTCCGGACCGCTTCGGCGAACGGCACCCCGGTAGCCGGGACCCAGCGGTATCTCGGGTCACGTCGACCAGGTCCGCGCCCGCCCCAGCGAAGTGCCGGGTCGGCACGACGCTGTCCACGACCGCCCACCCGCCCTCCTCGTCGGACACGCCACCGTGCCGCGGGTCCAACGGCGGGTCAGGTGGACGCCTTGCGCCGCCACGCCCCCACGTGCGCCTCGCTCCACGACCCGGTGTCCGCGGGTGAGATCCAGCCGACCGGTGACACAGCGGTAGCCTCGGACAACACCAGTCCCGCGCCACCGACCGCACGCGAGCCGAGGTGTACCAGGTGCCGCTCGTCGGGCAGCCCGCCCCGAGCGGAGTACTGGCGCACCGGGCTGACGGCGATCCGGTCCGGGAGGGTGACCGAGCGGAGGGTCATGGGGCTGAACAGCGCACTCACCTGCGTCTCCTCGGGTGGTTCCGGTGTGACGACGGGTCTTTCGGACCCCACGACGGGTCCAAGGTCCCGGATCGGACGCGTTGTTCCCCGCGTGATCGCCCGCCCACCGCACGGGAGCAGCCACATTCCATTCGATTCGGTATTGCGCGTGCATTAGCACGTGATCTTGAATGGGGGTTCGGCGCGCGAAACGCGGTACAAGACAGGGCCAGTTACGCCCATTCGGGTGTACTGTCCGCAGCACGTTCGGGGAGACCATCACTTGCCGCCCCACTTCGGTCGGCAGGTGAATTCCAGTTCCCGCCGTCACGACAGTAACAGGATCCACATGCTGCCCATGCCTACCTTGACGCCATCGGATCCCGTGTGGCCCAGCAACAGCCTGCTGGGTCGCCTCCGCGACAACACCCGACAAGAGCTGTTGAACATCGGCACGGTCGTGCGGTACACGGCCGACCGGGACGTCATCGAACAGGACGCGAAGGACACTCATGTCCTCCTGCTGCTCGAAGGCGTGGTGAAGGTGCAGACCACCGACGAGACCGGCGACACCGCCCTGCTGGCCATCCGCGTCGCGGGCGACCTGGTGGGCGAGATGGCCGCGCTGGACCAGAAGCCGCGCTCGGCCACGGTCGTGACGTGCGGTGACGTGGTGGCCAAGCTGATCACCAGCGGTGAGCTGATGAGCTTCCTGCACCGCCGCAACGACGTGTTCGTGGAATTGATCGGGATGATCAACGACCGGTTGCGCTGGGCCAACCAGCGCCGCCGCGATTTCCTGTCCCACCCGGCCGCCGAACGGGTGGCCCGGGTGCTCGTCGAATTGGTGCAGACCTACGGCCGGGAAGAGGTGCACGGCTGGACCCTCGGAATTCCGCTGACCAAGGTCGAGTTGGCCTCCATCGCCGGGATGAAGCCCCGAACGGCGGAGAAGGCGTTCAGCGACCTGCGCAAGGCGGGGGTGGTGGTGAGCCACCTGCGGCGCGACGTGCTGGTGCCCGACCTCGAGAACTTGCGGAGATTCGCGGGGATCTGAGGCCGAGTCCGCAGAAATGCGGTATTTGCTGCGGTGCGTTCGTCCACAGTGACTCTTCGCGAGCCCCGTGAACCCGCACCGACGTCGAAAGGCCGAAGCCCCCATGAGTCATGCCTCTTTCCGGCGCAGCCTGCTGGTCTGCTGTGACCTGCGCCGCTACGGCGCGGCCGACGACCAGCTGCAGCGCGACCTCCAGGACCTGCTGGTCCGGACCCTGGACAAGGCGGGCGCCGCCGCCGGCCTGGACCGCTCGACCTGGGTCCGCCAGCCCAAGGGCGACGAGGAGTGGGCCGTCCTGCCCTCCGACACGCCCGAGCTCAAGGTCGTCGACCAGTACGTGCGCGCGCTGAACTCCGAACTGGCCGCCGCCAACCGCTACCGCGTCCCGGAAGCACGCGCCCGACTGCGCCTCGCGATCCACCACGGCGCTGTGGTGGACGGCGCGAACGGATTCCCGGGACAGGATTCCGTACTCGTTTCGCGTTTGCTGAACAGCAAGGCGGCACACCTCGCGCTCGACCGGTTTCCCGACGCCGACTTGGTCGTCGTGCTGTCCGAGATCGTGTATTCGACGTCGATCCTGCCCGGCCACACGACACTGCGCGCGACGGACTTCCGGCGGATCGAGGTGCGGGAGAAGACCTTCACCGGCCACGGGTGGATGTGGATCCCGAACGGCGACGTCCACGCCCTGGACCTGGGGCCCGTCGAAGCCGCCGACGACGCCGACGCCCCAGCCTCAGCCGACCCGCAAGCCGCCGAGCCGCCCGCCGTGGCGCTGCCGGTGGAGCCGGGGCACCCGGGCTCGGTGAACCAGAACGCGGTGGCCACCGGCGGGTCGACGGTCATCCAGGCGGGTCGCGACGCGCACGTGCCGACCTGGCAGCGCGCGGACGTGATCCAGAACTTCCACAACAACGACCAGCGCGGCTCCCACTTCGGCACCAGCTGACCGGGTCAGGAACCCAGGTACCGGACCTGGTGTTCCTTGCCGGCGGCCACGTCCGCGTGGGCGGCGGCGATCTGCGGGCGGTGGGAGACCTCGGGCACGCCGACCTCCCACCACGCCCCCGCCTCCGTCCACGACGACGGGTGGGTGCGCAGGACGACCACCGCCGGCCGCTGCTCCGTGCGCGCCGCCTCGCGGGCCGCGCGGTAGGCCTCGGGCAGGTCGGCCAGGCCGTCGACCGGGAACACCGCGCAGCCCATCGCCGCCGCGTGGGCCGCGAAGTCGGTGCGCGGGGGCTTGGCGCGCCGGGTGCGGACGTCGTCGTAGAGGTTGTTGAAGCCCTCCCCGCCCTGGCCGGTCTGGAGGCGGTGGATCACCGCGTAGCCGTCGTTGTCGCACACCACGGCCACGAACCCGTGCCCGGCGAACGCGGCGGAGAACAGCTCGGAGTTGAGCATCAGGTACGAGCCGTCACCCACCAGTGTGGTGACCACGCCCTCCTCCCGGGCGATGGCCGCGCCCCACGCGCCCGCCAGCTCGTAGCCCATGCACGAGAACCCGTACTCGACGTCCATGGTGGCCTCGCCGACCGCCCGCCAGCCGCCGATCAGCTCGCCGGGCAGGCCGCCGGACGCGGTCATGACGTAGTCCTCGGGGCCGCTGGCCGCGTTCACCACGCCGACGACCTGCGCGTACGTCGGCAGACCGACCGAGACAGCCCGGAGACCGTCGACGTGGGCGTCCCAGCGGCCACGTTCGAGGGACGCCCGGTCGGACCACGTCGGATCGGCGCGCCAGGTGCCGAGCAGGTCGGTCAGCTCGCGCAGCGCCTCGTCGGCGTCGGCGACCACGGCCAGGCCGCCGTGCTTGACCGCGTCGAACCGGGCGGCGTTGAGGGACACCAGGCGGGCGTCGGGCGCGAACACCGTCCACGACGCCGTGGTGAAGTCCTGGAGCCGCGTCCCGACGGCGAGCACCAGGTCCGCCTCGGCCGCCAAGACGTTCGCGCTGCTCGAGCCGGTGATCCCGAGCGGTCCGGCGTGCAGTGGGTGGTCGTGCGGGACGAGGGTGCGCCCGGCGGTGGTCTCCACGACCGGCACGCCGTGCTGCTCGGCGAACCGCAGCGCCCGCCCGGCCGCGCCCGAGTACCGCACGCCGCCACCCAGCACGAGCAGCGGCCGGCGGGAGGTGCGGACGGCGTCGGCCGCGGCGGTCAGGGCCCGCAGGTCGGGGCGCTGGCGCTGCGGCCGGTGCACGACGGGGGCGAACAGGGCGTCCGGGAAGTCGTAGGCCTCCGCCTGCACGTCCTGCGGCAGCGCGAGCACCACGGGGCCGCAGTCGGCCGGGTCGGTCAGCACCCGCGCGACCTGCGGCAGCGTGGCCAGGAGCTGCTCGGGCCGGGTGATCCGGTCGAAGTACCGGCTGACCGCGCGGAAGGCGTCGTTGACCGTGGTGGTGGGGTCGCCGAAGTGCTCGACCTGCTGGAGCACCGGGTCGGGGGCGCGGCTGGTGAAGGTGTCGCCGGGCAGCAGGAGCAGCGGCAGGCGGTTGGCGTGGGCGACGCCGGCGGCGGTGACCATGTTGAGCGCACCCGGACCGATGGACGAGGTGGCGACCCCGACCTGGCGGCGGTGGGTGGCCTTGCCGATGCCCACGGCGGCCAGCGCCATGCCCTGCTCGTTGTGGCCGCGCCAGACCGGCAGCTCGTCCCGGTGCTCTTCGAGGGCGTTGCCGAGGCCGAGGACGTTGCCGTGGCCGAAGATCGCGAACACGCCCGGGAACAGCGGCGCGGTGGACCCGTCGAGGAGTTCGGTGTGCTGGGCGAGCAGCCAGCGGACCAGGGCCTGGGCCGTGGTGAGGTTCATGCCGTCCGTCCTTCGGCGGTGGTGACCGGGCAGCGCGGGTCGAGCGGCTGGGTGCGCCAGCTGTCGCGGACCCACGTGTGGGCGGGGTCGTCGCAGAACGCCATCGAGCGGTCGGCTCCGGGGCCGGCCAGGACGTTCAGGTAGTACAGCGGGTAGCCGGGGGCGGCGACGCACGGGCCGTGGTAGCCGCGCGGGATGAGGAAGACGTCGCCGTCGCGGACGGTCACGTCCTCGTCGATGGTGCCGTCGTCGGTGTAGGTGCGGTGGAAGCCGAAGCCGTCGCGGGACGGCGTCACCCCGTCGCGACCGGCGACCCGGAAGTAGTAGATCTCCTCGTTGACCACCTCGCACGTGTCGTCGTGCTTGTGCGGCGGGTAGGACGACCAGTTGCCGTCCGGGGTGATCAGCTCGCACGCGATGAGCTTGTCGGCGTGGTCCCACACGCCGGGGACGCCGAAGTTCGTGACCTGCCGGGTGGCGCTGCCCGCGCCCCGGACCTCGACCGGCACGTCCTCCGCCGGGCCGTACTTCGGTGCGAGCCTGCGTTCGGCGCGGGCCATGGGGAGCGCCACCTCGACACCGTCCTTTGTCGACAAAACGACAGTGGCGTCCCGCGGTACGTAGGCGAAGTCGGTGACCCGGGTGAAGACCGAGTCCCGGCCGGCCAGCTCGAAGCGCTCCCCGTCGACCTCGACCGCGCAGCCGCCGGACAGCGGCAGCACGAACGCCTCGAACTCGCCGGTGTCGATCGTCCGCGACTGGCCGGGGTGCAGGAGCAGCACGCGCAAGCCCGTGTACGCCCAGCCGGCGTCCTCGGGGTGCAGTTCGACCGCGTTCTCGCCGTCCGAGAGCGTGCCCAGGGGCCGGTGGAGGTTCACGCGTTCACCCCCGTGCGCGACGCGGTGCGGAGCACTTCGGCGGCGGCTTCGACCGCGCCGGCCACGTCACCGTCCGGCGGGTAGAGCAGGGCGCGTCCGATGACCAGGCCCCGCACGGTCGGGTGGCGCAGGGACCGGCCCCACGACGCCAGGTCGTCCTCCGGCCGGGCCGAGGGCACCCCGCCCAGCACCAGCGCGGGCAGGGTGGTCGCGTCCAGCACCTCGTCCGGCGAGGCGGGCAGCTTGAGCCAGGTGTACGCCGAGGTCACGCCCAGACCGGCCGCCACGCTGCCCGCGCGGGCCAGGGCGGCGGCGTCCTTGCGCAGCACCAGGCGGCCTTCTGCGTCCCGCTCGTAGGGCAGCGGTTCCACCATCGCCATCAGGCCGCGCTCGGCCAGCGCGGACACGGCGGCGGCGCAGCTCTCCAGCGTCGGCACGGTGCCGGGGTCGGAGTCGACCAGGCGCAGCAGCATCTTGCCGCCGTCCAGGCCGCACGCGGCGATGGCGGTCGGGTCGTAGGCGGTGAACCGGTCGTCGATCTCCCAGTCCGCGCCGGCCAGGCCGCCCCGGTTCATCGAGCCGATGACGACCTTGTCGTGCAGGCCGTCGAGCAGCAGGAGTTCCTCGATGACGTCCGGGGTGCCCAGGACGCCGTCCACCGCCGGGTTGGCCAACGCGGTCAGCAGCCGGTCCAGCAGGGAGCGGCGGTCGGCCATCGCGAGCGGGTCCGCGCCGACGCCCAGCGCGCCGCGCGCCGGGTGGTCGGCCGCGACCAGGAACAGCGTGCCCCGGTCGGACAGCAGCCGGTCGCGCCGGCGGCGGGCGAGGTAGGCCCGGCGCACGGCACCGGGGTCGGTGGCCCGGGTGTCCAGCAGGTGCCGCCACTGCTCGTCGGTGATCACAGGTGTGCCTCGATCTCGTCCGGGGTGGGCATGGCGTCGGCGCAGGCCAGGCGGGACGCGACCAGCGCGCCGGCCACGTTGGCGTAGCGGGCGGTGCGGACCGGGTCCCAGCCGGACAGCAGGCCGTGGACCAGCGCCCCGCCGAACGCGTCACCCGCGCCCAGGCCGCACACCACGTCCACCGGGTGCGGTGGGACGGTCCAGCGGCCCTCGGGGGTGGCGACCAGCACGCCCTCCGCGCCCTTCTTGACCAGGGCCAGGTCCAGGCCGCGGGCCAGCAGGCGGTCGGCGGCCTCGTCCGGGTCGGCGGTGCCCACGGCCACCTCGACCTCCGCGCGGTTGCCCACGGCGACCGTCACGTGGTCCAGCAGCCGGCCGATCTCGCGGCGGGCGGTGTCCACGTCCGGCCAGAACATCGGCCGGTAGTCGAGGTCCAGCACGGTGTGCGCGCGCCGGCCGCGGTGTTCCAGCAGCTTGAGCTGGGTGGTGCGCGCCGGTTCGGCGCACACGCCCGTGCCGGTCACCCACAGCAGCGGCACGTCCGCGACGAGGTCCCACGGCACGTCCGCCTCCTCCAGCGTGAGGTCGGGCGCGATCGGCGACCGGTAGAACAGCAGCGGCGGGTCCTCGGGCGGGTCCAACGCGCAGAACACGACCGGGGTCTGGAGCCCGGGAGCCGTGCCGACGTGCGCCGACGACACCCCGAACCCCTCCAGCGCCTGGCGCACGTACGGCCCGAACCCGTCCGGGCCGACCTTCGTCAGCACCGCCGAGGACCGGCCGAGCCGGGCGGCGGCGACCGCCACGTTGGTCGCCGTGCCGCCCAGCGACTTCGCGAACGTCCGCACGCCGGCCAGCGGCACGCCGCTCTGCTCCGGGTACAGGTCCACCCCGACCCGGCCCACCGTCAACACCTCGACGGTCATCCGGCGACGCCCCGCAGCTCGTGCGCCAGCGCCTCCAGCTCCGCGCCGCCCGCCATCTGCCGGGTCAACTCCTCCAGGCTGATCTCGGACTTCTCGTAGCAGCCCAGCGCCCGACCTCGCTTGAGCAGCAGGAACCGGTCGCCCACCGGGTAGGCGTGGTGCGGGTTGTGGGTGATCAGCACGACCCCCAGCCCCCGGTCGCGGGCCTGCGCCACGTACTTGAGCACCACCCCGGCCTGCTTCACGCCCAGCGCGGCGGTCGGCTCGTCCAGGATCAGCACCTTGGCCCCGAAGTGCACGGCTCGCGCGATCGCCACGCACTGCCGCTCGCCGCCGGACAGCGTGCCCACGGGCTGCTCGACGTCCCGCAGGTCGATGCCCATCTCGGCCAGCGCGGTGCGGGTGATCTCCCGGCCCTTCCTGCGGTCGAGGAACTTGAACGGCCCGAACCCGACCGTCGGCTCCGAACCGAGGAAGAAGTTGCGCCACACCGACATCAGCGGCACCACGGCCAGGTCCTGGTACACGGTCGCGATGCCCCGGTCGAGCGCCTCGCGCGGCGACGAGAAGGCGATCTCCTCGCCCTCCACCAGGAACTGCCCCTGGTCGTGCCGGTGCACGCCCGCCAGGACCTTGATCAGCGTGGACTTGCCCGCGCCGTTGTCGCCCAGCACGCAGGTCACCTCGCCCGCGTTGACCACGGCCGAGACGTCCCGCAGTGCGATGACACTGCCGTAGGTCTTGCCGATGTCCTTCACCTCGATGAGTGGCGTCATCGCCGCACCCTCTCCGCCCGCCGCCGCAGGGCGTTGTTGACCAGCACGGCGGCCAGCAGCATCACGCCGAGGAACAGCTGGAACCAGTCGCTGTTCCAGTTGGCGTAGACGATGCCCTGCCGGGCCATGCCGAAGATCAGCGCGCCGATCGCCGCGCCCACCGCCGACCCGAACCCGCCGGTCAGCAGGCACCCGCCGATGACGGCCGCGATGATGAACTGGAACTCCAGCGTGATGCCCTGGTTGGCCTGCACGCTGGTGAACCGCAGGATGTTGATCGACCCCACCAGCCACGCCGCGCCCGCGGTGGTCATGAACAGCAGCACCTTCGTGCGCACCACCGGCACCCCGACCGCGCGGGAGGCCTGGGCCGCCCCGCCGACCGCGAAGATCCAGTTGCCGAACCGGGTCCGCACCAGCACCAGCGACGCCACCACCGTCACCAGGACCCACCACAGGATCGACACCCGGAACGACGTGCCGCCGATGTCGAACGTGGAGGCGAACAGGTAGCCCGCCGACTCGTAGCCCTCGGCGCCGCGCATGCCCGACACCTGCACGGTGCCGGTGACCAGGCGGGTCACGCCCAGGTTGATGCCCTGGAGGCCCAGGAACGTGCCGAGCGTGACGATGAAGCTGGGCAGGCCGGTCCGCATCACCAGCCACCCGTTGAACGCGCCCACGGCCAGCGCGAACGCCAGCGACGCGAGCAGCGCGATCCAGACGTTCCAGCCCAGGCGGGTGGAGAGGATGGCCGTGACCAGCGCGGTGGACGCGGTCATCACGCCGGCGGACAGGTCGAACTCGCCGCCGATCATGAGCAGGGCCACCGCCACCGCCGCGATGCCCAGCGTGGACGCGTCGTCCAGCCAGGTCGCCACGCCACCGGGGCTCAGGAACTGCTCGGTGACCACCGAGAAGAACACGAACACCAGCAACGCGCCGAGCAGTGCGCCGATCTCGGGCCGCACGACGAGCCGGTCGAGCAGACGCGGTGACCCGAGCCGTTCGTCCACGGGTGGTGCTTCCGCAGCCACAGCCATCCCCAGCCCCCTACCTGGTCCCGCGCTTGGCGTACTCGGCGACCTTGTCCACGTTGGACTTGTCCACGAAGCCCGGCCCGGTGAACACCGGCTTGCCGCCGCCGACGGTGTTGGCGTTGTCCCGGTACAGCTTCAGCATCACGATCGGCAGGTAACCCTGCTCGTACTGCTGCTGGTCGACCGCGAACAGCACGTCACCGGACTTGATCGCCTCCGTCACGTCGGCGTTCAGGTCGAACGTCGCCACGGCCGCCTTGGAGGAGGCGCCCTTCGCCGCGCTCACCGAGCTGACCGCGACCTGCGGGTTCAGCGCCAGCACCGCGTCCACGGACGGGTCGGTCTGGAGCGCGCCCTTGATGCGGGACTCCACGTCGGTCGGGTTGTTGATGTCGACCTGGAGGTTGGTGACCGTGCCGCCGAAGCCCGCGCGGGCGCCGTCGCAGCGCTGGTTGAGGCCCACGTTGCCGGCCTCGTGGATCACGCACAGCAGCTTGGTCTTGCCCGCGGCCTTGAGCTTGCGGCCGGCTTCCTCGCCCGCGACGCTCTCCTCCTGGCCGACGTGCGCCAGCGCGCCGAACGACGCGCTCTTGTCGCCGCCGGAGTTGATGGTGATGACCGGGATGCCCGCCTTGACGGCGCTCTCGATCGAGGACTTCAGGGCGTCCGGGTTGGCCATCGACACCACGATGCCGCCGACCTTCTGGGACACCGCGTTGTCGATCAGCGTGGCCTGCCGGCCGGGGTCGCCGTCGGAGTTGTAGTCGACGGTCACGCCGAGCTGCTTGCCCGCGTCGGTCGCGCCGTTCTTCACGACGTTCCAGAACGCGTCGCCCGCCGTGCCGTGCGAGATCACCGCGACCCGCAGGTCACCGCCCGGCTGGGCGGCGCCCGTGTTCTCCTTGTTCTCGTTCTGGTTCGACGCGCCGGGACCGCTGCACGCGGCCAGCAGCACGATGCCCGCTGCCGCGAGGCCCGCGCGCAAGACCTTCTTCGCCCTGTGTGAACGGGGAACGGACGTCATCGTCTCTCCTCGCTGGGGTTGGTCAACCGGTGAACTGGGTGAGGTGCGCGAGGCTGCGCGCGGTGTCGTGCACTGGGGTGTCGACGGGGTCTGCGTCCGACAGCGCGGTGTCCTGCTCCAGGACGAGCCAGCCGGTGTACCCCTTGTCCCGCAGGAGCTCCACCAGCGCCCGGACGTCCACGTCGCCGTCGCCCAGCGGCACGTACATCCGCTGCTGGACCGCGGCCATGTAGCCGGTCTGCCCGTCGCGCACGGTCGCCGCGATGTCGGCCCGCACGTCCTTCAGGTGCACGTGCCCGATCCGCTCCGGGTGGCGGCGGGCCAGCTCGACCGGGTCCGTGCCACCGATGAGCAGGTGACCGGTGTCCAGGCAGAGCGGCAGGTCGGAGTCCGCGAGGAACCGCTCGACCTCGGCGGTCCGCTCGACGTGCGTGCCCACGTGCGGGTGCAGCACGGTTCGCAGGCCGTAGCCGGCGGCGGTGTCCCGGATGCGGGCGGCGGTGGCGACCAACGTCCGCCACTCGTCGTCGGTGAGCTCGGGCCGCTCGTCGTAGCCGTCCAGCCCGGTGGCGGCGGCCAGCACCAGCACGTCCGCCCCGGCGGCGGCCAGCAGCCGGGCGACCCGGTCGGCTTCGGCCAGTGTGGACTCGACATCGGTGTGCAACGTGACCGCGAGGAACCCACCGACGAGCTGGAGGTCATTTTCGCCGAGCAGCTTCTTCAACTCATCCGGGTCGGACGGCAAGTAGTCAGGAGGCCCGAGTTCGGTGGCCTTCAGGCCCAGGGACGACATCTCGCCGAGGACTTGAGCCGGGTCCAGGACGCGGCCCCAGCCCGGGACCTCGCAGACGCCCCACGAGATGGGCGCTCCGGCGATCTTCATGCCGTCACCTCCGCCTGGATGCGGACCGGGGCACCAGACCGCCGCGACTGCTCGCAGGCCTCGGCGAGCTGGAGGCTGATCAGACTCTCCCGCGCCGGCGACGGGTTCGCCACCCTGCCCGCCACCACGTCCACGAACACCGCCATCTCGTTGAGGTAGGCGCGGTGGAAGCGCTCCGCGAAGCCGGGGTAGGCGTCGTGCGCGCGGGGGCCGTCGGGTTCCAGCGAGGTCAGCGGCGTGCGCGGGTCGAGGCCGACGGCCAGGGAGTCCTTGCTGCCGAGCACCTCGATGCGGTGGTCGTAGCCCAGCGGGTCGTGCCGGCCGCCGGCCAGGGTGGCGTGGGCGCCGCCCGCGAACTTCAGCAGCACGACGGCGTTGTCCACGTCGTCGGCGTCGGCGAAGGCCTGGTCGACCAGCACCGACCCGGACGCGTACACCTCCACGACGGGCTGTCCGACCAGCCACGGCACCGCGTCCAGGTCGTGGATGAGCAGGTCGCGGAAGATGCCGCCGGAGTGCGGCAGGTAGGAGAAGTCGGGTGGGTTGGCGTCGTTGCCGATCGCGCGCACCAGGTAGACCTCGCCCACCTCGCCGGCGCGGAGGCGGCGGTGCAGCTCGGCCACGGCGGGGTCGAACCGGCGCTGGAAGCCGACGAGCACCTCGACGCCGGACTTCTCGACGTCCGCGACCAGGGCGGACATCTCGTCCAGGTCGGCGGCGATGGGCTTCTCGCACAGCGTCGGCACGCCCGCCGCGACCGCTTCGCGCAGCAGCGCCGGGTGGGTGGTGGTGGGCGTGGCGAGCAGCACGCCGTCACAGGCCGTGAGCAGGTCGGCCAGGTCGTCCACGCTCTTGGTCCCCGGCAGGCCGGCCGACGCCTGGGCGGCGCGGCCCGGCACCGGGTCGAACAGCAGCACCTCGTCCACCTGTTCCAGGCCGGCCAGGTTGGTGGCGTGCATGGTGCCGATCCGGCCGACTCCGGCAACTCCGATCCGCATCCGGAGGTCTCCGTCCTGGTAGGAGGGGCTTGTCGTTAGAGCGCTCTATTGGTTGGAGCGCTCTAATGCTGTAGCCTCCGTCACACCGAAGTCAAGGGCGAGTTTCGCGACTCGCGAGGGAGGTGCCCGTGGTCCGGCCCACCATGGAGGACGTCGCCGCGCGTGCGGGGGTGTCCCGCGCGCTGGTGTCACTGGTGATGCGGGGATCACCCAAAGTGAGCGAGCAGCGGCGCAACGCGGTCCTCAAGGCCGCCGAGGAGCTCGGGTACTCGCCGCACGCGATGGCCCGCTCGCTGGCCAGCCGGACGTCCCACGTGCTCGGCGTGATGGTGTCCGACCTGCACAACGCGTTCTTCGCGGAGGTCGTGGACGGCCTCGACGCGGTGGCGAGCGAGCAGGGCTTCGACCTGATCATCAACACCGGTGGCCGCAGTCCCGCCCGGGAACGTCGAGCGGTGCACAGCCTGCTGTCCTTCCGGCCCGCCGGGCTCGCGCTGCTGTCCCCGGTGGTGCCCTCGGCGGCGATCAAGTCGGCGGCCGACCAGACCGCCGTCGTCCTGGTCGCCCGGTCCTCACGCCTGTCCACTGTGGACACCGTCAACGACGACGGCGAACGCGGCATCGGGCTCGCCGTCGACCACCTGGTGTCGTTGGGGCACACCAGGATCGCCCACCTCGACGGCGGTGAGGGCACCCAGTCCGCACCCCGCCGCCGGGGCTACCTCGCCGCGATGGAGGCGCACGGCCTGCCCCCGCGCGTGGTCGCCAGCGAGTACACCGACGCCGCCGGCGCGAAGGCCGTGCAGGAACTGCTGCGCGACGGCGAGATGCCCACCGCCCTGGTGTGCTGCAACGACTTCAACGCCGTCGGCGCGATCTCGGCGCTGGAGGACGCCGGGTACCGCGTCCCGCACGACGTGTCCGTCGTCGGCTACGACAACACGTCCCTGGCCGCCCTCCGACACGTCTCGCTCACCACGATCGACCAGCCGCGCAACGAGTTCGGCCGCCTGGCCGCCGAAGCGCTGCTGCAACGCGTGCGCGGGGAGCGCACCGAGCCCGTCCGGCACCTGCTGCACCCGTCCCTGGTCGTCCGCAACACCACCGCTGCCCCGGGAGGACCCCGTTGAGCACCACCATCCCCCACTGGATCGACGGCACCCGCACCACCGGCGTCGCCACCCGCACGTCCGACGTGTTCGACCCGGCCACCGGGGAGGTATCCGGTCGGGTCGTGCTGGCCGACCAGGCCGACGTCGACACGGCCGTGGAGTCGGCGCTCAAGGCCTCGGTGGCGTGGGGCGAGTCCTCGCTGTCCACGCGCAGCCGCGTGCTGTTCAAGTTCCGCCAACTCGTGGACGACCACCGCGACGAACTGGCCGCGCTGATCACCGCCGAACACGGCAAGGTGCTGTCCGACGCCGCCGGCGAGGTGCAGCGGGGCCTGGAGGTCGTCGAGTTCGCGTGCGGCATCCCCCACCTGCTCAAGGGCGAGCACGCCGAGCAGGTGTCACGCGGGGTGGACGCGTACTCGCTGCGCCAGCCGCTGGGCGTGGTCGCGGGCATCACGCCGTTCAACTTCCCCGTCATGGTGCCGATGTGGATGTTCCCGGTGGCGATCGCGGCCGGCAACGCGTTCGTGCTGAAGCCGTCCGAGCGCGACCCGTCCGCGTCGGTCCGGTTGGCCGAGCTGTTCCAGGAGGCCGGCCTGCCCGACGGGGTGCTCACCGTGCTCCAGGGGGACGCGGTGGCCGTGAACGCCCTGCTCGACCACCCCGACGTGTCGGCGGTGTCGTTCGTCGGGTCCACCCCCATCGCCCGACACGTCTACGCGCGTGGCACCGCCGCCGGCAAGCGCGTGCAGGCGTTGGGTGGCGCGAAGAACCACATGGTGGTGCTGCCGGACGCCGACCTGGACGTCGCGGCGGACGCGGCCGTGTCGGCGGGCTACGGCAGTGCCGGCGAGCGGTGCATGGCGATCTCCGTGGTGGTGGCGGTCGGGGATGTCGGCGACGCCCTGGTGGAGAAGATCGCCGAACGCACCCGTTCCCTGGTCACCCTGCCCGGCACCGACCCCCGCGCCCAGATGGGACCTCTCGTGACGGGCGTCCACCGGGACCGGGTTCGGTCCTACGTGGACGCCGGCGTCGCGGAAGGCGCTTCCCTGGTGGTGGACGGCCGGGACTACGCGCCGGACGGACACCCGAACGGCTTCTGGCTGGCCCCGACCCTGTTCGACCACGTGACCCCGGAGATGTCGGTGTACCGGGACGAGATCTTCGGGCCGGTGCTGGGTGTCGTGCGCGTGCCGACGTTCGAGGACGCGGTGGAGTTGGTCAACGCCAACCCGTACGGCAACGGCGCGGCGATCTACACCGGGGACGGCCTGGCGGCGCGCGAATACCAGCGGCGGGTGCACGTGGGCATGGTCGGGATCAACGTGCCCATCCCGGTGCCGATGGCGTACTTCTCGTTCGGCGGGTGGAAGGACTCGCTGTTCGGCGACACGCACGTGCACGGGGCGGAGGGCGTGCGCTTCTACACGCGGGCCAAGGCCATCACCGCCCGGTGGCCCCGCCAACACGGCATCGACCTCGGCTTCCCCACCCACGGCTGACCCCCGCCGCCGCCCACCCCGCCGGGGTCACCGGTCGGGTGGGCGCAGGTAGGACAGCGCGAAGGCGGAGTCCGCGGGTCGGCCCGCAGCGTCGAAGCACCACACGCCCAGCTCGACCGCACCCCGGGCCATGTAGCCGTTGAGGGCGGCCACCGAGCAGGTCCGCACCTCGTCGCCCAGCACGCTGACCTGCACGGTGTCGGTCGGCCACACCCGCGTCTGGAACCCCAGCGTCGTGTACTTCACCGTGTACCGGCCGGGGGCCGTCCGGACCACCGAAGGCACCTCGCCGGTGGTGCTGAACGAATTCCCCACCGTCCCCGCCGGCCCCACCGCGAGGTAGCCGGACGGGACCGGATCTCCGTGCAGGCCGGTGTCGGTGACGTAGCTGAGCTGCCACGTCGTGTCCCGGTCGCACGACACGCGGATGGTCGTCCCCACGGTGTGGCGGCAGCGGGCGAAGGTGCCGGTCGGGGTGAGCTGGGCGTGGCCGGCGGTCGCGGCGACCTCGTACTCGCCCACGCCGAGCCGGGTGGCGTCCGCCGAGGTCACCAACCGGCCGGTGCCCACGTAGACGTGGAAAGCCGTGTTCTTCGGTGTTCCCACGGCGGTGTGGCAGTTCACGCCGACCAGGGCGTCCTCGCCGTCGACCCGCTGGTCGCGGACCACGCACACGTCACCGCTCTGCGAGTGGGCGGTCACATGGGCCACGGGTGACTTGGCCAGACCGGGCATGCGGACGGTGTACTCGCCCACCCCCGTGCGCACGATGCTCGCCTTGCGCGCCCACCAGTGGTCGTTGCCCGGCAGGTAACCGCCCCACGTCGACCACTGGTGGTTCGGGTTGAGCTGTGCGGGCACGCCGAGCGGGGTCGTGTACTGGTGGACCTGCGTGTAGCCCCAGCCCGGACGGCTCGGGCCGGGGTCGGCGGGCTGGAGCGGCCCCACCGGCTCGTCCTCCGCGAAGGGCGGGCGGATGGTGGCGATCCCGAAGTTCCGGTCCGCCAGCGCACCCGTCTCGTCCACGCACTGCACGTCCACCCAGACCTCGCCCAACGGGTAGGTGAACGTGTGCCACCACTGCGTGTGGCAGTACCCGGACTCGGTCGCACCCGAGAACGCCGTACCGCCCCACGTCCCGACGCCCTTGACCAGCACCCGGTACTGCCCGACGCCCAACCGGTGCAGGGTGAACGCGCCGCCGGTGGAGTTGTAGGAGCGCGTCGGGTCGATGCGCAGGTCCGGTGCGACGCCGGTGGTCTGCGCGTACGCGCCCACCTGGCCTGCCGGGGCGACCCGTTGGACGTGGGTCGCGGCCCACCGGGTGTCGCGGTCGCAGTGCACGCGCAGAGTCCGCCCCCGCACACCCGAGGACTGGCAGCGCGCGAACTCCGGCCCGTACGGCGTGACCTGCGTGTACCCGCTGACCTCGCTCGGCAGGTCGACCTCGTACGTGCCGACGCCGGTCCGGCGGACGGGTGCGTCGGGGCCGATCACGGTGGTGCCGGGCGCGGGTTCGGCGACGAGGACGTTGAAGCGGGTGTCCGCGGGGGTGCCGCCCTCGGCGCACGCGACCACCACGACCTGGTCCGCGCCCGACCTCCGGTTGTCCCGCACGACGCACCCGACCGGTCGGGCCACGGCGTAGAAGGTCACCGTGGCGTGCGCGACCGACGTGTCCGACGCCTGTCCCGGGAACCGCAACCGGTACACGCCGGTGTCCTCCCGGGTCACGGTGGCGGGCTGCGGCGTGCCCCACTGCCAGGTGGCGGACAGCTCGGTCTCCTCCCCGATCGGCGACCGCCACGGCTCGACCCGGGCATAAGCCCACTTCGGCGCGGGCGGTGGTGGGGGCGGCGGGGCGATGGACGTGGTCGAGGTGGGAGGCGTTGCGGAGGTGGAGGTGGGCGTTGGTGAGGTCGCCGGGGGTGGGTCGTCCGGAGCGGAGGTCGAGGTCGGAGCGGGGCGAGCGGCCGAGGTGCGAGCGGAGGTGGCGGTCGGCGTGGGGCTGAGCGCGATGACGGGCTGTGCGCCCTGCGGGGGCGTCTCGGTCGACAAGGTCGGCACGTAAGGCGGTGCCGTGACCTGCGTGGTCGGCAGCGACACCGACACGCCCACCTCCGGCTGGGTCGCCAGCACCGCGATCACCGCCGCCGCGACCAGCCCGATCCCGCCCGCCGCGACCCGCACCAGCGCCGGGTTCTCCTGCGCCGCCCGGACCGCGGCGTCCACCCCGGGCAGGCTCATCACCCGCGACCCCAACGACCCGAGGAACCTCGGCGCGGTCGCGAACTCCGTCCCCCGGCCGAAGAACGCCAACGCCGTGCGCCGGTGTTCGTCGTCGTGCGCCACGCCGATCAGGCCCGGACCCAGCGCCCACCGCGCGCAGTCCCGAGCCTCGACCCGGCGCGCCCCGCACACCGAGCACTCCGCCGCGTGGTCGAGCACGAGCGTGGACTGCTTGGGGTCGAACGGGGTGGTCACCAGGGCGGCCAGTCGGGCACAGCGCGACGCGCCCACGTGCCCGATGACGTAGGAGGTGACGGCGTTCTCGGTGGCCTTGCGGGCGCGTTGGAGCTGGCGGTCGGCCTGGCCGCGCGGCACGCCCAGCTCCTCGGCCAGCTCGGCACCGACGACGAGCCGGCCGCGCTGGGCGGTGAGCCGGATGTGCGCGGCCATCACCGGGCGCAGGCCGGCGGGCACCCCGGACAGCGCGCCGCGCAGGACGTCCAGGACCCGGGCCCGGGTCATCAGGTCCTCGACGTCGGTGTCCGGGTCCACGGCCTGGTCCGGGACGTCCCGGTCGTCGCGGCGCGAGGAGTCGGTGTAGTGGGCTTTGAGCAGGTTGTGGGCGATGCCGGTCAGCCACGCGTCCAGCTCGCGCGGCTCCTGCCCGTTGCGCAGGCCCTCCAGGGCGCGCACGACGACCTCGCTGACCAGGTCGTCCACCTCGTCGGCGTGGCGCACGCGGGTCCGGAAGAACGGCCGGAGCTTGGTCTGGCAGCGCGCGAAGAGCTCGCGCCGGGCCGTCGCGTCGCCCGCGCGCAGTCGGTTGAGGAGGGGTAAGTCCTCGGCACCCATCATCGACACCATCTCCACCGGTCGGGGTCGTGTTACCTCCGGTGGGGACGTGCGCGCCGGAACCGGGATCTCCCCGGTTCCGGCGAACTTCTTCTACGCGTCCACCTTTTCCCGCTCGACCTGCGGAGACGGCTCGGGCTTGCGGACCAGCCGCCGGATCAGCGGCCACGCCAGCAGCACGGCCACGACCGCGTACACGGCGATCGAGAACGGCGTGTTGACCAGCCCGTCCAGCGACCCGTCGGACAGCTGGAGCGCCCGCCGCATCTGCTGCTCGGCGGCCGGGCCGAGGATGGTGCCGATGATCGCGGGCAGCACGGGCAGGCCGTAGCGGCGCATCGCGAAGCCCAGCACGCCGATCACGAACATGACCAGCAGGTCGAAGACGTCCGCGTTGACCGCGTACGCACCCACGCTCGCGAAGAACAGGATCCCCGCGTACAGGTAGGGCCGGGGGATGCGCAGCAGCTTCGCCCACACCGGCGCGAGCGGCAGGTTCAGCACCAGCAGCAGCGCCAGACCGATGAACAGGGACGCGATCAGGCCCCACACCAGCGCCGACTCCCGCTGGAACAGCAGCGGGCCGGGCTGGATGCCGTACTGCTGGAACGCCGCCAGCATGACCGCCGCGACCGCCGTCGTCGGCAGGCCCAGGGTCAGCATGGACACCAGCGTGCCCGCGGCCGACGCGGACGCCGTCGCCTCCGGCCCGGCCACGCCCTCGATCGCGCCCTTGCCGAACTCGTCGCGGTGCTTGGACAGCCGCTTCTCGGTCACGTACGACAGGAAGGTCGGGATCTCCGCGCCGCCGGCCGGGACCGCGCCGAACGGGAACCCGATGAGCGGCCCGCGCAACCACGGCTTCCACGCCCGCTTCACGTCCGCGCGCCCCAGCCACGGCCGACCGACCGGGATCGCCTCGGCGGACTTGCGGCGCAGGTGGGCGGCCACCCACAGCGACTCGCCGACCGCGAACAGCGCCACCGCGACCACGACGACGTCGATGCCGTCCGCGAGGTGCAGGGACCCGAACGTGAGCCGCTGCTGGCCAGTCATCTCGTCCAGCCCGACCAGGCCGATGGTGAGGCCGATGAGCAGGGACGCGAACCCGCGCACGCGGGACGCGCCGAGCACGGACGTGACCGCGATGAACGCCAGGACCATGATCGCGAAGAAGTCCGGCGCACCGATGTCCACGGCGTACTTCGCGACCGTGGGCGCCAGCAGGACGAGCAGGGTCGTGCCGATGATGCCGCCGACGAAGTGCCCGATCGCGGCCGCCGCAAGCGCTTGCGCACCCCGGCCCTTCCGCGCCATCGGGTTGCCGTCGATCGCCGCGACCACCGCCGCGCTCTCACCCGGGGTGTTGAGCAGGATCGACGTGGTCGAGCCGCCGAACATGCCGCCGTAGTAGATGCCCGCGAACATGATGAACGCGCCCGTGGGCTCCAGGCCGTAGGTGATCGGCAGCAGCAGGGCCACCGCCATCGCCGGTCCGATGCCCGGCAGCACGCCGATCGCCGTGCCGAGCAGGACGCCCAGCGCCGCCAGCGCCAGGTGGGTCGGGGTCAGCGCGGTGGCGAACCCCGCCACCAGGTTGCCGAAGACGTCCATCACAGCACCCCCACCAGCGGACCGCCGGGCAGTGGCACGCCGAGCAGGTCGTTGAACAGGAAGAACGTCAGCAGCGACAGCCCGGCCGCGATCAGCGGGTCGCGGACGACGTGCCGGCTGCCCAACGCGTAGGCGGCGCCCCAGAACAGCACCGCGCCGGAGATCGGGAACCCGACCACGCCGATCAGCGCCGCGTTGGCCAGGAACGCCCCGCACAGCAGCAGCACGGTCCGCCAGTCGGCGGGCGCGGCCAGGTCGACGTCCTCGCCGCCTTCGGCTTCGCCCCGACCGCCCTTCAGGACGTCCCGGGCGAGCAGCGCCGCCACCAGCAGCAGCCCCACGCCGACCACGACCGGCACCGCCTTGGGTCCGACGGGGCCGCGCTGGGCGAAGTCGGTCGGGATGCGGATCGCGTCCACCAGGACCAGCCCGCCCAGCGCCACCAGCACGGCGCAGATGCCCAGTTCAGAATGTTCCCGCCACCACGAGCGGCGGCCACCCTCGCTCCCGGCCACGGCGCTGCCGCGCGCCCCGCTCCCGGCCGCTACGCGGTCGGGCTGCCCACCCCGGTCGGGGGACGGGCCGCGACCTTCCAGTTCCGTCGTCATGCCAGCCCCAAGTCCTTCAGCACCGTCGCCACTCGCTCGTTCTCCTCCCGCAGGAAGTCACCGAACTCCGCGCCGGGCGCGAAGGCGTCGGTCCAGCCGTTGCGCGCCAACGCCTCCCGCCACTGCGGGGTCCCGTGCAGGTCCGTGAACAGGTCCACCAGCCGGGCGCGATCGGCGTCCGACACCCCCGGCGGCGCGACCACGCCGCGCCAGTTGCTGAACTCGACGTCCACGCCCGCCTCCCGCAGCGTGGGGGCGTCCACCCCGGACACCCGCTGTCCGCTGGTCACCGCCAGCACGCGCAGCTGCCCGGCCTCGATCTGGTCCCGGTACTCGCCCACCCCGGACACGCCGAACGCGACCTTCCCGCCCAGCACGGACGCCAGCAGCTCGCCGCCGCCGTCGAACGGGATGTAGTTGACCTGCTTGGGCGGCAGCCCCACGGCCTTGGCGATGAGCATGGGGGCGAGGTGGTCCGGGCCGCCGGGCGAGGAGCCGCCGCCGACCTGCACCGCGCCCGGGTTCGCCTTCCAGGCGGTGATCAGCTCGTCCAGCGTCCGGTACGGCGAGTCCTTGCCGACCACGACGATGTCCGGCTCCTCGATGAGCCTGGCGATCGGCGTGGTGTCCAGCAGGGACGACGGCGACTTGTTCGTGTAGACGCTGCCCACCACGCCCAGGCCCATCGACATGACGAGCTTGCCGTTGCCGCGCTCGTTGACCGTGCGCCCGAGGCCGACGGTGCCGCCCGCGCCGGGCAGGTTGAACACCTCGGCGTTGCGGATCAGGTCGGCGTCCTCCATGGCCTTGGCGGCGGTGCGCGCGGTGACGTCGTAGCCGCCGCCCGGCGAGTTGGGCACCAGCACCCGCAACCCGCGCAGAGCGGCCCCGCCGGTGTCGCCGCCCGAGGTCAGCAGCGGCGGCACCAGCACGACGGCCGCCAGCGCCGCGGCCACTGCGAGCCAGCCCTTCAGCCGCCCGGGGCGTCGTGCGGTCGCCCGCCGCGACGGCCGTTCGGTGGTCGGTGTCGCCACTGTGATCCCCGCCTCTCTTCCGCGTGGTTGGACATGTTGCACTCGTGTAAACAGGGAAGTCCCGCTTGCGCGCCTAGAGGTTTTTTTGGTCGTTGTGGTCACGGAGGTGCCCATGGGTGGACGTGGGTCGCTGGCCCGCCAGCTGCTCGTGTGGCAACTGGTAGTGGTCCTCGCGCTGCTGTGCGCGGTGGGTGTGCTGTCCGTCGTCCAGGCGGGGGCGAACTTCCGCACGACCGAGGGACGCCGGATGCTGTCCGTGGCCGAGGACACCGCCGCCACCGCGGGCGTGCGCACGGCACTGGCCGATCCGCTGCGGCACTACGCGCTGGCCCCGTTCGCCACGACCGCGCAGAGCCTGTCCGGCGCGAGCTACGTGGTCATCGCCGGCGCCGACCGCAGGGTCCTCACCTCACCCGACCCGCGCCAGGTCGGCGAACCGCTGGAGCTGGGCGACAGCACCGCCCTCCAGGGCCGGTCGTGGGTCGGTGAACTGGGTGGTGCGACCGTCGCGCACGTCCCCGTGATCGGCGACGACGGCCGCGTCCTCGGGGTCGTCGCCGCCGGGCAGCAGGCGCCGGGGTTCTGGGAGGGTGTGCTGGACTCGCCGGACAACGCGCTGCGGCTGCTCGGCGTGGCGCTGGTGATCGGCGTCGCCGGGTCGCTGCTGCTGGCCCGGCGGGTCAAGAACCAGACGCTCGGGTTGGAGCCGCACGAGATCACGGCCCTGGTCGAGTACCGGGAGGCGTTGCTGCACGGCATCAAGGAGGGCGTCTTGGCGCTGGACCCGCAGCACCGGGTCACCCTCGTCAACGACCACGCGCGGGAGCTGCTGAACCTGCCCGAGGACGCCGTGGGCCGGTCCGTGGACGACCTCGGCGTGGACGAGCGCCTGCGGGACGTGCTGACCGGCCGCGTGACCGGTGCCGACCAGGTCGCGCTCGGCGAGGGCCGGGTCCTCACACTGAACCGCATGCCCCTCGACGTGCACGGCTCGGTCGTCACCCTGCGCGACCGCACGGAACTGATGACCCTCCAGGACGAACTGGACGCCAGCCGGCACGCCACCGACACCCTGCGCGCCCAGGCCCACGAGTTCAGCAACCGCCTGCACACCATCGCCGGCTTGGTCGAGCTCGGCGAGTACGACGAGGTGCGGGGCTTCATCAGCCGGATCAGCAACGCCCAGGGCCGGTGGCGCGCGGAGGTGTCGTCCCGCATCGCCGACCCGGCCGTGGCGGCCCTGCTGATCGCGAAGTCGAGCCTGGCGGCGGAACGCGGCATCGGCCTGCGCATGGACCCGGCGAGTTTTCTGTCCACAGTGGACGACGTCCTGTCGACGGATCTGGTGACAGTGCTGGGGAACCTGGTCGACAACGCGCTGGACGCCTTGACCGAACAGGGCTGGATCGAGGTCCTGGTACGACTGGCGGACGGCGAAGTCCTCGTCGTGGTCCGGGACTCCGGCCCCGGTGTCGCGCCCGAACTGGCCGAGGAGGTGTTCCGCCACGGTTTCACCACCAAGGCCGCCGAACAGGGTCCTCGAGGCCTGGGCCTGGCCCTGATCCGCCAGACCTGCCTGCGCCGCGGCGGTTCCGTGCACGTGGACGGCGCAGTGTTCACCGCGCGGCTCCCGGTGGAGGTGGCGGCGTGATCAGGGTTCTGGTGGTGGACGACGACTTCATGGTCGCGAAGGTCCACAGTGGATACGTCTCGCGAACCCCGGGTTTCGAGGTGGTCGGCGTCGCCCACACCGGCGCGGACGCCCTCCGACTGGTGCGCGAACTGCGCCCGGACCTGGTCCTGCTGGACATCTACCTGCCCGACCTCGACGGCTTGGGCGTTCTCCGCGAACTCCGCTCCGGCCCGGACGACGTGGACGTCATCGTGATCACCGCCGCGACCGACGTGGACACCGTGCGCAGCGCCATGAGGGGCGGGGTGCTGCACTACCTGATCAAACCGTTCGAGTACGCGGCCCTCAGGGACCAACTGGCGCACTTCGCCGCCCTGGACCGACGCCTGGACCAGCTGGCATCGGCGGGCCAGGCCGACGTGGACCAGGTCTTCGGCGCCCGCCCCACCACCTTCACCCGCCTGCCCAAGGGCTTGAGCGCACCAACCGCGGCCCTGGTGGAACGGGTGCTGCGGGAGCGCCCCGAGGGCATCTCGGCGACGGAGTGCGCGGAGGCGACGGAACTGGCCCGCGTATCGGCACGGCGCTACCTGGAGCACTTCGTGGCGATCGGGAAAGCCGAAGTGCGCTTGCGCTACGGCGGCACCGGCCGCCCGGAACGCCAATACGTGTGGCTGGCCTAGTCCCAGCGGCCGGTGCGGCCCTGTTTCGTCTGCGCCCGCCGCTTCTTCTCCGCGATCCGCCGTTCCTGCGACCCCTTCGTCGGCTTGGTCGGCCGGCGCTTCGGGGGCGGCGGTGCGGCGGCGTCACGCAGGAGGCGGACCAGCCGTTCCCGAGCGGCCTGGCGGTTCTTCAGCTGCGTCCGGTGTTCGCTGGCCGCGATGGTCAGGACGCCGTCCACCAGGCGGTTGTCCAGTCTCGCCAGCATCCTGGCCCGCAGGTGCTCCGGCACCGCCGGCGACGACGCCAGGTCGAAGGACAGCTCCACCCGGCTGTCCGCCGTGTTCACGCCCTGTCCGCCGGGGCCGGAGGACCTGGAGAAGCGTTCGCTCAACTCGGCCGCCGGCACCACCAGCGTCCGCGTCACCACCAGGTCCTCGGCCACGGCGTCAAGGTTAGAACGTCAACCCGGGGATCGCCGCCACCTTTACCGCCTCCTCGGCCGTCAACGGCGCGTTGCCGTTGCTGGTCGCCTTGTCGCTGCTGTTGTGCACCTGCACGTGGACCCGTCCGCCCGGGATGGCCACGTCCACCAGCAACAACGTGCGCTCCTCGAACGAACTCCGGCTCACGAACGCCGTCCGGCCGTCCGGCAGCCGCACGGTCTCGCAGCCGGGCTCGCACTTCGGCTCGTCACCGGGCACGAGGTAGACCAGCACCATGCCGCGGCCCGCCTCGGTCGTGACCTCGGTGACCGACTTGTACTGGTTGCCCGACGCGGCGAACGTCCACGGCGTCATCGGGTCACCCGGGATCGGCGCCACCCGCGCACCCGCCGGCAGCGACCCGGCCAGCAGCGCGGTCAGCTGCGCCGCCCGCTCGTCGGTCACCGGACGCGGCGGCTGCGGCACCGGCATCGTCTGCGGCCCGCCCGTGGTTCCCGGCTTGGTCGTCTCCGTCGCCATCGAGGTGGTGGACGGCGAGGCCGTGGTGGTCAGCGACACCGTCGGCTGCGACGCCACCTGCACCGACCCGCCTCCCCCGCTCGACCCGAGCATCGCGGGCACGCACACGACGGTCGCGGTGGCCAGCACGGCGACGCCGGCCGCCACGCGGCGCACGGTCACCCGGCGCTTGCCGGTCTTCATGATCCCGGGCAGGTCGAGGGTGAGCGGGGGCTCGCCGTCGAACGCGGTTTCCAGGGTCTGCTTGATGTCGGTCATCGCTGCTCCTCGAAGACGTGGCGGCCGAGAAGCTCCCGCAGCGTGGCCAAACCCTTCGCCGCCTGGCTCTTCACGGTGCCTTCGGACCGACCGAGGAGGCGGGCCGTCTCGGTGATGCTCAGGTCCTCCCAGTAGCGCAGGACCACGACGGCGCGCTGCCCCCGGGGCAGGGCCGCGAGCGCGTCCCGGACGTCCAGGTCGGCGGGAGCGGCGCCGGACACGGGTGTGTCCGGCAACCGCTCCACGACCGTCTCCCGGCTGCGGAACCCGCGCCGCGACTCGTCGATGCTCGCGCGGACCAGTGTCTTGCGCGCGTACGCGTCCACGGCCCCGTCCTTGCGGACGCGCGGCCAGGCCACGTACAGCTTGGTCAACGCGGTCTGCACCAGGTCCTCGGCCCGGTGCCAGTCCCCGCACAGCAGGTACGCGGTCCGCCGCAGCACCAGCGCACGGGCTGCGACGAACTCGGCGAACTCGCGGTCGCGTTCCACTCGCCCTCCCTCAGTCGCCGCTCAATACGGCACCGGGACCGCGGGAGGTTGCCTCACCGCTCGAAGGTGATCCCGGTGCGCCGCGGCCGGCACGAACGCTGTCGTCGCGGCCGCGACGATCGCGACCAAGGCGCTGAGGATGCCCGCCGACCACGAACGCGTTCGACCAACTGCCACGGCACCACGCCACCCAAGCGGACGACGTGGTGCGCGAAGGGGCGTTTCTCAGAACCTCGGGTGGTCGCCCACGAGCGCGGTCGCGCCGTCGTCGGAGCGGCGGACCTCGCCGAGCACCCAGGCGGGCACGTGGCGGGCGGTCAGGACGGCCAGGGCGCGGTCGACGTCCTCCGGGGACACCACGGCGACCATGCCGATGCCCATGTTGAACGTCTTCTCCATCTCCTCGCGCTCCACCCGGCCGCGCTGGGCGATCATCTGGAACACCGGCGCCGGCGTCCAGGTGCCGCGCTCGAGGGTGGCGTGCAGGCCCTCGGGCAGCACGCGCGCCAGGTTCGCCGCCAGGCCACCGCCGGTGACGTGCGCGAACGTCCGCACCTCGGCCTCGGCGGCCAGCGCCAGGCAGTCCTTGGCGTAGATGCGGGTCGGCTCCAGCAGCTCCTCGCCCAGGGTGCGGCCGAACTCCTCGACGTGACCGGACAGCGGCATGCGGCCGATGTCCAGCAGCACGTGCCGGGCCAGGGAGTACCCGTTCGAGTGCAATCCGGAGGACCCCATCGCGATGACGACGTCCCCGTCGCGCACGCGGTCCGGCCCGAGCATCGCGGACGCCTCGACCACGCCCACGCCGGTGCCGGAGATGTCGTAGTCGTTCTCGCCCATCAGGCCCGGGTGCTCGGCGGTCTCGCCGCCCAGCAGCGCGCAGCCGGCCTGGACGCAGCCCTCCGCGATGCCCTTGACCAGCGCCGCGACCTTCTCCGGCACGACCTTGCCGATGGCGATGTAGTCCTGCAGGAACAGCGGCTCGGCACCGCACACCACCAGGTCGTCCACGACCATCGCGACCAGGTCGATGCCGACCGTGTCGTGCTTGTCCAGCGCCTGGGCGACCGCGATCTTGGTGCCGACGCCGTCGGTCGAGGACGCGAGCACCGGCTCCTTCCAGCGGTCCAGGCGCAGCTGGAACAGGCCCGCGAACCCGCCGATGCCGCCGAGCACCTCGGGCCGCTGCGCCTTCGCCGCCCACGGCTTGAGCTTCTCCACCGCCTCGTCACCTGCGGTGATGCTGACTCCGGCGGCGGCGTAAGTGGCCTTGGGGGTGTCGGTCACGTCACTGGCTCTCATGTCGGGCGGGCAAGGATCACGGACGCCGCAAGGCGTCCTCGGCACCGTACCCGTTCGACAGAACGGGAGCCGCCGAGCCCGCCACGCCCCGGATGCCCTCCAGCAGGTGCTTGCCGATCAGGGCGTCCTCGGGCAGCGGGATGGGGTAGTCGCCGTCGAAGCACGCCGAGCACAGCCGCGTCTTGGGCTGTTCGGTGGCCGCGACGAGCTGCTCCAGCGAGACGTAACCGAGCGAGTCGGAGCCGATGGACCGGCGGATGCCGTCGTCGTCCAGGCCGTTGGCGATCAGCTCGGCGCGGGAGGCGAAGTCGATGCCGTAGAAGCACGGCCACTTGACCGGCGGGGACGCGATCCGGACGTGCACCTCGACCGCGCCGGCCTCGCGCAGCATCCGGACGAGGGCGCGCTGGGTGTTGCCGCGCACGATCGAGTCGTCCACGACGACCAGGCGCTTGCCGCGGATGACGTCCCGCAGCGGGTTGAGCTTGAGCCGGATGCCCAGCTGGCGGATGGTCTGCGACGGCTGGATGAACGTGCGGCCCACGTAGGCGTTCTTGACCAGGCCGGACCCGTAGGGGATGCCGGAGGCCTGGGCGTAGCCGATGGCGGCGGGCGTGCCGGACTCGGGCACCGGGATGACCAGGTCGGCCTCCACCGGGTGCTCCTGGGCCAGGCGGCGGCCGATCTCGACGCGGGTGGCGTGCACGGACCGGCCGGCGATGGAGGTGTCCGGGCGGGCCAGGTAGACGTACTCGAAGATGCAGCCCTTGGGCTCGGGGTTGGCGAACCGGGAGGACCGCAGGCCGTTCTCGTCGATCGCGATCAGCTCACCCGGTTCCACCTCGCGGACGAAGGAGGCGCCCACGATGTCCAGGGCCGCGGTCTCGCTGGCCACCACCCAGCCGCGCTCCAGCCGGCCCAGCACCAGCGGGCGGACGCCGTGCGGGTCGCGCGCCGCGTACAGGGTGGACTCGTCGGAGAACGTGAGGCAGAACGCGCCGCGCAGGGTCGGCAGCAGCTGCATGGCGGCCTGCTCGATGCCGATGTCCGCCGCCTGCGCCGCGAGCAGCCCGCACACCAGGTCGGAGTCGGTGGTGGCGCCGTGGCTGGTGTCCACGCCCAGCTCGCGGGCGCGGGTCAGCAGCTCGGCGGTGTTGACCAGGTTGCCGTTGTGGCCCAGCGACAGGCCGGAGCCGGTGGCCGTGGTGCGGAACGTCGGCTGGGCGTTCTCCCAGGTCGTGGACCCGGTGGTGGAGTAGCGGCAGTGCCCGACGGCGACGTGGCCGCGCAGGCTGGACAGCACCTGCTCGTCGAACACCTGGCTGACCAGGCCCAGGTCCTTGAAGACCACGACCTGGCTGCCGTCGCCGACGGAGATGCCGGCGGCTTCCTGGCCGCGGTGCTGCAACGCGTACAGGCCGTAGTAGGTGAGTTTGGCGACCTCTTCACCGGGTGCCCAGACACCGAACACCCCGCATTCCTCGCGGGGCTCCTGCTCGGTATCGGTGCGGCCGGCTGCTGACTGGTCGGTGACCACCGAGTGCTCCCTAGCGACGCGGGCGGGGCTGCACTTCCGAGTGTAAGGCGAACGGGGGGTGAACCACCCCCATCAGGACCCGGTGGACGTGAGCAAACACACCCCCGTCAGTCCAGTTTGAGCACGTTGAGCACGTTCTTGTCGCCAGTGGCCTTGAGCGGCAGGCGGCCCCACAGCCCGTAGTGCACGATCTGCGCCTCGCCGGTGATCTGGAGGTCGGTCTCCTCACCGGGCCACGCGGCGCGCAGCTCGGGGACCACGCCCGGCTCCAGGGTGACCACCCAGGCCTCCGGGACGTCGGTGAGCTGGATGAACGCGGTGCCCTTGGCGCTCGGCGGGACGTCGGTGGCGTACTTGGCGGCCAGGAGGGTGCCCAGGGACTCCTCGATGCCGTCCACGGCGAAGTCGGTGTCACCGCTGACCAGCTCGCGCAGCGCGGCCTGGGCGTCCCAACGGCGCAGGTCCAGCTCGTGCGCGATGCGGCGGTGCCACACCCAGGCCAGGTCGGGGGACGCGGGCGAGAACGTCCAGGCCGGGCGGTTGCCGGGGACGGCGGGCAGCACCTCGGCGGCCAGGGCGAGCTGGGCGTCCAGGTACTCCAGCGGGACCACGTCCTGCGGGACGGGCGGCAGGTTCAGGCGGACCGTGCTGCCGCTGCGCAGGTACTCGAGGGAGGTCTGGAGGAAGCGGCCGACGTGCAGGGTGAGCTCGGTGAACGTCCACCCGGGGCAGCTGGGCACCTTGGCCTCGGGGTCGGCCTTCCCGACCGCCGCGCGGAACATGCTCGCCTGCTCGGTGAACTTCTCGGTCCACCGCTGCGGGTTCCAACCGCCCATTGCCCCTCCTGGTGTTCTCGTGCCGCCTCCACCGACGCGGCCACGGCGGACATGGTTCCGCATCACCGGTCGTCTCGGGCGGAACCGCCGGTGATCGAGCTGCGTCGGAGGGTCCAGCGGCTGTGCGGCACGAAGGGTGGGGAACCGTGTTCGGTGTGCGACCAGAGACGTTGCGCGCGGCGTCCAAGCAGTTCCACGAGGGTGCGGACGCGGCGGGCGACGGCGCGGAGATGATCTCCATGCTGCGGCTGGACGCGGGCGCCCTGGGCGAGGTCGCCGCCGCCGCCGAGTTCGCCGACGCCCTGGCCAAGTGGGCCGGCGAGCAGTCCGACGACCTGCGCCGCGGCAGCGCCTGGTACCGCGACGCGGGCGACGGCCTGAACGAGAACGCCGACGCCTACCAGCGCGCCGACGACGACTCCCAGAACTCGTTCCGCTCCCTGGAAGGTGGCCTCGCGTGAGCTACGTCGACCCGGAGGTCCTGTACGGGCAGCTCGCGTCGGGCGACGCGGGCCGCATCGCCGCCGCGGCGGACCCCATCAGCGGCGCGCAGAGCGCGGTGGGCCGAGCGGGCCAGGCCGTCACGTCCGGCGGCCAGACCGCGACCGCCACGTGGCAGGGCGAGTCGGCCACGAAGTTCGGCGCGCGGGCGGAACTGTCCACCAAGTCTGCCACCGTGGCCGGCGAACGCCTGGGCGCGGGCATCGACATCGTCCAGGCCGCGTCCCGCGCGTACGGGCAGATGCGCGGCAGCGCGGACCAGCTCATCGACTTCTGGCGCGGCCGTTCCCCGGCGCTGGACGAGGCCCAGACCCGCGAGCTGGCGAACAAGGTCAACGAGCAGCTGACCAACGTCAAGAACAGCTACGAGACCGTCCTGCGCTCCTACGCGAAGGCCCTCACCGACGTCCGCCCGGCCTTCCAGGAGGTGGCGGCGAAGGACGCCGGCTGGAACACAGCCGTCCAGTCGATGCGCACCACCGCTGCGGTCCCGCCACCGGGCACCGACCCGAAGAAGGTCGCGGAGTGGTGGAAGTCGCTGACCAAGGAACAGCAGGACGAACTGCTGCGCACCAAGTTCCAGGAACTCGGCCAACTCCGCGGCCTGCCCTCGGAAGTCCTCGACACCGCCAACCGCCGCCGCATCGACGACGACAAGCAGCGCTTCTCGGCGGAGGCCGACCAACTCCAAGCGCAGATGGACGCGCGGGCGCGCGAACTCGGCTTGGACCCGAACAACTCGGACGACCTGACCAAGCTCAAGAACGACCCGCAGTACGCGGACCTGTCGGAGAAGAAGGACATCGCACAGACCAAGGCCGACAACGCGGAGAAGGTGCTCAAAAGCATCAAGGACGCCGAGTCCCTGGCAGAGAGCAAGAAGTGGTTCAACGAGCAGGGCAAGCCCGACGTGCGCGTCCTCGCGTGGGACCCCTACGGTCCGCGTGGTGACGGCGCGACCGCCATCGCCTACGGCAACCCCGACACCGCGAAGAACCTCGCGGTGTGCGTACCGGGCACGGGGTCCACGCTCGACAGCTTCTCGGTGGGTCAGGCAGGCAACCTCCGGGACGCGATGGGTGCCAACGGCAACGCCACCATCCAGTGGCTGGGTTACGACGCCCCGGGCTGGTCGCCCGGCGAGGTGGACAACCCGGCGCAGGCCAAGGAGGGTGGCGCGAACCTCGTCGCCGACGTCGACGGCTACCGCGCCGCCGCCGAGGCCGCCGGCAACCGCCAGCACCTGACCGTGATCGGCCACTCGTACGGCTCCACGACCGTCGGCCACGCGGGCATGAACGGCCTTGCGGCGGACGACATCGCGTTCGTCGGCTCGCCGGGTGTGGGCGCGTCGAACGTCAACCAGCTCTCTGTCGGCCCCGGCCACGTCTACGCGGGTGCGACCGAGCACGACCCCGTCGTCCAGGGCACCAGCTCGACGTGGTTCACCGAGGACGGGTCGTCCATCGGCCCGTACGACGACCGGTTCGGGGCGAAGGTCTTCGGCACCACGGACGGCACCTCCGCGCTGGGCGCGCATTCCCAGTACTACGAGCCCGGCTCGGAGTCGGTGAGCAACCTCGCCAAGATCGCCAATGGCGACGGCGGCTCGGTCACCTCCCAGAAGTGGCATGACTCGCCGATCGGGCCTTCCCTGCCCGGTTCGCACCTGCCCGTCGTCGGTCCTGTCATCGACGCGGCCGGCAGCGTCGCGGTGGGCACCGCCGACCTGGTCACAGACGCGGGCACCGGGCTCTACAACGCGGGCCGCGACGCCTGGAACGGCAACTGGTCCGACGCCGGCACCGGCCTGGTGAACACCGGCAAGGAGGTCGTCAACGACACCGTCGACGTGGTCGTCGGTGGCGTCGGTGACGTGGTCGAGGGCGGCCGGGACATCGTGGAGGGCGCGAAGGGCGCCTGGGACCGGACCGTGGGCTCCTGGTTCTGAGCGGGTGCGGTGATGCGCCGACCCCGAAGTCGGCGCATCACGCCCAGCGGCAGGAACTGACCTCAACCCGCGGGTCGATGCCGTCGAAGCCGTTGTCGTCCCAACGGCGGATCTTGCAGACCACTTGGTCGTCAACCTTGATGTCCGGCGGGAACTGGTCGAGTGCCGCGCCGTAGGTGCTTCTACCCGGCGCGAACTCACCCTTCAGTTCCTCGGTCAGCTCCACACCCACCTGTGTGGGACGCTCGCCTCTCGGGTCGGGGACGATCCGCAGCACCTTGAAGTGGGCGTCGCCCTCCCACTCGGAGCCGCAGCCCGCGAGGAGCATCCCGACCGCCGCCACGACCACACCGGCCTTCAACGCCTTCACGCGGTCGAGCTTAACGACGTCGCACTCGCGAGATCAGGTTTTCAGAGGCAGACGACCGGCCCCGCGCCAGGACCCGGGGGGGCTCTGGTTGGTGATCAGGCGGCCCGGCAGTCCCGGACCTCGGTCTGCGGGTCCTCCTGGTCGAAGCCGCTCTTGTCCGACTGCCGCACCTTGCACAGCACGCGGTCGCCGACCTTGACCCCCTGCGGGAGCTGGTCGAGGTCGGCGGTCCGCTGGTCGATCTTCTCGACCGACTTGGGCTCGTCCTGATCGATGGTGAGGTTGGCGAAGGGCGGACGGGTGCGGCCGGAGGACTCGTAGCCCGGGTTCAGCTGGGTGACCTTGAAGGCGACCTCGCCCTCCCACTCCTCGCCACCACACGCCGCGAGGAGCATCCCGACTGCCGCCACGACCACACCGAGCTTCAGCGCCTTCACGCGGTCGAGCTTAGCGACGACGGCGAGGCGCTAGATCCGGACGACCGGGAGCAGGGCGGACAGGTCTGCCCTGCTGCCCGATGCCGTCACCTTCGCGTCCTCCAACGCCTGTGACCACTCCAGGCGGCCGGTCGCGAGGAGGAGCCAGGTTCGGGGGTCGGTTTCCACCACGTTCGGTGGGGTGCCGCGGGTGTGGCGGGGGCCGGCTACGCATTGGACCGCCGCGAACGGTGGCACCCTGACCTCGACGCTGCGGCCCGGCGCCAGTTGTTCCAGGGTGCGCAGGCTGAGCTTCACCGCCGTGGCCAGGACCGGGCGGTCCGGGCGGTCCGCTTCGTCGGACAGCCAGGGCAGGACGGCGGCGACGGCGGTGCGCAGCTCGTTCGGGTCGACGGGTTTGGGCGGCATCCGACCAGGTTAGCGGGGCGCGGGGGTTGGGCTGTCCACAACGGACACGGTGCCGGCGTCCGCGGTGGCGCCCGGGTCGAACCGCCACGGACGGAGCGAACGCCGGCGCAGCGGCAGCCGGCGTCAGATCTTGGCCGCGCGGACGGCTTCCGCCAGCAACTCCTCCACCTGGTGCGTCAGCCGGCGGACGTCGGTCGGGGTGAAGGTGCTCCACGGTTCCGACCCGTTGGACGCCCGCCGCTGCTGCAGGTACCGGCCGTCCTCGGTGTCGAAGAACGCCACCACCCGGTCGGGGCGGCAGCGCTTGCCGTACTTGTCGCGGGCCGCCGCGCCGAAGTTGCCGGTGTGGACCAGGCCGGTGAACATCTTCACCAGGGTCGCCGCGTCCTCCTGCCGCACGCCGTGGTTGCGCAGCGAGTTCTCCAGGCTCTTCGGGGAACCGTCGGAGTTCTTCACCGCCTTCTCCAGGTCGGCGCTGGGCATGGTCACCGAGTGCCCGGTGCCCGCCGGGTGCACGGGCAGGGTCCCGAGCACCGCACTGGGCAGTCCGCTGCCGGCGGCGCGGCGGAACGTCAGCTGGTTGTCGGTCAGGGTCGCGACCGCGCCGTGGTCGCCGTTGGCCACCCCGAGCACCCGGACGCTGCGCCCGACCCAGATCCGGCCGTCGACCTCGCGCTCCGGCCGCACGAACTGCCGCAGCAGGTAGTCCAGCTCGGGGTGCAGCCCGGTCGGACCGCCCAAGCCCCGCCCGCCGACGGCCTGCCACACGCGGCGTTCCAGCTCGGCGCGCTCCTGGTGGGTCTTGCCCGGCGACGGCACCTTGATCACCAGCGGCATCGGCCCCAGGTCGAGCCGTTCCCACAGGACGTCGAACTCCTCGGCGGAGAGGGTGATCGGCTCCCTCTCGGCCTGCCCCCCGAAAATGGTCACTGCTGCTGCTCCACGTCACCCGAGCACCGGCCCCACCCCGACGATGGGGCCCTGTTGCCAGTCCAGGCCGGGACCCGCGAAGAGGTCCCGGCCTGGACGCCGAACTGGTCGAACTACTGCGGGGTCTCGCCGATCACCGGCGGCGCGACGAGGCGGTCGTCGCCGAACACGTCGTCCGTCTCGACCAGGTAGTCGGCGGACTTGTGCTCGATGTCCTCCTCGCCGTTCGCGCCGTGGCCACCCGCGCCACCGGCGCCCATGCCCTGACCCGGACCGCCGGGACGACCACCGGGGCCGCCGGGACCGCCCGCGCCGGGACCGAAGCCGCCGACACCGGCCATGCCGCCGCGACCGGGCATCCCGCTCGCGTTGCCCATGCCGGGACCGCCGGGCATGCCCGGACCGCCGGGACCGAAGCCGCGACCCATGCCGTTGGGACCACCCGGACCACCGGGACCGCCCGGCATGCCGGGACGCATCGGCATCCCCGGCCGGTTCTGCCCCGGACCACCCGGACCGCGCGGCGGCACCGGCGGCTTGGGGCCACCCGGCGGGTTCGTGCTCGACGGCGGCTTCCAGCCACCGGGCGGCACGGGGCCGGTCGGCGGGTTGCCCGGGGGCAGACCACCGATGGGCGGCGTGGGCGTCGGCGTGACCGGCGGCGGGGTGGGCGTCGGGGTCGGGGTGACCCACGACGGGTTGGTGGTGCCACCGGGGAACGTCGGCGGCTGCGCCGTCGGCGGCTGGGTGGTCGGCGGCGTCCACGACGGGCGCGTGCTGCCGCTGGAGTCACCCGGCGGGGTCCACGTCGGGGTCGAGTTGTAGTTCGCGCTGCTGGTGTTGTAGCTCTGCTGGCCACCGGGCGGCGGGGTGTCGACGACGACCTGCGGCGGGGGGACGAACTCGCCCAGCGTGCTGGAGTTCCACTCGCTGCTGGACTGGTAGTTGTTCATCACCTCGACGGCCTTGGCCTCGGCGTTGTCCTGCGCCGCTTCCTGGGCCTCGTGGTCCTTCTGCTGCTGGATGACGTGCATCATCCCGGCCGGGCCGGTCAGCGCGCCGAGGATCTTGTCCCCGGTCGACGGGGCCTCGGTGGTCACCTTGACCGGCTCGGGCATCTCCTTGCGGGCGTCCGCGATGTAGTCCGCCTGCAGCTGCGCGGAGGCCTTCATCGTGTCGGAGCCCGTCTTGGCGTCCCCGGCCCACTGCGCCAGCGGCGACAGCGCCTTCTGGGTCTCGTCGGCGGTCGAGCCCTCCCACTTGGCGCCCAGCTTCTCCAGGCCGCGGTGGATCGACTCGTCGATGTCGGCCAGGGTCTCGGAGAGCGCCTTCCACTTGTCCTCGATGGGACGGGAGGCGGCGACGCCCGGGCCTTCGTTGATCATGCGGTGCAGATCGGGGTGGGCATACCCGCGCCAGCGGTGGTCACCCATCGTGCTCGCCCCCCTCGGGTGCGTTGTCCATCAGTCTGTGGTCGGTGGTGGTCAGTCGCGCTTGACGCGTCCCCAGGAGGCGACGTTGTCACCCTCCACGCGGCGGTAGTTGTCCTCGATGGCCTGCAGCTGCTGCACGACGCCCTCGAGCTGCTTGCGGTACTCCTTGATCGCGGTGAGGGCCGCGGAGTCACCGGCCTCGAAGGTGTCCTGGTTGAACTTCTGCGCGGTCTCCTTGCTGACCGGGTCACCCGCCCAGTTCTTCGCGCGCAGGGCGAAGTCGGCGTCCTGCAACTGCGCGTCGAGGCGTTCGAGCGCGTCGGCGAAGACCTTCTTGGCCTCGGGAATGGCCGTCGGGTCGACGTGCAGCTTCTGCTGCGTCCCGCTGTACGCCGGCGGAGTATCCGTGGTACCCCCGCCACCACCATCCGCGATGAACACGGCACACCCTCCTGTAGTGCTGCACATACCCCAGCGTGTGCATTTGGGACGACTCTAGCTCTGATGTGTGACGCGGGTGGATGGTTCCACGTGCAAAGTGAGTAGTTCTACCCGTCTTTCAGCGAGCTGAAAGGGTGGCGACCGTCGCAGCGGCGACCTGCTGCACCAACTCGCACAGCCGGCCCTGGGGGACCTTCTCGTCGATGCTGGTCGCCTGGAGCGCGAGCACCTGGCCGTCCGAGACGTCGACGGCCGCGTAGCAGGAGGTCTTCTGGTCGGGCGCGCCGCCGAGGACCGCCGGGAAGCCGGCGACCTGGAGCCGCTGCATCTCGACGTCGAAGCTGCCGTCGGTGTAGAACTCGATCCCCGAGGTCGTGGCCGTGGTCACGGTGGCACCCCACGTCCGGTCTTCGCGGTTGAAGCTGCAACTGGGCGACCGGAAGACCGTCGACGTGCCGGCCAGCGGCGGGCGGTCCAGGCCGATGTCCTTGCGCTGCGCGTCGGTGAGCAGCGTGCAGGGGTCGACGTCCTTGAGGTTGATCGTCTTCGGGCGCTTGGCCGGTTCCTTGGACGTCGAGGTCGGCTTGCCGGACGACGCGGTGGTCTCGCCGGTCGGCGAGCCGGCGGTCGGGGAGCCGGTGGTCGACTCGGAGCAGCCCGCGAGGAGCAACACGGCGGCGAGGAGCGGCACGGCACGGCGCATGGGCCCAAGTTATCCGATCGGCGGGCACAGAGCGTCGCCATTGGGAACTCCGGCGTCACCCGTCGGCAGCATCGCCGGTGTCCGGCCACAACGCGGCCCGGCGCTGGGTCGTCGGACCGTGGCGACCGACGTAGCCTCTCGTCCCGTGGGTGACACGGTGCGGGCCGCGATGGTGGTGCCAGGCAAGCCCGACCTGGCGACGGTGGTGGACCACGAGGTCGCCGAACCGGCCGGCGAGGTCGTCGTCCAGGGGCTGCTGGCCGGCATGTGCGGCACGGACGTGGAGATCATCCGTGACGGCTTCGGGTGGCTCCCGCCCGGCCGGGACAGCCTCGTGCCGTTCCACGAGTCCGTGGGCCGGGTGCTGTCCGCGCCCGAGGGCTCGGGCCTCGCCGCGGGGGACCTCGTCGCCGGCGTGGTGCGGCGACCGGACCCCGAACCGTGCCCGGCCTGCGCCGTGGACGCCTGGGACTTCTGCCGCAACGGCCGCTACCAGGAGCGCGGCATCAAGGAGCTGGACGGGTACGGGATGCAGCGGTGGACCGTGCCGGCCAAGTTCGCCGTCCGCCTGGACCCGGCGCTGGGCGAGCTCGGCGTCCTGACGGAACCGGCGTCGATCGTGGCCAAGGCGTGGACCCAGGCCGAACAGCGGTCCGCGCGGGCGCACGTCGAGCCGAGGTCGGTGCTGATCACGGGGGCCGGTCCGATCGGCCTGCTGGCGGCGCTGCTGGGCGTTCAGCGCGGCCTCGACGTGCACGTGCTGGACCGGGTCGAGAAAGGACCGAAGCCTGACCTGGTGCGGGCTTTGGGCGCCCACTACCACCGTGACATCGGGGAACTCGGCGAGGTGGACATCGCCATCGAGTGCACCGGCGTGGCCCAGCTCGTCTGGGAGACCACCCGCCGGGCCTCGACCACGGTCCTCGCCGGCCTGACCGGCGACCACGACCCGGTCCCGCTGGACCCGTCCGTCTTCGACGGCATCGTCCTGCACAACAAGGCCGTCGTCGGCACCGTCAACGCGGGCTTGGCCGACTACCGCACCGGGGCGGAAGCCCTCGCCGCGGCCGACCACGGCTGGCTGCGCGGCCTCGTCACCCGGCGCGTCCCGCTCGACCGCTTCACCGAAGCCCTCGACAAGCACGAGGACGACGTGAAGGTCGTCATCGACCTGGGCTGAGGCGGGCCGGGGTGCGCCCCGACCCGCCGACCGCGCTCAGCCGTTGGCCAGGGCCTGCAACCGGTCGTAGGCGCCGTTGAAGACGTTCTGGTCGATCGGCGAGGACGAGTACTGCCAGAACGTGTAGTAGCTCCACCGGTAGGGCAGGGTGCCCACGGTGGACGAGTAGCGCGCCACCCACAGCGGGTTGGTGGAGGTGAAGTCGCCGGGCGCGCACTGGTTCCACCAGCTCGTGGACGTGTAGATGACCGGCCACCGGCCCGTCCGGTAGTGGTACCGGTCGGAGAAGGACTTCACCCAGTTGATCATCGACGTCTGGCTGAGGCCGTAGCACGTCGAGCCGTACGGGTTGTACTCCATGTCCAGCGCGCCGGGCAGGGTCTTGCCGTCGCCGGACCAGCCGCCGCCGTTGTTGACGAAGTAGTCGGCCTGGGTGGCGCCGGAGGACCGGTCGGGCAGGGCGAAGTGGTAGGCGCCGCGGATCATGCCGATGTTGTAGGAACCGTTGTATTGCTGGGCGAAGTACGGGTTCTTGTAGGTGGTGCTCTCGGTGGCCTTGACGTAGGCGAACCGCTTGCCCTGGTTCCACCAGTACGCCCAGTCGACGTTGCCCTGGTGGCCGCTGACGTCGATGCCGTAGACCACGGCTTGGGCGCTCGGGTCGGTGTTGATGACGATCCGCTGGTCGCCCCGGCCCTCGTGCTTGGCGATCTGCGAGCCCATGGCGTGGTCGTCGACGGCGGGTGCGGCCTGTGCGGGGGTCAGGACCGCGGTGAGCAGGGTGACCGCGGTCGCGGCGACGAGTGCGCCGCGGAGGAGTGCTCTCATGGCGAACACCTTTCGAGCCAGTGCAGGGGGATGACTCGTTGGGCAGTGTGCCGCTGTTCTAACCGGATAGCCAGACTTCGTGTTAATTGGTCACGAAGACGGAGTAAGCCCGAGCTACCCCAGCGCGACTCGGCGCAGCTGCTCCTGGTCGCCGTTGAACAGGTTCTGGTCGCCGGGGAACTTCCCGGCCGCCTGCCACTGCCAGATGGTCTCGGAGGTCCACCCGTGCGGCAACGGGCCGAGGGTGTCGTTGTACTGCGCGACCCACAACGGGTTCGTGTGGCCGAAGGACTCCGTCGTGCCGACGCAGCGGTTCCACCAGCTCGTGGACGTGTAGATGGTCGGGTAGCGGCCGGTGCGCTCGCGGACCCGGTCGCTGAACTCCTTGACCCACGCGCCCATCGCGGGCTGGTCGAGGCCGAAGCACGTGTCCCCGTACGGGTTGTACTCCATGTCCAGGGCACCGGGCAGGGTCTTCCCGTCGGCCGACCAGCCACCGCCGTTGTCCACGAAGTAGTCGGCCTGCTCGCGGCCGGACGACCGGTCCGGCAACGCGAAGTGGTAGGCCCCGCGGATCATCCCGACGCCGTACGAGCCGTTGTACTGCTGGCCGAACTTGGGATTGCGGTACCCGGTGCCCTCGGTCGCCTTGACGTAGGCGAACCGGGCCCCGTCCGCCCACGCCCGCGGCCAGTCCACGTCACCCTGGTGGCTGCTCACGTCCATCCCGGGCACCTTGCCGTCGCTCGGGGGGTCGCCCGAGCGCCCCCAGCCCTCATGCTTGGCGATCTGGGAACCCGCGTAGTGATCGGCGGACCCCTGCGGCAGCCCTTGCGCGGCGGGCGCGATCGCCAGGGTGATGGCGACCGCGCCCAGGTGTGTCAGGCAGGTGCGGAACCTCATCGCCGAGCCCCCCGTTCGCCGTAGACCGTTGGTGCGCCTGGCCTAGATCGTCGGGCTTCCGGGGCGGTTCCGCATCCGGGCGGGTGTCACCCGTCCAGGCGCTTCAGCTCCTCGTCGGTGAGCACCAGGTGCACCGCGGCGGCCGAGTCGCGGATGCTCGCGGGCCGCGACGACCCCGGGATGGGGATCACGACCGGCGACTTGGCGAGCATCCACGCCAGGCACACCTGCTGCGGGCTCACGCCGTGCGCGCCGGCCACGTCGGCGAACACCGCGAAGCGCTCGCCGAGCCGCGCGGCGGCGCTCATGCCGCCCAGCGGGCTCCACGGCAGGAACGCGATCCCCAGCTCGTGGCACAGCTCCAGCTCCGGCTCGCTGGACCGGAACGCGGGCGAGAACTGGTTCTGCACGGACGCCAGCCGCCCGCCCAGCACCTCGTTGGCCTCGCGGATCTCGTCCGGGTTGAAGTTCGACACCCCGGCGAACCGGATCTTGCCCTCGTCCAGCAGCTCGGCCAGCGCGCCCACGGAGTCGGCGATCGGCACGTCCCGGTCGGGCCGGTGGTACTGGTACAGGTCGATCACGTCCACCCCGAGCCGGCGCAGCGACTGCTCGCACGCGGCCTTGAGGTACTCGGGCCGGCCGTTCAGGCCCCACCCGCCGCCGGACGTGCGCGTGTGCCCGCCCTTGGTGGCGACCATGACGCCGTCCACGCCCTTCAGGGCCTCGGCGAGCAGCTCCTCGTTGTGCCCGAAGTCGTGCTCGTCGAGCGAGTAGGCGTCGGCCGTGTCGATCAGCGTGACCCCGGCGTCGAGGGCCGCCCGGACGGTCTCGACCGCCTGGTCCCGCGACGGCCTGCCCTGCACGGACAGGGGCATCGCGCCCAGGCCGATGGCGCTGACCTCGGCGTCGGCGATCCGGCGCTGCTGCATGTGCTGGTCCCTTCTGCTCCGAATCGACCCGCCTCCAGCGGGTCGGCGAGGTCGCGGCCACCAGCCTGCGCCATCGGCATTAAGCTGTCCAACAGAAGGACCTGATGCCATTCAGCAGTTCGGGTGATGAATCGTGGAGTTGCGCCAGCTCGAGTACTTCGTCGCGGTGGCGGAGGAGTGCCACTTCACGCGTGCCGCGCGGCGGATGCGGGTCGCCCAGTCGGGGCTGTCGGCGTCCATCCGGGCGCTGGAGGTCGAGCTGGGTGCGCCGCTGTTCCTGCGCTCGACCCGGCAGGTCGAGCTGACCCAGGCCGGGCGGGCGCTGCTGGAGGAGGCGCGGCGCGTGCTGAGCACGGTCGACGCGGCCCGCAACGCCGTGGCCGGCGTCCAGGGGCTGCTGCGCGGCACGCTGTCGGTCGGCAGCGTCCAGTGCCTGCACGCCGTGCACCTGCCCGAGGTGCTGGCGCGGTTCCACGACCGGCACCCCGGCGTGGAGATCCGGTTGCGCCAGGGCGGGTCCGGCGAGCTGGCCGAGGAGGTGCGGGCGGGCCGGCTGGACCTCGCGTTCGTCACCTCGACGCGGGCGAGCGACCTGCCGCAGTCCGTTGTGGACACCGAGCCGATGGTGCTCGTCTGCGGGCCGGAAAGCCGGTTCGCGCAAGAGGGTTCGGTGCTGCTGGCGGACCTGGCCGGCGAGCCCTTCGTGGACTTCAACCCCGACTGGGGCACGCGTGACGACGTCGACCAGGCGCTGGCCCTGGCCGGGGTGGAGCGGCGGGTCGCGGTCGAGGTCAACGACGTCCACTCGCTGCTGGACTTCGTCGGGTTCGGGCTGGGCGTGGCGCTGGTGCCCGAGTCGTTCCGGCACAAGCCGACCCGCGCCCGGTTCGTGCCCATCGCGGACGCGCCGACGACCGGCACGTCCGTGGTGACATCGGCGAGCGTGAGCGCGGCGGCGTCAGTCCTGCTCGACATGGTGCTGGAAGGTCGCGCCCTCGCGACCGGTTAGCTCCCAGCCCGTCGGGTCCTCCTTCACGCGGGTGCCGGCCACCAGTTGCAGTGACCCGACCTGCTCCGGCGGCGTCGGTGGCAGGTGCAGGAACTCGCCGACTTCCGCCCCGGCCACCTCGAGTCGGTGGTCGAAGCTGACGTCCTGCAAGGACATCCCGCCGGCGAACCGCACACCCCGGAAGTCCACCCGACCGCGGAACGAGCCACCGGAGAACAGCGCCGGCTTGCCGAAGTGGGCATCGCGGAAGTTGGTGATGCCGTAGAAGGCGGTCCGGCGTGCGGTCAGCCGGCCGACACGCCGCCCCTCGAGCCGGAAGTACTCGAGGTTCGCGCCGGTCAGGTCCAGGTGGTAGAGCGTCGGGTCGGTGTCCTGGCCCCACGGCAGCAGGTCCGTGATCAGCCGCTGCGCCGTGAGCCGGACCGAGCGCTCACGGTCCTTCTCCTCATCGGTCTCGACCTCGGACTGGCCGCGGAACGCCTGATCGGGGTCGTCAGCCTTCAGGGTGTAGATCTCGTGGGTGAAGGGTCGGCGCAGATAGGCGCACAGGACGTCCAGCACGGTCTGCTTGTAGCGGGGCGTGGACCACGCCAGCCCGGCCAAGGCGTGCATCGCGCCCACCCGCACTTGGTCGGCCCCGTTGCCCAGCATCTCCACGGCCCGCGCGAACCGCTCGTCGGCGACCTTGTCGCTCTCCAGCACGTGCCGCGCCTCCTCGGTGCGGCGACGGCGGTCGTTGAGCCACAGCGCGTACAGCGCCACGACCGCGCCGCCCGCGAGCCCACCGGTCTTGATCGCCTCGGCCTTGGACAGCTTCGGCTCCACCCACAGCAGCACGGCCGTCGTCACGACCGTCACCAGCACCGCCGCGGCGACGCTCACGGCCAGCAGCGCGCGCCCCTTCACCTGGCCACCAGCCCGGTCCACCCCTCGGGCAGCACGGCGTCCACCCCGGCCGCCACCTCGACACCGTCCCGGTCCACCGAGTCGGCGAACTCCACACCCTCGAACGACACCGGCCCGCCGAACCGCGCCCCGGCGAACTTCGCCCGCCCGAAGAACCGGGTGCGGGCGAAGTCGACCCGGTCCCGGCAGTCGATCCGGCTGAACCAGCCGACGTCGCAGAACACCATGTCGTGCGCGTGCAACCGGCCCTCGCTGACCGAGTCGGTGAACCACGCCCCGCCGTGCACGACCAGGTGGTGGAACGAGTTGGACCGCGCCAGCCACGCCGCCCGCACCACCAGCTCGCCGACCTGCCGGTGCGAGAGGTCGAAGTACTCCAGGTAGGCGCGGGTGAGGTTGAGGTCGTACAGCTCGGCCCCGCCCTGGTCGTCGGGCGGCAGCAGGTCGGCGATCAGCCGCTGGGCGGTCAGCCGGACCTCCAGCTCGCGCTCGCTCTCCGCCGTGTACTCGTCGGATCCCTTCGGGTCGGTGTCGGGCCGGAACGGGCGGCGCAGGTAGGCGCACAGCACGTCCAGCACGGTCTGCGTGTACTCGGGCCGCGACCGCGCCAGGCCGGCCAGGGCGTGCATCGCGCCCACCCGCACCTGCTCGGTCTCGTGCCCCAGCAGTTCAACCGATCGGGCGAACCTCTCGTCAGCCACCCGCGACCGGTCGTGTTCGGCCCGTTCGATCTCCAGGTCGTGGCGCTTCTCGTCCATGCGCCGGCGCCGGTCGTTGAGCCACAGCGCGTAGAGGGCGACGACCGACCCGGCCGCCAGCCCACCGGACTTGACCACCTCGTGCTTGGGGCTGGTCGGGTCCAGCACCAGCAGCATGCCGGTGACCAGCAGGAACGCGCCGACCGCGGTGAGCAGCACCGGCTTGAGCCGGGGCCGGCGCCGCCGCACCACGAGCAGCAGCCACACCCCACCCACCGCGCTGACGACCGCGCCCGCGATCCACAGGTACTTCACAAGCGCGGCATTCTTCCCGGTGACCGCCGACACGGTGACGGGAACACAACTACCCGCGAGGGGACGGTGTGCTAACTCACCGGATTGGCCCATGATGTGCAGGGTCACCGCAACGGCGGGCAACCGGCCGGACGAAGCGTGAGGAGAACCCCGTGGACAGCGTGGAGCGCCCCAACTGGGCGCCGGTCGAGATCGACCTCGGGCGTCCGAGCATCGCGCGGGTCTACGACTACTGGTTGGGCGGCGCGCACAACTTCGCCGTCGACCGGGCCGTGGGCGACAAGGTGCTGGCCGACGTGCCGGTGCTCAAGAGCGTCATCCTCAACCACCGGGCGTTCCTGCGCCGAGCCGTCCGCTACCTGCTGTCCCAGGGCATCCGGCAGTTCCTCGACCTGGGGTCCGGCATCCCGACCGTGGGCAACGTGCACGAGATCGCGCAGGCCGTGGACCCGGCCGCCAAGGTCGTCTACGTCGACATCGACCCGGTGGCCGTCGCGCACAGCCGGGCCATCCTGACCGGCAACGAGTCGGTCAACGTGCTCCAGACCGACGTGCGGGACGCGCGGGGCGTGCTCAAGTCCCCCGAGGTGCAGGACCTGCTGGACTTCGACCGGCCGATCGCCGTGCTGATGATCGCGCTGCTGCACTTCGTGCCCGACGACGACGACCCGCGCGGCATCGTCGGCGCCTACCGGGACGCGCTGCCGCCGGGCAGCTTCCTCGCCATGTCGCACGCGGGCTACGAGGACGGCGAGTGGGACCCGTCCTGGGACGAGGCCCGCGGCACCTACAACCGGGGCGTGAGCGAGATGACCTACCGCCGCAAGTCCGAGGTGGAGGCGTTGTTCGAGGGCTTCGACCTGGTGGAGCCGGGCGTGGCGCGGTTGCCGCTGTGGCACCCGGAGTCACCCGACGACGTGGACGAGAACGCGGTTCACTTCCTGGGGTTCGGCGCGGTGGGGCGGAAGTCCTGATGTTCGACTCCGACCCGCGACCGACCGTATCCTTTGCGTTGTGGCGGTAGGCCGGCGGACATGACGGAACAGGTTGACCATCGGGTGGCAGCACCGGGCCGATCGAACCTCGACCCCGCCGTACTGGCCGGGGCGGAGTCCTTCGCGCGGACCTGGGCCACCGCGGTGATCGGCAGCAGTTACGTCCCCATGACCCGCACCGAGGTCGCCGAGCACCTCCAGGCCCTCACCGAGGTGCTGGTCCACGCCCTGTACGCGAGCCCTTTCCGCACCGCGCCCGGCTACGAGATCGGCGCGCGCCTGGTCGAGGCGCACTTCACCGGCACGGACACCCTGGGCCGCACGGTCCAGCTGCTGGGCGACGACCTGCTGTCCGAACTGGGCATCGCGCCCGACGAGCTCATGCGGTCCCGGCTGGCCGCGTTGCAGGGCGCGCTGTCCGCCGGCTACGCCCGTGCCCTGCGCGAACGCACGCTCGCCGAGCAGGAGGCCATCCGCGCGGCCGTGCTGGACGCCCGCGACCAGGCCGAGGCGGCGCTGCGGGCGTCCGAGGCGCGGTTCCGGGCCATGTTCACCGAGGCCGCGATCGGCATCGGCATCGCCGACATCGAGGGCCGCATCCTGGACGTCAACCAGGCGTTGCAGGACATGCTCGGGTTCAGCGTCGAGGAGATGCGGCAGTACAACATCCGCGACCTGATGCACCCGGAGGACGGCTCCAGCGTCTGGCGCCTCTACGACCAGCTCACCGCCGGCGAGTGCGACCACTACCGGGCGGAGAAGCGGTTCCGCCGCGCCGACGGCGAGCAGGTGTGGACGCACCTGACGTTGTCCCTGGTCCGCGACGACCACGGCGACCCGCAGTACCAGGTGGCGATGATCGAGGACGTCACCGACCGCCACCTGCTGCAGAACCGGCTGCGCTACCAGGCCCTGCACGACCCGCTGACCGGCTTGCCCAACCGGGCGCTGTTCCTGGAGCGGCTCGGCCGGGTGTTCAACAACCGCGCCAAGCGGCGGGCGGGCCTGTGCTACCTGGACCTCGACGGGTTCAAGGTGATCAACGACAGCCTGGGCCACGACATCGGCGACCAACTCCTGGTCGAGGTCGGCAGGCGGCTGGACCACTCGGTGTCCGGCGAGGGCAAGCTGGTCGCGCGCATGGGCGGCGACGAGTTCGTGATCCTGGTGGAGGGCTCGCGGGACACCCAGGACATCGTCAACGTCGCCGACCGGGTGTTACGAGAGCTCGAGTCCCCGATCCGCATCGGCGGGCACGAGCTGACCGTGTCGGCGTCCATCGGCATCGTCGAACGGGCGCTGTCCGGCACGACCGCCGCCGACCTGATGCGCGACGCCGACATCACGCTGTACTGGGCGAAGGCCGACGGCAAGTCCCGCTGGGCGCTCTACGACCCGGAACGCAACGCCCGCGAGGTCGCCCGGTTCACCCTGTCCGCCACCATGCCCGCGGCGCTGGAGCGCGACGAGTTCTACGTCGACTACCAGCCCCTCGTGCGCCTGGAGGACAGCACCGTCGTCGGCGTCGAGGCCCTGGTGCGGTGGCAGCACCCCGAGTTCGGGCGGCTCGCACCGGACCGGTTCATCGAACTGGCCGAGGAGACCGGCCTGATCGTCCCCCTGGGCCGGTGGGTGCTGCGCGCGGCGTGCCGGCAGGCGAGGCGCTGGCTGGACGAGTTCGGCGACTCGGCACCGTTCGTGTCGGTCAACCTGGCCGTCCGCCAGTCCCGCGACCCGGAGCTGGTCCGGGACGTGAAACGCATCCTCGACGAGTGCTCCCTGCCCCCGCACCACCTGCAGCTGGAGCTGACCGAGAGCGCCATCATGGGCACGGCCGACGAGCCGCTGGAGGCCCTGCGCGCACTGTCCGACATGGGCGTGCGCATCGCCATCGACGACTTCGGCACCGGCTACTCGAACCTGGCGTACCTGAAGCACCTGCCCGTGCACGAATTGAAGATCGCCGGCTCGTTCATGGAGGGGCTGCGCGCGGCGGACGAGGAAGACCCGGTCGACGTCCAGATCGTGTCCACGCTGGTGCAGCTGGCCCACGCCCTGCAGCTGGGCGTGACCGCGGAGGGCGTGGAGACGCCCGCCCAGGCCAAGCGCCTGCACCGGATCGGCTGCGACACGGGCCAGGGCTGGTTCTTCGCCAAGCCCATGACCCCGGGCGAGATCGACGAACTCCTGCGCAGCTGACCCTCCGCAGACGCTTCCCCCCGCCGCAGGACGCTGCGCCCTTCGCTTTGCGCCCGCAGGGCGTGTGCTTTTTGCTTTTCCAACGGCACGCGCGAAGCGCGTGCACAACCCAACCCGGGCTTCTTGCTTTTGTCATCCCCGTATGGCCTGCCCGAAGGGCTACCACATTTTCCGGGGGTTGCGGCCGAAATTTTTGTGAGGGACGAGCAAAAATTTTAGCGGCAACCCCCGGAAAATGTGGTAGGCTCCGCCAGGCCATACGGGGATGGCAAAAGCAAGAAGCCCCCGCACTTTCTTTGCTTTTCCGTCATCCTTGGCGGCCTGCCCGCCGGCGAGGCTCTTTTTCTTTTCAGTCTTTTAGAGCTTTTGAAAACAATGCTTCGCTCTCAAGCCCAACGCGCTGCGCGCTCTCAAGATCAAAAGCGCCTGCCGGCGGGCGAACCACCGATGGGGGGTGAAGGGCGTCGGTTCCCCCACCGCATGACCCGGCAAAGCCAACCACAGATTTTCCCGGTGCCGCTAAATTTTTTGCTCGTTCCTCACAAAAAATTCGGCTGCACCGGGAAAATCTGTGGTAGCCCTTCGGGCGGGCCATACGGTGGGGGAACCGAGGCCCTCCACTTGTGGCTCACACCACCGTGCGCTGCGCGCACGGAAAAGCGCGCGCTGCGCGCGTGGGGGCGGAAGGCGTGGGTGGAGGCGGAAGGCGTGGGTGAACGCGAAAAGCGCGCGGGGCCGGGTGGCCGCCGCGCGCCTTTTCGCTGTGTTCGCCTGGTCGTGTTCCGCCTGGTCGAGCTGTTGCTGCCTAGTCGAACAGCGCGGGGAGGGTGCCCTCCCAGGCCGTGCGCAGCTCGTCCAACCCCAGTTCGCCCAGCCCCTGGATCTCCAGCGACCGCGACTCCGGGTCCACCACGCCGACCTTGCGCCACGGCAGCCCGCGGGCCGTGCACATGTCGGTGAACCGCAGCTCCTCCGTGCGCGGCACCGCCACCAGCACGCGACCGGCCGACTCGCTGAACAGCTCGGTGAACAGGTCCCCTTCGAGGAACACCCGGGCACCGGTCTCGCCGATCAGGCACGTTTCGACCAGGGCCTGCGCCAGGCCGCCCTCGGCCAGGTCGTGGGCCGCCGACAGCATGCCGTCGCGCGAGCCCGCCACCAGGACCTCGCCCAGCAGCTTCTCGCGGGTCAGGTCCACGCGGGGCGGGAGGCCGCCCAGGTGGCCGTGGACGACGTGCGCCCACTCCGAACCGTCGAACTCCGCGTGCGTCTCGCCCAGCAGGAGCAGGGTTTCGCCGGCCTCCGCGCCGATCCCGGTGGGGATGCGGCGGCGGACGTCGTCGATCACGCCGAGGACGCCCACGACCGGGGTCGGGAGGATGGCGGTCGCGCCGGTCTGGTTGTAGAAGCTGACGTTGCCGCCGGTGACCGGGATGCCCAGTTCGACGCAGCCGTCCGCGAGGCCCTTCACGGCCTGCTCGAACTGCCACATCACGGCCGGGTCCTCGGGCGAGCCGAAGTTGAGGCAGTTGGTGACCGCGACCGGGGTCGCGCCGGTGGTCGCCACGTTGCGGTACGCCTCGGCCAGGGCCAGCTTCGCGCCGGTGTACGGGTCGAGCTTGGTGTAGCGGCCGTTGCAGTCCGTGGACAGGGCGACGCCGCGGTGGGTGTCCTCGTCGATCCGGATCATGCCGGAGTCGGCGGGCTGCGCGAGCACCGTGCCGCCGCGCACGTACCGGTCGTACTGCTGGGTCACCCACTGCCGGGACGCCAGGTTCGGCGACGCGGCCATGCGCTTGACCAGGTCCAGCAGCTCTTCCCGCGCCGGCTTGGGCAGCTTGTCGGCGCTGTCCGCCTGGAGGGCGTCCTGGTCGGCAGGGCGCTGGACAGGCCGGTTGTACACCGGGCCCTCGTGGGCGACGGTGCGCGGCGGGACGTCCACCACGACCTCGTCGTGCCACGTGATGACCAGGCGGTCGCCCTCGGTGACCTCGCCGATCTCGGTCGCGATCACGTCCCACTTGGCGCACACGGCCATGAACGCGTCCACGTCCTCCGGCCGCACGACCGCGCACATGCGCTCCTGCGACTCGCTGGACAGCACCTCGGCGGGCGTCATGCCCGACGCGCGCAACGGCACCTTGTCCAGCTGGACGCGCATGCCACCGTCACCGGCGCTGGCCAGCTCCGAGGTCGCGCACGACAGGCCCGCGCCGCCCAGGTCCTGGATGCCGACGACGAGCTTCTGCCGGAACAGCTCCAGCGAGCACTCGATCAGCACCTTCTCGGTGAACGGGTCGCCCACCTGGACGCTCGGCAGCTTCTTGCGCTTGCCGGCGGTGTCGTCGAAGGTCTCCGACGCCAGCACCGACACGCCGCCGATGCCGTCGAGCCCGGTCCGCGCGCCGTACAGGATGATCTTGTTGCCCGCGCCGGAAGCGTGCGCCAGGTGCAGGTCCTCGACCCGCATCGCACCCACGCACAGGGCGTTGACCAGCGGGTTGCCCGCGTACGACTCGTCGAAGACGACCTCGCCGCCGATGTTGGGCAGGCCCAGGCAGTTGCCGTAGCCACCGACGCCGGCGACGATGCCCGGCAGCACCCGCCGGGTGTCCGGGGCGTCGGCCGGGCCGAACCGCAGCGGGTCCATCACGGCCAGCGGGCGCGCGCCCATCGCGAGGATGTCGCGGACGATGCCGCCCACGCCGGTCGCCGCGCCCTGGTAGGGCTCGACGTACGACGGGTGGTTGTGGCTCTCGACCTTGAAGGTGATCGCCCAGCCGTCGCCGATGTCCACCACGCCGGCGTTCTCGCCGATGCCCGCGAGCATCTTGGCGCGCATCTCGTCGGTGGTGGTCTCGCTGAAGTACTTCAGGTGCACCTTGGACGACTTGTAGGAGCAGTGCTCGCTCCACATGACCGAGTACATCGCCAGCTCGGCGTCCGTGGGGCGGCGGCCGAGGATCTCGCGGATGCGGGCGTACTCGTCGTCCTTCAGGCCCAGCTCCTTGTAGGGCTGCTCCTGGTCGGGCGTGGACTCCGCGTTCTTGACCGTGTCGAGGCTCATGCGCTCACCACCGCGTCGAGCAGGGACAGGAACATGCCCAGGCCGTCGTCCGTCGGGCCGGTGAGGGCGTCGATCGCGTGCTCCGGGTGCGGCATGAGACCGACCACGCGGCCGTTGGCGCTGGTGATGCCGGCGATGCCGTTGCGCGAGCCGTTCGGGTTGTCGCCGACGTAGCGGAACACCACGCGGCCTTCGCCCTCCAGCTGCTTCAGCGTCTCGGCGTCGGCCTGGTAGCCGCCCTCACCGGACTTGAGCGGGACGAGGATCTCGGCGCCCTGGTCGTAGCGGGTGGTCCAGGCCGTCTCGTTGTTCTCGACCTTGAGCCACTGGTCGCGGCACACGAAGTGCAGCTTGTGGTTGCGGATCAGCGCGCCGGGCAGCAGGTGCGCCTCGCACAGGATCTGGAAGCCGTTGCAGATGCCCAGCACGGGCATCCCCTTGTTCGCGGCCTCGACCACTTCCTGCATGACGGGCGCGAACCGCGCGATGGCCCCGCACCGCAGGTAGTCACCGTAGGAGAAGCCCCCGGGCACGATGACCGCGTCCACGCCCTTCAGGTCGTGGTCGGCGTGCCACAGGCTGACCGCCTCGCCACCCGCGTACTTGACCGCGCGAGCCGCGTCGACGTCGTCCAACGTGCCGGGAAAGGTGATGACCCCGACCTTCATGCGTCGACCCGCCGGACGACCCAGTCCTCGATCACGGGGTTGGCGAGGAACGTCTCGGCGATCTTGGCGAGCGTGGCGTCGTCGACGTCGTCGGCGACCTCCAGCTCGAAGTGCTTGCCCTGGCGGACAGTGGTGACTCCGTCGAACCCGAGACGGGGCAGCGCGTTGGCCACCGCCTGTCCTTGCGGGTCGAGGATCTCGGGCTTCGGCATGACGTCGACGACGACTCGGGCCACGACAGGCTGCTCCCTGGTAGGAGGGCTGGCGGTACTGCCGAAGCCTACCTGACCTGGGTGTTCATCAACTTCACAGGTGGCGGGGGGCACACGTTCACCTGGGTTCACCCGATCGAGAGCGGTGCTTTTCGGGGGCTGGTGCTAATCTTGTAGTGCCTCGGCCAATAGGCCGGGGAAGTGAGCGCGGCACCCATCCGGACGGTTGGCTGGCCGCGCTTCGCGCTTTCTAGGGGTAGTCCAGGCGGATCAGGTCGCCCACCACCGGCCGGATCCGACGAGCCCAGTCCCCACCCGCGCCGTGGCACCAGGCGACGATGTCAGCGAGCCACAACAGCGGTTCCCCCGCGCTCTCGAAGTGCTCGTAGGAGAACGGCGTGTCGGGATCGGCCTTCCTGAGCACCCTCACGATGGTCTCGCGGTCGTGGACGTCGCGCCCCTCACGGCTGTCGAGCACCAGGCGCAGGGCGTCCCGCTGCACCAGACCGGCCGTCAACCGGGTCAGGCACTCGCGCCGCGCACGCTCCTCACCCTTGCGACAGTTCGCCGCGTAGATGTCGACTTCCACGCCAAGCTCGCACAGCGTGGAGACGATCAGCTTCCGACGGGAGGGCGTCTCCTTCGCGAAGTGCAACTCACGTTGGCCGGGGAAGAGCAGGCCTCGCAGCACCGATCGCGTCTGGCGCAGTTGCCGCGGGTGGATGATGGCCGCTGCCAGGTAGTAGGTGTCCTGGCGGCGGGATTCGTCGACGAAGGCGTGCACGGTCACGACCAGGTATCGGCATACAGCCGTCCGAGCTACAGCACCCGAACGCCTGTTCACCCCAGCCGAGCGGTTCACCCGATCGAGAGCCGAGGTTTCCGGTGGCCGGTGCTAGCCTGGAAGCAGCTTCGGCCCGTAAGCCGGAGAAGTGAGCGCGGTCCCCGTCCGGACGGTCGGCGGCCGCGCTTCGCGCTGTTGAGGGCTAGGCGAGGCGGACGACGGAGCCGATCACCGGGGCGATCCGCCGGGCCCAGTCGTCACCCGCGCCTTGGCACCAAGCCGCGATGTCCGCCAACCACAGCAAGGGGTCGGCCGCGCTGTCCATGTGCTCGTACACCACGCCGGTCTCCCGAGGCCGCTTGCCCAGCGCACGCCGGATCGTCAACTCGTCCAGCCGGTTGCGCTCACGACGGCTGTCGAGAACGATCCGCCGTCCGTCGACGTCCAGCAGGTCGTCGACCAGCCGGGTCAGGCACTCCTGCCGAGCCCACTCCTCACCACGCCCACAACTCGCGCGGTAGATGTCGACCCGCGTGCCGAAAGCCGCCACCGCCGACAGGATCGCGCGCCTGCGCTCCGGCTTTTCCTTCTTGAAGTGCAACTCGCGCTGGCCGGGAAGCAGGAGGCCGCGCAGTTGTGAGCGCAACAGGCGCAGGTGGCGAGGCTCGACGATGGCGGCCGCCAGGTAGTACTTGTCGCTGCGGCGGGATTCGTCGACGAAGGCGTGCACGGTCACCGACCAGGTATCGGCATACAGCCGTCCGGGCTACAGCACCCGAACGCCTGTTCACCCCGGCCGAGCGGTTCACCCGATCGAGAGCCGAGGTTTCCGGGTGGCCGGTGCTAGCCTGGAAGCAGCTTCGGCCCGTAGGCCGAGGAAGTGAGCGCGGTCCCCCTCCGGACGGTCGGCGGCCGCGCTTCGCGCTGTTCAGGGCCAGTCCAGACGGACCACCTCGCCGATCAGCGGTGCCGCCCGGCGCGCCCAGTCGCTGCCCGCGCCGTGGCACCACACCGCGATGTCGGCGATCCACAGCAGGGGGTCGCCGGCGCTGTTCATGTGCTCGTAGACCAGCCCACCGGACTCCAGTCGCTTCGCCAACGCGCGGCTGATCGTGCTTCGATCGAGTTCGTCACGGATTTCGCGGCTGTCCAGGACGAGTCGGTGCGCCCCGAGGTCCACCAGGTCGTCGGTCACCCTGGTCAGGCACTCCCGACGGGCGATCTCCTCGCTCCGGCGGCAACTCGCCTCGTAGACCCGCACCGTCGCGCCGAACTCCACGAGCCGGGAGACGATCTCCCGCCGTCGAGCCGGCTTCTCCCGGTAGAAGTGCAACTCGCGCTGGCCAGGGAGCAGCAGGCCGCGCAACCGCGACCTCAACCGGGCCAGGTCCCTTGGTTGGACGATGGCGGCGGCCAGGTAGTACGTGTCGTTGCGGCGGGATTCGTCGACGAAGGCGTGCACGGTCACGCCCTCGGTATCGGCATGGTGCTGCGCCGTCTGGAGGACTGCGGGCGAACGTGTGTTCGTGCGGGTGGTGCGTTCGCCGTGGGCTGATCGGCTGGCGGCGGGGACGTGGGGGTCGCAGGGTGGGGATCATGCGGATCCTGGTGCTGGGTGGGACGGTCTTCCTCGGGCGGGCGGTGGCGGCCGAAGGGGTTCGGCGGGGGTATGAGGTTGTTTGTGCTGCTCGCGGTGAGTCTGGGGTGGTGCCGGACGGGGCTGTGCACGTGCCGGTGGACCGGAACGTCGGGCTGGGGGCGTTGGCCGGCGAGGTGTTCGACGCGGTTGTGGACGTGGCGCGCAGTGTGACCTGGGTGCGGGATGCCGTCAGATCCATTCGAAGTCGGCACTGGACGTTTGTGTCCACCTGTTCCGTTTATGCCGATCACGCCACGCCGGGCAGCGTGGAGACGCTGCCACCGCTGGAGGACGACCCCGACGCGCCGATGACGCCCGAGCGCTACGGCAGTGTGAAGGTCGCCAGTGAGAACGCGATCAAGGAAGTGCGGGACGCGTTCATCGTGAGGGCCGGGTTGATCACGGGTCCGGGGGACACCAGCGACCGGTTCGGGTATTGGCCCAACCGGTTGGCCAAAGGTGGTCGGGTGGTGGTGCCGGACGTGCCGGACCAGCCCGCCCAGCACGTCGACGTCCGCGACCTCGCCGCCTGGATCGTGGACTCCGCCGAGAACGGCACCACGGGCACCTTCGACGCCATCGGCCCCTCGAACCCGCTCAGCCTCCTGCTCGGCGAGATCGCCGGCGCCACCGCCCCGCCCGGCACGGAACTGGTGCGCATCCCCGAGAAGGTCCTCGAAGAGCACGGGATCGCGCCCTGGGCCGGGCCGCGGAGCCTGCCGTTGTGGTTGCCGGGCTCGCACCGCTCCCTGATGTTCCGCGACGCCGGTCCGGCGCTGGCCGCGGGCCTCAAACCGCGCCCCACGGCCGAGACCGCGCTCGACTCGTTGGAGTACGAGCGCGGCCTTGGATCGGACCGTCAGCGCCGCGCGGGGCTGACCGCGGACGTGGAGGCCGAACTGCTCACAGCAGTGGGTTGACCTGGGCCGCGATCAGGTCGATCCGGACGCCCTGGTTCGGGCACCCGCCCCAGTGGTGCAGGCCGATGACCTTGTGCGTCTGCCGGGACAGCACCGGCGAACCCGACGAGCCGCCCTCGGTGTCGCACTTGTAGGCGATGTCGGACTGCGCCGAGTCGCCGTTGACCTTGACCGCGGTCACCTTGCAGTACCCGCCGCCGTTCTGGTCGTCGCGCAGGGACAGCTTCTTGAGCTTCCCCGCCGGGTGGCCGACGACGTACATCTCCTCGCCCACGGCCGGCACGCGCGCGTCCAGCTCCAGGTAGCCGAACGAGCTGATGGTGGTGAAGTTGGTGACGCTGAACAGCGTGTAGTCCAACGCCGTGCTGGTCTTGAGCACCGAGGACACCAGCACCTTGGTGACGGTCGCGGACGTGGTCCCGCCGCACGTCGGGCACTGGTAGTTGAACCACACCTCGATGCCGGTGCCGCTGGTGAAGCAGTGGTTGTTGGTCAGCATCCGGTTGTTGGGGCCGACCCGCCACGCCGTGCACAGCGACCCGCCGTTGCGCAGCAGCTTGGCGACCGACTTGGTCCGGCCGAACTCGGTCGGGTTGGACGTCTGGTAGCAGGCGACGTCCCGGTAGTCGTTGGTGCCGCAGATGCTCTTCGGCGCGATCTCCGCTTCCCGAGCCAGCTCGGCGTCGGTGAAGCCGCGGGTGATCTTGTCGAGCTTGGCGCGGGAGGCCGGGTGCGGCGCGCCGCCGTCCCGGCCCTTGATCGCCACGACCGCGCGGTCGCCGGTGATCGACATCGCCCAGAACCCGGTGGCGTCGGCGGACGCCGTGCCGGAGGCGAGCGGGTCGGCGGTGTAGCGGTAGGACTCGGTGCCGGCGGGGTTGGCGACGGTCAGGACGTCGCCCGCCACCAGCCGCAGGGCGCTGAAGTGGGCCTTGAGGTACCACGACCCGGGACGCGAGATCGTGGTCTCGGAGGACCGGCCGCCGACGACGGTCGAGACGACCTCGTCCTGGCCGACCTTCTGGGTCTGCTCGAAGTGCTCCGCGGTGGCGGCGGTTGCGGTTCCCGCCAGCACGGGTACAACGAGCAGGGCGGCAGCGAGGAGGCGCAGGGTGCTCCGCACTGTGTTCACCTCACGTTGTGTCGCAGGGACAACTACACGAAGTGATGCTCCTCACATCACTCGGACGTGTCTCCCCGCCGAACGTCGGTAAATCACGCGGAAGGCTTTCAAGGATGCGAATCGTCCACTTCGGACACTCGTGCGTGCTGGTCGACACCGGGACCGCCCGCCTGCTGTTCGACCCCGGCGCCTGGTCGACCGGGTTCGAGGAGGTCAGGGACCTGGACGCGGTCCTGGTGACGCACCGCCACCCCGACCACCTCGACCCCGCCCGGCTGCCCGACCTGCTCGCCGCCAACCCGAAGGCGGTCCTCTACGCGGCCGACGAGCTGGACGGCGCCACCCCCGCCCGACCGGGTGACGTGCTGGACATCGCCGGCGCGTACGTCCACGTCCTCGACGCGCCGCACGAGGAGGTCCACCCGTCCGTGGAGGTGCCGACCAACGTGGGCTACCTGGTCGACCACGGCGCGTTCTACCACCCGGGCGACTCGCTGACCGTGCCCGAGCAGAAGGTGGACATCCTCGCCGTGCCGACCGCCGCGCCCTGGATGAAGGTCTCCGAGGCCGCCGACTTCCTCGGGAAGGTCGGCCCGCGCATCGCGATCCCGATCCACGAGGCCATCGCGGCCCGGACGGAGATCTACTACCGGGTTCTGTCGACCACCGCGCCCGAGGGCACGGAGTTCATGGTGCTGCCGAGGGGCGAGTCGGCCGAGCTGTAGGTCCCGGGAACGGCACCGTGGTGCAGGGCGATGTCCACGGCCTCCAGCAAGGGGTCGCGCAGGCGGTCCAGGTCGGCGGCGTCCACGCCCACCCGCACGAACCCACCGCGCCGGGCCGCCCGCCCCACGCCCGCCAGGTAGCTCCAGTGGTCGGTCACCATCCGCACCCGACCCGCCCGCACGTCACCGGTGCGCAGGTCGCGCACGCCCGCCATGTCCGCGCACACCGCGAACCGGTGCCGGCGCAGCGCGACCAGCGTGCCCGGTGACGCGAGCCAGCTCGGCGGGGCGAAGGCGTCGGTGGCCAGGCCCAGCCGGTGCAGCGCGGACCGGGCCGCGACCAGGCGCAGCCCGGCCTCGTGCGCGGGCAGGGCCGAGAACTCCGCCCTCCGCCGCAGCGACACCGGACGCCGGCACGGGTCGGTGTCGTGGTCGAAGCCGTGCAGGACCAGGGCGTCCGTCCCGCGCGCCCGCGCCCGCACCCAGTCCAGCGCCTCGCCGGGCACGGCCTTGCGCGGCGCGAGGAGCAAGGACAGCGGCACCCGCCGCCGGTCCAGTTCGTCGGCCAGGTCGGCGCACCGGGACAACGTGCTCGGCCCGATGCCGGACAGCGAAACCACGAGGGTGGCGACCATGTCCACCAGTGCGCCGCACCGGCGTGTCGCCCGCCTGACGTCGAGGTGACGTGCGGTGACCGATCGCGCGAAATCCCTGCTAGGAGATCCAGTCGTCGAACGACAGCCCGGTGATCCGCTCGTAGGCCTCGACGTACCGGGCGCGGGTCGCCGCGACCACGTGGTCGGGCAGCGGCGGGGGCGGCGTGTCCGTCGCCCGGTCCCAGCCGGACTCCGCCGAGGTCAGCCAGTCGCGCACGTACTGCTTGTCGAACGACGGCTGCACGCGGCCGGGCTCGTACCCGTCCGCCGGCCAGTAGCGGGACGAGTCCGGCGTCAGCACCTCGTCGCCCAGCACCAGGGTGCCGTCCGCGTCCAGCCCGAACTCGAACTTCGTGTCCGCCAGGACCACCCCGCGCGACCGGGCGAACTCCCGCGCCGCCGCGTACACGTCCAGGGTGGCGGTCCGCAGCCGCGTGGCCAGGTCCAGGCCCACCGACTCGACCACGACCTCGAACGACACGTTCTCGTCGTGCGACCCGATCTCGGCCTTGGTCGCGGGCGTGAAGATCGGCTCCGCGAGCTCCGAAGCCTCGACCAGCCCCGGCGGCAGCTCGACCCCGCACACCGCGCCGCTCTGCTGGTACTCGACCATGCCCGACCCGGTCAGGTACCCGCGCGCCACGCACTCGACCTGCACCATGTCCAGCCGCTTGACCAGCAGCGCCCGCCCCCGGACCTCCGCCGGGATGCGCGGGTCGTCCCACGCCACCAGGTGGTTGGGCACCAGGTCCGCGAACTTCTCGAACCAGAACACGCTCATCGCGGTGAGCACGCGGCCCTTGTCCGGGATGGGCGTGGTCAGGACGTGGTCGTAGGCCGAGATCCGGTCCGAGGCGACGAGCAGCAGCAGCTTGTCGTCCACCTCGTGGATGCTGCGGACCTTGCCGGCCGCGATCTGGCGGTAGTCAGCGAGCTTGGGCACGGCCCGAAGCCTACTTCGTCCCAGGTCATGGGCGGCCCTTCCCACCTGCGGCAAGATTCCTGCCATGCGTGCACCCGCACTGATACTCGCCGTGACCGCCCTGCTCGCGGCCGCCTGCGCCCCCGCGGACCAGGCCACCCCCACCCCGACCCGGGTCGACGGCGTCGCCTGCACCAAGGACAAGCTGGCCACCCTGACGCCGGGCAAGATCACCTTCGGCACCGACCAGCCCGTCTACCAGCCGTGGTTCGTCGACGACGACCCCACCAACGGCAAGGGCTTCGAGTCGGCCGTCGCCTACGCGGTCGCGGAGGAGCTCGGCTACGCCAAGACCGACGTCGTGTGGACGCGGGTGCCGTTCAACGCGGCCATCCAGCCCGGCAAGAAGTCCTACGACGCCGACATCAACGAGTTCTCCATCACCGACGAGCGCCGGCAGGCGGTCGACTTCTCCGCGCCGTACTACGACGTGGACCAGGTGCTGATCACCCTGAAGTCGTCCAAGGCCGCGTCGGTGAAGACGCTCGCCGAGGTGAAGAAGGTCAAGATCGGCGCCCAGGTCGGAACCACGTCGTTCGAGGCGGCCAAGCGCCTGTCGCCGGAGCAGGACGTGGCCGTCTACAACACCAACGACGACGCCAAGGCCGCCCTGCGGGCCGGGCAGATCGACGCGCTGGTGGTGGACCTGCCGACCGCCTTCTACATCACCTCCGCCGAGCTGGACGACGGCCAGATCGTCGGCCAGGTCCCCGGCGGCGACGGTCGGCCCGAGCAGTTCGGCATCGTGCTGGACAAGGGCAGCCCGCTCACCGGCTGCGTCTCCAACGCCGTCGAGTCCCTGCGCTCCAAGGGCACCCTCGCGAAGCTGGAGCAGGAGTGGCTGTCGTCGGCGGGCAACGCACCCGAGCTGAAGTGACCGTCTCCGACTTGCAGCGGGAGCGCTTGGCGTACAAGCGCTCCCGCGCGCGGCGGTCCACGGTGGTCGCCCTGCTGTCCACCGTCGCGTTCGCCGCGGTCGCGTACGCCACGGTCACCGGCGCGCCGGGGTGGCCGCGGGTCCGGGACTCGTTCTTCAACGTCGGGGTGGCGTGGCGCACGCTGCCCGGGGTGCTGGAGGGCCTGTGGCTGAACCTGCGCGTGCTGCTGGTGTGCGGGGTGCTGATCCTGGTGCTCGCGCTGGGCGTGGCGGCGCTGCGGACCCTGCGGGGCCCGGTGTGGTTCCCGGTGCGGGCGCTGGCCACGGCGTACGTGGACCTGTTCCGCGGGATGCCGCTGATCCTCACCCTGTACCTGGTGGGTTTCGGGCTGCCCGCGCTGCGGCTGACCGGCGTGCCCAACGACTACGTGGTGCTGGGCGGCGCGGCGCTGGTCCTGACCTACACGGCGTACGTGGCCGAGGTGTTCCGAGCGGGGATTGAATCGGTCCATCCGTCGCAGGTGGCGGCGGCGCGGTCGTTGGGGCTGGGTCCGCGCCGGACGCTGCGGCTGGTCGTGCTGCCGCAGGCGGTGCGGCGGGTGCTGCCGGCGTTGCTGAACGACTTCGTGGCGTTGCAGAAGGACTGCGGGTTGATCTCGGTGCTGGGGGCGGTGGACGCGGTGCGCGCGGCGCAGATCGAGCAGGCCCGGACGTTCAACTTCACCCCGTACGTGCTGGCCGGCCTGCTGTTCGTGCTGCTGGCGGTGCCGTCGGCGCGGTTCGCCGACGCGATGGCGCGGCGCGCGGAACGCCGGGAGGGCCGCCGATGACCGCCGCGGTGCTCAGCGTGCGCGGGCTGGTGAAGCGGTACGGGACCAACACCGTGCTCGACGGCGTCGACCTCGACGTGCGCGAGCACGAGGTGGTGGCGCTGATCGGGTCGTCCGGTTCGGGCAAGTCGACCCTGCTGCGGTGCGTGAACCTGCTGGAGGAGCTCGACGACGGCCAGGTGCTGCTCGACGGCGTGGACGTCTCCGACCCGCGGGTGGACGCGGACGTGGCCCGGCGGGGCATGGGCATCGTCTTCCAGGCGTTCAACCTGTTCCCGCACATGACCGTGCTGGACAACATCACCCTGGCGCCGCGCGTGGTGCACCGCGTGGCCCGGGGTGACGCGGAGCGGACCGCGCTGGAGCTGCTGGACCGGGTGGGCCTGGCCGACAAGGCGGCCAGCTACCCGGACCGGTTGTCCGGCGGGCAGCAGCAACGGGTCGCGATCGCCCGCGCGCTGGCCTACTCGCCCCGGCTGCTGCTGCTCGACGAGATCACCAGCGCACTGGACCCCGAACTGGTCGGCGAGGTGTTGGCGCTGGTCAGGGAGCTGGCCGCGCAGGGCCGGACGATCCTGATGGCCACCCACGAGATGGGGTTCGCGCGGCAGGTCGCCGACCGGGTGTGCTTCCTGGACGGCGGTCGCCTGGTCGAGTCCGGGCCGCCCGAACAGGTGCTGGGCGAGCCGGTGCACGAGCGGACCCGGCAGTTCCTGCGGCGGATCATCGAGGCCGGCCGGTTGTGAGCGGTCGAACGGCGGGTGACGGGCCGGTGGGGTGAGGGGCACTTGGGTATCGGACGGGTGCCCCCTACCCTGCTACCCGTGATGGCGCGGACGGCGGTCTGGACACCGGTGGCAGTGGGCGTGGGCCTGCTGCTCCTGGGGGCGTGCGGCAAACCCCAGGCGTCGCCCACGCCGGTCCCGGTGCCGAGCATCACGGCGTCCCCGACCTCGGTCCCGGTGCCGGCGAACGCCTCCATCTCGGTCCGCCCGGCCCCGACCACGCCGACCACGACCCTCGCCGACACCACCGAGCCCCCGCCCGCGGAGGCCACCCAACCCCCGGCGCAGGTCGCGCCGCAGCCGACGCAGCCCGAGCCCACCCAGTCCCCGATCAAGGACGTGGCCCTGCTGGGCTTCCCGTGCGAGACGGAGGGCGCGACGGCGAACGACCCCGCCGGCCGCCCGCTGGTGTGCGAGCGGTCCCGGCGGGGCAAGCTCTACTGGGCCAGGGCCTAGAGGATCGGCTCCGGGGCGTACCCGGCCGCGGCGGGGAACTTCGCCAGCACGTCCTCGACCTGCGCCACCACGGCGGCCACCTGCTGCCCGGCGACGCCGGTGAACGACAGCCGGTCGTCCAGCAGGGCCTGCAGCTCGTCCCGGTCCAGCGGCAGCCGGTCGTCGGCGGCCAGCCGGTCCACCAGGTCGTTGCCGGCGCCCTGCTCGCGCATGGCCAACGCCACCGCCACCGAGTTCTCCTTGATGGCCTGGTGCGCGGTCTCGCGGCCGACGCCCTTGCGGATGGCGGCCATCAGGACCTTGGTCGTGGCCAGGAAGGGCAGGTAGCGGTCCAGTTCGTTGGCCACCACCGCCGGGTACGCGCCGAACTCGTCCAGCACCGTCAGGAACGTCTCCAGCAGGCCGTCGAAGGCGAAGAACGCGTCCGGCAGGGCCACGCGGCGGACCACCGAGCACGACACGTCGCCCTCGTTCCACTGGTCGCCGGACAGCTCGCCGACCATGGACAGGTAGCCGCGCAGGACGACCGCGAAGCCGTTCACGCGCTCGCACGAGCGGGTGTTCATCTTGTGCGGCATCGCGCTGGAGCCGACCTGGCCGGGCTTGAAGCCCTCGGTCACCAGTTCGTGGCCGGCCATCAGGCGGATGGTCTTGGCCAGGCTCGACGGGCCGGCGGCCAGCTGCACCAGGCACGACACGACGTCGAAGTCCAGCGACCGCGGGTAGACCTGGCCGACGCTGGTCAGCACGCGTTCGAAGCCCAGGTGACCGGCCACCGCCCGCTCCAGCTCGGCGAGCTTGTCGTGGTCGCCGCCGAGCAGGTCCAGCATGTCCTGGGCGGTGCCGACCGGGCCCTTGATGCCGCGCAGCGGGTAGCGGGAGACCAGTTCGTCCAGGCGTCGGAACGCCACCAGCAGCTCGTCGGCGGTGGTCGCGAAGCGCTTGCCGAGGGTGGTCGCCTGGGCGGCCACGTTGTGCGAGCGGCCGGCCATCACCAGGTCCGCGTGCTCGGCGGCGAGGCGGGCGAGGCGGGCCAGCACGGCGGCGGTCTTGCCGCGCACGTGCTCCAGCGACCGCAGGACCTGGAGCTGCTCGACGTTCTCGGTCAGGTCGCGGGAGGTCATGCCCTTGTGGACGTGCTCGTGGCCGGCGAGGGCGTTGAACTCCTCGATCCGGGCCTTCACGTCGTGCCGGGTGACCCGCTCGCGGTCGGCGATCGACGCCAGGTCGACCTGGTCGACGACCCGCTCGTAGTCGGCCACCGCCTCGGCGGGCACGGCGACGCCCAGCTCGGCCTGGGCCTTGAGCACCGCCAGCCACAGCTGCCGTTCCAGCACGATCTTGTGCTCGGCGGACCACAGCGTGGCCAGCTCGGTGGAGGCGTAGCGACCTGCGAGGACATTGGCGATCCTGGGCTTGCTCGTCACCGCCACAGGATAGTTGCCCGACCCGGCCCCACCGGTCAGCCGGTCAGGGTGAGCACCGGGTCGGTGGCCAGGGCGATCAGCTGCTCGAGCGCGGGGGCCGGCGGCGGGGTGACGCCGTCCTGGGCGGTGTCGTAGGGGTGGCCGGTGATCATGACGACCGAGCCGTCGGTGCGGAAGTGGGCGACGACCGTGGCCGCGGGCTCGCCGTCCGCACCGGCGTGGGCCGCCACCTCCAGGTGGCTGCCGTCCGGCTGGAGCTTCGACAGGTCGCACCGCTCCGGCCCGCAGAACGCGGCGCGGGTCACCCTGGCCGAGGGACCGAACAGCTCGACGGTGATGCTGGTCACGCCGCGCTTGTCGGACAGGTGCACGTACCCGGTGACGTAGCCGGCGGAGACCTTGCGGGTGTCGGAGAAGTCGACCTCGACGTCGAACGCGCCCGGCACGACCTGGACCACCTGCTTGGCCAGGTAGCCGGACAGGCGCTTCACGCGATCCTCGAGGGGCACCGCGGCCGGGGACGTCACCGGGACGCTCTCCGCGGAAGGGGTCGCCGACGGGGCCGCCGTGGTGGTCAGCACGCGGGCCGCGTCGACGGTCTCGCGCGGTGGCGCGAGCACGCCGGGCAGCGCGAGCACCGTCCCGATCAGCGCGAAAGTCGCCACACCCACCGCCACCAGCGCCCGACGACGCCGGCGAAAGGTCTCCGCACGGGCGATCAGCGCGTCGGGGTCGAAGTGCAGCGGCGGTTCGTCCGCGACCGCCGCGCGCAGGCTCTCCCGCAGCTCCGCTTCGCTCATGACGCCACCACCACCCCCGCTTCCAGTTGCTCCACGGCCGCGCGCAGCGCGACCAGCCCGCGTGCCGTCTGGCTCTTGACCGTCCCCTCGGTGCACCCCATCGCCACCGCGACCTCGTTGACCGGCAGGTCCTCGAAGTACCGCAGCACGAGCACCGCCCGCTGCCGGGGCGGCACGCGCAGCAGGGCCGCGTGCACCAGGTCGCGCGCCCACAGCTTCTCCTCGGCCAGGTCGGGGTCCGCGGACAGGTCGGCCCGGTCGGGGACCTCGCCGTCGCGCTGCTCGGCGCGCCGCCACGGTCTGCGCTTCTCGTCCAGCCACGTGCGCAGCAGGACCTTGCGCGCGTACGCGGAGGGGTTGTCGCGCCACTCGACGCGGTGCCACGCCTGGTACAGCTTGAGGAGGCTGGCCTGCATCAGGTCCTCCGCGGTGTGCCAGTCGCCGCAGAACAGGTAGGCGGTCCGCCGCAGCGCGGCGGCGTGGCCCACCGCGAACTCGCGGAAGCCCTGCTCATCGGCCTTGCCCATCCGTACCCCTTCCGGCCCTCCCACCAGTTACACGACCGGTTGGCCGGAGAGGTTGCACCCGTCCCGGATTTTCAGCGGGACTGCATGGCTTTGGCGAGCATGCGGCGGGCGGCGGAGCGCGGGTCGGGGCTGATCTCGATGAGGGCGTTCACCACCGCGCCGTCGACCAGGGCGATCAGCTCCTCCACGCGTTCCTGCCCGACGGGCTGGCCGGCGCGGGTGAAGATGTCCAGCAGCAGCCCGTGCAGCTCGCCGCTGAGCTTGCGCATCAACGGCCGCAGGTAGGGGCGGCGGCCGGTGGCCACGAGCCGTTCGTAGCGCAGCAGGACGGCTTCGGCGTCCCGCTCGCCGGCGGGCGGGCCGAGCAGCAGGTCCAGGACGAGGTCGATGAACGCCTCGCCGCCGCAGTCCTCGGGGTCCAGCTCGTCCAGGCGGGCCTTGCCGTAGGCCAGCTCGGCGCGCCCGTGGAACTCCAGGGCGGCGGTGACCAGCTCGTCCAGCGAGTCGAAGTAGTACGTGGTGGACGCGAGCGGCAGGCCGGCGCGTTCGGCGACGGCGCGGTGCCGGACCGCGTCGAAGCCGCCGTCGACCAGGAGGCCGGCGGCGGCTTCGACCAGCGCCTGGCGACGGCGCTCGCCCTTGGGCGTTGCGGCAGTCATCGCAGAGAAAGGTACTAGTGCCCGCCACCGGCCAGGTTCGCGACCAACGACGCCGCCGACCTGTCCGGGTGCCGGGTCGGCAGGGGCGACTTCACCGGCGCGGGCCGACCAGCCGCTTTCAGAACTGGGCGGCGAGCTCGCGCGCCAGGCTCGCCAGCTCACCCGCGAACGGCGCCACCGCCGACCCGGCCTCCGGCTCGCTCAGCACGTGCAGCACACCGGCCTTCGCCGGGCTCGACGCCTCGGCGGTCGCGGCGGACGGCACGGTCGACCCCCCCTTCGGCACCAGCACCACCGACACCACACCGGCGATCGCCCCGTCGCGGACCAGGAACGACGCACCGCGCGACCCCGGCGGGCACTGCGCGGCGGCGGGCGCGGGCTGGAGGCCTTCGGCGGCCGGGAGCTTGTCGGCGAGGGCGACGGCAAGCTCCCGGTCCACCTCCTGGCACCCGGAGGTGCCACCGGTCGCGTCGCGACCGGTCGTCCCCGACGTGCCGTCCCCCTGCGTAGACGGGTCGTCGGGGATGCTCTTGGGCGGCAGCCCGCCGCGCTGGTCGGTCTCGGCCCGCGGCTCGCCCCCCTCCAGGACGAAGGGCGTGGCGGTGAGGTTAGGGGACGGGGCGTCCTGAGCGGAACCCGCGGAGGTCGCCATGTCGTTCGAGGACCGGCCCAGGTTCGCGCTCACCAGGACACCGCCGAACAGCAGCACGACGGCCAGGGTGGACCCGAGCGCGACCTGCGTCCGGCGCCGGGCGGTCACCCGCGCCGACTCGGCCCGCACGCTGCCCACGTCGAACGACGGCGGCGGCGCACCGCCCGCCGCGTCGCGGAACAGCTCCGCGAGCTTGCGCTCGTCCACCTCAGCACCTCCCCTTCACGACGCGGGCCTCAGGTCGTCGATCGCGTCACCCAGCGCCTCCCGCAGGGCTTCCAGCCCGCGCGAGGTCTGGCTCTTCACGGTCCCCTCGGAACACCCGAGCACCTCGGCCGCGGCCGACACGTCCAGGCCCTCCAGGAACCGCAGCACGAGCACCGCCCGCTGCCTCGGCGGCACCCGCTTCAAGCCCGCGACCAGGGTTTCGCGCGTCGCCACCGCGTCACCGACCTCCCCGTCACCCGCGGGCGTGTCCGGGACCTCGTCCACGAACCGCTCGCGCCGCCAGGGCCGCCGGGACTCGTCGATCACCGCGCGCACCAGCGTGCGGCGGACGTAGGCGTCCAGGGCCTGCTTGTCCCGGACCTTCCGCCACCTGCGGTGCAGCGCGACGAACGCGGTCTGCGCGAGGTCGTCCGCCCGGTGCCAGTCGCCACAGAGCAGGAACGCCGTGCGGCGCACGGCCTCCCGGCGAGCTGCGAAGTACTCCGCGAACTCCTGCTCGTCGCGCTGATCCACGCGGACTCTCTCCGCTCGTCGTGCTTGCACCTACCGGACGGAACCGGGGCCGCTTACGGTTGCACGCCGTCTTGTCGAGACGTGCGTCACCCCCATCGTGGTACCGGTGGCCGCGCGCGGTAAGGCCTTGCCGGGTGTGATGTGATCCATTCGTGACCCAGCTCGCACCCCTGGACTTCCGGTCCGACACCGTCACCCGCCCCGACGAGGCCATGCGGCTCGCGATGTCCGCCGCCGAAGTGGCCGACGACGTGCTCGAACACGACCCGACCATGCTCGCCCTGGAGGAGCGGGTCGCCGACCTGCTGGGCGTGGAGGCGGCGCTGTGGGTGCCGTCCGGGTCGATGGGCAACCTCATCGCGCTGACCGTGCACCTGCGCCCCGGCGACCGGTTCCTGGCCGCGCGCGGCGCGCACGTGCTGGACAACGAGCTGGGCACCGCCGCCTGGATCGCCGGCGGGATGCCGCACCCGCTGGAGTGGGACGCGCCCGGCCGGTTCGGCGCGGAGGCCGTGCGGGCGGCGGCGGGCGCGGACGGCCCGTACTACACGCTCCGCACGACCCTGCTGTGCCTGGAGAACACCCACAACGCCGCCGGCGGCACCGTGACCCCGCCCGACGAGCACGCCCTGCTGGTGTCGGCGGCCCGCGACACCGGGCTGAAGGTGCACTTGGACGGGGCGCGGCTGTGGAACGCGTCGGTGGCGCTGGGCGTGCCGCCGGCCGCGCTGACCGTGGGCGTGGACACCGTCCAGGTGTGCCTGTCGAAGGGTCTCGGCGCGCCGGTGGGGTCGGTCGTGGCGGGCACGGCGGCGTTCGTCGCGGAGGCGCGGCGGGTGCGCAAGATGCTCGGCGGCGGCGTGCGGCAGGGCGGCGTGCTGGCCGCGGCCGGCCTGGTCGGGCTGGACCGCATCGACGACCTCGCCGCCGACCACGAGAACGCGCGCACGCTGGCCCGCGGCCTGGCCGAGCTGGGCTGGGACGTGGTGGAGCCGCAGACCAACATCGTGCTGGCCGGGGTGCCGGACCTGGAGGTCACGCTGACGGGCCTGCGGCACCTGGGCGTGTACGCCGGGCCGATGTCGGGCAAGGTGCGGTTCGTGCTGCACCGGGACGTGGCGGCGGAGGACGTGGCGGAGGCGCTGCGGCGCATCCGGTCGGTCAGCTCCTGACCGGGGTGACGGGCGGTCAGGTGGTCTTGGTGGCGCGGAGTTCGGCCCGGAGTTCGGCCAGCTCCGCCTTCACCGACCGCAGCTCGGCCAGCGTCGCCTGCTCGGCCTCCACCACCTGCTCCTCCACCCCGCTCAACCGCTCGACCAGCCAGGACGCGATCGTGCCGGTGATGACGCCGAGCAGCGCGATGCCGCCGATCATGAGCAGCGCGGCGACCAGCCGGCCCTCCCACGTGACGGGGTAGCGGTCGCCGTAGCCGACGGTGGAGATCGTGGTCAGCGTCCACCAGGCGGCGTCGCCGAAGGTGGTGATCGTGGCGTCGGGGTGGCTGCGCTCGGCGTCCAGCACCGCGAGCGACGCGCACAGCCCGACCAGCACCGTCACGCCCGCCGCGTACACGCCGATCCGCCGGCGGGCCCGGCCCGCGTACCGCCGGTTGAGCACCTTCAGCACGGTGATCAGGCGCAGCACCCGCAGCTGCCGGACCATCGGGAGGACGACCGTGAGCAGGTCGAACACGTGCGTCACGAAGAACCGGCGCTTGTCCACGGCCAGCGCGAAGCGGGCGACGTAGTCCAGCGCGAACACCAGCCACACGCCCCACAGCACGACCTCGAGGGTCACGTGCAGCCCCGGCGTGGCCCGGTTGTCCAGGACCTGCCAGGCGTAGGCCACCAGGAAGACGACCGCCAACACCGTCAGCGGCCACTCGACGCGGCGCTCCCACTGGGCGAGCCGACGCTCATCACTGTCCAACACCGCCCCATGGTGACCTCAGGAGCAGCGGTTTTCCAGCTAACGAGGCCCCTTGATGCCCTTCCGGCCGTTGCTCTTGATCGCCCCGTACGCGGCGGTGCCGAGGAACAGCACGCCGCCGATGACCGCCAGCCAGAACAGGCCCTTCACGACGGCGCCCACCAGGCTCAGCGCCACCCAGATCGCGAGCAGCCACAGGATTATCTTGACCATGTCCCCTCCAACGGGCGGTCTGACCTGGTAGTTCCGCTACAGCCAGGACTTGAGCCGGCGCAGGGCCTCGGTCATGTCGGCGGCGCTGCCGGCGAAGGAGAACCGGACGAACTCGTGGCCGTGCACGGGGTCGAAGTCGATGCCGGGCACGATCGCCACCCCGGTGTCGGCGAGCAGCTTGCGGCAGAACGCCATCGAGTCGTCGGTGAGGTGCGAGACGTCGGCGTAGGCGTAGAACGCGCCGTCCGCCGGGGCGATCTTGGTGATGCCGAGGTCGTGCAGGCCCTGGAGCAGGACGTCCCGGTTGTGCCGGTACCCGTCCACGAGCGCGGCGGTGTACGCGTAGGACTCGTCGGTGAACGCCTGCACCGCCGCGTGCTGCGCGAGGGCGGGCGGGCACAGGGTGAAGTTGCCGGTGAGCCGGTCGGCGGCGTCGCGGAGGTCCGGCGGCATGAGCATCCAGCCCAGCCGCCAGCCGGTCATGGCGAAGGCCTTGGAGAACGAGTTGACGACCACGGAGTCGCGGGAGGTCTCCCACGCGCAGGCGAGCGGGGTGCCGTAGCTGATGCCGTGGTAGATCTCGTCGCTGATCAGCCGGGTGCCGTGGGCGGTGCACCACAGCGCGAGGTCGCGGAGTTCGGTCGGGCTCAGCACGGTCCCGGTGGGGTTCGCGGGGCTGGCGACGACCAGCCCGTCCAACGGCCCGGCGGCGTCCAGCGCGGCGGTGGTGGGCTGGAACCGGGTTTCCGGCCCGCAGGGCAGCTCGACCACCTCGCAGCCGAGGGCGCGCAGGATGTTCCGGTAGGCGGGGTAGCCGGGGCGGGCGAGCGCGACGCGGCTGCCGTGGTCGAACGCGGACAGGAACGCGAGGAGGAACGCTCCCGACGAACCGGTGGTGACCACGACGTCGTCCGGGGACACGTCGAGGCCGTACTGGCGCCCGTAGTGGCCGGCGAGCGCGGTGCGGAGTTCGAGGATGCCGAGCTGCTCGGTGTACCCGAGGGGGTTGTGCCGCAGGGCGTGCTCGGCGGCCCGCAGGACCGGCTCGGGCGCGGGGCTGGACGGCTGGCCGGCGGCGAGGGAGACGACGTCCCCGTGCGTGCGCTGCCGCTGGGCGGCGGCGGACACGATGTCCATGACGTGGAACGGCGGCACGTCCGCCCTGGCAGCTACACCGAACATGCCCACAGGCTAATCCGAGCGGAGGCCGACCGAGCCCCACCCGGCCCGCGCCACCTGCCACCCTGCGCCGCCCGCCGTCTCCCTCCGGCCCGCCGTCAGTAGCCCTGGTAGCCGCCGCCCGACGCCATCGACTTCAGCCCCGGGTGGCCCTCGAACCCGCCGTAGCGCGAGAACGTGTACCGGACGCCGGCGATGATGTTGTCCACCGGGTTCCAGATGTCGTCGTGCCCCGGCAGCTTGTGCGCCTGGAACGTCGGGTCGATGCACTGCATCAACCCCTTCGACGGGGTGCCCTTCGCCGCGTTGGAGTCCCAGTCGTTGATCGCGTGCGGGTTGCCGCCGGACTCCTTCTCGATGATCGTCCAGATCTCGTCGATGTTGTCCTCGGTCACCGGGATCCCGTTGGCCTGCAGGATCTTGATCGCCTCGCGGATCCACTGCTCGACGTTCCCCGGCGGCGGACCACCGGACGGCGGGCCACCCGACGGCCCCAAGCCGCCCATGCCGCCACCACCGCCACCGCCACCGGAGCCCGAGCCGCCACCGCCGCCGGAAGAACCCGAACCGCCACCGCCCTGGTCGGACGGCGTCGGGTCCACCTGCGCCGGCTTGGTCTCCGGTTCCGGCGTGGGCGTCCACTCCACCGGCTGACCCGGCGCGGGCACGAAGGCCTGCGTGCCGGGGTCCGCCATGGTGGAGAACGCGGGGCTGATCGACCCCGCCCGCCCCTTCAACGCACCCAGCGCCCCGCTCAACGCCTGCTCCGCCTGCGCGATCACCGGTCCGGCGTCGCCCTCCGCCTCCGCGCACATGCCGCGGATGGCGCTGTCGACGTCCTCCTGCGGCATCCCGTGCGCCTGCGCGCGCAACTGCCGGACGCGGCTCAGCAGGTTTTCACAAATGCGCTCGACCGACGTCTTCGCCGATTCCAGTGCTGCCGCCGCGGATTCCAGATCGCCCGCCGCCGCGGTCAACGCCTCGGTCAACGCCGTCCCACAGCGCGTGAATTCGCCCATGTAGGCGACGAATCCGTCCGCGGACCCGCCTTCCCAGGCCCCGTCCAACCCGGTGACGGACTGCTGGACCGCGTTGCCCGAATCGCCGCCCTTCGCCGCCGCCTGCTTCCAGCGGGCGGCGATCTCCCTCACGGCCTCGGGCCGGGCGGTCTCCACCTTGTCCGCCAGCGCGGCCAGTCCGGCACCGCCCGGCAAGCCCGCTACCTCGTCGAACGCACTCACGTCACACCGCCCGGAACGAGGACGCGTTGGCGTCCTCCACGTCGACCACCGACGCCTGGACCGCGTCCAGCGCCCGTTCCACCTTGCCCAGCAACGACTCGGCGGCGGCGAACTCGGCGCCCGCCTTCGAGTCCAGTTCCGCGGCGGCCGAGGAAAGGCCGCCCGAATTCGCCAGTGTGCCGAAGATGCCCGGATCGGCGTAATGCCCGGAGAACCCGTCACCCACCGCACCGAATTGCCCGGCTTGGGCACTCACCGTGCTCCGGCACTGCTCCATCGCCTCGGCGTTGAACTTCGCGACCGCCATTTCCCACACTCTAGAGATCCGGACGGGGGCGCACCCCCGTTATGACGAGAGTTCATCCAGCAGCGCCGTGACCGCCGCGCGCAGCGCCGCCGGGTCGGTCGGGCCGTGGAAGTCCACGACGTCCGCCGACCGCCTGCGGTGCCCGTCGGCGTCCAGCACCGCCGCGCCGAACCGGCCACGCAGGTCCGCGCCGCCGACACGGCCGCCGCCCAGCACCGGCAGCAGCCCGACCAGCGCGGCGGCCAGGTCCGACTCCAGTTCCCGCACGGTCACCACGGCACCGGTCAACACCGCCAGCACCGTCCCGGCACCCGCCGCCGCTGCTTCCGCGCCCGCCGACGCCGTCCCCGCGCCTGCCGACGCCGTCTCCGCGCTCGCCGGCACCATCCCCGCGCCCGCCGGCACCGTCCCCGCGGTCGCCGACGCCGCCAGCGCGCGCACCGCCGAGCTGCCGAACCCCAGGCGCAGGTCCGCCGACCGGGGCGGGTTGGCCAGCAGCTTGAACGCCGCGCCCAACCACGGGTCCAGTTCCGCCCCGCGCGCGAGGCCGGCGGCGGTCAGGTCGTGCCACGGCGCGGGGTCGTCCGCCACGTGCAGGACGATCGGCATGGCACCGAGGTCGAGGTGGTCCCAGGCGGTGCGGAACGCGGCTGCGCTCATCGTCGCGGTGGTCACCAGACGTCACTCCCGGCTGACGGCGGGCCGTGGTGCCCGCAGGAGGGTTGACGCGGCGACCACCGCCCGGGTTCCCGGGCGTTCGGGTTCCCGCCCGCCGTCCGGCGCTACACCTCGTTGATCAGCTCCCACACGCAGGTGGCGAGCCGGGCGTTGTCGATCGGGGTGATGGTGCTCCAGCTGCGGCCGTCCGAGCTGGGGCGCACCTGGTGCAGGTACCGGCCGCTCGGGGTGTCGTGCCAGGCGACCACGCGCTGCGCCCGTGCCGGCGGACCGCCGCGCTGCGCCCGTTCGGCGCCGAACTGGCCGCGCGTGCTCATGCCGTCGCACATGCCCGCCAGCTCCTGGGCGTCGCTGAGCGGCAGCCCCTGCCGTTCCAGGGCGAGCACCAGCTTCTCGGCGTTGCGCCCGGCTTCCGCGGACGCGGCGCGCAGCACGTCGTTGGGCAGGCTGATGGACCGGCCGCGCCCGGCGGGCATCTCACCCGCGACCGACACGGCCGCCTCGGCGAGCGCGCTGGCCCGCGACTCGATCAGCCACACCTCGTCGCCGTCCACCACCGCGAGGATCGCGTCCTCGCCGGAGGCGGCGGCCAGACCCTTGATCTTGCGCCGGTCCACCCAGATCCAGATGTCGACGCAGACCTGCGGGTTGGCCAGCAGGGCGAAGGTGTCCGCCAGTTCGGGGACGAGCCTGCGCCCACCGGCCAGCCCGCGCTGCTCCAGCGACCCCCACGCCTGCTCCACGAACCGCGCCCGCTCGGTGTGCGTGACACCGGGGCTGGGCACGTCGAGGGCGACGTTGCGCCGCTGGTGCCGTTCGGCCTCCCACGCCACGTCGAACTCCAGCGCGGAGAGGACGACCGTGCCGCTCACTTCGTCTCGGGCTCGTCGCCGATGACCTGCTGCACGACCATGCGCTCGTCACCGAAGACGTCATCGGAGTCCACGCCGTACTTGCGGATGTGCTCCGCGTCCTCCTCGCCGTCCTTGCCCCGCGGCGAGGCGGCGGCCTGCATCATCGACCCGGCACCGGCCTTGCCGGCACCCGCAGTGCCCCGGCTGCCCGGCACGCGCTCACCGTCGGGGTCGATCGCGCCGATGGTCGCGGAAATGCCGGCCTTGCCCGCCAACCCACTGGCACCCGGCACCGCGCCCTTGACGCCGGAGCCCTTGGCACCGTGCGGCCCTTCACCCTTGCCGTGCGGCCCGTCACCCTTACCGCCACCGGGCGTGCCCGGCGCGGACGGCCCACGCACGACCTTGCCGCCCTTGGCGGTCAGCGCGAGCCCGGTCAACGCCGTCCCGGCCGTGAGCCCCAACCCGAGCCCCAGCCCGAGCCCCGAAGGCCCACCCCCCACCTTGCCCGGCAACAACGGCGCGGCCCCGGGCGGAGGCGTGGTCGTCGGCGGCAGGATCCCGGTCGACCCGCCGGGCAACTGCGGCGGCGGGTTCACCGACCCACCCCCCGGCACCTGCGGCGGCGGGTTCCCCGGCAGCTGACCGACCCCGCCACCAGGCACCTGGCTGATCCCACCACCCGGCTGCTGGACCGCGGCAACCGGCGTCGCGGTCGCGCTGGAGGCGGTGGTCACGTCGAAGGTCGGCGGCTTGTTCATGCCCTGGTACTGGTTGAGCGAGTCCCGACTGGCGTCGACGTACTGGTCGAACCCGCGGATGACCTGCTCCCGCGCGGCCTGCGTCTCCTTGACCTCTTTGGCGTGATCGGTCTCGTACCCGAAGAAGCCGCCGGCGTCGTCCCAGAAGTCGGTCTCGGTGTCGCCACCCAACTTGGAGGCGTCGGGCATGCCGTTGCGGGAGTCGCTGTAGTTGTCCCCTTGGACAGCAGTCGCCTTGGAGTTCTGCTGCCCGGCCTCGGTCCCGGAGGTGGCGACGTCGGCCGTGACGGTCACCTTCTCGCCAGCGTTGTCCCCGGCCGCACCGGTCCAATCGATCTTCAGTTCCCGCAACTGGGCGCGCAGCGTCTCGTCGACCTGCTCGAGGCCGGCGGCGAGTTCGCGCAGCGCCTGCGAGGCGCGGCTGAACCGCTCGGCCGCGTTGCTCTGCGTGAACTCGGTCAACAAGGTCATCAGGCCGGCGTTGTCACGGCCTTGGAACCGGTGGTCCTGGAGCTGCCTGAAGTCGGTCACCACTTCCCCCTCACTTCAAGGTCTGCAAGGTCGCGAGCGCCAGCTCGGCACCCTTCGCGGCGTTCTGGCACATCGTTTCCTGCGGGACGTCCCGACCGGTCGGCAGGAACTGCACGAACAGGTGCTGGCCGTCGGCGACGTCCACGGCGACCGAGCACTCGAGCGTCGAGGTGCCCTTGAAGGTGACCTGCTTGGCGGGGAAACCCGCGACCTTGGTCGGGCTGACGTCGAGGTTCCCGCTGCCCTTCCAGTGGTCGAAGCCCTTGCCGGTCACGAGGTCGACGTTGTAGGAGAACCTGGGGCTGACCCCGGCGGCGGTGATGTAGCGGCAGGTCGTCGACTCGACCCCTTCGATCAGGTCCGACTTGGAGGGGTTCGCGACGGAGGTGCCTAGTTGCTTCTGGTCGTTGGCGCTCAGCGCCTTGCACGCGTCGAGCCCGTCCAGCTTGATCTGCTTCGGCCGGTCGGACGCGGTGCCGGACGTGGTCGTGGGCTTGCCCGACGTCGTGGTCGTCGTCGCGGGGGTCGGGTTGCCCGCTTCGCCGATCGAGCAGCCCACGAGCACGACGGCCATCGCGCCGAGGACGACGGCGGCGTTAGCGAGTCGCACCGGCGCCACCCACCGCGGTCTGGATCTCTTCTTCGGTGAAGCCGTACTGCTTCGCGGCGCCACGCAACTGCTCCACGAGGTTGTTCAGGCTCACCAGGTACTCGTCGACCCGCCGCGCGTAGGAGTCGTCGTGCTCGACGAGCCGGTCGTTCCAGGCCGCCGCGATGTCCCGGTTGACCTCGTCGAGGCCGTCCAGGTTGATCCGCAGGTCGCGCAGCGCGTCGAACAGCTTCTCGTCCAGGATGTCGATCTGCCGCTGGACGACGGAGGCCGCCTTCAGCACGGTGTCCTTGTTCACCTCGAACTTGGCGCCCGGACCCGGGGAGTTCGCCAGGGTGTCGTTCAGGTGCTTCTCCGCCGCGAACATGTCGCCGACCGCGCGCCCGATGGCTCCGCCCACCCCGGCGACGGCTCCCAGTAGGCCGTTCTCCTCCACGACGTCCATCCCCCGTACGGTCGGTAACGGATCGGTCCCGGTTCGCAGGCTACCAACGTGCGCGTGAGCCGGGTCTGAGGTTGGACGAACTCGACCGCCGGTCGGTTCCGACCCGATCGTGGGCATGCCGAGGGGCCCGCCCCGAAAACCGAGGAGCGGGCCTCCGAGGAGGACCTACGGGACCTCGATCTCGCCGTTCGCCGCGCGCAGGGCGATGTCGGTGCGGTGGTGGGAGCCGGTCAGGTGGACGCCTGCCACGCGGTGGTAGGCGTCCGTGCGGGCGTCCGCCAGGGTGGCGCCGGTGCCGACCACGGACAGGACTCGGCCGCCCGTCGAGACCACGGCACCGTCTTCGCGGCGGCGGGTGCCGGCGTGCAGGACGCCCTCCGCTTCACCGCCGGTGACGACGTCACCCGTGCGGGGGCGGCCGGGGTAGCCCTCGGCGGCCACGACCACCGTGACCGCGTAGCCGTCCGCCCACTCGAGGGGACCCGCGGACGCGAGCGAGCCGGTGGACGCGGCCAGGAAGAGGCCGGCCAGGGGGGTGCGCAGGAGGGCCAGCACGGCCTGGGTCTCGGGGTCGCCGAAGCGGCAGTTGAACTCGATGACCTGCGGGCCCGTGGAGGTCAGGGCCAGGCCCGCGTACAGCAGGCCGGTGAACGGGGTGCCGCGGCGGGCCAGTTCGTCGACCACCGGCTGCACGCACGTGGACACGATCGTGTCCACCAAATCAGCGGGTGCCCAGGGTAGCGGCGAGTAGGCACCCATGCCGCCGGTGTTGGGGCCGGAGTCGCCGTCGCCCACGCGCTTGAAGTCCTGCGCGGGCAGCAGCGGCACCACGGTCGAGCCATCGGTGAGGCAGAACAGGGACACCTCGGGGCCGTCCAGGAAGGACTCCAGCAGCACCGGGTGGCCGTTGTCGAGCAGGGTCATGGCGTGGGCGCGGGCCGTGTCGCGGTCGGAGGTGACGACCACGCCCTTGCCGGCCGCCAGGCCGTCGTCCTTGACCACCCAGCGGGGGCCGAAGTGGGTCAGGGCCGCGTCGAGGCGGGCCGGGTTGTCCACGACCTCGGACGTGGCCGTGGGCACCCCGGCCGCCTGCATGACGTCCTTGGCGAACGCCTTGGAGCCCTCGATGCGGGCCGCCGCGGCGGACGGGCCGAAGCAGGGGATGCCGGCGGCGCGCACGGCGTCCGCCGCACCCGCCACCAGGGGCTGCTCCGGCCCGACCACGACGAGGTCGGCGTTCCACTCCTTGGCCAGCGCGGCGACCGCTGCCGGATCGCCCACGTCGACACCGTAGGTCTCGGCCGCGCCCGCGATCCCGGCGTTGCCGGGCGCGCAGGCCAGCGCGACGACCGCCGGGTCGCGCGACAGGGCGAGGACAAGGGCATGTTCACGGGCGCCGGACCCGATGACCAGGACACGCACGGTGGGCCAGCCTAGATGACGCAGCGGGTCATCCGCCGAACGCGTCCAGGGAACCGGCGTGCAGCGGCACCGGGTCGGTCATCGCGGCCTTCTCCTTGATGATGTCCTTGGCCGCCGGGTGCACCTTCTCCAACTCCGCCTTCTTCTGGAAGACGAGCTTGGTGATGGCGCACGCGTTGGCGTCCGGGAAGTCGGCCTTCACCAGCAGCACGTTCGGCACGACGACGGTCGGGACGTCCGCGGGCTGCCCGTAGGTGGCGGCCGGGATGGTGCCCTTGTCGTAGACCGAGTTGACCTCCTTCAACTTGGCCAGCTGCGGGGTGATGTCGATGAACTTGACCTGGTCCTTCAGCGACGTCGTGATGTCGGTGATCTGCGCGGTGGGCAGGCCGCCGGACCAGATCAGGCCGTCCAGGCTGCCGTCCTTCATGCCGTCCGCGGTCTTGGCCAGGTCGAGGCGCTGCGCCTGGACGTCCTTCTCCGGGTCGAGGCCGGCGGCGGCGAACAGGCGGTTGGAGATGACCTCGGTGCCGGACTTGGGCGAGCCGGTGGAGATCCGCTTGCCCTTCATGTCGGCGATCGAGTTGATGCCGCTGGACGCCCGCACCAGCACCTGCGTGTAGTTCGGGTACAGGCGGGTCAGGGCCTGGATCTTCTGCGGCTTGCCCTCGAACGCGCCCTTGCCCTTGACCGCGTCGGCCGCGGTGTCGGCCAGCGAGAACGCCATGTCGTAGTCGCCCGCGACCAGCTGCTGGATGTTCTGCACGGACGCGCCGGTCTCCGCCGCGGTGGCCTTGAGCTTGGTGTTGTCGCTGATCAGCTTGGCCAGGCCGCCGCCGACGACGTAGTAGACGCCGCCGGAGTTGCCGGTCGCGATGGTGATCCGCCCGTCGGCCGCCTCGCACGCCGCGGTCTTGGAGCCGGTGTCCGAGGTCTCGCGCTTGCCGCCGCACCCGACGGCGACGAGCGCCACCGCCAGGACGGCGACGGGGACCTTCCAGCTACGCATGGTGTTCCTTTCGCATCTTCGGCAGGAGCAGGTGCACGGCCACCGCGGCGACGAGGAACCCGATGCCGACGGCGATCGTGACCGGTTGCAGGTAGAGCAGGGAGATGGCGGCGGGAACGCACAGCAGCCGCTCGGGCCACTGGGCGCGGTGGACCAGCCACCCGCCGGTGACCACGGCGAGTGCCGCGACCCCCAGCGCAGAGGCGGCGAAGACCCACAGCACGTCCACGAACGACGAGCGCAGCAGCAGGGCCGCGCCGTCCTCCGTGAGCACGAACGCGAGCGGCACGAGGAACGCGGGCAACGTGTACTTCCACGTCCGCCACATCGTCTTCATCACGTCGCCGCCGGTGATGGCGGCGGCGGCCACCGCGGCCAGCGCCGTCGGCGGCGTGACCTCGGACAGCACCGCGTAGTAGAAGATGAACATCGCGGTTTCCTCGCGGGCCACGCCCAGCTCCACCAGCGCGGGCCCGATCACGACCCACGAGATGATGAAGGACGCGGTCACCGGCACGGCGAGCCCGAGCACGCTCACCGCGACGGCCGCGAGGACCACGGTCACGAACAGCACGACCGACGGGTTGGACGAGATCAACCCGGCCACGTCGACCAGCGCGGAGGCCAGTTCCTGCCCCAGCCCGGTCTTGGTGATGGTCGAGGTGATCACGCCGGCCGCCGCGCACACCGCGACCACGGGCAGCGCGCCGCGCACCCCGGTGGACAGCGAGTCGAGGATGGTCCGCCCCCAGGTACGGACATCCCCCTTGTGCGCGATCAACGCGAACAAAGCCGCGACCCCGGACGCGTACACCACAGCCGAGTAGACCGGGATGTCCAGCGCCAGGAAGACGACGATCACACCGAGCGACAGGAAGTGGTACCCGCCGCGCTTGAGCAGCACCCACGGACTGGGCGCGTCGATGTCCACGGGCTGGGCCCCGAACCGCCGCGCGTCGATCTCCACGGCCAGGGCGATGCCCAGGTAGTACAGCAGCGTCGGCAGGATCGCCCAGATCAGCACCTGCAGGTACGAGGTCTCCAGGTACTCGGCGATGATGAACGCCGCCGCACCGAGCGTGGGCGGCGACAGGATCGCCCCGATCCCGGAGGCCGCGAGCAACCCGCCCGCGCTCTCCTTGGGATAACCCGCCTTCTTGAGCATCGGCCAGGTCACCGCGCCCAACGACACCGTGGTGGCCGTACCCGACCCCGACACGGTCCCCAGCAGGAACCCCGCCGTGGCCGCCGTGCGCCCCGGCGCGGTCCGCGACTTCCGGAACGCCGAGAAGCTGATGTCCACGAAGAACGTGCCCGCGCCGGACGCGTTCAGCACCGCCCCGTAGATCGTGAACAGCACGATGTAGGTGGCCGCCACGTCCAACGGCGTCCCGTAGAACCCGGTGGGGCCGTTGTAGAAGCCGTTGATGATCTGCGCGAAGTCCACACCGGCGTGCGAGATCGCCCAGGACGGCGGCAGGTACCCGCCGTAGTAGGCGAACGCGATGAACCCGACGCAGACGATCGGCAACACCCACCCGGTGGTCCGCCGGCACGCCTCCAGCACCAGGAGCAGCAGGATCGTCCCGGCGACCACGTCCAGGTCGGTCAACTGCCCCTGCCGGTCGAGGAACGCGTCGAACCCCCCGAACAACGGGTACGCCCCGACCGCGAACGCCAGCACCGCCAACGTCCAGTCCAGCGGCCCCGGGTCGTCGGACCCGCCCTTGCGCGGCCGGTAGCACAGGAACACCAGCGGCAACGTGACCGCGAGGAACATCACCAGGTAGTACTGCCCGCCCTTGGCGAACGGCCAGAACACCTGCTTGAGCACCAACAGGGCCACCAACAACCCGGCAACCCAGATGCCCAGCTCCCACCGCCCCGACAACGACCGCGAGGGCCGCTCCTCGTCGTACTCGGCGATCAGCTCGGCGACATCGGCGACTTCAGCCTGTGGCTTCGTCGACACGCGCACTCCTTCGTGTCGCGCACGGATCATGCGCCACCGAAGCTACTTGTGGGCGCTCTCACAGCCATAGCCCCACCATCTAAAGGGACTGTAAAGACCTTGACCACCCCTCACATCCGCCGCCAACACGCCCAACCGCGCCCGATGCCCTTCGTTGGGCTGCCGCGCGGCACCACCCAAGCTGGGCTTCTTGCTTTTGTCATCCCCGTATGGCCTGCCCGAAGGGCTACCACATTTTCCGGGGGTTGCGGCCGAAATTTTTGTGAGGGACGAGCAAAAATTTTAGCGGCAACCCCCGGGAAATGTGGTAGGCTCCGCCAGGGCATGCGGGGATGACAAAAGCAAGAAGCCCCCGCCCTTTCTCTTCGTCATCCTTGGCGGCCTGCCCGCCGGCGAGGCTCTTTCCTCTTTTCCCGCTTTTTGCGCTTTTCAAGATCTTCAAGATCTTCAAGATCTTCAAGCGACGCTTCGCTCTCAAGGCCTGCACGCTGCGCGTTCTCAAGATCAAAAGCGCCTGCCGGCGGGCGAACCACCGATGGGGGGGTGAAGGGCGTCGGTTCCCCCGCCGCATGACCCGGCAAAGCCAACCACACTTTTGGTCGGGTGCCGCTAAAATTTTTTGCTCGTCCCTCACAAAAAATTTCGGCTGCACCCGACCAAAAGTGTGGTAGCCCTTCGGGCGGGCCATACGGTGGGGGAACCGAGGCCCTCCACTTGTGGCTCACACCACCGCGCGCTGACGCGCGCGAAAGCCGCGCTTCGCGCGGTGAAGAGCCTGCCGGGAAAAGTGGCGGCTTGGGTTGGTCAAAGCGGGTGGCGGAAGCCTTGCTCCGGGGTGAAAGTGAAAACTGAGGCCCGATCGTCCGAATCCGGCTAGACCACTCGGCCGTCCTCATAGCACCAGCGCCAGTCTTCCCCGGGCTCGAAGGACTTCATCACCGGGTGGCTCGACTCGTGGAAGTGGGCCGTCGCGTGTCGGCGGGGGCTGGAGTCGCAGCACGCCACGTGGCCGCAGCTCAGGCACAGGCGCAGGTGTGCCCAGTTGTGTTCGCCCGCCGCTAGGCAGTCCGCGCAGCCCTCGGTGGTGTCCGGGGAGACCGTGTCGGGCAGGGTGGCGAGGTGAGGACAGGTCATGTCGGCCATCATCACGCAAGATTGCGCCATGCACGGACCGGAACTCCTGCTCCTCCTCGTCGGCGCGCTGCTGGTCACGGCCGGGGCCAAGCGGCTCGGGTGGCCCGCTCCGCTGGTGCTGGTCGCCGTCGGGCTGCTGGTGTCCTTCATCCCGGGGTTGCCGGAGTTCGCGCTGGAACCCGAGCTGGTGCTCGTACTGGTCCTGCCGCCGCTGCTGTACTCGGCGGCGCTGGACAGCTCGTACCACAACATCCGGGCCAACCTGCGGCCGATCGGGCTGCTCGCCGTGGGGCTGGTGATCGCGACGACGGTCGGCGTGGGCTGGGTCGCGCACCTGGTGCTGCCCGAGTTGTCGCTCCCGGCCGCGCTGGTGCTGGGGGCGGTCGTGGCGCCGCCGGACGCCGTGGCGGCCGTGGCCATCGGGCGGCGGCTGAACCTGCCGCGGCGGACGATGACGCTGCTCACCGGGGAGAGCCTGATCAACGACGCGACCGCGCTGACCGTCTACAAGGTCGCGGTGGCGGCCACGCTCGGGGTGACGGCCACCTGGGTGGACGGGCTGCGCACCTTCGTGATCGGCGCGGGTGGCGGTGTGGTGATCGGGTTGGCCATCGGGATGGGGGTCCGGTGGATCAGGTCCCGGTTGGACGACGGCGTGATGGAGAGTTCGCTCGGCATGTTGGTGCCGTTCGGGGCGTACCTGTTCGCCGAAGAGCTCGGCTCGTCGGGCGTGCTCGCCGTGGTCGTCGCGGGTCTCTACATCGGGCACTACGCGCCGCGCAGCTCGTACTACACGCGCTTGCAGGACACGGCGGTGTGGCGGTCCGTGGACGTCCTGCTCGAATCGTTCGTCTTCGCGCTGATCGGGCTCCAGCTCAAGACCACCGTGGGGGACGTCGACGTCACCTCGGCGCTCATCGTGGCCGCCGCCGTGATCCTCGCGGCCACGATCCTGGTCCGCTTCGTGTGGATGTACCCGGCGGCGTACATCCCGCGCTGGCTGTCCCCGCGCATCCGCTCGCGGGAGAAACCGCCGGGCTGGCGTGGCATCACCGTGCTGTCCTGGGCGGGTATGCGGGGTGTGGTGTCGCTGGCCGCCGCGTCCGCCCTGCCGCTGGACCTGCCGGGTCGGGACGTGATCGTGTTCTGCGCGTTCGTCGTCACGGTCGGGACGCTGCTGGTCCAAGGCCTCACCCTGCCGTGGGTCATCCGGAAGTTGGGGTTCCACGGCGACGAGGAGCGCGCGGACGCCCTGGCCGAGGCGCAGGTGCAGCACGCCGCCGCCCAGGCCGCCGTGGACCGCCTGGACGAACTGATCGGCGAGGGCGACCAGACCCCCGACCACATCGTCGAACGCCTGCGCGTGATGGCCGAGCACCGCGGCAACGCGGCCTGGGAGCGCCTGGGCCGCCAGGAGGAGGAGAGCCCGGCCGCGTCCTACCGGCGGCTGCGCCGGACCATGCTGGAGGCGGAGCGGGAGGTCTTCATCGAGGCCCGGGACCAAGGGCGGATCGACGACGAGGTCCTGTTCCGCGTGCTGCGCGAGTTGGACCTGGAGGAAGCGGCCATATCCCGTGAGTAGTCGCCCACCACGCATTCACCGTGACGACGCCCGCCCTTCACCCTACGGTGACCAGGAGGTCGCGGTGCGCAACGAGGCTGCCCCGCGACTGGTCAGCGAACAGGGAGGTCGGCGATGGTGCGGACGAGGATCGTCGGGGTGGCGCTCGCGGCGCTCGCGGTGGCCGGGGCGGTGACCGTGTCGTCGGCGTCGGCGCAGGACGACCCCACGAGCGCCCACAAGGCCAAGGGACCGATCGTGATCGGCCACCGCGGCGCGTCGGGCTACCGCCCGGAACACACGCTGGCGTCCTACGAGCTGGCCGCCCGCATGGGCGCGGACTACATCGAGCCGGACCTGGTGTCCACGAAGGACGGTCAGCTGGTCGCCCGGCACGAGAACGAGATCGGCGGCACGACCGACGTCTCCACCCGGCCGGAGTTCGCGGGCCGCAAGACCACCAAGGTCGTGGACGGCACGTCGCTGACCGGCTGGTTCACCGAGGACTTCACGCTCGCCGAGCTGAAGACGTTGCGCGCCAAGGAGCGCATCCCGGAGATCCGCCCGCGCAACACCCTCTACGACGGCCGCTACGAGGTGCCGACCCTCCAGGAGGTCATCGACCTCTCCCGCCGGCTGTCCCGCGAACTCGGCCGCGACATCGGCATCTACCCGGAGACCAAGCACCCCACGTACTTCCAGGACATCAAGCTCGCCCTGGAGCCCAAGCTGGTCGAGGTGCTCACCCGCAACGGCCTGAACCGGCCGAACGCCAAGGTGTTCGTGCAGTCCTTCGAGGTGGCCAACCTCAAGGAGCTGCGCAAGCAGCTGCGCGTCCCGCTGGTGCAGCTGGTGGACGCCTCCGGCGCGCCGTACGACTTCGTCAAGGCCGGTGACAAGCGCACCTACCGCGACCTGGTCACGCCCGACGGCCTGCGCGAGATCCGCACCTACGCCAACGGCGTCGGCGTGAACAAGGGCCTGATCATCCCGCGCAACGCCGCCGGCTACCTCCAGGCCCCGACGAGCCTGGTCCGCGACGCCCACACCCGCGGCCTGATCGTGCACTCGTGGACGTTCCGCAACGAGAACTCGTTCCTGCCGGCCGACTTCCGCACCTCGACCGACCCGGCCGCCTACGGCCGCGCCTTCGAGGAGTACGCGAAGTTCTACGCGACCGGCCTGGACGGCGTGTTCGCCGACAACCCGGACACCGCCCTGGAAGCCCGCGCCTCCCGCTGACCGGGTGGTCTGCCGCGGGCCGACCGGCGCCGGCCCGCGGCGGCACGACTCAGGCGGACGTGAGCACCGGCGCGGTCTGCTCGGCACCACCGAGCAGGCCGCGCCGCGCCAGTTCCGGCCGCACCCCCTCACCGAACCAGTAGGCCTCCTCCAGGTGCGGGTAACCGGACAGCACGAACTCGTCCACCCCCACCGAGTGGTACTCCTCGACCAGGTCCGCCACCTCGGCGTGGCTGCCCACGAGCGCCGTCCCCGCCCCGCCGCGCACCAGCCCGATCCCGGCCCACAACCCGGGGTGCACCTCCAGCCCGCGCACCCCCTTCGCCAGGTCACCGCCGTGCAGGGCGAGCATCCGCTGCTGCCCCACCGACTGGCTCTCCCGCAACTGCGCCTGCGCCCGCGCCACCTGCCCGGGGTCCAGCGCCGCCCACAGCTTCTCCGCCTCGCGCCACGCCTCCGCCGACGTGTCGCGCGAGATCGTGTGCAGCCGGATCCCGAACCTGATCGGCCGGTCGCCCGCCAACTCCCGCACCCGCCCGATCTTCTCGGCGACCTGCGCGGGCGGTTCGCCCCACGTCAGGTACACGTCCGCCCGCCGCGCCGCGACCGGCAGCGCCGCCTCCGACGAGCCGCCGAAGTAGATCGGCGGCACGGGGGAAGGTGCGGCCAGCACCGTCGCACCGGCCACCTGGTAGTGCTCGCCGGAGAAGTCGACGGGGGTCCCGGACCACACTGCCCGCACGACGTGCAGGAACTCGTCGGTCCGCGCGTACCGCTGGTCGTGGTCGAGCCAGTCGCCGAAGCGCTGCTGCTCCACCGCGTCCCCGCCGGTGACGACGTTGAGCAGCAGCCGGCCGCCGGAGATCCGCTGGTAGGTGGCCGCCATCTGGGCGGCCAGGGTCGGCGAGATCAGGCCCGGCCGGAACGCCACCAGGAACTTCAACCGCCGGGTGCGGGCGATCAGCGCGGCCGTGGTGAGCCAGGCGTCCTCGCACCACGTGCCGGTCGGCGTGAGCACGCCCTCGAACCCGTTGCGCTCGGCCGCCACCGCGACCTGCTCCAGGTAGTCGATCTCCGCGTCCCGCGGGGCGGGTCCGCCCTGGGTCTTGTTGGCGTGGAAGCGTTCCACGACGGTCCGGCCGTCACCGGACGTGGGCAGGAACCAGTGCAGGACCACCGACACGACGAACCTCCCGGCGAGACAACGGAAAACCCGAGTTTTCGGCGTCCCACCGGGAGGCGTCAACGCGTCCCGGATGCTGACAAACGCTCTGTCTGCGCCAGAACCGAGCCAGGCGGATCAGGCGAGCATGTCGTGGCGCACGATGGTCTGGTCGCGGCCCGGGCCGACGCCGATCGCCGAGATGCGGGCGCCGGAGATGGACTCCAGGTGCTCGACGTAGGCGCGCGCGTTGGCGGGCAGCTCCTCGAACGTGCGGCAGTGGCTGATGTCCTCGAACCAGCCCGGCAGCTCCTCGTACACCGGCACGGCGTGGTGCACGTCGGTCTGCGTCATCGGCATCTCGTCGACGCGCTCGCCGTCGATGGTGTAGCCCACGCACACCGGCACCTTCTCCAGGCCGGACAGCACGTCGAGCTTGGTGAGGAAGTAGTCGGTGATGCCGTTGACCCGCGAGGCGTAGCGGGCGATCACGGCGTCGAACCAGCCGGTGCGCCGCGAGCGGCCGGTGGTGACGCCGAACTCGCCGCCGGTCTTGCGCAGGTGCTCGCCCATCTCGTCGTTCAGCTCGGTCGGGAACGGACCCGAGCCCACGCGGGTGGTGTAGGCCTTGAGGATGCCGATCACGGTGGTGATCCGCGTCGGCCCGATGCCGGAGCCCGCGCTGGCGCCGCCCGAGGTCGGGTTGGAGGACGTGACGAACGGGTAGGTGCCGTGGTCGACGTCGAGCAGGGTGCCCTGCGAGCCCTCCAGCAGCACCGTCTCGCCGCGCTCCAGCGCCTGGTTGAGCAGCAGGCGGGTGTCGGCGATGCGGTCGGTGAACTTCGCGCCGTGCTCCAGCACCGCGTCCACGACCTGCTCGGGGTCCAGCGCCTTGCGGTTGTAGACCTTGACCAGCACCTGGTTCTTGAAGTCCAGGGCGGCTTCCACCTTCTGCCGCAGGATCTTCTCGTCCAGCAGGTCCTGCGCGCGCACGCCGACGCGGGCGATCTTGTCCTGGTAGCACGGGCCGATGCCGCGGCCGGTGGTGCCGATCTTGGCCTTGCCCAGGTACCGCTCGGTGACCTTATCGATGGCCACGTGGTAGGGCATGATCAAGTGCGCGTCGGCGGAGACCAGCAGGCGCGAGGTGTCGACGCCCTGGCGCTCCAGGCCGTCCAACTCCTCCAGCAGCACACCGGGGTCCACCACGACGCCGTTGCCGATGACGCTGGTCACACCCGGCGTGAGGATGCCGGAGGGGATCAGGTGCAGGGCGAACTTCTTGCCGTCGGGCAGCACGACGGTGTGACCCGCGTTGTTGCCGCCCTGGTAGCGGACGACCCACTGGACCCGTTCGCCGAGCAGGTCGGTCGCCTTGCCCTTGCCCTCATCGCCCCACTGGGCGCCGATCAGCACTACGGCCGGCATGTGAAACTCCAAGCGGTTCGACGGGTCAAGAGCGTGACGGACCAACCGTCACTTGCCGGTGGTTGAGGGTAGACCAGGAGATGAACGTGCGCGGAATCGTGTTGGCCTGCGGAAACTCGCAGTCGCCAATGATCACGGACGGTGACCGTTTCGAGGTGCGGCAGGTGGGTGCGCGCCCCGGAAAGGCCGAGGTGGACCCGGTTCTGGCGGAATTGGGTGACCGACGTCTCATCGTCCACGGGACGGACGCGGACCTCAACGCGGTCGTCCTGCGCCTGCTGCGCACCGAGCGGCTGGCGGACGTGCCGGTGGCCTACGTCCCGGTGTCGCCGTCCTCCGGCGTGGCGCGGCTGTGGCACCTGCCGACCGACCCGGGCCGCGCGCTCGACCTGGCCCTGTCGGGTGACGCCGATCGCGTGTCACTCGTCCGGGACGACGTCGGCGGTGTCCTGGTCGGCTTCGGCTCGCTCGGACCGGTGCGGGGCGTGGCGTACGCGGACGACACCGTCGTGCTGCGCGGTCAGGCGAGCCGCATCGACGTGATCCCGGACAACGAGCTCGGGCTCGTGGTGCGCGTGACCCACAAGCGCCTCTTCACCAAGAAGGTCGTCACCACGCCGAGCCGGGCGTTCCAGTTGGGGTGCCTGCCCGTGCAGGTGAACTTCGACGGGATCGCGCACCCGCGCCCGATGAACAAGTGGACCTGGTACCGCCACACGGAGGATCTTCGCCTGGTGCGCGGAGTGCAGTAACGGAGGATTTTCCCTTAAGCCACAAGGGTGTCACTCGAAGGCATTGTGACGGCCGGATAATTGGCCCAGGGTAATTCCGACAGCTTCCAACTAGGAAGGTCGGAATTATGTCAACGGTCAACAAAGCCGCGCGATTCCCGATCCCCCTGCTCCTGGCTGGTGCACTCACCCTGGGCCTGACCGCCCCCGCCCAGGCCACCCCGCCCGACATCCCCAGCGCCGCCACCGCGAACTCCGAACTGGCGGCGCTCACCGTCGCGTCCGAGGGCTCCCTGTCCGGCTACTCGCGCGACCTTTTCCCGCACTGGATCACCATCTCCGGCACCTGCATCACCCGCGAGACGGTCCTCAAGCGCGACGGCACGTCCGTGGTGACGGACTCGTCCTGTGCCGCCGTGTCGGGCCGCTGGTACAGCCCCTACGACGGCGCCACCTGGACCGCCGCGTCCGACGTGGACATCGACCACATCGTGCCGCTGGCGGAGGCGTGGCGGTCGGGCGCGTCGTCGTGGAGCACGTCCCGGCGGCAGTCGTTCGCCAACGACCTGAACGGCCCGCAGCTGATCGCCGTGACCGACAACGTCAACCAGGCCAAGGGCGATCAGGACCCGGCGCTGTGGAAGCCGCCGCTGACGTCGTACTGGTGCACGTACGCGAAGATGTGGGTACACACCAAGTACCGGTGGAGCCTCAAGGTGAACTCCGCCGAGAAGACGGCGTTGCAGTCGATGCTCGGAAGGTGCTGATGGCCGACTACTCGTCCCCTTTCGTGGCGGGACCGGGCGGTGTGATGACCGACGAGGTCGGCGTGATCACCGGTGCACTGGAATTGCGCACCACTTTCGCGAACGGGGTGGTGCGCGCCAAGGTCCGCTATGAAGGCGCCGACGAGTGGTACGCCATCACCGGCGCTTCCTGCCGCCTGGCCGACCAACGCGACCACGCGGCGGTCCACCAGGTCCTGCTGGGCGTCCTGAACCGCCCGTTGGGCTGAGACCACCGGGCTGCGGGGCGTTGGCGCTGGAGCTCCCGGCACCAACGTCCCGCAACTGTCAGCCTTCGGTCTTGCGGCTCAACGGGGGCAGGGACTCCACCGCCTCCGCCCGGGTCAACCCGGTGGCCTGCAACAGGTCCACGGCCACCGACCGGACCTGGGCCAGCACCACCTTGGTGGAGAACCCCTCCCCGCCCAGCTGCCGAGGCGTCGCCACGGCCGCCGCGTCGCGCACCGCCGCCCGTGCCCGCCGGGGTTCCTCGCCGCGCACCAGCTCGGCCCTCAGGACCTCCACGGCGGAGGCGTACTGGCGCAGGACGTCGGGCAGCACGGCGGGCATCTTCTCGTTGTCCCGCAAGGCGGCCAGCGCTCTGCGTGCCAGGACCCTGGTGTTGCGCAACGCGTAGTCCACCGGCGCGGCCACGGCTTCGTAGCGGGCCAGGTCGCCCCGGCTGCGCCAGCGGATGGGGGCGATGGTGGCGATCTCGCCGCCGGTCTGGAGGGCGGTCCGGAAGTCGTCCACCGCGTCCTGGCTGCCGCGCAACCGGGCCAGCACCCCGGCGGCCTGCACGGCGTCCCCGTCCGCCACGGCGTCCGCGACCCCGCGCAGGGCGGTCGCCAGTTCGCCGAACACGGCCTTCGACTGCCGGTGGGCGACGGTCAGCGGGTTGGCCGGCAGCAACGCCGTCACCGCCAACCCGACCAGCCCGCCGACCAGGGCGTCCACCATCCGGTCCAGGCCACCGCCGGCGCTGGGCGGCAGCAGCGTGGCCACCAGGACCGCCGAGGAACCGGACTGCAGGGCGATCACCGCGCCACCGTCGAGCAGCACGGCGGTCGACATGGCCAGGGCCACGACCAGCGCGATCTGCCACGGCCCGGAGCCGATCACGGAGATCAGGACGTCACCGACCCCGACCCCGACGGACACGCCGACGACCAGCTCCACGACCCGCCGCAGCCGCTGCCCGAGCGACACACCCAGGCACACCACGGCGGCGATGGGCGCGAAGAAGGGGTGCGCGTGCCCGACGACGGAGGTCGCGACGAGCCACGACAGCCCGGCGGCGAGGGCGGCCTGCGCGATCGGCAAGGCGGTGCCCTGCCACCGCTTCAGTCGCCGGACGAGCTCAGCCCGCACCCGCCCACCACCGGTGGTGTCGCCACCACCCGCGGCACCGCGGGCACCAGCAGCACCGGCACCCGCACCACCAGCGGCACCGCCACGCGCGGCGTCACCGGCGCGGGAGGAGTCCACGCGACCGGCCCGTCGTCAGGACAGGCCGAGGGCGGCCGGGGCCGCGGGATCGCTGTCGGCGAGGAACTTCTTGCAGCGCTCGTACTCCTCGGTCTCGCCGATCTCGTCGGCCGCCCGCGCCAGCGCCGCCAGCGCCCGCAGGAAGCCCTGGTTGGCGCGGTGCGACCACGGCACCGGGCCGAAGCCCTTCCAGCCGGCGCGGCGCAGTTGGTCCAGGCCGCGGTGGTAGCCGGTGCGGGCGAAGGCGTAGCCGGCGATCGGGTCGCCGGTCTGCAGCGCCCGTTCGGCGAGCAGGGCCCACGCCTCGCTGAAGTCGGGGTAGGCGCGGACGATCTTGGCCGGGTCGGTGCCCGCCTCGGCGGCGGCCTGCGCCTCGGGCCGGTCGGGCAGCAGCGTCGGGTCAGGACCGAGCAGGTTCTCCATGCGCTCAGGATAGGAATACCCGGGCCACGGCAGCGACCAGTGCCAGCACGAGCGCCGACACGACGACCCCGGCGACGACCTTCTTGCCCATCCCACGACTCCTCGCCGCTCTCAGCGATCTCTCAGGCAGGCACTCTCCCGCGTTACCCCGACCAGTGCAACGGCGATCACCCGTTCGCCTCAACCTCACCCCGAAAGTGCTGGTCGCCACCACCCCTTAGGGGACGAATCGGTAAAGACCAGGGTGGTTCCCGCTTCCCGACCGTCCACCTGAGACGCATCATGTTCGGGTGAAAACGGGGGTTGTCGAACGCGTCGCGCGGTTCCGCGACCAGTACTGGGAGCGGGGCGAGCCGGGTCGCCGGACCCCTCCGGCGCTGGCCGCCGGTCTCTACCAGCTCTGGCTGCTGGGACTGCTGCTCAAGCTCATCGGGTCGTCCTGGGACGTCGCCTGGCACTTCAAGTGGCTGCGCGACGAGCTCGCCCCACCGCACATGATCAACACCGTGGGCACGGTGATCGTGGTCGGCCTGACGCTCTTCCACACCTACACCGGCTACGGCGCCGACAAGACCGCGCTGCGCCTGATGCAGTGGGGCACAGGTGTCTTCCTGGTCGCCCTGCCGATCGACCTGATCAACCACCGGATCAACGGCCTGGACATCACGTCCTGGAGCGGTTCGCACGCCCTGCTCTACCTGGGCACGGCGATCATGCTCGCGGGCGCGCTGCGCGGGTTCTCCCAGCACGCCGAACCGTCCCGGTGGCGGCTGTTCGGCCTGGCCGCGCTGTGGTTCTTCTTCCTGGAGAACATGTGGTTCCCCAACCAGCACCAGGAGTACGGGGTGCTGGAGATCGCGTCGTGGGACCGCGGCGACCCGTACGCGGAGCCGATCCTGCTCCAGTTCGCCGCCGACCAGATCGGGCGGCCGGTGGACCGCGCGTCGATCGTGCAGTTCTCGCTGCCCATCGCGGACTGGGTGTACCCGGTGTGGGGCCTGGTCACGGCCGCGTTGGTGCTGGTCGTGGCGCGGCGCAGCATCGGTCGCCGGTGGGCCGCGACGGCGGTGGCCGGCGGGTACGTCGCCTACCGCTGCCTGATCTGGCCGCTGCTGGCCGGCGTCGACTTCCCGATCTCGACAGTGCCGCTGTTCCTCGTGCTGGTCGGCCTGGCGGTGGACGCCGCGCACCTGGGCCGCGTGCCCGAGCCGGTCGCGGCGGTGCTCGGGGCGGCGGCGGTGACGGGCCTGGGCTACGGCGGGATCTGGGCGCAGCAGCAGCTCGACGCCGCGCCGCCGATCCTGTTCGGGTCCGCCGCGGTGACGTTCGTGCTGCTCGCGGTGCTGTGGACGGCCGCGGGTCCGGCGGCCCGGAAGATCGGCGTGGGGCTGAACCCACTGCGGCCCCGGGTGGCCGCCTGATCCCGCGCACGCGCAGCGCCTTGTGGACGCGGGCGCGCCGGGCGTCGCGGTGCGCATCGACGACAGCCGGTGCGCCACCTAGTTGCATGCACGGGCGCTGACCAGCGCAAACGGCCCCTCCCGAAGCACTCGGGAGGGGCCGTTCCGGGGTGGTTCTCAGCCGGCGATCATGCGGCCGGAGGACTTCAGGTGCTCGCACGCCTGCGCGATGCGGGCGGCCATGCCCTGCTCGGCGGCCTTCAGGTAGGACCGCGGGTCGTAGGCCTTCTTGTTGCCGACCTCGCCGTCGATCTTCAGCACGCCGTCGTAGTTCGTGAACATGTGGCCCACGATCGGACGGGTGAACGCGTACTGCGTGTCCGTGTCGATGTTCATCTTGATGACGCCGTAGGACACCGCCTCGTGGATCTCCTCCAGCAGCGAGCCCGAGCCGCCGTGGAAGACCAGGTCGAACGGCTTCGAGCCGGCCGGCAGGCCCAGCTTCTCGGCCACGACCTCCTGGCCCTGCTTGAGGATCTCCGGGCGCAGCTTCACGTTGCCCGGCTTGTACACGCCGTGCACGTTGCCGAACGTCGCCGCCACCAGGTAGCGGCCCTTCTCGCCGGCGCCGAGGGCGTCCACCGTCTTCAGGTAGTCCTCGGGGGTGGTGTAGAGCTTCTCGTTGATCTCGGCGACGACGCCGTCCTCCTCGCCGCCGACGACGCCCACCTCGATCTCGAGGATGATCTTCGCCTTGGCGGTGAGGTCGAGCAGCTCCGCCGCGATCTTGAGGTTCTCGTCCAGCGGCACCGCCGAGCCGTCCCACATGTGGGACTGGAACAGCGGGTTCAGGCCGCGGTCGACGCGCTCCTGGCTGATGGCCACCAGCGGGCGGACGTAGCCGTCCAGCTTGTCCTTGGGGCAGTGGTCGGTGTGCAGCGCGATGTTCACCGGGTACTTCTCGGCGACGACGTGCGCGAACTCCGCGAGCGCCACCGCGCCGGTGACCATGTCCTTCACCTTGGTGCCCGAGGCGAACTCGGCGCCGCCGGTCGAGATCTGGATGATCCCGTCGCTCTCGGCCTCCGCGAAGCCGCGCAGCGCCGCGTTGAGCGTCTCGGACGAGGTGACGTTGATCGCGGGGTAGGCGAACTCGTTCGCCTTCGCCCGATCAAGCATCTCGACGTAGACCTCGGGGGTTGCGATGGGCATCGGTGGTCCTCCTCGGGTGCCCGGAACGCGGTGTCGGGGGCATCCTACGGCCACGGCCCGACGGGAGAAGTCGATCACCGGCATAGTGGAGGCATGGCGATCGCACGGTGGAACGGCGAGATCATCGCCGAGAGTGACGACACGGAGATGGTGGAGGGGAACCACTACTTCCCCCTGGAGTCGGTGCACGCCCAGTACCTCAGGCCGTCGGACACCACTTCGGTGTGTCCGTGGAAGGGCACCGCGAACTACTACAACCTGCACGTGAACGGCAAGGACAACCCGGACGCGGTCTGGTACTACGCCGAGCCGAAGGAAGCGGCGGCCAACATCAAGGGGCGTGTCGCCTTCTGGCGGGGCGTCGAGGTGACCGGCTAGCCAAGGTGACCGGCTAGCCGAGGTGATGGGCTGGTTGAGGTGACCGGCCGGCGGCCTCGGCTCGCGGGGTCGTCGGGCTGCGTCCCGGCTTGGGCTGCGCCCCCGGTTTCCATTGTCCCACGAGGTACCGACAATTCCGTTCCAGCGCCCCCTGGGGATCATTCTCCCAGGGGGCGCCGACATTCAGCCCGGTCGAATCACCCGGTCAGGTCACTCGGCCAGCGCGGCGGCGAGGTCGGTGAAGGCCGGGGAGGTGTCCTTGTTCCGGCCCAGCAGCTGGACCGAGACGTGGTCCGCGCCGGCGTCGAGGTGGGCGCGGAGGCGGGTGGCGACGCGGTCGGTCGGGCCCCAGGCCACGAGGGCGTCTACCAGCCTGTCGCTGCCGCCGTCGTGGAGGTCGTCCTCGGTGAAGCCGTTGCGGAGCCAGTTGTTGGTGTAGTTCTCCAGCTTCAGGTACAGGGCGAGGCCGCGGCGGGCCTCCTCGCGCGCCTTGGTCGGGTCCTCCTCCAGGACGACGTGCTGCTCGGGGGCCAGCACGGTGCCCTGGCCGATGGTCTCGCGGGCCTGCGCGATGTACTCCGGGGTGACCAGGTACGGGTGGGCGACGCTGGTCCGGGCGGCGGCCAGGCGCAGGACTCGGGGGCCGAGGGCGGCCAGCGCCAGGCGGTCGCGGGGGACGTCGAGCTCGTCGAGGTAGTGGACCAGCTTCTGGTACGGGCTGTGGTACACCTCACCGTTCTGCTCCCGGTGCCCGACGCCCACGCCGACCAGGAAGCGGTCGGTCCAGGCCAGGTCGCGGTAGCTCGTGTTGACCACGTCCGCCGAGGTCGTCCAGACGTTGAGGATGCCGGTGGCGACGACGAGCCGACCGGTCGCGCCGAGCAGTTCCTCCACGAGCTTCAGCACGCCGCCGTCGGGCGCCCCACCCAGCCACAACGTGCCGAACCCCAGTTCTTCGAGCCGGGCGGCGGCCTCGGCGCGGCCCTCCCAGCCGGTGTAGTGGCTCCAGACCCCGTAGCGCCCCAGCTCCACCGTCATTTCGACTCCTCTCGAAGATTCCGACCAGGGACAACCACCCCGTCCCACGATTTAGTCCTCGCTGTGAGATTCGGCGCGGATCAAGGCGGACCAGCTAGGTTCGCGCTATGACGAACTTGGGAACCAGCGACCTCGACGTGTCCCGCCTCGCCCTCGGCGGCAACGTGTTCGGGTGGACCGCGGACGAGGAGGCGTCCTTCGCGGTGCTCGACGCCTACACGGCGGCCGGCGGCAACTTCGTGGACACCGCGGACGTGTACTCGGCCTGGGCGCCGGGCCACTCCGGTGGCGAGTCGGAGACGGTCGTCGGTCGGTGGCTGAAGGCGCGCGGCAACCGCGACGCCGTGGTCGTGGCGACGAAGGTCGGCATGCTGACCGGCTTGGACAACCTGAAGGCCGACACCATCAAGACCGCGGCGGAGGCGTCGCTGCGCCGGCTCGGCGTCGACCACATCGACCTCTACTACGCCCACCAGGACGACCTGGAGACCCCGCAGGAGGAGACGCTCGCCGCGTTCGACGAGCTCGTCCGCGCCGGCAAGGTCCGGTACATCGCGGCGTCGAACTTCACCGCCGAGCGGCTGACCTCGGCGGTGGCGGTGTCCGAGCGTGAGGGCCTGGCCCGGTACGTGGCGCTGCAGCAGCACTACAACCTGGTCGAACGGTCCTACGAGGGCGAGCTGTCGGCGGCCGTCGAGGCGGCGGGCCTGTCCACGGCGCCGTACTGGGGCCTGGCGAAGGGCTTCCTGACCGGCAAGTACCGGCCGGGCGTCGAGGTGGACAGCGTCCGCGCCGCCGCCGCGTCGAAGTACCTGGACGAGCGCGGCCTGCGCGTCCTGTCCGCGCTGGACGAGGTGGCGGCGGCCCACGACACGACCGTGGCGGCGGTGGCCCTGGCCTGGCTGGCGGCGCAGCCCACGGTGACCGCGCCGATCGCCAGCGCGCGGACCGTCGACCAGCTCACCGACCTCCTGCCGGCCCTGGAGCTGGAGCTGAAGGCGGACGAGGTCGACCGCCTGAGCGCGGCGAGCGCCTGAAATCGAGTTAACTCTCCAGTAGCTTACTGGCGGTAAGTTGCGTTACGGTGACCTCCGGAGAACCCGTTCGAGGAGGTCACCGTGGACGTTGCGGGCAAGGTTGTCCTGATCACCGGCGCGGCTCGGGGCATCGGCGCGGAGGTGGCCCGGCGGCTCGCCGCCAAGGGCGCCCGGGTCGCGCTGGTCGGCCTGGAGGGCGACCAGCTCCGCCAGGTCGCCGAGCAGTGCGGCGGCCGGGCGTGGGAGGCCGACGTCACCGACTGGGAGGCCCTGGAGACCGCCGTCGCCGGCGTGGTCGAGCACTTCGGCGGCATCGACGTGGTCGTGGCCAACGCCGGTATCGCCGCCACCGGGTTCATCCGGTCCATGGACCCCGCCGCGTTCGAGCGCGTGATCGAGGTCAACCTGCTGGGCGTCTGGCGCACGGTCCGCACGGCCCTGCCGCACCTGATCGCCAGCCGTGGCTACTGCCTGGTGGTGTCCTCGCTCGCCGCGATCGTCCACATCCCCGGCAACGCGGCCTACTCCGCCGCCAAGGCCGGCTGCGAGGCCTTCGCCGACAGCCTCCGCGCCGAGGTCCGCCACCTGGGCGTGGACGTCGGTGTCGCCTACTTCTCGTGGATCGCCACCGACATGGTCAACAGCGCCGACCAGCACCCGGTGTTCGGCCCGATGCGCAGTGGCATGCCGGGCCTGGCGGGCAAGAAGTACCCGGTCTCCGACGTGGGCAAGGCGGTGGTGCGGGGCATCGAGAAGCGCGCCAAGGCGGTCCACGTCCCCGGCTGGGTCGGCGGCCTGAAGATCTTCCGGGCGTTCACCCCGAAGGTGGTGGACCAGCAGGCCGCGCGCCAGGTGCCCGCCGCCGACCGGGAGATGGCCGCGAAGGACCTGTCCGGCCTGGTCGGACCCGGTGGTCAGGCGGCGGGCACGCGCAAGCAGGCCCAGGGCACCCGGAAGAAGCGCTAGTCGTTCAGCCAGGTGCCCATCAACGGCAGCCACTCGTGCACGCGCGTCTCGGCGACCACGCCGGCGGGCGTGTACGGGTCGGCCGCCAGCACCGCCTTCAGCTCGGCCTCGTCCTCGACCTCGTAGACCAGGATCGCGCCGGACTGGTCCGCGTAGGGTCCCGAGACCAGCAGCTTGCCCTGCTCGACCAGCGTGCCCAGGTACTCCCGGTGCGCCGGGCGCACGGCCAGCCGCGCTTCCTGGTCGTCCCCGAACACCAACTCGACCGCGAACCGGGCCACCGCGCACCTCCACGAAGAACGTCAACGCCGGCACCGAAGCTACCCCCGAACCGGGTACCGTCTTTTCCGTGGTCGGTTCGGAACACAACAACGGCGGCATCGTGCGCGTGCAGGACACGCTGACGAACCTGCGCATCCAGGACGGCGTCGCGCCCGCGCCGACCGGTCCCCTCACGCTGGAGGACCTGTACCGGCAGCACCGGATGCGGCTGGTCCGCTTGGCCCTGCTGCTGGTCGACGAGCCGTCCACCGCCGAGGACGTGGTGCAGGAGGCGTTCACCGGGCTGCACCGCAACTGGTCCCGGCTGCGGGACGCGCAGGCCGCCGTCGGCTACCTGCGGACCGCCGTGGTGAACGGCTCGCGCAGCGTCCTGCGCCGCCGCAAGACCGCTCGCGACTACACCCCGCCGCACGTGGCCAACGCCCGGTCGGCGGAGAGCCTGGCCATGCTGACCGCCGAGCACCAGGCCGTGGTGAAGGCGCTTTCCCAGCTGCCGCCGCGCCAGCGCGAGGTGCTCGTCCTGCGGTACTACGGCGACCTGTCGGAGGCCGAGATCGCCGAGGCCACCGGCATCTCGAAGGGCACCGTGAAGAGCACGGCGAGCCGCGCGCTGGACGCCCTCCAGAAGATCATGGGCACCGCCTGACCTTGCGCCGCCCGGCACACCCCCGTGCCGCGCGGGCAAGCTGGAAAGCGCTTACCAACGGCCGTCCCGCACCGTGGGAGCAGTCGGGTGCTCAACGCGTCCGGATGTGTACCGGGAGGGGGAATCGGGCACTTGGTATAGACCAATGGCGGCTCGATGCCGCACTATCGGTCCTCGTGGCACGCACAAGACACGTGATAGCCGTCGACGTCGGCGGCACCGAGACCAAGGCCGCCCTGGTGGCGGGCACCGGCGCCGACGTGCGCGCGGTGCGGCAGCGGCGGCGGGCGACCACCCGGGACGCCGAGGCCGTGGTCGACGATGTGGCCGCGTTGGTGGAGGAACTGCGTGCCGGCACCGCGGACGTCGAGGCCGTCGGCCTCGTCGTGCCCGGCGTCGTCGACGAGAAGAACGGCATCGGGGTCTACTCCGCGAACCTCGGCTGGCAGGACTACCCGTTCGTCAAGCAGGTCGAGGCCCGCACCGGCCTGCGCACCGCGTTCGGGCACGACGTGCGCGCGGGAGGGCTCGCCGAACTCCGCATCGGCAACGCCCGCGGCCTGCGCGACGCCGTGATCATGCCCATCGGCACCGGCATCGCCGCCGCGCTCGTGCTGGACGGCCGGGTCTACCGGGGCGACGGCAGCGTCGGCGAGGTCGGCCACGTCGACGTCGGCCACGGCGACCCGTGCGGGTGCGGCCAGACCGGCTGCGTCGAGGCCCGCGCCTCCTCCGCCGCGATCGCCCGCCGGTACACCGAGCGCTCCGGCCGGCCGGTCACCGGCGCCGCCGACGTGGCGGCACTGGTCCGAGCGGGCGAGGAGGACGCGGTAGCCGTGTGGCACGAGGCGGTGGACGCCCTGGCACGGGGCATCCTGCTGGTGGCGGCACTGCTGGGTCCCGAGGCGGTGGTCCTGGGCGGTGGTCTCGCGCTCGCGGGGCCGCTGCTGGTGGACCCGCTGCGGGACCGGCTGGACGGCTTGATCACCTTCCAGCGGCGTCCGGAACTGCGGCTGGCGGCGCTGGGTGACGAGGCGGGGTGCCTCGGGGCGGCGCTGCTGGCCATCGACATGCTGGAGGAGACATGAGCACGTGGGGTGGACCGGTGGACGTGACCCTGACCGGTGGTCGGGTCGTCACGCCCGACGGGGTGCTCGACCGGGGTTGGGTCGCGGTGCGCGACGGCCGGATCGCCGCCGTCGGTGACGGCGCCGTGCCGGACGGGCCGACCACGGACCTGGGCGGCGGCTGGCTGGTGCCAGGGTTCGTGGACATCCACTGCCACGGCGGTGGGGGCGAGGCGTTCACCAGCGCCGACCCGGAACGGGTGCGCAAGGCCGCCGCCGCGCACCGCAGGCACGGCACCACGACCATGCTGGCCAGCCTGGTGTCCCGGCCGATCCCGGAGCTCGCCGACCAGGTCAAGGCGCTGGCCGAGCTGGTGGACGACGGCGTCGTGGCCGGCATCCACCTCGAAGGCCCGTTCCTGTCCGCCGCCCGCTGCGGCGCGCACGACCCCGCCATCCTGTGCCCGCCGGACGCCGCCTCCGTGGACGCGCTGCTCAAGGCCGGTCGCGGCACCGTCCGCATGGTGACCGTGGCCCCCGAGCTGGAGCACGGCGTCGACGCGGTCCGCCGCCTCGTCGACCACGGCGTGCTCGCCGCCATCGGGCACACCGACGCGACCGAAGCCCAGATCCGGCCCGCCGTGGAGGCCGGAGCGAGCGTCGCGACCCACCTGTTCAACGGCATGCGCCCGCTGCACCACCGCGAACCCGGCCCGATCGGGGCGCTGCTGGACGACGAGCGGGTGACCGTGGAGCTGATCTGCGACCTGGTGCACCTGCACCCGACCGCCGTCCGGCTGGCCGCGCGGCACGCCGGGGTCGGGCGGACGGTGCTGGTCACGGACGCCATCGCGGCGGCCGGCGTGGGCGACGGCGTGTACGACGTGGGCGGGCTGGAGGTCCGGGTCGTGGACGGCGTGCCGACGCTCGCGGGCGGTGCCTCGCTGGCGGGCAGCACGCTGACGATGGACGCGGCGTTCCGCAACGCCGTGCAGTCGTGCGGGCTGACCGTGCCGGAGGCCGTCCACGCGACCGCCACCCGCCCGGCGCAGCTGCTGGGCATCGAGGCCGGAGAGGTCCGCGCGGGCCTCGCGGCCGACCTGGTCGTGCTCGACGCGGAGTTCCGCCCGCGCGAGGTCATGGCCCGGGGCGAGTGGGTCAAGGACTGAAGCGGCGATACTGGTCCCATGCCCGACGAGCACGAACGCTTGGTGGTCGACGCCCTCCGGGCGCAGGTCGCCGGCACCGGGAGCAGCCTCCCCACCCCGTCGCCCGGCCCGGCGCGTCCGGCCCTGGGCGCGGGGTGGGTGCTGCTGCTCGCCGTGCTCCTGGGCCTGGCGGCCGGCACGGTCGTGGCGGTAATCACGCTGCGTTGAGCCTGTACCGTGGTCCGCGTGACGGTCGCGCTCACCACCACCACGCTCGCCCTCGGCCCCGACTGGCTGAAGCCGGAGGTCCTGCTCCAGGGGCTCGGGCCGTACATGCTGGTCGGGCTGTGCTTCATCATCTTCGCCGAGTGCGGCCTGCTGGTCGGGTTCTTCCTGCCCGGCGACTCGCTGCTGTTCACCGCGGGCCTGTTCGTCGCGACCGGCGTGATGGACTACCCGCTGTGGCTGGTGTGCCTGCTGCTGACGGTGTGCGCGATGCTCGGCAACGTCGTGGGCTACGGCATCGGCTACCGCGCGGGACCGGCGCTGTTCAACAAGCCGGAGTCGAAGATCTTCAAGAAGGAGTACGTCGACAAGACGCACGAGTTCTTCGAGAAGTACGGGGCGCGCGCGATCGTCCTGGCGAGGTTCGTGCCGATCGTCCGCACCTTCATCACCGCGATGGCCGGCGTGGGCCGCATGGACGCGCGGAAGTACTTCACGTACTCGTTCATCGGCGGCGTGGCGTGGGCGGCGGGCCTGACGGTCCTGGGGTACTTCCTCGGGCAGATCGAGTTCGTGCGCAACAACCTCGAGATGATCCTGATCCTGATCGTCTTCATCTCGATCATCCCGATCGTCATCGAGGTCATCAAGGCCCGCCGCGAGAAGAAGTCCCTGCCGGCGCAGGAAGCGGACGACATCACCCAGCAGTTCGACCGCACCGACGACGCCACCCAGCAGTTCAAGCGCATCGACTGAGCCCGCCGGTTCGGCGCGGCTAGCTGAACATCGAGCCCGGGTTGAACAGGTTCTCCGGGTCCAGCGCGCGTTTGATCTCGCGGTGGACCCGCAGGCCGACCGGGCCGATCTCCTTCGCCAGCCACTCGCGCTTGATCTTGCCGATGCCGTGCTCGCCGGTCACCGTGCCGCCCAGCGCGAGCCCGACCGCCAGGATCTCGTCGAACGCCCGCCTGGCCCGCGCGAACTCGTCCTCGGACGTGGGGTCGTAGACGATCGTCGGGTGCATGTTGCCGTCGCCGGCGTGGCCGACGACGGCGATCCGCAGGCCCAGGTCCGCGCCGATCCGCTCGCAGCCGGCGATCAGGTCGGCGATCCTGGTGCGCGGCACGCAGACGTCGTCGGTCAGCCACGCGCCGTAGACCTCCAGCGCGTTCAGGACGGCGCGGCGGGCGGCGAGGAGGTCGCGGCCCTCCGAGAGGTCGTCGGTGGTGTAGGTGAGGTCCGCGCCGGAGTCCCGGCACACCTGCTCGATGACGGCCAGGTCCCGCCGGGCCGCCTCGCCGCCCGCGTCGGACTGGCAGATGAGCAGGGCTTCGTCGGCGTTCAGGTCGGTCTTCAGGTACTGCTCGACGGCCCGGATGGACGTCCGGTCCATGATCTCCATCAGCGACGGCACGACGCCCTCCCGCACCACGCGGGCCACGGCGACGCCCGCGTCGGCGGTGCGGCTGAACGTCGCCACCAGGGTGGCTGGGGCCTGCGGCAGCGGGCGCAGGGCGAGGGTGGCCCTGGTGATGACGCCGAGCGTGCCCTCGCTGCCGACGAACAGCTTGGTCAGGTCGTACCCGGCGACGCCCTTCACGGTGCGGCGGCCGGTCTTGAGCAGTTCGCCGTCGGCCAGGACCACCTCCAGCCCGAGGACGGAGTCCGTGGTCACGCCGTACTTCACGCAGCACAGCCCGCCCGCGTTGGTGGACAGGTTGCCGCCGATCGTGCACCAGTCGTAGCTGGACGGGTCCGGCGGGTAGAACAGCCCGTGCTTCTCCACCGCGCCGCGCAGGTCGAGGTTGACCACCCCGGGCTCGACGACGGCCAGCCGGTTGTCCGGGTCGATCTCGACGATCCGGTTCATCCGCGTGGTGACCAGCACCACACACCCCTCCACGGCGTTCGCGGCGCCCGACAGCCCGCTGCCCGCGCCGCGCGGCACGATCGGCGTCCGGTGCGCGGCGCACGCCCGGACCACCTCCTGCACCTGGCCGGCGTCGCTCGGCAGCACCACAGCCAGCGGCCGGCCGTGCGGGGCCAGCGGCATCATGTCGCGCCGGTAGGCGGACGTGACGTCCGGATCGGTCAGCACGGCATCCGGGCCGACCGCGGCGCGCAGGCGTGTGAGCAGGGCGTCCATGCCCCCAAGCTAGCGCCGTTCGACCCGTTCGACCCGAACCCTTCAACACCAGTTCGCCGGGAGTCGCCCTGTCGGGTCGGCAGCGCCACGTACGCTGGCCCCGTGGTGTTGTCCGCAACGTCCGAAGCAGTCGGGTTCGCCCAGTTGGAGACCGCAGGCCCCGTGGCCGTGTGGCTCATCACGCTGAGCTTCGTCTTCTTCGAGTGCGCGTTCATCTTCGGCCTGTTCCTGCCCGGCGACTCGCTGCTGTTCGCGGCCGGCGTGGTGCTCGCGCAGCACGACGGCGAGATCAGCGCGTGGCTGCTGTCGCTGGCCGCGATGGTGGTCGCCGTGGTCGGCAACCAGATCGGCTATTACATCGGCCGGCACACGGGCACGCGCCTGCTGGCCCGCCGCGGCGGCCGGGTCCTGAACAAGGAGAACCTGGCCAAGGCCCGCGACTTCCTGGACCGGCGCGGCTTCTGGGCGATCGTGCTGGCCCGCTGGATCCCGTGGGTGCGCACCCTGGCCCCGATGGTCGCCGGTGCGGCGCGCATGGACCCGAAGCGGTTCATGCTGGCCACCACCATCGGCGCGCTGGCCTGGGTGCCGACCCTGGTCCTGGCCGGCTACTACGGCGCGGGCCTGCTCACCGCGATCCCGTGGCTCCAGACGGCGGCCGTGATCGTGAGCGTGGCCTTCTTCGTCTTCGGCACCGCCTACGGCCTGTTCCGGTACCGGCAGGAGATGCGCAAGCCGGTCGAGGAAGAGGTCAGCGCCCAGCAGTAGTCCGGCCGGCGGCAGTGCGTCAGAGGACCTCGGCGATCAGCAGGTCGGCGGCCGACTTCGAGGCGTTGACCATCAGGGCGTTGACGTGGTCGGTGCCGTTGAGCACGCGTTCCCGGGCGTCCTCCACCGACCGCCCGTACCGGACGTGGCGGTCGATCAGGCGGGCCACCCGCAGGTCCTCGTCGATCATCAGGAACCACGCCTCGTCCAGCACCACCCGCACGCGCTTCCACTTGTCGTACTGCATGAGCAGGTAGTTGCCCTCGGTCACCACCAGGGGCACCTCCGGCGGCACCGGCACCGCGCACGCCACCGGCTCCTCGATCTCGCGCCGGAACTCCGGGGCGTAGACGACGTCCGGCCCGCACGCCTTGAGCCGGCCCAGCAGGTCGACGTAGCCGGGGATGTCGAAGGTGTCCGGGGCGCCCTTCCGGTCGGCGATGCCGAGCCGGTCCAGCTCCTTCTGGGCCAGGTGGAAGCCGTCCATCTCCACCAGGGCCGCCGCGGGGCCCAGGGCGTCCACCAGGCGGCGGGCCAGCGTGGACTTGCCCGAGCCGGGGGCGCCGCCGATGCCCAGCAGCCGCCGCTCGCCCGGTTCCGCCAGCCGCCGCGCCCGCTCGACCAGGTCGTCGAACCTCACCCGCTGTCCCGCCACCGCTCCAGCTCCTCAACCCAGTCCCACGCGGTGTTGCGCACGCGCACCGCCGCGACCGCGTTCGCCCACCGCACGGCGTCCTCCACCGGGCGCTGCTGGGCCACCGCGACCGCCAACGCACCGTGCCACACGTCGCCGGCGCCGTTGGTGTCGCGCACGGGCACGGCGGGCACCGGCACCGCACCGGTCGCACCGTCCCGGGACCAGGTGACCGGTTCGGGACCGCGGGTGCGGATCACCAGCGGCACGCCGCGGGCGTGCACCTCGCGCTCGGGCAGCTCGAAAGCGGCCGAGCACGCGGCGACGTCGACGAGGGGCAGCAGGTCGTCGAGCACAGGTTTCCAGCTCCCCGCGTCCAACACCACAGGCACACCCTCACGTTTCGCCAGGTGGGCCACTGCCAGCGCCGCCGGACCGAGGTGACCGTCCACCAGCACCACGTCGCAGCCGGCCAGGTCCACTTCGGCCTCCAGCGCGAACCCGGAGGCGTTGCGCGACACGACGGTCCGCTCGCCGTCCCGTTCCCGCACGGCAACCATGCTCAGCGCCGGACCGCCCGGCCCCACGGAACGCACGTCGACCCCGCCGAGCATCCCGCGCACCAACGGCCCCAGCTCGCCGTCCAGCGAGGTCAGCAGCACGGCCCGGTGGCCTAGCGCCGCCACGGTCCGCGCCGCGTTCGCCGCCGGACCGCCGGGCGCCAGGTGCACCCCGAGGGACTGCACCTTCTCGCCCGCCGCGGGGAACTCCGCGACCAGCTGAGACACGTCCAGGGTCGTCAGCCCGACACACAGGACGGCTGCCACGACGTGCACCTCCGAGCCGGTATCGTCCCCCGCAATCGCTTGCGCACGGCCGAACGGGGACGGGTACATGGTCACCATGAAGGAGGTCGCCGCGCTGGCCGGCGTCTCCATCACCACGGTCTCACACGTGATCAACGAGACCAGGCCGGTGGCCGCGAGCACGCGGGAGCGGGTGCTCAAGGCGATCGAGGAGACCGGGTACACCGGGGACGCGATCGCCCGCTCGCTGGTCACCGGCGGCACGAAGTCGCTGGGACTCGCGGTGTCGCTGGTGTCGCACCCGTACTTCGCGGAGCTGATCGCGGCCATCGAGAACGAGGCCACCCAGGCCGGGTACTCCCTGGTGCTGATCGACACCCGCGAGTCGGCCGAGTCGGAGCAGGCGGCGGTGCGGATGCTGCGGTCGCGCCGCGTGGACGGGGTGCTGCTCACGCCCACCTCGGGCTCGGCGGCGCTGCCCGAGCTGCGCCGGCTGGGGGTGCCGACCGTGCTGGTGGACAGGCTGACCCTGGCCCAGGACACCGACCAGGTCGGCCCGGAGAACGTGCAGGCCACCTCCACCCTCGTGCGGCACCTGGCCGACCTCGGCCACCGGCGGATCGGGCTGGTCACCGGGACGCCGGGCGTGCCGACCACGGACGAGCGCGTCCTGGGCTACCGGCTGGGCCTGGGCCGGGCGGGGCTCAAGTGGGACGAGGAGCTGGTGGCGCAGTCGCTGGAACCGCTGCTCGGGCAGGTGTCCGGGCTCGTGGTGAGCGACCACCAGGTGCTGATGGGCGTCCTGGGCGCGGCGCGGGCGCACGGCGTGCGGATCGGGACCGACCTGGCGCTGGTCACCTACGGCGAGGTCGAGTGGGCCGAACTGGTCGACCCGCCGCTGACCACGATGGCGCAGCCGGTGGAGGAGATCGGCCGCACGGCGGTGCGGCTGCTGCTGTCCCGCATCGCCGACCCGGAGCGCGCACCCGAGACGATCCGCCTGGCGCCCGCGCTGAAACACCGCCAATCCTGCGGGTGCCACTAGGTCCGGCCGGCAGTGCGGGTGTCGCCAGCTCCCGCTCGCGCCCGCGCCCGCGCCGAAACGCCGCCACGCGCGCGGGTATCACTAGTAGCGTGGGCGCGTGCTGGTACCCGGCCTGGTTTCGGTGACCTTCCGCGCGCTCCCCGTTCCCGAGGTGGTGGACCTGGCGCGGTCGTGCGGTCTGTGGGCCGTCGAGTGGGGCGGTGACGTGCACGTGCCGCTGCACGACCTGCCGGCCGCGCGGGACGCCCGGGACCGGTGCGCGGACGCCGGGCTGAGCGTGTCGGCGTACGGGTCGTACTACCGGGCGGGCGTGACCGACCTGGACGAGTGGCCGCGGGTGCTGGCGACGGCGGCGGAGCTGGGTGCGCCGCGCGTGCGGGTGTGGGCCGGGGACACCGGTTCGGCGCGGACCACTCCGGAGCAGCGCTTGCGCGTGGTGGACGCGATCCGGGACGCGGCGGTGCGCGCGGAGGACTACGGCATCCGGATCGCCGTGGAGCACCACCGGAACACGTTGACCGACACGCTGGAGTCGGCGACCCGGCTGTACGCCGAGGTCGGGCACGGTTCGGTCGTGCCGTACTGGCAGCCGCGCGGCGGGCAGGACGTGGCGAGCGCGGTGGAGGAGGTGCGGACGCTGCTGCCGCGCCTGACGACCGCGCACGTCTTCTCGTGGGGTCCCGGTGGCGGCACGGACCGGCTTCCCCTTGCGGCGCGGGAAGACCTGTGGCGGCCGGTGCTGGCGGAGTTGGCGCGCGACGGCGTGGACCGGCACGTGCTGCTGGAGTTCGTGGCCGACGACTCGCCCGCGCGCTTCCGGGAGGACGCGGCCGTGCTGCTGGGGTGGATCAGCGCCGTGGCGGCGTGAGGTCGTTGCGCTCCAACAGGGCCGCGGCTTCCAGCGTCATCCAGGCGCCGAGCTGGACGGACAGGTCGCGCTCGGCGCTGGCCCGTTCCGGCTCACCGGCCTGCTCTGTCCACTGCGGACCGAAGAGCGGGCCGCTGACGGCGCTGTTCCGGTTGCCCCACAACGCTTCCGCCGAGGTGAACACCAGGTCCGCCGCCTTGGCCGCCTCGGGCCGGTCGAGCCGCAGCGCGGCCTGGGCGAGGTAGCGGGCCAGGATGCCGGTGAACAGGCCGCCGTCACCGCCGCCGTGGCCGCGCAGGACGCCGTCGTCGGACAGGTGCTTGTCCACGGCCGAGATGATCCGGGCGGCGCGGTCCTTGTACTGCGTGGAGCCGAGTTCGACGCACGCGCCGAGGACCACGCCCTGGCAGTACGTGTAGAGGTTGCGCTCGACCTCGCGGACCGTGCCGTCGGGGTTGACGTGCAGGCCGTCGAAGAACAGGCCCGTTTCCTCGTCCCGCAGCGCGTCCTCGATCCAGTCCACAATGGACCGCGCCCGACCGCCCCGTTCCCCGAGTCGGGCGAAGAAGATGGCGGCAGGACCGTTCGCGGGGACGTTCTTGAAGTCGTCGTTGCGCTTCCACCAGATCCCGCCGCCGCCGTGGTCGCTCCAACCGTCGCGGAGCCGTTGCGCGATGGCGGCGATGGCTTCGGGCTTCTCGACGCCGGCCTGGGCGGCGCGCTGGAGGGCGAGGCCGAGCCAGGCGATGTCGTCGTAGTAGTCGTTGGTCCAGCCGACGAGGTTGCGCACGCGGATGCCGCGGACCAGTCGGCGGATGAGCTTGAGCCGGGCTTCGCGCGGGGAGCGCAGCTGGGCGTCGAGGACGCAGTCGAGCAGGTGCGCCTGCCACCAGTAGCCGAAGCGGACGTGCAGGCGGGCGGCCCAGTCCACCGGCCAGGCGACCGCGCCGAGGGCGGTGCCCGGCAACCCCCAGACGCGCCGCAGGTGCCGGGACTCGACGGCCCGTTCGGCCACGCCCGCGCGGGCGGCGAGGAGCTTCGGCGTCGTCACGGATCAAGCTTCGCGACTTGATCGGTCAAGAAGCGCGGCGGAAGAGCTCCCAGTGGTACAGCGCCATCGCGACGCTGGTGGTCAGGTTGTAGCTGGACACTTTCGGGCGCATCGGCAACGACACGATCCGGTCAGCCCGCACACGCACCGCACCCGACAACCCGTGCCGCTCGGACCCGAACGCGAGGACGGCGTCGTCCGGGATCCGCGCGTCTCGAAGGTCTTCGCCATCCGCGTCAAAGGCGATCACCTCACCTTCGAGCTCTTCCACCCCACCAAGCCGCCCCACCGGCAACGCGAAGTGCAACCCCGCACTCCCACGCAACACGTTCGGGTGCCACGGATCGACGTCCCCGATCGACACGACACCCCCGGCCCCCAACCCTGCCGCCACCCGGATCACCGCACCGAAGTTCCCGAGGTTCCGCGGGTTGTCCAACAAGACGAGCGGCGCACCCCGCTCCCCGAACTCGACCCGCGGCCGTTCGACGATCGCACCCACCCCGGTCGGGTGGCTCTTCCCGATCACCCGGACGAACTCGTCGGCCCCGACCTCAACGGCCCGCTCCCCGAACCACTCCACGAGATCCGGCGCATGCGACCGCGCGAACGCCACCGCCTCACCCCGGTCCAACACGACCACGGTCTCCACCACAGCCCCGAACCGAACCGCGTGCTTGACCGCGTGAAACCCCTCCAGGACCACCTTCACCGCACCATCATGACGAGCCCTGCCCCCCGACCCGGCAGGGCGTGCGCCTACTTGTCGGTGTCACCGCCGCTTCCGGTTTCCCCGCCGCGGTGGACAAGTACAGGTGAGGTCGAATTGATCACCGCGGCAGGGTATCGAGCTTGAGCCCGATGAGGTGGTACGCCGGGACATCTTCCGCCAACAGGGTGATCTCGGGTCGGCCCCACCGATCGAGGACGTGGCTGAGCGCGTAGCCGTCGCCGGCCGACAACCCGACCTTGTCCACGCGGACGTGGTAACCCTCCGGGAACGTGATCACGTACTGCGCCAACGGGATCGGCTCCCCGAACCGCACCAGCATCTCGTCCGGAGCGTGTCCGCGCATCAGGGGCCGGCACTTCGCGGGCCAGAACATGTCCACCACGAGGCTCACCTCCCCGTCGCGCGGCACCGGGTTGTCCAAGTGCACGAAGGTCTTGAGCTTTCGGTCGTCGAGCCAGGACGTGCTCACCTCGAAACGCGTGCCGCCCTCGCCACCCACTTCGACACTGCGCACGTGCACCTGCACCCGCCGCTTGAACCGCTCCGGCCAGTCCCAGTTCACGCGGTCGGTGAAACTGACGAAGTTCAGTTCGTCGCAACGCGCCACAATGGTGAAGGCGATCCGCTGGCGCGCGTCCCCGTTGGCCAGGATGTCGACGTCCTGGCGCCAGTCCTTCACGGCCCATTTCCGACCGTGACGCTTTTCCAGGGTGTCGCAGTGGTGCAGCACCAACCGACTCAACCGCGCGGTGCTCGCGTCCCGTTCGGCTCGACTCGACCGCAGCACCGCGAGGAACCCGGCACCACCCGCGACCACCAGCACGAAGCCCGGGAGTCGCGCCCCTCCGAGAGCCACCGCGAAACCCACCGCCGGCAGCACCGCCACGACTGTTCCCAGCGCACCGGAACCGGCCCGCACACGCACCCGGGACCAGGTCGCCGACAACGGCGACCCGCGCCTTCCCCGGCGCGTGTGCCCACCTACCTCAAGACGTGTCCGAGCCACCCCCATCGCCGCCCCACCCTTCCCCGACCCATAACCGAAGGGTAAGGCACGCGACAGCCCGTGAATGGAAATTCGTACGGTCGGGTAGACCGATTGGTCCGGTCCGGTGATCGGCAAATGGCGGCTTTATCGCTGATTGGTGAACTGCACCGAATTACACGTTTGTTCAGCCCGCCGCTTGACGTAGTACCCGACCCACGAGACGACCACGCACAGCGCCACCACCAGCTGCACCGAGCGCGCCGCCGACTCCGGGTACAGCACGCCGTCGATGTAGGTGTCGATGAACCCGTCGACCAGCGGCGCCTGGCCGGCGGCTGTGCGGAGGACGTTCTCCAGCCAGGTCAGGGGGCAGGCCAGGGGGAACAAGACGATCGACAGGCCCCACGCCGCCATCGCCACGTGGAACCACAGCGCGCGGGGCCAGCGCCACGCCAGGAAGCCGCCGACGACCAGGAAGACCAGGACCCCGTAGTGGATCACCATGACCAGCTCGGCGAGCGCCCGCGCGACCATCACGACCTCCCTGTACCCCAGAGTAGGCCGCGCCCCCACCGGACGCCCGCCGATTAATCAGCCGCGCGGCAGCCCCTGCCAGGGCACCCGGCCCGCGATGTCCAGCAGCAGGTCCGCCAGGTGGCCCAGCGGCGCCTGGAGCAGCGGCGCGGGGACGGCCGCCGCCAGGTTGTGCTCGTCGAACGCGATCGCCACGCCCGCCGCGCGCGGGTCGGCCAGCAGCGCCTGGGGCAGGCCCGAGGCGAGCAGGGCGCCGGCGAACGCCGGGTTCTTGCGGCGCACCTCGTAGCGGGCGTCGAAGGCCGGGTCGCCGGTCGCGGTGAACTGCTCGAAGATGCCCCACACGCGGTCCTCGCGCGGGCTGATCAGCACCCACGGGCCGGGCATCGGGCGCGGCACGACGACCACCGAGTACGTGCGGTACTCGGCGGTCACCACGTTGTCCGTGCGCAGCAGCACCTCGACGGCCAGCACGGGCACACCGCGCCAGTGGCCGACCATCTGGAACCGCACTCGGCTCCGGTCGGCCTCCAGCATGCGCCCGATCTGCGGCACGCGTTCGGCGAAGCCCTGGTCCTCGCCGACGAACCGCCAGCCCAGGGCCGCCTCCAGCGCGCGCATCTGCTGCTCCCACTGGTTCACGAACTGCGGGTTCGTGAACGGGTTGCGCTTGCGCCGCGACAACCCCACGGCGACGCCCACCCCGAGTATCGCCACGATCACCAGCACCAACAGGAGGAGGGACGCCATCAGGCCAGGCCGAGGTCCGCCAGGTCCAGCAGGTAGCGGTAGGACAGGCCCTGCGCCTCGATGACCTCGCGGGCCACCGTGCCGCGGTCCACGACCGTCGCGACGCCCACCACGGTCGCACCGGCCTCGCGCAGCGCCTCCACGGCGGTCAGCACGCTGCCGCCGGTGGTGGAGGTGTCCTCGACCGCGAGCACCCGCTGGCCCGCGACCTCGATGCCCTCGATGCGCCGCTGCATGCCGTGCTTCTTGGTCTCCTTGCGCACGACGAACGCGTCGAGCACCTCACCGGCCGCCGCGGCGGCGTGCATCATCGCGCACGCCACCGGGTCCGCGCCCAGCGTCAGGCCGCCCGCCGCGACGTAGTCCCAGTCGGCGGTGAGCTGCCGCAGGAGCTTGCCGATCAGCGGCGCGGCGGCGTGGTGCAGCGTCGCTCGGCGCAGGTCGATGTAGTAGTCGGCCTCCGCGCCGGAGGACAACGTCACCTTGCCGTGCACCACGGCCAGCTCGCTCACCAGCCGGGCCAGCTCGGCCTTGGCACCGGCGTCCAGAACCACTTCAGTTCGCACGGGTCCCAAGACTGTCATACGCGTCCGTACGCTGGCACACCGTGAACCTGTTCGGCACCGACACGCTCGTCATCGAGCAGCCCTGGGGCGCAGGCCGGCACCTGTTCGGGACGCGCTACAAGACCACCGCCCTGACCGAGCACGGCGTCCCGCTGGCGACCGCGACCGACCGCGGCTTCCTGGGCCCCCTGCGGAAACTGCTGCGCGCCACGGGCTTGTCCGGGCGCACGACCTACGACCTGGCGGTCACGTCACCGCAGGGCCAGGTCCTGCTGCTGGTGCACAAGGGCGCGGGCAAACCACCGACGCGCGTGTCCCGGCCGGACGGGACCGTCGTGGGGTCGGTGCGCCGGGAGGGCCGCGGGGCCTACGCGCTGCTCGACCCGCACGGGCAGCGGCTGTGCTCTTGGACGGATGTGGCGACTTTCAGCGCCGGTGCCATCGCCAAGGGTGCCGGTGGGCGCGTGCGGCGGGACGTGCTGCGGCTGCGGCCGGGTACGCCGGAGCCGGTGCGGTCGCTGGCGGTGGCGGCGGCGCTGGCGTTCGACGTCGTGCGGGGCATCGGGACGAACCACACCAGCGGCGGCGGCTTCGACTTCCCGACCAGCGCCTGAGCGGCGGGGGCCGGACTCCGGCCCCCGCTTACGCGCGGCTCACCAGGCGTCTTCGGTGAAGCTGCTCGGTTCGTCGTCGTCATCGCCGCCACGGCGCGGGCGGCCCGACTCGATGACGTCCTCCGGGTCGTTGCCCTCCTGGAGCTGCGTGTAGGCGCGCTGGAGGTCGGGCAGGCCGGTCGCCAGCGCCGACTGCACGCCCTCGTCGCCCAGGGCGCGGCCGGAGGCGATGTCCTCCCACGACATCTCGCCGGCGTCCACCCGGCGGGCCAGTTCCCGCAGTTCACGGGGTGCGTTCGGGCCGTGGGCGGCACGGTTGATCTCCGCCAGGTCCGCCTGGGACAGGCCCGACGAGCGCAGCTGCACCTGGCTGGCCTGCTGCGACACCTTGTCGACGTTCTCCAGGCGCGCGTCGACGTCGGCGACCAGCGCGTTCAGCCGCTCGCGGTCGTAGGGGAAGGTCACTGGCCACCTCCGGACGGTGCGGGTTCGGGCGCGGGCGGCGGGGCCTGGTCGTAGCGGTTGCCCGCCTTGTAGCCCGCCTTGCCCAGCTTGTAGCCGTTCCACGCGACGCCGAACGCGCCGGACTTGGCCGCGGCCTTGCCGTTGTCGAACTTCTGCTTGCCGTCCTGGTAGCCGTCGACCACGTCGAGCAGGTCGTTGACGTCCCGCACGTCCTTGAGCTTGGACAGCGCGGTGCCCATGGCGACGATGCCGTCGATCATGCCCTGGACGCCCTCGATGAGCGTCTGGATGGAGATGATGATCTTGCGGATGGCGTCGACGATCTGGATGGCGTCGTAGACCATCCACACGGCACGACCCCAGCCGACCACCGGGATCCACGCCGTCATCGCCGCTTCCAGCAGCTTGGTGATCAGCATGTCCAGCAGCGTCAGCGCCAGGCCACACGCCTTGCGGCACGTGTTCGCGGTCGACTGGAACTTGTTGCCGATGATCCGCGCGATCTGCGAGTCCGCCTCGATGGCCAGCGCCCACATGGTCTTCATGCGCGCCTCGAACGCCTGCGCGGCGTCGCCGTTCCAGTGCGGGTTGAGCTGGTCGACGCCCGCGTCCACGTTGTGCCGGACCGAGTCCAGCGCCTTGGCGACCTGGTCCCACGCGTTGGCGTTGGCGTCGATCTTCTCGAAGTCGCCCAGCAGCGGCTTGATCAGGGCGTCGAGGAGGTTCTCGCCGGTGACCTTCTCGTAGATCCAGTTGACGCCCTGGATCTTCCACCCGGCCTTCTCGATCAGCTCCTTGGTGGACTGCCGCCCCGGCCGGTCCTCGGCGGGCGCGCGGAGGGCGACGGAGGGGTCTTCGACGTCGGCGTACGCGGTCACTTGCCACCACCCAGGGTCGGCGCCTCGGCGGCGTTGGCCAGCTCGGCGAGCACCTGGTCGAGGACGCTCAGCGCCATCTCCTCGCCCTTCTGGTACATGTCGGCGGCCTTGGCCAGCCCCTCGGCTTCCTTGGTCATCATCTGGTTCGCGAAGTCCAGCGTCTCGCCGTACAGGTTGGCGACGCCGGTGACGATCGGCTGGAGCAGCGAGAGCAGCCCGGTGAAGCCCGAGGTGTCGCCGCCCTTCGCGACCGCGTGGTCCTTGATGGTCAGGAAGTGCTGCGCGTTGCGGGTCAGCAGCTCGCCGTACCCCCGCAGCTCGGCCGGCTCGACGTGGAAGCCTTCACCCATGGACGGATCCCTCCTCCTCCAGTTCGGGGAGTGGGACGGGCCGGACGGGTGCCGGGTTCCCGCTGATCTTGGAAGATTTCGCGGGGGTCGGGGCCGGGCGGGAACTCTTCGCACAGCGGCACGCGGCCGACTGTCGGTGCCGCGTGCGATGCTCGAAGCGGGGGCCGGAGGCCACGCCCGCGCCGCGGCTACGGCGGCGGGCGGGGGTCAGGTCCGGCCGCGGGCGTTGCCGGCTCGGGAGGCGATGCGGCGCAGCAGCGGGCGGGGGACGAGGCGGCTGATCGTCGCGATGGCCTTGTACTGCAGGCCCGGGATGGACAGCTGCTTGCCGGCGCGCAGGTCGGCCAGGCAGTCGTGCACCACGCGGTCCGCGTCCAGGTACAGGAACGCGGGCGTGGTCGACATGTCGATCTTCGCCCGCTGGTGGAACTCGGTCCGCACGAAACCGGGGCACAGCGCCAGCACCCGCACGCCGGTGCCCGCCGTCGCCTGGGCCATGCCCTCGGAGAACGCCGTCACCCACGCCTTGTCCGCGCTGTAGGTCGAACCCCGCCCCGGCAGGAAGCCCGCGATGCTGGACACGTTCACCACGTCACCGCGCCCGCGCTCGACCATGCCCGGCAGCACCGCCCGGGTCAGCCGCAGCACCGTCTTCACGTTGACCGACAGCTGGCTCTCCAGCCGGTCGGCGTCGGAGGCGAAGAACTCGCCGGACAGCGCGAACCCCGCGTTGTTGACCAGCAGGTCGAACGGCCGCTCGGCCAGCACCTGCTCGACCTTCACCCGGCTCGTGTCGTCGGCGAGGTCCGCGGGCAGCACCTCGACCCGCACGCCGTGCCGTTCGTGCAGCTCGGCGGCGGTGCGCTCGAGCCGCTCGACGTCGCGGGCGACCAGGACCAGGTCGTGCCCCTCGGCGGCCAAGCGGCGGGCGAACGCGGCACCGATGCCCGCGGTCGCGCCGGTGACCAGGGCCAGCGGCGGGGTCACGGCTTGCGGCCGAACTGCGGGCGGTGGACCTCGCCACCGGTGTCGGTGTCCGGATCGGCGTCGAACGGGTCGACCACGTCGGCCAGCTCCCCCAGGTCGCGCAGGAGTCGTTCCAGTCGGGCGGGTGAGGAGTTCGGCGGTGCCGCCGCCATCACCCAGTCGTTCTCCAGCCACACCACGGTGACGTCCGCGCCGATCTCCTCGGCCGCGTCCACCAGGTCCGGCGTGATGAGCTTGCGGGCGGCGGGCAGCTCGCTGACGAACGCGTACCGCGAGCCGACCGGTCCGAGCAGGTCGGGCATCTGGTCGCGCTGGAACGGCACGCTGGGCAGCCACAGCTCGACCACCACGTTCACCGGCCGCCGGCAGCGGACGCCGACCAGCACCGAGTTGACCTTGCCGCCGGTCTCGTGGTCGAGCACGTAGACCTGGCGGCGGCCGTCCGCGGTGAACGTCGAGCCCGCGACCACGTCCTTCGCCACGCCCGTGCCGTAGTAGGCGATCGCCCCGCTCTCCCACCGTGTGGGCAGCACGTGGTCGGTCTCCTCGAACTGCCAGCCGCGGAGAGCGGCCCACCTGCGCCGTTCTCGGTTACGCGCGGTTCGCTGCGCCCGGTCGGTGGCGAGCAGGGCGAACCCCGCCACCCCCGCGACCGCGGCGACGGTGAACCAGACCCACGCCGGTATGCCCACGGGTGCGAGGGTAGCGGGAGACACCGACCAAACGAAGATCACTTGGGGCGTGCCTCCCGCGAACGGACCAACCCGTTACCGGGGAGGTGGCTGTGTTGGATGGCCGCGACCGGCGTCGCGGCGGCTCGGCCGCCCGGGAGGGTCGGCTCATCGCGCCGCGTTTCCCGCCGATCGGAAGAGCTGATCGTCGGGAAACGCGACACGACAAGCCGACGGCGGCCTCGCGGGCGCTAGGCCCTCCCGACGATGAGCCCGGACTGGTCGTCGACGACGTCGACCTTCACCGTGTCGCCGTCGCGGACCTCGCCCGACAGCAGCTCCTTGGCCAGCTGGTCGCCGATGGACGACTGCACGAGCCGCCGCAGCGGCCGGGCGCCGTACACCGGGTCGAAGCCGTTCAGGGCCAGCCAGTCGCGGGCCGCCGGGGTGACCTCCAGCGACAGCCGCCGCTGGGCCAGGCGCTTACCCAGCCGCGCGACCTGGATGTCCACGATCGAGGTCAGCTCCTCGGTGGCCAGCGAGTGGAACACGACCACGTCGTCCAGCCGGTTGAGGAACTCGGGCTTGAAGTGCCGCCGGACCACGTTCAGCACCGCGTCGGTGCGCTGCCGCTCGTCCAGCGCCGGGTCGGCGATGGCCTGCGAGCCCAGGTTCGAGGTCAGCACCAGGATGGTGTTGCGGAAGTCGACCGTGCGGCCCTGGCCGTCGGTCAGCCGGCCGTCGTCGAGGACCTGCAGCAGCACGTCGAACACGTCCGGGTGGGCCTTCTCCACCTCGTCCAGCAGCACGACGCTGTACGGGCGCCGCCGCACCGACTCGGTGAGCTGGCCGCCCTGGTCGTAGCCGACGTACCCGGGGGGCGCGCCGACGAGCCGGGCCACCGAGTGCTTCTCGGAGTACTCGCTCATGTCGATGCGGATCATCGCCCGCTCGTCGTCGAACAGGAACTCCGCCAGCGCCTTGGCCAGCTCGGTCTTGCCGACGCCGGTCGGGCCGAGGAACAGGAAGCTGCCGGTCGGCCGGTCCGGGTCGGCGACGCCCGCCCGCGTGCGGCGCACCGCGTCGGACACCACGCGCACGGCCTCGGCCTGGCCGACGACCCGCCGCGCCAGCTCCTCCTCCATGCGCAGCAGCTTGGCCGTCTCGCCCTCCAGCAGCCGCCCGGCCGGGATGCCGGTCCACGCCGACACCACGTCGGCCACGTCGTCCGGGCCGACCTCCTCCTTGAGCATCACGGCCGCGTCCTGCGTGGTGCGGGTCGCCGCCTCCAGCTCCTTCTCCAGCGCCGGGATGCGCCCGTACCGCAGCTCGGCGGCCCGGCCCAGGTCGCCGTCGCGCTCGGCCCGCTCGGACTCGCCGCGCAGCTGCTCCAGCTGCTCCTTGAGGTCGCGGACCTTCTCGATCGAGGTCTTCTCGTTCTGCCAGCGCGCGGTGAGGGCGGCCAGGGCCTCGCGCTTCTCGGCCAGCTCGGCGCGCAGCGCGGCCAGCCGCTCGACCGACGCCGGGTCGGACTCCTTGGCCAGCGCCATCTCCTCGATCTCCAGCCGGCGCACGGCCCGCTCGACCTCGTCGATCTCGACGGGCCGGGAGTCGATCTCCATGCGCAGCCGGGACGCGGCCTCGTCGACCAGGTCGATCGCCTTGTCCGGCAGGAACCGGGCGGTGATGTACCGGTCGGACAGCGTCGCCGCCGCGACCAGGGCCGAGTCGGTGATGCGCACGCCGTGGTGCACCTCGTACCGGTCCTTGAGGCCGCGCAGGATGCCGACGGTGTCCTCCACCGACGGTTCGCCGACCAGCACCTGCTGGAACCGCCGCTCCAGCGCCGGGTCCTTCTCGACGTGCTCGCGGTACTCGTCCAGGGTGGTCGCGCCGACCATGCGCAGCTCGCCGCGGGCCAGCATCGGCTTGATCATGTTGCCCGCGTCCATCGCGGACTCGCCGGTCGCGCCGGCGCCCACGATGGTGTGCAGCTCGTCGATGAACGTGATGACCTGGCCGGCGGAGTCGGTGATCTCCTTGAGCACGGCCTTGAGCCGCTCCTCGAACTCGCCGCGGTACTTCGCGCCGGCCACCATCGCACCCAGGTCCAGCGCCACCACGCGCTTGCCGCGCAGCGACTCGGGCACGTCACCGGCCACGATCCGCTGGGCCAGGCCCTCCACGATCGCGGTCTTGCCGACGCCGGGCTCGCCGATCAGCACGGGGTTGTTCTTGGTGCGCCGGGACAGCACCTGCACGACCCGCCGGATCTCGGTGTCCCGCCCGATGACGGGGTCGAGCTCGCCCTTGCGGGCCCGTTCGGTCAGGTCGACGCCGTACTTCTCCAGCGCCTTGTAGGTGCCCTCCGGGTCCGGGCTGGTCACCCGCGCCGACCCGCGCACCCGCCCGAACGCCTCGCGCAGCGACTCCGGGGTCGCGCCGTGGCGGCGCAGCAGGTCGGCGACCTGGCCGCCGTGCTGGGACAGGCCCACCAGCAGGTGCTCGGTGGACACGTACTCGTCGCCCATCTCGGTGGCCAGCTCCTGCGCCCGCCCGAGCACGCGCACGGCGTCCCGGGAGAACTGCGGGGCGGACACGCTCGCCCCGCTGGCCGCGGGCAGCGCCCGGCTGAGCTGCTCCAACTCCTTGTGGACCTGCTTGGGGTCGGCGCCCACGGCCGACAGCAGCGGCGCGGTCAGGCCGTCGCCCTGCGCCAGCAGCGCGCCCAGGAGGTGGACCGAGGTCACGTCGGGGTTGCCCGCGATCGTCGCCGCCTGCACCGCCGCGGACACGGCCTGCTGCGTCTTCGTGGTCGGGTTGAAAGCGTCCATTCCTCACCTCGGTCGCGTGTTCCGGCGCACCACCGGCTACCACTGACTCCAACGTCAGAAAAGTTGAGTCCGTTCCGCTCAACCTAGCCCAAGTGGTGTGACGCCCGCCACGACCACCCTTGACCTCGACCGAACTCGAAGTCCTAGCGTCGGTGCCATGACCGTCAAGCTGAACCACACGATCGTGTCCGCGCACGACGCCCGCGCCACCGCCGACTTCCTCACCGAGGTCTTCGGCTTCGCCCCTGCCACGCCCTACGGCCCGTTCCTCGTCGTGGCCACCGACAACGAGGTGTCCCTGGACGTCATGGCCGTCGAAGGCGACATCACCCCGCAGCACTACGCGTTCCTGGTCGGCGACGAAGACTTCGACGCCATCTTCGGCCGCATCAAGGCGCGCGGACTGCCGTACTGGGCCGACCCGTTCCACCACCAGCCGAACCGGATCAACACCCACGACGGCGGCCGGGGCGTCTACTTCGACGACCCGAACGGACACAGCCTGGAGATCATCACCGTCCCCTACGGCGGCTAAATCGACGTGCGCTCAAGCGCGCATATATGAAGATCAACGCATGAGCTCACTCGTGCACCACATCACCGTCGACTGCCAGGACGCCTACGCGCTGGCCACCTTCTGGAGCCAGGTCACCGGCCACCCCGTCTCCGACGAGGACGAGCCCGGCGACCCGGAGTGCCTGGTCGCCCTGCCGACCGGCCCCAGCCTGCTGTTCATCCAGGTCCCCGAGGTCAAGACCACCAAGAACCGCCTCCACCTCGACCTCCAGCCCGACACCACCCGCGACGAGGAGGTCGAGCGGCTCCAGGCGCTCGGCGCCACGCTCGTCGCCGACCAGCGCCGCCCCGACGGCACCGGCTGGGTCGTCCTCGCCGACCCCGAGGGCAACGAGTTCTGCGTGGAACGCAGCGCAGCCGAGCGGGCGGCCACGAGCTGACCGCGTCACCCACATGTCGCAGCGCGTTTGTCCACACGCGCACGCCTCTTATCCACAAAGCCCAGGTGTGAATCCACAGGCCGAAGCGGATCTCCGCACCGCTGCGGGGACCGTGCGGCCAAGAGGGTGAGACCCCCGCCTCACGCGATCTACGGGGCCCGTTAAAGGCGTGTTCGGGCGGGGTACTCGCCGCACGGTTGGCCGCAATCCGCAAACCCGGTACAGGTCATCACGAATGTTCGCTCGATGGGACGAACGCTCCGCGACCGACCGTGATCGCACAGCACTCAAAGGTGGCATCAAGGAGTCAGTCGGCCAGTTGACGGGTTAGCCTCGGTTCGTCGGGGATGGAAGCTTGACGAGGACGATGCGCCTTGCTGACGGCGCTGGAAACGTGGAGACTGCGCCCGGACCATGACTGCGAACGCTGTGTTGAGCCCCATCCCGAGCCCGCCCCACCGAGAACCCCCACCGGGTGTCACCGCAATGGTGCGCCTGATCAGGGAGAGCTGGGCGGTCGTCGAGCCGCGCGCCGAAGAGGTCGCCAAGTTCTTCTACGGAATGCTCTTCAGCCTCGCGCCGGCCACCCGTGAGATGTTCCCCGCGAACATGGAGGTGCAGCGCAGCCGCCTGCTGCGCGCACTGGTCCACGTCGTCCAGATGGTCGACCGACCGGACGACCTGATCCCCTTCCTCCGCCAACTCGGCCGCGACCACCGCAAGTTCGGCGTGGTCAACGTCCACTACGAGTCGGTCGGCACCGCGCTGCTCGCGGCGGTCAAGAAGCACGCCGGCCCCGCGTGGACGCCCCAGGTCGAGATGGCCTGGGCCGAGGCCTACACGATCATGGCCCGCGCCATGCAGGAGGCGGCGGCGGCCGACGAGGGTCCCGCATACTGGCACGCGACCGTCCTGGAGCACCAGCGGGTGAGCTGGGACCTGGCCGTCGTGCGGCTGCAGCCCGACCACCCCATCGGCTACCGGGCGGGCCAGTACGTGAGCGTGGAGACCCCGCAGCGGGCCAGACTCTGGCGCTACTTCTCGCCGGCCAACGCCCCGCGCGAGGACGGCATCATCGAGTTCCACATCCGGTCCGTCGAGGGCGGGTGGGTGAGCCGGTCCATCGTCGGCCACACCCAGCCGGGCGACGTGTGGCGCATCGGCCCGCCCATGGGCCGCCTCCACGTCGACCGCAAGTCCGGCAACGACGTCCTCATGGTCGCCGGCGGCACCGGCGTGGCCCCGATGCACGCGATCATCGACGAGATGGCGCAGTGGGGCGAGAACCCGCGGACGCACCTGTTCGTGGGCGGCCGGACCCGCGAGGACCTCTACGACCTGGACAACCTGCAGCGCTTCGCGATGACCAACCCGTGGCTCACCGTGGTGCCGGTGCTGGAGTCGGACCCGGGCGCCCGGGGCGTGGAGCAGGGCACCCTGGCCGACGTCGTCACCCGCTACGGGGCGTGGGAGGACCGGGACGTCCTGGTCTGCGGCTCCCCGTCGATGATCCGCGCGACGGTCTCCCGGATGCTCGTGGCCGGCACGCCCCTGGACCGCATCAAGTACGACCCGTTCACGCTGGACTGACCCCGGCGCCCGCCGGGGTCAGCGCTTGCGGTTCGGCTTCCAGACCACCAGCGCGGTCTCGTGCCGCACCGGGACCAGGTCGCGCCGCAACGAGGCGTGCACCGACGCCGCCGCGTGCTCGGCCGCCGCCAGGGCCTGGGCCAGCTGTTCCGTCAGCTCGGACACCTTCGCCCGCAGCGCCCCGACCTCGTTCTCCAGCTCGATGATCCGCTTGATGCCGGCGAGGTTCACGCCCTCCTCCTGGGAGAGCCGCTGCACCTCGCGCAGCAGGACGATGTCGCGCATCGAGTACCGGCGGCCGCCGCCCGACGTGCGACCCGGGGACACCAGGCCCATCCGGTCGTAGGAGCGCAGGGTCTGGGCGTGCAGGCCCGACAGCTGCGCCGCCACGGAGATCACGAAGAACGGGGTGTCCTCGTCGGTCCCCGGCGGGAACGGAAACGTCATGTCCACCTCACCCTCACGTCGACCTCTTCTCCACCAGCGCGTTGAGGTCGGCCCTCGGATCGTGCTCCGCCGTGGCCGAGGCGTAGGCCTCCAGCGCCTCGCGGGCCGCCGCGTCCATGTTGTTCGGGATCGCCACCTGCAACGTGATCAGCAGGTCGCCGACCTGGCCGTCGCGCTTGGCGATGCCCTTGCCCTTGGCGCGCAGCACCCGGCCCGACGCCGTGCCGGCGGGCACCTTCAAGGTCACCTTGCCGTCCAGCGTGGGCACGGTCAACGTCGTGCCCAGCGCCAGTTCGGGGAAGGTCACCGGCACGGTCACGGTCAGGTTGTTGCCGCTGCGCCCGAACACCGGGTCCGGGTTGACGTGCACCCGGACGTAGAGGTCCCCGTTGGGACCGCCGTTGCGGCCCGGTTCGCCCTGCCCGCCCAGGCGGATGCGCTGGCCGTCGTCCACGCCCGGCGGGATGCGGATGGTCAGCGTGCGCGTCTTGGTGGACACGCCGTCGCCGCCGCACTCCGGGCACGGGTCGTCGATGATGCGGCCGGTGCCCCGGCAGTCCGCGCACGGCTCCGAGAACGCGAACGCGCCCTGGTTGCGGGTCACCAGGCCCGCGCCGCCGCAGTTGGTGCACGTCCGCGGCGAGGTGCCGGGTCGGGCGCCCGAACCGGAGCACGTCGAGCACGTCGACGGGCTGGACAGGCGCATGGGCACGGTCGCGCCGCGGACCGCCTCGGTGAAGTCGATCCGCACGTCGGTCTCGACGTCCTCGCCCCGCCGGGGCCGGGTCGCCGAGGCGGACGTGCCGCCGCGCCGGTTGAACAGGCCGCCGAGCAGGTCACCCAGGCCGCCCATGCCGCCGGGCTGCTGCCCCGCGCGGCCGAACAGGTCGCCGACGTCGAACGTGCCGCCGCCCTGCCCGAACCCGCCGGGGAAGCCGCCGCCGCCCGCGAACAGGCGGCGGGCCTCGTCGTACTGCTTGCGCTTGGAGGCGTCCGACAGCACGCCGTACGCCTCCGAGACCGCCTTGAAGCGCGCCTCGGCCTTGGCGTCACCGGGGTTGGCGTCGGGGTGCAGCTCCCGCGCCAACTTCCGGTACGCCTTCTTGATCTCGTCGGCCGAGGCGTCGGAGGAGACGCCCAGCTCCCGGTAGAAGTCCTTCTCGATCCAATCCCGAGCACTCATCCGGACGCCGCCCCCTCTCGCTCAGTCCTGCTGCTGTTCGGTCGCTTCGGTCGCTTCGGCCGGTTCCGCCGCCGGCTCGTGGTCGGTGACCGCGACCAGCGCCGGGCGCAGCACGACGCGTTCGCCGAGCCGGTAGCCGCGCCGCAGCACGGCCGTCACGGTCGGCCCGCTCACGTCGGGCGACGTGCTGTGCTGGACCGCCTCGTGCACGGTGGGGTCGAACTCCTCGCCCTCGTGCCCGAACGGCTCCAGCCCGGACTTGGTCAGCGTGGCGACGAGCTTGTCCGCGACCGCCTTGAAAGCGCCGGTCAGGTCGCCGTGCGCGTCGGCCCGCTCCACGTCGTCCAGGACGGCCAGCAGCTCGTTGATCACCTGGGCCTTCGCCGAGGCGACCACCAGCTCCCGGTCGCGCTCGACGCGCTTGCGGTAGTTGGCGTACTCGGCGGTGAGGCGCTGGAGGTCGGCGGTCCGCTCGTCGAGCTGGGCCTTCAGCTCGGCGGCCGGGTCGACCTCGGCGGGCTCCGCCTCGGGGGCGGCGTGCCGGCCGCCCCCTTCCGGAGCCTCGTCCACGGGCGCGTCGGCGTCGACGGCCGGCGTGCGCACCTCGCCCGTCTCCGGGTCGATGCGGCGGCGGTCGCGCACCACCACGTGCGGCTGCTCCTCGGGCTGGGTCACTTCTTCTCGTCCTCGTCCACGATCTCGGCGTCCACGACGTCGTCGGCCTTGGCGTCACCGGCGCCCGGCGCGGAGGCGCCGTCACCGGCCGCGCCCGCGGTGGGGGCGGCGTTGGCGTACATGGCCTGGCCGATCGCCTGCGACTCGGTGGCCAGCTTCTCCACCGCGGTGCGGACCTTGGCGATGTCGGTGCCCTTGAGGGCCTCGTTGGTCTCGTCGATCGCGGCCTTGACCTTGTCCTTGACGTCGGCCGGGATCTTGTCGTCGTTCTCCTTGACGACCTTCTCCGTCTGGTAGACCAGCGTCTCGGCCTGGTTGCGGACCTCGGCCTCCTCGCGGCGGCGCTTGTCCTCCTCGGCGTGCGCCTCGGCGTCCTTGATCATGCGGTCGATGTCGTCCTTCGGCAGCGCCGAGCCGCCGGTGATCGTCATCGACTGCTCCTTGCCGGTGCCCATGTCCTTCGCGGACACGTGCACGATGCCGTTGGCGTCGATGTCGAAGGTGACCTCGATCTGCGGGACGCCGCGCGGGGCCGGCGGCAGGCCGGTCAGCTCGAACATGCCGAGCTTCTTGTTGTCCGCCGCGAAGTCGCGCTCGCCCTGGAAGACCTGGATCTGCACGGACGGCTGGTTGTCGTCGGCCGTGGTGAAGATCTCGGACCGCTTGGTCGGGATGGTCGTGTTGCGCTCGATGAGCTTGGTCATCACGCCGCCCTTGGTCTCGATGCCCAGGGACAGCGGGGTGACGTCGAGCAGCAGGACGTCCTTGACCTCGCCCTTGAGCACACCGGCCTGCAGGGCCGCGCCGACCGCGACGACCTCGTCCGGGTTCACGCCCTTGTTCGGCTCACGGCCGCCGGTCAGCTCCTTGACCAGCTCGGCCACCGCGGGCATGCGGGTCGAACCGCCGACCAGCACCACGTGGTCGATGTCGCCGACGGAGATGCCGGCGTCCTTGATCACGTTGTTGAACGGGGCGCGGGTGCGCTCCAGCAGGTCGTTGGTGATGCGCTGGAACTCGGCCCGGGACAGCGTCTCGTCCAGGAACAGCGGGTTCTTGTCCGCGTCGACCGTGATGTAGGGCAGGTTGATGGTGGCCTGCGACGAGCTGGACAGCTCGATCTTGGCCTTCTCGGCGGCCTCGCGGATCCGCTGGAGGGCCATCTTGTCCTTGGTCAGGTCGATGCCGTTGGACTGCTTGAAGCGGTCCACCAGCCAGTCGACGATGCGCTGGTCCCAGTCGTCACCGCCGAGGTGGTTGTCACCGGAGGTCGCGCGGACCTCGACCACGCCGTCGCCCAGCTCCAGCAGGGAGACGTCGAAGGTGCCGCCACCGAGGTCGAAGACCAGGATGGTCTGCTCCTTCTCGCCCTTGTCCAGGCCGTAGGCCAGGGCGGCGGAGGTCGGCTCGTTGACGATGCGCAGCACGTTGAGGCCCGCGATCTGGCCGGCCTCCTTGGTGGCCTGGCGCTGCGCGTCCTCGAAGTAGGCGGGCACGGTGATCACGGCGTCGGTGATCTCCTCGCCCAGGTACGCCTCGGCGTCGCGCTTGAGCTTCATCAGCACGCGCGCGCTGATCTCCTGCGGCGTGTACTTCTTGCCGTCGATCTCGGTCGTCCAGTTCGTGCCGATGTGCCGCTTGACCGACCGGATGGTCCGGTCGACGTTGGTCACCGCCTGGTTCTTGGCGGGCTGACCGGTGAGCACCTCGCCGTTCTTGGCGAACGCGACGATGGACGGGGTCGTCCGCGAGCCCTCGGAGTTGGCGATCACCGTCGGCTCGCCACCCTCGAGAACCGCGACGACGGAGTTGGTCGTCCCCAGGTCGATGCCGACCGCTCGCGCCATTTGGATTCCTCCTGGTAGTGCGTCTGTGAGAGCCCCGCGTTGAGCGGCGTGCGCTCAAGTTTGCCAGGATCTGCGGACTTGAGTCCACTGGGCTCAATTTCTCTGCCTGTCCAACGGCCGGGGGCGCTCGGGTGTTCCCGGGGCGGCGTGATCCGGGCCACTTCCAGCGGGATCCCCGCCGCACGCCGAACGGTCCCGGCCAGGCGCGCACAAGGCGTCGCTGACCGGGGCCGACGAGGTCGGAAGGCTTCCTGCGGTACGGGCTCAGAGCGCCGGCTGCACGCTCACGTCCCCGCTCCCGGACTTCACCACCACGGACACCTTCGCGGCCGGGTCGGTGGCCACCCCCACCGAGCGCTCCCCGCTGCCCGACTCGGCCTCCACCCGGTAGACGCCCTTGGGCAGCCGAACCTCCACCTTGCCGGACCCCGACTCGGCCCGCACGGGCTGCACGGCCGCCATGCCGACCTCGACGTCCCCGGAGCTGTCGACGACCGACACCTCGCCGCGCATGTCGGTCAGCTTGGCCCGGCCGGACCCGACGTTCCCCTTGAACGACCCGCCGACGTCGGAGACGTCCACGTCCCCGGACCCGTTCTCGACCTTCACCGAGCCGCTGACGTCCCGCACGTGCACGTCCCCGGACCCGACCTCGATGTCCACGCTGCCGACCCGCTCGAACGTCACGTCCCCGGACCCGTTGCCGCCGACGACCTTCACGTCCTTGCCGGGCACGGTGACGTCGTAGTCCACCGAGCAGTTCCGGCCGCAGTCGTCCAGGACGAGGGTGTCCCCGTCCACGCGGTAGGTGGTCCCGGAGGGCTTGTCGGTGTTGCGCGGGTACTCGACGGTCCTCTTGACCTCGACCGAGGTCGCCGCGTCACTGCCGCGCACGGTGACGCGCCCGGAGTCGTTCTGCACGCGGACGGCGACCACCTTCTCGGTCACCCTGCCCTGGTCGGAGAACTTCTCCTGCACCAGCCGCACGCACCCGGCCAGCGCCCCCACCAGCGCGACGACCCCGACCACCGCCCACACGACCCGCTTGACCACCACTGCCCCCTCGGACGTCCACCGTTCAGTGCACCCAACGTATGTCGTCAAGGCACCACAGGACACCGGGGAGTCCCCCGACCCCGTACTGGGGCTGTCCCTACCCCCGGGGTCAGGCCAGCGACTCCACGACCGCGCGCAGGGCCGGGGCGCAGCGGGCCGGGTCGCCGAGGAAGCGTTCGGACGCGATCACGTGGGACTCCGTCATCCGCTCCCACACCAGGCCCTGGACCGAGACGACCGTGATCACCAGCCGGAACGGTTTCACGTACCGCCCGATCCGGTTCTCCACCCCGCGTACCACCTCGCCGATCGGCAACGCGCCCGGGGTCCGGTTCGCGTGCCGCCGGTCGTACTCGGCGGCGGCGTCCTGGAGGGCGAGCACGGCCGCGCGCAGGGCGGGCCGGACCGCCAGCGATGGCCCGGAGGGGTCGATGGGTGCCACCGACGGCACCTCGGTGCGGGCGTGGTCGAGCACGTCGGCCCACCAGCCCAGCCACTCCTCCGCCGCACCGGCCCGGTCGACGCCCGGCGGCACGAAGACGGGGACCGAGGGGTCCAGGCCGGGCAGCTCCGGGACGGTGTCGACCGACAGCGCCAGCGTGTCCCGCAGGAACAGAGCGGTGTTGACCGTCTGGTTCGTGCCGTGGGACACCTGCCACGACTCACGCCCGGCGAACCTCATGCACCCAGTGTCCCGCGTGAAGGTCATCGTGGTGGCATCAGAAGGGACACGACCGGCTCCAACTGTTCCGCCGTTGGGGGGAAATCCGCGATGAGGCCCTGGATCAGCAGCCCGTCCAGCGCCGCGACGAACCCGAGGAACGCCGCCGGCTGCATGGTGCCGAACACCGACGACAGCAGCGTGATCCACCGCCGCGCCGCCGGCCTCAGCTCGGGCCGCCGGGCCGCGAACAGGTACAGCTCGTACTCGGCGAGCGTCCGCCCCCGGTGCGGTCCGACCGCGTCGGCCAGGAACCGGGCCACCGACGACGGCGTGGGGCTGACCGACCCGAACGCCACCGCCATCTCGCTCGCCGACCACTTCAGCGTCGCGATCAGCAGGTCGTCCAGGGTGCTGTAGTAGTAGGCCGTCGAGGACACCGGCACGTCGGCCTCCCGCGCCACCGACCGGTGCGACACCCCGGACACGCCCTCGCGCTCGATCACCCGCAGGGTCGCCGCCAGGATCGCCCGCCGCCGCCGGTCACCGCGCGCCCGCCGCCCGTCGGCGGGGACGCCCCGCGCCCGATGCCCGTCGGCGAGCGCGCCCCGGCCCGCGTCAGTCGGCGGCACTACCGACCTCGATCGCGACGACACCGGCCACCACCAGCACCAGCCCGACCACGATCGTCGGGTTGAGCGGCTCCTTGAACAGCACGACCCCGATCCCGGCCACGGCCGCGATGCCGAACGCGCACCAGATCGCGTAGGCGATCCCGAGCGGCATCCCCAGCTTGAGCACGAACCCGAGCGACGCGAACGCCACCAGGTACCCGACGACGACCGCCACCACCGGCAACGGACGGGTGAACCCGTCGCTGAGCTTGAGCGAGACGGTCGCGGTCACCTCGCCCACGATGGCCAGCGCGAGCAGCAGATACGCCATGGGGCGCCCTCCGACTAGTGGAACAGACGTTCAACTAGTTTATGTGATCGGCCACGCTCGAGTGGTTACCGACCAGTAATCCGGCGTAGTCTGCCCAGCCAGGAGACTGACGAGAAAGGCCGCCACCACATGGGAGCCCTCCAGCTCACCCTCGGCGCCATCGGCGTCGCCGTCAGCGTGTACGCCTGGGGTCTGTTCGTGGCCGGAGTGGTCCGGATGGTCAAGATCATCCGCCTGGGCCAGCCGGACTCGACGCGCAACGGGCCGTTCCTGCCCCGCCTGCGCACCCTGATCGTCGAGTTCGTCGCGCACACCCGGATGGCCAAGTTCCGCAAGGTCGCCCCCTGGCACTGGATGGTGATGTGGGGCTTCCTGATCGGCTCCGCGGTGCTGTTCGAGGCCTACGGCGAGGTGTTCTACCCCGGTTTCCACTGGCCGGTCATCGGCACGTGGTCCGTCTGGGCGCTGCTGATCGAACTGCTCGGCCTCGGCACCGTCGTCGGTGGCGTGGCGCTGGCGGTCATCCGCCAGCTCAACCACCCGCGCCGGGCCGACCGCGTGTCCCGGTTCGCGGGCTCGAACTTCCGCGCCGCCTACTTCGTCGAGGCCGTCGTCATCATCGAGGGTCTGGGCATCCTCGGCGTGAAGGCGTTCAAGCAGGCCGCCGGACTGGAGGACCCGCCCCTGTGGTCGTCCTTCGTCACCGGACCGCTGAGCAACGTCCTGCCGTCGAGCCCCAACTGGATCTCGATCATGGCGTTCATCAAGCTGGCGTCGGCGATCATCTGGCTGATCGTGGTGGCGAAGAACCTGACCATGGGTGTGGCCTGGCACCGGTTCAGCGCGTTCTTCAACATCTACTTCAAGCGCGAGGACGACGGCGGTGTCGCCCTCGGCGCGCTCAAGCCCATGATGAGCGGCGGCCAGGTCCTCGACCTGGAGGAAGCCGACCCCGACAAGGACACCTTCGGCGTCGGCAAGGTCGAGGACTTCACCTGGAAGGGCTGGCTGGACTTCAGCACCTGCACCGAGTGCGGTCGCTGCCAGTCCCAGTGCCCCGCGTGGAACACCGGCAAGCCGCTGTCCCCGAAGCTGGTCATCACCCAGCTGCGCGACCACGCCTACGCCAAGGCCCCGTACCTGCTGGCCGGCGGCCGGAAGGACATGGCCGGCGACGAGGTCGGCATCACCGAGGACAAGTACGAGGACTACAAGAAGCGGCTGGAGTCCATCGACGTCCTGGCGCTGGCCGAGGCCGAGCGCCCGCTGGTCGGCGGCGTGGACGAGCTGGGCGTCATCGACCCCGAGGTGCTGTGGTCCTGCACCACGTGCGGCGCGTGCGTCGAGCAGTGCCCGGTGGACATCGAGCACGTCGACCACATCGTCGACATGCGCCGCTACCAGGTGCTGATCGAGTCGAACTTCCCGTCCGAGCTGGGCGGCATGTTCAAGAACCTGGAGAACAAGGGCAACCCGTGGGGCCAGAACGCCAAGGACCGCCTGGCGTGGACCGAAGGCCTGGACTTCGAGGTGCCCGTGTTCGAGGGCGAGCTGGGCGACACCGAGTACCTGTTCTGGGTCGGCTGCGCCGGCGCGTTCGAGGACCGGGCGAAGAAGACCACCCGGGCGGTGGCCGAGCTCCTGCACACCGCGGGCGTCAAGTACACCGTGCTCGGGCCGGAGGAGACCTGCACCGGCGACCCGGCGCGGCGCGCGGGCAACGAGTTCCTGTTCCAGATGCTGGCGCAGCAGAACGTCGAGGTCCTGAACACGGTGTTCGAGGGGCGTGAGCCGGGCAAGCGCAAGATCGTCGTGACCTGCGCGCACTGCTTCAACACGCTGGCCAACGAGTACCCGCAGGTCGGCGGCCAGTACGAGGTCGTGCACCACACCCAGCTGCTCAACCGCCTGGTGCGCGAGCGGCGGCTGGTGCCGGTGGCCGAGGTGGCGGAGGACGTCACCTACCACGACCCGTGCTACCTGGGCCGGCACAACAAGGTCTACGAGGCCCCGCGCGAGCTGGTCGGGGCGTCGGGCGCGACCCTGCGCGAGATGCCGCGGCACGAGGAACGCTCGATGTGCTGCGGCGCCGGTGGCGCGCGGATGTGGATGGAAGAGCGCATCGGCAAGCGCATCAACATCGACCGCGTGGACGAGGCGCTCGGCACGGCCCCGTCGAAGATCGCGACCGGCTGCCCGTTCTGCCGCGTGATGCTGACCGACGGCGTGACGGCCCGGCAGAACGAGGGCGTCGCCGGCGGTCACGTCGAGGTCGTGGACGTGGCCCAGCTCCTGCTCACGGCCGTGCGCCGGGGCCAGGAGCTGGAGCGCGCGGACGTGCCCACCGACGAGGTCGGCTCCGGCACCCCGCTGACCGAGGAGGACAAGGCCGGCTCGCAGAGCTGACCCCCGGCAAGACGGAAGGCCCCGGTCCACTGTGGACCGGGGCCTTCCGCTTCAGTCGTCGCCGCGGACGCGGTCCCAGATGATGTTGAGGACCCAGCTGGTCAGGGCCACGATGATCGCGCCCCAGAACGCGGGCCAGAAGCCGGTCACCGCGAAGGGCAGGCCCAGTTCGCCCGCCAGCCAGCCGGTGAGCCAGAACAGCAGGCCGTTGACCACCAGGCCGATCAGGCCGAGCGTCACGATGTAGAAGACGCAGCCGAAGAACTTCACCACCGGCTTGACCACCGCGTTCACCAGGCCGAACAGCAGCGCGACGCCGAGGAGCGTGCCGATCTTCGCGGGGGTCGAGCCCTCGCCCAGGTCGATGCCCGGGATGACCGTGGAGACCCAGACCGCGATCGCGGTCACCAGCACCTGCACCAGAATGCCCATGCCGCGCAAGGCTAGCCGCCGGTGTGCTCCGAACGGGGCAGGCGCGACCTGCGGATCGGTGCGCGCGGTCCTACCGTCGTGGCATGACCACTCCCGACCCGGCCACGCCGGTCACCGAGCCCGTGAAGAGCGAGAGCACGCTGACCGTGCTGCTCGCCCTGGCGATGAACTTCGCCATCGCGGTGATGAAGGCGATCGCGGGCGTGATCACCGGGTCGGCCGCGATGCTGGCCGAGGCCGCGCACTCGGTCGCGGACACCTTCACCGAGGGCCTGCTGCTCACCGCGCTGCGCCGGTCCGCGCGGCCGGCGGACCGGCGGCACCCGTTCGGCTACGGCAAGGACCGGTACTTCTGGTCGCTGCTGGCCGCCGTGTCGATCTTCGTGTCGGGCGCGGTGTTCGCGTTCTACGAGGGGTTCAGCACGGTGTTCGGCGAGCCGGTCGAGCAGACCAGCCCCGGCGTCGGGTACGTGGTGCTGGCGATCGCGTTCGCGCTGGAGTCGGTGTCGTGGACGCAGGCCGTGCGGCAGGTGCGGCGGGAGGCGCGGACCGAGGGGCGGTCCGTGCTCGCGTTCCTGCGCGTGTCCGACGACCCGACCGTGAAGACGGTGTTCATGGAGGACTCGGCGGCGCTCACCGGCCTGCTGCTGGCGTTCGCGGGCCTGGGCCTGCACCACCTGACCGGGTCGTCGGTGTGGGACGGCGTGGCGTCGCTGCTGATCGGCCTGCTGCTCGCGGTCGCGGCGTTCGTGCTGGCGGGCACCAACCGGGGTCTGCTGATCGGCAGGCAGGCCGACCCGAAGCTGGTGCGGGCGGTGTGGGCGTACCTGCGGGACGTGCCGGAGGTCGACCAGGTCGTGGACCTGCTCACGATGGCCGTCGGCACCGACCGCGTCCTGCTGTGCGCCCGACTGGACTTCGACGACGCGTTGAGCGCCGCCGACCTCGAACGAGCGTGCGTGCGCATCGACGGCGAGCTGCGTTCGAGGTGGCCCGACCTGGACGAGGTCTTCCTGGAGCCGGTACCGCGCACCGACCCGGAACTGCGCTCGCGGGTCCTGGCGAGGTACGGCAACCTGCTGTAGCTCAGCGGCGCGTGTCCGTGCGGTGGAAGTTCAGGTAGGCCCGCGACGGCGTCGGCCCGCGCTGCCCCTGGTACCGACTGCCCGCCTGCTGCGACCCGTACGGGTGCTCGGCGGCGCTGGTCAGGCGGAACAGGCAGAGCTGACCGATCTTCATGCCCGGCCACAGCGTGATCGGCAGGTTGGCGACGTTCGACAGTTCGAGGGTGATGTGCCCGGAGAACCCGGGGTCGATGAACCCGGCCGTGGAGTGCGTGAGGAGGCCGAGACGCCCCAACGAGGACTTGCCCTCCAGCCGCCCGGCGAGGTCGTCCGGGAGGGTGACCAGCTCGAACGTCGAGCCGAGCACGAACTCCCCGGGGTGCAGCACGAACGGTTCGTCGTCCTGCGCCTCGACCACGGAGGTCAGGTCGTCCTGCTGGATCGAGGGGTCGATGTGGGTGTACCGGGTGTTGTTGAACACCCGGAAGAACCGGTCGAGACGGACGTCGATGCTGGACGGCTGCACCATGACGTCGTCGAACGGCTCCAGCACCAGGCGGCCCGAGTCGACTTCTTCACGCAAGTCGCGGTCACTCAACAACACGGGGGACAGCCTATGTGTATGATCGGTGCCGCAGCACGCGGGTGTAGTTCATTGGTAGAACGACAGCTTCCCAAGCTGTAGAGGCGGGTTCGATTCCCGTCACCCGCTCGGAACGCCGAAGCCCCAGGTCGCGAGCCACTGACCTGGGGCTTCGGCGTGATCGGGCCGGGTCGTCGGCGCCTGGCCCGGCGTGGTCCGCCTGCCGGGTGCTGCGTAGAGCCGGCTGGTCTCCGGCGTTCAACGGTCGGCCGAGCGCCAGGCGGCGTCGTAGCGGCGTTGGCGGTCGCGGTCGGATTCGGTGGTCTGTTCCTTGCGGTACGTGCTGGCGGCGGCTCGGGGGTAGCCGTACTTCGTCATGCGGTGGTCGGTGCTTTCGATCGCGTACGACACCGCGAAGTACACGCCGACGACCAGGCCGAGGGAGCCGCAGGCGATGGCCAGGGGCAGCGGGGAGCCCAGGCCCCACACCAGGGCGACGGTGATCAGGATGGTCAGCGGCAGGACCTGGAGGAACGCTCGGACCACGAACCACGCCAGCCAGGTCGGCTTGGTCGCCTGGTGGAAGACCCACTCGCGGTAGTGGACGGGTAGGCGGCCGCCGAGCAGGTACCAGGCGCGCAGGGCTGCGGGTGGCTTCCGGCCCCCGGCTCCGTTGTCCCGCTGGGGTACGACGTTCATGGGGTTCGCTCCGTCGCGGCGATGACGCGGGTCAGGGCTTTGTGCAGGACTTCCAACTCTTCGAGCGTCATGCCCAGGCGTTCCACCACGGCGGGTGGGATCTTCAAGGCCTGTTCGCGCAGGGCCGCGCCGGTTTCGGTGAGGGTGACGGCCAGCTGGCGCTCGTCGGCGGTGTCGCGGCTGCGGTTGACGTAGCCGATCGACTCCAGGCGCTTGAGCAGCGGCGACAGGGTGGCGGGCTCCAGGGAGAGCATCCGCGCCAGGGCCTTGACCGACAGGGGTGCCTTGCCCCACAGCGCCAGCATCACCAGGTACTGGGGGTGGGTGAGGTTCATCGGCTCCAGCAGCGGCCGGTAGAGGGCGACCACGTTCCGGGAGGCGATGGACAGGGCGAAGCAGACCTGCCGCTCCAGGGCCAGCGGGTCGTCCCGGAAAGTTTGTGCACTAATCATTAGTACCCACGCTACACGAGCTCGGCCCAACCCCCACCCTCGGCCAGCACCGCCCGCACCCCCGCGAAGTGGTCGACCACCCCGGCCAGGTCGCTGTGCAGCAACGCGGCGCGGTCGGCGTCGACGGGCACGTGGTCGTCGCGCCACAGCTCCAGCGGCAGGCTCACCACGAACACCACCGAGTCGACCAGCCGCAGCACGGGCGCGTCACCCGGGCACGACGACCGCAGCGAGGCGCACTCCCACGCGATCTCCGACAACCCGGCCACCGCCGCCGCCGGCGTGCCGTCCCACGACTCGTCCGGCCACACCCGCGTGCTCAACGCCAACCACAGCCGCCACCCGGTGCCCGACTCGACCTCGTCCCGCGGCTGCCACGCACCCATGCCTCCACTGTGGGGGCGGCAAGCCGGACAAACCGCATGAGACTGCCCACAAGAGTGGTCCCGCCCCCACCGACGAGGGACGGGACCACGGAACGTCACGCGCGGACGGTGTCCGGTTCGGTGTCGGTTTGCAGGGAGTCGACCAGGTCAGCACGGTCCGCCGAGGGCTCCGGACGCAGGACGAGACCTACCACCAGGTACAGCACCAGCGACACCAGCAGCGGCCAAGACACGATCACCGCCTGGGTCACGAACGCCACCTTGTTCTGTTGCAACACGTACAGCACGGCCCACGTCCCGAGCCCGCCCACCACGGACGCGATCGCCGCGGTGGGCCCGACCCGCTTGAACCACGGCAGCAGCCCCAGCATCAGCGGAATGGCGATCGGTCCCATGGTCGCCGCCACCAGCGCGATCACGACCTTGAGCACGAAACCCTTGGTGTCCGCCGTCAGCGCGATCGTCATCGACAGCCCGATGAACGCGAACGTCGTCACCCGCGCCAACTGCAACTGCGCCGCCTCGGACAGCCGGGTCACGCCCTTCCACAGCCTCGGCAGCATGTCCCGCGTGATCACCGCCGAGATGACGTTCGCGTCCGACGACACCATCGCCATGGTGTGCGAGAAGAACCCGGCCAGCACCAACCCGACCATGCCCGCCGGCAGCATCGCCTTGCCCATCTCGACGTACGCCTGCTCCGCGTTGGCCTCCATGCCCGGCACGATCAGCGGCGCGGCCCACATCGGGAAGAACAGCACGAGCGGCCACACCAGCCACAGCACGGACGACAGCAGCGCGGACCGCTTGGCGGCGGCGCCGGAGGGCGCGGCCATGTAGCGCTGCGCCAGGTTCCACATGCCGCCGTTGTACTCGAGCGTCTTGATCAGGAACAGCGCCATGAAGAACACCAGCGTGTACTGGCCCGCCAGCGGCTCGGAGTGCGACGGCGGCAGTTGGTCCCAGATCTCCCACATGAACGAGATGCCGCCGAAGTGCGCGGCCACCGCGACGAACATCGCGATCCCGGCCAGGCCCTGGATGACGAACTGGCCGAAGTCGGTCAAGGCGTCGGCCCACAGTCCACCGAGGACCGAGTAGACCATCGTCACCAGACCGACGAGCGTGATGCCCAGCCACACCTCCACGCCCGCGAAACCCTTGAGCAGCAACGCGACCGCGACCCACTTGGCCGCGATGTCCACGACCTTCAGCGCGGCACCGGCCCACGCCATGAGTTGCTGCGTCGGCACGTTGTACCGGCGGGCCAGGTACTCCAGGGGCGACTTCACGCCGTGCCGGGAGCGCAGCCGGTTCCACGCGCCGGCCCACAGGAACGCGCCGATGCCCACGCCGACGCCGATGGTCAGCGCCCACCAGATGTAGACGGTCAGCCCGAGCCGGTAGGCCTCGGCGGCGAAGGCCACGAACATCACGGCGCTGTAGCCGGACATGTGGTGCGAGATGCCGGACAGCCACCACGGCATCTTGCCGCCGGCGGTGAAGAAGTCGGCGATGTTCTTGATCCGCCCGCGTGACCAGTAGCCGATGCCGACCATCACGACGAAGTACCCACCTACGACCAACCAGTCGAGGGTGCCCATCGAACCTCCCTGAACGTCCTCGGCGGGCGGCAGCGCGACAGAGCGGGCGGCGGTGGTGCGCGGCGTCCCACATGCGGGTTGTGTGACGTAGGTCTTACGGAGCCGTTGCGCTGTGCGGAAGACCACACCGGACAACTGACTCACACTTGTGACTCTTGTTCACGTACGTGACCGGGTCATACGGACAGTTTTGTTTCGCGAAACCCCGTCATGTCCCCGGCGCGAACAACTCCCATGGACATGCGCACCGGTGTCAACGGCCGTCCGCTTCCCCCGGCGGGCGCGGCTCGCCCTGCCCCGGGACCGGGGATCGCCCTGGTCGATCCCATCCCGCTGTTCCGCGAGGGCCTGTCGGCCGTCGTGCGGCGGACGCCGGGACTGCGGTGGCTCGGGTCGACCGGCCACCTGCACACGGCCGTGCGGCTGCAGGAACAGCTGCGACCCGACGTGCTGCTGGTCGACTCGGTGCTGGACCCGCAGGGCCACCTCGCGACCCTGCTCACCGCCAACGACCCGCAGCTGGTGGTGATCTCGCTGGTCCGCGAGCCGCACCGGACCGCGAAGTTCGTGCGGGGCGCGTTGGCGGCGGGTGTGCGGGGGTTGGTGCCGCGCGGTGGCGAGGTGGGCGAGGTGCTCCAGGCGATCGTGCGCGGGTACCAGGAGCGCATGTACGTGGACCCGACGCTTGCACCGCTGGCGGCGGGGTTCACGCCGACCGCCGAGGCGGGGTCGCGCCGGGCGCTGTCGCGTCGGGAGTACGAAGTCCTCCAGCTGATCGCCGACGGGCTGGAGAACCAGGCCGTGGCCAACGAGCTGTACGTGTCTGTGGAGACCGTCCGCACGCACGTGAAGAACATCCTGCGCAAGCTCAGGGCCCGGGACCGGACGCACGCCGTCTCGCTGGCCTACCAGGCCGGACTGCTCTCCTCGAACATGAAGTGATCTCGTCTGCTCCACCACAACCGGGTGCCCGCCCTTGCCGGGGTTACTGACAGGTAATAAACTGTTGTTACCGGTCAGTAGGGGACAGCCCCGACCTGTTTGGAGAGAGCGACGAGATGGGTCACTACAAGAGCAACGTCCGGGACCTCGAGTTCAACCTCTTCGAGGTCTTCAACGTGCAGGACCACCTCGGCACGGGGCCGTTCGAGCAGTCCGACGAGGACACGGCGCGCGGCGTGCTGGCCGAGCTGAACAACCTGGCCGTCGGCCCGCTGGCGGAGTCCTTCGCCGACGCCGACCGCAACCCGCCCGTGTTCGACCCGAAGACGCACTCGGCGACGCTGCCCGAGTCCTTCAAGAAGTCTTACCAGGCGGTCTGGGACGGCGAGTGGTACCGCCTGTCCCTGCCCAACGAGCTGGGCGGCTTCGGCATCCCGCCGTCGGTGCAGTGGGCGGCGTCCGAGCTGATCCTGGGCGCGAACCCGGCCATCTACATGTACCTGGCCGGCCCGAACTTCGCCTCCGTGGTGTGGAAGAACGGCACCGAGGAGCAGAAGCGCTGGGCCGAGATCATGATCGAGCGCGGCTGGGGCGCCACCATGGTGCTCACCGAGCCCGACGCCGGCTCCGACGTGGGCGCGGGCCGCACCAAGGCCGTGCTCCAGGAGGACGGCTCGTGGCACCTCGACGGTGTGAAGCGGTTCATCACCTCGGGTGACCAGGACCTGACCGAGAACATCATGCACCTGGTGCTGGCGCGCCCCGAGGGCCCCGGCATCGAGGCCAAGCCCGGCACCAAGGGCCTGTCGCTGTTCCTGGTCCCGAAGTGGCACTTCGACCCGCAGACCGGTGAGTCGACCGGCGAGCGCAACGGCGCCTTCGTCACCAACGTCGAGCACAAGATGGGCCTCAAGGTCTCCACGACCTGCGAGCTCACCTTCGGCCAGCACGGCGTGCCCGCCAAGGGCTGGCTGCTGGGCGAGGTGCACGACGGCATCGCGCAGATGTTCCAGGTCATCGAGTACGCCCGCATGATGGTCGGCACCAAGGCCATCGGCACGCTGTCCACCGGCTACCTCAACGCCCTGGCCTACGCCAAGGAGCGGGTGCAGAGCGCCGACCTGACCCGCATGACCGACAAGACCGCGCCCCGGGTGACCATCACCAACCACCCGGACGTGCGCCGCTCGCTCATGCTGCAGAAGGCCTACGCCGAGGGCCTGCGCGCGGTGTACCTCTACACCGCCACCTTCCAGGACAAGATCGCCCTGGGCGGCGCCGAGAAGGAACTGGCGGAGAAGGTCAACGACCTGCTGCTGCCGATCGTCAAGGGCGTCGGCTCCGAGCGGGCCTACGAGCAGCTCGCGCAGTCGCTGCAGACGCTGGGCGGCTCCGGCTTCCTCCAGGAGTACCCGATCGAGCAGTACATCCGGGACTCCAAGATCGACTCGCTGTACGAGGGCACCACCGCCATCCAGTCGCTGGACTTCTTCTTCCGGAAGATCATCCGCGACAAGGGCCAGGCGCTGGGCTTCCTCAACGGCGAGATCCAGTCCTTCCTGGACAACGAGGGCGGCAACGGCCGGCTCAAGGAGGAGCGGGCGCTGCTCAAGCAGGGCCTGGAGGACCTCCAGGGCATCCTGGGCGCGATGATCGGCTTCCTGACCAGCTCGCAGGAGGACGTGCGCAACCTCTACAAGGTCGGCCAGAACACCGTCCGCCTGCTGATGACCGCGGGCGACGTGCTCGTCGGCTGGCTGCTGCTGCGCCAGGCCGAGGTGGCGCTGGCCAAGCTGGACGGCCAGGTGTCCGCCAAGGACAAGGCGTTCTACGAGGGCAAGGTGGCGGTCGCGTCCTTCTTCGCGAAGACCGTGCTGCCCGAGCTGTCCGCGCGCCGCAAGGTCGCCGAGAACACCGACAACTCGCTGATGGACGTGGACGAGGCCGCGTTCTGATCGGTTGAGGACGATGAGGGCGGTTCCCCCAGGGCGTTGGGGGAGCCGCCCTTTGTCACGTTCTCACCCCTTGTGCGCGCGGGCGGCGGCGAAGCAGTAGACGCCGAAGCCCAGGAACCCCAGCGCGATGACGGCCAGCAGGAAGACGCCGTAGGACTGGGCGGCGAGGGTGTGCAGGGCCTTGTCCAGGCCGCCGGACTCCGACGGGTCGGCCTCGATCGCCGCGAACCCGACCAGGACGCCGATCAAGCCGTAGGCGATGCCCTTGCCGATCCAGCCGATCCGCCCCAGCCGCTCGACCCACTGACGCGTGCCGGCGGGCAGTTCGGACATGGTCAGGTCGTCCTCGAAGGACTTCTTCACACCCTTGCGCGCCACCGCCACCCCGAGCCCGACGACGAACAACGCGACCGCGCCCACCAGCACCTGCCCGAACGGCAGCGCCAACACCTTGGCGGTCCACGTCTGCGACTGCTCGGTGGAACTCTTCTGCCCCGACCCGACCGCGTACCGGACGGCCGCGATCCCGATGACGACCCCGGTGACCGCGCGCCCGACCGACCCGATCCGCCGGTACCAGCGCTTCCGCTCCGGCGACACCCACTGGTAGCCCGACACCGCCATGCTCACCTGCCACAGCGCGAACGCGAACAACCCGATCGCCAGCACCCACAGCAACACCGGCCCGAAGGACGACTCGGCGAGCGTCGCCACCGCGCCCTTCTGGTCGGTCTGCTCACCGGAGTCGCCGAACACCACCTGCGTGGTCAACACGGCCAGCAGGACGTGGACCACCCCGTAGCAGACCATCCCCGCCCGGCCGAGGAGCTGCACGACCGGGTTGCGTCTCACCTCTTGTGCGCTCACGATCGGGTGAATACCCGGCTGTGAGCTGCGTTAAGCCGACGCGCGCAGCGCGAGGCCGGTGGATCTTCAGGCGCGCACAGCGCGCCCGCTCTTGGGCTTTTCCGTCCTCCCCGTATGGCCTGCCCGAAGGGCTACCGCACTTCGCCGGGGTTGCGGCCGAAAATTTTGCGAGGCACGAGCCAAATTTTCAGCGGCAACCCCGGCGAAGTGTGGTTGGCTCCGCCAGGCCATACGGGGAGGACGGAAAAGCCCCCGCTTGTGACCTCCCCGGAGGCCTCCCAAGCCCGCTCTTGTCTTGAGAGCGCGCCAGCGCGTCCGCTAGAAAGCGCGCCAGCGCGTTCAGCTTGAGAGCGCCAGCGCGCTCATCGAGGCAATGAAGCGCCCTAAGCGGGAGGAGCCTCGCAGACGATCTTCGGCGACGGGTCGTAGCGGACCGTGCGCGACTCGGAGCGGGTCTGGCCGGTGCGCCGGTCGGTGATGGTCCGCGTGTCGGTGACCGTGAAGCCCTGGGCGCCGTTGCTCGGCACGCACGGCTGGGTGGTCTTCTTGATCTCGTTCGGCTCGGTGAAGTTGGTCCGCTCGCTGGTCGAGCCGGTGACGTCGTAGTTCTTCGTCCCCCACAGCACGATCTTGAGCGACGACGGCGTCCAGATCGTCTGGATCGCCACGCCGGTGTCGTCGGGGTTGGTGAACTTGATGTCGATCAGGCTGTTGCCGGCGGCGTCCATGAACACCGTGGCCTCGCGCCCCGCCGGGTAGCGGGAGATCCAGTAGCTGTGCTCCTTGTGCCCGGCGTCCTTCATGCCCGCGTGGTAGGCCGCGTTGTAGAGCGTCGTGGCGAACTGCGAGATGCCGCCGCCGACCGCGCGGCCCGGGGCGCCGTTCTCGATGATGCCCGCCTCGACGTAGCCCTGGGCGGTGCCGCGGGGACCGGTGTAGCCGTTGAGCGAGAACGTCTCGCCGGGCTTCACGATCGCGCCGTTGACCTTCTGCGCCACCACGCGGATGTTCACGCCCGAGTCGGCCGCGAAGCCACCGGTCTGGAACTCGCCGATGACCTCCTTGATGCCCATCTTGTTGGCCTGCTCGGTGGTCACCTTGGCGGGCGTCTTCTTGTACTCCGCCTTGATCTCGCGCTGGTCGGGGCGCTTGAGCACGTCCAGGAACGTGGCCAGCGACTTCTCCCAGTCGATGGTGAGCCCGTCCACGGACTCCTTGACGGTGGGCCGGCCGCTCTCGAACACGATCTCGGCGTCCTTGCCCTCCTTCTCGGTGTCCTTGAGCTGCGGGCCGGCGGCCTCCACGACCTTGTTCGGGTCGACCTTGGCGTTCAGGCCGCCGCCGTCGGCGGGCTCGAAGACGAGGGTGGCGCCGAGCTGCTCGGGCGTGAGCGTGGCGTCCTTGCCCTCGCCCTTGATCACCACGGGGGACGCGACAGCGGGCTTGGCGACCTCGTCGAGCGCCTTCTGCACGCCTTCCTTGGTCGTCTTGACCGGGGTGGTCGCCACAGGCAGTTCGACGGTGCCGCCATCGGCCCAGTCGGCGAGCAGCTTCTCGCGGGCGCCGTCCACGTCCAGCTTCTGGCCCTGCTTGGGCTCCACGGCGACCGGGGTGGCGCCCTCGAACTTGATGGTGCCCTCGGCCGGCTCGTGGTCGGTCTTGGCGCGCAGGGCCTCCACCGCGCCGGACAGCTTCACCTGGTCGCTGCGGGTGGCGATGCCGACCTCGCGGGAGGTGAAGAACGAGGTGATGCGGGTGATCGGGGACAGCGGCTGGTCGCCCGCCCGGTCCAGGGTGGCCGCCCAGTCCAGCTCCAGGCCGGACGCCTTGGGGTCGACCTCGGTGTCCACGTCGCCGGCGCGGGCCTTGACCGGCTTCTCCAGGCGGGGACCGATCTCGGCGCGCAGCTTCTTCTCCGCGTCCGGGTGGCTCATGCCGCCGACGTCGACGCCGGCGACCGTCACACCGCGCGGGACGTTGCCGCTGGAGACCAGGATGTCCAGGCCGTACAGGACGACGAGCAGGCCGAACACGCCGGCCGCGACCAGGGCGACCTTCTTGCGCGACTTGCGGCGCTCGTCGACCTCCTCGGCGGCGGTGTCCTCGTCGACCATCATCGGGCCGAGGACGGTGGCTTCCGGCTCACCGACCGGGGCGGCGAACACGGTCGTCTGCTCGGACGCCGAAGGGGTGCGGGGACCGTCGAACGCCCGGGTCTCGTCGAAGGCGCGGGGCTCGTCGAACGCCCGCGTGCCGTCGAAGGCGCGGGTCTCGTCGAAAGCGCCGAACGCGCGGGTCTCGTCGGAGGGCGGCGGGGTCAGCTTGTGGGTGACCTCGTCGGGGTGGGGAGTGGGCACATCGTGGGTGACGCCGGCGGGACCCCGGAGGTTGCCGCTGTCGATGTACTGGGTCGCCTCGGCGGCCGCGGTGTCGCGCCCCGCCGGCTCGTCCGGTTCCTCCTGCGGCCAGGCGTCCTCGTCCTGGGGCCACTGCGCCTCGGCGGAGCCGTTCGTCCCGCGCTCCGAACCGGTGCCCGACGGGCGGACCGGCTGGAACGCCGTGGTCCGCTCAGCGTCGTACTCCGGTCGTTGGTTCTCCGGCACCGCTCCCCCTCTTGCCTCTCGCGCAAGGTCCTGGGACTGCTTACCCGACCGCCGTCACGCGGTGATCACGGTCAGGAGGTTCTAGAGGTAAAGGCCCGTTCCGTGGTCCGACCGCTCGGTGGCGGTCGCGTGCACGTCGCGTTCGCGCATCACCAGGTAGGTCGCGCCCTGCACCTCGACCTCGAACTGGTCGTCCGGGTTGAACAGGACGCGGTCGCCGACCTTGACGTGCCGCACGTTCGTGCCGACCCCGAGCACCTCGCCCCAGGCCAGACGCTTGGCCATCTGCGCGGTCGCCGGGATCAGGATGCCGCCGCTGCTGCGGCGCTCACCGTCCTCCGGGGAGATCCGCACCATGACGCGGTCGTGCAGCATCTGGATCTCAAGCTTGACATCGGGCACCCGATGAGTCTACGTGGCGCGTCAGACGTCCTCGTCCAGACCGCCCATCATGAGGGGCAGTCGGTTCGGGCCGTCCGCGCTGACCCGCACCGGCACACCCCAGTCCTGGCGGGTGAGCTTGCACACCGGGTGTTCGACGGCGGGGTCGTCCGTGCAGCTCGCGGCCTGTGCGACGACGTGCAGCACGCCATCGGTGAAGCCGTCCGCGATGCGCAGCACCCGCTTGAGGTCGGTGCCCACGCCCGCGCCCTCGACCAGCAGCTCCGGCGGTGAACTGGTGATCTCCAGGCGGGTGGACGGGCCGTAGCGGTCGTCCAGCTTCTGGCCGGTGGGCGGGGTGAACACGACCGACAGCTCCAGCTCGCCGGGCGCGATGACCGTGGGCGGGCGCTTGACCTGGTGGGCCTCGCCGAGGACCTTCGTGCCGGGCGCGACGGGCCGTTCCAGGCGGTGGGCGGCGGAGGCGACCACGACCAGCTCGCCGTCGACGAACAGCACGTCGCTGGGCTCGGCGATGTCCGTGGCCAGCGTCGACACCTCGCCGGTCGCGGGGTCGTAGCGGCGGACGGCGCCGTTGTAGGTGTCCGCGACCGCGATCGAGCCGTCGGGGAGGACGGCCACGCCCAGCGGGTGCTGGAGCAGGGCCTGGTCGGCGGCGCCGTCGCGGTGGCCGAAGTCGAACAGGCCCTTGCCGACGACCGTCTTGACCTCGCCGTCCTGGAGGTAGCGCAGGGCGGAGGTCTCCGAGTCGACCAGCCACAGCCGGTCACCCTGGGCGGCGAGGCCGGAGGTCTGGGCGAAGAAGGCGTCCTTGAGGGGAGCGTCGCTCAGGCCTTCGACCGTGGTGCCGGCGAGGCGCTCCAGGCGCTCCTCGACGGGCTTGAACAGGCCGAGGGTGTGGTTGCCGGCGAGTGCGATGGCCACGCCTCCGGCGGGCTCCCACCAGGCCACGTCCCACGGGCTGGTGAGGTGGATCGCGTCAGCCGGCCCGTCCGTCTCGCCGTCCCGCCACTGCTCACCGGTGCCGGCCACGGTCGTGACCTCGCCGGTGTCGAGGTTCAGGCCGCGCAGCAGGTGGTTGACGGTGTCGGCGACGACGACGTGGTAACCGACTCGCGCTGCGACGTCCTCGGGCAGGAGAGCCAGTCCGGCGGGCTCGGAGAAGGTGGGTTCGAGGCCGTCCCGGCGACCGCGTTCGCCGGTGCCGATGCGGCGGACGACGGTCTCGCCATCGGGTTCGAGCTCGACCAGGCTGTGGTGGGCGGAGTCGCTGACCAGCAGGGTGCCGGCGGGGGTGACGATGGCCTTGGCGGGGAAGCGCAGCTCGGTGTCGGCCGGGGCCGGCGGGACGTACGGGCCGTCGCCGCGGTGCAGCGTGCCCTTGGCCTCGTGCTCGGCGACGAGTTCGGAGACCACCGTCCGGAGCGCGTCGACGTGCCCTTCACCAGCGGCAACGTGCACGACGTACCCCTCGGGGTCCACGACGACGAGCGTGGGCCACGCCTTGACCGCGAAGTTCTGCCAGGTGGTCAGCTCGGGGTCGTCCAACACGGGGTGGTGCACCTCGTACCGCTCGACGGCGGCCTTGAGGGCTTCGGGGTCGGCCTCGTGGACGAACTTCGGGGAGTGGACGCCGATGGTGACCAGGACGTCGGCGAACTCGGCCTCCAGCGGACGCAGCTCGTCCAGCACGTGGAGGCAGTTGATGCAGCAGAACGTCCAGAAGTCGAGCAGGACGACCTTGCCCCGCAGGTCAGCGAGCCGAACGTCCTTCCCACCGGTGTTGAGCCAGCCACGCCCCACCAACTCGGGAGCACGAACACGGGCACGGCGGCGCTGAGCAGTCGTCACGTCCCGATCCAACACCGCGGGACGACTGTCCTGTTCCGGGGTCCACGGGTTGGGACGCCCCGCTGCGGAGCTGTCCGGCTTCGGATCACCGAACCGATCGTGGGCCCAGGACTTCGGCGCCCAGTTCGGTCACGCGGCGGCGGAGGTCGCGGTCTGCCGTGACGACGGCTCGGGGGCGGTCTTCGGGGTCGGTGCGGACGACTTCCACGATCTTGTCGTCGCCGGAGGCGTCGGCGGCCACCACGCGGACCGCGGGGGTGGATTCCACGTGACGGGCCTTGCCCTCGACGACCAGGACCACGTCGAGCGGGCCGTCGTGGAAGGGCGGTAGGCCGTGTTCGGCGACCGTCGCGAGGGAGTCGCGCAGGCGGGTGGCGGCGGCTGCCCGGTCGCGCCACCAGCCGTCCGGGACCGAGCCTACGACGTTGGCCGCGTCCACGACGAGCAGCGGGAGGGGCATCGGCCCATGCTCTCAGGAAACCCTCAAGGAATTGTCGTACCCCGGTGGCACCATGGGTGGTGTCCATGGGGGACAAGACACATTCAGGGGGAAGCAGTGATGATCCGGCGCGCCCGCAGACAGGACGACACCTGGACCGGTTCGGCCACGTCCAAGTAGTCCGGGCACCTGGTCGGGGGACATGGGAAACCCCGCGGTGCTGCCAGGTCGGGGGTCCGACAGCACCGCGGGGTCACCTTGAACATCGAGACACGATAGTGGTCTGTTACACCCTCTCCAGGGTGTGACCCAGATCACGTTTCTCGTGCTCACCATAGCCGAAGGCCCTGCCGCGCGGGAGGTGCGGCAGGGCCTTCGGCGTTTCCCCCTTCGCCGGATCGCGCGCGGACGGCGGGGCGTGCACCCGGTGTCGAGGTCGGGTGGCCGTCGCGCGCGGAGGGCGGTTCAGCGGAGGGTGGTCACCTGGGCCTGGGCGATCGCCATCAGCTCGTGGCGCATGGCCGGAGTCGGGGCCTGGTCGATCGCGCGGGCGACGGCCTTGCGGTTGCGAGCCTCGACACGACGAGCGCGGAGCTTCGCAGTGAAGTTCACGGGATTCATCCCTCTCGGAGTGCTTCTCGGTGTGTGCCTCAAGTATGCACCTTCACCGCGCCTGATGCACCCGATTATCCGGTGAGTTGAGGCACACGCCGACGAATCTACGGCGGTTACCTGTTCAGCACCCACGATTCGCCTGGAGGACACCGGGGTTCACCGGACAGCACAACAGAGGTTCTCTAGCGTTGGCACTAGAGAACCCGATACGACCGGAGATCAGTCCTCGCGGCCCAGCAGGAACCGGCCGAAGTGCGGCACGGTGAACGCGATCTGACCGCGCTCCGCGCTGTAGACCAGGCCTTTCTTGATGAGGCTGTCCCGCGCCGGCGACAGCGACGACGGCTTGCGGCCCAGGTGGTCGGCGACCTGTGCGGTGTTCACGCCCGCGTCCTTGCCGTCGGTCAGCTCCGCCATCGCCCGCAGGTACTCGCGCTCGGCCGGCGTCGCCCGCTCGTACCGCGAGCCGAAGAACCCCACGGCCAGCTCCGCGTCCGCCTCGGGCGCGGCGACGGCGACGTCCAGCGGGGTGATCGGGTCGGCGGGCGCGGCGTCCCACGCGGCCTTGCCGTAGGCCTGGATGAAGTACGGGTAGCCGCCGGAGGCGTCGAACAGGGCGTCCAGCGCCTCGTCCTGGATGCCCGCCTGCTCCCGCTCGACCGGCGCGAGCACGGCCCGGTCCGCGTCCTCGCGGGACAGCCGGTCGATCCGGACGTACCGGAACAGCCGCTCCGAGTACGACTTGGACGCCGACAGCACGGCCGGCAGGTGCGGCAACCCCGCCCCGACCACCACCAGCGGGGCGCCGGACTGGGAGAGCTCGTGGCACGCCGCGCACAGCGCCGACACGTCGTCGGGCCGCAGGTCCTGCATCTCGTCGATGAGCAGCGCGACCCCGGTGCCCACGTCCTGCGCCAGCTCGGCGACCTCGGTGAACAGCTCGACCAGGTCGATCTCGATGTCCCCGGAGTCGGCCCGGCCCTGCGCGGCGGGCACGTCGATGCCGGGCTGCCACCGGTCGCGCAGCTTCGCGTCCTCGGGGTTGGCCTTGAGCGCGAACGCCTTGAGCACCCCCAGCACCGCCTCGACGCGGTCGGGTGCCCGGTGCCGCACGGCCAGGTCGCGGATCGCCCGGTGCAGCGCGGCGGACAGCGGTCGCCGCAGCCCCGCCTCCGGCCGCGCCTCGACCTTGCCCGCACCCCACCCGCGCTTGAGCGCCATCGACCGCAGCTCGCCCAGCAGCACGGTCTTGCCGACCCCGCGCAGCCCGGTGAGCACGAGACTGCGCTCCGGACGGCCGCGCGCGACCCGTTCGAGGACCACGTCGAACGCGCTCAGCTCCTTGTCCCGCCCCGCCAGCTCGGGCGGGCGCTGCCCCGCGCCGGGGGCGAACGGGTTGCGGACCGGGTCCATCCTCGGACGGTATCGAGCTGTCTACGACCGATCCAATACTCGGCGCGTGTCGGGCAGTATTGATCTGTCTAGTGTTGGAGCTAGATCGTCTTATCGTTGCGCATGATCCGGTGTGCGGGTTGGCTGGGCGGCGTGGCTGAAGTCGTGACCAAGGGCACCGGCAAGGTCGAGCGCACCGCCGACCGCGCCGAGGTGCAGGTGAACTTCGAGACCTCCGGCGCGACCCGCACGGAGGCGGTCGACCTGCTGACCCGGCGCGTGGCGTCGGTCGAGCCGCTGCTCGCGCGTCCCGGCGTCGAGGTGCGGTCGCGGCGGCTCAACGTGCACGACAACTGGGACGGCAAACGGCGCTCGGGCACCCGCGCGGCGCAGTCCTACGCGCTGCGCGTCGACGACCTCGACCAGCTCGACGACCTGCTGGGCGCCCTGGCCGCCGCCGAACCGGCGTGGCTCAACGGCCCGTCGTGGCAGCTCGCGGCCGACGCCGAGGCGGTGCGCGAGGCGCAGAAGGAAGCCGTCCTCGACGCCCGACGCCGGGCCGAGGGGTACGCGGAGGCGCTGGGCGCGCGGCTGGGAACCCTGCTGCGGCTGGCCGACGGGGACAGCGAGGCGTACGCGATGGAGGGCATCCAGGCGGCGTACGGCGGCGCACCGGGCACGCCGCTGCGGATGGACCAGCTGAACCTGGAGGCGCAGCAGATCACAGTCACCGTCCGGTGCACCGCGACCTGGTCGCTGCTGGACTAGGGCTGCCCGTCCGAGCGCCGGGCAGCCCGCCGGCTCAGCGCTCCACGATCGCCGTCACGCCCTGGCCGCCCGCCGCGCAGATGGAGATCAGGCCGCGGCCCGAGCCCTTCTCCGCCAGGATCTTCGCCAGGGTGGCCACGATGCGTGCGCCGGTTGCCGCGAACGGGTGGCCGGCGGCCAGCGACGAGCCGTTGACGTTGAGCTTCGCGCGGTCGATGGGGCCCAGCGGGGCGTCCAAGCCCAGCTTGCCCTTGCAGAAGTCGGCGTCCTCCCAGGCCTTCAGGGTGGCCAGCACCTGGGACGCGAAGGCCTCGTGGATCTCGTAGAAGTCGAAGTCCTGCAACGACAAGCCCGCGCGGGCCAGCATCCTCGGCACGGCGTAGGCCGGGGCCATCAGCAGGCCCTCGCCGCCGTGGACGTAGTCGACGGCCGCGGTCTCGGTGAACGTGAGGTACGCCAGCACCGGCAGGTTGCGGGACGCCGCCCACTCCTCGCTCGCCAGCAGCACGGTGGACGCGCCGTCGCTGAGCGGGGTCGAGTTGCCGGCGGTCATGGTGGCGTCCTCGCCGCGGCCGAACACCGGCTTGAGCTTGGCCAGCTTCTCCACCGACGAGTCCGGGCGCAGGTTCTGGTCGCGGGTCAGGCCCTGGAACGGGGTCACCAGGTCGTCGAAGAAGCCGCGGTCGTAGGCGGCGGCCAGCTTCTGGTGGCTGGCGGCGGCCAGGGCGTCCTGGTCCTCGCGGGCGATGCCCCACTCGCGGGCGGTGATGGCGGCGTGCTCGCCCATGGACAGGCCGGTGCGCGGTTCGCCGTTGCGGGGGATGTCGGGGACGACGTGCTTGGGGCGCAGCTTGGTGACGGCCTTGAGCTTGTCGCCGGTCGAGCGGGCGCGGTTGAACTCCAGCAGCACCCCGCGCAGGTCCTCGTTGACGCCGATGGGCGCGTCGCTGGTGGTGTCCACGCCGCCCGCGATGCCGACCTCGATCTGACCCAGGGCGATCTTGTTCGCCACCGCGATCACGGCCTGCAGACCCGTGCCGCACGCCTGCTGGACGTCGTAGGCCGGGGTCTCGGCGGACAGGGCGCTGCCCAGCACGCACTCCCGCACCAGGTTGAAGTCGCGGCTGTGCTTGAGCACCGCGCCGGCGACCACTTCGCCGAGCCGCTCGCCCTGCAGCGCGAACCGGCTGACCAGGCCGTCCAGGGCGGCGGTGAACATGTCCTGGTTCGACGCCGTGGCGTAGGGGCCGTTGGAGCGCGCGAAGGGGATTCGGTTGCCGCCCAGGATGGCAACCCTGCGGATGTCGGCCATGTCGTCCTCCCGGTACGGGTGTGTGTTGTCCATATTACCTACTCGTCAGTAGACTTACTACTGAGTAGGGAGTGTGATGTCCGCATGGATCGCTACCAGTCGTTCGCCAAGTCCGGCTTCGGGCGCCTCGTCGTCGGCAAGCTCGGTCTGCCCAACCCGTACCCCCTGCGGAGGCACACCCCCGGGAAGCCCGCGCTCGACGGCCCCGTGCTGCTCGGCGGCAGCGGACGACTGGTCGAGCCGGTCGCGGCGGTGTGCAAGTCCATCGGTCTCGACGTGGCCGCCGAAGCCCGCGAGGACGAGCGGTACGCCGCCCTCGTCTTCGACGCCACCGGCATCGACAGCACGGAGAAGCTGCGCGAGCTGTACGAGTTCTTCCACCCGGTGATCCGCTCGCTCGCACCGTGCAGCCGGGTCGTCGTCCTCGGCACGCCGCCCGCACAGGCGGCCTCGCAGGTCGCGCAGCGCGCCCTCGAAGGCTTCGTCCGCAGCGTCGGCAAGGAGCTCAAGCGCGGCGGCACCGCCCAGCTCGTGTACGTCGCCGAGGGTGCCGAGGGGAACATCGAGTCCACGCTGCGGTTCCTGCTGTCCGGACGCTCGGCGTACGTGTCCGGCCAGGTCGTGCGGATCGGCACCGGCCCGGTCGAAGTCCCCGACGACTGGGAGAAGCCGCTCGCGGGCAAGGTCGCGCTGGTCACCGGGGCGTCGCGGGGCATCGGCGCCGCCATCGCGCGGGTGCTCGGCCGCGACGGCGCGCACGTCGTCTGCCTGGACATGCCCGGCCAGGGCGACGAGCTGTCCGCGGTGGCCAACGAGGTGGGCGGGTCGACGCTCCAGCTGGACATCACCGCCTCGGATGCCCCGAAGCGGATCGTCGAACACGTCACCCAGCGGCACGGCGGCGTGGACATCGTGGTGCACAACGCGGGCATCACCCGCGACCGCACGCTCGGCCGCATGGACGCCGGCCGCTGGAACGCGGTGCTCGAGGTCAACCTGGCCAGTCAGGAGCGGGTCAACCAGGCCCTGTTCGACTCCGGCGCGCTGCGCCCCAACGGCCGGATCATCGGCGTCTCCTCCATCGCGGGCATCGCGGGCAACGTCGGCCAGACCAACTACGCGACCACCAAGGCGGGCGTGATCGGGATGGTCGACTCGCTGTCCGCGACGGTCGCGGGCACCGGGGCGACGGTCAACGCGGTCGCGCCCGGCTTCATCGAGACCAAGATGACCGCGGCCGTGCCGCTGGTGATCCGCGAGGCCGGTCGGCGGATGAACAGTCTGTCCCAGGGCGGCCTGCCGGTGGACGTGGCGGAGACGATCGCGTGGTTCGCACACCCCGCGTCCTCCGGCGTCAACGGCAACGTCGTGCGGGTGTGCGGGCAGAGCCTGCTGGGGGCGTGATGGGGAACCTGACCTGGCTGTACGCCAAGGCCGCGCTCACCGGGTTCACCCGGAGGGGGTCCACGCTGCCGTCGTACTCGCGCGAACTGCGCGTGGAGGTCGACCGGGAGCACCTGGCCGCGTACAACCGCGTGTGCGGCTTCGGGGTGCGCGACGAGCTGCCGGCGACCTACCCGCACGTGCTCGCGTTCCCGTCGCAGATCGAGCTGATGACCGCGCCCGGCTTCCCGTTCCCGCTGCCGGGGACCGTGCACGTGGCGAACCGGATCACGCAGCTGCGGCCGCTGCTCGCCTCCGAACCGCTCGACCTGACCGTGCACCTGGAGAACCTGCGCCCGCACGAGCGGGGGCGGCAGTTCGACGTGGTGTCGGCGGTGTCGGTGGACGGCGAGCAGGTGTGGGTCGACGTGTCGACTTATCTCCGGATCGGCGGCGGCTCCGGGTCCGCCGACAAGGCGCAGGAGGAGCCGCCGAAGCCGACCGGGGTGTGGCGGGTCGGCGGCGACATCGGCCGCCGGTACGCCGAGGTCTCCGGCGACCGCAACCCGATCCACCTGCACCCGTTGACGGCCCGCGCGTTCGGCTTCCCCCGGGCGATCGCGCACGGGATGTGGTCGAAGGCGCGGTGCGTGGCGGCGTTCGAGGGGCGGTTGCCGGACGCGTTCACCGTGGACGTGCGGTTCAAGGCGCCGATCCTGTTGCCCGGCAAGGTGGACTTCTCCGCCAAGCCGACCGCCGACGGGTGGCGGTTCGCGCTGTGGTCGCGCAAACCCCACCTGGAAGGCGTGATCAGCGGCTAGTCGCCCTCTGGCACCCGTCGCGACGGCGGGTGCCAGATGTTGCCCTCGACCAGGTCGCCGAAGCCCATCCACACCAGGTTCATCAGCCGCGCCGCGACGACGCCCGCCGGTTCCTCGGGGTTGTCCAGCCACCAGTCGGCCAGTGCCTCGGCCGCACCGACCAGCGCGGCGGCCAGCGACTCGGCCTCCTTGTCGCCCGCGCGCGGGACGTTGGGGAAGTCCGCGGAGTGCACGAGCAGCGCGGCCACGAGGCTGATCGCCCGGCCGCGCATGTCGGCCAGTTCCTGCGCGAAGGGTCCGCCCTGGGAGGAGGCCTGGCGGTGCAGCACCTGCCAGCTCGACCGGTTCTCGCCGACGAAGCCGAAGAACGCGCGCAAGCCGCTCCACAGCTGGACGTCCGGCGGCTGGTCGGCTTCGACGCCGTCCGCGATGGCCTCCATCATCCGCGTGGACTCGCGGCGGATGCAGGTGGCGAACAGCTCCTCCTTGGAGCCCAGGTACGCGTAGAGCATCGGTTTGGAGATCCCGGCGACCTCGGAGATCTCGTCCATCGACGCGGCGTGGAAACCCAGTCGCGAGAAGACCTCCACCGCGGCGTCCATGATCTGCCGCTCGCGCACCGCGCGGGGCAGTCTCTTGGCTCGTCCGGTGCTGACCGGTTGCTCTGCGTGCATCGCACCCCCTGAAGGCTGCGGGCAAGATTACTCCGCGCCCCTTGCCGCCTTACCTACTCACCAGTAGTCTTACCGTCGAGTAGGTACGCGGAGGTGCCACCATGACCAACCTCACCACCGAGGCCATCGCGAAGCTGAGCCCGAAGGCCCTCATCGCCGCGCTCCGACAGGCCGACCCGGCCGACCCGGCGCTGCGCGACCTCGACATCGACGTCATCGCGCGCGGCATCGACCCGGCCAAGCTCGGCAAGGACGAGTTCGCCGACCTGCTCGGGGTGCTCGGCGACCTCGCCGACCGGGGCGCCGACCTCGACCTGGCCAAGATGGACCCGCACAACTTCGCCCGCATCATCTCGCGCGCGTCCAAGGACCAGATCGACGCCGTGACCTCGCGGACTGGCCTGCGCGAACGCGTGCTCGACGAGGTCTTCCGGCGCATGGAGGTCCACTTCCGCACCGACCGCGCCGGCGCCACGCGGGCCGTCGTGCACTTCCGGCTGACGGGTGGTGCCGGCGGCTCCGAGGACGTCTACGAGGCCGTCATCGAGGACGGCACCTGCACCATCAACAAGGGCGCCACCCGGGAGTCGCGCGCGACCGTCACCCTCGGCCCGGTGGAGTTCCTCAAGCTGGCCACCGGCAACGCGTCCGCGCCCGTCCTGTTCATGACCGGCAAGCTGAAGGTCAAGGGGGACTTGGGTTTCGCGGCCGGTTTCATGAGCCTCTTCGACATCCCGAAGGCGTGATGACGTGTTCTCCCTGGAACTGAACGAGGACCAGCGCGACCTGCGCGACTGGGTGCACGGCTTCGCGTCGTCGGTCATCCGCCCCGCCGCGTCCGAGTGGGACGAGCGGGAGGAGACGCCGTGGCCGGTCATCCAGGAGGCCGCGAAGATCGGGCTGTACGGGTTCGAGTCGCTGGCCACGTGGTTCGCCGACCAGGCCGGGCTGTCGCTGCCGATCGCCGTGGAGGAGCTGTTCTGGGGTGACGCCGGGATCGCGCTGGCGCTGATGGGGACGGGCCTGGCGGCGGCCGGGATCTTCGCGGCCGGCGAGCCCGAGCAGCTGGCCGAGTGGGTGCCGGAGTGCTTCGGGACGCCCGACGCGCCGCACGTGGCCGCGTTCTGCGCGTCCGAGCCGCAGGCCGGGTCGGACGTCGCGGGGTACCGGACGCGGGCGGTGTACAACGCTGCTTCCGACGAGTGGGTGATCAACGGGCAGAAGGCGTGGGCGACCAACGGCGGCATCGCCAACGTCCACGTGGTGACCGCGGTCGTCGACCCGTCGTTGGGCGCACGTGGTCAGGCCGCGTTCGTCGTGCCGCCGGGGACGCCGGGCCTGTCGTCGCCGGGGAAGATCAAGAAGCACGGGATGCGGGCGTCGCACACGGCGGACGTGTTCTTCGACGACGTGCGCGTGCCGGGCCGGTGCCTGCTGGGCGGCCGCGAGCGGTTGGAGAAGCGCTTGGCGCGGGCGCGGGAGGGGCAGTCGACCGGCGGCCAGGCGGCGATGGCGACCTTCGAGACGACCCGGCCGACCGTGGGCGCGATGGCGGTGGGCGTGGCGCGGGCGGCGTACGAGTACGCCCTGGACTACGCCAAGGACCGCGAGGCGTTCGGGCGGAAGATCATCGAGAACCAGTCCATCGCGTTCGACCTGGCGAACATGAGGATGGAGATCGACGCGGCCCGGCTGCTGGTGTGGCGAGCGGCGTGGATGGGCCGCAACAACGTCCCGTTCACGGCGGGCGAGGGGTCGATGTCCAAGCTCAAGGCGGGCGAGGTGTCGGTGTGGGTGACGGAACGGGCGATCCACATCCTGGGCGGGGCGGGGTACACGCGGGAGCACCCGGTGGAGCGGATGCACCGGGACGCCAAGATCTTCACCATCTTCGAGGGCACGTCGGAGATCCAGCGGTTGGTCGTGTCGCGGGCGATCTCGGGGATGCACATCCGTTGACGTGACCGGCGGGGGACGGGGCGGGGTCTTTCCGGGCGCGGACGACCCCGCCCCGCTGTCGTGGTGGTCGACGATCACTCCCGGGCACCCTCGGCGTCCTGCGGTCCGAGCCCCTGTCGGCGGAGATCCCTTCCGCGAAACGCCCCGGTCCCCAGCACCGAGCGGGTACGGGCGACCTCACGGCTCTTGCGGCCGAACGAGTCGTCTTGCACGTTGCCTTCCAGGACCGCGCGGTAGTGCTCGTAGAACGACCGCGTTCGGCGGTAGACCTCACGCCACACCAGCAGTTCGATGCTCTCCCGGGAACGCCATTCTTTCAGCGTCCGTTCGGTGAGCGCGTACTTGTCACCGGTGACGAAAGCGCCTCTCACGTTCGGGTTCGCTTCCTCCAATGCGACGACGTAGCCCTCGATCTGCTGGAGGTCCTTCAGGGTGACCGCGTGGCCGGACCGCTTGATCTCGATGACGACGAGGACACCGTCACCGGCCAGGGCGAGGAAGTCGTACCGCCTGCGGTCGTTCGGGTCGATGTCCCGGTCACCCCACTCACGCAACTGGCTCGTGATCCGCTTCTCCTCGGCCAGGACGTGCCACTCGGGATTGATCAGCCACGGATAGTCCGCCACCAGGTCGTGCATGTTGTCGAGACCGATCGCGTGCGCGGTCTCCGGAGCGTCGTTCACGATCATCGAGTGGAACTTGTCGAGGATGTCGATGCGTCCCTTGACGATCTCGAGGATGGCTCGCCCCTCGACCACCTTCCACCCGCGCATGTAGTCCAGCGTCTGCACGAGCAGTTCCGGGTCTTCCGCGACCTCGTCCAACTGTTCGATGTAGTCGTGGAAGTGGCGGTACTCGTAGATCTGGACCACGGTCTCCGCGAGTGTCCGGATCTTGTCGTTCGGCAGGTTGGCGCCGCCGAGCTTCTCGACGAACCCGAAAACCCTTCCGATGGACGGGGGATCGAGCATCTCGATGCGGTCCACCAGCGACCGGTCTGACCGGACTTCCCGCAGCGCCGCGGCGCCGCGCTGGTTGGCGTGCTCGCGGAGCAGCCGTCGCACCAACTCCTCGCCCCACTTGCGCAGCGGCGTCGTACCGTCGTCGGCCCAGTCGATCTCCTGTCGGTCGGTGGAGATCTTGTCGGAAGTGTCGTCCTCGCCTTCGTCGAGGTAATCGGCCTCGATGACACCGGTCAGGTACTTGGTCCCGTGTTGGCCCGACGCCGTGTGCTCGACGCCGAAGAAGAAGGGGGAAACCTGAGCGGTCTTGCCTCGGACCAGGATGGTGAGCCCTTGGAGTTCCGCGGGCAGCACAGTACGGCTGAAACCAGCCCACCACTTGACTTCGTTGCCGTCGGAGAGGACGACGGTCGTCTCGTCGGTGGCGGGTTCCCGGTGCTCCAAGTCGATGGGTGGCTCCGCGACCGGCACGCCGTTGACCACGACCACCATCCGACCCAGGACGGTACGGCTGAACCGCCGCGCCAGGTTGAGCCGCAACTCCTTCGGATCGAGCGGCGTCTTGTGCTTGAGTGCTCCCAACGTCAGTCGGGTCCCCGATGGAGGGAGAACCGCCGAGTCGGTCGGGCTGATGACCGCCTTGATGGGCACATCGGCCACCCGACCGGCCCCGGTTTTCAGGTTCTCGGCATTCAACTCGAACTCGATGGCCTCGCCGGCTCGCCACGTGGAAACCTGCATGCGCCGGGCAAGACCGAATGCCGCGAGTTTTCCGATGCCCTTGCGACCCATCACACGCCGACCGGGTGGCTCCTCCTGCCCCACCGCACGACGATTTCGGCCGATCACGAGGTAATCGTGCTCGATCCCGTTCTCGTCCATGCCGCCGCCGTCGTCGAAGACCACGATCGAACTGGTCTCGGGGTCGTACGAGCCCGGCTCCGGCAGGGTGATCTCCACCTTGGTCGCTCCGGCGTCCCAGGCGTTGGCGACCAGTTCGGCGAGTGCGGCATCACGCCGCTTGTACATCTGGACGCCCAGGTGCTCCAAGGTCCGCCCCATGACCTTGATCTCGAAGTCGCGCTCGCGCGAGCCCACCTGCACAGCAGTCACGGTTCGACCCTAGCCGGCGACCAGGGCACTACCAACGACTCCAGGAAACAGCTCGAGAATTGCTCCACCCGAGTGCCACGCCTGCGAGCAAGACCCGAAAACGGCGGTGACGGAATCGGAGAATGACCCCCGACGAGCCGATTGACGGCACTTGCGCGACTCGCTATTGATGGCGTTGGTCTTCGAGTCGTGACGGCGGCGAGGACCTCGGCCGTGGCAAGGCCGAGGCCCTCTCGCCCCGCGTGGCACCTCGTCGGAGGGGCCGGCGACGCCTCAGCTGCCTGCTTCGGCGAGCCAGCGGCGTTCGGCCGTCGTGTCCGGGACCGGGGGCCAGCCGTTGATCTTGGCCAGCAGGGACCAGTAGCGTTCCGCCCTCGGGTCGCCGAACTCGTCGAGCCACTGGGACAGTTCCGGGCCGACCGGGACGTCCAGGGTCGCCGACCAGCGGGCGTTGACGTCGGCCAGGATCTGGCGGCCCTCCTCCGACGTCGGGGCTACGCCGGCGGCCAGGGCTTCGCGGGCCCTGGACATGGCGTACTGGAAGGCTTCCATCTGTTCGGCGCTCGGGCCGGACAGGTCGGCGCCCTCCGCGCGCATCTCCTGGTGGCGGACGGACATCCGGCGGATCGAGGACCGGAAGTCCTTGTCGCGCACCAGGTTCGCCAGTTCGATCCACGCCTCCAGCTGTTCGGGCGTCGGGTCGTCGGGCAGGTCCACCCGGACCGAGCGCATCCGCTCGGCGAACGTCGGATCCAGGTCCAGGCCGCCGAAGACCTCGTCGAAGAAGTCGTCCAGGATCGCCTGCCGCTCTTCCTCGGACAAGCGCGCCAATTCGTGCACCATCTCCACCTCCCCGGTTCGGGCCACGACGCGCAGCACGGCTCGGCGCAGCCGGAGCGTGCGCATCTGCGCGTCGATGGCCTCCGCGTGCGTCCGGGCCACCTCGGCCACGGACACCTCGCTCTCCAGCACCCGCTGCGCGGTGGGCAGGTCGACGCCCAGGTCGCGCAGGGTGCGGACGAGCTTGAGACGCGCCAGCCCCTCGACGTCGTAGGTGCGGAAGCCGCCCGTGGTCCGCCCCGCCACCGGGATCAGGCCCGAGTCGGAGTAGAACCGGATCGTGCGGGTGGACAGGCCGGTCAGCCGCGCCAGGTCGCCGATCGAGTAGTGCGTCACGCCGACCACCCTGAACTCTCCAGTCGCTGGAACTTCAACCGATTAACCCGATGATCGGGCACGATCCCGTCCCGTGCCCGCGTACGTCGACACCTACGGCCCCTCACTGGTGACGCTCGCAGCGACGGCGGTCGCCTGGGCGTACATCCGGCGCGCCCGGCGCAAGCACCTGCCCCGGCCCACGAAGGGCCGCGACGCGTCCGGGGCGCGTGGGTCGATGGCCGGCTCGGTGGTGCGGTGGTTGGTGGTGGCCGTGCTGCTCGCCGCGGCGACCGGGGCCGGGCTGTACTGGTTGCTGGGGCGGCCGAAGTTGCCGTCGACGGCCAGTTTCACCACCGCCGAGCTGCTGGACCTGCTGAAGATCGGGCTCGCCGTCGTGGGTGGGCTGGGCGCGGTGGTGGCGTTGGCCGTCTCCTACCGGCGGCAGCAGGTGTCCGAGGCCGCGCACCTCATCGCCACCTGGCAGGAGGACCGCGACGACACCAAGTTCCTCAACGAGCGGTACGGGAAGGCGGCCGAGCAGCTCGGGCACGACAGCTTCGCGGTGCGGCTGGCCGGCGTGTACGCGATGGGCGCGCTGGCCGACGACTGGGTGGCGCAGCGGCAGACGTGCGTGGACGTCCTGTGCGGCTACCTGCGCACGCCCTACCCGGAGGGCGACTCGACCGAGCGCGAGGTCCGCCAGGCGATCCTGACCACCCTGCTCGACCGCAGCGCCGACCAGGAGTGGCGCGGTGTGACGATGGACTGCCGGGGCGCGGTGCTGGAGGACCTCGACCTGTCGAACCGCACCTTCTACGGGGACTTCTCGTTCGACTTCGCCCGGTTCGGCGGGCGGCTGACCGACTTCGGCGAGGTCCGGTTCCGGGGTGTGACGACGTTCCGCGGCGCGACGTTCGAGGCGGTGCACACGTCGTTCTGGGGTGCGTCGGCGACCCTGTCCAGGCTGGACTTCTCGGCCGCGGTGTTCACCGGCGAGCTGGTCGACTTCTCGCGGTCCCGGCTCGCGCGGAAGTCCGCGGTGTGGCTGGACGGCGCGGTGTCGGAGGGCTGCGTGTTCCGCTACCAGGGCGTCGACCACCCGACCGTCGAGGAGTTCGCGGAGGCGTTGCGGCGGGAGGACGGTGCCGGGAGCCCGGAGGTTCCCGGCACCGTCTCCGACTAGCTAGTACGTCAGCGCCACGCCCGGGTCGGACAGCAGCCGGCCGACGTCGGCCAGGAACTGCGAGCCCTGTTGGCCGTCGACCACGCGGTGGTCGAAGCTCAGGGCCAGCTGGCACACCTTGCGCGGGACGACCTGGCCGTCCACCACCCACGGCATGTCGCGGATCGCGCCGAACGCGAGGATCGCGGACTCGCCCGGGTTGATGATGGGCGTGCCGGTGTCGACGCCGAAGACGCCGACGTTGGTGATGGTGATCGTGCCGCCGAGCATGTCGGCGGGCGCGGTCTTGCCGTCGCGGGCCGTGGTGGCCAGTTCGTCGAGCGCGACGGCCAGTTCGCGCAGCGACATGCGGTCCGCGTCGCGGACCTTCGGCACCACCAGGCCGCGCGGGGTGGCGGCGGCGATGCCCAGGTGGACGTAGTCCTTGTAGACGATCTCGTTCGCCGCCGCGTCCCACGTCGCGTTCACGTCGGGGGTGCGGCGGGTCGCCAGGACCACGGCCTTCGCGCAGAACGCGAGCGGGGTGAGCTTCACGCCGCGGAACTCCGGCGTGTCCTTCAGCCGCGCGCGCAGCTCCATCATCGGCGTGACGTCGACGGTCAGGAACTCCGTGACGTGCGGCGCGGTGAACGCGCTGTCCACCATCGCCTGCGCGGTGGCCTTGCGGACGCCCTTGATGGGGACGCGCCGCTCCCGCGAACCGGTGTCGACCGGGGTGGCACTGGTCGGTGCCGGGGCGGCGATGGCCTGTTCGACGTCCTCGCGGGTGATGACCCCGCCCGGACCGCTGCCGGTCAGCGCGTACAGGTCCACGCCCAGGTCCTTGGCCAGCTTGCGGACCGGGGGCTTGGCGAGGGGGACGTACCCGCCGGGCGAGCGGGTGCCGCCGGCGAGCGCCACCGGAGCCTGGGCGGCGGGAGCGGTCGCCGCGGCCGGGGCGGCGGGCGGAACCGGCCGGGCCGGAGCCGGCGCGGCGGCCGGAGCAGCCGGGGCCTGGGCGGCCGGAGCGGCGGCCGGCGTGGGTGCGGTCGGCGGGGTGCCGGTGCGGGCTCGGCGCTTGGCCGGGCCGGACTTCGGGCCGTAGCCGACCAGGTTGGCCACCCGGCCCTCGGTCGCGTCCGGTGCCGTGCCGTTGGTGGCCGGAGCCGGAGCGGGGGCGGGGGCCGCCGTGCCGGACGGGTCGACGTCGATGGTGATGATCGGCACGCCGACCTCCACCGTCTGCCCCACCTCGGCGAGCAGCTCGGTCACCACGCCGTCCCACGGGCACGGCAGCTCGACCGCCGCCTTGGCGGTCTCGATCTCCACGATGATGTCGTTGACCTTGACCGTGTCGCCCGGCCGGACGTGCCAGGTCAGGATCTCGGCCTCGGTCAGCCCCTCCGCCGTGTCCGGCAGGGGGAATTGCTTGAACTGCGGCATCCCAAGTGTCCCCTTACCAGGCCAGTGAGCGGTCGACGGCGTGCAGCACCCGGTCGAGGTCGGGGAGGAACTCCTCCTCGAGCTTCGACGGCGGGTACGGCGTGTCGAACCCGGTCACCCGCAGCACCGGCGCCTGCAGGGAGTAGAAGCACTCCTGCTGCACCTTGGCCGCGATCTCGCTGGTGATGGACGACTCGCTGGGCGCCTCGGACACCACGACCAGCCGGCCGGTGCGCCGCACCGACTCGTAGACCGGGGCCAGGTCCAGCGGGGACAGCGTGCGCAGGTCGATGACCTCCAGCGACCGCCCCTCCTCCTCGGCCGCCGAGGCGGCGTCGAGGGCGGTGCGGACCATCGGGCCGTAGGCGACGAGCGTCGCGTCGGTGCCGGTGCGCAGGACGCGCGAGGCGAACAGCGGACCGGGGGCGGCGGTCGTGTCGACCTCGCCCTTCTCGTAGTACCGGCGCTTGGGCTCGAAGAACAGGATCGGGTCGTCGGACGCGATGGCCTGCTGGATCATCCAGTAGGCGTCGGCCGGGTTGGAGCACGACACGACCTTGAGGCCCGCGGTGTGCGCGAAATACGACTCGGGGGACTCCGAGTGGTGCTCGACCGCGCCGATGCCGCCACCGAAGGGCACCCGGATCACCATGGGCAGCTTGAGCCGGCCCTGGGTGCGGAAGTGCAGCTTGGCGACCTGCGACACGATCTGGTCGAAGCCGGGGAAGATGAAGCCCTCGAACTGGATCTCGCACACCGGGCGGTAGCCGCGGATCGCGAGGCCGACGGCGGTGCCGATGATGCCGGACTCCGCGAGCGGGGTGTCCAGCACGCGCTGCTCGCCGAAGTCCTTCTGGAGGCCATCGGTGATGCGGAAGACGCCGCCGAGCTTGCCGACGTCCTCACCCATGATGATGACCTTGGGGTCGGCTTCCATCGCCGCGCGCAGGCCGTTGTTGATGCCCTTGGCGATCGTCATGGTCTGCACAGCGGCGGGAGCCGCCGAAGTGGGTCGGTCCATCGTCGGAGCAGCCATCAGTGCTCACCTCCCGCGAAACCGGCGTGGTAGGCCAGGAACTCGTCGCGCTGCGCCTCCAGGACGGGGTTGCCCTCGGCGTAGACCTCGCTGAAGATCCGCTCGGCGGGCGGGTCGGGCAGGTTGACGCAGTAGTCGCGCAGCTCGACCGCGATCTGCTCGGCCTCGGCCTCGACGGAGTCGAAGAACTCCTGGTCGGCCCACTGCTGCTTGACCAGGTGGACCTTGACCCGCTCGATCGGGTCCTTGAGCTTCCACAGCTCCAGCTCGTCGGAGAGCCGGTAGCGGGACGGGTCGTCGGACGTGGTGTGCGCGTCCATGCGGTAGGTGAAGGCCTCGATCAGGATCGGGCCGTTGCCGTGGCGGCACTCGTCCAGCGCCCACTTGGTCACCGCGAGGGTGGCCAGGACGTCGTTGCCGTCCACGCGGATGCCGGGGAAGCCGTAGCCGCGCGCCCGCTGGTACAGCGGCAGGCGGGACTGGCGCTCGGTGGGCTCGGAGATGGCCCACTGGTTGTTCTGGCAGAAGAACACCAGCGGCGCGTCGTACACCGCGGCCCAGACGAAGCCCTCGTGGACGTCACCCTGGCTGGTCGCGCCGTCGCCGAAGAAGACCATGGTGGCTTCGCCGTCGTCGTCGCCGACCTTGCCGTCGAACTTCTGGCCCATCGCGTACCCGGCGGCGTTGAGCACCTGGTTGCCGATGACGATCGTGTACGGGTGGAACCGGTGCTTGACCGGGTCCCACGTGCCGTTGTCGGTGCCGCGGAAGATGCCCAGCAGGTCGGTCGGCTTGATGCCCCGGCACCACGCGATGCCGTGCTCGCGGTAGCTGGGGAACGCCATGTCGTCGGGCCGCATGGCCCGGCCCGCGCCGATCTGCGCGGCCTCCTGGCCCAGCAGCGGCACCCAGATGCCGAGCTGGCCCTTGCGCTGCAGCGCGTTCGCCTCGCGGTCGACCCGGCGCACCAGGACCATGTCGCGGTACAGCCCGCGCAGCTCCTCGGCCGTGATGTCGATGTCGAAGTCCGGGTGCTGCACGCGCTCGCCCTCGGGGGTGAGCAGCTGCACCAGGTCGGCGCCGCCCTCGTCTGTCGCTCGCAAGCCTGCGATCACCTGTTCCGCGGTCGGTTTGGCGGCGGTCGCCGGTGGGCTGTCCGGCCCGGGGTGCGTCCATTTCTCAGGGGACGACATTGCGCCTTACTCCTCGTCTACGAGGCCGCCAAGTCGCTCGTGACGACCATGCGCGGCGGCACCGCCAGTCGCCGCCGCCCCGGGTGGGGGTGGTCGGACAACCGTCGGCGCTGACGGTGTTCTCTTCCACATCCTGACATGCGCTCACTCGACTTGGTGAGCCCCGTCCCACTTTGTAACAGTCGACGCACCCTCCTGAACAGGGAGAACGGTAGGAAGGCCAATCTTCGGCAGTCCGAGCGAGACGTTCGGTGAACGAACACCCGTGTCCCGGTTACCGATCGTTAACCACCGTCCGTGCGCCGCCGGACACGGCCGGTCGGCGTCTCATCAGGGTTCATCGGTCCGGATTCGAGTGGACTTCCGAACGTCGGGTCTTCACGGGTTGCCCGACTGGTGAACGCATCAACCCGTGATTGGATCGGTCCCGTGGACCGTTCTGTGCTGACCCGTACCGTCCGAGGGCTGTGGGACGACGACATCCTCCCCAGCCTGTCCGAACTCGTCGCCGTGCCCGCGATCTCGCCGGCCTTCGACCCCGCGTGGGAGGAGCACGGCCACCTGGCCGCCGCCATCGAGCACGTGCGCGGGTGGCTGGCCTCCCGTGACCTGGGGGCGACCGTCGAGGTGGTGGAACTGCCCGGTCGGACGCCGTTGTTGCTGGTGGACGTGCCGGCGACCGCCGACACCGAGGACACCGTGCTGATGTACGGCCACCTCGACAAGCAACCGCCGGTGGCGAACTGGTCCGAGGGCCTGGGCCCCTGGACGCCGGTCGTGCGCGACGGTCGCCTGTACGGGCGCGGCGCGGCCGACGACGGCTACTCCGGCTACGCGGCCGTGGCGGCGATCGAGGCCGTGCGGGCGGCGGGTGGCAGGCACGCCCGGTGCGTCGTGCTGCTGGAGACCGGTGAGGAGTCCGGCAGCCCCGACCTGCCCGCCTACCTGGAGCACCTCAAGCCCCGGCTGGGCGAGGTGTCGCTGGTGGTGTGCCTGGACTCGGGCGGCAACGACTACGACCGGATGTGGCTGACCACGTCCCTGCGCGGCCTGACCCAGGTCACGCTCACCGTGCGGGTGCTGGAGAGCGGCCTGCACTCGGGCATGGCCAGCGGGATCGTGCCCAGCTCGTTCCGGGTCGCCCGGCAGCTCCTGGACCGGCTGGAGGACTCCGCGACCGGTGAGGTGCTGGTCCGCGAGATGCACGTGGACGTGCCGGAGAACCGGGTCGCCGAGGTCCGCGACGCCGTCGCCGCCGCGCCGGGTGTGCTGGCCGGGTCGGTGCCGTGGGCGGGGTCCACCCGGCCGATGGCCGACGACGAGGTGGAACTGGCCCTCAACGCCGGCTGGCGGCCCACCCTGTCGGTGACCGGCGCGGACGGCCTGCCCGCCCCCGACGACGCGGGCAACGTGCTGCGGCCGTTCACCACGCTGGTGCTGAGCTTCCGGCTGCCCCCGACCGCCGACTCGAAGGCGGCGCTGGACGCGGTGGTGGAGAAGCTGACCACGGACGTGCCGTACGGGGCGACGGTGGAGCTGTCCCGGGTCGAGCACGCCGACGGCTGGAACGCGCCGGAGCTGGCCCCGTGGCTGCGCGACACGCTCGACGTGGTCGGCAAGGAGGTCTTCGGCGCGCCGTGGCGGACGGTGGCGCTGGGCGGCTCGATCCCGTTCATGGGGTTGCTGCACGAGGCGTACCCGCAGGCGCAGTTCCTGGTCACGGGCGCGGTCGGGCCGGACAGCAACTGCCACGTGCCCGACGAGTGGCTGAACCTGGGGCACGCGGCCCGGATCACCGAGGGCGTTGCGCACGTCCTCGACGCCCACGCTGTGTCCAACGGCGCGACTCCGTCGCGCGGCTAGTCACAGGGCCCACGTGCGGCGCAGGTCCTCCAGGAGGCCCAGCGCCGCGCGTGGGTTGCTGCCGACGTACCGGCGGGCGCGGGCGAGGTGGTCGAAGTCGATGTCGGCCATGCGGTCGGCGTCCAAGGCGTCGGTGAACACCGCGACGACCGTCTCGAGGAACCGGATGCGCGCGCCGAGGGCGTCGCGGAGCTGCCCGACGGGACCGGACTCGCCGTCGTAGGCGTCCAGGACGCGGTCGCCGTAGCCGACGGTGAACGCCGCCGGCCGCTCGTCCAGCAGCCGCAGCAGCCTGCTGACGCCGTCGCGGTCGTCCACGGCGGCCAGGGCGTCGGCGGTGGCCTGGCAGGCGCGGACCAGTTCGGCGTGGGCCAGCGCGTGCGCCACGTCGGACAGGGACCGGCCCGCGCCGAGGTCGGCGATCGCGCGGGCGACGCGGACGAGCTGCCGCGCCAAGCCGCCCGAGAACGCGTACGCCAGGGCGTGGAACTGCTCGGACAGGCCCAGGACGTACCGGCGCAGCAACCGGCGCGCGTACTCGTGGTCCAGGAAGTCCACGCGCACGACCTCGTCGAAGGAACTGTCGAAGACGCTGCGCAGCCCCAGCCCGGACAGCTCGAAGTCGTGCTGGGCCTCGGTCGACACGGACACCAGGTAGTGGCAGCCGGGGACGTCGAACACGGCCTTGATCTCGTTGAGGAACCGCCGCGCGGGCTCGCCCTCGCCGATGCGGTCCAGCTCGTCGATGCCGATCACGACCCGGCCCGGAGCGACCTCCTTGACCACCACCGCGAGGAACTGCCGGAACTGCTTCACGACCTCGGGGTACGTCCACGCCCGCCCGGCCAGGGTCACCGCCCGCTTGCCCGCCAGCTCGAACCCGCGGAACCCGCCCTTGCCGCTGACCTCGTTGTTCACCGAACGCACGTAGTCCAGCCGCTGGAGGGCGAGGCGCGCGGTCACCACCACCGGGCTCGGCCCGTCACGCGCCTCGTCCTTCGTGAACCGGGCGATGACGGCTTCACACACCTCGGCGAACAGGTGCACGACGAACTCGTGCGGCTTGTACTCGACGGGCGCGGCGACCAGCACGGCCAGGTCCTGCGCCTCCCCGTCGACGCGGTACCGGCCGCCGCAGAACGCCCGCAGCAGGTTCGTCTTGCCCGCGCCGCGCGGCCCGGCCACCGCGAAGCTGCCGCCGCCCGAGGCCGCGACCAGCGCCTTCAGCCGGGCGCTGGCGGGGGTGGGCACGTGCTTGGCCAGGTGGTCGCCCGTGCCGAGGGCCGACGAGTCCCGGACGGTCAGGGTGGTCGAGAAGAACCCGGCCTTCGCCTCGTTGATGCGCAGGTAGAGCGCGGGCAGCACGCCCTCGTCCAGCAGCGCCCGCCGCCAGTCCACGAACGCGGCGAAGGCCTGCACGCGGTTGGCGACCGCAGTGCCTCCCGGCTCGGTCAGGGCGATGAACACCAGCCACGCCACGACCAGCAGCCCCGCGCCGATCAGGGCCGCCACGAGCGACCAGGACCAGCCGGCGAGCCGGATCCCGCCGAACACCGCGGCCACCAGCAACGCGAACCCACCGAGTATCGCGAACCCGTCGCCCTTGACGCCCCCGTCCTGCTCGATCCGGTAGCGGCGCCAGCTCACGGCTCCGAGCAGCGCCGACACGACGGCGACGGCCACGCCCGCGGTCCGCCCGAACGCCAGCCAGCCGATCAGCCCGAACGACGCCGTCGGCACCACGAGCAGCAGGACGGCCTTCGCCACGGCGAGGTGGCGCTCCGGCCAGGAGGGCGACCGGACCGTCGCCCGGAGGCTCCGGTAGCGCGTCTCGTGACCCTCCGCGACGACGAACACGTCGTCACCCTGCTGGGCCACCGCGTCCTCCAGGTCGCGACGGCTGACGTCTTCACTGGTCAGCGCCTCGGCCACCTCGGGCCGGGCCAGCGCCTCCTCCAGCACGGCCTTCAGGACCCGCTCCCGGGTGTCCGCTCCGTGCACCCACAGTGACGCTGCGTCGTCCACAAACCCCTGATCATAAGCGGAAGGGTGTGACCCTAACCCACCGGTAACCGCTTTACTGGATCGATGCCGCACACTGGCCCGGTGAACGAGCAACGGCAGCAGGCCGAACGGGTGCGCTTGAGCGAGTCGGACTCGCCGACCGCGCCCTGGCGGCTCTGGGGTCCCTACCTCGCCGGACGCCAGTGGGGCACGGTGCGGGAGGACTACTCCGCCGGCGGTGACGCCTGGACCTCCTTCCCGTTCGAGCACGCCCGCTCGCGCGCCTACCGGTGGGGCGAGGACGGCATTGCGGGCATCTGCGACGTGCACGGCTTCCTCAACCTCGGCATCGCCCTGTGGAACGGCCGCGACCCGATCCTCAAGGAGCGGTACTTCGGCCTGACCAACAACGAGGGCAACCACGGCGAGGACGTCAAAGAGCACTGGTGGGTCACCGACGGCACGCCCACGCACTCGTGGATGCAGGTCGTCTACCGGTACCCGCAGGCCGAGTTCCCCTACGCCGAGCTGCGCGAGATGGCCCGCAACGCCGGCCGCAACGAGCGCGAGCCCGAGCTGTCCGACACCGGGGCGCTGGACGAGAACCGGTTCTTCGACGTCCAGGTGACCTACGCGAAGGCCTCGCCGACCGACGTGTGCGTCGAGATCACCGCCACCAACCACGGCCCCGACCCGGCCCCGCTGCACCTGCTCCCCCAGTTCTGGTTCCGCAACACGTGGGCGTGGGGCCGGGACGACCGGCGGCCGGTGCTGCGCGCGTCGACCCGGGACGGCTGGCGGCGCATCACCGCCGAGCACGCCGCCCTGGGCCGGTACACGTTGCACGTCGAGGGCACGCCGACGCTGCTGGTCACCGACAACGAGACCAACGAGGTCGAGCTGTTCGGGGCCGACCGCAACCCGACTCCGTACACGAAGGACGGCATCGACCGGTACGTCGTGCGCGGCGAGAGCCGGGCGTGCCGGGTGGTCGGCCCGCAGGACACCAGCGACCCCGGCACCAAGGCCGCCGCCTGGTACTCGTTCGACCCGGTCGAGCCGGGCGAGTCGGTGTCCATCCGGTTGCGGCTGGTCGAGGGCGACGGTCACCTGGACGCCTTCGGCCCGTCGTTCCAGTCCACCGTCGACGACCGGCGGCAGGAGGCGGACGCGTTCCACGAGACGGACCTGGACCCGCTGCGCGCCAAGGTCGTGCGCCGCGCCCTCGCCGGCCTGATGTGGACCAAGCAGCACTACCGGTTCCGCACCCGGGAGTGGCTGGACGGCGACCCCGCGCAGCCCGCCGCGCCGAAGTCCCGGCAGTCGCCGCACGCCCGCAACGCGCACTGGCGGCACCTGGACGTGGCGGACGTGATCTCCATGCCCGACGAGTGGGAGTACCCGTGGTTCGCGGCGTGGGACCTGGCGTTCCACACCGTGCCGTTCGCGAAGGTGGACCCGGCGTTCGCCAAGGAGCAGCTGCTCCTGCTGTGCCGGGAGTGGCTGATGCACCCCAACGGCCAGCTGCCCGCCTACGAGTGGGAGTTCGGCGACGTGAACCCGCCCGTGCACGCATGGGCGGCGTTGCAGGTCTACCAGGTCGACCACGACCGGAAGTTCCTCGCGAAGGTCTTCCACAAGCTGCTGCTGAACTTCTCGTGGTGGGTCAACCGCAAGGACGCCGACGGCAGCTACCTGTTCGAGGGCGGCTTCCTCGGCATGGACAACATCGGCCCGGTCAACCGGTCGGAGCCGATGCTGGGCCAGTGGCGGCTGGAGCAGTCCGACGCGACCTCGTGGATGGCGGCGTACTCGCTGCACCTGATGCGGATGGCGCTGGAGCTGGCCCGGCACGACGAGTCGTACGAAGACGTGGCCACGAAGTTCGTGGAGCACTTCCTGAGCATCGCGGAGGCGTCCACCCGGTTCGGTTCCGGCAAGAGCGGGATCTGGGACGACGCCGACGGGTTCTGCTACGACGTGGTGACCCGGCGGCTGCCGGACGGCTCGGTGGAGTCGCAGCCGGTGCGGGTGCGGTCGATGGTGGGCCTGATCCCGGTGCTGGCGTGCGCGGTGCTGGAGCCGTGGGTGTTCGAGGAGCTGCCCGGGTTCACCCGCCGCCTGGAGTACCTGCTGGCCCGCCGCCCGGAGCTCAAGCAGTTCCTGACCAGGCACGACAACCGGGCGCTGCTGTCGCTGCTGGACGAGCGCAAGCTGCGCCGGGTGCTGGGCCGGATGCTGGACGAGGGCGAGTTCCTGTCCCCGCACGGCATCCGCAGCCTGTCGGCGGCGCACCGGGAGGGCCTGGAGGTCCAGGTGGCCGACCAGGAGCACCGGATGGGCTACGAGCCGGGCGAGTCCCGAACCCCGATGTTCGGCGGCAACTCGAACTGGCGCGGCCCGGTGTGGTTCCCGACCAACGCCCTGCTCGTGGAGGCGCTGCGGACGGTCGAGTCGTTCCACGAGGGTCGGTTCCACGTGGAACTTCCCACCCGCTCCCAGCGGCACGTGACGGCCGGCCAGGCGGCCGACGAGCTGGTCAGGCGGCTGGTGTCGCTGTTCCTGCCCGACCACGACGGTCGGCGCCCGGCGGACGGCAAGCGGGTGGAGGCGACCGACTCGCCGCTGTGGCGCGCCCACGTCACCTTCAGCGAGTACTTCGACGGCGACACCGGCGAGGGGCTGGGCGCGACGCACCAGACGGGCTGGACGGCGCTGGTCGCGTCGCTGTTGACAGATCGTCGTCAAACCGGCGCTGTGAGTGTATCTATTGTGTGATTTAGCCCAAACGCCTGAACATCTTGTGCCCAAAACGCCCGTGTGACGCAAGATTCATGCGTCACTTCGGGCTGTAACACGCGCGTGCTGTGCACCAAGTCACCCAAGTGGCAGTATGCCGAACACTCGACCGACACAGTTACGAGGAGTGACGCCGTGGCCCGTCGTACCAGGAACGTGCTCGCCCTAGTCCCCGCGATCGCCCTCGCGGTCGTGGCGGCGGGCTGCGCAGAGAAGGTCAACACCGGCTCGTCCGGGGACACCGGGTCGACCAACGTCTCCCTGGTGAAGAGCGGCAAGCTGGTCACCTGCACGCACCTGTCCTACAAGCCCTTCCAGTACTCCGAGGGCGACAAGACGGTCGGCTTCGACGTCGACCTGGTGGACCTGGTGGCCAAGGAGCTGGGCGTCACCCAGGAGATCTTCGACACCCCGTTCGAGAACATCACCTCCGGCACGGTCTTCGCCACCAACGAGTGCGACCTGGCCGCCGCCGGCATGACGATCACCGAAGAGCGCAAGCAGGCGATCGACTTCTCCGAGCCGTACTTCGACGCCTCGCAGGCGCTGCTGGTGAAGAAGGACTCGCCGATCAAGGACCTGCCCGACCTCAAGGGCAAGCGCCTGGGCGTCCAGCAGGACACCACCGGCGAGGAGTACGCCAACAAGAACGCCGCGGCCAACGGCTACACCGTCGTGGAGTTCGAGGACCTGCCGCTGATGGAGACCGCCGTCCGCACCGGCGCCGTCGACGCCGCCATCAACGACAACGGCGTGCTCTACGACTACATCAAGGAGTTCCCGGACACCGCCGTGACGAAGGAGTTCGACACCGGCGAGAAGTACGGCATCGGCATGAAGAAGGGCAACTCGGCCCTGCTCGCCAAGGTCAACGAGGTCCTGAAGAAGGCCAAGGAGAACGGCGAGTACGACCGGATCTACGAGAAGTGGTTCGGCAAGAAGCCGGAGAAGAAGTGACCGGCTGGGTGGAATCGCCGCTCCTCCGTCGCGGCGGCTAGGCCGACGCGGCCTCGCACACCCTCGGGGCCGGTGCTCACGAGCACCGGCCCCGGTTCTTGTCCGACCCCCTGCTAGGAGTGCCGAGAGAAATGGCCATGTCCAAACGCCGGCGCGCGATCCTGTTCCGCCGGGCGCAGTACGCGCTGCTGCTCGTGATCGTCGCGCTGATCGCGGTGTTCGCGGACTGGGAAGACATCCGCCGCTCGTTCTTCAACGTCGACACCGCGGCCAAGATGTTCCCGACCGTCATCCAGACGGCCCTGGTGAACACGATCATCTACAGCGCCTTCGGCTTCGCGATCGGCCTCGGGCTCGGCCTGCTGCTGGCGCTGATGAAGCTGTCGCCGGTCGCGCCCTGGCGGTGGATCGCCACCGCGTACATCGAGTTCTTCCGCGGTGTCCCGGCGCTGCTGGTGTTCGTGGCGCTGAGCGTGGCCGTGCCGCTGGCGTTCGGCCTGAAGTTCGACATCAACTCCACGGCCGGTCTCGCGCTGGGCATCGTCGGCTCCGCCTACATCGCCGAGACGATCCGCGCGGGCATCCTGGCGGTGCCCAAGGGCCAGATCGAGGCGGCGCGGTCGCTGGGCATGTCGCCCGGCCGCACGCTGGTGACCGTGACGATCCCGCAGGCGTTCCGGATCATCCTGCCCCCGCTGACCAACGAGCTGATCATGCTGATCAAGGACTCGTCGCTGATCAGCGTCGTGGGCCTGACCGCCGCCGACTACGAGCTGACCAAGTTCGGCCGGGAGACGCTGAGCCGGTCGCCGTCGCTGACGCCGCTGCTGGTCGCGGGCCTGTGCTACCTGATCATCACGCTGCCGCTGGGCCACCTGTCGCGGCACTTGGAGAAGCGGACCGGCGGCCGGAAGATCGGCACGCCGGAGTCGACCGGGCTGGGGGTGTCGGCGTGAGCGACGTCGCGGTGGAGATCACCGGGCTGAAGAAGGCGTTCGGGCCGCTGGAGGTGCTCAAGGGCATCGACGTGTCGGTCGAGCGCGGCGAGGTCGTGTGCATCATCGGGCCGTCCGGCTCGGGCAAGTCCACGCTGCTGCGGTGCGTGAACCTGCTGGAGGAGCCGACCGACGGCAAGATCGTCGTCAACGGCGTCGAGCTGACCGACCCGGACTGCGACATCGACAAGGCGCGCACCCGGATCGGCATGGTCTTCCAGGGGTTCAACCTGTTCTCGCACCTCAGCGTGCTGAACAACCTGACCGTGGCGCAGCGCAAGGTGCTCAAGCGGGGCGAGAAGGAAGCGCAGCAGATCGCGCTGCGCAACCTGGAGCGGGTCGGGCTGTCGGAGAAGGTCAACGCCATGCCGGCGCAGCTGTCCGGTGGGCAGCAGCAGCGGGTGGCGATCGCGCGGGCGCTGTCGATGGACCCGTCGGTGATGCTGTTCGACGAGCCGACCTCGGCGCTGGACCCCGAGCTGGTCGGCGACGTGCTGGGCGTCATGCGGGCGCTGGCCGACGAGGGCATGACCATGCTGGTGGTGACCCACGAGATGCAGTTCGCGCGCGAGGTGGCCGACCGGGTGCTGTTCATGGACGGCGGGTACGTGGTCGAGGAGGGCCCGGCGGCGCAGGTCATCGGCGACCCGCAGCACGAGCGGACGCAGTCGTTCCTGGCGCGCGTGCTCGACCCGACCCACCAGGGGCCTTCGGCGTAACTTTCCCCCTTTTTCGCCGTTCGCTTGCGGGCGGTCTCGGGTTGCCCGCATTGTCGATCACATGACGGAGACGGGCGCGCGGGGGCTGGACGTGTTCGACCCCGACCCGCCGCGCGCCTTCCGCATGCCCGCCGCCGACGTGCTGCGCGGCTTGGGCGAGGGCGCGTTCCGGCTGGGGCTGCGGCGGCCGTCGGTGCCGCCGGTGATCCGGGTGGAGGACCGGTTCCTGACCGGGGTGCTCGACCTGCGGGCCGTGGAGCTGAACTACCTGCTGGAGTTCGTGCGGTGCCGGTTCGAGGAGGCGCCGGACCTGCGGCAGGGGCGGCTGGCCGGGGTGGTGTTCACCGGGTGCCGCCTGCCCGGGCTGTGGGGGCGCAACCTCAGCAGCGCCAACGAGGTGTCGCTGGCGGGGAGCACCGTCGAGGGTGTGGCGGACCTGACCGACGCCGACATCGCCGGGTCGCTGGAGCTGCGCGACGCGCGGCTGGTGGCCCCGGGCGGCCTCGCGCTGCACGCCGATCGGGTGAAGCTGGCCGGGGCGTTGTTGGGGCAGGGCGTGTCGGTGTCCGGCGAGCTGCGGCTGGCCGGGGCGCAGGTGGGCGGCAACTGCAACTTCTCCGGCGGGACGTTGACCAACCCGCGGGCGCACGCGGTGAACGCCACCGGGGTGCACGTGGGCGGGAACCTGCTGTTCAGCGGGTCGACGATCCAGGGCACGGTGCTGCTGGCGAACGCGCGGGTGGACTCGGCGCTGACGCTGCGGGGTGCGTCGGTGACGGCGGGGAAGGTGGACGAGGAGGCGGGACTGGACCCGCACGCGGACCCGGCGTCGACGCTGGTGCTGGACCGGGTCACGGTGGACGGGGACGTGCAGCTGGACCGGGAGTTCCGCAGCGCGGGGACCGTGCGGATGGTGAACGCGACGCTGGGCGGCTCGCTGTCGCTGTCCGGCGGCCACTTCGACGCCCGCCCCGAAGCTGTCGTGGACGGGACCGTGGCGGCGCGGGCGGGCGAGGACTCGGGGGAAACCGCGCCGGTACGCGCCGAGACCGCGCTGGAGCCCGCCGAGACCCCGCCGGCGGTCGTCGACGTGCCTTCCGGTCAGGCGTCGGCGGTGGCGGAGCCGACCGGGTTCGGGCGGGCGTTGCACCTGGACGGGGCTCAGATCGGTGGGGACGTCGTGGCTCGCCAGGCGTTCGTGCGGGGGCAGATCCGGATGGTCGACCTCCAGGTCAAGGGCAGTCTCACGCTCGACGGGTCGGAGCTGGACAACCCGCGTGCGGACGCCGTGCTGGGGAACCGGTCGCACATCGGGAGCAACCTGACCGCCCGCGAGGTGGAAGTCGCGGGTGGGTTGGAGCTGCGCGGGGTGCGGATCGGGGCGAACCTCGACCTGCGGGGGAGTCGGATCACCAAACCCGGGCGGTACCGGCACATGCCGGCCGGGAAGCCGTCGTTGGACGTCGGGGGCGCGGTCATCGGGCGGGACCTGATCTGCGCGGGCGGGGTCAAGGAGTTCGTCGCGCACGGGGGTGTGCGGGCGCGGCGGGCGCAGGTCGGGCGGATGGCGAACTTCAGCGGGGCCGTGCTCGGGGACAAGCTCGACAGCCACGCCCTCAACGCGCTCGGGCTCCAGGTGCAGGAGCTGGTGCTCACCCCGATCAGCCCGCCGCGCGGCGACGTCACCCTGCGCCAGGTCCGCTGCACCTCGCTGGACGACAACGAGGCCTTCTGGTCGGCCACCGGCTGGATCGACCTGGAGGAGTTCCGCTACGACTCGCTGCGCAACCCGATCGACCTGCGCGACGACGACGAGGTGGACCGCCGGTTGCGCTGGCTGCGGCAGGCCATGCGGCGCAGCTACCGGCCCGGCCCGTACGACCAGTTCGCGGAGATGCTGCGCGCGTGCGGCAACGACGAGCACGCCGCCACCGTGCTGGTGGAGAAGCAGCGCCTGCGGTACCGGGCGGTGGCCGAGGGGCGGCGGTGGCTGGGGCCGCTGGTGCTGGTGTGGAGCTGGTTGCAGCGGTCGATGGTCGGGTACGGGTACCGGCCGGCTCGCGCGCTCGGGTGGCTCGTGGTGTCCTGGGTGCTGGGCAGCATCTGGTTCTCCGCCCACGACCGGCTGGAGGTGATCAACTCCGATGACCGCCTGTCGTGGAACCCGTGGCTGTTCACGATCGACCTGGTGGTGCCGATCGTGGACTTCGGCAACAAGAACCGGTGGCAGCTGGCCGGGGCCTCGCAGTGGATCGGCGCCGGGCTGATCGTGACCGGGTGGGTGCTGGCCACGACGGTCGCCGCGGGTCTCACGCGGATGCTCAAGCGCTGACCGCGTTGTTGCGGGTGGTTGGTGCCGGTTTGGGGGATTTCCACATCGGACGCTCCAGTGCTGAGGTCGAACCATGGTCGTCGTCGAGTCCACCGACTTGTTCGTCGGCTCCCTGCAGGTCGTCCGCGTGCGCACCGAAGACCGCGAAGGGCCGGTGCACGTCCACGTCGAGGGCGCGGGAGTCGGCAGTGCCCGCCACGGCACCGACCTAACACCCGGGCTGTTCGGCTACGAGGTGCCGGTCGACACCTCCGGCCACCCGCCCGGCACGGTCCTGCCCGCGCGGGCCGTCGTGCGGCACGGGGACGAGCACCACGAGGTCGACTTCGACCTGGTCGTGGCCGAGCCGGGGCGGACGCTGCACCTGGTGCCCCAGGCGGCGGAGGTGGGCGGCGTGCGCGGTCACCTGGCGCTCGCGCTGGCCGACCCGTCGTACCGGTTCGGCCTGCTCGCCGACCTGGTCGAGCCCTACCTGGACACCCGCCCGGAGGACCGGGAGCCGCTGGCCGCGCTGGTGGAGCAGAACCGGGTCGAACTGGTCGACCGGCTGCTGCCGGCCAACAGCGCGTCCGTCGAACGGGCCGCCACGCTCGCGGACGCCGAGCGGGCCGCGTTCGACCGGCTGCGCGGCACGACGGCCCGGCACGTGGCGCTGGTCGGCGAGGGGCGCTGGTTCCGGCAGATGCACCACGACTGGAACTCGCGGTACTCGTCGCCGCGGTTCGTGTGCTCGCTGCCGCAGGACGTGCCGGTGCCGCAGGGGATCGAGGTGCGCGCGGCGACGCGGGTGGTGGAGGAGGCGGAGGCGTTCGCGTCGCTGGTCGCCGAACCGCCGGAGGACGTGCTGGCCCACGTCCGCGCCCGGCTCGCGGACGACGCCGATCCGCTGGTGTCGTTGCGGGAGGCCCACGCGCTGGCCTCGGAGGTGCGGGACGCCGTGCTGCGCAAGCTGTCGTCCATTGTGGACACCTCGGGTCCCGGTGTTCCGGTCGTGGTGTGGAACCCGTTGGCGCGCAGGCGTTCCGGGATGGTCGAGGTGCGGCTGGAGGACGAGCTGTCCGAGGTGTCCGTGGTGTCGGCGGACGGTGTGCACCCGTGTGTCCACGAAGGTCACACGGTGGTGTTCCACGCCGGGGACGTGCCCGCGTTGGGGTGGAAGGTGTTCCACCTGACCGGCGGGACGTCGCCGGGGTGGACGCGCGGCGGCGGCACGCAGATCGCCGACTCCGCCCACCTGCTCACCGTCGACCCGGCGCGCGGCGGCGTGGTGACCAGCCTGGTGCGGCTGGTGGACGAGACCGAACTGCTCGCACCCGCCGTCGGCAACGACCTCGGCGCGACCGGGCCCGCCACGGTGACCGTGTGGCACAGCCCGGTCGGCGAGCGGGTCGTGGTGCGCGGGCGGACCGGTGGCGTGGCGTACGCGCAGACCCTGACGCTGTGGGAGGGCGTGGACTGGGTGGACTGCGTGACCTCCGTGGACGACGTGCGCGGCGAGCTGCGGGTCCGGTGGCCCGGCGTCGAGGAGGTGGTGCGGCCGGCGGAGTTCCGGCAGCAGCAGACCGTCGAGTACGCGGTGCCGTGCGGCGACCCGGCGCGGGCGGAGGAGGAGTGCGCGCACCGGCTGGTCGCGGTGGTCGGGGTCGACGGGTCGGGGCTGCTGCCCGCGTCCGGCACGCCGACCGCGCCGGCCGACGTCGGCCCGATCACCACCTCGACCGAGCCCGGCCCGCTGTTCGCCGACCACCTCCGGCACGAGCGCGGTCCGGCGCTGGGGCGGCCGCCGGTGGGCGTGCGGTGGCGGGGCGACCGCGAGGTGGTGGTGACGTCGTCGGCCGAGGTGGCGGGTCGCGTCCGACTGGTCGCGCCGCCGGGGTGGTTCGCCGCGCCGGCGGAGGTGCCGTTCACGCTGCCGGCGGGTGGGTCGGTGCGCACGGCCGTCTCGGTCGAACGACCGCGGTCGGCCGCGCCGGGGTTGTACCCGGTGCGCGCGCAGGTGGACACCGAGCCGGTCGTGGAGGACGTGCTCCTGGTGGACGTGCCGGAGTGGGGACCGCTGGACGACGGCCCGGTGCAGCCGCTGTGGATCGCGCGCCCGCCCGAGCCGGTGTCCCTGCGCCCCGGCGAGCGGGCCGAGGTGCGGGTGGCCGTGGCGTCGGCCCTGTGGGCACCGATCGCGGTGGAGACGCGGCTGGTGAGCCCGTGGGGGACGTGGGACTTCGTGCGGCCGTGGGTGCTGGGCGGCGAACTGCCCGCGCGGGGACGAGCGGAGTTCACGTTCTCGGTGGCGGTGCCGCGGTGGGCCACCACCGGCCGGTGGTGGCTGCGCGCGAAGGTGGCGGGCGCGGGCCTGGTGCGCCGCTCCCCCGCCGTGCCGCTGGAGGTCGTGGCGTGAAAGCGGCGAGCCCCGCCCGGCGCGAGGGCCGGACGGGGCTCGACGACACCGCGTCGGCGGTCCTCAGTGGACCGCGACCGGCTTGACCTTCGGGCTGTCCTCGTCGACGTGGTAGTCGTCGGGCGTGGTCTCGTCGGTGCCGTTGAACGCCCGCAGCTGCCGGGCCACCAGCGTCACCAGGACCGCGACCAGCAGGTTCGCCACCACGGCCAGCGCGCCCGCGTAGATCTGCACGGTGGAGCCGGCGAACGGGTGCCAGCCGAACAGCGACAGCTTGTCCAGCGCCAGCGCGGAAGCGCCGAAGTGGGCGCGCTTGCCGTCGGGGCTGGGGATGTTGTACAGCAGCCACAGGCCCCAGCCCATGCCGACGACCCACCCGGCGATGAGGCCGTGGACGTGGAACCACCGGGTGTAGAGGGCGATCGCCACGGCGGGCAGCGTCTGGAGGATCAGGACGCCGCCGATGAGCTGGAGGTCGATGGCGTACTGCGGGTCGATGAACACGATGAACGCGACCGCGCCGAACTTCACCACCAGCGAGGCGAGCTTGGCCTGCTTGGCCTCCTGCGCCGGGGTGGCGCCCTTCTTCAGGTACTCCTTGTAGATGTTGCGCGTCCACAGGTTCGCCGCCGCGATGGACATGATCGCCGCCGGCACCAGCGCGCCGATGCCGATCGCCGCGAACGCGACGCCCGCGAACCAGGACGGGAACTGCTGGCCGAACAGCTCGGGCACGATGGTGTTGGTGTCCGGGCGGCCGGTGGCCTGGTTGGTGATCGGCTTGACGCCCGCGCTGATCGCGACGAAGCCCAGCATCGCGAGCAGGCCCAGCAGCAGCGAGTACGCGGGCAGCGCCACCATGTTGCGCTTGATGACGTTGCGCCCGCGCGAGGCCAGGATGCCGGTCAGCGAGTGCGGGTACAGGAACAGCGCCAGCGCGGAGCCCAGCGCCAGGGTGGCGTACTGGAGCTGGTTGTTGGCGTTGAGCAGGATGCCGTCGCCCTTGGCGGGCGTGGCGTCGAACTTCGCCTGGGCGCTGTCGAACACCGCGCCCCAGCCGCCGAACTTCGACGGCAGGTAGATCACCGCGACCAGGATCACGACGTAGATCAGGATGTCCTTGACGAAGGCGATCAGCGCCGGGGCGCGCAGGCCCGACTGGTAGGTGTACAGCGCCAGGATGACGAAGGCGATGAACAGCGGCGCGTGGCCGAGGATGTCGGCGCCGTTGAGGCCCATGCTGCGGAGCACGGCCTCCAGGCCGACCAGTTGGAGCGCGATGTAGGGCATCGTGGCGACGATGCCGGTGATCGCGACCAGCAGCGCGAGCCAGTGCGAGCCGTACCGGCCGCGCACGAAGTCGGCCGGCGTGACGTAGCCGTGCACGCGGGACACCGACCACATGCGGACCAGCGGCAGGAAGACGATCGGGTACAGGATCACCGTGTAGGGCAGCGCGAAGAAGCCCGTGGCGCCCGCGCCGAACACAAGGGCGGGCACGGCGACGAACGTGTACGCCGTGTAGAGGTCACCGCCGACCAGGAACCAGGTGATCCACGAGCCGAACTTGCGCCCGCCCAGGCCCCACTCGTCGAGGTGGTCGAGCGTGTCGCCCCGCTGCCAGCGCGCCGCGAAGAAACCGAGGACGGTGACCAGCAGGAACAACGCGCTGAACACCACGAGTTCGGTCCACTGCATCTACTTCGCCCCCTCGTCCAGGTCGTCCACGCTCAGCCGGTCGGGCTTGCCCTTGACCATCGGCTGGTCCTTCGTCTTCACGTAGACGATGCCGACGCAGAGGACGCCCAGCGGGACCCAGGCGAACTGGTACCAGTAGAAGAACGGCAGCCCGAACAGCCGGGGTTGGTCCGAGTTGAACCACGGCGTGATCAGCATGAGCAGCGGAACCAGGAGCAGCAGGTTCCACCAGCTCCAGCGCAGACTGGAGTGTCGAGCAGACGGCATGTGTGCCCTCCGTGCGGCCCGGATGACAGGGTGTCGCGCGATGCTAGGCCTCTAGGGGGACACCCGTCACGGTGTCCGCCGGATTACCTGTACGTGAAGTAGTTGAATCGTGACCCTTTTTCACTCACCGCGCAGGGCTGTGACCAGTTGGTGTTCGGCCGTCTCGAAATAGGTGGAGAGCGCGTCCACGGCGGGCTCGATCGCGCCCGCCTCCAGGTGGGCGGTGATCTCGAGGTTGAGCGGCAGGTAGTCGGCGTGGAAGCGCTTCGGGTCGCCCATGACGTGGAAGGCCAGACGCAGCTCGGCCAGCAGGCGCTCGACCTCCTCGTCGAGCCGGGCGCTGCCGGCCAGGGCGGTGAGGGCCTGGTGGAACTTGATGTTGTGGGTGCCGACAGCGGTCCAATCGCCCCGCGTCGAAGCCTCGACGGCGTCGTCCACGGCGGTGCGGATGGCTCGTTTCGCCTGTTCGGGGGCCTGCGGGTAGGCGCGGACGGCGCCGCACTCGATGACCCGGCGGGCGGCGTAGAGGTCGGCGATGTCGCGCCAGTCGGGTTTCCGGACGAAGACGCCCTTGCTGTACTCGTGGACCAGCAGGCGTTCGTGGGTGAGCAGGCGGAAGGCCTCGCGGAGGGTGTTGCGGGAGACGCGGAGGGCGTCGCCGAGCGCCTTCTCGTTGAGCTGCTGACCGGGCTGGATCTCGCCGCCCAGGACGCTGGCGCGCAGCTTGTCGGCGACCTTCTCCGCCGTGCTGGACCGGTCGATGTCCGCGCGGTCCTCGGCCAGGGTCCGCAGCCAGTCGTCCGCGCCGACGCTCGTCATGGTCACCGAGTTTAGTCGTTGAACAGCTCAAACGGACTATTGCTGGATTGTTGAACAATCCCTACATTGAACGATGTGTAGGGGCGAGGAGGGGGATGGCGGTGGACCTGAACGCGGATCTGGGCGAGGGCTTCGGGCGGTGGGCGCTCGGCGACGACGCCGGGCTGCTGGAGGTGGTGACCAGCGCGAACGTGGCCTGCGGGTTCCACGCCGGCGACCCCCTGATCATGCGGCGGACCTGTGAGCTGGCGGCGGCGCGGGGTGTCGCCGTGGGGGCGCACGTCGGGTACCGGGACCTGGCCGGGTTCGGGCGGCGGTTCGTGGACGTCGAGCCGGCCGTGCTGACCGCCGACGTGCTGTACCAGCTCGGCGGGTTGGACGCTTGCGCGCGGGCCGCCGGGACGCGGATCGCCTACGTCAAGCCGCACGGCGCGCTCTACAACGCGCTTGTCACGCACGAGGCCCAAGCCGACGCCGTGGTGGACGCCGTGCGGGCGTTCGACCCCGGCCTGCCGGTGCTCGGGCTGCCGGGAGCGGTGTGGTTGAAGCGGGCCGAGGTGGCGGGGCTGCCGGTGCGGTTCGAGGCGTTCGCCGACCGGGCCTACACGGCGTTGGGCACGCTGGTCGACCGGCGGCGACCGGGCGCGGTGCTGCACTCCGCCGCCGAGATCGCCGAGCGGTGCGTGGAGATCGCGCTCGACGGGCGGGTGCGGTCCGTGGACGGGCACTTCGTGCGGCTGCGCGTCGACTCGATCTGCGTCCACGGGGACACGCCGGGCGCGGTCGCCATCGCGCGGGCCGTCCGGGACGCCTTGACGGCGGCCGGTGTCCCCCTTGCCGCCATGCGGGGTGCACGCGTCGATGCCTGACCTGTGAACGATCAGGGGTGGTGGCCCTCTCGGGTGGTTCGCCAGGATCGGTGCGTGATCAGGCGAATGCGCAGCGTGGTGGTGATGGTCGTCGGCCTCGGCGTTCTCGGGCTGCCGGCGGTGGCTTCGGCGGAGGCCGGGTGCTTCGACCCGAGCGCCCCGCTGACCGTCGAAGAGCAGCGGTTGGACGACGCCCTGGCGCCGGGGGCACCGGCGGTCGGGCCGGAACTGGTGCGGTTGGGCGGGTTCGAGCCGCTGGTCCGGGGGTTCGCCGAGCGGTTGTGCGCGGTGTGGACGCGGGGCGGCGCGGACACCGTCGTCGCCGAGACCGGGCGGGAGCTGTGGCGGGCGGCGGTGGACCGGGCTCGCGAGGAGCAGGCGTGGGACGCCTACGACGACCGGCCGCTGTACTGGGCGCGGCTGCACCTGACCTCGGCCGTGCGGCAGTGGCAGCCCCGGTTCGGGTTGTCCTCCGGTGAGCGGGCTGCCCTGGTGCGGCGGGTGGACCGGGCGTCGCGCGGGGTGGACGACGTGCGCTTCGGCGGCGTGGGACGGCGGGTCCTCGTCACCGGGTTCGACCCGTTCCAGCTCAGCGGGACCTCGGTGCGGCGCAGCAACCCGGCCGGCGCGGCGGCGCTGCGGCTGGACGGGGCCGTCGTGCGGACGCCGGACGGTCCGGCGCGGGTGGAGGCGGCCGTGCTGCCGGTGCTGTGGGGGTCGTTCGACGAGGGGATCGTCGAGCGGTTCTACGGCACCGCGATCCGCGACCTGCGGCCAGACGCGCTGGTCACGGTCAGCCAAGGGCGGCCGGGCCGGTTCGACGTCGAGCGCTGGGCCGCGCGGTGGCGGGGCGGGTTCCCGGACAACAACGACATCGGCGTCCGGGGGACGGTGCCCGACGCCGCAGGCTGGCCGCAGCCCGCGCTGGAGTTCATCGAGACCACGCTGCCGTGGCAGCGGATGGTGGACGCGGGCACCACGCCGTTCCCGGTGAACTTCAACCGCTCCTTCTGCGAGTGGCCCCTCGGCACCACCCCGGGCACCGGCACGCCGAGCTGCCGGACCGACGAACCCACGCCGGGCGCGGTCGCCGCGTCGGGCAGCGGCGGCGACTACCTGTCCAACGAGTCGATGTACCGGGCCAACCGGGTCCGGCTCGGCCTGGGCTCGACCGCCGCCGGCGGCCACCTGCACACGCCGGTGCTGCGGCAGCCGGTCGACCCGACCGCCCTCACCGACGCGGCCTTCGAGGCCGAGCGCCGGTCGATCGCCGACCAGGTGCGGGCGCTGGTGTCAGTAGTCTGATCACCGTGCGACGCAGGCGGGCGGCGGTGGGTGTCGGACTGCTGTCGCTCGCCCTCCTCGCGGGCTGCACCAGCACGGTCCCGGGCACCCCGGACGGCGAGGTGGTCCGGCCGTCGATCACGCCCAGCCCGCAGGAGCTCCCCCAGCACGGCCAGTGCACGGACGGCGCCCTGAAGGTCCTGCCCTGCACCGAGCCGCACGAGGGCGAGGTCGTCGCCCTCGGCCAGTTCACCGGACTGGGCGACGCCTACCCGAGCGAACGGGACCTGCGGCGCAGCGCGATCCCCGCGTGCCGCACCGCCCTCGCGGCCTACCTGGGCAGCACCGACCACGACGCGACCCGCCTCCAGCCGCAGGTCCTGTGGGTGAGCCGGGACGGCTGGGCGCGCGGCGACCGCTGGCGGCTGTGCACGGTCGTGGAGATCGGCCCGGACGGGCAGCGCAAGAAGCGGACCGGGGCGTTGAAGGGTGTGCTCAAGGGCGAGGGGTTCGCCCAGGTGCAGCTGTGCGCGCAGGGGTCACCGGGTGTGGACGAGCAGCTCAAGATCGTCGGCTGCGACGCCCGGCACCAGGCCGAGGCCGTGCCCGGCGTGCTGAACATCGGCGCGCACACCTCGCCCACCCCGTCCCGCGAGCAGGTGGACGCCAGGGCGCGCGAGCACTGCGCCGGGGCCGTCACGGGGTACGTCGGGGCCGAGCGGCCGGACGTCTTCCCCGCCTGGCGGGCGTTCGGCAGCCAGGCGTGGTCCGAGGGGTACACGACCGTCGTCTGCTACGCCGAGGCCACCCGACCGTTCACCGGACGCCTGTGGGGACTGGGCGACAAGCCGCTGCCCGGCTGACCCACAGGCTGTGCACAGCTCTGTCCACAGCTTGTGGACAACTACCGCCGGCGCAACGCCACCACGACCAGCAACACGCCCACCGCGACCGGCGCGCCGCTCTCCAGCACCGGCCTGAGCACCGGCAACGGCGGGAAGTAGCCCAGTTCGTAGACCACCGACGCGGCCACGGCGGTCAGTCCACCGATCAGGGGCGCGCTTGGGGACAGCCGTCCCAAGGTCATCAACCCCACCAGCAGTCCCGCCAGTCCCAACGCCACCAGGCCGCGCCAGCGCACCTCGTCGAACTGGTCGATCCCGTAGCCCCACGCGAAGGCGGCGGCCACCACGAACGCCGGTCCGAGGACCACCCCGAGGACGTGCCACCACCACCGCGTGCGCTTGGGCTCCGGTGCCGGTGCCGCGGACCCGTTCTCGGACGGCGTGGTGCCGGGCGCCACCGGGTAGTAGCGCACGATGCCGGTCTGCGGCCCGACCTGCACGTCCCGCGGCCCGTCGAAGTGCAGACCGCCAGGCAGATCCTCCTGCTGGGTCACACTCCATTGGTACCTCCGGAGCAGCCCGGTTTCACGCGGAGTCACCAAAAAGAGACCCGGTGGACGCCGTTGTCCGTGTTGGACTGCCGCTCCTTCGTCGCGGCGACTCGGCCGCCCGAAAGTCGGCCCATCGCGACCAGTTCGCCCCGATCGAAGAGCATGATCGGGGCGAACTGGTCGCGACAGGCCGACGCGGCCGAACGGGGTGTCAGCCGAGGCGCTGCTTCAGGGCCTCCAGCTCGTCGCGCAGCGAGGTCGGGACCTTCTCGCCGATCTTCGCGAACCACTCCTCGATCAGCGGGATCTCGGCGCGCCACTCGTCGGCGTCGAACGCCAGCGCGGCCTCGACGTCCTCGCGCGGCGCGTCCAGACCGGTCAGGTCCAGCTCGTCGGCGGTGGGCACGTGGCCGATCGGGGTCTCCTGCGCGGCGGCCTTGCCCTCGATGCGCTCGATGGCCCACTTCAGCACGCGCGAGTTCTCGCCGAACCCGGGCCACAGGAAGCGCTTGTCCTCGCCGCGGCGGAACCAGTTCACGTAGAAGATCTTCGGCAGCTTGTCCGCGTCGGCCGACTTGCCGGTGTCGATCCAGTGCTGGAAGTAGTCACCGGCGTTGTAGCCGATGAACGGCAGCATCGCCATCGGGTCGCGGCGCACCACGCCGACCTGGCCGACCGCCGCCGCGGTGGTCTCGCTGGACAGGGTCGCGCCCATGAACACGCCGTGCTGCCAGTCGCGGGACTGGGTGATCAGCGGGACGGTCGTCGCGCGGCGGCCGCCGAAGAAGATCGCCGAGATCGGGACGCCGTTCGGGTCGTCCCACTCGGGGGCCTTGATGTCGCACTGCTCGATCGGCGTGCAGTAGCGCGAGTTCGGGTGCGAGGACAGCTCGTCCGAGTCCGGCGTCCAGTCCTGCTTCTTCCACGAGGTCAGGTGGGCCGGCGGCTCGCCCATGCCCTCCCACCACACGTCGCCGTCGTCGGTGAGGGCCACGTTGGTGAAGAGCGAGTTGCCCTTCTCGATGGTGCGCATGGCGTTCGGGTTGGTGTGGTAGTCGGTGCCCGGCGCGACGCCGAAGAAGCCGTTCTCCGGGTTCACCGCGTACAGGCGGCCGTCCTCGCCGAAGCGCATCCACGCGATGTCGTCGCCGAGGGTCTCGACCTTCCAGCCCGGGATGGTCGGCTCCAGCATGGCGAGGTTGGTCTTGCCGCAGGCGCTGGGGAACGCGGCGGCGATGTAGTACGCCTTGTTCTCCGGCGAGGTGAGCTTGAGGATCAGCATGTGCTCGGCGAGCCAGCCCTCGTCGCGCGCCATCACCGAGGCGATGCGCAGCGAGTAGCACTTCTTGCCCAGCAGGGCGTTGCCGCCGTAACCCGAGCCGAACGACCAGATCGTCCGCTCCTCGGGGAAGTGGGTGATGTACTTCGTCTCGTTGCACGGCCACGGCACGTCGGCCTGGCCGGGCTCGAGCGGCGCGCCGATCGAGTGCAGCGCCTTGACGAACTCGGCGTCCTCGCCGAAACGCGCCAGGGCCTTGGTGCCCATGCGGGTCATGATGTGCATGGAGACGACGACGTACTCGGAGTCGGTGATCTCGACGCCCAGCATCGGCTTCTCGGCGTCCAGCGGGCCCATGCAGAAGGGGATCACGTACATCGTGCGACCGCGCATCGAGCCGCGGTACAGCTCGGTCATGATCGCCTTCATCTCGGCGGGGTCCATCCAGTTGTTCGTGGCGCCGGCGTCGGCCTCGTCCACGGAACAGATGAAGGTGCGCTCCTCGACCCGGGCGACGTCGGTCGGGTCGGAGGCGGCCCAGAACGAGTTGGGTTTCTTCTTCAGCGGAACGAACGTCCCGGCGTCCACCAGTTTCGCCGTCAGGCGGTTCCATTCGTCCTGGGAACCGTCGGCCCAGACGACCTCGTCGGGGCAGGTCAGCTCGGCGACCTCCCGCACCCAGGACAACAGGCGCGCGTGGTTGGTGGGTGCCTGGTCGAGACCGGGAATGGTCACTGCCGTCATCTCGTCTCGTCTCCTAGCTGAGCGCCAGCCCACGTGGACGCCGTTGTCCTGGTGGGACGTCCTCGGGAATGGCTCCGCCCGCCCGGTGGAGGGCGTGCCGTTTAAGGGGATAGACGGAGGTTAGCCGGGTTAATCCTCGGTAACGCACATCTGACCTGTCGGCTCTCTCACAAAACCGATTCTGGAATCGATTCAGCACCCGATCACCACAAACCGGGCTGTGACCTGGGCTTTAGTTCCCGGAATGCAAGGGCCCGGCGGTGCGGTGGTGACCACAGGGTGAGGTTGCGACTTCGTGACGTTGTGAGAGCGCTCTCACGTTGCGGCGCAAGAATTGCTGGAGAAATGTCCGACTTTCGGACGGCAGGTTCACCGGGGGCGTCGCGCGGTTCAGCGGGCGGAAAAGTGGCGGCGCACAGCCGAGACCGCCTCCTCGGGTGCCACACCGAGCGCACGGGCGGACGCGACGAACCGGGCGGCGGCGAGCTCGAGCGCTTCGGCGGCAGCGGGGGTGCGCCCGCCGGCGGACGCGGAGGCGGCAGCGGGGGTGCGCCCGCCGGCGGACGCGGAGGTCGCAGCGGGCGTGTCGGCAGGAGCGGCGGCAACCGGGGTGGGCGTGGGGGCGGCGGTGGGAGGGGCGTTCGGTGGTTCGGGCGGTGGGACCGCGGCGACCACCGTGCCGTTGCGGCGCGCCGTGTGCAGGACGCCGGAGGTCTCCAGTTCCCGGTACACCCGGGCCACGGTGCCGGCCGACAGGCCCAGGTCGCGCGCCAGTTGGCGGATCGACGGCAGCGGCGTGCCCACCGGCAGCCCGCCGGTGCGGACCAGGTGCAGCACCTGGTCGCGCACCTGCCGCCACGGCGCGACCCCGTTGTCGGGGTCCACGACGATCCGGCTCGCGCTCATCCGACCGACCGCACGTACGGCACCCGCCCGGACACGTTGGTGACCCAGATCCACCCGAGGACCGCCACCAGCAACCCCGCCAGACCCGCGAGGTCCGCCCCGGCGACGACCACCAGCCACCCCGGCGCTTCATGGTGCCCCGCGGCCCGCAGGGCGGAGAGGCGGCCGAACGCGCGCGTCAGCAGCCACGCCATCCACACCATGCCCAGCCCGACCGCGACCCGGGCGCTGCGCGTGCGCAGGGCCGCGTCCGTCGCCGGGTCGCCCACTGCGCCGCGACGCAACGCCAGCCACACCACGGCGAGCACGGCGGCGAGCCCGACCGCCACCCCGACCAGCAGCAGCACGCCCGGCGGCCGGGCGATCTCATGGGCGAACTCCGGCGTGAACCCCCGCGCGCGGAGGTCCAGGCGGTCAGCCCACGGCTGCATGAGCAGCCCCATCACCACCAGCGCGGACGTGACGACGGCGAGGACGGACAGCAGCGCCACGGCCCAGCGTGGCACCAAGTCCTGCCAGCGGCGCGGGGTCAGCGACGCGACGCGGGGTCCCCGGGGCTTCCACAGCGCCGCGACGGCTTCCGCGAGCAGCAGTGCCAGGACCACCGCCGCGAGGTACCGGGGCGCGCCCTCGGGCGTGGGCAGGTCGAGCCGTGTCGCCGCACCGGGAACCAACAGGAACATCACCAGGTAGAGCACCCGCCGGTGGCGCAGGTAGCGCGCGGCGAGCGCGGCCTGGGTGTCGTCGGGCTCGTCCACTCCCCAGCGCCGCAAGAACCGGTGCGTACCGCCCGCCATGCCGCCCCCTTTGTACCGACCCCTTGGTACAAAGCATCGCACGCGGTCCGACAACGCGGAAAGGGCGCAACCGGGGCACGCGCGATGCGTCCCTTCGACGTGAAGAAGCGAATGATCGTCGGGTTGATCGCGGTGGCGGTCGTCGCCGGCGGGTGGTGGGTGGTGTCGCCGCGCACGGCGGACGTCACCGTCGTCGAGTCGATCTCCGACGACGGCACGGTGGTGTGGCGGGACGCCGAGATCCGCAAGGCCGAGTCCAACAACACCGACGTGCACGCGCTCGAAGGCCCGGAGCACCGGCACACCTCACGGCTGGCGGCCGACGCCGAGTTCTACGCGCCGCTCGGGTGCGGTTCGCCCGGAGGTGTGCAGATCGCGCCGTTCAGCGGGGTCGGCACGGTCAAGTGCACGCGGGAGCAGTTCGCCGGGGCCGCCGTCTACGCGCCCCGGCTGACGTTCAACCCCGCCGGCGAGATCACCGAGATCGCCGGCCGCTACCACCCCTAGTTGGGGCTGATCCACTGCCCGGTCACGGAGTCGATGCGCACGACCCCGCTGACCGTCACCTTGCGCTCCTCGGCCGCCGCCCACACCTCGTCGCTGTCCTCGGCGAGACCGCTGCGGCCGTCGGGCGCGTACTTGCCGTTCTGGTCGATGCGGCCGTGCTCGACCTCGGTCCACTCGTCCTCGCCGGTGTGCTTGGACATCGTGACCTCGCCGGCGGCGGTGATCTCGGTGGCCAGGTCGGCCTTGCCGTCGCCGTCGACGTCGGTGAACAGCCAGGTGTCGCCCTGCTCGTCCTTGACCACGGCGGTGTCGGCGGTGCCGTCGCCGTCGGTGTCCTCGGTGGCCGGGCCGACGTTCTGGTCCGCGCCGCCCTCGACGTCCACGACGATGGACTTGCCCGCGTTCTGGTTGGTCTGCTTGGTGTGGTCGTCGGACGGCTCGACCGCGATCCACTCGCCGGAGCGCTCGTCGAACCTGGCCTGGCCGACCAGTTCGCCGTCCTTGTCGAACGTGCTCATCAGGTCCGCGTCGCCGTCACCATCGGTGTCGCTGAACGCGAGGTGCCCGCCGTCGTCGGTCTCGACCACCGCGCTCTCGTCCACGCCGTCGTCGTTGAGGTCGTAGGTCGCCTCGGCGGTGTACTCCTCGTCCTCGACGGTGACCTTGAGCTCGCCGTCCGAAGCACCTGTCTCGTCGACGTACACCCCGATCCCACCCTCCTGCTGCCGCACAAGTACCGGTAGGACTCACGTTATGCCTGTTCGGTTCCGCTGCGGAACCCGCATCACCCTTTGTCGGGACGTGAACCGATGAGGAGCAGGCAGAACGTCGTCACGGCCGCGACGAGCCCCGCGAGCAGGAGCATCGGGTTCAGGCCGGAGGGCGCGGGGGTGGGCGCCGCCTGCGTGACCGTGGTCGTGACGGGCGGGGTTGTGGTGACTACGGCCGGTGACGAAACCTGGGGCTGCTGCGGCACTTCGGCGGCTTGCTGGGGTGCTTCCGCCACCGGTTGCGGCGCGGGTTGCGGGGTCTCGTGGGGCAGGACGGTGATCTCCGCGCGCATGTCGGGGTGGACCGAGCAGTAGTAGGAGTACGTGCCGGGAACGGTGAAGGTGAAGGTCCAGGACTGGCCCTGCGCGAGCAGCGGCGACTGGAATGCGGCGGGGCCGGCGGACGTGACGACGTCGTGCGCGGCCTGGTCCTCGTTGGTCCACGTCACCGCGTCGCCGACGTGGACGGTCATCGACCCGGGCTGGTAGGCGTACTGGCGGATGGGGACGGCGTGGTCCTCGGCGTGCGCGGGCGGCGCGACGAAGCACAGGAGCAGGGTGACGAGCAGGGCTGTCCTCGCGAGCATGGCGGGTTCTCCGGTGGGGACGGGGCGACCCGGACGGCGTTGGCCGGGTCGCGACGCGGTCAGCAGGTCGCCTGCTCCAGCAGCGGGGTGAGCATCTGCTCCAGGAGCACGGTGTGCTGCTTGACGTAGTTGTCGAACGCCAGCGCGTCGTTCACCTGCTGCAGCGGGGACGTCTCCAGGTGCGCGGCCTTGACGTGGGCGATGAACGGTTCGAGCACCTCGCCCTGCACGTTGCTCGCCAACAGCGGGTCGAGCACCTGGCCCAACAGCACGGTGTGCTGCTTGACGTAGTTGTCGAACGCCAAGGCGTCGTTGACCTGCTGGAGGGGCGAGGTCTCCAGGTGCGCGGCCTTGATGTGCGCGAGCAGCGGGGCCAGGGACTCCTTGGGCACGCAGTCCGCGGGCGGCGCGGTGGTCGGCGGTGCGGTGGTGGTCGGGGTCGGGTGGGTCGTCGGGTGCCCCGTGGTCGGCGGCGCGGTCGTCGTCGTGGGAGTGGTGCCGGCGACGGTGACGCTCGCCTTCATGTCCGGGTGGACCGAGCAGTAGTACTGGTAGGAGCCGGCCTTGGTGAAGGTGAAGGTGTAGGACTGGCCCTTCTGCAGGGTCGGCGAGGTGAACTTCTCCGGGCCGGAGGTGACCACCACGTTGTGCGGCGCGGTGTCCTGGTTGGTCCAGGTGACCGTGTCGCCGACGTTCACGGTGATGTTCGCGGGGCTGTACGCGTAGCCCACGATGTTCACCTGGTGGGCGGCGGTCGCGGCGGGCTGCGCCTCGGCCGCGTGCTCGGCCTGCGCGGCGAGGCCCACCTGCTCGGTCTCGGGCGCGGCGGGCGTCGAGCCCGCGGCGGCGAGGCTGAACACCGCGCCCGCGATGCCGAGCGCGGCGAGCACGAGTGCGAACCTCCCGCCCCGCCGGTTGTTCTCTTCGTCCACAGTGGACTCCTCAGTTCTCGCAGGGATCACCGGCCGGGACTGGCGGTGACGAGGAAGGCCGCCGCGCCGAGGACGGCGATCGCGAGCACGGTCTCCAGGGCGACCGAGCGGGCGAAGGGCGCGACGGTGGTGGCGGTGGCCAGTCGGCGGTCCACCCACCTCTTGCTGAACAGCCCCGCGGCGAGCAGGACGCCGAACAGGGACAGCTTGACCACCAGGATCCGGGCGTAGTCGGTGGCCACCTGGAAACCGTTGAGGCGCCAGGCGAGCAGGGCGCCGGCGGCGGTCAGCACGGTGACCGAGCCGAGGGCGAGCGTCGAGTACCGCGGCACGACCCGGCGCAGGGTGTCGGGGTCGCGGCCGGGCAGCACGCCGGTCAGCAGCACGGCCAGGCCGCCCACCCACAGGCTCACCGCGACCAGGTGCACGAGGACCGCCGCCTGCGCCCACCAGCCGAGGTCGGGCGCGTGCCCGGTCATCCCGCTGGTGCGCAGGACGCCGAACGCGATCGCGCCCGCGCCGACCCGCCACGGCAGGGAGGTGGCGGCGGCACGACCCCGGCGCAGGAGGTCGACCAGGACCACGCCGGCGAGCACCCACAGCAGGGCGCGGGCCGTCCAGGCGCGGCCGAACGGGATGTCCAGCACCGCTCGGACCGTGCCGGTGGTGACGTCCTGCGGTGCGGTGCGGGCGATCCACGCGGCGGTCAGCACCAGGCCCGCGACCGTGCCCACCGCGCCCAGCAGCCAGGCCACGACGAGCAGCCGCTTGGGCCGGCGCTCCCCCGCGCCGTCCGGCCAGAGGAAGGCCAGGAACGCCGTGCCGCCGAGGAAGAGGACCGTGCCGGTGTAGTCGACCAGGCGGGCGAGGGTGAGCCACGAGCGGGCGGGGTCGACGGCGAGTGCGAGGTTCACGGGTTGCTCACCACTCCGAGGACCCGGCCGTCTGGCTGGACGAGCAGGCCGCAGCCGCCGAGGAGGCCGTTGAGCTGCGGGTTGTCGGTGGTGGTGACGACGGTGGGCAGGGTCGGCACGGCGGTGGGCAGGGCACCGCCGAACGGGAGGCCGCCCACCACGCCGCCCAGCACACCCGACAGCACCCCGCCGAGCGGGAGGGTGTCCGTGAGGTGCGCGAGATCGGTCAGGTGCGCGAGGTCGCTCACCACGGGCAGGTCGCCGACCAGCGCGCCCAACTGCCTGAGCAACGCGGCGATCGCGTCGGTGTCGCACCGCGGCGGGGTCGTGGACGGTGGGGTGGTGGGCGTGGTCGGGCTCGGCTCCGGGTGGGTCGGCGTCGGGTGCACCGGGCTCGGGTGGGTGGTCTCGGGGTGGGTCACCGGGGCCACCGCGCGGGGCGGGTTCTGCGGCAGCGGCTGTCCTATGTGGACCACCGGCGGGGTCGTGGTGGTGGTCGTGTGCTCCGGGACGACCGCCTGCCGCGCCTCCTGCTGCGTGGCCGCCGGGGTCGGCACGCGGCCCAGTCCCGACGCGTAGCCGAGCACCACCACGACCGTGCCCACCAGGCTCGCCGCCACCACCTGGTCCCTGTTCACCCTCACCGTTGCCCCCGCGCGGTCGTCGCCGGAAATGGATTCACGGCAAATCGAATCAACCACAGGTGAACGGGTATGTCGTAATCGTGTATCGGCCGTTAAGTGGTTCGCCGATTAGGCCACCCGGCACCGGGCGAGGAAAGTAACACCGAATTAAGTTTATCCGGCAATAATGAGTCTACCAGCGCAAACGTTGTCGATCTTCATCCGTTCGGGTGACTGCCCGCAACCAATTCGAACAGCGCTCGTTATGCCTTTTCCAGGCACTCACGATACGTCTCAGACGCGGTCGCGCAACGCCCGGATGCGGGACAGGAGGTCGTCCACCTTCGCCCGTCCGGCCCTCAACTCGGTCACCTGCCGGGTCGCCGCCGCGAGCGCCTTGGAGCGTTCACCGGCCTCCATGCGCAGGGCCTTGTCGACCTCGCGCAGCTCCGCCTCGATGGCGTCCACGCGCTTGCCCAGGGCGTCGTCCAGCGCCAGCGACAGCGCCTGCTCGGCCTCGATCAGCTGCTCGGCCACCAGCTGGTCCACAGTGGACCGCGCGTCGGCGATGGCGTCGGACAGCCACTGCTTGAGGTGTTGCTTGTCCGCCGCGTGCTTGCGCGTGCGGGCCATCCACCAGCCCGCGCCCAGACCCAGCACGATGGTCACCGGCAGCACGATCGGGTTCAGCGCGGCGACCCCGAGCCCGGCCAGCGGCAGCGCGGCCAGGCGGCCCGCACCCAGGCCACCGGTCACCCCCATGAACACCAGCAGCTTGTCCTCGGCGGTCGGCGCGCGCTTGTCCGGCGGGCGCAGCACGACCGGCGGGGTGGCGCCGCGCGCGAACTGGCCGCGGATCACCGCCAGCTCGTCGGGCGCGAACAGGTCCGCCAGGGCGGCGTCGGCGACCCGCTGCAACCGCTGGGCCAGGCCCGCGCTGATCCGACCCGACACCACCTGCAGCGCCGCGTCCACCTGCTGCGGCAACCCCGCCAGCTGGTCGCGGTCCGCCGCGTCGATCGCCGTGCGGAACCACGTCTGGACGTCCCGCATCTGCCGGCTGACCTCGTGGCTGCCCTCCACGCGCGCCCGCTGCACCTCGCCGCGCAGCTTGACCTGCCAGCTCCGCGTGGACGACCGGCGCTGGGAGTTCAGCTCGTCGCGCCGCGCGCGCAGCGCCTCGGCCTCCTCCTCGCCCGACGACAGCGCCCGCCGGTCCGCCTCCGCCCGCGCCACCAGCTCGTCCAGCACGGTCGCCAGGGCGCGCAACGAGTTCGCCTCGCCGAGCATCGCCGCCCGGCCGACCACCAGTTCCTGCAACGCCGCCTGCAACTCGCCCACGCCGGACCGCTCGCGCAGCATCGCCGCCGCGTCCGGGTTGGGCGCCTTCGCGGCCAGCTCGAACATCCGCGAGGACACCGGGTGGAACACCGCGCCCGCGAACCGGGGCGCGTGCTCGGCCAGCAGCGCCTGGTCCGCCTCCAGCACGGTCCGCCAGCCGCGGAACTGGTCCACCTTGGTCAGCGCGAACACCACCGTCTCCACGCGCTCGCCGACCGTGCGCAGGAACTCCAGCTCGCCGCGCGTGAAGGGGGCGGACGCGTCGACCACGAACAGCAGCGCGGTCGCGGACGCCGCCGCCTCGGCCGCCAGCTCGCCGTGCACGGACTCCAGCCCGCCGACACCCGGGGTGTCCACAACGGACAGTCGCTCCAGGAGCGGGATCGGGGCCTCGACCTCCACGTACCGGGGCGGCAGCATGCCCGCCGGCAGCTCGTGCGCCGCCGACACCCAGTTCACCAGCTCCGCCCGCTCGAACGGCACCGGCGACATCGACCCCGCGTAGCAGGCGCGGGCGGCGAACTGCTCGCCGTGCCGGAACACCAGGTACGCCGCCGTCGCCACCTCGGCGTCCACCGGCGACAGGCCCGGCGACGCCAGCAACGCGTTGACCAGCGACGACTTGCCCCGGTTGGTCTCGCCGACGACCACCACCGACGCCGGACCGCCGCGCCGGGTCTCCACGAACGACGCCGCCGACGGGTCGATCGAGCGCACCAGCGCGGTCAGCCGCTCGCGGGTCTGCCGGACGGTCTGCGGGAGCGTGCTCATCGGGCCGTGTAGACCGTGACGATCGGCGCGCGCAGGGTGCGACCGCGGTCGGTGAACCCGACCACCTCGGTCTCCGCCACCACGCCGTCCAGCGTCGCGTCGTCGGTCGGCACCGTGCCGCCCGCCTCGTGCCGGGACGGGTCGAACCGCTCGCCGTCGGGTCGCACCGCGGTCACGCCGATGCCCGCGAGGCCCTCCTCGATGCGTTCCACCACGCCCGAGGACCGGGCCCGGTCCAGCGCGTACAGGCAGAGCTGCACCAGGGCGCGCCGCTCGGCCAGCGCCTGGTCGAGCAGCTCACCGGCGATGGTCGTCTCCACACCCGGCTCGGACGCGACCGCGTCCGGTTCCGTTCCGCCCGTCATCGCCGCCCCCGGAGTTGTTGCCAGATCAGGAAGTACGCCCGGTGCACCACGTGCGCGACCCGGCTCTGCGCCGGCGTGGCCCCGAACGACGCGAAGGACCGCCACCAGCCCGCGCGCTCCAGCGCGTACGCGACCAGTTCGTGCGGTGGGCGGCCGGGCAGGCCCAGCTGCTCGGCCGGGTCGGGTGACGTGCCGAACCGCAGCACCTCGTCGGCCAGGTCGGCGGGCAGCGCCACCGCGCCGGACGCGACCAGCGTCAACGCCTCCAGCAGCCGCAGCTGGTGCGCCTCGGGCTTGGCCAGCAGCACCTCGATGGCGTCGTGCACGCGCTGTCGCTCGCCGGGGTCGCCGGACGCGGCGGCCAGCGCCGTCACCGACGCGAGCGCGGCGGCGGCCTTGATCCCGTCGGCGCGCGACCGGAACACCGCGTTGAGTTTCCCACGCACCCCGGCCAGGCCGGACGCGTCGAGCAGCTTGCGCCGCAGCGCGCCGGCGGTGATCGCGGGCTCGGCGTCCAGGGCTTGGAGCGCGCAGCGGATGCCGTACAGGTCCAGCTTCTCCAGCAACCGGGTGCGCACGCCCACCGGCACGTCGCACTCCCAGCTCACGAACAGGTCCGCCGAGATCAGCATGGTCTCGCGGGTCGCCTCGTCCAGCTCGGCCAGCTTGCGCAGCGCGTCGGCGTCCGCCGAGGTGAAGCCGCCGGTCTCGGCCGACTCGGCGACCAGGCCGATCACCGGCAGCACGTCCGCGACCCGCGGTTTGAGCGTGTGCGCCTGGCGCTCGGCCAGCAGCACGGCCGCCTTCCACGTGTCGCCGTCCGCACCCTCGACGGTCTCCGCCGCGATGGTGTCCGCCTTGTTCAGCACCGCGATCGCGTTCACCGGGCCGGCCTCGCGGCTCGCGGTCGCGGCGGTGAACGCGGCCAGCGCCTGCTGGTCGTCCTGCCGCACGCCCTGCGTGACGACGTAGAGCACGGCCTCCGCGCCGGCGACCGCGTTGCGCGACACCGGGTCCAGCTCGCCGCCCAGCAACGCCTCCGTGCGGGCGACCGACGCCGCGTCCAGCGACCCCAGGCCCGGGGTGTCGATCACGGTCAGGTCCCGCAGCACCGCGTTGGTCAGGTACGCCTCGATGTGGGACACCTTCTCGACGTCCACGCCGAGGTCCGCCGGGATGCCGCCGTTCGAGTCGAAGGGCAGCACCTGCTTGCGGCCGTCGACGAACACCACCTCGACGCGGTCCACCGTCCCGTACTGGAACCGGGTGACCAGCCGCGTGCACTCGCCCACGTCGGTCGGCGCGACCCGGCGGCCGATCAGCGCGTTGACCAACGTCGACTTGCCCGACTTGATCCGCCCCGCCACCGCCACCTGCAACGGCGCGGACAACCGGCGCAGCACCTCCCGGAACCCGGCGGCGGTGGTCGGCGACACCTGCGGTTGCAGCCGCACGCACAGGTTCGCCACGGCCGCCGAGAGCGGACCGGCGAGCTGCTGCGCCTGCGCTGTCACGACGGAGATCGTGCCACGCGGGGTAGCGGTCCGGTTTCCGAACGGGCGGGTCTGGGTATTGCCAACGGCGAAGAGGGAGGTCACGTCATGGAACAGGGTTATGCGGTCTTCCTGCTGCTCGGCGTGGTTCTGGTGCTGATCGACGGCCAGCTGATCTACCGCAGCGGCCGGGCCTACATGAACCGGGCGTACGGCGACCCGGAAGCGGCCCGGTCCATGACGGCTCTCGCCACGGTGCTGTTCCACCTCGTGGTGCTGGGCCTGCTGGCACTGGTGTCGATCATCACCGTGAACACCGGCGACCCGGTCAAGGACGTCGTCGTCAAGCTCGGCGTCGTGCTCCTGCTGCTGGCGCTGGTGCACGCGGTGACGATGATGATCCTGGGCCGCATCCGCGACCGGCAGCTCCAGCAGCAGCTGGCCGACGAGATGGCCGAGGAGCACCGCCAGTACGAGCGGGAGCACAACGTGCCGTCGCAGGCGGTGCGGGTCGAGCCCGTCCCGCCGGTCGACACCACGCGGGGTCAGCCGTTGGACACCACCCGGGTGGACCCGACGCAGGTCGACCCGAGGCAGATCAAGACCACGCGCTGAGGCGAGTCCGCGACGGAGTCGCGGCCGCCCACCTCAGCCCTGAGGATTAGCCAGAGGTCAGACCGTGGCGCGACGCGTTCGGTCTGACCTCTCCCTACGCTGGTGGCGTGCGGCGGCTGAGCCTGTGGATGCGTGCTCACCCGGTGTTCGGGGACTCCCTGATCGCCGGGCTGCTGCTGTTGTTCGACCTCGGCGCGATGGTCTCCTACAGCGACGTCGTGTCGCCGCCCACGTTGTTCTTCGTCGGGCTGCTGCTGGTCCTGCCCGTGGCGTTCCGGCGCAAGTACCCGGTCGGCTCCAGCTACACGATCCTCGGCGGCGGGGTCATCCAGCTGATCACCCACGGCGACCTCGCCACCGGTCTCGCCGTGCGGCCCGCGGACTTCGCGCTGGCGGTCGCGCTGTACACGATGGTGGCGTTCGTCGGGCGCAAACCGGCGCTGCTCTACGCCGGGTGGCTGGCGCTGGGCACGGTCGTGTGGGCGGTGGTGCGGGTCGGTCCCGTGGCCGAGGCCGTGTTCCTGGTCTTCCTGATCGTCGTGATCTTCGGGTTCAGCTGGGCGCTCGGCGAGTTCGTCGGGGCCCGCCGCGCCTACCAGCGGGAACTGGAGCAGCGGCTCAAGCTGCTGGAGACCGAGCGGGACCAGCAGGCGCGGATCGCGGTGGGCGAGGAGCGGTCGCGGATCGCGCGGGAGCTGCACGACGTGGTGGCGCACGCGGTGTCCGTGATGGTCGTCCAGGCGGACGGGGCCGGCTACGCGATCAAGTCGCAGCCCGAGCTGGCCGAGGCCGCCGTGCGGACCATCGCCGAGACCGGCCGGCAGGCGCTGACCGAGCTGCGCCGGCTGCTGGGCGTGCTGCGGCAGGAGGACCAGTCGGGCACGCAGTGGGCACCGCAGCCCGGTGCCGCCGACCTCGCCGACCTCGCCGAGAACCTGCGCGCGGCCGGGCTGCCGGTGCGGCTGGAGACCTCCGGCGACCTGGGCGACCTGCCCGCCGGCCTCGGCCTCGGCCTGTACCGGATCGTGCAGGAGGCGCTGACCAACACGCTCAAGCACGCCGGCACCGGCGCGTCGGCCGTCGTGCGGATCGCCCGCGCGGGCGAGCACGTGGCGCTGGAGGTCGTGGACGACGGGTTCGGCACGCCGCACGACCTGGTCGCGGTGTCCGGCGGCAACGGGTTGATCGGCATGCGGGAGCGGGCCGGCGTGCTGGGTGGCACGTTGGAGGCCGGTCCGAACCCCGGCGGTGGCTGGCGCGTCCGAGCCGTGCTGCCGGTGGTGCCGTCATAGGGTGGGGGACGTGATCCGAGTACTGCTTGTGGACGACCAGGAACTCATGCGGATGGGCTTTCGCATGGTGCTCGGCGCACAGGAGGACATCGACGTGGTGGGCGAGGCCGGCGACGGTCTCGACGCCGTGCACCTGGCGGCCTCGCTGAAGCCGGACGTGGTGCTGATGGACGTGCGGATGCCGGTGCTGGACGGGGTCGAGGCGACCAAGCGGATCACCGAGGCGGGCACCGGGAAGGTGCTGGTCATGACCACCTTCGACATGGACGAGTACGCGTTGTCGGCGCTGCGCAACGGCGCTTCCGGCTTCCTGCTCAAGGACACCCCGCCCGGCGACCTGGTGTCGGCGCTGCGGGCGGTGGCCTCCGGGGACGCGGTCGTCTCGCCCTCGGTGACCAAGCGGCTGCTGAGCCGGTTCCTCGGCGAGGGCGGCGGCGAGCTGCGGGACGCGTCGGTGCTGGAGGTGCTGACCGAGCGCGAGCGGGAGGTGCTGGTGCTCATCGCCAAGGGCCTGTCCAACACCGAGATCGCGCGCAAGCTGTTCCTGTCCGAGGCGACGGTGAAGACGCACGTGGGGCGCATCCTGGCGAAGCTGGACCTGCGGGACCGGGTGCAGGCCGTGGTGCTGGCCTACGAGACCGGGCTGGTCCGGCCCGGCGACGTCTGACCGGGCCGGACGCCGCCGTCACACCCGCTCGACGAGCGCCCGGCGGATGAGGAACTTGCCGGGCTCGCGGACCTGCTCGAAGGCGGCGTTGTTCAGCAGGGCGCAGCTGCCCGAGGGGCCGACGACCGGGACCGTGGTGGACTTGCCGTTGTCCAGGTTGGTGATCTTGAGCTGGGTGCCGACCGGGAACTGGTTGCTGGTGGCGCCCGGCGCGCCGCCGTCCCCGGACAGGGTGACCGTGCTGCCGGTGCACACCTGACGACCGCTCGCGGCTTGGGCCTTGGTGGTCGTGGGACTGCTCGCGTTCCCGTTGGAGACGACCTCGACGGTGTTGCGGCGGATCAGGTTCTTGCCGGGCTCGCGGAGCTGCTCCATGGCCGCGTTGTTCAACAGCGCGCAACTGCCCGACACGCCCACCACCGGCAGGGTCGCGGACTTGCCGTTGTCGAGGTTGGTGACGCGGAGCCGGGTGCCGGCCGGGAACTGGTTGCTCGTGATCCCGGGCGCACCGCCCTCGGCGGAGAACGTCAACGCCTGGCCCTGGCACACGGCCCGCGCCGACCCGCCGCCGGTGACGGCGAGCGCGGTGCCCGCGCCGGCGGCGACCACCGCGACGAGTCCCGCCGCGATGGTCCACCGCCGAGCGCGGCCTTGGTCTGGCATCCTGCGGCTCATCAGGTTCTCCCTTCGTGACCTGCTGAGCCGTACGGACCCGCGGAACGCGGTGGTTCAGCCAATAGGGGCCGTGCTGCACCCCTAAGGTGCCTCCACCGCAGGTCAGCGGTACTTCGAGGCGTCGACGGTCGCGGGGTCCAAGCCCGGCTTGACCACGTCGTCGAACCAGCGCCCCCAGTCCGGCTGGGTGCCGTCGAGGTCGGTGAACCCGTACTCGCGCATGAGGGTCCAGGACGCGAGCGCCTGTCCGGTGAACCGGTGGCGGTCCGGGTCGGCGGCCAGCGCGGCGATCGCCCGGCCGACGTAGTGCGGGGTCTCGGACATCGCGAAGTGGGGGTCACCGGCCACCGCGTCCCGCCAGTTGTCCTCGGTGACGCCGAGGTGCGCCAGCATCTCCTCCGAGCGCAGGAACCCCGGTGTGACGGCGACCGAGGTGGCGCCGTGCTTGCCGATGTCCTTGGCCAGCACGCGACCCATCCGCCGGACGGCGATCTTCACCGAGTCGTAGGCCAGCATGCCGGAGTAGTACTCGTCGTCGTCCCCGTCGGTGACCTCGACGACCAGGCCGCCCGGCTTGCGGATCACCAGCGGCACCAGCCGGTGCAGCGCGACCAGGTGCGCGCGCACGCCGTTGTGCCACATGCCGAGCTGCTTCTCCAGGTCCACCTCCCAGAACGGCTTGAACTCGACGGCGTGCTCACCGCCCCACACGTCGTCGACCAGGACGTCGAGTTGTCCGTCCACTTCGGACTCGATGCGGTCGCGGAAGGCGTCCACGTCCTCGACCACCGTGAAGTCGCAGCGCACCGGGATGCCCCGGCCGCCCGCCGCGGTGACCAGCTCGGCGGTCTCCTCGATCGTCTCGTCCCGCCCGATGGGCGACCGGCCGGCCCGCGTGGACCGCCCGCCGACGAACACCGTCGCGCCCTTCGCCCCCAGTTCCACCGCGATGGCCCGACCCGCGCCGCGCGTCGCCCCCGTGACCGCCGCGACCTTGCCCTCCAACGACATTCATCTCCCCTTCCACGCGTCCAGCACCGCGTCCACGTCCTCGGCCAGCCGGTCGGCCAGCGCGCCGCGCGGCCGGACCGACCAGTCCATCGAGACCCCGTAGACCACCACCGTGAGCACCCGCGCCGCCCGTTCCGGACCGGGCGCGTGCGGCAGGTCCGCGGCGCGCACCAGGTCGAGCACCGTGCGCTCGGTCGCCGCGTAGTGCTCGGCGAGCAGCGCCCGCAGCTCCGGGTCGATCAGGTCCACGCCGAGCTGCGCCAGGTGGTTGCCCGCCTCGACCGGGTCGGTCATGCCCTCGAACCACGTCAGCAGCGCCCGCCGCAGCCCGTCCACGGGCTCGTGCCCGGCGGCGGCCTCGCGCATGCGCCGCTCGACGTCCGCGATGGCCTGCCTGGTCAGCGCCTGGAGCAGGCCGCTCTTGGACCCGAACCGCTGCGCGACCGTGCCGACCGACACCCCGGCCTCCTTGGCCACGTCGGCGATGGTGAACCCCGGTCCTTTGCGGCCGATGACGGTCCCGGTGGCGGTGAGCAGCCGTTCGTCGGTGATGGTCTGCGGTCGTGGCACGCCATTATTGAACCACGGTTCATTAATGGCGTCCATTAGGGTTTCCCCAGTGACCTGGAGACCCAGCCTCATCGCCCTGGACATCGACGGCACCATCACCCGCGTGGGCACGGAGGAGATCGCCCCGGCCGTGCGCGCGGCGATCCACCGGGCCGTGGACCACGGCTCCCACGTGGTCCTGTCCACCGGCCGCAGCCTCATCGGCACCCGCCCCGTCGTCGAGGACCTCGACCTGCGCGGCACGGTCGCGATCTGCTCCAACGGCGCGGTGTGGTGGGACACGACGTCCCGCACGGTGCTGCGCAAGATCGACTTCGACCCGGCCCCCGCCGTCGAACTGCTGATGGACCTGTTCCCCGGCGCGGTGTTCGCCGCCGAGGTGACCGGCGAGGGCAACCTCGCGATGGGCCGGTTCCCGACCGGCTACCTGTGGGGCGAACTGCGCGAGGTCGACTTCGCCGGCCTGACCGCCGAACCCACGTCCCGGCTGGTCATGCGGTGGAACGACCACACGCCGGAGGAGGTGGCACTGCGCCTGGCCGGCACCGAACTGGACGGCATCACCTGGTACGTCGACCACGACGACCCGTGGGTGACCGTCGCCCCTTCGGGCGTCAGCAAGGGCTCGGCACTGGAGGAGCTGCGCGTGCGGCTGGGCGTCGCGGAGTCCGACACGCTGGCCATCGGCGACGGGCACAACGACGTGGAAATGCTCCGCTGGGCCGCGCACGGCGTGGCGATGGGCCAGGCGCCGGCGACCGTGCAAGAGGTCGCGGACGCCGTGACCGGGACCGTGCTGGAGGACGGCGCGGCAGCCGTCCTGGACCAGTGGTTCGCCGCCTGAGCCTCAGCCCCGCCGGAAGGTCTCCCCATCGGGACCGCCGCCCGGGGCGGTGCGCGGTCAGCTCAGGGCGGTAGCGCGGCGCATGGCCTCCTCGACGTGCGCCGGGCTCGCGGGCAGCAGTGGCAGCCGGACCTCGGCGGTGGGGATGCGCCCCTCCGCGTGCAGCACGCCCTTGACCACGGTCGGGTTCGGCTCGGCGAACAACGCCCGCGACAACGCGCTCAACGGGCCGGTCAACGCGCGGATGGTGGTCGTGTCGCCCTTCTCCCACGCCTGGATCAGCTCGACGAACCGAGCGGTGGCGACGTGCGCGGAGGCCAGGATGCCGCCGTGGCCGCCGAGGGCGAGCACCGGTGAGAGGAACGCGTCCTCGCCGCCCAGGACCGCGAAGCCGGCGGGCGGGTCGGCCAGCAGGTCCACGGTGTCGTCGGTGACGCCGCCGGGGGCGTGCTTGACGCCGATCACGTTCGGCAGCGCGGCGAGCCGGCGCAGGGTGGCGGCCGACAGGTGCTGGCCGGTGCGGTAGGGGATGTCGTAGACCACCAGCGGCACCGGGCTCTCGGCGGCGACCTTGGTGAAGTAGGCGACCACGCCCTCCTCGCCCGGCCGCAGGAACGGCGGCACGAGGGTCAGCGCGGCGGTCGCGCCCCGGCCGGCGGCGTCGCGCAGGGCCTCGGGCGTGTTCGCGCCGATCAGGAGCTGGGCACCGCGCTCGTGGCACACGCGGGCGGTGAGGTTGAGCACGGCCCGCTGCTCGGCGGGGGTCAGGGCGCCGGGCTCGCCGGTCGTGCCCAGGGCCACCAGGCCCGTCGCCCCGTCCGCGAGCACCTGGTCGGCCAGGGCCTCCAGGGCGTCGAGGGCCACGCGGTCCTCGCGGTCGAACGGGGTGATCAGCGGGACGAACAGACCGGTCAGCATGGCATCAGGATGCGGCCGGTGACCGTGTAGCACCAGTTCGCGTTCCTCAACGAAAACGTAAGCTCACCTGATGCTCGACGTCCGCCGCCTGCGCCTGCTCCGCGACCTCGCCCACCTGGGCACGATCGCGGCGGTCGCTCAAGCTCATGCCTACACACCCTCCGCAGTCTCCCAGCAATTGGCGGCGCTGCAACGCGAAGCGGGCGTGCCCCTGCTGGAGCACACCGGCCGCCGGGTGACGCTCACCCCGGCCGGCACGGAGCTGGTCCGCCACACCGAGACCATCCTGGCGACCCTGGAGACGGCGTCGGCGACGCTGTCGGCGGCCCGCGCAGGCGTGTCCGGGACCGTCCGGATCGGCGCGTTCCCCACGGCCGTGCGGACGCTGCTGCCCGCCGCCCTGGTGGCGCTGGCCCGCGACCACCCCGCGCTGGACCTCATGGTGAGCGAACTGGACCCGGTCGAGATGCCCGACGCGCTGCGCGACGGCCGGCTGGACGTGGCGCTGGTGCACGACTACGACATCGCGCCGGTCGCGCCCGACCCCGGGCTGGACTCCGTGCCCCTGCTGGACGAGACGGTGTTCCTGGCCGTGCCCACGTCGTTCGAGACCGGTCCGACACCGGTGGCCGACGCGCGGGAGGCGGCGTGGGTGGCCGGCACACCGGGGACGCTGTGCCACACCGTGGCGACCCGCGTGTGCGAGGCACACGGCTTCACCCCGCGCGTACGGCACCACGTGGACGACTTCACGGCGGTGTTGGCGCTGGTCGCGGCAGGTCAGGGGGTGGCGCTGGTGCCGGAGCTGGGTGCCGCGCAACCGTGTGCGGGGGTGCGGCTGGTGCCGTTGGAGGTGTGCCGCCGGACCGCCATCGCCTACCGTCGGGGCGGGGGCGGTCACCCGGCGATCGCCGCCTGCGTCGCGGCCCTGCTGGCATCGCAGGACGCGTTGCCGTCACCGGACGTACCTCCGGAGCGGTAGGTCGTCAGCCCCAGCGGTACGCGTGCGATGTCCCGCGCGCACCGGAAGACCTGCGGGGCCTCCTAATCCGCGATGGCGACCTTGGCCACGATCTTCGGTTCCCGGACCCGGACGACGACCTCGTTCGGCACCCCGTTGCGCTCCGCGTACTCGTTCGCCCGTGCCGCGCCCATGTACCGGCCGCCGATCCGGCCCGCCCAGTAGCGGACCTGTTCGGGGTCGTCCACGATCTCCGCCCGACCCGAGATGGTGACGAAGTGGAACGGCGGGTTCTCGTCGTCCAGGCACAGGGACAGCCGGCCGTCGCGGAGGAGGGCTCGGCCCTTCACCGAGTCGAGGTGGGTGGTGAAGACGACGGTGCTGCCGTCCAGGTCCACCCAGACGGGGGACACGTGGGGTGCGCCGTCCTTGCGCACGACCGCCAGCTTCGCGGTGCGGGGTGGGGTGGCGGCGATGAACTCGCGCCACCAGCCATCGGGGGCGTCGGTGTAACCCATGGGCCCACCGTAGGGGTACCCGTCCCCGAGGACGACGGGGTGCCGACTCAGGGCAGCACTCAGGGTGATCACGGATTGCTGCAACCGAGGTAGCGGCCACGATAAGACTGAAGTCGCACCCACGAGTCAACTACAGACCGATGTGGTCGTACCCCTGGACCGGGCAGAGTTCTCGCCGAGATCGGGGGATGTGCCCGCCGCTCCAGGGGAGAAGTCATGATCGAGGCGATCGGCCTCACCAAGCGCTACGGGAACACGGTGGCGGTGGACGACTTGTCGTTCACCGTCGCGCCGGGTCGCGTCACCGGGTTCCTCGGGCCCAACGGCGCCGGCAAGTCGACCACCATGCGGATGATCCTCGGCCTGGACCGGCCGACCTCCGGCAAGGTGCTCATCGACGGCAAGCCCTACACCCAGCTCGACCGTCCACTTCGGACCGTCGGCGCCCTGCTGGACGCCAAGTGGGTGCACCCCAACCGGTCCGCCCGCGCCCACCTGGAGTGGCTGGCCAAGTCCAACGGCCTGCCCTCCCAGCGCGTGGACGAGGTGCTGGACCTGGTCGGCCTGACCAAGGTCGCCAAGCGCCGCGCGGGCGGGTTCTCGCTGGGCATGTCGCAGCGGCTGGGGATCGCGGGCGCGTTGCTGGGCGACCCGAAGGTGCTGCTGTTCGACGAGCCGGTCAACGGCCTGGACCCGGAGGGCATCCTCTGGATCCGCCAGTTCATGCAGGGCCTGGCCGCCGAGGGCCGCACCGTGCTGGTGTCCAGCCACCTGCTGTCGGAGATGGCGCTGACCGCGTCCGACCTGGTCGTGATCGGCCGCGGCAAGCTCATCTCGCAGTCGTCCACCACGGAGTTCGTCGAGCGCTCGACCGAGAACACGGTGCGGGTGCGCAGCCCGCACGCCGACAAGCTCGGCGCGATGCTGCTGGACAAGGGGTTCACCGTCCGCGAGGGCGAGGACGGGGCGCTCACCGTGTCGGGTGCATCCAGTGACCAGATCGGTGACATCGCCGCGTCCGCCGGCGTGGTGCTGCACGAGCTCAGCCCCCAGCGGGGTTCGCTGGAAGAGGCGTTCATGCAGCTCACCGGTGATTCTGTCGAGTACCACGCGGCCGAGACGGGAAAGTGACATGACCCTCCTCGCAGTTGAACGGATCAAGCTGTTCTCCACCCGCTCGCCGTGGTGGTCGGGACTCCTCGCGCTGGCCCTGCCCATCGGGTTCACGGCGATCATCGCGGCCAACTCCACCGAGGGCGCGATGCCGGTGGTCGCGACGGCTTTCATGCACCAGTTCGGCCTGATGGTGGTCATGGTGATGGCCGCGCTGGCGATCACCACCGAGTACCGGTTCGGGACGATCAAGGCCACGTTCCAGGCGGTGCCGGACCGGATCTCGCCGCTGGTCGCCAAGGGTGTCGTGGTGGCGCTGCTGTCCGCGGTGATCGGCGTGCTCGTCGGGTTCGGCTCGTGGGGTATCAGCTGGCTGATCCTGTCCGACCACTCGCGGCTCGCGCTGGAGAGCGCGAACGACTGGCGGCACGTGCTGGGCATCTCGCTGGTCTACGCGGCCGGCTCGCTGCTGGCGCTGGGCGTGGGCACGCTGGTCCGCCAGACCGCCGGCGCGGTGTCGATCATCCTGGTGTTCGCGCTGCTGGTGGAGAACCTGGTCACGCTGATCCCCAAGATCGGCGACGACATCCAGAAGTGGCTGCCGTTCACCGTGGCCAACAAGTTCGTGCTGGGCGACGCCGACGGCGCGGGCGCCCTGCCGCAGGACGCCGGTCCGCCGGTGCCCGGTGAGCTGTCGCCGTGGGGCTCCTTCGCCTACTTCGCGGCCATCGCGCTGGCGTTCTTCATCGTGTCCCTGGTGGTCGCCAAGCGCCGGGACGCCTGACGTTCGACCACGTCCGGCCGGAATCGGGGCCGACCGGGCGAGGACAAGGGGGAGAGGGGGAAGCTCGGGTCGCCTTTCGGGGAGGTGACCCGGGCTTCCGCCGTCCAGGATGGTCACGAGCGGATCGGACAGGAGCTGTCATGATCGAAGCGACCGGACTCACCAAGCACTACGGCAAGACCGTCGCCGTGGACGACCTGTCGTTCACCGTCGCGCCGGGTCGCGTCACCGGGTTCCTCGGCCCCAACGGCGCGGGCAAGTCCACGACCATGCGGATGGTCCTCGGGTTGGACCGCCCGACCCGCGGCAAGGTCCTCATCGACGGCAAGACCTACCACGAGCTGCACCGACCGCTGGGCACCGTCGGCGCGCTGCTGGACGCGAAGTGGGTGCACCCCAACCGGTCCGCGCGGGCGCACCTGCTGTGGCTGGCCCGGTCCAACGGCATCCCGGCGCGGCGCGTGGACGAGGTGCTCGAACTGGTCGGGCTCACCCAGGTCGCGAAGCGCCGGGCGGGCGGGTTCTCGCTGGGCATGGCGCAGCGGCTGGGCATCGCGGGCGCGTTGCTGGGCGACCCGAAGGTGCTGCTGTTCGACGAGCCGGTCAACGGCCTGGACCCCGAGGGCATCCAGTGGATCCGGCAGTTCATGCACCGGCTGGCCGACCAGGGCCGGACCGTGTTCGTGTCCAGCCACCTGCTGTCGGAGATGGCGCAGACGGCGCAGGACCTGATCGTCATCGGGCGCGGGCGGCTCATCGCGCAGACCAGCACCGAGCGGTTCATCCAGGACGCCACCGAGGACGCGGTGAAGGTCCGCTCACCCCAGCTGGACCGGCTGCGCGCGCTGCTGCCCGGCGACGCGCGGGTGACCGACGGGGACGGCTCGCTCGTCGTCCACGGGGTGGAACCGGCGCGCATCGGCGAGTTGGCCGCGTCGAACGGGATCACACTGCACGAGCTCAGCCCGCAGCGCGGGTCGCTGGAGGAAGCGTTCATCCAGCTGACGAAGGAATCCGTCGAGTACCACGCCCACGACTAGTCCGACCGGTCGACGGAATTCACCACCGGGTGCGATTCCAGAATTCTTCCGGGGGCGGTGGAATTTCCGCCCGGGGCGGCAGCGGCGGCGAGACCGGGCGGCGGACGCGGGACAACAGCAGGCCCGTGACGGTGACGCCGACGAGAATCGCCAGCAGCCCGCCGAGCACCACACCGGCGCGGGCGCCGCCGCTCCACGCGGGTCCGTTCAGCGCGCGTTCCCGGACCGGCGTGGCGGAGGACGGGACGGGGGCCGCGGTGGTGCGCGGAGCCGGGGCGAGGGGGTTGCGGGCCACGTCGGCGACGTCCGCGGTGATCGCCGCGAACGGGTCCACCTGGCCGAAGCCGGTGACGTCGTCGCGGCCCGGCACGTCGGCGTCGGTGGCGGTCGTGATCAGGCGGTTCACCACGCTGGCCGCGTTCATGTCCGGGTACGCGGCGCGCACCAGGGCCGCCGCCCCGGACACCAGGGCGGTCGCGGCGGACGTGCCGTCCATCTCGGCGTACCCGGTGTCCACGACGGACTTCGGCACGGCGGACACGATGCCCTTCGCGGGCGCGGCGAGCACGGTTTCCGGGCCGGTGTTGGAATCGCTCCACGGCACCAGGTCCCGCTCGGTGCCGGCGACGGCCAGGACGCCGCGGATGTTGGCGGGCGCGCCGATGTGCTCGACGCCGTCGTTGCCGGTGCCTGCCACCACCACGACGTCGTGGTCGAAGGCGTGGTTGACCGCGCGCAGCAGGTCGGGCGTGAGGGTGGCCTCCGATGTCAGGGACAGGTTGACCACGTCGGCGCCGTGGTCGACGGCCCACGTGATGCCCTCGGCGACCGCGGTGGTGGTGAACTTCTCGCCGTCCGCGCCGACCGAGACGGGCAGGATCGTGGCCTCGGGCGCCACCCCCAACGCGCCGCCGGACACCCCGCGCCCGGCGATCAGGGCGGCCATCGCGGTGCCGTGGCCGTCGGTGTCCCGGGTGCCCGTCGTGCCGGCCGCGGTCCCGAAGCCGGCGCCCGGCACCACCGCGCCGCCGGCCAGGTCGGGGGCGGTGTCGTCCACGCCGGAGTCGACCACGGCCACCACCACGCCCTTGCCGCGCGAGTGCTCGTGGGCCTTGGGCACGCCCAGCGCGTCGAGGTGCCACTGCTGGTCCCGGATCGACTGCGCCTGGGCCGGCACCGGGACGCACAGCGCCAGCGCGATCGCGCCGAGCAACACCCGAGCGAGCATCGCGCTATTTCTCCCTGTGGTCGATGTCACAACGATATTCCATGTCCGAGATGTTTCAACGGAGTTCCGCCCGGCAATCGGAGTAAGGGGTTCGTTAAGAGCCCGTGAACTCCCGCACAGCACCATGACAGGAAGGGCTGAACCCGGTCAGATGGAAAGCAGGGAATCGTGAGGCGGCGACCGTCCGCACGCGAATTCCGATACCCCCCGTCAAGGAACCCTCCGGAGGTGAACCCGTGACGGTGCTTGATCCGGACCTGAACGCCGACTCGTCGGCAGCCGGGTCGACGAAGCTGCCACGGCAACGCGACCACGCCCTTCGCGTCGAACCGATGATGGCACTGGAATGGTCGCACGCGGTCGAACCCGCGGGCGGCGTCGGCATCGCGACCACCCCCGCGCAAGGCCGGAGAGCCTGGATCCACCGGGCCGACGAGCAGCAGGTGCTGGCGCTGTTCCGGGCCGTGGGCGCCGACGCCCCGGCCCCGTGGTGGCTGCGGGCCCTGGACCGCGGCAAGCTGCCGTCCCGGGCCGCGGGCTTCGCCGTCGAGGACGAGGTCACCGACCTGCTGGCGAACCGGCCGGGCTGGGTGTTCGTGCCGTGGGCCGCCGAGGGCGAGGTCGGCTACTGGGAGTTCGTGCCGTCCGAGAGCGGCGTCTACGGGCCCGCCGAGCCCACGACCGTGCAGTTCACCGACCGGCACCCCGGCTGGGTGGACCTGCTGCCGGCGCACCGGGGTCCCGGTCAACGGCATCCGATCGCGTTCACGCCGGCCGCGCTGCGTGAGCAGATCGAGGACCTGGAGAACATCGCGTAACCGGTCGCTGCATAGGCTGTGCGCCTGTGACGTCCAGCCAGCGCCCGCCGCACCACCGTTCCGTCGTCAGCTACGTGCAACGCGGTGAACGGATGACCGTCGGGCAGCAGCGCGCATGGGACCGCCACTGGGAGCGCTTGGGCCGCGAGGTCAAGGCGCTCCCGGCCGGTCCCGTGGACTTCGCCGCGTGGTTCGAGCGCGACGCCCCCGTCCTGCTGGAGATCGGCTCCGGCATGGGCGAGACGACGGCGCAGCTGGTCGCCGCCGCGCCGGAGCTCAACTACGTGGCCGTCGAGGTCTACAAGCCCGGCCTGGCGCAGCTGCTGATGCGCGCCGAGGCGCTGGGCGCCACCAACCTGCGGGTGCTGCGCGGCGACGCCGTGGACCTGCTCACCGAGCACGTCGAGCCCGGCACGCTGAGCGGCGTGCGGATCTTCTTCCCCGACCCGTGGCCCAAGAAGAAGCACCACAAGCGCCGGCTGGTGCAGCCGGAGTTCGTGCACCTGGTGGCCACGCGGTTGGCACCGGGCGGGACCCTGCACCTTGCGACGGACTGGGAGCACTACGCCGAGCAGATGCTCGAGGTGTGCTCCGCCGAGCCGCTGCTGCGCAACCGGTACGACGGGTGGGCGCCGCGGCCGGAGTGGCGGCCGGTGACGAAGTTCGAGCAGCGGGCCGTCGAGGAGGATCGGGTCAGCCACGACCTGATGTTCGACCGGATCGAGACCACCTGACCGTGTAATAAAGGCACGTCATCGAGTGGTCGAAGCGGCGACAGCCCGTCGTTTCGTCACCCCATCGAGTGGGTCCTGTTGATCACCCGATGTGCCCCGTCTGGCAGTGACGGGTGACGTCGTTCCGCAACTACGGTTGCCGCCCGTGACCGTCGTAGACAACGAACCGATAACGCTCGACATCGACGCGGCGGAGGGCTTCCTCCGCATGTTCCACATCGCCCACCCCGAGGCCGGACCCGTCGGACCCCGCCTGACCGAGGTCCGCGACGAGATCGCCGAGACCGGCACCTACCGGCACACCACCGCCGAGCTGTCCTACGGCACCCGCATCGCCCTGCGCGACAGCGGCTGGTGCACCAGCGGCGTCCCGTGGCGCCGGCTCAAGGTGCGCGACCTGCGCGGCTACCGCAACGCCGCCGCCGTCGCGGGCGAGTGCGTGGAGCACCTCCGGCTGGCCACCAACGGCGGCGAGATCCGCCCGCTGGTCACCGTGTTCGCCCCGGACACCCCCACCGCGCCCGGCCCGTGCATCTGGAACGAGCAGCTCGTCCGCTACGCGGGCTACGGCGACGGCACCGGCGACCGGCGCTACACCGCGTTCACCGACGCCGTCCAGGGCATGGGGTGGCGGCCACCGGAGACGCCAGGCCGGTTCGACGTGCTGCCGCTGGTCGTGGAGACCGCGCACGAGGGGCCGAAGCTGTTCACCATCCCGCCGGACGTGGTGCACGAGGTGTGCCTGGAACACCCCGAACTGCCCTGGTTCGGCTCGCTGGGCCTGCGCTGGCACGCCGTGCCGCTGATCACCAACATGAAGCTGTGCATCGGCGGCGTCACCTACCCCGCCGCCCCGTTCAACACCTGGTTCGTCGGCTCCGAGGTCGGCACCCGCAGCCTCGCCGACGAGGGCGCGTACGGCGCCGCGCGGGCCGTCGCGCAGGCGCTGGGCCTGGACACCTCCGCCGAGCGCACGCTGTGGCGCGACCGCGCCGTCGTCGAGCTCAACCGGGCCGTGCTGCACTCGTTCGACCTGGCCCAGGTCACCATCACCGACCACCACGCCGAGTCGCTGCACCGCCTGTCCTGGCTGCGCTCCCGGCAGCGGGCGTCGGGCAACCGCCCCGCGTTCCGCCTCGAACCCTCCGCCGCCCGCCGCGCCCGCACCGGCGGCCCCGCGCGCTTTTCCGGCACGCCCGTGGAAACCACCCGGCCGCATTCCCCGAGCCGCCTCGCCGAACTGCTCCGCCGGCACGCCGAGGGCTGACCCCGCAGCGCCGCGAAACCGCTCCACCGGCACACCGCGAGGGCCGGCTCCTCAGCGCTGCGAATCGACCAGCACGCCCGCGATCGCCATCAGGACCAGCACCAACAGCCCCAGCAGCGCACCCGCCCACGTCGCCACAACCGTGAACATGTCGTTCCTCCACTTCCCCGACTGCCCTTCCAGAGTCACCCCCGAAAACGTCATCCGACATCGGCCACCGGGGTATTTCGCCACGCGTTCGGGTCAGTCCCGCGGATGACACGCCTCCACGACCGGAGGAGGACGCGCCGGCGGACTCGAGGACCTACGGTGACGTTCCGTGGACAGCACTCACCTCGGCTGGCGCACCCTGGCCAAGCGCCAGTGGCCGCTGGCGTGCGCGCTGCTCTTCTTCACCGGCAGCGAGACGCTGAGCGACTACACGTCCTGGTGGCAACTGCCCGGATCGGTCGTGGTCGGCGCGCTGGCCGTCCTGTCCCCCCGCCGGCCGTTCGACGCGGCCCTGGCCGCCGCCACGGCGCTGGTCGCGTCGTCGGTCGTGCTGGACGTGGTGGACGAAACCGCCGGGCCGGCCGTGCTGGTGTCCGGTGTGACGCTGTCCGAGGGCGCGGCCACGATGGCGCTGGTCGCCATCCTGGTGCGGCAGGCGTCGTTGCCGCGCGTGCTCGTCGGCGTCGTGGCACTCGTCCTCGCGGTGGGGTTCACCCAGCCGCTGCGCCCGTCGTTCTGGCGGCGGTACTACTCCGACGTCGACTACGCCGGGCCGACGTTCTGGCAGCAGGTCCTGGCCGGCTCGATCCTGCTGGTGCTGTCGGTCGGCACCGGCCTGTACTTCCGGGCGCGAGACCGCGAGCGGGCCACGACGCTGCGCGCCGAGGTGGCCGCCGCGCAGCACGCCGAGCGGATGGCGCTGGCGCGGGAGCTGCACGACGTGGTGGCGCACTACGTGACCGGGATCGTCGTGCACGCCCAAGCCGCGCAGGCGGTGCCCGCGGCGGCGCAGGAGGTGCTGCCGATCATCGCGCAGAGCGGCAACGAGGCCCTGACGGCGATGCGCCGGCTGGTCGGCACCCTGCGCGGCGCGGAGACCTCCGACGCCTCCCCGGCGGCGACCAGCGACCTGGCCGACGACGTGCGGCAAGTGGTGGCGCAGTCCGGGCAGCCGGTGCGGTTGTCGCTGGACCTGCCGTCGGGGGTGCCGCCGTCGCTGGGCCGGTCGGTGCTGCGGCTGGTGCAGGAGTCGCTGACCAACACGCGCAAGCACGCCGAGGACGTGACCCGGGTGGACGTCTCGGTGGCCGTGGACGGCGGGGTCGTGCACGTGGTCGTGGCGGACGACGGGCGGGCGGCCAAGGCGGCGCCGGTGGGCGGGTCCGGCGGGTTCGGGCTGGTCGGGATGCGGGAGCGGGTCGAGCTGCTGGGCGGCACGTTCTCGGCCGGGCCGGGGGCGTCCGGTGGCTGGGAGGTCCGCGCGGCACTGCCCATCGCCGAGTGAGGCAGGATCGGCTCCATGTCGTTGCGCCTGCACGCCCCCGTGGTCCTGCCCTGCGATCCGTCCTGCTCCGTCCTGCGGGACGCGGTGGTCGACGTCGTGGACGGCCGCATCACCCACGTCGGCCCGGCCGCCGACGCGCCCGCGTTCGACGGCGAGGTCCGCCGGCTGACCGGCATCCTCATCCCCGGCCTGGTCAACACGCACGCGCACAGCCCGATGGTGGTGCTGCGCGGCCTGGGCGGCGACCTGCCGCTGCTGCGCTGGCTGCGCGAGGCCATGTGGCCCGCCGAGGCGAAGATGTCGCCGGCCGACATCGGCGCGGGCATGCTGCTGGGCGCGGTGGAGATGCTGCGCAACGGCGTGACGACCAGCTCCGAGATGTACTTCCACGGCCCCGAGCTGACCCAGGCCGTGCTCGACGCCGGGTCGCGGGTGGTGTTCGGCGCGGCGATCATGGACCTGCCCGGCCTGCCGTGGCGGCCGATGACCGACGAGATCACCCGGTGGATCGACGCCGACGGGCTGCGGTTCGGGCCGCACGAGCGGATCGAGCTGTCCTACGGGCCGCACTCGGCGTACCTGATCGCGCCGGAGGCCCTCGGCGAGATCGCGGGTCTCGCGCGGGACCGGGGCGCGTTGTTGCAGATCCACGTGGCCGAGTCGCCCGAGGAGGACGTCGAGCAGCGGAAGGCGTTCGGGTCCGTGCCGAAGCTGCTGGAGCGGCACGGGGTGCTGGGCGGGCGGGTGCTGTCGGCGCACTCGGTGCACCTGTCGCCCGAGGACGTGGAGATCTACGCCCGGCACGGCGTGGGCGTGGCGCACTGCCCGGGGTCCAACACCAAGCTGGCGTCGGGCATCGCGCCGGTCCGGTCGTACCTGGACGCGGGCGTCAAGGTCGGCCTGGGCACGGACGGCCCCGCGTCCAACGACGACCTGGACCTGTTCGAGGAGGCACGGCTGGCGGCCCTGCTGTCCCGCGTGACGACGCTGGACGCCACGGCCATGCGGGCGGCCGACGCGTTGCTGCTGGCCACCCGGGGTGGTGCGGCGGCGCTGGGCCGTGACGACATCGGCGTGCTGGAGACCGGGCGGTGGGGCGACGTCGTGCACGTGGACGTGGACGACCCGGCGTTCGCGACCGGCCTGGACGCGCCGGACGACCAGGTGCTGGCCAACCTGGTGTGGGCGTCGGGCACGCGGCGGGTCAAGGACGTGTGGGTGGCCGGCGAGCAGGTCGTGGCCGACGGCGAGACCACCCGCGTGGACCGGCGTGCGGCCCAGGCGGGTGTCGCGGCGGTGTCGAAGCGCCTGCGCTGAGCGCCGGCGGGAGCTAGCGCGGTCGGGGGCGGACGACGATCTCGGTGACGTGGGCGTCGTCCGCCGCCGTCACGGCCGCGTGCACGGCGTCGGCGACGGACTCCGGCCGCAGGTACAGGTTCGGCTGGTACTCGCCGTCCTCCTGGCTGCGGACCCCGCGCTGCATGTCGGTGTCGGTGCGGCCGGGGTAGACGGTGGTGACCCGCAGGTCGGTCTCCTCGGCCCGCAGCACGTCGGCGTAGGCGCGCAGGGCGAACTTGCTCGCCGCGTACACGCCCCAGTTCGCGTTCGCCTGCCGCCCGGCACCGGAGTTGACCAGCACCACGTGACCGCGGGCGGCGCGCAGCAGCGGCAGGGCGAGCCGGGTCAGCTCGGCGACCGCGACGACGTTGACGTCGAGGGTGCGGCGCCAGGTGTCGGCGGTGGCGTCGGCCAGCGGTCCGAGTTCCGCGATGCCCGCGCTGTGCACCAGGACGTCGAGCCGGTCCAGTTCGGACACGGCTTCGGCGAGCGCGGCGGAGTCGGTCAGTTCGACCGGCCACGGCGTGCCGCCCGTCTTCGCCGCCTCGGCGAGGGCGTCGGCGTCCCGGCCGCCGAGCAGCAGGTCGTGGGTGTCGGCCAGGCGGCGGGCGACGGCGAGTCCGATGCCTCGGGACGCGCCGGTGATCAGTGCCACGGGTCGATCGCTCATGCCCCGACCCTAGGTCGTGCCGTGAGCCCGGGCGGGGGTCACCCGCCCGGGTCCACGTCCGGGTCAGCCGCAGATGCGGCCCTTGTCCTTCTTCCACGTCACCACGACGGCCGGGCGCGGCTGGGAGGTGCCGCCGTCGGGCCAGTGGGACAGCGGGTTGTTCGCCGACGCGCCGTCGATCTCGCCCGGGTGCTGCACGGACACCAGCACGAAGTCGTCCTGCACGACCGGGCCGCAGGTCTCCGCGCCCTTCGGCACGGTCAGGAACTGCTTGACCCGGCCCCGGTACTTGCCCTCCACCGGCACGGCGAACAGGCCGTCGTTGGACTTCAGGGCGTTGCCGTCGGTGGAGATCCACAGGTTGCCCTGCGAGTCGAAGGCCACGTTGTCCGGGCACGAGATCGGCGAGACCTGGGTCTTGTCGTACCCGCCGAAGTAGGTGTCCGCCGAGGTCGGGTCGCCGCACACCAGCAGCAGCTTCCACGAGAAGGTCAGCGCGGTGTTGTCGCCGCGGTTCTCCTCGATCTCCAGCACGTGGCCGTGGCGGTTGTTGACGCGCGGGGCGATCTCGGTCGCGCCTTCCTTGCCGGCCTTGCCGCGGTCGGTGTTGTTGGTGAGCGCGGCGTAGATGCGGCGGTTGCGCGGGTTGGGCTCGACGTCCTCGGGGCGGTCCATCTTCGTGGCGCCGACCTTGTCCGCGGCCTGGCGGGTGAAGATGTAGACCTCTTCGGCGGTGAAGCCCTCGACGAAGGACTTGTCGCCCGCCGCCAGCGGGATCCACTGGCCCGAACCGTCGAACTCGCCGTCCGCGGGCAGCTTGCCGGTGCCGTCGATCTCCGCGACCGGGCTGTCGCCGGTGAACTTGGCGACGTACAGGGTGCCCTTGTCCAGCAGCTTCTTGTTGTGCTCGCGGGCGTGGCGGCTGTTGCCCGGCTTGTACCGCTCGTCGGAGACGAACTTGTACATGTAGTCGAAGCGCTCGTCGTCACCCATGTAGGCGACCACGCGGCCGTCGCGGGCCACGATGACGTTCGCGCCCTCGTGCTTGAAGCGGCCCAGCGCGGTGTGCTTGACCGGGGTGGAGGTCGGGTCCAGCGGGTCGACCTCGATCACCCAGCCGAACCGGTGCGGCTCGTTGGGCTCCTGGGCCACGTCGAACCGCTTGTCGAACCGCTCCCACTTGCGGGTCGTGGCGGTGCCGGACAGGCCGTAGCGGGCCAGCCGCGCCTTCTGCACCGGGTCGGTGACGGTGCCCGCGTTGGCGAAGTACTGGTTGAAGTTCTCCTCGCCGGACAGGATCGTGCCCCACGGGGTGACGCCGCCCGAGCAGTTGTTCAGCGTGCCGAGCACCTTGGTGCCGGTCGGGTCGGCGGAGGTCTTGAGGTAGTCCGAGCCGGCGGCCGGGCCGGTCAGCGTGAACTCCGACTTGACCGTGATGCGGCGGTTGAAGTGCTTGTCGACCTTGGGCAGCAGCTTGCCGCTGCGGTGGTCGCGCTCGACCACGACGACCGACAGGCCGTGCGCGGCCCACGCGATCTCGGTCTGCTCCTTGGTGGGGTTGTTGGCGTCCCAGTTCTTGAACAGGAACTCCTCGCTGGTGTACTCGTGGTTGCTCACCATGAGCCAGCGGTTCCAGTGGTTGAGCGGGACCAGGCCGCAGAAGTCGTTGTTGAACCCGAACTGCTTGGCCTGCGCGGCGGCGCTCTGGTGGTCGAAGTCGAACTCGGGCGCGCCCGGCAGCACCGGGTCGCCCCAGCGGATCACGACCGCCGACTCGTAGCCCTCGGGCGTGACGACCCGGTCCTCGGTGTTCGGGGCGACGGCCTCGAAGTTCAGCCCGTCCCGGCCACCACCCCGGCGCTGCGCCTCCACCTCGGTGTCGGCGGCCGGGTCCGCGGCGGCCGTGCCCGCACCGACGAGCCCGACACCCGCGCCCGCGACGGCGAGCACGGCACCGGCCTTGAGCAGACCGCGCCGGCGCACGACCTCACCGACCACGTCGCCGAAGTAGGCGTTGTCGGACGTGTTGGGCGCCTCGTGCGCGCAGGCGTCGCCGCAGCGGTACTTGCAGGTGATCGCCGACCGCCCGAGGGGGTGGTTGGGCAGCAGGGGCAGCAGTCGCCGGCCCCGATCGGTGGACGAGGACACGCGGACCTCCGAGATCGCTTCAGGTGGGAACCTGGGCGAACGTAGGTTCACAACCCCTCATCCAGGGGACTTGCGGGTGAACGGCAGGCGAACACCTCAAGCCCTTGCCGACCGGAACCGGCTGCTCACTAGCTGTGTCAGGCCCCGATGAACCCGTCGCGCCACACGGCCACGACGGATGGGCGCGGCTGGGAGTCGCCGCCGTCGGGCCAGTGCGAGGCCGGGTTGTCCGCCGACGCGCCGTCCACCTCGCCGGGGTGCTGCACGCAGACCGTGACGAAACGGTCGGTGATCACCGGGCCGCAGGTCTCCGCGCCGCGCGGCACGGTGAGGAAGGCCTTGAGGTGGCCGCGTTCCGGGCCGTGCAGGGGCATGGCGTACAGGCCGTCGTTGAGGCCGTTCAGCGCGCCCGCCGAGTCGCTGGAGATCCACAGGTTCCCGTGGCGGTCGAAGGCCACGTTGTCGGGGCTGGAGATCGGCGAGACCTTGGACTTGTCGTAGCCGGCGAAGTAGGTGCCCGGGTCGGCGGGGTCGCCGCAGACCAGGACGAGGTTCCACGAGAAGTACGAGGAGAGCGCGTCACCGCCGCGTTCGCGCAACTCCAGCACCTGGCCGTGCTTGTTGAACGTGCGCGGGTTCGGCTCGGTCGCGCCTTCCTTGCCGGGCTTGCCGCGGTCGACGTTGTTGGTCAGCGCGCAGTAGACCGTGCCGGTGTGCGGGTGGGTCTGGATGTCCTCGGGGCGGTCCATCTTCGTGGCGCCGACCTTGTCCGCCGCCAGCCTGGTGAACACGTAGACCTCTTCGGCGGTCATGCCGTCCACATAGGACTTGTCGCCGCGGGCCAGCGGGATCCACTCGCCGCGGCCGTCGAACGTGCCGTCCGCGGGCAGCTTGCCGGTGCCGTCGATCTCGGCCGGGTCGCTGTCGCCCCGGAACCGGGCCACGTAGAGGGTGCCGTCGTCGAGCAGGGTCATGTTGTGCCGGCGCGCGGACCTGCTGGTGCCGGGACGGACCTTGCCGGAGGAGACGAACTTGTAGATGTACTCGAAGCGCTCGTCGTCACCGGAGTAGGCGACCACGCGGCCGTCGCGGGCGATGCGGACGTTGGCGCACTCGTGCTTGAACCGGCCCAGCGCGGTGTGCTTGACCGGCGTGGACTCCGGGTCGTTCGGGTCGATCTCGACGACCCAGCCGAAGCGGTGCACCTCGTTGGGCTCCTGGGCGAGGTCGAACCGCTTGTCGAACCGCTCCCACTTGCGGGTCGTCGCGCCGGCGGGGATGCCGTAGCGGGTGCGGCGCGGGTCGGTGCCGCCGTTGGCGAAGTACTGGTTGAAGTTCTCCTCGCCGGACAGGATCGTGCCCCACGGGGTGACGCCGCCGGCGCAGTTGTTCAGCGTGCCCAACGCCTTGGTGCCGGTCGGGTCGGCGGAGGTCTTGAGGTACTCGGACCCGGCGGCCGGGCCGCGCAGCTCGAACGGCGTGGTCATGGTGATGCGGCGGTTGTAGCGGGAGAACGCGGGCGTGAGCCGGCCGCCGCGCTGCTCGACCTGCACCACGGACAGGCCGTGCGCGGCCCACGCGATCTCGACCTGCTCGCGGGTGGGGTTCGCGGGGTCGTAGCCGCGGAACATGAAGCTCTCGCTGGTGTACTCGTGGTTGGTCACCAGGAGGTTGGTGCGCGCGGAGGCGTCCAGCGGGAGCAGCGCGGCGAAGTCGCAGTTGAACCCGAACTGGCGGGCCTGGGCGGCGGCGGTCTGGTGGTCGAAGTCGAACTCGGGGGCGTCGGGGAACAGCGGGTCGCCCCAGCGGATGACCACGGCCTGGCGGTAGCCCTCGGGGACCACGACCTCGTCCCGGGTGTTCGGCTGCACCGGGGTGAAGTTCAGGCCCGGGGTGTGCCGGTCGCCGGTCGCCGGCGCGTCGGCGGCCTCCGTTTCGGCGGCCTCCGTTCCAGCGGCTTCCGCGTCGGCGGACGCGGTGGCCGGGACTGCGGCGAGGGCGGTGGCGACGACACCCGCCTTGATCGCCGCCCGCCGGCTGAGCAGGTCGCCGAAGTACGGGTTGGCGGAGGTGTTGGGTGCCTCGTGGAAGCAGGCGTCGCCGCAGCGGTAGCGGCAGGTCACCGCCGCACGGCCCGGGGAGTGGTTGGGCAGCAGGGGAAGGTGTCGCACGGTCTGCGCTCCCTACGGTCAGATCGGGTGCACTGACCGTAGACGGCCGTTCACCGGTTGTTAACCCATCAGTTCTTCACCGACGAGCACGTCCTCGGCTGTGATCGCGCGGTCCTTCGTCCGGCCGATCGCGAGGAGTCCGGCGGCCAGCACGCACGCCACCGCCGCGACCACGAACGGCTGCGCCAGGTGCCCGACGAACGTCGCCGCGAGCGCGCCGCCCAGCCAGCGCAGGAAGTTGTAGCCGGCGCTGGCGACCGGGCGCGGCGCCGGGCTGATGCTCATGGCGGTGCCGGTGAACAGCGTGTTGAGCAGCCCGCTGACCAGGCCGCTGACGATCACCCCGACCACCAGCAGCGGCTTGCTCGGCACGGCCATGACCAGCATGAGCACGGCGAACGCGAGCACGGCGGCGATGGTGGCGCGGCGTTCGCCGACCCGGTCGGCCAAGCGCGGCGCGAGCCACACGCTGGAGATCGCCACGCACACGCCCCAGCCGAAGAAGATCAGCCCGATCGCGACCGCGCTGTAGTGCAGCACGAACGGCGACCACGCCAGGACCGCGAAGAACGCGCCGGTGTAGAGGGCGGAGCCGAGCGCGGTGCGCAGGAGTCCGGGGTGCCGCAACGCCTTCAGCGGGTCGAGCAGACCGATCCGGTGCGAGGGCTTGTCGTTGACGAGGAAGACCGTGCACAGCACGAACGCGACGGCCATCAGCACAGCCGTGCCGAGGAACGGCCCGCGCCACGAGAGGGAGCCGAGCAGCGCGCCCAGCAGCGGCCCGACGGACAGGCCGAGCCCGAGGGCGGCTTCGTAGAGCAGGATCGCGCCCTTCTGCCCGCCGGAGGCCGCGCCGACGATGACGCTCAATGCGGTGGCGATGAAGAAGGCGTTGCCCAGTCCCCAGACCGCGCGCAGGGCGACGAGCTGGGTGATGTTCGCGGCCAGCGCGCAGAGCAGCGTCGCGACGACGATCAGGGCCAGACCGGCGACGAGCGTGCGCTTGGCGCCGTAGCGGGCGGAGGCGGCGCCGGTGAACAGCATGGCGACGACCTGGACGCCGAGGTAGGAGGAGAAGAGCAGGGTGACCTGGGACGGCGTGGCGTGCAGGCCTTCGGCGATGGACAGCAGGATCGGGTCGACGAGCCCGATGCCCATGAACGCGATCACCGCGGCGAACGCCGTGACCCACACCTGGCGAGGCTGCCGCGGAAGCCGCGCCCGCCTGGGCCGCCGGCCCTGTCCCGGCTGGCGTGCCGCCTGTTGTGCCCGCCGTTGTCCCGCCTGTTGTCCCGGCTGTCGGTCTGGCTGTTGCCCCGGCTGTTGGTCTGGCCGTGCCGGCTGTCCTTGCTGCCCTGGGAGTCGGTCGGAAAATTTCACTTCACCATACTAAATATTTTTGCTTAGGGTAGCTAAGTAACTGTCCTCACAGCCGGCGCGGACCTGACCACCCACCAACCAAGCCCACCCACCAACCCGGCCTGGGCACCCCCGCGCCCGCCACCCCGACGCCGCAGATCGCTGGGTACAGCTGCGGTTCCGGAGCGGTGAGGCGAGTCGCGTTCGGTCGGATCGGAGTTGCGCCCTTCGCCGGCGAGCGGCTCGCTACCGCGTTCGACGTTCGAGCCCTGACCGGCGATGAGGAAGACGACCCGTGACGAGTGGAGGCGCACCCACGCAACTGCACCTACCGTGACGGGCGTGGATGCGGTGGTGTTCGACCTCGACGGCGTGCTGGTGGACTCCGAGACGGTGTGGGACGAGGTGCGCCGAGCCTTCGCGACCCGCCACGGCGGCACCTGGCTACCCACCTCGACCCGCGCCATGCAGGGCATGAGCACCCCGGAGTGGGCGTCCTACCTGGTCACCGAGGTCGGCGTGCGCCTGACCCCCGACGAGGTGGCGCGCGGAGTGGTCGAGGAGATGGCCACCCGCTACGAGGCCGGCCCACCCGTGCTGCCCGGCGCGGTCGAGGTGGTCCGCGAGGTGGCGAAGCGCCACCAGGTCGCCATCGCCAGCTCGTCGCCACCGGTCCTGATCAGGTCCTTCCTGGACGCCACCGGCCTGGCCGATGTGGTCGGGGTCGCGTTGTCCAGCGAAGAAGCCGGCGCCGGCAAACCCGCACCCGACGTCTACCTGCTGGCAGCGGAGAAGCTCGGCGTGACCGCATCGAGGTGCGCGGCCGTGGAGGACTCGATCAACGGCCTGCGCTCGGCCCTGGCCGCCGGCATGACCGTGTACGCCGTCCCCAACCCCCACTTCCCGCCGGACCCAGCCGTGCTCGCCGAGGTCACGGTGTTGCGCGCGCTCTCCGAACTGCCCACTGCACTAGCCTCGACACGTCCGGGTGAATGACCCGCAGACTCGAACGCACGTTCGATAGGATGGCGAAGTGACGAGACGCGAACAGGCCGCCCTCCTGCTCGCTCTCCGCGAGAGCGGGCGGCGTTGGGCCGACGTGTCGACCGCCGTGGAGGACGCTCGCTCGGCGCTGGCGGTCCTGGACCACCTGCTCACCCCCGACCAGCCCACCCTCGATCACGCCCAGGTCGACGTCGCCGCACGGCTGGCGGAGATCGAGCGCGAGATCCAGGACTGGGCGACCGAGGGCATCGACCTGGTGACCCTCCTCGACGCGAACTACCCGGTCCGGCTGCTGATGGTCCACCAGCGCCCTCCGTTCCTGACGGTCCGCGGCACGCTCGACCCTGACGACCGGGCGGTCGCCGTCGTCGGCAGCCGCGCCGCCGGCGAACGCGGGCTGCACATCGCGCGGGAGGTCGCGACAGCGCTGGTCCGGCACGACGTGACGGTCTTGAGCGGCCTGGCGGCGGGGATCGACGCGGCCGCGCACCGGGCCGCGCTGGACGCGGGCGGGCGGACGGTCGCCGTGGTCGGCACGGGATTGCGGCGCTGCTACCCGGCCGCCAACCGGGCGCTGCAGGACGAGATCGCCCGCCGAGGAGCAGTCGTCTCCCAGTTCTGGCCCGACGCCGGTCCGGCGAAACAGCACTTCCCGATGCGGAACGCCGTGATGAGCGGCTGCGGCGTCGCAACCGTCATCGTGGAGGCGGGCGAGCACAGCGGCACCCGCATCCAGGCTCGGATGGCGCTGGAGCACGGCAGGCACGTGTTCCTCCTCCCCGAGGTGGTCGCGGGCACGACCTGGGGGAGGGAGATGGCCGAGCGGCCGAACACCACGGTCCTGCAGGGCCCGGACCACCTGATCCAGGTGGTGGACGAACTGACCGCCGAGGTGCCGGAACTGATCGACGTCTGAGATGGGGCCGGTCAGCCGCAGCGAGAGCTACCGCAACGTCCTCACGACGCCGTCACCGGCGGGTCCGTCGGTCTGCTCGGTGTGCCACCGCGGCACGAACGGCTTCCCCGGTGCTACCAGTGCAACAGGCACCGCGAGTTGTACGGCGACGAACTGGCGGACGTCGTGGTCCCCATCTCGCTCGCGATCAGCGGCACCCAGCTGACCCGCGAGCTGAGCGGCTACAAGTACAACGGCTCGCCGACCGTGCGGAAGGAATTCGCCCACAACCTCGCCAGCGCCTTGGCGACATTCCTGGCGAGCCACGAGCGGTGCCTCGCCGCAACTGCCGGCGTGGAACGGTTCGACCTCGTCACGATCGCCCCGGGCACGCGGCAGAGGAACGGGCAGCACCCTCTCGCGGTGATCCTCGGCAAGACGGTGATGCGCACCAGCGGCCGGTTCGTCGAGGTCATGTCCGCCACCGGCGGGAACGACCACCGCACGGTCCGTCCGGAGTCGGTCACCGTCCACGCCGATGTGTCCGGGAGGCACATCCTGCTCGTGGACGACACGTGGACGTCGGGAGCGAGCCTGCAGTCCGCCGCGATCACCCTCGAACGCGCGCGTGCCGGCCGCGTGGCCGGACTCGTGATCGGCCGGAGGCTCGACGCCGACGACGCGAGTGCGGCCGGTGTGCTGCGGTTCGCGCGCGACCACCAGTTCGGCTGGGACGTGTGCGTGCTCTGCGGAACCGCGTGAGCGGTGCTGGTGCGCAGAGCAAGACCCGAAGCGCGGACCTCGCCCAGGTCGAGCGGGCGGACCTAGCCTCACCGGCATGGATCAACCGGTTGCGGTGGTGAGCGGGGCTGCTCAGGGGATCGGGGCTCGGGTGGCCGAGGTGTTGCGGGACGACGGGTTTCGCGTGGTCGGGTTCGACCTGCGGGAGACGCCGGGCGGCGTGGTGGGGGACGTCTCGTCCGAGGCGGACGTGCAGCGGCTCGCGGACGGGCTGGAGCGGGTGGACGTCCTGGTCAACAACGCCGGGATCGCGGGGATCTGGCCGTTCGAGGAAACCTCCGTCGAGCAGTGGCAGCGGATGCTCGCGGTCAACCTCACCGGGCCGTTCCTGCTGACCCGGGCGTTGGGGCGGAAGATGCTCGACCAGGGCTCCGGGTCTGTGGTGAACATCGCGTCCGTGGCGGGGCTGCGGGGTGTGGCGGATCGGGCGGCTTACAACACTACGAAACACGGGCTCGTGGGCATGACGCGCACGCTCGCCGTCGAGTGGGGTGCGCGGGGTGTGCGGGTCAACGCCGTGTGCCCGGGGTGGGTGAAGACCGAGATGGACGTGGAGTCGCAGGCCGGCGGGCACTACGGCGACACCGACATCACCGACCACGTGCCGATGGGCCGGTTCGCCTACCCGGACGACATCGCGCAGGCCGTCCTCTTCCTCGCCGACGCCAGGCGGTCGTCGTTCATCAACGGGGTCGCGCTGCCGGTCGACGGCGGCTGGACCGCCGACGGGTCGTGGCAGTCGCTGCGGCTGTCCAAGCGCTGACCAGCGAAAACACGACAAACGCCCCCGCGGCACGGGGGCGTTTGTCGACAAAGTGATCTAGCGCTCGACCTCGCCGCGGATGAACGCCTCGACGGCGTCCCGCGCCTCGGAGTCCGAGTACTGCACCGGCGGCGACTTCATGAAGTACGACGACGCCGACAGGATCGGGCCGCCGATGCCCCGGTCCAGGGCGATCTTCGCCGCGCGCACCGCGTCGATGATGATGCCCGCGGAGTTCGGCGAGTCCCAGACCTCCAGCTTGTACTCCAGGTTCAGCGGCACGTCGCCGAACGCCCGGCCCTCCAGCCGCACGTACGCCCACTTGCGGTCGTCCAGCCACGCCACGTAGTCCGACGGGCCGATGTGCACGTTCCGCTTGCCCAGCTCGCGGTCGACCTGCGAGGTCACGGCCTGCGTCTTGGAGACCTTCTTGGACTCCAGCCGCTCCAGCTCCTTCATGTTCAGGAAGTCCATGTTCCCTCCCACGTTGAGCTGCATGGTCCGGTCGAGCTGGACGCCCCGGTCCTCGAACAGCTTGGCCAGCACGCGGTGCGTGATGGTCGCGCCGACCTGGGACTTGATGTCGTCGCCGACGATCGGGACGCCGGCCTCCTCGAACTTCCGCGCCCACTCGGGGTCGGAGGCGATGAACACCGGCAGGGCGTTGACGAACGCCACCTTCGCGTCGATCGCGGCCTGCGCGTAGAAGCGGTCCGCCTCCTCGGAGCCGACCGGCAGGTAGGACACGAGGACGTCCACCTGGGCGTCGCGCAGCGCCTGGACGACGTCCACCGGCGCCTCGTCGGACTCCTCGATGGTCTCCCGGTAGAACTTCCCGAGGCCGTCGAGGGTGGGTCCGCGCTGCACGGTGACGCCCAGCGGCGGCACGTCCGCGATCTTGATCGTGTTGTTCTCGCTGGCCACGATCGCCTCGGACAGGTCGACACCGACCTTCTTGGCGTCCACGTCGAACGCGGCGACGAACTCGACGTCGCGGACGTGGTACTCGCCGAACTGGACGTGCATCAGGCCGGGCACGCGGGTGCTCGGGTCCGCGTCGCGGTAGTACTGGACGCCCTGCACCAGCGACGCCGCGCAGTTGCCGACCCCGACGATGGCCACTCGAACGGTGCGGCGGTTGTCGCCCATGCCGAGTCCTCCTTTGTGTTCTACGTCTGTCATTCGTCCCGCTCGCGCTGTTCGGCCTGCTCGTGCGCGATCAGCTCGTTGAGCCACCGCACCTCGCGTTCGGTGCTCTCCAACCCCATGCGGTGCAGCTCGCGCGTGTAGCGGTCGATCCGCTCGCTCGCGCCCGCTAAAGCCGTCCGCAGCCCTTCCCGCCGCTCCTCGACCCGGCGCCGCCGGCCTTCGAGGATGCGCATCCTGATCTCCGCGGGGGTCCGCGAGAAGAACGCCAGGTGGACGCCGAACGAGTCGTCGTCCCACGTCTGGGGGCCCGCGTTGGACAGCAGGTCGGCGAACCGCTCCTTGCCCTCGGCGGTGAGCTTGTAGACCTTGCGCGCACGACGACCCCAGGTGCGGGCCTCCTCCGGCGCCTCCTCGACGATCCACCCGGCGCGTTGCAGACGGCGCAGCGTGGGGTACAGCGTTCCGTAGGAGAACGCGCGGAACGCCCCCAGCAGCTCGTGCAAGCGCTTGCGCAGCTCGTACCCGTGCATGGGCGCCTCGTGCAGCAGCCCGAGGATGGCGAACTCCAGCACTCGTCACCTCCCGCACACGCTGCCCGATGGGTGTGTTCAGTATATCGGCGCGATACATCCGTCCGCGCGTCGAGATGTGGTGGGGAGCACAAGGTCACACCGTGATCGCGACCACTGCCCTGAACGGCCCATCGAAGGGGTTTTGCCGCCACGTACTCTGGTCCCGTGCTGACCCAACGGCAGGTGGTGGACTACGCCTTGCAGCGACGCGCGCTGCTGGCGGAGGTCTACGCGGGCCGGGTGGGCACGATGGAGGTCTGCGACGCCAGCCCGTACCTGCTGCGAGCTGCGAAGTTCCACGGCCGGCCGAGCGAGGTCACCTGCCCGGTCTGCCGCAAGGAACCCCTGACCCTCGTGTCCTGGGTCTACGGCGACGAGCTCAAGCACGCGGCCGGGTCCGCGCGCACCGTCGAGGAGCTGACCCGCATGGCGAACCTCTTCGAGGAGTTCACCGTGTACGTGGTCGAGGTCTGCCGCACATGTAGTTGGAACCACCTGGTGCAGTCATACGTCCTGGGAACGCGCGGGGTGAACTCTCGCAAACCGCGCAGGAGGACCGCGGCGGAGTGAACGTGCTGCTCCGGCCACGGGCGTCGCTGCCGAAGGCGACGGCGTACGACCACCGAACCGCGTGCGACCGCACGCCGGTCTGGGAGGCCATTTCGTGAACGACCAGCATGACGACAGGCACCGTGGCGCGGAGCCGCAGTGGCCGACGGGTGAGGACCCGGACGCCCGCCTGGCACCCCGCCGCGGGGCAGCCGATCAGCCGGACCGTCCGAACACGCCACCGGGCGGTTTCGAGCGCCAGCCGCGCCACGGCACCCCGCCGGGCGGTTTCGCACGCCCGCCGGCGGGCGGCCCACCCCAGGGCACACCCCCCGGCGGCATCCCGCGCGGCGGCGCGCCCGCGGGCGGCCCCCCGGTAGGCGGCGCGCCACCGGGCGGCGTCCCCCGCGGCGGCCCCGGCACGCCTCCCGGTGGCATCCCCCGCGGCGGTGCACCCGGCACTCCGCCCGGCGGCATCCCCCAGGGTGGCCGACGTCACGCACCCGAACCCGGCGCTCCCGGTCGCGGCGCACCTGGCGCCGGCGGCTTCGGCGACCAGCCACCACGCCCCGGCGGCCCCGGCCGTCCCGGCGTGCCGTCCGCGGCGAACGCCGACCCGAACGCCACCCGGCAGGTCCCCCGCGGCCCGCTGCGCCCGAACACGCCTCCCGGCGGCATGCGCGGCCCCGGTCCCGGCGGCCCCGTGCCCCCGGGCCGTCCCCCGGCCGGCGGCCCCGGCGGCCCGCGCCGCCCCGGTGAGGAGCCCACCGACCTGCTGCCCCCGGTCCACCAGACCGTCGCCCGCGAGCCCGAGCTCCTCACGCACCGCGAGGACGAGATCGAGCTCGAACCGTTCTACGACGACGAGTACGACGAGGAGCTCACGCCGGAGGAGGAGAAAGCCCTGCGCCGGAAGAAGATCTGGCGCCGGGTCCGGCGCGTCTCGTACGTCGGCCTCTCCCTCATGATCCTCGGACCGATCGTCGCGTTCGCGATCGCCTACCAGCTGGTCGACGTCCCGAACCCCGAGCAGGTCGCCGCGGACCAGATCAAGGCCGTGACCATCCTGTACTCCGACGGCACGGAGATGTCCAAGATCGCCCCCAGCGGCGGCAACCGGACGTTGGTCAAGTACGAGGAACTGCCGGAGACGGTGAAGAAGGCGGTCTTCGCGGCCGAGGACCCGACCTTCGAGACCAACCCCGGCTTCGACTTCCGCGCCATCGCCCGCGCCGGCTGGTACCAGGTCACCGGCCGGAAGAGCGGTGGATCGGGTCTGACCCAGCAGTACGTCAAGCAGGCGAGCAAGGACGACGAAGAGACGCTGAGCCGCAAGTTCACCGAGGTCGTCAAGGCCTACAAGATGTCGGAGCAGCAGGACAAGAAGGACATCCTGACCGCTTACCTGAACACGGTCTACTTCGGCCGCTCGGCGTACGGCATCAAGGAAGCGGCCAACGTCTACTTCGGCAAGACGCTGGACAAGCTCACCCAGTCCGAGGCGGCGCTGCTCGCCGGGATGATCCAGAACCCCGGCCGGTCCGAGGAGAAGGCGTACGTCGAAGGCCGCTGGGACTACGTGATGGGCCAGCTGCTGCGGTGGAACTGGATCACGCAGGAGCAGAAGGACACCGAGCCGTTCCCGACGCCCCGCGCCCTGTCCGAGGTGCAGTCGGGTGGTCTGGACGGCACGCGGCTGCTGATCCAGAACCAGATCATCGCGGAGATGGCCGAGGAGGACTGGCCGATGACGCGGGCCCACCAGCTCGGCGTCACCGTCCACACCACCATCGACCCGAAGATGCAGACCGCGGCCGAGGACGTCGTGCGGGAGGTGATGGAGGGTGAGCCGCAGGAGCTGAAGGAGTCGCTCACCGCCATCGACCCGAACACCGGCGCGGTCAAGGCGTACTACGCGGGCGCCGACGGCAACGGCATCGACTACGCGCGCGGCACCATCCAGGAAGCCGGCTCGTCGTTCAAGCCGTTCGACCTGGTCGCGGCGCTGCACCGGGGCAAGGGTCTGGGCTCCACCTACGACGGCGTCTCGCCGAAGACGTTCCCGGGTGGTCCCGGGCCGGAGGACGACATCGTCATCCGCAACGCCTCCGACAAGAACAACGAGTGCGGCAAGCAGTGCTCGATCCGCGACGCCATGCGGATGTCGCTGAACACCGTGTTCTACGACATGGTCGCCAACGAGCTGGGCACCCAGGCGGTGGCCGACGCCGCCTTCGAGGCGGGCATCCCGCGGGACGTGCCGATCGAGGGCAAGGACCACAAGCTGCTGGTCGGGGAGAACGGGGGCCCTCCGGGCACCGGTATCGCCATCGGTGGTGGTGAGGCACAGGTGCGCCCGTTCGACATGGCGGTCGCGTACGCGTCCTTCGCGTCCCGGGGCACCTACCACAAGCCGTTCTTCGTCTCGAAGATCACCAACGCGGAAGGTGCGAACGTCTACACGCACGTCGACAAGTCGCGTGTCGCGTTCGGCGACGACCCGGAGAAGAGCCGGGACATCGCGGACAACGTCACCGAGTCGCTCAAGCCGGTGCTGACGTACTCCAGCCTGACCTGCGCCGGCGGCCGCGAGTGCGCCGGCAAGACCGGTACCCACGAGCTCCCGGACAGCATCGAGCAGAACTCCAAGGCGTGGATGGTCGGGTACACGCCGTCGCTGTCGGTCTCCGTGTGGATGGGCCGCAACGAGGGCAACAAGCCGCTGATCAACTCCAAGGGCAAGTCGATCTTCGGTGCGGGCCTGCCGGGCGAGATCTGGAAGAAGTTCATGGACCGCGCCCTCGAGGGCACGCCCATGGAGAAGTTCCCGAAGGCCAAGCCCATGGGCCAGTACGAGAACACCAAGCCGTCGATCAAGCCGACGACCGAAACGCCCAAGCAGGACGACCCCACCACCACGGGCCGTCCGACCACCACTGGCCGGGAAGAGCCGACGACCACCGTTCCCAAGCCCACCAAGACGTCGAGCTGCGGCTTCCTCTGCCAGACCACGACCACGCAGCCGACCGATCCGATCGGCGGCGGCAGTCCACCGACGAGATAGCCACCGACGAGACGCCCCGTGAGGCCCGGCCGACGCGCCGGGCCTCACGGCTTTTCCGCACCTTCTTCACGCCCGCCGACGGCCGCTGCCCGTAGCATCCGGCACGTGGTCAGCCCTTCGCAGCGCACGGACGCCGACGACACGGACTCGCTCAGCCCCGAGGAGCGGGTGTACCCGACGTGGACCGAGCCGCTGGCGCGGGCCGTGTCCAGGCCGTTCGGCGGGCCGGTCGGCAGGCACGCCTCGGTCGGCCGGCAGTGGTTCTGGACGCCGTTGCGGGTGGTGCTGCTGCTCGCGGTGGTCACGTTGAGCTTCGCCTACCTGCAGAAGTCGCCGTGCGTGCAGCAGTACACCGACTCCAACGGCGTGGTGCAGCTGGACTGGCGGGGCAGCAAGCAGTTCACCGCCATGTGCTACTCGGACACCGTGCCGCTGTACACGGCGGAGCGGCTGGACAAGCCGGGCACGTTCCCCTACAAGACGTCGTGGATCGATGACGAGGGCAAGCCCACCGCCCACGTCCGGTACATGGAGTACCCGGTGGTGACCGGGCTGTTCCAGTGGCTCAACGCGCGCATGGCGCAGGGCTGGACGCGCATCGCGGAGAGCGGCTGGCTGCCGAACCCGATGACGGTGATCGTGTACTTCGACATCACCGCGCTGTGGCTGGGGTTCGCGTGGCTGGTCACCGCCTACGCCGTGGCGCGGTTGGCGCGGCGGCGGGTGTGGGACGCCGCGATGGTCGCCGTGTCGCCGCTGGTCATCGTGCACGCGTTCACCAACTTCGACACGCTGGCCACCGCGTTCGCCACCGCCGGCATGCTGGCCTGGGCGCGCAAGAAGCCCGTGCTCGCCGGTGTGCTGCTGGGGTTGGGCGGCGCGGCGAAGCTGTACCCGTTGTTCCTGCTCGGGCCGTTGCTGCTGCTGTGCTGGCGGGCCGACCGGATGAAGGCCGGGCTGACGACCCTGGCCACGACGCTGTTCACGTGGGCCGCGGTCAACGCGCCGATCGCCTACCTGTACCCGGCGGGCTGGCGGGAGTTCTTCCGGCTCAACACCGAGCGCGGCGTGGACCCGGACTCGCTGTACAACGTGGTCGCCCAGTGGACCGACTGGAAGGGCTTCGACCCCGGTCTGGTGCAGGGCCAGGCGCCCGAGGTGCTGAACACGGTCAGCGCGGCCCTGTTCCTGATCTGCTGCGCCGCCGTGGGCTTCATCGCGCTGTCCGCGCCCACCCGGCCCCGGCTGGCCCAGCTCGGGTTCCTGGTGGTGGCCGCGTTCCTGCTGACGAACAAGGTGTGGAGCCCGCAGTACTCGCTGTGGCTGGTGCCGCTGGCGGTGCTGGCGCTGCCGCGCTGGCGGCTGCTGCTGGCGTGGATGGTCGTGGACGCCCTGGTGTGGGTGCCGCGCATGTTCTTCTACCTGGGCGTGGAGAACAAGGGCTTGCCGATCGACTGGTTCCTGGGCGCGGTGCTGGTGCGGGACGTGGCCGTGGTCGTGCTGTGCGCGTTCATCGTGCGCGAGATCTACCGGCCGTCGCTGGACCTGGTGCGCCGGGCGGGCGACGACGACCCGTGCGGCGGGTTCCTGGACGGGGCGCCCGACCGCCGGGTGCTGCGGTTCGGGCGCCGTGCGCCTGCTCACGCCGCCTAGGCGGCCTACTCGTACCAGCGGAACTTGGGGAGGTGGATGCACGGGTAGAAGGTGTGGCCGAAGTTGTCGTTCTTGTTCGACTTCACCACCCGGCCGCCGACCTCGACCCGCGTGCACTTCCACTGCCCGGTCTTGGTCGTGCCCTTCGTCTTCATCGCGCTGTCCTGGATCGCGATGCGGACGTCGTTGTTGGACTCCTGGAAGTCGTTGTCGGTCCTGGCGAAGTCGCTCCTGCGGCTCAGGGTCTCGCTCCGGCCGCAGTTGATCGTCGTGCCGACGGTGACGGCCCACGGCGGGCCGCCCGCGCTCAGCGCCAACCCGCTGGCGCTGCACCTGTCGGCGTTCAACCAGCGCTGCTCGAACGACGTCCCGCTCAGCTTGACCGGCTTGCGGGCCGCGCCGGCGCACCCGTTCCACGCCGACACGGTCACCTTGGGTGCGACGATCGTCGCGCTGCGCAGCACCGGGACGGCCTTCGACGGCGCCAACTTCACCCAGTCGTACTCGTACTGGATGGTGCCCTGGATGCGCGTCTTGAGGCAGGTCGTGCCACCCACGCCGGGCACCTTCTGCCAGTGCACCTGGTCGTAGCGGGTGCTGGTCTTGACCCTCTCGAGCCCCTTGGCGTCCTTGGCCGAGGCGACGGGCGTGATGTCGGGACCCGTGGTGGCGAGGCCGGTGACGCCGAGCGTGGCGGCGAGGGCCAGGGCGAGCCCGAGCACCCTGCCGGTGCGGGCGGTCGTGGAGGTCCGTGGTGGTCGCATGGGGAGGCCTTCCTGGTCGTGGATCTTCCGCGACCAGACACAAGCCGTCCGACCGGACGTCCGACCAGGGGAAAGGCCGTCTGGGACAGTCCCGCACACCCGGCTAGCGGTCGGACAGGCGGCGCACCAGCTTGAGGCCGGACCACGTCTCGTCCACCGCGGCCACCTTCACGTCCACCAGGCCGTGCGCCAGGGCGTGGTCCCGGACGCCGTTCTCGTCGAGGTCCGTGGGCACGCCGGAGGCCTTCTTCGGCCACGCGATCCACAGGGCGCCGGCGGTGGTCATGCGGGACACGGCGGTGTCCCACTGGCGGGCCAGGGCCGCGCGGTCCGGGCAGAAGACCAGTTGCACGTCGTACGGGTCGCGGCCGGCGCGGCGGTGGAACGGGCAGTCCAGGCCGAAGTCCTTCGGCGCGCCGGCCAGCAGCACCCGGGAACCCGGCTTGACGCCCAGCTTCACGTGCAGCGGCTTGCCCGAGTAGCCCGTCACCGCCGCACCAGGACGTAGGCCTGCGGGGTCTTCTCGTACTCCTCCGTCGCCTCGCGGACCAGGGTCGTGTGCGGGGTGAACCCGGCCGCGACCAGGTCGGCGGTGACCTTCTCGACGTTCAGCCGGTACGCCATCGCGTCGAGGCCCGTGTGCCCGTACGCCTCGGTGACGTGCTTGGCCTCGTCACCGACCTGGAACCCCAGCAGCAGGAGCCCGCCCGGCGCCAGCACGCGGTGGAACTCGGCGAACACGCCCGGGTGCTCGGCGGGCGGCACGTGGATCACCGAGTACCACGCCACGAGCCCGCCCAGCGCGCCGTCCGGCAGGTCCAGCCCGGTCATGGAGCCGACCTCGAACCGCAGGTCCGGGTGGGTGCGGCGGGCGATGTCCACCATCTTCGGCGACAGGTCGACGCCGAACACGTCCAGGCCCAGCGCGGCCAGGTGGCCGGTGATCCGCCCCGGACCGCAGCCGACGTCCGCCACGCGCCCGTCGACCAGCTCGGCGAACGCGCCCAGCATGGCCCGGTCCAGCACCGAGCCCGCCCGCTTCTCGGCGAGGACGTCCTTGAGGGTCTCGTGGTACGACTCGGCGACCGTGTCGTAGGCGGTCCGCGCGCTGTCCAGGAAGGTCACGAGGCCACTTTAGGCAGGAATCGCTTGCGTTCGGGGAAGGTCACCCGGGCTTTCAGGAACACGAAGAACAGCGCCGCCAGCAGCGCCGCCCGGCCCCACACGCCGATCACCACGGCCTGCGCGGAGAACCCGTCGTAGATGCCCGACGGCTCGCCGAACTCGATCGCGTAGTACCAGCGGAAGATGCCGATGCCCATCGCGAGGTCCGCCGCGAAGTACGCGAACGCCCAGCCCAGCGGCACTCGCAGCAGCACGAACATCGGCACCAGCCACAGCGTGTACTGCGGCGAGTGGACCTTGTGCAGCAGCAGGAACCCGCACAGCATGGCCGCCGACACCGGCACCCACGGGTAGCTGCCGCCCTCGCGCCGGAACCGCCGCCAGCCCAGCCAGCACGCCAGCCCGAACGACGCCAGGATGCCCACCGGCGACAGCACGTCGACGATGCCCTGCATGGTGTCGTCGGTCATGAACGGCCGCATCGACCAGAACCAGATCGAGTTGGTGGTGATGTCCACGCGCCGCAGCTGCTGGAACGTGAACGACGCCTGCCAGCCCTCGAACCCGGCGATCGCGAACGGCAGGTTGACCAGCACCACCGTGACGATCGAGGCGAACGCGACCTTCACCGCGCCCGGGACGTCGTAGCGCTCGCCGTCCTTCAGGCCCTCGCGACCGCCGGTCAGGACGTACAGGCACAGCGGCAGCACGAACGCCGCCGGGTAGATCTTGAACGCGAAACCCACGCCGAGCAGCACCGACGCCACCACGGCCCGGTCCACCAGCGGTTTCGGCGTGCGACCCCAGCCCCGGTGCACCACGTAGACCGCGGCGACCGCGCAGAACACGACCGGCAGGTCCCAGTTGTGGAACGCGTAGAGCACCATCGGCGGCCCGACCGCCCACAGCAGCGCACGCCACCGGCTCAGCTTGCCCAGCAGCCACGCCGTCGCCAGCCCGAACGGGGCCATCAGCAACGCGCTGAACAGCAGGAACGCCGCGTCCGTGTGCGCGAAGACCGCGCCCGCCCAGATCAGCAGACCGGTCAGCACGGGGTACTCGACGGTGCCGCCGATCAGGACGCCCTTGCTGTTGATGCTGCCGTGCACGTACGGGAACACGTGCCGGTCCACGTCCCGGCCGATCCACAGGTGCTGGATGTCGGAGTAGCAGACCTCGGCCTTGTTGCGCTCCTCGTAGTCGGGCGCGCTGCGGCCCCACTGGTCGAACCGCGGTCCGGTGCAGCGGTCCTTGTTGGCGAACCCGAGCAGCAGGGTCACCCCGCACAGGAGGACCAGCGCGGCCAGTGCGGTCCGGCCGAACCGGTGCGACCGCTCCCCGCGCGCCCCCTCGGGCACGGCCGACACCTCCCGCGTCACGCTCATCGGCCCAGGTGCTCGCGGAGGAACGCGATGTCCTCCGCCCGCCCTTCGTCGGGTGTCTCCACCAGTGCCGGCGCCCCGGCCGCGGCGACCACCGCGACCAACTGCTCCGGGTCGATGGTGCCGGTGGCGATGTTGGCGTGCCGGTCGCGGCTGGAGCCGAACTCGTCGCGCGAGCTGTTCAGGTGCACCAGGTCGATGCGGCCGGTGATGGCCTTGACCCGGTCCACGATGCCCACCAGGTCCTCGCCGGAGGCGAACGCGTGGCAGGTGTCCAGGCAGAACCCGGCGTCGAACTCGCCCACCGCGTCCCACAGGCGGGCGAGCATGTCGAAGGTGCGGGCCATGGCGTTCTCGCCGCCGGCGGTGTTCTCGATCAGGATCGGGACGGCGAACCCGCCCTCGGCGGCCTGCCGCTCGAACATCTTCCGCCAGTTCGCGATGCCCTCGGCCGGGTCGTCGCCCTTGCCGACGTGCCCGCCGTGCACGATCAGGCCCTTCGCGCCGACTTTGGCCGCGCCCTCGGCGTGCTGGAGGACCATCTTGCGGGACGGGATGCGGATGCGGTTGTTCAGCGAGGCGACGTTGGCCAGGTAGGGCGCGTGGATGAAGACGTCCAGGTCGGAGGCCAGGAGACCCTCGGTCTGGGGGTGCGGCTTGGGCGCTTTCCACCCCTGCGGGTCGGCGAGGAAGAACTGGACGACTTCGGCACCGCGAGCAGCCGCGGCGCCCAGCGGGTCGTCGTCGCGGACGTGGGCCCCGATGCGCATGGTTGAGCAGAGTAGCCGGGTGCTGCAACGAGTCAGACGCCGACGCCGATACGGGTTTTGTGAAAAGAGCGCATGACTCGCGTCACCCGGAGGACGTACGCTCGTTACTTGCAAGTAGGTAATGGTGCGCGGCAGCGGCAGGAGGACAGCCATGCGGACCCGACTCACCCGGCTGTTGGGCGCGGTGGCCGTGGTGTTCGCGGTCGCGGCGACCGGCTCGGGCACCGCGCAGGCGGCCGAGCCGGTGGTGGTCGGCAGTTGCGCGACGAGCGTCCAGGGCGCGCCCGGCACGCCCGTGTCGCTGAGCCCCGGCGCCGTGGTGCAGCCCATCGCCGACCTGGTCCGAGCCGTCCCGCTGCTCGGACCGCCGCTGGTGGAGCCGTTCAAGGCGGCGTTCAACGCCCTGCCGCCGATCCCGATCGGCGCGATCCCCACCGGGTCGGGCGTCATCACCGGCGGCCAGATCGCGAACCAGGTCAACGCCGAGCTGAACAAGATCCCGCTGCTCGGGCCGATCATCACCACCCTGACCGGCCGGGTGCAGGACACCCTGGCGCAGCTCTGCGGCGTGACCGTGACCGGCGTGAACACCGCCGCGGCACCCGTGCAGGACGGGTCGAAGGCGCTCGCCGACGCCTCCCAGCAGGCCGTGGGCTCGGTGCTGCCCGGCACGCAGCCCGGTCAGCCGGGCACCCAGCCCGGGACGGGGCAACCGGGCACCCAGCCGGGGACCGGCCAGCCCGGCACCGGTCAGCCCGGCGGCAACCAGGGCGGCGGGTTCACGCCCGTCGGCGGCGTGGGCGGTCTCGACCTGCCGCTGTACGGCAGCAACCCGTTCAGCGGGAACTTCGGCCGCGTGCCGCTGTTCAGCTACGGCTCGCTGCCGTTCGCGATGCCCGGCCAGTTCTCCCCGTCCCCCGGCATCCGGTACGGCGGCAACGTCCCCGGCTACCGGCCCGGCTACGGCCTGCCGACCCCGTCCAACGACGGCGTCCAGACCGCCGGCCGCGCCCAGGCCCTGCCCGGTGGCGGCAAGCTCGGCGGCGGCGTGGCGGCTCCCGTTCTCCTGGCGGTCCTCGCGCTCTCGTGCGTGACCGGCGCACTGGTCCGGACCTGGGTGCTCCGACGCGCGGTCGCCTGAACTGCTCGAACAGCCCCCGGCGGCGTTGCCCCGGGGGCTGTTTGCTACCTTCTGCGGGTTGCTGACGCGACGACCCTCCTGCCACGGAACGTCCGTGGCCGCCGAGTCCACAGGAGGTGAGTGGTCTTCATGCGTCATTACGAAGTGATGGTCATCCTGGACCCCAGTCTCGACGAGCGCACCATCGCGCCGTCGCTCGACCAGTTCCTCAACGTCATCCGCACCAGCGGCGGGAACGTGGAGAAGGTCGAGGTGTGGGGCAAGCGCCGGTTGAGCTTCGAGATCAACAAGAACAGCGAGGGCATCTACGCGGTGCTCGACCTGACCTCGACCCCCGACGCGGTGAAGGAGCTGGACCGCCAGCTCGGCCTGCAGGAGACGGTGCTCCGGACCAAGGTCCTGCGCCGCGAGCCCCCCAAGGCTGTCGCAGCCAAGGCGTAAGGGAGCCCTTCCGACATGGCAGGCGAGACGACGATCACGGTGGTCGGGAACCTGACCGCCGATCCGGAACTCCGCTTCACCCAGTCCGGTGCCGCGGTGGCGAGCTTCACGGTCGCCTCCACGCCCCGGACCTTCGACCGCCAGTCCGGCGAGTGGAAGGACGGGGAGGCGCTGTTCCTGCGGTGCAACGTGTGGCGGCAGGTCGCGGAGAACGTGGCCGAGTCGCTCACGCGCGGTTCGCGCGTGCTCGTGACCGGGCGCCTGCGCCAGCGTTCCTTCGAGACGAAGGAAGGCGAGAAGCGCACCGTCATCGAGCTGGAGGTCGACGAGATCGGCCCCTCGCTGCGGTACGCGACCGCGAAGGTCAACAAGGTGAGCCGTGGGGACGGCGGCGGCGGCTTCGGCGGCGGCGGTCAGTCCCGTGGCGGTGGCGCCCCGGTGGACGACCCGTGGGGCTCCGCGCCCCCGGCGGGCTCCGGCGGCGGCTTCTCCGACGAGCCCCCCTTCTAGACCCCGCACCCCTCCTCACTTCACCGCTTCATCCAGGAGTACCCCACATGGCCAAGCCGCCTGTGCGCAAGCCCAAGAAGAAGGTCTGCGCGTTCTGCAAGGACCGCAACGCCAACCTGATCGACTACAAGGACACGACCCTGCTGCGGAAGTACATCTCCGACCGCGGCAAGATCCGTGCCCGCCGGGTCACCGGCAACTGCTCCCAGCACCAGCGCGACGTCGCCGTGGCCGTGAAGAACGCCCGCGAGATGGCGCTGCTGCCCTACACCTCGACCGCTCGCTGAGAAAGGGGGACACACCGTGAAGCTCATCCTCACCGCTGACGTCAGCGGCCTCGGTGGCCCCGGCGACATCGTCGAGGTCAAGGACGGCTACGGCCGCAACTACCTGCTGCCCCGCGGCCTGGCGATCGTCGCCACCAAGGGCGCGGCCAAGCAGGTCGAGGTCATCCGCCGTGCGCAGGAGACCCGCCGCGTCCGCGACCTGGACCACGCCAAGGAGATCAAGGCCGCGCTCGAGGGCCTCGGTTCCGTGACGCTGAAGGCCAAGGCCGCCGTCGGCTCCAAGAAGCTGTTCGGCTCGGTCACCTCGTCCGACGTCGTGTCCGCGGTCCGCTCCGCGGGCGGCCCGACGCTGGACAAGCGCGCCGTCGAGATCGCCGGCCACATCAAGACCCTGGGCAAGCACACGGTCGCCGTGCGCCTGCACCCCGAGGTCACGGTGTCGCTGGCCGTCGAGGTCGCTGCCGCGAACTGAGGTTCCCGGCGTTTCGAAGGCGCCGTCCGACCGGTACTCCGGACGGGCGGCGCCTTCGCACGTGCGGCTGTGGACAACTCGATGTGACAGCCCGTGCGCGACACGCCGTGCACGCGGTTACACGCGACACGCCGAGGGTGTGACGAAGGACTTTTCCACACCGTTGTCCACAGGCCCTGACGTGCGGAAACTTCTGTCGTAGCCCGAGTTGTACCCAGGTTGTCCACAGCTTTCCCCGGGCTTGTGGCCAACCGGCCGGAGCCATCCCCAAGCTGTCCCCAACCCTGTCCCCAGGCCTGTTTGCCTGCGCCATCCGGGGGTCACTAGCGTCCGCGAAGTCGCTGAGCGTGCCTCGCGGGAATTGTCGTACCCGCGGGGTAGAAAACAGGGCACGAGCGGATTGGGGTGAGTGCGCGGTGGCGCTGGTGGACGACCGGGGGATGGCCGAACCCGGGTTCGAGCGACAGCCGCCGCAGGACCTCGCCGCCGAGCAGTCCGTGCTCGGCGGCATGCTGCTGAGCAAGGACGCCATCGCCGACGTGGTCGAGGTGCTGGCGCCCAACGACTTCTACCGACCCGCCCACCAGGCGATCTACGACTGCATCCTCGACCTGTACGGGCGCGGCGAGCCGGCGGACCCGATCACGGTGTCGGCCGAGCTGGAGCGGCGCGGCGAGCTGCTGCGCGTCGGCGGCGCGCCGTACCTGCACACCCTCATCGCGACCGTGCCCACGGCCGCCAACGCGTCGTACTACGCGGAGATCGTCGCCGAGAAGGCCGTCCTGCGCCGCCTGGTCGAGGCCGGCACCCGCATCGTGCAGCTGGGCTACAACGGCGCCGAGGGCGCGGACGTCGACGAGGTCGTGGACCGTGCGCAGGCGGCGATCTACGAGGTCACCGAGCGCCGCACCACCGAGGACTACGTGGTGCTGGAGGAACTGCTCCAGCCGACGATGGACGAGATCGACGCCATCGCCTCCCGCGGCGGCTCGTCCCTGGGCATCCCCACCGGCTTCGCCGACCTGGACGAGCTGACCAACGGCCTGCACCCCGGCCAGATGATCATCGTGGCGGCCAGGCCGGGTGTCGGCAAGTCGACCCTGGGACTGGACTTCGCCCGGTCGGCGTCGGTGAAGCACGGTCTGACCAGCGCGTTCTTCTCGCTGGAAATGAGCAAGACCGAGATCGTCATGCGCATGCTCTCCGCCGAGGCCCGCATCCGGCTCGGCGACATGCGCGGTGGGCGGATGAGTGACGACGACTGGACGCGGCTCGCGCGGCGGATGAGCGAGATCAGCGAGGCGCCGTTGTTCATCGACGACTCGCCGAACCTGACCATGATGGAGATCCGGGCCAAGGCGCGGCGGCTCAAGCAGCGCCACGACCTGCGGCTGATGGTGGTCGACTACCTCCAGCTGATGTCGTCGGGCAAGCGCACCGAGTCCCGCCAGCAGGAGGTGTCGGAGTTCTCCCGGAACCTGAAGCTGATCGCGAAGGAGCTGGAGGTGCCGGTGATCGCGATCAGCCAGCTCAACCGCGGCCCCGAACAGCGCACCGACAAGCGCCCCCAGCTGTCCGACCTGCGCGAGTCCGGCTCGCTGGAGCAGGACGCCGACATGGTCATCCTGATCAACCGCCCGGACGCGTGGGAACGCGACGACCCCCGCGCCGGCGAGGCGGACCTGATCATCGCCAAGCACCGCGCCGGCCCCACGGCCACCATCACGGTCGCCCACCAGCTCCACTACAGCCGCTTCGCCGACCTCGCCCAAGGCTGACGCATGGGGCGGCAGAATGCTGTCGTGTCCACGAACGCGACCGGATCGCCCGACGAGACGACCGACGACAGCCGGGAGGACCCGGCCGGCGGGCCGACCGAGGACGAGCTGGACAAGGAGCAGTTGGACCAGCTCCACGCGGCGACGCTCAAGGCGTCGGAGACCTGCTTCGAGTTGAAGAAGCTGTGCGCGACGGTGCTGGTCCCGGCGGCCACGCTGGTCGCGCTGCTCAGCGACCGGACGCTGAACCCGGCGGTGTTCGGGGCGGGTGTGGTGGTGGTCGCGGCGTTCTGGGCGGCGGATTCGGTCGCGTACTTCTACCAGCGCAAGCTGCGCAACGCGATGGCGGTGATCTGGCAGCGGCGGGCGCGGCGCGTGCCCGGGTACGGTCATGTGCCGGGGGTCGTGCCGATCACGGCGGCGCGGGCGGTGTTCAACAGTTCGATGGTCTACTACTTCGTCCTGCTCGGCTTGGTGGCGCTGCTGTTCGTGCTCTACGCCGCCGGGGCGATCCAGCCGGTTTCCCCGTCGAAGCCATGAGGGTCTTCGTGAGCTACTTGCGCCGGGAGAACTCACGCTCCTCGTTGCGCCGCGTGGCGCGCGTGGTGGAGGGCTTGGGTCGCCCGTACGTCGACGATCTCGTGGACCACTCCGGCGGCGAGCGGTACCGGGCCGTGACGGAGGCGGTGCGGTCGGCGGACGTGTTCGTCGGTGTCGCGACGCCCGGTTACCCCTCGACGCCGTGGACGCGCTGGGAGTTCGGGGTGGCGCTGGTGCGGGGCGTGCCGCGGTACGCGGTGTTGCCGGACCTGACACTGGTCGCGGCCGGTGCGCCGGGGTGGCCGTGGTCCTCGGACGTCGAGGCGGGTCTCGCCGCCGCCGCGGACCCCGACCGACCGCCGCCACCGCCCACCCGCCCGACGCCGCTCACCGGCGGTGACGCCGCACGCGCGTGATCGGCGGTCGTGCCCGCTCTCTTCGGTGGCGGGTCTTCGTCACGTCCAGCCGGGGTCGTCGTGGTTCGCTCGTCCCGTCATCGCGCTACCTCCTCCTGGACTTCGGTGATGAAGCGCAGCACCGCGGCGTTGACCTCGGTGGCGTGGGAGCCGGAGATGGCGTGGGTGGCGGTGGGCCACAGTTCGGCGTGGACGTGGGGGATCAGCGTGCGGGCTCTGGTGAGGGCGGCCTCGGGGTGGTGGATGGCGCTGCGGCCGGCGATCAGGGCCAGGACCGGGACGCGGATCGACCGCAGTTGGTCGTCGGTGAAGTACTCCGGCACGGGCAGCCTCATGCGGTAGCCGCGCATGCCGGCGTCGAGCACCGCGGTGGCCGGGTCGTCCTTCGGCACGGTGGCGCCGCCGGCGATCCAGCTCAGGAAGGCCGGGCGTCCCCAGCGCGAGACCAGCGGCAGGCCGGCCAGGGCGGCTCGGAGCACCAGCTTCGCCGGCATGCGGCCGAGGGTGTTCGCGGGGTCGACCAGGCTGACCGAGGCCAGTCGGTCGGGGACGCGCACGGCCAGGTTGCACGCGTGCCAGCCGCCGATCGACACGCCGACGAGGTGGACGCCGTCCAGGTCCAGCGCGGCGAGGACGGTCCCCAGCCAGACGGCCTGGTCGGCTGCGTCGCGGATGGGGGCGGTCTGTTCGCTGCGGCCCGGTTCGCCGAGCAGGTCCAGCGCGTACACCGGGTGGTGCTCGGCGAACGCGGCGAGGTTGGGCAGCCACATGACGGTGGTGCCGCTGCGTCCCGGCAGCAGCACGATCGGGGCGCCTCGCGCCGGCCCGAACCGGTACACCCGCACCGTCCCGAAGTCGGTCGGCACGTCCCGGGTGTCCGCCGGTGCGGGCAGGGCGCGCATCCCCGCCTCGTACGCCGCGTCGAACTCGGTCCGGGCTCGCGGTGAGGCGAACGTCCCCACGCTCATCGGCACCTCCAGTTTTTTACGATACGATCGGATCGTAAAGCGGAGTCGAGCGGCTTGGCAAGCCGACCGTATTGCGAAAGGCGTGACCGTGCCCAAGGTGGTCGACCACGATCAACGACGACGCGAGATCGTCGAGGCGCTCTGGCACATCGCGAGCACCCGGGGCTTGGAGGGGGTGAGCCTGGGCGAGGTGGCCACCGCCGCCGGTGTGTCCAAGGGCCTGGTCCAGCACTACTTCGGGACCCGCGACCAACTCCTGATGCACGCCACCGGCTACCTCCGGGAACGGGTGGAGCAGCGGATCGCCGCCAGGGTCGCCGCCGCGCCCGACAGCGCGTCGGGGACCTTGCGCGCGGTCCTGGTCGCGCTGCTCCCCACCGACGACGACAGCCGCACCGAGTCCCTGGTGGCCAACGCGTTCCTGGTCCGCGCCCACAACGACCCCGTCCTCACGGCCCGCTTCCGCGAAGGCACCTCCCAGGTCCGCAACGCCCTCACCGCCGCGATCGGTGCCGCCCAACGCGACGGTGACCTGCGCGCCGACCTCGACCCCGCGCGGGAGGCGGACCTCCTGCTCGCCCTGGTCAGCGGTCTCGGCGAAGCCCTGCTCCTGGGCCACCACACCCCGGACGCGGCGGTGGCGCTCCTGGACCACCACCTGGGCAGGCTGGCGACGGCGGGCGGGCCGGGCTTCGGTCACGACGGGTGAGCACTTCGGGACGGTGACGCACGGAAGTGTGAACGTTCGAGGTCGGCGCGTTTACGATCAAGGGATGCCACCCGACGCGGCGCGGCGCAGCGAGCGGTCCCGGCGGGCCGTGTTGGAGGCGGCGCTGGAGTTGGTCGAGGCGGTGGGGTACGCGCGGTTGACCATCGAGGCGGTGGCCGCGCGCGCCGGGGTGGGCAAGCAGACGATCTACCGGTGGTGGCCGTCGAAGGGGCCGCTGCTGTTCGACGCGCTGGTCGAGTACGGGCCGGCCGAGGGCGAGCCGCTGCCGTGGGGCGAGCTCGGCGACGACCTGCGCCGGGAGCTGCGGCACGCGGTGCGGCAGCTGGAAGAGCGCCGGTTCGACCAGGTGTGCCGGGTGCTGGTGCACGAAGCCCGGACCGACCTGGTGACGCTGCTGCTCACGCCCCGCCGGATGCGGCTGGAGGAACGGTTGGCGCTGGCGCAGCGGGCCGGGGAGATCCGGGGTGACGTGGACGTGCCCGCGGCGGCCGAGTTGCTGCTGGCGCCGGTCTACCAGCGGTGGCTGCTGCGGACCGGGCCGTTGACGGGCACGTTCTCCGACACGGTGGTGGCGTTGGCGCTCCGCGCGCTGTGCGCGTGATCATGCTCGGTAGGGTGGGCCGATCATGGGGTACGCCGTGGTCGACGTGGAGACGACCGGGTTCGCCGCCCGCCGGTCGGACCGCGTGGTCGAGGTGGCGGTCGTGCAGCTGGACGCGCGCGGCGAGCCGACCGGCGAGTGGTGCACGCTGCTCAACCCGGGCCGGGACCTCGGGCCGCAGCACGTGCACCGGATCAGCGCGGCGGACGTGTGGGCCGCGCCGACGTTCGCGCAGGTCGCGGGCGCGTTGACGGACCGGCTCGCGGGTCGGGTGCTGGTCGCGCACAACCTCGCGTTCGACGCCCGCTTCCTCGCCGCCGAGTTCGCGCGGCTGGGTGTGGAGCTGGAGTTGGACGGCCTGTGCACGATGCGCCTGGCGCCGCCGGGTGCGGGCAGGTCGCTGCGGGACTGCTGCGCCGCCGTCGGGATCGACCTGGAGGACGCCCACTCGGCGCTGCACGACGCCCGCGCCACGGCACGGCTGTTCGCCCACTACCTGCGCAACGGCGTGCCCGCGGCGGCACCGGTGCCGTGGCCGCGGCTGCCCGGCGACGCGGTCGAGGTGCGTCGGGGCAACGCGACACCCTCCCGGAAAGCGCACCACGTCGAGCTGCGCGTCGGTGACGTGGTGGTGTTCACCGGGCAGACCGCCGACCCCCGGGACGTGTGGATCTCCCGCGCCCGCGCGGCCGGGTTGGTCAGCCACGGCTACGTCACCCGGGCCACGCGGCTGGTGGTGGCGGCCGACCCGTTCACGCTGTCCACCAAGGCGCGGCGGGCGCGGGCCTACGAGGTGCCGGTGGTGTCCGAGGCCGAGTTCGCGGACGCGCTGACCGTTCTGTCCTGCGCACGCAAAGATCACCGGACCGGGTGGCACAAGGCCTATTGAAAAGCCTGCGACCTGCGGGGATGCTCTTCACGGACAGGCTGGTCCGGCGAAGGGCACGAGTCCTATGCGTACCGTGCAGACAACGACTTCCCGTCCGGTGTGGGACGAACTGGTCTCCGAACTGCCCGTCGGCGTGCTGCTGCAGGACGACCGCGGCACCGTCCTCGCCGGCAACCGCCTGGCCGCCGCCCTGCTGGGCGTCCCGGCGACGACCCTGCCCGGCTACCGCCTGCCGCAGGCGCGGGACGAGTCCGGGGCGCAGCTGCCGACATGCGCCGAGCTGGCCGCGCAGGTGCTGCGGACCGGGGCGGCGCTGACCATCCCGGTGGTGCTGCCGCACGCGCGGGTGTGGGCGGACATCCACCCGCTGTCCGGGCGCGGCCAGGTGCTGGTGCTGCTGCGGCCCGTGCAGCAGGACGTGCCGCACAGCGCGAACCTGCTGGACGCGCTGACCGGTCTGCCGGGTCGGGCGCTGCTGCTGGACCGCCTGGACCAGGCGCTGACCCGGGCCCGGACGCACGGGACGCTCGCCACGCTCGTGCTCCTCGACGTGCACCAGCTCGCCGAGGTGAACCGGACGCACGGGTTCCAGCGCGGTGACGAGCTGCTCGCGGTGATCGGCGGGCGGCTGCGGGAGGGGCTGCGGGAGGACTACACGGTGGCCCGGTACGGCGGGGACGAGTTCGCCGTGGTCGCCGAGCACCCCAACGGCAACGGCGAGGCGGTGGCGGCGCGGGCCCGGGAGCTGGCGGGGCGGGCGGTGCGCCTGGGCGGGACGCGGATCCAGCCGGGGGTTCGCGTGTGCTGGGTGACCAGCGACGGCGACGCGCCGCTGCACTCGGTGATCGCGCACGTCGAGGAACGCCTGCGGCACTGACACGCGGAAGGGCCCCCTGGCACCGGTCGTGCCAGGGGGCCCGTCATGCGGGGTGGGTCGTGCGGGTCAGAGCTTCGGCAGCACCTGGGTGGCGTCCAGGTGGCCCAGGGCGTCGAAGATGCCCATCGCGTCCAGGCCGGCCAGGGCCGGAGCCGAGGTGCGCTCCTTCGGGCCCTCGACCTTGCCGTTCAGCGGGTTGACGTTCAGGCCGCTCAGCGACGCGCCGGACAGCGACGGCACGGCGGGGCCGGCCGACGGGACGCCCGGCAGGGCCGGGGCGGCGGTGCGCGGCTGGGCCACGCCCGGCAGCGGCACGACGACCGGCAGCGGCAGCGGGGACGCCAGCTCACGCGGGGTGGACGTCTGCGGGCCGGGCAGCAGCGGCAGGCCCTGGACCACCGGGGTCACGCCGAGGGTGCCGCCGAACAGCGGCAGCGTGCCGCCGAACGAGCGCTCGTGGATGTCCGTGTCCGAGGCGTTGACGACGGCCTGCGGCACCCGGCGCAGCTCCGACAGGCGCTGCAGCTCCTTGAGGTGACCCAGCTGCGGCGCGCGGGTGATGCCGGTCAGCTTCGAGACGCCCGGCACCGCGGGCAGCTTGGGCAGGCCACCGGCGGGCAGCTTGCCGGGCAGCGACGGCGTGGGCAGCTTCTTGTCCGCCACGCTGGTGGACGGCGCCTTGGCGGGCAGCTTCGCGGGCAGCTCGCTCGGCACGAGCGCCTTGGTGTTCAGCTGCGGCAGACCCGCGGTCTGGGTGGCGAGCAGCTCGCCGACCAGCTTCGGGTTCGGGATCTGGTTGACCGGCATGTGCTCCAGGTCGACCAGCTCCGACAGGGTCGGCGGCTTCGGCAGCGCCTTGCGGGTCACGTCGAGGTCGCTGACGCGGGTCACGTCCACGCCCCGCACCTGGGGCGCGCCCAGGTCGCGGATCTGCGACAGCTCCAGGCCGCGCAGCACCGACAGGTCGAACTTGCGCAGGTCGGACAGGTCCAGCGCGCCCAGGCCGGAGAGCCGGTCCAGGCTGGACAGGTTCGGCAGCTCGGTCGGCTTCATCAGGTGGTCCACGCCGGTGGGCAGGTTGATGCCCTTCGGCACGGTCTTGCGCGGGCCGCCCTGGCCCTCCGGCTCGTCGCCGGTCCGCTCCGCCGAGGCCTCGGCCAGGTCGGTGCGGGCGGTGCCGAGCACGTCGGCGGGCACGTCGAACACGGCCGGCCGGGTCTCGGCGGGCACGGACAGGTCGTGCGAGGTGCCCGAACCCGAGCCCTTGGTCTCGGTGTCGCCACCGGACTGGGTCAGGCTCAGGGAGTCGGCGTCGGAGTCGGCCAGGCCGCCCACGGTCGCCGCGTCGCCGAACACGCCGGGCTTGGCGTTGGCCGGCACGTTGAGCAGGTTGCCCGACAGCGAGCTGTTCCACGCCTCGGTCTGCTGGTCGCCGCCCGCGATCACGGCGGACTGGTCGCTGACGTCGGAGCGGCCGTTGCCCGCCGCGGTCACCGTGTCGGCGAAGGTCTGCAACGCCAGGGCGGGCTGCGCCGTGACGCCGTTGCCCGACACCGAGCCCTGGTTGCCGGAGGTGGCGATGTCGCCGCCGGAGAAGGAGGCGAACTCGTTGTCCACCGCGCTCTTGGCGTTGCTGCCCGCGCCGACCGCCGAGCCGAACACCTGCGGCGAGGACGCCTGCGGCACCGACAGGACGTTGCCGGTGAACGCGCCGTTGTCGCCCTCGGAGGAGGAGTTGCCGCCCGAGCGGGAGTTGAGCTTGTTGCTCAGGTCGGACGCGCCGTTGCCGACCGCCACGACGGTGTTGCCGGGCACCTGCGCCGGGTTCGAGGTCGGGGCCTCGACGATGTTGCCGGACATCGAGCCGTGCCGGCCGGTGGCCGACGTCGGGCCGCCGGTGGTGATGGCGGTGTCGCTGTCGGTCTTCGAGGTCGGGTTGCCGACCAGCGCGCCGGCGTTGCCGAAGCCCTGGCCGCCGATGGCGGTGGGCGTGGTGACCACGTTGCTGGACACGGTGCCGTTGTCGTCGCGGGCGTTGGGCGCCCCGCCGGCCCGGATCACCTTGTCCTCGTCGGCGTTGCCGGTGGCCAGGCCGCCGACACCGCCCGCGTTGCCGAAGCCCTCGGCGGGCAGCGCCACCGGCGCCTGGCCGATGTTGCCGGACAGGACCGAGTCGTTGCCGGTGGTGCCGTTGTAGCCGCCGGCGCTGGAGTCGACCTCGTTCTCGCACTGCGCGCCCGCGATGCCGCCGCCGGCCAGGCCGTTGCCGCACGCGTCGAGCGCGCCGGCCGGGGCCGCGTTGGTCGAGTTCGCCGACAGCACCGCGCGGTCGCCGCGGGTGTACGTCGCGCCGCCCGCGGTGGCGTCGGTGTCGGCGGCGTGGGTGGAGGAGGTGTTGCCGAGCAGGGAGCCCGAGTTGCCCGCGCCGCCGACCGGCAGCGCGACCGGGGCGTCGCCGAAGTTGCCCGACAGGGTCGAGTCCTGGCCGCTGGTCTTGGCCCAGCCGCCCGCCTGGGCGTTGTTGTCCGACCGGGTCTCGGTGTCGGCGTTGCCGACGCCGGCCAGGGCGTTGTTGTTGACCGTGGCGGGGCCGGCGAGCTGCGGCTGGAGCGCGTTGCCCGCGACGGTGGCGTTCTCGCCGCTGGTGGACAGCCACGACTCGTGGCTGCTGCGGGTCGGGCCGGTGTCGCCGGCGATCGCGGTGCTGCGGTTGTCGGCGGTGGTGTCGGCGTTGCCCGCCGCGCCGAGCGCGTTGCCCTCGACCGAGGTGATCGGGGCGAACGGGACGCCCGCGGTGTTGCCGCCGAGGGTGCTGCGGTCGCCGTTGGTGGCCAGCGAACCGCCGGCCTGGGCCTCGCTGTCGGCGTGCGAGGAGGTGTTGGCGATGCCGCCGACGCCGGCCGCGTTGTTGCTGGCGCGGAACGGCGTCGCCTGCTGGACGCCGAGGATGTTGCCGGACAGCGAGCCGTCCGAGCCGCCGGTGGTCACGTCGCCGCCGGCTGCGGCGTCCTGCCGGGCGTAGGACTCGGAGTAGGCGTTCGCGCCGAGGGCGGCGGCGTTGCCGGTGGCGCCGATCGGGCTGGCGTTGTGGACCGCGGCGACGTTGCCGGCGAGCGCGCCGCGCGAGCCGTCGGTGCGGGTCTTGCCGGTGCTGGGCGTGAACTGCGCGCACTCGCCGTCGGCGTGGGCGTCGCCGCCAGCGCCGACCGCGTTGCCGCACGCGTGGACCGGGGCGACGACGTCGCCGTCGATGGCGTTGCCGCGGGTCACCTGGCTGGTGTCGACCTGGCGGGCGCGGGCCTGCGCGTCGCGGACCAGGGGGTTCTTGGTGACCGCTTCGGGCTGCGGCACGTTCTCGGTGCCGATCTCGCGGTGGACCTCCGGCAGGTCCCGGTTCCCGACCGGGGTGCCCAGGTTGTTCTCCTCGACGTCGATCGGCACGCGGAGCCGGGCGTCCAGCGGCGACGGCGGAGCGTCGGGGTTGACGTTCTCCTGGGCTGAAGCGATGCCCGTACCGAGCATCAGCAAACCACCCGTGACAAGTGCGGTTTGGAAACCGCGCTTGGCCCAGGTTTGCATGGGTTCTCCTTCTTCTGTGTCCCTGATGGGAGGTGAAGGGCGGTCGACGCGTGCACCGCGTCGGGGAGCGGCGACCACCCGGATCGGGGGGTGGGGCGCGGCGTTTCGACCGGTGTCGGGCGCGACGAGAGAGCGCGACGGTCGATTACCGGGGGCGGCGGAGGGCCGCCCGCGGACCGCGCGCTGGGATCAGTCGGGGGTGGTGCCGGGCTGCTTGCCCGGCAGCACGGAGAGCCGCTCGGTGCCGGGCAGCAGCGCCCGGAGCACGGCGGCGTCGAAGCCGTCGGCGGTCACGCCCGTGAACGGGCCGCTGCCGCCGCCGGCGGAACCGGAGCCGTCACCACCGCACGAGCAGTGCACCGGCACCCCTGAAGGCGGTGCGAAGGGCGTGCGCGTGGGGCCGGCCGGGTCCGAGAGGGGGGAGGTGCGGTCCTCGTCCGACGACGCGTCGAACGCCGGCGCCGGCGAGGACGCCCAGCTGTCGCTGAGCTTGCCGAACGGGCTCCGCACCACCGGGGTGCCGGTCGAGACCGGCACGGCGGCGGCTTCGGAGGCGGGCTCGGTGTGCCGGTTCACCGCGCGCCCGGTGAAGGACGACGGGGTGACCGACTCGGCCAGGTCCGGCTCGAACCTGGCCACGGTGTTGCCGAAGGTGTCGCGGATGTCCTCCGCGACGCGGCCGAGGTCGGGCACCTGGTGGTGCTCGCGCTCGGCGCGGACCTTCCGGTCGAGGTCGCGCACGGTCTCGCGGACCGGTGCGACGGCCCCTCCGACGGGACCGGCCGCCACCGCTTCGGTGACGGACGTGACCGCGTCGGCGCGGTCGGCCTCCTGCGCGGAGGCCGGAGCCGAGGACAGCGCCCAGACGGCGGCAGTGCCAGCCAGCGCGCCGCCCGCGACCAGCAGGGCGCGGGAGAGCAGCCGCTTGACGCGGCTCACCCCCGGACCCGATCGCTGGTCGGCGTGCGACAACGCTGGTACCTCCACCCGAGAACGCTGGGAAGTGTCGGCGCGGGAGATCGAAGGTGATCAAGCCGACGCCGACGAGCGTGCCAGCCCGACGGGTCGGTGCGCACGCGTTGGCGGCCGGGTTCGCCGGATCGTGTGACCGACACACTGTGTCGTCAGGTTTGACCGTGGGTAGCCGATCAGACGCGCTTCAAGACCCGCGCCGCGCCCGCCGCCGCCGTCGACGCCAGGATCCAGCCCACCGCGATCAACCCGCTGGAGATCCACTGCGAGGCGCCGGAGAACTTCCACTTGCCGTCCTGGCCAAGGTCCACGATCGGGATCAACAGGTCCACGGCCAGCAGCCACGGGTTCCACGACGGCGACTCGTCGTCGTTGAGCTTGGGCATCTCGTGCCCGAGGAACCACAGCGCGCCCAGCAGCCAGAACGCCACCAGCCACGCGATCGCCAGCCACGGCCGGTACCCGTAGCCCACCGTCCAGCGCTGCAGCCCGCCCCACACCCGACCCGCCCGGCCCAGCTCGGAGTAGCGCCGGTGCTGCTTCTCCAGCTGCACCTGCTGCGCCAACTCCTCCTCGCCGCCGTCCCGGTACACCGCCGCGAGCTGCTCGTACGGGCCGGGCGCGAAGTCCGGCTGCACCTCGCGCAGCCAGCGCAGCCGGGTGTGCACGTCCACCGGCGGGGTCGAGGAGATCGCGCTGAACGTGAAGTCCTCCACGTCCACCCCGCCGGTCGCCGCCCACAGGCCCGGCCCGTCCTGCACGGCGGTCGCGCTGACCCGCCGCAAGACCACGCGGCCCACCGGGATCACGTCCTCGGCCATGCGCAGCACCAGTTGGCTCACGGTGAGGCCGTAGGCGTTGAGCGCGATGTCGCTGCCCGGACCGCCCAGGCGCGCGCCGGTGAAGGTGGCCATCTTGCCGACCTCGGCCAGCCGGATGCGGACGCCGCCGGTCGCGGTGAACCCGTTGCTGCACAGCAGGTCCTTGCCGATGGTGGCGACCCGGGCGTCCAGCGAGGGCTTGACGCCCTTCCCGTCGGGCCGGCGGCGGGGCTGGGTCAGCGTCGCGCCCGAGCAGTCCAGGGTGGAGCCGATCGCCGCGTTCTGCAGGCGCAGCGAGCCCTTGGCGTGCAGGTCGCGCAGGAACAGCGTGCCGCCGACGGTCAACCGGTCGGCGAACAGGACGTCGATGCCCGGACCGTGCAGGTGGACACCGGACAGGCTCGCGCTGCCCCGCACGTGCGCGTCGACCAGCCGGACCTGGCCGTACGCGCGCAGGGCCGACTCGCGCGCCCCGTCGCCGCGGAACCCGCCGTTGACCGCGCCGCGCGCCTCGAGGTCGCCGCGCACCCGGATGCCGTCGGCGTGCAGTGCGACCGGGATGCGGTCCACGACCTCGCGGGCCTCCAGCTCCTCCACCACGTCCTGCCGGCCGATCGCCGCGCCCGACAGCCGCAGGTAGCCGCCGACCTCGGCGTTGGCCAGCCGGACCGTGCCGGTGGAGGTGAAGCCGTCGTCCAGCTCGACGTTGCCCTCGACCCGGATGCGGTCGGCGACCAGCGACGCGGACTCGTCCGCGGTGCCGCGCGGGATGACCAGGACGGGCCGGTCCACGACACCGGCCTTGAGCCGGGCGCCGGAGAAGACGACGTTGCCGCCGACCCGGGCGCCGTCGAGCAGGATGCGGCCGTCCGCGGTGAACCGGCCGCCTTCGGCGTCGCAGAACAGGTTGCCCGCGATGGTGACGCCCGAGCCGTCGAGGGCGTTCTGCCCGGGGTTGTGCAGCCGCGCGCCACCCAGGTGCACCGAGCCGCCGATGTTCGCACCCCGCAACCGCACCTCCCCGCCCGCGCGCAGGGCGATGGCCTGGAGCGAGCCGGAGAGCCGGATGCGCGCGGCGAGCAGGGCGTGGTCCCCCTTCGCCTTGAGGACCGCGCCGGCGAGGCGGAAGGTGCCGTCGACGGTGGCGTCGGTCAGGTCCACCACGCCTTCGCTGGTGAACCCGGCTTCCAGGACCAGGTCGCTGCCGACGCGGAGGTTGCGCGCCCACAGGCCGGGCACCTTGCAGCCGCGCAGGCGCAGGCTCGTGAGACGGGCCATGCGGAGGTCGGGCGCTTCGTCGAAGGTGCAGTCCACGAGGTCGACGACCTGGGTGACGGTGAGACCTTCGAGGGCGAACGCGCCGGTGACGTGCGCGCCGACCAGGCGGAGCGCGGAACCGGGGAGGGGCTCGGTGAGGAGTGCGGAGAGCAGCTCACCGCGGACCGCGCGGTCGACCTTGGGCTTCTTGGCGTCGAACCGGACGCGGGCACCGGTGGCGAAGGCGGCGCGCAGGGACTCCTCGTCGGTCACGGACCCGATCCGATCATCCCCGCGGCGGCGTTGGCCAGCACTTGTGGCGGGCTCGTACCCGCGGCCTCCGGCCCCCGCTTCCATGCTCCCACGGGGGTACGACAGTTCGCGGGGCTCGCGGGTTCCGGGGCGCGGGTGGCCGGCGGAAGCTTCCGGGGGCCGAACGGCGGCCGACGACCACGACACCGACTCGGCAAGGCGGCGGGTGGGGAAGGCGTGGTTGTCGGGAGGTCCCGGGGGCGCGGAGCCCCGCCATTCGAGTGGCGGGGCTCCGGGCGGCGCTGCTTCTTGAGCGAGTAGTGCCGGAAGCGGGTTCAGCCGATCACGCCGTAGGTGTGCTGCAACTGGTCGCCGTCGACGATGGTCACCGGGGACGGCTGGTCGGTCTTGGCCTTCTTCGGTTCTTTCTTCGCGTCCTTCTTCGCGTCGTCCTTCTTGGTGTCGCCCGCCTTCTTCTTGGGCTCGTCCTTCTTCTTCGGCTGCTTCTTCTCGACGGGCGAGGCGTAACCGGTGACCTGCGACTTCTTCGGGTCGATGGTGATCTTGGAGACCTGGTTGGTGCCCTTGCCGCTGTTGCCGGAGACGACGGTGATGCGGCCGGTCTTCTTGTCGACCTTGGTGACGATGCCGACGTGGTCGTTGCCGGTGTCGCCGTCGTTCAGGCGGTAGGTGACGGCGTCACCGGGCTTCACCTTCTTGGCGCTCGGGCCGTTCTTCCACGTCCCGTACTTCACGCCGTAGTTGCGGAAGCTGTTGGCCATCGAGGTCGCGCCCTCGGTCTTCACGCCGGCCTTGTCCCAGACCCACTTGGTGAAGTCGGCGCACCACGCCTGGCACTTGCCGTTCGGGCTGTAGGCGTTGCAGTTGTAGCCACCGCGCTCGTGGTTGCGCTTGGGGTTGTTCAGCTCGTCCTGCGCGATGTCCACGATCTTCTTGCGCGACTCGTCGTCCGCCGGCTTGGTCGCGGCGGCGACCAGGTCCACCTCGACCGGGGCGGCGTGCGCGGACAGGCCGGTCAGGGCGATGCCGGCGGCTGCCGCGAGGCCGACGACCAGGCGTGCGGTGGTTGTAGTGAGCAGGGTGAATCGCAACGGGATCTCCTCTTTCTCAGGGTGTGCGGGTGTGGGCGCCCGCGGGCAGGACCAGGAAGGGACCGTCACCGCCCGGCCCGGCGTGGACCGCGCACGGCCCGGACGGCGTGTGCGACCAGGACGGCGTGTGTGACCAGGACGGGGTGTGCGACCAGGACGGGGTGTGCGGCTCGACGGGCGTGCTGCGGAGGACGCGCTCGGACGGCTCCGGCACGTAGAGCTGCCGGGGCTGGAACACCTCGGGCTCGGCGAACTCGGGCTCGGTGAACTCGGGCTCGGGCTCGGCCGACTCCGGTGCTGCCGGCTCCACGGACACCGGCTCCACGGACACCGGCTCGACAGACACCGGCTCGGCAGACACGGGCTCGACAGACGCGGGCTCCGCGGACACCGGCTCCGAGGACTCCTCCGGCTCTGAGGGCTCCTCTGGCTGCGGGGACTCCTCCGAAGGCGCGGGCGTGGGCTCGGGCGTCGTGGGCTCCTCGGGTACCGGGGACTCCTCAGGTGCGGGGGACTCCTCGGCCTCCTCGGGCTGCTCGGGCTGCTCGGGCTCCTCGACCGGCACCTGCCCCACCGGGGCCTCCACCGCCGGCGGCTCGGCCGCGGTCGACTCGCCGCCCTGCTGGTGCCCCAGCAGGAACGCCGCCACGACCGCCAGCGCGAACGCGGCGAACACCAGCAGCGTCTTCGGCTCGCGCCACGTCTGCTTCGGCTCGTCCTGCGGTGCGGGTGGCGGGGTGGCTCGTCGGCGTGGCATCGGCACGGCCCTTCCTCGTCGGGATCGCTCGACACCGGACGCAATCCGTCCGAACGGGCGTCCGACAAGCGCCCCGACCGGCCGGGACTGTCCCGGACGGCCGCGCGGCGACCGGGTGCGCCACGGCAGGAGTTGGCCGCGTGTTCGCGCTGCGTGGGCGGTGCGCGGGCTACGGTGATCGTGTGAAGGGGAGCGATTCGGAAACCAGGGTTCCGCGCCTGCTGCGGGTCAGCGCCGCGCTGAGTTGGCGGTTCGTGGCGGTCGTCGCCGCGCTCTACGTCATCGGCGTCGTCGTCGGGTACCTGACGACCATCGTCATCCCGGCCGGGGTGGCGCTGCTGCTCGCGGCGCTGCTGTCGCCGGCGGTGGCGCAGCTGACCCGGGTCGGCGTGCCCAAGGGCCTCGCGACCGGGTTGGTGCTGGTCGGCGGCATCGCCGTGGTCGGCGGGGTGCTCACCTTCGTCATCACCGAGTTCTCCAAGGGTCTGCCGGACCTGCAGAAGCAGGTCGGGGCGAGCCTCGACACGATCCGCGAGTGGCTGCGCGACGGCCCCGCGCACCTGACCGACGCCCAGCTCCAGCAGTACCTGGACCGGGTCGTGCAGACGATCAAGGAGAACCAGGCCGAGATCACCTCGGGCGCGCTGACCACCGCCGCGACCGTCGGCGAGCTGCTGACCGGCCTGATCCTCGCGCTGTTCACGCTGATCTTCTTCCTGCACGACGGCGACGGGATCTGGCGGTTCCTGATCCGGGCCGTCCCGGCGGACGTCCGGGACCGCGCGGACGTGGCGGGACGGCGCGGGTTCGCCTCCCTCGTGTCCTACGTGCGGGCGACGGCGCTGGTGGCCGTGGTGGACGCGCTCGGCGTCGGCATCGGCCTGTGGATCGTGGGCGTCCCGCTGGTGGTGCCGCTGTCCGCGCTGGTCTTCCTGGGTGCGTTCATCCCGATCGTCGGCGCGGTGATCACCGGCGCGGTGGCCGTCCTGGTGGCGCTGGTGGCCAACGGGTGGGTGGCGGCGCTGATCGTGCTGGCCATCCTGATCGGCGTGATGCAGCTGGAGTCGCACGTGCTGCAGCCGCTGCTGCTGGGCCGCGCGGTGAAGCTGCACCCGCTGGCCGTGGTCCTCGCGATCACGGCGGGCCTGGTCGTCGGCGGGATCTCCGGCGCGCTGCTGTCCGTGCCGCTGCTGGCGGTGCTGAACTCGGGCATCCGGTCGCTGCTGTCGGAGTCGGACAAGGCGGTCGAGCCCGAGCAGGTGGACGTCCACGAACCGCAGGAGACCGGGCCGGTGGACACCGGCGGCGAACGCGTCGAAGACCTGGAGGGCTAGGCCATCTCCACCAGGTTGCGGCCGTACCCCTTCGCGGCCAGCAGGGCGGCGTCGGCGGCCACCAGCAGGTCCGGCAGCTCGTAGCCGTAGCGCTGGGTGGTGGCCACGCCGATGCTCACGGTCAGCCCGGTCAGCAGGTGCTCGCGGCCGTCCGTGCCGACCGTGGTCACCGCCAGGCCCGCCACCGCCAGCCGCACGCGCTGCGCCACGGACCGGGCGATCGCCGGTTCGGCGTCGGGCAGCAGCACCACGAACTCCTCGCCGCCGAAGCGTCCGACCAGGTCACCGCGCCGGACGGTCCCGGACAGCAACAGGGCCACCGCGGACAGCGCCGCGTCCCCGGCCAGGTGGCCGACCTCGTCGTTGACCCGTTTGAAGTGGTCCAGGTCGAGCAGCATCACGGCCATCGGCCGGTTGCGGGCGCGGGCCTTGGACAGCTCGTAGCGCGCCTTGCCGTCCCAGTGCACGGCGTTGGCCAGGCCGGTCTTGGCGTCCCGCTGGGCCGACCGCCGCCAGTGCGGCAGCTGGGCCGCGCGTTCCAGCAACGCCATCGGGGCCGCCGCCATCAGCGCGTGCACGGGGGTGGCGGTCGCGACGAACCCCATCAGCCCGCCGATGCTCACCGCCACGATCCCCAGCACGGCGTCGATCGGTTCGCCGACGACCTCCTCGGCGGACGCGCGCGGGCTGCGCAGCTTGAGCCCGAGCGCGATGATCCCCGCCCGCAGGACCAGCAGGACGGCCGCGCCGAACACCATCACCACCAGCTCGCGGTTCGGGGTCATCCACCCCAGCAGCGCGCGGGTGGCGAACACCGAGATGGCGGTCGCGGACAGCGTGAACACCCAGCGGTGCGACTCGGGGCGCTGGGCCAGCACCCCGTGCAGCGCGGGCCCGAACAGCAGCAGGACCAGCAGGTTGCACGGCAGCGCGATCAGGCCGGCGGTCAGGTAGGTGAGGTGGGCGGCCCACGGGTTGCGCTCGGACTCGCCGATGCGGTGGCTGTAGATCGAACTGCCGATGATGACCGCGCCCGCGGTGCCGGCGATCGCGCCGAAGCGGGCGATGGCGTCGGGATCCGGGGTCGGCGAGGAAGCGATCACGTACACGACCACCGCGAGCGCGACCGCGTCGACGGCCAGCCAGTAGGCCAGGGCGGAGCGCCGCAGCGTCCACAGTGGCCAGTCGCGCACGTTCACCCCACCCCTCGCGCCGGAGTCGAATCGCGCGGTGTCCCCCGAAAGTCACACCCAGTAATGCAGGCCAGCCTTCCACACCCGCCGGCCGCGGAACAGACGGCCACCTGGGGGTTAGCTGCGCCACTCCGACACGGCAAAATCTCCGGTGAAGGGAGCACACCGTGCACACAGAGCCGGGCCGAACGGGTCCATCGGTGACCGGGGACCCGGTCGCGCACCTCTGGCGGGGAACCGTCGCACTACGGATCGTGACGTTCCTGTTCGCTGTGGGCAACGCCGTGGTCCACCACAACACCTACGAGCGGCCGTGGCTGGCCTGGACCGTGATCGCCGTGATGGCCGCCTGGACGGTGTTCACCAGCGTCGCCTACAGCCGCGAGGGCGGCCGGCGGCCGTGGCTGGTGTCCGCCGACCTGGGGCTGGCGTGCGCGTTGATGTCCCTGTCGCCGCTGATCATGACCGATTTCCAGTTCCTGTCGAACGTCCCGCTGATCACCACCATCTGGGCGTCCGGGCCGCCGGTCGCGGCGGGCGCGCTGGGCGGTTCGGTCGCGGGGGCGCTGGGTGGCCTGGTCGTCGGCCTGTTCACCTACCTGAGCCGGGGCGTGCTGAGCGTGGACCTGGTGCGGGACGTCGTGCTGCTGTCCGGCGCGGGGCTGGTCGTCGGCATGGCGTCCACGACCGCGCGCAAGTCGGCCGTCCGCCTGGAGCAGGCGTTGCGCACCGAGGCGGCCACCGCGGAACGCGAGCGTCTCGCACGGTCCATTCACGACGGTGTCCTGCAGGTGCTGGCACGGGTGCGCAAACGCGGCCTGGAACTGGGCGGCGAGGCGGCGGAACTGGCCGAGCTGGCCGGCGAGCAGGAGATCGCGCTGCGGTCCCTGGTGGCCGCCGCCCCCACCGAGTCCACTGTGGATGGCGACGCGGACCTGCGGCCGGGGCTGCAGCTGCTGGCGACGCCGCGCGTGCAGGTGTCCACTCCGGCCACCCAGGTCATGCTGCCCGCCGCGACGGCGTCCGAGCTGACCGCCGTGGTGCGCGAGGCGCTGTCCAACGTGGACAAGCACGCGCCCGGCGCGAAGGCGTGGGTGCTGCTGGAGGACCTGGGCGACGAGGTGGTGCTCAGCGTCCGCGACGACGGTCCCGGCATCCCCGAGGGGCGGCTGGCGTCGGCCGAGGCGGAGGGCCGGCTGGGGGTCGCCAAGTCCATCCGCGGCCGGGTCGAGGCGCTGCGTGGGACGCTGGAGCTGCAGACCGGCCCGGGGGAGGGCACTGAGTGGGAGGTGCGGGTCTACCGATGAGCGTGTCCGTGATGGTGGTCGACGACCACCCGATCTGGCGGGACGGGGTCGCGCGCGACCTCGCCGAACGCGGGTTCGACGTGGTCGCCACCGCGGGCGACGCGGCCTCGGCGGTGCGCATCGCGCGCGCCGTGCGGCCCGACGTGGTGCTGATGGACCTCAACCTGGGCGAGTCGACCGGGGTCGAGGCGACGACGGTGATCACCGGGTCGCTGACCGGGACCAGGGTGCTGGTGCTGTCGGCCAGCGGCGAGCACGACGACGTGCTGGAGGCGGTGAAGGCCGGTGCGTCGGGCTACCTGGTGAAGTCGGCGTCCGCGGAGGAGCTGGTGGAGGCGGTCAACCGCACCGCCGCCGGCGACGCCGTGTTCACCGCCGGCCTGGCGGGCCTGGTGCTGGGCGAGTACCGCCGCATGGCCGCGACCCCGGACGAGGACAAACCGCAGCTCACCGACCGCGAGACCGAGGTGCTGAGGCTGGTGGCGAAGGGCCTGACCGCCCGCCAGATCGCCAACCGCCTGGTCATCTCGCACCGCACCGTGGAGAACCACGTGCAGTCGACGCTGCGCAAGCTGCAGCTGCACAACCGGGTCGAGCTGGCCCGGTACGCCATAGAGCACGGCCTGGACGTCGAGCCGGAGGGGACATGACCGATCCGAGGCAGTGGCGGGTGTCCGACGCCGAGAGGGAACACGTGGTGGGCGTCCTGCAGAAGGCGATCGGGCGCGGCCTGATCGACCTGGACGAGTTCACCGAACGGGCCGACACGGCCCTGGCCGCCAAGACCCGCGAGCAGCTCAACACGGTGCTGATGGACCTGCCCGGCGTCGTGCACCCCGACCAGGTCCGGGCGGCGGCGACCGTCGAACCGCTGACCCTCAAGTCGACCATGTCCAACCTCCGCCGCAAGGGCTCGTGGACCGTGCCCCGGACCGTCCTGGTGCGCAACCGGATGGGGACGACCGAGCTGGACTTCCGGGAGGCGTCCATCCCGCACGCCGTGGTGGACGTGGAGCTGGACGTGCTGGCCGGGTCGGTGAAGCTGGTCGTGCCGGAGGGCGCGACGGTGAACACGGACGCGGTGGACCTGGCGGCGTCGTCGCTGAAGGACAAGGTCGGCGGCGTCGGCGGCCGCCCCCACTTCGTGCTGCGCGGCCACGTGACGGCGGGCTCGGTGGAGGTCAAGCGCAAGAAGAACTGGCTGCGCAACGCCTGACCCGTCGTGCGGGTCCGGGCCGGGCCGCCCAGGATCGGGGTATGCGTTGTCTGGTCACCGGTGCGACCGGGTACCTCGGTGGGCGGCTCGTGCCGCGGTTGCTCGACCAGGGGCACGAGGTCCGGTGCCTCGTGCGGGACCCCGGCAAGGTGCGGGACGTGCCGTGGGTGGATCGGGTCGAGGTGGTGCGCGGGGACGTGCTGCGGGACCTCGGGGAGGCCGTCGAGGGTGTCGACGTCCTCTACTACCTGGTCCACTCGCTGCACGACCCGGACTTCACCGACGCCGACCGCCGGGCCGCCGAGAACACCGCGCGGGCCGCGGAGGCCGCGGGGGTGCGGCGGATCGTCTACCTCGGTGGGCTGCACCCGCCGCACCCCGACCTCTCGCCGCACCTGGCCTCCCGCACCGAGGTGGGTGAGGTGTTCCTGCGGTCGGGGGTGCCCGCCGTGGTGCTCCAGGCCGCCGTCGTGATCGGGTCCGGGTCGGCGAGCTTCGAGATGTTGCGCTACCTCACCGAGCGCCTGCCGGTGATGGTGACGCCCCGCTGGGTGCACAACCGCGTGCAGCCGATCGCCGTGCGGGACGTCCTGCGCTACCTGGTCGCGTGCGCCGACCTGCCCGAGGGCATCAACCGGACGTTCGACATCGGCGGCCCGGACGTCCTCACCTACCTGGACATGATGCTGCGGTACGCGCGGGTCGCCGGATTGCGCCGGCGGCGGGTGCTGCCGGTGCCGTTCCTGACCCCGAAGCTGTCCGCCCACTGGGTGAACCTGGTGACGCCCGTCCCGCGCTCGATCGCCGCACCGCTGATCGAGTCGCTGGTGCACGAGGTCGTGTGCCGGGAGCACGACGTCGAGGCGCTCATCCCCGGCCCGACCACCGGGTACGACCAGGCCGTGCGGCTCGCGCTCAACCGCATCCGGGACGGCGAGGTGGAGACCCGCTGGTCCGGCGCGGCCACCCCGGGTGCACCTTCGGACCCGCTGCCCAGCGACCCGGACTGGTCGGGCGGCTCCTCCTACGTGGACGTCCGCGAGCAGCGCACGAAAGCCTCCCCGGAACGGCTCTGGGCGGTGGTGGAGGGCATCGGCGGCGAGCACGGCTGGTACTCGTTCCCGCTGGCCTGGGCCGTGCGCGGGTGGCTGGACCGGCTGGTCGGCGGGGTCGGGTTGCGGCGCGGCCGGCGGGACCCGGAGCGGGTGCACGTGGGTGAGGCGCTGGACTGGTGGCGGGTCGAGGAGGTCGAACGGGGGCGGCTGCTGCGGTTGCGGGCGGAGATGCGGGTGCCGGGGCTGGCGTGGCTGGAGCTCCGGGTGGCGGCGGCGGACGGGGGCGGGTCCACTTACCGCCAGCGCGCGGTGTTCGTGCCGCGCGGCCTCGCCGGGCACCTCTACTGGTGGCTGGTGTGGCCGTTCCACGGGCTGGTGTTCGGCGGCATGGCGCACAACATCACCAGTGAAGCGGAGCTTACAAGCGAGTTCAGAAAGTCCTGATGGACTGCACAAGCGGGACGGGAGCACACTGCCGGCATGAAGGCACTGGTCAAGGCGACCGCCGGGCCGGGACTGTCACTGGTCGACGTCCCCGACCCGACGCCCGGCTCGAACGACGTGGTCGTCCGCGTGCTGCGCACCGGCATCTGCGGCACCGACCTGCACATCGACTCCTGGGACGAGTGGGCCGCCCACAACATCCAGGCGCCCCTGGTCCTCGGCCACGAGTTCGTCGGCGAGGTCGTCGAGACCGGACCGGCCGTGACCGGCGTCAAGGTCGGCGACGTGGTCAGCGGCGAGGGTCACCTGGTGTGCGGCACGTGCCGCAACTGCAAGGCCGGCCGCCGCCACCTGTGCGCCCACACCCGCGGCCTCGGCGTGCACAGCGATGGCGCCTTCGCCCAGTACGTGGTGCTGCCCGAGCAGAACGCGTGGGTCCACCGCACCCCCGTCGACCTGGACGTGGCGGCGATCTTCGACCCGTTCGGCAACGCCGTGCACACCGCGCTGTCCTTCCCGGTCATCGGCGAGGACGTGCTGATCACCGGCGCCGGCCCGATCGGGATCATGGCGGCGGCGGTCGCCAAGCACGCGGGCGCGCGCAACGTCGTCATCACCGACGTCAGCGAGCACCGGCTGGACATCGCCCGCAAGGTCGGCGTGGACCTGGCGCTGGACGTGACCCGGCGGTCCATCGCCGACGCCCAGGCCGCACTGGGCATGACCGAGGGCTTCGACGTCGGCATGGAGATGTCCGGCAAGCCCGTCGCCCTCCAGGACATGATCGGCAACATGGCCCACGGCGGCCGGATCGCGATGCTCGGCCTGCCCGCCGAGGAGTTCCCGGTGGACTGGAGCAGCGTCGTGCTGAAGATGCTGCACATCAAGGGCATCTACGGCCGCGAGATGTTCGAGACCTGGTACTCGATGTCCGTGCTGCTCCAGCGCGGCCTCGACCTCACCCCGGTGATCACCCACCGGTTCGACTACACCGAGCACGCCGAGGCCTTCGCCACCGCCCGCGAGGGCAAGTGCGGCAAGGTCATCCTCGACTGGACGGGAGCCCACTGATGTACGGCGCGATGCGCGACGACCTGCGTTCCGGCCTCGACGAGATCCGCGCGGCGGGCCTGTACAAGGCGGAACGGGTGATCGGGACACCGCAGAACGCCGCCGTCCGGGTGGGCGCGGGCGACGAGGTGCTCAACTTCTGCGCCAACAACTACCTGGGCCTGGCCGACCACCCGAAGCTGGTGCAGGCCGCCAAGGACGCGCTGGACCGGTGGGGCTTCGGCATGGCTTCCGTGCGGTTCATCTGCGGCACCCAGGAGCCGCACAAGGAGCTGGAGAAGCGGCTGTCGGAGTTCCTCGGCACCGAGGACACCATCCTCTACAGTTCGTGCTTCGACGCCAACGGCGGCCTGTTCGAGACGCTGCTCGGCGCGGAGGACGCGATCATCTCCGACGAGCTCAACCACGCCTCGATCATCGACGGCGTGCGCCTGTCCAAGGCCCGCCGCTACCGCTACAAGAACCGCGACATGGACGACCTGGAGCGGCAGCTCAAGGACTCCGCCGACGCCCGCTACCGGCTCATCGCCACCGACGGCGTGTTCTCCATGGACGGCTACCTGGCGCAGCTGGACGAGATCTGCGACCTGGCCGACCGGTACGACGCCCTGGTCATGGTCGACGACTCGCACGCCGTCGGGTTCACCGGCCCGACCGGGCGCGGCACGCCGGAGCTGTTCGGTGTGCAGGACCGGGTGGACATCGTCACCGGCACGCTCGGCAAGGCGCTGGGCGGCGCGAGCGGCGGCTACACGTCCGGGCGCGCGGAGATCGTGGAGATGCTGCGGCAGCGGTCCCGGCCGTACCTGTTCTCCAACTCCCTGGCCCCGTCCATCACCGCCGCCGCGATCGCCGCGCTGGACCTGCTCAGCTCGTCCGGCGAACTGCTGGAGCGGCTGCGCGCGAACACCGCGTTGTTCCGGTCCCGGATGACCGAGGCGGGCTTCGACCTGCTGCCCGGCGAGCACCCGATCATCCCGGTGATGATCGGCGACGCCGCGGAGGCGTCCCGGATGGCGGACCTGCTGCTCGAGCAGGGCATCTACGTGATCGGCTTCTCCTACCCGGTGGTGCCGCACGGCAAGGCCCGCATCCGCACCCAGATGTCCGCGGCGCACTCGACCGACGACGTGAACCGGGCGGTGGACGCCTTCATCGCCGCCCGCGAGGCGATGCGCGGCTGACCCGTGAGGGGCTGACAATGGCCCGGTGATCGACCCCCGAAGGCTGCGCGTGCTGCGCGCGCTGGCCGACCACGGCACCGTGACGGCGGCGGCGCAGGCGCTGCACCTGACGCCGTCCGCCGTGTCGCAGCAGCTCGCCGCCCTGGAGTCCGAGGTCGGGCAGGAGCTGCTGCGCCGGCGGGGGCGGCGGGTGTCGCTGACGTCGGCCGGTGAGCTGCTGGTGCGCCACGCGAACGCCGTGGCGGCCGAGTTGGAGCGCGCGCAGGCGACGTTGGCGGGTCTGGCGTCGGGTACGGCCGGTCGGGTCGAGGTGGGCAGCTTCGCGTCGGCGATCACGCAGGTCGTGGCGCCGGCGCTGGCGCGGCTGCGGGTGTCCGCGCCGGGGGTGGTGGTGCGGGTGCGGGACGTGGAGGGGCACGCGAGCGTGCCGCTGCTGCTGGACGGCGAGATCGACCTGGCGATCACCGAGGAGTACCGGCCGCGCCGCGACGACGGCCGGCTGACCCGGTTCCCGCTCTACACCGAGCCGTTCGACGTCGTCCTGCCCGCCGACCACCGGTTGGCCGGGCGGGCGGAGGTGGACCTGCGGGACCTCGCGGAGGACGACTGGGTGGCGACGCTGCCCGGCAACCCGGTCCGGGACGTGGTGGAGCTGGCCTGCGGCGACGCCGGGTTCGCGCCGCGGATCGTGCACACGTCCGACGACTTCAGCGCCGTCGGGGCCCTGGTGCGGGCGGGCGCGGGCGTGGCGCTGGTACCGCGGCACGCGCTGCGCGGTGTCCCGGTCACCGGCACCGCGCCGCTGCGCCGGGTCTTCGCGGCGGTCCGCAAGGGCAGCGAGGACCACCCGCTGATCAGGGCGGTGTTGGATTGCGCGACTCCGTCGCGTGGCTAGAGGCCGGGGACGTGCACGGCCGGCGGCGGGCTGGCGGCCTCAGCGGTGGGCGGGCCTCAGCGGTGGGCGGCGAAGGCGACCGTCGTGGCGTCGAAGCCGCGGCCGTTGTCGTGCAGCGGGGTGCTGTCCAGGGCGCTGTGGTGGAACGTGGTCAGCACCGAGTTGTCCGCGCTGTCCAGCACGGTGGTGGTCTTGCCGCAGGCCAGGAACACGCGGCGGTCGCCGGGCGGGATGGCGAGGCTGCGCGCGTCGTGGCGGATGCGGGTGACCTGGTAGGTGGTGGTGTCCAGCACGGCGACCTCGCCGTCCAGCGCCACGTACACGTGCTCGCCGTCCGGGGTGACGGCGACGCTGCCCGCGCCCCGGCCGACCTTCTGCTTCCAGCGGACCCGGTGGGTCTGCGGGTCGATCAGGCTCACCGTGCCGGTGCGGTCGGACACCTCCAGCGAGCTGACGTAGACCGCGCTCCCGTCCGGGCTGACGGCGACGTTCTGCGGCAGCCCGCCGACGGCGACCGTGGCCACCGGGGACGACGACTTGGTGTCCACGACGGTCACCGTGCCGTCCTGGGAGTTGGCGACGAACACCAGGTCACCGTTGGGCGTGACCGCGATGCCCTGCGGCTGCCGCCCCACGCGGACGGCGGCGACCAGGTGGAACTCCCGCGTGTCCACCACGGCCACGACGTCGCTGCCGGTGACGTAGAGGCGCTCGCCGTTGGGGTGCAGCGCGGCGCGGGCCAGCTGCACGCCGGTGTTGATGCGGCCGGTGACCTCGCCGACCACCGCGTCGACGGCCGTGATGGTGCCCGCGTAGCCGTTGACGACGTAGACCCGGCTGCCATCCGGGGCGACCGCGGCGCCGGTGGTCCACGCGCCGGTGTCGGCCTCGACGCGGATGTGGCCGTCGACGGAGTCCAGCACCTCGACCTGGCCCTGCCGGGCGACGACGTAGGCCAGCGGGGCCCGGGTGCCGGCGGTGAGCACGGTCGGCTGCGGCGGGTCGCCGAAGGCCGGGACGACGGCGGTGCCGACGAGCAGCGCCGCGCAGACCAGGGCGGCTCGTCGTCGGACCATGCGCGAATGGGAGCACCTGCCGGCCGCGCCGATCCACTCCAGTCCTACCGACGAGTGATTTCTTCGCCGGAGCGAGTGATCTCGCGGGGGTGTGCCCGGCGCCGGTCGCTCGGGGGGCGAAACGACCGACGCCGGACCCCTGCCGGTGCTGGGCACCGGTGGTCGTTCCCCGACGACGTAGAACTACACCAGGTTGACGCACCGCGCCGCGTTTTGGATCCCGACCCGACCTAATTCGCGGAAATTCGTCTCGCCGCCACCAACTTGGCGTAGCGCGTGCCCGCCGTCAGGAGCACCAGCCCTGCGCCGATGAACGCAAGGACGCGGGCGACGCCGTCCAGCGCGGCCAGGTCGAACAGCAGCAGCTTGGCCACCGCCGAGCCGACGAGGACCAGCCCGGCGACCCGCAGCGACCGCACGTCGATGCCCCGCACGAGCAGCACGAGGGCGGCCAGCGTCCAGGAGACCGTGACGACGGAGTGGCCGAACAGGAACCCGGCCTCGGTCGGCGACACGAGCAGGGCCGAGCACAGCACGACCCCGGCCGTCGCGTAGAGCACGACCAGCCCGACGACCACCCACGGCAGCGGGTGCCGGTCCAGGACCGCGAGCCGGACCGCCGCACGGGGCAGGGCGATCGCGGTCAGCGCCAGCACCAAGGCCGCGAGCAGCCCGGTCACCAGGTCACCCGGCGCGGTCGCCGCGTGTGGCGGCTCCAGCAACAGGGCCGGCGGCACGGCGGCGGCGAGCGTCATCACCAGACCGATGCCGGCGAAGATCGCCGAGCCCAGCAGCGACCCGCGCGACCGCAGCCGGTCGGCCAACACCGCCAGCACCAGCGCCTCACCGAGCACGACACCCGCGCGAGCACTGCCGTCCAGGGCCAGCGCCGTGGACACGAACAACGCCAGCACCCCGACCGCGCCGACCCCGGCGGTGAACGCGGAGGGCAGCGACCGCCGCCCGACCACCCACAACCCGAGCACGACCAGCGCGATCACGCCCGCGAGCCCGGCACCCCACGACTTGTCCAGGACGACCGTCGTCAGCAGGGCGGGCAGCGGCGAGCCGACGGCGAGACCGAGCGCGGTGACGTCGTCCGGCCGGACCCGGACCGTGACGACCGCGGCGGCCACGCCGACCAACGCGGCGAGCAGGGCGAGACCGGCGAGCGTGCGGGCGTCCCGGGTGTGGCCCATGACCAGCACCGTCGCCAGGAGGGGCGGGACGCCCGCGGTGACGGCCAGCGACGGCCAGTCCTTGCGCAGGTGCACTGGAGCGGCGGCGATCTTCAGGACCAGCAGGAAGCCGACCAGCAACGGCGTGAAGCCTTCGGTCAGCACCGGCGCGCACACGGCACACGCGCCCACCACCCCGGCGGCGAACAGCGCCGAATCCCACCGCATCGCGAGCAGCAGACCACCGGCGGCGATGAGGAGCCCGGCGGCCAGACCGCCGCCCTCGGGGAGGTAGGCGTAGATGGAGGTGGCGGCGACGACATCCAGGTAGAGGACCGCGAACCCGGTAGCGGCGACGGCGAACGCGCCCGTGCGGGAGGTTTCGCTGCGGTGGAGGCGGAGGGCGATCGCGACCAGGACGGCACCGAGGAGTGCGCCGCCGACCACGCGCGGGACGGGGCCGAGGTAGCCGCGCTGGACGGCGAGGACGAGGAGCAGGACGACACCGAGCAACGTCACCGCGCCGCCGACCCAGGCGAGCAGCTTGCTACCGGCACCGGGCTGGCTGAGCCGGTCGAAGAGCGAGGGCCGCGGCGGCACGGGCGGCTGAGGTTGCTGCTGCGGCGGCTGCTGCGGCTGCCCACCCCACGGCACCGACTCGCCGGGCCACGGCGCGGGCGAGGCGGCGGACATGTGGGCGGGCGAGGCGGCGAACCCCGGCGCGGGCCAGGCGGCGAAATCGGGTGCGTGCGATGCGGCGAATTCCGGTGCGTGCGAGGCGGCGGATCCCTGCGCGGGCACCTGCGGGAGCGGTTCGCCGGACGCGCTCCAGCCCTCCCAGCGCGGGGCCGCGGCGGGAGCAGGCCCTGCGGGCGGGGCAGGCGCAGCTGCGGCGGGCATGGACGCGGCGGGCGAGGCAGGAGCGGGCGCGGCCTGCGCGGGTGTGGCGGGCGCGGCGGGAGCGGGCGCGGCGGGAGCGGGCGCGGCCTGCGCGGCTTGCGCAGGCGCGGCTTGCGCGGCAGGTGCGGGCGCGGCGGGAGCAGGCGCGGCGGGAGCGGGCGCGGCGGGAGCGGGCGCGGCCTGCGCGGCTTGCGCAGGCGCGGCTTGCGCGGCAGGTGCGGGCGCGGTGGGTGCGGGCGCGGTGGGTGCGGCAGGTGCGGGCGCGCCTTGCGCGCCTTGCGCGGGTGTGGCGGGTGCGGCAGGAGCCGGCGCGGCTTGCGCGGGCGTGGCAGGAGCGGGCGTGGCAGGAGCGGGCGCTGCGGCGGGCGGCTGCGGTTCGGCGGTTGTCCGCGGTGCGGTGGGCGCTTGCTCCGCAGGCGCCGGGTGTGGCCTCCGGCCCCCGTCTCCATCTTCCCACCGGGGTACGACATCGGTGGGCGTGGCGGTGGGGGAAGCGGTGAGGGTGGTGTTGCGGAGTTCCGCGCCCACCGCCTCCAAGCGGCGGCCGAGGTGGCCGAGTTCGTCCGCCAGCCGTATGAGGGGGTCCTGTCCAGTCATGTGACCAGGGTCGCGCCGATCCGGCGCATCCGGATCCGTACCTCTACTCACTCCGCCATACCGAACCGGTCACGACCCCTGAATCGTGAAACTTGACAGCGACCCCCGTGTAACCGATTAACTTCCCCCCTGTAATCGTTACCACGTGACCGAGGAGGTGCAGAGCGTGACCACGATCAAGGACGTCGCGCAGCACGCCGGGGTCTCGACCGCGACCGTCTCCCGCGTCCTCAACGGCCACGCCGCCCCGACGCCCGAGACCCGCACCCGCGTCCTCGCCGCCGTCGAAGAACTCGGCTACCGCCCGAACGCGCTGGCCCGCTCCCTGCGCACCACCTCCACCAAGACCCTCGGCCTGGTGATCAGCGACCTCGTCAACCCGTTCTTCGCCGAGATCGCCCGGGCGGTCGAGGAGGAGGCGCGGGCGCACGGCTACTGCGTGATCGTCGCCAACGCCGACGAGTCCGCCGACCAACTCCTGACCTACGTCCGCACGCTGCTCGACCGCCGCGTCGACGGCCTGCTGGTGTGCCCGGCGACCGACGACCCGTCGTGGCTCGCCGAGGTCGAGGAGCGCGGCGTTCCGCTCGTCCTCCTGGACCGGACCGTGCCGGACGCGTCCTGCCCGGTGGTCCGCGCGGACGGCGCGCAAGCGCTCGCGGACCTCGCCGAGGCGCTGAAGGCCGCCGGTCACCGGACGGTCGGCGTGATCGCCGGGCCGCCCGACACCAGCACCGGCCGCGAGCGCCTCGAGCAGTTCGCGCGCGGTGGGCTCCAGCTGCGGGTCGTGCACGGTGACTTCCGCCGGGAGAGCGGTGCGCGGGCCGCGGCCGAGCTGCTGGACGCGCCGGACCGCCCGACCGCCCTGGTCGCGATGGACAACCTGATGGGCCTGGGCGCGCTGGAGGAGCTCCGCCGCCGCGGCCTGACCGTGCCGGCCGACGTGGGCTTGGCCGTGTACGACGACCAGCCGTGGTTCCCGCTGCTGGACCCGCCGATCACGGTCATCGCCCAGCCCACCGTCGAGATGGGTCACGCCGCCGCCCGCAGCCTGCTGGCGCTGGTCGCGGGCGAGCAGCCGGCGGACGTCCAGCTCACCGCGCGCCTGGTCGTGCGGGGTTCCCTCGGGGAGGCGACCGGTGCTGCTTGAGGCGCGGGACATCGGCAAGAGCTTCACCGGCGTGCGCGCGCTGGACGGCGTGGACTTCGACGTCCGCCCCGGCGAGGTGCACGTCCTGCTCGGCGAGAACGGCGCGGGCAAGTCCACGCTGGTCAAGGTGCTCGCCGGGGTGCACCACCCGGACACGGGGACCGTCGAGCGCCACGGCAGCCTGGCCGTGATCCACCAGGAGCTGACCCTGGTGCCGCAGCTGTCGGTCGCCGAGAACCTGTTCCTCGGCCGCCCGCCGCGCCGCTTCGGCATTGTCGACAAAGCGCGAATGCGACAAGACGCCAAGGCGCTCCTGGAACGCGTCGGCCTGGACGTCGACCCGACCACACCCGTCAGGGACCTCGGCATCGCGCAGCAGCAGATGGTCGAGATCGCCCGCGCGCTGAGCCTGAACGCCCAGCTCCTGGTCCTGGACGAGCCGACCGCCGTCCTCACCGACACCGAGACCGACCGGCTGCTCGACATCATGTCCGAGCTGCGCGCGCAGGGCGTCGGCCTGGTCTTCATCACCCACCACCTGGACGAGATCCGCCGGGTCGCCGACCGGATCACGGTCCTGCGCGACGGCCGCAGCGTCGGCACCCTCCCCGGCACGGCCACCGTCGAGCACATGATCGAGCTGATGGTCGGCCGCACCATCGACGAGCAGTACCCGCGCCGCCGCACCGAACCCGGCGAGGTGCTGTTCAAGGTCGAGGGCCTGACCCGGCGCGGCGCCTTCCACGACGTCTCCTTCCACGTCCGCGCGGGCGAGGTCGTCGGGGTCGCGGGCCTGGTCGGCGCGGGCCGGACCGAGGTGGTGCGGGCGGCGTTCGGCGTCGACCCCTACGACTCCGGGACCGTCGAGGTCGCCGGGCGCAGGCTGCCCGCGCACGACGTGCAGGCCGCGGTGCGAGCCGGGCTCGGCCTGGTCCCCGAGGACCGCAAGGGCCAGGGCCTGGTGCTCACGTCGACAGTCGGCGACAACCTCGGCCTGGTCACCATGAAGTCGGCCACCAGGGCCGGCCTGGTCGACCGCGCGGCACAGCGGGACCGGGCCGCCGAGATGGCGAAGTCGTTGCGGGTCAAGACCTCCGGCCTCGGGCAGCAGGTGCGCGAGCTGTCCGGCGGCAACCAGCAGAAGGTCGTCATCGGCAAGTGGCTGCTGGCCGACCCGCGCGTGCTGGTGCTCGACGAGCCGACCCGCGGCGTGGACGTCGGCGCGAAGGTCGAGATCTACGAGCTGGTCAACCGGATGACCGCGGCCGGCCGCGCGGTCGTGCTGGTGTCCTCCGACCTGCCCGAGGTGATCGGGATGAGCGACCGGGTGGTCGTGATGGCGCACGGCCGCGTCGCGGGCGAACTGCCCGCCGGCACGACCCAGGACAAGGTGATGGCGTTGGCGGTTCAGGAGTTCCCGGCATGACAACGGTGGCCAGTCGCAAGAACTTCAAGGTGCTGTCCGACAACGGCGCGCTCGCCGGCCTGCTGGTGCTGGTGGTGGCGTTGTCGCTGCTCGCGCCCTCCTTCCTGACCACCCAGAACCTGCTCAACGTGGGCGTGCAGGCGGCCGTGGTCGCGGTGCTCGCGTTCGGGTCGACGTTCGTCATCGTGTCCGGCGGCATCGACCTGTCGGTGGGCAGCGTCGCGGCGCTGTCGGCGATGGTCGGCGCCTGGTCGTCGGCCGAGGCGGGCCTGCCCGGACCGGTCGCGCTGCTGCTGGGCCTGGCCACCGGCGTGGTCGCGGGCCTGGTCAACGGCGCGCTGGTGTCCTACGGGAAGCTGCCCGCGTTCATCGCCACGCTGGCCATGCTCAGCGTCGCCCGCGGCCTGACCCTGGTGGTGTCGCAGGGCAGCCCGACCGCCACGCCCGACGTCGTCAGCTCGCTCGGGTCGAACCTCACCCCGTACCTGCCGGTGCCGCTGCTGGTGATGCTGGTGTTCTTCGGGATCACCGGGTTCGTGCTGTCCCGCACGTACTCCGGCCGCGCGATGTACGCCATCGGCGGCAACGAGGAGGCCGCGCGCCTGTCCGGCATCGACGTGCGCCGGCAGAAGCTCGTCGTCTACGCGCTGTCCGGCCTGTTCGCGGCCGTCGCGGGCATGCTGCTCGCCGGTCGCCTGTCCTCCGCCGGCCCGCAGGCCGCCGTGGGCTACGAGCTGGACGCGATCGCGGCCGTGGTGATCGGCGGCGCGTCGCTGTCCGGCGGCGTCGGCCGCGCCACCGGCACGCTGGTCGGCGCGCTCGTGCTGGCCGTGCTGCGCAACGGCCTCAACCAGTTGCAGGTGTCCCCGTTCTGGCAGCAGGTGGTGATCGGCGCGGTGATCGCGCTGGCCGTCCTGCTCGACACGCTTCGCCGCCGTACCCGATGAAAGGAATGACGAAGATGAAGTTCCGCGGTGTCGCCGCGCTGTCGGCCGTCGCCCTGGCGGCGCTGACCGCGTGCGGTTCGGGGGCGTCGGCAGGGGGCGGTGGCGAGATCACCGTCGGCCTGGCGATCTCCACCCTGGACAACCCCTACTTCGTGGCCCTGAAGGAAGGCGCCGAGAAGGCCGCCGCCGAGCTGGGCGTGAAGCTGACCGTGGTGGACGCGCAGAACGACGCCACCAACCAGGTCAACCAGGTGCAGACGTTCACCACCCAGGGCGTCAAGGCGATCATCATCAACCCGGTCGACTCCAAGCAGGCCGCGCCCGCCGCCAAGGCCGCCGAGAACGCCAACATCCCGCTGGTGGCCGTGGACCGCTCGGTGGACCAGGGCAAGGTCGTCTCCGAGGTCGCCTCCGACAACGTCCAGGGCGGCACCCTGGCGGCGATCGAGCTGGGCCGCGCGGTCAGCGGCGAGGTTGTGCACCTCCAGGGCATCCCCGGCGCGTCGGCCGCCCGCGACCGCGGCCAGGGCTTCGAGCAGGGCCTGAACTCCGGCGGCATCAAGGTCGTGGCGAGCCAGCCCGCGGACTTCAACCGCGCCAAGGGCCTGGACGTGATGACGAACCTGCTCCAGGCCAACCCGGGCATCAAGGGCGTCTTCGCGGACAACGACGAGATGGCGCTGGGCGCGATCAAGGCGCTGGGCGACCGGGCCGGCAAGGACGTCGCCGTGGTCGGGTTCGACGGCACGCCGGACGGCCTGAAGGCGGTCGAGGACGGCACAATGGCCGCGACCATCGCGCAGCAGCCCGACGTGCTCGGGCGCAAGGCTGTCGAGCAGGCGGTCAAGGCGGCGCGCGGCGAGGCGGTCCAGGAGGTCGTCGACGTCGAGGTCAAGGTCGTGACCAAGCAGAACGTCGCCGAGTTCAAGAAGTGAGTCGCGCAGTGGGCGTACTGGTGCTGGGCTCGGCCAACGCGGACCTCGTCGTGGCGGTGGAACGCCGTCCGGGCGGCGGGGAGACGGTCCTGGGCGGCGACACGGTGGTGATGCCGGGCGGCAAGGGCGCCAACACGGCCGTCGCCGCCGGTCGGCTCGGGTGCGACGTCGCGCTGGTGGGTGCGGTGGGCGCGGACCAGTACGGCTCGCTGCTGCGGGAGTCGCTGGCGTCGTCCGGGGTGCGCACGGACCTCGTGCGCACCTCCGAGCGGCCGACCGGCATCGCGTACATCACGGTCACGCCGGACGGGGAGAACTCCATCGTCGTGGCGCCGGGCGCGAACTCGGACGTGTCACCGTCCGATGTGGACTCGCTCGACTGGGCCGGCGTCTCGGTGCTGGTGTGCTCGCTGGAAGTGCCGCTGTCCACCGTGGAGCACGCTCTCGCGGTCGCGGCGGCGCACGGGGTGCGGTGCGTGCTCAACCTGTCCCCGGTGGCGCCCGTGTCGCCGGAGGCGCTGGCCCTGCTCGACCCGCTGATCGTGAACGAGCACGAGGCGCTGTCCCTGGCGGACTCGTTCGCCGGCTTGTTGACGCTGGGCCCGAAGTCCGCGGTCGTCACCCTGGGCGGACGCGGAGCCGCCGTGGTCACCGCCGACGGCGTGGTCGAGGTGCCCTCGCCCGCGGTGGACCCGGTGGACACGACCGGTGCCGGTGACGCCTTCTCCGGCGCCCTGGCCCACCGGTTGTCCTCTGGTGACGACCTGGTGGCGGCGGCGCGCTACGCCGCACGGGTGGCGGCGACGTCCGTGACCCGGCCGGGTGCGCAGCCGTCGTACCCGACACCGGACGAGGTGCTCGCGTGAGGCGGACGGGCATCCTGCACGCGGAGCTGAACGCCGAGCTGTCCCGCCTGGGGCACACCGACGAGGTCGTGGTGGCGGACTGCGGCCTGCCCATCCCGGCGGGTCCGGTGGTCGTCGACCTGGCCTTCACGTTCGGGGTGCCGAGCTTCCTGCAGGTCGTGGACGGCCTGCTGGCGGAACTGGTGGTCGAGCGCGCGGTGGTCGCGGCGGAGTTGGACGACCGCAACCCCGCGTGCGCCCGGGCGCTGGCCGACCGACTGCCGCTGATCGACCGGATCAGCCACGAAGACCTGAAGGCGAGAACGGCCGGCGCCCGCCTGGTCGTGCGGACCGGCGAGGCGACCCCGTACGCGAACGTCCTGCTCCGCTGCGGCGTGCCGTTCTAGGCAGCCCCGGCACCGCTCACCGATCCGCGCTCGTCGTTCCGGTTACCCCCGGCACGACGACCCCCGCGCCGAGTCCTCCGCGCCCACCTCCCGCCGCGGACCGCACCCGGCGCACCCGCGACCCCCACGGCACTGCCCAGCCGTGGGGGTCGCGCTGTACCGGACCGCCGGCGTGAACTGCTCGCTCGACGGGTTAAGACTCCGTTTCCTGCGGTAGCGGACTGGCCGGTAGTGGCGTTGGCTGGTTCACGTCCCCCCGACTCGAAGGGTATGGTCTAGACCATGTCGAGCGCGCGGCTGAGCGGTGTCGGTGTGAGTTCCGGTCGGGCCTCCGGGCCCGTGGTGCGGGTGGCCGAACCGCTCGGCGAGCCACCGGCCGAGCCCGTGCCCACCGACGTGGCGGCGGAGGCCGCGCGCATCCGGCCGGCTGCGGACGTCGTCGCCGAGCGGCTGTTCGACCGCGCCGCCCGCGCGACCGGGGACGCGAAGGCCGTCCTGGAGACCACCGCCGCGATGGCCGCCGACCCGGCGCTGCTCGGCCAGGCGGAGAAGCTCGTCGCCGAGCAGCAGCTGCCTGCCGCGCGTGCCGTGCACCAAGCCGCCGCCGGGTTCATCACGGCGCTCGAAGCCGCCGGTGGCTACATGGCCGAACGCGCCCGGGACGTGCAGGACGTCCGGGACCGCCTGGTCGCCGAGCTCCTCGGCGTGGCCCCGCCCGGCGTGCCCGACCTGGCCTCGCCGAGCGTCCTGGTCGCCCGCGACCTCGCCCCCGCCGACACCGCCGGCCTCGACCCGGCCAAGGTGCTCGCCCTGGTCACCGAGGAGGGCGGCCCGACCTCGCACACCGCGATCCTGGCCCGTGCGCTGGGCATCCCGGCCGTCGTCGCGTGCCGGGGCGTCCTCGCCTCCGACGCGGCGGCCCTGCTCGTGGACGGCGACACCGGCGTGGTGCAGGCCTCCGACGGCACGGTCCGCGCCGCGCACGTCGCCGGCAAGGCCGAGTGGAACGGGGTCGGCGTCCTGCGCGACGGGTACCGGGTGAAGGTCCTGGGCAACGTCGGCTCCCCGGCCGACGCGGTCGCCGCGGCCGCCGCCGGCGCGGAGGGCGTGGGCCTGTTCCGCACCGAGTTCTGCTTCCTGTCCTCCACGCAGGAACCGACCGTCGAGGACCAGCGCGCGGCCTACGCCGCCGTGCTCGCGCCGTTCGCCGGCAAGCCCGTCGTGGTCCGCACGCTGGACGCCGGCGCGGACAAGCCGCTCGCGTTCCTCGAACCCGATCCGGAGCCGAACCCGGCGCTGGGCGTGCGCGGCCTGCGCGTGGCGTTCGACCGGCCGGACGTGCTGGACCGGCAGCTGGAGGCGATCGCGCTGGCCGCGAAGGACAGCGGCGCGGACGTCTCGGTGATGGCGCCGATGGTCGCGACCGCCGCCGAGGCGGCGTGGTTCGTCGAGCGCGCGCGCAAGGCCGGCATCGAACGCGCCGGCGTGATGATCGAGGTCCCGGCCGCCGCCCTGGTCGCCCGCGAGATCCTGGCCGTGGTCGACTTCGTCTCCCTGGGCACCAACGACCTCGCCCAGTACACCTTCGCCGCCGACCGCCAGGTGGGTGCGGTGGCCGCGCTCAACGACCCCTGGCAGCCCGCCCTGCTGCGCCTGGTGCAACTGGTCGGCGAGGCCGGCACCGCGCTGGGCAAGCCGGTGGGCGTGTGCGGCGAGGCCGCCGCCGACCCGCTGCTGGCCTGCGTGCTCACCGGTCTGGGCGTGACGAGCCTGTCCATGAACCACACGGCACTGGCCGGCGTGGGCGCGAAACTGGCGTCCACCAGCTTCGACCTGTGCCAGCTGGCGGCCCGTGGCGCGCTCGGCGCGGCGGACCCGGCGTCGGCCAAGCTCGCCGCCCGCGCACCCCACTAGACGCCGGAGGGTCCCGTTGGCGAGACAACGGGACCCTCCGGAGGAGTCACACCCGAGCGGGCACTCGCTCGTCCTCGACCGGCGGCGCCTCCTCGTGGATCGCCATCCGCTCCTGGATGCGCCGCAACGGCCCCGGCGCCCACCACGCGGCGTTGCCGAGCAGCTTCAGCACGGCCGGCACCAGCACCATCCGAACCACGGTCGCGTCCAGCGCCAGCGCCAGGATCATGCCGACGCCCACGAACCGCATCATCGCGATCTGCGAGAACGCGAACGCGCCCGTCACCACGATCAGCAGCAACGCCGCCGCCGTGATCACCCGGCCGGTCTTGGCCAGCCCGGTCGACACCGCCTCCTCGGTCGACGCGCCGCGCCCCCGCGCCTCGACCATGCGGGACATCAGGAACACCTCGTAGTCCGTGGACAGCCCGAACACCATGGCCGCCATCAGCACCACGATCCCGGACTCCAGCGGCCCCGGCGTGACGCCCAGCAGCGAAGCGCCGTGACCCTCCTGGAACACCCACACCAGCACGCCGAACGTCGCCGACAGCGACAGCGCGCTGACCACGACCGCCTTGATCGGCAGCAGGACCGACCCGAACGCCAGGAACATCAGCACGAACGTGGCGCCGACCAGCATCAGCACCATCCACGGCAGCTGCGCCCGCACGGCGTCGAGGCTGTCGGACACCACGGCGGTGTTGCCGCCCACCAGCACCTCGGTGCCGGGTCCGTCCAGCGCCCGGATGTCCTTGAGCGCCTGCTTGGCCTGGTCGGACAGCTGGTCCTGCTCCAGACCCGCGTTGACCAGCCACACGCCGTTCTTCGGCTCGGCGGCGACCTTCGCCTCGCCGACCCCGGCCACGTCACCGACGCGGGCCACGAACGCCTGCACGTCGGCCGGCGCCGGGTCACCGGTGATGACGATCTTGATGGTGCCGGACGCCAGGCCGGGGAAGTCGTTGTTGATCGACTCGGCCGCCACGCGCACCGCGTTGCCCTCGGGCAGCACCTTCTCCGTGACCTGGCCGAACTTCACGCCCAGGAACGGCGCGCCCAGCGCGACCAGCACCGCGATGATCGGCACGGCGAACAGCACCGGCCGCTTCATCACCACGCCGGCGAGCTTGCGCCAGCCCTTCTCCGACGGCTCGCCCTTCTTGCGCCACGGCATGGACAGCTTGTCCACGCGGTGCCCGAGGACGCCCAGCAGCGCGGGCAGCAGGGTCAGCGACACGACCATCGCGATGGCGACCGCGGACATGCCGCCGTAGCTGAGCGACTTGAGGAAGCCGTGCGGGAACAGCAGCAGCCCGGACAGCGCGATCACCAGCAGCGTCGCCGAGAACACGACCGTGCGACCGGCGGACATCACGGTCCGCTGCACGGCCTGCTCGGTGGTGCGGCCGGCGGCCAGCTCCTCGCGGAACCGACCCACGATGAACAGGCCGTAGTCGATCGCCATGCCCAGGCCGAGCAGGCTGGCCACGTTGACCGCGAACGAGTTCACCTCGGCGCCCAGCGAGATGGCGTGCAGGACGCCCAGCGACCCCATGATCGCCAGACCGCCGACCAGCACCGGCAGGGACGCGGCGACCAGCCCGCCGAAGATGACGATGAGCAGGAGCAGCACGATCGGCAGCGACACGGCCTCGGCGGTGGCGAGGTCCGACGACGACATGTCGTTGATGGCCTTCTGGGTCGGGACGAACCCGCCCACCACCTCGCTCACGCCGTCGACGTGCAGCTGGTCCTTGATCTGCTCGTACTGCTTGACGTGGGTGTTGGAGTCGCTGCCGCGCAGCGTGATCGCCACCAGCGACTTGCCCGCCGGGGGCGACGGGTACGGGTCCTGCACCGTGAGCACGGCGTCGGTCGGCAGCCCGGACAGCTGGGTGTCGATCTTCTGCAGCAGGACCGGGTCGACCGTGTCGTACACGACGACGACGTCACCGCCGGTGCGGCCGAACGCGTCCTGCGCGACCTTGTTGGCGCGGGCGGACTCGCTGTCCGGGGCGTCGTACCCGCCCTGGCTGAGTTTGTCGAACACCCCGAGGCCCCACACGCCGCCCGCGACGGCCAGCACCACCGTCGCGATCAGCACCACCCATCGGCGGCGGTACGCCAGCGATCCCCACTTCGCGAACAAAGCGTCCTCCCAGGCTGATGCGTTACGGTGGCGTGAATGGCGTGAACTTCGTAAACACCGTTCACTGAGATCCCCGCCCGACCGTACGCCCGGTGAACACCGTTTACAACCCGATGGGGTGACATATGACCGAGGCCACGCGCCGCGAACGGCTTCGAGCCGAGACGGAGCGCGACATCCGGCGGCAGGCACGTAACCTGTTGGTGTCGCATGGGCGTGATGCTGTCACCCTCCGTGCCATCGCCCGGGAACTGGGCATCACCGCGCCCGCCCTCTACCGGTACTACGACTCGCGCGAAGACCTGCTCCGCCGGCTCGCCGACGACATCTGCACCGACCTCGCCGCCGACCTGGACGCCGACCTCGCCCTCGTCCCGCCCGACGACGTCACCGCCCAGGTCTACGCCGTGTGCCGCGGCTTCCGCCGCTGGGCGCTGGCGCACCCGCAGGAGTTCGCGCTCGTCTTCGCGAGCACCGAGGCCACCCTCGGCGTGTGCGAGCCGGACCAGCGCGAACAGGTCGGCGACCAGTTCGGCCGGATCTTCCTGGAGGTCGCCGGTCGGCTCATCGCGAGCCACCCGGTCCCCACCCCGCCGCACGCCGACGTGCCGGAGAGCCTGCACGCGGACCTGGAGGTCTTCCGCCAGGTGCTGCTCGACACCGTCGCCGCGCAGGGCGTCCCGGTGGACCCGGGGGTGCTGACCCTGGACGCCGTCTACCACATCACGCAGTCGTGGGTCCGCCTCTACGGCCACGTGGCCCTGGAGGTCTTCGGCCGCTTCCCGTTCGCCATCGGCAACCCCGAGCCCATGTTCGACTCGATGCTCGCCCAGATCCTGGCCGAGATGGGCTTCGCCGACTGACCGAAGGGCCGCCCTCCGCACGGGAGGACGGCCCTTCGGCGGTGCGACACCGCTCGGCGCTACAGCACCACGTTGACCAGGCGGCCCGGCACGACGATCACCTTGCGCGGCTCGCCCCCGCCGACCAGCTCGGCGACCTTCGGGTCGGCCAGGGCGGCGGCCTTCACCTCGTCCTGACCCGCCGACGCGGGCACGACCACGCGGGCCTTGACCTTGCCGTTGACCTGGATCGGGTACTCGACGGTGTCCTCCACCAGGTAGCGCTCGTCGGCCACCGGGAACGGCCCGTGCGCCAGCGACTCGGCGTGGCCCAGCTTCGACCACAGCTCCTCGGCCACGTGCGGGCACAGCGGGGCCAGCAGCAGCACCAGCGGCTCGGCGATCGCGCGCGGCGCGCCGCCCGGGTGGTGCTTGGTGACGTGGTTGTTCAGCTCGATCAGCTTCGCGCCCGCGGTGTTGTAACGCAGGTTCGCGTAGTCCTCGCGCACGCCCGCGATCGTCTTGTGCAGCAGCCGCAACGCTTCCTCGGTCGGCTCCTCGTCGGTGACCCGCAGCTCGCCGGTCTCCTCGTCGACCAGGTTGCGCCACAGGCGCTGCAAGAACCTTTGTGCGCCAACGACGTCCTTGGTCGCCCACGGGCGCGACACGTCCATCGGGCCCATGGACATCTCGTACAGCCGGAAGGTGTCCGCGCCGTACCGGTCGCACATGTCGTCCGGCGTCACGACGTTCTTCAGGCTCTTGCCCATCTTGCCGTACTCGCGCTTGACCTCTTCGCCCTCGAAGAAGTACTTGCCGTCGCGCTCCTCCACCTGCTCGGCGGGCACGTACACGCCCCGCGCGTCGGTGTAGGCGTACGCCTCGATGTAGCCCTGGTTGAACAGCCGCCGGTACGGCTCGTCACCGGACACGTGGCCCAGGTCGAACAGCACCTTCTGCCAGAACCGCGAGTACAGCAGGTGCAGCACCGCGTGCTCGACGCCGCCGATGTACAGGTCGACGCCGCCCGGGTCGTTCGCGCCGTGGTCCTCGGTGCGCGGCCCCAGCCAGTAGCGCTCGTTCTCCGCGTTGACGAACCGGCTGTCCTCGGTCGGGTCCACGTACCGCAGCTGGTACCAGCACGAGCCGGCCCAGTTCGGCATGGTGTTGGTCTCGCGCCGGTACTTCTTGCGGCCGTCGCCCAGGTCCAGCTCGACCTCGACCCAGTCCTCCGCGCGCGACAGCGGCGGCGACGGCTCGGAGTTCGCGTCGTCCGGGTCGAAGGTGCGCGGCGAGTAGTCGTCGACGTCCGGCAGCTCGATCGGCAGCATCGACTCCGGCACCGCGACCGGCACGCCGTCCTCGTCGTAGACGATCGGGAACGGCTCGCCCCAGTACCGCTGCCGGGAGAACAGCCAGTCGCGCAGCTTGTACTGGACGGTCCCCTCGCCGCGGCCCTGCTCCTCCAGCCACGCGATGATCGTCTTCTTGGCCTCGTCGACGTCCAGGCCGTCCAGGAAACCCGAGTTGATCGCCGGGCCGACACCGGTGAACGCCTCGCCGTCGAAGTCCGCGGGCGGCTGCACCGTGCGGATGATCGGCAGGTCGAACGCCTTGGCGAAGTCCCAGTCGCGCTGGTCCTGGCCGGGCACCGCCATGATCGCGCCGGTGCCGTAGCCCATCAGCACGTAGTCGGCGATGTAGACCGGGATCTCCTTGCCGTTCACCGGGTTCACGGCGTGCGCCCCGGTGAAGACGCCGGTCTTCTCCTTGTTCTCCTGGCGGTCCAGTTCGGACTTGCGGGACACCTCGCGCCGGTAGGCCTCGATCGCCTCGACGTGCTCGGGCGTCGCGATGACGTCCACCAGCGGGTGCTCGGGCGCCAGCACCATGTAGGTCGCGCCGAACAGCGTGTCCGGCCGGGTGGTGAACACCTCGATGTCCACTGTGTCCTGCGGGGCACCCGCACCCGGCACCGCACACGCGAACTTGACCCGCGCGCCGTGCGAGCGGCCGATCCAGTTGCGCTGCATCGACTTGACCTTCTCCGGCCAGTCCAGCCGGTCCAGGTCGTCGATCAGGCGGTCGGAGTAGGCGGTGATCCGCATCATCCACTGGCGCAGCGACCGGCGGAACACCGGGAAGTTGCCGCGCTCGCTGCGGCCGTCGGCGGTGACCTCCTCGTTGGCCAGCACCGTGCCCAGCCCCGGGCACCAGTTGACCGGCGCCTCGGACAGGTAGGCCAGGCGGTAGCCGCCCAGCACCTTCTGCTGCTCGGCGCGGCTCAGCTCGCCCCACGGCCGGCCGTCCGGCGTGGCCCGCTCGCCGCTCGCGAACTCGGCCTCCAGCTCGGCGATGGGCCGCGCCTTGCGCGCCTTGTCGTCGTACCAGGAGTTGAAGATCTGCAGGAAGATCCACTGGGTCCACTTGTAGTACGCCGGGTCGATCGTGGAGATGCGGCGGCGCTCGTCGTGGCCCAGGCCCACCCGGCGGATCTGCCGCAGGTAGGTCTGGATGTTGTCCTCGGTGGTCTTGCGGGGGTGCTGGCCGGTCTGCACGGCGTACTGCTCGGCGGGCAGGCCGAACGCGTCGAAGCCCATGGTGTGCAGCACGTTGCGACCGGTCATCCGGTGGAAGCGCGCGAACACGTCGGTGCCGATGAACCCCAGCGGGTGCCCGACGTGCAGCCCGGCACCGGACGGGTAGGGGAACATGTCCTGCACGAACAGCTTGTCCGCGGGCACGTCACCCTTGAGCGGCCCGACCGGGTTGGGGGCGTGGAACGTGCCCCGCTCCTCCCACTCCTGCTGCCACCGCCGTTCGATCTGCCCCGCCAGTGCGGCGGTGTAGCGGAAGGCGGGCGTCTCAGCCGCCGCGTCGGTGCTCATCTGGGTAGTCCCTTCCGGTTGCCGGCCCCTGACATGACGAAACCCCCCAGCCCTGATGGGCATGAGGGGTTGCCGCGCCGACCCTTCGTGCTGGGTCCGCGCGGCTAGATAAGGAGCAGGCGGGCCGTGCTCATGTGTCCACGGTATCAGCGGACCGCAAGCAGGATGAACCGGGTGAACTCCTCGGCGGCGAAGTTGTCGTCGCTGACCAGCACGACCGTGCGTTCGCCGGTGCGCAGGCGGGGTCCCCAGGCGAGGCCCTCGACGTTGTCGATCACCGGCAGCGGGAAGTCGGACAGGTCGGCCAGCAGGCGCTTGTGCACGGGCTTGTACTCGGCTTGGGCGAGGGAGGCGACGGTGGACACGTCGGTGGCGCCGTTCACGTTGATCTCGAACAGCCGCACCTTGTAGTCGGCGCCGGGCACCCAGGACCGTTCGATGGTCAGGTACCGGCCGGGGCGTTGCGGGTCGGCCAGGATGCCCGGCACGCCGGTGTCCGGGCCCCACGCTCCCGGCTCGGGCGTGGCGAACAGGGGTTCCAGCGGGTAGACGTGCTGGGCCAGCACCTCGCCGGTGCGGGTCTGGACGGTCAGGCGCGCGACCGAGCCGTGGTCGACGGTGGACTCCTCGCCGTCCTGGAGCATCGGCCCCTCGACGACGCTGGTCAGGCGCGTGCCGGTGCGGTCGAAGGCGATGGCCTCCAGCACCCGGTTGCCGCGCGGGCCGGCGTTGTCGGTGATCGCGTAGTTCGCGGGCAGGGGGAGTCGACCGGCGTGGGTGCCGTCGCGGTCGCTGCGCTCGATGGACGGCTGGATGGTCGTGGACCCCCGGTTGCCCTCCTGGCTCCACCAGTACTGGCCGGTCACCGGGTCGACGCGGACGTCCTCGGGGTCGACGGCGTTGGGCGGGTAGGGGACACCTTCGGGGTTCTTCAGCGTGCGGACGCCGGTGATCTCGACACCCTCCGTGTCGACGGTCGCCGTGTACACCCGGACGGGGTTGATGTTCGAGCGGTCGTCGCTGATCATCACGTACTCGCCGGTGCGCGGGTCGCGGTCGATGCCGGACAGGCCACCCACGGTGGTGCCGGCGTACTGGAGCTTGTGCGGCAGGACGTGGGCGGCGAGGAACCGCACGTCCGGCGTGGCGTGCGCGGTCGTCGCCTGGGCGGCCACCAGGGCGGCGGCGACGAAGAGTGAACGGATCATCACGCTTCGACACTGCCCCGTGGACGGGCGCCGGGGAAAGCGCACCTTCGGGTGGTCCCGTTCGGAGGACCTGGTTCGACCTTGATCGAAGGACGGGCCTACCCTCGACAGGGTGAACATCGTGCTGCTCGTGGTGCTGGGCTTGGTCGGCGTGGCGTTCGGGACGACCGGCGTGCTGGGCCTGCGCGGCCTGCTGCGCCGCAACCGCTTCTTCGGGGTCCGCACCGCGGCCACCCTCCGCGACGACGAGACCTTCGCGGTGGCCAACCGCGTGGCCGCCGTGCCGACCACCGTGGCCGGCGCGATCGCCCTGCTCACCGCCGCGGCGGTGCTCCTCAACCCGGGTACCGCGCTCGTCGTGGGCGTGCTGGGCCTGGTCGGCTCCCTGGTGATCGCCGCCGCCGGCGGCGTCCTGGCCCACCGCACCGCCGAGGCCATGCCCGCCCCGGAACCGGCCGGGTGCGGCGGCTGCGCGTGCGCCGGCGCGTGCGGCGTGCTCCAGCGCGCCTGACCCACCCGAGAGTTCACGGCCCGGACGCCCACCACCGTCCGGGCCGTTCCCGTGTTCCGGGTCAGTTGCGGCGGACGTCCATCGGGAACGTGGCCAGCAGGGCGGTCGGCATGCCCTGGCGGCGCAGGACCCGGCCCCACAGGTCCGTGTTCGGCGGGGTGAGCACGTCGTCGGGCAGGCCCGGGACGACGATCCAGTCGCCGCGGTCGATCTCGCCAGCCAGCTGGTCCTCGCCCCAGCCCGCGTAGCCCGCGAACACCCGCAGGCCGCGCACCTTCGGGACCAGGGCGTCCGGGTCCGAGTCGAGGTCCACCAGGGCGACCGGGCCGTGCACGCCGACCACGCCCTCCAAGGCGCTGTGGTCCTCGCCCGCCCGCAGCGCGGCCAGGCACAACGCCGTCTTCTGCTCCACCGGCCCACCGATGTACACCGCCTGCGGCCGGGACACGTGCGGGCCCCACGCGGGCAGGACGTCGTGCACCGCGACCTCGCTGGGCCGGTTCAGCACCACCCCCAGCGTGCCCTCGCCGCGGTGGTCGATGACGTAGACCACCGTGCGGCGGAAGTTCGAGTCGGTCAGGCTCGGTGCCGCGACCAGCAGGGAACCCGGTTCGACTTCGGCATCAGGTCGCACGAGCCCATGATCCCAGACGACGCAGATCACACCCGGAGCGGAACATCCGGGTTACCGTGTTCGTTGCAGTGACCGTCAGGTGCCATCGAGTCCCCCGGGCCCAACACAAACCGCCTTCGCGGAATACCGCACGGCTGGAGCCGCGAAGCGCAATCCGCCGAGAGGCGACCGGGCACCTGGCGCCAGGGAGGCCGGACCCACGGGTCCGGCCTTCGTGGCGTCCGGGGCACCCCCGGTTCCCCCCGCTGTTCACCCGAGCGGCCCACGACAGGGCATAGGCTCGGGGGGTGACCACTGCCGGGACGACCGCGGCGAAGCACCACCTCGGCATCCGGAAGCTCCTCGCCGTCGCGGACTTCCGCAGGTTGCTGGCGTCCCGGCTGGCGGCCCAGTGGGGTGACGGGCTGTTCCAGGCCGGTCTCGCGGGGGCGGTGCTGTTCAACCCCGAGCGGCACGCCGACCCGCTCGCCGTCGCCGCCGGGTTCGCCGTGCTGCTGCTCCCGTACTCCGTGGTCGGGCCGTTCGCGGGCGCCCTGCTGGACCGGTGGGACCGCCGCCGCGTCCTGGTCGTGGCCAACCTCACCCGGGGCGCGTTCATCCTGCTCACGGCCGCGGCCGTGGGGCTGGGCCTGGACGGTGTCCCGCTCTACGCGTCCGCCCTGTTCGTCACCGGGGTGAGCCGGTTCGTCGGGTCCGGTCTGTCCGCGGCCCTGCCGCACGTCGTGGACGACGACCACCTGGTCGAGGCCAACGCCTTCGTCACCACGCTGGGCGCGCTGACCGCCGTGCTGGGCGCGGGCTGCGCGGTCGGCCTGCGCCAGTTCCTCGGATCGGGTGACGGCGGGTCGGCCTGGACCACGGCCTTCGCCGTCGTCGGCTCGCTGACCGCCGCGTTCCTGGCCTCCCGGTTCGCGCGGGGCGTCCTGGGCCCGGACGAGGTCGACGAGCCGTCCCGCACGGTCACCGCCGTCGCGCTGGGCCTGGTGGACGGCGGACGGGCCGCGTGGCACGCGCCGAGCGTGTCGGCCGCCCTGCTCGCGCTGCTCGCCCACCGGGCCGCGTTCGGCATGTCGCTGCTGATCACGCTGCTGCTCATGCGCAACTCGTTCACCGACTTCGGCCCGTTCCGCGCCGGTCTGGCGGGCTTGGGCGAGGTCGCGGTCTTCGGCGGCGCGGGCATCCTGGTCGCGGGCCTGGTCACCGACCGGATCGTGGACGTGCTCGGCCGGCGCGGCACGATCTGCGGCGCGCTGGGCCTGGCCGCCGTGACCCAGGTCGGGCTCGGCCTGCCCATGCTGCTGCCCACCACGCTGGCCGCGTCGTTCCTGCTCACGTTCGCGGGCCAGGTGGTGAAGCTGTGCGTGGACGCGGCCGTGCAGCACGACATCGGCGACGAGGTGCGCGGCCGGGTGTTCGCGCTGTACGACACGCTGTTCAACGTCACGCAGGTGGCGGCGGTGGCGGTCGCCGCGGCGGTCGTCCCCCTGGACGGCCGATCGCCCGGCCTGGTCGCCGCGGCGACCGTCGCCTACCTGCTCGGCGTCGGTGGTTACCTAGCGCTCAACCGGCGCCATCAGACCCCGTAAGGAACCGGTAGCCGGATCATCCCCACTTCGTGCGCGTAGACCACCGCGGCCATGCGGTCGCGCAGGTTCAGCGCACGCAGGATCTCACCGACGACGACGCCCACCTGGCGTGGCGTCACCGCCAGCACGCGCGCGATCTCGTGGTCGGCCAACCCCCTGGCCAGACACCTGAGCACCGCCCGCTGCTGGTCGGTCAACGCGGCCAAGCCGTCCGCCCGAGTGCCCCCCTCTGTGGACAACCCCCAAGCGTTCATGCGACACCACCCCCAATGTGCGCCATCCCCCGACGCACACAGTCATGGTGTCGCAACCGACTGTCACTTGGCTAACGGAAAGCGGGTGATTGTTTCACCAGTCGTTCACCCGGGGACGTCGATGCCCTCGGACCGCGCCCACGCGAGCAGCTCCGCCACGGCCTCGTCGTGGTCCAGCGGACCCCGGTCCAGGCGCAGCTCCTTGAGGAACTTCCACGCCTTGCCGACCAGCGGCCCCGGCGGCAGGCCGAGCAGCTTCATGATCTCGTTGCCGTCGAGGTCGGGCCGGACGCGGCGCAGGTCCTCCTCGGCCGCGATCCGGGCGATGCGGCGCTCCAGCTCGTCGTAGGTGCGCTGGAGGGCGTTGGCCTTGCGCTTGTTGCGCGTGGTGCAGTCGGCGCGGACCAGCTTGTGCAGGCGGGGCAGCAGGTGCCCCGCGTCGGTGACGTACCGGCGCACCGCCGAGTCGGTCCACTCTCCGGAGCCGTAGCCGTGGAAGCGCAGGTGGAGGTACACCAGCTGGGAGACGTCCTCGACGACCTCCTTGGAGTACCGCAGCGCCCGCAAACGCTTGCGAGCCATCTTCGCGCCGACCACCTCGTGGTGGTGGAACGAGACGCCGCCGCCGTCCTCGAACTTGCGGGTGTCCGGCTTGCCGATGTCGTGCAGCAGCGCCGCCAGCCGCAGCACCAGGTCCGGCTCGGGCGTCTCCTCCAGGTCGATCGCCTGCTCCAGCACGACCAGCGAGTGGTGGTAGACGTCCTTGTGCTGGTGGTGCTCGTCGATCTCCAGCTTCATCGCGGGCAGCTCGGGCAGCACGACGTCGGCCAGCCCGGTCTCGACCATCAGCTCGATGCCGGCGCGCGGGAAAGCGCCGGTCAGCAGCTTGGACAGCTCGGCCTGCACCCGCTCGGGCGTGATCCGGGACAGCTCGCCGGCCATCGCGCGCATGGCCTCGACCACGCGGGGCGCGGGCCGGAACCCGAGCTGGGAGACGAACCGGGCCGCGCGCAGCATCCGCAGCGGGTCGTCGGAGAACGACTGCTCGGGCGTCGCGGGGGTGTCCAGGACCTTCGCGCCCAGCGCGGCCCGACCGCCGGTCGGGTCCACCAGCTCGCGCGCGACCAGGTCGAACGCCATCGCGTTGGCGGTGAAGTCGCGCCGGACCAGGTCGCCGTCGATGGTGTCGCCGAAGGTCACCTCGGGGTTGCGGGTCACGCCGTCGTAGGTGTCCGCGCGGAACGTGGTGATCTCCAGCGTCAGACCGCGCTTGGCCGCGCCGACCGTGCCGAACGCGATGCCCGTGTCCCACACCGCCTCGGCCCACCCGGACAGCAGCTTCTGCACCGCGGGCGGCCGGGCGTCGGTGGTGAAGTCGAGGTCGTAGGAGCCGGTCAGCCGGCCCAGCAGCGCGTCACGGACACTGCCGCCCACGAGGTAGAGCCGGTGACCCGCGGCGGCGAACCGCTCGGCCAGCTCGTCGGCGACGGGGAACGCGCTGAGCAGCTCCACGACGTCATCTGGGGACAGCTTCGATCCGGACACGAAAGCCAGCCTTCTATCACCGGGGGAATTCGGGACACCAAGTCAAGCACGTCAGGATACCGATTACCCAGGGCAATAGCGGGGTCACGACCGGTAATCAAGGGACGTGACTACCATCAGGTCATGCCCCACTCGTCCGGTCGCTCCGGCGGTCCCAAGCCGAGGCGTCGGAACCGACGTCGCGGCCGCCGCCTGAAGACGGTGGACGAGACGTCGGCGGGCGGCCTCGTGCTCGACCGCCTGCGCGGGGCGGCGGCGATCATCGGCCGGCTCGACCGGCGCGGCCGACTCCTGTGGTCGCTGCCGAAGGGCCACATCGAGGCCGGCGAGACCGCGGAGCAGACCGCGGTGCGCGAGGTCGCGGAGGAGACCGGTATCCATAGCAGGGTCCTGCGGCCCCTCGGCTCGATCGACTACTGGTTCGTCGCCGAGGACCGCCGGGTGCACAAGACCGTCCACCACTTCCTCCTCGAAGCGCTGGGCGGCGAGTTGTCCGACGAAGACGTGGAGGTCACCGAGGTGGCGTGGGTGCCCCTTGGCGAACTGGACGAGCGGCTCGCCTACGCCGACGAGCGGCGGCTGGTGCGCCGGGCCGTCGACCTGCTCGCCGGCTCCGAACTGCCCGACCTGGTCACCGCGACCCGCGACCTGCCGGCGGCCCGAGAACAGGCCGCACCCCGCGAGCCGGCCGCGCCGCTCGAGCGGGCCTTGCCGCGTGAACTGTCAGGGGCTCGTGAGATGATCGACTCGGGGGCCGGAGGCCACACGGCCGACGACGGGGTGGAGCGCGCGTGAAACGGCTGCTGTCCGCCCTCGCGGCGGCCGGACTCCTGCTCACCGGCTCGCCCGCCCTCGCCGCGCCGGTCGACGGCGGCCAGAGCGAAGGCCAGGTCGACGGCGCGCTGTCGCCGAAGCAGCCCGGACCGGCCGGTCGCATCCCGATCAAGCCCGCGCCCGCCACCCAGGTCTGGTCGACCCGCGCTCTGTCCAGCCAACCCGGCCAGAACGCGCCCGCCCGGCTCCGCCTGGACATCGAGGCGCTCACCCCGCGCGTGGTCACCGCCGACACCGAGTCCGTCACGGTCACCGGCAAGGTCGTCAACATCGGCGACCGCCCGCTGTTCGACCTGGAGCTGCGCCTGGAGCGCGGCAAGCCGCTGGAGTCCGAGGACGCCGTCCGCCGTGCCCTGCGCGAGCCCACCGACGCCGAGTGGATCCAGCCCTGGTTCACCCCGATCGTGGAGGAGCTGGGGGAGAACGAGAGCAAGCCGTTCACCCTCACCGTCCCGGTCCGCGGCACCGGCAACACCGCGCTGCAGATCGACCAGCCCGGCATCTACCCGATCCTGGCCAACATCAACGGCCGGCCGCAGGACGGCGGACGCGCCCGCCTGGTCGCGCTGAGCACCCTGCTGCCCGTGCTCGGCGTCCCCGGCGGCAGCCCGCTGGGCGCGCCCGCCAACCCGGCGAAGATCACCCTGCTGTGGCCGCTGGTGGACCGCCCGCGGATGGTCTCCGGCGGCCTGGAACCGGTGCTCGCCGACGACGAGCTGGCCGGGTCCCTCACGCTCGGCGGACGCCTGTACGGCCTGCTCATGGCCTACGAGTCCGCCCTGGACGGCCCGCTGGGACCGGCCGTGTGCCTGGCCGTGGACCCCGACCTGCTGCGGACGGTGTCCGCGATGGCCAAGGGCTACCAGGTGCGCGGGCAAGGCGCGGGCAAGGGCAGCGGCGCGGCGGAGCTGTGGCTGTCCCGGCTCAAGCTGCTGGCCGGCGGCCGGTGCGTGGTGGCCCTCCCGGACGCCGACGCCGACCTGGTCGCGCTGTCCCGCGCCCGGCTGACCGACCTGAGCGCGCTGGCCGGCAAGGGCGTGGACGTCGTGCGCCAGGTCCTCGACGTGCAGGCCCAGCCGGGCCTCGCGTGGCCCGAGGACGGCGTGGTGGACGAGCAGACGCTGGCCGACCTGACCGCGCAGGGCGTGACCTCGCTGGTGGTCGACCAGTCCGCGGTCGCGGGCACCCCCGGCACCGCCCCGGTCCGCCTCGAGGCAGGCGGCAAGCCGGTCACCGCCGTGCGGATCGACGACATGGTGTCCGACGCGCTGCGCGGCGGCCCCAACCAGGCCACCGCCGGCATCACGACCCCCGCCGAGAGCCGCCCGGTGTCGGTGCAGAACGCGCTGGCCGCGCTGGTCTACCGGACCGCGTTCCAGGCCGAGGGCCGCCACCTCGTGATCACGCCCCCGCGCCGCTGGAACGCGCCGACCGGCGAGGTCGACACGTTCCTGCAGACCACGAAGTCCCTGGTCGGCACCGGCTTCGCCACCCCGGTGGGCCTGCCGACGCTGCTCGGCGCCACCCCGCCCGAGCAGCGGGCGGCGCTGAGCTACCCGGTCGAGTCCGGCGCGCGGGAGGTCTCGCCCGCGGTCACCGCCGAGGTGTCCTCGACCTGGCAGCAGCTCCAGCAGCTGTTCGGGGCGATGGCCCAGCAGGACGCCCAGTCCACCAAGCCGAACGACCTGGTCGAGCCGTTGCGGTTGAACCTGCTCCGCGCGGTCTCCGGGTCGTGGCGCGGCAACGAGTCCGGCGCGCGGACCACCCTGGCCACCGGCCGGGAGCAGCTGGACGGCCTGCGCGGCCAGGTCACCGTGTCCGAGCCGAACGGCCCGATCCTGCTCGCCTCCGGCGACAGCCCGATCCCGGTGACCATCCGCAACCGGCTCGACGTGCGGGTCACCGTGCGCATCCTGGTCGAGGACACCCCGGGCATCGTCGTCGAGCAGCAGCCCGACGTGGTGCTGCCCGCGCGCGGCGACCGGCAGCTGACCGTGCCGGTCGAGGTGCTGCGCTCCGGCCGGTTCCCGGTGCACGTCCGGCTGACCACGCCGGACGGCGTCGAGCTGGGCGAACGGGCCCGGCTGGAGGTCTCCTCCTCGGCGTACGGGACCATCACCATCGTCATCACCGCCCTCGCGGGCGCGCTGCTCGTGCTGTTGTCCGCCCGGCGCATCTACCGGCGGGCGCGGGCGGCGAAGGCCGCGGCGGCGGTGCCGAGCCCAGCAGGCAGCCCCGAGCAGCCGGAAGCGGTCACGCCGGAGAGGTCGAGCGCGAGTTGAGCGGAACGAGCACGGTGGTCGAGCAGCAGAAGCCCCCGTCGGTGGCGCGTGCCTCCGGCTCGATGGCCATCGCCACGATCGTCAGCCGGGCCTCGGGCCTGCTGTCCAAGCTGATGTTGATCACGATCATCGGCGCGGGCACGCTCAACGACTCGTACCAGGCGGCCACCACGCTGCCGACGATGATCAACGAGCTGCTGCTGGGCGGCATCCTGACCTCCGTGGCAATCCCGCTGCTGGTGCGGGCCGAGAAGGAGGACGCCGACGGCGGCGAGTCCTACGCCCAGTGGCTGATCACGATGTCCGTGGTCGTGCTGGGCATCGGCACGGTCATCGCGGTGGCCTGCGCGCCGCTGCTGACGGCGATCTTCACCAGCGGCTCGGACGACGCCAACCCGGCGCTGGTGACCGCGTTCGCCTACCTGGTGCTGCCCGGGATCGTCTTCTACGGCCTGTCCGCGCTGATCGGCGCGATCCTCAACACCCGCCACGTGTTCGGCCTGCCCACCTGGGCGCCGGTGCTGAACAACGTGGTCGTGATCCTCACGCTCGGCGTGTACTGGCTCATGCCCGGCACCATCTCGCTCGACCCGGTCCACATGGGCGAGCCGAAGCTGCTGGTCCTGGGCTTGGGCACGATGCTCGGCGTGGGCGTGCAGGCGGCCGTGATGCTGCCCGCGATGAAGCGCACCGGCTTCCGGTTCCGCTGGCGGTGGGGCTGGGACCGGCGGCTCAAGGAGTTCGGCGGCCTGGCGTTCTGGGTGCTGCTGTACGTGGCGCTCGGCCTGGTCAGCATGGCCGTGCTGACCAACGTCGCCCTCAACTCCCAGGGCGCGCTGACGGCGTACAACTACCAGTGGCTGGTCGCCCAGGTGCCCTACGGCGTGCTGGGCGTGTCGCTGCTGACGGCGCTGATGCCGAAGATGTCCCGCGCGGCGGCGGCCCACGACACCGGGGCGCTCGTCGGTGACCTCGCGTTCGGCAACCGGATGTCGTCGATCCTGCTCATGCCGTTCAGCGCGCTCATGACGGTCGCGGGCGTGGCGATCGGCCTGGCGGTGTTCTCGCACGGCGCGTCCGGCCTGGTCGGCGGCGAGCGGATGGGCCAGGCCCTCGCGCTGTCGGCGTTCGGGCTGGTGCCTTACGCGATCACGCTGTTGCAGCTGCGGGTGTTCTACGCGTTGAAGGACGCGCGGACGCCCACGGTGATCCAGGCGATCATGGTCGTGGTCCGGATCGCGCTGCTGTACGGCTTCCTGGAGTTCGCGCCGCGCGAGAAGCTCGCCGTGGGCGTGTCGATCGCGATGTCGTTGAGCTTCGTCGTCGGGTGCCTGGTCGGGCAGTTGTGGTTGCGTATCCGGTTGGGCCGGCTGCGGACCGGGTACACGGCGTGGACGATCTGCCTGAGCGTGGTGGCGTCCGCCCTCGGTTTCGGGGTGGCGGCCGGTGCGGCGTGGCTCGCCGTCCGACTGCTGGGAACCGAAGGTCCGGTCGCCTCCGCCTGGGTGGAGATGACCGTGGTGACGATCGTGGGACTGCCGCTGAGCTTCCTGCTGATGGCGGTGTTCCGGGTACCCGAGGTGAAGCCCGTGGTGGACAGGATCAGCCGTCTGGTGCGGCGGCGGTGAGCGTGCCGACAGAGCCGAGTCCCGTACGCTCGGGCGCGTGAGCAGCGGCCCGATCCAGAACACCTCGCTGGTGCCCGGCGGGGTCATCGGCGACGGCCGCTACCGGCTGCTCGCTTCCTCCGGCGTCGACCAGCGCTGCGACGCCCAGCTGTGGCGGGCCCGCGACGGCCAGCTCAACCGGGACGTCGCCCTGACGATCCTGGTCGGCGACCCGGCCGACCCGCAGGCGCTGGCGCGGGCCAAGCGGACCGCCGAGCGCGCGACCCACGCGGCCAGCTTCACCCACCCGGGGGTGTCCCGGGTGATCGACGTCCTGACCCCCGGCACCGGCGTGAAGCTGGACGAGGGCATCCTCGGCATCATCGTCGCCGAGTGGACCCAGGGCACCGACCTGATGGACCTCATCGCCGAAGGCCCGCTGCCCGCCGGCGCGGCGACCCGCCTGCTCGAGCCGCTGGGCGCGGCCATCGAGGGCGCCCACCACGCGGGCCTCGTGCTCGGCGCGGACCACCCGCAGCGCATCCGGGTGACCTCGGACGGCCGGCTGCGGCTGGCGTTCCCCGGTCCCCGACCGGAGGCGATCGCCCGCGACGACGTCAAGGGCCTGGGCGCGATCCTGTACCTGCTGCTGACCGGCCGGTGGGCGCTGCCCGGCGGCCCGGACGGCGTGCCCGTCGCACCCACCGGCCCGGACGGGTCCGTCGTGGCGCCCAGCGCGCTGCACCCGTACGTGCCGCACGAGCTGTCGTCGGTGGCCGTGCGGTCCTTGGAGGACACCAGCGTCGGCGGCATCCGCACGTCCGCCGCGATCCTCCAGGTGCTCGACCAGATCGCCCAGTCCGAGGCGCAGACCGCGCTGATCGAGCCGGTGCACGCCGAGGACGACGGCGCGGTGTGGACCACCCAGCGCCCGCCGCGCGGCCGGGACCACAAGCGGAAGCTGTGGATCAGCGTGGCCGTGCTGGCGGTCGCGACGCTCGCGGTCATCGTGTGGCTGGGCGTGCAGATCGTGAGCTTCTTCAGCGACGAGCCGACCAAGGGCAGCGGTCCGACGGTGGTGATCGGCCAGACCACCCCGGCGGCGTCCGGCCAGCCCGCGCCACCCGCGCCGGCACCGGCCGGTCCCGTGCAGCCGGCGTCGATCGGCGTGTACGACGTGACCAACCAGCCCGACAACGCCAACCGCGCGAACCGGGCCGTGGACAACAACCCGACCACGGTCTGGCAGACCGAGAACTACTTCCAGCCGTTCCCGACGCTCAAGCCCGGCATCGGCCTGATGGCGTCCTTCGCCGAGCCGGTGAAGCTGGCGTCGGTCACGGTCACCTCGCCCAGCGAGGGCACGGTGGTCGAGATCCGGGTCGCCGCGTCGGAGAACGCGCCGCTGGAGGAGACCAAGGTCATCGCCACGGCGACCCTGTCGGCCGGGCAGACGCAGATCCAGCTCGGCGAGCACGACGCCACCCGGCACGTGCTGGTGTGGGTGACCAAGCTGGCCGGCGGCGGCCGGAACCACAAGTCCGAGATCGCCGAGGTCGTCTACACCCGCGCCCAGTGATGCTGTGATTCCTCCTAACGGGTGATCGAAGCGTCACGTGCAGGTCCCTATACGCTTCACCGCGTGACCGCCGCAGCCAGCTCGGACGCAGACCTGATCGCGGCACACGCCGCGGGTGACCCACACGCCTTCTCGGAGCTCGTCAGACGGCACCGGGACCGCATGTGGGCCGTCGCGCTGCGCACGCTGCGCGATCCCGAAGAGGCGGCGGACGCGTTGCAGGAGGCGTTCATCTCCGCCTTCCGCGCCGCCGCGAGCTTCCGCGCCGAGTCGCAGGTCACGACGTGGCTGCACCGAATAGTGGTGAACGCCTGCCTCGACCGGATGCGCAGGCGGCAGACCCGTCCGACCGTGCCGCTGCCCGAGGCCGGGCCCGGTGAGCCGGTCGCCCCGCGGGACGCGATGTCCGAGCGGGAGACACGGCTGGTCGTGCAGGCGGCCCTGAACGAGCTGCCGGAGGAGCAGCGCGCACCCATCGTGCTGGTCGACGTGGAGGGGTACTCCGTCGCCGAGACGGCCCAGCTGCTGGGTATCGCCGAGGGCACGGTGAAGTCGCGGTGTGCCCGGGGTCGCGCGAAGCTGGCCAAAGTTCTCGGGCACCTCCGGAACCAGAGTGCAGATGCGAACGTCCCAGTGACCGATGTGCAGGTGCAACAGGGACGTCAGTTGGAGGAACGATGACCGGCAATGTGCGGCGTTCTGGGCCGCCGTGGTCCGTCGACCTGCTGGCTGACCTGCACGCGGGCGTCCTGGACCCGCAGGCCGAGGCGGAGCTGCGGGCGGCCGTGGCGCACGACCCGGAGGCGCTGGACGTCCTCGCCGCGCTCGACGCGACCGTCGCCGACCTGCGCGACCTGCCGCCGATCCCGATGCCGCGCGCCGTCGCGGACCGGATCGACGCGGCCCTGGCCGAGGAGTTCCGCCGGGCGGGCGCGACGCCCGCGCAGCAGCACGTCGCCCCGGTCGTCGACCTCGCGGCCCGCCGCCGGAAGAAGCAGCTCGGGTGGGGCGCCGGTCTCCTCGCGGCGGCGGCCGTCGCGGTCGGCGTGGTGGTCGTCACGACCCAGGGCACCCCGGCGTCCAACCCCGGCGACAACGTGGCCGAGCCGAAGACGAACACGAACACCCCGGTCACCGAGAGCCGCCTCGCGGTGAAGGGCAACGACTTCGGCCCGGTCTTCGGCGACGTGCTCAAGGCCCAGAACTACGGCCCCCTGGAGAACCAGGACAAGCTGGCCGGGTGCCTCCAGGGCGCGAACATCGCCAGTGCCAAGCCGCTGGGCGTCAGCCCGATCACCCTCGACGGCAAGGACGCCGTGATGGCGATCCTGCCGGGCGGCAAGCCGGGCGCGTTCAAGATCGTCGTGCTGGACCCGGACACCTGCGGCCCGGACAACCCGAACGGGGTACTGGCCACCAGCCAGATCACGCCGTGACCGGGGCGACCGGCAGTAGTCCACCTCACCCGACCGGTCAGGAATTGCGGGACCCTACGATCCGTTGAGCAGAAGTGCAGGCCCACAGCCTGTCACGACAAACGGAGGTCGAGGGTGTCGGACGTTCGGAACCTGATCGTCGTGGGATCGGGGCCCGCCGGGTACACCGCGGCGGTCTACGCGGCGCGCGCGCAGCTCGAACCGCTGGTGTTCGAGGGTTCGCAGTACGGCGGCGCACTGATGACCACGACGGAAGTGGAGAACTACCCCGGCTTCCGCGACGGGATCATGGGTCCCGACCTCATGGAGCAGATGCGCGAGCAGGCCAAGCGGTTCGGCGCGGAGCTGCGCGCCGAGGACGTGGAGCAGCTGGAGCTGGAGGGCGACGTCAAGTACGTCACCGCCAACGGCAAGCGCTACGCGGCCAAGGCCGTCATCCTCGCGATGGGCGCGGCGGCCCGCTACCTGCACGTCCCCGGTGAGCAGGAGCTGCTCGGCCGCGGCGTGTCGGCGTGCGCCACCTGCGACGGCTTCTTCTTCCGCGACCAGGACATCGCGGTGGTCGGCGGCGGCGACTCGGCGATGGAGGAGGCCACCTTCCTCACCCGCTTCGCCCGGTCCGTGACGCTGATCCACCGCCGCGAGGAGTTCCGCGCGTCGAAGATCATGCTGGAGCGCGCCCGCGCCAACGACAAGATCAAGTGGCTGCTCAACGCGGAGGCCGTCGAGGTCCTGGGCGAGGGCGGCACGATGTCCGGGCTCAAGGTGCGGGACACCCGGACGGGTGAGATCACCGAGCACCCGTTCACCGGCTTCTTCCTCGCGATCGGCCACGACCCGCGCAGCGACCTCGTCCGCGGCCAGGTGGACGTGGACGACGAGGGCTACGTGAAGGTCAAGGGCCAGAGCACCTACACGAACCTGGACGGCGTCTTCGCCGCGGGCGATCTGGTCGACCACACCTACCGCCAGGCCATCACCGCCGCGGGTTCCGGCTGTGCCGCCGCCATCGACGCCGAGCGCTGGCTGGCCGAGCACGGCGAGTCCGACGCGCACCTGACGCCCGAGTTCGTGGGCGGCGGCTACGGCGACTCCGCCGACTGATCCCCCCAGACCGCACATCCGGACCGTTTCCCCGCCACTGAGGAGAAAACATGGCAGGCGCCACCGTCGCTGTGACCAGCGACAGCTTCACCGAGAACGTGCTGCAGAGCGACAAGCCCGTCCTCGTCGACTTCTGGGCGACCTGGTGCGGCCCGTGCAAGATGGTCGCCCCGGTGCTGGAGGAGATCGCCGCCGAGCACGCCGACAAGATCACCGTCGCGAAGCTGGACATCGACGCCAACCCGTCGATCGCCCGCGACTACCAGATCATGTCCGTGCCGACCATGATCCTGTTCCAGGGTGGTCGCCCGGTGAAGCAGATCGTCGGCGCCAAGCCCAAGGCCGCGCTGCTCAACGACCTGTCCGACGTGCTCTGAGAGCAACCTGAGCGTGACCCGTCCGTCTTCCGGTAAGGCGGGCGGGTCACGCTTTTGTGGGTGGGTGACCACTGCGAGTAGCCCAGCGTGGAGCACCGGCTCGAGCAAGGCACAATAAGGCGTCAACCTCAGCGTCGGCACCCGTCGACGCCTTAGTGAACGAGGGGTACATGCTGCTACTCCGCCGCGGGGATTTCGGCCCGGACGTCGCCGAGGTGAGGGCCACGCTGACCCGGCTCGGCCTGCTGTCCGATCCGCAGCCGTCTCAGGTGTTCGACCTGCCGGTCGAGCACGCCGTGCGCGCGTTCCAGCAGCAACGGGGTCTGATCACCGACGGGATCGTCGGCCCCGCCACCTACCGCGCCCTGCGCGACGCGACCTACCGCCTCGGCGACCGCCCGCTGGCGTACCTGATGTCCCAGCCGGTCACCGGCGACGACGTGTTCGCCCTCCAGGAGCGCCTGCTGGAGCTCGGCTACGACGCGGGCCGGCCCAACGGCGAGTTCGGGCAGCAGACGGAGCAGGCCCTGCGCAGCTTCCAGCGCGACTACGGCCTGATCGTGGACGGCATGTGCGGCCCGGACACCGTCCGCGCGCTGCGCCAGCTGCAGCCGAAGGTCCGCGGCGGCCGTCCGGTGTTCCTGCGCGAGCAGGAGCGGGTTCGCAAGGCCGGGCCGAGGCTGTCCGGCAAGCGGATCATCATCGACCCGGGCCACGGCGGTGCCGACCGCGGTGTCGTGGTCAACGGCGTGTCCGAGGCCGACGTCATGCTGGACCTGGCCAGGCTGCTGGAAGGCAAGATGGCCGCCACCGGCATGGAAGCCCTGCTCACCCGGGGCCCGCACAACAACCCGGACGAGAGCGAACGGGCGCGCTTCGCCAACGAGGCCGGCGCCGACCTGATCCTGTCCCTGCACAGCGACGGCAACTCCTCGCCCCTGGCCAACGGCGTGGCGAGCTTCCACTACGGGACGGGCAACGGCACGTCGTCCACGGTCGGCGAGGCCCTGGCGGGCTTCATCCAGCGCGAGTTGGTGGCCCGGACCGGCATGCTGGACTGCGGCACCCACCCCAAGACGTGGGACATGCTCCGCATGACCAAGTGCACGGCCGTCCGCGTCGAGGTCGGCTACCTGACCAACGACCAGGACCGCGCCCGCCTGGCGACCCCGGCGTTCCGCGACGTGGTCGCCGAGGGCATCCTGGTGGCGGTGAAACGCCTGTACCTGCTCGGCAAGGACGACCAGCCCACCGGCACCTTCACCCTCGACGACCTCATGCGCCACGAACTGGCCACCGGCCAGCGCTCGGCGGGGTAGCGGAGCACCGGCTAGAAGAGCAGCAGCAGGTAGAGGCTCACCAGGACCACGCAGGCGAAGGTGTGCGCCACCGGGTTGCGGCTCAGGATGGCGACGAACTCGCGCAGGAACGCGCTGGGCAGGAAGTAGAACGCCGTCCGCGACCCGATGACGCCCATCTTCAGCCGCAGCCGCCGGGCGGTGACCGCCGTGCGGAACACGTGGTAGTTGTTGGTCACCGCCACGGTCCGCCCGGTGTGGCCGAGGGAGTCCAGGACGGCCCGGCTGTTGCGCAGGTTCTCCTCGGTGGTGGTGGCCTGGTCCTCCAGCACGACCGCGTCCTCGGGCACGCCCGCCGTCACCAACCACCGCTGCATGGCCAAGGCCTCCGACACGGCCTCGTCGGCCCCCTGACCACCGGAAACGACGATCACCGGCGACCCGCCCGCCGCGACCTCCCGCCGGTACAGCCGCACGGCCCGGTCCAGCCGTGACGCCAGCAGGGGTGGGACGCGGTCACCCACCAGGCCGGCGCCGAGGACGACCACCGCGTCGAAGCCCGTCCGGCGGCCGGTCTTGCCGTAGAGCACCGAGTACAGCAGCAGGCTGACGAACAGGAACGCCAGGTAGGCCGAGACGACCACCAGGGACCCCACGACGGCGTGCACCCACGTCCGCGGGTCGTCGAGGGCCAGCACGAAGATCACCACCAGCGTGACGATCGCCAGGCCCGCGAGCAGGGACAACAGGTTCGCCAGACTGCGCCCCTCGCGCCGGACCATGAGCAGCCCGTTCACGATCAGCGCGATCGGCAGCACCAGCGAGCACCCGAGCACGGCCGCCGCGAGCGCCCACCCGAGCAGGTCGTCCAGCCACCACGGCAGGTTGTCGTGCGTGAGCAGCCACAGCAGGGCCGCCACCAGCGTCAACCCCAGCCACACGGCGTTGGCGACCCGCCGTCGGTCGCGTCGCACGCCCAGGACGAAGAACAGCGCCGACACCACGCCGAAGATCGCGAACACCACGCTGTGAAACCTAGACGGCCGAGGTCAGACCGGCATCTCCCACGGGATGCCGGACAGGGTCCGCCCGGTCTCCAGCAGGGACTTGAGGTTGGACAGGACCGCCGCCCACCCGGCCGCGGCCTGAGCGCGCTCGGCGTCGTCGGCGAGGTTCTCGTGCGTGACGGTGAGCCGCACGATGCCCTGGTAGGGCTGGACGAGGAAGGTGACGGTCGAGGACTCCCGCGGGTCGTGCGGGTCCCGCCACGTCGTCACCAGGCGGTGCGGCGGGTCGCTCTCCAGCACCTCGCCCACCACGTCGTCGACGTCGGAGTCCGCGCGGCGGTGCGCCCACGTCGAGCCGACCTGCCAGTCCGACACGTTCCGGTGACCCCAGTACCGGGCGGTGATCTCGGGATCGGTGAGCGCTTCCCACACCTTCTCGGGCGTGCTCTCGATGTAGGTCACGTACACGAACTCGGGTTTCATCGCGTTCTCCGCTCGTCGTTTGACCTCGGCGAGCACCCGCAGCCGGGGGCGCTCGAACTTGTCGATCCACCGCTCCTGGATCTCGTGCAGCGGCACCGGGTTGAGGTAGTGCAGCTTCTCCCGGCCCCGGCGGACCGTGGCGACCAGGTTCGCGGCCTCCAGCACGGCCAGGTGCTGGGTGGCGGACTGGCGGGTCATGCCGACCCGCGCGCACAGCTCGCCCAGGGTCTGGCCGTTCTCCTCGTGCAGCCGGTCCAGCAGGTAGCGCCGGGTCGGGTCGGCGAGGGCCTTGAAGACCTTGTCCACCCGGTAAACGTTATGCAGGCAAATACCTGCATGTCAACGCACGCCAAGAAAACCGCAGGTCAGAACGAGAAATCAGACCGGTCGGAAGCTCGGCTCGGCCGTCGACACGGTCACGGAGCTGAGCAGCCGCTCCAGCGCCGCCTCCACGTCTTCCTTCCACGACGACGCGCTGCGCAGTTCCAGCCGCAGCCGGGGCCAGCGCGCGTGCGGGCGCACGGTCTTGAAGCCGACGCTGGTCAGGAAGTCCGCGGGCGTCACGCACGTCCGCTCGTCGTCGATCGGCTGGGCGTCGCCGAAGGCCTCGATCGCCTTCACGCCGCGGCGGGTCAGGTCCTTCGCCACGGTCTGCACCAGCACGCGCCCGAGCCCGCCGCCGCGGAACTCCGGCAGCACCTCCAGGCCCGTCATGAGCACGGCGTCGGGGCTCGCGGGGGAGGTGGGGAAGGCCAGCGACCGCGGCACGGCGGCCGGCGGCGCGTAGAACACCGAACCGGCGGGAATCCCGTCGCAGTAGATGATCCGACCGCACGAACCCCACTCGAGCAGGACGCTGGAGACCCAGGCTTCCTTCTCGAACTCGGTGTCGCCGAACTCCTCGGCCTGTTCCTTCAGGTGGGGGGCCAGCTCCCAGAACACGCAGGTCCGGCTGTGCTTGGAGAGGTGCTCCAGGTTGTCGAGAGTCACGCCCACGACGCGTCGCGACACCCCGACCTCCCAACCCCCGAATGCAACCCCTACGAGGATAGGCGGATGTGACCCCCGCCCGGAAGGCACATGCCCCGAACGGGACGGCGGTTACACTCAGCCGGGAACAAACCCGCCGGTAACCGCTACTACCTCGGAGTTCCCCGTGAACCTACCCGGACAGCCCCCGAAGCAGGGTGCCAGAAGCCTCGATCCCCACCTGCGCCGGTACGCGGCGCGCACGGCGGGGATGACGGCATCGGAGATCCGGGCGCTGTTCGCGGTGGCAAGCCGGCCCGAGGTGGTGTCCCTGGCGGGAGGGATGCCCCACCTGGCGGCACTGCCCCTCGACTCGCTCGCGACCGAGGTCGCGGACGTGGTCGCCACGGACGGCCTGGTCGCGCTCCAGTACGGCTCGGCGCAGGGCATCCCGGAGCTGCGCGAGCAGATCTGCGAGGTCATGGCCCTGGAGGGCATCAACGCCCACCCGGACGACGTCGTGGTCACCGTGGGCTCCCAGATGGGCCTGGACATGGTGACCCGGATCTTCTGCGACCCGGGTGACGTCGTGCTGGCCGAAGGCCCGTCGTACGTGGGCGCGCTCGGCTCGTTCTCCGCCTACCAGGCCAACGTCGTGCACGTGGCCATGGACGCCGATGGCCTCGTGCCCCAGGCGTTGCGCGAGGCCATCGCCGCCGTCGCCCGAGCGGGGCAGCGGGTGAAGTTCCTCTACACGATCCCGAACTTCCACAACCCGGCCGGCGTGACGCTCGCTGTGGAGCGCCGGACCGAGGTGCTGGAGATCTGCCGCGAGAACGGCATCCTCGTGGTCGAGGACAACCCGTACGGGCTGCTCGGCTTCGACGGCGTGACCTACCCGGCGCTGCGGTCGACCGACCCGGACAACGTGGTCTACCTGGGCTCCTTCTCCAAGACCTTCGCCGCCGGCCTGCGCGTGGGCTGGGTGCTCGCGCCGCACGCGGTGCGCGAGAAGCTGGTGCTGGCCGCCGAGTCGGCCACGCTGTGCCCGCCCACGTTCAACCAGCTCGTCGTGTCGCGGTACCTGTCGACGCACGACTGGAAGGGCCAGATCAAGACCTACCGCGAGGCCTACCGGGAGCGGCGTGACGCGGCCATCGAGGCGCTCGAGCAGCACATGCCGCTTGGTTCCACGTGGAACAAGCCCAACGGCGGCTTCTACGTGTGGCTGACCGTGCCCGAGGGCATCGACACCAAAGCCATGCTGCCGCGCGCCATCACGCAGCGGGTGGCGTACGCGTCCGGCACCGGGTTCTACGCGGACGGGCTGGGCAGCCGGCAGCTGCGCATCTCGTACTGCTACCCGACGCCCGAGCGCATCCGCGAGGGCGTGCGCCGGCTGGCCAACGTGATCAAGGACGAGCTGGAGCTGCACGAGACGTTCGGGCCGTCGACGCCCCGGCACCTCTCGGGTCCGCAAACCCCCTCGCCCGACACTGCCTGATTAGGAGCGAAGTTGTCCGACCATTGGGTCGCGGTGCTGTCCGGGGGCCTGTCGCACGAGCGGGAGGTGTCCCTGCGATCCGGTCGCAGGCTGTCCGCCGCGCTGCGTTCGGCCGGTCTCGTCGTGGAGGAGTGGGACGCCGACGCCCAGCTCCTCACGCGGTTGCGCGAGCACCGGCCGGACGCCGTCGTGGTGGCGCTGCACGGCGGTGAGGGCGAGAACGGGTCGGTGCAGACCGTCCTGGAGCTGGTGGGCGTGCCGTTCGTGGGCACGGACTCGCGGGCGTGCCGCCGGGCGTGGGACAAGCCGACCGCGAAGGCGGAACTGGCGCGGGCCGGCCTGGCGACGCCGGAGTGGGCGGTGCTGCCGCACGCGACGTTCCGCGAGCTGGGCGCGCAGCCGGTGCTGGACGCGATGGTGGACCAGCTCGGGCTGCCGCTGATGCTCAAGCCGGACCAGGGTGGCTCGGCGCTGGGTGCTCAGGTCGTGCGCGAGGCGGCCGAGCTGCCCGCGGCGATGGTGGGGTGCCTGGCGTACGGGGACACCGTGCTGGCGGAGCGGTACGTCGAGGGCGTCGAGGTGGCCGTGGCGGTCGTGGACGGGCCGGACGGTCCCCGCGCCCTGCCGCCGGTGGAGATCGTGCCGGAGAACGGCGTCTACGACTACACCGCGCGCTACACGGCCGGCCTGACCGACTTCCACGCACCGGCTCGGCTGGACGAGAAAGCGGCGCAGGCGGTCGGCGAACTGGCGGTGTCCGCGCACCGGCTGTTGGGCCTGCGGGACGTGTCGCGGACAGACGCGATCGTGGCGCCGGACGGGACTGTGTACTTCCTCGAGGTGAACGTGTCGCCGGGTCTCACCGAGACCTCGCTGCTGCCGATGGCGGTGGAGGCGGCCGGCCAGTCGTTGGGGGAGATCTACGCGGGCCTGATCGAGCGCGCGTTGGCCCGCTGAAACACCTTTGCATACTGATTGCGCCCCGTATCCGTTCGGATGCGGGGCGCAATCGTCACCGTGACATAAGACCCGTGGGTGATCACACGTCCGTCGAACGTGTCCGATTTGTCGCTTCCGGCGCCATGAGCGTGATGATCCGTTCGAGGTCGTCCACCGACCCGAACTCGACCACGATCCGGCCCTTCCGCTGACCCAGTTCGACCTTCACGCGCGTGTCGAAGTTGTCCGACAGCCGCTCCGCCAGCTCCTGCAACCCCGGCGCCTGGATCGGCTTGCGCCGCGCCTGCTTCGCCTTCGCGGGCTCGGCCGACTTCGCGAGGGTCACCGCCTCCTCGGTCGCGCGGACCGACATGCCCTCGGCCACGATCCGGGTCGCCAGCTCCTCCTGCGCGCCCGGGTCGTCCAGGCCGAGCAGCGCCCGCGCGTGCCCGGCCGACAGGACGCCGGCCGCCACCCGCCGCTGCACGGGGAGGGGCAGCTTCAGCAGGCGGATCGTGTTGGTCACCACCGGCCGGCTGCGGCCGATGCGGTCCGCCAGCTCCTCGTGGGTGACGCCGAACTCCTCCAGCAGCTGCTGGTAGGCCGCCGCCTCTTCCAACGGGTTGAGCTGGACGCGGTGGATGTTCTCCAGCAGCGCGTCGCGCAGCATCACGTCGTCGGCGGTCTGCCGCACGATCGCCGGGATGGTCTTCAACCCCGCCAGCTGGGTCGCCCGCCAGCGGCGCTCGCCCATCACCAGCTCGTAGGAGTCCGGGCCGATCTCCCGCACCACGATCGGCTGCATGAGGCCGAACTCGCGGATCGAGTGCTCCAGCTCGCGCAGCGCGTCCTCGTCGAAGACCTGCCGCGGCTGCTTCGGGTTCGTGCGGATGGCGGTGACCGGCAGCTCCTGGTACACCGCCCCCGCCACCTCACCCGACGCCGAGGGTGCGGGGGAGGGCGCAGGGGTGGCGCCGTTCGGGACGGCCCGGATCGGGGTCGGCGCACCCGCCGGGGGTCCGCTCGGGATCAGGGCCGCGAGCCCGCGGCCGAGTCCACCCTTGCGCTGCTCCGTCATGCCGACTCCATCTCCGCGCCGCGCTCGGCGATCTCCCTCGCTGCGTCCAGGTAGCTCATCGCGCCCCGTGAGCCGGGATCGTAGGTGAGCACCGTCTGACCGAATCCTGGTGCCTCCGAGACCTTCACGCTGCGCGGGATCACCGTTTTGAGGACCGTGTCGCCGAAGTGGCCGCGCACCTCGCTGGTCACCTGGTCGGCCAGCTTGGTGCGGCCGTCGTACATGGTGAGCAGGATGGTGGACACGTTCAGCGTCGGGTTGAGGTGCGCCTGGACCAGTTCGATGTTGCGCAGCAGCTGCCCCAGACCCTCCAGCGCGTAGTACTCGCACTGGATCGGGATCAGGACCTCCTGCGCGGCGACCATCGCGTTGACGGTCAGCAGACCGAGCGACGGCGGGCAGTCGATGAACACGTAGTCCGGGCGGATCGGGTCCAGCGCCTCGGGGCTCAGCGCCTCCTTCAGGCGGGACTCGCGGGCCACCATGGAGACGAGTTCGATCTCCGCGCCGGCGAGGTCGATCGTGGCCGGGACGCAGTACAGGTTGGGGGACTGGTTGCTGACCTGAGCGGCCTCGGCGACCGACATCTCGCCGATCAGCACCTCGTAGACCGAGGGCGTGCCGGAGCGGTGCTCGACGGCCAGGGCGGTGCTCGCGTTCCCCTGCGGGTCGAGGTCGATCACGAGGACCTTGAGCCCGTGGATGGCGAGCGCGGCGGCCAGGTTCACCGTGCTCGTCGTCTTGCCGACGCCGCCCTTCTGGTTCGCCACGGTCAGGACGCGGCGGTGGGACGGCGAGGGGAGCTGGAGGGAGTCGGGGTGGAGGACGCGCGTGGCGCGTGCCGCCTCTTCCGCGATCGGGGTCCACACGGTGCTGTCTCCTGCGTTGTCGCTCACGGTCGGGTCGGTCGGGCTGGGGCGCAGGACCTCGCCCGCACCCACCGCGCCCTGTTCTGTTTCACGTGAAACACCGGCCGCTTGGAACACCGGTTGCAGGGGGTCGGGGTACACGGTCACCGATCCTTCCGTGGTCTGGTCGCCGCCCTCACCGGTCGGCGCGGGCCGGTGCGGCGGCTCGTCTCGTCGCGCTCCACCAGCACGACGGTCGTCGGCACTTCCAGGACGTCGGCGCCGCAGACGGTCACGGCGGGCCGGACGCCACCGGCCCGCCGCACCGCCTCGGCGTCACGTTCGATCTCTTCCGCGGCACTCTCACCCTTGAGGGCCACCAGCCGTCCACCGGGGCGCAGCAGCGGCAGGCACCACCGGGCGAGGCGCTCCAGGGGTGCGACGGCGCGAGCGGTCACGGCGTCGCTGCCGGACAGCCGCTCCCGCACCGGACCCTCCTCGGCTCGCCCGCGCACCACGTCGACGTCGAGCCCGAGCGCCTCCACGACCTCGGTCAGCCACGCCACCCGTCGAGCCATCGGTTCGAGGAGGGTCAGGTCGAGGTCCGGTCGCGCGATCGCCAGGGGGATGCCCGGCAGGCCCGCCCCAGAGCCTACGTCCACGACGCGGCTGCCGGCGGGGAACAACTCCGCCACGACCGCCGAGTTGAGGACGTGCCGCTCCCAGAGCCGGTCCACCTCGCGCGGGCCGATGAGCCCGCGCTCGACGCCCTGCTCCGCGAGCAGCTTCGTGAAGGCGACCGCCTTGGGGTAGTGGTCACCGAAGACCCGCTTCGCGCGGTCTTCCACATCTCCGGCCATGTCTCCGTCGTTTCACGTGAAACCACACGGCGGGTGTCGAGCCGGGTGGGTGATGGGGGGGCTGCGCGGGGGCGTCAGCGCGCCCCCCAACTGTGCCGACGCCCACTATGACGGATCACCCCGGCGACACGCCAAATCGACGTGACCAGAACGACCGTGTTTCACGTGAAACGAGCAATCCGGCCGTCCTCGGGACGCTTCCGGAACATCTCCAACCCGATGTCGACCGACTCGACGTGGTCGAGCGCGGGGACCTCGGAGAGCGGGAACCACCCCGCCCGGTCGGTCGAGCCGCCCACTTCGAAGGTCAGCTCGCCGCCCACGACCTCCGCCTCGTAGAGGATGCGGATCCGGTGGTAGTCCACGTCCACGCCGTCCTGGTTGAGCGGACCGTGGACGTTCTGGATGCCGAGCAGCCGACGCACCTCCGCCTTGTACCCGGTCTCCTCGAAGACCTCGCGGATGACGGCGTCGTACGGGTCCTCGCCGTGGTCCACCCCGCCGCCGGGCAGGATCCACATCGGCCGCTCCGGCCCCAGCCACCGTGACAGCAGGATCTCGTCGTCCCGGACGATGACGGCGTACGCAGCCACGCGGAGCTTCCGGATGATCTCAGTCATGACCGGACCGTTTCACGTGAAACACGGCGAGGGGAAGGGTTTTCGATGTACGTGGTCCGCCCAGGACGACTCAGCACCGCCGCACACCCGGAGGACGTCGCCGAGGTCGAGCGCTGGACGGCGGCCGGCGTGGACGTCGTCGTCTGCGCCCTGACCGACGACGAGATCGCCGAGCTCGACCTGGCGGACGCGCCCGACGCGGCCCGCGACTACCGCCACCTCCCGATCCCGGACTTCGGGGTGCCGGCCGACCTCGACGCGGAACTCCACCGCCTGGCCGCCGACGTCCGCGCCGGGCGGCACGTCGTGGTCCACTGCTGGGGCGGCATCGGCCGCTCGTCGCTCATCGCGGCGGCGCTCCTCGTCCTCGACGGTGCGGAGCCCGCCGGGGCCTGGCAGGCGATCGCGGAGGCGCGTGGGCGGGAGGTGCCCGAGACCGACGAGCAACGGGCATGGCTCGACGACTTCGCCCGCCGCGTCCGGGCGTAGCAGAAGTCCGGACGTAGAAAAGCGGCCCTCGGTTTCACGTGAAACCGAGGGCCGCTCCGGCAAGCTCCGCTCAGGGCTTGGGCAGCACCACGACCCGGCGCTGCGGCTCCTCGCCCTCGCTCTCGCTGTGCACGCCCGCCACAGCGGCGACGGCGTCGTGCACGACCTTCCGCTCGAACGGCGTCATCGGGTGCAGCCGCACCTTCTCGCCCGACGCGGCGACCTTCTCCGCCGTCGTCCGGCCCAGCTCGGCCAGCTCGGCCCGGCGGTTCGCGCGCCAGCCCGCGATGTCCAGCATCAGCCGGCTGCGCACGCCAGTCTCCTGCTGCACCGCGAGCCGGGTCAGCTCCTGCAACGACTCCAGCACGCTCCCGCGGGGGCCGACCAGCTTCTCCAGGTCGTCGCCGCCGTCGATGCTGACGATCGCCCGACCGGCCTCGACGTCGAGGTCGATGTCACCGTCGTAGTCGAGCAGGTCGAGCAGCCGCTCCAGGTAGTCGCCCGCGATGTCGCCCTCTTGGACGAGCAGGTCCTCCGAACTCCCCGACCGCGCCGGCGGGGCCTCGTCCGCCTCCGGCGCCGCGTCCACGTCGGTCGCCTGCAACGTCTCCGACACGATGTCTCCTCTCCAGGGTCAACGACGCTTCTTGTTGCCCTGCTTCTTGCTCGGGGATCGGTCTGGGCTCAGACCGGGAATCTCGGTGGACGGCTTGCCGTTGCCGGCCTGCTCGTCCGACGGCGGCGTGTCCTGCACCTTCTTGGCCGGAGCGGCGGCGGGCTTGGCGCCCGGCTTCGGCTTCGCACCCGGCCGCGGCGCGAGCGCCTGGCGCTTCTCGACGACCGCTTCCTTCTTCGCCGCTTCCTCGCGGTCGATGCGGTGGTACACGACGTACTGCTGGCCGAGGGTCCACCCGTTGTTGCTCAGCCAGTACAGCAGGATCGCGATGGGGAAGAAGAGACCACCGACGAGCACGCCCAGCGGGAAGATGTACAGCGTCAGCTTGTTCATGATCGCGGTCTGCGGGTTCTCCGCGGCGGCCTGCGTCTGGCGGGCCACCGAGTGCCGCGCGGTGAAGTGCGTGGCGATCGACGCGACGATCATCAGCGGGATGGCGACGTAGAGCACCGAGGTGCGCTCGGTGCCGAACTGCGCGAGCTGGTCGGCGGGCATCGTGATGAACGTCGACAGGTTGACGCCGAAGAGCTTGGCGTTGACGAACGACTCCACGCCCTGCGCGTCGAAGAAGTACACCTCGCCCCAACCGGGCTTGAACGAGCGCAGCACGTGGAACAGGCCGATGAACACCGGGATCTGCACCAGCATCGGCAGGCAGCCGCCGAGCGGGTTCACGCCGTGCTCGGCCTGGAGCTTCTGCATCTCCTGGGCCTGGCGCTGCTTGTCGTTCGGGTACTTCTTCTTGATCTTCTGGATCTCGGGGGCGAAGGCCTGCATCTTCCGCATGGAGCGCACCTGGCCGACGAACGGCTTGAACAGCAGCGCGCGCAGCGTGAAGACCAGGAACACCACGGACAGCGCCCACGCGAACCCGCTCGACTCGCCGAAGACGTGTCCGAACACCCAGTGCCAACACCACAGGATGAAGGACACCGGGTAGTAGATGAAGTTGAGCACTAGCTACTCCTCGGCAGAAACGTCGGGGACCGTGGTTCGCCTCGGCGGAACGGGGTCCAGGCCACCAGGGTGCCAGGGTCCGCAGCGCAGCAGCCGGCGCAGGGCCAGCCAAGAGCCGCGCAGCGGGCCGTGGACGGTCAGCGCCTCCACCGCGTACGTGCTGCAACTCGGGTGGAAACGGCAGGTCGGGGGCAACGCGGGGGAGATGAACCGCCGGTAGAAGTGGATCGGCAGCAGCAGTGCCCGCGTCACGGGGCTCACTCGGGTGGTGGTCATCGCAGCAGCCTGCGCAGCGCCGCGTCGAGGTCGGCGGCCAGGTCGGCGCTGCTCGCCGTCGCCGCCGGGGCCAACGCCCGCACGACCAGCGACGAGCCCGGGGGGAGGCCGGGCAGCCGGTCCCGCACGACGTGGCGGAGCCTGCGGCTCACCCGGTGCCGGACCACGGAGTTGCCCACGGCCTTGCTCACGACGAAGCCCACCTTGGACTGCACGTCCAAGGTGGGCTGCGCCGACGTACGTGACCCGGCCGTGGCGTCGTCCGCCGCGACCGGGGTTGCCGCTGGGGTCGGCACGAGGGCGTGCACGACCAGCCGGGGCCGGCCGGCCCGGCGGCCTCGGCGGACCACCAGGCCGAAGTCCTGGCTGCGGGTCAGCCGGTTGGCCGCGGGAAGCACGGCGCTGCGGCGATCAGGCGGAGAGCTGCTTGCGGCCCTTGCTGCGGCGCGCGGCCAGGATGGCGCGACCGGCACGGGTGCGCATACGCAGCCGGAAGCCGTGCGTCTTCGCGCGGCGGCGGTTGTTGGGCTGGAAGGTGCGCTTACCCTTGCTCACGGTCGGACTCCCGATGCTTAACGTCTGTGGTGGTCCCCGGCCGTTCATAGGGCGCGCGAAGAGCACGCCTCGCAATCGGAGACCGGTCCAGGGTACGCGGCCCCGGGGGCGAGTCCCAAATCGGGGTCCTCCCCGGCCCGGTCGCGGGCCACCGTCCGAGACCGACCGGGCACGGAAAACGCTTGCGACGACCGACGTCTTGTGGCAGAGCCCGCACCTTGTTAGCGTGCTGCCTTCGCGGGATGCCGAGGCCGACGCAGCGTCGGCGAGGACCGCCAAACCGCTGCGCTCCGACGCGCGTTCGTGCACAGTTGTGGATAACTCTGTGGATGCCTCTATTCTCCGTGTCCACGTCGTGGAAGTCCCCCGGGGCTGACCGCGGGGGAGTCACACCGAGGGGAGGGGAGCGCGGAGGTGTCCGACCACCAGGCCGATCTGGGTCTCGTGTGGGAACAGGTCGTGCAGGAGCTGGCCGCCAGCACGCTGTCACCGCAGCAACGCGCCTGGATGCGCGTGACCCGTCCCATCGGCCTGCTCGACGGCACCGCGCTGCTGGCCGCGCCGTCCGAGTTCGCCAAGGAAGCCATCGAGCGGGCGCTGCGCGACCCGATCACCGCCGCCCTGTCCCGCCGCCTCGGCCGGGCCGTGTCGCTGGCGGTGAAGGTCGACTCGCCGGAGCCGGTCAACGGTCCGCCCACCACGCCCATCCCCGTGCCCGTCCCCCCGAACGGGGTACCCACGAACGGGGTGTCGGCGCCGGAGCTGCCCGTCGCGGTCCCCGGGGCCGGGGTCGTCGTCGGCGAGGAGGCGGAGACCGACGAAGAGGTCGACGAGGAGGGCGACGCCCTCGCCACGGTCACCGAGATCTGGCCGACGTTCGGCGGCGGTGGCGGCGCGCCGAGCGGGATGCCGTTCACCCGGCCCGCGAACCCGGCGTCCTCGCAGACCCGGCTCAACGAGAAGTACAACTTCGACACCTTCGTGATCGGCGCGTCCAACCGCTTCGCCCACGCGGCGGCGGTCGCGGTCGCCGAGGCACCGGCGCGCGCGTACAACCCGCTGTTCATCTGGGGCGAGTCGGGCCTGGGCAAGACCCACCTGCTGCACGCCGTCGGGCACTACGCCCAGCGGCTGTTCCCCGGGATGCGGGTGCGGTACGTGTCCACGGAGGAGTTCACCAACGACTTCATCAACTCCCTGCGCGACGACCGCAAGGTCGCCTTCCAGCGCCGCTACCGGGACATCGACGTGCTCCTGGTGGACGACATCCAGTTCCTGGAGGGCAAGGAAGGCACGCAGGAGGAGTTCTTCCACACGTTCAACACCCTGCACAACTCGAACAAGCAGATCGTCGTGTCCTCCGACCGGCCGCCCAAGCGGCTGGAGACGCTGGAGGACCGGCTGCGCACCCGGTTCGAGTGGGGCCTGATCACGGACATCCAGCCGCCCGAGCTCGAGACCCGGATCGCGATCCTGCGCAAGAAGGCGGCCCAGGACCGGTTGGCGGCGCCCGCCGAGGTGCTGGAGTTCATCGCCGCGAGGATCGAGCGCAACATCCGCGAGTTGGAGGGCGCGCTGATCCGGGTGACGGCGTTCGCGTCGCTCAACCGGCAGCCGGTGGACGTGCAACTCGCCGAGATAGTGCTCCGCGACCTGATCCCCGACTCGCACGCACCGGAGATCACCGCGCCGACGATCATGGCGGTGACGGCGGAGTTCTTCGGCGTGACGATCGACGACCTGTGCGGGCCGGGCAAGACGAAGGTGCTGGCGCAGGCCCGGCAGATCTCCATGTACCTGTGCCGGGAGCTGACCGATCTGTCCCTGCCGAAGATCGGCCAGACGTTCGGCGGCCGCGACCACACGACGGTCATGCACGCGGACAAGAAGATCCGCAAGGAGATGGCCGAGCGTCGGCGCGTGTACGAGCAGGTGCAGGAACTGACGTCCCGCATCAAGCAGCGGGCGCGCCACACCCCCTGACGGTGACTTCCGCGGGCGCGGGGCACACGGCTCCGCGCTCTGCTTTGCGGCACCCATCTCCCGGCTGACTGCCGCAAACGCTTGCGCGTACCCCGGCCGGTCGCATCTCGCCAGCGTGCCGCGCGGCTGACCTGGCGCGGCCTCGGCCTCCGGCGGCCTCCGGCCCCCGATCACCATTGTCCCAGAGGGGTACGACAATCCGGCCGGTTCCGCCGCCCGCCGCGCCACCCCACACCCCGCACGCCGCCACCCGCACCCCAGGCGCTGCCGCCCACGCCCCGCCTGGCCGCACGCTGCCGCCGACGCCGCGCCTGCCGGCACCTGCCTGCCCGCGCCCCGCCCGCGCTGGCCCCGCCTGTCGGCGCCTGCCCGCTCGCCCGCGCCCCGCGCTCGCCTTCCACCTATCGGCGCTCGCCGCGCCCGCTTGCCCGCGCTCGCTCTCTGCCTGCCCGCCCGCCTGCCCGCCTGCCCGCCCGCCCGCCTGCCTGCCCGCCTGCCTGCCTGCCCCCTCTCTGCCTCCCCGCGCGCCGCCGCCCACGCGCCCTGCCTTCCGCGCCACTCGGGCCGCGAGGTACCCGCCGCCCGCTGCCCTGTCGCCGACCCGCCGCGCCGTCCGGTGGCCGCGCCGTCCGGTGGCCGCGAGGTCCGGTGGCCGGTCGTTCGCCCCCGGGGCGGTGTCGGCCGGGGTGGGGTGTCGGTCTCGGCGGGCGCGTGTACCCGGGGGCGGGGTGGGTGGCCCCGGGGGCGGGGCGGTCGGTGCGCCCGGGGCGGGTGGCGGTGTGCCCAGGGGCGGGTGGGGGCTCGTGAGGTGGTCGGGTGGTGGGCTTCGGGGTGGGGTGGTGGGGGCTGCCAGGGGTGGGTGCGCCCTGGGTTCTGCGGGTGAACCGCGGGCTACGAACTGTCCACAGGGCCGCCAAAAGCAACGATCGGGGGAGATTCGGGCCACGATCACCCTGTGCAGCACCCGGGGAGAACTCGACCCACACCCGGGGATGGCGCTGGGGACAACTCGGCTCATCTGTGGACCGAACGGACCACCGCCGTAGTTCTCCCCGGGGGCGGCGATCTGTCCCCGGGTGACGACCCGTGTCCGTCCACACCTCCATCCGGGCGACGAGCAGCGGGAACGGGCGTTGTCCACACTGTCCACAGCCCTTACTGCTGTTGCTGTTGTCTTCCCTTGAAGAGATGAACAAAGAAAAAACAGCCGGCGGGGACACCCGGGGACAGGGCTCGCACCCGGGGCGACACCCGGGTGCGCCCCGAGGTGACGAAGTACCCGAGGACGCTCTACGGTGGAGCCTCCGCGCCGAGGGTCGGAACTTCCTCCGGCGAGGGACGCGGCTCCCCGAACCCCACCGCGCAACGCCTGCTGTTGTGGGGCATGCCGACTTGAGGAACTTGAGAAAGGACGCCTCATGAAGATCCGCGTCGAGCGCGACGGCCTGGCCGACGCCGTCGCCTGGGTCGCGCGCAGCCTGCCGTCCCGGCCGCCGGTGCCGGTGCTCGGTGGCGTGCTGCTCGATGCCGGGGCCGAGGACGGGTCGGGCGACGCGCTCACCGTCTCCGGGTTCGACTACGAGGTCTCCGCCCAGTGCGGTGTCCCGGCGACCATCGCGGACGGTGGCAAGGCGCTCGTCAGCGGACGCCTGCTGGCCGACATCACCAAGGCGCTGCCCAACCACCCCGTCGAGATCGCGGTGGACGGGTCCCGGATGACGATCAGCTGCGGCAGCGCCCGGTTCAGCCTGCCGACCATGCCGGTCGAGGACTACCCGCAGCTGCCGTCCATGCCGCAGCTCGTCGGCGAGCTGCCGGGCGAGGTGTTCGGCGAGGCGGTCAACCAGGTCGCGGTCGCGGCGGGCAAGGACGACACGCTGCCGATGCTGACCGGTGTCCGCCTGGAGATCGGCGAGGGCAAGCTGACCCTCGTGGCGACCGACCGGTTCCGGCTGGCGATGCGCGAGTTCGACTGGGCGCCCAACGCCGAGCTCGGTGACGTCGCGGTGCTGGTGCCGGCCAAGACCCTGAACGACGCGGCGAAGACGCTCGGCTCGTCCGGTGCGAAGGTCGAGCTGTCGCTCGCGGCCAACGACGGTCTGCTGGGCCTGTCCGGCACGGGCCGCCGCACCACCACCCGCCTGCTCGACGCCGACTTCCCCAAGTACCGCCAGCTGCTGCCGACCGAGCACTCGGCCGCCGCGGTCATCGAGGTGGACACGCTGGTGCAGGCGATCAAGCGCGTGTCGCTGGTCGCCGAGCGCGGCACGCAGGTGCGCCTGGAGTTCGTCGACTCGGTGCTGCGCCTGTCGGCCGGCGGCGACGACGAGGGCAGCGCCGAGGAAGAGCTGCCGGTCGAGTACACCGGCGACGCGGTGACCATCGCGTTCAACCCGGCGTACCTGCTCGAAGGCCTCCAGGCGGTGCGCACCCCTCGCGCCCACTTGTCCTTCACCACACCCAGCCGTCCGGCGTTGCTCAAGCCGGTGGACGAGGATGGGAACGTGGCGCCGGGTTACCTCTACCTTCTCATGCCCGTGCGCCTGCCCGGCTGATCGACCAAGACTTCTTCCAGGGGAGAGGAACCACCGTGCAGCTCGGACTCGTCGGCCTCGGCAAGATGGGGTTCAACATGCGCGAGCGGATTCGCCGCGCGGGCCACGAGGTGGTGGGCTACGACCGGAACCCGGACGTGACCGACGCCGACTCGCTGGCCGACATGGTGGCCAAGCTGGAGGCGCCGCGCGTCGTGTGGGTGATGGTGCCCGCCGGTGACATCACCCGCCAGACGATCGCCGAGCTCGGCGAGCTGCTGGCCGAGGGCGACCTGGTGATCGACGGCGGCAACTCGCGGTTCACCGACGACACCAAGAACGCCGAGGCGCTGGGCGCCAAGGGCATCGGCTACCTGGACTGCGGCGTGTCCGGTGGCGTGTGGGGCCTGGAGAACGGCTACGGCCTGATGGTCGGCGGCGACGCCGCGCACGTCGAGCGGGCCATGCCGATCTTCGACGCGCTGCGCCCGGAGGGTCCGCGCGAGGAGGGCTTCGCGCACGCCGGCAAGGTCGGCGCGGGCCACTTCGCGAAGATGGTGCACAACGGCATCGAGTACGGCTTGATGCAGGCCTACGCCGAGGGCTTCGAGCTGCTCGAGGCGTCGAAGGTCGTCGAGAACGTGCCGGCCACGATCAAGGCGTGGCAGCGCGGCACCGTCGTCCGGTCCTGGCTGCTGGACCTGCTGGTCCGCGCGCTGGAGTCGGACCCGGAGCTGGACGACCTGCGCGGCCACGTCGAGGACTCCGGCGAGGGCCGGTGGACCGTCGAGGAGGCGATCAACCACGCGGTGCCCGCGCCGGTGATCTCCGCCGCGCTGTTCGCCCGGTTCGCCTCCCGGCAGGACGACTCGCCGGCGATGCGGGCGGTCGCGGCGCTGCGCAACCAGTTCGGCGGGCACGCGGTGGTCTCCGCCGGTCCGTCGTCGGGCTCCGGCACCACGCAGAGCTGAGTTGTACGTCAGACACCTCCAGGTGACCGACTTCCGGTCCTGGGAGCAGGCGGACCTGGCGTTCGAGCCGGGGGTGAGCGTCCTCGTCGGGCGCAACGGCCAGGGCAAGACGAACCTGGTCGAGGCGCTGGGCTACGTCGCCACCCTCGGTTCGCACCGGGTGGCGACGGACGCGCCGCTGATCCGGCACGGCGCGCCGCGCGCGGTGGTGCGGGCGGCCGTGGTCAACGAGGGTCGCGAGCTGCTGGTCGAGCTGGAGATCACGGCGGGCAAGGCGAACCGGGCGCGGATCAACCGCGGTCCGGTGCCGCGTCCGCGCGACGTGCTGGGCATCCTGCGGACGGTGCTGTTCGCGCCGGAGGACCTGGCGCTGGTGCGCGGCGACCCCGGTGAGCGGCGGCGGTTCATGGACGAGCTGCTCACCACCCGGTCGCCGAGGTACGCGGGCGTGCGCAGCGACTACGAGCGTGTCCTCAAGCAGCGTGGCGCGTTGTTGAAGAGTGTGAAGGTCTCGCGCTCGGCGGACATCTCGACGCTGGACGTGTGGGACGGGCACCTGGCGCGGCACGGCGCGGAGCTGCTGGCGGGCCGGTTGGACCTGGTCGCGGACATCGCGCCGCACGTGGCGGCGGCCTACGCCGAGGTCGCGCCCGAGTCGCGGCCGGCTCGGATCGCGTACCGGTCGAGCCTGGGCGATGCTTTCCCCGGAACGCATGATCGGGACGCGTTGGAGGAGTCGTTGCTGGCGGAGCTGCGCCGGGTGCGGTCGCAGGAGGTCGAGCGGGGCGTGTGCCTCGTCGGCCCGCACCGCGACGACCTCGACCTGGCGCTGGGCGAGCTGCCGGCGAAGGGCTACGCCAGTCACGGAGAGTCGTGGTCGTTCGCCCTCGCCCTGCGGCTCGGCGGGTACGAGCTGCTGCGCGCGGAGGGCGCCGAACCGGTGCTCGTCCTGGACGACGTGTTCGCCGAACTCGACCGCGGCCGGCGGCGGCAGCTGGCGAAGGTGGCGGCCGGCGCGGAGCAGGTGCTGATCACCGCGGCGGTCGCGGAGGACGTGCCGGAGGAGTTGGACGGCCTCCGGTTCGAAGTCGGGCACGGGGAGGTGCGCCGTGTCTGACGCACTCCCCCAAAAGGGTGTGATCGGACCCACATCTGGGGACAACCCTGTGGATGGTGTGGATAACTCGGCCACAGAGGCGCAGCTGTCCACACCTGAATTCACACCAGAGGGTGGTTTGCGGGGTTCGGACCTCGCCCGCGCGGCCCTCGAAGCGGCTCGCGCGTCGGCGAAGGAACGCGGTGCGCGTGTCCGGAAGGGCGCTCGGGGCGGTGCCGCAGCGCGCCGCCGGCGGCGCACGTGGTCCGGTGCCGGACCCGACGACCGCGACCCCCAGCCGCTGGGCCGGCTGGCCTCCCGGCTCGCCGCCGACCGGGGGTGGACCGAGCGCCTCGCGGCCGGCCAGGTCTTCGCGCGGTGGGGGAAACTGGTCGGGGAGGACGTGGCCGAGCACGCGCAGCCGGTCGCGTTCAGTGACGGCGAGCTGACCGTCCAGGCCGACTCCACCGCGTGGGCCACGCAGCTGCGGCTGCTCCAGCGCGAGCTGCTCAAGAAGATCGCCGCCGGCGTCGGCAACGGGGTCGTGCTGCGGTTGAAGGTGCAGGGTCCGGCGGCGCCGAGTTGGCGCTACGGCCCGCTGCACGTTCCCGGACGCGGACCACGTGACACCTACGGGTGAGCCGCCCGAAGCGCTCAGCGGCGATCCTGTGGCGCGGTGAGCGCTCACCAGGCGATTCGCACCCCGTCAACGGCCGTCCGGACCCATCCGCGTTCACTTCGGCCCGTCTGTGAGCAAACCAGGGGTGTCCTTGGTGGGTTTCTGGAGGCGTCGCCCGGTAGAATCGAGGGGTAGCGTGACTCAAGCGTCACACCCTCAGCGTCACACCCCTTCGTGGCGAGTCGCCCGTTAGTCCGAGGAGACACCAGGCCCGTGGCAGCCAAGAAGAATGAGTACAGCGCGTCTTCGATCACCGTCCTAGAGGGCCTGGAGGCGGTCCGCAAGCGGCCCGGCATGTACATCGGGTCCACCGGCGAGCGCGGTCTGCACCACCTGATCCAGGAGGTCGTGGACAACTCCGTCGACGAGGCGATGGCGGGCTACGCCACCAAGGTCGAGGTGACCCTGCTGGCCGACGGCGGTGTCCGGGTCGTCGACGACGGCCGCGGCATGCCGGTCGACATCCACCCGGTGGAGAACCGGCCCGCGCTGGAGGTCGTCATGACCGTCCTGCACGCGGGCGGCAAGTTCGACAGCGACTCCTACGCGGTGTCCGGCGGTCTGCACGGCGTCGGCATCTCCGTGGTCAACGCGCTGTCGACGGCGGTCGACGTCGAGGTCAAGCGCGACGGTTTCACGTGGAACCAGCGCTTCGAGCAGGGCAAACCCGCGCACGAGCTGCGCAAGGGCGCGCCGACCGACGAGACCGGCACGAACACCACGTTCTGGGCCGACCCGGAGATCTTCGAGACCACCGAGTACAACCTGGAGACCATCTCCCGCCGGCTGCAGGAGATGGCGTTCCTCAACAAGGGCCTGACCATCGTCCTGCGCGACGAGCGCGTGCCGGCCGAGGACGAGGAGGCCGACGCCGAGGGCCACGTGGCACGCGTGCGCGAGCGCACGTTCCACTACCCCGGCGGCCTGGAGGACTTCGTCCGCCACATCAACCACACGCGCGAGGCCGTGCACCAGAAGGTCATCGCGTTCGAGGCCAAGGGCGACGAGCTCGAGGTCGAGGTGGCGATGCAGTGGAACACCGGCTACACGCCCTCGGTGTACACCTTCGCCAACACGATCAACACGCACGAGGGCGGCACCCACGAGGAGGGCTTCCGCGCCGCGCTGACCCGCGTGGTCAACGAGTACGCGCGCGACAAGAAGCTGCTCAAGGAGAAGGACGCCAACCTCACCGGCGACGACATCCGCGAGGGCCTGGCCGCGATCATCTCGGTCAAGCTCAAGGAGCCCCAGTTCGAGGGCCAGACCAAGACCAAGCTGGGCAACAGCGAGGCCAAGTCGTTCGTGCAGAAGTCCACCAACGAGCACCTGGCCGACTGGTTCGAGCGTCACCCGAACGAGGCCAAGACCATCGTCACCAAGGCGGTGTCGTCGGCGCAGGCCCGCATCGCCGCCCGCAAGGCCCGCGAGCTGGTCCGCCGCAAGGGCGCGCTGGACATCGGCGGCCTGCCCGGCAAGCTCAAGGACTGCCGCTCCACCAACCCGGAGGAGTGCGAGATCTACATCGTGGAGGGCGACTCCGCGGGCGGCTCGGCCAAGGAGGGCCGGGACTCCATGTTCCAGGCGATCCTGCCGATCCGCGGCAAGATCATCAACGTGGAGAAGGCGCGCATCGACCGCGTGCTCAAGAACAACGAGGTCCAGTCGCTGATCACCGCGCTGGGCACCGGCATCCACGAGGACTTCGACCTCAGCAAGCTGCGCTACCACAAGATCGTGCTGATGGCCGACGCCGACGTCGACGGCCAGCACATCCGCACGCTGCTGCTGACCCTGCTGTTCCGCTTCATGCGCCCGCTGGTCGAGCACGGCCACGTCTACCTCGCGTCGCCGCCGCTCTACAAGATCAAGTGGCAGCGCGCCGAGCCGGAGTACGCCTACTCCGACAAGGAGCGCGACGGCCTCATCGAGCGCGGCCTGGCGGCGGGCAAGAAGATCGGCAAGGACGACAACATCCAGCGCTACAAGGGCCTCGGCGAGATGAACGCCGAGGAGCTGTGGGAGACGACGATGGACCCGGCCAACCGGGTGCTGCTCCAGGTCACGATGGACGACGCGGCCACGGCCGACGAGCTGTTCAGCGTGCTCATGGGCGAGGACGTCGAGGCGCGGCGCAGCTTCATCACGCGCAACGCCAAGGACGTCCGGTTCCTGGACGTGTGAGTCCCCTCCACCACCCGTAGGCCGGAAGTCGAAGAGGAAGAAGGACCGTGACCGAGACGACCCTGCCCCCGGAGGGCGACCGCACCGAGCCGGTCGACATCCAGCAGGAGATGCAGCGCTCCTACATCGACTACGCGATGAGCGTGATCGTGGGCCGCGCCCTCCCGGACGTGCGCGACGGCCTCAAGCCGGTGCACATCCGGGTGCTGTACTCCATGTTCGACTCGGGGTTCCGCCCGGACCGCAGCTACAACAAGTGCGCCCGCGTCGTCGGCGACGTCATGGGCAACTACCACCCGCACGGCGACTCGGCGATCTACGACGCGCTGGTCCGCCTCGCCCAGCCGTGGGCCATGCGCTACCCGCTGATCGACGGCCAGGGCAACTTCGGCTCCCAGGGCAACGACCCGGCCGCCGCCATGCGGTACACCGAGTGCCGGCTCACGCCGCTGGCCATGCAGATGCTCGCGGACATCGAGGAAGACACCGTCGACTTCCGCGACAACTACGACGGCCGCATCCAGGAGCCGACGGTCCTCCCGTCGCGCATCCCGAACCTGCTGATCAACGGCTCGTCCGGCATCGCGGTCGGCATGGCCACCAACATCCCGCCGCACAACCTCCGCGAGGTCGCGGAGGGCGTGGTGTGGGCGCTGGACAACCACGACGCCTCCGACGAGGAGACGTTGGAGGCCATGATCGAGCGGATCAAGGGCCCCGACTTCCCGACCTACGGCCAGATCCTCGGCACCTCCGGCATCCAGGACGCCTACCGCACCGGCCGCGGCTCGGTGAAGATGCGCGCGGTCGTGGAGATCGACGAGGACGCCAAGGGCCGCACCATCCTGGTCGTCACCGAGCTGCCCTACCAGGTCAACCCGGACAACCTGGTGGAGAACATCGCCGCCTTGGTCCGCGACCAGAAGCTCACCGGCATCGCGAACATCGCCGACGAGTCCAACAAGCGCTCCGGCATGCGGATCGTGGTCACGCTCAAGCGGGACGCGGTCGCCAAGGTCGTGCTGAACAACCTCTACAAGCACACCCAGCTGCAGTACTCGTTCGGCGTGAACATGCTGGCCCTGGTCGACGGCGTGCCGCGCACGCTGCGCCTGGACCAGATGATCCGGCACTACGTGAAGCACCAGATCGAGGTCATCGTCCGGCGCACCCGCTTCCGGCTGCGCAAGGCCGAGGAGCGGGCCCACATCCTGCGCGGCCTGGTCAAGGCCCTCGACCAGCTCGACGCGGTGATCGCCCTGATCCGCCGGTCGGACACGCCCGAGGCGGCGCGCACCGGCCTGATGGAGCTGCTCGACGTCGACGAGATCCAGGCCAACGCGATCCTGGAGATGCAGCTGCGCCGCCTGGCGGCCCTGGAGCGGCAGAAGATCATCGACCAGCTGGCCGAGATCGAGGTCGAGATCGCCGACCTGAAGGACATCCTGGAGAAGCCGGAGCGGCAGCGCGCCATCGTGCGCGAAGAGCTCATGGCGATCGTGGAGAAGCACGGCGACGACCGGCGCACCAAGATCGTGCCGTTCGACGGTGACGTGTCCATGGAAGACCTCATCGCGGTCGAGGACGTCGTCGTCACGATCACCCGGACGGGTTACGCGAAGCGCACCAAGACCGACCTGTACCGCTCGCAGAAGCGCGGCGGCAAGGGCGTGCAGGGCGCGCAGCTCAAGCAGGACGACATCGTGGCGCACTTCTTCGTGTGCTCCACGCACGACTGGATCCTGTTCTTCACCAACAAGGGCCGGGTCTACCGGGCCAAGGCCTACGAGCTGCCCGAGGCCAACCGCAACGCGCGCGGCCAGCACGTGGCCAACCTCCTCGCCTTCCAGCCCGACGAGGAGATCGCCCAGGTCATCGAGATCAAGAACTACGAGGTCGCGCCCTACCTGGTGCTGGCCACCCGCAAGGGCCTGGTGAAGAAGTCGAAGCTGTCCGACTTCGACTCCAACCGATCGGGTGGTCTCATCGGCATCAACCTGCGCGAGGACGACGAGCTGGTCGGCGCGGTGCTCTGCTCGGCCGACGACGACCTGCTGCTGGTGTCCAAGGACGGCCAGTCCATCCGGTTCCACGCCGACGACGAGGCGCTGCGCCCAATGGGCCGCGCGACCTCGGGCGTCCAGGGCATGCGGTTCAACACCGGCGACGAGCTGCTGTCCATCGGCGTGGTCCAAGAGGGTCTGTTTGTTTTGGTGGCCACGGACGGCGGGTACGCCAAGCGCACGCCGATCGAGGACTACCCGGTGCAGGGTCGCGGCGGGAAGGGTGTGCTGACCATCCAGCACGACCGGCGCCGTGGGAGGCTTGTCGGCGCGCTCATCGTCGACGTCGACGACGAGCTGTACGCGATCACGTCCGCGGGCGGTGTGATCCGCACCAGCGCCGCGGAGGTGCGCAAGGCGGGCAGGCAGACGAAGGGCGTCAGGTTGATGAACCTCGGCGAAGGGACCACTCTCATCGCGGTGGCACGCAACGCCGACGAGGCCGGAGACGTCACCTCTGGTGACGGCACCGACGCCGACCCGGCGGAGCCTGCCAACTAGCGCGGACGAGAGGTTGAGGACTGCTCGTGAGCTCACCCGAGAAGCCAGAGGACAAGACCGCGGTGATCACCCGGCCCGGTGCCGAGTCGACACCGGGGGAGGAACCGACGGTGCAGACGTCGTCTGGCCAGGGCTCGTCGGGAGGTGACGCGCCGGCCCCCGCCGAGCAGGAGGCGCCGGCCGCACCCCCGCCGTGGGCCCGGGTGGCGGGCGACGCGCAGTACGCCGAGGCCCAGCAGGTGGGGCCGGGCGACCCGGCGCCGTCGCCCGAGCAGCCGGAGGGCGAGGGCGGGCAGCCCGCGTACCCGGCGCAGGACCCGGACACCGTCGCCGTGGCGCGACCGGTGATCACCGGCACCGCCGCGCCACAGGGCGCCGCCCGCACCTCGGTGAACCTGGGTGCGGCGAACGGTCGTCCGGCCGCCGCCGCACCCTCGGCGCGGCGGCCCGGCCGGGGTCCGCGCCGGGCGAGCCTGCAGGTCAAGCGGGTCGACCCGTGGTCGGTGCTGAAGCTGGCGCTGGTGCTCAGCGTGGCGTTGTTCTTCGTGTGGCTGGTCGCGGTCGGCGTGCTGTACGGCGTGCTGAACGGCATGGGCGTGTGGGACAAGATCAACAACACCGCCAACGACCTGCTCCAGGGCAACGAGTCCTCGGGCGACCCGTTGATCAGCGCCGGGCGCGTGTTCGGCGTGGCCGCCATCGTGGGCGCGGTGAACATCGTGCTGTTCACGGCCCTGGCGACGGTCGGCGCGTTCGTCTACAACGTGTCGGCGGACCTCGCGGGCGGGCTGGAAGTGACCCTGTCCGAGCGCGAGTAGCACCCGATTTGGGGCCGCGACGGGCGATCGTGTACTGTTGCCGTCGTTGCCCCGAGGGCCTATAGCTCAGGCGGTTAGAGCGCTTCACTGATAATGAAGAGGTCGGAGGTTCAAGTCCTCCTAGGCCCACCGGAAGTTTCACAGGATTGCAGAGGGGAACTGCTGTGAAGAAGATCATCGCACTTGTCGCCGTCGCCGGTGCGGTTCTGTTCTTCGTCAAGCGCAGCCGCTCGGCCAAGGCCGACGCTGACCTGTGGCGCGAGGCCACCGCCCCCACCGACTGATCCCGCGAGGGCGGTGCTGCCGCCCCTCGTGAGGGGGACGTAGCTCAATTGGCAGAGCACCGCCTTTGCAAGGCGGGGGTTAGGGGTTCGATTCCCCTCGTCTCCACGTTCTCAAGGCTCGCGAACGATCTCGCGGGCCTTTTGGCGTTTCCGCGATCGGGGGAGCCGGAGTGGGCATCGTCACGTGCGGCATCACGGTCTCGGTCGACGGGTTCGTCGCCGGGCCGCACCAGACCGCCGAGGAGCCGCTGGGCGTCGACGGCGAGCTGCTGCACCGCTGGATGTTCGAGCAGGCCGAGCAGCACCGGGCCGAGCTGGACGGGATCCTCGACGCGGGCGCGTTCGTGATGGGCCGCAACATGTTCGGCCCGGTGCGCGGCGAGTGGGAGGGCGACTGGCGGGGCTGGTGGGGCGACGAGCCGCCGTACCACGCGCCGGTGTTCGTGCTCACCCACCACCCTCGCGAACCGGTCGAGATGCTCGGCGGCACCACGTTCCACTTCGTCACCGACGGTGTCGAGGCGGCCCTGGACCGGGCGCGGGAGGCGGCCGGCGACCGGAACGTAGCGGTCGCGGGCGGTGCTTCGGTGGTCAACCAGTGCCTGGCAGCCGGGTTGATCGACGAGTTGTGGCTGCACATCGCACCGATGGCGCTCGGGTCGGGGGCGCGGTTGTTCGAGGGCGTCGGGCGGCTGGACCTGGAACCCCTGGAGACCCGCGGCACCGACCTGGTCAGCCACGTCCGCTACCGCGTGCGCCGGTGAGGGATGTGCCGGTGGGGGTGGGACGCCCCGGGGAGCGCCCCACCCCGTACCACTAGACCCGCGCGGGGGTGGCCGTCGTGGGTGCCCTGCGGGCGGCGATCACCCGGTCGAGCGCCCAGGCGCCCGGTCCGGTGAACGCCAGCAGCAGGAAGACCCAGGAGTACACCGCCGCCAGCTCGCCGTTGTTCTGGATGGGCAGCAGCCCCAGCGGCTGGTGCACCGCGAAGTACGCGTACGCCATCGCGCCCGACGCGACGAGCGCGGCGACCCGCGTCGCCAACCCGAGCACGATCAGCGTGCCGCCGACCAGCTCGATCACCCCGGCGGGGCCCATCGGCCACGACGTGATCGACACCGCGCCCTTCGAACCCAGCGCCCCGAACAGCTTCTGGGCGCCGTGGCACACGAACAACACTCCGACGACGATCCTGAACAGCGCCAACGCGTGATCTCGGCCGCGGTCCAACACGTTCATAACGAGTCAGTCCTCACATTGCAGGGGCGGCCTGGCAGGGTGAGTACAAGCTAGCGCCGGACACGGGGCGTGCCTAGGTCGTCGCGGATTCAATCACCTGTCGAGATGCTGTCGGTCGTTGCGCCGATCGGGCCATCTGGTTGACTTGCGGCCCTATGAACCGAGTGCTGCGAACCGCCCTGCCCAGCCTGCTGGCCCTCGGCGCCCTGGCCGCGTGCACCGCCGAGCCCGCCACGGTCGCGACCACCGCCCCGCCGACCACCACGGTGGTTCCCACCACCACGAAACCCGCTGGTCCGCCGCCCGAGCCGCAGCCCGCCACCGACGGCCAGTGCCCGTACCTGGAGTCGTCCTTCGTGGCCGAGGCGAACGGCCAGCGCGTGCCGAAGGTCAAGCTGTCCGCCGACCAGCCCGACCCGGCGTGCTTCTTCTACGCGAACGCCACCGACGTGCAGCTGACCGTGTGGGTGTTCCACGGCGACCCGGCGACGGCGAAGGCCGTGGTCGACCGGGCCGCGCCGGTGTCCGGGTCCAGCCCGGCGAGCGCGCCGGACGGCTGGCAGGGCGGCTCCGCGGTCCTGGCCGAGGGCGCGGTGTACGCGGTGGCGAAGGGCGGCGACGCGGTCGTCGTGACCAGCAACCAGAAGCAGACCATCAAGACCAAGCGGGTCGCCGAGACCGTCGTGGCGAACCTCGGTCTCTAGGACGCGCGAAGCGCCCGCTCACACCGGGTGAGCGGGCGCGGTGACCGGGGCCGGGTTCAGCTCCGGTCGGAGACGCGGCCGTTGCGCGTGGCGTGCGCCTCGGAGTCCGCCGGGGTCGCGGCGGGCGGCGTCGACCTCGACGGGGTCGGCTCGACGGTCTCCTCCTCTTCGAGGTGGACCTCCTGCGGCCGGCGGGTCAGCGCCACGTACCCGGCGACCGCACCGGCCGCCAGGACCGCCAGCACCCACGGCCACTTGCGCCGCGACGGGCGCTGGGCCGCCGCCATCTCCTTGCGCGCCTGCTTGGCGGCCTTGCGCACGTCCTTGGCGCGCACCTTGGCCTCCTTGCGGGCCCGCTCCGCGGCCTTGACCAGGTCCTTGCGGACGCCCTTGGCCTTCTTCGCGAGCTGCTTGCGGGTCTTGCGGGTCGACTTCTCGACCTCTTCCGCCTTCTCCACCAGCAGTCCCGCCCGGTCCGCGACGACACCGCGCACGCGGTCGGCCGTCACGCCCCGCTCGGCGAGCTTCTCCTCGGCCCGTTCGGCCCAGGTCGACGCGGCGTCCGCGCCGACGTGACCGGCGCGGACCGCGCCGCGGCGGACCGCGCGGATGCCCGTGCCGACGGCCTTGCCAACCGACTCCCCGGCCCGGGTCATGGCAGCTACCTCATCCATTTCTGCTCCACAAGTCGTCGGCCAGTCACGTTTTGGCAATACCCATCCTGCCCCTTCCCCAACCGCACCGCCCGGCGGATGGCACGATGGTGTGCGTGGCAGACAGCAACGACTCGCTCGTCGGGACCAAGGTGACGGCGACCCTGCACACCACGCAGGGCGACATCCGCATCAACCTCTTCCCCGACCACGCTCCCAAGACGGTGGCGAACTTCGTCGGACTGGCGGAGGGGACCAAGGACTACAGCGAGGCCAACGCCCGCGGCGAGAACAGCGGCCCGTTCTACGACGGGGCGATCTTCCACCGCGTCATCGCGGGCTTCATGCTGCAGGGCGGCGACCCGACCGGCACCGGCCGCGGCGGCCCGGGCTACAAGTTCGCCGACGAGTTCCACCCGGAACTGCAGTTCAACAAGCCGTACCTGCTGGCCATGGCGAACGCCGGCCCGAACAGCAACGGCTCGCAGTTCTTCATCACGGTGGCGCCGACGACGTGGCTGAACTTCAAGCACACGATCTTCGGCGAGGTCGCCGACCAGGAGTCGATCAACGTGGTGAACGCGATCGGCAACACCCCCACCGGCGCCGGCGACCGCCCGGTCACCGACGTGGTGATCAACAAGGTCACGATCGAGCGCTCCTGACCGCGGGCGCATGAGCACCCCAGTCGCGCCGGGTGACCCGGTCGGCGCTGTCGCCTGCGTGCGGCACCCCGGCCGGGTCACCGGGTTGCGCTGCACCCGCTGCGACCGGCCCGCCTGCCCGGAGTGCCTGCGCGAGGCGTCGGTCGGCTACCAGTGCGTCGACTGCGTGAACGAGGGCAAGCGGACGGTCCGCCGTGCCCGGAACTTCCTCGGCGCCGAGGACGGCGGGCGGCCCGTGGTCACCGCGGTCCTGATCGGCCTGAACGTGCTGGTCTTCGTGCTGCTCGCGGTCCAGGCGGGCAACCCGCTCGGCGTGGACCGGACACCCCTGTTCGGCGACCTCGGGCTGTGGCCGTGGGCGGTGGTGGACGGCGAGTGGTGGCGGTTCGCGACGAACGCGTTCACCCACGTCGGCTTCCTGCACCTGGCGCTGAACATGCTGTGGCTGGCCATCCTCGGGTGGCTGCTGGAGCCTGCGTTCGGGACGGCCCGGTTCGTCGCGGTGTCGGTGCTGTCGATCCTGGGCTGCGGCGCGGCGGTGTTCCTGTTCGGCAACCCGGGCTCGATCGGCGCGGGCGCGTCCGGCCTGGTGTACGGGCTGATGGGCGCGGTGCTGGTGGCGATGCGGCCGATGGGCTTCAACCCCGGTGTCGTGCTGCCCGTGTTCGTCCTCAACGTGGTGTCCAGTTTCACCCTTCCGGGTGTTTCGCTGATCGGGCACGCCGGCGGGTTCGCGGCCGGCGCGTTGGTGACCCTCGGGTTCGTCTACGCGCCGCGCGAGAAGCGCGAGTGGTACCAGGCCGCGGTCGTGGCTGCCGGTGTGGTGCTGTTCGTGGTGCTGGTGGCGGTGCGGGCGGGTCAGCTGACCTAGGGGCGCAGGGCGTGCAGGACGTCCGCGACGTCGCGGGGGTCGGCGCCCAGGTCGGTCGGGGTGAGCACGTAGAGCTGCTCGTCCTCGCCGCGGCGCCAGTCCAGTTCGAGGGTGGCCACCTCGCGGCCCAGGCGACGGGTGTGGGCGAGCTTGACGTGCACCTCGTGCCACGGCAGGTGGCGCGGGCCGGTGAGGGTGCGGACGGTGAGGCCCGTGTCGTCGGCGGTGAGGCGGGGGCGGACGAGCGTGCCGTAGGCCGCCATGGCGACCACCAGGGCCGTTCCGGTGCCCATGAGGACTCGGGTCGCGGCGTCGGGGCCCAGGACGGTGAGCAGCAGGGCGACCGCCGCGAGGAGCCAGGCGAGGACGAGGGCGGCGGGTCTGGGGGACCAGGAACGGGGTGGCGTCACGCTGTCGAGTGTTCCGCATGTGGACAACTGAGGGGCTCTACCGGCGCTTGTGCAAATTGGCGCAAAGTTGTCCACAGGAGTTGTCCCCATTGGGGATGACTTACATCTCTGTGCTTCGGTGACCCGCTGGTGAACGGGGTGAACGATCGGCTAACGCGCGACGGCCCGGACGTGTCGCGCGTCCGGGCCGTCCGCCACGTGGCGTAGCGAGGTGGTCAGCGCCACCGCATCGTCATGAGGAGACCGATGATCATCAGGGCGAACCCGATGCCGAAGTTCCAGCTCCCGAGGTCCATCATCACCGGGACCTTGTCACCCGCGATGTAGTTGACCACCAGCCACGCCAGACCGAGCAGCATCATGCCGAGCATCACGGCGATGTAGACCGGGTGCGACGGTCCCGCCGCCTTGACCTTCACCGGGGTGCGGCGATCGGCCGGCGCCGTGTAGACGGCCTTCTTGCGGACCTTGGACTTGGGCATTCTGTCCTCGCCTGACGGGTGGATGAGCCTCCAGTGGCGCGAGTTTACGTCCACTGCTGGATGAACACGTTAACGTAACCGAGCAGGTCCCTGAAGCACCGCGTAGTTCTGGAACGTTCGGCCCGGGAGGTTTTTCGGTGAGCTACGACCCGCCCCCGCCGCGAGGCGGCCCGTCGGGCCCGCCGCCCCGCCCCCGGCCGCACCCCCAGGCCCCGCCGCCGGGACCCGAGGAGGTCACCCGGGTCGCGCCGTCCTGGGACGACCCCGCGCCGCGCTCCCGGCCCGCTCCCGAACGGGGCTCGCGCCACTACGACGACGATCACGACGACGCCTCCGCGCCGGGACCGCGCGGCTACGGCGACCCGGAGGCGCGCTCGGGCCACCTGGACCCGGAGTCCCGGTCCGGGCACGTCGTGCCGGAGACGGGCGGTCGACGGCGGCGGCGGGACGACGACGTGGTCGCGCCCGAGCGGTCCGGTGGCCGACGGCGGCGGCGCGACGAGGACGACGAGCCGGCTGCGGGCGGGTACGGCGAGCCGTCCGGGTATGACGAGCGGCCCGGCTACGGCGAGCAGCCCGGGCACGTCGAGCCGGGCGGGCGAAGGCGCGCACCCGAGGAGCCCCCTGGACCCCCTCCGGGCGGCTACCCACCGCCGGGCGGCCGGCGGCGCGCACCCGAACCACTGCCGCCGCGCATCCCACCCGGCACGCCCCCGGGTGGTCTGCCGAGGACCCCGCCTGGTCCGGGCACGCCTCCCGGAGGGTTCGCACGCACCCCACCGGGCACGCCTCCGGGTGGTCTGCCCAGGACCCCTCCGGGCACGCCACCAGGCGGTCTGCCCAGGACTCCGCCTGGTCCGGGCACGCCCCCCGGCGGGTTCGCGCGCACACCTCCGGGCACGCCTCCCGGCGGCATGCCGCGGACGCCTCCGGGTCCCGGCACGCCCCCCGGCGGGATGCCCGTCACCGGTCCGGGGACGCCGCCCGGCGGTGCGCTGGGTCGCCGCCTCGACGGCGAGCCCGAACCGCAGACCCCCGGCCGCAGGCCGCACCCCGGGCCGCCGCCCGCCGACGCCACCCGCTACACCAGCGCGTTCTCCGGCAGCCTGCCCCCGTCCGGCACCCCGGCCCGGCGACCGCGCCCTCGCCCCGTCGACCCGCCGACCGAGATCATCAAGCCGGTCGACGACGACTACGACGACGAGTACGACGACTACGACGACTACGAGGACGACGTGCCGCCGCCCCGCACCGACAGCGCCGCCCGCAGGACCGTGCGCACGGTGGGCGAGCTGCTCATCACGTTCGGCCTGGTGATCCTGCTCTTCGTGGTCTACGAGGTCTACATCACCGACCTCATCTCCGCGGGCAAGCAGGACGACGCCACGCACGCCCTGGACGACAAGTGGGGCGCGAACACCGTCCAGGCCGACCCGCAGCGGCAGGCGCAGTACGACCTGGTCGAGGGCGAGGCCTTCGCCAAGATGTACATCCCCGCGTTCGGCCCGGACTTCAAGTTCTCCATCGTCGAGGGCACCAGCGACAAGCACCTGGAGATCGGTCCCGGCCACTACGTGAACACCGCGCTGCCCGGCGCGCCCGGCAACTTCGCGGTCGCCGGCCACCGGGTCGGCAAGGGCGCGCCGTTCAACGACCTCGACCTGCTCGGGGCGTGCGACGCGATCATCGTCGAGACGCGCACGGAGTGGTTCGTCTACCGGATGCTGCCCAAGGCGAGCGAGGTCGCCGGGTGGGCGCAGAGCGACAAGGCCAAGAACCCCAAGTGCGGCAAGGTGTCGCCGCTGGGCGCGCCGTACGACAAGACGGTGGGCCAGGAGATCGTGCTGCCGACGCAGGGCGAGGTCATCGACGCGGTGCCGCACTTCGAGGGCGAGGTGCCGCAGGCGCAGCAGGTGGCCCTGCTCACGCTGACCACCTGCCACCCGCGCTTCTCCGACCGGCAGCGGCTCATCGTGCACGCCGTGCTCACGCAGGGCTACCCGAAGGCCGAGGGGTTCGTGCCCGAAGAGTTCAAGGAGCAGTGATGTACGGCTGGATCTGGCGCCACCTCCCCGGCCCGCTGCCGGTGCGCGTCCTGGAGGCGATCGTGCTGGCGGCCGGGGTGGTGGCGCTGCTGCTGTTCGTCGTGTTCCCGTGGGTCGAGCCGAAGCTGCCGTTCAACAACGTGACGACGCCCCAGTAGGGGTCATTCGCCGCGGCAGATGGCGGTCATCTCGGCGCGGTCCACGACCTTCACGCGGGCGCGGTCCTGGGGCCGGCCCAGCGCGATCTCGTGGGCGTCGAGCTTGAGCCAGCCCTCGTTGGTGGTGAACGGCACGGCCCGCTGCTCCAGGAACCGGACCACGGCCTCCGGGTCGGTGAACGGCGGCTCGGGCAGCAGCGGCGCGTCGGCGAGCAGGCTGGTCACGGTCTCCAGCGCGTCGCCCTTGGTGTGGCCGATGAGCCCGATCGGGCCGCGCTTGATCCAGCCGGTGACGTACACGCCGGGGATGGCCTGGTCGTCGAGGTCGAGCACGCGGCCCGCCTCGTGCGGCACGGTGCCCGACGCGTGGTCGAACGGCAGGTCCGGCAGCTGCGTGGACAGGTAGCCGACGGCCCGGTACACCGCCTGCACGGGCCAGTCGGTGTGCTCGCCGGTGCCGCGCACGTTCCCGTCGCCGGTCAGCTCCATGCGCTCGGTGCGCAGGCCGACCACGCGGCCGTCCGCGCCGAGCACCTCGACGGGCGCTTCGAGGAAGTGCAGGTGCAGGCGCCGGGGCCGGTCGCCGGCGTCGCGGATGGCCCACTCCTGGAGGGTCTTGACGACCATCTCGACCTGCTTGTTCGACCGGATCGCGGCCATGCTGGCGGCGTCGAAGTCGATGCCCTCCGGGTGCACGATGACCTCGACGTTCGGCGAGTGGTCGAGTTCGCGCAGCTCCAGCGGGGTGAACTTGGCCTGGGCGGGGCCGCGGCGACCGAAGACGTGCACGTCGGTGACCGGGCTGGCCTTGAGGCCCTCGTAGACGTTGTCCGGGATCTCGGTGCTCAGCAGCTCGTCGGCGGTCTTGGCGAGGATGCGGGCGACGTCGAGGGCCACGTTGCCGACGCCGAGCACGGCGACCTGGGAGGCGTGCAGCGGCCAGGTGCGGGGCACGTCGGGGTGGCCGTCGTACCAGGAGACGAAGTCGGCCGCGCCGTACGAGCCGTCGAGGTCGATGCCGGGCACGTCCAGCGGCCGGTCCTTCTCGGCTCCGGTGGAGAACACCACGGCGTCGTAGAACTGGCGCAGGTCGTCGAGCTTGAGGTCGATGCCGTACTCGACGCCGCCGAAGAACCGGACCTCGGGCCGGTCCAGCACGCGCTGGAGGGCGGTGACGATGCCCTTGATGCGCGGGTGGTCCGGGGCGACGCCGTACCGGATCAGGCCGTACGGGGCGGGCATCCGCTCGAACAGGTCGATGCGGACGTCGGCCCCCGACTTGATCAGGTTGTCGGCGGCGTAGATGCCCGCGGGGCCGGCGCCGACGACGGCGACGCGCAGAGTACGTGTCATACCTCAAGGTTAGGTTAGCCTAAGATCAGTTCTGGCGAGAGGTTGGTCACGGCTACGCTGGTGGGCATGCGCGTGCTCGTGGTCGACAACTACGACAGCTTCGTCTACAACCTCGTCCAGTACCTCGCCCAGCTCGGCGTCGAGTGCGTCGTCCGGCGCAACGACGCCGTCGAGCTCGACGAGGTCGGGCAGGTCGGTGGCGTGCTGGTCAGCCCAGGTCCGAGCACCCCGGAGAAGGCCGGCCGGAGCATGGACGTCATCCGCCGCTGCGCCGACACGGGCATCCCGGTGTTCGGCGTGTGCCTCGGCCACCAGGCCATCGGCGCCGTGTGGGGCGGCACCGTCGACCTCGCGCCGGAGCTGCTGCACGGCAAGACCAGCGTGGTGCACCACACGGGCGCGGGCGTCCTGGCGGGCGTGCCGAACCCGTTCACCGCGACCCGCTACCACTCCCTGACCGTGCTGCCGGACACCATCCCGGCCGAGTTCGAGGTCACCGGCCGCACCGAGTCCGGCGTGGTGATGGCCATGCGGCACCGCGAGCTGCCGGTCGAGGGCGTCCAGTTCCACCCCGAGTCGGTGCTCACCGACGGCGGCCACCGGATGCTCGCCAACTGGCTCAGGGTGTGCGGGTTCGAGGTGCCCGAGGCGACCGTCGAGCGCCTGGAGAACGGCATGCGCCAGCTCGCCGCCGCCGCTCGGCAGCGCTGAATCGAACAGGCGTTCGAGTTGTCCACCCCTGTGGGCAACCCTGTGGACAAACGACAAGGCCCCCGGCTGCGCGCCGGGGGCCTTATTCGTGAGCGAGCTACCTGGTGGTCGTCGCGCCGATCTTGAACTCGGCCAGGACCACGTTCACGCGACCGTTCTTGGCGATCGCCGTGTTCGGCTTGACCTCCTGGTCGATGATCTTCTTGTCCTGGGTGGGGTCGCTCGTCGGCGACTTGGACGAGATGTTGAGGTCACCGGTCCAGCCGAGCTGGCTGAGCTTGGTGCGCGCCTGGTTCTCGGTCATGCCGGTGAGGTCGGGCATCAGGATCTGGTTGCCCTTCGACACGCTCAGCGTGATCAGCGAACCCTTCTCCACGCGGCCGGGGCCGGGGTTCTGGGCCACCACCTCGCCCTGGTCCTCGGGGCTGTCCACTTCCTTGGACTGCACCTTGAACCCGTTGCCCTCCAGCGTCGCCTTGGCGTTGGCGAAGGACTGGCCGGTCACGTCCGGCAGCTGCACGGTGTCCGGGCCCTTGCCCAGGGTCACCGTGATCGTGCTGCCCTTGGGGGCCTTCGTGCCCGGCGCCGGGTTCTGCTGGGCGACCTTGTCGATCAGCTTCGGGTCCTCGACCTCGATGGTCGCGGAGTCCTGCTTGAAGCCCCACCCCGCCTCTTGCAGCTTCTTCTGCGCGTCGGCGGCGCTGAGCCCGCGCACGTCCGGGACGTCCACCGCTTCCGCCGCCGCGCCGACCAGGATCGTCACGTTGGCGAACTTGTCCAGCTTGGTGCCGGCCTTCGGGTCGGTGTCGACGACCTTGCCGATGTCGTCGCTCGTGCACGCCGGCTCCGAGCCGGGCTGGCACGGCACCAGCTTGACCGTGGGGTTGAACCCGAGCCGGCTCAGCTCGGCGCTGGCCGCCGACTGCGTCTGGCCCTTGAGCGTCGGCACCTCGATCTTCGTCGTGCCGCTGCCCTTGTCGTTGTCCAGCAGCGTCGTGGTGATCCAGGCGGCGAGGGCGAGCACGGCGATGCACAGCAGGACGACCAGCGTGATCATGATCGTCTTCTTGCGCCGGGCGCGCCGCTCCGCCTCCTCGTCCGCGATCGGGTCGTAGTCGGCGGGCTCCTCGCGCAGCGCGGACGGCCGGTGCCGGCCACCGGCCGCGACCTCGGTGCGCGGCGACTGGTTGAGCACCGCGGTCCGGTCCTCGGGCGTCATCACCGCGGGCGCGGACGGGCGCTGCCCGGACAGCACGCGCACCAGGTCAGCGCGCATCTCGGCGGCCGACTGGTACCGGTTCGCCGGGCCCTTCGCCATCGCCTTGAGCACGATCGCGTCCAGCGCCGGCGTCACCTTCGGGTTCAGCGCCGACGGCGGCTTCGGGTCCTCCCGCACGTGCTGGTAGGCCACGGCCACCGGCGAGTCACCGGTGAACGGCGGCTCACCGGTCAGCAGCTCGAACAGCACGCAGCCCGACGCGTACACGTCCGACCGGGCGTCCACCGCCTCGCCGCGCGCCTGCTCCGGCGACAGGTACTGGGCGGTGCCGATGACGGCCGCCGTCTGGGTCACCGCCGCCTGGCCGTCGTGCACGGCGCGGGCGATGCCGAAGTCCATCACCTTCACCGCGCCGGATCTGGTGATCATCACGTTGGCGGGCTTCACGTCCCGGTGCACGATCCCGTGCCGGTGGCTGAAGTCCAGCGCGGCCGACACGTCCGCCATGATCTCCATCGCGCGCTTGCCCGACATGGGGCCCTGCGTCTTGACGATGTCGCGCAGCGTCCGGCCGTCCACGTACTCCATCACGATGTACGGCAGCGGGCCGTACTCGGTGTTGGTCTCACCGGTGTCGTAGACCGCGACGATGGCGGGGTGGTTCAGCGCGGCGGAGTTCTGCGCCTCCCGGCGGAACCGCTCCTGGAACTGGGCGTCACGGGCGAGGTCGGCGCGCAGCACCTTGATCGCCACGTCCCGGCCGAGCCGGACGTCGCGGCCCTTGTGCACCTCCGACATGCCGCCGTATCCGAGGGTCTCACCCAGCTCGTAGCGGTTGGAGAGCAGTCGCGGAGTGCTCATCAGTGCTTCGTCCCGCTCCTCGTCAACGGTCCTGCCATCGCTTCCGTCCGCCTTCGTACCGTTCCGCCGTCACGTCGGTACACACGTCACCGTCACCCGTGAGCCGATCGCAACCTCACCGGTCGGGCTCACGTCCGACACCCGGCACCGCTTCGCGTCCCGCGGCACGCCGCCCTGGTCGGCGTGCACCTCGGGGGCGAGGCCGCGGTCGTCCAGCTTCCTCGCCACCTCGTCGGCCGGGTCGCCGACGAAGTCGGACTCGGTGATCGTGACCGTCGTGGTGCCGGGGATCTGATCGGTCGAGTCCTGGGTCGAGGTGCGGGCACTCGTGGCGCCCACCTGGTTCGTCCCGCTGGACCGGTTCGTGCCCGTGCCGGCGGGCACGTCGTCGTCACCCAGCGCGCGCAGGACGACCACGCCGAGCACCAGCAGCACGGCCACCAGCACAGCGACCATAACCCACAGCAGGGCCCGGTTGCGCCCCGGTGGTCGCGGGGGCAGCGGCAACGGACCGAAAGCGTCCGTGCGCGGACCGTTGACCGGCGGCACGGGCTGGAGGCCGGGTCGCGACCCGGGGTGGGTCACCACCGGGATGCCCGGGTGCGTCACCTGCGCGCCGGTGAACGCGGGCGGCGGCGGCGCGACCGCCATCGCCAGGCCCGTCGGCACCGGCAGCGGCTGGCCGTTGCGCACGGCGCTGACCGCCGCCGCGAACTCGCCGCCGTTGCGGTAGCGCTGCCGCGGGTCCTTCACCAGGGTCGCCTCGATCAGCGCCCGCGGGCCCGGCGGCACGTCCGGCGGCAGCGGCGGCGCCACGTCCCGGATGTGCATCATGGCGACCGTCACCGCGTTCTCCGACAGGAACGGCCGGTGCCCGGTCAGGCACTCGTACCCGCACACGCCCAGCGCGTACACGTCGCTGGCCGGTTCGGCGGCGTGGCCCAGGGCCTGCTCCGGCGCGATGTAGTGCGCGGTGCCCATCACCATGCCGGTGTGCGTCACCGGCGCCGCGTCGGCGGCCTTGGCGATGCCGAAGTCGGTGATCTTCACCTTGCCGGTCGGGGTGACCAGGATGTTGCCCGGCTTCACGTCCCGGTGCACCAGGCCCCGCTCGTGCGCGGCCTGCAACGCGTTGCCGGCCTGCTCCAGCAGGTCCAGCGTGCGGTCCGCGCCGAGCCTGCCGCGGGCGATGATCGCGGCCAGCGGCTCGCCCTCCACCAGCTCCATCACCAGGTAGGCGGTGTCCTCCGGCCCGTCCGGGATCGACGCGGTCTCGCCGTAGTCGTGCACCGCGGCGATGCCCGGGTGGTTCAGCGACGCCGTGGTGCGCGCCTCGATGCGGAACCGGTTGAGGAACTCCGAGTCGCCGGACAGCTCGGCCTTGAGCACCTTCACGGCGACCTTGCGGTCCAGCCGGGTGTCCGCCGCCTCCCACACCTCGCCCATGCCGCCGACCGCGATCCGCCGGGTCAGGCGGTACCGCTCGGCGAGCAACTGGCCCGAGGTCAGCATCAGCGGCTCCCGAGGTACGCGCCGATGACCGCCCGGCCGATCGGCGCGGCCACCCGGCCGCCGGTGGCGGACAGGCCCTGCTGACCGCCGTTCTCCACGATCACGGCGATCGCGATCTCCGGCTTCTCGGCCGGCGCGAACGCCACGTACCAGGCGTGCGGGTTGGTCGAGCCGACGTCCTCGCCGTGCTCGGCGGTGCCGGTCTTCGACGCGATGGTCACCCCGGACAGCTTGCCGGTGCCGCCGGTGTTCTTCTCCGACTCGACCATCATGTCGCGCAGCAGCGCCGCCTTGTCGGCGTCCATCGCGTCGTCCAGCTCGTCGGGCTTGGTCTCGCTGATGGCCTGCAGGTCGGGCGCGAGGATCTTCGACACGAAGTACGGCTTCATGCGGGTGCCGCCGTTGGCGATGGTGGCGGCCATCATCGCGTTCTGCAGCGGCGTGACCCGCACGTCCCGCTGGCCGATGCCGCTCTGGTACACCGACGGCTTGTCCGCCATCGGACCCATCGTGGAGGTGGCCACCGACAGCGGGACGGTCAGGTCGGAGTCGTCGAACCCGAACTTGCGGGCCTGCTTGCGCAGCTTCTCCGGGCCGAGCTGGTCGGCGAGCACGGCGAACGCGGTGTTGCACGACTTGGCCAACGCCTCCTGGAGGGTGGCGGTGACGCCGTTGCCGCACGTCGTGTCGTTGAAGTTCGGCAGCGTCTGCTCGGTGCCCGGCAGGGTGATCACCGGGCGGCCGTCGACCTGGGTGTCCTTGTTCGCGCCCTCTTCGAGCGCGGCGGCGGCCACGATCAGCTTGAACGTCGACCCGGGCGGGTAGATCTCGGCCACCGACCGGTTGCGGGTGGGCTGCGGCCCGTCCGGCGCGGTGTACTCCAGCCACGCCTTCTCCTGCTCGTCCGGGTCGTGGCTGGCCAGCAGGTTCGGGTCGTAGGACGGCGTGGACACCATGGCGAGGATCTCGCCGGTCTGCGGGCGGATCGCCACCACCGAGCCGGTCACGCCCTGCAGCTTCTCGTACGCGATCTGCTGGAGGGCGGCGTCGATGGTGAGCTGGAGGCTGCCGCCCTTCGGGTCGCGGCCGGTGATCAGGTCCGACACCCGGCGCGCGAACAGCCGGTCGTCCGAGCCGTTGAGCAGGTCGTCCTCGACGCGCTCCAGGCCGTAGGTGCCGTAGGTCGTGGAGAAGAACCCGGTGACCGGGGCGAACGCCGGGCCGTTGGCGTAGCGGCGCAGGAACCGCAGGCGGTCCGTGGTCTTCTCCACGGTCGCGATCGGCGTGCCGTCCGCGGCGATGATCTGCCCGCGCTCCCGCGAGTACTGGTCCAGCAGCACCCGCCGGTTCAGCGGGTTCTTCCGGTAGTCGTCGGCCTTGATCACCTGGACGTACGTGGCGTTGCCCAGGAGCAGCAACATCATCACCATCATGGCGAGGCCGACGCGGCGGAGCGGTGTGTTCATTTGGGACGCTCCACCATGACAGTGAACTGGTCGGCGATCGCGGGCTGCTGCGGACGCGGTTTCGGGGTCGTCTTCGGCGCGCGCGCCGCGTCGGAGATCCGCAGCAGCAGCGCCACCAGCATGTAGTTGGCCAGCAGCGACGAGCCGCCGTAGGACAGGAACGGCGCGGTGATGCCGGTCATCGGGATCAGCTTGGTGACCCCGCCGACGACGATGAAGATCTGGAACGCGATCGCGAACGACAGGCCGCCGCCCAGCAGCTTGCCGAACGTGTCGCGCACGGCCAGCGAGTTCCGCATGCCGCGCAGCGCCAGCACCGTGTACAGCACCAGCACCGCGGACAGGCCGACGAAGCCCAGCTCCTCGCCGATCACGGCGGTGATGAAGTCGGTGTTGGACTCGGGGATCTCGTCCGGCCGCCCGCCGCCCAGGCCCGCGCCGAAGATGTTGCCGGTGCCCAGGCCGAACAGCGACTGCAGGATCTGGTAGCCCTTGCCCGACGGGTCGGCGAACGGGTCCAGCCAGTTCTGCACGCGGATCTGCACGTGGCCGAACAGCCGCCACGCCACCACCGCGCCCACGCAGAACATGCCCACGCCGAGCACCACCCACGCCGCGCGTTCGGTCGCCACGTACAGCAGCACGAGCACGATGCCGAAGAACAGCAGCGACGACCCGAGGTCCTTCTGCAAAACCATGATGCTCACGCCGACCGCCCACGCGGCGACCAGCGGACCGAGGTCCCGGGCGCGCGGCAGGTCCAGCCCCAGCACCTTGCGGCCCGCCGCGGTGAACAGCTCGCGCTTGGACACCAGGAACGCGGCGAAGAACACCATCAGCAGGATCTTCGCGAACTCACCCGGCTGGATGGAGAACGCGCCGAAGCTCAACCAGATCTTCGCGCCGTTGATCTCCGGCGCGATGAACCCGGGCAGCACACCCGGCAGCACCAGCGCCACCAGGCCGAGGAAGCCGAACGTGTAGCCGTAGCGGGCCAGCGTCCGGTGGTCGGACAGCACCGCCAGCACGATGCAGAACAGCACCAGCGCGATCGCCGTCCACAGCACCTGCTTGGGCGCCGCCGGCGACCAGATGCCGCCGCCGGGCAGCTTGTCGCCCTCCTTGGCCAGGTCGATCCGGTGGATCATGACCAGGCCCAGGCCGTTGAGCAGCGCCACGCACGGCAGGATCACCGGGTCCGCGTACGGCGCCCACTTACGCACCGCGAGGTGCGCCACCGTGAGCACGCCCAGGTAGGCCAGGCCCAGCCACACGATCCGCATGGTGAGTTCCTGCTCCTGGTTCGCCTCCACCAGGATCAGCGCGATCGTCACCAGACCCGCCGCGAACGCCAGCAGGAAGAGTTCGCTGCTGCGCCGCGTGGGCGGCTTCAGACCCGGCGAGGTGCTGCTCGCCGCCGAGAGCGGCGTGCCCTCCGCGCCGGGGACCGGCGAACCCATGCGTCTACTGACCCTTCCGGCAGTCCGTGCCCGGCTTCTGCGCGGGCGTGGGCAGCGGCGTGCCCTCCTGAGTGGTGGACGTCGGCGGTGCCGTGGTGGTTGCGGACGGGTCCAGACCCGGCGGCGGAGTGGTCGTCGTCGTGGCCGTGGTGGTCGGCTGCTCCTTCGAGCACAGCGGCAGCATCTGCTCGGTGCGCAGCCGGCGGATCGCCTCCCGCGCGCCCTCCAGGCCGTCGACGTCGGTGATGCCGTTGCGCACCACGTCCCGCGTGGCCACCTTCAGGTCGTCCACGGTGATCGGTTCGCACGCCTGCGCGCCCGGCGCGCACGAGCCCTCCACCAGGCTGTGCAGGTCGAAGCCGAAGATGCTGCCCGTGACACCCCGGAAGATCGACACCTGCCCGTCCGGCGCAGCGCCCACGTAGTACTGGCGCAGCACGTACCAGCGGGTGCCCAGACCGGCCGCGACCAGCAGCAGGAGCACGAACAGCACCAGCAGCAGCGCCTTCACCCGGCCCGCGCGCGAACGCCCCTGCGGCGGCGGCTGCGGCGGCTCGACCCGCTGCGGGATCGGACGGGGCCCCGTTATCGAACTCGCCCGCGAGGCGGGCGAGTCGGGGGGTGGTGGGTCCTCGGAGCCGTCTCCGGCCGCGCCGCCCACTATCGGGGCGTCCTCCCCGAAGTCGATGTCGACGACGTCGGCGACCACGACCGTCACGTTGTCCGGCCCGCCGCCCTTGAGCGCCAGCTCGATCATCCGGTCCGCGCACGCCTGCGGGTCCGGGATGCGGATCGCCTCTTCCAAGGTCTCCATGCTGACCACGCCGGACAGGCCGTCCGAGCACAGCAGGTAGCGGTCACCCGGCCGGGCTTCCCGCACCATCAGCCGCGGCTCCACCTCGTGCCCGGTCAGGGCGCGCAGCAGCAGCGACCGCTGCGGGTGGGTCGCGGCCTCCTCCTCGGTGATCCGGCCCTCGTCGATCAGCGACTGGACGAACGTGTCGTCGTGCGTGATCTGCGTGAAGGTGCCGTTGCGCATCATGTAGGCGCGCGAGTCGCCGATGTGCACCATGCCCAGCCGGTTGCCCGCGAACAGGACGGCGGTGAGCGTCGTGCCCATGCCGTCCAGGTCCGGGTCGGACTGGACGAGCTCGGAGATCGCGCCGTTGCCCGCGATGACCGCGTCGCGGAGCTGGCCCAGCAGGTCGTCGCCCGGCTCGTCGTCGTCGAGCGGGGCCAGGGCGGCGATGACCACCTTGCTGGCGACCTCGCCCGCGGCGTGGCCACCCATGCCGTCGGCGAGCGCGAGCAGGCGGGGGCCCGCGTACACGGAGTCCTGGTTGTTGGAGCGGACCAGGCCCCGGTCGCTGCGGGCCGCGTATCGAAGGACGAGGGTCATGTGCGCAGCTCGATCACCGTTTTGCCGATACGGATCGGGGTGCCGAGCGGGACCCGGAGTGGGGCCGTGACCTTCGCCCGGTCGAGGTAGGTGCCGTTCGTGGAGCCCAGGTCCTCCACGTACCAGTCGGTGCCGCGCAGCGACAGGCGCGCGTGCCGGGTGGACGCGAAGTCGTCGTCCAGCACGAGCGTCGAGTCGTCGGCGCGGCCGATCAGGATCGGCCTGCCGTCCAGGGAGATGCGGGTGCCCGCCAGCGCGCCGTGCGTCACGACGAGCTGCCGCGGGGCCTTGCCGCCCTTACCGGCCTTGCCGGCTCCTCTCCGCAGACCGGGCGTCGGAACGCGCAGTCCCGACGCCGCGTACAGGTCGGAGCGGACCACTCTCAGCGCAGCCAACACGAACAACCAGAGCAGGACGAGGAAACCCGCTCTGGTCAGCTGCATCACCAGCTCTGGCACCGGTTGTAACCGCTCCTGACTCGATCGCCGTCACCCGCCCGCTTCGACCCCTAGCCCTGGGTGCGGAAGACCAGCGACGAGTGGCCGATGCGGACGACGTCGCCTTCCGCGAGTTGCCAAGTCTGCACTGGAGTGCCGTTCACCGTGGTGCCGTTTGTCGAACCGAGATCAGCGAGCATGGCACTGTGCCCGTCCCAGGTGATCTCCAGGTGCCTCCTGGAGACGCCGGTGTCGGGCAGGCGGAAGTCCGCCTCCTGGCCGCGGCCGACCACGTTGCCGCCCTGCTTGAGGTTGTAGGTGCGGTTCGAACCGTCGTCCAGGTGCAGCGTCGCGTTCAGCTGGCGCGGGCCGGACTGCACGGCGGGCGGGGCGTAGCCCTGGGACGGGTCCGGGTAGCCGCCGGGCGCCTGGCCGTAGCCGGGCTGCTGGCCGTAGCCCTGGTCGTAACCCGGCTGGCCGTAACCGGGCTGCTGGCCGTAGCCCTGGTCGTAGCCGGGCTGGCCGTAACCCTGGTCATAGCCCTGCTGGCCGTAACCCTGGTCGTAACCCTGCTGGCCGTAACCCTGGTCGTAGCCCTGCTGGCCGTAGCCGGGCTGCTGGCCGTAGCCCTGGTCGTACCCCTGCTGCTGGCCGTAGCCCTGGTCGTAACCCTGTTGCTGCTGGCCGTAGCCCTGGTCGTAGCCCTGCTGGCCGTAGCCGCCCTGCGCGTAGGGGTCGTAGCCGGGCTGGCCCTGTTGTCCGTAGCCGGGAGGCTGGCTCATGGATCCGTCTCCTGTGCGAGGTGGTGCTGACCGTCGGCTGGCAACTTTCACGTCGGGGTCGACGGACGAGCTGGTTCGGAACTGTCCGGTGTGCAGCGCGTCGGAGCGCTCCAAGGAGACTACGACGTCACCATAGGTATCCCATCCGCTCTCATCGAGGTACTCCCGGATGGAGTCCCCCAGTGCACGGGTGATGCGTAGTTCATCCTGGCCGTCACCGGCAAGCCGGTCGTGGTCCTCTGGGCCGAGCAGGACCATGTAGTGGTTCGGGGCGAGGAGCCGTCCGCCGGCGAGTTCGCGGATGTTGACCTCCGCCTCGCGCTGGAGCGCGGGGATCACTTCCTCCTGGACGACGTTCCCACCGAACACGCGCGCGAAGGTGTTGCCCACGATGCCTTCGAGACGGCGCTCGAAGCGCTCCACGAGGCCCACGGCAACCCTCCGACTCGGTCGACTTCTGCACACCGATCGTATCCGGGGTGACGTGCCGGTACACGGGGCAATTGGTAACCCGGACGGTGGCCGTGCTAGTGTTCCTCTCGTCGCTCCGGGCGAGTGGCGGAATGGCAGACGCGCACGGTTCAGGTCCGTGTGTCCGAAAGGACGTGGGGGTTCAACTCCCCCCTCGCCCACAGCAAACGGGAATCCCCCGCTTCCGAGGTTCGGAGGCGGGGGATTTTCGTTGTGCCGGGGGTTGGTCGGCCGGTGGTTCGGCCGGTGATCTGCGTCACCCGGACGGCCGCGTCCGTTGGCCTTGCGGTAGCCCGCCGTAGTGATCTTCGTCGCACCGCGGGCGGGGTCTCGAGCGGGCGTGCGGGAGCCCGAAGCGGACACCTCCCGCACCCCCACTCCGCCCCTTCTCCCGTCGCTCCCGGCTCTCTGCCGTCCGTCGGTCGATTTCGGTCGGTGAGCGGTCGGTCGAGCGGTGGGGCGCGCGGTGAGCGCCGTCACCACCGTGGCCGGCGCGTGCGTGACCCGTGCACGCTGAGCACGTTTTTCGCCTGTTCCAGCCGGTCGACGTCACCCGGACGGCAGCATCGCCGGGCCGAACTCCCGGTCCGGGGTTTCGACCGGTTACCGACCGCTCGGCGCCGTCGATCGCAGGGGCCCGTCGAGCCGGGGAACGGCGGGGTGCCCGGGTGGTAGGCCTTATGCAGAGCACGAGTCGAAACGCGGCGGTTCCTCCCGCCGTGGTTGCCGAGGAGGCCCTGGCGTGAGCAGCACCCCAGCACGGATCGCGGACACCGGCGACGCACGGGCGCTGTCGGCCACGGCGATCCCGGTTCCCGAACTGCCCGGTGACGCGGCGGACCTCGCCGCTGCGGCGGCGGTGCGCCTCGGCTGGCACGGTGTGGTGCTGCCGGAGATGGTCCTGATGGGCCGCAAGGTGATCGTCGTCGCCGAACTGCTGGCCGACGCGCACGCCGAACGGGTGTGCCTGGGAGCCGGTCCCGAGACCGACCGCACGACGGTGTCCACGTGGGTGTGGCCGGAGATGGACGGACGAGTGCCGCCCGCCGCGGTCCGCATCATCGGTGTCCTGGCGGTGGCCCGCCACTGGCGGACCGCGCTCGCGTCCGCGGTGCCCTTCGCCCGGTTCGGCAACGCGGCGGCGGTCCTGCCGGCGTCGGTCGCCCTGACCCACGACTACCTGGCGAACTGCCTGCCGCGGGTGCGCCGCTACGGCGTGTCGGTGTTGCTGGCGGACGACGAGTCGGCGCTGTCGATGGACGTCGCCGGCCGCAACGAGACGGTGCCCGTCGAGGACACCGCCACCACCCGGTGGGTGAACGAGCTGGTGTACGAGCAGGTGCTCGCCGCGGTGCCGGACCCGGTGGCCTGATCTAGTTTTGCGGTCATGCGTGTGGTGATCGCAGGCGGGCACGGCAAGATCGCGCTGCTGACGGCGGAGCTGTTGACGCGTCGCGGCGACGAGGTGGTGGCCCTGGTCCGCAACCCGGACCACTTCGAGGACGTCAGGAAGGCCGGAGCCAGCCCGGCACTGTGTGATCTGGAGGCGGCAGACGTCGCCACAGTCGCCGAACACCTGAAGAACGCGGACGCCGCCCTCTTCGCGGCCGGTGCTGGCCCAGGCAGCGGCGTCGAACGCAAAGACACGGTGGACCGCGCGGCCTCGGCGCTCTTTGCTTCCGCCGCGCAACAAGCAGGCGTCAGCCGCTTCATCCAGATCAGCACAACCGGCATCGGCCGAACAACCGGCGACAAGGTCTTCGACGCATACCTGAAGGCAAAGGCCGAAGCCGAAGAAGACCTGAAATCCCGCCCACTCGAGTGGACAATCCTCCGCCCCGGCCGCCTGACCGACGAACCACCCACGGGTCACGTGGACCTGTCGGAATCACCGAGGCGCGGCCACATCCCGAGGGCAGACGTAGCCGCCGTAGTAGTGGCCCTCCTGGACCACCCCACCACGGCCCACCGCACATACGAACTCACTTCGGGCCCGACCCCCATCGCGGAAGCCCTGTAAGCTGTTCCGAGCGGCACGCGAACAACCACCCCATCGGGTGACATACACGAATCGCAACATTCCGCGATCTCACGCGATACCGTGATTAGGAACGGCGGACGGGGACGGGCAAGGCACCCACCACCCAACAACCGCGCCCCACCCCGACCCGGCCCCAACCACCAGCCGCGCCGTTGACCGCCCGCTGACCCCTGCCTGCGCGCTGGCTGCGCCACTCCATCCGCCGCTCCACCGATCCTGCGGTCGCCGGGACTCGCCGCGGCTTAGCCCGCCCGCGCATCGACTCGCCGCCGGGACCCACTCCGCCAGCGCATCGACCCCGCCGCCGACTCGGGTCCCGACGGCTCGCACCCGCTGGCCCACAGTCGGACCCGCCGGCTCACAGTCGGACCCGCCGGCTCACGGCCCGCTGGCGCAGCGACCGGCCGGGCACCGCCCGTGTGGTTGCGTCAGGGGCGCGACGCCCCGGCGGGACGGTTTGGGCGGGTGGGGGGTTAGCCGAGGACGCGGTCGAGGTAGGGGTTGGTGAATTTGTGGGTGGGGTCGACTTCTGTGCGGATGCGTTGGAAGTCCGGGAAGTGCGGGTAGCGCGGAGTCAGGTCGGCCGCTGTCAGGGTGTGCATTTTGCCCCAGTGGGGGCGGCCGTCTGCCGCGCCCGCTATCCGTTCGAAAGCGTCGAAGTACTGGCGGTACGGCATGCCGAGGTATTGGTGGACGGCGATGTAGGCCGTGTCGCGGCCGTTTGCCGTGGAGAGCCAGATGTCGTCGGACTGGGCCACCCTCACCTCCACCGGCACGATGATGCCGTGGTCGAGTTTGTCCACGGCCTTTCGCAACTCGCCCAGGACCTCGTGCAGGGCGGTGCGGGGGATGGCGTATTCCGACTCCACGAAACGGACCCGGCGGGGCGTGACGAAGACTCGGTGTGAAACGTCCTGGTAGACGCGTTCCGAGATCAGGTTGCCGCACACCCGGTTGAGCGCGCGGGTCGTCCGGGGCAGTGCGCGGGCCACGCGGCACACCAGGCCGAACGCGCCGTTCTCCATGACCTCGTACTCGTAGAAGTGCCGCAGCTTCGACAAGGGCGCGGCGGGCTCGTCGGTCCGGTTGTTGCGCTTGAGGATCACGTTGTCGCTGTGCGGGAACCAGTGGAACTCGACGTGGTCTTCCACCGCCGTCAGGTGGTCGAACTCCTCCAGCACCCGGTCGAGGCGGTCGGGGGTTTCCCGGGCGTGCAGGACGAACGCCGGTACGCAGCGGAGGGTGACCGTGCTGATCACGCCCAGTGCGCCCAGGCCCACGCGGGCCGCGGCGAACAGGTCTGCGCGTTCCGAGGTGGAGCAGCGGACGGTTTCGCCGGTTGCCAGGACCAACTCCATGCCCGCGACCTGCGTGGACAGGCCGCCCAGCTTGGCGCCGGTGCCGTGCGTCCCGGTGGAGATGGCGCCGGCGATGGTCTGCGCGTCGATGTCGCCGAGGTTCGGCAGCGCCAGGCCCAGGTGGTCCAGCAGGACGTTCAGCTGCCGGAGCGTCGTGCCCGCCCGCACGGTGACGAGCGTGCCGGACACCTCGGTGATACCCGTGTACCGGTCGAGGTCCAGCGCTACGGCGGGTGCGGCGGCGATGTCGGTGAACGAGTGCCCGCTGCCGCGCGGCCGGATCGCGCGCGCCTGCGCCACCGCCTCGGCGAGTTCGTCGGCCGTGGCCGGGTGCTCGACGCGGTGCGGGGTCGCGGTCGCCGTGCGCGCCCAGTTCGTCCACGGGGTACCCAACGCCCACCTCCGGTGTGACCTGTTCCACGCACCGTAGGTGAAAAGCTTTCACCTTTCAAGTACGGTGAGCGCATGCAGCCCCGCAGCCGCCTCGACACCGCGACCAAAGCGCTCGACGCGCCCTTCGCGATCGTCGACCTGGACGCGTTCGACCACAACGCGACGGACCTGGTCCGCCGGGCCGGCGGCAAGCCGGTGCGGGTGGCGAGCAAGTCCGTGCGGGTCCGCTGGTTGCTGGAACGAGTCCTCGCCCGCCCGGGATACGCCGGCGTGATGTGCTACTCGCTCGCCGAGGCGCTGTGGCTGTCCGAGCACGACCTCTCCGAGGACCTCCTCGTCGCCTACCCGACCGTCGACCACGGCGCCCTGCGCGCGCTGGCCGCCGACGAGAAGGCGCGCGAACGGGTGACGATCATGGTCGACTCGCCCGCCCACCTCGACCTGGTCGACGCCGCCCTGGGCACGGGCCACCCGCCCATCCGCGTCTGCCTGGAGCTCGACGTCTCCTGGCGGCCCCTCCCCGGTCTGCACGTCGGCCCCCGGCGCTCACCCGTGCACTCCGCGCGCGACGCCGCCGACCTGGCCGCGAAGATCACCCGCAGGCCCGGGTTTTCCCTCGTCGGAGTGATGGCCTACGAAGGTCAGATCGCTGGATTGGGTGACTCCCCGCTCGGTCGACCCCTGCGCGCCGCCGCCGTCCGGTGGATGCAGGGGAAGTCCGCCAAGGAACTGGTCGAGCGGCGGGTCGAGGCCGTGGCGGCCATCAGGCGGGTCGCGGACCTCGAGTTCGTCAACGGCGGCGGCACCGGCAGCCTGGAGATCACCGGCGCCGACCCGTCGGTGACCGAGCTGGCCGCCGGGTCCGGGCTGATCGGCCCCACCCTGTTCGACGCCTACCGCGCGTTCCGCCCCCGGCCCGCCGCGCTGTTCGCGCTGCCGGTCGTGCGACGCCCCGGCCGCGGTGTCGCGACCGTGTTCGCCGGCGGTTACCTGGCGTCCGGCACCGCCACGCCCGACCGCCTGCCCTCTCCGCACCTGCCGGTCGGCCTCAAGCTCACCCCGCTGGAAGGCGCGGGCGAGGTGCAGACGCCGGTCGTCGGCCGGGCCGCGAACGCGCTGGCGCTGGGTGACCGGGTGTGGTTCCGGCACGCCAAGGCCGGCGAGCTGGCCGAGCGGTTCACCCACTACCACGTCGTGCAGGGCGACACCGTCGTGCACACCGCGCCCACCTACCGCGGCGAGGGCAAGTCCTTCGGCTGAAGCTGAGGCCTCAGTCGGGGAGCCTTGTCGACAAATACCCCCGCACGAGCGCCTTCGCCTCGTCGAGGATCGCCTGGTCACCGGCCGGGTCGGTGCGGAACGCCAGGTTCAGCACGCCGTCCGCCGCCTGCACGGCGATCGAGATCGGTAGCTGCAGCTCCTCCAGCGGGATGTCGAACTTGGTCGAGATCATCGCGGCGATGCGGTCGGAGATGACCGTGTTGTTGTCCCGCCGGTCGTCCAGCAGCCGCATGTCGACCACGTCGCCGAAGTGCAGTTTGCTGAACGCGGGAACCTCGCGGTGCATCGACACGTAGACGTCGAAGATGGTGTCCACGGCGTCCCACCAGTGGTCGAGCGTCTGGGAGGTGAACCGGCCGTCCACCGTGCTGATGAACTTCTCCAGGTTGCGCAGGGTCAGCGCCTGCACGACGGCCCGCTTGTCGGGGAAGAACTGGTAGAGCGACCCGACCGCGACCCCGGCGCGCTCGGCGATGAGCGTCGTTGTCACCCCGTCGTAGCCGACCTCCTCGATGAGCGAGGCACAGGCCTCGAGCATCCGCTCGACGCGCTTGGCACTGCGCTGTTGCACCGGCTGGCGGCGCAACGGGGTCGTACTCGTCACGGCGACTCCTGCTCCGTCGGGTTGCGGGTCTCCATAGTGCCCGGTCCGGGACGCCAGTACTTCCCGTTGGCGGTCAACACGCCTACGATCCGAATCACTTTCATGTTCCGGGAGGCTCGCGTGACCTTGCCCGACGACTTCCTCTGGGGTGTCTCCACGTCCGCGTTCCAGATCGAAGGGGCGTTCCACGACGACGGCCGCGTGCCGTCCGTGTGGGACGACTTCCCGGCGCACGAGGGCCAGACCGCCGCCGTCGCGTGCGACCACTACCACCGGTACCGCGAGGACGTCGCCCTGATGCGCGACCTCGGCGTCGGCGCCTACCGGTTCTCCGTCGCCTGGCCCCGCCTGGCCGACCTGAGCTTCTACGACCGGCTGGTGGACCTGTTGCTGGACAACGGGATCGCCCCCGTCGCCACGCTCTACCACTGGGACACCCCGAAGTCCGTCGAGGACGCCGGCGGCTGGCTCGCCCGCGACACCGCGTCCCGGTTCGCCGAGTACGCGGCGGCCGTCGGCGAGCGCCTGGCCGACCGGGTCGCGATGTGGATCCCGATCAACGAACCCGCGATCCTCACCCTCCTGGGGCACGCCATCGGCCAGCACGCGCCCGGCCGGGTCCTGCTGTTCGACGCGCTCCCGGTCGCCCACCACCTCAACCTCGCGCACGGGCTGGCCGTGCAGGCTCTCCGGTCCGCCGGCGCGAAAGCCGTAGGCACGGCGAACAACCACACCCCCGCGTGGCCCGCGACGCCCGACGACGTCGCAGCGGCGCACGCCTACTCCGCGCTGCACAACTGGCTGTTCACCGATCCGCTGCTCGCCGGCACCTACCCGGCCGAGCTGGCCGACCGCCTGCCGATCCAGGACGGCGACCTGGCGATCACCGCTCAGCCGCTCGACTTCTACGGCGTCAACTACTACAACCCGACCCGGCTGCGCAGCCCGAGCGAGGGCAACCCGCTGCCGTTCGAGCTGGTGGACATCGACGAGTACCCCAAGACGGCGTTCGACTGGCCGGTCGTGCCGCAGGGACTGTCCGAAATGGTGACGGCGCTGCGGGAACGCCACCCGAACCTGCCGCCGGTCTACATCACCGAAAGCGGGTGCAGCTACGGCGAGGACATCGAGGACAGGGCCCGGATCGCCTACCTCGACGGGCACATCGAGGCCGCGCTGGACGCCGGTGTGCGCGGGTACTTCGTGTGGTCCTTGATGGACAACTTCGAGTGGGACTCGGGCTACTCGCAGCGGTTCGGCCTGGTGCACGTGGACTACGAGACGCAAGAGCGGACGCCCCGCTCGTCCTTCGCCTGGTACCGCGATCGGATCCGCCGGTGACCGCGGTCGACCCGTGGGCCGAGCCGGTCACGCCGGTCCGCCGGTCGTGGATGGGGTGGCTGTTCCTGGCCAACCTCGGGCTGTGGCTCGGGATCTACGCACCCATCCAGGTGCTGCTGCCCCAACAGGCCGAACTGCTCGCGGACACGTCCAAGGAGGCGGTGTTCGGGCTGGTCACCGGGGTGGGCGCGGCGGTCGCGCTGGTTGCGAACCCGCTCATCGGGCTGTCGTCGGACCGCACCACGTCCCGGTTCGGGCGGCGGCACCCGTGGACGCTGGGCGGTGCGCTCGTGGGTGCGCTCGGGCTCGTGGTGCTGGCGTCGGCGTCGTCGGTGGGCGTGGTGGTCCTCGGCTGGTGCCTGGTGCAGGCCGGGTTGAACGGGATGCTGGCCGCGCTGACCTCCGCCGTGCCGGACCGGGTGCCGGTGCGGCAGCGGGCGAAGGTCGGCGGGCTGGTCGGGACCAGCCAGATGCTCGGCACCGTGCTGGGGGCGGTCCTGGTGACCGTCGTCGTGTCCGGGTTGGTCGCCGGGTACCTGGCTTGCGCGGTCGTGGTCGTGGTGGGGGCCTTGCTGTTCGTGGTGCTGACGCCGGACGCGCGGATCGTCGTGCGGCCCGAACTGCGGTGGCGCGAGCTGTGGGTGTCGCCGCGCCGGCACCCGGACTTCGCGTGGGCGTGGGGCGCGCACTTCATGATCAACCTGGGGAACGCGTTCGGCACGCTGTACCTGCTGTACTTCCTGGGCGACGTCGTGCGGCACCCGTCGCCGGAGGACGGGCTGCTGGTGCTGATGCTGTTGTACGGCGTGGCCCTGGCGCTCGGCGCGTTCGCCGTCGGCGTGTGGTCGGACCGCAGCGGGCAGCGCAAACCCTGGGTGTACGGGTCCGCGTTCGTGATGGCGCTCGCGGCCCTGCTGCTGGTGGTGTGGCCGACGTGGACCGCCGCCCTGGTGGCCGCGCCGCTGCTCGGGGTCGGGTTCGGCGGGTACTGGGCGGTGGCGCTGGCGCTGCTGACCCAGGTGCTGCCGGCCGCGTCCGACCGGGCGAAGGACTTGGGCGTGGTGAACATCGCGAACTCGTTGCCGCAGGTGGTCGCGCCGCTGTTGACGACGTTCGTGTTGGCCGGGCTTGGCGGGTACCGGGGGCTGTTCGCGGTGTCCGCGCTGGCAACGTTGTGCGCGGCGGTGCTGGTGAGCCGCGTTCGTGCGGTGGAGTGAGGAGATCGGGTGCGGTTGACAGGACGGATCGCCGTCGTGACCGGGGCGTCGCAGGGCATCGGCGCGGCGACCGCGTTGACGCTGGCGAGGCGCGGTTCGGTTGTCGTGCTGGTGGCCCGCAGCGCCGAAGCGCTCGAATCCGTCGTCCAGCGGGTCCAGGGGTTCGGCGGCCGTGCGGTCGCGGTGCCCGCGGACCTGACGGACGTCGACGCGATCGGCACGCTGGCCGAGCGGGTGCTGGGCGAGTTCGGGGCGCCGGACGTGCTGGTGAATAACGCGGGTGCCGGGCGGTGGCTGTTCCTCGACGACACCCCGGCTGCGGAGCTCGACGCCATGACCGCACTGCCGTTCTCGGCGGCACTGCACGTGACCAGGAGCTTCCTGCCCGCGATGCGGTCGCGCGGCGCGGGCCGGGTCGTGAACGTGAACTCGCCGGTGTCCCGGATGCCGATCCCGGGCGCCACCGGGTACGCGGCGTCCCGGTACGCGCTGCGCGGTCTCACCGCGGCGCTGCGCCAGGACCTGCGCGGGACGGGGGTCGGGGTGAGCGAGGTCGTGCCGGGCAAGGTGAGCAGTGCGTACTTCCGCAACAACCCGGGGGCGGAGGAACGGATCCCGCTCGTCGCGCGGCTGATCCCGACGGTCACGCCGGAGCGGGTGGCGGAGGAGATCGCGCGGGCGGTGGAGCGCGGGCGCGACGAGGTCGTGTTCCCTTGGCAGCTCAAGGCTTTCGACCTGACCAACCGGGTGCTGCCGGGCGTGGTGTCGTACCTGACCTGGCGCACCGGCACCCACCGCTGATCGGTTCCGGGCGGGCCTTGGCGCTTCGGCGAGTGCGGGCGGTGGCCTTGGCGCGGGGTTGGGGCGTGCGGCGAGCTTGGCGCGGCGCGGCTTGGCGCGTGCGGCGCGAAGTTGGTACGTGGGTGGAGGGTTGTCGGGTGGAGGCGCCTGTTCGTCGGGTGTGGCCACCGGCCCCGCGCCCTCGGGCGTGGCCTCCGGCCGGTGCGCTCGGGCGTGGCCTCCGGCCCCCGTCTCCATTGTCCCACGGGGGTACGACATTCCCGGGTGAGCGCCCCCTGGGGCTCAGTGTGCCGGCGGGGTACGACAAATCCGGCTTGGGTGTGGAAACGGCCTCCGTTGCCCGCGCGGGAGGGGCGGGCAACGGAGGCCGACGTGGTGCCCGCGGACCAGTGCCGGTCGGGGAGGGAAGGTGCACAGCACCGGCCCGCGGATGTCTGTGTGGAGTTGTAGCCGGCCGGCGGTCCGTTCGTCGCGGTCGGGGGTTCGCACGTCCCGGACCGCCGGCCAGTAGGCGGGTGCTCGACCTTGTCGCGTCGGGGGAACGACAGGTCGGGGCCGCCCGTTAGTGGGCTCGGAGCACCGCGCGTCTGGTCCGGGTGACAGGAGGGGTCACCGGGGCCGAGCGCAGGTGTCGAGCCGGGCGCGGGGCGAGGCCGCCCGCGACCAGGTGTTCGTACGCGGCGCGCCACACCGAGCAAGGGCTCTTCTGCTGCCGCCACCGTCCGGAGCACTCGGGGCAGTTGCCCTTCTCGTCCGGTTCGTGCGCGGCGAGCAGCGCCCGCCACCCCTCGGTCAGCCGAGGGAGCTCGGACCGGGCCACCGACAGGAGGGACGGGGCGTCGGCCTCGTTGGCCAGCTCGGTGAGCAGGTCCAACCTCTCCCACACCGCGTTGCGAAGAACTTGTCCGAGGATCTCGTCCACCGAAACGTCACCGTCACCTTTCCGCCTGCTCGGCGGCCTCGCGTAGCGCAGCCCTGAGCTGTACGAGCTGGTCGGCCGACAGCACCGCGGTCTCACCCGGCGGACCGACCAGGACCACGCGGCCCTGGTCGACCAGCACGGTGAGGCAGCGCTCCCGGTCCACCACGTCACTGCAGCGAATCCGCCACCAGCGGCGTTGCCCGGTCGAGCCGCGCCATCCGGAGTCGAGGTCGGTCGACTCGCGGACAGTCGGGGAAGTAGGAGTGGGGGCCGTGGCGACGGCGCGCGCTGCCGACCCACCCGTGGTGGTCACCGCCCGCTCGATCAGGTCCACTGCCGGTTCCCTCTCCGTGTTCGCTCGCTTACCGAGACTCAGATTGCGATGATTCAACCCGGATCGGGACGTCACAGCGCTAGCCGGTGGCCGTTCCACGGTAAGCGGTCAACGGAGTTCGGCAGGGCCGATCAGCCTCGCCGATCAGCACTTCCTGCGGTTGGGGGAGTGCCCCTACTCTGCCGTTGACGCCCGGAGGACTGTGAGGGGGCGCAATTGAACACCATCGGTTCGCAAGGCTCTCCTGTTACACCCGACGTGTGGGACCAGCAGGAGATGCGGGACGCGCTGGCCAGGCGGGAGATCAGCTCGGTCTACCGGCTGCTGCGCAGGCACGGCGTGTCCCAGCGCCAGATCGCGGCGCTCACGGGCCAGTCGCAGTCCGAGGTCTCGGAGATCCTCAAGGGACGCCAGGTCATGGCCTACGACGTCCTGGCGAGGATCGCCCAGGGCCTGGGTGTCCCCAGGGGATACATGGGCCTCGCCTACGACGAGGCCACGGCAGTGCGGGTGGCCGCGACCGCGGAGGCACCCCAGTCTGAGGAGGACGAGTCGGTGAAGCGAAGGAAGTTCCTCGCGCACGCCGCCGCCATCACCGTCGGCGCGGCCGTGTTCGGTACGGACTCCGGGTCTTGGGCCTCGTCGCCCGCGCAGACGCCGGCTCCCGGCCGGATCGGCATGACCGACGTCCGACAGGTGGAAGCGGCCACTCGGGCGCTCCGCACGCTGGACTACCAGTACGGCGGCGGCTCGTGCCGCGACGCCGTGGTCGCGCAGCTGTCCTGGGGGCAGCAGATGCTCGGCGCCAACGCCACGGACCTGGTGAAGGAGCGGCTCTACGTCGCCCTCGCCGACCTGCACAACCTGGCCGGCTGGACGTCGTTCGACACGGGCCTGTACGACTCGGCGCGCAACCACTTCGGCCAGGCCCTCGGGCTGGCCAAGCAGGGCCGCAAGGAAGAGCTGGTCGCGAACATCCTGTACCGGATGGGCCGCGTCTACCTGCACCAGGACGCGCCGGACGACGCGTTGAAGGTGTTCCAGCTCGGCCAGTTGGCCGCCCAGAACTCCGGTTCGGAGCTCGCGGTGGGCATCCTGTGCGCCAACGAGGCGTGGGCCTACGCGAAGATGGGCTCCGACGACCAGGCGCTGAAGCTGCTGGGCCGGGCGCGCGACGAGTTCGCCCGCGCCAACCTGAACGAGGCGCCCGCGTGGGCGAAGTTCTTCGACGCCAACGACCTGTCCGCCATGATCGGCACGGTGCACACCGAGCTGGCGCAGACCGTGGACGCCCGCAAGTACACCCGCACCGCGATTCCGGCGCTGACGAAGGCCATCAGCGGTTACGGCGACGACATGAGCCGCAGCCGCTCGTTCAACCTCACGTCCCTGTCGATCAACCACCTGCTGGAAGGCGACATCGACCACGGGGCCAAGATCGGGCGGCAGGCGATCGACCTGTCCGAGGGCCTGAAGTCGGTGCGCACCAAGGACCGCATGCGCCCGCTCCAGCTGGAAGCGGAGAAGCGCAGCAACAACGCCGACGCGCGCGAACTGGCCGACCGCCTGGCCAAGTTCACCGGCAACGACAGCGCGGCCTGACCCCGGGAGTCTCGCCTGGACGGCAGGTTCACCCCGGCCGCGCTCACCGGAGTGCTGGAGCGGCTGTGCGCCCAGCTCGGGTTGACGCACCACTCGGCGCGGCTGCTGAAGTTCACCTCCAACGCGGTGTTCGACCTCCCCGCCGACCGGGTCGTGGTCCGGATCGTCGGGTCGATGGCGTTGCGGCACCGGGCGGAGAAGGTCGTGCGGGTCGCGCGGTGGCTGCAGGCGCACGACGTGCCCGCGGTGCGGCTGGTCGAGCAGTTCCCGCAGCCGCTGGCCGTGGGCGAGCACCTCGCGACCGTCTGGCACACCGTGCGTTCCGACGGGCCGCCGGTCGACGGCCGTGACCTGGGCAGGTTGCTGCGCCGCGTGCACGCGCTGCCGCCGCCGGACTTCCCGCTGCCCCGCTGGTCGCCGCTGGACGACGTGCGCAAGCGCATCGCGGACGCCGAGGAGCTGTCCGCGCCGGACCGGTCGTTCCTGGAGGAGCGGGTCGCGCTGCTGGAGGACCGGCTCGCCGGGTTGGCGACCGTGCTGCCGGAGGGCGTCGTCCACGGGGACGCGCACCTGGGCAACCTGATCCCCAGCCCGGACGGGCCGGTGCTGTGCGACTTCGACTCGACCAGCGTGGGGCCGCGCGAGTGGGACCTGAGCACCCTCCCGGTGGGGGTGGCGCGGTTCGGCCACCCGGACCGCTGGTACCGGCAGCTGGCCCGGGAGTACCGGTTCGACGTCACCCGGTGGAGTGGTTTCGGGGTGTTGCGGGACGTGCGGGAGCTCAAGCTGACCACGAGCGTCCTGCCGATCCTGCGCAGCCACCCCGACGTGCGAGAGGAGCTGCGCCGCCGGCTGGCGGCCCTGCGCGCGGGCGACACCACCACCCCGTGGACCCCTTACCGCTGATCGCGGGGGCGTGGGGGAACGAACCGGTAACGCTCGGGCCGGTTTTTCCGAATCACGCAGCGACGGGGATGCGGGACGTGCGGTGAGGTGCGCGTGATCGAACGGCTGGTGGGTGCACGGCTCGGCGCCAAGGCACGACTGGGCGCCAAGGCGCGGTCGGGTGCCGTGGGCGGCGCGCGGCGGTGGAAGGGCAAGCGCGCCTTGGAGGCCGCGCGGATGCTCGACGAGGTCGTGGACACGCAGTTGCCGCTCTTGGCGTCCTTCGACGAAGAGCGCCGCCGCAGGTCGGCCGACTACCTCGCCGAGCTGGTGAAACTCGCCCAGGACTACCGCTACTACGCCCACGGCTGGATCGACGCCCGTGAGCTGGACCGCAGGGGCCACGCCGCCATGGCGACGCTGAGCAAGCTCCGCGAGGACCCCGAGGCCCGGCTCATCGCCGACTAGCCCGTTCGGTGCAGCTCACCGCACCGAACGGTCCACTCACCGACGAGCCGCGTGGCGGTTCCGGCGGTCATGTGGCCCACGCCCTGGTCGCGTAGTCGGCGAAGTCGATGGCCGCCCGCCCGGTCACCTCGGGCACCGCCTCGGTGGGCTCGGTGTCCTTGAGCTGCGCGAACGCTTCGATCTCGGCCTCTGTCTGCTCCTGCGGCATGCCCATGGCGTCCTGCTGCGCCCGGTACTCGTCGGCCGTGCCGCCGAACCGCACCGACCGCCCGGACGCCGCACCGATCAGCCCCAACGCCTCCGCGAAGCTCAACGCCCGCGGCCCGGTCACCTCGTAGGTGCGCCCCGCGTGCCCGTCCTCGGTCAACGCCACCGCCGCCACGGCCGCGATGTCGTCCGCGTCGACGAACCCCTGCCGAACGTCCCCGACCGGCACCGCCAGCGAGCCGGCCTCGATGGCGGGCCGGAAGAACCCCTCGTCGAAGTTCTGGTCGAACCAGTCGGCCCGCACCACGGTCCACTCCGCACCGCACGCCCGCACGGTCGCCTCGGCACCGAGCAGCCGGTCGTCACCCATCTCCTCGATACCCCGACTGGACAGCAACACCACCCGCCGCACCCCGCGCGCCACCGCCTCGTGCACGAACTCGGGGTCGATCGGCAGCTCGTGCGGCGCCATCAGGTAGACCGCCGACACCCCGGCCACCGCAGGCACCCAGGTATCCCGCTCCCCCCAGTCGAACCGCACCCGACCACGTCGTGACGCGGCCCGCACGACCAGCCCCCGCGCTTCCAGTTCCCGCACGACCCGCTTGCCGGTCGTGCCCGTCGCTCCCAACACCAAGATCTCGTCCATGCGGTCGAGTAGACCACCGGGGTACGACAGTTTCCGGTGGCGCTGCGCCTAAGTTGTTTTGTGCATCCGGCCGGAGGAGGGGGGCGTCATCGTCCTGGAACGCGAGGCGCTGAAGCTCGGGAGCACGATCGCCACGCACGCCGCCAAGTACTGGCTGCAACGGCGGAAGGCGACGTACGAGCGGAGCGCGAGCCTGGCCGAGCTGGCGCAGGCCGAGCTGAAGGGCTTGGTGCAGCGGCGCAAGCTGGAGAACCTGGTCGAGCGCATCGGGCACCAGGTGGCCGAGCAGTTGGCCCCGGTGCTGGAGCAACGGTTCTCCGACGTGCCGGACCACGAGGCCGAAGCCGCGATCCTGGCCGTCGTGTACGTGCTGGAGGACGTCGACCTGTCCGACCGGGCACTGTTGGCGAACGATGCGGATCCGGAGGTGCTGGCCAAGCAGATCCGCCGCCAGTTCCCCCAACGATCGGCGCTGCTGTCCGAACGAGCGGCCCAGCTCCACGAACTGGCCCTGGACCAGGCGTGCCGGCACCTGGTGCAGGTCGTCCGCTACCTGCCGACCTTCCCGTCCGCGGCACTGGGCGAAGTCCTGACCCGCCTGACCGCGCAGGCCGAAGCACTGGACGAACTGCTGTCCCGGACACCGACGACGAGCCTCTACGCGCCGCGCGGCGTCGACCGCGACGAGGAGTTCCGCGTCGAGTACCTGTCCCGCCTCGCCACGACCTTCGACCGCCTGGAACTGCTCGGACTGCCCGGCGACGACCAGCCGACGCTCGCGCTGACCGTGGCCTACCTGAGCTTGAGCGCGTCGGACGGCCACACACGGCGTCGCCGGACCGCATCGCGCACTCGGCCGGACTTGTGGGAGCCCGCCGCGACGGAGGGGTTGTCGGTCGAGGCCGCCATCGGCGACGAGCACCGGGTGTTGCTGCGGGGCGACGCCGGTTCGGGCAAGACGACCCTGCTCCACTGGCTGGCGGTCCAGGCGGCACGGCGGGCGCTGACCGGCGCGCTGACGGGGTGGAACGACACCGTCCCGTTCGTCGTGCTGCTGCGGATGTTCGCCGAGGGGGACCTCCCGCGGCCCGAGCAGTTCGTCGGCCTGTCCACACCGGTGGTCGCCGACCTGGCACCGGAGGCGTGGACCCACCGCGTGCTCCAGGCCGGTCGCGGGTTGCTGCTGGTGGACGGCGTGGACGAGGTGCCCGCCGGTCGCCGGCGCGCGGTGAAGGCGTGGCTGCGCGACCTGCTGGACGCGTACCCGGGCACCCGTGTGGTGGTGACGTCGAGGACGGCCGCCGCGGATGCGAAGTGGCTGGCCGGCGAGGGGTTCCGCACGGTCACGTTGGAGCCGATGAGCCCGGTGAACATCCTCGACTTCGTGGAGCGGTGGCACCGCGCGGCGGAACTGACCGGCGCCGAGGTGACGGCGGCGGAACGCCGGCTGCGGGCCCAACTGGAACGGCCGCACCTGCGGCAGCTCGCCGCCAGTCCGTTGTTGTGCGCGATGTTGTGCGCGCTGAACCTGTCGCACCGGTCGGAACTCCCGCGCAACCGCATGGAGTTGTACGCCAAGGCCCTCGCGATGCTGCTGCACCTGCGCGACGCGGAACGCGGCATCGAGACCCTGCTGACCGACACCGGGAAGCGGGTGTTGTTGCGGGACTTGGCATGGCGGTTGACCTTGGGCAACAAGGTGGAGCTGTCGACCGAGGAGGCTCTCGGGCACCTCTCGCGCAAACTGCCCGCGATGCCGGACGTGGAGGTCGAGCCGGAGGCGATCTTCACGCACTTGCTGGAGCGCAGTGGTGTGCTGCGGCAGCCCGTGCCGGGCCGGGTCGACTTCGTCCACCGGACGTTCCTGGAGTACCTCGCAGCCGAGGAGGCCGTGCAACAGCACCACATCGACACGCTGATCGCCCACGCCCACCTCGACACGTGGTGGGAGACCGTCGTGATGGCGTGCGGCCACGCGACGGCGAAACAGGCCGAGCAACTGCTGACCGGCGTCCTGGACGAGGCTGATCGGAAGCCGAAGCGGGCGCGCCGACTCCGGTTGATCGCGGCGGCGAGCCTGGAAACCGTGCGGGATGTGGACCCCGCGGTACGGGACCGGATCGACGCGGTCGTGCGCGACAGGCTGATCCCGCCGAGGAAGTCCAGCGAGGCGCGGTCACTGGCGTCGATCGGTCCGCGCCTCCTGCGCTACTTGCCGGCCGATCTGGGACAGTTCCCCGAAATGGCGGCGGCTGCCACGGTGGAAGCCGCCGTGCTCGCAGGTGCCGCCGAAGCGATGCCACTCCTCGCGTCCTACGTGAAGGACGAGCGGTCGGAGGTGCGGAGAGCGGTCATCTTGCAGTGGAAGTTCTTCGACCCGGAACAGTATGCGAAAACCGTGCTCGCCCATGATCTAGGCAACAGCTACTTGGAAGTCCCGTCGCCGCAATTCCTGCCCCAGGTCCTTCACATCGGAAGATTCGGCGGTCTGGGCCTTTCCCTCCGTCGGCACAGGAAAGTTGACCTGGCCCCTCTTGCGGGTCGCGAGGGCCTGAGGGGTATGAACCTGTTCGGCCTCTATCAAGCTGATGTCGACCTGTCCGTGCTGTCGACGTTGCCAGACCTGGACGACCTGTTCATCAGCGGTTTCGACGATTCTCGACTGTCCGGGATCGACGTCCTGCACGGGATTCGCAAAGTGACGCTTTTCAGCTGCGTATCCCGATCGCTGTCCCAGGCGGCGAGGGTGTTCGGAGTCGCGACAGACTGGAACATCGGTGATATGGCCAGCGTGGACCTCGCCGACCTGATCGAGGTGCCGTTGAGGAGTCTGATCATCCAGCACTCGGCATTCGACAGCATCGAACCCCTGGTGGCGATCCGAGGGCTGAAAAGACTTTGGATCGACAACGACGTCCAGTTCGACTATGACCTCGGCCCGCTGGCTGAACTCGAGCTGGAAAACCTGGCCATCGACGCTGAGGTCGAGTATCGCGGACTTGATCGGATACCGGCCGAGATCGTTACGCGACGGGGGCGCGAGACAGGATGACGGCCAGGCCGAAGGCGATGCCCATGATCGTCACCTCGATCGTGGCCCAGCCGACGATGGCCGTTGCCTTGTGCCGCGCGATGTGGGGCAGCAAGCGCCAGCGGATGTTGGCGCCCAGCAATGCCAGCAGGGCCGCGCAGACGATTTTCGCCAGCAGCACCAAGCCGTACGAGGTGGTGAAGAGCGAGCCGGGCAGAGCTACCACGGGGTTCAGGAAGAGCTCCAGCAAGCCGTTGAACAAGCCCGTGACCGAGACCAGCGCCAAGCTCACCGTGGCCAGCTTGGAGAACTTCGGCAGCGCGTCCGCCAGCAACCCCCGCCGATGGGACACGAGCACGACCAGCGCCGCCAAGCCACCCGTCCACGCCGCCGCGCCCAGGACGTGCAGCTCCATCGAGATCATGGAGTAGTCGTGGTACTTCCAGTTCGACGCGTGCCCGGTCACCGGTAGCGGCAGCAGGCCGAACATGGAGATCAGGATGCGCAGCTCCGCCGGCACGGACTCGCCGCGCCGCACCGCCATCACCCCGACCACGACGTACGTCAGCGCGCACACCGCACTGAACAGCAGCCCCTGCCCCGCGCCGACCCGCTGCACGTAGTCCACGACCGAGCTCATGGTCACCGGGACGTCCGGCCGCGTCTCGTACGCCCTGATCACGATCGACAGCAGCGCGGTGAACGCCCACACGGCCGCCGCGACCACCGCCGCCGGTCGGGCCACGCGCAGCACGGGCTCGGTCGCCGCCGGTCGGGTGAAACCCAGCAGCTTGGGCAGCAGCGACAGGCCCACGACGACCGTGGCGGCCAAGTCCAGCAAGGTCCTGACCAGCGGGTGGGCGAACCGGACCACCGCCCCGGGTTCGGCCACGCCCACCGCTTCGGGCGTGGTCGACAGTCCCAGGCCCAGGAGCACGCCGACGCACCCGCCCGCGAGCAGGCCGACGACGACCCAGTGCCGGGAGGTCCGGGTGGTGGTCCGGTCCACGGTCACCTCTTGGCGCCCGTCCCGCCGCGCAGCGCGAAGTACACGCCGCCGCCCAGCAGCACCACGGCGCCGGCGATCCACACCCAGATCGGCACGCCGCCGTCACCACCGTCCGAGACCGGCGAAGAGCTGGCCGCGGTGGTCGTGGGCGCCGGAGTGCCGTTGCCCGCGGCGGTGAGGGTGAACTTCAGCGAGCCGGTGACGGGGTGGCCGTCGGCGGACAGGACCCGGTAGCCCACCTTGTACTCGGCCGCCGGGCCGAGCGGGCGGACCTTGAAGACCACCGAGTTGTTCTTCACGGTCGGCTCGTCCGCGGCTTCCCAGTGGGACTCGTCCGGGCCGATGACCGTGATGGTGTTGAACTTCTCACCCGCCTGGACCGGCTGGTCGAAGGTCAGGGTGATCTCCGCCGGTCCGGCCGCCAGGGCCTCGCCGTCCTTCGGGTTGCTGCTGACCAGCACGTTGTGCGCGGAGGCGGTGCCGGACGTGGTCAGCGCCAGGCCGCCCGCGAGCAGGCCGGCCAGCAGCAGGGAGAGCGTGCGCCTCATGCCGACGGAGTACCCGTCGCACGGCGGGACCGCAGGACGGCGCCGATGCCGATGCCCAGGCCGAGGGCGCCGACGGCCAACCCCGCGCCGCCCAGCCAGCGGGCGGTCTTGTCCGAGGACTGCGCTGCCGCCTGCGGTTCCTGCGCGGACGCGGTGACGGCGCTGCCGTGCGCGTCGCCGCCGGACTTCTTCACCAGGTTGAGCACGGGCGCGGGCTTCTCCGGCTCCGCGGCGCCCTCGGCGGGCGGGGGCGCGCTCCAGTCCACGACCTCGCCGTTGTCGTAGGTCTGCTTGGTGGGCAGGACCAGCTTGTCGGTGTTGTCCGGCAGCGGCCCGATGGACAGGTCGAACTCGTTGAACTGCCCCGGCTCGATGCGCACGCCCGGGTCGGCGGTCCACACGACGGTGCGGACGGCCTCGGTGACCTCGCGGCCGTGGCTCTTGATCGGCGTGTCCAGCTTGGCCTTGACCGCCTCGACCTTCCAGCCCGGCGTGGGCTTGGTGCTGACCGAGGCCAGCGGGTACTCGGCGGGCAGGGTCAGTTCGAGCTTGACGGTGCCGTTGTTCGGCCGCTCGTTGGGCACGCGCAGGGTGACCTTGGTGTAGCCGCCCTGGACGGCGTCCTTCGGGGTCGAGGCGGTGACGTGCGCGGACGCGAGGCCGGCGGTGCTCACGAGGGCGAAGGCGGCGGCGGCCAGCACGGCGCCGCCCTTGGCGTACGTGCGCACGCCAAAGCGATTTGTCGACATGAAGATGTGGCTCCTGATGCCAGAAGGGATGTGTGGGTTCCGGGGATCAGGAGCAGAGCGGGGGACCGCGGCGGCCGTGCACGCGTCTGAGCAGCACGGACATCCACACGTCCGGGACGGGGGCCACCCGGACGGGTGTCGCCGGCACGGCGACGGGCGCGAACGACCACAGCACCGGGAGGAGCCGCGACACCGCCCACACCAGGGCGTCCAGCACCGCGTCCGCCCGGACCAGCAGCAGCCCGGTCAGCAGCGCCGCGACGACGTGGGCCGTCGTCATCGCGACCGGGCCGAAGCCCAGCCCGGCGCCGACGTCCTCGTGGTGGCCGAGGTTGAGCAGCGTGTGCTGCGCCACCTGGGCGAAACCGAGGGTCGGGAGGAGGGTCCACGGCCCGCGCCCGCGCACCGCCGTGCTCGCCAGCGCGATGAGCACGGTGAGCGGCAGGGCGGGCGCGAACTCGGTGACCTCGCCGCCCGCAGCACCGTGCGCGGCGACGCTGAGTGCCGCCGACGTCACGGCGAGCAACACGGCCCGCGCGAAGCGGGTCGGCGCCGGACGTCGGGTCATGCACAGAGCGTAGGAGACCGCTCCACCAACGTGTGAGTCGCCGGCGTTAACCGCAGGTTTGGAATGCTCCACACGGGGGAACAGGCGGCCGGTGAAAACCGCACAACACTCCATCGACCAGCCGCTGCCCGGCGAACCCCGCGCCGATCTGCCCGGCCGCACCGACCCCGCGGTGTTCGGGGTCGCGGCCGCGGTCGCGCTCGGGTTCGTCGCCTGGGGCGTGTTCGGCACCGACTCGCTCGCGGGTGTGTCGAAGACCGTCCTGGACCGGGTCATCGGCCACCTCGGGTGGGCGTTCGTGCTGGTGGCCTCGGGTTTCGTGGGTTTCGCGCTGTGGCTCGCGGTCAGCCGGTACGGCCGCGTGCCGCTGGGCCGCGACGGCGAGGAACCCGAGTTCCGCACGGTGTCCTGGGTCGCGATGATGTTCAGCGCGGGCATGGGCATCGGCCTGATGTTCTACGGCGTCACCGAACCGCTCTCCCACTTCGTGAACCCGCCACCGGGCACCGTGCCCGCCAGGTCCGACGAGGCGTTGCGCACCGCGATGTCCACCACGCTCTTCCACTGGACCGTCCACCCGTGGGCGATCTACGCGGTCGTCGGCCTGGCCATCGCGTACAGCAGCTTCCGGCGGGGCCGGAGCCAACTGGTCAGCGCCGCGTTCGCACCGCTGCTGGGCACCCGCCGCGCGAGCGGTCCGGCCGGCCGCGCGATCGACGTGCTCGCCGTCTTCGCCACCCTGTTCGGCTCCGCCGCCTCCCTCGGCCTCGGCGCCCTGCAGATCGGCAGCGGCCTCCAGGCGGCGGGCGTCGGCGGGGTCGGCAACGCCGTGCTGGTGTGCGTGATCGCCCTGCTGACGGTGGCGTTCGTCGCGTCCGCGGTGTCCGGCGTGGCGCGCGGCATCCAGTGGCTGTCCAACACGAACATGGTGCTGGCCGTCGTGCTGGCGGTGTTCGTGTTCGTGGTCGGGCCGACGGTGTTCGTGCTCAACCTGGTGCCGGCCGCGATCGGCGGCTACTTCGGCGACCTGGCCGACATGGCGGGCCGCACCGCCGCGTCCGGCGGCGACGCGACCGCGACGTGGTTGAGCGGCTGGACGATCTTCTACTGGGCGTGGTGGATCTCGTGGACGCCGTTCGTCGGCATGTTCATCGCGCGGATCAGCCGAGGCCGGACCGTCCGGCAGTTCGTGGCGGGCGTGATCGGCGTGCCGAGCCTGGTCAGCCTGCTGTGGTTCTGCGTGTTCGGCGGCACGGCGGTGTTCCTGCAGCGCGAGGGCGTCGACCTGGCGGGCGCGGCCACCCCGGAGGGCCGGCTGTTCGCGCTCCTGGAGCACTACCCGTTGGCGGCGGTCGCCGCGGTCGTGGTCGTGGTGCTGGTGGCGATCTTCTTCGTCTCCGGCGCGGACGCGGCGTCGGTGGTCATGGGCACGCTGTCGCAGCGCGGGTCCATCGCGCCGACCAAGGGCGTCGTCGTGTTCTGGGGCGTGCTGACCGGCGCGATGGCCGCGGTGATGCTCCTGGTCGGCGGCTCGAACGCGTTGACCGGCCTGCAGAACCTGACGATCATCGCGGCGGTGCCGTTCACGGCGGTGATGGTCGGGCTCTGCGTGTCCCTGGCACGGGACCTGCGCACCGACCCGCTGTTCGCGCGGGAGGAGCCCGAGGAGCCCCTCGGGCCGGAGGAGACGGCGTGGCGAACGGTCGAACGGCTCGTCACCGGGCGCCGCTGACCACCGTGGGAGCGTTCTCGCGTATAACAGCGCAATTCCGAGCCAAGTCATCCCTGTAATGTGTGCTCCACATCACTTCGGGTCGGTTTTGTCACGATACGCACATATTTAGCGCTAACAACGATCCGCCCGGCCCGGTCGGCAGGCGGGGAGGGATCCGGGCTACCACCCCCGGATCCCTCCCCGTTCTTGCTGCGACGGCCCCCGAACTCGGCATGAGGAACGGCAACGCGCCTGGGTGCAGCCTTCACGATATGCGCGTACGGGATAACTCAGGATTACGTGTTCCCCGCGATTTGCGGAGAGTTTGCGCACTAATCACGAAACTGCCATGATCGCAAGTCGAACCCCGGTAGGGGTGACGGTCGGTGACGATCACCGAGAGCGGATCGACTGGACTCGACCCCGTTTTCGCAACCGACCATTGACGTCTTCCTGCCCGCTCTCCGAACACTTAGAGTCTTTCGCACCGCGCGGAGCAGTGCCCGACTACCAGGGCGCACTCCGCTCAGCGCGGACCCTGAACTCGGCATATGCGGAAGGGAACAATTCAATGTCCGGATGCGCCAGGGAGGCGCGATGAGGGACGCCTCCGCGGTCCCTCCGCGAACCGTGCTGCCGCGCCAGCGGGACGCGACCAGCGTGGCGGACCCGACGCCGCTCGTCACCGAACTGGCGGCGCTGGGCCGTGAGGTCTCGGCGGACAGCGGCACCACGCTGGTGGAACAGGGTGCCGCGCAGGCGCCGGTGTTCCTGGTGACCGGCGGTGTGGTGAAAGCCCTGCGGTCGGCGCAACCGGACAGCGCGCCCATGCTGCTGGCCATCCACACCAGGGGTGACGTGCTCGGAGTCGCGGACGCCCTGCTCGGCCGGCCCGCCCACCTGTCGTACACGGTGGCGAAGGGCGCGACGCTGAAGGTGGTGCCGCGCACGACGTTCCTCACGCTGGTCCGCTCGAACCCGGCGGTCGCCCTCGCCATGTCCGCCGGGCTCGCCCAGGACGTGCAGCTGCGCGACCGCTCGCTGGCCTACGCGCCGCTCGACGTGGAGAGCCGGCTGGTGGCGTTCCTCGACCAGCAGGGGCAGTCCTGCGCGCGGACTTCCGAGGGCTGGGTGTTGTTCGACCTCGGGCTCACCCAGCTGGACCTCGCCGCGGCGATCGGCGCATCGCAGCCCTCGGTGCACAAGGCGCTGAAGAAGCTGCACAAAGAGGGCAAGGTTTCCACCGGTTACCGGACTCTGTACGTGAAACAACGGTTGTCGTCACTGGCTCTTCGCGACGAGGAGCCGGGTCCGGTCGGCGACGAAAGCGGCGACCAGGTGTGAGGTGTCCGGTTCTCGTCGTGCACGCGCGCGTACGACGAGAACCGGACGGCCGGGTGGTCGCTCGGGCAAGAGCAGCCACCATCCCCGTGCTCCGGCTGACCCATCAGCGACGCCCAGGGCGCGGTACCGGTGTCGCCACCGAGTACCGCTTGTCGGCGTCGGCCAGATTACCCAATCCGCTGGGTTCCGTCCCGGCGATCGGCGCGTACGGGAAGTCGCGGGAAGTCTGGGAAAGTCGATGACCTCGTCTTTTGTGTTTCTTGCGTGGCTGTCGCGCCGCAAGCGTCCGGAGACCGGTTCGGCGACCCCGAAGTCGTGGGAAACCGTGGGAAGCGACTTGGGCCCTGCGGTCGTGCGCGACACGCGCCGGTTGATTTGCCGGCGATCGAATGCGGGTGCGACGATGGCGGTAGTCCAGAAGATGAAGCACTTAGTACGCAGGGGCAACTGCGAGCTGCATCGGATGGACCACCCCACCGCCTCCGGCTGACCCACCCCAGGAAGGAGACCGGGATGTCCCGGCTCACCAGTGTCGCGACCGTCGGTCCCGACCGCCCGCCCGCGCGGCGCGGCCCGACCACCCAGCACGTGTGGATGACGTTGCTGGTCTTCGGCTTCACCGCCCTGTTGATCGTGTTGGGGCAGGAGCCGGCACCGGCCCTGGGCCTCGCCCTCGCCGGCTTGGCGGGGGTCCTGCTGCTCACCTCTGCCGGCCCCGCGCTCAACGCGCTGCGCCGAGCGACCGTGCACGCCTTGTCCAACGACGCCGGCGACACCGGCACGGGTCAGCCGGGGAGCGCGTCGTGAACGGCAGCCGGGGGGAGCACGCGGCCGCGCACCTGACCCCGGTCGTCGAGTTCCACAGCCGCTACATGGCCGCGTCCCGCGGGCAGCGCCACAGCGTCGAGGTGATCGACGCCGTGTGCCAGACGCGCCTGCTGCCGTGGTCGGCGTACCGCGTCCAGTCGTGCGTCCAGGACAAGGCCGACCGCCGACGCTTGTTCGAGCTGTACCAGGTGGCGGCCCGCGCGGTGGCCCGGAGCGCCGACCGGGTGCCACCCGACGAGCCCCGCGGCCCGGCCGCCGATCCGGCCCTCCCCCGGCCGCCGGTCGACGCCACGCCGGACTCGGCGTTGCAGGCCCGCACCGTGCCCGAGTTCACGGCGTTGTTGCGGCTGATCGCCGCCAACTCCGGCCTCAACCGCAACCAACTCGCCGTGCGGGCGCGGATCCCGACCAGCAGCGCCTACCGCCTGCTCGACGAGGCGAACACCGTGCTGCCCACCAAGGGCGAGCAGGTGCGTGCGCTGTGCGAAGCCGCCGGGCTCAACGAACACCAGGCGGACCGCGTGTGGCGGCTGTGGCGGGAACTGCGCGCGGCGGACCGGAGGAGCGGGGCCAAAGCGCCGCTCACCCCGGTCGAAGACCTCCCCGCCGACGTCGAACCCGAGCTCGACGGAGGTGCCGACGAGGACACGGCGCGCATCCCGCGAGCGGGCCTGGAACGCCCGCGACCACGCAAACGCCGCTGGCCCGCGGTGGCGCTGATCGTGCTGGCGGTGTTGTTGGGACTCGCGCTGTGCGCGTGGGTCGTGCTGGGGACGCTGGGCGACGGGCGCCCGGCGTCGTCACCCGGCACGGCCAGCGCGATCGCCGCCACCGGGGGTTTCCTGCTGGCCTCGGTGATCTCGATCAGGCAGCAGCGCCGCGTGTCGGCGACCGTCGACGCCATCCGGCGGACGTGACCCTCAGGACACGCCGAGGCGCTTGAGCAGTTCCGCTTCCAGCGCGTCCAGGTCCGTGCCGACGGCCCGGTGCGCGGCCTTGCGGCGCGGCGCGGGCATGCGTTCGGCGGCCCGCACCGCCGCCAGCAGCTGCGACAGCCGGGTCCGGGCGGCCTCCGCGAACGGCCGGTCGGTGTCCTCGACCTGCTCCAGCGCCTCGGCGAAGCCGGTGATGCGGGCGTGCAGCCGCGCGCCGCGGCCGGAGTACCGCGTGAGCTGGTCGACCGGCACGCCGAGCCGGCGGGCGCGGTAGTGGTCGTAGCGGTCGCTGACCAGCGCCGCCGCCCGCGCCGCGAGCGGTGCCACCACCGGGATCAGCGCCGGTGCGACGACCTTCGCCACCCCGACGAGGTTCTTGGCCCGGCCGGGGGTCAAGCCCTTGCTCCGTTCGCGTGCCATCGCGCGCGCCACCTCCAGACACTCCACCCGAACACTAGAGGTCGGGGCGGGTCTGCGCACAGAAGATCCACTGCCGTCCGCGAGGTTGCCGGTACAAGTGTCGGTGCGTCGTCATACGCTTCAGTCGTGACTTCCCAGGTGCAGCTCGACGCCGGCGTGGTCACTCGTTGCCGGCGGCGGGTGCACCTCGAACACGATCCAGCGATGCGGGACGCCCCCAAAGCGGCCCCCGACCCCACCGGCCAGCTCCGCAAGGCCGACGCCACCGAACACCGGCGCGCGGTCGCCGCCGCCCTCGGCCGGGTCGTCGGCTCGGACCTCATGGAGATCCCGCACGACGTGCCCACGGCCGACCGCGAGCGCGTGACCGCGTCCGCGATGGAGGCCGGCATCCCCTACATCTGGGGCGCGGCCCTGCCCCGCGACGAGCGCGGCGGCCGGCGCGGCGGCATCGACCTGCTGGTGAAGGACACGTCCGGGTACGTGCCGGTGCTCGTCGTGCGGCACAAGGTCACCGACCCCGGCTCGGGCGCCCGCACGTCCCCGCTGTCCCACCCGCTGCCCGGCGGCGCGCGCGTCGACCCGCTGCGCAAGGTCCGCCCGCAGCCCCGCGACCAACTCCGGTTGGCGCACGCCCAGCGCCAGCTCCAGGCGTCCGGGTACGCCGTGCAGGGTCGGGCGTACGGCGGCGTGGTCGGCATGGACGGCGACGTCGTGGTGTGGCACGACCTCGAGGCCCCGACGTGGCCCGGCGGGCGGACCGCGCTGGCCGAGTACGACTCCCGCTTCTCCGACCGGCTGGCCGTGGCGGCGGCGGCCCTGAACGGCGCCACCCCCCTCGCCCGCCCGTCGCGGATCGTCGAGTGCCGCAGCTGCCCGTGGTGGCCGGTGTGCGAGGTCGACCTGCGGTCGGCGCGGGACGTGAGCCTGGTCGTGCGCGGCGAGGACGCCGTGGCGCTGCGCAAGGCCGGAGTATCCACAGTGGACGACCTGGCGGCCCTGGACCCGCACGACCCGCCCGCCACCCCGCTGGTCGGGATGCTGCACGCGGACGCCGTCATCCTGGCCCGCGCGTGGCTGCGGGACCTCACCGTCGTGCGGCGGGTGCCGTCCATGGACGTGCCGCGCGCCGACGTCGAGGTGGACGTCGACATGGAGAGCTTCGGCGACCTGGGCGCGTACATGTGGGGCTGCTGGCTGTCCGGCGCCGACGTGGGTGAGGAACACGGCTACCGCGCCTTCGCCACCTGGGACCCGCTGCCGTGCGACGACGAGGCGAGGTCGTTCGCGGAGTTCTGGGGCTGGCTGACCGGCATCCGCCTGCGCGCCCGCGCGCGGGGGCTGACGTTCCGGGCGTACTGCTACAACGAGCTGGCCGAGAACCGGTGGCTGATCGGGTCGGCGGAGCGGTTCAAGGGCCGGCCGGGGATCCCGACCGTGGGGCAGGTCAAGGAGTTCATCGCGTCCGACTCGTGGGTGGACCTGTTCGGCATCGTGCAGGACCAGTTCCTGTGCGCCCACGGCAAGGGCCTGAAGACGATCGCCCCCGTGGCCGGCTTCGCGTGGCGCGACCCGGAGGCCGGCGGCGAGAACTCGATGCGCTGGTACCGGGACGCGGTGGGAATGGACGGCGCACCCCCGAACCCGGCCCAACGGCGGCGGCTGCTGGAGTACAACGAGGACGACGTCCGGGCCACGCACGCACTGCGCGAGTGGATGACGTCGGACGCCATGAACAACCTGCCCTTCGCCGGCGACCTCTGAGTCCGCGGACGAAGCGCTTAGCGGAGAAAGCCGTTCTTAGGGCATCGTCGCTGGTAGAGTGGCTGTGCGGTGATCTTCAGGTATGTCACTCGATCGTGTGACATGTCGGTTTGGGAACCGAACGGCGACTCGCGCATCCCGTAAACAAGGAGCGCGGGACCACGGCAGGCAACGCTCGGCTCCAACCGGGCCGACGCTCCCGCCGACCGGAACCGACCGCCGGCGGGCTCGGTCGCCGGTATGGCTCGGAGCACGCGGGGGCACGCCGGCGGGTTCACGAGCGACGACGTGCGCCGAGCGACGAGCTGCGGCCAGCGACGACGTTCACGCCGTCCCCGCGCGGGGTTCGGGATGCGCCGCCCGGCGCGCTGACATGAGGCCCCTCGGGCGCGCGGGCTCGACTTGAGGCGCCCTCGGGTCCGCAGCTCGGGCCGCGTGGGTTCGGCCCGCGCCGGCCCGGCGTGGGCTTCGGGTGCGTCGCTTGCCCCCGACCCTCCCCGGCGCCGGCTGCGCGCGCCGCTCGCCTCCCGGCCGCGGGTTCGGGGTGCGCCGCTGGCCGCGGGTTCCGGGTGTGCGGCTTCCTCTCGGGCGCGGGCTGTGGGTGTGCCGCTTGCCCCCGGCGCCGGGTGCGGGTGTGCCGCTTGCCCCCGGTGCCGGGTGCGGGTGTGCCGCTTGCCCCCGGTGCCGGGTGCGGGTGCGCCGCTTGCCCCCGGTGCCGGGTGCGGGTGCGCCGCTTGCCCCCGGTGCCGGGTGCGAGTGCGCCGCTTGCCCCCGGGCGCTGGCGTGGGCTCGGGGGCGGTGAGGCTGCGGGCGGCGCCGGGGGCTGCGGCGGCGGGGCTGCGCCGGGTGTGGGTTCGCGGTGGCGGGGGTTAGCGGGGGGCCATGCGGAGGGCGCCGTCCATGCGGATGACTTCGCCGTTCAGGTAGTCGTGTTCGACGATCGACACCGCGAGTTGGGCGTACTCCTCCGGCAGGGCCAGGCGCTTCGGGAACGGCACGCCGGCTGCCAGGCCCGCGCGGAACTCCTCGGAGACGGTCGCGAGCATGGGGGTGTCGACGATGCCGGGCGCGATGGTCATCACCCGGACGCCCACCGACGACAGGTCGCGTGCGGCCGGCAGGGTCATGCCGACCACGGCTGCCTTCGAGGACGCGTACGCCACCTGGCCGATCTGGCCGTCGAACGCCGCGATGGACGCCGTGTTGATCACGATGCCGCGCTGGCCGTGCTCCAGCGGCTCGGTCTTGCCCATGGCCGCCGCCGCCAGGCGCAGCACGTTGAACGTGCCGACCAGGTTGACGTCGATGACCTTGCGGTACAGCTCCAGGGAGTGGGGGCCGGACTTGCCGACCGTCCGCGTGGACGGGCCGATGCCGGCGCAGTTCACCACGATCCGCAGGGGGTTGCCGGAGCCTGCGGCGGTGTCGACGGCCGCCTGCACGTCCTCCTCCGACGTGACGTCGGCCGCCAGGTACGTGACGCCCTCGACCTCCGGGGCGCCCTCGACCTTCAGGTCCAGGGCGAACACCGCGGCACCCTTCGCGGCCAGTGCCCGCGCCGTCGCCAAGCCCAGGCCGGACGCCCCACCGGTGACGACCGCCGCGGTTCCCTCGATCTTCATGCCAACCTCCATCACCCGGCCGCTGTGCCGGAAAGGGAGGTTAACGGTCGTTCAGCGGTTTGTGCTCGGAGAGGTGCAGCAATGCGACCAACGGCACGGCCGCGAGCAGGGCCAGTCCCGCGAACAGCAGTGTGATCAGCAGGAGTTCCATACCTGCACGATGCCCGCCCGCCACCCGATAGCGCGTCCGCCGCCAGAGGGGTGTCGATGTACACCCAGGGGACTACCCACCTCACTCTCCGCATACAACTGGTGTTTGACCCACGGCAAACTTCGGCTGCGACCGTCACACGCATGTTCGTCCGACGGATCGCGGTCGTGGGAACGGGTTACGTGGGCCTGACGACGGGAGCCTGCCTGGCATCCCTGGGTCATCGGGTCGTGTGTGCGGACGTCGACGTCCTGAAGGTGTCCCGACTGCGCGCCGGGCAGGTGGACATCCTCGAACCCGGCCTCACCGAGCTGGTCGGGGAGGGCCAGGCGGCCGGCCGCCTGCACTTCACGGCCGACCTCACGACCGCCGTCGCGGACGCCGAGGTGGTGTTCCTGTGCCTGCCGACGCCGATGGGCGCGGGCGGCGCGGCGGACCTGTCGGCGGTCGAGTCGGTGGCCCGCGACCTGCGCGAGGTCCTGCCGTACGGGACGGTCGTGGTGTGCAAGTCCACGGTCCCGGTCGGCACGTCGCAGCGGGTCGCCGCCCTGCTGGGGCGCGAGGACGTCGCCGTGGTGTCGAACCCCGAGTTCCTGCGCGAGGGCAGCGCGGTCCGCGACTTCCTGCACCCGGACCGGATCGTCGTCGGCTCGGACTCCCCGCAGGCCGCCGAACGGGTCGCGGCGCTCTTCGCGAAGCTGGGTGCGCCCACCGTCCTGATGGACGCGGCGAGCGCGGAGATGGTCAAGTACGCGGCCAACTGCTTCCTCGCGATGAAGCTGTCCTACGTCAACGCGGTGGCCGAGCTGTGCGAGCTGGTCGGTGCGGACGTGTCGTCGGTGACCGACGGCATGGGCTACGACCGGCGCATCGGCCAGTCCTTCCTCAAGCCCGGACCGGGCTGGGGCGGGTCGTGCCTGCCCAAGGACACGCACGCCATGGTCCAGATCGCCGAGTCCGTGGGTGTGGACTTCGCGCTGGTCAAGGCCACCATCGACACCAACCACCGGCAGCAGCGCCGGGTGGTGGACAAGGTGCGGGACGCGGTGGGCGGCACGCTCGCGGGCGCCCGGATCGGCATCCTGGGGCTGGCGTTCAAGGCGGGCACGAACGACCTGCGCGACTCGCCCGCGCTGGCGGTGGCCGAGCTGCTGGCGTTCGAGGGCGCGGAGCTGGTGGCCCACGACCCGGAGATCCGGGAGCCGCTGGTGGGCATGACCGTGGTGGACGACCCGTACTCGGCGGTGCGCGACGCGGACGCGGTCGTGCTGCTCACCGAGTGGCCCGAGTTCCGCACGCTGGACTGGGCGCGGGTGGCCGGGCTGATGAACGGCGTGCTGGTCCTGGACACCCGCAACCACCTCGACGAGGACGCCCTGCGCCGGGCGGGCCTGGTGCGCGAGGGCCTCGGCCGCAAGCAGCCCGCGGCGGCCGGGTGACGGAGCGGCCGGTGACGGAGCGGCCGGGTGACGCCGATCCTGAAGGCGGGCTGAACCATCAGGACACGATTTAGTTAGCCGGGTTAACCAACCGGGTGGCACCCACGTAGGTTGTCGGGCGTGTTCACCACCCGACCAGAACTCGTCGGCACCCACGGCATGGTCGCCTCCACGCACTGGCTCGCGTCCGGCGCGGGCATGGCGGTGTTGGAGGACGGCGGCAACGCGTTCGACGCCGCGGTCGCGGCGGGCTTCGTCCTCCAGGTCGTCGAGCCGCACCTGAACGGGCCGGGCGGCGAGGTGCCCGTCGTCTTCGCGGCGGCCGGCGAGTCGGCGCCGCGGGTGCTGGCCGGCCAGGGCGTCGCGCCCGCCGGTGCCACCGCCGAGCACTACCGGTCGCTGGGCCTGGACCTGGTGCCGGGCAGCGGGCTGCTCGCGGCGACCGTGCCGGGCGCGTGGGACGGCTGGCTGACGCTGCTGCGCGACTACGGGACCAAGTCGCTGCGCGAGGTGCTGGGCCACGCCATCGGCTACGCCCGCGACGGGTTCCCGCTGCTGGAGCGCGTGTCGAGCGTCGTGGACACCGTCTCGGACCTGTTCCGCGACCACTGGACGTCGTCGGCCGCGCTGTGGCTGCCCGGCGGGAAGCCGCCGAAGCCCGGGTCGCGGTTCCGCAACCCGAAGCTCGCCGACACCTGGGAGTGGCTGCTGGCGGCGGGTGAGGCGGCCGGGTCGGACCGCGAGGCCCAGATCGAGGCGGCGCGCCGGGCGTGGTCGCAGGGGTTCGTGGCGGCGCAGGTGGACGAGTTCTGCAAGACCGCGTTCCGCGACGAGTCCGGCCGCGACCACGCGGGCGTGCTGACCGGCGAGGACATGGCGTCGTGGCAGGCGACCTACGAGGACGCGGTCGCGGTGGAGTTCGGCGAGTGGACCGTCGCGAAGGTCGGCGGCTGGTCGCAGGGACCGGTGCTGCTCCAGCAACTGCTGCTCTTGGAAGGTTTCAGCGACCGGCTGACCTACGTCGACGGGGTGCCCACGGCCGAGACCGTGCACCTGGCGGTGGAGTGCGCGAAGCTCGCCTTCGCCGACCGCGAGGCCTGGTACGGGGACTCCGGTGACGTCCCGCTGGACGTGCTGCTGTCCCGCGAGTACGCCGCCGAGCGCCGCGCCCTGGTCGGCGACACGGCGTCGCTGGAGCTGCGGCCCGGGTCGCCGGGCGGGCGGCGGGCCGTGCTGCCCGAGCACATCCGGTCGGGTCACGACGCCGCCGGCTCGGGGCGCGGCGGCGGCGCGCTGGGCGAGCCGACCGTCGAGCGGACCGGGGTGTCGCGCGGGGACACCGTGCACGTCGACGTCGTGGACCGGTGGGGCAACATCGTGTCGGCGACCCCGTCGGGCGGCTGGCTCCAGTCGTCGCCGACCATCCCGTCGCTCGGGTTCTGCCTGGGCAGCCGGGCGCAGATGTTCTGGCTGGACCAGGGCCTGCCGAACTCGCTGGTGCCCGGGCGCCGGCCCCGGATCACGCTGTCGCCGTCGCTCGCGCTGCGCGACGGCCTGCCGGCGCTCGCGTTCGGCACGCCCGGCGGCGACCAGCAGGACCAGTGGCAGCTCGCGTTCTGGCTCGCGCACACCGCCGGCCGGATGAACCTCCAGGAGGCGATCGACTCGCCGATGTGGCACACGAACGCCTTCCCGAGTTCGTTCGCGCCACGGGGCTGGACGCCGGGCGAGCTGGTCGCCGAGACCAGGCTGGGTGCGGACGCGCTCGCGGAGCTGGGCGCGCGCGGCCACCGGGTGGTCGAGGCGGGTGCGTGGACGCTGGGCCGCATGTCGGCCGTGGCCCGGGACTCCCGGGACGGCTTCCTGCGGGCCGCGGCCAACCCGCGGGGCAACCAGGGCTACGCGGTCGGCCGCTAGCGGGTGGAACCGGTGGGGACTGGGTTGGAACGGCCCCGACCCGAGGGGGAGGGGGCCGGGACCGTTCCGGCTCGAAGGGGCCGGGTCAGATGCCCAGGCCGGTGTCGATGTGCGAGGTCGGGTCGTTCTTGCCGTAGCCGAGCATGGACGCGGCCTGCTGCGCGTCCAGGTCGGTGATCACCGCCTTCACGTCCGGCTGCTGGCCGTTGACCAGCTGGAACTTGCCGTTCACGTCGTCGGTGTCGGCGCTGGCGAGGTCGCCGACCCGGCCGAGCTTGCCCAGCTCGGTGTCCAGCGTCGGGTTGCTCTGGAGGTCCACTCCGGACGCGTGCGCGGTGCCGCCCAGGCCGAGCACGACGGCGGTGCTGCCGAGGGCGACAGCGGCCCCCGAGATGGTCTTCCTGAGGTTCATGGGCGGGAAAGTTTCGCAATCCGGGTGTCCGGTTCAAGCTCGCTAACTCTCGCGAGTGGATTTCTTCACCCGTCCCGGTGGCGCGTACGTCCGCTGACGTAGGCCGTGCGCCCGCCTGCGGACCGATGTCCCCGCCCCGCTCCTCCCGTACGGTCGGCTCGTGGCATGGCTGGCGTGGGTGTGGTTCGGGGCGACGTTCGTCCCGCTGCTGTGGCGTCGGCGGTTCCCGATCGCGGTGCTCGCTGTGACCGGCGTGTCCACGTGGCTGTACTACGTGACCGGGCACTGGGGGCCGCTGATCGTCGCGCCGGCGATCGCGCTGCTGTCGCTGCGCCAGGTCCGCAAGGTCGAGCGTCGGGATCGCCAGGTGGAGGAAGAGCGGCTGCGCATCGCGCGCGAGGTGCACGACGTGGTCGCGCACAGCCTCGCGATGATCAACGTCCAGGCCGGGGTCGCGGCGCACGTCGCCGACCGGCGCCCCGAGGAGGCCGTGAAGGCGCTCAAGGCCATCAAGGAGGCGTCCGGCCACGCGCTGGAGGACCTCCGCGCGACCCTCGGCGTCCTGCGCACCGGCGAGGGCACCGCGCCCGTGCCGTCGCTGCGGCGGCTCGACGAGCTGGTCGGGCCCGTGCCCAAGGCGCGCGTGGTGGGGGAGCCGGGCGAGCTGCCCGCGCCGGTCGACGCCGCCGCCTACCGGGTGGTGCAGGAGTCGCTGACCAACGCGATGCGGTACGCGCCCGACGCCACGGCCGTCACCATCACGTTCACCCGGACCGACGACGCCCTGGAGCTGTCGGTCCGCGACGACGGGTCGGGCGCGCACGGCGGGCGGCAGGGCGCGGGCACCGGGTTGCGGGGCATGCGGGAGCGGGTGGCGGCGCTGGGCGGCCGGTTCGCCGCCGGGCCGCACCCGGAGGGCGGGTTCGAGGTGCGTGCGGTTCTGCCGTGGGAGGGCAGTCATGATCAGGGTGGTGCTGGCCGACGACCAGGTGCTGGTCCGGGCGGGTTTCCGGCTGCTGCTGGACACCGAGGACGGGTTCGAGGTGGTCGGCGAGGCGGGCGACGGCGCGGAGGCGGTCCGGCTGGCGCATGAGCACCACCCGGACGTGGTGGTGATGGACATCCGGATGCCCGGCACCGACGGCCTGGAGGCCACCCGGCGGGTCAAGGCGGAGCTGCCGGACGTGAAGGTGCTCGTGCTGACCACGTTCAACGTCGACGAGTACGTGTTCGAGGCGCTCAAGAGCGGCGCGTCGGGGTTCCTCCTCAAGGACACCGACCCGGTCGAGCTGCTGCACGCCCTCCGGGTCGTCGCGCAGGGTGACGCCCTGCTGGCCCCGAGCGTGACCCGGCGGCTGATCGAGGAGTTCGCGGCCCGCCCTGAGCACCGCCGCCCGGACCCGGCCGCGCTGCGCGAGCTGACCGCCCGGGAGCGGGAGGTCCTGGCCCTGGTCGCGGGTGGTCTGTCGAACGAGGAGATCGCCGATCACCTGGTCATCAGCCCGGCGACGTCCCGGACCCACGTCTCCCGGGTGATGGTGAAACTGGGTGCCCGCGACCGGGCGCAACTGGTCGTGCTCGCCTACGAATCCGGATTGGTGACACCGCGCAGGGCATAACCGGATGGTATGAGCAATTGTTATCCCCGTCGTAACCGGGAGTATTGGTCGTATTGGTCGCAACATTGTCGTGCGCGCAGTGAAAGGGTGCATATTCTCGTCACGCATTGCAAGCGAAAGCGCGAGAAAATGTACTCTCCGTCACCACGCCGAAGAGCCCCGCGTTCTCCACGCGGGGCTGCGCAACTGTTGCGTAGACCTCAGGCGATGGCGCCCGGGGGCAACTTCAGCTTGAACGGCAGCGTCGTCACCACGGCCAGGTCGGAGGCCGTCCGCTTCATCAGCGTCGGCGCGTTCCGCGTACCCGGCTCCGGCAGGTCGAGCAGCCGGTCGACCGCCTCCACGAGCGGACCCTCGTAGATCCAGACCGCCTGCGCGGCCCGCGTGGAGTCCCGAACCGCAGGTAGACGGCCTGCGCGGGCCTCCGTCTCGGACCAGAACAGGATCGAGTCGATGAACCCTCTGCGCTGCTTGAACGCCATGATGCGATCGAGCTGCCCGTCCTCGTCCCGAAGGTGGAGGAACTGGAAACCGCTCTCGCGCAGCTCGATCACCTTGCTCAGTGCGAGATCCATGACGCACCTACCTCTGTTGTGAGGTCCCCTAGCAGGCACAGGTCGTGCTCGACCCGAAAAAGATCGTACGGCAAGCGCACAATCCCCCATAGGGCCTAGGTGGACGTTGTTGTCCCAATGGGCGGGTGACTCCGGTCGGTTTTCTGTACGGACCGCAGCACCCGAACGGTTCGCACCGAAAATGCGACCGCTCCCAAAGTGACCAGGCTCACAGCCAACCACATGGCCGCACTCCGGCTTCGTCGGGTGGTTCGGGGTCACCTCTACAGACGCCGCGCATGGCGCGGGGGTTGCCGCCGCGGACCATGATCGAACCCCTACCTCGGCGAACTCGCCGCATCGGGTGAGGGGGCGCGGGTCGGCGGGCAACCCGCCCGTGGCATCCTTGCGCGGTGGCGCGTGCATTGATCACCGGTATCACCGGTCAAGACGGCAGGTATCTCGCCGAGCTGCTCAACAGCAAGGGCTACGAGGTGTTCGGCCTGGTCAAGGGCCAGAACAACCCCCGGGCCGAGCTCATCCAGCAGGAGTTGCCGTTCGTCGAGCTGGTGTCCGGCGACCTCCAGGACCTCCCGAGCCTGGTGGCGGCCCTGGAGCAGACCCAGCCCGACGAGGTCTACAACCTCGCGGCCATCTCGTTCGTGGCGCTGAGCTTCAAGCAGGCCGAGCTGACCGCGAACGTGACCGGCCTGGGCGTCCTGCGGATGCTCGAGGCCATCCGCATGGCGGGCGGCAGCCAGAACAACCCGATCCGCTTCTACCAGGCGTCCAGCTCGGAGATGTTCGGCAAGGTCCGCGAGACCCCGCAGCGCGAGACCACCCCGTTCTACCCGCGCTCCCCGTACGGCGTGGCCAAGGTCTTCGGCCACGACATCACCGTCAACTACCGGGACAGCTACGGCCTCTACGCCTGCTCCGGCATCCTGTTCAACCACGAGTCCCCGCGCCGCGGCCTGGAGTTCGTGACCCGCAAGATCACCAACGCGGTCGCGCGCATCAAGCTCGGCCTCCAGGACACCCTGGTGCTGGGCGACCTCGAGCCGCGCCGCGACTGGGGCTTCGCCGGCGACTACGTGCAGGCCATGTGGCAGATGCTCCAGCAGGACGAGCCCGACGACTTCGTCATCGCCACCGGCAAGACCCACCGCGTCCGCGACTTCGTCAACGCCGCCTTCACCCACGCCGGCATCGAGGACTGGGAGAAGCACGTCACCCAGGACCCGCGGTTCTTCCGCCCGGCCGAGGTCGACCTGCTGGTCGGCGACGCCTCCAAGGCGCACGACAAGCTGGGCTGGAAGCCGGAGGTCGACTTCGACCAGCTGGTCGCGATGATGGTCGACAACGACATCGACGTGGAGTCCCGCAAGGCCGGCCTGGCCTGACGCGCACGGCGTGACCCGTGGCCACCGACGTCCACCCGCACGCGCACAGCGGACACCGGTGGCCACCACCCGCCTCGGGTGGTGGCCACCGACGTCGTTCCGACCACTCCGTTCCGACCACGCCGCCGGGGTCCCGGTCGATACCCTGAGCGCGTGACACCTGCCGACTCGCGCGATCAGAACCAGCTCACCCCGCTGCCGGCGATCCCGGAGTCCTTCCTGCCGAACGAGCACGCGCTCTACCGGCCCCGGCACAGCGAGCGGCAGCGCGGCGCGCGGATCGCGGCGACCGTCTTCTTCCTCACCCCCCTGGTTCTGCTGGGTCTCGGCGTGCGGCCGCCGGAGTTCGAGAACCGGCCGCTGGCGTCCTTCCCGTCCCCCGCGGACGGGTTCGGCTTCTTCACCTCCTTCGACCGGTGGTCCACCGACCACCTGCCGCTGCGCGACGTCGCGGTGCGCGCCGCCGACGGGGTCAGCCGGGGCGTGTTCGGCGAGCCGTACCCGTTCGGGCAGAAGCACAGCAGCGGCGCCGTGCCGGGCGCGGTCCCCGCACCGCCGCAGGACGAATCGCTCGACGGGGTGGAGATCCCGCGCGCCAGCGGGTTCCCCGTCGTGGTGGAAGGCAGCGACGGCTGGCTGTACCTCGGCTACGACGTGCAGGTGGCGTGCCAGCCGGCCAGGCCCCTCGACGAGGTGATCGCCAAGCTCAACAAGCTGCGAGCCGGCGTGGAGGCGTCCGGGCGGAAGTTCGTGCTGGTCGTGCCGCCCAACAAGGCCACGGCCGCCCCCGCGAACCTCGGCGACGACTACCTGGGCGCCAAGTGCTACCAGCGCGCGCGGGACGAGTTCTGGCGCCGGCTCGCGCCCGAGACCGGCGCGCTCGACCTCCGCGCGGACCTCGACGCGGCGGCCCGCGAGGTGGGCCGCCCGGTCTACGCCAAGAACGACACCCACTGGACGCACGAGGGCGGCATCGTCATGACGCGCGCCATCGCCGAGGCCGTCCAGCCCGGCTCCACCAAGAACTGGCGGATCACCAAGACCCGGGCCTTCGACCTGGTCGGCGACCTGCCGAAGCTGCTCGGGCGCACCCAGCGCTGGCAGGTGCAGGAGTACGACCTGGCACCGGACGGCAAGGAGGTCCGCAGCCACGACGTGAACGACACGTTCAAGGAGCCCAAGCGGCTGACGCAGCCCGCCGGCTCGGGCGGGGTGGCACCCAAGGTCGGGCTGATCGGGGACTCGTTCACCTTCCTCGTCAACCGGTACCTGGCCGGCGGGTTCTCCGACATCACGATGGTGCACGGCGACGTGGTGGAGTCCGACCCCGCCAAGGTCGGGCGCATGCTGGCGGACCAGGACGTCGTCGTGCTGGAGGCCGTCGAGCGCACCCTCGTCGGGGGCATCAACCCGGTGCTGTCCGACGAGAACATCGACGCGCTGCTCACCGAACTGGCGAAGCGGCCCCGCCGGTAGCAGGCGCCGGCCGCCTCCAGCCCTGTCGGCCGTCCCCCGCCCCGTCGAGCCCTCAGGCCTCCAGGGCCCGCTCCCACGAGCCGCGCGGGTCGAGGTCCAGCGGCCGGACCGGCGGGTCGGGGCGCAGGCGGCGCAGCAGCACCTGCTGCACCAGGGCCGTCGACCGGCCGGCGCGCACGACGTGCCGCCAGAAGACGTGGTCCTCCAAGCCGTCCAGCAGCGGGTCGGTCACCCAGCCGCCCAACCGGTCCACCACCTCCCGCCGCACCAGGTACCCGGCGCCGAGGTAGGGCAGCTCCGCGAGCCGGCGTTCCTCCGGCGGCAACGCGCCGACCAGGCCCTCGACCGGGTCTCCAACGGGGCAGTGGGCCACGTCGGCGTCCGCCGCGAGGAGCCGTTCCAGCAGGTGGCGGGAGGCGCGGAAGCCGGCGTCGAGCACCAGCAGCCGGTCCGCACCGGAACGCTCCAGCAGCCCGGCGCGCGCCTCGCCGAGGCCGAGCCGGATCTCGTGGTGCAGCACGGCGGTGGCGGGAGAGCCCGCCGACAGCGGCACGCCGTCCGCGCACACCAGCAACCGGTCCGGCCGCACGGTGCCGTTGATCAGGTCGAACAGCAGCGGGTCCGGGTCGGGCTCGCCCGGCTGCTGCACCACCAGGACGTCCACCCCGGAGCCCGAGCCGGCCGGGAAGCGGTCGTACCACTGGCGGCCCGCCCCGCGCCGCGCGAACGCCATGCGCTCCACGGCCAGCCGGACGGCCAGCGCCTCGGCGTCGTCGGCGGTCCGCGCCGCCGACGCCGCGCCCGCGAACCGCGGGTCCCAGGACGGGGTGTCCACGGCGAGCGGGCGCACCGCCTGCTCCTGCTGCGGCGTCGGCAGGGCGGGCAGCGGCGCGGGCGACGCCGAGCCCTTCAGCACGTCGGCCGCCACGTCCACCAGCGTCTTCGCCGACCCGAGCAGGTCCAGGCCGTTGGTCACGAAGTCGTAGCCCGAAAGGCGCAGCTCCCGCTCGCGCTCCGGCACGGCCGCCAACGCCGCCGCCGCCGCGCCGAGCGATCCGGCGCTCGCCATCACCAGGTGCTTGCCGGGCACCATCGGCTCGACGTCCGTCGACGGCTCGGTCACCACGACGCAGCCGTTGATCATCGCTTCCAGCACCCGCACCCACTCCAGCGCGGTGGACCGCCCGCGGTGCAGGTTGAGCAGGATGCGCGAGTCCGCGAGGTGGCGGAACTTGGCCTCGCCGGGCAGGAAGTCGACCCGCTGGGGGCCCATCGGCTCGTGCGGCGGCGTCAGCAGCCGGACCCGCAGGTCGTCCAGGTCCTCCGCGTAGCGGTCGAGCAGCAGGGACCGGCGGCGCTCGGCGGTGCCGAGGTAGGTCACGTCGACCGACCGCGCGGAGTCGGGGTCGCCGCCCCACCGGTCCCACAGCGGCGTGTAGCCGAGCTGGAAGTGCTCGACCGCCATGCCCCGGGCCCGCAGCTCCGCCGTCGAGTCGACGTTGATGTCCACGCCCGCGGCCAGCGACGGCAGCAGGTCCGCCGTGCGCTCGAACGTCATGGTGCCGGGGTGCTCCACGCAGAACGCGACCGTGCGCCGGCGCAGCTCGTCGGACGGGCGGTCGGCGACCGGGGCGACGTAGAAGTACTCGTGCGGCACCACCACGTACACGGTGTCGGGGCCGGGCTCGGGGAAGGGGCCGACGACGGTACGTGCTCGACCACCGGCGCGCCGCACCGCGTCGGCGACGACCTCGAACAGCTCCTCCATGAACACCGACCCGCCCGCGGCGGAGACGAGGCACAGGTCAGGGGTGCTCACGTCAGCGGGTCCTCCGGCGCACGGCGCGCAGCGGCGCGGTCACCTTCCAGCTCACCGTCGCCTTCGTGGCGGCCAGTTCGCGGGCCAGGAACGCGGCCTGCGCCTCGGCCGCGGCGAGCCGGTCGCGGGAGCCCGCCGGCGCCGCCGGTCCGCTCGCCGCCGGGCGCTCGCCGCCTCGGGCCGCCAGCTCGGCGTCCAGCAGCCGCAGCCGCAGGCGGTCCCGCTCGGTGCGGATGCCGCCCAGTTCCTCGCGCAGCGCGTCGCGCTGCAGGCGCAGGTCGGCCAGCTCGCGCTCCAGGGCGGCGACCCGCTCGTCCTGCTCACGCTGTTCCCGCAGCCGCTCCGGCAGGACCGCCAGCTCCTGCACCAGCCGGTCCCGATCGGCCACCAGCGCGTGCGCCTGCGCGTCCGCCTCGCGCAACTGCGCGAGCAGCTTCTCCCGCTCCGCCACGAAGACCACCCGCTCGGCGCGCAGCCTCGTCAGCTCGGCCAGCACCGGGCCGGGCAGGTCGCTCAGGTCCTCGTCAGTCATGACCGCATTCCTTGGTTCGCGAGGTCCGTCAGCACCTCGGAGTACTCGTCGGCGTAACCCGTCGGGTCGAGCCAGTCCCGCAGCTTGTCGAACGCGCGGCCGGCCACCTCGCGCCGCTCGTCGGCGGACGTCTCGAACGCGCGCAGCAGCGCGACGGTGAGCGCGTCCACGTCGTTCGGCTCGAACAGCCAGCCGGTGACCGCGTCCTCGATCATCTCGCGCGCGCCGAACACGTCGCTGGCCACCACCGGCAGCCCGCAGCACACCGCTTCCAGGATCGACCGCGGCAGCGACTCGACGTCCGAGCTGTTCACGAAGAAGTCCGCGGCGTGGAACCACGGCGTCGGGTCCCGCTGGATCGGCACCAGCCGGACGCTGTCGGTCAACCCGCCCCGCTCCACCAGGTCGTCCAGCGCCAGCCCGAACGGTGTCGGGTGCTGGCCGATCACCGCGAGCACCAACTCGGGGAACAGCGGGCGGATCCGCTCGACGGCCGCGATCAACCCGGCCTGGCCCTTGCGGGGCTCCACCACACCGACGTTCAGCAGCAGCAACGCGTCCTGCGGCACGCCGAGCCGTTCGCGCGCCTCCCGGCGGCGGTGTTCGCCGACCCGGCCGCCGAACCGGACCATCGGGGTGCCGTACCGGATCGTGCGGCAGCGTTCCGGGGCCGAGTAGCGGGCGAACATCTCCTTCGTCGCGTCGGCGACGAACAGCAGGCGGTCCACCGCGCCCAGGCTGTGCTCCCAGCGCCGCTTCACCGTCGGCGCCAGACCGGCCGGTCCCCAGTTGAGGAAGGAGAAGTCGGCCAGTTCGAAGCTCTCGTGCACCACCCACGCCGTGGGCAGGCCCGCCCGCTTGGCCGCGTCCGCCGCGCCGAACGCGCCGAGCGTGTTGACCAGCGCCACGCCGGCGCCGGAAGCCTTGGCCAGCAGCGCCAGCTCGCTGACGTGGCCCTCGTAGGACGCGATGTCGCCGATCCGGTAGTGCGAGGTCAGGTGCACCGGCACGCCCAGCGCCGTGCAATCGTCCCGCAGCGCCCCGTCGATCGGCGTGACGACGGTGGCGGCCCAGTTGTGCTTCTTCACCAGGCCGGTCAGCAGTTCCTGGAGCCAGAGCTGGCCGCCGCCGATGGCGAGGCTGTGCGTCAGGACCAGCACGTGCTTCGGGTCCGGGCGCGCCTCCACCCGGGTGAGCAGGCGCGTGGACTGCTCCTCCAGCCGGTCCGCCAGCAGGTCGTCCTCGGCCGCGCCGTCCGGGTTGCGGACCGTCACGAACCGGACCGGGGACGTCCACTCGCCCACGCCGTGCGTGCTGACCCGCACCCGCACCGAGACCCGGCGCTCCGCACCGGGCGGCACCTCCACCGGCACCCGCGCCTCGAACCCGCACACGCCCGCGTCGGCGAAGTCCGGGAACGCGCCGGCCACGTCCGCGCGGGGCAGCCGGGAACGCGCCCGGGTCACCCCGCTGCCCTCCACGAACACCTCGATCCGGCTGGGCGCGCGGCTGTCCAGCAGCGACCAGCCGGTGACCAGGACGAGGTCGCCCTCCACGGTGGAGTCCGCCTCCGGGCCGTCCAGCGACCCCAGGTGCAGCGGGCCGTCACCGGCGGGGCCGACCACCACCACGTCGGAGGTGAGCAGCTCCCCGCCCGGCCCGAACACGCTGACCGGCTGCGGGCCGTTGGGCACCGCGTGCGCGGTCAGGGCGACCCAGCCGACCGCGCCGCGGGGCGCGCCGGGGTACTCGTCCTCGCGCACCTCCGCCCGGCGGCCCGCGATGTGCACGGACACCTCGCCCAGCGATACCACGTCGGTGACCCACCCGCGCAGCTCGAACCGGTGACCGACCGGTCCCGCCGGCATGTCGACGTACGCCGTCACGTCCTACCCCTCATCCTGCGACGAACTCGCCGAGCCGGGTGCTCCAGGCCGCCCTCAGGTACTCCCGCTCCCGGCGCAGGCCGGGTCCCGTCCAGCCGCCGCAGATCCGCGCGGCCTGGAAGTGCGCCTCCCGTTCGGCGGCTTCGTCCACGTACGACGGCGGGTGGCCGAGCAGCACGCCGAGCCAGCCCGCCAGGTCCCGCACCGTGGTGCGCTCGCCCGCGCCGGACCACCCCGACCGCGCCAGCCGGTCGGCGGTGAGCAGCAACCCCCGCTGCTCCACCCACTCCAGATCGGCGCCCTCGACCCGCCACTCCAGGTCGATCGCGCACAGCCCGTCCGCGGTGACCACCAGGTTGTGCGGCACGAGGTCCCACACGGCCGGTGCGCCCAGCTCGCCGAGCCGGGCGGCCAGCATGTCGCGCCACGCGGTGAGCAGCTCCGCGGCCCGCCACGGCTCCGCCTCCAGCACGGTGAGCAGCGGGACGCCCTCGTACACGGGCTCCTCGTACTCCCGGATGGAGATCACCTCGTCGCGCTGCGGGCGCAGCGGTGTGCGGCGGACGCGGCCGTCGAGCACCTCGCCCCGCGTGCACCACGCGGCGGCGCGGTCGGTGTTGAAGTAGCAGGCGAGCCGGTCCTCGGGCCACAGCACGGCGGCGGGCTCGTCGGCGGAGGCCAGCACCAGGAAGCTGTTCCACGTCTCGGCGGCTAGGCCCGCCGCGGCGAACTCGTGCCACAGCCGCGCCTCGTCGGCCTGCCGCACGGCGTCGGAACCCCAGTCGGGGCTCGGGAAGCTCGGCAGCTCGTCGGCCAGCCGCGGGTACCGCTCGACCAGCTCGGGGCTCAGCACCGCGCGGGTGATCTTGTAGTCGGGGAAGCAGCCCAACGCCCGGCCGACCCGGAACCCGGCGGTCTCCAGCAGCGCCAGCAGCCGGCGGCGGGAGAACGTCCGCGCCGGCCCGCCGTCCGGGTAGCCCTGGGGCCCGTCCCACGGCCGCCCGCTGTGGTCCTCGGGCGCTCCCGCCAGGTACTTCACGCCGAGCTGGTTCTCGATCGCCAGCACCAGCGCCCCTCCCGGCTTGAGCCGGGCGCGCAGCGAGCGCAGGAACTCCACGTAGGGCGCGTCGTCCGCCGCGCCCGCGCCGACGTACTCCAGCACGCCGACCACGACGGCCAGGTCGTAGGCGGGTTCCACCGGCACCTGGTCGAGCGTGCCCGCGAACACCCGCACGCCGGGCAGGTCGGCGGTGCGCCGCGCCGCGACCCGTGCCCGGGCCGCGACCGGCTCGACCGCGTCCACCAGCGCGACCCGCTCGCCCAGGTACCGGGTGATCGCGCCGCACCCGGCGCCGATCTCCAGCACGGCGGCGCCCGCCGGGAGGTCGAGGGCGCGCAGCACGTTCGCGCGCCCCCGGTCCAGGTGGTACTGCTCGGCCCACGTCTTGGCCGCGTAGTGCAGCTCGTCGCTGAGCGACGACCGGTCCGCCGCCTCGCCGACGATCGCCGCCACCAGTTCCTCGGCGCCGTCGAGGTAGGTCACCCCGCCCGCGGCGCCGAGGAGCAGGCACCCGTCGTGCTCGTCCAGCGGCAGTGCCCTGACCGGCGTCACTGCACCGGGGCGAACTGGTTCATCATCGCCTTCATCTGGTCCTGGTAGCTGCCGCTCAGCGAAGCCTCGTTCAGCAGCGGGTTCTGCGTGATCTCGACCAGGACGACGTTCTTGCCGGAGATGTAGATGCCCCGGTACACGCCCACCTCGGGCAGGATCTTCTTGTCGAAGACCACCGCCGGCGGCATGTTCGGCAGCGGCTCGGCGATGTTGATGTAGCCGTTGGCGCGCTGGTTGAGCAGCAGCTGGTCGCTGACCCGCGTCGCCGCGGCCTCGTCGGCGGTCGGGATCACCACCACGTTGAACAGCTCCGTGCCCTTGCCGTCCACGGCCGGGGACTTCGTCGCGCCGCGCCACGCGGTCTTGGTCACCTGGCCCTCGGTCAGGATCTGCGCCTCGGCCTGCGACAGCACCTTCTTGCTGACCAGCTCGTCGGTGGTCAGCACACCGCTGTTGGGCGCGGTCTTCGCGTTGAGCTTCGGGATCTCCTCGAGGAGGGCCTCGTACGGGTCCGTCGGCTTCGGCTTGGTGGTGCTGGTCGGGGCGGCCGACGTGTCACCGCCGCCCTGGTTGTTCCCGCCACCGCCACTGCCGCCGTTGCCGGTGAACAGGTAGACGCCGGTGCCGATCGCGGCGAGCAGCACGACCACGCCCACGATGATCCCGATGCGCTTGCCCTTGCCCGACGACGGCGAGTCGTCGAAGACCTCGGGGCCCTGCGCGATCCACCCCGGCGGCTGGTCCACCGGCGTGTACATGTCGTTGCCGCCCCACGGGGTGGCGGCGGGCTGCGGCGGGCCGCTCGGCGGCCAGCCACCGGCGGGCTGACCGACCGGCTGGCCCTGCGGCGGTGTGACCGGGCGCACGTACTGCGTCCGCTCGGAGTCCTTGTTCGGGTCGCTGACCACGCGCGTGGCGTCGGGGTTCGCGGGCCCGGCGGGGTTGCCGACGACCTGGGTGGCGTCGGGGTTCGTGGCGGCCGGGGGCTGGGCCTCCCAGCGGAACGGCTGCCCGAACGGGCTGGCCGGGGCGGGCGCGCCGGGCTGGGCGGGCGGCGCGGAACTCGCGCCCGCGAGCAGCTCGTCCCTGCGTCGACGGTAGTCGTCAGGTGAGATCCGTCCCTCGGCCAAGGCGGTGTCCAACTGCCGAAGATCGTCTTGCCAGGACATGGTGGGCCCCTCCAGAGCTGCTCAAGCGAAGGTCATTGTGACGTACCGGGACGCCCGTCCCGCATACGCCTCCGGCGGGCGACGCGCCCGGTCCGCGCCGGCACCCCGTGGGCCCGCCGGCCGAGGGCTGCGGGGGTTGCGGCGCGCCGCGCGCGCCGGCTCGAGAACCCGGCTCCGGTCGGGTGCGTGGGGCAGCGGGGTGCGGGCGGCGGCACGGGTGCGCGGGTGCTGCCCCGACACCGGGCTCGCCCAGGACCACTACTGCCACTCGTCCACCATCGCACGTCTCCCCACCAGGACTTCTTGCCGGGGGTTATGAGAGCGCATCGAGCGGTCCGGCACACGGGAGACGACCGGATCGTTACCCGCGACCGGCGAGATCCGGCACACGGTCGGGCGGCGGGTGCGGGCGCACGGGGCCGGGGGCGCCGCCCGGGGGAGGACGCCGCCCCCGGGAGGTCACTTCTTGGTCAGGATCGTCGGGCCGACGATCCGCCGCGCGAGGCGGCGCAGGGTGCTCTTCTTCGACTGCGGCGGGGTGGGTTGCGGCTTGGCGGGGGGTGGGGTGGTGGCGACGGGGCTGATGCGGAGGGTCGGTGCGTCGTTGCCTGGCTGGGACTGGAGGGGATCCTGGCTGAACGTCACGCGGCGATCCTGCCAAACCACGTTCCGTGAGCGGCAGGGGAGATCAGCAGAAGATCAGCCCGCACGGCGGCTTGGTCGTCGTGGTGGTCGTGGTCCTCGACGTCGTCGGGGGTCTGGTCGTCGTCTGCGGTGGCTTCGTGGTGGTCGTCGTCTGGGCCGCGGTGGTCGTGGTGGACGACTCCGCGGTGGTCGTGGTGGACGACGACGTGGTGCTGGAGGAGCTCGTCGCGCCGCTGGAAGACGTCCGCGTGGTGGCGGCGGTGCTGGTCGTGGAGGTGCGGCCGGGCTGGGAGGCGCCGGTGACCACGACGATGTCCGCGCCGTCGGCGGGCAGGCCCGAGGGCGCCAGCGGGTCGTCGGAGGCGCCGTTCGCGAACAGGGCGGCCATCACGACGCCGATCAATGCCCCGACGGCGAGTCGCGCCGGGCCACCCGCAGCGGTGAGCATTGACCCTGACTACCGGCCTCACTCGATCGGGTCAAATCCTTCGACGCAGTTGGTACCGGGTCGGTACGCGTGGTACCGGCCCGGTACCGCCGATCGGCGGTCACGCCAGTTCGGCCGTCAGGGTGATCGTCGTGCCCGCCAGCGCCTGGCTCACCGGGCAGTTCTTCTTGGCGTCCTCGGCCGCGGCGGCGAACTGGTCCTGGTCCAGGCCCGGCACGACACCGCGCACGGTGAGGTGGACGCCGGTGATCCCCTTGCCCGGCTGGAAGGTCACCGCGGCGGACGTGTCCAGCTGCGTGGGCGGCGTGCCCGCCTGGTCGAGCGCGTGCGAGAACGCCATCGAGAAGCACGACGAGTGGGCGGCGGCGATCAGCTCCTCCGGGCTGGTCCGGCCGTTGGCGGCCTCGTCGGTGCGGGCCGGCCACGACACCGCGTACGAGCCGAGGCCCGACGACTCCAGCGTCACGGTGCCGCTGCCCTGGAGCAGGTTGCCTTCCCAATGCGTGCTGGCGTTGCGGGTGCTGGCCATCGCGGAACTCCATCCGAACTCGACGAACGCGGTCGGGGTCGAACCTATCGGCGTGGCGCGGGATCCGCTGCGGCGAACACACGAAGAAGGCGGGCACCCGTTGGGGTACCCGCCTTCTTCAGCGAGCGGATGACGAGACTCGAACTCGCGACCCTCACCTTGGCAAGGTGATGCGCTACCAACTGCGCTACATCCGCCTGACAGGTAAGAACTATACAGGAGCCTCAAACCGCGTTTCGACCGGGGGGTCGCACTTCCTCCAACAAGCGGTCTACCTCGGCCAACCGCTCCGCCGGCCACCGCCACTCCCACAGCGGCCGGACCTTGTCGACGACCTCGCCCGGCAGCCAAGGCGCCACCAGGTGCCGCAGCTCCCACTCGTCGAACACGTGCTCGTAGAAGCTGACCACCGACGCGTTGGACAGGAACTGCTCCTGCTGGAAGCACCAGTGCGCGAAGCCGTACACCCGGGTCAGCGTGTCCCGGTCGTCGTCCCGGTGCGCCTCCAGGGCGAGCTGCCACAGCTCCGACAGGAACACGTGGCACGACCAGGACTCGCGCTCGATGACGGCGCCCAGCTCGGGGAGGAGGGCGGAAGCCCTTGTGCGCCAATCGACCACGCGGCAGGAGACTACTCGCCGCGGCGGCGCCCGGGGCGGGGTCCGGGACCACCTGACGCCTTCCCGTAACCGGCTCGTCACCGACCGCGATCCGGTGCCCGGCCGGTCGGACTGCTCCGAACGGCCTACGCCGACCGACTGGTCTTCGGTATCGGCTCGCTATCGCTTCGGGGCGGTTCGATCCAGCTGTGGCATCTTGACCGGGTACGACTGAAGGCGGGCGGGAGGTGCCGGGCGGGATGGCCGGAGATGCCGATTTCGACCGGGAACTGCTCGCCAGGGTCAGGGCGGGCGACGACACCGCCTACGGCGAGCTGTTCAGCCGACACGCCGACGCCGTTCGTCGGTTCGCCCTCCGGCACGTCCGTGAACACGCCGAAGCCGACGACCTGACCGCCGAGGCGTTCTTCCGGGTCCTCCAGGCCATCCGCCGGGGCACCGGGCCCACCGACCACGTCCGGACCTACCTGCTGACCGTCGCGCGCCGGGTGGCGTGGGAGTGGAGCGGGCGCCGCCGGGACGTGCCGGTGGACGACGAGGAGCTGTCCCGCCGGGTGGAGCCGTTCCCCGACGCGACTGTCGGCCGGGCCGAGCACACCCTGATCTCGCGGGCGTTCACCAGCCTGCCCGAGCGGTGGCGCAGCGTGCTGTGGCAGGTCGAGGTGGAGGGCGCGCGGCCCGCGGCGGTGGCGCCGAGCTTCGGCCTGAGCCCGAACGCGATGGCCGCGCTGGCCCGCCGGGCGCGGGAGGGGCTGCGCGCCGCGTACCTCCAGGCGCACCTGGCCGAGGACTCCGGGCCGCGCGCGTGCAGCTCGGTGCTGTCCAAGCTCGGCACGTACACGGCGGGCGGGGTGCAGGGCGCCGAGCAGCGGCGCATCCGCAAGCACCTCCAGACCTGCTCGTCCTGCAACGCCCTGCACGCCGAGCTGACGGAGGTGTGCTCGTCGCTGCGGGCGCACGCGGCGTCGATCGCGGTGCCGGTCGCGGCGACCGCCCTGGTGGCCCCGGCCGTGCTGGGCAAGGCGGCGTGGCTCACCGGACGGGTGAAGCTGGTGCTCGCCGGGGTGGCTTCGGCCGCCGCCGTGGGCCTGTTCGGGATGGTGGCGGGCGCGTTCACCGGTGGTCCCGGCCCGGCGCTGCTGCAGACCGGGCCGCAGGGCAGCGACGGCGAGAACGTGCTGGCGCTGTGCTCGACGAACGCCACCGTGACCGGCGCGCCGACCAGCGCCGAGTCGCCCGCGCCGACGTCGGTGCAGGTCCACCGGGTCGACCACACCCAGGTGCGGACCAGCGTGGTGACCGAGACCGTCACCGAGCGGCCGACCAGCTCGTCCCAGCAGGTCCTGGCGGTGCCGGTGCCTTCGGGCGCGCCGACGACGTCCAGCGAGGTCCGGCTGTTCCAGGAGCCGCCGAACGAGCCGGTGGCGACCACCGCGACCACGACGACCACCGCCGAGCCGACCAAGACGGCGTTCGTCAGCACGACCTCCGCCGCGCCGACGGTGACACCCACCACGGTGACGCTCAGCCCCACCTCGTCCAGCCTCAAGGCCACGTGACCACGAACCGCGACCACCCGGTTCACCCACTGGATGCAGGGGTTTGCCGGTAGCGTTGAGATCGTCGGAGGTCAGGCGCTGACGAGGAGAGAAGCGATGACGCGGCTGGTGCGCGGAGCGGACGGCCGGATGTGGACGGTGCGCAGCCAGATCGAGTGGCGCAACCCGGCGAAGGACGCCGACTTCGAGCACGACGTCAGCGGCGGCCAGGGGCCCGGTGTGCTCATGCTGGCGATCGTCATCGTCATGGCCGTGGTGCTCGTCGCGTGGACGCCGGAGGAGGTCGTCGTCCCCGGCTGGCTGATCTTCGCGCTGGTGCTGCTGTTCCTGTTCTTCCCGGCCCGGTGGGCGGTGCGCCGGCCGTGGCTGGTGGCGGCGGAGTCGAAGAAGACCGACGAGCTGCCGCCCGAGCGCTGGGTGGGCACCGTGCGCGGCTACCTGACCGTGCGCAACGAGATGGCCAACGTGGCGCGCAAGATCGAGATGTACTCGCTGCCGGACCTGGAGGGCCCGCTGCAACCGGTCGACTGATCGCGGCGTTCGGGTGACACTGGTCCGGTGCCGGAACTACCCGAGGTCGAGGCGCTGGCCGAGCACCTGCGCGAACACGCCGTGGGGCGCGTCGTCCACCGCCTGGACGTGGCGTCGTTGCAGGTCCTGAAGACGTTCAGCCCGCCGTGGACGGAGTTGCAGGGCCGCACCGTGACCGGCGCCGGCCGGCACGGCAAGCACCTGGACCTGGACTGCGACGGCCTGCACCTGGTCGTCCACCTGGCCCGCGCGGGCTGGCTGCGCTGGTCGGACACCCTGTCGGTGGCCCCGCCCAAGCCGGGCAAGGGGCCGTTGGCGCTGCGCGTCCACCTGGGTCCGCCGGGCGAGGGGCCGGGGTTCGACCTGACCGAGGCGGGCACGAAGAAGGGCCTGGCGGCGTGGATCGTCACCGACCCGACCGACGTGCCCGGCGTGGCGCGTTTGGGTCCGGACGCGCTGTCGGTGTCCCGTGAGCGGCTGGAAGAGCTGTTCAAGGGGCGCACGGAACGCCTGAAGACCGCGTTGACCGACCAGACGCTCATGGCCGGCATCGGCAACGCGTACTCCGACGAGATCATGCACACCGCGAAGCTGTCCCCTTACGCGACCGCGGGCAAGCTCAACGCCGAGGCCCTGGACCGGCTGCACGTCGCCATCGTGGACGTGCTGAACGACGCCGTGGCCCGCTCGGTCGGCCAGTCGGCGGCGCGGCTCAAGGGCGAGAAGCGCTCGGGCCTGCGGGTGCACGCGCGCACCGGCCTGCCGTGCCCGGTGTGCGGCGACACGGTCCGCGAGGTGTCCTTCGCCGACCGGGCGTTCCAGTACTGCCCGACCTGCCAGACCGGCGGCAAACCCCTGGCCGACCGGCGGCTGTCGCGCCTGCTCAAGTGACGACCAGGACTTCCAGCCGGCGGGGGCCGTGGACGCCCTCCACTCGGTCCAGTTCGATGTCGCTGGTGGCGGACGGGCCGCTGATGAAGGTCAGCGGGCGCAGCGGGTCGAGGCGTTCCAGGGCCTCGGGCACGGTGCCGGCGATCTGGTCGGACCGCACCACGCACACGTGGTGGTCGGGGAGCAGGGTGAGCGCCCGCCTGCCCTGACCGGGGCCGCCGTCCAGGACGATCGTCCCCGTCTGCGCGATCGCCACCGCGCACCCGGTGAGCACGCCGTCCGCCCGGTCCAGCTCCTCGACGGTCAGCGGGTCGCGCAGCGCGGTCACGCCCGGCACGTCCCACGGCAGGCCGTCCGGCACGACGATCCGCTTGCCCGCCAAGCGCTCCGCGAGCAACGGCACCACCTCGTCGGGCGTGACGACGTGGACGGTCGCGCGGTAGTGCGCGATCCGGTCGGCGAGCAGTTCGACGGAAGCGTCGCCGGTGCGGACGTAGTCGCGGACCACCGGGGGCGTGTCCGGCTTGTCGCGCAGCGCCGCCCGCACCCGGCCCAGGATCTCCGCACGGGCGTCAGCCACGGTTCTTCCTCCACCACTCGCGGAACGGTTCGCGGGCCGGCACCGGGGCGTCCCGGGACGACGTCCACGCCGCGCCCGGTCCCGGCAGCCAGGAGATCCGGCCGTCGTGCGCGAACAGCCGGGCCAGCGAACCGAGCTTTTGCGCCTTCTCGTACCGGGACGCCGACGCGAACACCCAGGCGGCGGCGGCCATCGCGACCGACTCGGCACTGCGCCCCTTCGCCTCCACGGCCCGCGCGCGCAGGTGCGTGAGCACGGACGGGATGTCGATGCGCACCGGGCACACCTCGAAGCACGCGCCGCACAACGAAGACGCGAACGGCAGGGAGGCGGCCTGCTCGTCGTGCGGGTCGTCGACCAGTTGCGGCGTCAGGATCGCGCCGATCGGGCCCGGGTACACCGAGCCGTAGGACCGGCCGCCGGTCCGCTCGTAGACCGGGCACACGTTGAGGCACGCCGAGCACCGGATGCACCGCAGCGCCTGCCGCCCCACCGGGTCCGCGAGGGTCGCGGTGCGCCCGTTGTCCAGCAGCACCAGGTGGAACTCCTCCGGGCCGTCGCCGGGGGTCACGCCGGTCCAGGTCGAGGTGTAGGGGTTCATCCGCTCGGCCGTCGAGGACCGGGGCAGCAGCTGGAGGAACACTTCGAGGTCCTGCCACGTCGGCACGACCTTCTCCAGCCCCATCACGGTGATCAGCTTGCGCGGCAGCGTCAGGCACATCCGGCCGTTGCCCTCGGACTCCAGCACCACCACGGAACCGGTGTCGGCGACCGCGAAGTTCGCGCCGGACACCGCCACCTCGCACGACAGGAACTTGCGCCGCAGGTGCGCGCGGGCGGCTTCGGCGAGCACGCGCGGGTCGTCGGAGGCGGGGCCCAGGCCGGCGGCGCGGAAGATCTCGCGGATCTCGCTGCGGTTGCGGTGGATCGCGGGCACCAGGATGTGCGACGGCCGGTCGTCGCCGAGCTGCACGATCAGCTCCGCCAGGTCGGTCTCCACGGCGTGCACCCCGGCCGCCGCCAGGGCCTCGTTGAGCCCGATCTCCTGGGTGGCCATGGACTTGACCTTGACGACCTCGCGGGCGTCGCCGCACAGCCGCAGCACGATGTCGTTGGCCTCGGCGGCGTCCCGCGCCCAGTGCACGACCCCGCCGCGCGCGGTGACGGCGGCTTCGAGCTGCTCCAGGTAGCGGTCGAGGTGGTGCAGGACGTCGTCCTTGATCGCCTCGCCGGCGCGGCGCAGCCGTTCCCAGTCGGGCAGCTCCCCGACCGCCTGGGCGCGTCGGCCGCGGATGGTCGTGGTGGCGTTGCGCAGGTTGCGGCGCAGCTGGGTGTCGGCGAGGGCGGTGCGGGCCGCCTCCGGGAACGTGGGGCTGCCCAGCCAGGTCACCGGGTTGCGGGTGCCCAAGGCTCCTCCTCCGTGCTCGCCAGGACCTCCGCCAGGTGGACCGGGCGGACGCCGGTGCGCAGCCGGGACAGGCCGCCGCCGATGTGCATCAGACACGAGTTGTCGCCGGCCGTCAGCACTTCCGCGCCCGTGTCGAGCACGCAGCGCATCTTGTCGGCGAGCATGGCGGTGGACGTGTCGGCGTTCTTCACCGCGAACGTGCCGCCGAACCCGCAGCACGAGTCGGCCTGGGGCAGCTCCACGAGTTCGAGACCCCGAACCTGCCGGAGCAGCGCGAGGGGTTTGTCGCCCACGCCCAACATGCGCAGAGAGTGACAGGTCGGATGGTAGGTCACCCGATGGGGGAAGTATGCACCCACGTCGGTCACCTGGAGCACGTCCACGAGGAATTCGGACAGCTCGTAGGTGGGTGGCGGTGCCGCGCCCAGGTCGGGCTGGACGTGCCGGACCATGCCCGCGCACGACCCCGACGGCACCACCACCGCGTCGTACCCGGAGAACATCGAGGCGAACCGAACCGCCAGGTCAGCGGCGTGATCGCGGTAGCCGGTGTTGAAGTGCATCTGGCCGCAGCACGTCTGGTCGAGCGGGAACTCCACGGTCAGCCCGAGCCGCTCCAGCAGCCGCACGGTCGCGCGGGCCGTCGCCGGGTACAGCGTGTCCGTGAGGCAAGTAGCGAACAGGGCGACCTTCTCCACGGGGCACACTCTGACCCGATATTCATCGGATGTCTACCCGATCCGGTGCGCGCCCCCTTGCCGAGAGGGCACAACACGGAACAGCATGGACGCCGTGCGTGACCTCCTGACCGAGCGCGCGGTCCTCGGTGTCATCGCGACCCTGGCCGTCTTGGGCCTCTTCGTGATGCTGTGCCGCGCCCGCAGGGTGAGCACCTCCGTCGAAGACGCCGTGATGGACATGCTGCACCGGATGTCCAAGGCGTCCGCCGACCTGCGCGAGGGGCTGACCCAGGAGGCCGCCGACAAGGCGACCCCGCACCTGCGCGAGATGCTGAGGTGCGTCGCGGTCGGCATCACCGACCACGAGGGCACCCTGCTGTCCTGGGACGGCGGCGCCAACGACCACTACGAGTTCCTGGTGCCCTTCATCGAGCGCGCGATCGGCGAGGTGCACAAGGAGCACGTCGAGCACCGGAAGCTGGACTGCGAGCTGCCCGGCCCGTGCTCGCTGCACTCGGCGGTGATCGTGCCGCTGATCGTGGAGTCCGAGGTCGCGGGCACGCTGATCGTCGTCAGCGGCGTGGCGAACAAGCGCCAGATCCGGATGGCCGAGGAGACGGCGCGGTTCGTGTCCACGCAGTTGGAGCTGGAGGTGCTCCAGAAGTCCCGGCAGGCGCTGGCGCAGGCCGAGGTGAAGGCGCTGCGGGCGCAGATCTCGCCGCACTTCGTCTACAACGCGCTGAACACGATCTCGTCGCTGATCCGCACCGACCCGGCGCACGCGCGGGAGCTGCTGCAGGAGTTCGCGGAGTTCACCCGGTACTCGTTCCGCACCGACGGATTCTTCACGACCCTGGCCGACGAGCTGACCAACATCCACCGCTACCTGACCATCGAGCAGGCGCGGTACGGGGCGAGGTTGAACGTCCGGCTCAAGATCGCGCCGGAGGTGCTGCAGGTCGTGCTGCCGTTCCTGGTGTTGCAGCCGCTGGTGGAGAACGCCGTGCGGCACGGGCTGGCGAAGAAGCCGGGCGGCGGGCTGCTGACCATCATCGCCGAGGACAACGGGGCGGAGGCCCTGATCTCGGTGGAGGACGACGGCGTGGGCATGGACCCGGACCGGTTGTTCGAGGACCTGAAGGACGCCCACCAGACGGGCGCGCACGTGGGGCTGGGCAACATCAACCACCGGATGCGCGCGGTGTTCGGCGACGACTACGCCCTTGTCGTGGAGACCGCGCCGGACGCCGGGATGAAGATCATCCTGAAGGTGCCGAAGTACTCGCCGGGGGTGCGCACGAACCTGCCCCTGATGCCCCCGAAGCTGGACGAAACCGCTGAACAGCCGGTGGTCCGCGCTTAGCGCGAGATCAAAAGCGGCGCTCGCCGCGCGGCAGGCCCCCGGGGGGTGGAAGGGCGTCGGTTCCTTCCCCCGTACGGCCTGCCGGAGGCAACCACGCTTTGGCCCTGTTTGCAACCGGTGAAGCGTGGTTGCAAACAGGGCCAAAGCGTGGTTGGGCTGCGCCCAGGCCGTACGGGGGAAGAAACCGAGGCCCTTCCTGTGGCTGGCAGCCAACAGGAAAAGCAGCGCGCCTGCGGCGCGGGGAGGTGGCCTGTGGGCGCGGGTCAGGTCGCCGCGACGGCCAAGGTGGTGAAGGTCATCACCGCGACCACGGCCCAGATGATCCACATCCAGTAGATGTGCATGGGTGTCGGGCCGTCCGCGTTCCGGCGGCCGCGCTCGTCCCACCACTCGACGTACCGCTCCAGCCAACGGATCGGGTTGAACGTCACCGACCGATGTTAGCTCTACCACGCGGGAGCTCGGCCACACGTAAGGTCGGGGGCATGAGCGTGACCGACAAGATCGCCGCCCGGTTGCCGAAGATCGTCGCCGACCGCGCCGATCGCGGGCCGGTGGTGGCCGCGGTGCGGTTGCACGGGGTCATCACGCCCTCGCCGTCGCCGATGGCCCGCAACACGATCAACCTGCAGAACGTCGAGAGCGCCCTGACCCGGGCGTTCGACCACGACCGGCTCGTGGCGGTCGCCCTGCTGGTCAACTCGCCCGGTGGTGCGCCGACGCAGTCCGCCCTGGTGGCCGAGCGGATCCGGGAGCTGGCCGCCAAGAAGCGGGTGCCGGTGCTGGCGTTCTGCGAGGACGTGGCCGCGTCCGGCGGGTACTGGCTGGCGTGCGCGGCGGACGAGATCTACGCGCACGGGACCTCGCTGGTCGGGTCGATCGGGGTGGTGAGCGCCGGGTTCGGGCTCAACGGGCTGCTGGAGCGCCACGGTGTCGAGCGGCGGGTCTACACGGCCGGGGAGCACAAGGTCCGGCTCGACCCGTTCCGGCCGGAGAAGCCCGAGGACGTCGAGTGGTTGCGCGGGCTGCACGAGGAGTTGCACGGGCAGTTCGTCGACTGGGTGCGGGAGCGCCGCGGGTCGAAGCTGAGCGACTCGGTCGACCTGTTCTCCGGTGAGGTGTGGACCGGGGCCAAGGCCGCTGAACTGGGCCTGGTGGACGGCGTCGGCACGCTGCGCGGCGTGGTCGCGAAGCGGTACCCGGACGCGGACGTGACCGTCGCCGAGCCCCGCCGGCCCCTGCTCGCCCGCCTCGGGCTCGCCGGCAGCGCCACCCGATCGGGGGACTTCCTGCTGGACGGCTTGGCGGCGCTGGAAGAGCGGGCCCGCTGGTCGCGATTCGGCTTGTGAACGTTCACCCAGGTCATTGAGGGGTCGACACCCGCCACCCCGCGTAGACACGACCCCTCGCGACTGGGCAAGATGCGCGGCACAGTGAGTACCCAGGACAACGCCGGCCTCCTCGTTCTGGCGGTGGACGACGAGGCGCCCGGTCTGAGCGAGATCAAGTACCTGCTCGAGAGCAGCCCGCACATCCGCCGCGTGCTCACCGCCTTCGACGCGGCCGAGGCCCTGCGCATCCTCCGGGGTGACTACGACGTCGAGGTGATGGACCGCACCCGCGCGGGCCGTCCGCCGGTCGACGCCGTGTTCGCCGACATCAACATGCCCGGGTTGTCGGGCACCGACCTCGCCCGGGTGCTCGGCGCGTTCCGCGCGCCGCCCGCGCTGGTGTTCGTGACCGGCGTGGAGCACTCCGAGGCGGTCGTGGCGTTCGAGGTCGGCGCGCTGGACTTCGTCACCAAGCCGATCAACGAGGACCGCATCAACAAGGCGATCTCCCGCGTCGTGGACCGGGTCTCGGCGACGCCGGCCGCCCAACCCGAGCCCGCGCCGCAGGAACCCGCCGACGAAGAGGTCATCCCGGTCGAGTTGGGTGGCACCATCAAGCTCGTGCCCCGAGCCACCGTCCGGTACGTCGAAGCGCAAGGCGACTACGCGCGCCTGCACACCAACGACGGCCAGAGCCACCTCGTGCGCATCCCGCTGGCCCAGTTGGAGGAGCGGTGGGAGAACGCGGGGTTCGTGCGCATCCACCGGTCGTTCCTGGTGGCGCTGCCGCTGGTGACCGAGCTGCGGATGACGTCCAACGGCTACGCCGTGGTGATCGGCTCCGGCGAGACCGCGAAGGAGCTGCCGGTCAGCCGGCGGCACACCCGTGAGCTGAAGGAGCGGATCGTGCGACCCCCCAAGAGCAGCTGGGGATGAGCAGGCACTCCGGGCCGCCGGGCCAGCCGGACCAGCCGCAGCCAGGGGAGCGGGACGCCTGGACGGCCGTGTCGGCGCGCAAGAACCGCCGCCGGCGGGTCGTGCTGGCCGACCCGCGGGGCCGCGGCCGGGTGCTGCGCACGATCATCGAGCTGGAGGAGCAGACCAGCGTCGGCGAGAAGCTGATCCGCGACCTGATCAAGCAGCAGCTCAAGGCCGCGTTCCTGCTCGGCGGCGGCACGCTGCTGCTGCTGGCGTCCCTGCCCGTGCTGTTCTACCTGCTGCCGGGGCTCTCCGCCGTCGAGCTGCTGGGCGTGCGGCTGCCGTGGCTGCTGCTGGGCCTGCTGCCGTTCCCGCTGCTGTACGGGGTGGGCTACGCCTACCGGAGACTCGCCGAGAGCCACGAGCACGACTTCGTCAACTCGGTGGACCGGTGATCGGGAACCTGTGGAGCCTCGGGCTGGTCGTCGTCGTCGCGGCGCTGACCTTCCTGCTGGGCTACGTGGGTTCCCGACGCGCCAACACGACACCGGACTTCCTGGTCGCCCGGCGGGCCATCCCGGCGACCCGCAACGCCGCCGCGATCTCCGGCGAGTACCTGTCGGCGGCGTCGTTCCTGGGCGTGGCGGGCTTGGTGCTCAAGGACGGCATCGACGCGCTGTGGTACCCGATCGGCTTCACCGCGGGCTACCTCGCGATGATGCTGTTCGTCGCCGCCCCGCTGCGCCGGTCGGGCGCGTACACGCTGCCGGACTTCGCCGAGGCGCGGCTGGGGTCGACGAACCTGCGCCGGTTCTGCACGTTCTTCGTGATCTGCATCGGCGTGCTGTACCTGGTGCCGCAGCTGCAGTCCGCCGGGTTGACGCTGAACACGATCACCGGGCTGCCCGCGTGGCTGGGCGCGGTGGCGGTGACCGTGATCGTCGCGGTGAACGTCCTGGGCGGCGGGATGCGCGCGATCACGCTGGTGCAGGCCTTCCAGTACTGGGGCAAGCTGTTCGCCATCGCCGCGCCCACGTTCGTGCTGTTCACGGTGTTCCTGGCGGGTCCGGGCAACGGGGCGCAGGGCGTGGACGAGGGCGGGGTGCTGCGGTTCCACCAGGACGTCGAGGTGACCACCGCCGAGCAGGTGCGGGTGCGGGTCGCGGAGCCGATGGAGCTGACCGTGACCGGCACGGTCAACGGCGCGCCCGCCAACGGCCACGCCTACTGGGACGTCGGCACCTACACGCTCGGCAAGCACACCGAGCTGCGCTTCGCGAAGGGCTCGCCGGTCCCGGTCGTGGAGGGCTCGCCGACCGGCAACGAGCAGTGGCTCCGGCCGCAGACCGGTGGCCTGGGCGGGCTGTTCGAGACCTACTCGCTGATCTTCGCCACGTTCCTGGGCACCATGGGCCTGCCGCACGTGCTGGTCCGCTTCTACACCAACCCCGACGGCCGGGCCGCCCGCCGCACGGCGCTGCACGTGATGTACCTGCTGGGGCTGTTCTACCTGTTCCCGACGGTGCTGGGGGTGATCTCCCGCCAGTACCTGCCGCAGCTGCTGGTGACCGGCAAGACCGACGCGGCGGTGCTCCTGCTGCCCGAGACGATGCAGCCGAACCTGCTGGGTCAGGTGCTCGGCGCGGTCGTGGCGGCGGGGGCGTTCGCGGCGTTCCTGTCCACGTCGTCGGGGCTCGTGGTGAGCGTGGCGGGCGTGGTGTCCACCGACATCCTGCCCGGCAAGGTGCGCGACTTCCGGTGGGCGACGGTGCTGACCGGCGCGGTGGCGATCGGCTTGGCGCTGCTGCTGCCGCGCGGTGACGCGTCGCTGACCGTGGCGATGTCGTTCGCGCTGGCGGCCTCGACGTTCTGCCCGTTGCTGCTGCTGGGCATCTGGTGGCGCGGCCTGACCTGGGTGGGCGCGATGGCGGGCATGCTGGTCGGCGGCGGGCTGGTGCTGACGGCGCTGGCGGTGAACGTGGTGAGCACGCTGTCGGGTTGGGTGCCGCCCGCGCTGTCCTCGCAGCCGGCGCTGGTGACGGTGCCGGCGGCGTTCCTGACCATGGTCATGATCAGCAAGCTGACCGGGCGCCGGCGGCCGGACGACGTGAACCAGATCCTGCTGCGCCTGCACGCCCCCGACCCGCTGGGGTTCATGCGCGACCGGGACGTGCAGCGCTTCGGACCGGCGGAGGACGAGAAGCGCGCGGAAGTCAATCGAGGGCTTTGACGGTCCGCAGCACCGGGGACGTCTCGATGGCGTGCACGTGCTCCAGCGTCCCGAGTTGTTCCGTCAGGTACTTGTGCAGGGCGGCCGGGGTCGGGCACAGGGCTTGCGCGCACAGGTTGGTCGGGCCGGTGGTGGCGGCGACGAACGCCAGTTCTTCGTGCTTGGCGAGGGTCTTGGCCACGGCGTCGAGGTGCGCGGGTGCGACGGACATCCACAGCATCGCGTGCGTGGTCGCGCCGAACAGCCGGGCGTCGACCTGGACGTCGAAGAAGATCGCGCCGGCGGCCTGGAGGGCGTTGAGCCGCCGGGCGACGGTGACCGGTGACCACCCGGTGGCTTCGGCGAGCGCGGCCTGACCGATGCGGCCGTCCTTCTTGAGCGCGGCGAGCAGCGGGGCGTCGGTGTCGGCCGGGGAACGGTTTTCGTCCTCCGTGCGCGGCGGGGACAGCGCGGCGATCTGCTCCGGGGTCAGGGCTTTCGCGCGGCCGTGCCACGCCGTCGGGCCGCCCAGGTAGGTGTGCAGGACCAGGTGCGCGGACACGGCCGTGATGCTCGCCGCGCGCGGGATGTCCTGGAGCAGCAGCGAATCGCCGGTGACCACCGTGAAGATCTCGGTGCCGCCGGACGCGAGCTTGACCCACGACGTGTCCTCGCGCCGGGCCAGCGACTCGGCGATGTCACGGGCGGTCGCGGGGCTCGCGGTCACGCGGGTGAGCCACCGGGTCTCGCCGGTCCGGGCCGGGTCGGGCAGGCCGACCACCCGCAGCCCCGCTTCGGCGCGCAGCCTGCGGTAGCGGCGGATGACCGTCTGCGTGGACACGCCGAGCACCGCGGCGATCCAGTTGAACGGGGCGCGGCCGTTGACGTGCAGCGCGTGCACCAGGGCGCGGTCCAGGTCGTCCAGCACAAATCCGCACTCTAGCGGGAGGTTGTGGAAGATTTCTTCAGATCCACTCCGGTGGGTGGAACGGGTTGGGCCGTTCGGGGACGGTCTGCGGCATGGAGACCAAGTACCGGTGGGCCGGGCTCGCCGCGCTGCTCACCGCCGAGGCGATGAACCTGCTCGATGCGACGATCACCCAGGTCGCCGCGCCCGTCGTGCACGCCGACCTGCCCGGACCCGACTCGGACGTGCAGTGGTTCGCGGTCGCGTTCACGCTGCCGTTCGCCCTGCTGCTGGTGGCCGGCGGGCGGCTGGGGGACGTCCACGGGCGGCGGCGGGTGTTCCGGCTCGGGATCGCGGTGTTCACCCTCGCCTCGCTGGGGTGCGCGGCGGCGTGGTCGGCGGACGCGCTGATCGCGTGGCGGGTCGTGCAGGGCGCGTCCGCCGCGCTGGTGGTGCCGCAGACGTTGGGGCTGATCAGGGCCATGTTCTCCGGCGGCGAGCGGGCACGGGCGCTCGGCGCGATCGGGCCGGTGATGGGGCTGGCGGCGGTCGGCGGGCCGGTGCTGGGCGGGCTGGTGACGGCGGCGTGGTCGTGGCGGGCGGCGTTCCTGGTCAACGTGCCGCTGGGGCTGGCCGTGCTGGCGGCGGTGCCGTGGCTGGTGGAGGACCGGGTGGACGGTCGGCCGGCACCGGTGCTGCGGCTGGCCGTCCGATCGCGGTTCCTGGCGGCGCTGGGCTGCGTGGCGGCGTTCTTCGCGGTGGTGGCGGGGTTGCCGCTGGTGGTGGTGCTGGGGCTGGACACCGACGTGCTGACCGCCGCCGTGGCGCTGCTGCCGTGGTCGGGCGGGTTGGCGCTGGCGTCGTGGGCCGCCGGGGCGTGGTTGGTGCCGCGCTTCGGCACGCGGGTCGTCGGGTGGGGCCTGGGCGTGTTGACGGCGGGGTTGGTGCTGGTGGCGGCCGGTCCGCTGCCGGTGGCGCTGGCGCTGTGCGGGCTGGGGGCGGGGGCGTTCACCGCGCCGTTCTTCACCGCCGCGCTGGACCTGGTCGGGCCGGCGGAGGTGGGCGCGGCTTCGGGGTTGATCAACACGGCGCAACAGTTGGGTGGTTCACTGGGCGTGGTGGTCCTGGGCGGTGTGTTCTTCGCCACGGGGACCGGCTGGGCCTGTGCGGCGGCCGTGGGGTTCGTGTTGTGCGCGGGTGCCCTCGGTCGGGTGCTCACGCGCCCGTTCGGCGGCACGGGCTGATCACACATAGAGAGGAAAAGGTCTCGATCGGGTGAAGTTAAACCCACCTATCCGGTTATCGGTGAGGTTCGTCACCCGAACGGCACTTCGTCTCAGCATCCCTACCGCTCATCGCATCACTCGACTGTTGAGCGCAAGTCCACGTCCGGGGTCTTTCAGGCGTGACCCACGTCTCCCTACGGTGCAGCGCGTATCAGGAACGCACCAGGAGGGGTTACGTGCCGTTCACACCGCCGACAAGTGCGAGGAGGGGAACGTGAGCACCACTGAAAACGCTTCAGGGGGCGCCACCCCCGCTGGAGCGTCCCACGATTGGGTCGCCGTGCAGGACAGCCCGGACTTCAAGGAGCTGCGCCGCAGGCTGCGCACCTTCGTGTTCCCCATGGCCGGCCTCTTCCTGGCCTGGTACGTGCTGTACGTCCTCCTCGCCGACTACGCGCACGATTTCATGTCGTTGAAGGTGGTCGGCAACATCAACGTGGGTCTCATCCTGGGCTTGCTCCAGTTCGTGTCCACGTTCGCCATCACCACGCTGTACGTGCGCCACGCCAACAAGAACCTCGACCCCCGCGCGGAGGCCATCCGCGACCAGCTCGAAGGGGGTAAGGCGTGAACAACTCCAACGCCCTGCTCAACATCGGCATCTTCGGCGTCTTCGTCATCGCCACGCTGTTCGTGGTGGTCCGCGCCAGCCGCAACACCAAGACCGCCGCCGACTACCTCGCCGCCGGCCGCGCGTTCACCGGTCCCCAGAACGGCATCGCGATCGCGGGCGACTACCTGTCCGCCGCGTCCTTCCTGGGCATCGCCGGCGCCATCGCGGTCAACGGCTACGACGGGTTCCTGTACTCGATCGGGTTCCTCGTCGCCTGGCTGGTCGCGCTGCTGCTGGTCGCCGAACTGCTGCGCAACACCGGCAAGTACACGATGGGCGACGTCCTGAGCTTCCGGATGCGCCAGCGCCCGGTCCGCGCGGCGGCGGCCACGTCCACCATGGCGGTGTCGTTCTTCTACCTGCTGGCGCAGATGGCCGGCGCGGGCGGCCTCGTGGCGCTGCTGCTGGGCATCACCGGCAAGGGCGGCCAGGCCATCGTCATCGCCGTCGTCGGCGCGCTGATGATCGCCTACGTGCTCATCGGCGGCATGAAGGGCACCACCTGGGTGCAGATCATCAAGGCCGTCCTGCTGATCATCGGCGCGGGCGTCATGACGCTGTGGGTGCTCGGCAAGTACGGGCTCAACCTGTCCGGCCTGCTCGGCGCGGCCGTCGAGAACGCCCCCAAGGCCGGCGAGAAGCTGCTCGGCCCCGGCCTCCAGTACGGCAAGACCGGCACGTCCAAGCTGGACTTCCTGTCCCTGGCGCTCGCGCTGGTGCTGGGCACCGCCGGCCTGCCGCACATCCTGATGCGCTTCTACACCGTGCCCACGGCCAAGGAAGCCCGCCGCTCGGTGGTCTGGGCGATCTGGCTGATCGGCCTGTTCTACCTGTTCACGCTGGTCCTGGGCTACGGCGCGGCGGCCCTGGTGGGTCCGGACAAGATCGCCGGCGCGCCCGGCGGCGCCAACTCGGCGGCCCCGCTGCTGGCCGAGGCGCTGGGCGGCCCGCTGCTGCTCGGCCTGATCGCGGCGGTGGCGTTCGCGACGATCCTCGCCGTGGTGGCCGGTCTGACCATCACCGCGTCGGCGTCCTTCGCGCACGACATCTACGCCAACATCATCAAGAAGGGCGCGGCGGAGGACAAGGCGAACGAGGTCAAGGTCGCCCGCATCACCGCCATCGTCATCGGCATCGTGTCGATCCTCGGCGGCATCGCGGCCAACGGCCAGAACATCGCGTTCCTGGTGGCCCTGGCGTTCGCCGTGGCCGCGTCGGCGAACCTGCCGACCATCCTGTACTCGCTGTTCTGGAAGCGGTTCAACACCTCCGGCGCGCTGTGGAGCATCTACGGCGGCCTCGCGGTGACGATCACGCTGATCGTGCTGTCGCCGGCGGTGTCCGGCAACGCCAAGGCGATGTTCCCCAAGGCCGACTTCGACGTGTTCCCGCTGTCCAACCCCGGCATCGTGTCGATCCCGGTCGCGTTCATCCTCGGCTGGCTGGGCACCGTGCTGTCCAAGGAGGACGACAAGGCGAAGTACGCCGAGATGGAGGTCCGCGCGCTCACCGGTGTGGGTGCGGAGAAGGCCATCTCGCACTGAGCCGGATGACGGGCGGCCCTCGGTCGTCCGCCTGTGGGGCCGCCTCCGCCGTCGTGCGGGGGTGGCCCCGCCGCTTATCCCGCGTTTACCACGCGCATGGCAGCATGGTCGGCGTGATCCCCAGCGTTGAAGTGTCGTCCGTGCCGGCCGAGCTGCCGGAGGGCAAGGTGCTGCTCGACGTGCGTGAAGCCGACGAGTGGGAAGCCGGGCACGCCCCGGGCGCGCTGCACATCCCGATGAGCGAGCTCGCGGGCCGGTTGGGCGAGCTGCCCGCCGACGCCGAGCTGCTCGTGGTGTGCCGCGCGGGTGGGCGGTCGGCGCGGGTCACCCAGTACCTCAACGCCAACGGGTGGGACGCCACCAACGTCGACGGCGGCATGCAGGTGTGGGCCGCGCAGGGCCGCCCGCTGGTGAGCGAGAAGGCCGGCGCGGAGCCGGAGGTCATCTGACGTGGCGTTCCAGCCGATGCGCGTGGACTGGGTGGCGAGCCCGCCGCCCGGGGCCTACCCGCACCGTCGGCTGGCCGCCCCGCCGCGCCCGTACGCCGGTCCGCCGTCCTACCCGGTGCCGCCGCGGTGGGGGTTCCCGCTGCTGGCGTGGCGCTGGCCCACGTCCGTGGCGGGCGAGGCCGCCGAGGACTCCGTGGCGCAGGTGCAGCGGCTGGCGCGCACCGCGTTCCGCGTGCTCGGGCTCGCCGCGCTGACCACGCTGTGGGCGGCGGGCAGCGAGATCTGGCGGTACGTGCTGCTGTTGCAGAGCCGGTACGGGGCGTTGTCGCCCACCGCGGTCGACGTGTCCGACGCGATGGTGCGCTCGGCGTCCACCCTGGCGCTGGCGGCGGTCGTGGGCGCGGTGGTGTTCGGGTACCTGTGGTTGCGCCGGGCGCGGCTCGCCGCCGCGTCGGCCGCCGGGTACGGGCCGTCCCGGTCGGACGCCGAGGTCCTGGTGGGCCTGCTGGTGCCGGGGTTGAACCTGGTGATGGCCGGGTCGATCGCGGCGGAGCTGGAGCACGCGGCGCTGCGGCTGCCTGCGACCGCACGACCGTCTCCGTCGCGCCTGGTGCGCTGGTGGTGGGGCCTGTGGGCCGCCGCCGGGCTGTGGGCGGCGGTCACCGTGGCGTGGTCGTTCCGGACCAGCGTGCAGGCGCTGGCCGACGGCGTGCTGCTGCACGCGGTGTCGGACTTGCTGGCCACCGCCGTGATCGTGCTGACGATGGTCCTGGTGCGCCGGATCACGTCGTTGTTGCTGCCGGTCGAGGCCTCGACGCTGCGCCGGCTGCGGGTGGTGGAGCTGCGCGACGCGCCCGCGCCCGAGCTGCGGACCGTCCGCTCGCACGCCTCACCGCGCTAGGGCCGGCCGGAGCCGGCCCCAGCGGGCGTGTCACCGGGTGGTCGTGGCGGTCACCGGCGGCCAGGTGGTGGGCTCCTCGATCCGGGTCGTGGTGGGCCACTGCGGCGAGGTCGTCGGCAGGTGGGTGGTCGTCCAGTCCGGCGAGGTCGTGGGCCGGTCCGTGGGGGTCGGCCACGCGGTCGTCGGGCGGTCCGGGCGGGTCGTGGTGACCTGGGCCGGGCTGGTGGTGATCGTCGACGTGGTTCCCGGGCTCGTGGTGGTCGTCGGGCGGGTCGTGGTGCTGATCACGACGTCCTCCGGCGACCCCGAAGCGAGCGCCGTCCAGGTCACGCCCCCGGCGGCCACGACCCCGAGCGACAGCGCGGCGGCTGCCGCGGTCCGGCGGGAACGCAGGGTGAAGCGCATGGAGTCCTCCTCGTGCGGGTGGGCCCTCCTGCCCACGTGATCTCCATGCGTCCCGACCCGAATCCGTTGCACCTCACCGGGTCGTGGTGATCGTCGGCCAGGTGGTGGTGAGGTTCGGCCTGGTCGTGCTCCACTCCGTCGTCAGGGGCGGGGACGTGGTGGGCCGGTCCGGCGTCGTGGTCGTGACGGTCGGGCGCGGGTCGCCGCCGGCGGGCACGGTCGTCGCCGGGCGGTCCTCGCCGGGACCACCCGGACCGCGGGCCAACAGCAGGCTCGCCGTGACCACCGCGAGCACCACCGCCACCGCCGACACCAGCGGCGCCAGGCGGCGCAGGGTCCTCGGGCGGGCGGTGGCGCGGGCCCGGATCGCCGGACCGGTGAGGTGCGAGTGGACCCGGTCGGCGCGCGCGGCGAGCAGGCGGCGCAGCTCGTCCTCGGTGTCAGTCATGGCCCCTCCACGCGTGTTCCGGCAGCGCCGACCTCAGTGCCGACAGGCCGCGGCTGACGTGCGCGCGGACGGTCGGCAGCCGGCACCCGAGCACCTCGGCGATCTCCGCGTCGGCGAGGTCCTCGTAGTACCGCAGCACGACGGCCGCGCGCTGCTGCCGGGGCAGGCCCTGGAGCAGCCGCCACAGCCGTTCGTCGCGCTCGCGGTAGGGCGGGTCGTGGTGGGCGCGGTCGGGCAGGTCGTCGCCCGCCGGCCGGATGTTCCGCGTGCTCCAGCGCCGCCGCCACGACAGGTACTCGTTGGTGACCGCCCGCCGGACGTACGCGTACACCGGACCGTCCAGCGAACCCCACCGCTGGTAGACCCGCACCAGCACGTCCTGCACCAGGTCCTCGGCCTCGGCCCGGCTGCCGGACAGCAGCGCCGCGTACCGGACCAGCCCCTGCTGGTGCTCGTGGACGAACTCGTCGAAGGACGCCCCTTCGTCCAACACCGACCCCGTTCCTGTCGTGACACACCCCGGCACTTACCTGTACGCGTCCGGGCCCGTTTCTGTTGCACCGGGCGGTGACCTGCCGAAATACACCCGTTGCGGTGAAGTTTTCGGACGATCACGCCGGCATACTCGATGTTGTGAGTACGCAACCACCGTTTCGCAGGCGCAGACTGGGTCGGAAGCTGGCCCGGATGCGCGCCGACGCCCGCCTGACCCTGGACGGCGCCGCCGAGGCCCTGTTCAAGACCAAGTCCGCGCTCCACCGCATCGAGAAGGGAGAGGCACTGGTCGACCCGCACCTGGTCAAGTCCATGATGGACCTCTACGAGCACTACGACCCGGACATCGTGCTGGAGGCGCTGCGCGCCCGCGAACGCGGGTGGTGGACGGCGCTGGGGGTCGAGGACCAGGGCTACATCGACATCGAGACCGAGGCCGCCGAGGTCCGGGACGTGTCGCTGCTGCTGATCCCCGGCCTGCTCCAGACCGCCGACTACACCCGGGCGCTGTGCGCCGCCCGCCCGTTCCCCGGCGACCGGGAGCAGGACGAGCGCAACGTCCGGGCGCGGCAGGTGCGGCAGCAGCGGCTGACCGACCCCGACCACCTGCTCAAGCTGGAGGCGATCGTCGACGAGGCCGCCCTGCGCAAGGGCCTCGGCGGGCGGGAGGTCATGCGCGCGCAGCTGGAACACCTGCTGGAGGTGGCCGAACTGCCGAACGTGAGCTTCCGCGTGCTGGCCCACGAGTGCGGTGCGCACGCCGCGATGGGCGGCGGCTTCGCGCTGCTGAGCTTCCCCGACCCGGCCGACCCGCCGGTGCTGTACGTGGAACACCCGTTCGGCGCGCTGCACCTGGAGGACGAAGGCGTGACGATCGAGGCCAGACTCGCGTTCGAGCACCTGACCACGCAGGCGCTGGGCCTGGACGAGTCGGTGGCCCTGGTCCAGCGCCTCCTGACGGAGTGAGGCAGGCTATGTCCACAGTGGACTTTTCCGGTGCGGTGTGGCGCAAGAGCACCCGCAGCACCGCCGCGACCAACGCCAACTGCGTGGAGGTCGCGCACGCAGGCGTGATCGTGGGCGTGCGCGATTCCAAGAACCCCACAGCCACACCGCTCACCTTCCCGGCGGCGCACTGGGCGCGCTTCCTGCGCTCCACACGTGCCTGAAGGCTTGTTCTGCTGTTGTTCAAACACCTTTCCCCGAACGGCCTTTGGTGTGCCCAGCGGCACCGTGCCACGGTGGTTCGCATGCGGTCAGTCGTGCGGGCACTCGTGGTGGCGGTCGTCCTGGCTTTGGTGGTTCCCGGGGTCGCGAGCGCGGAGGGGCACCGGAAGTTCGACCTCCAGGCGCACCGGGGCGGGATCGGGCTGACCGTCGAGAGCACGTTGGCGGCGTTCGCGAAGGCGCTCGAACTCGGTGTCACCACGCTGGAGTTGGACGTCCAGATCACCAAGGACGGCCGCGAGGTCGTCACGCACGACCGCAAGACCAACCCGAACAAGTGCGTCGACACGGCACCGGCGTTCCCCGGCGACCCGGCGTTCCCGTACGCGGGCAAGTACGTGAAGGACCTGACCTTCGCGCAGGTCCGCACGCTGGACTGCGGGTCGCGCCGGTGGCCGCAGTACCCGGACCAGGAGCTGTCGCCGGGCGCGAAGATGCCGACGCTGGCCGAGGTCTTCGCCCTGGCGAGGGAGTACCGGGCGTTCCAGGTGAAGTTCAACATCGAGACGAAGGTCGAAGCCGCCGCCCCGCACGAGACCGCCCCCCGCGAGCAGTTCGTGGAGGTGACCGCACGCGAGGTCCGGAAGTCGGGCTTCTACCGCAACGTCACCATCCAGTCGTTCGACTGGGGCACGCTCATGTTGTGGCGCAAGGCGGAACCCGGCCTGCCCCTGGTGGCCCTGACCCAACCGGAGTTCCTGCGCCCGGGCTCACCGTGGACCGGCGGCCTGGACCTGGCGGACTTCGGCGGCAGCGTGGTGAAGGCCGTGAAGTCCTTCGGCGCCTCGGCCCTGTCCCCGGTGCACGGCAACCCGCAGAACGGCAAGGTCGGCGACCCGAACTACGTGCCCTTCACGACGAAGGCGCTGGTCGACGAGGCCCACGCCCACGGCCTGAAGGTGGTGCCGTGGACGATCAACGACCCGGCCACCATGAACAAGCTCATCGACGACGGCGTGGACGGCCTCATCACCGACTACCCCGACCGCCTGCGCACGGTGTTGGCAGAGCGCGGCTTCAAACTCCCGAAGCCCTACAAGCGCCACTAGCCACCCCCGCGCCACACCTCCTCCGGCCGCGCGCCACAACTCTTCCGGCCGCGCGCCGCAGTGAACTGTCGGTCCCCCGTGCGACCATGGAACCGGGGGCCGGAGGCCACCCCACACCACCACCACCACCACCACCCGCGCGTGACCTACCCGCGCCCGCCCACCTCGCGCCACCTCTGACCGCGCTTCCCACCCACACTCCCGCGCCACGCGCCGCCCAGAACGCCCGTGCCGCGCGCTGTGCCGCGCCGCCCGTCTCGCGCTGTGCTGCGCCGCCTCACCCGCACCGCTGCCGCCCGCGCTTGCCCGCCCCCGCCTCCGCCTGCCCCCGCCTGCGCCCGGTGCCGCCCGCGCCGGCCCGTGCTTGGCTACGCCGCGCCCGTCCCGCGCTACCGCCCGGGCCCGCGCTTGCCTGCCGCCCGCCCGCACCCGCGCTTGCCTGCCCACCCACGCAGCCGCCTTGCCTGCGCCCGCGCTTGTCTGCCCACCCACGCAGCCGCCTTGCCCGCCCTGGCGCGCCCGCGCCCGCGCGCCCGCCCTCGCGCGCCCGCGCCCTCGCGCCCGCCCTCGCGCGCCCGCCCCGCGCGCCCGCCCCCGCGCGTCCGCCGCTGCTTGCCCGCGCCGCCTGCCCTTTCCCGGCGACCGCTCCACCCTCGTCTCGCTCGCCCTCACGGATTTTCACCGGCCGTGCAACGGTTCCGGTGGTTGCCGCGTTGAGGGGCGTGATCACGAGTCGGGAGTGTGCCGATGGAGTTCGGTGAGTACGTCGAACGGCGGCGGCCGGCGTTGATGCGGTTCGCCACCGTGCTGACCTGCCAGGCGTGGCTGGCCGAGGATCTCGTGAGTGACGTCCTCGGGCGGGCGTTCGAGCGGTGGGAGCGGATCTCCCGGTTGGACGAACCGCACGCCTACGTGCGGCGCATGGTGGTCAACGAGTACCTGTCGTGGCGTCGTCGGCTCGCTCGCACCTCGCCCCGTGCCGAACTGGAGGACGTCGGCCACGGTGACGGGGCCGACGAGCGTGCCGAGCGGGACGCCATGATCCGGCGGCTGGCGAACCTCCCGCGTCGGCAGCGGGCGGCTGTCGTCCTCCGGTACTACGCCGGGTTGCCCGACGCCGAGATCGCCGCCGAACTGGGCTGCCGGGTGACCACCGTGCGCAGCCAGATCTCGCGGGCGCTCGCGAGCCTGCGGGTCGACCTGACCGCCAACCCCCACGCCTACCAGGAGACGAGATGAGCGACCTGCGTGCCCTGAACGACGCGTTCGGCGAGCTGGAGCGGCGTGCCGACGTCGTGACCGCCGGCCTGCCGCCGGACGTCCCTGCCCGGTCCAAGTCGCGCCTGGTGCCCCTCGCGGTCGCCGCCGCGGTCATCGCCGGGCTGGCCACCGCGACCGCCCTGCTGGTGCCGGACGGCCCCGCCACCCAGCAGGGGGTCGCGGCACAAGGCACGACCACCACGGTGGCACCGACCACGACCACCACCGCGAAGACCCCGCCCGGCACGCCCGGGGAGCTGGCCGAGCGCTTCAAGGCGATCCTCGGCGGCACCGCCACCTTCACCGTCACCGAGAGCGGCCCCGGCGCGTACCGGAACACCGTGCCCCCGCCCCCGCCGAACGTGCCCCGGCAGACCGACGTCCCGCTCGGCAAGGGCGAGCCGTTGGGAGCGGCTCTGGTCGGCCAGCTGACCGCGGGCGGCGTCACGGGCGGCTACGACCTCGTCGTCTACCCCGGTGCCGATCCCACGCAGCCGGCCCAGTGCGACGTGGGCTCGCCGGACTGCGCCACCCGCACCCTGCCCGACGGCTCGACGCTGGCCACCGACCGGACCCAGCTCGAAGGCGGGGGCGTCACGCACCTGGCCCACCTCATCCGCGCCGACGGCCTGTCGATCACCATCCACGTCAGCAACCGGCAGAACCCGAAGGGCATGGGCGGCCTGACCGCCGACCAGCCGCCGCTGACCGTGGAGCAGCTGGTCGAGATCGTGACGTCTGACCGCTGGTGACCCGAACCGGGAGAGCGACTAGGCCGACGTGAGCGGCAGTTCGTGCAGGCCGCGGATCACGAACTCCGCGCGGCGGCGCGGCGGCGCGGCCGGTTCGGCCTTGGGCAGCTTCCGGACCAGCGCGGACAGCGCGGCCTGCACCTCGATGCGGGCCAGCGGGGCGCCGAGGCAGTAGTGGATGCCCATGCCGAACCCCAGGTGCGGGTTGCGCTCCCGACCCACGTCCAGCACGTCGGGGTCCGGGAACACCAGCGGGTCGCGGGCGGCGGCGCCGAGCAGGGCCGCGATCTTCGTGCCGGGCTCGACGGCGTACCCGGCGATCTCGACCGGCTCGGTGGCCGTCCGCTCGAACAGCTGGAGCGGGGAGTCGTAGCGGATCAGCTCCTCCACCGCCGTGGAGAGGAGGGACTGATCCGCTACGAGGCGTTCCCACTGTCCCCGGTGGGTCATGAGGGCGTTGACGCCGTTGCCGATGACGTTGACCGTCGCCTCGTGGCCCGCCATGAGCAGCAGGACCGCGGTGGCCACCAGTTCGTCCTCGGTGAGCTTCGCGCCGTCGGTGTCGGTGACGGCGACCAGGTCGGACACCAGGTCGTCGCCGGGGGACCGCCGGCGCAGCGCGACCAGGTCGCGCAGGTAGGCGACGAACTCGGTGGCCGCGCGCTCGGCGGCGACCTGCTTGTCGGCCGGCAGGCCGTACTCGTACATCTTCACGATCGCGTTGGACCACGGCTGCAGCAGCGGCCGGTCGGCGGTGGGCACGCCCAGCAGCTCGGCGATGACCTCCACCGGCAGCGGCGCGGCGACGTGGGCGAGCAGGTCGGCGTGGCCGTCGTCGGCGATCCGCGCGGACAGCTCGTCCACCAGCCGGTCGGCCAGCTCGGCGATCCACGGCCGCAGCCGCTCGACGTGCCCGCGCCCGAACGCCGCGGCGACCAGGCGGCGCAGCCGGCCGTGCGTGGGCGGTTCGTTCTCCAGCAGCGAGTTGCGGTGCAGCAGGTTGAAGCTGGCGAAGTTCTCGACGGGCTTGGCGTCGGACCAGATCCGGCCCAGCGACCGGTGCTTGAGCACCGCCGAGGACGCCGCGTGCGACACGGCCAGCGCGACGCCCATGTCCTCGTGCCAGTGCACCTCGCCCTCCGCGCGCAGCGCGGCGAAGACGGGGTACGGATCGGCGATGAACGCCGGATCGTGCTGGTCGAAGGGTGCCACGGTCACGGACGGTAGGTCTTGAGCTGGGCTCGCGTCCATTGGTGTGTGGTTGTTCTTTCAAACATTCAGGTTGCTGTGACATGGGGTAGTCGAGTTGACCCGTTCGGTGCTCCACCAGGAGCATTCCCCGTTGTGCCGCCCGAAGTCGTCGCCCACCGCGGGGCCTCCGCCGCCCGTCCCGAGCACACGCTCGCCGCCTACGAGTTGGCGCTCGCGCAGGGCGCGGACGGCGTCGAGTGCGACGTCCGCCTGACCCGCGACGGCCACCTGGTGTGCGTGCACGACCGGCGGATCGACCGCACCAGCGGCGGCAGCGGCGTCGTCAGCACGATGACCCTGGACCAGCTGCGCCGCCACGACTTCGGCAGCCGGCTGGGCGGCGAGCCCGCCGAGGTGCTGACCCTGGAGGACCTGCTGGGCCTGGTCGCCGACTCCGGGGTTCGCCTGTTCGTGGAGACGAAACACCCCGTCCGGTTCGGCGGCGAGGTGGAACGGCGACTTGTCGACGTGTTGTCGAAGCACCGGGTGGACGCCGTGATGATGTCGTTCTCGCCGTGGGCGGTGCGGCGGTTCAAAGCCCTCGCGCCGGACGTCCCGACCGTGCTGCTGCTCAACCGGATCTGGCCGCGGCGGCTGCCCGCCTTCGCCGACTACGCCGGTCCCGGCGTGCACCTCCTGCGGCGGTACCCCGATCGGGGCGCGGGCACGTACTGCTGGACGGTGGACGACCCGGCGGACGTGGCCCTGTGCGTCGACCGCGGCGTGCGGTTCCTCGCGACCAACAACCCGGCGCGGACGCGCGGGATCGTGGGGGATAACTTGACGCCGGACCAGCCCTGAGGAGCTTTGAGGAGGCGGCGGTGGCGAAGCGGACGGCCGTGAAGACCAAGCCGGCGGACGGCGTCAACCCGCGTCAGCCCTGCCCGTGCGGGTCGGGCAAGCGCTACAAGGCGTGCCACGGCGCGGCGGGGGGCGCGGCGGACGTCATCGTGTCCCGGCCGTTCCAGGGCCTCGCGGCCGAGACCGAGCTGATCGCGCTGCGCGAGTTCGTGCCCTCCGCGACGGTGGAGCTGCCGCTGAAGGACGCCGAGCGCGAGGTCGTGCTGGCGTCCGTGCTGCCGATGGCCGCCGCCGCCCTCGTCCGCGCCGACGGCACCGCGTTCGTCGGCCTCCAGGTGCAGACCCGCTCCGGCGACCTCAGCCGCGACCTGGCCCGCGCGGTCCAGTGGGCGCTCACCGCCGAGACCGGCGAGGCGCTGCCCGTGGTCGGCGTGGACGACGGCAGCAACCCGGGCCGGCTGCAGGACCTGCTCGACGTGGACGCCACCATCACGCCCGAGCTGCACAAGGACTTCGCGTGGTGGATGCCGCCGGACCACGAGCCGACCGGTGACGTCGCCCTGTCCCTGGAGCGCGCGAACGCCGCGATCCTGCCGACCGAGCGGGTCGACGCCCCCGGCGTGCACGCCGCCTACTGGGTCGACGCGGGCGACAAGGCGCACCTGCGCTGGGTCCGCCCCGAGCCCGAGGAGCAGCTGCTGGCGGCCCTCGCGCGGCTGCAGGTGCGGGGCGAGCTGGACCTGGGCGAGGGCTCCCGGTACGCGGGGTCGTTCCGGGCGCACGGCCTGCTGGTGCCGGTGTGGGACCTCGACCGGGAGCTGCACTCCAGCGAGTGGGCCGGCCCCGCCGAAGCTCTCGGCAAGCGTTTGCACGACGCCCTGACCAGCCTCGACGCCGAGCCGCTGACCGAGGCCGAGCGCCGGGCGCGGGACGGCCTGCGCGGTCGCCAGATCACCCTGCGCTGAGGTTGTCCACACCCGTTCCCCCGGTTGTCCACAGGAGGTTGTGGATAGATGCTGTTGCGGATCGCGTCACGCGAGGAGTGGGCGCGCGCCCGGGAGGACGGCGCCATCCCGCTCGACCCGGACGGGTTCGTGCACTGCTCCGACCCCGGCACGGTGCACCTGCCCGCCAACCGCCTGTACCGGGGCCGCAACGACCTCGTGCTGCTGATGATCGACCCCGAGGGCCTGCCGGTGCTGTGGGAACCGGGCGACGGCGACGAGACCGGGCCGTGGTTCCCGCACGTCTACGGCCCGGTCCCGACCGACGCCGTGGTCGCCGTGCACGAGTTCAGCCCCGACTCGGACGGCTCGTTCCGCCCGTTGCCCGTTCTGTGACCTTCCGGCGGGCAACCGGGAGCCCCGCGACCGCGTGAACCCGTCGACGCCCGATGGGGAGGTCGTCGGGAAGGGGAACGAGGTGACGGCGGTACTGCCCGGCGTCCGGGTCGACTTCGCGGAGTTCGTCCGGACCGCCCTGCCGGGTCTGCTGCGCTACGGGCACGCGCTGACCGGCAACCCGCACGACGCGGCCGACCTGGTCCAGACCGTGCTGGAGAAGGTCGGCTCGCGCTGGGCCGCGGTGCTGCGCAAGGACGTGGACCCGCTGGCCTACACGCGGCGGGCCATGGCCAACGCGCACATCAGCGTGTGGCGCAGGCTGCGCCGGGAACGCCTCGTGGCCGACCTCCCCGACGTCGTCGCGGAGACCACCGACCGCCTGGAGCACGAGCCGCTGTGGCAGGCCCTGCGCGACCTGCCGCCGCGGCAGCGGGCCGTGGTGGTGCTCCGGTTCTACGAGGGGCTGTCCGAACGCGAGATCGCCGACGCCCTCGGCATCTCGCCGGGCACGGTCAAGAGCCAGAACAGCAAGGCGATGGCGACCTTGCGGAGCAAGCTCGGGGAAGGCGGGTGAGCACGGTGGAGCTGGACGAGCGTTTGCGCGAGCTGTTCTCCGACGAACGGCTCGACCTGCCGGCACGGGACGACGCGGTGCCGCGGATCGTGGGCGGCGCGCGGCGGCGGCGCCGGACCCGGACCGTGGCGACGGGCGCGCTGGTGGTGGCCGCCGTGGTGGGCGGGGTCGTGGCGGCACAGGGCCTGTCGACGCGGGTGGCGTCCGAGCCGGGCGCCGGGCCGGTCACGACGATCCGACCGCAGGCCCTGGAACCGCCCGCGCACGGGCCGTTGCGGCTGGGCATGACGGCGGCTGAGGTCGTCGGCAAGGGGTTCTCGCTGGTGGACGCCGGACCGTGCCTGGTCCACCAGGGGGACGGCATCGGCTACAACGTGCTGGTGTCGCGGCGCGACGGGGTGGTGGCGATCAGGACACCCACGCACACGAAGACACCTTCGGGGGTCGGCTACGGCAGCTCCGTGGAGGAGTTGCGGCGGCCGTACCCGGACCTGGTGGTGACCGGGGACCGCGCGACGGTGGCGATGGGGTCAGACTGGGGCTACGTGTTCGACTTCGTGGAGGGCAAGGTGGCCTTCGTGCGGATCGAGAAGATCGGCTACGACTGCGGATCGGGTGGCTGATGAGGGCGTTGGTGGTGCTGGCGATCGGGGCGGTCGTCGTGGCCGGGTGCACGTCCGCGCAGCCCGCGCCGAGCACCACCACGGCCGCTCCGGCGCGCACGGTCGTGGTGGACGACGTGCCGGTGCTGACCCCGAACGGCCTGGGGAAGGTGCAGCTCGGGATGACGCTGGAGGAGCTGCGGGCCACCGGCGAGGTCGGCGAGCAGCTCGACGACTGGCCGCAGGCCAACTGCCCCGTCTACGGGCTCAAGCGCGCCGCCGGCTGGGTGGGGATCAACGACGGTGTGGCCGTCGACCTGCGGTTGGAAGGCGGGGCCCGCACACCCGAGGGCTTGCGGTTCGGCGAGTCGCAGCAGCGGGTGAGGGAGCTGTACCCGACCGCCACGCTGAACCCCCACGGGTACGTACTGCCGTTGGCCGAGAGCCGCTGGTACTACTTCGGCTTCGCCAACGCGGGTGACACGCTGACCGTCATGGGTGTCCGGACCGGGGGCTGCTTCGTCTAGAGCCTCGCTCGGCCGGGTGAACTTCGAGCACCGCGTACCCGTCGTGGTCCTCGACGCGGGTCAGGCCGGCGCGTTCGGCGACCCGGATGGCGGCCGTGTTCCAGGGGCGCGTCTCGCAGCGGACGGTCCAGTCCGGCCTGGCTTGTGCGGCGGCGCGCACCGCCTCCCGGGCCACCTCGGTGGCGATGCCGCGGTCGTGGAGGACGGGGTCGACGCGGTAGTAGAGGTTCCACGCGTCGCCGTGGGGTTGGACGCCGCCGAACCCGACCACGCGGCCGTCGAGTTCGACCGCCCAGTAGCCGAGGTCGCCGCGTTCCCACACGGCGGTGAAGCGCCCGAGGTACCGCGCCGACTCGGCTTCGTCCGCCGGCGCGCGGTTCTCGGCGGCGCGCAACGCGTTTTCCAGGGCGGCGAAGGCGGGCAGGTCGGACATCCGGACCCGCCGCAGGGTGAGCCGTTCCGTGGTCCGCTCGAATTGCGCCATGTGGTGAAAGTAACGGTCCCGGGCGGGTTGTCACCGCGGTTTTCCGGCCCCCGGACACGGCACCGCGCCGCCCCCTGGAGCGGGAGCGGCGCGGAGTGGCCCGGTGGTGGTTACAGGCTGCCGCCGGCGGCGCGGGGCGCGGTCGGGTCGGCGTCCTCGCCGACCGACTCGCGGGCCAGGAAGGTCTCCACGTGGAACAGGTTGCCGTCGGCGCGGTCCACGACGTTGAGCAGGGTGCTCATCGACGCGACCTCCTCGACCTGCTCCTTGAGGAACCACTGGAGGAACTGCTCGCCGAGGTAGTCGCCCTCGTCCCGGGCGGCCTTCGCCAGCGCGACGATCTGGTCGGTGACGGTCTTCTCCTGCTGGAGCGCCAGCTCGACCGGCTCGCGGGCGGTGCCGAAGTCGTTGCGGACCTCGTCCACGCCCGGGATGGCGGCCTTGATGCCGTTGTCCATCAGGTACTGGACGATCATCATCGCGTGGTTGCGCTCTTCCAGCGCCTGCTTGTAGAAGTGCGCGGCCAGTCGGGGCAGGTCGTTGTCGTCGAACCACACCGCGATGGCCACGTACTGCTGGGACGCGGTGAACTCGTTGCGCACCTGCGCCTGGAGCAGGTCGTGGAACTTCGACGTGCGCGAGGGAATCTTCTTGACGTTGAGGGCCATGCGGACGAGATTAACGGAAATCGGTTGTTCCCGCATTCAAGGTAAGGCTCATGAATGTTTGGAAAGGGTTGCCTAAATTAGGCAACCCTTTCCGAAGAATTAGGCGAGCGGAGCGCGGTCGATCGGGCACGACATGCACCGGGGACCACCGCGACCGGAGCCCAGCTCCGACCCGCTGATCCGCAGCACCTCGATCCCGGACGCCTCCAGGCGCTCGTTGGTCTCGACGTTGCGTTCATACGCCACCACGAGACCGGGCGCGACCGCGAGCGTGTTGTTGCCGTCGTCCCACTGCTCGCGCTCGGCGGTCACCGGGTCCAGGCCGGTGTCGATCACGCGCAGCCGCTCGATGCCCATCGCCTCGGCCGCCGCCTCCAGGAACGGCCGCCGGTCGTCCACCAGCACGCCACCGTTGCCGTCCGAGCGCACCGGGTAGGCGAACAGGTTGTCCCGCACCGCCGGGTACATGACCACGGCGTCCCGGTCGACCATCGTGCACACGGTGTCCAGGTGCATGGTCGCCCGCTCCTGGGTGATCGGCACCGCCAGCACGGTGTGCGCCAGGCCGTCGGCCAGCGCCGACCGTGCGAACGACTCCGCGCCCGCCGGGGTGGTCCGCTCGCCCACGCCGATCGCGAGCACGCCCGGCGCGAGCAGGAGCACGTCACCGCCCTCCACCGGCGCCGAGTGCGCCCCGTAGGCGCGGCCCGTGCGGCGGAACCGCGAGTGGTAGGCGTAGATGAGGTCGGTCAGCGCGGTCTCCCGGTCGCGCGCGGGCATCGCCAGGGACGTGATCGCCACCCGGTCACCCACCCACACCGACGAGTCGCGGGTGAACAGCAGGTTCGGCAGCGGGTCCACCGCGAAGTCGATCGGGTGGTGCATCTTGCGCACCAGGGACGCGCCCTCGGCCGCCGGCAGCTCCTCGAACGTCATGCCGGTCATCAGCGCGGTCGCGAGCTGCTCCGGACCGCACGACGACAGGTGCGACCGCAGCGCGTCCGCCAGGTCGATGCCCAGCCGCCGCTCGTTGACCGCGCTGTGGATGCCCGCGATGCGCGCCCGGTCGTCGTGCAGCGCCTCCACCAGCAGGTCCGCCAGCAGCAGCACCTCGACCCCGCGCGAGCGCAGCACCTCGGCGAACGCGTCGTGCTCCTCCTGCGCCCGGTCCACCCACGGCACGCCGTCGAACAGGAGCTGGTCGTTGTTGCGCGGGGTCAGCCGCTTGAGCTCCAGGCCCGGGCGGTGCAGCAGCACCGTGCGCAGCGGGCCCACCTCGCTGTCCACCCTCGGCGCCGGGAACGGCGCGGCGTCGACGGACTCCGTCTGAGTGATGTGCGCAGTCACGTAGGCGAGGGTAACCCGACGACAGCGAAACGTGCAGCTCTGAGTGGCCTAGATCAGCGCAACTCGATCGTATGAACGGCTCAATGCAGCGATTCGTTAAGCAATCCGGCAGTTGTGAACGTGAAACGTTGCGTTGTGACGTGGACTGGCCCTGTCCCGATGATCGGGGTGACTGGGATGATCGACGGTCTACCGGGGAGGATCCGCGTGTTCCACTTGACGATCGACGCGCCGGGCAGTGCGGCGTCCGCGACGAACCTGCTGCTGGAGGAGCTGGTCCGGGGCGCCCGCGTGGACGCCCGGCACGCGCCGACCCAGCTGCCCGACGGGGCGAAGGGCACCGGCATGGCCATCGCCGAACTCGTGGTGAACGGGGCGCTGCCCGCCGCGGTGGCCGCCGCCGTCGCGTCCGTCATCACCGCCTTCGTCCAGCGCGGCAGCGCCCGCAAGGTCACCATCAAGTCCGGCGACGAGACGATCACCGTGCAGGGCGGCGACAAGGCCACGCACAAGGCGCTCGTCCAGACGTTCCTGGAGAAGCACGGCAAGACGGACGCCTGACGTGGGCCGCTACGCCCTGCTGGTGGCCACCGGCGAGTACGAGGACGCCCGGCTGAGCCGGCTGCGCGCGCCCTCGCAGGACGTGGAGCGGCTCGCCGCGCTGCTGGAGGACCCGGACGTCGGCGGCTTCGCGGGCGTCCGGGTCCTGCGCGACGCGCCCGACCACGAGATCCGCCGCGCCGTCGAGGACGTGCTGGCCTCCCGCACCCCCGACGACCTGGTCCTGCTGTACTTCTCGTGCCACGGCCTCACCACGCCCGCGCGGCGGCTGTACTTCGCGGCGGCCAACACGATCCAGGACCGGCCCGCCGGCACCGCCATCCCGCGCTCGTTCCTCAACGAGCAGCTGGAGGACTGCCGGGCCGCCGGCCGCATCCTGGTGCTGGACTGCTGCTTCAGCGGCGCGTTCGTCGAGGGCTTCAAGGACGCCTCGGCGACCGTCCTGGACGACACCGCCCAGGGGTACGTCGTGCTGACCGCCTCGAACGCCTACGAGTACGCGTTCGAGCAGGACACCCTGTCCCTGGAAGCACCGCGGGCCTCGCTGTTCACCGACGTGCTCATCGAAGGCCTGTCCAGCGGCGCGGCCGACCTGGACGGCGACGGGTGGATCGACGTCAACGAGCTGTTCGGCTACGCCCACCGCGAGGTCCGGCGGCGGCGACCCGACCAGACGCCGCAGTTCTTCGCCCAGGCCGGCGGTCCACCGCTGCGGGTGGCGCGGGCCGGCGGGTCCGTGCCGGCGGTGGTGCGGCGCTCGGCGTCCTACACGTCCGGGCAGCTGCTGGTGGCGCGCGGGTTCCGGGCGGCGGCCGAACCCGTGTGCCGGACGCTGGGTCCGCTGGGCCGGCGGTCGGTGCTGTTCGTGCGGGGCGTGCCGGTCGAACTGGCCGACGCCGCCGCCATCGCCCGCGCGTTCCAACCGGACGACCCGCGTGACACCCTCGGGGCGTCCTACGTGCGCGAACTGATCGAGGACGTGCACCGGGCCGCCGGGGACGGCGCCGCGTCGGCGGTCGCGGTCGCACAGGGAGCGATCCTGCGGCTGGTGGAGGCCATGCGCGACGGCCACAACCCCGTACGGCTCATGCGGGGCGTCCGCGCGGCCGGCACTCGCGCCGCCCAGCTGATCGCCCAGGTCGCCCGCCCGCTGGACAACTCCGACGTCACCCGGCTCGCCACCGACTCCTCGGGCAGCGCCGACATCGGTGAGGTCGTCGGCAAGGTCATGGCGGCCACCGGGCGCAGCGCCGCACTGCTGGTCGAGCCGACCCGGCGGTTCGGCCTGGACTACGAGATCACCCGCGGCCTGCGCTTCGACCGCGGCTACGCCTCGCCGGAGTCGATCACCGACCGCACCCGCCGGGAAGCGGTGCTGGAGTCGCCGCGGGTCTTGCTGCACAAGGGCCGCCTGACCGCGGTGCCGCGCCCGCTCGACACCGAGCCGCTCCTGGTGGTGTGCGAGCGGGTCGCGGACCGCGCGCTCAACGACCTGGTGCTCGGCGGCAAGGTCGTGGTGACCGCCGGGGTCGACGTGCTGAGCCGGTTGAGCACCGTCGTCGGCGGGCGCGTCCTGGACCCGGACGTGCTGATGCTCGACGTGGGCAAGGACGACCTCGGCCGGGCGGCGAAGGTCGTGGTGACCGAGCACGACACCACGGTCATCGGCCTGCCGGACGTCCGGGTCCCGGAGGCCAGCCCCGCCGCCGCGGGCGTCATCCTCGCCCCGGCCGCCGCCGGGATCATCCGCGCGCCGGCCGCCGACGTGGAGCGCGTGCGCGGGGCCGTGCGGACGGTTCGGGGCGCGGTGACCGCCGGCGTCCTGCGCGGTGCGGCGATGGGGTTGCGCGAGGTGGGTGAACTGCTGGCCGCCGAAGCCACCGGTGTGCCCGCCGAGGTCGCGGGCTGGAAGGCCCTGGCGGGCGCGCTGGCCGAGCCGTCGCGGTGGATCGCGGAGAACGCGGCCGTGGAGGTGGCCGACCTCGACCCGACCCTGATCGACTCGGCGGCGACCGCCGCGGCGGTGGTCGCGGCGGCCACCGACACGGCCGCCCGTTTCCTGCTGGTGGCCTGACCCGTCAGCTGGTGGCCGCGGGCACGATGGCGGCCACCAGCACCACCGACACCGCCGCCTGCACCTCGTCGATCGCCTTGCGGGTCGCGTCCGCCGCCCAGTCGCCTTCGGAGATCTCCTGCAACCGCCGCTTCACCAGGTCGCGCGGCTGGTCGGTGAACACCGTCCGCTCGAACTGCACCGCCCGGATCAGCGCGCACAACGCCGCCGTGCGCGGGTCCACCGGGCCGTCGGTGACGATCGCCTGCGCCAGCCGCGCCCGCACTTCGGTCTCCAGCGGCGGCTCGACGCCACCGGGCGACGGGAAGCGGGTGCGCGGGAAGACCAGCAGCACCTTGTCCTGCTCGCGGCGCAGCACGCCCGAGTCGGCCAGGCCGTCCAGCACCCGGTCGGTCAGGCCCTTGCTGAGCTTCTCCACCCACGCCTTCGGCTTGCGCAGCGGGTCGTCGGCGATCCGGGTCAGGGCGTCGTCCAGCACGTCGTGGCCGATGCGCTCGGTGCTCACCACCACGACCTTCTTGTCCGCCACCTCGACCCGGCCCGCGATCGCGAGTTCCACCAGCACGGCGCCGGCCAGGCCGTACCCGAGGGCGGGCTGGCCCAGCCGGCGCGTGCCGTCGTCGTCGTAGGCCAACAACGCGAGTTCGTCGGCGAGAGTCAACATACGACCACGATAGGCGCGCTGATCAGGCGATGAAGCGCGTGTCGGGGTGGCGCACCGGGCCGTGGTCGAACAGCCACCCGCCCCGGTGCTTCAGGTGCAGGTCGAAGAACCCGGCGAAGTAGGCGCGCTGCGCGGCCATCGACCGGTCGGCGTCGATGGTGCCGATGAGGTCGCGCCGCTTGTCCGGCGGCACCAGGTCACCCAGCTGCGGCACGGCGAACTGGAGGTCCGTGAAGCCCAGGTGCGCGGCGCCGTCGAAGTGCAGGTCCCGCTTCCAGCCCCGCTGGTTGGGCCAGAACTGGTGCCAGGTCGGGTCGAACTCGGTCTCCTGGTGCGAGTGCGCGACGACCTTGCCGTCCACCTCGAAGTCCGCGCCGACCAGCATGAACGGGCGGTCCAGGCCGTGCTTCACCACGTCGCCGGGCTCGTCGGAGCGCATGGCGCCGTCGACGTTGATCCCCGCGTCGAACCGCCGGTCCCGGTACATCGTCTCGCCCGCGGTGAACCCGCCGTACGAGTGCCCGTAGATCCCGACCCGGGACAGGTCCAGCGCACCGGCCAGGCCACGCGGCAGCGGGTCGTGTTCGGCGTCCGGGTTCTCGCCGCGCTCGACGCGTTCGAGCTGGTCCAGCACGAACCGCGAGTCCGCGATCCGCGCCTCTAGCGCGGTCCGCATCGCGGCGGGGTCCGGGTCGCCGACCGACCCGGGCACGACCCGCCCGCCGGGGAACTCGACCACGCCCGCCTCGTGCGTGTGCGAGATCGACACGACGACGTAGCCGCGACTGGCCAGGTCGTCGGTGAGGCCCGCGTTCAGCTCCCGCATCCCGCCGAAACCGTGCGAGAACAGCACGACCGGCCAGTCACCGCGCAGCGCCCGCGCGCCGGTGCGGGTGTGCCGCTCGGTCGCGGCCCAGTCCACCGAACCCGGCGGCACACCGAGCAGGTCCGGACCGATCTCCTCGATGGCACCGGCAACGGTCGGCGACAGCCAGGCGGCGCGCTCGCCGTCGCGGTGCGCCGGGTAGGTGACGGTGACCATCAGCTCCCGCTGCTCGGCGGGCACCCACGGGTCGGGTCGGGCGTCGACCAGGTGCAAATCGGTGGTGCCGACCGGGTAGTGCCCGGTCAGCGGCGGCATGGTGATCCGGACATTCGCACCCGCGGGCGCGGTGCCGGATGTCGTGGTGTCTGCCGTTGCCGGTGGTGCGAGCAGCGTGCCGGCGACCGCGAGACCCGCGGTCAGCGCCAGCGCGCGTCTGTACACAGTGGACGAACGCACGGTGGAGATCTCCCCTCGTTGCCGGATGGCGAGGGTCATGCTGGCAAGGGGGAGCGTGGTGGCGCGTCAGCCTGGCGGTGGAGTCGGCCGTACGCCGGTGGGGTGATCTACGGCAGCCACGAGACGACGCCGCGCAGCGCTGTGTACCCGACGAAAGCAACCACGTCGAGCAGCGTGTGGGCGATGACCAGCACCCACAGCCGGTTCGTGCGCTGCCACACCTTGCCGAACACCAGGCCCATCACGACGTTGCCGATGAACCCGCCGAACCCCTGGTACAGGTGGTACGAGCCGCGCAGCACGGCACTGGCGAGCAGCGCGGTGTTGTCCCGGAAGCCCAACTGCTTCAGCCGCGTCAGCAGGTAGCCGACGACCAGGACCTCTTCGGCCCACGCGTTGCCGGCGGCGGAGAGGACCAGGACCACGCTGCGCCACCACGATTCGTCCAAAGTGGACGGAAGCACGGCGAGGTTGAGGCCCAGGTTCCACGCGACCAAGTAGAAAACCAGGCCCGGGACGCCGATCACGGCGGCCAGCGCTGCGCCGCCGAGGAAGTCCTTGCCGACCCGGGTGCGGTCCAGGCCGAGCGAGGCCAGGGCGACGCCGCCGCGCCACAGCAGGTACGCGCCGAGCCCGCCCCACGCCGCGAGCTGCACCACGCCGAGCAGCTGCGCGAGCAGGTCCAGCAGGTCGAACCGGGCCTGCGGCACGTTGATCGCGACCGACTGCTGGTTGAGCGGCTTGGGCTGGAGCAGGCTGTCCAGCAGCCGCACCAGGCTCCGCAACCCGGACAGGCCGAGGGTGACGGCGAAGACCAGCAGCAGCTCGACCTTGTGCGCGGTGCGTTCCTCCGGGATCACCCGCGCAGGTTAACGGCGCTGCGCCAGGAACGGGCAGCCCATCAGCCGGCGCAGCTCCACCGCCAGTTCGCCCGAGGTGGCCACCGGGCGGGAGAACGCGATCCGCACGTCGTGGTCGGAGTCGACGGTCTCCACCCGCAGCCGCAACCCGAACCGGTCCAGGCCCAGCGGCCGGACGTGCCCGCCGCGCAACTCCTCGGGCAGGTGCCGGCCGAGCAGGCCGACGACGTCCCGGTGCGACAGCTCCAGGTGTCGCAGCCAGTGGTCCTCCTGCTGGTGGAACGGATCGGGGTCGGCCTGCGCGAACAGCTCCGGGCGCAGCGAGGTGGTGCCCTCGGCGTCGGCCACGACCAGGCTCGCCGGGACCAGCCGCAGCACCGACGCGCCGTGCCCGACGTCGAGCAGGCGCGGGTCGGGGCGTTCCTCGGCGACCTCCAGGCACGCCGCGCGGGCATCGGACGGGTCCATCGTGCGCAACCAGCCGGTCACCCACAGCAGCCCGCGCACCGGTTCGCGCAGCGGCACGGCGGCGTGGTCGGCCAGCTCCAGCATCGCGGTGATCTCACCGCTCTCGGCGGCCTTGGTGAGCGGGTGGTCGTCCGGCAGCAGGATCGTCGCGTCACCGCACGCGTGCACGTGGTGCAGCAGCGGTGTCACGCGGTTCTCGGTGCCGTCCGAGGGCAGCAGCGCGGCGCGGCCACCCCGTGCGGCGATCGTCCGCGCGCGCTCCGCGGGGTGCGGCGCGGGCGGTCGGCGGTTGTCGGTCACCGTTCACCTCCCCAACTTAGGGCAGCCTAACTTGGAGTGACGGCTCCGGGGAAGTCCCACGAACGGATGTCCCGCTTCGTGGTTGCCCGCAGACGGGGAGTGGCCGGAGGTCGTAGCCTCGTCGGTCGTGGCCTGCGGCGGTGGCGGAGGTGGGCCGTGGTCGTGCCGAACAAGCCGTCCACCGAGGGGGCGGCGCTCGACGACGAGTGGACCCGGCACTGCCTGGAGATCGCGAGCCGGCGGGCGTTCGGCTGGGTCGTGTCGGGCGTGCTCGCCTTCGTCGGGCAGTTGCTGCTGGTGTTCCTGGCCCCCGTGCCGGACGTGCCGATGGTGTTGTTGGCTTTCTCGACGGTGGTGCTGTTAGCCGCGTTGCGCCGCAGACGCCCGGCCGCGCCCGTCCTGGCCCACCGCGAGTGGCGGTACGTGCGCGTCCACTGGCGGCACGGGCTGCTGGTCGTGCACGGCGAGCGCCCGATGGTCCTGGACATCAACGCCGGACCACTGGCCCGGGGCCGCATCAGCCGCCACCGCCGCGCCTGGCTGGTGGACCCGAACCGCGCCGGCCACACGGTGGTGACCTTCCGCGGCGTCCCCCGACTCTTCCCCGCCCAGGTCCGGCGGCGCTGACCCCGCCGGCCCAACCCCGCTGGCCCGACCTCGCCGGCCCGGCCCCGCTGGCCCGGCCCCGCCGGCCCGGCCCCGCCGGCCCGACCTCGCCGGTCCGGCCCCGCTGGCCCGATGCCGCCAGCCCGACCCCGCCGCCGGAGGAGTTGACCGGAGGAGTTGAGAGGAATCTCTCGCGGGTTTCGATGATCATTTGAGCGGCTATCCCGGCTGGAAGAGGCTATTTCTGGTTGTGTGGGAGCAGTGGTGGGCGAGGAGTGGACGCGGCGGTGCCTCGTGCGGGCCGACCGGCGCGCGGTCGGGTTCATCGGACTCGCGCTGCTCTCGTTCGCCGTCCTGTGGCTGGTGTCGGTGTGGATCGGCTCGAAGTGGGTGTTCGTGCTGATCCCGCTGTGCATCGAGTTCGCCGTGCCCGGCCTGCGCCACTTCGTGTGCCGGCGCAAGGTCCGGCGGCTGGCCGAGGACTACTCGTGGCACCCGGTGAGCGTGTCGTTCGTGCCCGGCCGGTCGCGGATCGGGCGGCAGGCGTACCTGGAGACCGAGGGCTCGGACCGGACCTTCCTGCGGCTGCCCGAGATGCCCGAACGCGCCCGCGAGGACGTCCGCCGCACCGGCAAGCTGTGGCTGGCCGGTCCCGACGACCGGGGCCGCACCGCCGTGCTCACGCCGGAAACCCCCTTCGTGACGCTGGGTCGGGTGGTGATCCGCTGACCGCGGTCAGCGGCCCACGGCGATGTCGTTGCGCTCCGCCCAGGCGGTGACGTCCTCCTTGCGCAGCGCGGTGGCCAGCAGGTCGGGGAAGCGGTCCGGGGTGCAGGCGAACGAAGGTGCGCCCAGCTCCGACAGCTTCGCCGCCAGCTCGTGGTCGTAGGCGGGCGTGCCGCTGTCGGACAGGGCCAGCAGCACGACCACCGTCACGCCGCTCTGCACCAGCTCGCGCACCCGGCGCTGGAGCTCCTGCGCCACACCGCCCTCGTACAGGTCGCTGATCAGGACGAGCACGGTGTCGGTCGGCCGCCGGACCAGCGACTGCCCGTGCGCGACCGCGCGGTTGATGTCCGTGCCGCCGCCGAGCTGGGTGGCGAACAGCAGGTCCACCGGGTCTTTGAGGTCGTCGGTCAGGTCGACGACCTCGGTGTCGAACACGACCAGCTTGGTGTCGACGGCCTTGAGCGACGCCAACGACGCCCCCATCACCGCCGAGTAGACCACCGACTCCGCCATCGACCCCGACTGGTCGACCAGCAGGATCACGTCCTTGAGCGACGCGGCCCGGCTGCGGCGCGTGTTGCCCTTCAGGTCCTGGACGACGACCGTGCGCTGGTCCGGTTGGTAGTGCTTGAGGTTCGCGCGGATCGTGCGGGCCCAGTCGACGTCGCTCAGCCGCGGGCGGTTGGTGCGCTTGGCGTGGTCGATGGCGCCGTGGACGGCGTTGAGCAGGCGTTCGGCCAGCCGGCGCTCGATGTCCTCGACCACCTTGCGCACGACCGCGCGGGCCGTGTCGCGGGTCTTCGCGGGGATCGCGCCGGACAGCGAGATCAGCGTGCCGACCAGGCTGACGTCCGGCTCGACGCTCTTCAGCAGCTCCGGTTCCAGCAGCAGCTGACGCAGGCCGAGGCGGTCGACGGCGTCCTTCTGCATGACCTGCACGACCGAGGTCGGGAAGTACGTGCGGATGTCGCCCAGCCAGCGGTGCAGGACCGGGGACGAGCCGCCGAGGCCGGCGCTGCGCTTGCCGTTGGTCTCGGGTGCGTCGGTCGGCGCCCCGCCGCCGTAGAGGCCGGTGAGCGCGGAGTCGCGGCGGCGATCGTCCTCGTCCAGCGCACCCAGGTCGCCGGCCGCGCCGCCGAGGAGGAGTCGCCAGCGGCGCAGGCGCTCGGTGTCACCCGGGCCGGTAGCTGCGGGGCCGGTGGCTGCGGGGCTCGGGCCGGGGCTGGTGGCTGTGTCGCCGGAACCGGGGCGGGCGGCTGTGTGGCCGGGGCCGGGGTGGGCGGCTGTGTGGCCGGGGCCGGGGTGGGCGGCTGTGTGGCCGGGGCCCGGGCCGGCGCCGGTGGTTGCGGGGCCGGTGGCCGCGGGGCTCGGGCCGGGGCCGGTGGCTGTGTGGCCGGAACCAGGGCCGGGGGCTGTGCGGGCGGGGGTTGTGTCTGGGGCGGCGTCTGTCATCGGGGGGTCGGCGCTCCTTGCCGGGGTGTGCCCTGCCGTTGCCCGCGCTCCTTGTTTACGGGACGCGCGAGTCGGCTGTTGGTCGCGGATCTTGTATGTCGCTCGATCGGGTGATGTTCGCGGGCGGGGTGGTGAGCAGGGCTCTGACGTGGGTGGTGAGGCGGGCGGCCAGGGGGGCGTCCCAGGTGGTGGCGCCGGCGGTCGTCCGGGTCGTGCCCTTCGCGCGGTCGCCGAGCATGCGGCGTTCCGCCGGGCTGAACTCGGTGACCGCTCGGCGCAGCAGGGGGAGTGCGGCTTCGAAGTCCGGGGCGGTGAGGTCAGTCAGCCAGTCGTCCACCACCGCGAAGAGGCGGGGGTCGGCGGTCAGGAGTGCCGCCGAGCCGCGGAGGAAGCCGGCCACGAAGGCGGTCGCGGCGGCGGCTTGGGTGGTGGCTCGGTGGAGTCTGGTCGCTACGGCGTCGGAGTCGAGCGCGCCGGACTCCCAGAGCAGGCGGGTCGCCCGGCCGGTGGGCAGGCCGTGCGCGTCCGGCATGGCGACCAGGGAGTGCAGGGCGTGCTGCCAGGTCCCCTTGTGGTCGTCGTCGGCGGCCAGGCGCACGGCGTCGTCGGCACCGTTGACGGCGGCCAGCGCGCGTTCGGCGGTGTCGTCGTCGATGCCCCGGCACGCCAGCGGCAGGCCGACGGAACCCCGGGTGAGCAGGCCGTGCAGGGCCACGCGCAGCAGGTCCGGGTCGGTGCCGCGGACCGAGCCGTAGCGGACCGTCGACGCCAGGTCCGGCAGGGCGGACAGGAGTTCGAGGGCGTCCGTCGCCGCGGCGGCACAGCGGTCGAGAGCCGTGCGGGACGCGGTGACCGACTCCGGGAGTTCGCAGTTCACCGCGCGGCTCAGGGCTTCCGCCGCCTCGACCACGCGGGCCGCGTTCGCGGCCTGGGTGAGCAGGACCTGGTTCGCCGCCGCCTCGACCGTGGTGCCGTGGCGGGCGGCCGTCGCCAGGGCGACCGCGAACTCGGGACGCCAGTGCAGCCGCCACGCCTCGGCGAACGTGCCGATGGTGCGGGTGGTGTCCGGGGTGCCCCACGGGACGTCGAGGACTTCCAGGCGGCGCAGGAGCTTCGAGCGTTCGCGGTCGGTGTCCTTGCGGAGGTCCAGGCGGATCTGCTTCGGCTCGGCGTTCAGCGGCAGGCGCAGGCGGCGGGTCAGCCGGTTCAGGTCGGCGGCCAGCGGGGACGTCGGGACGGACTCGCCCACCTCGCCCAGCCGCTCGCCGACCACCAGCCGGGTGTGGATCAACCGCAGCGGGGTGTCGTCGCCGTTGCACAGCACCGCCCGCGCGGCCTCCATCACCTCGGACAGCCCCGGCGACGGCCGCCCGCGCAACGCCGCCAACGTGTCCGCCAGCCGCACGGCCTCCACCGCGCTCGCGGTCGAGGCGGGCAGGTCCTCGCCGCGCAGCACGGTGCACGCCCGCGCGAACCACCGCGGCACCGCGTCCCCCGCCGGCGCGCACTCCCACAGGTGCGCGTACCAGCCGGGGGAGTCGACGCCGGCGCCGTAGCCGGACGCCGTGGCCAGCTTGCCGTGGCTCCACGGGACCCAGGTGCCGGAGACCTTGCGCCGGGGCAGGCCCTTGAGCAGGGCGTTGTCGGCCGACGCGGGCGGCAGCGAGCGAAGGGCCGGCACGTGCCACGCGCCGCACACCACGGCGATCGGCCCGTCGGTGTCCTTCAGCGCTTGCCGGAGGTTGCGGCGCATCGCGGCTTCGCGGCGGAGTGTGCGGTCGTCCACTTCGTCGGCGAACTCGTCGCGGAGGGCGGTCATCGCCTCCGCCACGGCCTCGGCGAGGTCGGCGGGATCGGTGTGGTGCTCGACCACGTCCTCCCACCACCGCTCGGGATCGTCGAAACCGGCGGCGGCGGCCAGCGTGCCCAGCGGGTCGAGGGACGCGCGGGTTCGGTCCTCTGCCTCGTCGGTGGGTGACTCGGCCAGGGAGGCGGCCGCGGGCAGGTCGAAGAAGCGCACGGGCACGTTCTCCGCGTCCGCCCACACCATCGCGCGCCACTCCGGCGAGAACTCCGCGAACGGCCAGAACGCCGCCCGCGCCGGGTCGGCCTCGTCGTGCAGCAACAGCGCCACCGGTGGCACCAGGTCCGGCACGTGCGGCAGCAGCGCGTCGCCCTCCGGCGGTCCCTCGATCAGCACGATCGACGGCCGCACGCGGTCCAGCGCCTCGGCGACCATGCGGGCCGAGCCGGGACCGTGGTGGCGGATGCCGAGCAGGGTCACCCGCTCCGGGAGATCGGCCATCACCACCCCTGGCACGCCCGGTAGAGGTCGCGCCAGTCCGCGCGTTCCTTCACGACCGCCTCCAGGTACTCCTGCCACGCGGCCGTGTCGGACACGCGGTCCTTCACCACCGCGCCCTGCAGGCCCGACGCCAGCTCGTCGGCGGTGATCGTGCCGTCGCCGAAGTGGCCGGCCAGCGCCATCCCGCTGGTCACCACGGAGATCGCCTCCGCCGTGGACAGGCTGCCGCTGGGCCGCTTGAGCTGGGTGCGACCGTCCACTGTGGACCCGTTGCGCAGTTCGCGGAAGATGCGCACCACCCGGCGCACCTCCTCCAGCGCCGGCGGCTCGGCGGGCAGCTCCAGCGCCCGGCCCAGCTCGGCGGCCCGGGACGCCACGATCCGCACCTCGTCGTCCTCGGTCGCGGGCGGCGGCAGCACCACCGTGTTGAACCGCCGGGCCAGCGCCGACGACATCTGGTTGACGCCCCGGTCCCGGTCGTTGGCCGTGGCGATCACCGTGAACCCGGGCACCGCCTGCACCTGCAGGCCCAGCTCCGGCACGGGCAGCGCCTTCTCCGACAGGATCGTGATGAACGAGTCCTGCACCTCCGCCGGCATCCGGGTCAGCTCCTCGACCCGCGCCACCGCCCCGGTCCGCATCGCCGTCAGCACCGGGCTGGGCACCAGCGCCGCCTCGCTGGGACCCTCCGCGATCAGCCGCGCGTAGTTCCAGCCGTAGCGGACCTGCTCCTCGCCGGTGCCCGCGGTGCCCTGCACGACCAGTGTCGAGTCGCCGCTGACCGCCGCCGCCAGGTGCTCGGACAGCCACGACTTCGCCGTCCCCGGCACACCGACCAGCAGCAGAGCGCGGTCGGTCACCAGGGTGCCCACGGCGATCTCCACCAGCCGCCGGTCGCCGACGTACTTGGGGGTGATCACGGTGCCGTCGGGCAGCGTGCCGCCCAGCACGTACCGGACCACGGCTTGCGGCGACAGCCGCCAGCGCGGCGGGCGCGGGCGGTCGTCCTGGCGGGCGAGGGCCGCGAGTTCGTCGGCGTACTGCCGCTCCGCGGCGGGGCGCAGCACGGTCTCGGTGGTCACGGCTCAAGGTCCTTCCGGTCGGGGGGTGAAGGCTTCGCGCAGCTGCACCCGCAGGCGGAGCACGTCGAGGTCCACGGTGCGCTCGGGCCACCGCTCGGTGATGCGGTCCCAGTTCGCGCCCAACACGCCGGCGTCGCCCCGGGCCAGCAGCACCGCCGGCGGCCGGCCCGCGCGCCACCGCGGGTCGCGCATCGACGCGTACCGGTCCAGCAGGGCGGCGGTGGCCTCCGGTGTCCACGGCGCGGGCAGCTGCGAGCACGCGTGGTCGAGCAGGTCGTAGTTCCAGTTCTTCGACACCTCGGCGACGGTGCGCGCCCCGAGGTCCGGCGGCAGGGTGGCCAGCATCTCCAGCTGCTCCATGCCGGTCAGCGCGCGGGTGGCCGCCACCGCCCACGGCCCGGCGTCCGCCGCCAGCCGCAGCCGCTGCGCCACGCCCCGCAGCAGCGCCGACGCCCACGGGCTGCGCTCCAGCTCGCGGGCCGCGCCCAGGTCGTCGGTGCCCAGCCGCTGCGTCCAGTGGCTCGGCGGGACGCTCGCCGCCGCACCCCGGATGCGGCCCGCGACACCCGTCTCCGACCCGTCGCGCAGCAGGTCCCGGGCCTCCTCGGGCTCGGGGTCCAGGACCGTCCACAGCTCGTCGCTCTGCACGTCGAAGCCGTCGGCGGTCAGCCACAAGCCCCGGTAGAGGCGTTCGGCGGCCCGCTGGGACAGCCGTGACGACGGCAGCGCCCGCAGCAGCTGCACGGCCTCGTCGTGGACGCCGACCGCGCGGTCGTCCAGCACCTCCTCCAGCAGCGGCTCGTCCTCCTCCGACAGCGCCGCGGCCAGCGCGCTGACCAGGACCTGCCGGTCGGTGGCCCGCCGCTGCACGGCCAACTGCTCGGCGATGAACGCGCGCGTGCCCGCCGGGTCGGTCCGCCGCGCCCGGCGCAGGGCGGTGAGCCGGCTCTGGCCGGGCAGGTCGAGCACGTCGGCCAGGTCGACCTCGGCCGGTGTGGCGTCCGTGGCCCACGACCAGGCCGGCCGCAGCCCCGCGAGCCACCGCCCGCGCGTGCCCAGCACCCTGGCCACCGCCTGCCGCAGTCCCGGGTGACCGGTGGCCATGGTGAGCAGCGCGGGCAGCTGCTTGGGCTCGGCGACGAACCCGCCCGCCGCCGCCAGGCCGCACCACTCGGTGAGCAGCACTTGGTCGTCCAACGCCACGACCTGCGCCAGCACGCCCCGCGCCGCCGGACCGGGCACCCGGTCGCTCGACGGTGGCGCGGGGGCCAGCGGCGGTGTGTCCACGGGCGGCGGGAGTTGTGCCCCGTGCGCGGCCAGGCCCAGCGCGGCGCACCGGTCCAGCAGCTCGGTGGGGCTGGTGTGGGCGCGGTGCGCGCCGACCAGCAGCGCCTGCACGGCCTCGTCCCACTCGGCTCGCGTGCTCATCCCAGCACCTCCGGCACCCCGCCGGGCTCCGCGACCGCGCCCAGGCGCACGTCCCGCCCGTTCCACAGCCCCCACGCGTCGAACGGCGCACCACCGGTGATCGCCGCCGCCTGCTCCAGAGCCAGATCACCGCGCACCGGCAGGCCGCGCCCCGAAGCGTCCACCACGTGCTTGAGGTCGGCGGTCAGCCGCACCCCGCCGCACGCGATGGCGTGCAGCCGCAGCCAGGGGTCGCCGAGCAACTCCGGTTCCAGGCCCGCCAACGCCTCCTGCCACGTCCCGACCACCGGCACCGGCGCAGGAGCACAAGGCTCCACCTCGCCCACGGACACCCGGTGCGGCGGCGACCCCGGGTACGGGTGCACGACCCCTTGCACCTCGACCCCGTGCGGCAGCGCGGGAACGGGCCGCGCGCCACCGGCCGCGTGCCGGATCGCGACCACCCACCCGTGCTCCCGGCCCCACAGCCACTGCCGGACCGTGCGCACCAGCCCGTCGTCGGACTCCAGCTTCAGCAGCGGCAGCCACCGGTCCGACCAGGCCGCGCCCGCCCGGACCTCCTCCTCGGCCACCGAGAACCCCAGCCGGCGGCGCACCACGTCCGACGGTGTCTCCGCCAGCCGCGCCAACAGGTGCAGGCCACCCAGCCGGTCGGCGGCGTCGTGCGCCCACGACGGCCCGCCGGCCGCCACCACGGACCGCAGCTCCTCCACGGCCGACGCCAACCCCTTGGCCTGCGCGTCGACCATCCGCGCCTGGATCGAGTGCCACCACGCGCCGTCCCGCGCGGGCAGGCCCGCGATGCCCGCGCCCGCCACGTCGGCCAGCCAGTCGGTCAGCCCCGCGACACCGCCGCGCACCGCCTCGGCCCGGTTGCGGGCCGTCTTCTCCTTCGCCCGCGCCCGCCGCTCGACCGCCTCGGGCGAGTCGTCCAGGACCCGGGTCGCCTTCTGCCGCCGGTCCAGCCACTCCACCACCCAGTCGGGTGGATCTCCGACCGGGAACGGCTCCCGCACGTCCCGCAGTTGCAGCGCCAGCGCGTGCTTGCACGGGAACTTCCGCGACGGGCACGAGCACTTCGACGCCCGGTCGCCCAGGTCGACGCAGACCCGGTACGGCGTCGCCCCGCTGCCCTTGCACAGCCCCCACAGCGCCTCGTCGCTGCGGCCGGTGCCCTGCCAGCCGGACGACCCCGCCAGCCGGGTGGCGCTGCTCGCCACCTGGCTGTCCGGGGCCAGTCCCAGCACCGCTTGTGCGTCCATGCCACGACGCTAGCGGCGAGCACCGACAAAAAGACGATCACCCGCGCGGAAGACCCGCGGCGAGGAACATCAGTCCAGGTCAGGACCCCGCTTGGCCCACGACCACGCGTACTTGCGGTCCTCGGACGCCAGCGCCGCCTCGCCCAGCTCCAGCGGCCGGAACGTGTCCACCATGACCGCGGTCTCGTCGAAGTACTCCGCGCCCAGCGACGCCTCCACCGCGCCCGGCTGCGGCCCGTGCGTGCAGCCCGACGGGTGCAGAGACAGCGACCCGATGCCGATGCCCGAGCCCTTCCGCGCCTCGTAGTTGCCGCCCACGTAGAACATCAGCTCGTCGGAGTCGACGTTGGCGTGGTTGTAGGGCACCGGGATCGACAGCGGGTGGTAGTCGACCTTGCGCGGCATGAACGAGCACACCACGAAGTTGGGCCCCTCGAACGTCTGGTGCACGGGCGGCGGCTGGTGCACGCGGCCGGTGATCGGCTCGAAGTCGCGGATGTTGAACACCCACGGGTACAGGCAGCCGTCCCACCCGACGACGTCGAACGGGTGGTTGGCGTAGGTGAACCGGGTGAGGCCGGCGCGGTGGCGCACCAGGACCTCGACGTCCTCGCCGTCCACCAGCAGCGGCTCGGCCGGCCCGCGGATGTCCCGCTCGCAGTACGGCGAGTGCTCCAGGAACTGGCCCTTGGCCGACAGGTACCGGCGCGGCGGCCCGATGTGGCCCTTGGCCTCCAGCACCAGGATGTTCATGGGCTGGGACGGTACGACCCGGTAGGTGCAGGACGTCGGCAGCACCACGTAGTCGCCCTCGGCGACCGGCAGCGCGCCGTAGATCGTCTCCACGACCCCCTCGCCGGTCTGCACGTACAGCAGCTCGTCGCCCGCCGCGTTGCGGTACAGGGGGCTGGGGGTGGTGGCGCGGACGAACCCGATCGTCACGTCCTGGTTGCCGAACAGCCGCCGCCGCCCGGTGACCGCGTCCACGTCGTCGGACCAGGTCAGGTCCTGCGTCTTGAAGGCGCGGGGCTTGAGCGGGAGGTTCGGCTCCAGCGCGCCCCGGTCGTCGGCGACGGTCTCCGCGTTCACGATCGCGGTCGGCAGGTGGCGGTGGTAGAGCAGGGCGGAGTCGGCCGAAAAGCCCTCCACGCCCATGAGCTCTTCCGCGTACAGGCCGCCGTCCGGTGTGCGGAACTGCGTGTGGCGCTTTCGGGGGATCTCCCCGACTTGGCGGTAGTACGCCATCGTTCTCTCCGGGCGTTCGATAAACGGACATCTTTGTTCATTGACCGGTACGCCACTAGCGTGTCAGCCGTGTCAAGCGCCTTCGAACTCCGTGCGCCCGGTCCACGCGGCACTCCGCCCCTGCTCGCGCGGCTAGTCGACGACGCCGCGCTCTTCCCGCCGGGCAACGCGACCATGCCCGACGCGGTCCGCGGCCACCTCGACGCGAGGGCCGGCGAGTGGGCCGGCGCGGTGGGGCTGTTCCTGTGTCCCGCATCACGTCTGGCCGAGCTGATCACCGAGTTGATCAAGGTCAAGCCGGTGCAGCCGATCGCCCTGTCCCTCGTGATCGACACCGGTCTGGGCGGCGTGCCCAAGGCGGTCTCGATCGTGGAGTCGCGCAGCGAGCTGCTCGCACTGCGCATGGTCGAGATGCCCGCCCCGTCCGACGTGGACGAGGTGTGGCTGGAGCGCGTCTCGGAGTTCGTGCCCGAGGACGTGATCCGGGTCGTCGAGCCCCGCCGGGGCGGCGCGGAGTGGCTCGACGGCGTCCGCCGGGTCATCGAGCACGGCAGCTGGCCCAAGCTGCGCTGCGGCGGCCTGAGCAAGGAGAACTTCCCCAGCGTGGACGAGGTCGCCGACTTCCTGTCGGTGGTCTCCTCCGGCGGGGTCGCGTTCAAGGCGACCGCGGGCCTGCACCACGCCGTCCGCTACACCGACAGCGAGACCGGGTTCACCCACCACGGTTTCCTCAACCTGCTGGTCGCCACCGCGCGCGCCCTGTCCGGCGGCGACGTGCGGGCCGCGCTGGCCTCCTCCGACGCGCAGGCGCTGGCCGAGGAGGCGGCCGGGCTGTCCGACCAGGCCGCCCACGCCGTGCGCGGGGTGTTCGCCTCCTACGGCTCGTGCTCCCTGGACGAGCCCGTCACCGACCTGGAAGAGCTGGGCCTGCTGTGAGCTGGATCGAGGACCCGGCGTTCACGTCGGACGCGCCCTTCGGGCCGCAGACCCTGCCCTACGGCGTCGTGGCGGGCGGCATCGCCGTGCGCGTCGGCGACCGGGCACTGCTGCTGCGACCCCTGGCGGACCACTTCGGCGAGCGCCTGGCGCCGCTGGTGTCCGCGTCGAACCTCAACCCGCTGCTGGCCGCCGGACGGCCGGTGTGGAGCGAGCTGCGCGCGAAGCTGGTCGAGCTGGTCACCGCCACCTCGGCCCCGCGCGGCGCGGAGCTGGTGGACGTCGAGGGCGCGGTGCTGCCGTTCGAGGTCGCCGACTACGTGGACTTCTACTCGTCGCGGCACCACGCGGAGAACGTCGGCCGGATCTTCCGCCCCGACGGCGACCCGCTGCTGCCCAACTGGACCCACATCCCGATCGGCTACCACGGCCGCGCGGGCACGGTGGTCGTCTCCGGGACGCCGGTCGTGCGGCCGGAGGGCCAGCGCAGGTCGTCGGACGGGCCGGTGTTCGGGCCCAGCCGCCGGTTGGACATCGAGGCCGAGGTGGGCTTCGTGTGCGGCGGTCCGGTGGCCTCGCGGCTGTCGCCCGCGGCGGCGGTGGACCACGTGTTCGGCGTGACCCTGGTCAACGACTGGAGCGCGCGGGACGTCCAGGCCTGGGAGTACCAGCCGCTGGGGCCGTTCCTGGGCAAGTCGTTCGCCACCTCCGTGGGCGCGTGGATCACGCCGCTGGAGGCGTTCTCCACGGCCCGCGTCACCCCGCCCCCGCTGGGCAACGACGTGCTGCCGTACCTGGTCGAGGAACGGCCGTGGGGCCTGGACATCCGCATCGAGGTCGAGTGGAACGGCGTGCTGGTGTCACGCCCGCCGTTCCGGACGATGTCGTGGACGTTCGCCCAGCAACTCGCGCACCTCTCGTCCAACGGCGCTACCGTCAGGCCGGGTGACCTGATCGCGTCCGGCACCGTGTCCGGCCCCGAGCGCGACCAGCGCGGCTCGTTCCTGGAGCTGAGCTGGGGCGGGCAGGAGCCGATCGCGGTCGGGGACACCGAGCGCACGTTCCTGGAGGACGGCGACACGGTGCGGATCACCGCGACGGCCCCCGGCGCGAACGGGTCGGTGGTGGGCCTGTCCGAGGTGGTCGGCACCATCTCGCCCGCGGTATCGGAAGGGTAGGGACCGCTGGTGGCCAGACCTGACCCGCGCGGCAAGCTGCCGCTGCCCGCCGGGTCCAAGGAGAGCTCGCTGACCCTGGAGCGGGGCCTGGCCCTGCTCCAGGCGGTGGCGGACGCCGAGTCGGAGGCCCCGTCGATCAGCGAGCTGGCCGCCGCCATCGGCGCCTCCCGCGCGGCGGTGTACCGGCTGCTGGTGCCGCTGCAGTCGCGCGGGCTGGTGCGTCGGGAGGGCTCGAAGGTCCGGCTGGGGCTGGGCGTGCTGCGCCTGGCGTCCAACGTCCTGCCCCAGCTCCGCCTCGCCGCCCAACCGGCCTTGCGGACCCTGGCCGAGCAGGTCGGCGCGACCGCGCACCTGACCGTGGCCGACGGGACCGAGGCGCAGGCCGTGGCCGTGGTGGAACCGTCCTGGACGGCCTACCACGTGGCGTACCGGGTGGGGTCGCGCCACCCGGTCCACCGGGGCGCGGCGGGCAAGGCCATCGGCCTGTCCCCGGAGGGCCGGCAGTGGGTCCACTCGACGGGCGAGCTGCAACCGGGCGCGTTCGGCGTGGCGGCACCCGTGCGCGGCGTGCCCGGACTGCGGGCCAGCGTGGGCGTGGTGGCCCTGGAGAAGCTGGACGGCGACGTGGTGGGCCCCCACGTGGTCCGCGCCGCCCAGGAGGTCGCCGACGCCCTGCGCTAGGCGAGCGGTCCGGTGCGCCAGCGGTAGCCGTCGCGGCGCAGCCGGACGTACTCGGCGAGCGCGAGGGCCAGGGTCGTGGCGAGACCGCCGAAGGTCAGGAACAGCCACAGGTCCCGGTCGACGCCCTTGGTGTCGTTCTCCACCAGCGTGACGACGGTGAAGGTGGTGACCACGACCGCCGTGACGGTCGGGGCGAGCAGCGGGTGGAACTCGCCGCTCCAGCAGCTCGTGCGGCTGGCCCAGAACGCCGTGCAGCCCAGGTACACCGCGACCCAAAGGCCATAGCCCAGGATGAACAGCCCGAGCGGCAGTTTCAGCACGCCGAGGCTGTCGACGACCGAGTCCACCCAGTCCCGCGGGATGGTGCCGGTGGCCACGAGGATGATCGGCGCCATCAGCCCGTACGCGGTCACCGCGAGCAGGACCAGCTTTCGCGCCACGGGCCACAGCGTGAACGCCCGCCTGCGAGGTCGCTCGGTCAGCAGGTACACGACCAGCATCGACACCGGTACCAGGAAGAACGCGAGCACGACGTTCTTTGACGCCTTCTGCCAGGCTTCCTCTTCCAGCGCCTGCCAGAAGGTGCGGTCGCCCGCGCCCAGGACCACCACCGTCACCAGACCCAGCAGCGACCGCCACCAGGTCAGCCGCTGGAGGAGCCGGTCTCGCCGGGACGGGTCCCCCTCAGGCCGGAACAGGCGCTCGGCGACCTCCCACGGCTTCCACTGCACAGCACTCGACTATGGCAGCGGCGACGGGATCAGGCGATCGTCTGCCAGAGTGCCAATGCGGCGAACACCGCGAAGATCGCCCCGCTCACCCGTTGGATCAGGTGCGTCGGGATGCGCGCGGCGATCTTGCGGCCCACCAGCACCGCGATGCCGGCCACCGTCACCAGCGCCAGGAACGCGCCCAGTCCCACGAACACCGGCGTCCCGTACCGGGCGGCCAACGCGGCGGTGCCCAGTTGGGACGCGTCCCCCCACTCGGCCGCGAACAGCACGCCGAAGGAAGTGAGCGCTGCTCGGGTGAAGGAGACCGCGGGAGCCGAAGTAGAGCCGTCTGCGGAGTCGTCGTCCTGCGCGAAGCTCTCCTTGAGCAGCAGGAAAGCCCCCACGCCGAACAGCGCCGCCACGATCCCTGCCACCACGCGGTCCGGGAGCAGGGTCAGCACCCCGCCGAACGTCGCCGCCACCACGCACTGGACGGCGAACGCGGCCGTCACGCCGACGAACACCGGCAGCGCCCGGTAGCGGGTGGTGAGGACGAGGGTTGCGACCATGGTCTTGTCCGGCAGTTCGGCCAGGAAGATGATGCCGAACGCCGTTGCCAGGGCGATGAGTTCCGGTGCCACGAGTTACCTCCACGTCCGTGAACCCGGACGGAGGCAGCACGACCCCGACCGGGCGTGTTGCGACTGCCCGGCCGGAGGTCTCGTTCGCCCGTTCACGAGAACGGGTGAGGGACCGGATCCGCTCGAAGGCGGGATCAGTGTGTCGATCACCTCGCCGTGCACCGCGCGGGCGGTCCACGGGAACTACTCCCCTCTGGCGGAACCTATCCTAGGTGACGCATATGCGCAGGTCGACGTGATGCCGGACGCACCGGGGAGGACCTTGGTCCCGGGCCGGACGGGACCGTCGTACCTGAGCGGGACCACCGCCGCGGTCTTACCGTCGTGGCCGTGGACGTACTCGACCTGGCGCGGTGGCAGTTCGGCATCACCACCGTCTACCACTTCCTGATGGTGCCGCTGACGATCGGCCTGTCGCTGCTGGTCGCCGGGATGCAGACGGCGTGGGTCCGCACGGGGGACCGCAAGTACTACGCCATGACCAAGTTCTGGGGCAAGCTGCTGCTGATCAACTTCGCCATGGGCGTGGTGACCGGCATCGTGCAGGAGTTCCAGTTCGGCATGACCTGGAGCGCCTACTCGCGGTTCGTCGGCGACGTGTTCGGTGCGCCGCTGGCGATGGAGGGCCTGGTCGCGTTCTTCGTGGAGTCGACGTTCCTCGGCCTGTGGATCTTCGGCTGGGACCGGCTGCCGAAGAAGGTCCACCTCGCCTGCGCCTGGGCGTTCTCGACCGCCACCATGGCCTCGGCGTACTTCATCCTGGCCGCGAACTCGTGGATGCAGCACCCGGTGGGCGTCGAGCTGGTCGACGGCCGCCCGCGGCTGACGTCGATCTGGGCGGTGCTGGGCAACAACACCGTGCTGGCCGCGTTCCCGCACACGATCTTCGGCGCGTTCGCCGTGGCCGGGGCGTTCCTGGTCGGCATCGCCGCCTGGCACCTGTGGAAGCGCTCGGACGACGGCCCGGTGTGGCGGTCGTCGGTCAAGCTCGGCACGTGGGTCGGCGTTGTCGCGTTCACGGGGCTGCTGATCAGCGGCGACTTCCAGGGCAAGCTGATGTTCGAGCAGCAGCCGATGAAGATGGCCGCGGCCGAGGCGCTGTGCCACACCGAGGAGCCCGCCGCGTTCTCGGTCTTCGCGGTCGGGGACGTGTCGCGGCCGGACTGCGAGAGCGTCAAGAGCATCACCGTGCCGGCGCTGCTGTCGTTCCTGGCGCACAACGACTTCAGCTCGCAGGTCAAGGGCATCCAGGACCTGGTGCCCGAGTACCAGGCCAAGTACGGCACGAACTACCCGGTGGACGAGCGGCTGGGCGAGCTGTCGGGCAAGCCCATCGACTACGTGCCGCTGCTGCCGGTCACCTACTGGGGCTTCCGGCTGATGATCGGCTTCGGCGCGATCGCGGCCGGCGTGGGCCTGCTGGTGCTGTGGCTGATCCGGGGCGGGCGGGTGCCGACCGGGCGGTGGTTCCGCCTGCTGGCGCTGGGCAGCATCGCGACCCCGTTCCTGGGCAACAGCTTCGGCTGGGTCTTCACCGAGATGGGGCGGCAGCCCTTCGTCGTGGTGCCGAACCCGACGGGCGTGGACGGGGTGTGGATGTTCACCGCGCGCGCCGTGTCGAACTCGACGCCGGGCGAGGTGCTGACGTCGTTGATCGCCTTGACGCTCGTCTACGGGGTGCTCGCGTGCGTCGAGGTGTTCCTGGTCCGGCGGTACGTCCGCGGCGGTGTCGCGGGCGTGCTGCCGGACCACAACAAGACCGAACGCAAAGACGACGACGTCCTGTCGTTCGCGTACTGAGGGGTTGTCGTGGAGACGTTCTGGTTCTGCGTGATCGCCCTGCTGTGGCTGGGCTACCTGTTCCTGGAGGGCTTCGACTTCGGCGTCGGCATGCTGCTGCCGGTGCTGGGCCGCGACGAGACCGAGCGCCGGGTGCTGATCAACACGATCGGGCCGGTGTGGGACGGCAACGAGGTGTGGCTGCTGGTGGCGGGCGGCGCGACGTTCGCCGCGTTCCCCGGCTGGTACGCCTCGCTGTTCAGCTCGGCCTACCTGCCGCTGGTGCTGTTCCTGCTGGCCCTGATCGGGCGCGGGGTGGCCTTCGAGTACCGCGGCAAGGTGGACTCGGCCCGCTGGCGGCGGGTGTGGGACGCGGTGATCTTCGTCGGCTCGTGGGTGGCGACGCTCGGGGTCGGGTTGGTGTTGACGGCCAACGTGTTCGGGCTGCCGTTGGACGCCAACGGTGACCGGGTGGGCTCGCCGTTCGCCGCGGTGACGCTGGAGTCGCTGTTGGGCGCGCTGGCGATCGCCGGGTACGCGTTGGTGCACGGCGCGGTGTTCCTGTCGCTGAAGACCGAGGGCGAGGTGCGGGAACGTGCCCGTGCGGTGGCGTTGCGCATCGCACCGTTCGCGTTGCTGCCGCTGGTCGTGCTGCTGCTGTTGGTGCAGCTGCGGTTCGGGACCGTGTGGACGTACGCGGCGGCGATCGGTGTCGCGTTGGCGGCTTTCGGTGCTCTGGCGCGGTTGGCGCTGCGGCGTGAGGGACAGGCGTTCGCGTTGATGGGTGTGGCCGTGGCGTGTGCGGTGGTGGCGCTCTTCGGTGCGCTGTACCCGAACGTGCTGCCGTCGACTTTGGACCCCGCGTACTCGCTGACGGTGGAGAACGCCGCGTCGAGCCCGTACACGTTGACGGTGATGACGTGGGTGGCGGCGTTCGGGACGCCCGCGGTGCTCGTGTACCAGGGATGGACGTACTGGGTGTTCCGCAAGCGCATCGGTACGCGGCACATCCCGCAGGTGCACGTGCCGCAGTAAGGAGTGCCGCGGTAAGGAGTGCCGCAGTAAGGGTCAGTAGTCCAGCTCGAAGTCGCGGTGGTCGTCGGGGTCGACCACCGCGTCGAGCTTGTTCCCGGCCCGCAGGCTGGGGTGGTACGGGGCGTCGTGCTCGGTGATGAACTCGGGCACGTCCGGACCCTTGATCAGGAGCCGGACGCGGACCGTGGAGTCCTCGCTGATCGGCTCGTGGGTCAGGACGTGGGCGGTCGCGGGCAGGCCGACCTCGTCCAGGCGCAGCAGCCGCCGCTTGGCCCGCCCGGTCCCGCGCCACACGCCGATGCCCAGCGGCAGCAGGAGCGCGGTGAGCACGATGCCGAGGGTGCCCCCGCCGTTGGCCGCGTAGACGATCGGTCCGGCGACCATCAACGCCACGGCGAACAGGTGCAGGAAGACGTTGTTGCCCCGGTTGGCCCCGTGCACCACGACGAACCCGCTCTCCGCCATTCCAGCACCTTAAGCGGGTTCCGGGCGCCGTGGGCGGGGTTGGCGCGAGGTGCGGCCGGACGGAGGACGCCGGCGGGGGACCTAGGTCCTGCCCGCGAGGGGACCCTCGTACCTGAGCGGGATGCGGCCCGGGGACCTACGGTCGTGGTGTGGACGTCCCCGGAACCCCTTCCGCCAAGAAGCCGGGGAGGGGTCCGCTCGGCGCGCTACCCGCCCTTTCGCCTTCGGCGCGCCGAGCGCTGACCCTCTGCGGCGTGCTGGCCGCGCTCTCCGCCGCCGCGCTGGTCTTCCAGGCCGTGACGCTCGCGTCCGCGCTGGTCGAGGGCGGGTCGTTGGGGCTGCTGGCGGGTGCGGTGGTGGCGCGGGCCGGGCTGGCGTGGGCCACCGAGACGGTTGCCGCGCGGGCGGCGGCGGGTGCCAAGGAGGAGCTGCGGGCCGCCGTGCTGGACCGGGCGCTGGGCATGGGACCGGCGTGGATCGTGTCGCGCGGGCCGGCGGAGCTGGCGGTGCTCGCGACCAAGGGCCTGGACGCGCTGGACGCCTACTTCACCAAGTACCTCCCCGCGCTGGTGACGACGGCCGTGGTGCCGGTGCTGGTGGGGGCGTGGATCTTCTGGACCGACCCGACGTCGGCGGTGCTGGTCGCGGTGACGCTGCCGCTGATCCCGGTGTTCGCGATCCTGATCGGCAAGTTCACCTCGGCCCGGGTGGCGGCCGCCGCGTCGGCGCTGGAGCGGCTGTCGGGGCGGTTGGCGGAGCTGGTGCGGGCGCTGCCGGTGCTCACGGCGTTCGGGCGGGCGTCGGCGCAGGCGCGGGCGGTCGCGGACGTCGGTGCCCGGTACCGGAAGGCGACCATGGGGACGCTGCGGGTGGCGTTCCTGTCGGCGCTGGTGCTGGAGGTGGCGGCGTCGCTGTCGGTGGCGCTGATCGCGGTGGGCATCGGGCTGCGGCTGGTGTCGGGGGAGTTGACGCTGGTCACCGGGCTGGTGGTGCTGATCCTCGCGCCCGAGTGCTACCTGCCGCTGCGGGCGGCGGGCGCGGCGCACCACGCGTCGGAGGACGGCGTGGAGGCGGTGCGCCGGGTCGCGGAGATCCCGGAGCCGCGGCGGTCGGGCGGGTCGGTCACGTCGGCGGCGCGGGTCGGCGCGCCTGCCGCGCGGTCGGGTGGGTCGGCGCGCGGGGTGGCGATCGACGGGCGGCCGGTGGGTGTCCAGGTGCGCAACCTGCGGGTGCGGCGGCGGGACCGGTTCGCGCCGGACGGGACCAGCCTCGTGGTGTGGCCCGGCGAAGTGCACCGCCTCGACGCGCCCAGCGGTGCCGGCAAGTCGACCCTCTTCGACGTGCTCCTCGGCTACGTCGAACCGGACGGCGGCGAGGTCGTCGTGGACCGGGACGCCATCGCCTGGGTGCCGCAGCGACCCGCGTTCGCCGGCCGGACGGTCGCCGACGAACTGGAGCTGACCACCGGCCGCGTGGACCGCGAGGTGCTGGCGTCGGTCGCCGCCGACCACCTGGTGGACCGGCGGATCGCCGACCTGTCCACCGGTGAGCGGCAGCGGGTCGCCATCGCCCGCGCGCTGACCCGCGTGAAGGACGGCGCGACGGTCCTCCTGCTGGACGAGCCCACGGCCCACCTCGACCCGGCGACGGCGGCCCTGGTGATGACCGCCGTGCAGGACGCCGCCGACGCCGGCGCGGCCGTCCTCCTGGCCACCCACAGGACTGTCGAAGGAGCGGACAGCCTGCAAGCGGCGGTGGCCGTGGACCACGAGGTCGGCCGGGCGGCGACGCCGAGGACGCCCCGGCCGACCGGGCGGGTGCTGGCCGGGGCGGCGCTGGGGATCGCCGCCTCGGCCAGCGGGGTCGCGCTGACCGCCGTGGCCGCGTACCTGATCGCCAAGGCCGCCACCCAGCCGCCGATCCTGACGCTGTCGGTGCTGGTCGTGGGCGTGCGAACGTTTGCGCTCTCGAAGGGCGTCCTGCGCTACCTGGAACGGCTGGTGTCGCACGACGCCGCCTTCCGGTTCGCCGAGGACCTCCGCGTCCGGTTGTGGCGGTCGCTGCGCCCGGGGCGCGCCGAGCTGACCCGGCTGGTGGACGACGTCGACACCGTCCGCGACCTGGTGCCCCGCGTGCTCCAACCGCCGCTGGTGGCCGCCGGGGTCGGGCTGGCCACGACCGTCCTGTTCGCGCTGCTCGACCCGTGGGCCGGGGTCGTGGTCGGGCTCGCGGTCCTGGTCGGCGGGACGGTTCCGCCGCTGGTCGCGGTGCTGGCCGAACGCCGGGCGAGCACCGTGCTGGCGCGCGGTCGCCGACAGGTGTCCGAAGAGGTGCTGACCCTGCTGACCGCCGCACCCGACCTGATCGCGTTCGGGGCGGACCGGGAGGTGCGGGCGCGGCTGGCCGCGCACGACGCCGAACTGGCCCGGCTGGCGCGGCGGCAGGCGTGGGGCGCGGGCGCGGCGACCGGGCTCGTCCACCTCGTGCTCGGCGGCGCGGTGGTGGCGTGCACGGCGATCGCGGCCGGCGTCGACCCGCTGCTCGCGCCCCTGCTGGGCCTGGTGCCGCTGGCCCTGGCCGAGGTGTTGGGCGCGTTGCCGGCGGCTGCCCAGCACCGGCAGGCGTTGCGCGAGGCGTACGGGCGGATCGTCGAGCAGTCGAACGACCTCCCGGCGGTCGGGCACGCCGATGGGGTGATCCTGGACGGCGTCACCGCGCGGTGGCCGGGTGCGACCCGACCCGTGCTGGAGGACGTGCGCCTGGAGGTGCCCGCCGGGGCGAAGGTGGCCGTCGTGGGACCGTCGGGCGCGGGCAAGTCGACGCTGTTCGCGCTGCTCCTGGGGTTCGTGGCGCCGAGCGCGGGCACCGTCCGGCGACCGGCGCGGGTCGCGTGGTGCCCGCAGGAGCCGATGCTCGTGTCCACGACCCTGCGCGAGAACCTGCGCATCGGCGACCCGGCCGCCGACGACACCCGCCTGCGGGCGGCGCTCGCCTCGGTCGGGCTCGACCTGGACCTCGACACCGTCGTCGGCCCGACCCTGCTGTCCGGCGGCGAGGCACAACGCGTGGCCCTCGCCCGCGCCCTACTGCACGACGCCGACGTCCTGCTCCTGGACGAACCCACCGCCCACCTCGACGAGGACTCGGCCCGCCGGCTGCTGGACCTGGTGGACGGGCTGGACGTGACCGTCGTGCACATCACCCACCGGCCCGACGAGGCGCGGCGCGCCGACGTGGTGTGGGAGGTGTCCCGGGGCGCAGTCGCGGTCGGGGCCTACCGTTGACCGCCGTGGACCCCGCCCTGGTGCTCGCCGCGTCGACCGAGATCACCTCCGCCGCCCTCGCCGGCGACGACCCGGACGCCGTGCTGCCGCTCGTCGTGCGCCGCGCCGCCGAGCTGGCCGAGGCGGACCTGGGCCTGGCCATGGCCACCGGGGACGACGGGAGCCTCACCGTGGAGGCGTCCTCCGGCGACGTCGACCCGGTCGGCATCGTGCTGTCCCACCGCTCGTCCGCCGCACGTGCCGCGCGGACCGGCGTGGCCGTGGTCGCCGACGACTTCACCACCGACCCCCGCACGGCACCGTTCGTGCCGCAGTCGCTGCGCGGGTACGGGCCGTTCGCCGTGGCGCCGTTCGGGACGCGGGAACGCAAGATCGGCGCTCTGGCCGTGTACCGCCGCAAGGGCGCGCCGCCGTTCAGCACCGACACCGTCGACGTGCTGACCGCCTTCGCCGCCCAAGCCGGGCTCGCGGTCGTGCTGGCCGAGGGTTCGACGGCCCGGCAGCGGATCGCGGTGTACCAGGAGCGCGAACGCATCGCGCGCGACCTGCACGACGTGATCATCCAGCGCCTGTACGCGACCGGCGTCCAACTCGAACTGCTCAACCGCCGCCTGAAGCTGGACGGGCGGGAGGCCAAGCGCCTGGCCGACTGCGTGGACCAGCTCGACCAGACCATGGCCGAGGTCCGCGCCACCGTCCGCGCGTTGCGCAGCGCCGACCCCGGCAAGCCCGGCGACGCCGACCTGCGCGCTTCGGTGCTGGCCGAGGCGAGGACCGCGGGCGAGCTGCTGGGCTTCGAGCCGGAGGTGCGGGTGGACGGGGACCTGACCGACGTGCCCGCGGCGTTGGCCGACCACGCCCGCGCGGCCCTGCGCGAGGCCTTGTCCAACGTGGTGCGCCACTCGGGCGCCGGCCGGGTGGAGATCACCCTGGTCCGAGACCCCTCGACCCTCGAACTGCGGGTGTCCGACGACGGGTGCGGCATCCCGCGCGGCGTGGCCCGGCGCGGTCTGCGGCACCTGGAGGAGCGGGCGTTGGCGGCGGGCGGCGGCTGCGAGGTCACCTCGTCCCCCCGCACCGGCACCACCATCACCTGGCACGTGCCGCTCTAGGCGGTTCAGCGGGAGCGGCGGGCCACCCAGGCCGCGACCTGGGTCCGGCGTTCCATGCCCAGTTTCTGCAGCACCGACGTGACGTAGTTCTTCACCGTCTTCTCCGCCAGGAACAGCCGCTCCGCGATCTGGCGGTTCGTCATCCCCTCGCCGATCAGCTCCAGCACCCGCCGCTCCTGCTCGGTCAGCGCGTCCAGCACGTCCACCTCGGGTGGCCGGCGCATGCGGTCCAGGACGCGGGCCGTGGTCTGGGGGTCCAGGAGCGACCTGCCCGCCGCCACCTCGCGGACGGCGTCGACCAGGTCCTGGCCGCGGACCTGCTTCAACAGGTAGCCCGAGGCGCCGGCCATGATCGCGCCGACCAGGGCCTCCTCGTCGTCGAACGCGGTCAGGACCAGGCAGCGGACGTCCAACCCCCGCAGGCGGCGGCACAGGTCCACGCCCGTCCCGTCCGGCAGGCGCATGTCGACCAGCGCCACGTCCGGGCGCACGGAGGACGCGAGCACGGCGGCCTCGTCGACCCCGCCCGCCTCGGCCACGACGGTGATGTCGTCCTCGTCGTCGAGCAGTTCGCGCAGACCCCTGCGGACGATCTCGTGGTCGTCGACCAGCAACACGCGCACGGGCACGCACCCACCATAGGTCGAATGCCGGTACCGGTTGCGCGCGGACCTCAAGACAGTGCAAGACATGCTGGTACGCGCGATCGAGGAAGCCGACCGGATCGTCGTCGGTCGGCTGGTGCTGGAGCTGTGGGGGGCGCACACCGCGGTGGCCCACGGCCAGGTGTTCTTCCCCGCCAGTCTGCCGGGGTTCCTGGTGGAGCAGCAGGACCAGGTGGTCGGCCTGCTGACCTACGCCACCGCCGAGAACCTGCTGGAGATCGTCACCGTCGACGCGCTGCGAAGAGGCCGGGGCGTGGGCAGCTCGCTGGTCGAGGCGGCCGTGCAGCGGGCGCGGCAGCTCGGGTGCTCCCGCGTCCGCTTGACCACCACCAACGACAACCTCGACGCGTTGCGGTTCTACCAGCGGCGCGGGTTCCGGCTCACCGCGCTGCGGCCCGACGCGGTGCGCGAGTCACGGCGGCTCAAACCGGAGATCCCCTCCGTGGGGGACTACGGCATCCCCATCACCGATGAGCTGGACCTGGAGCGATGGGTCGCGCCCCGGTAGTTGTCCACAGGCTCCACGCGGGTTGTCCACAGAGTTGTGCACAGGTGGACGCGCCGGGGTTCAGCGCCGGGGGAGCGAGCTGAAGACCTCGTCCCACGCCGCCGCCACCTGGCGCGCGCACGTCTCCGGCGCCACCCCGCCGACGCCGGTGCCCAGGCCCGGCATGGCGATGGTCCGCACCGCCGACCGCACCGGACGGCCGTCGTCGAGGCGGCCGTCCCGCCACAGGCGCAGCACGGCCCGCGCCGCCAGGTACGGGTGCACGGTGTCGCCGGGCAGGTGCTCGCCGGCGGTGCGCATGGTCGGCGCGCTGATCAGCCACTCCGGCTGCGGCTCGCCGGTCGGCACCACCAGCGCCTCGCCCACCGGCAGCTCACCGCCGTGCAGGCCGAGCACGGCGCTGCGCACGTTGGCCTCGACCTGGGGGAAGGCCCGCGCGTACACGGCGTCCATGCCGAAGCGCATCCAGCCCGAGGAGTTCGCGGGGCTCACCACGGCCTCGGCCACGATGTCGAGCACCGAACCGCGGTGCACCTCGACACCGGTGCGGCCGTCGGCGACACCCAGCCACGCCGTCGCGAGAGGTTCGTCGACAGCGCACAGCACCAGACGGGGAACAGCTACCGGAGCGTTGATCTCACCCTCCGTATCGGCGGACACAGCCGCAAGCATTCCAGGACACAGGGGTCCGGCGGAACGGGGCCGGGCACCCGCCGGCCGGGTGATCCTCGCCTCAGCGGCGATCACCGGACGTGGTGCTCGTATCGTTGCGGCCGTGCTCGCCTACTTCGGACCGCAGGGGACGTTCACCGAGCAGGCCGCGCTCGGCCTGGGCGCCTCCCCCGACGAGCTGGTCCCGTACGACACCGTGCCCGCCGCCCTGGCCGCGACCCGCCGGGGCGACGCCGAGGCCGCGTGCGTGCCGGTGGAGAACTCCGTCGAGGGCGCGGTCCCGGCCACCATGGACGCCCTGACCGAGGGCGAGCCGCTGGTGGCCGTCGCGGAGACCGTGCTGGACGTGCGGTTCAGCGTGCTGGTGCGGCCCGGTGGCGGCGAGGTGAAGACGGTCGCGAGCCACCCGCACGCCCTGGCCCAGGTCCGGCACTGGCTGGCCGAGCACCTGCCCGCCGCCGACGTCGTGGCCACCACGTCCACCGCCGCCGCCGCGCGGGCCGTGCTGGCGGGCGAGTTCGACGCGGCGGTGAGCGCGCCGGTCGCCGTGCGGCACTACCCGCTGGAGGTGCTGGCCACCGACGTGGCCGACGTCCGCGACGCCAAGACCCGGTTCCTGCTGCTGCGCCGCCCCGGCCCGCCGCCCGCGCCGACCGGGCAGGACCGCACGTCCGTCGTGGTCACCGCGACCGACCGGGTGGGCGCGCTGTCCGAGCTGCTCACCGAGCTGGCGCTGCGCCGCATCAACCTGACCCGCATCGAGTCCCGCCCCACCAAGGGCCGGCTCGGCGAGTACCGCTTCTACATCGACTTCGACGGGCACGTCGCCGAGCCGCGCGTGGGCGACGCCCTCGCCGCGCTGCGCCGGCACTGCCCGGACACCCGGTTCCTCGGGTCCTACCCGAAGGCCGAACCGGGCGGCGCGCCCGTCGGGGACGAGGAGTTCGTGGCGGCGGCCGAGTGGGTCGCCGCCGTGCGGGAAGGGCGGGGGGCGTGAAGCTGATCCTGGTGCGGCACGGCGAGACGGCGTCGAACCTGAAGATGGCGCTGGACTCCCTGCCACCCGGCCCTCCGCTGACCGACGCGGGCGTGGCGCAGGCGGCGGCGCTGGGCGAGGCGCTGGCGACCGAGCCGGTGTCGGCCGTGTACGCGAGCACGGCCGTGCGGGCGCAGCAGACCGCGGCCCCGGTGGCCGCCGCGCACGGCCTGGACGTCGAGGTGGTCGACGGCGTGCAGGAGATCTTCTGCGGCGACCTGGAGGGCCGGCACGACCGGGAGGCGTTCGACGAGTTCATCGCCGCGGCGCACCGGTGGGCGGCGGGCGACCTGGACGCGACGATCCCCGGCGGCGAGTCGGGTCGGCAGGTGATCGACCGGTTCCTGGCGGCCGTGGACAAGGTGTGCGCGCGGCACGCCCCCGACGACACGGTCGTGCTGGTCAGCCACGGCGGGGCGATCCGGCTCGCGGCCCTGGCGATGGCCCGCAACGTCCAGCCGGCGCTGCTGGAGGCAGGCCTGCTGCCCAACACCGGCCAGGTCGTGCTGGAGGACACCGGCGACGGCTGGCGCTGCACGTCGTGGACCGGGGTGGACCTGGTCGACTAGCGACGAGCGGCCGGCGCCCGCTCGGGTCTGCGCCTACCGCCGCGCCCGCACGGCGGCGGTCAGCCCCAGCCCAGCTCGTGCAGCTTGTCGTCGTCGATGCCGAAGTGGTGGGCGATCTCGTGGATCACGGTGACCGCCACCTCCTCCACCACGTCCTCCTCGGTGGCGCAGATGTCGAGGATCGCCTCGCGGTAGATCGTGATCCGGTCCGGCAGCACGCCGCCGTAGTCGGTGGTGCGCCGGGTCAGCGCGATGCCGGTGTAGAGGCCCAGCAGCGACGGCACCTCCGGGTGGCGGTCCTCGACCAGGACGACCACGTTGTTCATCGCCGTCGCGAACTCCGGCGGCAGCAGGTCCAGGGCGTCGCCCACCAGCTCCTCGAACCGCTGCCGGGTCATCTCCGCGGGCACGGCCTCACCTCGACGGTTTGGTCTCGGACGTGGTGGTGGTCGTCGTCGTGGCGCCCGACGACGACGGCGGCGGCGACGCCGGGCTGCTGTTGGACTGCGAGTGCAGCGGCTTGCCGGTCGGCTCGTCCTGCTGCACCGCCGTCGTCTGCGGCGGGTTCGACGTGGTCAACGGTGGTGCGTTGGGGTTGCGGACGCTGCCGTCCCACGGGTTGAGGCCGGTGCCGTCGGTGGCCGCGCCGACCTTGCAGTTCGCGCGGTGGGAGCCCGCCGCCCAGCTCTCCGGCGCGCGCGTGTCCCAGGTGACGACCAGGCCGCGCGCCTTGAAGTCCAGGCCGCCGGAGTACTCGGCGGCGATCCGCGCGCACTCGCCGGACAGCACCTCGTCCTGCCGCTCGACCGGCGGGAAGTCGCCCGCGGGCAGCGTCACCACGCCGACGATCTCGAACGCGTGCGGCTTGGCGCACTCGACCGGGTCGCCCACGCCGCGCGCGTCGGTGATGCCCAGGCACACGCCCGGGTCGTAGACGTCGGACTGGTCCTGGGTCTTCGCCGAGCCGTACGCGGGCAGCAGGCCACCGGCCGGTCCCGCGACCTGGAGCCCGCAGCGCAGCGTCCGCCGGCCCTCGGCCCACAGCCGCTCACCGGGGTTGAGCGGGCCGACGGTGTACTTGCCGAACGGGTCGAACCGGCCGCCGAGGTAGTCCAGGGACGTCTTGGCGCAGTGCTCCTCGCTGATCTTCTGCCACTGCTCGTCGGTCGGGAACGGCGCCTGCGGCCCGTACGCCGACCCGATGTCGGCCACGCCGGTGACCTCGAACATGTGCTGCGCCGAGCAGTCGACCTTGGCCACGTCGGAGAGCGTGGCGCGGGTCCAGTTCAGGCAGTCGCCCGCCTGGGAGGTGTACACCGGGTTGACGGCCTCGCTGGCCCCGCCGACCGGTCCACCCGCGACCGGCCACGACGTGAAGGTGCTCAGGGCGAGCAGTCCGAGCGCACCGACGAACGCGCCGAGCATGACCAGGTGGTCACCTCGACGAAACCAGCGAGCGCTCATGGACATCTACTCCATGATGCCTGTGCCGACCGCGCTGCCAACCGGGCGGGTGGACTGTGTTGCTTTTGGGACACTCGTCACCCATTCGGCGGCCGATCTCTGTACCGTCCCCGCCGGGAGTGGCTGATGACTGAGAACGACCGTAACGACGAGACGACGCCGCAGGCCGGCGGGCCCGCGAACCCGCCGCCGTACGTGCCGCCACCGGCACCCGGCGGGCCGGGGCAGCCGGGCGCGCAGCCGGGACAGCCCGGTTTCGCGCCGAGCGGGCCGCAGCCGACGCAACCCCTGCCGGGTCTGGGCGGACCAGGTCAGGGCGGACCCGGTCAGCCGGGGCAGCCGGGCTTCGCGCCGAGCGCGCCGCAGCCGGGCCAGTCCGGACCGGGCGGCCCCGAGACCCCGGGCGGTCCGCAAGCCCCGGGCGGTCCGCAGGCACCCGGCGGCAAGCCGGTCAAGCAGGGCCGCATCCGGCAGCAGCAGCCCGGCGTCACGCAGCCCCGGCCGCCCACGGTGGCCGAGCAGCGCGCCCGGCAGCAGGCCGTCAAGCAGCAGCAGGAGGCCGCCGCAGCGGCCGCCGCGGCGGAGGCCAAGCGGCGCAAGAGGCGCAAGAGGCTGCTCATCGGCGGTGGTGTGGCCGTGGGCGTGGTCGGCGTCGTCGCCATCTGGTACGCCGTGTCCAGCCCGGACGAGGTCCAGGCGCAGTGCACCCTCGACGACGTGGTCGTCGACGACCAGTACTGCGACGAGAACTACGCCCGCTCGCACGGCGGCTACGTCAGCGGCGGCTTCATCTACATCGGCGGCAGCTCCTACCGCTACCACTACGGCGGCACGAGCGTCCCCGTCGGCTCGAAGGTCAGCGGCGGCAGCTACACCATCCCCAAGGGCGCGAACGTCACGACCAAGTCCGGCACGACGATCCAGCGCGGCGGGTTCGGCATCGGCGGCAGCAGCAAGAGCGGGGGCAGCTGAGTTGCGTCGGGAGACCTCCGCGCCCCGGCCGAACTGGCAGCGCACCGTGTCCGAGCAGGGGCTGGTGTTCGGCGCGCCCGCCCGCGCGGCAGACGGCAGCCCACGCCCGTACTGGGACGAGTCGGCGCACTACGTGTTCGAGATGAGCGACGTCCTGTCCCTGGAGGCGGACGTCGAGCTGCTGCACAGCATGTGCCTCGAAGCCGTGGACAACGTCGTGCTCACCGAGCGGTACCGCGACTTCGGCATCCCCGAGTGGACGTGGCCCGCGATCGCCGAGTCGTGGAAGCGCCGCGACCCGCACGTCTACGGCCGGTTCGACCTGCGCTACGACGGCCGCGGTCCGGCGAAGCTGCTGGAGTACAACGCCGACACCCCCACGTCCCTGCTGGAGGCCTCGGTCGTCCAGTGGAACTGGAAGACCGACGTCCACCCCGACGACGACCAGTGGAACTCCATCCACGAGAAGCTGGTCGAGCGGTGGGCCGAGATCGGGGCGAAGCTGCCGTCCAACGAGGTGCACTTCACCTGGTCCGGGGCCGACCCGTCGGGCGAGGACCACGTCACCGTGGCCTACCTGCAGGAGACCGCCGCCGAGGCGGGCATGAACACCGTCGGCCTGGCCATCGAGGAGATCGGCTGGGACTCGCTGCTGCACCGGTTCGTGGACCTCGAAGAGGCGCCCATGAACACGGTCGTGAAGCTCTACCCGTGGGAGTGGGTGGTCGACGAGCAGTTCGGCCGCTACGCGGTGGAGAGCCTGCCCGGCACCCTGTGGATCGAGCCGCTGTGGAAGATGCTGCTCTCCAACAAGGCGCTGCTCGCGGTGCTGTGGGAGATGTACCCGGGCCACCCGAACCTGCTGCCCGCGTTCCTGGACGAACCGAGCGTGCTCACCGAGTACGTGCGCAAGCCCCGGCTGGGCCGGGAGGGCGCGAACATCCAGATCGTGGCGCCGGGCTACGAGACCATGACCGGCGGCGTGTACGGCAAGGAAGGGTTCGTCTACCAGGCGTTCGACCCGCTGCCCGAGTTCGACGGCTACCGCCCCGCGCTGGGCGCGTGGGTCGTCGGCGACACGGCGGCCGGGCTCGGCATCCGCGAGACGGTCGGCCTGGTGACCGACGATGGCGCGGCGTTCGTCCCGCATCGGATTGTCGAATGAATGGAGTGGCAGTGATCAGCGAACTCGCGTTGGACCCGGGCTTCGGTGCGGAGATCGGCCGGGACGTCGGCGCGATCGCCCTGTACGCGATCGTCGGCCTGGTGCTCATGGTCTTCGGCTTCTACGCCATCGACTGGACGACCCCCGGCAAGCTGTCGACCCTGGTCCGCACGGGCGCCCCGAACGCGGTCATCGTGACGGCGGCGGGCCTGCTCAGCATGGCGCTGATCGTCGTGGTGGCGATCTACAGCTCCGCCGGCAAGCTCGCCGAAGGCCTGCTGTCCGCGCTGGTCTACGGCCTGGTGGGCATCGTCGTGCAGGTGCTCGCGGTGCGCCTGCTGGAGTGGGTGACCCGCCTGGACGTCGGCTCGCTGATCGAGTCCGACCGCTTCGCGCCCGCCAGCGTGGTCGTGGCCAGCGCCCACTTCGCGCTGGGCCTGGTCGTGGCGGTCGCCATCTCGTAGGTCCGGCCTGAAGGTCCCGTCCCGATCGTCCCGTGGAGCACCGACAACGGCCGCCGACCCCCACGAGGGGAACGGCGGCCGTTGGTACTCGCGGGTACTCGATTAAGGGCCGAAGTGCTGCGTGTAAGTTGAGCCACGCTGGCACGGTGCGCGGGGGCGCTACCCCCAGCGACCAGGGCGGCCCTGGGATGCCCAGCAGCGCTCCTGAACCACAAGATCGAGCAAATCGTAGATCCCACCACAGGGGAGCACGCGCGGTATGACTCTGTCGAACCAGTCCGTGGAGACGCCATCCGGGACGCCCACGGAAGTCGTCGAGCTGTCGATCGTCCTGCCGTGCCTGAACGAGGCCGAGACGCTCGAGGTCTGCGTCCGCAAGGCCAAGCGCTCGCTGGAGGAGCTGGGTGTGGTCGGCGAGGTCATCGTCGCCGACAACGGCTCCACCGACGGCTCCCAGGACATCGCCCGCGCCAACGGGGCGCGCGTGGTCGACGTGCCGCGCCGCGGCTACGGCGCCGCGCTGATGGCGGGCATCGAGGCGGCCGAGGGCACGTACGTGCTGATGGCCGACGCCGACGACAGCTACGCGCTGGACGACATCGGCGGCTTCCTCGAAGGCCTGCGCGCGGGCAACGACCTGGTCATGGGCAACCGCTTCCAGGGCGGCATCGCGCCGGGCGCCATGCCGTTCCTGCACAAGTACCTGGGCAACCCGGTCCTGTCGCTGCTGGGCCGGCTGTTCTTCCGCATCCCGGTAGGCGACTTCCACTGCGGCATCCGCGCGTTCCGCCGCGACCGCATGCTCGAACTGGGCCTGCGCACCTCCGGCATGGAGTTCGCGAGCGAGATGGTGGTCCGGGCCTCGCTCAACCACCGCAAGATCGCCGAGGTCCCGACCACCCTGCGCCCGGACGGCCGCAGCCGCGCCCCGCACCTGCGGACCTGGCGCGACGGGTGGCGCCACCTGCGGTTCCTGCTCGCGTTCAGCCCCCGGTGGCTGCTGTACTACCCGTCGCTGCTGCTGCTGGGCGTCGGCGGCCTGGGCCTGCTGTGGCTGTCGTTCGGCCCGCAGGAGGTCGGCGGCGTCGGTTTCGGCCTGCAGAGCATGCTCGGCTTCGCGACCATGCTGTTCGTCGGCCTCCAAGGCGTCGGCCTGGCCGTCATCGCCCGCTCCTACGCCGCCCACCTGGGCCTGCTGCCACCACCGTCGGGCCGCCTCATCGGCCGGGTCGCGCGGGCCTCGCTGGAACGCGGCCTGTGGATCGGCGGCCTGCTGATCCTCGTCGGCATCGCGTGCTTCATCGGCGCGGTGGTGACGTGGGGCGCGGCCGGGTTCGGCGCGCTGGACGTGGTCGAGACGGTGCGCGTGCCGATCCTGGGCATGGTGGCCATCGTGACCGGGTTCCAGATGATCAGCGTCAGCTTCACGCTCAGCCTCACCAAGATCGGCGAGGACTAGTCCCCATCCCCTCCTGCGGACAGAATGGTGTTAAGTGTGGGTTACCACGAGTGGCACGCGAAACCGGGTTACTACAACGACATCGTGAGGCACTTCCGCCCGGGTTCGCGCATTCTGGACGTGGGCTGCGGAACGGCCTGGGTGTCGGAGTTCTTCCCGGACTACGTGGGCCTGGACAACTTCCAGTCGACCGTGGACAAGGCCAAGGAGCAGGGGATCGACGTCCGGCTCGCGGACCTCGAAGAGGACCTGCCGGTCGGTGACCACGAGTTCGACGGCGTGGTGCTCAAGGACGTCCTGGAGCACCTCCTCGACCCGGTGTCGCTGGTCAAGGAGGTGCGCCGGGTGCTCAAGCCGGGCGGGCGCGTGTTCGCCTCGTCGCCGGACGCGCAGCGCTGGTCGTGGAACGACTACACGCACCGCCGGCCGTGGACCCGCACCTCGATGCGCCGGCTGTTCGAGGACCAGGGCTTCGACGTGAAGAAGGTGTCCTACGAGTCGGTGATGCCGGGTTCCAGCATCATCTCCGGCCTGCTGCCGGCCAAGCGCCGCCCGGCCCCGCTGGTGGCGGCGACGTGGCTGCCCGGCTGGCGCCGCAACGTGTGGATCCTCGCCACGAGCCCCGCGTCCTGACGTTCCGGACGCCGAAGCCCCTGCGTTCCCCGGGGAACGCAGGGGCTTCCGCTTTTCTCAGACCGTCGCGGTCTCGCGGGTGGAGCGGCGGTGGGTCAGCGCCATGCGGACCACGCCGTCGCTGGACCCGACCTCGATGGCGACCAGCGCCGCGCCGATCGCGATCCCCGACGCCAGGATGATGTGCCACGCCGAGTCGTGCAGGAACCACAGCAGCGCCCAGTGCGCCAGCGCCGTCCCGACCAGGCCCGCGATCATCAGCTTGCTCTTCTTGGCGATGGCGAACATCAGGTGCACCCACAGCACCGCCGCCGCCGTCATGACCAGGGCCAACGGTGCCAGCAGCGGCTTGGACGCGCCGTAGGCCGGGCCGAAGGTGGCGGTCAGCAGGGACGTCGGCACCAGCCACAGGCCCAGGGCCACGGCCAGGCCGCTCACCGCGGTCAGGCCCATCGTCTTGAGCACCAGGCCGTCCGCCCGTTCACCGCGCTCCAACGCCGCCGCCGCGCGCGGCAGCAGGACCATGGCCAGCGCGGACGGTGCGAACAGCGCCACCTTGCCCAGCAGCACGGCTCCCGCGTAGTGGGCGCGTTCGATCTCGGGCAGGGTGGCCTGCGCGACCAGCAGGTCCACGTTGGTCAGCGACGAGAACGCCAGCAGGCCGATCATCGTGACCACGGTGCTGGGCATGGCGGGCGGCGTCGTCGGCGGCACCTTCATGTCCCGCACGACCGGCGGCAGCATCACGGCCAGCCCGACCACGGCGGCGGCGAGCATGGCCAGCATCGACCCGGACATGCCGGCGATGAGCACGAACACCGGCAGCAGCAGCGGGCGCAGCGCGCCCAGCGGACCGGCCAGCGCGAACGCCACGTACCGGAACCGCTCCGCGCCCTGCGCCACCCCGGTCACGACCAGCAGCAACGCCGTCCACGCCATCCACAGGGCGGCGAACACCAGCGGCTGCGCGGCCCCGATGTTGAGGCGGTCGGCCAGCAGCGGGCTCAGGCCGGACAGGGCGATCGCGATGCCCAGGCTCACCACGCCCATGCGGCGGCCCAGGCGGCGCAGGTAGCCCGAGAGTTCGCCGGGCGTGCCCGACGCCCGCAGCACGGCCACGTCCCGCGCGGTGGCCACCTGGATGCCGTTGACCGGCATCTGCACGATGGTGCCGAACGAGATCATCGCCGAGATCGCGGCGAACTCGCCGGGCGACACCATCCGCGCCGCGATCAGGTAGAACAGGTAGTTGCCCGCATGCCCCGCGAAGCTGGCGATGAGGACGATCAGCCCCTCGCGCCGGGCACTCACCGGCCGACCATCTTCCGGTACACCTCGGCGTGCGCGTCGGCGGTGCGCTGCCAGGTGAACTGGGCGGCCCGCTTGAGGCCCGCCGCCGACAGCGTCTCGCGCAGCACCGGGTCCGCCACGACCTTGCGCACCCCGGCCGCGATGGACGCCGTGTCGTACGGGTCGACGTAGACCATGTCGTCCCCGCCGACCTCCCGCAGCACCGGGATGTCCGAGCCGACCACGGGGCACCCGCGGGCCATCGCCTCCACCACGGGCAGGCCGAAGCCCTCGAACAGCGTGGGGAACACGTACGCGCTCGCGCCCTCGTACAGGTCGGCCAGCTCCTCGGCGGTCACCCAGCCGTGCAGGTCGACGTCGTCCTCCAGGCCCAGGTCGCGCACCAGCGGCGCCAGCGGGTCGTCGCCGTGGCTGCCGGTGATGACCAGCTTGGGCCGCTCGGCGGCGGGGATCGACGCCCACGCCTCCAGCAGCCGGCCGTGGTTCTTGTGCGGCATGCGGTTGCCGCCGGTCAGCACGTACGGGCGGCCGGCACGCTCGACCCGCTTGCCCGGCTCCACCTGGTCCGAGCCCAGGTGGATCATGTCGATGTCGGACCGGGACCGGCCCAGCAGCGCCACGATGTCGTCGGCGGAGGCGTCGCTGATGGTGTGGATGCGGGTCGCGGCACGCGCGCTGGCCCGGCTGAGCAGCTGCACGGCCTTCGCCCGCCCGCCCGGCACCCACTCGGGGTGCTTGATCGGCAGCACGTCGAGGACCGACACCAGCGTGGGCAGCAGCCGCACGGAGGGGCCGAAGTTGGCCGGGCAGTGCAGCAGGTCGGCTTTGATGGACTTCGCCTTCACGGCCACGGCGAAGGCCTCCGCCAACGCCCACTGCACCCGGTTCTCCCCGGACACGGGCAGCGGCACGACCTCGCCGGGGAACCAGTCCGGCGGGTTCGCCGCCAGCTCGCGGTTGCCGATGCCGACGAAGCGCAGGTCGTCGTGCGCGGCGGCGAGGGCCGGGAACACGCCCCGCACGTACGTTTCCGCGCCGCCCTTCTTGCCGGTGAAGAACACGAGGTCTACGGCGATGTGGAGAGGCACGCGGGTCATGGTAGGCCGGTCACGGGGTGTTACTCCCGCGCCGCCGCCACCAGGCGGTCCAGGATGCCGCGGGCGGCGGCCTGGATGGTGTTGGTCTTGCTGACCTGGGCGTACCAGGCGTGGGTGGTCTTGCGCAGCGGTTCGCCCGCGGTCACCACCTCCGCGATCGCGCCACCGAGGTCGGCGGGGGAGGTGGACGCGGCGACCTTGCCGTTGACGCCGTTCTCCACCAGCTCGACCGACGCGTTGTCGTCCGCGTCGACCAGCACCACGGGCGTCCCGACCGCGCACGCCTCGACCACGACCAGGCCGTAGCCCTCCCGCTGGGACGGGTTGACCAGCACGGCGGCGGTCCGGATGCCTTCGTCCAGCTCCTCCTGGCTGACGAACCCGGGGGTTCGCACGACGTCCTGCAAGCCCAGCCGGTCGATCTCCGCCAGCACCGCGGCCCGCGACGGCCCCTCGCCGTAGATCGTGGCGGTCAGGTCCGGGACGGACTTGCGCGCCTCCGCGATGGCGGCGGGCAGCGCCTCGACCCGCTTGTCCGGGATGTGCCGACCCACGAACACCACGTTCGGCGCGCCGGACACGGTCAGGTTCGGCTCCACCTCGCCCTGCGGGTCGATCAGCCCGGGGCTGACCACCGCCTTCGACCGCAGGCCACCTGCCTCCAGCCGGCCGGCGTTCATCCGCGAGTGGCAGGACGCGAACGGGCTGAGCTTGGCCGCGAGCCACTGGAGCGTGCTCGCCACCCGGCCGATCACCGGCCCGGCGTAGGTGCGCCACTGGTCGGGCCGCCACACCTCCAGGAAGTCCACGCCCACCGCGACCCCGGAGAACACCAGCGCCGCCCGCACCGCCGGGACGTTGGTGGAGGGCAGCGCGGACACCAGCACGGCGTCGTAGGACCCGCGGTTCTTCAAGAAGTGGAAGAACAGGCCCTTGGCGTACTTGATCGCGGGACCGAGGGTGCGGGCGCCGTTGTCGTCGTAGAGGCCGTCGTCGTGGGAGATCTCGACGACCTTGATGCCGTCCAGCTGCGGCGGGGCACCGTCCCACTGCCGGCGGGTCAGGTAGGTGACCTCGTGCCCGGCCGCCGCGAACTCCTCGGCGAACCGGCGGTACTGCCGCTCACCGCCGCCCTTGGACCACGGGAACAGGCAGTCATAGGCAACGGCGATGCGCACTTGTGGTCCTCCACCGAATCGACCGCGCGGGATGCCGGCGATGCTATCGGGATATCGGTTCGGGCCGGTCCACGGCACCCGGCTACCCTTTCTCCTCGTGATTGACCTCAAGGCCTTGCGCGAGAACCCGGAAGCCGTCCGTGCGTCGCAGCGTGCGCGGGGCGAGGACGAATCCGTGGTCGACGCGCTGCTGTCCGCCGACGAGCGGCGGAGGGCCGCCATCGCCCGCGCGGACGCGTTGCGCGGCGAGCAGAAGGCGTTCGGCAAGCAGGTCGGCAAGGCGAAGGGCGAGGAGCGCGAGGCGCTGCTGGCCAAGGGCAAGGAGCTGGCCGCCGAGGTCAAGGCCGCCGAGGCCGAGCAGGCGCAGGCCGAGGCCGAGCGGGACGAGCTGCACCGCGCCATCCCCAACGTGGTCCACCCGGACGCCCCGCACGGCGGCGAGGACGACTACGTGGTGCTCAAGCACGTCGGCGAGCCCCGCACGTTCGACTTCGAGCCGCTGGACCACCTGGACCTGGGCACCCGGCTGGGCGGCATCGACATGGAGCGCGGCGCCAAGGTGTCGGGCTCGCGGTTCTACTTCCTCACCGGTGTCCTGGCCCAGCTGGAGTTGGCGCTGCTGAACATGGCCGTCGCCCAGGCCACCCGCGAGGGCTTCACGCTGGCCATCACGCCCACCCTGGTCCGCCCGGAGATCATGGCAGGCACCGGCTTCCTCGGTGCGCACGCCAGCGAGGTCTACCGGCTGCGCGACGACGACCTGTACCTGGTCGGCACGTCGGAGGTGCCCCTGGCGGGCTTCCACGCCGACGAGATCATCGACGGCCCGAAGCGGTACGCGGGCTGGTCGTCGTGCTACCGCCGCGAGGCCGGGTCGTACGGCAAGGACACCCGCGGCATCATCCGCGTGCACCAGTTCAACAAGGTCGAGATGTTCTCCTACGTCAAGCCCGAGGACGCCGAGGCCGAGCACGCCCGGCTGCTGGCCTGGGAAGAGGAGATGCTGGCCAAGATCGAGGTCCCCTACCGGGTCATCGACACGGCCGCCGGCGACCTGGGCACCAGCGCCGCCCGCAAGTTCGACTGCGAGGCCTGGGTCCCCACCCAGCAGGCCTACCGCGAGCTCACCTCGACGTCGAACTGCACCACCTTCCAGGCCCGCCGCCTCAACACCCGCTACCGCGACGAGAACGGCAAGCCCCAGATCGCGGCCACCCTCAACGGCACCCTGGCGACCACCCGCTGGATCGTGGCGATCCTGGAGAACCACCAGAACGCCGACGGCTCGGTCACCGTCCCGCAGGCCCTGCGCCCGTTCCTGGGCCTCGACGTGCTGACGCCCCGGTAGCGATGGCGAACCGGATCCACCCGACGGCGGTCATCGGCGACGGGGTCGAGCTCGGCGACGACAACGTCATCGGCCCCTACACGGTGATCGTCGGCCCGACCCGCATCGGTGACGGCAACTACATCGGTCCGCACGCGAGCATCGGCGGCCCGTCCGAGCACGTCGCCGCACCGCACCCGGCCGGGTGGGAGGGCGAGACGGCCGGCGAGGGCGTGGTGATCGGCAGCCGCAACCGCATCCGCGAGTTCGTCTGCGTCAGCCAGGGCCACGTGGAGACCACGCGGGTCGGCGACGACTGCTACCTGATGGGCCGCTCGCACGTCGCCCACGACTGCGTGGTGGGCGACGGGGTGGTGCTGACCAGCGCGGTCCAGCTCGCCGGGCACTGCCGGATCTGGTCGGGCGCGAACCTCGGGCTGGGCACGGTGGTGCACCAGCGCACGAGCGTCGGTCCGGGCGCGATGGTCGGCATGGGGTCGGTGGTGACCCGGGAGATCGGGGCGTTCACCAAGGCCTACGGCGTGCCGGCGCGCGTCCACGGCGTGAACTCGGTCGGTCTCCAGCGGCGCGGCTGCACGGACGAGGCGGTCGCGCGGCTCACCGGCTACCTGCTGGGCGAGCGTGACGACTACGACGTCGACCTGCCCGACGAGGTCGCGGCGCTGCTCGAGGCGTGGGCGGCGCGGCGCTGAACCGCGTCGGGCCGGCGGCGTCGAACCGCGTCGAACCGCGTCGGGGCGGCGGTGTCGAGCAGCATCGAACAGCGTCGGGCCGGCGGCGTCGAACAGTGCCGCCGGCCGGGGTCGTCAGCAGTAGCCGAGCTGGGCCAGCGTGTCGGCGATGATCGTGCTGGGGTGGAACTTGTCCATCTTCGACGGCGTCCGGTACGACTCGTAGTCGTCCAGGAACGCCTCCAGCTTGCCGCCGTCCATCCCGGTCAGCACCACCGCGGTGCCGGGGCCGGTCGCGCCCTCGGTGCGCTCGCGGTGGATCGCGCACGGCACGCCCAGGTAGTCGCACTCGGCCTGGAGGCCGCCGGAGTCGGTGACCACGAACTTCGCCCGCGCCATGATCGGCAGGAACGACAGGTAGCGCAGCTTCGGCTTGAGGATGAACCGCTCGCCGTCGAACAGGTGCTCCAGGCCGTACTGCTTGATCCGGTCCTGCTCCGGCGGGCCCGCCAGGTACAGGATCGGCATCCGCGCGCTGGCCTTCTTCAGCAGCTCCAGCGCCTCGCGGTACTTGTCGGCGCGGGAGACCAGCTCGAAGCGGTGCAGCGTGGCCAGGCCGAATTCGGCGGGCAGCTCGAAGGTGGGCTCGGCGTCGATCGCCAGGCGCATCGCGTCGATGGCGGTGTTGGCGCCGGTGTTCACCACGGCCCCGCGCGCGTTGCGCAGGTTGTGCGCCTCACGGGCGGTGGGCGCGAAGTGCAGGTCCACGATCTTCGCGGCGAGCTTGCGGTTCAGCTCCTCGGGGAGCGGCGACAGCAGGCTGCCCGAGCGGCACCCGGCCTCGACGTGCGCCACGCGGGCCTTGAGGATGCGCTTGCCGATCAGCGCGCCGTACGGGGTGGTGAAGGTGTCGCCGTGCACGACGACCAGCGGCGGGCGGCCGTCGTCGGTCAGGATCGAGCGGAGCTCCTCGCGGCGGGTCCACGCGGTGCGCAGGACCGTGGCCGCCCAGCCGGGGACCTGGGCCGGGCGCTCGATGTGGACCGCCTGCTCCTTCGGCACCAGCCACACGGCGGGCTCGGGCAGCCGCAGGTCGTCCAGCGTCTCGGCGACGTGGTCGACGTGCTGCGCGGTGAACCAGATCTGCGGCTTGGTGCCCCGCTCCGCGATCGCGTGGAAGACCGGAGCGATCTTGATCAGTTCCGCGGTGGTGCCGAGGATGAAGGAGATCACGGCTGGACAGAGTACCGGGGGACGTCCTACCGGCGGTCAGCGCGTCAGGTCGGCGACGTGCTTCGCGATCTCCAGAGATCCGGTGGCGGCGGGGGACGGGGCGTTGAGGACGTGCACCTGACCGGGGGCCGTTTCGACCAGGAAGTCGTCCACCAGCGAGCCGTCCGGGAGCATCGCCTGCGCCCGCACGCCGGCCGACGCGGGCACCAGGTCGTCCTCCCGCACCGCGGGCACCAGGCGGGCCAGGCTCGCGGCGAACCGCTTGCGCGAGAACGACCGCAGCACCTCGTCCAGGCCGGTCCGCGCGTACCGCCGGGCCAGCCGCCACGTGCCGGGGAACCGCGCCACCTCGGCCACGTCCCGGCCGGAGAAGTCCCGCCACCGGTACCCCTCGCGGCGCAGCGCCAGCACCGCGTTCGGGCCGCAGTGGACGCTGCCGTCGAGCATCCGGGTCAGGTGCACGCCCAGGAACGGCAGCGTCGGGTCCGGCACGGGGTAGATCAGGCCGCGGACGAGTGACGTCCGCCGCAGCTCGAAGTACTCGCCCCGGAACGGCACGATCCGCGCGGCCGGCGTCAGGCCCGCCATCCGGGCGATCCGGTCGCTGTGCAGCCCGGCGCAGTTGACCAGCACGTCCGCCCGCACCACGCCGGACGGGGTGGCCACCTCGACACCGCCGCGCGACCCGGGCCGGATCGCCAGCGCGGGGGTGGAAAGCCGCAGGTCCTGGCCCTCCAGTCGGCGCACGAGGGCCGCGCAGACCGCCGGGAAGTCGATGATGCCGGTGCTCTCCACCCGCAGCGCCTCGACGCACGCCACCTCGGGCTCGTAGTCCCGCGCCTCGGCGGCGGTGATCAGCTTCGCGGGCACCCCGTTGGCCTCGGCGCGCTGGGCGAGGGCGTGCAGCCGGGGCAGTTCGTCGGCCGACGTGGCCACGACGAGCTTGCCGCACACCTCGACCGGCACGTCGTTGCGCCGCGCGAACTCGATCATCGACCGGTTGCCCGCCACGGACATCCGCGCCTTCAGCGACCCCGGCTTGTAGTACAGCCCGGCGTGCACGACGTTGCTGTTGTGCCCGGTCTGGTGGGCGGCCCAGTGGTCCTCCTTCTCCAGGACCGTGACCCGGTCACCCCGGGTGACCAGCTCGTTCGCCACTGCCAGACCGACGATCCCGCCGCCGATGACCACGATGTGCCGCACGGGCGGTGAATCGGCCCGGTTCGACACGGCGTTACCCCCGCCCCGGTCGCCCACGGCGTTACCCCGGCCTTGGTCGCCCACGGCGTTACCCCGGCCTTGGTCGCCCACGGCGTTACGCCGGCCCTGGTCGCCCACGGCGTTAACCGAGCGCGGGCAGGACGTCGGCGGCGACCTCTTCCAGCACGCTCTCCCGGCCCGCGAAGACGCCGTCGTGCCGGGGCCAGTGCACGACCACGTCGGTGAACCCCAGCTCCTCGGCCCGGCCCACGGCGTCGCGGAAGGTCTCCACGCTGGTCAGCGAGTACACGGGGGCCGAGTCGAGGTTGACGTACCGGTCGACGCGCCGGCCGTGCTCGTGCTGCGCCTCGGTGAACCGCGCCGCCAGCTCCGCCACCCCGCGCCACCAGGTGTCGAGGTCGTCGGCGGGTGTGCCGGTGGTCACCCAGCCCTGGCCGTGGCGGGCGGCGACGGCCATCGCCTTCGGCCCGTTGGCGGCGATCAGGAACGGGGGCCTCGGGCGCTGCACCGCGCCGGGGTAGCTGCGCGCGTCCACGGCGGAGAAGTGCGTGCCCTCGTAGGTGGTCCGGTCCCTGGTCAGCAGCTTGTCCAGCAGCTCGACGAACTCGCCGAACCGCTCCGCGCGCCGGGTCGGGGCGGGGTGGCCGAGCACCTCGTGGTCGTAGCCGTCGCCGCCGCCCGCGCCGACGCCGACGGTCAGCCGGCCGTCGGAGATGTCGTCCAGCGCGAGCAGTTCGCGGGCGAACGGCACGGGGTGCCGGAACGTGGGGCTCGCCACGAAAGTGCCCAGGCGGATGCGTTGCGTCACCATCGCGGCGGCCGTCAGCGTGGGCACCGCGCCGAACCACGGGCCGTCCACGAGCGTGCGCCACGCCAGGTGGTCGTAGGTCCAGGCGTGGTGGAAGCCGTACTCCTCGGCGGCCCTCCACTTGGGTTCGGCGAACCACCAGCGGTGCTCGGGGAGGATGACGATGCCGGTGCGCACGCTCGTACGGTAGCCAGGTGTTCGCCCACCGGTCATGGCGGGACCAGGCATCATCGGTGGTGTGGAAAGACCTGGACTCGTGGCCTCGGACGTCGACGGAACCCTGCTCAGCCCCCTGCACGGGGTGACCGAGCGCACTGCGAACGCGGTGCGCCGGGTGGTGGCGGCGGGGGTGCCCTTCGTCCTGGCGACGGGTCGCCCACCCCGTTGGGTACCGGAAATCGCCCAACAGGCTGACCTCGACGGTTACGCGGTGTGCGCGAACGGTGCCGTGCTGTACCACCTGGGCCAGGACCGGGTCCTGTGGCAGCGCACCCTCGACCCGCTGCTGGTCCGGGACGTCATGGCCGAGCTGGACCGGGTGCTGCCCGGCGTCGCGTTCGCGGTGGAGCGGACGGGCCGGACGGCCTTCGACGACACCGTGCCCCAGTTCATCGCCGAGGACAGCTACACCCACCCGTGGCCCGAGGGCCCGGAGCCGAACGGCGACCGGTCGGGGATGCTGACCACGCCGGTGGTGAAGATCCTGGCCCGACACCGCGAGATGACCAGCGCCGACATGGCCGAGGCCGCCGCCCTGGTGCTGGACGGGCAGGTGGATGTGACGTTCTCCACGACGATGGGCCTGATCGAGCTGTCCGCGCCGGGCGTGACGAAGGTGACGGGGCTGGCCGACGTCGCCGAGCGGCTGGGGGTGCCGGCGGCCGAGGTGGTCGCGTTCGGGGACATGCCCAACGACGTCGAGATGCTGACCTGGGCCGGTCACGGAGTGGCGATGGCCAACGCGCATCCGGACGCCAAGGCCGCTGCGGATGAAGTGACCGCGCCCAACTCCGAGGACGGCGTGGCCTTGGTCTTGGAGCGGTGGTTCTGACCGCGATCTTCAAGAGCAAGAGCTCACAAGCGGCGCTCGCCGCGCGGCAGGCCGCCAGCGGGGGGTGAAGGGCGTCGGTTCCCCCGCCGCATGGCCTGGCGGAGCCAACCACACTTCGGGCCGGGTGCCGCTAAAACTTTTTGCTCGTTCCTCGCAAAAACTTTCGGCTGCACCCGGCCCGAAGTGCGGTAGCCCTTCGGGCAGGCCATACGGCGGGGGAACCGAGGCCCTTCACCTGTGGTGGTCACCACATCAAGAGCCGCAGTGGGCGTGGGGCTCGTGGCGTGAGCGTTCTGGAGCGGTTCACACGCAGGTTTCACACGTTGGTGACGTGGTTGTCACATCGGGCGCGGCAACCCTCGGCAGGTCGCGGGTGTCGTGGGAGGTAGCGTGGTGCCCCGCGTTGCCGGCCGTAGGCACCGTAGCCAGGCGTTCGAAGGCGGAGAGACTGCTGCATGATCCCCATCACTGTCGTTGACGTGGCCGCGGCCGAGGAGCTCGTGCTGCAGGTGCTGCGGTCCGGGGCGATCGCCCAGGGGCCGATGGTCAAGCGGTTCGAGGACGCCTTCAGCGGTGTCGCCGGGGTGCCGCACGCGGTGGCCGTCAACAACGGCACGACCGCGCTCGTCGCCTCGCTCCAGGTGCTCGACCTCCAGCCCGGTGACGAGGTGGTGACCTCGCCGTTCACCTTCGTCGCCACGTTGAACGCGATCCTGGAGGCGGGCGCCACCGCCCGGTTCGCCGACATCTCCGACGAGGACTTCAACCTCGACCCGGCCAAGGTGGAGGCGGCGCTCACCGACCGCACCAAGGTGCTCATGCCGGTGCACCTCTACGGGCAGATGGCCGACATGGGCCGGCTGGTCCCGCTGGCGCAGCAGCACGGCCTGGCGCTGGTCGAGGACGCCGCGCAGGCCGTCGGCGCGACCTTCGAGGGCCGCCCGGCGGGCAGCTACGGCCTGGGCTGCTTCTCCCTCTACGCCACCAAGAACATCACCACGGCCGAGGGCGGCGTGATCACCACCGCCGACGACACCCTCGCCGACCGCCTGCGCGTCCTGCGCAACCAGGGCATGCGGCAGCGCTACCAGTACGAGGTCGCGGGCCACAACTACCGCATGACCGACGTGCACGCGGCGATCGGCATCCCGCAGCTGGAGCAGCTCGCCACCATCACCGAGGCCCGCCAGCGCAACGCCGAGGCCCTCACCAAGGGCCTGGACGGCGTGAAGGGCCTGCGCACGCCGCGCGTCCTGCCCGGCCGCACCCACGTGTGGCACCAGTACACCGTGCTGATCACCGACGACGCCCCCGTCAGCCGCGACGAGCTGGCCGCGAAGCTGACCGAGAAGGGCATCGGCAACGGCATCTACTACCCGAAGACGGTCTTCGACTACGACTGCTACCGGGACAACCCGAACGTCGTGGCGAGCGAGGTCCCGGTGGCGGAGCGGGTCGCGCGGCAGGCGTTGTCGCTGCCGGTGCACCCGAAGCTGACCGGCGCCGAGCTCGACACGATCATCGGCGCGGTGCGCGAGGTGCTGGGCGCATGACACCGAAGGTCGCCCTGGTCGGCGTGGGCTCGATGGGTTCGCTGCACGCCCGCGTCACCAGCCAGAACGAGCGCTGCGAGCTGGCCCGCGTGGTCGACCCGCGCGAGGACGTCGGCAAGCGGGTCGCCGACACCTACGGCGCGCAGTGGACGCCCGAGATCGGTGACCTGTCCGACGTGGACGCCGTGATCGTCGCCTCCGCGACCGAGTCGCACTACGGGCTCGCGATGGAGGTCCTGAACCAGGGCAAGCCGCTGCTGGTGGAGAAGCCGGTGTGCGCGGACCTGGCGCAGACCGAGGAGGTGCTGGCGCTCTCGGAGCGGCTGGGCCTGCCGGTGATGTGCGGCCTGCTGGAGCGCTACAACCCGGCGGTCATGACCGCGCTGGAGCTGATCACCGAGCCGGTGTACGTGTCCGCGGTCCGGCACTCGCCGTACGCGCCGCGCATCCGCACCGGTGTCGCCTGGGACCTGCTGGTGCACGACGTCGACCTGGCGATCCGCTGCATGGGCGGCACCGAGCCGCACGGGTTCTCCGCGGGGGTCGGCCAGTTCCACCCGGACTCGGTGCCCGGCGCCGAGGACGTGGTGAACACCCTGCTGACCTTCCCGTCCGGCGCGATCGCGTCGGTGTCGGCCAGCCGCATCGGGCAGCGCAAGATCCGCTCGCTGTCCATCACCGAGCTGGACCGCCTGATCGAGGTGGACCTGCTCACCCGCAACATCACCATCTACCACCACGTGTCGCAGGACGCGGCCACGCCCGACGGCCGCGGCTACCGGCAGCAGGCGATCATCGAGATCCCCGAACTGGTCACCGCCCGCGAACCGCTGGCGACCCAGCTCGACCGGTTCCTCGACCTGATCGAGGGTCGCATCGACGCCGACGCCGAGCGGGCCTCCATCCTGCCCTCCCACCGCGCGGTGGCCGCCGTGCGGGCGCTGTCGTCCGCCGGCCAGACCCGGTGAGCCAACCCACCCCCCGAAGCACGGCAGGTTGAACCGAAGATGATCGCCCTGGTCCTGTTGGCCTTCTGGGTGCCCGGTCTCGCGCTGGGTCTCGCGTTGCGGCTGCGTGGTTGGACGTTGGCCGCGGCGGCGCCCGCGCTGACCTTCGGCATGGTCGCGCTTGCCGTCGTCGTGCTGCCGAGGGTCGGGGTGAAGTGGACGATCCCGACCGCGTTGGGGTGGGCGGCGCTCCTGGTGGCCCTGGCCGCCGTGGCGACGTGGTTGGTGCACCGGCGCGCGCCGCAGGCCGCCGAGGTGGAGGCCGAGCGGCCGACCACGCGGGAGCACGTGCTGGTCGGCGTGGGGGTGGCGCTGGGCGCGGGGTGGGCGCTGTTCACCTACATGCGCGGCATCACCACCGTGCAGTCGGTCAGCCAGGACTGGGACGCCCCGTACCACGGCGGCGCGGTCCGGCGGATCGCCGAGGTCGGCAACCTGTCGCCCGCCGACCTCGCGGTGCTGGCCAACACGCCCGGCAAGGCCGGCTACTTCTACCCGAACACCTACCACTCGCTGCTCGCGACCGTGTTCGACACCGGGTGGGTCGACATGGCCGCCCTGCTCAACTACGGCGTGATGGCGGCGCTGGTCGCCTGGCCGCTGGGGATCGCCGCGTTCGGCCTGGCGTGGCGGCTGCCGCCGCTGGGCGTCGCGGTGGCCGCGTTGGTGTCGACGTGGTTCGGCCCGTTCCCGTACGACCTGCTGTGGCGCGGCCCGTTGTGGCCGTACGTGGCCGGTCTCGCGCTCGTCCCCGCCGCGCTGGCGCTGCTGCGCGAGGTCCTGGACGGTCGTCGGGGCATCGGCGCGCCCGTCGCCCTTGCCCTCACCACCGCGGGTCTGGTGGGCCTGCACACCAGCCTGGCGTTCGTGCTGGCGATCTACGGCGTGATGCTGCTGGTGGCGCTGCTGGTCCGGCTGGAGCGGGTGGACTGGCGGGCGGCCCGCTTCCCGCTGCTGCTCACCGCCGTGCTCGCCGTGCTGTTCGCGGTGCCCGTGGTGCTGCCCGCGCTGTCCAACGTCGGCGGTATCACCGGCGCCGAGTGGCCGGAGCTGTTCAAGCCGTTCCCGGCGCTGCGGCAGGCCCTGGTGTTCTCGGCCGCCGACCCGACGCCGTTCTGGTGGACCGGGTTCGCCGCGCTGGCCGGCACGGTCGTCCTGCTGTTGCGCCGCCGCCTGGTGTGGGTGGTCGCCGCGTGGGCGGTGTTCGTGCTGATGTTCGTGTCGGCGGCGGCGAAGGTCCTGCCGTTCCTGTCGGTGCTGACCGGCCCGTTCTACAACGACGCGTGGCGCATCGCCGCCCTGTACCCGCTGCTGGGCGCGGTCGCGATCGGCGAGCTGGCGCACTTCCTGGGCACGCGGGTCGCCGCGTTGGCCGGTTCTCGGCTGAACCGGCCGTGGGCACCCGCGGCGCTGCCGGTCGCGACGGCGGTCGTGCTCGTCGCGGTCATGTTCGCGGGCAGCGGCGGCAACCTGGCCACGAACCGGTCCCGCCTGGCCTGGCACCTGGGCGGGGGCGACGTGGTGAGCCAGGACGAGGTCGCGGCGTACCGGTGGCTGGGCGAACGGGTCCAGCCGGGCGAGGTCGTGGCCAACGACGTGCGCGACGGCGGCGTGTGGATGTACCCGCTCTACGGCGTCACCCCGCTGAACTACACCTACTACGGCCTGCCGGAGAACAGCGACGGCTGGTGGCTGGAGCAGAACCTCAACAAGCTCGACACCGACCCGAAGGTGCGGGAGACCGTCGAACGGCTGCACGTCCGGTACGTCCTCTACGGCGAGGGCCTGGTGCAGCGCAAGGGGAAGCGGTCCGACGGCATGGTCGACCTGGACTCGGTGCGGCACCTGCGGAAGGTCTTCCAGAACCCCGGCGCGGTCGTCTACGAGGTGCTGCCCGACGGGACCGCGAGCTCCTGACCCACGGTTTCACCGGGAGGTCACGTGCGCGAAACGATCCTTGGAGGACCACCGGGTTAGCATCGCGCCCGGCGCGCCACTTCCAACCACCGAGGGCGGGATGAACCACGATCCGAACCACCGGGTGAGCCGGTGACCCTGTCCGACCTGGTGGCGCTGGGAGTGGCGCTCGTCGTCGCCGTCCTGCCCGGCGCGTCGTTGCTGTTCGCGTTCGGGATCCGCGCGCGGGCGTGGTTCGTGGGTCTCTCGGTGCCGGCGTCCGTGGGCGTCGCGACGCTGACCGCGTCGGCGTGCGCCGTGGTCGGTCTCCGCTTCGGGCCGGTGTCGCTCGGCGTGGTCACGGCGTTGTTGCTGGCCGTGGGCGTCGTGGTGGCGCTGCGGCGCCGGCGTGGCGCGGACGAGCGCCCGGGTGGGCGCACCCCGGCCGTCGGGTGGGTCGGCCAGGTCGCGGGCGGCCTGCTGCTGCTCGGCGGGATGGCGCTGGGCGCGCGGTCCTGGTTCGGCGGCCTCGGCGAGTCGCTCGCCACGGTCGGCCAGGAGCACGACCTGATCATCCACCACATGCTGACCGCGTACATCCAGCGCAGCGGCAACGGCGCACCGTGGCAGCTGATGCCCGCCGACGTCATGACCGGCAGCGGCGTGGCCTACTACCCCTCGGGCGTGCACCTGCTCGCCGCCGTGACCGCGGTGCTGCTGGGCAACACGGTCCTGGCGCTCAACGCGACCACGGTCGTCGTGCTGGCCTTCGCCTGGTCGGCGTCGGTCGCCGCCCTCACCTACGTGGCCGCCCGCCGGGGCCGGTCGAGCCGGTCGGTGGCGAGCCTCGCGGGCGGTGTCGCGGCGGTGGTCGCGGCCGGCCTGTACCGGCCGGTGTTCTCGCTCATGCACGAGGGCGGCATCCTCGCCAACGCCTCCGCCCTGGTCCTCGTCCCCGGTGTGCTGGCGGCACTGCTGAGCCTGCCCCGCCGCGGGTGGCTGCCGATCGTGCCGCTCGGCGTGGGGTGCGCGGGCATCCTGGCCGTGCACCCGACCGCCGCCGCGTCCGTCGGCGTGAGCTTCGCGGCCTGGCTGGTCGGCGAGCTGCTGGTGCGCGGCGGTCCCCGCCGGGTCCTGCGGGACGTGCCGCGGCTGGTGGGCGCGGGTGCCGTCGCCCTCGTGGTCGGCCTGCCGGTGCTGGCGCAGGTGCTCACCGTCAGCGGCGGTCCGCAGCAGTTCGGGGCGGACATCGGGCCGCAGCCGTTCAGCGCCGCGCTCGGCAACGCGCTCGGCCTGGTCTACGCCGGCTGGGTGCCGGCCAACGCGGGCTACCCGCAGTTCGCCGCCGTCGCGGCGGCGCTGCTGGGCGTGGGCGCGGTGCTGGTCACCCGCCGCGGCCTGGGCGCGCTGACCGCGTGGCTCGCGTGGCTGGTGATCGAGGTGGCGTTCGCGACCAGCCCCGGCGTCGGCCCGGAGGCGAAGCTGTCCGGCCTGTTCTACAACGCCCACCTGCGCATCTGGTCGCACCTGTCGCTGTTCGTGCCCGTCCTGGCCGGTCTGGGCGTGGTGCTGACGGCGTGCGGCGTCGCGCTGTGGCTGTCCCGCCTCGCGCCCTTCGCGCGCGCCCGCGTCCGGTGGGCGACGGTGGCGGTCGCGGTGGTCGCGGGCCTGCTGTACCTGCTGCTGCCCGGCGTGAAGTACTCCGACGTCGAGGCCGACTACCTGGCCACCCGGTACGCGCGCTCCCACTTCACGCGGGTCGGCGCGGACGACGAGAAGGCCATCGCGTGGCTCGCCGAGCGGGTCAAGCCGGGCCAGCGGGTGCTCAACTCCGCGAACGACGGCTCGACCTTCCTGTACGTGGAGAAGGGCATCCCGGTCGTCAACACCCACTCGCTGGGCACCCCGCTCGCGCCCTACACCTACGAGCTGATGGCCCGCTTCAACACCTACCCGCAGGACCCGGCGATCCGGAAGATGCTGCGCGACCTCGACGTCCACTGGCTCTACGTGGACACCGTCGCACCCGGCATCGGGTCCGGGGTGTCGCCGAACAACTGGGTGGGCGGCCCGTCGTTCGCGCTGGCGCCCGGGTTCGCGAACCTGGACGGGCTCCCCGGCCTGACCCTCGGGTTCACCTCCGGGACGGTCTCGGTGTACGAGCTGGACCTGGACGCGGCCACCACACCCTGACGCCGGGCGGCCGGCGGGTGAGCTGGATACTGGGGACGTGACGAGCCGGACCAGCGTCCCCAGCCTCAGCATTGTCATCCCGGTGTACAACGAGCCCGAGTGGATCGGCCGCTCGGTGGGCGCCCTGCGCACCGCGCTGGGCAACGCCGGGTGGGACGCCGAGATCATCGTGGTCGACGACGGCAGCACCGACGCCACGCCCGCGCGGCTCGCCGAGCTGGACGTGACCGTGGTGAGCCAGCCCAACAGCGGCCGGTTCGCGGCCCGGTTCGCGGGCATCCAGCGGGCGACCGGCGAACTGGTCCTGCTGGTCGACAGCCGCGTGCTGCTCGGCGCCGACTCGCTGGTCTACCTGCGCGACCAGCTCGCCGAGCACCCCGAGCGCCGGGTGTGGAACGGGCACGTCGAGGCCGACAACCCCGACAACCCGTACGGCGCGTTCATGTCCGGCCTGGTCGCCGTAGGGTGGCGGCGGTACATGGCCGACCCCAAGCTCACGTCGTTCACGGCCGAGGACTTCGACCTGTACCCCAAGGGCACCGGCCTGTTCCTCGCGCCCCGCGACCTGCTGGAGAAGGCGGCCACGTCGTTCTCCTCCCTCTACGACGACGTGCGCCTGGCCAGCGACGACACCCGCATGCTGCGGCACATCGCCGAGCAGGGGCCGATCTTCCTGTCGCCGGGCTTCCACGGGCTCTACCACAGCCGCGACTCGCTGGAGAAGTTCACGCGGCACGCCTACTTCCGGGGCAGCACCTTCGTCGACGGCTACCTCGACTCGCCCGGACCGGTGCGCAACGCCGCGTTCGGCGCGGCGGCGGTGAGCGCCGTGACCTTCGGGCTGCTCCTGCGCCGGCCGAAGCTCGCGTTGGCCCTGGTCGGGGCCGGTTCGGCGGCGGCGGGGGTCGTGGTGCGCCGGTGCGGCGGCTCGCCGCGGCAGGCGTTCGCGGTGGCCCGGCTGCTGCCGCTGTTCGCGTCCTGCTTCGGCGCGGGCGTCGTGCGCGGGCTCGTGCTGGCGCTGCGCAAGCGCTGGGGCAAGTGACCGCGCCGGTGCGCGGCCTGGGGCGCTCGCTGGGCACGGTCGGCGTCGCCCTGCTCCTCGCCACCGGGCTGGGCACCCTGCTGCAGATCGTGTGCGCCCGGCTGCTCAGCCCGGCCGAGTTCACCGTGTTCAGCGGCTTCTGGGGCGTGGTGTTCGGGTTCGGCGCGGCGGTCGCGCCGATCGAGCAGGAGATCTCGCGGCTGTCCGCGCACGCGGCCCTGGACGGCAGGCCCACCGGCGGGCAGGCGGTGCGCACCGCGCTCGTGGGCGCTGCCGCCGTGCTGGTCGCGGGCCTGGTGACCCTGGTGCCCGTCGTCGGCGACCGCCTCTTCTCCGGTGACCGGTGGCTCGGCGTCGTGGCCCTCGCCGGCGGTCTCGGGTTCGCCGTGCAGGTGGCGTTGCGCGGGCTGCTCATCGGGCACGACCGGGTCCGCCCGTACGGCGGGATCGTGGTCGCCGAGGCGCTCGCGCGCGTCCTCGTCGTCGCCGCGCTCGTCGTGGCGGGCCTGACCGGCGTGGTCCCGTTCGCGGTCGCGGTGGCCTGCGGGTCGTTCGTGTGGCTGCTGTTCGCCGCGCCCGGTCTCCGGCTGCTCGACCGCCGCGCCGAGGGGGACCCGTGGCCGGTGGTCGTGCGCCGGGTGCTGGTGCTGATGCTCGGCGCGGCGCTCACCGCATCCGTGCTCACCGGCTACCCGGCGATGGTGAACCTGCTGGTCGGGCAGGGCGACGACCCCGCGCTGGGCGCGTTGTTCGCGACCGTCGTGGTGGCCCGGTTCCCGCTGCTGCTGCTCTCGCCGGTGCAGACCATGGCGGTGCCGGTCGTCGTGCGGCTGTCCCGGGACGCCGAAGGCCGCCGCAGGCTGCGCGCGCTGCTGGTCAAGGGCTCGGTGGTCGCGCTGGCCGTGGCCGCCGCGGGCGCCGCGGTCGGCTGGCTGCTCGGGCCGTGGGCGGTGCGGCTGGTGTACGGGCCGGACTACGTCGTCGGGCCCGCCGCCGTGGCGGGGCTGGCGTGGTCCTCGGTGCTGCTCGGCGTGACCCTGCTGCTGGCCGCCGTGCTGCTGGCCCGCGCCCAGGCCAACCGGGTGCTCACCGTCTGGTTCGTGGTGGCCGCGACCAGCGCGCTCGTGCTGCTGCTCGTGCCCGGTGCCGCCGTCGACCGGGCCGTGCTCGGCCTCGTGCTCGCCCCCACGGTCGGCGCGGCGGTCGCGCTGGCCCTGGTGGTGAGCCGACCCGCCCCCGGCGACTAGGCTCCCTGCCGTGTCTGACTCGGTCGACCTGCGTCGAGTGCTGGTCGTACTCCCGGCGCTGAACGAAGAACACAACATCGACAAGATCGTCGCCGAGGTGGTGGCCGAGCTGCCCGAGGCGGCGGTCCTCGTCGTGGACGACGGGTCCACCGACGCCACCTCCGCGCGGGCGCGCGAGGCGGGCGCCCAGGTGGCCCGGCTCGCGGTCAACCTCGGTGTCGGCGGCGCCATGCGCACCGGCTTCCGGTACGCGGTGCGGCACGGCTACGACATCGTCGTGCAGGTCGACGCCGACGGCCAGCACAACCCCGCCGAAGTGCCCGACCTGCTGCGCGAGCTCGCCGAGGCCGATCTGGTCATCGGCGCGCGGTTCGCCGGCAAGGGCGACTACAAGGCCCGCGGCCCGCGCCGCTGGGCCATGAAGGTCTTCTCGGTCGTGCTGTCCTGGATCGCCGGGACGAAGCTCACCGACGTCACGTCCGGCTTCAAGGCGGCCGGTCCCCGCGCCGTCGAGCTGTTCGCCCGGCACTACCCGGCCGAGTACCTCGGTGACACGCTGGAGTCGCTGGTCATGGCGGTGCGCGCCGGTCTGCGGGTCCGGCAGGTGCCGGTCGCGATGCGCATGCGCACCACCGGCACGCCGAGCACGTCCCCGGTGAAGTCGGCGGTGTACCTGGTGCGGGCGGCGCTCGCGCTCCTGTTGGCCCTCATGCGCGGCAAGCCCGCCAAATCCGCCTAGGAGGTCGGTCCCATGCCGCAGTGGCGGTTGTTCGTGGTCTTGCTGGCCGTGCTGGTGCTGGTGGTCGTCGTCGAGATGATGCGGCGGCGCAAGCTGCGCGAGAAGTACGCCGGCATGTGGCTGGTGGTCGGGGTCGGCGTCGTGCTGCTCGGCGCGGTGCCGGGCCTGCCGACGTGGCTCGCGGGGCTCACCGGGGTCCAGCTGCCGGCGAACTTCCTGTTCGCGGGCGCGGCCGTGGTGCTGCTGTTCGTGGTGCTCCAGCTCAGCAGCGAGGTGGGCCACTTGGAGGAGGAGGTCCGCACCACGGTGGAGGAGATCGCGTTGCTGCGGTGCGAGCTGGACGACGCCAAGCGGGAGCTGTCCGCCCGCGTGGCGCGCGCCGAGGACGAGGTCCGGGGACTCGCGGCCACCCGGGAAGCGTCGCGGTAGATCCACGTCCGGGTGGCGGGGGTGGGAAGTGTCACGCCCGGTCACTGCCGTACCCTCAGGTGCCGTGAGCTTCGCAGGATATGACCTGATCGTGGTCGGTTCCGGCTTCTACGGCCTGACCGTCGCCGAGCGTGCCGCCAGCCAGTTGGACAAGCGCGTGCTGGTGCTCGAACGGCGCGAGCACATCGGTGGCAACGCCTACTCCGAGGCGGAGCCGGAGACCGGGATCGAGGTGCACCGGTACGGGGCGCACCTGTTCCACACCTCCAACAAGCGGGTGTGGGACTACGTCAACCAGTTCACCGAGTTCACCGGGTACCAGCACCGGGTCTTCGCGATGCACAAGGGCGTGGCCTACCAGTTCCCGATGGGCCTGGGCCTGATCACCCAGTTTCTCGGCCGCTACCTCTCGCCCGACGAGGCCCGCGCGTGGGTCGCCGAGCAGGCGTCCGAGATCGACTCCAAGGACGCGACGAACCTGGAGGAGAAGGCGATCTCGCTGATCGGCCGCCCCCTCTACGAGGCGTTCGTGCGCGACTACACCGCGAAGCAGTGGCAGACCGACCCCAAGGAACTGCCCGCCGCGGTCATCAGCCGGCTCCCCGTCCGGTACACGTTCGACAACCGGTACTTCAACGACACGTACGAGGGCCTCCCCAAGGACGGCTACACGGCGTGGTTGGAGAACATGGCCGACCACCCGAACATCGAGGTCCGCCTCAACGTCGACTTCTTCGACGTCAAGGACGAGATCCCCGAGGGCACCCCGGTCGTCTACACCGGCCCCGTGGACCGGTACTTCGACTACTCCGAGGGCCGGCTGGGCTGGCGCACCCTGGACTTCGAGCAGGAGGTGCTGCCGACCGGCGACTTCCAGGGCACCCCGGTGATGAACTACAACGACGCGGACGTGCCGTTCACCCGCATCCACGAGTTCCGGCACTTCCACCCCGAGCGCGAGTACCCGACCGACAAGACGGTCATCGTGCGCGAGTTCTCCCGGTTCGCCAAGGAGGACGACGAGCCGTACTACCCGATCAACACGGCCGACGACCGCAGCAAGCTGGAGCGCTACCGCGAGCTGGCCAAGCGCGAGGCGGCCGAGCGCAACGTCCTGTTCGGCGGCCGGCTGGGCACCTACAAGTACCTCGACATGCACATGGCGATCGGTGCGGCGCTGACCGCGTTCGACAACAAGATCGCCCCGCACCTGACCGAGGGCGCGCCGCTCGACGGCAGCCTGGACTGACCGCTCCCCGCGGACCACGCCGCGTCGCCGATTCCCGGCGACGCTGTATGGTCGTTTTACCACCAACAAGGACACGGGCCGCCCGCCGAGGTGGTCGTCCGCACGCGACTCGAACCACGTCAGAGGGGTTCGCCGGAGGAATGCACGTGACCGAGCACAGCTCCAGTGGCGGTATCGACCCGGGCAAGGTGCTCCAGCGGATCATCCTGCCGCGGGACGAGGACCCGCTGGACGTCCGCCCGCTGTACCTGGACGAGCCGGAGAACGTGCACTCGCACGTGTCGTCGCGCCGGTCGGTGACCGTGCCGGCGTCGGCCAAGGTGTCGTTCGCCTCCTACTTCAACGCGTTCCCCGCCTCCTACTGGAAGCGGTGGACGGTGGTGGACGAGGTCGTGCTGCGGCTGCGCGTGCGCGGCTCGGGGCGCCTCGACGTCTACCGCTCCAAGCCCAACGGCGACCCCATCCACCTGGACGGGCGGCCGATCCGGGCGACCGGTGACTGGCAGGACGTGGAGTTCCGGGTCGGGCTCAAGCCGTTCGAGGACGGCGGCTGGATCTGGTTCGACGTGTTCACCGACGACTCCGCGCTGGAGATCGGCGAGGCGGCCTGGACCACGGACCTCGACCTGCCGCCGCAGCGGGTCGCCATCGGCATGACCACCATGCGCCCGGTGGACGCCGTCATCGCGCTGCGCGCGCTGGGCGAGGACCCGGCCGTGCTGGACGTGGTGCAGAAGGTCTTCGTCGCCGACCAGGGCGCGGTGAAGGTTCGCGACACCGAGGGCTACGCCGAGGCGGTGAAGCTGCTCGGCGACAAGCTGGAGGTCATCGAGCAGGACAACCTGGGCGGGTCCGGCGGCTTCACCCGCGGCCTGTACGAGGCGATCGAGCACACCGACGTCGAGCAGATCATGCTCATGGACGACGACATCCGCCTGGAGCCGGACGCGGTCCTGCGCTCCAACGCGTTCGCCCGCGCGGCGGCGCAGCCGGTCATCGTCGGCAGCCACATGCTCAACCTCCAGGCACGCGCCCGGCTGCACAGCATGGGCGAGGTCGTGGACCTGGCCTCGGGCTACTGGCGGCCCGCGCCCGGCGCGGTCACCGACCACGACTTCGGCGAGGAGTCGCTGCGCGAGACCGAGGAACTGCACCTGCGCATCAACGCCACCTACAACGGCTGGTGGATGTGCCTGTTCCCGCGCGAGGTCGTGCAGCGCACCGGCTACCCGCTGCCGCTGTTCATCAAGTGGGACGACGCCGAGTACTCGCTGCGGGCGCTGGAGAACGGGTTCCCGACCGTCTCGCTGCCGGGTTCGGCGGTGTGGCACATGCCGTGGACCGACAAGAACGACGCGACGGACTGGCAGGCGTACTTCCACACCCGCAACCGGCTGGTGATGGCGGCCCTGCACAGCCCGTACGACATCCGGTCGACGCTGGTCAAGCAGGGCATGAAGCTGACCCTGCGCCACCTGCTGTCGATGGAGTACTCGACCGTCGCGGTGCAGCAGAAGGCGCTGGAGGACTTCATGGCGGGCCCGTCCCGCCTGTTCGACTCGCTGCGCACGGCACTGCCGGAGATCCAGGCCCTGCGCCGGACGTACCCGGACGCCCAGGTCCTGCCCTCGGCCCGCGAGTTCCCGCCGCCGACGTTCGACATGGTGCGCGCGGAAGCCATGCTCAAGCCGCCCACCAACCCCGCGACCATCGCGGCGGAGGCGGCGAAGGCGCTCGTGCACAACCTCCGCGCCCCCGAGGCGTCGACCACGCAACGACCGCAGATCAACGTGCCGGCCACGAACGCCCGCTGGTTCCTGCTGGGCAACCTCGACAGCGCGACGGTCTCCAACGCGGACGGCAGCGGCGTGGCGTTCCGCAAGCGCGACCCGAAGGAGTTCCGCAAGCTGATGGCGCGGGCGGTCCGCAACTACCGGCGGCTGGGGCAGGAGTGGCCGCGGTTGAAGCAGGTGTACCGGGACGCGCTGCCGGAGCTGACGTCCGTCGAGTCGTGGCGCAAGGTCTTCGAGAACTGAGTCCCGGCTCAAACCCGAAAGGCACCGCTCTCACGGCGGTGCCTTTCGCTTGTTCGAGCTTGTGGAGAGCGGAGCGCGTTCGAGCTTCCGGAGAGCGGAGCGTTGCAGGTCAAAGCTCAAAAGCGCCTCGCCGGCGGGCAGACCACCAAGGATGACCCAACTGCGGGGGGCTTCTTGCTTTTGTCATCCCCGCATGGCCTGGACAAGCCGACCACATTTTTCAGGGGTTGCCGCTAAAAATTTTGGCTCGTTCCTCGCAAAAATTTTCGGCGGCAACCCCTGAAAAATGTGGTAGCCCTTCGGGCAGGCCATACGGGGATGACAAAAGCAAGAAGCCCGGGTTGCGCTGTGTCCTCTCGGTGGACTGCCCGCTCGCCGGCTTCGCCGAAGGGCCTGGGGTGGCTAGGCGAAGTGGGCGACAACCACGTGGCTGAAGTTGACCACGAAGTCCTTGCCGTCGGCGGTGCGGATGGACTGGGTGTGGCCGTTGCGGACCACCTGGATCAGGCGCGGGGCCAGGTCGTCGGCGGTGTCCGGGTCGACCTGGATCGAGATGGGGTTCGGGTTGGCGGCAAGGTGCAGGACGAGGGACGCGTTCTTACGCGCTTCAGAAGGCATGCGCCCAGCGCACCAGGGCGGTCACCGGTGGGCAAGGTGGGTTCGCCGGCAGCGATTCCGCCGCCGGCGGACGGGCTACTTGCGGAAGAACTTCTCCTGCCGGCCCTGGCGGACCAGGCGGACCCACTCGAAGAACGCCTTCGGGTCCTTTCGCACGCCCACGAAGTACAGGCCGAACCGGAAGAACTCGAGCATCCCGAGCTTGCGCATGCCGGGCTGGGACAGCAGGTAGCCGCGGTTGCGGTAGGTGTAGTAGCGCTTGACCGGGTTCTCCGGGTCCTGCGCGTGGAACCGGCCGCCGAGCATCGGCTTGAACTCGTCGGAGCCGTCCGGGTGCAGGTAGGCGACCCTGAGCGACGTGCCGAAGGGCAGGCCGGTGCGGACCAGGCGGCGGTGGATCTCGACCTCGTCGCCGCGGAAGAACAGGCGGTAGTCGGGGACGCCGATGACGTCGACCGTGGACGCCCGGAACAGCGCGCCGTTGAACAGCGACGCGATGCCGGGCAGGAAGTCCACGCCCAGGTCGGCGGTGCGCCGCTTCCAGGTCAGGCCCCGGCGCAGCGGGAACGCGAGCTTGTCCGGGTGCTCGATGTTGGACACCACCGGGGAGACGGCGGCGAGCTTGCGCCGGTCCGCCTCCTCCAGCAGGACTTCCAGGACGCGGTCGTCGGCCGGGCGGCCGTCGTCGTCGGCCAGCCACAGCCAGTCCGCGCCCAGCGAGAGGGCGTGCAGCATGCCCAGGGCGAACCCGCCGGCGCCGCCGAGGTTGCGGTGCGACGCCAGGTAGGTGGTCGGGATCGGGCACTGCTCGACCAGGTCCTCGACCGGCTGGTCGGGGCCGTTGTCCACGACCACCAGGTGGTCGAGCGGTCTGGTCTGGGCGGCCAGGACCTTCAGCGACTGCGCGAGCAGCTCGCGGCGGTGCCGGGTCACCACGACCCCGACCACGGAACCCTTCGGCAATGCGCTGCTCATGGTCCTACTCGCCACCGTTCCCGCTCAGCACCGGAGACTGGCCGATCCGTTCCAGCGTCTCGGGGCTGAGGTGTTCGTAGGGGTCGCGGCCCTTGTAGGACTTCACGACCTCGCGCAACGAGCCGTGCATCTTCACGCGGCCCTCGTCCATCCAGATCGCGGTGTTGCACAGCTCCACGAGCATGTCGTCGGAGTGGTTCGCGAACACCAGGATGCCGGACCGCTTGACCAGGTCGTTGAGCCGGTCGCGGGCCTTCGACAGGAACGCCGCGTCCACCGCGCCGATGCCCTCGTCCAGCAGCAGGATCTCCGGGTCGATCGAGGTCACGACGCCCAGCGCGAGGCGGACCCGCATACCGGTGGAGTACGTGCGCAGCGGCATCGACAGGTAGTCGCCCAGCTCGGTGAACTCGGCGATGTCGTCGACCCGCTTCTCCATCTCCTTGCGGGTCATGCCGAGGAACAGGCCCCGGATCATGATGTTCTCGTAGCCGGAGATCTCCGGGTCCATGCCGACGCCGAGGTCGAACACGGGGGCGATCTTGCCCTGGATGCGGGAGCTACCGCGGGTCGGCTCGTAGATGCCCGCGAGCAGGCGCAGCAGGGTCGACTTGCCCGCGCCGTTGTGGCCGACCAGGCCCACGCGGTCGCCGTGCCGCAGCGAGATGTTGATGTCGTGCAGTGCCTCGATGATCGGGACGCGGCCCTCCGAGCCGATCTTGCCGCCGACCTTGCCCAGGGCGAGCTTCTTCAGCGACCTCGACTTGGCGTCGAAGATCGGGAAGTCCACCGAGGCGTTCCAGACGTCGATGCTGACCATGGTTGACGGCCTCACTCAGACCCAGTAGGAGACGCGGGCACGGTAGTTGCGCAGCGCGACCAGCGCCAGTGCCCAGCCGACGACGGTGAACGCGCCCACGACCACCCAGTGGTGCCAGTCCTGCACCTGGCCGAGCAGCGGGGCGCGCACGATCTCCAGGAAGTGGTACAGGGGGTTGAACTCGGCGATCAGGATCTTCCAGCTGGTGTCGCCGTCGAACTTGTTGAGCACACCCACGTGCCACACGATCGGCGTCATGAAGAAGATCAGGTTGATGAAGCTGTGGATCACCGGCGGGATGTCGCGGAACCGGGTGCTGATGATGCCGAACACGACCGCCACCCAGACCGCGTTGACCACGAGCAGCAGGAACGCCGGGATGGCCAGCAGGACCGACCAGGAGATGCCCGGGTGGGTGACGACGTCGCCCTCCATCTGGTACTCGCTGGTCAGGGCGGGGAAGAACACCGCCAGCACCACGATGTAGACGACCAGGTTGTGCGCGAAGAACAGCACCTGGCGCCACACCATGCGCAACACGTGCACGGTCATCGGCGCGGGCAGGTGCTTGATGAGGCCTTCGTTGGCGATGAAGACCTCGGTGCCCTCCGTGACCACGCCGAGGATGAAGTTCCAGACGATGAAGCCGACCGTGACGTAGGGCAGGAAGGTCGGCAGCTCCTGGCCGAGCAGCGTCGAGTACAGCAGGCCCAGCGCCAGGGCCGTGGTGCCCATGGAGATCGTGATCCACAGGGGCCCGATCACGGACCGCCGGTAGCGCTGCTTGATGTCCTGCCAGCCGAGGTGGCCCCACAGCTCGCGCTGCCGCCACGCGTCGCGCACGTCCCCGATCGCCCGCGCGAACGTGCGGGAGTCGGGTGCGGGGGGAACGACAGGTCGGTCGACCGTACTCGTGTGTTGCACGAGTGTTGAGACTACCGGCGGCAGGGAGGCCGACCTGCCGCCGGGCTGTCACGGTGCGGTCACCGACGCCGGACGGGGGTCCGGCACGCCGGTGATCTTCACGATCACCTGTTCGTGGTCGTAGGTGTATCCCTCGTAGCTGAACTCGGTCCCGGTCCGCTCCACGTACTCCGACCAGGCCTTGTGCTCGTGCTCACGCCAGCCGGGGAAGTTGAAGTACTCGTCGAACACCACGACGCTGCCCGGCACCAGCCGCGGTCCGACCAGGTCCAGCACGGTCTTGGTGGACGAGTACAGGTCGCAGTCGACGTGGAGGAACGACACCGGGCCCTCGTGCTCGGCGAGGAAACCGGGCAGGGTCTCGTCGAACCAGCCGACGACCAGCTCGGCGCCCGGCACGTCGGGCAGGTCGTCGACGTTGAACATCCCGGCCGGGAACCCGCTGCGCCAGTGCTCGGGCAGGCCCTCGAACGAGTCGAAGCCGTAGACCCCCTCCCCGCCCCGCGCGGCGGCGATGATCTTCAGCGTGGTGCCCGCGAAGACGCCGAACTCCAGCGTCAGGCCCTCCACCTCGACCAGGCCCAGCGCGTGCTCCAGCGTGGCGTGCGGGTGCTCGAAGTGCGGCGCGGACACCATGTGGTCGCGCACGAACCGCGCGCTGTCGGTCGCCGCCTCGCGCTCGCCCGCGAACACGAGGTCGCGGCGGGCGCGGATCTCGAACCGGCGGGTCTCCTCGGTGATCCGGCCCGCCTGGTGCCGCACCTCGTCGCGCAGCTCGGCGAGCTCCCGCTGGAGGCGTTCGAGTTGCTCGCCGTGGGCCCGGTGGTACGGGCCCACGACGTCGTCGATCGCACGCAGGACCTTGCCGCGGAGCCTCTTGCGCAGCTCCTCGAGGGCCGGGTGGTGGCGTACTCGGTCGAGCACGTCCGTTCTCCTCACTTCGACGTCTTGAGACGCTGCACACGTTCGGGTAACGCCACACGCGTGTCCAGGGCCGTTACCCGATCGCCGCTACAGGTACTGGCCGCCGCGCACGTGCCCGCCCTCGGGCGCCTCGGCCGACGGTCCCGCCGGCAGCGCCCGCCCGCGCATCTGCTCCAGCTGCACGCGGGCGGCCATCTGCTGGGCGAACAGGGCCGTCTGGATGCCGTGGAACAGGCCTTCCAGCCACCCCACGAGCTGGGCCTGGGCGATGCGCAGCTCCGCGTCGGAGGGGGTGCCGTCCTCGGTGAACGGCAGCGACAGCCGCTCCAGCTCGTCGCGCAGCTCGGGCGCGAGCCCGTCCTCCAGCTCGTCGATGGACCGCTTGTGGATCTCCTTGAGCCGCTGGCGGCTGGCCTCGTCCAGGGGTGCGGCGCGCACCTCCTCCAGCAGCTGCTTGATCATCGTGCCGATCCGCATCACCTTGGCCGGCTGTTCGACCAGGTCGGTGACGTCCTGGCCACCGTCCTCGCCGGCGGGCACCCGCGCGGCCCCCACCGGGGTCCCGTCCGGCCCGACCACCACCACGTGCCGCTCGCTGTCCGCTGCGTCTGTCATGGGCTCTATCATCGCGCGCCTCGGGACGGCACCTTCTACCCGCCCGTTCATCGCACCCCCGGCAATCCAATAGTCTCGCGGGCATGGCGTTCGACGTCGCACGAGTCCGTGGGCTGTTCCCCGCGCTCGGCGACGGCTGGGTTCATCTGGACGCGCCCGCGGGGATGCAGGTCCCCGAGCAGGTGGCCACGGCCGTCTCCACCGCGCTGCGCGCACCGGTCTCCGGACCGGGCGGCATCTTCCCCGCGTCCCAACGCGCCGAGGCCATCGTGGACGCGGCTCGGCGGGCCGTCGCCGACCTGGTCGGGGCGGACCCCGCCGGCGTGGTGCTGGGGCCGAGCTCGGCCGTGCTGCTCCAGCGGCTGGCCGACGCGTTGTCCGAGGGCTGGTTCCTCGGCGACGAGGTCGTGGTCTCCCGGCTGGACCACCCGTCGAACATCGCGCCCTGGCAGCGGGCCGCCCAGCGCACCGGCAGCGTGGTGCGGTGGGCGGAGGTGGACATCGAGACGTGCGAGCTGCCCGCCTGGCAGTACGACGAGCTGGTCACCGACAAGTGCAAGCTGGTCGCGGTGACCGCCGCCTCCGGGTCGGTGGGCTCGCGCCCGGACCTGGCCAAGATCGCCCAGGCCGCCCGCCGCACGGACGCCTTGGTCGTGGTGGACGCCTCCGCCGCCGCGCCGTTCGTGCCGCTGGACATCACGTCGATGGACGCCGACGTGGTCGCGGTCTCCGCCAACGCCTGGGGCGGCCCGCCGGTGGGCGCGCTGGTGTTCCGCGACCCGTCCCGGCTGGACCTGCTGCCCTCGGTCGCGGTCGAGCCCGGCGCGCGGGGTCCCGAACGGTTGGAGCTGGGCCCGCACGCCTACCCGCTGCTGGCCGGTCTGGTGGCGTCCGTCGAGTACCTGGCCGGTCTGGACGACGCCGCCGTGGGTCCGCGCCGGGAGCGCGTGCTCACCTCGTTGTCCTCGGTGAAGGCGTACCAGGCGGGTCTTCTGGCTAATCTCATCAACGAACTGCGATCGCTCCGTCACGTCATGGTGATCGGCGACGCCATGCGCCGGGTCCCGGCGCTGGCGTTCACGGTGGCCGGCGTGAAGTCGACCGAGGGCGTCGAGCACCTGGCCGAGCGCGGTGTCTGCGCGTTCGCGGACTCCGGGCAGCACGGCGTGTTCTCGGTCCTGGGGGTGGGCGAGGTCGGCGGAGCGATCCGCGTGGGCCTCGCGCACTACACGAACGCGGTCGAGGTGGACGAACTCGTGCGGGCGGTCGCCGAGCTGGGGTAGCCGGAGGTGTGGTGGACGACGCTCTGTCCCGGGAACTCGCCGACCTCGCCGCACTGCACCGCCTCGCCCCGCTGATGAGCGAGTACCTGCCCACCACCCCGCACGAGCTGCGCCCGGCCGCCTTGGCGGCGGTGGTGGACGAGGTGCTCCTGGGGTCGCGGACGGTGCTGGTCGAGTGCGGGTGCGGCGCGTCCTCGGTCCTCCTGGCCCGCTTACTCGCACGGCGCGGTTTCGGGCACCTGCTGTCCATCGAGCACGACGAGCGCACCGCGGCTTTCGTGGCCAGCCAGCTGCGCCGGGAGGGCCTGGGCCACGTGGCCCGCGTGGTGCAGGCCCCGCTGACCCCGCACCCGGCCGCCCTGGGCAGCGCCCACTGGTACCACCCGCGGCTGGTGCACGACGAGGTGTCGGCGTTCGTCGAGCGGTACGGCCTGGTGGACCTGCTCCTGGTGGACGGCCCCCTGCTCGGTGACGCCCGCTACCCGGCGCTCCCGGTGTTCCGGGGCGTCCTCGCGCCGGGCGCGGCGGTCCTGGTGGACGACGCGGAGCGGCCCGACGAGCAGACCGTGCTGGTGCGCTGGGCGGAGGAGTTCGCCCTGCGCTTCCGGACCACCCCGCGCACCTTCCTCGCCACCGGCGTCGCCCTGGAGTGAGCCGGCCGCGCTAGAACTCCAGCACGACCTTGCCGAACACGCTGCCGCCCTCCAGCGCGCGGTGGGCGTCGGCGGCCTCGCGGATCGGCAGCACCCGGTCCACCACCGGCTTGACCTGCCCGGACGCGATCAGCGGCCACAGCCGGTCGCGGACGTCCGCGACGATCCGGCCCTTGCCCTGCGGCCCGTCGACCGGCCGGAAGCGCAGCCCGGTGGCGGAGATCGACGCGCGCTTGGCCAGCAGCTTGCCCAGGTTCAGCTCGCCCTTCACCCCGCCCTGCATGCCGATGACGACGATCCGGCCGTCGGGGTTGAGCGCGTCGACGTTGCGGTCCAGGTAGGCGGCGCCCATGTTGTCCAGGATGACGTCGGCCTTGACCTCGGACACGAAGTCCTGGGTCTTGTAGTTCACGGTGATGTCCGCGCCGAGCTCGCGGCACCGCTCCAGCCGCTCGTCGGACCCGGCCGTCACGGCGACCTTCGCGCCCAGGGCCTTCGCGACCTGGATCGCGTGCGTGCCGATGCCGCCCGCACCGCCGTGCACCAGGAACGTCTCACCCTCGGCCAGGCGCCCGAGCATGACGACGTTCGACCACACCGTGCACGCCACCTCGGGCAGCGAGGCCGCCGTCACCAGGTCCACGCCCTCGGGCAGCGGCAGCAGCTGGGCGGCCGGCACGGCGACCCGCGACCCGTACCCGCCGCCGGCGAGCAGCGCGCACACCCGGTCGCCCACGGCCCACCCGGTGACGCCCTCGCCGAGCGCGGCGACCGTGCCCGAGCACTCCAGGCCCAGGACCTCCGACGCGCCCGGCGGCGGCGGGTAGTGGCCCTGCCGCTGGAGCAGGTCCGCCCGGTTGACCGCGGTGGCGGCGACGTCCAGCAGCACCTCGCCCGGTCCCGCGACGGGGTCCGGGACCTCCGCCCACTCCAGGACGTCCGGCCCGCCGGGTTCACGAATGGTGATCGCGTGCATGGTCCACAACGTAATCCGGTGGCCCTGACGCCGCCGCGCCCGCCACCATCCACCGGCATGGACCCCTGGCCCTACCGGCACCTGGTGCTGCGCACCCCCCGCCTCGAACTGCGCCCGGACGACGACGAGGGCCTGCTGGAACTCGTCGACGTCGTCCTGGACGGCATCCACCCGCCCGACGAGATGCCCTTCGGCGTCGAGTGGACCGACGCGCCGCGCGATCGGCTCGGGACCGACGTGCTGCGGTACCACTGGTCGGTGCGCGCCGAGCAGCGGCCGGGCCGGTGGGCGGTCAACTTCCTGGTGCGCCGCGACGGCCGGGTGATCGGCGAGCAGACCCTGGTCGGGCACGACTTCCCGATCACCGGCGAGGTGTCCACCGGCTCCTACCTGGGGCTCCGCCACCAGGGCGCCGGCCTGGGCACGGAGATGCGGGCCGCCGTGCTGCTGTTCGCGTTCGACCACCTCGGCGCCCGCACGGCCCGGTCCAGCGCGTTCGTGGACAACCCGGCGTCGCTGGCCGTCAGCCGCAAGCTCGGCTACCGGCCCGACGGCACCCTCGTGCAGGTCCGCCGGGGTGCGCGGGCCGAGCAGACCCGGCTCGTCCTGGACCGCGACGACCTCGTCCGGCCCGACTGGGAGCTGGGCGTGACCGGCGTCACCCAGTGCCGGTGGCTGCTCACGGGCTGAGAACCCGCCGAGTGACGGATTGCTTTCGGCACGTGACCGGGTGAGGGTTCGGCATCCGAGTGAAGGGGAAACTCGATCATGTCAGCTAGAACCCGGATGCGTCGCGCGGCGATCGCCGCGGCGTCCGCGTCCCTCGCCTTCGCAGCGGCCCCGGCCGTCGACGCGGCACCCGCGGCGACCGCCCTGGACGGCCCGGCGCTGGCCCAGAAGCTCACGAAGAGCGTCACGGTGGACGGGGTCAACCGCCACCTGATCGCCCTCCAGCGCATCGCCGACCGCAACGCGGGCACCCGCGCGGCCGGCACGCCCGGCTACGAGGCGAGCGTCGAGTACGTCGTGGGCAAGCTGCGCGGCGCGGGCTTCGACGTCACCACGCCCGAGTTCACCTACCAGGTGCAGGTGACCGACGCGGCGACGGCGAAGGTGGGCACCACCACCTACGAGAACATCCCGCTGAACTTCTCGCCCCAGACCCCGGTGGGCGGCGTGACCGGGCCGCTGCGCGTCGTGCCCGAGGACGGCTCGACGGGCTGCGAGGCGACCGACTTCGCGGGCCAGGACTTCACCGGGGCCGTCGCCCTGATCCGCCGCGGCGGGTGCACGTTCGACCTCAAGCACCGCAACGCCGCCGCCGCGGGCGCCGTCGCCGTGATCATCTCGAACAACGTCGACGGCAAGCTGTCCGGCGTGACGCTCGGTTCGCCGGGCGTGGTCCCGACCGGTGGCGTGTCCAAGGCCGACGGCACCGCGCTGGTGGCCTCCGCCGGCCAGCCGGTCACGGTGGACCTGCGCTACCACTCCGAGGACCGCGTGTCCCGCAACGTGATCGCCCAGACCAAGACCGGTCGCACCGACAACGTCGTGTTCGCCGGCGCCCACCTCGACAGCGTCCAGGCGGGCCCCGGCATCAACGACAACGGCTCCGGCTCGGCGGGCCTGCTGGAGACCGCGCTGAAGCTGGGCGGTTCCCCGAAGGTGCGCAACGCGGTCCGCTTCGGCTGGTGGGGCGCGGAGGAGCTCGGCCTGCTCGGCTCGACCGCGTACGTGAAGTCGCTGACGTTCGAGCAGCAGCTGGACATCGCGCTGTACCTGAACTTCGACATGATCGCCTCGCCGAACGCGGGCTACTTCGTCTACGACGGCGACAACTCCGACGGCGTCGGCGAAGGCCCCGGCCCGTACGGCTCGGCGCAGATCGAGAAGGCGTTCGTCGACTACCTGACGGTGGAGAAGCAGGTCCAGGTCGAGGGCACGGACTTCACCGGCCGCTCGGACTACGGCGAGTTCATCCGCCAGGGCATCCCGGCGGGCGGCCTGTTCACCGGTGCCGAGGTGCTCAAGACCGAGGCGCAGGTGGCGAAGTGGGGCGGCAAGGCGGGCGTCGCCTACGACCCGAACTACCACCAGGCGGGTGACACCCTGGGCAACATCGACCGGGTGGCCCTGGACCGCAACGCCGACGCCCTGGCCTGGGTGACCGCGGTGTACGCGATCAGCACGGAGGACGTGAACGGCGTCCCGTCCCGCGCCACCCGCGCGACCGTCCGAGCCGAAGCGGCCCGCACCCTGTCCCTCGACGACCACCACGAGGAACACCACACGCACGACGCGACGGAGTAGTCAGCTCCGCTTGGAGGGCCGGACCCGCTTGGGCGGGTTCGGCCCTTCTTCCATGAGCCACACCAGTTCCCGCGCAGTGTCCGTGCGCATCGCCTTGACGTACCCCCAATACCCCTCAAGTCCCCTGAGCACGGCATCGGGATGCGGCGCACCGTCCAACGGCTCCCCCTCCCAGTCGACCCAGGACAGGACGTCGAGCAACACCTCCAGCCCCACGTCCCGCGCCCGCTCCACCTGGGTGGTCACGGCGAGCAGGAACGGCAAGGCAGGCGCCAACACCGCGTACGGCGTCCCGGAATGGTCGTGCGCCACGGAACCCACCACCCGCTGGTACGCATCGCTCGCCCCGCCGGCCAACGCCCGCAACGCGCCCGGCACGTCGTGGTCCCGCCAGTTCCGGCCATCCACGGCCGCCCAGAACTCGGCGGTCATCTCGCCGTCGCGCACCCATCGCCGCCGAACGGCCTCCCGCTCCAGCGCCTTCTCCAGCCATTCGAGGAAGGCGGGCAGGTTCCGATCGACGCCGTGGGGGTCCTTGTCGGTGCCGAGGACGTCGTCGCAGAGGTGCCAGAACACAGCCCCGAGCGCGTTGAAGTACGCCTGCCCCTCGCGCATCTCGGGGTCCCGCAGGAACGGCTCGAGCGCGTCGAGGTACTCGTCCATCAACTCCACGGGCACTCCACCAACTCCACGGCGGCCACGACACGAGTGTCCCGGCACGAGCAAACGCTTTCCCGCTCCCACACCGCGTGCACCCCGCGCTCTTGATCGCAAGATGGCCATCGTCTCCGGATCGTTTCCCCGATCACGCGGAATCGCGGTCCGCGGTCGGCTAGCGTGCGACGACCACCAAGCCTTGAGGGGGGAACTGATGGCGCTTTCCGCGCGCGTTGCCACACGAAGATCTCTGGCTTTCCTGGCAGCCGTCACGCTCACCGCCACGCTGACAGCCACCGCCGTCGCCCAGGAGACCGAGAACCCGGAGACCGGGACGACGACGACCACCACCACCACCGAGTCGACCCCGTCGACCACGACCGGCGCGCCGACCACCGAGTCCGCGCCGACGACGTCCACCGAGACGACCGCCGCGGAATCCTCCGAGCCGCAGCCGTCGTCCACCGCGGCGGCGAAGCTCGACATCACGGCCACCACCGGCACCGGTCCCTACCTGGTCGGCCGGCGGATCCCGGTCGAGGTGACCATCACCAACACCGGCGACGCCGACGCCACCGGCGTGAAGGCCGACTCCTACACCGCGTCCGGCTCGTCCTTCTTCGTGCAGTCCTCCGAGTGGGGCGACCTGGCGACGTGGCCCACCACCGGCGCCGGCGCCACCGTGCCCGCCGGCCAGAAGCTGGTCCGCACCGTCCACGGCGAGGTCCAGCAGTGGAGCGGCGCGGTTCCCCTGGTGCGGTTCACCGTCCGGATCGGCAACGCCTGGGCGGACAGCACCGACCTGTCGATCCCGCTCGTCGCACCGGATTCCGGCACGGACACCGCGGCCGGCCTGGTCTACGGCGACCGCAACGGCAACAGCGCCCCCGACGCGGGCGAAGGCCTCGCCGATGTCGCCGTGCGGCTCTACGCCGCCGGGCAGAGCGTCGAGACCCGGACCGACGCCGAGGGCCGGTTCCGGTTCACGGACCTGCCCGTGCGGGTCTACTCCCTCTCCGTCTCCGACGTGCCGGACGGCTGGGTCATCACGCCCGCCTACTCGCAGATCGAGGTGGACGGCAACGGGTCGGCCGCGAACGTGGTGCTGCGCGGCGAACGCCCGCTGACCGACCGGCTGTCCGCGTCCATGCGCTTCACCAAGGACCTCTACAACGTCGGCGACCGCGCCGAGATCCAGATCACGCTGACCAACAGCGGCACCGACGACCTGGCCGGGCTCAAGGCGTTCTGCGACCGCAGCGGCGGCGAAGGGCCGGAGCTGCGCGACGTCGACCTCGGCGAACTCGGCTGGACGGCGCCTGGTGTCGCGGTGCCGGCCGGGCAGTCCCGCACGTTCACCATCAGCGGCGCCATCTCGCCGGAGACCGAGCAGTACGGCTCCGTGGTCTACGGCTGCGACTTCGGCCCGGAGGAGCAGTCCGACGGCCACCCGGTGGCCGTCGCCTGGGCGAGGGTGCCCGCCCCGCCGGCCGACCTGCGCGTCCGCTTCTACCACGACCGAGACGGCGACCAGATCGGCCGGCCCGACGAGATGCTCCCCGGCGTGGTGATCGGGCTCAAGGACGTGATCACCGGCGCCGTCGTGGCGAAGGCCACCACCGACGCGGAAGGCCGGGTGTTGTTCCAGAACGTGCCCGCCGGTCCGTACGAGATCCGCGTCTACGGCCCGTGGACCTTCCGCGACGACGGTCGGCACATCCTGACCGTGGGCAGCTGCCGGCTCTGCCAGTCCGAGGCCACGATCGCGCTGGTCCCCGGCCCGGACGTCCCCGAGGAGGACCTGAGCCCGGTCCAGCCCCCGGCAGCGGGCGGCGACGCGGCTCCCACCGGCGGCGCGCTGGCCCAGACCGGCGCGAGCGTGCTCGGCCTGGCCGCACTAGGCCTGCTGGCCCTGGTGGGCGGCTTCGGCACCCTGCTGTACACCCGCAGGCGCTCGGCCTGACGCGACCGGCGAGGGACGCGACCGCCCGCACCCCTCGCCGGCACACGCGAAAGGGGTGCCGACGGTCCGCAAAGGACCGCCGGCACCCCTTTTTCCAACCGCGGAAGCGGAGGGATTTGAACCCCCGGACGGTTGCCGTCTCCCCTTTCAAGGCCGGCCATCGGTGTCCGCTGATGTCCAAAGCCGTCCGCGCTAGACCGTTTTGCCTGGCCAGCCGTCCGACGCCGTTCACGGCCGTCCAGCCTCGTTGCTACACCGGTTGCTACACCTGCTCATCCGCTGTCTTTGGTGGCTCCGGGAACTTGTAGCCACCGTCCAGCCAGTCGAGGAACCTCCTGGCGTGGACGATGTAGGTCAACTTCGTGGTCGACTTCAGCCGCGACGCCATCGCCTCGGCCTCGTACCGGTCCAGCTCCGAACGCAGCTCTGCGGCTGTCCACGTGCGGCCGTCCATCGCCGCAGTATGCCGCCGTGGGAACCCTGCCGCCTTGAATATCACCCGCCTGTGCGTTGGCCGCTGGCGCGAAGCGTCGGCGGGCGTCGATCGCTGTGCCCAGCAAGCCGTGGTGACCCAACACGCGATCGTCACGGCCTTGAGCGGCCGGAAGTCATTGGTTCTGCGTACCTGCCAGCGAGCGCGCCGCTGTCCCGACCACGTGCACCAACTCCGCGCGCGGCCGACAGGCGGAGCGAAGCGGGAGCCCGGCGCGCCGCGATGCGGGGAGTCGGTGCCAACGTGCGCCGCGCCCGCCCGCGCGCCGCCGCAAGCGGCGCGCCTTGATCTCATAGAGGGAAGTACGGCAGCTACTCCTTGTTAACGCAACCGTCTTCTGGTGCGATCGCCGTAGCACAGGACTCGTGTGCAGATGGGGTCTGCAGCCGTTGCTTGACCTGCGGGGAGTGAGTGCCGTTGGTGCTTCAGGAGGACGTGTGGCAGGGCCATTATGGCGAAGGGCTTGTCCAGGCGCTTGCACACGCCGCAGGGCTTAATACATCAAAGCGAGTACTTGATGTTGACGGCGTGGATATTAATATTGGATACCCGGGCCGCCTTCTCGGGCGTGGTTATCCGTGCATTGAGGCGCAGGTGAAGTCGTGGCGCTCGCCTGTCGTCAATGATGGCGACCTTATGTACCCGCTTAGAGTCAAAAACTACAACGATCTCGTTGGCGTTCCGGGAGTGGACTTCCCGGTGCCAAGACTGTTGTTTTTGGTAACTGTCCCGGATGTTGCTGGCGACTATGTGCAGCGCTGTGGTCAGCACTACTCATTCCATCACGCTATCTATTGGCAGTCTCTAATGGATGCGCCAATGGAGACTGTGAATCATAGTACGAAGACAGTGCCTGTGCCGTTGGCTAACCTAGTTACTGTAGACTCACTGCTGGAACTATTGGGTCGAGACTTCGGGGCGGAGGCGGCGTGATAGAGGTGCACGTCACCGATCCAGAGGTCCTAAGATCGGTCAGTCCCTCCGACCTGCGGACATACCTTCTCGGTAGAGGTTGGGCTCCGTCGTCGTCCAGTAACTTCAATCTGTGGATCTTGAATGAGCACCTAGGGTCGGCTCAACTATTGGTTCCTAGCTCGAATGAGATGCGTGGATATGTCGGCTTTATGCGCGACGCACTACGCACCCTCTCGGAGGTCGAGGGTAGGCCGGAACTCGAGATCCTTGCGCAGATCAACGCGCCATCGTCAGATGTGCAATACATTAGGACCAACCCGTCCACGGCTCCTGGAACTACACCTCTGATCGACGGGGCTAAGGCTTTCGAAAGCGCAAAGCAATGGGTGCTTTCCGGGGCAGTGTTGGCCGCGAGTGGGCGCTCGATGGCTATTCAGCCGCGCAGGAAGCCCTCTCGGGCACTCGACTTCCTTCGTGATGTACGCCTGGGTCTTACCCTGCCAGGGAGTTATGTCCTTTCGATCCAAATCCCGCTGCAAGTGGACGCCGGCCCCATTCATCTTGAACTGGAGCATCCTGCTCTGGAAGGCAGCAACATCCCGTTTCAGCGGGTAGTCTCAACCCGCCTTTATCAGGCATCGGCCGCTGCACTGCACGCTGCAGAGGTCGCCCTTGATAGCCAGGGGGATGTCAGAAATTTTCATGAAGCCGTAGAATCGGGCGTGTCCGCAGACTTGTGCGAGTCGTTGACTGGATTCAGCGGCGAAAATGGTAATCCCTTTACCCTTGGGTTTACGTGGGCTTCAATGTTCCCATTTGACGATCGCGGTCCACTGTCCTTCACGGGTGATCACAGTCGAATGCTGACGATGGCCGCACAGATGCTCCGTGAGACCGAACCTGAAGAGAACGTTCGGATAATCGGTAATGTCGTTCGCCTGCATCGTGAAGGCCGGTTGGGGCCGGGGGAGGTAAGCATCCTGGGCGTAGTGGACGGTGATATTAACGAAAGGGTGCACCGCGTCTGGATCGAGTTGGACGAGAACCAATATCGGGAAGCTAGCGCGGCACATGCCGAAGGCTCGATTGTCACAATTCGTGGAACGCTGCTGCGGCGCGGTAGTCGTGCTGAGCTTTCAGAACCTCACGATTTCGACGTGGTGTCTACTCCCTGATGTGCGAGTTCACCTCATTAACAATTGGCGCCATCGACGTGATCCGCACGTCGGCATCCTTAAGGAGATGCCGCTTGGGTTGCCCGGTTTACGTAACCTATAGTTTTGCAGCCGGCGATTTTTCTGGCAACGATGTCGGTCGCGGTGTCGCCTATAATTGTGCAGTTTCTGCTATCGACGCCAAGTTCCAATACTGCCTGGTCTAGCAGAAAACGGCTCGATTTGAGATTCGATGGCGATGAGGTTGAGCGCGCTGCTACGAAGTCCACCTTTTCGTACAGCCCATTCTGATGCAAGTAAGCGTCGACCGCCGCGACACTGTTTTTGCTGACTATAGCTAGTCGGCGATCCCAGCGCGGTTGATCAGCTCATGTGCATATGGAGTCGGTTCCGCTACGCTGACAGCTTCGACTTCGTGGGCGCGGAGCGTCGCTTCGACAAGCCGGGTGCGCTGAAAAGGTGGAACGGAGTCCGGTTCGTTCTCGCGCTTGCGATGGGGACGCGAAAAGGTGAGTCCATCGGGTTCCGTTGGTCTCGGCTGAACAAGAAGACCAAGGTTCTGAGGGTGGCGAAGCAACGTCAACGCCGTACCTACGAACACGGTTGTGAAGATCCGGCCGCGTGCGCGGCGCAGCACCACAAGGTCAAGCCGTGCCCTGGCGGATGTAAGAGGCACAAGAAGTGCCCGCCGCCATGTCCCAAGGGTTGCCTGAAGCACGCCCGGTATTGCCCCCAACGTATCGGCGGCGTGGAAGAGGTGGACGTGAAGTCGAAGAAGGGGCGGAGACCCCTCCGTCTGCCCGACCAACTCTTCGACCTCCTCATCCAGCACGAAGAGACACAGGCCAAGGAGCGGGAGGCCGCAGGGGATCAGTGGTACGGGGGGGACTGGATGTTCACGCAGCCCAACGGCAAGCCTCTCGATCCTCGGGCGGACCACGACGAGTGGAAGGCGCTGCTGGCCGATGCTGGGGTCCGGGACGCGCGCCTGCACGACGCCCGCCACACCGCCGCCACAGTCCTACTGCTGCTGGGGGTGGACGCTCGGGTCGTGATGGACGTCCTCGGCTGGTCGAACCTGAACATGGCGGAGAGGTACATGCACGTCCTCGGCTCGATGCGGGAGGAGGTCGGGCAGCTCCTCAACACGTTCCTGTGGGGAGCGAATGAGACTAAGAAATGAGACTGACGCGGACAGGGGCGGCGCACCGTGGTGGTGCGCCGTCCCTGTTTGTGCTGGTAGAACCTGCGGAAGCGGAGGGATTTGAACCCCCGGACGGTTGCCCGTCTCCCGCTTTCAAGGCGGGTGCATTCGGCCGCTCTGCCACGCTTCCCGAAACTGCCGCGGGCCCAGAGGTTACCCGTCCAGGCCGCGCAGGTGCGTGATGACCCGGTCGAACACCTTCGCCAGCACCTCCTGCTCCTCCCGCGACAGCAGGTCGATCATGTGTTCCCGGACACCCTCGACGTGCGTCGGCGCCGAGCCCTCCAGGGTGCGCATGCCCTTGTCGGTCAGCTCCGCGAACACCCCGCGGCCGTCCTCGGGGCACTCGCGCCGCACGAGCAAGCCCTCCCGCTCCATCCGGGCGACCTGGTGGGAGACGCGGCTCTTCGAGGAGGCCACCTCGTCCGCTAGCTGGGACATCCGCATCCGCAGGCCACGCTGTTCGGACAGGCGCACGAGCACTTCGTAGTCGGCCAGCGACACCCCGTGCCGGTCCTGGAGTTCGCGGTGCAGGCGGTCCGACAGCATGGACGCACCGACCACGTAGTTCCGCCACGCGCGCATCTCACCGTCGTCGAGCCACCGCGGCTGCTGCTCAGTCACCCCACCAGGCTATGCCCGCGCAACTCCGTTAACGGACGATCCACGCACATGTCTGGTGCGCGTCAGGTTCGGAAGGCAAACTCCCTGACCTTGGTGCGCCCTCCTACCGGGGCGCCGTCAGGGAGGAACCCCCACATGACCTCGTTCAGACGGACCACGGCCGCGCTCGCGCTCGCCGCCGTGTCCGGGCTGGCCGTCACCCTCGCGCAGGCTCCCGCCCAGGCCGACGACAAGGCCTCGCGCACGGTGGACGTCCGCCTGATCGGCATCAACGACCTGCACGGCAACATCGAGCCGCCGTCCGGCTCGTCCGGGCGGGTCACGCTGTCCGACGGGACCCAGGTCACCGCGGGTGGCGCCGCGTACAACGCCACGCACATCAAGAACCTCCAGGCGCAGGTGCGCAACTCGGTGATCGTCGGCCAGGGCGACCTGATCGGCGCTTCGCCGATCGTGTCCGCGCTGTTCCACGACGAGCCGACGATCGAGGTCCTCAACTCCGTCGGCATGCACGCCACCGCCGCCGGCAACCACGAGTTCGACGAGGGCTACAAGGAGCTCCAGCGCGTGCAGCGCGGCGGCTGCCACCCGGTGGACGGCTGCCAGTTCCGCGAGACCTACGACGGCGCGAACTTCCCGATCCTGGGCGCGAACGTCACCCTGGCCAAGAACGGGATGCCCGCGCTGCCGCCGTTCTGGGTGGAGTTCCGCGACGGCGTCCCGATCGGCTTCATCGGCATGCCGCTCAAGGACGTCCCGATCCTGGTCGACCCGAACGGGATCAAGGAGCTGAACTTCGGCGACGAGATCGCCGCCGCCGACCGGTACGCGAAGCTGCTCGACTGGCTGGGCGTCAAGACGATCGTCCTGCTGATCCACCAGGGCGACAACACCCAGGGCGGCGGCCCCGACGACTGCCGGCTGGGCACCACCAAGGGCCCGGGCCAGATCATCGCCGAGAGCGTCTCGCCGAAGATCGACGCGGTCTTCTCCGGGCACAGCCACCAGCACTACAACTGCACGGTCACCGACCCGGCGGGCAACCCGCGCCCGTTCATCGAGGGCCTGGCGTTCGGCCGCGAGCTGTCCGTGGTGGACCTGAAGATCGACAAGCGCAGCCGCGACGTCATTCGCTCCGAGACCAAGGCGCGCAACCACGTCGTCACCCGCGACGTGGCGGCGGACCCGGAGGTCCAGGGCATCATCGACCTGGCCAAGGCCAAGTCCGGCCCGATCGCGAACAAGCCGGTCGGCACGATCGGCGCGGACATCGTGCGCGCGCAGAACGCCGCGGGCGAGATGCCGCTGGGCTACCTGATCGCCGACTCGCAGCTGGCGGCGACCCAGGGCAACGGCGCGGTGCTGGCGCTGATGAACCCCGGTGGCGTCCGGGCCGACCTGACCTACGCCACCTCGCCCGCCGGCGAGGGCCCCGGTGTGGTCACCTACGGCGAGGCGTTCACCGTCCAGCCGTTCGGCAACATCCTCCAGACCGTCACCCTGACCGGCGCGCAGATCAAGGCCGCGCTGGAGCAGCAGTGGCAGGTCGTCAACGGCGCGACGCGGCAGATCATCCTCCAGCCGTCGTCGGGCCTGACCTACACGTGGTCGGCGAGCGCGCCGCTGGGCTCGAAGGTGTCGAACGTCGTCCTGAACGGGGTTCCGCTGGACCCGGCCGCGAGCTACCGGGTCACCATCAACTCGTTCCTCCAGGGCGGCGGTGACGGGTTCTCCACCTTCACCGGCGGCACGGACATCACCGGTGGCGGCATCGACCTGGACGCGTTCACCGCGTACCTGGGTTCGCACCCGGGCGTCACCGCCCCGGCACTCGGGCGCATCACGACCGTGGCGTGAGGGCACGCGCTGTGAGCGGGCGGGGCCACGTCCGCTCACAGCGCGCGACGACCGTCCCACTGAGACGGATGAGGATCGTTTCACCAGTTCAGGGCGCTGCGGAACGGTTGAATAACGGGCCGATCAAGCGCATCCTTGACGTGGACCTGCCGCGAGGTGACAGACCAGCGAGAGCCTTCGGCGGCACGCCCGGAAGGGGTAGGTGGTGCGGTGCAGAGAAGTCCTCGCTGTGACGATCCGCGTTCGGCCGCAACCCCGCGGGTGGGATGGTGCAGATCGTCCCGGTCGCGATCGTGAGCGGTTCCCACGAGGTTTCGAGCGCGCGGCGCTTCCGGCGTGATCACGCGTAAGACGCTGTTGACCCCGGTGCGAATCCTGGTGCCGTCTCGCACGTCGGCACCGGCCGGAGTCCACGCCACCTCGTAGACGGCCGCGGAAGACGTCACTTCACATAGGGAAGAAACCCGGGTGCGGTGCCGGCGACGTCGGGCTCCGCACCCGGGCGCGTCCGCGTCCGTTCACCGACACGGTGTCCCCGCCACCCTTCGCGGGTACCCGAGGGCGGCTATCGTGATCCCGCCCCAGGGTGCGCGGTTGGAGGACAGCGTGCAGTTCAACGAGGACGCCGAGCTCGACACGTCACAGGTCAGCGACCAGCGGGGCGTCGGTGGACGCGTCGCCCTGGGTGGCGGCGGGCTCGGGATCGTGGGCCTGATCATCTACTTCGTGCTCTCCCAGCTCGGCGGCGGCGTGGAGCTGCCCACCGGCTCGGGGTTCTCCGACGTCGGCCGCGACCAGCAGGTCGGCTCCGACGCCATCAAGGCCAAGTGCAAGACGGGCGCGGACGCCAACCGCGAGGCCGACTGCCGCGCGGTCGCGTTCATCAACTCGATCCAGGGCTACTGGACCGACCAGTTCGCGCGCTCGGGCAAGACCTACCAGCAGGCGCAGACGAACTTCTTCTCCGGCGGCGTCCAGACCAGGTGCGGCAACGCGACCTCCGCGGTCGGCCCGTTCTACTGCCCGGCCGACGGTCAGGTGTACATCGACCTGAACTTCTTCAAGGAGTTGCAGGAGAAGTTCGGCGCGACCGGTGGCCCGTTCGTCGAGGCCTACGTGCTGGCCCACGAGTACGGCCACCACGTCCAGAACCTGCTGGGCACCTCCGACCGGGTGAGCGGCGGCAGCGGCCCGAAGTCCGACTCGGTCCGCCTCGAACTGCAGGCCGACTGCTACGCCGGCGCGTGGGCCAACCACGCCACGACCGTCCCCACCGCCTCCGGCAAGCCGTTGATCACCGGCGTCACGCAGGAGGACGTCGCGGCGGCCCTGGACGCGGCGGCCCGCATCGGCGACGACTACATCCAGCGCGAACTGGGCGGCGGCCGGGTGGACACGACCCAGTTCACGCACGGCACGTCGGCCCAGCGCCAGAAGTGGTACAACCAGGGCTACGAGTCCGGCGACCCGGCCCGCTGCGGCACCTTCGACACCAACGACCTGGGCTGACGTCGCCGCCGACAACCCCGGCCGACGCCACCGACCCGGGCTGACGCTCGGCGTCAGTCCTCGCCCAACACCCGGGCCGCACGGCCGAGGAGCGCGCGCAGGGTCGCGCGCTCCTCGTCGCTGAACTCGTCGGCCAACCGCCGCTCCACCGCCGAGGCCCGCGCGTCGGCGGTCTCGAACGCGCTGCGCCCGGCCTCGGTCAACCGGGTCTCCAGCACGTTCCGGTGCACCTCGTGCGGCACGCGGGCGATCAGGCCGCCGGCCTCCAGGTTGCGCAGGATCGTCGTCATCGTCTGCGGGGTGACGCGGCACTTCCGGGCCAGCTCGGCCGCGGACACGCCGGGGTTCTCGCTGAGCACCAGCAGGGTCGCGTACTGCGCCACGGTCAGCCCGGCGGGGCGGACGGCCTGCTGCTTGGCCTGCATCAACGCGTGTTCCGCGAGCTTGATGTCGCCGCCCAGGCGCTCCTCGAACGGCATGCCCATGCCCGCCATCGTAGTAACCCGTTGACGGCTATCAGAGCTCTGATATAACTTCGTGCTCGTACTTACCTACGAGGACGGAGCAACATGCGTTTCCTGATCGCCCTGGTCGCGGCCCTCCTCCTGGTCGCCGCACCGGCACAGGCCAGTCCGAGCCCGCACGTCGTCAGCGGGCACTCGGCCCAACTCCACCCGGAAGGGATCACCTGGGACCCGGTCCGCCGGGCCTTCCTGGTCAGCTCGCTGCGCCACGGCACCGTCGAGGTCGTCCGCCCGGACGGCACCACCCGCACCCTGGTGCGCGACCCGCGGATGGTGTCCACCTTCGGCATCCACGCCGTCGGCACGAAGCTCTACGTCACCTTCGGCGACATCGGCCTGAGCGCCCGGTCCACCCCGGACACCACGGGCAAGTCGTCCGGCCTGGCCGTCTACGACCTGGTCACCGGTCGTCTCCTGCACTTCGTCGACCTGGCGATCGGCGAGGGCGGGCACAGCGCCAACGACGTGGCCGTGGACCGGCGCGGCAACGCCTACGTCACCGACCCGTCCTCCGACGCGATCTACCGCGTCGACCCGCACGGCCGCGCCACCGTCCTGCACCGCGACCCGCGCTTCGCCAGCGCCTCGATCGGCCTCAACGGCATCGTCTGGCACCCGGCGGGCTTCCTGATCGCCGGCCGCTACGACACCGGCACCCTCTTCAAGATCCCCGTCGACAACCCGTCCGCCTTCACCGAGATCACCACCGACCAGAACCTGGCCGGCGCCGACGGCCTGGACCTGCGCCCGGACGGCACCCTCGCCGTGGTCACCAACGCCCTCGGCGCGCCGGGCACCAACGCCGTCACGGTCCTGCGCTCGCACGACAACTGGCAGACCGCCCGCACCACCCGCCGCACGGCCCCGTGGGGCGACGACGAACCGACCACGATCACCCATTCACCCCACGGCAGCTACGCCGTCGACGGGAACATCGGCGCGCTCCTGGCCGGCACCACGTCCGACGCCTTCACGCTGCGCGAACTGTGATCCGGAAACCCTTTTCCCGATCCCGTTCCGTGAAGTAGGTTCCGCCCGGCAAGAAATGCGCACCCGCTCGGCGGCGGCTCGGGGGACGTCGGCCACCCGCAGTGGGCAGGAATCTCTACCGGGGGGAAAGACCCTTGTCCAGTCATGGCACTGGCGCGCGCCCGCGTGCGCGCACGAAGATCCTCAGAGCGGCGACGGCGGGCGCACTGGCGCTCGCCGTCGCCCTCGGCGGCACCACCGCGTGGGCGCAGGACACCGAGCCCACGACCCCGTCCACGACGGAGACCGTGACGCCGACCGAAACGCCGACCCCTTCCGAAACGCCCTCGGAAACCCCGTCGGAAACGCCGTCCGCCACGCCGTCGGAAACGCCGAGCACCACCACGGAGCCCAGTGCGCCGACCCGGACTGAGCAGACCGGTCCTGAACAGACCGAGCCGGCCGACGACCAGGCTCCGCAGACCCCGGCCGAGAAGCAGGCCGAAGTCTTCGACCTGCAGGAACAGGCCGCGCCGGCGCTCCCGGACCTCCGGGTCGGCGTCACGTTCGACCGCACCGAGTACGAGGTCGACGCCGACATCAAGGCCCGCGTCGTCGTCGAGAACGTCGGCACGGCCACCGCGACCGACGTCCGACTCCGGGAGAGCGCCCGCGCGCTGGACGTGAAGTCCGGCGCGCTGGACCTGCACCGGGTTCCCGGCCCGGAACTCGCCCCGGGTCAGCAGCGCACCTACGACCTGGTGTTGCGGCAGTCCTACGACCCCGGCACGAACGACATCTCGTTGCAGGTCCGGGCGTGGCAGGGGCCGCAGGAATACCCCACCCTCGACGCGAACCCGAACGACAACTACGGGCAGGCCACCGCGCGTGTCCTGCGTGAGCGCGGCACGGTCGACGTCGTGGTCTTCAACGACGACAACGGCAACCGCCAGGCCGACGAGGGCGAGCGCCGGAGCGGTGTCGCGATCTTCGCCTACGGCGAGACCGACTCCAAGCGGCTGAGCGGCACGTCGGCGGGCGACGGCACGCTCCGGTTCGCGAACGCGACCACCGGCCACTACCGGATCCGCACCAACTACCCCGAAACGCGCGTGCCCGCACCCGGCTTCGCCGAGTTCGACGTCGTCGCGGGCCAGACGCGGACCGTCCTGGTGCCGCTGGTCGAACCGGTCGCACAGGTCATCGTGCCCACGGTCGAGTTCCTCGACGACCCGTACGTGAACGCCGGCGACCCGGTCACGGTCAAGATCACCGTCAAGAACGAGGGCACCCAGCCGCTCAGCGGTGTGGTCGCGGTGTGCGGCACGTTCAGCAACGTGCCCGGCCTGCCCGGCACGGACCCGTCCTGGGCGCCCCTGAACCCGGACGGCCCCGGCCTCACGCTCGCCGCCGGCGAGACCAAGACGCTGACCGTCACCGACGTCGTCCCGCAGGCCGCGTACGACGAGGGCCGGGTCGCCGTCACCTGCGACTTCGGCAACAACGGCCGCAACAACCAGGGTTACCGGGGCGCGTCCGACTTCGCCGACGTCAACGGCCGCTACGGCACCGTCGAGGGCACGCTGGTGCTCGACGAGGGCGACACCGAGCGTCCGCTCCCAGGCGTGGCGGTCCTGGCGCTCGACCAGCGCAGCGGGCTGTCGGTCAACCGCGCCTACACCGACGCGGACGGCCGCTGGCGGATGGACCGGGTCCTCGCCGGCCCGACGAAGTTCCTGGTGCTGGGCGAGTACCAGCCCGAGAACGGCACCGAGTTCGTCGTGGACGTCCCCAAGGGCGGCGTGGCGCGACCGGCGTTCCGCGTGAAGGCGGGGCCGAACGTCGAGGAGCCGCGGTGGTCGCCCAAGCTGGAGATCACGGCGTCGTTCGACAAGGCCGTGTACGACATCCGCGACGTGTGGACCGCACGGATCAAGGTCGCCAACAACGGCACCTTGGGCAGCACTCGCGTGTTCTGGTACGAGGACTACGGCACGGGCACCGGCCTGGAGTACGAGCGCAAGCAGTTCGCGCCGCTGCAGGGCGACCGGAACCTCGGCGTCGAGCTGTGGCCGGGCGAGTTCGTCGAGCTCACCGTCACCGGCACGATCAGCCCGTACCTCCAGGGCGACACCGTGCGGCTGAAGGGCATCCTCGCCCACGGCTGGCCGGGCGAGCCCGACCCCGGCATCGACCTCACCGCCAAGGTGACCTTCCAGACCGGGGACGCCGAGGTCGTCGTCTACGGCGACGCGAACGGCAACGGCGCGTTCGACCAGGGCGAAGCGCTGCCCGGCATGGGGGTCTCCCTCTACGGCGGCGTGCCGAACCGCTCGCTGAGCGGCAAGACGGACGGCTCCGGGCGCTACCGGTTCACCGGTGTGACGGCGGGCAGGCACGAGGTCCGCGTCTCGACCCACGGCACCGACTGGGCCACGCCGTTCGACTTCTACAACCAGATCGTGGTCGAGGGCGGCAAGCCCACCACCGTCGAGATCGGCCTCGTCCGTCCGCTGTCCAAGACGCTCACCGCGTCCCTGGAGTTCTCCAAGGACAGCTACCGCAAGGACGAGAAGCTCGACGTCAAGCTCAAGTTCACCAACACCGGGCCCGACGTGCTGGTGAAGATGTTCTGCGCCGGCGAGCTCTACATCCCGACCGACGGCCCCGAGTGGGGACCGTTCGCGTTCAACGGCCCGGGCGTGGTCGTGCCCTCCGGCGCGACCAGCGAGTTCCACGTCCTCACCGCCATCCCGGCCTACGCCGCGAAGTCGGGCGTGGTCGGGCTGGGCTGCGAGTTCGGCCCGGTCTGGGGCGACGGCCTCCCGTCCGGGCACGACATCGCCACGGTGACCGGCGAGGTGTGGACCACGACGGGGCAGGTGCTGACCGGCAACCACCCCTACCAGCCGGTGCCCGGCGTGAAGGTGGTGCTGCTCGACTTCTTCACCGACGAGCCGGTCGCGCAGGCGATCGCCGACGACTCGGGCGCGTTCACGTTCCCGGACCTGGCGGTGGGCTGGTACACGCCGGTCGTGGTCGGGCCGTGGAAGGTGCGGGTCAACCGGCAGTTGCCGCTGTTCCAGGTCGTCTCGGGCAACACCTACCCGCAGAACGTGTACGTCGACGCGGGTCCCGAGGTGGCCGACCCGTGGCCGCCGACCGTGCCGGGTGACCCGAACGCGGTCGTCGGGCCCGGTGGCTCGCCCGACGCCGCGTTGGGCAGCGGTGGGCACGCGCAGGTGAACCAGTTGGCCGACACCGGGGCGAGCGTGATCACCCTCGGGCTGCTGGGCCTGCTGGTGCTCGCACTGGGCTTCGTCGCCGTCGTGACGGGCAGGCGCCGCACGGCCTGACCCGAGCGACGAAGAGGGGGCGTGGTCCGCACGGGCCGCGCCCCCTCTGTCGTGCGGGCCACACCGCGTTGCGCCGCCCGGAGTGTTAGCGTCGCTAAACAACTGGTCGAGTGGGGGTGGACGTGACGACGCTGGAGGCGGTCTTCGTCGTCCTCGCCGGGGTGTTCGCGGGCGGGATCAACACCGTGGTCGGGTCGGGCACGTTGGTGACCTTCCCCGTGCTGCTGGCCGTCGGGTACCCGCCGGTCACCGCGAACGTGTCCAACAGCCTCGGGCTCGTGCCGGGGTCGCTCAGCGGCGCGTGGGGCTACCGCCGGGAGCTGTCCGGGCAGGCCGGCCGGGTCAAGCGGCTGCTGCCCGCCTCGATCCTCGGCGGGATCGTGGGCGCGGTGCTGCTGGTCGTGCTGCCGGCCAAGGCGTTCTCGGCGATCGTGCCCGTCCTGATCGCCGTCGCGCTCGTCCTCGTGGTGCTGCAACCCTGGCTCAACCGCAAGCTCGCCGAACGCGAACGGCACGAGCACGGCGGTCTGTCGCTGTGGGTCGGCGTGTTCCTCGCGGGCATCTACGGCGGCTACTTCGGTGCGGCGCAAGGCGTTCTGGTGATGGGGCTGATGGGCGTGCTCATGGACGAGCACCTCCAGCGCATGAACGCCCTCAAGAACGTGCTGACCGCCTTCGTGAACCTGGTCGCGGGCATCCTGTTCATCTTCATCGCCGACGTGGCCTGGCCCGCCGTGGCGTTGCTCGCGGTCGGCTCGGTGATCGGCGGCCAGATCGGCGCGAAGGTCGGCCGCCGACTCCCACCGACCGCGCTGCGGGCGGTCATCGTGCTGGTGGGAGTGGCGGCCATCGTCCAGCTGCTGGTGAAGGACTAGAACGACTTCGCGGCGGCCAGGAAGGCGTCGTTCTCCTCCGGCTCGCCGATCGTCACCCGGGCGCCTTCACCGACGAACGCGCGCACGACCACCTTGTGCGCCAAGCAGTGCTCGTTGAACGCGGCGGTGCGCTCGCCCAGCGGCAGCCACACGAAGTTCGCCTGCGACTTCGGCACCTCGAACCCGGCCGCCAGCAGCTCCGACCGCACCCGCGCCCGCTCGCCGACGATCGCCCGGCACCGCGCCATCAGCTCGTCCTCGGCGTCCAGCGACGCGATCGCGGCCACCTGCGCCAGCGCGTTCACGCTGAACGGCACGTAGACCTTGCGCAGCGTCTCGGCCACCTCCGGCGAGGCCACGGCGTAACCCACGCGCAGCCCGGCCAGGCCGTAGGCCTTGGAGAACGTGCGCAGCACGGCCACGTTGTCCCGACCCGCCGCCCACTGCCGCTTGGCCAGCTCCACCCCGTCCGGGACGGCGTCGTCGTCCACGAACTCCCGGTAGGCCTCGTCGATCACGACCAGCGCGTCACGCGGCACCCGCTCGATGAACGCCTCGATCTGCTCGGTGCGCAGCGCCGTGCCGGTCGGGTTGTTGGGGTTGCACACGAACACCAGCCGGGTCTTCGGCGTGATCGCGGCGGCCATCGCGTCCAGGTCGAGCCCGTGCCCGGCGGTCAGCGGCACGCGCACCTGCTGCGCGCCGACGACCTGGGTGATGATCGGGTACGCCTCGAAGGAGCGCCACGGGAACACCACCTCGTCGACCTCCGTGCAGGTGGCCTGCACCACCTGCTGGCACAGCGTCACGGAACCGCAGCCCACGGCCACCCGCTCCGGCGCCACACCGAGCTTGTCGCCCAGCCGAGCCACGAGGTCGGTGGCGGCGTTGTCGGGGTAGCGGTTCACGGCGGTGGCCGCGTCCGCGATCGCCCGCACCACGCTGGGCAGCGGTCCGGCCGACACCTCGTTGCTGGCCAGCTTGATCGCGCCGGGGATGGTTTTGCCGGGCACGTAACTGGGTAGCGCGGAGAGGTCTGCGCGGGTTCGCACGGTCATCCAAGTGCTCCTTCCGGTTCTGACCAGGACGTTAGCCGCTCAAGACCCGGATGGGGCATACCAGCCGTCTGGTTGCTCACGTTGACTGACGTTCACCCCGACGTGGAAGGGTTGCGCCATGACACCTACCCGCACCGAGACGCTCTCGCTCACCGACGGCCGCACGCTGCGGCTGACCGTCGCCGAGCCGGAGAACGCCGTCCGCGGCGGCATCGTCGTGCTGCACGAGGCGCGCGGCGTGACCGACACCGTCCGGGGACTGGTGAGCAGCCTCGCCGGCGAGGGGTGGCTCGCGGTCGCCCCGCACCTCTACCACGGCGCCGAGGACGAGCCGGCGGACGCGGACGAGCGGGCGGGCAGGCTGTCCGGCGAGTCGGTGCTGGCCGACACGGACGTGGCGTTCGTGTGGCTCGGACAGCAGGGCGTGAGCAGCGACCGGCTCGGCGTCATGGGCTTCGACCTGGGCGGATCGGTCGCGATGGTGGTTGCGGGAAGCCGAAGCATCGGCGCCGCGGTCACCGTCGGTGGCGGCGGCATCCTCGAACCGCTGTCCGAGGGGCTGCCCTCCCTGGTGGAGGTCGCGGAGGAGTTGGCGTGCCCGTGGCTCGGGCTGTACGGGGACGACGACGCGGAGATCCCGTTCTCGGACGTGGAGAAGCTCCGGGACGCCGCCGCGTCGGCTCCGGTGGCGACCGACGTGGTCCGCTTCGAGCACACCAGCCACCGGTTCGACACCACCCCGTCCGCCAGCGCCGAGGCCTGGCAGCGGGCGCTCAACTGGTTCGACTCCCACCTGCGCTGACGCTTCCTTATAAGAGTCTTTACAGCGGCTTGGAACCGGACGTGCTTCCCGGTACATCTAAGGAGTGCGTCCGCCAACGCCGGTGCGGGCGCGGTGGCTGGGTAACGCGCGGCGCGTCTTCGGCGAAGTGCGCAGTGCAGGGGGTAACTGATGAGCGACGGGAACACCGTTCCACTGACACATCCCGCACCACCGGTGAGCGCGCCGTACCCGGTGCCGGACACGTCCACGACGCAGGTGATCACGGCCGCCGACCTGCCGCAGACGGCGGCGGGTCCCTTCGCGGCACCCTCCGACGGCGTGACCACGACGCTGAGCGCGCCGAACCTGTCCGACGCGCCGACCTTCGCCACCACCGTGCCGCCGACCCCACCGGCACCCGCGGACGCGCCGACCTTCGCGACCGGGGCACAACCGGCCGCACCGCCACCCGCTGACGCGCCCACCTTCGCCACCGGGACCGCGCCGGCCGCGCCGACACCCGCACCCGAGGCCACGCCCGCGGCGGCGACCGCACCCGCGCCGACCGACCAGTCCGCCACGCAGGTGATCAAGCCCGAGACGCTCGCCGCCGCCTCCCCGACCTTCGCCACCGCCGCCCAGACCGACCTCCAGAAGGCCACCACGGCGCTGGACGCGGTCGACAAGGGCGAGGTCAAGCTCGACCTGGACAAGCAGGCCGTGCAGGACTTGGTCAAGCTGATCACCCAGGCCCGCGACCTGGTCGACAGCGTGCACCGCACCGCCGTCGACAGCCTCGACGTGGAGCTCAAGTTCGGCAACAACTGGGTCGGCGAGGCGATCAGCCGCCGGCTGCGCGAAGTGGCCGTGGGCGACGAGACGTCGGCCGTCTCCGTCATCGGCGACTTCCTGGACGTGCTGTTCGAGGTCGAGAAGACCATCCGGGACGCCGCCCGCAACCTGGAGGACGCGGACGACGAGGCCGCCGACGCCTTCGGCAAGGCGGCGGGGGAGGTCAAGGGTCCGTGAGCGACAACAAGCCCGGCAACAGCGGCAACAACCAGGCCAACGGCAACCAGGGCGGCAACGGGAACCACTACGGCAACGACAAGCCCAGCGACCTCGGCCAGAAGGTCGACTGGATGACCTACTCGCACGAAGCCCTCTACAAGATGATCCACGAGGGCGTCGACCTGAAGGCCGCCGGTTCCGCGCAGGCCGACTGGGCCGCCGTGGGCAAGCAGCTCACCTACGTGCACGAGCTGCTCGCCCGCGCCATCGCCCAGTCCCAGCAGGCGTGGTCCGGCGAGTCGGCCGACCGCGCCCGGGAGGCGCTGGAGTCGGTGGAGAAGTGGGCGCTCAACACCAGCGACCACGCCGAGAACGTCGCCAAGTGCATCGGCGACGAGATCCAGCACGTGCAGACCGCGCGCGAGCTGATGCCCGCGCCGGTACCCCCGGCCCCGCTGCCCGACCCGGCCGTCCCGCCCACCACCGGCACGCCGGTCACCCCGGTGGCCCCGACGCCCGTGCGCTCGCCGCTGGTCTCGGCCCGCCGCCCGCTGGTGGACTCGGTGTACGAGGACCGCCTGCCCGTGGACAGCCTGCGCGAGCCCGTCGAGCCCCTCCCGACCACCACCACGCCGACCAGCCCGTTCACCGGCATCGACCGGGTCGGCGCGCCCGCGGTCGACGCGGTCCTCACCGCCGACGCCTCGCACCGCCAGGCCGCCGAGGTCATGGCGATGTTCCAGCAGAACTCCTACCTGGTGGACCGGACCGTGCCGTCGTTCGTGCCGCCGCCCAACCCGGTCGCCTCGACGCCTCCGCCGGTGGTGACGCCGCCGAGCGGTCCGAGCACGCCGCCGGACACCTCCGGTGGCGGTGGCGGCCCGGTCGTCGCGGGTCAGCCGCAGCCCCAGCCCGGCCGCGAGCACACCGCCCCGCAGCAGGGCCGCGGTGGTGTCGGCGGGCGCGGCGGCTACGCGCCCGGCCGGCTGCCGATGCCCGTCATGGGCGGTCCGGCCGGCGCCGGCGGCGGTGGCGGCGGTGGACCGCTGGGCAGCCCGGCGGCGAGCCCCGGCGTCGTCGGCGCGGAGCGGCCCACCGGCCACCCGGGCAGCGTGACCAGCCAGTTCTCCTCGTCCAAGGCCGTCACCCCGCAGTCGGGCATGATCGGCGCGGCCCCGATGGCCGCCCCGCCGCCCGTCGCCGGCGGCGCGCCCGGGTCGAACGAGCGCAACCGGCCCGGGTACCTGGAGGAAGAGGACAACGTGTTCGGCGTCGACCGCAAGGCCGCACCCCCGGTGATCGGCCTGTGACCGACAGGGTCTTCCGGCTCAGCACGCTGGAGTTCTTCCTGCTGTGGCAAGCGGTCCACCGCGAGCAGCACCCGGTCCCGCTGGGCACCCCGCACTACGGGCACACCCAGCAGGAACGGGCGCGGCTGGTGGAGACCACGTCCCGCGACCTGTTCGCGCGCGGCCTGGGCACCGTGCAGCGGCCCGACGAGGAGCTGTACGGGGTCCTGCGCGGCCTCGCCGAGTTCGAGGTCGGCCTGGAGGTCGTGTTCACCCGCGGCGGTGACCAGGCCCGCGGCCTGGCCACCGCCGCGTGGCACGGCGCGTTCGCGGGCCGGGTCGGCGAGCACGTCCAGGTGACCGGCTTCCGGCCGACCGCGCTGGCCGCCACCACCGTCGGCACCCTGCCTCCCGCCCCGCCCGGCACGGGCCGCTCGGTCAACGTCCGGTGGGACGACTACCTGGAGGCCGGGCGCGCCGGCGAGCAGGACGGCACCGAGGGCTTCCTGGACGTGCTGCGCCGCGCCGGCCTGCGCGAACCCGAGGCCAACACGCTGATGCGCGCGGTCACCACCCGGCGCGGCGGCGGCCAGGTCGGCGTCATCGCCCGCAACCGCAACGGCTACCTGCACCCGACCGGCGACACCGTGTCGTGGCTGGACACCGCCGACGGCCGGTACCTGGTCCGGCGCGACGGCACGTGGCTCGTGGTCGCCCCGGTGGACGCCCAGCGGCTCGCGACGGCGGTCGAACACCTGGTGGCAGGCGCCGGCCGCAACTGAACCGGTGTGTGGTTGACGACTGTGGTTCCAAGGGCTCCGATGAGCTAGGAACTTCAGGTATGACCGACATGCGTGCCGGCACCGCCGCCGGCGAGGCAGAGCTGCTGTGGCGTCCCGACCCCGACCGGGTCGCCGACAGCCGCATGGCCGCGTTCCGCACCTGGCTCGCCGCCGAGAAGGGCCTGTCCTTCGCCGACTACCCCGCGTTGTACGAGTGGTCCGTGACCGACCTGGACGGGTTCTGGGGCGCGATCGCCGAGTTCTTCGAGGTGGCGTTCCACAGCGCGCCCACGGCCGTATTGGGCGCCCGGACCATGCCCGGCGCGGAGTGGTTCCCCGGCGCGACCCTGAACTACGCCGAGCACGCGTTGCGGCACGACACCGACGACCTCGCCGTGATCTTCCACCGCGAGGACGGGCTGGCGTCCCAGCTGACCTACCGCGAGCTGCGCCGCCGGGTGGCGGCCGTGCGCGCCGGGCTCGTGGAGCTGGGCGTGACCAAGGGCGACCGGGTGGTCGCGCTGGTGCCGAACTCGCCGGAGGCCCTGATCGCGTTCCTGGCGGCGGCGTCGCTGGGCGCGGTGTGGTCGTCGTGCTCGCCGGACTTCGGCGCGCGCGCCATCGCCGACCGGTTCACCCAGATCGAGCCGACCGTGCTGGTCGCCGTCGACGGGTACCGGTACAACGGGCGCGGTTTCGACGTGCGGCCGACGGTGGAGAAGCTGCGGGCGGAGATCCCGTCCCTGCGCGCCACCGTGCTGATCGACTACCTGGGCGGCACCCTGCCCGGCACGGTGTCGTGGGACTCGCTGCTGCGCGACCACGCGGACGCCGCCCTCGCCTTCGAACCGGTCCCGTTCGACCACCCGCTGTGGGTCCTGTACTCGTCCGGCACGACCGGCCTGCCCAAGGGCATCGTCCAGGGGCACGGCGGGATCGTGCTGGAGCACCTGAAGATGCTGGCGCTGCACAGCGACCTGGGGCCCGGCGACCGGTTCTTCTGGTTCACCACCACCGGCTGGATGATGTGGAACTTCCTGGTGTCCGGCCTGCTGGTGGGCACCACGATCGTGCTGTTCGACGGCAGCCCCGCGCACCCGGACCTGAGCGTCCTGTGGCACCTGGCCGAACAGCACCGCGTGACCTACTTCGGCACGTCCGCCCCGTACATCCAGTCGTGCCTCAAGGAGGACCTGAAGCCCGCCACCAGGTTCGACCTGACGGGCCTGCGCGTGGTCGGCTCGACCGGCGCGCCCCTGACCCCCGAGGGCTTCCGCTGGATCGCCGACGCGGTCGGCCGGGACCTCCAGATCGCCTCGGTGTCCGGCGGCACCGACCTGTGCACCGCCTTCGTCGCCGCCGCCCCGGACCTGCCGGTGTGGCTGGGCGAGCTGTCCTGCCGCGCCCTGGGCGCGGCCGTGCAGGCGTACGACGAGCAGGGCACCCCGGTGGTCGACCAGGTGGGTGAGCTGGTGATCACCGAGCCCATGCCGTCCATGCCGGTGTTCTTCTGGGGCGACGAGGACGGCTCCCGGCTGCGCGAGGCGTACTTCGACACCTACCCGGGCGTGTGGCGGCACGGCGACTGGATCCGCATCACGCCCCGCGGCTCGGCCGTCATCTACGGCCGCAGCGACTCCACGCTGAACCGCGGCGGCGTCCGCATGGGCACCAGCGAGTTCTACCGAGTCGTCGAGGGCCTGGAGGGCGTGGTCGATTCCTTGGTCATCGACACCTCCGGTGCCGGCCAAACGGACGGCGAACTCCTGTGCTTCCTGGTCCTGGCCCCCGGCACCACCCTGGAATCGGTCGAGCCGCTGCTGAAGTCCGAACTGCGCACCAACCTGTCCCCGAGGCACGTGCCGAACAGGTTCATCGCGGTGGACGAGATCCCGAGGACGTTGAACGGCAAGAAGTGCGAGGTCCCGGTCAAGAAGATCCTGGCGGGCACCCCACCGGAGAAGGCCGTCAGCCGAGACGCCCTCCGCAACCCGGACGCCCTCACCCCGTTCCTCGCACTGGCCACCCGATGATCTAGGGGGAGACGTACGCCACAAGTACACCTCCTGAACCCCCGCTGAACGCCCCCCTCGCACGGTCTGACCTGCGCAGACGACCTAAGGAGGGGGGCGTTTTGCTACCAGGGCACCGGCATGTGTAACCTATGCGTCGTACCGCAGGGCTCCGGGAGGCTTCGCCTAGTCTGGTCTATGGCGCCGCACTGCTAATGCGGTTTGGGTTCACCCCCATCCCGGGTTCAAATCCCGGAGCCTCCGCAACACCCGACCCGGTCGGGTGACAACTGAAGAATGATGCGCTCGTAGCTCAACGGATAGAGCATCTGACTACGGATCAGAAGGTTGCAGGTTCGAATCCTGCCGAGCGCGCAAGAGAAGTTCGAATCAGGCCCGTTCCGATTGCCGGAACGGGCCTGATTCGTCGTGGGGCTCGGGCGTCACCCTCCACAGACGCGCGTGACCGGCCGTGCGTCGAGGTGAACGTCCAGAACCGTCCACCCCGCCGACAGGAGCAGCACGCAGGCTCCCAGTGCGAGGACGGTGGTGAGCCCGATCGCGACCGGGCCGGGCCGGCGCCGCCACATCGCCCGAGCGGCCGGGAACAGCGCCAGGCAGGCCAACGCCGATGCGGCCAAGCCCGCCCACGCGTAGGTGAAGGAACTCGGCGGTGGTGGGAGTGTGCCGTCGCACTGGTGTGCCGTGTTCTGGTGGAAAGAGGCGACAACGGCGAGCGCTCGTGCGCTGAGCCAGGTCCCCGCTGCAGCCGCGATGGCGACCACCGCCAACCACAGCAGAACGGATGAGGTCCTGACCGCGGGTGTGTCGCTGCCCAATGCACGACCTCCGGTGGTGTCAAAGATGCTTGACATGGTGTCGAGGTTGCTTGACACTAGCCCATGTCAAGTTTGCTTTACACCACCAAGGGGGACGGTGTGTCGTACGAAGAACGCGGAACCTGGGTCTACCTCGTCGTCAGCCTCGGCACCTGGGTCGTCTACGCGATCACCCTGCTGCGCCGCAGCACCGGCGACCTCGCCGCCGTCGACTACCGGAGTGCCCTGCTCTGGGCAGTCGGCGTGGCCATAGTCGTCTCGATAGTCGGCCGGATCGTGGTCGAGATCGTGGCCCGGGGTGACCAGAAGCGGGACGTGCGGGATCGGGAGATCAACCGGGTCGGGGAGTACGTCGGCGGGGTTGTGCTCGGGGTGGCGATGGTCGGGCCGTTCGGGCTCGTGTTGGCCGAGGCGCGGCACTTCTGGATCGCCAACGCCATGTACGCGACCTTCGTGCTCGCCGCCGTGGTCGGCAGCGCGGTCAAGCTCGTCGCCTACCGGCGGGGGTTCTGAGGGCCGTGGGCAAGCCGACGAAAGTCACCAACTCGATCCGCGCCCTGCGGTTCGCGCACGGCGAGATGACGCAGGCAGAGCTGGCGAAGGCCGTCGACGTCACCCGCCAGACCATCATCGCCATCGAGCAGGGCAAGTACTCGCCCACGCTGGAGATGGCGTTCCAGATCGCGCGCGTGTTCGGCGTGCCGCTGACCGACGTGTTCCAGTACCCGGAGGACGAGTGATGAAAGCCCTGGTGCACCAACGCTACGGCCCCGCCGCGGACGTCCTGGCGATCCACGAGGTCGAGCGGCCCGAACCGGGTGACGGCGAGGTGCTGGTGCGGGTCGCGGCCGTGCCGGTGACCGGGACCGACTGGCACCTCGTGCGCGGCTGGCCGTACGTGGCGCGGCCGGTGTTGGGGCTGCGAAGACCGCGCAACCGGGTGTGGGGCCTCGAACTCGCGGGGACGGTCACTGCGGTCGGCCCCGGTGTCACGTCGTTCCAGCCCGGTGACGACGTGTTCGGTTGGCACAGCGGCACGTTCGCCGAGTACGCCGCGGTGCCCGAGAACCAGCTCGCACCCCAACCCGCCAACCTGACCCACGTCCAAGCCGCCGCCGGCCCGATCGCCGCGTTCACCGCGTTGCAGGCACTCCGGAACGCGCCCGGGCGGCGCGTGTTGATCTCCGGCGCGTCCGGTGGCGTCGGCACCTACGCGGTGCAGATCGCCAAGGCGATGGGCAAGGAGGTGACCGCCATCTGCGGCCCCGCCAAGGCCGACCTCGTGCGCGGGCTCGGGGCCGACCGGGTCCTCGACCACACGAAGGGCGAGTTCGGCGGCGGCGCGCGGTACGACGCCCTGCTCGACGTCTTCGGCAACCCCTCCCTGCGGGACTGCGCCCGGGTGCTGGTCGACGGCGGCACGCTGGTCCTGGTCGGCGGCAGGGGCGGCCGGTGGCTGATGGGCACCGACAAGTGGCTGCGCGCCGCACTCACCACGCCGTTCCGCAAGCACAAGACCAAGGTCCTCGTGCACCAGGACCGGCACGACGACCTGCTCACCCTCAAGGACCTCGTCGAGGACGGCAAGGTCACCCCGGTCGTCGGCCGGACCTACACCCTCGACCAGGCCCCCCAGGCCATCGAGGACGTGCGCCGGGGCGACGTGCGCGGTCAGGCCGTGATCAGCCTCGAAGTTCCGCCAGCACCCCGTCGGTGAACGGCGTCCACGCCTGGACCGCCCACTCGCCGAACCGCCGGTCCGTCAGCGCCACGCACGCCGCGCCCGCGTCCGGGTCGATCCACAGGAACGTGCCGCTCTGCCCGAAGTGCCCGGCCGTGCGCGGCGAGCTGGTCGTCCCCGTCCAGTGCGGCGACTTGTCCGACCGGATCTCGAAACCCAGGCCCCAGGCGTTGTCCTTCTGCATCCCGTACCCGGGCAGCACGCCGCGCAGCCCCGGGAACACCACCGACACGGCCTCGGCGACCAGCCCGGCGGACACCAGCTTCGGCGCCTGCACCTCGGCGGCGAACCGGACCAGGTCGTCCACGGTGGACGTGGCGCCGGCGGCGGGGGAGGAGTCCAAAGTGGACGACGCCATGCCCAGCGGGGCGAACACGGCTTCGGCGAGGTAGCCCGCGAACGGGATCTCCGTGGCCGCCGCCACGGTGTCCGCCAGCAGCTCGAACCCGGTGTTCGAGTAGATCCGCTTGGTCCCCGGCGCGGCCTGCACCGCGTCGGAGTCGAACGCCAGCCCGGACGTGTGCGTGATCAGGTGCCGCAGCGTCGACCCCTCCGGCCCGGCCGGCTGGTCCCACTCCACCGCGCCCTCCTCCACGGCCACCAGCACGGCGTACGCCGTGAGCAGCTTGGTCACCGAGGCCAGGGGGAAGCGGTGGTCGGTCGGGCCGGTCGCGCCGAGGACCCGCCCGGAGGCGTCGACGACGGCCGCCGCCGCGGTCTCGACCGGCCACCGGGACACCACGTGCAGACTCTCCATGCCGCAAACTCTGCCACGTGTCACCCCGTGAGCTGGTCGTGCTCGGCACCGCGAGCCAGGTACCCACCCGCACCCGCGCCCACAACGGCTACCTGCTGCGGTGGGACGACGAGGGCTTCCTGTTCGACCCCGGCGAGGGCTCCCAGCGCCAGATGCTGCTCGCCGGCGTGGCATCGCGCGACGTCACCCGGCTGTGCGTCACCCACTTCCACGGCGACCACTGCCTCGGCGTGCCCGGCGTGGTGCAGCGCCTGTCCCTGGACCGCGCGCCGCACCCCGTCCACGCCTACTACCCGGCGTCCGGCGAGGAGTACTTCGGGCGGCTTCGGCACGCGAGCTCGTTCTACGACACCCTCGACCTCCGCGAGGTGCCGGTGGACGGCCCGGGAGTGGTCGCCGAGGGGCCGTTCGGCGTGCTGGAGGCCCGGCGGCTGGACCACGTGATCGAGACCTACGGGTACCGGCTGGTCGAGCCGGACGGCCGGCGGATGGTGCCCGAGCTGCTGGCCGCCCGCGGCATCAGCGGCCCGGCGGTGCGCGAGCTGACCCCGCCGCTGCTGGACGAGGTCAGCGTGCCGCGGCCGGGGCAGCGGTTCGCGTTCGTCATGGACACGCGGCTGTGCGACGGCGTCTACGAACTCGCGGACCGGGCGGACCTGCTGGTGATCGAGTCGACGTTCCTCCACGCGGACGAGCGGCTCGCGGTCGAGTACGGCCACCTCACCGCGCGGCAGGCGGCGCGGGTGGCCGCCGAGTGCGGGGTGCGCAAGCTGGTGCTGACGCACTTCTCGCAGCGCTACACCGACCCCGAGCTGTTCCGGGCGGAGGCGGCGGAGGTCTACGACGGCGAGCTGGTGGTGGCCGCCGACCTCGACCGGGTGCGCGTGCCCAAGCGGCGCTAGCGCTCGCTCGCCCACTGGTCGGCGACGATCTCCTCCAGCGACGACTCGCGGGGTGCCCAGCCGAGGGAGCGCAGTTTGGTGGTGTCGGCGCGCAGCTCGCGGGTCTCGCCGGGGTGGGCGGGGCGCCGGACGACCGGGACCGGCCGGCCGGTGACGCGTTCGGCCGTGTCGATCACCTCGGCCACGCTCGCCGGGGTGGCGCCGACGTTGTAGGCCTCGCAGCGGCCCGGCTCGGCGGTCTCCAGGGCCAGGACGAACGCGCGGGCCGCGTCGCGGACGTGGACGAAGTCGCGCACCGCCGTGCCGTCCCCGTAGACCTCCAGCGCCGGCAGCCGGCCCGACGCCGCCCCGCACGCCCGGGTGATCAACCGCGTGTCGTCGCGGTCGCCGCCGCCCGCGAGGTTGAACAGCCGCAGGACGGTGCCGGCGCGGGCGGACCACCGGACGGCGTCCTCGGCGGCGGCTTTCGTGGCGGCGTAGGGGTTCGTGGGCACGCGCGGGTGGTCCTCGGTCAGCACCGGGCCGATCGGGGTGCCGTACACGCCCGTCGTGGATGCCAGGACGAACCTCGGCGCGCCCGCGCGCAGCAGGCGGAGGGTGCCGTTGACGTTCACGTCGTAATAGTCGAGCGGGTTGTCGAACGATTCCCTGATCCGCACGAGTGCGGCCAGGTGCACGATCCCGTCGCACGGAGGGACCTCGGCGGTGCGGACGTCCCCGGCGAACGGCACCACCTCGTGACCTGCGGCGACGAGGTGTTCGACCACGCGACGACCGAGGTAGCCGCGGCTCCCGGTGACCAGAACGCGCATGGCGCCCATCCCAGCACGATCGCCCGGACGGATTCCCACAGGCCCGCAACCACCCGGACGGGTGGCGGCGAAGTGGTGGAAATTGACCCTAAAGGTGTTGCGGGTGTCGGCCGATACAACCCAAGTGAGTTACCCGCACCCAGCCATGCACACGAGCATCGAGGGCGTTCTCGCGGAGCACGCCGTGCACGAGGCCAAGCGGCAGCGCTTCCTGGAGACCGCCGCGGCGATCGTCGCCGCCGCACCACCGTCGTTGGACGACACGCTGCTCGGGCTCCTCCTCCAGGTGCCCCAGGCCAACCACCGGAAGGCCTTCCTCAACCAGGTTGACCAGGTACTTCGCACCGCCGCTCGATGATCTCGCGCGGCGCGATCCACCGCCATCGGCAAGTTTCATCCGGTCGTTGCCGGACCGTGCTAGGCCGATCCACTCGCGGACCTCTACAGTGCGTGACACCCGGCGCTCGCCGGTTGTCTCGTCTGCTTCTCATAAAGCGAGTTCTCGGCGATGGATCATGTCCTTTCCGCGCTCCACGCGCGCCTCGGCACGTTGTTCGGCGACCGGCTGGTCGTGCTCGCGGGCGGTACTCGGCTGAGTACGCGCGCCGGTGAGCTCCATCAGCTGGGCGCCCGCCACACGCTCGTGCTCTCGACGGACGACCACGCGCCGCTGCACGACTCCGAGGTCGCCCGCTGGGTGCCGCTGGGCATCGCGGGCGGGTTCGTCGCCGTCGAGCAGAACCGGCTGACCAAGCTGCTCACCTCGCCCAACCGCCGCGTCCGCGAGGTCCTGGAGGACTTCGACCCGACCGGCGACGCGCTGGTGATCAGCACCCCCTACGTGCACACGCCCGAGTTCGCGGGCCGGCCCGTGCTCAACGCGCGCCGCCCCGAATGGGTGGACCTGGAGAACAAGACCACGATCGACGCGCTGTGGGACGAGCTGTCCGCGCCGCGCGCCCCGGCCGTGGTGCTGGACCTGGACTTCGAGGGCCTGTGGGAGGCCACGCTCAAGCTCGACCGCGGCGCCGGCGTCGTCTGGTCGGGTGACGGCCCGGCCATCAACGGCGGCGCGAACTTCGTCCGCCGCGTCCGCAACCGCGAGGAGGCGCTCGACGCGTTCGAGGTCCTGGCCCCGAAGTGCGAGTTCGTGCGCGTGATGCCGTTCCTGGAGGGCATCCCGGTCAGCGTCCACGGCATCGTGTTCCCCGACGGGACGGCGGTCCTGCGACCGATCGAGATGGTCGTACCGCGCCGCGCGGGCCAGGCCCGGTTCCTGTACGCGGGCTGCGCGTCGTACTACGACCCGCCCACCCGCATCCGCGAGGAGATGCGCAACCTGGCCCGCCGCGTCGGCGAACGCCTGCGCGAAACCGTCGACTACCGCGGCACCTTCACCCTCGACGGCATCGCCACCGCGGACGGCTTCCTGCCCACCGAGATCAACACCCGGTACGGCGGCGCGATGGTGTGCTTCGAGGACGCCCTGCCGCAACTGCCGCTGGCGCTGGTGCAGGTGGCGCTCGTGGCCGGGCACGACCTGGGCGTGTCGTCCATCGAGTTCGAGGAACTGCTGGTCGGTGCGGCCGACGCGTTCCGGCACGGTTCGGTGGGCGCGAACGTGCGCGCCCTCAACCCGACCGAGACGGTGGAACGCCCGATCGTGTTCACCGAGTGGTCGTGCCGCTTCGCCCACCCGGACGAAACCCCGCACGGCTACCTGCGGCTGCGCCCGTCACCACTGGGCGCGCGCCTGGAACTGGACTTCGTCGCCGACCAGCTAACCCTCGGCCGACCGGTGGTGGCACTGACCGTGGCCGCCTTCGCCTTGGCCGACCAGGAGTGGGGCACCGCCCTTGGCCCGCTGGAGCCCGCTGTGCCGGTCGAGGACGAGGTCTTGGCCCCCGTGGTGGAACTGGGCGCAGTGACGGCCTAACCCCCACCTCCACCCCCGGTCCCACTCCCCACACCGCCCACCGCCACATCCCCACCCGCCACACCACCAGTGGGCAGCCGCCCACCCACATCACCACCCACCACACCGCGCCGCCCACCGCACCGCTAATGGGCAGCCGCCCACCCGCCACACCGCTGCCCGCCACACTGCTGCCCGCCACACCGCCGGCGGGCGGCTGCGCGGGCGTATCGCCGCCGGGCGGCAGGCGGGCGGCAGGCGAGCGGCTGCGCGGGCGTATCGCCGCCGGGCGGCTGCCGGGTGCGTCGCGCCGGACGACTGCCGGACGCCGCCCGCCGGTGCACTGGCGACCACAACAAGCGGGCAACCGCCCACCTGCGGTGTGCAAGCGGGCGACCGCCCACCTGCGGTGTGCAAGCGGGCGACCGCCCACCTGCGGTGTGCAAGCGGGCGACCGCCCACCTGCGGTGTGCAAGCGGGCGACCGCCCACCTGCGGTGTGCAAGCGGGCGACCGCCCACTCGCGCCGCAGTAAGGGCGACTGCCCGCCTGCGGTGTGGCAAGCGGGCGACTGCCCCACGTGGGGGATGCAAGTGGGCAATCGCCCATTAGCGCCGCAGCAGGCAGGCAACCGCCCACTTGTGCCGCGGTAAGCGGGCGACTGCCCATGTGTGGTGCGGTAAGTGCGTGACCGCCCCCGTGTGGTGTGGCAAGCGGGCGGTCGCCCACTCGCATCGCGGTAAGCGGGCGACTGTCCACGTGTGTGCCGCGAGTGGGCGACCGCCCACTTGCGCGGTGCGGCGAGTGGGCGACTGCCCACCTCTGGTGCGGTAAGTGGGCGACTGCCCGCGGCGGTGCGGCGGTGCGCCGGGCGGGTGCCGGTCGGCGGTGCGGCGGGGGATGTGGCGCGCGTTGCCGAGCAGGTGGCCGGTGGGTGGGCGGTTGCCCGTTTGTGGCGCGAGTGGGCGGTTGCCCGGTTGTTGTGGTGTGGGTGCGCGGGTTGTCCGGTTGTTGGGGTGGGAGTGGGCGGTTGCCCGTTTGGTGGGCGGGGGAGGGGTGGTCAGCCGTAGGCTGCGCGGAATGCGTAGCGGAAGCCCATCAGTTGCGCTGTTACGACCGGTGGCTGGTGGGCTGGGTACGCGCCGGCCTCGTAGCGGGCCAGTTCCTCTGGGTCGCCCTGCGCAATGGCGTACGCCCATGTGTCGTCCGTGCCCTCGTCCAGCAACAGGTGCAGCGCCACGCACGCCGCTTCCACCAAAAGCTGCGGGTGGGTGCCCGCGAACGCGATGCCCTGCGCCACGTCCACCACGTGCTTCGGCACCACCTCGGGCACCGCGATCGCCAGGGCCAGCGCACACGCCACCTCCGCGCCCGCCAACGCGTCGAACACTTTCGGCGCGCCCTTGGCGACGGCATAACGCGTCTGGGTGATCCAGTCCGGCGGGAGCCGGGGCAGCTCGCGGCGCAACGGGTTCCAGTGCCGGCGGGTGCGTTTGCCGTCGTCGGTGAACCCCGCGCCCGCCAGCGCCATCGCGGCCAGCAGGAACACCACCCGGTCGCGGGCCGCGCCGGGCACCTTGTAGTTCGCGGCCAGCTCCACCAGGAACGGCACCGCGTGGAAGCTCGCCTCCGACACCGTGTCCTCGTCCAACAGCCGCGACTCCACCCGCGTCAACGCGTCCAGGTCACCTTCGGCGGTCGCACGCAACAGGTGATCGACCCCCTCCCCGTGGTCCAAAGCGGACCAAGGCACCTTCTCCAAGCCGCGCAACGGGTCTGGTCGTTGCCAGGCGGGTGGCAGCGCTGTGTCCAATTGCCGCTCCTTCGTCGCGGCGGCTCGGGCCGCCGGGCGGGTCGGTGCATCGCGGGCGTTCCGGCCAGAATCGAAAAACATGATCCACCCGAACGCGCCGCGACACACCGACGCGGCCTCGCCCGGCAAGCTACGTGATCCACCCGGCCGGCACCCGGCAACCGCGCACGGGGGGATTTGGTGTCGCGCCGTAGGATCGCCGGGTGCGCGGACCCAGCTACAAGGTCGTCGACCTGTTCTCCGGCGCGGGCGGGATGAGCCTCGGGTTCCAAGCGCACCGCGACTTCACCGTGGTCGGCGCGGCGGACGCGCAGATCGGCAAGCCCTCGTCGCGGCTGGGCTCGTTGCGCTGCAACGGGACCTACCGCGAGAACATCGGCGTGGACCCCCTCCAGGTCGACCTGGGCCGGCTCGACCCGGCCGTGCTGCGGCAGGTCTGGAACCTGCGCCGGGGCGAGCTGGACGTGCTGGTCGCCTGCCCGCCGTGCTCCGGCTTCACGCGCATCTCGCCCGCCAACCACCTGCGCGACGACCCGCGCAACTCGCTCGTCGGCCGCGTGGCGGCGTACGTGGCGGAGTTCCGGCCGCGGATCATGCTGCTGGAGAACGCCCGCGAGCTGGTCAAGGGCAAGCAGCGGCACCACCTCGACGGCCTGGTCGACCAGCTCGTGGACCTCGGGTACGAAGTGGACGCGAGCTGCCACATGCTGTCCCGCTTCGGGCTGCCACAGCTGCGGGAGCGCGCGATGGTCGTCGCCGTGGACACCGGCGTGCCGCTGCGCACCATGGAGGACCTCTGGTCGGGCTGGGAGGTCCGGCCCGGCGCGGTGACCGTGCGGCGGGCGATCGGCAAGCTCCCACCGGTCGCGGCGGGCGTCGCCGACCCCGAGGACCCGATGCACGTCTCGCCGTCGTTCCGCAGCGAGAAGTCACTCGAACGCATGATGGCGATCCCGGCGGACGGCGGTTCGTGGGGCGACCTGGTCGGGTCGCCCGCCGAAGAGCTGCTGAACCCGGCGCAGCGCAAGATCATCGACGACGGCAAGTGGGGATCCCACCCCGACGTCTACGGGCGCATGTGGTGGGACGAGCCGGCGCGGACCATCAAGCGCGAGTGCGGGCACGTGGGCAACGGCCGGTACGCGCACCCCGTGCAGCACCGGCTGTGCACGGTCCGGGAAATGGCGCTGTTGCAGGGGTTCCCGCGCAAGTTCCGGTTCGACGTGTCCATCATCGGCAACGCTTACCGCCACTTGGGGGATGCCGTTCCACCGTTGGTGTCATACCAGCTGGCGGCCCTGTGCAAGTGGATCCTCAGTGGACAACCGCCCACCGCGAAGGACCTGTGCCTGCCCGGGACTTCCTTGCGGGTGGGGGACATCCGGCCGATCGGCGCGGCGGAACTGGTCGCCTAGATCACCGTTCGGCAACGGAGTGGCGTCGGTTTGACCCGGCGCCCCTGTGGACAACTGGTCCACACCAGTGCTGACCAGCGGCGATCCGTTCCGCGTGGACTGTCCGAAAACGGTTCGCCCGCAGCCGAAACGGCGGTCCGCTCGCGACCGGACCTGCGGATCGATCGTCCACTCTGGACCGTTGACCCGCGTTTTGGCTGCTCGTGAGCAGTTCTACACAGAGTGTCACCCTCACCTGTTCGTGGGTAACTCGATCGGATAGTGTTCCGCCGATTCCTGTCGATTCGGTGTCGGAGCCCCCTGCCAGGCGGTCCCCCGAAGACGACTCGAAGCCCGCCGCCTTGAACCACAAACGGGCTACTCGCGAGCCTCAAGGAGACACATGGCACCCCGGTTGACCCTGAAGCGCGTAGGGGCTGCGGTCCTTGGCGCCTCTCTGTTCGCTCTGACCGCCGCGCTCCCCGCCGCCGCCGATGCGGTCGAGGTGAAGCCGTTCCCCGGTGCCGACGAGCCGGGCATGGGCGTCCACCTGAAGAAGGACGGCAAGGACTACCAGAACGGCAAGCCGGTCAACGCCGAGCTGATCGGTCTCAAGATCACCGAGGGCGGCGAGAAGGACACGGCGACCGCGTACTGCGTCGAGCTGCCGACCCGCCTCGAGGACAACACTCCGCTGGAGGAGGTCCCCTGGGGTGAGCACCCCAACCCGGAGACCAAGTTCAAGGAGAACGCGGCCAAGGTCAACTGGATCCTGCACCACAGCTACCCGAAGCTGGACGTGGCGACCGCGGCCAAGGAACTGGGTGCCGAGGGTGCCAAGCGCAGCTCGGTGATCGCCGCGACGCAGGCCGCGATCTGGCACTTCACCGACGGCGTCGACCTGAACGCCGCGGACGCGACGGCCGAGGACCCGACCGTCGACGCCCACGTGCTGGCGATGTACAAGAAGCTCACCGAGAACAACCCCGGCCTCGACCAGGAGCCGAACCCGACGCTGAAGATCGACCCGAAGGAGCTGGAGGGCAAGGCCGGTTCGCTGATCGGCCCGTTCGTCATCAGCACCACGGCGACCACCGGCACCATCGAGGCGAACCTGCCGACCGGCGTCACGTTCACCGACAAGGACGGCAAGGAGCTCGACGTCGCCGCCAAGGGTGACCTCTCCGCCGCGTCCCAGGTCAACATCGCCGAGGTCTACGTCAAGGTCGACGAGGGCGTCGCGCCGGGCGAGGTCGAGTTCACCGTCCGCGCCACCGCGGAGCTCCAGCACGGCCGCCTGTTCGTCGCCAAGGACCGCAACCAGAAGACCCAGTCGCTGGTCATCGCGAAGCCGACCCCGGCGTCGGTGAAGGACACCGCGAAGGTCAAGTGGAACGAGAACGTCGTGCCGACCTCGCCGTCGGAGACCACGACGACGACCACCACCACGACCACGGCCCCGACGACCACCACCACCCCGGCCCCCGTCGCCGGTGGCGGTGAGGACGACCTGGCCTCGACCGGTGCGTCCATCTTCGTGCCGCTGCTGATCGGCCTCGGCCTGCTCGGTGCCGGTGCCGCCGCGCTGATCATCGTGCGCCGCAAGAAGGCCGCCTGATAGGCGACAGCTCGACCGAACGGCCCCCTCGGGATCTTCCGAGGGGGCCGTTCGCTTGTGGTTCCCCTCGGCGTCAGCGGTTCGGGCCGGCCGCGTAGGTGTGCGCCGGGACTACGGGAATCAGCAACGGCCGTGCCAACAGGCTCAACAGCCCTGCAATCTGGCGGAAACCTCCTGGTCGGGGCCACGCGGGGTGGCCGACCAGGCAGCGGCGAGCCGTCGTCGCACGCCGGCGGTAGCGTTTGGCGCTGGGGACGCGGGGGCGATTCGGGTAGCCTGCGTCAGGAGTGCGAAGGAGCACGATGAACTTCGACGAGATCAAGAACAAGGCGTCCGAGCTGCTCGAGGAGAACCACGAGAAGGTCGACCAGGGCATCGACGCCGCGGCCGACTTCATCGCGGGCAAGTTCGGTCACGAGGAGCAGGTCAAGCAGGTGGCCGAGAAGGCCAAGGACATCCTTCCGGGTGGAGAGTGAACTCGTTCAACACGGCTGAGCGGGTCACCCAGCCCGGCGAGACCCGCTCGCCTTCCGCGCAGATCGTGACCTGGCAGGGCTACGACGTGCCCAGGCTCGAACAGGTCCGCTTCCTGCTGTCGGAGCGCAAGCTGCGGGCGTCCGGCCGGATCGTGACGGCCGGGCCGCGCGAGCAGTTCAGCGGCTCGTTCGAGGTGAGCGTCGGCGAGACCGGCAACGTCACCCGGCTGCTGCTGCGCACCGCCACCGTGTCCGAGGAGCGCCAGATCTCGGTGTCCCGGTCGTCGGAGGGCGCGTGGCTGGTCGACTACGGCCAGGGCGCCGAGCGGGCCGACTTCGACGGGGCGGTGGACGTGGACGTGCAGTCCGCGGTGCTGTTCAACGCCATCCCGGTGCGTCGGCTGAACCTGCACCTGGAGCCCGGCGAGCACGAGCTGCCCGTGGTGTACGTGACGCTGCCCGACCTGTCGGTGAAGCTGGTGCGCCAGAAGTACCGCACCGTGTCCGTGGGCGACGAGCACTCGGTGGTGTCGTTCGAGAGCGGCGACTTCCACCAGGACATCACCGTCGACCGCACCGGCCTGGTCGTCGACTACCCGGGCATCGCCTACCGCATCTGAGCCCGACCGGGGCCGCTCGCGACTCGGCCGGCAGAACCCGTCAGGCGCGATCCGTCCGGCGCAACACCGGCGCGACCCGCCCTACGCGAACCGCCGGCCCACCTCGCCCGGCCCACCCCGCCCGGCACAGCTCACCCGGCGGAACCTGCTCGGCGTGGACCGCTCGGCACAACCCGCCTGGCGGCGGACGATCGGGCGGGGACCGTCAGGCGCGGACGGCGATTGCCATGCCCTGGCCCACGCCTACGCAGGCTGCTGCCACGCCGGTGCCGCCGCCGCGGGCTCGGAGGTGGCGGCACAGGTCTACGACCACGCGGGGGAGGGAAGCGCCCAACGGGTGGCCGTAGGCGATGGCGCCGCCGTGCACGTTGACCTTTTCGCGCGCCACCTCCGGCAGGTGGTGCAGGACGGACAACGCCATGGCCGCGAACGCCTCGTTGATCTCCCACAGGTCCACGTCCTCGGCCTCGATCCGCAGCCGGGCCAGCAGCTTCCGGATCGCGGTCACCGGGGTCAGGGTGAACCGTTGGGGCTCGTCGGCGGTCACCGCGCTGCCCAGGAACTCCGCGAGTGGTGACAGGCCCAGGTCGGCCGCGACCTCCTCGGTGCCCATCAGCACCGCCACCGCGCCGTCGCTCAGCGGCGACGAGTTGCCCGCCGTCACGGGGCCGCCCTCGGAGAACGCCGACGTGAGCTTCCCCAGCTTCTCCAGCGACGTCTCCGGCCGCACCGACTCGTCCCGCCGCACCGCCGACCCGTCCCGCAGCTGCACGGCGAACGCGAACCCGTCGTGCACGCCCGCGTCCCACGCCGCCGACGCCCGCCGGTGGGACCGCAGCGCGTACGTGTCCATCTGCTCCCGCGTGATGCCCAGCGCCACGGCCACGTCCTCGGCCGCCCGCCCCAGCGGCACGGTCCACTCCGCTCGCATCCGCGGGTTCACCAGCCGCCAGCCCAGGGCCGTGGACACCGGCTCCAGCCGGTCGGCGAACGGCTTGTCCGGCCGCGGCACCACGAACGGCGCCCGGGTCATGCCCTCCACACCGCCCGCGACCAGCAGGTCCGCGTCACCCAGGGCCAGGGCCCGCGCCGCCTGCACGATCGCCTCGCCGCCCGACGCGCACAGCCGGTTCACCGCCACCCCCGGCACGGTCGGCGGCAGCCCGGCCAGCAGCGCCGCCATCCGGCCGATGTTCCGGTTCTCCTCGCCCGCCCCGTTCGTGTTGCCGTACAGCACGTCGTCCACGCGGGCCGGGTCGAGCTGGTGGCGGCGCAGCAGCTCGGTGATCGGCAGGGCGGCCAGGTCGTCCACCCGCACGCCGGACAGCCCGCCGCGGTAGCGGCCGAACGGAGTACGCGCGGCGTCGAGGATCAGCGGGCGCTGCATGGCCCCATCTTGACACCCGGTCAGGGGGTCCGGCAGGGCGCGCACACCTCACGCGGTGATCAGGAACGGCACGAAAGCCGAGGTCGGACGCGTGTCGGAGGACGTGCTGAACAACCGGACCTCGATCAGGTGCGGCCCCGGCGACAGCGCCCCGGTGTCCAGGGCCAGCCGGTACCGCCCGGCCACCCCCGGCCCGTGGAGGTTCGTCGGCACGGCCGCCACCCGGTCGTCGTCCAGCCGCACGGTGAACCCGGCCAGCCCCGCCAGGCCCGTGCCGCGCTGCTCCGGCCGTCCCACCAGGGTCAGGTCGAACACCACCCGCCCCCGGTGCACCGTCGCGCCCTCCGGCACCGGCTTCCCGCTCGCGTCGAGGATCGCCCCGTCCGCCCGCGCCAGGTCGAGCTCCACCTCGGGCAGCGGCGCGGACTGCGTGGCGGAAGGTCGGGACGCGTCCGGCCCGGGGGTCAGCTCCAGGTCCACGTGGCTGACCTGCACCCGCAGCGGCGTGACGACGTTCGCCTTCAGCCGACCCTCGTCGAGCAGCAGCGCGCTCGGCGGCAGGTCCGCCACCACCGGGTACCCGACACCCGCCTTCCAGGGCGCGCCCGCCACGGCCGGCCGCAGCGGCACCCGCGTGTCGCCCACTGCCAGCGTGAACTCCGGCGCGACGGGCGAGCCGTCGGTGTGCACCAGGGTCAGTCGCAACTGCCCGCCGGCCACCCCGGGCAACGGGGACCCGGTCAGCGGCCCGGCGTCCGCCACCACGCCGACCTGCACCGGCGGGCTCGGGAGCGACGGCGGCGCGCTGGTCGGAGCGCCGTCGAACGCCACCAGCCCCACGTGCACCCGCTGCCCGGTCGGCCCGGACACCGACAGCAGCGCGGTCGCCTCCCGCCACCGCGGGACCGCCGGACTGGTCGCCACCAGCTCGCCGTCCAGCAGCACCCGCGCGCCGTCGCGGCGCAGCACCAGCTCCCACCGGTGGGTCAGGGCGTGCTGGAGCGGGGACACCTCCCGCACGGACGTGGTCGGCGTGCCCTCGGGCGTGACCACCGCCGCCGTCGTCTTCCCGTTGCCGGACGTCACGCTCAGCCGGATCGCGTCCGGCGGCAGGCCGTCGCCCATGAGCGTGCTGACCGGCCCCGGCACCAGGTCCAGGAACAGCTCGCCGTCCGCGCCCGGCGCGTCGGTCTCCACCACGAACCGGCCCAGGTCGTCGGCGTCCCGCAGCACGAACGGGGCCCGCGACCGCAGGGACGTCGGCGCCGCCGCGCAGCTGCTGCTGATCACCAGCCGGCCGTCGTCGGACCCCGCGCGGGCGCACGTGCCCCGCGTCGCGAGCCGCCACCGCGCCGGGTCGGGCGCGGTGGGCTGGTCGAAGGTGTCGGCGAGGGCGTAGTCGCCGAGCTCGGCCGCCTTGGGGGTGCCGGTGACCCGCGCCGGCTCCGACCGCTGCCCGAACGCGTCCACCGCCCGGATGTCGACGGTGTACTCCGCCCCGTCCTCCAGCCCGGTCAGCTCCGTCGCGGGCTGGGCGACGAGCCTGCTCTGGTCGGGGTTGCCGCCCCGACCCCAGCGGACCTCGTAGCCCGGCGCGTCCCCCGTCCACACCACTTGGAGCCGCCGCGAGCCCGGCAGGACCCGCGGGCCGCCCGGCGACTCGGGCCGGGCGCCCGGCGTCGGCACCAGGACGCCCTGGGCGGCGAACGGCGTGAGGGACGTCGGCGGCGGCTGGGACGTCGAGGTCGCGGTTCCGGGCTCCTCCACGCCGTTGGTCCGCAGCACCGCCACCACCCCGCCGAACAGCACCACACCAGCGGCGATGACGGCGATCCGGCGACGGTTCATGCGGTCAAGCTATGTCCCGCCGTGATCGCGGTCACGAGACGTTGCGCACCCGATATCTACAGCGGTCGGATCTCGAACGGGCGCTCCGCCGACCGGGTCCGCCCCCGCTCGTCCACCGGGAGTACCCGGACCTCCACCCGGTGGCTGCCGGTCGGTACCCGGTCGAGGTCCAGCAGGAACTCGTGCCGCCCGCCCGCCGAGCCGTTCGTGGGCAGGACCACCACCCCTTGCCCGTCCAGGTCCACCTCGACGCCCTTGACCGCCGCCACCTCGTCCGCGGCCCCGTCCAGCTCGACCACCACCCGCGCCTTGCCGCCCCGCGGGAACGCGCCGTCCGGTCCGCTCTCGTGGACCACGGTCACCACCGGCTCCGGCACTTCCGCCGCCTCGGCGGCCCGGTCGGTCATCCGGGGCAGCGGCCGGCGGGCGGTGGCCTGCCCGTCGGAGACCACCAGGTGGGCGTCGAGCACGAAGAACGGCTCCGGCGCCCGCAGCCGGACCGCGATCTCCTTGCCGGGCGGGGGCACCGGGAAGTCGGCGTACACGAACTCGGCGACCATCGGCCCCGCGCCGGCGGGCGGAACGGCGACGGCGGGCGCGGACCGGTCCCCGAACTCGACCGTGATCGGCAGGCCGGCCATGCTCCCGCCCTGCCGCGCCACCCGCGCGGCCACCCGGACGCCGTTCGCACCCTCCACCCGGTGCGGCGCCACGGTGCCGATCGGCACGTCCCGGTCCTCGGCGAGCAGCGTCGTGCCCAGCGGCACCAGCGACACCGGCACCGGGCTCTCCGGCGCGCCACCCACCCCGAACGTGTCCACCCGCGTGCCGCGCGCGTCCCGGAACGCCAGCCGCGGGTGCGCGGCCGGCCACGGCACCGCCACCGGCGCGGTCGCCAGCGCCTGCCCGTCCCGCAGCGCCACCACCGCGTCCGGCAGGACCCGCAGCTCCCACCGGTGCCGGACGCCCGGCGTGGGCGGCGGGGCGGTGCCGATGACCGGGACGACCTTCGTGGTCGGGACCAGTCCCTCGCCGAAGTCGAACGTCGCACCGTGCCGCGCCAGGGTCAGCACCACCGACCCCGGTGGGTACGGCTTGGTCAGGTGCCCCAGGTCCTGGAACGGCTCGGGCACCAGCGCCACCAGCACCCGACCGTCCGCCGCGGTCGGCCCGTCGGTGGTGACGACGACCCGCCCCACCGCGCCGTCCGGTCCGGGCACACCCAGCCGCAGCGGCACGTTCGACTGCAGGTCGAGGGTGTCGCAGGTGACCTCCAGCCGGCGACCGTTGAGCGGGCGCAACCCCAGGCAGTCGCCGCCGCCCCCGTCGACGACCCGCCAGCGGCGCGGGCTCAGCGCCTCCGGGCCGTCGAGGTGGTCGATCGGCTGCACCAGCGGGTCGGACCACGCCGGGTCGTGCGCCAGGCGCGGCACGGCCTTGGCGACCGCGGGCTCCGAACGGTCGCCGAGCGGCCCGACCGCCCGCACCTCGACGGTCACCTCGGCGTTCGCGTCGAGGTCGGTCAGCTCGGTCTCGGTGGCGAGCACCAGCCGGGTGCGGCCGTTCCAGCGCACCTCGAACCCGCCGTGGGCCAGGCCGTCGGTCGGCGTCCACGTGGCGCGCAGGCTGGTCCGGTCCAGCGCGGTGAGGGTGAGGTCGGCGGGCCGGCGCAGCGGTTGCGTGTCGGCGACGTGCTCCACCCGCTCGTCCAGGAACCGGCCCCACTCCCGCGCCGGCGGTGGCGCGGACTCGTTGCGCAGCACGACCACCGCACCCGCCACGAGCACGAGCCCGCCGACCCAGACGAGGACTTTGCGCCGCTCCACCCGTCGAGCCTAGGAGGTGCGCGCGAGGGCGGTGCTGCCGTTCAGCCCAACGATCCGTCCGCCACGAGAACCCAACGCCCGCAACGCCTCCAGCGCTTGCGGCGAGGTCAGGTCGACGGTCAGGTCGGTGAGCTCGGCGGCCTGCTGGTCCACCAGCGCCCGCCGCGCCGCGTGCCCGGCCTCGATCGTCTTGGCCAGCCCACCGGTGGACGCCAGCGACCCGCGCGCCGCGCCCAGCCGCCCCAGGGCGTCGTCCACGGCGTCCAGCAACGCCGACCGGTTGCCCTCGCACATCGCCCGCACCAGCTCGGGCCTGCTGCCCGCCACCCGCGTGCCCTCCCCGAACGACCCCGCCGCCAGCGCGAGCGCCAGCGGCCCGCCGTCCGCGCCGACACTGGCCAGGACCGCCGCCAGGACGTGCGGCAGGTGGGAGATGCGAGCGACGGCGGCGTCGTGCTCACCGGCCGTCGTCGGCACCACGTGCGCCCCGGTGGCCAACGCCAGCTCCAGCACGTCGGACAGCACGTCGAGGTCGGTGCCGTCCTCGGCGGTGACCACCCACGCGGCACCCCGGAACAGCTCCGCGGTCCCGGCCTGCCACCCGGAGGCCGAGGTGCCCGCCATCGGGTGCCCGCCGACGTACCGCGCCCCCGGCGCCACCCGCGCGACCAGCTCCGCCACCGGCCCCTTGACGCTCACGACATCGGTCAGCCGCACGCCGTCCGGCACCACCCGCAGCACGTCCTCCACCGCCGGCAACGGCACCGCCACCACGACCAACGCGTCCCGCTCCCGCGCCCGCCGCACCGCCTCGGCGGTGTCCACGACGTCGAAGCCGTCCGCACGCGCGGCGTCGGCGTCGGCCGCCGAGGCCGTGGCACCCCACACCACCCGCCCGGCAGCGGCAGCGGCCCGCAGCACCGAGCCACCGATCAACCCCAGTCCGACCACGCACACGTCACGCACGCCGGACATCCTGCCGGCGCCCCCCGACATCTCCCGCAACTCTGCGGTGCCGCCGGTGCCGCCAGTGCCGGGCCAGCCGGTGGTGCACGTGGTGAGGGTGGCGCGTGGTGGGGGTGGCGCGTGGTGGGGGTGGCGCGCGGTGGGGTGGCGCGCGGTGGGGTGGCGCGCGGCGGGGTCGCGCGCGAGAGCCGTGCGGTGGGTCGGCGAGAGCCGTGCGGTGGGTCGGCGCGGGGCGCGCGGTGGGTCGGCGCGCGGTGGATCGGTGCGCGGTGGGTCAGGGCGCGGTGGGGTTGGGCGCTGGGGCCGAGTTGAGCGGGCGCGGGGAGGTTGGCGTGCCGGGGCGGCCGGTGGGTCGGTGCGCTGAGTGGGGTGCGGGCGGTGGTGGCCCGCACCCCGGCGGGTCAGCGCAGGGCGTCGAGGGCGAAGGCGGTGTAGACGACCACGCCGTGTTCCATCGCGGCCTCGTCGAACAGGACGCGGTTGGAGTGGTTGGGTTCGGCTTGGGCCAGGTCCACGCCTCGGGGGCAGGCGCCGAGGAAGGAGATCGCGCCCGGCACGCGTTGCAGGACGTAGGAGAAGTCCTCGGCGCCCATCAGCGGGTCCTCCATCGGGGCCGCCCAGCGCGAGCCCAGGGCCGCCGCGGTCACCTCGCCGACGCGGGGGCCGACCTCGTTGTCGTTCACCGTCACGGGGTAGCCGGGCACGATCTCCACCTTGGCCGTGCAGCCGTGCGCGGCGGCGACGTGGGCGCAGACCTTCGGCAGTTCCCGCAGCACGAACGCCCTGGTCTCCTCGGAGAGGGTGCGGACGGTGCCCTCGACCAGCGCAGTCTCCGGGATGATGTTGGTGGTCGTGCCCGCCTTGATGTGGCCGACCGTGACCACCGCGGGCTGGTGCACGCTCACCCGCCGCGCCACCAGCGTCTGCAGCGCGCCGACCAGGGCGGCGGCGGCCGGGATCGGGTCGAGGGCGTCGTGCGGCATGCCGCCGTGGCCGCCGCGGCCGGTGAAGGTCACGTGGAAGGTGTCGGCGGACGCCATCGTCGGGCCGGGCCGGGACACCACGACCCCGGACTGCAGCGTCGAGGTGATGTGCAGCGCGAACGCGCGCTCCACCGGCGGGCCCGCCGCGTCGAGCACGCCCTCGTCGAGCATGTGCCGGGCACCGTGGTGCCCCTCCTCGCCGGGCTGGAACATGAAGACGACCTGCCCGGACAGCGCCTCCCGCCGGGAGCTGAGCAGCCGCGCCGCCGACGCGAGCATCGCCACGTGGGTGTCGTGCCCGCACGCGTGCATCGAACCGTCCACTTCGGACGCGTAGGGCAGCCCGGTGTCCTCCTGGAGCGGCAGCGCGTCCATGTCGCCCCGCAGCAGCACGGACGGTCCGCGCTGGGCACCCCGCAGCACCGCGACCACGGACGACGTCGACTTGCCGGTCGTGATCTCCAGCGGCAACCCGGACAGCGCGTGCAGGATCGCCGCCTGCGTCGCGGGCAGGTCGAGGCCCTGTTCCGGGTGCCGGTGCACCTGCCTGCGCAGCGCCACCGTCCTGGGTTGGAGCGCGCGTGCGGCCTCCGAGAGCCCGGTGAACCGCGGCTCGGAGGTGGTCGTCTGTGCGTTCGGCAGAGTTGTGCTCATCCCTCGATAGTGGCATCGGATGAGCCCCGATGCCCGGAGCCGAGGCCCCCGTGCTACCGGGTGCGGTCCGGTGGCCCTACGGTGTGCACATGGCACACCAGGAGCCGGTCAACGGCTTCGCTGTCGCAGTGGTCCGGGAAGACGGCCGCTGGAGGTGCAGCAGGATGGACAGCTCCGCGCTGTCCGAGCTCGACGCGGCCATCACCGAACTGCGGCAGCTCCGCTCCACCGGTGCCGTCTTCGGACTGCTCGCCGTGGACGACGAGTTCTTCATCGTCCTGCGCCCGGTGCCGGGAGGGGTCGCGCTGCTGCTCTCCGACGCCGCCGCGGCGCTCGACTACGACATCGCCGCCGACGTGCTGGACCTCCTGCGGGTCGACCCTCCCGACGAGGAGGACGACGAGCTGTGGCCCGAGGGCGACCTGGCGATCCTCGCCGACCTCGGGATGCCGCAGCACGAGCTCCAGGTGATCGTGGACGAGGTCGACCTGTACCCGGACGAGCAGCTGCAGATGATCGCCCAGCGGTGCGGGTTCGGCGAGGAGTTCACCAAGCTGCTGGACACCATCCAGGCGTGAGCGACGAAGACCTGGTCCGGTCCGCCCTGGAGGTCGCCCGGCTGGCCCCCGCGACCGGCGACGTGCCGATCGGCGCGGTCGTGTACGGCCCGGACGGCGTGGAGCTGGCGCGGGCCTGCAACGCCCGCGAAGCCCTCGGCGACCCCACGGCCCACGCGGAGGTGCTGGCGCTGCGGGCGGCGGCGGCCGTGTTCGGCGACGGGTGGCGGCTCAACGGCTGCACCCTGGCGGTCACCGTGGAGCCCTGCACGATGTGCGCCGGCGCCCTGGTGCTGGCGCGGGTGGCCCGGGTGGTGTTCGGGGCCTGGGAGCCGCGGACCGGCGCGGTCGGCTCGCTGTGGGACGTGGTCCGCGACCGCCGGCTCAACCACCGGCCCGAGGTGGTGGGCGGTCTGCTGGCGGACGAGTGCGCCGCGCTGATGGAGTCGTTCTTCGCCGACATGTGACCACCGTCACAGCGGTCGGGCGCTCGGGTGCTCGGGGCGGGAAATAGCCCGTGCGGGGGAAGCCGTTGATCGGCGCGGTCGGGTGGGCGCTGCGACGATCGGGTGTGTGTCGGTCGACAGCGTGGACGCCGTGTTGGTGGGTGGGGTCGCCCGGGGTGACCTCGGTGCGTTCGAGGTGCTGGTCCGCCGGTACCGGGGCCGGGTGTTGGGGTTCGCCGTGCGCGTGCTGGGCGACCGGGCCGAGGCCGAGGACGTGGTGCAGGAGGTGTTCGCCACGGCCTGGCGGCGGCTGGACTCGCTCGCCGAGCCGGCCGCGGTGCGGACCTGGTTGTTCCGGGTGGCCTACCGGGAGTGCCTCGGCGTGCTCCGGCGGCGGCGCACCGATCCGGTCGGGGAGCTGCCCGACTTCGGGGTGACGCCGATCGGGGTGGGGCAGGTGCCGCGGGACCCCTCGGCCGTGGCGGAGGTGGTGGCGGCCGTGGCGGCGCTGCGGCTGGCGTTGCGCCGGTTGCCCGAGCCGCAGCGGGTGGCCTGGCTGCTGGCCGAGGTGGACGGGCTCTCCTACGCCCAGATCGCGCTGGTGGTGGGTGCCAGCGAGGAGTCGGTGCGGGGGCGGCTGGCCCGCGCCCGCGTGCGGCTCGCGGAGGTCATGAAGGTGTGGCGCTGACCGGTTCGCCGACCCCCTGTGACGAGCCGCCCCGGCCGTCTTGTATTGTTCTCGGCGGTGGCGTGTCCGAGCGGCCGAAGGAGCACGCCTCGAAAGCGTGTGAGGTGCAAGCCTCCGTGGGTTCAAATCCCACCGCCACCGCAAACGGGAGCCCCCGTCGCCGATCACGGCGACGGGGGCTCTCGGCATTGGGCCGAGTCGCCCGAAGCCGTTGACGCCCGCCGATGGGGCTGAGGGCCCATCCGAAGGGGCTCGGGCGACCGATCCGCACGGCCGGGGTGCTGCGACCGGCTAGCCCACCTCGAACGGTGTCCCGGCGTAGTTGGTCCGGCAATACTCCTCGATGGTGTACATCAACTCCTCTGCAGCTCCGTCGCCGCACACGGCGTTGATGAGCCGGCACAGCTCCCAGAGCGCCATGATCCACGCGTAGCATTCTCCGATGGAGACTTCCACCGGTATCGACAGACGGTGTTCTGCTGCGGAACCCCGCACTTGAGCGGCCCAGATGCTGCCCGCCACCAAAGGCATCGCTTCGAGTGCCGCGGTGCGGACATCCGGGCGCTTGTACAGAATGCGGACCAGGAAGTCGGCCACGTACTTCGTTTCCTGGCCACCCTCGTCGAGTTCGACCTCGAGCTCGCCACCGTTGAGGAGCGGGTCCGTGAGCATTACGTCCACGAGCGTCAGGCACGCACCCACCAGCGCTTCGCGCCTCGGCTCCTTGGTGTCGATGGACGGTGCATGGGCCTCGTCCTCGGCCATCAACGATTCGACGAGCTTGATCGCCCCGGCGATGTCACCGGGGATGACCGGACCCCGGGCGCCCCGAACAGCCACGATGCTCTCCGCCACGTCGGGGCTGACGAGAGCGCTGACCCGCCTTCCCCTCCGGGTGACGTGGACGACGTGGCTGCCGGACTCGACGGTGCTCAGCAGGGCGGGCAAACGCATGCGCGCCTCGCGCATGCCGATCTCCGATTCGTTCAGCGGTTCCTCGAAGCGGAACATGGGCGAAAGCTAGCACCAGCTGTGCCGGTGCAGCGGACTGGATGTGTACACATCGTCGGTTGGTGGAGTTCCGGCCGATATGCACACTGAACTCGGGTTCATTGCCGACGGGTCGGAACGAAATCCTTCGGGTGTCCGCGTTCGAGATTCAGCACACCGGGGGGAAGGAGGATGATCGCATGGGTGGGAAAGGGTCGGGTCCGCAAAAAGCGGGCGGCGAGGAGTCGCAATGCCCGGCGGACACCGGAGGTGGGCGGGACTCCCGTTCCGCATTGGCCCGTGCCGTCGAGGACTGGGGTTCGACCATCCGCCTGATCGTCTTGGCGGCGGTCGGGGTCCTCCTGGTGGGGAGCGCGATCTGGCTGCTCGGGCTCGACATCAGTGTCGGACCGGTGCGGATCGGTCGGTCCGGGGCGTGACGGGTGCGGTCGTCGACTGATCCTCGGTGCAGCGAGGTGGCGCCTGGTGCGCGGGGCGCTCGGCCGTCGGGGCACGGCCGCGCCCGGGAGCGCTACGGTACGAGCCGCGGCCCGACCGCCGCGGAACGGGCCCGTCGTCATTCGCGCTCTGGTCTTGTCAAGGTGCGACCTTCGGGGGCACCGCGCCGCCTCGTCAGGCGGGCGGCGCCCCGTCGTGTGCGTCGTGCCCCGCCGGCGCTGGGAGGGCCACCGGCTTCGGCACGTGACCGAGCTTACCCCACATTCGAACACACGTTCGAGTGAAGTAGGCCGATTCGCCCTGTGGGTGATCACACGGGCACCCATGTGGGCAGCGTGTGCCCGTGCAGGGTCAACAGTTAGTGACGGCTTCTTTCGAAGTTCATCCGATCCGGGGAGGATGCGCGGACCCGCCAACTTTTCTCCGGAGGATCCGTTGAGACCCACCCCGCTCCGCGTCGGGTTAGCGGTCACCGCCGCCTCGGCCGTGTCCCTGGCCCTGGCCGCGCCCGCCACCGCGGCGCCCAGCCCCGACGCCCTCATCGCCGAGGTCTACGGCGGTGGCGGCAACTCGGGCGCCGCGCTGACCCGCGACTTCGTCGAGCTGGCCAACCGCGGCTCCGGCCCGGTCGCCCTCGCCGGGTGGAGCGTGCAGTACCTGCCCGCGAGCGCCAGTGCGAGCAGCCAGTGGCAGGTCACGCCGCTCACCGGCGCGGTCGAGCCCGGCAAGCGCTTCCTGGTCGCCCAGGCGCAGGGCTCCGGCGGCACGGTGCAGCTGCCCACCCCCGACGTCACCGGCACCATCCCGATGTCGGCCACCGGCGGCACGATCGCGCTGGTCAGCAGCACCGAGCCGCTGGCCTGCAAGACCGCCGCCGACTGCGCCGCCGACACCCGCGTCCGGGACCTGGTCGGCTACGGCACGGCCACGGTGGTCCGCGAGACCACCCCGACGGCCAACCTGAGCAACACCACGTCCGCCGCGCGCCCGGCCCTCGTCGACACCGACGACAACTCCGCCGACTTCACCGTCGGCGCGCCCACGCCGGTCAACTCCAAGGGCCAGGGCACGGGCGACCCCGAGCCGGAACCCCAGCCGGGTGACAAGCGCATCCGCGACGTCCAGGGCACCACCCGGATCTCGCCGCTGCTGGGCACGAAGGTCGCGGGCGTCCCCGGCGTCGTCACGGCCACCCGTGCCACCGGCGACCGCGGCTTCTGGATCCAGGACACCGCGCCGGACGCCGACCCGCGCACCAGCGAGGGCGTGTTCGTCTACACCGCGGGCCTCGCGCCGACCGTCGAACCGGGCGACTCCGTCCTGGTCAGCGGCACCGTCGCCGAGTACCGGCCGGGCGGCGACACCGCGTCCAACTCCAACCAGACGCTCACCGAGATCACCGGCGCGACGGTCACCGTGCTGTCCAAGGGCAACGCCCTGCCGGCCCCGGTCGTGCTGTCCCCGCCGGACGGCTTCACGCCCACGGCGGGCGGCGGCAGCATCGAAGCGCTGCCGTTGGAACCTTCCAAGTACGGCCAGGACTACTACGAGTCCCTGGAGGGCATGTACGTCCAGGCCAACGACGCTCGCGTGGTCGGCCCGACCAACGGCTTCGGCGAAACCTGGATCACCACCCGCCCGGACCAGCACCCGACCCCGCGCGGCGGCACGATCTACCTCGGCTACGACCAGCCCAACAGCGGCCGGATCAAGGTCAAGGCGGGCAGCGCCACCCCGCAGGCGTCCAACGTGGGTGACGTGTGGCGCGGTGCCACCGTGGGCAACGTCGAGTACACCAACTTCGGCGGCTACACGCTGGCCACGAAGTCGGTCGGCGAGTACGTGTCCGGCGGCATCCAGCCGGAGGCCACCGACGCGGCCCGCCAGTACGAGCTGTCCGTCGCCACCTACAACGTGGAGAACCTGGCCGCGACCAACCCGCAGGCCAAGTTCGACCGGCTCGCGGCGGCCGTGGTGCACAACCTCGCCTCGCCGGACGTCGTGGTGCTGGAGGAGATCCAGGACAACAACGGCGCCACCGACGACGGCACGGTCGCGGCGGACCAGACGTTCACCAGGTTCACCGACGCGATCGTCGCGGCGGGCGGCCCGCGCTACGAGTGGCGGCAGATCGACCCGCAGAACAAGACCGACGGCGGCGAGCCGGGCGGCAACATCCGGGTGGCGTTCCTGTTCAACCCGGCGCGGGTGTCCTTCGTGGACCGCGCCGGCGGCGACGCGACGACCCCGGTGTCCGTGGTGGAGCAGCACGGCCGTGCCGCCCTTTCGGTGTCCCCGGGCCGCATCGACCCGGCCAACCCGGCATGGGCGAACAGCCGCAAGCCGCTCGCGGGCGAGTTCAAGTTCCGCGGTCGCACGGTGTTCGTGGTCGCCAACCACTTCAACTCCAAGGGCGGCGACCAGGCGCTGCACGGGCGCTACCAGGAGCCCAACCGCAGCTCTGAAGTGCAGCGGTTGCAGCAGGCGACGGCCGTGAAGGCGTTCGTGGACCAGGTGAAGGCGGTCGACCGCGGCGCCAACGTGGTGCTCGCGGGCGACATCAACGACTACCAGTTCTCGCCGGCGGTGCAGACGCTGACGGCGGGCGGCACGGTGGTCGACCTGATCTCGACGCTGCCCGAGCCCGAGCGGTACAGCTACGTCTTCGACGGCAACTCGCAGACGCTGGACCACATCCTGATCAGCGCCAACATCAACCGCTACCGGTACGACGTGGTGCACATCAACGCCGAGTTCACCGACCAGGCCAGCGACCACGACCCGCAGGTCGTGAAGCTGCGCCCGAGCACGGGCAACGCGCAGCTGGACCGCATGGTGTTCCTGCTGGAGGACCTCGCGGAGTGCGTGCGCGGCTGAGACCCGCAACGCGAAACGGCCCCGCCCGGAAATCTCCGGGCGGGGCCGCTTTCTGCGGAGGATACGGGATTTGAACCCGTGAGGGGGTTAACCCAACACGATTTCCAATCGTGCGCACTAGGCCGCTATGCGAATCCTCCGCCGAGGAGTCTAACGGAGGCACCTTCCGGTCCCCAAAACGGGTGGTCACCCGGGTTCTCGGGCGGGACGGCCGCAGGCCGCGCGCGGGCGGGAGCCAGGCAAGCGGACATGGAAGACGGGCGGGCTGGAGCGCTCCACGCCGGGGTCGGGCGCGGGACGTCTGCGCCGGGCTAGCCGCGGCGGCCGGCGCGTTTGACGGCCGAGCCGACGACGGTGACCTCGGCCGCCGGGATGTCGTTCAGGCTGGTCACGAAGTCGTAGAGCGCCGGCAGGTCGCGGCAGAAGACGGCGACGCTCAGGTTGGTGGGGCCGGTGGTGGCGAGGGTGCCGTGGACGGACGGGTGCCGGGCGAGGCGGCGGCCCAGGGCGTCGAGGTGGCCGGGTGGGACGGTCATCCACACGTTCGCGTCCACGGTGAGGCCGAACAGGCGGGGGTCGGCGATGGCGTAGGTGCGCAGGTGGCCGGAGGCCGCCAGGCGGTCGACGCGCCGCCGGACCGTCGACTCGGGGGTGCCCGTGGCGGTGGCGAGGGCGCCGGGGCCGGTGCGGGCGTCGGTGGTCAGGAGGGTGAGCAGCGCCTGGTCGAGGTCGTCGGGCGTGTGGTCCGCGGTCGGGGCCGGCGGGGTGAGGGCGGTCGTCTCCTCGGGGGTGAGCAGACCGCTGCGCCAGTCGGCGGCGTCGGAGAAGACGTGCAGGACGGAGAGGGCCTGCACGGAGGTGATGGCGTTCGTGGGGAGCGCCGGCACGCCGCCGAGGACCACGGCGCTGATCTCGTCGCCGCCGCTGAGCACGTCGATGAACAGCACCTCGGGGCGGCGGGCGAGGGAGTCGGCGATCACCTCGACCCGGCCGCGCAGGACGCGGACGCGCAGCAGGGTGGCGCCGCGTAGGCCGTGCTCGGGGTTGGGGACCCGGACGACCCGCGCGTGGGGCGCGAGGCGGGTGAGGGAGCGGGCGACCGTGCGCGGGGAGACGTCGAGCACCTCGGCGATGCGGCCGGGGCTGGCGCGGCCGTCGACTTGGAGCGCGGAGAGTACGCGCTGGTCCACAAGCGCCAATTGCAAGCTCATCGGTGTCCACTTTCGCTCATCATGCTGCTCGCAAAGTACGGGAACGCCGACCCGGTGCGCAGCCTTGGTCGCATGAGAGATCAGGTGGTCGAGGTGGTCCGGGACGTGGCGGGGCGGTTGCGCGGGGTTCAGCCGAGCGGGCCGGCGGCGTCGTGGGACGAGTTGGCGGCGCGGTTCCGGGAGGTTGAGGGGCCGGCGGAAGCGGAGTTGCGCGACCGGTTGCCCCGGGGCGAGTGGGTGGTGGACGCACTGGACGGGGCGGTGCAGTTCCTCCAGGGGCTGCCGCAGTGGTGCGTGTCGGTGGCGCTGCTGCGGGACGGCGAGCCGGTCCTGACGGTGCTGCACTCGCCGCTGCTGGGGGAGACGTACGTGGCGGAACGCGGGGTCGGGGCTTGGCGGGACGGTGTGCCGGTGGCGCCGTCGCGCAAGACCGACCTGGCGGCGGCCGTGGTCGCCACCAGCCACCCGCACGAGCGGCAGCCGGCGGCCAACGCCGAGGCCGGGCGGCGGCTGGCGGCCGTGCTGGACCGGGTGGCGGCGGTGCGCAACCTCGGGCCCACGTCGTGGCAGGTGGCGGACGTGGCGGCCGGGCGGCTGGACGCGTTCTGGCAGTTCGGGCGGGACGCGGAGAACCTGCTGGGCGCGACGCTGGTCGCGGCGGAGGCGGGCGCGGTGGTGACGACGGCGTCGGGCGAGCCGTGGCACTCCGGTGCGGACAGCGTCCTGGTGGCCGCGCCGCGGCTGCACCCGGTGGTGGTCGAAGTGCTCCGCTGACCCTCCGCTACACTTGCCGTGGACCTCGTGCGGCGCACATCCCATGAACCTCCCCAGGGCCGGAAGGCAGCAAGGATAAGTGGGCTCTGGCGGGTGCACGGGGTCCCCTTTGTCTGTCGGACCCCTTCGGTACTGTCTGGACCCGTGGCGCTCGCCCTCTACCGCAAGTACCGACCGGCCACCTTCGCCGAGGTGGTCGGGCAGGAGCACGTCACCGACCCGCTGCGCACGGCGCTGGCCGCCGGCCGGGTCAACCACGCCTACCTGTTCTCCGGTCCGCGCGGCTGCGGCAAGACGTCCTCGGCACGCATCCTCGCGCGCTCGCTGAACTGCGTGAAGGGTCCGACGCCCGACCCGTGCGGCGAGTGCAACTCGTGCATCGGCCTCGCGCCCAACGGCGCGGGCAGCGTCGACGTGGTGGAGCTGGACGCGGCGTCCCACGGCGGTGTGGACGACGCCCGCGAGCTGCGCGACAAGGCGTTCTACGCGCCGGCCGAGTCGCGGTACCGGGTGTTCATCATCGACGAGGCCCACATGGTCACCACGCAGGGCTTCAACGCCCTGCTGAAGATCGTGGAGGAGCCGCCGGAGCACCTGATCTTCATCTTCGCGACCACCGAGCCGGACAAGGTGCTGCCCACCATCCGCTCGCGGACGCACCACTACCCGTTCCGGCTGATCCCGCCGTCGGCGATGCGCGCGCTGCTGGAGCGCAACTGCGCCGCCGAGGGTGTGGCGGTCGAGCCGTCGGTGTTCCCGCTGGTCATCCGGGCCGGCGGCGGGTCGGCGCGGGACACGCAGTCGGTCATGGACCAGCTGCTGTCCGGCGCGGGGCCCGAGGGCGTGAAGTACGACCGGGCGATCGCGCTGCTGGGCGTGACCGACGTGGCGTTGATCGACGACGTCGTGGACGGCCTGGCCGCGGAGGACGGCGCGAAGGTGTTCGGCACGATCGACCGGCTGGTCGACGCCGGCCACGACCCGCGCCGGTTCGCCTCCGACCTGCTCGACCGGCTGCGGGACCTCGTGCTGCTGCACGCGGTGCCCGACGCCGGGGAGCGCGGGCTGGTCAACGTGCCGGACGACGTGCTGGCGAAGATGGTCGCGCAGCGCGACGCGACCCGGCCGGCGACGGTGACCCGGTGGGCCGAGGTGCTGCACCAGGGTCTGACGGACATGCGCGGGTCGACCGCGCCCCGGCTGCTGCTGGAGTTGGTGTCGGCGCGGATGCTGCTGCCGTCGGCCAGTGACGCGGAGTCGGCGGTGTTGCAGCGGGTCGAGCGGCTGGAGAAGTACGGGCCACCCGCCGGTGCCGCCGCCGGAGGTGCCGGGCCGGCCAGTGGTGTGCCGGGCGGTGCCGCCGCGGGTGGTGCGCCGGGCGGTGCCGCCGCGGGTGGTGCGCCGGGCGGTGCCGGTGGTGCGGCGGTCGAGGGCGGGCGGACGTTCCAGCGGCCTTCGCAGCGGCCCGCCCAGCCCGAACCCGCGCCCAGGCAGGTGGAGCGCCCGGCGACGCCGCCTCAGGCACCACCCCAGCACTCGGCACCGCCTCAGCAGGTGTCACGGCCCGTGCCGCCGGAACCCGTGCCGGCGGCGGTCGAGTCGCCGAGCGCACCCGCTCAACCCGTCGAGGCCGCCGCGCCGGTGGCCGCCGGTTCGGCCGGGGTCGATGTGGCCGAGGTGCGCAGGCGGTGGGCCGAGCTGTGCGGCATCGTCAAGGGGTTGGCCGGGCCCAGTGCCAGCGCGTTGCTGACCAGCGGCGCGACGGTGGCCGAGGTGGACGGCAACTCCGTCACGATCACGCACGGGTCCGCGCCGCTCGCCCGCCGGTTGGCCGAACCCCGCACCGTGGACGCCATCGCGACCGCGTTCGGGCAGGTGTTCGGCGGGTCGTGGCAGGTCCGCTGCCTGCACGGCGCGCCCAACCAGGCCGCGCCGCGCCCGACCCCGCAGCGCGAGCAGCGGCCGGCGCCGACGCGGCCCAGCCAGGCGGCCCGGACGCAGGAGCCCCGGCAGCCGCCGAGCAGGCCCGCGCCGGCCGACGACATCCCGCCGCCGCCCGAGCCGCCGGAGCCCGATGAGCCCCTCCCGCCGGAGCCGGTGGACGAGGAGGAGATGCTCGCCGAGGCCGCCCGGCCCGGTGACGCCGGTGATCAGCTCGACCCCGAGCAGGTCGTGCTCAAGCTGCTCGCCGACGAGTTGGGCGCGCGTCCGCTGAAGAGCTGAGCGCGCGACTACGCTGGTGGCAAACCCCAACGGAGAGGAACCCGCGGTGCAACCCGGTGGGCCGAACATGCAGCAGATCCTCCAGCAGGCGCAGAAGATGCAGCAGCAACTGGCTGCCGCCCAGCAGGAGTTGGCCGAGGCCGAGGTGACCGGCACCGCGGGCGGCGGGCTGGTGACCGCCGTCGTGTCCGGTGGCGGTGAGCTGAAGAGCCTGGCCATCGACCCGAAGGTGGTCGACCCGGAGGACGTGGAGACGCTGTCCGACCTGGTCGTCGCCGCCGTCCGCGACGCCAACCGCGCCGCGCAGGAGCTGGCCGCGCAGAAGATGGGCCCGCTGGCCTCCGGCATGGGCGGCCTGGACGACCTCGGTGGTCTCGGCGGGCTGTTCGGCTGATGTACGAGGGGCCCGTCCAGGACTTGATCGACGAACTCGGCCGCCTGCCGGGCGTCGGTCCCAAGAGCGCGCAGCGCATCGCCTTCCACCTCCTCGGCGCGGACCCGGCCGACATCACCCGGCTCCAGGACGCCCTGCAGAAGGTCAAGGACGGCGTGGTGTTCTGCGAGGTGTGCGGCAACGTCTCCGCCGAGAGCACGTGCCGCATCTGCCGCGACCCGCGCCGCGACCTGAGCCTGATCTGCGTGGTCGAGGAGCCGAAGGACGTGCTGGCCGTCGAGCGGACCCGCGAGTTCAAGGGCCGCTACCACGTGCTGGGCGGCGCGCTGGACCCGCTGTCCGGGGTGGGCCCCGACCAGCTGCGCATCCGGCAGCTGCTGACCCGGATCGGCACCGAGGTCAACGAGATCATCATCGCGACCGACCCGAACACCGAGGGCGAGGCGACCGCCACCTACCTGGTGCGGATGCTGCGCGACTTCCCGGGCCTGACCGTGACGCGGCTGGCGTCCGGCCTGCCGATGGGCGGCGACCTGGAGTTCGCGGACGAGCTGACCCTCGGCCGGGCGCTGTCCGGCCGGCGCAGCATGTGAGGCTGGTCGCCGTCGACGGCCCCTCGGGGTCGGGCAAGTCGACCTACGCGGCGGCGCTGGGCGCGGTGGTGGTGCCCACCGACCACTTCGCGACCTGGGACGACCCGGTGTCGTGGTGGCCGCGCCTGGTCGCCGACGTCCTGGAACCGCTGTGGGCGGGCCGTCCGGCCCGCTACCAGCGCATGGACTGGAGCCAGGGTTGGCCGCGCCTGGGCGAGTGGGTGACGGTCGAGCCGACGGAACTGCTGGTCGTCGAGGGTGTCTCGGCGGCTCGGCGGTCCATCGCGGCCCGGCTGGACGAGGCCGTGTGGGTCGAGCTGCCCGACGAGCGGGAACGGCTGGAGCGGGCGGTCGCGCGGGACGGCGAGGCGAGCCGGCGGCACCTGGAGCGCTGGCAGGCGTTCGAACGGGGCTGGTTCGCGGTCGACGGGACCAAGGCGCGCGTCGACCGGGTGGTCATCACCGACTGAGGGCCGCGCGGACGACCTCGGCGTCGGGGGAGCCGATGGCGGTGAACCACTCCAGCGCCGTGGTCCAGTGGGCACGGGCCTCCTCCGGCGAGCCCGCCGCCGCGTACGCGTCGCCGGCCACGTGGGCCGCGCGGGCCTCCACGTACCGCTGCCCGGTGGCCCGGCTGCGCTCCAGGGCGCGGTGCGCCAGGTCCAGGGACTCGGCCACGTCGCCCAGGTCCAGCCGGACCCGCGCGAGCAGCGCCAGCACGTCCACCTCGGCCAGCTTCAACCGGTAGCGGACCGCGCTGTCCAGCGCCTGCTGGGCCGAGTAGCGGGCCTCGTCGAGCCGGCCCGCCGCCCGGTGCGCCATCGCCAGGCCGCGCCGGGCCGCGCAGATGCCCCACGGGTAGCCGTTCTCCTCGGCGATCCGCAGCGCCTCGGTGTGCAGCTCCACCGCGTCCGCGTGCCGCCCGTCGCCGTGCACGGCCTCGCCGAGGACGTTCTTGGTGTCGCACACGCCCTTGAGGTTGCCCAGCTGCTCGGCCATCTCCAGCGCCTTGGTCGCCTCGACGATCGCCTCCGCGAACCGGCCCCGCATGTTGAACGTGTGCGCCAGGCCCTCGTGCGGGATGTGCACGAACCCCCGCGCGCCGGACTTCTCGTACAGGTCGACCGCCCGCCGGTACAGCTGCGCCGCCCGCTCGGGCTGCCCCTGGAACAGGTGCACCTCGGCCAGCGCCCGGTGGCTGTCGGCCTGCGTGATCCACACGCCGAGCCGGTTGCCCACGTCCAGCGACCCCTCGAACGACGACACCGCCCGGTCCAGCTGCCCGAGCTGCAGGTACACCCCGCCGAGGTTGATCAGGGCCACGCCCTCCTGCTGCAGCGCCCCGATCTCGCGGGTGATCACCAGCGCCCGCTCCAGGCAGTCCGCGGCCTGCTCCAGCTCGCCGGTGTCGATGTAGACGCCACCCAGGTTGATCAGCACGGCCGCCTCGGCCGCCGGAGCCGCCCCGGTGCGCCGCTGGATCGGGATCGCCCGGCGGAAGCAGTCCACGGCCACCCGGTGCTGCCCGATCGTCCAGTACAGCGTGCCCAGCGACGACAGCATCGCCACCTCGCCCGCCGGGTCGCCGATCGCCTGCGCCACCGACAGCCCCGCCTTGGCCACCGCGAGCCACTCCGCCGCCTGCCCCTGGCCGTAGAAGTACCGGCGCAACGCGTCCGCGAGCTGCCAGCAGTCGCGGTCGGGTTCCCGGTCGGCCGCGTGCAGCACCAGCGCCACCAGGTTCGCCCGTTCCGCGTCCAGCCACGCCAGCGCCTCGCCGGCCGCGGCGAACACGCGGGGCGTCACGCCGGCCACCACCGACTCGCGCGGCAGCCGCAGCATGCTGGACTTGGCCGCGTCGGTCGCGTTGTCCACCGACCGGATCGACCAGTCCAGCAGCCGCCGGTGGGCCAGCGCCCGCTCGGCGGGGTCGTCCTCGAACGCCAGCCGCTCGGCGGCGTAGTCGCGCAGCAGGTCGTGGAACTGGTAGCGGCCCGGCGCGTGGTTGTCCACGAGGTTCGCGGTGGCCAGCCGGTCCAGGCGGCGGCGCGCGTCCTGCGTGGTCAGGCCGCCCAGGGCGGCGGCGATGTCCGGCGTGATGTCCCCCGGCGCGAGGCTGAGCAGCCGGAACAGCGACGCCAGCTCGGGCTTCAACGCCGTGTAGGACAGGTCGAAGGCCGCGTGCACGGCGGCCCGCTCGTCGCCCTCGACGGCCAGCGCCGCGAGCCGGTTGCCCGCCCGCAGCTCCTCCACGTAGGAGGCGATGGTGGTCTCCGGCCGGGACAACAGGTTGGCCGCGGCGATGCGCAGCGCCAGCGGCAGGTGCGCGCACAGCTCGGCCAGCTGCTCGGCGGCCTCCGCCTGCTCGGCCACCACGTCCTCGCCGAGCATCCCGGCCAGCAGCGCCCGCGTCTCCTCGCGGTCGAGCACGTCGAGCCGGACGTTGGACGCCGCGTGGCTGACCGCGAGCCCGCGCAGGGTGTCGCGGCTGGTCACCAGCACCGCGCAGCCCGGCGACCCGGGCAGCAGCGGCCGGATCTGCTCGGCGTTGGCCGCGTTGTCCAGCACCAGCAGCACCTGCTGGTCGGTCAGCCGGGACCGGAACATCGCCTCCTGCTCGTCCTGGTCCAGCGGCACGGACTCCGGCGGCACGCCCTGCGCCCGCAGGAACCGCGGCAGCACGTCCACCGCGCTCAACGGCGGACCCTGGGCGTACCCGCGCAGGTTCACGTACAGCTGCCCGTCCGGGAAGTACTTCCGCATCTTGTGCGCCGCGTGCACCGCCAACGCCGTCTTGCCCACCCCGGGCGGGCCGGCCAGCGTCACCACCGGCACGCCCTGCGCCGTCCGCAACAACGCCTCGATCAGGTGAACTGCCTGCTCACGGCCCACGAAGTCGCCGATGTCGGCGGGCAGCTGCGAGGGCACCACCCGGTCCCGCCGGGCCGGCGCCGCCGACCCGGACGCCTCCAGCGACCCGCCCAGCACCTGCTGGTGCACCCGCCGCAGCTCGTCACCGGGGTCGATGCCCAGCTGGTCGGCCAGCAGGTCGCTGACCCGCTTGTACGCGTGCAGCGCGTCCGCCTGCCGCCCCGACCGGTACAGCGCGGTCATCAGCTGCGACCACAGCCGCTCCCGCAACGGGTGCTCGCTGGTCAGCCGGGACAGCTCGGGGATCAGCTCGGCGTGCCGCCCCAGCTCCAGCTCCACCTCGACGCGCCGCTCCTCCACGTGCAGCCGCCGCTCGCCCAGCCGGGGCACCTCGTCGCGGTGCAGCACCTCCGACGGCACGTCCACCATCGCCGGGCCCCGCCACAGCCCCAGCGCCGCGGTGAAGATCGCCGACGCCGGTTCCAGCCGGCCCGCGAGCCGTTCCTGCTCGCCCTCCTCGACCAGCTGTTCGAACCGGACCACGTCGATCGTGCGTTCGTCGACATCGATCAGGTAACCATCCGGGACGGTCCGGATCGGCACCGCCGGCCCCAGCACCTGCCGCAGCCGCATGACGTAGGTCTGGAGGGTGCCGCGGGCGCGGGCGGGCGGTTCGGCGCCCCAGACGTGCTCGGCGAGCTCGTCCACCGACACGCCGGCGCCGGCGCGCATCAGCAGCGACACCAGCAGTGCCCGCTGCCGACCTGCGCGGACGACCACGTGCTCGCCGTCGACCAGCACCTGCAACGGCCCGAGGACGCGGAACTCGACCTGTGGGCCCACCCGTCCCGACCTCCCCTCCCGCGCACGGGTTTCTGTTGTCCGTTGTACAGCGTAGGAGAGCGTTTGAAGGATCGGTCGTCGTCACGTTGGGTCAGCGAACATGCGCCGGAAGTACGAGAATGCCGATTCACGTGGCCGGATCGTGACCTGTGTTACTGCGGAAGGGTTGTGCGCACCGGTTAGGGTCCGACCTCACACCGAGAGATCCCGGATTTCCCAAGGGGTGTTTGATGGTCCATTCCCGAACGGCTCGGCGCCGCTGGACGGCCGCGATCGGCCTGACCGGCGTCGCTGTCCTCGCACTGTCCGCCTGCGCGCAATCCGAGCGTGGTGGAGACTCCGGGTCCGGCAAGACCGGCGGGACGATGGTCTTCGGGGCCGCGGGCGAGCCCAAGAACTTCGACCCGATCTTCAACGACGACGGTGAGAGCTTCCGGCCGATCCGCCAGATGTACGACACGCTCATCACCTACAAGCGTGGTACGGCGGACCTCGCGCCCGGTCTCGCGGAGAAGTGGGAGCCCAGCGCCGACGGCAAGTCGTGGACGTTCACACTGCGGAAAAATGTGAAATTCCACGACGGCACTCCGTTCAATGCGGCCGCGGTCTGCTTCAACTTCGACCGCTGGTTCAACATGAAGGGCGCCGCCGCCCAGAGCCAGATGATCTACTACGCCGACGTGTTCAGCGGCTTCGCCAAGAACGAGGGCGACGCGGCCGGCGAGCCCCTCTACAAGTCCTGCGAGGCCAAGGACGAGGGCACCGCGGTCCTGAACCTCAACGCCTACAAGGGCGCGTTCCCGGCGGCCTTCGGCCTGACGTCGTTCTCCATCTCCAGCCCCGAGGCGCTGAAGAAGTACGACGCCGACAACGTCCAGCAGTCGGGTGACTCCTTCGCCTACCCGGCCTACGCCACCGAGCACCCGACCGGTACCGGCGCGTTCAAGCTGGAGAAGTTCGACAAGGCCAACAAGACCATCACCCTGGTCCGCAACGACGACTACTGGGGCGAGAAGGCCAAGCTCGACAAGCTGATCTTCAAGATCATCCCGGACGAGAACGCCCGCAAGCAGGAGCTCAAGGCCGGCACGATCGACGGCTACGACTACCCGAACCCGGCGGACTACAACACCCTGAAGTCCGACGGCTTCAACGTCACCCCGCGCCCGGCGTTCAACATCCTGTACCTGGGCATCAACGAGGCGAACACCCCGGCCCTGAAGGACCTGCGGGTCCGCCAGGCCATCGCCTACGCCGTGAACCGCGAGCAGCTGGTCAAGACCAAGCTCCCCGCGGGCGCCGAGGTGGCCACCCAGTTCATCCCGAAGACGGTCGCGGGCTACGCCGACGACGTGCAGAAGTACCCGCACGACGTGAACAAGGCCAAGGAGCTGCTGACCCAGGCCGGCGCCACCGGCCTGACGCTGAAGTTCTACGTGCCGACCGAGGTCAGCCGCCCGTACATGCCGAACCCGACCGAGATCGCGGCCGTGATCACGGACGACCTGAAGGCCGCGGGCATCAACGTCGAGATCGTGTCCCGCCCGTGGAACGGCGGCTACAAGGACGACGTGCAGAAGCTCGGCAAGCACGACCTGCACCTGCTCGGCTGGACCGGTGACTACAACGACGCCGGCAACTTCGTCGGCACGTTCTTCGGTCGCGCCAAGGCCGAGTTCGGCTTCGACGACAAGGCCCTGTTCGACGCCCTGTCCGCCGCCGACGCGGTCGTCGACGAGACCAAGCACGCCGACGCGTACAAGCAGGTCAACCGCGACATCATGAGCAAGTACCTGCCCGCCGTGCCCGTGTCGCACTCGCCGCCGGCGATCGTCGTGAGCAGCAAGATCTCGGGCCTGGTGCCCAGCCCGCTCACCGACGAGCGCTTCGACACCGTGAGCAAGGGCTGATCCGACTGGACCGGTGAGTGGTGGCGCTCGTGACCCGAGCGCCACCACCTTGCTGTCCAAGGGGTTCCAACATGCTGCGATTCATAGTCCGTCGCCTGCTCCAGGCGATCCCGACGCTGCTGATCCTCTCCATGCTGGTCTTCATCTGGCTGCGGCTGCTCCCGGGCGGACCGTCCGGCGCGCTGCTCGGCGACAAGGCCACCCCGGAGAAGATCGCGGCCCTGAACAAGGTGCTCGGGCTCGACCAGCCCCTGATCATCCAGTACTTCAAGTTCCTCGGGCGCATCCTCTCCGGGGACTTCGGCAGCTCGCTGATCAGCGGCGAGCCGGTGATGGCCGAGATCGGCCGGGCCCTGCCCGCGACGATCGAGCTGTCCATCGCGGCGCTGCTGTTCGCCGTCGTCCTGGGCATCCCGCTGGGCTACCTCGCGGCGAGCTACCGCGGGCGCTTCCTCGACAACGTCACCGTGATCGGCACCCTGGTCGGGGTCGCCGTCCCGGTGTTCTTCCTGGGCATCCTGCTCAAGCAGGTGTTCGCGCAGGAACTGGCGCTGTTCCCGCCGTCGGGCCGGCAGGACGTCACCATCGACCCGACGCACGTCACGAACTTCGCGGTGCTGGACGGCGTCCTCACCCAGGAGTGGGACGCCTCGGCCGACGCCCTGTGGCACCTGGTGCTGCCGGCGATCGCGCTGAGTTCCATCCCGCTCGCGGTGATCGTCCGGATCACCCGCGCGTCCGTGCTGGACGTGCTCAACGAGGACTTCGTGCGCACCGCCAACGCCAAGGGCCTCCAGGCGACGATCGTGCGGCGCAGGCACGTGCTGCGCAACGCGATGCTGCCGGTGTCCACGACCATCGGTCTCCAGACCGGCCTGCTGCTCGGCGGCGCGGTCCTCACCGAGCGCGTGTTCGTGTGGGGTGGTCTCGGGTCGCTGCTGGCCCAGGGCATCGAGCGCCGCGACTACCCCCGCCTGCAGGCGTTGCTGCTGCTCGCGGCCGTGGTCTACGTGCTGGTGAACCTGCTGGTGGACATCTCGTACGCCATCATCGACCCGAGGGTGCGGACATCATGACCACACTGCTGAACCGCAAGAAGCAGAAGGTCGACGCCCTCGCCGAGTCCGCGGGCACGAGCCTCGCGGCGGACGCGCTCAAGCGGATGTCGCGCAGCCCCGTGGCCATCATCGGCGCGGTGATCGTGCTGGTCTTCCTGGTGCTGTCGGTGATCGCGCCGTTCATCACGCCGAAGGACCCGTACAAGCGCTACGAGGAGCTGCTCGACCAGCTGCGCCCGGACAACATCCCGGGCCCGATGCCGGGCTTCCTCCTGGGCAGCGACGAGCTGGGCCGCGACTTCTTCAGCCGGCTGCTGGTCGGCGCGCAGCAGTCGCTGGTCGTCGGTGTCGGCGCCACGCTCATCGGCCTGGTGCTGGGCATGCTGATCGGTGGCGCGGCGGGCGCGTTCGGCGGCTGGGTCGACTCGTGGCTGATGCGGTTCACCGACATCATGCTGTCGATCCCGAGCCTGCTGCTGGCGATCTCCATCGCGGCACTGGCCAGCCGGGGCAGCCAGACCACCGTCATCATCGCGGTCGCCGTGACCACCGTGCCGATCTTCGCCCGCCTGCTGCGCGGCGCGATGCTGGCGCAACGGCACAGCGACCACGTGCTGGCGGCGACGGCGCTGGGCGTGAAGCGCAAGACGATCGTGTTCCGGCACATGCTGCCCAACTCGCTGGGCCCGGTGATCGTGCAGGCCACGCTCACCCTGGCCACGGCGATCATCGAGGCGGCGTCGCTGTCGTTCCTCGGCCTGGGCGACCCCGACCCGGCCCGCGCCGAGTGGGGTCTGATGCTGGGCAACTCGCAGCGCTACATCGACGTGAAGCCGGAGCTGGCCTACTTCCCGGCGATCGCGATCATCATCGTGGCGCTGGGCTTCACGCTGCTCGGCGAGTCGTTGCGCGAGGCTCTCGACCCGAAGAACCGGAGGTGATCCGCTGTGGCCTTGCTCGAAGTGCGTGACCTGCGCGTGGTGTTCCAGCGCCGGGGCACCGAACCGTTCAGCGCCGTGGACGGCGTCTCCTTCGACGTCGACCCCGGCCAGACCGTGGGCCTGGTCGGCGAGTCCGGTTGCGGCAAGTCGGTGACCTCGCTCGCGATCATGGGCCTGCTGCCCGCGCGCGGCAACAAGGTGACCGGCTCGGTGAAGTTCGAGGGCACCGACCTGCTGACGCTGTCCAACCGGGAGATGCGGGACCGGCGCGGCCGGGACCTGGGCATGGTGTTCCAGGACCCGCTGTCGTCGCTGAACCCGGTGATCCCGATCGGCCTCCAGGTCACCGAGGTGCTGGAGCGCCACCGCGACATGCCGCGCAAGAAGGCGATGGTGGAGGCGGCCGAGCTGCTGGACAAGGTCGGCATCCCCGACCCGACCCGGCGGCTGTCGGAGTACCCGCACCAGCTCTCCGGCGGGATGCGGCAGCGCGCGCTGATCGCGATCGCGCTGGCGTGCCGGCCGCGGCTGCTCATCGCCGACGAGCCGACCACCGCGCTGGACGTGACCATCCAGGCGCAGATCCTGGCCCTGCTCAAGGAACTCGTGCAGGACACCGGGACCGCGCTGATCATGATCACGCACGACCTGGGCGTCGTGGCGGGGCTGTGCGACGAGGTGAACGTGCTCTACGGCGGTCGCGTCGTGGAGCGGGCGGAGCGGCACGAGCTGTTCGCCGAGCCGCGCCACCCGTACACGCACGGCCTGCTGGCCTCCATCCCGCGGCTGGACGCGGCGCGCGGCGAGAAGCTGGTGCCGATCAAGGGCTCGGTCGCGGACAACATCCCGTGGGACAGCGCCTGCGCGTTCGCGCCGCGCTGCCCGAACGCGCTGGACGTGTGCCGCCAGGTCACGCCCGCGCTGGAGTTCCAGGGTCAGCGGTCGCTGCGCTGCCACAACCCGGTGCTGCCGGGAACGCCCGCCGCACAGGAGGTGCCCGCATGACCGCCGCTGTCGAGCCCGCGGCCGCCGACGCGCCCGTGGGCGGGTCGCTGGTCTCGGTGCAGGACCTCAAGGTCCACTTCCCGATCAAGCGCGGCCTGATCGTGGACCGCACGGTCGGCCACGTCTACGCCGTGGACGGCGTGGACCTGGAGATCCGGCGCGGCGAGACCTACGGCCTGGTCGGCGAGTCCGGGTGCGGCAAGTCCACGCTCGGGCGCGGCATGCTGCGGCTGGTGGAGCCCACCGGCGGCAAGGTCGTGTTCGACGGCACGGACCTGGTGACGCTCAAGGGCGAGTCGCTGCGCAAGATGCGGCGGCGGATCCAGATGGTGTTCCAGGACCCGATGTCGTCGCTGGACCCCCGGCAGTCCGTGGAGTCGATCCTGGTCGAGGGACTGCGGGCGCACGGCCTGGACAAGGGCCGGGAAGCGACCGGCAAGCGCTTGCGCCAGCTGCTGTCCGCGGTGGGCCTGCCGTCGACCTCGCTGCGGAAGTACCCGCACGAGTTCTCCGGCGGCCAGCGGCAGCGCATCGGCATCGCGCGGGCGCTGGCGGTGGAGCCCGACCTGATCATCGCCGACGAACCGGTGTCCGCGCTGGACGTGTCGGTGCAGGCGCAGGTGGTGAACCTCCTGGAGGAGCTGCAGGAGGAGTTCGGGCTGACCTACCTGGTCATCGCGCACGACCTGGCCGTGGTGCGGCACATCTCCGACCGGGTGGGCGTGATGTACCTGGGCGGGATCGTGGAGGAGGCGTCCTCGGACGACCTCTACACCGAGCCGCTGCACCCGTACACCAAGGCGCTGCTGTCGGCGATCCCGGTGCCCGACCCGGAGGTCGAGGACCGGCGCGAGCGGATCCTGCTGACCGGTGACCTGCCGTCGCCGGCGAACCCGCCGAACGGCTGCCGGTTCCACACCCGGTGCCCGTGGAAGCAGGAGACGAAGTGCGCCACCGACCGGCCCGTGCTGCGCGAGGTGCGGCCGGGTCACCGGGTGGCGTGCCACTGGGCGGAGGACATCGAGGCGGGCCGCATCCGGCCGCACGAGGTGGAGACCGTGCTGGTGGAGGAGTCGGCCATCTCGCCGGACGTGTCCCTGATCGGGCCGTCCTCGGTGGGCGAGGTCCTCAACCCGTAGTACTCCCGGTGGGGAGGTGCGTCCCCCTGGAACGCACCTCCCCACCGGCCTTCTTCAGGACCAGTCGGGCTTGCGGCCCAGCAGCCCCACCAAGCGGTCCGTCAGCGGCGCGTCTTCCGGCACGTCGACCGGCAGCCCGAACGCCGCGCCCGGTCCCCGCACCTCCGGCGTGCTCGGGTAGTGGCGGGCCATCTTGTACGCGGCGAGTGCCATCTCCTCGTCCAGCGTCGCGTCGAACCCGACCGCCTTCGCCAGGTCCCAGGCGTGGACCAGGTTGTCCACGAAGTGCGCGGCGACCAGGTCGCGACCGGGGCGCGTGCCGAAGCCGGGGAACTCGCGGGGCTCGTCCAGCACCCCATCGGCGCGGAAGGCCTCGGTGACCCGCTCCGAGGCGGCGACGTAGGCGGCCACCAGATCATCCCCGGCCTGCGGCGCGCGTGCGGTGCCCCGGGCGCCCGCGTCGAACTTCAGGGTGGCGTCGACCTGGTGTTGCAGCAGGTCGCGGACGGTCCAGCCGGCGCACGGGGTGCGCAGGTCGTAGTGGTGGGGTTCGAGCTTGCCGTAGAGCGTCACGTTGAGGTCGATCGCGGCGCGGTTGAGGTCGAGCAGGTCCATCGGTGTCCTCCAGGAATTTGTACGAACGATCGTACAGTTAGTTTGGGCGAGGACGTCAAGAGCGGCTAGCGTGGTCGGGGTGAAGGTGGACGGACGGCTGGAGCGCGGCGAGCAGACCCGGCGGCAGATCCTGCGACGGGCCGCGGAGATCGCGTCGGTGGAGGGCCTGGAGGGCCTGTCGATCGGGCGGCTCGCGACCGAGCTGGAGGTCAGCAAGAGCGGGGTGTTCGCGCACTTCGGGTCCAAGGAGGAGCTGCAGCTGGCCACCGTCCGGGCCGCGGCGAAGATCTTCCTGGACCAGGTGGTGACGCCGGCGCTGGACCTGCCACCCGGCCTGGCCCGGCTGGAGTCGCTGCTGGAGGGCTGGCTGGCCTACTCCGAGGGGCGGACTTTCCCCGGCGGGTGCTTCTTCTACGCGGTGCAGGCGGAGTTCGACGCCCGACCCGGCCGCGTGCGCGACGCCATCGCCGAGGCCGGGCGCGGCTGGACCACCCTGGTCCGGGACGCCGTCGAGGGCGTGCCCGACCTGGTCGCCGACCCGGACCAGGTGGCCTTCGAGCTGATCGCGTTCCTGGAACTGGCCAACGCGCAGTCCGTCCTGTACGACGACCCCGCCGCCTACCGCCGCGCCCGCACCGCGGTCCGCTCCTGCCTGGACCGGGCCGTCCGCTAGGCGGCGGCGGTCTCGGCCGCGGTGTCGACCACTCGGCGCTGGGCGGACTTCACGGCCATGCCGACCGGGACGCTGATCAGCATCGCCGTGCCCCACGACAGGGCGACCGCCAGCAGCGGGTCGGTCACCACCTGGCCGCCGAAGTAGCCGATCAGGGCCGTGTACCCGCTCCACAGCGTGGCACCGGCCAGCGCCACCGGCGCGAACCGCCTGCTGGGCCACCGCAGCGACCCCGCCAGCAGCGCCCCGACCAGCCCACCGCCGGGCACCCACCGCACCGCCACCAGGATCGGCTCACCGCGCTCCGCCAGCCGCGCCGCCGTCCACGCCACGACCGCCCGCGAACCCGGTCTGCGGCCGAACCGACGCAGCGCCCGCATCCCGGCACTGCGCCCGAGCGAGTAGTTGACCAGGTCGGCGGTGAAGCAGCCCAGCGCCGCCACCGCGATCACCCCGGCCAGCGGCAGCTCACCGGACGCGGCCAGCACACCGCACCCGATGAGCACGGCCTCGGTCGGCGCCAACGGCACGGCGGCGACCACGAACAGCACCACGAGGGCGGTCATGATCGGAGAACGCTAGCCGGGGCGGGTTAACTCCGAGGGTCGCGCGCTCTTCAGGAAAGGCTCAGGCGGCGTGGTCCGTCGTCGACACGCCGTAGCGGACCGTCCCGTCGGCGTCCACCACGACCACCTTGGTCCGGCGCCGCAACTCGCGGTCGTTGACCAGCACCACGTCCCCGCCGAGGTACCGGCGAGCGATCATGTGCTCCAGCAGTTCCACCTGCAACCGCGCCGAGTCCCGCGAGCCGCCCACCACGAAGTAGCGCACGCCGACCCGCTCGTTCCGCATCGGGTACCCGTCCAGCCGCTCCAGCTCGTCCTCCAGGTCGTCGAAGACGTCCGCCGGCTGCTGCGCGGCGGTCATGTGTGCCAGGGCGGTGAACCGGGCGCCGGTGTGATCGGCGAACGTCATCCCGACCGCGATGCACGTGGCCAGCGACGCCGTGCCCAGCCGCGCGTTCTTCGCGGCCAGCGCCTCGTCCATGTCGACGGCGTCCTCGGACTTGCGCAGGTGGCTGATCGCCTGGCTCACCTGGTCGTAGTCGTGCAGCACGACCCGCGGGGTGGCGTTGGCGCGCACGGTGGCGGCGTACTGCGCCGCTTGGGCCGCGTAGAAGTCTTCGATGGCCGGCCCGCTGAGGTGGCGGAGGTCCTGGGCGGCGCGCAGGAAGTCGGCCCGCGTCCCGGTCCAGTTCTGCCGCCAGAGCTGTCGCACCGCGGCGAACGGGAGGTCGTGGTGCTCTTCGCCCTCCAGCAGGTCGCACGCCTGGCGGATGGTCAGCGGGTGATGACCCCGCTCGTCGGTCAGGGTGATCGCCCGCTGCACCACCAGGGACGTCACCGCCGCGTTGCCCGCGGTCGCCTGCAACGCGAGCAGGCCGCGCGGCACCGGCGCCGGGGAGCCCCGGTGCACGACCGGGCGGGGTTCTTCGGACTGCTGGTGCACGCGCATGACGCCTCCCTGGTGCCGCCCGGCCACGACGGGTGACCGGGCGGCCGGTGGACTAGCGGTGGGCCCGGTTCAGGGCCGAGACGACCGCGCGCAGCGACGCGGCCACCGTGGACGAGTCGATGCCCACGCCCCACAGCACCCGGTCGCCCACCGCGCACTCCAGGTACGCCGCCGCGCGGGCGTCGTCGCCGGAGGACATCGCGTGCTCGGAGTAGTCCAGCACCCGCACGTCGTACCCGACCGAGGCCAGCGCGTCGACGAACGCGGCGATCGGGCCGTTGCCGGACCCGGTGACCTCCTGCGTCTCGCCGTCCACGACGACCACGGCCTTGATCGTCTCGTGCCCGCTGCCGTCGCCGGACACCTTCTGCCGCAGCAGCTTCAGCGGCACGGTGCCGTCCAGGTACTCCTCGGAGAAGGCGTCCCACATGTCCTTGGGCGAGATCTCGCCGCCCTGCGTGTCGGTGACCTCCTGGATGACCCGCGAGAACTCCACCTGCAGCCGGCGCGGCAGGTCCAGGTGGTGCTCGGTCTTCATCAGGTAGGCCACGCCGCCCTTGCCTGACTGCGAGTTGACCCGGATGACGGCCTCGTAGTTGCGGCCCACGTCCTTCGGGTCGATCGGCAGGTACGGGACCTCCCACGGGAACTCGTCCACGTGCTGCCCGGCGGCCTTGGCCGCGTCCTCCAGCGCCTCGAAGCCCTTCTTGATGGCGTCCTGGTGGGAGCCGGAGAACGCGGTGAACACCAGGTCGCCGCCGTAGGGGTGCCGCTCGGGCACGGGCAGCTGGTTGCAGTACTCGACCGTGCGGCGGACCTCGTCGATGTCGGAGAAGTCCAGCTGCGGGTCCACGCCCTGGCTGAACATGTTCATGCCCAGCGTCACCAGGCACACGTTGCCGGTCCGCTCGCCGTTGCCGAACAGGCAGCCCTCGATGCGGTCCGCGCCCGCCAGGTAGCCCAGCTCGGCGGCGGCCACGCCGGTGCCCCGGTCGTTGTGCGGGTGCAGCGACAGGATGATCGAGTCGCGGCGGGCCAGGTTGCGCGACATCCACTCGATCGAGTCGGCGTACACGTTGGGCGTGGCCATCTCGACGGTCGCGGGCAGGTTGACGATCAGCGGCTTCTCCGGCGTCGGCTGGATGACCGCGGAGACCGCGTCGCACACCTCCAGCGCGTAGGACAGCTCGGTGCCGGTGTAGGACTCGGGGGAGTACTCGTAGCGGAAGTCCGTCTCCGGGTACTTCTTCGCCTCCTCCAGCGCGAACGCCGCCGCGTCGGTGGCGATCTTCTTGATGCCCTCGCGGTCGGACTTGAACACCACGCGCCGCTGGAGGATCGACGTGGAGTTGTAGAAGTGGACGATCGCCTTGTGCGCGCCGCGCAGCGCCTCGAACGTGCGGGTGATCAGCTCGGGCCGGCACTGGGTCAGCACCTGGATGGTGACGTCCGGCGGGACCGCGCCGTCCTCGATGATCTCGCGGACGAAGTCGAAGTCGGTCTGCGAGGCGGCCGGGAAGCCGACCTCGATCTCCTTGAAGCCCATCCGCACCAGCAGGTCGAACATCTTGCGCTTGCGGGCGGGGGACATGGGGTCGATCAGGGCCTGGTTGCCGTCGCGCAGGTCCACCGCGCACCACAGCGGCGCCTTCTCGATCCGCTTGGTCGGCCACGTGCGGTCGGGTACGTCGACGGTCTCCACCAGCTCGTGGAACGGCCGGTAGCGGTGCACCGGCATCGACGTGCCGCGCTGCGGGTTCCAGGCGGGCTGGTCGGCGGGCGCGGGACGGGCCGGGGTGCGGATGCGGCTGGTGCCGGACGTGTACGCGTCGGGACTCGTGGTCATGGCGTGCTCACAGCTCCTGCTGGTCGTTTTGGGAGGACGACCGGCGGCAACGCTCGATCCCGCGACGGGGGGCCGGTCTTGTCAGACCCCGTCACGGCGGCGAAGCAGGAGGGCACGTGCCACGACCACAGGTTAACCACATTCCGTCGCGGCCTGGAACCGGACGCCCACATGGTGGACTGTGGTGGACTGAGCCGCCTCCGGCGGCGCGGGCGAGGCCGCCTGGAAGTCGGCTCGTCACGCCGCATTTGCCGGCGGTCGAAGGGCGTGACCGGCGGCAAATGCGGCGTGACAAGCCGACGCGGCCTCGCGGTGGGCCCGGTGGGGGCGTCCGAGCAGGTGGTCCGGGTTAGCGGGTGTTTATCACTCGTTCGTGTGAGGTATTCGAACGGCATGTCCAGATGGCGAACCTCAACGCGCAGCGGCAGCTTCACCGCTGCCCGAGTGATCAGCGGCGTGGGCGCTGTCTTCGCTCTCATCGAGGTCCTCTACATCCTGATGATCCTCTTCGGGGCGAACCAGGCCAACGCGTTCTTCCGCTTTATCCAGCAGCTCGCCGAGCCGCTGGCGCTGTTCTTCCCAGGCCTGTTCCAGCTCGGCAACCCCAACCTGGACGTCATCGTGAACTACGGTCTCGCGGCGGTGTTCTGGCTGGTGGTGACCGGCATCCTGGCGCGTGTCGTAGCGCGCTAGAGCATGCGACACTCCCGTCATGGCTGAACACACGGCGTCTTCGGATGTGCGGACGCGGATCGTGTCGGTCGTGGCGGGAGTCGTCGGCTGGGCGGGGCTGCTCATCGCGGTCGTCCTGGTCGCGCACGTGCTGCTGACCGTGGGCGGCGCCAACCCCGACAACTCGATCACCACGACGGTCGCGAGCTGGGCGGACAGGTTCGCACTCGGCTTCCGCGACCTGTTCACGCCCGAGGACGCGAAGCTCCGGGTCCTGGTCAACTACGGCATCGCGGCCGTGTTCTGGCTCATCGTGCGGTCACTGGCCGTCAAGCTCATCCGCCGGCTCGGCTGAGAACAGCGGTTCACCCCATTCGGTGAACACCGTCTCGGTGAGCGGCTTGCGCTTCCGGACCCGATGCTCCCGCGCCCGCAGTTCCTCCGGCAGGTCGGAGTCGTCGCCGAGCACGCCGATGGCCACCACGACCACCGGGACCACGTCCTCCGGCAACCCGAAAGCCTCCCGGACGGCGTCCTTCGAGAACCCGCCCATCTGGTGCGTTACCAGGCCGTTCTCCACCGCCTGGAGGCTCAGGTTCGCCACCGCCAAGCCCACCCCGTACTCGGTGTTGGGCATCGGCCCGCGATCGTCACCCGTCACCCGGCACGCGACCACCAGCACCGACGCACGCCCCGCCCACGCCTGGTTGCCCGGCCGCAACGCGTCGAAGACGCGCGTGAAGACCGAGTCGCCCCGGAAGCCGACGAGGAACCGCGCCGGCTGGGTGTTGCCGTGGGAAGGGGCCCACCGGGCGGCCTCCAGCAGGGGGCGCAGGTCGTCGGCGGTCAGGGACGCGGTGGGATCGAAGGCGCGGGGGCTCCAGCGCTGCGCGATCAGCGGGTTGAGGTCCATCAGATCGCATACTGCCAAGCCGTGATGGCGTAAGCGCCGAACCAGGCGCTGAACACCGTGATCCCCACCAGCACCGCCACCACCGTGGACGTCCGCCGCCGCGCCATCGCCAGCGCCACCGGCACGAGCAGCGTGAACGCCGGCAGCAGCAGCCTGGCCTTGGAGTTCATCAACCCGTTCGAGCCGAGGTCCATCGCGAGCACCCCGGCCCCGTACACCACCAGCGGCCACTCCAGGCCCCGCCGGATCCCCAGCACGACCAGCGCGATCGCCACGACCAGGAACCACACGGTCGCCAGCTCCAGCACCGACCGCGGCTCACCCAGGATGAGCAGCGCGAACTTCCACGTGGCCGCCCCGCCGTCGAACCGGGAGTCCCACCCGCGCTGCTGCACGGCGAACCACCCGTCCCACTGCCCGGTGCGCACGGCCACATACGCCAGGTACCCGAGCAGCCCGAGCGGTGCCACCAGCCCGCCGACCCACGGCCGCCACCCGTCCCACCGCCGCACGACCGCCACCAGAGCCGCCAGGCACACGGCGAGGATCAGCGCCGCCGCCGTGGGCCGCACCAGCCCGGCCGCCGCGCAGCACAGCCCCGCGAGCACCCACCGCCGCTCGACCACGCCCACCAGCGACCACGCCGCCAACGCGCAGAAGGTCGCCTCCGAGTACGTCATCGACAGCACGACCGCCATCGGCGAGGCCGCGAACAGCACCACCAGCACCAGCCCGGCCCGGTCGGACCCGCCGAACACCCGCGACCCCAGCCGCCGCAGCCCGTACGCGCAGAACACCCCGCTGACCAGGCTCACCGCGAACGCCGCGCCGACCGGTTCGACGCCGGGCAGCCCGTCCACCCACCGCACCAGGGCCGGGTAGCCGGGGAAGAACGCCAGCGGCGTCTCGTCGGTGCGCCGCCCGAACGCGTCGACCAGGCCGGACGGCACGCTGTCGTACCCGCCCTCGGCGATGCCCAGGAACCACTGCCCGTCCCACGACGTGAGCACGCGCGTGACGTCCTTGTTCCACCGCTCCGCCATCAGCGCCAGCACCAGCAGCCCGAACTCGCGGACGGCGAGGTAGACCACGGCCGGCGCCAGGACCAGGACGACCCGGTGTCTGGCCGCGCGCGCCAGCCGGTCACGCGCGCTCGGCGCGTCCTCGGGCTCCACGCGAACCGCCTCCAGGGTCGACACAGCAGGAGAGGGTAGTGCCCGTCACGGTGCCCGCTGTCCACTCCTTGGGCCAGGTACTCTGCCCCCAAGCTGGGGTTTCACGCCGGCGTAACCGCCAAGGTGGAACTCCCCTCGCCCGTTGTCGGCTCGGAGGGAGAAGGATCAGTGGCGCTCGTCGTCCAGAAGTACGGCGGTTCCTCGGTCGAGAGCGCCGAGCGGATCAAACGGGTGGCCGAGCGCATCGTCGCGACCCGGAAGGCGGGCAACGACGTCGTCGTCGCCGTCTCCGCGATGGGTGACACGACCGACGAGCTGCTCGACCTCGCGCGCCAGGTGTCCCCGGTGCCGCCCGCCCGCGAAATGGACATGCTGCTGACCTCCGGTGAGCGCATCTCCATGTCGCTGCTGGCGATGGCGATCCACTCGCTGGGCGCGCAGGCGCGTTCCTACACCGGCTCGCAGGCCGGCGTGATCACCACGTCCGTGCACGGCAAGGCGCGCATCATCGACGTGACGCCCAGCCGCATCCAGGACGCGCTGTCCGAGGGGGCCATCGCGATCGTCGCGGGCTTCCAGGGCGTGAGCCAGGACAGCAAGGAGATCACCACGCTGGGCCGCGGCGGCACCGACACCACCGCGGTGGCCCTGGCGGCGGCGCTCAAGGCCGACGTCTGCGAGATCTACACCGACGTGGACGGCGTGTTCACCGCCGACCCGCGCATCGTGCCCAACGCCAAGCGGCTGGAGACCATCACCTACGAGGAGATGCTCGAGATGGCGGCGTGCGGCGCGAAGGTGCTCATGCTCCGCTGCGTCGAGTACGCCCGTCGTTACGGCGTCCCGGTGCACGTCCGATCTTCGTTCAGCAACAAGCCCGGGACCATCGTGTCCGGGTCAGTGGAGGACCTTCCCGTGGAACAGGCGATGATCACCGGCGTCGCGCACGACCGGTCGGAGGCCAAGGTCACCGTGACCGCCGTGCCCGACCACCCCGGCGTGGCGGCCCGCATCTTCCGCGTCGTGGCCGAGGCGGAACTCGACATCGACATGGTCGTGCAGAACGTGTCGCAGGCCGTGTCCGGCCGCACCGACGTGACCTTCACGCTGTCGAAGGACGACGGCCCGCGGGCCGTGGCGGCGCTGAACAAGGCGCGCGAGGAGATCGGTTTCGAGCAGGTCCTCTACGACGACCACGTGGGCAAGGTGTCGCTGATCGGCGCGGGCATGCGCTCGCACCCCGGCGTGACCGCCACGTTCTGCGAGGCGCTCGCGTCGGCGGGCGTGAACATCGAGATCATCTCCACTTCGGAGATCCGCATCTCCGTGATCTGCCGGGACACCCAGCTCGACGACGCCGTGCGCGCGCTGCACGACGCGTTCGAGCTGGGCGGGGACGAAGAGGCCGTGGTGTACGCCGGGAGTGGACGATGAGCCCTGTGCTGGCCCTTGTGGGCGCTACCGGTGCCGTGGGCACCGTCATGATCGACATCATCAACGGCCGGCCGTCCGTGCCGTGGGGTGAGATCCGGCTGATCGCGTCCCCGCGCTCGGCGGGCAAGAAGATCACCGTGCGCGGCGAGGAGTTGACCGTCGTCGCGCTGTCGCCGGAGGCGTTCGACGGCGTCGACGTCGCCATGTTCGACGTGCCGGACGAGGTGTCCGCGGAGTGGGCCCCGATCGCGGCGGCGCGCGGTGCCGTGGCGGTGGACAACTCGGGCGCGTTCCGCATGGACCCCGAGGTGCCGCTGGTGGTGCCGGAGGTCAACGCGGACCAGATCTCCGTGCGCCCCAAGGGGATCATCGCGAACCCGAACTGCACGACGTTGTCGATGATGGCCGCTCTCGGTGCGCTGCACCGGGAGTTCGGGCTGCGCGAGCTGGTCGTGGCGTCCTACCAGGCGGCCTCCGGCGGCGGTCAGGCGGCGATCGACCGGCTCTACGGCGAGCTGGAGGCGTTGGCGGGCAAGGAGGTCGGCGTCCGCGCGGGTGACGTGCGGGAGGCGCTGGAGGCCGCGAACCTGCCGGTGTCGGACTCGCCGTTCCCGGCTCCGCTGGCGCTGAACGTGGTGCCGTGGGCGGGTTCTTTGAAGGACGACGGCTGGACCAGCGAGGAGCTGAAGGTCCGCAACGAGTCCCGCAAGATCCTGGGCATCCCGGACCTGAAGGTGTCGGCGACGTGCGTGCGCGTCCCCGTGGTCACCACGCACTCGCTGGCGGTGCACGCGACTTTCGCCCGTGAGGTGACCGTCGAGCAGGCGCACAAGATCTTCGAGGCGCAGCCGTCCATCGTGCTGGTGGACGACCCGGCGGCGAAGAAGTTCCCGACGCCGGCGGACGTCGTGGGCGAGGACCCGACCTACGTGGGCCGGGTGCGCCAGGCGCTGGACTTCCCGAACACGCTGGACTTCTTCGTGTGCGGCGACAACCTGCGCAAGGGCGCGGCGCTCAACACCTACGAGATCGCCGAGGAACTGGCCAACCGCCTGTAGGTTCGCCGTCATGGCGGACGTGGTGCTCGCGATCGACCTGGGAACTACGGCGACCAAGGTCATCGCGGTCGACCGGAACGCGGGCGTGGTGGCATCGGCCGAGCACGGCTACCCGATGCGCACCACGCCCTCCGGCGAGGCCACGCACGACCCCGCCCAGGTGTGGGACGCGGCCGTCCGCGCGTTGCGGGAGGTCGCGTCCACCGGGCACACCGTGCGCGCCCTGTCGCTGACGGGCGCGATGCACACCTTGGTGGGCCTGGACGCTTCTCTTTCGCCCGTCACCCCTTCGCTGAGCTGGGCGGACAACCGCGCGGTCGCCGAGGTGGCCCGGCTGCGCGGCACGCCCGCCGGCATCGCGCTGCACCGCGCGACCGGCACCCCCGTCCACACCATGTCGCCGCTGGTGAAGCTGGCGTGGTTCGCCGCGCGCGGGTTCACGGCGGCGAAGTGGTGCGGCCTCAAGGACTACGTGACCCACCGGCTCACCGGTGTCCTGGCCACGGAGCATTCGTCGGCGTCCGCGACCGGCCTGCTGGACCTGGCTTCGCTGTCCTGGCACCCGGACGCCCTGGCCTTCGCGGGCGTGACCACCGCCGACCTGCCCGACCTGCACGCGCCGACAGACGCGCTCCCGCTGACGTTCGACATCCCCGGCATCCCGCTGGGCACCCCGGTCGTCCTGGGTGGCGGTGACGGCCCGATGGCGAACCTGGGGGTCGGCGCGGTCGTGCCAGGGGTGGCGGCGGTGTCGCTGGGCACCAGCGGCGCACTGCGGGTGGTGCGCGACCGGCCCGCCGTGGACGAGGACGGGCGGGTGTTCTGCTACGCCATCGGCGGCGGCCTGTGGGTGCTGGGCGGGGCCGTGAGCAACGGCGGCGTGGTGGCGAGGTGGGCGTCCGAGACCTTCTCTGCCGACCTGCCGACTTTGCTCGACGAAGCCGCACGCGTGCCCGTCGGCGCGTCCGGCATCACCGCCCTGCCCTACCTGCTCGGCGAACGCGCCCCTTGGTGGGACCCCGACGCGAGCTCGGCCCTGATCGGCGTCCGCCGCGACCACGGCCGCGCGGAGATCACCCGAGCCCTGATCGAGGGCGTGGCCCAGCAGTTGGCCCTGGTCCTGGACGCCGTCCGCTCGGTGGCCGACGTGAACGCCGTGCGGGCGACCGGCGGCGCGTTCCGCAGCGACCTGTGGGCCACCGTCCTGGCGGCGACCCTGGGCCTGCCGTTGGAGATCGCCGAGGACAGCGAGGGCTCGGGCGTCGGCGCCGGCCTCCTGGCATGGCACGCGCTCGGCGACCTGCCGGACCTGACCGAGGCCTCCCGGCTCATCCGCCCGACCAAGCGGATCGAAGCCGACCCGGCGGCCGTCGAGCACTACGCCCGCACCCGTCCGCTGGTCGCCAAGCTCTACCGGGCGCTACACGAGCTGCGGTGACCGGCTCGTCTTGAGCGACACCGCCGCGATGACCACCGCGCCCGCGCCCGCCACCACGAAGCCCCAGCCCGGTGCCGAGTGGTCGATCACGAAGCCGGTGATCGGTGCGCCCAGCGCCGCGCCCAGCGTGAACGCCGACCCCTGGAGGCCCAGGGCCTCGCCGCGCGCGTTGGGCGGGGTGAGGTCGGCGATGGTGTCGCCGGTGCCCGCGATGGTCGGCGCGCACAGGAAGTTCGTCGGGACGAGCGCGATCGCGAGCGCCCACACCGACCCGGTGAACAGCCCGATCGGCACGGCCAGCAACCCCATCGCACCCATCAGCGCCCACACCGGCGGCACCCGGTCCAGCGCGCCGTAGACGAAACCGCCCGCCAGCGACCCGAGGCACATCACGACGACCACCGCGCCGGTCCACTCGGTGAGGTCGAGCCCGCGCATGGACGCCACCACCGCCACCTCGACCCCGGACAGCACGAACGTCGCCCCGCCCGCGGTCACCAGCACGCCGACCAACCGCCCGGACAACCACTCCCGCCGCGGCACCCGCTCGCCGGACTCGGAGCGGACCGGCGGGTTCACCGCGTACAGGACCAGGCCGAACAGGACCATCAGCGCGCCGATCGTCCACATGGCGACCCGGCTGGTCCAGTGCGTGGTCAGGAACACACCGAGCGCGGGACCGGCCATGAACGCCACCTCGACGGCCATCGAGTCCAACGCCAACGCCGTGCGCCGCCCCGACTTGTCGACCAGCGCGGTGAGGATCTGGCGCCCCAGCGACATCACCGGGATGGTGCTCAGCCCGGCGAGGAAGCACGTGACCAACAGCACCTCGAACGGCAGCAGAGGCGCCACGAACCAGAACACACCCTCGGTGACCAGCGACAACGCCAACATCGCCCGCAGCCCACGCGCGTCGCTGAGCCGCCCCATCAACGGCGACCCGACTGCGATCCCGATGGTGGACATCGCCCCGACCAGCCCCGCCGCGCCGTACCCGCGTTCCAGCCCGAGCAGGACGTGCATGGTGATCGTCATACCCGCCGCCGTGGCCGGTATCCGCGCGAACAACATCAGGACCACCGACGACGGGACGCGCGGCGTGCGCAGGACGGCCAGGTAGGGGGCGAGGTTCACACGTCCTATCTTCACCTGTCCGAGCAACGGGTTTACCGTCCGTCAATCCCGCTTCCACGGATAGCGAGGGGCGACGATCTCGAACGAGTCCACCAGCCACGTCGTGCGGGCCTCGGGTTCGTCGTCACGGGCGGTGGGTTTCTCGCCCGACGCCCGCACCCAGCGCGGTTCGCCCTGGTCGGGCACGCGGATCGCGGGTGGCGCGTCGCCGAGGCGCACCCGGACCCAGAACCCCGATTCCACATCACCGAGACTACGTTGATCCACAACACGACCAGGTGACCGGGGGATGGCCGAATGAGTGCGCTGGAGGACATGGCGGCCCGCGCCGACCGGCGTGAGCAGGCCCGTGAGGCCCTCAAGCGCGAGTTAGCCGGTCGGGTCGTCGCCGGGCGGGACGGCAGCGGGCTGGTCGAGGTGGGCGTGGACACATCCGGAAAAGTCGTCGAGGTCGCCGTGAACGCGACGCTCGTCGCGCGCGTCGATCCCAAGGTGCTGGCGAACGCGATCTTGGAGGCCGCGACCACCGCCCAGCGCTCCGCCCGTGACCTGGTCGCGGAGCGGCGGTCCTACTACTTGGGTTCCTGAAGGGGGAGCAGGTGTTCACAGCCGACACCGGGCGCATGCGCGCCTCGGCGAAGAGGTTCCGGCAGGCGGGCGACCGCGTGGAGGTCGCGTCGGGCGCCCTGGCCGGCACGGAGGTGCCCGGCGGCGCGTTCGGCGAGTCCGGCCCCGGCCCGCGCACGGCGGCCGTGCTGGACGCGGCCGTCGCCCGCCGCACCGAGGGCCTGCGCCGCCGGCGGCACAGCCTGGCCGACATCGCCGACCGCATCGAGCGCGACGCCGACACCTACGACGACACCGACAACGCCAACTCCGACGACATCACCCGGGCAGGTGCGCAGTGAGCCACCCCGCGATCCGCTCCGCGATGGACGCGTGCGCCGACCTGGACGCCGCCGCCGGCAAGGTCGGCACGGACAGCCCCGTGCACGCCCTGTCCCTGGTGGACTACGAGCCCGAGGCCATCCGGGACTACCAGCAGCAGCTCACCTCCGCCCGCGAGGAGCTGGACGGGGCCATCGCCGAAGCCGAGGCCGCCCGCGTCGAACAGGGCGAGGCCTCCTCCGGCGAGGCCAACGCCGAAGCCACCGCCGCCACCGACCGCGACCTGGCCGAACTGCGCGCCGAACGCGACCGCCTCCAGCAGTTGATCAAGGAGGTGGACGGGCTCGCGGCCAAGCTGGACGAACTGGCCGTGGCGACCGGCGCCGCGGCGACGGACGTGGCCCGGCGCCCCGAGGTGGCGGACGCGGTCCGGACCGTGCTGGGCGGGTCGTGGGTGGACGACGTGCTGGGTGCCGAGGAGCTGGACCGGGCCGAGGGCGTCGTGCACGCGGCGGTCGGCGAGATCGTGCGGCTGTGCGTGGAGAACGAGCGGCAGCGCAACGCCCTCACCGACCAGCTCGAGCACAACCTGGCCTCCGCCGAGTCCGGCGGGGTCGGCAGCGGCGGTGCCGAGGCGGGTATGGGCGGCGGTGCCGAAGCGGGTGTGGGCAGCGGCGCGGCGGAAGGCGGCGCGGTCGGCGGCGGCGGTCCGCACCAGGCCGACTGACCCCGGCAGGCAGCAGCACACCGGCCGGCAGACGGAGGGCCGCCCTCACGGGATCGAGGGCGGCCCTCCACTCCGGCTCAGGCGGTCTCGGGCACGTCCTGGCGGGCGTTGGCCAAGGCCAACCCCGTGCGCAGCGCGCCGACGGCCTCCGCCACCGCCTCCCGGAACACGCCACCCACGCCGAGGATGTTCGCGTACCCGTGGAACAGCCCCTCGTGCCGCCGCAGCACCACCGGCACGCCCTGCTCCGCCAGCTTCGCCGCGAACGCCTCGCCCTCGTCCCGCAGCGGGTCGAAGCCCGCGGTCGCCAGGTACGTCGGCGGCAGGCCGCTCAAGTCCTCCGCCAGCAGCACCGACAGCCGCGGGTCGGCGTGCGTGTCGCGGGACGGGGCGTAGTGGTCCAGGAACCAGTCCATCTTCTCGTCGGTCAGGAAGAACCCCCGGCCGAACAGCTCGCGCGAACGCCGCCGCACGGTCGCGTCCACCGCCGGGTAGAACAGCAGCAGGAACACCGGCTTGGCCTCGCGCGCGTGCAGCGCGGTCACCGCCGCCAGGTTGCCGCCGGCGCTGTCACCGCCCAGCGCGATCCGGGCCGGGTCGACCTTCAACTCCGAAGCGTTCGCCACGGCCCACTCGAACGCGGTCCGGGCGTCGTCCGCCGCCGCCGGGAACGGGTGCTCAGGCGCCAGCCGGTAGTCCGCCGACAGCACCCGAACCCCGGCCTCCACGGCCAGGAACCGGCACAGGTTGTCGTGGCTGTCCAGGTCACCGCTGACCCACCCGCCACCGTGGTAGAAGACCAGCAGCGGCGAGCCCCCGGGCAGCCCGTGCGGCGTGTAGAACCGGCCGGGCACGCCGTCCATGTCCAGCGCGCGGACCGTGACGCCCTCCACGACCGGGCCGCTGACCAGCGCGTTGCTCCTGCTCAGGGCGGTGCGGTTGGCGGCGGGCGTGGTGGTCGTCCAGTCCTCGCCGGCCAGCCGCTGCAACCGCAGGATCAGCTGGGCCTCCGGGTGCAGGCGCTGGCCGTCCAGCACGATCGGGCGGCCGATCACGAGGTTGCGCAACGGCCGCGGCAGCGCGAACGCGAACCGCAGGGCGCCGGCGACCACACCGGCGGGAACCGACTCGGCGAGCTTTGGCATGAGACGCACGTTACTAGCGGGTAGGTCCCGAAGCCAGGATTGGACCTCGACCTAGGTCGAGGTGGCAGGATCGGACACCATGACGGTCACCGTGGTGGGCATCGGCGGGTCCCTCCGCCCGAACTCGCAGTCCGAGCGCGCCATGCGCATCGTCCTCGGCGCGGCGGCGGACGCGGGCGCCAAGACCATCGAGGTCGCCGGGCCCGACCTGGTGCTGCCGTTCTACGACCCCGCCGTCCCCGACCGCCCCGACAACGCCCGCCGCCTGATCGACGCCCTGCGCATCGCCGACGGCGTCGTGCTGGTCTCGCCCGGCTACCACGGCACGGTGTCCGGCCTGGTCAAGAACGCCCTGGACTACGTCGAGGACCTCCGCGACGACGAACGCCCCTACCTGCACGGCCGCGCGGTCGGCTGCGTCGCCGCCGCGCACGGCTGGCAGGCGGCCGTGACCACCCTCACCGCCCTGCGCTCGATCGTGCACGCCCTGCGCGGCTGGCCCACCCCGCTGGGCTCGGCGATCAACTCCCGCCAGGTGGACTTCGACCTCGAAGGCGGCTGCTCGGACGCCACGGTCGCGGACACTTTGCGCACGATCGGGCGACAGGTGGCGGAGTTCGCCGCGTCACAGAGCCGTTAACCGGTTCTACTGGACGGGTACTTCTGCGAGGGGCGTGAGCTGCCACACGAACGGGTGTGGTTCGGCTTCGGCCGGGTGTTGGGGAGATCAGGAAGCCTCAACCACCAGCTCAAAGGAGAGCGTTCACCATGCAGGTGCTCTACACGGCGGAAGCCACCGCGGCGGGCGACGGGCGCAACGGCGAAGTCCGGTCCTCGGACGGCGTGATCGACGAGCAGCTCGCCACGCCCAAGGAGCTCGGCGGCCCCGGCGGCGACAAGACCAACCCGGAGCAGCTGTTCGCGGCCGGCTACGCGGCGTGCTTCCACAGCGCGCTCAAGCTCGTCGCACGGCACGGCAAGGTCGCGCTCGGCGAGACCACCGTGACCGCCAAGGTGAACCTCGGGCCCAACGGCAACGGCGGCTACCAGCTGGCCGTGGACCTGCACACGCACATCCCGGGCGTGCCGCAGGACGTCGCCGAGGACCTGGTCGCGAAGGCGCACCAGGTGTGCCCGTACTCCAACGCCACGCGCGGCAACATCGAGGTGGCTCTCACCGCCACCGTCTGAAGGAGGCGTCCATGAGCAAGTCCCCGATCACCAGCCCGCTGCCCGAGGCCGACAAGAAGTCCGTCGGCGCGGTGCTCCAGGCGACCCTGGTCGACTTGATCGACCTGTCCCTGGTGGCCAAGCAGGCGCACTGGAACGTGGTCGGCAAGAACTTCCGCAGCGTGCACCTCCAGCTCGACGAGCTGGTCACCACCGCGCGCACCTACACCGACGAGGTCGCCGAACGAGCCGCCGCCCTCGGCATCTCGCCCAACGGCAAGGCGAAGACCGTGGCGGCGGAGTCGGGCGTGCCGGAGTTCCCGGACAACTGGCTCAAGGAGGAGCAGGTCGTGTCGGCGGTCGTCGGCGCGCTCGCGAAGCTCGTCGAGCGGCTGCGGGCCCGCATCGACGAGACCGACAAGTCCGACCTGGTCACGCAGGACCTGCTGATCGAGATCACCAAGCAGCTCGAGCAGGCGCACTGGATGTGGCAGGCCCAACAGGCCTGACCCCACCCGCCGGAACACCCGCACCACCGGAACACCCCGCCTCGCGGGACGCCGAACCCGGCGCCCGGCGAGGCGTTCCGCGTTCCGAGCCCGTCAGAGCACGCGCTGGGCGAACCGGACCTCCGCCGCCGTCTGCCGGATCGTCTCGGCCACCACCAGCGACCCGTGCCCGGCGTCGTACCGGTACACCTCGTACTCGGCCCCCCGCGCCGCCAACCGGTCCAGGTAGTTGTCGATCTGCCGGATCGGGCAGCGCGGGTCGTTCTCGCCGGCCAGTACCAGCACCGGCGCGCGCACCGCGTCCACGTAGGTCAGCGGCGAGCACTCGCGGTACCGGTCGGGCACCTCCTCGGGCGACCCGCCGAACAGCGCCCGGTCGAACGCGCGCAGCGGCTCCATCTCGTCCTCGTACGCCGCCAGGTAGTCCGCCACCGGCACGCCCGCGATGCCCGCCGCCCACAGCGACGGCTGCGTCCCCAGCGCGAGCAGCGTCAGGTACCCGCCCCACGACGCGCCGTTGACCACGCACTTCGCCGGGTCGGCGAACCCGGAGGACACGGCCCACTCGTGCACCGCGGCCACGTCCTCCAGCTCGGTCAGTCCCGGCCGGCCCTCGATCGCGTCCCGCCACTTCGAGCCGTACCCGGTGGAGCCGCGGTAGTTCACGTGCACCACGGCGAACCCGGCGTCCAGCCACACCGCCCGGTAGGCGGAGAACCGGTCCTCGTCGGCCGCGTGCGGACCACCGTGCAGGCTGAACACCGTGGGCAGCGGACCGTCGGGAGCACCCGCCGGCCGCGCGACCAGGGCGTGCACGTCACCGACGAACACGTCCTGGAGCTCCACGGACGGTGGCGCCTTGTGGCCCTGCGGCGAGAGCAGCACCCGCTCGTCACCGTCGACGTCGAGCACCCGCACCACACCGGGCTGCGCGGCGGAGGACCACGAGTACTCCACCGCGCCGTCCGGGCGGACGTTCGCCGACCCGACCGTCCCGTGTGGAGTGTCCAAAGCGGACAACACGCCGGTGGTCAAGTCGTAGCGGTGCAGGGTGTTCCGGGCCTGGAACGTGTGCACGACCAGCAGCGCCGAAGCGTCCTCGTACCAGTCGGCGCTGATCTCGCCGGGCAGGTCGATCGCGATCTCGGTCTCCGTGTCCGCCTCGACGTCCCAGATCAGCAGCTCCTCCCGGCCGCGCCGCTCGTGCAGCACCAGCAACCGGTTGTCCCCGCGCACCGGGCTGAACGCGATCGCGTCCAAGCCCTTGCCCGGCCCGTCCCACTTCTCGGCGACCTTCGTGCCGTCCGGGGTGACGACCCGCAGCGCGGCGTGCCGGTTGTCGCCGTGTTCGGAGTGCGCGAGGGCGACCAGGGTCTCGTCCTTGGACAGCGCGGCCACGCCGCCGTCGTTCTCGTGCTGGTAGATGACGGTCGCCGGCCCGCCGGACCGGGACACGTACACGGCGGTCCCGTCGTCGGTGGACGTGCCGACGACGACCACCTCGTGTCCGATCTCCAACCCCGCCGGGTACGCGGCGGGCACGCCCTCGACGGCGGTCTCCACCGTCCCGCCGGGCTTGAACGGCTCCCGCACCCAGACGCCGAACTCGTCGCCGTCTGTGTCGTCGAACCACCAGATCTGCTCGCCGTCCGGGCTCAGCGCCGCGTGGGACGTGCCGTTCGGGCGGTCGGTGACCTTGCGGTGGGTGTCCGCGCCGCGGTCCCACGCGTAGATCTCCCACACACCGCTGGAGTTCGACAGGTACAGGCTGCGGTCCGGCGCGTCGTCCGCCCAGCCGGGCAGGCTCACGCGCGGCGCGGTGAAGCGGTCCCGCCAGCGGGCTTCGGCTTCGGGGTCGTCGAACAGCGGCTCGGGGACTTCGGCGGTCGGGTGCGTCGTCACCCCTCCGATCCTGCCGGCTGCCGCGCGGTGACCAGGTGGTAGTCCAGCAGACCGCGCCGCGCGGCCCGCAGCCAGTTGCGGTCCCAGTGGTCGCGGTGCGGCCCCTGCGCGAGCCACCGGTCCAGGCCCTCCCACACGTGCGCGCCGATGCTCTCCGCCCGCACGTCCACGAACCCTGCCGTGCGCAGGTCGGTGCCGAAGCCGTCCACGGTGTGCGCGAGGTCCATGCCGTTCTCGAACGTCTTCAGCAGCTCGCGCAACTCCGCCTCGGCTCCGGGCGCGGCGAAGAACGTCGTCACCGCGAGCCGCCCGCCGGGTCGCAGCACGCGGGCGCACTCCCGCGCGAACCCGCCCAGGTCCTCGAAGTGCTGCGCCGCCTCCACGGACAGCACGCGGTCGAAGGAGTCGTCACCGAAGGGCAGGTCGTCCGCCGCGCCCACGGAGAAGAGCGCTTCGGGCGTGTTCTGCCGGGCGCGCTGCACCTGCTCGGGCACCAGGTCCACGCCGTGCACCAGCCGGGGCCCGCGTTCGAGGACCGTGCGCGCCCCGACCCCTTGGCCGCAGCCGACCTCCAGGACGCGGTGGTCCGAGGTGACGTGCAGGGTGTCCAGGACGGTGTCGTAGAGGGCTTGCTGGGCGGCGATGCGCTGGTCGACGGTGAGGGTGCCGTCGAGCGGGATGTCCCGCCAGTACCCGAAGTTGATGAACCCGCCGGCGAAGACGTGCAGGGCGGCGAGGTCGCGTTCTCCGTAGGTCCGCCGGCGGACCTCGGCGCGGGTCGAGTGGTCTCCCATGCCCTCGATCGTGCCGGGGTTTCAGTCCAGTTCTTCGGTGAAGATGCGGTCCATGGTGCGCGAGGCGCGCGTCAGGGCGTTCACGGCAGCCCCGAGGACCGCGACGGCGAGCCCGGCGGCCACCCCGACCAGCGGCGACGAGACCAGGGCCACGAGCCCGGCGGCCCCGAGGCAGACGACCGCCCAGGCGACGAAGCGCACCCAGCCGGTGGAGGTCGGTTTGGCCGCGGAGACGGTGCTCATGGGTGACTCCTCGCTGGAAGCGTCCGGGACCGATGCGTCGTCTCGGTGTCGCACCCGCCCCGCCGCCCGTTACTTTCAGTGAGTTGAACCGTCAACCTTCACTCGTATGGATTAACAGAACGTGATCGGCCCTCGCCTAACGCTCACCATACGTCACCCTTCGGCTACTCGGCCGAAAGTCCACTCCATCGTGTGCCGCTGCACCACGTGGCAAGTGCGGGAACGACGAAGGGGCTGCCCGATGATCTCGGACAGCCCCTTCGGCTGGTCGGGGTGACAGGATTTGAACCTGCGACCTCTTCGTCCCGAACGAAGCGCGCTACCAAACTGCGCCACACCCCGGTCCCGCCCGGCCTCCCGCGGGGGGCCGAACGAGGAGAACTCTACCTGACGTTCCCACCCACTCCGAACCGGGTATCCCTTTCCGCCGCGGACCCGCTCTGACCTGCGTCGACGGGTCGGGGCACGAGGGTGAGCAGGCTGGCCTCCGGCGGGCAGGCGAAGCGGACTGGTGCGTACGGGGACGTGCCCAGGCCGGCGGAGACGTTGAGCCACATGTGCGCGCCCCAGCGGGAGACGCCGCGGGCCCGCGAGCGGTCCAGGTCGCAGTTGGTCACGATCGCCCCGTAGCCGGGGATGCGGAGTTGGCCGCCGTGCGTGTGGCCGGCGAGCACCAGGTCGTAGCCGTCCGCCGCGAACGGGTCCAGGACGCGTGGCTCCGGCGAGTGCGTGACGCCCAGGCGCAGCGCCGCCTCCGGGACGGGGCCTGCGATGTCGGCGTAGCGGTCGCGCTTGAGGTGCGGGTCGTCGAGGCCGGCGGCGAACACCGTCTGGCCCGCCACCGTGAACGTGTGGCGCTCGTGGGTCAGGTCCAGCCAGCCCCGCTCGACCATCGCGGCCCGCAGGTCGCGCCACGGCAGCGGGATGCCGTGGATGCGCTTGGTCTTCGCCGAGGGCAGCAGGTAGCGGGCCGGGTTCTTCGGGCGCGGCGCGTAGTAGTCGTTGCTGCCGAACACGAAGACGCCCGGGCGGTTCAGCAGCGGACCGAGCGCGCGGATCACCGCGGGGACGGCCTGCTTGTGCGCCAGGTTGTCGCCGGTGTTCACGACGAGGTCCGGTTCGAGCTCGTCGAGCGCGGCGACCCAGCGCTGCTTGGACTTCTGGCCCGGCAGCATGTGCAGGTCCGAGAGGTGCAGCACCCGCAGCGGCGCGGAGCCGGGCGTGAGGACCGGCACGGTGGCCTGGCGCAGCGTCCAGTGCCTCCGCTCGATGCCCGCCGCGTAGGCGAGCGTCGCCGTGCCGAGGGCGGTCGTGGCGAGCAGCGTTCGGCCTAGCTTGTTCACGAGGTCGAGGGTAGGGGGTTAACCGGTTCGGGGTGCAGACCGGTGCCCGGTAACGTTCCCGCACATGGCGGAGCTCAAGGCGCGGTTGCAGGCGGATCTGACGGCGGCGATCAAGAACCGGGAGACGGTTCGGGCGGGTGCGCTGCGGATGACGCTGGCCGCGATCACCACGGAAGAGGTCTCCGGCAAGGCGGCGCGCGAGCTGTCCGACGACGAGGTGCTCAAGGTCATCACCCGCGAGGTGAAGAAGCGGCGCGAGGCGGCGGAGGCGTTCGCGGGCGCCGGCCGCGCCGAGCAGGCCGAGCTGGAGCGGTCCGAGTCGAAGGTGCTGGAGGACTACCTGCCGGCCCAGCTGTCCGACGACGAGCTGGCGGCCCTGGTGGCCGAGGCGGTCGCGGAGGTCGAGGCGGGGCTGGGCGACAAGCCCGGGCCGAAGCAGATGGGGCAGGTCATCAAGGCCGCCAACGCCAAGGTCGCCGGGCGGGCCGAGGGCGGCCGGGTGGCGGCGGCGGTGAAGGCCGCGCTCGCGAGCTGAGGCTTGGCCTCCGGCCCCCGATGTCCATTGTCCCACGGGGGTACGACGAAAACGGGCTGGATGGAAGCGGGGCGCCGACCTGGGTGGGTGGCGCCCCGTTCCCGTTGGCGGATCAGCGGCCTGGTGGGTCTGTCGGCAGCGTGATCTGCGGTGGGTCTGTCGGTCTGCCGTTGCCCGGTGGTTGGGGATCGCCCGGGGCCGGTGGGTTCTGGGTGTTCGTCGTCTCCGTCGGGGCCGGTGGTGGCACGTAGCCCGTCGACACCAGCAACGTCACCACCGTCCCGCGCAGCGCCGAACCGCGTGGTGTCTGGCCGACCACGGTGCCCTTCGGCTGTTCCGAGTTCCGGTTCGACACCGTCACCTTGTAGCCGGCCTCCTCCAGGATCTTCGTGGCGTCGTTGACGTTGCGCCCGACGACCTCCGGGATCTGGATCTCCTTGCCGCCCTTGCGGTAGCGCTCGTCCACCGGCGGCAGGTCGCGGCGCGGCACGCCCTCGTGGACCTTCGACATCGTGTCGAACCACGTCCTCGCCGGGACCGTGCCGCCGTAGATGTCGCCCTCGCCGCACAGCCTCGGCGGGCCGCCGTTGACGCAGATGCCGCGCGGGGCCGTGCCGTCGTTGAAGGTCTGCACCGCGCCGGCGAAGTCGGGGGTGGCGCCGATGAACGCCGCCGACTTGTAGTCCTCCGTGGTGCCGGTCTTGCCGATCATCGGGCGGTCCCACTTGACGCCCTTCGCCGCCGCCGCCGCGGTGCCCTGGCCCTGGTCGTCCTTGCTCATGCCGTTCGCCAGGCCGTTCGCCAGGCCCTCGGCCACGACCTGCTCGCACGGGGCCTCGTTCACCGGCACCTGCTTGCCGTTGCGGTCGGTCACCTTGCCCACCGGGGTCGGCGGGCACCACATGCCGCCGCTGATGACCGTCGCGGCCACGTTCGCCAGCTCCAGCGTGCTCACCGGCGCCGGCGACAGGGTGAACGACGCGTTGCCGCCGTTGGCCTTGTAGAACTCCGTCTGCGACACCCGCAGCCCGTACTCCTTGGCCTTGGGGTTGGGCCGCTCGCCGGCGATGTTGGTCGCCATCGTCTCGCGCATGCCCAGGCGGGACGCCATGTCCACGACCGGGTCCATGCCCAGCTGCTCCTCCAGGATCACGAACCCCGTGTTCGGCGAGGTCTGCAACGCCTGCTGCAACGTCATCTGCGGCGGGTAGTTCGAGGTCGCGTTGCCCAGGCAGTACCACCGCGTGTCCGGCTCACCGGTCGACGGGCACTTCGCCGCGCCGCCCTTGAACACCCGCGACACGTGCGAGTTCGGCGTGGCCATCATGTTCTCGATGCCCATGCCCTTCTCCAGGGCCGCCGCCGCGGTGAACACCTTGTAAACACTGCCCGCGCCGAACTTGTTCTCCACCCCGGACGGCAGGTCGTAGGTGGTCTGGAACTGGTCCGCCTTCAGGCCGTAGTCCCGGTTCGCGACCAGCGCCAGCACCTCGTGCCGCTCCCGGCCCGGCCGCACGACCGCCATCGTGTTGGCGATGCCGTCGGTGTCCTTCGCGACCTGCGCCTCGGCCGCCGCCTTGGCGTGCGAGGTGATGGTCCGGTCCAGCGTGGTCTGGATGGTGTAGCCGCCGGTCTTGAGCTGTTCGAGGCTGAACCCGTTGCGCTGCAGGTAGGTCACCACGTACGAGCAGAAGAACCCGTTCTCGGGGCCCGCGCCGACGCACCCGTTGGGCGGGGTGCGCACCGGCGTCGCCAGGCCCAGCGGCTCCTTCTTCGCGGCCTCGGCGGCGTCCTTCGACAGCTTGTCGTTCTCGACCATCTTGTCGATGACCTGGTTGCGCCGCTCCAGCGCCTTCTCCGGGTACGCCTCCGGGTTGAGCGCCGACGGGCTGTTGACCATGCCCGCGAGCACGGCCGCCTGCGGCACGGTCAACGCGTCGGGCGTGGTGTTGAAGTACGCCTGGGCCGCCGCCGCGATGCCGTAGATCGTCGAACCGAACGGCACCACGTTCAGGTACCGGGCGAGGATCTCCTCCTTGCCCAGCTTGCGTTCCAACTGGAGTGAAATACGCGCCTCGCGGGCCTTGCGCGCAATGGTCTGCTCTTGGGCTTTTTGCGCCTCGACCTGGTTGTTCCGCGCGACCACGTGCACGAGGTAGTTCTTCACGTATTGCTGGGTGAGCGTGGAGGCACCCTGCGTGACCGCGCCGCTGACCTGGTTGGTCAACCCGGCCCGCAGCGTGCCCCGCCAGTCGACGCCCTGGTGCTCGTAGAACCGCCGGTCCTCCACGGAGACCAGCGCGGCCTTCATCGTGGGCGAGATCTTCTCGGGCGGGACGAGCACGCGGTACTGGTCGTACAGGTACGCGATGGGCGCGCCGTCCTTGTCCGTGATCGTCGTGATCAGCGGCGGGTCGGTCGTGACCAGGTCGGCGGAGATGCTGTCGACCGTGTCGCTGGCTCTGTTGGACACCAGGCCCAGCGAGCCCACGACGGGGAACATCATGCCCGCGAGGAGCACCCCCGCGAGCAGACACAGGCCGAGCAGTTTGAGCACGCCGTTCCTGGCCCTCATGCAGGTCAGGTTACCCAGCACACGTCCAGGTGAGCCGGGTCGCGGGGCATTCATTACCCAGGATGAGTACGAGTACTCAAGACAGGTAACAGGTGGGCAACCCAGGGTTGGAGGTGGAACCGGAAGGCTCTACAGTCCGTCACTGTCCAAGACAGCAGCCGAGGGCGGAACCACTCGATGGTGAGCCTACGGCATCCGCGGCAGGGGTGTGGCGGATTTTTGAAGAGTCTGGGCACTGTGTGAACTGAGGTGGGGGTTATGCAACAGGGGGATTGGCGGATCAAGGCCTCGTGCCGTGATGAAGAGCCGGACCAGCTCTTCGTCCGAGGCGCGGAGCAGCGCAAGGCCAAGGTGGTGTGCCTCGGGTGTCCCGTGCGCACCGAGTGCCTTGCCGAGGCCCTGGACAACCGGATCGAGTTCGGCGTCTGGGGCGGCATGACGGAACGGGAGCGTCGCGCGCTCCTGCGCCGCCGGCCCGACGTCACGTCGTGGCACGAGCTCCTGGACACCGCGCGCCAGGAGCACCGGGAAGCGAAGGTCGGGTAGTCACTCGCCCGCGAGCCGCCGGCCGATCTCGTGCAGGCCGTCCAGGTCGTGCACGTCGGTCGGCAGCGCGGGCACCCCGACCAGGGGTACCGCCGGGTGCGCGCGGGTGAACCGCGCGAGCAGTCGCCGCTCCCGATCGGCGACCGCGACGCGGTCCGCGTGCACCCGCAAGACCGCAGCCGCCAGGGGGGCGTCTCCCGAACGCTCCAGCTTCTCCGCCGCGGCCAGCGCACCCGGTGCGGGCAAGGACGCCAGCACCGGGTGCGTGCGGTTGGCCACCAGGCCGGTGACCGGCATGTCCTCCGCGGACAGCCGGTCCACGAAGTACCCGGCTTCCCGCAGCGCGTCCGGCTCGGCCGCCGCGACCACCAGGAACCCCGTCCCGGGTGAGCGCAGCAGGTCGTAGGTGGCCTGGGCGCGCTGCCGGAAGCCGCCGAACATGCTGTCGAAGGCCTGCACGAACGTCGACGCGTCCTGCAGCAGCTGCCCGCCGACGATGGTCGACACGGCCTTGGTGAACAGGCCGAACCCGGCCCCGACGATCTTGCGCAGGCCCAGGCCGCCGGCCCGCGCGGGCGCGGACAGCAGCCGGATCAGCTTGCCGTCCAGCACGGTCGACAGGCGCTGCGGCGCGTCCAGGAAGTCCAGGGCGCTGCGGCTGGGCGGGGTGTCCACGACGATCAGGTCCCACTCGTCGCGGGCCACCAGTTGGCCCAGCTTCTCCATCGCCATGTACTCCTGCGTGCCGGAGAACGACGTGGAGATCGTCTGGTAGAAGGGGTTGGCCAGGATCTGCTCGGCCCGCTCCCGGCCCGCGTGCTGCCACACCATGTCGTCGAACGTGCGGCGCATGTCCAGCATCATCGCGTGCAGTTCACCCTTCGGGGCGAACCCGTCGACCTTGACCTCGCGCGGGTGGTTGTCCAGCTCGCGCAGGCCCAGCGACTGGGCCAGCCGCCGTGCCGGGTCGATCGTGAGCACGACCGTGCGGCGGCCCCGCTCGGCGGCCCGCACGGCCAGCGCGGCGGCGGTGGTGGTCTTGCCGACCCCGCCGGAGCCGCAGCACACCAGGACCCGGGTCGCCGGGTCGTCGATCAGCGCGTCCACGTCCAGCCGGTTCACCGCACACCCCGGGACACCAGCACCTCGGCCAGCTCGTACAGCGCGGCCACGTCCACCCCGTCGGTCAGCTCGGGCAGCTCCACGCTGGGCAGGTCCGCCTCGGCGAGCAGCTCCTTGGCCTGCTGCTCCATCCGCACCCGCGCCGCGTGCTCGACGGTCTGGTCGACCAGCCCGAGCAGCACGTCGTCGTCCACGTCCAGCCCGGCCGCCTCGAGCCCGGCGCGCAGGCGGGACTCGTCCACCCGGCCCTCGGCGGCGGAATTGATCGAGCGGGCCGGCAGCCGCGGCGGGCGGACCCGGTTGACGAACACCGCGCCCGGCCGCAGGTCGGCGGCGTCGAGGTCGGCGACCGCGTCCAGCGTCTCCCGCACCGGCATCTCCTCCAGCAGGGCGACCAGGTGCACGGCGGTGTCGCCGGAGTGCAGCAGCCGGACCACCCCGTCGCTCTGGCCCTTGATCGGGCCGACCTTGGCCAGGTCGGCCATCGCCCGCGTGACGTCGAGGAACCGCACCACCCGGCCGGTGGGCGGCGCGTCCAGCACGACGGCGTCGTACTCGTGCCGACCGGTCTTGCCGGCGCGCCGCACGCACTCCTTCACCTTGCCGGTGAGCAGCACGTCCCGCAGCCCGGGGGCGAGCGTGGTGGCGAACTCGATCGCGCCCATCCGGCGCAGCGTCCGCCCCGCGAACCCCAGGTTGTAGAACATGTCGAGGTACTCCAGCAGCGCCGCCTCGGGGTCGACCGCCAGCGCGCGCACCTCGCCGCCGCCGGGAGCGGACGCGATCCGCTCCTCGGCGTAGGGCAGCGGCGCCCGGTCGAAGAGCTGGGCGATGCCCTGCCGGTTCTCGACCTCGACGAGCAGCACCCGCCGCCCGCCGGTGGCCAGGGCCAGCGCCAGGGCGGCGGCGACGGTGGTCTTGCCCGTGCCTCCCTTGCCCGTCACGACGTGCAGCCGGGCTCGGGTCAGCTCGTCGGTCCAGCCGTTCACCGGATCAGCGTATGCGCGTACCGCTGAGAACCGCCTGACACGGTCAGTCCATCAGCGTGATGAAGGCCACCGCCATGGCGGTCGCGGCGACGGTGCCCCAGGCCGCCACGGAGGGCAGCCAGTACGCGATCAGCACGGCCACGAGCCCGACGACGGCGAGGCCGAGGAGGCCGGCCCGCCACACGTCGGCGCCGCGCGCGTGCTTGCGATCGCGGGCCTGCGCCATCGCGACGAGCACGAGCACGAGCCCGCCCACCACGAATGCGCCCGTCGCCACGACCCGCCAGGTCTCCACTCGATCAAGGTAGCGCCGATCCGCCCGGCGGGGCAGGGTCGACCCAGACGAGCGTGGTGCGCACGTCCAGTCCCTCGTCGAAGTACCTCAGCGACTTGGCCGCGGCGGGCACGAGCATCCGGAAGTCACCGGACACCGCGGCCACCTCGGCGTGGTCCTCGAACTCCATCCCCCAGGCGGCGACCCACTGCTCCTCGTCGTCCCCCTGCACCACCGCGAACAACCGCGGCGCCAGCCCGCTCACGTCGATCCGGTTCACCCGACCCCCTTGTCGTCCGGGGGCAGGTCGATCACGACGAACCCCCGCGCCTCCGCCCACTCCGCCGCCTGCCGCCCGATGGCGAACAGCAACTGGGCGAGCCGCCCAGCCCACGCCTCGACCGGCTCCGTGTACTCCGTGGTGCTCATCCCGGTGGACTCGTCCATGACCCGGGCGATGAACCTCTTGCACTCGTCCAACGCCCGCCCGGCACCCGCCACCATCTCCAACTCGTCCCGATCCATCCGATCCCGCCGGTTGTGCGTCCTGCACACACATCGTCTGGTGTGCAGGCATAACGTTACCAGTGGTGGGGCGTTCGGTGTGGGAACCGATCGGGTGGTTCCGCGTATCACCGGCCGCGGCCCGCGCATCACGACGGTGATCCCCGGGAGGAGGAGTCGTGGTCAAGGAAGAGATCGGGGCGATCGTCGTCAGCCCGAGACTGCTGCGGATCGCGCACCAGGCGTACCCGCTGGCCAACATCTCGCGCGTGCAGACCCTGCGGCTGCGCTGGACCGGCAAGGACGCCACCGCCTACCCGCTGCGCGAGGTGTTCGGACTGGCGCTCCTCGTGGCGCTGGTCGGTGCGGCGCTGGCCGGCGTCGTGCCGGAGCTGGGGTTGGACCGGGACGTCCGGGTCCTGGTGGAGCGGTTCGCCGCCGCGCTGGCGATCGTCGTGGCGGTGCGGGTGGTGTACCTGCTCGTGCTGGTGGTGCGGCGGCTGTTCCGGCGGCGGCAGTACGTGCTGGTGATCGAGACGGCGGGCACCCAGGTCACCGCGCTGACGTCGACCGACCGCGAGGAGATCTTCGCGATCGAGCGGCAGGTCGTCGGCTACATCGAGAACCCGCCGAAGGACCAGCGGGTCATCAAGGTCAAGAACGTCTACAACGGCCACCGCATCGGGAAGGGCGCCCACGTCGGCGGCAGTCTCGGTGACGTCGTGGGCCGGGACAAGGTGGGGTCGTGACCAGCGGGCACCGGATCGGCAAGGGCGCGCACATCGGCGGCAGCCTCGGTGACGTCGTCGGTCGGGACAAGATCGTCACGAGCGGCGGCGGCGGTCCGGACGTCGCGGCGGCGGTCGCCGAGCTGCGGGCGCTGATCGACCGGCTCACCCGGGAGGGCGTGGTCGGCGAGGACGGGTCGGTCCGCGACCCGGGCGCGGTCGTGGCGGCGGTCCAGCGCGAGCCGGGCCGGCTCAAGGCACTGGCTGCGGCCGTGGCGGGCGGGGCGCGGGACGCCGTGCTCGCGGTGGTGCGCGGCGGGCTGGCGGAACTGGTGATCGGACTGCTCGGCCGGACCTGACGCGCCGACCCGAGCGGTCCGGCTAGGCTCCCCGGCATGCAGAAGTGGGAGTACGCGACCGTCCCGCTGTTGATCCACGCCACCAAGGCGATCCTGGACCAGTGGGGCGAGGACGGCTGGGAGCTGGTCACCGTCCTGCCCAACCCGAGCGGTGAGCAGCACGTCGCCTACCTGAAGCGGCCCAAGGCATGAGCTGGACGGCCCGTCTCGCCGAGCTGGGCGTCGAGCTGCCGCCGGTCGCGGCGCCGGTCGCGGCCTACGTGCCGGCCGTGCGGTCCGGGAACCACGTCTACACCTCCGGCCAGCTGCCGTTCGTGGCCGGGGCGCTGGCCGCCACCGGCAAGGTCGGCGGGGACGTCAGCCCCGAGGAGGCCAAGGCGCACGCCCGGACCTGCGCGCTCAACGCGCTCGCCGCGGTCGACGACCTGGTCGGCATCGACAAGGTCGTCCGCGTGGTGAAGCTCACCGGGTTCGTGGCGTCCGCCGAGGGGTTCACCGGGCAGCCGGCCGTGGTCAACGGCGCGTCGGAGCTGCTCGGCGAGGTCTTCGGCGACGCGGGCAAGCACGCGCGCGCGGCGGTCGGCGTGGCCGAGTTGCCGCTGGGCGCGCCGGTCGAGGTGGACCTGATCGTCGAAATCGGGGAGTGAGATGTCGGACACGTGCCACGAGCTGTTGCTGCGGCTGGCCGGCCGCCTGCCCGACGACGTGCTGTGGCGGTTCCGCGACTGGGCCGCGTCCGACGCCGTCGTGGTGCTGGCCCGGGCCCTGCCGCGCACGCTGCTGCACGACCGGATCGGGCTGACCGACCACGAGCAGCGCCTGCTGGCCGAGGCCCTGGTGCCGCACGGCGCGGACCTTTCGTCGATCAGTTCTGTCAAGGGACTGGACGAGGAGCCCGATCCCGGTTACACATTCACCCCGGAATCACCCGAACGGGTGCTCATGGGTGATTCCGCGACCGTAGTGCTCGGCGCGACCCTGCGCGGGCGCCCCGGGGTCGGCGAAGTCCGGTCCACGTGGCGTCGGGGTCCGGGCGGGACCAGGAGGGTGATCCTGGTCGCGGCCACCTCCGGGCACGCCCGCCTGGCGGGCGAGCTCCAACGGGTGCTGCGGGCGCTGGGCGAGCACGACCCCTGCGTGGAGGTCCTGCCCGCCGGAACGGACCTGCCGCCCTACCACCGGGCGGCTCTGGCGGCATCGGAGCTGGTGTGCACCGGCGCCGAGGCCGACGGGCACCTCGTGCCCGTATAGACCCGTCGCTGCCGCGCGGGCCGGAAGGAGACCAGGCGTGACGAACGACGGAGTGGGACTTCCCGTCCGTTTACACGACCTCCTGTTGGCGTTGGCCGGACGCGTTGACGACGACGCGCTGACCCAGGCTCGGGAGTTGCTGGCGGTCGCCGAGCTCGACCGCGCGGTCGAGCTCGTGGTCGGCTGCCTGCTGGCCGGCCGGATTCCGGTGTCCGTGGACGAGAGACGCGAGATCGGCTGGCTGCTCGGCGAGGTCCGCTCGGACGTCGCCCTGGCGGACCGGCTGTTCGCGGTCGAGCAGGTGCCCGTGCCGCGGCACCGGTTCACCGTCGAGTCGGACCCCGCGGACGGGCTGGCCGAGGTGCTCGGCAAGACCCTCTCGGTGCTGCCGGACGTGCGCTCCGTGCGGGCGACGTGGCGGTCGAGCCCGGCGGGCGCGACCCCCGGGCCGCTGCCGCAGCGGGTCGTGCTGGTGGACATCGGCCCCTCCGGGTTCGCGCCCGCGACGGCGTACCGGGTGGACGGCGTGCTGCGCCGCGCGGGCATCCGCGCGGTGGTCGAGGTGCTGACCGTGGGGACGCCGCTGGGCGAGTACCACGCGGCGGCCACGTCGACGGCCCGCGAGGTCTTCTACCAGTCGGCCACCCCCGTGCCACCGCCCGCGGCGGCCGGCACCACGTGGTTCGACGGCGAAGTCCGGGACGGGGCACCGGTGGTCGAGCCGGAACCGGTGCCCGCGGAACCAGAAGCCGGCTCCAAGCCGAGGCGCGCCCGCGCGGAGTCCTTCGAGGGCGCGCAGCCGTTCCCGCCGAAGCCGGTGAAGCGGCTGCCGGTGCGCGAGGTCGAGGAACCGGTGGTGCCCGAGGAGCCCGCCGAGGCCCCCGTGGCCCAGGCGACGCCCCTGCCGCCGGCACCCGCCGAGCCGGCACCGCAGGCAGCGGAGGAACCCGCGCCGGATCCCGAGGCACGCCCCGAGCTGCCGACCCGGTCCTCCACCCGCCCGGACCCGCTCCCCACCCGCGGTTCCCGCGCCGACAAGCGCAACCGCGTCGAGGAGCCGCCGGTGTCGCGGTCGGAGGAGACGACGGAGCTCAACCCGGACGACCTGGCGGCCCTCCAGGCGGCCTTGGCGGACGGCGTCGCACCGGCGTCGGTCCACCTGCCGCCGACCGTGGACGCCAAGTTGAGCGATCGCGAGCGGGCGCTGTTGCAGCAGCTGCACGAGGAGCTGGCGCAGCGGGAGCAGCAGTCGTGGCCGGGCGGCGGGCCGGAGTACGTCAACGGCGTGCCCAAGCCCAACAACGGCAAGTACCCGGGCTGAGAACGGACGTGGTGGGGGTCGCCGGACCGGTGACCCCTCGCCCGTCGGTGGGGGTCACACGCCGGCTTTGCGGCGGGCTTCCTCGATGATCCGTTGCAGGTGCAGGCCCCGCCGCACGTCGCAGCGGTGGGTCGTGGTGCCGCTGTCGACCATCGCCACGAAGTCGTCCAGCAGGTTCGTGTAGCACTGCTGCGGGCTCGTCCCGCGGTCGGCGAACTGCCGGTACCCGTGCTCGCCGAACACGCTCACCTCGACCACCGGCGGCGACAGCGGCACGGTCATGGTCAGCGTCGCGGTGCTCGTCGCGCCGCCCTCGTGGGCCAGGGACAGCTGCCACAGGCCCGACGCGGACACGTGCGCGCTCAACACCTCGGTGATCGTGCCGAGGGCCGCGTCCAGGATGTCGAACGCGTGCGGCCCGATGTCGTCGATCGGACCGCGCTGGTGCCGCCACGGCGAGCCCGAGAACGGGCCGTCCAGCAGGGCGCCGGTCAGCCACCGGGCCGTGCCGCCGACCCACCCGCCGGTCTGCCGCAGCTGCGCCAGCTGCTCCTCGGTCTCCGGCGCGAACCGCCGGGTCAGCACCACCAGCGACGCCACGCCGGCGTCGGCCACCGCGTCGGCCAGCCGTTCCGCATCGTCCACAGTGGACGCGATCGGCTTCTCCAGGACGAGGTGCTTGCCCAGCCCGGCGGCCTTGACCGCGATCTCGGCCTGCACCTCCGGCGGCACGGCGAACGCGACCGCGTCCACGGTGGACAGCAGCTCGTCCGGGTCGGCGGCCACCGTCGCGCCGTACGACTCGGCCAGCTCGGCGGCGGCCTCCGGGCGGCGGGCCCACACCGAGGTCAGGCGGGTCCCGGGGTGGTCGGCCAGTCCGGGCGCGTGCACGAGCTTCGCCCACGGTCCGGCCCCGACGAGTCCAACGCGCAACTGTTCGTCCACGACACCCATGCTTTCATCGGCCGCCTGCGTAAGCCGAGACGGGCACGAAGATCCGACCGCCGTTGCGGAACCGCAGCTCGACGCCCTCCGCCGACCGCACCACCTCCGGCTCGTGCCCCCACCCCGCCGGGATCTCCACCACGTGCCCGTGGTCCTCCGACGCGCCCAGCCACACCTCGTACTCCGGCGCGCCGAGCAGGGTGTCCACCTCCTTGACCCAGACTCCCGGATCGCCGGGGTCCGCGCTGGTCGTGTCCCGGCTGGGCAGGAAGGCGAGCACGACCAGCACCGCCGTCATGCCGGTGCCCACCACCGCCCCCAGCACGAACAGCAGCACGTTGAGCAGGCAGCCCCTCTTCGCGGTGTCCACGGCGGATCATCCTCGTCGTAGGCTCGGGTCGTGCGCGAACTCCCCGAACAACTGGTCCTGCCGCCGGGCATGGTGCCCGACGTCGTCCCCGAGGTCCCGGTGACCCCGCGCGACGCCGCGACCGTCGTGCTGGTCCGCGAGCGCGACACCGGGTTCGAGGTGTTCCTCCAGCGCCGGGTCCTGGGCATGGCGTTCGCGGGCGGGATGACGGTCTTCCCCGGCGGCGGCGTCGACCCGCGCGACGCGGACACGTCCGTGGCGTGGACGGGACCCGACCCGGACTGGTGGGGGCAGCGGTTCGCCTGTTCCGCGGAGCTCGCGCGGGCACTGGTGTGCGCGGCCGTGCGGGAGACGTTCGAGGAGTCCGGCGTGCTGCTGGCCGGGCCGTCGCCGGACACGGTCGTCGCCGACACCTCCTCCTACGCCGACGCCCGGGAGGCGCTGGTGCGGCGGGAGGTGTCGTTCGCGGAGTTCCTGGCCCGCGAGGGGCTGGTGCTGCGCGCCGACCTGCTGCGGCCGTGGGCGAACTGGGTGACGCCCGCCGAGGAGCCCCGCCGGTACGACACGCGCTTCTTCGTCGCCGTGCTGCCGGACGGGCAGAAGGCGGACGACGTCACGTCGGAGGCTTCGGACGCGGGCTGGCAGCGGCCGGCGGAGGCGTTGCAGGATTGGCAGGAGGGTCGGCGGCTGCTGCTGCCGCCCACGTGGGTGACGTTGTCGGAGCTGGCCGAGTTCCCGGGGGTGGCGGACGTGCTGGCGGCGCCGCGCGAGGTGGAGAAGATCATCCCGAAGCTGGTGCGGGACGGCGACGAGGTGCGGGTGGTCGTGCCGTGACGCCGCTGTACGGGCAGTTGCGCGAGGTCACGCCGTTCGCGTCCGTGGTGCTCGCGGAGAACCCCGGCGTGATGACCCTCGAAGGCACGAACACGTGGGTGCTGCGCGCGCCGGGCGCCCGGTCGTGCGTGGTGGTGGACCCCGGTCCGCTCGACCGCGCGCACCTGGACCGGGTGGCCGCCCTCGGGCCGGTGGACGCCGTCCTGCTCACCCACGGCCACCCGGACCACTCGGAAGGTGCGAAGGAGTTCGGCCGCCTGGTCGACGCTCCGGTGCGGGCGGGCACCCCGTCGCTCGGGACGGACGGCCTCGCCGGCGGGGACGTCGTGGCCGGCGGCGGGCTGGAGATCCGCGTGCTGGCCACGCCCGGCCACACCGACGACTCGCTGTCGCTGCTGGTGGAGGACGCGGTGCTAACCGGCGACACCATCCTGGGGCGCGGCACGACCGTGCTGGACGGCAAGCTGCGGGACTACCTGGCGTCGCTGGAGGTCCTCGCCGACCTGCCCGCCGGGACGGTCGTCCTGCCCGGTCACGGCCCCGAGCTGCCCGACGTCGGCGCGGTCGCGCGGGCGTACCTGGCGCACCGGCGGGAGCGGTTGGCGCAGGTCCGGGCGGCGGTGGAGCGGTTGGGCGGCGACCCGACCGCGCGCCAGGTGGTCGAGGTCGTGTACGCGGACGTCGACCGGTCGCTGTGGCCGGCCGCGGAGTGGTCGGTGCAGGCGCAGCTGGAGTACCTACGCGGTGTTTGATGGCGCGACTCCGTCGCGCGGCTCGGCCGCCCTGAAGTCGGCTCGTCGCGCCGCGTTTCCCGACGATCGGAAAAGCTGATCGGCGGGAAAGGCGACGCGACAAGCCGACGGCGGCCTCGCGGGACGCCCCGGTCGGTGCAGGCGCAGCTGGAGTACCTACGCGACGCCTGACGGGTTGTCGATCACGTACCGCCAGCCGTCCGGGCCCCGCCGGGCGACGTCGGTCGCGGTGCCGGTGATCTCGCCCAGCCGCCAATCCACGACGAGCAGGGCGATGTCGCCGTTGACCAGGATCTTGCGCGGGCTGACCTCCATCCTGGCGTCGATCTCGAGGTGCCCTTCCAGCACCTCGGGCTCGGCGCCGGGTTCGTAGAGGGACGACGGGTCGCCCTCGTTGAACAGCTGGGCGAACAGGGCGGGCAGTTCGTGCGGTGTCTTCGCGGGCATGGCACCGACGCTAGGGAGGCGTTCCGTGGCCAACCAAACGGTGAGCTACCTGGAGGTCGACCGGCCGACGCCGGAGTGCCCGGTCGAGGTCACCCTGCACGCGCTGCGCGGGCGGTGGACGACGCTGGTGGTGCGGGAACTGCTCGGCGGCGCCCGCACCTACAGCGAGCTGGCGGGGGCGCTGGCCGTGTCGGACAAGGTGCTGGCCGACCGGCTCGCGCAGCTGGTCGAGTGCGGAGTGGTGGAGCGGTCGCGGGTGGCAGGGTGGCCGCCGCGGGTCAGCTACGCCCTGACCCCGCGCGGGCAGGCGTTGCGCGGGGTGCTGGACGCGTTGTGGGAGTGGGGGTCACACGACTGTTCGTAGCGGGACGACCAGGTACTTCAGCTCGATGCCGTCGTCGGCGGGCGGTGCGGTCAGGACGGTGGAGCGCAGGCCGTCCTGGATGCGCAGCTCGACGCGCCGGCCGCTGAACGCCTTGAGCGCGTCGGCCAGGTAGCGGGCCTGGAAGGTCTTGGTCACCCGGTTGCCCTCGGTGGTGGCCTTGACCGACTCCTCGGACTCCCCGGTCTGCGGGTCGCTGCCGCGGACGCGCAGCTCGGAGTCCTCCACGTGCAACGTCACGGACCCGTGCGGGCCGGAGTAGGGGGTCGCCCTCCTCACGGCGCCGGCGAGGGCGTCCGCCTCCACAACCACGGTGCTGTCGATGACTGCCTCCAGCAGTGTGCGGGCTCGGTCGTCGGGGAACGGGGCGGCCAGGAGGGCGGTGCTGACGCTGCCGCCCGGCCAGGACAGGGCGATGCGATCTTCGTCGGCGTGGATGGTCACGACAGTGTGCTGCGGGAGGCGCGACACGTCAGCCATCAGGGCGGCCGGGGCGAGGACGTTCAGGGAACCTTCAGGCGTCCACGGGACGGTCGCGTAGGCCATCCGGTAGCGGTCCGTGGCGATCAGTTCCACGTGCCGGTCGGTGCCGGTCATGCGGATGCCGGTGAAGATCGGGAGGACGTCGTCCTTCGAGGTGGCGCTGGCGACCGGGACGAGCGCGGCTGCCAGCACCTCGGACGGGATCTCGCCGGCTTTCGGCGGCAGCCCGGGGACGCCCGGGTGGGTGTCGAGGTCGAGCAGCGGCAGGGCGAAGCGGGCGGTGGTGGTCCGGATCGCCAGCCGCGAGCCTTCGACGACCAGCCGGACCTGCGGGTCGTCCAGGCTGCGCAGCGTATCGGCGAAGGGCTTGGCGGGCACGAGCACCTCGCCGTCGGTGTGCGTGGTCGCGGGCCGGTGCAACCGCACGGCCCGCTCCCGGTCGCTGCCCGCGAGCTCCACGCCTGTGCCGCCGGCACGCAGCACCAGCCCCGCCAGCACGGGGTCGAGGACGCGGGTGGGCAGCAGGCGGGCCACCTCGGTGGCGGCGGCGGCCAGGTCGGCGGTGGTCGCGGTCAGGTCCATGCCGAGGACCGTAACCGCGACCACCGACAATTCCGGGCCACCGCCGGCGGAGGAATCGGGCGCCCCCGCCGCTTCAGCGGGAGACGAGCTCCAGTTCGTCCTGCGTGGGCAGCGGTGCACCGGCCGCCACCGTGCCGCGGAACGCCCACACCAGGGCCGCGATCAACAGCCCCGCGCCGGCCGCCGCCACGAAGGCCGTGCCGGTGCCGTGCGACTCCACGAGCTGGCCGCTCAGCGACTGGCCGATCGCCAGCCCCACGGTCACCGCCGTCACGACCCAGCCGAACGCCTCGGTGGCCGTCCCCACCGGCGCGACCTGCTCGATCGCCGCCGAGTGGGTGGTGGCCTGCGGCGTGATCAGGGTGCCCACGACCAGCAGCGCCGCGCCCAGCCCGATCAGGGTCGTCGGCACCGACAGCAGCAGCGACAGCAGCGCGAACCCGCCCAGCAGCACCGGCAGCCGCAGGTGCATGGCGCGCGGGAACGGCCGCATCGCGTACACGACGCCGAACAGCACCGAGCTGACCGACCACAGGCTCAGCAGCACACCGCCCAAGCCCACGTGACCGGCGTTCGCCGCGGCGGCGGGCACGGCGACCTCGATGAACCCGATGGTCACACCGAACCCGAGCGCGGCCAGCGCGACCGTCCGCATGCCCGGCGAGGCCAACGCGCCCAGCAGGCTGCGGCGCGCCGGCGCGGGCCGGACCCCGCGCACGGTCGGGTTCAAGGCGAACCACAGCGCGCCCACGACCATCGACGCCGCGCCGACGACCACACCGGTGCCCGCCCACGGGGCCGCGACCAGCAGACCGGACAGACCCGGTCCGAGGATGAAGAACACCTCCATGCTGATCGCCTCGTAGGCGTACCCGGCGAGCCGCGCGGACCCCGGCGGCAGCATGTGCGACCACAGCGCCCGCGACGCCGAGCCCACCATCGGCTCGGTGAACCCGACCGCGAAGGCCAGCGGCACCAGCAGCGGCAGCGGCGCACCGACCTCGACGGCCGTCACGGCGAGGGTCACGAACACCGCGAACAGGCCCACGGCGGTCACCAGCGGACGCGTCGGCCCGAGGCGGTCCATCAGCCTGCCCTGCACGATCGACCCGACCGCGACACCGACCAGGGACGCGGCGGACACCAGGCCGGCCGCCGCGAACGAGCCCGTCGTGCGCTGCACGTAGAGCAGCAGCGACAGGCCGACCATGGCGATGGGCAGCCGGGCGAGCAGCGACGCGACCACGGGGCCGCGCATGCCGGGGGTGGTCAGGGCGGTGCGGTAGTCGGAGAGACGGGCAGAGTGGGACATGTGTACCAGTATGCAGTCTTTGGTACGCCCGTACCAGCTTTTTACCGGTTAGGTCCGTCACCGCGGGCCGGAAGGTTGCGATTCGGTCACAACAATGGGATGACCGGGTGAAACCATGCAACGGAACCGCTGAACAGCGGGTCCTTGAGGGTGAATCCGCTTGAGTTGCGGGGGGACTGCCGTGCGATGGTGGAGTTCGAGCCCGCCGACCGGTTTCCCCACAGGTCAGCGGGGGTAACCAGACCTCCTTCCGGTGCCTGAGGGTCGGGGCCTGCGGTACCGGATGTGTGGAGAGGCGTGGTCTGTCGGGGGATGGGCCGCGCACACGACAAGACCGGTGCGCCGCGTCGGGGGCGGCGCCCGGTCTTGTCGCGTTCTTCGAGCCGTCAAGCCGACGCGGGACCCACCTCGCCGGTGGATCCCGCGCAGGGGCGTCCGGGACGCGCTAGCAGCACCTACCGCGCACGGCGGGCCAGGCGCTCCGGGTCCAGGATCAGCACGCTCTTGCCCTCCAGGCGCAGCCACCCGCGGTGGGCGAAGTCGGCCAGGGCCTTGTTCACCGTCTCGCGGGACGCGCCCACGAACTGGGCGATCTCCTCCTGCGTCAGGTCGTGCGTGACCCGCAGCAGGCCCGCCTCCTGGCTGCCGAACCGCTGCGCCAGCTGGAGCAGCGCCTTGGCCACCCGGCCGGGCACGTCGGTGAAGATCAGGTCCGCCAGCATGGAGTTCGTCCGCCGCAGGCGGCGCGCCAGGGCGCGCAGCAGCTGCTCGGCGATCTCCGGCCGGTTGGTGATCCACTGCCGCAGCGCGGGGCGGTCCATGCTCACCGCGCGCACCTCGGTCACCGTCGTCGCGGTGGACGTGCGGGGGCCCGGGTCGAAGATCGACAACTCGCCGAACATGTCGGAGGGTCCGAAGATCCCCAACAGGTTCTCCCGGCCGTCGGGCGACTTGCGGCCGATCTTCACCTTGCCGGACTGGATGATGTAGAGCCGGTCACCCGGCTCGCCTTCCGCGAAGATCACATGGCCACGCGGGAATTCAACGGACTCCAGCGTCTGCGCCAGTGCCTCCGCTGCCGCCGGTTCAACCCCTTGGAAGATGCCCGCGCGGGCCAGGGTCTCGTCCACCTCGTCCCTCCTGTCGACGCGACGGTCGAGTGCGTTCCGCCTTCTGGCGGATCGGCGCCTGCCGTCGATCACTGAGTGCAGTCTAAGGGCTGTGTCGTGGATCGCCTCCCGGCGCGCCGGTCGACCAGCCCCGGACAGCCCGATAAGGCCCGCTGGGTGGTGCCCCGCGGGCCTCGCCGGTCCTTGCCCCGCTAGCGGCGGGTGCGCCGCTGACGCAGGTTCCTGGCACGACCACCCAGCCGCCGCAGCCGGAACAGCTCCAGCGCGCGGCCGATGCCGTGCCCGTAGAGCGCCCTGACCTCGTCGGGGCGCGCCGACTCCAGGAACTCCTCGACCTCGTCCTCCTGGACGGCGACGTGGCGGAGACGAGCTTCCACGCGCTCCATGAAGAGCGCGAAGAACATGATCACGATCGGAACGGCGATGACGAACCAGGCAGTCATGATGGCTCCGATCCTTGCGCATCCCCCAGGACGCGCGTGCGAGGGGGTCACTACGGCGTGTCGAGCTCGTCGTTGTAAGTGGTGGACGTGCGCCCGGCCCCGCCGGTTGCGTCCCTCGTGCGTTCTGCTCTTCGGCTACCCAAGGTTTCGTCGGACCAACCGGCTCCACTATGAGACGCAGTAGCCTTTCTCGCATGGCGGCGCGCAGCACGGCGAAGAAACCCGAGACCCCGCTCGGCCTCACCCGGCGGGCGCGCAAGATGGTCCGGCTGCTGGAGATCGGGTACCCCGACGCCCACTGCGAGCTGGACTTCACCAACCCCCTCGAGCTGCTGGTCGCCGTCGTCCTGTCCGCGCAGACCACCGACGTCCGCGTGAACCAGGTCACACCCGCCCTGTTCCAGCGCTACCGCAAGGCCGCCGACTACGCCTCCGCCGACCGGACCGAGCTGGAGGAGTACATCCGGCCCACCGGCTTCTACCGGAACAAGGCGACCTCGCTGATCGGCCTCGGCTCCGCGCTGGTCGAGCGGTTCGGCGGCGAGGTGCCCGGCAAGCTCACCGACCTGGTCACGCTGCCCGGCGTCGGCCGCAAGACCGCCAACGTGGTGCTGGGCGACGCGTTCGGCGTGCCCGGGATCACCGTGGACACCCACTTCGGCCGCCTGGTCCGCCGCTGGGGCTGGACCGAGGAGGAGGACCCGGTCAAGGTCGAGCACGCCGTGGGCGCGCTCGTCGAACGCCGCGACTGGACCCTCCTGTCGCACCGCACGATCTTCCACGGCCGCCGCGTCTGCCACGCCCGGACGCCCGCGTGCGGCGCGTGCTTCCTGGCACCCCAGTGCCCCTCGTTCGGCATCGGCCAGGTCGATCCCGTGAAGGCCGAGAAGCTGGTCAAGGGCGAGGAAGCGCCGCACCTGATCGCACTGGCCGAGCGGGTGCGGTCGGGGGAGAAGTTGGCGTGAGCCGGGCAGCGCGGTGGGCGGTCGTCGTCCTGGTCCTGGCGGTCGCCGCCGTGGTGGCGCTGTGGCCGCGCGAGGACGAGCCGACCGCGCCGCCCCGGACGGCCGCCGCCAAGGACCTGGGGCCGGCGCGGGCGAAGGCCGCGTTGGACGCGTGCCCGCGCGGTGCCGGCGGACCGGCGGTGCTGCGCGGTGTGACGGCCACCTGCCTGGGTGACGGGCAGCCGCTGGACGTGGCCGCGGCCCTGCCCGGCAAGGCGCTGGTGAACTTCTGGGCCACCTGGTGCGTTCCCTGTCAAGAGGAGCTGCGGGTGCTGGACGCGTACGCGCGGGAGCCCGGCGCGGTCCCGGTGCTGATCGTGCAGGTGCAGAGCAAGGAGGGGGACGGGCTGGAGCTGCTGACCAAGCTGGGGGTGCACCTGCCCGCGGTGTTCGACGAGGCCGACACCGTGCGCAAGGCGTTCGCCGCCGCGCCGCAGCTGCCGAAGAGCTTCGTGGTGGGCGCGGACGGGTCGGTCGCCGAGGTGACCCGCTACCCGGTGCTGACGAGCGTCGAGCAGGTGCGCGAGGTGGTCGGATGACCGCCCTGGTGTCGCCGGAGGACGTGCCGGAGTGGATGAGCGGGTTGGTCAAGGCCACCGCCGAGATCGACCACCGGGCGTTCACCCGGATCTCCCCGCCGCCGGAGGGCACGGGCCGCGAGGCCGCCGTGCTGATGCTGTTCGGCGACGGTCCGAACGGGCCCGACGTGCTGCTGCTGCGCCGCGCCGACACCCTCGGCTCGCACCCCGGCCAGGTGGCCTTCCCGGGCGGCGCGGCCGACCCGACCGACGACGGACCGGTGGACACGGCGCTGCGCGAGGCGTTCGAGGAGACCGGCGTGCTGCGCGAGGGCGTGCGGCCGGTCGCGACCCTGCCGAAGCTGTACGTGCCGGTGTCCGGGTTCGTGGTGACCCCGGTCCTGGCGCACTGGGCCGAGCCGTCGCCGGTCGCCCCGGTGGACCCGGCGGAGACCGCGGCCGTGGCGCGGGTGCCGATCGCGCACCTCGCCGACCCGGCCAACCGGTTCCGGGTCACCCACTCGTCCGGGTTCGTCGGTCCGGCGTTCTCCGCGCCGGGCATGTTGGTGTGGGGTTTCACGGCGGGCCTGCTCAACGGCCTGCTCGCGCTGGGCGGCTGGGAAAGGCCGTGGGATACCACCGATGTGCGCGACCTTGAGCTAGCGTTGCGCGCTACGTGACGGAGGGTTGGGCGGCGTGAACTGGGTTGACCTGCTGGTGCTGGCGCTGGCCGCCTTCGCGGCGGTCTCGGGCGCCCGGCAGGGCATGGTCGTCGCGCTGCCCGCGTTCGTCGGCGTCCTGGTCGGCCTGGTCCTGGGCACGCAGCTGGCCCCGCTGGTGGTGGCGCAGTTCGACAACGTCGTCACCAAGGTCGTCTTCGCGGTCGGCATCGTCGTGCTGCTGGTCGCGCTGGGCGAGACGCTCGGCGTGTACGTGGGCCGGATGATCAAGGCCCGGGTCAACTCCAGCCCGCTGCGCGGCGCCGACAACGCCCTGGGCGCGATCGTGCAGGGCGCGGTGGTGTTCGTGGTGGCGTGGATGATCGCGCTGCCGCTGACCATGGTCGCCGGGCTGCCGTCGCTGGCGAAGGCGCTCAACCAGTCGGTGATCCTGTCGACGGTCAACGACACCATGCCGCAGGCGGCGCGGACGCTGTCGGAGGACCTGCGCAACCTGTTCGACGTGTCCGGCTTCCCGGCGGCGATGGACCCGTTCAACCGGACCCCGCTGGCCGACGTCGGACCCCCGGACCCGGCGCTGGCGGCCAACCCGGTCGTGCAGCGGCTTCGCCCGTCGGTGTTGAAGGTGCGCGGTCGTGCGCCGTCGTGCTCACGGGCGCTGGAGGGCACCGGGTTCGTGATCGCACCCGAGCGGGTGATGACGAACGCGCACGTGGTCGCCGGCACCACCGAGGTGACGGTCGAGGTCGGTCGCGGGCAGTTCGACGCGACCGTCGTGCACTACGACGCCCAGACCGACATCGCGATCCTGGCCGTGCCGGACCTGGAGGCCGCGCCGCTGCAGTTCCGCACCGACGAGATCAAGCAGGGCGAGGACGGGATCGTGCTCGGCTACCCGCTGGACGGCCCGTACACGGCGTCCGAGGCGCGGGTCCGGGAGCGGATCAAGATGCTGCGCGGTCCGGACATCTACGACGCCACCACCGTCACCCGGGACGTCTACACGGTCCGGGCGAAGGTCCGCAGCGGCAACTCCGGCGGTCCCCTGGTGGACCCGCAGGGCCGGGTGATGGGCGTGGTGTTCGGCGCGGCCGTGGACGACCAGGAAACCGGCTTCGTGCTGACCGCGCAGGAAGTCGCCGACGAGGTCGCGAAGGCCCCGACGATGGTCCGCCGCGCTTCGACCCAAACCTGCGCTTCTTAGGCACAGGATCTCCACACACAGCTGCTTGTGTGGGCGCATGGACGCCATCGCCTACATGGACCGTGCCGCCGCACTGGACGACGCCCGCGCCTACAAGCTGAGGCTGCTCGACGCGCTCGACGTGCGCCGCCGGCACACCGTGCTGGACGTCGGCTGCGGCCCCGGCACCGACCTGCTCGACCTGGCGGCGACGGGTGCGGAGTGGGTGATCGGGATCGACGCCGACCCGTTGATGGTCGCCGAGGCACGGCACCGCACCGAGGAGTACCCGGCGGTCGCGGTACACCTCGGTGACGCCCGGTCCCTGCCCGTCTCCGACGCCATGGTCGACCGGGCGCGGGTGGACCGCGTGCTGCACTACGTGCCGGACCCGGAGAACGTGTTCGCCGAGCTGCGGCGGGTCCTGAAGGACGACGGCGTGGTCGTGGTCGCCCAACCGGACTGGGACACCATCACCGTCGACCCCGGTGACGTGCGGACCAACCGGGCCGTGCGCGAGTTCGTGTGCGACCACGTGGTCACCAACGCGACCGTGGGCCGGCGGGTGGCGCGGCTCGCCGAGGACGCCGGGTTCACCGTGGACCTGCGGATCACCACGCCGGTGCTCCGGGACTTCGCGACCGCCGACGACATCCTGGGGCTCGGCCGCAACGCCGAACGGGCCGTGCGCGCCGGTCAGCTCGACGCCGACGAGGCCGCCGAGTGGCTGCGCACCCTGGCCGCCGGGCGGTTCCTGGCGACCTTCATGCTGTTCACGGCCGTGCTGCGGCCAGGAAGCCGGTGATCAGCCCGTTGGTCGTGTTCGGCGCCTCCTGGTGCGGGAAGTGGCCGACCTCGGGCAGGGTGCGGAACTGCGAGCCGGCGCCCACCCAGCGGCCCGAGTCGGCCGCCGTGGACTCCAGCACCACCGGGTCCAGCGCCCCGTGCAGCTGGAGCACCGGCACGTCCAGCCGCCGGTCCACCGCCTCGGCGAAGCGCCGGCCGTCGCCGCGCAGCTGCGAGCGCACCGCCCACCGGTAGTACTCCATCGCGGAGTGCGCGACGCCGGGCACCAGCACCGCCTCCCGGTCGCGCCGCACCACCTCGTCGAACTCCGGCGACACCGTCCACTTCGGACCGCCCCACGCGGTGAGCAGCCGGGCGACCGCCGCGCCGCCGTCGGCGGTCAGCCACCGCTCCGGGTACACCGGCAGCTGGAACCGGAAGACGTGCCCGCTGGCCCGGCCCTGCCCGCGCGGGTGGCGGCGGATCGCGTGGCGCAGCGCGAGCGGGTGCGGGGCGGAGATCGTGGTGATCGACTCGACCAGCCGCTGGTGCATCGCGGCGACCGTCCACGCGAGCATGCCGCCCCAGGCGTGCCCGACGAGGTGCGCGCGGGCCGCGCCGAGCGCCTTCACCAGGCCCGCGACGTCACCGGCGAGGGTGAACCCGTCGTAGCCGCGCGGCGGTTTGTCCGAGTCGCCGTAGCCGCGCAGGTCCACCGCGACCGCCCGGTACCCGGCCTCGGCCAGCGCCACGAGCTGGTGCCGCCAGGTCCACCAGAACTCCGGGAACCCGTGCAGCAGCAGGACGAGCGGGCCGTCGCCCAGTTCGGCCACGTGCAGGCGGATGCCGTTCGCGGACACGTCCCGGTGGGCCCAGGGTCCGGCGACCCGGGCGGTGGACGGGTCCGGCGGCAGCCGCACGGCGCGGCTCAGGACCCGTCGCCGCGGTTGCGGAGGGCCGCGACGGTGTCCTTGGCCGACTCGATGGTCCGCTTCGGCGCCTTGATTTTGCGCACCTTGCGGTACCCCAGGAACCCGAACGCGACGGCGGTGAAGAGCATGACGCCGAACGTGATCAGGAAGGACCAGCCCAGCCCCAGCCCGAACAGGTCGTTGAGGCCGAACCCGAGCGCCATGAACAGGAAGAACATGGCGAACGCGAGCACGGTGAGCGCCAGGACGAAGAAGACGCTGCCCTTGAGGCCCTTCTTGACCTCGCCGGCGATCTCCGACTTGGCCAGCTCGACCTCGGCGCGCACCAGGGTGGACAGGTGTGCCGTGGCGTCGCGGACCAACCCGCCGATGGACGTTTCCTCCGCGATCTTCGCCGCGCTCTCCGCGGTCAACGGGATCGACGGAACAGGTGGCAGCCCGCTGCCGTTGGTGTTCTCCCGAGCGCTGGTCACGACGTCATCGTGCCATGCACGCTCACACCCGGCTGTTCGACCGGCCGATCTACGCTTCTTCGTCAATGCGTTGGTGTACGCGACTGCGCCGAACCAACAAAACGGCCGCCAACAGAGAAGCCGTCATAGACGCGATGAGCACTGCGGCTTTGGCCTGTTCAGCCGCCGCCCCATCAAGCGCGAGGTCGGCGATCAACAAGCTCACCGTGAACCCCACCCCGCCGAGCATCGCGACGGCCGTGATGTCCCGCCACCCGGCACCGCTGGGCCACACGGCCGCCTTGAACCACACCGCCAGCGCGGACGCCCCGACGATCCCGACCAGCTTGCCCACCACCAGCCCCGCCATCACGCCCAGCGCCAGCTTGTCCGAGAACAACGCGCCCAGCGCCTCCGCGTTCACCGGCACACCCGCCGCGAACAGCGCGAACAGCGGCACCGCCACCCCGGCCGACCACGGCTGCAAGCGGTGCTCCAACCGCAGCGCGGGCGCCTCGTGCTCGTAGTGGTCCTTGCGGACGCGGGTCAGCAGGGCCAGTGCCACGCCGGCGATGGTCGCGTGGATGCCGGCCGCGTGCACCGCGACCCACGTCCCGACCGCGAGCGGCACGTACAGCAGCGGCGAGGTGACCCGCTTGTGCTGCAAGAACGCGTACAACCCCAACAACGCCACGGCGACCAGCGCCGCCACCACGTTGAAAGAGGCGGTGAACAGCACGGCGATGAGGATGATCGCGCCCAGGTCGTCCACCACGGCCAGGCTCAGCAGGAACACCCGCAGGCTCGACGGCAGCCCGGACGCGGTGATCGCCAGGACGCCCAGCGCGAACGCGATGTCTGTCGCCACCGGGATCGCCCAGGCGCGCTCGATTCCCGGCTCGCCCCACCCGACCGCGAGGGCGATCAGCGCGGGCAACACCATCCCGCCGACCGCCGCGACCACGGGCAGGATCGCGGCTTTGACGTTGTTCAGCTCGCCGATCACCAGTTCGCGCTTGAGCTCCAGCCCGGCGACGAAGAAGAAGATCGCGAGCAGACCGTCCTTGGCCCAGTCGCCGAGGCTCAGGCTCAAGTGGAGCGACTCGGGTCCGATGTGGAAGTCGCGCAACGCCTCGTACGAGCCGCTGATGGGGGAGTTGGCCCACAGCAGCGCGACGGCGGTGGCGGCGAGCAGGACGATGCCGCCGACGGTCTCGGTGCGCAGGTAACGGGCGAACTCGGCGACGACTTGGCGCTTGCGGTTCATCGGAACTCCGGGGCGATCGGCTACGGCTCATCCTCGTGCCGACCAGACTTCCCGGCTCACCAGTACGGAACCTTAACACGAACGTGGGTAGCGCCAACGAAAGGAAGGGCTCCCACCGAGGTGGAAGCCCTTCCTGAAATACCTGGTCAGTCCTCCGAAGCGCCCGACTTCAGGCCGCTGGAGATGAGGTCCATCACCGACGAGTCGGCCAGCGTGGTCACGTCGCCGATCGCCCGGTTCTCCGCCACGTCGCGCAGCAGGCGGCGCATGATCTTGCCGGACCGGGTCTTGGGCAGCTCCGGCACGACCATGATCTGCCGGGGCTTCGCGATCGGGCCGATCTCCTTGGCCACGTGGTCGCGCAGCGCCTTGATCGCCTCCGCGCCGGACGCCTCGTCGGCCACCCCGCCGCGCAGGATGACGAACGCGACGATGCCCTGGCCGGTGGTCGGATCGGTCGCGCCGACGACCGCCGCCTCCGCCACGGTCGGGTGCGAGACCAGCGCGGACTCGACCTCGGTGGTGGAGATGCGGTGCCCGGACACGTTCATCACGTCGTCCACGCGGCCCAGCAGCCAGATGTCGCCGTCGTTGTCGTACTTCGCGCCGTCGCCGGCGAAGTAGAAGCCCTGCTCGCCGAACCGGGACCAGTAGGTGTCGCGGTAGCGCTCGTCGTCGCCCCAGATGCCGCGCAGCATCGACGGCCACGGCTCGTCCAGCACCAGGTAGCCACCACCGCCGTGCGGCACCTCGACGCCCTGGTCGTCCACGACCTTCGCGCCGATGCCGGGCAGCGGGCGCTGCGCCGAACCGGGCTTGGTCGAGGTCGCGCCGGGCAGCGGCGAGATCATGATCGCGCCGGTCTCGGTCTGCCACCACGTGTCCACGACGGGGGTCTTGCCCGCGCCGATGGTCTCGCGGTACCAGATCCACGCCTCGGGGTTGATCGGCTCGCCGACGCTGCCCAGCACGCGCAGCGAGGACAGGTCGTACTTGGCGGGGATGTCCGCGCCCCACTTCATGAACGTGCGGATCAGCGTGGGCGCGGTGTAGTAGATGGAGACGCCGTACTTCTGCACGATCTCCCAGTGCCGGCCCTCGTGCGGGGTGTTCGGCGTGCCCTCGTAGACGACCTGCGTGACGCGGTTGGACAGCGGGCCGTAGACGATGTAGCTGTGGCCGGTGACCCAGCCGATGTCGGCGGTGCACCAGTAGACGTCGGTGTCCGGCTTGAGGTCGAACACGTAGTGGTGCGTGTAGGACGCCTGTGTCAGGTAGCCGCCGGACGTGTGCAGGATGCCCTTGGGGCGGCCCGTGGTGCCCGACGTGTACAGGATGAACAGCGGGTGCTCGGAGTCGAACGCCTCCGGGGTGTGCTGGTCGGACTGCTTCTCGACCAGGTCGTGCCACCAGATGTCGCGGCCCTCGGTCCACTCGACGTCGGTGTTGGTGCGCTTGACCACCAGGACGTGCTCGACGCTCTTGGCGTTGGCGACGGCCTCGTCCACGGCGGGCTTGAGCGCGGCCGGGTTGCCGCGGCGGTACTGGCCGTCGGTGGTGATCACCAGCTTGGCCTGCGAGTCCTCGATGCGGGTGCGCAGCGCCTCGGCGGAGAAGCCGCCGAACACGACGCTGTGCAGCGCGCCCAGGCGGGCGCACGCGAGCATCGAGAAGATCGCCTCGGGCACCATCGGCATGTAGATGGCGACCCGGTCCTCGGCGCCCACGCCCAGCTCGGTCAGCGCGTTGGCCGCCTTGGACACCTCGCGCTGGAGCTCGGCGTAGGTGATGGCGCGGCTGTCGCCGGGCTCGCCCTCCCAGTGGATGGCGACCTGGTCGCCGTGGCCGGACTCGACGTGCCGGTCCACGCAGTTGTAGGCGACGTTGAGCTTGCCGCCGACGAACCACTTCGCGTAGGGCGCGTTCGACCAGTCCAGCACCTGGGTCCACTTGGTGTCCCAGCTCAGCCGCTCCGCCTGCTTCGCCCAGAACGCCTCGCGGTCGGCCTTCGCCTCCTCGTACAGCTCGGCGGTGGCGTTCGCCTGCGCCGCGAACTCCGGGCTGGGCGGGAACGTCCGGTTCTCCGTCAGCAGGTTGTCCAGGGCGGGTCCCTGGGCTTGCGGCTGGGTCATGGTGGGCGGACCTCCTGAATCCGAGGGGTGCGCACTGAAAGGTAGTGCGATTCAGCTCACTGCGCACCCAAAAGGTTCAGACCAATTTCGACGGGTTCGAAACCTGTTGGCAACTGTGTAACCCGCAGTCGGTCCGCTGACCACGGTTTATCCGCCGAACGACACATGCCTTGCGACCAGCGGCACCACCCGTGACCCGCGTCACGCGCTCAAGCGGGCCTTCGCGGCCGGCCACTCCTCGGCGGTCATCGAGTAGACGACGGTGTCGCGCAGAGTGCCGTCCGGACGGACCCGGTGGACGCGGAGGACGCCCTCGCGCGTGGCGCCGAGCCGTTCGATCGCCCGCTGCGACCGCTCGTTGCGGGCGTCGGTGTGCCAGCCGACGCGGTGGGCGCCCAGGTCCTCGAAAGCCCTGGTCAGGAGCAGGAGCTTGGCGTTGCGGTTGAGCGCGGTGCGCTGCCAGCGCGCGCCGATCCACGTGTAGCCGATGTAGAGGCCGCGGTGCTTGGGGTCGATCTCGTAGTACGAGGTGGTGCCGGCGACCTCCTCGGTGTGCGGGTCGATCTGCGCCCAGGCGCGCCGGTTCGGGTCGTCCAGGATGGCGGCGACCATGTCCTGGGCCTCCTGAAGGCTCCGCGGTTGGCGGACGCTGAGCCAGCGCCAGATCTCCGGGTCCTTGCCGGCTTCCAGCAGGCCTTCGGCGTGGTGTGGGCCGAGCGGTTCGAGGCGGACGTGCTCGCCGGTCAGCGTGGGGCGGTCGTACCAGGTCATGGTGAGGACGTTAAGCGCTTCAATGGCTACTTTGAATGGCCAATTTGCAGCGTTTTCAGATAGCCACTTACCGGCGAGTAGTGTCTCTCCGCGTGACCGATCCGCTCGCCCCGCTGCTGGACCTGCCCGGCGTGCCCGAGGCCGTCCAGACCGCCCGCGACGCCGTCTTCCAGGTGCACCGCCACCGCGTCAACCTGCGCGGTTGGGCGACCACCGCCGCCGAGGCCTCCGTGCGCGCCGCCCGCGCGTCGGCCGCGCTGGACGGCGGGCCGACCCAGATCCCGGCGGACGGGTCGGTGTCCGACCCGGTGCTGGCGGGGGCGCTGCGGGTCGCCGAGTCGCTGGGCACCATCCTGCCGACGTGGCAGCGCGCGCCGTTGCAGGCGTTGGCGAAGCTGCACGTCCTGGCGGGGGCGGACCTGGGTGCCGAGCTGGGGCGTCCGCGGGTCGCGCCGGGCGTGTCGGAGCGCTTGGACCTGCTGGCTTCCCTGGTGACGGGCGGAACCTCCGTGGCCGGCCCGCTGGTGGTCGCGGTGGTGCACGGCGAGCTGATGTCGCTGGCCCCGTTCCCCACGGCCAACGGAGTCGTCGCGCGGGCCGCTTCACGCCTGACCTCGATCGCCACGGGCTTGGACCCGAAGTCGCTGGGCGTGCCGGAGGTGCACTGCCTGCGGCGGCAGGACGAGTACGCGGCGGCCCTGCACGGGTTCTCCACCGGCGAGCCCGAGGGCGTGGCGCAGTGGATCACGTTCTGGTGCGCGGCCTTGGAGGCCGGCGCCCGCGAGGCTAGGAGCATCGCGGACGCCGCCAGTTCCTAGAGCAGCTCCTTGAGGGTGGTCGCCGCGCGGTCGGCGTCCTCGAAGGTGTTGTAGAGCGGGGCGAAGCCGAAGCGGAGCACGTCGGGCGCGCGGAAGTCGCCGATGATGTTCCGCTCGATCAGCGCGTCCATCAGCGCGCCGGCCCTGACGTGCCGCAGGGACACTTGGTGGCCGCGCCACTCGTCCGCGGGTGTCAGGACCTCGATGCCGGGCAGGTCGCGGACCAGGTCCATGAAGTGCCCGGTGAGCGCGAGGCCCTTGGCCCGGACGTCCTGCAGGTCCACCTGGTCCCAGACGTCCAGCGCCGCGTCGAGGGCCAGCATGGACAGGATGTCCGGCGTGCCGACCCGCGCCCGGGACACGCCGGGGTCGGGCGTGTAGTCCGGCTGCATCGCGAACGGCACCTGGTGGCCGGTCCACCCGGTCAGCGGCTGGTGGAAGCCCTGCTGCGCCCTGGTCGGCACGTAGATGAACGCCGGCGAGCCGGGGCCGCCGTTGAGGAACTTGTAGGTGCAGCCCACGGCGAGGTCCACGCCCAGCGCGTCCAGCTCGATCGGCAGCACGCCGGCGCTGTGGCACAGGTCCCAGACGACCTTCGCGCCCACCGCGTGCGCCTGCTCGGTCAGCGCCGCCATGTCCAGCAGCCGCCCGGTGCGGTAGTCGACGTGGTTGAGCAGCACGGCCGCCGTGGTGTCGCGCAGGTCCAGGCGGTCCGGGTCGGCCGGGCGCAGGGCCAGGCCGGTCAGCTCGGCCACGGACTGCGCGATGTAGCCGTCGGTGGGGAACGTGCCGGCGTCCACGACGATCTCGGACCGGTCGGTGCTGCGGACCGCCGCCATCAGCGCCTTGAACAGGTTCACGCTGGTCGAGTCGCACACGACGACCTGCCCGGCCGCCGCGCCGACCAGCCGCCCGACCCGGTTGCCGACCCGTTCCGGGGCCTCCCACCAGCCTTCCGACCAGCTGCGGATGAGCCGCGAGCCCCACTGGTGCTTGACGACCTCCTGAACGCGCTCGGCGACGTTCTTGGGCGGTGCGCCGAGCGAGTTGCCGTCGAGGTAGACGACGTCGTCGTCCAGGTCGAACAGGTCGCGCACATGCGCCAAGGGGTCTCGGTTCACACGTAGCTCCTCGCGGTCCACAGTTCCGGGAAGATGGAGCGTTGCGTGCGCTTCTCCAGCCACGCAACCCCCGCCGAGCCGCCGGTGCCGACCTTCGAGCCCATGGACCGGCGGGTGGCCAGCAGGTGGTCGTAGCGCCAGCGGGCGAACTCCTCGGCGATGTCGGTCAGCGCCTCGCCGAGTTCGAGGAGGTCCCGCGACCCGGACCGGTAGATCTCGGTCCACACCCGCTCGACGTCGGCGTTGGGCTGGTAGGGCTCGCTGAAGTCGCGGTGGAGCACCTCGTCGGGGATCGCCAGGCCCTGGCGGTGCAGGGCGGCGAGGACGTCGTCGTACAGGCTCGGTTCGGCCAGCAGCGCCTCCAGCGCGTCGTGCTGGGCGGGCACCGCGCGGTGCGGGACGAGCATCGAGCGGGACTTCTCGCCGAGCAGGAACTCCACCTCGCGGTAGCGGCCGGACTGGAAGCCCGACCCCTCACCGAGGGCGTCCCGGAAGGCGTTGAACTCGCCGGGGGTCATCCGGGCGATCGGCCGCCACGCCGCGTTGAGCGCCTGCATGTGCAGGTCACTGCGGTGCAGGGTGCGCACGGCGGCCCGCAGGTCGTCGGCCCGCAGCTCCTTCTGCGCCTGCCGCCACTCGAAGCAGAGCAGGCCGAAGTACAGCTCCATGACCTGGGTGATCACCAGGAACGACATCTCGCGCGGGTCCTTGGACCACTGCTGTTGCAGCGAGTGCAGCACGGAGGCGTGCACGTAGTCCTCGTAGGGCGTCGTGCCGCCGAAGTCCAGTTTGGGTGCGACCGGGCAGTCCATGCCGTTCATGATGGCTGCCCGAATGGGTGATCTGAATGGCCGTTGACCAGCTGTTACGCGGATTCTTCTTGTAGTCGCAAGCCATTTCGCGGTCTAGGTTTACGGACGTGAGCATCGACCTGGACCGCGTCGACTGGGCACTCCTGGAAGCACTCCAGGAGGACGCACGGCTGTCGTACAACGAACTGGCCCGCCGCGTGCACGTGTCGCCGCCAACCGTGGCCCAACGCGTGCGCCGACTGGAGAACGCGGGGGTGATCACCGGCTACCGGGCAACCGTCGACCCCACGGCGGTAGGCCGAACCGTCGTGGCCCTGGTCCGCATGAAGTGCTACGGGCCGCGGTGCATCACCGTCCACCCGGAACTGCTGGACGACTGCCCCGAGGTCGTCGAAGTCCTGCGCCTGACAGGGGACATCTGCTCGGTGGTCAAGGTCGTGACGACGTCGATCACCGAACTGGAACGCCTGCTCGTCCGCCTCTCGGGCTACGGCGAAACGTCCTCGGCGATGGTCCTGTCCACCCCGATCCCATGGCGCCCCATCTCCGCCTGACCTCCTCCCCAGCCGCCACGCCCGGCGTTGTCGGTCCCCCATGCGATCATGGAGACGGGGGCCGGAGGCCGCGCCCCAAGCGCGCAAACGCTTGCGGCCGCGCCTGGCGCCCGGTGACTTGCCGGCCGCCGAGCGCCCGGTGACTTGCCAGCCGCCGAGCGCCCGGTGAGCAGCGTCAACGCCCTGCCTGCCGGTGCCTAGCACCCGGTGCGCAGCGCCAACGCCTAGCGTCCCGTGAGCAGCGCCAACGCCTGGCGGACGTAGCCCTGCGCGGTCTCCAACGCCTCGGCGGCCTGGGCGATCGGCACGCCGGACAGCAGGTGCACCAGCGCCACCTTCAGGTCGCCGCCCGCGTCCGCCAGCGCCGTCGTGCACTCGTTCTCGGCCAGCCCGGTCGCCTCGCGCAGGATGCGCACCGTCCGGCCGCGCAGCTTGGCGTTCGTGGCCCGCATCGACACCATCAGGTTCGAGTACGTGCGCCCCAGCCGGACCATCACCGCCGTGGAGAACGAGGTGAGCACCAGCTTCTGCGAGGTGCCCGCCTTCATCCGGGTGGACCCGGCGATCGCCTCCGGACCGGTGTCGACGGTGATCAGGACGTCCACGTCCACGCGCGGCGCGCTCGGGTTGTTGGAGACCAGGACCGTGCGGGCGCCCAGGTTGCGGGCCTCGTTGAGGGCGGCCACCACGAACGGAGTCCGGCCGGAGGCGGTGACCCCCAGCACCACGTCGCCCGCGGTCGCGTGCCTGCGGATCTGCGCGGCACCGCCGGCGGCCTCGTCCTCGACGTCCTCCACCGCCTTGACCAGCGCTTCCGGGCCGCCGGCGTGGTGGGCGACGAACCAGTCGGGCGGCGCGTTGAACGTCGGCACGATCTCGGCGGCGTCCAGCGTGGCCAGCCGCCCGGACGTGCCCGCGCCCACGTAGTGCACGCGGTGACCGGCGCGCAGCGCGTTCACCGCGAGGTCGGCGGCCTGCGCCAGCTCCGGCAGCACGGCCTCGACCGCGTCCGGCACGCGGTGGTCCTCGGCGTTGATCAGCCGCAGCACGTCCAGCGTGGACAGCACGTCGATGTCGAGCGTCCGCGGGTTGCGCGTCTCCGTCGGCGAGTCCACCCGGACCGCGACCCCCTGCCGGCGCGGGGTCATTTACCGGTCTCCCGGCGCCGCCTGCCGTCCGGCCGGGCGCCCAGGCGGTGCCCCGACACCGCGTCGTAGGTGGCCTCCAGCGCGGTCTTGGCGGTGTCGACGTGCTTCTGGGCGACCCCGATGAACAGGCAGTCGATGACCGTGAGCTGCGCGATCCGGCTGGCCATCGCACCCGAGCGGAACGTGGTCTCGCGGGCGGCGGTGGTCAGGACGTGGTCGGCGACCTCGGTGATCGGCGAGCGGGGGAAGTTCGTCAGCGCCACCGTGGTCGCGCCGTGCTCCTTCGCGACCCGGAGCGCCTCGACGGTCTCGGCGGTGGACCCGGTGTGCGAGATGCCCACGGCGACGTCGTTGCCGCTCAGGACCGCGGCGGAGGTGAGCGCGATGTGGGTGTCGTTCCAGGCGAAGCACGTGCGGCCGATCCGGTGCAGCTTCTGCTGCAGGTCGAACGCGACGAACGCGCTGGCGCCGAACCCGTAGACGTCCACCCGTCCCGCCCCGGCGACCGCCTCGACCACGGCCTGGAGGGTCTCGACGTTGAGCTGCTCGGCGGTCTCCTCGACCGCGCGGGCGTCGGCGAAGGCGACCTTGCCGACGACCTGGCGCAGGTCGTCGCCGGGACCGATGTCGCCGCCGAGGTCCCGGTCGGTGCGGGCGGCGGTGCGTGCGGTGTCGGCGGCCAGCGCGATGCGCAGCTCCGGGTAACCGCCGACGCCGATGGCCTTGCAGAACCGGGTCACCGTCGTCTCGCTGGTGCCGGCGGCCTCGGCGACCTCGGTGATGCTGCGGTGGGCGACGGTCGCGGGGTTGTCCAGCACGACCTTCGCCACCCGCTGCTCGGCGCGGGCGAGGCCGGGGAGCAGTGACCGGATCCGGACGAGGGGACTGGCGTCGGTGCTTTCGGTGGACACGTGGGAAACTTACTAACCGTCCAACCGAAAATCAACGGAGGGTGGCACCCCGTCACCCCAACCGTGACGGAATGCCACCCGGTGGACGTCGAGATTGCGCCGAAAGCCCACTGGCGGTTGGCCGAACGCCACCGTTGGACGTCGTTGGTCACCCCACGACCCCACCAGCGGCTCGCCCGACACCCGGACGGCTCGCCCACCGCGGCCGGCGGACCTCGCGGTCACGCCGAGCTAGCGGTTCGCCGAGCGCCACCCCTCCGCGCGCAACCCGTCCTGTTCGCCGTCCACCAGCAGCCCACGGTCGTCCGCGATCCGGATGGCGTCGACGAACGCACCGCGCCCGCCGTAGCCGGAGCCCTTCACGTACCGCCACCGGTAGAGCTTGGCCGGTGTGGTCTCCAGCTCCACGCGCTGCCAGCGACGGTCGCCGTACCCCGTCAACGTCTTCAGGTCGCTCCACGACGTGCCGTCGTTGCTCGACTCCAGCACGACCTTGTCCGAAGGATCCAAGTCGACAAAGGCACTGAACGACACCGTGTGCCGACCGCCGGATGTTCGGAGGTCCGGTGTGGTCAGCGTCCCGCCGGTTGTGGTGGGTGTCCAGCTCGTCGGCCCGCGGCGCGGCTGCACGGCCAGGGCTTGCGCCAGCCCGTTGGCGACGACGCGGCGAGCCGGGTTGATCGACCCCCAGTTGCGGGTCGGGTGGACGCGGTTGGTCAGCAGGACCGCGATCGAGTTCGACAGCGGGTCCAGGACCAGGCTCGTCCCGGTGAAGCCGGTGTGGCCGGCGGTCTTGGGCGACGTGAGCGCGCCCATGTACCAGCGCTGGTCGAGCTCGAAGCCGAGGCCGTGCGCGTTGCCCGGGAAGCCGGGGTTGAAGTCGGTGAGCATCAGCCGGACCGTGTCGGGCCGGAGGATGCGGGCGGACCCGTACCGGCCGCCGTCCAGGATCGTCTGGCCGAGTGTCGCCAGCTCCCGCGCGGTGGAGAACACGCCCGCGTGCCCGGCGACGCCGCCCAGCGACCAGGCGTTCTCGTCGTGCACGACACCGCGCACGAGCCCGCGCCCGGTCTGGAACTCGGTGGCCGCGATCCGGTCCAGCTTGGCCGCCGGCGGGTTGTACCCGGTGTCGACCAGACCGAGCGGGTCGGTGATGCCCTCCCGCACCAGCACGTCGAGCTTCTCACCGCTCAGCCGCTCGGCGAGGACGCCGAGGGTGATGAGGTTGAGGTCGGAGTAGGTGTAGACGGTTCCGGGCTTGTTCTTCGGGGCCACGTCCATCACGGCTTTGACGCGCGACGGGATGTCCGGGTAGCGCGACCACAGCGGCAGCCACGGTTCCAGCCCGGAGGTGTGGGTGAGCAGCTGGCGGACCGTGATGACGTCCTTGCCGTTGACGCCGAACTCCGGCAGGTAGCGGGCGACCGGTGCGTCCAGCTCGAACGCGCCGCGCTCGTGCAGGCGCATCACCACGATCGAGGTGAACAGCTTCGAGATCGAGGCGAGGTCGAAGATCGTGTCGGGTGTCATCGGCACCCGACCGGCCTCGGGCAGCTCCGTCCCGGCGGCGTCGGCGTACCGGACCGCCCACCCGGCGGTCTCGTGCGTCACCACCACGCCGTCGTGCGCCAGCAACGTCACCGCGCCGGAGAACAGCGGGTGCCCGGTCGCGTCGGGCGTGGTGTAGCGCTCGACCTGGTCGAGGGCGGCCCTGATCGGAGCCGGATCCAGTCCCACACGCTCCGGTGTACCCGATCGCAGCACGTCGTTCGCCCAGCCGTGCCGCGGCACGTCGAACCGGCCCCGCAGCCCCTGGGCGTCGACCGCGGCGTCGTCGAAGGTCCGGTCGTCGACGGCCTGGTCGTTGGTGGCTTGGTCGTCGGCGGGGTCGGCGTGGGCGGTGGCGAGCGGGGCCGCGGCCAGAGCGACGGCCAGCAGGGCGGTCAGCAGGGTGCGCATCGTGGGTCCCCTCACCGGTAGTGGAGGTACGGTCGGCGGAGGCGGGTGAAGTCGGCCAGCTCGGCGGACCACGCGCCGACCACCTCGTCGGTGCCCGCGCCCGCGTCGACCATCCGGCGCAGGCGGTCCGAGCCGGTGAGCTTGTCGATCCAGTTGTCCGGCCGCCACGCGAACACGTCGGGGTACCGGGTCTTCGCGGTGACGATCATGGCCACCGCCGCCCGGATCGCGTCGAACTCGCCCGGTGACGTCACGTGCAGCGCCACCCCGCCGCACGCCTTCCCGACGAACTTGTTGAACGTGGGCGTGAAGTGCGACTCCCGGAACCGCACCCCCGGCAGGCCCAGCGCGTTGAGGTCCTCGGCCCACCGCCAGTCGATGCCGGGCGCGCCCACCGTCTCGAACGGTCGGGTGGTGCCGCGCCCCTCGGACAGCACCGTCCCCTCGAACAGGCACGTCCCGGGGTAGACCAGCGCGGTGTCGCGGGTCGGCATGTTCGGGCTCGGCGGCACCCACGGGAGCCCCGTGTCCAGCAGGTCCCGCTTCCACCCCTTCACCCACGCGGTCCGCAGCGACACCTGCCCGCCGTCGGACGGCAGGAACTCCCCGTTGAAGAACGCCGCCAGCTCACCGACCGTCATGCCGTGCTGCTGCACGATCGGCTTCTTGCCGACCCCGGTCGCGTACGCCGGGTCGAGCTGCGGCCCACGCGCCCAGCCGCCGACCGGGTTGGGCCGGTCCAGCACCAGGAACTCGGCGCCGGTCGCCGCCGCGGCCTGCATCGCCGTGTACATGGTCCAGATGTAGGTGTAGAACCGCGCGCCCACGTCGGCGATGTCGAACACGACCGTGTCGACGCCCGCCTTGGCGAACATCCCGGCGAGCTTCGTGGCGTTGACCCCGTACGCGTCGTACACCGGCACACCCGTGCGCGGGTCCAGGAAGTCGCCCTCGGACCCACCGGCCTGCGCGGTGCCGCGGAACCCGTGCTCCGGGCCGAACGCGGCGACCGGCGTCTGACCGGCGGCGACCATCGAGTCCACGACGTGCGTCTGGTCCCGCAGCACACCGGTCGGGTTGGTGACCACGCCGACCTTGCGGCCCGCGAGGACCCGCCACCCGTCCTCCGCCGCCAGTTCGGCGCCGGTGGCGAGCTTCCGGTCCGCGACCGCCGGGGCGGCCGTGGCCAGCACGGGCACCGCCAGCGCGCCCCCGATCAGCAACTGCCTGCGTCGCACCGCCCTCACCAGCCCAGGCCGTGGCCGAACGGGTACGACGTCGGACCTGGCACGGCCACCGGCAGCTTGCCCGCCGGCCGCACCTCGCCGGTGATCACGCGCGCCAGCGCCGCCATGGACACCGCGCTGTAGGAGTAGGTGGCCAGCCAGTTCGGCGCGGCGGTGTAGGCCACGTCGTACGGGTTCTGCACGGCCACCGCCACCACGGTCTTGCCGGTGGCCAGCAACCTGGTCACCAGCGCCTGCTGCGCGGGCTGCCGGGACAGGGCGTTGGTCAGCACCACGACGAGGTCGGCACTGCCCGCAGCCTGCACGGCGGCGGCGATCTGTGTCTCCGTGGGCGCGCTGCCGGTGGGCAGGGCGGTGCCGCCGAGGAACCCGGCGAGGGTGCGGGTGGTGGTCTCGCCCCAGCCCGTGACCAGCGCGGCGGCCGGCTTGGCGGCCAGCGGCAGGTCCCGGTTGCGCACGGCGGTGACCGTGCGGTCGGTGATCGCCTGCGCTGCGGCCAGGTGCTCGGGTGTGCCGACCGCCGTGTCCACCTTGTCCTCGTCGACGAGCGGACCGGTGAGGATGCCGCGCAGGAACTTCATGCGCAGGATGCGCAGCACGCTCTGGTCGATGCGCTCCTCGGTCAGCTCACCGCTGCGGACGGCGGCGAGCACGCTCTCCACCGCGACGCCCAGGTTCATCGGCATCAGCAGCTGGTCGACGCCCGCCTTCAGCGCCAGCACGGGGATCTCCGCGTCGGGGTGCAGCTGCCGCACGCCCGCCATCTGGAGCGAGTCGGTGATGATCACACCGTCGTAGCCCAGTTCGCGGCGCAGCAGGTCGAGCGCGGGCTTGGACAGGGTGGCCGGCTCACCGGACGGGTCGATCTTCGGCACCTTGATGTGGGCGGTCATGATCGAGTCGATGCCCGCCTCGACGGCGGCCTTGAACGGCGGCGCGTCCAACTGCCGCCACTGCTCGACCGTCCGGTCGACCTTCGGCAGGGTGGTGTGGCTGTCTTCATCCGTGTCGCCGTGGCCGGGGAAGTGCTTGGCCGTGGCGGCGACGCCGTGGCGGGACAGGAACCGCTGCTGGTAGCCGCGGACCTGGGCGGCGGCGAGTTCGGCGGCCAGCGCCGGGTCGCCGGAGTAGGAGCGCACCCCGATCACCGGGTTGGCCGGGTTGGAGTTCACGTCCGCGTCCGGCGCGAAGTTCTGGTTCACGCCCATCGCGCGCAGTTCGCGCGCGGTGATGGCGGCGGCCCGTTCGGCGTCGGCGGCGCTGCGGCCCGCGCCGAGCGCCATGTTGCCGGGGAACTGGGTGGCGGGCGCGCCGATGCGGGTGACGATGCCCATCTCCTGGTCGGTGGCGATGGCCAGCGGGATGCGGCTCGCGCGCTGGAGGCCGTTGGAGAGGTGGGCGATCTGGCGCGGGGTGTCGATGTTGTCGCGGCTGGAGTTGTTGAAGTAGATGACGCCGCCGGGCTGGTACTTCGCGACCACCTCGGCGGGGGTGTCGACGCCGAAGTCCTTCTGGTTGTTGGGGTGCGCCTCGTCGGGGGCCTGGCCGTTGAGGTGGGTGACGAACAGCTGGCCCACCTTCTGCTCCAGGGTCAGCCCGCGCAGGAGCGCGCCGACGGACTGCGCCTGGACCGGGTCGGCGGTCGCCGGCGGCACGACGAGGGACGCCGCCGCCAGGGCGGCGAGCGCGAGCGGTCGGAGCACGGTGGCCTCCCCATCTGGCAATTCTCCACCAACAGGTGGACGCATGCGGAAAGTTACTCACGTCACAGGGACGGGTCAACGGGTTGCGCTGCGTGGCCATGATGCGGAGGAGCACCGACAAAAACCGGCCCCGGGCGAGTCACTCGATCGGGGGTTTCTGGCGCAGAAACAGGCCGTGGCCCCTCCCGGAGGAGAGGCCACGGCCGGCGGCGCGGGCTTTCGAGTTACCAAGCGTGCAACTCGTGTCGTACAACCCTGGCCTCGGCGTCCGGCGTCCCGGTACGCAGGCCCTAGACGACAAGCCTCCCGCGGCGTGCTGCGCGTGGGTGCTCGAAGTCCGCGCACGGAGCCCTGTCGGGGTGAACGGTGCTTCTCCTCTGCTCCGTCCCTGGCCGACCCGAGGTCCGCACTTCCTTTGTAATCCGTGTGCGCCGTCACATCAAGGGCTCGATGGGGTGCACCGGTCAAGCCACCGAAAGTAGCGGATCTTCTTGTCTGACACCGTTTTCGAAGCGGACACCATGGTCGGTACCGCTGTCCGGGGCACTCGGGGGTGAATCAGCTCCGACGACGCCGGCGCAGCCCGTACCAGGCCACGCCCGCAGCCGTCGCCGCGCCCAACCCGATCGCGGTCACGGCGACCGCGGTACCCGAGGGGCGGGGAATGCGGGCGCGCAGCGACACGGGGTCGGAGAAGGTCAGAACGGGCCAGCCGCGCTGGGCGGCGACCTTGCGCAGCGCACGGTCCGGGTTGACCACGGTCGGGTGGCCCACGGCCTCCAGCAACGGGAGGTCGGTGATCGAGTCCGAGTACGCGTAGCAGCGGGTGAGGTCGTAGTCGTGCTCCTCGGCGAGCTGCTTGGCGGCGACCGCCTTGTTCTCTCCCGCGCAGTAGAAGTCGACGTCACCCGAGTAGCGGCCGTCCGTGACGACCATCCGGGTGCCCACGCTGTGCGTCGCGCCGACCATCGTGGAGATAGGCGCCACCAGTTCCTCGCCGGACGCGGAGACGACGACCACGTCGTGGCCTTCGCTCTTGTGGTCGCTGATGAGCTGCGTGGCTTCCTTGTAGACCAACGGGTCGACGATGTCGTGCAGAGTTTCGTCCACGATCGAGCGAACCTGCTCGACGTCCCAGCCCGCGCACAGCGCGGTGATGTGCGAGCGCATCCGGTCCATCTGGTCGGCGTCGGCGCCGGCCAGCATGAAGACGAACTGCGCGTAGGCGCTCTTCAGCACCGCACGCCGGTTGATCAAACCCTCTTGGAAGAAGGGTCGGCTGAACGCCAACGTGCTCGACTTGGCGATGACCGTCTTGTCCAGGTCGAAGAACGCGGCGACTCGGCTGCCTTCGGTGGCGTGCTCGGTCACGGCACCAGCTTAAGGGCGGTTCCGACGGGGTGGTCGGCAGCCATAATTCGCCGCTTTACGAACCTGACGTGGTGGCGGTCTACCGAAATTCTCGTGTCCCTCTAACGGAAGACACGCAAGACCCTGTCCCGTGGGGATACAGTAGACGGGTCCGGCGCGACCGGACGGGTTCAGTCCGACCCCCCGGGACTGAACCATCGACGACCCCCGTCCCTCCCCCCTGGCGGGGGTCGTCCCATGTCCGGGGTCGGTTCGAAGATTCCTCCCGCCATACCTCTGCCCTGTTCCGGGCGTTGTCCGCGCCTTCACGCGCGCCTTCTTTTCGCCGGCTCCCAATCCGCAACCGTGCGGCTTCGGAGTTGTCCACAGGCCTCGAGTTGTCCACAGATCGAGCAACCGGCGTTGTGGCCTTGCTCACCGGTCGGGAGCGTGGACGCCAGTGCGGACCCGAGCCGGACCGAGGAGGAGCTGTGGAGCGGGTGGTGGCCCTGGTGGCCGAGCCGGAATTGCTGGACGAGGTGTTGCAGGCCGCCGCCGTGGCGGGGTGCGAGGTGGAGCGGGTGGCCGACGTGTCGGCGCTGCGCGGGCACTGGCACACCGCGCCGGCGGTGGTCCTGGACCCGGAGGGCGCGCGGGCGTGCGCCTTCGCGGCGCTGCCGAGACGGCCGGGGGTGCTCCTGGCGTCGAACGGACCGCCCGACGCCGCGGTCTGGCCGTGCGCGGTCGAGTTGGGCGTGGAACGGGTGATCGACGTGTCCGTCGGGCCGGACGCGTTGCGCACGGCCCTCGCGGACCTGGTCGAGACACCGCTGGACGGTGGGCGGGTGCTGGCCGTGCTCGGCGGCTGCGGCGGCGCGGGCGCGTCGGTGCTGGCCACCGCCGTGGGGCAGGCGGTGCTGCACCGGAGCGGCCGGGCGCTGCTGGTGGACTGCGACCCGCTGGGCGGCGGGCTGGACCTGGCGCTGGGAGCGGAGTCGGAGTCGGGCGTGCGCTGGCCCGATGTGGCGTTGAGCGGGGGCCGGGTGCCCGCGTCGGCGCTGCGCACAGCCTTGCCGGGGCTGACCCGTGCGGGCGGCACGTTGTCCTTCTTGTCCTGTTCCCGGAACGGTCCCGGGCCGGCACCGCAGGCGGTGGCCGCCGTGGTCGAGGCGGGGCGTCGGTCCGGGGAGACCGTGGTCTGCGACGTCCCGCGCCAACTGCCGCCCGCGGCCCGCGCGGCCCTCGACCGCGCCGACCTGGCGGTCCTGGTCGTGCCGGCGGAGGTGCGCGCGTGCGCGGCGGCCAGGCGGGTCGCCGACCAGGTCGTGGAACGCGGGGTGAGCCTGCACGCGGTGGTCCGCACGCCCGCGCCGGGCGGCATCCGCCCGGCGGAGGTGGCGGAGGCGGTGGGCGTGCCGCTGCTCACGACCATGCGCTCCGAGCCGCGCCTGTCCACAGCCCTGGACCAGGGCCGCTTCCCGGTGCGGACACGCGGGCCCCTGGCGAAGGCGGCGCGCGAGATCCTGGCGGCCTTGGACGCGAGTCCGTTGCGGCACAAGGACGTCCGAGCCTTCTCCGAAGTCGGGGGTGGGTGATGAGCGACCTCGTGGAGCGGGTCCGGCAGCGGTTGGCCGATGGGCGCGCGGAGTTGTCGTCGGCGTCCGTCGCCGCCGCGGTCCGGGGCGAGGCCGGCGGTGTCGTCAGCGACGAGGACGTCCAGCGGGCGTTGACGGCGCTGCGGCGCGAGTTCGTCGGGGCCGGCGTGCTGGAGCCGTTGCTGCGCGACCCCGGGACGACCGACGTGCTGGTCACGGCACCGGACCAGGTGTGGGTGGACGGGACAGGCGGGCTGCGGCGGACGGACGTGACGTTCACCGACGAGACAGCCGTGCGGAGGTTGGCGCAGCGGCTCGCCGTGGTGGCCGGGCGGCGGTTGGATGACGCCGTGCCGTACGTCGACGGCTGGCTGCCGGGAGCGGTGCGGCTGCACGCGGTCTTGCCGCCGATAGTGCCGTCCACATGCCTGTCGCTGCGCGTGCTGCGACCGGCCAGCCACGACCTGGCGGCGTTGGGCGAGCGCGGGACGTTCGACGCGGCCACGGCCGAGGTGCTGCGGGCGGTGGTGCGGGCGCGGCTGGCGTTCCTGGTGGTCGGCGGCACCGGGTCGGGCAAGACGACCCTGCTCGCGGCTCTGCTCGGCTGCGTGCCGCACGACCAGCGGATCGTGTGCGTCGAGGACGCCGGTGAGCTGGAGCCGGACCACCCGCAGTTCGTGCGGCTGCTGGCGCGCGGCGCGAACGTCGAGGGCGCGGGCCGGGTCACGGTGCGGGACCTGGTCCGGCAGGCGCTGCGGATGCGGCCGGACCGGATCGTGGTCGGCGAGGTGCGCGGCGCGGAGGTGGTGGACCTGCTCACCGCCTTCAACACCGGTCACGACGGTGGCGCGGGGACCCTGCACGCGAACTCGCCCGCCGAGGTGCCCGCGCGGCTGGAGGCGTTGGCGGCCTTGGGCGGCCTGGACCGGCGGGCCGCGCACAGCCAGGTCGCGGCCGCGGTGAAGGTCGTGCTGCACATGCGGCGCGACGCGGACGGCACCCGGCGGCTGGCCGAGATCGGGGTGTTCGAGCGCAAGCACGACGTGCTGGAGGTCCGGCCGGCCTGGCGGCTGGGCGAGGGCTGGCACCCGGCGGGCGTCGGGCTCAGGGGATTGGTGGGCTGGCCATGACCTTGTTCTTGATCGCCCTGGCCCTCCTGGCCGCGCCGCCTCCGACAGCCCGCCGCCGACTCCGCGCCCTGTGCCGGGGACGCCCGGCGGACCTGGCCGGCGACGGCCGGTCCGGGAAAGGACGGCGTGGGTCGCCGATCCGCTGGAGCTCAACGGATCTTCCGCGCCAACTGCCGCTGGAAGTCCGGCGGTGGGTTCCGCGAGTAGTGCGTGGGCCGGTCGCGGTGGGGCTCGGGGCGGTGGTCGGGTTGCTGCTCGGCATCGGTGGTGTCCTGGCCGGGGCGTTGCTCGGGCTGACTCTGTGGCGGTTGCACGTCGATCGGCGGAAGGAGCGGGTGGAACGGGCGGCCCGGCAGGCGATCGCCGAAGGGTTGGCGGCGTTCGTGGCCGAGTTGCGGTCGGGGGCCGACCCGGCGCGGGCGGCACTCGGGGCGGCCGAGGACGCCGAGCCGCCGGCGGCGGAGGTGTTCGCGACCGTCGCGGCCACGGCCCGGCGTGGTGGTGACGTCGAGAAAGCGTTAGCGGACAACGAGAGTGCGCACGTCGGGGTTCGGCAACTCGCGCGGGCGTGGCGGTTGTCCGGTGACCACGGGGTGCCGCTCGCCGACGTCCTGGAGGCCGTGCGCGACGACCTCCGGCGACGGGCCGGGTTCGTGCGTCACGTGCACGCCCGGATGGCCGGTCCGCGCGCGAGTGCGGCGGTGTTGGCGGCGTTGCCCGTGCTCGGCGTCCTGCTGGGTGAGCTGACCGGCTCGCACCCGTTGGGCGTCCTGACCGGCAGCGGGCTCGGCCAGGGGCTGCTGGTCGTCGGTGTGGCGCTGGTGTGTGCCGGACTGCGGTGGAGCGCGCACCTCACCAAGGAGGTGACGGCGTGACGTTCCTGCTGCTGGCCGTGGCACTCCTGCTGTACCCCGGCCGTCCTAGCCCGATCACCCGGCTGAGACCTCGGCCCGGACGGGTCCGGGCGCCGACCCGGCCACCGCCGGACCCGTTCGCGCTGCCCACCGCCTGGGACCTGCTGGCGGCGGCCCTGCGGTCGGGGCTCCCGGTGGCGACGGCCGTGGCGGCGGTGCTGCCCGGGGTCCCGCCCGAACCCGCCGGGCACCTGCGCACCGTCGGGGACCTGCTGCGGCTGGGTGCCGACCCGGTGACGGCCTGGGCGCCGGCACTGGGCCACCCCGACACCGCGCCGCTGGCCCGCGCGGCACGGCGCAGTGCCCGATCGGGTGCGGCGTTGGCCGGCGCCGTGGCCGACCTCGCCGCCGACCTGCGCACGCGTGCCGCCGACCAGGCCGAGGCTCGGGCGCAACGGGCCGCGGTGCTGGTGGCGGGTCCGTTGGCGCTGTGCTTCCTGCCCGCCTTCCTGTGCCTGGGTGTCGTGCCCGTGGTGCTGGGGTTGGCCGGGCAGGTGACCGCGAGTTGGTGAATGTCCACTGTAGACAAAGGAGAGGGAGATGTTGAACGACAAGGGGATGACCACCGCCGAGTACGCCATCGGGACGCTTGCCGCCGCCGGGTTGGCGACGGTGCTGCTGGTGGTGTTGAAGGGCGACTGGGTGATGGGCCTGTTGCAGGGGTTGCTGCAAAAGGCCTTCACGGCGGGGACGTGACGGCCGGCGGCCGGGACGCGGTAACCGGCGATCGGGACGCGGCGGCCGGTGGTCGGCACGTGAGGGGTGGCGATCGGGGCGCGGTGGCCGGTGGTCGGCACGTGGCGGGTGGCGATCGGGGCGCGGCGACGGTCGAGGCCGCGTTGGCGGTGTGCGGGCTGGTGGCCGCGTTGGTGCTCGGGGTGGAGGCCGTCATGGCGGTCGTCGCGCAGATCCGGTGCACCGACGCGGCGCGGGAGGCCGCTCGTCTGGTCGCGCGTGGTGAGGACGGGCGGGTCGGCGCGGTGGTGCAGGCGATCGCGCCGAGCGGGGCCGTGCTCGTGGTTCGGAAGGAGGGGGACGCGGCGTCGGTGGAGGTGTCGGCGGCCGGGCGGTTGATCGACGTGCGGGCCAGGGCCTTCGCCGTCGTCGAGCCGGGTGCGGCGGGAGGTGCCGGGTGAGGAGTGATGGGGGGAGGCGGCGGGTGAGGAGTGATGGGGGAGGCGGCGGGTGAGGAGTGATGGGGGAGGTGCCGGGTGAGGGGTGATCGGGGGTGCCGGGTGAGCGCTGATCGGAGGTCGGGTGAGGGGTGATCGGGGGAGCGTGACGGTGTTGGGGGTGGCGGTGGTCGCGGTGGTGTTGGTGGCTGTCGCGGTTGGCATCGAGGTGGGGCGGGCGGTCGTCGTTCGGCATCGGGTGGCGGCTGCGGCTGATCTCGCGGCGGTCGGGGCGGCCTCGTACGCGCTCGACGGGGAGTGGGTGGCGTGCGGGAAGGCGGCGCTCGTCGCCGAGCGGATGGGGGTCGAGCTGGTGGAGTGCGAGGTCGTCGGGGTGGAGGCGCGGGTCGTCGTGCGTGGTCCGGTGCTGGTGTTCGGTGCGCCCAGCGCGCGGGCTCGCGCTGGTCCGGGTGAACCCGTGCTGCCGTTGGACGCGACGAGCGGTCGTCTTCCGGCGGTGAGCGGACTCACACACCGCGCCAATGCGGATTGGCGGTCGGTCATCGGGAACCCCGGCGTTCTGTCGGCCGGTGGCCCGCACGGCGTTCGCCGTTCCGTACCTACCAGTTGTCGACCGGGGGTTACCAGAAGTGCCTGCCATGACGTTAGTTCAAGTGGCGGCACCGACGCGGTGTCGAAAAACACCCGACACTGTGTCGTGGTCCAAGGAGGCGAACGGAAGATGGAGTGGTCGGATAGCTGGCGCGGGGCCTTCCGCATCGAGCTGCGCGCGGAGGCGGTCAACCTCGCGTGGCACGGGTGGCCTGTGCTGCCGGGCACCTATCCGGCGGGTGCGCAGTGGGCCGGTCGCGAGGGCGTCGAGCAGGACGGCCCCGTCCCGGTGCACCGCGACTGGCAGGAGCGCATCGGCACCAAGGCCGAGCAGGTCGCCACCTGGTGGGCCGGGCGCTCCTACAGCATCCTGCTGGCCACGGGGCACGGCGTGGACGCCATCGAGGTCGGCGCCGACCTCGGCCGGCGGGCCGCTGTGGCGCTGCGGGCCACCGGGATCCCGGTGCCCATCGTGGCCACTCCCTCCGGCCGCTGGATGTTCCTGGTCACCACCGGCCAGGCGCTGCGCGCCGACTGGGTCGCCGAGCACGACGTCCACCACTACGGCAGGGGCGAGTACGTGCCGCTGCCGCCGACCCCCTTCCAGCACGGTGTCGTGCACTGGCGGGTCAAGCCGCAGATCTGCGCCTGGCAACTCCCGCAGCCGGGCGTGGTGCAGGACGCGCTGACCGAGGCGGTCCACGCGCCCGCCGACTACGGCCTGCTCACCGCCGACCGCGCCTGACGAGCGAGCCGGAACCGTCCTGGAGTGGCGGGTCTGGGGTTGGTGCCACAGTCCCAGACCCGCTGGCCGGCCCGGACCCCGCCGGCCGGCCGAACCGGCAACGGCGACGGCGACGCCGGGCGGTGACCGTCCCTATCCCTTCGACTCGGCCGTGCCGGACGTCGTGGATTTCGCCCCGACGACCCCGAGCACGACGTCCAGCACGGCCAACCCGCCCGCCTTGTCCAGCGGATCGTTGCCGTTCCCGCACTTCGGCGACTGCACGCAGGACGGGCACCCGGCCGGGCACGTGCAAGCAGCGATGGCCTCCCTCGTAGCGGCCAACCACGGGACCACCGCGGCGTAACCGCGGTCGGCGAATCCGGCACCACCCGGATGACCGTCGTGCACGAACACCGTCGCCTCCCCGGTGTCCTGGTGCAGCGCGGTCGACACACCGCCGATGTCCCAACGGTCGCACGTAGCGAACAGGGGTAGCAGGCCGATCGCCGCGTGCTCGGCAGCGTGTAGTGCGCCGGGGACGCGCGCCGGTTCCAGTCCGGCGCCCCCCGGCGCACTACCCAGCAGGTCCGCGTCGACCGTGTACCAGACCGCCCGGGTCAGCAGGGTCTGCGTGGGCATGTCCAGCGGCACCGCGTCGATCACCTGGCCCGAAGGCAGCTTCCGCAGGTAACCGACCACCTGCGAGGTCACCTCGACCTCGCCCAGGCAGACGGTGACACCGTCGAAGACCCGCGACTCCAACGTCCGCACGACGGTGATGTCCTTGGTGTCCCTGGCGGTCGTGGACCACTCCGGCTTCTCCGCGTGCACCAAGGCGATACCGCTCTCCAGGTCCAAGCGGTCCACCACGTACGACTCGCCCTGGTGCAGGTACACGGCACCGTCGTGCACGGTCCAGCACGCCGCGCCGGGGTCGACCGTCCCGAGCATCCGGCCCGAATCACCCTCGACCACCACGACCTGCTCGCCGCCCGACCCCCGGATGTCGACCTCGCCGTGCGGCCGGTCGTGGGACGTCCAGTACCACCCGTTCGGCCGACGCCGCAGCACCTTCCGGGCGACCATGTCGTCCAGCACCGCCACCGCCGCCTCGCCGCCGAACGGCCCCAGCGAGTCCGGGGTCAACGGCAGTTCCGCCGCCGCGCAGGCCAGGTGCGGTTCCAGCACGTACGGGTTGGACGGGTCCAACACGGTCGCCTCGACGGGCCGCTCCAGCACCGCCGCCGGGTTGTGCACGAGGTAGGTGTCCAACGGGTCGTCCCGCGCCACGAACACCACCAACGCGTCGGTGTCACCCGTCCGCCCGGCCCGTCCCGCCTGCTGCCAGAACGACGCCAAGGTGCCGGGAAAGCCCGCGACCACCACGGCGTCCAAGCCGACGATGTCCACGCCCAGCTCCAACGCGTTGGTGGACGCCACCCCGAGCAGCTCACCGGACGACAACGCGCGCTCCAACGCCCGCCGCTCCTCCGGCAGGTAGCCCCCGCGATAGGCCGCCACCCGAGAAGCCAGCTCCGGATCCACCTCCGCCAACTGCCGCCGTGCCCCGATAGCGGTCAACTCCGCCCCGATCCGGGAACGCACGAACGCCAACGACCGCGCACCCTCGATGACCAGGTCCGCCAGGATCCGCGCCGTCTCCGCCCCCGCCGACCGCCGCACCGGAGCGCCGTTCTCGCCGGTCAGCTCCTCCAGCAGCGGCGGTTCCCACAGCGCGACCGTCCGCGCCGACCGGGGTGAGCCGTCCTCCGTCACCGCCACGCACGGCACCCCGGCCAAGCGGGATGCCGAAGTCGCCGGGTCCGCCACGGTCGCCGACGCCAGCACGAACACCGGATCGGCCCCGTACCGCTGCGCCACCCTCCGCAACCGTCGCAGCAGCAGCGCCACGTGCGAGCCGAAAACTCCCCGGTAAGAGTGACATTCGTCCACCACGACGAACGAAAGCCGGCGGAAGAACCGGATCCACCGCGAGTGGTTCGGCAACACACCCCGGTGCAGCATGTCGGGGTTGGTGAACACCCAATTGGCGTGCGCCCGAACCCAGTCGCGTTCCGCCATCGGGGTGTCCCCGTCGAACGACGCCGCCCGCACCCCGGGAACTCCCAGCGCCTCCACCGACCGGAGTTGGTCCGCGCCCAAAGCCTTCGTGGGGGACAGGTACAGAGCTGTTGCCTTCGGATCACCGTGAACGGCGGACAACACCGGCAATTGGTATGCCAACGACTTCCCCGAAGCGGTGCCGGTCGCCAGCACGACGTGCCGGCCGTCCCACGCCAGCGACGCCGCTTCGGCCTGGTGCCGCCACGGTTCGGAGACCCCGCGTTCCACCAGCGCCTTTACCACGTCCGGTGCGGCCCACGACGGCCAGGCCACCGTGTCGGCGGGTCGTTTCGGCAGGTCGGCGGTGTGCGTGAGGGGCGATTCCCCGACCGGAACTCCGGCGAGGACCCGATCGAGCAGTCGACGTGCCTGGTTCGCCACAAGGCGCAGCTTCGCACACCCCACCGACATCACGGTTGCTTCCTGCGTGGATAACGGTGTGTGCACGGATCGGGACGCGGTGTCAGAAGCTTGCGCGCTATGAATAGACTCCGCCGCTATCGCATCCAATGAGGGATGCGTCACGTTGTGACGGGGCCGACACCTGCTTGGCCCGGTCGCGGCGCGGTGCTTCCCGCCGTTGGGCTTGGAACACTCACCAGGAGGACGGATGTCCCGGCAATTCCTCGCGGAGGGCCTCGAGCTCTCCGGAGGTGACCAGGGCCTAGTCGCCGTGGTCGCCGTGGTCGCCCTGGCTGCCCTAGCCGTTGGTTACCTGCTTCTTCGGGAGGTGCTGGCCGCCGGCCAGGGCACCGCGAAGATGCAGGACATCGCCAAGGCGGTTCAAGAGGGCGCAGCGGCTTACCTCAACCGGCAGTTCCGCACGCTCGGCATCTTCGTCGTGATCGTGTTCGCGCTGCTGTTCCTGCTCCCCGCTGAGGACACCGGGGAACGCATCGGCAGGTCGCTGTTCTTCATCGTGGGCGCGGCGTTCTCCGCCGTGATCGGCTACCTCGGCATGTGGCTGTCCACCCGCGCGAACGTGCGCGTGGCGGCGGCGGCGAAGGAGACGGGTGGCCGCGAGAAGGCCATGCGCATCGCCTTCCGCACCGGTGGTGTGGTCGGCATGTTCACCGTCGGCCTCGGCCTGTTCGGCGCGGCGCTGGTGGTGCTGGTCTACACCGGTCAGGCCCCGAAGGTGCTGGAGGGCTTCGGGTTCGGCGCGGCGCTGCTCGCGATGTTCATGCGGGTCGGCGGCGGCATCTTCACCAAGGCGGCGGACGTCGGCGCGGACCTCGTCGGCAAGGTGGAGCAGAACATCCCCGAGGACGACCCGCGCAACGCCGCGACCATCGCGGACAACGTCGGCGACAACGTGGGCGACTGCGCCGGCATGGCGGCCGACCTGTTCGAGTCCTACGCGGTCACCCTGGTCGCGTCGCTGATCCTGGGCACCGCCGCGTTCGGCGCGCAGGGCCTGCTGTTCCCGCTGATCGTCCCGGCGATCGGCGTGCTCACGGCGGTCATCGGCGTCTACATCACCAGCGCCCGCGCCGGTGAGAACGGCCTGTCGGCGATCAACCGCTCGTTCTACATCTCGGCGGTCATCTCGGCCGTGCTGTGCACGGTGGCGGCGTTCGTCTACCTGCCCAGCTCGTTCGGCGAGCTGGACGGCGTGTCCGACACGATCAAGTCCACCTCGGGCAACCCGGCGCTGATCGCGGCGATCGCGGTGATCATCGGCATCGTGCTGGCGGGCGTCATCCTGTGGCTGACCGGCTACTTCACCGGTACCGAGCACAAGCCGGTCAAGGACGTCGGCAAGACCTCGCTGACCGGCGCGGCCACCGTGATCCTGTCCGGTATCTCGGTCGGCTTCGAGTCGGCGGTCTACACGGCGCTGGTCATCGGCGGCGCGGTGTACGGCGCGTTCCTGCTGTCCGGTTCGGTGGTCGTGGCGCTGTTCGCGGTGGCCCTGGCCGGCTGCGGCCTGCTGACCACGGTCGGCGTCATCGTCGCCATGGACACCTTCGGCCCGGTCTCGGACAACGCGCAGGGCATCGCCGAGATGTCCGGTGACGTGGACGGCGAGGGCGCGCAGATCCTCACCGAGCTGGACGCGGTGGGCAACACCACCAAGGCCATCACCAAGGGCATCGCGATCGCCACCGCCGTGCTGGCGGCGACCGCGCTGTTCGGCTCCTACCGGGACGCCATCGAGCAGGCCCTGGCGGACGTGAAGGTGGGCCTGGAGGGTCTGCCGGTGTCGTTCTCCAACCTGGTGTTCTCGCCGAACGTGCTGGTCGGCGTGGCGATCGGCGCGGCCGTGGTGTTCATGTTCTCCGGTCTCGCGGTCAACGCGGTGACGCGGGCGGCGGGCGCGATCGTGTTCGAGGTGCGCCGCCAGTTCCGCGACAACCCCGGCATCATGGACGGCTCGGTCAAGCCGGAGTACGGCAAGGTCGTCGACATCTGCACCAAGGACTCGCTGCGCGAGTTGGCCACGCCGGGTCTGCTGGCGGTCATGGCCCCGATCGCGGTCGGCTTCGGCCTCGGCGTCGGCCCGCTGGCGGGTTACCTGGCGGGCGCGATCGCGACCGGCACCCTGATGGCGATCTTCCTGGCCAACTCCGGTGGCGCCTGGGACAACGCGAAGAAGCTGGTCGAGGACGGCAACCACGGCGGCAAGGGCTCCGACGCCCACGCGGCCACGGTCATCGGCGACACCGTCGGCGACCCGTTCAAGGACACCGCCGGTCCGGCCATCAACCCGCTGATCAAGGTGATGAACCTGGTCTCGGTGCTGATCGCGCCGGCCATCGTGACCTTCTCGGTGGGCGAGACCGCGTCGGCGGGCGTCCGGTACGCCATCGCCGTCGTGGCCGCCGTGGTCATCGTCGCGGCGGTCGTGGTGTCGAAGCGGCGTGGCACGGCCATCGCCGAGTCGCCCGCGGAGGCCAAGGTCACCAACGGCGCGGCCTGACCCGTCCGACCTGGAGCGGGCGTCCCCCACGCGGGGGCGCCCGCTTCGGCGTGTGGAGGTGTGGTTGCGTGGGCACACTGGACAGGCCCGGGTTCGGAGGGAAGTGGACGTGATGAGGTTCCGCCTGGTCGTGGTGACCGCTGCCGCCCTGGTGGCGGCGGGGTGCTCGTCGGGCGACGGGTCGTCGTCCGGGTCCACCTCGTCGTCGTCGCCGTCCGCGGACGCCGTCGCGTGGATGGACAAGGTGTGCTCCGCGTCCGCGTCGTTCGTCTCGGTGGAGAAGACGGCGCCCAAGCTGGACGGGAACGACCCGGCCAAGCTCAAGGCCGACATGAGCGCCTACATGGGGCAGCTCGCGGACGCGTTCAACAAGACGGCGAGCCAGTTGAAGGAGGTCGGACCGTCGCCGGTCGCGGGCGGTGACGAGCAGGTGGCCAAGATGGCGGAGACGTTCGCGGGCATCGGCAAGTCGTTCAGCGACGCCAAGGCGGCCGTGGACGCGGCGGACGCCAACGACCCCATGGGCGGCCTCCAGGCGGCCGGTGACGCCATCGCGCGGCTGGACCAGTTCGTGGAGCCCTTGAAGGCGCTGGTGGCCACGCCTGAGCTGCGTGAGGCGGCGGAGCAGGCCACGTCGTGCCAGAGCCTGCGGACGCTGCGGCCGTCCGACTCCATCTCGCCGACGTCCTGAGGGAGTAGGTTGCGGCCCGTCCCATCACCGACTTTCGGGGGAACCCTCGTGAAGAAGACCATCGCCGTGGCCGGTGCGCTCGCGGCGGTCCTGGTGACCGGCGCGTGCTCCGGCTCGGGTTCGAGCGGCTCGTCCTCGGCGCCGACGACCACGACCACGACCACCGCCGCCGCCACGGCGGACCCGGTGAAGTGGAGCGGCACGTTCTGCGCGGGCATCACGCCGACCGCCGAGGCCATCGTGGAGCTGCTGAAGACCGTGCTCAGCGGCCAGTCCGACCCGGCCGCGCAGAAGGCGGCGCTGATGGCGTACGCCGAGAAGGGCGGCAAGGCGCTGTCCGACGCGGCGAAGGAGCTCGAGGAGCTGGGCGCGCCGACGGAGAAGACCAAGGCCGCGCACGACGAGGTGGTGAAGTCGTTCACCGAAGCGGGTGAGAAGCTCCAGGCGGCGGCCGGTGAGCTGGCCAAACTCGACCCGAACGACCCCGAGTTCGCGACCAAGCTGGAGCAGCTGGGCGGCGACGAGGCGGACCCGAGCAAGCTCCAGGCGCAGGTGGACAAGCTGCGGAACGACCCGGAGCTGAGCCAGGCGTTCCAGAAGGCGCCGGAGTGCGTGGAGATGGCCGAAAAGCTGAAGGGCTTGGGCGGCTGATCTCGCCGGACCACTTATTCCACCTGAAGATCGCCCGGTCGGGGCTAGTCCGTCCTCGAACGTGTGTTCTACGCTGCGGGGTCGTGGGGCAACTGTCCTTCTTCTCGGCCGAGGCGCGGCAGCCCTGTGTCGCGGACCTGGCCGGCCTGCTCTGCGGGCCCGGCCGGGCCGTGGGGTTCGCGCGGGGTCGGGCCGCGCGGATCGCCGTGCCGCTGGACGAGCGGTGGCGGGGATCGGCGCTGGTCGCGGCGCTGGCCGAGCGGGGGGTGCAGGCCCGGGTGGCGCTGGTGCCACCACCGGAACCCGAGCCCGACGCGGAAGACGTGACGGAAGAGACTGAACCGGTCGAGGTGGAGCCCCCGCCGGACGTGTGGGAGGTCGCCACGCCGTTCCGGACCGACCTCACGGGGCTGGCCGCGCAGTGGGGCGAGGGCGGCGCCAAACTCGTGCCCCCGGATTTCACCCTCCACGGTGGGGTACTCCGGATGTGGGCGCTCGCGTCGGGCCGGTGGGCCGAGTCCGGGTACGTCCTCGGGCTGGACCCGTGCGCCCCCGACACGCACGAACCGCTGCAAAAGGCGTTGGCGTCCTCGGGGCTGCCGGCCACACTGCTCAAGTCCGGCGGCCCGGCGCTGCGGGTCGTGGGCAGGCGGCGGTTGGAGCGCCTCGCGGAGCTGGTCGGGCGGGCTCCGCGCGGGGTCGGCGAACGGACGTGGCCCGCCGCGTAGCGGTCCTCCTGCCGGGCGATCGGGCACAGTTGTGTCACCCTGTCCCGACCGGGGCTGCCCCGGCGGCGACACAGGACAGTGCACACTGGCGGGTCGGGACACAGTGTTCGGAGAGAGCGGGACGGCGTGGCTGGATCGACACGGGCGAGGAAGACCAACGGGGACTCGGCAGGCGGCAATCGGCGGTTGGTGATCGTCGAGTCGCCCGCCAAGGCGCGCAAGATCGCGTCCTACCTCGGCAACGGCTTCGTCGTGGAGTCATCCAAGGGACACATCCGCGACCTGCCCCGCGGCGCGGCCGACGTGCCCGCGAAGTACAAGGGCCAGCCGTGGGCGCGCCTGGGTGTGGACGTCGACCACGACTTCGAGCCCCTCTACGTCGTGACGCCGGACAAGAAGTCGACCGTCGCGGAGCTGAAGGAGCTGCTCAAGGACGTCGACGAGCTCTACCTCGCGACAGACGGCGACCGCGAGGGCGAGGCCATCGCGTGGCACCTGCTGGACACCCTGAAGCCGAAGGTCCCGGTCCGGCGGATGGTGTTCCACGAGATCACCGAGCCCGCGATCCGCGCCGCCGCCGCCAACCCCCGCGACCTGGACCAGGACCTGGTCGACGCCCAGGAGACCCGCCGCATCCTGGACCGCCTCTACGGCTACGAGGTCAGCCCCGTGCTGTGGAAGAAGGTCATGCCGAAGCTGTCGGCGGGCCGCGTGCAGTCCGTGGCGACCCGGATCGTGGTCGAGCGGGAACGCGAGCGGATGAAGTTCGTCACCGCCTCCTACTGGGACGTCTCGGCGGTCATGGACGCCGGCGCGGACGCCACCCCGCGCACGTTCGGCGCCCGCATGGTCGCGGTGGACGGGGTCCGCCTCGCCGCCGGCCGCGACTTCGGTCCGGACGGCCGCCTCAAGGACGGCGCCGAGGTCCGCGTGCTGGACGAGGCGCACGCCCGCGCCATCGCGGACGGGCTGGTCAACGCGGCGATGACGGTCGCCTCCGTCGAGGAGAAGCCGTACACGCGCAAGCCGTACGCGCCGTTCATGACCTCCACGCTCCAGCAGGAAGCGGGCCGCAAGCTGCGCTTCTCCGCCGACCGCACCATGCGCACGGCGCAGAAGCTGTACGAGAACGGCTACATCACCTACATGCGCACCGACAGCACCACGCTGTCGGAGACGGCCATCGCCGCCGCCCGCGCCCAGGCCACCGAGCTGTACGGCAGCCAGTACGTCTCCAAGGAGCCCCGCCAGTACAACCGGAAGGTCAAGAACGCCCAGGAGGCGCACGAGGCCATCCGCCCGGCCGGCGAGGTGTTCCGCACCCCCGGCCAGGTGGCCCGCGAGCTGGACTCCGACGAGTTCAAGCTCTACGAGCTGATCTGGCAGCGCACGATCGCCTCCCAGATGGCCGACGCGCGCGGCAACACCACCAGCATCCGCATCACCGGCCGCACGACCGGTGGTGAAGAGGTCACCTTCGCCGCGTCCGGCCGCACGATCACCTTCGCCGGCTTCCTCAAGGCCTACGTCGAGACGGTGGACGCGGAGGCGGGCGGCGAGTCCGACGACGCCGAGTCGCGGCTGCCGCAGCTGGTCAAGGACCAGGCGCTGACCGCGGTCGAGCTGTCCGCCGACGGCCACTCCACGTCACCGCCGCCGCGGTTCACCGAAGCCAGCCTGATCAAGACGATGGAAGAGCTGGGCATCGGGCGGCCGTCCACGTACGCCTCGATCATCAGCACCGTCCAGGACCGCGGCTACGTGTGGAAGAAGGGCTCCGCCCTGGTCCCGTCCTGGGTGGCGTTCGCCGTGGTCGGGTTGCTCGAGCGGCACTTCGGCCGGCTGGTCGACTACGACTTCACCGCCGCGTTGGAGGACGAGCTGGACGGCATCGCCGCCGGCCGCCAGGAGCGCACGACGTGGCTGTCCGGGTTCTACTTCGGCGGCAACGTCGGCCCCGAGTCGTCGGTGGGCCGGTCGGGCGGGCTGAAGAAGCTGGTCGGGTCGAGCGTCGAGGAGATCGACGCGCGCGAGGTCAACTCGATCCCGCTGTTCGTCGACCAGGACGGCAACACGGTCGTGGTCCGCGTCGGCCGGTACGGGCCGTACCTGGAGCGCGAGGTCGACGGGGTGTCGCAGCGCGCGAACCTGCCCGACGACCTGCCGCCGGACGAGCTGAACCGGGAGGTCGCGGAGAAGCTGTTCGCGACCCCGCAAGAGGGTCGTTCGCTGGGCGTGGACCCGGTGAGCGGGCACGAGATCGTGGCCAAGGAGGGCCGCTTCGGGCCGTACGTGACCGAGGTGCTGCCCGAGGCGCCGGACGCCAAGAAGGCGCCGAAGCCGCGGACCGGGTCGCTGTTCAAGTCCATGTCGCTGGAGACGGTGACCCTGGACGACGCCCTGAAGCTGCTGTCGCTGCCGCGCGTGGTGGGCAAGGACCCGGAGACCGGTGCCGAGATCACCGCGCAGAACGGCCGGTACGGGCCGTACCTGAAGAAGGGCACCGACTCGCGGTCGCTGACCAGCGAGGACCAGCTGTTCACGGTGACCCTGGACGAGGCGCTGAAGATCTACGCCGAGCCGAAGAAGCGCGGCCGGGCCGCCGCCGCGCCGCCGTTGAAGGAGCTGGGGGCGGACCCGGTGTCCGGCAAGCCGATGGTGGTCAAGGAGGGCCGGTTCGGGCCTTACGTGACCGACGGTGAGACCAACGCGTCGCTGCGCAAGTCCGACAGCGTCGAGGGGCTGACCGACGAGCGGGCGGCCGAGCTGCTGGCGGAGAAGCGCGCCAAGGGCCCGGTGACGAAGAAGAAGGCCGCCGCGAAGACCACGAAGACGACGACCCGGAAGAAGACGCCGGCCAAGTCGAAGAGCTAGCGGGATGATGCGGCGGTGGACACCTTCGGCCCGGACGACTTCGGCCCGGACGGCACGCAGGCCCCACCGCCGCCCCGCTTCTTCCCGGACCCGCTCGCGGGCCTGGTGACCGGTGCGGACCGGGTGTTCCCGGACGCGCTGAGCGGCTCGGCGAGCCTCGAACCCGCGCCGCCGCCGCCCGCGGTGGAGCCCGAAACGGCCGGTTCCGCGCCGCTTGGTCCTGGGCTCGGTGTGGCCTCCGGCCCCCGTCTCCATGATCCCACGGGGTACCGACAGTCCCGGCCGTCGGAGCTCCGGAGGGGCCGCCCGACGACCCGTCGACCTACCGCCCCGCCTGTGCGGCAGGGGTGGACCTCGCCACAGGCGCCGCAGCCCTCGCCCTACGCCTACCCGGCGGCCCGGGTACCCGTGCAGAACGCGCCCACCCCGTACGTCCCGCCGCACGCGCCCCTGCCACAGCGTGCCGCCCAGCCCGTCCGAAACGTTGCTCGACCAGCGCAAACGCCGCAGAAGACGAGCGTGGGCTGGGTCGGTTGCCTGGTCGTGCTCGCGGTGCTCGGGGGCCTGCTCTACCCCGTCGCGCGTGCCATCATCGAGATGGTGGTGCGCCTGTTCTCCTGACCGATCCACCACCCGAATGGCGGATGTGGTCATGTGACCGGACGCCCCCGGCTACCCTGATTGCCTGCACGAACGGCGGGGGTGAGCACCATCCAGGACGGCGGCGGCACAGCGGCGTCAACCAGCCACCGGATTCGCAGTGTGTTGGCGATCCGGCCGTTCCGCAGGCTCTGGGGTGTCACCTATCTGTGCAGTGTCGGTGACTGGCTGTCACTCCTCGCCCTGACCGGCCTGGTGTCGCGGCTGACCCAGAGCTACCAGTGGGAGAGCTTCGCGCTCAGCCTCGTGGTCCTCACCCAGCTCCTGCCGGGCATCCTGTTCGCCCCGCTCGGCGGCGTGCTGGCGGACCGGTTCGACCGGCGCAAGATCATGGTCGTCTGCGACCTGCTGCGCGGCGGGCTGTTCATCTCCATCGCGCTCGTCGGCACCGCCTGGTGGCTGTTCATCGCGAACTTCCTGGTCGGCTGCTGCGCGATGCTGTGGATCCCGGCCAAGGACTCGGCCGTGCCGAACCTGCTGCGCCGCCCCGACCAGGTGGAGACGGCGAACCAGCTCGGCCTGGTCATGACCTACGGCATCTCGGTCATCAGCGGCGCGGGCCTGTACTCGCTGATCTCCGGCATCCCCGGCTACCTGCACCTGCAGAACACCGACATCGAGTTCCGCATCGCCACCATCGCCGTCATGGTCAACGGCGCCCTCTACGTCACCTCGGCGATCCTGGTCGCGGTGCGCATCCCCGAACTGTCCGGCCGGATCAGTCGGGCCAAGCCGGTCAAGGGCGAGCGCGAGGGCTTCTTCGCGATGCTGCGCGACGGGCTCCGGTTCGCCGGCCGCACACCCCTGGTCCGCGGCCTGGTCATCGGCATGGTCGGCGCGTTCGCCGCGGCCGGCGCGGTCATCGGCACGGCCAAGCTCTACGCCAACTCGCTGCTCGGCGGCGACTCGACGTTCGGCCTGCTGTTCGTGGCGGTGTTCGCCGGTCTCGCGGTCGGCATGGCCACCGCCCCGCGCGCCGCCCGCCGGCTCACCTACGACCGGCTCTTCGGCGTCACCATCGTGCTCGCCGGCGCGAGCCTGCTGGTCGTGGCCATCGCGCCGCACCTGTGGGTCGCCCTGATCGCCGTCGCACTGGTCGGCGGCTGCGCCGGCATGGCGTTCCTGACCGGGCTGACCATCGTCGGCTCGAAGGTCGAGGACGCCATGCGCGGCCGGACGGTCGCGCTGATCCAGTCGCTGCTCAAGGTCGTGCTGTTCGTCGCCTCCGGTGCCGCGCCGCTGCTGGTCAGCCTGATCCAGCGCCGCACGGTGACCGTGCTCGGGCACCCCATGCAGGTCGACGCCACCCGGCCGGTCCTGTTCGGCGCGGCCCTGATCGCGATCCTGCTCGGGCTCATCGCCTACCGGCAGATGGACGACCGGCGGGCCGAGCCGATCCTGTCCGACCTGATCGCCGCCCTGCGCGGCCGGCGGCGGCGGACCGGCGGGCTGCTCATCGCCGTCGAGGGGGAGAGCCGGACGGACACCGCCACCCAGGCCCGGCTGCTCGCGGACGCGTTGCGCGCCGAGGGGCGGCAGGTGCTGCTCGCCTCGGACCCGGACCTGGACGAGAAGCGGCTGCGCAACCTGCTGTCCACCGCCGACCTCGCCGGGGTCCGGGCGCACGCCCTGGTCGCGGCGGCCGTGCGCGCCGACGTGGTGGAACGCGAGGTGCGGCCGGCGCTGGACGAGGGCGCCGTGGTCGTGATGGAGCGGTACGTCGACAGCCCGCTGGCCCACTTCAGCGCGGTCGGCAGCGTCGAGCCCAGCGAGCTGGAGGGCCTGGTCGACTGGGCCACCGGGCGGCTGCGGCCGGACGTGACCGTGCTGCTGGACCGGACCCCGTCCGGGCCGCCGGAGAAGGGCCTGGTCGAGGACCACTGGCGGGTGCAGCGGCTGCTGACCGAGATGGCCTCCGCCGACCCCGAGCGGTACGTGGTGGTGGACGCCGAGGGTTCCGAGGAGGAGGTCGCGGCACGGGTGAGCGCCGTGGTGGTGCCGCTGGTGACCCGGTCGTCCGCGCGGCCGGTGGTGGAGTCGTCCTGAGGTCTGGGTAGGTTTTCGGTCCGTGAAGGGTGTGTGGAGCGAGGTCGTCGGCCAGCCCGACGCGGTCGCCGTCCTGAGCGCCGCCGCGGAGGCCGCCGCGACCATCGTCGCCGGTGGCACGCCCGCGCCCGGCGCCATGACCCACGCCTGGCTGTTCACCGGTCCACCCGGCTCGGGCCGCTCGGGTGCCGCGCGCGCGTTCGCCGCCGCCCTGCAGTGCACGACCGTGGACGACCGGCCGGGGTGCGGCGAGTGCTCCGGGTGCCACACGACCCTGGCGGGCACGCACGCCGACGTCCGGGTGGTCGCGCCCGAGGGGTTGTCGATCTCCGTGGCCGAGATGCGGTCGCTGGTGCAGGTGTCGGCGCGGCGGCCCACGTCCGGGCGGTGGCAGGTCGTGATCATCACCGACGCGGACCGGCTGACCGAGGGCGCGGCGAACGCCCTGCTCAAGGCGGTGGAGGAGCCGCCGGACCGGACCGTGTTCCTGCTGTGCGCGCCGTCCGACCACCCCGACGACGTGTCGGTGACCATCCGGTCGCGGTGCCGCATCGTGCGGTTGGGCACGCCCCGGCCGGACGCGATCGCCGAGGCGCTGCGCGCGGAGGGCGTGCCCGCTCCGGACGCGGAGTGGGCGGCGTCGGTGTCCGGCGGGCACGTCGGCCGGGCGCGGCGGCTGGCCACGGACGAGGCGGTGCGGGCGCGCCGGGACGCCGTCCTGCGCATCCCGCTGGCGTTGCGGCGGCCGGCGGACATCTTCACCTGCGCGGACAGCCTCGTGCAGGCCGCCGAGGCGGACGCGCTGACCGCCAACGAGGCCCGCGACGAGGCCGAGCGGCAGGCGCTGGAGACCGCGATGGGCGCGGGCGGCACCGGCAAGGGCACGGCCGCGGCGACCCGGGGTGCCAAGGGCGCGTTGAAGGACCTGGAGAAGCGCCAGAAGTCCCGGGCGACCCGGACCCAGCGCGACTCGCTGGACCAGGCCCTGGTGGACCTGGCGGCGTTCTACCGCGACGTCCTGGTGACGGCGACCGGCGCACAGGCCGTGCTGAACCACCCCGACCGCGCCGACGACGCCCGCGAGGCCGCCCGGACGTGGTCCCGCGAGTCCACCCTGCGCCGCTTGGAGGCCGTCCTGGCGTGCCGGGAGGCGCTGGAGCTGAACGTGAAGCCGCGCATCGCCGTCGAAGCCATGCTCACCACCCTCCACCGCGGCTGACCCGGGCACCGCAGCCGACTCGGGCACCGCCGCAGTCCACCCGGGCACCGCAGCCGAGCGGGGCACATCCGCAGCCGACCTGCCACCGCTGCGGCTGACCCTGGCACCGCCGCAGCCGACCCGGGCACCGCCGTGGCTGACCCCCGGCACAGCCGCAGCCGACCCGGGCACCGCCGTGGCTGAACCCGGCACCGCCGCAGCCGAGCGGGGCACCGCCGCGGCTGAACCTGGGACCGCCGTGCCTGGCCCTGGCACTGCGGCCGACCCGGGTCCCGGTCCAACCGGAAGCCCGCGGGGCGGGAGTGAGCTTGGGCCGTCCCCCGCGCCCGTTCCTCCTACTTCACGGGACGCGGGAGTCGTCGGTTGGTTCCGAACTCGACATGTCACCCGATGGGGTGGCGTTCCGGAGGCGGGTCCGAGCCGGCGGCATGGCGGCCACCACCACAACGCCCAGCAGCAACAAGAAAGTTCCCGTCCAGAAGATCGGGACCGTCTTGTACGCGGCGTTGGTGTACGCGAGCGGCTGACCGCCCCGACCCCCCGGCGGGGCGGCCTGCCCGCCGCCACCGGGCGGCGTCTGGGCGGGCGCGCACACCACCCCGCCGTTCGGGGCCGCCGCGCGGACGATCTGCTCACCCAGGGACACCTGTGCCAACGCCGACGGCAGGTTCGGCAGCCCGAGGGCGTCGGTCGGCAACAGCTGGAGGTCGAGCAGCCGCGCGGTGGCCCCGAGCATGAACCCCTTGATCACGGGGCCGCCTTGCTGGAGCGGACCGTCGAGCACCATCGACTTCTCGTTCAGCTGCGCGATCTGCAGGCGCAGCACGCCGATGTCGAGCTTGCGTTCCGCCAACGCCCCGACGACCGGCAGGTCACCGGTCGCGGGCAATCCGATCGGCACGTCGAGCTTGGGGTTGGCCGCGTCGAGCACCCCGAGTTCGCGACCGCCCTGGCTCACCCGCAGGACCGGCGCGGTGTAGGTGACGTGCGAGGTCGCCTGGTCGCCGGTGGACAGGGCGGTCAGGGTCGGCTGGCTGACGACGTCGATGCGGACCTCCATCGGCGTGCCCGCGAGCAGCCGCACGCTCGCCGCCTGGAGGGTGGACGTCGACTTCACGGCCTTGTTCGCGCTGCCCGGCAGGTCCACCAGTTCCACGGTGGAGCGGGCGCTCAAGGTGTCGGGGAGGCTGAGCAGCGATCCGGTCGCGCCGGTGTCGGGCGACCCGGACAGCAGTCCGCCGAGCCGGCTCAGCGGTGCGCCGAGGCCCTTGAGCCCGTCGATCAGGGCCTGCTTGCCCGCCGCGTCGAGCTTGGGCGTGTCCTGGGTGAGCATGCCGGTCAGGTCGGTCGAGCCGGGCAGGGTCGGGATCGCGTTGAGCACGGACAGGCTCGCGACCGACGTCTTGGCGTCGGCCAGCGGCGCCACGCACGGACCGAGCTCGTCGTGCCAGCGGGCGTGGGCGCTGCCGTTGAGCAGGCCGACCTTGAGCAGGGCGTCCAGCGGGGTCTGCGGCGGGGTGAGGCCGCCGGTGACCGGTGCCGCGTTGTCCGGGGACGCGGTCTGCACCAGCGTGCCGGGCGTCTGCGGCGCGCGCCCCCGCACGGCGAACCCGAGCGGCGAGGCCTGCGCGACGGCCCTTTCGTAGGTCAGGAACGCCTCGCTGTTGGCCTGGGCGCTGGCCAGCCCGACCCCGACCTCCGCCGCCGACTGCTTGGGCAACTGCTCGCTGAACCCGGGCAGGATCGTGTCCGTCGGCACCGACTCGGGAGCCAACCGCACGACGGCGAGCCCGGTCCCGGCGTCCCCGACGGCGTGCGCCGTGACCGGCGGCCCGGCCGACACCGGCGGCTGGTTCGGGTCCCGCGGACCCGGCACCGGGGTCGTCGTGGGCTGGGCCAACGCGGGAGCGGCGCACAGCGCGACCAGCACGGCGGCGGCAGGCAGGGCCATCAGGCGCATCGGTGCGGTACCTCCCACGACAACGGCGTCGACGCGACGCGCGCGTGAGCGGCGTCACTCCCGACCTAACGACCGCACCCCCTGGTGGGTGACGCTCCATGCCTGGGCTATAGTTGTCGCGTCTCGCCGCCTTAGCTCAGTCGGCCAGAGCGGCTCACTCGTAATGAGCAGGTCGTCGGTTCGATTCCGACAGGCGGCTCGCGAGATGAGGCCCAGGTCAGCACCTGCTGACCTGGGCCTTTCGCGTTTCACCAGCGGTGCCAGTGGGGGAAGCCCTCGGGGCCGTAGAGGACCAGGTTCGAGTCGTTCTGCACGACGAAGCGGTCGGCTGGGGTGCGCCAGGTGTTGGTGTGCCACTTCGCGTCGAAGCCGTTCCCGTACACGACGAAGTTGCCGTCGTACTGGAGGACGGCGCGGGTGGCGCCGGAGCCGTCGGTGTGGGTGTGCCACTGGGCCTCGCCGCTCGCGTTGTAGAGGACTAGGTTGCCGTCGGTCTGCATGGTCAGCCGGTAGCGGCCGTCCGGTGAGGTCTTGGACTGGCCCGCCGCCAGGGTCTCGCCGGCGACCACCCGGTCGGGGCCCGGCTCGGCGGCGATGTCCAGGACCACGACCGTGCGGTTGTCGGGCAGGAGCGTGTAAGCCTCGGTGCCGGACCGCGCGATGGCCAGCGACCACGGGTACAACTCGGCCGCTTCCCTGGTGGCCAGCACGGTGTTGGTGGCCACGTCGATCGACGTCATGACCCCCTCTTCGTAGTTGAGCACGTGGACCATGCGACCGTTCGGCGCGGGTTCCAGGGCCACCGGGTGCGGTGTGGTCACCGCGGCGCCGACGTAGTTGCCGGCCGTGGCGATCATGTAGACCTTGTCGCTCCCGTAGCTGGAGACGTACACGTGGCGGCCGTCCGGCATGATCGCGAGTCTGTTGGGGTGGGTCGGCAGCGGCACGGCGGCGATCACGCTGTTGGCCTCGGTCCCGAACACGATGACTCTGTCGCCGTCGAAGTCGGCGATGTAGACGCGGGAGCCGTCGGGCGTGACCTTCACGTCGGTCGCGCCGCGGGCACCGGTGTAGACCGACGTGACGGTCTTGGTCGCGGTGTCGATCACCGCCATGGAGTAGCCGTAGCCGACGACGTAGGCCTTGGTCCCGTCCGGCGAGACGGCGACCGCTTGGGGGTTGTTCATCGGGGCCACCGAAAGCGTGGTGGCCTGCTTGGTCGCCAGGTCGACCACCGCCGCCGAGCCCTTGTCCCCGAAGGAGTCTCCCGGGTCGGTGATGTACGCGGTGCGGCCGTTCGAGGTCAGGGCGATGCCGTGCGGGTCGATGCCGACCGGGATGGTGTCGACGACCGTCCGGCTGGCCGTGTCGATGACCGAGACCGCGTGCTTGCTCGGCACGCTGACGTACGCCAGAGCCCCGTTCTGACTGGTGACGACCGTGCTCGGAATCCCGTCGACGACGATGTAGTCCTCCGGGAACGCCGCGGCCGTCGGCGCGGTGAGCGTGGTGGCGACCAGTCCCGCCGTCACCAGGACGCCGAGCGCGGCTGATCTTCGTCTGATCTCGTGCACCGTGCTTTCCCCCTTCAAGCCTTCGTGCGCGGGATCCTTTCAGATGTGTGTTGCTCCAAAGGGGTGGCGTTTTGACGGTTGGCGTCAGTCGTCGTTCACGCTGTCGTTGCCACCGTGGAGGTGAGGGCGATGGTCGGGATGGTCGTGCTGACGGTGTTGGCGTTGCCGCTCGTCGCGCTGGTCGCTCGGGTGGGGCGGCGGCGGTGGGTGCGGCGGCACCAGGTGGCTCGGGTTCGGGCGCAGATGGCGGTGTTCCACCACCGGCTCACGCGGACGTGAGGATCCTCGTGGCGTGGTCGCCGTAGCGGCGGGCCAGTTCGGTGTCGACCTCGTCGGGGGTGCCGACGACCGCGAAGGCGTGCATGACGTCGTCGGGGATCGAGGCGGTCATGTCGTCCCACAGGCCTCGGCGGGACATGCGGTGCAGTTCCTCGTGCAGTTCGCCCCAACCGTGCAGGTCCAGGACCTTGCGGTACGCGGGAGTGGAGCCGTAGAAGGCGATCTGGCGTTTGACCTCGACCACGCCGGCGTCGTCGTGGGCGACCAGGGCGGGGGCGCTGATCTCCAGCGGCGGCAGCGTCGAGCGGGACCGGCCGCGTTCCAGGGCGGGGACGGTGACCTCGCGGAAGTAGCGTTCGGTGGTGAAGTTGTGGCACAGGAAGCCGTCCGCGACCTCGCCGGCCACCTCGGTCATCAACTCGCCGACGCCGGCCAGCCAGACCCTCGGCGGGCCGAAGGGGTTCGGGCCCGGGTCGAAGAACGGCGTCATCAGGGTGTGGGTGTAGAACTCGCCGCGGAAGCGGAGCCGTTCGCCGGTGGCCCAGGACGTCCAGATCGCCCGCAGGGCTTGGACGAACTCGCGCATCCGAGCCGCCGGCCGTGACCAGGGCATGCCGAAGCGCTTGGTGATGTGCGGTTCGACCTGTGAGCCCAGGCCGAGGTTGAACCGGCCGCCGGACAGCAGTTGCAGGTCGTTGGCCTGCACGGCGGTGCTCATCGGGTTGCGCGCGAACGCCACCGCGATGGCCGTGCCCAGCTCCAGGTCCAGGCCGCCCAGCCGGGCCAGGCCCAGGAACGGGTCGTGGCTGGTCTCGGCCAACCAGAAGCCCCGGCACCCCTCCGACGCGGCCCGCCGCGCGGACTCCTCGACGGTGCGCGGGTCGTACGCGATCTCCAACCGGTCCACCTGCACCGGGCGAACCTACCGAAATCGATTTGAACCTGCCGTTACGGCAATTCCTAGCGTCCCCGGCCATGGCTGCGAAGAAGACCCACGAGATCACGCTGAACCTGGAGGCCGGCAACGCCTCGATGATGGACCTGGGCAAGATGCTGGGGCAGACCGGCGTCAACCTGGTCGGCGTCAAGCGCGCGTACGACGAGGCGACCGCGGGGCAGCGCGGGGACGTCGTGCCGGTCGTGGTGACCGTCCGCGACGACAAGTCCTTCGAGCTGCGCTTGAAGACGCCGCCGACCGCGTTCCTGATCCGGAAGGCGCTGGGCGGCAAGGGTGCCCAGCGCCCCGGCCACGAGAAGGCGGGCACGCTGACCCGCGCCCAGGTGCGTGCCATCGCCGAGCGCAAGCTGCCCGACCTGAACACGACCGACCTGGACGCGGCGGAACGCGTCATCGCCGGCACCGCCCGGTCGATGGGCGTCGCCGTCGAGGCCGACTAGCGGTTGGGCTTGAGGGTCCAGACGACGACCATCTCGGCCGTCGTCACGCCCTCGGCGTTGGTCACGGTGACGTTGACGGGGAACTCGGGGCGGGTGCCCGCGTCGAGTTCCGCCACCACCTCGTCGGCGGGCCGGCCCAGCACGGCCTCCGCCCGCAGCACGCCCAGCGCCAGCTTCTTGTAGGCGATCTCGGACCGCGCCACCAGCGGGGTCGCCTTGGCCATGTGCGGCGCGAAGGCGGCCATGGCGACGGCGCCGGACGCGGTCTCGCCCAGGCCGAAGATCATCGCCGCGTGCGGCCCGCCCACGTGGTTGTGGGTCTCGGCGGCGTCGGGCAGCTCGGCCACCACCCGGTCGCCCGCGACCTCCGGGAACCTGACGCCGCTGGTCTTCACCCACGGCACGGCCTGCTTCATCGCGTCGGCGACGAACGAGTAGTCAGCGCTCATGGCGGCGATGTTACCGACCAGTAGCCATGAGATGCGAGTCACCGGTTATTTCATTTGCCAAGAGGCTCTCCAGGGTTCATGCTTGTACCCAGCAACTAGATGCATGATGCAAGCAAACGGAGAGTCCCATGGTGACCCCGGTGAGTGACGAGGTGCAGCTCGCCCTGGCCGAACGCATCGGCACGGCGCTGGTCCGCCTCAACAAGATGCACGCCTGCGTGGCGTCCCACCTGAGCAAGACCGGGATGGACAAGGCGTCGTTCGTGCTGCTCGCCAACCTCAGCCAGCTGGGACCCTCCCGGTCGAGCGCCCTCGCCGAGGCGGTCTTCTCGGACCCCTCGACGGTCAGCCGACAGGTGGCGACGCTCGTCAAAGAGGGCTGGGTCGAGCGCCGGGCGGACCCCGACGACGGCCGGGCCAGCGTGCTGGCCGTGACCGACGCCGGGCAGCGCCTCCTGGAGGAGCGCCGCGCGCAGCGCAACCAGGCCATCGCCCGCATGCTCGCCGACTGGTCCGAGGGAGACCTGGCGGCGTTCATCGACTACTTCGAGCGCTTCGTCGGCAACTACGAGAAGGCGCTACCGGATTTCATCGCTGAGGGCGGACTGGGGCCGCGCTCAGAAGGGGAGAAGAACTGATGTCGGAAACGACGACCCGGGCGGAGGCGACACCACCCGGTGCCGCGCTGCTCAGCCACCGCCAGATCCTGACCATCCTGTCCGGTCTGCTGCTCGGCCTGTTCCTGGCGGCGCTGGACCAGATGATCGTGTCCACCGCGATGAAGACCATCGCGGACGAGCTCAACGGCCAGACCCTCCAGGCGTGGGCGACCACCGCCTACCTGATCACGGCCACCGTCTCGACCCCGTTGTACGGCAAGCTGTCGGACATCTACGGCCGCAAGCCGATGTACCTGACCGCGATCTCGCTGTTCCTGGTCGGCTCGCTGCTGTCGGGCATCGCGAACTCGATGTACGAGCTGGCCGCGTTCCGCGCGGTGCAGGGCCTCGGCGCCGGTGGTCTGATGTCGCTGGCCATGGCGATCCTGGCGGACATCACGTCGCCGCGTGACCGCAGCAAGTACATGGGCTACTTCATGGCCGTGTTCGGCATCTCCAGCGTCGCCGGCCCGGTCGTCGGCGGCCTGTTCGCGGGCCTGGAGACCTTCCTGGGCACCGCCGGCTGGCGCTGGGTGTTCCTGATCAACGTGCCGATCGCGCTGGTCGCGCTGGTCGTCGTGGCCCGCGTGCTCAACATCCCGCACAAGCGGGTGGACCACCGCATCGACTACCTGGGCGCGCTGCTGCTCACCGTCGGCCTGGTGCCGCTGCTGATCGTCGCCGAGCAGGGTCGTGAGTGGGGCTGGGACTCCGGCCGCGCCATCGCCATGTACGTCATCGGCGTGCTGGGCCTGATCGGGTTCGTGTTCGCCGAGAAGCGCTCCGGCGACGAGGCCCTGCTGCCGCTGCGGCTGTTCAAGCGGCAGACGTTCTCGCTGGGCAACACGGTCAACTTCGTGATGGGCATCGGGATGTTCGGCGGCATGGTGTCGCTGCCGCTGTACCTGCAGATCGTCAAGGGCTACTCGGCCACGGAGGCCGGCCTGATGATGCTGCCGCTGACCTTCGGCATCATGACCGCCGCCGGCACCAGCGGCCGGATCACCGCGAAGACCGGCCGGTACAAGGTGTTCCCGGTGCTCGGGTTCGGGCTGATGGCGGTGTCGCTGTTCCTGTTCAGCACGATCGGCACGGACACGCCGGTCTGGCAGCCGCTGGTGCTGATGTTCTTCATGGGCGCGGGCCTGGGCCTGTGCATGCAGACCCTGCTGGTGGCCATCCAGAACGACGCCGAGCCGCGGGACATGGGTGTGGCGACCGCGTCGGCCACGTTCTTCCGGCAGATCGGCGGCACGGTCGGCACGGCGGTGTTCCTGTCCATCCTGTTCAGCACGGTGGGCGACAAGATCGGCAACGCGCTGCGCTCGGCGTTCGGCGACCCGGCCTTCGTGGCGGCGCTGGCCAAGCCGGAGAACGCGCAGATCGCGGGCGCGCTGAAGAACGGCGGTGGTTCGGGCGTGGACCTGAACAACACCGAGTTCCTCAACACGCTCGACCCGGTGATCGCCCGGCCGTTCCTGGACGGCTTCTCCGGCTCGATCGACCTGGTGTTCCTGGTCGGCGGCCTGGTGACGGTGGTCGGGTTCGCGCTGGTGTGGTTCCTGCGCGAGGTCCCGCTGTCCAACCGGTCCGGGCTGGAGCGGGTGAACGACGAGGCCGCTCCCGCGGTCGCGATGCACTGACCCGCACCTAAAAGAGCGGGCCACCCCTTCGCCGGGGTGGCCCGCTCTTTCGCGTCTACGGGGTCAGTGCTCTTCGCCGCGCGCCACGGCGTCCTTCAGGCGCTGGTAGGAGCGCACGATCTCGGCCTCGGCCTCGGTGCGGCCGACCCAGGTCGCGCCCTCCACGCTCTTGCCCGGCTCCAGGTCCTTGTAGACCTCGAAGAAGTGCTGGATCTCCAGGCGGTAGAACTCGGAGAGGTGGTGGATGTCGCGCAGGTGCTCGCTGCGGGGGTCGTCGGCGGGCACGCAGAGCAGCTTGTCGTCGCCGCCCTTCTCGTCGGTCATGCGGAACATGCCGATCGCGCGGGCCCGGATGAGGCAGCCGGGGAAGGTCGGCTCCTGGACGAGCACGAGCGCGTCCAGCGGGTCACCGTCCTCACCGAGAGTGTCGTCGACGAAGCCGTAGTCCGCCGGGTACTGAGTGGCCGTGAACAGGGTGCGGTCCAGACGGATGCGCCCGGTCTTGTGGTCCATCTCGTACTTGTTCCGGACCCCCTTGGGGATCTCGATGGTGACGTCGAACTCCACTGCGCGGTCCTCGCTCGTCTTTGACGTTCGTTACGCCACTAGTGTGGACCACGAGGTGTCGTCAACCCTCATCCGAGTGCCTGTGCGTGGGTGTGACATTGCCCGTAATCAACCCCGGAGGACTGCGTGCCCGACGAGCCATCGTGGCCGACCGTCGACGATGACGAAGCGGTCCACGAGCCGCCAACGGTGCAGGTCAGGCGGCCGGGACCGGGGGACTCGCCGACCATGCGCATCCCGGTGCCGCCGCCCGCGCCGCCCGCGTCCGAGCGGACGGCGATCGTGCCCAAGCCGGTGCCGCCGCCCGCCGGTGACCAGGCACCCCGCGAGCCGCGCAACGGCCGGCCGGTGACCCGGGTCGAGCAGCCGGCGACGCCCCCGCGCGGGCCGGAAGCCACCCGATCGCGTGAAGCTGCCGCCGACGCCGCCTGGTCCCGGTGGGAAGCCGCCGCGGACGACGACGACTCGCCTGCCAAGGACAAGCCCGAACCCGCCGCCGCCGAGGAGCACGCCAAGCCGGAGCGGGTCGGGACGGCCGAGGAGCCCGAGCGGCGGAAGCGGCCGTTGGCGCTGGTCGGGGCGTTGGTGGCGGTGCTCGTGCTGGTCGCGGGTGGTGTGACGTCGTGGCAGCTGGGGTGGTTCGACACCGCCCCCGTCCCCACCACCGCCGCGCCGCAGCCACCCGCCCCCGTCTCGCTCGCGGTCAAAGGGATCGGCACGGAGGGACCCGTGCCCAGCGCGTCCGGCGTCGCCGCCGCCCTGCGCGGACCCGCCGGCAACCCCGACCTGGGCACGCTGACCGGCACGGTCGTCGACCCGGGCACCGGCCAGGCGCTGTGGAAGCAGGGCGACACGACCCCGCTCACCCCCGCCTCGACGGTGAAGATCCTGGTCGCGGCGGCGTCGCTGCTGGCGCTGGACCACACGTCCCAGCTGTCCACCAAGGTCGTCCAGGGCACCCAGCCCGGCACGGTCGTGCTGGTCGGCGGCGGCGACCCGACGCTGTCCTCGTTCCCGGCCGACCGCAGCACGGTCTACCCCGGCGCGGCCACCCTGGACGACCTCGCCTCCCAGGTCACCGCCAACGGCCCGGTCACCCAGGTCCTCTACGACACGAGCCGCTACCAGGGCGACGGCATGGCCCCCGGCTGGGACCCTGGCGACGTGCCCGGCGGTTACGTGTCCCCGATCGGTCCGCTGATGCTGGACGGCGGTCGCCAGGACCCGACCGCCTACGACACCCCGCGCACCGGAACGCCCGCCGCCACCACCGCGCAGGCCCTCGCGTCCCGGGTGGGCGCGGCGTCCACCGCCCCCGGCACCGCGCCGGCCGGGGCGAAGGTGCTCGGCGAGGTCAAGTCCGCCCCGGTGGACCAGCTGGTCGAGAACCTGATGCAGATCTCGGACAACGTGCTGGCCGAGACGATGGCCCGCGAGGTCGCCATCGCCAAGGGCCTGCCGCCCACGTTCGAGGGCGCGGTGCAGGCGGTGCGGGCGGTGCTCACCGAGAACGGCTTCGACCTGACCGGGGCCGAGGTGGTGGACGCGTCCGGCCTGTCCAAGAACGACAAGGTCCCGGCCCGGCTGCTGACCGACGTCCTCGCCGCGGCCGCGAAGCCCGACGCGTCGGACCCGAAGACCGCGAAGCTCCGGCCGCTGCTCACCGCACTGCCGGTGGCGGGCGGCAGCGGGACCCTCGCCGGCCGGTACGGGGAGCTGGCCGGCAAGGGCTGGGTGCGCGCCAAGACCGGCACGCTGACCTCGGTGAACTCGCTGGCGGGCGTGGTGGTGGACAACGACGGCCGGGTGTTGGTGTTCGCCTTCATGTCGATCAGCGGCGAGGACCCCCGGACGAAGGTCCGACCGGGCCTCGACGCCTTGGCCACGGCCTTGCGCGGCTGCGGCTGTACCTAGCAGGTCCTCAGGTTCCGCAGGTAGCGTTCGGGGCGTGAACCGCGCAGCGCAGGACCACCGTGCGGGCAGCGACCCGGTCGACTGGGAGCTGGCCATCGCGACCGCCGCCCGGCTCGTGCGCCCCGGACCCGTGGTGCCCAGAGCGGAAGCGGACATCGCGGTCGGGCGGTTGCGCGAGCAGGCCATCGACGCCGAGGTGCACGTCCGGGAGCTGACCGGGCTGGGGCACGGGCTGCCGCTGCGGGCGGGCGAGGTCGTGGACCGGCCCGGGTGGGTCCGGGCGGCCGTCCAGGGGCTGTCCGCCCTGACCGATGGTGCGCTGCCGCGGCAGTCCGGCGCGTTCAGCGGAGTCCTGGCGGGCACGGCGGGCGTGCAGGCGGGCGTGGTCATCGCGTTCCTGAGCGGGCGCGTGCTGGGCCAGTACGACCCGTTCTCGGACGGAGGCAGGCTGCTGCTGGTCGCCCCGAACATCGTGGGCGCGCAGCGGGCGCTGGACGTCGACGGCGCGGACTTCAGCATGTGGGTGTGCCTGCACGAGGGCACGCACCGGCTCCAGTTCACCGCCGTCCCGTGGCTCGGCGAGCACTTCTCCGGACTGGTCACCAAGCTGCTGTCGACCATGGACGACGGGGTCGCGCTGCGCCTGCGCGACCTGCCGCGCCGGCTGCGGGAGGCGGGCGGGTTCGTGGACCTGCTGCAGAACCCGGCGCAGCGGGAGGTGCTGGACAAGCTGATCGCCCTGTCCACGCTGCTCGAAGGGCACGCCGACCACGTCATGGACGCGGTGGGTCCCGAGGTCGTGCCGTCCGTGGGGGTCATCCGCGAGCGGTTCACCGCCCGGCGCAAGGGCGGCGGCATGCTCGACCGGGTCCTGCGGACGCTGCTCGGCGTGGAGGCGAAGGTCCGCCAGTACGCCGAGGGCGCGGCGTTCACCAGGCACGTCGTGGACGCCGTGGGCATGTCCGGCTTCAACGCGGTGTGGACCGGGCCGGACACCCTGCCCACCCGCGCCGAGATCACCGACCCGGCCGCCTGGCTGCGCCGCGTCTCGCCGTGAACGGTCCGGTCGACCGGGTGCGCGTCGCGGTGCGGCGGTTCCTGGCCGAGCACCGGCCCGAGGAGGTCGCGGTGGCGGTGTCCGGCGGGGCCGACTCGCTGGCCCTGGCGGCGGTGACCGCGCGGCTGCGACCCGGCTCGCGGGCGGTCGTGGTGGACCACGGTCTCCAGGAAGGGTCGGCCGAGGTCGCCGCCGACGCTGCCGCCGTGTGCGCCGGGTTGGGCTTGCGTGCCGAGGTGCGGACGGTCGTGGTCGAGGGACCCGGTGGTCCGGAGGCCGCGGCCCGGCGGGCGAGGTACGCGGCGCTGCGGCCAAAGCGAGGCGTGGTCCTGCTCGGGCACACCCTGGACGACCAGGCGGAGACGGTGTTGCTGGGCCTGGGCCGGGGCTCCGGGCCGCGCAGCATCGCCGGGATGCGGGCGTGGGACCCGCCGTGGGGACGTCCGCTGCTGGGCGTCTCGCGTGCGGACACCCGTACCGCCTGTGCTCTTCTCGGGCTGACCCCGTGGAGCGACCCGCACAACGCCGACCCCTCCTACACCCGCGTCCGGCTGCGCACGGAGGTCTTGCCGCTGCTGGAGGACGTGTTGCAGGGCGGTGTGGCGGACGCGTTGGCCCGCACGGCGGCACAGTTGCGCGAGGACTGTGACGCACTCGACGACCTGGCCCGGACCTGCTGCGACGATCGTTGCGACGTCAAGGAGTTGGCCGTCCTCCCGGCCGCGCTGCGCAGGCGTGTGCTGCGCCTGTGGCTGATCGAGGAGGGCGTGCCCGAGTTGTCCGACTCGCACCTGCGACGCGTGGACGCACTGGTCGCGGAGTGGCACGGTCAGGGCGGGGTTTGGCTGCCCGGCGGCTTTGTGGCACGCCGCGCGCATGGCAGGCTTCGAGTCGAACCAGTGCAGTCATGACCAAAAAGGGGTTCGTCCGTGTACGACGGCGACATCGCCTCCGTGCTCATCACCGAGCAGGAGATCAGTGACAAGGTCACGGAGCTGGCCAACAAGGTCGCGGCCGACTACCCGGCCGACGGCGGGGCCGACCTCGTCTTGATCACCGTGCTCAAGGGCGCGGTGATGTTCATGACCGACCTGGCGCGAGCGCTGCCGGTACCGGTCCAGTTGGAGTTCATGGCGGTCAGCTCCTACGGGTCGTCCACGTCCTCGTCGGGCGTGGTGCGCATCCTGAAGGACCTGGACCGCGACATCGCGGACCGCGACGTGATCATCGTCGAGGACATCATCGACTCGGGCTTGACGCTGTCGTGGCTGCTCAAGAACCTGGCCTCGCGCAAGCCGCGGTCGCTGGAGGTGTGCTCGCTGCTGCGCAAGCCGGACGCGGTGAAGGTCGACGTGCCGGTGAAGTACGTGGGCTTCGAGATCCCCAACGAGTTCGTGGTGGGGTACGGGCTGGACTACGCCGAGCGCTACCGGGACCTGCCGTACATCGGCACGCTCGACCCGAAGGTGTACTCGAGCTGACCAGCTCGGCCGAGAACGCGAAAGGGGCGCCTCCCGGGCCGGGGAGCGCCCCTTTCCCATCAGCTAGCAGTTGGGCCGGCAGCGCCGCTGGGAGATGGCGTCCAGCAGCACGGTCTTGATGTCGTCCGGCTTCAGCGCCTGGTAGGACTTGCCGCCGGTCGCCGCGGCGATCTGCTTGAGCGTCTCCATGTCGGCGTCCGGCCCCAGCCCCACCATGAACATGGGCACCGGGCGGGCCGGGTCGGCTTCCTTCTTCAGCGTCTCGATCAGTTCCGGCAGCTTGAGCGTCGAGATGTCGTCGTTGCTGCCGTCCGTCATGATCGTGACCGAGTTGATCTTCGACGGGTTGAAGGTCTGCTGCGCGTGCCGGAACGCCGCCAGCACCGTGTCGTTCAGCGACGTCCCGCCGCCGACCAGCGCCGGAACGCTCCCCGCGCCCTTCTGCAGCTGCTCGCGGCGGGTCTTGCCGGCCAGGGGTTCGCCGAGCGGACCGGCGGGCACCAGTTCGACGTACCCCTTCGGCTTGCGGTTGGTCGAGAACGCCCACAGGCCGATCTCGGAGGTGTCCGGCAGCATCGCCAGCGCCGTCAGCGAAGCATCCCGGGCCGCCTCGACCCTGGTCAGCTCGCTGCCCTGCATCTTCTCGGCCATCGAGCCCGACACGTCGAGCACCGCCAGGATCCGGGTGTCCAGGCTGACCGCGCCCCACGTCCGCAGCAGCTCGGAGACCTGGTCGGGGGACGGCGTCTTGAGCATGGCCACGTCGTCGCCGCGCACGCCGTCCTTCTCGTTGCTCCAGCCCTGCGGGGCCTTGCCGTCGGGCGTGCGGAAGCCCGCCTCGGCGAAGCGCTGGGCCGTGCGGCCGCCCCGCAGCGCCTTCTCGAAGCCCTCGGCGGCCTGGGCGGTGCCGGCCTGCTCGCCCGCCCGGCTCACGCGCACGACCGGGTAGTCGAAGGTGACCGTGCCCTCCTTGGGGTAGGACGCCACGACCCGGCGGGAGCCGGCCGCCCGGTTCGCCGACAGCACGTTCTGCTCGGCGGCGGTGAACACCGGGGCGTTCTCCGCGCCCTGCACGACCTTGCCGAACGCGTCGCGCACGGACGGCAGCGCGTTGCGGCCGACGCGCAGCAGCGCGCCGATCAGCTCGGGCTTGGGGGTGCCGTCCGGGTTGCCGAGCTGGGCGCGGATGACGGCGAGCGTCGCCAGGCCCTCGGTGGACGTGGTGGGGTCGCTCAGCGACACCGGCACGCGCGGGTCGACGACCTTCGCCCAGGTCACGGGCGTGATCGGCCAACCCAGATCGGTCATCGACCTCTCGGAGCCCGCGATCACCAGCGGTGACGAGGCGAGCGAGTCCTTGATGTCCAGCCGGGGCGCGTCGGCGCCCTGGTCACCGGCCTGGCGCTGGGTCTCGGCGGCCCACATGGACGAGTCCGGGATCCACAGCGCGGGCGGGTTGATCTGGGCGGTCGGCAGCTCGTGGGACACGTCGGCCGCGCCGCGCGCCTCGACCTGCACCTGGACGCACTTGCCCTCGACCACGGGCTGTCCGGCCTGGTAGTCGTCGGCGGCGCCGCGGACCACCTCCTCGGCCGCCGGGGTCACGGCGACCTTCAGCGGCAGGGTGCCCTTGCACTCGGGACCACTGGTGGCCTTGATGGCGACGACCGCGACACCACCCGCCGCGATGACGCCCAGGAGGGCGCCGAGGGGCAGGGCTATCCGGCGCGCCCGGCTGGGGGAACGCTCGTTGCGAGCTGACATACCGTTAGTACCTTCGGTTGGTGTTCACCCTTTCGGGTGGGCGTTGAACACTCAGTAACTGCCGAGGATGACACGGGCCGCTCACGTGACAAACTCTCGTGTTCCACGTCACTCGAATGACCCTCACTTGGTTGCTACCTGCTAGTAACGCAACACCCCCAGTCAGTGTTACGGCCCGGTAGCCCCCGAAGTTCATGATCGTTCGCACGCCCGGGTGAACCCGCTTGACCTGCGCACCGTGTTCGCGGTCACCGCGGGGAACACTTGACGCCCCTCGGCCGTTGGTCCGGCGAGACGTGACTGCCCCACACGCGGAGCACTCCGCCCGTGCTCAGGGCGGTAGGCTGGTCGGACGGGTCGTGCCCGTCCGCGCCCGTCACCAAGTCAGGGAGGGTCGAGGCCGCCCGCCGGCCGTAAGTGAATGGACCGCAAGCGCCTGCTTCGCAACCCGCTGCTGTGGATCGTGGCGGTGTTGTTGCTCTACTACGTCTTCTCCATGCTCTTCGACGACACCAAGGGCTACACCGAGGTCAAGACGTCCCAAGCACTCCAGCAAATCCGGGACGGCAAGGTCAAGGAAGCCACGATCGAGGACAAGGAGCAGCGCCTCCGCCTGACCCTGGTCGACGGGGCGAACTTCGAGGGCCACGACCGGCTGATCACGCAGTTCCCGGCCAGCTCCACGGACGAGGTGTTCACCATCCTCGACCAGGCCGGCAACAAGCCGACCGTAGCGACCAAGGTCAGCCAGGACTCGTTCTTCGTCCAGCTGCTGCTGTACCTGGTCCCGCTGGGCCTGCTGTTGCTGCTGCTGATGTGGATGATGAACAACGCCCAGGGCGGCGGGAACCGCGTCCTGAACTTCGGCAAGTCCAAGGCCAAACAGCTGTCCAAGGACATGCCCAAGACGACGTTCGCCGACGTCGCGGGCGCCGAGGAGGCCGTCGAGGAGCTCCAGGAGATCAAGGACTTCCTGCAGAACCCCGGCCGCTACCAGGCGCTGGGCGCGAAGATCCCGAAGGGCGTCCTGCTCTACGGCCCGCCCGGCACCGGCAAGACGCTGCTCGCGCGTGCCGTCGCCGGTGAGGCCGGGGTGCCGTTCTACTCGATCTCCGGCTCGGACTTCGTGGAGATGTTCGTCGGTGTCGGCGCCTCCCGCGTGCGCGACCTGTTCGAGCAGGCCAAGCAGAACGCGCCGTGCATCATCTTCGTCGACGAGATCGACGCGGTCGGCCGCCACCGCGGCGCCGGCCTCGGCGGTGGCCACGACGAGCGCGAGCAGACCCTCAACCAGCTGCTGGTCGAGATGGACGGCTTCGACTCGCGCGGCGGGATCATCCTGATCGCGGCGACCAACCGGCCCGACATCCTGGACCCGGCGCTGCTGCGCCCGGGCCGCTTCGACCGGCAGATCCCGGTGTCCGCGCCGGACCTGAAGGGTCGCAAGCAGATCCTGCGCGTGCACGCCAAGGGCAAGCCGTTGGGCCCGGACGTGGACCTGGACGGCCTGGCCAAGCGCACCGTGGGCTTCTCCGGCGCCGACCTGGCCAACGTGATCAACGAGGCCGCCCTGCTCACCGCCCGCCAGAACGGCACCGTCATCACCGGCGGCGCGCTGGAGGAGTCGGTGGACCGCGTGATCGGCGGTCCGGCCCGCAAGAGCCGGATCATCTCCGAGAAGGAGAAGAAGATCACCGCCTACCACGAGGCCGGGCACGCCCTGGCCGCGTGGGCGATGCCGGACATCGACCCGGTCTACAAGGTCACCATCCTCGCCCGCGGCCGGACCGGCGGTCACACGCTGTCCGTGCCCGAGGAGGACAAGGACCTGATGACCAGGTCCGAGATGATCGCCCGGCTGGTGTTCGCGCTGGGTGGCCGCTCCGCCGAGGAGCTGGTGTTCCACGAGCCGACCACGGGCGCGTCCAACGACATCGAGCAGGCCACGAAGATCGCCCGCGCGATGGTCACCGAGTACGGCATGTCCGCCCGCCTGGGCGCGGTCAAGTACGGCCAGGAGCAGGGCGAACCGTTCCTGGGCCGCACGGCCGGCCGGCAGGCCGACTACTCGCTGGAAGTCGCGCACGAGATCGACGAGGAGGTGCGCGAGCTCATCGAGGCCGCGCACACCGAGGCCTACGAGGTGCTCAACACCTACCGGGACGTCCTCGACGCGCTCACCCTGGAGCTGATCGAGAAGGAGACCCTGCACCAGAAGGACCTGGAGCGGATCTTCGCCACCGTCGAGAAGCGCCCGCGGATCACGAAGTTCAACGACTTCGGCAACCGCACGCCGTCGAACATCCCGCCGGTCAAGACCCCCGCCGAGCTGGCCAAGGAGCGCGGCGAGCCATGGCCCCCGGCCATCGAGGACACCATCGACCAGGAACTGCCGCCCGCTCAGGACCCGGTCCCCACGCCGCCGCACGGCAGCAACGGGTACCCGTACCAGCCGCAGCCGACGCACCCGTCCTCCGGCCCGCCCAACTACGGCGCGCCGCCCGGGTGGACCCCGGCCACCGTGCCGGGCGGGCAGTCGCCCCAGTGGCAGCCCGAGCCCACGGAGGCGTCCGACCAGCGGAACTTCGAGACGGACCCGGACAAGGGCAAGTGACCGACATCGACCAGGCCGGCCCCTCCGTCGTCAACGGAGGGGCCGGCCTCGCACGGCGGCCCTTCGACCAGAAGCGGGCCGAGGCGGCCGTGCGGGAACTGCTGCTGGCCTGCGGCGAGGACCCGGACCGCGAGGGCCTCATGGACACGCCCGCCCGCGTGGCGCGCGCGTACCGGGAGCTGTTCGCCGGGCTCTACACCGACCCGGACTCGGTGCTGGCGAAGACCTTCGACGAGAGCCACGAGGAGCTCGTCCTGGTCACCGACATCCCGATGTTCTCCTTCTGCGAGCACCACCTGCTGCCCTTCCACGGGGTCGCGCACGTCGGGTACATCCCCAACGAGCAGGGCCGGGTCACCGGCCTGTCCAAGCTCGCGCGGCTGGTGGACCTCTACGCCAAGCGGCCCCAGGTGCAGGAGCGCCTGACCTCGCAGGTGGCCGACGCCCTGGTGCGGCGGCTGGAACCGCGTGGTGTGATCGTCGTCGTGGAAGCCGAGCACCTGTGCATGGGCATGCGCGGCGTCCGCAAGCCCGGGTCGCGGACCACCACGTCCGCCGTGCGCGGGCTGCTGCGGACGTCGGCGTCCTCGCGCGCCGAGGCCATCGAGCTGATCAAGGGACGTACCAGGTGAGCGTGCCTCGACCGGGGCACTGCGTCGTGATGGGCGTCCTGAACGTCACCCCGGACTCGTTCTCCGATGGCGGCCGGTACCTGGACCTGGCCGACGCGGTGGCGCACGGGGTGGCGATGCACCAGCGCGGCGCGGACATCGTGGACGTGGGCGGCGAGTCCACCCGTCCGGGTGCCGCCCGTGTCGAGCCTTCGGTGGAGGCGGCGCGGGTCGCTCCCGTGATCCGCGAACTGGTGGCGGCCGGGGTGCCGGTGTCCGTGGACACCATGCGCGCCGAGGTCGCTGCGGCTGCCTTGGAGGCGGGTGCGTCGATCGTGAACGACGTGTCCGGTGGTCTCGCTGACCCCTCGATGGCGTCTGTAGTGGCGTCCGCACGGGTGCCTTATGTGCTCATGCACTGGCGTGGGCACTCGCGGCAGATGGACCAGCTGGCCGTGTACGACGACGTCGTGCGTGACGTGCGCGACGAGCTGTGCGCGCGGGTGGACGCGGCGCTGGCGGCGGGCGTGTCGTCGGACGACATCGTGCTCGACCCCGGGCTGGGGTTCGCCAAGAACGCTTCCCACAACTGGCAACTGCTGCACCGCTTGGACGAGCTGCTCGCGCTGGGCTTCCCGGTGCTCGTGGGCGCGTCCCGCAAGCGTTTCCTGGGTTCCCTGCTGGGCGGCCGGGAACCGGACGGTCGCGAGGACGCGACCGCTGCCGTGTCGACGTTGGCTGCTTTCCTTGGCGCCTGGGGCGTGCGCGTGCACGACGTGGACAAGTCCCTGGACGCCGTCGCGGTGGCCAGGGCGTGGAGGCAGGGCCATGGGTGACCGGATTTCGCTGCGCGGCTTGCGCGTGCGCGGGTTCCACGGTGTGTTCGAGCACGAGAAGCGCGACGGCCAGGACTTCCTGGTCGACATCACGGCGTGGCTGGACCTGTCCCGCGCGGCGGCCACCGACGACCTGCGCGAGACGCTGCACTACGGCGAGCTCGCCGAGCGGGCGGCGGCGATCGTGGCGGGCGAGCCGTACGACCTGATCGAGACCGTGGCGGGCAAGATCGCCGACGAGGTGATGACCGACCTGCGCGTGCGGGCGGTCGAGGTGACCGTCCACAAGCCGTCGGCCCCGATCCCGCTGACCTTCGCGGACGTGTCGGTGACCGTGAGGCGCACCCGTGACTAGGGCTGTGTTGTCCATCGGTTCGAACATGGGCGACCGGTTGGGTTACCTGCGTTCGGCGGTGGCCGGGTTCGCTGATTCCTTGGTCGCGGTGTCCCCGGTGTACGAGACCGCGCCTTGGGGCGTGACGGACCAGGACGACTTCCTGAACGCGGTGCTGATCGTGTCGGGCTCTTTCGGCCCTTGGGACTTGCTGCGGCGCGGCCAGGCGCTGGAGAACGCGTCGGGGCGGGTTCGGACGTTGCGGTGGGGTCCGCGCACGCTGGACGTCGACGTGGTGACGGTGGACGACGTGGTGTCGGAGGATCCCGAACTGCTGCTGCCGCATCCGGGGGCGCACGAGCGGGCCACCGTGTTGGTGCCGTGGCTGGACATCGACCCGGACGCCGTGCTGCCGGGGCACGGGCGGGTGGCGGACCTGGTGGCGGGCCTGGACTTGACCGGCGTCGAACGCCGCGACGACCTGTCGTTGACCTGGCGTTGATCACCGCGGTCGTGCCCGAGGTCTTCCCGTGGGTGCGCTTGCTGCCGGCCCAGGACGTCCGTGAGCTCGTCGCCGAGGTGGTGGACGCCTCCGTGGACACCGACGACCCAGGCACCGGTCGCCCGGTCGACGCCGTCATCGAGTCGTGGGAGCTCAGCGCTCGCACTGCGCCGGGGCCGGGGCGGGGTTAGCGTCGGCCGGAGGAGGTCGGTGATGAGCAACGCGGTCACGTACGACGCCGCGCGGCGGCGGATCATCAGTCTGGTCACCAACGGGGATCCCTCGGTCGAGGTCGCCGCCTGTCCCGGGTGGACGGTCAAGGACGTGGTCGCCCACCTCGCCGGTGGGCTCGGGGACTTCGTCAACCGGCGGTTCGAGGGGCACGAGACCGGGCAGTGGGGGGAGCGGCAGGTCGAGGACCGGCGGGACAAGGCGTTGGGGGAGTTGCTCGTCGAGTGGGAGCGGAACTTCGAGATCTCCGAGGGGTTGTTCGACTCGCCGGTCGGCGCGGTGCTCGTGGCGGAGATCGTGCAGCACGAGCACGACATCCGGGCCGCCCTCAACCAGCCCGGGGAACGGGACAACGTGGCCGTCCGCGCCGCCCTCACGCGTCCGATGCAGGAGCTGGACAAACGTTTGCGCGAACAGCACCTGCCCGCCCTGCGGATCACCTTGGAGCACGGTGACCGCATCCTGGGCGAGGGCGAGCCGTCCGCGACGCTGCGCACCTCGTCGTTCGAGCTGATGCGGGTCATCGGCGGACGGCGCAGCGAGAGCCAGATCCGGTCGATGGACTGGGACGCCGACCCCTCCCGCTGGCTGCCCGCGCTCCAGCTGTTCGGCGCCCGGGAGACCGCGCTCGTCGAATGAGGCTTTGGTGACACGATGGGACGGTGAGGTTCACCAAGCCCCGTGACCTGCTCGCCGTCGGCCTGATCGCGGGCCTGCTCGTCCACTTGCTGCTGCGCGTGTCCTACGACTCGCTGCCCGAGCTGCCGACGTTCGCCGGGTTCACCCTCCTCGTGATCGCCGTCGCGGACGCCGTGCTCGGTTTCTCGTTGCGCGCCCGCATCCGGCGCAAGCCGGGGGCCGCACCGGTGCAGCCGCTGACCGCCGCACGCGCGGTAGCGCTGGCCAAGGCGTCGTCACTCCTCGGGGCGATCATGGCGGGCGCGTGGGGCGGTGTGCTGGTCTACGTGATCCCCGTCCAGGGTGAGTTCGACGCCGCGCGCCACGACCTGGTCAGCGCCATCGTCGGGCTCGTCTGCGCGGCCGTTCTGATCGCTGCGGCGCTGTGGTTGGAGCACTGCTGCAAGACCCCCGAAGATCCCCACGCCAACGAGTGAATACGGGCGTGGAGGTCTCAATCGGGTAACTGACCGGTACGGTAGTGGCCATGACCGGGCGAGGCGCGTCGCAGGACGACGAGCAGCAAGATCACGGTCGTGGCATCGGGCGACTACTGCTGGTAGCAGCGTTGGCGCTCGCACTCGGTGCCGCGGCGGTGCTGGTCCTCAGCGACAACGCCCGGTGGCTGAGACTGGCGGTGGTCGCCGCGCTGTGGGCGGCGCTCACCGGGGCGTTCCTCGCCGCCCGCTACCGCAGGCAGGTCGCCGACCGCGACGACGAGGTGGCCGACCTCCAGTCCGTGTACGAGCTGGAGCTGGAGCGCGAGGTCGCCGCCCGGCGCGAGTACGAGCTGGAGCTGGAGGCGGAGACCCGCCGCCGCGTGCGCGAGGAGTCCCGCGAGGACCTGGAGGCGCTGCGCAACGAGCTGCGCGTGCTGCGGGAGAACCTGGAAGCCCTGCTGGGCGGGGAAGTCCTGGTGGAACGGGTGGCGCTGCGCGCGGAGTCGACCCGCATGCGCGCGTTGTCCGACCAGTCCCGCCTGATGGCCGTGGGGGACCAGCGGATCATCACGGCCGGGCCCGCGAAGGCCGTCGCCGCGAAGGCCGCGAACACCGTGAACGCGGCGACCGCCGGGGCACCCGGGGCTGCCGGGGCTGCCGCGGAGAAACCCAACCCGGAGCGGACGGAGCTGATCGAGCGGGTCGTCCACGACGGGCCACACCGCAAGGACCAGGCACGCCGCCCGGAACTGACCCGCCCGGAACCGGCCCGCCCGGAGACGACCCGCCCGGAACCCGCTCGCCGCGACCAGTCCCCGCCGGCCCGCCGCGAACCCCTCCGCACGACGCCGCAGCGCCCGGCCGCCGCCCGCACCGAAACCACGGAACGCGTCAACCGCGCCGACCTCGCCGCCCGACTCGCCCCGGCCGCGGCCGCGGCCACACCGCCGCGACCGGCCGAGCCGTCCCGCCGCCCCGAACCCGCTCGCCGGCCCGAGCCGTCCCGCCAGGCCGAGCCGTCCCGCCAGCCGGAACCCGCCCGCCAGCCGGAACCGGCCCGCGCGGTGGAAGCGGCCCGCGCGGCGGAGGCGACCCGCGTGGCAGAGCCGGCCCGCGTGGCAGAGCCGGCTCGTCGTGGGGAGCCCGTGCGCCCCGCCGAGCCCGCCGCGCAGGGCGAGCGCCGAAGCCGCGTCGCCGAGCGGACCGAGATGATCAGCCGCGACGCCGTGCTCGCGGACCAGGGCACCCGCCGCCCGCAAGCCGAGCCCGCCACCCGTCACGCCTCGGCCGAGCCTGCCGCGCACCACGCGCCGGCCGAGTCGGGCACCCGCCACGCGCCCGCCGAGCCCGCTACCCGTCACGCTTCCGCCGCGCCTGCCACCCGTCACGCGCCGGCCGAGCCGGGCACGCGGCACGCTTCCGCCGAGCCGACCGCGCGTCCCGTCGAGCCGGCGGCCCGGCGGGTCGAGCAGACGGGCGGGTTCCGCACGGTGGCCGCGAGTTCCGTGCGCCAGACCGAGGCCGTGCACCAGACCGGCGGTTTCCCGGTGACCCCCGCGCGTGCCGAGAGCGGGCGTCGGGCGGCCGAGACCGGTGGTTTCCGCCCGGTACCGGGGGAACGCGTCGGCCTGGAGTCCGGCGTGGACGCCGGGTTGGCCCGGCCGACCGCCGTGCGCCGCGCGGCCGAGATGACCGGCGCGGGGTACCGCCCGGTCGAGAACGCGGGCCACGCGGAGACCAAGGGCCGCCGGGCCGCCGCGACCGGGGCCGGGTTCCGCCCGGTCACGCCCGCCACCACCCGCCGGGCCGCCGAGCACACCGGCGAGTACGACCCCGTGCCCGCCGAGCGCACGCCCACCACCCGCCGGGCCGCCGAGCACACCGGCGAGTACGACCCCGTGCCCGCCGAGCGGTCGTCGGCCGAGGTGTCCGGACGCAGGCGTGCTCCCGAGCCGGAACCGGCCGGGGCGCACGCGGACGGCAAGTCGGTCAGCGAGCTGCTCGCCGCGTTCGGCGGGGCGGACTCACCCCGGCGCAGGCGTCGGCGCGGCGAGGACTGACGGGACCTGCCCGGGGCCGGCTACTTGTCGATGTCGCCGACCACCACGGCGAACGACCCCAGCACGGCCGGCAGGTCGTCCACCCGCGTGCCGGGCAGCAAGGCGGACAGGGCCTGGATGTTGTTGAACGACGGCGTCCGCAGCTTGAGCCGCCACGGCGTCTTCTCGCCCCGCGACGCCAGCAGCACGCCGGACGTGCCCAGCGGCGCCTCGACCCGCGTGTACACCGCGCCTTCGGGTGCCTTGACCGCCTTGGGCAGCCGCAGGTTCACCGGGCCGCTGGGCAGCCGGTCCAGGCACTGGAGCACCAGCCGCACGGACTGCGCGACCTCGTCCACCAGGCACCGGACGCGGGCCAGGGCGTCCCCTTCGGTCCGCACGACGGGTCGGACGTCCAGGTCGCGGTAGCCGGGCAGCGGGTCGTCTCGGCGCAGGTCGAGGTCCACCCCGGAGGCCCGCCCGATCGGTCCGGTGACGCCGTGCGCCAGGGCCGCGTCCCGGCTGAGCACCCCGATCCCGGCCAGTCCCTCGGGAACCACCCCTGTGTCCACAGTGGACACGGCGGCGCGGACCCGGTCGACCCAGCCCGCGGGGACGTCCTCGCGCAGCCCGCCGATGCGGTTGAACATGAAGTGGATGCGCCCGCCGGACGCCTCCTCGAGCACGGCCTGCACGGCTTCCCGGCCGGCGGCGGCGACCGGGCCGGTGAGCGGGGTGAGGAAGACCAGGTGCGCCATGATCCGGTTCAGCTCGCACAGCACCGCCCGCAGGACCTGGGCGCGCGGCGGGACGTCCATGCCGGTCATGCGCTCGACGGCGAGGGCGACGGCGAGCTCGTTGCAGAAGGCGGCGAGCCAGTCGTGGCGGTTGGCCAGGGTGAGGACCTGCCGGTAGTCGCGGACCTCGAAGAGCTTCTCGGCACCGCGGTGCAGGTGGCCGACGAGGGGTTCGGCGGCGGTGATGGTTTCGTCGTCGCGGACGGTCAGGCGGAGGCGGTACGCGCCGTGCGCGGACGGGTGCAGCGGTCCGAGGTCGACCACGCGGTCCACACCCAGGTGCCGCGCCCCGGCCCCCACTCCAACGGTGATCTGCACATCCTCATGCTCGCACGGCCTCATGGGGTCCACGGCGGCAGCGGAGGCAGCAGCGACGACACCGGCACGTCCACCGCGTGCAGCAGCCACCCGAACGCGCCCAGCCCCGCCGGATCCCTCAACTCCGCCACCCGGCCGGACCGCGCCAGGGACTCCAGCCACGCCATCCCCGACCCGGCCACCTCGCCCGACAGGCCCAGAGCCGCCAGGGCGTCCCGCTGCGACACCAGGACCCACTCCCCGCCCGCAGCCGCGGCACAAGCGTCCAGCGCCACGTGCGCGGTCAGGTCGCAGGACCCGTCGAACACGGGCTCGACCCGGCGACCGCCGCGATAAGCCGTGAACGTCCCTTCCGGGTACCGGCCGGCCACCCGGTCCGCCCGCACGTGCCCGTAGTCGATGGCCAGCGCCGCACCCCGCACCCGCGACACGGCGTCGGCCCAGGCGGCGTCCCGGGGCGCGCCGATCTCCGCCCGCCACCCCGGCCGCAACGGCCACCACCGGTCCAGCCACGGGTCGGAGCACGGCCACGACACCACCGGGCACGGGATGGCGTCCAACCACTCGTGCGCGACCAGCAGCCCGGTCACGGCAGAGGGCAGCGACCGTTCCCACCTCACAAGAGGCAGCGAGCGCACCGGACCGACGTCCACCGCCGTCACGTGCAGCCGCCGCCCGAGCGACCCCGACGCCAGCGACCGCACGGCCGCCGACAGCTCCCCGCCGCCCGCTCCCAAGTCGACGAAATCCACCCGCTCCGGACGACCCAGCGCGAAATCCACCCGATCGAGTAGCACCAGGAGGGCTTCGGCCAGCTCAGGGCCGATGAGGGGAGCGGTCCGGAAGTGGTCGGCGGGCAGCGAACCGCGGGTGAAGAAGCCCTCCGGACCGTACAGCGCCTCGCGCCAAGCCCCTTCCGAATCCCGCATCGGTCAAGTGTCCCTTTAAGGTTGCCCACTGTGACCGCCTCCCCTGCCCGCAAGCGCGCGAACCAGCGCCGCTGGACCGTCCTGCTGCCGGTGGTCGGCCTGATCGCCCTGGGGGTGTGCGGCCTGGTGCTGCTCGGCCTGGGCACGACGAAGATCGGCCTGGTGCCGATCCTGGTCGGTGCGGTGGCCGCGTTGCTGCCGGTCGCGGCGGTGCTCGGCGCGTTCCTGTGGGTGGACCGGTGGGAGCCGGAGCCGGCGAAGATCCTGCTGCTGGCGTTCGCGTGGGGCGCGTGCGGCGCGACCATCACCTCGCTGGTGTTCAACCAGACCGCGCACGTGCTGGGCGAGCTGATCAACGGCGGCGACGGGTCGACGTTCGCGGCCGTCATCGGCGCGCCGATCGTGGAGGAGGCGACCAAGGCCGCGTTCGTGGTGGTGTTGTTCCTGCGCCGGCGCGAGGAGTTCGACGGCGTGGTGGACGGCATCGTCTACGCGGGCGTCACCGCGGCCGGGTTCGCCTACACCGAGAACATCTACTACTTCGCCCGCGTGTTCGTGGACTCCGGGTTCGGCGACCTGTCCAGCGGCGTGATCGCCCTGTTCGTGCTGCGCGGGGTGCTCTCGCCGTTCGCGCACCCGCTGTTCACGTCCATGACCGGCATCGGCATCGGCATCGCGGCGATGACGACGAACAAGCGGGTCCGGGTGCTCGCCCCGGCCCTGGGGTACCTGGGCGCGGCCGGGCTGCACTCGCTGTGGAACTTCTCCACCACCGTGGGCACCGGGTCGACGTTCATCAACCTGTACTTCCTGATCATGGTGCCGGTGTTCGCCGCGATGGTGTGGCTGGTGATCTGGCAGCGCCGCCGCGAGCAGCGGATCGTGGCCGGGCAGCTGCCGGAGATGGCGGCCAACCGGTGGATCGCCTCCAGCGAGGTCGCCCTGCTGGCCAGCCTCCAGGGCCGGCGGCGGTGGCGGCGCACGGTCCGGCGCAAGGTCGGCGAGCAGGCCGCCCGCGCGGTCGCGGGCTACCAGGTGGCGGCGACGGAGCTGGCGTTCCTGCGCCACCGCATCGCCTCCGGCACCGCCGAGGCGGGCTCGGACGAACGTCACGCGACCCTCCTCGAAGCCCTCATCACCGCACGTCAGGCGGCCATCGACGCACCCGGTGCGCTCAAGGCCGCAGGTGGTGTTCGTCGCAGTTGACGCCCGGTCCGGCGGACGCGGATTACGCTCGCGGCCGTCGTCCGGTACCCGACCACGGGACTGGAACGCCTCGAACGGAGTACGTCGCATGGACGCGACCCCCCGCCCCGCGCGGCTGGCTGTCGGAGTGATCTCCGCCGGCCGGGTGGGCTCGGTGCTGGGCGCCGCCCTGACCCGGGCGGGCCACGTCGTCAGCTCGGTGTCCGCGGTGTCGCGCGCCTCCCTGGCCCGCGCCGAGGAACTGCTCCCCGACGTCCCCGTGCTGCCGCCGCCGGAGGTCGCCGCGAGCGCGGACCTGGTGCTGCTGGCGGTCCCCGACGACGAGCTGGCCGGGCTGGTGCGCGGGCTCGTGGCCACCGGGTCGCTGCGAGCCGGGCAGATCGTCGTGCACACCAGCGGCGCGCAGGGCGTCGGCGTGCTCGCGCCCGCGGCCGAGGTCGGCGCGCTGTGCGTGGCGCTGCACCCGGTGATGACGTTCACCGGCCGCGCCGAGGACGTCGAGCGGATGACCGCGTGCTCGGTCGGCGTGACCGCTGCGGACGGCGACGACGCCGCCTGGAACGTGGGCGAGGCCCTGGTCGTGGAGATGGCCGCGGAACCCGTGCGCATCCCCGAGGCGGCCCGCCCGCTCTACCACGCGGCCCTCGCGCACGGCGCGAACCACCTGATCACCCTGGTCGCGGACTGCGCGGACCTGCTGCGCTCGGCGGGCATCGCCGACGCCGAGCGGATGCTGGGCCCCCTGCTGTCCGCCGCCCTGGACAACGTGCTGCGCCACGGCGACCGCGCCCTCACCGGCCCGGTCGCGCGCGGCGACGCCGGCACGCTGGCCAAGCACCTGCGCGTCCTGGGCGAGCAGGCGCCTGGGACCCTTGCCGCGTACCGGGTTCTCGCGCGCCGCACCGCCGACCGCGCACAGGCCGCCGGGCTGCTCAAGCCCGAGGCGGCGACCGACGTCCGCACCACCCTCGAGGACTGAACCAGCATGACCAAGCCGCTGACCAAGGACGACTACTCGCCCCACGACGTCACCGTGCACCGCGACCCGGACCGGCTGCGGCGCGTGGTCCGGGCGCTGCGCGGCGCCGGGCGCAACATCGCGCTGGTGCCGACGATGGGCGCGCTGCACGCGGGTCACCGCAAGCTGATCCGCGAGGCGAAGGTCATGCAGAACACCGTGGTCGTGGTGTCGATCTTCGTGAACCCGACCCAGTTCGGGCCCAACGAAGACCTGGACCGCTACCCGCGCACGTTCGAGTCCGATGTGGACATGTGCCGCGAGGAGGGCGTGGGCCTGGTGTTCGCGCCGAACGCCGAGGACATGTACCTGCCCGGGTCCACGGTGACGGTGTCGCCGGGTCCGCTGGGCGACGAGCTGGAGGGCGCGGTCCGGCCCGGCCACTTCGCGGGCGTGCTCACGGTGGTCGCGAAGCTGTTCAACATCGTCGAGCCGACCTACGCGGTGTTCGGCGAGAAGGACTACCAGCAGCTCACGCTGATCCACCGGATGGCCCGGGACCTGAACTTCCCGGTCGCGGTGGTGGGCGTGCCGACCGTGCGCGAGGCCGACGGCCTGGCCCTGTCCTCCCGCAACCGCTACCTGTCCGAGGAGGAGCGGCTCGCCGCGACCACCCTGTCCGCCGCGCTGACCGCGGGCGCGCACGTCAGCGGGCAGGGCGCGGAAGCCGTGCTCAAGGCGGCCTCGGACGTGCTCGCCGCCGAACCCCGGGTCTCGGTGGACTACCTCGAGCTGCGGGCGCCGGACCTCGGCCCCGCACCGGAGAACGGCGACGGCCGGCTGCTCGTCGCCGCTCGGGTCGGCACGACCCGGCTGATCGACAACGCCCCCGTGCTGCTCGGCACCGGCGACGAGTGAGAGAGGGACCGCGATGCTGCGCACGATGCTCAAGTCGAAGATCCACCGCGCCACGGTCACCCAGGCCGACCTGCACTACGTGGGCTCGGTGACGGTCGACGTCGACCTCATGGAGGCCGCCGACCTGCTGCCCGGCGAGATGGTCGCGATCGTGGATGTCACCAACGGCGCCCGCCTGGAGACCTACGTCATCCCGGGCGAGCGCGGCACGGGCGTGATCGGCATCAACGGCGCCGCCGCGCACCTGGTCAAGCCCGGTGACCTGGTCATCCTGATCGCGTACGGGCAGATGGACGACGCCGAGGCGCGGTCCTACCAGCCCAAGGTCGTCTTCGTGGACGCGGACAACAAGGTCGTGGACCTGGGCGCGGACCCGGGGCACGCGCCCGAGGGCTCGGGCCTGGTGTCCGGTGCCGTGGTGGAGCCGGAGGTCGTGTCGGAGACCGAGGACGCCACCGCGCTGGACGCGTTGATCCAGGCCGAGAACTAGCTCCTATCCAGCTCGAGAACCAGGAGTCGGGCGTGCTGCTCGCCATCGACGTCGGCAACACCAACATCGTCCTCGGCCTGTACGACGGCACCGGCGACAAGGCCGCGCTGGTCCGCGACTGGCGCATGCGCACCGACGCCCGCATGACCGCCGACGAGCTGGCGTTGACCATGCGCGGCCTGCTCGGCGAGTACGCGGACAAGATCACCGGCATCTCGGCGCTGTCGACCGTGCCCGCGGTGCTGCGCGAGCTGCGCGTGATGCTCGGCCGGTACTACTCGGCGGTGCCGAAGGTGCTGGTGGAGCCGGGTGTCCGGACCGGTGTGCCGCTGCTGGTGGACAACCCGAAGGAGGTGGGCTCGGACCGGGTGATCAACACCCTGGCCGCGCACCACCTGCACAGCACGGCGTGCGTGGTCGTGGACTTCGGCACGTCCACCAACCTCGACGTCATCTCGGCGAAGGGCGAGTTCCTGGGCGGGGCGCTGGCGCCCGGCATCGAGATCTCGGTGGACGCCCTGGCGGCGCGCGCGGCCCAGCTGCGCAAGGTCGAGCTGGTCCGGCCGCGGTCGGTGATCGGCAAGAACACCGTGGAGTGCCTGCAGTCGGGCATCGTGTACGGGTTCGTCGGGCAGGTGGACGGGCTGGTGCGGCGGATCATCGACGAGTTGCAGGTCAGCGAGCCGGGGCCGGTGGCGGTGATCGCGACCGGTGGGTTGGCGCCGCTGGTCGTCACGGAGTCGGCGACCATCCAGAGTCACGTGCCGGATCTCACCCTGCTCGGCTTGCGGCTGGTGTTCGAGCGCAACATGCGCTGACGCTTGTTCCTGGGCGCTGTGCGCTCTCAAGCGGTCGCGCTTCGCGCTCTCAAGATCAAAAGCGGCGCTCGCCGCGCGGCAGGCCCCCGGGGGGTGGAAGGGCGTCGGTTTCTTCCCCCGTACGGCCTGCCGGAGGCAACCACCCTTGGCCCGTTTGTGCAACCGGAAAAGCTGGTTGCACAAACGGGCCAAGCGCGGTTGGGCTGCGCCCAGGCCGTACGGGGGAAGAAACCGAGGCCCTTCCTGTGGCTGGCAGCCCAGGGCGCCTGCGGCGCGGGGGTGCGGGGGTGGCGGGGCGGCGGGGTGGCGGGGTGGCGGGGCGGCGAGTGTGGGGTCAGACGCGGATGAGGCGCTTGACGTAGGTGATGAGCGGCAGGTCGAACTCGCCCTCGGCGGTTTCCGGGCGGGAGCGCAGGTAGGTCAGCATCTTCTCCAGGAGCCGCTCGCGCTCGTCCCGTGGGATCACCAGGGTGTGCGAGTGCGTGCCCACTGTCGCGACCAGGCTTTCCGCCGTGCGGCGGTGGGTGTGGCGGAAGGTGGTGTCGGTTGCGTCCCGGAACAGCTCGTGGTCCGGGATCGTCCGGCCGGCGACACCCACGGCCGCCGAGATCGCGCCGGAGACCGCGCCGAACTCCGCCACCCACTCGACCGAGGTGTCGTCGCTGTTCCACAGGGCCGCGAGGACGCCGCCGGGGCGCAGGACCCGCGCGATCTCCGGCATGGCCTTGTCCGGGTCGAACCAGTGGAACGCCTGCCCGACCAGCACCGCGTCCACCGTCGAGTCGGGGACCGGGATGCGTTCCGCCGAACCCGGCAGCGCCCGGACGCCGCCGCAGTGCCGGACCAGTTCCGACAACATGGCCTCGTCCGGCTCGACGGCCGTCACCTGGTGGCCCTCGGCGACGATGCCGGTGGTCAGCTTGCCGGTGCCGGCGGCCAGGTCGAGCACGCGGTGGGAGCCGGGGCCCAGCGGCGCCAGGGCCCAGCGGATCGCGGTGGCCGGGTAGTCCGGCCGGTGGCGGGCGTAGGCCTCGGCCTGCGGTCCGAAGGAGCTGGCTCGGCGAGCAGTCACGTCGTCACTCGTCACCGCACCCACCATAGTGAGAACCCGTTCGATTCCCCGACCGGCCTTTCCGTACCCTTCTTGGCGTGAGTGAGCTGCCTGCGAACCCAGCCGTGACCAGTGACGACGATCTGCCCGAGCAGTTGCGCGTGCGCCGGGAGAAGCGGGCGCGGCTGCTGGAACGCGGAGTCGACCCCTATCCGGTCGAACTGCCGCGCACGCACACGCTGCGCGAGGTCCGCGAAGCGCATCCGGACCTGGAACCCGACACCGCCACCGGCGAGGTCGTCGGCGTCACCGGCCGGGTGATGTTCCTGCGCAACACCGGCAAGTTGTGCTTCGCCACGCTGCGCGAAGGCGACGGCACCGAACTCCAGGCCATGCTCAGCCTCAACAACGTGGGTGAGGAGTCGCTGGGCGAATGGAAGTCCGACGTCGACTTGGGCGACCACGTATTCGTGCGCGGCGAGGTCATCACGTCACGTCGCGGTGAACTGTCGGTGATGGCGCACGAGTGGCGGATGGCGGCCAAGGCCCTTCGCCCGCTGCCGGTGGCGCACAAGGAACTCGCCGAGGAAACCCGCATTCGCCAGCGGTACGTCGATCTCATCGTGCGGGAGCAGGCGCGCAACACCGTGCGCAACCGGGCCGCCGTCGTGCGGTCCCTGCGGGACTCGTTCCACCGGCGCGGATTCGTCGAAGTCGAGACCCCGATGTTGCAGACGTTGCAGGGCGGCGCGGCGGCCCGGCCGTTCGTCACCCGCTCGAACGCGCTGGACATGGACCTGTTCCTGCGGATCGCGCCGGAGCTGTACCTCAAGCGGTGCGTGGTCGGCGGTATCGAGAAGGTCTTCGAGATCAACCGCAACTTCCGCAACGAGGGCATGGACTCGTCCCATTCGCCCGAGTTCTCCATGCTGGAGTACTACGAGGCGTACGCCACCTACGACACCAACGCGGTGCTCACGCGCGAGCTGGTGCAGGAGGCGGCGATGGCCGTCGCCGGGTCGCACGTGGTGACCCTGGCCGACGGCACGGAGTACGACCTGGGCGGCGAGTGGACCACGCTCACCATGTACGGGTCGCTGTCGGAGGCGGTGGGCGAGGACGTCACGCCCGAGACGCCCGCCGAGCACCTGCGCAAGCTCGCCGACCGCCACGGCCTGGAGACCGACCCCAAGCTGGGGCACGGCAAGCTGGTCGAGGAGCTGTGGGAGCACCTGGTGGGCGACCACCTGCACGCGCCGACCTTTGTCCGTGATTTCCCGGTCGAGACCTCGCCGCTGACCAGGCAGCACCGGACGGAACCGGGCGTCGCCGAAAAGTGGGACCTGTACGTGCGCGGATTCGAGTTGGCCACGGGTTACTCGGAACTGGTCGACCCGGTCGTGGAGCGGGAGCGGCTGGAAGCCCAGGCCAGGTTGAGTGCCGCCGGGGACGCCGAGGCCATGCCGGTGGACGAAGACTTTCTGCGATCGCTGGAGTACGGAATGCCACCGAGCGGTGGCGTCGGAATGGGCATCGACCGACTGCTGATGGCCATCACCGGCCTGGGTATCCGGGAGACGATCCTGTTCCCCCTCGTGCGCCCGGAATGAGTAACTTCTTCGGCTCCGGTCTGCGCATTGCGGTACTTGTGCGCTAACCTGCACTCCGTAAAGCTTTGGGTCGCGGTCGGGGAAACCGCGCATTCGAGTCCAGGAGGATACGCATGGCGCAGAAGGTCACCGTGACCCTGGTCGATGACCTGGACGGTGGGAAGGCGGAGGAGACGGTCGGCTTCGGTTTGGACGGCGTGTCCTACGAGATCGACCTTTCCGCGGATAATGCCAGTCGGCTCCGCGACGCTCTCGCCGACTTCGTCGCCAGTGCTCGCAAGGCGGGCGGTCGCAAGCGCGGTCCGGGTCGTCCGGCCGGGGTCAAGGCGGCGCGTCCCGCGTCCGCGGACCGCGAGCAGAACCAGGCCATTCGGGAGTGGGCGCGCAAGCAGGGGATGAAGGTGTCCGATCGCGGGCGCATCCCGGCGGAGGTGCTGGAGGCCTACCACCAGCAGGGCTGAGGGTGTGATTGTCGTGGCGCACGCCACGTCAATTACGTCAATCGACGAAGGGGCACCGGTTTCGACCGGTGCCCCTCGGTTGTATTCGGGGTGGAGATCTTCGTCGGACGTCGGAAGGTGAAGTTCACAACGATGTCGCGCGAACTTGTGGATCTTCTGTGAACGGATGCCGCCGAACGGATCAACGCGCGGTGGCGCGCGGGCACGTGTCGCACACCTCGGCGCCGGGCAGCGCGAAGTGGAAGCAGCAGCTCTGGCGGCGCCGGGTCCAGCCGGCCGGGGTGGCGCGCAGGGTCGTGGCCGAGGTGAACGGCTCGATCCGGTCCGGGAGGAGCAGGGCGGCGTCCGCCACACCGGCGGCCTCGTCGCCGCACAGCTGACCGGCCCGCCAGGCCGCGCCGTCCAGGGCGTCGGTGGCGGCGGCCCACAGCGTCCGCCTGCCCAGCCGCACGGTTGGCCCGAAGGCCCGCACGAACTCGGCGGCGTGCGCGGCGAACCGGGCCCGCAGGAGGGCGGCCAGGGCGTGCTCGTCGGCCACGACGGTGGCCGCCGGGTGGTCGCCCTCGGGGTCGTCGGGCAGGCACGCGAAGTCCTCGGCCAGCAGCGCCACGGCCACGATGTGCGGGCGGCCGTCGTCGGCGACCCGCACGGCCACGTCGGAGGGCCGCAGCGACGGCACCCGGCGGGCCTGGTGGAACAGGGTGCCGCCGACCATGCCGACGACGCTGAGGTACCAGCTCATGACGTACCCGGCCGTCGTGCGCTCCGGGGCCTCGCCGTAGTGCTCGACCAGCCAGCGGCCCAGGTCGGCCCGCCAGGCGTCGAACCGGGCGGGCTCGGCCATGAAGGCGTCGGCGGTCGTCCAGCCGACCGGGTCCTCCGGGAGGCCGAAGCGCACCTCGCACCACTCGGCGAGGGCGTTCGCCCGGCCCAGCGACCCGGCGATGGGCGTGCGCGCTTCGCGTGCTCGTGTCCTCGCCGGTACGGTCATGTGTGGAAGGCCCTCGCGGTCGGTTCTTAAGGCTTGCCTAACCTTACCGAGGTTTGCTCGTCTCGGTGGCCGACGGTGACCCCGGTCACGCCACCGGGACGCCGAGCGGCGGGGTGTTCGCGTTGAGCGGACATCGCCCGATCCGTGGAATCTGCCTGGCAGATCCCACGTTGGTACCGATGTCAGAGATCCCCGAAGGTGACTGCACGCGAACGGGAACTGAGAGTGTCGGGGCTGACGACTACAGTGGTCCCACGGTGCCGCGCTCTCCACGGCCAACGCTGTGGGTGAGCCCGAGGACCGCCGGCGCAGCAGTCAGGGAGTGCGAATGTTCGAAAGGTTCACCGACCGCGCGAGGCGGGTGGTTGTCCTGGCCCAGGAAGAGGCCCGGATGCTCAACCACAACTACATCGGCACCGAGCACATCCTCCTGGGCTTGATCCACGAGGGTGAAGGTGTCGCCGCCAAGGCGCTGGAGTCGTTGGGGATCGCGCTGGAGGGCGTCCGCCAGCAGGTCGAGGAGATCATCGGCCAGGGCCAGCAGGCCCCGTCCGGCCACATCCCCTTCACCCCGCGCGCGAAGAAGGTGCTGGAGCTGTCGCTGCGCGAGGCGCTGCAGCTCGGGCACAACTACATCGGCACTGAGCACATCCTGCTCGGCCTGATCCGCGAGGGCGAGGGCGTCGCCGCGCAGGTCCTGGTCAAGCTGGGCGCGGACCTCAACCGCGTCCGCCAGCAGGTGCTCCAGCTCCTGTCCGGCTACTCGACCAAGGAAGGCGCCGCCGAGTCCAGCGGCCGCGGCGAGGGCACCCCGTCCTCCTCCCTGGTGCTCGACCAGTTCGGGCGCAACCTCACCGCCTCCGCGCGGGAGGGCAAGCTCGACCCGGTCATCGGGCGCACCAAGGAGATCGAGCGGGTCATGCAGGTGCTGTCCCGCCGCACCAAGAACAACCCGGTCCTGATCGGCGAGCCCGGCGTGGGCAAGACCGCCGTCGTCGAGGGCCTGGCCCAGATGGTCGTCAAGGGCGAGGTGCCCGAGACGCTCAAGGACAAGCAGCTCTACACGCTGGACCTGGGCTCCCTGGTGGCCGGCTCGCGCTACCGCGGTGACTTCGAGGAGCGCCTGAAGAAGGTGCTCAAGGAGATCCGCACGCGCGGCGACATCATCCTGTTCATCGACGAGATCCACACGCTGGTGGGCGCCGGCGCGGCCGAGGGCGCGATCGACGCGGCCTCGATCCTCAAGCCGATGCTGGCCCGCGGCGAGCTCCAGACCATCGGCGCGACCACGCTCGACGAGTACCGCAAGTACGTCGAGAAGGACCCCGCCCTGGAGCGCCGGTTCCAGCCGATCCAGGTCGGCGAGCCGTCGCTGGAGCACACCATCGAGATCCTCAAGGGTCTCCGCGACCGGTACGAGGCGCACCACCGCGTCTCCATCACCGACTCCGCGCTGGTCGCCGCCGCCACCCTGGCGGACCGGTACATCAACGACCGGTTCCTCCCGGACAAGGCGATCGACCTGATCGACGAGGCCGGCGCCCGCATGCGGATCCGCCGCATGACCGCGCCGCCGGACCTGCGCGAGTTCGACGAGAAGATCGCCGACGTGCGCCGCGAGAAGGAGAGCGCGATCGACGCGCAGGACTTCGAGCGGGCCGCCAAGCTGCGCGACACCGAGAAGCAGCTGCTCGGCCAGAAGGCCGAGCGGGAGAAGCAGTGGAAGGACGGCGACCTCGACGTCGTCGCCGAGGTGGACGACGAGCAGATCGCCGAGGTCCTGGCGAACTGGACCGGCATCCCCGTGTTCAAGCTCACCGAGGAGGAGACCACCCGTCTGCTCCGCATGGAGGACGAGCTGCACAAGCGGATCATCGGCCAGGTCGACGCGGTCAAGGCCGTGTCGCAGGCCATCCGCCGCACGCGGGCCGGCCTGAAGGACCCGAAGCGCCCGTCCGGCTCGTTCATCTTCGCCGGCCCGTCCGGTGTCGGTAAGACCGAGCTGTCCAAGGCGCTGGCGAACTTCCTGTTCGGCGAGGACGACGCCCTGATCCAGATCGACATGGGCGAGTTCCACGACCGGTACACGGCGTCGCGCCTGTTCGGTGCCCCTCCCGGTTACGTCGGCTACGAAGAGGGCGGCCAGCTCACCGAGAAGGTGCGCCGGAAGCCGTTCTCCGTGGTGCTGTTCGACGAGATCGAGAAGGCGCACCAGGAGGTGTACAACACGCTGCTCCAGGTGCTGGAGGACGGCCGCCTGACCGACGGTCAGGGCCGGACGGTGGACTTCAAGAACACCGTCATCATCTTCACCTCGAACCTGGGCACGTCCGACATCTCCAAGGCTGTCGGCTTGGGCTTCACCTCGGGTCAGGACACGGCGTCCAACTACGAGCGCATGAAGAACAAGGTCAACGACGAGCTGAAGAAGCACTTCCGCCCCGAGTTCCTCAACCGCATCGACGACATCATCGTCTTCCACCAGCTCACGCAGGACGAGATCATCAAGATGGTGGACCTGATGATCGCCCGCGTCGAGCAGCAGTTGAAGAACAAGGACATGGCGATCGAACTCACGGACAAGGCGAAGAAGCTGCTCGCCAAGCGCGGCTTCGACCCGGTCCTGGGCGCCCGGCCGCTGCGCCGGACGATCCAGCGCGAGATCGAGGACCAGCTGTCGGAGAAGATCCTGTTCGGCGAGATCCAGCCGGGCCAGATCATCATCACCGACGTGGAAGGCTGGGACGGCGAGTCGGAGGCGGACGACAAGGCCCACTTCGTCTTCCGCGGCGAGTCGAAGCCCCTCCGGGTCCCCGACGCACCCCCGGTCGACCTGGCGACCTCCGGCGGCGACACCGGCGACTCGGACTCCGAGTCCGCCTGACGGTGCCTTCGGTGAAAACGCCCTCCGGGACTTCCCGGGGGGCGTTTTCCCACTCCGGCGGCTTTCAGCCGATCGAGTGACATGCAGGATCGGGAACCAAACCCGAACTCCGGCGTCCCGTGAATTGAAGACGGACGCGCGGCCCCCACCCCCAGCCCCCAGCCGCCACCACACCCAAGCCAACCCAACCCCCACCCCGCCGCCACCGCACCGCCGACCGCTGCCACCGCCGACCGCCGCCGCCGCGCCGCCGCCGACCACCACCGCCCCACTGCCGCTGCCGCCCGCCGCCGCATCACCGCCGCCACCGAGCTCCATCACCGCCCCTGCCGCCGCCCCGCCGCCGCAGCCACCGGAGCCGCGCCGCCACCGCGGCCCAGCCCGCAGGGTTTCCGCCCGTAGCGCTCGCTGCTGACCCGCCCGGCCGGTCCGCGCCCGCAACCAGGCTGGCCCGCGCCCGCATGACGCTGCCTGTCCCTTCGCATACCGCCCGCGCGCACCTGCCTGGCCGCCCGCGCCCGCCGTGCAGGCTTCGCGCCCTGCCGGGCTGCCTGGCCGCCCGCTTCCGGCTGCGCCCGCTGGCTGCCCGCCGTCCCCCCGCTCGCCTGCCTGCCGCCCGCTTCCGGCCGTGCCCAGCCGCCCGCCGTGCCCGGCTGTCCGCCACGCCCCGCCAACACCCGCCACCGCTCCGGCACCCCTGCTCGCCGTCGCCCTAGACCCATCCGCGCTGGGCCCGCCATCCGCGCTCGTGTCCGCCGCCCGCACTCGGGTCGCCGCCCGCGCTCGTGCCGCGGCGCGCGCTGGCCTGTGCGTGGCTGCGTCGCGTCGGTGCCGCAGCCGCCTGCCCTGCCAGCCGCGCCTGCCGTCCCGCTCAGCCCTCCCGCCCTCCCGCCCTCCCTCCAAGCGTCCAAGCGGCCCCGTCGGTGTGCCGGCGGGTGCCGAGCACGGCGAGGGGGCCGCTGGGCCACGGGCCTAGTGCAGGGTGCCGGCGGTGGTGGGGAGGTCGGTGGGGGTGGTGAGGGTGGTGGTGATGATGAGGTTCAGGGCCTTGGCCATCGTGGCGATGGGGAGGCTTGGTTTGTCCGGGTGGCCCTGTTCTGGCGCGTACGGCACGTGCACGAAGCCCGCGCGCACGTCCGGGCGTTCGGTCGCCACCCAGTGCATCAAGCCGTAGAACACGTGGTTGCACACGAAAGTGCCGGCGGTGTGGGAGACGGATGCCGGGATGTCCGCCTCCGCCAGCGCCGCCACGCACGCCTTGACGGGCAGGGTGGTGAAGTACGCCGCCGGGCCGCCCGCCACCACCGGCACGTCGATCGGTTGGGCACCGGCGTTGTCCGGGATCCTCGCGTCGTCCAGGTTGATCGCCACCCGCTCCGGCGTGATCGCCGCCCGGCCACCCGCTTGACCGACGCAGATGACCACGTCCGGCGCGTGTTCGACCAGCAGCGCCCGCAACGTCGGGATCGACTCCTCGAACGAACACGGCAGTTCGGCGACCACCAGCTCGTAGCCGGTCGGCACGACCTGTCGCACGGCGTCCCACGACGGGTTGGTCTGCTCGCCGCCGAACGGTTCGAAGCCCGTCAGCACAACTCTCACCCGGGCAGCCTAGATCGCCGGGCACACTGGGTGTCGTGGTCGACATCCGGGAACGTGACAGCCAGCCCAGGCAACTGCCCCGTCGTCGGCACAAACTCACAACGTTCCTGCTGGTCACGGCCACCGCAGCGTTCCTCGCCGCCGCCGCGCTCCGGCTGTTGGGCATCGACGGCACCCGCTACATGATCGCCACGACGGCACTCACCCCCTACATCACCGCGGGCGGTGTGCTGCTCGGGCTCCTTGCCCTCGTCCTCCGCCGGTGGGCGGTGGGCACGGTCGTGCTGGTGGTCGCGTTGGTGCTGGTGTCGGCGGTCGCGCCGCGGGCGTTCCCCGACTCGCGGCCGAACGGGGTGGGGTTCGCGGTCGACGTGATGTCGGCGAACCTGCTGCTCGGCACGGCCGACGCGGAAGCGGTCGTCCGGGTGGTCCGGGCCCGCGACGTCGACGTGCTGAGCCTCCAGGAACTGACTCCCGCCATGGTCGCCGACCTCGACCGGGCCGGGCTGCGGGACGTCCTGCCGCACCGCGTGTTCCACGCCGCGCCGGGTGCCTCGGGCGCGGGGATCGCCGCGAAGTTCCCGCTCACCGCCCGCGCGCTCGCCGCGCCGAGCAGCCTGGGCCAGGCGGGCGCCCTGGTGGACCTGCCGGGCGCGGACATCGAAGTCGTGTCCGTCCACCCGATGCCGCCGGTCGTCACCGAAGGCCCGGACCAGTGGCAGCGGGACATGGCGGGGTTGCCCGGCCCCGACCACGGCGGTCTCGTGCGGGTCCTCGCGGGCGACTTCAACGCGACCCTCGACCACGTCGGCCTGCGCCGCCTGCTCAACCGGGGTTACGTGGACGCCGCCGACCAGGTCGGCAAGGGCCTCGACCCGACGTGGCCGTCCGGAGGGGGTGTGTGGCCGCCGCCGGTCACCATCGACCACGTCCTGGTCGACGGCCGCTGCCCGGTGGACGATTTCGAGGTGGTGGACATCCCCGGATCCGACCACCGCGCGGTGATCACCCGGTTCGTCGTCCCGGACCGGTAGCACCGGTGAGGGCCGCCAGGGCGGTCAAGGCTTCGAGGGCGCCCATGGGCAGGGACACCCCGCGCCCGTGCCGCACCTCCGGCTCACGCGGGTTGATCCTGAGCAGCGCCCCGGACGCGGCACTGGCCAGCTCCGCCTGCCGCCGCACGGTCGGCACCGCCAGCCCCGCGCCGATCTCCAGCACGACGAGGTTCCGCGCACCCCGCCGCCACTCGGTCAGCGCGTCCAGCTGCCGCTGACTCCGGTCCGGCACCCACGCCCAGTCACCGAACATCAGGATGTTGGGCCGCGCCAACCCGCCGCAGTTCCGGCACGACGGCAGCGTCGAAGCCCGCATGGTCTCCGGGTCGACCTCCACCACCACGTCGTCGGCCGGCCAGATGTCGTCCGTGCACGGCTCGACGCACTGCAAGTGGTGGATGGACCCGTGCACCTCGGCGACGTCGGAGAACCCGGCCCGCTGGAACTGCCCGTCCACGTTCGACGTGAACACCCGCGCGCCCCAGTCCCGCAGCACGGCGAACCCGGCGTGCGGCACCGTGCGGCGGTACAGGTCGAGCCGGTGCCCGTAGAAGCCCCACGCGAGCGTCGGGTCCTCCACGAAGTGCACCGGGTCGGCCAGTTCCACGAACCTCAGCCCGAGCCGCTCGTACGGCGGGTACGCCTGCCAGAACCCGTGGTCACCGCGGAAGTCGGGCAGCCCGGAGTCGACCCCCATGCCCGCCCCCGCGCACACCAGCACGTCGTCGGCGGAAGCGATCAGCTCGGCGGCCTGGGAAAGAGGATCAGTCACGCTGGGGTTCGGAGCTCAGGACCACCTCGAACTCCAGGAGGTCCGAGCCCGTGCCCACGGGCTTGGCGCGCTCGCCCGAGTGCGCCTCGCGGGCACCGCTGCCCAGCCAGTTCTTGAAGTCCTCGTCGGTCTCCCAGTGCGTGACGACGAAGTACCGGGTGTCGCCGGCGACCGGGCGCAGCAGTTGGAAGCCCAGGAAGCCGGGCGACGAGTCGACCGCCCCGAGCCGTGCGGCGAACCGCTTCTCCAGCTCCGGGCCGGAACCGTCGGGCACGTGGATCGCGTTGATCTTCACAACCGCCATGCCACCGACGGTAGCAGTCAGCGGCGCAGGGAGCCCGGGTACAGCACGTCGTCGGACGACGGCAGCTCCGCGCCCCGGAACCACGCCGCGAAGAACGCGTCGAGGTCCTGCCCGGACACCTGCTCGACGTGCGCTTCGAACTCCGGCCACGACGCGTTGCCGTCGCGGTGCTGCGCGGTCCAGGTCTGCAGCGCCTTGAAGAACGACTCGTCACCGACCTGGCGGCGCAGGGCGTGCATGGCGAGCTGCCCCTTGTCGTAGACGCCCTTGAACTCGTTGCCGCGGCCCATGTCGTAGAGCTTGCGGCCCCAGTAGGCGTCGCGGTTGCGGGTGCGGTCGACCTCCGAGCGGAACCGGTCGTCCAGGTTCGCGCCGCCCTTGCCCTCGTCCCACAGCCACTGGGCGTAGCTGGCGAAGCACTCGTTGAGGCAGATGTCCGCCCACGACCGCAGCGACACCGAGTCGCCGAACCACATGTGCGCGTTCTCGTGGACGATCGTGTCCAGGTCGGCCCACTGGGCGTAGATGGGCCGGGTCTGGGTCTCCAGCGAGAACCCGATGTTGTCGGCGATGAAGATCCCGCCCGCGGCCTGGAACGGGTACGGCCCGAACTTCCCGGACAGGAACTCCAGCACCTCGGGCAACCGCCGGTGGTCGTCGCGGGCGTCCAGCGCGCCCGGCGCGTACGCGCTCACCACGGGCGTCCCGTCGGCCAGCGCGGACCGGTCGAAGGTCCACTTGTCGATCGCCACGGTGGCCAGGTAGGTCGCCATCGGCTGTGGCGCGTTCCAGCGGAACGTCGTCCACCCGGCCTCGCTGCTCGTGCCCTCCTCGACGCCGTTGGAGATCGCCGACCACCCGTCCGGCACGCGCGCGGCGAGCTTGAAGGTGGCCTTGTCGCGCGGGGTGTCGTTGGCCGGGAACCAGGTGGTCGCCGAGTGCGGCTCGCCGGCCGCGAACGCCCCACCGGAGGACGAGATCTGCCAGCCGCTGCGGCCCAGCGCCCGGTCCTCGACCACGGTGGGCTCGCCCGCGTAGGTCACGGTCACCACGAACTGCTGGTCGCGGCGCAGCGGCTGGGCCGGCGTGATCACCAGTTCGTGGTCGCCCTCCCGCGTGAACGCCGCCTTCTCCTCCCCGACCGTCACGTCGGAGACCTCCAGCTGGTAGAGGTCGAGGTTGAACCGGCTCAGGTCGGCCGTGGCCACGGCGGTGACCCGCGCCTTCCCGTCCAAGTGCCGGGTGGCCGGGTCGTAGCTGATGGAGACGTCGTAGCCGCCGACGTCGTAGCCGGAGTTGCCGTCCTGCGGGTAGTACGGGTCGCCCGCGCCGTCCCCGCCGACCTCGTTCACCACCGGGGGAGTGCTCGTCGGCGGCACGGCGACGGGCCGCCCGGTCTCCGCGGGCATCTTGGCCACCAGCACCCCGACGACCGCCAGCACCAGCGCGGTGACGAGCAGGTAAGGGCGGGCCTTGGGGCTCAGTGCCATGCCGACATGATGCACGCATGAGCGTTGCGGAGTTCGGTGGATCGGGACGCGGGATCCTGCTGCTGCACGGTCTGATGAGCCGCGCGTCGACGTGGTGGACGGTCGCGCAGTGGCTCAAGCCGTACGGCCGGGTGGTCGCCACCGACGCCCGCGGCCACGGCCGCAACCCGCAGAAGGGTCCCTACCGGACCGAGGACTTCGTCGCCGACGCCGCCGCCGTGATCGAACGCCTCGACCTCGCGCCGGCCGTCGTCATCGGCCACTCGATGGGCGGCCTGCACGCGTGGGCGCTCGCCGCCACCCGGCCGGACCTGGTGGCGGGCGTGGTCGCGGAGGACGTCGTGCCGGACAACACCGGCCGGACGGTGGACGAGTGGCGCTGGTACTTCGACTCGTGGCCGGTGTTCCAGTCCCTGGCGCACGTGCGGTCGGTGGTCCAGGTGCCGCGCGTGGAGGAGATGTTCGAGGAGCGCGCGGACGGCTGGCACCTGATCGCCGACCTCGACGACCTGTACGAGATCGCGGCCGAGTGGGGGCGGCGGTCGTACTGGGACTTCGTGGACGCCATCCGCTGCCCGACGCTGACCATCGAGGCCGGTCGCGGCGGGCTGCGACCAGGCCAGATGGCGGAGGTGGCGCGGCGCACCGGCGGGCACCACCTGGTCGTGCCCGAGTCGGGGCACGTGGTTCACGACGAGGCGCCGGAGGTCTACCGGGGCGCGGTGGAGGCCTTCCTCAGCGGGTCGATCTCCCCCGTCTGAGTGTCCACGATGGACATCTCGCGGACCTTGGCGCGGATCGTCCCCACCGGGTGCACGGCGGCGAACGCCTTGACCAGCTCCTCGTCGTCCATGCCGTGCGCGAGGGTGCAGTGCGGGACCCAGTTGCCCGGCAGGTAGTAGGCGTACGGGTCTTTCACCCGGCCCGCCAGCACGTCGTGGATGGCCGAGTGCACCGCCAGCAGTTCGCCGTCCACCACGGCGCCGAGCTGGAGCACGTTCTCGGTGGTGGAGAAGACGCCCAGGGTGTGCAGGTACAGGTCGGGCAGCCACAGCCGCGACAGGTCCTCACGCAGCTCGGCCCGCACCTTCGGCCCGATCGTGCCCGCGATGGCGAAGGTCAGGTGCGGCGGGTACTCGAAGGTCGAGCCGATGCGCCGCCACAGCTCGCGGACCTTCGCGTCCGCTTCGGCGTCGAAGAAGACCACCAGCGCGTGCACGTCAGTGCTCCCCGGGCAGGGCGAACCGGCCGTCCGCGGTCTGCTCGACGAGGCCGTCCACCAGCAGCGAGTCCAGGCACCGGTCGCGCTGGCCGGCGTCGGACCACACCCGGTCCAGCCGGACCTTCTCCACCGGCTCGGTCGTGCCGCGCAGGACGTCCAGCAGCAGCCCGCGCACCTGCCGGTCCGTGCCCGCGAACTTCTGCACCGCCTTGGCCGGGCCGTCGTAGGCGGGTCGGCCGTTGAGCTGCCACGCGCACGTCTCGAACACCGGGCAGTCCGCGCAGCGGGGGGACCGGGCCGTGCAGACGATCGCGCCGAGCTCCATCAGGGCCGCCGAGAACACCGCCGCGTCCTCTTCGGGCAGCAGGACCTCGACGTCCCTCATGTCCTTGGTCGTGGACGGCGGCCCGGCGTCCCCGGCCCCGTGGACCGCACGCGCGACGACCCGCCGCACGTTCGTGTCCACCACCGGCACTTTTTGCCCGTAGGCGAACGCCGCCACCGCGCGGGCGGTGTACGCGCCGATGCCGGGCAGCGCGAGGAGGGTGTCCACGTCGTCCGGCACGACGTCGTTGTGGTCGGCGGCGATGGCCTGGGCGGCGGCGTGCAGGCGCAACGCCCGCCGCGGGTACCCGAGCTTGCCCCACGCCCGCAGCACCTCGCCCTGCGAGGCCTCGGCCATGGCGGAGGGCTTGGGCCACCGCTCCAGCCACTCGTGCCAGATGGGCTCGACCCGGGCGACCGGCGTCTGCTGCAACATGATCTCGCTGACCAGCACACCCCAGGCGGTGCGGTCGGGCCGCCGCCAGGGCAGGTCGCGGGCGGTGTCGGCGAACCAGTCGATGAGGGTCTGCGCGTCCAGGCTCATAGCGGGCGCCAGTGTTCCAGAATCGGTTGCTGTGAGTCGATTAGCGCTCTTGGTCGCCGTCTCCCGCTACGAGGACCCGACGTTCCGCCAACTGCGGGCGCCGGGCGCGGACGCGGAGGCGCTGGCATCCGTGCTGGCCGATCCCGACATCGGCGGCTACCAGGTGGAGCTGCTGCACAACGCCACCGCGGCGCTGGTCAACCGGTCGATCGAGGCGCTGTTCAAGCAGGCGGGGTTCGACGACCAGGTGCTGCTGTACTTCTCGGGCCACGGCATCAAGGACGAGCGCGGCGAGCTGCACCTGGCGGTCAGCGACAGCGAAGCCGACCTGCTGGGCTCGACCGCGGTCCCGGCCCGCTTCGTCCGCGACCGCGTCGACCGCTCCCGCTGCCGCCAGGTGCTGGTGCTGCTGGACTGCTGCTACGCGGGCGCCTTCCCGGCCGGCTCCCGGCACCGGGCGGGCGAGCGCGTGGACGTGGTGAACGACCTGGGCGGGCGGGGCTGCGCGGTGATGACGTCGTCGTCGGCGCTGGAGTACTCGTTCGAACCGGGCGGCGACCCCGTGGGCGGCGGCGCACCGCGCTCCACCTTCACCGCGGCGATGGTCGAGGGCCTGACCACGGGCGCGGCGGACCTGGGCGGCGACGGCGTGATCGACGTGGAGGAGTTCTACGACTTCACCTTCCAGCGCGTGCAGGCCGCGACCCCGAACCAGACGCCGTCGCTGAAGTCGGAGGTCGAGGGCCGGCTGGTGGTGGCCCGCAACCCGCACGGCGTCCGGGTCGGGTTCGGCCTGCCCGAGGAGGTCGTGCAGGCCCTGCGCAGCCCGCTCCCGCTGGTCCGCCGCGCGGTCGTGGGGACGCTCCTGGAACTGAGCCGGGGCGACGACGACCAGGCGGCCGGCGAGGCCCGCAAAGCCCTGGCGTCCCTCGCGGAGGACCCGGACCCGCAGGTCGCCGTGGCGGCCGTGCCGGAGGCGTCCGGTGCGGCCGAGGCGGCGGCGCTGCTGGTGTCCGTCGCCCGTCGCACGCGTGCCCTGGTGGACCGGCAGCTCGGCCTGATCGACGCGCTCGAACGGCAGGAGGACGATCCCGACCAACTGGCCAGGCTGTTCAACCTCGACCTCGTGGCCACCCGCCTGCGTCGGGACGCGGAAAGCCTGTTGATCATCGCGGGCGTGGGTGGCGGGCGGCCGTACACGCACGCCGTGCCGCTCTCCGACGTGCTGCGGGCGGCGGTGGCCGAGGTCGAGCACTTCACGCGGGTGTGGATCGGGGACGTGCCGCCGGTGGAGGTGCGCGGACGGGCCGTCAACGACCTGGTCCACCTGGTCGCCGAACTCGTGGACAACGCCACCGCCTACTCCCCGCACGACACGCGCGTCGAGCTGGCGGCGTTCCGCGCCTGGTTCGGGAACGGGGTGCACGTCACGGTCCGGGACTACGGCGCGGGGCTGTCGCCGCAGGCCGCCGAGCTGTTCCGGGAGGCGGGGAAGACCCGGTTCGACGTCGACCGGATGGGATTCGCCGTGGTGGCGCGCCTCGCCGCCCGGCACGGCATCCGGGTCACCGTGGAGGACCAGGAGCGGGGCGAGCCGGGCACGCTCGCCACCGTCCTGGTCCCGTCCGAGCTCCTGGCCTAGACGACCTCGGTCAGCTCGCCCGTGTGCACGTCGTAGACGAACCCGCGGATGTTGTCCCGGTGCGGCACGAAGGGGCTGTGGCGGAGGCGGTTCATGGAGTTGCGGACGCTGTCCTTGACCTCCTTGAAGGCCTCCACGGACCACGTCGGGCGCATGCCGGCGTCGCGCTCCAGCTCGTCCTTGAATTCGTCCTCGGTCACCAGCTGCAAACCGCAGTTGGTGTGGTGGACCAGGAGCACCTCGCGGGTGCCGAGCTTGCGCTGGGACAGGGCCAGCGACCTGATCATGTCGTCGGTCACCACACCGCCCGCGTTGCGCAGGACGTGCGCCTCACCCTGCTTCAACCCGAAGATCTCGAACACGCGGATGCGCGAGTCCATGCAGGTGAGGATGGCCACCTGGAGCGAGGGCTTGGGCGATGAGCGGTCGCCGGGGACGGCGTTGCCCAGTTCGGTGTTGCGGCGCAGCAGCTCGTCGATCGACGTCAAGGTCCACCTCCGTTGGTCCCCCGGATTGGAACCCGCGTCCCGCATGCCGGCAAGGGGAATCCGGTGTGAATCACGTTCACCGCATCGGGTTACCCCCGCTTCCGCCGATATCCGCAGGTCGCCCGTTACGTTCGATCTTGTGATCGACCCCACAGGCCCGCTCCCGCCGACCGTGTACCGGCGGCGCCGCGTGCTGGCCGCCGGTGGCGCGGTCGTGGCGCTCGTGCTGGTCGTCTGGCTGGTCGGGGCGCTGATCGGGCGCGGTGACCCGGTGCCGGCTCCCGTCGCCGCGGGTTCGTCCAGCCCGCCGCCGCAGGCGGAGACGCCCGTCCCGGCGTCCTCGTCGTCCACGACGCCACCGCCGCCGCCGCCCGCTCCGGAACCGCCCAAGCCCACACCCCCGCCCGGGCCGCCGCAGCCGTGCGACGACGCCCAGGTCAGCGTCAAGGCGCAGGTGGAGAAGACCGCCTACCCGGTGGGCGAGCAGGTCGGGTTCACGATCCTGGTGTCCAACACCGGACCGCTGCCTTGCACCAAGGAGATCGGCCGCGCGGTCCGCGAGCTCGTCGTCACCTCGGCGGACGGCGCCACGCGCCTGTGGTCGAGCAACGACTGCTTCGCCACCGACGGGTCCGAGGTGCGGGTCATGCAGCCGGGCGAGGTGTTCGACTTCGGCATCAAGTGGCGCGGCACCACGTCGGAGCCGGGCTGCGCGAAGCACACCCGGCTCGGGCCCGGGGACTACCTGCTCACCGCGAAGGTGGCCGGCAAGGTCAGCGACCCGGTCGTGTTCCGGATGACCTGACCGGCGCACCCGTCACGGGCCGGCGACCTGACCGGCCGCACCCTCACGGGCCGAACCAGCGCTCCTCCACGACCCCGCGCGGCGAGGCGGCGGTGGAGCCCACGACCAGTTCGGTGGACAGCGTGACCGACCGCGGCCGGGACCGCTCGGCGGAGTCCAGCAGCAGCTTGCCCGCCGCGCGGCCCTTCTCCAGCACCGGCTGGCGGACCGTGGTCAGCCCGGCCTGCTCGGCCTCGCGGATGCCGTCGAACCCGGTGACCGTCAGGTCGTGCGGCACGTTGAGCCCGCGCTTGCGGGCCTCGCCCAGCGCGCCCAGCGCGAGGATGTCGGACGTGCAGATCAGCGCGGTGATCTGCGGGTCGCGGTCGAGCACCTGGGCCGCCGCCGACGCGCCGGAGGCGATGGTGTGGTCGAACCGCTCCACCACCGGCACGGACGCCCAGTCCACGCCGACCTCGCCGAACGCCTCGGCGATGCCCGCGAGGCGCGACCGCTGCACGTGGAAGTGCGCGGACCGCTGGCGCTCCACGGTCACGTAGCCGTCGTTGCGGTCGCGGGCCAGGCGCATGCACACCACGCCGATCCGGCGGTGCCCCAACGAGATCAGGTGCCGGGCGAGGGAGTTCATGGCGGCGTGGTCGTCGATGCCCACGCGGTCGACGTTGTCCAGGTCGGGCTGGTCGCACACGACGGTCGGCACCGGGCGCTCCAGCACGGCGGCCAGGTGCGGGTCGTCGTCGGGCACGGAGTAGACGACGAAGCCGTCCACGCCGGCGCGGTGCACGGCCGCCACGTCCTCGCGCTCGGGGTTCGCCGGTACCAGCAGCAGGCCCGTGCCGGCGTCCTCGCAGGCCAGCGCCAGGCCTTCCAGGAACCCGATCGCCGCCGGGTCGCGGAACGCGTAGGACAGGTTCTCGGTGAGCAGCAGGCCCACCGCACCCGCCTTGCGCGTGCGCAGGGAACGGGCCACGGGGTCGGGCCCCGGGTACCCGAGTCGTCTCGCTGTCTCCAACACCCGGCGTCGCAGCTCCGGCGAGAGCTGGTCGGGACGGTTGTACGCGTTGGACACCGTTGTCCGGGAAACACCCAGCTCAGCCGCCAGTGAGGCGAGCGTCGCGGGGCGTCGCACATGCATCGACCGCGCCATGAAGTGACCGTAACGGTTCAGAACCAATTACAGAAGTGGGGGTGACCACCGTCCCTGCAAAAAGTCATCTCCGCAGGTAGGACTACGTTGTTTCGCAACACATTGGTCTAAACCAATCGGGGTGGCGCGGTGGTCTCCCGCACCACCAGCCGGGGGCGGAACACCCTCGTGTAGTTGCCCGGCGGACGCCTGCGCCGATCGGGGTCCAGCCGGTGCACCAACTCGTCCACCGCCGCTGCCGCCATCTCCTCGATCGGCTGCGCCAGGGTCGTCAGCGACGGCAGGCAGTAGGCCGCCAGCGGGATGTCGTCGAAGCCCACCACCGACAGGTCCTCCGGCACCCGCAACCCGCGCCGGTGGGCCTCCCGCAGCACGCCGATCGCCATGTGGTCCGACGAGCAGATCACCGCCGTGGGCCGCACGGTGTCCAGCAGCGCCGCCACCGCCTCCGCGCCGCCCTCCGGCCCGAACGGCCCGTGCGCCACGAACTCCGCGCCCGCGGGCAGCCCGTCCTCCTCCAGCGCCGCCGCCCACCCGGCCCGCTTCAACCGCGACGGCAGCGACCGCGCCGGCCCCGACACGAACCCCACCCGGCGGTGCCCCAGCTCCACCAGGTGGCGGGTCGCCGCGTAGCCCGCGTGCTGCTCGTCCACGGTCACGTCCGGCACGTCCAGCGACGGCGTGGCGCCGTTGAGGAACACCATCTGCACGCCGTCGTCGAGCAGCTTCGCGTAGTAGCTCGGCCGCGGCGCCTGGCCCAGCGGCACCTCGACGTTGGTGATCTCCGGCGACACGAACACCATGCCCTCGACGCCCCGCGCGAGCAGCATCCGGACGTACTCCTCCTCGCCCATCGCCGCCGCGCCGGTCGCCCGCGTGTTGCACAGCAGCGACGAGTACCCCAGTCGCGCCGCCCGCACCTCCAGCGCCTCGGCGAAGGCCGGGAAGACCGGGTTGGACAGCTCCGGCACCAGCAGCCCGATGACCCCGGTGCGCTGCAACGCGCCCACACCGCGCGGCGTGTAGGGCATCTCCGCCAGCACGGCCAGCACCCGCTGCCGCGTCTCGTCGTTCACCCCGGGTCGCCGGTTGAGCACCCGGCTCACCGTCGACATGCTCACGCCGGCCGCCCTGGCGATCTCGGACAGACCGGACACCACGCCTCCTGGAGATCGGTTCTGCGTTTGCGTTGCGGCAGCAGCCTGCCCGTCGTCGCAAAAGTTTGCAACGTCTTCACCGCGTTTCGCCCACCCGGACGCCTCCGTTACGGCTTGGTTACGTCTTGCCCCTTGACCGAGCAGTGCTCAGGGGAGTGAAATCCGCGGCAACAATTTCGCAAGTTCTTGCAGAACCTCGTCGCGACGAGGCCAGCAGGAGGGACGACAGCAACGATGCGACGTACCACCCTCGTGACCGCCCTGGCCGCAGGCATCGCCGGCGCCCTCACCCTCACCGCGTGCGGCGGGGGTGGCGGCGGCTCCTCCGCGGACAGCGGCGAGGTGACGTTCTGGGACACCAGCGGCCCCAACGAGAGCCCCGTGTTCGCCAAGATCGCGCAGGACTGCGCGACCAAGGGCGGCTACAAGGTCAAGACCGAGACGGTCGCCTTCGACCAGGCGCTGAACAACTACAAGACCGCCGCGCAGGGCGGCCAGGGCCCCGACGTGTTCCGCGCCGAGGTCGCCTGGGTGCCGCAGCTGGCGAAGCTGAGCTACGTCATGGACCTGTCCGGCACCGACCTGGCCAAGGACACGTCCGACTTCCTGGAGACCCCGCTGGGCTCCACCAAGTACGACGGCAAGACCTACGGGGTCCCGCAGGTCACCGACAGCCTCGCGCTGTTCTACAACAAGAAGAAGCTCGCCGACGCCGGCGTCGAGCCCCCGAAGACGTGGGACGAGGTCAAGGCCGCCGCCGCCAAGCTCGGCGGCGAGAAGACGATCTTCATCAACAACGACGCCTACTACGCGCTGCCGTTCATCTACGGCGCCGGCGGCGACCTGGTGGACGCCGACGCGAAGAAGATCGTCGTCAACTCCGCGCAGAACGTGAAGGCCCTGGAGACCGCGAAGGGCCTGCTGGACGCGAAGGCCGCCTCGACCGCCCTCGACCCGGCCAACTCCTACAACAACATGCAGGCCGCGTTCTCCGGCGGCGAGGTCGCCATGGTGATCAACGGCCCGTGGTCGGTCGCCGACTACCTCAAGGGCACCGCGTTCGCCGACAAGACCAACCTCGGCATCGCGCCGGTCCCGGGCGAGACCGCCGGCAAGGGCTCCGCACCGGTCGGCGGCCACGACTACGTCATCCGCCAGGGCACCAAGGCCAAGGACAGCGCGCAGAAGCTCATCGCGTGCATGAGCAGCACCGAGTCCCAGGTCCAGGTGGCCAAGGAACTGGGCCTGCTGCCGACCCGCAAGAGCGCCTACGACAACGCCGACGTGAAGGCCAACCCGATCGTCTCCGCCTTCCAGCCCGTCGCCACCGCCGCCCACGCCCGCCCGTGGATCCCGGAGGGCGGCCAGCTGTTCGACCCGCTGAAGATCGCCTACGCGGACGTGCTGGCCGGCAAGAAGGCCCCGAAGGCCGCCCTGGACGAGGTGGCCAAGGCCTACAAGGACCAGGTCGTCACCGAGTACTCCATCGGCTGATGCGTTCCGTGTGCCGCGCGCTCTGCTGAAGGGCGCGCGGCACACTTCGCGGTTCCGAGTTCTCCCGCCGTCCACCACACTCCGACCACCCCCACCCACACAAGGAGGCGACAGTGCGCAGGTTCCTGGACCGGCACTGGTACGCGTACGCGATGGTGCTGCCGGTGGTGGTGGTCATCGCCGTGCTCGTGCTGCTGCCCCTCGCCCAAGGCGTGTTCTTCACCTTCACGAACATCAACGAGGGCAACATCGCGAACCCGGTCCTCGACCGGGCCGCCACCTACGCAGTCGTCGGGCTGGACAACTACCTGCACGTCCTGTCCGGCGACCCCAGCTACGGCTCGTTCTGGTCCACCCTGGTCCGCACGCTGATCTGGACCTTCGGCTGCGTGTTCTTCCACTACACCATCGGCCTGGTCCTGGCGCTGCTGCTCAACCGCCAGGTGCGCGGGCGGACCGTGTACCGGGTGCTGCTGATCCTGCCGTGGGCGGTGCCGGCGTTCATCAGCGCGTTCGCGTGGAAGTACATGTTCAACGCCCAGTACGGGATCATCAACCAGGTCCTGCGGGCGGTGGGCCTGCCCGACCCGGTGTGGCTGGGCCAGTCGGACTGGGCGCTGGTGGCCGTGATGATCGTGAACATCTGGCTCGGCGTGCCGTTCATGATGGTCGCCTTGCTGGGTGGCCTCCAGGCGATCCCCGGTGACCTGTACGAAGCCGCCGAGATGGACGGCGCTTCGGCGTGGCAGCGGTTCCGGCACGTCACGCTGCCCGGCTTGCAGTCGGTGTCCAGCACCGTGGTGCTGCTGGGCATCATCTGGACGTTCAACATGTTCGCCGTGATCTACCTGATCACCGGGCCGAACCCGAACACCCGCATCCTGGTGACGTACGCGTTCGAGCGGTTCTTCTCCGGTGCGTCCCGGGACTACGCGGTGGCGTCGACCTACGGCGTGCTCATCCTGTCCGTCCTGCTCGTGTTCGCGAGCGTCTACCGGCGTGCTCTGCGCAAGCAAGGCGAGGTGTGGTGATGACGGTCGAAGCCGCTTCCCTCAAGGCTGTTCCTGTTCGTCGGACGGGTGTGAAGCGCGCCGAACGGTCGCTGCGGGCCAGCATCGGGCTGCACGCGGCGCTGGTCGTCGCGTCGCTGATCGCCGTGTTCCCGGTGTTCTGGGTGCTGGTGACGTCGTTCAAGCCCGACGCGCGGGCCGTGGAGACCACGCCCAAGCTGGTGAACGAGTCCAGTGTGGACAACTACGTGCGGATCCTGTCCGGGGAGAAGGGCAACTTCCTGGCGTGGTTCGGCAACTCCGTGCTGATCGCTCTGATGACGACGGTGATCGCGGTGTTCCTGTCCGCGACGACGGGGTACGCGGCTTCGCGGTTCCGGTTCCCGGGCAAGCGGTCGCTGATGCTGTCGTTCCTCGTCGTGCAGATGTTCCCGTTCGCGGTGTTGATCGTGCCGTTGTACAACATCTTGTTGACCTTGGGGATCCAGGGGACGAGCATCGGGTTGGTGCTGGTGTACTGCACTACGGCGGTGCCGTTCTGCACGTACATGTTGAAGGGGTACTTCGACACCATCCCGACTGATATCGATGAGGCCGGCCGGGTGGACGGGTTGTCGCCGTTCGGGGTGTTCTGGCGGTTGGTGCTGCCGTTGGCGCGGCCCGGGTTGGCGGTTACTGCGTTTTATGCGTTCCTGACGGCGTGGGGTGAGGTGGCGTTCGCGTCGGCGTTCTTGTCGGCGGCGGACGAGTCGAAGACGCTGGCGGTGGGGTTGCAGGTGTTCGTGCAGCAGAACCGGACCGAGTGGGGGCACTTGGCGGCTGCCTCGATCCTGGTGGCGATTCCGGCGATCGCGGTGTTCTACCTGGTGCAACGGTTCCTGGTGACGGGGTTGTCGTCCGGCGCGGTCAAGGGCTGACCGCCTCCCAGGACGGCTTTTCGGCGCGCGCAGCGCGCGGTGCCGTGGTCCCAACCACAGGTGGAGGGCCTCGGTTCCCCCGCCGTATGGCCTGCCCGAAGGGCTACCACATTTTGGGTCGGGTGCAGCCGAAAGTTTTTGCGAGGAACGAGCAAAAAGTTTTAGCGGCACCCGGCCCAAAATGTGGTTGGCTCCGCCAGGTCATGCGGTGGGGGAACCGACGCCCTTCACCCCCCGCTGGCGGCCTGCCGCGCGGCGAGCGCCGCTTTTCATCTTTCGAGCGCGCCAGCGCGTTCCAGCGCGAAGCGCGTTCGGCTTGAGAGCGAAGCGTTCCGGTTTAAAGAGCTTAAAAGCGAAAAGCGCCTCGCCGGCGGGCAGGCCACCAAAGATGACTCAACTGCAACGGCGGGGGCTTCTTGCTTTTGCCATCTCCGTATGGCCTGGCGGAGCCTACCACATTTTCCAGGGGTTGCCGCTAAAACTTTTGCTCGTTCCTCGCAAAACTTTCGGCTGCAACCCCTGGAAAATGTGGTAGCCCTTCGGGCAGGCCATACGGAGATGACAAAAGCAAGAAGCCCAAGTTGAGTTGTGTCCCCTCCGGCGGACTGCCCACTCGGCAAGGCGGACTGCCCGCTCGCCCGGCTTCGCCGAAGAGCCCGCGCTGCGGGCGGGGGTGTCCTCGGCTGTGCGGTCCCTGGGGGAGGGGCGTGGCGGGGGCGCTGGCCGCTGTCGGAGGGGGTGGAACTAGACCAATTCCGGTGTTCCCGTAAGCGCTTGCAATGCCTAGCGTTGCGGCAAAGCTTGCGGTGGAAAGGTGCGTCACACATGGCTGAGGTCGCGTACGTCAAGGCTTCGCGGGTGTTCTCCGGCAACCCGCCGGTCCGCGCGGTGGACGAGCTGTCGCTCGACGTCGCCGACGGGGAGTTCCTCGTGCTGGTCGGGCCCTCGGGTTCGGGCAAGTCGACGGCGTTGCGGATGCTCGCCGGGCTCGAGGACGTCGACGAAGGGGCCATCAAGATCGGCGGCAAGGACGTCACCAACGTCCCGCCGAAGGGCCGTGACATCGCGATGGTGTTCCAGTCCTACGCGCTCTACCCGCACATGACCGTCGCCGAGAACATGGGCTTCGCCCTCAAGCTGCGCGGCGTGAACAAGGCCGAGATCAAGAACAAGGTCGCCGAGGCGGCCAAGATGCTCGACCTCACCAAGTACCTCGACCGGAAGCCGAAGGCGCTCTCCGGTGGTCAGCGGCAGCGTGTGGCGATGGGGCGTGCCATCGTGCGCGAGCCCTCCGTGTTCCTCATGGACGAGCCGCTGTCCAACCTCGACGCCAAGCTGCGTGTCGAGACGCGTGCGAACATCGCCGCTCTCCAGCAGCGCCTGGGCACCACGACCATCTACGTCACGCACGACCAGGTCGAGGCCATGACGATGGGCCACCGGGTCGCCGTGCTCAAGGACGGCCTGCTCCAGCAGTGCGACACCCCGCGCGCCCTGTACGACAAGCCGGCCAACGCGTTCGTCGCCGGGTTCATCGGGTCGCCGGCCATGAACCTCAAGACCGTCCCGCTGACCGCCGAGGGCGCCAAGCTCGACGGCGTGGTCGTCCCGCTGGAGCGCCGGGCCCTGGACAAGGCCGCCGGTGAGGGGCTGTCCGAGGTCACCTTCGGCATCCGGCCCGAGTCGCTGGCGCTGGTGTCCTCGCAGGACCACGGCATGGACATGGTGGTCGAGCTGGTCGAGGAGTTGGGTGCGGACGCGCTGGTGCACGGTGCGGTCCGGATCGGTGACTCCTCGGAGCGGTTCGTCGTGCGCGTCGACGGCCGGACCCCGCCGACCCTGGGCCAGACCGTGAAGGTCGCCGTGCGGGACGCCACCGAGATCCACCTGTTCCACCCGGAGTCGGGTTCGCGTCTGACGGACTGACCCGCCCGGTGCGATGAGGGCCACCTCCTGCGGCGGAGGTGGCCCTCCGCACGAACGGGGCATGCCGCTGGACAGGTCGGTGGCGGAGCGTTCTAAACTGAACTCGACAACGGTTTCCATTACCTGTGAATCAGCCTGTCGAGGAGCTTCGCCATGACTGTCCGTAACGCGTTGCTCGGTGCGGTGGCCGCCGTGACCGCCGTGGCCCTGGCCGCCTGCGGCAACGGCGAAGCGCCCGCCGGTGCCGATGGCAAGATCAAGGTCGTCGCCTCCACCAACGTGTGGGGCAGCGTGGTCAAGGCGGTCGGTGGCGACGCCGTCGAGGTCACCTCGATCATCAACGACCCCTCCGGCGACCCGCACTCCTACGAGAGCAAGCCGTCCGACGTGACCGCGGTCCGGGACGCCAAGCTGGTCATCTTCAACGGCGGCGGGTACGACAACTTCTTCGCCACGCTGCTCGGGCCCGAGACCGAGTCGGCCAAGAAGATCGAGACCTTCCCGCTGTCGGGCAAGGCCGACGGGCACGACGACCACGGCTCGGAGACGACCGCGACCAGTGAGCCCGCCGACGGGCACGACCACGAGGTGAACGAGCACGTCTGGTACGACCTGGACACCGTCCGCAAGGTCGCCGACCAGGCCGCCGCCGACCTGTCGGCCATCGCGCCGGACAAGAAGGCGACCTTCGAGGCCAACGCGGCCGAGTTCGGTCAGAAGGTCGAGGAGCTGCACAGCCGCCTCGACGGGGTGGGCAAGGGCAAGAAGGTGCTGGAGACCGAGCCGGTCGCGCACTACCTGCTGGACACCGCCGACGTCGAGGACGTGACGCCCGAGTCGTTCGCCAACGCGGTCGAGGCCGAGAGCGACATCCCGGCCGCCGCGATCGCCGAGGTCACCGGCCTGGTCGAGGGCAAGCAGGTCACCGCGCTGGTCAACAACACCCAGACCGAGAACACCGCCGTGAAGGGCCTGGTCGACAAGGCCAAGCAGGCGGGCGTGCCGGTCGTGGAGGTCACCGAGACGTTGCCCGAGGGCGTCACCGGTTACCTTGAGTGGATGACGAAGCAGGTCGACGCGTTGGAGAAGGCGCTGCGCGGATGATCACCCCGGTGACGGACAGGTCCGTGCGCAGTGCGGTCGCCCTGCGTGGCGCGAGGCTGTCCTACGGCGACCGCGTGCTGTGGGACGGCCTGGACCTGGACGTCGCCCCGGGCGAGTTCGTGGCCGTGCTCGGCCCCAACGGGTCGGGCAAGACCAGCCTCATGCGGGTCCTGCTGGGACTCCAACCGCTGTCCGGGGGCACGGTGGAGGTCGCGGGCGGGAACCGGCGCATCGGGTACATCCCGCAGCAGCGGGCGTTGGACCCGAGCCTGAGCCTGCGCGGCCGGGACCTGGTCGGGTTCGGGCTCGACGGCCACGAGTGGGGCACCGGGCTGCGGGGGCGCAAGGCGCGTCGGGCGCGGGTGGACGCGGCCCTGGAGTCGGTGGGCGCGACCCGGTACGCCGACGAGCCGGTGGGGCTGCTGTCGGGTGGCGAGCAGCAGCGCCTGCGCGTCGCCCAAGCCCTGGTCGGCGACCCCGAGGTCCTGTTGTGCGACGAGCCGCTGCTCTCGCTCGACCTCGCCCACCAGCGGGTGGTCAGCGACCTGATCGACGCGCGCCGCCGCGCCGCCGGCACGGCCGTCCTGTTCGTCACCCACGAGATCAACCCGGTCCTGCCGCTGGTCGACCGGGTGCTGTACCTGGTCGAGGGCCGGTTCCGGATCGGCACCCCGGCCGAGGTGATGACCTCGGCCACGCTGTCGCAGCTGTACCGCACGAACGTCGAGGTGGTCCGCGTGCGCGACCAGATCCACGTGGTCGGCGCGCAGCACGTGTGCGAGGACGAGCCGCACCACGTGGCGGATGAGGGCTGATGGACCACTTCTTCGACCTGCCGTTGACCTTCGAGCTGCTCGGCTACGGCTTCGTGCAGCAGATGCTGGTCGCGGGAGCTGTGCTCGGACTGACCGCGGGGCTGCTCGGGCCGCTGGTCGTGACCCGCAAGATGGCCTTCGCCGTGCACGGGACCGCCGAACTGGCGTTCACCGGCGGCGCGGCGGCGCTGCTCGTCGGCGTCGGCGTCGGGTACGGGGCGCTGGCCGGCTCGGTGGTGGCGGCGTTGCTGCTGGGCCTGCTGTCCCGGCGCGACTCCGACCGGGACTCGGTGATCGGCGCGATCCTCGCGTTCGGGCTCGGTCTGGGTGTGCTGTTCCTGGCGCTCTACAAAGGACGGACGGCCAACAAGTTCGGCTTGCTGACCGGGCAGATCGTGGCCGTCGGCTCGACCGACATGTGGTTGTTGATCGGCACGGCGGCGGCCGTGATCGCGGTGCTGGCGTTCATCTACCGGCCGCTGCACTTCTCGTCCGTGGACGCCGCCGTGGCGACCGCGCGCGGTGTGCCGGTGCGGACCCTGTCCGTGGTGTTCTTCGTGCTGGTCGGCGTGACGACCGCGTTGAGCGTGCAGATCGTCGGCGCGCTCCTGGTGCTGTCGTTGATGATCACGCCGGCCGCCGCCGCGTCCCGGGTCACCGCCTCGCCGTGGAAGGCGACCGTCCTGGCGATCGTGTTCGCCGAGACCGCCGTCGTGGTGGGGATCGTGCTGTCGCTCGCGCCCGGCGTGCCGGTGAGCGCGTTCGTCACGGCGGTGTCCTTCCTGATATACCTCGTATGCCGAGCTTTCGGGGGTGCCCGGAGCCGCGCGGCCCGTGTCCACTAGCTGGGACGGTCGTCCAGTGGCGTAGGACGGCCTTGGGGGCGGACGCTGCGCAGGTCAGGGCGCTGACCCGGGTTTTCCCAGGTGGCGTAACACTCCGTCCACGGTCCGTTCACCGTTGCCGGCCCAGACTGTGCGCCATGAGCAGCAGCGCACCCGAACGGCGACTGCGCGCCGACCGGGCGCGGCAGGCCGCCGACGTGATCCGCCAGCAGGTCGTGCAACGGGCGTTCCCGGACGGCGTGCTGCCGGACGAGATGTTCCTCGCGACCGAGTTCTCGGTGTCCCGCAACACCATCCGCGAGGCCCTGGACCTGTTGCGCGAAGAGGGTCTGATCGAACGCGTGCCCGGCGTGGGCACCGTCGTCGTCACCGAGAAGTACGCGCACGGCCTGAACCACCTGATGGGCCTCGCGGAGACCTTGCACGAGCACGGCGAGGTCACCAACGACGTCCGCGCCGCCGGCCCGATCAAGCCGCCTTCCCCGGTGGCGCAACGACTCCGCCTCGGCGACGGCGAGCAGGTCGTCTACGTCGAACGCCTGCGCCGCCTCAACGGCCTGCCGCTCTCGCTGGACCTGACCTACCTGGCGATGGACGTCGGCCTGCCGCTGCTGGACGAGGACCTCCGCCACCGCGACATCTTCTCGCTCATCGAGCAGACCTCCGGCCAGCGCCTGGGCACCGCTGCCGTGACGCTCGAAGCCGTCAACGCCGACCTCCACGCGGCCACCGTGCTCGAAGTCCCCAAAGGCGCGGCCCTGCTGGTGGTCGAACGCCTGAGCCACTTCGCGGACGGTCGCCCGGTCGACCTCGAATTCATCCGCATGCGCGGCGACCGCCTGACCATGCGCGCGGAATGCCGCCGCACACCCTGAAAACCCGTTGGGAGCGCACACGATGGCCCTGGTGAACAACCGGGTCGACGTCCCCGTGACGATCGACCAGTCCCGCTGCATCGACGGCTGCCGGCTGTGCGTGGACATGTGCCCGCTGGACTCGCTGGCCATCCACCCCGAGACCAACAAGGCCTACATGCACGTGGACGAGTGCTGGTACTGCGGCCCGTGCGCCGCGCGCTGCCCCACGGGCGCCGTCGAGATCAACATGCCCTACCTGCTGCGGTGAGAGGACCCCGAATGCGCAAGCTCCTGAGCATCCTGGTGGCGACGACAGCGGTGGCGGCGTGTGGCACGGGCGAGGCGTCCTCCGACACGGTCGCGGTCGTCATCGGCTACCAGTCCAAGACCATCAACACCGTCACCGCCGGCACCCTGTTGAGGGACAAGGGGTTCTTCGAGAAGCGCCTGGAAGAGCTGGGGCGCAAGACCGGCAGGAAGTATGAGGTCACCTGGCAGGACTACGACACCGGCGCCCCCATCACCGCGCAGATGATCGCGGGCAAGATCGACATCGGCTCGATGGGCGACTTCCCGTTGCTCATCAACGGTTCTCGCACCCAGAAGCAGGGTGACGAGGGCACCCGGATGGTGTCGGTCACCGGCTACAACCCGCGCGGTGCGCTCAACATGGTCGTGGTGCGGCCCGACTCCACCGCCAAGACGCTCGCCGACCTCAAGGGCCAGAAGGTGTCCGCCAGCGTCGGGTCCGCCGGCCACGGCACGCTGGTCCGCGCGCTCGGCGACATCGGCGTGACGGTGGAGAACCAACAGCCGTCCGTGGGCGCGTCGGCGTTGCAGGGCGGTGGGGTGGCGGCGTTGTCGCAGTTCGTGGCGTGGCCGGGGCAGCTGGTGTTCGACAAGCAGGCCAAGCTGCTCTACGACGGCGCCGCGCTCAACTTCCCGACGCTGCACGGGGTCGTGGTGCGCAAGCCGTTCGCCACCACCCAGCCCGACGTGCTCGCCGAGTTCCTGCGCGCCCAACTCGACGCGACGAAGTTCCTGCACGAGAACCCGTTGCCGGCGGCGGAGATCGTGGCCAAGGCGACCGGCTTGCCCACCGAGGTCGTCTACCTCTACAACGGGGCCAACGGCATCGCCACCTTCGACCTGTCGCTGAAGTCCGTGCTGCGCAACGCTTTGCGCGAGGACGTGCCGTTCCTGAAGTCCATCGGCAACATCGAGGAGCTGGACGTCGACCGGTTCATCGACGACGGGCCGCTCAAGGCCGCCGTGGGCGCGGGCACGGAGGAGCTGGTCAACCCGGCCCGCATCACCGGCACGGACAAGGCGTGCGGCGTCGAGGTGTCCGACCCGGCCACGGCCGGCGAGATCTGGTTCGACGGCGAGCCGACCACGGTCCCGGCGGCCACCCCCGAGTGCCTGTTGAAGCAGGTCAAGCAGGCCGGCAGGAAGGTCCGGGTGGCCTACGTCCCGGACGCCGCCACCGGCACCCGGTGGTTCGCCGAGCACGCGCACTGGGTGCGGGTGGACGGCAAGCTCCAGCCGTTCACGACGTTGGCGGAAGCCGAGAAGCGCGGTCCCGTCCTCACCTACGCGCAGGCGCTGGCGGAGGCGTGATGTCCGGCCGGTGGGTGCTCAGAGCGGTGTCGCTCGCGGTGGGACTGGCGCTGTGGCAGGTGCTCACGGTGACCGGGGCGCGGGTGTGGCTGCGGTTCGACCAGTTGCCGACCGTGGTGGAAGTGGCCGAGCGGTTCGTGCAGCAGGTCCAGGTGTCGGAGTACTACCAGGACTTGGGCAGCAGCCTGGCGCGCATCGGCCTCGGGTTCCTGCTCGCGGCGGTCTTCGGCACGGCCCTGGGGGTCGTGGTGGCGCGGTCGCGGGTGCTGGAAGACCTGTTGCAGCCGCTGCTGGAGGTGGTGCGGCCGATCCCGGCGATCGCGCTGGTGCCGATCGCGATCCTGCTGTTCCCCACCGACGAGCAGGGGATCGTGTTCATCACGTTCGTGGCCGCGTTCTTCCCGATCCTGGTCAGCACCCGGCACGCGGTGCGGGCGCTGCCGACGATCTGGGAGGACGCGATCCGCACGATGGGCGGCAGCCGGTGGCAGGTGCTGGTCAAGGTCGTGCTGCCGGGGACGCTGCCGGGCGTGTTCGGCGGGCTGTCGGTCGGCATGGGCGTGTCCTGGATCTGCGTGATCTCGGCGGAGATGATCTCCGGCCAGTTCGGCGTCGGCTACCGGACCTGGCAGGCCTACACGGTGGTCGACTACCCCGGCGTGATCGTCGGCATGGTCACCATCGGCCTGCTGGGCTGGCTGACGTCGTCGGCGGTGGAGCTGCTGGGTCGCCGCGCCACGCGGTGGCTGCCCCGGGAGGCGCGGGCATGAGCGTGCGGATCGAGGGCCTGACCGTCGGGTACGGGCGGTCGGCGGTGTTGCAGGGCGTCGACCTGACGATCGACGACGGCGAGATCGTGGTGGTGGCCGGGCCGTCCGGGTGCGGCAAGTCCACCCTGTTGCGGGCGGTGGCGGGGCTGCTGCCCATCACGTCCGGGCGGGTACTGGTGGACGGTGAGCCGGTGCGCGGGCCGTCCCGCGAGCGGGCGCTGGTCTTCCAGGACGACGGGCTGCTGCCGTGGCGCACGGCGTTGCGGAACGTCGAGCTGCCGCTGGCGTTGCGCGGAGTGTCCAAAGTGGAGCGCCGTGCGCTGGCGCGGTCGTGGCTGGACCGCGTGGGGCTGGCGGCGTTCGAGAAGTACCTGCCCCGCGAGCTGTCCGGCGGGATGCGGCAGCGCGTGCAGTTGGCGCGGACGTTGGCGCAGGCGCCCAAACTGGTGTTGATGGACGAGCCGTTCGGCGCGCTGGACGCGCAGACCCGGGCGGCGATGCAGGGTCTGGTGGTCGAGGTGCTGCGGGAGACCGGGACGACGACGATCTTCGTCACGCACGACGTGGACGAGGCCGTGCTGCTGGGCGACCGGGCCGTGGTGCTCGGCGCGGGCGAGGTCGACGTGGAGCGCGAGGCGATCCTGGCGGCGGTGATGGGCTGATGGAGATTCCCGCGGTTTCGGAGCGGGTCGAGCTGTCCTGCGACGTGCTGGTGATCGGCGGCGGCACGGCCGGGTCCATGGCCGCCATCACCGCCGCCGAGCACGGGAAGTCCGTGCTGCTGCTGGAAAAGGCCCACGTGCGGCACTCGGGCGCGCTGGCGATGGGCATGGACGGCGTGAACAACGCCGTGATCCCCGGCAAGGCCTCGCCGGAGGACTACGTCGCCGAGATCACCCGCGCCAACGACGGGATCGTGGACCAGCGGACCGTGCTGCAGACCGCCACCCGCGGGTTCGCGATGGTGCAGCGGCTGGAGCGGTACGGCGTCAAGTTCGAGAAGGACGCCGACGGCGAGTACCACGTCCGGCAGGTGCACCGGTCCGGCTCGTACGTCCTGCCGATGCCCGAGGGCAAGGACGTCAAGAAGGTGCTGTACCGGGTGATGCGAGAACGCTCGATGCGGCAGCACATCCGCATCGAGAACCGGGTCATGCCCGTGCGGGTGCTGGTGTCGGACGGCCGGGCCGTGGGGGCGGTCGGGTTCAACACGCGCACCGGCGAGTTCGTGACCGTGGCCGCGGGCGCGGTGATCCTGGCGACCGGCGCATGTGGACGGTTGGGGTTGCCGGCCAGCGGTTATCTCTACGGCACGTACGAGAACCCGACCAACGCGGGCGACGGCTACTCGATGGCCTACCACGCCGGCGCGGAGCTGTCGGGCATCGAGTGCTTCCAGGTCAACCCGCTGATCAAGGACTACAACGGGCCGGCGTGCGCGTACGTCGGCAACCCCTTCGGCGCGTACCAGGTCAACGCGCTGGGGGAGCGGTTCGTGGACTGCGACTACTGGTCCGGGCAGATGATGGCGGAAGTCGCGGCCGAGATCGCGTCCCCGCGCGGCCCGGTGTACCTGCGGACCACGCACCTGCCCGAGGAGTCCGTGGCCGCGCTCGAGAACATCCTGCACAGCACGGAACGCCCGACGCGCGGGACGTTCCACAGCGGACGCGGCCACGACTACCGCACGCACGACGTCGAGATGCACATCTCCGAGATCGGCCTGTGCGGCGGCCACTCCGCGTCCGGCGTGTGGGTGGACGACCACGGCCGCACCACCGTGCCGGGCCTGTACGCGGCCGGCGACCTGGCCTGCGTGCCGCACAACTACATGCTCGGCGCTTTCGTGTTCGGCGACCTGGCCGGCGCGGACGCGGCGGTCTCTTGCGGTTCTGCCGTCGATCTGCCCGAAGACCAGATCGCGGTCGCGCACGAGTTGATCTACCGCCCGCTGCGCTTCCCGGACGGCCCGCCGCAGGCGCAGGTCGAGTACAAGCTGAGGCGGTTCGTGAACGACTACGTGGCCCCGCCGAAGTCCGGGACGCGGCTGGAGCTGGCGCTGGAGTCGTTCGAGCGGATGAAGACCGAGATCGCCGGGATGGGCGCGCGGACGCCGCACGAGCTGATGCGGTGCGCCGAGGTGCACTTCATCCGGGACTGCGCCGAGATGGCCGCCCACGCGTCCCTGACCCGCACCGAGAGCCGCTGGGGCCTCTACCACGACCGGGTGGACACACCGGGCCGTGACGACGACTCGTGGTTCCACCACCTCAACCTGCGCAAGAACGCCGCCGGGGACATGGAGTTCGTGAAACGCCCGGTGGCCCCGTACCTGGTCCCGGTCGAGGGCTTCACGCCGCCGCCCGGGACCGTCGAGGTGCTGGCCGGCCGGGCCGTCACGGTGGCCTCCTCGGTGGCGGCAGAGGACCGGGGTGTGGTGTCGGCGTCGTCGGGTCGGCTGCTGGAGCTGCTGGCGCTGACCGACGAGCAACCCGACCTGGCCACCCTGGCGCCGTACCTGGCCGATCCGGACCCGGCCGTGCGGCGGTCGGCGGTGGCGGTGCTGACCGAGGCCGTGCCCGCGGGGTTCGAGTTCGCGCTGGTGCGGGCGATGGCCGACGAGGACGCGGAGGTGCGGGCGGCGGCGGGTGCCGGGTTGCGGGAGCTGGTGGAGGTCGTGCCGCCGAGCGAGGCCCTGCGCGAGGCGCTGGCGGCGACCCCGGGTGCCGTGGCGGTCGAGGTGTTGTGGGCGCTGAAGCTGGGTGACGAGGAGACGTACGCGCGGGCGGTGACCGATCCCGACCCGGCGGTGCGGGTGGCCGGCGTCCGGGGCTTGGTGGCCCTGCGGTCGGCCTCCGTGTTGGCGGACGTGGCGGCGGACCCCTCGCGGGAGCTTCGCGTTCTGGTGGCGCAGGGCTTGGGCGGGCTGCGGGCACGGCCGGACGTCCTGGTCACCCTGGCCCACGACCCCGACCCGTTGGTGCGCGCGGCGGCGCTGGAGTCGGGGGCGGGGTTCGCCGAGCTGGAGCCCGTGGCGGCGGTCGCGCTGGGTGACCCGTCCTGGCGGGTGCGCGTCGGCGCGGTGTGGGCGGTCGGCGACCCGGCGCGGGTCATCGCTGCGCTGGGTGACGAGAACCTGGACGTGCGGAAGGCGGTGGTGCGGGTGTTGGCGCGGTGGTCCGAGCGCGCCGAGGTGCGGGAGGCACTCCGGCGAGCCCTGGCGGACACCGACGCGGACGTCCGCGCCTACGCTCGCCAAGCGCTCGAGTGACGGTGGTGCGCTGCTCGTACGGTGAGGGCTCGAACGGTGAGGGCTCGAACGGCCTCAGGCTGAACGGCTGACCTCGGGTTCGTCGACCCTCGGCCCGGGTAGGTGGTGGGCGTGGATGTCGATCCCGGCCACCCGCACCTGGTTGCGGCCGTTCTCCTTCGCGGTGTACAGGGCCGCGTCGGCGCTGTGCTGGGCCATGGCCAGGGAGTCGCCGTTGTCCGGCACCACCGCCACGCCGATGGACGCCGAGATGGCCCGCACCTCCGGGCCGTCCTCGGTGACCGGCAGGTTCCGGCCGCGCAGGGTGACGGTGTTGCGGTGCTTGTCCGTGGTCACGACCGACATCTCGCCGATCGCCTCGCGGACGCGTTCGGCGATGGCCGTGCCCTGGGCCAGGCCCGTGTCGGCCAGGACCACCACGAACTCCTCGCCGCCGTCCCGGCCGGCCACGTCACCGGGGCGCAGCTTCTCCCGCAGGATGCGGCCCACCTCGGCCAGCACGGCGTTGCCCGCCGGGTGGCCCCACGTGTCGTTGATGCGCTTGAAGTGGTCCAGGTCGATCGCCAGGACCGTCACCGGCCGCCCGGACCGGCGGCAGTCGTCGGTCAGCTTGGCGGCGTGCTCGTTCAGGCCGGTGGTGTTGAACAGGCCGGTCCGGTAGTCGGTGTGGGCGTCCTTGGTGAGCTGCAGGTGGGCCTTGTGCTGCTCGGCCACCAGGCGCTCGAGGTGCGCCTGCCGCTCCGACGCCCGGTGCAGCAGCGCGTTGACCAGGATCACCGGCACGACCAGCAGCAGCGGCGCGACCCAGTGGGTGGCGATGAGCATGCCGAGCATCGCCCCGACGCCCAGCGTGGTCATCTCCAGCATGTTGTCGTTGCGGGAGCCCAGCGCGTCGACGAACCGGGTCTGCGGGTTGACGATCCGCAGCGCGACCGACATCAGCGCCACCTGCACGAACCAGTACAGCGCCGCCACCAGCACCAGCACGCCGAGCAGGCCGAGGTCCAGCAGCACCTGCCCGGACGACGACCCGAGGGACAGTCCCGACATGTGGACGGCGGCATTGGCGAGCAGCGTGCTTGCCACGATGTGGGCGGAGGTGAACACGAACCGGTAGGGCTGGCGGCGCGCGATCGGCCACAGCACGATCCGCAGCCACACGGCCACCAGCACCGCCATGCCGCCGGGCAGCACGATGGCCGCCGCGAAAGTCCAGACGGAGGTGAGGTCGAAGTACGGACCCGCCGATTCGTCGCGTCGGGATTCCTCCGCCCGCCGCACGATCGTGAGGTGGATCGTGATGGCCAACACGAGTGCGGCGAACCGCACCCAATCCGTGGCGGGGGCGAAACGCAGGGTAGTCAGCAGCCAAATGGCGGCGATTGCGACCGCCACTTCGACGGAAAGGATGTAGGCGATCGCGGTACGGCGCAGCGACCAAAGGTCCCAGTTGCGCACCAGACGTCGTCTGGCTGTCGCGGACGGCTCGTGGTCAGGCAAACTGTTCTTCACCACGTCCCCCCTACACTCATGCCGCCGCCGCGCGGCTGCTCGCCGGCCCGGCGGCCTTACGGCCCCCATCGGTACCCAAGTCGCGCGTAGAGGAGCGTCTGCCATGCGTAACCGCGAGTGGTGACCCCATCGCTCTCCTTGAGCCCGGTTCCGAAACTTCACCGTGCGTGCGAACTTCACCCTGCGTGCGTGAGTTCTCGCGGACGGCACACGAACGCCTCGTCATGAGAATCGCCATTCATGATGAGTCCGTTTCATGTGATCACCGCGTTCGGGTCGGTCCTGGCACGTGCGCGGTTCCAGGCTACGGTCGCCTGCCCCGCGAGGAGCACCCCGATGGCCCCGGCGCCCGCGAGTGTCGCCGTCACGGAGCCGAGCGCGTGTGCGACCACGCCGGCCAGCGCCATGCCGCCGCCCTGGCTGGACCGCAGCGCCGTGCGCGCGATGCCGTAAGCCCGCCCGCGGTAGGCGTCGGGCAGGATGCGCATCCACGCCGAGCGCGCGGGCGTGTGGTACGCCCCGGCCATGCCCGCGATCACCAGCAGGGCGATCGTCCAGGTCAGGTTGGGGTTCAGCGCGAACATCACCAGCGGCGCCAGGGACAGCACGGCCAGCGGCCCGATCAGCCGCTCCCGCTTCGCCGGGTCCCTGACCAGCCGGAACAACACGGCCACGCCCAGCACGTTCGCCGCCGGTTCGATGGCCAGGATGAGTCCGACCGCCCACACGGCGTCGAGGCTCGCGGCCAGCGGCACGGCGAGCCCTTCGGGCACCATCGCGATGCCGGCCAAAAGGCGCATACCCATTAGAGAGCGCAGACGCGGTTCCGTGACGAGCAGAGCGAAAGCTCCTTTGCCGTCTTCGGCTTCCCGATGCTCCCCGCCCCGCGGCGCGGCGGCCGGCCGGTGCCGGACCGACAGCTGCACCAGCACCGCGACCAGCACGAACGTCGCCGCGTCGATCGCCAGCGCCACGTGCGCGCCCATCCCGGTGACCAAGAACCCGGCCGCGGCCAACCCGGCCATCTGGGCCACGTCCATCGACGTGCCGAACAGGGCGACGCCGTCGTCGTAGCGCTTGTCGGGCAGCACGGCGGGCAGGCTCGCCTCCTGGGCCGCCAGGAACGGCGAGGCGACCATCAGCACGAGCACCAGCAGCACGATCATCAGCCACAGCGGCACGCCCGGCACGGCCATCAGCCCGACCAGCGCGGCCTGCAGCCACGCGCAGCTCACCATCACCGTGCGTCGCGGGAACCGGTCGGCGATCCAGCCCAACAGCGGCCCGGAGACCAGCGACGGCAGCAGGGTGAGCGACCAGGTGAGGGCGGTCCAGGCGGGGGACCCGGTGCGCTCGTACACCAGGAGTGACAGGGCGACGGCCGCCAGCTGGTCGCCCAGCGTGGACACCGTCGAGCCGATCCACATGCCGCGGAACTCGCGGTTGCCCACGAGCGCGCGGATGGTCCCCCCGGAAGTCACCACTCCTCCAGGTTCGTCGGCCCCGTTGAGCGAGTCACGTTACCCCCACCCGAGTAACAATTTCCTCGGTTAGCACGGTAGAAGCTGCTGGTTCTGCAATCCCTGTCCTACCACAGTGTGTACCCGAACGGACGAGATCGGTTACATAAAGTAGTTACAATGGCGAAAAGCCGGGCACCTATTCTTGACAGTTGACGCCATCGTGACCCCCCGTGAGCAAACCTCGCCTACCCTGCGTCAAGGCGACCTCCATTGGTCGTCGCAGTCGCTGGTCCGACCGGTCCAGTGCGCTCGTGCGGGCCGCCGAGCGGGCCGCGGTGATGTCGCTACCGCGATTTCCCCGCACCGCCCGGCGATGATCAGAACTGGTAGTACAAGAACGGGCTGAACGTGCCACTCGCGACCAGGATCGCGGCGTAGGCGACGCCGACCGTCATCAGGGACACCCTAGCGGCCACCGCGATCTTGTCGCGCGACGACTCCAGGTAGGGCCCCGTCACCGGGTGGCTGGGCATTACCACAATGACCAGCGCGGCCAGCAGGAGCACAATCCGCTGATTGGTCGCCGCCCCCGCCACCGCGTCGGTCAGGCCCCCGAAATCCGGTGCGACCAGATGGCCGATGATTGTGAACGCGGTACCCAGGTCGGGTGATCGGAAGAACACCCAGCCGATCAGCACGAGCAGCACGGTGAGCACCCGGCGGCCAATTCGGGCGGGCGTGGCGACCGGCGCGGAATCCCATCCGAAACGGCGTTCCAGAACCAGCAGCGCGCCGTGGAAACAACCCCACACGAGGAACGTCCAGTTCGCCCCGTGCCAGAAACCGGTCAGCACGAAAACGATCGCCAGGTTGCGGTAGGTCCGCAGCACGCCGGTGCGGTTCCCGCCCAGTGGGATGTACACGTAGTCGCGGAACCAGCGGGACAGCGACATGTGCCAGCGCCGCCAGAACTCCGTGATGGTCACGGAGGAGTACGGGCGGGCGAAGTTCTCCGGCAACCGGAAGCCCAGCATCCGGCCCAGGCCGATCGCCATGTCCGAGTAGCCGGAGAAGTCGAAGTACAGTTGCAGCGTGTAACCGGCGGCGCCGAGCCACGCGATGCCGCTGGTCATCTGGTCGCCCGGCGTGGCGAAGCACGCGTCCACCAGCGGTGCCAGCGAGTCGGCGATGATGACCTTCTTGCACAGCCCCAGCGCGAACCGCGGGAAGCCCGCCGCGATGTCGTCCCACCGGTGCATCCGGGGCTGCGGCAGCTGGTCGGCGATCTCCCGGAACCGGACGATCGGCCCGGCGACCAGCTGCGGGAACATCGCGATGTAGGTGACGAACGAGACCGGGTCGCGCAGCGCCGGCCGCTCGCCCCGGTAGACGTCCACCACGTAGGAGATGTGGTGGAAGGTGTAGAACGAGATGCCGATCGGCAGCGCGAGGTGCACCACCGGCAGGTCCGCGCCGACGACGGACGCGATGTTGTGCAGCTGCTCGGTCGCGAACCCGGCGTACTTCCAGATCAGCAGCACGCCCAGGTTCAGGCAGATCGAGCCGACCAGCACCAGGCGGCGGTCGCCCGGCGCGTCCGGCTCCAGCCGCCGCCCCGCGAGGTAGTTGGCGACCATGCACACCAGCAGCAGGATCGTCGTGCCGCCCGCGCCGCTGACGTAGAACAGCAGGCTGGCGACCGCGACGACGGCGTTGCGGCGGTTCCTGGGCGCGACGAGGACCGCCGCGAGCACGAGCGGCAGGAAGAACCACAGGAACAGCGGGGTGGCGAAGGACATCGGCGCAGACCTTATCCGCCGGACGACGTCAAGGAAGCCGATCGGGTGACAAACCGCCCTTCGTCACACCCGCTCGCCCGGCCGGTGGCGGGAGCACCTCACCCGTCGAGGCGCCGCCTGCGGGCCACCTCGGCCAGCACGACACCGGCCGCGACCGACGCGTTGAGCGACTCCACGCCCGAGGCCATCGGGATCGACACGGTCTGGTCGCACGTCTCCTTCACCAGCCGCGACAGGCCCCGGCCCTCCGAGCCCACCACGACCACGAGCGGACCGGTGGCCAGGTCGAGGTGGTCGACGTCCACGTCACCGTCGGCGTCGAGCCCCACGATCATCAGGCCTTCCTCGGCCCACTCCCGCAGCTGGCGGGTCAGGTTCGTGGCGATCGCGATCGGCATCCGCGCCGCCGTGCCCGCGCTGGTCCGCCACGCCACCGCCGTGACGCTCGCCGACCGCCGCTGCGGCAGCAGCACGCCGTGCGCGCCGAACGCCGCCGCCGAGCGCACCACGGCGCCCAGGTTGCGCGGGTCGGTCACGCCGTCCAGCGCCACCAACAGCGGCGGGGCGCTCGTCTGCCGGGCCGCGTCGAGCAGTTCGCGCGGGTCGGCGTACTCGTAGGGCGGCACCTGGAGGCCGAGGCCCTGGTGCATCGCGCCGCCGGTGATCCGGTCCAGCTCGCCGCGCTGCACCTCCAGCACCGAGATGCCCCGGTCGGCGGCCAGCTTGACCGCCTCGGCCACCCGCTCGTCCGCGTCGATGCCCAGCGCCACGTACAGCGCCGTCGCCGGGATGCCCGCGCGCAGGCACTCGACCACGGGGTTGCGGCCCGCGACGGTCTCCGGCGCGTTCTCGGCGGCCTTGCGGCGCTGGCCGCGGACCTGTTCGGCCTTCGCCTTGGCCTGGGCGCGCTTGTAGGCCGGGTGGTTGGGCCGGTCGGACGCCTTGGGCGTCGGCCCCTTGCCCTGCAAGCCCTTGGACTTCTGCCCGCCGGAACCGACGACCGCGCCCTTCTTGGAGCCAGGGTTGCGCATCGCGCCCCGGCGCTTGGAGTTGCCTGCCACGGTGTCAGTCGTCCTTCAGCGTCCACAGCGGACCGTCGGGGGTGTCCTCGACGGCGATCCCGGCCAGGAGCAGGTGGTCGCGCAGGGCGTCGGCCCTCGCGAAGTCCCTGTCCTTGCGGGCTTTCGTGCGCTCTTCCAGCACACGCTCGACCAAAGTGGCCAGTGCCTGCTTCGTACCCGAGTCCGTCGTGGACGCGTCGGCCCACGCCAGCGGGTCCAGCCCCAGCACGGCGGTCATCGCGCGCACCGACTCGGCCGCCGACCGCGCGCCCAGGTCGTCGCCGGACTCCAGCGCGGTGTTGCCCTCGCGGACCCGCTTGTGGATCGCGGCCAACGCGCCCGGCGTGCCCATGTCGTCGTCCATGGCGGCGATGAACGGCTCCGTCAGCTCGCCCTCGCCCACGGTCCCGGTCCGCTCGACCACGCGGCGCACGAACGACTCGATGCGCCGGTAGGCGGCCACCGACTCGTCCAGCGCTTCCTCGGAGTACTCGATCGTCGACCGGTAGTGCGGGCCGACCAGGTAGTAGCGCAGCTCGGGCGCGCGCACCTTCTCCAGCATCGCCGGGATGCTGACGGTGTTGCCCAGCGACTTGGACATCTTCTCGCCGCTCAGCGTCACCCAGGCGTTGTGCATCCAGTACTGCGAGAACCCGTCGCCGGCCGCGCGGGACTGCGCCTGTTCGTTCTCGTGGTGCGGGAAGATCAGGTCGATGCCGCCGCCGTGGATGTCGAACGTGCCGCCCAGGTAGGTGGTGGCCATCGCCGAGCACTCCAGGTGCCAGCCGGGCCGGCCCGCGCCCCACGGCGTCGGCCACGACGGCTCACCGGGCTTGGCGGCCTTCCACAGCGTGAAGTCGCGGGGGTCGCGCTTGCCCTGCGCCGCCGACTCGCCCTGGTGGACCTCGTCCAGCTTCTGGCCCGACAGCGCGCCGTACTCGGGGAACGAGGTGACGGAGAAGTAGACGTCACCTCCGGCCGCGTAGGCGTGACCCGCGTCGACCAGGCGCTGCATCAGCTCGACCATCTGCGTGACGTGGCCGGTGGCGCGCGGCGCGTAGGAGGCGGGCAGGCAGCCCAGCAGCGCGTACGCGTCCTCGAAGGCGCGCTCGTGCGTGTACGCCCACTCCCACCAGGGACGGCCGTGGTCGGCGGCCTTGGCGAGGATCTTGTCGTCGATGTCGGTGACGTTGCGCACCAGCAGGACGTTGTCGTGCGTGCGCTGGAGCCAGCGCCGCAGCACGTCGAAGTTCAACCCGCTGCGCACGTGGCCGATGTGCGGCACGCCCTGCACCGTCGCCCCACACACGTAGATCGACGCCGTTCCGGAGACCTGCGGGACGAACTCCCGCATGGACCGGCTCGCGGTGTCATAGAGGTGGAGGCTCACGTGAAGATGGTACGGGCGTGGGCCGCTCGGGGTTGAATCGACCGGGCTCGTGTGCTTATGCCAGGTGACTCTTGAGGATGTCCACCAGGGCGCCGGGCCGCTGGGCCGTCTCCAGCGGCGGCACGATCGCGACCTGGCAGCCGATCGCCGCCGCGCCGCCGTCGGCCTCCTCGCTGTCGCCGATCATCAGCGCCTCGCTGGGGTGCACGCCCAGGCGTTCGCAGGCGATCTGGAAGATCTTGGGGTCCGGCTTGGCGTGGCCGACCTCGAAGGACAGCACGTACTCGTCGACCCGGTGCTCCACGCCGTGCCGGGCGAACACGGTCCGGATGTCCCAGGCGATGTTGCTGACCACGGCGGTCGGCAGCTCGGTGCCCAGGGCCTGCGCGGTGTCCGGGTAGGGCTGCCAGAACGGCGGGCTGACCAGCTGGTCGTAGAACGCCGCCGGGTCCGCCGCGCCGGCCTTCTCCAGCACCTTGAGGTGCAGCTCGCGGTGCACGTCGCCGTCGAGGTCGCGGCGCTCCCACTCGTCGGGGTCCACGCCCAGGCTCGGGTCGAGGCCGACCGGCGCGGTGAGCGCCCGCATGAGGTCCGCGTGCGCGGTGAGGGAGTCGTGTTCGAGCCGGAACAACGTGCCGGAGAAGTCGAAGAGGACGGCGCGGATCGTCACAACCGCACGCTACGTGGTCCAGACCTGGCTTTGTAGGTTTCCGGCAGGAGCAGGACGCACGCCACACTCACCGCCGCCGCTGCCGCCACGTACCAGCCGATCGCCCCGGTCCCGTGCGCGCTGACGAGGTGGGTGGCGAGGGTCGGGGCGAGCGCGCCGCCGAGCACGCCGCCCAGGGTGTAGGCGAACGAGGAGGCGGAGTAGCGGAACCGGGCGGGGAACAGCTCGGGCAGGAACGCGCCCAGCGGCCCGTACACCCAGCCCATCGCGGCCAGCGCGAACACCGGGTGCCCGCCGGGCAGGGTGACCCCGGCGGCGATCGCGGCGAGGCACCCGGTGACCAGCACGGGTTTGCGCCCGAACCGGTCGGCGGCGCGGCAGGCCACGACGGTGGTCAGCGCCATCGCTCCCACGGCGGCGATCTGGTCCAGCAGGACGTCGCCGCGCGGGCGGCCGAGGGTCTTGGTCGCGTAGGCCAGCCCGAACGTGGTGGCGACGTAGAACAGGACGTAGCAGACGACGATCGTCCCGCCCGCGCCGAACAGCCTGGCCGGTGCTTCGCGGAGCATGTCGAGCAGCGGTTTCGAGCTGCGCTCCCGTTGTGCGGTGAGCCGCGCGAACTCCGGCGTCTCCGCGATGGTCAACCGCACCCGCAGCCCGACGAGGACCAGCACGGCCGAGGCCAGGAACGGCACCCGCCAGCCCCAGTCCCGGAAGGCGTCGTCGCTCAGGGCGGTCGACAGGACGAGGAACGAGCCGCTCGCCAGCGCGAACCCCACAGCCGGTCCGACCTGCGGGAACGTCGAGTACCAGCCCTTGCGGCCGGGCGGCGCGCACTCGTTGGCGAGCAACGCGGCCCCACCCCACTCGCCACCGAGCCCGAGCCCTTGGAGGAACCGGAGGGCGGTGAGCGCGACCGGTGCGGCCACGCCGATCGCGTCGTAGCCGGGGAGGAGGCCGATCGCGACCGTGGCGCAGCCCATGACCAGCAGCGAGGCCACGAGCGTCGACTTGCGGCCCCTCCGGTCGCCGAGGTGCCCGAAGAGCAACGCGCCCAGCGGACGGGCGACGAACGCCACGGCGAAGGTGGAGAACGCGGCCAGGCTGCCCGCTACCGGGGACAGGGTGGGGAAGAAGGCGGAGTTGAGGACCAGGGCGGCGGCCGTGCCGTAGAGGTAGAAGTCGTAGAACTCGATGGCCGTGCCGACGAAACTCGCCACGGCCACCCGACCGGTGCCGGGATCCACCCGACCGCCGCCGGCGGTCACGCCGCGTTGCCGGCGACCTTGGTCGGCGTCACGCGGAGGACCACGCGGACCTTGTCCGGGGTCTCCTCGGGGAAGTCCTTGCCCGTGTACTTGTGGGACAGCGTGTTGGCCAGCGAGCGCTCCGGGTCCTCGGTGATCGTGACCGTCCCGCGGATCTCCGCGTAGACCTCCGGGTCCTTGAGGTCCCAGACGCTGATGCTCACGCGCGGGTCGCGGCGGGCGTTGCGTTCCTTCACCCGGTCGCGCAAGGTCGAGAACAGCAGGTCGTCGCCGTCACGGGTGATCCACATGACGGAGCTGTGCGGACTGCCGTCCGGGTTGATCGTGGCGAGGGTGGCGTAGTTCGGGCCGTCGACCAGGGCGCGGGTCGCGGCGCTGAGGGAGATCGCCATGGACCTCAGGCTAGCGGGACGATCAACGCCGTGGCGATGGCCGCGATGCCCTCGCCCCGGCCCGTGAGACCCAGGCCGTCCGTGGTGGTGCCGCTGACCGCGACCGGGCCGCCCACGGCCTCCGACAGCACCCGCTGCGCCTCGTCCCGGCGCTTGCCGACCTTGGGCGCGTTGCCGATCACCTGCACCGAGGCGTTGCCGACGCGCCAGCCCGCCTCGCCCAGCAGTCTGCGCACCTCGGCGAGGAACTCCACGCCGTGCCGACCGGACCACCGGGGGTCGCTGGTGCCGAACACCGCACCGAGGTCACCCAGTCCGGCGGCCGACAGCAGCGCGTCGCACAGGGCGTGCGCGGCGACGTCGCCGTCCGAGTGACCCGCGCACCCGTCGACGCCCTCCCAGCGGAGACCGGCGATCCAGCACTCCCGGCCCCGTTCCACCTGGTGGACGTCGGAGCCGATGCCGACCCTCACGCCTGGCCTCCCACGAGCAGCGCCTCCGCGACCGCGAGGTCGAACGGGGTGGTGATCTTCAACGCGTCCGGGTGCCCCGGGACCGTGGTGACCGGCACACCGAGCCGTTCCACCAGGCCCGCGTCGTCGGTGGCGTGCAGGCCCGACTCGTGCGCGCGCAGCAGCGTGCCCGCGTCGAAACCCTGAGGGGTCTGGACCACGCGCAGCGCCGACCGGTCCGGCGTGGCGACCACCACACCGTCCGCGTCGACCTGCTTGACCGTGTCGGCCACCGGCAGCACCGGGATGACCGCCGGGTGACCAGCGCGAACGGCGTCCACCACGGCCGTGATGACCTGCGGCGGGGTGAACGCGCGGGCGGCGTCGTGCACCAGCACGACGTCCGTGTCCGGGAACTCGCGCAACGCGTGCGCCAGCGCCAGCCGGACCGAGTCCGACCGCTCCGCGCCGCCCGCGAGCACGCGCACCGCCCCGTCGGCGGGCGCCAACGGGGCGGTGACGGTTCTCACGGTGTCTACATCGGACGGTGGCGCGGCGATCACCACGTGCCGCACGCAACCCGCCGCGAACAGGCCGCGCACCGCTCTCACCAGCAGCGGAACGCCGTCGACCGGCACGAGTGCCTTGGGCACAGCGTGTCCGAGCCGCTCTCCCCGGCCCGCCGCGGGCACGAGCGCGACCACACCCATGTTGTTCTTGTTCTTCGGATGTCGAGGGTCAGGACGCGGTGGCGAGAACCTCGTCGAGGAGGACCTCCGCCTTGTCCTCGTCGGTGCCCTCGGCGAGCGCCAGTTCGCTAACCAGTATCTGTCGAGCCTTCGCCAGCATCCGCTTCTCACCAGCGGACAGTCCGCGATCCTTCTCGCGCCGCCAGAGGTCGCGCACCACTTCGGCCACCTTGTTCACGTCACCGGACGCGAGCTTCTCGAGGTTGGCCTTGTACCGCCGGGACCAGTTGGTCGGCTCCTCGGTGTGAGGAGCGCGCAAGACCTCGAAGACCCGGTCGAGACCCTCTTGGCCCACCACGTCGCGCACGCCGACGATCTCGGCGTTGTCAGCGGGGACGCGAACCGTGAGGTCGCCCTGGGCAACCTTCAGAACGAGGTACTTCTTCTCCTCGCCCTTGATCACACGGGTCTCGATTGCTTCGATGAGAGCGGCACCGTGGTGCGGGTAGACGACGGTCTCTCCGACCTTGAAAACCATGTGTCCTCTGCCCCTTTCGCTAACCCCATCCTAACACGTCGAGCAATCCCCTCTTCGGCGTCCGGAGATCAGTTCGCGCAGGTCAGGGCCACGAGGGGGGTTGACAAACCACCCGGCGACGTGCAACGGCCCAGGTCGATCTTGCTCCACAGTGGACGACCTGGCACGGTCGCGACGCGCAGCGCGGGGGCGCTGTGGGGCACCACATGAGGTAGGCCGTCACCGGCCCCGTTAGGCTCCTGGACTGGTGGTCGACCGGCCTACTGCCGGGTACGGCCCGCCTGTGTCAACACACCGGAAGGATCCGAGCAGCCGTGGGTCGCGCACCGCAGAAGTCCCCAGCGTCTCGCCGCCTGGCCGTCGTGGCCGCCGTGGCGACCGGCCTCGGCCTCGCCGCCGCGGGTTGCAGCGCAGGTCAGGTCACGCAGACCGACACCCAGGTGGCGGCCGTCAACGGTGCGAGCGGGACGGTCGGGACCATCGCCGTCCGCGACGCCCAGCTGCTGTTCCCGGTCGCGCACGGGTACTACGAGGAGGGCGACAACGCCCCGGTCGTGGTCCTGATCGCGAACAACGGCGGCGAGGCGGACAAGCTGCTGTCGGTCACCAGCGACCGCTCGGCCGAGGCCGAGATCACCGGCGACAAGGACCTGGAGCCGGGCACCGCCATCAGCGGCGGCGCGGACCAGGACGACGCCGGCAGCCACCAGACCACCACGTCGCACCCGGCGTCGTCGTCCGCGTCGGCCACGTCCACCTCGTCCTCCGACAGCCACGGCACCTCGGGCACGACGACGACCACGACGACCCCGGCCGCGGGCTCGACCACGACCACCACGACGTCCGCCTCGGGCACGTCGATCTCGGGCCCGCCGACCACGACCCGCAACCCGTCGGCCTCGGTGTCGGCGTCGGCCAAGCCGAGCGAGCCGGGCAAGGTCAAGATCGTGCTGAAGGACTTCAAGGGCGACCTGCGGCCGGGCCAGACCCTGCGGGTGACCTTCCTGTTCGAGAAGGCCGGCCCGATCACCCTGGACCTGCCGATCGGCGCCACCCCGGAGCCGCGCAAGGAAGGCGCCTCCGAGCACTGAGCGCGCGGCACTGAGCGCGCGGCACTGAGCGCAAGGCCACGACGAAGGCCCGTTCCCGGTTCGCCGGGGACGGGCCTTCGCGCTTCCCGTGCCGGCACGCCCGGGACTGTCGGGGGTGGTCGTTAGCCTGCACCCCGTGGTCAAGAACGGGCGTGCGGTGAAGGCTTCCTACCGGTGTGCCGAGTGCGGGCACGAGGTGGCCAAGTGGGTGGGGCGGTGTCCCGAGTGCCAGGCCTGGGGCACCGTCGAAGAGCGCGGCGTGAGCCGGTCCGCGCTGGCCCGCGTGGTCGCCGGTGCGCCCAGTGCCCCCGCGCGCCCCATCGGCGAGGTGGACATCGAGTCGGCCCGCGCGCGCAAGACCGGGGTGGCCGAGCTGGACCGCGTGCTCGGCGGCGGGCTGGTGCCGGGCGCGGTCGTGCTGCTCGCGGGCGAGCCGGGGGTGGGCAAGTCGACCCTGCTGCTGGAGGTCGCCTACCAGTGGGCCGTGAAGGGGTCCGTGCCCTCGCTCTACATCACCGGCGAGGAGTCCGCGGGCCAGGTCCGGCTGCGCGCCGAGCGCACCGGCAACATCCACGGCCAGATGTACCTCGCCGCCGAGAGCGACCTGAGCGCCGTCCTCGGCCAGGTCGAGGCCGTCAACCCCGGCGTGCTGATCGTCGACTCCGTCCAGACCATGTCCTCGCCCGAGGTGGACGGCACACCCGGCGGCGTCACGCAGGTCCGGGCCGTCACGGCGGGCCTGGTCGCCCTGGCCAAGGAACGCGGCCTGCCGATCGTGCTGGTCGGGCACGTCACCAAGGACGGCTCGGTCGCCGGACCCCGCGTCCTGGAGCACCTGGTGGACGTCGTCCTCCAGTTCGAGGGCGACCGGCACTCCAGCCTGCGCCTGGTCCGCGGCATCAAGAACCGGTTCGGCGCGGCCGACGAGGTGGGCTGCTTCGAGCTGCGCGACGACGGCATCGTGGGCGTCCCCGACCCGTCCGGCCTGTTCCTCAACCGCCGCGACCAGGACGTCACCGGCACCGCCGTGACCGTCGTCGTGGAGGGCAAGCGCCCCATGCTGGGCGAGGTCCAGGCGCTGGTCACGCCCACGAACCTGCCCTCGCCCCGGCGCGCGGTCAGCGGCCTGGACTCGGCGCGGGTCGCGATGGCGCTGGCGGTGCTGGAGAAGCGCGGCCGGATGGCCCTGCACAACAAGGACGTCTTCACCGCGACCGTCGGCGGCATGAAGCTCACCGAACCGGCCGTGGACCTCGCCGTGGCCCTCGCGGTCGCCTCGGCCGCCACCGACCAGCCCCTGCCGCACGACCTGGTCGTGGTCGGCGAGGTCGGGCTGTCCGGTGAGCTGCGCCGGGTCAACGGCGTCGGCCGAAGGCTCACCGAGGCCGCCCGCCTCGGCTACACGAAGGCCCTGGTCCCGCCGGACGCCGGCCCGCTGCCCCCGGAGACCCGGGCCCTGGTCGCCCACGACCTGTTCGAGGCCCTGCAGCTGCTCAAGCTCAAGAAATGACGAACGCCCCCGGCCGCGAAACCGGGGGCGTTCGACGCACCCAGCGCTACTTCGCCAGCAGTTGCGCGCAGCGGATCAGGCCGAGGTGGCTGTAGGCCTGCGGGTGGTTGCCCAGGGAGCGCTCCGCGATCGGGTCGTACTCCTCGGGCAGCAGGCCCGTGGGCCCGGCCGCGTCGACCATCTGCGCGAACAGCTCCTCGGCCTCCGTGCGGCGGCCGGTGAGCAGGTACGCCTCGATCATCCACGCCGCGCACAGGTGGAAGCCGCCCTCGTCGCCGGGCAGGCCGTCGTCGCGCCGGTACCGGTACACCGTGGACCCCGACCGCAGCTCCGCCTCGATGGCCGTGACGGTGGCCTGGAAGCGGTCGTCGGTCGGGTCGATCAGGCCGGTCAGGCCGACGTGCAGGGACGCCGCGTCGAGGTCGTCGCCGTCGTAGGCCGTGGTGAACGACTGCGCTTCCTCGCTCCACCCGTGCTTGAGCACGTCGTTGGAGATGGTGTCGCGCAGCACCGGCCAGGACGGGTCGATCTCGCGCCCGTAGGTCTCGCCCAGCGACACCGCGCGGTCCAGCGTCACCCAGCACATGACCTTGGAGTACACGTGGTGGCGTGGCGCGTGGCGCTCTTCCCAGATGCCGTGGTCGGGTTCGTGCCAGCGCCGGGCGACCGCCTCGGCCATGGCCTGCACCATCGCCCAGTCCTGGTCGGTGAGCGACCCGCGCGCGGCGGCCAGCTGCACGACCAGGTCCACGACCGGGCCGAACACGTCGAGCTGCACCTGCTGGTTGGCCAAGTTGCCCACCCGGACGGGCCGGGAGCCCGCGTAACCCGGGAGGGTGTCGATCACGGCCTCGGCGCCCAGCATGGTGCCCTGCAGCGTGTACAGCGGGTGCAGGCGCTCCGGGCCGGGCAGCGTGGCCAGCACGCCGTGCACCCAGCCCAGGAAGTTCTCGGCCTCGCTCAGCGAACCCAGCGACACCAGCGCCTGCGCGGTCAGCGCCGCGTCCCGCAGCCAGCAGTACCGGTAGTCCCAGTTGCGGATGCCGCCCAGCTCCTCGGGCAGCGACGTGGTGGCGGCGGCCATGATCGCGCCGGTGTCGTGGTGCACGAGGCCCTTGAGCGTGAGCGCCGACCGCAGCACCAGGTCCGTCTCGACGGTGGGCAGCTTCAGCGTCGCCGCCCAGTCCGACCAGAACGACCCGGCGCGCGCCCGCCGCTCCGGCTCGCCCAGCGTGGCCTCGGACAGGTCGTCCGTGCCGCACCGCAGCTCCAGCAGGATCGGCGCGCCCTCGCGGGGCCGCACGACGGCCGTGGCCGTCTCCTGGATGCCGTCGGAGGTGATCTGCCAGTCCACGCCGGGGGAGCGCAGCACCATCGGGTCGGACGTGCCGACCACGCGCAGGCCGTCGCGCTCGCGCAGCAGCCGCACCGGGACCTGGCCGAACTCGGGGCGCGGCGCGAAGGTGATCACCGCGTTGGTGGAGCCGGAGATGCGCCGCACCAGGTCGGTGCGGTGGGAGGCCAGGTCGTGGTCGAGGTAGTCGGTGACCAGCAGCCGCGACCAGCGGGTCTCCACGATCATCGTGCCGGGGACGTACCGCTGGCCCAGCGGCAGCGACCCGTGCTCGGGCTTGATCGAGAAGTGGCCCGCCGCCGGCCCGCCGAGCAGGTCGGCGAACACCGCCGCCGAGTCCGGCTCGGGGTGGCACAGCCAGTTCACGCGCGCGTCGGGGGTGAGCAGGGCGACCGAGCGCTCGTTGGCGAGCATGGTCAGCCGCTCGATCGGCACGGCCTGGTCGCCGTGCAGCCAGTTGCGGCGCTCCTCGAACAGGAACGCGAGCACCGTGGCCACGTCGAGGGTGTCGTCGATGCGGAACTCGGCCAGCGACTCGCCGTCGCCGACCTTGATGCCCACGTCCGGCCCGGACAGCCGGGCGAAGGCCTTCTCGTCGGTGACGTCGTCGCCCACGAAGATCGACGCGGTCGCGGACACCCGGTGCCGCAGGACGTCCAGCGCGTGGCCCTTGTCGGTCTGCACGACGGCGAGCTCGATCACGGCCTTGCCCTCGGTCACCTGCACGCCGTCCCACGTGCTCGGACCGCTGCGCACGGCGTCCAGGACCCGCTCGCCGACGGCCGGGTCGGCCCGCCGGACGTGCACCGCGATGCTCGCCGGCTTGACCTCCAGACCGACGCCCTCGTGGCCCTCGACAATCGTTTCAAGTGCCGCTTCCAGCCGGCGGTGCAGGGCCTTCGCGTCGGCGTCCAGCGCGTGGACGAAACCGACGTCGAACTCCGACCCGTGCGAGCCCACGAGGTGCACCTCGGACGGCAGCCGGGACAGCGTCGCGAGGTCGCGCAGGGCCCGTCCGGAGATCACCGCCGTCGTGGTCTCGTGCAGACCGGCCAGCGAGCGCAGCGCGCCCACCGACTCGGTCAGCGGGCGGGCGTCCTCGGGGTTGGCCACGATCGGAGCCAGTGTCCCGTCGTAGTCGCACGCGACCAGAAGGCGCGGTGTGCGAGCGAGCTGCACGATCGCACGGCGGAGCTCGGCGGGGAGGGCTTCGGCGGTCAACGCCCCTCCTCAAGACTCGGTGGGACAGGTCGGTGTGCAAGGTCTGAACTGATTCAGATAGCCTGAACTGATTCAGATTGCGCTCTGCGTGCCCAAGGCGTCAAGGAACGAACGAGCCCAACGGTCGACGTCATGCGTGAGGACTTGGCGGCGCAGCGCGCGCATCCTACGGCGACCCTCCGCCGGATCGAGTGTCAGGGCGGCTTCCAGAGCATTTTTCACGCCGTCCAGGTCGTGCGGGTTGACCAAGAAAGCGCTGGTCAACTCGGCGGCGGCCCCGGCGAACTCGGACAGCACGAGTGCGCCGCCCAAGTCGTAGCGGCAGGCCACGTACTCCTTGCAGACAAGATTCATGCCGTCTCGAACGGGCGTGACGACCATGACGTCCGCAGCAGTCATAAATGCGGTCAACTCGCGTCGATCGACCGATTGGTGCAAGTAATGGACGACGGTGTGCCCGACCGTGGAGAACTCGCCGTTGATCCTTCCCACGGCTTGTTCGATCTCGCTGCGCATCTGCTTGTAGTGCTCGACCCGCTCCCGGCTGGGCGTGGCGAGCTGGATCATCGTGACGTCCCGCGGGTCGACGCGGCCGTCCTCGAGCAGCTCGTGCAGCGCGCGCAGCCGGACGTCGATGCCCTTGGTGTAGTCGAGCCGGTCCACGCCGAGCAGGATCTTCTTCGGCCGGCCCAGGTCCTCGCGGATCTGCCGCGCGTGCGCCTGGACCTCCTTGCTGCGGGCCAGCGCGTCCAGCCCGGCCGAGTCGATGGAGATGGGGAACGCGCCGACCCGGACCGTGCGGTCGCCGACCTGCACCACACCCGGCCGGGTGCGCACGCCGACCGCGCCGCGGCTGGGCTCCAGGCCGACCAGGCGGCGGGCCAGCCAGAGGAAGTTCTGCGCGCCGCCGGGCCGGTGGAAGCCGACCAGGTCCGCTCCGAGCAGCCCGCGGATGATCTCCGTGCGCCACGGCAGCTGCATGAACAGCTCCACCGGCGGGAACGGGATGTGCAGGAAGAACCCGATCCGCAGGTCGGGCCGCAGCTCGCGCAGCATCGCCGGCACCAGCTGGAGCTGGTAGTCCTGCACCCACACGGTCGCGCCCTGCGCGGCCACCTTCGCCGTCACGTCCGCGAACCGCTGGTTGACCCGGACGTAGGCGTTCCACCAGCGCCGGTGGAACGCGGGCGGCGCGACGACGTCGTGGTAGAGCGGCCACAGCGTGCCGTTGGAGAAGCCCTCGTAGTAGTCGCGCACCTCGGCCGAGCTCAGGGACACGGGGTGCAGCTGGAGGCCGTCCTCCTCGAACGCCTCGACCTCCGCGTCCGCGACGCCCGGCCAGCCCACCCACGCGCCGCTGTGCGACCGCAGGAACGGCTCCAGGGCGCTGACCAGACCGCCGGGGCTGTGCTTCCAGCGCTCGGTCCCGTCCGGCAGTCGCTCCAGGTCCACCGGCAAGCGGTTGGCCACCACCAGGAAGTCCGCGCCGTTCTCGCCAATGCCACTCACCTGGTAACGCCTCCTGTGTCCACCTGCCCCGGCTCGCGCGGCGGCATCTTCACGGTTTGTGCGCCCACCACAGAGGGTAGTGGGAACGCTCGTTCCGGAATGCCCCGCAGCGAGGTCCGTCACACGGTGTTCACGGAGGTAGGAGCAACGTCACCCCCAAGTGGAGCGCTACTCGACCCGGCGCTTGGCGGGACGCAGTGGGCCGGACAACCGGGGCCCGGCCAACCTCCGCTCCAACCGGCTCAGCCCGCTGCGCACCGGCCGCGCCAGGAACTCGCCCAGCACCACCCCGCTGGCCAGCGCCAACGCCGTCCCGGCGGCCAGCACGAGGGTCGACAGGCCGCCGCCGTCGCGCTCGATGGTCAGCTGGTAAAGACCGCGGTAGGTGGTCCAGCCCGGGAGCAGCGGCACCATGCCCGCCACGGCGACCACCAGCGGCGGGGTGCGCAGCCGGCGGGAGATCACCGCGCCGCCGAACCCCACCACGGTGGCGGCCACCGCCGAACAGGTGATCACGTTCGTGCCGGTGAGCACGAGCAGCCCGTACGTGCCGGTGCCCACCGCGCCCGCCGCCGCCGCGATCGGCAGCGCGTTGAGCGGAGCGTAGGCGGCGAGCGCGAAGAAAGCCGAGGTAGCCGCGCCCGCGAGGAACTGCACCGGCACGTCGGAGATCAGCGGCGGCAGGGGGTCGGTCAGGGAGCTCCGGACCCCGAACTGCACGGCCGCGCGGAGGGTGAGGGCGATGCCGGTGATCAGGCCCGCGGTGAGCAGCGCGATCTCCATCAGCCGGCCGGCGGCGGTGACGTTGTACCCGGTTATCGCGTCCTGCACCGCGCCGACCAGCGACAACCCGGACAGCAGCACCACGATCCCGGTCGCGACGAGCAACGAGGGCCGCACCGCCGGCAAGGCGTCCGTCGCGTACATGACCATCGCCGCCGCCGTGGCCAGCGCCCCGCCCACGACCTGCTGGAAGAAGAACGGCAGCGCCCGCCGGTTGAGCAGCCGACCCACCCGGTCGATCACGGCCGTGACCAGCGCGGCGGCCAACGCCAGCAACGGCCCGCCGCCGACCAGGAACGCCACCGCGCCCGCCATGCCCGCCCAGGCCAGCGTGGCGACCCAGCGCGGGTAGGGGTGCGGCTGCTTGGTGATCTTGTCGAGCTCGGCGTAGGCGTCGGCGGGCCTGGTGTCGTTCTCGGTGATGCGGCGGATGAGGTTCTCCAGGGCGGCCAACCGCGTGTAGTCCAGGCCGCGACTGCGCACCACCCGCAAGGCGGTGATCGGCGCGGCCTCGGTGCCCCGGTGGCAGGAGACGGTGATCGAGGTGAACGTCACGTCCACCTCGGTCCGCGGCAACCCGTACGCGTCGGCCACCGCCATCACCGTGGCCGTGGCATCCGCCGCCCCCGCACCGCTGGCCAGCTGGACCTCCCCGACGCGCAGGGCGAGGTCGAGCACGAGGTGCACGGTCGAGTCGTCGGGCAGTGCCGGCCCTTCGACGGGTTGCCACAGGTCGGGCAACGTCCCGGGGTCGCGGTACCGCTTGCGCCGCAGCCTCACGTCGGGCGGTCCTCCTCACGGATCACGGTTCAGCCACGCCCGACGGTGTCACATCCGCCGTTGTGTGATGCGCCACCCCCGTGCGGGGTCCCCGGAGCGGGTGAGTCGATCACGCAGCGTTCAGCTCTGTTGATGCCGCTGGCCAGCGGTTTTAGGTGTTCCTTGGGCCACTCGGACGGGCTGCGGACCTCCGGACGGACCAACGCCGACACACCCTGAGCAGACCGTTCGCCGCAGGTAGCACCTGGTCGGGACGCTTACGATGTCCCCGGCGCATCCGCCGCGCCGGTGTAGCTCAATTGGCAGAGCACTCGCCTTGTAAGCGAAAGGTTAGGGGTTCAAGTCCCCTCACCGGCTCCAGACTTGACCGGCCCCGCCCTCGGGCGGGGCGCCATGAGGTCATGGCCTGGGAATCCTGATGGTGAACGCGGTCGAGCCCGGACGGCTGTCCACTGTGATCGTTCCGCCGTGTGCGACGACCAGCGAGTGCACCACCGCCAGCCCCAAGCCGCTGCCGCCGCTGCCGCGGGTTCGCGAGTCGTCCACGCGGTAGAAGCGGTCGAAGATCCTCGGCTGGTCCTCCGCCGGGATGCCGGGGCCCGAGTCGCCGACCCTGATCACCGCGAACCGGCCCTCGGTCGACACCTCGAGCGACACCGCCGTCCCGGCGGGCGTGTGGGTGGCCGCGTTGGTCAGCAGGTTGTCGACGACCTGGCGCAGGCGGATCGGGTCGAAGCTCAGGCGCAGCGACTCGGGCGTGGTCACGGTCAGGGGGTGGTCGGGGCGGGCCGCGCGGAAGGCGTCTGCCGACTCGCGGATCAGGGTGGCCAGGTCGTTGGGTTCCGCGCGGACCGGGGTTTCGGCTTCGGCGGAGTCCAGGCGGGCCAGCAGGAGGAGGTCTTCCAGCAGGACGCTCATCCGGGCCGCCTCCGACCGGAGCTTCTCCAGGTGGGCCTCGCGTTCTTCAGGAGCGTTGGCCGCCGCGTAGCGGAACAGGTCGGCGTAGCCGCGGATCGACGTCAGCGGGGTGCGCAGTTCGTGCGACGCGTCCGCCACGAAACGGCGCAAGCGCTGCTCGGCGGCGGTGCGGGCGGCCAGGGAGGTGTCGATGTGGTCCAGCATCGTGTTGAACGCCGTGCGCAGCTCCTCGACCTCCACGCCGCCGTTGCCGCCCTCCGCCCGCACCGGCAGCCGGGACGAGTCGGTCAGGTCGTGGGACGTGATGTCGCGGGCCGTCTTCGCCATGTCGCTCAGCGGTTGCAGGCCACGGCGCAGCACCGCGCGGCCGACCACCACCAACGCGACCAGCGCGAGCAGGAACGTGGCCACCTCCACCAGCACCAGCTGCCGGACGGTGGTGGTGATGTCGTTCATCGGCGCGGCACTGACCAGCACCTGGCCGTCACCCAGGGGACAGCCCCGCAGCCGGTACGTCCCGTGCCCCTCCAGGTACTCGGTGCGGAACACGGCCTCGGAGCCCGTCGTCGCCCGCGCCACGTCGGCCAGTTCGGACGGGTCGGACGGCAGCTCCGGGCTCGGCTGCACGGACGGCGGTTCCAGGGTCGCCGTGCCGTTCTCGACCCGGTACACCGCCGCGAACCAGCCGTAGACGTTCTTGGTCAGCTTCCCCGTCCGGTGGATCTCCTTCTCCAGGTCCTGCTGCGACTTGCCCACCTGCTCGTCCAGCTTCGCCGCCAGGTAGGTCTCCATGCTGGTCGCCATGACCGTCCCGACCACCGCGAACACCACCAGCGCCAGCACACCCAGCCCCAGCGCGAGCCGCGTGCCCAGCGCCAGCCTGCGGTAGGCGCCCATCACTCGGGGGCCTTGCGCAGCGCGTACCCGACGCCGCGCACGGTGTGGATCAACGGCTCGCGACCCACGTCCAGCTTGCGCCGCAGGTGCGAGACGACCAGCTCGACCACGTTGGACCGGCCACCGAAGTCGTACTCCCACACGTGGTCGAGGATCTGGGCCTTCGTCAGCACGGTCGGCGAGCGGCGCATCAGGTAGCGCAGCAGCTCGTACTCGGTGGGCGTGAGCGTCACCAACTGCCCGCCCCGGCGCACCTCGCGGGTGTCCTCGTCCAGCGCCAGGTCCGCCACCTCCAACACGGACCGCTTCCACTGCGGCCCGGTGCTGCGCCTGAGGACGGCCCGCAGCCGCGCCATCAGCTCCTCGACGGAGAACGGTTTCACCAGGTAGTCGTCCCCACCGCGGGTCAGCCCGGCGACGCGGTCCGCCGTGCCGTCCCGGGCGGTGAGGAACACGACGGGAACCATCGCACCGGCCGACCGCAGCCGGTCCAACACGGTGAACCCGTCGAGGTCGGGCAGCATCAGGTCGAGCACGACGATGTCGGGCCGAAAGTCACCGACCGCCGCCAACGCGGCCCGCCCGCTCCCCGCCGTGGCCGCCTGCCACCCCTCGTACCGCGCGACCGTGGCCACCAGGTCGGCGATGTGGGGCTCGTCGTCCACCACGAGCAGTCGTACGGCGTCGTCCACGTGCCCATGGTGCGTCACCCCTGCCCGGCCGGCGCACCGCCGCGCGGATCGACAGGAACCCGACAGGTCCCCGACAGGATCGGCGTCTGATACGCGCGCCGGCCGTACTGCTGACCCGGCTGCCGCGCGCAGGTGCTGAGCGCGCCCCTGGCCCTTGTCGGAGGGCCTCGCCGCTGACTCTCCAACTGCTCGGTATCGCGGCCACTTGCGGTCCCGCGCCACGTCGCCGCACGCTCGGGCGTCATCCGCCGGCGTCCGCGGCATGCGCTTCTCGCTTACGCAATCGGTACTCCACAGCGTGTGCACCGGCCGCCGGGAACGCCGGTCGCGGTGTGGCGGGCGCGCGGGCTGCGGAACTCCGGTCGGTCGCCGCGCCACTCGCCCAGCGCGTGCAGCGTCCGGAACCGCATCGCGCTCAACACCTCGCGGAACCTCAACCCGTCGTCCGGCGGGAACAGCAGGGCCGCTTCCTCCAGGTGCCCGAGGTTCGCCAGGACGGCGGCCCGGTGCCCGTTCAGCTCCGCCTCGTCGATCCACCAGGCCCACTCCGGCGCGGCCGGGTCGTCTTCGAGCACGTCCTGGGCGCGGACCAACGCTTCCCGCGCCTGCTTCGCCAGCCCGACCCGCGAGTAGACCCGCGCCTGCCGCAACGCGAACATCCCCCGAACCTTCCGCGACCGCTCGCCCTCCAGCCCGCGCGCGGCCAACGCCAGCGCCTCGCCGTAGCGCCCCAGGCGGGTGAGCAGAAATATTTGGTTCAGTGAAATTAAATTTTCGATGAACTGAAATTTTCCGTGCTGTGTAAGGGTGAACGCCAAGGCGTTGTGGGCGTGGGCCTCGGGAAGGCGCTCTTCCTCGAACAGGATCCAGCCGGCTACCTCGGCGAGTTCGGCGAGGGCTGCCGGGTCGTCGCGCGGGGCCTGGCGGACGGCCTGCACGGCCAAGTCGCCCAAGTCGGTGGTGTCGGGGCGGCCGTCGAGAGCGATCAGGAGGGCGGTCATCGCGCGCACGCCGGCCGGCACGGGGGTCAGCCGCCGATCCGGGACGGGCGCCGGGCTGAGAGGCGCAGGTCGTGCGCGGAGGGGTCGTGCAGGGCGGTCGGGAGGGCGGGAGGAAGGGCGGGAGGAAGGGTGGGACGGCGGGCGGGAGGAAGGGTGGGAGGGAGGGGGATCGGGAGGGCGGTTGTTGCGCGTGCGTCAGTCGGCATGGGTCAGCCCCCGAAGCGGGACAGGCGCAGGCCCGACAGCAGGAGGCGCAGGCCGTGTTCGAAGCGGGCGTCGGGGTTGTGGGTCAGTTCTGTGACGGCGTGCGCCGCCAGGGGGAAGCGGGTCGCGTCCACGGGGGGCTGCGGGGTGGACTGCTCTTCGACGGTGAAGCCCTGCACGTACGAGAAGACCGTGCCGATGCCGCGGGCCGCGTCGCGCGCCGAGAAACCGGCGTCGCAGAGGGTTCGGAGGGCCAGTTCCAGCGGGCGGCCGGAGAGGTGGGTCAGGTACGTGCCGGACAGCACGCGGGCGCCGTCTCGGTGGGTGCGCATCGCGTCGCGCAGGCGGTGGGCGCAGTCGGCGGTCCAGTCCACCCACGACTCGCCGCGCCGCGGCGCCTCCAGGTCGTGCAGGGCGTCGTGGACGATCGCCGCCGCCATGTCGTGCAGCAGTTCGGCCTTGTTCTTGACGTGCCAGTAGAGCGCCGGCGCCTGCACGTCCAGCTCGTCGGCGAGGCGGCGCAGGGTCAGGCCGTCCAAGCCGACGTCGTCGAGCAGTGCCAGCGCCGCGCGCACGATCGTGTCCCGTCCCAGACCCACGCGGACGATGGTGCCCTACTCCTTCACAACGTTAAGGAGGTGGGCCCGCCGTGATGGGGCACACGCGCTCTGCTACGGTCTCCGGCACGGGTTTCCCTTCTCCGCGCAGGTCAGCCGGGTTCCGCGCTCGGGGCGTGCCTCGGCGACGACCGCGTGGAGGGCAGGCTTCGGTTGTCCGCATTCGGGAGCGGGCAGCCGAAGCCTGTGGTGTCCGAGAAGGCCCTCACAGGTAGCGCGAGTGGTCGAAGTCCGCGCCCGTCACCGAGTGGCCCAGGTCCGTGCCGAGCCGGGTCAGCAGGTCGACCAACTCCAGCCCCGCGAGCCAGTCGCGCGGCAACGCCTCCGTCCCGTGCAACGCGCCCAGGATGTTCCCGGTCAGGGCCGCGGTCGCGTCGCTGCCGCCCGAGTGGTTCGCCGCCGCCCGCAGCGCGTCCACGAACTGCGACCGCCGCGGGTACACCAGCACCGTGTGCACGGCGATCGCCAGCGCCTCCGGGCCCGTCCACCCGCTGCCCAGCCGGTCCACGCGCACCGACTCGAAGCCCTGCGCCAAGTGCTCGTCGGCGAACAGCACGGCCCGGTTCAGCGTGTTCGCCGTGTACGGGTCGTCGCGCAGCACCCGGCCGATCACCTGGTCCACCGCCTCCCGCAACGGCCGCGCCTTCACCGCCAGCAGGTGGATCAGCAGCGCGAACGCCCCGCCGGCCACCCAGCCGCCGGTGCCGCCGTGGGTCAGCGCCGCGAACCGGCAGCCCAGGTCGTAGGCGATCTCGGCGGTCGGCGCGAAGCCTGCGGGCGCGGTCCGCGTGACCCCGTTGCACCCGGAGGACTCGTTGTGCGGCTCCTCCGGCGTGGGCGGGCGGTCGGCGGCCAGCGCGCGCAGGCACGTCAGGCCCGGTGACCGGCTGGAGTACAAGCGCTCGTCGCCGACCAGGCCGGTCGCGCCCAGCTCCGGCGCGGCGACCTGCTGGGTGGTCAGCCACCGCCGGTAGCTCTCCCACACCACCCGCACCGGTTCCCACTCGCCGGTGGTGTGCCCGCGCACCCACGCCCGCAGGTAGCCGTCGGCGGTGAACAGCGTGAGCTGGGTGTCGTCGGTCACCAGAGCGGGACGCGGCGGTTCCAGAACACCCTCGGGGCCGTGGTCTCGTTGGATATCGGTCCACCCCAGGTACTGGACGGGCGCGCCCAGCGCATCACCCAGGGCGCCGCCCAGCAGGCAGGCGGCGCCACGGTCGACCACGCTCATCGGCTCGCGCGGCAACTTGCCCTCCTGCACCTGCGTCGTCCGGGGTCAAAACCCTAGCCGCCGCGGGGTCGTCCGGTCATGGGAGCGGCGACTAGTTGAGCAAACAACATCTACCCACAGGTATCCAACACGCCGCCCGGCGCACCTGATGTGAGTGACTGGGCAGTAGCCGTGGAGGCGGGGGAGGGGCATGGCTGACCGGAGCAGAAGCGGGCTGGAGTTCGGTGTCCTCGGACCCTTGCAGGTGCTCGCGGACGGCCGACAGCTCGTCATCGGTCGCAAGGGCATGCGGGGGCTGCTCGCGATGCTGGTGCTGGAGGCCAACCGGGTCGTCCCGATCGACGAGATCGTGGACTGCCTGTGGCAGGACGAACCGCCCGCCACCGCCCGGACCATCGTGCACGGGTACGTGTCCCGGCTGCGGCGCATGCTGGAGCAGGCCGACCCGGCCGGGTCCGCGCGCATCCTGACCACGCCGCCGGGCTACCAGCTGGCGGTGGACCCGTGGCGGCTGGACTTCCACCGGGCGCGGCGGCTGGTGGCCGGCGCCCGCGGCAAGCCCGCCGCGATCCGGGCGCAGCTGCTGCGCGAGTCGCTGGGGCTGTGGCGGGGGCAGGTGCTCGCCGACGTGCCGGGCGACCCGATCACCACCGACCTCGAAGAGCTTCGGCTTGCCGCACTGGAAGAGCGCATCGAGGCCGAGCTGGAACTGGGCCGGCACCTGGAGCTGGTGGGCGAGCTGCGGCAGCTGGTGGGCGAGTTCCCGTTCCGGGAGCGGTTCGTCGGGCAGATCATGCGGGCGCTCTACCGGTCGGGGCAGCGGGCCGACGCGCTGGAGGCCTACCAGCGCTTCCACCGCCGGGTGGTGGACGAGCTGGGCATCGACCCCGGCCCGGAACTGCGGGTGCTGCACGAGCAGGTGCTGCGCGACGACCCGGCGCTGCGCGTGGGCGGGCTCGCCGAACCCGTGACCCTGCCGCCCCGGCCCGGCGTGGTGGTGCCCGCGCAGCTGCCCGCCGCGGCGAGCGGGTTCATCGGGCGGGACGAGGAACTGGCGTGGCTGGACCGGCTGTGCGACGGTCGGGACCCGTCCGCCACCACCATCGCCGTGGTCAACGGCGCACCGGGCATCGGCAAGAGCGAGCTGGCCGTCACGTGGGGGCACCGCCGGGCCGAGCAGTTCCCGGACGGGCTGCTGTTCGCCGCGTTGAACGGGTTCGCGCCCGACCGGGAGCCGGTGGAGCCCGCCGAGGTGCTGGGCCGGTTCCTGCTGGCGTTGGGCGTGCCCGCGGACGGCGTGCCGCGCGACCTGGACGACCGGGTCGGGCTGTACCGGTCGGTGCTGGCCAAGCGGCGGGTGCTGGTGGTGCTGGACGACGCCTGGGACCCGGAGCAGGTGCGGCTGCTGCTGCCGCCTGGGGCGGGTTCGGTGGCGCTGGTGACGTCCCGGCGGCGGCTGGAGTCGCTCGTGGTGTCCAACGGGGCCCGGATGCTCACGCTGGACACGCTGTCGGAGGACGAGTCGGTGCGGCTGGTCGACGAGGTGGTCGGCAAACCGTTGTCCGAACAGGAACCCGTGGCGGTGCGGATGCTCGCGGAGCTGTGCGGCAACCTGCCGCTGGCGCTGCGGATCGCCGCCGCCAAGCTCATGTTCAGTCCGGAGTGGACGGTCGAGTCGCTGGTGGCGCAGCTCTCCGACGACGACGCCCGGCTGCGCGCGCTGGACCTGGGCGACACCGGCGTGGGCGTGGCGCGGGCCCTCGCGGTGTCCTACCGCAACCTGCCGCCCGAACTGGCGGAGACGTTTCGCGCCGCGGGCCTGGTCCCCGGCCGCTGGGTCAGCCCGCACGCCATCGCCGCCCTCTGCCGGACCGACCTCGGCACCGCGGCGGCCCGATTAGCCGACCTCGCGGACGCGCACCTGCTGGTCGAGCAGTGGCGCGGCGGGTTCGTCCTGCACGACCTGGTGCGGTTGTACGCGCGGGAGGTCCTGGGCGACCAGGACGCCGGCCGCCGCACGGCCGCGTTGCGCCGCCTCATGGACCACTACCTGGCCGCCTGCGACCACGCCAGACGCCTGATCAGACCGGCAGGCGACGGCCTGGACCTGGCGTCGGTCGACCCGACCGCACCCCGCCCGGCCACCGCCGCGCAAGCGCTGTCCTGGTACGACAAGGAGTGGCCCAACCTCATCGCCCTGGTCCACGCCGGCGCGGAAGCCGGCCTGCACCAACAGGTCTGGCAGCTGGTCCGGTTGGTGCACACCTACTGCGTGGCGCGCGTGGCCAGCCGCGACTGGCACGGCATCGCCGGGTTCGGCCTGGCCGCGGCCAGGGTGAGCGGCGACCGGCGCGGCGAGATGCTGGTCCTGCACGCCATGTACAAGGTCAACGTCCGGACGGGCCGGACCCGGGGCACCCTCCCCGACGCCGAACGCGCCCACCACATCGCGCGGGAACTGGGCGAGCCCAGGTACCTGGTCATGACCCTGGACCAGCTGGCCAGCGCCCTGTCCGCCGAGGGCCGCCTGGAAGAGGCGCTCGCGCACTACCGGGAGGCCGTCGAACTGGCCAGGCGCGACGGGGACGCGCTGGGGGAGGCGACCGTCCTGAACAACCTGGCCCAGGTGGAACAACGCCTGGGGCAGCTCGAAACGGCCGCACAGCACCAGTTCCAGGCGATGGAGGTCCACCACCGCAACGGCGACGAGCGCGCGTACGTGCTGGCGGTCAACAACCTCGCCGAGATGTACACCGAGCTGGGTCTGTTGGGGGAGGCGGAGGAGCACGCCCGGCAGGGCGTCGAGCTGGCCCGGGGCGGCTCGATGCAGTTCGAGGAGGCGTTCGGGCGCCAGGTGCTGGGCGTGGTCCTGGCGCGACGGGGCGAACGCGTTGCCGCCCAAGCGGAACTGGCCGAGTCCCTCCGCCTGTTCGAACGCCTGGGCTCGCCGCGCGCGATGTTGGTCCGAACGGCCCTTGAAGCCTTGACCACCGAGGTTTAGCCGGTGTTTAGCTCACCAATGGGAAGTCGTGGGAACTTGGAGACGCGCGCTGATCAACGCACGAGCGGATGAGCGCGCGACGGGTGGCTCTTGGAGGGGGATGCCAGGGGGGAAGCCACCCGAACCGCTGACCGGGCCGGCATTCGGGGGAGAGTGCCGGCCCGGTCAGCCCTTTCGGGATCTTTGGGACGCTTCGCTCTCGAGCGGACGCGCCTTGCGCTCTCAAGATCAAAAGCGGCGCTCGCCGCGCGGCAGGCCGCCAGCGGGGGGTGAAGGGCGTCGGTTCCCCCGCCGTATGGCCTGGCGGAGCCAACCACATTTTCCAGGGGTTGCCGCTAAAACTTTTGCTCGTTCCTCGCAAAACTTTCGGCTGCAACCCCTGGAAAATGTGGTAGCCCTTCGGGCAGGCCATACGGCGGGGGAACCGAGGCCCTCCACTTGTGGTGCGACCACAGCGCGCTTCGCGCGCCGAAAAGCCTGGTGTGCGGGGGTCAGTCGGAGCTGACCGGGAGGAGTTCCGGGCGTTTCGGGGCTACGCCGTCGCCCATCGACTCGCCGCGCAGTTGTCGGCCGATCCACGGTACGACGTGCTCCCGTGCCCATTTCAGGTCGTGCCGGCGCTGGGTCATCCAGTCCTCGTCCTCCAGCGGGGGCCAAGGGGTGCTCCAGTCCTCCGTCTGCTTGAAGCCCAGGACCTCCGCCGCTCGCAGCGCCACCCGGCGGTGGCCTTCGGTCGACAGGTGCAGTCGGTCCTCGCTCCACGCCCGACGGTCGTGCAGGACTGTCATCGACCACAGGTCGACCACTCGGCAGTGGTAGCGCTCGGCGACCGACCACAGGTGGCTGTTGTAGATCGCGATCTTGCCGCGCAGCGAGCGCAGGAACGGTGTGTGCTTCGGGTCGAAACCGGTGAAGATCAGGACTTCGCTGCCGGCCGCGCGCAGGTCCGCCACGGCGATCTCGTAGACCTCGGCCAGGGCGTCCGGGTCGGAGCCGGGCACCAGGATGTCGTTACCGCCGCCGCAGAAGGTCGCCAGTTTCGGCTTCAGGGCCACGGCGAGTGGCAGTTGTTCGTCCACGATCTCCTGGAGCATCTTGCCGCGCACGGCGAAGTTCGCGTACCGCAGTCCCGGGCGGTGGCTCGAGAGCAGGCCGGCCAGGCGGTCCGCCCAGCCCAGGTACGTGCCGTTCGGGCCGCGGTCGTCCATGCCCTCGGTGAAGCTGTCCCCCAACGCGACGAAACTGTCCAACCCGTCCACTCGCGTCCCCTCCCTCGACGAAGCTGCCGCGGCAACACCCCCGTGACCCGCGCGCGCCCCACAGGATGCCTCCGCGCCGGGGACCTACGCCAGCGTCGGTTGGCCCCGTGGTCACCCGCGGGTCACTCGATGGTGGGACGTGGTGTCGGCAATGGGCGTTTCGTCACGTCCCTGGCCTTACCCTTGCCGACCGTGCCGCGTCTGCCGCTCCCGCTGCTGTCGTTCACCGCGCTGGCCGTGCTGGCCGGTGTGGTCACCGCTGTCGCCCTCATCCGCGCCGACCAGGAACCGCCGCGCGAGCAGCGTGTCGGCACCTCGCCGGTGCCCACGCAGCGCGCGGGCGGGGACGGGCCGCCGATGGACTTCGAGGGGGCCGGGGTGTCCGTCACCACGTCGGCTCGGGCCAAGGTCACCACGACGGCGACTACGGTCGGAACACAGACGACTACGACGCAAATCACGTCCACGACCACCGACGAGCCGCGGCAGTCCGTGACCGTGCCCGAACTCACGGTCAGCGTGCCCGTCAGCACGTCGAGCACGGAGTTGGAGGTCCCCACGGCGGTGTCGGGCGCATAGACACCGCCGTGGGGGTCCCGCTGCCGGGAGGAGCCGCCGCCGATCAACCCCCTGGCAGCGGGGGTGGGTCCGGTGCGCGGGGAGGGCCGCCGCCTGACACCTCCCGCGCGCACCGGGGTCTGGTCAGCCCACGGGCACCTGTGACTCGTAGGCCGTGCGCAGCCGCAGTTCCGCGCCCGGTGGGGCGCCCAGCGCGTCCAAGCCGAGGAGGGCCGCGCCGACGACCGGGGGCACGTCCACGACCCGGACACCGGCCAGCGGTGCGACCTGGGAGAGGCGGTCGCGCACGGCGTTGACGACCACGCCGTTCGTGCCGGTCAGCACGCCGCCGCCGAGCACGACGTCCACCGGTTCGTCCAGCAGCGACAGCCGGCGAAGCGACACCGAGGCCAGCAGCACGACCTCCTCCACGAGCCGGTCCACGACCGACCGGGCCACCGCGTCGCCCGCCGCCGCGACCTCGAACAGCAAGGGGCACAACGCGTGCGGGTCGAACTCCAGTTCCGCGAAGTGCAGCCGCTCGACGACCTCGGCCAGCGTCCGCACCCCGTAGTGGGCGATCACGGCGGGCAGCAGCGCGGTCGGCTCGCCGCGCCCGTCCTCCGCCCGCACGGCCAGCCACAGGGCTTCGCTGCCGATGTGCCCGCCGCCGCCCCAGTCGCCGGAGATCCGGCCCAGCGCGGGGAACCGGTGCGTCCGGCCGTCCGGCGCCACCGCCACGCAGTTGATGCCCGCCCCGCACACCACGGCCACGCCGATCCCGTCCGACGTGCCCGCCCGCAGCAGCGCGAAGGTGTCGTTGCCGACGACGGTCGTCTCCGACCACCCGAGCCCCTCGATGGCGACCCGCAGGTCCTCTTCCTCCTTGGGCAGGTCCGCACCGGCGAGGTAGGCGGCGGTGTGCGTGGCGATGGGCTGCCCGGGAGACAGACCTGCGGCGACGGCGGCCTTGGTGACCAGGTCGCCGAAGATCTCCAGGCTGCGGGGCAGGCCGACGTTCTGCGGTGACGCCCCGGGGCCCCTGACCTGCGCGAGGACCCGTCCGTCCACGTCGACCAGCGCCACGGCGGTCTTGCTGTTGCCGCCGTCGATGGCCAGCACCCGGTCGGTCGTCAAGCGACCACGCCCTTGGCCCACGGCAGGAAGTCGCGGTTGCGCGCCACCAGCTCGTCGGCCAGCCGGTCCGCGATCGCGTGCTGCCCGACCAGCGGGTGGGCGAGCAGCGCGTCGGCAACCCGGTCCCGCCCGCCGTGCAGCGCGGCTTCCAGTGCCAGGTACTCGTACGCGGTGACGTGTGAGATCAAACCAGAGAGGGCGGGGTCGACGGGGTCGACCGGCAGCGGGGTGGCGCCGGTGGAGGTTACGGTGGCGGGGACCTCGATGACGGCGTCGTCGGGCAGGAACGGCAAGGTCCCGCCGTTGCGCACGTTCACCACGTGCCGCTCCGCCCCCGCGCCGCCGGTCAACGCGTGCACCAGTTGCACGGCCGCCTCCGAGTAGTACGCGCCGCCGCGTTGGGACAGCTGCTCGGGTTTGGTGACCACGGTGACGTCGTTGTAGAGGTCGAGCAGTTCTTTTTCCACGGTGGCAACGACTTCCGCGCGCGGCGGGTCGGTCTTCTGCTTCTTGACGACGTCGTCGTGCTCGTAGAAGTACTTCAGGTAGTAGGAGGGGACGACTCCTAGGCGGCGCATGAGGGACGCGGGCAGCCCGATGTGCGCGGAAAGCGCTTCCCCGTGCTGCTCCAGCAGTTCCGGCAGGCGGTCCACCCCGTCCACGAACACCCCGCGCTCCCACGTGAGGTGGTTGAGGCCGACGTGCCCGAGCGTCACCGCCTCGGGTGCCACGCCGAGCAGCGCCGACGTCCACCGCTGGAACGTGATGGCCACGTTGCACAGCCCCACCGCCCGGTGCCCGGCCTGCGCCAACGCGCGGGTCACGATCCCGACCGGGTTGGTGAAGTTGACGATCCAGGTGTCCTCACCGGCCAGCGCCCGCACCCGCTCGGCGATGTCCAGCACCACCGGCACGGTCCGCAACGCCTTCGCCAACCCGCCCGCGCCGGTCGTCTCCTGCCCCACGCAGTCGCACACCAGCGGGAACGTCTCGTCCTGCGCCCGTGCCGCCTGCCCACCGACCCGGAGTTGGAGCAGCACCGCCGAAGCGCCCTCCACACCGTCCTCGAGATCGGTGGTCGTGCGCACGCGTGCCGGGTGGCCGGCGTGGGCGAGGAGGCGTTGCGAGAACGCCCCGACCGTCGCGAGCCGCTGCGCGTCCGGGTCCACCAGCACGATCTCGTCCACCGCGAGACTGGTCCGCCGGCCCGCGATGCCGTCGACCAGCTCGGGCGTGTACGTCGACCCGCCGCCGACAACGGTGAGCTTCATCCCTTGACTCCAGTGAAAGTGATGCCCTTGACGAACGAGCGCTGGGCGAAGACGAACAGCACCACCGCGGGGACCATGATCAGCAGGGTCACGGCCATCGCCAGGTTCCACTGCACGTGGTGCATGCCCTTGAACGACGACAGCGCCAGCGACAGCGTCCACTCGTCCGGTCGCTCGCCGGTGTAGAGGAGGGGACCGAAGTAGTCGTTCCACGTGTAGAGGAAGCAGAACAGGGCGGTGGCGGCGATGCCCGGCCGGGCCATCGGCACGACGATCCGCACGAGCGCCTGGAACTCCGTGCACCCGTCCACCCGCGCGGCGTCCACATAGGACTGCGGGATGGTCAGGATGAACTGGCGCAGCAGGAAGATGCTGAAGGCGTCGAACAGGAAGTACGGCACGATCAACGGCCACAGCGTGCCGGTCAGGCCCAGGCTGGACCACGTGTCGTACAGCGGCACGGCCACGACCTGCGGCGGCAGCATCATCGCGCCCACCACGAGCAGGAACACCGCGTTGCGGCCCCGCCACTGGAGCTTGGCCAGCGCGTACGCCGCCGGGATGGACGACAGCAGCATCCCGGCGGTGGCCAACAGCGAGTACAGCATGCTGTTGCCCAGGTACTTCAGCAGCGGCGCCTTGTCGAAGACCTCCAGGAAGTTGCCCCAGTGCCACTCGTGCGGCCACAGGTCCTTGGTGAACGCCTGGTTGTCCGACATCACCGCGGTCAGGAACACGAACACGATGGGCAGCGCGAACATCAGGCCCAAGGCGAGGCCGAGGCTGTGCACGGCGACCCAGTCCAACGCGCTCTTCCAGTTGGTGCGCCGGTGATCGAGAACGGCGGTCATGCGCCCGGACCTCCTTCCTCCTGGTAGGAGGCCTTGCGCATGCGCTGTACGAGCACCGCCGTGGCCGCGAACGACACGACGAACAGCACGGTCGCCATCGCCGCCGCGTAGCCCATGTCGAAGTACCGGAAGCCCTGCGTGTACAGCCACACCGGGAACGTCAGCGTCGAGTTCTCGGGGAACCCCAGGATCTTGGTGTTGCCGGTGACGTCGGCCGACCCGCTCGCCGCCGACCCCGCCACCACCGCCTGCGTGAACAGCTGCAACGCCAGGATGATCGAGTTCACCACCCCGAACATCAGCACCGGCGAGATGGACGGCAGCGTGATGTGCCACCACCGCCGCACCGGCCCCGCCCCGTCCAGCTCGGCCGCCTCGTACTGCTCCTGCGGCACGTCCAGGATCGCGGCCAGGATGATGATCATCAGATCGCCGGACACCCACAGCATCACCGCCGTGATCCCCGGCTTGGCCCACGCCGGGTCGGCGAACCACAGCGGACCCTCGATGCCGAACCAGCCCAGGAAGGCGTCCAGCGGACCGTCGTTGGGCCGCATGACCAGGAAGAACACCAGGGTCGCGGCCACCGGCGGCGCGAGCGAGGGCAGGTAGCACAGCGTCCGCACCAGGCCCACGCCCGACTTCAGCCGGGCGATCACCGACGCGACCCCGAGTGCGAACACGACCCGGGCGACGGTCAGCACGACCACGAACCACAGCGTGTTGTAGACGGCGGTGCGGAACAGCTTGTCCGTGACCATGTACGAGTAGTTCTCCAGCCCGATCCACTCGGGCGGGTTGATCAGGTCGTACTTGGTGAACGAGAAGCCGATCGTGGCGACGAGCGGGTAGCCGAAGAACAGCAGGAAACCCAGGATCGCGGGGGCCAGGAAGGCCAGCACGGTCCACCGGTGGCGGGCCCGGGACCGCCCCCGCGCGGGGGCGGCCCGGACCACGTCCACGCGTTCGAGCGTGGCGGTCATGACTACTTGCCGCTCTTCGCGACCTGGTCGTCGATCTGCTGGTCGACTTCCTCCAACCCCGCCATCAGGTCCGGCACCTTGCCCGCCTGCCACGAGGTGGCGAAGTCGCCGATGGCCTTGATGTGCGCGTCACCGATCGGGGTCACCGGGTTGCCCTGGAGCTTGCCGCCCTGGGCCAGGTCGATGAACGTCTTGAAGTTCTCGTCCACTTCGAGGCGCGGGTCCGCCAGCGCGGCCTTGGTGCTGGGGATGTTCTTGATGCCGTTCGCGAGCGTGACGATCGTGTCCGTGTCGAACGACAGGTGCTTGATCAGCTCCCAGGCCGCGCCGGGGTTCTTCGCGCCCTTCGGGATACCCATGATCGTGCCGGCGGTGAAGCCCGCGCCGTACAGGTCGGGCTTGATCGTCGGGAAGGGCGCGGTGCCGAACTTCACCTGCGGCGCCTGGTCCTTCAGGAACGCCGTGCGGTACTCGCCGTCGATCATCATGGCGATCTTCTGCTGGTGGAAGGCGTGGTCGGCGGAGAACTCCTGCCCGAGGCCCGCGCGGAACCGCTCCAGGTTGTCGTAGCCGTAGAAGTCGACCAGTTCCTTCTGGAACTTCAGCATCTCCGCCCACTCGGGCGAGGCCAGCGCCGACTTGCCGTCCGGACCGGCCCACTTCGCGCCGAAGTTGGGCGCCCAGATCGGCGGGCGGTTGTTGTAGAACATCATCGTCGGCAGGAAGCCCGCGACCTCGATCGACCCGTCCGGGGCCTTCTTGGTGGCGCGCTTGGCGTAGTCCAGCAGCTCGGCGGTGGTCTTCGGCGGCGTGGTGATGCCGGCCGCGGCGAGCAGCTCCTTGTTGTAGTACAGGCCGTAGACGTCGGAGAGCAGCGGCATCGCGCACCGGTTGCCCTTGTACTCGGTGTACGAGCGCACGGCGTCGGGGATCTGCGACAGGTCCACCTTGTCCCGCTCGACGTAGGGCTTGAGCTCCTGGAACGAGCCGGACGAGCAGAACTGGCCGATGTTGTCGGTGGTGAACGACAGCGCCACGTCCGGCGGGTTGCCGCTGCGGATGCCCGCGGTGATCTTGTCGTCGTCCTGGCTGCCCTCGTGCTTGATCTCGGCGTTGGGGTACTTCTTCCTGAAGCTCTCCAACGCCTTGGTGACCTCGTCCTGCTCGCGGCCGGAGTAGTTGCTCCAGACGGTCAGGGTGAACTTGTCGTCCTTGCCCGGCGCGGCGGCGAGACCGCCCTGGTCGGACTTGCCGGCGCCGGCGGCGCAGGCGGTCAGGGACACCGCGGCGGCCACGCAAAGCAACGCTGCGCGGGGGACCTTGCGCATGTGCTCTCCTTCTTCAACGTGCGGTCGGGGACGTTGTGCGGGCCGCCGCTACTGGCGCGGGCCGCGGAAGGGTTCGGTCGTGGCGGCGTCTAGGCCGAACACCTGTTCCCTGACGACCGACAGCGCGGAGTGCAGTGCGCCGGAACGCACCGGTTTCCCGGTCACCAGGGCGAGTTGGACGGGGGTGCGGGGCACCACCAGGGTGCGCAGCTCGGCGGCGACGAGGTCGGCGAGCGTCGTGCCGCCCGCGTGCGCGATCTCGCCGGACAGCAGCACCAGTTCGGGGTCGAGCACGGCGACGACGTTGGCGACGCCGGTCGCGATGCGGCGGGCGAGGTCGACCAGGAACTCCCGGCCGGCCGTGCCCTCGCTCAGGGCCTTCTTGACGGCGGCCTGCCCGGTGCGGGCGGACACCCCGTGCGCGCGGGCGAGCTTGACGATCGCGGCGCTGTCGAGCAGGTCGCCGTACCGACCACCGGTCCGGTCCGTGCCGGTCTCGGCGGTGGCGTGGTCGGGCACCTGCATGGCGTCGATCTCGCCCGCGCCCCCGGTCGCGCCGCGCAGCAGCACCCCGTTGACGACCACGGCGGCACCGACGGCGTCGGCGGGCCAGAGCAGGACGAAGTTCCTGACGTCGGTGGCGCGGCCGGCGATCATCTCTTCCAGCGCGACCAGGTTGACGTCGTTCTCGACCGTGACGCTGGTGCCGAGGAGGGTGCGGAGGGTGCCCGGGATGTCGAAGCCCTCCCACCCGGGCATGTGCGGCGCGTAGTTCAGCCGACCGGTGGTCGGGTCCACCGCACCGGGTGAGCCGACGACGACGTGATGCAGGTCCTGCGGGGACAGTCCGGCCTGGTTCGCGGCCTTGGTGACCGCGCTGTGGAACGCCTCCAGCACGTCGGTGCGCGGCATGGGTGCGCTGTGCTCGGTGACCAACGTGCCGGAGATGTCCGCGATGGCCACGTCCACGGTGTCCGGGGTGAGGTCGATGGCGGCGACGTGCGCGAGCGCGCCGTTGACCGTCCAGAGCTGGGCCCGGGGCCCGCGTCCACCGCCGCGCAGGCCGTTGCGCAGGACCGTGCCCTCGGTTTCCAGGCGGGTCAGGAGCTGGGCGGTGGCGGGCTTGGAGAGGCCGATGATGCCTTCCAGCTCGGAGCGCGTCAGCGGGCCGTTGCGCAGCAAGGCCTCGATCGCGGCGCGGTCGTTGATCTCGCGCAGCAGTCGTGGGCTACCGGCTCGCATCGGCCCTCCTCGGGTTATGCGTCTGGTAACTTTCCAGACGATTTCGGGCCACGGTAGTGACGGGCGTCATGCCGGGTCAATGCTCCGATGCGGGGCCGTTACCTGGGTAAGGCTGCCCTAAGGCACCCTGGAGGTATGACCGACACCCGGCAGGAGACCCTCGGCCAGTTGCTGGGCGGCCGAGGCGGTGCCCTGGACGCCTCCCTCCCGCCCTTGGCGTTCGCCCTGGGGTGGGCGCTGGCGGGGCGGTCCATCGAGGTCGGGGCGTTGGTGGCGGTGCTGTGCGGGGTCGTCATCGCCGTGGTGCGGGTGGTGCGCGGGGACCGTCCCCGGGCGGTGGTCGTGTCGGTGGCGCTGGTCGTGCTGGCGGCGTACATCGCCTTGCAGACCGGTAGGGCCGAGGACTTCTTCCTCCTCCAGATCTTCTTGAACGCCGCTAGTGCGCTGGTGTGGGCGGCGAGCATCGTGGTGCGGTGGCCGCTGCTCGGGGTCGTGGTCGGGCTGGTGACCGGGCAGAAGTTCCGGTGGCGGCGGGACCCGGACCTTCTGCGGGCGTACCGGGTGGCGTCGTGGCCTTGGGTGGGGCAGTACGTGCTGCGGGTGCTGGTGTTCGGCGCGTTGTGGGTGGCGGGGCAGGTGGTGGTGCTGGGGGTCATGCGGGCGGTGCTGACCTGGCCTTTGCAGGCGGTGTGCATCGCGGTGAGCTGGTGGGTGCTGCGACGATCCCTGCCCAAGGACCACCCTGGTCTGAGGCACCCGCGGATCCCCGAACAGGCGGCGTGAACCCGATCCCGACTCGGCGCGCGACCGACGGACAGGAACGTGGACATGACCGAAAGGCCCACTTTGCACTGGCGCCGCGAACTGGCCCGAGAGGTAGCCGCGGTGGCCGAAGGCACGATGAGCGCGGACCACACGTCCTTCCTGGGCTCCTACTCGCCGAGCTTCCTGGACGCCGTCGACGCCGCTCTGGCCGCGTTCGAAGCCGAGGTCCGCGGCCTGGGAGGTGCGACGGACAGCGAGGTCCTCGCTGCCGTCGAGCGGGTTGTCCAGGCGCTCAACGAGGTGAACCGCGAGGAGTCGGGTGGTGCCATCGACACCGACGAACGCGAACAACTGTGCTTGTTCATCGACGAAGTGCTGACCGACCGCGGCATCGACGTCGGTGAGCTGGCGGCACGCGAAGGGGTGGAGCGCTACGCGATCACCGACCGGTGGCGCCGGTGGTGATGCGTCAGCAGGGGCGGGGGGCGGTGGTGCCGAGGATGTCGACTGCTGCCAGCCAGGCCGCGCCGGCTGCGCCCTCCGTGGCGATGCGGACCGTTGCGTGTGTGCGGGCCGTCAGTTCGGCGCGCAGGCGGGTGCCCAACGGGTGGGCGTGGATCAGGCTGCCTACCAGGACGATCGGGGTGTCGTCGCCCTCCTCGCGGCAGGACATGGCCAGGTCTGCCAGGGCTTTCACCGCGCCGGAGATGATCCGGTCCGCCGAAGGGGTCTCGTGGTGCGCCGTGACCAGTGGGGCGTAGTGGGACAGGTGGATGGGGGGAGACTGGTTCGCCCTGGTGATCAGGCGGCGCCAGGTGTCCCGGCTCGGCTCCGCCGGCAGGTCGGCCATGGTGAGGACGGCCGTGGCCAAGGGGTCCAGAGGGGCGTTGGACTCCAGGGCCTGGAGGGTGGCTCGGACGGCCTCGCGGCCCAGCCAGAAGGCTGAGCCCTCGTCGCCCAGCAGCCAGCCGTAGCCCCCTACCGTGCCGGCCAGTTTGTGGTCGGTGATGCGGGCTGCGATGGAACCCGTGCCGGCTACCAGGACGGTGCCGTCTGGGGACGACGAACCCGTGGCGAAGGCGGCCTCGCAGTCGGTGATCACGCGCATGGGGCAGCGCAGGCCGGCGCCGGTCCAGGCGGCCTCGAACAGGGCGGACACCGCCGGGTCGCTGAGGAGCTTGCTGGAACCGGCCATGCCCAGGACGCCGGACTCGACCTTGGCCGCGTCCAAGCCGTCCAGTGCCGCCGTCAGGGCCTGGGAGATGTGGGCCGCCGCCAGTTCCGGCGGGTGCGAGTTGGGGTTGGCGCCGCCTGCCACGCCCGCGCCCAGGCGGGTGCCGTCCAGGTCGAGCACCAGTGCTCTGGTGGAGGTGCCGCCCGCGTCCAAGCCGACCACGAAGCCCATTCGCCCGAGTATGGTCGAACGCACCGACGGCCCGGCACCACCCAGACGGGTTGTGCCGGGCCGTCGCGATCGGTGATCAGCCGCGCATCTTCACGACCTGTGCGCGCTCCTCCGTCGTGTTGTGGTGGTGCAGGAGGAGCAGGTTCTCGGCGCCGTCCGCCGCCAACGCCTCAGCGTCGCGGTGGACCTCCAAGCGGGCGCCGGTCCTGGCCACGAACGACAGCGCGGGCGTGGTGCCCTGCCGGACGGACAGGCCCGGCTTGAGCGGGTCGAAGGACATCGGGGTGCCGATGCGGTCCACGAAACCGTCCTCGTTGCCCGGTGCGGCGTACTGGCCGGTGGTGCCCGCCGTGTAGGACAGGCGGAACGACGTCCCCGCCGGGTCGATGCCCAGCGCCTTCAGCGTCACCGGCAGCACGACCACGTTGCTGTCCATGAGGTTGGTGTCCACCTCGCCGTGCTGGCCGTTGAGCGGCTGCTCGTCCACCACCTCGTCGTCGGACACCCGCACGGTCTGCGCGAGCCACACGTCCGCGGTCACCGAACCGTTGGCGTCGGTCGGCTTCACGGCGTGCACGCGGAAGTCGTGGTTGCCGTCGCCGTTGGTGTCGATGCGGATCTCGGGGGAGTTGTTGGCCCCCAGGGTGACCCAGTTCTCCCAGGTGACGACGCCGAACGCCAGCAGCGCGTTCTCCGACTTGTCCACCGGGGCGGTGGACGCGGCACCGACGTACCGCAGGTCGCCGCCCTTGGCCGAACCGTTGACCGCGCAGTCCGCCTTCACCTCGTCGGTGCAGTCGGGCAGTCGGTCCGACGCGCCCTGGAGCTCGAACGCGCTGATCAGCGACCGGTACGCCTGGTCACCCTCGCCCTGCGCGAGCGAGTGGCCGCGCAGTCGGACGGAGGCCACGTCACCGCGGAAGGTCACGCCGCCCGCCGACAGGTCGGACGCGGGCTTGGGCGCGGCGTACACCGGCACCCGGAGGGTGGTCCCGCCGGACTTCAGCAGCAGCCGCCCGGACGCCTCGGCGAGGAACTGCCGGGCCACGCCGACCTGCTCCTTGGTCACGGTCGGGTCCGCGACCTTGCGCAGTTCCGAGGGCTCGACCCGCAGCGACACCCGCACACGAGCGGCCTTGCCCGGGGCGACGGTGACCGTGCGCGGCCACACCTCGTACGACGCGCCGGGGACGGCCGTGGCCTCCTCGTAGGACGCCGTGACGGTCCGCTTGACCGAGCCCTTGTTGACGATGTTCACCGTCTTGGTGCGCCAGACCGACCGGTCCGCCTCGACCGGGCCGAACGACACGCCGACCGAACCCGGGTTGTCCGCGACCATCGCCAGCAGGTCCGCGCCCACGGCCGCCGCCGCGTCCACCCGGCCCGAGCCGACCCGCATCGGGGCCTCGGGCAGGCCCGCGGTGTTGTCGTCGCCGGACTTCACGACGTGACCGGCGGTGTTCACGACCGCCGCCTTGACCTCCTCGACGGTCCAGTCCGGGTGCGCTTCCCGCACCAGCGCGCCGATCCCGGCCACGTGCGGCGCGGACATCGACGTGCCGCCCTTGCTCACGGCCCCGTTGCCGGTGCCGACGTTGGCGGACAGGATCGTGTCGCCGGGCGCGGCCACGTCGGGCTTGGCCGCCACCGCGCCGCGCGACCCGCGCGAGGACGACGGCGTGATGGTGTCGGCGAGCTTCGGGGTCGTGGTGGGCACGGAGTTGCGCAGCGCGCCCCGCATCCGGACCTCCAGGCTGCCGGCGGTCAGCGCGGGCCGGAGGGCGGCCGTCGCCGGGCCGGTGAACTGGAACACCGGGATGCCCGCGTTGCCCGCGATGGCGGCCAGGAAGTTGTCCCGCGACGAGGTCAGCAGCACGCCTTCCGCGCCCGCGTTCTGGGCGTTGTTGGTGCGCCCGGCCGAGCCGCAGCGGCGGGTGGTGTCGTTGTCGTCCCACTCCAGCCAGACGAACTTGCCCTTGAGGTCGTCCGCGATCGGGTCGCAGCCGTCCTTGTTGTCCTCGGCGGTGACCGCGACCACCGGCCGGGTCAGGTCGAGGCCGGCGTAGCCGGTGTAGTTCTGGCTGTACTGGCCGGGCTGGTCCGCCCCGCCGACCGTCACGCCGTCCAGCAGCGCGAACGCGTCCCGGGTGTTGGCCACGGCCAGCGCTTCCGGCGTGTTGGCGGGCGAGCCGCCGACGTCGTAGAAGTCGCCGCCGTTGCCCGCCGACGCCACGACCAGCACGCCGTGCTCGACGAGCTTGCGCACGAACAGCGAGTCCGGGTCGTCCTGGGCGCCGAAGTCCGAGCCCAGGGACATGTTGACCACGTCGAGGTGGTCGCTGAAGTCGCCGTCGCCGTTCGGGTCGAGCGCCCAGTCCAGGGCCTGCGCGGTGAGGTTGGTGGACCCCTCGCAGCCGAACACCTTCAGCGCGTACAGCGACGCCTTGGGCGCGGTGCCGGGGCCGATCTTCATCGCGTTGAGCTGCTCGTCGGTCAGCGTCTTGTAGTCGCCGGTGAACGTGGAGCCGTCGGCGTTCTCGCCGTACCCGGCGGCCGTGCCGGCGACGTGGGTGCCGTGGCTGCCGCAGTCCAACGGGTTCGGGTCGGGCTTGGGCGTGGACTTCTCCGGCTCGTTGGCGTCGTACTCGTCGCCCGCGAAGTCGTACCCGCCGACGACCTTGGCGGTCGGCGTCCACGGCGCGGTCCGGTCGACGGCCTGGTAGGCGGCGGTGGTGCCGGGGCCGCCGAAGTCGGCGTGGGTGTAGTCGATGCCGGTGTCGATGATGCCGACCCGCATGCCCTCGCCGTAGCGGCCGGTCTGCCGCCACACCTGCGCGGCCTTGGTCAGCTGCACGGCGCTGGCGTTCTGCACGACCTTCGGCACGGCCAGGCGCACGGTCTTGACCTCGGGCAGCCCGACCAGCTCGCGCACCTTGGCGGCGTCGGCGCTGACCACGACACCGGGCACGGCGTTGGCGGTCCGGGCGACCTCGCGGGTGGCCGAGTCCTTGCCGCGCAACACGTCCAGCACGTGCGCGGTCTTGTCGTCGGTGCGCTGCCGGGAGTCGCGGGCGGCTTGGGCGGCCTGCGGGTCGGCGGCGCCGCGCTGCTTCTCGGCGCCGTAGGCCTCGGCGGCCGGTGTCCCGGCCAGTTCGACGAACGCCGTGACCGTGCCGGTCGCCTTCGCCAGGGTCGCGCCGACCTGTTCCGAGGACCCGGTGCGGGCGGCCTTGGCGGTCGCGGGCGACAGCGGTTCGACGAGCGGTTCGTCGGCGTGGGCGACGCCTGCGGTGGCGAGCGAGGCGAGCAGAGCGGCGGTGCTGGCGGCGGACGCCCACACCGCGCGGTGGTGTCTCATCGGAACCCTTCTTCGGCTGGTTACGGCGGACATTAAGAGCGCCCGGTGCCTGGTCGCTCCGGCCTTGAGTCGGCGGGCCGCCACCCGATCGGCGGGTTGCCCGGCTGGCCACGGTGTGCATGAGCATCGTTGCGTACCGTGGTCACGCCGCCAGTCATCGGACCAATAGTCGGGACGGCTCTAGACGTGACCGGCTTGCTACGGCTATACATCCGACGTATTACGTCCAGCCGAGGAGGACCAGCCGTGCAGCTTCTGCGCCTCGGAGCGCCGGGCTCCGAACGTCCCGCCGTCCGGGCCGACGACGGGACGACGTACGACCTGAGCCCGGTGACCGGCGAGATCGACGGGCCGTTCCTGGCCGCCGACGGCGTGGCCCGCACCCGTGCCGCGCTGGCCGCCGGGACGCTCCCCGCGCTCGACCCCGAGGGCCTGCGCGTGGGGCCGCCGGTCGCGGGCGTCGGCAAGATCGTGTGCATCGGCCTCAACTACCGCGACCACGCCGAGGAGACCGGCGCCGCGATCCCGGCCGAACCGGTCGTGTTCCTCAAGACGCCCGACACCATCGTCGGCCCGTACGACGAGGTCCTGGTGCCGCGCAACTCCGTGAAGACGGACTGGGAGGTCGAGCTCGGCGTCGTCATCGGCCGCACCGCCCGGTACCTGGAGACCGAGGAGGAGGCGCTGGCCTGCGTCGCCGGGTACACCGTCTCCCACGACGTGTCCGAGCGGGAGTTCCAGATCGAGCGCGGCGGGCAGTGGGACAAGGGCAAGAACTGCGAGACGTTCAACCCCCTCGGTCCCTTCCTCGTGCCCGCCGAGGACGTCCCGGACCCGCAGGCGCTGGGCATGCGGCTGTCGGTCAACGGCACCACCCGCCAGGACTCCTCCACCAAGCACATGATCTTCTCGGTGGCCGAGGTGATCCGCTACCTGAGCTGGTTCCTCGTCCTCCGACCAGGTGACCTCGTGAACACCGGCACGCCCGCCGGCGTCGCCCTGGGCCACCCCGAGCCCCAGCCGTACCTGCGGGCCGGGGACGTGGTGGAGCTGTCCATCGACGGCCTGGGCACCCAGCGCCAGACCTTCGGGCAGGCGTGATGGCGCACATCGTCGACCTGGACGTCCTGGACATCCGGTTCCCCACCTCGCGCGAGCTGGACGGCTCGGACGCGATGAACCCCGACCCCGACTACTCCGCCGCCTACGTGGTGCTGCGCACCGACGACGGCCCGGACGGGTACGGCCTGGCGTTCACCATCGGGCGCGGCAACGACGTGCAGGCCGCCGCGATCCGGTCGCTCGCGCCGCACGTGGTGGGCCGGCCGGTCCCGGAGACCGCCGCGGACCTCGGAGCGCTGTACTTCGAGCTGGTCGGCGACTCGCAGCTGCGCTGGCTGGGCCCGGAGAAGGGCGTCGCGCACATGGCGCTGGGCGCGGTGGTCAACGCCGCGTGGGACCTGGCGGCGCGGCGCGCCGGGGTGCCGCTGTGGCGGTTCCTGTCCGCGTTGACGCCCGAGGAGATCGTGGGCCTGGTCGACTTCCGGTACCTGTCCGACGCGCTGACCCCGGAGGAGGCGCTGGAGCTGCTGCGGGCGGCCGAGCCGGGGCGGGCGGAGCGGGCGGCGCACCTGGAGCGCGAGGGCTACCCCGCCTACACGACCACGCCGGGCTGGCTCGGGTACTCCGACGAGAAGCTGGCCGCGCTGTCCCGCCAGGCGGTGGCCGACGGGTTCGACATGATCAAGCTGAAGGTCGGCGGCGACCTGGACGACGACGTGCGGCGGATGAAGCTGGCCCGCGAGGTCGTGGGCGACGACGTGCGCATCGCCGTGGACGCCAACCAGCGCTGGGACGTCGACACGGCCATCGGGTGGATGCGGGAGCTGGCCCCGTTCCGCCCGTACTGGATCGAGGAGCCGACCTCGCCCGACGACGTGCTGGGCCACGAGGCCATCGCCACCGCCCTGGACCCCATCCGGGTGGCCACCGGCGAGCACGTGCAGAACCGGGTGATCTTCAAGCAGCTGCTCAAGGCGGACGCGATCGACGTGCTCCAGCTCGACGCCTGCCGCGTCGGCGGGGTCAACGAGAACCTCGCGATCCTGCTGCTGGCGCACAAGTTCGGCGTCCCGGTGTGCCCGCACGCGGGTGGCGTGGGCCTGTGCGAGCTGGTGCGGCACCTGTCCCTGTTCGACTACGTGGCGGTGTCCGGCTCGATGGACGGCCGGGTCATCGAGTGGGTGGACCACCTGCACGAGCACTTCACCGACCCCGCCGTGGTGCGCGACGGCCGGTACCTCGCCCCGACCGAGCCCGGGTTCTCCGCGCGGCTCAAGGACGAGACCCTGGCCGCCTACCGCTTCCCGGACGGTCCGGTGTGGACGGAGGCGTCATGACCGACTTCGAGGGCCTGGTCGCGGTCGTCACCGGCGGCGCGTCGGGCATCGGCCTGGCCACCGCGCGGCTGCTCGCGTCCCGCGGCGCGCGGGTGGCGTGCCTGGACCTGAACCCGCAGGTGGACGAGCCGCTGCGCGGCATCCGGGCGGACGTGTCCGACGACGACAGCGTGCGCGCGGCCATCGACGCCGTGGTGGCCGAGTTCGGCCGGCTCGACGTGGTCGTCAACAACGCGGGGATCGGCGCGCAGGGGGACGTCGCCGCCAACCCCGACGACGAGTGGCGGCGGGTGTGGGACGTCAACGTGGGCGGGATCGTGCGGGTCACCCGCGCGGCCCTGCCGCACCTGCGCCGCTCACCCGCGGCGGCGGTCGTGAACACCGGCTCCATCGCCGCGTGGGCCGGCCTGCCGCAGCGGGCGCTGTACTCGGCCACCAAGGGCGCGGTGCACGCGCTGACCCTGGCGATGGCCGCGGACCACGTGCGGGAGGGCATCCGCGTCAACGCGGTGGCCCCCGGCACGGCGGACACCCCCTGGGTGGGCCGCCTGCTCGACTCGGCGCCGGACCCCGACGCCGAGCGGGCCGCGTTGGAGGCCAGGCAGCCGCACGGGCGCCTGGTCTCGGCCGACGAGGTCGCGGGCGCGATCGCCTACCTGGCGAGCCCGCTGTCCGGTTCGACCGCGGGCACCGTCCTGGCCGTCGACGGCGGCATGCACGGGCTGCGGTTGCGCCCGAAGTCCTAGGAACTCCCCCCGTCCTGTGGAAATCGAGGAACGATGAAGCGTCGCAGCATCCTCACCGCCGCGGTATGCCTCGCGCTCACCACCGCGGCCTGCGGCACCGCGGCCGACTCCGGCGGCACCGCCGGCGGGGTCGGACCGATCGGCGTGGACTACCCGCGGGCCGACTCCGACTTCTGGAACTCCTACATCAAGTACACGCCCGAGAAGGCCAAGGCGCTGGGCATCAACATGATGGCGCCGACCAACTCGCAGAACAAAGTGGAGAACCTGGTCGCCAACGCCCAGTCGTTGCAGAGCCAGGGCGCGAAGGCGATCGTCATGGCCCCGCAGGACACCGGCGCGGTCGCCTCCACCCTGGACCGGCTGGAGAAGGCGAAGATCCCGGTCGTCACCGTGGACACCCGGCCCGACAAGGGCAAGGTCTACATGGTGGTCCGCGCGGACAACAAGGCCTACGGCGAGAAGGCGTGCAAGTTCCTCGGCGAGAAGCTGGGCGGCAAGGGCAAGGTCGTCGAGTTCCAGGGCTCGCTCTCGTCGGTCAACGGCCGTGACCGGTCCGAGGCGTTCGCCGCCTGCATGAAGCAGAACTACCCGGGCATCACGGTGTTCGAGGAGCCGACCGACTGGGAGGGCACAAAGGCGTCGGCCGCGTTGCAGACCCGCCTGAACCAGCACCCGGACATCAACGGCATCTACATGCAGGCCGGCGGCGCGTTCCTCGCGCCCACGCTCCAGGTCATGCGCCAGAAGAACCTGCTGGTGCCGCCGACCGACCCGAAGCACGTGTGGATGGTGTCCAACGACGGCATCCCGCAGGAGCTGGAGGCCATCCGCAAGGGCGAGATCGACGCGACCGTGTCGCAGCCGGCCGACCTGTACGCGGAGTGGGCGCTGTTCTACGCCAAGGCCGCGATCGAGGGCAAGACGTTCAAGCCCGGCAAGACCGACCACGGCAGCGAGATCGTGCAGGTCGACAACGGCAACCTCGAAGACCAGCTGCCCGCGCCGCTGATCACCAAGGAGAACGTGGACGACAAGGCCTTCTGGGGCAACCAGATCGGCAAATGACCGCGCTGGACGGAGTCGGGGCCCCGACCGCGGTCGAGGCCACCGGGGTGACCGTGCGGTTCGGCCGCACGGTGGCCCTGGACGACGTGCACATCTCCGTCGCGGCCGGCGACACGCACGCCCTGGTCGGCCGCAACGGCGCGGGCAAGTCCACGCTGGTGTCGGTGCTGACCGGGATGCGCGCCCCGGACGCCGGCGAGGTGCGGTTCGGCGGCGTGGACGCGCCCGGCCTGGCCGACCGGGCGGCGTGGCGGGAGAAGGTGGCCTGCGTCTACCAGAAGTCGACGGCCGTGCCCGAGCTGTCGGTGGCGGAGAACCTGTTCCTCAACCGGCAGGGCCGGCTGATCAGCTGGTCGCGGCTGCGCCGGCAGGCCGCCGAGCTGCTGGAGCAGTACGAGGTGGCGGTGCACCCGGAGGCCCGGGTCGCCGACCTGACCGTGGAGCAGCGGCAGCTGGTGGAGATCGCGCGGGCGCTGTCGGCCGGCGCGCGGTTCATCATCCTGGACGAGCCGACCGCGCAGTTGGACGGTCCGGCGATCGAGCGGCTGTTCGACCGGATGCGGTCGCTCCAGGCGGACGGGGTGACGTTCCTGTTCATCTCGCACCACCTCCAGGAGATCTACGAGGTGTGCCAGACGGTCACGGTGTACCGGGACGCCAAGCACATCCTCACCGCCCCGGTCGCGGGACTGTCCAAACCGGACCTGATCGAGGCCATGACCGGTGAGGCGGGCGGCCTGGGCGTCCCGGACGGGGCGGACCGGCCGCGGTCGTCGGTGCCGGTGCTGACCGTGGACGGGTTGTCCGGGGACGGCTTCGAGGACCTGTCGTTCACGGTGGCGGCGGGCGAGGTCGTCGGGCTGGCGGGCAGCGCGTCCAGCGGCAAGCACGAGCTGGCCGAGACCGTGTACGGGCTGCGCGCTCCTTCCGGCGGGACGGTGTCCGTGCATGGGTCTCACGTGCGTGGTGGTGACGTGCCGGCGGCTCTGCGCGCGGGCATCGGGTGTGTGCCCCGCGACCGCCACCACCAGGGCCTGGTGGCGGACCTGAGCATCGCCGAGAACGCGTCGATGACCGTGCTGTCGACGCTCGTGCGCAAGTCGGCGTTGCGGTCCTCGGGCCGGACCGCGATCGCGGAGTACGACATCAAGGCCGCCGGACCGGACCAGCCGGTGTCCGACCTGTCCGGCGGCAACCAGCAGAAGGTCGTCATGGCCCGCGCCCTGGCCGCCGACCCGGCGGTGCTGGTGCTGATCAACCCGACCGCGGGCGTGGACGTGAAGTCCAAGGAGTCCCTGCTGGGCGTGGTGGACGCGCAGGCCAGGGCGGGCAAGGCGGCCCTGGTCGTCTCCGACGAGCTGGACGACCTGCGGGTGTGCGACCGGGTGCTGGTGCTGTTCCACGGCCGGGTGGTGGCCGAGTTCGACCGGGGCTGGCGCGACGGCGAGCTGATCGCGGCGATCGAAGGGATGTCATGACCAAGGCACTCACCCGGCCGTCGGCCGCCGTGGCCGGCCCGCCGAAGTTCCGCCTCGGCCGGTACCAGGACCTCGCGCTGGTGCCCGCCATCGTCGTGCTGCTGATCGTCGGGGCGGTCGTCAGCCCGATCTTCCTCACCGCCGACAACCTGGTCGCCGTGTTGCAGCAGCAGAGCGAGCTGTCGCTGCTGGTGCTCGGGCAGACGCTGATCCTCATCGCGGGCAAGATGGACCTGTCGCTGGAGTCCACCATCGGCATCGCGCCCGCGCTGGCGATCGCCCTGGTCATCCCGGCCGCGTCCAACGGGCTGGGGATCGAGCTGCCCGCGTGGACGGCGATCCCGGTGTGCCTGCTGGTGGGTGCGCTGATCGGCGGGTTGAACGGGTTCCTGATCCTGAAGCTCGGGCTGTCCGGGTTCATGGTCACCCTGGGCATGTTGACCATGCTGCGCGGCTTGCAGGAGGCGCTGACCAAGGGGCAGACGCTGTTCGACGTGCCCGAGTCGTTCCTGTACCTGGGGGCGACGACGTGGCTCGGCCTGCCCGCGGCCGTGTGGATCTGCGTGGTCCTGTTCGCCGCCGGCATCTTCGTGCTCGGCTACCTGCGGCAGGGCCGGTCCCTGTACGCGGTGGGCGGCAACAAGGAGGCCGCGCGGGCGGCCGGCATCCGGGTGGACCGGGTGGTGTGGGCCGTGCTGATCATCGGTGGCGTGCTCGCGGCGATCGCTGGTGTCCTGATGACCGGGCGGCTGGGCACGGTCGCCGTCAGCCAGGGCTCCGGCATGATCTTCAAGGTCTTCGCGGCGGCCGTGATCGGCGGCATCTCGTTGCAGGGCGGCAAGGGCACGCTGTTCGGGGCGCTGTCCGGCGTGCTCATGCTCGGGCTGGTGGAGAACATCCTGCGACTGCTCAGCGTCAGCGGGTTCTACATCAACGCCTCCTACGGCGCCGTGATCATCCTCGCGCTCGTCGTCACCCGGCTCGCGACTGGCAAGGTGCAGGAGTGACCACGAACGCGCGCGTGCACCTGTCCCGCTTCGGCTTCGGCGCTGCTCCGATCGGCAACCTGTACGAGGAGGTGACGCCGGAGCAGGCGCTGGCGGCGGTCGACGCGGCCTGGGAGACGGGCATCCGCTACTTCGACACCGCGCCCCACTACGGGCTCGGCCTGTCCGAGCGGCGGCTCGGGGCGGCCCTGGCGGTGCGGCCGAGGGACGAGTACGTGGTGTCCACCAAGGTCGGGCGGCTGCTGGAGCCGGTCGACGGCGGTGGCGACGACCTGGCCAACGGCTTCGCCGTGCCCGCCACCCACCGGCGGGTGTGGGACTTCAGCGCCGACGGCGTGCGGCGGTCGCTGGAGTCCTCTGTGGACCGGCTCGGGTTGGCGAGGGTCGACATCGCGCTGCTGCACGACGTCGACCTGCGGCCGGAGTTCCGCGCGCAGGCGGCCTCGGAGGGTTACCCGGCGCTGGCCGCGCTGCGCGACCAGGGCGTCGTGGACGCGGTCGGCGTCGGCCTGAACCACTGGGAGACCGCCGAGTGGTTCGTCCGGGAGACCGACCTCGACGTCGTGCTGCTGGCCGGCCGGTACACCCTGCTCGACCAGTCGGCGGAGGCGTTCCTGGACCTGTGCGCCGAGCGCGGGGTCACCGTGGTGGCGGCGGGCGTGTTCAACTCCGGCGTGCTCGCCCGGCCGGAGGTCCCCGACGACGCCACCTACGACTACGCCACCGCGCCCGCCGAGCTGCTCGACAAGGCCCGGCGGATCGCCGCCGTGTGCGCGCGCCACGACGTGACCCTGCCCCAGGCCGCCCTGGCGTTCCCGTTCCGACACCCGGCCGTGGCATCGGTGCTGGTCGGGGCCAGGTCGGCGGAAGAGGTGCACGCCAACGCGGCCCACCCGCCCGTGCCGGCGGAGCTGTGGGACGACCTGCGGGCGGAAGGCCTGCTGTGATCGTGGGAGGACTGCTGTGATCGTCGACGCCCACCACCACGTCTGGGACCTGGCGGTGCGGGACCAGGACTGGATCACCGTGCCGCCGATGGGCGCGATCCGCCGGTCGTTCGACGTGGCGGACCTGGCGGCCGTCGCCGAGGGCGTGACGCGGACCGTGCTCGTGCAGACGGTCACGGTGGCCGAGGAGACCCCGGAGTTCCTGGCCCTGGCCGAGGCGCACGACCTCGTCGGCGCGGTCGTCGGCTGGACCGACCTGACCTCCCCGGCGGTCGGCGAGGCCTTGGACGCCCTCATGGACGGGCCGGGCGGGCGCTGGCTGCGCGGGATCAGGCACCAGGTCCAGAGCGAACCGGACCCGGAGTGGCTGTGCCGTCGTGACGTGCGGCGGGGTCTGGCGGAACTCGACCGGCGGGCCTTGGTGTACGACCTGGTGATCAGGCCGCACCACCTCTCCGCCGCCCGCCGGACGGCGGCGGCGCTGCCGAACGTGCGCTTCGTCCTGGACCACTGCGCCAAACCCCCGATCGAGGGCGGCGGGACGTTCGGGGAGTGGGCGGAGGGCGTCCGGTCCCTGGCGTCGCAGGAGAACGTGACGTGCAAGGTGTCGGGGCTGGTGACCGAGGCGGACTGGGCGTCCTGGACGGTGGCGGACCTGCGGCCGTGGTTCGAGGTGGTCCTGGACGCCTTCGGCCCCGAGCGCCTGATGTTCGGCTCCGACTGGCCGGTGTGCCTGCTGGCGGCGTCATATGCGGAGGTCCTGGACGCGGCCCGGGAGCTGGCGGGCGAGTTGACGCCGGCCGAGCGGGAGCGGCTGTTCGCGGGCACGGCCGTCGAGGTCTACGGGTTGGCCTAGGGACATCCCCACCCCGGGACCGGGGGAGACCCCGATGGATCTTGGTCCGTCGCGGCGGCAGGCTGCCCGTATGCGAAAACTCCTGCTGATCCCCTTGCTGGCCCTGGCTTTCGGTGCCGCGCCGGCCCACGCGGCGACCACGCCCACCGTGCCGCCGCTGAACACGGCAGCGCTCGCCGAGGCGGTGCGACCCGGCCCGGACGCGTCCGGCGCGCTCGCCCGCGTGTCCGGCAGCGCCGGGTCGTGGCAGGGGAGCGGCGGGGTGGCGCGCGTCGGCACGTCCGCGCCCGTGCACCCGGGTGGCCGGTTCCGGATCGGCAGCATCACCAAGCTGTTCACCGCGACGGCCGCGCTCAAGCTCCAGGAGCGCGGGGTGCTCGACCTGGACCAGACCGTGCAGCACTACCTGCCGGACCTGCTGCCCGCGTCCTTCACGCACCCGATCACCGTGCGCCAACTGCTGAACCACACGCACGGCATCGCCGGCCACGACCTGCCGCACAAGGACCCGGCGTGGTTCTTCGAGCACCGTTACGACACGTTCGACCCGGCGGAGGTCGTGCGGATGGGCGTGGCGCAGGGGCCGCGGTTCGTGCCCGGCGAGCGCCAGGAGTACGGCAACATGGGGTACCTGGTGGCGGGCCTGGTGATCGAGAAGGTGACCGGCCGCCCGTACGGCGACACGATCCGCGACACGGTCCTGCGCCCGCTGCGCCTGCACGACACGTACCTGCCCGGGGCCGATCCCCGCATCCGCGGTGTCCACGCGCACGGCTACGAGGCCACGGCGGACGGGTACGTGGACGTCACGGAGGTGAACCCGACCCTCCAGTGGGCGGCGGCGGAGATGATCTCCAGCGCCCCCGACCTAGACCGCTTCCTCAACGCCCTTCTGCACGGCCCGTTCCTGACCGACCGCTCGCGCACGGAGCTGATGACCGTGCCCACGGCCCCCGGTTCGGTGCACGCGCTGGGCATCTCGCGCCTGGACCTGGGCAACGGCCTGGTGGTGTGGGGCAAGTCCGGCGACCGACCGGGCTACAACAACGGCGTGGCCGCCACCCTCGACGGCTCCCGCACGCTGGTCTACTCGGTCAACACCCTCCACATGGGCGGCGACCGCTCCCCGACCGCGGTCCGGATCATCACCGCCGCGTTCAGCTGAAGCTCACGCCAGGTCGGACAGCCACTGCTCGACGCCCGCCACGTGGACCGTGGACCAGGAGCGGGCGAGTTCGGTCTGGTGGGCGGCCAGGGCGTCGACGATCGCGCGGTGTTCGGCCACCGTGCGGTCGACGGCGCCCGCCTGCGTGATGCCCCGCCAGATGCGGACGCGGACGGTCGGCCCGGCCAGGGTGTCCAGGAGTTGGGCCAGGTAGGCGTTGCCCGAGCACTGGGCGATCGCGCGGTGGAACTCCAGGTCGTGCTCGACCAGTTCCTCCACGGACCGGGCGTTCTCGCCGGCGTCGCACAGCGCGCGCAGCGACGCGATCTCCTCCGCGCCGACGCGCTGGGCGGCCATCGCCGCCGCGGCCGGTTCGAGGATGCGTCGGACCTGGAGGACTTCCAGCACGGAGTCCTCGCCGCGGTGCAGGTCCAGGACGAAGGACAGCGCGCCCAGGAGGTCGTCGGCGCGCAGGCTGGACACGTAGGTGCCGTCGCCCTGGCGCACGTCCAACACCCTGACCAGCGACAACGCCTTCACGGCCTCGCGCAGCGAGTTGCGGGACAGGCCGAGGCGCTCGGCCAGGTCCGCCTCCCGCGGCAGCCGGTCACCCGGCTTGAGCTCACCGGAGGTGATCATCTCCTTCACGCGCAGGATCGCGTCATCGGTGACCGCCACGCCGGAACCTCCGTAAACCTCGGATGTCTGCCCCCAGAGTATGAGCCACCGGACGCCTTCCGCCGGGCACGACCCACATCGCACCCACGTCTGGCTCACCCCCACCCTCACCTTTGTCGCCCCCCGCCGCCCGGGACCTGCCCCCCGGCTCGATCTGGCGGCTACTCACTTTTAGGACGCGTATTCGGTTATCTTCTCACCAAGCGTGACGACGCCCACCGCTTCCGGCCATAATGGTCTGGACCATTTGAGGAGGGACCTTGGACACGGTTGTCGCGGCTCCGCGAGCGCTGCTCGGTCGCACCATCACCGGTCCCGCCAGTGTGCGCATCAGGGCGGGACGGGTGGTCGAGGTCGTCGCGGGTGAACCGCCCGCCGACGCCGAGGTGCTGACCGACGGGCTGCTCACCCCGGGCCTGGTGGACGTGCAGGTCAACGGGGCGGTGGGCGTCGACTTCGCCGAGGTGGACGACGAGGGCATGCGCGTGGTCGCCGGCGCCTTCCCGCGCACCGGCGTGACGCGCTTCCTGCCCACGCTGATCACCGCACCCGTCCCGGTGGCCCTGCGCCAGGCCCGCGCCGTGCTGGCGGCGTCGGCCGCGCTGCCGCCGGGCTCCGGCGCGGTGCCGCTCGGCGTGCACCTGGAGGGGCCGTTCCTGTCCCCGAAGCGCGCCGGCGTGCACGACCCGGCGCTCATGGTGGAGCCGGGCGCGGCCGAGATCGACCTGCTGCTGGCCGACGACCTGCGCGGACACCTGCGCATGGTCACCCTGGCACCCGAGCAGCCCGGGGGCCTGGAGGCCGTGCGGCGGCTGGCGGGGGCGGGTGTGCTGGTGGCGGTCGGGCACTCCGACGCGACCGGCGAGCAGACCCGGGCGGCGGCCGAGGCGGGTGCCCGCATGGTGACCCACCTGTTCAACGCGCAGCGCCCGCTGGGCCACCGCGAACCGGGCGTGCCGGGCGTGGCCCTGGTGGACGACCGCTTCACCCTCGGCCTGATCGCCGACCTGGCCCACGTCGGCCCGGACGTGTGCCGCCTGGTCTTCAACGCCGCCGGGCCGCGGGTCGCCCTGGTGACCGACGCCGTGGCCGCCGCCGGCATGCCCCCGGGCCGCTACCAGCTGGGCGGGGCGGACGTGGTCCTCACCGAGGACGGCGTGCCGCGCTCCCCGGAGGGCACCATCGCGGGCAGCGCGCTGACCCTGGACCGGGCCATCCGCAACATCGTGTCGGTGGGCGTGGACCTGGCCGACGCGCTGGCCTCGGCCACGATCGTGCCGGCGGACGCGATCGGCGAGCCGACCCTGGGCCGGCTGGCGCCGGGTGCGGTGGCCGACCTGGTGTGGTGGGGCGACGACCTCAAGCCGCGCAAGGTCTGGGTGGACGGCGAGGTCGTCTTCGACGCGACCGTCGACGCCGGGATCGCTGTGGCTGGTGAACTGGCTGCCGCCGGCCAGTGACCCGGCGCTGGGTCGGCTGGCGGCGGGTGCGGTGGTCGACTTGGTGTGGTGGGGTGAGGGCCTCAGGCCGCGCAGGGTTTGGGTGGACGGCGAGGTGGTCTTCGATGCGACTGTCGACGCCGGGATCGCTGTGGCTGGTGAACTGGCTGCCGCCGGCCAGTGACCCGACGCTGGGTCGGCTGGTGCCGGGTGCGGTGGTCGACTTGGTGTGGTGGGGTGGCGACCTCAAGCCGCGCAGGGTCTGGGTGGACGGCGAGGTGGTCTTCGACGCGACCGTCGACACCGGGATCGCTGTGGCCAGTGAACTGGCTGCCGCTGGCCAGTGACCCTCCCTTCACAGTGTCGAAAATTTTAGTTGACTGAACTGAAATTTTCGTCGCGGGTCGGCCCCGCGAAAAGCCGAATGGCCCGCACCCTCGGGGAGGGGGTGCGGGCCATTCGCTTGTCAGCTACCGCGTGCGGGTGACCTACCGCGTGCGGGTGACCTTCTTCAGGCCACGCGGGCTGTCCGGGTCGCCGCCGCGCGCCAGTGCCAGCCCGTGGGCCAGGCGCTGCACCGGCAGGATCTCCAGGATCGGCGCGACCTCCTCGGCCGTCTCCGGCACCGGGATGCGCAGCGCCGCCGAGACCTTGTCCGCCGCCGACCCCACGGCCACGACGTCCGCGCCACGCCCGTGCACCACGTCCAGCACGTCGTGCAGGGCGTCGCCGCCACGGCCGGCGCTGGTGATCGCCAGCACCGCGGTCTCCGGGTCCACCGCCGCGACCGGGCCGTGCAGCAGGTCCGCCCCCGAGTACGCCCGTGCCGCCAGGTAGCTGGTCTCCGCCAGCTTCAGCGCGGCCTCCAGCGCGGACGGCAGCGAGTACCCGCGACCCGTGGTCAGCACCCGGTCCACGAACCGGTAGCGCTGCACGGCCTCGGCCACCGCGTCGGCCGACTGGGACAGAGCCGCCGCGGCCTGGTCGCCCAACGCTGCCGCATGACCCCCGTTGCCGCCCCGGATGGCGTCGACCAGCAGGTACAGGGCGAGCAGCGTCGCCGAGTACGTCTTCGTCGCCGCCACCGCCTGCTCGACCCCCGCGCCGACGTCCACGGACAGCTCGGCCGCGCCGTTCAGCGGGGAGTCCGCCGTGTTGGTCACCGCCACGGTCAGCGCCCCGCGTGCCCGCGCGGACTCGGTGACCTCCAGCAGGTCGGGCGACCCGCCGCTCTGGCTCACCGACACCAGCAGCACGTCCCGCAGGTCGGGCTGGGCGCCGTAGAGGGTCGTGGTCGAGGGGGACACCAGACCGGCGGGCAGCTGGAGCAGCACCTCGGTCAGGTACTTCGCGTACAGCGCCGCGTGGTCGGACGACCCGCGCGCGGCGAGCAGCACGAAACGGGGCTGACGGGCGCGGATCGCGTCGGCGACGGCCGCGATGTCGGAGCGCCGGGCGACCAGGTCCGCGAAGATCGCGGGCTGCTGGTCGATCTCGGCCGCCATGTGCCTGCCGGGCTGGTGGTCGGTCATCGGAGCCCTTTCTCAGCTGGCGGCGATGCGCTCTGCCGCGGCACGCAGGCACACCCGTGAACCGCCGTGGGTGTTCACGCGGGCAGCGGTGCCCAGGTCGGGACCCGGCACGCCCGTCTCGACGTGCACTAGGTCTAGACCAATACTAACCAGCGAGAGCACCAGGTCGCGAGCCCACGGGTGGCGATGTGCCTCTCTCGTCACCACCACGATCGTCCTCCCGTCCGCCTGCGCCGCAACCTCCTCGGCGGTCCGGGCGGACGACGTGACGGTCCCCGGCACGAGCTCCGCCAGGTACGGCCCGAGTCCCCACGGCACGTCCCCGACGGCGATGGACGGCTCGACCGCCAGGTCCAGGACCAGCGGCGCACCGGACAACTTCAAAGACCCGCTCACCGACACCGCCCGCCGCGCCGCGCGCAGCCCGATCTCCGGGTCGTGCCCGTCCACGGCCGCCGGCGGGGTGCCCAGCGCGGCCGTGCGCCGCGCCGCCTCCGCCAGGCGCTCCCGGGACAGCTCGCCCCGCTCCACGGCCGCCACGATGCTGTCCACCAGCCACTGGATGCCGTCGTCGTCCAACGGCTCGCCACCCAGGCACAATGCGTCCACACCGGCCACCAAAGCCCGCACCGAGCCCTGCGCCAGGTCACCGCCCACGGCCTTCATGTCCAGCCCGTCGGTGATGATCGCCCCGGTGAAGCCCAGCTCCTCCCGCAGCACGGCCACCGCGCGCGGGTTGAGCGTGGCGGGCGCGTCGCCCCACGCCGGCACGACCAGGTGCCCGGTCATGACCGACCGCACCCCCGCCTGCACCGCCGCCCGGAACGGCACCAGCTCGACCTCGCGCAGCTCCTCCTCCGTGCGCGGCAGCACCGGCACGGCCACGTGCGAGTCCACAGTGGACGCGCCGTGGCCGGGGAAGTGCTTGGCGCACGCGGCCACGCCGACCGCCTGCATCCCCTCCACGAACGCGGCCACGTGCGCGCCCGCCCGCGCCGGGTCGGACCCGAAGGACCGCACGCCGATCACCGGGTCCTCCAGCGTCAGCACCAGGTCCGCCGACGGCGCCAGGTTCAGGCTCACCCCGCACGCCGCCAGCCGCGCCCCGATGGACGCCGCCACCTCGCGGGTGAGCGCCAGGTCGTCCGCCGCGCCCAGCGCGTGGTTGCCCGGCACCTCCGACCCGCGCCCCGCGTCGAGGCGGGTGACGTCGCCGCCCTCCTCGTCGATGCCGACCACGACGTCCGGCCGCACCCCGCGCAACGCGGCCGTCAGCGCCGTGACCTGCTCGTCGTCCACGACGTTGCGGCCGAACAGCACCACCCCGCCCAGGCCGTCCGCGACCCGCTTGAGCAGCCAGTCCGGTGCGGTCGTGCCGTGGAACCCCGGGAGCAGCACAGCTGCGGCGAGCTGGTGCAACGACATGCGCCTACCCCTTCACGGCACCGGCGGTGACACCGGTGACCATCTTGCGCTGGACGATGAGGAAGAACACCAGGACCGGCAGCGTGAACAGCGCGGACGCGGCCATCGCGCCGCCCCAGTCCGTGCCGAACGCGGTCTGGAACCCGGAGAGCCACACCGGCAGCGTCTCCTTGGACTGGTCCTTGATCAGCGACAGGGCGTAGAGGAACTCGTTCCACGCCGTGACGAACGCGAACACCGAGGTGGCCACGAGACCCGGGCCGAGCAGCGGCAGCGTGACGCGGCGGAACGCGCCCCACCGGCCGCAGCCGTCGACCATCGCGGCCTCTTCCAGCTCCAGCGGGATGCCGTTGACGAAGCCGCGCAGCGTCCACGCGCAGAACGGCAGCGTCACCGCGAAGTAGATGAGGATCAGCGACGGCAGCCGGTCCAGCAGCTCCAGGTCCCGCATCATCAGGAACATCGGGATCAGCAGCGCCTCGAACGGCGCCATCTGCGCGACCAGCATGAGCAGCACGAACTGCTTGCGGCCCTTGAACCGCATCCGGGACATGGCCACGGCCGCGAGCAGGCCCACGACGATCGACGCGAGCACCGCGCCCAGCGTCACGAACAGGCTGTTGCCCATCGCGCCGAGGAAGCCGGGCTTGTTCCACGCCGTCGCGAAGTTGGTCGCCGTGACCGACAGCGGGACGAGGTCGTAGTCGGAGGACACCAGGTCCTTGGTCGGCTTGAACGCGGAGGACAGCATCCAGTAGACGGGGAACGCGAAGAACACCGCCAGGACGACGCCGACGACGTTGGCCGTCACCTTCTTCGTCACAGCGATCCCTCCTGGCGCAGCAGGCGGCGCAGGTACTGGAAGGTGAGCAGCGCGAGCAGCGCCATCATCACCACCGACACCGCCGCGGCCACGCCGAAGTGGCTCTTGGAGATGCCTTCCAGGTACTGGTAGACGGGCAGCGTGGTGCTGGCGCCGTCCGGGCCGCCCTTCTTGAACGCCCAGATCTGGGCGAAGACCTTGAAGTCCCACAGCAGGGACAGGAACGTGACCATGAGCAGCAGCGGCCGGATCTCCGGCCAGGTGACGTTGCGGAACGCCTGCCAGGCGGAGGCGCCGTCGATGCCGGCGGCCTCGTACTGCTCGCGCGGGATGCCGATCACGCCCGCGTACAGCGAGAACGCCAGGAACGGGATGGCCTGCCACACGATCAGCAGCCCGATCACGGCCAGCGTGGACGTGCCCGTGGTGAACCACGAGAACCCGGCGAAGCCGTCGAAACCCAGCTTGACCAGGGTTTTGTTGAGGATGCCGTACTGCTGGTCGAAGATCCACTGGTAGACCGTGGTCGCCGCGAGCAGCGGCATGGCCCACGCCAGCAGCATCGCGATCTGCAACACGACCCGCACCACCGGGCTGATCTGCCGCATGAGCAGCGCGATCAGCAGACCGGCCACCACCGAGACCGCCACCACGGCCGCCGTGAACACCACGGTGCGGACCGTGATCGTCCAGAACTCCGGCTCGGCGAAGATCTTCGTGTAGTTGTCCAGGCCGACCCACACGACCTGGCCCCGGGTCAGCTCCTTGAGGTTGAGCTGCCGGAAGCTCGTCACGAGCAGGGACAGGACCGGCCAGCCGATCAGCCACAGGATGGCGACCAGCGCGGGGGCCAGCAGCAGGTAGGGCAGCAGCCGGTCGAAGGCGCTGCCCCGACGGCGCGGCGCGCCGCCCGGTGCGGCACGCCGCGGTGCCGACGAGTTCGTCGGCACCGCGGCGTCGGTGGTGTGGACCGCCGTCATGGCCTAGGTCATCCGCCCAGCGTCTTGGACAGGGCGGCGTTGGCGTCGGCCGTGGCCTGGTCCAGCGACTTCGCGCCGGTCAGGTAGGCGGTCAGCATGTCCTTCAGCGGGTTCTGACCGGCCTCGACGGCGGCCCAGGACGGCGTGGTCGGGGTGACCTTGCCGTTCGGGGCGGAGTCGGCGAGCGCCTTGCCGATCGAGTTGGTGGCGAGCTTCGCGGTGTCCTTCGAGGTGCCCGGCACCGCGCCGCCCTCGGCCAGCATGTCCTGGTACTTCTTGCTGCTCAGCAGCTTGAGGTAGGCCTTGGCGAGGTCCTGGTTCTTCGAGCCGGCCGGGATGGCCAGGTTCGAGCCGCCCAGGAACACCGGCGCGGTCTTGCCCGCGGTCTTGGACGGGATCGGGAACGCCGCGGTCTTGTCCTTCAGGGTCGGGTCGGCCTTGACGGCGCTGCCCAGCTCCCACGGCAGACCGATCATCATCGCGGTCTTGCCCTTGGCGAACACCTCGTACTGCTGCGGGGTGGCCTCGTCGGCGTCCTTCGGGGCCTTGGTGGCGGAGGTGTCGACGAGCTTCTTGTAGAAGTCGACGCCGGCCTTGGCCTCGGGGGTGTTCAGCGCGCCGGCCCACGCGGAGCCCTGCGCCTTGGCCACGTCGCCGCCCTCGTCCCAGATGAAGGACAGCAGCGCGTACCAGGACTGGCCCGGCAGGTACAGGGCCTGGAACTCCGGGTCCGCCGCGTTGGCGGCCTTGAGCTTCTCGATGGCGGCGATCCACTCGTCACGCGACTTGGGCGCGTTCTCGATGCCCGCGGCCTTGAACAGGTCGGTCCGGTAGATCACCGTGCGGTTCGCGGCGTAGAACGGCAGGCCGTACTGCTTGCCGTCCCAGGTCAGGGAGTCCTTGAGACCGGACAGCCACTGGTCGCCGTTGAGGTTGGAGACGTCGCCGCTGAGGTCGAGCAGGGTCTCCTCGGCCGCGAACTTCGCCGTCTGGGTGTTGCCCAGCTCGATGACGTCCGGCGGGTTGTTGCTGGTCAGAGCGGTGGTCAGCTTCTCCTGGATGCCGTTCCACTTCTGGACGTCGTACTTGACGGTGACGCCGGGGTTCGAGTCCTGGAACTCCTTGTGCAACGCCTCGGTCAGGGCGGTCGGCGCGGAGCCGTCCATCAACCAGACCGTCAGCGTCTTGGGTTCACCGGAGTTGCCGCTGCCCTTGTCGGTGCTCGTGCCACATCCGGCCACGGCCACCGCGAGTGCGGCGGCACCTACGGCCAGTCCTCTCCAGCCCTTCACGTGTGCGCCCTTTCCCAATGCCCCGGTCCCAGTGACCGGAACGACCAAAGTGGTGTAGACCAATGCGGCCTAGAGTGTGCCTCGCCACAGGACCTGTCAAGGACGTTGCCGAGACGTTGCAAAGTCATCGGACGAATTTCCTCGGTGCCGAGGGGGCCTCGCGGGCACGATGTCGGGGGTTCGCACGCACGATCCGACGTGGACAAGGCATCCTGTGCGTGGGAGAGCGCGGAGCGGTCGAGGAGGAAAGGCATGCTGGAGACGAGCCCGGCAACCGGCGTCGACGCCAGGTCTCGCGCACAGCGCGAGCCGAAGTACTGGGGCCTCAAGCGGCACCTGCTCGACCTGCTGCGCGCGCTGCCGCCGGGATCACCCATCCCGACCGAACGCTCGCTCGCCGCGGAGTTCGACGTGTCGCGCACCACCGTGCGGCAGGCGCTGGCCGAGCTGACCGTCGAGGGGCGCCTGCTGCGCGTGCAGGGCAAGGGCACGTTCGCGGCCGAACCCAAAGTGGCGCAACGGCTTCAGCTGTCCTCGTACACAGAGGACATGAAGGCCCAGGGCCGCCAGCCGTCGTCGCGGCTGATCGAGGCGTCGGAGATGCCGGCGGAGGCCGAGCTGGCGCGGCTGCTGGGCGTGCGGGCCGGTGCGAAGGTCCTGCGCCTGCACCGCCTGCGGCTGGCCGACGGCGAGCCGATGGCGATCGAGACCACGCACCTGGCGCTGGGCCGGTTCCGCGGGCTGCGGCGCTACCTCGCGCCGGGCGCCTCGCTGTACCAGGTGCTGCGGGAGCGGTTCGGGGTCGAGATGGGACACGCCGAGGAGACCATCGAGACCGCGCTGGCCTCGCCGGAGGAGGCCGAGCTGCTGGGCGCGGACATCGGCCTGCCGATGCTCCTGCTGTCCCGGCACTCGTTCGACACCGAGGGCAACCCCGTGGAGTGGGTGCGTTCGGTGTACCGCGGCGACCGGTACAAGTTCGTGGCAACCCTGAACCGACCGGTGTCTGCGTCTGATTGACCCGGCCCGCCGGGTCGGCTCGGCCGCCTGGAAGTCGGCTCGTCGCGTCGGGTTTTGCGCTGATCGGAAGAGCTGATCGGCGCAAAACCCGACGCGACAAGCCGACGCGGCCTCGCGCCGCCACAATGGGCGGGTGGCGAACACCGTCGTTTGGGGTACTCCGCGCGCCAGGGCCGTCCTCGCCGCGACCATCCTCGGCTCGGGCATGGCGATGCTCGACAGCACGGTCGTCAACGTGGCCCTGCCGCGCATCGGTGCCGAGCTGGACGCCGACGTCGCCGGGTTGCAGTGGATCCTCGACGGGTACCTGCTCTCGCTGGCCTCGTTGATCCTGGTCGCGGGCTCGCTCGGGGACCGGTACGGGCGGCGGCGGGTGTTCGTGTTCGGCGTGGTGTGGTTCGGGGCGGCGTCGCTGCTGTGCGGGCTGGCGCCGTCCACGGAGCTGCTGGTCGCCGCGCGCGTGCTGCAGGGCGTGGGCGGGGCGCTGCTGACGCCCGGCTCGTTGGCGATCATCCAGTCCGCGTTCGTGCCGGACGACCGCGCGCGGGCCATCGGGGCGTGGTCGGGGCTGTCCGGCGTGGCCACGGCGGTGGGGCCGCTGCTGGGCGGGCTGCTGGTGCAGGTCTGGTCGTGGCGGCTGGCGTTCCTGGTGAACCTGCCGGTGGCGGTGGCGTGCGTGTGGCTGGCGCGGACCAAGGTGCCCGAGTCGCGCGACGAGACGCTGGTCGGGCGGCCCAACGTCGTGGAGTCAGTAGTCGGAGCTCTGGGCCTGGCCGGGATCACCGGCGCACTGGTCGAGGCACCGGCCCGCGGCCTCGACCCGCTGGTCGTCGGCGCGGGTGCGGTGGGGGTCGTCGGGCTGGTGGTCTTCGTGCTGCTGCAACGCCGGGGCCGCGACCCGCTGGTGCCGCCCCAATTGTTCAGCGACCGAACATTCGTGCTGGCCAACGGCCTCACGTTCCTCGTCTACGCGGCCCTCGGCGGGGTCCTGGTGCTGATGGTCCTCCAGCTCCAGGTGTCCCTCGGCTACTCGCCCACGGCGGCCGGGACGGCGAGCCTGCCGATCACCGCGATCATGCTCGCGCTGTCCGCCCGATCGGGGCGCCTCGCCCAGCGGATCGGGCCCCGCGCACAGCTAGTCATCGGACCTTTGCTCGTGGCGGGTGGAATGCTGCTGTTGCGGCGGGCCGAACCGGGTGCCTCCTACCTGACCGGTGTCCTGCCCGGGATCGTGGTCTTCGGGCTCGGCTTGGCGGCGGTGGTGGCCCCGGTGACGGCCACCGTGCTGGCGGCGGCACCGGACCGGTTCGCCGGGGTGGCCTCGGGCGTGAACAACGCGGTCGCCCGGACCGGGAGCCTGCTGGCGGTGGCCGTGCTGCCGGCGGCGGTGGGCCTGACGGGGGACCGGTACGCCGACCCGGCGGCGTTGACGACCGGCTGGCAGACGGCGTTGCTGCTGTGCGCGGCGGCGTGCGCGGTGGGCGGCCTGCTGGCCCTGGGGACGGACAACACCGTCCTCCGCCCCCAGGATCCGGGCCACGAGTGCCACACCTGCGGCGTGGACGCCCCACCGCCCCGCGTGCGCGCCTGAGCGATCACGACCCCCGCGTGCGCGCCTGAGCGGTCACGTCAGCGCGGCGAAGACCTCCGGGTCGACGTTGCCGCCCGAGATGACCGCCACCGTCTTCGCGGTCGGCGCCTTCAGGTACGCGGCCGTGGTGACGGCTCCGCTGGGTTCGACCACCAGCCGGGCTTGCCGGGCAAGCCGACCGACCGCCGCGGCGATCTCCGCCTCGGACACGGTCACGATGTCGTCCACGTACTCGCGGATGTGCGCGAAGGTCAGCTCGGAGGGTTGCGCCCGCAACCCGTCCGCGATGGTCCGCTCGCGGTTCGCCGCCGGCCAGCGCACGAGTTCCCCCGCGTGCAGCGATGCCGCCGCGTCGGCCGCCAACTCCGGCTCGACCCCGACGACCTTCGCCGAGGGCCGCAACGCCTTCACCGCCGTCGCCACGCCGGAGATCAACCCGCCGCCGCTGACGGGCACCAGCACCACCTCGACGTCCGGCAGGTCGGCCACCACCTCCAGGCCGATCGTGCCCTGACCGGCGATCACGTCCGGGTGGTCGAACGGCGGCACCAGGGTCGCCCCGCGCTCCTCGACCAGCTCGTACGCCCGCTGCTCGCGCTGCGCCATGGGCACCTGCACGACCTCGGCCCCGTGCGCCCGGGTCGCCTCGACCTTGACGGCCGGCGCGTTGTCGGGCACCACGATGGTCGCCGGCACCCCGAACAGCCGGGCCGCGTACGCCACGGCCTGGGCGTGGTTGCCGCTGGAGTACGCGACCACCCCCCGCGCCCGCACCTCGGGCGCCAGCCGCGACAAGGCGTGGTAGGCACCCCGGATCTTGAACGCGCCGACCGGCTGGAGGCTCTCCGGCTTGAGCATGAGCCCGTCGTCGAACCGCAGCAGCGGCGTGCGGACGGCCACGCCGCGCAGGGCCTCGGCGGCGGAGCGGATGTCGTCGATGGTCACCAGTCGCATGGAGACGATCCTCACGGAAGACCAACCACCCGCGCCGGCAACCCGTCCACCGGAGGAGATGGTGGACCAGGAGAAGAAGTTGGAGATCAAGCCCGCGCAGGTCGTCGCGGGCGCGTTGGGTGCGGTGACCGCCGCCGTGCTCGGGGCGAAGCTCAACCTGGCGGGCACGGTCGTGGGTGCGGCCGTGGCGAGCGTGGTCAGCACCGTGGGAGCGGCGCTCTACCAGCACTCCATCGAGCGCACGCGGGTGCGGTGGGCGGCGGCCGGGTTGAGCGCCGCGCTCGTGTTCGTCGTGGGGGTGGCGGCGTTCGGCAGCGCCGAGCAGGTGCGGGGGACGGCCGTGCCGTCGCAGGCGCCGGCGACGGACGCCCGGACGCCCGTCCCGGACCGGGTCGAAGCACCGGAATCCACGACGAGCACCACGACGACCGCTCCCAGCACCACGACGACGACCGGGTCGTCCGTTGCGCCAACCACGACACCGCCGCCGTCGACGACTACTCCGACGACCACGGAGAGCTCTTCTGCCTCACCCACTCAGGGCAGTGGCGTTCACACTCCAGGGCCTTGAAGCGCCCGCCCCCTTACTTCTGGCAAATCACCCCAAATCGGTGATCGTCTCATTACCTTGAGTGAGAGTTAACTGTCAAACGCTACACAGCGCAGTCAAATGGTCGTGAGCTGTGACACACTTCGCGCTCAGATGGACTGTGCCGTCATAGGTAACAGCCTGGTAACGTCGCTCGAACGGGCGAGTACTGGTCGGTAGCGACCGGGGAGGAGGCGCCATGCGGGAGCTGCGAGCGCCCCGCGCCCGGAACTCCAGCGGCGTGACGACGGCCGTGCGACGCGCGGCCGGAGGAAGGAACGGCGTGACGGCGGCCGGCGAGCGCACGGCCGGAGAAAGAAAAGGGGTGGGGCGACCCCTGCCGCCGCCCCACCACCCGTCCCCCTAGAGCCCCCGAGAGCGGTCCCTGCAACCAGGCTCTCGGGTCCCCTGCACCCGAAGATGAGGGAGACGCCTAAATGAACCGCACGAGTGCGGCCCGCCTCGCCGCGGCTGCCTTGCTCGCCACCGGCGCGGCTACAGCTCTCAGCGTACCGGCGATTGCGGACCCTGCCGCCCCCTATGGCACAACCGCGTCCGACACGGAGAGCTACCCGGCCGAGTTGCTCCAAGCGGTGCAACGCGACCTCGGCCTGAACGCGGAACAGGCCCGCGTCCGTCTGGCGAGTGACACCAGGTCGGGTGAGACCGAGGCGAAGGTGCGCGGTGTGCTCGGCGACGCGTTCGCCGGCGCCTGGATCGACTCCGCCACCGGCAAGCTCACCGTGGGTGTCACCGACGCCGCGCAGAGCGACACCGTCCGCGCGCACGGCGCCGAGCCCAAGGTCGTCCCGTTCTCGCAGCGCGCGCTGATCGGGACCAAGGCCACCCTCGACACCCTCACCGCGCCCCAGGCCATCACCGGCTGGCGCGTGGACGACACGAGCAACTCCGTCGTCGTCGAGGTGAACCGGCACGTCCGCGACGCCGCGGCCGACGCGTTCCTGGCGACCGCCAAGGCCGTCAGCCCGTCGGTGCGGGTGGTGGAGGTCGAGAGCTCGCCGACCACCCTGTACGACATCCGCGGCGGCGACGCGTACTACATCAACGGCACCAGCCGCTGCTCGATCGGCTTCGCGGTGAGCGGCGGGTTCGTGACGGCCGGCCACTGCGGTCGCGTCGGCGCGACCACCACGGGCTACAACCGCGTGTCCCAGGGCACGTTCCGCGGCTCGTCGTTCCCCGGCAACGACTACGCCTGGGTCGCCACGAACTCGAGCTGGACCCCGCGCCCGTGGGTCAACCGCTACAACGGCACGAACGTCATCGTCCGCGGCTCGTCGGAGGCGGCGGTCGGCGCGACCATCTGCCGCTCCGGCTCCACCACGGGCTGGCACTGCGGCACCGTCCAGGCCAAGAACTCGACGGTGAACTACCCGCAGGGCACGGTGTACGGCCTGACCCGCACCAACGTGTGCGCGGAGCCGGGTGACTCGGGCGGTTCGTGGGTCGCGGGCACGAGCTTCGGCCAGGCCCAGGGCGTGACCTCCGGCGGGTCGGGCAACTGCTCCTCCGGCGGCACGACCTACTTCCAGCCGGTCAACGAGATCCTGAGCGTCTACGGCCTGCGGCTCACCGTGGGCTGACCGACCTGAGGCGCGCGGTCAACCTCCCCCCTGCGGACCGCGCACCGCGTGAAAGCACCCCCGGGGTCTGTCCTCCCCCTCAGGCCCCGGGGGTGTCGCGTGTCCTAGCTGAACTGCACCGACCGCTTCGACAGCCCGTACCAGAAGCCCTCGACGGTCGTCTGGGCCTCCTGGTCCGCGCTCGCGCCCAGTGACACGAACAGCGGCGCGAAGTGCTCGGTCCGCGGGTGCGCGATCCCGGCGGCCGGGGCCTTGTGCTGGAAGTCCAGCAACGCGTCCACATCACCGTCCAGAAGCGCCCGCCCCGCCCAGTCATCGAACTCGGACGACCAGGAAGGCGGCTGGTAGTCCGGGCCCTGGCGCATGTCCACGCAGCTCAGGTTGTGGGTCATGAACCCGCTGCCCACGATGAGCACGCCCTGGTCGCGCAGCGGCGCGAGCCGCCGGCCGACCTCGAACAGCCGGCGCGGGTCCAGGGTCGGCATGGACATCTGGAGCACCGGGACGTCCGCCGCCGGGAACATCTCCTTCAGCGGCACGTACGCGCCGTGGTCGAGCCCGCGCCCGGCGTCCTGGTACACGGGCTCGTCCACCAGCTTCGCCACCGACTCGGCCAGCTCCGGAGCGCCCGGGGCCTCGTAGGTGACCTCGTAGTACCGCTGGGGGAAGCCCCAGAAGTCGTAGGTCAGCGGCACGGTCGTGGTCGCGCCGATGGTCAGCGGGTTCGCCTCCCAGTGCGCGGAGACCACGAGGATCGACTCCGGGCGCGGGAGCGTCGCGGACCACGACCTCAGCTCGCCGGTCCACCGTTCGTCGTCGGCCAGCGGGGGTGCCCCGTGGCCCAGGTACAGCACAGGCATCACGCCTACGACTGTACGCCCTTTAGTTGAAGTTTCAACCATGCGGCGGCGGCCTTCGGGTCTTCCGCCTCCGTGATGGCGCGCACCACGACCACCCGCGACGCCCCGGCGTCCAGCACCTCCGGCAGCCGCTCCCGGTCGATCCCGCCGATCGCGAACCACGGCCGCTCCGACGCGGTCGCCCGCACCAGGTCCAGGCCCGGCGCGGGTCGGCCCGGCTTGGTCGGCGTCGGCCAGCACGGGCCGGTGCAGAAGTAGTCCACGCCCGGCTCGACCGCCGCCGCCTTCGCCTGCTCGACGTCGTGCGTGGACCGGCCGATCACCACGTCGTCGCCGAGGATGCGGCGGGCCATCGGCACGGGCAGGTCGTCCTGGCCCAGGTGCAGCACGTCCGCCTCCACGGCGTGCGCGATGTCGGCCCGGTCGTTGACCGCGAGCAGCGCGCCGTGCCGGGCGCACGCCTCGGCCAGCACCTCCAGCGCGGCGATCTCCTGGCGGGCTTCGAGCCCCTTGTCCCGCAACTGCACGATGTCCACGCCACCCGCGAGCACCGCGTCCGCGAAGTCCGCGAGGTCCGGCCGCGCCGGCGTGCAGAGATACAGCAGCGAGTCGGTCAGCCGCCGCCTGATTTGCGTTCCGTCGAGTCCTGGCACGCCCGGGACGGTAACCGCCGGGCGGAATCGTGCGCTACGGTGGACGTGGTCCGCACGGGAGCCTGGAGATCACCGGGCTGAGAGGGAGCGTGGTTCGCTCCGACCGTCGAACCTGATCCGGGTCATGCCGGCGCAGGGAGCGTGAGTGCCTTGGCAAGTGCGAGCGGGGTCACCGTCGTGGGCGGCGGTGTCATCGGGCTGTCCGCCGCGTGGTTCGCGGCGCGGGACGGGTTCGACGTGACCGTGGTCGACCGCGCGTCGCCGCACGGCGGGTCGTGGGTCGCGGGCGGGATGCTCGCGCCGATCACCGAGGCGTGGCCCGGTGACGAGGACGTGCTGGCGCTGGGTGTCGAGTCGTTGGAGCTGTGGCCGGGGTTCGCGGCGTCCCTGGGCGTCCCGCTGAGCCCGGTGGGCACGCTCGCCGTGGCCGTCGACACCGCCGACGCCGGGGTCCTGGACCAGCTCTGCGCCTACCTGGCGAAGATGGGCCGCAAGGCCGACCGCGTGACCAGGCGTGAACTCCGGGAGCTCGAACCGGGCCTGGGTCCGTCCGTCCGAAGTGGACTGTCCGTCCCCGGCGACCTCTCGGTCGACAACCGGGCCCTGCTGGACGCCCTGCGCCGCGCCTGCGCCGAGAACGGCGTCCGGTTCGCCGAACAGTCCACAGTGGACTCGTGGGTGACCGTCATCGCGGCCGGCGCGTGGAGCCGCGACCTGCATCCCGCGCTGAAGGACGTGATCCGGCCGGTGAAGGGCGAGATCCTCCGGCTCAGAGCGAGACCGGGCGCGCTGCCGCCGCCGAAGCACACCATCCGCGCCCACGTCTCCGGCCGCCCGGTCTACCTGGTGCCGCGCGAGGACGGCCTGGTGCTCGGGGCGACCCAGTACGAGGCCGGGTTCGACGCGGACGTCACCGTCGGCGGCGTCCGGGACCTGGTGCGCGACGCCGAGGTGGTGTGGCCGGCGGTCGCCGAGTACGCGCTGGCCGAGTGCGCCGCCGGGTTCCGCGCGGGCAGCCCGGACAACGCGCCGGTCATCCGGTGGCTCGAACCCGGCGTGCTGGCCGCCACCGGGCACCACCGCAACGGCCTGCTGCTCGCCCCCGTGACCGCGCGGCGGGTGCTCGACCTGCTCCGGGAAGCTCGCGAAGGAGGACACGGGTGAAGGCTCGGGTGAATGGTCAGGAACGGGAACTGGCCGAGGGCGCGACCGTCGCGGCCGTCCTCGACCTGCTGGGTGCGCCGGCCACCGGGGTCGCGGTCGCGCTGGACGGCGAGGTCGTGCCGCGCGCCGCCTGGGCGTCCACCCCGGTGCCCGAGGGCGCCGCCGTCGAAGTGCTCACCGCTGTGCAGGGAGGCTGAACGTGGACGATCCGCTGGTCATCGCCGGGCGCGAGTTCGGGTCCAGGCTGGTCATGGGCACCGGCGGCGCGGCGAACCTGGCCGTGCTGGAGAAGGCGCTGGTGGCGTCGGGCACCGAGCTGACGACGGTCGCCATGCGCCGCCTGGACTCCGCCGGCGGCGGGGTGCTGGACCTGCTGCGCCGCCTGGGGATCGACGTGCTGCCCAACACCGCCGGCTGCCGGGGCGCGGCCGAGGCCGTGCTGACCGCGCGGCTGGCCCGGGAGGCGCTGGAGACCAACTGGGTCAAGCTGGAGGTCGTCGCCGACGAGCAGACCCTCCTGCCCGACCCGATCGAGCTCGTCGACGCCGCCGAGCAGCTGGTGGACGACGGTTTCGTGGTCCTGCCCTACACCAACGACGACCCGGTGCTGGCCCGCCGCCTGGAGGACGTCGGCTGCGCGGCCGTCATGCCGCTGGGGTCTCCGATCGGCACCGGCCTGGGCATCCGCAACCCGCACAACATCGAGCTGATCGTGGCCCGCGCGGGCGTGCCGGTGATCCTGGACGCGGGCATCGGCACGGCGTCCGACGCGGCGCTGGCGATGGAACTGGGTTGCTCGGCTGTGCTCTTGGCCACCGCGGTGACCCGGGCGCAGGACCCGGCCCGGATGGCGGCGGCCATGCGCGCCGCGGTGGAAGGGGGCAGGTTGGCGCGGCTGGCCGGGCGCATCCCGCAGCGGTTCTGGGCCCACGCCTCCAGTCCTGCGCCGGACGTCTGACCCGCTGATCACCCGACGGGCGGTGGCGGTCGCCTCGGCACCCGGCATGATGGATGCTTCATTTCATCCACGTGTCCGTAGGAGGTGCGATGGCCGCCGAGCAGGTCGAGGACGCCACCGCCCGGCTGTACCTCGCGATCGGCAGGCTGTCGCGGCTGCTGCGCCGCACCGGGTCCCCGGGACTCGGCCCCGGCGCGGTGTCCGCGCTCGCCACGCTCGCGCGCTGCGGCCCCATGCGCCTGGGCGACCTGGCCGCCAAGGAGGGCGTGGCGCCGCCCACCCTGTCCCGCATCGTCGCGGCCCTGGTGGAGGCCGGTTACGTCAAACGCGACCCGGACCCCCAGGACGGCCGCGCCTGGCTGGCGACCCCGACCCCGGAGGGCGTGACCATGGTCTCCGGCGTGCGGTCGGCGCGCGTGCAGGAGTTGCAGCGGCGGATCGAAGAGCTGTCCCCGGACCACCAGACGGCTCTGCTGAACGCCCTGCCCGCGCTGGAGGAACTGGTGGGCGAGGCCGGCTAACCCCGTTCCACCTCGGTTTTCAGGGCCTTGTTGAACGCGTCGAACTCGGCGGTGAGCAGGTCCTTGCTCTGCGCGTACACGGAGTCGGCCAGCGGACCCGTCCACGCCTCGCGGTTGACCAGGCGGGTCCCGGTGCCCTCCGGGCTCAGCTCCCAGCGGTGCCGGCCGAAGAACAGCTCCGGGTCGCCGCCTTCCGACGCCAGCAGCGACGGCGGCTCCACGGCGGTGATCCGGCCCTCGAACTCGCGTTCCGCCGGCGAGCCCCACGCTGCCCGCGTGCGCACCTCCGCGCCCTCTTCCGCGACCCCGGAGACGTACTCGACCAGGTCGTTCCACTCGCGGTACCGGCCGAAGTCGGTCAGCACCGCCCACACCGCGCTCGGCGGTGCGTCGATGAGGATCTCGGTCCTCAGCTCATTTTCCTGCATGGTCGTGCAGGTTAATGGTCGCGGGGGTGTCGGCGCACCCGGATAAACTCCCGGCCATCGCAGGGGTCAAGGGGCAGGTGCAGAAGCGCGGCGTCGAGCGGCGGCGTGCGATGGTCGACGCCGCCATCGAGCTGTTCGGGCAGCAGGGTTACGCGGGTACCGGTGTGGCCGCGATCGCCGCGCGGGCCGGGGTGACGCCCTCGGCGGTCATCCACCACTTCGGGTCCAAGGAGAACCTGCTGCGGGCCGTGCTCGACGAGTTCGACGCCCGTGCCGCGGCGCGCGTCTCCGGGCACCTCGACGGCGGGCGGGACGGGCTGATCGCGGCGCTGTTGGCGGACGCCGAGTACACGGCGGCGCACGCCGGGCTGGCCACGTTGCACATCGTGTTGCAGGCCGAGCACCTGGCGGCGGCGGAGTCGGAGGTGCGCGAGCGGTTCCTGGCCCGCAGTCGGGCGTTGCGGACCGCGTGCGCGCGGGTCCTGGGGGAGGAGGCCGCGACCGAACTGGCGGCGTTCCTCGAAGGTGCGGTCACCTTGTGGCTGCTGGATCCCGAGCGGGTCGATCTTCGCGCCCTCTACGAGCGCTATCTGTCGCGGCTGTGATCAGCCAACCCACCAGCACCGCGCCAGTGGCGCCCACGGTGTTGTTGGCGAAGTCCTGCGCCTCGCACACGCCCAGACCCGTCGTGGCCTGCACCAGCTCGACCGCGCCGCTCAGGCCCGCCGACAGGCCGAGCACCACCAGCGGACGCCGGGTGGCGAGGACCGCGAAGAACGCGAACGGCACCAGCATCAGCAGGTTGAGCCGCTGCAACGACCCGGTCAGCGAGAACTCGTTGGCCACGCACCACCCGATGGGGTCGGTCCGCAGCACGCCGGCGTCCAGCACGCCCGGTCTGCCCAGCGTGACCGCCAGCGCCAGCGCCAGCCCGCACCCGGCCAGCGCCGCCGGCACCGGCCGCCACCCCCGCCACCGGGCGAGGAAGACCGCCACCGTGCCGAACCCCAGGCACCCGAGGAACAACCCAGCGACCACTTCGGGTCGGCTCAGCACCAGCTCCGCAATGTAGGCGTCCTGTCGTGCGCTCATGCCATATGAGACGCGCGAGTCCTGCTCCGGTTGGCCTAGAAGCGGTACCGGAGGACGCGACCGACGTCCTTGAACCCCGGCAACTTGGCCATGACCCGCAACGGGATCCGGCCCGACGCGGGCATGTCCGCGATCTCCGGCAACTCCAGGCTGCGCACGTCCTCCACCAGCGACAGGCCCCACGCCTCGATCGCCCGCGGGTCGTCCAGCCCCCAGTGCAGGGTCGCCCCCGACCGGCGCACGGCGGGCACCAGCTTCTGCAGCTTGATCCCGAACGTCCCGTACACGTCGAACAGCAGCTCGCCGCCGGGGAACCTGGCGGTGACCTTCTCGACCAACGCGCGGACTTCGTGCTCGTGCAGGTACATCGTCAGGCCCTCGGCGACGACGGCGGTGGGCCGGTCGGCGGGCACCTCGTCCAGCCAGCCGTCGTCGGTGACCGAGGACGCGATGAGCCGGTAGTCCCCGTCCGGGATGGCCAGCAGGCGTTCCCGCAGCGTCACGACCTGCGGGAGGTCGACGTCGACCCACCGGGTGTGCGGGCCGGGGGAGAGCCGGAACACGCGCGTGTCGAGGCCGCAGGCGAGGTGCAGCACGGTCGCGTGCTCGTGGGTGCGGAGGAAGTCCCGGGTCCAGTCGTCGAGCTTCTTGGCCCGCATCGCCACGCCGGCCGCGGAGGAAGCGTTGATCCCGGTCCGCCGGAAGTCGTAGTCGATGCGCTGAACCGCGTCGAAGGCCGCGGTGTCGTTCAGGATCGGCTTGCGCGCACGGCTGTCCAGAGCACGCGCGTACAGGGTGGCGAGCATGGTCTCGGGCGCGCCGGTGAGCGTGATCCGTTCACGGTCCACCTCAACAGTGTTGCATTGCGCCGCCTTCGGCGTCGCGGCGAAGCCGCCGGGAGTCGGCTCATCGCGCCGGTTTCCCGACGATCGGAAGGGCTGATCGTCGGGAAACCGGCGCGACAGCCGACGCGGCCTCGCGACGCTAGCCCTCTACTCCTCCAGTCGCCACAGTGGCGACACCGGTCCGACGCCGCCGCCCAGCGGGTAGGCCGCCGCGACCGACTTCACGATGAACTCCTTGCCGAACGCGACCGCCGTGGGCACGTCCTCGCCCCGCGCCAGCCGGGACGTGATGGACGACGCCAGGGTGTCGCCGCTGCCGTGCGTGTGCTTCACGTCGTAGCGTGGCCCGGGGAACTCGATGAACTCCGTCCCGTCGTACAGCACGTCCAGGCAGCCCGGGTCGTCCCAGAGGTGCCCGCCCTTGACCAGCACCCACTTCGACCCGTACTCCAGCAGCACCTCGGCGGCCTTGCGCTGGTCGTCGTGGGACCGGACCTCGATCCCGGTCAGCAGCCGCACCTCGTCGAGGTTGGGCGTGATCAGGGTCGCGCGCGGGAACAGCTTGCCGCGCAGGGCGTCCAGGGCGTCGTCGCGCAGGAGTTGGTGGCCGTGCATGGACGCCGCCACCGGGTCCACCACGAACGGGATCGTCCGTCCGATGTGGACGCGGTCGCACGCGTCGGCCACGGCCTCGATGATCGCCGCCGACGCCAGCATGCCGGTCTTGGCGGCGTCCACGCCGATGTCGCCCGCGACCGCCTCGATCTGCGCGGCCACGGTCTCCGGCGGGATCTCGGTGTACCCGGTGACGCCCAGGGAGTTCTGCACGGTCACGGCGGTCACGGCGGTCATGCCGTGCACACCGCACGCGAAGAACGTCCGCAGGTCGGCCTGGAGGCCCGCACCACCGCCGGAGTCGGACCCGGCGATGGTGAGGGCCTTCGGTGGGGCCGTCTTGAGGGGTGTCACGGACATGTCAGTCCGTCACGACCGGCAGGTAGACCTTGTTGCCGTGGTCGGAGAACTCGTGCGACTTCTCCTCCATGCCGGCCTCGATCGCCTCCACGGTGGACAGCCCGCGCTCCTCGGCGTACTTCCGGACGTCCTGCGTGATCTTCATGGAGCAGAACTTCGGCCCGCACATCGAGCAGAAGTGCGCGGTCTTGGCCGGTTCGGCGGGCAGGGTCTCGTCGTGGAACGAGCGCGCGGTGTCGGGGTCCAGCGACAGGTTGAACTGGTCCTCCCACCGGAACTCGAAGCGCGCCTTGGACAGCGCGTCGTCCCAGTCCTGCGCGCCCGGGTGGCCCTTGGCCAGGTCCGCCGAGTGCGCCGCGATCTTGTAGGTGATCACGCCGGTCTTCACGTCGTCCCGGTTGGGCAGGCCCAGGTGTTCCTTCGGGGTCACGTAGCACAGCATCGCCGTGCCCAGCCAGCCGATCTGGGCCGCGCCGATCGCCGACGTGATGTGGTCGTAGGCGGGCGCGATGTCGGTGGCCAGCGGCCCGAGGGTGTAGAACGGCGCCTCGCCGCACCACTCCTCCTCCAGCCGCACGTTCTCCGCGATCTTGTGCATCGGCACGTGGCCGGGGCCCTCGATCATCACCTGCACGTCGTGCGAGCGCGCGATGTGGGTCAGCTCGCCCAGCGTGCGCAGCTCGGCGAACTGGGCCTCGTCGTTGGCGTCCGCGATCGAGCCCGGCCGCAGGCCGTCACCCAGCGAGAAGGTCACGTCGTAGGTGCGCAGGATCTCGCACAGCTCCTCGAAGTGCGTGTAGAGGAAGCTCTCCTTGTGGTGCGCCAGGCACCACGCGGCCATGATCGACCCGCCGCGCGAGACGATGCCGGTGACCCGGCGCGCGGTCAGCGGCACGTACCGCAGCAGCACGCCGGCGTGCACGGTCATGTAGTCCACGCCCTGCTCGGCCTGCTCGATGACGGTGTCCCGGTAGACCTCCCAGGACAGCTTCGCCGGGTCGCCGTTGACCTTCTCCAGCGCCTGGTAGATCGGCACGGTGCCGATCGGCACCGGCGAGTTGCGCATGATCCACTCGCGCGTCTCGTGGATGCGCTTGCCGGTGGACAGGTCCATGATCGTGTCGGCGCCCCACCGCGACGCCCACACCATCTTCTCCACCTCCTCCTCGATCGAGGAGGTCACGGCGGAGTTGCCGATGTTGGCGTTGATCTTCACGAGGAACTTCTTGCCGATGATCATCGGCTCGGCCTCGGGGTGGTTGCGGTTCAGCGGGATCACGGCGCGGCCGATGGCCACCTCGTCCCGCACGAACTCGGGGCTCATGTTCTCGCGCGCGGCGATGAACCGCATCTCCGGGGTGATGATCCCGGCCTTGGCGTACGCGAGCTGGGTCACGGCCCCGTTGATCGGCTCGCGCGCGGCGACCCAGTCCGCGCGCAGCTTGGGAAGTCCACTGTGGACGTCGATGGTCGCGTCGGAATCGGTATACGGACCGGAAGTGTCGTAGAGGTCGACGTGCTCGCCGTTGGTGAGCTCCACCCTGCGGAACGGGACCTTCACCCCGTCGGCCACCTCGCGGTAGACCTTGCGCGAGCCCGAGATCGGGCCGGTGGTGACAGTCGGCTTCACCGAACGGTCGTCAAGTGCCGTCACGACATTCCTCCCTACGCCGGCATTACCCGGTCAGGTTCAGGCGGTCGGCGGCACCGGAGTCCTGTCTCCAGCCGCCCTCTCAGCCCGCTGTGGCGCAAGCTCCCGCGTGTGTTGAGTTGTCCGCCTGACCATAGCCACGACCCCGGTCGGATGCCAAGGCCGTCCGGACGGCCCACAGCGGCACGCGGATGCCAACCACCCCCCTTTGCGCGTACCTTTCTCCGCGTGGCTGATCACCAGCCCTTCCCGCCCGGGGGCCGGCGCGTGGCGCGGCCCGCTGCGGTTTCGCCGTGCCCGTCGTGCGGCGAACCGGCCGGTCGGAGCTACCCGTCGTGCCGGTTCTGCGCCGAGCTGGTCGACCAGTACTGGCTGCTGGACTGGCAGGAACTGCTCGCCGCCGAGAAGCTCGCCGAGGGCGGGGCGGGGGAGAAGGAGCTGGCCGAGCTGGTGCTGGCCGACGAGGTGGGCCGGCACCCGTGGACGTGCACCGACTGGGCGATGACCTTGGTGACCTGCGCGCACTGCGGCGAAGAACCGGCCACAGGTCCCGTGGACTGCGTCAGGTGTGCCACGGCGGACGAGGTGCGCTGGGCGTGGGACCACGCCGGCTACCCGCACGCCATGACCGCCGGCGAGCACGCGTTGCGGGTGGCGCGAGCGGTGTTGCGCGCACCGCACCGACGACGGCCGACCGTGGTCGGCGCGTGGCGGCTGCTGATGCCGTTCCTGCTGGTCGGCGAGCTGCCGACGGCCGGCCAGGTGCGGCGCATCCGGGCCCACGTCCTCGCGGGCGCGTACGCCGAACTGGCCGGTTGCACGACCCACGTGGAGCTGGCCGGGTTCCCCGAACTGCCGTGGCGGCGGTCAGCGCGGGTCGAGCACCAGCCGAAGCCCCAGCCCGACCAGCACCGCCCCGGAGACCCGCTCGACCACCCGCCGGACCCGCGTCCGGACCAGAAGGCCGCGGACCCGGTCTAGGACACCCACGACCACCAGGTACCAGAGCGTGTCGACGGCCACCCAGACCAGCGCGAACAGCAGCAACGCGCCCTTCCCGGCGTCCGGTGGCAGGAACTGCGGCAGGAACGACAGCGCGAACACACCCAACTTCGGGTTGGCCAGGTTCACCACCAGCCCGGCCCGGAACGCGTGCCGGGCGGGTTCCGCTTCCGGTAGCGGCGCACCGGCCTTGAGCAGCGTGGACACGCCGAGGTAGACCAGGTAGGCCGCACCTGCGATGCGCAGCCCGTGGTAGGCGATCTCGGATGCCGTGAGCAACACGGACAACCCGAACGCGGCAGCCACGGCCCACACCGCGACCCCGACCTCCATGCCTGCGACCGTGGCCAACGCGCCTCCGCGCCCCCGCACCGACTGTCGCAGGACCAGCGCCGTACCGGGGCCGGGCGACAGGGCGATCAGGAAGGAGGCCGCGACGAAGGCGGCGAGGCTGCTCCACACACCGCCATCGTCACCCCACTGTCCACCCCTTATCCCGCCCGCTCACACCCCTCACGCCCGCCCGCTCACGCCCGCCTGCTCACGCCCGCACGCCTGTCCGCCTGCTCGACCGCGCCTGCCTGCCTGCCTGGTTGCACGCGCCCGCTCACGCGCCCGCCGCGCATGCCTGGCCGCGCCCGCTCGCCTGGCCGCGCTCGCCGCGCCCGCGCCTGCTCGCCTGGCCGCGCTCGCCCGCCGGCGCCCGTCCGCGCTCGGCCGCCCACGGTGCTTTGCGAGAGCGGCTCGTCTGGATTGTCGGTACCCCGTGGGATCATGGAGACGGGGGCCGGAGGCCACGCCCTCCCTCAAACCGGCCGGCCGAGAACCGGCGGCCTCGGGCTCCGCCGCAGGCGGCCGGGGCGCGCGTTCGAGGGGCGGCGAGCCGCTCAACGCGTCCGAAACGCCCGGCCGCGTACTCGCCTGGTCGCGCCTGCCTGGTCGCCCCTGTGTGCGTGGTCGCGCTTGCGTGGTTGCGTTCGCCTGGCCGCGCCGACTTGCCTGGCTCGCGTGGCCGCGCTGGTCGCGTGGCCGTACCCGCCTGATCGTGCTCGCGGCGAGGTTCGGCTCAGTCGTCGTCCTCGTCGTCGGCGAAGGGGTCCTCCGAGGTCGCCGGGTCCCAGGACAGCCCCGGCACGCCCCACCCGTTCGCCTTGAGCATCTTCTTCGCCGCCCGCTTGTGCCGCCCCACCAGCCGGTCCAGGTACAGGTAGCCGTCGAGGTGGTCGGTCTCGTGCTGGAGGCAGCGCGCGAAGAACCCGGTGCCCTCGACCTCGACCGGCTTGCCGTCCCCGTCGTACCCGGTCACCTTCGCCCACGACGCCCGCCCCGTCGGGTACGACTCGCCCGGCGCCGACAGGCAGCCCTCGTAGTCGTCGTCCGGGTCGGGCATGCCCAGCGGCACGTCGGAGGTCTCCAGCACCGGGTTCACCACGACACCCCGGTGCCGCACGCCCTCGTCGTCGGGGCAGTCGTAGACGAACACCCGCTGGTCGATCCCGATCTGGTTGGCCGCGAGCCCCACCCCGTGCGCCGCCGCCATGGTCTCGAACATGTCTTCGATCAGCGCGCGGAGCTGGTCGTCGAAGACCTCGACCGGCTTGGTCGGGCGGTGGAGCACGGGCTCGCCGGCGATGACGATGGGGTGGACTGCCATGGCGACAAGCGTATCCGGGACAGGACGCGCCGAGCGATGAACCAGCCCCGACCAAGATCGCGTGGTTGAATGGCACCCACGCACCAGGTAGGGCTGAGGAGCCAGATGGACGCCGCAGAGGCACTGGCGCCGGCGGAGGGGCCGGACGACGGTTTGGACGACCGGGAGCGCGCGATCCTGGCCTTCGAACGCCAGTGGTGGAAGTACGCGGGTGTCAAGGAGCAGGCCATCAAGGAGCTGTTCGACCTGTCCCCCACGAGGTACTACCAGTTGCTCAACGCGTTGCTGGAGAAGGAAGAGGCGTTGGCGGCGGACCCGATGCTGGTGAAGCGGCTGCGCCGGTCCCGGACCGGCAGGCAACGAGCCCGTGCCGCCCGCCGGTTCGGTGTCGAGCGCCCGGGTGTCGAGCGCCGATGAGCAGCCCGGAGCCCGCACGTTCCGCCCACCCCGCCCGCGCCGCGGGCCTCGCGCTGATCGGCGTGGCGGCCCTGGCCCTGGTGATCGGCGTGGCCAGCCTGTTCACCGGCGGCGACGACGACCAGCCCGGCGCCCAGCCGCCCGGCAGCTCCAGCGAGACCGCCACCACGGGTTCGCCTGGCTCGGAGTCGCCCAGTTCCACGTCGAGCCGGCCGCAACCCACCACAACGGCCCCGACGACACCCGCGCCCACCAGCACGACCGGTGTCCCGGCCGGCGCCCCGACGACCACTCCGCCGCCCCCGGTCACGCCGACGACCAAGCCCCCGGTGCGCGTCTACAACAACGGCACCATCGCCAACCTCGCCGCCCGCGCGTCGGAGGACGTCCGCAAGGTCGGCTGGGACGTCGTCGAGACGGGCAACTACTCCCAGGGCGTCATCCCGACGACCACGGTCTACTTCCGCCCCGGCACCGACGAGGAAGCCTCGGCCCAGCAGCTGGCCCAGGCCCTGCGCGCCGAGGTCAAGCCCCGCTTCGACGGCATCGAAGGCGCCCACCCCGGCATCATCGTGATCGTCACCAACGACTACCAGGGCCCTTCGGGCAAGATCTGACCCGCCCACCACGGGGTGAGCGGGTCGGATCCCGTCGGAACGGTCCCCGCGGGCCCTAGCGCGGGAACAGCGTCAGTGCCGGGTCGACACCGATCGCGACCAGCTGGTCGAGCGTCAGCGGCGGCTCCGACGCGGTCGCCCCGCCGCCGACCTTGCCCGACGTGTCGATGCTCTCGGCCTGGACGAGGACCTGCGTGCCGTCCTTGCGGTGGACCACCACCTGGCTCATGGCGATGCCGTCACCCATGTCCGCCGTCTGCTTGACGATCTGCTCACCCCGCGGGCCGGTCACCACCTCGCAGGAGTTCCGGGTCCCGAGACCGGGGTAGTCGCACAGGGGGTCCAGGCTGTTGCGCCAGGTCGGGTGCACGAGGACGAAGATGTTCCCGCTCCCCTCCGCCGTGGTCGTGGTCGCCCGCGCCTCGAAGCTGGCGCTGGTGTCGCAGATGGACAGCTCGACACCCGGGTCGGACGGGTTGATCTGGTGGTACTCCAGCGGCCCGCGCGGCACGCCCACGCGGTTCTGCGACAGCGTCAAGTCCGACCGCTGGGCCTTGACCGCGTTCGTCGTGGCCAGGGTCAGCCGGGCGGCGGCCTGGGCCGCGGACTCCAGCCTGCCCCCGCACTGGGGCGGTGGCACCTTCGTGTCCAGCTCGATGACCGACGGCGTGGACACCTTCGAGCCGGACGGCTGTTGCTGCGTGGTCGAGGACGGCGGCACCGAGGACGGTGGGACCGCGGACGTGGTGCCCGGTGGCCCGCCGATCGACGTGCCCCCGTCGTCACCGGCGAGGGTGTGGGCGACGGCGCCGGTCAGCACCACGACGGCGACCCCGGCGGCGACGGCCGGGTTCGCCACCCGGCGGAGCCGGACCGCGCGCCGGCCGCGGACGATGACGGTGTCCACGTCGACCGTGGACGGCGGCACCTCGCCGATCGCGTCGTCGAACAGTTGCTTGTCCATCAGTACCCCTCCCTGGTCGCCTGAGCGGCGCTGGTGCGCAACGTGCCGAGCCCCCGTGCGGTCTGGCTCTTCACAGTGCCCACCGAGCAGCCGAGGATCTCGGCGGTCTCCTCCACCGAGAGGTCGAGGTAGAGGCGCAGCACGACGGCGGCCCGCCGCCGCGGCGGGAGCTCGTCGAGCAGGTCGAGCAGCTGGGCCCGGTCGACCACGGCGAACTCGGCCGCCGTCGGCAGCTCCGGCAACTCCTCCACGGACTGCTCGCGCCGCCACGGCCTCCGCTTCTCGTCCAACCACGTGCGCAGCAGCGCCTTGCGGACGTACGCGTCGATGCCGGCCGTCCGACCGACCCGCGGCCAGTGCCGGTACAGCTTGCTGATGGTGATCGACACGAGGTCGTCCGCCGTGTGCCAGTCCCGGCACAGGAGGTACGCGGTGCGCCGCATGTGCTCCATCCGAGCCGTCACGTACTCGCGGTACGCGTTCTCCTCGGACCGTTTCACCTGGGTGACCTCCTTCGTGGTGCCTCTACACGATCAGGAACGCACCCTGCGCGCGGCGAGGTTGCCCGAAAGGAGAAAAGGCCGGAACTGCCCCGGAAGTGCCGCACCCCGCGCGGGACCGCCGGAAATGCCGTACCCGCGCGGACCACCGGAAGTGCCGTACCCGCGCGGACCGCCGGAAATGCCGCACCCCGCGCGGACCACCGGAACTGTCGTACCCCCGTGGGACAATGGAAGCGGGGGCCCGAGGCCGGCCCGCAAACGCTTGCCCACCCCGGTCCGCACCTTGCCGGGCGCCCCGGGCTCACACCCGTCCTGGACGCCCCGGTTCACGCCTTCCGGGACTCGGCGTAAGCCTCCAGCGACGCCAACTGCACCGGGTCCAACGAGGGCCGCACCGCCGTCCGCGCCTTGGCCAGGTGGTCCGACGTCACCTCCGCCGCCGCCAGCGACTCCCGCATCGCGGTCAACGCCGCCTCCCGCACCAGCGCCGCGCAGTCCGCCGCCGAGTACCCGTCCAACTCCTCCGCCAGTGCCGACAAGTCGACATCGGCCGCCAGCGGCGTGTTCCGCGACGCCGCGCGCAGGATCTCGGCCCGCGCGGCGGCGTCCGGCGGTGGCACGTACACCAGGCGCTCCAACCGGCCCGGCCGCAGCAGTGCCGGGTCGATCAGCTCCGGCCGGTTCGTCGCGCCCAGCACCACGACGTCCCGCAGCGGCTCGACCCCGTCCAGTTCGGTCAGCAGCGCCGCGACCACCCGGTCGCCCACGCCCGAGTCCGACGACTGGCCCCGGCGCGGCGCCAGCGCGTCCACCTCGTCCAGGAACACCAGCGCCGGCGCGGCCTCGGCGGCACGCCGGAACAGCTCCCGCACCGCCCGCTCGGACTCGCCGACGAACTTGTCCATCAGCTCCGCGCCCTTGACCGACAGCACGTTCAACCGCCCGCTGCCCGCCAGCGCCCGCACCAGGAACGTCTTCCCGCACCCCGGCGGCCCGTACAGCAGCAGCCCGCGCGGCGGCGCGACACCCAGGCGCGCGAACGAGTCCGGGTACTGCAACGGCCACAGCGCCGCCTCGGTGAGCGCCTGCTTGACCTCGGTCATGTCGCCGACGTCGTCCAACGTCAGCCCGCCGGTGCGCAGGGTGTCCGAAGTGGACATCGAGATCGGCCGCACGGTCTCCAACGCGCCCAACAGGTCCTGCTGCGCCACGTGCGGCTCGGCGACGTCCCGCTGCCGCAACGCCGACCGCACCGCGGCCTCCCGCCGCAACGCCACCAGGTCCGCCGCGACGAACCCGGGCGTCCGGTCCGCGACCACCCCGAGGTCCACGTCGGGGTCCAGCGGCACGTCCCGCAGCAGCACCCGCAGCAACTCGGTCCGCCCGACACCGTCCGGCAGCGGCAGCACCAACTCCCGGTCCACCAACTCGGGCACCCGCAGCCGGGGGTCCACCGCCTCGGGATGCGCACTGGTCACGACCAGCGCGAACCCCGGCCGCCGAACCGCCTCCCGCAACGCGTCCAGCACGACCGTCGCCACCGGCGGCGGGTCCGCGGCCGGCAACAGCGCCTCGACGTCGGTCAGCAGCAACACCACGGGCGACCCGGCCGACGCCAACGCCTGGTTCAGCCGCGCCACCGTGTCGTTGGCCTCCAACACCGCGATGCTCGGCGCGGCGACCTCCACAACGGCCGCCCCGACCCCCTGCGCGACCGCCCGCACCAGCGTCGCCTTGCCGACCCCTTCCGGCCCGCTGACCAGCGCCGCGAGCCGAGGTGCCGCGCCCAGCCGCGTCAGCAGCTCGGGGTGCTGGAAGGTGATCTCCAACCACTCGGTGAGCCGCCGAGCGGCGTCGTGCTGCCCCACCAGGTCGGCCACCGGCACGGCGTCCACCACCACTGGTGCCGGAACACTCTTCGGTGGCGCGGGATCACCCGTCCGAGCCCCGTCCCGCCATCCCACGACCGTCGACGGCTGCACCGCCACCACTCCGGCGGGCTCGACGGACGTGATGGTCAGCAGCTCGTTCGTCCACGTCATGCCGATCGCGCGGGACAACTTCCGCCGCGTCTCGCTCACGTCCACACCGGGCGGCGGAGCCAGGTCTTGGGGCAGCAGCGAGACGGCGTCGCCCACGGTGAGCACCTTGCCGGTCAACGCCATCCGCAACGTCTCGGGCGTCAACGACGTACTGGCCAACCGCGACCCGGCCACCGTCACCACCCGAGCCCCGGCCACCTCGACCGGCGCCACCACGACCTCGGCCCCTTCGACGACCCCGAGGTTGGACAAGGTGACGTCGTCCACGAACACCACCCCGGGCGGCCCGTCGCCGGCGGCGGCCAACGCGGCGGACACGCGGGCGCCGGTCAGCTTGACGGCGTCCCAGGCCCGCAACCCCAGGGCGTCCAGCACTTCACGGTGCAACCGCACCACGCCACGCCGGGTGTCGAGGGCCGAGGGGGACAGGCGAGCCGTCAACGTGATCACGCCAAGAGCCTAAGCCGTACCCCGCGCGACGACCGCCGCCTCAGGACCGCCGCCTCACGACCGCCGCCTCACGACCGCCGCCTCACGACCGCCGCCCCAGGACCGCCGCCTCAGGACCGGTGGTGCCGCCGAAGCCCGATCTGCCGCCAGCCCCGGCGCTTCCCGCCGCCCGAGCCGCCCGGTCCGGCAGCCACCCCGGGCACGCCGGGCGCGCCGTTCGCCTCAGCCGCCACCCGAGCCGGGTCAACCCCCCGACGAGGCCGCCGCACAGCCCGCATGGCCGCGCCCGCGACCCGCCCGCCCAACGGCTGCCGCAACCCCAACCGCCGAGCCGCCACCCCGTGCGCCCGCTTGATCGCCCGCCGGTCCGCCGCCGGCACCGACCAGGCCTCCGGGTGCTTGGCCAACCACCGGTACCGCCGCACCGAGTACGGCAGGTGCGCCAGGTACAACAGCGAAGCCGCGATCAACGCCACCAACGGGAACGTGATGATCGCCGCCGCCAACAACGCCACGCCCACCAGCAGCGGCGCGACGGCCCGCGGCGGGACCTTGATCGTCTTCACCGACAGCGTCGGGATCCGGCTGACCAGCAGCAACGCCACCGCGACCGTCCACAGCCCGACCACCCACGGCTCCGACCACCACCCCGGCCGGCGGAACTGCTCGTCCAGGATCAGCGGCAGCAGCAGCAGCAACCCGCCCGCGGGCGCGGGCACGCCGACGAAGAACTCCTTCGCGAACGGCGGCTGCTCGACCTCCAGCAGGGTGTTGAACCGCGCCAGGCGCAGCACCATGCACACCGCGAAGATCAGTGCCACGACCCAGCCCTCGCGGCTGGTGTCGAACCGCCACACGAAGACGACCAGCGCGGGCGCGACGCCGAAGGAGATGGCGTCGGCCAGCGAGTCCAGCTCGGCGCCCATCTTGCTGGTGGCGTCCAGCAGGCGGGCGATCCGGCCGTCGAGCCCGTCGAACACCGCCGCCATGGCGATGGACGCGATGGCCGCGCCGTAGAACCCGTTGATGGCGAAGTACACCGCCGACAGGCCCGCGCACATCGCCAACACGGTGATGGCGTTGGGCAGCAGCCGGACCCCGGGGCCGCTGGGAGCCATGCTGCTCAGCCCTCCGGGAGCTCGGCGAGCACGGTCTCGCCGCCGATGGTCTTCTGGCCCGCCTCGACCAGCACCCGGCTGCCCGCCGGCACGTAGAGGTCGACGCGCGAACCGAACCGGATCAGGCCGTAGGTCTGGCCCACCGCGACCTTGTCGCCTTCGCCGACGTGGCACACGATCCGCCGCGCCACCAGGCCGGCGATCTGCACGACCACGACGTCGTGGCCGTCGAAGGACCGCAGCCACACGGTGTTGCGCTCGTTGTCCTCGCTGGCCTTGTCCAGGTCGGCGGACAGGAACTTGCCGGGCCGGTAGGACACCTGCTTGATGGTGCCGGACACGGGCACGCGCTGGACGTGCACGTCGAACACCGACAGGAACACGCTGATCCGCGTCATCGGGACCTCGCCCAGGCCGAGCTCGGCGGGCGGCACGGCCTCGACGACGTGCGACACCGTCCCGTCGGCGGGCGCCACGGCGATGCCGGGGCGGGTGGGCGTGGTGCGCTTGGGCTCGCGGAAGAACCACGCCACCCAGGCGGTCAGCAGGGCGCCGACGACACCCGCGCGCTTGGAGAAGCGGCGCAGCAGGAGGGTGGCGACGGCCGCACCCAGCACGAACGGGCGACCCGCGGGGTTCATCGGGGGGACGATCCCCTTGGCGAGGTCGAGGAAGTGGGAAACGGCACCACTGTTGTTGTCGCGTTCGACGGTCATGGCTCTTCCGGGTCGGGGCACGTGTCATTCGACCGGCCACACGCTACGCCGGCGGCACCCGGCCCCGTCCGGCGTGCCCGTGCGTCCCCCGACGAACGCACGCGCACAACCGGACGAGTATGCGTCGAGTGTAATCCGGGTCACATGGCGTACTCAACGTCAGCGCGTGAGCGCTCTGTCACACAACGCGCTCACCCGTTCGCGCACCTGCGACACGTTCGTCGGATCTTGAACGGCCGGTGCGACCACTTCGGGTGCGTCCACGGTCGTCCCGTCCGCCAGCACGACCCGCCACGGCCCGCCCCAGTCGAGCCGGAACGACGCCCGCCCGGACCGCACCAGCTCGTCCAGCAGCACCGCGCCCAGCAACTGGGTCACGACCTCGACCAGAGCGCGGTCCCGCTCCTGCGGTGGCACCGAGTCGCTGAGCACGTGCGGGGCGAGCACACCCAGCCGACCCTGCTCCAACCCGGTCAGCAACTCGTCGAGCGTCCCGGCGGGCGCGAACCCGCTCTGCTTGCCCGCCTCGACCAGAAGCCCGGCGAAGTGCGCCACGTGCGCCGCGCCCGCGCGCTGCACGATCTCCGGCCAGTCCGCGACCGGCCCCAGGTCGTCCCGGATCATGCCCCGCTCCAGCTCCGACAAGCCCGTGACCAGCGACCACGCCGGCGCTTCGGCCGTGGGGACGTCCGGTGACGGCAGCGCCTCCATCACCGCGATCCGCTCCCGGATCGGCGGGTGGCTGTCGAACACCGACGCCGGCTGCTCGTCCAGCAGCTTGTCCGCCACCCGCACCAGCTCGGCCGACCGCCTCGGGTCGCCCAGGAAGGACCGGAACCCGGCCAGCACCTGCGGCGTGCGCTCGGCCGCCGGCGCCAGCGACACGTAGTCCTCGTGGTAGGCGTCCCAAGCCGCGTCCAGCGAGAGGATCTTGCGCAGCGCGGACTGGGCGGTCGCCCGGCCCGCCGCGGCCACCGAGGCGGCGTCGGCGTCCAGCTCCTGCCGCCGGTTCACCGACGCCGCGACCCGCGCGTAGAGGCGGGCGTACGCGGCCAGCGGGCGCTGGAGCATCGTGTCGCCCAGGTTGTCCACGGTGTGCGCCAGGGCGTTCTTGGCGCGGTAGGTCAGCGCCGACAGCTTGGTGTGCCCGCCGCCGTAGTGGCCCAGCTCGTGCGCCAGCACGGACCGCAGCTCGCCGACGGTCAGCCCGGCCAGCAGCGGCAGGCCGATCATCAGGTACCGCGGACCGGGCCGCAGCCCCAGCAGGCCCGCCTTCTCCCACACCGCCGCGTTGACCTCGGGCACCAGCCGGATGTCGTCGGGCGCACGGGTGCCGGCGATCACCGCCAGCTCGTCCACCACCCGCCACAGCTCGGGCTGTTCGGCCCGGGTCAGCGGCACGCCCTCGGGCTCCGCGCGCTGCTTGAGCGCCTTGTAGACCGCGCCGGCGACCGCGAGCGCGATGCCGCCCGCGATCACGGCGACCTTGATCGCGCCGACGCCGAAGTGCCCGGTGGTCATCGCGATCACGGCGACCGCGCCCAGCCCCACCGTCAACCCGAGCACGAGCACGAAGAAACCGACCAGCATGGCCACGGCCAGGATCGAGCGCGCCATCCCCCCACCTTTCCGCAAAACCCGTCAGGAACCGTCCCCACGGACCCCCGGAGGTGGGAACTGCGCGCGGAATCCTCGCAGATCAGGCTGCTTTTCCGAACCGGTTTCCCACAACTGCCCGAACCGGTTTCTCACAAGAACCGGACGAGCACCTCGGCACCCTCGGCCAGCTCGGTCACGTCCTCGGGCACCTCGATCAGGCAGTCGCTGACCGCCAGCGCCGACAGCAGGTGCGACCCCGGCCCGCCCACGGGCGTGACGACCTGCCCGGACACCGGGTCGTACTTGCCGCGCCGGAACTGGGTGCGCCCCGCCGGCGACGTCAGGCCGGCGCTCAGCCGGGCCAGGGCGGTCGGCCGCTCGACCTGCGCGAACCCCAGCGCCGCCCGCAGCGCGGGCCGGACGAACACCTCGAACGACACCTGCGCGCTCACCGGGTTGCCGGGCAGCGTCGCCACCGCCACCCCCTGGTAGCGGCCCGCGCCCTGCGGCCCGCCCGGCTGCATCGCGACCTTCGTGAACTCCACGCCCCGCCCGGTGAAGGCGTCCTTGACCACCTCGTACGCGCCCGCGCTCACCCCGCCCGAGGTCAGCAGCAGGTCGAACTCGGCCAGCCGCGCCCCGACCGCCGCGTGGAAGGCGGCCACGTCGTCGGGCACGAACCGCAGCAGCTCCGCCTCGCCGCCCGCCTCCCGGACGGCCGCCGCCAGCATCACGCCGTTGGACTCGTAGATCTGCCCCGGCAGCAGCTCGGTCCCCGGCGACACCAGCTCCGACCCGGTCGACAGCACCAGCACGCGGGGCCGCCGCCGCACCGGCAGCACGGCGAACCCCAGCGCCGCCGCCAACCCCAGCTGCGCCGGACCCAGCGGCGTGCCCGCGGTCAGCACGGTCGCGCCCGCGGCCACGTCGTCGGCCGCCAGCCGCACGTTCTGCCCGACCGCGACACCCCGGTCCACCCGCACGGTCGACGTCCCGCCGTCGGTCCACTCGACCTGCACCACGGCGTCCGCGCCCGGAGGCACCGGCGCCCCGGTCATGATCCGCTGCGCGGTGCCCGGCTCCAGCGGCACCAGCGAGGTCTTCCCGGCCGGGATGTCGTCGGCCACGGGAAGCACCACCGGCACCGAGGCGAGGTCCGCCGCGCGCACCGCGTACCCGTCCATCGCCGAGTTGTCGAACGGCGGCAGCGGGATCGGCGCCACCAGGTCGGCGGCCAGCACCAGGCCCAGGCAGTCCGCGACGGGCAGGTCCACCACGGGCATCACACCGACCAGGCCCGCCACGCGGGCGCGGTGGTCGGCCACCGACGTCAAGGGCTTCGACACGACCACCATCCTGCCGCGCGCGTGCGAGACTGCTCCGACCGGCCGCATGATCGCCGGCAGGCAGCGAGGGGGGAGAAGTCCGGTGCAGGTCCGCACGCGACACACACCGACCTTCGGGGTGGCCAGGCTGGTGCTCGCACCCGCCGAGCCGGTGCTCGTCGAACGGTCGTCGGTGGTCGCGACCAGCTACGGCATCACCGTGGACACCAGGGGCAAGGCGCCCGGCGTCAAGGCCGCCCTGTGCACCGCCGGGCCCGAGGGCGGGTGGGTCGACGTCGCGCCCCCGCTGCCCGGTGACCTGCACGTGCTCGAGCTCGACGGCACCGTCGGCTGGTGCGTCGCCCGCAACACGTGGCTCGCGAGCGCGGTCACCGTCGCCCTGGACCCGGCCGCGCCGCCGGTGCGCGCCCTGCACGGCGGCGACAGCGGCTTCCTGTCGCACTTCCGCGGGACCGGCTCGGTCGTGCTCAGCTGCTACGGCACCCTCGACGTGGTCACCCTCGCCGCGGGCGAACTGGTCACCCTCGACGCGGGGCACGTCGTCGGGTTCGCCGACACCCTCCAGTGCCGCCTGCGCGCCCTCACCCCGGACGTGCCGCAATCGGTCCGCACCGGCGACGGGCTCGTGTTCGACTTCGCCGGCCCCGGCCTGGTCCTGACCCGGACGCACAGCCCGCGCGGACTCGTCACTTGGTTGCGCGACAACGGATTCAGCGTGCGCGCATGACTCCATAAGGAGGTATCGGCGAACCCCCTCGTGCCTCTAGCGTGGCGGTTTGCTCAGGTATTTCTCGAAGGAGGACGTCTTGGCTGTCGGCACGGTCAAGTGGTTCAACTCGGAGAAGGGGTACGGCTTCATCGCCGCCGACGGCGGGCCCGATGTCTTCGTGCACTACTCGGCGATCCAAATGGAAGGCTTCCGCACGTTGGCCGAGGGCGACCGCGTGGAGTTCGAGATCCAGGCGGGCCGGGACGGCCGCAGCCAGGCGGCGGACGTCCGGAAGGCATCGTGAACCCCGCCCGGCCCGCCCCGCGGCGGGTCGGGCCGTTCACCGCGACCCCGCGGGTCGTGATCAGCCGTGCCGCGGTCAGCCGGGTCGTGATCGGACTTACGCCGAACCGCCCACACGCCCGTTCGGCCGGACGTTAGGCTGCCTCGCGTGTCGGAGGACCTGTCTGGGCGACGGCTGGGCCACTACCGGATCGACGGGGTGCTCGGCCGCGGTGGCATGAGCGTGACCTACAAGGCCACGGACGTCCGGCTCGGCCGCAAGGTCGCGCTGAAGGTCATCGGCGAGCACCTGACCGCCGACGCGGAGTTCCGCGAGCGGTTCGTGGACGAGGCCCGCAACACCTCGGCGATCGACCACGCCAACATCGTGCCGCTGTACGACTTCGACGAGGTCGACGGCCTGCTCTACATCGCGATGCGGCTGGTCGACGGCCAGGACCTGGCCTCCCACATCAAGGACGGCCCCCTCTCGCCCGCCCGCACGCTCACGCTGCTCGGCCAGGTCGCCGAAGCGCTGGACATGCTGCACGGCAAGGGCCTGGTCCACCTCGACGTCAAACCGGCGAACGTGCTGGTCACCACCAAGGAAGCCGTGCGCGAGCACGTCTACCTCGCCGACTTCGGCCTGACCCGGCGCGGCGCCACCGGCCACCGCACCCGCACCGGCGACTTCCTCGGCTCCCCGACCTACGCCGCGCCCGAGCACCTGCGCGGAGAACCCCTCGACGGCCGCACCGACCAGTACGCCCTGGCCTGCATGGTGTTCGCCTGCCTGACCGGGCGGCCCCCGTTCCAGGGCGGCGTGCAGGACGTCATCCAGGGCCACCTCGGGCAGGAGATCCCGGCGGTGACCTCGCTGGTCGCCCTGCCGCCGGGCATCGACGACGCCCTGCGCAAGGGCACCGCCAAGGACCCCAACCAGCGCTTCGGGTCGTGCCAGGAGCTGATCTCCGCCGTCCGCACCGCCCTGGGCGGCGCGGCGACCGTGACCAGCCCGCCCCGCCGCGTCGACGCGCCCGCCTCCGCCCCGACCCCGGTCGTCGGACCCCCGTCGGGCGGGATGCCCGCGCAGCAGCCGCCGGCGCAGGGGCCGCAGGGTCCGCAGGGCTTCGCGAACCAGCCCGGCTACCTCGCCGACCCGGTCCGCCTGCGCCCACCGACCCAGATGGGCGGCGCCTCGGCGTTCACCTCGACCAAGAAGGAACGGCCCGCGTGGGTCGCGCCCGTGGTCGCCGGTGTGGTGGCGATCATCGCGATCATCATCGTCGTGCTGATCCTGACGCCCAAGGACGAGCCGCCGCGGCCGCCCGCGTCCACCAGCTCCGGCCAGTCCATCGACGTGGGCGGGAACAAGAGCAGCTCCAAGCCGCTGCCGACGAGCGTTCCGGTCAAGACGTCCCGCTGAGCCACGCCGCGCTGACCTGGGGTTCTTGCACTCGCCGCCGTCGAGTGCTAAACACGGTGCTGGCACTCGGACCACCTGAGTGCCAGCACGCAGGCTGGGACGGTGAGGCGCACCCGTTACGCGGGTGGGTCGTCCGTCGCGGGCACCGAGCCTGGCCAAGCACCGTGTTCCGCTGCGGGCACCTGTCCGCAGTGGCCCCATAAGTCGTTTATAGGCGGAGGAACACACCGCAATGGCCAAGATGATCGCGTTCGACGAGGACGCCCGCCGCGGTCTCGAGCGTGGCATGAACACCCTCGCCGACGCCGTCAAGGTGACGCTGGGCCCGAAGGGCCGCAACGTCGTGCTCGAGAAGAAGTGGGGCGCGCCGACCATCACCAACGACGGCGTCTCGATCGCCAAGGAGATCGAGCTCGAGGACCCGTGGGAGAAGATCGGGGCCGAGCTCGTCAAGGAAGTGGCGAAGAAGACCGACGACGTCGCCGGTGACGGCACGACGACCGCCACGGTGCTCGCCCAGGCGCTGGTCCGCGAGGGCCTGCGCAACGTGGCCGCCGGCGCCAACCCGCTGGGCCTCAAGCGCGGCATCGAGCAGGCCGTCGAGGCCGTGACCGAGCAGCTGCTCAAGACCGCCAAGGAGGTCGAGACCAAGGAGCAGATCGCCGCCACGGCGTCCATCTCCGCGGGCGACTCGACCATCGGCGAGCTGATCGCCGAGGCCATGGACAAGGTCGGCAAGGAAGGCGTCATCACGGTCGAGGAGAGCAACGCGCTCGGCCTCGAGCTCGAGCTGACCGAGGGCATGCGGTTCGACAAGGGCTACATCTCGGGCTACTTCGTCACCGACCCGGAGCGCCAGGAAGCGGTCCTCGAGGACCCGTACATCCTGCTCTACGGCTCCAAGATCTCGTCGGTCAAGGACCTGCTCCCGCTGCTGGAGAAGGTCATGCAGTCCGGCAAGCCGCTGCTGATCATCTCCGAGGACGTCGAGGGCGAGGCCCTGGCGACCCTGGTGGTCAACAAGATCCGCGGCACCTTCAAGTCCGTCGCCGTCAAGGCCCCGGGCTTCGGCGACCGCCGCAAGGCCATCCTGCAGGACATCGCGATCCTGACCGGCGGCCAGGTCATCACCGAGGACGTCGGCCTCAAGCTGGAGAACGCCGACCTGTCCCTGCTGGGCAAGGCCCGCAAGGTCGTCGTGACCAAGGACGAGACCACGGTCGTCGAGGGCGCGGGTGACGCCGAGCAGATCCAGGGCCGCGTCAACCAGATCCGGGCCGAGATCGAGAAGTCGGACTCCGACTACGACCGCGAGAAGCTCCAGGAGCGCCTGGCGAAGCTCGCCGGCGGCGTGGCGGTCATCAAGGCCGGCGCGGCGACCGAGGTCGAGCTGAAGGAGCGCAAGCACCGCATCGAGGACGCGGTCCGCAACGCCAAGGCCGCCGTCGAGGAGGGCATCGTCGCCGGTGGTGGCGTCGCGCTGCTGCAGGCCGCCGAGGCCGCCTTCGCGGGCCTGAAGCTGGAGGGCGACGAGGCCACTGGCGCCAACATCGTCAAGGTCGCCGTCGAGGCTCCGCTCAAGCAGATCGCCGTCAACGCCGGCCTCGAGGGCGGCGTCGTGGTGGAGAAGGTCAAGGGCCTGCCCGTCGGCCACGGCCTCAACGCCGCGACCGGCGTGTACGAGGACCTGCTCGCGGCCGGCGTCCCGGACCCGACCAAGGTCACCCGCTCGGCCCTGCAGAACGCGGCCTCCATCGCCGCGCTGTTCCTGACCACCGAGGCCGTCGTGGCCGACAAGCCGGAGAAGTCCTCCGGTGCGCCGGCCGTGCCGGACGCGGGCGGCATGGACTTCTGAGCCCAGCGCCAAGCTCCACGGCACTCACGAAGGGCCCGGTCCCCACGGACCGGGCCCTTCGCCTTCCCCACCCGCCCCACCCGCCGGCCCACACCCACCCTCGGCCCCGCCGCCGCCACGCCCGCGCCGCCGCCCTCCGCCCGCGCCACCCGCTGCCTCTGCCGCCGCGCCGCCGCCCCCCGCCCGCGCGCCGCCCCCCGCCCGCGCGCCGCCGCCCGCCCGCGCTGCCCGCGCGCCGCCGCCCTCCGCCCGCGCCGCCCGGTCGCGCTGCCCGCGCGCCGCCGCTCCTCGCCCGCGCCGCTCCTCGCCCGCGCCGCCGCCGCCCGCCCGCGCCGCCCGGCCCGCGCTGTCCGCCCGCCGCCGCCCGCCCTCCGCAAGCCCGAGCCCGGCCCGTCCCCCCGCGATTCCTCCACTTCACGGGACGCGCGACCCGCCGATCGGTGCCAAATCCGACATGTCACACGATCGAGTGAAGCCCGTCCTCAGTGCTCAGCCGGTGCGTGGACCCGGTCGCGGATCTCCCGACGCGCCCCGCCGTACACCCGCACCTCCACGGCGATCCACAGCACGCAAGTCCCCGTCAAGATCCCCAAAGCCGCCCACGCCGGCACCAGCAGCGCCACCGGCGTCAGGGCCACCAGCACGAGGGCCACCGCCGCCCGCACCTTGTTCACCGTCCCCAGGTTCCGCAGCCGGAACCCGATGTGCCCCAGCACGTACAGCAGCACACCCCCGTACAGCGCGTACGGCCCCACCCCGTGCAAGTGCTCTCCGGGCGTGTGCCCGTCGGCCCCGCCCAGGTAGTTCATGGTCTTCTTCAACCCCAGCGCCAGCAGGATGATCCCCGCGATCATCGGCAGGTGCAGGTAGGTGAACGAGTCGCGCCCCAACGCGGCCCGTCGGGCGCCGGAAGCCGAGTGCAGCACCTGCTCCGCGACCGGGGCCACGACGTCGAAGTACGCCCACCACAGCGCCGCCGCGATGACCAGGCCGCACACGATCCCGAACACGATCGACCACGACACCGGCAGGTCCGCGACCCCCGCCCCCACCGCCACGATCGACTCGCCCAGCGCGATGAGCACGATCAGCGCGTACCGCTCGGCGAAGTGCACGGCCGAGTGCACCCGCCACCCGGACACCCCGGTCAGCAGCACCCCGCCGTAGTCGACGGCCAGCGCCAGCGCCCACAGCAGCGTCTGCGTCAGGCCCGACGTGAACGACGCCGTCACCAGCACCACCGTGCCGGACAGCATCGGCAGGCACGTCACCGCCAGCTGCTTGCGCAGGGCCGCGTCACCGGCCGAGAACCGCCAGTACGAGACCAGGTGCAGCACCCGCACGAACAGGTAGCAGCCGGCGAACACCAGCGGTCCGGGCAGGCCGCCGGGCAGGTCGTCGAACGCCTCCGGGATGGTCACCGACGCCACCAGCATCACGGCCATCGCCGAGAACAGCACGATCCGCGCGCCGTCGTCGTCGGCGTGGACGCGGTTGCCCAGCCACGAGTACGCGCACCAGCACCACCAGAGCAGGGCGAGCAGCAGCATGCCGCGCACCACGCCGCGGACCGTGGGGTCGGCGGCCATCAGCTGCGTCACCTGGGTGATCGCGTAGACGAACACCAGGTCGAAGAACAGTTCGAGCGGTGTCACCCGGGCGCCCTCGTGGACGACCCGTACCCGGCGTGTGGACATGCCCGGAAGTGTGCCATCCACCTGCGAGAACCCATGATCGGTTCGCTAACCGTGAACTGTTAACGACAGGCTGTGTATCCACCGTAGAACTACTCACTCCTTATCTGATGACCGCACCTCGACCCCGGAGGAACGCATGGAGCACGCGCCAGACGAGCAGGCGGCAGACGGCCGCCGGCCGTCGCATTGACCACTCGGGGGAGGGGGGTGGCGAGCACGGTCGGCTTCGAGGGGTGCCGACCGGACGCCGCCCGTGGTGAAGGGCGGTCCGCGGTGCGAGGGGGGCATCGCGGACCGCCGACACCCGTGACGTGGAACGATCAGCTCCGGCTGGGGGATGTCGAGGAGGAGGTGACGACCGTGGGAGAGCTGCGCACGGCTGGTGAGCGGCCACCTTGGGAAGGTCTGGACGGGACGGACCGGCACGCCGCCTGCGTCGTCGCCGCCCGCGACGGTGACCGCAGGGCGCTGGACGTGCTGGTCGCGGACCTGACGCCGCTCGTGTGGCACGTCGCGCGCGGACACGGCCTGGACCGCAGCACCGCGGAGGACGTGGTGCAGACGGTGTGGTTGGCCCTGCTGCGCCACCTGGACCGGTTGGTCGAACCCCGCGCGCTGGCGGGGTGGCTCGTCGTGGCGACGCGGCGGGAGGCCCAGCGCACCTGGACCCCCAGTCGTCGGGAAGCGGCGCTGTCCGACGAGCTGGCGGAGCAGTTGGAGAGCGAATACGGGCTGCCCGAGGACGCCGCCCTGGTAGACGACCGGGACCACCGGTTGTGGCGGGCCTTCGGCCGCTTGTCGCAGAAGTGCCAGGAACTGCTGCGACTCACCGTGCTGGCCGGGCGGGCGGAGTACCGCGCGGTCGCCGAAGCACTGTCCATGCCACGCGGGAGCATCGGTCCGACCAGGGGCCGGTGCTTGACGACGTTGCGCGCACATCTTGACGCGGAAGGAGGATCGCGGTGAACGACATCGACCCGCGCGATGACCGCAGAGGCCATGAGGACACCGCTGTCCTCACCGAGCTGAACCGGTTGGTGTACGAGCTGGACGCGCCGCCGGCGGGGCTGGTCGAACGCATCCAGTTCGCGGTGGCCCTGGAGAACCTGGACGTGGAGGTGGCCCGCTGGGAGCGGGCGGGGTCGTTCGCGGGCGTCCGCGGCGGCAACCCGGGCACCATCACGTTCACGGTCGACAACCTGACCCTGATGGTGAACTTCACCTCGACGGGCGCACGCCACCGCATCGACGGCTGGCTCGTGCCCGCGGGCGAGCACACCGTCGAGGTGCGGGTGGCCGAGCACGAGTCGAGCACGACGAAGGCCGACGACGGCGGCCGCTTCGTGCTGTCGGACGTGCCCGCGGGCACCACGCAGATCGTGGTGCACCTGGTGAACTCCCGCGGCGAACCGGGCCGCACGGTGGTCACGCCGACGATCATGTTGTAGCCCGCGGCGGCGACCCCCGCCACCCACCGACCAGCGCCCCGACCGGCACCACGTGCGTGACCCAGTGCTCCGGCCGAACCCCGGCGTGCAACAGGAACGCGGCCGGCTCGTGCAGGTACCCCATCGGCTGCGCCGGCCGGAGAGCGAGCGTGCTCTGCCGGTGGGTGCTGGGCGCGGTGCACACGAGCGTGCCGGCGAACGGCGCGCTCACCACCCGGTGCACGTGCCCGGCCAACACCCGCACCACGCGGGGGTGCCTCCGCAGCACTTCGGCGAGCCGGTCACCGTCCTCGAGCTTCATGCCGTCGAGGAACGGGATGCCGACGTCCACCGGCGGGTGGTGCAACGCCACGACCACCGGCCTGTCGCGCTGGACGATGACGTCGTCCAACCAGCTCAACTGCTCGGAGCCGAGCAACCCGCCCGGGCTGTCGGGCCGCCACGAGTCGAGCACGACGACGCTGAAGGTCTCGTGGTCGACGACGTACCGGGTCTCGTGGGTGCCGCCGAGGAACGGTGTGCCGCCGAAGACGCGGGTCAGGGCCGAGGCGTCGTCGTGGTTGCCCATCACGAGGTGGACCGGGATCGGGTAGCCGTCGAGCAGTCCGGCCAGTTGGGCGTAGGCGTCGTGGCGGTACTCCGACAGGTCGCCCGTGATCACCACGCAGTCCGGCCGGGGATCGATGGCGAGGACCGTTCCGAGTGCCCGGTGGAGGGCTTCCGCGGGGCCGGCCGAGACGGCATCGGTGCGCAAGTGCGGGTCGCTGAGATGGGCGATCGACATGCCCCCATCGCACAACGGGTCCGGTGGCCGCCGCCCCCGACTTCGCCCACAGCACAAACCACCGCGCCGCCGCTGTGCCGCCGCCGCCCGACAAACGGCCGGGTCGGATGCCCGTGACGGCCGTTATGGTCTAGACCATGCTTGAGGTCATTGCACTCGATGCCGCCGATGCCCACGCCGCCCAAGCCGGGGGAGCGCACCGGCTGGAGCTCGTCACCGACATGGCCGCCGACGGCCTCACCCCGCCGCCCTCCCTGATCAGGAGCGTGCTCGCCGCGACCGACCTGCCCGTCCGGGTCATGCTCCGCGACGCCGCCGGGTTCGCCCCGGGCGACCTCGACGGGCTTCGTCGTGCCGCCGCCGGAGCGCGGGAGGCGGGTGCGACCGAGTTCGTGCTGGGGTTCCTCGACGCCCGGCACGAGATCGACGAAGCCGCCTGTCGGGCCGTGCTCGCCGAGATCGACGGGTGTGCCTGGACCTTCCACCGCGCCCTCGACAACTCCGCCGACCCCGTCCGGTCCTGGGACGTGGTGGCCGGGCTCGGGTGCGACACCGTCCTCGCCGCGGGCTCGCCGAAGGGGGTGGCGGAGGGCACGGGGGTCCTGGAAACCCTCGCCCAGCGCCAACAGCACCTCCGGCTGCTGGTCGGCGGTGGGCTCAAGCAGGAGCACGTCGCTCCGCTCAAGGCCCTCGGGGTCACGGCGTTCCACGTCGGGAGCGCGGTGCGGCCCGGCGGGTGGGACGCGCCGCTGTCCGCCGAGAGCGTCCGGACCTGGGTGAATCTGGTCTAGACCGGTCGCCGATTCGGACACTAGCATCCCCGTTGCTTCACATGAAATAGCCGTTGCACGTGACGCAACAAGGGGTCGAGATGCGAGTTGCCACGAAGGCTGCGGTGGCGGGTGTCGCCGCAGTGCTCGCCATGACGGGGTGCGCGCCGGTCCAGTCCGGGCCGGCCGCGACCGGTGCGGACCAGCAGACCGGGCAGCTCCGCGTCTGGCTGTTCGACGAGGTCAACCGGGGGCCCAAGGAGAACGTCGTCAAGGAGGCGGTGACCGAGTTCCAGAACGCCCACCAAGGCGTCACCGTCGACGTCCAGTACATCCAGGTCCAGACCCGCGCCGAGCGCTTCAAAGCGGCCTTCAGCGACCCCAAGAGCGCCCCGGACGTCGCCGAGTTCGGCAACACCGACCTCGCGGGTTACGTGGCCGGCGGCGGGTTCGCCGAGCTCGACCTGTCCGGCTGGAACGACGCCAAGGACCTCCTGCCCGCCGTCCTGGACACCGGCAAGGTCGACGGCAAGGTCTACGGCCTGCCCTGGTACGTCGGCGTCCGCGCCCTCTACTACCGCACGGACGTCTTCACCGAGCTCGGCCTCAAGCCCCCGGCGACCCTCGACGAGATCGCCCCGACCGCCCGCCGGATCCGCGAGGCCAAACCGGACCTGCTCGGCATCTCCGCCGGCGGCAAGTACACCTACGGCGCCATGCCGTTCGTGTGGGCCAACGGCGGCGACATCGCCCGCAAGGACGGCGACAAGTACGTCTCCACCATCGACAGCCCCCAGTCCAAGGCGGGCCTGCGCCAGTACACCGAGCTGATCGCCGACGACATCTGCCCGCCCGCCCAGTGCGCCGGCAACGGCGGCGACGCCAGCGTCGAGGCGTTCCGCGCGGGCAAGGCCGCGATGGTCATCGGCGGCGACTTCAACCGCAAGTCCGTGGACGCCTCCAGCGCCGCCGGCAAGTACGCGGTCGTGCCGCTGCCGGGCAAGACGGCCGGGTCCATCGCGCCCGCGTTCGCCGGCGGCAACCTGCTCGGCGTGATGAAGGGCAGCGAGCGCAAGACGCTGGCCAAGGAGTTCGTCCAGCTGCTCGGCGGCAAGACCTACCAGCGCAAGATGTTCGACGCGATGGGCAACATGCCGACCTTCGCCGACGTGCAGAAGGCCGTCGCCGAGTCGCAGCCCGCCGTCGAGCCGTTCATCAAGACCCTGAACGCGGGCACCAAGTTCGTCCCGGTCACCCCGAACTGGGCCAAGGTCGACGCCCAGGCCGTGCTGCCGACCCTCCTCCAGGAGGTGGCCGCCGCGGGCAACGACCTCGACGTGGCCGCCAAGAAGGCGGCCGACGCGATGAACACGGCGTTCGCTTCATGACCGACGTCCACCTCGACCCGCGCCCCGCGACCGGGGCGCGGGCCCGTCCCGAAGCGCCGCGCGCGCCGCGGTGGAAGCGCCGCAAGTCGGACGGCCCGATCGCCTTCGCCTACCTCGCCCCGGCGCTGTTGGTGCTGGTCGGCCTCATGGGCTACCCGATCTACCAGCTCGTGCTCATCTCGCTGTTCGACTACGGCCAGGAGCAGGTCAGCGGCGGCGCACCGCTGGTCTTCCTCGGCCTGGACAACTACACGCGCCTGCTGGGCGACCCCAAGTTCTGGACCGTCCTGGCCCAGACGGTCGGGTTCGCGGCGGTGTGCGTGGTGGGCACGCTGCTGGTCGGCGCGGCGCTCGCCGTCCTGGCCACCCGCGTGCGCACGTGGGCCCGGATGACGTTGTTCCTGGCCGCCCTCGGCGCGTGGGCGACCCCGACCGTGGCCGGCTCGACGATCTGGCTGTTCCTGTTCGACGCCAACTTCGGCTTCGTCAACGAACTGCTCGGCACCACCGGGTTCTCCTGGACCTACGACCGGTGGACCGCCTTCGGCCTGGTCGCCGCCGAGGTCGTCTGGTGCTCGTTCCCGTTCGTCATGGTGACCCTGTACGCGGGCATCAAGTCGATCCCGGGCGAAGTGCTGGAGGCGGCAGCCCTGGACGGCGCGTCGACGTTCCGCACGGCCCGCTCGGTGATCCTGCCGCTGCTGCGCCCGCTGCTGGTCGTCGTGACCATCCAGTCGATCATCTGGGACTTCAAGGTGTTCACCCAGATCTACATCATGACCAACGGCGGCGGCATCGCCGGGCGCAACCTGGTGCTCAACGTCTACGCCTACCAGCAGGCGTTCGCCGCCTCCGAGTACGGGCTGGGCGCGACCATCGGCGTGGTGATGACCGTGTTGCTGCTGCTGATCACCCTCGGGTACCTGCGGGCGCTGCGGAAGTCGGGGGAGGAGCTGTGAGGCGCGGGGTCGTCGAGGGCGTCACGGTCCTCATCGCGGGCGTGGTGGCGTTCCCGCTGTACTGGATGGTGCTCACCGCGCTCAAACCGGCCGACGAGGTCATCTCCGCGAACCCCCGGCCGTGGACGCTCACCCCGACGTTCGACAGCTTCGTGCGCGCGCTGACCGTGCAGAGCTTCGGCCGCTACCTGGTGAACAGCCTGGTGGTGGCGCTGGCCGTGGTGCTGCTGAGCCTGCTGATCTCGTTCCTGGCCGCGACCGCGCTGACCCGGTTCCGGTTCCGCAGCCGCACGACCCTGCTGGTGATGCTGCTGGTGGTGCAGATGGTGCCGGTCGAGGCGCTGACCATCCCGCTGTTCTTCGTCATGCAGTCGGTGCGGGACGTGGCGCCGGCGTTCGGCCTGAACCACCTCGGCTCGCTGGTGCTGGTGCACCTGGCGTTCAGCCTGCCGTTCGCGATCTGGATGCTGCGCGGGTTCGTCGCGGCCGTGCCGGTGGAGCTGGAGGAGGCGGCGACCCTCGACGGGGCCTCGCGCGTGCGCTTCCTGTGGCAGGTGCTGTTCCCGCTGGTCGCGCCGGGTCTGGTGGCGACGAGCGTGTTGTCGTTCATCCACGCGTGGAACGACTTCCTGTTCGCCAAGACGTTCATCATCTCGGCGGCGGAGAACCAGACGCTGCCGCTGGCGCTCCAGGTGTTCGTCAAGCCCGACCAGAACGACTGGGGTGCGATCATGGCCGGGTCCACGCTGATGACCGTCCCGGTGCTGGTCTTCTTCGTGGTGGTGCAGCGGCGACTCGTCGCGGGACTCGCGGGAGCGGTGAAATCGTGATCATCCCCAAGCCGGTGTCGTTCACGCGGGGCGAGGGCTCGATCGTCTTCGACGGCACGGTGGACGTGCGGCCGTACGACGGCCCGCCCGAGTCCTACCGCCTGACCGTCGGTTTCGAAGGTGTCACCGTCGAAGCGGCCGACGCGGCGGGCGAGTTCTACGCCCGGCAGACGCTGCGCCAGCTCAGCGGCCCGGACGCCTTCCGCGCCGCGCCCATCGGCGGACCGCCGACGCTGCCGGTGTGCGTGGTCGAGGACCGTCCCCGGTTCGCGTGGCGCGGCCTGATGCTCGACGTGGCCCGGCACTTCCTGCCCAAACCGGACCTGCTCCGGTACGTGGACCTGCTGGCCGTGCACAAGCTCAACGTCCTGCACCTGCACCTGACCGACGACCAGGGCTGGCGGTTCGAGTCGAAGAAGTTCCCGCGCCTGCACGAGGTCGGCGGCTGGCGCCCCTCCTCCCGCTACGGCGACCGCCGGCGCGGCGGGCAGACCGGCCGACCGCACGGCGGCTACTACACCCAGGACGACCTGCGCGAAGTCGTCGCGTACGCGGCACAGCGGCACATCACCGTCGTCCCCGAGATCGACGTCCCGGGCCACAGCCAGGCGGCCATCGCGGCCTACCCGGAGCTCGGCGTCAGCGGCGGCGGCGTGTGGACGGACTGGGGCGTGAACCCCAACGTGCTCAAGGCCGACGAGTCCACTGTGGACTTCTACCGGCAGGTGTTCGACGAGCTGCTGGACGTCTTCCCCAGCGAGGTGGTCGGGCTCGGCGGTGACGAGGCCGAAGGCGGTGACGGGCGGTTCGTCTGCCGGATCGCCCAGCACCTGGCGCAGCGCGGCCGGCGGCCGTTCGGCTGGGACGAGGTGCTCGGCGTCGGACCGCTGCCGACCAGGACGGTGATCGCGTCGTGGCGCGGCGAGGACCCCGGCCTGACGGCGTTGGGTCGCGGCCACGACGTCGTGATGTGCCCCGAGGAGCACGTGTACCTGGACTACCGCCAGTCCGACCGCGAGGACGAACCCATCCCCGTCGGCACCGTCCTGACCTGGGAGGACGTCTACGCCTACGAGCCGGCGGCAGCGGACGAGGTGCTCGGCGCACAGGCGAACCTGTGGACCGAGCACCTCGATTCCCCGAGACGGCTGGACTACGCCGCCTTCCCCCGGTTGTGCGCCTTCGCCGAGGTCGTGTGGACCCCCGTGTCCGCCGACCCCGACCGGTCCCGGAACCCCGACGAGTTCCGCTCCCGCCTGGCCGAGCACCACCTGCCGCGCCTGGACGCCCTCGGTGTCGAGTACCGGCCCCTTTCCGGTCCTCGCCCGTGGCAGGTGCTCCCCGGTGTGCCCGGCCACCCCCGCTAGTTCCCCCTGGTCGGCCGGCGACCCCCGTCACCGGCCGACGCTGCCTCACTACGCCTGGTCCGCCTCCTCCTTCTCCGGCACGAGGATCCACATCGCGAGGTAGAGCAGCGCGCCGGTGCCGAACCCGAAGAGGGTCGCGGCGACCAGCAGGATCCGCAGGATCGCCGCGTCCACCCCGATGAGCTCGGAGACGCCGCCGCACACACCCGCGACCATCCGGTCGTTCCGGCTGCGGCGGAGCTTCTTGACCTTGTCGGTGGCCTGGTTGAGCACGTCGTTCGTCATAGCTCAATGGTGCTGGTCAGCGGCTTGCGGCACATCGGGGACGCACCCTGGGAATCCGCTCGGGGTTGAACCAGGACCTTCCCCGGGTCGCTCAGGGTCGCGGACACCGCTGTGCCTCCCAGGTGCCCCAGCGACCTCGCGCCAAGTGGCCATCTGGAGCTGCCGGAACCGCCCGGTGTCGCGGAGACCTTGGATTGGGCGGAAGCCCTCTGGGTCGCACTGGCCACGCTCGGCGCGGTCCTCAAGTACCGGGAGGACGCCAGCGGGCCTTGGCGGCAGGTGCTCACCCCGTCGTCCGGGAGCACAATCGCAGGGTGACCAGCCCTCTGCCGGGGCTCGTGGGGTTCGCGCACGCGCTGCGCGCTGCCGCGCCTCGACCGGTTGATCGTCGGGCATAGCCTGGACGCCCTGCGGCACCTGCTCAAGGAGGTAAGCGGTGCGTGATGTGCTCGTCGAACTCGGCCGTCGGGTGGCGGCGGGGGAGACGGTCGGAGTGGGCACGGTCGTCGCCACGTTCAGCTCGGCCCCCCGGCCGCCCGGCGCGGCGATGCTGGTCGGACCGGAGGGCGCGGTCGTCGGCAGCGTGTCCGGCGGGTGCGTCGAGGGCGCGGTGTACGAGCTGGCGCAGGAGGTCGTGCGCGGGGGCACGCCCGTGTTGCAGCGGTACGGCGTGAGCGACGACGACGCATTCGCGGTGGGCCTGACCTGCGGCGGGATCATCGACGTGTACGTGGAGGCGGTGTCGCGGGAGACCTTCCCCGAGCTGCCGGACGTCGTCGAGACGGTGCGCGCGGAGCAACCGGTGGCCGTCGCGACCGTCGTGGAGCACCCCGAGTGGGTGGGCCGGCGCCTGGTCGTCTGGCCCGACCGCGTCTCCGGCGACGTCCCCTCGGCCCGCGCCCGGGACGCCATCGCCGACGACGCCCGAGGCCTGCTCGCCACCGGCCGCAGCGCGACCCTGCACTACGGCCCGGACGGCCAGCGCCGCGGCGAGGGCATGGCGGTCTTCGTCAACTCCTTCGAACCCCCGCCGAGGATGCTGGTCTTCGGCGCGATCGACTTCGCCGCCGCCGTGGCGAGGCTGGGGACGTTCCTGGGCTACCGGGTGACCGTGTGCGACGCCCGACCGGTCTTCGCGACCAAGAGCCGCTTCCCGGAGGCCGACGAGGTGGTCGTCGACTGGCCCCACCGGTACCTCCAAGCGCAGGCGGAGGCGGGCCGGCTGGACGAACGCACGGTGGTCACCGTCCTGACCCACGACCCGAAGTTCGACGTGCCGCTGCTGGAGGTCGCCCTGCGCCTCAAGCTCGGCTACGTCGGGGCGATGGGCTCGCGGCGGACGCACGACGACCGGATGCGGCGCCTGCGGGAAGCGGGGATGACGGAGAGCGAGCTGGCCGGCCTGTCGTCGCCGATCGGCCTCGACCTGGGCGCGCGCACGCCGGAGGAGACGGCGGTGTCCATCGCGGCGGAGATCATCGCGCTGCGGTGGGGCGGCGGCGGCGAGCGCCTGACCCAAACCAACGGCGCGATCCACCGAACCACTTAACGGCTCCGCCCGCCAGGGCTGCCCTCTCAACACGCACTCGGCGCTCTCTCGGCGCGCTCAGCACGGTTCTTCACGCGCGCAGCGCGGCTTTTGGGCGCGCGCAGCGCGCGGTAGCTCCAGCTACAAGTGGAGGGCCTCGGTTCCCCCACCGTATGGCCTGCCCGAAGGGCTACCACAGATTTCCCGGGGTGCAGCCGAAAGTTTTTGCGAGGAACGAGCAAAAAGTTTTAGCGGCACCCCGGGAAATCTGTGGTTGGCTCCGCCAGGCCATGCGGTGGGGGAACCGACGCCCTTCACCCCCCATCGGTGGTCTCCCCAGCCGGTTTTTGATCTTGAGAGCGCGCAGCGCGTTCGGCTTGAGAGCGAAGCGTTCGCTTCTCAAGATCTTGAAGAGCTCGAAAAGCTTGAAAAGCTTGAAAGCGCGAAAAGAAAAAGCGAAAAGCGCCTCGCCGGCGGGCAGGCCGCCAAGGATGGACGGAAGGACGAGGGCGGGGGCTTTTCCGTCATCCCCGTATGGCCTGGTGGAACCTACCACAGATTTCCCGGGTGCCGCTAAAATTTTTTGCTCGTCCCTCACAAAAAATTTCGGCTGCACCCGGGAAATCTGTGGTAGCCCTTCGGGCAGGCCATACGGGGATGACGGAAAAGCCCAGGCTGAGGAGTGCCGCGCGGCAGCCAAGCGAAAAGCACGCGGGGCGCGTGGCGAGTGGTGCGTGGCGGGGGGCGCGTGCCGGGTGGTGCGCGGCGGGGGCGCGCGGCGGGGGCGCGTGGCGGGGGGCGGGTGGCGGGTGGGTGCAGGGGAGTGCGCGGGGCGCGGTAAGGGCTTGATCACCCGGTCGGGGTGGTGGTGTCGGTGTGGCCGGGGTTGTTCGGCCTGGCGACTGGTAGCAGGCTCGGGTGTGGCCCCCATCACCACCACAGGCTTGGAGGGTTCATGCGGATCACCGTCACCGTGGACGGGGTGAGCTACAGCGACGAGGTCGAGCCGCGGGCGCTGTTGGTGCACCACCTCCGTGACACACTCGGCAAGACCGGCACGGTCGTGGGTTGCGACACCAGCAACTGCGGGGCGTGCACGGTGCACCTCGACGGGCACAGCGTCAAGTCCTGTTCGGTGCTCGCGGTGCAGGCCAACGGGCGTGAGGTCACGACTGTGGAAGGCCTGGCCCGCGACGGGCGGTTGCACCCCGTCCAGCAGGCGTTCCACGACAACCACGCGCTCCAGTGCGGCTTCTGCACCCCGGGCATGATCATGCAGGCCCTCGACCTGCTCGCCGACGACCCCGACCCGGACGACGACGCCGTGCGGCACGGGTTGGAGGGCAACCTCTGCCGGTGCACCGGCTACCAGAACATCGTCAAAGCCGTCCGGGACGCGGCGAAGCGGATGAGTCCCGGTGCGGGCCCCGAGGTCGAGCGGGTCGACGAGCAGCGGTTGGTCGACCGGACGCCCCAGCACCTGGGCGGTGGGGAATGACGGCGACCGCCGAACCCGAGATCGGTCGGGCCAGGCGGCGCAAGGAGGATGCCCGACTGGTCACGGGTGCCGCCAAGTGGACCGACAACATCCAGCTCACCGGCATGCTGCACATGGCGTTGCTGCGCAGCCCGGTGGCGCACGCGCGGATCACGTCGCTGGACGTCACGGCGGCGGTGGCCATGCCGGGGGTGCTGGCCGTCCTGACCGGGCGTGACCTGGCCGACGAGCAGGGCAGTCTGCCGTGCGCGTGGCCGATCACCGAGGACATGCTGGCCCCGCCCGCGCCTTCCATCGCGGTGGACGAGGTGAACTTCGCGGGTGAGGTCGTGGCGGTCGTCGTCGCGCGGACCGCCGCCGAGGCGCACGACGCGCTGGAGGCCGTCGACGTCGACTACGAGGACCTGCCGGTCGTGCTGGACCTGGAGGCCGCGGTCGCCGAGGGCGCGGACCTGGTGCACCCCGACCTGGGGTCCAACAAGAGCGCCACCTGGGTGTACGACTCGGCGGAGGCGGGCACCGGCGGTGACGTCGAGCAGGCGATCACCGAGGCGGAGGTGGTGGTCGAGCGGACGTTCCGGCAGCAGCGGTTGATCCCCGCGTTCATGGAGCCCCGGTCGGTCGTGGTCGATCCCTCCGCGGACGCGGTGACGCTCTGGTCGTCCACGCAGGTCCCGCACATCCTGCGCTGGATGCTGGCCGCCACGGTCGGCGTCCCCGAGCACAAGCTGCGGGTGATCGCGCCCGACGTCGGCGGCGGGTTCGGCGGGAAGCTCCAGGTCACGCCCGAGGAGGTGCTGACCCTGCTGGTCGCGCGCCGGCTCGGGAAGCCGGTGAAGTGGACCGAGACGCGCACCGAGTCCATGCTGTCCGCCCACCACGGCCGCGACCAGGTGCAGAAGGTCGTCCTGACCGCCAAGCGCGACGGCACGGTCACCGGGCTGCGCGTGGAGCTGCTCGCCGACATGGGCGCGTACCTGCGGCTGATCGCGCCGGGCGTGCCGATCCTGGGCGCGTTCATGTACAACGCGATCTACAAGTTCCCGGCCTACAAGTTCACCTGCCACACCGTCTTCACCAACAAGACGCCCACGGACGCCTACCGGGGCGCGGGCCGGCCCGAGGCCACGTTCGCGATCGAGCGGATGATGGACGAGTTGGCCGCCGAACTGGGCGTGGATCCGCTGGAGCTGCGCAAGAAGAACTGGATCAACCACGACGAGTTCCCGTTCGACACCGTCGCCGGCCTCACCTACGACAGCGGTGACTACGAGGCCGCGACCGCGCGGGCGGTGGAGCTGTTCGGCTACGACGCCCTGCGCGCCGAGCAGGACGAGCGGCGCGCGAACGGCGACCCGGTGCAGTTGGGGATCGGCATCTCGACCTACACGGAGATGTGCGGGCTGGCGCCGTCCCGCGTGCTCGGCGCTCTCCGGTACGCCGCCGGCGGGTGGGAGCACGCGTCGATCCGCATGCTGCCCACCGGCAAGGTCGAGCTGATCACCGGCACCTCGCCGCACGGCCAGGGGCACGAGACGGCGTGGAGCCAGATCGTGGCCGACCGGCTCGGCGTGCCGTTCGAGGACGTCGAGGTGCTGCACGGCGACACGCAGGTCGCGCCGCGCGGCATGGACACCTACGGGTCGCGGTCGCTCGCGGTCGGCGGTACCGCGATCGTGCTGGCGGCGGACAAGGTGCTGGCCAAAGCCCGGACCGTGGCCGCGCACCTGATGGGGTGCTCGCCGGACGACGTGGACTTCGCCTCCGGCACGTTCTCCGTGCGCGGCACGTCCACCACGATGTCGCTGGGTGACGTGGTGGTGGCGGCGCACGTCGCCCACGACCTGCCCGAAGGGGTGGAACCGGGGCTCGACTCCGAGGCCGCGTTCGACCCGGTCAACTTCTCGTTCCCGCACGGCACCCACCTGTGCGCGGTGGAGGTCGACACCCGGACCGGGCAGGTGGGCATCCGGGAGTACGTGTGCGTGGACGACGTCGGCAAGGTGGTCAACCCGCTGATCGTGGAGGGCCAGGTGCACGGCGGGCTCGCGCAGGGCATCGCGCAGGCGCTGTTCGAGGAGGCCGTCCACGACGAGTACGGCACGCTCACCACGGCCACGTTCGCCGACTACCTGCTGCCGTCGGCGGCCGACCTGCCGCACTTCACCACCGCACGCACCGAGACCCCGGCGGAGTCCAACCCGTTGGGCGTCAAGGGGGTCGGGGAGGCGGGCACGATCGCGTCCACCCCGGCGGTGGTCAACGCGGTCATCGACGCCGTGCGGCACATGGGAGTGCGTGACATCCAGATGCCGTGCACGCCCATGCGGGTGTGGAAAGCGTTGCAGGGCAAGCAGGTCGAGACCCCGGCGACACCCGGTGCGGGCGGCGGCCTCGGCTCCATCGACGCGCAGGGAGGTGACGCGTGATCCCGGCCGCGTTCGACTACGTGGCGCCCACGTCGGTCGAGGAAGCCGTGCGGGCGCTGGCCGAGGGCGGGGAGGACGCCAAGGTGATGGCCGGCGGCCAGAGCCTGATCCCCGTGCTGCGGATGCGCCTGGCCGCGCCGACGCTGGTGGTGGACCTGTCCGGGCTCAGCGAGCTGACCGGCGTGCACGACGAGGGCGAGTCGCTGCTCATCGGCGCGCTCACCACGCACTACGAGGTGCAGCGCGACCACCTGGTCCGCGAGCACGCCCGGCTGCTCTGCCTGGCCACCGACACGGTGGCGGACCCGCAGATCCGGCACCGGGGCACGTTCGGGGGTGCCCTGGCCCACGCCGACCCGGCCGGCGACCTGCTCGCTCCCGCCCTGGCGCTGGACGCCGTGATGGTGTGCCGGGGCCCGGACGGGACGCGGGAGGTGCCGGCGGCGGAGTTCTTCGTCGACTACTTCACCACCGCCCTGGCCCCGGACGAGCTGCTCACCCACGTGCGGGTGCCCAAGCTGCCCGGCTGGGGCGCGCACTACGAGAAGTTCAACCGGGTCGCGCAGGCCTGGTCGATCGTGGCGGTGGCGGCGGCGCTGGAGGTGTCCGGCGGGGTCATCACCGACGCCCGGGTGGGCCTGACCAACATGGGCCCGACACCCGTGCGGGCGCGCGGTGTGGAGGAAGCGCTGGTCGGGCAGCCGGCCACGGCCGAGGCCATCACCACGGCCGCCACCCGGGCCGCCGAGGGCACCGACCCGACGACCGACGGCAACGCCGACGCCGAGTACCGCACCCACCTGGCCCGGGTGCTCACCGAACGGGCCGTGACCGCCGCGGTGAGCGCATGAAGCTCGAACACCGGTTCACCGTCCCCGCGCCCGTGCCGGACGTGTGGGCGGCCCTGCTCGACCCGCGGCGGGTGGCGCCGTGCCTGCCCGGCGCCACCCTCACCGACGTCGAGGGGCCGAAGTTCAGCGGCACCGTCAAGGTCAAGCTCGGCCCGGTGACCCTGCTCTACAAGGGTTCCGGGCAGTTCACGTCGGTGTCCGAGGACGCGCACGCGGCCATGGTCAAGGCGTCCGGCAAGGACAGCCGCGGCAACGGCACCGCGTCGGCGACGGTCACGGTGACGCTCACCCCGTCCGGCGACGGCACGGCCGTGCACGTGGTGACCGACCTGACCGTCACCGGGCGGCCCGCGCAGCTCGGGCGCGGGCTGATCACCGAGGTCAGCGGCCGGATCGTGGACGAGTTCGCCGATTGCCTGGCGACGCGGCTCGTGCCGGGGGAGGCTGAGGAGGTGACAGCTTCTGCCTCGCAGGCCTCCCGACCGCGGTTGCGGGCCGTGCCCGACGAGCCGATCGACCTGCTGGAGACGGCGGGCGCGCCGGTGCTCAAGCGGGTGCTGCCGGTCGCCGCGGCGGCCCTGGCCGTGGTGTTCCTGGTGGGCCTGCGCCGCAGGCGGCGGCGCTGAACGCGCTGGGCAGGCGACTGGCGTGGCTCGTGCCGGTCGCCTGCCTCGTCGCGGCCTGCACCGGGTCGCCGGTGGTCATCACGTCGTCCCGGCCCGCGCCCACGACTTCGTCGGTCCCGCCCCTGCCGTCGTTCACCCTGGCGGCGGGCGGCGACATCCTCATCCACCCGGCGCTGACCGAGCAGGCCGACGCCGACGGACCGCGCGACTTCGTGCCGCTGCTGTCCGGGCTGCGCGAGGCGATCGACGCGGACCTGTCGATCTGCCACCTGGAGACCCCGCTGTCCGCGCCCGGCGCCCCGACCTACGGCTACCCGGCGTTCAGCGCGCCGCCCGAGGTCGCGAAGGCCCTCAAGACCATCGGCTACGACTCCTGCTCGACCGCGTCCAACCACACGCTGGACCGGGGCGCGGGAGCGATCAAGACGACCCTGGACGTGCTCGACGCGGCCGGCCTGGCGCACACCGGCTCGTTCCGCTCGCCCGAGGAGTCGGCCACCCCGCTGCTGCTGGACGCACGCGGGGTGAAGGTCGGGCACATCTCGTTCACGTACGGCTTCAACGGCATCCCGCTGCCGCAACCGTGGACGGCGAACCAGCTCTCGGTGGAGGGCGTCCTCGCCGCCGCTCGCGCCGCGAAGGCCGCCGGCGCGGAGGTCGTGGTCGCCAGCCTCCACTGGGGCGCGGAGTACCAGCACGAAGCCACCGCCGAGCAGAGGGAGATGGCGGCGGCGATCCTGGCCGACCCGGCGGTGGACCTGATCATCGGGACGCACGTGCACGCGGTGCAGCCGATCGAGCAGATCGGCGGCAAGTGGGTCGTGTACGGCATGGGCAACGAGGTGGCCCGGCACTCCGAGCCGCGCGGGATCACGGAGGAGGGGATCGTGACCCGGTTCAAGTTCGTGAAGGACGCTTCCGGGTGGCGGGTGGAACAGGCGGAGTACGTGCCGACGTTGGTCGAGTTCGGGCCGCCGATCCGGGTGGTGGACCTGACGCGCGTCGAACGCACTCCCCGTCGTGTGGAGGCTTTGCAGCGCACCGAGGGCGTGGTTTCGAGCATGGGCAGCACCATCACCCATCGGTGATCACCAGGTCCGGCCCTCGCGCAGCAGCACGTCCCGGACCAGGGTCACGTGCCGGTTCGGGGTCGCGCCCGCGCGTTGGGCGAGGTAAGCGGTGTTGATCGGCGGGTCCTCGGGCTCCAGCAGGGGCACCAGGGCGCCGGAGGCCAGCTCGTCCGCGCACAGGTAGCGGGGCAGGACGGTGATCCCCGCGCCGGCCACCGCCGCCGACAGCACGCCCCGCAGGTCGGGCATCACCACCGCCGCCTGCGTGGTCAGGCGGACGCCGAACACGTGCCGCCAGTACCGGCGGGCGATGGGCAGGTCCTCGGCGTAGGTCAGCAGCGGCGCCTCGCGGAGGGTGTCCGGGGTCAGGTGCGCCCACCTCGGGGCCGCCACCAGCACGAACTCCTCGTCCATCAGCGGGACGGCGGTCAGGGTGCGCCCGCGGGGGCGCAGGGTCGAGATCACCAGGTCGAACCGGCCCGCCCGCAGGCCCTCCAGCAGCTCGTCGGTCAGCCCGGTCGTGATCCGCAGCCGCAGGCCCTCGGCCACGTGCGGCGCGAGCGCGGGCAGCACCCGCAGGCACAAGATCTCCGCCGGACCGGCCAGGTGCACCGGTTCCGGCGGCGCGGCCGGCTGACCCCGGTCCAGCACCGCCGCCAGCTCGTCCAACGGCCGCGCCACCTCGGCGGCCAGCTCGTCGGCCACCGACGTCGGCCGGACCCCGCGCGGCAGCCGCTCGAACAGCTGCCGCCGCAGGCGCTGCTCCAGCAGTCGGACCTGGCTGGTCACGGTCGGCTGCGACAGCCCGAGCACGCGGGCCGCCGACGTGAACGACCCCGCCCGGTGGACGGCCAGGAACGTCCGCAGTAGCGCCAGGTCCAACCCATCAGCAGGCTTATGGGACATGATGACGATCCTATTGGTGAGCCGATGGCAGTGCGGCCTACCGTCGACGACATGGCAAAGATCCTGTTCGTGCTGACCGGCTCCGACCACTGGACCCTCGCCGACGGCACCGCCCACCCGACCGGCTTCTGGGCCGAGGAGTTCGTCGCGCCCCGCCGGTCGTTCACCGACGCCGGCCACACCGTCGTCGTCGCGACCCCCGGCGGCGTGGTGCCGCCCGTGGACCGGGGCAGCCTGTCCGCCGACGCCAACGGCGGCCAAGCGCAGGCCGACGCCCTCGCGGCGGAACTGGAAGCTGCGGAGGAGCTCCGGCAACCGCTCAAGCTGGAGGACGTCGACCTCGCCGACTACGACGCCGTCTTCTACCCCGGCGGCCACGGCCCGATGGAGGACCTCGCGGTCAACCCCGACTCCGGCCGCCTGCTGGCCACCGCGCTGCGGGCCGGCACGCCGCTGGCCGTGCTGTGCCACGCGCCCGCCGCCCTGCTCGCCGCCGGTGACGCGTTCGCGGGGTACCGGGTGACGGCGTTCACCAACGAGGAGGAGAAGCTGGCGGGCCTGGCGGACAAGGCGAAGTGGCTGCTCCAGGACCGCCTGGTGGAGCTGGGCGTCGACTTCGTGGCCGGCGCGCCGTTCCAGCCGCACGTCGTGGTGGACCGCAACCTGTACACCGGCCAGAACCCGTCGTCCTCGGGGCCGCTGGCGAAGCAGATGCTCGAAGTCCTCTAGCCGGGATTCCGGCGGACCCGGGCGACGCGGTCCAGCCACCTGCGCGTGGTGGCCTCGTCGGCGGCGAACTCGGCGAACCGGTCGGGCACGGGCGCGGTCCGCGGCACCGGCAGCACCCCGTCCACCGGCACCAGGGACGCGGTCGTCACGTCGCCGTCCAGCAGCGGCAACGTGCCCAGGCCGCAGGCGAAGTCCAGCTCCGGCAACGCACCCGCGAGCGCGAGCCCGGCGGCCATCCCCACCGACGTCTCGACCGCCGACGACACCACGCACGGCAACCCGCACGCCTCGGCAACCTCCAGCGCACGCCGCACCCCGCCGAGCGGGGCCACCTTGATCACCGCCACGTCCGCCGCGCCGGCGACCGCGACCCGCAACGGGTCCTCGGCGCGGCGGATCGACTCGTCGGCGGCGATCCGGACGTCCACCCGCCGCCGCACGGCCGCGAGGTCGTCCAGCGACGGGCACGGTTGCTCGACGTACTCCAGTCCTTGCGCGGCCTTGTCCAGCGCGCGGATGGCTTGGACGGCGGTGTCCACGTCCCATGCGGCGTTGGCGTCCACCCGAACCGCGCCGTCGGGCCCCAACGCGTCCCGGACCGCCTCGACGCGGTCGAGGTCGTCGGACAGCAGCGTCCCGGGGTCGGCGACCTTCACCTTGGCCGTCGTGCACCCGGAGGTGGCGACGATGGCGTGCGCACGCTCCGGCGACACCACCGGAACCGTGCAGTTGACCGGGATGGTGTCGCGCACCGGTTCGGGCCACCCGCGTTCGGCGGCTTCGACGGCGGTCTCCCACCAGGGGACGGCTTCGGCGTCGTCGTAGTCGAGGAAGGCGCAGAACTCGCCCCAGCCACGCGTCCCTTCGAAGAGCACCCCTTCCCGCACGGTGATGCCGCGGAACCGGTTGCGCAGGGGGATCGCGTAGACGAACACCGGGGCAGCCTAGTTCGCCTCAGACTCCCGGAACTGCCTGGCTCTTCCTAGACCGCCTGGCTCGGGTGCCCTAGACCGCCAGACTCGGGTGTCCTAGACCGCCTGGCTCGGGTGGACCGGCCAGTCCGTTCGGATCGGGTCGAGCGCGGCCAGCCTCCGCACCGCACGCTCCGCCGACACCGGGTCGTCCCGTTCCTCGTGGGCGATGCGCAGTGCGTCGGCGAACTCGTCCAGCCGCCGATCCAGGTCCGCCAGCGCCCGCGTCGACTCGGCGATCTCGGCCGCCAACCCAGCCCGGTTCTCGACCCGCGCAAGGGCTTCCCGGACACCAAGGCTCTCCCGCAACGCAACCAAGGCCCGCCACAACAACACTTCCACCGCACCCACCCGCGCCGCCCCACCCGGCCCACCCGGCTCCCGCGCCGCCCCGTTCGGCTCCCGCGCCGCCCCGCCTGGCTCCCGCGCCGCCTCGCCCGGCTCCCGCGCCGCCCCGGCAGACTGGCCCGCCGCCCCGGCTGGCTCCCGCGCCGACACCGCCTCGCTCACCGCCAGGAAGTGCTCACACCACCGCCGCGCCCGCCGCCGCTGCTCGGGATCGACGAACTGCTCGCAGTGCACGACATCCCGCCCCGACGCCGCCACCACCACGTCCCACTCGGCCACCCGGGCAGGCACCACAAACCCCACCCCGACCAGCGCCACCCCCGCGACAACACCCCACCACCCGAGGCCCGGCACCACCACCGCCACCGCGGCCACCAACGGCACCACGACCGCGGCGAGTAATCGCCCCCGACGCCCCCGAGCCCGCCGAGCCACTCCAGCGACAACCCCGGCGGACTCCACCCCAGGCCGCCACACCCACCACCGAGGCAAGGGCCGAACCCGAACCACGACCGCCATCCCAGGCCCACCACCCAGCCACCCGCGCACCCCACGAACCGCGCAGCAGCCAACCTATCGCCACCCCAGGCCACCCCAGGCCACCCCGGGCTGCCCCACCCAGCCCAGCCCGCTCGCCCCGCCGGCCCGGTTCACACCCCGCCGTCCCCGCGACCTCTCCATACACGGGACGCGCGACCGGCCATCCGGTTTCAGATCCTGCATGTCACTCGATCGGGTACTCCTGGCCAAGCCGCCCGACCGAGCGCCGCCACCAAGCCAAACCAAACCAAGCGCCGCCGCCAAGCCCGCCCGCGCCCGACCGCGCCCGCCCGACCGCGCCCGCCCGACCGCGCCCGACCTTGGTCGCCGAAGCGAAGCCCGTCCCGTCCTGTCCCGCTCCGCCCCGGCCGTCCCGCCGGGTCAGCCGATCTCGGGGAGCTTCGGTCCCAGCAGGTCGTCCGCGTCGACGATCTTGTACGCATACCCCTGCTCAGCCAAGAACCGCTGCCGGTGTGCCGCGTAATCGGTGTCCAAAGTGTCCCGCGACACCACCGAGTAGAAGTGCGCCTGACGCCCGTCCCCCTTGGGCCGCAGCAACCTCCCCAGCCGCTGCGCCTCCTCCTGCCTGGACCCGAACGTCCCGGACACCTGCACCGCCACCGACGCCTCCGGCAGGTCGATGGAGAAGTTCGCCACCTTCGACACCACCAGCGTCCGCAGCTCGCCCCGCCGGAACGCGTCGAACAGGGCCTCGCGCTCCTTGTTCTTCGTCGAACCCTGGATCACCGGCGCGTCCAGCTCCTGGCCGAGCGTCTCCAGCTGGTCCAGGTACGCGCCGATCACCAGGGTGGGCTCGCCGGCGTGCCGGTCCAGGATCGCTCGGACGACCGGGAGCTTGGTGCGGGCCGTCGAGCAGAGCTTGTAGCGCTCCTCGGCTTCGGCGGTGGCGTATTCGAGGCGTTCGTTGTCGGTCAGGGTCACGCGGACCTCGGTGCAGTCGGCGGGGGCGATCCAGCCCTGGGCCTCGATGTCGCGCCACGGCACGTCGTAGCGCTTCGGGCCGATGAGGGAGAACACGTCGCCCTCCTGGCCGTCCTCGCGGACCAGGGTCGCGGTCAGGCCGAGGCGGCGGCGGGACTGGAGGTCCGCGGTCATCCGGAAGACCGGCGCGGGCAGCAGGTGGACCTCGTCGTAGACGATCAGGCCCCAGTCGCGCGAGTCGAACAGCTCCAGGTGCTTGTACTCGCCCTTCGACTTGCGCGTGATCACCTGGTAGGTCGCGATGGTGACCGGCCGGATCTCCTTGCGCTCGCCGGAGTACTCGCCGATCTCGTCCTCGGTCAGCGACGTGCGGGCCACCAGCTCGCGCTTCCACTGCCGACCGGCCACGGTGTTGGTGACCAGGATCAGCGTCGTCGCCCGCGCCTCGGCCATCGCCGCCGCGCCGACCAACGTCTTGCCCGCGCCGCACGGCAGCACGACCACGCCCGAGCCGCCCGCCCAGAACGCCTGCGCCGCCAGCCGCTGGTAGTCGCGCAGCTGCCAGCCGTCCTCGACCAGGTCGATGGGGTGCGCCTCGCCGTCGACGTACCCGGCCAGGTCCTCGGCGGGCCAGCCGATCTTGAGCAGCAGCTGCTTGAGCCGCCCGCGTTCGCTGGGGTGGACGATCACCGTGTCGGCGTCGATGCGCTCGCCGAGCATCGGCTTGACCTTCTTGTGCCGGAGCACCTCCTCCAGCACCGCGCGGTCCAGCGAGCTCAGGACCAGGCCGTGGGCCGGGTGGTTGGTCAGCTGGAGCCGGCCGAAGCGGCCCATCGTGTCGACCACGTCGACCAGCAGCGGCTGCGGCACCGGGTAGCGGGAGAACCGGACCAGCGCGTCCACCACCTGCTCGGCGTCGTGCCCGGCGGCGCGCGCGTTCCACAGCGCCAGCGGGGTGACGCGGTAGGTGTGGACGTGCTCGGGGGCGCGCTCCAGCTCGGCGAACGGCGCGATGGCGGTGCGCGCGTCGTCCGACAGCGGGTGGTCGACCTCCAGCAGCAGGGTCTTGTCCGACTGGACGATCAAAGGGCCGTCGGTCACGAGAACGCACTCCTGTCGTTGGCGTACCTCCAGTGTTCCAACCGGGTGCAAGTCGATCGCATTCCGCGACCTGGATCGTCACCGTCCGCGCACGGACTCGGTTTGATAAAGCCGCCGCCACCCGGATGGGGTAGTCGATAACGTCCCAGACCTTCCCGCCATGCCCCGACGCATGGAATCCCGGGGATCCCCGATGTGAACGAAGGTCATCATGAGCACGGACGCGCCCGCGCCCAACCCGAACTACCCGCCGCCTCCGCAGCAGCCGCCGTTCCCGCCGCAGGGCGCACCCATGCCGCAGGGTGGCATGCCGCCGGGGCCGCCGCTGCCGCCGCCGGTCCCGGCGCAGAAGAAGAAGCCGAGCGTCGTGGTGCGCATCCTGACCTCGATCGCGGGCCTCGTGGTCGCGGCCCTGGTCATCTACGGCTTCAACTACTTCACCAGCGACGCCGCCCAGACCAAGGCCGGCGACTGCGCGAGCGTGACCGGCACCCAGTCCAAGCCCGACTACAAGACGGTCGCGTGCGGCGCTGCCGAGGCGAACTACACCGTGGGCAAGGTGCTGGGCGGCCCGGGCGAGTCGTGCGGTAGCGACAACTACGACCAGTACACCGAGACCAGGCGTCGCGGCCCGGACTCGAAGCTGTGCCTGGTCCCGATCATGGCCGAGGGCAACTGCTACCAGCTCGACGGCAACGCCATGGGTTACCCGAAGGTGGACTGCTCGTCGTCGGGCGCGTACAAGCTGGTCAAGAAGGTCGAGGGGACCGAGGACGAGGCCGCCTGCACCGACGGCGCGCCGCTGACCTACCCGGAGCCGAAGCTGACCCTCTGCTTCGCCCCCACCGAGAACGCCTGATCACCCGACCGACCCACCGCCCGGCCGCCGACTGCCCCGCAGGGGGAACGGCCGCCGGGCGGTGGTGTGTCGGGTGTCGGCCGCGCCTGACCGCGGTCTCGGGAACGCTGACCGTGGTCTCGGGAACGCCTGATCGCGGTCTCGGGAGCGCCTGACCACGGTCTCGGGAACGCCTGATCGCGGGGGCGGGGGTGCGTGCCGCTACCTTCTGGGGCGTCACGCGCACCCGTCCAGCGAGGATGACCATGAGCGACGAGCCGAGCCGGCCCGAGCACGGCGGCGAGACCAAGCCGGACACGACGACCGACGCCGTCACCCCGGAAACGAACGTTTCGGAAACGAACGCACGGGAAACGAACGTTCCGGAAACGAACGGACGGGAAACGAATGGATCCGAAACGAACGGATCCGAAACGATCGTTCCGGATGCGAACGCTTCGGCTCAGGCTGCCGGTGAGTCCGAGCCGGGCGCCGACGAAGCCGGCACCCAGTCCCGCTACCTGGTCACGCCCGACGACGAGGACGCCGCGTCCGCCCCCGTCCCGGCGGACGGTGGTGGGAAGCGGAAGCTGCTGATCAGCGTGCTTGCCGTCGTGGCCGCACTCGCTGTCGTCACCGCCGGGTACTTCGTGCTCCGCGAGCGGGCCGCCGCGGACGCGGGCGACTGCGTCAGCATCGGCCGCCAGGACGAGAACAACCGCGCCGACGTCAAGACCCTCGGCTGCGACGAGGACGCCGCGTCCTTCAAGGTCGGCAAGGTCCTCGACAAGTCCGACGAGGCCTGCCCCGAGGACGGCCTGTACACCGAGGTGTCCCCGGCGGCCAGTGCGGGCGACGGCTACAAGCTGTGCCTGCTGCCCAACATGTCCGAGGGGTCCTGCTACAAGCCCGACGAGGGCACCGGGTTCGTCAAGACCGACTGCACCGGCCCGGAGACCATCAAGGTCACCAAGGTCATCAAGGACTCCGTGGACCTGTCCCAGTGCCCCGACAGCGCGGGCATGTCCTACCCGGAGCCCAAGATCACCTACTGCCTCGCGCCCGCGGAGCTCTAGCCGGGGCTGTGAGCGGCCCGCGTGACCTCTTTGTGGTGAACCCGGTCAACCCGGCGGGCGGCCGTGCCGATGTCGTAGACCATGCGGAAGATCGGATGGGTCGTCGTCGCGGTCGCCGTCGTCGCGGTCGGCTACTACTCGCTGATGATGATGGCCGGTGAGGACCGCGGGCCGGGCCCGCAGCCGGGTGAGTGCGCGCACATCGAGGGTCGCCCGGAGGCGCCCCAGTACCGCACCACCAGCTGCGCCGACGACCAGGCCAACGTCAAGGTCGCCAAGGTGGTCGACGCCGACGCGGAGTGCCCGCAGGGCGGTGCGCCCTACACCAAGTACACGTCGTCGCACACGCTGTGCCTGATCCCCAACTTCGTCGAGGGCAACTGCTACGGCCGGGACAAGCAGGCGGGTCTGCGCAAGGTCGACTGCACGACCGCCCAGTCGGTCCGGGTCGTGAAGGTCGCGCACGGCACGCCGGCGACGTGCGAGCCGGACCGGGCGGTGGCCTACCCGGAGCCGTCGGTCACGTTCTGCCTGGCCAAGAACGGCGGCTGACGCGGGCTCCTCGGCGGGGGTGTGCCGCGCCGCACGTCCGCGCCCGGGATGCGGGGAATCCGCTGCGCCGGGCCGGGCGGCGGCGGTACGTTCCGGCTCGCCCGAGCGTCGAGAGGAACCTGCGTGACCACGCCCCCGAACCCGCCCTACGGCCCGCCACCGGGGAACCAGCCCGGCGGTTATCCGCCCGGTGGCTACCCGGCGAGTGGGAACCCGCCCGGCGCGAACCCGCCCGGCGGCTACCCGCCCGGCGCGAACCCGCCCGGTGGCTACCCGGCCGGTGGGAACCCGCCCGGCTACCCGCCGTCCCAGCCGCAGGGCTTCCCCGCCCAGCCGGGCCAACCGGGGTACCCGCCGCCCTACCAGCCGCAGCCGGGCAGTCAACCGCCGCCGTTCCAGGGCCAGCCGGGCGCGTACCCGCCCCCGTACCAGCCGAACCAGGGCCAACCCGGCTCCGGCGCCTTCCCCGCCCAGTCCGGCGGCTACCCGCCGCCACCGCCGGGCTTCCCGCCCGGCCAGTCGGAGTTCCCCGCGCCGCCGGAGCAGAAGACCTCCAAGGGCGCCAAGATCCTGATCGCGCTGGTCGCCCTGGGCATCGTCGGTGTCGTGGTCGCCGGCCTGATCGCGAGCAAGGACAGTCCGGGCAGCGCCGACGCGGGCGACTGCATCAAGGTCAACTCCGTCTCGGTCTCCAAGGCCGACGTCGACAAGATCGACTGCTCGTCGCCGGAGGCCGCGTTCAAGGTCGCCGTCAACCTCGACAGCAGCACCAAGGCGTGCCCGACCGGCGACTACGCGGAGTACCGCGACAGCGGCGGCCGGCGCAGTGACGGCTTCAAGCTGTGCCTGGTGCTCAACGCGAAGTCGGGGGACTGCTTCAAGCAGGAAGGAACGATTGTCGCGGCCAAAACCACCAAGGTGACCTGTGGTTCTTCGGCCACGCACAAGGTGACCAAGGTCGCGAACACCGCGGACGAGAACCAGTGTGAGAGCGGGGACACGGTGTACGTCTACTCACAGCCCGCGACGACGATCTGCATGAGCGAGACGAAATAGGCGAAGGGGCCTTCCACGATCAACCGCGGAAGGCCCCTTCGAAATCAGCCACAGCGCGCGACCAAGCGGTCGCTCAGAGCGAACGCAAAGCTAGTTCGTGGTTCCCGGTGGCAACAATCCCTGGACGTCGAGGCGGCCCGGGAGGACGTCCTCGGTGTCCATCATGTCGGCCACCCGCTGGAGCCGGATCGGGTTGAGCGACAGCGGGAACGTGCCGACCGACACCAGGGCGGCGGTCTGCTGGTCGACGTCGACGTAGCCGGTCAGCGCGTCCTGCACGCCCAGCTTGTTGTTCGACGCGAGCTGCTGCGCCTCCCGCAGGACCTGCCGGAACAGGGCCAGCGTCTTGGGGTTGGCGTCGGCGAACTTCTTGCTCGACGCGTACCCGGACATGGGGAAGTCCTTGGTCGGGCCGACCGCGGTGTCGGTCACGATCCGCGCGCCGACGTCCTTCTGCGCCTTGGTGATGAACGGCTCGGTCATCCACGCGGCGTCGACCTGGCCCGCGCGCAGCGCGTTGACCATCTGGTCGAACGGCATGACCCGCAGGTTGATCCGCTGCTTCTCGACGCCGGCGGTGTCCAGCACGGCCTTGGTGGTCAGCGCGCCGATGTCCTTGTCGCTGTTCACGGCGATGCGCGGGGCCTCGAAGGCGGCCGGGCTGTCGTACTTGGCGTCGGTCGTGACCAGCGCCATCGTGTTGACGCCCGCCTGGTAGGCCTCACCCTGCAGCTGCAGCTGGGTGCCCTCGGCGACCGTGCGGAACAGGTTCACGTGGCTGGCCCACGTGATGTCCAGCGTGGTGTCGAGCTGCTTGATGCCCTCTTCCTCGCTGCTCAGCGTCACGAGCTGGACCGACAGGCCGGCCTTCTCGAACAGCTTCTCGTTGGTGGCGAGCTTCAGCGGGGCCACGTCGACCACGGGCATCACACCGATGCGGAGTGTGTTGCGTTCCACTTCGGGTGTGTCGTTGCTGGCTGTCCCGGGGAGCAGCCCACAGGCCGTCAGGGTCGCGGCACACGCGAACAACGCTGCCGCACGCCGGAGAACACGCGCTGGGGTTGGCATGGCACCTCTCGCCGCACGACCTCTTGAGCCGGTCCTAATGATCAACAGAATTCTCGGCCAGAAACGCCGATGCGGGGGATGGTAACCACCCGGAGGTGTGAAACGACAGTCCCGGCAGATACGGTGAGTGCTTCCGGAGTCTTCCCCGGGGCAGGGGTGGCGCACTACGCTCACCGGCCGGGTGGCACAAGGTCCAAGCGGGCCGTCGTGCCCCCGCCGGGGTGGGGTGGCCTAGCCGGCGCTACCACCTCTGTGCTGCAATTCGGCCCACTTTTCGTGTCCATGCTTCGGTCCGGGGGAGAGGCCGGGGAACACTGCTGCCGGAAGAGGAAGCCCAGGGTGGCCCGACGAGAGAGAGGTCCCAGCCAGGCTGGCGCGGGGATGCCCCCACGCTCCGATAGCCCCGGAACGGGTGACGGACTGGCTGCGTTGCGTGATGGAACTGTGACCGAGTCAACGGGCGCTGGGCCGAGCACCGACGTGCGGAAGAAGAACGCCGCCACCGCGGCGGGCTGGCGGCTGCGCAACTGGAAGCTGCCCACCAAGCTGGCCGCCGTGCTGCTCATCCCGACCGTCGCGGCGCTCGCGCTGGGCGGTCTGCGCGTGCAGTCCGACCTGGGGGACGCGACCGAGTTCAACCGGCTCGCCAACCAGATCCAGCTGGAGTCCGCGGTCGCCGACCTGGTCCAGCAGCTCCAGCGCGAACGCGACCTGAGCGCGAGCCACGTGGCCTCGGGCAAGCAGCTCGACCGCGTCGTGCTCGACCGGCAGCTGCGCCGGGTGAACGACACGTCCGACGCGCTCAAGACCAAGATCACCGAGCTGAGCGGCGACCTCGACGACGACGTCGTCGCCCGGTTCCGCCGCGCCTCCGAGCAGCTGACCCGGCTCAACAGCCTGCGCAACGCCGTCCGGGACACCGCCTACCCGTCCGACGCCGTGCTGCGCACCTACTCGGAGTCCGTGGAAAGCCTCCTGGACCTCGGCGAACAGGCCATCGCCGGCATCAACAACCCCGAGCTGGTGCGACTGCACCTGGCCACCAACGCGATCGCCCGCGTCAAGGAGCAGGAGTCCCGCAAGCGCGGCATCATGCTCGACGTGTTCCAGCGGGGCGCCTTCGGCCCCGGCCAGGAACGCGCGCTGCTCGCCGCGAACGCCGAGCTCGACGCGGCCCGCAACGACTTCCGCAAGTCCGCGACGCCCGAGCAGGCCAAGATCTACGACGACACCGTCACCGGTCTGATCGTCGACACCGCGAACGACATGCAGGAGTCGGCCCTGAACCTGGCCGCCGCCGGCAAGGGCCTGTCGTCGCTGCGCCCGGAGAAGTGGGACATCGCGTCCACGCTGACCGTGAACCTCACCCGGGACGTCGAGAACCTGCTGCTGGAGCAGCTGCAGAACCGCACCGACGAGCTGACCGGCGAGGCCCGCACCGCGGCGCTCTACGACTCGATCATCGTCCTGGGCGCGCTGCTGCTGGCGATCGTGATGGCCCTGTTCGTGGCCCGCTCGATCCTCAACCCGCTGCGCACCCTGCGCCGCACCGCCCTCGAGGTCGCCGACCACGGCCTGCCGGACGCGGTCTCGCACATCCTCAAGGACCCGAACCCGCAGGAAGCGGCCAAGACGGCCATCGCGCCGGTGCCGATCACCACCCGCGAAGAGGTCGGGCAGGTGGCGCGGGCGTTCGACGCGGTGCACGGCGAAGCGGTCCGGCTGGCCGCCGAGCAGGCGCTGCTGCGCGACAACGTCAACGCGATGTTCGTCAACCTGTCCCGCCGCTCGCAGGCCCTGGTCGAGCGCCAGCTGAACCTGATCGACCGGCTGGAGCAGGACGAGCAGGACCCGGACCAGCTGGCCTCGCTGTTCGAGCTGGACCACCTCGCGACCCGCATGCGCCGCAACTCGGAGAACCTGCTGGTCCTCTCCGGCACCGACCTCTCCCGCCGCCTGACCCGCCCGGTCCCGGCCGCCGAGGTCCTGGGCGCCGCGGTGTCCGAGGTCGAGCAGTACGCCCGCGTGCAGGTCGGCCAGACCCCGGAGCTCACCGTCCAGGGCCGCGCGGTCAACGACCTCGTGCACCTGATCGCCGAACTGCTGGACAACGCGACCGCGTTCTCCGACCCGGTGACCAAGGTGACCGTGCGCACGGCCCGCACCCGCAAGGGCGAGCTGGCCATCGAGATCCAGGACCGCGGCGTCGGCATGGCCGAGCAGGAGATCTCCGACGCCAACGAGCGCCTGGCCGACCCGCCCGAGGTCGACGTCGCCGTGTCCCGCCGCATGGGCCTGTACGTGGTCGCGCGGCTGGCCAAGCGGCACGACATCAAGGTCCGGCTGCGCGCCAACGAGGACATCGAGGGCGGCACCACCGCGCTCGTCGTCGTCCCCGACACGCTGGTCTCCTCGCCGGGTGCCGCCGCGGCGGCTCCGACCGTGTCGGCGTTCGGCGAACCCCAGGTGTCCGCGTTCGGCGAGCCCCTGAGCGGCGGCTTCGGCGAGCCGCTGGGTGGTTCCCTCGGCGGCGGCTACTCGAACCCGGCGGAGCGCAACAGCGGCATCGCGGGCGCGTTCACCGCGTCCACGCCGCGCGTCGAGGACGAGCCGGCCTTCCCGGTCAGCTTCGTGCACAGCGACGCCGAACCCGACGCGGCGGCCCCGCCGACCTTCGGCGAGGCGCCCGCGGAGACCTCCGGCGAGATCTCCCAGCCGTGGCTGCCGGTGGCCGACGACCACACCGCGCGCGACGTCGACAACGAGCCGTCCGGCTCCTTCGGCGAGCCCACGCTGTTCACCGCCTACGCCGACCGCCACGAGGACGAGGACGCCGACCAGCACGGGTTCGAGACGACCCAGTTCGCCCCGGCCATCGGCAGCCGGCTCGCGGGCGAACCGCTGGTGGACGCCTTCGCCGACCACCCCGAACCGCCCCAGGTGGAGCCCGCCCGGCGCAACGGCGCGGCCCCGCACACCCCGGAGCCCGCGCAGCAGGCAGCCCCGGCACCCAGCCGGGACGACCTGGACGCGCCGACCGAGCGGCTGCCGATCTACGAGGCGGTCCTCTCGCAGTGGTTCCAGGCCGTGGGCAGCGAGACCAACGCGGCGACCGCGCAGGACGTGCCGCCGGCGCCGGAGCCCGCCGTGGAGGCTCCGCAGCCGTCGTCGCTGCCGACGCGCAAGCCCCAGCCCGTGCCCCCGGTCGCGCCGACCACGGAAGGCGGCCCGGTGCACCCGCCGGTCGCGCCGCGCGAGGTCGACCAGGGCCGGCCGTTCACCGAGGGTGGACTGCCCAAGCGGCAGCCCGGCTCGGCCGACCACCTGCCCAAGCGCGCCGCGGAGGTGCCCCGCGTGACCGAGCCCGAGCCGGTCGTCGAGCCCGAACCCGCCGCGGCCGAGTCGGCCGAAGCGGTGTGGCAGTCGCCCGCCGACGAAGGCTGGCAGGCAGCACAGGCCCTGCTCAGCAAGACCCCCGAGACCACGACACAGGCAGGGTTGCCCAAGCGGGTGCCCAAGGCTCAGCTTGTGCCGGGAAGCGCCGCGCCGCGGACCACCCCGTCCGCGGAACGGCAACCGCAGCAGCGGCCCCCGCTGCCCCCGCGGAGCGCTGACGCGATCCGCGGACGCATGTCGAGTCTTCAGCAGGGCGTCCGTCGAGGGCGACACGCGTTGATCGACGCTTACGCTGGTGACATGTCGAGCCGGCAAGACGAGGAGCAGGAGTGACGACCGCAGCTCAGCCAGGCAGCTTTGGTTGGCTTATCACCGACTTCGTGCGCCGGGTTCCCGGTGTGGCACATTCCGTGGTCGTGTCGGCGGACGGGCTGCTGCTCGCCGGCTCCCAGGGACTCCCCCGGGACCGCGCCGAACAGCTCTCCGCCGTCGCGTCCGGACTGGTCAGCCTCACGGCCGGCGCGGCGCGGTGCTTCGAGGCGGGTTCGGTCAACCAGACCGTGGTCGAGATGGAGCGGGGGTACCTGTTCCTGATGTCCATCAGCGACGGTTCGTGCCTCGCCGTCCTCGCGGCCCCGAACTGTGACATCGGTCTCGTGGCCTACGAGATGACCCTCCTGGTCGAGCGCGTCGGCCAGCAGCTGACCCCGGAGCTGCGCGCGCAGCTCCAGGGCGTGGTTCGGCGGTAGTCCTCATGAGATCGTGGGGGTGAGCGGTAAATGGCTGAACGATCTGGCGCCGGCGGACGCCGCTTCGGTAGGAACTTCAACTACCAGGAGTGGGCGGTCGGTGGCTTCCAATTCGCTGAGCCGGATGCCGACCCCGCAGAGGACGAGGAAGCCGAGCACGCATCCAACCCGTGGGCCGGTCGGCCGGCCGAGCCACCACGGGGAGAAGGCACAGGGCAGGGGCTAGGCGATATGTCTCAGCGTGAGGTTGACGACTCGTCGTACGACTACGACGACGTCCCCAACCGGTTCGACATCGACGGGTACGGCAGCGGCCTGTTCGGAGGTCCGGGAGCCGATCTGTTCGGTGCCCACGGCCTGCCCGACAGCGTGCCGGAACAACTGCCCTACGCGACCGGGCCGCAGCCGGTCGTGCGACACGAGGAGGACCCCGCGGCCGAGTCCGGCTCGCTGGTCCGCCCGTACACCCGGACCGGCGGTCGCACGCGGCCGGACTACGACCTGGCCATCGAGGCGCTGGTGTCCACCAGCGAGCGGGGCATGGAGCGGGACGCGGCGGTGCTGCCGGAACACCGGTCCATCTGCGGTCTGTGCACCGACACGCGCTCGGTGGCGGAGGTCGCGGCGCACCTGCGGCTCCCGCTGGGCGTCGTGCGGGTGTTGATCGGTGACATGGCGAGCATGGGTTTGGTTTTGATTCACCAGGGTGGCTTGGTCGTGGGGGACCGGCCGTCCATTGAATTCCTTGAGAGGGTGCTCAGTGGGCTTCGCAGGCTCTAGCCCCAACGCGGCCGAAGGCGCTCGCAAGCCGACGACTTCCGCGAAGATCGTGGTCGCCGGTGGTTTCGGTGTGGGCAAGACGACGTTCGTCGGTTCCGTGTCGGAGATCGTTCCGCTGACCACCGAAGCGGTGATGACCGAGGCCAGCGCGGGTGTGGACGACCTGTCGGCGACGCCGAACAAGGTCACGACCACGGTGGCGATGGACTTCGGTCGGGTGTCGTTGGACCAGGACTTGATCCTGTACCTGTTCGGTACGCCGGGTCAGCACCGGTTCTGGTTCATGTGGGACGACTTGGTGCGGGGTGCGATCGGTGCGATCGTGCTGGTGGACACGCGGCGGTTGGCGGACGCGTTCGCGTCGATCGACTTCTTCGACGACCGGCAGTTGCCGTACGTGGTGGGGGTGAACTGCTTCGACGGTTTGCTGCACCACCGGATCGAGGACGTGCGTGAGGCGCTCACGATCGACCAGTCGGTGCCGATCGTGACGTGCGACGCGCGGAACCGGCAGTCGACCAAGCAGACGTTGATCACGCTGGTGGAGCACGCGATGCGCCAGTGGATGTCGGTGCGCGCGGGCTGATCCCGGCTTGGTGGCGTGGGGCGGTCTCGACCGAGGCCGCCCTTCGCGCTGTCCGGGTCAAGCGGAGCCCGCGATGAGGGCTTCGGTGCGCGTCCGGGCCTCTTCTCGCGCCCGTTCCATGTCACGCCCGGCAGCCTGATCACGGCGGCCCTTGGCGGCCTTGACGTCCTTCCAGGACCGGGCCATCGGCGTGTCCTCCCGTTCGGGGTCCTGTCGGAACCGGCTGAAGGGCGGTCCCCGGTGTCGGAGACCGCCCTTCACCGTGCCTGCGTCAACAGCGAGGCCGGGCTGGGTCAGTCGTCCCAGTCGCCGTCCCACCAGTCGTGGTGGTGGTCGTCCCAGTCATCGTCGTCCCACCAGTGGCCGTCCCACCAGTCGTCGTCATCGTCGTCGTAGTAGTAGTTGTTCTCCTCGTTGTAGCACTCGTTGTCGGCGCCACCGAAGACGATGCTGCTGACGATCACGTTGTTGCAGGCTTCGTCGTCGCCGCCGTGACGGTCGGGCATGGCGGGGGACGCCGTGGCCGTGGCCGCGGACAGGGCCAACGCGCCCGCCGCCGTTGCCGCCGCCAGCAGGACCCTGCGGATGATGGACATGCGCACTCCTCCCGAGTTGGTTCGCGCACAAAGGAAATCCACCTCGACGCTAGGTCACCGCGGCGGCACTGGCGGGTGGTCGTGACTACCCGTACGGGCATCACGCAGGGTTGACGGGGGCCCGCTCCGGGACGGTCTCGTCGTGGGAGGCCGCCCGGGCGGGACCGGCGAGCGGGGTGACGCCCGCCCCTGGTGCGGCCCTGTGTCGGACGTGCTTGCCGCACTCCAGAAGTTAGAACGAGGGCGGGGACCCCGTGGGGTGTTCAAACGCCCCGAACGGGGATCACTCAGTGTCGTCTTCGACCAGTGCGGCCGACGTGATGCGGTGCAACGGGAACCGGCGGACCTCGCCGTAGCTGACGTCCACGCCCTCGAGCACCCCGCCGCCGACGACCTGCGGCTTGATCACCCGCCGGGCCGCCGTCCCGTGGCTGTCCACGAAGTCCACGAGCACACCGCGGCCCTCGCGCGCGGCCCGCTGCAGCAGGTCCAGGGTCGCCGACGGACCGGCGCCGAGGTGACCGGGCACCGCGACCCGCGCCCCGCCCGTGGTGGCCGCCGCCCGGTCGCCCGCGCGCACCAGCCGCACCAGCTCGCCCAACTGCTCGTCCGACGGCAGCGACGGCACGACGACCCGCCGCCTGCCCTTGCCCGGGATGCGCCGACCCGCCGCACGCAGGTCCAGCACCCGCCCGTCCGGTCCCTCGGCGGCGGGCGCGAACCCGGCGGCCCGCAGGCCATCCACGACCTCGGCCAGCGGGTAGGGGCTGACCAGCACGGTCGGCGCGATGCGGCGCAGCTCCAAGCGCTCCGCCGCCGGGTGCGCCACGACCTCGGCCACCAGGACGGGGTCGTCGCAGCGCAGGAACGACCCGGCCGCCCCACCACGCAGCCGTCCGTGCTTGCGGGCGGTGTCGTCGATCAGGTAGGTCAGCGACTGCGGCACCGGCGTCTTGGACTTGGCCCGGAACAGCTCGTGCAGCTCGGCCGCCGTGCGCCCGGCGTCGAACGCCCGCCGCACCGACCCCTCGTGCACCCGGTACACGGTCGCGCCACCGGCCGACTCGACGTCCGCGACCAGCGCGATCTCCTCCGCCAGCTCCGGCTCCAGGCGTCCCGGCGCGACGACCGTCAGGTCCGCCTGCACCAGGACGTGGTCCACCGGCGCGGGCAGCGCGTCACCCAGCCTCTTCGCCGCTGGCCCGGCGCCCTCGGACAGCAGCGTCCGGCCCTGCGCGGTCAGCGCGCCCAGCGCCAGCACGCCCACCGACGTGCCCTCGTCCACCGTCCACCGCACCAGCTCGTCCCGCAGCCGACCACCTCGCCGCGGCGCTCGCCACGCCAGCACGGCGGCCAGCTCGGTCACGTCCGACACGGCCGTCCCCGGCGGCAGCGCGGCGAGGGCGTCCAGCACGCGCCGGCGGTCGCGGGGCGCACCGGGCCGGTTCAACTCGGGTGCCAGCGGGTTGAGCAGCCGGTCCCGGTCGTCCCGCTGCCCGATCAACCCCGGCAGCCGGGGCAGGTCCAGCCACGCCTGCGCCACCGCCGCCCACCGGTGCTCCGGGGCGGCGGTCAGCCACGAGTCGGCCTGCGTGGTCGGCACCCACTCGGGCTCGCCGCCCTCGCTGTCGGCCACCAGCCCCGCGTTGACGACCAGTTCGACCAGCAGCGCGGCCCGCCGCTCGTCCACGTCGAGCTCCTTGGCGACCCGCCGCAGCTCGCGCACCCCGACCCCGCCGGACCGCAGCACGGCCGGCGGCTCGTCGGACCACAGCGTCAGCAATCCCTCCACGTGCCGGCACAGCTCCAACGCCTCGCCGCCACCCGTGTTGTCCACCGTCGACGGCTCGCGCTGGACCGTGGTCAACGGCGGCTCGGTGGCCTTGATCTCACCCAACGGCCGCTCGCCGCGCATCTTGAGACCGATCTCACGCGGCAACTCGACGGTCAACGCGTCCCGCCGCACGAGCAGGCCCCTGGCCAGCAGTTTCTGGATCGGCGTCGTGGCGTTGGCCAACGAGACGACGTGCGCGGCGTCCTTGGTCTGCCCCACCGGCGGGCCGGCCGCCAAGGCCGCCAGGACCCGCCGCTCGTCCTCGCCCAACGCCCCCAGGTCGGCGTCGGCCAGCGAGGGCACGGACCGACCCAGCCCACACGGGAACGGGTTCACGGCGTCGCGAGTGGCCGGCGGCGTGGACAACCCGGAGTCGTCCCCCCACACCAGCGCCCGGTCCCGCAACAGCCGCACGGTCGGCCGGACGTCCACGTCGAACAGCCGGTCCAACTCCTCCAGGGCGACCGGCCGCACGTCCGCATCCAGCACCAACAGCGCTTCCAGGACGCTCAACGCCAACGTGTCCAGGTCCTCGCAGGCCCGCGAGACCGACGCCCGGGACCCGATCCGGGTGGCCAGCACGGTGAGGTCGGCCGGCGGCGGTGTGGCCAGGTCGGGCCGGGCGCGCAACAGCGCCACGAGCGCGGAGTCGTCCTGCGCGCGCAGCCAGTCGGCGAGAGTGGTGCCGGACATCCCCACCACGGTATAGGGCCGCGCGCGCCCCGGGAGCGGTGAGGCACACTTGTCCACGACCTGAAGCACCCCCGGAGGAGGAACCGTGGCCAAGGCCCGCCCCGAGCGCATCGACCCGAACTGGCCGGAGCCGCCCGCGGACGGCAAGTACGCGGTGAGCGAGCTGGCCAGCGACGTCCAGGGCGCCCTGTCCCCGTTCGGCAAGGTCACCTTCCCGCTGCCGGTCGAGGACCTGGGCTACCACCACCCGGTGACCGAGATCAACCGCTGAGGACACCCGCTCGAAACGCCGCGCACGCACGCGACGAGCCGCCTACCGACGGCTCCCAGCGCGCCCGCGCGGCGTTTTTCGCGCGCGGAATCTCCTGGGCCGGGCCGATCGAGTCGCAAGAGTTCCGTTAATCCGGTCGGACTACGCTGGAACCTCCGCTGAGCAGTGCAGTACTGCAGTGCCCGTCATGGGAGGTTCGATGCCGGTCCCCGGCCCTGGTTACTCGATCACCGTCCGTCTGGAGGCGCCGCCGTCGGCGAGCGCGGCGGGGGACCTCACCTCGGCTGTCGGGCGGGCCGGTGGCGTCATCACCGCGTTCGACGTCGTCGAGTCGCACACCGACCGCGTGATCATCGACCTCACCTGCAACGCGCTGTCGGCCAACCACGCCAAGGACATCACCGACACCCTCGAGCTCCTGCCGGGGATCGTGGTGCGGAAGGTGTCCGACCGCACCTTCCTGGTGCACCTCGGCGGCAAGATCGAGATCTCCTCCAAGGTCCCGCTGCGCAACCGCGACGACCTCTCCCGCGCTTACACACCCGGCGTGGCCCGGGTCTGCCAGGCGATCGCCGAGAACCCCGACGACGCCCGCCGCCTCACGATCAAGCGCAACACGGTCGCCGTCGTCACCGACGGGTCCGCCGTGCTCGGCCTGGGCAACCTCGGCCCCGCCGCCGCGCTGCCGGTGATGGAGGGCAAGGCGGCCCTGTTCAAGAAGTTCGCCGGCGTGGACGCGTGGCCGGTGTGCCTGGACACCCAGGACACCGAAGAGATCATCCGCGCGGTCGAGCTGATCGCCCCCGTCTACGGCGGCATCAACCTCGAGGACATCGCCGCCCCGCGCTGCTTCGAGATCGAGGCCCGGCTGCGGGAGAAGCTGGACATCCCGGTCTTCCACGACGACCAGCACGGCACTGCCATCGTTGTCGTCGGCGCCCTCCGCAACGCGCTGCGGGTTGTCGGCAAGAAGCTCGCCGACTGCAAGGTCGTGGTCTGCGGGGTCGGCGCGGCCGGGTCCGCGATCATCCGGTTGCTGCTCAAGCAGGGTCCCGGGGACGTGGTGGCGGTCGACGTGGACGGCATCGTGCACCGCGACCGGCCGGGCCTGGACGACAACCTGAAGTCCATCGCCGCGGTCACTAACAAGGACAACGTGTCCGGCCGCCTGCACGACGCGCTGGTGGGCGCGGACGTGTTCATCGGCGTGTCCGCGCCGAACCTGTTCGGGGCCGACCAGGTCGCGACCATGAACTCCGACGCGATCGTGTTCGCGCTGGCCAACCCGGACCCGGAGATCGACCCGATGGAGGCGCAGAAGCACGCCGCCGTCGTGGCCACCGGCCGCAGCGACTTCCCCAACCAGATCAACAACGTGCTGGCGTTCCCGGGCGTCTTCCGGGGCCTGCTGGACGCGCACGCCCGCACCATCACCGACGCGATGCTGCTGGCCGCCGCGAACGCCATCGCGGACGTGGTGGACGGGGAGAAGCTCAACGCGTCCTTCATCGTGCCCAGCGTGTTCGACACCTCCGTGGCACCCGCCGTCGCCGAAGCCGTCCGGAAGGCGGCGGTCGAGCAGGCTTAGCATCGGCCGTATGAGCAAGCAGTTCACCCACCTCGACTCCAGCGGCGCCGCGCACATGGTGGACGTCTCCGGCAAGGAGCCGTCCACCCGCACCGCCGTCGCGTCCGGCGTCCTGCGCACGACCGACGAGGTGGTGGCGCTGCTGGGCGGTGACGCCCTGCCCAAGGGCGACGCGCTGGCCACGGCGCGGATCGCGGGCATCATGGCGGCCAAGCGCACGTGGGAGCTGGTGCCGCTGTGCCACCCGATCGCGCTGTCCAAGGTGTCCGTGGACCTCGAGCTGGGTGACGCGGCCGTGCACATCCGGGCGACCGTGCGGACCACCGACCGGACCGGCGTGGAGATGGAGGCCCTGACGGCGGTCTCCGTCGCCGGGCTCACGCTGCACGACATGGTCAAGTCGGTGGACCCGGCGGCGACGCTGGACGGGGTGCGGGTGGAGCGCAAGGAAGGCGGCAAGACCGGCCTGTGGGAGCGCCCGTGAAGACCGCTCGGGTGATCACGGCGTCCAACCGCGCTTCTCAGGGCGTCTACGAGGACCGGGGCGGCCCGATCATCGTGGCGTGGCTGCGCGAGCGCGGGTTCGACACGCCGGACGCCACGGTCGTGCCCGATGGCGACCCGGTGGCCGACGCCCTGCGCGCGGCCGTCGCGGAGGGCGTCGCGGTGGTCGTGACGACCGGCGGCACCGGCATCAGCCCCACGGACCGGACGCCCGAGGCCACCCGGTCCGTGCTGGACTTCGAGGTGCCCGGTGTGGCGGACGCCATCCGCATGTCAGGCTGGCCCCGCGTGCCCACCGCCGTGCTGTCGCGCGGGGTCGCGGGCGTGGCCGGGCGGACGTTCGTGGTGAACCTGCCGGGCTCGACCGGCGGGGTGCGCGACGGGTTGGACGTGCTCGGCACGCTGCTGGAGCACGCGGTGGACCAGGTGGCCGGAGGTGACCACGCATGACCGAGGTGCTGCGGGCGACCGTCAGCGACCAGCCGCTGTCGGTGGAGGAGCACGCGAAGCTGGTGGAGAACGCGGGCGCGGGCGCGGTGGTGACGTTCTCCGGCGTGGTCCGCGACCACGACCACGGGCGGACCGTGCGCGAGCTGGAGTACGTGGGGCACCCGACCGCCGGGGACGTGGTCGCCGAGGTCGTCGCCGACGTGGTGGCGAAGTTCACCGGCGTGCGCGCGGTGGCCGTGTCGCACCGGGTGGGCGAGCTGCGGATCGGGGACGTGGCGCTGGCGTGCGCGGTGTCCGCGGAGCACCGGGGCGAGGCGTTCGCGGTGTGCTCCGAGCTGGTCGACGAGGTGAAGCGGCGGCTGCCGGTGTGGAAGCGCCAGGTCTTCGCCGACGGCACCGACGAGTGGGTCAACTGCCCCTGAGCAGCACGAAAAGGGGCGTTGTGCCCGTGCACAACGCCCCTTTCGCGCATTCAGGGCGTGTTTACGGGTCGAGCTCCCGAGCCACCGCGCGGACCACGTCGGCGATCAGCTTGGTGTTCTTGCGGTCGGGGTAGCGCCCCCGCCGCAGCTCGGGCTGCACCTTCAGCTCCAGCAGCTTGATCATGTCCTCGATCAGGCCGTGCAGCTCCTCGGCCGGCCGGCGCCGGGCCTCGGCCACCGAGGGCGTCGGGTCGATCAGGCGCACCGACAGGGCCTGGGGGCCACGGCGGCCCTCGGCCATGCCGAACTCGATGCGCTGTCCGGCCTTGAGGCCCTCGACGCCCGGGGGCAGCGCGGACTTCCGCACGTACACGTCCTCGCCCCCGTCTTGGGTGACGAAGCCGAAGCCCTTCTCCGAGTCGTACCACTTGACCTTGCCGGTCGGCACCGCGCTCACCAATCCTCGATCAACCACACGACGAACGCGCCCCGGGCGTCCCGAGGCGCGTCCCACCAGACTATCGAGAACACCGCCACCGGGGCACCTCCGAAAGCGCGACTAGGCTCACCGCATGACGACTTCGAAGCTGATGCCGGTGGCGGTGGCGCTGTTCGCGCTGGGTGTCGCGGCGATCGTCGCGATGTTCGTCGCGGGCGAACCGGGCCTGCCCGCCTGGGTGTTCGCGGCGGGCTGGCTGCTCGCGCCCGCCGGTCTCGCGCTGGGCGTGTTCAGCGCGGTGCGGGGCTCGCGCTCCCGAGGCTGACGGCGTTGTCCCGCAGCCAGGCGGGGAACTCCGTCAACGACCCGAGCACGACGTCCGCGCCCTCGTCCTCCAGCTCCCGCCGGGAGCACGGCCCGCTGACCACGCCCACCGCCGTCGCGCCCGCGGCTTTCGCGCCCCGGATGTCGCCGACGTGGTCGCCCACGTAGACCGCCGCGCCGTGCTGCTTGAGCGCCTCGGCCTTGCCGGTCGACCACAGCTCGCCGAACAGGTGGTCCACCTCCCAGCCCAGGGCGGCCAGGTGCAGCGCGGCGTTGGCCCGGTACTTGCCGGTCACGACGACCGTCGTGCCACCCAGCTCCTTGACGGTGGCAAGCGCTTGCGCGGCGCCGGGGAGGGCGACCGTGGCGGGGATGACGATCTCCGGGTAGAGCGCGCGGAAGCGGGCGACCAGGCCGGGGATCTCCTCCTCGGGCACGCCGAAGTCGCGGTAGATCATGTCCAGCGGCGGGCCGAGGTGGGCGGCGAAGTGCTCGCCGTCCAACGCGTGCCCGGACTCGGCGCCGACCGCGTTCATGACCGCCGCCATGCCGGGACGTGGGTCGATCAGCGTCATGTCGAGGTCGAATCCCACAGTCAACGCCACGAGGAAAACTCTACGGTCTTTACAAAAGGCGACTCTGTGTAAAGCTGTGCTGCGTGACCGACCTCACCCGTTCGCTGCTGGACGCGGCGGCGGCCCTGCTCGCGGTGCACGGCTCGCGCGGCCTGCGCATGGTGGACGTCGCCACCAGGGCGGCGGTGAGCAGGCAGACCGTCTACAACGCGTTCGGCAACAAGGAGTCGCTGGTCCGAGCGGTGGCGCTGGACAAGACCGCCCAGTTCCTGGCCGGCGTGCAGGAGCGCCTCGCGGCGGACCCCGACCCGTTGAACGGCCTGCACACCGCCGTCGCCTTCGTCTTCGAAGAGGCGGCCCGCGACCCGCTGGCCCACTCGGTGTTCAGCGGCGCGAACGCGGAGGACATGCTCCCGCTGGTCACCACCCGCGGCCACGAGATCCTCGGCGCGGCTGCCGAGGTCTTCGCCTCCCACGCCACGACCCACTGGCCCCACCTGCCCACCGACCGCCGCACCCTCATCGGCGAGACCACGGTCCGCCTGGTGCTCAGCCACCTGCTGACCCCGTCCGGCGACCCGGCGGCAGCGGTCGTGGCGGTGACCCGCGCCTTGCTCACCTGAGCCCGGCCGCGACCGAGGACTCCTCGATCGCCGTCGCGACCGTCCAGAGGTGGTCGTAGTAGTGCTCGAAGCACTCGCGGACCACCTCACGGCTGCGGATGCCCACCCCGACGACCCGGTCCCGGCCGCTGACGTACGAGATGAACACCTGGTCGTCGTCGTAGATCCCCAGGCTGATGGCGCCCACGTCGTGGGGGACGTTGTCCAGCAACTTCACGTTGTAGTGCTTTTTGTTCTCCTGCGCCCGAAGCACCTCGGAAAGCTCCTGCCGCAGGTAGTCGACCATCGACGGGTTGCTCGTGTTGATCATGACCCGGCGGAACGAGCGCTCGGCCGAGCCGTTGGCCCACTTCCGGCACGCCCGGAAATGCTGCTGCACCGCCGCATCGAGTTCGACCGGGCTCTTCGAGCGGAAATAGGTGACGTAGACCCTCTTCCGGGCGTTCTCGACAGCTTTGCGCGTGGCCTCGTAGAAGCTGGTGCGGTCGGCGAAGACCACGACCTCGGCGGCACCGTCCTCGGGTAAGCGCTGCTCGATGCGCACCAGGATCGTGATGATCAGCAACAACGCGGTCAGGATCAGCGGTCGCTCGATTTTCTCGACCAACCCCAACTCGCGGTTCACGAACACCGCCACCACGTAGAAGACCGCGAGTGCGCCAAGACCCAAGCGGGTGAACAGCCGAATGGCGTTCCGCGCCTTGTGGTCCAGCTCCGTGGCCAGTTTCCGCACCATGTCCTCCTCGGCGAATCCGAATTCGGCGTCTTCGCGTGGAGTCGTGGTGCCGCACAACAGCGTTACGGTGTCATCACCGTGCGCAACGCCCTGCGCTGGACCGGCCCGCGGTCGGGCAGGATGGACCGCGTGCGGATCATCCTCAACCTGATCTGGCTCGTGCTGAGCGGCTTCTGGCTGGCCATCGGGTACGTGCTCACCGGGATCGTGTGCTGCGTCCTGATCATCACCATCCCGTGGGGGCTGGCGTCGTTCCGGATCGCCAACTACGCGCTGTGGCCGTTCGGGCGGCAGGTGGTGGACCGGGCCGACGCCGGCGCGCCCTCGCTGATCGGCAACGTCATCTGGATCGTCGTCGCCGGCATCTGGTTGGCCATCGGGCACGTGGTCACCGGGTTGGCGCTCTGCGTGACGATCATCGGCATCCCGCTGGGCGTCGCGAACTTCAAGATGGTGCCCGTGTCGCTGATGCCGCTGGGCAAGGTCATCGTCCCGGCGCCGTAGGGGGCTCCAAGCGGACCACCAGGCACGGTCCGCCGCTGTACAGGCCCGCGTCGACGGCCAGCACCCGGTCGTCGGCGTAGCGCAGGGGGCCGTCGATCTCCTCCGGGGACACGCCCAGCTGGTCGGCGATGACGCTGTGCCCGTGGACCACCTCGCGCCCGCCCAGCACCTCCAGCAGCTCGGCGGCCACGTCACCGCCCTCCGGGCCGCGGAACGCGTAGCGGGTGGTCATCTTGCGCCAGCACTCCCACCACGCCTCCAGGTCGGCGCCCTCCAGCACCTCCCGCACGGCCGTGTTGACGTCCTCGATCGTGGTGCCCCAGTCGAGGTAGGCCAGCGTGTCGGAGTGCATGAGCAGGTGGTCGTCCACCAGCCGCAGCACGGGTCGGCTGGTCAGCCACTCGATGTGGCGGTCGGTCAGCCGGTCCTGGTCGCTGCGCAGGCCGCCGTTGAGCAGCCAGCTGCGCGCGAAGCTGCGCGGGGTGGGCGCGTTGGGCACGTGGGTGTCGCCGAAGCGGTGCATGCCCAGCAGCAGGATCTCGTGGTTGCCGATGAGCGCGTCGACCCGGCCCTCCGACTGCTCGGACAGCTTCATCACGAACTCGATGACCCCGATGCCGTCCGGCCCGCGGTCCACGAAGTCGCCCAGGAACCACAGCTCCGCGTCACCGCCGGCCCAGTCGCCCCCGGCGTCCACGAGCTGCTGCGCGTGCAGGGCGCGGGTGAGTTCGGCGAGGTGGCCGTGCACGTCGCCGACGACGAAGAGCGGTCTGTCCACATTGCGACGATAGGCGACGATCCTGTGCGACGCGTAGAAGTGGATCACCGCACGGCCGGATGCGGACCACCCGCTGGGCCGTGCGGCCTCCCCCTCCGGGGTGAAGTCGGCGCATTCCGCGTGAGGGGGACCCGCCGTGGGCAATCTCACCGGCATGAAGGAGCACCTGGAACGGGTCGCGGTGGTGCTGGACGAGGTCATGGCGGAGACCGCCGCGACCGGCGCGCTGACGCCCTGGCAGCACGTCGACTGGCTGCGGCTGCACGCCGACCTGCTGGACCGGCTCGGCGCGGCGGCCGGCGCGAGCAGCCCGGTGTCCGGCCGCGGCGAACTGGTCCGCGACCGGGCCGAGCGACTCGCGGACCGGCTCAACCACCTGCCCGGCGCCGCCGACACCCCGCCGCCCACCGACGACCCGCTGCCCGCGGCCCACCTCACGCTCGCCGACGACCCGGACCGGCCGGCGCTCGTGCGCCTCACCACGGGCGACGACCCCTTCGAGCGGCTGGTCGTGGCCGGTGACCTGCACCTGGTCCCGACCGAACCCGACGACTAGCCCTCGTCCGGGAACGGGTTGGCCGAGTGGCCGACCAGCTCCGCGATCGACTTCACCACCCGGGTCGGCCGGTACGGGTACAGCTCCGCCGTGGAGTCCGCCGAGATGCCGGTCAGCACCAGGATGGTCCGCAGGCCCGCTTCCAGGCCCGACCGCACGTCGGTGTCCATCCGGTCGCCGATCATCAGCGTGTTCGCCGAGTGCGCGCCCAGCGCCCGCAGGGCCGACCGCATCATCAGCGGGTTCGGTTTGCCCACGTAGTACGGCGCGCGGCCGGTCGCCTTCTCGATCAGCGCGGCGATCGAGCCGGTCGCGGGCAGCGAGCCCTCGCGGGACGGGCCGGTCGCGTCCGGGTTGGTCGCGATGAACTTCGCGCCCTCCTCGACCAGGCGGATGGCCTTGGTGATGGCGGTGAAGCTGTAGGTGCGGGTCTCACCCAGCACCACGTAGTCCGGGTCGCGGTCGGTCAGCACGTACCCGATCTCGTGCAGCGCCGTGGTCAGGCCCGCCTCGCCGATGACGAACGCCGACCCGCCGGGCCGCTGCGAGTCCAGGAACCGCGCGGTGGCCAGCGCCGAGGTCCAGATCGCCGTCTCGGGCACCTCCAGCCCGGTGCGGGACAGCCGGGCCCGCAGGTCGCGCGGTGTGTAGATGGAGTTGTTCGTGAGCACGAGGAACGGGATGCCGTTGGCGGTCAGCTCCGCCACGAACTCGCTCGAACCGGGGATCGGGTGCTCCTCGTGCACGAGCACGCCGTCCATGTCCATCAGGTAGTTCCACTGCTCGGCCATGCGGGTCATGCTGCCGGCTCAGGCGTCGATCACGCGCCTGCGGAACGTTTCGATCAGCACTCGGCTGTACCGATCCAGTACCTCGAGCTCGGCGGGCGTGAACTGGGCGAGAACTTCGCGCAACGTGCCCCGCGCGCCCTCGAACAGGTGCGCGTACCGGCCCGCCTTGTCCACCGTGACCTCGACCAGGACCTTGCGCCGGTCGTGCGGGTCGCGGACGCGGCGCACGTACCCGGCCCCCTCCAGCCGGTCGATCACGCCGGTGACCGCGCCCGTGGACAGCCCGGACAGCTCGGCGATGCGCCCCGCGGTGACCGGTCCCTCGGCGCGCATGGCCAGGTCCAGGCACTTCTCGTCGGTCGGCGACAGGCCCATCCGCTCCGCCACCTGCGTGTGGAACAGGATGGTGAGCGCGCTGGACTCCCGCGCGTACCCGACGAACCGCTCCAGCACGTCCGCGGGCAGGTCCTGCTCGCTCGTCATGTCCAGCAATTTAGCCGTCCACCGACCGGGGTTGGGACGGTCCTCCAAGCCGGCCGACTGTGCTGTGGCGCATTTGTAGCGGTACCCACAAGGGCCACCCCATTACCCTGGTAGGGGTGACAGCAGTCGAGCTGGGACTACCCATCGTGCGCGGCACCCCGGACGCCGCAGGCCGGCCCGATTCCCCGCTGCTGGTCGACCGGTTCGGGCGGGTCGCGACGGACCTGCGCGTGTCGCTGACCGACCGCTGCAACCTGCGCTGCACCTACTGCATGCCCGCCGAGGGCCTGGACTGGCTGCCCAAGCAGGAGTTGCTGACCGACGACGAGCTGGCGCGGCTGATCGGCATCGCGGTCACCCGGCTGGGCGTCACCAACATCCGCTTCACCGGCGGCGAGCCGCTGCTGCGCCCCAACCTGGAGCGGGTCATCGCGGCGACCGCGGCCCTCGCGCCGCGCCCCAAGATCTCCATGACCACCAACGGCCTCAGCCTGGCCCGTCGCGCCGCCGACCTGGTCGCCGCGGGTCTGGACCGGGTGAACGTCTCGCTGGACACCCTCGACCCGACCCGGTTCCGCGAGCTGACCCGCCGCGACCGCCTGTCCGACGTGTTCGCGGGCCTCGCCGCCGCGCGGGACGCGGGCCTGGCGCCGGTGAAGGTCAACGCGGTCCTCATGCGCGGGGTGAACGAGGACGAGGCCGTGCCGCTGCTGCGGTACTGCCTGGAGCACGGGTACCAGCTGCGGTTCATCGAGCAGATGCCGCTGGACCCCCAGCACGGCTGGAACCGGGACGACATGGTGACCGCCGAGGAGATCCTGGCGGCGCTGCGCACGGCGTTCACCCTCACGCCCGAGCCGGGCGAGCGGGGCGGCGCGCCGGCCGAGCGGTGGCTGGTGGACGGCGGACCGGCCGTCGTCGGCGTCATCGCGTCGGTGACCAGGCCGTTCTGCGCGGCGTGCGACCGGACCCGGCTGACCGCGGACGGCCAGGTGCGCAACTGCCTGTTCAGCCAGACCGAGACGGACCTGCGGGCGCTGCTGCGCGGCGGCGCGTCCGACGAGGAGATCGCGGACCGGTGGCGGGCGAACTCGTGGGCGAAGGCGGCCGGGCACGGCATCAACGACGCCGGGTTCCACCAGCCGGACCGGCCCATGAGCGCTATCGGAGGGTGAGTTGGTCGAGCTGACGGTCCGGTACTTCGCGGGGGCGCGCGCCGCCGCCGGCGTGCCGGACGAGAGCGTGGCGCTGCCCGGCGGCGCCACCGTGGCGGCGGCACTGGCGGCGGTCGAGGAGAGGCACGGCGAGAAGCTGGCACGCGTCCTGGCGGCGTGCAGCTTCCTGCTCGACGGCGTCGCCGTCCGCGACCGCGAGACCCCGCTGCCCGCGAACGCCCAACTCGACGTCCTGCCGCCCTTCGCGGGGGGATGACGCTGCGTCATTCGGGTGGCCGAACGACGTGAGCCACGCCTCACCCACGGTGATCGATCTCGACGGATCTCGGATTGGAAACGAGACGATAACGGCGCTCTGACCAGCACTTTTACCCAGGTCGAACGATCTCCCGCATTCGTTACAGTGATGTGGATCACGCCAGAGATCGTTTGGCAGCGCCCCGGCGGTTACGTACGGTCGCTCGTTGGTTGGCCCCGACCAACCAAGAGCACCACCCGGGACGCCGCACACCGAACCCCGTCCAACGGCTCCCGGACCAACCCCGAGCGAGAGAAATCCGCCGGACGGGGAACGCGATCGGCCACGTGGGGAACCCGAGCCCCGGCCGATCGGGAGGTGTGGGTGGGCAGAGAGGCACATGGCTTCGTACCGAGGCAAGCACCGCCCGACCACCAGCGCCGCCGTCCGCACCGTCGCGAAGGTCGCCGTAGCCGGCGCCATCGTCGGCGCCCCGCTGAGCCTGGCGGCCGGCACCGCGAACGCGCAGAGCGTCGACTGGGACGTGGTCGCGCAGTGCGAGAGTGGCGGTGACTGGAGCATCAACACCGGCAACGGCTACTACGGCGGGCTGCAGTTCCTGCCCAGCACGTGGCGCGCCAACGGCGGTGAAGGGATGCCCAACGAGGCGTCCCGCGAGGAGCAGATCCGCGTGGCCGAGAACGTCCTGGCCTCCCAGGGCATCAACGCCTGGCCGGTCTGCGGCCCGAAGGGCCTCGGCGGCGGCTCCGCGCCGGCCCCGAAGCGCACGGCCCCGGCCCCGGCGCAGCCGCGCACGGTGGCCCCGGTCCAGCAGCAGGCGCCGGTCCAGCAGCAGGCCGCCCCGGTGACGGTGGCCCTGCCGACGTCCAACCCGAACGGCGACTACGAGATCAAGGCGGGCGACACCCTGTCCAAGATCGCGGAGGAGCTGAAGGTCGAGGGCGGCTGGGCGAAGCTGGCCGAGCTGAACAGCCAGTACATCCCGAACCCGGACCTGATCCTGCCGGGCCACAAGATCGCCACCAAGTGATCGAGGGTCGGCCCGACCGACCCACCAAGACCAGGGGCCCCTGCCGAACCTCCCCCGACGGCAGGGGCCCTTGTTCGCCTCCACGCAACCCTTGTTCGCCTCCGCGCAAATGGACCGCTCCCGCGCCGCAGGCGCGCTGCTTTTCCCCAGGCTGCCAAGCCACGGGAAGGGCCTCGGTTTCTTCCCCCCGTACGGCCTGGGCGCAGCCCAACCGCGCTTGGCCCGTTTCCGCAACCAGCTTTTCCGGTTGCGGAAACGGGCCAAGGGTGGTTGCCTCCGGCAGGCCGTACGGGGGGAAGAAACCGACGCCCTTCCCACCCCCGGGGGCCTGCCCAGCGGCGAGGGTCGCTTTTCGCTTTTCGCTTTTGGCTTTCGCTTTCAGCTTTCAGCTTTTGATCTTGAGAGCGCGCAGCGCGTCTAGCGGCGGTCGTCCACGGACAGCACCCACGTACCGCGGGCCACGAAGTCGAAGGCGCCGGTCGTGCTCGTCTCGATCCGCGCCCCGTACTGCTGGACCTCGACGCTCTCCAACTGGTCATCGCGGTTCGGCAACACCAACGTGTAGGCGTACCGCGGCTCCCGCTCCGTGAAGAGCTTGCTCCGCAACGGTTCCTGCGGCTCGCCCGCCGCGTTCCGGTAGGTGAACTTCACCGACCACGCCGACTTCGCCAACTCCCCGGGCACGGAGATCTGCACCGGCCGCCCGGGTCGCACGCGCAGCACACCCACCGCCTCCGGGTCGACGTCGCAGTCCTCCGACCTCAGGTCGCAGTACTGGGTGGGCTTGACGACGACGGTCCTGCCGTCGGCGTAGAAGGTCACCTCGGGGCTCGTCGGGGCGCTACAGCCCGCGACGACCAGCAGCAGCGGCACAACCGGCAGCACTCGACGCACGGCAGCCGAGCCTACGGGGTGACGGCGGTGGGCCGGATGGGGCGGTCGCCGCCCAGGCCCGGGATGAGGGTGCTGCCCTGCCGGGTCGCGATGGTCTGCGCCAGGCCGATCGCCAGCAGGCCCGACAGGACCGTGAAGCCGATCCAGTACTCGGTCGGCAGCAGGACGCCCAGCGCGCCGCCGAACACCCACCCCAACTGCAAGATCGTCTCCGACCGCCCGAACGCCGACGCCCGCGACTCCTCCGGCAGGTCGTCCTGGATCACGGCGTCCAGCGAGACCTTCGCCAGCGAGCTCGCCGTCGCGCCGACCAGGCCCACCACGGCCGCCGTGATCAGGCCCGGCAGGATCGCCGCCACGACGGTGGACAGCAGTGCGCCGATCACGCAGCCGATCACGACCTGGTCGGGTGAGCCGAAGTGCAGCCGGGCACCGACCGCGTTGCCCAGGAAGCTGCCGACGCCCGCCGCGCCCGCGATCACGCCGAGCAGCAGGACCTGCATGAACGGTTCGCCCTCGGTCTGCGCCCGCACGACGAACGCCGAGAACAACATGAGGAACCCGGTCAGCATCCGCACGGCGCCGTTGCCCCACAGCGCCACCACGACCGTCCGGCCCAGGGTCTGCCGGGGCTTGTGCGGCCTGGCCCGCAGGGACGTCGGCACCTCGCCCTCGGTCACCTCGACCCACGCCGGGATGCGCAGGCACAGCCACGCGTTGACCAGGCACAGCACGGCGGTGAACCACAGCGCGCCCGGCGAGCCGAACAGGTTCGCGAACCCGGCCGCGACCGCCCCGAACACACCGCCCGCCGCCAGGCCGAAGACCGTCATCCGCGCGTTGGTCTTGGACAGCGTGATCTCACGCGGCAGCACGCGGGGTGTGATGGCGGCCTTCAGCACGGTGAAGGACTTCGACAGCACCATGCTGCCCAGCGCCGCCGGGTACAGGCCCCAGTTGTCGAAGTTCATCGCCATGACGATGGACAGGAACACCCGCAGCACGCACGACAGCGCCAACGCGACGCGACGGCCGTGCTGGATGCGGTCCAGGATCGGGCCGATCACCGGGGCCACGACGGCGAACGGGGCCACCGTGATCAGCAGATACAGGGCGACCTTGCCCCGGCTCTCGCCGGTCGCGGCGGAGAAGAAGAGGGTGTTGGCCAGCGCCACGGCCATCGCCGCGTCGGCGGCGTAGTTCAGCATCACCGCGTAGGTCAGCGACGACAGCCCGGACTGCTTGGCACCGTCCGCGTGCGCGGCCCGTCGGAACGCCCGCACGGCTTGGGCGCTGAGCTGCCGCGTCCGGAACCAGGCCACCCGCGTGACGGTCAGCTTCTTCGGCAGGCTCGGCGCGGTCGGAGCTTCCTCCGGCTGGGACGGACGCTGATCGCGCCGCGGGCGGTCATCGCGCGGCGGATAACCCCGGTCATCCCGCGGCGGACGCGGACCCTGCGGCGCGCGCGGGTCATGCGGCGGACGCGGATCGCGTGGCGCGTGCGGCTCACGCGGCGGACGCGGACCCTGTGGCGCGTGCGGGTCGTGCGACTGGTAGCCGGGTTCCGGCGGCACCCCGGGTGGCACGCCCGGCGTCGGGTACGGCCGGGTGCGCGGCTTGTACTCGTCGTCCTCCCACGGGTACCGCCGCGGCTGGTCGTCCGGCCGTGGGGGTGTCACACCCCAATCCTGCCTCACCGGCACCGGGCTGTCTCACACATTGCTCCCGGTGAGCACGGTGGCGGTGGTCTCGCCCGGGAGGTCGTGCGCCACCAGCCCGGCCAGCCCCGCCGCCCCCGCCGGCTCCAGCACCAGCCCGAGCGTCCGCAACGCGAGGTCGGCCGCCGCCCGGATCGCGTCGTCGGACACCAACACGACGTCGTCCACGAGTTCCCTCACCCGGGTCACCGACTCCGGCACCGGCACCCGCACCGCGATGCCATCGGCGATCGTGTCGACCGGCCCGTCCCACACCGGCCCGTCCCACACCCGCCCAGCCCACGCGTGCGCCAACGCGGGCGCACCCTCCGCGCACACCCCGACCACCCGCGTGTGCGGCGAGTGGTGCTTGAGCCACCGCGCCATGCCGGTGATCAACGCCCCGTCCCCGAGCGGCACGACCACGCTGTCCAACGACACCCCCGCCCGCAGCAGCTCGACCGCGATCGTCCCCGCCCCCTCGCACACCGCCGGCTCCCGCCCGTCCTCGACGAACACCGCGCCGGTCTCGGCGGCGTGGGCCCGCGCCACCGCCTTCGCCCCGGTGAAGTCGCCCGGCACCTCGTGCACGACCGCGCCCAGCAGCCGCATCCGGCGCACCTTGTCCGGCACGGCCCGGTCGGACACGAACACCTCCACCGGGAAACCGTGGTTGCGCCCGGCGTACGCCACGGCCTGGCCGAAGTTGCCCGCCGACGCGCACACCACCGGCTGCCCGGCGGGCAGCGTCGAGGCCAGGAAGTCGGCTCCTCTGCCCTTGAAGCTGCGCAGCGGGTTGGTCGTCTCCACCTTCACCAGCACCCGGCGGCCCAGCGCGGCGCACAGCTGTTCGTCCACGTACTGGGGGGTGTCGCGGAAGACGGGGTCGATGATCTCGGCGGCGCGGGCGATGTTGTCCAGGTCGATGTCCACGGCCCAGAACGCTAGGTCGGCCACCCGTGGTGGCGATTGAAACTTTCCGCGCCGCCACGCAAGATCTTTGCGTGAACGCCCTGGACGACGTCGACCGTCGCCTGCTGGAGCAGCTCCAGCAGGACTCCGGGCGCACCCTGCACGAACTGGGTGAGCTGGTCGGCCTGTCCCCGAGCGCGGTGCAGCGGCGGATCACCCGGTACCGGGACTCCGGGCTGCTGACCCGCGAGGTCGCGGTGCTGGACGGCACGCGGCTGGGCGGGCTGCTCGCCGTCGTGCTGGTGGTGCTGGAGCGGGAGTCCCACGCCCACCACCGGGCGTTCGCCGAGCGCATGCGTGCCACGCCCGAGGTGCAGCAGTGCTACGAGCTGGCCGGCCGCTGGGACTACCTGGTGGTGCTGTCGGTCACCGACATGGCCCGCTGCCGCGAGGTCGGGGACGAGCTGTTCCAGCGCGACGACAACGTCAAGCGCTACGAGACGATGCCGGTCTTCGACGCCGTCAAGACCGGCCTGGCCCTCACCGTGCCCTGAACCCCACCCCGCCCCGTCCTCACCCTGCCTTGATCTTCACCCGGAAGATCGTCGGCCAGTTCTTGCCCGTGACCAGGAACTCGTCCGCGCTCCCCGGCACGGCCGCGATGCCGTTGAGGACGTTCGACGCCGGCACGTCCGCCGGCCGCAGGGAGCTGAGGTCGACCGTCGCCACCACGTCCCCGGACCCCGGGTCGATCTTGACGACCTCGTCGAGCTGCCACAGGTTCGCCCACACCGCGCCGCCGACGCACTCCAGCTCGTTGATCCGGACCAGCGGGATGCCGTTGCGCCGGACCGTCACCCGGCCCGTCTCGGCGAACGTCTCCGGGTCGCGGAACCGCAGCTCCTCGGTGCCGTCGCTCATCACCAGCCGGTCGCCGTCGCGGCACAGGCCCCAGCCCTCGCCCTCGTACGTGGCGCGTTTCACCTCTTGGAGGGTGTTCTTGTCGCGCTGGATGGCGACGCCGTTGCGCCAGGTGAGCTGCCAGACCCGGTCGCCGACCACGGTCACGCCCTCGCCGAAGAAGTCCTCGGGCAGGTCCACGCGCTGCTGGACGTCCCCGGTCGCCGGGTCGATGCGGCGCAGGCTCGACTGCCCCTCCAGGCCCGTGCCCTCGTAGAGGACGCCGTCGACCAGCTCCAAGCCCTGGGTGAACGCCTCCGGGTCGTGCGGGAGCGTGCCGATCACCTCGACCGTGGGTCTGCGCTGCTGGGTGGGCTGTTCGGGCGGGTTCGGCGTGGACGTGCACGCCGCGGACATGACGAGAACCACTGCCATCGGGAGCCACCGCACGTCCGAAAGGGTGGCACGTGTGCACGAGCCTGCGAAGACGTGCGGCACAATTCACCTGTGACCGCCACGCCGACCCAGCAGCCCGATCCAGTGCTCGCCGACCCGGCGCTCGTCGACGCCGCGGCGGTGTCGACCGCCCGCGCCGCCGCGCAGGAGGAAGCGGGTGCGGAACCCGTCGGTGCGCACGTGGGCGTGCTCGCCGAGGACGAGGCGTCGGTGACCCACCTCTTCGAGGCCGCGCACGCCGGCTACCGGGGGTGGAACTGGGCGGTGACCGTCGCGTTCGCCGGACCGGGCACGCCGGTCTCGGTGTCCGAGGTGGTGCTGCTGCCCGGCGACGACGCGCTGGTCGCGCCGGACTGGGTGCCGTGGAACGAGCGTGTCCGCGCCGGCGACCTGGGTGTCGGCGACCTGCTCCCGCCGCGCGAGGACGACCCGCGGCTGGTGCCCGGGTACGTGGCCTCCGACGACCCGGCGGTCGAGGAGGTCGCGCTGGAGGTCGGCCTGGGCCGGGTGCGCGTGCTGTCCCGCGAGGGCGTGCTGGACGCGGCCTCGCGCTGGCACGGCGGCGACTTCGGCCCGCGCAGCGACATGGCCCGCAGCGCGCCGGCGACGTGTGGGACCTGCGGTTTCTACGTGCGGGTGGCGGGTTCGCTGGGTGCCGCCTTCGGGGTGTGCGCGAACGAGCTGACGCCGGCGGACGGTCACGTGGTGCACGTCGAGTACGGCTGCGGCGCGCACTCGGAGGTCGAGGTGGAGGGCGGCCCGGCGGTGCCGGTGGCCGACGTGGTCTACGACGACGCCGTCCTGGACGTCGAGGTGAACGAACCCGCCGCCGAGAACACGCCACCCGCCGCTGACGCCGCGCCAGCCGCCGTCGAAGCCGCGCCGGCTGCCGTCGAAGCCGCTTCTGCGCAGCCCGCCGCCGAAGCCGTGCCCGCTGATGCCGCGCCGGCCGAGGTCGCGCCCGCTGCCGTCGAAGAGCCCGCTGCCGTCGAAGAGCCTGTCGCCGAGACGCCCGCCGGGTCGGCGGACGAGTCCGGGCGGTGAGCCGGGACCCGTTCGGCACCGAGGCGCTGCGGGACTCGGTGCTCGCCGCCTGGCGCGGCTCGCCCACCCGGTTCCGCGAGGACGCCAACGCCGAGGAGGACCTCCGCCTCGGCGGCTACCGCGACCGCCTCCTGGTCGAGCTCGCCCAGAACGCCGCCGACGCCGCCGGCGCGACCCCCGGCACCCTCCGACTGTCCATTGTGGACGGCGAACTCCGTGCCGCCAACACCGGCAACCCGCTGACCGCGGAAGGCGTCGCCGCCCTCGCCTCCCTGCGCGCCTCGGCGAAGTCCGCCGACACGGTGGGCCAGTTCGGCGTGGGTTTCGCCGCCGTCCTGGCCGTGACCGACGCCCCGCGCGTCGTCTCGACCTCCGGCGGCGTGCTGTTCTCCGCCGCCCGCACCCGCCAGGCCGTCCCGGAGCTGGCCGAGGCACGCGGCGGTGACGTCCCGGTCCTGCGCCTGGTCTGGCCGACCGACGAAGCCGACCTGCCGCCCGGCTTCGACACCGAAGTCCGCCTTCCCCTCAAGGTCGACGGCTCCCGCCTGCTCGCCGAGTTCGCCGACCAGGTCCCGGACCTCCTGCTCGCCCTGCCCGGTCTCCAGAAGGTCGAAGTCGGCGACCAGACCTGGCAGCGCACCGAGGAAGACGGCGTGGTCGTGCTGCACGGACCGGCCGGCGAGCAGCGGTGGCGCCTGCACCGGGTCGGCGGCGAACTGCCCGCGCACCTGGTGCAGGGCGTCGAGGCCCGGCCGCACTGGACCGCCTGCTGGGCGTGGCCGATGGACGAGCCCCTGGACGGCGACGTCCTGCACGCCCCCACCCCGACCGACGAGAAGATGTCACTGCCGGCGCGGCTGATCGCGTCGCTGCCGGTGGAACCGTCCCGGCGACGCGTGCTGGTCGGCCCGGCCGCGCAGTACGTCCTCGACCAGGCCGCGCGGGCCTACCCGGACCTCGTCCTGGCCCTGCCCGCGATCGACCGCACGTCCCTCGTGCCACTGCCCGGGTTCCCGCTGTCCGAAGTGGACGGAAACCTCCGCGAGAGCGTGCTGTCCGCGCTGCGCGAGGCGTCCTGGCTGCCGCTGGCCTCCGGCGAGTGGACCGCGCCGAAGACCGCGAAGGTGCTCGACGCGCCCTCGGAGCCGCTGGTCGAGCTGCTGGAGGACGTCGTCCCCGGCCTGCTGGACGCCGAGCTGACCCTGCCCGAGCACGCGAAGGCGTTGGCGGCGCTGGGCGTCCCGCGCATGTCGGTCGCCGAGGTGGTCGAGGCGCTGGCCGGCATCGGCGGCGACCCCGGCTGGTGGCACGAGGTCTACGACGCCCTGACCCCGCTGGCCGACGTCGACTCGACCGCGCGCGAGGAGATGGGCAGCCTGCCCGTGCCGCTGGCCGACGGCCGGCTGGTCAGCTCGCCGCGCGGGGTCTACGTGCTGCCCGCGGACGTGTCGTTCGACGTGTCCGGGCTGCGGATCGTGCACCCGGAGGCCGCGCACCCGCTGCTGCTGCGCCTGGGCGCGCTGGAGGCCGGACCGGGCGAGCTGCTGGACTCCGACGCCCTGCGCGAGGCCGTCAAGCACAGCCTCGACGACCCCGCGATGGACGGCCCGGACCTGGTCAAGACCGTGTTGTCGCTGGTCGCACGGGCCGGCGGCCGACCGTGGCTGGGCGAGCTGGCCCTGCCCGACGACCACGGCGAGTGGCGCCGCGCCGACGAGCTCGCGCTGCCGGACTCGCCGCTGCTGTCCGTGCTGGAGGCCGACGCCCCGATCGGCGTGCTGGACCCGGACCTCGCCGCCGAGTGGCCGCGCGAGGTGTGGACGGGTGTCGGCGTGATCGACGGGTTCACCGTCGTGGACGACACCTCGCCCACCGAACCCGACCACGACCTGGCCGACGAGGGCTACTGGTGGGACGGCGCGGAGGAGCCGCCGACCCGCGTCCTCGGCATCCGCGACCTCGACCTGGTGGCGCGCGACAAGTGGCCGGAAGCCCTGCGCCTGATGGCCGCCGACCCGGTCGCGTGGCGGGCGGTGACCGAGCCGGACGGCTACACGGGGTGGTGGCTGGCCCGGTACGCGACGCTGGAAGGCCGCCCGCTGGGTGCGTGGCGCCTGCCCGACGCCGAGGGCTTGGACGGCCTGTACGACGTGGTCCCCAACGTCGACGTGCCGCCGCACGTGCTCGCGGCGGCGGGCGTCCGGACCGCGCTGACCGTGCTGGACGAGGACGACGTCACCGACCTGCTCGCCCGCTTGGGCGACCCGTCGCGCAAGCCCGCCGACGCCCTCGTGCTGAAGGTCCACGCGGCACTGGCGGAGGTCGCGGACTCGGTGTCGGTCGAGCCGCCGGACCGGGTGCGCGTGCTGACCGGCGAGGCCGTGCCGGCGGACGACGTGGTGGTGCTGGACCTGCCGTGGCTGCTGGGCGTGCTCCCGGGCGACCAGGTCCTGGCCGCCGAGGGTCACGCGGAGGCGTTGGCCGAACTGCTGGCCCTGCCGCTGGCGTCCGAAGAGGTCACCGGCGAGATCGAGACCGCGGGCGACGAGGTCGTGTGGGCGGAGCTGGGCGCGGTCCGACTGGCGTGCGACCTGCTCGGGGTGGAGCTGCCGACCAGCCCGGTGATCGTCCACGACGAACTGCACGTGGTGTTCGAGGGCGAGTCGCACGAGGTGTCGTGGTGGGTGGAGGACGGCGTCCCGCACGCGGCCGACACCCCCGAGGGTTTGGCGAGGGCACTGGCGTGGGCGACCGGCCGGTGGGCCGACCGCCACACCTTCGCCGCCCTCATCGCCGACCCGACGCCGACCGTCCTGTTGGGCTGACCGGGCGCTAGTCCAGACCGGACTGGGCGGTGCGCGAACCCCTTCGGGCCGCCGATCGTTGCCATCGGAAGATGCCGTAGCCGATCACGCCCAGTCCCGCGCCCGCCGCGCACGTCCACAGCAGCGTGGTCTGGTCCCGCGCGAAGAGCAGGACCGCCGCGAAGGCCAGCAGCCACAGCGCCGTGCCGCCGGCGATCGCGGGGACCGGGTCGGTCAGCCGCGGTGGCAGGGGCGGTGGGGCGGGCGGCGATTGGGTCTGTTCGGCCACGTCAGGCAGGCTACCTGCCGGAAACACCGGTGCGGCACGCTCTGCGCACCAAAGACGACCCCAGTGGAGGCGTACATGGCCGCGAAGACCGGCGGTGAGGTGTCCAGGACAGGGCTGGACGGCTTCTTCAAGATCTCCGAACGCGGCTCGACGGTGGGGCGGGAGGTGCGCGGTGGCCTGGTCACGTTCGTGACCATGGCCTACATCGTCGTGCTGAACCCGCTGATCCTGGGCAGCTTCGCCGCGGACGACCCGTCGGCCAAGAAGGACGTGCTGGGCGCGATCCTGCCGGTCTCGCAGGTCGCCGCGGTCACGGCGCTGGTCGCGGGGGTGATGACCATCCTGTTCGGACTCGTCGCCAACTACCCGTTCGCGCTGGCGACCGGCCTGGGCATCAACTCGTTCGTGGCCGTCTCGCTCGCGCCGCAGATGACGTGGCCCGAGGCGATGGGGCTGGTCGTGGTGAACGGGCTGGTGGTGCTGCTGCTCGTGGTCACCGGGGTGCGGACGGCGGTGTTCAACGCGGTGCCGCCGGAGCTCAAGGCGGCGATCGCGGTCGGCATCGGCCTGTTCATCTGCTTCATCGGGCTGGTGGACGCCGGGTTCGTGCGGCGCATCCCGGACGCGGCGGGCACTACCGTCCCGGTCGGACTGGGCATCGGCGGGTCCATCGCGTCCTGGCCGACGTTCGTGTTCGTGGTGGGTCTGGTGCTGACCGGCATCCTGGTCGCGCGCAAGGTCAAGGGTGCGATCCTGATCGGCGTGCTGGCCACGACGGTGGTCGCGATCGTGGTCGAGGCGATCGCCAAGGCCGGCCCGTCGAAGGGCACCAACCCGGCCGGGTGGAACCTGGGCTACCCGGCGGTGCCCGACGAGGTCTTCGGCCTGCCGGACCTGGCCCTGCTGGGTGACGTGTCGTTCGGCGCGTGGACGCGGGTGCCCGCGCTGACCGCCGCCCTGCTGGTGTTCACGCTGGTCCTGACCGACTTCTTCGACACCGTCGGCACCATGACCGGCCTGGGCAAGGAGGGCGGCCTGATCGGCAAGGACGGCCAGCTGCCGGGCGTGAGCAAGGCGCTGTTCGTCGACGGCGTGGGCGCGGTCGCGGGTGGTGCGGCGTCCAGCTCGTCCAACACCGTCTACATCGAGTCGGCGGCCGGCATCGCCGAGGGCGCGCGGACGGGGCTGGCCAACGTGGTCACCGGGCTGCTGTTCCTCGCGGCGATGTTCCTGACCCCGCTGTACTCGATCGTGCCGGTCGAGGCGGCGGCGCCCGCGCTGGTCATCGTGGGTGCGCTGATGATCGTGCAGGTCAAGGAGATCGACTTCGGCGACTTCTCGGTGGCGCTGCCCGCGTTCCTCACGATCGTGGTCATGCCGTTCACCTACTCGATCGCCAACGGCATCGGCGCGGGCTTCATCAGCTACGTCGTGCTGCGGGCGCTGACCGGGCGGGCGCGCAGCGTCCACCCGCTGATGTGGGTGGTGGCCGCCGCGTTCGTCGTCTACTTCGCCATCGGGCCCATCCAGGCTGCTCTCGGTCACTGAGAGGGCAGGTTCACACGACGGTGGGCGAGATCGTGAGGTATGCTAACTACGTGGCGGAGAGCGACGCGGAACGGGGACTGGCGAGCCGGCTGCGGCTGGCCGTGGTCCGGCTGACCCGACGGCTCCGCGCGCAGCGGGTCAACTCCGCGATCTCGCTCACCCAGGTGTCCGCGCTGTCCACGCTGCACAAGTGCGGGCCGCTGACGCCGGGCGAGCTGGCCGCCAAGGAAGGCGTCCAGCCGCCGTCGATGACGCGGGTGATCGCGGCGCTGGAGGAGTTCGGCTTCGCCACGCGCCGCCCGCACCCCACGGACGGCCGGCAGGCCATCGTGGAGCTGACCGAGGCGGGGCTCGCCTACATAGACGAAGAGGTGTCCGCGCGCGAGGCGTGGCTGGACAAGCGGCTGGCGGAGCTGACACCGGAGGAACGGGCGGTGCTGTCGCGCGCCGCCGAGATAATCGACAGGATGGCGGGGCAGTAACGAGGTGCCGGCGTACGCGGGTGGTCACGAGTCCGATCGGGTCGATCGAGGGACAGCGCTACCCCCGCCGCCGGCGCCGAAGCCGCGCATGTTCGGTTCGCTGCGCGTGCGCAACTACCGGCTCTACGCGTCCGGGCAGGTCGTGTCGCTGGTCGGCGTGTGGATGCAGCGCGTCGCCCAGGACTGGCTGGTCCTCGAGCTGTCCAACGGGTCCCCGGTGGCCCTGGGGATCGCGGCGGCCCTGCAGTTCGCCCCCACGCTGTTCCTGTCGCTGTGGGCGGGTGTGCTCGCGGACCGGATGGACAAGCGGCGGCTGCTGCTGGTCCTGGAGACCGGGCTCGGGCTGTGCGCCCTGACCCTGGGCCTGCTGGACGTCCTGGGTGTCGCCGAGTTGTGGCACGTCTACCTGCTGTGCTTCCTGCTCGGCGCGGTGGCGGCGGTGGAGACGCCCGTGCGGCAGTCGTTCGTGGTCGAGATGGTCGGGCGCGACCAGCTGACCAACGCGGTCGCGCTGAACTCGATGACGTTCAACCTGGCCCGCATGATCGGTCCGGCCATCGCGGGCGGGCTGATCATCGTCGTGGGCACCGGATGGGTGTTCCTGCTCAACGCCATGACGTTCGTGGGGGTCATCGGCGGTCTGCTGCTCATGCGCCCGGCCGAGCTGCACCGCGGCGACCCCGTGCCGCGCGAGAAGGGCCAGTTGCGCGAGGGGCTGCGGTACGTGCGCAAGCGCGCGGACCTGGTGATCCTGCTGTTCCTGGTGTTCTTCATCAGCACGTTCGGGCTGAACTTCTACGTGACGCTGGCGGTGCTGGCGCGCAACACGTTCGGGGGAGACGCCGACGCGTACGGCCTGCTCTCGACGCTGCTGGCGGTCGGGACCCTGGCGGGTGCCACTCTGGCGGCCAAGCGGAGTGCACGGGGTAAGCCCCGGCTGCGGCTGCTGATCACGGGCGCGCTGGCGTTCGGCGTGCTGGAGATCGCGGTGGGCCTGATGCCGTCGCTGTGGCTGACGGGTGCCCTGCTGATCCCGGTCGGCATCGCGATGATGACCTTCACGACCACGGCGAACGCGACCGTGCAGTTGGCCGTGACCCCGGCCATGCGGGGCCGGGTGATGGGCCTCTACATGCTGGTCTTCCTCGGCGGCAACCCCCTCGGCGGCCCGGTGATGGGCTGGCTGGCCGAGCACTTCACCGCCCGTGCGCCCCTGGTCGTCGGCGGGGTGGTGTCCATCGTGGCGGCCCTGGTGGGCGGGTTCGTCCTGGCGCGTCGGGGCGGCCTGACCCTGCCGACCTACCGGCTCGGCCTGCGGCGGCGCTCCCGCGGGTGAGGCGATGATGGCCTCCGTGGTCATCGCGACGGACTGGGTGCGGCTGCTCGTCATCTGCGTGTTCTTCACGGCGGCGGCCGGGGCGGTGTTGTGGTGGGCGCGGTTGGCCTCGCCTTGGCCGGTGGTCACGGCCGCTGCGCGGGCGGCCGTGCAGCTCGCCGTGGTGTCGGCGGTGGTCACCGGGGTGTTGGCGTCGCTGCCGTTGACGGCGGCGTTCCTGGTGTTGATGGCCGGCGTTGCCACGGGGACGTCGGCGGCGCGGACGAAGACCGGGCGGCGCGGGGTGTGGGTCGGGGTGGCGATCCTGAGCGGGACGGTGCCCGCGATCGGCGCGTTGGTGGCGAGCGGGCTGGTGCCAGTGGAAGGGATCGCGCTCGTGCCGGTGGGCGGCATCCTCATCGGGGGCGCGATGACGGCGACGACGTTGTCCGTGCGCCGGGCGCTGGACACCCTGCGGGACCGGCACGGCGAGTTCGAGGCCGCTCTCGCGCTCGGGTTCACCGAGGCGGTGGCGGTCCGGGAGCTGGTGCGCGGGCCGGCGGGGGAGGCGCTGCTGCCCGCCTTGGACCAGACCCGGACGGTGGGACTGGTCACACTTCCGGGTGCTTTCGTGGGGATGCTGCTGGGTGGTGCGCCGGTGTGGCAGGCGGGGGCGTTGCAGCTGGTCGTGCTGGTGGGGCTGCTCGCGGTGGAGGCGGCGGCGATCGCGGTGGTCGTGGAGCTGGTGGCGCGGGGGTTCGTGCGCCGGACTTCCGTTGTTGGTGATGTTAGGCTAACCTAAGTCTCGTCGCTTCGTGGTGGGAGCGGCAGTCAGTTCGGGAACAGACGAGGCCCCGCCTCCCGGTCGTACCGCCGGGGGCGGGGCCTCGTCGTGTCCGGCGGTGGGGCTTGTCGGAGCATCCGCCACCGGGGTCGGTCGCCGGCGTCGGCCGGCGGGGGTCAGGGGAGCTGAAGGCCGTTCTCGCCGGCGCGGGCGGCCTCGAAGCGGGCGTTGACGTCGTCCCAGTCCACGACGTTCCACAGCGCGGAGATGTAGTCCGCCTTCAGGTTCCGGTACTGCAGGTAGTACGCGTGCTCCCAGATGTCGAACACCAGCAGCGGCGTGGTGGCGATCGACAGGTTGGAGTGGTGGTCCTTGAGCTGCTGGGTGATCAGCCGCCGGCCGACCGGCTCCCACGCGAGGACGCCCCAGCCCGAACCCTGGATGGACGAGGACGCCGCGGTCAGCTGGGCGCGCAGCCCGTCGAACGACCCGAAGTGCTCGTCGATCGCCGCCGCGAGCTCGCCGGTCGGCTTGTCGCCACCGTTCGGGGAGAGGTTCTTCCACCAGATCTTGTGCAGCGCGTGCCCGGCGAGGTGGAACGCCAGCGTGGTCTCCAGGCCGACGATCGAGCCGAACGTGCCCCGGTCGCGGGCCTCGTCGATCTGCTCCAGCGTGTCGTTCGCGCCCTTCACGTAGGCGAGGTGGTGCTTGGAGTGGTGCAGCTCGTTGATCTCCCCGATGATCGCCGGCTCCAGGTCGCCGTAGTCGTAGTCCAGGTCGGGCAGGACGTACTTCGCCATGACATCCCCTCGTTGCAACCTTCTGGTAGTTGCAATATACTGGCAACTAGGGTGGCGGAAACTGAGGTGCTGATCACCGGGCTTCCTGCGACGATCGGGAGTGTGTCCGTACTGGCAGCCCGGAACGTCACGCTGTCGTTCGGTCCGCGGACCGTGCTCCAGGAGGTAGATCTCGATGTCCACCCAGGTCACCGCGTAGGCCTGAGCGCGCCCAACGGCGTCGGCAAGTCCACCCTGCTGCGCGTGCTCGCCGGAGAGCTCAAGCCGGACGAGGGTGTCGTCACCAGGAGCGGGAGCGTCGCGTTCCTGACCCAGGAGACGACCGTCCGGCCCGGCGAGCCCCTGCGCGCGCACCTGGCCCGCCGCACCGGCGTGGCGCAGGCCGTGCGCCGGTTCGAAGCCGCTGCGCAGGCGCTGGCCGAAGGCGGGCGTGGCGCGGACGACGAGTACGCGAAGGCGTTCGACGCGTGGACCGCCATCGGCGCGGCCGACTTCGACGAGCGCGCCGACGAGGTGTGCGACCGGCTCGGCCTGCCCGCCGACCTGCTCGACGAACACCGGACCCTCTCCGGCGGCCAGTCGGCGCGGCTGCGGCTGGCGTCGGTGCTGCTGGCGCGCGCGGACTTCCTGCTGCTCGACGAGCCGACCAACGACCTCGACGCGGCCGGCCTGGACCTGCTGGAGTCCCACGTCCTGGCCAGCCCGGCGGGCATGGTCCTGGTCAGCCACGACCGCGAGTTCCTCGCCCGGACCACCACCCACGTCGCCGAACTGGACGAGTTCACCCACCGGGTGACCGTGTTCGGCGGCGGGTGGGACGCCTACGAGGCGGAACAGGCCGCCGCCAAGCGCCGCGCCCGCGAGGAGTACGAGACGTACGCGACCAAGCGCGACGCCCTCGTCCAGCGCGCCCGCGAGGTCCGCGAGTGGTCACGCGCGGGCGTGCGCCGGAACGCGAAGTCCGACGAGCCCGACAAGAACATCAAGGCCTTCCGCAAGCAGGGCGCGGAGAACACGGCCGCCAAAGCGTCCACTGTGGAGCGTGCCCTGGCCCGCCTGGAGGAGGTCGAGGAGCCACGCGAGCCCTGGGAGCTGCGCCTGACCCTCCCGTCGGCCGGGCGCGGCAGCCAGATCGCCTTCACCCTCCGGGACGCCGTGGTCACGCGTGGGGAGGTCACCCTGGGGCCGATCGACCTCACCATCGGCGCGGGGGAGCGTTGGCGCGTCACCGGACCCAACGGCTCCGGCAAGAGCACGCTGCTGGGTGCCTTGCTGGGCCGGATCCCGCTGGTGAGCGGGCACCGCAGCCAGGGCGCGACGGTCGTCGTCGGCGAGGTGGACCAGGTGCGGGAGTCCTTCGCCACCGAGCGGACGCCCTTGGAGGTCGTGTCCGAGGCCACCGGGTTGCCCCGGGTCGAAGTCCGGACGCTGTTGGCCAAGTTCCGGGTGGGTGCCGACGCGGTCCTGCGCCCGGCCCGTTCCCTGTCGCCCGGCGAGCGCACCCGGGCGGGTCTGGCCGTGCTGCAGGCCCGGGGGACGACGTGCTTGGTGCTGGACGAGCCGACCAACCACCTCGACGTCCCGGCCATCGAGCAGTTGGAACAGGCCCTGGACGGCTACGCGGGCACCCTGCTGCTGGTCACGCACGACCGGCGGCTGGCGGACGCGGTGGGGGTGGACCACACACTCGACGTCCGGACCCTGGCAAGATGAGCACATGGGCACGGAGGACGACTGGCCGATCGAACAGACGTGGTCGCTGCGCAACACGCACTGGCACGCCTACGTCGAGCACACCTCCCTCGACCACGCCTCCCCACGCCAGGACCGGCTGGAACGCACGCCGGAAGAGGTCCTGACCACGCCCGCCGAGGTGGCGGCGTGGCTGGAGGTCAACCTGCGCAGCGCCACCAAGCCGGAGGAGGTCGGGAAGAAGCGGACGAAGGACGAGCGCGACTTCTCCGACTCGAACCGGGTGCACGCGTCGCTGGCGTCTCGGGGAGAGTCGATCTACACCGGGGTCAAGGGCATGTTGACGTTGGCGGTCGAGGCCGTGACTCCGGATGAGTGCCGCAGCTCCCACGACGGTGCCGACGTGGCTCCGCTGAAGGCCGGCCGTCGCCGCTGAGCGCGCTCTTAAGAGCGAAAGAGCAAAAGATCGAAAGATGAAAAGCGGCGCTCGCCGCGCGGCAGGCCGCCAGCGGGGGGTGAAGGGCGTCGGTTCCCCCGCCGTATGGCCTGGCGGAGCCAACCACAGATCGCCCCGGGTGCCGCTGAAATTTTTGCTCGTTCCTCGCAAAATTTTCGGCTGCACCCGGGGCGATCTGTGGTAGCCCTTCGGGCAGGCCATACGGCGGGGGAACCGAGGCCCTCCACCTGTGGTTGGGACCACTGCACCGCGCTGCGCGCTGCGCGCTAAAGCCCTACGGGCCAGGTGTGTACGGGTTCGCCGTTGTGCATGAGCTCGACGTACCGGGCCAGCATGGCGCTCAACGCGACCTCTCGTTCCACCCCGCGCTCCTCGAGCAGCGCCACCGTGTCACGTTGCCAAGCGGAGCCGGTTCGGCGTGACAGGCAGCGTGCCTCGATCACCCCTAGGTACCGCTCGCGGGCCTCGTCGGACACCCCGCACGCCTTCAGGCCCTCGTGTGCCAACGGCAGCAGCCGGCGCAGCACCAGTTCGTCCGGCGGCACCCAGCCGATCCCGGGCCAGTAGAGGTGCGCGCCCATCCCGTGCCGCGACCCCGCGTACAGGTTCTCCTCGGCCGCGTCGAACGACATCTGTGTCCACAGAGGACGTTCCAGGGTCGTCAAAGCCCTTTGTGCGCCGTAGAAGAACGCGGCGTTCGCCATCGTGTCCAGCACGGTTGGCCCGGCCGGCAGTACCCGGTTCTCCACGCGCAGGTGCGGTACGCCGTCCACCACGTCGTACACCGGCCGGTTCCAGCGCCACACGGTCCCGTTGTGCAGCCGCAGCTCCGTCAGCTCCGGTGTCCCGCCCGCGCCCAGCACGTCCAACGGGTCCTCGTCGCCGGTCTCCGGCAACAGGGCCGGGAAGTACCGGACGTTCTCCTCGAACAGGTCGAAGATCGACGTGATCCACCGCTCCCCGAACCACACCCTGGGTCGCACGCCCTGGTTCTTCAGCTCCACCGGTCGGGTGTCGGTCGCCTGCTGGAACAGCGGGATGCGCGTTTCATGCCACAGCGCCCGCCCCAGCAGGAACGGGGAGTTCGCCGCGATCGCCACCTGCACGCCCGCCAACGCCTGGGCCGCGTTCCAGTGCGCGGCGAAGTCGTCCGGTGCGACCTGCAGGTGCAGTTGCACGGACGTGCACGCGGCCTCGGGCAGGATGGATTCCGCGTAGCTCATCAGCTTCTCGGGCACCGCGCGGCCCGGCATCGGGGCGCCCTCCATGTTCAGCACGACCTCCTCGCCGCGGGCGGCGAAGATCTGGTCGTTGAGCAGGGCGTAGCGGGGGCTGTCGGACAGCCAGCGCCGGTCGAAGTGCTCGTGGCGCAACGTGGGGAGCACGCCGATCATCACCAGGGACGTGCCGGCGTCGTGGGCCTTGTCGTCGGCGCTGGACAGGGTGTGCTTCAGTTCCCGTTCCAGGTCCAGGGTCTCGTCGCCCGCCAGTTCCCGCGGCGGGACGTTGACCTCCAGGTTGTGCTGGCCCAGCTCCAGCGTGAAGGACGGGTCGTCGATCTTCTCCAGGACCTCGGCGTTGGCCATCGCGGGCCGGCCCGAGTCGTCCACGAGGTTCAGCTCGATCTCCAGGCCCATCTGCTGGCGCGGGAAGGAGAAGCTGTCCTCCGCCAACATGGTCCCCAGCGCGTCCAAGCACCGCTGCACCCGCTCGCGGTAGCGCTGGCGGTCCTCCCTGGTGAACGTCCGACTGGACACGTTGCTCCCCATGCCGCCTCCCAATCGGTCGGGCTGCTCCGGCGGGCTCAGCGGAGGTCAACCGTGACACGGCTCCCTGCCGCCCGCCAGCGTCCAAATCGGTGCTCTCTGTCACATACTGGTAACAATCAGCGAGAAAGTGCTGGTCCAGCCGTTGCGGTTCGACCCGTTGGACTACGAGAGGTGTTCACATGTCGGGAAGTGGGACACTGCCCGGGTGATCGAGATCGACGATCCGGCGGACCCCCGTCTGGACGACTTCCGGGACCTCTCGACGGCCGACCGGCGGCCCGACCGGCCCGGTGGGCGCGGGCTGGTCATCGCCGAGGGCGTGGTGGTCGTCGAACGGCTCCTCGCCTCGCCGTACCCGGTGCGCGCGCTGCTGGGCGTGCGTCGCCGCGTCGAGGCGTTGGGTGAGCTGCCCGCGCCGGCGTACGTGACGTCGCCCGAGGTCATGGCCGAGGTGGTGGGGTTCCACCTGAACCGGGGTGTCCTGGCGGCGGCCGACCGCGCGCCGCAGCCCAGTCCCGAGGACCTGGCGCGGCGCTCGACCCGGCTGGCCGTGCTGGAAGGCGTGGGCGACCACGAGAACTTGGGTTCGTTGTTCCGCAACGCGGCGGCGCTGGGCATCGACGGCGTGCTGCTCGGACCGGGGTGCAGCGACCCGCTCTACCGGCGCAGCGTGCGCGTCTCGATGGGGCACGTCCTGCGCGTCCCGTTCGCCACCATGCCCGATCTCGCGGGTGGTCTCGACATGTTGCGGCACAACGGGTTTCGGGTCGCGGCGCTCACGCCGCGCGCGTCGGCGGTCAACCTCCAGGACGCCGGGCTGCGCGGGCAGCGCGTCGCCGTCATGCTGGGTTCGGAGGGCCACGGCCTGACCGAGGAGGCGATCGCCGCCGCCGACCTGGCCGTCCGCATCCCGATGGCCTCCGGCGTCGACTCGCTGAACGTCGCCACGGCCGCCGCGATCGCCTTCTACGCGATCGCCTGACCGACTACGTTCAACCCGAGCACACCTTGCGCCGAGGAGGGCATTCGTGGAACTGCGGGTCCGGGACGGGCGCGCCGTGCTGGCCGGCCGCGACGACGCGGGCGAACGCGAGGTCGACCCGCACACGCTGCCGCTGGGCGCGGGGCTCGCCGACGCGCTGCACGAGTGGGCCAAGGTGGCGGAAGCGGTCGTGCGCACCGACCCGCCCGCGAACGGGGCGGCGGGTGCGCTGGTCACCCGCCGGGGCCGTCAACTCGCGAGCCGGCTCGCCGCCGACATGGGCACCCCCGTCGCCTACACCGACCCGGTGACCGGCGAGCAGTTCGTGGTGGAGGCACCCGACCGCGAACCGGTCGAGGAGCCGGAGCCGGCACCCCGGGAGGAGGAGAAGACCCCCTGGGGCACCGGCCTGACGGTCAGCGTGTTCACCGCGGCCGTGGTGACGTTCATGGTCGTCACCCTGTCCCTCGGCCTCGGCGAGACCAGCTCGTGGCTGGCCCTGCTGGCGAACGTCCTCGTCGTGGGCGGCATCGCCCCATCGGTGTGGCTCGCCCGCAAGGTGCTGGTGTGGCGCTGGGTCGCGTACGGCGTGGTGGCCGGGGTGTTGCTGGCCTGGTTCGCGCTGATCACGACCCTGCTCTAGGCCAGGGACTCCCGCCACGCGGTGTCCAGGGCCGCGAACCGGCCCCGTCCCTCGATCAGCTCGTCCGGCGTCCCGTCCTCCACGACCCGGCCGGCGTCGAGCACCAGCACCCGGTCCGCGATCATGACCGTGGACAGCCGGTGGGCGATGATGAACGCCGTCCGGTCGGCCAGCACCGTCTCCAGCGCGTGCTGCACCAGACGCTCGGTCGGCACGTCCAGGCTGGACGTGGCCTCGTCGAGCACCAGAACCGCCGGGTCGGCCAGGAACGCCCGCGCGAACGCGACGAGCTGCCGCTGGCCCGCCGAGAGCCGTCCGCCGCGCTTGCGCACGTCGGTGTCGTACCCGTCCGGCAGTGCCGAGATGAACTCGTGCGCGCCCACGGCCCGAGCCGCCGACACGACCTCCTCCCGCGTCGCGGACGGCCGGCCCAAGGCGATGTTGTCCGCGACCGACCCGTCGAACAGGAAGTTCTCCTGGGTAACCATGACCACCGCGCGCCGCAGGTCGGCGTCGGCGACGGAGCGCAGGTCGATGCCGTCCAGCCGGACCGCGCCCGCGGACGGGTCGTAGAACCGCGCCACCAGCTTGGCCAGCGTCGACTTGCCCGCGCCGGTCGCGCCGACCAGCGCCACGGTCTGCCCGGCCGGCACGTGCAGGTCGAACTCGGGCAGCACCACGGGGGTCGTCGGCGTGTACCGGAACTCCACCCCGTCGAACGCGACCTGCCCGCGCACGTCCCGCAGCGGTGCCGGGTCCTCCGGCTCCGGCACGGCCGGCCGTTCCTCCAGCACGCCGGAGATCTTCTCCAGCGCGGCGGTCGCGGAGGCGTAGGTGGTGGCGAACATGGCGATCTCGTCGAACGGGTCGTAGAAGCGCCGCACGTAGAGCGTGAACGCGGCCAGCACGCCCAGTTCCAGGTCGCCCTGCGCGACCCGCCACGCGCCCCACGCGAGGATCACGGCCAGCGACACGTTGCCGATGACCCGCACCAGCGAGGTGAACACCGCCACCACGCTGAACGCCTCGGTGTTGGCGTCGCGGAACTTGTCGTTGAACTCGCCCATGATGTGCTCGTTGCGCTTCTCGCGGCGGAACGCCTGCACCGCGCGGATGCCGTTCATGGTCTCCACGAACTGCACGATGACCTTCGCGATGGCGCCGCGGGTGCCCCGGTAGGCCTTCGCCGAGCGGCGGCGGAACCAGCGGACGAGCACCAGCAGCGGCAGGAACCCGAACAGCACGACCGCGGCCAGCGGCGGGTCGAGGGTGAGCATCACGATGGAGATGCCGACCACGGACAGCATGGACGTGAAGAAGCCGTCCAGGCCCTGCTCCAGCAGGTCCTGCAGCGAGTCGACGTCGCTGGTCAGGCGCGAGATCACCTTGCCGGAGGTGTAGCGCTCGTGGAAGGACACCGACAGCCGCTGGGCGTGCCGGAACACCCGTTCCCGCAGGTCCAGCAGCAGGTCCTGCCCGATGCGGCCGGTCAGCCGGATGAACGCCCAGCGCAGCAGCGTCGCCGCGAGCGCCACGGCGACGTACCCGCCGACGCACCACGCCAGCACGGTGGGCCGACCGTCCAGCGCCGCCGGCACGCCCCGGTCGATGGCGGCGGCGATCAGCAGCGGACCGGCCAGGTTGACCAGGTTCTCCGCCACCACCAGGGCCAGCGCCAGCACCGCGGCCCGGGTGTGGGGGCGCAGCAGCGAGCCGAGCAGCCGGCGCGACCGGGCCTGGAGCTTCGCCCCGGTCGCGTAGTCGAGCTCCTCGACGTCCTCGGCGGCGACGCCCCGCCACTTCTCCTCGTCCTGGACCGTCGTCGTCGCGGTGGTCACGCCGCCACCTCCTCGTCCTCCAAAGTGGACAGCAAGTACCGGTAGTCCTCGTTGTCCGCCAACAGTTCCCGGTGCGTGCCCACTGCGGCGATCCGGCCGTCGACGAGCATCGCGACCCGGTCGGCGAGCTGGACCGTGCTGGGCCGGTGCGCGACCACCAGCGCGGTCACGCCCTTGAGCACGCGGTGCAGCGCGGCCTCGACCTCGGCCTCGGTGTGCACGTCGAGCGCGGACAGCGGGTCGTCCAGCACCAGCACCGCCGGGTGCCCGACGACCGCGCGGGCCAGTGCCAGCCGCTGCCGCTGCCCGCCGGACAGCGACAGGCCCTGCTCGCCGATCCGGGTGTCCAGGCCCCACGGCAGGGCGTCCACGAACTCCTCGGCCCGCGCGACCCGCAGCGCCTCCCGGACGCGGGGCTCGTCCGCGCCGATCCCGCCGAGCGCCACGTTCTCGGTGACGCTCGCGGAGAACAGGATGGGCTCCTCGAACGCCGTGCCGACGACCCGGCGCAGGTCGGTCAGGTCCAGGTCGCGCACGTCGACGCCGTCGATCGTGACGCGGCCCTTCGTCACGTCGGCCAGTCGCGGCACCAGCGCGGTGATCGTGGTCTTGCCCGATCCGGTGGCACCCACCAGGGCGACCGTCTCGCCCGGCCGGATGTCCAGGTCGATCCCGCGCAGGACCTCGCGCTCGCCGTCGGCGTGGGCGAAGTGCACGTCCTCGAACCGGACGTGCCCCTTGACCTGCGCGGGGAGGGTTTTGGGCCGGTCGGGCGAGGTGATCGTGACCGGGGCGTCCATGACCTCGAAGAACCGCTCGGACGCGGACGCGGTCTGGTTCGTCTCGGCCAGCAACCACCCGATCGAGTCAATCGGCCAGCGCAGGTAGGCGCTCACCGTGACGGCGGCGACCAGCGTGCCCGCGGTGACCGTGCCGTTCGCGATGCCGACCGCGCCGACCGCGAGCTGCCCCGCGATGGCCAGCTCGGGCAGCACGATCAGCACCGCCCAGAGCAGCGCGAACACCCGGACCTTGGCCAGCTCGGTGTCCCGCAGCTCCCGGGCCTGGCGGAGGAACCGCCTGGTCAGGTGCGGACCGCGGCCGAACGCCTTGAGCACCCGGATGCCCAGCACGGACTCCTCGACCACGGTGGTCAGGTCGCCCGCCTGGTCCTGCGCCCGGCGCGCCACGACCTTGAACTTCGACTCGAACAGGTAGGACAGCAGCATCAGCGGCAGGGTGCAGGCCAGGACGATGCCGCCGAGGACCGGCGAGAGCCAGAACAGGATGCCCAGGCCGGTCAGCACGACCAGGGTGTTGACCACCAGGAACGTGCACACGAACGCCACGAACCGGCGCACGGTGTTCAGGTCGGTGGTGGCGCGGGACAGCAGCTGGCCGGACTGGAAGCGGTCGTGGAAGGAGACCGGCAGCCGCTGGAGGTGGTCGTACACGGCGGCGCGCATGCGGGCCTCGACGTCCGAGGCGGGCCGGGCGATGAACTTGCGGCGGGCGTAGAACAGGGCGGCCTCGCCGATGCCCAGCAGCAGGACCAGGCCGACCATGGGCGGTAGCGCTCCCAGGTCGCGCGCGGCGATCGGGCCGTCCACGATGCGTTGGGTGATGAGCGGGATGCCCAGGCCGCACAGCATCGCCAGCAGGGCAGCGGACATGCTCAGCAGCATCTGGGTGCGGACGGGCCGGAAGTACGGCCACAGCCGGCGCACGGTCGAGAAGGTGGTCGTTCGCGGTCGTTCGTCGGGTGGTGCCGGTGGTTGGTCGGGTGGTGCCGGTCGTTGGTCGGGCGGTGCCGGTCGCTGGTCGGGCGGTGCCGGTCGTTGGTCGGGTGGTGACGTCGCGGACTCGGTCACGTCGGTGATCCCCCTCAGGCTCACTTCCACGGTACGAAGGTCACCCCCCGCAAGCATCCGGTTTTCCGGTACCTCGAACATGCAGGCTCGAGTTAGGTGGAGGTCAAGATGGACGTGCGCTACCTGCGCACCGAGCCGACGATGGCGTTCCCCCGCGGTCGGCTGCTGGCGGTGCGCGGCGGCCGGCTGTACGTGCTGGCGCCCGACGGCTGGGACGTCATCGGCGGGCGCGCCGAGCACGCGCACCCGGTCTCCAGGGTGGAGGCGGAGGACTGGTGCGAACACGAGGGCTGGGACCTGAACCTGCTGGACTCGGTCCCCATCCCCGAGTACTGACCCGCTACTTCTTCCTCAGCATGGCCGGCGCCGTGAGCAACCCCGCCAGCCCGTAGCTGATGCCCGCCAGGATGGGCAACACCGTCCACCGGTCCCCGAGCCAGGAGAACCGCTCCTGGAGCTTGAAGTAGTGCGCGAGCCCCAGCAGGACGGGCCCGATGAGCACCACCGGCCACACCGGGCGGACTTTGAGCAGCCACAGCACGGGCCCGGCGAGCAGGGCGCTGACCAGCAGCGCGACCGGCAGGCCGATCACCACGAGCAGCAGGAACTCGCTCAACGACGTCTCGTTGACCACCCGGTCGACCAAGCCCGCGCGGTACGCCCAGATCCAGACGACCAGCAGAACGGCCCCGACCACCCCGGACACGACGACGCGCAGCAACACCCGGAAGGCGAAGCCACCGACGGTCGAGTCAGCCACGGCCGGCAGTCTGCCCCACCCGGTGCCGAGCTGTCACCGGCGCGGCCAGCACGAACCCGAGGGCACCGGCGAGCACCCCACCGGCCGGCACCGACACCCACACGGTCAGCAGGGTGAGCACGGCAGCGAAGAACATCCCCACCGCCGCCATCCCCAACGCCCGTTCGACCCCGAGGACCCGGAACACGGCCCAGGCGAGGAGCACTCCCACGACGAGCGTGATCGGGATGCTGAACAGCCCCATGGCCAGGCAGTTCCAGTCATCCTTGGAGCACACGGCCCCCGCCGCGATCAACTCCCGAACACCCCACCACGCACCACCCAGCCCGGCACCGACCAGGGCACCGATCAGCACACGCGCCAGCATGCCCACCGGTTACCCGATCACCACCCCACCCAACCGCGCCCCCCGCCTGCCGCGCCCGCCGCGCCACCCCGACCGGCCCGCGCTGCCCGCCGCGCCACCCCGCGTTGCCCGCGCCACCCGCCTGCCGCGTCACCTCGCCCGGCCCGCGCTGCCCGCCGCGCCACCCCGCGTTGCCCCGTGTTGCCCGCGCCACCGCCCGGCCTGCACCACAGCACCGCCCACCCGGCCGCCCGCACTTCGCCGCATCCCGGGTCCACTCATGCCGAAGGGCCCCCGCACATGGCGGAGGCCCTGGCGTTCCGATCAGGAACCCGCCCCGGTCAGCCGCGGTTCGAGCGAACGCCCAGCAGGACGTCCTCCCACGACGGCACGATCGGGTGGTTCTTCTTGCCGCGCTTGGGCGGCTGCTGGTCCTTCTTCGCCGCCGGCGCGGGGGTCGGTGCGGGCTGGGGCGCGGGTGGCTCCTCGGCGGCCACCGGCTCGGGCTCGGGTTCCGGCGCGGGCGGCGTCGGGGCCGGCAGCGCCGAGGTGGGCAGCGCCGCAGTCGGCAGGGACGGGGTCGGCGTGGGCACCGGCTCCTCGCGGACGAGGATCTCCGGTTCCGCCTTCTCCAGCTCCAGCGCCTGCCGGGCCAGCTGGGTCACCGGCCGGACCGTGCGCAGCGTCCGGTTCGGGTTCGGGTCCATCAGCTCGACCGCCGCGTCGTCCAGCGCCGTGACCGTGCCGCCGTGCGCGCCCGGGTGGAACGCCCAGTGCGCCCGGTTGTCCGACCGGCCCGCCGTCCAGTGCAGCTGCACGACCCACCGGCCGTCCTCGCCGCGCCAGGAGTCCCAGCTGACGTCGGTGTAGTCCTGGCCGCGCAGGCCGAAGGAGTGCGCGACGACCTCGCCGAGCGTCTGCACGTCCGGCCCGTCCTCGCGCACCGGGTGGGCCCGCTGCGCCAGCTCGGCCGTCCGGGACCGCTCCAGCAGCACGGGGTAGGCGAACCGCTCGACCCGGTGGGTCGGGATGCCCGCCGCCGCGGCGACCTGCTCGACGGACTCGCCGGCGCGGATGCGCGCCTGGATCTCCCGCGGGCGCATCTGGCTCTCCACCTCGATCTCGATCTGGCCGAGTCGGGTGAGGTCGCCCCGCGCCGCCGCGCGCAGCCGTTCGTCAGCGGGCAGCACGAAGCGCTCGCCGCGTTCCGGGTCCTCGAGGATGACGGATTTGCCGTCGTCTTCGAGCCCGATGACCCGCAGCGCTCGCATCATGGCCTCCCGTATGACTTCACCTCGCCAGGTGCCGACGTTAATCCGGCGCGCCTCCTTGACGGGGGAGGCTCGCCGCGTTCACCGATATCTTCATGTGATCTTGCCGTATGTCGCCGTCGACCGCACGTCTGTTACCGGAAGGTTCACCTCGACGCACAAACCGCCGCCGTCGATCGGATACGCCGTCACATTTCCCTGATGGGCCAATGCGATCGAACGCACGATCGAAAGACCGAGCCCCGCACCGCCGCCACGGGTGTCCGCGAGTCGCCGGAACGGCTCGAACAAACCCGGCACGGCGTCGGCCGGGATGACCGCGCCCGTGTTCGCGACCACCAGCACCGGGTTCGTCCCGCGCACGGTGACGGCCACGTTCCCGTCCTGGTGGTTGTGGGTGCACGCATTGCGCAGCAGGTTCGTGACCAGGTGCGTGAGCAGCACGGCGTCGCCCAGGACGGCCACCGGTTCCGCCACCAGGCTGATGTCCTGCGGCTCGTGGCGGAACGTGTAGAGCGCGTCCTCCACGAGGTGGTCGAGCTCCACGGGCTCGCGCCGGCCCAGGCCGCGGTCGCTGCGGGCGAGCAGCAGCAACCCGTCGATGAGCCGTTCCGAGCGCACGTTCGTGGCCAGCAGGTGACCGCCGAGCCGCTTGACGTCGTCGGAGGCGTGCTCGTCCGCCAGCGCCACCTCGATGAGGGTGCGCTGGATCGCCAGCGGTGTGCGCAGCTCGTGGGAGGCGTTGGCGACGAACCTCTTCTGGCTGTCGAACGCGGTGGCCAACCGGTCCAGCATGCCGTCGAAGGTGTCCGCCAGCTCCTTCAGCTCGTCGTCGGGCCCGTCCAGGTTGATCCGCCGCCCGAGGTCCTCGACCTCCAGCCGGTGCGCGGTCGCGGTGATGGCCTGGAGCGGCTCCAGCACCCGGCTCGCGAGCACCCAGCCCACCAGACCGGCCAGCGCCGTCGTGACCACCAGCCCGACGCCCGACTGCAACAGCAGCGTGTTGAGCGCCTCGGACCGGTAGTCCTCCAGCGTGGTCACCACCTGCGTCTGGTCGGCCGGTCCCAGTGGAGGCCCGCCCACCGCGATGGCGAACGAGTCCACCTGCGGCAGCTGAGCGCTCACCAGGACGTAGTTCAGCGCCACCAGCACCACGCCGGCGAGCAGGAAGAAGCCCCCGTACCAGGCGGTCAGCCTCGCCCGCACGGACAACCGCAGCGTTCTCACCCCCCGAACCGGTACCCGGCGCCGGGCACCGTCTCGATCACGCCCGGCTCACCGAGCTTGCGCCGCAGGGTCATCACCGCCACCCGCACCGCGTTGGTGAACGGGTCCGCGTACTCGTCCCACGCCTTCTCCAACAGCTCCTCCGCCGTCACCACCGTCCCTTCCGCCCTCATCAGCACCTCCAACACGGCGAACTCCTTGCGCGAGAGCTGGATGAACCGGCCCTCCCGCGACACCTGGTGCCGGGGCACGTCCAGCACCACCCCCGCCCGGCGCAGCACCGGCGGCAGCGCCGGCCGCGCGCGCCGGCCCAGCGCCTGCACCCGCGCCACCAGCTCGGCGAACGCGAACGGCTTGGTCAGGTAGTCGTCCGCGCCGAGGCCCAGCCCCTCCACGCGGTCCTCCACCTGCGCCGCCGCCGTCAGCATCAGCACCTTCGCCTCGCCACCCGCCTCCAGCACGGCCGCGCACACCTCGTCCCCATGCGCGACCGGCAGGTCGCGGTCCAGCACGACCACGTCGTAGTCGTGCACACCCACCCGTTCCAGCGCCTCCCCTCCGTCGTAGCAGACGTCCACCGCCATCGAGACCCGGCGCAACCCCTCGGCGATGGTGTTCGCCAACAACTCCTCGTCCTCGACCACCAGAACCCGCATGGCGGCAAGTGTGCGGTACCGGACATAAGCAGCCGATAAGCGATTTCGCTTATCGGGCCGAGATCGCCCGGTCCGTACAAATCGGATCATGCGAAAACCGATCTGGCTGGTGCTGGGAGTGCTCCTGCTGGCGGGCTGCGGCACCGCCCCGCGGGACGAGGGCGTGGCGTCGATCTCCGGCGGCCCGACGAGCAGTTCGTCGGCCGCGCCCCAGGACGGCGCGCGGGACGAGGACAAGGTGCGCGAGTTCGCCAAGTGCATGCGGGAACACGGCGTGGACATGCCGGATCCCGAGGTCGACGGCGACGGCGGCATCTCGATGCGGGTCGAGGGCGGGCCCGGGGTGGAGGAGATGAAGGCGGCGGAGGCGGCGTGCAAGCAGTACCTGCCCAACGGCGGGGAGATGCGCAAGCCGACACCGGAGGAGATGGACCGGATGCGCGAGGAGATCAAGTGCCTGCGCGAAAAGGGCATCGACGTGCCCGATCCGGACTTCGAGAACGGCGGCGGCATCTCGTTGCCCTTCGGCGACGACACGGAGAAGACGCAGAAAGCGCTGGAGGAATGCGGTTTCGGCAAGGGCGGGAAGGTGTCGAGGGCTGATGGCTGAGCGGGGGAGGTGGTTGCTCGCGGGCGTGGTGGCCGTGGCGGTGCTGGGCACCGGGACGGCGGTGGCGCTGACCCGGGTGTCGGCGGACCGGGCCGGCGCGGAGCCCGAGCGGGGCGAGCCCGCGAAGACGGTGGAGGTCCAGCGCACCACGCTGGCCGACCAGCAGACCGTCACCGGCACGGTCGGGTACGGCGCGGAGCACCCGCTGGCGGGCCGCAGACCCGGGACCGTCACGGGGCTGCCGGCGGCGGGTGAGGTGCTGGAGCGCGGCGAGGCGGTGTACTCGGTCGACGCCAAGCCGGTGCCGCTGTTCTACGGCGGGTTGCCGCTGTACCGGGACCTGTCGGCGGGCGTGGACAACGGGCCGGACGTGAAGGTGGTGGAGGAGAACCTCGCGGCGCTGGGGTTCACCGACTTCGGCACACCGGACGAGAAGTACACGTCGGCCACGGCCGCGGCGGTGAAGAAGTGGCAGAAGGCCAACGGGTTGGAGCAGACGGGCGAGGTGGGGTCCGGCGACGTGGTGGTGCAGCCGGGTGCCGTGCGGGTGTCGTCGGTGAGCGCGCAGCTCGGTGCGCCGGGTGCCGGTGACCTGATGAAGGTCACGGGCACGGACCGGGCGGTGACGGTCGAGCTGGAGAAGGCCAAGCAGCGCTTCGCCAAGACCGGGGACAAGGTCGAGGTGGAGATCACCGGCGGCAAGCCGACCACCGGCACGATCACATCGGTGACGCCGTCGCCCTCGTCGGGCAACCCGACCGAGAAACCGAAGGTGACGGTGACCATCGCGCTGGACGACCCGAAGGCGGCCGAGGGCGTCGACACGGCGTCCGCCGGGGTGCTGTTCACGGTGGGTCGGCGGGAGAACGTCCTCACCGTGCCGGTCGGCGCCCTGCTGGCCCTCGCGGAGGGCGGCTACGCGGTGGAGACAGCCGACGACCGCCGCCTGCTGCCGGTGAAGACGGGCCTGTTCGCCAAGGGCAAGGTCGAGGTCACCGGCGACGGCGTGACGGAGGGCCTGAAGGTGGTGACCACGTCATGACAGCCACAGGTCGCCGAACACCCGACGGCGTGGTCGCCGGCTCCGGGGTGCGTCCGGGGGTGGTCGGGTCGTGATCGTCGTCGACCGCGTCAGCCGGACCTACCCCGGCGGGGTGCAGGCGTTGCGGGACGTCTCGTTGACCGTCGAGGACGGCGAGATGCTCGCCATCGTCGGCCCCTCGGGGTCGGGGAAGTCGACGCTGCTCCAGCTCATGGGCACGCTCGACCGCCCCACCGCGGGCCGGGTCGCGGTGCGGGGCCAGGACGTGTCCGCGCTGTCCGACCGGCGGCTGTCCGCGCTGCGGGCCGGGTGGATCGGGTTCGTCTTCCAGCAGTTCTTCCTCAGCGACGGGGTGCCCGCGATCGACAACGTGGCCACCGGGCTGCTCTACGCGGGCGTGCCGCGGAAGCGACGGCGGGTGATGGCGGCGGAGGCGCTGGAACGGGTCGGGTTGTCGCACCGCGCGACCCACCGGCCGGGTGAGCTGTCCGGTGGCGAGCGGCAGCGGGTGGCGATCGCACGGGCGGTGGTCAACCGGCCGGCGATCGTGCTGGCCGACGAGCCCACCGGCAACCTCGACAGCCGCAACGGCCAGGGGGTGCTGGAGCTGCTGCGCGAGCTGAACCGAGACGGCACGACGGTCGTGATCATCACCCACGACCGCGACGTGGCCGCCGCGGCCCCGCGCCGGGTGGAAGTGCGGGACGGGGTGATCGCGTGACAGACCCACGACAACCGGAGAGCACGGGGGCGGCCACCAACCAGCCGAGGCCGGGGAGGGTGCCGGGTTCGGACGGGAGTTCGGCGGGGCCGCCGGCTTCGCCGGGACGGGCTGCGGGCTCGGCGGGGCGGGCTGTGGGCTCGGCGGGGCGGGCTGTGGGCTCGGCGGGGCGGGCTGTGGGCTCGGCGGGGCCCGCCGCGAGTTCGGCGGGGCGGGCTGCGGGCTCGGCGGGGCCCGCCGCGAGTTCGGCGGGGCGGGCTGCGGGCTCGGCGGGGCCGGCCGCGAGTTCGGCGGGGCCGCCGGCTTCGCCGGGGCGGGCCGCGGGCTCGGCGGGCTCGGCGGGTTCACCGGGGCCGGCCGGGAGTTCGGCAGGTTCACCGGGGCGGGCCGGGGGCTCGGCGGGTTCGGTGGGGCTGGCCGGGAGTTCGGCGGGCTCGGCGGGTTCGGTGGGGCCGGCAGCGCTGCCGGGAGTGGTCGGGGGTTCGGCGGGGCGGGCGGCTTCGTCGCAGGTGGGGGCGGGTGTGCTGAGGTCCCCTGCTCTGCCGGAGGCGGCGCGATTGCGGCCCGGGGACGTCGTTCGGCTGGGTGCGCACGGCATGCGGACTCGGCCGTTGCGGGCGGTGTTGTCGGCGTTGGGGATCGCCATCGGGATTGCGGCCGTGGTGGCGGTGGTGGGGATTCCCGCGTCGAGCCAGCGGGCGCTCCAGGACCAGCTCGACCGGCTCGGCACCAACCTGCTCCAGGCCCAGCCCGGTCAGACCTTCGGCGGTGACGACGCCAAGCTGCCGGTCACCGCCGTCCCCATGGCGCAGCGGATCGGTCCGGTCACCGCCGCCAGCGGTACCGGGCGGACCGGGCAGACCGTGCGGCGCAACGACCAGGTTCCGGCCGACGAGACGTCCGGGTTGTCCGTGCTGGCCGCGCGGCCCGACCTGCTGGGTGTGCTCGAGGGCGAGGTCGCGAGCGGCCGGTTCCTCGACGACGACACGCCCGGGGTGGTGCTCGGTTCGGTGGCGGCGACACGCCTGGGCATCGACCGGCCCGGTCGGCTGGTGTGGATCGGCGGCAAGTGGTTCACGGTCGTCGGCGTGCTGCGGCCGATGCCGCTGTCACCGGAGATCGAGCGGTCGGTGCTGGTGGGGTGGTCGACCGCGGAGCGTGACTTCGGGTTCGACGGCCACCCGAGCACGGTCTACGTGCGTGCGGTCGACTCGGCCGTCGAAGCGGTGCGCAACGTGCTGGGGCGCACGCTCAACCCGGAGCAGCCGAACGAGGTCAACGTCGCCCGGCCGTCGGAGGCGCTGGCCGCGAAGCGGCTGACCGAGAGCTCGTTCAGCGCGCTGTTCCTGGGCCTCGGCGGGGTCGCGCTGCTGGTCGGCGGGGTCGGTGTGGCGAACACGATGGTCATCTCGGTGCTGGAGCGGCGCCGGGAGATCGGGCTGCGGCGGGCGCTGGGGGCGACCCGTCGGCAGGTCCGCGGGCAGTTCCTCGCGGAGTCGGTGCTGCTGTCCGGGCTCGGGGGCCTGGTCGGCGTGCTGGTGGGGGTGGCGGTGACGGCCGGGTACGCGGCGAGCCGGCAGTGGCCGGCCGTGGTCCCGGTGCCCGCCCTGCTCGGCGGGGTGGTGGTGGCGATGGTGGTCGGGGCCGTCGCCGGCGCCTACCCCGCCGTGCGGGCCGCACGCCTGGCACCGACCGAAGCCCTCGCCTAGGGGGACGGGGGACGGGAGAGGCCAATCCGCGGACGGACCGGGGGCCGAGGTGGTGCGGGGCGGCTGCCGCGGGCCCTGGGTGGTGTCGGGGGAGGCTGCCGCGGGCCCGGGGTGGTGTCGGGGGCGGCTGCCGCAGGCCCGGGGTGGCTGCCGCGGGGCCCGGGGTGGCGGTGGGGTGGCTGCCGCGGGCCGGCAGCCTGCCTGAAAACGGCTGTGGGGACCCCTCCGGCTCGAAAGCCGGAGGGGTCCCCACAGCCCGCGCCGGTGGTCAGAGCTGGGAGACGACCCAGTCGACGGCCTTGGTCAGGGTGGTCACGTCCGCCGGCTCGATGGCCGGGAACATGGCGACCCGCAGCTGGTTGCGGCCCAGCTTGCGGTACGGCTCGACGTCCACGATGCCGTTGGCGCGCAGCACCTTCGCCACCACGGACGCGTCCACCGAGTCGTCGAAGTCGATCGTGCCGACGACCTGCGAGCGGTACGCCGGGTCGGTCACGTACGGCGTCGTGTACGAGGTCGCCTCGGCCCACGAGTACAGCCGCGACGACGAGTCCGCGGTGCGTTCCACGGCCCAGGACAGGCCGCCGTTGCCCAGGATCCACTCGATCTGGTTGTTCAGCAGGAACAGGGTCGCCAGCGACGGCGTGTTGTACGTCTGGTCCTTGGTGGAGTTGTCCAGCGCCGTGGTCAGCGACAGGAACTCCGGCACCCACCGGCCGGACGCGCCGATCTCCGCGACCCGCTCCAGCGCGGCGGGGGACATCAGGGCGATCCACAGGCCGCCGTCGGAGGCGAAGCACTTCTGCGGCGCGAAGTAGTAGACGTCGAAGTCGGCCGCGTTCACCGGCAGGCCGCCCGCGCCGGAGGTGGCGTCGATGGCGACCAGCGCGCCGTCCGACCCGGCGGGCCGGGACACCGGCACCGCGACGCCGGTCGAGGTCTCGTTGTGCGCCCAGCCGACCAGGTCCGCGCCCTCGGCGTAGGTGATCTCCGGCGCCGAGCCGGGGTCGGCCTTGACCACGATCGAGTCGCCGAGGAACGGCGCGTCGGAGGTGACCTTGGCGAACTTCGACGAGAACTCGCCGTAGGTGAAGTGCTGCGCCCGCTCGCGGACCAGGCCGAACGCGGCGGCGTCCCAGAAGGCGGTGGTGCCGCCGTTGCCGAGGACGACCTCGTAGCCCTCCGGCAGCGAGAACAGCTCGCGCAACCCGGACCGCACGGAGCCGACCAGCGACTTCACCGGCTTCTGCCGGTGGGAGGTGCCCATCAGGGACGCGCCTTCGGTCGCCAGGGCCTCCAGGGCCTCGGGGCGGACCTTGGACGGGCCGCAGCCGAACCGGCCGTCGGACGGCCGCAGGTCGGAGGGCAGGACCAAGGTGGTCGGGTCGGCGGTCTGGGTCATAGCGAAGCCTCCGGGTACGGGGGAGGTGTTGGACAGCCTGACCGGCGCCGTTGCCGGGGTCACCAGTGTTGCAGCCGCATGGCCGAACGATGACAACCGGGTGTCGCTGCTCACGTTGATCCGGAGCGGCGAGCGGTGTGAACAGCAGGTCCGGTGGGGTGGGGCGGCCGGGCCGACGGGGTGGGGTCGGCCCGGCCGCCACCTCACGCGATCTGTTCCCAGCCTTCGACCTCGGACGGCTTGCGCGGGCCGGGGCCGATGTAGGTCGCGGACGGGCGGACGAGGCGGCCGGTGCGTTTCTGCTCCAGGATGTGCGCCGACCACCCGGCCGTCCGGGCGCAGGTGAACATGGCGGGCATCATGTGCGGCGGGACCTGGGCGAAGTCCAGGATGACCGCCGCCCAGAACTCGACGTTGGTCTCGATGGCCCGGTCCGGGCGGCGTTCGCGCAGTTCCGCCAGGGCCGCCTGCTCCAGGGCCGCGGCGACCTCGTAGCGCTCCGCGCCCAGTTCCTGGCACGTCCGCCGCAGCACGCGCGCCCGCGGGTCCTCCGCCCGGTACACCCGGTGGCCGAAGCCCATCAGGCGCTCGCCGCGGTCCAGGATGCCCTTCACGAAGCCGCGGGCGTCGCCGGTGCGCTCGACCTCCTCGATCATCGGCAGCACGCGCGCCGGGGCACCGCCGTGCAGCGGGCCGGACATGGCGCCGATGGCACCGGACATGGCGGCGGCCACGTCGGCGCCGGTCGAAGCGATCACGCGGGCGGTGAACGTCGAGGCGTTCAACCCGTGCTCGGCGGCGGACACCCAGTACGCGTCCAGGGCCTTCACGTGCGCCGGGTCCGGCTCGCCGCGCCAGCGGGTCAGGAAGCGCTCGGTGATGGTCGTGCACTCGTCGATGCGCTTCTGCGGCACGGCGGGCCGTCCGATGCCGCGCGCGGACTGCGCCGCGTACGACAGGGCCATCACCGACGCGCGGGCCAGCTGCGCGCGGGCGTCCTCGTCGCTGATGTCCAGCAACGGCTGGTAACCCCATATCGGCGCGACCATCGCGAGCGCGGCCTGCACGTCCACCCGCACGTCGCCGGTGTGCACGGGGATCGGGAACGGCTCGGCGGGCGGCAGGCCCGGCCCGAAGCGGCCGTCGACCAGCAGCGCCCAGACGTTGCCGAAGGTGACCTTCCCGGCCAGGTCCTCGATGTCCACCCCGCGGTAGCGCAGCGCGCCACCGTCGCGATCCGGCTCGGCGATCTCGGTGCGGAAGGCGACGACGCCCTCCAGGCCCGGCCGGAATCCGTCCTGCTCGGTTTGCTGCACCACGCTGTGCGCTCCTTGTCCGCGAGAGTCAGAGTGTGGGAAAACCTTGCTCCCCTCCTGACGGAGTGGCAACGAAGGATTTCCGTGTCGTCGGTCACGATTCAGGAACCGATTCAGAAGAAGATCACCTGTTAAGTGCTTGTTTCCGTCCTGCGGTACCGCCGTTTCGTCTGGTAGACCTCCCGGGATGCACCTCACGCCCCACGAGCAGGAGAAACTGCTGGTCCACGTGGCGGCCGACGTCGCACGGCGCCGGCTGGAGCGCGGGGTGGTGCTCAACTACCCCGAAGCCGTGGCGTTGATCACGGACCACGTGCTCGAGGGCGCCCGCGACGGTCGCACGGTCAGCGAGCTGATGGACAGCGGCCGGCACGTCCTCACCCGTGACCAGGTGCTGCCCGGCGTGCCCGAGATGGTCGAGTCCGTGCAGGTGGAGGCCACTTTCCCGGACGGCACGAAGCTCGTGACCGTGCACCACCCGATCGTGTGAAGGAGCGGCCCGTGCGCCCTGGCGAGATCATCACCGGTGCCGAACCGGTCGAGCTCAACCCCGGCCGCCCGCGCACGACGCTGGTCGTGGTGAACACCGCGGACCGGCCGGTGCAGGTCGGTTCGCACTACCACTTCGCCGCGGTCAACCCCGGTCTGGAGTTCGACCGCGAGGCGGCCTGGGGCAAGCGGCTGGACGTGCCGGCGGGCACCGCGGTGCGGTTCGAACCCGGCGTGGAGCGCGAGGTGACCCTGGTGCCGCTGGCCGGCGCGCGTCGGGTCCCCGGCCTGCGCCCCGAGTGGGCGGGAGACCTCGACCGGTGACGGAACTGAGCCGCGAGCGCTATGCCGAGCTGTTCGGCCCCACGACCGGCGACCGCGTCCGGCTCGCCGACACCGACCTCACGATCGAGGTCACCGAGGACCGCAGTCGCGGCCCGCACTCCGGCGACGAGGTGCTCTTCGGCGGCGGCAAGGTGATCCGCGAGTCGATGGGCCAGGGCACCGCCACCCGCGCCGAGGGTGCTCCGGACCTGGTCATCACGGGTGCGGTCATCCTCGACCACTGGGGCGTGGTCAAGGCCGACGTCGGCGTGCGGGACGGTCGGATCGTCGCCATCGGCAAGGCGGGCAACCCGGACGTCATGGACGGCGTGGACCCGGCGCTGGTGATCGGCCCCGCCACGGAGATCATCTCCGGCAACGGCAAGATCCTCACCGCCGGCGGCATCGACTGCCACGTGCACTTCATCTGCCCCCAGATCGTGGACGAGGCCCTGGCGTCCGGCCTGACCACGCTCATCGGCGGCGGCACCGGCCCGGCCGAGGGCACCAAGGCCACCACGGTCACGCCCGGCGCGTGGAACCTGGGCCGGATGCTCGCCGCGATGGACCACATGCCGGTCAACGTCCTGTTGCTGGGCAAGGGCAACACGGTCCGCGACGACGCCCTGCGCGAGCAGCTGCACGCCGGCGCGGGCGGGTTCAAGCTGCACGAGGACTGGGGCACCACCCCCGCCGCCATCGACGCCGCCCTGCGCATCGCCGACGAGTCCGGCGTGCAGGTCGCCATCCACACCGACACGCTCAACGAAGCCGGTTTCGTCGAGTCCACGGTGGACGCCATCGCGGGCCGTTCGATCAACGCCTACCACTCCGAGGGCGCGGGCGGCGGGCACGCGCCGGACATCATCCGGGTCGTCTCCGAGCCGAACGTCCTGCCCTCCTCCACCAACCCGACCCGCCCGCACACCGTCAACACCCTCGAAGAGCACCTGGACATGTTGATGGTGTGCCACCACCTCAACCCCTCCGTGCCCGAGGATCTGGCCTTCGCCGAAAGCCGCATCCGGCCGACGACGATCGCCGCCGAGGACCTGCTGCACGACCTCGGCGCGATCTCCATGATCAGCTCCGACTCGCAGGCGATGGGCCGGGTCGGCGAGGTCATCATCCGCACGTGGCAGACCGCGCACGTCATGCACGGCCGGCGCGGCGAGCTGCCGGACAACCTGCGCGCCCGCCGGTACGTCGCCAAGTACACGATCAACCCGGCCATCGCGCACGGCATCGACCACGAGGTCGGGTCGGTCGAGGTCGGCAAGCTCGCGGACCTCGTGCTGTGGGAGCCCAAGTTCTTCGGCGTCCGGCCGTCCGTGGTGCTCAAGGGCGGGTTCATCGCGTGGGCCGCGATGGGCGACGCGAACGCGTCCATCCCCACGCCGCAACCGGTCTTCGCCCGGCCGATGTTCGGCGCGTACGCGGGTGCCCGCAGCAGCGTGCACTTCGTGTCCCAGGAGGCCGTGGACCGCGACCTGGCCGACTTGCTGAGGTTGTCGCGCCCGCTGGTGCCGGTGCGCAACACGCGCAAGGTCGGCAAGAAGGACATGGTGCTCAACGACGCCATGCCCGACGTCCGCGTGGACCCGGACAGCTTCGCCGTGCACGTCGACGGCGAGCTGGTCGAGCCGCACCCGGTGGCGGAGCTGCCGATGGCCCAGCGCTACTTCCTGTTCTGATGGACCTCGCGGCGCTGATGCTCGCCGACTCCCGCTTCCCGGGCGGGGGTCACGTGCACTCCGGCGGGCTGGAGGAGGCGGTCGCCCGCAAGGCCGTGACCGATCTCCCCAGCCTGCACCGGTTCCTGATCGGTCGGTTGCGCACGGCCGGCGCGCTGGGTGCGGTGTTCGCCGCCGCCGCGACCCGGGGCCGGTTCGCGGAGCTGGACGTCGAGCTGGACGCCCGCACGCCATCACCCGCGCAACGGGCGGCGTCACGGATGCAGGGGCGCGGGATCGCCCGTGCGGCACGGAAAGCGTGGCCGTCGGAGACGCTGGCCGAGCTGTTGAGGACCACTCCCGAGCCGCACCACCCGATCATCGTAGGCGCGCTGGTGGGCGAACCGCGGGCCGCCGCGCAGGTCGTCGCCTACCACTCCGTGACCGGTCCGGCCACCGGCGCCATCCGGCTGCTCGGCCTGGACCCGTTCGGCGTCAACGCGATCATCGCGCGGCTCGCGCCGGACCTGGAAAGCGTTGTCGCACAAGCGGAAAAGGACGCCGACACCGCGCCCGCCGACCTGCCCGCGCCCAGCGCCCCCGGCCTGGACCTGCTGGCCGAAGCCCACGACCGCCACCACAGGGAAGAGGTGCGTCTCTTTGTCAGCTGATCACGTCCACCCGGTCAACTTCGACCCCACCGACCCGGGCCACGACCCCCACGACCACGACCACCACCACGGTGCCGTCCGCATCGGCATCGGCGGGCCGGTGGGCAGCGGCAAGACCGCGCTGACCGCCGCGCTGTGCCGGGCGCTGGGCGACAGCGTGAACCTCGCCGTCGTCACCAACGACATCTACACCACCGAGGACGCGGACTTCCTGCGCAAGTCCGGTGTCCTGGACGTCGACCGCATCGAGGCCGTGCAGACCGGCGCGTGCCCGCACACCGCGATCCGCGACGACATCACCGCCAACCTCGACGCGGTGGAGCGGTTGGAGCACCGGTTCCCCGGCCTGGAACTGGTGATCATCGAGAGCGGCGGCGACAACCTCACCGCCGTGTTCAGCCGGGGGTTGGTCGAGCGGCAGATCTTCGTGGTCGACGTGGCCGGCGGGGACAAGGTGCCGCGCAAGGGCGGGCCGGGCGTCACCACGGCCGACCTGCTGGTGATCAACAAGACCGACCTCGCGCCGATGGTGGGCGCCGACCTCGTCGTCATGACGGCCGACGCCCACCGGATGCGCGGCGAGCTGCCCGTGATCAGCCAGTCCCTGGTGGAGACCCCGGACGCACCCGCGGTCGCCGAGTGGGTGCGCGCCCAGCTGCGCACGCTGGCGACGGTCAGGTGAATGTCACGGAGTGCGGCCGTGTCTGCGGCCGCCGGCCCGGCGGACGGGGCTGCGGCGATTCCGGCACATTCCAGCGCCGAGGTCTCCGCCGGGTTTCGTGCGTGAAAAACCTGTTCGCGGGGGCGTGGCGCACACCACGGGGATTGCGTCGGTGAAGGCGCGGGCGTTGCTTTCCGTCCACGCGGTCGACGGCCGGACGGTGGTGGGCGAGATGCGCTCCATGGCCCCCTTGCGTCTCATTCCGCGGCGGGGTGGTTCACGGGCTTTGGTCCACCTGGTGAGTTCCGTTACCGCGCCTTTGGGCGGGGACGACCTGGAACTGGTCGTGCGCGTCGGACCCGGTGCCCACCTCGACCTGCGCGGGGTCGCGGCGACGCTCGCCCTGCCCGGTCATCGGCCGGGTGGCAGCCGGGCGGTGGTCCGGGTGGAGGTCGACGCCGGCGGCAGCCTGGACTACGCGCCCGAGCCGACCGTCGTCACCGCGCGCGCGTGCCACGAGGCCGTGTTCCGGGCCGACCTCGCCGCCGGCGCCCGGCTGCGCACCCGTGAACTGCTGGTCCTCGGCCGGGTCGGCGAACGACCGGGTGCGCTGGTCAGCACGCTGGACGTGCGGCGCGACGGCCCGTTGGTGCGCCAGACCACCCGCGTCGGCGACCCGGACGTCGACGGCAGCCCCGCGGGCCTCGCCGGGATGCGGGTCCTCGGCACCGAACTGCTGTGCTGGGGTGCGGACGTCCCGGAACCGGTGTCACACGACTGGTGGTCCCTCGTTCCGCTGGCCCGCGGGGGCACTTTGGCCACGGTTCTGGCACCCGACGCGGTGACGGCGGAACGCGCTTTGGCCCGCGCGCGGCGGGAACATCCCGGATCGTGTGACGGTGGTGTGACCATCTGATTCGATCTCGAACACGATTCCGTCAGCCGCCTCACACCTACAGTCACGACACCGGTGGTACTCATCACCACCCAGGCGGTTTCGCGCGGAGCCGGAAACCCGTACGGTCGCGGGATCGCTTGGTGCCACAAGTGCCTTGCCAGCGTCGGGGAAAACCTGCTCGGGAGGTTCGGGATGTCGGAGACGACGAACATCGCGTTGCCGTCGATGCGCGTGTCTTACGAACAGGGATCGCTCACGGAGAGCGACTTGCTGCCGACCTGGCACGAGCAGCTGCAGCTGTGGCTGGACCAGGCCGCCGGCGCCGGCCTGCCCGAGCCGAACGCTATGGTCCTCGCCACCGCCGACCCCGAGGGTCGCCCGTCGTCCCGGACGGTGCTGGCCAAGGGCCTGGACGCGCGCGGGCTGGTGTTCTTCACCAACTACACCTCCGCCAAGAGCCACGACCTGATGGCGACCCGGTACGCGTCGGCCACGTTCCCGTGGTTCGCGATGCAGCGGCAGGCCCACGTGCGCGGCACGGTGGAGAAGGTCGGCCCCGAGGAGACGGCCCGCTACTGGGAGAGCCGCCCGCGCGGCTCGCAGCTCGGGGCGTGGGCGTCGCCGCAGTCGCGGGTGGTGTCGGGCCGGTCCACTCTGGACAGTGCGCTGAACAAGATCGAACGCCAGTTCGCCGACGCGGACCGGGTGCCGGTGCCGCCGCACTGGGGCGGGTGGCGCATCCGGCCCGAGGAGGTCGAGTTCTGGCAGGGGCGTCGGGACCGGATGCACGACCGGCTGCGGTTCCGGCTCGGGCGTGACGGGTGGGAGCTTCAGCGAGTAGCGCCGTAGGGCAGCTGCGGTAGGGCAGCTGCGGTAGGGCTTGGGTTGGGCTGGGTGGGGTCTTCCTGGGGCTTGGTTCGCTGCCGGGGTCGTATCCCCGCCCGCCGCCCCCGCCGAGCCGCCCTGGCACAAGCCCCAACTGCACCCGCCTGCGGCGGAGCCGCCTGCGGCGGCGGCCCGGCTTGTGCCTGGCGGTCGGGGAGGGGTGGGCGGGTGGATGCTCAAGTGAGAGAGCCGGCCCGGTCCTGCCCAACCGATCGCACACCGACACCCCCGGCTACCTGCTGTTCGGCCTGCCCCTGATCGGCCCTCCCTGTGATCGGCCTGCCCCTCGCTGATTCGTCACCGAGCGACCGTGTGCGGCGTCTCGCGGTGAAGAACTTGTTAGTTGTCGTACGCTAACGAGAGTGAGGAAGCTGCTGGGGAAGGTCGCCATCGACACGCGGCCGCTGAAGGTCGTCGCGTTCCGGCGCCTGTGGCTGTCGAACGTGGTGACCGCCGTGGGCAGTCAGTTGACCGCCGTGGCCGTGCCGAAGCAGGTCTACGACATCACCGGCTCGTCGGGGTGGGTCGGGGTCGCTGCCGGGGTGGCGCTGGTCCCGTTGCTCGTCTTCGGGCTGTGGGGTGGCGCGATCGCGGATGTGGTCGATCGGCGGAAGTTGTTGGTGGTGACCAACACCGGCATCGCTGTGACGTCCGTGCTGCTGTGGTTGCAGGCCGCGTTCGACGTGCGGAGCGTGTGGCTGGTCATCGCGCTGCTCGGGCTCCAGCAGGTGTTCTTCGCCGCCAACGCGCCCGCGCGTGCCGCGTCCGTGGCCCGGTTGGTCCCGGCCGACCAACTGCCCGCTGCGGCGGCGCTCAGTTCCACCGTGATGACGTTCGGCGGGGTGTTCGGGCCGATGCTCGCCGGTGCGTTGATGCCGGTGATCGGGCTCCCGACGCTCTACCTGGTCGACTCCGTGGCACTGACCGTCACGATCTGGGCGGTGTGGAAGCTGCCGCCCCTACCCCCGCTGGACGGGGTGATCCGGCGGGCCGGGCTGAAGGACGTCGTGGACGGCTTCCGTTATCTCGCCGTGCAGAAGGTGCTGTTGGCGTCCTTCCTGCTGGACATCATCGCGATGGTCTTCGGCATGCCCCGCGCGCTCTTCCCCGAGATGGCCGAGGTCACCTACGGCGACCCGCCCGGTGGTGGGCTCGCCCTCGGCTGGCTGTTCGCCGCGATCCCGTTGGGCGCGATGCTGTGCGGTCTGGTGTCGGGGTGGACTTCCCGGGTGCAGCGGCACGGGGTGGGGGTGGCGCTGGCGGTCGTCGCGTGGGGTGTGGCGATGGTCGGGTTCGGGTTCTCGCACGCGTTGTGGTTGGCCGTGGTGTTCCTGGCCATCGGCGGCGCGGCGGACATGGTGAGCATGGTGTTCCGCAGCGCGATCCTCCAAGCCGCCGCGACCGACGAGATGCGTGGCCGGATGCAGGGCGTGTTCATCGTCGTCGTGGCCGGTGGGCCGCGACTGGCGGACCTGCTGCACGGGACCACCGGCGCGGCCGTCGGGCCGGGTGTGGCGACGGCGTTCGGCGGGGTCGCGGTCGTCGTGGCGACGGTGGTCGCGGTGTTCGCCATCCCGGCGGTGTGGCGGTACCGGGTCGCCGAGCCGGCTGCCACGATCGTGTAATTGCCGGGTGGCCGGCGGGTGCGGCACCCTCGGCCGGGTGCGAAGCGAGTGGCAGGTCGACATGGGTGGCGCGCGGCTCGGTGTGGAGGTGACCCGGGGGACGGTGGAGATCTCCCTCCCCGGTGTCGGCGGCACGGTCGCGCTGGACCTCCAGCAGGCGGTCGCGTTCCGGGCGGCGTTGGACGAGGCGGTCGCGGTGGCGCGCATCGACGTCCGCGAAGGCTTCTCGCTGCTGTAACAACATCAAGCCTTGCCCAAGGTTCGGTCGTCCAACTATCCGGGCCGGGTGTGATCGGGCACACTCAAGCGGCATGGCGGAAGCGACGAGCGCACCGGCGCAACCGGAACTGAACCGGGCCATCGGCCCCAAGTTGCTGCTGTTCTTCGTGGTCGGTGACATCCTGGGCACCGGCATCTACGCCCTCACCGGCAACGTCGCGGGCAAGATCGGCGGCGCGCTGTGGCTGCCGTTCCTCGTCGCCTTCGCGGTGGCGTTCCTGACGGCCTTCAGCTACCTGGAACTGGTCGGCAAGTACCCGCGCGCGGCCGGCGCGGCCCTGTACACCAACCGCGCTTTCAAGATCCAGTTCCTGACCTTCATGGTGGCCTTCGCCGTCATGAGCTCGGGCATCACGTCCGCGTCCTCGGCGGCCCTGGCGTTCGGCCGGACCTACCTCCAGTCGGTGATCAAGGAGTTCTTCTCCGACACCTTCACCGTGTCTGCGACCCTCGTCGCGATCCTGTTCATCGTGGGCCTGGGCCTGATCAACTTCCGGGGCGTGTCCGAGTCGGTCAAGGCCAACGTGGTGCTGACCTGCATCGAGCTGTCCGGCCTGCTGATCATCATCGCGATCGGCGTGTGGGCGGTGGCCGCCGGCGACGGCGACGCGAGCCGCCTGACCCAGGTCGACCCCGCGCCCGGCCAGCCCGCCCTGGTGGCCATCACGTCCGCGACCGCGCTGGCGTTCTTCGCGATGGTCGGCTTCGAGGACTCGGTCAACATGGCCGAGGAGTGCCGTGACCCGGTCCGGATCTTCCCGCGCGCCATGCTGTGGGGGATGGTCGTGGCGGCCGCGATCTACGTGCTGGTGGCCATCACGTCCTCGCTGCTCATCCCGGCGGGCGAGCTGTCGAAGGCGGGCAGCTCGGCGCTGCTGAAGGTGGTCCAGGTCGGCGCGCCCGGGTTCCCGCTGTGGGTGTTCTCGCTGATCGGCCTGTTCGCCGTCATCAACTCGGCGCTGATCAACATGCTGATGGCCAGCCGGTTGATCTACGGGATGGCCAACGAGCAGATCATCCCGAAGGTCTTCGGCACCGTGCACCCGTTCCGGCGGACGCCGTGGATCTCGATCATCTTCACCAGCGGCGTGGCGGTGATCCTGGTGTCCACGGCGGACATCGCGAAGCTGGGCGGGACGACGGCGCTGCTGCTGCTCGTGGTGTTCACCATCGTCAACATCGCGGTCCTGGTGCTGCGCAAGGAGAAGGTGGAGCACAAGCACTTCCGCGCGCCGACCTGGGTGCCGGTGCTGGGTGCGCTGTCCTGCGCCTACCTGGCGAGCCCGCTGTCGGGGCGGCCGGTCGACGACTACAAGATCGCCCTGTACCTGCTGGGCGCGGGGCTCGTGCTGTGGCTGATCAACCGGGTCGTGCACGGGAAGGTCCGGATCGACGCGGAGAAGCTGTCGAAGTGACGTGGGTGGGGCCTTCCGCCGGCGGAAGGCCCCACCCGTGCGTCAGGGGAGGTGGCGGCGGAGTTCGGTGGCGTCGTGGGCGTTGATGACGTCGATGTCGTGGTTGCGCTTGAGCTCCCGCAGGCGGTCCTGGTTGGCCAGGCGCAGGGTGCGGACCTGTTCCATCCGCGACTGCATGAAGGTCAGCGCCGGCGTGCAGTGCGGCGGGTCGGCCATTTCGCCGTGGTAGAAGTAGGCGTCGCCGGCGTGCAGCAGCCAGCCGGAGTCGGTCTTGACCGCGATGCCGGTGTGGCCGCGGGTGTGGCCGATGAGCGGGACCAGCAGGATGTCCTCCCGGAACTCCCGGACGCCCTCGAAGCCGAACCAGCTCTCCCCGTACGGCTCGTGGGTCCGCCACTTCGGGCCGTGGGCCCACTGCTTGTCCGGGTAGCGCACGGCGTCGTTCCCGCGCTTGTTCGGGCGCAGGGCGTTGTCGAGTTCTTCTTGCAGGACATGGACTTCCGCGTGCGGGAAGTCGCGGAGGCCGCCGCCGTGGTCGAGGTCCAGGTGGGTCAGGACCACGTGCCGGACGTCCTCCGGGTCGAAGCCCAGCGCCTCTACCTGGCGGATCGCGGTCTCCTTCTCGTCCAGGGCCGGGCGGGACATCTGGCGCCAGCCCCACGCCAGGGTCTCGGCCGGGCGGCGGACGTCGTCCAGGCCCAGGCCGCTGTCGACCAGGACCAGGCCGTCGTCGGTCTCCAGCAGGAGGCAGTGGCAGACCAGTTCGGCCTGGCGGAACGCGGAACCCCGGCCGTCGACGAGCTTGCCGCCGAACGGGCGCATGGTGCCGCAGTTGAGGTGGTGGACCTTCATCGGGACGTCCTTCCGATCAGTGCGGCCAGGCGGGTGCCCACGGCGTGCAGGGGAGCGAGGTCGCGGCGGGTCCGGGCGAGCAGGACCGCGCCCTCGATGGCGGCCAGGACGACCGACGCGAGGTCGTCGTCGCCGTCGAGGTGGTCGGCGATGACCCGCTGCCACGAGTCGTAGGCCGAGACGCAGGCCTCGCGGATGGGTTCGCTCTCGGCGGCGGCGTCGAGGGCGACGGTGGAGATCGGGCAGCCCTCGCGGAAGTCCGTGCGCTCCAGGCGGTCGCCGAGGAGCGCGAGGGCCTTGGTGAGGGCCTGCGCCGGGTCGGGGGTGCTCTCGAAGACCGCACGGAGTGCGGTGCACAGGTCGTCGGCGGCGAGGGCGATCGCCTCCACGGCCAGCTGCTCCTTGCCGCCGGGGAAGTGGAAGTACAGCGAACCCTTGGGCGCGCCGCCCTCGGCCAGGACCTGGTTCAGGCCGGTGGCGTGGTAGCCCTGCGCGTGGAACAGGTCGGCAGCGGTGCGGACCATCCGCTGGCGGGTGTCGGTGCGGCGTGGCATGCCGGGAACTATACAGACCGGTCTAGTTGTTTGGCTGTGACCGCTACGCTTGATCGATGCTGGAGATCGCCCACGGCGCGGCACGCGCCGTCATCGACCCCGACGGTGCCGGACTCAAGGCCTTCGACGTCGGGGGTGTCCCGTACGTCGAGACCTACGAGGGTGAACCGCCTTCGGGCAGCGGCTCGGTGCTCGTGCCGTGGCCCAACCGCGTCGCGGGCGGCAAGTGGACCCTCGACGGCGTCGAGCAGCAGTTGGAGATCACCGAGCCCGCGCGCGGCAACGCGATCCACGGGCTGGTGCGGCGGGCGGTGTGGAACGTCGTCGAGCACACCGGGTCGCTGATCTCGCTGGAGGTCCCGGTCGCCGGCTTCGGCTGGCCGGTCGAGCTGCGCACCACCATCACCTACGCGCTGGACGACAACGGCTTGACCGTGTCGCACGGCGTGCAGAACGTCGGCGACGCCCGCACGCCCTTCGGCGTCGGCACCCACCCGTTCCCGCGCGCCGGCCTGTCCTCGACCGACGAGTCCTCGATGTCCCTCGCGGCCACGACCGTGCTGCCGGTGGACCCGGACAGCCTGCTCCCGACCGGGCCCGCGGTGCCGGTGTCGGGTGACTACGACTTCCGTGTGGCCCGCCTGCTCGACGGGGTGCAGCTGGACACGGCGTTCGGCGGCTGCGAGCCGGTGGACGGGCTCGTGCGGCACGTCCTGCGCGGGCCGGGTGGTGGCGTCGAGCTGTGGGCGGACCCGGACTTCAAGTGGGTGCAGGTGTACACGACGGCCGAGTTCCCCGGTCGCGGGCGGGCGGTGGCGATCGAGCCCATGACGTGCCCGCCGGACGCGTTGAACTCGGGCGTCGACCTGCTGTGGCTGGCGCCGGGTGAGTCGTGGGCGGGGCGCTGGGGTCTGCGTCCGCTGAGCTAGGCGTTCGAGCTGTGCGTTGGAGCTGGGCGTTGGAGCTGGGCGGGTTTGCGCCCGCCGGGCCGGACCGTTAGCGTCGCTAACTATGAACGTCGCTATCACGGGTGGGTACGTCGTCCCGGTCGCGGGCGAGCCGATCGAGAACGGGACCGTCCTGATCCTGGACGGCAAGATCGCCGCGGTGGGCGCCTCCGTCGAGGTGCCCACCGACGTGCCCGTCGTGGACGCCGCCGGCGCGTGGGTCCTGCCCGGTTTCGTGGAGGCCCACGGGCACCTCGGCGTGCACGAGGAGGGCGAGGGCTGGGCCGGCCAGGACACCAACGAGATGACCGACCCCAACGGTGCCCGCCTCAAGGCCCTGGACGCCATCAACCCCGCCGACCTGGGCTTCGCGGACGCCCTGTCCGGCGGCGTCACCACCGCCGTGATCAAGCCCGGGTCGGGCAACGTGATCGGCGGCCAGACCGTGGCCGTGAAGTGCTGGGGCCGGACCGTCGACGACATGCTCCTGCGCGACCCGGTGTCGGTGAAGAGCGCGCTGGGCGAGAACCCCAAGCGGGTGTACGGCGACCAGAAGAAGCTGCCGTCCACGCGCCAGGGCGTCGCCGCGGTCATCCGAGACGCTTTCACGAAGGCCCAGGACTACGCCGCTCGCAAGGCCGCCGCCGGCTCGGGCGAGCCCTTCGACCGGGACAACACCCTGGAAGTGCTGTCGAAGGTCCTCGACGGGACCCTGCCGTGGTGCCAGCACTGCCACCGGGCGGACGACATCGCCACCGCGCTGCGCCTGGCCGACGAGTTCGGCTACCGGTTGATCGTCAACCACGGCACCGAGGGGCACCTGGTCGCGGACCTGCTGGCGGAGAAGGGCGTCCCGGTCGTGGTCGGGCCGCTGTTCACGACGCGGTCGAAGGTGGAGCTGCGGTCCCGGACGTTGCGCACACCGGGGGTGCTGGCTCGGGCGGGGGTGGAGATCGCGATCACGACCGACCACCCGGTGGTGCCGATCCACTTCCTGGTGCACCAGGCGACCCTGGCGGTGAAGGAAGGGCTGGACCCGCGGGTGGCGCTGGAGTCGATCACGGTGAACCCGGCACGGATCATGGGGCTCGACGACCGGGTGGGGTCGCTGTCGGTGGGTCTGGACGGCGACGTGGTGATCTGGACGGGCGACCCGCTGGACGTGATGAGCCGCGCGGTGCGGGTGTTCGTGGAGGGACGCGAGGTCTACCGGTGGGCTGACGGCGAGGGCGTGGTCGAGAACCCGTTCTACCGCGAGCCCTGACCACCCCTCACCCCGGACCGCTTTCGCCCCACCCCTCGGACGGCTTTCGCCCCTGGGGTGCCACGCGCCAGCGGCTGGCAGAGGGCGCGATTGTCGCTCGCCACGACACCACGCGCGGCTGCCGGCCAACCGTCCGCCGCCAGACATCGCGTCGGCCGCCCGCCGCTGTCCGCTGCCGCTGTCCGCTGCCGCTGCCCGACATCGCGCCCGCCGCCCACCTAACGTCGCGCTCGCCGCCTACCCGACGTCTCGCCTGCCGCCCACCCGACGTCTCGCCCGCCGCCCACCTGACGTCGCGGCGGGGGTCCGCGCTGCGGCCAAAGGCTGGCTGCCCGCCGCGACGCGCGCCTCGGCTGCCCGCCCGCCGTCACTCGGCAGGCGCCGTCACTCGGCAGGCGTCGGCACTGGACGCGCGGGCGGGCGTTCGGCACTCGGCGCGCGTCGGCTACCCGCCACAGCCGCCACCCGCCGCCGAACTGCCGCCGGCCGCCGGCGAACTGCCGCCGGCCGCCAGCGAACTGCCGCCGCCGAACTGCTGCCGGCCGCCGCCGAACTGCCGCCGGCCGCCGGCGAACTGCCGCCGGCCGCCGCCGAACTGCCGTCGGCCGCCGGCGAACTGCCGCTGGCCGCTGGTCGTGCGCGGCCGCTCGGTGCTGGGCGGTGGCCTGGTCGTGTGTGTCGGCCGGTCGGTGGGCGAGGGTGGCCGTCTGGGTGGGTCCTGTTGTGCTGGTGGACCCTGCCGCCCCGACCGCCGTTCCTAATCACGGTATCGCGCGAGATCGCGGAAAGTTGCGAATCGTGTATGTCACACGATCGGGTGTAGCTGCTGAAAGGGCTATCTGGCCTGGTCGTCGGGCGGCGGGTGTACCAGAGCGCAGCGCGGCCGCCCGACGAACAGATGTCAGCGGCGGAGGTCGCGGCCGATTACCAGGCGTTGGATTTGGTTGGTGCCTTCGAAGATCTGGAGGACCTTGGCCTCCCGCATGTACCGCTCCACCGGGAAGTCGCGCGTGTACCCGGCTCCGCCGAGGACCTGGACCGCGTCCGTCGTGACCTTCATGGCGGTGTCGGTGCAGACCAGCTTGGCGATGGCTGCCTGGCGGGTGAACGGCAGGCCCCGGTCGCGGCGGCGGGCTGCGGCCAGGTAGGTGGCGCGGGCCGACTCCACGGCTGCGGCCATGTCGGCTAGCAGGAATTCCAAGCCCTGGAAGTCGATGATCGGTCGGCCGAATTGGGTGCGTTGCTTGGCGTAGGAAACAGCCTGGTCCAAGGCGGCCTGGGCCAAGCCAACACCGCAGGCGGCGATGCCCAGGCGGCCTGAGTCCAAAGCGGACAGTGCGATCTTCAGGCCGTCGCCCTCGTTGCCGATCAGGCGGTCGGCGTCCACGGCAACGTTCTCGAAGCTCAGCTGTGCGGTGATGGAGCCGGTCAAGCCCATCTTGCGTTCGGGGGTGAGGGCCGAGAGGCCGGGGGCTTGGCCGGGGGACAGGAAGCACGAGATGCCTCGGCTGCCGGTGTCCGCCGTGCGGGCCATGAGGGTGTAGAAGTCGGCCACGCCGGCGTGCGTGATCCACGCCTTGGTGCCGTTGACGACGTAGTGGTCGTCCTGGCGAACCGCCCGCGTGGACAGGGCACCAGCGTCGGAGCCTGCGTGCGATTCGGACAGCGCGTACCCGCCCAGCTGCTCGCCGCCGAGCATGTCCGGCAGCCACTTCTCCTTCTGCGCCTCGGTGCCGAAGGTCGCCAACGCATAACTGGACATGATGTGCACGGACAGGCCGACGCCGACCGACATCCACGCCGACGCGATCTCCTCCAACGCCTGCAAGTACACCTCGTACGGCTGCTCGCCGCCGCCGAACCGCTCCGGGTACGGCAGGCCCAGCAGCCCCGTCTTGCCCAGCAGGCGGAACTTCTCCCGCGGGAAGCGCTCGTGCTCCTCCGCCTCGGCCGCGTGCGGTGCCAGCTCCTCCCGGGCGATCTCGCGGACCAGGTCCAGCAGGTCCTCGGCCTCGGTGGTGGGCAGCAGGCGTTCGGCGGGCATCGTCGACCTCCGACGGGGCGAGTACTAGTAGCAGTACTGTAGGACGTACGCCAGTACTGTCGCCAGTGAGTGTGACAGAGTTTCAACCATGACGTCCTCGATCGCGCGCAGGCCGCTCACGCCCCGGCAGGTCGACCTGCTCGGCCGGCTCGAGCAGCTCGTGTTGGCCGAGGGGTTCGCGCACTTCACGCTGGACGACCTCGCCGCCCGCCTGCACTGCTCCAAGTCCACCCTGTACGCCCTGGCCGCCAGCAAGGAGCAGCTCGCGGTCCGGGTCGTCGGCCGGTACTTCAAGGGTGCGGCCGAGCGGATCGAGCAGCGGGTGGCCGAGATCGGGGACGTGCGGGCCCGGGTCGGGACCTACCTCGCGGGTGCCGCCGAGGAGCTCAGGCGGGCGTCGGCGCAGTTCATCGCCGACGTGTCGGCCTTCGCGCCCACCCGCTCCACCTACGAGCGCAACGCCCGCGCGGCGGCGGAGCGCATCCGGTCGTTCATCCAGGAGGGCGTCCGGGAGGGCGTGTTCCGCGAGGTCCACGCCACGCTCGTCGCGGAGATGGCGGGGCTGCTCATCGAGGGCATCCAGACCGGCGTGCTCACGCGCCGCGCCGGGGTGACCGACGCCGAGGCGTTCACCGCGCTGGGCGAACTGCTGTTGGACGGGCTACGCAGAGAACGGAGCCAGGCGTGATCGTCGTCGCGGGTGAGGCGCTGGTCGACCTCGTACCGACCCCGGAGGGCACCCTCGCGCCCCGGCTGGGCGGCGGGCCGTACAACGTGGCCGTCGCCGCCGGTCGGCTGGAAGCACCGGTGAGCTTCCTGTCCCGCGTCTCCACCGACCTGTTCGGCGACCGGCTCCTGGAGCGCCTGCACGCCTCGAACGTGCGCACCGACCTGGTCCAGCGCGGCCCCGAGCCGACCACCCTGGCCGTCGTGGGCCTGGCCGAGGACGGCTCCGCCCGGTACTCCTTCTACGTCGAGGGCACCGCCGACCGGCAGGTCACCGACCCCGGTCCGCTGCCCGACACCGTCCGCGCGGTCTCCTTCGGCACGTTGTCGCTGGTCCTGGAGCCGGGCGCGAGCACCTACGAGCGGGTGCTGTGGCGCGAGTCCGAGCGCGGCGCGCTGACCGTGCTGGACCCGAACATCCGGGCCGGCCTGATCCGCGACCCGCTGGCCTACCGCGACCGCTACGACTCGTGGCTGCCGCACGTCGGCCTGCTCAAGGTGTCGGTCGACGACGCCCGCTGGCTCGCCGAACTGCCCGAGGACGCCCCCGAGGACGACGTGCTCGACGTCGCACGGGACTGGCTGGCGGCGGGTCCCGCGGCCGTCGTGCTGACCCGGGGTGGCGACGGTCTCGCCGTGCTCACCGCCGACGGCGTGATCCGCGTCCCACCGACCCCGGTCACCGTGGTGGACACGATCGGCGCGGGCGACACCGTGCAGGGCGCGCTGCTGGCGTGGCTGCACCACCACGACGCCCTGTCCACCGAGGCGGTCCGCGGTCTGGACAACGGGAAGTGGGCCGCGGCGCTGTCCTACGCGGGCGCGGCGGCGGCCATTACCTGCTCCCGGGCCGGCGCGGAACCGCCATTCAAACGCGAGCTGGAGATGACCTAGCTCTCACCCCTCTTGAGGTGGAGAAACACGGCAAAAGGGCTACGGTGGGGGATGCACGCTAGCCACCGTGCATCCGTGTGTGATGCCGGTCCCACCTCGCAGAATCGGTTCATGCCGCGGCTGTGGAGCGGGTTGTCCGCCGACTAGCGTGGCACAACTGACAGGACCCCAACGGGGTGGTGCTGCGGTGCGGGACACCTCACGTCCGCGCGCCCTCACGTGCGAGAACCCGCACGGGGCCACCCCGCCCTAGCGTGAGAGGGACTCTGAATGCCCGACGCGACGACTGCGCCGAACGACACCCGTACCGTCGCGCTGCGCCATCAGGGCGGAGAGCACGAGATGAAGGTAGTACCGGCCACCGAGGGTGCGCCCGGTATCGATCTCGGCAAGCTCCTGGCCACCACCGGCCTGGTCACCCTGGACAGCGGCTTCGTCAACACCGCGTCCTGTTCGTCCGAGATCACCTACATCGACGGTGACGCGGGGATCCTGCGCTACCGCGGCTACCCCATCGAGCAGCTCGCCCAGCGCTCGAACTTCATCGAGGTCAGCTACCTGCTGATCTACGGCGAGCTGCCGACGCAGGCGCAGCTGGACGAGTTCTCGTCCAAGATCAGCAGGCACACCCTGCTCCACGAGGACCTGAAACGCTTCTTCGACGGCTTCCCGCGCGACGCGCACCCGATGCCGGTGCTGTCCTCCGCGGTGTCCGCGCTGTCCACCTTCTACCAGGACAGCCTGAGCCCGTTCGACGCCAACCAGGTCGAGATCTCCACCATCCGACTCCTGGCGAAGGTCCCGACCATCGCCGCCTACGCCTACAAGAAGTCGGTCGGCCAGCCGTTCCTCTACCCGGACAACTCGCTGGGCCTGGTCGAGAACTTCCTGCGCATGACCTTCGGCTTCCCGGCCGAGCCCTACGACGTGGACCCGGACCTGGTCCGCGCGTTGGACCTGCTGTTCGTGCTGCACGCCGACCACGAGCAGAACTGCTCCACCTCCACCGTGCGCCTGGTGGGCTCCTCGGAGGCCAACCTGTTCGCCTCCATCTCCGCCGGCATCAACGCCCTGTTCGGCCCGCTGCACGGCGGCGCGAACAGCGCGGTGCTGGAGATGCTGGAGAAGATCAAGGCCGAGGGCGGTGACGTCGAGGCCTTCGTGCGCAAGGTGAAGAACAAGGAGGACGGCGTCCGCCTGATGGGCTTCGGCCACCGGGTCTACAAGAACTACGACCCGCGCGCGGCGATCATCAAGAAGACCGCCGACGAGATCCTGGGCAAGCTGGGCGCCGACGACCAGCTGCTGGACATCGCGAAGAAGCTGGAAGAGACCGCGCTCGCCGACGAGTACTTCATCGAGCGCAAGCTGTACCCGAACGTGGACTTCTACACCGGCCTGATCTACCGGGCGATGGGCTTCCCGACGAAGTTCTTCACCGTCCTGTTCGCGCTGGGCCGCCTCCCGGGCTGGATCGCCCACTGGCGCGAGATGATCAAGGACCCGGCCACCAAGATCGGCCGCCCGCGCCAGATCTACGTGGGTTCGCCGGAGCGCGCCTACGTGCCGGTGACCGAGCGCTGACGCTCACGACTCCAGGCCCGTGCCCTTGTGGGGTGCGGGCCTTTGTCGTGTGTCGGGGGTCACGGGGAACCTTTTGCGGTGCAGCCACCCTCCTGGGGGCATGACGAAGGGTGAGCGGGGCGGGGTCGCCATCGCGGCCGTGCTGCTGGTGGACGCCGTGGTGCACCTCTACTGGGCGACGGGGGCGCGGTGGCCGGCTCCCGACGAGTTCGCGTTGTCGGTCGCGGTGCTCGGGTTCGGGGTGGACTTCCGGCCGGGGCTGTTGGTGCCGCTGGCCGGGGTGCTCCTGCTGGGCGCGCTGGTGGTGTGGGGACGGGTGCGCTGGTCCGGCTGGTGGTGGCGGGCGGGGACCGCGGTGGTGGTCGCCGGGCTGGGCGTGCGCGGGCTGCTGGGCGTGCTGTGGGCGTTGCCGGGGACCGGGCGGCTGGCTCCGGTGTTCCTGTGGACCAACCTCGCGGCGACGGCGTTGTGCCTGGCGTTGGCGGTGCTGGGGTTCCGGTTGGTGCGCGGGGCGGTCGCGCGGGGTGTCGTCGTCGGGGTGCCGGCGGTCGTCGTCGGTGCGTTGGTGGCCGGCGCGTACGTCGTGACACCCGATCGGGTGGAGTACCGGCCTGAGCAGGGGCTGGGCGGGATGGCGTCCCGGTACGTCGACACCCCGGTGGCGCGGTTCCACTACGTGCGCGAAGGGGACGGGCCGCCGGTCGTGCTGCTGTCGCCCGGCGCGTCGTGGGTGGCCGGGTGGGGGCCGCAGATCAAGGCGTTGGCGGCCACGCACACCGTGTACGCCGTGGACCTCCCCGGGCAGGGGTTCACCGAGGCGCACGACGTGCGTTTCGACCTCGACGGGATGACCGCGGCGGTGGACGCGTTCCTGGGCGCCGTGGGCGTGGAGCGGGCGGTGCTGGCGGGGAACTCGTGGAGCGGTGGCTGGGCGTTGGCCTACGCCCAGCGCCACCCCGAACGGGTGACCCGGTTGGTGTTGCTCGCACCGTCCGGGTTGGACCGGCCGGACCCGGTCGGCTGGGAGGTGTTCAAGCTGCCGGTCGTCGGACGGGCGCTGGCGCGGCTGGGCGCGGGCAGCCGGGAGGCGCAGGAGGCCGGGGTGCGCGGGTTGTTCGTGCACCAGGACGCCGTCACGGCCGAGCTGGTGGACGGCTTCGTCGCCACGAACACGTTCCCCGACAACGTCCGTTCGCTGTACGAGCTGGAAGCCGGGCTCGACTGGAGCACCGTCGAAGCGGCACTGCCGACGACCCGGCAGCCGACCCTGGTGGTGTGGGGCCGGCAGGACACCGTGCTGCCGGTGGCGAACGCGGCGGTGTTCGCCGAGCGGCTGCCGGACGCCCGGGTGACCGTGCTGGACGACTGCGGGCACGCGTTGCCGCTGGACTGCGCCGAGCCGGTGACCGCGCTGGTGGAAGGCTTCCTGCGTGAGCGCTGACCTGCCCGTCGACCGCGCCGCCGACCTCGTGGTGGCGGCGCGGCGCGGCGACACGCTCGCGCTGGCCGAGCTGGTGGACCTGCTCGACCCGTACGTCGGGCGGATCTGCGGCTCGGTCGCGCTGGACGCGGGCGCGGACGCCGCCCAGGACACGCTGATCATCGTGTTGCGGCGCTTGGGGTCCCTGTCCGACCCGCGCGCGTTGTTCGGCTGGGTGCGCACCATCGCCCTGCGCGAGGCGCTGCGGCACGCGCGCTCGGAACGGGGTTCGGGTGACGACCGGCTGGCCGCCGTGCCCGCACCCGGCGACCCGGTGCTGGCTGCCGACATCCGGGACGTGCTGCGCCGGCTGAGCCCCGTGCACCGGGCCGTGCTGGTGCTGCGCGACCTCGAAGGACTGGACGAGGAGCGCGTGGCCGAGGTGCTGTCCGTCCCCACCGGAACCGTGAAATCCAGGCTGCACCGGGCACGTGCGGCGTTCAGGAAGGCGTGGACCTCATGACCCCCGACTGGCCGACCACCGGCCTCGACCCCGTGCGCAGGTTGCGGGCGACCGCGGCCGGCGTGCGCGGCGCGGCGGTGACCGAACGCGTGCTCGCCGCCGATCCCGCCGAGGTGTGGGCGCTGCTGACCGACTTCGAGGACGCCTTCACCCGCATCCAGCCCGACATGCGCGCGGTGGAGGTGGTGGAGCGGCGGGGTGACCGGGTCGTGCTGCGGGCGGCGAGCCGGTTCGGGTTGCGAGCGCGGCTGGTCGGGGTGCAGCGGCCGGGGTGGTGCTGGTTGCAGAGCCGGTTCCTGGTGATCGCGATGGCCGCCGCACCGGAACCCGGCGGTGGCACGCGGGTCGCCCTGACCGGCGGGGTGCGGCTGCCGCGCCGGCCCGCGATCGTGCCGTGGGGGGTGCGGCGGGAGTCGACCCGGTCGCTCGACGCGCTCCAGGCGCTGCTGGACCGCTGAGCGTTCCTGTCGTGCAGGCCGTGCGGGCGGCTCTTAGGGTCGGGTCGTGGACTCCGCGACTGTCGTCTGGTTCCGGCGTGACCTGCGGGTGGCCGACCACCCCGCCTTGTCGGCCGCTGCCGAGCGGGCGTCGCGGGGGCTCGCGTTGTACGTCTTGGACCCCCGGCTGTTGCAGGTGGCCGGACGGCCTCGGGTGGACTTCCTGTTCCGGTGCCTGCGGTCGTTGGACGCGAAGCTGGGCGGGCGGTTGATGGTCGTGTCCGGGGATCCCGTCGAGGTGGTTCCCGAGGTCGCGGAAAGCGTTGGGGCGCGGTCGGTCCACGTGTCCGGTGATGCCGGGCCGTACGGGCGGGAGCGGGACTCGGCGGTGGGTGAGCGGGTCGAGTTGGTGCGGGTCGGGTCGCCGTACGCGGTGACGCCGGGGCGGGTCCTGAAAGGGGACGGCAGTCCGTACCGGGTGTTCTCGCCGTTCCGGAAGGCGTGGCAGGAGCACGGGTGGCGCGGTCCGGCCGACACCGACGAGTCCACAGTGGACTGGATCGAGCCGCGGAAGAGCGAGCCGCTGCCGAAGGGCGAGCTGCTGCCGGACGTCCGGGAACTGTGGGAGAGGTTCCGGGACGAGCGCTTGCCGGACTACGCGGAGCACCGCGACCGGCCCGACCTGGACCGCACGAGCCGCATGTCGGCGTTCCTGCGGTGGGGTGTGGTGCACCCGCGCACGCTGCTGGCGGATTTGGGGCAGGACAAGGGATCCGCCGCGTTCCGGTCGGAGCTGGCGTGGCGCGACTTCTACGCGGACGTCCTGTGGCACCAGCCGGAGTCCGCGCGGCACAACCTCGACCGCCGCTTCGACCGGATGGAACTGGACCACGACCGGGAGCGGTTCGCGGCCTGGTGCGCCGGGCGGACCGGCTACCCGTTCGTGGACGCGGGGATGCGGCAGCTGCTCGCCGAAGGCTGGATGCACAACCGGGTGCGGATGGTCGTGGCGAGCTTCCTGGTCAAGGACCTGCACCTGCCGTGGTGGTGGGGCGCCCGGCACTTCATGAAGCACCTCGTGGACGGCGACCTGGCCTCCAACCAGCACGGCTGGCAGTGGGCGGCGGGCACGGGCACCGACGCGGCGCCCTACTTCCGCGTGTTCAACCCCGTCACGCAGGGGGAGAAGTTCGACCCGGACGGCGACTACGTCCGCCGGTACGTGCCGGAACTGCGGGACGTGCCCGGCCGGAAGGTCCACCAGCCCCGCGACCCGATCGTCGACCACGCCCACGAGCGCCAGGTCGCGCTGGCCCGGTACGCGGCCATCAAGGGTTAGCGCCCGGCAGGAACTGCACGCGGACCGTCTCGTCGTAGGGCACCACGACGGTCCGCCGCGCCTTGTCCCACTGCTCGGGCACCAGGAACAGCCGCCCGCCGGCCTCGGTCAGCAGTCGCAGGCCCTGGCAGCGGAACCGGAACGGTTGGCCGTCCTCGGCCGGCAGGGCGAACTGCTGCACGCCCGGGAAGCCGTCGGGCAGGTACAGCGGCTGCTGGAGGTCGAGGACCACGAGCGGCTGGGTGTTCAGCTCGCCGGCCATCTCCTGGGCGCGGCCACGGCCGTACGCGCCGGCGAAGATGTTCGTCGTCCAGAACAGGCCCAGCACCACCAGGCCGGTGAGCGCCGTCAGCACCAGGACCTCCGAGGGCGAACGCCTGCCCCGCCGAGGCCCCCGGTACGTCCAGATCGCGTAGGCCACCAGCGGCAGCCCCAACCCCAGGCACACGGCGGTCACCCCCGGCACCTCGTCCCGGAACGAGTTCGGGAACAACACGCCCGCGACGGCCCGCCCGAACGCCACCGCGCCGACCACCGCGAAGAAGACGGCCAAGCCCTTCGTGACCCGCGTGTGGCGACGCCTGTGCAGCACCTGCACGCCCCGGTGCGCGAACAGGCCCGCCATCAGCACCAGCAGCAGCCCGGCCAGGGGCGGGAAGATCACCTCCGTGCCGAGCAGGAGGAGTTCGGCGGTGGAGAGGTCCAGGGCGCCGAGGTCGACGCCGAAGTGCCGGTACCGGGTCAGCGTCGAGACGTAGCCGAAGTAGAACAGCAGCGCCGTGGCCAGCGTGGTGGGCGCGGCGACGGCGGCGAACGACTGGGCCCGGTCCAGCAGGCCGGGCGGGTCGGCGGGCTTCATGCGGGCTTCATCGCGAGGAGGACGTCGGCGGGGTGGTCGACGTCGTGGTGCCGGCCTTCGGGCAGCCGTCGACGAAGTCGTGCTCCTCCGCCGTGCACGGGTGCCACACGGTCGTCACGGTCTCGCGGTGGTGCCATTCGAGGAACACCGGCTGGGACGGGGACGGCCCCGCGGCGACCACCCGCGAGGTGTTGCACGGCGCGCTGGTCGCGGCCGAGCAGGAGGCGCGCAGGGTGAGCGTGATGGTGGTGTCCGCGCGCTCGCCGGGCGGCTTCCGTGCCACCACCGGCACGCCGCACCGCGCGTGGTCGAGGCTGTTGGGCGGTGGGAAGGTGAAGCCGCGGCAGTCGGCGTCCGCGCCGGCCCGCTCGCACAGCCCCTGCTGGCGGAACGACCCGGCGGCGACGGTGGAGTTGGAGAAGGCGACGTCGACCACCGTGATCGGCACGGAGATCTCGCCGACCCACGCGAAGGTCTTGCAGTCCACGTGGGTGGGTTCGTCGGTGAAGAGGTCGAACACCGGCGGGTCGTTGGACCACGGCGTGTCGGGCGTGCGGCCGTCCAGCCGGGCGGTGCCGATGGTGATCGTGAGCGGCCCGCGACCGGTGTCCGTGGTGGTCTCGGCGGTGGTCTCGGGCGGCGACGGGTCGAGCGTCTTGATGCCCGTGGTGAGGGTGGTCGTGGTGGTCGGCCCGACGGGTGCGGGCGCGCCGTTGCAGCCCACGACCAGCACCAAGGCGCAGAGCGGGGCGAACCTGGCAGCGACCATCGTGACCGCCTCCCTCGCGGAGGATGCGTTCACGGGTGGGATCGGCTCCTGCCCCGCGCGGATTAGCCGATTTCACCCGATCGAGTTAACCCACGATCGGGCTATCGCAGCACGTCCCGCAGCCGCACGCGCGCCCCGGTCCGCAGCACCGCGTTCGCGTACACCCGGCCACCCAGCCACGTGATCGCCGCGATCGCCGCCAGCGCCAGCACCACCGCCAGCAGCACCTGCCACGCGGGTGCCACGCCCATCGCCATCCGGCCCGGCATGAGGATCGGCGCGAACGGCGGCAGCACCGACAGGACCGCCACCAGCGCGTCCGACGCGTCCTGGATCATCAGGTTGATGCCGACCACGAACGCGATCACCACCGCCATGCTGATCGGCGTCAGCACCGACTGCAGCTCCTCCTGCCGCGACACCAGCGACGCCGCCGCCGCGAACACCGTGGCGTAGAGGAAGAACCCGAGCAGGTACCACAGCACGCCGGTGGCCAGCGCGCCCCCGGCCACCCCGGTCACGTCGACCACCCCGGACGCCGACGACAGCACCAAGCCGGTCGTCCCGATCAGCACCAGCTGCGCCAGCCCGACCAGCCCGAGCCCCAGCACCTTGCCCAGCAGCAGCTGCGACGGCCGCAGCGTGGACAGCAGGATCTCCACCACGCGGCTGGACTTCTCCTCCACCACGCCCTGCGCCACCATCGTCCCGTAGACCAGCAGCGAGTAGTACAGCAGCGCCGCGATCACCAGGCCGATCGCCAGCCGCTGCCCGCGCTGGGCGTCCTCGGGCTCCAGGGCCACGACGTCCACCGCCGCCTGCTCGACGTTGCGCGCCACGGTCGCCGGGTCCAGCCCCGCCTCCGCGAGCTGCGCGTTGAGCACCTGCTGCTTGACGATCAGGTCGATGGAGTTGCGCAGGTCGTCGCCGAGCCGGTCCTTGACCACCACCCGCAGCCGGTCCGGCGCCCCGGTCACCAGCGCGTCCAGCTCGCCCGCGCGCACCTGCGCCTCGGCCGCCGCCACGTCGCCGACGTCCACGGTGACCAGTTCGCGCCCGAACGACTTCGCCGTCGCCTTCAACGGCTCGGCCAGCACGGTCGCCTGCCCGTTGAGCGCCACGGTGTCCCGCTCCGCCCGGTCGAACAGGACGGTCTGCAGCAGCACGTACCCGGCGAGCACGGCGATGATGGCCAGCGTGCCGACGACGAACGAGCGGGTCCGCACCTTGGTCAGGAACTCCCGGCGGGCGACCAGGAAGACCGCCCGGCTCGGGGTGAGGGTGGTCATGCCGCGTGCTCCTCGGTGACGACGCTGCGGAACAGCTCGGTCAGCGTCGGCCGCCGCCGGGTGAACTCGCGGACCGGGCCGGTGGCCAGGGCGGCGTGCAGCACGGCCTGGTCGTCGGCGTCCGGACCCAGCTCCAGCGTGGTGCGGGTGCCCTCGACGTGCAGGGTCCGCACGCCGGCCAGGCCGTCCGCCCACCCGTCGGTCGCGTCGGGCGCGTCCACGACCAGGTGCACGCTGCCGCCCGACCGCAGCTCCTCGACGGTCCCGCAAGCCACCAGCGACCCGGCGCGCACGATGCCGACCCGGTCGCACAGCCGTTCCACCAGGTCGAGCTGGTGGCTGGAGAACACCACCGGCACGCCCGCGGCGGCCTTCTCGCGCAGCACCTGGCTCATCACGTCCACCGCCACCGGGTCCAGCCCGGAGAACGGCTCGTCCAGCACCAGCACGTCCGGGTCGTGCACCAGCGCCGCCGCCAGCTGCACCCGCTGCTGGTTGCCCAGGCTGAGCTTCTGCACCTCGTCGTCGCACCGGTCGCGCAGACCCAGCCGGGCGATCCAGTCCTGCGCCGAGCGCTGCGCGGCGGCGGTCGGCATGCCGTGCAGCTCGGCCAGGTACACGAGCTGGTCGAGCACCTTCATCTTCGGGTAGAGGCCGCGTTCCTCGGGCATGTAACCGATGCGGCGGCGGGTCTCCAGCGTGACGGGAGCGCCGTTCCAGCGGACCTCGCCGGCGTCGGCGGCCAGCACGCCCAGCGCGATCCGCATGGTCGTGGTCTTGCCGGCCCCGTTGCTGCCGACGAACCCGAACAGCTCGCCGGCGCGCACGTCGAAGGTCATGTCCCGCAGGGCGACGACCGGACCGTAGCGCTTGGAGACCCGGTCGACCTCCAGCACTCCCTGTGCCACGCGTGCCCCTCTCTCCTGATCAGCCGTACACCCGCGTGGACAGCGGTTCGAACGGCTCGCGGCTGAACACCGCTTCCACGGGCAGGCCGAACACCTCGCAGATCCGCAGCGCCAGGTCCAAGCCCGGGTAGTGGTCACCCCGTTCCAGCGCGCCGATGGTCTGGGGGTTGACCCCGACCGCCCGCGCCAGACCCACCCTGGTCATCCCCCGCTCGACCCGCAGCACCCGGATCCGGTTGTGGATCCGCCGTTCGACGTCCCGGCGTGCCGGACTCATGCTACGAAGTGTTGCGAAAACCCAACAGAACGGCAAGTAAACAATTCACACAATAGACCGAACGGCGGTATCCAAGCCGAGCGGGTCCGGAAAATCACGATTCGGTGAAACGATACGTTGCCCGGAACCGAATCGACCGGTGACCGGTCGAATGTGTCGCGGGCCGCAAACCCGGCGCTGTCTGGAGGGGTGACCTATGGAGCCGATCGAGCCGGACGAGTGGCTCAAGCAGTACGGGCAGAAGATCGAGGCGGCCAAGCGCAACGCCGAACAGGCCCAGGCGCAGCTCGGTGACGTCGGCGGCAGTGCGACCTCCCCGGACGGCCTCATCACCGTCAGCGTCAACGCCTCCGGCGCGCTGACGAACCTGATCCTGCGGCCCGGGCTGCGCGGCGAGGACCCGGAGCGCATCTCCGGCGCGATCATGACCGCCGTGGCGCAGGCGCAGCGCACCGCCGCGGGCCAGGTCGTGCAGATCATGACCGACTTCGTCGGCGACGGGCCGGCGCTGGACTTCGTCAAGCAGAACATGCCGAACGGCTATTCGGGTGACGAGCCGGAACCGGCGGAACCGGAATCCGAGCTGGAGCGTCGAGACACCAGGCCCGATGACGAGTACTTCACCAACCCACCCGACGTGATGGCCTGAGCCAGGGGGTAGAGGCACATGTTCGTGTCGTTCCACGTGAGCCCGGAGGAGGTCCGGGCCCACGCCGGCACGGTCGACCAGCTCGCACAGCGGATGCTCGCGGCCACCAAGACCGCCGACCCGTCGCTGTCGACCGACGCCTTCGGCATCTTCGGTTCGTTCCTGGCCTCGTTCCTGCTCAAGTCGGCGGGCCAGTCGCAGGACATCTTCGGCCAGGCCACCGAGACCATCGCGGACATGTGCCAGGGCCTGCGCGAGGTCGCCGACCTCTACGAGAACGTCGACCTCGACAACGCCTTCGGGTTCAACGGAAAGGCACGCGGATGACCACGCAGGCCACGACGCAGGGGCGGGACCCGTCCCACCTGATCGGCGACGTGCAGGGCACGGTCGCGGCGGTCGAGCGCGGCGACTGGGTGCAGGCCGGGCTGGGCATGGCCAACACCGCCATGAGCATCGTCGGCATGGCCTCCAACCCGCTGTCGGGCTTCCTGTCCGCCGGGTTCTCCTGGGCCATCCAGCACGTGGACTTCCTGCGCGAGCCGTTCGACGCGCTGCTGGGCAACCCGCAGGCGATCCAGAAGATGTCGAGCGACTGGGCGTCCGCGGCCAAGCAGATCGAGGGCATCGTCGCCGACTACCGGCGCACCGCCGTCGAGGAGACCCGCGGGTGGCGCGGCCGGTCGGCCGACGGCTACCGCGAGGCGGCCAAGAAGCACGCCTCCGGCCTGGAGACGCTGAGCAAGGCCGCGCACGGCATCTCCAACGCCGCCAAGGGCGCGGGCGAGCTGGTCGCGCAGGTCCGCAAGACCATCATGGACCTGATCAGCAAGGCCGTGTCGGACATGGTCATGAAGATCATCCAGTGGCTGTCGGTGTCCTGGCTGACCTTCGGCGCGTCCATCGCGGCGGCGATCGCCGACATCATCCAGATGGCGTGCAACTACGCCAAGAAGCTCGCGGACTTCCTGCAGAAGCTCGGCAACTCGCTCAAGAAGCTCATCGACCTGATCCGGCAGGTCGTGCAGATCATCAACACCGCCAAGCAGATCCTGCAGGCGATCACCGCGATGACCCACTCCAACAAGGGTGGCGGCGCGGGTGGCGGCGGTGCGGGCTCCCGGCCGTCGTCGGGTGGTCTGGGGCTGACCGAGGGCCAGCTCAACGAGATGGACCGCGGCGCCAACGACCGCTACACCTCCGGCAGCGGCGGTGGCGGCGGCACCAACACCAGCGGTGTGGGCGCCGGCTCCGGTGGCCCGCAGGTGAGCCGTCCACCGACGCTGGGCGGCACGCCGACCGGTGGCGAGTGGGGCTCCGGCTCGGGTCCCGGCGGCGGCTACACCACTCCCGGCGGCACGGGCGGCACGGTGCGCCGTCCTCCGCAGGTCGGCGGCGGCAGTGGCAGTGGCGGCAGTGGCGGCGCGAGCTCGGGCGGCCACTGGGAGCCGGGCCGGTGGGTGCCGGCGGCGTCGGGTTCGCCCGTCAGCCCGCCGCCGAACATCCTGCCGGGCGGCCCGCGTGACACCACGCACGCCACCAACACGACCCTGCCGTACGTGCCTTCGGCGAAGCCCTTCTCGACCCCCGACCTGGCGACCTCCCACGGAGGCGGCGGTGGCGGTCTCGGTGGTGGCGGCGGCCTCCCGGGTGGTTTCGGTGGCGGTGGCGGCGGTGGCCTCGGCGCTTCCGGTGGCGGTGGTGCCGGTGCCGGCCAGACCCTCCAGGCGGGCGGCGCGTCCGGCGTCCTCCCGCAGGGCTCGCACGGCGCGGCCGGCGGCGGTGTCCCGGGCGGTGGCGCGGGCGGCCGGGCCGGTGGCGCGGGCGGCGGCATGATGGGCGGCATGATGCCCCCGATGGCGGGCCAGGGCGGTCAGGGCGACGGCAAGGACCACCAGCGCAAGGTCCGGCTGGAAGGTGAGCCGCTGATCGACGAGCCGCCGAAGGCCGCGAAGCCGATCATCGGCGAGTGACCTGACCGGTTCGACCGGTCACGCAGGCCGGAAGGGGACCTCCTGGGCGGGAGGTCCCCTTTCGCTTACGCGCTCAGGGCGGCGAGTTCTGCCTCGACCCCTTGACGCACAACGGCTTCCCGGGCCTTGCGGTCCTTCGGCACCAGGCCGGTGCGGGTGCGGCGGTCCAGCACGTCGTCTGCGTCCAGCGCGCCTTCGTGCCGCACGGCCCACGCCACTTCGCCGATCTCCGCGACCTTGGTCGCCTCGGTGCCGTAGCGCGCGACCAGCTCGGCCGGTCCGGTGGCGATACCGGAACCCACCAGGGGCAACGACTTCGTGCGGCTCGGTGCCCTCGTCAGGCCGGTCGCGTCGACGGCGTCCGCCGCCATCCGCCGGTACGTCGTGAGCTTGCCGCCCACCACGGTGGTCACCCCGTCCGACGTGAGCACGGCGTGCCGCCGGGACAGGTCCGCGCTCGGCCCGCCCCCGGTGTCCAGCAACGGCCGCAGACCGGCGAACGCGCCCAGCACGTCGTCCCGGGTCAGTGTGCGCCGCAGCACGGAGGACGCCATGTCCAGCAGGAAGTCCACATCGGACTCGGGCACCGCGGGCACGTCCGGCACGGGGCCCTCGACCGGTTCGTCGGTCAGCCCTACGTACACCCGTCCGTCCCGTTGCGGCAGCACCAACCCGAAACGGTTGCGGGTCCCCGGCACCGGCACGGTCAGCGCGGTGTGGGTGATGCCCATCGTCTCGGCCGCCAGCACGAGGTGCGAGCCGCGGGACGGGCGGAGCTGCACGTCCACCAGGTTCCCGGCCCACACGCCGGTCGCGTTCACGATCGCGCGGGCCCGGATGGTGAGGGATTCGCCGGTCAGGACGTCGGTGACGTGCGCGGTCCGGCCGTCGAGGGCGGTGACGCGGGCGCGGGTGATGATGCGTGCGCCGAAGCCGGCGGCCGTCCGGGCGAGCGCCACCACGAGCCGGGCGTCGTCGACGAGTTGCCCGTCGTAGGCGAGCAGGCCGCCGCGCAGGTCGTGCGGGTCGAGGCCGGGGACGAGGGCCAAGGCCTCGGCGGCGGGCACGTGCCGGGGCCGGGGGAGGACGCGGCTCGGGGTCCGGGCCAGGCGGCGGAGGACGTCACCGGCGCGCAAGCCCGCCATGACGACGGGGTCGTGTGCCTTGCCGTGCAACGGAACCAGTTGCGGCAGCGGGCGCACGAGGTGCGGTGCCGTGCGGGTCATGAGGATGCCGCGCTCGACCGCGCTCTCGTAGGCCAGGCTTACCTCGCCCTGCGCCAGGTACCGCAGGCCGCCGTGCACCAGCTTGCTGGACCACCGGGACGTCCCGAAAGCCAGGTCGTGCGCCTCCACCAGGCACACGGCCAAGCCGCGCGACGCGGCGTCCAGGGCCACCCCCGCCCCGGTCACCCCGCCGCCGACGACCAGCAGGTCCACGGTCCCCTCGGCCACTTCGGCGAGCTCGCGGCGGCGGCGGACGGCGTTGAGCGAGGTGGTGGCGTTCGGCGAGGTGGTCACGACAGCGCCCCGTCCAGGAAGGCGGCCAGTTCCGCCACCAGGGCCTCGAAGTCCAGGTCGGTGGTGGCCGGGCGGACCGACAGCACCATCGACTGGGTGGTCAGCAGCACCAGCCGGGCCTGGGCGTGCGGATCGCCGGCGCGGATCGAGCCGTCGGCGTGGCCCGCCTCGACCTCGCTCAGCAGGAACGCCTCGATCAGCCGCTGCGTGCTGCCCAGGCGCTGCACCAGGTAGGGCAGCATCAGCTCGGCGTCCAGGTCCAGCACCCGGCGCATCAGCGGGTCGGCGGCCAGCAGGCGGATGCCCGCGATGGCCCGGGCCACCAGCCGTTCCCGCGCGGTCGCGCCGGCGGGTTCCTCGACGCGGGCCAGCAGCGCGGTGAACTCCCTGGTCATCAGGGCGCGCACCAGGGTGCGGACGTCCGGGAACCGGCGGTAGAGGGTCATCCGGCTCACGCCGGCGCGCTTGGCGATGTCCGTCAGCGTGGTGCGGCGGACACCGACCTCGACCACGCAGTCGCGGGCCGCGTCGAGGAGTGCGTCATCACTGTGACGTTGGGACGTCATGTGTCACACTGTAGCGGTGACCGAGCGCATCGACCACACCCTCCGGGGCAGGTGGACCCCCTCGACGGCCGAGCTGCCGCCGCACGCACTCAAGCTGCTCCGGCAGCGCACCGGCCTCACCGAGGTCCGCACCCCCGCGCGTCCGCTCGACGTGCCCGAGTCGGCCCTGAGCGCCGACGCCCGCGCCGCGCTGGACGCCGTGGTCGGTCCCGGGTACGTGCGGGTCGACCGCGACTCCCGGCTGGGGCGCGCCGGCGGGCTGTCCTACCTCGACCTGCTGCGGCAGCGCGGTGCCGACTCCCTCGCCGTGCCGGACGCGGTCGTGTTGCCCGCGACGCCCGAGCAGGTGACGGAGGTGCTGCGCGCGTGCGTGGAGCACGACGTGGCCGTGGTGCCGTTCGGCGGCGGGACGTCCGTGGTCGGCGGGGTGGCGGCGTTGCGCGGGGACAAGGCGTCCGTGATCGCCCTGGACCTGGTCCGGCTGGACAAGCTGGTGTCCCTGGACCCGGTGTCCCGGATCGCCGTCCTGCAGGCCGGGCTGCCCGCGCCCGAGGCGGACCGGCTGCTCGCGCCGCACGGGTTCACCGTCGGGCACGTGCCGCAGTCCTACGAGCGCGCCACCATCGGCGGGTTCGCCGCGACCCGGTCCGCCGGGCAGGCGTCCTCCGGGTACGGCCGGTTCGAGGAGATGGTCGAGGGCGTGCGGGTGGCCACGCCGGTCGGTGAGTGGCGGCTGGGCGCGGCGCCCGCGTCGGCGGCCGGGCCGGACCTCAAGCAGCTGGTGATCGGCAGCGAGGGCGCGTTCGGCGTGCTCACCGAGGTGGCCGTGCGGGTCCGGCCGCGACCGGTGGTCGAGCGGTACGAGGGTTTCGTGGTGGACGGTTGGGAGCGCGGGGCGTCGGTGGTGCGGCGGCTCGCGCAGCGCCGGGTGCTCGCCGACGTGACGCGGCTGTCCGATGTGGACGAGACCGACGTGTCGCTGTCGCTCGCGGGTGGCTGGAAGACCTCGGCGTTGAAGGGTTACCTGCGCGGGCGGGGCGTCAAGGAGCCGTGCCTGCTGATCCTCGGGTGGCACGGGGCGTCCGAAGCGGAGGTCAAGCGCCGGCGGCGGGAGACCGTGCGGGGCCTGCGGGCCGTGTCGCTGGGCAAGCTGCTGGGCGAGGCGTGGCGGCACGGCCGGTTCAACGGCCCGCGCCAGCGTGACGCGCTGATGGAGGTCGGCGTGTGCGTCGAGACGCTGGAGACAGCGACGCACTGGTCGCGGATTTCTTCTTTGCGCACGTCGGTCCGTGATGCGTTGAGGGACGCGTTGGGCGAGTGCATCGTGATGTGCCACATCTCGCACGCGTACGAGACCGGCGCGTCCCTGTACTTCACCGTCCTCGCCGCGCGCGACGCCGACGACCCGGTCGGACAGTGGCAGGTGGCCAAGGCCGCCGCGGGCGAGGCGATCAGCGGCGTCGGCACGATCAGCCACCACCACGCGGTCGGCACCGACCACGCCCCCTACCTGGAGGCGGAGATCGGGGCGCTGGGCGTGGCGGTGCTGGCGTCCGTCAAGCGGACACTCGACCCCACCGGCGTGCTCAACCCTGGCAAGCTCATCCCCGGCGGGATAGTTTCGGGCGGGTGACCGGTGACCTGCTGATCCGTTCCGTGCGGCCGTGGCCGAACAGCCTTGACGCGCCCGCGGTCGACGTCCTGTGCTCGGGTGGGAAGCTCGCGGGGTTCGGGCCGGACCTGGCCGCCCCGCCGGGCGTGCCCGAGGTGGACGGCCGGGGTGGGGTGCTGCTGCCCGCCTTCACCGACGCCCACGCCCACCTCGACTCGACCAGGCTGGGCCTGCCGTTCCGCCCGCACAGCGCCGGCACCGGCCTGGCCGAGCTGATCGACAACGACCGCCGCAACTGGCGGGGTGCCGAGCGGTCGGTGTCCGAACGCGCCACGCACACCCTGGGGCGGACGATCGCCGGCGGCGCCACCGTCGTGCGCAGCCACGCCCAAGTGGACGTCGACTCGGGACTGGAGAAGCTGGAGGGCGTCCTGGCGGCGCGCGAGGCTCTTTTCGACCGGGCTCACGTCGAGGTGGTGGCGTTCCCGCAGTGCGGGATCCTGCGCGAGAAGGGGACCGCCGAGCTGCTGGACGCGGCCCTGCGGGCGGGTGCGGACCTGGTCGGGGGACTGGATCCGGCGGGTTATGACCGTGATCCGGTCAAGCACCTCGATGTCGTGTTCGGGTTGGCCGAGAAGCACCAGCGCGGGGTGGACGTGCACCTGCACGACGCCGGGTCGCTGGGAGCGTTCCAGATCGAGCTGATCTGCGAGCGGGTGGCGGCTCTGGACATGCGCGGCAAGGTGACCGTGAGCCACGCTTTCGCACTGTCCACTGTGGATGGCGAGCGGCAGCGGGAACTGATCGAGCTGTTGGCCGAGCACGACGTGGCCGTGACGACGGTGGCACCTGGGGTGCGGGAACCGTTGCCGCTGCGGCAGTTGCGGTGGGCGGGGGTGCGGGTCGGTCTGGGGCAGGACGGCATCCGGGATTACTGGTCGCCGTACGGGAACGGCGACATGCTGGACCGGACCTGGCAGTTGGCTTATCGGAACGGGTTTCGGGCGGATGCCCTGGTGGAGATGTGCGTGGACATCGCCACCAGGGGTGGGGGGTCGGTGGTCGGGCGCACCCTGGGGTTGACCGAGGGTGCGTCTGCCGACGTGGTGGTGGTGCCGGGGGACACGGTGACTGCGGCTGTGATGGATCGTGCGCCTCGGACGTTGGTGGTGCACGAGGGGCGGGTGGTCGCGGCGGAGGGTGAGCTGGTCTAGGGACGGGTTTCGCGCTGGCGCGCTCTCGAGATGAAAAGCAGCGCTCGCCGCGCGGCAGGCCGCCAGCGGGGGGTGAAGGGCGTCGGTTCCCCGCCGTATGGCCTGGCGGAGCCAACCACATTTTGGGCCGGGTGCCGCTAAAACTTTTTGCTCGTTCCTCGCAAAAACTTTTGGCTGCACCCGACCCAAAATGTGGTAGCCCTTCGGGCAGGCCATACGGCGGGGGAACCGAGGCCCTCCACCTGTGGTTGGGACCACTGCACACCGCGCTGCGCGCGGCGGGGTGTGTTAGAAGGTCACCAGGGCCTTGCCGAGGTTTTCGCCGCGGAGCATGCCGAGGAACGCCTCCGGGGCCTTTTCCACGCCGCCCTCGGTGATGGTCTCGTCGTACTTCAGTTCGCCCGACGCGATCCAGCCGCCGACCTCCTTCACGAACTGCTCGCGCAGGTGCTCGTGGTCGGCGACCAGGTAGCCGCGCAAGGTCAGGCGCTTGCCCACGGCCAGGAACAGGTTGTTCGGGCCGGGCTTGGGTTCGGCGTCGTTGTAGACCGAGATCGCGCCGCACAGGGCGGCCCGGCCGTAGAGGTTGAACGCTTCCAGGGCCGCTTCCAGGTGGTCGCCGCCGACGTTGTCGAAGTACACGTCGATGCCGTCCGGGGCGGCCTTGGCCAGTTGGTCGCGCACGGGGGCGTTGCGGTAGTTGAAGGCCGCGTCGAAGCCCAGTTCGTCCACCAGGTAGTCGACCTTGGCGTCGGTGCCGGCGCTGCCGATCACGCGCCGGGCGCCCTTCAGCTTGGCGATCTGGCCCGCCACCTGGCCGACCGCGCCGGCCGCGCCGGACACGAAGACGACGTCGCCCTCCTTGAACGCGGCCACGTCCACCAGGCCCGCGTACGCGGTCATGCCGGGCATGCCGAGGACGCCCAGGTACGCGCCCAGCGGTGCCTGGGTCGGATCGACCTTCGTGGCGTGGGCCGCGTCGACCAGGGCGTACTCGCGCCAGCCCAGTCCGTGCAGGACGGTGTCGCCCACGGCGAAGCCCTCCGCCTCGGACGCGACGACCTCGCCGACCGCGCCGCCGTCGAGGGGTTTGCCGATCTGGAACGGGGCCACGTAGGACTTGCGGTCGTTCATCCGGCCGCGCATGTACGGGTCCACGCTCATCACGAGGTTGCGGACCAGGACCTGGCCCTCTCCGGGAGTGGGGACCTCGACCTCGGCCAGGGCGAAGTCGTCGAGGGTCGGGAAGCCCTGCGGGCGGGCGGCGAGGTGGATCTCCCGCGCGGTGTTCGGCACGCTCATGTCCCGTGCAACCACCGCGTCGGCCGCCCGTGTTCCCTCATTTCAGGGCTGTGACGCTGCGATAGGTGAAACCCAGGCGTTCGTAGACCCTGATAGCCGGGGCGTTGGCCCTGTCCACCATCAGGGCGCATTCGCCGTGCTCCGCCAGGAGGGCACCGACCACGTACGCGCAGATCCGGGTGGACAGGCCGCGTCCCCGGTGGTCGGGGTGGGTGGCCACGCCGGCGAGGAACCCGATGCCGGGCGCGGACCAGGCTTCGGCGGCCACGGCGACCAGGGCGTCGCCGACGTGGATGCCCGCCCAGCGGCGCGGTCCGCGTTCGTGCGGCCACACGTACGACTGGGGACTGGCCTTGCGCAGCAACGACTCCACGTCGTCCCACTCGTCCTCGCGCAGCCAGCGGACGCCGTCGGGCGCGGCGAGCGTGCCGGCGCGTTCCATCCACCCGAAGGTGCCGTGCGCGGGGTACTGCGGGAGTGCGTCGGCGGTCTCCGTGGTGACCAGCGGGGACAGGCCGGGCCGGTGGTGGGCGTCGAGGAGCGCGGCGATGTCGTCGGGGGGACCGGCGAGCACGAGCCGGTCGTGCCGGTTCAGGGCCGGGGCGTGGACGGCCACCGCACCACCGTGCGCCCACGCCGCCCCACCGCCGCCGGGCAGCAGGCTCTGGGCGGCCCACCGGACGAGCGGGTCCGGGTTCGCCGCCGCGACCTCCTCCGGGGTGTGTAGAACACGCATGTCCGCATCATCGCCGAGGGCCGGGGCCACCCGCAGGCGGATGCCGGCGTACTAGAGGCCCTTTCGGAATAGCGTGCGCTTCTGGAGGGAGTCCTCCAGCCGCTGGTGCGCCAGTTCCATCATCCCGTTGTAGTGCTCCTGCGGGCGCGGCGGCACGGACTCGTCCGGTGCGGGCAGGGGCTTCATGGTCAGCCAGCGCTCGTCCCACAGCAGGTCCAGCGCCGACTCCCACAGCAGGGTCACGCCGACGCGGGTCAGCATCTCCTGCTCCACGGCCTCCGCCATGCGGTCCTGGGACGCCACCAGCCGGTCCAAGGCCTCCTTGACCCGCTGCTCGTCCACCTCCCGCATGCGCTGCACGGACTCGCCCGCCAGCGCCACGATCTCCTTGTACCGCTCGACCGCGGAGACGGCCTCGACCTCCGGCACGGCGTCCCCACTGCGTTGCGCGGGCACGACAGAGGCGTGGCTGATCATGATTCCTCCCCGGTGTCGAACGGAATGACCACCTGCGGGCGCGAGTGCTCGAACCGGTCGAAGAACAGGCAGCGGTGCGGTCTGGGGGACCACGACATCACCTGCTCCGGACCGAACGAGATCAACTCCTTGCCCTGCACGTCGAACGCGAGCCACGCGCCGATGTCGTCGTACTGGCCCGGCGGCAGGCTGTTCTTCAGCCGCTGCACGCCCCGCCACCACCCGAGCAGGTGGGTGCGGTTCTCCGGGCCGTGCTTCAACACGGCGCGCAGACTGTCCACTCCGGACGTGCGAGTGGTGGGATCCTTGTTCTCCAGCAGGGTGTGCGCGGCGTCCACCGCGTACACCACCAGGTAGTGGGGCGGCAGCGGGGCACCTGTCTCGCCGGTCACCGACGCCGTCAGGCGGGCCGCCGTGCCGTCCAGCAGCGCCCGGATGCCCTCCAGACCGAACAGCTCCGCCGAGTGGCCCGCGTTCTGCAGCTGCTTGTACAGCTTCTCCGCGTACGGCCACGCGTCCTCGGCCAGGCACGCCAGGCTGAACTGCGCCTCGCCGGGTTCCCGCTGGCGGGCCAGGGACAGCGCCGCGCCGCCGAGCACGCCCGCCGCGTCCTCGGGCAGCGAGCCGATGACCGCGATGTTGCGCCCGGGGGTGCGCGGGAAGCGCACCTTCGCCGCGCTGCCCGCCACGTCGATGACCTGGCCCAGCAGCACGGTCGGGTTGGCCTCGCCGGTGCGCAGCGACTGGAAGTCCGGCAGCGACTGCAGCGACGGCACCTTGCTGCCGTCGAACAGGATCGGTTCGGCCAGGTCCGGCGGCCGGCGGCGGTGCAGCTCGGCCTGCAGCGCGTCGAACGTGCCCTTGCTCGTGGTGTCCGGGATGCGCGCGACCTCGTTGCCCGGCCGGACCCCGGACTCGTGGTTGACCACGGCGTGCCAGCGCGGCAGCTCCACGGCGGCGTCGTTCTGCGGCTCGGCCAGCACCCGGCGCGCCTTGGGCAGCGCGATCCGCACGGTGAACTGCTCGAAGATCGCCGACTTGCCCCAGAACCCCTCGATGCCGGACACGTCCTGGCTGGACAGCACCAGGTGGATGCCCTGCGACCGGCCGCGCCGGGCCACGTCCTCCAGCAGCTGGGTGGCCTGCGCGGTCACGCCGTCGCGCTCGCCGAACAGGTACTGGAACTCGTCGATGACGGCCACGATCCGGGGCCACCGGCCGTCCGGGTCCTCCTCGCGCAGCTGCTCCAGCTTGGTGACCTCGTGCCGCTTGGCCGCGTCGGCACGCCGGCGCATCTCGTCGGCCAGGAACTTCAGCAGCGCCACGCCGAACTCGCGGTCGGTGTTGACGTTCACGCCGACCAGGCGCGCGTGCGGCAGCCACGTCGGGTCCTTGCGGCCCGGCGCGAACTGCGCGAACGACACGCCCTCCTTGAAGTCCAGCAGGTACAGCTCCAGCTCGTCGGGGTGGTAGCGGGCGGCGAGGCTGCCGAGCATGGCGTAGAGGAAGTTGGTCTTGCCCGACCCGCTCGGGCCGCCGATCAGGGCGTGCGGCGAGGTGTCGCCCAGCGCCACGTGCACCGGCTCGCCCTCGTGGTAGCCGACCGGGGCCACCACGCCGGACGCCGAGCTCTCCTGCCAGAACCGCTCGGGCAGCAGGTCCTGGAACGTGCTCAGCCGCATCCGGCGCTCTTCGCGCTTGTCCGCGATGGCGGCGCAGGCGCGGGGCACGGCGGTGCGGGGGAACGGCGGGTCCAGGGTCACCACGACGTGCTTGCCGGTCATGGTGCAGGTGGCGGTCTGGTCGGGGTGGATGGTCACGGTCTCGATCGGCGAGTTCACCGTGACCGGGATGTCCACGATGATCAGCTGCACCCCGCACGCCAACCCGTTGCGCGCCACCCGTTGCAGCTGCTGCTGGTGCTCTTCCTTGAGCACCTGGCGGTTGCCGAACAGCACGGCCACCCGCCACGGCTCGGTGCGCCGCCCGCCCACCGACCGCACCGACTGGTGGCCCTCGACCAGCACCCCGGTGTGCACGCGGCGGATGTGGTCGGACAGCTCGTCCAGCAGCTCCTGCGGGCGAGCCGGGTCGTGCACGGTGAGCAGGCCCGCGCGGGTCAGCGGGTACAGGCCGGGCAGCGAGCCGGTGAGCTGGTTGACGTCCCACACGTGGACGTGCACCAGGCCCGGCTGGAAGTGGCTGACCAGGCGCAGCAGCAGGTTCTCCACCAGCGCGTCCGCCGCCTGCCGGCTGTCCGGGGTGGAGGAGACGTGCAGGTGCGAGTGGTCCAGCAGCGGCACGGCGACGGGGAACGACCGGGGCTCGGGCGCGCCGCGCACCACGCCGGTGCCGATGCGCCACAGCTCGGGCACGCCCTCGCTGCCGTCGGCGGTGCCGGGGGTGCCCAGCCAGGCCTCCGGCGGCCACGACGCGGGACCCGGCGCGACCGCGTTCACCAGGGCGGCCAGCCGGTCCGGCCCGCCCTCGGACCACTCGCGGAACGCGGCGACCCGGTCGATCAGCGCCTGCACCAGCTGCTGCTCGAGCGCCTTGTTCTTCTTCACCGCCTTCGCCAGCACGGGGTCGTCCTGCGCGCGGTCGACGCCCTCGCCGCGCAGCATGATCTCGAACATGTCCCGGGCGCGCTCGTCCACCAGCTGCCGCAGTTCGCGCGAGGCGTTGCCCAGCGCGGCGGCGACCGCGTCCCGGAACTCCTCGAAGGAGCCCTCGACCTTCCTGCGCCGCTCGTCGCGCCTGCTCACGTCACAGCTCCACGGCCAGGCGCTGGACGAGGTCCAGGCTGCGGACGATGAGGTCCAGCTCGTCGGCGAAGCGCTCGCGCGCCTTGGCGAACCCGTCGGGCACCAGCGGTTCGGGGTGGTTCGCGCCCGCGTCGGCGAGGAGGTCCACCGCCTCGTCCAACGCGCTCTGGGCCTCGCGGACACTGCGATAGGCGTCACGGAGCAGCTCGCAGCTCTGTTCGAGCGCGAGCCGCACCTCGGCGACCGACGTCACGTCACGGCCTTCACGACGCTCAGAGCCGGGAGTTGATGTTCTCGGCCTGCGCGATGCCGTTGGCCAGGAACTTCTGCAGGTCGGTGACGCCGCTGACGACCTCGGCGAACTGGCTGTTGGCCTGCTCGACGTCGGCCTGGGCGCTGCCCTGGGTGGCGGTGCTCAGCAGCGCTTGGGCGTCCTCGGCCAAGTCGGCCGCCTGTTGCAGCGCCTGGGCGCTTTGCCCGGCCTTGTCGACGGCTTGGGCGATCGCGGCGCGGACCTCTTCGATGCTGGCCATGTCGGTCCCGACCCCTCCCACAACGCTGGAGTTCCTATAGTTGAAAGTAGTACCGAACGTTTCACGATTCACAAGCAAGATCGGCTGACCGGGTGGCGTGTGAAACCCACTCGATCGGATTAGCGCTGTTGATCTCAGTCGGGCGCCGTCCACACGAATGCCGAGGCCGGTGTCGCGGACAGTTCCAACGCCGTGATCCCACTTTCTGGGACAGGCGTTGCTGACCAGCGCGTTATGGCCGACTCACCCGACCACTCCACGGGCGTCCACCCCGTTCGGCCCAACGACGAGACCGCGCCCTGTAGCGCGACCGTGGGCGAATCCACACTCGACCCGAGGTCGATGTGCACGCTCAGTAGGTGCCCATGTGGAGCCACTCGGGTGATCTTGCCACTTCGCGCGACCCGGCTCGCTACCGCCCGCGCTTGCCACTCGGCCCCGGCGGACCGGTCGGCGGCGACGTCGACCCGCAACAGCAGCCGGGTACCCCCGCCGACCGGCGCAGCAACATCGGCAACCGGGCGATCTTCCCCGTTTTTCGCGGTTTCGGTTTCGGGTCTGCGTTGTGGGTCCCCGCCCGCCCACGCCTCGATCAACAGCCGTTCCGCGCCCGGGACGATCCCGTCCAGCAGCGGCTGGTCCTCCAGCACGGTCCACGCGGTGGGCGGCTCGCACGCGACCCGCGGCATGGGGAAGTCGTCCCCGAGCGACCGCACGAACATCCGCACCGCCCGCGCCAGCGCGCCGGCGACGTTCTGCGTGGCCCGCTCGCCGCTGACCAGCGACACCGTCACCGACCAGCACCCGGGTTCCTCGTCGGAGCAGTCCCCGGCCGCGACGACCCGCCCGCCGACCCGCCGCAGCAGACCGGCGCAGGCGGTCCGCGCCTGCTGCTCGTCGTCGGCCGCGACCACCACGGTGATCAGCAGCTCCAGGTCTTCGCCCACCATCGCAGCACGAATTGTCCACGAACCGCGCCGGCCCCCGCACGCCGCCTGGTGGCACTCGTGGCCGCGCGACGCCAGTCGCGCCTTCGGGCAGAGCCTTGACCTGGAGCGCGCTCCAGCCGGTTGGCTGTGCGTCATGACGAACAACCTTCAGGGCAAGGTCGCGCTCGTGACCGGGGCGTCTTCGGGCATCGGCGAGGCGACGGCGATCGCGCTGGGCAAGGCCGGGGCGTCGGTGGTCATCGCGGCTCGACGCGCCGACCGGTTGGCGGCGGTGGAGGCGCGGTTGGCCGAGGAGGGGGTCAAGGTGCTGACCCTGGAGCTGGACGTGACCGACGAGGCCGCCTGCCGGGCCGCCGTCGAGCGGGCCGTCGAGGCGTTCGGCGGGCTGGACGTGCTGGTCAACAACGCCGGCGTGATGCTGCTGGGCGGGGTCCTGGGCGCGGACACCGAGGAGTGGCGGCGGATGGTGTCGACAAATCTCCTCGGCGTCATGTACCTCACGCACGCCGCCCTGCCGCACCTGATCGAACGGCGCGGCGCGCTCATCCAGATCTCTTCCACCGCCGGCCGGGGCGCGCGGCCCGGTGCCGCCGTCTACGCGGCCACCAAGTTCGGCCTCAACGCGTTCAGCGAGGCGCTGCGGCAGGAAGTGGCCGCGCAGGGCGTCCGGGTCGTCGTGGTCGAGCCCGGCGTGGTGGAGACCGAGCTGCGCGAGCACATCACCGACGAGAACGCCAAGAACGCGCTGGAGGACCGGATCGCCGGCATGCGCCAACTCCAGGCCGACGACATCGCCGCGGCCGTCCTCTACGCCGTCACGCAGCCCGAGCACGTGTCGGTGAACGAGATCCTGGTGCGCCCCACCGATCAGCTCTGGTGAAGTATCCGCTGGACGAACGCCACCACGTCGTCCAGCACCTCGTCCCGGTTGGTCTCGTTGAACAGCTCGTGCCGCGCGCCCGGGTAGATGCGCTCCTCGAACAGCAGGCCGCGGACGCGGTCGGTGCCGGTGCGGGTGTCGGCCAGGGGCACCAGTTCGTCGGCGTCGCCGTGCAGCCACAGCGTCGGCAGGTGCTCCAGCGTGGGGCCGTAGTTCACCTCGTCGAGCGCGCGTTCCAGCGCTTCCAGCGTGGGCCGCTTGAACGGACCGTGCCAGACCAGGGGGTCGGCGGCGTACTGCTTGCCGACCTCCGGGTCGCGGGACAGCACGTCCGGGTCGATCGGGGTGTCCGGGATCTCCGGCAGGGACAGCACGTCCAGGCCCTGCCACGTGCCGAGCACGGGCGCGGACAGCACCAGTGCGGTCAACGGGTTCCGCTGCGCGTAACGAGTGGCGATCAGACCGCCCATCGAGTGTCCGATGAGGACGGTCGGCAGGTCGGACGCGGCCGAGCTGACCGCCGCGCCGACGTCGGCAACCACGCCGTCGAAGTCGGTGATCAGCACGGGTTCGCCCTCGGACTTGCCGTGCCCGACGTGGTCGGCGGCGACCACCAGCGCGCCCGCCTCGACCAGTCTGTCGGCCACGTGCCCGTACCGCCCGCCGTGCTCGCCGTAGCCGTGCACGAGCACGGCGAGCCAGGTGGCGTCGAGGTTCGGCCAGGTGCGGACCGCGAGCTCCCCGGCGTGGCCGGGGACGTTGGACTCGATCACCTAAGCAGCGTAGAACGCGCTGATCTCGATCTTCCCACCGCCGCACACCGGGCCCAGGCCCCACGCCACGGTCATCGGCTGCGTCTCGTCGGGCGGGATGGCGGCGGCGCCGCTGGCCTCGGGCTGGCACGGCTGGTCCACCGGCTCGTCGCCGGAGGGCACGACGTTCCAGTGCAGGTTGGCCGCCGCGCTCGCACCGGGCGCCAGCGGGACCGGTGCCGGGCCGGGGTTCGGGGTGCGCTGGAGGTCGGTGGGCACCGGCTGCCCGTTGGCGTCCTGGAGCTGGAAGCCGCTGTAGCCGTTGAGCGTGCACGGCACCTGGCCGGTGTTGGTCACGACGAACTTGCCGTACCGGTTGCCCGCGCCCGCGTCGGTCGGCTCCACCTTGCCGCTCAGCGTCGCGGCGGTGCACCGGCCGGTCGCGGGCGCGGCGGTAGTCGGGGACGTCGGCGGGACGGGGGCGGCGGAACTGGTCGAGGACGGGGTGAGGGACAGGGTCTGCTGGTCGGCCGCCTGCCGCGGGCTGCCGCACGCGGCCAGCGCCACCAGGGCACCGCAGCACACGAGGAGTCGCCTCATGTCCACCTCCTGGTCGTGGTCCTACCAGGAGGACGTACCCACCCGCCGAACGGTTGGGTGCGGCGGGGAAGAATTCACCGGATCGGGCGCATCACGGACGGTTCTCGACCCAACCGTGGGGTAGCACCGGCATCCCGTCGACGCCGGCGGTCCACAGGTAGGTCCAGCACACGCGTCCGTCGGGCATGGTCACCCGGATGCGGCGGTACTCGTCGCCCTCGTACTCGTCCAGCACGGGCAGCGCGTCCTCCGGGGACTCCAGGCGCAGCACGTGACCCGGCACGCCGGGGCCGTCGCCCGGTCGCAGCGCCGGGTAGCCCGCGCCGGTGTCGTGCAGGGAGCCGGGCAGGCGGGCGGGTTCGGGCTCGCCGGTCACGAACGGCTCGACCAGGTGCCAGGCGCGCATGCCGGGCTGGAGGGTGCCGTAGACGAACAGGCGGTCCGGCCAGTCGTCCGGGGTGGGGTCGCCGTGCACCGGGGTGACGTCGAGGCCGTCGGTCTCGGCCGGTCGTCCGCCCATGGTCCACGCCCTCCGCTGGTCCACGTCCGCGCAGCGCACCGGACGCCCGTTGACGAGCAGCGGCATCCGCCGCTTGCCGGCGCCGGTGTAGGCGAGCACGGAGTCCACCACGGCGCCGTCGAACAGCGTGACGCGTCCGGTGTGCACGCGCACCAGTCGGTACCGCAGCCCGCGCCCCTCGCAGCGGTCGAGGACCCGGAGCTGGTCGGCGGTGGCGAACCACACCGCGTGCTCCTCCTCGACGCCGGGCGCGGCGGCCAGGGTCGCGGGGCGCTGCCCGTCGCGGGCGCGCAGCCCGGCCGCCCACACGGCGGCGAACCCCTCGCAGCGGGCTCGGAGCACGACCGCCGGGCCGGTCAGTCCGAGTTCTTCACGCAGCCACGTCACCTTGGCCGGGTTGGCGTTGGAGCCGTAGGCCAGCACCGGCATCCGGCCCGCCAGGGGTGGTTCGCCGTGGTCGGCGAGCCACTCGTCCAGGTCCTTGCCGTCCGGTGCGACGCGCCAGCCGGAGTCGGCGCCCGGGTCGGGTGTGACCGGCCAGCCGGCGCCGTCGACGTGCACGAAGCAGTGTCCCGGCCGAGCTCCCGGATAGGGCTCGGCCGGGTGGGTATCGTCCGTGAAGGGCTGCGTCATGACCCCATTCTGGCAAAGCTCACATGGAATTCACGTCGTGTTGGGTTTTCTGCGACCGCAAACACCCGACGTTTCCTCGCGTTTCTGTGCGCCGACCGGGTGATCCTTGGTCGAGCTTGAGCGATACAGATCGGAGTTCTGAACGTGATCGGTCACACGTTCTCGGCGCGTCGGGCGTCGTAGGCGTCCTGCGCGGCCATGAGGTGGGGCAGGTTGTCCTCGATCCACGTGAACAGACCCCTGATCCGTTCCGCCGCCTGGGTACCCAGCGGGGTCAGGGAGTAGTCCACGTGCGGCGGGATCACCGGGTGGACCTCGCGGTGGACGAGCCCGTCGCGCTCCAGCGCCTGGAGGGTCTGGGCGAGCATCTTCTCGCTCACGCCCGCGACCTCGCGCCGCAGCTCGCTGAACCGCCGCGTCCCGTCCAGCAGCTTGCCCATCACCAGGCTGCCCCACTGGCCGGTCGCATGGTTGGCGATGACCCGGGACGGGCAGTTGCGGTCGTACACATCACCATTGGTCGCCACTCCGACCACTCTACCTGCTCGCTTTCTGATCGGTAAGTACCCCACTCGAAGGTGGGTACTTACGAATAGTTAGCGCCCTCTCTAGCGTTGCCGGCATGACCACGTTGATCACCGGCGCGACCGGCCACCTCGGCTCCCTCATCCTCAAGCACACCCTCGACCGGCTCCCGGCGGCCGACCTGGCCGTGTCCGTGCGCAACCCCGACAAGGCCGACCTGCCGGTCGAGGTGCGCCTCGGCGACTTCGCCCGCCCGGAAACCCTGGCGACCGCGTTCGCCGGCGTCGACAAGCTGCTCCTGGTCTCCGCGGACGGCCCGGACGAGGTGCGCGTCGAACTGCACCGCAACGCCGTGACCGCCGCCGTCGAGGCGGGCGTGCGGCACATCGTCTACACCTCGGTCACCGACGCCGACACGTCGCCGCTGAGCCTGGCCAAGGTGCACAAGGCCACCGAGGAGATGATCCGGGCGACCGGCGTGCCGTTCACCTTCCTGCGCAACGGCATGTACCACGAGAACTACACCGGCACCCTCGGCCACGGCCCGGTCGTGGCGGCGGCCGGCGACGGGGTCATCGCGAGCGCGTCCCGTGACGACCTGGCGCTGGCGGCGGCGGTCGTGCTGAGCACCGAGGGGCACGAGAACGCCGTCTACGAGCTGACCGGTGCGCGCGCGTGGGGCTTCGCGGAGCTGGCGGAGTTGGCCGGGACCACGTACCAGCCGGTGGGCAAGGCGGAGCGGGTGGCGGCGCTGGAGGGCTTCGGGCTGCCTCCGTTCCTGGCGGAGCTGATCACCGACATCGAGGTCAACATCGGCGCGGGCGCGCTGGCCGAGGTGCGGCCCGACCTGGAGAAGCTGATCGGCCGGACGCCGACCCCGATCGACGACGCCGTCCGCGCGGCCCTGGCCTAGTCGCCCGCCACCAGGAGCGCCGCGTCGATCTCGGCGTGCGCACCGGGGTTCTCGTCCCACCACTTGGCGTAGACGGGGTTGCGGGGCAGGACTGCCTTGTAGGCGCGGGCCGCGCACGCGAAGACGTCGTGTGCGCGGCCCGCCGCCGGCCCCTCCCGGCGGGTGGCGAGCATCAGGTCCACCATCAGGGGCGAGCCCTTCAGCGGGCGGATCACGATGCCGTCGCCGCTGCGGGACTGGGGCAGGGCGAAGGACACCGCGCCGTTGGCCACCAGGCCCCGGGCGGTCGAGGCCTCGTTGACGTGGTGGGTCAGCCTCGGCGTGAAGCCGGCCTCGGCGCAGGCGTTGAACATCTGGAGCCGGTTGCCGACCAGCTCGTCCGGAGGGGTCACCCAGTCGCGGTCGGCGAGCTGGGCCAGGTCCACCTCGTCCTGCTCGGCCAGCGGGTCCCACTCCGGGAGCGCGACGAACTGCGGTTCGCTGATGAGGCGGCGGATTTCCAGGCCGCGCAGTTCCCGGCGCTCCATGCCTTCGAACCGGTCCAGCACCCCGAGGTGGACCTGTCCGGACACCAGCAACTCCAACAAGTCCGAGCCACCCGGCATGATCTCGGTGCGGACTTCCGAACACGGGATCGTCCGCCGCAATTCCTCCACGAAGTGGCCAAAAAAGAGCGTCGGCACGCCACCCGCGATGAGCGGCCCCGGAGTGCGGTCGCGGGTGCGTTCCTTGGCCAGGCTGACCAGCTGCTCCACCTCGTCCAGCACCAGCCGGGCCGTGCCGACGACCTGTTTGCCGAGGTCCGTGGGCACGCTCCCGCCGGGCGTCCGGTCGAACAGCTGTCCGCCCACGATCCGCTCGACCGTCCGCAGCTGGGCGCTCATCGCCGGCTGCGTCAGGCCGAGCCTGGTCGCGGCCTTGGTGAGGCTGCCTTCTTCGGCGATCGCGCACACCGCGCGGAGGTGGCGCAGCTCAAGCTCGGGCATAACGCTCTTCTATCCCCCTTTTGTATGAGCCGCCACCCCTCACGGACGCCATAGTTGGCGAAGTCCCCGTGAAGTGGAGAGGAAGACATGCGTCGCGCCAGCCAGATCTACTAGAAACAGACGCAACACAGCTGTGGCCCTCCCGTCCTGACGAGCGACCCGAACCCCGTTTACGCGGGCGGTTGGTCCGGTGGACGCCCGGGACCCGGTGAGTGGCCGAGGGGGTGCGAGGCGGACGTCCCCACCCCGTTGCGGGCCGCCGGTCGTGACTGCGGAGTAGCGACCGGCGGCCCCGCCGCGTTCTGGGTAGCGTCGAAGGCATGTCAGTAGTGGACAGCCCCGTCGGCTGGGTGAACAAGCACATCAAGGACTACATCGAATCCGATGGCGAGAAGGGCCACGAGTGGCGGCCCGGCGTCTACACGCTCCTGCTCACCACGACCGGCCGGAAGTCCGGTCAGCCGCGCCGCACTGCCCTGATCTACCAGCCCTACGGCGACTCGTACGTGGTGGTGGCCTCCTACGGCGGCTCGCCGGACCACCCCGCCTGGTACAAGAACCTCGTCGCCGACCCGACCGTCCAGGTCCGCGTGGGCGACGACGAGTTCACGGCGACGGCCCGCACGTCCACCGGGGACGAGCGGGCCGAGCTGTGGGCGCTGATGAACGAGGTGTGGCCGGACTTCGAGTCCTACCAGCGCAAGACCGACCGCGAGATCCCGGTCGTGGTCCTGGACCGCACCTAGATCCGCACGGCGGCGCCGGTGACCCGGACCCGCCGGTCGTCCTGCCGGACGTCCACGGTCAGCTCGCTGGGACGACCCATGTCCACGCCCTGGTGGATGGTGATCGTGCGGTCGCCGGTGATCAGGCCCAGGTCGCGCAGGTAGCCGCCGAAGGCCAGCGCCGCCGCGCCGGTGGCCGCGTCCTCCACGACCCCGCCGACCGGGAACGGGTCGCGGGCGTCGAACACGTCCTCCTCGCGCTGGAACACCAGCTGCGCGGTGAGGGCGTCGTGCTCGCGCAGGAGGTCGGCGAGGGCGTCGAAGTCGTAGTCCAGGTCCTTGAGCCGGGTCCGGGTCTTGACGGCCAGCACGAGGTGGTGGCCGCCGGCGAACGCCCAGTGCGGTGGGAAGCGCGGGTCGAGGTCGTCGCGGGACCAGCGCAGGGCCGTCAGCGCGCGGTCGAGGTCGGCTTCGGTGGCGGGCTCGGTGGAGGTGGGCACGCTGGTCAGCGTCGCGGTACCGTTCCCGGCTTCGACCTCCACCAGCCCGACCGGGGTGTGGAACCGCAGCGTGCCGGTGGTGCCGAGGGCGACCGCGGTGGCCACGGTGGCGTGCCCGCAGAACGGCACCTCCACCCGCGGGCTGAAGTAGCGGACGTCGAACTCGTCGTCTTCCGGGCGCGGGAGCACGAAGGCGGTCTCCGAGTACCCGACCTCGGCGGCGATCGCGAGCATCGCGGCGTCGTCGAGCCCGGTAGCGTCGAGGACGACACCCGCGGGGTTGCCGCCGGCCGGGTCGGTGGTGAAGGCGGTGTAGCGGAGCACGTCGGTCATGCCACCAGGGTGCGGCACGACGTCCATCGAATCCAACGATTCTCTCCGATAGATCCAATCGGTATTGTCGATGTCATGGACAGCCGCCTCCTGCGCACCCTCCTGGTGCTGGCCCGCACCGGCAGCTTCACCGCCACCGCGGCGGAGCTGCACCTGGTGCAGTCCACGGTGACCAGCCAGGTGAAGGCGCTGGAACGCACCCTGGGCGCCCGCCTGTTCGACCGCCTGCCCAGCGGCGCGCGGCTCACCGAAGCCGGCCGCAGGGCGGTCGAACACGCCCGCGAGGTCCTGGTGGCGGAGCAACGGCTGCGCGACGCCGTGCGCGGCAGCACCGAGGTGGAGGGCGACGTCCGCATAGGTGCCCCGGAGTCGGTGTGCGCTTACCGGTTGCCGCAACGGATAGCCGACGTGGCCCTGCGCTGGCCGGGCATCACCGTGCACATGTCCCCGGTGGGTACCCGAGCCGCCATCGCCGGCGTCCGCAGCGGTGCGCTGGACCTGGCGCTGGTGCTGGAGGAGGCCGTCACCGCACCGGGTCTGAAGGTCAACGCGATCGGGGTGGAACCGATCGAGCTGGTCACCGCTCCGGGTGTCCCGGTGGAGGAGCGGTACTTCCTGCTGGAGGAGGGCTGCTCGTACACGGACCGGTTCGTGCGCGACCTGACGGCGACCCCGAACATCACCAGGTTCGGCAGCATCGAGGCCGTGCGGTCGTGCGTGATGGCGGGCCTGGGCTGGTCCGTGCTGCCGCGCGTGGCGGTGGCGGAACAGCTGGACGCCGGCACCCTGCAACGCGTGCGGGAACTCCCGGACAGCACCCTGTTCCTGGTCACCGACCCGCGCCGCACCCCGTCCGCCGCCGTCCGCACGGTCGCCGACGCCCTCGCCTAGGTCCGGGACAGCCCGGCCAGCATCCCCTCGCAGCTGCGCACCACCACGGTCGCCGCCCGCCGCTGCCCGTTGTCCAGGGTCGGGCTGGCCGCCTGCTCCCGCCACCGCCCCAGCGTGTCCAGCACGACGTGCCGCAGCTCCGCCTCGCTCGGCTCGTACTCCATCCCCAGCCGCGCCACCAGGGACGTCCCCTCCCCGCCGACCAGCCGCGCCGCCTCGTCGTCCCACCCCGGCAGCTTCAACCGCCCGCCCTGCAACGCCGCCAGCAGCCGCAGCTCCCGGAAGTCGTGCGCCGAAGCCAGGATCCGCTCCACCGCAGCCGCCAACCCGGCCGCACCGGGCCGGGGCGCGTTGCGCAGCACCACGTCCAGCCCGAGCAGCGCCGAGCGCGCCTTCAGCACGTCCGCCCGCTCGGTGAAGTACAGCCCGATCGACTCCCGCAGCTCGCCCAACCCGCTGCGCTGCACCAGCTGCCCGGTCAGCTTGACCTGCGTGTCGAACCCCTGCCGGATCAACGTCGTGGTCAGCCGCACCCCGAAGATCCCGAACCGCTCCACCAGACCCCGCCGCACCGCCGGGTCCAGCCGCACCGGGAAGTCCGTCCCGACGAACCGGTCCGCGGACAGCAGGTAGTCCTCCAGCTCCGTGCGCGCCAAGGACGCGAGCGTGGCCAGGGCCGCGAACTCCTCCGCCTGCAACGTCCGCGCGGCCACCGCCAGCAGCCCCGCCACCGCGACCACGTTCTGGCACAACGGCCGGACCTGGGCCTCACGCCGGTACCGGCGCGCGATCTGCTTGGCCGACGACAGCGCGTCGATGCGCCCGCCGCCGATCTCGTCCGCCCGCGCCAGCACCAGCACCGTGTTCACCGGTGCCGCCCGCGCGACCGGGTGGTCGTGCGCGGTCTGGAGGTAGCGCAGGTCCGTGTTGTGCATGTGCCTGGTCAGGAACAGCACCGCGTCGGCCTCGCCGTACACCTGCTCCACCGGGGCGTCGGCGGGCGTGTCGATCAGGGTCAGGTCCCGCAGCGACCGCGACGGCCACTCCACGGTCACCCGGTCGGCGTCGTGCACGTCGATGAACGCCCGCCCGTCCCGCCGCACCACGGGCACTTCGTGCGGCCCGACCGAAGCGCGCGGCTGAGCGCCGTCGCGGTACCAGGTGAACGTCCCCGTCGGCACGAACTCCTCGCCGATCAGCGCCGACACCACGGTGGACTTGCCCGTGCGCGGCGCGCCCGCGACCGCCACCCGCACCGGCTCGCTGAACCGGGCCTGGTGGCCGCGCAGCCACGCGACGGCACGCGGGCTGTCCCGGTACACCGCGAGCGCGTCCTCCAGCAGCGCCCACACCTCGTCGACGAGAGTCACGCGCTGATCCCCAACGGTGGGGTGTGCCCGCCCGCCAGCGCCTGCACCCGCTGGTAGAGCTGCACGAGCCGGTCCAGCTCCTGCCGGGCCTCGCGGACCCGGCGGTCACGTTCGGCGGAGTCGTCCTGCACGGCCCGGCGTGCGCCGCGCGCCGACTCCAGCAGGGTCTCCTGCAACTCTTCGGCCAGCGTGCTGAAGTGGTTGCGCAGGCTGCGCTGGATGTGCCGGGCCGCGTCCCGGAAGTCCTTGCTGAACTTGATGAAGAAGTCGTCCACGTGCCGCTGCGCGGCCACCTTCGCGGCGGCCTGCCTGCGCTTCAACCGCTGGTCGCTCTCGTCCATGATGGACTTCCCGCCGAACAGCGCGCCCGCGCCCAGCGAGATCGCGTTGATCAGCGGCATCCCGGCCAGGCTGGTGACCAGGCCGAACATCAGCACGCCGCCGTAGGAGCCGCGCAGGCCGGTGAACAGCTTCTGCGGCACGGTGAACCGCTCGATGACCGGTTTGTCCATCTTGGACACCCGGTCCAGCACGTCCGCCGGGAAGATCGACTCGGGCAGCAGGTCGTCGCGGCGCACCGGGAAGCTGCGGGCGACCTTCTCCGCGACCCACTCGGCCCGGTCCATCAACCAGGTGAAGTTCTGCGCCGCGGCCTCGGTGAGGTTGTCCTCCAGCCAGCGCTCGAACTCCTCCCAGCCCAGCGCCGGGTCGGCGGTCTCGAACGTCCGGTCCACCTCGCGCAGGATCCGCCGGGTCCGTTCCCGCAGGTCGTACTCGATGTCGGAGACCAGGTCGGCCATCTCGTCGGCGAGCACGGTCTGCCAGCGCGCGGACCGGCGGCGAAGCTCGTCGATGCGGCGCTGGGCCTCGTTGAGCGCGTTGATGGTCCGCTGGGTGCTCTGCGCGCCGTCGCTGGTCAGCTCCTCGCGCACCGGCGCGACCAGCTGCTTGATCGCCCCGGCCGCGGCGACCGCGACCGACCGGCGGGCCAGCACGTCGGCGGCGGCCACGATGTCGCGCTGCACGCACTCCAGCAGCTCGGGGAACCCGGACTCGGCGTTGAGCGCCTTGTCGCCGGTCTTCGCGGCGCGCAGCCGCAGGGCCGCCGACACCGGGATCAGCTTGGCCGCGACGCCCGCGCGGGCCAGGTGGGCGCGGTTGCGCTCCAGCACCCGCCGCCAGTGCGCGGCGATGTCGATCTTGGTGAGCACCACGGTGACGTTCGGGCAGGACGCCATGACCTGGCGCAGGAGCTCCAATTCGGACGCGGTCAGCTCGGCTGTGGCGTCGGACACCATCAGCACGGCGTCGGCCTGGAGCAGCGCGGTGAACGTGCTCGCGGTGTGCGCGGGCCGCAGGTCGCCGACGCCGGGTGTGTCGATCAACACAAGGCCGGACGTGAGCAGGGCGCGGGGGATGCCGACCTCGGCGCGTAGCAGCTCGCCGGTGTGCCCGGCGCTGACCTGGCTGGCGAGCTGGTCCAGCGGCACCGGGATGCGTTCGGTCGGGGTGTTCGCGATGGTTCTGACCAGGGCGGCGTTGGGGGTCTCCGCGTGTTGGACGAACGTCGGCACGGTGGTCGTCACGTCGTCGCCCACCGCGCACACCGGGGCGTTGACCAGCGCGTTCACCAGCTGGCTCTTGCCCTGCTTGGGTTCGCCCAGCACCAGCACCCGCAGCTTCGGGTCCAGCGTGCGGGCGCGCTTCTCGCGGAGTCTTTCGGCCAGGTCCGGCCGGTTGTGGGCGGCGCAGGACCGGATCGTGTCGTCGAGCACGTCGAGCCAGGGCGCGGACATCACCCGGAAGAGTGTGCCGTGTTCACCCGGTGAGGTGAAAGAGAGGGCCGGCCCTGTCCATCGGACAGAACCGGCCCTCGGGTAGTGGATCAGTCTTCGAGCGACTTAGAAGAGCGCGTCGCTGATGTCGCCGCCGCCCAGCACCGGGATGTCGTTCAGGCCGACGCCCAGCAGCGGCGCGTTGACGGCGCCGATGTGGTTGACGGTGCTGGTCAGGCCCGCGACGCCGACCACGCCGTCGGCGGTGTCCTCGACCGTGTCGACGACGTTGGCCGGGGACACGTCGCCGTGCGCGAGGTCGGTCACACCGTCGACGTTCAGGGCCTTGGTCAGGGCGCCCGCGTCGAGGTTGCCCGCGTTGTGGGTCACGTTGCCGGCGACCGTGCCGGCGAAGCCACCGAAGCTGTCGACCACGCCGTGCAGCGTGTCGACGGCACCGAACGCGGGGCTGGTCAGGCCATCCACGGACGGGACCGCGCCGGTGACTCCGCCGGCGGTGGCGAAGGCGCCGTCCAGGGAGCCGGTCGCCAGGTCGGTGACCCCACCGGCGGTGGCGAGCGTGCCGTCCAGGGCGCCGGCCACGTCACCCACCCCGGAGAAGTCGCCGGACAGGGACGCGTCGAGCGAGCCCGCCACGTCGCCCACCGGGCCCCAGCCGGAGACGCCGCCGAAGACCTCCAGGCCACTGGCGTCGGCGCTCAGCGCGCCCGCCGCCGCCAGGTTCACGTCGGACGTGCCGGACACGCCCGAGAGGGCCACCTGCTGGGCCACGGCCTGCAGCTGGCCGATGGCGCCCAGGGCGTCCGTCGCGTCCAGCGGCAGCTCGTTGAGCAGCGAGCCGTCGAGAGCGGGCAGGCTCCCGGCGGGCACGTAGTCGAGGACCAGCGGGAGGACTTCCTGCACGTCCAGAGCGCTGATGTCGCTCAGGCCCGCGGCGGCCAGGGCACCCTCGGCGTCGGCCTGGAAGTCGGCCAGCGCGGTCGGGTTGCTCAGCAGGTCGAGGACGAAGTCGTGCAGCGTGTTGGGGCTGGTGCCCATGATCTGTGTCTCCTGGCTAGATAGGACGCGGGGAGGCGTGGACCGGCAGGGGTAGGTCCCGCCCGTTGCCGATCAAGGTATTGACCGGGGGATTTCCCGCCATCGGGGATTACTCCCCGTAGATCCCGCAACCACGATGGGGTGGTTCTCGTTCACTCCCTAGGGGATTAGGGGATGCGCTTGTGACCCCTCGGTAGCCCGTGTACGAACCGACCAGCGCTAGCCCGACCAGGTGATCGAAGGAGGCTCCGGCTTGCCGTACGTCCTCGGGGTCGACGTGGGCACCACCCGCACCGCCGCCGCCCTGTGCCGCCTCGGCGGGACCGGACGGGCCGAGCCGGAGGTGGTCGGCCTGGGCGGACCGGGCGGGGGTGTGGCCTCGTCGTTGCAGCTCACGGCGGACGGGACGTTCGCCGTCGGCGAGCCGGGCGACCCGCGGTGGACCGCGACCGGCTTCGCCGCGCGGGTCGGTGACGGGGTGCCGGTCGTCCTGGGCGCCGAGCCGTTCACGGCCGAGGAACTGACGGCGCTCATGGTGAGCTGGGTCGCCGGGCAGGTCGCCGCCCGCGAGGGCGAGCCGGCGGAACGCATCGTGCTCAGTCACCCGGTCGGGTGGGGTGTGCACCACAAAGGGCTGATGCACCAGGCCCTGCGGGTCATGGGGCTGGAGAACGTGACCCTGCTCGCGGAACCCCTCGCCGCCGCGGCCGGGCACGCGTTCGCGCGCGGACCGGTCGGCGTGTTCGCCATGGGCAGCCACGCGTTCAGCGCCGCCGTGGTCCGCCCGTTCGAGGTCGTGTCGTGGGCGGAGAGCCCCGACCAGGACACCGGCGTCGACTTCGACGACCTCGTGTTCGGGCACGTGAAGACCGAACTCGGCCGGGCGTTCGCCGAACTGGACCCTCAGGACCCGCGCACCCGTGGTCTCTACGGTCGGCTCCGGCGCGACTGCGAGGCCGCCAAGCGCGTGCTGTCCGGCACGTTCGAGACCGTGATCCCCGTGCACCTGCCGTCCGGACGAGTGGACGTGCCGCTCAGCCGGGCGAAGTTCGACGAGCTGATCCGGTCGTCGGTCGAGCACGCGGTGTCGGTGTTCGAACGGGTCGTGCGCGGGACCGCGCTGGAGGCCACCGTGCTGGTCGGCGGCAGCACCCGCATCCCGCTGATCTCATCCCTGCTCCCCGGACGGGTGGTCTTCGAAGCCGCCCCCGAGACCACCGCCGTCAAGGGCGCCGCGCTCGCCGGGCGGCACATGCTCCTCGGACCCGACGACAACGAACCCATAGAGACGTCCGTGCTGGTCCGGGACGACGACCCGCTGCTGCGGTTCCCCGTGGGCGACATGGACGTGCCCGACGCCGACTTCACCGCACCGCCGCCGCGCCCGCCGATCGACATCACCCCGCTCGACCTGCCCGAACGGCGCTCCGTGCAGCGCCTGGTGCGGAGTCTCGCGGTGACCGGGGGACAGCGCCGTTCCCGCGACGCACACGACCAAGAGGACGGCCGTTGAGCCTGCGCATGACTACCGAACGACCGGTGCTGGACGCGGACGCCCTCGGGGTGCTGGACGGGATCGCCGCCGCGCCCGAGGCGGTGCTGCGGCTCGGCGTCCTGGCACCCGGCGGCTACGGCAAGACCACCCTGCTGAGGGAGATCGAGCGCGCCTACCGGGAGGCCGGGGTCGAGGCCACGATCGTGGACGACGCCCACCTGTTGGGTGACACCGAACTGCTGTCCTTGCGCTCTCGCGTCGAGCAAGGGGACACGCGCATCGTGGTCGCATACCGGCCATGGCCCCGGTCGCGCGCTTTGGCGGCACTGGCGGAGTCGTTGGGGCGCGTGCGGCAGCCCTTGATGCCGCAGGCGTTCACCCGCGAACAAGTGCGCGCGGTGCTTCCCGCGTCCAGTCGCGCCTTGGTGGACTTCGTGCACCACCAGACGGGCGGTGTGCCGCGCTTTGTGGCGCGGCTGGCGGGCATCAACGCGCCCGAGATAACCGCTGACGTGATCGCGTCCTTCCGTGCCGACCTCGACTGGCTGGACACGGACGTGCAGAAGTTCCTGCTCGCCGCCGAAGCCGGTGCGGCGCTGCGGCTGGACCTGCTGAGTGCGTTGCTGGGCAAGGACGTCGACGCGGTCGGCGAGGTCATCGAGGCCGGCCGGGCGACCGGGTTGCTGGCGCCGGACGGGACGTTGCTGCCCATCGCGCGGGCGGCCGTGGCCGCGCTGAGCCGCACCGACCGGCGGATCGCCGTGCGGCAGCGGCTCGCCGAACTGCAACTGCGGTCCGGCGGTCCCGTGTTGGACCTGGTCCGGCCCCTGCTGGGCACGGGTGTCGGCGGTCCGGCGGTCGAGGCGGCGTTCCAGGCGGCGGCCCGCGAAGCACTGCCCACCGACCCCGCGTTGTCCGCGCGGCTGCTGGCCGCCGTGGGCACACCGTCGGCCGAGGTGGCCGTGCGGCAGGCGGCGGCCTCGGCCATGGCCGGCGACTTGGACGCGGCGCTGCGCCTGGCCGACCAGGTGATCACCGGTGGCGACCCGGAACACCGGGGTGCGGCGGCCGAGGTGGCGGCGATCGCGTTGGCGCACCGGGGGCAGTTGGCGCGCAGCACCGAGCTGCACCGGTGGTCGCCCAGCGCGACCTCGACCGCGTTCGCCGTGGTGGGGCAGGTGGGCACGGGTCGACTGCCGACCGGGACGCTGCCGGTGGCGCCGCCGACCATGCTCGACGGTGGCGCTTCCCTGATGGCGCAAGGGGTTGTGGAGTCCGTCACCGGGACTTCCACGGCCGCACTGTCCACTTTGGTGCGTGCGGCGGCGTTGCTGGAACCCGCCGGGCGGGCCGTGCTGCTGCCCGACACGCCCGCCGCGCTGGCCGCCTTGGTGGCGGTGCAGAGCGGTGAGCTGTCGGTGGCCGAGTCCGTGCTGGACCGCGCGGTGGCGACGTCACTCGGCGGCGTGCTGATGGACGTGCGGCACCGGTTGCTGCGGGCGTGGATCGCCATGGTGCAGGGGAACCTGGTGCAGGCCAGGGAGACCTTGGTGCTGCTGCGCAAGGTCGGACGGCCGTTGGAACCCCGCGACTGGATCTTCGCGGTCGCGCTGGAGATCGGCGTGGCGCGCCGCAACAGCGACCTGGCGGCGTTGAAGCGGACGTGGGACCAGGCGTGCGAGGCGGTGCTGCGACACCCCGTCGACCTGTACACGTTCCTGCCGCTGGGCGAGTTCGCCGCGGCGGCGGCCCGGCTGCGCGACCAGCACCGGCTGGCGCCGCACCTGACGGCGGCGCGGAACCTGTTGCGGCAGCTGGGAGACCCGCCGCTGTGGGCCGTTCCGCTGCACTGGGCGGCGCTGCACGCGGCGATCATCGCCGAGGAGACTTCGGTGGCCGAGGAGCACGCCGCATCGCTGGCGTCCTTCCGGGACCGGAGCCGCTACGGGGCTCTGGTGTCGGCCGCCGCCGAGAGCTGGCTGGACGTGCTGGCGGGCAATGTGGACCCGGACCAGGTGGAGTCCGCCGCGCGCGGGCTGCACGCGGCCGGGCAGTGGTGGGACGCGGCGCGGCTGGCCGGTCAGGCGGCGATAAGGACGTCCGACCGGCAGGCGATGGTGCGGTTGCTGGACTGCGCGCGGTTGTTGCAGGGACGTCCGGTGGGCGCGGGTCGCCGGCCGGCCGAGCCGGTGGCCGAGGACGTCGGCTCGGGTGCGGGCGCGGACCAGTTGAGCGACCGGGAACGCGAGGTGGCCGAGCTGGTGGTCGGTGGGTTGACGTACAAGCAGGTCGGGGACCGGCTGTTCATCTCGGCGAAGACCGTGGAGCACCACATGGCGCGGATGCGGCAGCGGTTGGGCTGCACGAGCCGGGCGGAGCTGTTGGACCAGCTCCGCCAGATCCTCGGTTAGCCCTCGGGTCGTCACTCGGTTCACTCGAAAGTGATCTTGCCATGTTCGAACACTTGTTCGAACATGGACTCATGACTCGATCACACCAGATGCGCGGCCTCCGCTATCAGTCCCTCGTGGACGAGTGGAGGACGATCAACCCGACACCGGCGATCACGAAGTTCTGGAACGCCGCCGCCAGCCCGTTCCAGTTCTTGGACTGCCACATCAGGAACCACTCGCCGCCGATCACGATGAACCCACCGCCGAACAGCAACACCTGCATGACCCAGCCCACCGAGGACAACCGTCGAGCGACCGCCGTCCGGCCGCGCAACCAGGCCACCAGCCCGGCGAGCAGCACCACGGCGGTGACCGCCTCCCAGGCGATGATCAGCAGGTAGGCGATCGTGACGACGGTCTGGTTCGTGATGGCGCGGTACATGGTGTTCGGCGACTGGAACGTGGTGTCCATGGCGAACACGTGCTCGACGAAGGCGCGGTTGGTCCCGTAGTCGGTGACGTTCCCCAACACCACGAGACCCATGTAGACACCGGTGATCGCAACCAACACGGCGACCGCCGCTTGCGGGCTCCCCACCCGGGCAAGTAGACGCATGCCTGGCAACTTAGTGACAACCGATGCGAGGTCCATGACAAAAAGTGCCGAAACCTACGGCTTCGTGGGCTACCCAACACACCCGACTACGGCCCACCCGCCAACCACACCACCCCGGCCCGCTCTGCCGCCCCTGCCGGCTCTGACGTGCCGGACCCCTCTGGCCGCTCCGAACCGCCCTGCCGCTCTGGCCGCTTCGAACCGCCCTGCCGCTTCGAACCGCCCTGCCGGTCCGAACCGCCCTGCCGGGACAGCCCTGCACTGCGAGCCGAGCCGCCTGCCGTGCCGTGCCGCCCGTCGCGCCGGACGCCCTACCGCCCCCGAGCCGCCCTACCGCCCCCGAACCGCCCTGCCGGCTCGGAGCGCCCTGCGGCAGGTGACCGTCAGGCGCAGGGTGGCTGGTAGTCGAGCTGGGGGAGGTGTTTGCGCCACTGCTCTTCCGGCAGCACTCCCTTGGTCTTCGCGCAGATGCGGTTCACCGAGTCGCCTGGGTCCAAGTCCCACACTCGGACCGTCGTGTCCAGGCTGGTGGAGGCGAGGGTGTTGCCCTGCGGCGAGAAGCGGACGTCGTGCAGGCCGGCGTCGTGGCCTGTGAGGGCCTGGCCCACCGCCTCCGGGTGGAGCTTGTCCTTGACCGACCAGAGCCTGATGGTCCGGTCGTCGCCGCCGGCGGCCAGGGTGGTGCCGTCCGGGCTGAAGGCGACCGACACCACCGCCTCGACGTGACCGGTCAGCGGGTCGCCCAGGGGCTTGGCCTTCGCGGGGTTCGTCAGGTCCCACAGCCTGATGGTCTTGTCGTCGCTCGCGGTCGCCAGGGTCTTGCCGTCGGGGCTGACGGCGGCCGCCCGGATGGCGCCGGTGTGGCTGGTCAGCGGTTGGCCCAGGGGTTGGGCGGCGCCGGGGTCGGAGACGTTCCACAGGCGGACGGTCTGGTCGGCGCTGACCGTCACCAGGGTCTTGCCGTCCGGGGTGAAGGTCGCCTCGTGGACGTAGCCGGTGTGCCCCACCAGGGGTTTGCCGGCGGGAAGGGGGTGTTTCGGGTCGCTGACGTCCCACAGTTGCACCGACTTGTCGTCCGAGCCGGTGACGAGGACCTTGCCGTCCGGTCTGAACGCCACCGGGGCGGTGTAGCGGGTTTCCAGTGCCATCGGAGGAGAAAGGGGGGTGATCGCGCGGGGGTCCGTGAGGTCCCACAGCCGGACGGCCTTGTCGCTGACGGTGGCCAGGGTGGTGCCGTCGTTGCTCAGGGCCATGCCCCACACGCCCGCCTCGTCGGGGGTGGTGGTGGACAGGGCGCTGCGGGGTGCTCTGGGGTCGGTCAGGTCCCACACGCGGATGGTGCGGTCGCGGCTTCCCGTGACCATGCGCTTGCCGTCGGGGGTGAAGACCGGACCCACGGTGCGGGACGCGTGGCCGACGAGCACCGTGCGGGGCAGTGACCACAGGCGGACGGTGCTGTCCTGGCTGCCGGTGGCGAGGGTGTAGCCGTCGGGGCTGAACGCTACCGCGTACACGATGCCGTTGCGGCCGGTCAGGGACTGGCCCACGGCGAGCGGGTGCGCGGGGTCGGTCACGTTCCACAGGCGGGCGGTGCCGTCGGCCGAACCGGACGCGAGGACGCGGCCGTCGCGGTGCCACGCCACCGACCACACCGGGCCGGTGTGGTCGGTCACCGGCCGGCCCAGGGGTGTGGGGGCGGTGGGGGTGGTCACGTCCCACAGGCGGATGGTCTTGTCGTCGCTGCCGGTGGCCAGCGTGCGGCCGTCCGGGGAGAACGCGAGCGAGCGGACGATGCCGTCGTAACCGGAGAGGGGGGAGCCGATCGGGGTGGGTGCCGCGGGGTTGGCGACGTCCCACAGGACGATGGTGCGGTCGTCGCCGCCGGTGGCGAGGATCTTGCCGTCCGGCGAGAACGCGACCGAGCGGACCTGGCCGGAGTGGTGGCCCAGCGGCTCGCCGAGGCGTTGTGGCGCGGCCGGGTCGCTGACGTCCCACAGGCGGGCGGTGTGGTCCTCGTTGGCGGTGACCAGGGTGCGGCTGTCGGGGGAGAACGCGACCAGGTAGACGGTGCCGTTGTCGCCGTCCAGCGGTTGGCCGAGGGCGCGTGGCCGGCCGGTGTCGGTGACGTCCCACAGGCGCACGGTGCCGTCGTCGCTGGCGGTGGCGAGGGTGCGGCCGTCGGGGCTGAACACCGCCGAGCTGACCCAGCTCTTGTGCGCGCGCAGCGGGGTGCCCAGGGGCTTGGGGTTGTCGCGGTCGCGCAGGTCCCACAGGCGGACGCTGTTGTCGTAGGAGGCGGTGGCGAGGGTGTTGCCGTCGCGGGAGAACGACGTCAGGTACACCGAGCCCTGGTGCCCGACGAGCTGGGTGGCCAGCGGCAGGCCCTGGGTGGACAGGACCCGGGTGTAGACCTCGCGGTCCTCGGGGCGCATCCGGTGGGCGACCAGGTCCAGCTGCGCCGACAGCGACGGGTCGGTCTCCAGCAGGCGGTCGGCCTCGGCGACGACCTGGCGGAACACGGCGTCGTCGCGTTGGCGGACCGCCAGGACGGCCGCGGTGATCGCGATGATCGCCAGTACGACGACGACCGACACCGCGCTGCGCCGACCCCACAGCGCCCGCCTGCGGTACTGGGTGGAGACGGCGAGGAAGTCCTGCGCCACGCCGGTCAGCCCGCCGGGGCCGGCGGCGTCGGCCCAGTGCCGCGCGGTCTCCAGGCGGGCGCCCCGGTAGAGCAGGGACGCGTCGCGGTCCTGGTGGGCCCAGCTCGCCGCGTCCTCCTCCAGCCGCTGGCGCAGCAGCTGGCCCTCGCGGTCCTGGTCGATCCAGCTGCGCAGCCGGGGCCACGCCTGGAGCAGGGCCTCGTGGGTGATCTCCACCGACCCGGCATCCAGCGTCACCAGGCGGGCGCGGGCCAGGACCTCCAGGGCCTCCTCGCCGGCGGCCCGGTTCGGGGCCTGTTCGACCAGTTCGTGACGGGTGGACCGGCGGCGGGTGTCCTGCGTGTCCTCGCCGACCCGGACCAGGCGCAGCAGCAGGGGACGGGCGGCGGCCTGGGCTTCCGGGGCGAGGTCGGCCCACGCCCGTTCGGCGGTCGCCGCCACCGCGCCCTGGATGCCGCCCGCCGCGCGGTAGCCGGAGATGGTGAGCTTGCCCGCGGTCCGGCGCTGCCACGTCGCCAGCAGGGCGTGGGACAGCAGCGGCAACGCGCCCGCGTCGTACGCGCCCTGGGACGCCCGGCCCGGCGTGCGCCCGCTGCGGACGCCCAGGTCGCGCAGCATGAGTTCGATCAGTCCGGGTTCCAGCTGGAGCCCGGCGGCCTTCGCCGGCCGCGACACCGCTTCGCGCAGCTCGGCGGAGGTCATCGGGCCCAGCACCATCTGCCGTTCCTGGAGGGCGTCGGCCAGTTCCGGGTAGGCCAGGCAGCGGCCGTAGAAGTCGGCCCGCACGCCCAGCACGACCAGCGCGGGCGCCTCGCCGCCCGGGATCGCCGGGGTGCACGCCGCGTGCAGCGCCTGCACGAACAGCTGCACCAGCCCCTCGTCGGGGCACAGCGTGAACGCCTCCTCGAACTGGTCCACCACGACGACCACCCGGTCGCCGCCGTGCGCGGCCGCGTAGCCGGCGAACACGTCCCGGATGCGTCCCGCGAACCGCAGCACGCCCATCACCGACTGCCCGACGAACGGGTCCGTGGGGTGCTCCGGAGCGTCCGGCGACGTCGGGTCGAGGACGTCCGCGAGTTCGGGGATGTGCCGCACGAGTTCTTTCACCGGATCGGCGCCGGGCGTGAGGACGATCGACGGCCATTTCTCCGAACCCGGCACCGCCAATGCGCCCTCGCGAATGGACGGGATGACGCCGGCGCGCACGAGAGAAGATTTCCCCGCGCCGGACGCGCCGACCAACATCACTATTCCACCGGAATCGACCGCGGCACCCAGCCGGGACACCAGCGCGGCCGTGCTGCGTTCCCGCCCGAAAAACCACGAGGAATCCTCGGGTTGGAACGCGGCGAGTCCGCGATAAGGGCACACGCCGATTTCGTCGGAACTGGGCGGGTCCTCGTCCTCGGGGCTCGCGGCGGGGCTCGCCAGGGCCTCCTCCCACAGCGCCCGCCACGCCTCCAGGTCGTACAGACCGGGCACCGAGGGCTTCGGCCGGGCCTTGCGCGCCTCGCCGATGAGCACTTCGAGCACTACCGAGAGTGCCGGGAACCGGGCCGGGACGTTGCGCCCCCGCCGCCAGTCGCTGACCCGCTGCGCGGTGGCCCGGACCGGCCTGCCCCGGTCGTCGGTGCGGCGGGCCCGGCTGACCGACTCGGTCACCCGCTTCAGGGGTGGGTCACCCGCCGCGGCGTAGAGCAGCGCGAAGCGCTCCGCGAAAACGGCACGGGGACCCGCCCCCTGACCAGAACCAGCCATCCGCGGCGGACCTCCTCCTCGCCTTGCGCGAGTTCCGGACCGGAAAACCGGCTGAGAGCGCGTGAACAGGTCGTTTGTGGACCGGTGCGACACCGGGCAGTCCACCCTAACGACTTGCGCTGCCAAGCTGCGCGTGACGTTGTCGCTGACGTCGCCGTGTTGTGCGAAGGGACCGGTCGAAGTGGTTTCGCAGGCAACTAACGCGAGTGGCAGAACGTTCGCCGCTGAGGAGTCCTGGGGGTCTTCTCAGCGGGGTGCACAGAGCCGGCCCGGCCGGTGGAACGGTGCGGCGACATACCATGCCGACCGGGACTGAGCCGCGGCTGACCGGCGGCACGCCGGTCACCGACCGTGACCGCCGGGGGGCGCCCGGCGAGTCGCCCGCGTGCCCGATCCTCCGGACCGTGCTGGACGCGCACGACCGGGACCGGGCCGAGGTGAACCTGGTCGCCCTGGCCAGGCTCGCGGCTCCGCTGCACGCGTGAGGCCGGCGGCCGCACAACGGTGTGCGGCGGACCGGCGCGCGTTGTCCTCCCTGTCGTATTTCCGCCAGCCAACGGCCTGGCGTTGACCGATGCTGGTTGGCGTGCACCAAGACGCGGAACGTTGTGTGCGAGCCGTGCAGTCCAAGGACGCGCGGTTCGACGGGTGGTTCTTCACCGCAGTGCTCACCACCCGGATCTATTGCCGGCCGAGTTGTCCGGTGGCGCCGCCGAAGGTCGAGAACATGCGGTTCTACCCGAGTGCCGCGGCGGCACAACAAGCGGGATTCCGCGCGTGCAAGAGGTGCCGTCCGGACGCGAGTCCCGGTTCACCGCAGTGGAACCACCGCGCGGACTCCGTCGCCAAGGCCATGCGTCTGATCGCCGACGGCGTCGTGGACCGCGAGGGCGTGCCGGGCCTGGCCGCGCGGCTCGGGTACAGCGTCCGACAGGTCGAGCGGCAGCTGCTCGCCGAGCTCGGCGCGGGACCGCTAGCGCTCGCTCGGGCGCAGCGCGCGCAGACCGCCCGCCTGCTGATCGAGACGACCGGGCTGCCGATGGCGGACGTGGCGCTGGCCGCCGGGTTCGCGAGCGTCCGGGCGTTCAACGAGACCGTGCGCGCGGTCTTCGCGATGTCGCCCACCGAGCTGCGGATGCGCCGGTCCACGCCGTCCGCCGCGCCCGGCGTGCTGTCGCTGCGGCTGCCGTTCCGCGCGCCGCTGTGCCCGGACAACCTGTTCGGGCACCTGGCCGCGACCGCGGTGCCGGGCGTGGAGGAGTGGCGGGACGGCGCGTACCGGCGGACCATGCGCACCCCGCACGGCCACGCCGTGGTGTCGCTGCGGCCCGAGCCGGACCACGTGGCGTGCCGGCTCGCGCTCACCGACCTGCGGGATCTGTCGATCGCCATCGCCCGCTGCCGCCGCATGCTGGACCTCGACGCCGACCCGGTCGCCGTCGACGAGCAGTTGGCCGCGGACCCGCTGCTCAAACCGCTGGTGGACAAGGACCCCGGCCGCCGCGTGCCCGGAACCGTGGACGCCGCGGAGTTCGCCGTGCGCGCGGTGCTGGGCCAGCAGGTGTCCACCGCCGCCGCCCGCACCCACGCGGCCCGGGTCGTCCTCGCGGCCGGCACGCCGGTCGAGGACCACGGCCTGACCCACCTGTTCCCGACACCCGAGCAGCTCGCGGCGCTGGACCCCGCGGTGCTGGCCATGCCCCAGTCCCGCAAGACGGCCTTCATGGCGCTGGTGCACGCCCTGGCGTCCGGTGCCCTGGACCTCGGCGTCGGCGCGGACTGGGACAAGGCGCGTGCGGACCTCCTGGCGCTGCCCGGCTTCGGCCCGTGGACCGTCGAGGTCATCGCGATGCGGGCGCTGGGCGACCCGGACGCGTTCATCCCGGGCGACCTGGGCGTGCGGCTCGCCGCGCGGACCCTGGGCCTGCCCGACACCCCCGGCGCGCTCACCCAGCGCGCCCGAGCGTGGCGCCCGTGGCGGGCCTACGCCGTCCAACACCTCTGGGCCACCGGTGACCACGCGGTCAACCGGCTGCCCGCGTGAAAGGACCACCCATGACCCACACCACGGTCGACAGCCCAGTCGGCCCGTTGACTCTCGTGGCCACGGACGGCGTGCTGTCCGGGCTGTACATGACCGACCAGCGGTACCGGCCCGAGGACTCCTCGTTCGGGCCGGCCGACCCCACGCCGTTCGGTGACGTGATCGCGCAGCTGGAGGAGTACTTCGCGGGCCGGCGCACGTCGTTCGAGTTGGAGCTGGACCTGCTGGGCACGCCGTTCCAGCGGACCGTGTGGCGGGCGCTGTGCTCGATCCCGTACGGGGAGACGGTGTCCTACGGCGAGCTGGCCGCCCGGCTCGGGCGGCCGACCGCGGCGCGGGCCGTCGGCATGGCCAACGGCCGCAACCCCATCGGGATCATCGTGCCGTGCCACCGGGTGGTCGGGTCCACGGGCGACCTGACCGGCTACGGCGGCGGCATCGACCGCAAGCGTCAGCTGCTGGAGTTCGAGACGGCCACCTTGGCGGCGGTCGGCTGAGCGCGGCGGTGCTTGCGGGAGACGTCCCGCTCCAGCCACCACTCGACGAACAGGAAGGGCAGCACCCAGCCCATCCACGCGGAGATCGCGGAGGTCGCCTGCATCAGGGCGACCTCGCTGCCGCCGAACGCGGTGTCCTTGAACGGCGGCAGCGCGAAGATCATCGCGACCGCCCACAGCCGGTTGGTGATGATGGAGAAGGTGAGCGTGGCGCTGCGGAGCATCCAGCGGCGGTGCTCGGCGAAGCGCTTGCGGCGGGCCATCCGGTAGGCGGTGATCGTGCAGCCGAGCCAGAGCGTGCCCATGAGGACGTTGCCGACCGCGTTGACCGGCCCGAACGGGCTGACCGCACCGATGGTCACCGCGAGCACCCCCGCGGGCAGGACCCCTGCGAACACGTAGACCCGCCCCGCGTACCGGTGCCACCTCGGGTACCGCTGCCGGAACCACGGCCAGATCTGGAGGACGGCCGTGAGGATGGCGACGGACGCGAAGACGACGTGCCCGACGAGTGCCGGGTAGTACCAGGCGAAGCCGGGGTCGGGCACGCGGGACTGGGCGCGGTCGCCGGTGAGGTAGGGCGGCAGCGAGAACGCGACGAAGAGCAGGACCAGCAACCCGAGCGGCACCACCCACGGCCGCCGCCAGAGCTTCTTCTTCCCCTGTGTGTGCACCATGCCGACGACTCTGACCAACCCCGCTGACGAGCCACGCACCAAACGCTGACCGGCCCCACCCACTCACTCACCCTCACCACCCCCCCGCCCGCCGCCACTGCCGCCCGCCGCTCGCCGCCGCCACTGCCGCCCGCCGCTCGCCGCCGCCGCCCGCCTCCCGCCCCGCCGCCTCCCGCCGCCGCCCGCCGCCGCCGCTGCCGCCCGCCTCCCGCCCCGCCTCCCGGCGCGCCCGCCTCCCGGCGCGCCCGCCTCCCGGCGCGCCCGCCTCCCGGCGCGCCCGCCTCCCGGCGCGCCCGCCTCCCGCCGCGCCCGCCTCCCGCCGCGCCCGCCTCCCGCCGCGCCCGCCTCCCGCCGCTGCCGTCTGCTGCCCGCCCGCCACTGCCGCCCGCCGCCGCCCCGCCCGCCGCTGCCGCCCGCCGCCGCCCCGCCCGCCGCTGCCGCCCCGCCCGCCGCTGCCACCCGCCGCTGCCGCCCGCCATTCGCCGCAGGCATCGCGAGGCGTCCAGGGCGATGGTTCCGACAAGTTGAGTTGTCTTGACAACTTGGCTTGTCGGTGCGACAGTTCTCCCATGCTTGAAGTGGCGGTGATCGAGGACCCGGCTACGGCCGAGGTGACGTTGGACCCCGTGCGGGTTCGGCTGTTGGCCGAGCTGGTCGAGCCCGGCTCGGCGACGACGCTCGCGGCCAAGGTGGGGCTGCCTCGGCAGAAGGTCAACTACCACCTGCGCACGCTCGAACAGCACGGTCTGGTCGAGCTCGCCGAGGAGCGGCGCAAGGGGAACATGACCGAGCGGGTCATGCGGGCCACGGCCGCGTCCTACGTGATCTCGCCGGTCGCGCTCGCCGCCGTGCAGCCCGATCCCGAGCGCTCCCCGGACCGGCTCTCCGCGCGGTGGTTGCTGGCGGTGGCCTCGCGGCTGGTCAAGGACGTCGGGAACCTCCTGACCGGTGCGGCGAAGGCGGGCAAGAAGGTGGCCACGTTCGCCATCGACGGCGAGGTCCGGTTCGCCACCGCCCAGGACCGCTCGGCCTTCGCCGAAGAGCTCGCGACCGCCGTCGCCGGCCTGGTCGCCAAGTACCACGACGAGACGGCCGAGGGCGGGCGTCCGCACCGCCTCGTCGTCGCCGTCCACCCCAGCATCCCCAAGGAGTCCTGATGGGCCACGCGTTCGAGGAGACCAACGAGGTCGAGCTGGCCGGTGTCACGCCGGACCAGGTGTGGGACGCCATCGCGACCGGGCCCGGCATCGACTCGTGGTTCATGGGCAACAACGAGGTCGACCCCGGCGCGACGATCCGGGGCGCGTTCGGCGCCTACGAGCCCGCGCACCCGATCAGCGCGTGGGAACCCGGCAAGCACCTCGCCTACGGCGGCGAGCCCGCGCCCGACGGCCGCAAGCTCGCCTACGAGTTCCTCATCGAGGGCCGCGACCACGGCAGCACCGTGCTGCGCATGGTGGTCAGCGGGTTCCTGCCCGGCGACGACTGGCAGGACGAGTTCGAGGCGATGACCGCGGGCGGCGCGATGTTCTGGCGCACCCTGGTCGAGTACCTCACGCACTTCGCGGGCCGGACCGCCAAGCCGGTCACCGTGTGGGGCCCGGAGGTCCGGGACTGGCCCGCGCTGTGGACCCGCCTGCACGCCGAGATCGGCGGCGCGGAGCCCGGCGACGAGGTGGACGTGGACGGCACCCGCGGCGTCGTCTACTACGCCAACGCCCAGACCCTCGGCATCCGCACCCCGGACGCGATCTACCGCTTCTTCCAAGGCATCACCGGCCACCTGATCGCCATGCACCACGTCTTCGCCGACGACGGCCGCGACGAGCGCACGTGGTCCACCTGGATGGGAACCCTGTCATGACCACCACCCTCACCAAGTCCCAGGACACCACCAAGGTCCTGCTCGGCTGCGGCGCGATCGCCGGACCGCTCTACCTGGTCACGGGCTTCGCGCAGGCGTTCACCCGCGAGGGCTTCGACCTGACCAGGCACCCGTTCAGCTTCCTGTCCCTCGGCGAGGGCGGCTGGGTGCAGATCGCCAACTTCGTCCTCAGTGGACTGCTGTTCCTGGCGATGGCCGTCGGCGTCCGGAAAGCGCTCAAGGGACAACGCGCCGGCACGTGGGCGCCGATCCTGCTCGGGATCTTCGCCCTCGGCATGGTCGCCGGCGGCGTGTTCGTGGCCGACCCGGCGTTCGGGTTCCCGGCGGGCGCACCGGCCGGTCAGCCGGAAACCCTGTCGTGGCACGGCGTCCTGCACGGGGTGGCGTTCTTCGTCGCCTTTCCCGCGCTGATCGCCTCCTGCTTCGTCTTCGCCCGTCGCTTCACCGGCACGTGGTCGCGGATCTGCGTCGCGGCCGGGGTCGTGTCGATCGCGCCCATCGCGTTCATGGGCACCGACTACGCGACCGTCGTGCTCTACGTCGTCGCCGTCGTCAGCTGGTTGTGGGTGTCCGCGGTCGCCGTCAAGCTCCGCGCCGAGATCTGAGGAGAGAACGAAGATGGGTCACGTCACGTCCCAGGACGGCACGCGCATCGCCTACAGCAAGACCGGTTCCGGCCCGGCGCTGATCATCGTGGACGGCGCCCTGTGCCACCGCGCGTTCGGCCCGGCCACGCAGCTCGCGCAGGCCCTCGCGCCGCACTTCACCGTCTACACCTACGACCGGCGCGGCCGGGGCGAGAGCGGGAACACCGCGCCCTACGACGTGGCCCGCGAGGTCGAGGACATCGCCGCGCTCGTCGAGGAGGCCGGCGGCCGGGCGCACCTGTTCGGCATGTCCTCCGGCGGCACGCTGGTCGCCGAGGCCGTGCACCGGGGCGTCCCGGTCGACAAGTACGCCATCTACGAGTCCCCGATGGTCGTGGACGGCACGCACGCCCCGATGCCCGCCGACTTCCCGGCCAAGGTCAAGCAGGCCGTGGACGAGGACCGGCGCGGCGACGCGGTGAAGCTGTTCATGGACTACGTGGGCACGCCCGGCATCGTCACGGCGATCATGCGGATCACGCCGCCGTGGAAGAAGCTCAAGGCGGTCGCCCACACCCTGCCGCACGACTTCGGCGTGGTGGGCGAGTTCCAGAAGGGACAGCGCCCGCCGGCCGACCGGTGGTCCGGCGCCAAGGCACCCGGTCTGGTGATCGCGGGCGGCAAGAGCCCGGAGTACATGCGCAACGCCCAGGCCGTGCTCGCCGAGACCCTGCCGGACGCGGAGCTGAAGGTCCTCGCCGGGCAGACGCACATGGTCAAGGCGAAGGTCACCGCCCCCGTGCTGGTGGACTTCTTCAACTGAACACGGAGATCCGGGTCCGGTGGTGCCGGGGCGACACGGCCTCGTCCACCACCGCGACCGCGAGATCCCGGTACGACAGGGGACTCCCGGGCGCTGCCTCACCTCCGGTGCGGTAGCGCCCGGTCCGCGTGCCGTCGTCACGCAGGTCGGCCGGCGGCGTCACCACCAGCCAGTCCACCGCCGTCCGGGACGCCCGGAACCGCTCCAGCCCGGCGGCGTGCGCCAGCGCGAACTCCCGCAGTTCCGGGGGAAAAGCGGTCGGGTCGTCCAGCACCAGCCCGCCGGACGGGGTGCGCAGGGTCGCGAACAGCCCGACGAACACCACCCGCGGCACCCCCGCGCCCAGCACCGCGTCCGCCGCCTTCACGAAGAACTCCCGGTCCCAGTCGCCGGCGAGCAACTCCGCCGGCCCGGTCGCGGGCGACACCGCCGCCACCACGGCGTCGTGCCCCGCCGACAGCGCCGCCACGGCCACCGGGTCCGTGACATCACCCCCGATCGGGCCGGTCCGACCCACCGCCGTCACCCCGTGCCCGCGCTCGCCCGCCTCGGCCACCACCGCCCGCCCGGCCCGACCGGCTGCCCCGAACACCACGATCCGTCCCATGAGCCGGACGCTAGGCCCCGCACCCCCGGTCACTTCAAGGAAACTGGAGGGCGTGGAGTGCCCGACGAGCGCCATCCCGTTCCGGATCGGCGACAAGTGGACCGCGATGGTGGTGCTGTGCCTGGAGGACGGGCCGCGCCGGTTCACCGAGCTGCGCGCCGCCCTGCCGCGCGTGACGGCCAAGGTGCTCACGGAGACGTTGCGGGCGATGGAGCGCGACGGCTTCGCCCGGCGCACCGACCACGGCGGCAACCCACCTCACGTGGAATACGCCCTGACCCCGTTGGGCCGCAGCCTGCTCGCGCTCGTCGACGCGGTCCGGGAGTGGACCGCGCGGCACCTGGACGAGGTGTTGGCGCACCGGGCAGCGGACAGCGCCGTGCCACGGCGTGACACGGCGCTGTGAGCCCCCTCCGCGCAGCCGCTACGACTTGCGCGCGACCGCGCCCGCGATGCAGTACGACACCGCGTCCAGCTCCTTGAGCCGCGGGCCGTCCGGCCACCAGTCGGCGCAGATCACCAGGCCCGGGTCCACCAGTTCCAGGCCGTTGAACATGCCCAGCAGCTCGTCGTGGGTGGCGAACCGGCCCGAACCCATGGGGGAGTGCAGGAACGTCTCCTCCATGCGCCGCGCGATCGCCGAGTGCTCCTCGGTCTGCGGGTCGAGGAAGTGGCTGATCGCCACGTAGGACCCGGTCGGCAGCGCCTCGATGTACTCGGCCATGATCTCGGCCGGCGTGGGCGACTCGCCGTTGTAGTGGTGCAGCGTGCCCAGTTGGAACAGGGCGAGCGGCTGGTCGAAGTCGATGTGGCGGCGCACGACCTCGTCGTTGAGGATCTCCTGCGGCTTGAAGATGTCGGCCGCGGAGAAGTGGGTCTGGTCGTTCTCCTCCAGCAGCGCGCGGCCGTGGGCCAGCACCACCGGGTCGTTGTCGACGTAGACGACCCGGGCGTCGGGTTGGATGCGTTGTGCCACCTGGTGTGTGTTCTCGGCGGTGGGCAGGCCGGAGCCGCAGTCGAGGAACTGCGTGACGCCGGTCTGGCTCGCGATGAACCGGGTCACCCGGATCAGGAACCCGCGGTTGTCCACGGCGAGGGTCTTGGCCTCGGGCGCGACCCGCTCGACCCGGCGCAACACTTCCCGGTCGATCTCGTAGTTGTCCTTGCCGTCGAGGAAGGCGTCGTAGACCCTGGCGATACTGGCCTTGCTGGTGTCGATGTAGGTGGGGATGGCGGTGTCCGAAGACGTGCCCGGCATTGGTGACCTCGCATGAGTGATTCAAGGGGGGCGGCGGTTGTGCACCGCGTCACAGTCCACTGAGCGTAAGGATATGGGCCCAATGCGTGAGTGAGCGGTGTACGGCGGATGGTGGAAGATCGTGGGTGTACGTTCGGTGACGATGCGATTTCCGCCCTCCCGACCGCAACCGCTGTTCGGGTGGAGGGGGTTCGCACGAGTGAGCGCGGTCGGGAGGACCAGGGATGCGCACCGGTGACTCCGAGAACCCGGCGGCCGAGCGGGAGAGCGGTCCCACCGCCCTGCGGATCGTGCTCGGCTCCCAGCTCCGGAGGCTGCGCGAGGCCGCCGAGATCACGCGGGCGGACGCCGGCTACGCGATCCGCGGGTCGGAGTCGAAGATCAGCCGGATGGAGCTGGGCCGGGTCGGGCTGAAGGAGCGGGACGTCTCCGACCTGCTGACCATGTACGGGATGACCGACGCGGACGCGCGGGACAAGTTCCTCGCGATGGTCCGCCGGTCCAACGAGCCCGGCTGGTGGCACCGGTACAACGACCTGATGCCGGACTGGTTCCAGGACTACGTGGGCCTGGAGGAGGCGGCGACCCGCATCCTGACCTACGAGACGCTCTACGTGCCGGGTCTGCTCCAGACCGAGGACTACGCGATGGCGATCGCCAGCAACGGGCGTCCCGACCTGGCCGGACCCGAGGTCAGACGGCGGGTGGCGCTGCGCATGCAGCGGCAGAAGATCATGTTCCGGTCGAGCGCCCCGCGGCTGTGGGCGGTCTTCGACGAATCGGTGCTGCACCGGCCGATCGGCGGTCGGGACGTGCTCCTCGCCCAGATCGAGCACTTGCTCTCCGTAACCAAGGACGCGCCCATCACTCTTCAGATTGTTCCTTTCGCGTTGAGCGGCTACGCAGCGGAAGGTCCGTTCACGATGCTCCGGTTCGGTGAGCCCGACTTGCCGGACATCGTGTACCTGGAACACCTGTCCGGCGCTCTCTACCTGGACAAACAGGAAGAGCTGGAGATCTACAGCCGTCGTTTCGACCGGTTGACGGTCGATGCGGAGACGCCGGACCGAAGCCGACAGATGCTCATGAAGTTCCGCGCGGCGCTGTAGCGGCTCGTCCGACCGGGCGAGATTCTGCGCCTGCATCTGCACGTGCATTTACCCGTGCTTCACGCAGTGCTACCGTCCGTGCACAGTCAAATGCACGTGCAGATGCACTCCGACGTCGTTGGGTAGGTGGTGTCGATGACCGGCAAGGCGCACAACGGGATGTCCGCTGCGGCTTTGCGGGACGTGACCTGGCGGAAGAGCGCCCGCAGCGGCCAGTACGGCAACTGCGTCGAAGTAGCGGTGCTGGACGGCGGCGACGTCGCGGTCCGCAACTCCCGGTTCCCGGACGGCCCCGCCCTGGTCTACACCAAGGCGGAGATGGCGGCCTTCGTCGCCGGCGCCAGGGACGGGGAGTTCGATGACCTCGTCGACTGACGCCCGCACCACGCTCCAACTGCGTCAGCTGATCGCCCGCGGCTTCCAGTTCCTCCACCCGCGCGACGCGAGGGGGGAACTGGCCGCCGTGGTCGGGGTCCGTGCGCACGACGCCGTCATCGACGTCGTCCGGCTGCACACCGAGGACGACGCGGTGGCCATGCGGATGCCCGCGGACGAGGTGAACGTCCTGGCACCGTCCCGGTTCTCCTGGCGCAGGCGCGGTCCGGCGTCGAGCGTGCTCGAAGAGCTGCTCGAACTGCCCGACGACCGGATCGCCTGACCGCGACCTCCCGTTCGCGCCGAACGGGACAGGGGCGGCACGTGGCCCCTCCTCGACGAACCTGACCTGGAGACGCAGCGGGAACCGGCTCCGCGCCCTTGTCGGTTCCGTGACGCTCGAAGCGGAACTCCGTGTTCGTCAAGCCGGCGCGGAGGTCGGCGCCCACTCGGCCTCCGCGCCCGCCTTTCCCTTGCTGCTCCCGGGAACTTCTCCGCTACTCCGGGGAAATCCCGCGCAGGACGACCTCCAGGCCGCGCTGGAACCCGTCGTCCACCGACCGCGCCGCCCGCGCGGTCTCGGCCAGCAGCGGGAACTCGGCGTTCGCCGCCATCGCGGCGGTCCCCGTTCCGGACAGCGGGCCCAGGTGCTCCAACTGCACCGCGCCGATGAGGTAGCTCAGCAGGCTGCGCAACGCCACCACCCGCGCCGCGCCGGTGAACCCGTTGGCCGCCAACACCTCCAGCACCGCTTCCGACCAGCGCCCGAGCGCGGGTGAGCGGTGCCGGTGGGTCATCGTCAGCACGATCGCGTGCGGGTGGGCGGCCACCGCGTCCCGCACCCGCCGCACCAGCACGGCGATCTGGTCCGGCCATGGTGCCGCCGGCGGCCTGGTGTCCACTGTGGACAGGATGAGGTCGACGACGAGCGCTTCCAGCTCGGTCTTCTCGCGCACGTACCGGTAGAGCGACATCGTGCCCATGCCCAGTTCCGCCGCGACCGCGCGCATGGACAGGGCGGGCAGGCCGTCGCGGTCCACCACGGCGAGCGCGGCGGCGGCGAGGGCTTCCGGGGTCAGGGACTTGGGTCGTGGCATGGCGCTTGACAGCGTACGACATACGCTCATAACGTCGTAAGCGTACAGCGCACGCTAACGAGGGGAGCCGACGTGATCACGACGCGCGAGTGGGCGGCCGTCATGGGCCAACCGGTGCGGGTGCCCGACCCGGACCGGTTGGTGCACCTGCAGTTCCGCCGGTTCGCCGGCTGCCCGGTGTGCAACCTGCACCTCAGGTCGATCGTCACCCGCCACGACGAGATCACGGCCCGGGGCATCACCGAGGTGGTCGTCTTCCACTCGACCGCCGAGGAACTCCGGCCGCACGTCGAGGACTTGCCGTTCGCGGTGATCGCCGACCCGGAGAAGCGGCTTTACGTCGAATTCGGCGTCGAGGCCAAGCCGCGCGCGTTGCTCGACCCGCGCGCCTGGGGCGCGATCGTCCGCGGAATTGCGCGGGACCTCGGCCCCCTGTTGCGCGGCCGGCGCCCGTTGCCGACCCCTTCAGGCGGTCGGTTGGGGCTTCCGGCGGATTTCCTGATCGCGCCGGACGGGCGGATCGTGGCGGAGAAGCGCGGTGTGCACGCTTACGACCAATGGTCGGTGGACGAATTGCTGTCCGCTGCGGGATAGGGCACCGGTGGAGGTTGTCCACAGGGTTGTCCACAGCTGTGGATCGGTCGAACAGGTGTTCGAGCATCGGCCCGAGGTGCGGTGGCACCCCGGGCCGGCTGTCGGTCAGGCGCTCACGCTGAGGCTGTACCCCGCGAAGCCCGACTGGCACGTGTACGAGCCCCACACGCCGCCGTTCTTGCCGTTGTCACCTGCGGAAGTGCAGGTCGCGAGCGTGCTGAAGGTGTTGAGGTACACGTTGGCGAACGACGCGCCGGTGGCCTCCACCGACAGGCTGTAGCCGGCGAAGCCGCTGCGGCAGGTGTAGTCCGCGAACACGCCGCCGGCCACGCCGTTGTCCCCCGTGGTGGTGCAGTGCGCGTTCGAGCCGGTGTACAGGTAGACCGAGCTCTCCGGGGCGGCCTGTGCGGACCCGGCGGAAAGGGCCAGCGTGGCGGCGGCACCGGCCGCGGCCGTGGTGAGAACGCGCGTGAACTTGTTCATGTCGATGTCTCCAGAATGTCGGATTCGACTACCCCCGGTGCCATGTCGCGGCACCGGAACCGACGTTAACAGCGTGTTACGCGGAAATCTCCCGCTATTTTTCCCGACTGTGAACGGCCTGCTTCGGGTTGTCCGTGCCCGACGGGTAACCGCGCTGGTCCGCGCGGTTACCCGATTGATCCAGTGAGCTGGGACACGATGCCGTGGAACCGAATGTGAGCGGGTCCTGTCGGAGTACCGGGAAATGGCGTTCGACGGCATGTCTTGATCTTGTCGGTCCTTGGGGGCGCACCCGAGCCCCGGTATCGCCCGTTCGTCGGGTCGGTCACCTTCGTTCGGAGCAGTTCTGTGGTGCGCGGGCCCTCGCCGGGGTGACACTGGACCGGAGATTGGTCTGGACCTTCGGTCCCGCCCTGCGACCGGGACCGCGGGTCCACCCCTGCGAGAGGACTGGCACATGCGCGGCACCACCGTGTTACCCGGGACGCCCTGCGAGGTCCAGAACGGCGGCGAGCTGCCCATGCACCGGCTGGAGGTGCCGGTGCTCAACGCGCTGCCCTTCGCCATCGGCACGTTCGACGCCATCGGACCCATGGCCCGCGCGGACTTCCCGCACCGCCACACCTTCCACGAGATCGTCTACGTCACCGGCGGCACCGGGACGCACGTGGTCGACCTCGCCCGGTGGGAGCTGCGCCCGCCCCACCTGTGCGTGATCGCGCCCGGCCAGGTCCACCACTGGGACGCCCGGGACCTCTCCGGGTACGTCGTGCTGTTCACCGACGACTTCCTGCTCGACCACCCCGGCGACCGCGAGCTGCTGCGCCGGCTGTCCGAACGCCCGTGGCTGACCCTCGACGGACCCACCCACGCCCGCATCGGCCGGCTCGTCGCCGAACTGGACGAGGAGTACCGGGCCGGCGCGCGCGGCGTCGAGTCCGTGCTGCGGGCGTTGCTGCACGTCCTGGTGGTGCGCGCGGCCCGCCTGCCGCAGACCGCCTCCGCCGTGCCGCCCGCCCGGCCCGGCGCGGTCGCCGAGGAGTTCGCCCGCCTGGCCGCGCGACCCGACCTCGGGCTGTGGTCGGTGAGCGCCTACGCCGAGCGCATCGGGGTCACCCCGGGCTACCTCACCGAGGCGGTCAAGGCCGCCACCGGCCGCACCCCCTCGCAACTGGTGCGCGAGGCCCGCGCGGCGGAGGCGAAGCGGCTGCTGGCCCGGACGGACCTGACCGTTCGGCAGGTCGCCGGACGCGTCGGCTTCGGCGACGCCGCCTACTTCTGCCGGTTCTTCCGCCGCGAGACCGGCGTCAGCCCGGGGGACTTCCGCCGCAGCGGCGACGTCCGCGCGGTGCGGCGTTCACAGTGATGGCCGCCCACGGGATTCACCACGACCGACCGGTCCAGTCCATCGTCCGCGCACCGGCGCCTCCATAGGTTCGGTATGAATTCCCGAGCCATCCCCACGAGGAGCAGGCATGGACACGCCTATGGACGGCGATCGCCCGGTCGAGGGCGCCCTCCAGGACGAGAACGACTCCCGCCACATCAGCCGGCGACCCGTGCTGCGCGCGGCCATCGCCGCCGGCGTCGCGGTGCCCGCCGCGCTGATGGGCGTGCCCGCGCTGGCCCGCACCATCCCGAGCACCGGCGGCACGCTGGAGCTGACCCCGGAGTGCGACGACGGCGACGACCCGACCCCGCCGCAGACCGAGGGCCCCTACTTCAAGCCGAACTCGCCGCTGCGCACGTCCCTGGTGGACGCGGGCACCGTCGGCACCCGCCTGACCGTCAGCGGCTACGTCTTCGGCCTGGCGTGCGCGCCGATCGCCAACGCCCTGCTGGACTTCTGGCAGTGCGACAACAACGGCGTCTACGACAACACCGGCTTCAAGTTCCGCGGCCACCAGTTCACCGGGGCGGACGGCAAGTTCACGCTGCAGACCATCGTGCCGGGCCTGTACCCGGGGCGGACGCGGCACATCCACGTGAAGGTGCAGGCGCCCGGCCGCCCGATCCTCACCACCCAGCTGTACTTCCCGAACGAGCCCCGCAACAACACCGACACCATCTTCGACCCGCGCCTGCTGATGACCGTGCGCAACGTCGGCACCGGCCGCGAGGGCTTGTACGACTTCGTGCTCAACGTGCCCCAAACCACCACCCAACCCACCGGCCCGACCACGACCACCACCACCAAGCCGCCCGGCGGCACCACGTGGACGGTCGGCACCACCTACACGACCGGCACGAGCGTCACCTACGCCGGCGCGGGCTACGTGTGCCTCCAGACCCACACCGCCCAGCCCGGCTGGGAGCCGCCGAACACGCCCGCCCTCTGGCGCGCGGCCTGAGGGCCGTTCCCGAGAATTGCGGACAGGCACGGGCCGAAGGTCCCTGGACACCCCGGGGACCTTCGGTGTACCACCAGGACCATCCACACTGGACTGACCGGGTGGCCGCTGACCTTGTCCTGTAACGACTTCGCGAGCCCTCCGATGGTCAGCGCAGACATCGGTTGGAGCGTCAGGAGTCGTCATGGTCGAAAGAGCCTTAGGTCGGTACCGCGTCGTCGCGGGGGTGTTCGGCGCCCTCCTGTTGTTCACCAGCGCGGCGTGCGGCTCGACTCCCCGGGCGGCCACCGCAGACCTGCGCACCACCACGACGACGACCACCACCACCACCACGACCACGACAACCACGACGCCGCCGTCCACGACCACCACGACGACGACCACGACGACCGTCGCACCCCCGCCCCCGCCGGCACCTCCCGTGGTCCAGCCGCCCGCCCCCGTCCAGACCACCGAAGAGCCCCCGCCGCCCCCGCCGCCGCCCGCGCCCCGGTGCGACCCGAACTACGACGGCTGCGTGCCCATCGCCAGCGACGTGGACTGTGCCGGCGGCAGCGGCAACGGTCCCGCGTACGTGCGCGGTCCCATCCACGTGATCGGCGACGACATCTACGACCTCGACCGCGACGGCGACGGCATCGCCTGCGAGTGACGCCCGGCAGAATCGGCGCATGCGGTTCGGCATCCTCGGTCCACTGGAAGTGCGCACGGACACCGGTGAGGTGGTCGCGGTCGGCGGGCCGAAGCCGCGGGCGTTGTTGACCGCGTTGCTGCTCGACGCCGGGCGGGTGGTCACCTTCGACGGGGGCCTGAACGCCGTGCAGGCCAGGGTGTCGCGGGTGCGGCGCGCGCTGCCGGACGGGCTGATCGAGTTCACCGGCGGCGGCTACCGGATCGCGGTGGACCCCGACGACGTGGACGCGCACCGGTTCGACCGGCTGGCCCGGGAAGGCCGCCGGCTGGTCGCGGCCGGTGCGCACGACGCCGCCACCACCGTGCTGCGGGAAGCGCTCGCGCTGTGGCGCGGGCCCGCGCTCGTGGACCTGCCGGAGGCGGAAGCGCAGGTCGCACGGCTGGAGGAGACCCGGCTGTCGGCGGTGGAAGACCTGGTGGAAGCCGAGTTGGCGACCACGGGCACGTCGGTCGGGCGGCTGCGGGAGCTGGTCGCCGCGCACCCGTTCCGGGAACGCCTCCGGGGTCAGCTCATGCGGGCGTTGCACGACGACGGGCGCACGGCCGAGGCGTTGGCGCAGTTCGAGGAGGTCCGCCGGTTGCTGCGCGACGAGCTCGGCGTGGACCCGTCCGACGAACTGTCCGCCGTCCACCTGGCGCTGCTGCGCACCGGACAGCCGGCCCGGCGGGGACTGGGCACGGCGCTCACCCGGATCATCGGGCGCGACGAAGAACTGACCCGGCTCGCGGCACCCGTGCGGCTGGCCACGATCACCGGGCCCGGCGGGATCGGCAAGACGCGGCTCGCGGTCGAAGCGGCCGGGCGGTGGGCGCGGGACGTGTGCTTCGTGGACCTGTCCGCCCTGGTCGACGGGGTGCAGGTGCCGCACGCCGTGCTCGGTGCGCTCGGGGTGCGGGAGCCGGGGTTCGCGCGGGCCGACCCGGTGGACCGGCTGCTGGCCGAGCTGCGCGACCAGGACACCGTGCTGCTGCTGGACAACTGCGAGCAGGTGCTGGACGCGGTCGCCGACCTGGTCCGGCGGCTGCTCTCGGCGTGCCCGCGGCTGTCCGTGCTGGCCACCAGCCGCGAACCGCTCGGGCTGACCGGCGAGGTGCTGGTGCCGCTGGAGCCGCTGGCGGACGCGCAGGCGGTGGCGTTGTTCGCCGAACGGGCCGCCGCCGTCCGGCCCGGGTTCACCGCCGGGCCGGAGGTGGCGGAGCTGTGCCGCCTGCTGGACGGGCTGCCGCTGGCGATCGAGCTGGCGGCGGTGCGGCTGCGCCAGTTCGACCTGCCCGAGCTGGTGGCGCGGCTGCGCGAGCAGGACCACTTCCGGCTGCTGTCGCGGGGCGACCGGACCGCCGCCGAGCGGCACCGGACGCTGCGGGCGGTCGTGGCGTGGAGCTGGCACCTGCTGCGGCCGGAGGAGCAGCAGCTGGCGCGGCGGTTCGCGGTGTTCGCCGGTGGTGCGACCGAGGACGCGGTGGCGGCGGTGTGCGGGTCGGACGACGCCCTGGCCGACCTGGTGGACCGGTCGCTGGTGCGGGTGCGTGCCGGGCGGTACCGGATGCTCGACACGATCCTGTTGTACTGCGGGGAAGAGCTGGTCGCGGCCGGCGAGGAGGCGGCGCTGCGGCAGGCCCACGCCCGGTACTTCCTCGACCTGGTCCACCGCGCCGACCCGCACCTGCGGCGCGCCGAGCAGCTGGACTGGCTGGCCGTGCTGTCGGCCGAGCACGACAACCTGGTGGCGGCACTGCGCTGGTCCGCCCGCCACGACCCGCCGACCGCGTTGCGCCTGATCACCGGGGCGGCGGCGTACTGGTGGCTGAGCGGGCGGCGCGACGAGGTCGCGGAGGTCGCGGCGACGCTGCTGGACGACGTGCCCGAGGGGTTCGAGGAGGAGTACGTCAGCTGCGTCGTGCACGCCGGGTCGCGGGCGTCCGACGCGCAGCGGGCGCGGGCGCTCGACGTGCTGCGGTCGCTGGACCGGCCGTTGCGGCACCCGTTCGGCGCGGCGGTGTGGGCGATGGCGCACGGCCCCGGCCCGCGCCTGCCCGTGCAGCTGCTGCACGGCGACCCGTGGAACGCCGCCCTGGAACGGCTCGGGGAAGCGCTGATCGAGCTGGTCGACGGGCACCCGGCGGCCGGCGAGAAGTCCCTGGAGGACGTGCTGGCGCGGTTCCGGCGGTTGGGCGAGCGGTGGGGCACCGCGCAGGCGCTGGACTGGCTGGCGTTCGCGGCGGGCCGGCGCGGCGACTGGACGCGGGCGCACGAGCTGTGGGAGCGGGCGTTGGCGTTGCTGACCGAGCTCGGCGCGCGGCTGGAGCTGGTGGACGTCCTGTGCCGGCGGGCCGAATGCCTGGTGCGCCAAGGCGAGTGGGCCGCGGCCGAGGCCGACTACCGGCGGGCGGCCGAGCTGAGCGCCCGACCCGACGCGCCTCCGGTCGACCTCGGCCTGGCGAAGCTGGCGCGACTGCGCGGAGACCTCCCGGAGGCGCGCCGCCTGGTGGACCGGGTGCGGGCCGCCTTGGCCGCCGGCGACCCGATCGCCGTGCTGCTGCGGACCGGGATCGCCACGGAGTCCGCGCGCCTCGCCCCGCCCGAGCAGGCGTTGCCGCGGCACCGGGAGGCGCTGGACAACCCCATGGCCGGCGGGGTCGCCGACGGGCTCGAAGGCCTCGCCGGGGCGGTGGACGACGGCGAGCGGGCCGCGTTCCTGCTGGGCACGGCCGTGGCGCTGCGGGGTGCGGCCGTGGTGGGGGACCCGGACGTGTCCCGGGTCGTCGATCGTGCGCGGGACGTGATCGGCCCCGAAGCCTTCGCCGAGGCGTACGCGCGGGGCGCCGGACAGTCCCGCGAGCAGGCGCTGGCAGTGGTGGAGGAGGAGTTGTCAGCGTTCCGGCGGTGACCTGTCAGCGCCGCCCAGCAAGGTCGTCGGCATGAAGAACGTGCTCATCTCCGGCGCCGGCATCGCGGGTCCGGCCCTCGCCCACTGGCTCGCCGCCGCCGGCTGCACCGTCACCGTCGTGGAACGCGCCCCCGCCCCACGCCCCGGCGGCCAGGCCGTCGACTTCAAGGGCGAGGCGCACCTGAAGGTCCTGGAGCGCATGGGCGTCCTCGACGACATCCGCCGCCTCCAGACCGGCGGCACCGACCAGACCATCATCGACGCCGAAGGCCGCACCCTGGGGACGATCCCCGGCGAGTTCACCGGCGGCACCGTCGAAATCCACCGCGGCGACCTCGCCACCCTGCTGCACGACCACACCGCCGACCGCGCCGAGTACATCTTCGGCGACACCATCACCTCGCTCACCCAAACCGACGACGGCGTCCACACCACCTTCCACCACACCCCACCGCGCACGTTCGACCTGGTCGTCGGCGCGGACGGCATCCACTCCACCGTGCGGCGGCTCGCATTCGGCCCGGAGAAGGACTTCGTGGAGTTCCTGGGCCACTACTACGCCCTGGCCGACATCGAGCTCGACAGCGACCCGGTGATGTACAACGAGCCCGGCCGGATGGTGGCCATCGGCGGCCCGAAGTCGCCCGCGTTCCTCGTGTTCGCGTCACCGGAGTTGGAGTACGACCGGTACGACGTCGAGCAGCACAAGCAGATCGTCGCCAGGGCGTACCGAGGCGGCGGCTGGCGCATCCCCGAACTGCTGGACCGCCTGCCGCACACGGAGAACCTGTACCTGGACACGATCAGCCGCGTCCACGTGCCGACGTACTCGCGCGGGCGGGTGGTGCTGCTGGGTGACTCCGCGTACGGCAACACGCTCGGCGGGTTCGGCAGCGGCTTCGCCGTGGTCGGCGCGTACGTGCTGGCCGGCGAGCTGCTCGCGGCCGGCGACGACCACCGGACGGCGTTCACCCGGTACGAGTCCCTGTTCCGCGGCTACACAAAGGTCGCGGCAAAGGCCAACGCGGGACCGTTCCTGGCACCACCGACCCGGGCACGGATGGCGATGCGCAACTGGATGTTCCGGTCGCCCCTGATGCTCAAGCTGATGCTGAAGTCGACGGACTGGTTCGCCACCAGCATCGACCTCCCCGACTACACCTTCACCCCCACCCCCGCCTGACCCCCGAAGACGCCCGTAGGGCGCTCGCCTTTGCGCCGAAGGCGCGAGCCCGTGCTGCAGAGCCCACGGGAAGGGCCTCGGTTTCTTTCCCCGTCCGGCCTGGGCGCAGCCCAACCGCGCTTGGCCTGTTTCCGCAACCAGCTTTTCCGGTTGCGGAAACAGGCCAAGGGTGGTTGCCTCCGGCAGGCCGGACGGGGAAAGAAACCGACGCCCTTCCCACCCCGGGGGCCTGCCGCGCGGCGAGCGCCGCTCTTCATCTTGAGAGCGCGCCAGCGCGTTCGGCTTGAGAGCGAAGCGCTTCCCGAAGATCTTGAAAAGGTCAGCCGGAGATCTCGGTGGGGCGGGTGCCGGAGTCGTCGTCCACGACGGCGGTCAGGGCCAGTTTGCCGTTGAAGAAGACGGTCACCGGCCTGCCCTCGGCCAGCAGCGGCAGGCGGACGACGGTGCCGTCGGTCATGGCCTGTTCGATGTCCGACACGACCCTGGCCGCGTCGGCGTCGGACAGGCCCCACGACTGGTCGCCGATGATCACTCGCTTCATCCCGCTGTCCCCTCTCGGTGCTCGACTCCCACTACCCCCACCCTGACGGACGGCTCGGTCACCGTGCAGCGGAACGAGAAGTCCTGTGCCCGCACCGCGCCGTCTCCCACGGTCCGGCCCAGGCCGAAGTGTTCGGCGGCGGTCAGGGTCGTGCGGTACAGGCCGATGGTGGCGCCGAGTGCCTCCGTCAACGCCTGATGTGCTGTGTCTACCGGGTTCGCGGCGTCTGCCGGGTTCGCGGAGTGCAGGTGGCTCGCCAGGTCGAGAGGGCCTGCCGGGGACATCCAGACGGCGACCTCCAGGGAGGCTCGGGCCGTGCCCTGGAAGATCGGGTTGGTGGGGGACGGGAGGCGTTCGCCGTCCTTGATGTCGTGGAAGAACTCCGTGTGGACGTGGCAGGTCCCGTCCGTCACGACCAGGGCGTCCAAGCGGACGTCCGACCAGCGGGAACGGCGGTTGTGGTGCACCACCAGGTCCGACAGGTGCACGGCCACCTCCCGGGTGCGACCCGAGCGGGTCCACGTCGGTGTGGTGGGGCGGTCGTCCACCTGGAAGACGGACGTCTCCGGCGGGGGTGCGGGAGTGGGCACCAGGTCGAAGTCCACGGTGTGCACGGCGAACCGGACGGGACGGGCGGCCTCGGGGGCGGTTTCGCGGACGCCCGCGGTGCCGAGTTGGCGCAGGTAGCGCTCCAGGCGCGACCAGCCGCCGCTGCGCACCCCCGACTGCTCCAGCACCCGCGTGTCGGTCGGTTCGGCGCTCACCAGCACCACGATGGTCTCCGGCCGGGGCTCGCCCGCCGGCACGGACGTCGGCCAGCTCACCGCCAGGCCGGCCAGCCGACCGGTGTGGTCGTGGCCGCCGAAGGTGTACGACCGGCCGGGGTCCAGGCGCACGCCGCTGGGCGCGGACGGGTTGAGCACGGAGATCTGGTGGGACACGCCGATGTCCAGCAGCGACACGTACACCGTGGACGCCCCCTCGTTGCGCACCTCGACGCAGATCGCCTGCCCCGAGTGCACGACGGCCCCGGACCGGGGCAGCGGCACGGCGACCCCGTCGTCCACCCGCGCGAACGCGATGGACACGGGCGTCTCCAGCGCCAGCCACGGGTCCTCGGTCAGCCGCCGCAGTGCCCGCGCCTGTGCCACCCGCTTGAGGTTGGCGACCACGGCGTCCGGGGGTTGCGGCGCGTGCAGCGGGCCGATGGTGTCGTGGACGACCAGCCCGCCCGGTTCCGCCTCGACCCGCACCTCCGCGTCCGGGACCACCTCCACCACCGGCACCGGCTCGACCAGCCGCGCCACGGCCGCCAGCCGCGGGTCGTCCCCGGTGATCCGCACCGGCAGCGCGGGCAGCGCGGCCCGCACCAGGTGCGCTCGCGCGCCCAGCGGCACCGGCGCCCCGGTAGAGAGCACCCCGTACGCGGCCTGGGCGTCGACCCGGGCGACCACGACGTCACCGAGCTTGCGGCGGTCGTCGGCCTCCGGCGAGTCGTCGGGCATCACCACGAACTCGTCGCCCGGCCGCACCCCGAGCAGCGGCGCGCCCGCGATGCGCACCTTGTCCCGCACCGGGCTGACCGGGAACGTGGCCACCGGGTCGGTCTCGACCGTGTCGAACACGACCCGCCGCGCCGGTCCCTCCACCTCGGGCCGTTGGGCCGGCCATGCGGTCAGCACCCGCTGCCGCACCCGGTCCACGACGGTCGCCCACGACACCGCCAGGCCGCTGTCCCGCAGCTCGGTCAGCGACCGGGTGAGCGCGTCGGTCAGGTAGCCCATGCGCACGCCGTCCGCGTTGGCCGCCTCGCCGGCCAGTTGCTCCGGTCCGCACGCCACGATCCGCACCGCGTGCGGGTTGCCGGTCGCGGGGAGGTCCACCGGCAGGCCCTCCCGCCTCAGGGTGTCCAGGTGCGCCCGGATCAGCCGCTCCGGCACCGGCCGCGACCGGCTCTTGACGACCGGGTCGCGGTCGCGGGACATGTGCGCGGAGTGGCAGCAGTCCAGCACCGCGGTGACGTTGCGGGTCCGCTCGGTCAGCCGGGCCAGCAGCACGGACAGCTCCAACGCGGTGATGCCGCGGAAGTCCTCCTCGGTCGACTCGGTGAAGTCGGTCGGCTCGATGAGCTGGAGCACCCGGTGGCCGGGCGTGCCCAGGCCGCGTTCCGGGTCGGGCGAGTACGCGCCGTGGCCGCTGTAGTAGACGACCACGGCGTCGTCCGGGCGGGCCTGGCCGATGAGCCGCTCGTAGGCGTCGAGGATGCCCGCGCGGCTCGCGTTCTCGTCTTCGCACCGGGTGCTGTCGAAACCCCAGCGCGCCAAGGTGTCCGCCATCGCGGCGACGTCGTTGGCGACGCCGGTGAGGCCACCGGTCTGCGCGCCGATGAGCAGGGCCTTGCGGGACATGGGGTCCTCCCGGGTTGAGCTAGCGGAGCAGGCCGGCGTCGCGCGCCTTGGCCAGAGCGGAGACCTTGTTGTCCACGCCGAGCTTGCGGTAGGCGTTGGACAGGTGGGTGCCGACGGTCTCCTTGGTGATCGACAGCCGGGTCCCGATCTGCCGGTTGGTCAGGCCGCCGGCCAGTTCGCGCAGCACTTCCAGCTCGCGGGCGGTGAGGTGGAACGGCAGCCCGTCCTTCGGCTCGGCCCGGCGGGACAGGCGGTGGGCTCGGGCCACGCGGGTGACCGCGTCCAGCAGCGGCGCGGCCCCGAGGCGTTCGGCGATGCCCGCCGCCTCCGCCGCGGCGGCCGACGCGCCCGCCCGGTCGCCGTCCCGCGCGGCGGCGGAAGCCAAGCGGGACAACGCGTACGCCAGCGGGTAGGGCCGGTCCAGCTCACGCCACGCCCGAGCCACCGCGGCCCACTCGGCGGCCGTGTCGCGGCCGGCGGCCCGGTGGTGCTCGGCGTCGCTCTGCGCGGCCAGGACGGCGGACTCGGCGTCGTCCGCGCCACGGCCGGCCGTGCGCGCCCACTCGACCAGGTCCGCCGCGGGCGTTCCCGCGTCGGCGGCGACCCGCAGGCCGAACGCGCACAGTTGCAGCACCAGCAAGTGGTCCTCGGCGGCCGCGATGGCCTTCACGCCGTGCCGCACGGTGTCCAGCGCGGCCCGCGGGTCGCCGCGGTGGGCGGACAGCTCGGCCAGGCACCGGTAGAGCGGGCTGAGGAACCGGGGCTGCGCGTTGGGCTGGGTGCGGACGCTCTCCAGCAGCTGCTCGGCGTCGTCGAACCGGCCGGTGGCCAGGTCGATCTCGGCCTTGGTGAGCCGCTGGAACGTGGTCTCGCGCGCCGGGTAGTACCGCAGCACCTCGGTGATCAGGACGTCCGCCTCGGCCCACCGGCCCAGCAGGAACAGCGTGGCGCACGCGTTGTTGGCCAGCAGCCCGGCCTGCCGCGCCCCCAGCAGGCCCAGCTCGCGGCTCTTCTCCAGCCCCTGCTGGAAGACCTCGACCGCCTCGGCCACCCGCCCCGCGCGTTCCAGGCACACGCCGAGGTTGCCGTAGGCGCGCAGCATGTCCTCCAGGTGGTCGGCCGCGGTGGCGATGCGCAACGCCTCCCGCAGGTCCGCGATGCCCTCGGCGTGCTTGCCCAGCAGGGCCAGGGCCAGCCCGGAACTGTTCTTCGCCCGCCCCACCTCGGCCGTCGCACCCGCCGCCCGCGCCTCGTCCTCGGCGGCGCGGGCCAGCACCAGCGCCGCGGTGTAGTCGCCGCATTTGATGTCCACAGTGGACAGCGCGGCGCTCGCCCGCGACCCGGCCGCACTGGGCGGGGCGCCCTCCAGCAGCCGGCGGGCGGCGCGGTAGGCGGCCACGGCGTCGTCGTCGAACCCGGCCTCCCACCGGTAACTGCCCAGCCGCTCGTACAACTCGCCCAGCAACGCGGCACCGGCGAACTGTCGTACCCCCGTGGGAGAATGGTGACCGGGGGCCGGCGGCCACGCCTCCGCAGCGCCCGCCACGGCTTGCGGGGCGCTCGGCTCGGCTTGTGCGGTGCCTGGCCCGGCTTGTGCGATGCCTGGCCCGGCTTGTGCGATGCCTGGCCCGGCTTGTGCGGTGCCTGGCCCGGCTTGTGCGGTGCCTGGCTCGGCCGCTCCGGCGCAGGCCACGGCCTCCTCCGCCCACGCCACCGCCTGCCGCAGGTGCCCGGCCCAGCGCGCCGCGTCGGCCGCCGCCGTCAGGACCCGCACCCGCTCGTCCCGGTCGCCCCCGGGCAGTCGCGACCACAGCTCCAGCGCCCGCCGGTACTGGACCTCCGCCTCCTGGAACGCCCGCACCCGCACCGCCAGGTCGCCCGCCCCGATCGCCGCGCGCAACGCCTCGGGCACCCGGTCCGCCGCGAACCAGTGGTAGGCCAGCTCGGGCAGCACGTGCGGGTTGCCGCGCACCTCCTCGGCCAGCGCCTCCGCCAGCGCCCCGTGCAGCCGCCGCCGTTCGCGCGGGCGGACCGCCTCGTACGCGGTCTCGCGCAGCAGGGCGTGCTGGAAGCTGTAGGACTCCTCCACCCGGTCCTCGACCAGCACCCGGTGCGCCAGGCACTCGGTGAGCGCGGCGTCCAGCGCGGTCTCGTCCAGGCCGACGACCCGGGCCAGCAGGGCGTCACCGACGCGCCGCCCGGCCACCGCCGCCACCCGCACGACCCGCGCCGCGTCCGGGCCGAGCTGCGCCAGCCGGCCGTGCATCAGGTCGGAGATCGACTCCGGCACGCCGGTCCCCGCGGCCACGAGCTGCTCGGTGAAGTACGGGTTGCCCTCGGACAGCGCGAAGTACCGGTCGGCCCGCTCGGGGCTGACGTCCGCGCCGGTCAGGGCCGCGACGAAGGCGCGCAGCTCGCGGGCGGTGAAGGGGGACAGGCTGATCCGGTGCGTGCGGCGGGTGAACTCGGGTTCGGCCAGGCGGGCGCGCAGCGGGTGGCCCAGCCGCAGCCCGGACCGGTAGCTGCACAGCAGCATCAGCCGCTGGTCGGTCCCGGTCAGCGCCAGGTAGGCGATGAGGTCGAGGGTCGCGGTGTCGGCCCAGTGCACGTCCTCGAACACCAGCACCAGCGGCTGCTGCTCGCCGATGTGGTCCAGCAACCGCGACACCGCGCCGAACACGCGGGTCTGCGCGCCGAGCGCGGGCGCGGCGGGCGCACCGGTGAAGTCCGCGATGAGCCCCGACAACTCCGCCCACGCCGGGCCCGCGAACCGCCGCGCCTCCTCCTCGCCGTGCTCCCGCGCGAACCGGCGCAACGCCTCGATCAGCGGCCCGTACGGGATCGCGCCGCCGGCCAGTTCCAGGCACCCGCCCGCCAGCACGACCGCGCCCGCCGCCCGCGCCGCCGCCGAGAACTCCGCCACCAGGCGCGTCTTGCCCACGCCGGCCTCGCCGTCCAGCACGACCGTCGCCGGCCGGTGTTCCGCGACCCGCGCGAGCAGCCCGGTCAGCACCGCCATCTCGGCGTCACGCCCGATGAACACCGGCTCACCCCCGAGGAACACCGGCTCACGCCCTGGCGCGCACGGCGGCCTTCAGCGGACCGGGCCACGGGTAGCCGGGGGACAGCCGGTCCACGGCCTGCCCCGCCTCGGCGAGCGCCCACACCGCCCGGCACACGCACCGCAGCGCGTGCAGGTCCGCCCACTCCTCCGGGTCGGTCACCACCCCGCCCGCCAGCACCGCGTCGAACCGCCCGGCGAACCCCGCCGCGACCCCGTCGAGCACCCCGCCCCACGGCTCGTCGGCGTCCAGGAACGCGCCCAGCGACCGCAGCACCACCGGCAGCGCCGGGTGGTCCGGGGACGCCTTGCGGGCGGCGGTGAGCAGGGCCTCCGCGCCGGCCCGCCGGTCGTCGCCGCCGGGGTCGAGCCGGTGGCGCAGGTGCAGCGTGACGGCCACCAGGAACCAGTCCACCACGTCGGCGTCCTCGTCCTCGTCGACCACCGTGCCGGCCAGGGCGACCGCGTCGTCCACGACCGCCACCGCCGGACCGTCCACTTCGGACAGCAGTCGGGCGGCGGACGCCCACACCGGTTCGGCCAACCCCAACCGCTTGCGCAGCAGGCCCCGCACGTCCACGGGCTCGGGCTCGGGTTCCGGCTCGACCGGCCGCGCGCGGGCCACCTCCTCGACCGCGGCGGCCTCCTCGACGGCAGGCTCCTCGACCGCGCCCTCCACCACCGCGACCGGGTGGTCCAGCGGGTTCATGTTCACCCACTTGCCCACGTCGGAGAAGCTGAACACGTCCTGCGGCTTGAACGCCCCGTACCCCGGCTTGGCCGCCGCACCGAACTTCTGCTGCATCTCCTGCAGCTTCGCCATCGCGCCCATCAGGTTCTGCAGGTCGTACCCACCGGGCGAACCGCCCAACATCGCGCGCGCGGCCTCGGTCATCTCCAGCGACATCTGCGCCATCTCGCGCATGTCGTCGCTGACCTGCGGCCCGTCCACCACGGCCCGGAAGCACGCGGCGGCGCGGTCGACGTCGGGGATCTCGGTCTGGTTGGCCGCCGCGGTCAGCATGCTCATCATCGACTGCCCCAGCGCGACCCGCGACATGGCCCGCCCCAGGTACTGCTGGCCCAGCATCATCCGCGCGCCGGCCGCCGCCGCGGGCGGGACGCCGTCGTGCTCCAGCGCCGCGGACAGGTGCCCGATCGACGCCTCCATGTCCTTGCCGTCGGTGAGGTAGTTGTTCCGGGCGCTGAGCGCGAAACCGAGCAGCAGCAGCACGTTGACCCGCAGCGGGTCGCGCTCGCCGACGTGCCCCAGCACCTCCTCGAACGCCTCCACCGCGCCGTTGAGGTCGGTCAGGGCGGTCGGCGCGCTCAGGCCGTTCTGCTGGAACCGCTGCAGCAGCGCCTGGCCGAGCCGGCTCAGCGGCGCGACGCGCGCGGCGCCGGTCAGGTCGTCGGCTTCGGCGCGCAGCCGAGCGATGGCGTCGTCTACCGAGGACATCCGGGCTCCCTCCGGGTCTTCACTGGCCACCGTGCACGAAACCGGCCCACGCCACCACGTGCGCGTGGTCGTGGTCCGCGGTCACCGACCGCAGCCGCTCGGGCATCCCCGGCGGCGGCACCCGGTCCGGGTCGAGCATCCACATCTGCGCCGCGCGCAACGCCTGCCACGGCGGCATGCCGTCCACCCGGAGGTGGTGGTGGAACAGGTACATCAGCGCCGAGGTCGACTGGTCGGGGATGGCCCAGTTCGTCGACAGCACGGTCCGCACCCCGCCCGCGAGGAACGCCGTGCCCAGGCTGTAGGCCTCGTCGTAGCCGTGGACGGACCGGCCCGTGTGGCAGGCGGCCATGACCACCAGCCCGATCCGGCGCTCCGGCACGGCCCGCAGGACCCGCACGATCTCGTCGGTGTCCAGCTCGCCGGGCTCGTCGTCGTCGGGCGCGAGCAGCAGCGCGGCCTTCACCTTGCCGTCCTTGGCGGTGTAGGAGCCGTGGCAGGCCAGGTGCAGGGTGGTGCCCGCCTGCGGCGCGGTGTCGGCGAGCCACTCGCGGACCTCGGCGGCGGTGCCCCGGCCGGACGGGCTGGTCGAGCCGTCCGGGCGGCGGCCGACGTACCGCGCGCTGCGGTAGAAGGACTGCCGGATGGCGTGCGCCTCCACCCGTGCCGCGTCCAGCGGGACGGCCGCGCCCGCGGTGTCCGGGTCGCCCACGACCAGTCCCGTCGAGCCGGGCGACACCGGCCGCCGGGCGGCGTTGTCGCAGAACAGCCGGGCCGACACGGCCTGCGAGAACGCGGCGAGCTGCACCGCGTAGGTGCCGTCCGCGCGCCGCGCGGCCTGCCACGGGACCCGGGCCAGGTCACCCATCGGCACGAGCACGACCCGCGGCACCCGCCCGGCGGCGGTCCGCGCGAAGTACCGCTCCAGCAGCGGTCCCATCGCCGCCCGCCACGCCCAGTCGCACAGCGCCGCGACGCTGTCGCCGAACGACCCGCCGCCGTCCGGCGCGATCTCGCGGGTGGCGCCCTCGGCCTCGCGGGAGCGGTGGGCCAGCGCCTCCAGGTAGCGCTCGACGTCCGCGTCACCCTCGACCACGAGGTGCGGCAGCACCATGTACGCCGGGTTGCCCGTGCGGGGCGCGATCACGGCCGCACCGGGCGTCACGCCGTCCCCGGGCAGCAGGTAGACCAGGGCGTCCGCGTCGGCGTCGGCCAGCGCGCGGCGGACCTCGGCGAGGTCGGGCGGGTCGAGCAGGTTGCGCGTGGCCCCGGCGTCCACCAGCGCGGCCACCACCTCCCGCCGCAGGCCCTCCGAGTCGCGGCCCTCCCGCACCCACCGGCCCGCCAGGTCCGCCCGGCCCGCCGCCACCAGCTTCGCCGGCACGTCCCGCAGCTCCACCTCCGCGAACAGCATCAGCCCGCGGCAGGTGTCCAGCGCCCGCAGCGCGTCGGCGATGTTGTTGGCCCGCAGGCACGTCCGGGCCAGCTCGGTCGCGTCGCGCACGGCGTCCCGGATCGCGACCCGGGCCTCGGCCGGGTCGGGCTCCAGCAGCGCCCGCCACGCGTAGCTGCGCTGCGCCGCCCGCCCGAACTCGCCCGCGCCCGCCAGGTCGCCCAGCCGCTGCCGGATGTTCGACAGCAGCCCACTGGCCAGCGCCCACTGCGGGTGCTGCGGGCCGCCCATCAGGTCCAGCGCCCGCACGAGGTGCTGCTCGGCCTCGTCCAGCCCCTCGGTCGAGCCGGAGATCTCGGACCGCCGGAACAGCGCCACGGCCAGCCCGGTCAGCACGAACTCCAGCTGCGACCGGTCCGGACCCAGGCCCAGCGCCGTGCGCAGGTGGTCCACCGCGGCGTCGATGCGGGTCAGGTCGGTCTCCTCGCCGCCGCGCGTCAAGGCGGCGAACAAGATCAGCCGGGCCTTCACCCGTTCCTGGACCGGGGCGCCCTGGTCGTCCAGCGACCGCACGGCCCGCTCCGCGTCCTCCACCGGGCCGCCGCCCTCCGGCGCGCCGCCCCGCGTCGCGGTCGAGAACGCGTCGAAGTCGTCGAACGCCCCCGCGAACACCTGCCGCACCTCGGCGGGCAGGTTGGCGGCGGCCGCCTTCATCTCGCCGATCAGCCGGATCGCCTCGTCCAGGTCGCCGGCCCGCTGCGCCGCCATGGCCCGCTGGGCCGTGTCGCCGAGGGAGCGCATGGTGGTCGCGTTCGGGTCGTCGCCCATCCGGTCGAGCCACGGGTGGAGGGCGTCGAACGCCTTGCCCATCGCCCGCTCGTCACCCACCCGCCCGGCGGCGATCATCACGACGACCCGCTTGGCGCCCTCGACCACGAGCTTGACCGCGGGCACGTCCCACATGCGCTCCTCCAGTTCGACCAGCTCCCGCTCCGCGGCGGCGAGGTCGATCGGGAGGTCGTTGGCGGCGGCGTGCATCAGGCTCTGCGCCCGGGCCGAGGCGCGCACCTGTGGCCAGACGGCGAGCGTGGCGGGCACGTGGTCCACCAGCCCGAGCAGGTCGTCCAGGTGGCCGGCCACCTCGACCGGCGCGAAGCCGCCGCCCTTGGTCAGCGCCATGACCATGGTGACCGCGAGCCGGCTGCGCTCCGGGTGGTCGGCCGGCAGGCCCGTCAGGTCGACGACGAACGAGGACAGCTCGGCACCGCCCACACCGCTCGTCCCGCTCAGCCCGCCCGCACCGCCGCCGGCCACCCGGTCGACCGTCGCCCGGCACCGCGCGAGGACGTCCTCGATCCCCATCAGCCCTCCTCGTGCACGCCGTCCCTGCACTCCTCTGACGGACGGCTCAGCCGTGCGTTCCCAGCACCGCCAGAACCCGGTCGACGGCGGACACCGCGACGGGACCGAACACGGCCGTCACCACGTCCGCCACGGCGTGCCGCGGGTTCTCGCCGCGCGCCACCCGGTCCTCGATGGTGTCCACGGCCAGCCCCGCCAGCTCCACCAGCAGCCCGTCGTCCGCCGGCACGACGACGTCGTCGGGGCCCAGCGGGACCGCCGCGTGCGGTTTGCGGCCCAGCGGGCGCTCCACGTACGCCTGGTACCAGGCCGGCTTGGCGCGCATGGCGGTGAGCACGGTGTCCAGGTCGCGCAGCACGGCCCGGTGCGCGACCTCGGGGTCGACGCCCTCCCGGCGCTCCGCCCACCGCTGCGTCGGCCACACCCGGGGACCGGCGCCGGCGTCGTTGCCGACGAACTCCAGCACGTCCACGGCGAGCGCGGTCAGCACCGGGTCGTCGCCGAGCCGGCCGGCCAGCCACCGCGGCACCCTGGGGCGCTGCAACGCCCCGCGCTCGCCGCGCCGGCGGCGGTAGCCGTTGACGGTGGCGAGGGTGAGCCGGCGGCTGACCCAGCCCTCCAGGTTGTGGACGGGCAGGCGGGCGTTGCGGAAGACGTCGTCCAGCACCGCGTCCATGTCGTCGTGGAACCGGTCCAGGCAGGGGTCGTCCAGCCGGGACACCCCGACCGCGCACGCCCGGTGGCCCCGGTTGAGCTCGAGCCGGCGGGTCAGCTGGTGGAACACGACGGGCTGCACGAGCGCGTACGTCTCGGCCCGCAACCGCCGCCGCTCTTCCCCGGTCGCGGTGGCCGCGTAGTCCGCCAACTCGCCCCGCCGAGCCAATTCCCGAACGTCCATGGTGCTCTCCCCGTGCACATCGGAATTCGATGCACACGAAGCTAGGAGCGCTTTGGGAGCACATCCATGAACCGTTCAGGAAATCATGAGAAGTAACTAGATGAAATGGCCTTTCAACTGTCTTCTCAACCGCTCTGGCCCGGTGGTCTCAACCGCCAGCTCGCGCTCTCGACCGGTAGCCCGCTCGCCCTCAACCCGCGTTCCAGCCCGGCCAGTCCGCCCTGGCGAGGCGTGCCGATGAGCCAGATCCCGCTCTCGTCGGCCCGTACCTGGAGGGGTGCCCGCTCGGGTTCGTGGTCGAGGAACCGGGCGTACTTGCGCCGGCCGAGCTCGGTCCGCACGACCATCCGCTGGTTCGCCGATCCGCGCCAGATCAACGCCGTCGGCCGGCGGATGTCGAAACGCCCGGTGACCAGCACGTCGGCGAATTCGACCGCATTCCTGCGGTTGTCGTCGAATTCGGGTTCGTCGTAACCGGTGTAGACGAGGACGTCCTGGTCGTCCCGTTCGGCGTGCACGGCGGCGAGGAACTCGCGCAGCGCTCCCGCCTGCTGGAGGGGTTCGCCGCCGCTGACGGTCAGCCCCTCCGCGCCCCGCGCCACCGCCTCCCGCCACAACGCCACCAGGTCCCCGACCTCGACCGCCACGCCGCCGTCCGGGTCCCACGTGTCCTGGGACATGCACCCCTTGCACGCCAACGAACACCCCTGCACCCACACGCCCAGCCGGGTGCCCGGACCGAGCGCGGTGACGGGGAAATGCGTCCGGCTCACCCGCAACGCGCTCAAAGTCGCAACCCGCGCCGGTGCTGCACTGCCTCGGTGAAGCTCGGGTCGCCGACCGCCTGGGTCAGCGCCGCGAAGTACGCCTCCTCCGCCGCCGCGTACGCCGCCCGCACCGCCCGCACCAGCGCCTCGGGTCCCTCACCGTCGGTCTGCTCGGGGTTGAGCCGGTCCACCAGCGCCCGCCGCGCCGCCTCGGCCTCGTCGCGCCGCCTCCGGTGCCGGGCGTACGCCTCCTGGAACGGGTGCCGCCGCGACAGTCCCAGCATGAACGCCAACGCCCCCGCCACCACGAGCCCGCCCACGAACATCAACACCACCGTGGTGGCGGTCAGGTTCAACGGGACGAGCTGGTCGCGTTCCAGCTCCAGCACCGACCCGCACAACAACCCCATCACCGCCACCACCAGCGCCCAGAACACGCCGGTCACCCACACGACCAGGGTCAGCCGGCGCTCGGTGCCGGTGGCCTGCCGCGCCCGCACCAGCAACGCGGTCACGTGCGGCCCGGCCACCAGGAACACCGCCATCGACGCGCACACCGCCCAGATCGCGCCGGCCTCCACCCGCCCGGCCAGGAAGTGCCGGAACACCAGGTAGTGCACCGGAACCTGGGCGACCACGAGCCCCAGCATGATCACCAACCGCCACACCGCCGGCAGCGCGACGGTCTCGCCCTCCCACACCGGGTCGTCGTCGGGCACCCGGTCCTCGGGCGCTTCGGGCGTCTCGGCCGCCGTCTCGCGCCGGGCGGTGTCGGCGGCGAGCCGGTCCATCTGCGACCGGGCGGCGACCATCAGCCGGTCCGCCTCCTCGGCCTGCGCCCGGAGGTGGGCGGTCCGGTCGCGGGTGATGGCGTGCCGTTCCAGCGCCGACTGGACGGCCGCGTCGCACAGCCGCCGCAGGGCTACCACGTACTCGGGGTCGAACGCCTCGGACGGCCCTTCGTCCGGTCCGCCGAACGACCAGCTGTCCCGCACGTGCCGCTGGGCGTCCTTCTGGGCTTGGGCCTCGGCCTGGGCGATGAGCAGGGCGGCGGGGGTGCGGGGTTCGACGACGGGCCGGGGGAGTTCGGCGGCCGGCGTGCGCGCCCGCCGCCAGGGGGACAGGACGCTCACCGGGCGCCTCCGCTCGTGCGGTCGTAGAGGGTGACGGTGCCCTCGGCGTGCCGGGCGAGCCGGACGGTGTCGCCGGACAGCAGCGTCCGGCCGACCGACTCGGGCAGTTCCGTCCCGTTGAGGAAGGTGCCGTTGGGGGTGCGCAGCGGTTCCACCCACGCCCGCCCGTCGGCGTCCACCCCGAGCACGGCGTGCCGGCGGGAGACGTTGGGGAAGTCCCGGAACGTCCGGCCGTGCGGTCCGTGGCGGCCCAGTTCGACGCGTTCGCCGGGATCCAGCTCGACCTCGCCGTCGCGGAACCGGACGTGCAGCGCGGGCGGGGTCAGCGAGCGGCGGCAGTCCGGGCGCAGGCACGCCCGGTTGTCCGGGTGCGGCGAGGGCGTGCCGCAGTGCCAGCACACGTCGATCGACCACGGTTCGCGCTGCTCGCCCCCCTCGGCGGGCACCGCCACCACCGGGGGTTCGTCCGCGACGACCACCAGCGGCCGGACGTGCACCCGGCACAGGGTTTCCGCGTCGTCGAACACCTCGTCCGGGTCGACCGGGCACTTCTTGCTCACGGCGCACCCACCCGGGCCGACAGCACCGGACCCTGCTCCCCGGCGTGCAGCCCGGTGACCAGGACCCGCGCGCCCGGCTGCACGTCCTCGTCGAACAGCACCCGGGCCAGCGGGTTGACCAGGTTGCTCTCCAGCAGGTTGCCGATGCCGCGGCCCCCGTTCTCCAGGTCGGCGGTGCACGCGGCGGCCAGCTGCGCGCGGGCGGCGTCGGTGAACTCCAGGGACAGCCCCAGTTCCGAGTGGACGCGGGCGGCGATGTTGTCCAGCTGCGCGCCGAAGATCCCGGCCGCCGTGGCGGGGCTGATGAAGTCGAACACCACGATGTTGTCGCCGAAGCGGTTGAGCAGCTCCGGGCGGGCCAGCTTGGTGGTGAAGTGGTCCCGGATGGCGGCCTTGACCTTGGCCTCCAGCTCCGCGTACGGCATGCCGGGGTCCACGATCCGCCGCCGGGCACCGGTGTCCGGGTCGGTGACGATGATGCCCAGGTTGGACGTGAAGATCAGCACGCACTCGGAGAAGTACGTGGTCACGCCCTGCCCGTCGGTGAGCCGGCCGTCCTCCAGGATCTGCAGGAACTTGTCCAGCACCAGCGGGTGCGCCTTCTCGATCTCGTCGAACAGCACCACCTGGAACGGCCGCCTCCGCACCGCCCCGGTCAGCTCGCCGCCCGCCTCGAACCCGACGTACCCCGGCGGCGCGCCGATGAGCCGGTCGGCGGCCTGCTCGGCGGCGAACTCGCTCATGTCGAACCGCAGGTAGGCCTGGGCGTCGCCGAACAGCACCTCGGCGACCTGCTTGGCCAGTTCGGTCTTGCCGACGCCGGTGGGCCCGGCGAAGAACAGCACCCCGCGCGGCCGCGACCCCGGTGTGCTCGCCTGCGCCCCGGACAGGCCCAGCGCGGCCCGCTTGAGGATGTCCAGCGTCTTGGCGACCGCCCGCTCCTGCCCCTTGACCAGGCCGGAGATCACCTGCTCGCCCTTGGTGATCTGCGCCCGCACGCTGCCGCGCCGCCACAGGTTGTCGTCCACGCCCAGCTTGTAGACGCGGGTGGCGTCGGCGATGCGGTCCAGGCCCAGCCCGCGGTCGCGGGCCAGCCGGGCGATGCGCAGCATGGACTCCAGGGTCAGGCCCTCGGTCCGGTTGGCGAACTCCTCGGCGGGCTCGATCCGGGTCGGGCTGTCCGATGTGGACGCTGGGAACACGGGCACCAGCAGGCGGGCCATGTCCAGCCGGTTGTCCAGGGTCGGCAGGCCCACGGCGACCGTGCGGAACGCCTCGACGCCCGCGGTGAGCCAGGCGGGCAGGTCGCGTTCGCCCTCGACCAGCCACAGCACCGGGTTGTGCAGCTCGGCCGGCCGGTCGCCGCCGAAGGACAGCGGGGGCGCGGTGAGCGCGAGCTTGCGGCAGTACAGGAAGAAGTCCCGCTCGTTCTGGTCGAGCTGGCCGGGCACGCGGGTCAGTCGGGAGGCGTGGTCCACCACCACGGCGACCCGGGCGGCGGGCCGGGCGACCGGGGGTCGCTCGGCGGGCGACCCCTCGCTCTCCAGCGGCGGCTGCTCGGGCACGCCGACCGCCTTGGCCAGGTGGACGCGCAGGCGTTCCAGCGACGGCCGCCGCCCGACCACGCGGGCGCCCAGCACCCGTTCGGCGGCTTGGAGGGCGGCCGGTTCGGGCGGGAACACGCCCACGCCGTCCACCTGGTCGTAGGTGATCAGCGCCTCGAAACCCAAGGGGCGCAACGCCCGCCACAGCAGGGGCAGCAGGGTGAGGATCTCCGGGTGCCCGCCGGGCGGGGTGACCAGGAACTGGTCGCGCAGGTTGCCGTGCAGCACGTACTGGGCGTGCACGGCCAGCGTCCCGGCGATCTCGTTGACGAACGCCGGGAACTCGGGCAGGAACCGGCCGGAGCGCTGGGCGGTGTCGGTCATCGCGCCCGCCTCTTCTGCTGCTGCCCGGTCGCGGTCGTGGCGTCGGTGGCGGTGCGGACCGGCAGGGCGGCGGTGCGGTCCACCACCACCTGGGCCTGTGGCACCCGGCCGGCCACCGCCTCCAGGTCGTCGGCGAACGTGTCGCAGCGCTCCCGGTCGGTGATCCGGGCGTCGTCGCCGGCGCCCGCGACCTCGCGCAGCACCTGGCCGTGGACGGTGGCGTGCGCGTCCACCCACACGTCGGCGACGTGCTCGCCGGACCAGTCGGCGCGGGTCAGCCGCAGGCCGGCGGAGTGGCGCACCTCGAAGGTGTCCTCCACCTGGTAGCCCAGGTCGGTGAGGTGGTGCTTGACCAGCTCGCACACGAAGGCCCGCTGAGCGGTCTCCTCGGCCCACTCCACCAGCCGGACCGCGTCCGCGCGCAGCCGGGCGGTGAGGTCGCGGGTCCCGGCCACGACCGCGCGCAGCTCGTCTGCGGTGCCTTCGAGGCCGGCGGGCGGTCGCGCACCGGCCAGGACCTCGCCCAGCGGGTCGCCTTCCAGGGCCTCGACCCAGCTCGCGGCCAGCCTCCGGCGTGCGACCGCCGGGTTGATCTCGGCGGTGATCCGGCGGCGCAGGGCGGCCAGGTAGACGTCCTGCTCGTGCGGGTGGGCGGTGACCAGGGCGGCGGCGGACAGCGCGGCGGACCGCTCGTCGGTGCTCGCGTCCGGGTCGAGCAGGGCGAGGACCCGTTCCACCGCGCCGGGGGAGACCGGCTCGGGCGCGGCGGCGACCGCCGTGGCGTACCGGCGGCGCAACGCCTCCCGGTGGCTCGCCAGGGCGTCGGCCATCCGCGTGTCCACGGTGGACTTCTCGATGACGAGCTCCGGCAGCGGCACCAAGGCGTCCAGGGCTTCCTGGGCGCGGGCGAGCTCCACCTGGACCTCGCCGACCCAGCGGCCCAGCTCGACGGGGTCGCGGCTCGCGCCCAGCCGCAGCGGGGCCGGGACGTCCACGGTCGTGCCGGCGGCCCGTTCGCGCAGCAGGCGGATGCGGGCGTTCACGGCGACGACGTCGGCGGCGGCCACCTCCCAGCGGCGGGCGTCGGCCGCCGCCGCTTCCAGCCCGGCGACCTCCGCCTCCAGCTTCTCGCCGTAGTTCCCGAGGGCGCGCACCGAGCCCTCGATGGCGGCGTTGGCGGCCCGAGCCGCGAGCACCGCGACCGCGCCCACCGCGACGGCGCCCGCGACCACGACCGCTCCCGCTGCCACGACGGGCACCGCGAGCGGCGCGAGGACGATCCCACCTGAACTCATCGCTTCCTCCCTCGCCGACTACTGACGGACCGACCGGGCGTCGGCCACGAGGTCCCGTTCCCGCCGGTCCTGCGCGCGCCAGGCCAGGTGCCGCTGCACCGCCCACGCCACGGTCACCGCCGCCACCACAGCGGGCGCCACCACCGGCCGCACCACCGTCACCAGCCCCAGAACCGCCAGGAACGCCAGCACCACCGGTACCGCGATCCGCCGCGCGATCAACCCGCGCGCCACCCGCCCCAACGCCATCGCCCCCGCACCCAGGAACGAGTAGGCCGGGTGGAACCGGCCGCCGGCGTCCCACGCCAGCAGCGACTCCGCCACCGTGACCACGGCGAGCGCGGCCACCACCGCGAACCACGCGTCCAGCACCTGCGCATCCGACGCGACCCCGGCCACGTCGCTGAACCCCACCAGGGCGAACAACGCCACCGCGACCGCCGCGACCCCCGTGGCCGCGTACCCCAGCGCCTGCGGCCGGTTCTGCCGCCGCGACCACTCCCGCTGCCGCTCGGTGCGCGCTATCCACTTCTCGTACGCCTCCCGTTGCGCCCGCTCGGCCTCGATCCGCGCCGACTCGCGCGTGGCGTGCGGGATGAGGGCGAAGGCGATCCACTGGTACTCGGCGCGCGCGACCAGGTCGGAGAACCACGGCAGCCGAAGCTCGCGGTCCTGTTCGTCCAACGTGCGACGCAGGGCCAGGCGGTGCGCGCCGGTCGCGGTGGCGGCCAGCAGGGCGAGCGACAGCGCGTAGGTCCGGTCCTGCCGCAGGACGCGCTGCACCTCGGCGCGCGCGCCGGCGTCGGGCACGGCCGCCGCGAGCGTCCGCGACTCGGCTTCCGCGCGGTGCCACCGCTCCCGCACACCGGCCAGCCCGTCACCGCCACCCGCCCCGGACGCGGGCCTGCCGGTGGCCAGCAGCGGCAGCAGGTCCGCCCGCCACAGGTCGTGGACGACCTCGCCGGCCGCGCCGACGCCCCGCACGGCCTCGTCGGCCAGCTCGGGCAGCCGGGCGGGGGTGATGTTCCAGCCCCGGTACCAGGGCGGGTGCGTCGGGTCGACGGCCCGCAACTCGTGCAGCAGCTTGACGTCCTCGGTCTCCCGGCGACCCGGCCGGCGCCGCTCGGGGAGTCCGGGGAACTGCTCCAGCCACTCGTGCAGCCGGCGCAGCGGTTTGGGGTCGTCGCCGAACAGCCACGCCCGCGAGACGCCCCAGTTCTCCGTCATGGTGGCCGCGAGCAGGTCCCGCGCCCGGTACTCCTCGCCCAGGTAGACGTACGGTTCGGTGGCCTCTTCGGCGGTCGTCACGGGTACCGCCGCGATCGGCGGCGACCCGCCCGCCAGCCACTCGGCGACCTGGGCGGAACCCCACCGGTCCTCCGGGGCCATCGCGAGCAGGCCCGAGCACAGCAGCCGGACCCGGTCGTCGGCGACGTCCACCCGGATCGGGCGGGTGCCGATCCGGGCGCGCAGGACCCGCACGTCGTCCACGCCCTCGAACAGGCGGTGCCCGGTGGCCAGCTCGAGCACGGTCACGCCCAGGGACCACCAGTCGAACGCGGGCACGATCCGGCCGCCGCTGATGAACTCCGGTGGCACGTAGGGCACGGTGCCGACTTCGTTGGCCGCGGTGAAGTCCTCGCCGTCCGGCAGGTGCCGGCTGATCCCCAGGTCGGCGATCACCAGCTCCAGCGGGTCCAGCGCGCGGATCAACAGGTTGGCGGGCTTCACGTCCCGGTGCACCACCCCGGCCCGGTGCAGCGCGTCCAGCCCTTCGGCGAGCTGTCGCACCACCTCCACCAGCACCGCGCTGTCCACACCGGCCGGATGTCGCCGTCGCCACTCGGCCAGCGTGCCGCCGGCGAGGTGCTCCATGACCTCGTACCAGCGGCCGTCCTCCTCGCCGACCTCGTGCACGGCCACGACGTGCCGGCTGGGACGGCCGTGCACGAGCAGGTCCACGACCCGCTCGTCCAGCCGCCACCCCGGCCGGTGCGCCTTGAGCACCAGCTGCTCGTCGGTGTCCCGCACCCGGACCAGGTAGACGTCCCCCTGCCGCCCCGACCCGGTGAGGTCCCGCACCACCTCGAACCGCTGAGCCAACCCGGCGGGCAGCACCCGCGCCCACCCGGTCCCGACGGCGGTGCGGCCGGGGTCGAGCTCGGTGTCGGGCTCGTGGTCCGGCCGCACCCGCCCCGGGTCGAGCTCGGTCCCGGCGTCCGGTGCCGTCATGCCGTCCTCACTGCGGGCACGACAGCTCCACCACCACCGACCGGTTGCGGGCCGCCGCCGCCGGGATGAGCACGCCGTCCGGCCCGAGGTCGTTCTCGTGGTACGGCCCGCTGTTGCCGTCGCCGCGGGTCGCGATCCGGTCCGCCGGCACGCCCAACCGCACCAGGATCGACTTCACCGCCTCCGCCCGCCGCGTGGACAGCTCGACGTGCCCCGCCGCAGGCCCTCCACCGGCGGTGTTGCCGACCAGGGTCACCCGCTGCGCCCCGCCCGCGACCACGCCGGCCAGCGACTGGAGCGTCCGGTCCGCCGCCGCGGGGTCGCGCAGGTCCGCCGTGTCCGGCACGAACCCGACCGACCCGCTGTCCTCCAGCTTCGTCGTCCCGCACGGCACCGGCTTGGGCTCCTCCGGCAGCTTCACCACGGTCACCGGCACGGTCGTCGGGAACGCGTCCCGCCGCGAGGGGATCGCCAGCTCACCCGAGCACGTCGCCCCCGCCTTGGTCACCACCTCGCGCCACAGCTTCCCGACCCGCCCCCGCAGGTCCTCGTTGAGCGCCGGCTGCGGATCGGCGGTCCCGCCGAGCCCGACCAGCAGCACCGACCGCCCGGTCAACCCCGGCAACAACCGCTGGGCGGCCAGGAAAGCCGCCACCTCACCCGGGTTCGCACCCCACATGCCCTCCTCGCGGAACGACACCGCGCCGGCGGTCGCCAGGCCCGAGTCGACCAGCACGACCGTCCCGCCCTCCGGGGTCACCCGCGCCGCCTCGGCCAGCGCCCCGAGCACGTCGGCCTCCGCCTGCTTGGGCTCCAGCTGCTCGACGAACGCCTTGACCTTGCCCACCAGCTCGCTGACCTGCTTCTCGCGCTGGGTCTCGTTCTTGCCGGTGATCCGGACGTCCGCGGCCAGCGCCACGGTCGGCTGCCCGTCCACGCGGACCACCTGAACCTTCCGCTCGCTGCGGGCGGCCACCTCCACCAGGCCCTCGACCTCGCCGGGCAGCGTCGGCCGCGGGCTGCCCATGCGGGCGCCGACGACGAGCGTCAACGCCTGCCCGGCGTCGACCGGGCACCCCGCCGGCAGCCGGGGCGCGGGTGGTGACGCCGTGGAGCACGCGGCGAGCGCCGCCAGCACCAGGCAGCCCGTCACGACACGACGGGTTCGGCGGTGGGTCATCGTGGGTCCTCTCCCTCGGCACGCCGGTCGGTCGTCGCGGGTCCCGGCAGCGCGGGCGGGCCGACCTTCTCCAGCAGCGCCAACCTGGTCTCGTCCTTCAACCGGTCCGCCGCCGCCCGGCAGCGCACCTCCAGCGCGGCCCAGTCGGCCTCGCGCTGCCGCCGGGCCCGGTCGATCGCCTCGCCCAGCTCCGTCGCGGCGGCGAGCTTGGACTGGATCCGGGCCTGCTTGGCCGCCGCCTTCGACCGCCGGGCCAGCGCGCGGGCGTACTGGCGGGCGGCGGGGTTGTGCCGCAGGTACCCGGCGACGCCCGACACCAGCCCGGTGGCCACGTACAGGGACAGGAACAGCAGGGCGGACAGGTGCCGCTCCTGCGCGTCGGCCTCGGCGCCGCCGGTCGTCTCCTGCCCCTCGATGACGATGGAGATCGAGGAGCCGGCGTCCGTGCCCGCGTAGTTCCACCGGAACACGAACGCCGCCACGCCCAGCGCCAGCCAGCCCGCCAGGCACAGCAGCGCGGCCGTGCGCGCGCCGACGACGTGCCGGGTGGCGACGCCCTGCCTGGCCTGCTGGCCGACCGTGTGGGACAGGGCCAGGCACACCACGGTGAACCCGACGACCATGACCCAGAGGAACAGCTCCTTCTCGTCCACGGCCGCCATCAGCACCTGGTGGAAGGTCACGACGTCCACGCCGGCGGCGGCGAGCAGGACGAAGTAGTACAGCCCGGCGGTCCACGGCGGACCGACGATCTGCGACGGGTCGCCGTGGATCACCGGCCGGCGCCGGACCACGCCCGGGGTCCGCGGTGCGGTCATCGGTTGCCCCCTCTGCGCTGCTTGCGGGGTTCGGGCTCGTAGTAGGGCGCGTCGGGGTCGCTGACCCGCTCCAGCGCGTGCGACACCGCGCCCTCCAGGTCGTCCAGCACGCCGGTCTGGTCCTCGTGGTGCACCTGGTACAGCTCGCGGACCTCGGTGACCCGGACGGCGAGCAGGTCCAGTTCGGCGGCGAGGGTCTCGTGGTGCACCTTGGCCCTGGCCAGCCAATCGGCTACGTGGGTGTCCACAAAGGACTCCAGGAGGCGGCCGGCCTGCCACGCGGTGGTCGGGGTGACCCGGTCTAGCATCTCGTCGAGCCGGTCGCGCACAGTGGTGAGGTCCAGTTCCGGGTCCCGGGTGGCCCGCAGGTGCGGCAGGCGGGCGCGGACCCGGCGCAGGGCGAGCGAAGCCCGCAGCATCGGCAGCGACTTCATGCGGTGCCCTCGACTTCCTCGGTGTCCACGCTCCCGGCGCGGTCGGGGTGATCGGCGCCGTCGACGTGGTCGGCGCGGTCGGGGTGATCGACGAGATCAGCGTGGTCGGCGCGGTATAGGCGTCCGGTGCGGCGTCGGCGGCGGTCCAGGCGGGGCGGTGTCTCCAGCCGCTGGGCCACCCGGTGCGACTCGAACGGCCCGCGCCCCAGGTCGGCGGGGTCGGCGTCGGGCGGCGTGGTCACCCACGACGGCAGCTCCTGGGCCGCGAACCGCAGCAGCGGCGTCAGGTACGTGCCCTCCGGGTGCACCAGCACGACGTGCTCCCAGTAGGCGGCGACCCGGACGGCGCAGTGCGCGCCCTCCCACCGCGCCCGGTTCTGGGCCAGGACGAACTCGGTGCGGATCTGCTCCTTGACCGCCTCGATCCGCGCGGCGAGGGCGTTGAGCGCGGCGAACTGGGCGGCCTCCTCGCCGCGGGCCGCCGCGATGCGCCGGTTGCGCATCTCGTCGCGCCGGCTCAGCAGCACGGCCCGGTTCTCCGGCAGCAGTTCGGTGTGGTTGCGGGGGCGCAGCTCGGCTTCGTCCAGCTCGGCCTCGGCGCGGGCGACGGCGGCGGTCCCGCGTTCCAGCCCGACCGCGGCGGCGGCCAGTTCCGAGCGCAGCCGGGCCAGGGTCGCGCGGTCGCCGGCGGTGCGCGCCTCGAAGCGCACCAGCTCCGTCTCCATGCGCCGCAGGGACTGCCGGATCAGGCTCTCGGGGTGCGGCGCGGTGATCATGCGCTCGTCGTCTGCCATCGCCACGAGGTCGCTGTACGCGGGGTGCCGCCGGCGGCCGTCCCGCCGCCCGCGCCACCGGTCCGCCAGCCGCTCGCGCCGCCGGTAGACGAGCTCCTCGTCGTCGCTCACGACCCCTCCTCGGCTCCGGTGACCAGCCGGCCGCCCCGGTGCGCCGCGACCGCCGCCAGGTGTCGCAACGCCAGCCGCGCCAGGGCGTTGACCTGCGCGCGCAGGTCCGGTGTGTCGGCCTGGCCGGGCACGCCGTCCTCGGGCACCGGCAGTTCCACCCGTGTCAGCGCCCGCAGCGCGGCGAGCACGTCACCCGCGTCGGCGAGGTCGCCGGCGGCCCGCACCTGCTCGTCGGCGTGCTCGAACGCGACGCGCAGCCGTTCCCGGCACTGCTCGTCCTCGGTGACCCGTTCGGCCTGGGCCAGCACCAGCCGGGCGCGCGCGATGCGGCGTCGAGCTGTCCCGCGCATTCGTGCGCACAGGTCGGTCAGTTCATCGTGGTCGGCGACGCGCGGCACCTTCCCGGCCACCTGCCACGTGCTGTCGTCCGGCCGCTTCTGCTTGCGCCCCAACGGGTGCGGGGCGCTGACGGCCTCGGCGGACACCAGCAGTGCCGCGTCCTCGGCGCGGTTCACCAGCCGGTCGACGTCCGCGTCCGGCGTGCGCCCGAGCACCTCCGCGCCCTGGTCCTGGCGCACGAGCACCTCCACGACGTCCCGGGCGAGCCGGCACAACCGTGTGGGCCGGTCCTGCGCGCACATGCGGGCCACGGCGTCGCGCACCAGCGCCGCGTGCTCGCGCCGGCGCCGGACGGCGATCGGCCACGTGCCCGCGGTGACCAGTAAGGCGACGGCGAGCGCCACCGCGAGCGCCCACAGCACGTTCTCCACCACACCCCTGTCTGACGGACGGCTGCCCCGTCCTGTCCTTTGTGGACTCACCGCTCACCGCCCGAAGTGCGCGAGCGCGGCCCAGTGCTCGATCTCGGCCGGATCCGGCGGCACCATGTCGTGCAGGTGCGGCGGCAGGGTCGACCGGTCGAAGGCCGGGTCCAGCACCCGCAGCTGGGCGGTGCGCAGGGCGGTGCCGGGGGAGTCCTTCCAGTGCTGGTGCACCAGGTGCACGAGGTGCGCGGTCGGGGCGGGCCACCGGGTCGCCAGCACGGACCGGGCACCCAGCGCGAGGAACGCGGCGGGCAGGGTCCGGGCGTCGTCGTGGGACCCGTCGGTGGACGCGTGACCGGTCAGCGTGACCAGGTCCGCGTCGAGCGGCCCGAGCTCGAACGGCTTGCCGTCGTGCAGCGTGACCCGGGACCGGTCCGGCGCGTCGACGTCCGACACCGCGCGACAACCCAGGTGCAGCACGGACACCCCGCCCGCCAGTGCCGCCCGGACCTCCTCCGGCGTGCCGGCGCCGTCCTCGGCCACCCGCCACGGCCGGGGCGGCTGCCCGTGCCCGCCGAGGAACCGGCCGTCCGGGTGGAACGAGTCCCGCAGTTCCTCCGCCGCCACGGCCGCCGGCGCGTCGTCCCGGTTCGGGTTGCCCACGAACACCGCCGCACCCGTCGCCGCGGCCCGGCCCGCCGCCAGGGCCAGCACCCGCCCGGACGGCGCCGACGACACCTCGACGTCCTCGACCAGGTACCGCCGCCGCCCGTCCACCTCGCGCCACGCCGCCGGCCACGGCACCAACCCCAACGGCCCCACCGGCACGAGCACCAGCCGCCCGCCCCCGGCCGCCGCCACCAACTCCGCACCCGCCGCCTGCCACGCCCACGCGCACACGTCGGACAGCGACGCCCGCCACGCGCGGACGGTCGCCGGTCTCGGGTCGGCGAACCGGGCGTCCCGGGTCGCCGCGAACCGGGCCAGCGGCGTGGTCGTCAGGTCCGGCAACCCGACCACCCGCACCGGCCCGTCCACCGGCACCACCACGGCCATGCCGCGGTGCGCCCCGCAGTCCGGCACCAGGTACGCGAGCACGTCGGCACCCGCCGCCCGCAACCCCTGCCGGACCTCGTCCGGCCCGGTCACGACGGCGTCACCGCCGCGCACCTCAGCCGCCCGCCGCGCCTCCAGCACCCGGACCAGGTCGTCGTCCGCACCGTCGTCCAGGCACCACGCGGTGACGTTGTCCCCCACCTCACCGGTCCCGGGTCCGGCCGCGCCGCCGTCCCCCGAACCCGCGACCAGTGCCGCCAGCACCGCCTCCCGGCTCGCCGCCCGGTCGCCGGGCCGGTCCCGCAGCCGCAGCCGCGACCCCAGGTCGACCGCCGCGTCCACCCCGCCGCCGTCCCGGCACGCGGCCTCCAGCGCCGCGATGTCGGCGTCGAGCACGGCCGGGTCGGTCGGCACGACCGCGCCCAGCCGGGCCCGGGTCATCCCCTGCACCATCCGCGCCGCGACCTCCATCGTCGCGCCCGGCCGCACCCCGGCGGCGGCCCGCTCCACCGCCTGGTAGGCCCACAGCGCCCGCCGCGAGTCCCCGGCCTCCACCGCCGCCCGCCACGCGCCGGCGGTCCCGAACAGCCGGGCCACCTCGCCGTCCTCGGTGTCGCCGAGCCGGGGCAGCGAGCCGTCGAAGCCGCCGGGCGGCCCGACCATCCGGGACAGGCTGGTCAGCATCTGCTCCATGAGGTCCCGCTGCTCGGACGGCGGCAGCGCGTCCACCTGCCACACCAGCGCGGTGAAGTCGCCGATCAGCGCGCGCGGGTCCTGGCCCGCCGCGGCCCGCTCGTAGACCGCGCGCAGGTAGGCGGTCATCGCGTGCTCGGCCTCGGTTTCCGGCGGCAGCGGACCGTCCGGGGGCGGGCCGGTGGGCGCCGGGCCGGACAGCAGCGCCCGCACCAGGCCGTCCATGTCCGCACCGGGCGCGCCGCCGGAGTCACCGACGAACGCGCGCCGCATGATGTCCACCAGGCTCGTCAGGGCGTGCACGACGTCGTGGTCCGCCGCGGGCAAGGTCGCCTTGACCTCGGTCAGCAGGTCGATCTGCTCCTGCACGGCCGCCCGCAGCGCGTCGGGGTCGCCGACCGGGAGGAACTCGGCCATCCACTGCGTCCGCAGCACCACCGACCGCACCGCCAGCCGCGCCCGGACCTGCGGGTCCGCCCCGGTCCCGGTGCGCACGGCGGTGTCGGCGTCGGCGAGCACGGCACGGGCGTCGCAGCGGTCGAGCACGGCCCCGATCCCGAACTGCCGGGCCGCCGCCTCGACCGCCTCCAGCCGCTGGGTCCGCAGCGCGAGCCCGTCGTCCGGGTCGGGGGCGGGGTGGGTGAGGGCGCGCGTGCCCCACTCGATCGCGTCCCACAGGTGGTGCGGGCCGTCGAGCGCGACCAGGGCCTCGTGGGCCTCGGCGATCGTGCCGGCCGCGTACCAGTCCTCCTCGACGGTCTCCAGGACGTCGATCCCGCCCCGGAGGTCGTCGGCGTTCCCGGTGACGCCGCCGCGGAAGCACAGCAGGAAGCCGTAGTTGCGGGCGTGCCGGTCCTCCAGCCCGACCTCGGCGTCCAGCGCGGTGTACTCGGCGATGGCCTCGTCGCGGTCGGCGTCGTCGTGGTCGGCGGAGTTCCAGTAGCGGGTGGTCACCAGGGCGGCGGCGATGGCCCGCGCCTCGGGCCCGCGCTCGGGGTCGTCGGCCAGCAGCGACCGCGCCTCCCGGGCCGTCGCGAGGGCCTCTTCCAACGGCTCCAACGACTTCGTGAGCAGGAAGCGCTCCTCGTGGACGGCGATGAGCGCCTCCAGCGCCTCGACCCGCGCCTCTTCGTCCGGTTCGAGCTCGGGCAGCACGGCGGCCATCCCGTCGACCACCCGGTCGAGGTCGGCGGGGTCGAGGGTGCGCGGGTAGGCCCAGCGGTGGGCGAGGGCGCGCTGGAGCAGGAAGTCCACCCGCTCCGGGTCGGCGGGGTCCAGCTCGGCCAGGACGTCGGTCAACCGCCGCACGGCGTCGACGTCCAGGTCCTCGTCCCGGGCGGCGACGGCCAGCCGGGTCGCGGTCAGGGCGGCGAGCTCGGCGGCGGCCGGGTCGGCGAAGTCGCCGGTGGTCCGGGCCACGGCGGTCAGGTGGGCGATCGCCGCGTCGAGGCGGGCGGTGGAGTCGGTCTCCTCGGCCAGGAAGGACAGCGCGTCGCCGGCGCGGTACCGCCAGCGGTCGGCGTCCTCGTGCTCGGGGGAGCGGGCGAGGGCGAAGTCGAGCAGGAACACGCCGAGTTCCACGGCCTCCGGTGTCGCGCCGCCGTCGACGAACCGGTCCAGGTGGTCCGCGCCGACCGTGCCCGCCTCGACCGGGTCCACGCGCTCGGGGGCGACCTCGATCGCACCGGCCAGGTACAGCGCCCGCTCGTGCAGGGCTTCGTCCACGGCGTCGTCGACCACGGGGTTGTCGGCCGCAGCGTCGTCCAGGGCGTCGTCAGCCACGGCGGCCTCCGGCGACGACGACCTCGCGGGCCCGGGACAGCACGTCGTCCAGCCGGTCCGGGTCGGCCAGCAGGGCGGCGGCCCGGTCGCGCGGCAGCAGGCCCCGCTTGGCGAGGGCGCGCACGGCGGTGCGGACGGTCCGGGGCTGGTCGGCGGGGGCGACGGCGGCCACCCGGTCCACGAGCGCGGCCACGACGGCGGTGTCCGGGTCGGGGTCGGCGTCGGTGACGAGGTCGAACGCGCGGGTCGCGTCCGGGTCGGCCACGGTGCTCCACGCGGCCTCGTCGGACAGCACGCGGGTGTCCGGGCGGCGGCCCAACGGCCGTTCGATGTAGGCGTCGTACCAGGTCACGTACTCGGGACTGGTCCGGGTGCCGACGTTGACCCGGGTCCCGGCGCTGCACACCCGCTTGACGGTGCGCAACATGGTCGGCATGCGTTCGAGGTAGTACGGCACCGGCCCGCCGAACTCGGCGGCACAGCGCTCGGCGAGCCTGCGCAGGAGGTAGCCGTGGCCCGGTAAGGGCGCGGAGTACCCGGCTTCGTCGGCCAGGTGGCCCAACACCGCCCGGTGCTCCTCGTCGGGTAAGGCGCGTCCGAACCGGTTCTGCCGGACCTGCTTGGGCTTGACCTGCGCACCCCGGTCGGCCCGGTAGGCGCGGAACACGTCGATGACCCGCTTGCGCACGTGGGACCGCACCGCGCCGGCCAGGTTGGTGCGGTCCGTCCCGTGCTCCGTCAGGAACACCGAGACGATGTGCAGGACGTCGGCCACCAGGTCGCGGCAGACGCAGTCGCCGGACAGCACGAACGCCGCCGCCGGGGCGGCCTTGCCGAACCGCAGACCCGGCATGGCCAGGCCCAGGTCGCAGCGGGCGACCAGGTGGCTGCGGTGGAGGGCGGCCCTGGACCCGCGCAGTTCGGACAGGGCGGCGGTGACGACTTCGGGCGAGAGGGGTGAGGTCTGCCGCAGGCTCATAGGTAGTTTTCTACTCTTACGTAAGATCTTATGTGAGCGGTATATGGAACCGTGACGTGAGAAGAGGTGGAGGAACGGATGGCGTTGCTGCCCGCGGTCGTGCCCCTGGTGGTCGAGAAGCGGTCCGAGCTGGTGCCCGCGCGGCTGGCCCGCAAGGTGGCCCCGCTGTTCGGCGTGCCCTCGGAGCAGAACCCGTTCCGGCCGCTGACCTGGGTCTGCGACTTCACCACCATCACGGCCTCCGAGATCGCCCGCGGCGCGCCGCTGCCCACCCGGGCGGCCCAGGCCCGCCTGCGCGAGCAGGAGCACGACGGCGAGTGGGTCGTGCACGACCGGGCGGTGGTCCCCACGTCGGGCCGGACGCTGCCCAACGAGATCGTCCCGGCCACGGTCAACCGGTTCGGCCCGGACACCAAGGCCGCCGTCGTGCTGACCGCGACGAACGTCCTGCTCGCGCCGGTCACCGAGGCCATCACCGCGGCCCTCCCGCTGCTGCGCGCCGGCGACGGCGGCGAGCTGCCGACCGTGCAGTGGATCGCGGCGTGGGCGGCCACCGCGGTCGAGGTCTACCGGTCCCAGCCCGCCCTGGTGGTGGCGGCGGTCAAGGCGCGGGCGATCCAGCGGGAGTCGCTCAGCGCGCCCCTGTTCCCGTGGGCCGACCGGCTGGCCGGGCGGCCCAAGGCCCGGTGCGAGATCGGGGCCGTCCCGCCGGAGGCGCACGACCCGGTGACCCGGCCGCGCGACCTGGACTTCCTCGACGGCATCGCGGTGGCCCGGCTGAACAGCACCGGCGCGCTGCCGTCGGCGGGGCGCGGCACCGGTCCGGGGGTGGGCGACCGGCTGGTGGAGCTGCTGATCAGCCTCATGGTCGACATGGGCTCCCCGGACAGCGCCGGGTACGTGTGGGTGAGCGAGCGCGAGCCGGGGCAGGCCGTGGTCGAGGCGATGGTCCCGTCGTCGGGGCTGGTGCGGGAGCTGGTGGAGACGTGGGCGCACGGCCCGGGGTCGCTGGCGCGGCCGGACGAGTTCGCCGACGCCCTGGCCGACGCCATCGCCCGTCCCGTCCGGCTGCCCCCGCCGGCCGAGGTCGCCGCGCTGCCGGTGCTCGGGCGGCGGGCGGTGGTGTTGGCGGCCATGGGGATCGTGCGGCAGATGGGGCTGCTCGCCCCGTCGTCGTGGGTGACCGGGCCGGAGTTCGCCCGCCTCCTCGACGGCGTGGCGGCCCTTCTGTCCACTGTGGACGCTGGTGATCCCCTGGTGCCCGAGACCCGCCTGCGCCTCGCCGTGCAGCGGGCGGGCGTCGAGCGCCACACCGGACGTGCCGGTGCCGACACCGTCGAGGCGCTCCTGGCCGCGGCCGACGCGTGCCTGGCGTCCGACGCGCTCGACCGCGGCACCCTCGCCGACGTGCTCGCGGTGACGTGCGTGGAGCTGAACATGTTGCGCCCCTTCGCGTCCACCCCGCTCACCGACGCCCTGCGCCGCTACTGGACGGCCTTCGCGGAGGCGGTCGAGGTGGACCTGTCCGCCCCCGACGCGGACCACAGCGCGCTCAGCTTCCAACTGCACAACTACGCCGCCTTCCTGGGCGGCAACAAGGACTCCGAGGCCGACCTGCGGGCGTCCCTGCACCTGTTCACCCACTCGGTGATCCCCGGCCGCACCCGGCTGTTCAACCGCGACCGCGACTTCCGCCCGCTGGCGCGCAGCCTGTACCTGGCGGCCGACGCCGCCGCGGCCCTGGCGGTCCTGGTGCCTTCCCCGGAGGCCGGGGAGTGGGTGCGCACGGCGTTCGACTGGGTCCAGCGGGTCCTGGCCCACCCCGCCTTCGCGCCGGGCCGCCTGCACCCCCGCCTGGACGACGCCCTGGTCGCGCTGCGCGCCGCGCCCGTGCTGCTGCTGGCCGTGGAGACCGGCGTGGCCCCGGACCGGGAGCCGGCGCTGTCCACCGCCGACGAGCTGATCCGCCTGGTCGAGCGCTGGCTGAAGACGGCCGCCGACGACGGGAACTCGTCGTACCACGCCACCGTCACCGCCCTCCGCTCGCGCCTGACCACCTTGCTCGCCTCCTCGACCAGTCCCTGACGGACGCCGCCGTTCCGGGCCGCCATACCGGGGTGGAGGTGATCGGCGATGAGCGGTGGCGGCAACGGAGACGACAGCAAGTGAGGCAACCGGCTCCGGCGGGTGCGGGTGGTCCGCGCCCGCCGGACGGTCCCACGGCACTGGTCCGGTCCGGCCATGACCCGTGGATCGAATGCTAAGGCGCGGACGTTTCACCCACCCCCGCAATTCTGCGGGTCACCTGGTGAAGAACTCCTTGACGAGCTTGGCGGTCGCCTCTTGGAACGCGCCGGCGAGCGACATCGAGACGTCGTCCACGTAGTTCAGCGAGGCGGTCAAGGTCTTGCTGCCGTCCGCCGTGCTGTACATGAGCGCGCCGTGGCCGGCGATCCCGCCGTTGTGGCTGATCACCGTGCCCGCCTCGGTTTCCTGGACGAACACGCCCAGGCCGTAACCGGCCTTCGGGTGCGGCGTGCACATCTCGGCCAGCAGGAGTGCCGGCAGGAGCTTGCCGCCCAGTAGTCCCGAGATGAACGTGTGCAGGTCGGCGGTCGTGGAGATCATGTCGCCGCCGGTGGAGATCCAGGACGGGTTCTGGCGGGTGACGTCGACGGTCTTCGCCACACCGTCGTCCTCGTAGCGGTAGTAGGCGTGGGCGTGCGGCTCGGCGATCTCGGGCGAGGTGCCGGGCGCGACGGTGTCGTGCAGCCCGAGCGGGCCGAGGACCAGGCGGTGCAGCTCCTCGGCGAGCGTGCGGCCGGTGACGTGCTCGACGACCAGCCTGGCCAGGACGTAGTTGGTGTTGGAATAGCTCCAGTCCGCGCCGGGCTCGAACCGCGCCGGCTTGGCCAGGGCGAACCGGACCAGCTCCTCGGGCGTGTGGGTGTCGAAGCGGCTCTCCACCCACTCCTTGCCCTGCCACGGGATTCCCGGGACGACGGTGCCGTCCTCGAAGTACTCGCCGGTGAAGTTGAAGACACCACTGGTGTGCTGCAACAACATCCGGACCGTGATCCGGCGGTCGAGGTCGAACCCGGGCAGGTGGTCGGCGGCCGGGTCGTCCAGGCCGAGCCGGCCTTCGGCGACCAGTCCCAGCACCACGGCGGCGGTGAAGGTCTTGGTGTTGCTGCCGATCCGGACCCGCCCGTCCGGCGGTGGTGGGGAGTTCTCGCCGAGCGCGCCGACGCCGGCCGTGCCGACCCAGGTGCCGTGCTCGTCGTGGACGCGCAGGGTCACGCCGGTGAAGCCGGAGTCGACCATGTCGTGGATGGACTGCTGGAGCCGGGTGCGGTTCATGGTGCGGTTCTCCTCGGGTGGTCAGAGGCTGCGGGCGGTGATGTCGCCGTGGGCGGTGGTGGCGCGGATGGTGACCGCGGGGGTGCCGCTGTTGGTGAGGGAGTTGGTGATGCGGCCGTAGCTGGTGCCGGCGTCGAGGGTGGCGGAGACGCCGGGGGCGGTGTCGACGGTGATGTTCCCGGCCTGGGTGGTGAGGTCGAGGTCGCCGGCGGTGGCCTCGGTGACGCGGATGTCGCCCTTGGCGGTGCTGACCTCGGCGGGGCCGGTGAGGCGGCCGATCGTCACGTCGCCGGCCTGGACGGTGATCCGGGCGCCCGCGGCTTCGTCCAGCTTGACGGTGCCCTGGGAGCCTTCGAAGGCGACCTCGCCCAGGCGTCCGACACCGCGCAGGTCGGCGGCGGCGGCCTTGGCCTCGACGCGGGACCCGGCGGGCAGGCCGACGGTGATCTCCACGTAGCCGGAGGGTCCGAAGAGCTGGTTGTCGACGGTGGTGGTGATGTGCAGGACACCGTCGCGGTAGTCCACGGTGGTCTGCTCGGCGGCCGTGACGTCCCGGCTCTTGCCGGCGTTGGCGGGCCGGACCTCGACGGTGGTGTCGGCGCGGTCGGCGGCGATGAACCGGATGTGGCCGGCGGGGACGTCCAGGACGGCGGTGATGGGGGCGGTGGTGTCGAACTTCTGCATTGTTCCCAGCTCCTGCGGTGTGGTGTTGCCGGTGTTTCTGACGTCGCAAAAGCTACGTTGCGTTCGTGGATCGAGCAACGACCTTGTTGCGCTGTTTTGCTGTATGTGCAGCTCAGAAGCTCGAGATCATTGCAATGGCTCTGTCGACTAACGCAACACGGCGGCGCTGTCGTTGCAATGAGATGTCGATGAACGCTATGGTGCGCCGGTCGTTGCGCCGGCTTTCAAGCCTTGGAGGAGATCGGGATGCCCGGAGGCAGGCTCACCCAGCAGGAGCGCCGGCAGATCGCGCTGGGCCTGGCCGAGGGGCTGGCCTACGCCGAGATCGCCCGGAGCCTCGACCGGCCCACGTCGACGATCACCCGCGAGGTGATGCGCAACGGCGGCCCCACGGCCTACCGCGCGGACCTCGCCCACCACGCCACCGAACGCCGTGCCCGCCGCCGCAGGCAGGCGACACCGCGCGGACCGCGGGTGGTGCCCACGGCCCACGGGCGCGACCCCGAGGCGGTGCGCGAGTACGAAGACCTGTTCACCACGGTCCTCATCCAGGCCGGCACGCCGAAGATGATGGCGCGGGTCATGACGTGCCTCTACACCACCGACGAAGGCAGTCTCACGGCGGCGGAACTGGTGCAGCGCCTGAACGTCAGCCCGGCGTCGATCTCCAAGGCCATCGCGTTCCTGGAGGGGCAGGGCCTGGTCCGCCGCGAGCGCGACGAGCGCCGCCGCGAGCGTTACGTCGTGGACGACGACGTCTGGTACCAGTCCATGATGGCCAGTGCCCGGGGCACCACCGCGATGGCGGAGGCGGCACGCCGGGGCGTCGGCGTCCTCGGTGCCACCACCCCGGCCGGTGCCCGCTTGGAGAACATCGCGCGGTTCGTGGACTTCGTCTCGGAGAGCATCGTCCGGGCGGCCGAACAAGCCCGAGCCATCCTCCACGCCAAACCGGACGCCGGTTCCGAGTGACCGGTGGTGGAAACGGGCGCGGGGCGGGCCGTCGTGGTAGCCACCCCGCGCCCGCAGGTCTTGTGTGGCGCGGTTGGTGCTGTGAACGCTAACACCACGGCAATCGGCCCACAAGACTGTGTATCCCTATCAAGACAACCAGGTAAACCTACTGGCCCGTAACGCGAATCGAGACGACCTCGCCGTTCGTCTCAAGTGGATCAATCTCTTGACACGCCGACCCCTCCACCGCGCCAATGTGAACGCTCACGAAACATTTCAGTGGAGGCTCGTCATGCAGGCAAGGTCACGGCGGCTCATCGCCTGCGCCGCCGCGGTGCTCGCCACCGCACTGCTGCCCACCGCGCCCTCGGCGGTCGCGGAATCCAACGGCGGCACCAGGGTGATGCCCCTGGGCGACTCGATCACCGAGGGGACGCAGGTGCCGGGCGGGTACCGCATCGGGCTGTGGCAGCGGTTCGGGTCCGGGGGCTACCGCGTGGACCTCGTCGGCTCGCAGTTCAACGGCCCGGACTCCCTGGGCGACCACGACCACGAGGGCCACCCGGGGTGGCGCATCGACCAGATCGACGCGAACATCGTCTCCTGGCTGGGGAACACGACCCCGCGGACCGTGCTCCTGCACATCGGCACCAACGACGTGCTCCAGAACTACGACGTGTCCAACGCCCCGGCCCGCCTGTCGGCGTTGGTGGACAAGATCACCGCAACGGTCCCGAACGCCGACGTGTTCGTGGCGACGATCATCCCGCTGTCGAACGCGTCGCAGGAGTCCCTCGCCCGCAACTTCAACGCCACGATCCCCGGCATGGTGCAGAGCAAGGCCAACGCCGGCAAGCGCGTGCGCCTGGTCGACATGCACTCCGCACTCACCACAGCCGACCTGATCGACGGCGTCCACCCCACCGCCGGCGGCTACGACAAGATGGCCGCGAAGTGGTACGAGGCCCTCCAGTCCGTACCCGGCTCCATCGGCACGCCCACGGCCGCCCGGCAGCTGGTAGGCGTCCCGTCAGGCCGCTGCGCGGATGTCCCGGCGGCCAGTACGACCAACGGCACCCAGCTCCAGCTGTGGGACTGCCACGGCGGCAGCAACCAGTCCTGGACCTACACCTCCAGCAAGCAGCTGGTCGTGTACGGCAACAAGTGCCTGGACGCGTACGGCTGGGGAACCACGAACGGCACGCAAGCCGCCATCTGGGACTGCACAGGCGGCGCCAACCAGCAGTGGAACCTCAACTCGAACGGCACCATCACCAGCGCCCAATCCGGCCTCTGCCTGGACGCCTACGGCGCCGGCACCGCCAACGGCACCAAGCTCGTCCTGTGGTCCTGCACCGGTGCGACCAACCAGCAGTGGAAGTTCTGACCAGCGTCCTTCTCGAGGAGGGGTTGTGAAAGTCCGACGCGCCACCCGACTGGCTTTAGCCCTCATCACCGGCTCCGCGCTCGCCGCCGTCCCGCTCGCGCCGGCACAGGGTGCGACCCAGGGACCATGCGACATCTACGCGGCCGGCAACACGCCGTGCGTCGCCGCGCACAGCACGACCCGTGCGCTGTACGGCACGTACAACGGCCCGCTGTACCAGGTGCGGCGATCGTCCGACAACACCACCCGTGACGTCGGCCCGTTGAGTGCCGGCGGGGTGGCCAACGCCGCCACCCAAGACACCTTCTGCGCCGGCACCACGTGCGTCATCACCGTCATCTACGACCAGTCCGGTAGGGGAAACCACCTGACCCAGGCACCTCCCGGCGCTTTCCAAGGCCCGGCGCCCGGCGGCTACGACAACCTCGCGGACGCGACCGCGGCACCGACGATGATCGGCGGTCAGAAGGCGTACGGCGTCTACATCGCACCCGGAACCGGCTACCGCAACAACAGGACCAACGGCATCGCGACCGGCGACCAGCCGGAGGGCATCTACGCCGTAGTCGACGGCACGCACTACAGCAGCGGCTGCTGCTTCGACTACGGCAACGCCCAGACGGACGGCCAGGCCGACCGGCAGGGCATCATGGAGACCGTCTACTTCGGCGCCAACAACTGGTGGGGCTACGGCGACGGCCCCGGCCCGTGGGTGATGGCAGACCTGGAGTGGGGCCTGTTCTCCGGCGTGAACTCCCGCTACAACAAGAACCCGACGATCAACCACCGTTTCATCACGGCCATCGTCAAGGGCGAACCGAACCACTGGGCCATCAGGACGGGCAACGCCCAGTCCGGCACCTTGTCGACGATCTTCGACGGCCCACGCCCCGCCGGCTACCACCCGATGCAGAAGGAAGGCGCGATCCTCCTGGGCATCGGCGGCGACAACAGCATCGGCGGCGCCGGCACCTTCTACGAGGGCGTGCTGACGGCGGGCTACCCGTCCAACGCCACCGAGGAAGCAGTCCAGTCCAACATCACCGCAGCCGCCTACGCCCCGGTCTCCACCCCGACGGGCCCCCTCCGCGCAGTAGGCGCCGGCAAGTGCCTGGACGTCAACGCCGCCACCACAACCCCGGGAACCCAACTCCAGATCTGGGACTGCAACAACGCCCCGAACCAAACCTGGACCCGAACCCCGTCAGGCACCCTCACCATCTACACCGGCAGCAACCAACGCTGCGCCGACGCCTCCGGCCAGGGCACGACCAACGGCACCCCGGTGGTGATCTGGAACTGCAACGGCCAAAGCAACCAGCAATGGCGCTTCAACCCCGACGGCACCATCACCAGCCCCCAATCAGGCCTGTGCCTGGACGTCTCCGGCGCCGGCACCACCAACGGCACAAAGGTCCAACTCTGGACTTGCACCGGCGCCCCGAACCAACGCTGGACCTCCGGCTGACCCGACGTCGATCCAAGGCAGTGGCGGTCGAAAGCACGGCCCTCGGAGGAACACTCCGAGGGCCGTGCCGCTCCGGAGCGCCTGCCACACCGTCCGTGCAACTGTGCCGACCAAGGCACCCTCCTCGAGTCCCACCGCCCCACGGACCTACGCCCACCAGCCTCGTCGACAAGGCCGCGCAACCGACGCGGCAACCAATTGCCGCACCCAGCCCAAGCAAGCCGCGCAACGATCGTCCCCACCCGAAGCCGTCGAACTCGTCCTCGCTGTCGCAGCACGTGAAGGGCATGATGCGACCATGTTCGACTTCGGAATCGAGGGGTACCGTCCGGCCTGGGGCAATGGACTCGCCGACGCGATGACGCATGCGGCTCGCATGCGTGCCCTGATCGGTCGGCGGCTCACCGACGCGTGGCTGGTCTGGGACCTGGAGCATGGCGAGTGGTGGGCTGACTGCCCGGTCCTGCTCGACTTCGAAGGTGAGCAGATCGAGATCAACCACCAAAAGTTCGACGACCTCTCGATCACCTGGAACTCGGCAGACCCCGCCAAGCCGGTCATCTGGCCCACATCCGACAACTTCCAACTCGCCTGGCGGAACACCGCTCGTCCCGACCTGGTCGCTTTGCGTGGCCGCACGGTTCAGGCGGTCGAGTTCCTCGTCTGGACCGGGAGCGATATGGCCAACGGGTCGATCGCGGTCGGCTTCACCTTCGGGCGCGACCGCCTGTGCGTGTTCAACGCGCTCGATGAGAACGGCCTGGAGGTCGGCACCCTGCAGGAGCAGTGGCAGTCCGTCCCGCTCGGAACGTGAGGCTGCCGGCCGTTTCGCAGTGGTTTCGCGGAGGGTGGCAGATGGGGGCAGATTCCAGCCGATGGCGACTGACGGAAAAGATCAAGCCCCGAGCGCGTTGCCGCTGCTCAGGGCTTGATTCACCCGGCGAAAGGTGAGTGCCCCCGGCAGGATTCGAACCTGCGACACACGGTTTAGGAAGGCCCGTGGCGCACACAGTGTCCCGTACCCCGTGACCAGCGCAGACCATCCCTCAGCCGCCACTGCGTCGCACCCTCAGTCCGCGAGGAGTCCGCAGTCCGCGCCACGCCGCTTCCGGTGCCCTTGCCCCGGCCAGTCACATGATCCGTTGGCAAGGCGGCGAAGCCGTCGCGGCAGCCGATCGCCGTGCCCAGCCCACGCTAGCCGGGTAACCGCGCGATCGTCCCGACCGGTTGACCTCCGAGCCTCCTCGGCATCCAGCTCGTCACCCCCATGCGCCGCCTCCGGTCCACGTGCACCGACTCCGCGCACGGCCGACGGGCGGAGCGAAGCGGGAGCCCGGCGTGCCGTGATGCGGGAAGTCGGTGCCAACGTGGGAACCGCCCAGCCGCGCGCTGCCGCAGGCGGCGCGCCTTGATCCCGTAGAGCCGGATTCGGCAATGGCTTCTGTAACATATCCGGACGCTGTGTTGAGGCCCGATGGGCAGTTGGAGGGTACGCGGTTGGCGAAGATAACCCGTCGGACAGACCTCAAGCGCCGTTGGCACTCGTGGTCTGGAAGCGGAAGAGATTTGAAGCGACTCGGCAGGCTCGTGGAGAGCCTGATTGCTGATCGCAGAAAAGCGTTCGCTTCTGAGTTTGACGAGCTTTACGACTCCACATACGGCATACGAGCGGATTCTAAGGCGTCGTTGGACTATAAAGAAGAGAGGCGTAGGCAATACGATTCAGAGTTCGGTGTTACTATTCGTATTGACCATGGCGGTGCTTCGATCTCCGGCCCCGTGGACGAAGTGCTCGAAGAGATGGATAGGAGGCGCGTAACAAACATTAGGCTCAGTGGGGATTTCCCGAGCCTGTCCCGGGGTGAAGCGCTCGAGATTGAATTCAATTGGAACTGGGCGCTGGATCCGGTGACACTTAGGGTATCTTCCGGTGATCAGGGGTGGGCTAACCAGGCATTCGCTCGGCTTAGTGAAGAGATAGACGTCGGGAAGCCAAAAACGAATTTTTTCTTGCGTCCTGCGGGCTCGGTATTTCTCGCAGTCGTGTCTTGGCTTCTGTTGGGGGCATCTCTGTTTCTAATCTTTGAGAACTTCTCTGAAAAGGTGCGATCGGCTGTCGCTGTGATGGGCGGCCTGGGGTTGGGGCTACTGACGGCCTTGGGCCTGTTTTCGAGGAAGCTTCTACCCCCTCTTGAAGTGGTTGAAGAAGGTGGCTCCGGGGCGGCGGGGAGACGTCTAACTATATTCCTGACTTCTGTGCTTCTGGCAGCAATTGTCGGCGTAGTTGTAAATCGCATATCGTGACCGCGACGCAGCTAGGGATGAAGTGATGGAGTGTGGGGTTTACGAATCGACGATGCTTGTGACATGCGTCTAGAATGGGTATGGACCTAGTCGCGTGGGCCTATGCGGTGGCTGAGGGTCGGCTCGTCTTGTCGTTGCCTCGGCGGTGGGTGCACGTTCAGGGCGTTGCGAAGCGGGCCGCGTTGGCGGCTGGGATCGTTCCGGAAGCGGAGCGGGATCTGTTGATGGCGGCGGCGGTTCTCCACGATGTTGGGTACGCGCAGGACGTGGCAGAGACTGGGTTTCATGCGCTTGATGGGGCGCGGTACCTCGAAGAGCAGGGCTTTCCTGAGCGGTTGTGTGCGCTGGTGGCTCATCACTCCTGCGCCTACCGGGAAGCGGAGTTGAGAGGGTGCTCGGCTGAGCTGGCGCGTTGGGTGGATGAGGAGACGCCGCTCAGGGATGCGCTGTGGTGGGCGGACATGACGACAGGGCCGGATGGGGACACGACGGGGATTCGTGAGCGGATCGCGGAGATTCAGGCGCGGTATGGGCCGGAAGACCTGGTGACGTTCTTCGTCCGTCAGGCGGAGCCTGAGCTGGTTGCGGCGGTGGAGCGTACGGAGGCTCGGTTGAAGGCCGCTGGCATCGAGGTCAGGTGAAGTACGGCTCGGCGCGGTTGCTTAGGCCGTGTTCGATGCGTAGGCGGATTGACGGGTGGATGTCCAGGTCGGGTAGGCGGTTGGGCTCTACCCACAGGACTTCCTTGGACTCGTTGCTTGTGCGCAGCTCGCCCCCAATGGGTTGAGCGCGGAAGCAGATGGAGAACTCCTGGCGGACTTCGCCGTCGTCGTAGGCGATGACGTGGTTGGGGTTGGAGTAGAGGCCGACCAGGCCGGTGACCTCCACGTGGATGCCGGTTTCCTCCTCGACCTCGCGCACGACGGCTTGGGCGAGGGTTTCGCCTACGTCCTGGCCGCCGCCGGGGATGGCGTACTTGTCGTTGTCGGTGCGGCGGATCATCAGGAGGCGGCCGGTGGGGTCCTGGACGATGGCACTGACGGCCACCCGGATGCTGTTGGGCTTCGGGGCGTTCGGGTCGTTGAGGTAGTCGGTCCGGCTCATGGTTCGAGCCTGTCAGAAGGTGGCGCGCTTCGCCCCGGCCCAGACGGTCTCCAGGCTCTCCGAGTAGGTCTCGAAGAGGTCGCCGGCGGAGAGGCGGCGTAGGTGGAGTGCTGGGGCGTGGGCTCCGGGGAAGCCGTAGACGTGGGTGTTGACGATCATCTCGTCGTCGAAGCGGAAGACGGAGTTGTAGAGGGTCGTCTTGTGTAGGCGGACCTCGATGCCGGGGACCTCGGCCAGCGGGCGGACGAACGCCAGGGCGTTGCGGATGCGGGCGGCGACGGTGCCCTTGCCTAGCTGCTCCTCCTCGCTGCGGCGGGCGGCCTCGCGGGCGGTCGGGTCGCCAAAGAGGAGGCGGACGCGGGTGCCGTTCTCGGCCTTGGTGCGAAGCTCCTTGGCGAAGGTCGGGCGCTCGACCAGGAACAGGGCGGCCAGGGACAAGACCTCGATGTGCTCGGTGGCGTCGTTGAGGAGGCGGTCCCACAAGTCCGCGGGGATGTTGTTGCGGTGGGGGTAGACTTTGACCACCTCGGACTCGGCGATCTCGGCCTTGCGTTCGGTGGCGACTGCGTCGGGCCAGAGGTAATTCTCGGTCTCGCGGACCATCGAGGCGATGGTGTGGCGGTGGCGCGGGTAGGGGATGCGGCCCTTGGTGATCCAGCGCTCGACGGTCTTGGGGTCTACGCCGGTCGCGCGGGCCACGTGGTCGAGGTCCAGGCCGTTGCGGAGGAGGGCTTCGCGTAGGCGTTCGTTGGCCATGTGGACCCCCGTGTGGAGACGAGTAGGGACGTCTTCAACGTACCTGAGACGTCCTTAGAAGTCCCGCTATGCGGTGCTTGCGTCCCGCTGATTTGCGGAGAGTGGTCGTTGTCGAGATGCCGGGCAGACGGTCCGGCCGACGCCGTTGAAGAGGAGTACGACGGTGGCGATCACGGGTGGGAGCAGGCTCCCCACGACGCATGACTTCGTCTTCCCGCGTGGTGCGCTGGTGATGGGTGTTGAGCCGGTGCTTAAGTTCCAGTCCGCCGAGGAGCGGGCGAAGGGGCTGCCGGTTCAGCAGGAGACGGACAAGGAGTCCGGGCTGTTGGTGTGGTCGGTGTTGGTGATCGACCAGGCGGCGGAGCGTAAGGCCGATGCGGTGGTGACGGTGAAGATTGCGGCTCCGCACCAGCCGGTTCCGCCGGAGGCGATTCCGGGGACGGATGTGCGGCCGGTGGTGTTCGAGGGGTTGACGGTGACGCCCTGGATTGATGACAAGGCTTGCCGGGGCAGCCATGGGGGTGAGCGGCACCGGTGTCGGGCGAAGCTCGGGTACAGCCTGCGGGCGTCGGCCATGAAGCCGGTCGTCGTCAAGACCTCCACCAAGGCCGCGTGACCGCGTGGTGGCGGACATGGTGCGGTTGCACGTGACGGCTGACCTGCCGATTCGGCCGGTACCGCTGAAGTACGCGGACCGGGTGGAGATCCGCTTCGGCAAGGCGTTCCCGGCTGTGCTGGTCGTCGACCGGGCGGCGCTGGACCGGCTTCGCGCTGCGCTGGACCAGGCGGCGGCTGCGCTGGCTGCGGGTGGTGACAAGGCATGAGCTTGAACATGGTCGCCACGCCGGGGCGCGAAGCGGCGGCTGCCTTGGTGATGGTCAACGGGATGCCGACGCTGGTTGTGTACCTCGACCCGGTCAACCTGACGGTCCAGACTCCGCCGTTTCCAGGCGGGCGGGAAGTCCTGGCGCGGTTCTGCCGGGAGCTGTCCCGCGAGGCGTGGAAGGTGGCCGATCGGCTGGACTCGGCCGGCGGGCGTCACGCGCTGGCGGAGGGGGCGGGTGATGGCGCAGCGGAAGAAGCCTGACGCCTGGGAAGCCGCCTACGCGGTCCGGACGCTCAAGGACGCGCATGAGGCGTTGGGGAAGGTCATGCCCGCGCCGGATGCGGCGCTGTCGCGCTGGCGGGTCTTCTACCTGCGGTCGGCGGAGGTGTATCGGCAGGTCGCCGAGATCGACCGGGGGCACCACCACGAGGCGTTGTATTGGGCGAAGCGTGAGCGCGAGAAGGGGGAAGCGCTCCCGGCGGAGTGACGTTCCCTAGTCCTGTTTAGACAGAACGCGTGATCTTGCTTGGTCACGTGGCGATGCCGCACGACTTGTTGCGGCGCAATGGTTTCGTGAGGCGCAGGAGCGGACACCGGCTACCAACCTTGCCGCTCCTGCGTTGTCCACACCGACTCGGAGTGAACAGCGATGACGGTAAAGCATGGGCGCAAGCGTGCGCCAGAGTGGGTCACCCGGACGCGCTGCGCGAAGTGCAAGAGGTTCGCGCGGTTGCTGGCGGGGCAGACGGAGTGCGACCGCTGTGTCGGGGCGCTGGAGCTGGACTTCGGCGGTGTTCGATGAACGGCGGGAAGTGGGTTGATCCGGCTCCGTTCGAGGGTGTTCGGCCTCGGGTGCCGTGGTGGATGTTGTTGCCGGGCAGGGTGAAGTGGCTGGCGGGCGTGCTGGCGCTGGTGTGGCTGGCCGTCGTCGTGGTCGTGCGCCTGGTGCTCGTTGTCGTGCGGTACCCGGTGGCCACGTTGGTGCCAGCGTTGGCGGCCTGGTGCTGGTTGCGGTTCGGCCTGTCGCCGCTGGTGCTGGCGGTGTTGTCGCTGGTCTGTGCCCTGACGGTCTGGTACGGGTTGGCGCGGGAGTCGTTCTTGCGGCACTGCTGGTACCGGCTACTCACGGATTGGCGGCGGGCGACCGTGTACGTGCCCCGTTGGCGGACCGTCGTGCGGCTGGCTGAGCTGTCCAAGGACAGCCGGGGACGTGAACACCGCCCGGTGCTGCGGCGAGTGCGTTCGGAGGGGTGGCGGGATCGGGTCCGCGTGCGGATGATCCCCGCTCAGTCGCCCGAAGCCTGGGAGCTGCGCCGAGAGGGGTTGGCGCACTCGTTCGGCGCTCGGTCGTGCCGGGTGCGGGTGCTGCGTCCGAGGGTCGTTGAGCTGGACTTCGTGCACCGTGACCCGTTGCTGCGGCCCTTGCCGGTTCCGCCGCTGTCGGAGTCGGCTGAGGTGGATCTTCGGCGGGTGACGGTCGGGCGGACGGAGAGCGGCAAGCCGTGGCGGCTGCGTTTGCTGGGCTCGCAGGTGCTCGTGGTGGGTGTGCCGGGTGCGGGTAAGGGCTCGGTGTTGTGGTCGCTGGTGTGGCAGCTCGCCCCGGCGGTTCGGGCGGGCATGGTGCGGTTGGTGGGCATCGATCCCAAGGGCGGGATGGAGCTCGGGCAGTGTCCGGACGCTTTCGACCGGGTCGTGTACGACAACGGGCCGGACGCCGTGGACCTGTTGGAAGAGATGGCTGCCGAGGTCAAGGAGCGGGCCAGCCGCTATCGGGGCGTCCGACGCTTGTGGGCGCGGTCCACGGGTGAGCCGTTCACGGTGCTGGTGGTGGACGAGCTGGCGGACCTGATCGCCTACCAGCAGGACAAGCAGATCCGGGAGCGGGCGGCGCGGGCTATCCAGACGATCACTTCCCAGGGGCGGGCTCCGGGCTACGCGGTGGTGGGTCTGGTGCAGGACCCGCGCAAGGAGGTGATCAGCTTCCGGCACCTGTTCACCACACGGGTGGCCCTGCGGCTGGACGAGCCACAGCAGGTGGACATGGTCCTAGGGGACAGCGTGCGGCAGCGCGGGGCTGCGGCGCACGAAATCAGCGAGAACACCCCCGGCGTGGCGTGGGTGAAGACGGACGGGCAGCGGGAACCGGATCGGGCTCGGGCCTTCCACGTCACGGACGCGGACCTGGTCGAGCTGGGTGTGTTCCTCGCCCCGGCCACCGTGCACGACCTCCCGACTCGGCCGGACGGCGCGGGGGAGGCGGCGGCGTGAGTGAGTACCTGACTCGTGCGGACCGGATGAAGCAGCCGGCGGCGCTGGATGTGGCTCGGGCGGTGGCTGAGGAGCACGGTGTGTGCGTCCGGCCGTTGGCTAAGGAGCGGGTTGACCTCGACACGGGGCGGGTGGACATCGTGCCCGTGGCGTGTGGTTCGACGGTGGCCAGCGTGTGTCCCACGTGCGCGGAGAAGAACCGGCGGTTGCGGATGGCGCAGTGTCGGGAGGGGTGGCATCTCGCCGAGGAGCCCGACTTCACGTCTCAGGCTCCTAGCAAGGATCAGCGGGCGTTGACGGCTTACCGAGCCGACTTGGTGCAGGCGTACCGCCAGGCCGTTGAGGAGGACGACGAAGTCGGGGCGGAGGAGGTTCGTGAGGAGGTCGCCGGGGTTGATGCTGAGCTGCGGTTGATGGGAGTCCGCGGGAAGCTTCCGGCCTTGGATGCTCGGCCTCGGGCTGTTCGGAAGCGGTCTACGCGGCGTCGGCAGGATGCGCCGAACCTGCCTCGGCGGCCGGTGCAGAAGCGCACCGTGGGGCGGGTCTTCGGGGGCAAGTACCAGCCCTCGACCTTCCTCACACTGACGCTGGACAGCTACGGCAAGGTGCGCAGCGATGGCACCCCGGTGGACCCCGCTACCTACGACTACCGGCGCGCGGCTCGGGATGCGGTGCACTTCGCGGCGCTGTTGGACCGGTTCGTGCAGAACCTGCGGCGGTGCGTCGGGTGGGATGTGCAGTACTTCTCCACCGTCGAGCCTCAGCGTCGGCTGGCGCCGCACTGGCACGCGGCTATCCGGGGGTCCATCTCGCGGGCGGAGCTGCGGGCGGTCGCGGAGGCCACGTACCACCAGGTGTGGTGGCCCAGCCATGACGAGATCACGTACGGCGGGGACCGGCTGCCGGTGTGGGATGCACGGGTTAAGGGGTTCGTGGACCCGGTGACTCGTGAGGCGTTGCCTACCTGGGAGCAGGCGTTGGACCAGGTGCACGCGCCCGCCCACGTCGCCCGGTTCGGGGTGCAGGTGCACTCCAAGGGCATCCTCGGCGGGACCGAAGAAGCTGGCCGGCACATCGGGTATCTGACGAAGTACCTGACCAAGAGCATTGGCGAGTGCTTCGACGCCCAGACCGCCCGCCAGGAGGACCACGCCGAGAGGTTGTGTGCAGAGCTGGCTGTCACGCCCTGCTCGCCGCAGTGCCCGGTCTGGCTGCTCTACGGCGTCCAGCCGCGCGGGGCTCGGGTCTCGATGGAGCCTGGGAAGTGCAAGGGCAAGGCACACAAGCGGTCCACGCTCGGCGTCGCCGGGCGTCGGGTGCTGGTTTCGCGGAAGTGGTCCGGGAAGTCGCTCGCCGACCACAAGCACGACCGCAAGGAATTCGTTCGGCAACTGCTTGCCGATGTGGGGATCACCGGGGACGACCAGCCCAAACGGGTGGTCTGGAACAACGTGCAGCCCGGTGACCCGAACGTGCCCCCAAGGCCACACCTGCTGTTGCGGGCGGTCGCGGAGAGGCGTCGATGGAAGGCCGAATACACGGCGGCACTGCTCGCCTCGGCCAGTCCTCCAAACCATTCGGCAACTCCGCAAGCTGCGTAAACAGGGGGATGGGCTGAACGGCAAGGGGCGTGAGCTGGGGCAGTTGATGACCGTTCCGGAGATGTTGGAGGCCCTGGGTGGGGTCTCGCGGGACACGTTCTACAAGTGGCGGCAGACCGGGAAGGGGCCGCGCTGCTTCTCGCTCCCGAACGGGGAGCTGCGGTGCCGGCGAGTGGACTTCGTGGCCTGGCTGGAGTCGCTTTACGGGGCGGCGGCATGAGCACGACATTCAAGGTCAAGTTCTGGGAGATCAAGAAGCGGGCTGGGCGTAAGCGGCCGTGGGCGGTCCGGTGGCTGACGGACAAGAAGGAACACTCGGAGTGGTACGCCAACAAGCCGTTGGCCACTGGGCGACTGTCCGAGTTGATGCAAGCCGTCCGGGATGGAGAGCCGTTCGATGTGGAGACAGGGCTTCCCGTCTCGGAGCTTCGGCGGCGCAACTCGTTGTCATTCTTGGAGTTCTCGCAGTCCTACATGGATCTGAAGTGGCCGGACGCTGCCGCTACGACGAGGGGTAGCACCGTGGAAGCGCTGGCGACTGCGGCTGCTGCGTTCGTCAAGGACGGCGTCGGGCGACCTTCGGTCACGGAGCTGCGGGGCGTGCTGTCGCGGAACCTGTTGCCTCCGACGACACGTGATCTTGAGCTGTCGGGGGAGGAGCGGGAGGTCGTTGACTGGCTCGTGCGGAACTCGCGGCCGTTGTTCGAGGTGACGGACGCTGTCCTGCTGCGGGGGCTGCTTGATGCGCTGGCGTCGAAGCTGGATGGCAAGGCGGCTGCGGCCACGGTCTACCAGCGGAAACGGGCGGTGCTGTTCAACCTGCTGTCTTACGCGGTCGAGCGGGAGTTGATCCCGGACAACCCGTTGACCAGGGTGAAGCGGAAGGCCGCGAAGGTCGTCGAGCAGGTTGACCCCCGAGTGGTGGCGAACCCTGGTCAGGTGGCGCGGCTGTTGACGGCGGTGACCTACGTCGGGCGGCGAAACCTGGATCGCGGTGCGCACCTGGCGGCGTTCTTCGGTACGGGCTACTACGCGGCTGCTCGGCCCGCTGAGGGCCTGGCGCTCCGAGAGGATGACTGCACCCTGCCCGAGGAGGGTTGGGGCCTCCTGATGCTCGGTGAGTCGCGGCCGGCGGCTGGGAAGCGGTGGACGGACTCCGGAGAGGTGCACGACCGGCGTGGGCTGAAGCACCGGGGGCGGAAGGAGGTGCGGCCGGTGCCGATCCCGCCGGTTCTCGTCCACATCCTGCGTGATCACCTCGACCGGTATGGAGCTGGCCCGGACGGGCGGCTGTTCCGGTCGCTGGGAGGCGGGGTGGTGTCCTCGTCCACCTACTACCGGGTGTGGGAGGAGGCCCGTCAGTACGCCCTTACGCCTGCTCAGGTGGCGTCTCCACTGGCAGCACGGCCGTACGACCTGCGGCACGCCGCAGTGTCGCTCTGGCTGAACGGGGGCGTTCCGGCTACCGAGGTCGCGGAGCGTGCTGGGCACTCCGTTGACGTGCTGCTGAAGGTGTATGCGAAGTGCATCGACGGGCAGAGGGAGACCGTGAACAAGACCATCGAAGGTCTCTTCGAAGCGTGACCCGCAGCTCGGGAGCAAGGCCCTCGGAGGACCACTCCGGGGGCCTTCCGCTTGGGCACGTATTGGGCACAGCCAGTCCGTGGTGAGTCCGTGGATGGCGGCAAACAGGGGCAGATTCCAGCCGAGAGTGACTAACCATAAAGATCAAGCCCCGAGCGCGTTGCCGCTGCTCAGGGCTTGATTCACCCGGCGAAAGGTGAGTGCCCCCGGCAGGATTCGAACCTGCGACACACGGTTTAGGAAACCGATGCTCTATCCCCTGAGCTACGAGGGCGCACGGGGCAGCGTACCGAACCGTCCCCGTGAGGGTCGGAACCGGCCCACCCAAGTGGGCCTCTGAGCGGCCACCTGGGCGTCACCCGGGTGGACAGGTCCGTAGGGCGAGTATGCACCGGGGGTGACGGTGGTGGGAGGGGTGTGGTGGGCTGTTGGGGGGAAGTGGGGTGGGGTGCCTTCTCCCTCGCCCGCCGGTCGGGTAGGTAGGGGGCATTCGAGGTTGTTCGGCGGGAGTGGGTTTGATGAGTGGTAGACCTTGGCCCGACTTCCGGCCTGGGCCGTTGGGGGCGTTCGGGGCCTGGTGGCGGCGGCGGCAGGAGCGGCGGGGGGAGGACTTCACGTTTGTCCCGCCTTCCTCGTCGCATCAGCACGTGTTCGAGACGCCGTTGCCCAGCGCCGTCTACGGGTTGGATTTTCAGGCCAAGTTGACCGTGCACTGGCGGCTGGACCTGACTACCGGTGCCCGGCACAACTCGCCGCGCAGTGCCGCGATCAACGACATCGTCCAGCGGGCCAAGAAGATCACCGAGCGGGCCATGTTGGTGCACCACGCGCCGCTGCAGTTCCAGCTCGGGGACGAGCTCGCCGCCGAGCGGCAGGTGGAGGGCACGCACGTGTGGGCGCGGGCCGAAGGGGTCGAGCTCACCGTTGACGACGGTGACCTGGAGTCCGCGCGCAAGCACATCGAGTTGTTGCGCACCACGACCGTCCGCCAAGCCGAGCGGGACGCCGAGCGGGCCGAGATCCGGTACCTGCGGGACGAGGTCCTCACCGACCTCTCGACCGCGACGATCTGGTGGCTGCACCGCAACGGCTACCAGGTCGAGCAGGCGGTGGCCCTCTCCCAGCACCTGAACGAGCTCGTCCGCATCGCCGCCCAGCGCCGCGACCAGCACTGGGCGGACACCCTCGTGACCAGCTTCGAGACCGCCCTGCCCCGCCTGTCCGACGGCCACCGCCACGAGCTCAAGCAGCACCTCGCCAAGGCCCTGGGCATCTACGGCGGCACCACGGTGGCGGAGGAGTTCGCCGAGCAGGTCGGGCTGCCGCACAACCACATCTCCGAGCACGTCGAGCTGCCGAGCACCAACAACCGCAACCGCAACAACGTGCCGGGCAACCACAACGGGGCCAAACCGCTGCCCTGATTTCTCTATTGTGGGTCTCGTGATCCACAACCTGACCGAGGCGCGCGGCGCGGCGGTGGCGGGTGCGTTGCGCGTGCTCGCCCGTGTTACGCCGTTCGTCGAGCCCGAGCTGATCGGCCTGCGCGACATCGTGCGACCCGGCGACACCTGCGTCGACATCGGCGCCGCGCTGGGCCTGTACACGGTGTCGTTGTCGCGCCTTGTCGGTCCACAAGGGACAGTGCACAGCATCGAGCCGCTGCTGTTCGCGCACCCCGCGCTGTCCTACGTGCTGCGCCCGCGCGAAGGGCGCAACATCGTGCGGCACTCGGTGGCGTTGGGCACGCGCGAGGGCAAGGACGTGATGAGCGTCCCGGTGCGCCACGGCCTCCCGGTCACCGGCCGGTCCTTCCTGACCGCCGGCGCGGACGGGCTCGGCTCCAACACCGAGTTCGCCGACCACCTGGAGGTCGTCGTCCGCACGGACACCCTCGACCGGTTCGTCGCGGCGAACGGTATTGAGCGCCTGGATTTCGTCAAGGCGGACGTGGAAGGCGCGGAACTGCGCGTGCTGCAAGGCGGAACCGAGACCATCGAGAGGTTTCGACCAAAACTTCTCCTGGAGATCGAAGAACGGCACCTGGAGCGCTTCGGATACCGCGCCGCGGATGTCGTGGAGTGGCTCGCGGAACGCGGCTACCGCATGTTCGCGTGGCAGCACCGCACCTGGCGCCAGGTCGAGCGCATCCGTCCTGACCTGCGCAATTACCTCTTCCAAGCCGCGCCCAAAGCCTAGAAAAGGCGGAAGACCCCGGTCCCTGGGGGTGGACCGGGGTCTTCCTGCGGACCGGTCTACGTGGCGTAGACCTCAAGTTCGTACAGTGAGTATCCGTAACCCGTGGCGCGTTGGATACCCGTCATTCGTACGAATCGTGCGGCGGTTGGGGTGAACGACACGACGTCCTGTCCGCCGTTTCCCGCACCTGTCGTGAATACCTCTCGCCAGTTGGTGCCATCGGGTGACACCTCGATTCGGTACGACCGGGCGTAGGCAGCTTCCCACGACAGCACCACGCGCCCGACGGTCCGGGACGCCCCGAGGTCCACCCGCAGCCACTGGTCGTCGCTCCAGTCGCTGGCCCACCGAGTGTCCGGCTTGCCGTCCACGGCGTTCGACGGCGGCGAGTAGTACCAACCGCGCTCGTAGCTGCTGGCAACCGCCGTGGAGCCGGCCGCGAGGTTGGTCACCGCCGCGCCCCGCCGGGCCGGGAACTGCACGACCTGCTGGTAGGTGGGCCGGTTCTGCCAGTGGATCTTGTCCTGCGTGATGCCGCCCATGGCCCGGTGGACGATCGTGTCGGCGCACCACTGGTCGCCCGCCGCGCAGTCGCCGTCCGCCGGGTACACCGCGGTCGCCGGCACCGCCACGGCTTGCGCCAACGAGTCGAGCAGCACCTGCCGACAAGCCGCCACCGACCCGCCACCGCAGTACTTCGCGCCCAACGGCCCGGCCACGCCCTCGCCGAGCACCGCCCGCAGGTCCTTGTCGACGTAGCTCCACCAGCCGTACTGGAACGACGACCCCTTGTGCGGCGCGGCGCCGTGCTTGTCCGACGGCGGCTCGTCCACCGAGATGGCCCCGGTCAGCCGCGTGTACAGCTCGTCACCGAGCCCGGGCTGGAACTCGGCCTTGACCAGCAGCGGCCACCAGGCGTCCAGGATCCGGATGGCCTCGGCGTGCGCGTAGGTCTTGCTCCCGCGCGCGGTCTCCTTGCGCAGCGACCCGGACCGCTGCCAGTCCCGCAGTTTCGTCACGGCCGACGCCAGCGCCGGGTCGGTGACGGCGGCGGTGTCGAGCACCCGCAGGACCTCCGGCAGCACCTGCTCGGCCCGCAGGTCGGCCACGCCCGCCTCGGCCATCGCCTGGGTCAACGACGTCCGCGTCACCTTGCGCCCGCTGGTCACCAGCGCCTTCACCCGGTCGTCCAGCAGGTCGCCGCGGTGCACGGACCCGTTGCCGTAGCCCGACGCCGAGTAGTCCAGCGCCTGCTTGTTGTTCCAGGAGATGTAGTAGTCCTGGTTGACCGAGTTCGGGTGCTGCGCGAACGGCGTGTAGGACGCCGTGTTGCGGTCGGGGTCCCAGCCCTCCCATTCGTTGCCCTGCACCGCCAGCACCGGCAGGTGCGGGTCGACGTGGGCCTTGCGCACGGGGTTCGCGCCGGAGTTGAAGTACGCGGTGTCCTTCGCGTCCACGTAGAACCAGTTGAACGCGTACCCGATGTGCTCGGCCGCGCGCTGGAAGTCCTGCGCCGAGCGCACCGCGCCCGGGTCGTTGAACTCCTGGAACCCGATGATCGAGTCCACCTCGTGCAGGTACGTCGAGCGCAACGACGTGTAGGCCACGTGCTTGCCGCCGACCTGGGCACGGCTCTGCACCAGGCCGTACTTCGTGCGGTACATGACGAGCGTGTACGAGCCCGCCGGGGTCGGGTCGGCGACCGTGGACTTCCACGCGTTCTTGCGCTCGATCCGTTCCATGGGCAGGCACTGACCCCGGAACCGGTAGTGCAGGGACGCCGCCGACGCGGGCCGGCCGTCCGGTTCGCACAGCTCGACGGCGTACGTGTCGGTGATGTCCTGCCCCGCCGAGGTCGCGCTCCACGAGTAGTCGATACCCCGCCCGAGCTGCACGTACATGCTGACGCCCGCGAACGACACCCCGCGCGCCCGCAGTCCCGGACCGTTCAGTTCCTGCAACATCAGCAGCTGCGGCGCGAAGTACCCGGTCTGCGGTCCCCACACGGCGATCGGGTTGCCGGTGTCGGTGTACGCGCCGGACACGGCCAGGGCGTTGGACATGCCGTGCTTCTTGGTCAGCAAGTCCTTCGGCAGCACGCCATCGGCGAAAATCCCCTGCACGGCCTGCAGCTCCGCCGGAACATCCACAGTGGACTGCACGGAAGCCGTCTGGTCGTACACCATCCGCTCAGGCGTCACCACGCCACCGTCCGGCAGCGCCACGCCCTGCGGCGACGAAGGCGTTGTGCCGTAGGGGAAGCGCTGCCCGTCGTGCAGGGTCAGCACGGACTCCGGGTCGTTCTGCTCCCGGAACGACCGCCACACCTGGTCGCCCAGCGCGGCGCCGTACCGGTTCTGCGCGGCGAGCTTGACCAGCGCGTTCTGCACCTCGCCGCCACCGCCGGCGCCGAACAGGCCGCCCACGACGGCGGCGATCGCGACCAGGTCGGTCGGCTGGAACGGCTGGATGTCGTTCCAGTTGGTGATCGAGTCGGCGTGCCCGGTCAGGACGTACTCGCCGGGGAAGTACCGGCCGCTGACCGACGCCGAGATGTAGGCGTTGATGCCGGCGACGTAGTCCTTCACGTCCTGCAACGCCTGCTGCCCGCGCGGGCCCTGCGACGCGACCTGGTCGATCTGGCGTTGCAGGTCGGCCTCGGTGTACGGGATCTGGCCGAAGAAGCTCTGCTCCAGCGCCCGGTTGCCCTCGGCGCCGCCGGCGAACCCGGACAGCTGCCCGCGGCCGAGGTGGCGGAACAGGTCCATCAGCCACAGCCGGTCCTGCGCGGCGGCGTAGCCCGCGCCGAACTCGGTGCCGGACCGGGTGGTGCCGTAGACGTGCGGCATCCCGATGCGCTTGTCGCGGATGATCGTGACGTCGGAGCGGGGCTTGATCGTGCTCTCCACCTGGTCGGCGGGGACGCCGAAGGAGGCGTCGTTGAAGAACGTCGAGAGCTGGTCGTTGGTCAGCCCGCCGTAGCCGGAGACCAGGGAGTCGTACTTGCCGAGCTGGTCGGCCGAGTGCGCGGGCCGGGTGCCCAGCGCCTTGTGGGCGAGGATCTCGGCGAGGGTGGCGTTGCCGTTCTGGCCCGGCGGCAGGACGTCGTGGCACTGACCCAGGCAGTAGTCGTCCGGGGCGAACGCGGTGGTCAGGGGCGAGGCCCCGGCGGTGGGAACGGTGACTGCGGTGGGAACGGTGACGGCCGTGGCAAGGAGTGCGACCACGGCCAGGGATCGGGCGGCTCTCCGCATGACGCGAAGCTCCTTCCAGGCAGGGTTCGTGTGACGCACGTTACTCACAAGTAAAGATTCGCGAAAGTGCTTCGCGTTTGGTCGGCGCCCGGTTCACTCCATCGAACGGGTGTCGGTTGTTGCCGCGAAGGTCCGGCAATGGGAAAAAGTTCCACGTGATGCGTCGACGAACCCTGCTCGCCGGCGTCGTCGGCGCCGGCTTCCTCACCGCCACCCCCGCGCACGCGACGCCCGTGCTGCCCATCCGCGGTTGCGCCGACTGGTCGGCCCGTCCGCCTTCCGCTCAACCGACCGTGCTCACACAGCGCCCGGTCCGCATCCTGATCCACCACACCGCCACCGAGAACACGTCCGACGTCAGCCAGGCACACGCCTACGCCCACGCCCGGTGGATCCAGGACCTCCACATGGACACCAACGGCTGGATCGACTCCGGCCAGCACTTCACCAACAGCCGCGGCGGGTTCCTCATGGAGGGGCGGCACGGCAGCCTCGCCGCGCTGCGCGCCGGGGACCGGGTCGTGGTCGGCGCGCACTGCCCCGGCCAGAACAGCGAGGCCATCGGCATCGAGAACGAGGGCAACTACATGTCCGTCGAGCCGCCGGTCCTGCTGTGGGACTCCCTGGTGTCGTTCTGCGTGTACACCTGTGAGCAGTACGCCATCCCGCCCAGTGAGATCTTCGGCCACCGCGACTACCGCGACACGCTCTGCCCAGGCGACAAGCTCTACGCCCTGTTGCCGCGTCTGCGCCAGGAAGTTGCGCGCGTTCTCGGCTGATCGCGGGGATTTCCTGGCAACTGTGAACAGGCTGTTCCGAGCGGCATCCGTGGTGAGATAACGGTGAATTAACGTCAGCTTGCGTGTTCGTGCGCGAGGCTGAGCGAGTACGAACACGAAACGCCAACGCGGGGAGGCGTCGTGATCAAGGTGATGCTGGCCGATGACGAAGACCTCGTCCGGTCCGGCCTTCGCATGATCCTCAACAGCGCCGGCGACATCGAGGTCGTGGCCGAATGCGACGACGGGCACCTGGTGGCCGAACTGGCCCGCCAGCACCGCCCGCACGTCGTGCTGCTCGACATCCGGATGCGGTCCTCCGACGGGCTGACCGCGCTGCGGCGGCTGCGTTCGATACCCGACGCGCCGCGGATCGCCATGCTGACCACGTTCGACGTCGACGAGTACGTGTCCGAGGCGCTGCGCTTGGGCGCGTCGGGCTTCCTGCTCAAGGACACCGAACCCGAGCAGTTGGTGCGGGCGGTGCGCGACCTGGCGTCCGGCGGCGCCGTGCTCGACCCGGGCGTGGCGGCCCGCGTGCTCGCGGCCGTGGCGGACGGCGAACGCGCGGCCGAGCCCGCCCGGCGCCTGCTGGCGTCGCTGTCCGAACGGGAGCGCGAGGTGCTCGTGCTCATCGGGCAGGGCATGTCCAACGCGGAGATCGGCGGGACGCTGCACCTGTCCGAGGCGACCGTGAAGGGGTACGTGTCCTCGGTGCTGGGCAAGATCGGCGCGGTCAACCGCGTGCAGGCTGCTCTGGTGGCCTTCCGCGGCGGCTTGATCGCCTGAGAACCGGCTCGACTCCCGCGCGGTGTGGGGCCGCGCGGGAACTCCGGTAGAAAGCAGCTCAGGCGCCGCCGACGATCTCGGCCACGCTCGGTTCCACCTCGACCCGGTTGCGCCCCTGCCGCTTGGCCCGGTACAGCGCCATGTCGGCCGCCGCGAACAGCTGGTCCAGCTTCGCCGGACCGGCCGCCACCCCGATGCTCACGGTCGGCCGCCGGGTCGTGCCCAAGACCATCGTCCAGTCGTGGCAGTCCACCGCCGCCCGGATCCGCTCGGCCACCACCGGCCCGACGTCGCGCGCGTTGCTGTCGGTGTCGCCCAGCAGCACCACGAACTCGTCGCCCGCCCACCGCGCCACCAGGTCGTCCGCCCGGCACTCGCGGCGCAGGAGCTGGGCGATCTCGCGCAGGGCGGCGTCACCGGCGGCGTGGCCGGCGTCGTCGTTCACGCCCTTGAACCAGTCCACGTCCACCAGCACCAGCCACGGCACCCGGCCCCGGGCCGCCGTCGACTCCAGCAACCCCGCCGCCGCCCGCTCCAGGCCCAGGCGGTTCGCCAGGCCGGTCAACGGGTCGCGGGCCGCGGCTTCCTGGGCGGCCACGGCCAGGCGTTGCGCCTGCACGGCCACCCGCCGCTGTTCCAGCGCCTGACCCAGGCCCTCCTGCAACGTCTCCATCGCGGTCTTGCTCGCCGCGACCGAGCAGCGCAGCGCCGCCGCCTCGCCGACGTGGTCGCTCATGCGGGCGCAGATGTCCGCCAGGTCCAGGGAGAACCGCAGCAGCAGGGACGCGTCGTTGATCGACTCGGCCGCCGCCACCGCCCGGCTGGCCAGCGTGCGGGCCTCGACCAGGTCGCCCTGGTCCCGCCGCACGACCCCGAGCACCCAGTTCGCGACCGCCTGCGCCCACCGGTCACCGGCCTCGCCCGCCTGCCGCAGCGTCTCGCGCGCCGCCTGCTCCGCCTCGTACAGCTCGCCCACCCCGGCCAGCGACCGGCTGTAGGCCCCGAGCAGGGCGCGCCGCATCTGCTCGTCGGAGGTGAGCTCCAAGCCTTCCCGCAGGTGCTCGCGGGCCTCGGCGAAGATCGACGGCGCGACCTCCGGCGGCGAGGAGATGGCGCGGAAGTTCAGCGTGCCGCCCAGGCCCTGCAGGCAGTGCCCGAGCAGCTCGGGGACGTCCGCGCGCCGCGCGATCTGCACGGACAGCCGCAGCATGTCCACCGCGGCCCGCCGGTTGCCGATGCCCTCCAGCAGGTAGGCCAGCGCGTGCATGGCCTGCGCCGCCGCCGGGTTGTCGGCGCTCTCGGCGTCGAGGTCGGTCCAGCCCTCGGCGGCCAGCTCCAGGGCCAGCGGGATGCGGCCCAGCCGCCACGCCAGCTTCGCCCGGTTGACCAGCACCGCCGAGCGCGTCCACCGGTCGGCGCCCGGCGGGATCCGGCTCACGACCTGGTCGAACAGCGTGTTGGCCTCCTGCAGGCGGCCAGCGTTCAGCAACGCCTTGACCTCAAGGTCCAGCTGTGGCACCGCTACCAGCGGATCTCGCTGCTCCACCCGTGTCGACACTCCATTCCGGCTCGGTGGGCGGGTACGCGGGACCGCCCACCAGCGGTACGGCTTAGACAGGCTACCGGGACGAACGCCGTGTGTACCGCTCCTGGTGCAGGACGTCGTCCAGCGGCAGCCGGTTCCGCCAGCCGTGCCGCTCCAGGTCGGGGGTGTCGGGCAGGCACGCGACCGGTCCGACGCACAGCCACGCGACCGGCCGCACGCCCGCGGGGATGTCCAGCAGGCGGCGCAGCTCGTCCTCGCGGTAGAAGCTCACCCAGCCCACGCCCAGGCCCTCGGCGGTCGCCGCCAGCCACAGGTTCTGGATCGCCAGGCACACCGAGTACAGGCCCGCGTCGGCGATGGCGTGCCGGCCCAGCACCGCGGGCGACCCGCGCTCGGGGTCGTAGGTGACGACCACGCCCAGCGTGGACTCCAGGATGCCCTCGACCTTGATCCGGGAGAACGTGTCGGCCCGCTCGCCGTCCAGCTCGGAGGCGAAGACGCTGCGCTCGGCCTGCACGTGGTCGCGGAACGCCCGCCGCGTGTCCCGGTCGCGGACCACGATGAAGTCCCACGGCTGCGACAGCCCCACGCTGGGCGCCGCGTGCGCGGCCGTGAGCACCCGGCGCAGCACGTCGTCCGGGATGGGGGCGCCGGTGAACTCGCCCCTGGTGTCCCGGCGGCGGTGCAGTACGTCGTAGAAGCTCATTCGGACGATCGTGCCTCACGCGATCAGGTGAACTCCGCGTTCGTGCGGTGGCGTGCGTCTCAACCGGGCGTTGAATGCCGGGTCATGCCGAGGATCGGAAGTGCTCCCGGGTCCGCGCTGGGCTTCGCGGGTGGTGTCGTCGCGACGGTGGTGGCGGGCAACTGGCCGGTGGTCGCCCTGGTGGCGCTGGTCGCCGTGGTGGTGGCGGTGTCGCTGGTGACCACGCCGCTGGGCGCGGCGCTGACCGCGCTGCAGTGCTGGGGCCTGTACGGCAGCTTCGTGGTCGGCGCCGAGGGGTACTTCGCGGCCGACTGGCCCGCGCTGGCGGTGCTGGCGGCGGCCGGCACCGCCTCGCTCAGCGGCCTTGCGAGGGGTAGGGCAGCAGCGCCATCTCCCGCGCGTTCTTGATCGCCGTCGCGACCTGCCGCTGCTGCTGCGGCGACAGGCCGGTGACCCGGCGCGACCGGATCTTGCCCCGGTCGGAGATGAACTTGCGCAGCAGCGTGACGTCCTTCCAGTCGACGGTCGTCACGCCCTCCTTGCGCAGCAGGTTGACCCGCTTCTTGGGCGTGCGTTCGGTCTTGGGCACGTGCGCTCTCCTACCAGCTCGACTTGCTGACACCGGGTAGCTCACCCTTGTGCGCCATCTCGCGCAACCGGAGGCGGGACAGCCCGAACGCCCGGAAGTAGGCACGCGGGCGCCCGTCCACGGCGTCGCGGTTGCGCAGCCGGGTCGGACTGGCGTCCCGCGGCAGGCGTTGTAGCGCCGCTTGGGCCTCGGCCCGGCGCTCGGGGTCGGTGCGCACGGCCTCCTTGAGCTCGGCCCGGCGCTCGGCGTACCGGGCGACGACCTCGCGGCGCTGCTTGTCGCGGGCGATCTTGGACTTCTTCGCCATCAGCGCTCCTCCTTGAAGTCGACGTGCCGGCGCACCACCGGGTCGAACTTGCGCAGCACCAGCCGGTCCGGGTCGTTGCGGCGGTTCTTGCGGGTCACGTAGGTGTAGCCGGTGCCGGCGGTGGAGCGGAGCTTGATGATCGGCCGGACGTCGGTGCTCTTGGCCATCAGACCTTCTCCCCCCGCGCGCGCAGCTCGGCCACGACGGACTCGACGCCCCGCCGGTCCACGGTCTTGATCGCCTTGGTGGACAGGGTGAGCACGACGAACCGGTTCTCGCTGGGCAGCCAGTAGCGGCGGCGCTGGGTGTTGGGCAGCCAGCGGCGGCTGGTGCGCCGGTGCGAGTGCGAGACCTGCTTGCCGTAGCCGGGCTTGCGCCCGGTCAGTTGGCAGTGGCGGGACGACATCCGACCTCCGTTTGGAATGACAACCGTTTTCACTTACTCTACCGCACATGGAAACCGTTGTCGTTCTGGTGGCCGGCGGGCACGGCGTGGCCACGTCCCTGTGGTGCGCCTCGCCGGACGCCGTGCTCGTCCGGTACGACCTGACGGGCCTGCGGTCCGGCGTGGTCAAGCGGTGGGTCGACGGGTCGCTGGAGGTGCTGGAGCTGGAGCACGGCTGCGTGTCCTGCACCCTCCGCGAAGACCTCCTGCCGCTGCTGGACGCCCTGGGCGGCCGGGTGATCGTGGACCTCGACCCGGCCCTGGAACCCGAGGCGGTGTGCCTGGCCCTGCGGTCGCGGCCGGTGCGGGTGCAGGCCGTGGTGACGGCGGTGGACACGTCCACGTGGCTCGCGGAGGCCACCGGGGACGAGGAGCTGGTGTCCGACGTGCCGGGGGACGAGCGGACGTTGGCCCAGGTCGTGGTGGGCCGGACCGAGTTCGCCGACGTGCTGGTGGTCGTCGGGGCGGCCTCGGCCGAGTTGGACGCCGTGCTGGACCGGCTGTCGCCCGGCGTGCCGCGGGTGTCGCTCGACGAGCTGCCCGCGGTGGTGGAGGGCCTGGACAGGGTCGAGCGGTTCGACCAGGTGACCGGGTCACTCCTGCGCGGCGCGCCCCTGGAGCCCGCCGGGGACGTCGGGGTCGTGCACTTCGTGGCCTCGCGGCCGTTCCACCCCATGCGGCTGCACATCGCGCTGGACGTGCTGCTCGACGGGGTGGTGCGCAGCCGGGGGCGGTTGTGGCTGGTCAGCCAGCCGGACGCGTTGCTGTGGCTGGAGTCCGCGGGCGGCGGCCTGCACATGGGCGAGATCGGGCGGCGGACCGGTGACGTGCAGGAGATCGTCGCGATCACGTGGAAGGCGGCGGAGTTCGAGATCACGTCGGCGCTGCGCGAGGCGCTGGTGACCGACGAGGAGTGGGCGTTGGCGGACGAGCTGGACTTCGTGGACCCGTTCGCCGAGCACGAGATGGAGGAGCTGTAGTCGTGAAGAAGGGCATCCACCCGGACTACCACCCCGTGGTGTTCCAGGACTCGGGCACGGGCAAGGCGTTCCTGACCCGGTCCACGGCCACGTCCACCCGGACGGTCGAGTGGGAGGACGGCAACACCTACCCGCTGATCGTGGTCGACGTGACGTCCGACTCGCACCCGTTCTGGACGGGGTCGCAGCGGGTCGTGGACACGGCGGGACGGGTCGAGAAGTTCAACCGGCGGTACGGGAAGAGGTCGCGCTGATGGCGGTCCCCAAGCGGAAGACGTCGCGGAGCAACACCCGGCACCGGCGGGCGCAGTGGAAGGCCGCCGCGCCGGACCTGGTGCCGGTGAAGACCCTGGACGGCCGGGAGCTGCTGGTCCCGCGCCGCCTGGTCGCCGCCTACCGGCGGGGCCTGCTGTGACGCCGGGTCGCGCCGTTCGGGGAGGGTCGCGCTAACCCTGGGTCTCGCCGTCGGGGGAGTCGCGCCACTGGTCGAACGGCCGGTCCAGGGTCCAGCGCGTGCCGTCGTGCGTCAGCACCCGGTGTTCGCAGGTGTCCGGGTTCGACAAGGACTCGAACAGCTCGATGCTCCACCCGAACAGGCGTCGGCACAGCAGGCGGATGGTCAGGCCGTGGGAGACCACCAGGGCCGTGTCGGGGTGGTCGGGGCGGCTCATCCGGGTTTCCAGCTCGGTCAGGAACGCGGCCAGGCGGTCGTCCACGTCCGCGCCCGACTCGCCGTTGGGCAGGCGGAAGAAGAAGTGGCCGAAGGCGTGCCGCTGGTGCTTCAGGACCTCCTGCTGCACCGGGTCCTGGAGGTTGCCCCAGTCCTGTTCGCGCAGGCGGGGCTCGGCGACGACCCGCTCCGCCCGCTCGCCCAGCGCGAGGCCGCGCAGGGTGGCCCGCGTGCGGACGTACGGACTGACGTAGACGGCCACTGGCGCGCCGTCGAGCAGTTCCTTGATCCTGGGACCGGCCTCGGCGGCCTCCCGTTCGCCCCGCGGGGTGAGGGGGAGGGCGTGGTCGGGTATCCGGCAGTAGGCCAGCTCGTCGACGTTGCCCAGGCTCTGGCCGTGGCGCAGCAGGATGATCCGCACCCCGCCATCGTGCCGATGTTACAGTCCGGCGGCCAGACCGGACGGAAGGTGTCACATGATCAAGTACATCGCGCTGTACCGGAAACCCGAGGACCCGCAGGCCTTCGACGAGGCCTACTTCGCCTCCCACCTCCCCCTGGTGCGCAACACGCCCGGCCTGCTCAAGGCCGAGGTGGCGAAGGTCGGCCGCGTGTTCGTGCCGGGCTTCCTGGGCGAGCACGAGCCGCACGTCGTGGCCGAGATGTACTTCGCCTCCGAGGCGGACATGAAGGCCGCGTTCAAGTCGCCGGAGTGGCAGGCCGCCGGGGCGAACCTGACCGAGATCGGCGGGATGGAGCTGGTGGCCATGTTCGCGGCGGAGGTCGTCGAAGCATGATCGCGGTGGTGATCGGTGGCGGCACGATGGGCGCGGGCATCGCGCACCTGCTGCTCGCGGGCGGGCACGAGGTGGTGCTGGCCGAGTCGTCGGCGGACCGGGTGGTGACCGCGCGGTCGGCGGTCGCGGCGTCGTTGGCCAAGGCGGCGGACCGCGGCAAGCTGGCGACCACGCCCGACGAGCTGCTGAAGAACCTGACGGTCGTGGAGCAGTTGGCCGAGGTGCCCGCCGAGCTGGTCGTGGAGGCCGTGCCGGAGGACGTAGACCTCAAGCGCCGCGTGCTGGCCAACGCCGCAAACGCTTGCCCCGACGCGGTCCTGGCGTCCAACACCTCCTCCTTGTCGATCACCGCGCTGGCGCAGGGCCTGCCCGGCGAACGCGTGATCGGCATGCACTTCTTCAACCCCGTCCCCGTGCAGCAGCTGGTTGAGCTGGTCGTCCACGACGGGGTCGCGCCCTCCACGGTCGCCAGCGCGCGCAAGTGGGCCGAAGACCTGGGCAAGACCGTCATCGAGGTCAAGGACGCGCCCGGCTTCGCCACCTCCCGCCTCGGCGTCGCGGTCGGCATGGAGGCCATCCGGATGCTGGAGGACGGCGTCGCCAGCGCCGAGGACATCGACACCGGCATGCGCCTGGGCTACGGCTGGCCGATGGGCCCGCTGCGGCTCACCGACCTCGTCGGCCTCGACGTCCGCCTCGCCATCGCCGAGCACCTGGCCGCCGAGCTGGGGCCCCGGTTCGAGCCGCCGGCGCTGCTGCGGGAGAAGGTCGCGCGCGGCGAGCTGGGTCGGAAGTCGGGGCAGGGCTTCTTCACCTGGTAAGCAGGACGGTGTGCTGATCCGAGAGCTGACCGGGGACGACGCCGACGAGACCCGCCGACTGCGCCGCGTGGCCTTCGGCTCCACCTCCGAGGACGACCCGGTTCGCCCCGGGCGGCGCGGCCTGCTCGCCGAGCTGGACGGACGTCCGGCGGCGGTGCTCACGATCACCGGGTTCCACCAGTTCTACGGGGGCCTGCCGGTGCCCATGGGCGGCATCGGCGGCGTCGCCGTGGACCCGTCCGCGCGCGGGCGCGGCGTGGCGTCAGGCCTGCTCGACCGCGCCCTGACCGACCTGCGCGACCACGGCCAGCCGTTGTCCGTGCTCTATGCGACCGTGCCGGCGCTCTACCGGTCGCGCGGCTGGGAGCGTGCCGGCGTGTTCGAGTGGGTGGACTTCCCGATCGACCGCCTGCCCGCCGGCCCCCGGATCGCCGCCCGCCCGGCGACCACCGACGACCTCGACGCGCTGCACGCCTGCTACGCCGACCTGGCGGCCACGGTGAACGGCCTGGTCGACCGGTCCAAGCCGGGCGTGGACGTGGCCGACGTGCTCAACCTCGACGTGGTCACCGTGGTGCCCGGCCACGACGGCGAGGTGCGCGGCTTCCTGACCGCCGAGCGCAACCGCGACGGCCTGCGGGTGTTCGACCTGGTCGGGCGGGACGCGACCACCCAGCTCGGGCTGCTGCGCTCCCTGACCAGCTGGGCGGGCCTGCTGGACCAGGTGTCCCTGCGGGTGACCGACCCGGCCGTGACGGGCCTGCTCACCAACCAGGCCATCCGCTACACCGTGAACACCTCCACCTGGCTGCTGCGGGTCGTGGACCTGCCCGCCGCCGTCGCCGCCCGCGGCTGGCCCACCGCGCCGGCCCTGAAGGACGCGGCCGTGGACCTGGACATCACCGACGACCACGCCCCCTGGCACGCCGGCCGACAGCGGCTGGTGGTCGAGGACGGGTCGGTGCGGGTCGAGCCCGGCGGCACCGGCGCGGTCCGCCTGCACGCCCGCGCGCTCGGACCGTGGTTCAGCGGCATGCAGGACACCCACGCCCTGCGCCGAGCGGGCCTCCTGGACGGCGACGGCGACGCGGCCCTGCTGGACCGCCTGGTCGGCGCACCGGGCGTGCCCCGCCTGGCCGACTTCTTCTAGAACCCTCCGATGTGACCGGACGCGGCGATGTCGCCTAGCCTCCACCGGTGCTGACCGCGCTGGAGCTGATCGGGATCGCCGCCTTCGCCGCCTCGGGCGCGCTGGCCGCTGTGCGGTCCCGCTTGGACGTCTTCGGGGTCATCGTGCTCGCGCTCACCACCGCGTTGGGCGGCGGCACCATCCGGGACGTGCTGCTGGACGTGACCCCACCCACGGCCCTGGTGACCTGGCCGTACCTCGCGGTCGCGGGCGGTACGGGACTCCTCGTCTTCCTGTTTCACCCGACCGTGGCCAAACTTCGCCGTTCCGTGTTGGTGCTGGACGCGGTGGGCCTGGGCCTGTTCGTCACCGGCGGCACCAACACCGCCCTGGCCCTGGGCGCACCCCCTTACGCGGCGTGCCTGGTCGGAATGACCACCGGCATCGGCGGCGGCGCCCTGCGGGACGTGCTCCTCCGCGAAATCCCGCTGGTCCTGCGCCGGGAGATCTACGCCGTAGCCGCCTTGGCCGGCGCTGTGATCGTCGCTCTCGGTGATCACCTGGGCTTCCCGCCCGAGCCGGTGGCCGTCACCGGATCGGTCGTCATCATGGGGCTGCGCATACTGGCTCTCTGGCGCGGTTGGAATGCTCCGACCGCACCAAAACTTGACGGTGTTTGATGGCCGCGCCTCCGGCACGGCGGTCAAGTCGCCTGGAAGCCGGTCGTCCGGGGCTGACTCGGCGACGATCGAAAAGACGCCGATCGACGCCGAGTCAACCCCGGACGACCGGCGCGACTTGACGGTTAGCTCACATGCCCTTCTCAGGCCGCTCTCAGGACGAGAGGCAAAACTGATCCCATGCGCATCCTCGTTGTCGACGACGACCGGGCCGTGCGTGAGTCGCTCCGCCGCTCACTGCAGTTCAACGGCTACCAGGTGGACCTGGCCGGTGACGGTCAGCAGGCCCTGGAAGCGGTCGTCGCGCAGCGTCCCGATGCGATGGTCCTGGACGTCATGATGCCCAGGCTGGACGGGCTGGAGGTGTGCCGGCGGCTGCGCAGCACCGGCGACGACCTGCCGATCCTGGTCCTGACCGCCCGCGACGCCGTGTCCGACCGCGTGTCCGGCCTCGACGCCGGCGCGGACGACTACCTGCCCAAGCCCTTCGCCCTGGAGGAGCTGCTGGCCCGGCTCCGGGCGCTGCTGCGCCGGGCCGCCGCCGACGCCGCCACCGAGTCCGCGGGCACGGTGCTGAAGTTCGCCGACCTCGAACTGGACCCCAACACCCGGGACGTGCGCCGCGGCGACCGGCCGATCAGCCTCACCCGGACCGAGTTCGCCCTGCTGGAGCTGTTCCTGGCGCACCCGAAGCAGGTGCTGACCCGGGGCCGCATCCTGGAGGACGTCTGGGGCTACGACTTCCCGACCTCCGGCAACGCCCTGGAGGTCTACGTCGGCTACCTGCGTCGCAAGACCGAGGCGGACGGCGAACCCCGCCTGCTGCACACCGTGCGCGGAGTCGGCTACGTGCTCCGGGAGACACCTCCGTGATCGGTACCGCCAACGGGCGGTTCCAGCGGGTGTCCCTGCGGGCCCGGGTGACCCTGCTGGCGGCGTTCTGCGTCGCGGGCGTGGTCGCCGTGGTGTCGCTGGGCGCGTACATGACCGTCAGCAGCAACCTGGACGACCAGCTCAACGAGAACCTGCGCCAACGCGCCCGCGCCGCCGTCACCGCGCCGAGGGTGAACGCCGACCTCACCGAGGTGCCCGGCGCGTTCCTCGCCGCCGGCGACGTGCGGATCGGCCTGCTCGACGTGGGTGGCCGCATGCTCTACCCGACCGGCACCATCGCGCCCCCGTCCAGCTCCGGCGACCTCGAGGTCGCCCGGGGCGCGAAGCTCGAGAACATGTGGGACGACTACCGGACCGGCTTCCGGGTGATCTCCGTCCCCTACGAGGACGGCCGGGCCATGGTGATCGCCCAGTCGATGGCGCCGCTCAACCAGACCCTGGGCAAGCTGTCCGTGGTCCTGTTCGTGATCAGCGGCATCGGCGTGCTCGTCGCGGCGGCGGCCGGCACCGCCGTGGCCCGCACCGGCCTGCGCCCGGTGCAACGCCTGACCGAGGCCACCGAGCGCGTCGCGCTGACCGGCGACCTGCGCCCCATCCCGGTGACCGGTGACGACGAGCTGGCCAGGCTCACCCAGCGCTTCAACGCCATGCTGGGCGCGGTCGCCGACTCGCAGGAACGCCAGCGCAGACTGGTCGCCGACGCGGGCCACGAACTCCGCACCCCGCTGACGTCCATGCGCACCAACCTGGAACTCCTCCTGGCCTCGGAACGCCCGGACGCCCCCACCCTGTCCGACCAGGACAAGGCGGAGATCCACGCCGACGTCCGCGCCCAGCTGGACGAACTCACCACCCTCATCGGAGACCTGGTCGAACTGGCCCGCGAGGACGCCCCCCAGGTGGTCCACGAACCGGTGGACCTGGTCGAGGTGGTCGAACGAGCCCTGGACCGAGCCCGCCGCCGAGCCGCCGCCGACGTCACCTTCGACGTGCGCCTCCAACCGTGGACCCTGCTCGGCGACTCCAGCGCCCTGGAACGCGCGGTCTTGAACCTCCTGGACAACGCCGTGAAGTTCAGCCCGTCCGGCGGCACCGTCCGCCTGGAACTCCGCCAGGTCGGCGACGGCAGCGTGGCCCTGGAGGTCGCCGACTCCGGTCCCGGCATTGCGGACGCCGACCTCCCGCACGTCTTCGAACGCTTCTACCGCTCCAGCGAGGCCCGCACCCTCCCCGGCTCGGGCCTCGGCCTGGCGATCGTGAAGCAAGCGGCCGAACGCCACGGCGGCGCGGCCTACGCCGGCCGGGCACCGGAGGGCGGCGCGCTGTTCACCCTCCGACTGCCCGGCCGTCCCTGATCACACCTCACGTCCACCGGGACCCGGCGAAGATCCCGGCTACCCCTTCGTCGAGCCCAGCGTCAGCCCGCCGATGAACTGCCGCTGCAGCACGAAGAACACCACCAGCGTCGGCAGCGCCACCAGCAGCGACCCCGCCGCCATCAGGTTGTTGTCGGTGAAGAACGTCCCCCTCAGGTTCTGCAACGCCGACGTGATGGGCATCTTGTCGCCGGTCTGGATCAGCACCAGCGCCCACAGGAAGTCGTTGTAGATCCAGGTGAACTCCAGCGTCGCCAACGCCGCCAGCGCGGGCCGGCACAGCGGCAGGATGACCTGCCAGTACTGCCGGAACACGCCCGCGCCGTCCACCCGGGCCGCCTCGCCGAGCTCGTGCGGGATGGTCTTCATGTAGTTGCTCAGCACGAACACGCAGAACCCGGACTGGAACGCCACGTGGATCAGCACCAGCCCGACCTGCGAGTCCAGCAGCAGCCCGGACTCCGACACCCAGTCGGGCACCTCGATGAGCAGGTACAACCGGTACAGCGGGGTCACCACCACCTGCTGCGGCAACAAGTTCCCCGCCGTGAACAGCATCAGCAGCGCGATGTTGAACTTGAAGCTGAACCGGGACACCCCGAACGCCACCATCGAGCTGAGCAGCAGCACCAGCACCATCGCGGGCACGGTGATCAGCAGCGTGTTCAGGTAGTAGTGCGGCAGGTCGGCCTGCTCCCACGCGTTGCCGTAGTTCTCCAGGGTCAGGCTCTCGGCCCACGAGAAGTACCCGTTGCGGTTGGTGTCGTCGTAGGTGCGCAGGGACGCGTACAGCGCCCACAGCAGCGGCGCCAGCGTGGCCAGGCAGGTCAGCGCCAGGAAGACGTGGAGGGCCACCCGGCCCGGTCGGAGCGTCACGCCCTCTCCTCCTTCCGGAACACCTGGAACAGGTAGGTGATGATGAACCCGAGCGAGATCAGCAGCAGGACCACGGCGAGCGCGGAGCCCCACCCGATCCGGCTGGACTCGCCGATGATGTTGTCCGTCACCAGCACGGACAGCAGTTCCAGCCCGTTGCGGCCCTTGTTGACCACGTACACGATGTCGAACGCGCGCAGCGCCTCGATCACGGTCACCACGAGCACCACGATGTTCACCGGCTTGAGCACCGGGAACGTGACCCGCGTGAACGTCTGGAACGCGCTCGCGCCGTCCAGCGCCGCGGCCTCCTTCAGCGCCGGGTCCACCGATTTCAGCCCGGCCAGGTACAGCAGCATCACGTACCCGGTGTGCCGCCAGGCCGCGGCGACCAGGACCGCGTAGAGGTTGATGTCCGGGTCGCCCAGCCAGTTGGTCGGGTGGTCGTCGGCGGTGCCCAGCAGGTTGTTCAGCAACCCCTGCTCGGGCTGGTAGATCAGCTGCCAGATGAACCCGACCAGCGCCAGCGACAGCACCATCGGCAGGTACAGCGCGCTCTGGTACAGCCGCCCGAACCGCAGTTGCCGGTCCAGCAGCACCGCCAGCAGCAACCCGGCGACGGTCGGCAGCACCAGCAGGAACACCAGCCAGATCAGGTTGTGCTGCAACGCCGGCCAGAACCGCGGGTACCGGGTGAAGATGTCCACGTAGTTCTGGAAGCCGACCCACTCGATGTCCTCGAACCCGCCGATGCCGTCCCACGAGCTGAACGACAGCGCGATCGAGCCGAGCGCCGGCACCCACACGAACAGCACGTGCACCAGCGAGGGGATGCCGAGCATCAGCCCGAGCACCAGCTTGTCCCCGGAGGGCAGCGCGGTCGCCCGCCTGGTCCGGCGGTACGGCGGGGGAGAGGTCGCCGCCGTGCCGCCGGGGTCTGCCTGGCCGGAGGCCTTGTCCTGCACCGCGGTCATGCCGCTCACCCCGTGAAGATCGTCTTCGCCTGGTCGGCCATGCCCTTGAGGATCGAGTCGATGTCGTTCGGGTTCTGGATGAACGCGTTGAGCCCGTTGGTGGCGGCGTCGCTCGCGAAGCGCGGGTCGGTGTCGCGGTCGAGGAACTGCGTGATGTGCTTGGCGTCCTTGATGACCTGCGCGGCCTTCTTCTGGATGGCGTTGTAGCCGGACGTGTCGGCGTTGCTCACCGTGGCGATCGACGTGGGGTCGGTCTTGAGGTAGGCCGCCTGCGCGGCGGGCGTGGCCAGGTACTCCAGCAGCTTCTTCGCGCCGGCCTCGTTGGCGGGCTTGCGGGCCATCATGTAGCCGTCGATGGGCGCCTCGACGGTGTCCTGGCCGTGCGCGGGGTTGATCTCGGGGAAGGGGAAGAAGTCCAGGTCGTCCAGGTCGGGGCCCTTGAACTGCTGGGCGACGAACGAGCCGAGCAGGTACATGCCCGACTTGCCCTGGCCGAGCGACTGCGCGGCCTCCTGCCACTCGCGGCCCAGGGCGTTCTCCTGGTGGAACGGCAGCAGCCGCTTCCAGGTGTCGAACACCTCCTTGACCTTGGGGCTCTGCCAGTCCTCCTTGCCGGCCATCAGGTCGACGTGGAACTGGTAGCCGTTGATCCGGAAGTTGAGCTGGTCGAACGTGCCCATGCCGGGCCAGCCCTGCTTCTGGGCGAACGCGATCGGCACCAGGCCGTCGGACTTCATCTTGGTGGCCAGGGCGACCAGCTGGTCCAGCGTCTTGGGGACCTCGTAGCCGCGCTGCTGCCAGATGCTCTTGCGGTAGAAGACGCCCCACGGGTACTGGGTGAACGGGATCAGGTACTGCTTGCCGTCCGACCCGGTCGAGGCCTCCTTCAACGCGCTCGCGTAGCCGCCGCCGACCTTGCTCCACACGTCGGACAGGTCGCCGGTGAGGCCCTTGCCCGCGAAGAACCGCATCCGGTAGCCCGCGAACCAGGCCAGCACGTCGTCGGGGCGGCCCTGGAGGTAGTTGTTGATCTGCTCCTGGTACTGCTCGTGCTGCTTGGTGTTGATGGCGACCTTGAGGCTCGACTCCTTCTCGAACGCCTGGAGCACGGCGGTGATGGCGTCCTTCGGGACCTGGTCGGAGAGGTTGTTGCCGAACGACACGGTGTCGGTCGCGCTGCCCTTGTCGGAACCGCCGCAGGCGGCGAGTCCCGGGACCGCCGCGAGGCCGGCGCCCGCGACGATCGCCTTCAACAGGGCCCGGCGGCCCATGAGCGGGTGAGGGGTCTCGAACCTTGCCATCTTCGCTCCTCCGAGTGACACGACCAACACACGACCGAACAGGAGTTCAACAAAGTTGCGCACAATGTGGTCTGAAGCACACCTCATGTCAAGCCCCGTTACGCAGCCGTTAACCGGCAGGTTCGGACCGTAGTCGCGCTGAACTGGGTGGATCGGCCGCCTCGGTGATCGGCTACCGCCGAACAGAGTCGAACGATCGATCCTGTTCGCTTGTGTTGACGATGTCGGACTTTGTCGTCAGTCTTTGCGGCATGACCAGTTGGCCGTTGGGTGTGCCGGGGCTCGCGTGGGGTGCCGACTACAACCCGGAGCAGTGGCCCGAGGACGTGTGGGCGGACGACGTGCGGCTCATGCGCGAGGCCGGCGTGAACCTCGTCAGCGTCGGCATCTTCTCGTGGGCGCTGCTCGAGCCCGAGGACGGTCGCTACGAGTTCGGCTGGCTCGACCGCGTGCTCGACCTGCTGCACGAGGGCGGCATCCGGGTGGACCTGGCGACCGCCACCGCGTCCCCGCCGCCGTGGCTGACCACCGCGCACCCCGAGATGCTGCCCGAACGCGCCGACGGCGTCCGGCTGGCGCACGGCTCCCGCCAGGAGTACTGCCCCAGCTCACCGGTGTACCGGCGCAAGGCCGTCGCCCTGGCCCGCGCGCTGGCCGAGCGGTACCGCGACCACCCGGCGTTGGCCGCCTGGCACGTCGGGAACGAGTACGGCTGCCACGTCTCGCGCTGTTACTGCGACCGTTGTGCAAGCGCTTTCCGCGAGTGGCTGAAGGCCCGCCACGGCACGCTCGACGCGTTGAACGACGCCTGGGCGACCGCGTTCTGGAGCCAGCACTACACGGCGTGGGACCAGGTCCTGCCCCCGCGCGCCACCCCGACCTACCACAACCCCGGCCAGCTGCTGGACTTCGACCGGTTCTCCTCCGACGCCCTCTTGGAGCTGTTCAAGGCCGAGCGGGACGTGTTGCACGAGGTCACCCCCGGCGTGCCGGTGACCACGAACTTCATGGTGGGCTGGACGTTCTCCGCGCTGGACTACTGGGCGTGGGCGCGCGAGGTCGACTTCGTCTCCAACGACCACTACACCGCCTCCGAGGACGCCGAGCGGCACGTCGAGCTCGCGTTCGCCGCCGACCTCACCCGCGGGCTCGCGCAGGGCAAGCCGTGGCTGCTCATGGAGCACTCCACGTCGGCGGTGAATTGGCAGCACCGCAACCTCGCCAAGCTGCCCGGCGAACTGCGCCGCAACTCCTACGCCCACCTGGCCCGGGGCGCGGACGGCACGCTGTTCTTCCAGTGGCGGCAGTCCCGCGCCGGCGCCGAGCGCTACCACTCGGCGATGGTCCCGCACGCCGGCACCGAGACCAAGGTGTTCCGCGAGGTGTGCCAGGTCGGCGCGGAGTACCGGGCGGTCCGCGAGCTGATCGGGTCCACTGTGGACGCTCGGGTGGCGTTCGTCTACGACTGGCAGTCCCGGTGGGCGGTGGGCCAGCCGGGTCACCCCAACGCGGACTTCTCCTACCAGGAGAACGTCTTCGCGCTGTACCGGGCGTTCTGGCACGCCGGCGTGACGGTGGACTTCCTGCCGCCTGACGGCGACCTCTCCGGGTACCCCCTGGTCGTGGTCCCCGCCCTGTACGCCCTGGACTCCGCCGAGCCGTTCGAGCGCTACGTCGAAGGCGGCGGCCGGCTGCTGGTGACGTACCTGTCCGGCGTCGCCGACACCCGCGGCCACGTGCACCTCGGCGGCTACCCGGGCGCGTTCCGCGACCTGCTCGGCGTGCGCACCGAAGAGTTCTTCCCGCTCGGCTGGGGTCAGACCGCCACCCTGGACGACGGCGGCCACGTGGCCCTGTGGACCGAGCTGCTGCACCTGGACGGGGCCAAGGCGGTCGCCTCCTACGCGGACGGGCCGCTGCCCGGCGTGCCCGCCGTGACCCGCCACGAGCACGGCGACGGCACGGCCTGGTACCTCGCCTGCGGCCTGTCCGGCGAGGGGCTGGCCAAGCTGGTGGACGCCGTGCTGTTCGACGCGGGCGTGCCGCGCGGCCCGTCGGACGTCGAGGTGGTGCGTCGCCGGGGTGTCGTGGCCGGTTCGCCCGTATCGTGGCTGGTCGCGATCAACCACGGGGGCGGCGACGTCGAGCTGCCCGCGGCGGGCGTCGAGCTGCTCACCGGAACGCGCGTGACCGGGCGGCTCACCGTGCCCGCCGGAGGAGTGGTTGTCCTCAGGGAAGAGGTGTGACGTGCTGGCGCGGCAACGGCAAGCGGTGATCCTGGAAGAGGTCCGGCGGACCGGCGCGGTGCGGGTCAGCGACCTGGTGGTGCGGCTGGGCGTCTCCGACATGACGGTCCGCCGCGACCTGGACGTGCTGGCCGCCCGCGGCCTGGTGGAGAAGGTGTACGGCGGCGCGACCTCGGTGGTCGGCCGCAGCACCGACGAACCCGGGTTCGAGGCCAAGTCGGTGCGCCAGCTGCCGGAGAAGGAAGCCATCGCCGCCGAGGCCGCGACCCTGGTCCGGCCGGGCACCGCGATCGGCCTGTCCGCGGGCACCACGACGTGGACGCTGGCGCGGTTCCTGGACGACATCCCGGACCTGACCGTGGTGACCAACTCCATCCGGGTCGCCGACGTGCTCCAGCAGAGCGGGCGCACCGACCGGACGGTCGTGTTGACCGGTGGGGTGCGGACGCCCTCGGACGCGCTGGTCGGGCCGGTGGCCGTGCAGGCGCTGCGGTCCCTGCACCTGGACGTGGTGTTCCTGGGCGTGCACGGCATGGCCGAGCGGTCCGGGTTCACCACCCCGAACCTCAACGAGAGCGAGACCGACCGCGCCCTGGTCGACGCGGCCGGGCGGGTCGTGGTGGTCGCCGACCACACCAAGTGGGGCACGGTCGGCATCTCGACCATCGCCGCGCTGGACGAGGCGGACGTGCTGGTGACCGACGAAGGACTGCCCGAGACCGCACGGGGCGTGCTCGGGGAGCAGGTGGGTGAGCTGGTCCTGGCGCACGTGCCCGGACGGGGAGAGGAAGAGTTCGCGTGAAGCGCACGGCGGGGAAACTTGCCGATGGTCGGGAGATCATCTACTTCGACGACACCCCGGAGGCGCCACCCCGCGTGGCCGTCGACACCCGGGACCTCCCGCGGACGCAGCCGCTGTCGGAGGTGCGTCGCGATCCCCTGACCGGCGAGTGGGTGGCGATGGCCGCCCACCGCCAGACCCGGACCTACAAGCCGCCCGCCGACCTGTGCCCGCTGTGCCCGTCGACGCCGGAGAAGCCGACCGAGATCCCCGAGGCGGACTACGACGTCGTCGTGTTCGAGAACCGGTTCCCGTCCTTCGCGCAGGACGTGCCGGACCTGCCGTCCACTGTGGACGGCATGGCGATGGTGGCGCGGGCCGCCGGGCGGGGCCGGTGCGAGGTGGTGTGCTTCACCTCCGACCACACCACGTCGTTCGGCTCGCTGCCCGTGTCCCGGGTGCGGACCGTGGTGGACGCGTGGGCCGACCGGACCGCCGCGCTGAACGCGATGCCCGGGGTGGAGCAGGTCTTCCCGTTCGAGAACCGGGGCGAGGAGATCGGCGTCACCCTGCACCACCCGCACGGCCAGATCTACGGCTACCCGTTCGTGACCCCGAAGACCGAGCGGATGCTGGCCGTGGCCGGCGAGTACCTGTCGGTTCACGGCACCCACCTGATGGGTGACGTGCTGGCCGCCGAACGGGCCGTGGGGACGCGGGTCATCGCGTCGTCCGAGCACTGGACCGCGTACGTGCCCGCCGCCGCCCGCTGGCCCGTCGAAGTGCACGTCGTGCCGCACCGCCGGGTGCCCGACCTGCCCGCGCTGTCGGCCGAGGAACGCGACGACTTCGCGCAGTTCTACCTGTCGGTCCTGCACCGCTTGGACGCGCTCTACCAGCGGCCTCTTCCTTATGTCGCGGCCTGGCACCAGGCCCCGGTTCGGGTCGGGCGCGACCTGGCGTGGCTGCACCTGGAGGTGTTCTCCGTGCTGCGCACCGCCGACAAGCTGAAGTACCTCGCCGGCTCCGAGTCCGGTATGGGCGTTTGGGTCAACGATGCGACACCTGAGCAGATCGCGGAGCGTCTGCGCGGGTGAAGTTCATCCCTGAGGACTCACAACTGATGCCCAGGTCCGTTTAAGGCTCCTCTCAGGCGCACACCCCAGAGTGGTGGGCATGACCGAGAACGAGCCGCAGCAGCCGCAGAGCAGCCCGTGGGCGCCCAGCGGCGCCGGTCGTGCAGACGCCGGTGACCGGCAGCAGGGTGCCGGGGTGCCGGAGGACGGCGGTGCCGGAGCTGTGCAGGGCAGCTCCGAGCCGTCGGGAGGAACCGGTGCGGGCGGCGCTGTGCAGGGCAGCGCCGCCGCGCCGGAACCCAGTGCGCACGGTGTCCGGCAGGGGGACACCGCGCGCCTGGACGACGGTGGCGCGAGCGCTCCGCAGGGGGAGGCCGCGCCGCCGGAGACCGGTGACCACGGTGCTTCGCAGGGGAGCGCCGTGCCGCCGGAGACCGCTGGTCAGGGTGCTCTGCAGGGGAGCACCCCGGCCGCGGCGGCCGGAACGCCGAGCGCCCCGTACGGGAGCGCCGCGTCCCCGGCACCCGGGTTCCCCGGGAACCCGATCGGCTCGCCGGGCGCTGTGCAGGGCAGCGCTGGGCAGCCGTCCACCGGTTGGGGGAGTGCCCAGCCGCTCGGCGGGCCGGGCGTCCAGCAGGGGACGCCCGGCCGGCCGGGACCCTACTTCGCACCGCCTGGGTCCACGATGACCCAGCCCCGTCCGCGTGAACGGGGCCGCGGCAAGGTCGTCGCCGGTGTCACCGCGCTCGTGCTCGCCGTCGGCGGCGTCGCGGGCGGCGTCGGTGGCTACCTCGGCTACCAGGCCGCCGACCAGGCCCGGCCGGTGACCAACGCCCTCAACGCCCCGCCGCCCGCGCAGCAGACCGGCAACCCGACCGCGGGCTCCATCGAGCAGGTGGCGCAGAAGGTGCTGCCGACGGTCGTGCAGGTGCAGGTCAGCGGCGGTGCCGGGTCGGGGATCGTGGTCAGCTCGGACGGCTTGGTGCTGACCAACAACCACGTCGTCGAGTCCGCCGCCGGCGGTGGCCCGATCAGGGTCCAGTTCCAGGACGGCAAGACGGCGGCGGCGAAGATCGTCGGCCGCGACCCGACGTCCGACCTGGCGGTGCTCAAGGCCGACGGCGTGTCCGGCCTCGCGACCGCCGAGCTGGGCAGCTCGGGTGACCTGCGGATCGGCCAGCAGGTGGTGGCCGTGGGTTCGCCGTTCGACCTGAACGGCACCGTGACGTCGGGCATCGTCAGCTCCCTGAACCGCCCGGTGAAGGCAGGCGGCGAGGACGGCAGCCAGACGACGGTCCTCAACGCCATCCAGACCGACGCGGCCATCAACCCGGGCAACTCGGGCGGACCGCTGGTGGACATGCAGGGCCGGGTCGTCGGCGTGAACTCCGCGATCTACAGCCCGAACCGCCAGGGTTCGCAGGCGGGGTCGGTCGGCATCGGTTTCGCGATCCCCATCGACCAGGCCAAGCGCACGGCGAAGGAGCTCAGCGAGACCGGCAAGGCCACCCAGACCGTCCTGGGCGTCCAGGTAGTCGACAACCAGACGGGCGGCGCCCTGGTCAAGGACGTCACCGCGGGCGGCGCGGCCGACCAGGCGGGCCTGAAGGCCGGCGACGTGATCACCCGCTTCGGCGACCGTCCCATCGCCACCTCGGACGCCCTGGTGGCCGCGGTCCGGTCCCGGGCTCCCGGCGAGAAGGTGCAGATGACGGTGGGCGGCAAGACAGTCGAGGTGACCTTGGGCAGCCAGCCGGTGGAAACCCGGTAGCCCCCGCCCCTGTCACCCCCCTTCCTCACACACCCTTTCCCCACAGACCCCGGCTCACGTGCCCGAGCCGGACCAGAGGCCGCATCCCGGCAGGCCGCCCCTCACCTGCCGGCATGCGGCTCCTGACGTTCTCCCCTAAGATCATCGAGACGGCCGCCCGCGACTTTCACCCGATCCAGCGACATGCAGGATCCGAGCCGTTTCGCCGTCTCGCGCGTCCCGTAAACAAGGAGCGCGGGCGGACGGCGGTGGCTTCCGGATCCGGCCTCGGGGCTTGCTCGGGGCTTACTCGGAGGCGGCCCGCCGGAGTTTGGTGGAGCGGGTAGGTGCGCCGGCGGACCGATTCGCGCGTGCGGTGCGGCCTCGGGCGTGCGGTGCGGGCTCGCGCGTGCGGTTGCGGCTTTGGGCGGGTGCGGTGCGGGCTCGGGGCTTACGAGGTGGTGACGGCCTGGGCGTGGGCCGGCTCTGGCGTCCCATCCGGCCGTACCGTGGGGCGGTGAGCGAGACCGGGCGCGTGCTGGTCGTGGACGACGACATGACCGTGCGGGACGTCGTGCGGCGGTACCTGGAGTTGGCCGGGCACCACGTCGAGCTCGTCGGCGACGGCGAGCAGGCGTTGCGGCGCGTCGCCGAGCGGGAGCCCGACCTCGTCGTGCTCGACCTGATGCTGCCCGGGATCGACGGCCTGGAGGTGTGCCGCCGCCTGCGGCTGCGCAGTGCGGTCCCGCTGGTGATGCTGACCGCCCTCGGCCAGGAGGAGGACCGCATCGCCGGCTTGACCCTCGGCGCGGACGACTACGTCACCAAGCCCTTCAGCCCCCGCGAGCTGGCGCTGCGGGTGACGTCGGTGCTGCGCAGGTCCCGCGCCGCCGCGTCCGCGTCGCCGTCCGTGCTGGTCGACGGGGACCTGCGGGTGGACGTCGGCGCGCACACGGCCTGGCGCGACGGCGTCGAGCTGGCGTTGACCACGCGCGAGTTCGACCTGCTGGTCTTCTTCCTGACCCACCCGGGGACGGCGTTCTCGCGCGCCGAGCTGCTGTCGCGCGTGTGGGGGTGGGAGTTCGGCGACCAGTCCACGGTGACCGTCCACGTGCGACGCCTGCGCGAGAAGGTCGAGGTCGACGCGGCGCGGCCGTCGCGCATCGCCACGGTGTGGGGCGTCGGCTACCGGTGGGACAGGAGCGCTTGATGTTCGCCTGGGGCAGGAGCGGCTGATGCTCGTCGAGATCTCGCACATCCTCCCGTACGCGGTGCTGTTCTCGTTGCCGCTCGCGGTGCTGGGTGCGTTGCTGTTGCGGCGGTTCGTGCGCGGGTCGTTGGCGGCGGCGTTGACGGTCCTCGCGATCGTGCCGGTGGTGGCGACGGTCGGCGGCGTGCTCGCGGTCAGCGGGTTCATGTTCACGTCGACGCTGGTCACGACCGTGCTGGTGTGCGGGCTGGTCGCGCTGGTCACCGTCCCGGCGGCGGTGGTGCTGGGGCGGTCCATCGCGCGGCGCAGCGTGTGGGAGCGGGAGGCGCGTGCCCGGGAGCGGGCGGCGGAGGCGTCGCGGCGGGAACTCGTGGCGTGGATCAGCCACGACCTGCGCACGCCGTTGGCCGGCATCCGCGCCATGGCGGAGGCGTTGGCGGACGGCGTCGTGACGCAGCCGGCCGAGGTCGCGGACTACGCGGGCCGGATCTCGGCGGAGGCCCGCCAGCTGTCCGGGATGGTGGACGACCTGTTCGAGCTGTCCCGGATCACCGCCGGCGCGCTGCGGTTGACGTTGTCCGAGGTGCCGTTGGCGGACGTGGTGAGCGACGTCGTGGCGGCGGAGCGGGCCGTCGCGGCGCGCAAGGGGGTCGAGCTGCGGGCGGACGCCGTGACGTGGCCGGTGGTGCTGGGCTCGGACCCCGAGCTGGCGCGCGTGGTGCGCAACCTGCTGGCCAACGCGATCCGGCACACGCCGCCGGACGGGACGGTCGCGGTGCAGGTGGACGTCGAGGGCGCGGAGGCGTTGGTCCGCGTGGACGACGCGTGCGGCGGCATCCCGGAGGCGGACTTGCCGCGCGTGTTCGACGTGGCCTTCCGCGGCACGCCCAGCCGGCAGCCGGTCGGCGGCGGGCTGGGCCTGGCGATCGCACGCGGTCTGGTGGAAGCGCACCGGGGCACGATCGACGCCTGCAACCACGGCGCGGGCTGCCGCTTCGAAGTCCGGTTGCCGTTGCGCACCGCGTGACGCCGTGTCCGGGAGCCGGCCCGGTCGGTCCACTGGGTACGGTGATTCGCATGGAACGCAGCGCTCAGCGCCTGGGACGTGCCCTGGTCGTGATCGTGGACGACCGGGTAGCGCACGGTGAGCACGAGGACAGCACGGGGCCGCTGGTCACCGAGCTGCTGGAGGAAGCGGGATTCATCGTCGACGGCACCGTCGCGGTGGAGGGCGAGGTCGTGGGCATCCGCGCCGCGCTGAACACGGCCGTCATCGGTGGCGTCGACCTGGTGGTCACCGTGGGCGGCACGGGGGTGTCGCCGCGCGACGTCACACCCGACGCGACGCAAGGCGTGCTGGACCGCCCGATCGCGGGCATCGCGGAGGCCCTGCGGGCGTCCGGGCTGGCGGCGGGCGCGGTGGACGCGGGCATCTCGCGCGGGCTCGTGGGGATCTCGGGCAGCACCCTGGTGGTGAACCTGGCCGGTTCGCGGTCGGCGGTGCGCGACGGCATGGCCACCCTGTCGGCCCTCGTGCCGTACGTGATCGAACAGCTCTCGGGCCTGGACGAGGCATGACCGACCCGGCCGACGACGCCCCCGCCTCGGCAGCAGCCACCTCGGCCGCCGCCGAGGCGGCGCGTCGTCGCCGGCTGGCGGAGGTCTTCGGCGAGGTCCTGCCGGACTCCCCGGACGAACCGACCCCCGCCGCCCGCGACGAGCAGTGGTACCGCGAGAACCGCCCCCCGCACCACGAGTAGCCCCCACACCACGAAAGCCCGCGACCGCGATCAGCCGTCGAGTGGGCCCACCGCGGCAAGACCACGCTTCCGAGCTGGGCGATGGTCGCTTCGGGGACGGAACGGGAAGGCGCGGCCGATCTCGGCGCCGGCAACCGCGCGGCCCCGGCAACCGTGCGGGGCCAGCAACCGCGCGGCCCCGGTAACTGCGCGGGGCCGGCCAGCGCGCGGAGATGGCCACCGCCCGGAGATGGCCAGCGCAGGGATGACCACGGCTGCCGGGGTGCTGGTGTGGGTGCCGGTCCGAGGGCTTGGGCGGTGCGTGGCCAGCGCCGCCGCCCGGCCGGCGGGCGGGACGGCGTTGGGTGGGCTGGAGGGGAAGCCCGGTTGCTGTAGGGGTCAGTTCAGGTTCTGGCGTTGCTGGGCGGCCAGCAGGTCGCGGATCTCCTTGAGGAGTTCCACGTCCGTCGGCTCGGCCGGGCCGGGCTCTTCGCCCCGCTTGCGGCGTTCCTTGATCTTGTTCATGGGCATGACGAAGATGAAGTAGACGACCGCCGCGACGATCAGGAAGTTGATCGTCGCCGTGATGATCGCGCCGAAGTCGACGGTCGTCTTCTCCGTGCTGCCGAGCTGGACGGCCAGGCCGGCGACGTTGTTGCCGCCGAACAGCGCGACGACCGGGTTGATCAGGTTGTTCGTGAACGCGGTGACGATCGCGCTGAACGCCGCGCCGATCACGACCGCGACCGCGAGGTCGATCACGTTGCCGCGCATGAGGAAGTCTTTGAAGCCTTTGATCACGACCGGCTCCTCCGTTCGGGGGGACACTTGGGGGCTAGCGGAGGGTAACCGGTTGCGCTCCTTCCTGTGACACAGCGGTACCTGTGTCGGATCAGTCGGTCGGGGTGAGGGTGGGGGGCAGGTTGAGGAGCGGGAACAGGGTTGTGCCGAAGGTGGTGATCTCGGCGATGCGGTCGCCCTCGACGCGCAGGACGTCGAGCTTGAACGGCCGGAACAGGGTGTCCCCAGGCCGACGCAGGTAGCTCGCCGCCGCGGGCATCCGGTTCACGCCGGTCGGCAGCAACCGCCAGTCGCCGTCCCGGTCGGGACCCAGTGCACGCTCCATCAACGGCGCCACGGCGGCCAGGCCGTCGAAGCACAGCGGCAGCGGCGGCATGGTGACGCGCAGGTCCTCCGCCGCGATCGCCACCGCCGCGGCGGCGTCGCAGCGCTGGTGCGCGTCGATGAACCGGTCGAGCAGGTCGCGTTCGGCCGGACTGGGCTCGGGCGCGGACCACTCGTGGCGGTGCGACGGCAGGTGCTGCCGCATCGTCGCGCGGGCGCGTTGGAGGGCGCTGTTGGTCGCGGCGACGCTCAGGTCCAGCAGGTCGGCGGTCTCCTTCGCCGACATGTCGAGCACCTCCTTGGCCAGCAGCGCGGCTCGTTGCCGGGGCGGCAGCACCTGGAGCGCGGCGAGGAAGGCCAGCTCGACCGTCTCCCGCGCCACCGCCACCACGTCCGGCTCGTCCTCCGCCGGGGCGAGCAGCGTGTCCGGGTACGGGGTCAGCCAGCTCACCTCCTGTTGCGCCGTCACCGGCTTGCGCGCCCGGGACCGGATCGCGTCCAGGCACGTCGTGGTCGCGATCCGGTACAGCCACGCCCGCACGTTGCCGCCGTCGAACGTCTCCCGCCCCTTCCACGCCCGCAGCAGCGTCTCCTGCACCGCGTCCTCGGCCTCCTCGTAGGAGGCGAGCATCCGGTAGCAGTGGACGTGCAGCTCCCGCCGGTGCCGGCGGAACGCCTCGTCCAGGTCGAGGTCCACGTCGAGGTCCATGGCGTCAGCGCACGGCCTTCGCCACCTGCTGGACGGCCCACGTGTTGCCGTCCGGGTCGTCGAAGTAGACGAAGCTGTTGTAGTCGGCGTTCGCCGGGTCCGGACCGGGCACCATCCCGCCGTCCTCGAAGTGCTGGACGCCGGAGTGCTTGATGCCCGCCGCGTCGAGGTGCGCGGCGGCGGCCTCGATGTCGGCGACCACCAGGTGGTTGCCCTTCAGCGAACCCGGCTCCACCCCGCCGCCCAGGCCCTTGCCGAAGACGATCGAGCACCCCGACCCGGGCGGTGTCACCTGGACGACCCGGAACGCGTCACCGGCGCGGTGGTCGTTGTCGACGGTGAAGCCGAGCTTGTCGGCGTAGAACTCCTTCGCGCGGTCGACATCGGCCACGGGGACGACGACCACTTCCAACTTCCAGTCCACGGTGTGCTCCTTCGCGAGTGCCTGTTGCCTACACCGAGTGGAACGTCGGCCGCGAGCAACACTCATCGGTGCGGCGATGACTTTTTTGAAGACGCAGGTCAGCGCAGTGTCAGCGCCACCGGTTGGGCCAGCGACTCGGACGCGACCCGTGTTGCCGCCGCGCGGTCCAGGTTCAGCACGGCGACCTCGCCGCCCCGGACCGCCACCACCGACGCCGACTCGGCCAGCACGCGGTCCTGCGCCACCACGTCGACACGCGCGCCTGTGGTGAGCAGACCCGCCACGGACGGATCGCCCAACCGCACGGCGACGGACGCCGTGTCCGGGTTCTCCGCCGACAGGCGCAGGTCTGTCAGCGGCTCACCGGCCCGCGCCGGCGACACCAGCGCACGCCCCACCGCCTGCTGTGGACCGACCGCCCCGCCTGGGGACAACTCGGGGGGTATTCGGTGGACAACCACATCCCCGGGAGTGAGCGGCACCCCCGCCGCGAGGTCCCGCGCCGCCACCGCGACCTCCACCCCGACCGGGCCGGGCCACGCCGCGACAACCACCGCTACCAGCAGGAACAGTGCCGCCAAGATCCTTCGAGTCGTGTTCATGGGTTCGACGGTAGGGAAGGATCGAGGGTCGGAAAAGCACGAACCCCCGAGTTGTGGACAACTCGGGGGCTGTGGACAACTTGGGGAAAGTTACGACGCCGCGGCGGCCGGGGTCGAGGACGACGACGACGTCGAGGCCGGCTTCGACTCGCTCTTCGAAGAAGACTCGCTCTTCGAAGAAGAAGAGGAGGACGAAGACGACGACGTCCGGTTGTCGGTCCGGTAGAAGCCGCTGCCCTTGAACACGACGCCCACCGCGCCGTAGAGCTTGCGCAGCTTGCCCTTGCACTCCGGGCACTCGGTGAGCGCCGAGTCGGAGAAGGACTGCACCGCTTCGAACCGGTGGTCGCACTCGGTGCATGCGTACTGGTAGGTCGGCACTGGTCGCCCCTCCACGGTCCTGGTCTGGCACTCGGACGCCCAGAGTGCCAACCACGATGATGCGCCGGCCGGCATACGTGGCGCAAACATCACAGGTCAACGTCACAACGGAAACGTCACAAAGGCAGCCGCACCAGCCCTGAAGGCGTCAGCACGGCGTCCATCAGCACGTCGTGCTCCTCCCGAGGCAGCGAAGGAACGAACTCCGACTCGCGGACCACGGCCACCAGAGGGCACCGGGCCATCGGCAGCGACCGGTCGTAGTGCCCGCCCCCGCGCCCCAGCCGGACACCCCGGTGATCCACCGCCAACGCCGGGACCAGCACCAACGCCGCCGAACCGATCGCCGAAGGCCCCAACGCCGCCCCGGCGGGCTCCCGCAGCCCGTACGGGCCCGGCCGCAACGACCCGTCGTACTCCGCCCAGTCCAGCGGCGCCGCCCCCACCACGATCGGCAGCAACACCCGGTACCCCGCCGACCGCAGCGCGTCGAGCATCTCCACCGACCCGGGCTCACCTCCGACCGCCAGATAAGCGCACACCGTCTGACCAGGTGCAACGCCGAAATCCGCGACCGCGGACACCACGACCGACGTCAACGGCGCGGGCGAAGCGCCCCGTCGTTCCGCGAGCAGCCGTGTGCGCTCCGTCGTCTTCCGGTTACGTTCACAGGACGTCATCGCGGATTCCCCTGACCACGCCGTTACGCTCGCTGTCCATGAGCGCCTTCCAGACAGCAATCGTGCCCGCGGCGGGACTGGGCACGCGCTTCCTCCCCACCACCAAGGCGGTGCCCAAGGAGTTGCTGCCGGTCGTCGACACCCCGGGGATCGAACTGGTCGCCACCGAGGCAGCACAAGCCGGGGCGACCAAGCTCGTCATCGTCACCTCACCGGGCAAGGACGCGGTGGCCGAGTACTTCCGCCCCCAGCCCGAGCTGGAACAGACGCTCGAAGCGCGCGGCAAGACCGACCTGGTCGAGAAGGTCCGCCGGGCGCCGAACCTGATCAAGGTCGAAACCGCCATCCAGGACAAGGCCCTGGGCCTCGGCCACGCCGTCGGCTGCGCCGAGGGCAACCTGACCGGCGACGACGAGGCCGTCGCCGTCCTCCTCCCCGACGACCTCGTGCTGCCCACGGGCGTCCTGACCCGCATGGCCGAGGCACGCGAGCGGTTCGGCGGCAGCGTGCTGTGCGCGTTCGACATCCCCAAGGAGCAGATCTCCGCCTACGGCGTCTTCGACGTCCGCGACACCGGGGACGACGACGTCAAGCAGGTCGTCGGCATGGTCGAGAAGCCCAAGCCCGAGGACGCCCCCTCCACCTTCGCGGCGGCCGGCCGGTACCTGCTCGACCGGGCGATCTTCGACGCCCTCAAGCGCATCACGCCCGGCGCGGGCGGCGAGCTCCAGCTCACCGACGCCATCGCGCTGCTGATCGCCGAGGGCCACCCCGTGCATGTCGTGGTCCACCGGGGTGGGCGACACGACCTGGGCAATCCGGCCGGATTCCTCAAGGCTGCGGTTGACTTCGCACTCGAGCACCCGGACTACGGGCCCGAGCTGGGGGAGTGGTTGCGGGAACGCCTCGGCAACTCCTGAACGAGGGTCGGCACATGAGGTCAGTGGAAGAGCAGCTCGCCAGGGTGATCGCCGCCGCCGTGCGGCCCGCCCCGGTGCGCGTGGCGATCTCCGAGTCGCAGGGCCTGCTCTGCGCGGAGGAGGTCGTCGCGGAGCGCGCGTTGCCCGGGTTCGACCAGGCGGCGGTGGACGGCTACGCGGTGCGCAGCGTGGACGTGCAGGCCGCCGGCGGTGAGCCGGTCGTGTTGCCGGTGGTCGGCGAGATCCCCGCCGGCTCCCGCCAGCCCAGACGGTTGCAGCCGGGCCAGGCGGTCCGGGTCGCGACCGGCGCGCCCCTGCCGACCCTGGCCGACGCCGTCGTGCCGTTGGGCTACACCGACGGGCACGCGGCGAAGGTGACCGTCCACCGGCCGGTGCCCTCTGCGGCGTTCGTGCGGCGCACCGGCGAGGACGTGCAGACCGGTGACGTCGCCGTCCGCCGCGGCGCGACCATCGGCGCGGCCCAGGTCGGCCTGCTGGCCGCCGTGGGGCGCAACAAGGTCCTGGTCCACCCCCGGCCGCGGGTGTCGGTGATCTCCGTCGGCGAGGAACTGGTCGACGTGGACCGCACCCCCGGCCAGGGCCAGGTCTACGACGTCAACTCCTACGCGCTGGCCGCCGCCGCGCGGGACGCGGGCGCCGAGGTCAGCCGGGTCGGGATCATGTCGGTCGACCCGCGCAAGCTGCGCGAAGTCGTCGAGGGACGGTTGCTGCTGTCCGAGATCGTGGTCATCGCGGGCGGGGTCGGCGGCGTCGTGGGCGACGAGGTGCGTGCCGCGCTCGCCGACCTCGGCGACGTCGACTGCACGCGCGTGGCCATGCACCCCGGTTCGGTGCAGGGCTTCGGGCGGCTCGGGCCGGACGCGGTGCCCACGTTCCTGCTGCCCGCGAACCCGATGAGCGCCCTGGTCGTGTTCGAGGTGCTGGTCCGCCCGCTGATCCGGGCCGCGCTGGGCAAGCGCAACCCGTACCGGCGGGCGGTGGGCGCGCGGCTGCTGTCGCCGCTGACCTCCACCAAGGGTCGGCGCGGCTTCCTGCGCGGCCAGCTGCTGCGCGACGCCGACAACGGCGAGTACCTCGTGCAGCCGCTGGGTACCTCCGGTGCGCACCTGCTGGCCTCGCTCGCCGAGGCCAACTGCCTGATCATGGTCGACCAGGACGTGACGGACGTGGCGGCGGGCGAGGAAGTGCTGGTCAGCTTCCTGGCCCAGAAGAGCTAGTACCCGGGAAGCGTTGGACGGATGGGGATGGGCGCGGGTCTCGCGTGGGAAGGCGGCAGACACCCCGGCTGGCCCGCGCGGCTCGGTCCGCTGCGGGTCGAGGCCGGTGTCGTCGCGCTGCGCCCGCCCAAGCTGTTCGACGCCTCCGCGTGGTCGCGGATCCGGATGCGCGACCAGGCCTACCTGGAGGAGTGGGAGCCCACCGCCGTCGACGGCTGGCCCGAGCGCAACTCCGCCATGTCGTGGCCGGCGCAGTGGTCGTCCCTGAAGTCCCTGGCCCGACGCGGCCAGGCGCTGCCGTTCGTGATCACCGTGGACGGCCACCTGGCCGGGCAGATCACCGTGGGCAACATCGTCCGCGGGTCCCTGCGCTCGGCGTGGGTCGGGTACTGGGTCGCGGCGGACCGGGCCCGGGGCGGCGTGGCGACGGCGGCGCTGGCGCTGGTCGTGGACCACTGCTTCGGCGAGGCCGGGCTGCACCGGCTGGAAGCCACCGTGCGGCCGGAGAACAAGGCCAGCCTGCGGGTGCTGGCCAAGGCCGGTTTCCGCGAGGAGGGGCTGTTCCTGCGCTACCTCGACGTGGCCGGTGACTGGCGCGACCACCTGTGCTTCGCGATGACCGCGGAGGAGGCGTCCCCCGAGGGGTTGGTACGCCGGTTGGTCGCCGCCGGGTTCGCCCGAACCGCCTGATCAGCGGGCCGAGCGGCTTATTCGGATCACCCGAAAGTGGGTGATAGACCACACTTTGGTACGTACGCCGGTCGGCGAGTCTCCGACACAGGTGTGACTGTTGTGACTAGCGTGGCGTACGAAGTCCGCGCGGGTAGGGGGAGGTGACGAGGATGCCGAGTTCGCTGATCATCGTGGGACTGGTGGTGGCCTGGCTGGTCGTCCTCGTCCCGATGGTGGCGCGCAAGCGCGCCGACGCGCGGACCAGCATGGAGGAGGGGTACGACGCCATGCCCGACGCCGAGTTCGACGAGTACGACGACTACGCCGACGCGGAGTTCGAGGAGGTCGCGCACCGGCCCTACCGGCCCGGCCGCGGCGGCTTCGACCCGGAGACCGCGGCGATCGTGGCGCAGGCGAAGTACGCGTTCCGCCGCCGCGTCGTGGGCACGCTGCTGCTGCTCGCCCTGGTCACGGGCGTGGTCGCGGGCGTGCTGTACCCGCTGGCGTGGTGGGGCCACGCGGCCGTCGACCTGACCCTCGTCGGTTACCTCGTGTACCTGCGCCGCCAGGTCCGCATCGAGGAGGACATCCGCGCCCGCCGCCTCGCCCGCCTCGCCCAGTCCCGCCGCCGCCCGACCCCGCGCCCGGCGGTCGTCGCGGAGGAGGAGCACGAGCACGAGGTCGAGGAGGAGCCGGGCCTGTCCCCGCAACCGCGCTTCGAACACCACGTCCGCCCCGGCACGGTCGTGGTGGACGCCGACGACGAGGACCCGGTGTTCGTCGAGCTCGACGGCCCGGAGGCCCTGCCGTACCGACGGGCCGTGGGCGAGTAGAGGGGGGTGGCGAAACCACCCCCCGACGCCTGATATGCTTTCGCCGCACGACCGAGAACGACAACTGAACACGGGGCTGTAGCGCAGTTGGTAGCGCGACTCGTTCGCATCGAGTAGGTCAGGGGTTCGATTCCCCTCAGCTCCACCGAAGTACTACGTGCACGAACCCAGGACGGATGCCGGTGAGCCGGTCTCCGTCCTGTTTGCTTTGGTCGTATCCCGTTGCGCTTGTGCGCCTCCTTCCTCCTGTGGGAGAGGGGATGCGATGACCACCACCGTGAGCTTTGTCGCGCACCCGGACGACGACCTGCTGTTCATGAACCCGGACGTCCTGTCCGACGTGCAGGCCGGCTATGACGTGTGGGTGGTGTACCTGACCGCTGGAGACCTGTTATGCGGTGACGGGTTTCCTGTGTGTGGCATGGAGTACGCAGACATGCGCATCCATGGTGCACGGGCCGCCTATGCGCGTGCGGCGCATGTGGCGAACCAATGGACGTTCGAAGCGTTGCAGCTGGGTGGACATCAGGTCGCCACGAACACGTTGGACGGCACACGGGTGCGGTTGTTGTTCACGTTCGTCCACGCCGCCGGGGGTAGCGACCAGACCGGGGACTTGGCGCGGATGGTGTTGGACGAGAACTTCGTCGCGCAACCCATCGACGGACGCGCCCCCTACACGCGCGCGTCGTTCATCGGCATGCTGCACGACGTCCTGGCCACGGCACAGCCGGACTACGTGCGGACGTTGAGCACCGTCGGGCACCGTGAGACCGACCGGGACCACGTGGACCACGTCGCCGGCGCGATCCTGGCGTCGCTGGCCGACCTGGACGGTGACGGGCGGACGTGGGTGCGGCGTGACGAGTACGACGGGTATGTGATCAGGCAGCGGCCGGAGAACTGGGTTGGGTACTGGAAGGACGAGAAGACCGCGGTGTGGCACGCGTACCGGCCGCATGACCCGATGGTGCCGCCCGACGCCTGGGACGACGTGATGGGCCGCCAGTACCGGCAGCGCGTGTTCGAAGCCGGTGACCCGTGGACGCCGCCGCCGGACTTCACGGTGTAGTCGTGCCGCTACCATTTGCGCGGTGCGATTCGTGGCCGATCTCCACATCCACTCCAAGTACTCGCGGGCGTGCAGCCGGGACTGCGACCTCGAACACCTGACCTGGTGGGCCCGCCGCAAGGGGATCTCGCTGGTCGGCACCGGCGACTTCACCCACCCGGCGTGGCACGACCACCTGCGCGACGCGCTGGTCCCCGCCGAGCCCGGCCTGTTCCGGCTGCGCGACGACCTGGACCGCGACATCGACCGCACGCTGCCACCGTCGCTGGCCGGCCGGACGGTGCGGTTCATGCTGTCCGTGGAGATCTCCACCATCTACAAACGCGACGGCCGCACCCGCAAGGTGCACCACCTCGTGTACATGCCCGACCTGGACTCGGCGGCCGAGTTCAACCGGCGGCTGGCGCGCATCGGCAACATCGCCTCGGACGGGCGTCCCATCCTCGGCCTCGACTCGCGCGACCTGCTCGAGATCACGCTGGAGTGCGGCGGCTACCTGGTCCCGGCGCACGTGTGGACGCCGTGGTTCGCAGTGCTGGGCTCGAAATCCGGCTTCGACGCCGTGGCGGACTGCTACGCCGACCTCGCCGAGCACGTGTTCGCCGTGGAGACGGGCCTGTCCAGCGACCCGGAGATGAACTGGCGCGTCTCGTCCCTGGACCGCTACCGCCTGGTCAGCAACTCCGACGCCCACTCGCCGCCCGCGCTGGGCCGCGAGGCGACCGTGTTCGACACCTCGCTGGACTACCACTCCGTGCGGCGGGCGCTGGAGACCGGGGACGGGCACGCCGGGTCGATCGAGTTCTTCCCCGAGGAGGGCAAGTACCACGTCGACGGCCACCGCAAGTGCGGGGTGCGGATGGAGCCCGTCGAGACGTTGGCGCACAACGGGATCTGCCCGGTGTGCGGGAAGCCGTTGACGGTGGGGGTGCTGAGCCGGGTCGAGGAGCTGGCCGACCGGGAGCCGGGGTTCCGGCCCGGTGGGGTGGCCGGGTTCGTGAACCTGGTGCCGTTGCCGGAGATCGTGAGCGAGATCGTCGGGACGGGGCCGAAGAGCAAGAAGGTGCTGTCGGAGGTCGACCGGCTGACGGCGGCGTTCGGGCCGGAGCTGTCGATCTTGCAGGACGTGCCGGTGGACGACCTCGCGGCGCACTCCACGCTGGTGGGTGAGGCTGTGGAGCGGTTGCGGCGTGGGCAGGTCGTGCGGGATGCCGGGTATGACGGGGAGTACGGCGTGATCCGGCTGTTCGAGCCGGGGGAGTTGGAGCGGCGGGGGTCGGCGCTGTCGTTGTTCGACTTCGCGGCGCCGGCTGTGGAAGCACCGACCGCGAAGGTGGCGGTGGCCGTGGCACCTGTGCCCGCGCCGCCGATCACTGCCCCGGAACCCGTCGTGGACGGGAAACCCGCCGGTCTGCTCGAGTGGCTTGATCCGGAGCAGCGGGAGGCGGCCGGCAGCGGTGGCGGGCCGTTGTTGATCATCGCTGGGCCTGGCACCGGTAAGACGCGGACGCTGACCCACCGGATCGCGCATCTGGTCCTTGAGCGCGGTGCGCCGGCCGACGAGTGTCTCGCGATCACCTTCACCCGTCGTGCCGCCGAGGAGATGGCTGAGCGGCTGGAGGTGCTCGGGGCGAGGGTCACGGTGGCTACGTTCCATTCGCTGGGGGTCCGCATCCTTCAGGAGCACCACGCGGACGTCGGGTTGTCGCCCTCGTTCGGCGTCGCGGATCCCGACCGCCAGGTCGAGGTCGCGCGCACGGTGTGCGGGGACGACAAGGAGGCTCGGCGGCTGGTCGCCGAAGGGGCCGAGGTTTACAAGAAAGCACTGCGGGCGCTGGACTTGGTGGACTTCGACGACCTGGTCGGGCTGCCGCTCGGCCTCCTCGAATCCCGGCCCGACCTGGTCGACGCCTACCGCGCCCGCTTCCGGTGGATCTCCGTCGACGAGTACCAGGACGTCGACGAACGCCAGTACCGGCTGCTCGAGCTGCTCGCGCCCAGCGACGGCAACCTCACCGCGATCGGCGACCCGGACCAGGCGATCTACCGGTTCCGGGGCGCGGACGTCGGCTTCTTCCTGCGGTTCCAGGAGGACTTCCCGGGCGCGCGGGTGGTGCACCTGACCCGCAACTACCGGTCCAGCCCGGCGGTGGTGCGGGGTGCGTTGAACGTGGTCTCGCCGTCGACGCTGGTGCCTGGCCGTGCGCTGGAACCGTTGGGGGACCACGGGGACGCGCCGATCGGCGTGCACCACGCCGCCTCCGAGCAGGCTGAGGCGGCGTTCGTGGCGCGGACGATCGAGCAGGTGCTGGGCGGGACCTCGTTCCACGCGTTCGACAGCGGGCGGGTGACCTCCGACGGCACGCAGGGGCTCGGGTTCTCCGACTTCGCCGTGCTGTACCGGACCGACCGGCAGTCCAAGGCGCTGGTGGACGCGCTCACCCGGTCCGGCCTCCCGTTCCAGAAGCGGTCGCACGACCGGTTGCTGGACCGGCCCGGGGTGGCGCGGATCGTGCGGGAACTGCCGTTCGCCGCCGGCGAGTCCGTTGTGGACCGGATCAAAGCGGTCGCGGGTGAGGATCACGCCGCCTACGAACTGCTCAAGCCGTTGGCGCTGGACTGCGGCACGGACTTCGAGCGGTTCCACACCACGCTCGCGCTCGGCGTCGAAGTCGACACGTGGGACCCGCGCGCGGACCGGATCTCCCTGCTGACGCTGCACGCGTCCAAGGGGCTGGAGTTCCCCGTCGTCTTCATCGTCGGCTGCGAGGACGGCCTGCTGCCCCTGCGGTGGCCCGGCCAGGACGACGACACCGACGAGGAGCGCCGCCTGCTGTTCGTCGGGATGACGCGGGCGCAGCGGCACCTGTTCCTCAGCCACACCTCGGCCCGGCCGCGCTCGCCGTTCCTGGCCGACCTCGGCGACTTCCGGCGGATCGGCGACGCGCAGCCCCAGCGCCGGCGCGCGGGGACGCAGGTCAGCCTCTTCTGAAGTCCAAGATCACGAGTGGTATGGACCATAACCCGGTGTTATGACAGAACTGGCATATCCGCCGAGCCGCCCAGCCGGCTAGCGTCGAGAGCACGGCCCCGCATCCCGTGTCACCACCCCTGCAAGGAGACAGCGGATGACTCGACGCATCGCCGCCGCCGTCGCCGCGACGGTCCTGAGCGCTGCCGGTGTCGCAGCGGTCTTGACCAGCAGCGCGATCGCCGGCCCGCCACCAGCACCGGAAGGCGACCTGGTCGCCGCCCTGTCGCGCGACCTCGGCCTGACCCCTGACCAGGCCCGCACGCGGCTCGCCCGCGAAGCGCGAGCGACCCGCGTGGACCACGATCTCAAGGCACGGCTCGGCGCCACCTACGCCGGCTCGTGGCTCGACAAGGACGCCGCGCTGACCGTCGCCGTCACCAACGCGGCCCAGATCCAGGCCGTGAAGGACGCCGGCGCCACGCCCAAGGTGGTCAAGCGCAGCCAGATCCAGCTCGACGCGCTCAAGGCCAAGCTCGACGCGAACAAGGACGTCCCGGCCGGCGTGCCCGCCTGGTACGTCGACCTGCCCTCCAACTCCGTGGTCCTGTTGGCCCGGGACCTCGGCAACGCCAAGGCGTTCGCGAAGGCCAGCGGTCTGGACGAGGCGGACGTCCGGATCGAGGCCTCGACCGAGGACCCGCGCCCGCTGATCGACGTGATCGGCGGCAACGCCTACTACATGGGCGGCGGCGGACGCTGCTCCGTCGGCTTCTCGGTCAACGGCGGCTTCGTCACGGCCGGCCACTGCGGCACCAGCGGCCAGAGCACGACGCAGCCGACCGGCACGTTCGCCGGGTCCAGCTTCCCCGGCAACGACTACGCCTGGGTCCGCGTGGCCGCGGGCAACACCCCGCGCGGCCTGGTCAACCGCTACCCCGGCACCGTGCCGGTGGCCGGGTCGACCGAGGCGCCGGTGGGCGCGTCGGTGTGCCGGTCCGGCTCCACCACGGGCTGGCACTGCGGCACGATCCAGCAGCGCAACACCTCCGTCACCTACCCCCAGGGCACCGTCTCCGGAGTGGTCCGCACGAACGCCTGCGCCGAACCCGGCGACTCGGGCGGCTCGTGGATCTCCGGTGACCAGGCCCAGGGCGTCACCTCCGGCGGGTCCGGGAACTGTTCGTCCGGCGGCACGACGTACTTCCAGCCGGTGAACGAGATCCTCCAGGCCTACGGCCTCCAGCTGGTCACCAGCGGTGGGACGCCGACGACACCGACGTCGCCGACCACCTCGACCAGCAACCCGGGCCAGACGACCTGGCAGCCGGGCGCCACGTACGCGATCGGCTCCCTCGTGACGTACGACGGCGTCGGGTACCGGTGCTTGCAGGGGCACACGTCCCAAACCGGCTGGGAACCGCCCAACGTGCCCGCCCTGTGGGAGCGCGTGGGCTAGCGGCGAGCCACATGCGCGGGGGAGGGGTCCGGCGCTCGCCGTCGGACCCCCCCTTCCGCGCCGACCGGGGGTGCGAGGCGGCTGCGGAGACGCCTCCCCCCACCGGGACCGCGGGCGTTTGCGGAGGCGCCTGGAGGTCCCCACCGGGTGGCGGGGCGTTTGCGGAGACGCCCCGCCCCCACTTACGCGCGCACGGGGTTGGGGGCGAGTCTTCCGGACGCCTTTCGGTACAGCCGGCCTCCTCCGCCGAGAGCGCCGGCTGCGCCGCCCCCCGCCGCGCCGCTACCCGCGCTGCCCCGTGCCCGCGTTGCCTACAAGCGCGCACCGCCTTTGGCTTACAAAATGCGACTGTAGTGGTCGTTATAAAATGCGGTCGTGGCGGGGCGCAGGCGTGGGTTCGACCGGGAGGAAGTCCTCGACCAGGTGACGCGCGCCTTCTGGCGGGCGGGTTACGACGCCACCTCCGTGGCCGACCTCACCAAGCTCACCGGCGTCAACCCGCCGAGCCTCTACGCGGCCTTCGGGGACAAGAAAGCCCTGTTCGACGAGGTCGTCGAGCGGTACCGGCGGACCTACGGCGCGTTCACCACCCGCGCCCTCGACGAAGAGCCGACCGCGCGCCGGGCCGTCGAGCGGGTGTTGCGGGAAGCGGCTGTCGAGTACACCGCCGAGGACCGGCCGCGTGGCTGCCTGGTCCTCAGCTCGCCCGAGCTGGGGCACCTGCGCGAAGCCGCCATCGCCGCGGTGGAGGACAAGATCAGGGTCGACGTCGCCGCCGGTCGGCTGCCCGCCCGAACCGATCCGCACGCCCTGGCCGTGTACGTGGCGGCGGTCGTGCGCGGCATGTCGGACCTCGCCCGCGACGGCGCGACGCGCGACGAACTCCGCCACGTCGCGGATGCGGCCATGTCGGCGTGGCCCTCACCCGTACCCTGAGAGGCGACGAGAAGGGGTGGTGGAGGGCGTGGAGCTGGCCAAGTCGCTGCTGGACTGGCTGCACGGCTTTACCGACGTCCCGCTGTGCCCGGGTGACTGGGCCTGGACCACGACGGCGCTCGGCGCGCTGATCGGCCTGCTGCCCACCATCGCGGCACTGCTGTCGATCACCATCCGCCGGGTCGTGGGCAACTCCTACGGGCCGGTCACCGGCGCGATGTTCGCCGTGCTGGGCGTGACCAGCACGCTCGTGCTGCCGTGGGTGCTGTTCTCCGGCACGTTCGAGACGCTCCAGCGCGGCTCGCTGTACGGGATGGACTCGCTGTCGACCTCGCCGTGCGTGGCGTTCACGCAGCGCAAGTACCTCGTGGACGCGCCCCCGATGATCCAGGCGGTCACCGGCCAGTACGGCAAGGTCTTCCTGGTCGCCGCGTGCGTCACGGCGGTGCTCGCGCTGCTGTGCCTGGTGTTCGTGATGATGCAGGCCGGCTCGGCGTTCCGGCTCGGACCCAACTGGCCCCGACGGGTGTTCTGGCCACCCTTCCTGGTGCTCTTGGTGGCCACGTCGTTGCTCCCCGTGACGCTGGTGGGCCACCTGCTCCTCGGGTTCTTCCCGATTGCGCTGATCGGCTCACTCGTCGTGCGGATTTTCGGGTTGACTACCGCCATGCTCAACCGCCCCGGCCGGGACCGCGGTGCCCCGGCCACGCCGCAGCAGCCCGCGTCCGCGTCGCACGGGCCGTCGTCCCGGCCGACGCCGCAGCAGCAGGCCGTGTCCGCGCGGCAGAACCCGCAGAACCCGCCGCCGCACAACCCCCAGCAGAACCCGCCGCCGTACCAGCCGGCCGGGAAGCCGCCGCCCTACCAGCCCGCGCACATCCCGCCGTACCGGCCGGTCCCGCCGTACAACCCGACGCCGCCGCCGATGCAGAAGCCGGTCCAGCCGCGCCAGTACCCGCCGACGCGGGTCGCCGAGGTGCCGCCGGTGCCGGGCGGCGAGCCGCCGCGGCCCACGCGCGTGGAGCAGCAGCCCGCCCAGCTCGCCGACACGCCCGGTCCGCTGCCGTTCGGCCCCGGCGCGACCCCGTCCACGCCGACGCCCCCGGCCGACTCCGGCAAGGTGTGGAACCCGGCGGGCGGTCGGTTCCGGCGCGTCCGCCAGCTCGGGCGGGGCGGGTTCGGCACGGTGTGGCTGGCCGTGGACACCCAGCTCGACCGCACGGTCGCGGTGAAGCTCGCCCACGCGCCGGACAACGACACCGAGCAGCGCATGTTGCGCGAGGCGCGGGCGCTGGCGGCGGTGCGGCACCCGAACTGCGTGCGCGTGTTCGACATCGTGCAGGACCCGGACGGCCTGGCCATCGTCATGGAGTACATCGACGGCCAGCCGCTGTCCGAGGTGGTGCTCAAGAACGGCCTGCTCCAGGACACCCTCGCCGCCCGCCTGTGGGTCAACATGGCCGACGCGCTGGCCGCCGCGCACGAGCAGGGCGTGCTGCACCGGGACGTGAAGCCGTCCAACGTGATCGTCGACGGCAGCGGCACCGCGCACCTGATCGACTTCGGCATCGCCCGCTCGAAGGGCGACAGCACGCTGACCGCCACCGGCATGATGGTCGGCACCCCGGACTTCCTGGCCCCCGAGACCGCGCGCGGCGAGGCGGCCAGCCCGGCGTCGGACGCCTGGCAGCTGGCCGCCACGGTCAGCTACGCCCTGACCGGCCACCCGCCGCGCGGGTCGCGGGACAACCCGATCTCGTCGCTGATGGCGGCGGCCCAGGGCGAGCCGTGCGTGAAGCTGCCCCAGCACAGCGCCCACACCCGGCTGCTCACCAACGCCCTGGACGCCGACCCGGCCAAGCGGCCGTCGCTGTCCTCGGTCCGGGCGGAGCTGGGGTCGTGGCTGTCGAAGGCGGGTGTCAGCACCGAGGGCCCGGTGACGCGGCTGATCGACCGACCCGAGCCGCCGACCAGGCCAGTGCGCTGACCCCGGCCGGTACCAGCAGCCACCAGCCGGAGAACGACAGCACCACCAGCGTGAACGCCAGGGCGACGGCGGGCGGTGTTCGCCGGGGCAGCAGCTTCACCGCCGCCGCCATGCCCGCCGCCGTCACCGCGGCGAGCGTCGTCGCGGTGACCCCCATGAGCGTGGCCAGCTCCACCCGCCACACCGCCGTCACCACGAGCAGGACCGCACACCACCCGGCCTGGACGCTCAACGGTTTCCGCAGCCCCATCGCGGTGCCGAGCTCCTTCGCCCCGGCCAGGTAGGTGTTGACCGCGCCGAAGGTCAGCAGCACGGCCGCGACCGCCGTCGTGGCGCGGGCGGCCGGTCCGAAGGCCCGTTCCAGCAGCACGGCCAGCGGCACGTCCCCCGGCACCGCCACCGTCGCGACCGCGAGCCCCAGGTAGAGGACGGCCACGACGACCAGGGTCCGCCGGGTCGCCCGGCGCGGGTCGGCCGTGCCGGACAGGTGGCTGCCCGCCTCCCAGCCCGCGAACGCGAAGAACAGGACGGTCGCGGCGGTGCCGACGGCGAGCCAGCCGTGCGGGGCGAAGGGCGTGAAGTCGGCGGCGGTGACGTGCGGGAGGCGGAACGCGATCGCCGTCGCCACCAGGGCCGTGAGCAGGCCGACGAGCAGCACTTGGACGGTGGCCGAGACGTGGAACCCGGCGTAGTTGGCGGCGAAGGCGGCGGCGAGGATGAGCGTCCCCCAGACCAGCGGGTGCCCGCCCGCCGCGTGCGCCACGTACTGCCCGCCGACGAGCGCGCCCCCCAACACCCCGACCGGCACACCCACCGCGTAGAACCACCAGGCCACGGTGTTCTGCGCCTGGCGGCCGAAGGCGTGCCCCACGAACCCGGCCACGCCGTGCCCGCCCGGGTAGCGCGTGCCCAGCTCGGCGAAGGACATCGCCACCGGGACGCTGAGCAGCAGCAACAGCACCCAGGCCAGCAGTGACGCCGGACCCGCGGCGCGGTTGGCCAGTGCCGGCAGTACCAACACGCCAGGCCCCAGCACCGCGCCGAGGTACATCGCGGTCAGCCTCATGACATCAGCGGCAGCTTGCGGGTCAACTTGGTGACCACGTCCCGCGGCCCGTGCAGCGCGACCGCCACGAACTCCGGGGCGTGGGAGCGGGCGAGGTCTTCGAGGTAGGCGTCGTAGGCGCGGGCGCGGCGGGCGACCTCGGTGAACCCGATCGCGGTGACCCCTTCGGCGGCGTGCAGGCGCTTGATCGTGGCGGCGTCGGCGGTGAGGACGGGGACCGGGTGGCCGGTGATGCCGAGGTGGGTGGTGCCGTCGGCGTCCTTGCCGTCGTCGCCGAGGGCGTCGGGCAGGCGGGCGCCGAGGCTGAGCCCGAGGACGACGGCGGCGTTGGCGGCCAGGTTGGGCGGCAGGTCGGCGCGCAGGACGAGAACGATCCTGGTGGGCAGCACAGCGGTTTCCCATTCATTCGATCGGTGGAATGCCTGGGAAACTAGCCACCTGACGCGCTTCTAGGTGAGTTCACCGAACCCTATTCGGCACGGCGTGCCATGATCGGCGCGTGGACGAACTTGATTCGGCGATCATCCGCCATCTCCAGACAGATGCCCGGCTGACCAACCGGGAACTGGCCAGACGACTGGGCGTGGCGCCGTCCACCGCCCTCGAACGGGTCCGGCTCCTGCGCGAGCGGGGCGTGATCAAGGGCTACCACGCCGACATCGACCTGACCGCCCTGAACCGGCCGGTGGAGGCGTTCGTGGCGTGCCGCATCCGGCCCTTGAGCCGGGCGGTGATCGACAACTTCAAGGCGGCCCTGATCGCGCTGCCGGAGGTGCTGGCGACCTACGTGTGCGCGGGCGACGACGACTTCCTCGTCCACGTCGCCGTCCAGGACCTGGAACACCTGCACGAGTTCCTGATCGACCGCCTCAGCGAACGCCGCGAGGTCCTGAGCTTCCGCAGCTCGGTGATCTTCGAAAGCACCCGCAACCCGGTCCTGACCGAGCTACCGCCAGGACGGTAGCCAGCGCTGGGCCTCCCACATCTCCTGGGTGATCGGGATGCCGTTCAAGATCGGCCACAGCCACACGAAGTTCGCCACCACCAGGCCGACGTACAGGGCCACCACCAGCAGACCCGTGCCGCGGCGTTCCTGGCCGGAGTTCGCCGCGCCCAGGATCTCGCCCAGGGCCAGCGCGATGCCCAGCACCAGGAACGGCGCCATCGGGGTCACGTAGAAGAAGTACATCTGCCGGTCGACGTTGATGAACCACGGCAGGAAGCCCGCGCCGTACCCGACGAGCACCGCCGCGTACCGCCAGTCCAGCTTCGCGATCGACTTCCACATCGCCCACGCGAGCACCGGGAACGCCAGCCACCACATCGCGGGCGTGCCGATGAGCATGATCGCGCCCACGCACGTCGCCGCGCCGCAGCCGGTCACCGCGCCCTCGTAGTAGTAGAGCATCGGGCGCAGGCCCATGGGCCACGTCCACGGCTTGGACTCCCACGGGTGCCGGTTGGTGTCCGACGTGACCAGCTTGGTGTGGAAGTCCAGCACGTTGCTGCTGTAGTACCAGAGCGCGCGCAGCGGGTCGGGGATCCACGAGTTGTCCGGCAGCTTCGCGCCCACCACGTGCCGGTCGATGGCGGTCTCGCTGGCGAACCACGCCCACCACGTGCCCAGGTAGGCCAGGATCGGGATCACCAGCAGCGAGAACAACGACGGCAGCAGGTCGCGCACGACCGCGCCCGTCCACGGCCGCTCCACGCCCGCCGACCGCCGCGCCAGCGCGCTCCACACCACGGACAGCACGCCGAAGAACGCGATGTACCACACGCCGGACCACTTCACGCCGCACGCGAGCCCCAGCGCGACACCCGCGCCGAACCGCCACCACCGGAAGCCCAGCGCCGGCCCGAACACCGACTGCGTCGCCCAACCCTCCCGCACGGCCACCGCCAGCCGCGACCGCACCTGGTCCCGGTCGGCCACCAGGCACGCGAACGCCACGACCACGAAGAGCGCCAGGAAGATGTCCAGCATCCCCATCCGGGACTGGACGTGGCTGACGCCGTCCGCGATGAGCAGCACACCGGCGATCGCGCCGATCAGGTCCGACCGCGACATGCGCCGCGCGATCCGCACCACCAGCAGGATCGTCAGCGTCCCGGCCAGCGCGGAGGCGAACCGCCAGCCCACGCCGTCGTAGCCGAACAGCCCTTCGCCGAGCGCGATGAGCTGCTTGCCCAGCGGCGGGTGGACGATCAGCTCGTAGCCGGGGTTGTCCTCGTAACCGCCGTTGCGCCACACCTGCGCGCCCTGCGGCACGTAGTGCTTCTCGTCGAAGATCGGGGTGCCCTTGTCGGTCGGGAACCCGAGGTTCCAGAACCGCACCACACCGCCGAGCAGTGCGACGGACAGCGTGACCAGCCACCCGCGCAGGGTGCTGCTCAGCGGTCCCGGTTCGAGCTGCTGCGCCCGCGTCGCGCGGTCGTTGCCCGGGGGCGGGCTGGTCGGGGGCACGTCCCCGACGTCGACCACGTCGTCTGCGGACTGCGGTGCGATCAGGCTCACGGGCCCGATCGTAGGGTGAACGGTGTGAGACCTGTATCCGGATCAGGCCGTTTGGTGCTCGCCGCTACTCCGCTCGGCGACATCCGAGACGCCTCGCCTCGCCTGGTCGACGCCCTGGCCACGGCGGACGTGGTGGCGGCCGAGGACACGCGCCGCCTGCGCGCCCTGGCGGCGGCGCTCGACGTCGAGGTCGGCGGGCGGGTGGTGAGCTTCTACGACCAGGTGGAGACCAGCCGCCTGCCCGGCCTGCTGGAGTCGCTGCACGCGGGGCAGACCGTGCTGCTGGTGACCGACGCGGGGATGCCCAGCGTGTCCGACCCGGGGTACCGCCTGGTGGCGGCGTGCGTGGAGGAGGGCCTGGTCGTGACGTGCCTGCCGGGTCCTTCGGCGGTGACCACGGCGCTGGCGGTCTCGGGCCTGCCGTCGGACCGCTTCTGCTTCGAGGGCTTCCCGCCGCGCAAGCAGGGGGAGCGGCAGCGCTGGTTCGCGGCACTGGCTTCGGAACCACGCACGTGCGTGTTCTTCGAATCACCCCATCGGCTGGCAGCCACCCTGGCGGACGCGGCGACCGTGCTGGGGGCTGACCGGCGGGCGGCGGTGTGCCGGGAGTTGACGAAGACCTACGAAGAGGTGCGGCGGGGTGGGCTGGGCGAGCTGGCGGAATGGGCTGCCGAGGGCGTGAAGGGCGAGATCACGGTCGTCCTGGGGCCGGCTGCCCCTTCCGAGGGTCCCTCGATGGAGTCGCTGGTCGCCGAGGTGAAGCAGCGGGTGGCGGACGGCGAGCGGCTGAAGGCGGCGGCGGCGGAGGTGGCTCAGGCGGCGGGCGTGAGCAAGAAGGCCCTGTACGACGCCGTGGTCAGCGGAGGCTGACGGGCTGGTCAGGCGACCACGGGTCGCCATCCAGCTCGGCGGACGCCATGTCACGGGCCGCGGCCACGTTGGTCGCGAACTCGTCATCGACCTCCGCCTTGCCGGCCCACCTCTGGATCAGGTCCCGCAGCGCACGCCCGTTCACGCGCCCATGATCGCGGAACTTGGCGCCGGTTCGCGGCAGCCGCCAACGGCGAGCCGCGCGAAACCCGGTGGCGGTACCTCCGTAGGCTTGGACCATGAGTGCCTCCGTGTTGACCGCGGTGGCGTGGCCCTACGCCAACGGCCCGCGCCACATCGGTCACGTATCAGGGTTCGGTGTCCCCTCCGACGTGTTCTCGCGGTACATGAGGATGTCGGGGCACCGGGTGCTGATGGTGTCCGGCACGGACGAGCACGGCACCCCCATCTCCGTCCAGGCGGAGAAGGAGGGCCTCACCGAGCGGGAGCTGGCCGACAAGTACAACCGCGTGATCGCCGAGGACCTGCACGGGCTGGGCCTGTCCTACGACCTGTTCACCCGCACCACCACCGGCAACCACTACAAGGTGGTGCAGGACCTCTTCCTCGCGCTCTGGAACAACGGCTACGTCGTCCCCAAGACCGAGATGGGCGCGATCAGCCCGTCCACCGGCCGCACCCTGCCCGACCGCTACATCGAGGGCACCTGCCCGATCTGCGGCTACGACGGCGCGCGCGGCGACCAGTGCGACAACTGCGGCAACCAGCTCGACCCGATCGACCTGAAGAACCCGCGCAGCCGGATCAACGGCGAGGTCCCGAAGTTCGTCGAGACCGAGCACCTGTTCCTGGATCTGCCGCAGTTCATCGACGCGCTCGGCGGCTGGCTCCAGACCCGCACCGAGTGGCGCCCCAACGTGCTCAAGTTCAGCCAGAACCTGATCAAGGACCTCCGCCCGCGCGCGATCACCCGCGACCTCGACTGGGGTGTGCCGATCCCGCTCGACGGGTGGCGCGACCAGCCGCTCAAGCGGTTCTACGTGTGGTTCGACGCCGTGATCGGGTACTTGAGCGCCAGTGTCGAGTGGGCCCGCCGCACGGGGAACGACGACGCCTGGAAGGAGTTCTGGACCGGCGACGCCCAGGGCTACTACTTCATGGGCAAGGACAACATCGTCTTCCACTCCCTCATCTGGCCCTCCCTCCTGCTCGGCCAGAACGGCCAGGGCGCCAAGGGCGGGCAGCCGGGGGCGTTCGGCGAGCTGAACCTGCCCACCGAGGTCGTCTCCAGCGAGTTCCTCACCATGAGCGGCTCGAAGTTCTCCACCTCGCGCGGGACCGTCATCTACGTGACGGACTTCCTGCGCGAGTTCGGCCCGGACGCGCTGCGCTACTTCATCTCCGTGGCCGGCCCCGAGAACCAGGACACCGACTTCACCTGGGACGAGTTCGTCCGCCGCACCAACTTCGAGCTGGCCAACGAGTGGGGCAACCTGGTCAACCGGTCGATCTCGATGGCGCACAAGAACGTCGGCGCGATCCCTACCCCGGGCACCCGCACCGACGCCGACCACGACCTCCTCACGCTGTCGAAGCAGGCCTTCGACGTCGTGGGCGCGAACCTGCGCCGGTCGCGGTTCAAGCAGGCCGCCACCGAGGCGATGAAGGTCGTCGGCGCGGCCAACCGCTACCTGTCCGACCAGGAGCCGTGGAAGCTCAAGGACGACCCGGCGCGCCGGGACACCGTCCTGCACACCGCCCTCCAGGTCGTCCAGGACGCGAACGCGCTGCTCACGCCGTTCCTGCCGCACTCGGCGCAGAAGGTGCACGAGGCGTTGGGCGGCACCGGCGTGTGGGCGGCGCAGCCGTCGATCAACGAGGTCACCGACCTCGACGTGCCCGACCGCAAGTACCCGGTGCTGACCGGTGACTACGCGGCCGAGCAGGCGAAGTGGGAGTCCACGCCGATCGAGGTGGGCCGACCGCTGGCCAAGCCCGCGCCGCTGTTCGCCAAGCTCGCGCCGGAGCTGGCGGAGACCGGCCCGGAGTGGGCCCCGATCGTCACGTCGTGACACCGCGCAAGGGTGAGCGGCCGCCGGTGCCGGAAGCGCTTCCGGCACCGGTGGTCGACGCCCACACCCACCTCGACGCCTGCGGGGCGGAAACACCCGAGCAGGTGGCGGAAATGCTGGACCGGGCGAACGCGGCGGGCGTCGACCGGGTGATCACGGTCGGGGACACCGTCGAGTCCGCCCGCTGGGCCGCCCAGGCGGCCACGTGGGACGACCGGGTCTTCGCCGCCGTCGCCCTGCACCCGACCCGGACGTCGGAGTTCACCGACGCCGACCGGTCCGAACTGGAGCGACTGGCCGTCCAACCGCGCGTGGTCGCGATCGGCGAGACCGGGCTGGACTACTACTGGGACTACGCCCCGCCGGCCGCCCAGCACGACGCTTTCCGCTGGCACATCGAGCTTTCCAAGCGCGTCGACAAGCCGCTGATGATCCACGACCGGGAAGCGCACGACGACATCCTGAAGATCCTGGACGAGGAGGGTGCGCCGTCCACAGTGGTCTTCCACTGCTTCTCCGGCGACCTCGCCTTCGCGCGGTCCTGTGTGGAGCGCGGGTTCGTGCTGTCGTTCGCGGGCACGGTGACCTTCAAGAACGCCCACGCCCTGCGGGAAGCCGCCCGGTGGGTCCCGGCGGACCACGTCCTGGTCGAGACGGACGCGCCGTTCCTGACCCCGCATCCCTTCAGGGGACGCCCGAACGAGCCCTTCTGCGCCAACTACACCCTCCGTGACATTGCGACACTCCGTGATCAAGATCCAGCGGAACTAGCGTCAACTGTCACCCGGAACGCCGAGCGGGTCTTCAAACTCCGTGACTTGGTGCAGTCGTAGTAGTGCTTACGACGATCGGCGGATGTCCTTGCTCCCCTGACGGGGTGAGCGAACTCACAACACTGATCGGGGTGTTTGCACAACCCCCGCGCACCCGTTACGGTCCCGTGACCGTGCCCCACGTTTGAAGTCCGGTGGGGCGCACCCGCAGTCGGGGCGGGTCTAGTTGCCAGAAGCGAGAAGTCGACACGCACGGGAGTTGCCGGAGATCACCAGCTGACCGCCGACACCGAACGTGCGCGGAGCACGGCTTCGCGCCTTCAGGAGGTATGGAACCCCGTGAACTCGTTCAACGAGGACACCGACTGGTTTACGCCCGTGAAATCGACCAGCGTCGATGTCCTGGACAGACCCGAGCCCGATTGGTCCGACTGGGAGACCACGGTCTTCAGCATCACGCCGGACGACGTCCTCGAGGTCCTCGGACCCGACGCGGACGAACTGCTGGCCAACGCGAACGTCGACGTCGACGAGCTGATCAAGCTCATCAACGCCGAGACGACGCTCCTCCCCCCGATCATCATCCCGGACGAGGTCTCCCAGGACCGCGTCGCGGGCGGCCTGGCTGTCGAGCAGCCCAGCGCACCGCCCGCCGCCCTGGTCGAGGCCGCCGGGAAGTGGAAGCGCCGCTTCCTCAAGGCCGCCGTCGCCACCGTCCTGGTGGGCATCTCCGGCGGCGGCGCCACCGCCATCGCGATGGACAAGGCCGTGACCGTCGACGTCGACGGCGAGGCCAAGACGGTCCACACCTACGAGTCCACGGTCGGCGAGATCCTCGCCGACGAGGGCATCACGATCGGCGAGCACGACGCGCTCAGCCCGTCCCCCAGGCGAAGGTCGCCGACGGCGGCAAGATCTCGCTGGACCGCGGTCGCCTGGTCAAGCTCACCGTCGACGGCGAGCAGCGCGAGGGCTGGGTCCGCTCCGTCACCGTCGACGAGGCCCTGGACCAGCTCAAGGTCAACGACGAGGGCGCTTGGCTCTCGGCCGACCGCAACATGGACGTCCCGCTGTCCGGCATGTCGCTCGAGGTCAAGAGCCTCAAGACGATCACGCTGTACGACGGCGGCACCGAGCCCCGGCAGATCCAGACCACCGCCGTGACGGTGGACGAGCTGCTGAAGACGCAGAACCTCACGCTCGGCCCGGACGACAAGCTGGAGACCGCGGGCGACCTGCGCATCACCAACGGCGCCGAGGTCCACATCTCGCGCACCGGCGTGTCGGTGATCAACGCGACGGAGGCCATCGCGCCGCCCGTCGAGGAGGTCCCGGACGACACGATGATGAAGGGGTCCAAGGAGGTCCTGGACCCGGGCGAGGCCGGCGAGCAGATCGTCACCTACCGCGTGACGATCAAGAACGGCCAGGAGACCAACCGCGAGAAGCTGGGCGCGAAGGTCACCAAGGAGGCCAAGCCGAAGAAGGTCAAGGTCGGCACCAAGCTCCCGCCGGACGGCGAGATCTGGGACCGCCTGGCCTACTGCGAGGCGACCGGCAACTGGGCCATCAACACCGGCAACGGCTACTACGGCGGCCTCCAGTTCAACAAGGGCACGTGGGACGCGTACGGCGGCCAGCAGTACGCCGAGTACCCCCACCAGGCCACCCGCGAGCAGCAGATCGCCATCGCCACCAAGCTCCGCGACGCCCGCGGCGGCTACTCGGCGTGGCCCCACTGCCAGGCGAAGCTGGGCCTGCCGTAAATTTCACCTGTGAGTGACGCTTCATCGTCAGCAGGGCCGGGGAGTGCGCTCCTCGGCCCTGCTGACGTTCGTCGGCTGGCCGCCGAGCTGGACATCCGCCCCACCAAGAAGCTGGGGCAGAACTTCGTGCACGACCCCAACACCGTGCGCAAGATCGTGGCTTCGGCGGATCTGCGGCCCGACGACGTGGTCCTGGAGGTCGGCCCCGGCCTGGGCTCCCTGACGCTGGCGTTGCTGCCCTCCTGCCGCGCCACGGTGGCCGTCGAGATCGACCCCGTGCTGGCCCGGCGGCTCCCTCGAACCGCCGCCGAGCGCGCGCCGGAGCTGGCTTCCCGGCTGACCGTGATCGAGGCCGACGCGATGCGCGTCACGGCCGACCGGTTCCCGGTCGAGCCCACCGCCCTGGTCGCCAACCTCCCTTACAACGTGGCGGTCCCCGTGGTGCTGCACCTGTTGGCCGAACTGCCGACGCTGCGCACCGGGCTGGTGATGGTCCAGTCGGAGGTCGCCGACCGCATGGCGGCGGGTCCGGGGAGCAAGGTCTACGGCGTCCCGAGCGTGAAACTCGCCTGGTACGCCGACGCCCGCCGCGCCGGTCCGGTGTCGCGGCAGGTGTTCTGGCCGGTGCCGAACGTGGACTCCGCGCTGGTCGCGTTCGAGCGCCACGCCCCGCTGTCCACAGTGGACCAGAAGGTGCTCTTCTCGTTGGTGGACGCGGCTTTCGCGCAGCGGCGCAAGGTGCTGCGCGGCGCACTGGCCGGGTGGGCGGGGTCGGCGGCCGAGGCCGAGCGGCTGCTGGTCAGCGCGGGCGTCGACCCGGGAGCGCGCGGCGAACAACTGGACGTCGGCGACTTCGTCCGGATAGCCGAAGCTGCCTCACGAAACTAGCCGGTGATCTTTCGGCCGAAAGTGTGATTTGACGAACGATCCGCGTCCAGGCTTGCGTTGGGGCAGGTCCGTCGGGTGTACTCGTGCTGCCATCCCGAGCGGCCGAGAGACCTGGCTCTACGACGCCGCAGCAACCACCCCCCATGGGGCAGGTGCTTCAGCCAGGATCGATGGAGGATCACGTGCCCAGGATGCGAATGCTCACTCGACGGCGAGTCGTCGACCACGGCCGCCGCACGGTATCGGGCTGTCGCAGCTACTAGAAGCCTAGGCGCCTTCTCAAGTCCTCGCCGCCCATCGCGCTTTCCGCGCGGGGCATCTACCTGAGCTGAGTCCCCGGACGCGCACGCCACGAGCGTGCGCTGCCGCGTGCAGTCGTGGAGCGAAAACGTGATCACTGTCGAGAACCTCACCAAGACCTTTCCCGGGAGTACCGGTCAGGTTCGCGCGCTGGACGGCGTGAACCTGGACGTCGCCGCGGGCACCGTCCTCGGCGTCGTCGGCCCCAGCGGGGCGGGCAAGTCCACCCTGGCCCGGTGCGTCGCGCTCCTGGAGCGCCCCGACAGCGGCGCGATCCGCGTCGACGGCACCGACCTGGTCTCCCTCGGCGGCACCGCGCTGCGCAACGCCCGCCGCCAGATCGGCGTTGTGCCGCAAGGGGATTCGCTGCTGCGCCAGCGCACCGCCGCGGGCAACGTGGCGCTGCCGCTGGAGTCCGCGGGCGTCCCCGGGCCGCAGCGCCGCACCCGCGTCGCCGAACTGCTCGACCTGGTCGGCCTGACCGACAAGGCGGGCGTCTACCCCGACCAGCTCTCCGGCGGCCAGCGCCAGCGCATCGCCGTCGCCCGCGCCCTGGCGGCCAGCCCGTCGGTGCTGCTGGCCGACGAGCCGACCTCCGCCCTGGACCCCGAGACCACCGGCTCCGTGCTGACCGTGCTGGACCGCGCGCGGGCCGAGCTGGGCGTGACGGTGCTCGTGGTCACCCACGACATGGGCGTGGTCCGCAAGATCTGCGACGACGTCGCGGTGCTGGAGGACGGCCGCGTGGTCGAGCACGGCAAGGTGCTCGAGCTCATCGCCGACGCCGGCTCCCGCACGGCCTCGTCGCTGCTGCCCGCCGTCGACCAGAACCCGGCCGCCGAGAAGGCCTACGACCGCGTCGCCGACGTGGTGCTGGTCGGCTTCGCCGCGGTGGGCGCGCTGCTGCCGGAGGCCACCAACCGGTTCGGCGTCGAGCTGAACCTGCTCGGCGGCGGCCTGACCCGGCTCGGCGAAACCCCGGTCGCGCGCTTCCGCGTCGGCCTGAACGGAGAACGCGCCGACTCGGCGCTCGAATTCATCGCGGACGCGGGTGGGGCAGTGCGGCGGACCCTGACCGGTCCGCAGGGAGTAGCTGCGTGAGGTCTGCAACACCCTGGCCCACCGTGTTCGACGGCGTCCTGGTCGCCACCGGGCAGACGTTGTACATGGTGGCCGTCTCCACCCTGATCGCTGTGCTGCTCGGCATTCCCGTCGGCATCTGGCTGCAGCTCACCGCCCCCGGTGGGCTGCGGCCGAAGCCGGTGGTGCACAACCTGCTCGGCTTCGTCGTGGACCTGGGGCGGTCGATGCCGTTCCTGGTCCTGCTGATCCTGCTGATGTCGTTCACCCGCTTGTTGTTGGGCAACACCATCGGACCGACGGCGGCGATCGTCCCGCTCGCGGTGGGCGCGATCCCGTTCGTCGGCCGGCTGGTGCAGAACGTGCTGGCGGAAGTCCACTTCTCGGTGGTGGAGGCCGCGGTAACCACCGGTGCCTCCACGGCCAAGATCGTCCGCTCGGTCCTGATGCGCGAGTCGCTGCCCGCGATGATCAACGCCATCGGGGTCACCGCCATCGCGATCCTCGGCTACTCCGCACTGGCCGGGGTGGTGGGCGGCGGCGGCCTCGGCGACGTGGCCGTGCGCATGGGCTACCAACGCTTCGACGACCGGTACCTGTGGAGCACGGTCGCGGTCCTGGCGGTGATCGCGACGCTCATCCAACTGATCTCCAACCGCGTGGCACGAGCCGTGGACCGACGCCGCCACGCATCCTCCGTCTGACCCGCCCGACCCCGGCCCCGGACCCCGTCTCGGCGCCACTCGAACCCCCTCGAACCCACTTGTATCCGCCTGCAACCGCTCGAACCCGCTTGAAACCGCTCGGAGCCGCTCGAACCCGCTTGAAACCGGGCGGAGCCGCTTGAAACCGCTCGGAACCGGGCGGGGTCGGGACCAGGCCCGGCCGCCCAGCCGGACCCCGGTCCTCCGCCGGAAGCCCGTCGGACAGCCGGTCCTCCGCCGGAAGCCCGTCAGGAACCCGGGGTCCCGCCCCTGTCGCGGAGCCCGGTGGTCCCGCTGGAACCGGCCTCGACCTGCTCGAACCCGGCCGCCCGTCTCGTTCTTGCTCCACACCCTCCACCCGACTGAAATTTTTAGTTCACTGAAGGAAAATTTTCCCATGCGTAGGCGTATTGGTGCTGCCCTCGTAGCCGTGCTGCTGACCGCGGTCGGCTGCGGGAGCGGTCAGACCGGCGGTGCCGCTTCGGATCCGAACGCGGCGCTCAAGGTGGGCGTGAGCCCCGTCCCGCACGCCCAGGTGCTGCGTTACGTCGCGGACAACCTGGCCAAGGACAAGGGCCTCAAGATCGAGGTCGTCGAGTTCACCGACTACGTCCAGCCCAACACCGCCCTCGTGGACGGGTCGCTGGACGCCAACTACTTCCAGACCGTGCCCTACCTGGAGACCTTCAAGGCCGAGAGCGGCGCGAAGCTGGAGTGGATCGGGCCGGTCCACATCGAGCCGCTGGGCGTGTACTCCAAGAAGCACAAGAAGCTGTCCGACCTGCCCAACGGCGCCCGGGTCGCGGTCGCGAACGACGCCACCAACGAGGCTCGCGGGCTTCGGCTCCTCCAGGACAACGGCCTGATCAAGATCAAGGCGGGCGCCGAGAAGACCGCGACCATCAAGGACATCGCCGACAACCCCAAGAACCTGGAGTTCGTCGAGCTCGAGGCGGCCCAGCTGCCCCGGTCGCTGGAGGACACCGACGCCTCCGTCGTCAACGGCAACTACGCCATCGACGCCGGCCTCAAGCCCGCGAACGACGCCCTGGCGCTGGAGAAGGCCGAGGGCAACCCGAACGCGAACGGCCTGGTCACGCGGGCCGAGCTGAAGGACGACAAGCGGATCAAGGACCTGCTGGAGCTGCTCCAGTCGCAGCAGGTGAAGGACTACATCAAGCAGACCTTCTCGGGGTCCGTGCTGGCGGTCTGAGCCGGCTACCCCACTGCGCGCTCTCGACTCCGGCCGAGGGCGCGCAGTGCTTTGTAGAGGGCCAGGGCGACGGTCAGGCCGCTGAGGACCGCGATCACGCCGTCCACCAGGTAGTCCTCGGGCGCGGGACCGTCGATCACCAGGGCCGTGAAGACCAGCGCGAACGCGACGACCCCGGCGCGGACGAGGGCGGGTCGGGCCGGCGGGGCGCAGTGGTCGGGGACGGGGAGTTCGGGGGCGCGGGACAGTTCGCGGCGGCACCACCAGGCCAGGACCAGAGCGCCGAACAGGCCGCTGAGCCATTGCGCGACCTTGTACCCGCCCAGGCCTGGGACGACGTCGTGGCCGAGTGCGGGGACGAAGCGCAGGGCCCAAGCCGTCCGAGTGGGTGAAGCCGTCCCACAGGACGTGGGTGAGCGCGCCGAGGAACGCGGAGAGCAGCATCACGGCGCTGAACCGCGGGGCGGGGAGGCCGGCTGCCCTCAAGCGCACGCGCTCGGGCGCCAGTGCCATCACCGGTTCGTGTAGGAGCGTGCGGTAGAGGTAAAGGGCGATCAGCGTGATCGGCACGTCTACCAGGGCGGTTCCCCACCACGTGTGGGTCAGCTCGGCGCCCCACGGGTGCATGGCCGCGAAGTAGGGCAGGTCCGGTGCCATCGAGCCGATGACCAGGGCGGACGGGACCAGCGGGCGGCGGGCGAGGGGGACGACGGCGGCCACGTGGGAGACGGTGAACGGCACTCGGTCGATTGTTGGGCAAAGCCCGTAGGCTTCTTATGTGCTCGCCGTCGTTCCGCCACCGGTCACCGTCCGCGTCCCGGCCAAGGTCAACCTGCACCTGGCCGTCGGGGAGACGCGCGCGGACGGCTACCACGACCTGGTCACCATCTTCCAGGCGCTGTCCCTGACCGACGAGGTGACGGTCGCGGTCGCCGACGACCCCGGGGTCGAGGTGCACGGGGAGGGTGCGGACGCCGTGCCCACCGGGCCGTCCAACCTGGCGTGGAAGGCCGTGCGCGCGCTGGCCGCCCACGTCGGCCGGGACGTGGAGGACCCGAAGGTGCGGGTGGTGATCCGCAAGTCCATCCCGGTCGCGGGCGGCATGGCCGGCGGCAGTGCCGACGCCGCCGCCACGCTGGTCGGGCTGGCCGCGCTGTGGCGGCTGGAGATCGGGCGCGACGAGCTGGCCGGCCTGGCCGCCAAGATCGGCGCGGACGTCCCGTTCGCCCTCTACGGCGGCACCGCGCTGGGCACCGACCGGGGCGACCAGATCGTCCCCGTGCTGGCCCGGCACACGTTCCACTGGGTGCTCGCGTTCGACCGGCGCGGCCTGTCCACGCCCGAGGTGTTCGGCGAGCTGGACCGGCTGCGGGTCGACGGCGACCCGCCCCGGGTCGGGCCGGCCGAGGCCGTGCTGGAGGGTCTGGCGTCGGGCGACCCGCGGCAGCTCGCGCTGCTGCTGGGCAACGACCTCCAAGCCGCCGCCGTGTCCCTGCGCCCCAACCTGCGCCGCACGTTGCGCGCCGGGGTGGACGCGGGTGCGCTGGCGGGCATGGTGTCCGGGTCGGGGCCGACGTGCGCGTTCCTGTGCACGGACGGCGACTCGGCGGTCCGCGTGGCGGCCGAGTTGGCCGGTGCCGGGGTGTGCCGGACGGTGCGGGTGGCCCAGGGGCCGGTGCCCGGGGCGCGGGTCGTCGGGGTGGAGGAGGCTCCGCGGCCGACGCCGCCCGAGGTGCACGCCTGAGGTGCACGCCTGGGATGCACGCCTGGGGTCTCGCGTGACCCGGCCTGACTTTGCCTGTGACTAGTCGAAGGTTGTGTTGATGGCCAACTTGGTCAACTTGGAGACGGTCTCCAAGTCGTTCGGTGTGCGTCCGCTGCTGGACTCGGTGTCGCTCGGGGTCGGTGAAGGTGACCGGATCGGGGTCGTCGGGCTCAACGGCGGTGGCAAGACCACGCTGCTGGAGGTGCTCGCGGGTCTCGCCGAACCGGATGACGGGCGCGTCAGCCGACAGCGCGACGTCCGGATGGCGGTCGTCACGCAGCGCACCGAACTGCCGCCGGACTCGACGGTCCGCAACGCCGTGATCGACCCGTTGGGGTTCGACGCCGAACACGAGTGGGCGGCGGACGCGCGGGTGCGCAACATCCTCGACGGGCTGGGCATCACCGCGCTGGGGCTGGACTCGGTCGTGGGCACCATGTCCGGTGGCGAGCGGCGGCGGGTCGCGCTGGCGGCGGCGCTGGTGCGGGAGCTGGACCTGGTCGTGCTGGACGAGCCGACCAACCACCTGGACGTCGAGGGTGTCCGCTGGCTGGCCGACCACCTGCTGGCCCGCCGCACCGCGCTGGTGGTCGTGACCCACGACCGGTGGTTCCTGGACACGGTGTGCACGCGCACGTGGGAGGTCGTCGGCGGGCGCGTCGAGCAGTACGAGGGCGGGTACGCGGACTGGATCTTCGCCCGCGCCGAGCGCGCCCGGCTGGCCGACGCGATCGAGGAGAAGCGGCGCAACCTGGCCCGCAAGGAGCTGGCGTGGCTGCGCCGGGGCGCGCCCGCGCGGACGTCCAAGCCCCGCTACCGGATCGAGGCGGCCGAGGCCCTGATCTCGGACGTGCCGCCGCCGCGCGACTCGGTCGAGCTGCTGGCCTTCGCCAAGCGGCGGCTGGGGCGGACGGTGCTGGAGCTGGAGGACGCGACCCTGACCGTGGGGGAGCGGGTGCTGGTGGAGGACCTGACCTGGCGGGTCGGACCGGGTGACCGGGTCGGGATCGTGGGCGTGAACGGGTCCGGCAAGACCACGTTGCTGCGCGCGTTGGCCGGTGAGCGCGAGCTGGACGCGGGTCGTCGGGTGCAGGGGCAGACCGTGAAGCTCGCGCACCTCTCGCAGGAGCTGCACGACCTGGACGGGTCGATGCGGGTCCTGGAGGCCGTGGAGGAGGTGGCGCGGCGGGTCGTGCTGGGCAAGCAGGAGATGTCCGCGTCGCAGCTGGCGGAGCGGTTCGGGTTCTCGTCGCAGCGGCAGTGGACGCCGGTCGGGGACCTGTCCGGCGGCGAGCGGCGGCGGTTGCAGCTGTGCCGGTTGCTGATGGCCGAGCCGAACGTGCTGCTGCTGGACGAGCCGACCAACGACCTGGACATCGACACGTTGCAGCAGCTGGAGGACCTGCTGGACTCGTGGCCCGGGACGCTGGTGGTGATCTCGCACGACCGGTACCTGGTGGAACGGGTGTGCGACCAGGTCGTGGCGTTGTTCGGGGACGGGCGGTTGACCGACCTGCCGGGCGGGATCGAGGAGTACCTGCGGCGGCGGGACGCGGCCGCGGCGGCCTCGACGGCTCCGAAGACCGCTGCCGGTGGGGCTGCGGGTGGGGCTGCGGGTGGGGCTGCGGGCGGTGGTGCGAAGGCGCCTTCTTCGGCGGCTGATCAGCGGGCGGCGCGCAAGGAGTTGGCGCGGTTGGAGCGGCGGTTGGAGCAGCTGCACAAGAAGGAGGCCGAGCTGCACGCCAAGCTGGCGGAGGCGGCTACGGATCCGGAGCGGCTGTTGGCGTTGGACGCCGAGTTGAAGGCCGTGCTGACGGAGGCGGAGGACGTCGAGGCGCAGTGGCTGGAGGCGGCGGAGACTGCGGAGGGCTGAGCCCAAAAGCCGAAGTCCAGAGCTCACTGCAAAAGCCAAAAGCCAAAAGCCAAAAGCCAAAAGCCAAAAGCTAGAAGCGGCGCTCGCCGCGCGGCAGGCCCCCGGGGGTGGGAAGGGCGTCAGTTTCTTCCCCCCGTACGGCCTGCCGGAGGCAACCACCCTTGGCCCGTTTCCGCAACCGGTAAAGCTGGTTGCGGAAACGGGCCAAGCGCGGTTGGGCTGCGCCCAGGCCGTACGGGGGGAAGAAACCGAGGCCCTTCCCGTGGCTGGCAGCCCGGCCTTGCGCCTTCGGCGCGCGCGGTGGGTGGGCGTGGGTGCGTGGGCCGGCGGCCGGTGGTTGGGACCGGCGGGCTGGGTTTGTGGGGCGCGTCGGGTGGTGCACTGCCGGTGGGGGCGCGCCGGTGGTGCACTGCCGGGTGGCTGGTTGCTAGCGGCGGGTGCGTAGGCGGGGTTTGTGGTCCATGTGGGAGAGGCCCTTCCAGGCCAGGTTCACCAGGTGGGCCGCTACCTCGTCCTTCTTCGGCTTCCTGACCTCCAGCCACCACTGGCCGGTCAGTGCGACCATCCCCACCAGGGCCTGGCTGTACAGCGCGGCCAGTTTGCGGTCGTAGCCCTGTCTCGAGAAGTGCAGGCCCAGGATGGACTCGACCTGGCTCGCGATGTCGTTCAGCAGGGACGAGAAGGTGCCGGTCGAGGACGCCACGGGGGAGTCGCGGACCAGGATGCGGAAGCCGTCCGTGGAGCCCTCGATGTAGTCGAGCAGGGCACAGGCCGCCTGTTCCAGGAGTTCTCGGGGGTGGCCGCCGGACAGGGCGTTGACGATGTGGTCCATCAGGTACTGCATCTCGCGGTCCACGACCACCGCGTAGATGCCTTCCTTGCCGCCGAAGTGCTCGTACACCACCGGCTTCGAGACGCCCGCGCGGTGGGCGATCTCCTCGATCGAGGTGACCTCGAAGCCCTTCTCGGCGAACAATGCGCGGGCCACGTCGAGGAGTTGTTCGCGTCGTTCCTTGCCGGTCATCCGCACGCGCGGGACCGGGGTGTCGTCTGCTCGCCGTCGTCCCGCCACTCCGGTCACCCTAAACACCCGCCCCTCACCAAGTCGGCGAGGGGCGGGTGAACCATTCACTTCTTGACGCTGATCCGGGCCAGGCGCTGCTCGGTCGGCCATCGCACGTCACGGGCCCAGCCGAACTTCTCGAACAGCCAGATGAGCCTGGCGGAGGTGTCGATCTGGCCCCGCTTCACGCCGTGGCGCGCGCAGGTCGGGTCGGCGTGGTGCAGGTTGTGCCAGGACTCGCCGAAGGACAGGATCGCCAGCGCCCAGACGTTGGCGGAGCGGTCGCGGGCCGCGAAGGGGCGGTCGCCGACCATGTGGCAGATCGAGTTCACCGACCACGTGACGTGGTGCAGGAACGCCACGCGCACCAGGCCCGCCCAGAAGAACGCGGACAGCGCGCCGGCCCAGGACATCGTGATCAGGCCGCCCAGCACCCCCGGAGCGAGCAGGCTGATCGTGGTCCACAGCCAGAAGAGCTTGTCGACCTTCACGAGGTCGTCGTCGGCCAGCAGGTCCGGCGCGAAGCGCTGCGCGTTGGTCTTGTCGCGCTCGAACAGCCAGCCCATGTGGGCGTGCCAGAAGCCCTTGGCCAGGGCGACCGGGCCGGAGCCGAACAGCCACGGCGAGTGCGGGTCGCCCTCGCGGTCGGAGAAGGCGTGGTGACGGCGGTGGTCGGCGACCCAGACGATCACCGGGCCCTGCAGCGCCATGCTGCCCGCGATGGCCAGGCCGATCTTGAGCGCCCGGTTCGCCTTGAACGAGCCGTGCGTGAAGTACCGGTGGTAGCCGATGGTCACGCCGAGGCCGGACAGGTAGTAGAACGCCACGAACAACGCGACGTCCAGCCAGCCCAGCCCCCACCCCCAGGCGAACGGCACCGCCGCGATCAGGGCCAGGAACGGCACGACCACGAACACGTAGACGCCGAGTTGCTCCACGTGGCCGCGACGGCCGTCGATCATCGGCTTGGGGCCTTTGTCTTCCGGACCGCGCGGCGTTTGCCTGCTCTCCAGGGTGCTGGTCATACGTCTACCTCTTGTTTTCGGGGGCAAAGATCACGGCTACCTACGGAACCGTAACTTACGGAAGCGTAAGTTAGGTTCGGCTCGTGCCGCCACACCCGGGCCGAAACTCACGGCGTGTTCTCAGGTTCCCGGGCGTGTCGATCACGGTGGGCGCATCATTCGGTGATGGGGACACCGAACGTTCGCCGCAGACGTCGGTTGCGGATCGTCGTGGTTGTGGTCGTTGTGCTGTTGTTGCTGGTCAGCGGTGGCTTGATCGGCGTCGGCTGGTACTACAGCGGGCAGTTGTTGGAGCCTGCTCGGGCGCGTCCCGGGTATCCGGAGACCGTCACCGGGGTGGGTGACGGGACCGTCTCGCTGGCGGAATCCCGCGTCAGTGTGTTGCCGGGCACGTGGGGCCTTGTGTGGCCCGACGGCGCGGCCCGGGTCGGTGGGATCACCGGGCGCTCGGGCGGTGTGGTGACGCGCGAGTTGGTGGGTTCCCCGCCGGCCGTCGGGGCGAAGGTGCGCATGGAGACGGCCGTGTGGACCGGTGACCCGAAAGCGGCGCTCGGGCTGGAGTACCGGGACGTCGTGGTGCGCACGGAGTTGGGCGACGCGCCGGCCTGGCTGGTGCCCGGCACGTCGTCGACGTGGGTGGTCGCGGTGCACGGTCGGGGTGGGTCCCGGACCGAGGCACTGCGGGTCGTTCCCGCGCTGCACGGGGCCGGGTTACCCGTTCTGGCGGTGACCTACCGCAACGACGCCGGCGCACCCCGTTCGCCGGACGGGCTGTTCCACCTGGGTGACACCGAGTGGCGGGACGTCGAGGCGGCCGTCCGGTACGCGCGGGAGCACGGCGCGCGGGACGTGGTGCTCTACGGGTGGTCGATGGGCGGGGCGATCGTGGGGCAGTTCCTGGGGCGGTCGGCGGACGCCGACGAGGTCGTGGCCGTGGTGCTGGACGCCCCCGTGACCAGTTGGACCAGGACGCTGGAGTTGCAGTCGCGCAACCGCGGGGTGCCGACGCAGCTGGTGCCGGTGGCCGAGCTCGTCTCGGACTGGCGGGCGGACCTGGAGTTCGAGCGGTTCGACCTGGTCGACCACCCGCCCGCGCACAAGCCCCGGACGCTGCTGTTCCACGGCGGCGCGGACGGGACGGTCCCGGTGTCGGCGTCGCGGGACCTGGCGGCGGCCTCGCACCGGCTCGGGTGGCCGATGAGGTACGTCGAAGTGCCCGCCGCGGACCACACGGCGGCCTGGAACGTCGATCCCGCCGCGTACGAGCGGATCGTGACCGAATTTGTGGGTTCTCTCAACGAACCGTCGTGACCTGCGGAAACACGAAGGGTCATGATCGGGTTACCGTGAGATTGCGGCCAGTTGAGTGGTCGTGCTGACCTGGTGGGACCACTCATGACAACATGTGGTCGCACGGGCGAGGGCTCCTCGCCCGATCCGCCATGGTGTAAAGGCAGCACCTCGGATTTTGGTTCCGATGGTCCAGGTTCGAATCCTGGTGGCGGAGCGAGAGCGGCCGAGCCGGGGCGTCCGGCCCGGTGACCCTGCGTCTGCATGGGGGTGTGAGTCGCTGCACGAGGAAGCGGTCGACGAGCAGGGCAACGTGGTGCCGGCGCTCCACGAGATGTCCGACGCGTGGCTGGTCGGCCGCGCGTCCGAGCTTGTCGCCGTGGCCCAGAGCAGCCACCTCTCCGACCAGTTGGAGGCGACCCACGAGGTCGACAAGCTCCTGGCCGAGGCGCAGGCCCGCGGTGAACCGCGGATCGTCGGCCAGCTGCTGCGCGCGGCGGCGGTGGTCCGGCTGGTCACGCCCGGTCTCGTGGACATGTCCGACTCCATGCTGGACGAGTTGCTCGCCCACACCCGCCGGCACGGCCTGGTCGTGCTGGAGGCCGAGGCGCACGCGCTGCGCGGCCGGCGGTACCTGCTCGGCGGGTTCGAGGACAAGGCGCTGACCGAGGTCGCCAGCGGCCTGGCCATGCTCGACGAGGACCTCACCCCCGACCCGGTGCTGGACAAGCGCACCTGGGACCGGCTGCTGGCCAGCGCCCTGCAGAGCACGGGCCTGGTGCTCACCCAGCTCGGCGTCTACGAGATGGCCGACCAGGTGCTGGCGCGGGCGCACAACGCGATCCGGGACAGCGCCGGTCCGCACCTGATCTACATCCACCTGATGAACCGGGCCCGGATGCTCATCGGCTGGGGCCTGCGGCTGGAGCGCGTGGACAACCTGGAGGAGGCGGCGACCAAGTTCGCCACCGCGTCCGCGATCGCCGAGGCCGTCGAGGGGCCGTTCCGCGAGTCCCTGCACCCCGGCCGGCGGGACCGGTCGGCGGCCGAGCAGGTGCCGGTCATCGGCGCCGCGCACGCGCTGGCCAAGCCGGGGCCCGAGCACATCGCGCCGCTGTGGCGGTTGCGCGAGCTGTCGATGTACGCGCGCGAGCTGATCATCGTGTCCATCGCCCTGTCCCGCTGCCTGGCGCTGGAGGAGCTGCCGCAGCAGGCGTTGCAGGTGCTGGCGGACGCGCGGACCCGGCTGGAGCACGACACGTCCGAGCCGACGCTGATGCTGTGCCTGGTGCGCGAGTACGCGCAGCTGTCCGGTCCGCACGGGGAGCACACGACCAGCGCGTTGCAGTCCTACGCGAACGCGCTGGAGGTGGAGCTGTGGCAGATGCAGGAGGCCCGCACCGCCACCCTGGTCACCCGGCGCGACCACGAGCGGCTGACCCGGGCGCACGGCGCCATCGCGCAGCAGGCCCTGCAGGACCCGTTGACCGGCTTGCCGAACCGGCGGGCGCTGGACGACCGGCTGGGCGCGCTGATCAGCGCGCAGACGCACCCCATGGCGATCGCCCTCGTCGACCTGGACGGGTTCAAGGTCGTCAACGACAAGCACTCGCACGCCGAGGGTGACGACGTGCTGCGGGTGATCGCCTCGACGCTGCGGCAGGCGCTGCGCGGGGACGACCTGGTCGCGCGGTACGGCGGTGACGAGTTCGTGGTCCTGCTGCCCGGCGCGCCCCTGCACGCGGCGGAGGCGGCGCTGGGCCGGGCGGTGGACGCGGTGGCGGCCCTGCCGGCGGACCTCTCGCGCGGGGTGACGCTGTCGGTGGGCGTGATCTCGGTGCGGCCCCGCGAGTCGGCGCACCAGGCGCTGGCGCGGGCGGACTCGGCGATGTACCTGGCCAAGCGGCGCGGCGGCTGCCGGGTGGCGGCGGTCGAGGGCGAGGCGTCGGCCGAGAGCTGAGGCGCTCGGTGGCGGGGTCGGCACGGTTCGTGGTCGCCCGCCGTGATTGCGGGCACACCGGTGGCGGCGGCGGTGTCCGGTTCGGCGGCGTGGTCCGGACCAATGGTTCGGTCACCCGATCGGCGGGGATTCCGCGGGGTGGCGGGCGTGGATGCGCTGGGGCGCTTGCCATCCCCGTGTCCCGGATCCGTCCGCGGGCCGGTCGGCGGCGGGGTGTCGCGGCTGTTCGGGGCGGTCCGGAGGGGCGTCCGAGCGGTGTCGGAACGGGGTCCGGCAGGTAACTGCCAGGTTGCCGCCGGGGCGGGTGAGGCCTCCTCGGAGGCTTAGTATCAGCATCTGGCGGGAGCCAGGCCTTCCCGCTGGCAGGCACGCACTCAGCTAGGGAGAGCGCTGATGCTCGAGGGTGTCCCCACCCCAGTCAGCACGATCGTCCTCGCAGCGGGTGAAGGCACCCGCATGCGCTCAGCCACCCCCAAGGTGTTGCACCGGATCGCCGGTCGCTCCCTCGTGGAGCACGCGGTCCGCGCCGCCGCCGGGACCGATCCCGACCACCTGGCCGTCGTCGTCGGACACGGCCGCGCCGCGGTCACCGAGCACCTCGACAGCCTGTCGCACGCGCTGGACCGCAAGGTCACCGTCGCGGTGCAGGAGCAGCAGAAGGGCACGGGTCACGCGGTCGGGTGCGGCCTGGCCGAGCTGCCCGCCGACCTGACCGGCACCGTCCTGGTCACCTACGGCGACGTCCCGCTGCTGGACGCCGCCACGCTGAGCGACCTGCTCGTCCAGCACGGGAAGGCGGGCAACGCCGTCACCGTGCTCACCGCCGTCGTCCCGGACCCGACCGGCTACGGCCGGATCATCCGCACCGAGTCCGGCGAGGTCGCGGCGATCGTCGAGCAGAAGGACGCCACCCCGCAGCAGCGGGCCGTCAACGAGATCAACTCCGGCGTCTACGCGTTCGACGCCGAGGTGCTGCGCGACGGGCTCTCCCGCCTGTCCACCGACAACGCCCAGGGCGAGCTGTACCTGACCGACGTGCTGTCCATCGCGCGCGGCGACGGCAAGCGCGTCGGCGCGGTGGTCACCACCGATCCGTGGCTGGTGGAGGGAGTGAACGACCGCGTCCAGCTCGCCCGGCTGGGCGCCGAGCTCAACCGCCGGATCGTCGAGCGGTGGATGCGCGAGGGCGTGACCGTGGTCGACCCGGCCACCACCTGGCTGGACGCGGACGTGCGGCTCGGTCGTGACGCCGTAATCGAGCCGGGCGTGCAGCTGCGCGCGGGCACGGTCGTCGGCGAGGGCGCGGTGGTCGGCCCGGACACCACGCTCAGCGGCTGCTCCATCGGCGCGGGCGCCTCCGTCGTGCGCACGCACGGCACCGGCGCGCAGATCGGCGCGGGCGCGTCGGTCGGACCGTTCGCCTACCTGCGGCCCGGCACCAAGCTCGGCGCAGACGGCAAGATCGGCACGTTCGTCGAGGTCAAGAACTCCGACATCGGCACCGGCTCCAAGGTCCCGCACCTGAGCTACATCGGCGACGCCACCATCGGCGAGCACTCCAACATCGGCGCGGCCAGCGTCACCGTGAACTACGACGGCGTGAACAAGCACCGCACCGTCATCGGGTCCCACGCCCGCACGGGCTCGGACAACATGTTCGTCGCCCCCGTCACCGTCGGGGACGGCGCGTACACCGGCGCCGGGACCGTCGTGCGCCGCGACGTGCCCCCGGGCGCGCTGGCCGTGTCCGGCGGCCCGCAGCGCAACCTCGCCGGCTGGGTCCTGGACCGCAGGCCCGGCACGGCCGCCGCTCAAGCGGCACAGGACGCCCTGGCGTCGCAGAATGCCGAGACAACCGCCGAGGAAGGGCGTTGACCGTGAACCCCACCATGCCCGGTACCCCGAAGAAGAACCTGATGCTCTTCGGCGGTCGCGCCTACCCCGAGCTGACCGAGCAGGTGGCCAAGCACCTCAACGTGTCGGTGACCCCGCAGTCGGCCTACGACTTCGCCAACGGCGAGATCTTCGTGCGGTTCGAGGAGTCCGTGCGCGGGTGCGACGCGTTCGTCATCCAGTCCCACTGCGCGCCCATCAACCAGTGGCTGATGGAGCAGCTGATCATGGTGGACGCGCTCAAACGGGCCTCCGCCAAGCGCATCACCGTGATCATGCCGTTCTACCCGTACGCGCGGCAGGACAAGAAGCACCGCGGCCGTGAGCCGATCTCGGCCCGCCTGGTGGCCGACCTGTTCAAGACCGCGGGCGCGGACCGCCTGGTCGCCGTCGACCTGCACACCGCCCAGATCCAGGGCTTCTTCGACGGCCCGGTGGACCACCTGTGGGCCATGCCGCTGCTGGCCGAGCACATCCGCGACAAGTACGCGGGCCGCGAGCTGACCGTGGTGTCCCCGGACGCGGGCCGCACCAAGCTGGCCGAGAAGTGGGCCGACACCCTGGGCGGCGCGCCCATCGCGTTCATCCACAAGACCCGCGACCCGCTGCGCCCGAACGAGGTCGTCGCCAACCGCGTGGTGGGCCAGGTCGAGGGCCGGCTGTGCGTGGTCATCGACGACATGATCGACACCGGCGGCACCATCACCAAGGCCGTGGAGCAGCTGCTGGCCGAGGGCGCGTCCGACGTGGTCATCGCCGCCACCCACCCGGTCCTGTCCGGCCCGGCGGTGGACCGGCTGCGCGACTGCGGCGCCCGCGAGGTCGTGTTCACCGACACCCTGCCGATCCCGGCGGAGAAGCGCTTCGACGCGATGACCGTGCTGCCGATCGCACCGCTGCTGGCGCGCGTGATCCAGGAGGTCTTCGAGGACGGCTCGGTGACGAGCCTGTTCGACGGCAACGCCTGAGCACGTGTTAGACCCCGGAAGTCCCCGTGTGCCGGAGTCCGGTGCGCGGGGACTTCCCGCGTTCAACGTCGTGACCGGGTCCGAGGCGTCCCGGATCATCCAGGTCGGCGTGGTCGGCGGCGACCTGGTGGTGCCGGCGGCAGACCCGGTCGAGACGGCCTACCACCGGCAGGTCGCGCGGATGGCGCCGCCCCGACTGCTCGACCGGGACGACGAGCTGGCCGAGCTGGCCCGGTTCTGCACGTCCCCGGACACCGCGGGCGCCTACCGCTGGTGGCAGGCCGGGCCGTGGTCGGGCAAGACCGCGCTGATGGCGTGGTTCGCCCTGCACCCGCCGCCCGGCGTGCGGGTCGTGTCGTTCTTCGTCACCGGCCGCCACGCCGCGCAGAACGACCGCGTCGCGCTCGTCGAGAACGTGCTGGAGCAGCTCCTGGCCCTGCACGGCCGCGCCTTGCCCGCGCTGCTCACCGAGTCGACCCGCGAAGCGCACCTGCTCGACCTCCTCGCGCGGGCGGCGCAGGAGTGCCGGCGACGCGGCGAACACCTGGTGCTGCTCGTGGACGGCATCGACGAGGACCGCGGGGTGACCGACGGCCCCGATGCGCACAGCATCGCCGCCCTGCTGCCCGTCGAGCCGCCCGACGGCCTGCGGGTCGTCGTGGCCGGCCGCCCGGAACCGGCGGTGCCTCCGGACGTCCCCGCCGACCACCCGCTGCGCCGACCGGAGGTGGTCCGGCCGCTGGCCGGGTGCCGCGCGGCCCGGGTGGAGCAGGCCGACCTGGTGCGCGAGCTGCGGGTGCTGCTCGCCACCGACCGGACCGCGGACCTGGTGGGCCTGCTCACCGCCGCGGGCGGTGGTCTGGCGGCGCCCGACCTCGCCGAGCTGACCGGCCGGTCCTACCGCGAGGTGGACGACCTCCTGGGCACCGTCGCGGCCCGCAGCCTCAGCCGCCGCGAAGGCCACCACCGCCCGGACCGGACCGTGTTCCTGCTCGCCCACGAGGAGCTGCACCGGGAGGCGGTCGAGCTGCTCGGGCCGGCTCGGCTGGCGGCGCACCTGGATCGGCTGCACGCGTGGGCGGCGGCGTACCGGGCGCGCGGCTGGCCCGAGGACACCCCCGAGTACCTGCTGCGCGGCTGGTTCGCCCGGCTGGTCGAGACCGGGGACGCGGCGGCGTTCACCGCGTGCGCCACCGACCCGGCCCGGCACGCCCGACTGCTGGCGGTGTCCGGCGGGGACGCGGCGGCGCTCGCGGAGGTCGTCCGGGCCCAGCGGGAGCTGACCTCGGGTCGGACCCCGCCCGTCGTCGAGGTGGCCGGACTCGCCGTGCACCGGATCCGGCTGCGGTCGCGGATCGAGGCCACCCACCCGGTCGGGTCGCCCGCGCTGTGGGCGATCGCGGGCCGGCTGGAGCACGCCCGCGCACTGGCCGAGTCGACCGACCCGGCGCGGCGGGAGGACGCGGTGCTCCGGGTGGTCGAGGCGGCGGCGCGGCACGGGCACCTCGCCTGGGCGGCGGAGGTCGCCGACCGCTTGCCGGTCCTGCGGACCCGCGTGCACGCCCTGGAGCGGGTGATCCGCGCCGCCGCCGACTTGGGCCACGCCGACCACGCCCGCGCGCTGCTGGAGCGGGTCGGGACCGCGGGGCACGGTGTCGACGTCATGCCGTCCCTGGTCCGGTCGCTGCTCGCGCTCGGCGAGGTGGACCGCGCTCGGGAGATCGCCGAGTCGATCCCGTCCGCTCGCAAGCGCGACAACGCCCTCCGGATCGTGGCCGAGGCCCTGGCGGCGCGGGCCGACACCGCGAGCGCCCGCGACCTCGCGGTGGCCGTCACCGGGCCGATCCACCGGGACCGCGCACTGGCCGCCCTGGTCGAGGCGGCCGTCGAGGCGCGCGAACCGGACTTCGTCCAGCACTTGGTCACCGGGATCCGCGATCCGGCGGCGTGCGTCCGGGCGTTGACCGTGGTGGTGCCCCTGGTCGTGGCCGCCGGCGGCCACGAACGGGCGGCCGCGGTGCTGCGCTGGTGGGAGGACGCCGCCCGTGCCCAGGCGGAGGCCCAGTGCCTCGCCCGGCTGTCGGCCGCGCTGGCCGAGCCGACCGAGGGCGCTGTGTCGGTCGGTGTGGCGGGTGGCGCCCCGGTCGGTGCCGCACCCACCCCGTCGCCGCCGGACCCGGAGCGGGCGTTGCGGCGGTTGCGGCGGGCCGCCCTGCGGGAGGTCGGGCGCGACCCCCTCCGGGCCCGCCGCGTGCTCGCCCGGTACCTGGTCGCCGAGGACCGGCCGGAGCACCTCGTCGCCACCGTGCGCCGGGTCGCGCCCGAGGCCCTTCCGGCGATCGCGGCCGAGGTCGCCCGCTGGGATCCGCCGCCGGGCGCGAATGCGGCGAACCCGGCTGGGGAACCCCCGATTAGGACCGGTTCCGAGGATCGGCCTACACTGGTCGGGTTGCCTCGGCGAGGGCGAGCGTCACGCTTGTCGTGATCGACGCGGCGGTTGTGGTGATGCCGCGCGTGCCCACCTCTCCGCGCCGCCCGCCGTCGTAGGCCGACACCCGCCAGCACCCCGCTTTGAGTACCGCCCGACGTTTCAAGGCCAGACCGTTAGGAGAGCCCCACCGTGTCCGAGGTCCGTCTCGCCGCAGAGGAGCGCACCGAGTTCGGCAAGGGCGCCGCCCGCCGCACCCGTCGTGCCGGAAAGATCCCCGCGGTGCTCTACGGCCACGGCTCCGACCCGAAGCACCTGGCCCTGCCGGCGCTCGAGTTCGCCCGTGTCGTCCGCGAGCACGGTCACAACGCAGTTCTGACGCTGGACATCGACTCCACGAGCGAACTCGCGCTGACCAAGACCGTCACCACGCACCCGATCAAGAACTACATCGAGCACGTGGACCTGCTGCTGGTGCAGCGGGGCGAGAAGGTCACCGTCGACGTGCCGATCGTCGTCAGCGGTGAGCCCGCCGCCGCCACCCTGGTCACCCAGGACCTGACCACGGTCCAGGTCGAGGCCGAGGCGCTGCACATCCCGGAGCAGATCGAGCTGTCGATCGAGGGCGTCGAGGCCGGCACCCAGATCCACGCGTCCGACCTGAAGCTGCCCTCCGGTGTCGGCCTGGTGACCGACGCCGAGGCGCTGGTCCTCGCCGTGAACGCCGCCCCGACGGCCGCCGAGCTGGACGGTGGCGAGGGCGAGGCCGCCGCGGACACCGAGGCCACCGAAGAGAGCTGAGCCCATCACGTCGGGCTGGTCGAACGGCACGTCACCCCCGCCTCCGGGTGGGGGCGGCGTGCCGTTCGCGTCGCTGAGCCCGGCGCAGGTGCGCTCGACGTCCTTCCCGCGCGGCAGGCGCGGCAAGGGCTACGACCCCGCGCAGGTGGACGCGTTCCTGATCCGGATCGCCGACGCCCTGTCCGGGCGCACGAAGCTGCACCCCGACCAGGTGCGCCGGGTCGTCTTCCACGAGGTGCCCGGCGGCTACGACCAGCGGTCCGTGGACGACTTCCTGGCCCGCATGGAGTGGCAGCTGCGGGCCGGGCTGGTGCCGCCGACCGGCCTGCGCACCGGCGCGGACCTGCTGGCGGTGAAGATCCCCCGGTCGGGTGGCGGCTACGATCGCGGCGAGGTCGACGCGTTCCTCGCGCGGGCCGCCGCCTCCCTGGACGGGCGTGGCCGGATGACGTCCACCGAGGTCCGCCACACCAGGTTCAGCACCACGTCCGGCCTGCGGCGGGGCTACCAGACCCGCGCGGTGGACGCCCTGTTGGACGAGCTTGAGCAGGAGTTGCGGTTCCGTGGCCGATGACATCGCCCTGGTCGTGGGCCTGGGCAACCCCGGTCCGAAGTACGAGGGCAACCGGCACAACGTCGGCTTCATGGTCCTCGACGTGCTCGCCGACCGGATCGGCGGCAAGTTCAAGGCGCACAAGGGCGGCGCCGAGGTGCTGGAGGGCCGGCTGGGCTCCCGCAAGGTCGTCCTGGCCAAGCCGCGCGGCTACATGAACACCTCCGGCGGCCCGGTCGCCGGCACGGCCCGGTTCTACAAGGTGCAGCCCGCGGACATCGTGGTCGTGCACGACGAGCTGGACCTGCCCTTCGCCGCGATCCGGATGAAGCTCGGCGGCGGCGAGAACGGCCACAACGGCCTGCGCTCGATCACGAAGTCGCTGGGCACCAAGGACTACCACCGCGTCCGCTTCGGCGTGGACCGCCCACCGGGCCGCATGGACCCGGCGGACTACGTGCTGCGCGACTTCTCGCTGGTCGAGCGCAAGGAACTGGCGTTCGAGCTGGACCGGGCGGCGGACGCCGTCGAGGCCCTGCTGGACCTGGGCCTGGAAGCGGCCCAGAACAAGTTCCACTAGGACGCCACGAGGTCGAACTGGAACCCGACCACGAACAGCACGAAGCACGCGAACCGGATGCGGACGTCCGCGCGCTCACCGCGCCCGAACGCCGTCGCCGGCGCGGCACCCACGGCCGTGACCACCAGGCCGTAGCCGATCCGGACGGCGAGCGTCACCGAGACCACCGCGTGCGTCGACCACACGGCGGCGGTGGGGCGCCCCAGCCAGGTGATCAGCGCGAAACCGCCCGCCATCCAGGCGAAGAACAGGCCGGCGCGCGCCGGCGACGCCTCGTCGTCGACTGCCGCCGCCCACAGCGCGAACGCCCCCCTCCAGGAGCCGAGGTAGCCCAGGACGAACAGGGCGCGGGGCAGGTGCCACGGCTCCCCGCCCGCGGCGGATGCGGTCCGGGCCGAGCAGGTCGAGCACCACGACCAGGCCGGCCGTGAACTGGAGCAGCTTGCCCAGCCTGCCCCAGTACAGGACCGGCCACCCCCACAGCAGCAGGCCGTCGACCCGCTGACCGGACAGCCAGCGGGTCCACGCCTCGACTAAGTCGACCTCCGTCACACCGGCACCCCAGGCCCGCACGTCAGGCCGGCAGCTCAGGCCGGCACCAGGGCGGTCGCGGCGGAGCGGCGGAGTTTGCCGGACGGGGTCTTGGGCAGGCTGCCCGGCTTCAGGACCACCACGGTGAACGGGCGCAGGCCCACGGCGTCCACCACCCGGGCGCTGATCTGCTTGGTCAGCTCCTTCACGGCGTCGTCCTCGCCGGCCAGCTTGGACTCCACGACCACGGCGAACCGCTCCCGCCGGCTCCCCGCGTCCAGGCGCACCGCCACCGCGTTGCCCGCCCGCACGCCCTCCACGGACGTCGCCGCCCGCTCGATGTCGGTCGGGTAGATGTTGCGGCCACCCATGATGATCACGTCCTTGCGCCGCCCGCACACGACGACCTGGCCGTCCACCACGTAGCCCTCGTCGCCGGTGTCCAGCCAGCCGTCCGCGTCCTGGGTGTCCCGCGGCCCGTCGACGGTCAGGTAACCGGGCGTCACGGCCTCGCCGCGCACCCGCAGCTGCCCCACCTCGCGCTCACCGCGCACCGCGCCGGACTCGTCCACCACCTGGATCTCCAGGCCCGGCAGCGGCGGCCCGAGCAGCGGGAACGACCGCGCACCCGGACCCGGCTCCACCGGTACCGCCCGCCGGCCCGCCTCCAGCTCGTCCGGGTCGACGTGGTCCACGGCCATGCCGGTGAACACGGGCGCGAACGCCACGCCCAGGGTCGTCTCCGCCATGCCGTACGCGCACAGCACGCACTCGGCGGGCATCCCGAACCGCGCGCCCGCGTCGGTGAACGCCTTCACCGCGGTCGGGTCGATGGGCTCGGCGCCGTTGAGCGCGATCCGCAGGCGGGACAGGTCCCACGTGCCGTCCTCGACGCCGCCCATGCGGCGCGCGGCGATGGCGTAGGCGAAGTTCGGGGCGGCGGTGATGGTGCCCTGGTAGCGGCTGATGAGGTCCGGCCACAGGGTCGGGCGGGCGAGGAAGTCGACCGGGGTGACCTTCACCAGGTCGATGCCGAACAGCATCGGTACGGTCAGGAAGCCGACCATCCCCATGTCGTGGAACAGCGGCAGCCACGACACCATCCGGTCGGTCTCCGGGTCGAGCTTCGCCGCCTCCTCCATCGCCTTCGCGTTGGACCACAGGTTGCCGTGCGTGATGCGGACGGCCTTCGGGTCGGCCGTGGAGCCGCTGGTGAGCTGGAGCAGGGCGGTCGCGGACTCGTCCACCTCGACCGGCGCGGGCAGCGGGTCGCCGTCGAGCTCGTCGAGCTTGCGGTAGGAGACGCCGTTCTCGTCCAGGACGGCGGACAGCGCGTCGAACGGGTTGCCCAGCAGGACCAGTTCCGCGCCGATCATGGCCAGCACGCGCAGGGTGTCGGCGGCCCACTCGGCGAGGTCGGTGCGCGGGGTCGGCTGGTGCAGCATGGTGATGCTGCCGCCGGACAGCCACACCGCTTGAACGGCGGGCGCGATGCTCGCCGGGTCGCCCGCGAGCACGGCCACGGAGTCACCCCGCGCCACGCCGCCCGCGACCAGGGCACCGGCCATCCTCCTGGCCTTCTCGTGCACGTCCGCCCACGTCCGACGGGTCGGAGCGGTCGGCTCACCCGTCGTCATCCCTCGATCGTTGGCACTCGCAGCGGTTGCCACCATCGTGTCCACGAACCGGCTCATGGGCGTCAGAGTAGAACGATCTCCACCGCATTGAGCCAATAGGGCGAAACAACTTCACCTCCGTCCGGCGATACTCCCCGGTACACGGGAGAAGGAGGCATGAGGGTGGGGTTCGAAGCGCGTCCGCATGCGGCACCACGTCCCGCTGCGGCGTTCGGATCGGCCGCGGCACCGCGTCCAGCTGTGGCACCACATCCAGTTGCGGCACCACATCCAGTTGCGGCAGGACATCCAGTTGCGCCATTGCATCCAGTTGCCCCTGGACATCCAGTTGTCGCTGGACATCCTGTTGTCGCGTCACATCCAGTTGCCGCACCGCCTGCTCCGCACACGCCGGCACACCCGGCCCCGCTGCTCAGCGCGCAGGACCTGCGCCAGGTCGCGTTCCACCGCCCGCCACCCGGGATGCCGGGCTACGAGGAGCGCCAGGTCGACGACTTCCTCGACCGCATCGAGGCCACCCTGCTGGGCCGCGACGACGTGACCGAGCAGGACGTCCGCCGCATGCGCTTCCGCCCCGCCCACCCCGGCTACCACGCGACCGAGGTCGACGCCTTCCTGGAACTGGTCGCGGAAACCCTGAGATCGACCCCGCAGCGCAGACAGGCGGTCGCCCCCGCCCAGGGCGCGCACGCCACGTCCACCGGCATGCGCCCGGCCCCGAGGCTGACCCCGCAGGACGTCCGCGGCGTGCGCTTCCACAAGCCCAGACCCGGCAACCGCGGCTACCACGAGGGCGAGATCGACCACTTCCTGGACCGCATCGAGGCCACCCTGGCCGGCCGCGACACCCTGACCGCCCTCGAAGTGCAGGACCACGAGTTCTCCTACGCCCCTCCGGGCATGATCGGCTACGACGAAGACGACGTGGACACGTTCCTGGACCTCGTCGTCGTCACCCTGGAACAGCTCACCGCCCCACCGGTCCGCCCGAGACCCGGAGTGGGCACCCGCCCACTCACCGCGCGCGACGTCCGCACGGTCGAGTTCGGCAAACCCCCGAGGGGCCGCCGCGGCTACCACGAGTCCCAGGTCGACAAGTTCCTGGACCGCATCGAGAACACGTTGCTGGGCAACGACGACCTCACCGCGCAGGAGATCCGAGAGGCCAGGTTCAGCCGGCCGATGTTCGGGCGACGGGGCTACGACGAGACCGAGGTCGACGCTTTCCTGGCCAGGGTCGAGAAGCAGCTGACCGACGGCCCGCCCCGACCCGCCGCGTTGCCGCCGATCACGTCGTGGAAGCAGCTGCGGGCGATCAAGCTCCCCATGGCGGGCCCGACGCGGCGGGGCTACCGGACGTCGCAGGTGGACCGGGTGCTGGAGGAGATCGGCATCGCGCTGGACGGCATGATCGGCGCGTCCTCGGCGGAGGTGGCCAAGACCCGGTTCGCGCTGTCGCTGATGAACGGGCAGGGCTACGACTGCGCCTTCGTCGACGAACTCATGCCGATCCTGGTGGCCGAACTCCGCAAACGAGGCCGCTGACCGATACCCGGGGCGCGGTGCGCTTGTCGCGTGCAGCGCTCCGGCAAAAGCCTGGCGGAACAGTAAGCGCGCATATAGTATGTGTGCATGCAGACTTACGAGTTCGAGCACAGCGTTGAGGGTTCCGCGTCCGTCGAGGCCGTCTGGGGGCTCTGGAGCGACGTGGCGCGGTGGACCGAGTGGGACGGGGACCTGGAGTCGATCGAGCTCGACGGGCCGTTCGACGCCGGCACCCGGGGGCGGATGGTGATGCCGGGGCAGCCGGTCATCGAGTTCGTGCTGACGGAAGTGGTCCCCGGCAAGGGGTTCACCGACGAGACCACCGTGCAGGGGGCCGTGCTGCGGTTCGCGCACGAGGTCGAGGCGGTCGGGGCCGGGCGGGTGAAGGTCACGCACCGGCTGGTCGTCGAAGGGGCGGCGGCCGAGGAGTTCGGGCCGGTGGTCGCCGAAGGGTTGCCCGAGGCGGTGGAGCGGTTGGTGGCGCTGGCATCCTCTTCCGGGTGACGGGGCAGCCGAAGTCGAAGTGGGACGGGCCCGGGCGCAGTCCCGGATTCCTGTTGTGGCGGGTGACGTTGGCCTGGCAGCGGGCCATGCGGTCCGCGCTCGCTCCGCACGACCTCACGCACGTGCAGTTCGTGCTGTTGGCGACGTTGTGGTGGCTGGCCGACCACGAAGGGCGGCCGACCCAGCAGCAGCTCGCCGGGCGGGCCGGGACGGACACCATGATGACCAGCCAGGTCGTCCGGAAGCTCGAAGAGCGCGGGCTGGTCGCGCGGGACGTGGACCCCGACGACTCGCGGGCGCGGCGGCTGCGGCTGACCGACGCCGGGCGTGACGTGCTGACCGGGGCGCTGGCCGACGTGGAGGCGGCGGACGACGCGTTCTTCGCCGGGCGGGACGCGCTCGTGCGCGGGCTGGTCAGCCCCGAGTCACCCTGAGGACCTTGTCGTCGGTCCCGTTCGACGTGGTCACGTAGAGCGCCTTGTCGGGACCCAGCGCGGCACCGCGCAGCCGGCCGTGGGTGCCGTCCAGCTCGGGCGGGACGGACACCGAGTGCACGCCGCCCTCCGCCGTCACCGTGAAGAACAGGACCTTGGCGCCCTTCAACGCCGTCACGGCCAGCGCGCCGTCCAGGTCGCCCCACTCGGCACCGTCCAGGAAGACGGCGTCGCAGATCGCCTCGGTGGGGCGGCCGGACGACCACACGGCCGGCACGGCGTCCGGGAAGCGCTCCAGGTCGGTCATGGGCACGTCCTCGTCGTACCCGCCCTCGGTGCCGCCCTTGGACGGGTCCCAGCCGTAGTTCCCGCCGGGCTTGATGACGTTGACCTCGTCGTCCACGTCGGGGCCGTGCTCGGCCGACATGATCAAGCCGTCCTTGCGCACGGCGACGCCCTGCACGTTGCGGTGCCCGTAGGTCAGGACGCCGCCCTCGCCGGTCGCCAGGTCCAGCTTGAGCACCTTGCCGCCGAAGCTGTTCAGGTCCTGCGGGATCGACGCGCGGGCGGTGTCACCCGTGCCGACCAGCAGCGAGCCGTCCGGGCCGAGCGACAGGCGGCAGCCCGAGTGCCGTCCGCTCGGGTTGGCCGGGAAGCCGGCGCGCAGCGGGTCCTTCACGCGTCGCGCCTCGGTGCCGTCCAGCTCCCAGGTGACCAGGCGGATGTCGTTCGCGGTGTTGAAGCACGTGGTGAACCGCTTGGTCGACGCGAAGTCGGGGTGCACCAGCAGGCCCATCAGCCCGCCCTCGCCGCGCGCGACGACATCCCCGAAGTCGGCTTCGACCTGCGTCTTCCGGCCCTTGTCGACCAGGGTCAGGCGGCCGGGGCGCTCGGTGACCAGCATCCGGCCGTCTGGCAGGAAGCCGACCTCCCACGGGTGCGTGAGGCCGTCCGCGACCACCTCGACCTGGATCCCCTTGGGCGGGTCGGTGGGCGGTGCGCTGCCGCCGGGGGAGTCCCCGGTCGAACACCCGGCGAGCAGCAACAACGCGGCAACCCCGACAACCCGGCGCATACCGCCCAGGATGCCGGCCCCGGGGTGAACCCGGCCTACAGCGGAGAGGGCCGTTCGCGGGGCAGCCGGGCGGTGGCCTCGGCCAGGTCGCCGGCGCGGCCCAGGGCGTGGACTTCGTGGACCAGTGGCCTCAGGTGCAGGTCCCGCTCGGGGAATTCCGGTCGTAGGCGCGGCGGGCGTCGGCGATCGTGGTGCGGTGCCGGGCGGCCCAGTCGGCAAGGGCCTCCAGCGGGTCGCGGATCTCCTCGACCAGGGCGGTGGTGGCGTACTCGACGCGGGGCGGGGCGTCCGGGTGCACCGTGCGGGTCACCAGGCCGTTGCGCTCCAGGTTGCGCAGGCTCAGCGTCAGCATCCGGCGGCTGATGCCCTCGATGGACCGCTCCAACTCGCTGAACCGCACCGGGCCGTCGCCGAGCCGCACCAGCACCTGGGCGCTCCACTTGTCGCCGATCACGGCGAGCACCTCGCGCAACGGGCAGTCCCGCGTGACCTGGTCGGTCACCTCCGTGTGCCGTCGTGACAAGGAAGTGCCTCCTTCCGCTCGCGCTCATCGTGGTCGATCATCGACTGCGTTACAAGGGGTAACGTTCCTGGTCAAAGGGGGTTCGACGTGCCTTTCGCACGGGTGGGCGGGGTCAAGGTCCACTACGAGGTCACCGGCGACGGCCCGCCGCTGGTGCTGCACCCCGGGATGTTCTGCGTCGGCGAGCACTGGGCGCGTCGCGGGTACACGGCCGTGCTGCGCGGCGAGCACACCGTGATCGCGATCGACCCGCTGGGCCTGGGCGCGAGCGACGGGCCGCACGACCCGGCCGCCTACGCCCTGCCGCGTCGGGTCGCGCACGTGACCGCCGTGCTGGACGACCTCGGCGTCGAGCGGGCCGCGTGCTGGGGGTACTCGCTGGGCGCGTTGACCGTGCTCGGCATGGCGGTGCACGCGCCCGAGCGGTGCACCCGGGTGGTGGCGGGGGCGTGGGACCCGGTGGACGGGTTCCGGTCCGGGCTGGAGCACGCCCTGCGCACGTACGGCCTGCCCGCGGACACCGACCCGTTCACCCTGCTGCGGGACGGTGCGCACACCGACCCGGAGCAGGCGGCGGTGATCGACGCGGCCGACCCGGAGGCGCTGCGGGCCAACTTCGCGGCCTTCTCGGGTGACCGCGGGCTCGACGCCCGGCTGGTCGGCACCCGCGTGCCGCTGCTGATGTACTGCGGCACCGAGGACCCGTGGCACGACCCCATGCGCGCGGTCGCCGGGCGGGTCGGGGCCGGGTTCTTCGGGGTACCCGGCGCGGACCACGGCGGTGCCTGGGTGCGGTGCGACGACGTGCTGCCGGACGTCCGCCGGTTCCTCGCCGGTGACAGGGCCGACGACACAGCCGGTGACACCGCCGGGTAATCGACCGGCGGAGTGTCGGTGGGTGCCCGTAGGCTGGAGGCGAGCACCCCTCCCGGTGGCGTCGAGGTCCCGGGCAGGGGTCTGTTCTGCCTCTGCCCTTGTAGGGAGCCACGCAATGCCCCAGTCCGGCCCGCTGTCCGGCCTGTTGACCGCTGTCCTGTCCGACAAGGCGCTCACCGCCCTGGTCGACGCCACCGGCAGCCCCGGCCTGGAGCTGGAGGGCGCGCCCGCCGCGCGGCCGCTGGTCGTGGCCGCCCTGAGCCGCAAGGTGCCGGTGCTCGCCGTCACCGCCACCGGGCGGGAGGCCGACGAGCTGACCGGGGTCCTGTGCGACCTCATCGGGCACGACGCCGTGGCGAACTTCCCCAGCTGGGAGACGCTCCCGCACGAACGCCTGTCGCCGCGCGCGGACACCGTGGGCGCCCGCCTCCAGGTGCTGCGCCGCCTCAAGCACCCCGGTGACGCGCCGCTCAAGGTCGTCGTCGCCACGATCCGCAGCCTCATCCAGCCGATGGCCCCCGGACTGGGCGACCTCAAGCCGGTGGACCTCGAAGTCGGGGTCGAGCTCGACTTCGAGGAGCTCCTGCACGACCTCGCCCAGCTCGCCTACACCCGCGTGGACATGGTCGAGAAGCGGGGTGAGTTCGCGGTCCGGGGCGGCATCCTCGACGTGTTCCCGCCGACCGCCGAGCACCCGCTGCGCGTGGAGTTCTGGGGCGACGAGGTCAGCGAGATCCGGCCGTTCGCGGTGGCCGACCAGCGGTCGCTGCCGGAGACCGTCCGGAAGTTCACCGCGCCGCCGTGCCGGGAGCTGCTGCTGACCGAGCGGGTCAAGGAGAAGGCCGCCGCGCTGGCCGCCGAGCACCAGGCCGACGCCCAGCTCGCCGAGATGCTGGACAAGATCGCGAGCGGCATCCCGTCCGAGGGCATGGAGGCCCTGATCCCCGCCCTGTGCGAGGGGGAGCTCCAGCTGCTCACCGACGTCGTCCCGGACGGCACGCACGTCCTGCTGGCCGACCCGGAGAAGATCCGCGCCCGCGCCCACGACCTGGTCCGCACCGGCCAGGAGTTCCTGGAAGCGTCCTGGATGGCGGCGGCCGGCGGCGGCAAGGCCCCGATCGACCTGGGCGCGTCGGCCTACCGGGAGCTGGCGGAGGTCGCCGACGCCGCCCGCGCGAAGGGCCGGCCGTGGTGGACGCTCAGCCAGCTCACCACCGAGGGCTCCGACGTCGTCCGCCTGGAGTTCAAGCACGTCGAGGCCTACCAGGGAGACGTGGACCGGGCGTTCACCGACCTGCGCGCGCACACCGCGTCCGGCGGCACGGCGGTCCTCGTCGTCCCCGGCGCGGGCACCGCGCAGCGCGCGGTCGAGCAGCTCGCGGACGCCGAAGTGCCCGCGCTGCTCAGGGAAACCCTCGACACCCCACCGAAAGCCGGCGCGGTCACCGTCGTGCGGGGCGCGCTGGAGGACGGCTTCGCGCTGCCCGACCTCGCCCTGGTCGTGCTCACCGAGACCGACCTGACCGGCGGGCGCGGCGGGACGTCCACCAAGGACATGCGGCGGATGCCGTCGCGCCGCCGCAACGCCGTGGACCCGTTGGCGCTCAAGCCCGGCGACTTCGTGGTGCACGAGCAGCACGGCATCGGCAAGTACGTGGAGATGGTCCAGCGGACCGTCGCCGGCGCGACCCGCGAGTACCTGGTGCTGGAGTACGCGTCCTCGAAACGCGGCCAGCCCGGCGATCGGCTGTTCGTGCCGACCGACCAGCTCGACGAGGTGTCCCGGTACGTCGGCGGCGAGCTGCCCACGCTGAACAAGCTCGGCGGCAGCGACTGGAAGAACACCAAGGCCAAGGCGCGCAAGGCGGTCAAGCAGATCGCGGCCGAGCTGGTGCAGCTCTACGCCGCCCGCCAGGCCGCGCCCGGCCACGCGTTCGCGACCGACACCCCGTGGCAGCGGGAGCTGGAGGACGCGTTCCCGTTCACCGAGACCGTCGACCAGATGGCCGCGATCGACGAGGTCAAGGCCGACATGGAGCGGTCGGTCCCGATGGACCGGGTGATCTGCGGCGACGTCGGCTACGGCAAGACCGAGATCGCGGTGCGGGCGGCGTTCAAGGCGGTGCAGGACGGCAAGCAGGTCGTCGTCCTGGTGCCCACGACCCTGCTCGCCCAGCAGCACCTCAACACCTTCACCGAGCGCATGCGCGCGTTCCCGGTGCAGATCAAGGGCCTGTCCCGGTTCACCGACCCCGCCGAGGCCGAGCAGACCATCGCCGGGCTGGCCGACGGCGAGGTGGACATCGTCATCGGCACGCACCGGCTGTTGCAGAAGGGCTTGCGGTACAAGGACCTCGGCCTGGTGATCGTGGACGAGGAGCAGCGGTTCGGCGTCGAGCACAAGGAGCACATCAAGGCGCTGCGCACGCACGTCGACGTGCTCACCATGTCCGCCACCCCGATCCCGCGCACCCTGGAGATGTCGCTGGCGGGCATCCGCGAGATGTCCACCATCCTCACCCCGCCCGAGGAGCGGCACCCGATCCTGACCTACGTCGGCCCCTACGACGACAAGCAGGTCGGCGCGGCCATCCGGCGCGAGCTGCTGCGCGACGGCCAGGTCTTTTACGTGCACAACCGGGTGTCCTCGATCGAGAAGGCCGCCCGGCGCATCCGGGACCTGGTGCCCGAGGCCCGCGTGGTCACCGCGCACGGCCAGATGAACGAGGACAAGCTGGAGAAGATCATCCAGGGGTTCTGGGAGCGCGAGTACGACGTGCTGGTGTGCACGACGATCGTGGAGACCGGCCTGGACATCTCCAACGCCAACACCCTCATCGTCGAGCGCGGCGACATGCTCGGCCTGTCCCAGCTGCACCAGCTGCGCGGACGCGTCGGCCGCGGGCGCGAACGCGGGTACGCCTACTTCCTGTACCCGCCCGAGGCCCCGCTGACCGAGACCGCGCACGACCGGCTGGCCACCATTGCGCAGAACACCGAGCTGGGCGCGGGCATGGCGGTGGCCATGAAGGACCTGGAGATCCGCGGCGCGGGCAACATCCTGGGCGCCGAGCAGTCCGGGCACATCGCGGGCGTCGGGTTCGACCTGTACGTGCGGCTGGTCGGCGAGGCCGTCGAGGCGTTCCGGCGGCACGCGGGCGCCGAGGTCGACGGCGAGGAGGAGTTGGCCGAGGTCCGGGTGGACCTGCCGGTCGACGCCCACATCCCGCACGACTACGTGCCCGGCGAGCGGCTGCGGCTGGAGGCCTACCGCAAGATCGCGGCGGCGGCCGACGAGCCGGCGTTGCAGGCGGTGTGGGACGAGCTGAAGGACCGCTACGGCACCCCGCCGCTGCCCGTCGAGCGGCTGCTGGCGGTGGCCCGGTTCCGGCAGACGTGCCGCGCCCACGGCGTCACGGAGGTCGCGGTGCAGGGGTCCACGATCCGCTTCGCGCCGCTGGAGCTGAAGGACTCGCAGCTGGTCCGGATGCGGCGGCTGTTCCCGAAGGCGGTGTACAAGCAGGTCACGGGCACCGTGACCGTGCCTAGGCCGACCGAGGGAGCCGCCGGCGGCCGAATGGGCGCACCGCTGCTCCGGGACCAGGAACTGATCGACTGGTGCGCTCACTTTTTGAGCTCTTTGGCGGGCTCCCCCGTGAGCCCGGTCACGGGTTCGTGAGAAGGTAGCCCGCGTGAGGACAGTGCAGAGGCGCTTCACCCTGGTCGGCGCGGCGGTCGCACTCCTGGTGGCGGGCTGCGGCACCGGCCCGAGCCAGGTGGGCGCTGCCGCCATCGTCGGCGACTCCGTCATCCCCCTAGAGCAGGTCCAGCAGCGGCTGGACACGATCCGGAAGAAGGAACCGGAGGCCCAGAAGCTCCAGGACCAGCACAAGTTCGACGAGGTCTCGCGGATCGCGATGAGCAACTACCTGCGGCACGAGCTGCTGGTGCGCGCCGCGGACCGCCAGGGCGTCACCGTGTCCGAGGACGCCGTGACCAAGGCGCTGGCCGACGCCGGCGGCCCCGAGACCGCCTCCGAGGGCACCGTCTACGACCCGACGACCATCCGCGAGCGGGTCAAGGACCAGCTGCTCGCGGTGGAGCTCGGGCGCAAGTACGTCGACAAGATGGAAGTCACGTTCGACTACTTCTACGCCAAGGACGGCACGGACGCGAAGGACAAGGCCAAGCAGGTCGAGAAGGACCCGGCCAAGATGGCCGAGTTCGTCAAGGCCGCGCCGCAGAGCCCGGACGGCCGCCAGCTGTCCGGCCAGGGCGAGAAGGTGCACTCGGCCGAGGTCCCGAGGTTCGCGGCGACCCCGCTGTTCGGCGTCGACCCGGGCACGGTCGTGGCGTTCGAGCCCGAGAAGAACAACTCCCAGTGGATCGTGGCCTACGTGACCGAGTTCAAGGACAACGCCCGCCAGCGCGGCGAGGCGTCCACGGAGCAGTTGGAGCCGCGCACGCTGGAGAGCATCGGCGTGCGGCTCGCGCGGCGGCTCGCGGGCGACCCGGAGATCAAGGTCAACCCGCGCTTCGGCGTGTGGGACCCGTCCGACAACGCGTGCGCCGCGAGCGAGGACACGTTGTCCGGCTACCAGGCGCCGGTACGTTCGAAGTCGTGACCACCGTCGTCCTGCTGGGTTCCCAGACCGTCCTGCCCGCCGCCGCGCTACCCGCTCTGCGGGGCGCGGCGGCGGTGTTCGCGGCCCCCGACCTCGATCCCGAGGTGTGGGAGGAGCTGGGCGTCACGCCCTGGTCCTCCGACGTCGAGGGACCGGTCGTGTACCTGACCGGGTCGTTGGACGATCCGCGCGCGCGTGAGCTGGTCGCCGCGGGCGCTGCGGTCGTGCGGGGTCCGGTGGGGACGGGCCTGGTGGACGCGGCCCTGGTCATGGACCGGTTGCGGTCGCCGGGCGGGTGCCCGTGGGACGCCGAGCAGGACCACAAGTCGCTGCGGCAGTACCTGGTCGAGGAGACCTACGAGCTGCTGGAGGCCATCGAGGACGGCGACCGGGCGGCGCTGCGCGAGGAGTTGGGGGACGTGCTGTTGCAGGTCCTCTTCCACGCCCGGATCGCGGCGGAGGACGCGGAGCCGTTCGACATCGACGCCGTGGCGGGGGACTTGGTGGCCAAGCTGGTCGGCCGGCACCCGCACGTGTTCGAGGGCCACGACCCGGCGGTCAGGGACGCCCACACCCAGCAGCACCGGTGGGAAGAGCTGAAGCAGGTCGAGAAGCAGCGCGAGTCCAGTGTGGACGGGGTGGCGTCCGGCCAGCCCGCGGTGGCCTTCGCCGGCAAGCTCGCCCAGCGGACTGCTCGGGCGGGGTTGCCGGTGGACCTGCTGCCCGAGGGCGACGACACCGGGACCACGCTGTTCGCCGTCGCCGCGCTGGCCAAGCTGGCCGGGGAGGACCCCGAGACCGAGCTGCGGGCGGTGGCCCGGCGGTTCGAGGCGGCGGTGAGGGCGGCGGAGCGGTCGGCGCGGGCCGCGGGGATCACCAAGCTGTCGGCCGACGACTGGCGCGCGCACTGGCCCCGTTGAGGGCTCGGTTCGGGGGAACATGATCGCGGCGGGCTGGAGGGCGCGCTAACGTCGACGAGGTGACCGATCAGGCCTACCTCCGCCACCCCCACCTGCACGGCGACCTCGTCACCTTCGTGGCCGAGGACGACGTGTGGCTGGCGCCTCTCGCCGGTGGGCGGGCGTTCCGCGTGACCGCCGACCAAGTGCCCGTGGGACACCCGCGGTTCGACCCGACCGGTACGCACCTCGCCTGGGCCAGTCGGCGGGACGGTGCGCCCGAGGTGCACCTCGCCCTGGTCACCGGGGGCGAGGCCCGCCGGCTCACGCACTGGGGGTCGTGGACGACCGGGGTGCGCGGGTGGACGCCGGAAGGCGAGGTCGTGGCGGTGAGTTCGACCGGCGAGGCCACGTCGGTGCGCAAGTGGGCGTACGCGGTGCCGGTGGACGGTGGGCCGCCGCGCAGGTTGCCCTACGGGTGGGTCGGTGATGTGGCGCTTCGGCCGGACGGGGCCGTGGCGGTCACCTCGAACTACGGGCACGACCCGGCCTGGTGGAAGCGGTACCGGGGCGGGTCGGCCGGCAAGTTGTGGGTCGACCTCGGGGGTGATGGCGGGTTCGAGCGCATCCTGGGCGAGCTGACCTCGACGTTGAGCGCGCCGATGTGGGTGGGGGGTCGGCTGGCGTTCCTGTCCGACCACGACGGGATCGGGAGCGTCTACTCCGTCCTGCCCGACGGGTCCGACCTGCGGCGGCACACCGAGACCGAGTTCTACGCGCGGGGCGCGAGCACGGACGGCGAGCGGATCATCTTCCAGAGCGCCGGGGACCTGTGGGTGCTCGACGGGCTCGACGCGGAGGCGCGCAAGCTCGAGATCCAGCTCGGCGGTCCCCGCACGGCCACGCGGCCCCGGCACATCACGCCCCGGCCCGACGACGTGCACCCGGACAAGACCGGGCGGGCGAGCGTGGTCGAGGTGCGCGGGACCGTGCACTGGGTGACCCACCGCGACGGGCCGGTGCGGGCGCTGGCCGAGCAGCCGGGGACGCGCAATCGCCTGCCCCGCGTCGTCGGGGACACCGTGGTCTGGGTGACCGACGCGGACGGCGAGGAAGGGCTGGAGTTCGCGCCCGCGAGCGGGGTCGAGCCGGGGAACACGCCGCGCCGGGTCGCCGTGGGGCGGTTGGGGCGGGTGCTGGAGCTCGCGGTCGCGCCGGACGGGCGCAAGGTCGCCGTGGCCACGCACGACGGGCGGTTGCTGCTGGTCGACGTCGAGTCCGGCGAGGTGCGCGAAGTCCTCAAGGATGCCAACCCCAACGTCAGCGACCTGGCCTTCTCGCCGGACTCGAACTGGCTGGCCTGGTCGCACCCCGGGCCGCGCCCGCTGCACCACATCCGGATGACCAACACGACCGACCTGTCCGTGGTGGACGTGACCCCGCTGCGGTTCGCCGACTTCTCTCCCGCGTTCACCGAGGACGGCCGCTACCTCGCGTTCCTGTCGATCCGCAGCTTCGACCCGGTGTACGACGCGCACGTGTTCGACCTGTCCTTCCCCACCGGCTGCCGCCCCTACCTGCTGCCGCTGGCCGCCACCACGCCCTCGCCGTTCGACCCGCTGCGGCTGGGCCGCCCGGTCGGCGACGACGACAAGGACGACAAGGACAAGGACCACAAGGACGAGAACCCGATCACCGTCGTGGACCTGGACGGCCTGGCCGACCGGGTCGTGCCGGTGCCGGTGGCGGCGGCCGGGTACTCGTCGCTGACCGCCGCCAAGGGCGGGCTGCTGTGGCTGCGCCGGCCGTTGCGCGGGGTGCTGGGCGACAACCTGGCCACGCCGTCGAGCCGGCCGCCGCGCAAGGTGCTGGAGCGGTTCGACCTGACCAAGGCGCGCACCGACGTGCTCGTGGACGGGCTCGACTCGTACGCGGTCAGCGGCGACGGGCAGCGACTGGTCGTGCTGGACGGCGGTGACCTGCGGGTCGTGCCCTCGGACCGGAAGGTCGACTCCGAGGACCAGGACTCGGTGGACGTCGACCTGTCCCGCGTTCGGGTGGTGCTGGACCGGGCCGCCGAGTGGCGGCAGGCCTACGCCGAGGCGGGCCGGCTCATGCGCGACCACTTCTGGCGCACCGACATGGGCGGCGTGGACTGGCAGGGCGTGCTGGACCGCTACCGCCCGCTGGTGGACCGGCTGGGCAGCTACTCCGACCTGGTGGACCTGCTGTGGGAGGTGCAGGGCGAACTGGGCACGTCCCACGCCTACGTCATCCCCTCGGGCGGGTCGAGCGGGCGGCCGGTGGGGCTGCTCGGGGCGGACCTGGAGCGCGACGAGTCCGGCGCGTGGCGGGTGGTCCGGGTGATCCCGGGCGAGACCTCCGACCCGGCGGCCCGGTCGCCGCTGGCCGCGCCGGGCGTGGCCGTGCGGCCGGGTGACGCGATCGTCGCCGTGGACGGCCGGCAGGTGGACCCGCTGACCGGTCCCGCGCCGCTGCTGGTCGGCACGGCGGGCAAGCCGGTGGAGCTCACCGTGCGACCGGGCGGCGGCGGCGAGCCGCGGCGGGTGGTCGTGGTGCCGCTGGAGGACGACGAGCCGCTGCGCTACCACGCGTGGGTCGCCGACCGGCGGGCCCGCACGCACGAGCTGTCGAACGGGCGGGTCGGGTACCTGCACGTGCCGGACATGATGGGCGCGGGCTGGGCGCAGCTGCACCGGGACCTGCGGGTGGAGCTGATGCGCGAGGCCGTCGTGCTGGACGTGCGGGAGAACGGCGGCGGGCACACGTCCCAGCTGGTCGTGGAGAAGCTGGCGCGCAAGGTCATCGGCTGGTCGGTCGCGCGCGGCTACACCACGGCCGACAGCTACCCGGCGGACGCGCCGCGCGGCCCGGTGGTGGCGATCGCGGACGAGTTCGCGGGCTCGGACGGCGACATCGTGAACGTGGCGATCAAGCAGCTCGGCATCGGTCCCGTGGTGGGCACCCGGACGTGGGGCGGGGTGATCGGCATCGACATGCGCTACGACCTGGTGGACGGGACGGTGGTGACGCAGCCCCGGTACGCGAGCTGGTTCGAGGGCGCCGGGTGGAGCGTGGAGAACCACGGCGTGGACCCGGACGTCGAGGTGGTGATCACGCCGCAGGACCGCGTGGCCGGGCGGGACCCGCAGTTGGACACGGCGGTCAGGCTGGCGCTGGAGGCCCTGGAGTCGCGGCCGGCGGCCGTTCCGCCGCAGCTCCCGCCGCTTGCTTGATCGAGTTCACCCGACCGTGTGGTGCGGCGGTGGTTGCGACCGGGGTCCCCGAACCGATCAATGAGTAGCACGCAAGATCGGGTCGGGGGTTGTGGGTTCGTGAGTCATCGTGAGTTGCCGCGCAGCGGTCGCGGGTGTGTTTCGGCTGTCGTCCTGCTGCCCGTCGTGGCACTGGGTGGCGTGTTGGCGCTGGTGTTGACGTTCGGGACGGAGGAGCGGGCGCCGGTCGAGAAGGGCCGGACGAACTCGCCGGGCCGGCCGACGATGGTCAGCCTGCGCACCACCGCGCCCCTGGTGCCCGACGACCCGGCGGCGCTGATCGGCGAGCCGCCGGAGCGCCGGACCGTCCAAAGGGGACAGACACCGACGTCCGGCACGGCGGCGCCGGCCGGCGAGCAGCCACCGGGACCGGGCGTCCCGCCGCCGCCGGTCGTGCCGGGCGCACCGGACGTGCCGACGGGATCTGCGGTGCCGACCTCAGCGGTGCTGCCGACGACCTCGAAAGCGACGCAGAACCCGACGTCAGCCCCGTCCACCCCACCGCCGACCGCGACCCACTCGACCTCCGCACCGCCGGCGATCACGCAACCACCGACCCTGGAGCCGACCACGCCGACCGCGCCCAACACGCCGCCGCACACCAGCACGGTGCCGACGACGACGTCCTGACCGGTGTCAGTCGCGGAACAGGGTGTCGCCCCAGAAGCCGCCCTCGCGGACGCCCGGTGGCACCGCGAAGTGGCCGGAACCGTTGTGCTCCAAGTACTCCATCATGTCGTCCTTGGACGCCAGCGCCTGCTGCATCGGCACGAACTGCTTGCCGGTGTCCCGGTTGAAGCACACGAAGAACAGCCCCGCGTCCAGGTGCCCGAGCCCGTCCGACCCGTCGGTGAAGTTGTAGCCGCGCCGCAGGATCCGGACCCCGCCCAGCGCTTCCGCCGACGCCAGCCGGATGTGCGCGTTCTCGGGGATGACCGGCTCGCCGCCCTTGCCGCGGACGTGCAGGTCGACCGGGTCGAACTCCTTGACCTGCCCGAGCGGCGCGCCCTCGCCCTTGGTGCGGCCGACGATGGCCTCCTGCTCGGCCAGCGACGTCCGGTCCCAGATCTCGATGTGCATCCGGATGCGCCGGGCCACCAGGTAGGTGCCGCCGACCATCCACTCCGGACCGTCGCCCGGCGCGACCCACACGTGCTCGCGCAGCGCGTCGGTGTCCTCGGCCTTGAGGTTGTTGGTGCCGTCCTTGAAGCCGAACAGGTTGCGCGGCGTGGCCTGGCTGGTCGACGTGGACGACGTGCGCCCGAACCCCAGCTGCGACCACCGCACCGCGACCCGTCCGAACCCGATGCGCACCAGGTTCCGGATCGCGTGCACGGCCACCTGCGGGTCGTTCGCGCACGCCTGGATGCACAGGTCGCCGCCGGACCGCTTCGGGTCCAGGTCGTCGCCCCGGAACTTCGGCAGGTCGATCAGCTTCGCCGGGCGCTGCGCCGCGAGGCCGAACCGGTCGTCGAACAGCGACGGCCCGAAGCCGATGGTCAGGGTCAGCGCGGACGCGGGCAGGTCCAGCGCCTCGCCGGTGTCCTTCGGCGGGGCGGACGGGTGCCCGCCGACCGCGCCCGCGTCGGCCGCTTCCTGGCCCGCCGTCATCCGCCGGGCCGCCTCGGTCCACTCCTTGAGCAGCGCGACCAGCTCGGACCGCTTGGTCGTGGTCACGTCCAGCGCCACGAAGTGCATCCGGTCCTGCGCGGGCGTGACGATGCCGGCTTGGTGCTCGCCGTGGAACGGCACCGCGTCGGCCAGCCCCGCCGGCTTGACCTCGTCGTGCCGGGTGGCGAACGCGCCCGCGGCGGCGCCCGCCCCGGCCAGCGCGACCCCGGCCCCCGCGTACCCCAGGAGCCTGCGGCGCGGCAGGCCGGTCACTTGGCCACCGCCTCGGCGACCTTGGAGATCGGCTCGCCCAGCGCGTCGACGGCCGCGGCCAGCGCCTTGACCTCCGCCTCGGACAGCTCGGTGTAGGACTTGAAGCCGTCGCCCTTGCGGTGGGTCTCCAGCAGGGCGTCCAGCGCCTTGAACTTCTCGTCCACGGTCGCGACGAGCGCCTTGTCCTTCTCCTCGATCACCGGGCGCAGCGCCGCGACGGCCGCCTGCGAACCGTCCACGTTGGCGCGGAAGTCCCACAGGTCGGTGTGCGAGTAGCGGTCCTCCTCGCCGGTGATCTTGCCGGTGGCGACCTCGTCCAGCAGCTCCTTGGCGCCGTTGGCCAGCTGCAGCGGGGTCAGCTCGACGGCCTTGGCCTGCGTGACGATGTCCTTGACGTCGGTGAGCAGCCGGTCGGCGATCGCCGGGGTGTCGGCCTGCGGGCCGGTGACCCACAGGTCCTTCTCCAGCCGGTGGAAGCCGGTGAACTCCAGCCCCTCCTGGATGACGTCCTCGCGGCCGTCGATCTTCGGGTCCAGGTCGCCGAAGCTCTCCGCGACCGGCTCGATGCGCTCCCAGTAGGTGCGGGCGACCGGGAACAGGGCCTTGGCGTCCTCGACCTTGCCGGCCTTCACCGCGTCCACGAACTCGGTGGTCTTGGCCAGCAGGCTGTCGGCCTGGGAGTTGACCCAGCGCTGGTAGCTCTTGGTGGCCTCGGCGAGCTTGGCGTCGCCGTCGGTGGACTTCTTGCCCTCGCCGGTGACGGTGAACTTGCCGCGGATGCCGTCGCCCTTCATGCCGGGCTTGCACGCGGTCTCCAGCTCGCCCGCCTCGGTGACCTCGACGATGAGCCGCCGGGTCAGGCCGGGACCGATGTTCTCGACCTCGCCCAGGATGCGGTCGCCGGCGGCGAAGAGGTAGAACTCGGTGACCTTGGTGCCCTTGTTGGTCACCTCGAAGGTGACGGTGCCGGTGTTCGCGGAGGTGCGGGCCACCTTGCACGCGTCGTCGGTGGCCTCCACGGCGATCGGGCCGTCGGCGCCCGCCTGGGACGGGGTGCCGCAGGCGGCGGCGAGGAGCAGCAGGCCGAGGCCCAGGATGCGCTTGGACACGGGTCGTTCTCCGGTTTCAGTGGTTCGCCGCGACGCGGGCGCGGGTGCGGGGGCGGATCAGGAACAGGGGCAGGACGACCGCGACGTACGCGCACCACGCCACGGCCTGCAGGACGGACGTGCGCTGCGAGTAGTTGAAGATCCCCTTCAGCAGCGCGCCGTACCAGGAGTCCTCGGGCAGGGTGTCGCTCAGGTCGAAGGCGAGGGTGTTCAGGCCGGGGAGGATCGCGGCTTCCTGCAGGTCGTGCAGCCCGTAGGCGAGGACGCCCGCGGCGACGAACACCAGCAGCGCGCCGGTCCAGGTGAAGAACTTGCCCAGGTCGAACCGGATCGCGCCGCGGTAGAGCAGGAAGGCCAGCGCGACGGCGACGGCGAGGCCGAGCAGGAACCCGATCAGCGGCTGCGTGGTGGTGCCCGCGCTCTGCACGCTGGAGTAGAAGAAGACCGCCGTCTCCAGCCCCTCGCGCCCGACGGCGAGGAACGAGACGACGACCACGGCGAACGGCCCGACCTTGATCGCGTCGTCCAGCTTGCCGCGCAGGTGCGCCGAGATGGTCCGGGCGGTGGACCGCATCCAGAAGATCATCCCGGTGACGAAGGCGACGGCCAGGATCGACATGGCGCCGCCGAACGCCTCCTGCTGCTCGAAGGTCATCGTGGCGGCGGTGAACGTGATGACCGCGCCCGCGGTGACGGACAGCACGACGGCGATCCCGACGCCCAGCCACACGAACGGCAGCACGGACCGGCGGTCGGTCTTGACCAGGAAGGCGACCAGGATGCTGACGACGAGGGCGGCTTCGAGCCCTTCGCGCAACCCGATCAGCCCGTTGCTCAGCAGCACGGCACAACCTCACACGGAGTTAACCAAGGCTCTCCGAACTTAGGTAAGCCTCCGCTCGGTGTCTAGCCGCACTTACCGCCCACGACGTGCGTTTCCGGACAAATCACCCGCGCTGACGGACCCGATGGGGTGAGGAACACGTAGCCTGGGGCCCGTGGTCGTCCCGCCGCCTTCCAAAACGACGCCACCGCGTGCCCCGGCCCGTGGTCGCGTCGGCAACCTGGTCGGCCGGCTGGCGCTGGTCGCGATCCTGCTGGCCGTCGTGGCGGGCGGCGCGTGGGCGCTGAGCGTCTTCAACCGCCCGAAGCTCCACGACCTGGCCGACCCGCCGTTCCCGGTCCCGTTCCAGCCGGTCGAACCCGGCTCGGCCGCGCCCGGTCAGGCCGGTGGCGTGCCTCCCCAGGCGGCCCCGTCCCAGGAGAGTTCGGGCGCGGAGCCGCTGACCGCCTGGTCGGTCGCGGTCTCGGAGAAGACCGACATCCCGGCGCGGGCACTGCGCGCCTACGCCGTGGCAGATTTGATCATGCAGGCGTCCGAGCCGGGCTGCCGGGTCTCCTGGGCGACCCTCGCGGGCATCGGCCGGGTCGAGTCCGTGCACGGCACCATCAACGGGGCGCGGTTGGGCGAGGACGGCCGCCCGTCGAAGCCGATCATCGGCATCCCGTTGGACGGTCGGCCGGGCGTGAAGGCGATCAACGACAGCGACGGCGGCACGCTCGACGGCGACACGACGTGGGACCGGGCCGTGGGGCCGATGCAGTTCATCCCGACGACCTGGGTCAAGTACGCGGCCAGGGCGAACGGCGACGGCAACCCGCCGGACCCGCAGAACATCGACGACGCTGCTCTGGCGGCGGCTCGGTACCTGTGCTCGGGTGGGCGCGACTTGGCGACGGGTGAGGGCTGGTGGGCGGCGGTGCTCGCTTACAACCAGTCGGTCGAGTACGGCCAGAAGGTCTTCAGCGGGGCCGACGCTTACGCCCGTGCCAGCCTCGGGTAGCGGTCGCTTGGCTTTCTCGAAAGAGCTAAAGATCAAGAGCGGCGCTCGCCGCGCGGCAGGCCGCCAGCGGGGGGTGAAGGGCGTCGGTTCCCCCGCCGTATGGCCTGGCGGAGCCAACCACAGATTTGCCGGGGTGCCGCTAAAACTTTTTGCTCGTTCCTCGCAAAAACTTTTGGCTGCACCCCGACAAATCTGTGGTAGCCCTTCGGGCAGGCCATACGGCGGGGGAACCGAGGCCCTTCACCTGTGGTTGGGACCACGGCACCGCGCGCTGCGCGCGCCGAAAGACTGCTGGTGTCAGCGGTCGCGTTCTACGGCCAGGCGGGCGGAGACCTCTCCCAAGGCTTCCTGGTACTCCGGGGTCGGGTTCATCGCCGCCGCCATGCGCAGTTGGGCCAGCGCCTCCGGCAGGCGGCTCTGGCGTTGCAGCGTTCGACCCAGGGCGAAACGGGCGTAGTAGTCGCTCGGGTCGAGTTCCAGCACCTTCCGGAACGCCTCCTCGGCGCGCTTGAGCTGCGCCGATCCCAGGTACGCCCGGCCCGCCAGCAGTTGCACGCTCGGCTGGTCGCCGGCGGCTTCGAGCACGACAGCCAGCTCGCGCAGCGCCTCCAGCGGACGGCGGTTCGCGAGCAGCGCCTCGGCTCGGCGGAACGCCTCGAAGGTGCTGTCGGTCATGGTCCGATCAACGCTACCCGCGCATCGGCCGTTCCTCGACAGCCGACCGGATGACAGGACCTCTGCTACGACCCGCCCAGTGCCGCGAGGACCGGGTCGATCGACTCCGGCTGCTCCACGTGGGCGTTGTGACCCACCCCTGCCAGCACCATTCCACCCGGCGAGGCCGCGAGCAGGTCCGTTGACGGGCACATGTGGTCGTGCTCGCCGGCGGCCAGTGTGACGGGTGCCTTGGCCGCCGCCAGCAAGCCCTCGACGTCCGGTGCGCCCACGCCGAAGGCCGCCATGTCCAGCACCGGTCGCCACCCGTCGCCGTCCGGCACGACGCCGTGCTCCAGCGGCACGCCGGCCAGCTTCGACGCCCGGTCGACGGCCTCCGCGCGGGTCTCGAAGACCTTCGGCGGCCGGGTGGCCAGGCCGGCGGCGCGTTCCAGTTCCTCGGGGGTCCACCGCAGCTTGACGCCGACCCCGGCGACCGCCGAGACGTCCACGCCGAACCAGCCGCTGGCCAGGGTCAGCGCGACCACCCCGCCGAGCGAGTGACCGAGGACCGCGACCGGACCGGCGGGCACGACCGCCGCCACCGCCGCCGCGAACGAGCCGAACGAGTACCGCTCCAGCGGCCCCGAACGGCCGTGTCCGGGCAGGTCCGGCACGAGCCACGACCCGGGCCAGCGGTCGACGACCCCGCGCCACACCTCGCCGGTCGCGCCCAACCCGTGCAGGAGGACCAGCAGTGGTCCGGAACCGCCGCGCTCCACGTGGATCACGCGAGGATCGTGCCATGCCCGCCGGCGCCGGAGGCGGGGCGATCCGACACCGTGTTCACAGACCCCCGCCGGTCGGGTGTGAGGCGCCGTGACGTCGGCCACTTGCCGTTCGGGCGCGATCCACGCTTGCGCCTCGGCGCGCCGACCCTGTGCGCGTCGGTTACGTGCGCATTTCGGCGTGTTGCTCGACCTTCCGGGTGTGCTGGTGCCCGCCGGTGAGCCGATCCGGCCGCGGTCCGACTCCCGGAACGGGGTCGAACGCCTACCCGCGGGTCACCAACTAGGCTCCTCATCGGTAAAGACATGGTCTGACTAGGGAGCGCACGTGGCGGTCATCGAGCAGGTCGGCGCACGCGAGATCCTGGACTCGCGAGGCAACCCCACCGTCGAGGTCGAGGTGGCGCTGGACGACGGCACGCTGGAGCGCGCCGCGGTGCCGTCGGGGGCTTCGACCGGTGAGCACGAGGCGGTCGAGCTCCGGGACGGCGACAGCAAGCGCTACCTGGGCAAGGGCGTCGAGAAGGCGGTCACCGCGGTCCTCGACGAGATCGGGCCGGAGCTGGTCGGCATCGAGGCCGTCGAGCAGCGCGTGGTGGACCAGAAGCTGGTCGACCTGGACGGCACGCCCGACAAGTCCCGCCTGGGCGCGAACGCCATCCTCGGCGTGTCGCTCGCGGTGGCGAAGGCGGCGGCGGCCTCCAGCGGCCTGGAGCTGTTCCGCTACGTGGGCGGCCCGAACGCGCACGTCCTGCCGGTGCCGATGCTGAACATCCTCAACGGTGGCGCGCACGCCGACACCGACGTGGACATCCAGGAGTTCATGATCGCCCCGATCGGCGCGGACTCCTTCCGCGAGGCCCTGCGCTGGGGCACCGAGGTCTACCACGCGCTCAAGTCCGTGCTGAAGAGCAAGGGCCTGGCCACCGGCCTGGGCGACGAGGGCGGCTTCGCGCCGAACCTGTCCAGCAACCGCGACGCGCTGGACCTGATCCTCCAGGCGATCGAGAAGGCCGGCTACACCCCGGGCCGCGACGTCGCGCTGGCCCTGGACGTGGCCGCCACCGAGTTCTTCTCCGACGGCGCCTACACGTTCGAGAAGACCAAGCGCAGCGCCGAGCAGATGACCGGCTACTACACCGAGCTGGTCAACTCCTACCCGCTGGTGTCCATCGAGGACCCGCTGTCCGAGGACGACTGGGACGGCTGGGTGCAGATGACCGCCGAGCTGGGCGAGAAGGTGCAGCTGGTGGGCGACGACCTGTTCGTCACCAACCCGGAGCGCCTGGAGGAGGGCATCTCCCGCCGCGCCGCGAACGCGCTGCTGGTGAAGGTCAACCAGATCGGCACGCTGTCGGAGACCCTGGACGCGGTGTCGCTGGCCACCTCCTACGGCTACAAGTCGATGATGTCCCACCGGTCCGGCGAGACCGAGGACACCACCATCGCGGACCTCGCGGTGGCGACCGGCGTCGGCCAGATCAAGACCGGCGCGCCGGCCCGCGGCGAGCGGACGGCGAAGTACAACCAGCTCCTGCGGATCGAGGAGGCCCTGGGCGACGCGGCGCGCTACGCCGGCGACCTGGCCTTCCCGCGGTTCACGCCGGAGAGCTGATGGCGGACGGGGACCGGGGCTCCCGACGCGGCCGTGGCGCCGCGCCGGGGCCCCGGCCTGACCGCACCACCCGGGGCCGCACGAGCCGCGCCGCGGGTCGAGCGTCGGGAGCCGCCGGCCGCGGCCCGGACGCAGGTCCGGACGCAGGCCCGGACGTCGTGGGCGGTACCTCCGGTGGCGCTGGATCGGGCAGCGCGGGCGGGGCGGTTCCTGGCGGGCGTCCCCGCGCGGACCGGTCCGGCGGGCGGTCGGGCGGCGCGGGCGGGGCGGTTCCTGGCGGGCGTTCGGCTGGCGCGGGCGGGCGGTCGGGCGGCGCGGGCGGGCGTTCCGGCTCGGGTGTGGCGCGCTCGGGCGGCTTCGGCAGGTCCGGTGAGAGCGGGCGGCGGCCGAGCAAGGCGGCGCAGGCCCGGGCGGCGGCGCAGGCGGCTCGTGCGGCGGCTCGTGCGGCGCGGCCACAGTCCAAGGCGCGGAGCCGGGAGGGTACCGGCGGCGCGTTCGGCATGACCGGCACCCGGCGGGCGGCGCTGCTGGCGATGGTGGTGTGCGCGCTCGCCCTGAGCATCGCGGTGCCGTTGCGGACCTACCTCGCCCAGCGCGAGGAGTTGCGGGAGGTGACCGCGTCGCAGGAGACCCTGCGTGCGGAGGTCTCCCAGCTGGAGCAGCGCAAGCAGGAGCTCGCGGACCCGGCCCACCTGGAGGCCGAGGCGCGCAGGCGACTGCACTACGTCCGTCCCGGGGAGACGCCGTACGTGGTGCAGCTGCCCGGCGACGCGGAGCGAAAACTGGAAGACGAGCGGCCGGCCACGGCGCCGGCGGCGGACAAGGCCTGGTACGAGCAACTGTGGGATTCGGTGGCGGCGCGATGACGGTGAGCGACGAGGACAAGGCGATCGTCGCCGAGCAGCTGGGACGCACCCCGCGCGGCATGCGGGCCGTGGCGGCGCGGTGCCCCAGCGGGCACCCGGCGGTCGTGCAGACCAGTCCCCGCCTCCCCGACGGCACCCCGTTCCCGACCCTGTACTACCTGACCTGCCCGCGCCTGAACTCCCTCGTCAGCCGGCTGGAGAGCGCCGGCGTGATGAAGGAGATGACCGATCGGCTGGCGACGGATGAACAGTTGGCGCAGCACTACCTCCGCGCCCACGAGTCGTACTTGGCTGAGCGGGACGCGATCGAACCGCTGGGCACGACGGTCACCGCGGGCGGCATGCCGGGCCGGGTGAAGTGCCTCCACGTCCACGTGGCGCACGCGCTGGCCGCCGGTCCGGGGGTGAACCCCTTCGGCGACGAGGCCCTCGCGCTGCTCGCCGACGAGTGGCCGAGCGGGAATTGCGCGTCAAAGGTGAAAAACTGACCGTAGGGGCAGTTCTCCGGACAGAGAACGGACCCGGGACCGTGACACGGCCGTTTGGATCAGGCACGCTGGTCGTCGGGGCCGAAGCGGGAATCGCCGAGGAGTGGAGTTCGTGGCTGTGCCGAAGCGACGGGGACGCAAGCGCAAAGCACTACGTCAGGCCACGCTGACGCCCCGCCAGTGGGGCCTCGCGGCGACCGCGACGTGCGCGATGCTCGTCCCGGCCCTGCTGCACACCACGGCGGGCATCGACTGGGTCAACATCTCCGGCCGCTCGGACATCGAGGCCGTCCCGCCGGGTCCGGGTGACGTGCTGGGCAGCATGAGCGACGCGGGCGCGCTGGGCGTCAACGGCCGCCTCCCCGAGGCGGACGAGCTGAGCGCCGCGCTGCTGGCCGAGGCCGCCGACCCGTCCGAGTTCGGCGACAACCTGTCCCCGCTGGACGGCCTGGACGGCGAGACCGCGGCGGGCCAGCTCGGCATCCCGGGCGTCATGCTCGACGCGTACATGAAGGCCGCGAACCGCCTCGCCGCCACCACGCCCGGCTGCAAGCTGCACTGGTCGCTGCTGGCGGGCATCGGCCGCATCGAGTCCGGTCACGCCCGCGGCGGGCGCGTGGACGCCGCCGGCAACACCGTGCACCCGATCCTGGGCCCGGTCCTCAACGGCGGTCCGGGCATGGCGGCCATCCGCGACACCGACGGCGGCCGGTACGACGGCGACAGCACGTGGGACCGGGCCGTGGGTCCGATGCAGTTCATCCCGTCCACGTGGGCCGGGTACGCCGCGGACGGCAACGGCGACGGCGACACCAACCCGAACAACGTCTACGACGCCACCGTGGGCGCGGGCAACTACCTGTGCGCGGGCGGCGCGAACCTGGAGGACCCGCAGGGGCGGGCGCGGGCGGTGTTCCGCTACAACCACTCCGAGGAGTACGTGCGGACGGTCCTGTACTGGGCCGACGCGTACGCCCACGGCGTGACCCCGCTGCCGGGCCTGATCGGCTCGGACGACGACTTCACCCCGGTCACCAGCCCCGGCTACCCCGGCTACCCCGGTCAGCCGGGCACCCCGGGCCAGCCGGGGACGCCGGGCCAGCCGGGCAGCACGAACCCGCCGTCGTCGTCGACCTCGACCTCGCCGACCACCACGACGCCGGGCACCTCGCCGACGACGATCACCCTGGTGCCGTCGCCGTCCTGCCCGACCACGACGACGCCGACCACCACCCCGAGCACGACGCCGACCACGCCGACGAGCACCACCCCGCCGGCGCCGGGCTGCACGACGACCACGACCCCGTCGACCACCACGCCGTCCACGTCGACCAGCGAGGCCTCGACGCCGCCGGCGAGCACGTCCGAGCAGTCGACCGCGCCCCAGACCAGCGCGTCGTCCGTGGAGCAGACCAGCCCGGCCGGCACGACGGACGCGGGCACCACCACCCGCTCCGAGGACACGACGTCGTCCACGGCGGACTCGACCTCCGCGGACTCCACGTCCCCCACGACCACGTCGAGCATGAAGCCCGCGTAACTTCTCCCCCGGAAGGTTGTGCGACGGGCGGGAGGCACGGCATGGCGCGGGTGGCCGCGATCGACTGCGGGACGAACTCGATCCGCCTGCTGGTGGCGGACGTGACCGCGGCGGACGACGGGTCGCGGTGGCTGCGGGACGTGCACCGCGAGATGCGGGTGGTGCGGCTCGGCGCCGGCGTGGACGCGACCGGCGTCCTCAACGCCGAGGCCCTGGCCCGCACACGCGCGGCCCTCGCCGACTACACGGCCATCCTGCGCCGCAAGGGCACCGAACGGGTCCGCATGGTCGCCACCTCCGCGACCCGCGACGCCGCGAACCGCGACGAGTTCTTCGACATGACCCGCGAGGTCCTCGGGGTCGAGGCCGAGGTCATCACCGGCGACGAGGAGGCCCGGCTGTCGTTCACCGGCGCCGTGGCGGACCTCGACCCGGCGGACGGGCCGTTCCTGGTGGCCGACGTGGGTGGCGGCTCCACGGAGCTGGTGCTGGGCTCGTGGGACGGCGTGACCGGCGACGTCGAGGCGGCCCGCTCGGTGGACATCGGCTGCGTCCGCCTGACCGAACGCTGCCTGCCCGACGACCCGCCCACGGCCGCCCAGGTCGAGCAGGCGGTGGCGGTCGCGTCGGACGTGCTGGCGGAGGCGTTCGAGGCGGTGCCCACGGCGAAGGCGAACACGTGGATCGGCGTGGCCGGCACCGTGACGACCCTGGTGGCCCTGGCCAAGGAGCTCCCGGTCTACGACTCGGAGCAGATCCACCTGGCCCGGCTGTCGATCGACCAGGTCCGCGAGGTCACCGCCCGGCTGTTGACCATGACCCACGACGAGCGCGCGGCCCTCGGCCCGATGCACCCCGGGCGGGTGGACGTGATCAACGGCGGCGCGCTGGTCGTGCGCACGATCGCGGAGCACCTGGCGGCGCAGGGGATCACCGAGCTGGTGGCCAGCGAACACGACATCCTCGACGGCATCGCCTTCTCCCTCACCTGACCGGCGGCCCAGCCGCCCCCGCGCTGGAGATGCGGCGGTGGACCTCGCGGCGGTTGCCGACCCTGACGACGAGGATGAGCAGTTCGCCGTCCAGCACCTGGTAGGCCACGCGGTAGTTGCCGACCCGCAGGCGGTACAGGCCGGACGGGCCGCTGAGCTTCTTGACGTCGGCGTCTTCGCGGTACGGGTCGTCCCCGAGCTCGGTCAGCGCGGCGAGGATGCGCATGGCGGTCGCACGCTCGATCGAGCGGAGCTGTCGTTGTGCCGCCGAGGTGAACCGGAACGAGTACTTCACCCCGTGCCTTCGCCGCGGTCTTCGAACAGGTCGGCCAGCAGCTCGGCCATCGTCACGGTCGGGCCACCTTCGGCCAGCACTGCTTCGGCCTCCCGCGCCAGCAGTTCGTCCGCCGCCTCTTCCAGCGCGTTGAAGTCGGCGATGGGAACGAGGGCGGCGACCGGGACACCGTTGCGCGTGATCACCGTCGAGTCACCGTGTTCGGCACGGTTGATGTGATCCGCAAGGTGGGCACGAGCTTCGCGCACTGTCACGGCGTCCTCGCTCATGCCAACAGTGTACGCGTTGTTGTGTACACCTGTGGCGCCCAATCGAGCGAGGTCACGAATGGTCCAGTCCAGGTGGCGTGAGCCGCACGGGCGAATCGATCTTCGTACCCCATCGCTGCGTCAATTGGGATTGTTCGTGACGAGGTTGTGATCACGTCACCCATGTGGCCTGCAACACAAGGCTAATAGCGTCCTTCCACACGCTGTGGAAGCGGTCGACTCTGCTCGGTTACCCCCGAACAGGTGGGAGGACGCATGTCACGTGCACGTTTGGTCCTATTAGCCCTGGCGACGATCCTGGTCGCGGCGGGCTGCGGGGCCGCGCAGACCCAGACAGGCACGAACACCGACGCCGGCATCACCATCTTCAACACCGACCCCGAGAACCCGCTCGTGCCCGGCAACACGACCGAGGCGGGCGGCAGCCGGGTCATCGACGCGTTGTTCACGGGCCTGGTGGAGTACCGCGCCGAGGACGCGCAGCCGGTCAACGCGATGGCCGAGAAGATCGACACCAACGACTCGAAGCTGTTCACCGTGACCATCAAGGAGGGCTGGACGTTCCACGACGGCTCCCCGGTCACGGCCAAGAGCTTCGTGGACGCCTGGAACTGGACCGCCTACGGCCCGAACGCCACCCAGGGCGCCAGCTTCTTCTCCCAGATCGAGGGTTACGAAGCCGTCCACCCGAAGGACCCCGACGGGCCGGAGGGTCCGCAGGAAGCACCGAAACCGGCCACCGACAAGCTCTCCGGCCTCAAGGTCGTCGACGAGCACACGTTCACCATCACGCTGTCCGAAGCGTTCTCGGTGTTCCCGGTGACCATCGGCTACGAGGTCTTCGCGCCGCTGCCGGAGGCGTTCTTCAAGGACCAGAAGGCTTTCGAGGCGCACCCGATCGGCAACGGCCCGTTCAAGTTCGCCTCCCGCAACGTCGGCACGGACATCAAGCTGACCCGCTACGACGACTACAAGGGTCCGGACAAGCCGAAGTTCAAGGACCTGACGCTCAAGGTCTACCAGAGCCGCGAATCGGCCTACGCGGACCTCGTGGCGAACAACCTCGACTTCATGGAAGAGTTGCCGCCCAACGCCCTCGCGGGCCAGAAGTACGAGACGGACCTGGGTGACCGGGTGGTGCAGCGCGAGACGCTGAACATGCAGACGATCGCGTTCCCCTTCTACCTCAAGCCCTACGACAACGTGGACCTGCGCCGCGCGATCTCGATGGCGATCAACCGGGAAGAGATCACCCAGCGCATCTTCGAGGGCACGCGCAAACCCGCGGACGGCTGGGTGCACCCGCTGATGAAGGGCTACCAGAAGAACCAGTGCGGCGAGTACTGCACGTACAACCCGCAGAAGGCCAAGGAATCCTTCGCCAAGTCCGGTTACACCGGGGAGATCCTGCTGCTGTCCAACACCGACGGCGGGCACCAGGAGTGGGCCGAGGCGGTCGCCAACAGCATCAAGAACACGCTGGGCGTCGAGGCGCGGTTCGTGCCGTCGACCAGCTTCGGCGAGTTCCGGCAGAAGGTGAACGCGCACGAGATGACCGGCATGTACCGGGCGGGCTGGATCGCGGACTACCCGTCGATCGAGAACTGGCTGACCCCGTTGTACCGCACCGGTTCCTCGTCCAACGACGGCCTGTACTCCAACCCGGCGTTCGACGCGAAGCTGGCCGAGGCGGACAAGGCGCCCAGCGAGGAGCAGGCGATCAAGCTGTACCTGGAGGCCGAGAAGATGCTGGCCCCGGACATGCCGGTGATCCCGCTGTGGACGCAGAACACCATCGCGGGCAAGTCGAACCGGCTCAAGGTGGCCAACCTGCACCCGTTCCGCAAGCTCGACCTGGACAGCGTGGAAGTCGTCGGCTGACGTCTCCGTGAGCAGGGCCGGTCCGTGCCGACACGGGCCGGCCCTTCCGCCGCCTGAAAGAGGGCCGCAATGGGCCGTTATGTCTTGCGCAGGCTTCTTCAAATGATCCCGGTGTTCATCGGGACGACCTTCCTGATCTACGCGCTGGTGTGGGCCGTTCCCGGTGACCCGTTCGAGGGCAAGTGCGGTGAGCGGGACTGCCCGGAGGCCTACGTCTCCGCCATGCGCGACAAGTTCAACCTCGACGACCCGCTGGTCGTGCAGTACGGCAAGTACCTGGGCAACCTGCTCCAAGGCGACTTCGGGCTCACCTCGGCGGGCCTGAGCGTCGGGCAGCGCATCGCCGCCACCTTCCCCGTCACCCTCAAGCTCGCGCTGGTCGCGCTGCTGGTCGAGGCCGTCATCGGCATCACCGCGGGCGTGGTGAGCGGGCTGCGCAACCGGGGGTTCCTGGACAGCCTGGTCCTGGTGTCCACGCTGTTCCTGATCTCCATCCCGGTCTTCGTCACCGGCTACGTGGTGCAACTCGTGTTCGGCCTCCAGCTCGGGCTGATCTCGCCCACGGTCACCTCACCCACGTTCGGCAACCTGGTCGTGCCCGGGTTCGTCCTCGCTTCGCTGTCGATGGCGTACGTCGCCAGGCTTTCCCGCGCCGGCATCGCCGAGAACAAGCGCGCCGACTACGTGCGGACGGCGCTGGCGAAGGGGTTGCCGCAGAAGCGGGTGGTGGGCGTGCACATGCTGCGCAACTCGCTCATCCCCGTGATCACGTTCCTGGGCACCGACCTCGGCGCGTTCCTGGGTGGCGCGATCGTCACCGAGGGCATCTTCAACGTGCCCGGCGTGGGCGGGCTGGTGTTCCGCTCGATCCTGACCAAGGACGGCGCGATGGTGACCGGCGTGGTGACCGTGCTGGTCCTGGTGTACCTGCTGATGACCCTGCTGGTCGACCTCCTGTACGCGGTGCTGGACCCGAGGATCCGTTATGACTGACCAGATGGCGGTGCTCGCGGCGGACCGGCCGCGCGGGCTGTTCGGCGACGCCTGGCACGAGTTGCGGCGCAGGCCGCTGTTCTGGGTGTCGGTGTCGATGATCCTGCTGGTGGTGCTGATGGCGGCGGTGCCGTCGCTGTTCACCTCCGGCGACCCCGGGTTGGCGCAGCTCTCCCGCAGTCGGCAGCCGCCGTCCGCGGAGGCCTGGTTCGGGTACGACAACCAGGGCTACGACATCTACACGCGGGTCATCCACGGTGCCCGAGCGTCCATCGTGGTCGGTGTGCTGTCGACGATCGGGGTGGTGCTGACCGGTGCCACGATCGGCATCCTGGCCGGGTTCTACGGCGGGTGGCTGGACGCGGTGGTGTCGCGGGTCGCGGACATCTTCGTGGGCGTGCCGTTCGTGCTGGGCGCGATCGTCATCCTGACCACGTTGAACGCGAGCGGGAACGCCGGGCCGGTGCGGATCGTGGCGCAGGTGGTGCTGTCGATCACGGTGCTGTCGTGGCCGGTGTCCATGCGGATCATGCGGTCCACGGCGATCGCGGCGAAGCAGCAGGACTACGTGAAGGCGGCACGGGCGCTGGGCGCGCAGCCCGGGCGGATCATCGGCAAGCACATGCTGCCCAACTGCGTGGCGCCGGTGCTGGTCTACTCGACGATCGCGCTGGGCGCGTTCATCGGGGCCGAGGCGACGCTGTCCTACCTGGGCATCGGGCTGCGGCAGCCGGTCGTGTCGTGGGGCGTGATGATCAACAGCGCCAAGGACTACCTGCGGGTCGCGCCGCACGCCCTGCTGTTCCCGGCCGGGTTCCTGACCGCGACCGTGCTCGCGTTCGTGATGCTGGGCGACGCCGTGCGCGAAGCCCTCGACCCGAAGCTGCGCTAGGAGGCGGTGTCGTGACGGCTTTGCTGGAGGTCGAGGACCTGCACGTCGAGTTCTGCACGCGGGACGGCGTGGCGCGGGTCCTCAACGGCGTCGGCTACCACGTGGACGCCGGGGAAACCCTCGCGGTGCTGGGGGAGTCGGGGTCGGGCAAGTCCGTGACCGCGCAGGCGGTGATGGGCATCCTCGACACGCCACCGGCCTTCGTGACGCGGGGCGCGGTCCGGTTCCACGGCGAAGACCTGCTCGCCGCCACGGACGAGCGGCGGCGGGAGGTGCGGGCCGAGGGCATCGCGATGATCTTCCAGGACGCCCTGTCCGCGCTGAACCCGGTGTTCACGGTCGGTTTCCAGATCGAGGAGCAACTGCGGCTGCGGCGGGGCATGAGCCGCGCCGACGCCCGTGCGCGGGCCATCGAGCTGCTGGACCTGGTGCGGATTCCCCATGCGCGGCAACGCGTCCGGGAGTACCCGCACCAGTTCTCCGGCGGCATGCGGCAGCGCGCGATGATCGCCATGTCGCTGGCCCTGGACCCGGAGGTCCTGATCGCGGACGAACCCACGACCGCGCTGGACGTCACCGTGCAGGCCCAGATCATGGACCTGCTGGCGGAGATCCAGCGCGAGCGGCACATGGCGTTGATCCTGATCACGCACGACCTGGGCGTGGTCGCGGAGGTCGCGGACCGGATCGTCGTCATGTACGCGGGTCGGATCGTGGAGCAGGCCGACGCGCTGTCGCTGTTCCGCAACCCGGGGCACCCGTACACGGCCGCGCTCATGCGGTCGCTGCCCAGGATCGACGCGAAGGGCACGGCGTTGGAGACCATCAAGGGCCTGCCGCCGAGCCTGCTGCGCATCCCGCCGGGCTGCCCGTTCCACCCGCGCTGCCCGCGCGCGGAGGACGTGTGCAAGGCGGAAGTGCCCGGTCAGGCGCGGCTGGGGTTGGGGCGGACCAGTGCGTGCCACTTCGCGGAGGAGGTCGTCCGTGGCTGACCTGCTGGAGGTCCGGGACCTGGTCAAGCACTTCCCGGTGAAGCGCGGTGTGCTGTTCAAGCAGACCATCGGTCACGTGCGCGCGGTGGACGGCGTGTCGTTCACGCTGGGCGAGGGCGAGACGCTGGGGGTGGTCGGCGAGTCCGGGTGCGGCAAGTCGACCTTGGCGCAGGTGCTGATGCTGCTGGAGCCGCCGACGTCGGGGGAGGCGTTATTCGAAGGGCGGCCGATGTTCTCGTTGCGGGGCAACGAGTTGAAGCGGCTGCGGCGGGACATGCAGATCGTCCTGCAGGACCCGTACACGTCGTTGAACCCGCGCATGACCGTCGGGGACATCGTCGGGGAGCCGTTCGAGATCCACCCGGAGGCCGCGCCGAAGGGGTCGTGGGCGGGGCGGGTGCGGGAGCTGTTGGACGTCGTGGGCCTGAACCCCGAGCACATCAACCGGTACCCGCACCAGTTCTCCGGCGGTCAGCGGCAGCGCATCGGGATCGCGCGGGCGTTGGCGTTGCGGCCCCGCGTGATCGTGTGCGACGAGCCGGTGTCCGCTTTGGACGTGTCGATCCAGGCGCAGGTGATGAACCTGTTGGCCGAGCTGCAATCCGAGTTCGGCCTGGCGTACGTGTTCATCGCCCACGACCTGTCGGTGGTGCGGCACCTGTCGGACCGGGTGGCGGTGATGTACCTGGGGAAGATCGTGGAGATCGGGACCGAGGACGAGATCTACAACCACCCCACTCACCCGTACACGCAGGCGTTGCTGTCGGCGGTGCCGGTGGCGGACCCGGCGTTGCGGGGCCGGAGGGACGTCATCCGGTTGACCGGGGACGTGCCCTCGCCGATCGACCCGCCTTCGGGGTGCCGGTTCCGGACGCGGTGCTGGAAGGCGCAGGACGTGTGCGCGGCCGAGGAGCCGGCGTTGATCGACCGCGGTGGGCACCCGAGCGCGTGCCACTTCGCGGAGGAACGCTCGGTGGTGCCGTAGAACGCGGCAGGCCCCCGGCGATTGCTCACCGGGGGCCTGCCCCATATTTGCCCCACGCCGTCAGCGGTTGGAAGCGCTCTGCACGAACTTGGCCAGGTCTTTCGACTGCTGCACGCGGCTGGGCTCGTGGACGTACATCATGTGGCCCGCCGGGTAGTAGGCGTGCTCGATGTTGTCCAAGAGCTCCTTCGGCACCTTCAGGTGCGCCACGACGTGTTCGGCGGCGTAGTAGGGCGTTGCGCCGTCGTAGTGGCCGTAGGCGATGTGCACCTTCAGGTCCGGGTTGGCGCGCATGGCCGACGCGAGCTTGTCCGCCACCGTCACGTGCCGGGCCTCGAACTCCTTGAACGACCACGGGTGCACGGTCCGCGAGATGATCTCGTACGGCAGGTCGTTCTCGTAGTTCAGCTCGGCGCGCAGGTAGTGGTTCAGGGCGGCCGTGTACGGGCCGAGGATCGCCGAGTAGGACGGGTCCTCGCTGAACAGCTCGCGGCCGTAGTCCGCGTCGGGCCCGGAGAAGCGGGAGTCGAGGCGGCCGACGACCCGGCGCTGGGAGCGCAGCAGCTCGGTGAAGAACCGGACGTGCTCCAGACGCAGGTCCACCCGGTCCACGTAGTCCTCGGACAGGCCGGTCAGCGCGGCCAGCTTGGCGACCGCGGCGGCGCGCTCGTCGTCGGTGAGGCGGTGGCCGCGGGCCAGGGCCCACGGGTAGTCGCGCGAGGCGAACTCCTCCGCCTCCGCCAGGACGTCCTCGAGCGGGCGGTCGCCGTGCAGGCCGTGGTAGTGGGCGATGGCCGCGTAGGTCGGCAGGAACAGCGTGTGGGGCAGGTCGTTGCCCTCGCTGAAGTCCAGGGTGGCGAAGTCCAGCACGGACGAGATGAGCACCAGGCCGTTGAGGAACATGCCGTAGCGGGTCTGGAGGTGCTCGGCCAGCGCCGCCGCGCGGGTGGTGCCGTAGGACTCGCCGGCCAGGAACTTCGGGGACAGCCAGCGGCCGTGGCGGGAGGTCCACAGGCGGATCACCTCGCCGACCGACTCGACGTCGCCCTGGAACCCGTGGAACTCGCCCGGCTTCTCGCCCTTGACCGCGCGGGAGTAGCCCGTGGACACCGGGTCGATGAACACCAGGTCGCTGTGCGCGAGCAGGGTCTCCGGGTTGTCGACCAGGTCGTAGGGCGGGGGCACCAGCTCGCCCACGTCACCGGACACCACCCGGCGCGGGCCGAGCAGGCCCAGGTGCAGCCACACGCTGGACGAGCCGGGGCCGCCGTTGAACGCGAACGTCACCGGGCGCTTGGCCGGGTCGGCGCCGTCGAGCGTGTAGGCGGTGAGGAACACCTCGGCCTTGGCGACGTGACCGTCGAACTTGCCGTCGGTGTGCACTTCCTGGCGCAGCACCACCCGACCGGTGGTCGCGGTGTAGTTCAGCTTGCGCCGCTTGACGGTGGTGCTGTGCTGGGTGGTGACGAGGTCGTCGACCGGGGTGTCCTTCCCCGCGTCGCCGTTCCCCGTCACCGGGGGCTTGCCGTCCTCGGTGTCCTTGTCGGTCATGGTCGAACTCTACGGTTGGGGCACGGGTCGATGCGCAGCCTTTCCGAGCTGGACCGCCAGGTGGTCACGTGCCGCGCGTGCCCGCGGCTGGTGGCGTGGCGCGAGGAGGTGGCGCGGGTCAAGCGGGCCGCGTTCGCCGACGAGGAGTACTGGGCGCGCCCGGTGCCCGGCTTCGGCCCTCCGGACGCCCGCCTGGCCCTGGTGGGCCTGGCCCCGGCCGCGCACGGCGGCAACCGGACCGGCCGCATGTTCACCGGCGACCCGTCCGGCGACTTCCTGTACGCGGCCCTGCACGCGGTGGGGTTGGCGTCCCAGCCGACGTCCGTGCGGCGGGGTGACGGCCTGGAGCTGTACGGCACGCGGATCACGGCCCCGGTGAAGTGCGCACCCCCGGAGAACAAGCCGACCGCCGAGGAGCGCGACAACTGTCGGCCGTGGCTGATCTCGGAACTGGAACTGCTGCGCCCGACCCTGCGCGCGGTGGTGGTGCTGGGCGGTTTCGGCTGGCAGGCCCTGCTGCCGGTGCTGGCGTCGTGCTGGCAGGTCCCCCGCCCCCGCCCGACCTTCGGCCACGGCACCACGTACACCCTGCCCGCGCAGGACGACGGTCCCCCGTTGCACCTGTTCGGCAGCTACCACGTGAGCCCGCACAACACCTTCACCGGCCGCCTGACCCCGGCGATGCTTCAGGACGTGCTCCACCGTGCGGCCCAAGCGGCGGGGATCATCACCTGATCGTGTCATTTGCGCAGCTAGACATACGGGTGTTCCGCAAAACATACTGTTCCGCGTGGCCCGGAACAGTGCGAATCGTGGAACGACCGAGGCGGAGTTGATCGCATCGGCTGTCGAGGCCCTGCGGTCGATCCTGCCGCAGGCTTGGCAGCTCACGGTCCACTACGCCCCGGTGCGGGAGGTCGAGGGGCGACTCCTCCGGCCGGATGCCGAGATCACGATCGAGGATCCGAACGGAACCGTCGCGAACTTGGTGGTCGAATCCAAGGCCTTCACGGCCCCCAGGGATGTAGCCCGCGCCGCGGCGTTTGTGGCGAGGGTCCAGGGCGGTCAGGCCAAGAACGCCATGCTGGTGACGTCGTTCGTCTCGCCGGCTACCCGCGCCGAGTTGGCACGGCACGGGATGGGGTGGTTCGACCCGACCGGCAACCTGCGGCTGGCGCTGGAACGACCCGCGGTCTTCATCGACCGGACCGGTGCCGACCGGAGCGAAGTCCGCGATCCCGAGGATCGCACTCTCAAGTCGCTCCGAGGCCATGCCGCGGCTCGGATCGTCCTGGCGTTGTGCGAGACCGGCACACCGGTGGGGGTTCGCGAAGCCGCCGCCCGAGCGGGCGTCAGCGTGGCAAGCGGATCGAGGGTCCTGGACCTGCTCGACCGGGAGGCCGTGATCCGGCGGCGCAGCGACGGAACGGTCATCGCGGTGCGCAGACGAGCCCTGGTGACGCGCTGGACAGCCGACTACCAGGTCATGAAGGCCAATGAAGTCATAACCTCGGTCGACCCCCGCGGGATCGAGCACGCGTTGAAGGCCCTTCCGGCGGTCGAGCCGGACGCGGTGCTCACGGGTTCGGCCGCTGCCCGGGCCTACCTGCCGGCCGACGTCACGCCGGTGTCGCCGTTGGTGTCGCTGAGCCTCTACACGGCCGACCCGATCGGTCTGATGGATCGGCTGCGGCTCAAGAGGGTGGAGCGCGGGTCCAACGTCCTGGTCATGCGCCCCTACGACGATGTGGTCCGCGAGCGCGCCAGAACGGTCGGTGGTCTGCGGTGCGCCCCACCCGCGCAGGTGGTGGCCGACCTCCTGACCGGGCCGGGGCGTTCGACAGAGGAAGCAGAGCAACTGATGGAGGTTTTCGCGACTGTGGAGGAGGGCTGGGCGTCATGACGCCGCCTGAGTACGTGAAGGCGCGAGCGGTGTTGCTGGACGCGTTGGACGCGCTCGGGCCGCACCGGGAGGTCGTCGTGCTGGTGGGTGCGCAGGCCGTCTACCTCCACAGCGGAAGCGCGGACCTCGCCACCGCGCCGACCACCACGGACGCCGACCTGCTGCTGACCCCTGGTCTACTGGCCCACGAGCCGCTGATCGAGTCCGCCATGACCGGTGCCGGGTTCGTGCGGGGTGAGCAGCCGGGGACCTGGCTGGGGCGTGGACGGGTCGCGGTCGACCTGATGGTGCCCGAGGCGCTCAGCTCCGGCCGAGGCCGGCGATCGGCCGAAGTTCCGGTGCACGGCAACTTCTTCCGCCGGACCGAAGGTCTGGAAGCGGCGATCGTGGACAACGACCTCCGGCACATCGGCGCGCTGGACGATCGAGATCCGCGAGTGTTCCCGGTGCGCGTGGCGGGACCGGCGGCGCTGCTCGTCTCGAAGGTGGTGAAGATCAGCGAGCGCGCACAGAACCCGAAGCGGTTGAAGCCCAAGGACGGTCTCGACGTCCTCCGGCTGTTGCGGGCGGTCGAGCCGGGTGATCTGGCGGCCACCCTGGGCCGGCTGTTGGCGAACGAACTGGCCGCAGGGGTGACGCGGAAGGCCGTGGACGCCTTGCGTGAACTCGGCACGGACCCGGATCGACTCGTGCCCTCCCTGGCCGCCCAAGCCGAAGCCGGCTTCGAGGACCCCGAGGTCATCAAGGCGTCTGTCGTGGCGCTGGTGGAGGAGGTGCTGGACAGCCTGGAGCCCGATGGGCTCGCGGACGGCCAGGTCATCGGACTGTTGCGCTGAAAGCCGGGCGTTCGCGCAGTTCGGCAGGCATCCTCTTGCCATGAGGCCACGGCTTGTTCTCGCGCTCCTGGTGGGACTGGCGCTGGTCGTCGTCGCCCTGGCCGCGCGCGGGGCTTCGCCGGTGCCGTATGACGCGATCGGGTCGGTGCCGGACACCGCGCCTGTTTTCACCAAGACCCCTGCCGATGTCGCTGAGGACGCCGAGAACGGCTCGGTGGTCGGCGGGTCGCTGGTGGTCGTGGCCGTCGTCCTGGTCGCCATGGTGGTGATCGCGCTTGCCGGGCTGGTGCTCTCGCTGGGGTTGCCGCGGTGGCGGCGTCGGCGGGAGGCGGCGGTGGGGGTGGTTGCCGACGCGGTGGACGGGGCGGACGGGCGGGCGCCGGAGTTGTTGGTGCAGGGAGCCCGGGAGGCGTTGGAAGGGCTGAGCGAGCGGGTCGGAGGGCCGCCGCGGGACGCCGTGGTGGGGGCCTGGCTGCGGTTGGAGGAGGCGGCAGCGGGCAGTGGGGCGGCTCGGTTGCCGCACCAGACGCCCACCGAGTTCACGGGTGCGCTGCTCGCCCGGTACCGGGTGGACGAACAAGCCACCGGTGCGCTGCGGAAGGTCTACCAGCGGGCGCGGTTCGGGACGGCCGACGTGACCGAGGACGACGCCCGCACCGCCCGTGAGGCCCTGGAGCACATCGTGCGCGACCTGGACGGGAGCCGGGCATGACCGAGCCGATGAAACCGATCCTGGGCATGGGCGCGGCGGTGGCGATCGGGGGCGTGGCGGGAGTCGCGACGGCGTTCACGCTCACCCGCGTCGGTGCGCCGCTGCACTGGGCCGTCATCGTCGCCGTCCCGGTCCTCGCGCTGGGCGTCCTGGCCGCCCGCCTGCCCCGGGCCACGGACGTCGTGTGGGCGCCGCCGCCCGCCGCCCCGTCCACGGCGACCACCTCGCACGCCAGCACCCTCGCCAGTCGCCTCGCCGAAGCCGCCGTCGACCACGACCGGTTCGCCGTGCGCGTCCAGCCCCGCCTGCGCCGCCTGGTCGAGGCCCGGCTGCGGCAGCGGCACGACGTCCCCGACCTCGCCGACCCGCGCGCCGCCGCGGTCCTCGGCCCCGAGTTGCACCGCCTGGTCACCGACCCGGCGGCGACCCTCCCCGAGCCCACCAGGCTCGCCGAGCTGTTGGAGCGCCTGTGACCCCTGCGCCCGTCACCCCCGCATCGGTGACCCCTGCGCCGGTGACCCGTATCGGCATCGAGGCCAAGGCGGTCCTCGACGCCGTCGGCACCGTCGTCGTCGGCAGGCAGCGGTCGCTGCGGCTGGCGTTGGCGGCGATCCTGGCCGGCGGCCACGTGCTGCTGGAGGACGTGCCCGGCTTGGGCAAGACCCTGATGGCCCGGTCGCTCGCGCAAGCGCTGCGGCTGGACTTCAAGCGCCTCCAGTGCACGCCCGACCTGCTGCCCGCCGACGTCACCGGCTCCTTCCTCTACGACCCGGGCGAGCGGGACTTCCACTTCCGCGCCGGCCCGGTGTTCACCGGCCTGCTGCTGGCCGACGAGATCAACCGCACCCCGCCCAAGACCCAGTCCGCGCTGCTGGAGGCCATGCAGGAGCGCCAGGTCACGGTCGAGGGCCGCACCTTCCCGCTGCCGCGCCCCTTCCACGTGCTGGCCACCGCCAACCCGGTCGAGTACGAGGGCACCTACCCGCTGCCCGAAGCGCAGCTGGACCGGTTCCTGCTCCGCCTGGACATCGGCTACCCGCCGCCGGAGGAGGAGGTCGAGGTGCTGCGCCGCCGCCTGGCCCGGCAGCGCGAGGAGACCGAGGTCGAACCCGTCCTGGACACCGACCGGCTGCTCCAGCTCCAGCAGGGCGTCGAGCAGGTCGCCGTGGACGAGGACGTGCTGCGCTACTGCGTGGACCTCGCCGCCGCCACCCGCGCGCACCCCGCCGTCGAGGTCGGGGCGTCGCCGCGCGGCGCGCAGGCCCTGGTGCTGGTCGGGCGGGCGCTGGCGGTGCTGGACGGGCGGGACTTCGTGCTGCCCGAGGACGTCAAGGAGTGCGCGGTCCCGGCGCTGGCGCACCGGCTCACCCTGCGGCCGGAGACGTGGACGTCCGGGGTGACCGGCGTGGACGTCGTCACCGAGCTGCTCGGCCGCGTCCCCGGGCCGGTCAGCAGCCGGTCATGACCCGCGGCGAGCGCATCAAGGACGCCCTGACCGGCGGGCGCGGCTCGCACTGGCACCCCACGGACGCGCTCGTGCGCGGCGCGGCCCTCGGCGTCGGGCTGGTCGTGGTCGGTGGTCTGCTGCACCGGGTCGAGCTGGTGCTGTTCGGCGCGCCGCTGCTGATCTCGACGCTGGTCGCGCTGGTCGCGAAGGTCGGCGGGAAACCGGTCGTCAACGTCCGCGGGCTGCCGCGCACCGGTGAGGTCGGCGCGGCGAAGTCCGTGGTCGAGGTCGACGCGTGCGGCGGGGCCGAGGTGGTGGCGATCCGGCTGCCGGTGGACCGTCCCGGCCTCGGCCCGGTGCACCTGCTGCCCGCGTCGACGCGCGCGGTGGAGGTGGTGCTGCGCCGCGACGCCTGGGGCGAGGGCGTGGACCTGCGGCCCGACCACCTGGTGGCGGGCCCGGACGGGCTGCTGGTGTTCGGGCCGGTGACCGGCGCCGAGCGCGGGCGGGTGATCCTGCCGCCGGTGCACCAACTGCCGGCCGGGCTGCTGCCCGCGCGGGCGCGTGGCCTGGTGGGTGCGCACCGGGCGCGGCGGCCGGGCGATTCGGTGGAGCTGCGCGACATCCGGGCGTTCCAGCCGGGCGACCGGCTGCGCCGCGTGGACTGGCGGGTGTCGCTGCGCGCGGGCACCTTGCACGTCCGAGAGCACCACGCCGAGGCGGACGCGGACGTCGTGCTCGCCCTGGACACCCGGTTCGACGTGGACCGGGACGTCGGCTCGTGGTCGGTGGCGTCCCCGGAGGGAGCCGGCGGGGACGGCGCGGAACGCCGGAAGGGCCGCCACGCGCGCCGGCACGCAGGCGGTGACCTGGGCGGGGCGGGGCGCGTCACCCGACCCGGCGGGAGCCTGGACCTGGCGGTGCGGGCGGCGGCGTCGCTGGCGGCCGGGTACCTGCGGCAGGGGGACCGGGTCGGCCTGGTGGACTTGGGCCGGCCGCAGCTGTCCGTCCGGCCGGGCGCGGGACGCCGGCAGCTGCTGCGGCTGCGCAACCAGCTCGTGGTGTGCGCGCGGTCGGCGGGGTGGGCGCAGAAGCCCGTGCTGCGGCGGGAGCAGTTGCCGCACGGGGCGCTGGTCGTCGTCCTGTCGCCGTTCCTCGACGCCGACGCGGTGGAGCTGTCCGTGCACGCGGCACGCCGAGGACATGTGGTGCTCGCGGTGGACGTGCTCCCGAAGGACCTCCTGCCGGACCGGGACACGCCGTGGGGCGCCGCCGCGCTGCACGTGCTGCGGCTGGAGCACGAGGTGCGTTTGGAGGCCATGCGCCGGCATGGCGTGGCCGTGGTGACGTGGGACGCGCGGGCGGCGGCGATCTCGGCGGTTCTCCGTGAAGCCGCCCGACCGGGAGTGCGCAGATGACGACGGTCGAATTGCGTCGCGGGTGGCCCGGATGGGTGTTCCGCGCGGCCATCGGGGTGGTCGGCTTGGTGACCGCCGGCGTTCTTTACGCCGAAGGAGTGATGGTTACTCCATTGGTGTTGTACGTCGGTCTGACGGCCGTGGCCGCCGCCATTCCCGCTTCGGCCGCCGCCGCGCTCCTCGTCGCCTATCCACCGGTCGCGTTGGTGGTGCTCGGGGGCGAGCCGGTGCGGCCGGCGGTGCTCGTGCTGGTGGCGTTGGTGCATTTGCTGCACCTGCTCTGCGCTTACGCAGCGCTTGTGCCGACCCGGAGCCGCATTCACCCGTCTGCCCTGCGTGGCGCCGCCGTGAGGTACGTCCTGGTGCAGGCCGGTGTACTCGTTTTGGCGGGTCTCGTGCTCCTGTTGCCGGGCGGCCGGACGGACGCCGCCGTTGAGGTGTTCGGACTGGCGTGCGCGGCCGGACTGGTGGTCGGCGCGGTCGTCCTGCTGCGCCGGCGGAGCTGAGAGAAGCGTCTCGAACACTCAGCCGAACCTGAGCTTCTGGATCGTTCCTCTCAGCACGTTCACCCCGAGGAGCGACACCGTCGCAGGTCAGCGCTGTGCGTGGTGCTCATCACCCGGCGACCGTGGTCACAACGGGGCCTGACGAGCCGTCGGAAACGACCCTCCGGTGCGACCATAGGCGTATGGCTGCTGTGAAGTCGCAACCCACACGGATCGTGATTGTCGGCGGTGGGTACGTCGGCATGTACACCGCGCTGGGATTGCAGAAGAAGCTGCGTTCCGGTGAGGCGTCGGTCACGGTCATCGACCCACAGCCCCACATGACCTACCAGCCGTTCCTGCCCGAGGCGGCGGCCGGCTCGATCGAGCCGCGCCACGTCGTCGTGCCCCTGCGCAAGGTCCTCAAGCGCTGCCACGTCGTCACCGGCCGCGCCACGAAGATCGAGCACGCCCGCAAGGCGGTCACCGTCGAGCTCGCCGACGGCCACGTCGCCGAGTACGAGTACGACGTGCTGGTCTCGGCCCTGGGCGCGATCTCGCGGACCCTGCCGATCCCCGGCCTGCCCGAGGTCGGCATCGGCATGAAGACCATCGGCGAGGCGATCTACCTGCGCAACCACGTGCTGTCGCGCCTGGACCAGGCGGCCAGCACCAACGACCCGGAGCTGCGCAAGCGCTTGCTGAGCTTCGTCGTCATCGGCGGCGGCTTCGCGGGCATCGAGACGCTGGCGGAGCTGGAGGACATGGCCCGCTACGCGCTGCGCTACTACGAGGGCCTGCGCCAGGAGGACATGCACTGGGTCCTGGTCGAGGCGACCAACCGGATCATGCCCGAGGTGAGCGCCAAGCTCGGCGTGTACACGGTGCAGCAGCTGGAGAAGCGCGGCATCAAGTGCTACCTCGACACCCGCGTCAAGTCGATGGAGAACGGCCACGTCGTCCTCGACGACGGCACCGAGTTCGACTCGGACACCATCATCTGGACGGCCGGCATGAAGGCCAACCCGATGCTGCGCAACACCGACCTGCCGCTGGACGCGCGCGGTCGCGTGCAGTGCACGGCGGCCATGCAGGTCGTCGGTCTGCCCGGGGTGTGGGCGGCGGGCGACTGCTCGGCCGTGCCGGACCTGTCGCGCACCGAGGAGGACCCGACCGCGACCTGCGTGCCCAACGCGCAGCACGCGATCCGGCAGTCGAAGCTGCTGGCCAAGAACATCGTGGCCACCCTGCGCGGGAAGAAGCCGAAGGACTACTTCCACAAGTACCTCGGCAGCGTCGCGGGCCTGGGCCTGTACAAGGGTGTTGCGGACGTGTTCGGCCTGCGTTTCAAGGGTGTTGTGGCCTGGTTCATGCACCGCAGCTACCACGTCATGTTCATGCCTACGGTGAACCGCAAGTTCCGGGTGTTCGTCGACTGGACGCAGGCGTTGTTCTCGGGTCGCGAGGTCGTGGCGCTGGGTCAGATCCACGAGCCGAAGGCCGAGTTCGACCGGGCCACCAAGAGCTGAGTGTGGTGCCCACTGCGCCGTTTGGTGGTGGTGGGCAAGCACCCGTCTGGCTCAGTTTCGTAACTTGAGCCCCCAATAGGAGTAATGGGCAGCGCGTCACCTTGACATTGCGTAACGTGAACCCGAGACTACGACTGGTGCGCCACCAAAAGTGTGACGCGCCAGTGGGGAGAGAGGTGACCGCGATGTCGCTTGAGGAGCTGGCCGCACAGCTTCGCCGCGGTGAGATCGAGGACCGTGCGCTGGCGGAGTACGCCGCCGAGTACGCCACCGCCGGAAAGGTTTTTCGCAGCAAGAAAGACGACTGAGTCATGACCGCTTCCGGGTGGGGGAGCGACCTGGTTCCCCCACCCGAGGCCGTCCGGCCCGTGAAGCCCACCCCACTGCTGCTGCAGGGCCAGGACTACATCTTCCGGTCGCCCGCCAAGAACCTGGACTTCCAGGAGCAGGTGCACCGCCTCGGCATGGTCGACGAGGGCGACGGCAGCCCCGTGCCCTGCGTGCTGGTCCTCGCCCGCGCCGCCGACATGGAGATGAACGCCCTCTCCATCGCCCTGGCCGAACGCGGCATCCGCCTGGCCCGCATCGACGCCGACCGCTGCGTCGACCTGCCGCTCACCGTCTACACCGACGCGCCCCTGCTGGAACTGGACCGCTGGCTGCTGCGGCCCCTGCTGGTGTGGCGCCGGCACTTCGAGCTCTCCGCCCTCCAGGTCGAACCCGGCACGTTGGCCGGCGCCTACGCCGTGGACCAGTGGGGCGCGGTCGCGAACTGGCTGTCCACCCGCGGCGACTGGGCGCACGTCAACCCGGCCCGCGCCACCGCCCACCTCGACCGGCTCACCCAGCTGTCCGACGCGGCGTCCTTCGGTCTGCGCGTCCCGCGCACCGCGGTGACCACCCGACCCGGCCGCACCCGGCCCGGCGGCGGGCGGTGCATCGTCAAGACCACCGGCCGCCACCTGCTCGAACCCCGCCCCGGGATGCAGCACGGCCTGTTCCCGCGTCCGCTGGAGACCAGCCGCTCCGGCGACGTCCCCGAGTCCGCGCCGGTCATCGTGCAGGAGTACGTGCCCTCCGAGACGGAGCTGCGCGTGTTCGTCGTCGGCGAGCAGACCCTGGCGTTCCAGGTGGACAAGCTGGACCCCGCGCAGCTGTGGGTCGACCCGGAGGCGGTCCAGGTCACGCCCGTCGAGGTGCCCGCGCGGCTGTCGGACCGGCTACTGGCCTTAGCCCGGCACTGGCGCTTGCAGGTCGCCGCCTTCGACCTCCTCGTCTCCGGCGGCGACCACGTGTTCCTGGAGGTCAACGTCAACTGCGACTGGCGCTGGTTCGAGCACCGGGCGCAGGACGAGCGGGTGTCCGAGGCCGTGCACGAGTGGGTGGCGGCGCGTTTCAAGGAGCTGATGGGTGCGGGTAAAGGTCGCTGAGCACGCGGCGCTGTTCTACCAGGACGGCACCGTGGTGTGGGACGACTACCTCCACCACCGGCAGTTCGCGATCAGCGAGACCGCCGAGCTGCTGTGCCGCAAGTTCACCGAGTTCACCGACGTGGACGAGCTGCTCGCACCCCTCGGCGAGGCGGACCGGGCAGCGCTGCGCAAGGTGCTGGACGAGCTGGTCGAGGCGGGCGTGCTGGTCGTCGAGGGGTCGCCCGAGCACGACGCGGAGCGCCGGATGCTGTCCGGGTGGCGGGCGTGGGGCGCGTCGGCACGGCACTTCCACTTCGCCAGCCGGACGTTGGGTGACGCCCCCTACCAGGGCTCGGACGAGCACGACGCCCTGCTGGACGAGAAGCTGACCCGCGACCCGGCACCCGCGCCGTTCCGCAGCCTCGGCGGCCCGGTGGTGCCGCTGCCCGCGTTGCCGGCGGACCCGTCGTGGGGCGCGGCGGGGCTGATGGACGTCCTGCTATCCCGCCGCACGTCCCGCGAGTTCGGCCCCGGTCCGGTCCCCTTGGACCGGGTGGGCGAGCTGCTGGCCGTGCTGGGGGCGCCGTCGCCGGTCCGGTCGCGGATCGGGCGGACGGGGACGGTGTTCAAGACCAGCCCGTCCGGAGGGGGTAGGCACCCCGTCGAGATCTACGCGCACGTGCGCGGGGTCGAGGGCCTGGGGGACGGGTGGCACCACTACGACGGTTCGGCGCACGCGCTGGAGCCGCTGGGTGTCTCGTGGACGCCGGCGGAGATGGCGGAGGCGGCGGGCGACCAGGCGTGGGTGGGTGAGGCGCCGTTGGTGCTCGCCTACACGGCGGTGTTGGAACGGACCCGGTGGCGGTATGACACTTCCCGTGCGTACCGGGTGGTTCAAATGGATGTGGGCCACCTGTCGCAAACCGCGTATTTGGTGGCTACCGCAATGGGATTTGGTATCGGCTTCACCGCAGCATTGCGGGATGAACTCGTCGAACAAGCTCTCGGATGTGACGCTTATCACGAAGTCGTACTCGGGATGAGCGCGGTGGGTCCATTACCCGAATGAGCGCAATAACGGTTGGCATTGAGCCGTGTGGGGGACTTGTGACGAACCAGCCCCACGAACGCTCGGTAACCGCTTAGGCTCGCCGCTGCCCCCGTAGCCCAACCGGTAGAGGCAGGCTCCTTAAAAGAGTCACAGTACGGGTTCGAATCCCGTCGGGGGCACGTCCGCTGCGACCTTCGTTGTCACCCGATCATCGGGTGATCAAGCTTTGTGTCGAAGGCTCGGTTTCCACCGGCCGGCCGGGTGGGACTCCCACCCGGCCACCGCAACCCCGCCGACCCCACATCGCCCGCCCCGCCCCGCGCCCCCCGCCGGGCCCGCGCCACCGCGCTCCGCGCCCGCCGGCCTCGCCGCACTCCGCGCCCGCCGGCCCCGCCGCCAAGCCCATGCCGCCGCGCCCGCACCGCGCCCCGCCGCGCCCGCGCCCCGCCGCGCCCGCGCCGCACCGTGCCCGCGCCCCGCCGTGCCCGCGCCGCACCGTGCCCGCGCCGCACCGCGCCCGCGCCCGCCGAGCCTCCCGCCGCGCTGACTCCGCGCCGAGCCTCCCGCCGTGCCGAGCCTGCGCCGAGCCTTCCGCCGTGCCAGCCTGCGCGGCTGTGCCGATCAGCCCTGCGCCGAGACCCAGTCGCGCACGACCTCGTCCAGCACCGCCAGCGGCAGCGGGCCGCCGCCCAGCACCAGGTCGTGGAAGGCCCGGATGTCGAAGCGGTCGCCCAGTGCCTGCTCCGCCGCCGCCCGGATCCGCTGGATCTCCAGCCGGCCCACCATGTACGACAGCGCCTGCCCCGGCGCCGCGATGTACCGGTCCACCTCCGACGCGATCTCCACCGGCGCCAGCGGCGTGTTCTCGGTCAGGTACGCCACCGCCTGCGCCCGGCTCCACCCGTGAGCGTGCAACCCGGTGTCCACGACCAGCCGACCGGCGCGCATCGAATCCATCGCCAGCATGCCGAGCCGGGCCACGTCGTCGGAGTACAGGCCCATCTCGTCGGCCAGCCGCTCGCAGTACAGGCCCCAGCCCTCCAGGTACCCGGTCACCGTGGCGACCCGGCGCAGCATCGGCAGGTCGGTCAGCTCCTGCGCCAGCACGATCTGGAAGTGGTGGCCCGGCACGGCCTCGTGGAACGCGATCGCCTCCGCCTGGTACCGGAACCGCTCCTCCACCCGGTGCGTGTTGGCGTAGTAGGTCCCCTCGCGCGTGCCGTCCATCGCCGGCGGCGCGTAGTAGGCGGTCGGGGCACCCGGTGCGTCCACGGCGGGCACGGGCTCGACCAGGCACCGCTTCGACGGGATGCGCCCGAACCACGCCGGCGCGGCCTCCTCGGCGCGCACGACGGCCGCGCGCGCGGCCGTGATCAGCTCCTCCTCGGAGTTCCACCGCAGCGCCGGGTCGGTGCGCATCCGCTCGAAGATCGTGGGCACGTCCCGCGTCCCGAACACCCGCTCGCCGATCTCGGCGTACTCCTCGGCCAGGGCCGCCATCAGGTCCAGGCCGGTCTGGTGTAGCTCCTTGGGCGTGCGCTGGGTGCTGGTGTGCACCCGCGCCAGGCCCGCGTACACGGCCTCCCCCTCGGGCAGCCGGCACAGGCCGACGCGATCCAGCGGACGGCCCTCCAGGCCCGCGATCACGTCCCGGTACGCCGCGAACGCGGGCCGCACCTCGGCCGCGATCAGTTCGTCGCGGGCGGCGTTGAAGGCGTCGCTGCCGGAGACCCGGGCGAACGCGTCGTCCGCCGCCGCCAGGTAGCGGTCCAGGTAGGCGACGGCGTTGTCCCGCAGGTGCGCCACCGGGGTCCGCCCGGCCGCCGCGCCGGCCACCTGCCGCTCGCCGACCACCCGCAGGAACGCCGGGATCGCGGCCAGGCGCCTGAGGTAGTCCTGCTCCTGCTCGGCCGTCTTCACCACGGTCATCGGCATGACGTTGAGCAGTTCGCCCGCGGGCGCGAAGAACGAGTCGGTGATCGTGTACTCGACGGCCTTCGCGTCGATCAGGTCCACGGTCGCCTCGGCCTGCTGGACCACCACCGCGCGGGTCACCGGGTCGTCGGTGTCCGGGAGCGCGCGGGCGCGGGCGGCGATGTCCACAGCCTTCGCCCGGGACGATTCCTCGGCCTCCGGCGTGTGGTCGGTGAGGAGGTGGTCGTAACCGGGCAGCCCGAACACCGTCGCACCCAAGGGGGACAGGCGGGACATGAGGTCGAGCAGTTCTTCGGCGAGTGCGGCTGTCGTGTCCACGTGCGGCCCCCGGGCGTCGGTTGGGAAAGCAACTTGCTACTTAGCCTAAATAACGACTAGAGCCGGTCCAAATAGGCGAGCACCGCCAGCACCCGCCGGTTGTCGTCTTCGGACAACGGCAGCCCCAGCTTGCCGAAGATGTTGGCGATGTGTTTGCCGACCGCTTTCTCCGTGACGACCATGCGGGCGGCGATCGCGGCGTTGGAGCGGCCTTCGGCCATCAGCCCCAGCACTTCCCGCTCGCGCGGGGTGAGGGTGGTCAGCGGGCGGTCGCGGTCGCCGCGGGTCAGCAGTTGGGAGATGACCTCGGGGTCCATCGCGGTGCCGCCGGCCGCGACCCGCCGGATGGCGTCCACGAACTGCTTGACGTCCGACACGCGGTCCTTGAGCAGGTAGCCGACACCGCCACCCCGGTCGGACAGCAGTTCGCGCGCGTAGAGCTGCTCCACGTACTGCGACAGGACGAGGACGGGCAGGCCGGGCACCTGCTTGCGCGCCTCGATCGCCGCGCGCAACCCCTCGTCGGTGAAGGTCGGCGGCAGGCGCACGTCGACCACCGCCACGTCCGGGCGGTGGTCGACGAGGGCCTTGAGCAGGGCGGGACCGGTGTCGACCGCCTCCACGACGTCGAAGTCGTAGGCCTGGAGCAGCCGGATCAGGCCGTCCCTGAGGAGGACGAGGTCTTCTCCGAGGACAACGCGCACGGCAGCTCCATCGTGACGATCGTGGGCCCGCCCATCGGGCTCGCGATGCCGAGTGTGCCGTCAAACGCGCCCAGTCTGCGCTCGATTCCGCGCAGTCCGCCGTTCTCGGTCGGCTCCGCGCCCCCGCGACCGTTGTCGCCGATCATCAGCGCGAGCCGCCCGTTCTCGTGCCGGACCCGCACCCACGCACTGGTCGCGCCGCTGTGCTTGGCCACGTTGGTCAACGTCTCGGCGACCGCGAAGTACGCGGCGGACTCCACCGGCGCCTCCGGGCGACCGGGCAGCACCACGTCCACCTCGACCGGCAACGGGTGCGCCAGCGCCAACGCCTTCAACGCCCCCTCCAGCCCGCGGTCGGCCAGCACGGGCGGGTGGATGCCCCGCACCAGGTCCCGCAGCTCCGCAAGGGCGAGGGAGGACGACTGCCGCGCCTCGGACAACAGGTCCCGCGCCGCCTCCGGGTCCCGCGCCAGCAACTCCTCGGCCATCCCCAGGCTCATCCCGAGCGCGACGAGCCGGGCCTGCGCCCCGTCGTGCAGGTCCCGCTCGATCCGCCGCAACTCGGCCGCCTGCGCGTCCACCGTGTCGGCCCGCGAGTCGGCCAGCTCCTGCACCCGGTGCGTCAACGCCTCGGTCGCGCTGGGCGCGAGCATCTTGCGCACGAACACCGCGTGCACCCGCACGATCCGTTCGGTGGCCCACCAGGCGAGGAGCAGGTAGAGGGCGCCCAGGAGCGGTGCCAGGAACCAGCTGCCCGGCGTGGCCGGGTCCAGCCCGTTGAACTCCAGGTCCGTCCCGCCCGCGAGCCAGATCAGCGGCGAGAGGAGCCCGGTGAGCCCGCCCAGCCAGAGCGCGACGGGGAGGACGCCGCAGAGGACGCCCACGATCGCGTTGAGGGGCAGGAAGGCCATGTCGCGCCAGGTGGCGGGGTCGGTGGCGATGGTCCGGACGCGGGTCATCGGGCCGCGGTTGGCGGGCTTGCGGTAGGGGAGCGGGATCGGCTCGCCCAGGACCTTCCCGGCCCACCAGCGGTGGAAGGTGGTGTAGCGGCGGGCGAGGGCGGTGGTGAGGAGGAGCATCGGCACGCCGACCGTCACCAGGATCAGCGGGTAGGTGTAGAGCTGGAGCGGGATCAGCGGCAGGCCGATCAAGCACATCGGCACCCGCGCGAACGCGAGCCCGGCAGTCCTGAGCCGCGAGGCCGCGCCGCGCACGAGGTCGTGATCCGTCATGGGGACGATTGTCGTCGGTCGCCTGGGTGGAAGCGGTGGGTTTAACCCCCCGATCAGACTTCGATCAAAGCCCCGTCCGGCAGCACCTCCACCCCGGCCTCCCGCAACTTGGCGTGCTCGGCCGACTCCGGATCCAGCACCGGATTCGTGTTGTTCAGATGCGTGTACACCCGCCGCACATGCGGATGCCGCCGCAACTCCGGCAACGTATGCGTGATCGGCAGATGCCCCATGGCAGCCTGCCCACCCCCGCGCCCGGTCGCCGCCCCCATCTCCGAAGGCGCGTAGAACGTCCCGTCCAGCAGCACCACATCCGCCTCCGCCACCAGGTCGTCGAACCCCAGCGGCCACCCCGCCAAGCACGGCGCGTACAGCACGATCCCCCCGGTGCGCGGGTCGTGCAGGCGGTAAGCCACCACCCAGTGACCCTCCACAATGGACTCGCCGACGTACCGCGGACGCTTGCCGCTCACCGGGAACGCCGTCACCTCCAAGCCCCCGGCCAGCACGAACGTCTGCTCCGGCTCCACCTGCCGCCACCGCCACTCGGCGTACTCGCCCAGCACCGCCCGCGTCCCGGCCAACGCGTGCAGCACGGTCGCCGGCGCGTGCACCCGCAGGCCTTCAGCACCCCGCAACGTGAGCAGCCCCAAGGTGTGGTCGAGTTCGGCATCGGTCAGCAGGACACCACCGACGGGCGTGTCGCGCGGACCGGGGCCGGGGTGCAGGCACGGGGTGGCGGCGAGTTGGAAGCGCAGGTCGGGGGAGGCGTTCACCAACCACCACGTCCGCCCGTCACCGCTGACCGCCAGACCGTCCTGGGTGCGCGGCGACAGTTCACCCCGCCTGACCTTCGTGCACGGCTCGCACGCGCAGTTCCACTGGGGCACGCCACCACCGGCGGCCGTGCCGAGCAGGACCACCTTCACCGCGCCACCTCCCGGGGCACCGACGAACCCGCCGGTTGCCGCAGGGCCAGGTCGACCAGGCCGCGGTGCGGGGACAGCGAGCACACCGGGTCGGTGTTGGCGGCGTTCCCGGTCAGTTGGAAGGCCTGGCACCGGCACCCGCCGAAGTCCACCTCCCGCCGCGGGCACGACCGGCACGGCTCGCCCATCCAGTCGAAACCGCGGAAGGCGTTGAACGACACCGAGTCGTGCCAGATCTCCCGCAACGACCGGGACCGCACGTTCTCGACCGCCAACCCCTCGATGACCGACGCCGCCGGGCACGGCAGGACACCGCCGTCCGGGGCCACCGTGAGCTGCCGCGCGCCCCACCCGTGCATGCACGGCTTCGGGTGGGCCTCGTGGTAGTCCGCGATCACGTACACGATCTCCAGGTCCGACCGGCTCTTCGCCTCCCGCACGACCTCGTCCGCCCGCCGCAGCTGGTCGCGGGTCGGCAGCAGCGCCGCCTGGTTGCGCAACGCCCAGCCGTAGTACTGGGTGTTGGCCAGCTCCAGCCGGTCCGCGCCCATCTCCTCGGCCAACCGCACGAGCTCCGCCACCCGATCCAGGTTCTGCCGGTGCAGCACCACGTTCACGGTCAGCGGCAGCCCGGCGTCCTTGACCACCTTCGCCGCCCGCACCTTCGCCGCGAACCCGCGCACCCCCGCGATCCGGTCGGCGTTCGCCGGGTCGGCGTCCTGCACCGACAGCTGGACGTGGTCCACCCACGCCAACCGCTCCTCGGTCAGCCCCAACCCGCTGGTCACCAGGTTGACGTACGCCCCCAGCCCGCTCGCGTGCGCGGCCAGCTCGGATAAGTCCTTGCGCGCCAACGGTTCCCCGCCGGACAAGTGGAACTGGAGCACGCCCAACGCCCGCGCCTGGTCGAACACGTCCCGCCACTCGGCCGTGGACAGCTCGGCCTCCCGGCGCACCAGTTCCAGCGGGTTGGAGCAGTAGCCGCAGCGCAGCGGGCAGCGGTGGGTCAGTTCGGCGAGCAGCCCGAACGGCGGTTCAGCCACCGGTCACCACCACCCTCCGCGCGGCCAGCCGGGTGACCAGCTCGGCCACGTCGTCCACGCGCACGCCGTCGAAGTCCTCGGCCAGCTTCTCCGCCATCTCCGCGATGGTGGTGCGGCCGTCGCACATGCCCACGACGGCGGCGGCGGTCTCGTTGAGCACCAGCACGCCTTCCGGGAACAGCACGACGTGGCTGCCCCTGGTCTGGTCGTAAGCCGTCTTCACGCCCTTGCCGAGCCTCGGCGTGGTGAAGAGGTCGCTCATGGTCTCGTCCCCGAGTAGTAGTCGACGGTGTCGAGGATCGCCCGCAGCACGTCGCACTTGAACGCCAAGGCGGCCACCGCCGCCTCCTGCCGCTCCCTGGTGGGGCAGTTGCGCACCACCAGGTCCAATGTGGACCGTCCTTCACCCGAGACGACGGCCAGCCGCGCGGTGAAGTAGGCGAAGCCCTCCTCGGCGATCCAGGGGTACCGCGCCCGCATGTCCGCCAACCGCCGGGACATCAGGCCGTGCGAGAACATCTCGGTCAGGCCGGACGCCACCGCCTCGACCCACGGCCTGGTGCGGGCGAAGGTGACGTAGGCGTCCACCGCGAACCGCACGCCGGGCAGCACGTGCCGCTCGTCGAGCACCTCGTCCCGGGACAGGCCCAGCGCTTCGGCCATCCGCAGCCAGTTCTCCGCGCCGCCCTCGCCGGGTTTCGTCCCGTCGTGCCAGACGATCCGCTCGCGCCACACCCGCCGGACGTCGGGGTCCGGGCAGTTGGCGAGGATCGCCGCGTCCTTGCGCGGGATGCAGCGCTGGTAGTACCACCGGTTCGCCGCCCACGACCGCAGCTCGTCCTTGGTGAGCGTGCCCGCGTGCATCCGCAGGTGGAACGGGTGGGAGTCCCAGTACCGAGTGCGAAGCTCGCGCAGCCGCGCGGTGAACTCCTCGGCCGACCAAGCATCGGACATCGCTTGCGCCTCCAAAGGCTCCGCGTGACCCCGGTGGCGGCGACCCGGAGCCACGGCGGGGAGTCAGGACCGGGCCGCGTAGGCGGTGACTTCCATCGGGGTGTCGACGTCGACGAAGTCCGGCTTGACCCACGTGCGCTTCGGTGCGTTGTCCTGCATGGCGCGTCTCCTCGCAATCGTCGTGAGGGCGCGGCGGCGGATTCCCACGGTAGAGCGTCCGGAGCGCCTCGCGCTAGATCGTAAGGACGGTTGTCCAACCTGCAAGTGGATCAGTCCTCCGATGAATGTTGCCGGTCTCGGCCGGCTGTGGTTGCATCGGAGCGAGCCGCCGAGTTCCGCCGCCGAGCCAGTGCGGACTACGGAGGAGCGCACATGCGTGCTCGTCTAGGTGCGGTGCTTTCGGTCGCCGCTCTCGTCGCCGCGGTCGGTCCCGCGCACGCCGAGCCGACGGCCGCCGCCGTGCGGACGGTCGCGTCGGGCCAGGCCGTCCCGTGGGACATCGAGTTCCTGCCCGACGGCAGCGGCATCTTCACCGAACGCGACACCAAGAGGATCAAGAAGATCACCGGCACGACGGTGACCACCGTGCACACGGTGGCCGAAGCCGTGCCCGGCGGCGAGGGCGGCCTGCTCGGCCTGGCCGTGTCGCCGACGTTCGCCACCGACAACACCGTCTACGTCTACTTCACCGCCGCCTCCGACAACCGGATCGCCCGCGTCCGCCTGGGCGGGGCCGTGGAACCGATCGTCACCGGCATCCCCAAGGCCCGCATCCACAACGGCGGCGGCCTGGAGTTCGGCCCGGACGGCTACCTGTGGGCCACCACCGGCGACGCCGGCGTCACCGGCAACGCCCAGAACGTGAACTCGTTGGGCGGCAAGGTCCTCCGGTTCACCACCACCGGCGCGCCCGCGCCCGGCAACCCGTTCAACAGCCGCGTCTACACCCTCGGCCACCGCAACCCGCAGGGCATCACGTGGGCCGGCGGCCGCACGTACGCCACCGAGTTCGGCCAGAACCAGACCGACGAGCTGAACTGGATCCAGCCCGGCAAGAACTACGGCTGGCCCACCTGCGAGGGCACCTGCGGGGACAGCCGGTTCGTGGACCCGGTGAAGACCTGGCCCACGTCCCAGGCCGGACCGACCGGCATCGGCTTCTACAAGGACGCCCTCTACCTCGGCGCGGTCACCGGCCGCCGGGTGTGGAAGATCCCGGTCAGCGGCACCACCCTCGGCACGCCGGTCTCCCTGTTCACCGGCTACGGCCGCGTCCGCGCGGTGGCGCCCGCCCCGGACGGGACGCTGTGGATCGGCACCTCCAACCGGGACGGCCGCGGCACCCCTGCCGCCACGGACGACCGGATCCTCAGCACGGACGGCTGATCCCTAGTTGCGTGCGGGAGGCATCCGCCGGAGTTGTTCCAGCACAACGGGGTCCTGCAGCTGCATCCACTGGATGACCTCGGTGTAGGTGGCGCACACGGTCTCCTCCCGCACGCACACCTCCTCCATGAACTTCTCCACCGCCGCGCTGAACGCGCCACCGGCCCACTCGTTGAAGTGGTTGCCCACCACCATCGGCGCGCGGTTGCCGTTGAACGCCGCCTGGTACACCGACCGGTACGTGTCCAGCACGACCTGCGTGAACTCGCCCGGCGGCCCCGGGTCGTCCTTGGCCCCGTTCAGCGCGTACCAGAGGTTGAAGTCCATCATCACGACCTGCTTGCCCAGCGCGGGCACGCGGACCTCCGGCATCGGGAACTCCCACATCCCGTTCTGCACCGAAGGCCACGCCACGCCGAGGCTCACGTGGCTCGTGTCGTACACCAGGCCGTGCCCGCGCATCGCCGGGAACGCCTGCCCCCAGTCGCCCTCCAGGCACGGCGTCCGCCCGCCGCGCACGGCCGCCGGGTCGAGCTTGAACCCCTGGTCCCGCGCCTTGTCCACCACGGCGAAGAACTGGTCCAGCTCCCGGCTCCACTCGTCGGTGGTCCACCGGCCCACGCTGGGCTCGTCGCCCTGGCAGTAGTGGCCGTTGTAGTGGGTCCCGATCTCGTGGCCGGCGTCGATGGCGTCGTTGAGGTACTTGATCCGCGCGGTCACGTCCTCGTACGACCCGCCGAACCCGATGGACGAGTACCCCGCCCGGTGCCCCGGCCCGGTGTAGGAGGAGCCCCCGGCGTCCGGGATCAGGTAGACGCCCGACAGCAGGCCGGTGACGTGCGCGTTCACCCGCTGGGACAGGGGCATGATCCGGTCCCAGTGCGCCTTGGACGCGGCCCCGTCGAACGAGAACAGGACGAACTGCGGTGGCTTCTCGCCCGGCTGCACCTTCCGCATCCACTTCGGTGGCGACGCCGGCGCGGGCACCGTGGGCGTCGGCCCGCTCGACGGGGAGGGTGAGCGCGGGGCGATCGGCAGGGGTGCCGCCAGCTCCCCGGGGTCGCTGCGCGGGGCCTCCTCACGCGCCCCCAGCACGGCGAGCACGGCCAAGGTCAGCGCGAGCGCCACCGACGTCGTGACGAAACCCCTGCGTTTCACACCATCAAGACGACTCCGGGTATCCAGTGGTTGCGTCTACGTGACCGGCGTGGCGACGACCACCTGGTTCTCCTCGTACCCCTGCGCGCCGCCGACCCACCGCCCGCCGCAGGTCACCAGCACCAACCGGTGCCCGCCGCGCGGCCCGAACAGCTCGACGGCCCGCGCGGGCAGTTCGTCCTTCCGCACGGTGTGCACCTGGCTGACGGAGTACCTGAAGACCTTGCCCGTGGTGTCCACGACCGAGACCTCCTGCCCCGGCGCGGACCGCCACAGCTCGTCGAACGGCCCGGTGACGCCCTTCCAGTTCACGTGCCCGGCGAGCACGGTCGCCCCTTCGGCGGCACCCAGCTCCACACCCCACCAGGTCGCCTCGCCGACGCCTTCGGGGATCGGCAGCACACCCTCGGCGGTGACCTCCTTGCGCACGAGCGCGGCCAACCCGCCCTCGGGCAACCGGACCGTCCCGGGCGCCTGGACGGGCGGCGGCGCTTCCACGGACGTGGTCGGGGTCGTCGGCGACGCCGGCGGGTTCGCCCCACCGGGCAGCCCGGCCAGGTCCACCCCCCGGCCACCGCTCAGGCTGTCACCCAACGGGAACGGCACCACCGCATCGCCGGGCTCAGCGACCCCGGCGACCACCTCGGCGGACGGCGAGAACACCACCACGGCCCCCGCCAGCACCCCGGCCACCACCGCGCCGGTCAGCAACGCCTTCACGAGCGGCCGGCCACCGGACACCCCGTCGGTCACGACCTCGCTGCCACCAGTCGCCGCCGCACCAGCCACCCGGCCAGCGCGCCGAGGACCACCACCCCGCCGCCGAAGCCGACCAGCGAACCGGTGCCCACCTCGGTGGTGAAGGCGGCCTTGGCGGTCACGCCCGCGCCCTCCGACCCGGCCGGGATGGTGATCGGCACCACCGGCTTGTTCGGCTTGTTCGTCACCGCCAGCGCCAGCGTCTGCCCCGGCTCGACCTTCCCGCACGCCTTGGGCGGCGCGTTCGGGTCGAAGGACTCCTCGTAACCCTTGGCGGCGGCCACCTCGACCACGCACACCTCCTGCGGCGTGCGCAGGTCGGGCACGGTCGCGGTGCCGTCGTCACCGGTCTGGAGGACCAGCGGCTTGCCGTCCGGGCCGGTCAGCTCGGCGTCGTCCTGCTTGAGCGCGGGCTTGCCGTCCGCCGCGGTGACCCGCAGCGCCACGCCCGCGATGCCCTTGCCCGTCTCGGCGTCGGTCTTGGCGATCTTCACCACACCGGGCGGGGTCTTGGCCGTGGTGGAGGCCTCGGCGGTGAGCTTCTTCTCACCACCCGTGGTGACGATCCGCTGCATGTTCTCCTGGGCCGGGATGTGCACCACCGGCTTGTCCGCCGGGCTGTCCAGCCGCACCACGACCGACGGCTTCGGCCCGGTCGGCACGACCTTCACGGCCAGCGGCCCGCCGTCCAGCGCGGTCTTCAGCTCGCCGGTGGTCTGCCCGCTCTCCAGGGTGGCGTCCTTCAGCTCCACGGTCACCGGGACCCCGCCGACCTGCGCGCCGTCCGGCTTGGCGACGTCGACCTTCCACGTGCCCGGCGAGCCGATCAGCTGCTCGTCGGTCGGGGCGGTGACCTTCGCCGTCCACGGGCCGCGGTTGGTCTCGGCGTCCTTGCGGATCCGGTCCACCGCCTCCCGGGCGCTCTGCGGCAGGTTGTCGTAGTGGAACTGCTCGTTGTAGGCGATCGTGCGGTAGTCGCTGTCCGGGCTCAGCGACAGGCCGCCGTGCTCGAACGACGTCCACGAGTGCAGCAGGTGCGCCAGAGCCGCCGACTCGTCCGGCGAGTTCGTGGTCGAGTAGCGCAGCAGCAGGTAGGAGATGTTGGCGGCGATGTCCGGGGCCAGCGGCACACCGGCCTTGGTCCGCAGCTCGTCGCCCTCCTGGTACTGCACGCTGCTGTCGGGCGCGAGGAAGGAGTACTGGACGCACCACACCTGCTTGCCCTGCCAGATGTAGGAGCCCAGCCAGTCCGTGGTGCCCGGCTTGCCGCGGTAGCCCTGGGCGGGCGTGGTGTGCCCGATGCCCTCCTGCACCTGCGCGTCGGACACCGCGGGCACGGCGAGCAAAGCCACACCGGCCGCGAGAACCGCGCCGGCGAGTCGTCTCCACCCCATGTCTGAACCTGACCCCTCGGGCACGTCGTCGGGACGAACTACGCCGGGGGAGAGCCTTACGGCTCCGCGGTCGGACGGACAAGCCACCAGGGGGGTGGGGTTGGCGACTACGCTCCGCAGCGTGGGCTGTGGAGGTGAGATCGACAGCCCGGGTAAAGTCGCTTTTACCGACGGGAACCGATCGACTCGTGTGGTCGTTGAACCCCGTGACGGCGTCGAAACGCCACAGGAGGACGAGGTGCGTACCACCAGCAACCCCGCGTTCCGCAACCTGCCGACCGGCGGCGGTTACGGGAGCTACGCAGGCTTCGGCCAGCAACAGCAGTACGGCGCCCAGCCGTACGGCTACCAGGCGCCGCCGACCACCGGCGAGCGCCCCATCACGATCGACGACGTGGTCACCAAGACCGCGATCACCCTGGCCACCACGCTCGTCGTGGGCCTGGTCGCGGCCTGGCTCGTGCTCACCCGGACGGTCCAGCCGTTCGCCCTGGTCATCCCCGGCCTGCTCGTGGGCCTCGTGGTGTCCCTGGTCATCATCTTCAAGCGCACCCCGAGCGCTCCGCTGGTGATGACGTACGCGGTCGCGGAGGGCCTGTTCCTCGGCGCCATCACCGGCGTGTTCGAGGACGCGTTCCCGGGCATCGCGTGGCAGGCGATCCTCGGCACGTTCGGCGTGTTCGGCGCGATGCTCGTGGTCTACAAGACCGGTGCGATCCGCGTCACCCCGCGCCTGACCAAGTGGATCATCGGCGCGACGGTCGGCGTGGTCGTGCTCATGCTCGGCAACCTGGTCCTGAGCCTGTTCGGCGTCAACTCGGGCCTGCGCGACGGCGGCACCCTGGCGATCGTCTTCAGCCTCGTGGTGATCGGCATCGCGGCGTTCAACTTCCTCCTCGACTTCGAGGCGGCCAACGAGATGATCCGCTCGGGTGTGCCGGCGAAGTGGGCGTGGTGGGCGGCCTTCGGCCTGATGACCACGCTGGTGTGGCTCTACCTGGAGATCCTCCGCCTGCTGTCCTACTTGCAGCGCGACTGACCTCCACCCCTGCTCGACCCGAAAAGCGCCCGGCACCCGCCGGGCGCTTTTCGCTTCCAGACGCGCGCACCGCGTACTTTTCGACGCGCGCAGCGCGTGCTTTTCGGCGCGCGCAGCGCGTGCTTTTCGGCGCGCGCAGCGCGCAGTGGTCGCACCACAAGTGGAGGGCCTCGGTTCCCCCACCGTATGGCCTGCCCGAAGGGCTACCACAGATTTCCCGGGGTGCAGCCGAAAGTTTTTGCGAGGAACGAGCAAAAAGTTTTAGCGGCACCCCGGGAAATCTGTGGTTGGCTCCGCCAGGCCATACGGTGGGGGAACCGACGCCCTTCACCCCCCATCGGTGGTCTCCCCAGCCGCTTTTGATCTTGAGAGCGCGCCAGCGCGTTCGGGTTGAGAGCGAAGCGTCCTGTTCAAAGCTCTTGAAAAGCTTGAAAGACGAAAAGCGCCTCGCCGGCGGGCAGGCCGCCAAGGATGACCAACTGCAACGGCGGGGGCTTCTTGCTTTTGTCATCCCCGCATGGCCTGGCGGAGCCAACCACAGATTTCCCCGGGTGCCGCTAAAACTTTTTGCTCGTTCCTCGCAAAAACTTTCGGCTGCACCCGGGGAAATCTGTGGTAGCCCTTCGGGCAGGCCATACGGGGATGACAAAAGCAAGAAGCCCAGGTTGAGTCGTGTCCTCTCCGGCGGACTGCCACTCGGCAAGGCGGACTGCCGCTCGGCAACGCGGACCGCCACTTGCTGGCTTCGCCGAAAGGCGTGGGGTCAGTCGCGCCAGGACTGGGCTGGGTGGGTGTCCTCCGGGAGTTCGCTGCCCACCTTGATCAGGCACGCCACGCAGAGGGTGCCCTCCTGCCGTCGGACCAGGTGTTCCGGTGGCACCGAGTGGGTGCAGGCCGCTTCGAAGTAGGCCTCCGAAGCCTGGTGCGCGGAAAAGGCGTGGCACAGCGAGTCGTACCCGCTGTGCCACCACACGTACGTCATGTCCCCGACCTCCCTACCACCAAGTAGGACGCGCCGGGGGTCGAAGTGTGACGCGTGTCAGCTCAACCGCTCGATGACCATCGCCATGCCCTGGCCGCCGCCGACGCACATGGTCTCCAGGCCGAACTGCTTGTCGTGGAACTGGAGGGAGTTGATCAGCGTCGTCGTGATCCGCGCACCGGTCATGCCGAACGGGTGGCCGACCGCGATGGCGCCGCCGTTGACGTTGAGCTTGTCCAGGTCGATGCCCAGGTCCTGGTAGGACGGGATGACCTGCGCGGCGAAGGCCTCGTTGATCTCGACCAGGTCGATGTCGTTGATCGACATGCCCGCGAGTGCCAGGGCGCGCTTGGACGCCTCGACCGGACCCAGGCCCATGATCTCCGGGGACAGGCCGGACACGCCGGTGGAGACGATCCGGGCCAGCGGGGTGATCCCCAGTTCCTTCGCCTTGGTGTCGCTCATGATCACCAGGGCCGCGGCGCCGTCGTTCAGCGGGCAGCAGTTGCCCGCCGTCACGCGGCCGTCGGGGCGGAAGACCGGCTTCAGGCCCGCCACGCCCTCGTAGGTCACGCCCGGACGGGGGCCGTCGTCGGTGGACACGACCGTGCCGTCGGGCAGGGTGATCGGCGTGATCTCGCGGGCCCAGAAGCCGTTCGCGATGGCCTTCTCCGCCAGGTTCTGCGACCGCACGCCGAAGTGGTCCATCTCCTCGCGCGAGATGCCCTTGGCCAGCGCCAGGTTCTCGGCGGTCTGGCCCATCGCGATGTAGATGTCGGGCAGCTCGCCGCGGGTGCGCGGGTCGACCCACTCGGACGCGCCGGTCTCCGCGACCGACTTGGTCCGCGCCTCGGCGTCGGCGAAGACCGGGTTGTGGGTGCCGGGCCAGGAGTCCGACGAGCCGCGCACGAACGAGGACACGGTCTCCACGCCGGCGCTGATGAACACGTCACCCTCGCCCGCCTTGATGGCGTGCAGCGCCATGCGGGTGGTCTGCACGCTGGACGCGCAGTAGCGGGTCACGGTGGTGCCGGGCAGCTGGTCGAAACCGGCCAGCACGGACACGACCCGGCCCAGGTTGAAGCCCTGCTCGCCGCCGGGGAGGCCGCAGCCGAGCATCAGGTCGTCGATGTCGTTCGGGTCCAGCTGCGGCACCTTCGCCAGTGCCGCCTTCAGGACCTGCACGGTCAGGTCGTCCGCCCGGACGTCCTTGAGCGAACCCTTGCCCGCACGCCCGATGGGCGACCGGGCTGCGGAGACGATCACGGCCTCAGGCATTACGGAACTCCTTTGTTTCGCCGCAGAGAGTGCCTTGCAGCCTAGTTAACGCTTGTTCAACGCGGCCACCACTCGTGACGCAGGACGCCGACCAACGGGGCCAACAGGACCGACGTCGCCGCCTCGTACCCGGCGGCACTGGGGTGGAACCGGTCCCGGCTGAAGAAGTCCCGCCGCGCCACGAACTCCCGCCCCAGCAGGTCGCCCAGCGCCACCGGAACCCCGCCCGCCGCCAGCACCTCCCGCCGCTGCGCCCGCGCCAACCGCAGGCTCCACTCCCGGGCCACCGACCGCAGCGGCTGCGCGATCGGCTCGATCGACCCCAGGTCCGGGCACGTCCCCACGACCACGCCCACCCCGGCCTCCCGCAACCGCCGCACCTGCACCCCCAGCAGCGCCGCCGACACCCCGACCGGCACCCGGGTCGTCACGTCGTTCGCGCCGATGATCACCAGGCACAGCTGCGGCGGGTCCGCCACCACCCGGTCCACCTGCGCCGACAGGTCCCGGGTCGTCGACCCGCTGATGGCGTAGGTCTCCAGCCGCACCGGCCGCTCCAGCTCCTCCGCCAACCCGGTCGCCAGCAGCACCCCGGGCAGCTCGGCGGGGTCGTCCACCCCCAGCCCGGCCGCCATCGAGTCCCCCACTACGGCGAACCGCACCGGCTTGCCGTCGCCCTCCCCGTACACGCCGTCGGCGCGCGGCGGCGGGGCGTCGGGCACCCCGATGACCACCCGCGCCCGCCGGGACTGCCGCGTGAACAGGCCGTACGCCAGTCCTGTCACGCCACTCACCGCGCCCAGCGCCACCGCCAGGAACCGCCACCACCGCACCATCACCACCCCCTACTGCCATCGTCCACAAAGCCGCCCGGATTACCCGCCAAACCGCCGAGGCTCGCGCGTCGACCGGCAGCGGTTACGCTGCGCAAGTCATCTCGCGTTGTGGGAAGGGACCTGCGGTGGAGTACGTCGAGAGCGTCGTGGACCTGGTCGGCAACACGCCGCTCGTGAAGCTGAACAAGGTCGCCGAGGGGCTCAAGCCGCTCATCCTGGCCAAGGTCGAGTACCTGAACCCCGGCGGCAGCGTGAAGGACCGGATCGCCCTGCGCATGGTGGAGGCCGCCGAACGCTCCGGCGAGCTCAAGCCGGGCGGCACGATCGTCGAGCCCACGTCGGGCAACACCGGCGTCGGCCTCGCCCTGGTGGCCCAGCAGAAGGGCTACAAGTGCGTCTTCGTCTGCCCGGACAAGGTCAGCGTGGACAAGCGCAACGTGCTCAAGGCCTACGGCGCCGAGGTCGTGGTGTGCCCGACCGCGGTCGCGCCCGAGCACCCGGACTCCTACTACAACGTGTCCGACCGCCTGGTCCGCGAGATCCCCGGCGCGTGGAAGCCCAACCAGTACGCCAACCCGGAGAACCCGGCGAGCCACTACCACGGCACCGGCCCCGAGCTGTGGCGGCAGACCGAGGGCAAGATTACGCACTTCGTGGCGGGCGTCGGCACCGGCGGCACCATCTCCGGCACCGGGCGCTACCTCAAGGAGGTCTCCGAGGGCCGGGTCAAGGTCGTCGGCGCGGACCCCGAGGGCTCGGTCTACTCCGGTGGCACCGGCCGGCCGTACCTGGTCGAGGGCGTCGGCGAGGACTTCTGGCCGGACGCCTACGACCGGAACGTCTGCGACGAGATCGTGGCCGTGTCCGACAAGGACTCCTTCGACCTGACCCGCCGCCTGGCCCGCGAGGAGGGCCTGCTGGTCGGCGGCTCGTGCGGCATGGCCGTCGCGGCGGCGCTGCGCGTGGCGGAGGGCCTCACCGAGGACGACGTGGTCGTCGTGCTGCTGCCCGACGGTGGCCGCGGCTACCTGTCCAGCGTGTTCAACGACAAGTGGATGGCCCAGTACGGCTTCCTGTCGCCCGACACCTCCGGCGCGACCGTCGGCGACGTGCTGCGGCGCAAGGACGGCACCATGCCCGACCTGGTGCACGGTCACCCGAACGAGACCGTCGCCGAGGCCGTGCAGATCATGCGCGAGTACGGCGTGTCCCAGATGCCCGTGGTCAACGCCGAGCCGCCGGTCATGGCGGCCGAGGTGGCGGGCGCGGTCAACGAGCGCGACCTGCTCGACGCCCTGTTCACCGGGAAGGCCCAGCTCACCGACCGCCTCGACGCGCACATGTCGGTCAAGCTGCCCACCATCGGGTCCGGCGAGTCGATCAGCGCGGCCATGACGGCGCTGTCGGCGGCCGACGGCGCCCTGGTGCTCGACGACGGCAAGCCCGCCGGCGTCGTGACCCGCCAGGACATCCTGGGCTTCCTGGCCGGACGCTGATAACGACACGTTCACCGGTTGCCGGTGGCCGACGCGAGCGCATCCGCTAGCGTTGGCCACCGACTCATACGCCTACGGCCCACGCCAAGGGGGTTGGAAACTCCGATGAACGCTCCTCAGCCGCCAGGGAACCAGCAATTCGGCGGTCACAACCAGCAGGAGCAGGGGCAGGGTGCCCAGCCCCCGAACGCCGACGCGACGCAGGTCGTGCCGAGCGGCGGCTCGTCCCCTGCGTTCCCGCCCCCGGAGGCCACCCAGGTGGTGCCCTCGTCCGGCCCGCAGCAGGCGGTGAACCCGGACGCCACGCAGGTCGTGCCGCCGAGCGCGACCCAGCAGCAGCCGCCGTCGGCGTCGGGTGGCTTCCCGGCGCAGCAGCCGCCCGGGTCGGGCGGGTTCCCGGCGCAGCAGCCCAACCCGTACGGCCAGCCCCAGCAGCAGCCCGGCCAGTACGGGCAGCCGCCGCAGCCGCCGGCGTACGGCCAGCCGCAGTCCAACCCGTACGGCCAGCCGCAGCAGCCCAACCCGTACGGCCAGCAGCAGCCGCAGTCCAACCCCTACGGCCAGCCGCAGCAGAACCCGTACGGCCAGCCGCAGGCCAACCCGTACGGCCAGCCCCAGCAGCAGGCGTGGGGTGCGCAGCCCGGCTACGGCCAGCCCGCGTACGCGGTCCCGCCCACCGGCTACGCCGAGTGGGGCTCCCGCCTGGTCGCCGGCCTGATCGACAACGTGGCGCCGGGCCTCGTGATCCTGGTCCTCTACTTGATCGGCATCGCCACCGGCGACGCGACGATCCTGTTCCTGCTCGCCGGCGTCGGCTACCTGGCGTTCCTGGCGTTCGTGATCTACAACTCGCTGTACCTGGCGGGCACCACCGGCCAGTCGTTCGGCAAGAAGATCGCGAAGATCAAGCTGGTCAAGGAAGAGACCATGCAGCCGGTCGGCTTCGGCAACGCGTTCGTGCGCAACCTGTGCCACATCGTGGACGGCATCCCCTGCTACGCGGGTTACTTCGCGCCGCTGTGGGAGCCGAAGAAGCAGACGTGGGCCGACAAGATCATGGGCACCATCGTCGTGAACGCGCCGGAGACCGGCATGCCGGGCGGCGGGTACCCGGGCCAGCAGTCCTACGGCCAGCCCCAGCAGAACCCGTACGGCCAGCAGAACCCGTACGGCCAGCCGCAGCAGAACCCCTACGGCCAGCAGCCGCCGCAGCAGTGGTGAGCTGAGACCCGTCCGGACACCGCCCGTTGGCCCATTAGGCCAGCGGGCGGTTCCGTTTCACCCGGTCGTACCCTTGTGCTCATGACGGACTTCGCCCCCTACGGTTTCGCGACCAGGGCAATCCACGCGGGCCAGGAACCGGACCCGACGACCGGCTCGGTCATCGTCCCGATCCACGCCACGTCCACCTACGCCCAGGACGGCGTCGGCGGCCTGCGCGGCGGCTTCGAGTACTCGCGGACCGGCAACCCCACCCGCGCGGCGCTCGAGGAGTGCATGGCGGCGCTCGAAGGCGGTCGGCACGGCCGCGCCTTCGCCTCCGGCATGGCCGCCACCGACACCGCGCTGCGCGCCCTGTGCCGGCCGGGCGACCACGTCGTCATCCCGAACGACGCCTACGGCGGCACGTTCCGCCTGATCGACAAGGTGCTCAGCCTGTGGGGCGTCGAGCACACCCCCGTGCCCCTGTCCGACGTGGACGCGGTGCGCGCGGCGATCCGGCCGAACACGAAGGTCGTGTGGGTCGAGACGCCCACCAACCCGCTGCTCAACATCGCCGACATCCCGCTGCTCGCGCAGGTCGCGCACTCGGCGGGCGCACGCCTGGTCGTGGACAACACCTTCGCCTCGCCCTACCTCCAGAGCCCGCTCGCCCTGGGCGCGGACGTGGTGCTGCACTCGACCACCAAGTACGTCGGCGGCCACTCCGACGTCGTCGGCGGCATCCTCGTGACCTCGGACGACGAGCTGGACGCGGCCTTCGGCTTCCTCCAGAACGGCGCGGGCGCGGTGCCCGGCCCGTTCGACGCGTGGCTGACACTGCGCGGCATCAAAACCCTCGAAGTGCGCATGGAGAAGCACTCGGACAACGCCGAGTTGGTCGTGCAGGCCCTCCTGCGCCACCCGCGCGTGACGTCCGTGCTGTACCCGGGCCTGCCCGACCACCCCGGCCACGAGGTCGCGGCAAAGCAGATGAAGCGCTTCGGCGGCATGATCTCGTTCACCGTCGAGGGCGGCGAGGAGGCAGCACTGCGGGTGTGCTCGCGCACCAAGCTGTTCACGCTGGCCGAGTCGCTCGGCGGCGTGGAGTCGCTGATCGAGCACCCCGGCAAGATGACCCACGCCAGCACGGCGGGCTCAATGCTGGAGGTACCCGCCGACCTGGTCCGCGTGTCGGTCGGCATCGAGTCCGGCGAGGACTTGGTAACTGACCTGGTCGCAGCCCTGGACTAACGCTTTCCGCACGCGCAGCACTCAGCTTTCCGGCGCGCGCAGCGCGCTGTCTACGGTGGTGACCACCACAGGTGGAGGGCCTCGGTTCCCCCGCCGTATGGCCTGCCCGAAGGGCTACCACGTTTTCCAGGGGTTGCAGCCGAAAGTTTTGCGAGGAACGAGCAAAAGTTTTAGCGGCAACCCCTGGAAAACGTGGTTGGCTCCGCCAGGCCATACGGCGGGGGAACCGACGCCCTTCACCCCCCCCGCTGGCGGCCTGCCGCGCGGCGAGCGCCGCTTTTCATCTTTTCATCTTTTGATCTTTTGATCTTGAGAGCGCGAAGCGTTGCGTGAAGCTCAAGAAGTCCCATACCGAGCGGCGGCGCGTTCCTTGGCCTTGGCGGCCTCGACCTCGCGGTCGCGCGGAGGTGCCTTGGTGACCAGGGACTCGAGCAGCACCCTGGTCGCCTCGGCCACCGCCTCGACCGCGAGGTCGAACGCTTCCTGGTTGGCCGCGGACGGGTGGGTCGAGCCGCTGACCTTGCGCACGTACTGGACGGCGGCGGCGCGGATCTCGTCCTCGGTGGCGGGCGGCTCGAAGTTGTGCAGCACCCGGATGTTCCGACACATGCGTCCACTATCGCCGAAATCCGCTTGGCCCGGCATGGTTGTCTGAGGACGTGCCGGAACCCCACCGCCCGTTCCGCTGGGACCTCGTGCGCCCCGACCGCCTCGGGACGCTGCTGGAGGACACCCCGCCGCCCGACCTGTGGTACCTCGACGACCTGGTCGAGTGCGCCGGACTCGTCCTCGCCCGGTCCGGCGACAGCGACCTGCGCTTCGTCGGCCGCTCCGCCGACAGCGTGTTCGACCTGCTCAGCGGGGCCCTGGAGCACACGTCGTGGCGGGACCGGCTGCACCAGGTGCCGCTGTCGGTGTTCGGCTCGTACCGCATCACCGACGCCGAACTGCCCCAACTCCGCGCCAACCTCACCGCACTGGGCGTCTCACCGCACGCCCTGGCCACGGGCCGCCCGACGGCGTTCGTGGACCTGGTCCACGAAGGCAGCACCTACACCAACCTCCACCGCGTGCTGCGCGACTGGATCGAGGACGAGCGGGTCGCGTGGGACGTCGTCCGCCGCCGCCTGCGGTTCATCGGCATCACCCGCCGGCGCAAGACCAGCCCCAAGACGTGGCGCTGGCACCAGCACGCCGAGTGGACGGCCGACCTGCCCGCGAGCGCGATCCGGAACGTGTCCCTGGACTGGGGTGTCTGGGGCTGGTTCGGCGACCGCCAGCCCAAGCTCACCAGGTCGTTCCCGTCGACCCGGTGGGCGGACGAGTCCGTCGCCCGGCCCCGTCACGACGAGCGCACGCGTGCCGCGCTGGCCGAAGCCCTGGCCGTGGTGGAAGCCGGACGGCAGCGCAGGAAGCAGCTGGTGGCGGTGCTGTGCGAGGAACCGGCGATCCGCGAGCCGTGGCTGCGGGGACTGGTGAACGAGCTCAGGGCGTGACGTCGTACCGGGCGTTCTCGACCTTCGGCACGGTGGGCAGGTCCTGCCCGTCCATGCAGCCGCCCTCGAACTTGACGACGCCTTCGTGCTCGACGAACCGGCCGGTCTCGGCGCAGCCCGCGTGCGCCACGGTGAAGAACGCCGCGCCGGTCAGCGCCACGGCCGTGGCTACCGCGCCGACGAGCGGCAGCACCGCGGTGACGCGTCCCGCGAGTGCCATGCCACCTCCCCAGGTGAAATCCGTGCAAACCCCCGCACCGAGGGTACCGGTCCGGACGTGCCTGGAGCGCACCTCTCAGGGTTCCCACAGAAAAGGGCCGGCCCGCTGGTGGCGGACCGGCCCTTCGCGCGGGTGTCGTCAGAGGTTGCCCCGACGCTCCTGCTCGCGCTCGATGGCCTCGAACAGGGCCTTGAAGTTGCCCTTGCCGAAGCCCAGCGAGCCGTGGCGCTCGATGAGCTCGTAGAAGACGGTCGGCCGGTCGCCGATCGGCTTCGTGAAGATCTGGAGCAGGTAGCCGTCCTCATCCCGGTCGACCAGGATGCGGTGCTCCTTGAGCACCTCGATCGGCACGCGCACCTCGCCGATGCGGGCCCGCAGCTCCGGGTCGTCGTAGTACGAGTCCGGGGTCTCCAGGAACTCGACGCCGGCCGCGCGCATGGCGGTCAGCGTGGCGACGATGTCGTTGGTGGCGAGCGCGATGTGCTGCACGCCCGCGCCCGAGTAGAACTCCAGGTACTCGTCGATCTGCGACTTGCGCTTCGCGATCGCCGGCTCGTTCAGCGGGAACTTCACGCGGTGGTTGCCGTTGGACACCACCTTGCTCATGAGCGCCGAGTAGTCGGTGGCGATGTCGTCGCCGATGAACTCCGCCATGTTCACGAAGCCCATGACGCGGTTGTACCAGTCGACCCAGTAGTCCATCTTGCCGAGCTCGACGTTGCCCACGCAGTGGTCGACCGCCTGGAACAGCCGCTTCGGCGCGCCCTCGGGTCGGACGACGGTGCTCTCCTTGGCCACGTAGCCCGGCAGGTACGGACCGGTGTAGCGGGACCGGTCGACGAGCGTGTGGCGGGTCTCGCCGTAGGCCGCGATGGCGGCGATGCGCACCACGCCGTGCTCGTCCTCGACGTCGTGGGGCTCGACGAGGACCGTGGCGCCCTGCTTGCGGGCGTGGTCGATGCACCGGTCGACGTCCTCGACCTCCAGCGCGAGGTCCACGACGCCGTCACCGTGCTTGCGGTGGTGGTCGAGCAGCGCGCTGTCCGGCTGCACCCCACCGTTGATCACGAACCGCGCCGAACCGGACTTGAGCACGAAGGACTTGTGGTCCCGCTGCCCCGTCTCGGGCCCGGCGTACGCGACGAGCTGCATCCCGAAGGCGACCTGGTAGAACCACGCGGTCTGGGTCGCGTTGCCGACCACGAAGACCACGGCGTCCATGGAGCGCACGGGGAACGGATCGCGCGTCCCGTCGTAGTCGACCAGGCCCACGAGTTGGCGGAGCTGGTCGTAGCTCACGTCGTCAAGCTGCTGCGTCATGGCTCACAGCATGTGCGGCGTTGGGCAGGGTGAGCAACAGTGTCGTTTTTTGCTGTGCAGGTTGTACAGTGATCTATGGTTTCCGACGGGCAAGCTGAACACTCTGACCAGGTCCTGGACGCCTTGGACGCCCGGTTGTTGTTGCTCTTGACCGACGAGCCCAGGCTGGGGGTCCTGGAGTGCTCGCGGCGGCTGGGCGTGGCACGGGGGACGGTGCAGGCGCGCTTGGACCGGCTGGTCGCGCGGGGCGTGCTGACGGGGTTCCCGCCGGCGCTGGACCTGGCGGCGATGGGGTACGGGCTGACGGCGTTCGCGGTGCTGGAGATCGCGCAGGGGCAGCGCCAGGAGGTGTCGGACGGGCTGGCGGCGATCAACGAGGTGTGCGAGGTGCACGCGACCACCGGACAGGGTGATCTTTTCGTGCGGATGGTGGCCCGGTCGAACGCCGACCTGCAACGGGTGATCGACGAGGTGGTGGACGTGCCGGGGGTGCAGCGGCTGTCGACGTCGATCGCCCTGTCGACCCCTGTGCCGCCTCGGGTGCGGCCGTTGTTGGAGCAGGTGCTGTAGGGCGGCCGGGTTTGGTGGTCGGGGTGCGTCGGGTGTCCCCACCCACCACCCCCGCCAGGCCACCCTGGGCACAAGCCCGGCGCTGCGCGCCCCCGCGCGCTCGACGCACGGCCCGGCGCTGCCCGCCCCAGCGCGCTGCGCGCGCGACGCACGGCCCGGCAAAGCCGGCCGTGCCGGCCGCCGCAGGCGGCCCGCCGAAGGCGGGTGCTCTTGGAGGCTTGTGCCAGGGCGGCTTGGCGGGGGCGGTGGGCGGGGACACCCACCGCAAGCTAACCACCCAACCGCCGACCCCACAGTCAGGTGACGACCGCCGCCCAAGCCCCAACCGAAGCCGGCCGCCGGACCCGAGCCTCCGCCGAAGCCCCAACCGGCCAACCACAGCCACCCCGAGCATCACAGCCACCCCGAGCATCACAGCCACCCCGAGCATCACAGCCACCCCGAGCACCACAGCCACCCCGTCACACAGCAGAAGGGGCGGCCACCCGCCTGGTGGCCGCCCCTCTCGATGTCGTGGGTGTCAGCCGGAGTACGGCACCGCCTTGATCAGCGTCACCTTCATCGTGCTGCCGTTGGGCAGCTCGTACTCCCGGGTCTCGCCCTCCTTGGCCCCGTTCAAGGCCTTGCCCAGCGGGGACGACGGGGAGTAGACCTCCAGCGACCCGTGGGCGCCTTCCTCGCGGGTGGCCAGCAGGAAGTCCTCGGTCTCGTCGTCGCCCTCGTAACGGACGGTGAGCACCATGCCGGGGGCTGCCACACCGGAGACGGTGGGCGCCTCGCCGACCTTCGCGACGCGCAGCAGCTCCTGGAGCTGGCGGATGCGCGCCTCCTGCTTGCCCTGCTCCTCGCGGGCCGCGTGGTAGCCGCCGTTCTCGCGGAGGTCGCCCTCCTCGCGGCGGGCGTTGATCTCCGCAGCAATGACCGGGCGATTCTCGATCATCTCGTCCAGCTCAGCCTTGAGCCGGTCGTAGGCCTCCTGGGTCAGCCAGGTCACCTCAGTGTCGCTCACGGTCACCAACTCCTCGTCTTGCTCCGGCCCACGGCGTGGGCTGGCAGTTCCCGGGCGCACGCGCCCGGAACGGAAAAACACGGCCCGCGTCGGGGCCGTGCTGAAAGGCCAGAGTAACACGTCTACAACGTTCAGCGACGGCGTTTTGTTCCGGATCGGGCCGCTAAACCCGCAGATCACCCGCTTGGCCGCTACCTCGTGGACAGGTAAGGCGGAACCTGGTAGGAGCAGCCGAACACCTCTCCGGTCGTCGCCTCTTTCGACGTCCGGAGCACCGCCTTGGGGTAGACCCGGGTGGCGCCAGGCGGCACCAGAACCTCTCTCCGGCCGGCCTCGTCGCCGTCGTCGGAGCGGGCGCGGACGATGCACACCACCGGCTTCTCCGGCGTCTCCCGCACGACCTCGAAGGTGATCTCCACCGAACCCGCGTCCAGCACCCGGAACGCGGTCTGCTTGGCCTCCACCGGCTTGGTGCCGAGGTTGCGGTACCCGACCCACGCCACCACGGCCCCCACCAGGACGGCGACTACGGGCAGTGACCACCGCGCCCACGTGGGCAGGGCACGGCGGGGTTTGCCGTACCGGCCTTCCGGCAGTGCCACTTGCCAACGCCTTCCTGCCCGTGGGGAACAATGGCCCTCGACCACCGCGTTGAGTGTCGCAGGGGCCGATCCGCCCCAGTCGAGCAGGGCCCAAGGGAGGAACACCACCGTCATGGTTGAGAAGCTGCGCCTGATGGCGGTGCACGCGCACCCCGACGACGAGTCGAGCAAGGGTGCCGCGACGATGGCGCGCTACGTCGCCGAGGGCCACGAGGTCATGGTCGTGACCTGCACCGGTGGTGAAGCCGGCAGCATCCTCAACCCCAAGCTCGCCGACCGTGCGGACGTCCTGGAGAACATGGGCGAGGTGCGGCGCGCGGAGATGGCGCGGGCCGCCGAGATCCTCGGCATCCAGCACCGCTGGCTGGGCTTCGTCGACTCGGGCCTGCCCGAGGGCGACCCGCTGCCGCCACTGCCGGAGGGCTGCTTCGCCCTGACCCCGCTGGAGGAGTCCGTCCCGCCGCTGGTCAAGGTGATCCGCGAGTTCCGCCCGCACGTGATCGTCACCTACGACGAGAACGGCGGCTACCCGCACCCCGACCACATCCGCTGCCACGAGGTGTCGGTGGCGGCCTGGGACGCGGCCGGCGACCCGGACATGTACCCCGAGGCCGGCGAGCCGTGGCAGCCGCTGAAGCTGTACTACTCGCACGGCTTCTCCCGGGCCAAGCTGCTGGCCTTCCACGAGGCCATGATCGCCCGCGGCGAGGAGTCCCCGTACGCGGAGTGGCTGGCCGGCTGGGACGCCGACAAGCCCGACGTGATCGAACGCGTCACCACCCGCGTCGAGTGCGCCGACTACTTCCCGGTCCGCGACGAGGCCCTCAAGGCCCACGCGACCCAGATCGACCCCGACAGCCGCTGGTTCGCCGTGCCGCTGGAGATGCAGCGCGAGGTGTGGCCCACGGAGGAGTACGAGCTGGCGCGGTCGCTGGTCGACAGCACGTTGCCCGAGGACGACCTGTTCGCGGGCGTGAGGGAAAAGGTGACGGCGTGAACCCGGTCCCCTGGGACCAGACGACGGCGATGGTGCTGGTACAGCCCTCGACCACCAAGGACCCCGGCGGTCAGCAGGAGGACTTCGGCAAGTCCTCCCCGCTGGGCCTGCTGATCCTGGTGCTGTTCTTCATCGCGGTGTTCTTCCTGGTCCGTTCGATGAACAAGCACCTGCGCAAGCTCCCGGCCTCCTTCGACCCGCCCGAGGACACCCCGAAGAAGGACGACTAGAAGCCGGAGAACCGCAACACCCCGGCACCGCAGAACACGACGAGCCGCCGGTCGTCGGTCCACACCATCCGGTGGACCACGGCCCCCGGCTCGATCGTGGCGACCTGCCGTGCCGACTGCCCCTCACGGCACACCCACACCCGCACCACCCCGCTCCGGGTGGTGACCGCCACCAACGCCTGATCGACCTGCGGGAACGCCACCGCGACGACCGCGTTCGCCGGCGTGTCGGCCGCGATCGGTCCAGCCCAAGGGCGAGGGCGGTCCTCGGCCAGCGCGACGAGGTGGACCGCCCGCCCATCGGCGAGGGCGGCCACGGGGACGTCCCCGGCGTACCCCAGATCAGCGGCGGACACGTCCGCTTCGATGCCGAGGTCCACCGAGCGCAGGCCGGGACGACGGATGTCCGGTCGGTGGCCCACCAGCAAGAACCGCGCCTGGCCGCCGAGCCGGTACGGCAGCAACCGGCTGTCCGAGCCCACGTCGGCCGGCTCTCGTCCGAACGACCACGCCGATCCGTCGTACCGCAGCCGGCGCAGTTCCCGGTATCGGCTCAGCACACCGACCACGACACCGCCGGAAACGTCGGTGCTCACCGCGAGGTCCACGGGGCGCCTGACCAGTGCGTCACCGGTCGACGTCCGCAGCCTGAGGTCGGACTCCCCGATGTCGAAGACCTTGAGGCTCCCCGCGTGCAACGTGACGAGCAACGGCTCCTCGTGGCTGAGCGCGGCCAGGCTTCGCGGTTCGACTTCTTCGGCTGCCACTCGACGGAGCCGGTCTCCCAGCGCCCACACCTCCACCTTGCGCAGCCACGACGTTGACAGCACCAGAAGCGTCTTGCCGAACCGGGCGACGTCCTGCGGGTAGAGGTCGAAGGACCTCGGCGGTTGCTCCGAGCGCGATGACGTGTGTTCGGCCTCCCACAAGCGGACACGGTCGTCATGGCCCTGGGCGAGTACCAGCGGCGTTCCCCACGGACCGGTCCCGATGCACATCTCACCCACCACGGAGTGGTTGGCGGTGCGAGGCGGCCCGATCGGCACCAACCCGTCCGTCGCGTCGTACACCGCGAGCGTGTTGTCGACGCGGTAGACGGCGACCAGGGTGCGGCCACCGGGTAGCGCCGCCACCGCGAGGTCGTCCACCGACGCCCCGGTCGAGTCCGCAGCGGCAGAGTCGGCAAAGCCCCGCTCGGTGACCACCACCCGAAGCACGCGGCCCACCGGATCCGCCATGAGCAGGCATGTCGCGTCGGCGAGCGTGGTGAACCGGAGGAGGTCGGCCCGCACGCTCAGTGGACTGCCGACCGGCACCATGGCCCCGTCGCGGTACGCGAACAGCGCCACTTCGTCGTCGTACGTGGCCAGAGCGATCAGGACACGGCCACCGTGCGCGGTGATCGCGACGCTGAACACATCTTGCTCGCCGTACGACTCGTGCAGCACCTTCGGCTCGTCGTCGGTCCAGTCGACGACGCACAACCAGTCGTCATCGGCCAAGACTGCGAGCAGTCTCCCGTCCGCGGTACAGGTGTCGGCACGGAACGACCCGCGGTCGACATCGCCGCTGAGCACCGTGCCGCCGGTCCGGTGGACGCCGTTGGAGATCGACCAGCGGTGGAGGGCGTTCGGCCAGTGCGCGGTGAGGCCGACTTCGTGGCCGTCTGGGGTGAGCTGCTGGAGGATCAATTGCGGGGGTCCCTCGACCGGTAGCTCGACGGACCCCTTGAGCACCATCCGGTAGCCCTCGTACCGGTACAGCTCGATCCCGCCTTCGGCGCCGGGCGCGACGAGTGCCGCGGGGTTGCCCTGGGCGTCGAACCAGAGGCGGACCTTGGGCGACGTGGGCAGTCGCAGGATCACCTGTTGTTCGTCGTCCGCCCTCCAAGTGACCACCTCGGCCTGCCACGGCGTCGGGCCGGTGATCTCGTCGGCGAGCTCGGCGAAGCCCAACTGCCGTGCCACCAGGGCGAAGTGCGCGGAGCGGTGGGGTTTGTCGCCGTCCAGGCCGTGGAGGGCTCGGCGGTAGACGTTGCGGATGGCGCGGGCGCGGTCTGTGGTGACCTCCGGCAGGAGGTGGACCATGCACTCCGGGGACACGGTGAGCATGAAGTCCAAGTCCTCGACCAGTTCGTCCAGGCGGCCGGCGGTGGCGGCGTGGGCGGGGAGGTTGGTGCGGATGTACTGCGGGGCGGTGGCCAGGGGTTCGGCTTGGGCGCGGAGGGTTTCGTAGACGACCTGGTCCGGGGCTGGGCCTGGGTGTTCGGCGCGGAAGGTGTCGTCCAGCGCCTGGTGGAACAGGCGGTAGTGGCGGCCGGATTGCTCGACCAGGTAGCTCGCGGCCGAGGTCAGGGCTTCGCGCAGGTCGCGGGCGGTGTAGGTGGCGGCGCTGAGGGCGTTGGCCAGGGACAGCCACAGGTCGCCTTCCGGGAGGCCGGTGCCCTCGGCGAAGGCCAGCGGGAGCAGGAGTTCGCGGATCTTCCCCGGGTCGTCGAAGCGGACGGAGAGGTAGTCGTCCACCGCCGCGCCGACCGTGGTCGCGAGGCTGGTGCCGCCGCTCATCGCGGTGAGGGTGGTGAGTTGGGCGATCAGGAAGTTGCCGTTGGCTTGGCGGGCGATCCGTTCCGCGAGTGGGCGGTTGCCCACTCTGCGCTGGGCGTAGTGGAGCAGGTCGGCGGGGTCGAGGTAGGTGGGGGAGTCGAGGTCGAGCACCACCGCGTTGCCCAGGCGGGTGAGCAGGAGGTTCGTGGGGGAGTTGCGGGCGCCCACGCGCGTGCCGACGATCACGTGCCGCGTCGGGTTGGTGGCCAGGCGGTGGAGCATGGTGGCGATGGCGAGCGGGGCGTCGCCGGTGGCCTCGTCGAGGGCGTCGACCACGACGCTGACCGGGCCGCAGCGGCGGACCAGTTCCACCGGGTCGGTCGCCTCCACCTCCGCCCCGTCCGCGATGGCCTGCACGACCTGCGACAACGTCTTGCCCCGGGCGTGCACGGCGACGGTGACGCTGCCGGGCGGGGGCAGCGCGACGTCCGGGGACAGGCTGTCGGCGGGCACCAGGTGCCGGGCCGCGCGGTCGGCCAGGACGACGGTCCGGGCCACGACCGCGCTCTTGCCGCTGCCCGGACTGCCGATCACCGCCCGCACCCGGCCGTCACCCGGTCCGGAGAGGTAGGTCGCCAGGTCGTGCAAGGCGCGGTGCCGGCCCACGAAGTGCCACTCGTCGGTGGGGTCGTGCGGCTCGACGCCCCGCGCCCGCGGCAGCCAGTGGGTGTCGTCCGGGTCCACCCGCCAGCCCACGTGCGCCGCCGCGTCCGGCCACAGGCGGACGACCTCCTCGACCGGCAGCAACGCGCCGGCGCGCACGGACTTCTGCGCCATGACGACGATGCCGACCACCGCCTCGGCCACCGAGTCCCACACCGGCGCACCGGAGAAGCCGCGGTCGACCACGTGCCCCTCGGCACCGTTCATCTGCACCCACCCGGGCGTGATCCGGCCACCCAGCCGGCCCCGGGCCTCGGCGTGGCGGCCCTGCGCGAAGCCTTGGACGACGTACGGGTGGTCGGCCAGCGCGGCCGGTGCGCGCAGTGGCGCGACGACAGCGTCCGGGACCGGCGACGACAGCCGCAGCACGGCGATGTCACCGCTCTCGTCCGCGGCGACGGGCGCGCGGAAGACGACGTTCGCCGCGCCGGACCAGCCGTGGTGCACGAGAGTCGCGGTGACGGTGTCGGTCGGGACCACGTGGTCGCACGTCAGCACCAGGTCGGGGGCGATCAGCACGCCCGCGCCGACCTCGCCCACCCGCACGAGCCACGGCGGGCGTTCGCGGAAGCTCGCGCGCACGAACCGCAGCTTAACGCGGGGCAGGGCGTGGCCTCCGGCCCCCGATTCCATTGTCCCACGGGGGACCGACAGAACCGGGCGTGCGGGCTAACGCGGGTACCACACCCGCCGGGCCGGTACGGAGACCAGTTCTCGCTCCGGCCAGCGCACCGCCGTCAACGACCCGCCGAATGCGCAGCCGGTGTCCAGGCACAAGGTACCGTTGACCCACACCGGCTCCTCGACCGGCGTGTGTCCATAGAGGACGGTCGCCGCGCCGCTGTACTCCTCGAACCACGGGTGCCGCACCGGGAAACCGCGCGCGTCGACCTCGCCCGTGCTCTGCCCCCACACCGCCAGCGCCCGCGCCCGGGACGACTCGACGCCGTGGTACCGCTCGGGTAGGCCGGCGTGTGCGACGACCAGCGCGCCGCCGTCGAGGACGTAGTGCGGCACCAGGGCGTCCAGGAACTCCAGGACCTCCGCCCGGAACCCCGCGGGCTCGCGCGCGAGCTGGGCCAGCGACTTCTCCAGGCCGTGCACGACCGTCACGTCCCGGCCGCGCAGCGCCCGCGCCAGCTTGTCGTCGTGGTTGCCCCGCACGCACAGCGCCGTCCCCGCGCGCACCATGCCCATGACCAGCCGCAACACCCCCGGCGTGTCCGGACCCCGGTCCACCAGGTCGCCGACGAACACCGCCGTGCGGCCGTCGGGGTGCACCGCGCCGTCGGAGGTCACCGCGTAGCCCAGTTCGCGCAGCAGGTGGACCAGTTCGACCCGGCACCCGTGGACGTCTCCCACCACGTCGAACGGGCCGCTCAGGTGCCGCAGGTCGTTCGGCGGGCGCTCGGTGATCTCCACGCCGCCCAGTCTCGTCGAACCGGTCCCCGCGCCGCCCGGGAATTACTGTGGACCCATGACGAACCGGCTCGCGTCCTCGACCAGCCCGTACCTGCTCCAGCACGCCGAGAACCCGGTGGACTGGCACGAGTGGTCGCCGGAGGCGTTCGCCGAAGCCCGGGAGCGGGACGTGCCGGTGCTGCTCTCGGTCGGGTACGCGGCCTGCCACTGGTGCCACGTGATGGCGCACGAGTCGTTCGAGGACCAGGCCACCGCCGAGTACATGAACGCGCACTTCGTCAACGTCAAGGTCGACCGCGAGGAGCGCCCGGACGTGGACGCGGTCTACATGGCCGTCACGCAGGCGCTGAGCGGGCACGGCGGGTGGCCGATGACGGTCTTCCTCACCCCGGACGGGGAGCCGTTCTACGCGGGCACGTACTACCCGCCGGTGCCGGGGCGCGGGATGCCGTCGTTCCGGCAGGTGCTGGAGGCGATCGACCACGCGTGGCGCGAGCAGGGCGCGGAGGTGCGGGAGTCGGCGGCGAACATCGTGTCCCAGCTGGCGTTCAAACCGCTGCCGCAGTCCACTGTGGACGCCGAGGTGCTGTCCGGCGCGGTGGTGTCGCTGCTCGGGCACTTCGACCGCGCGCACGGCGGGTTCGGTGGCGCGCCGAAGTTCCCGCCGTCGATGGTGCTGGAGTTCCTGCTGCGCCACCACGAGCGGACCGGGTCGGTGGAGGCGCTGTCGATGGCGCGGGCCACGTGCGACGCGATGGCGGCGGGCGGGCTGTACGACCAGTTGGCGGGCGGGTTCGCGCGGTACAGCGTGGACGCGGCGTGGGTCGTGCCGCACTTCGAGAAGATGTTGTACGACAACGCTTTGCTGCTGCGCGTCTACACCCACCTGAGCCGGCGCGACCCGTCGCCCCGGTACGCGCGGGTCGTGCGGGAGACCGCCGAGTTCCTGCTGCGCACGCTGGCCACGCCGGAGGGCGGGTTCGCCGCGTCGCTGGACGCCGACACCGACGGCGTCGAGGGCCTGACCTACGTGTGGACGCCCGCCCAGCTCGCCGAAGTCCTCGGACCGGTCGAGGGCGCGCGGGCCGCCGTGCTCTACGGGGTGACCGAAGAGGGGACGTTCGAGCACGGGACGTCCACGCTGCGGATGCTCGGCGAGCCGGTGCCGGAGATCACCGAAGCGCTGCTGGCCGCGCGGGAGCAACGGCCCCAACCGGGGCGGGACGACAAGGTCGTCACGGCGTGGAACGGTCTCGCGATCACCGCGCTGGCCGAGGCGGGCTCCGTGTTCGGCGAACCGCGCTGGGTGGAGGCCGCCGTGCGGGCGGCGTCCCTGCTGCTCGACCTGCACGTCGTGGACGGGCGGCTGCTGCGGACGTCCCGGGCCGGGGTCGCGGGCACGGCGGCGGGCGTCCTGGAGGACTACGGGTGCTTCGCCGAAGGGCTCTTGGCGTTGCACCAGGCGACCGGGGACCAGCAGTGGCTGACCTCCGCGTGCTCGCTGCTGGACACGGCGTTGGCGCGGTTCGCCGGGTCGGAGCCGGGCGTCTACTACGACACCGCCGACGACGCCGAGGCGCTGGTCCAGCGGCCGTCCGACCCGTCGGACAACGCGAGCCCGTCCGGGGCGTCGTCGCTGGCGTCCGCTCTGGTCACGGCGTCGGTGCTGGGGGCGCACCGGTCGGCGGAGTACCGCGCGGCGGCCGAGGCGGCGGTGGCGCGGGCCGGTCTGCTGGCGGCGCGCGAGCCCCGGTTCGCGGGGCACTGGCTGTCCGTGGCGGAGGCGTTGGAGCACGGGCCGGTGCAGGTGGCCGTGGTCGGCGGGGACGCCGACCTGGTGTCCGCGGCGTGGCGCGAGGTGCACGGCGGCGGTGTCGTGGTCGCCGGCGACCCGGACTCCGCGCCCCTGCTGGCCGACCGGCCGCTGGTGGACGGCGGTCCGGCGGCCTACGTGTGCCGCGGGTACGTGTGCGACCGCCCTGTCACCACGGTGGACGACCTCACGGCCGCCCTTCACCGGTAGCGAACCACGCTTGTCTTCACCTGTTACCGGCGTAGCGTCGATTGCACTGTAATCGTGTAATCAACGAAGTGGGTGCGTGATGAGACGAGGTTGGGGCTCGCGCTGGCAGCAGACCGAACAGCCGCCCGCGGACGACGCGGGGGCCTGGTTCGCGGGCCGGCTCCCGGACGAGTGGTTCACCGAGGCGCCGACCGTGACGGTGGACCGCGAGGAGATCCTGGTGGTGGGCACCCTCCCGCCACTGACGGGTGAGTTCGCCGACGAGGCGGAGCGGGCGGCGGCGGAGTCGGGCCGGATCAGCCGGTTCCGCGAGCAGACGCGCGAGGAACGCATCGAGATCGCCCGCCAGGCCGAACACCGCTACCGGCGCAAGGTCGCGTGGGGTGCCCGGCTGGGCGGCACGGAAGAGCTGTTCACGACCCTGTCCGTGCCGGTGATGACCAGGCTGCGCCAGCCGGAGCGGCAGGTCCTGGACACGCTGGTGGCGGCGGGCGTCGCCCGGTCCCGGTCGGAGGCGCTGGCGTGGGCGGTCCGCCTGGTCGGGCAGCACGCGGACGCGTGGCTGACCGAGCTGCGCGACGCGATGTCCCGCGTGGACGACCTGCGGGCGCAGGGACCGGACCTGGCGTAGTCGTGGAGTCGTGACCGTCGACTACACCATCGCCTGGCACCTGGAGCCGACCTCGTTCCGCACGCACACCAGGGTCTCGTTCCCGACGCCCCGACCGCACGCGCTGCTGGAGGCGACCGACGTGCGCCACGCCCGGCTCAACGGCCACGACGTGCCGTGGGACGGCGCACGTCTCGCCCTGGGGCCGGTGGGTGTGCCGGGGTCGGCAGGTGTGCTGGAGGTCGAGTCCGTGCACGCGTACGCGCCGGACCGGGGTTTCCGCCGGGTCGAGGTGGACGGCGACACCTACCGCTACACCCTGCACCACCCGACCTTCGCGCCCCGCACGTTCTGCTGCCTGGACCACACCACCCGCGCCACGACGGCGGTGACCGTGCACGCCCCGGGAAACGCCCTGGTCAGCGACACCCGAGCCCCGGTCGCACCGCACGCCCTGGCCGCCGCCGTCGGGCCGTGGGCGGAGGTCGGCCCGGACGTCCACGCCGCCCGCTCCCGGACGTTCGACGGTCGCGCGGTGTCGGCGCTGGTGGCGAGGTCGGTGGGGTTCTTCGAGGACTTGCTGGACGTGCCGTACCCGTACGGCTCGTGCCGGGTGGTGCTCGTGCCGGAGCTGCCGGTCCTGGGCTTCTCGTCACCGGGCCTGGTCCTGCTGGACACCCGCGCACCCCTGGACCTCTCCCCGCTGCACGCCGCGACCGTGGTGGCGCACGAGGTGGCGCACCAGTGGGCGGGCAACGTGACGGACGGGGAGTCGTCCCTGGTCGAGGGCCTGGCCACCTACCTCAGCCGGCTGGCGGCGGAGGCGTTCGTGCCGGGCGCCGACCCGTGGACACCCCCGACCGGCACCCCGTGGCCCGACCGCCCCTACGCCCCGCACCTGGCCCGAGTCGTCGGGCTGGAGGCGCGGGTGGGGCGGAAGGCGCTGGTCAGGGCGCTGGGCGAGTTCTTCCGGGCGCACCGGTTCGGGGAAGCCGGCTGGGCCGACCTCGAAGCGCGCGCCTAGCCGTCAGGAGTAGATCGCGAACCAGATCGCGATGTAGTGGCACAGCGCCGCCAGCACGGTCGCCGCGTGGAAGAACTCGTGGTAGCCGAAGACGTGCGGCCACGGGTTGGGCCAGCGGGAGGCGTAGAAGACCGCGCCCGCCGTGTAGAGCAGGCCGCCGACCAGCAGCAACACCAGCGCGGCGACGCCGACGTGGTGCAGCAGGTCGGGCAGGACGAAGACCGCCACCCAGCCCAGGGCGATGTAGATCGGCACGCCCACCCACCGGGGCGCGTGCGGCCAGGCCAGCTTGAGGGTCACGCCGCCCAGCGCGCCCAGCCAGACCACCGCCAGCACGATGTTGCCGGTGCCCGGGTCCATCGCCAGCAGCGCGAACGGCGTGTACGTGCCCGCGATGAACACGAAGATCATCGAGTGGTCCAGGCGCTTCATCCACGTGCGCGCCTTCACGCTGACCCAGTTCACCCGGTGGTACAGGGCGCTGACGCCGAACAGGCCGACGACGGTCGCGCCGTACACGGAGGTGGCCAGCGCCGCCTTGCCGGAGACCGTCGCGGCGGCCAGGGCGATCAGGGTGGCGCCGGTCGCGACCGACACCACGAAGGACCAGAAGTGCAGCCAGCCGCGCAGACGGGGGCGAAGTGCCGGTGCCGGCGGCTCGGGAATCGTCGACGTCGTCACCCCTTCGAGGTTACGGGACCGTAGGTACGCAGGTCAGCACACGACGCAGTGACCGCCCCCACCCGGCGTACGCTCTTCCAGCGTGGGTCTTCGCGAGCGCATCAAGGACGGGTTCCTCCTGCCGGTCTACGAGTACCGGCTCAACCGGTGGCTCGCCGGGAAGCAACGACCACGCCACGTCGGTGTCGTCCTGGACGGCAACCGGCGCTGGGCCAAGGAGGCGGGCTTCACCGACGTCGTCCACGGCCACCGCGTCGGCGCGCGCAAGATCCTCGAACTGCTGAACTGGTGCCGCGAGGCCGAGGTCGAGGTGGTCACCCTGTGGATGCTGTCCACGGACAACCTCAACCGGCCGATCGAGGAGCTCGGGCCGCTGCTGGACATCATCGGCGACATCGTCGACGAGATCGCCGAGCCCGGTAACCCGTGGCGCGTCCGGCACGTCGGCGCCCTGGACCTGCTGCCCACCGAGACCGCCGCCCGCCTGTCCGCCGCCTCCCTGCGCACCCGCGACCGGACCGGCCTGGAGGTCAACGTCGCCGTCGGCTACGGCGGGCGCCAGGAGATCGCGGACGCCGTGCGCAAGCTGCTCCAGAAGCACGCCGAGTCCGGCGGGACGATCGAGGAGCTGGCGGAGGTCCTGGACGTCGACCACATCGCCGAGCACCTCTACACCTCCGGCCAACCCGACCCCGACCTGCTCATCCGCACGTCGGGGGAGCAGCGGCTGTCGGGCTTCATGCTGTGGCAGTCCGCGCACTCGGAGTTCTGGTTCTGCGAGGCCTACTGGCCGGAGTTCCGCCGCACCGACTTCCTGCGCGCCCTGCGCGACTACGCCCTGCGCCACCGCCGCTTCGGCGGCTGATCCGGCGGCTGGACGACCCGGGCGAGGGGCGACCCCGGTGCGAGGGCATGGCGCGGCCGGCGACGCTGCGACAAAGCGAAGGGGCGCCCCGGCTGCGGGACGCCCCTGTGCCTAACCCCGGAGGGGTCAGTCGTTCTCGCCGTAGAAGTTCGCGTCGTCGCCGTCCACGACCCCGCCCGCGGCGCAGTTGTCGACGAAGATCGGGGAGTTGATCGGCACCGCGAACGCGATGACACCGGCGCCCACGTTGTTGCCGCACACGCCCGCGACGGCGTTCACGTTGTTGCCGTTGATCGCGGACAGCAGCCCGCCGTTGTTGACCTGCGGACCGCCGTTGTGACCGTCATCCCAGCCGCCGGGGGTCCCGGTGGCGGCGAACGCGGGCGAACCGAGCATCATGAGGCCGGCCGCGATGCCGGCGATGGCGCCTGCCTTCTTCAGCACGTCAGTTCTCCTTTGGTAATGGTCCGAACGGGCGAAAAGCTATCGAAGATCGCGTGCTGCGGCGCGCTCACTAACACCATTGTGTGAATAGTGTTTGCCGCCACTCACCGCCTGTGCGGGGACACCGGCAGAAACGCCAGGGGCGCCACCGGACTGGGTACCGGTCAGCGCCCCTGACGGGAATGCGGAACGAACTGTCAGTCGTCGTTCTCGCCGTAGAAGTTCACGTCGTCGCCGTCGACGATGCCACCCGCGGCGCAGTTGTCGACGAACACCGGCGAGTTCACCGGGATCGCCGCGGCGATCAGGCCGGCACCGACGTTGTTACCGCACGCGCCGACGACCGCGTTGACGTTGTTGCCGTTGATCGCGCTCAGCAACGGGCCGTTGTTCCACTGGACACCTTCGCCGGCGGCGAACGCGGGGGAACCGAGCATCAAGAGGCCCGCCGCGACGCCGATGACAGCGCCTGCCTTCTTCAGCACTTGAATCTCCTTCGTGTCGGGTTATCCCCCGTACCTTCCGGAGTCTTCGGGGATCTCCGGACGCTGGGGTCCTCAAGGTGAAAAGTTACTCGAACACCAGTCCGTCCGAGCGTCGGCGACCACTATCGTGTGACGCGACTTCGTGATCTATCGCCTGTTCCGGTTGTCCTCGGTGCGGTTGTTCCATCGCGGTCAACCGACCGTGGTAAAACCCGGCGACGATCAGTCGTGGTCCCAGTGGTGGTGGTGGTGCTCGTCGTTCTCGACCTCGACGTCGACCTCCTCGTTGGAGCAGGTGTCGCTGCCGATCGGCACCAGGTCGAGGTCCACGTTGACCAGCTGGACCGCGTCGATCTCGCAGACGTTGATCTGGTTGAGGATGTCCGAGTCGTCGATGTTCACCAGACCGACCTGGTCGGTGTGGTCCACGTCGACGTCGCGGGCGCTGCCGACCACGCGGTCGATGTCGTCGGAACCCGGCTCGCCCGCGAAGGCGGGGGAAGCCGTGAGCAGCATTCCGGCGGTGATGGCGGCGAGAGCGCCAACCTTCTTCAGCATGCAACTACTCCCTAGGTGTTTTATCGTTCCGACGACAACGGCAATCGCGTCGTGGACGGTGGTGGTGCTCAGTGGTGGAACACGCCGGAAGGGGCGGGGCACGAGGCTCGCCGCCACCGCCCCTTCCGACATCACACGCGGTGTGGAAGCCGCGTGGCCGAGATCAGTCCTCGACCTCGATGTCCACGTCGGTGTTCTTGCAGGTGTCGCTGGCGATCGGCAGCAGGTCGACGTCGACGTTCACCAGCTGAACGGCGTCGATCTCGCAGACGTTGATCTGGTTCAGCAGGTCGGTGTCGTCCAGGTTGAGCAGACCGACCTGCTCGGTCACGTCGATGTCGTCGTCGGCGAACGCCGGGGAACCGATTGCCATCAGGGCCGCGGCGATCGCGGTAGCCGCAGCTGCCTTCTTGAACACGCGAATGTCTCCTTCGTGTGTAACGTCCGAGAGTTCCGGAAGCACGCGGGAGATGTGCGGTGCGGCTTCCGGGTCGGGACAATACCCACAAGTGTCTCGGCGCAGCTACCGACGCCATACCATTGAGCGAATTTCGGATGCTGTTTCGCTCCATCGGTTGATTTCCGCGCAATTCGGGTTTGCCCCGGCGTGCCGCTGTTGCGCCTGGTTGACGTAGGCTCCCGCACTCATGGACGCCGGAGAGCTGGTGCGGGAGTACCTCCTGCTCGGGCTGCGCCTGGACCGGCTCCACCCCGGCCTGGTCGACTCCTACACCGGCGACCGGGCGCTGCGCCGCGCCGTGGACGACGAACCCCGCCCGCACCCCGCCGCGCTGGCCGACCGCGCCTCCCTGCTGCGCCGCGAACTGCCCGGCACCGACCTCGCGCCCGACCGCAAACGTTTCCTGGACGCCCACCTGACCGCCGTCGAGTGCACCGCGCGCAAGCTCGCCGGCGTGCGCGTCCCGTTCGTGGAGGAGGTGCGCGCGTACTTCCAGGTCGACATCCGCCCCGGCGACGAGGACGTCTACCGCCGCGCCCACGCCCTGCTGGACGAGGCCCTGCCCGGCGGCGGGCCGCTGCGGGAGCGGCTGGCCGACCACCGCGCCGCCGACGAGATCCCGCCGCGCCGGCTCAAGGGCGCGGTGCACGCCCTGTCCAGCGCCCTGCGCGACCTGGTCCGCGAGCGGTTCGCGCTGCCGCCGGAGGAGGTCGTCGAGTACGAGATCGTCGGCGACAAGCCGTGGAGCGGGTTCAACTACTACCTGGGCGGCTTCCGGTCGAAGGTCGCGATCAACGCCGACCTGGGGCACCGCATGTCCAACCTGCCGCACCTGGTCGCGCACGAGTCCTACCCCGGCCACCACACCGAGCACTGCCGCAAGGAGGTCGGCCTGGTCGGCAAGCGGGGCCACCGCGAGCAGGCCATCTTCCTGATCAACACGCCCCAGTGCCTGATGGCCGAGGGCATGGCGGAACTGGGCCTGCACGCCGTCGTCGGTCCCGGCTGGGGCCGCTGGACCGCCGACGTCCTGCGCGACCTCGGCCTGCACATGGACGGTGACCAGGCCGAACGGGTCGAGGCGGCGGCGTCGGGCCTGCTCGGCGTGCGCCAGGACGCGGCGCTGATGCTGCACGACCGGAAGGCGTCCCAGGACGACGTGGTCGACTACCTCCGTCGCTGGCTGCTCGTGCCCGAGCGGCGGGCGCGGCACATGGTCCGGTTCCTCGCCGACCCGCTGTGGCGGGCCTACACCACCACCTACGTCGAGGGCACCCGGCTGGTGCGGGCGTGGCTGGACCTGCGTCCGGCAGCCGAGACGACAGCTGAGCGTTACCTGAGACTCCTGGACGAGCCGGTGGTGCCCGCGACCCTCCGGCAGGAGCTGCGCGAGGGGGTCCCGTGGTTGCCCCGCGACGCCTCGTGACGACCGCTGCGTGAACTGGTGTACCCCCGCTGAGCTGCGTGGACGACAGCGCGTTGCGGTCGTGTGACGGCCGGTCGCCGCAATCCGGGCACCCCGGACGCGATCTTTCCGTGGTTTTGCGGCTACGTGACGAATTGGCGAATCACCTGTGTGGCTGCCTGCAGGATGGGTACTTCCGCAGGTAACTTCCGACTTGGCGGGACGCGTCCACTGCGGACCGCGCAGGGAGGCTCCGATCGTGGCAACTAGCGCGAGGGGGCCGGCACCCGGCCCTCGTGGGCGGTGCGCCTGACCAAGGCGTGTCGTCCGATCGGGGTGGTGCCTGGCCCAGCGAGGAGCGGACGCGGGTGCCGCGTTCGTGAAGGAGTTGCCGTGAACGCACGACGACCCGCGAGCCGTTCCTCAGGCTCATCGCGCAGCTCGTCCCGGCGCCGGGGTGCGCCGACCTCCCATACGTACGTGGTGGACACGTCCGTCCTGCTGTCCGACCCGCTGTCGATGACCCGCTTCGCCGAGCACCAGGTGGTGCTCCCGCTGGTGGTCATCAGCGAGTTGGAGGGCAAGCGGCACCACCCCGAACTGGGCTGGTTCGCCCGGGAAGCGCTGCGCCTGCTCGACGACCTGCGCCTCCAGCACGGCCGCCTGGACCGACCGGTCCCGATCGGCGACGTGGGCGGCACGGTGCGCGTCGAGCTGAACCACTCCGACCCGGAGGTGTTGCCCGCGGGTTTCCGCACGGACTCCAACGACGCCCGGATCCTGGCCTGCGCGCTCAACCTCGCGGCCGAGGGCGAGCACGTCATCCTCGTCACCAAGGACATGCCGCTGCGGGTCAAGGCCGGCGCGGTGGGCCTGGCGGCCGAGGAGTACCGCGCCCACGACGTGACCCTGTCCGGTTACACCGGGATGTCCGATGTGGACGTGGACCAGTCGGTGGTGGACGCGCTCTACCGGGACGGCACGATCGACCCGGCCGAGCACGACCTCGCGCACGTCGCCGAACTGCCGTGCCACAGCGGGCTGCGGATGCTCGCGGGCACGTCCAGCGCGCTGGGCCGGGTGACCCCGGACAAGCGCATCCGGCTGGTGCGCGGCGACCGCGAGGCGTTCGGCCTGCACGGCCGGTCCGCCGAGCAGCGCGTGGCCCTCGACCTGCTGCTGGACACCGAAGTCGGCATCGTCTCGCTGGGCGGACGGGCCGGCACCGGCAAGTCGGCGCTCGCGCTGTGCGCGGGCCTGGAGGCGGTCATGGAACGCCGCCAGCACCGCAAGGTCGTCGTGTTCCGCCCGCTGTACGCGGTGGGCGGGCAGGAGCTCGGGTACCTGCCGGGTTCCGAGAGCGAGAAGATGCAGCCGTGGGCGCAGGCGGTGTTCGACACCCTCGGCGCGCTGGTCAGCCAGGACGTGGTCGAGGAGGTCATGGACCGCGGGATGCTGGAGGTCCTGCCCCTGACCCACATCCGCGGCCGGTCGCTGCACGACTCGTTCGTGATCGTCGACGAGGCGCAGTCGCTGGAGCGCAACGTGCTGCTCACGGTGCTGTCCCGGCTGGGCGCGAACTCGCGGGTGGTGCTCACCCACGACGTGGCCCAGCGCGACAACCTGCGCGTGGGCCGGCACGACGGCGTGGCGGCGGTCATCGAGAAGCTCAAGGGCCACCCGCTGTTCGCGCACGTGACCCTGACCCGGTCGGAGCGCTCGCCGATCGCGGCCCTGGTGACCGAGATGCTGGAGGACTACCACTCCTGACGTGACGAAAGGGGCTCCCCGGGGCTGGGGAGCCCCTTTCGCGTCAGTCCCCGCAGAAGGCGGTGGTGAGCAGCTTGGGCAGCACCTGGTTGAGCGCCGCTCCCGGGTTCACGTCGGCGTCGCCGGCGGTCACCCCCGCGGTCAGGGTGCGCTTGCCGTCGGGCGAGCTGTACATCAGCGACCCGTAGCCGCCGGGCGGGCTGCCGTTGTGGTGCAGCACGGTGCCGCACCCGAGGTCCTGCACGAAGATCCCCAGGCCGTAGCCCAGCGTCGGGTCCGGCTTGCGCATCTCGGCCATCAGCGGCGCGGGCAGCAGTTCGCCGCTCTGCAGCGCGGTGGAGAACCGCCCGAGGTCCGCGGTGGTCGAGATCATGTCGCCCGCGCCGAACAGCAGGGACGGGTCCTGGCGGGTGACGTCGACGACCTTCCACTGGCCGCCGTCCTGGTAGCGGTAGTAGCCGCGGGAGTGCGGGCCGGGCAGTCCCGACCACGAGCCGGGCACCACCGTGTCGCGCATCCCGAGCGGGCGGAGGATGCGCCGGTGCACCTCGTCGCCGTAGGAGCGGCCGGTGACGGCCTCGATCAGCAGAGCGGCGACGGTGTAGTTGGTGTTGGAGTAGCTGAAGCCGGTGCCGGGCGCGAACCGGGGCGGCTTGGCCAGCGCGAACCGCACCAGCTCGTCCGGGTGGTAGGTGTCGAAGCGGTGGTCCACCCAGTCCTTGCCGGTCGAGGGCAGGCCGGGCACCACCGTGCCGTCCGGGAAGTACTCGCCGGTGTAGTTGAACAGGCCGCTGGTGTGCTGCAGCAGCATCCGCGTGGTGATCCGCCGGTCGAGGCCGAACCGGGGCAGGTGGTCGGCCACCGGGGCGTCCAGCCCGAGCCTGCCCTCGGCCACCAGTTGCAGCACGACGGTCGCGACGATCGGCTTGGTCGTGCTGCCGATCCGGTACCGCCCGTCGGTCGGCGGCTGCGCGTTCCCGTCCAGCGAGCGGCGTCCGGCGCTGCCGACCCACTCGCCCCGCTCGTCGCGCACCCTCACCTGGATACCGAGGAACCCGGCGTCCGCGAAGGCCTCCACGGCCGCCCGCAGCTCCGGGCGGTCCTGCGGGGCCGCGGTCGCCGGTACGGCCGCCGCGGTCACCAGCGTTCCTGCCAGCAGTGCCGCCACCGCGGCCCTGGTCTTCCGCAGCTTTCGCGCCGCCGATGTCGTCGTCATGACCGCAACGATCACGGCCCGTCCTGACACCGAGCGGTCACGCCGCTGACACCCCGACCCCGGGGCGCGTCAGTCCAGGGCGCGGCGGAGGAAGCCCCGAACGCCCAGCGCGCCGAACCCCGCGATCGACACGACCAGCACCACCAGGCACACCCACAGCGGGATGTGCGGCACGCCCGGCGCGAGCACCGCCCGCGTCCCCTCGCTGACGTAGGTCAACGGGTTGAGCGCGCACACCACCTGGAACCAGCGCAGGCCGTCCAGCTCGGTCCACGGGAACTGCGCGGACCCGGTGAACAGCAGCGGCGTGAGGATGACCGCGAACATCACCGTGATGTGCCGCGGCGAGACGGACGTCCCGATCACCATCCCGACCGCCGCACCCGCCAGCGACCCGAGCACGATCACCAGCAGCGCCGCCGGCAGCCCGGACACCGGCCACGACACGTCCAGCATCAGGAACCCGATCGGCACCATCAGCACGGCCGCCAGCAACCCGCGCAGCGCGCCGAACACCATCTTCTCCACCGCCACCAGCGGGATCGGGATGGGCGCGAGCAGCCGGTCCTCGATCTCGCGGGTCCACGAGAAGTCCAGCACCAGCGGCAGGGTGGTGTTCTGGAGGGCCCCGAGGAAGCCGTTCATCGCCACGATCCCGGGCAGCAGCACGGCGGCGAAGCTGCCCTGCACGAACCCGATGTCGCCCAGCACCTTCGCGAAGATGAACAGGATGAAGAACGGCTGGATGATCACCTGCGCCAGGAAGCTCGGCAGCTCCCGTCCCGTGACGAAGACGTCCCGCCACAGCAGCGCACCGAACGTCCTCGCGGCGGTGCCGGTCGTGGTCGCCGGGGTCGTGGTGGTCATCGCAGCTCCCGTCCGGTGAGGTGGATGAACACGTCCTCCAGGCTCGGCGTGCCGAAGGCCAGGTCGGTGACCGCACAGTCCAGGCGTTCCAACGTGCGCAGCACCTCGGGCAGCGCGGCGGCCGGCGAGACGTCGGTGAACAACCGGAACAGCCCCGCGTCCGCCACGTGCTCGACCCGTTCGACACCGTGCAGACCCAGGAGGGCCTGCTGGACGGGTTCGGGACCGGCGCCGTTCAGGCTCACCGTGACGCTGAGCGTCGTGCTGCCCGGGAGGGTGGCGGTGAGGGCGTCCGGAGTGTCGAGGGTGAGCAGCTTGCCGTGGTCCACGATGCCGACGCGATCGCACAGCTTGTGCGCCTCGTCCATGTCGTGCGTGGTGAGGACGACCGTGACGCCATCGGCGTGCAGGGCCGCGACCCGGTCGTGCACGAACAACCGAGCCTGCGGGTCGAGCCCGGTCGACGGCTCGTCCAGGAAGAGGACACGGGGCCGGTGCATCAGCGCGCGGGCGATCATCAGCCGCTGGGCCTGACCGCCCGACAACGTGTCGACCAACGCCTTGGCGTGGTCCTGGAGCCCCATGCGCTCCAGGACTTCGTCGGCGAGCCGGTGCCGTTCGGCGCGCCCCATGCCGTGGTAGGCGGCGTGGAACAGCAGGTTCTGCCGGACGTTGAGCGCGCGGTCCAGGTTGTTGCGCTGCGGCACCACGGCAAGCAACTGCCGCGCCCGCTGCGGGTCACGCACGACGTCCACGCCCTCCACCAGCGCGGTACCGGAGGTGGGCCGCACCCTGGTGGTCAGGACACCCACGGTCGTGGTCTTACCGGCACCGTTGGGCCCGAGCAGCCCGAAGACCTCGCCACGCCGAACCGTGAAGCTCAGCCCGGCCACAGCGGGACTCCGACCCGCTTTGTAGACCTTCACGAGGTCCGACACCGAAACCGCAACGTCCACACCGCCAGCGTAGGCCCAATCCGGCCACCAGCCCAGCCGCGCACTTTTTTCGAGCCGCAGGCTCACGCCCGAAGGGCGAATTGCTTTCGCCGTGCTGCAAGCCCACAGGAAGGGCCTCGGTTTCTTTCCCCCGTACGGCCTGGGCGCAGCCCAACCACGCTTGGTCCGTTTCTGCAACCAGCTTTTCCGGTTGCGGAAACGGGCCAAGTGTGGTTGCCTCCGGCAGGTCGTACGGGGGAAAGAAACCGACGCCCTTCCACCCCCGGGGGCCTGCCGCGCGGCGAGCGCCGCTTTTGATCTTTCGAGCGCTCCGCGCGTTCGAGCTCGTGGGCGCGGAGCGCCTCTCAAGAGCGCGAAGCGCGTCCCGTTTGGATCTTGAAGATCTTGAAATCGTGAAAAGCGAAAAGAGCCTCGCCGGCGGGCAGGCCGCCAAGGATGGACGGAAAAGCAAGGGCGGGGGCTTTTCCGTCATCCCCGTATGGCCTGGTGGAACCTACCACAGATTTCCCGGGTGCCGCTAAAATTTTTTGCTCGTCCCTCACAAAAAATTTCGGCTGCACCCGGGAAATCTGTGGTAGCCCTTCGGGCAGGCCATACGGGGATGACGGAAAAGCCCAGCGGGAGGTCTGCTGCGCTAGCCCTTCGGACAACGCGCCCTGCGGGCGCCAAGGGCGCCAAGGGCAGAAGGGCGTCCAAGGGCGCGAAGGGCGCGTTGCGTGGGCCTGAAGGCGGCGGGGTTACCAGCCGGAAGGCAACGGGCGTCCTTCGGCGAAGCCGGCGGCGGACTGGATGCCCAGGGTCGCGCGTTCGTGGAACTCCTCCACCGTGGACGCGCCCGCGTAGGTGCACGCCGAGCGCACGCCCGCCGTGATCGAGTCCAGCAGGTCCTCCACGCCGGGGCGGGTCGGGTCCAGGCGCATTCGGGACGTCGAGATGCCCTCCTCGAACAGGCCCTTCTTGGCCCGTTCGAACGCGTTGTCCGTCCGGGTCCGTGCGCTCACCGCCCGCTTGGACGCCATGCCGAACGACTCCTTGTAGAGCCGTCCCTGCTCGTCGCGGTGCAGGTCGCCGGGGGACTCGTAGGTGCCGGCGAACCACGACCCGACCATCGCGGCGCTCGCGCCGGCTGCCAGGGCGAGGGCGACGTCCCTGGGGTGGCGCACGCCGCCGTCCGCCCACACGTGCTTGCCCAGCGCTCGGGCCTGCGCCGCGCACTCGGCGACGGCGGAGAACTGCGGTCGGCCGACGCCGGTCATCATGCGGGTGGTGCACATCGCGCCCGGTCCGACACCGACCTTGACCACGTCCGCGCCGGCTTCGACCAGGTCGCGCACGCCTTCGGCGGTGACCACGTTGCCCGCGACCACCGGCACGGTCGGCCCGGCCTCCCGCACGGCCTTCAGCGCGGAGATCATCTTCTCCTGGTGGCCGTGCGCGGTGTCGACGACCAGCGTGTCCACGCCGGCCTTCAGCAGCGCCTCGGCCTTGGCCCGCACGTCGCCGTTCACGCCGATCGCCGCCGCGACCCGCAGGCGACCTTCGGCGTCCAGCGCGGGCGTGTAGACCTCGGCGCGCAGGGCCCCGAGCCCGGTCATGATGCCGCGCAGGCGGCCGTCGCCGTCCACGCCGAGCGCGACCCGGTGCGGGTCGTCGCCGAGGCGGTCGAAGACGTCTCGCGGCGCGGTGTCCAGGGCGAGGGACACCACCCGCCGGTCGGCGACGTCGTGCAGGCGGGTGAAGCGGTCGACGCCGCTGCACGCGGCCTCGTCCACGACCCCGAGGGGCCGCCCGTCCTCGTCCACCACGACGACCGCGTTGTGGGCGCGCTTGTGGATGAGGTTGAGGGCGTCGGCCACCGAGTCGCCGGGCGCCAGCGTCAGGGGCGTGTCCCACACGGGGTGCCGCTCCTTGACCCAGGACACGATCTCGGCGACCGCGTCGGGCGCGACGTCCTGCGGCAGGACCACCAACCCGCCCCGCCGGGCCACCGTCTCGGCCATCCGCCGCCCGGCGACCGCGGTCATGTTGGCGACCACGATCGGGATGGTGGCCCCGGTGCCGTCGGAGGTCGAAAGGTCCACGCCGAACCGCGACTCGACGGCCGAGCGGCTGGGGACCAGGAAGACGTCGTCGTACGTCAGGTCGTAGCTGGGCGCATGCCCTTCGATGAATCGCACGAGACCTTGACACTACCCGTCCGAGCGCCGTTGCGCCCTTGGTCGTGAGCCCCAATCACATCGCCATCGGCGGTCCTCCGGTTGTGCGATCCTCCAAAGGGTCAGGTGGGCAGGTCGGGCGGGGTCGTGGGTTGGGGGAGCAGGGCGCGGACGGCGTCGATCGTGTCCGCCTCGGCGGGATCTTTGTCGGGGCGGTAGCGGACCACCCGCGCGAAGCGCAGCGCCACCCCGCCGGGGTAGCGGGGACTGACCTGGGCGCCGTCCAGTTCGATCTCGATCACCAGTTCCGGCCGCACGGTGACCACCCAGTCGTTCTTCTCCGTCGCCAGCGCCATGAGCTCGCGCGTCTGCCACGCCAGCAGCTCGTCGGTCAGCCCCTTGAACGTCTTCCCGACCATGACCGGCGGCCCGCCGTCGGGGTCCCGCGCGCCCAGGTGCAGGTTCGACAGCAGGCCGCGCCGCCGGCCGCTGCCCCACTCGACCCCGAGCACCACCAGGTCGAGCGTGTGCACCGGCTTGACCTTCTGCCACGACCGACCGCGCCGCCCGGCCGCGTACACCGACTCCAGCGCCTTCACCATCACGCCCTCGTGCCCGGCGGACAGCGCGTTCTCCAGCACCGCCTCCGCCTGCTCCGACGACGGCGACACGACCCCGGGGATCACGTGCGCCCCCGCCACCCGCCGCAACGCGTCCAACCGCGCGGACAGGGGTGCGTCCAGCAGGTCCTCCCCGTCCAGGTGCAGGCAGTCGAAGAAGAACGGGCTGAGCAGCAGTTCGCGCTCGTCCTGCGCGCCGAACCGGCTCATCGTCTCCTGGAACGGCCGCGGCTTGCCGTCGTCGTTGAGCGCCAGCGTCTCGCCGTCCAGCACGACCGACGTGCACGGCAGGTCCCGGACCAGCGCCACCAGTTCCGGCACCGTTCGAGTGATCTCCCGCAACGTCCGGGTGAAGATCCGCACGGAGTCACCCGACCGGTGGACCTGGATGCGTGCCCCGTCCAGCTTGTGCTCGACCACGCACGCCCCCAGCTCGGCCAACGCCGCCGGCAGCGACTCGGCGGGCGAGGCCAGCATCGGCCGCACCGGACGCCCCAGCTCCAACCGGAACGCCCCCAGCTCACCCTTCAGCGCCGCGACGGCGGTGTCCGGCAGGCTCCCCGACAGCATGAACGCCCGCCGCACGTCCTCGCCCGGCGCGTCGGCGGCCCGCGCGATGGCGTCGAGCATCACGCCCTCCAGCGCGCCCTGCCGCAGCTCTCCGGTCAGCAGGCGGCGCAGGAAGTCCTGCTCGGCGGCCGTCGCACGGGCGAACAGCGAGGTCAGCGCCTCCACCCGCCGCTGCGCCGACCCCTTGCCGGAGATCGCCGCGTACGCGCCGAGCGCCGCGTCCACCTCGTCCACGGTCAACGACGGTTCCAGCGCGGGCGGCGGCGCGATGTCGAACACCGTGCGGTAGCCGGCCCCGATCCGGCCCTGGCTGGGCACGCCGATGAGGAACGACACGACCGCGGGCGTGGTCATCCGCCGCACCAGGTCGGCCAGCGCCGCGACCTTGGCCAGGCGCGACCGCGTGGCCCCCACGGCGGCGGACGTCTCGACTACCTCACTGAACAGCACGGTCACCATGGTGCACCGGGGGTACGACAAAAGCGTGGTGGACGATCACGCGAGGAACCGGCGCGAAACTTCGCGAGCGTCTAACACAACTCACCCATCTCCTGCACCGCCCGCCGCAGCCGGTCCGGCGTGGTGGCCGCGTAGCCCAGGACCAGCCCGGGGAACGTCGGCTCGTGCGCGTAGTCCGACAGCGGCGGCGCGTTGATGCCCGCGCGGGCCAGGCGGGCGGACAGGTCGCGGTCGTCGGTGCCGTCGGGCAGGCGGAGGACGACGTGCAGGCCGGCGGCGACGCCGATGGGGGTCCAGTCGGGCCGGACGCGGGTCACCTCGTCCAGCAGCGCGTCCCGGCGGGCCCGGTAGAGCTGGCGGGTGCGGCGCAGGTGGCGGTCGTAGCCGCCGCTGCGCAGGAGCTGGGCGAGCGCGGCCTGGTGCAGGGTGCCGCTGCCGAGGTCGTCCAGGCGCTTGCGCTCGACGACCGCCTCGCGCAGGCCCGGCGGTAGGACGAGCCAGCCCAGGCGCAGCGCGGGGGCCAGGACCTTGCTGGTGCTGCCCTGGTAGGCGACGTGGCCGGGGTCGAGCGCCTGCATCGCGCCGGTGGCGGGGCGGTCGTAGCGGTGCTCGGCGTCGTAGTCGTCCTCGATGACCACGGCGTCGCGCTCGCGGGCCCAGTCGAGCAGGGCGCGGCGGCGGTCGGGGTGCAGGACGACGCCGAGCGGGAACTGGTGGGCGGCGGTGACGAGGACGGCTCGTGTGTCTGCTGTGGACAGAGCATCGACCCGGATTCCCTTGTCGTCCACGGGGATCCGGTGGAGGGTGAGGCCGTGCGAGCGGAGCATGTCGGCCGCGCCGTAGTGGCTGGGCTCCTCGATGGCGACGCTGGTGTGCCCGGTCGCGCGCAGGACCCGGCCGAGCAGCGAGATGCCCTGGGCGGCGCCGCTGACCACCACGACGTCCGACGGGTGCGCGGCGACGGCGCGGACGCGGCCGAGGTAGTCGGCGAGCTCCTTGCGCAGCGGGGCGAAACCGGCCGGGTCGGGGTAGCCGAGGTCGTCGGCGGTGAGGGCGGTCAGTGCGGTCCTGGTCGCCTGGAGCCACCCGTCGCGGGGGAACGCGCTCAGCGCCGGGAGGCCGGGGCGCAGGTCGTAGCGCCACGGGCGGGACTGGTCGGTGGTGGCGGGGAAGGTGTTGGGCCAGTCGCAGGCGGCGGTCACGGTCGTGCCCGAGCCCCGCTTGGCCTCCAGGTAGCCCTCGCCGATGAGCTGCGTGTAGGCGGAGGTCACCGTGCCGCGGGCGACGCCGAGCTGGTCGGCCAGGTCGCGGCTGGACGGCAGGCGGGTGCCGGGCTTGAGCCGGCCCTCGCGGACGGCGCGGCGCAGCTCGGACTCCACGGCGCGGCGGCCGGTGAGTCCGCCGGGGAGCAGCAGCTCGCGAAAAGTGGTCCAGTTGGCGGCCATCGAAGTGGAGCTTAAACGTGGACCACCTTCGGGTGAAGGTTCCACGCATGAACCGTGTGAGGGCCGGAATCGCGTCCGGGGTGTCGGGATCGCTGATCGTGGGGGCGTCGGTGCCCGTGACCGGGATGCTCCAGGGGTACCCGCTGCTGACCGGGCAGGCGATGCGGTACGCGCTGGGCGGGCTCGTGCTGCTCGGGTGGACGCTGGCGCGTGGCGGGCGGCTGCCCGTGCCGCGGCGGGGGGACTGGCTCGCGCTGGCCGCGCTGGTGGGGTTCGGGATGCTCGGGTTCAACGCCTGCGTGCTCTACGCGCAGCGGTACGCCGAGCCGGGGTTCGTGGCGGCCGTCCTGGGCGCGAGCCCGTTGGTGCTGGCGCTGGTCGCGCCGCTGGTGGCGGGTCGGCGGCCGGCCCTCGGGACGGTCGTGGGCGCCGTGTTCGTGGTGACCGGGGTGGTCGTGCTGTCCGGGGGCGGGTCGTGGCACGGGCCCGGGTTGGTGCTGGCGGTGCTGACGATGCTGGGGGAAGCGGCGTTCACGCTGTTCGCGGTGGGGGTGGTGCGGCGGCTGGGAGGGGTCGCGGTGGCCACCTGGTGCTGCTTCCTCGCGGCCGGGGCGGGAGCGGTGCTGGGGACGTTCGTCGGCGGGTGGCAGGTGCCGACCCCGCGCGAGGGGGTGGCGCTGGGGGTGCTGGCGGTCGTGGTGACGGCGGTGGCGTTCGGGCTGTGGTACTTCGCCGTGGCGCAGTTGAGCGCGGACCGGGCCGGCGTGTTGATCGGGTTGATGCCGGTGGCGGGGCTGGTGGCGTCGGTGGTGTTGGGGGCGCAGGAGTTGACCGTGGTGGGGCTGGCGGGGGCGCTGGCGGTGGCGGCCGGGTGCGTGATCGGGCTGCGGCGGAGCGGGCCCGATCCGGGGGCGGCGGAGCCTGCCGGTGCGGCGGAGCCTGCCGGTGCGGCGGAGCCTGGCGGTGCGGCGGAGCCTGGCGGTGCGGCGAGCCTGACTGAGCAGCCCCCGATCTCCAGCCTGCCAGAGGGGGCCGACATCGCGGCCGTGCGGAGCTGAGGAAGCGCTGAGGGGAGGGTGTGCCGTGTGGCGTCGCCCTCCCCTCGCGCGCTCAGCCGCCGTTGGCCATGCGGAGGACGTCGAGGGCCTCGTCCAGCTGGGCCTCCGTGAGCTTGCCGGGGACGTGGCCGCGTTCCAGGACCACCTCGCGGATCGTCTTGCGCTCCTTCAGCGACTGCTTGGCGATCGACGCCGCCTCCTCGTACCCCAGGTACCGGTTGAGCGGGGTCACGATGGACGGGGAGGACTCGGCGTACTCGCGCATCCGGTCGGCCTGCGGTTCCGTCCCCGCCAGGACCTTGTCGGCCAGCAAGCGCGCCACCGCCGCGAGCAGCCGCGCCGACTCCAGGACGTTGCGGGCGATCACGGGGAGCATGACGTTGAGCTGGAAGTTGCCCTGCGCGCCCGCGAAGGCCACCGCCGCGTCGTTGCCGATGACCTGGGCGACGACCATCATCGTCGCCTCCGGGATCACCGGGTTGACCTTGCCGGGCATGATCGAGGACCCCGGCTGGAGGTCGGGCAGGGCCAGCTCGCCCAGCCCGGTTCGGGGTCCCGAACCCAGCCAGCGCAGGTCGTTGGCGATCTTGAACAGGCTCACGGCGGTCGCGCGCAGCTGGCCCGAGGCCTCCACGACGCCGTCCTGCGTGGCCTGCGCCTCGAAGTGGTCGCGGGCCTCGGTCAGGGGCAGGCCCGTGACCTCCGCCAGTTCCGCCGAGACCGCCGCGCCGAAGCCCTCGGGTGCGTTCAGACCGCTGCCGACGGCCGTGCCGCCGATGGGCAGTTCCGCCAGTCGGGGCAGGCTCGCGGTGAGCCGTTCGACGCCGTAGCGGACCTGCGCGGCCCACGCGCCCGCCTCCTGGCCCAGGGTCACCGGGACGGCGTCCATGAGGTGCGTGCGGCCGGACTTCACCAGGCCGGACCACTCGGCGGCCTTGGCCTCCAGGGTCTGCGCGAGGTGCTCCAGGGCCGGGATGACGTCGGTCGCCACCGCCTCCGTCGCAGCCACCCGCAGCGTCGTCGGGAAGGTGTCGTTGGACGACTGCGAGGCGTTGACGTGGTCGTTCGGGTGCACGTCCCGGCCCAGCGCGCGGGTCGCCAGGGTCGCGATGACCTCGTTGGCGTTCATGTTCGACGACGTGCCGGAGCCGGTCTGGAAGACGTCCACCGGGAAGTGCGCGTCGTGCGCGCCCTCGGCCACCTCGTCGGCGGCGGACGCGATCGCCCGCGCCACGTCGGCGGGCAGCACGCCCAGCCGCTCGTTCACCCGCGCGGCGGCGGCCTTGAGCAGGCCCAGCGCCCGGATCTGCGCCCGTTCCAGCCCCCGGCCCGAGATCGGGAAGTTCTCCACCGCGCGCTGCGTCTGCGCCCGCCACAGCGCGTCCGCGGGCACCCGGACCTCGCCCATGGTGTCGTGCTCGACGCGGTACTCCTGTTCAGCCATACCACCGAGTTTGGACCGGCTTGCCTTACTGGGCAGAGTGGCCTGCACCACCTATGGTCGAGTCATGGAGCTAGAGGTCGACCTGCTCGTCGTCGGAGCCGGCCCCACCGGACTGTTCGCGGCCTACTACGCGGGTTTCCGAGACCTGTCCGTGGCGCTGGTCGACTCCCTGCCGGAGGCGGGCGGTCAGATCACCGCGATGTACCCGGAGAAGATGATCTTCGACGTGGCCGGGTTCCCCGCCGTGCGCGGGCGCGAGCTGGTCACCGCCCTGGTCGCCCAGGCCGACCAGTGGCACCCGACCTACCTGCTCGGCCGCCAGGCCCGCACGCTGTCCACTGTGGACGACGGGCTCGAGGTCGGGCTCGCCGATGGTGGCGTCGTGCGCGCGAAGGCCGTGCTGATCACCGCCGGGATCGGCGAGTTCAAGCCGCGTCCGCTGCCCGCCGGCGACGGGTGGCTGGGCCGGGGCGTGGTGCACTTCGTGCCGACGCTGAACGTCCACACCGGACAGGACGTCGTCGTGGTCGGCGGCGGTGACTCGGCGTTCGACTGGGCGCTGGCGCTGCACCCCATCGCGAAGAGCGTGACGCTGGTGCACCGCCGGTCCACCTTCCGCGCCCACCCGCCGACCGTGCGGCAGGTCCGCGACCTCGGCGTGGAGATCATCACCGACGCCGAGGTGCTCGCACTGCGCGGCGACGACCGGGTGGCCGAGGTGGAGCTGGGGCTCAAGGGCGGCGACCGCAAGGTGCTGCCCGCGCAGGCCGTCGTGGCCGCGCTCGGGTTCACCGCCGACCTGGGCCCGATCGAGTCGTGGGGCGTCGAACTGGACCACCGGGCGATCGTCGTGGACACCACCATGCGCACCGCGCGGGACCGCGTCTACGCGGCGGGGGACGTCGCCCAGTACCCCGGGAAGGTGAAGCTGATCGCCACCGGCTTCGGGGAGGCGGCGACGGCGGTCAACAACATCGCCGTCGCGCTCAACCCCGACGCGCACCTGTTCCCGGGGCACTCCAGCAACGCGAGTTGAGGCGTAGGTCGAGGCGTTACGGCACGACCTGCACCTGCTCGCCGATGAGCAGGTTGTCGAAGAACGTCACCGCGGCGTCGTGGCCGAGGTGCACGCAGCCGTGCGACTGGTCGGTCAGGCTGCCCTCGTGGAACGCGATACCCGACTGGGTGAAGTAGACCGAGTAGGGCATCGGCGCGTTGTACGGGACGCTCCAGTCGTCCTTCACCTTGCGCAGCACGGAGAACGTGCCGGTGGGCGTCTCGTAGCCCGGACGACCGTGGGTCACCGGGACGGGGCCGTAGCTCATGTTGCCCTGGTAGATCAGCCACGCCTCGTTGGTCGAGAGTCGCAGGCACGCCCCGTCCTGGATGTCGCAGGGCGTGCCGGTCGAGGCGTTGGCGGGTGCCGCGAGGCCGGTCGTGAAGGTCATGGCCAGCGCGGCAGCCAAGGTGCCGAGCTTCTTCATCGCGAATCACTCCCTCACCCACTCGGCTACCCCGGGTGAGGGTCGGTTCAACCCGTCAGGCGACGACCTGGACCTGTTCACCCTGTTCGAGTGAGTTGAAGTACGTGATGGCGGCGTCCATGGACAGGTGGATGCAGCCGTGCGACTGGTCGTACAGGCTGCCCTCGTGGAACCCGATGCCACCGGGGGCGAAGTAGGTCGTGTACGGCATCGGGGCGTCGTTGAACTCGCGGCTGCGCTCGTTCTGCACCTTGTACAGCACGGAGAAGTAGCCGGTGGGCGTCGGGTCGCTCGGCCGGCCGGCGGTGATCGGGACCGGCCCGTACTCCACCTTGCCGCCGCTGATCAGCCAGGACTCGTTGGTGGACAGCCGGACGCACGCGCCTTCGGTGATGTCGCACGGCGTGCCCTCGACCGGGACCGCCGGGGGCGGCGGCGCGGGCTGCGGGGTCGGGGTCTTCTGCGCCGTCGGCTCCGGCGCGGCCGACGGGGTCGGCTCGACCGACGACGTCTGCGCCGGGGCGGAGGAGGACGGCGCCGTGACCGAGGACGACGATGCCGCGACCGACGACGACGGTGCCGCGACCGACGACGACGAGTGGTCCGATGTGGACGACGGCCCCGAAGCGGTCGGTTGACCCGTCCCGCACGCCGCCGTCGCGGTGACCAGGAAAGCGATTCCCACCAGTGCTGCCTTGCGCATCGCGCACCCCCAGGTGTGTTGCTGTTCTGCCCTGGAGACGCCCTTTGACGCCGGCGCGTTGCCACGCGTTGTGTAACGAAACGGGAAGGGCCGCCCCGCGCGCGGCGGGACGGCCCTCCCCGGTCGTGCCGAGCGGACTTACACCGAGCCCGCGTACTGGCTGATCCAGGAGCGGAACGCCGGGACGTCCATGTAGATCGACGGACCGGTCGCGCAGGTGGAGCTGCTGTTGCCCGCGCGGCTGGTGGCGCCGATGAGCTGCCACACGCCGTTCACCGACTTGATCTGCGGGCCGCCCGAGTCGCCGTAGCAGGCGCCCGAGTTGCCGTTGGGGTTGTTCGTGCAGATCTCGTAGGAGCCGTAGATGCCCTGGCAGCTGCTGTCGGACACGATCGACGTGTTGAGCTCCTGCAGGGTGATCGGCGCGCCGCCGCACCCGCGCGGGGCGCAGGTCTGGCCCCAGCCGATGATGCGGGTGGCCGTGCCGACCGCACCCGAGGACGCCGCCACCGCGATCGGCGCCTGGCTCACGCTCGTGGACAGGCGCAGCAACGCGATGTCGTAGCTCGGGTGGGTGACGATCTGGGCGCCCGACGCGACCGAGCCGCCACTGGTGCGGTTCGTCGAGCCGATGCGGGTCCGGATGGACGAGGCGGAACGGCCCTGGACGCAGTGCTTGGCCGTCACGACCCAGTTCGCCTTGATCAACGAGCCGCCGCAGAAGTGGCTGCCCGTGGTGCTCTGCAGGGACACCATGAACGAGTAGACCTGAGTGGCGTTCCCACCGCCCACGATGTACGGGGTCAGCTCGCCGTCGTCGGACGGGGCCGCCGCCGCCCCGCCCGCCGCCGCGAACGCCGCCCCGATCGCAACCGCGAAAGCGGTGAACAGGGTACGAACCTTCATCTCTTCCTCTCCGTGCCCGGCGCAGGGATGCCGGGGCACGGATCGGACGCTAGGGAGGGAGGGGTGGTGCTCACTACATACGTTCGGCCGGTAACAGCCCGTTGACCGTTGACAGCGGGACGTGAGTGTCCGGTTACCGAACGTCTTGAGCTTTCGGGGATCGCTGAGCTCTCAAGATCAAAGCCAAAAGCGAAAAGCGAAAAGCGGACGCTCGCCGCTGGGCAGGCCCCCGGGGGTGGGAAGGGCGTCGGTTTCTTCCCCCCGTACGGCCTGCCGGAGGCAACCACCCTTGGCCCGTTTCCGCAACCGGTAAAGCTGGTTGCGGAAACGGGCCAAGCGCGGTTGGGCTGCGCCCAGGCCGTACGGGGGGAAGAAACCGAGGCCCTTCCCGTGGCTGGCAGCCGAGGTGAAAAGCAGCGCCTGCGGCGGGCGGGTGCCGTTACGGCAGCGGGGGCAGTACCGGCTCGTCGGTGGGGGTGGGGTCGAAGTCGACGGAGGAGTACTCGCGGAGCTTGGTCAGGCGGTGGAAGCCGTCGATCATGCGGACCGTGCCGGACTTCGAGCGCATCACGATGGACTGGGTCGTGCAGCCGCCCGCTCGGTAGTGGACGCCGCGCACCAAGTCGCCGTCGGTCACGCCGGTGGCGCAGAAGAAGACGTTGTCGCCGCGCACCAGGTCGTTGGTGGTCAGCACGCGGTCCAGGTCGTGGCCCGCGTCCAGCGCCTTCTGGCGCTCGTCGTCGTCCTTCGGCCACAGGCGGCCCTGGATGGCGCCGCCCATGCACTTCAGGGCCGCTGCCGCGATGATGCCCTCGGGGGTTCCGCCGATGCCGACCAGCAGGTCGATGCCGGTGTTGGGCCGGGCCGCCGAGATGGCGCCCGCGACGTCGCCGTCCGAGATGAAGTGGATGCGGGCGCCGGCCGCCCGGACCTCCTGGACCAGGGACTCGTGGCGCGGGCGGTCGAGGATGCAGACCGTCACGTCGTGGACGTCGCTGTGCTTGGCCTTCGCCACCCGGCGGATGTTCTCGGCGATGGGGACGGTGATGTCGATGACGTCCGCCGCCTCCGGGCCGACCGCCAGCTTCTCCATGTAGAAGACCGCGGACGGGTCGAACATCGCGCCGCGCTCGGCCACCGCCAGGACCGCCAGGGCGTTGGGCATGCCCTTGGACATCAGGGTGGTGCCGTCGATCGGGTCCACCGCCACGTCGCAGTCGGGGCCGTCGCCGTTGCCGACCTCCTCGCCGTTGAACAGCATGGGCGCCTCGTCCTTCTCGCCCTCGCCGATCACGACCACGCCGCGCATGGACACCGTGCCGATGAGCTTGCGCATGGCGTCGACCGCCGCGCCGTCGCCGCCGTTCTTGTCGCCGCGCCCCACCCAGCGCCCGGCGGCCATCGCCGCCGCCTCGGTCACCCGGACGAGTTCGAGCGCGAGGTTCCGGTCGGGGGCCTCGCGACGACGCTCGGACGGGCTGCTGCTGGACACCATGACGCTCCTCCTGCGGGTACCGGCCGGTAGGCCAATCCTCGCACGGGTGAGGCCGCGTCGGTTTGTCGTGGCGCGTGCGGTGGCGATCACGTCCTTCGATCGTCGCCGCACGCGCCACGACGGACCGACCCTCCTGCGGCCTCACCCGCGACGCCGGAGGCGGCGCAATCCAACGCTGTCAGGCGTCGGCCACGTCCTCCTCCGTCACAGCGAGTGCTTGATCGATCCTCTCGCGGGCGCCCGCCAACTGCCGTTCACAGGTCTTCGCGAGGGCCTCGCCGCGCTCCCACAGGGCCAGCGACTCCTCCAGCGACAGACCGCCCTGCTCCAGCCTCTTCACGACTTCGACCAGCTCGTCGCGGGCCTGCTCGTAGCCAATCTCGTCGGTCAAGACGACAACTTCCCCAATCGGTTCTGGACGTGCACCACGACGGTGGCCACCGCCTGGTCGTAGCCGACGAACGCCTCGGCGAACTCCGCTCCGTCACCTTCCCGCACGGCGTCGTCGATGCGGTGCTCGGCCTCCACGACCCGCCGGCGGTGCACCGAGCCGTGCGAGAGCCACCAGCGCATCCCCGCGTAGGAGGAGGTCGCCTCGGACAGGTCGTGCAGCCGGCTGATCAGCGTCTGACCGCCCGACGTGCACCCCGCGACCAGGGACAGCCAGCAGTCCGCCGCCGCGCGGTCCGCTGCCTCGGCGTGGTCGCGCACGGTGCGCGCGCCCTCGTCCTCCGCCTCCCCCGCGGCGGCCATCGTCAAGGGCAGGAACGTGGGCTCACGTGCCGGGTTGGGCACCTCCGCCTCCTTCCTGACCACTTCCGCCGCCGTCGGTGACGACCGCGTGCACGGCCCCGTCTGCCACCCGAACCCTGAGGTGGGCACCGACCGGGGCGTCCGCTGTCGAACGGACCACACCGTCCACCCCGTCGGGCGTGACGAGCTGCACCACGGCGTACCCACGCGCCAGCGTGGCGGCAGGTCCGAGGGTCGTCAAGCGGGCAGTGGTCGCGATCAGGCCCGATGTTTCTGAATCGAGTCTGTTCCGCATGGCCCGGCGGCCCCGCTCGCGCCACTGCTCGACGTCCTGCGCACGCCGGTCCAGTGGCCCGTACGGGTCGGAAAGCGCAGGTCGGGTGCGTAGTGCGGCCAGCAGCTTGCGCTCGCGGTCCACCCAGCCGTGCAGCGCTCGGCGGCTGCGGTCGCGGAGTTGACGAACTCTCTCCGTTTCCTCCGCCACATCGGGCACGACCCGCTTGCCGGCGTCGGTCGGCGTGGAGCAGCGCACGTCGGCCACGTGGTCCACCAGCGGGGTGTCCGGCTCGTGTCCGATGGCCGACAGGACCGGCGTGCGGGCCTGGGACACCGCCCGGCACAGGGCCTCGTCGGAGAACGGCAGCAGGTCCTCGACGCTGCCGCCGCCGCGCGCCAGCACGATGACGTCCACCTCGGGGTCGCGGTCCAGCGTGGTCAGCGCGGTGAGGATCTGCGGCACCGCCATCGGGCCCTGCACGGCCACGTTGACCACCCGGAACCGGGCGGCGGGCCAGCGGGCGCGGGCGTTGGTCAGCACGTCCCGCTCGGCGGCCGACGCGCGACCGGTGATGAGCCCGATCTTGTTCGGCAGGAACGGCGGGCGGCGCTTGCGGCGCGGGTCGAACAGGCCCTCGGCGGCCAGCAGCTTCTTCAACCGCTCGATGCGGGCCAGCAGCTCGCCGATGCCGACCTGCCGGATCTCGTCCACGCGAAGGCTCAGCGTGCCCCGGTTGGGGAAGTAGTTCGGCTTGCCGTGCACGACGACCCGGCTGCCCTCGGCCAGTTGCAGCTCGCGGACCATGCCGACGGGTGCGGTGAGCGTCATCGACATGTCGACGCTCGGGTCGCGCAGGGTCAGGAACGCCGTCGCCGTGCCGGGGCGGGCGGACAGCTGCGTGACCTGGCCCTCCACCCACACGTCACCGAGGCGGTTGATCCAGTCGAAGATCTTGCGCGCGACCGTGCGGACCGGCCAGGGGTTCTCCGGTGTGGACTTCTCGTCGGTCACTGCTGCGCTTCGGTCGGCTGTTGGGTCTCCAGGTTGGCGATGCGGCGGGTGAGCATGCCGGTGAACTCCGGGCGGCCCGCGTGCGTCCGCTCGTGCTCCAGCAGCTGCCGCAGGTCCTCGGCGGACAGCGCGCGCAGGCGGGCGCGCAGCTGGGGCAGGGTCAGCTCGTCGTAGTTGGGCAGCGCGGCCGGGGGCTCGGCGGCCAGCGCCTGCTCCTCGGCCTCCCACGGGTCGTGCGCGGGCTCCTCGGCCGGCTCGTCCTCCGGCTCGTCGACTTCCTCGTCCTCGTCGAACGTGGCCCACTCGGGCTCGTCCTCGACCGGCCGCAGCACGGCCAGGGCGTCGTCACCCTTGATTGCGAGTTCCGTCACCGTCTGCTGGACCCGCATGGACAGCTGGAGCGCCTCGCTGACCACGGTCACCGGGAGCCCCGCGAGCTGCTGCGGTAGCTTCCGGGCCTGCTCGACGGCGGTGACCGCCAGTCCCGCGGCGAGGCGGACCGGCAGCGGCAGTGGCTTCATGCCGCCTAGCCTGCCGCAGTCTCCCTGAGGATGCCTAGCTCGGACGCGCCCGTACCCTAGACGGCATGGACAAGCGAGTGCTCCTGGCCAAGCCGCGCGGTTACTGCGCCGGCGTGGACCGCGCGGTCGTCACCGTCGAGAAGGCGCTGGAGCAGTACGGCGCTCCGGTGTACGTGCGCAAGGAGATCGTCCACAACAAGCACGTCGTGGAGACGCTGTCCAAGCGCGGCGCGATCTTCGTCGACGAGACCGACCAGGTGCCCGAGGGCGCTCTGGTGGTGTTCTCCGCGCACGGCGTGTCGCCGATGGTGCACGCCCAGGCGGCGGAGCGGGGCCTGAAGACCATCGACGCCACCTGCCCGCTGGTGACCAAGGTCCACAACGAGGCCAAGCGCTTCGCGCGCGAGGACTACGACATCCTCCTGATCGGCCACGAGGGCCACGAGGAGGTCGAGGGCACGTCCGGCGAGGCGCCCGACCACATCCAGCTCGTGGACACGGCCGAGGACGTGGCGAAGGTGACCGTGCGCGACCCGTCCAAGGTGGTGTGGCTGTCCCAGACCACGCTGTCGGTGGACGAGACGATGGTGCGCGTGCGGCAGCTCAAGGAGCGCTTCCCGGACCTGCAGGAACCGCCGTCCGACGACATCTGCTACGCGACTTCGAACCGGCAGACGGCCGTGAAGACGATGGCCCCGCAGTGCGAGCTGGTGCTGGTCGTCGGGTCGAAGAACTCGTCCAACTCCGTGCGGCTGGTCGAGGTCGCGTTGCAGGCGGGTGCCAAGGCGTCGTACCTGGTGGACTACGCCTCCGAGGTCGACCCGGCGTGGCTGGAGGGCGTGACCACGGTCGGCGTGACCAGCGGCGCGTCCGTGCCGGACATCCTGGTGATGGAGCTGCTCGAGTTCCTGGCCGGCCACGGGTACGGCGAGGTCGAGGAGATCACCACGGCGAACGAGAAGATCGCCTTCGCCCTGCCCCGCGAACTCCGCAAGGACATGGTCCGCTGACGACCTGAGCCGAACTGTCGTACCCCCGTGAGATCATGGACGCGGGGGCCGGAGGCCGCGCCACAATCGCGTCGGGAGAGCGTTTCCGCTGGTGACGGCGGTGTGGAGCGCGTCCGGTGGTGGCGGCCGTGGATCAGCCGTCGGTGCGGGGGCGGGGCTTGCGCTGGGCCGGGCGGTCGCCCTTGGCCGGGTCCCGAGGGCGGCGGGGACGATCGCCGGCGGGGCGGCCCTCGGCAGGACGGCCTTCGCCGGACGGGCGCGGGCGCTTGGGGCGGGGCTCGTCGGCAGGAGGAGCGGGCTTGCGGCGGGGCCGGTCGTCGTCCGCGGCAGCGGGCTTGCGGCGCGGGCGGTCGTCGTCGGGAGCCGGGCCGCGGCGCTTCAGTTCGCGCTTCTCGTCCTTGGTGAGGCGGTTCGGGTCCTTCTGCGTGGTCACGCGCAGGATGCCGATCAGGACCGTGCACAGCGTGGTGATCGCCATCGCCGGGAAACCGTCGATCAACGGCTTGCCCAGCGACAGGCCCGCCGTCGCCAGCCCGCCCGACGGCAGGCCCGACGTGAACACCACGATCAGCGGCACCACGATCGCCAGCACCAGCGGCGGCTGCACGACCGGCCCGAACATCGACCGCCGCTCCACGAACACCACGGCACCCACGGCACCGACGAAGAACGTGATGGCGAACACCCAGCCCACGGTCTTCGCGGTCGACGTCGTCACGTCGATGTAAGTACCGACGATGGCCAGCACGAACGTGATGAGCACCGCCGCCCACCAGGGCAGACCGCGGAAGGAGCCGAACATGGCGCGGTCGTTCCAGCGGACGGGGTCCAGCTCCTCGTCCTCCGGCTCGCGCGTTGCAGCGGTCACGCCCACTCCTCGTTCGGCTCGCAGTGCCAACACACTCTATTACGCCTCCCGGGCCTCCAAGGGTGCACTGACGCCCTCTTCGGACCTGCGCACGAACGACACCGGCTTCGGCGACGACGACGCCGCGGTCAGCGGCTCGACCGCCGCCCGGAAGCCCTCCAGCGCGTCCAGCTCCCGCCGCCGCGCGGACAGGAACCGCTGCAGGTGCGTGCTGGACAGGTTGACCGCGTCGATGGCCGCGTCCGCCGCCCGGTGCGCGGACGACGCCTGCGCGCGCACCTGCTCGACGTCGTCGGCCAGCGCCCGGTCGGTCACCGCGAACAGCGCCGCCGAGGCGATGACGGCGAACCCGGTCGGCCCGCACAGGAACACCCGCCGGTCCAGCAGCCACCGCAGCAGCTCCGGGTCGGTGTCCAGGGCCGCCACCACGGCACCGTCGTTGGGCACGAACATGACCGTCCCGTAGATCGCGTCCGCCCACCGCTGGTAGCCCTTGCCCGCCAGCTCCGCGGCCCGCGCCCGGATGTTGCGCACGTGCACGCGCAGCGCGTCGGCCCGCTCGGTGGGGTCGTCGGTCTCCACCGCCTCCGCCCACGTGGCCATGCTCATCTTCGCGTCCACCGGCACCTGCCGCCCGCCGCCGACCTCCAGCACGAGGTCCGGCCGCACCGACCCGCCGCCGGCCACGTCCACCTGGAGCCGGAAGTGCACGCCCTCCCGCAGCCCCAGCGCGCGAGCCGTCTCCACCAGCACCCGTTCGCCCAGCTCACCGCGCCCGCTCACGGACGAGAACGCCACCTCGTAGCGCTGGAGGGCCAGGTAGGTGGCGTCACCCCGCTCCCGTTCCCGCTGCACGGCGGCCAGCGCGGCGTCGGTGCGCCGGATGCCGTCCTGGTAGAGCCGCCACACGAACACGAGCGCCCCGGCGAGCAGGAGCGCGACCACCACCGCCGCCGTCGTGAGGACCGCTGTCATGGGTCCGATCATCGCGCACGTGCACCCGATCACACGTTCGAGCGACACGCCGAGTCGGTTACCGGGACCGGCCGGCGCCCGCCCCTAGCGTGGGCCGCCATGCGGTTGCTGCACACGTCCGACTGGCACGTGGGACGGACGTTCCACGGCCGCGACCTGCTCGCCGAGCAGGAAGCGGTGCTGGGCGGGCTGGCCGACCTCGTCTCCGACGAGCGGGTGGACGTGGTGCTGGTCGCGGGCGACCTGTTCGACCGGGCCGTTCCCAACGCCGAGGCGATCGCCGTGTGCACGCGCGTGCTGGAACGCGTCCGCGCGGCCGGCGCGCAGGTCGTCGTCACGCCCGGCAACCACGACTCGGCCGCGCGCCTGGGCCTGTTCGGCGGGTTCGCCGCGGCCGGTGGGCTGCACCTGCGGACCCGGGTCGCCGACCTGCACGAGCCGGTGCTGTTCGCCGACGCGCACGGCCCGGTCGCCGTGTACGGGATCCCGTTCCTGGAGCCGGAGACCGCGCGGCACGCGCTGGGCGTGGAGGGCAAGGGCCACGAGGCCGTGCTGACCGAGGCGATGCGCCGGGTCCGGGAGGACCTCGCGGGACGCGCGGGCACGCGGTCGGTGGTTCTGGCGCACGCGTTCGTGACCGGTGGCGAGCCGTGCGAGTCGGAGCGGACCATCGCGGTCGGCGGGGTGCAGGACGTGCCGGCCGGGGTGTTCGCCGGCGTGGACTACGTGGCCCTGGGGCACCTGCACGGCCAGCAGACCCTGGCGGAGGGCCTGAGGTACTCGGGCAGCCCGCTGGCGTACTCGTTCTCGGAGACCCAGCAGGTCAAGTCGGTGTGGCTGGTGGAGGTCGACGGCTCGGGCCTGGGCGGTGTGGAGCGGCGGGCGCTGCCGGTGCCGCGGCGGCTGTCCACGCTGACCGGCGAGCTGGAGGACCTGCTGTCCGACCCCGGTCACGCGCCGGTCGAGGACCACTTCGTGTCCGCCGTGCTGACCGACCGGGTCCGGCCGCTGGACTCGTTGCGCCGGTTGCAGACCCGGTTCCCGCACGCGGTGCACGTCGAGTGGCGGCCGGCGGACGGCCGGGTCGACGAGCTGCGGTTCGCCGAGCGGGTGCGGGGGCGCAGCGACGAGGAGATCGGCTGCTGCTTCCTGGAGGACGTGCGGGGCGAGCCGCCGAACGAGCGGGAACTGCTGCTGCTGCGGGAGGCGATCGCCGCGGCGGCGCGCGAGGAGGCGTCGTGAAGCTGCACCGGCTGGAGGTCACCGCGTTCGGCCCCTACGCGGGCCGCGAGGAGGTCGACTTCGACCTGCTGGGCGCGGACGGGCTGTTCCTCCTGCACGGTGACACCGGCGCGGGCAAGACGACGTTGCTGGACGCGGTGGCGTTCGCCCTGTTCGGCCGGGTCCCGGGCGCGCGCAACGAGGCCAAGCGCTTGCGGTGCGACTACGCCGACCGCGACACGGTGACCGAGGTGGCGCTGGAGCTGACCGTGCGCGGGCGGCGGTTCCGGGTGGTGCGCAGCCCCGAGTACGACCGGCCGAAGAAGCGCGGCGACGGGTTCACCCGGCAGCACGCGAAGGCGTCGCTGACCTGGATCAGCGGCTGGGAGGGCGAGGGCCACAGCCGCGTGGACGAGGTGGCGCGCGAGGTGGAGAGCCTGCTCGGGATGACCGCCGAGCAGTTCTTCCAGGTCGTGCTGCTGCCGCAGGGCGAGTTCGCGAAGTTCCTGCGCGCGGAGACGGCCGAGCGGGAGAAGCTGCTGGAGCGGCTGTTCGGGACCGAGCGGTTCGTGGACGTGGAGCGCTGGTTCCGGGACCGGCGGGTGGCGCGCGGGCGCGAGCTGGAGCGGTTGCGGCTGGCCAACCGGGACCTGGTGCAGCGGGTGGCGGAGGTCGCGCGGGAGGACGTGCCGGAGGACGGCGGCGACCCCGAGTGGCTCAGCTCCCTGGTGAAGCGGCTGGCGGAGGCCGAGCGCGAGGCCGCGGCGCGGGCGGCGGAGACGGCTGCGGCGCGTGCGGCTGCCGAGGCCGAGTGGCGTGCGGCGGACGAGCTGGCCGGGCGGGTGTCGCGGGTGCGCGGGGCCCGGGACGCGTTGGCGCGGTGCTCCGAGATCGAACCGCACCGGGTGGCGTGGGTGCGGGAGCGGGACGCGGCGCGGCGGGCGTCGGTCGTGGTGCCGGCCCGCGTGGCTGCCGAGCGGCTGGAGCGCGCTCTGGCGTCCGCGGAGGCCCAGGAGGCCGCCGCGGCTCGCGCGCTCGCCGACCTGGGGTACGCGGGCGTCTGGGCGCCGCCGGTGGCTCCCGGTTCGGGGGCGCGGCCTCCGGCCCCCGGTTCCATTGTCCCAGAGGGGACCGACAAAACCGCCGCCGCGGAGCTGAGAGCGGAGGGGGAGCGGTTCCGCGAGGAGGCCGGCGGGCTGACCTTGTTGGCCGAGGAAGCCCGGCGGCAGCGGGAGGACCGGCGGCGGCTCGGCGAACTGGAGAAGCGCGCCGCGACCGCGGCCGAGAGGCTGGACAAGCTGGTCGTGGCGCTGGCCGAGGTGCCCGACCGGCTCGCCGTCGCCCGCGCCGAGGCGGAGGAAGCCGCGCTGGCCGCTGCCCGGCTCGACGCGGTGGCGGCGAAGGCCGTGGCGGCGCGGGAGATCCCGGCGGCCGAACTCGCGGTGCGGACGGCCGACGACGCCCGTCGGGTCGCGGTGGACGCCCACCAGCGGGCGCGGGACGTCCTGCTCCAGGTCCGCAAGCAGCGCCTGGACGGCATGGCCGTCGAGCTCGCCACCGCCCTGCGCGCCGGCCACGCGTGCCCGGTGTGCGGCTCCAAGGACCACCCGGCCCCCGCCGAACCGATGCTCAACGCGGTCACCGGGGCCGACGAGGACCGTGCCGCCGACACCGAGCAGGCCGCCGCCGACCGCCGGGCCGCCGCCGAGAAGGCGTTGCAGGACGCGGAGAACCGGCTCGTGGCGCTGCGGGAGGTGGTCGGCGACCAGGACCCGGAAGAACTGCTGGCCGAGCACCGGGCGGTGAAAAGCGTTGCCGCGCAACGGGAACCGCGTGCTCGCGCGTTGGCCGAGCTGGAGCGCAAGGTCGAGGCCGCGACCGTCGAGCGGACCGCGCTGGAGCGCGAGGTCGCCGAGCTGACCACCCGGCACGTCGAGCTGTCCGAGGTGGTCCGGGAACGCGCCGACCGCCTGGAGGACGCCCGCGGCGACTTCCCCGACGTCACCGCCCGCCGCGCCCACCTGCTCGACCTGGCCGACGCCCTGGCCGGCCTCGCCGACCGCCGCACCGCCGTCGCGGAGTGCGCGGAACGCCTGGCCGAGCAGCGCGTCGAGGTGTCCCGGCTGGCCGCCGAGGCGGGGTTCGCCGACGTCGCCGACGCCGTGGCCGCGGTCCGGGGCGAGGACGCGGTGGAGGCCCTGGAGACCCGGATCCGGAAGGTCGAGGACGCGAAGGTCACCGCCGAGTCCGTGCTGGCCGAACTGTCCGATGTGGACCCCGACGTCGAGGTCGACCTGGCCGCCGCCGAGCAGGCCTTCCGCGCCGCGACCGCCTCGGCCGAACAGGCCGCGTCCGTCCTGTCCGCCGCTCGCCGGGACGCTCGGCGCGCCGAGGCGTTGGCCGAGCGGTTGGCCGCCGCGTGGGTCGAGCTGGAGCCGGTGGAGGCCGAGTACGCGGAACTGGCGGCGCTGACCGATGTGATCAACGGGCAGGGCCAGAACGCGAAGAAGATGACCCTGCGGACCTACGTGCTGGCCGCCCGGTTGGAGGAGGTGGCGGTCGCCGCGAGCGCCCGGCTCGAGCGCATGAGCCAGGGGCGGTACCGGTTCGTGCACTCCGTGGAGGCCGGCCCGCGCGGGACGCGTGGCGGGTTGGGGTTGGACGTGCTGGACGACTACTCGGGTCGGCAGCGGCCGACCAAGACGTTGTCCGGTGGCGAGTCCTTCCTGGCTTCGTTGGCGTTGGCGCTGGGGCTGTCCGACGTGGTCGCGGCCGGCGCGGTGCTGGACACGCTGTTCATCGACGAGGGCTTCGGCACGCTGGACGCCGACACGCTCGAGCTGGTGATGACGGTGTTGGACGAGCTGCGGGCCGGCGGGCGCGTGGTCGGGCTGGTGTCGCACGTCGAGGAGCTGCGGCAACGCATCCCGACCCGGCTGCGGGTGCGCAAGTCCCGCGCCGGGTCCTCCCTGGAGGTCGTGGCCTGACGCCGGTCAGGCGGCTTCGTCGGTGGGGGACAGCAGGTCGCCCCGGTAGGCGGCGGCCTGGAGCTCGAACAGCTCGTGGTAGTGGCCGCGCAGGGCCATCAGTTCCTCGTGGGTGCCCTGCTCGACGATCTTGCCCTTGTCCAGGAGCACGATCCGGTCGGCGTTGCGGATGTTGGCCAGGCGGTGGGTGACCAGGATCGTCGTGCGTCTCGCCGCCGCTTCGCGCAAGCCCTCGAACACCCGGGCCTCGGCCTTGGCGTCCAGGGCGGCGGTGGGTTCGTCGGCCACCAGGACCGACGCGTCGCGGTACATGCCGCGGGCGATGCCCATGCGTTGCCACTGGCCGCCGGACAGGTCCTGGCCGTCGTTGAACTGGCGGGACAGCACGGTGTCCGCGCCGGAGGGCAGGGTGGCCAGGACCTCGTCCGCGCCCGAGCGCTCCACCGCGTCCTGCCAGGCCTGGTCGTCGTCGCGGTCCAGGCGGCCGACGGTCACGTTGCGGCGGGCGGTCATCGGCCACTGCGCCGGGTCCTGCGCGATGACCGCGATGGACGAGTGGACCGACGTCTTGTCGGCCTCGGCCAGGTCCACGCCGTCCCACCGGACCGTGCCCCCGTCCACCGGGTACAGGCCGGTCAGCACCTTGCCGAGGGTGGTCTTGCCGGAGCCGTTCTCGCCCACCAGGGCGACGACCTCGCCGCGGCGGACGGTGAGGCTCACGTCGTCCAGCGCGGGGGTGTCCTTGCCGGGGTAGCGGAAGGTGACGTGGTCGAGGGTGATCAGCTCCGGGTCCGGCGGGGCCTTCGTCGGCGACGAGCCCTGCGCCCGCTCCGCGCCCTCGACGAGCAGCTTGCGGTAGAAGTCGATGTAGAAGGAGTCCTCGTAGATCGCGTTCACCGCGCGGGTCGTGGTGGACAGCGACGAGAAGCCGGTCCGCATCGCCAGCAGCGCCGTGCCGGCGAGCGCCAGTTCCATGCCGCCCGAGTAGAGCAGGACGCCGAGCACCGCGTACGCGAACCCGGTGCCGAGACCGGCCAGCGCCCGGCCGGTGAGGCGGACCAGGTTCGTCTTGTGCGCCATGCGGATCTCGTCGCCCATCAGGGAGTCCGCGATGCGCCGGTGCTCGGCGAGGAGGCGCTCCTGGAGGGTGAGGGCGTGCCGTTCGAGGGCGAAGTCCCGGTCGGTGGCGACCTCCTCGACCACGCCCTTGCGGATGTTGCGGGTGACGGAGTCCAGGAAGTGCTCGTACCGCAGCTTCGACACCCGCGCCGAGGCCCACGCGTTCGCCAGGGCGGCCAGGAGCAGGGCGGGGGCCAGCCACGGGTGCAGCAGGCCGACGGTGACGATCGCGGCGATCATCGTGATGCACGACGACACCAGGTCGGCCAGGTAGCGCAGGCTGCTCTCCAGGCCGCGCACCCCGTGCCGACCGCCCTGGCGGGCCAGTTCGCGGAAGTCGGCGTCCTCGAACGCCAGCAGCTCGGCCCGCACCAGCACGGCCGTGACCTCGTCGTTCGCCGCCCGCGACACCCTGGGCCGCAGCGAGCTCTCCACGGCCGCGACGGCGGTGTCCAGCAGGGCGCGCGCGGCGTAGGAACCCACCACGACGGCCAGCGCCGGCAACGACTCGGCGACCCGCTGCGGGGTGGGCCCGTCCCGCAGGAGCGCGGCGAACACGTCCGCCGTGGCCAGCAGCCCGAACGCGGTCACGCACCCGCTGACCACGTGCACGACCCCGGCGGCGACGGTCAGGCCGGGTGAGGTCCGCCAGGCCAGCCGGAGGACCACCCCGATCGCCTCGGGCAGGCTGCGCAACGCCTTGCCGAGGCTGACCGTCGCGGCCTTGCGCCCCACCTTGGCCCACTTGGGCGTGGAGATGTTCTCCACCCCGATCAGCACGGAGGTCATGCTGTCCAGGTAACGCCTGTGTGCGGTCCGATGCCACCGGTTTCGCTCAAAGCCGCAGGTAGCGCTGCTGCGAGCGGGAAAGTGTCGTACCCGGGCGGTAGCCTGGTCGGTTGCCGTTCAAATGCCCGCAAAATTGCGGCGGAATGTTTTCCGCGAATTGCGCCGATGGGTGGATGTGGTGTCGCGAGTGGTGTGATTACCGTTGTCGCATGGGGGACCTGGGTGAAGTCAAGAACGAGATCTCGGGGATCGTCAACGGACCGGTGGCCCAGTTCGGGCAGGTGGGCGACGATGTCACGATCAACCTGGAGGCCCCGTCGCCGAACCGCGAAAAGGTCTTCGAGGCTTACCTGAAAGACCGGGAGGCGGTAGCCCGCAAGCGGCGGAACGGTGTCGTCGCCCGTTCTGTCGGTATTCCGCTGGTGTTGCTGGTGTTGCTGGTCGTGCTGACCGCCGAGGTTGTCCACCCATTCGTTGTGATCTTCTCCGCGTTGTGCGCGCTCTCCCTCGTCAAGGCGCTCTGGGCGTACGGAAGGCGCTGATGCGTGCCGGGGCCGGACCGGGCCGCCGAGAAACGGCTCGTCACGAGCGGTCCTCGTGGGCCAGCAGCCAGCGCTTGACGTCCACGCCCCAGCGGAAGTTGCCGATCGCGCCGCCGGTCCGGACCACGCGGTGGCACGGGACGAACAGGGTTGCCGCGTTGCGGGCGCACGCCGACGCCGCCGCGCGGACGGCAGAGGGGCGGCCCGTCAGCAGGGCGTAGTCGGCGTAGCTCACGGGCTTGCCCGCCGGCACCGTGCGCAGGGCCGCCCACGCCTGTTCGCGGAACTCGCCGGACCGCTGCCGCACCGGGATGTCGTCGATCGCCGCCAGGTCGCCGCCGTGGTAGTCGCGCACGGCCCGGGTCACGTCGCCGAGGTCGCGGCGGGCGGTGACGGTCGTGGGGCGCAGGGTCGGGGAGACCTGGGGGAGCAGGTCGTCCAGGGAGTCGGTCCACCCGCTGGCCAGCACCGCGCCGTCCCCCGCCACCACGGCGGTGAACGGGCCGATCGGGGTGTCCACAGTGGACGAGAAAGCGGTGGTCACGCGGTCCTCCTGAGGTGCATCTCGGCGTAGGACCGCCAGGGTCGCCACGCCGTGTTGTCCGTGGTCAAAGGGATGTCGGGCGCGCCGAGCACGCGCATCACGACGTACCGGGCGATCTCGGGACCCACGCCCGGGAACGCGGCCAGCTCGGCTTCCAGTTCGTCGGCGTCGCGGCCGACGTCCACCACCAGCGCGCCGGACGCCAACGCCGCCGCGACGGGCGAGTCGACGTCGGCGGGCGCCGGGTACAGGTGGGTCACCGGCCCGTCCGGGATGTCCAGCGGCTCGCCGGGGGACACGTGCCCCAGCGCCCGCAGCAGGGTCTCGGCCCCGTCCACGCTGCCCGGCAGCCGCACCCCGGGGTGGGCCGTCACCAGGGGGCGCAGCACCGGGTCCCCGCCGAGGAACTCGTCCACCGCCTGCGGGTCGGCGTCCAGGTCGAGCAGGCGGCGCACGCGCGACACCGCGCTGCCCAGGTCGCGCAGGTCGGCCAGCCGCAGCGAGCACGACACGTACCCGTCGGCGGGCTCCAGCAGCACCGTCGCCTGCCCGTGCGGCAGCCGCAGCGACCGCGCGTACGAGGTGTCCGTGACGTGCTCCACGCCCGGGATCGCCGACGCGCGGAACTGCGCCAACAGCCCCGCCGCGTCGAACGGCGGCCGGTAGGGCAGGCGCAGCGTGATCCGCCCCGCCGTGCCGACGACCTTGCGCTTGGACCGCATCTCCGACGGCGTCGCCGCGAACACGGCCCGGATGGTGTCGTTGAACTGCCGCACGCTCGCGAACCCGGCCGCGAACGCGATGTCGGTGAACGACAGGTCCGTCGTCTCGATCAGCAGCCGCGCCGAGTGCGCCCGGTGCGCCCGCGCCAGCGCCAGCGGACCGGCCCCCAGTTCGGCGGTCAGCACGCGGGTCAGGTGGCGCTCCGAGTACCCCAGCCGCGCGGCCAGGCCCGGCACGCCGTCCCGCTCGACGACCCCGTCCGCGATCAGCCGCATGGCCCGAGCGGCGAGGTCGGCCCGCAGGTTCCACTCCGGGGACCCCGGGACGGCGTCCGGCAGGCACCGCCGGCACGCCCGGTAGCCGGCCGACTGCGCGGCGGCGGCGGTCGGGTAGAACTCGGCGTTGCGCTGCTTGGGCGTGACCGCCGGGCACGACGGGCGGCAGTAGATCCGGGTGGTGCGGACCGCCAGGATGAAGCACCCGTCGAACCGGGCGTCACGGGCGGCGACCGCCCGGTAGGCACGTTCGGCGTCGACCAACATGACCGCCACTGTGCCACCGCCGGCACCAGGGGTCTCGCGGGAATCGGACACGGCGTCCCACCGCGTAGACTCACCCCCCGTGAGTTTGACCCTCGGTATCGTCGGCCTGCCCAACGTCGGCAAGTCCACCCTGTTCAACGCCCTCACGCGCAACGACGTGCTCGCGGCGAACTACCCGTTCGCGACCATCGAGCCCAACGTCGGCGTGGTGCCGTTGCCGGACGCCCGCCTCGGCAAGCTGGCGGAGATCTTCGGCTCGGAGCGCGAGGTGCCCGCCGTGGTGTCGTTCGTCGACATCGCGGGCATCGTCAAGGGCGCGTCCGAAGGCGCCGGCCTGGGCAACAAGTTCCTCGCCAACATCCGCGAGGCCAACGCGATCTGCCAGGTCATCCGCGTGTTCGCCGACGACGACGTGGTGCACGTCGACGGTCGCGTGGACCCGGCGGCCGACATCGAGACGATCAACACCGAGCTGATCCTCGCGGACCTCCAGACCCTGGAGAAGGCCGTGCCGAGGCTGGAGAAGGAGGCCCGGACCGTCAAGGACCGCCGCCCGGCCCTGGACGCGGCCCTGAAGGCCCGCGCGATCCTCGACTCCGGCCGGACGCTGTTCTCCGCGCAGGGCGAGGTGGACGGCGACCTGCTGCGCGAGCTGAGCCTGCTGACCACCAAGCCGTTCCTCTACGTGTTCAACGCCGACGAGGGCGTGCTGACGGACGAGGCCCGGCTGAAGGAGCTGCGCGAGCTGGTCGCCCCGGCGGACGCGGTGTTCCTGGACGCCAAGGTCGAGGCGGAGCTGCTGGAACTGGACGAGGAGTCCGCGCGCGAGCTGCTGGAGTCCATCGGCCAGCACGAACCGGGCCTGCACGCCCTGGCCCGCGCCGGCTTCCACACCCTGGGCCTGCAGACCTACCTGACGGCCGGCCCGAAGGAGTCCCGGGCGTGGACCATCCCCCAGGGCGCGACCGCGCCCCAGGCGGCGGGCGTCATCCACACGGACTTCGAGCGCGGCTTCATCAAGGCCGAGGTGGTCTCCTTCGACGACCTGGTCGCGGCCGGCTCGATGGCGGCGGCGAAGGCGGCGGGCAAGGTCCGCATGGAGGGCAAGGACTACGTGATGGCCGACGGCGACGTCGTGGAGTTCCGCTTCAACGTGTAGTGCGGAGCAGGCTGTCGAGGTCGATCGTGATCGGGAACGGCACCCTCAGTGCGAGCGTGCCGCGGAAGATGCCGGCCGGGACGTAGGTCCTGGTCGGCTCGTCCAGCTCGTAGACGTGGGCGACTGGTCGGTCGTCCTCTTCCTCGACCAGCCAGTAGTGCCGCACACCGGCCTCCGCGTACTTGCGCAGCTTGACGGTCCGGTCGCGGTGTTCGGACTCCGGTGAGGTCACCTCGACGGCGAGCAGCACGTCCTCGGGTGCGAACCAGGTGCGCTTGAAGTCCACCGGCGCTGTGTTGACGAGGATGTCGGGTTCCGGGCGGTTGCGGGCGTCCAGTCGGATGGTGACCTCGCGGTCCACCTCCACGCCCTCCGGAGCTTGGCCGGTGAGGGCCGTGGTGAGAGCCGTGACGACACGGGCGTGCCACACCCGCTGGGGCGACATCCTGAAAACGAGGGCTCCGTCGATCAGCTCGGTGTGGCGAGGCGCCTCGGGGAGGCGGTCCAAGTCCTCCGCGAACCAGCCTTCGGGGCGCGGCGGGCGCATCCACTCCGGCGGTGCGGTCATAGCACCAAGAGTAGTGACCAGCCGTCGGGCGAGCCACTGACCAGCGGGGCTCGACGTCCTCGGGCTCCTCAGCGAGCGGTTGCGGACCTACGAGATCAGGGCCCGCCCCCGGAGGGTGCGAGCCCTGAAGCCGCTGTCGGGTACTGTCCGAACCCGACTCCGGTCACCGCACTTGGTTGCGGCTGTGGCGGGCGAGTGCGAAAACGCCACCTGCCGTGGCCAGCATGCCCAGCGCGGCGACGGTGAACACGACGATGTCGGCGGTCATACGAATCCCCTTGCGTAGATCTCCCACTCGTCCAGACGTACGGGTACCCGGTTTCGTGGCCCGACAGTCGTGCAATTCACACGATCGTGGTGGAGGTGAGCGTGATCAGGCTCGAGGCGCGGGTGCTCAAGGTCGCGCCGTGGCTGCTGGGGCTGTCCCTGGCGGGCCACCTGGCGATGGTCGCGCTCCAGGCGAAGATGACCATGGTCGACCTGATGGTCTACCGCAACGCCTCGCCCGAGCTGTTCACCGGTCAGCTCTACCAGTGGCGGCTCAAGGAGTTCTCCGACCAGTTCGCGCTGCCGTTCACCTACCCGCCGTTCTCGGCGTTCGTGTTCGTGCCGCTGTCGTGGGTGTCGTGGGGCGTGGCCCGCTGGTTCTGGCAGCTGGTCAGCCTGGCGTGCCTGTACTTCCTGACCCGCAAGTCGCTGACCCTGATCGGCAGCCACGACCCGCGCCGGGCGATGCTGTGGACGGCGCTGTTCGTGTGGGTCGAACCCGTGCGCACTACCCTGAACTACGGGCAGATCAACCTGGTCCTGGCGGCGTTGCTGATCGGCACGCTGGTCAGCGCGCGGCCGTGGCTCGCCGGACTGGGCGTGGGTGTGGCGGCCGGCGTGAAGCTGACGCCGGCGATCTCCGGGGTCTACTTCCTGGTCACCCGCAAGTACAAGGCGGCCGTGTGGTCGTTCGTCGCGTTCCTCGGGACGGTCGCGCTGGGGTACGTGATCTCCGCCGGTCAGTCGCACCAGTTCTGGTTCCAGCTGCTCGGTGACGCCTCGCGGGTCGGGCCGGTCGGGTCGGCGATCAACCAGTCGCTGCGCGCGGCGCTGTCCCGGACCGTCGGCTACGACGTCGAGACCGGGCCGGTCTACCTGGTGGGCGTGGCGGTCGCGGTGGCGTTGGCCGCGTGGGCGCTGTGGTGGGCGGTGAAGGCGCAGGACACCCTGGCCATGATCGTCACCGTCCAGTTCCTGGGCCTGCTGGTGTCGCCGATCTCGTGGAGCCACCACTGGGTGTGGGCGGTGCCCGCGCTGATGTGGCTCATGTACGGCGTCAAGCACCGGCTCGCAGCCGTCACGGCGTGGGCGTGGGTGCTCGCCATCGGCAGCTACCTGATCTCGTTCCTGCTCAACGCGCAGCCGTCGATCTGGATCATCCCGCGCCCCTGGTACCTGTCCCTGCTGGGCTGGGTCTACCCGGCGGTGGGCCTGCTCACCCTGGTCACGATCGCCGTGGTGCTGCGGGAGCGGTCACGCGAGCGCGTCGAGGACGCCGTCGATCTCCTCCGCCAGTGACACGTCCAGCGCGGTGATCCCGCCGCTCGAGTGCGTGCTGCACCGGAAGGTCAGCGTGCGCCAGCGGATGTCGACGTCCGGGTGGTGGTTGTCGTTCTCGGCGATCTCCGCGACCCGGTTCACCACCTGGATCGCCTGCGCGAAGCTCGGCAGCTCCACCGTGCGGACGAGCGCGCCGTCCTGGGCGCTCCAGTCGGGCAGCGTCGACAGCGCGGCGGTCACCTGGTCGTCGGTCAGCAGCTCGGCCATGCCCCCGATCGTCTCACCGCGTGGCGTAAACTGCCCGTTCGCCACGGGAGTCCGGTAACGCGCCGGGCTGAGAGGAGGGCTCGCAAGCCCTCGACCGTCCACCTGATCCGGGTCATGCCGGCGTAGGGAGAGAACACGATGTTTCGACGAGTGCTGACCGTCGCCGTCACGGCGGCGTCGCTGGCCGCGTGCTCGGCCACCACGAGCCAGGCGCCGCAGGGCGAGCGGGTCGTCACGCTGGTGACCCACGACTCGTTCGCCGTCACGCCCGAGGTGCTCGACGCCTTCAAGGCCGAGACCGGGATCACGGTCAAGACGCTGGCCAGCGGGGACGCCGGCGAGCTGACCAACAAGCTGGTGCTGTCCAAGGGCAACCCGATCGGGGACGTGGCCTTCGGCGTGGACTCCACGTTCGCCTCGCGCGCCCTGAAGGAGGGCGTGTTCGCCGAGTACGCCTCCGGCGAGGCCTCGAAGGGCGCGCAGCGCTACCAGCTCGACCCGCCCAACCGGCTGCACGCCGTGGACGTCGGCGACGTGTGCGTGAACATCGACGTGGCCGGGGTGGGCGCGGACGCGCCGAAGTCCTACGCCGACCTCGCGGACCCGAAGTTCAAGGACAAGCTGGTCGTGGAGGACCCGGCCACGTCCTCGCCGGGCCTGGCGTTCCTGCTCGGCACGATCGCCGAGTTCGGCGAGTCCGGCTGGCAGGACTACTGGTCGAAGCTCAAGGCCAACGGCGTGAAGGTCGTCTCCGGCTGGGAGGAGGCCTACACGCAGGACTTCTCCGGCTCCAGCGGCAAGGGCCCGCGCCCGATCGTGGTGTCCTACGCGTCGTCGCCGTCCGCGGAGATCGGCGACGACGGCAACCCGCGCACCAAGGCGCTGCTGGACACGTGCTACCGGCAGGTCGAGTACGCGGGCGTGCTGGAGGGCACGAAGCACCCCGAGGACGCGCGCAAGGTCGTGGACTTCCTGCTGGGCGCGAAGTTCCAGGCCGACGTGCCGGGCCAGATGTACGTGTACCCGTCCCGCGAGGGCGTGGCGCTGCCCGAGGCGTGGACCAAGGCCGCCCCGCTGCCGGAGAAGGCGCGCACCCTGCCCGCGAGCCAGGTCGACGCCAACCGCGAGCGGTGGGTGCAGCAGTGGCGCGCACTCGTGCAGGGCTGAGCCGACCTCCCACGAGCTTCCGCTCCGCGGCGCGCACTCGCGCGCGGCTGACCTGGGGTTTCGCCGCACTGCTGCCCCTGGGGTTCCTGGGGGTGTTCTTCGCGTGGCCCGTGGCGGCGATCGTCGGTCTCGGGCTCGGTGAGGGCGGTGTGCTGCCGGTCCTGGGCTCCGGTGAGACCTGGGAGCTGGTCGGGTTCACGCTCGGCCAGGCCCTCGGCGCGACCGCGTTGGCGCTGGTCACCGGGCTGCCGGTGGCGTTCCTGCTGGCGCGCTGCCGGGTGTGGGGGACCGGGGTGGTGCGGGCGGCGGTGATGGTGCCGTTCGTGCTGCCGACCGTCGTGGTGGGGCTGGCGTTCCGGGCGTTGTGGCCCGACGGCGGGGTGCTGCCGATCGTGCTGGCCAACGCGTTCTTCAACGTGGCCGTCGTGGCGCGGACGGTCGGCGGGGTGTGGGCGTCGCTGGACCGGCGTGCCGAGGACGCGGCGCGGTCGCTGGGTGCTTCGCGGCTGCGGGCGTTCACGTCGGTGGTGCTGCCCGCGTTGGCCCCGGCCCTGGGGTCGGCGGCGTCGGTGGTGTTCCTGTTCTGCGCCACCAGTTTCGGCGTGGTGCTGGTGCTCGGCGGTGCCCGGTACCGGACCGTGGAGACGGAGATCTACCTGCGGACGGTCGAGCTGTTCGACCTGTCCGGCGCGGCGGCGCTGTCGTTGGTGCAGTTCGTCGCGGTGGTCGCGGTGCTGGTGGTCGGCGGGGTGCTGCGGCGGCGTCGGGAGCGGGCGTTGTCGCTGCGGGTCGAGGCGGTGCGGCGGCCGGTCGGCGGCGAGTGGGGCGTGGTCGCCGCCGCGTGGGTCGTGGTCGGGCTGCTGCTGACGCCCGTGGTGGGACTGGTGCTGCGGTCGCTGTCCACTTCGGACGGTTGGAGCCTCGCCGGGTACCGGGCGCTGGCGGGCACCGGTGAGCGTGGCACGCTGGCCGTGACCGGGTTCGACGCGGCGCTGAACTCGGTGCGGGTGGCGACGGACGCCACCGTCGTGGCGCTGGTCGTGGGTGTCGTGTCGGCGGTGGTGCTGGTCGGGTCGCGGCGGCACGGGGCGTGGTTCGCCGAGACCCTGGACACCGCGCTGATGCTGCCGCTGGGCGTGTCGGCGGTGACCGTGGGGTTCGGCTACCTGGTCACGATGGACGCCCTGCCCGGCGACTTCCGCACGTCACCGCTGCTGGTGCCGCTGGCGCAGGCGCTGGTGGTGACACCGCTGGTGGTGCGGATCGTGCTGCCGGTGCTGCGGGCCGTGGACGAACGGCTGCGCCAGGCGGCGGCGACGCTGGGCGCGTCGCCGTGGCGGGTGTGGCGCGAGGTGGACCTGCCGCTCGCGTCCCGGTCGCTGTTGGCGGCGGCGGGGTTCGGATTCGTGGTCGCGCTGGGCGAGTTCGGGGCGACGAGTTTCCTGGCCCGGCCGGACGCGCCGACGCTGCCCGTGGTGATCGCCCGGCTGATGGCTCGGCCGGGGCAGCTGAACAGCCAGATGGCGTACGCGGCGTGCGCGCTGCTGATGGTGGTGACCGCGGCGGCCGTGCTGGTGATCGAGCGGCTGCGGGTGCCGGCGGGCGGGGAGTTCTGATGTCGTTGCGGCTGGACGGGATCACCGTGCGGTACGGGTCGCTGGCCGCGGTGTCCGATGTGGACCTCGCGGTGGGCGACGGCGAGGTGGTGGCGCTCCTCGGGCCGTCCGGCTGCGGGAAGTCGACCCTGCTGCGGACCGTGGCGGGCCTGGAGCCGCCCGCGTCCGGGCGCGTGACGTGGGACGGCGCGGACCTGGCGGGCGTGCCCGTGCACCGGCGCGGGTTCGGGCTGGTGTTCCAGGACGGGCAGCTGTTCCCGCACCGGGACGTGGCCGGGAACGTGGCCTTCGGGCTGCGGATGCACCGGGTGGACCGGGAGGCGCGGCGCAAGCGCGTGGACGAGCTGCTGGAACTGGTCGGCCTGGCCGGCTACCAGCGCCGCCGGGTGACCGAGCTGTCCGGCGGCGAGCAGCAACGGGTGGCCCTGGCCCGCGCCCTGGCCCCGCGACCGCGGCTGGTGCTGCTGGACGAGCCGCTGTCGGCGTTGGACCGCGCGCTGCGCGAGCAGCTGGCGGTGGACCTGGCGCGGCTGCTGCGGGAGGCCGGCGCGACCGCGCTGGTCGTCACCCACGACCACGACGAGGCCTTCACGCTGGCCGACCGGGTGGCCGTCATGCGGGCGGGCCGGATCGTGCAGGTGGGGGAGCCCGCGGCGGTGTGGCGGTCGCCCGCGGACGTCGAGACGGCCCGGTTCCTCGGGTGCGGCAAGGTGCTGGCGGCGGATCGAGCCTCCGAGCTGTTCGGGGTGGCGTCGAGGGTGGGCCTGCGCGCTTCCGCACTGCGCGTGGACCCGTCCGGCACCCTGGAGGCGACGGTCGTGGAACGCGTCCACCGCCGCGACCACGTGCGCCTGCTGGTGCTCGTGGAGGGGGACGAGTTCGAGGCGGTGGCCCCGGTCGCCGCGCCCCCCGAGCCGGGCGACCGGGTCCGGTTGACCACCGACCTCGACGGTGTCGCGATCATCGGCTAGTCGGCGGTCCAGTCCTCGCGATCCAGCGCGTACTCCACCTCGCCCTGCTCGGAGCCGGGGATGGGCTCGGGCCAGTCCTGGAAGAACGTGCGGACGAACCGCAGCCCCACGCGCTCCATGACCCGCCTTGAGCCGGTGTTGACCGCCATGGTCGTGGCGAACACCCGGCGCACCCCCAACTCCCGGAACCCCTTGCCGATCAAGGCCCGGGACACCTCGGTCGCGTACCCCTTGCCCCACGCCGCCGGGTGCAGCCGGTAGCCCAGCTCCCGCACCCCGGGTTCGGTCTCGCGGAACGCGAACAAGCCCAGCAACCGCCCGGTGGCCTTCTCCTCGCCCGCCCACCAGCCGGGCTTGGCCCGCAGCCGGGGGAGGACGTCGCTGACCACGGTCCCACGGTCGAGCGGCTTGCCGCCTTCCAGGTAGCGCATGACGGCGGGCTCGGCGTGCAGCTCGACGAGGGCGTCCACATCGGACTCCCGGACTTCGCGCAACCGGACCCGTTCGGTCTCCAGGAACATGGGCGCGACAATGCCCGGTCGGCCGCTCACGGCCAACCGGTTTGTCGCGCCCCGGGTCCGGTCAGTTGTCCCTGGTCGCCAGGCGCATCGCGGCCAGCGACAGGCCGATCAGGATGTAGCAGCCGGCCAGGGCGGTGCTCCGCCACAGGGCCTCGGTGGGCAGCGGGTCGCGCATGACGTCGATCAGGTTGTTCCAGTACGTGGTGATCAGGTACGGGTGCAGCCAGTCCAGCGCCTCGAACAGCCCCAGCACGGCGAACACGATCACGCCCGCCATGGTCGCGGCCATCACGACCAGCGGGTGCTCGGTGCACGCCGAGATCGCCATCGCGATCGCCGCGACGCCCCAGACCTGCACGGTCACCAGCAGGATCGTCAGCGCGATGCGGCCCAGCGCCGCCCCGAACGGGAGGGTCGTGCCCGACAGGGTCAGCATCCCGCTGCCGCCGAACAGGACCGCCCCGGTGATCACGGCCACGAAGGCCATCAGGGTGATCGCGAACAACGTCATCGTGGCCACGCCGAACGACTTCACGGCGAGCAGGCGCATCCGGCCGACCGGCGCGATCAGCAGCCCGCGCAGGGTGCCGTGCTGCGCCTCGCCCGCCAGGCCGTCGGCGGCCCAGATCGCGCCCACCAGCGGCAGGAGCAGTGGCAGCGCCAGGAACAGCGTGAAGACCGGCAGGACCAGGCCGTTGCCGCCGATGATCGCGGCGAGGCCGGGGCCGCCGGAGGCGTCGCCGTCGTCCACCGCGAACCACAGGCCGATGCCGGCCAGGACCGGCACCAGGCACAGGCCGAACAACCCGATCACCGTGCGCGGTCGGCGGATGATCCAGCGCAGCTCCGAGCGCAGCTGACGGGCCAGCGGGGCCCTGACGGGCTCCAGCGTGGTCACCGACAGTGATGTGGCGGTCATCGGGCCCCCTCCTCGATGGTGTCGACCGCGGACAGGCCCTCGTCGGACTCCTGGGCCTCGGTGAGCCGGGCGAACAGCTCCTCCAGGCCGGTGCGCTGGAGACGGGCCTCCCAGACCGGGATGCCGGCCGTGACCAGCGCCTCGATCACCGCGGGCGGTGTGGTGCCGATCAGCTCGACCCGCACGCCCTCCATCGTGGGCCGCGCCGAGATGCGGGCGTCCCGCAGCACGTTGAGCGCCTGGTTGAACTCCGGCGTGACGATCACCAGCGCGCTGTTCTCCGCCTGCAGCAGGTCGCGGAGCTCACCCTGGGCGACGGCGGTGCCCCGGTGCAGGACGGCGACGTGCGTGCAGGTGGCCTCGATCTCGCTGAGCAGGTGGGACGACACCACGACGGTCGTCCCGACGTGGTGCAGTTCGGCGATGACGTTGCGCACCTCGCGCGTGCCCGCCGGGTCCAGGCCGTTGGTCGGCTCGTCGAGCACGATCATCCGGCGCTCCACCAGCAGCGCCGCCGCCAGCCCGAGCCGCTGTTTCATGCCCAGCGAGTACCCCCGGTACCGGCGGTGCGCGGCGGCGGCCAGCCCGACCCGTTCCAGCGCGTCCTCCACGGCCTGCTTGATGGAGCCGGTGGCGAGCAGCGGCTCGAAGGCCGCCGCCCGCCGCAGGTTCTCCCGCCCCGACAGGAACGGGTGGAACCCGGGACCCTCGACCAGCGCACCCACGTGCGGCAACGCCGCCGCCGCCCCGTCGGGCAACGCCTTCCCCAGCAGCTCGACCTCCCCCTCGGTCGGCCGCACGAGCCCGAGCAGCATCCGGATCGTGGTGGTCTTGCCCGACCCGTTCGGGCCGAGCATCCCCAGCACCGCCCCCTCCGGCACGTCGAGGTCCACCCGGTCCACCGCGACGGTCTGCCCGTACACCTTGCGCAGTCCCCGCAACCGGGCGGCGAGGACCGGGGTGGAACCGGCCTGCGCCGACTCCACCCGTGCGCTGGTCGAGGTGCTCACTTCACCTGGCCGATCGCCTCGACCAGCACCTGCTCCGGCACGGCACCCGCGGCCACGCGGCCGTCGTCGGCGAGCAGCAGGCCACCGACCCGGGTGGTGATCAGCGTGCCCGACCCCCACGGGCCGCTGACCTGCTTGCCGAGCTGCTTGAGCAGGCCCTGGACGTCCACGTCCTGCCCCGGCCGGCCCTCGCGCTCCCACTCCCGGCCGCCGCCCTGCTGCTGCGCCAGCTCCTCCAGCGCGTTCGTCGGGACACGCGCGGTCAGCACCTGGTCCCAGCCCTCGCCCACGACCTGCGGGTCCGCCTCGGCGAACGCGCCCTGGGCGCGCGCCTTCTCGTCGTCGGTGGGCTCACGCAGCTCCGGCTGCTCCACCTTCGCACCCGGCGGCGGGGTGAAGGTGAACAGCGAAGCGTCCTGCGGCCCGACGTTGAGCTCGGAGAACCCGATCTGCACGGCCGGCGCGGCGGTGCCGTTGGTCAGCACCTCGAACCGCAGCGGGATGCGCAACTCCGAGTCGACGGCCACCCGCACCTCCCGCAGCACCGTCCGCTCGGTGGGCTTGGGTGTGAGCACCAGCTCGTAGGCGGGCCGGTCGGCGACCCGCGCCGTGCCGTCCACGCTCACGTCGCTGAACTCCTTGATCTTCGCCACGGCCTCCCGCGCCACCGCCACCGGGTCGGCCGGCACCTGCGGCGCGTTCGGGTCGAGCTGGAGCTTGGGCTCTTCGAGCTGCCCGTGCGCCAGCTTGGTGACCTTCTGGTCCGCGGAGTCCCACACCCAGCCGGTCTCACCATCGTCGACGAACGTCCGCTCGGCGTCCCGAGCCGGCAACTGCACCCGAACCCGCCCGGAGCCGTCCGTCCAGACCCGCAGCTTGGAGTCGCCGTCGGACAACTGCGGCAACCCGGTGATCCCGGGAATGCCCAGGTCGTTGCTCACCTCGACCGCACCACCGAACGCGGCGGGCTTGGCGGTCAACACCGACTCCACCAACGCCTCGGCCCCCACCTCGGGCAGCACCGGCGCCGGCCCCGCACCGGCGGGCATCGCGAGCACCCCCAACCCCGCGACCCCGGCGACCACGCCGACCGCCGCGGCGACCACGGTCACCCTTCTCCGGTTCATGATCCCCTCCTCCAGGGCGTCAGCCGACCGTGCGCCGACCGACACCACAGACCTTCCTCGGGCCGGGCTGAGATGGCGCTGAGAGCCGACACGAGCCTGAGAACCGGCTCAGGAACGCCCCAGGCCGGCCCGCTCCCGATTGTCCTCCTCACCGTGGCCACTGGCGATGCCGACTGTCCGAGGCGCCAACCCGCGCGGAGGCAGACAAAAGAGGCCAACACCCACTCGCGGGCTCTTCGCGCGCAGCGCGTGCTTTTCGGCGCGCGCAGCGCGGCTTTTGTGTGGTGGTCTCAACCACAGGTGGAGGGCCTCGGTTCCCCCGCCGTATGGCCTGCCCGAAGGGCTACCACATTTTGGGTCGGGTGCAGCCGAAAGTTTTTGCGAGGAACGAGCAAAAAGTTTTAGCGGCACCCGGCCCAAAATGTGGTTGGCTCCGCCAGGCCATACGGCGGGGGAACCGACGCCCTTCACCCCCCGCTGGCGGCCTGCCGCGCGGCGAGCGCCGCTTTTGATCTTGAGAGCGCGCCAGCGCGTCCCAGCGCGAAGCGCGTTCGGCTTGAGAGCGGAGCGTTCCGGTTCAAAGCTCTTAAAAGCGAAAAGCGCCTCGCCGGCGGGCAGGCCACCAAAGATGACTCAACTGCCGCTGCGGGGGCTTCTTGCTTTTGTCATCTCCGTATGGCCTGGCGGAGCCTACCACATTTTCCAGGGGTTGCCGCTAAAACTTTTGCTCGTTCCTCGCAAAACTTTCGGCTGCAACCCCTGGAAAATGTGGTAGCCCTTCGGGCAGGCCATACGGAGATGACAAAAGCAAGAAGCCCAAGTTGGGTTGTGTCCTCTCCGGTGGACTGCCGCTTGCCAGCTTCGCCGAAGAACCCGTGCTGTCGGGTCGCGGTGGGTTGGCTGAGAGAGGACTGAGGAACGGGCGACGTTCGGGGGGCTCAGGGGGCATTCTGTGCTGCGTGAGGCCACGGGTGTTGGTTGTTGACGACGAGGTGGGCGTTCGGCGTGCGCTGGAGCGTGGGTTGGCTGCCGAGGGCATGGAGGTGGTCACTGCCGCCGACGGGCCGAACGCCTTGCGTGTGGCGTTGACCGGGGCCTTCGACGTGGTGTTGTTGGACATCATGCTGCCCGGGCTCAGCGGGTACCGGGTGCTCCAGCGGATGCGGGCCGAAGGGGTGCGGACGCCCGTGTTGATGGTGTCGGCCAAGGACGGGGAGGTCGACCAGGCCGACGGGCTCGACCTCGGGGCGGACGGGTACCTGGTCAAGCCGTTCAGCTTCGTGGTGTTGGTGGCGCAGGTTCGGGCCTTGCTGCGGCGGAACCGGGCCGATCTCGCTCGGCGGAAGTTGAAGTTGGGGGAGTTGGTGGTGGACCGGGCCGTGCGCGAGGTGTCGTGGGCGGGGGTGCCGGTCAACCTGTCGCCGCGTGAGTACGCCGTGTTGGACGTGTTGGCCAGTCGGGCCGGGTCCGTGGTGACCAAGGACGAGCTGCTCCGGACCGTGTGGGGGGACGAGCAGGCGGCGACCCGGAACGCGGTCGAGGTGTACGTGGGCTACCTGCGGCGCAAGCTGGACGCCATGGGTGCCGGGGAAGTCGTGCGGACCGTGCGCGGCCACGGGTACCTCGCCTCCACTCCCGACCTGGACGCGGCGCTGGACTCGGCCGCCGCTCGGCGCAGGTGAACCCGCGCCGCTGGTGGTTGCGGCGGACGCTGCGCTTCCGCATCACCGTCGTGGCCACCGGGGTGGCGTTGCTGGGGTTGCTCGCGCTGACGCTGCTGGCCCCGAGCCTGATCGGCATGGTCCAGATCAGCGCCGTGGACAACGAGCTGGAACGGGTCTCGGCCGTGCGCGTGCTCGACACCGCCGGCAACCCGCTGGACGGCGGACCCAAGCCCGACCTGACCCCGCAGGACATCCGGCAGCTCCGGTCGGGGGAGAAGGTGCTGCGCATCGAGGGCGACAGCGCGCACCGGTGGATCGGCCGGGTCGTGTTCGCGGCCGACGGGACGCCGCAGCTGCACGTCGCCGGGGACACCCTGGTCGGCTACCGCGAGGCCAACGAGCTGGGCACGAAGTGGCTGGCCGGCGCGGCGGTGCTGGTCGCCGGGCTGGTGGGGATCGCCACGTGGCTCGCCGTGCGGTCGTCGCTGCGGCCGGTGGAGCGGATGCGGGTGGCGGCGGGACAGCTGCCGCGCGGGCAGCGGTTGCCGGTGCCGGCCGCGCGGGACGAGTTGCAGGCGTTGGCCGAGGCGTTGAACGCCCTGCTGGCACGGCGGGACGAGGCCACCGAGCGGTTGCGCCGGTTCACCGGGGACGCCGCGCACGAGCTGCGCTCGCCGGTGACGTCGGTGCGCGCCCAGGCGGAGGTCGCGGTCGCGCACCCCGATCCGGACTTCTCCATCGAGGTGCTGGAGTCGGTGGTGGAGGAGTCGGAGCGGCTGTCCAACCTGGTCGACGCGCTGCTCCTGCTGGCCCGCGCGGACACCGGCGAGATGCCCCGCGCCGAACCGGTGGACCTGGTGCTCCAGTCGCAGTACGCGGCGGAGCGGCTCAAGCCCAAGGACCTGCTGCTGTCCATCCACGCCCCGATGAGCGCGTGCCTGATCTCCGCGGCCCGCACCGAGGTCGAGCTGGTCCTGGACAACCTGCTGCGCAACGCCGCCCGCCACGCCCGGTCGTTCATCCGGATCTCGGTGCTGCCGGCGGCGCGGGAGGTGCGGCTGCTGGTGGACGACGACGGCCACGGCATCCCGCCCGAGCACCGGGAGAAGGTGTTCGACCGGTTCTACCGGGTCGAGTCGGACCGGGGCCGGGCGACCGGCGGGTTCGGGCTGGGGTTGGCGCTGGTGGCGCACCTGGTGACCCGGCGGCGGGGGACCGTGCGGGCCACCGAATCGCCGGAGGGCGGGGCACGGCTGGAGGTCCGCTGGCCGGAGTACCGCTGATCACAGCTGTGGCGGCGGTGGTGGCAGGATCGGGGTGTGCCCGAGCTGCGTGCGACGACGCTGGTGGACGCCCCGCTGCGGACCGTGGCGGCGGCGCTGTTGGACGCGCGGCTGCTGGCGCGGTCGATCCGGGGCCTGGGTGGGCGGCTGGCCGGCGGGCCGGTGCTGCACGCGGGGTTGGAGCTGACCGGGTCGGTGGGGCCGGTGGCCGGGACGTTGTTGGTGACCCGCGCGGACACGACCGGGGTGTCGGCGGAGCTGGTGGGTGGGCCGTTGCCGCGGTTCGTGCTGCTCACGGACCTGTTGCACACCGGCGGCGGGACGATGGTCGTGGACTCCGTGGAGTGGACCAGCCCCGGTGGGCCGCTGGGGCGGTTCGCCGACGTGATCGTCGGGCGCGGGTTGGCGTTGCGGGTGTTGGAGGCGCGGGCCTCCGCGGTGGCGTCGCGCAGCCGTGAGCTGCTGTCCGCGCGGGTGGTCGTGGGGGCGGCGATCGTGCGGGACGGGTTGTTGTTGGCGCAGCAGCGGTCCTACCCGGCGGAGGCGGCCGGGAAGTGGGAGTTGCCGGGTGGCCGGGTCGAGGCCGGAGAGTCCGACGCGGACGCGGTGGTGCGGGAGTGCGCGGAGGAGCTGGGGGTGACCGTGGTGGCGGGTGACCAGGTCGGCCCGGACGTGCCGCTGCGGCAGGACCTGCTGCTGCGGATCTACCGGGCCGACCTGGTGTCGGGTGAACCGGCGGCGCACGACCACCGGGACGTGCGGTGGGTGGGTGCGGCCGAGTTGGACGCGCTGGACTGGCTGCCGGCGGACCGCGTGCTGGTGCCGGCCCTGCACGACCTGCTCGGCTGACCCCTTCAGCCCAGGCCGGACACGCGCAAGGCGGCCTCCAGGCGGTGGGTGGAGCGGGCTCGGGAGCGTTCGGCCCCGTGTGCCCGGACGCGGTCCAGTTCGGCCGGGTCGTCCAGGAGTGCCTGGGTGCGTTCGCGGACGCCGCGCAGTTCCTCCACCACCGCCTCCGCCGCCAGCTCCTTCAGCTCGGCGTACCCGCCGATCGAGTCCGCCAGCTCACGCGGGTCCTTGCCGGTGCACGCGCCCAGGATCTCCAGCAGGTTCGCCACGCCCGGCTGGGTGTCGGGGGCGTACCGGACCGCCGCCAGGTCATCGGTCACCGCCCGGCGGATCTTGCGGCGCACCAGGTCCGGCGGGTCCAGGACGAACACCGTGCCGGCCGAGTCGGGGGAGGACTTGGCCATCTTGCGCGACGGGTCGGCCAGGTCGCGCACCCGCGCCGCCGACTTCGGGACCACGCCGTGCGGCATGACGAAGACCTCGCCGTACGTGCCGTTGAACCGCCGGGCCAGCACCCGCGCCAACTCCACGTGTTGTGCCTGGTCGTCGCCCACGGGCACCTCGCGCGCGCCCTGCAACAGGATGTCCGACGCCATCAGCACGGGGTAGGTGAGCAGGCTCAACCGCACCGACGCCCGGCCCGCGGACTTCTCCTTGAACTGGATCATCCGCGCCGCCTCGCCGTACGTGCAGGTGCACTCCAGCACCCACGTCAGCGCGCCCAGCTCCCGCACCAGGTCGGACTGCACCGCCACCGACCTGGGGTCCACGCCGGCCGCGATGAGGACCGCGACCTGCTCCCTGGTCAGCGCGCGCAGCCGCGCCGGGTTGTGGGACGTGGTCATGGCGTGCATGTCGCCGATGAAGTACACGTCCTCCTCGGTGCCCTCGGCGGCCCACCGCCGGATCGCGCCCAGGTAGTTGCCCAGTTGGACGGGACCGGACGGGGTGATGCCGGACAGCCTGATCATCTCGGGGTTCCTCTCGAACGGGTGAGCCCGCGAGGGTGAGTGGCCCCGGACACGACGAAGGCCGCCCTCGACGGGCGGCCTGTGTGGTCAACGCACAGTGCTAGGGCCGCCGTGTGGCGGGCCACCAGAAGGTGTTAAGACTGCGCATAGAAGGGATCTTAGCGCGTGTGCGGCATCACGTGCGGGTTTACCTTTTACGCATGTACATCGTGGTGCTGGAGTACATCAAGCCGCTGGACGAAGTCGACTACGCACTGCCGGAGCACGTGGACTGGCTCAAGAAGCAGTACGACGCCGGGCTGTTCCTCGCCTCCGGCCGCCAGGTCCCCCGCACGGGCGGCGTGATCATCACCCGCCCGATGCCACGCGGGAAGCTCGACGCGCTGCTGGCCACGGACCCGTTCGCGGTGCAGAAGCTCGCCCGCTACCAGGTGATCGAGTTCCAGGCCACCCGGACCGCGCCGGAGCTGGCCAAGCTCAACGAAGCCGTCCTGAGCTGACGGCGGTCCACCCCGTGCCGCCCGGGCCCACCGGGCGGCGGACCCTCACGCGGCCTTTTTCGCCGCCTTCTTGGCCTTCTTCTCCGCCTTGGCGGCCTTCTTGAGCGCCTTCTTGCGCTCCTTGAGCATCACGGTGACGGGGCACCTCTTGCAGCGCGGGTCCGACCGGCAGCACTTCTTCTTCACCTTGATCTTGCCCACGCGTTGCCTCACACTCATCGGGGTGTCCCCAGAGTAGGTGAGGCTCACTTCACCCTGCGCGCGTGTGTGGTAATGGCGACCCGACCGGTAGGCTGTCCGGAGGCTGCGCGCGTATCCCATGTCATGAGCGCCTGCCCATCCTCGCTGAGACAGCTCTAGGAGTTCCGCGTGCCCACGGCCACCGCGTCGATCAAGGAAACGCTGGTCCGCAACGACCTGCGCAACGTCGCGATCGTCGCGCACGTTGACCACGGCAAGACCACCCTGGTCGACGCCATGCTCCGCCAGTCCGGGGCCTTCTCGGAACGAGCTGAACTCGTGGACCGGGTCATGGACTCGGGCGAGCTGGAGCGCGAGAAGGGCATCACCATCCTCGCCAAGAACACGGCGGTGCGGCGGCACACGCCCGACGGCGTGGTCACCATCAACGTCGTGGACACCCCCGGCCACGCCGACTTCGGCGGCGAGGTCGAGCGCGGCCTGTCCATGGTCGACGGCGTCGTGCTGCTGGTGGACGCCTCCGAGGGCCCGCTGCCGCAGACCCGGTTCGTGCTGCGCAAGACGCTGGCCGCCGGCCTGCCGGTGATCCTCGTGGTCAACAAGGTCGACCGCCCCGACGCCCGGATCTCCGAGGTCGTCGAGGAGGCCCACGACCTGCTGCTGGACCTGGCCACCGAGGTCGGCGCGGACGACTCCGTGCTGGACCTGCCGGTCGTCTACGCCTCCGCCCGCGCCGGCCGCGCGTCGCTGAACCAGCCCGAGGACGGCGGCCTGCCCGACGAGGAGAACCTCGACTCGCTGTTCGAGGTGCTGCTCAACCACATCCCGGCGCCCACCGGCGACGCCGACGCCCCGCTGCGCGCGCTGGTCACCAACCTCGACGCGTCCACGTTCCTGGGCCGCATCGCGCTGTGCCGCATCGCCGCCGGCCGCATCCGCAAGGGCGAGACGGTGTCGTGGTGCCGCGAGGACGGCTCGGTGCAGAAGGTGAAGATCACCGAGCTGCTGATCACCGAGGCGCTGGAGCGGGTCCCGGCCGAGGAGGCGCGCGCGGGTGACCTGGTCGCCATCGCGGGCATCCCGGACATCACCATCGGCGACACGCTGGCCGACGTCGACAACCCGGAGCCGCTGCCCCGGATCACCGTCGACGAGCCCGCCATCTCGATGACCATCGGCGTCAACACCTCGCCGCTGGCCGGCCGCAACGGCGGCACCAAGCTGACCGCCCGCCTGCTCAAGTCCCGCCTGGACTCCGAGCTGGTCGGCAACGTGTCGGTGCGGGTCCTGCCCACCGAGCGCCCGGACACCTGGGAGGTGCAGGGCCGCGGCGAGCTGGCACTGGCCATCCTGGTCGAGCAGATGCGCCGCGAGGGCTTCGAGCTGACCGTCGGCAAGCCGCAGGTGGTCACCAAGACGATCGACGGCAAGCTGCACGAGCCCTACGAGCGGCTGACCATCGACGCCCCCGAGGAGCACCTCGGCGCGGTCACCCAGCTGCTGGCCAACCGCAAGGGCCGGATGGAGAACATGTCCGGCCACGGCACCGGCCGGATCAAGCTGGACTACGTCGTGCCCTCGCGCGGCCTGATCGGCTTCCGCACCGAGTTCCTCACCGAGACCCGCGGCACCGGCATCGCCAACGCCGTGTCCGAGGGCTACGGCCCGTGGGCCGGCGAGATCCGGACCCGCCACAACGGCTCGCTGGTCGCCGACCGCGCCGGCTCCATCACCGCGTACGCGATGATCCAGCTGGCCGACCGCGGCACGTTCTTCGTCGAGCCGGGCGCGGACACCTACGAGGGCATGGTCGTGGGCGAGAACCCGCGCGCCGAGGACCTCGACGTGAACGTGTGCCGCGAGAAGAAGCTGACCAACATGCGGTCCTCGACGGCCGACGTGATGGAGACCCTGGCCCGGCCGCGCAAGCTCAGCCTGGAGGAGGCGCTGGAGTTCTGCGCCGCCGACGAGTGCGTCGAGGTCGCGCCGGACGTGGTCCGCGTCCGCAAGATCATCCTGGACGCCAACCTGCGCGGTCGCGAGCGCAACCGCCAGAAGCTGCGCAACGCCTGAGAAGCTGCTGGTCAGGACGCCCTCGGAGCCCGCGCTCCGGGGGCGTTCGCCGTTCGGTGCACAGCGCACACATATTAATAAGGTGTAACCGCCAGACCTCGAACGTGGTCAAACGCCACCCCAGTACCCTCGGACCCATGAGTAGGTCTGGGGGGACCCGCGTGCGCGCGGCCGTCGCCGTGGTCGCGTTGTTCGTGCTGTCCGCCTGCAGCGTCACGCCCCCGCCGCCGCTCGTCCCGTCCACCCCGGGCATGACCGTGGTCCCGAAGGAGAAGGTCAACGAGATCGTCGTCGGCGTGGACGACGTCCGCGGGGGCTACAACCCCCACACCCTCGCCGGCCAGTCGACGGTCACCACCGCGCTCGCCTCGCTCCTCCTCCCGAGCACCTTCCGCACCGCCGCCGACGGCAGCCCGGTCCTGGACCGCTCGCTGTTGTTGTCAGCCGAGGTCACGAAGGCCGAGCCGTACACGGTGACCTACACGATCCGCCGGGACGCCTCCTGGTCGGACAGCGCCCCGATCGCCGCCGAGGACTTCGTGTACCTGTGGCAGCGGATGCGCGAGGAGCCCGGTGTGGTCAACCCCGCCGGGTACCGGCTGATCTCCGACATCGCCTCCCGCGAGGGCGGCAAGGTCGTCGAGGTCGTGTTCGACCAGCCCTACCCCGGCTGGCGGAGCCTGTTCTCCGACCTGCTGCCCGCCCACCTGCTCAAGGACGCCCCCGGCGGCTGGCAGGCGGCCCTGACCGACAGCTTCCCGGCCACCGCCGGCCCGTTCGCCGTGCGCACCCTGGACCAGCCGCGCGGCGAGATCATCCTGGAGCGCAACGACCGCTACTGGGAGCAGCCGACGACCCTCGACCGGGTGGTGCTGCGCCGCGCCGGCCATCACGAGATCGTGGAGGCGCTCCAGACCGGTGACGACCAGGCCGCGCTCATCCGGGCCGACGCGATCGCCCTCAAGGACGTCGAGGACCTCGCCGCCGGCACGCCGCTGACCACCGCCGTGGTCCCCCGGCCGGAGGTCGTGGAGCTGCTGGCCCGCCCGGCCGCGCCGCAGATGGCCGACGTCCGCGTCCGGCAGGCCGTGTTCGGCCTGTTGAACCGCGACGAGCTGATCGCGCTGGGCAGCCGCAACGGCCCGAGCGCGAAGCTGCGCGCCGACGCCCAGGTGCTGCCGCCGAGCAAGCCGGGGTACCAGCCGACCGTCCAGACCGTGCCGACCCCGCCCGCGCAACTGCTGACCGAGGCCGGCTACACCAACCAGAACGGCCAGTGGGTGCGGGACGGCAAACAACTGACGCTCACCATCGCCGCACCCGCCGGGATCGAGCCGTATGTGACCATCGCGAGCCGCGTTCAGCGTCAACTGTCATTGTCCGGAATCGCCGGACGCGTCCTGACAACGCCGCCCAATCAGTTGTTCGGCCGTGATCTCTCGGGCACCGCCACTTCCAACGCGGAGGTGGTCGACATTGCCGTCGTGCCGCGCGTGGACACCGGTGATTCGTCCGCCGCACTCGCTTCCGCATTTGGCTGCCGCACCTCCTCGGCGGAGGGCGGTACACCCATTCCGGCGAATCTGTCCGGTTTCTGCGACCAGGCCGTGCAGGGCCCGATCGAGGAGGCGCTGACCGGTCGCGCGCTGCTGTCCGACACCCTCGCCAAGGTCGAGCCGCTGCTGTGGCAGCAGGCCGTTTCGATGCCGTTGTTCCAGGTAGCAGACCTGCTGGTGGTCCTGCCGGAGGCGCAGAACGTCACCCCGGGCGCCCCCTTCGCGGGGCCGCTGAGCGGTGCTCCGACATGGCGTCGCCAAGATCGTTGACCGTTAACTCTTCTCTTTGACAGAAGGACGACCTACGCTCAAGATGCGGCCGGCGGTCGATGTTGACAGTATTCCCGTCGTCCGGTTAACGAACGCTCCCGCCCGGTAACGACGGAGTAGCGTGCTGCTACCAGCGTGTCACCCTTTGGTCACGATCGGCCGGTGGGTCGTGACCCTGCTTGCGGCGGCTTCTTATCGTGCTGCAACGGTGTGTCGGTTCGGGGCGCGTTTGGCACATCACGGTTATGGGTGGAAGTCGGCTCAAACGGTCGCTCCAACCCAGTGCTAGGAGGGCACGTGTCGATGAGGAGATCAAAGGCTGTCTCGGCGCTTGCGCTGTTGACCGGCGCCGCACTCGTGCTGAGTGCGTGTGGTGGCGGCGGCACCAGCGGCGACCAGGGTGGCCAGCAGAACGCCGACCCCGGCAAGATCGGTGGTCAGGACGAGCTGTTCAAGCGACCGAAGGTGGACGACATCGGCGAGGTCGCCATCGCCGTTGAAGAGGGCATGGACGACTACCAGAACTACATTGGTGCGTCCAACAGCTTCGCGAACACGATCGCGCTGTCCAACGTGATCCCCTCGCCGTACTTCACCGACTACGTCGACGGCAAGCTCGTGATCAAGGTCGACGGCGACCTGATGGAGTCCATCAAGGTCACCTCGAACGACCCGCAGGTCATCGAGTGGAAGGTCCGCAAGGAGGCCGTCTGGCAGGATGGCGAGCCGGTCGACTGCGACGACTTCTACCTCAAGTGGCTGGCGGCGACGAGCAAGGCCACCGTCAAGGGCGAGGACGGCAAGGAAGCGTCGATCTGGGACACGACGCCGACGGGCTACGAGAACATCGAGAAGCTCGAGTGCTCGGACAACGACAAGACGATCACCACGACCTTCTTCAAGGACAAGCCGTACGCCGACTACCGGGGCATCTTCTCCTCGCCCGGTAGCGACGGCATCCTCCCGGCCCACGTGCTGGAGAAGAAGACCGGCATCGCCGACATCACCAAGATCAAGCCGGAGGACACCGGCGAGCAGGTGACCAAGGCGGCCGAGTTCTTCACCAAGGGCTGGCGGGGCTTCGACAAGGAGCTGTCGCTGTCCGCGGGTCCGTACATGATCGAGTCCACGGACCTGAAGAACCTGACCGTGCTGGTCCGCAACCCGAAGTGGTGGGGCAACCCCGGCGGTCCGTCCCGGGTCCTGCTGAAGACCAACACCGACTCGCAGTCGGCCACCCAGCAGCTGCAGAACAAGGAAGTCCAGGTCATCGCGCCGCAGGCCGACCCCGCGGTCGCCCAGCAGCTGCGTGGTGACGGCGCCTTCCAGGTCTTCGCCGCCGGTGGTCAGACCTTCGAGCACGTCGACTTCAACATGGACCGCGCGCTGTTCAAGCAGAACAAGGAACTGCGCCTGGCCATCGCCCAGTGCTTCGACAACCAGGGCCTGGTCGACAAGCTGATCAAGGACGTGGACCCGGCCGCCAAGCCGCTGGGCTCGCTGACCATGATGCCGAACGAGGTCGGTTACGAGGACCACTACGGCGACGTCGGCAAGGGTGACGTGGCCGCGGCCAAGAAGACGCTGGAAGACGCCGGCTGGAAGCAGGGCGGCGACGGCATCTACACCAAGGGCGAGTTCCGCGCCTCCTTCAAGCTGGGCCACAAGGTCGTCCAGCGCCGCTCCGACACCGTCCGCATCCTGCAGGACAAGTGCCGCCAGGCGGGCATCGAGATCGTCGACGACCAGGCCGACGACTTCAACTCCAAGCGGCTCACCGCGAGCGAGTTCGACGCGGCGCTGTTCGCGTGGGTCGGCCAGCCGCTGAAGTCCGGCGCGTACGGCAACTACGCGACCAAGGACGCCGGTGGTTCGGGTAACTACAACAACTACTCGAACAAGAAGGTCGACGAGACCTGGAAGGCCGCCAACGGCGAGCTGGACTACCAGAAGCGCATCAAGATGATGAACGACATCGACAAGCTGATGCGCGACGACCTGCACAGCGTGCCGCTGTTCCAGCTGCCCGACTTCGCCGCGGCGACCGCGGACATCGGCCCGATCGCCTACGTCGGCGTCAGCGGCGGTGTCACGTGGAACCTCTTCGCCTGGCAGAAGAAGAAGTGAGTCCCGCCGCCACGGCGGCTGAACTCCGATAACGAGTAGTCCGACCGGGGGGCCGGTGCCACAAGCGCCGGCCCCCTGGGCGGCGTCCGCGTCCGGTGGGCGGGCTCGACGAGCCGCCGTGACGGTGTTGCCTGCCCTAGGAAGACAAGAGACTTGTCATGTTCCGATACATAATCCGGCGGTTGTTGATCTCGATTCCGCTGTTGATCGCCGCATCCTTCCTCTGCTTCGGCCTGACCACCGCCATGGGCGATCCCCTCGGCGAGTGGAAGCTCCAGAAGCCGCGCACAGAGGCCGAGATCTCCCTCGCCTACGAGCGGACGGGCTACAACAAGCCGTTCCTCGAGCGTTACGTCAAGTGGGCGGGCGACTTCGTCACCGGCGACTGGGGCGAGACCGTCGTGCCGGGCAACGCGGGCAAGCCGGTCAAGGACGAGCTGTTCAAGGCCTTCACCGTCACCCTCCGTCTCATCATCGGCGCCGAGCTCATCGCCCTGTGCCTCGGTGTGGCCATCGGCGTGATCGGCGCGGTCAAGCAGTACTCGATATTCGACTACACGGCAACCGGAATAGCGTTCGCCATGTTCTCGATGCCGCTGTTCTGCGTGGCCCTCATCCTCAAGGCCGGCGGCATCCAGCTGAACAACTGGCTGGAGTCCATAGGCCTGGACCGGTGGATCATCACGGCGGGCCCGCCCGGTGACGGCTTCAAGGGCAGCTTCGGCGAGCAGATCTTCCAGTACACCGGCGCGTACACGCTGCCGACCATCTGCCTCGTCGTGATCCAGTTCGCCCTCTACAGCCGGTTCCAGCGCGCCTCCATGCTGGACACCCTCAACGCCGACTACGTGCGCACCGCGCAGGCCAAGGGTGTGTCGCAGGCTCGGGCGATCTTCAAGCACGCGTTCCGCAACGCGCTGATCCCGGTCATCACCGTGTCCTCCCTGAACTTCGGCGCCAACTTCGGCGGCGCCGTGATCACCGAGACGGTGTTCGGCTGGTCGGGCATGGGCAAGTTCCTCGTGGACGCCGTCGTGAAGCTGGAGCCCTACCAGGTGCTCGGCTTCATGATGCTCACCGCCATCTTCGTCATCGTGTTCAACCTGATCGCGGACATCCTTTACGCGTTCCTGGACCCGAGGATTCGCCTTGACTGAGATCGGTTCCCCCGTGGCGCAGGCACCTGCGCCGACCTCGGCCGAGGCGAGTCAGTTCGACACGACCGCGGCCCGCAAGCAGTGGCAGGTCATCCTGCGCCGCTTCCTGCGGCACAAGGCCGCCGTGGTCGGGCTCGGCCTGTTCGTCCTGCTCGTGCTCTTCGCCTTCCTGGGCGGCCTGGTCTGGAAGTACCCCTTCACCGACCTGGGCTTCAAGCGGTACCTGCCGCCCAGCGCCGACCACCCGTTCGGCACCGACCGCCTCGGCGGCGACATGGTCGCGCTGATCATCCGCGGCACGCAGTTCTCCATCCAGATCGCGCTGGTCGTGGCGCTGGTGTCCACCGTGATCGGCGTCGTGCTCGGCGCGCTCGCGGGCTACCTGCGCGGCTGGGTCGACAGCGTGATCAGCCGGTTCATCGACCTGCTGCTGGTGATCCCGAGCATCGTCATCGCGGCGGTGCTGGTCCGCAACAGCTTCGTGCTGTCGGTGGCCGGCGGGAGCAACAGCAACTGGCTGGTCGTGGCCCTGTACCTGGGCCTGATCGGCTGGCTGGCCATCGCCCGCGTCATCCGCGGCATGGTGCTGTCGCTGCGCGAGAAGGAGTTCATCGAGGCCGCTCGCGCGCTCGGCGCGTCGACCACGCGGATCATCTTCAAGCACATCCTGCCCAACACCGTCGACGTGATCATCGTCAACGCCACCCTGGCCATCGCGCAGGCGGTGCTGCTGGAGGCCGCGCTGTCGTTCATCGGCCTGGGCGTCCAGTCGCCGGACACGTCGCTGGGCCTGATGATCAGCCTGAACAAGAACGAGCTGACGCTGCACCCGTGGCTGTTCTTCATCCCGTTCGCGTTCATCGTCCTGATCTCGCTGTCGGTGAACTTCATGGGTGACGGCCTCCGGGACGCCTTCGACCCGCGGCAGAAGAGGGTGAAGGCATGAGTGAGTTGGACGTGATGGACGCTCCGGAATCGGCCTCCTCGGGTCGCAGCGGCGAGAAGCTGCTCAAGGTCGAGAACCTGTCGGTGGACTTCCCGACCGACGACGGCGTCGTGCACGCGGTGCGGGACGTGTCGTTCAGCCTCGGCGCCGGCGAGGTGCTGGGCGTCGTCGGCGAGTCCGGCTCCGGCAAGTCGGTGTCGTCGATGGCGATCATGGGCCTGCTGCCCAAGACCGCCCGCATCGGCGGCTCGATCAAGTTCAAGGGCAAGGAACTCGTCGGGCTGAGCTACAAGCAGATGCAGCCCGTGCGCGGCAACGGCGTCGCGATGATCTTCCAGGACCCGATGACGTCGCTGAACCCGGTCTACACCGTGGGCTGGCAGCTGGCCGAGGCGTACCTGGCGCACCACGACGTGTCGAAGAAGGCCGCCTGGGCCAAGGCCGTCGAGGCGCTGGAACTGGTCGGCATCCCGCAGCCGGACCGCCGCGCGGCGCAGTACCCGCACGAGTTCTCCGGCGGCATGCGGCAGCGCGCGATGATCGCCATGGCGATCATCAACGACCCGGACGTGATCATCGCGGACGAGCCGACCACCGCGCTGGACGTGACCGTGCAGGCGCAGATCCTGGACACGCTGCTGCGCATTCGGGACGAGACGAGCGCCGGCATCGTGATCATCACCCACGACCTCGGCGTCGTGGCGGGCATGGTCGACCGCGTCCAGGTCATGTACGGCGGCACCGTCGTCGAGCAGGGCACCGTGGACGAGGTCTTCGAGGCCCAGCGCATGCCCTACACCGTCGGCCTGCTCGGGTCCATCCCGAACCCGAACCTGCTGGGCAAGCGGCTCACGCCGATCAAGGGCGCACCGCCCTCGCTGATGAACCTGCCGCAGGGCTGCTCGTTCTCCCCGCGGTGCCCGCTCGCCATCGACGAGTGCCGCGAGACCGAGCCCCAGCTGCTGGAGACCGACCGGCTCGGCCACTTCGCGCGCTGCCACCGCTCCGCGCACCTGGCCACCATCGAGAACCCGCAGCGGCTGTTCGCGCACGAGGAGATCGGCGTGGTCGAGAACCCCGCCTCGCTCACGATGGCCAACCCGGACATCCCCGTCGCCGAGGACCTCGGTGACGTGGAGGCGCGGTTGCAGGAAGAGGAGAAGCCCACGTCATGACCACTTCGACTGACGTGAACCCGCAGGCGGGCGGCGCCGTGTCGGGTGGCCGGCCGGGCGAGACCCCGTTGCTGGAGGTCAAGGACCTGGTCAAGTCCTTCCCGGTGCGCGGCGGCGGCATCATCCCGCGCACGGTCGGGCAGGTCCAGGCCGTGTCCGGCGTGACCTTCGACCTGTACCCGGGCGAGACGCTCGGCCTGGTCGGCGAGTCCGGCTGCGGCAAGTCCACGACCGGCCGCGCGATCCTGCAGCTGCACAAGCCCACCTCGGGCTCGGTGAAGTTCGAGGGCCGCGAGCTGACCAAGCTCGGCGGCAAGGCGCTGCGCGGCATCCGCAAGGACATGCAGATCGTGTTCCAGGACCCGTACGCCTCGCTCAACCCGCGCTGGCAGATCAACGAGCTGATCTCCGAGCCGTTCAAGATCCACGGCATCGAGGGCGGCGGCAGCATCCAGCACCGGGTCAACGAGCTGATGGAGCTCGTCGGCCTCAACCCGGAGCACCGCAACCGGTACGCCCACGAGTTCTCCGGCGGCCAGCGGCAGCGCATCGGCATCGCCCGCGCGCTGGCGCTCAACCCGAAGCTCATCGTGCTCGACGAGCCGGTGTCGGCGCTGGACGTGTCCGTCCAGGCCGGCGTGGTGAACCTGCTGGAGGAGCTCCAGGAGCGGCTGGGCCTGGCGTACCTGTTCGTGGCGCACGACCTGTCGGTCGTCCGGCACATCTCCGACCGGGTCGCCGTGATGTACCTCGGCAAGATCATCGAGCTCGGTGAGCGCGAGGAGATCTACGCCCGGCCGATGCACCCGTACACGCAGGCCCTGCTGTCCGCGGTGCCCGTGCCGGACCCGAAGCTGGAGCGGCAGCGCCAGCGGATCGTGCTCACCGGCGACGTGCCGTCCCCGGTGAACCCGCCCTCGGGCTGCCGGTTCCGCACGCGGTGCTGGAAGGCGCAGGACATCTGCGCCACCGAGGAACCCAAGCTGGAACTGCGCGGCGGCCCGGACGGCACCCTCTCGGCGTGCCACTTCGCCGAGGTCAAGCAGGTCGTCTCGGCCTGACCGCCGTTGTCGGGGCCGCCGGTTTCCGGCGGCCCCGACGCTGTCTCTACGCTGATCCGGTGACGCTGACTGCTCCACCACGGTTGCTGCTGGTACACGCACACCCTGACGACGAGAGCCTGTGGACGGGCGGCACCATCGCCCGGTACGCGGCGAGCGGCGTGCACGTCACCGTGGTCACCTGCACCCTCGGCGAGGAGGGCGAGATCATCCCGCCCGCACTGCGGGAACTGGCCGCCGACGCGGCCGACCAGCTCGGCGGCTACCGGGTGGCCGAACTCAGATCCGCGTGCGCCGCACTCGGCGTGACCGACCACCGGTTCCTGGGCGGCATCGGCCGCTGGCGCGACTCGGGCATGGCGGGCGTCGCCGCCAACGACCACCCCCGTGCGTTCATCCGGGGTTCGGTCGACGAGCAGGCCGAGGAACTGGCCGCGATCATCGCGTCGGTGAAACCGCAGGTCGTCGTGACGTACGACGAGAACGGCGGCTACGGCCACCCCGACCACATCCGGGCCCACGACATCACGGTGGCGGCGGCGGGTGCCGTCGACGACGTCGAGCGCGTGTTCTACGCCGTGACCTCCCGGGACGCCACGGCGGCCGGGGTGGCGGCCCTCGCCGACCTGCCCGACCTGCCGTGGCGACTGCCTCTCGACGGAGAGCTGCCCGTGGTCGAGGACTCGGCGATCACGACGGTCGTCGACGTGTCGGACCACCTGGTGGCGAAGATGCGGGCGTTGCGCGCACACTCCACGCAGGTCAGCGTGTTGCCGGACGGGTCGGCGTACGCGTTGTCCAACGGGATCGCGCAGCCGGTGGTGCAGGCCGAGTACTACGTGCTGGCGCGGGGTTCGGCGGAGGGTGCGGAAGAGGACCTGTTCGGCGGGCTGGACTGAGCCGGCGGTCGGGTTTGGCGCGGTCAGGCCGAGCGGGCCGGTGGTGCGCCGTGAGCAGGTGGCGCGGCGTGAGGGAGCGGTCGGTGTGAGGGAGCTGACGGGTTGAGGGAGCGGTTGGCGTGAGGTCGCGGTTGGCGGTCGGGGCGCTCGTCGTCCAGGCGTTCGTGCTGGCGGTGCTGGAGCTGTTCTTCCTGCCGTTGCGCTTGGACGGCACCCTGCTGCCCCGGATCGCCGACTACCCGTTCCCGGTGGCGGTCATCGTCGCGATCATCACCACCCCGCTGCTGGTCCTCGGCGCCGCCACCTACGCGAGCCGCCCGCTGACCGCCGCCGCGCCGTTGTTGGTGTGGCTGGGGACGCTGCTGGTGCTCGGGTTGTTCGGGCCGGGCGGGGACGCCATGCTGCTCAACGACTGGCGGACGTTGCTGCTGTTCGCCGGGGGGATGCTGCCGAGCGCGGTCGCGGTGGGGGCGTTCATGGGCAGGCAGGCCCGCTCTGGTGATGCGGGAAGTGCGGCCGGTGCCGGCCATCAGTGACCGGGACGTCGTGCGGGCGTTGCGCCCGTTCGTGCGTGCCACCGGTCCGCTCCTCGACACGCTCCGAACCGCCGACTTCGTGCGGCTGCGCGACCGTTCGGCGGAGGCCGGAGCGGACCGGCGGACCGTCGACCGGCTGTGGGACCGGCTGGCGCAGGTGAAGGTGCCGGGGACGGCGGCGTGGTCGGCCATGGACGTCGAGGCCCGGGACTCGTGGTGGCTGAACCGGGTGGGGCGGCTGGTGTCCCTGCTGGCCGCGTTGCCCGGGGTCGGCGGGGCGTTGGCGGACCGGCTGCCGATCCAGGCGGCGTTGGGCGCGGCGGGGCAGGGGCTGGTGCTGTGCGCTCTGGCGGGCGAGCACGGGTTCGGGTCGGTCGAGGACCGGGTGCGGTTGTTGGCGTTCGTGCTGTTCCAGCGGACCGTGGACGGGCGGGCCGTGGACGCTCGGACCGAGGAGGACCGCGAGACGGCTGACCTGACGGCAGAGTTGGCTGGGGGATCTGCGGCCGAGCGGACGTCGGGGTCGGGGTCGCAGGTCGGGCGGACGTCGGGGCCGGGGTCGGAGGTCGGGCGGACTTCGACGTTGCGGTCGATCGGGCGGACGGTGTGGAAGCTCGCCAAGGTGATGTGGGCGCTGGAGGGGGAGCTGGACAAGCGCCCTCAAGGGCGGTTCTACCACCAGGCGCTGGGGATGGTGCCCGTGGTCGGGGTGGTCGGCGACTACTTCGGCGAGCGCTCGGCGATGAAACGGGTCCGGCGGGCGGCCTACGAGTGGTTCGCAGCCCAACCACCGCCACCGCCGTAACCACCGCAACCGCCGCCGCCGCAACCGCCGCCGCCGCCGCAACCGCCGCCGCCGCCGCTGCCGCCGCCGCTGCCGCCGCTGCCGCCGCTGCTGCTGCCGCCGCCGCTGCTGCTGCCGCCGCCGCTGCTGCTGCCGCCGCCGCTGCCGCCGCCGCTGCTGCCGCCGCCGCTGCTGCTGCTGCCGCTGCCGCCGCCGCTGCTGCCGCCGCCGCTGCTGCTGCTGCCGCCGCCGCCGCTGCCGCCGCCGCTGCCGCCGCCGCCGCTGCCGCCGCTGCCGCCGCTGCCGCCGCTGCTGCCGCTGCAACCGCCGTCGCAGCCGCCGCTGCCGCTGCAACCGCCGTCGCAGCCGCCGCTGCCGCTGCAACCGCCGCCGCTGCTGCCGCAACCGCCGTAGCCACCGCAGCTCGGTTCCGGTGTCGATCGCGACCCGCCCTGACGCTCGGCTCGACCGAGGTGCACGAGTCAGGCCGGTTCGGTCGCCCTGGGTGGGATCCAGTACTGGTACCGGTGGTGTTCAGTGCACCCCAGCGAGGCGTACAGGCGTAGAGCGGGCTCGTTGTGCTCCGCCACCTGGAGTGCACAACGGGTGGCACCCCGCTCCAAGCCCCACGCCGCCAGCGCACCCATCAGGGCCCGCGCCAGACCCGACCGCCGTGCCGGCGCCGCCACCGCCAGCCGTGCGATGTGCAGCAGGTCGCCGACCACCGCCCCGCGCACCGCCGCTACCACCTCCCCTCCCCGTCGCACCTCGCCGAACCCGACCACATCCCCGCTACCCAGTACATGCCGCTGAGCGGCAGTCGGGTTGTCCTGGGCCGTCAAGTTCCACCATTCGGGAGAAGGCGAGGCCTGGACGGCCACTCCTTCGGACTTCGGACAGGCGAACTCGCTCAGCACGCCCGTCAGCACGTACGACGATGCGCCACCCGGGTGATCATGGTCGACCCGCCACCCCGCCGCCTCCACGCCCGCCTCCGAACCCGATCCGACCACCACGTGCGCGGCCGGCTTGATCCCGTGCGCCGCCGCGAAGGTGATCACCCGGTCCAGCGCCTCCGCCACCGGCACGCCCGGATCTCCGGTGGTCAGGGCGCTGTTCGCCCTCCCGGTGAAGCCGTCCGCCGCGCGCAGTCGCCACTGGCCGAGGGGCTCGTCGACCAGGGCGGGCCAGGCGTCCGCGCAGCGTTGCTCCAACTCGGTGACCGAATCCATGCACGCATCGTCCCTTCTGCTGGTAAACGGTGTTCTGTGAGCTGAAGCACGGTGCCGATAAGGCAAGCCTGACCGTTGGACAATCGGATCCGCCGCGTACTCTCCGGCTTGCGCGGTGTGGACCAGAACGAGAGCAGGAGAGCGCAGTGACCTATGTGATCGCCCAGCCGTGCGTGGACGTGCTCGACAAGGCGTGCATCGAAGAGTGCCCCGTCGACTGCATCTACGAAGGCGACCGGATGCTCTACATCCACCCGGATGAGTGCGTCGACTGTGGTGCTTGCGAGCCGGTGTGCCCGGTTGAGGCCATCTACTACGAGGACGACGTCCCGGACGAGTGGAAGGAGTACACCAAGGCGAACGTGGACTTCTTCGACGAGCTGGGCTCCCCGGGTGGCGCTTCGAAGGTGGGCAAGGTCAGCGCCGACCCCGCTTTCGTGAAGGCTCTCCCGCCGCAGGCGTCGCACGAGTGACCAAGCGGCTCCCGGACTTCCCCTGGGACTCCCTGGCCGACCACGCCGCCAAGGCGCGCACGCACCCCGGCGGCGTGGTCGACCTGTCCATCGGGACCCCCGTGGACGAGGTTCCGGACCTGATCCGACGGGCCCTGGCGAGCGTCGCCGACCAGCCCGGCTACCCGACCACGCACGGCACGCCGGAGCTGCGCGAGTCGGTCGTCGGCGCGCTCGCGCGTCGGCACGGTGTGACCGGGCTGGACCCGAAGGACGTGCTGCCCACCATCGGCTCCAAGGAGCTGGTGGCGTGGCTGCCGACGCTGCTCGGGCTCGGCCCGGGTGACGTGGTGGCGATCCCGGCCTTGGCGTACCCGACCTACGAGGTGGGCGCGAAGCTCGCGGGCGCGACCCCGGTCCGCCTGGCGGACGGCGAACCGCCGCCGGAGGGCACCCGCCTGGTCTGGCTGAACTCGCCGTCCAACCCGACCGGCCGCGTGCAGGACGCCGCCGCGCTGGCCCGGGCCGTGCGGGACGCCCGGGACGTGGGCGCGGTGGTCGCGTCGGACGAGTGCTACCTGGCGCTGCCGTGGGACGCGGAGCCGGTGTCCGTGCTGCGGCCCGAGGTCAACGGCGGCTCCCTGGACGGGCTGCTGGCGGTGCACTCGCTGTCCAAGTCGTCCAGCCTCGCGGGCTACCGGGCCGGGTTCGTCACCGGCGACCCGGGGCTGGTGGCGGCGCTGCTGGAGGTCCGCAAGCACGCGGGGATGATCGTGCCCCGGCCCGTGCAGGCGGCGATGACGGCGGCGCTGGACGACGACGAGCACGTGGCCGTGCAGCGCGAGCGCTACCGCGCCCGGCGCGAGGTGCTGCTGCCGGCGTTGAAGTCGGCGGGCTTCGCCGTCGACCACTCGGAGGCGGGCCTGTACCTGTGGTCGACCCGTGACGAGAAGGCGTGGGACACCGTGGCGTGGCTCGCCGAGCGGGGCATCCTAGCCGCGCCCGGCACGTTCTACGGGCCTACCGGCGACCGGCACGTGCGCATCGCCCTGACCGCGACCGACGAGCGCGTGGCGACCGCGGCGGAACGCCTGACAACCTGAGATTACTGTTGGGTATGCCGATCTACTCGTTTGAAGGCAAGACGCCCGTCGTGCACCCGAGCGCGTGGATCGCGCCGACCGCCACCCTCATCGGGGACGTGACCGTCGAGGCGAACGCGTCCGTCTGGTACGGCGTCGTCATCCGCGCCGACTTCGGGCCCGTGGTCATCCGCGAAGGCGCGAACGTGCAGGACAACACGGTCATCCACGTCCAGCAGGGCGTCGAGATCGGGGCCGGCGCCACGATCGGGCACCTGTGCGTGGTGCACGACTGCACGGTGGGCGCGGGGGCGTTGATCGGCAACGGGGCCACCGTGCAGGACGGCGCGGTCATCGGGGAGCGGGCGCTGATCGCCGCCGGTGCGATGGTGGGGCCCGGCAGCGTGGTGCCGCCCGAGGTGGTGGCGATGGGCGTGCCGGCCAAGCGGCAGGTGCCGTTGGAGGGTGCGCCGAAGATGTGGGTGGACCACAACGCCGCCATCTACCAGGCGTTGGCGCAACGGCACGCGGCCGGCATCGAAGAAGCCTGAGAGTGGGGGGCGCCGGAACGGGCGCCCCCCCGGCAAGCTCAGTCGTTCGAGTGGAGCGCCGCGTTCAGCTCGACGCCCGTGCCCTTGCGCGGCAGGACCTTCACCACGCCGGTCGTCGAGTCGCGGATGAACAGCAGGTTCGACTTGCCGGACAGGGCCGCGCCCTTCACGACCGTGCCGTCCGGGCCGGTGACCTTGGTGCCCGCCGTGACGTAGAGGCCCGCCTCGACCACGCAGTCGTCGCCCAGCGAGATGCCGACGCCGCCGTTCGCGCCGATCAGGCACCGCTCGCCGATGGAGACGACCTCCTTGCCGCCACCGGACAGCGTGCCCATGACCGACGCGCCGCCGCCGACGTCCGAGCCGTCACCGACGACCACGCCGGCCGAGATCCGGCCCTCGACCATCGACGCGCCCAGCGTGCCCGCGTTGAAGTTCACGAACCCCTCGTGCATGACCGTGGTGCCGGCCGCGAGGTGCGCTCCGAGACGGACGCGGTCGGCGTCGGCGATCCGCACCCCGGTCGGCACGACGTAGTCGACCATGCGCGGGAACTTGTCGATGCCGTACACCGTGACCGGGCCGCGCGTGCGCAGCCGCAGCCGGGTCTCCTCGAAGCCCTCGACCGCGCACGGGCCGTGGTTGGTCCACACGACGTTGTTGAGCAGGCCGAACACACCGTCGAGGTTCGCCCCGTGCGGCTGGACCAGGCGGGAGGACAGCAGGTGCAGGCGCAGGTACACGTCGTAGGTGTCCGCGGGCGCGTCGGCCAGCGAGCCGATCCCCACCCGGACCCCGACGACCTCCACGTCCCGCTCGGCGTCCACGCCCAGCTGCTTCGCGGCGGCCTCACCCAGCGCTTCGGCGACCTCGGCGGCCGACAGCCGGGTGGTGCCGTGGACGTCCGGCGCGCCCAACGACGGCGACGGGAACCACGTGTCCAGCACGGCGCCGGAAGGGGTGACGGTGGCGAGTCCGACGCCGAACGCGCCGGTCGGGTTCTCGGTGCTCACGGCCGTCAACGGTAATCGGTCGGGCCGACACCACCCGAAGAGGGCACCGCGCAGGCGGTAACGTGCCGGGCGTGGCCGACACCTTGAACCTCCCCGACACCCTGGACCTCGCCGCCGATCCCGTCGAGCTGACCGCCGCGCTGGTGGACGTGCCCAGTGTGTCGGGCAACGAGGCCGAGCTGGCCGACCTGGTCGAACGGTCCCTGCGCGCGCAGACCGACCTGGAAGTCACCCGGTTGGGCAACTGCGTGCTGGCCCGCACGAACCTCGGCCGCGCCAAGCGGGTCGTCCTGGCGGGCCACCTGGACACCGTCCCGGTCAACGACAACCTGCCCTCCCGCCTCGACGGCGACCTGCTGCACGGCCTGGGCACGTGCGACATGAAGGGCGGGGACGCGGTCATGCTCAACCTCGCCGCGACCGTCACCGACCCGGTCCACGACCTGACCTTCGTGTTCTACGACTGCGAAGAGGTCGAGGCGGTCCGCAACGGCCTCAACTTCGTGGAACGGGACCTGCCGGACTGGCTCAAGGCCGACCTCGCCATCGTGTGCGAGCCGTCGAACGCGATCATCGAGGCCGGTTGCCAGGGCACCATGCGGATCGAGGTGCGCACCAAGGGCGTCCGGGCGCACACCGCGCGCGGCTGGATGGGCGTCAACGCGATCCACGCGATCGGCGAGGCCCTGCGCCGCCTGGAGAACTACGAGCCGCGCAAGGTCGACATCGACGGCTGCGTGTACCGCGAGGGACTGCAGGCCGTGAAGGTCGAGGGCGGGGTGGCGGGCAACGTCGTGCCGGACGCGGCCGTGCTCACCGTCAACCACCGGTTCGCCCCGGACCGCTCGCCCGAGCAGGCCGAACAGCACCTGCGGGAGGTGTTCGAGGGCTACGAGGTCGTGGTCACCGACATGTCCCCCGGCGCCCTGCCCGGCCTGCACACGGAGGCCGCCCAGGAGCTGGTCCAGGCCGCCGGCGGGACCCCCGTGGCCAAGCTCGGCTGGACCGACGTGGCCCGGTTCGCCGCGCTCGGCATCCCGGCCGTGAACTTCGGTCCCGGTGACCCGCTGCTCGCGCACACCCAGCAGGAACACGTGCCGGTGAACGACGTCCGGCGGTGCCGCGAAGTGTTGTGGCGGTTCCTCAGCCGGGGGTGAGACCCGCACTACACTCGCGCCAATGAGTGAGCACAACGGCGTCGACGAGCACCCCAAGGAGAAGCAGCGCGGACCGGTCGTCCTGCGCCGCGGGCGCCGTGAGGAGCTGACCACCACGGACCAGCGGCTGCTGGACTCGCGGGGCCCGAGCGACTGGGTGCACACCGACCCGTGGCGGGTGCTGCGCATCCAGGCCGAGTTCGTGGAGGGCTTCGGCGCGCTGGCCGAGGTGCCCAGCGCGGTCACCGTGTTCGGGTCGGCCCGCACCGGCCGCGACCACCCGGAGTACGAGATCGGCCGCAAGCTCGGCGGCGCGCTGGCCGAGGCCGGGTTCGCGGTGATCACCGGCGGCGGTCCGGGCGCGATGGAGGCGGTCAACCGGGGCTGCTCGGAGGCGGGCGGGTTCTCCATCGGGCTGGGCATCGAGCTGCCGTTCGAGCAGGGCCTGAACCCGTGGGTCGACCTGGGCGTGAACTTCCGCTACTTCTTCGTCCGCAAGACCATGTTCATCAAGTACTCCCAGGCGTTCATCTGCCTGCCCGGCGGGTTCGGCACGCTGGACGAGCTGTTCGAGGCGCTGACCCTGGTGCAGACGAAGAAGGTCACCAAGTTCCCGGTGGTGCTGTTCGGCAGCGACTACTGGCAGGGCCTGTACGACTGGGTGGAGCGCTCGGTGCTGGGCGGCGGCAAGATCGGCGAGAAGGACCTGGCGCTGCTGCACGTCACCGACGACATCGACGACGCCGTTCGCGTGGTCCAAGAGGCGCACAAGGCTTGGGGCGAGGCGCATTGACCGCCGTCACCGTCTACTGCGGATCGTTGCGCACGGTCCCGCAGAGCTACCTGGACTTGGCCGCGGAGGTCGGCAAGCAGATCGCCGCGCGCGGCTGGTCCCTCACGTGGGGCGGCGGCCGGACGTCCATGATGGGCGCCCTGGCCGACGCCGCCCGCGCCGGCGGTGCCCGCACGACGGGCGTGATCCCGCGGGCGCTGGTGGACAAGGAGTGGGCCGACCGCGAGGCCGACGACCTGCTCCTGGTGGACACCATGCGCGACCGCAAGGCGTTGATGGAGGCGCACGGGGACGCGTTCCTGGCGTTGCCGGGCGGGATCGGCACGTGCGAGGAGCTGTTCGAGGTGTGGACCTCGCGGGTGCTTGCGATGCACGCGAAACCCGTGGTGCTGCTGGACGTCGACGGGCACTACAAGGGCCTGCGGGACTGGCTGGTGGACCTCAACCAACGCGGTTTCGTGTCCCAGTTCGCGCTGGACTCGCTGGTCGTGACCGACGACGTGACCAAGGCGTTGAACGCCTGCGCTACTTGATCCGGGCACTCTCCAAGCCACGCGCCCGAGCCACCCTCTGCGCCTCTTCCTCGAACCGCTCCACATCGAGGGGTGCGAAGGGCGACAGGGTGACGTCCAGGCGCTTGCCCGAGACCTTCGCACGCCAGATGCCCAGGATCTCGCCGTCCATCATGATCGCGCCCGGCCGGCCGAGGATGCGCCAGACCTCCTTCTGGTGCGCCTTGTCCGGCACCAGCAGGTCACGGTCCCGTGCGCTCAGGTACGGGTCGAGCGGCGGCAGCAGCCGAGCCACATCGGGTGACGGCGGGTTCTCGAACGCCTCCACGCGGTCCGCCGGCAGGAACTTCCCCCGCGAAACCTCCACCAGGTCGTCCGGCCACACCGCCTTGACGTCCTTCACCGGGGCGCCGAAGTAGGCCGCCACCTCCGACGGTCCGGCCGGCCCGTGCAGGGCCAGGTAGTCGTGCACCAGACCGTCGAAACCCCTGGTCCGCTGGGGGATCCGCCGGCCCTTGATCGGCACGAACGTCACCGTCTTCGCGTCCGGATCGAACCGGAGGCCGGCGGGCAGCACGGCGACGCGGAAGATCGGGTCGTGCACGTGGGTGGCCCGGCAGCCCCGGCACCACCCGGTCACCTCGGGCGGCACCAGCGGGGTCAGGCGGGTCGACGCCTCGCCCTTGGTCATCGGCCCGTCCACCACGGACTTCAACGCCTCGACCACGGCCCGGAACACGTCCAGCGGAGCGTCCACCTTGGGCCGGTTCATCCGCGCCAACGCGTCGGCGTCGCTCAACGGCCACAGGGCGGCGGCCAGCGCGGGCAAGGACTTCGGCCGGTGCCAGTGCGGCGCGCCCCGCACCGACCACGTGAGGGTGAACGCCGACAGGTCCGGCACCTCCGGCAGCCGCGCCGCCAGCGCGGGCACCGCCGACCGCTCCGAGTCCTGCACGCCCAGGTCGAACACCCGCAGCGCGGCCGGGTCCGCCGTGCCGCGGTCGAACTGGTGCGCCGCGACCCGGTAGGCCAGGACCCGAGCCCGGTCAGTCAAGGCGGTAGTCCAGTTCGATGAGCTCGTGCGCCATCCGCACGGCCCCGCTGATGCCCGCCAACTCGCCGGTGCCGGACCCGGGCACGACGTGCCCGAACCGCTCGGCACCGGCGGCGCCGACGACCCCGCCGTGCTGGAAGACGAACGACCCCGTCCGCCCGTCCAGCACGCCGGTGAACCTCTCGGTGGCCACGTACCCCGCCTGCGCCTCGGCCGGTTGGCACGTGGTCAGCTCGGCGGTGCTCGTGCCCTCCATCGACCCGCTGTACTGCTTGTCCACGGCGACCCGGCCGATCTTCGGCGCGGTCTCGTCGACGGTCGTCTCGTCCCAGCGGGTGATGGTGAACTTCGCTTCCATGCGACCCATGCTGACAGCAGTACCTGACACCTGCTGTCAGGCTTGCGGGACCTTCAGCCACGAGTCGGACCCGAAGCTGACCGACCCGCCCAGGCGGCTCTCCCCGCCGTAGCGGGCGTCCACCGAGTCCACGACCAGCACCAACCGGTTGCCCGGAGCCACGTCCCACACGGTCGGCTCCAGGTCGAGGTCCAGCGTGCGGGTGCCCGCGCCGTGCAGGGTGACCGGCTTGTGGGTGACCAGCGCGCCCAGGCCCAGGGCGTTGACCTCGTAGAGGTAGGCGAACAGCGAGGTGGTGTCGGACGACGTCGTGACGGTGAGGTGGGCGCGTGGCGTGCCGCTGACCGTCGTGCCGCTCCACTGCACCGGCCCGTGCCACACGCCGGCGGCGAGCCGGTCCACCAGCGGGATGGAGACGCCGGTCGGGATGTTCAGGAAGGCCTGGAGCGCGCCGCTGACCATCACCGTGCCGCTCTCGGCGATCGTCGGCCACCCGGTGGTGTTCCAGTCCGACGACAACTCCATGGTCGAGGTCTTCGCAGTCGCCGCTCCCCACGACGGGAACGACCGCCACCCGCCACCGTTGTTCGGCTTGACCTGCACGGCGTTCTCACGGTTGATCCCGTTGTCCACACCCCGGAGGTGGTGGTCGAACCAGCGACCCACGGACGCCCAGATGTCGTTCGGCAACCCCGCCGCACCGAACAGTTCGGCCGTGGCGTGGTCCCCGGGCGACAACATCAGCCGCTTCGGTCCCGTGAGCTGGGCGAAGAAGTCGGTGACCTGTCCGGGCGGGAAGAGCCCGTCGTTCCAGGCGTTGCCGATCATCACGGCCGCCTTGATCGAGGACACCTTCGACGCGGGGGAGCGCGGCGGCGAGATCGGCAGGACGTCCTCGAACCGGTTCTCCCGGTAGGCCGCCTCCGCCTCCCGCAACACCGACCCGGGCCGCCCGGTCAGGTTCCCGGCGGCGAGCAGCAACTCCACGGCCTGCTTGCTCACGGTCTCGTTCGGGTACAACGACCGGGCCAGATCGGTCCACGTGCTCAACGCGGCCACCGCCTTGATCCGCGGATCAGCCGCCGCGGCCAGCAACGACTGCCCGGCCCCGTAGGAGATCCCACCCACGCCGACCTTGCCGGGGTCACCTCCCGCGTTGGCGATCCCCCAGTCGATCACCCGGCTGACGTCGGCGATCGTGTCCGGCCCGGCGACGTCGATCTCCCCGGCGGAATCCCAGAAGCCACGACTGGTGTAGCTGATCACGGTGTATCCGGACTCGTACGCCAACTTGGCCGCCGCACCCACGTACTCGATGTCGTTGACGCCCCAACTGGACGGGAACACGAGCAGCGGAAACGGCCCACTCCCACGCCCGATCGGCTCGACCACGAACGCCTTGAGCGCCGTGCCCCCTTGGCCGGGGATGGTCTCGTAGCTGACGGCGAACCCGGGCGCGGCCTGGGCGGGCGGCGCCAGGACCAGACCTGTTATGGCAACGAGCAGCAGGATGAGTGTCCGGCGCACGAGGTCCTCCTTGACCGTGACCTGGATCACGCAGGGTGTTACCGGCGAGTAAACAGAGGGGTACTCGCCAGTAGCAATGCCCTGTGACGCAGTTCACCCAGATGCGCTTCGGCTCGCCAAGGCCCCCGCAAGCCCCTGGCCCTTCGCCCCGTGCGACCCTCCGCGCCGTGCGCTTTTCGCGCCCGCAGGGCGCCCGTTAGCTAGCGCAGCAGACCGCTCTCCGGGCTTTTCCGTCATCCCCGTATGGCCTGCCCGAAGGGCTACCACAGATTTCCCGGGTGCAGCCGAAATTTTTTGTGAGGAACGAGCAAAAAATTTTAGCGGCACCCGGGAAATCTGTGGTAGGTTCCACCAGGCCATACGGGGATGACGGAAAAGCCCCCGCCCTTGCTTTCCGTCCATCCTTGGCGGCCTGCCCGCCGGCGAGGCGCTTTTCTCTTTTTCTTTTCGCTTTTCAAGATTTGAGCGGGGCGCGCTCCGCGCTCTCTAGCCGACGCGCTGGCGCGCTCTCAAGATCAAAAGCGGCGCTCGCCGCTGGGCAGGCCCCCGGGGGTGGGAAGGGCGTCGGTTTCTTCCCCCCGTACGGCCTGCCGGAGGCAACCACGCTTGGTCCGTTTCCGCAACCGGAAAAGCTGGTTGCAGAAACGAACCAAGCGTGGTTGGGCTGCGCCCAGGCCGTACGGGGGAAAGAAACCGAGGCCCTTCCTGTGGGCTCGGCAGCACGGCGAAACGCAATTCGCCCTTCGGGCGTGCGCCTTTGGTGCAAAAGCGGGAGGCGCGGTTGGGTGGGTGGTGCAGGAGGTGGGCGGGTGGTGGGTGGCACGATGGTTCGCATGCTTCGCTTCGGGTCGAAGGACGTGCCCCAGGATCGCGCCCTGGTGATGGCGATCGTCAACCGCACGCGCGACTCCTTCTACGACCAAGGGGCCACCTTCGCCGACGACGCCGCGATGGCCGCTGTCGACCGGGCGGTTGCGGATGGGGCGGACATCGTGGACATCGGTGGGGTCAAGGCAGGGTCCAAGGGGGAGCGCGTGGACACCGCCGAGGAGATCCGGCGGGTCGTCCCCTTCGTCGCGGCGGTGCGGGAGCGGCATCCCGATCTCGTCATCAGTGTCGACACCTGGCGGCACGAGGTGGGGCGGGCGGTGTGTGAGGTGGGGGCTGACCTCATCAACGACACCTGGGCCGGGGCCGACCCCCTGTTGGCCGAGGTGGCGGCCGAGTTCGGGGTGGGGATCGTGTGTTCGCACACCGGCGGCCTGCCGCCGCGTACCGACCCCCACCGGGTTCGGTACGAGGACGTGGTGGCGGCGGTGTCCGAGGAACTGGTGGCGCGGGCCGAGCGGATGGTGGCGGTGGGGGTGCCGCGTCATGGGGTGTTGATCGACCCCACGCACGACTTCGGCAAGAACACCTGGCACGGGTTGGAGTTGCTGCGGCGGTTGGACGAGCTGGTCGCCACCGGGTGGCCGGTGTTGATGGCCCTCTCCAACAAGGACTTCGTGGGGGAGACCCTGGGCGCGGACCTCGCCGACCGGGTGGACGGGACGTTGGCCGCCACCTCCGTCGCCGCCTGGCTGGGGGCGAAGGTGTTCCGGGCGCACCAGGTGAAGCAGACGCGGCACGTGGTGGAGATGGTGGCCGGGATCGCGGGCACGCGTCCGCCGGCGAAGGTGTTGCGGGCCTTGGCGTGATCGAGAACACCTGACAGCGTCCGGAGTGGACGGTCGAGGAAGTCACCGTGGGCGGTGTGGCGGTGCGGGCGTTGGTCGAGTTGGGCCCGATGTCGAGTCAGGTGGTCGGGACCGTGCTGCGGTGGTTGCCCAAGCCCGTGGACGTGCTGATGGCTGACCGGCCGCTGATGCGCTCGGTGCTCCAGCGGTCGCGGTAGTAGCCGGGGACGGCCACTAGCTCGTCGTGCGTGCCGCGCTGGGTGATCCGGCCGTCCTCGATCACCACGACGTGGTCGAAGTCCTGGAGCGGCGCGAGCCGGTGGGTCACCAGGACGACCGTGCCGGTGGCCGCGTCGAGGACCCGGCGCAGCACCTCGTCCCCGTGCCGGATCGCCAGGCCCTCGACGGGTTCGTCCAGCAGCAGGACGTCCGGGTCGGCGAGCAGGGCGCGGGCCAGGAACAGGCGTTGCCGCTGGCCGCCGGACAGCTTCGCCTCGGCGTCCCAGTCCACGTCGAGGTCCGCGATCGCCGCCACGCGGTCGAGCTCGGCCTGCGTGGCACCGGGCTTGGCGAACAGGACGTTCTCCCGCACGGTCCGCTCGAAGACGTGGGCGTCGTCCAGCACGCCCTTGGCCCCGTGCTCCTCCGCGATCGCCCGCAGCAGGGTGCTCTTGCCCGCGCCGCTGGGTCCGACGACACCGATCCGCCGGTACGGCGTGACGTCGATCAGGGGGGAGTGGGTGGGGGTTTGCGGTTGTGCGGTGAGGACTTCCCGCACGCGCGCCACGGAACCGCGCACCTCGGCCCACTTCTGCGCCGCACCCGTCAGCGGCACCATCACCTCCAGCACCGCGACCGACCCGAGCACGACGTGTGCCGGAGACCCCTGGACCAGCAGCAGGACCGCGACCCCGAACTGGACCACGACCGCCACCCCGGCCAGCACCGCCGCCGGGAACGTCCCCCGCCGCTCCCGCGCGGCCAGCTCGTCCACCACGGCGTCGGTCCGCGCCAGCTCACCGTCCAACGCGCCGAACGCCCGCAGCTCCGCCGCACCCTCCCGCAGGGTCACGGTCCGCTCCGCGAGCTCGGCGCGCAGCGGTGCCAAGGCCCGCAGGTGCCGGTCCGTCAACAAGAAGGCCGCCAGCGGGAGCACGACCCCGACCACAACGACCCCGACGGCCAACGACGGCACCACCACGACCGCTGTCACGCCCACCAACCCGGCCACGCACGCCGGCAGCAGGCACCGCAGCACCGCGTCCTGCACGGCGTCCACATCGGACACCAGCCGGGTCAACGCGTCCCCGCCGCGCAAGGGCCGCCGCACCAACGACTCGTACACCCGCCCGCGCACCTCGACCATCGCCCGCAGCACGGCCTCGTGCCCGGCCAACCGCTCGGCGTACCGGAGGCTGCCCCGGGCCAAGGCCAGCGTCCGGACGGCGACGATCGCCACCGTCAGCGCGGACATCGGCGGCTGCTCGGCCGCCCGCATGATGAGCCACACGGCCGTGGTCATCAGCCCGATCCCGGCCAGCTCGGCCGCGACCCCCACCAACACCGCCCACACCAGCCTCATCGCAGCTCCACCACCCGGTCCACCGCGTCCAGCAGCGCCGGTCGGTGCGCCACGACCAGGGCCGTGCGCCCGCGCGACCAGTCCCGGGCGACCCGCAGGACGGTGTCCTCGGTCCGGCTGTCCAGCCGCGAGGTGGGCTCGTCCAGCAGGAGCACCCGCGCCTGGTCCCGCACCATCGCCCGCGCCAGCGCGACCCGCTGCCGCTCCCCGGCCGACAGCGTGTGCCGCGCCTCGACCAGATCCCCCAACCCGACCGCCCGAGCAGCCGATATGACATCCACGTCCGTGCCGAAAGCGATGTTCTCCCCCACCGTCCCGGGGAACAGGGTCGGCCGCTGCGGCACCCACGCGAGCTGCCGCAGCCACTCCGCACGGTCCAGTTCCCGCAGGTCCACGCCGTCCACCAGGACCCGCCCGGCGCACGGCTCGACCTCGCCCAGCAGCACCGCCAGCAGGCTGCTCTTGCCCACCCCGCTCGGGCCCACCAGCCCGACCCGCTCACCGGGTGACAAAGACAGCGACACCCGGTCCAGGGCGAGTCCGTCCCGCCCGGGGTAGCGCACCGACACGCCTTCACACTCGATCGCCGCCACCCGCAGGTCCGGCACCCGCCGCCCCGCGACCACCCCCCGGGGTCGCGTCGCAAACGCTTGCTCCAGCACGGCCAGCCCCTCGGCACTGGCGTGGAACTGCGCCCCGGCAGCTCGCAGCGGCAGGTACGCCTCGGGCGCGAGCAGGAGGACGAGCAGTGCCACGTGCAGGGTCACGCCGCCGTGCAGCAGCCGCAGACCGACCGGTACCGCCACCAGCGCCACCGACAGCGTCGCCACCAGTTCCAGCACCAGCGCGGACAGGAACGCCACCCGCAGGGTCCGCATGGTCGCCGACGCGTGCGCACCGGCCATCGCCCGCACGGTCCCGGCCTGCGCGGCGGCCCGGCCGAACAGCCGGAGCGTCCCCAGGCCGCGCACGACGTCGAGGAAGTGCCCGCCGACCTCGGCCAGCCCCTCCCACTGCCGCCGCGTCCGCTCCCGCGTGTGCATACCGACCAACGCGGCGAACACCGGCACCAGCGGCAACGTGACGGCGATCGTCAGCGCGGCCGTCCAGTCCGCGAACGACAGCCGCACCACCACCGCCAAGGGCACGGTCACGGACACCACGAGCTGCGGCAGGTACCCGGCGAGGTAGGGCTCGATGGCGTCCAAGCCCTTGACCACGAGCGTGGTGACGGCCCCGGTCGAGCCCGAGCCGTCCCGCAGCACCCGCTTGCGCAGCGCGGCCTTCACCGACGCCGCTTCCCGTTGGGTGACAACACGTCCGAGCCACACGAACGCCCCACGCGCGACCACGACCGCCACCAGGACCCAGAGCCCGCTGCCACCGGCGAGCACGGTGGCCAGCGCCTCGGCCTGCACGAGCACCAACCCCGCCGTCACGACTCCCAGCAGGGTCAGCGTGACGACGTACCGCCGGTCAGCGTGCCGCACGGGACAGCCTCCACGTCGCCCACTGGAACACCAGCACCAGCGGCAGCACGACCGCCGCGAACCACCCCAACGCCTGCAACGTCGGCGTCTGCGACATCACCTCGGGCGTCACCACGTCCCGTGCGCCGAACACCGCGAGCGCCGGCACCGCGCACACCACCCCTGTGCCCGCGAACGCGAGCCGGAAAGCCCGTGCCCGCAAGGCGAACCAGGCCCCCACCAAGGCGAGGAGCGCCACCGCCGCGCCGACCAAGCCGACCGCCGGAGCGGCCACCGGCCCGCGCAGCACCACCGCCGCGACCACGAACAACCCCACCGGCGCGAACAGCACCCGAGCCACCACCAGCGCCCGCGCCGGGTCGTCCAGCCGCCACGCCAGGAACACCGCCCCGTGCAGCAGGAACAGCGACACCAGCCCGAACGCCCACAGCACCGGCGGCCCGCCCAGCACGTCACCCAGCAGCACGCCCCAGCCGACCGCGACCACCAGCGCGCCACCCACCACGAACACGTCCCAGAACGGCCCGACCCGCAGTTGCACGGCCGCGGTGAACAGCACCAACCCCACCAGCACCGTCACGAACCCGACCCGGTGCTCGGACAGCAGCTCGCCCTCCAACCGGGGGAACGCGCCGAACAGCACGCCGACCGCCGCGACCAGCCACACCTCGTTGCCCAGGAAGAACGGCGTCATCGCGCGCAGCACCCGCGCCCGCTCGGGCTCGTCGCGCCCCAGGAACCGGTACAGCAGCCCGACGCCGTAGTCGAACCCCGCCAGCGCGAAGTACCCCGCCGTCAGCAGCCCGAGCAGGACCACCCACACACCTTCCACGACACAAACCCCTCTACAGAGCCGGAACGAGCGGGGACACCGGGACGTGCGCCTCGACCGGACCGCGCCCCGCCAGCCGGGCGATGAGCACCCAGTCGGCGACGGCGAGGACGGCGAACACGGCGGTGAAGGCGAGGAACGAGAACAACATCCCGTCCCGGGTGGTGCCGGACATCGCGTCCTCGGTGCGCAGCAGCCCGTAGACCAGCCACGGCTGCCGGCCCAGCTCGCGCACCAGCCACCCGCCGATGGCCGCGACGAACGGCAGCGGGATGCCGATCACCATCAGGTACAGCGGGAACCGCAGCTTGACGATCCAGTCGCGGAACAGCAGCGGCACGGTGGTCCAGCTGACCAGCAGCAGCACGAACCCGATCTGGATCATGATCCCGAGCCCGGTGCCGCCGAGGGCGCCCGCCGCCTCGAACTTGCCCGGCTGGTGCTCGTCGAGGATGCCGAACTGCGCGAAGCCGACGTTGACGACGCCGGGGGTCGCGATGGCCGTGGTGACCACGCCCAGGCGCAGGGACCGCCGGAAGAACTCGACCTCGGCCGTGCGCCGGATGAAGTGGAACGCGCTGACCCCGGTCACGAACACCCCGCCCACGGTCAGGGCCGCGAACACGACGTGCGTGACGGCCGCGCCGAACAGGGGGTTGCCCAGCAGCGCCGAGAAGTCGACCAGCCGCAGCACGCCGTCCTGCTCCTGGTAGCCGACCGGGTGCTGGAGGAAGGCGTTCGCGGTCATGATCCACAGCGCGGAGGCGTAGGCGGTGAGGGCGACCAGCCAGATCAGGGCCAGGTGCACCCACTTGTTCAGCCGGTCCCAGCCGAAGATCCACAGGCCGAGGAAGGTCGACTCCAGGAAGAACGCCACCAGCGTCTCGACGGCCAGCGGCGCGCCGAACACGTCGCCCGCGTAGTGCGACAGGCCCGACCAGTTCAGGCCGAACTGGAACTCCATGACGATGCCGGTCGCGATGCCCAGGGCGTAGTTGACGACGTAGAGCCGACCCCAGAAGCGGGTCATCCGCGCGTGCACGGGGTTGGCGGAGAGCGTCGCCCGCGTCTGCATGACGGCGACCAGGGTGACCAGTCCGAGCGTGAGCAGCACGAACAGGAAGTGGAACGACGTGGTCACGGCGAATTGCAGCCGGGCCAGCCCGAGTGTGTCCATGGGTAGGGACGGTATATGTAGGCAGCCAACATGTGAATCGGGGTTGTCCCCGATGTGTCCCGGGTCATCGACCCGTAGAGTGGCTACCTATGAAGCCCGACGCGCTGCGCGGCCACCTCGACGCGCTGCTGCTGGCCACGCTCGACGGCAAGCAGCTGCACGGCTACGCGATCATCGAGGCGCTGCAGGTGCGCAGCGGAGGGGCGCTCGACCTGCCCACCGGCACCGTCTACCCGGCGCTGCGGCGGCTGGAGACCGCCGGTCTGGTGAGCAGCGAGTGGAGCACGGTGGGGGGACGGCAGCGGCGCACCTACCGGCTGACCAAGGCCGGTCAGCGGGCGCTGGCGGCCGAGCGGACGGCGTGGCGCGAGTTCACCGCCGCGATCGAGGGAGTGCTGGGGGGCGGGCCGTGGCCGGCGCAGGCGTGATCGACATCGACGAGTACGTGACGGCGTTGGACCGGCGGCTGCGCGGTCCCGGTCACCTCAAGCGGGACCTGCTCGCGGAGGCCCGCGACAGCCTGGAGGACGCGGCGGCGGCGTACGAAGCCGGCGGGGTGGACCCCGCGGAGGCGCGACGGCGGGCGGTCGCGGACTTCGGGCCGGCGGAGCAGATCGCCCGCGACTACCAGAGCCTGCTGGCCCTCGCGCACGGCGCGCGGACCCTGCGGACCGTGCTCGTGGTCGTGCCGCTGGTGCACGTGCTGTGGGAGCTCAACCGGCAGTTCTGGATGGGCGCGTGGCCCGACGGCGAGACCCCGTTGCCCGGCTGGTACCTGCTGGTGGCGCGGGCCAACGACTGGGTGGTGTGGGTCGTCGCCGGCGCGGTGCTGACCGCCCTGGTGGCGGGCCGGGTGCTGGCCCGGCGCGGGATGGGCACCGGCCGGCTGGCGCGGCTGGCCGGCGGGGTCGCCGTGGCGGCGGTCGCCGCACCCCTGCTGGGCAGCCTGTCCATCATCGTGGCCACGGCGAGCGTCGACGTGTCGCGGCTGCTGCAACTGTCGCCGCCGGTCAGCTTGGCGACCGTGGCCATGTACGCGGTGATGGCCCGCCTGGGCGTGCTGGCCCGCCGGTGCCTGGTCTTCTCGGCGGCCTGACGTGGACGTGATCGACGACTACGTGACCGCGCTCGGCCGTCGTCTGCGGGGACCGGGTCGGGCAGACCTGCTCACCGAGGCGCGCGACGGCCTGGAGGACGCGGCGGCGGCGTACGAGGCCGGCGGCGTGGACCCGGTCGAGGCGCGACGGCGGGCGGTGGCCGACTTCGGGCCGCTGCCGGAGATCGCCCGCGAGTACCAGAGCCTGCTGGCGCTGTCCCACGGTGCCCGGACCCTGCGGACCCTTCTGCTGCTGCCGCCGCTGGCGCACCTGATGTGGGAGCTGAACCGGGCGCTGTGGTTCGGCCTGTACTTCGGCGAGGACACGCCGGTCCCCGGCTGGTACGTGCTGCTGGCGACCGTCAACGACGCCACCGCGTGGGTCGTCGCCGGCGTGGCGCTGTGCGCCCTGGTGGTGGGCCGGCGGCTGGTGGTGCGGGGGGTCGGGTCGGGGCGGCTGGCCCGGTGGGCGGGGTGGTGCGCGACCGGCGGCGTGACCGCCGTGGTGGCCGGGTACCTGGCGATCCTGGCCGGGACGGCGGTGCTGAGCCCGGGGGTCCTGCTGTTCTCCCCGCCCGTCGTCGTCGGGTCGCTGGTGTCCCTGGTCATGTGCGTGTGGCTGGGCTTCTCGGCTCGCCGCTGCCTGGCGCTGGCGGGGTAGGGCCGGCGGTTCGGCGGACGCGGGGTTCGGGCTTCACCGCGAACTGTCGTGGGTGTGTGCCACGATCGTCGGGTGACCAGCGCGCTCATCTACCTCCTCGTCATGGTGCTCGTGGCGGCGGTGGTGTTCCTGCTCGCCTCGCTCCTGTTCGGCCGCGGTGAGGAACTGGAGCCGCTGCCACCCGGCGCGTCGCCCACGCGCCTGCCCGCCGAGGACGTCACCCCGGACGACATCCGGGGCCTGCAGTTCCAGCAGGTGTTCCGCGGCTACAAGATGACCGAGGTCGACTGGGCCGTGGAACGGCTGGCCGCCGAGGTCGAGCGGCTGCGGGCGCGGGTGGCGGAACTGGAGGCGGACCCCGATCGGGAGGTCGAGCGTGACCCGGCTTGAGTCGCGCGTCGACGTGGACACCCCGGTGGAGAGGTGCCCGTGGGGCGTCAGCACGCCCGACTACGTCGAGTACCACGACACCGAGTGGGGCGTCGAGCTGCACGGTGACGTCGCGCTGTTCGAGCGGATGTGCCTCGAGTCCTTCCAGTCCGGGCTGGCGTGGATCACGATCCTGCGCAAGCGCGAGAACTTCCGGAAGGCGTTCGCGGGCTTCGACCCGGCGGTGGTCGGGTCGTACGGCCAGGAGGACTTCGACCGCCTGATGGCCGACGCCGGCATCGTGCGGAACCGGGCGAAGATCAACGCGGCCATCCACAACGCCCGCCTGGTGGCGGAGCTGGACGGTGGCCTGGACGAGCTGCTGTGGTCCTTCGCCCCCGAAGACCACGTGCGCCCGGCCACGATCGCCGACGTGCCCGCCGTGACGCCGGAGTCCAAGGCCATGGCGAAGGAGCTCAAGCGCCGGGGCTTCGTCTTCCTCGGTCCGACCACCTGTTACGCGTTGATGCAGGCCACCGGCATGGTCGACGACCACATCGCGACCTGCTTCCGGGCCACCGCCCCGACGTCCTGACCCGAACGCCGGGGCCGGTGGCGGCCGGTCAGCGGCCCTTGAACTGCGCCGGGCGCTTCTCCACGAAGGCTGCGACGGCCTCGCGGTGGTCGGCGGTGGCACCGGCCTCGGCCTGGGTGCGGGCCTCGACGTCCAGGGCCGCGGCCAGCTCGCCGGTGAACGCCATGGCCTCCTTGATCTTGGCGTACGCGGTCGTCGGACCGGCCGCCAGCTTGCGGGCCAGGGCCTGGGCCGTCGACAGGGCCTCACCGTCCGGCACGACCTGGTTCACCATGCCGATGCGCAGCGCCTCCTCGGCGCCCACCGGCTGGGCCAGCAGCATCATCTCCATCGCCCGACCGTGGCCGATCAGCCTCGGCAGGGTCCAGGACGCGCCCGAGTCCGCCGTCAGGCCGACGTTCGCGAACGCCATCAGGAACTTCGCCGACGCCGCCGCGACCCGCAGGTCCGACGCGTAGGCCAGGGACGCCCCGGCCCCCGCCGCCATCCCGTTGACCGCCGCGATCACCGGCTTCGGCATCCCCACGATGGCCTTGACCAGCGGGTTGTAGTGCTGCTCGACCGTGTGCAGCGGGGCCGGGTCGCCCGCCTCCAGCAGCGCGATGTGCTCCTTCAGGTCCTGGCCCGCGCAGAACGCCTTGCCGGCACCGGTGAGCACCACCGCGCGCACCGACGGGTCGGCGGCGGTCTCCTGGACGGCCGCCAGCAACTGCTCCTTCAACGCCACCGTGAACGAGTTGTACGACTCGGGCCGGTTCAGGGTGAAGGTGCGAACGCCGTCGGCGTCGTCGACGAGGAGTTCGGACACGGGTGGGACCTCCATGCGGGCTAGTCGAGGCTGTCGTCCACGAACTTGCGCACCGCGGGCGCGAGCCGTGCGGTGTGCCGGTCGAAGAACTCGGCCGCCGCGGTGCCCGGCCAGTCCTCCGGCAGCAGTTCGCGGGGCAGTCCGGGGTCGCGGAACAGGAACTTCCGCCACGCGTGCAGGAAGCGCTGGGACGCCGCGAACGCCTCCGGGGGCGACGTACCGTCCACAGCGGACACCACCGGCTCCCACTCGGCGACGAACCGGGCGTAGTCGCGGCCCAGCGTCTCCAGGTCCCAGGCCCGGGCCGCCAGGGCGGCGGGCTCGCCCTCGTGCTCGCCGTGGAACGTGCTCGCCACCACACCCTCGGCCGCCAGCACGTCGGCCAGCTCGGGGGACGGGCGCGGTGCGATCCACGTCACGGGGCCCAGCGCCCCGTAGCCGAGCAGTTGCAGCGAGGACGCCAGCCGGTCCCGCGCCTCCCGGGCGGGCAGCTCCTCCGGCACGACGACGTGCCAGCGACCGTCCCACGTGGACGGCCGGGTCCGGTAGATGCGCGCGGCGGCCTCGTCCAGCCGGCGCTCCGCGCGCGGGGTCATGGCGTAGCCGGGGCCCGACGGCAGGCGGACCGGCTCCAGCCAGCCCTGCCGCACGGTGCGGGACACGGCGGTGCGGACGGCGGGCGCGGCGAAGTCCAGCGGTTCGAGCAGCCGGACGAGGGCGGCGATGGTCGCGGCGCCACCCCGCTCCCGCAGGTGGCCGCCGTAGACGTCGAAGAGCGCCGAACGTGCCCGCACGGGTTCCGAGTCTGTCAGGGCGACCCCGCGACACGCCACAGCCCGCGAATTGGTCACAACCAGGTGACGGCGGAAAAAGCGCGGCGGAAATCGTTGCGGCACGGCGATCCTGGCCCTGAACTGGGCGTTGACCAAGATCGTCAACCACTCCCGGCGGCGGCGAGAAGATCGGTTCGGTTTCGCCGCGCAGTCCGCATAGGGGAGAATGGGTCGGTATCCGGCCCTGGTCGGACGGGGAAGAAGTTGACGGAGGGAGCACGCGATGGCGGCCATGAAGCCCCGGACCGGCGACGGTCCCCTTGAGGTCACCAAGGAGGGGCGTGGCATCGTGATGCGCGTTCCACTGGAGGGTGGGGGGCGCCTCGTCGTCGAGATGTCGGCGGACGAGGCCAACGCCCTGGGCGACGCCCTCAAGGCGGCCGCTGGCTGACCCTAGCCGGAGCGAGAATCGTCGACGCCCCGGTTCCACAGTGGAACCGGGGCATCGCTACGTCGTGACCCGACCCGAGTACGTGGAGGACCCTGCCGTGCGCCTGCCCCTGCCCACACCCCTTCTCGCCGTCGAGGCGGCCGACACGGTCCGCCGCGGCGTGGGCGCGGTCGTGCTGGCGACACCCGGCGACCCGGTCGTCCTCGGGCCCGGCGGCGACGACGTGGAGGTGACCGCCGAGGTCACCGGCGGGGCGGGCACGACCACCAAGCCGGGTGCGCGCTGGGTGCTGGGCGTCGGCTCGGGGACCCCGTCCGACTGGCGCACGGCGGGCGCGAACCTGGTGCGCGCCCTGAACGGCGACGTCGAGCGCGGCGGGGCCACCACGTTCGACGTGCTGCTCACGCCCGACGCCGACGTGCGGTCCTTCGTGCTCGGCCTGGTCCTGGGCGGGTACCGGTTCAAGGTGACCGGGCAGGACGCGCCGAAGCGGATCAAGTCGCTGCGCCTGGTGGGCGCCGACGCCGAGGCCGTGCGGGTCGCCGCGGACCTGGCCGCCGCCACCGCCCTGACCCGCGACCTGGCCAACGCCCCGTCGAACGTGAAGGACCCGGCGTGGCTGGCCACGACCGCCGCCAAGCTGGCCGGGGCCGTGCCGGGGCTCGGGGTGCAGGTCCGCGACGAGAAGTGGCTGGCCGCGTCCGGGTTCGGCGGGGTGCTGGCGGTGGGCTCGGGCTCGTCCCGGCCGCCCCGGCTGGTGCACCTGACCTGGGAGGGCGCCAAGACGGGTCCGCACGTCGTGCTGGTCGGCAAGGGCATCACGTTCGACACCGGCGGCATCTCCGTCAAGCCCGCCGAGGGCATGCACCTCATGCGCACGGACATGGCCGGCGGCGCGGCCGTCATCGCCGCCATGATCGCCATCGCCCGGCGCAGCCTCCCCGTCCGGGTGACGGGCCTGGTGCCGTCCGCCGAGAACCACGTGTCCGGCACGTCCTACCGGCCCGGTGACGTCGTGCGGCACTTCGGCGGCCTGACCACCGAGGTGACCAACACCGACGCCGAGGGCCGGATGGTGATGGCCGACGCCCTCGCCTACGCGGTGGACGAGCTCGGCGCGGACGTGCTGGTCGACGTCGCCACCCTCACGGGGGCCATGAAGATCAGCCTGGGCGTGCGGACCGGCGGCCTGTTCGCCTCCGACGACGCGCTGGCGGCGGCGATCGCGGACGCCGGCAAGCGGGTCGGCGAGGCCTGGTGGCGGATGCCGCTGCTGGAGGACCTCGCGGAGGACGTGAAGAGCGACATCGCCGACCTGCGCCAGTGCCCGCCCGGTCCGGGCGGCATCACGGCCGCGCTGTTCCTGCGCGAGTTCACCGGCGGGCTGCCGTGGGCCCACCTGGACATCGCCGGCCCGGCGCGGTCGGAGAAGAACTACGACGAGGTGGTGGCCGGCGCGACCGGTTACGCCGCCCGCACCCTGGTCGAGTTCGTGGAGAACTACGGCCGCTGATCGCAGGACCAAGGCCGCCGAGCGGAATCGTTTTCCGCCCGGCGGCCTCGGCTCTCGGTCCGGTTCTCGGTCAGGATCGGGTTTCAGTCGGAATCGGCGAAGCTGCCGTGGGAATGGGTGTAGAAGCCCAGCGGGTTGATGCTGGTCGCGTCGCCGTAGTGGCCCGCTGAGGGGCCGTCTTCGTCGTCGGCGTCGTCCACCCAGGAGTAGGTGTGGCCCACGAACGTGCCCAGCTCACCGGTGTGCACGTGCTGGTTGTGGTAGAAGGCGTCGCCGTCGTGGACCCCGGAGTCCGTGTCGTCGTAGACGAGCCCCAGGGGGCCCACGCCGACCGTGTCCCCGAAATAGCCCGCGGAGTCGGCGGACGCCAGACCGGCGGCGCCGACGAGAACGGGCAGGGACAACGCGGTGGCCGCGGCCAGGCGGACGAGGTTGCGCACGGATTCCTCCTCGTGGATTCGGGCCTTCCCGCTCATCGTGGCCTCGTGCCGGAAATCCCGCATTCGACTGCACGCGATCGTGTGGGGCATCCGCGAACGCATCCCTCGAAAGGGAGAAATTCGGCGTTTTCCCCTTCACGCCACGCGGTCGACCACCCGATCAGGCGTCCCGAACGTGGTCCCGGAACGCCCGCACGGCCGGCGGCAGCGGGACGCCCGCCAGCCACACCAGGGCGATCTCCCGCCGGGCGCTCGGCGACAGCGGCAGTTCCACCAGGCCGGTCGGCCCCTCGGCGTGCGGCAGCAGCGCGACCCCGAGACCGGCGGCGACGAGGCCCCGGACGGTCTCCGTCTCCTGCCCCTCGAACGCCAGGCGCGGCACGAACCCGGCCGCCGCGCACAGGTCGTCGGTGATCTGCCGGAGCCCGTAGCCGCGTTCCAGCCCGACGAACTCCTCGTCGGCCAGTTCGGCGACCTCGACGGCGTCCCGCCCGGCCAGCCGGTGACCGGGCGGCAGCACCAGGACCAGTTCCTGCGTGCGCACGACGGCGTGCTCGTAGGTCGAGCCCTCGGGCGGCGGGGCGACCAGGGCCAGGTCCACGACCCCGTCCTCCAGGTGGGAGAGCACGACCCGCCGCGAGTCCTGCACCAGCCGGAACCGCACGTGCGGGTGCGCCTCCCGGAACCCGCGCACGAACTCGGGCACCAGCGACCGCCCGAGCAGGTGCAGGAACCCCACAGCGACCAGCCCCCGCGACGGGTCCACCTCCTCCACCGCCGCCCGGTGCCCGGCCTCGAACAGCGCGAGCGCCCGGTCCGCCGCCGACGCCAGCAGCCGCCCGGCCCGCGTCAGCCGCACCCGCCGCCCGCTGCGGACCACCAACGGCGACCCGAGCGACTCGCCCATCGCCGCGAGCCACCGGCTGACCGTGGGCTGCGGCACACCGACCGCCAGCGCCGCGTGCGTCACGTGCTCGTCCTCCGCCAACGCCCGGAGCACGGCCAGTTTCGGGGCCAATTCATCCATCACGGCATCAATTATGCTCGATGGGCGTATTGGACGCATAGTTTAGCGTCGATAACATGCCGACCCGCCTCACCACGGCCACCGTCGCGACCGGCTTGGCGACCTTCGCGGTGCTGTACGCGCCGCAGCCGGTCCTGCCGCAGATCGCGGCCGAGTTCGGGCTGCGTCCGGGTGGCGCGTCGCTGGCGGTGAGCGCGGCGACCGGGGCGTTGGCGCTCGCGGTGATCCCGTGCGCGGTGCTGGCCGAACGGGTCGGGCGGCGGCGGGTGATCGTGTGGTCGGTGCTGCTCGCGGCGCTGATCGGACTCCTGCTGCCGCTCGCGCCGAGCTACCCGGTGTTCCTCGGGCTGCGCGTGCTGCAAGGCGTGGCGACGGCCGGGATCCCGGCGGTGGCCATGGCGTTCCTGGCCGACGAGGCCGCCGCGATCGGTGCGGCCATCGGTGCGTTGATCGCGGGGAACAGCGCGGGCGGCATGATCGGGCGGCTGCTCGCCGGGGTCGGGACGGACTGGGTGGGCTGGCGTGGCGCGCTGGGCCTGGTGGGTGGTTTCGCGCTGGCGTGCGCTCTGGTGACGGCGCTCTACCTGCCCGCGGGCAAGCCCTCGGTCCGGCGCGAGTCCGGGTTGCGCTCGGCCTTGACCGACCGCGTGCTGCTGGCCTTGTACGCCGTCGCGGTGCTCGAGGTGTCGGCGTTCGTGTCGTTGTTCAACGTGGTCGCGTTCCGGCTGGCGTTGCCGCCGGGTCTGGCCTCCTTGGTGTTCCTGGCGTACGCGGCGGGTGGGGTGTGCTCGGCGGTCGCGGGCCGGTTGGCCGACCGGCACGGCCGGGCGGTCATCGCGGTGGCGGCGCTGGCGGTCACCGCGGTGGGTGCGGTCGTGACCGTGCCGGACAGCCTGGTCGCGGTCGGGGTGGGGTTGGCGGTGTTCACCGGCGGGTTCTTCGCGGTGCACGCCGTGGCCAGCGCCTGGGTCGGCGCGCGGGCACGCGCGAAGGGGCCGGCGTCGGGCGCGTACCTGTTCGCGTTCTACGTGGGCAGCAGCGCCGGCGGGACGGCGGGCAGCACGGCCTACCAGCAGTGGGGTTGGAGTGGGCTGGTCGCCCTGGTCGTGGGATGGCTCGCCCTGGCTGCGGTGGCAGTCCTGTTCGCGAGCCGTGGTCAGAAGTCCAGGGGCACCACCGCCGGGTCGCCCGGCTCGATCGCGACCTGGCCCAGGATCGGCAAGTCCACCGTGCCGGCGGTCACCGCGACCGAGACCGAGCGCACGTCCGCCGGGACCTCGACCACCACGGCCACCGGGAAGGTGTCGCCGCCGTAGCGCGCGCCCACGGCCGGTGCCCGGGTCCCGTCCGGCAGGGTCACCGCGACCAGGTCCTTGGTCAGCGCCGCCCCCGTCGTCTCCGGCAGGTCCTTGCCCTGGAGGCGCAACTCCAGCAGGGCTTTGTCCGGTGCGGACGCGGTGGCCAGCCCGTACCGCTGGCCGTCGACGTTCACCGGGCGTTGGCGGCCCAGCCGGACCCGTTCCACCTGTAAAGACCCCTCCTTGCCGCCGACCTTCACCCGCTGGGCGACGGGTGTCGGCTGCTCGGGGCCCGCCGGGCGGCGCAGGGCCGGGACCGGCTCGCCCAGCGCCGCGCCCGAGGGCACCTCCACGCGCTGCTCCAACGACTTCGCGCCCACCGTGTTCAGCACCAACGCCTCCTGGCCGCCGGCGTCGGGCACGGTGTAGACCACGAACACCGACCCCGTCTCCGGCAACCGGTCGGTCGGCAGGGGGTGGCGCTTGCCCGGCACCTGGAGCGCGGCCTCCGGCGGCTGCGGCAGCCACCCGGTCCACGGTGTCTGGCGGAACGCCGAATCCGTCTCCCGCAGCCGTTCCACGGACAGCCGCAGCACCCGCAACCGCACCCCGTGCTCGGCGCGCAGTTCGCCCCGCTCGGTCGTCCACGACTCCGGGCTGCCGTACCCGGTGATCCGCAACGCCAGCTGGTCGTCCCGGACCAGGCCCGACGCGGCGTCCAGCGGCCGGCCGTCGTCGGGTTGCACGGCCAGGAAGTCCGGTCCCGCGAGCTCCGCGCCCTGGTCCGCGTCGGCCTCCCGGCCGTCGGTGCGCACGAGCCTGCCCAGCGGTGTGCTCCGGCTGCCCGGACCCGGCACCTGCGGCGGCTCGACCTCCAGCCGCACGCCGCCGTCGTTCTGCTCGACCTCCTTCAGCGGCACCGGGACCCAGTCGGTGGACGCGGCTGTGCCGGGCACCTGCACGGGCCCGCACCACAGCCGCCGGTCCACCTCGCCCTGCGCCCCGGTGCGGGCGAACCAGCAGTTCACCGCGTCACCAGCGCGCGCCACGTACCCGAAGCCGATCGTGTAGCTCAGCTCCGCCTCGGCCTGCACCTGCAACCCCTGCGCGTCCACCACCGGCCTCCCGCCGATGGTGAGCGGCACGGGTTCCGCCCCCGTGCGCTCCGGCGCCGCGCCGCAGCCCGCCAGGAGCAGGCAGACGAGCACAACCCTTCGCATGATGACCCCCAGTAGTCGTTCCCCTACTGGTTAAAGGTCTTCGGAACGCTCAGAGGTTGCGTTTTGTTGCTGTGACCCACGTCACAGCAACGCGGGAAAGTGATCACTTAACGCTGTTCGAGAGCGCGGCCTCGTACACCGCGACGGTCTCCGCGGCCACGCTCGCCCACGAGAACTCCCGCACCGCCCGCTCCCGCCCCGCCGCACCGAACGCCCGCGCCTTCGCCGGGTCCGCCAGCAGCGCGTTCACCGCGTCCGCCAACCCGGTCCGGAACGCGGCCTCGTCGTCGGCCGAGTAGTGCACCAGCAGCCCGGTCCGGCCGTGGTCGACGACCTCCGGGATGCCGCCGACGTCCGACGCCACCACGGCGGTGCCGCACGCCATCGCCTCCAGGTTCACGATCCCCAGCGGCTCGTACACCGACGGGCACACGAACACCGCCGAGTGGCTCAGGATCTGCCGCACGTCCGCCTGCGGCAGCATCTGCTGGATCCACACCACCCCGGGCCGCGCCGCCGCCAGCTCCGCCACCGCGAGCCGCGTCTCCTCGGCGATCTCCGGCGTGTCCGGCGCGCCCGCGCACAGCACGACCTGGGCGTCGGGCGAGATCCGGTGCGCGGCGGCGACGAGGTGCCCCACGCCCTTCTGCCGCGTGATCCGCCCGACGAACGTGACGATCGGGCGCGTCGGGTCGATCCCGTGCCGCACCAGCGCGTCCGTCTCCTCCACCGGGTGGTACTCGGCGGTGTCGATGCCGTTGCGCACCACGTGCACCCGCGCCGGGTCCAGGGTCGGGTAGCAGTCCAGCACGTCGGCCCGCATCCCGTCGCTCACCGCGATGACCGCGTCCGCCGCCTCGTACGCGGTGCGCTCCACCCACGACGAGATCCGGTACCCGCCGCCGAGCTGCTCGGCCTTCCACGGCCGGCGCGGCTCCAGCGAGTGCGCGGTGACCACGTGCGGGATGCCGTGCAGCAGTTTCGCCAGGTGCCCGGCCATGTTGGCGTACCAGGTGTGGGAGTGCGCCACCTGCACCCCGCCCAGCGCCGCGGCGATCTCCAGGTCCGCCGAGAGCACGCCCAGCGCCGCGTTCGCGGCCGCCAGGGACGGTGCCGGGTTGTGGGCGACGGCGTCCGGGCGCGGCCCGCCGAAGGCGTGCACGTCCACGTCCACCAGCTCCCGCAACCTCGGCACGAGGAAACCGACGTGCACCCCGGCGCCGCCGTAGACCTCCGGCGGGTACTCCCGTGTCAGCAGTCCAATTCGCACGCCGCCCACCGTAACCCCGGGGTGCCGGACGTCCGGGTGAACAGCGCGGGTCTGCGTTACTTCGCCGTGGTGGGCGGCTCGCCGCACGGTTAGGGTCGTTGTCGTGAAAGGGCAACCGCATGTACTAGGAATTGTCCTCGCCGGTGGCGAAGGCAAACGGTTGTGGCCGTTGACCGCCGACCGGGCAAAGCCCGCGGTGCCCTTCGGCGGAAACTACCGGCTCGTCGACTTCGTGCTGTCCAACCTGGTGAACGCCGGGTTCGTCCGGCTCTGCGTGCTCACGCAGTACAAATCCCATTCCCTGGACCGGCACATCTCCACCACGTGGCGGCTGTCCAATGTGCTCGGGCAGTACGTCACCCCGGTGCCGGCCCAGCAGCGCCTCGGACCCCGCTGGTACACCGGCAGCGCCGACGCGATCTTCCAGTCGTTGAACCTGGTCAACGACGAGAAGCCGGACCACGTCGTCATCTTCGGCGCCGACCACGTGTACCGGATGGACCCGGGGCAGATGGTCGACCAGCACGTCCAGTCCGGCGCGGGCGTGACCGTGGCGGGCATCCGGGTGCCGCGCGCGGAGGCGAAGGCGTTCGGGTGCATCGACTCCGACGAGTTCGGGCAGATCACCCGGTTCCTGGAGAAGCCCGCCGACCCGCCGCACGTGCCGGGCGACCCGGAGGTCACGTTCGCCTCGATGGGCAACTACGTGTTCACCACGGAGGCGCTGCTGGAGGCGCTGCGGGCGGACGCGGCCAACCCGGACTCCGACCACGACATGGGCGGCGACATCATCCCGATGCTGGTCGACCAGGGCCAGGCGCACGTCTACGACTTCGCCGACAACGTCGTGCCCGGCGAGACCGAGCGCGACCGCGGCTACTGGCGGGACGTGGGGACCATCGACGCCTACTACGAGGCGCACATGGACCTGGTGTCGGTGCGGCCGGTGTTCAACCTCTACAACCAGGCCTGGCCGATCCGGACGGCGACCCCGCCGCTGCCGCCGGCGAAGTTCATCGCGGGCGGCAGCGCCGAGGACTCCATGGTCGGACCGGGGTCGATCATCTCCGGCACCATCCACGGGTCCGTGGTGTCGTCGGACGTGGTCGTGGAGAGCGGTTCGGTGGTGCAGGGGAGCGTGTTGCTGCCGGGTGTGCGGATCGGGCGAGGCGCGGTGGTGCGGCGGGCGATCCTGGACAAGAACGTGGTCGTGCCGGATGGCGCGCTGATCGGCGTGGACCACGCGATGGACCGGCAGCGCTACACGGTGTCGGCCGGCGGCGTGACCGTGCTGGGGAAGGGCGTCACGGCGTCTTGAACGCCCGGCTCGAGCGTCACGGCGTCTTGAGCGCGTGACCGGTGGTGATGTCGACGTGGTCGGGGACCTCCTCGTGGCGGTCCCCGACGCTCACCGTGCCGGTCGGTTCGATCATCAGGATGTGGGCGCCGTCCCGTGAGGACGGCTTGTGCTCGACGTCCTTCGGGACGACGAAGGTGTCGCCCTGGCGCAAGTGGACGGTCCGGTCGCGCAGCGCGATGTCCAGTTCACCGTGCAGGACGAGGAAGAACTCGTCCGTGTCGGCGTGCGCGTGCCAGACGTGCTCGCCCTTCACCTTGGCCACGCGGACGTCGTAGTCGTTGACGGTGGCGAGGACGCGGGGGCTCCACAGGTCGTCGAAGCTCGCCAGGGCCTGGTCGATGTTCATGCGTCCATGCTGGTGGTGGCGGTGCGGTCGGGGTGAGTGCTAGGAATCGCACATGTCGCCTGGTTCCTCGCACCGCGTGGTGATGATCGTCGACGCCGGCTCGAACCCGTTCGAGATGGGCGTCGCGACGGAGCTGTTCGGGCTGGCGCGACCGGAGCTGGGCGACCGACCGTGGTACTCGTTCACGCTGTGCGCTTCCGGGCCGGTGACCATGCACAACGGGTTCTTCACGCTGTCCGGGGTGCCCGGGTTGGAGGCGGTGGCCGACGCGGACACGGTGATCGTCCCGAACCGGCCCGATCCGGAGGTGCGGCCTTCTGACGAGGTGCTGGACGCCGTCCGGGCTGCCGGGGAGCGGGGTGCGCGGCTGGTCAGCTTCTGCACCGGGGCGTTCACGTTGGGGTACGCCGGGGTGCTGGACGGGCGTTCGGCCACGACGCACTGGCGGTGGGCCGATGTCTTCCGGTCACTGTTCCCACAGGTCAAGCTGGTTCCTGATGTGCTGTACGTCGAGGACGGCGCTTACACGGCGGCGGGGAGCGCGGCGGCGCTGGACCTCGGGTTGCACCTCATCCGGCTGGACCACGGGGCCGAGGTGGCGAACACGGTGGCCCGGCGGCTGGTCTTCGCGGCGCACCGGGACGGCGGGCAGCGGCAGTTCGTGAAGCAGCCGGTGCCGGCGGTGCCGGACACGTCCCTCACACCCCTGCTGGACTGGGCCCGTGAGCGGCTGGACGAGCCGTTGACGGTGTCGGCGCTGGCGGGACGGGCCGCGTGCAGCCCGGCGACCCTGCACCGGCGGTTCCAGCAGGAGGTCGGGACGACCCCGCTGGCCTGGTTGACGGCTGCGCGGGTCGATCTGGCTTGCACGTTGTTGGAGCGCGGCGAGGTCCGGCTGGACGTGGTGGCGCGGCGGTCCGGCTTGGGGTCGGCGTCGAACCTCAGGGCGCAGCTGCGGCGGCGGACGGGGCTGAGCCCGTCGGAATACCGGGCGCGGTTCGGTGACACGCAGCACGAGGTGCCCGCGGGCTCGTACCCTCGGGTGAGTGGCGGGGATTCGCGGGGCTGACCTCGACAAACTGCTCACGGCACTGCGGGAGGTCGACCAGCCGGGCACCGAGGACGTCCGCCGCCAGGTGCTGACGGCGATCACGAAGGTCGTCGGCGGCGACATCGTGGCGTACCAGTCGATCGACCCGAGCACCGGCCGGAGCGAGCAGGTGTCCGTGCCGGACGCGTGGGAGACCACCGCGCTGGAAGAGGCCTTCAGCCGGCACGTGCCGGAACACCCGCTCCTGCGCCATTTCCTGCGCACCGGCGAGCTGGAGGCGGCCAGGCTGAGCGACGTGGCCGGCCGGCGCGAACTGCGCGCGTTGGGCATCTACCAGGAGTTCTACCGGCCGCTCGGCATCGCGCACCAACTGGTCTGCCGGCTCACCGCGGACCTCGGCGTGTCGACCATCCTGGTGTTCAACCGCAGCGGGTCCGACTTCACCGACACCGAACTGGCGTTGACGAGGCTCGCCCGGCCGTACCTGGCGAACCTGGTCGCCACCGCGTCGGCCGGGGCGTGGTTCGACTCGGCGTTGGCGGCGCTGGAAGGGGTCGACGACACCGCGTACGGCGTCGTCCTGCTCGGGCCGCTCGGCCGGATCCGGGTGGTCAACCGGTCGGCCAGGCTGCTGCTGGAGACCTATTTCCGCAGGCCCGGACGGGAAGGCGGGGTCTTGCCCGACGAACTCGACTCGTGGCTGGTCCAGCAGTCCCTCGCGCCACAGCCGTACGTCGTCACACGCGGCTCACGGAAGCTGACCGTGCGGCTGTTCAAGCACGACATGTCGGCTGCGTTGCTGCTTTCCGAGACCAGCACGCGGACCAAGCCCGCGGCCATCGCGGCGAACCTGACGGCGCGCGAGTCGGACGTGCTGTGGCTGGTGAACGGTGGCCGCACCAGCGCACAAGCCGCGCAGGTGCTGCGGATCAGCGTGCGGACGGTGGAAAAGCACCTGGAGAACGTCTACCGCAAGCTGGGTGTGACCAGCAAAGCCGAAGCGGCCGAAAGGGCGTTCGGCAGGGCGTGAAAGGTGCGTGCCGGCTCTGCTTGCGCCGGCACGCACCCCGTCGGCTAGGCCGCGTAGACCTCCAGCTCGTTGACCCGGACGAAGCCGGGTTGGTGGGTCGGGCCGCTCAGCCCCAGGACGCGGACCAGGCGCGATGTTCGTGGGGCGAAGGTGACCGTGGTGCTGAGGGCCGTGTTGTTGCGCACCGCGGCCACGGACACGAAGGTGACGCCGTTCCAGACCTGGACGTCGAAGTCCTTGATCGGATATCCGGCGCTGGTGTAGACGACGACCCTCCGGAAGGTCTTGTCCACGCCGAAGTCGACCTGCACCCATTCGGGGTTGCCCGGCGGGTACGTGCCCGCGTTGTTCGCCCAGCTGTAGCCGCCGCCCAGGCTGGTGTTGGTGCTGCCGTCGTTCACCCGGGCGGGTGAGTAGCCCGGGTACGTGCTGGACGCGGCGGCGATGCCGGTGCGGGCGAGGTTGTCGTAGCCGGTGCCGCCGTCACCGCCCTGGCTGCACATGCTGAAGGCGACCTTGCCCGTGTTGTACTCCAGGTAGGTCGATTCCGAGAACATCACCGCGGCGCTGCCGCCGTTGTCGTCGCGTTTGCGCCATTTGACGTTGGCGTTGATGTTGCCGCCGAAGAACGGGATCGAGACGCCGATGGTGACTTCCGGGCCGCCGTCCTCCTCGTACCACTGGTAACCGAGCACGTCACCCCATTGCGCACGGTCCCAGGTGGTGATGAACAGGTCGGAGTCCTGCCACCGGTCGATGTACTTCTTCTTGATGCTGGGGAAAGCGATCGTGCGGATGGTGACGCCGGTCGTGGTGAGGACGATCGCGCGCATCTCGCGTTTGCCCTCGAACCAGCCGCCGAACTCGTTGCGGTTGGGCACGCGCCACTTCTGCAGGTACTCGAGGCCCTTGTTGTTGCGCGTTCCGGTCGGGTTGCAGGTCGCCAGCACGCCCGGCCCGGCCTCGCTCAGCGGCACGGCCTCCAGCGTGGTGGTCGTGGTGGGGTTGGTGGCGCTGGACTCGTTGACCGAGAGGACCCACACCTCCTTGGTCTCGACGTACGCCTCGTCGATCGCGGCGGGCGTCTGCTGCACCTGTCCGGCGGGGTTCAGGACGTAACCGGGCACGCTGGTCAGCGTTTCGTCGGCCGGCGCGACGGCCACCACGACGCTGTCACCGGCGAGAACACCCTCGTCCTGGTTGGGGATGTAGATCTGCGGCTGGTAGGCGAACCCGTTGACGTCGGCGAGCTGGGCGATGCCGTTCTTGAGCGCGACCCACCCCGGTTCGGTCGGGTTGACGACGCGCGACTCCTCGGCCTCCCGCACGACGGTCGACAGCAGCGCGTTGGTGTCGCCGTCGAACTGCCTGGCCGCGATCGTGCGCACCAGCGCCCGGACCTGCGTGTCGGCTGCGACGGCCGTGAGCACGGGTTGCACCATCGTCTGCAACCGCTGGGCGATCACGACGTCGTCATTGGTGGGGACGGCGGCTTGGGTAGTGGGCGTTCCGGCGAATGCCTGGCCCGGGAGGAAGCCGAGCGCGAGTGCGGCGCAGAGCAGGGTGATTGCGGGTCTTCTTCGGGCAGGCGCGCGTAATGGCCTTTTCATCGAATGTCCTCACGATCGGAAGAAATGCGATTCCGATCGTTGTGCTTGCCGGTGGGCAGCCGCAATACGTACCGCTACGTACGCCGGACGCGCCTAAACTTTCGCGGCTACCAACAGGCCGTCACCCAAGGGGAGGATCACCGGAACAAGGCGGTCGTCCTCGCGGACGGCTCGAGCCACGTCTCGCATGGCCTGCGTGTCCGGGTCGCGCTGGGAAGTGTCGACCACCCGGCCGTGCCACAGGATGTTGTCGAACGCGATGACACCGCCCGGGCGCAGCAGTCGCACGCCCTCTTCCAGGTACTTCGGGTACTCGGACTTCGCCGCGTCCACGAACACCAGGTCGTAGGCCCCGTCGGTGAGGCGGGGGAGGACGTCGAGGGCCTGGCCCATGATCAGCCGCGTTCGGGACGCGCCCACGCCGGCCTCCGCGAAGGCCACCCGCGCCGCCCGCTGGTGCTCGGGCTCCACGTCGATGGAGGTCAGCACGCCCGCTGTCGGCATGCCGCTGAGCAGGTACAACGCGCCCACGCCGGCACCCGTGCCGACCTCGACCACGGCCCTGGCCTGCAACGCGGCCGCCAGGAAGCGCAGCGCGGCGCCGCCGCCGGGGCCGATCGGCACGCAACCCAACTGTTCGCCACGCGCCCGAGCGGCCGTGACCACGGCGTCCTCGGGCAGGTAGCGCTCCACGTACTCGCGCAGCGGCGCATCCACAGGACGGAGGTTAACGCCGGACGCGGCCGAGCGGGTGAATCTCCCGTGAACCGGAATTCTCAGCGTGCTCTCAGCCGACTCTCACCATGGTTATAAGGGAGCCCGGCAAGCTGGGGCCACGCACGACACACGGGAACACGCCGGCCGCAGAGAGCGTTGAACCGTGCAGCAGGGCAGCCGGCCCACCTGGAGGTGCTTCACCGCCCGATGCCAACGCAGCCGTACACCGCCACCGCTCCCATCGACGACACGGAATGGATCGTGCCGACGTGGGACCAGGTCGTCCGCGACCACGCCGACCGGGTCTACCGGCTGGCCTACCGCCTGACCGGCAACCAGCACGACGCCGAGGACCTGACCCAGGAGACGTTCATCCGCGTCTTCCGGTCCCTCGCGTCCTACCAGCCGGGCACGTTCGAAGGCTGGCTGCACCGCATCACCACGAACCTGTTCCTCGACATGGCCCGCCGCCGCTCCAAGTTCCGCATGGAGGGCCTGCCCGAGGACACCGACCGCCTCGCGGGCGACGACCCGAGCCCCGAGCAGGTCTACCACGACACCCACCTCGACCCCGACCTGCAGGCCGCGCTGGACGAGCTGCCGCCGGACTTCCGGGCCGCCGTGGTGCTGTGCGACGTGGAAGGGCTGTCCTACGAGGAGATCGGCGCCACCCTGGGCGTGAAACTGGGTACCGTGAGGAGCAGGATCCACCGGGGCCGGCAGGCCCTGCGTGCCGCACTCGAACGCCGTCGGGGTCTTGTTCAGGAGGACTCTGCATGACCGACCTGCGAGGTTGGGGACTGCCCGAGCAGCACCTGCTGCCCGACGCGGTCGTCGCCTTCGTCGACGGCGAGCTGTCGGCCTCGGCCCACAGCCGTGCGGCGGCGCACCTGGCGCGCTGCCCGTTCTGCGCCGCGGAGGCCTACTCGCAGCAGCAGGCGCGGTCCGCCGTGCGTGCCGCCGAGACACCGTGCGCGCCCGCCGGCCTGCTGGCCCGGCTCGGCGCGATCCCGCAGGAGGTCGAGCTGCCCAGTGCGCCCGACGGCCTCGCGGTGACCGAGGACGGCCAGCTCGTGGCCGTGCAGCGACCCGACCGCGTGGCGTTCGGCAGCGGACCCGTGCTGGGGTCGAGCCGCCCTTTCGGCACGGGCAGCCGGTTCGGCAGCCGGCGGGCCCGGCAAGGCGCCGGCGTGGTCGTGTCGGGCCTGATGCTCGGCGCTCTGGCACTGGTCGTGCCGGGCAGTGAGGAACCGGCCCCGAGCCCGGCCCAGGGCAACCCGCCACCGCCGCCGGCGGTCGCACCGCAGCTGGTCAACGACCGCACCGACCTGACCGGCGCGGGAGCGGGCACCGACCACCTGCTCGCCCGCTGAACCGCTGACGACAACTTCACCGGTCACAAGGCACGATGGACCCCGCAACACCGGGCATCACCGACGTGCGGGGAGCGATGAGCGAGCCACAACAGGGCGGTCCGCAACAGGGCAACGGGACCCCCAGGTCCGGCGTGGACGACGGGGCGCACCGCAGGCTCGCACCGCGCCCCCTCCAGCGCCCCGCCGTGGACCCCGGTCAGGCGTACGTCTTCGGCCGCCCGCAGGGCGTCGAGGGCGCGTTCTCCGCCGACCGACCGGTGCTCAACGGCGGCGTCCAGCTCGCCCCGCCGCCGCCCGAGGCGTTGAGCACGGCGTTCGGCCGCCCCAACGGCACGGCGGAGCTGCTCCAGCGCCCGCCGGTGGACCTCGACGGCGAACCCGAGGTGGAGCCGGTCTTCTGGCACGGCAAGGCCGCCGGTGACGAGTGGCGGGACCCGGGCGCGAGCGCGGTCATCGGACCGCCGGCGGTCACCGAGGAACCCGAGGCCCGCAAGGAGCCGGTCGCCGGGCCCGGTCCGCAGCTGAGCGTTCCCGAGCTGCTGTTCGGTCGGCGCGTGAAGCCGACCGCGCTGGCGTTGTTGCTGGTCGTGGCGCTGGCGGTGGGTGCGGCGGGTGGTGTCGTCGGCTGGCTGTTCGGGCGCGCGGGCAACCCGCTGACCGACAGCGGCGTGACGCTGGCCGAGGTCAAGCCCGGCAAGGAGCGACCGGTCGGGTCGGTCGCGGACATCGCCAAGCGCGTGACGCCCAGCGTGGTGTCGATCGAGTTCAAGGGCGCGAACGTGGCGGGCGTCGGCTCCGGCGTGGTCATCGACGGCGCCGGGTACGTGCTCACCAACGACCACGTGGTCGCGCCGGCCGTGCAGGACACGTCGGCCAAGCTGACCGTGGTCTTCACCGACGGCAAGCGCGCGGTCGCGCAGATCGTCGGCCGGGACTCCAAGACCGACCTCGCCGTGATCAAGGTCCAGGTGGAGAACCCGACCGTGCTCCAGTTCGGCAACTCCGACGAGCTGGCCGTGGGCGACGCGGTGCTGGCCATCGGCTCGCCGCTGTCGCTGTCCAACACGGTGACCGAGGGCATCGTCAGCGCCCTGCACCGCCCGGTGACCGCGGCGGGCGAGAACGGCGGCCCGCAGGTCACCTACGACGCCATCCAGACCGACGCGGCGATCAACCCCGGCAACTCCGGCGGCGCGCTGGTCGACTCGACGGGCGCGCTGGTCGGCATCAACTCGTCGATCCGGACCGAGACCGGCGGCTCCGTGGGCCTCGGCTTCGCCATCAACGGCAACTACGCCCGCAAGATCTCCCAGGCCCTCATCCGCGACGGCCAGGTCAAGCACGCCGACATGAACATCAACGTCAGCTCGGTGGCCGCCGAGACGGCCGAGGGCGCGAAGGTGCAGAACGTGCCGGACGGCGGCGCGGCCAAGGCGGCGGGCATCGTGGAGGGCGACGTCATCACCAAGGTCGGCGACCGCGTGGTGCGCAACGCCGCGGAGTTGACCGTTGCGGTACGGGACCACGAAATCGGGGAAACGGTTCCGGTCGTCCTGGCCAGGCAGGGTCGGGAGCTGACCGTGCAGGTGACGTTGCGGTCGGACTGACGGCTACGCTGGTTCGCAGCGACGTGGAGCGAAGGCGGGCACCGTGTTTGACAGCATCGGCTGGGTAGAGCTGCTCATCATCATCGTCGCGGGCCTGTTCATCCTGGGACCGGAACGCCTCCCGTCCGCCGCCGCGTGGGTGGGCCGCACGATCCGCCAGGTGCGCGAGTACGCCACGGGCGCGCGCGACCAGTTGAAGCAGGAGATGGGCCCGGAGTTCGAGTCGCTCCGCAAGCCCCTGGAGGACCTGCGGGAGCTGCGGGAGCTGCGCAACTTCGACCCGAAGCGCGCGATCACCAAGCACCTGTGGGACGACCTGCCCAGCGGCACCAACGGCACGAGCAGCCCCGCCCCGAAGCCCAACGGCTACCCGGCGGCGGGCCAGGGACCTTCGGTCGCCCAGGAACGCCCGCTCCAGCACGGCGAACGCCCGCCCTTCGACCCCGACGCCACCTGACGGGGATCCCGCCCAAGCCTTCCCGAGCCGCCACGCGCGGTTGTGTCGCACCCCCGCGCGAGAATGGCAGCGGGGGCCGGAGGCCGACCCCCGCAACGCCTCAGCGGCCGGCGGGGGAGACGTTCAGCAAGCGGCCGGCGAGCCCGCGCGACCGCACGGACAGCTTGGTCGCCACACCCGTCAGCACCTGAGCGGCCGTGGAGTCGGGCTCCGCCAGCACGATCGGCGTCCCGGCGTCGCCCTGCTCCCGCAGGCGCGGGTCCAGCGGCACCTGGCCCAGCAGCGGCACCTCGGCGCCCACCGCCTGCGTCAGCGACGAAGCCACCGCCGCCCCGCCGCCCTCGCCGAAGACGTCCATCCGGGACCCGTCCGGCAGTTCCAGCCACGACATGTTCTCGATCACACCCGCCACCCGCTGCCGGGTCTGCAGGGCGATCGACCCCGCCCGCTCGGCCACCTCGGCGGCGGCCTGCTGCGGCGTCGTCACGACCAGGATCTCCGCGTTGGGCACCAGCTGCGCCACCGAGATCGCCACGTCACCGGTGCCCGGCGGCAGGTCCATCAGCAGGACGTCCAGGTCGCCCCAGAACACGTCCGCGAGGAACTGCTGCAACGCCCGGTGCAGCATCGGCCCGCGCCACACGACCGGGGTGTTGCCGGGGGTGAACATGCCGATCGAGATGAGCTTCACGCCGTGCGACTGCGGCGGCATGATCATCTTCTCGACCTGCGTCGGACGGGCCTCCGTGCCCAGCATCCGCGGGATCGAGTGGCCGTAGATGTCGGCGTCCACCACGCCGACCGAGAGGCCGCGCTGGGCCATCGCCACCGCGAGGTTCACGGTCACGCTGGACTTGCCCACACCGCCCTTGCCCGACGCCACGCAGTACACGCGGGTCAGCGAACCGGGCTGCGCGAACGGGATGACCGGCTCCTCGACCCCGCCGCGCAGGGTCTTGCGCAGTTCGGTGCGCTGGGCGTCGCTCATCACGTCCAGCTCGACCCGCACCTGCCGGACGCCCTCCAGGGCGGACACGGCGGCGGTCACGTCGGCGGTGATCTTGTCGCGCAGCGGGCAGCCGGCGACGGTCAGGAACACGGCCACGTCGACGACCCCGTCGGTGATCGTGACCGACTTCACCATGCCCAGCTCGGTGATGGGTCGCCGGATCTCCGGGTCCTGCACGCCGGCCAGCGCCTTGTGCACGTCGTCAACGGAGGGGAGGGTCTGCGTCGTCACTGGATCGCCTTCGATCGGGGTAGAGCGCCATGCTACGGCGGGGCCGCGTCCTACCAAGCTACCGGTTGGTCACCTGGGTTGAAGGGGCTGGGCGCAGCCGGTTGCGTGCTTTCCGTAACATTGCTATCCGTGCCGGAAACCGGAAGTGCCCGGTTGCCCACCCGCGGCGAGCTCGGGGTGTGGCGATCCTTCCTCCGGGCCCACGCGCGACTGACTCGGATCCTGGAAGCCGAACTGATCGCCGAGCAGCGGCTCTCGCTCGCGGCCTACGACGTCCTCGTGCAACTGGCGGAGGCGCCGCAGTACCGGCTGCGGATGACGGAGCTGGCGGACGCCGTGCTGCTGTCCCGCTCCGGGGTGACCAGGCTCGTCGACCGGTTGGAGCGCGCGGGGCTCGTGCTGCGGGAGCGTGCCGACGGCGACGGCCGCGGCGTGGTGGCGGTGCTGACACCGCTGGGCCTGGACCGCCTGCGAACAGCCTCCGGCACCCACCTCACGGGTGTCGTCCGGCACTTCGCCGAGGTGTTCGACCGGGCGGAGCTGGAGGCGTTCGGCCGGTACTGCGACCGCTTCGCGAGCGACCAGGGGTTATGACGGGACGTCGTCCCACCGCGGGTCGTCCTTGAGGCTCCCGCGCTTGCGCTCGCGGAACACCCGGTCGAGCTCGCTGCGCAGGTAGTCGCGGGTCGCCACCTCGCCGATCGCGATGCGCAGGGCCGCGAGCTCGCGCGCGAGGTACTCGGTGTCCGCCTTGGTCTGGGCGGCGCGGGCGCGGTCCTCCTCCAGCGACACGCGGTCGCGGTCGTCCTGCCGGTTCTGGGCGAGCAGGATGAGCGGCGCGGCGTAGGCGGCCTGGGTGGAGAACGCCAGGTTGAGCAGGATGAACGGGTACGGGTCCCAGCGCAGGCCCACCGCGACCAGGTTCAACGTGATCCACACGATGACGACCAGCGTCTGCCAGAACAGGAACTTCCCGGTCCCGAGGAACCGGGCGAGCCGCTCGGAGAACCGGCCGAACGCCTCCGGGTCGAGCTGGAGGCGGAAGCGGCCGGGCCGGCGCGGCTGGTCGAGGCGGCGGCGCGGCAGCAGCTCAGGCATGGGTCAGCCCCGTTTCCCGCCAGTTGTCCGGCAGCAGGTGGTCGAGCACGTCGTCCACGGTGACCGCGCCGAGCAGGTGGTCGTCCTCGTCCACGACCGGGCCGCACACGAGGTTGTAGGTAGCGAAGTAGCGGGTGACGTCGCTGAGGGTCGCGCGGGGCGTGAGCGTGGTCAGGTCGGTGTCCAGGACGCCCGCGACCAGGTCGGACGGGGGTTCGCGCAGCAGCCGCTGGATGTGCACGCAGCCCAGGTAGCGGCCGGTCGGGGTGGCGGTGGGCGGGCGGCACACGAACACCATGCTGGCCAGCGCGGGTGTGAGGTCGGGGTTGCGGACGTGGGCCAGCGCCTCGGCGACCGTCGCGTCCGGGGCGAGCACGACGGGTTCGGGGGTCATCAGGCCGCCCGCGGTGTCGTAGCTGTACTCCAGCAGGCGTTTGACCGGCGCGGACTCCTCGGGCTCCATGAGCTCCAGCAGGCGGTCCTTCTCCGGTTCGGGGAGCTCGCCCAGCAGGTCGGCGGCGTCGTCTGGGTTCATCGCCTCCAGCACGTCGGCGGCGCGCTCGTCGTCCAGGTGGGCCAGGAGGTCCTTCTGGTCGTCCTCGGGCAGCTCCTCGATGACGTCGGCGAGCCGCTCGTCGTCCAGCGCCTCGGCCACCTCGTAGCGGCGCTTGCTGGGCAGGCTGTGCAGGGCCAGCGCCACGTCCGCCGCGCGCATGGTCTCGAAGATCGCCACCAGGTGCTGCGCGCCCTGCGGCTGGCCCGCCAGCTCGGTGACCGACAGCCCGGAGATCTCCTCCCACTTCAACACCTGCACGGGACCGCGCCGGGCCAGCCGCCCGGTGCGCTCGCGGACGGCGACCCGGGTCATCCGCCAGTCGCGGGTGCGGGTGGGTTCCATGGCGGCGTCGACCAGCACGGCGGACGCGCCGGAGTCGAGGTGGACGCGCGCGTCGAGCAGTTCGCCGACCACCAGCACCTCGTTGGTGCGCTGGTGGAACTGCCGCAGGTTGACCGACCCGGTGGCGAGCGTCACGGCGTTGGGTTCGATGGAGGTGACCCGCAGCATGGGCACGAAGATCCGCCGGCGCGTCGCCAGCTCCAGCACCAGCCCCAGCACGCGCGGCGGCTGGCGGTCCACGCGCAACCCGATGACCAGGTCGCGCACCTTGCCGATCGACTCGCCGTCCGGCCCGAAGACGGGCAGCCCGGCCAGCTGCGCGGCGAAAACCCGGTTCACGGCAACCACGCCGCCAGGCTAGCCGTCAGCCGGCGGGAATGCCGATCACGGACGGCAACCGGCGGTGGCCCGGGTCACAATCAATCCCAGGGGCTGCCGCTCGATGTACGGGCGAGATCCGCACTGACGCGCAGGAGCAGCCGATGAACGACACAGCCGGCACAAACCCGACCGACGGCAGCCAGGAGCCGATTATCGGCGCCCTGCTGCGCGAACGGTCCCGCCGGACGACGGTGACCACCGTGCTCGACCACTTGAGGATCGTCGGAGGGCGGTTCGCCGAGCACCGCGCGGACGGCAGCGCCTGGTCGGTGTCGGTCCCGCCGCCGCACCGGGAGGCGTCCGAGCGGTGAGCGAAGAACCCGTCGATCGCGACAACGCGTCCGCGCGGCGCGAGTTCCGCGAGTTCTTCGAGGCGAACTACGAGGCGCTGTGCGCCTTCTGCCGCAGGTACCCCGGTCAGCGGGTGGCCGCTGAAGACGCGGCACAAGCAGCCTTGGCGGAGCTGTGGGCGAGGTGGTGGTCCGTGCCGGCGAAGGAACGCCGCGCGTGGACGTTCGGTGTCGCGCGGAACAAGGTCGTGGACCAAGTGCGCCGCTGGGAACTCGACCACCGCGCGGTCACCCGGCTCGCGGGCTCCCTGGTGGCCGACCAGCCGGACTCGGTCGCCGAACTGGTCGTGGTCCGGTCGGCGATCATGGCTTTGAAACCGGACCAGAGGGATGTCGCCCTCATGCTGTGCGCGGGCTTGGACGCGGAGGAGATCGCGACAGCGCTGCACATCAAGACGAGTTCGGCACGCTCGCTCACCTCTCGCGTGCGGCGGACGCTGCGCAAGGCCCTGGAGATCCAACGCCGCAACGCGCGGTCGACGCCGACCGCCGATGCGGCGATCGAGGGAGGGTGGCTCGCATGATCGGCACGGATTGGGTGGTGAGTGTCGCGGCCGCGTCAGTCGCTGCGGTGGTTGTGGTCGCCTTCGCGGTCCGGACCCTGAAGCGGGAGCCGGCGGTCAGCGAAGAGGACCTCGACCAGGTGCTCGCCGCGCTGAACCGCGTGGAGGCGCGCGGCACGCCGGCGTCCCGAGCCGACCGGGCCGCGGCGCTCGCTCGGATCTTGGAGGCGCAGCCGGAACCGGGAGGATCACCGGTTCGGGCAGTGCCGAGCACCGGTCGCGTGCGAGCCGGGCGTTGGAGGTGGCGCCTGTCGACCGTGGCGGATGTGGTGAAGCTCCTCCGCAAGACCGTGGTGCTGGTCACGGTCATGGTCGGGATGCTGCTACCCGGTGCTGCGGATCCCTGGTCTATGAACTCCTTGGCCGAGTCCGGCCATCGCGGTGCTGATGTCGGATCCACCGACAGGCCCTAGGGTCGGTGACGTGCTCAGCTATGACGTGGTGGACGTGTTCACCGACCGGGCGTTCGCCGGCAACCCGCTGGCGGTCGTGCACGGGGCCGAGGAGCTGTCGGACGGGCAGTTGCAGGCGCTGGCCCGGGAGTTCGGGTTGTCCGAGACCGCGTTCCCGCTGCCGCCCGGTCCCGGCGCGGACTACCGGCTGCGGATCTTCACCCCGTCGACCGAGCTGCCGTTCGCGGGACTGCCCAGCATCGGCACGGCGTGGGTGCTCGGGTCGTCGGGGCGGCTGGAGCTCGGGTCGCGGGTGCAGGAGACGGCTCGCGGGCGGCACGAGGTGGTCGTGCGGGAGGACGGGGCCACGCTCGCCGGGGCCACGCCGGTCGTCGGCGACTACCTCGACGCGGCGCCGCTGGCCGGTGCGCTCGGGCTGTTCCTGTCCGATGTGGACCCGCACGCCGAGGCCGGGGTGGCGGGCGCGGGCATGGACTTCACGTTCCTGCCGGTGCGGGACGGTGCCGTGGGGCGGGCCAAGGCGCAGATCTCGTTGCCGGACCACGTCGTCGGGCGCGGGCTGGTGCCGGTGTGCTTCTCCGGCGGGACGGCGCACGTTCGGATGTTCCGGGCCACCGGCGGCGAGGACGCGGCCACGGGCGCGGCGGCGTTGGCGCTGGGCGCGTGGCTGGTCGACCGGGGGTTGCTGCCGCCCGAAGGGAAGCACGAAGTGGTTGTGCGGCAAGGCGAAGAGGTCGGGCGACCGTCCATTGTGGAGCTGACCGTGACGGCGCTCGGTGGTGTCGCCACGCACGTGTGGGTGGGCGGGAAGGTCGTGCCGGTGGCCCAGGGGAAGATCAGAGTCCCCGAGCGGTGAACGCCCGCGCGATCGCCTCGCACTTCGCCGCCAGCTCCGCCTCGCCCTCCGCGGCGCACCACAGCCAGTTGTCCACCGCCCGGTAGGCCACCCAGCGCCGCGCCCGGTCCACGTCCAACTCGCCGATGTCGCAGATCGCGGCGAACCGGTCCCACAGGCCGCGCTCGCCGTCGACCTCCGACCACCGGTTCCACAGCAGCGGGATGACGCCGTACTCGCGGTCGCCGGCCAGCGGCTTGGGGTCGATCATCAGCCACGGCTCGCGGGTGCCGCGCAGGACGTTCTCGTAGTGCAGATCCTCGTTGACCAGCGTGTTCCCGGCGGTCTTCGCCAGCTCGGCGCCCAACTCGGTGGCCAGTTCGGCGAAGCGCTCGGGGACGTAGCCGTCGTTCTCCTCGGTGAGGTCGTCGGTCTCCGTGGTCCGGAAGCCCGGTCCGGCGGGTTGGCGCAGGCGGCGCAGGAGGCCGCCGGTGACCTCCAGGGCCTCCTCCATCGAGGTGTCGAGCAGGGACCGGGTGTGGTCGAGGCGTTCCAGCAGGAGGGCGCCGTGCTCGTCGTCGTGGTCGAGCAGCCGGACGACGCCGTTGCCGTCCCACGCCTTCAGCGCCAGCGGCTCCTGGCGGGTCTCCTCGTCCAACCACGTCAGCTTGAGCACGGCCGGGTGCCCGTCCGCCCGGCGCACGGGCAGGACGACGGCGACGTAGCCGTGCATCAGGTCACCGTCGGGGGTGAGGTCCCAGCGGGCGCAGAACTTCGTGGCCAGCGCGGGCAGGCCGGCCTTCCAGGCCGCGCCCTCCTCGCCCAGCCAGGACGCGAAGTCCGGCGGCACGGTGATCACGAGACCTCCAAGCGGTAGACCGACTCCCACGCCGGCGTGGTGTTCAGGCGGGCGGTCCGCAGGGCCGCGGCGGTGTCCTCGTCCACCTCCACCAGGCGGGCCGTCACCGGGACGTCCACCAGGTGCGAGTGGGTCGAGGGCGAGCGGACGGTGAGCACGCAGGCCACGCCGTCGCGCAGGCCCGGCACCTCCTGCTCCGTCCCGCCCACGGCGACCAGGACCGTCTCGTCCCGCCACAGCGCCCACACCAGGCGGGCGGGGTGCCCGTCCGGCGCGACCCAGACGGCGGCGGCCTTGCGCAGCGCGTTGTCCAGCACGCGGGTGATCTCCACCGGTTCAGCCTGCCACGGCCCTGTGAATCGGGACTCACGAAATAGCGGCGGTCCGGCGTGCGTGCCACCCTTCGCACAAGACAGTTACCGGCCGGTACGAGGAGGTACCCCAGTGGTCGACCAGCAGCGTCCCCGTCGCTCGTGTCTGGCCGTGCCCGGGTCCAGCCAGAAGATGATCGACAAGGCCCGCACGCTGCCCGCGGACCAGGTCTTCCTCGACCTGGAGGACGCCTGCGCGCCGCTGGCCAAGCCCGACGCGCGCAAGACGATCGTGGCCTCCCTCAACGAAGGCGGCTGGGGCGACAAGGCCCGCGTGGTCCGCGTGAACGACTGGACCACCGAGTGGACCTACCGCGACGTCACCGAGGTCGTCGAGGGCGCGGGCGCGAACCTGGACTGCATCATGCTGCCCAAGGTGCAGACCGCGGAGCAGGTGCACGCGCTGGACCTGCTGCTCACCCAGATCGAGAAGACCATGGGCTACGAGGTCGGCCGCATCGGCATCGAGGCCCAGATCGAGAACGCGCTGGGTCTGATCAACGTCAACGCGATCGCCACGGCGTCCCCGCGCGTGGAGACCATCATCTTCGGCCCGGCCGACTTCATGGCGTCGATCAACATGAAGTCCCTGGTGGTCGGCGAGCAGCCGCCGGGCTACGACGTCGGCGACGCGTACCACTACATCCTCATGCAGATCCTGATGGCCGCGCGCGCCCACGACAAGCAAGCCATCGACGGCCCGTACCTGCAGATCAGGGACGTCGAGGGCTTCAAGCGCGTGGCGGGCCGCTCGGCCGCGCTGGGCTTCGACGGCAAGTGGGTGCTGCACCCGGGCCAGATCGACGCGGCGAACGAGGTCTTCAGCCCGAAGCAGGACGACTACGACCACGCCGAGAACATCCTCGACGCGTACGACTACTTCACCTCCGAGAAGGGCGGCAAGCGCGGCGCGGTCATGCTCGGCGACGAGATGATCGACGAGGCCTCCCGCAAGATGGCCCTGGTCATCTCCTCGAAGGGCCGCGCGGCCGGCATGTCCCGCACGAACGTGTGGACCCCGCCGGAGGACTGAGCCGCTCCGAACGGCCGGTTGTGACGTTGCGTGCCGGGCGGGCCACTTTGTGCTGGTCCGCCCGGTGAGCATTCCCACAAACCGTCGCCCTGAGTGGCGATCATGGGGTGGTCCGTGTGCATGGTGGCTGCCATGTCACGGACCCGTAACGCGAGGCCCCGGATACGGCTGTTCCGCCGGCGGCCCGCCGACGACCTGTTGGAGCGCAGCTTCCGCACCTGTCCCGGCTGCGCGGCCGACGTGCACGTGTTCGCCGAGGTGTGCCGCCACTGCGGTGGCGAGTTGGAGTTGGCCGCGTCCTGAGGCTCAGCGCGTGACCGGCTCGGCGCCTGACAGGCTCAGCGCGTGACCGTGAAGGTGCTGACGATGTTGCCGCCCTCCCGCACGATCCAGTAGACCGCGACCACCCACAGGATGATCGCGATGATCCCCAGGACCGTGAACACGCTGCCCAGCACGATGCCCGCGGTGGCCAGGCCGCGGCCCTCCTCGCCGGTCCGCTTGATCTGGTTCTTCGCCACGATCCCCAGGACGATCCCGGCGGGTGCGAAGACGAACGCGCAGATCAGTGCCGCGATCGCCATGCCGTTGGTGCTGCGGGGCGGCGGGTAGTAGCCGGGTTGCTGGTAGTGGGTCATCGGCGCGCTCCCTGGGTCCGCGGTGGTGGGGAAGGGTAGTCGCTGTTTCGGTTCAGCGCGTGGCGATGAGCACCTTCGTGACGCGAACGTGCGTTAACCGGTCCATACTCGCCGGTAACCCCGGAGCTACGAAGGGAAACGTGCGATGGCGCGCCTGGCCCAGACCGCTGGACTGACCGACATCCAGGAGGAGATCCTCTCCACGGTCCGCACCTTCGTGGACAAGGAGATCATCCCGCACGCGCAGGCGCTGGAGCACGGCGACACCTACCCGGCGGACATCGTCGAGGGCATGAAGGAGATGGGCCTGTTCGGGCTCACCATCCCCGAGGAGTTCGGCGGCCTGGGCGAGTCGCTGCTGACCTACGCGCTCGTGGTCGAGCAGATCGCGCGCGGCTGGATGTCGGTGTCCGGCGTGATCAACACCCACTTCATCGTCGCGCACATGCTCAAGCAGCACGGCACCGACGAGCAGAAGCAGAAGTACCTGCCCCGCATGGCCACCGGCGAGGTGCGCGGCTCGTTCTCCATGTCCGAGCCGGAACTGGGGTCCGACGTCGCCGCCATCCGCACCCGCGCCGTGCGCGAGGGCGACGAGTTCGTCATCAACGGTCAGAAGATGTGGCTGACCAACGGCGGCACGTCCAACCTCACCGCCGTCCTGGTGCGCACCGACGAGGGCGCGGACAAGCCGCACCAGAACCTGACCACGTTCCTGGTCGAGAAGCCCGAGGGGTACGGCGAGGTCCTGCCGGGCCTGACCATCCCCGGCAAGATCGACAAGATGGGTTACAAGGGCGTCGACACGACCGAGATGGTCTTCGACGGCTTCCGGATCTCCCCCGAGCAGGTGCTCGGCGGGCAGACCGGCCAGGGCTTCCGGCACATGATGGACGGCGTCGAGGTCGGCCGGGTCAACGTCGCCGCCCGCGCGTGCGGCATCGCCATCCGCTCGTTCGAACTGGCCATCGAGTACGCGCAGCAGCGCAAGACCTTCGGCAAGCCGATCGTCGAGCACCAGGCCATCGCGTTCAAGCTGGCCGAGATGGCGACCAAGGTCGAGGCCGCCCACCTCATGATGGTCAACGCGGCCCGCCTGAAGGACTCCGGCGCGCGCAACGACGTCGAGGCCGGCATGGCGAAGCTGATCGCGTCCGAGTACTGCGCCGAGGTGACGCAGGAGGCGTTCCGCATCCACGGCGGGTACGGGTACTCGAAGGAGTACGAGATCGAGCGCCTCATGCGCGAGGCCCCGTTCCTGCTGATCGGCGAGGGCACCAGCGAGATCCAGAAGACGATCATCAGCCGGGGCCTGCTGCGCGACTACCAGTCCCGGGGTTGAGCCTTTCGCCGGGGACCTCGACCCGTGCACAGCGGGTCGAGGTCACGGTAGCGTTGAGTTCCGCCGCACCCGTTTCGCGCTGTTCGCCCCGTGTTGGCAGGATGGGGTGATCAGCACCGCGAAGAGGTGGTCACCGTGACGAGTTCCTTCTCCGGCCAGAACCGACCCGGGGTGCCGCCGCGCCTGCCCACGCCACCCACCGGGTGGCCGATCGGCTCCTACGCCACCTACGAGGAGGCGCAGCGCGCGGTCGACTTCCTCGCCGACGGGGACTTCCCCGTCCAGGAGGTCACCATCGTCGGCGTCGACCTGATGCTGGTCGAACGCGTCACCGGTCGGCTGACGTGGGGACGGGTGCTGGGCACCGGGGCCGCGTCGGGCGCGTGGTTCGGCCTGTTCGTGGGCGTGCTGCTGTCGCTGTTCAACACGACGGCCAGCGCCGGGTTCGGGCCGATCCTGGTGGGGCTGACGGTCGGTGTCGCCTTCGGCATCATCTTCGCCGCGGTCGGGTACGGGTCGGCGCGGGGCAAGCGGGACTTCCAGTCGGCCAGCCAGCTGGTCGCCGGGCGGTACGACGTGCTGTGCCAGCCGAGGTCCGCCGAGCGGGGCCGGGACCTGCTGGCCAAGCTGGCGATGCGCCCGGCCGACACCAACCACAAGGACTGACCCGCGTACTCGGGCCGGCTGCGGCTCGCTCCCGCCCACCCGCTGCGAGCACATCCCACGCCACCACCCGCCCACCCCGCACCCACCCACCGACCACTCGCCGAACCACAGGTTTGGAACTCGTGATCACCGGGTAGAGCCGTTCCGGGCTCCGGTGGTTGCGGCACCTGATCATCGGGCCTACGTTCGATCCACCGGTCGGCCGTGCCGCGGTCGTGCCGGTGGGCACGACGAGGTGCCGGGCGGTGCGGTCTGGCTCCTCCGTTCGTCGGGAAGGAGGGCAGGGCCGATGAGGCGTCATCGGTTGGCCGCCGCCGGGGGTGCCGCGCTGGTCGCGGTGTCCGCGTTGGCGGGGTGCGGCTCGGGTGGCGGCGGGGTCACCATCAACGTCTACAAGTACCCGCAGGAGAACTTCCAGAAGATCGTCGACCGCTGCAACGAGCAGGCCGACGGCTACCAGATCGTCTACCACAAGCTGCCCCGCGAGGCCGACGGCCAGCGCGAGCAGATGGTCCGCCGGCTCGCCGCCGAGGACTCCGGCATGGACGTCCTCGCCTTGGACGTCACCTGGACCGCGGAGCTGGCCAAGGCCGGCTGGATCAAGGAGTTCACCGGGTCCGCGAAGTCCCAGGTCGAGAACGGCACGCTGGAGACCCCGCTGGACACGGCCCGCTACGAGGGCCGCCTCTACGGCGCTCCGGACAACACCAACGTCCAGCTCCTCTGGTACCGCAGCGACCTCGTCCCCACCCCGCCCAAGACCTGGGACGAGATGATCAAGATGGGCACCGACCTGAAGAACCAGGGCAAACCCGGTCTGGTCGAGGCCCAGGGCAAGCAGTACGAGGGCCTGGTCGTCCTGTTCAACACGCTGGTCAACTCCGCGGGCGGGCAGATCCTCGACGAGAACGGCACCAAGGCGATCATCGACGACAAGGCCGTCGAGGCGCTGGAGGTCCTGAAGAAGTTCGCGACCTCGCCGGTGGCCGACCCGTCCTTCTCGAACTTCGCCGAGGACGACGCCCGCCTGGCCATGGAGAACGGCAAGGCCGCCTTCATGCTCAACTGGCCCTACGTCTACGCCGCCGCCCAGAAGAAGCCCGAGTTCGCCCCGAACTTCAAGTGGGCGCCCTACCCCTCGGTCAACGGCGACGACGCCAAGGTGACCGTCGGCGGCATCAACTACGCCGTCAGCGCCTTCACCCGGCACTCCGAGCAGTCCTTCGACGCCGTCATGTGCCTGCGCAGCGCCGAGAGCCAGAAGTTCGCGGCCATCAACGACGGCGTCCCGCCGACCATCGAGTCGGTCTACGACGACCCGGAGATGGCCAAGCCGTACCCGATGAAGGAAGCGATCCTGGAGACGCTGAAGGGCGCGAGCGTCCGCCCGCGCACCCCGGCCTACCAGAACGTCTCGACCGTCATCTCCACCATCCTGTCCCCGCCCGGCAGCATCGACCCGAAGGCCACCGCGGACCGCCTGAGGCAGGAGTTGCAGGACGCGCTCGACTCGAAGGGGGTGCTGCCGTGAGCCACGCACTCACCACGGAGACCAAGGAGCCGAAGCTCTCCCCGAAGGCGAGAGCCGCCCTGTCCGAGGGCAAGAAGGCCGAACGCCGGCTCGGGCTCCTGCTCTGCGCGCCGGCGATCATCGTCATGGCCGCGGTCGCCGGGTGGCCGATCATCTACTCGATCTGGCTGTCCCTCCAGCGCTACGACCTGAAGTTCCCGGACCGGCAGGAGTTCGTCGGCCTGGACAACTACGTCACCGTGCTGTCCAACTCGTACTGGTGGAACGCCCTGTGGATCACGGTCGTGATCACCGTGGTGTCCGTCGTGATCGAGCTGGTGCTGGGCATGGTGCTGGCGCTGATCATGCACCGCACGCTGGTCGGGCGCGGCATCGTGCGGACGTCCTCGCTCATCCCGTACGGCATCGTCACCGTCGTCGCCGCGTTCTCGTGGCGCTACGCGTGGACGCCGGGCACCGGGTACCTCGCCGAGATCGTGGCCGGCGGCGAACCGGTGCTGACCGAGAAGATCCCGGCGGTCATGGTGGTGATCCTGGCCGAGATCTGGAAGACCACGCCGTTCATGGCCCTGCTGCTGATGGCGGGCCTGGCCCTGGTGCCCGACGACCTGCTCAAGGCCGCCGCGATGGACGGCGCGAACGCCTGGCAGCGGTTCACCAAGGTCATGGTGCCGGTGATGAAGCCCGCGATCCTGGTGGCGCTGCTGTTCCGCACCCTCGACGCGTTCCGCATCTTCGACAACCTGTTCGTGCTCACCGGCGGCTCGCAGGGCACGTCCTCGGTCTCGATGATCACCTACAACAACCTGATCAAGGGCCTGAACCTGGGCATCGGCTCCACCATGTCGGTGCTGATCTTCATCGCCGTGGCGATCATCGCGTTCGTCTTCATCAAGCTGTTCGGCACCGCCGCGCCGGGCAGCGACAACGGGGGGAGGCGCTGATGGCCGGCATCGGCGGCGCCGAGACCACGGGCCGCAAGGCCCGCTGGGCGGTGCTCAACATCCTCGTCGTGGTCTACGCGCTGTTCCCCGTGCTGTGGATCGTGTCGCTGTCGTTCAAGACCAAGGACACCCTCGCGGACGGCAACTTCATCCCGCGCAAGTGGACCTTCGACAACTACGCGGCGATCTTCTCCACCACGGAGTTCGTGCGGGCGCTGGTCAACTCGATCGGCATCGCGCTGATCGCCACCGCCATCGCGGTCGTGTTCGGCACGATGGCCGCCTACGCGATCGCCCGCCTGGACTTCCCCGGCAAGCGGGTCCTGGTGGGCGTGTCGCTGCTGGTGTCGATGTTCCCGCAGATCTCGCTGATCTCGCCGCTGTTCCAGATCGAGCGGTCGCTGGGCCTGTTCGACACCTGGCCCGGCCTGATCCTGCCCTACATCACCTTCGCGCTGCCGCTGGCGATCTACACGCTGTCGGCGTTCTTCCGCGAGATCCCGTGGGAGCTGGAGAAGGCTGCGAAGATGGACGGCGCGACCCCCGGGCAGGCGTTCCGCCGGGTCATCGCGCCGCTGGCCGCGCCGGGCGTGTTCACCACGGCGATCCTGGTGTTCATCTTCTGCTGGAACGACTTCCTGTTCGCGATCTCGCTGACCTCCACCGAGCGCTCGCGCACGGTCCCGGTGGCGCTGTCGTTCTTCACCGGCAGCTCCCAGTTCGAGGACCCGACCGGGTCGATCGCCGCCGCCGCGGTGGTGATCACCATCCCGATCATCCTGTTCGTGTTGTTCTTCCAGCGTCGGATCGTCGCCGGTCTGACCTCCGGCGCCGTCAAGGGGTGAAGCAATGGCCGAGATCGTGCTCGACAAGGTGACCAAGCAGTACCCGGACGGCGCACTGGCCGTGAAGGACGTCGACATCGAGATCGCCGACGGCGAGTTCATCATCCTGGTCGGCCCGTCGGGCTGCGGGAAGTCCACGACGCTGAACATGATCGCCGGGCTGGAGGACATCACGTCCGGCGAGCTGCGCATCGGCGGCGAGCGGGTCAACGAGCGCGCGCCCAAGGACCGGGACATCGCGATGGTGTTCCAGTCCTACGCGCTGTACCCGCACATGACGGTGAAGGAGAACATGGCCTTCCCGCTGCGGCTGGCGAAGGTCGACAACGCGACCGTGGAGAAGAAGGTCCGGGACGCCGCCGAGATCCTGGACCTGACCCAGCACCTGGACCGCAAGCCGTCCAACCTGTCCGGCGGCCAGCGGCAGCGCGTGGCGATGGGGCGGGCGATCGTGCGCAGCCCCAAGGCGTTCCTCATGGACGAGCCGCTGTCCAACCTGGACGCCAAGCTGCGCGTGCAGATGCGGACGTCGGTGTCCCGGTTGCAGAAGCAGCTGGGCACCACCACCGTGTACGTCACGCACGACCAGACCGAGGCGATGACCCTCGGCGACCGGGTCGTGGTGATGCGCGGCGGCGCGGTGCAGCAGGTCGGGGCGCCGCAGTTCCTGTACGACCACCCCGCCAACCTGTTCGTCGCGGGGTTCATCGGCTCGCCGTCGATGAACTTCGTGCCCGCGTCGCTGGAGGACGGGACGCTGCGCTCGGCGCTGGGCGACGTGCCGCTCACCGACCGGGTCCGGCGGCTGCTGGAGGGCGCCGACGCGCCCCGCGAGGTGATCATGGGCCTGCGCCCGGAGCACTTCGAGGACGCGCGGCTGGTGGAGGAGCACCAGCGGGGCCACGGCGTGACGTTCACCGACCACGTGGACGTGCTGGAGTCGATGGGCTCGGACAAGTTCGCCTACTTCAGCCTGGCCGGCGAGCAGGCCACCTCGCAGGAGCTGGCCGAACTGGCGGCCGACGCCGGGTCCGCCGACGTGCCCGGCGGGGGCGTCTCGCTGGTCACGCGCATCTCGGCGGCCTCGACGGCCACCGAGGGTGAGCAGGCCGAGATCTGGTTCGACGCCGACAAGGTGCAGCTGTTCGACCCGAAGACCGGGCGCAACCTCACGTATTCCGCCGAGTGATTGCCGGAGGGGGCCATCCGACGTGCGCGGACGGCCCCCTTTTGGCGTTGTCACACTGCGTTACTGACCAGCCAAGACCATCTGCCGGGACGAACTCCATAGGCCATTCAGCGCAGCAAAACCGCATCTCGCCGCTTTCGCGCGGCTTTCTCTTCTGCCGGTCCCCACGCTGGTCGAAGGCGGGGATAACCCCGATCGACGGGCGTCGGGGTAGGGGAGACCGCCGAGCACAGAGAAGAGCGCGCAATGGGGATTCTTGACGGGAAAGCAGTCGTGATCACCGGTGCCGGGCGGGGGCTGGGCGAGGCGTACGCGATGCACGCCGCGCAGGCGGGTGCCGCGGTGGTGGTCAACGACGTGGACGCCGACCTGGCCGAACAGGTCGCGGAGCACATCCGCGCCTACGGCGGCCGGGCGGTGGCCAGCACGCACACCGTGACCGACCCGACCGAGGCCGAGAAGATCGTCGGAATGTGCGTGACCGAGTTCGGGCGCCTGGACGGTCTCGTGAACAACGCCGGGCTGAACTACGAGACCCAACCGTGGGACGACGACCCGGAATCGGTGCGCCGAACGGTCGAGGTGAACCTGCTGGGTGTCATATACACCGGTGTCGCGGCCATGCGCGTGATGCGCGAACAGGGCAGCGGCTCGATCGTCAACATTTCGTCCGGCGCGTTCTTCGGACAGCGCAAACTCGCCACCTATGCGGCGACCAAGGGCGCGGTGGCCTCGCTCAGCCTCTCGTGGGCGCTGGACCTGGAGTCCGAGGGCATCCGCGTGAACGCCGTGTGCCCGGTCGCCCACACCCGGATGGTGTGGAAGTCGGAGCGGTCGCTGCGGGCGATCCCGGCCGACCGCACCCCCGGCAAGGTCGCGCCGCTGGTGCTGTTCCTGCTCAGCGACGCGGCGGACGGCATCACGGGCCAGATCGTGCGCTGCAACGGCCGCCAGCTCCACCTGGTCGGCCACCCGTACTTCAAGCAGCCGATCCTGGAGAGCGACACCTGGGACACGACGAGCGTGAAGCGCGCGTTCGACGGCGTCCTCCAGGCCCACCTGGAGCCGTTCGGCCTGGAGAAGCGCATGCCCCCGCGCCTGCGCGAACTGGTGGAACCCGGCCGCACGGCCTGATCCCCTCCTGACGGGCTCGGCCACCTTCGCGCGGTGGCCGAGCCGCCCGGTCGCGCCGACTGCCTCAGGGGGTGCAGTCGGCCGACCCGGAACCGGTCGCGGTGACGCGGGGCCTGACGGGGGCGGTGCACCGACACAGTTGCGCCGACCCCGACTTCGCCGCGCGCGAGGACGCCGAAGACGCGGGTCAGACCGTGCTCGTCCGCGCCGCTGATCCCGAGTGGTCTGATCACTCGGACGGCTGAGGAAAACGGAACCGGCCGGTGTCACCATCGAAGAGTGGGGACGCGCCGACCGAGGGTGACCGACTGGCGACTGGTGGTCCAGTCGCGGTTGGACCGCGTCCGCGCCGACCTCGCCGCACTCGGCCCACCCGACCCGCTCGACCTCGAGAGCCAGCAGTGGCGTGAGGTCGCCCGGCAGGAGGCGGCCGTGGTGGACGACATGATCAACCGGGAGGAGTCGCGGCTGAAGACCGTCGCCTCCTGGTGGTCCGGCTGGCACATCGAGCGGGCGTGGCGGTCGTTGCACGAGGCGGAGATCGCGGTCGTCGCGGCCGGGGACGGGTTCCTGGGGCGGTTGCCGGGGTTGAAGGCGCGGGTCGCGGAGAACCTCGACGAGGACGACCCGAGGCGGGTGGCCCTGGAGGAGTTGCGGCCGGGTGAGTTCCCGTTGTCCATCGAGCGGGAGATCGTGGTCGACGCGCTGCGGGCGTCGTTCGACAAGTCCGACTTCGCCCACGCGGGGTCCCGGGCGCTGCGGAACAAGCTGATCGCCGCTTCGGTGGTGCTGTTCGTGGTGAACACCCTGCTCGGGGTCATCGGGTGGACGCAGCCGGGGTGGATCCCGATGTGCGTCGGTTCCGAGCGGCTGCCCACGGTGTGCCCGTCGGGGAAGGCGGCGGCCGGCGCGGACGTGTGGCTGATCCAGGTGCTCGGCGCGTTCGGCGCGATCCTGTCGGCGGTGGTGCTGCTCCTGCGGCGGCGGCCGAGCCTCTCGCCGTACGTGATGATCGGCTACCAGGCGACGATCAAGATCCTGCTCGGCGCGGCCCTGGCGGTGATCGGCATCCTGGCCCTGGGCGCGGGCGTGACGACGGGCCTGATCGGGGTGGCGTCGCAGGCGGCACTGCTGCTGTGGGCCGTCATCCTCGGCTACTCCCAACAGATAGCGACCCGCCTCCTGGACAGCTACACCGACCGCGTGATGGACCAAGCCCGCCCACTACCCAGGCTGGAGGGCCAGCGCTGATGCCCGCGACCGGATCGCGGTCCCGCCGGGTCAGCGCCGGCGGGAGCGGAGGGTGTCGATCACGTCCGGGTCCCACCGGTGGGTGCGGATCAGGCGGTAGCGCTCGGTGGCCACCCACATGTACGCCTCCGTCTCCGTCCGGTCCCCGACCAGGTGGGCCTGACGCAGCATCTCCACCACCGGCACGTACTCCTCCCGGTACCAGCGCATCGCCACCGTCGCCCGGTCCAGCAGCACGCCCTCGTCCTGCATCAGGCGGAAGCCCCACGCCTCCACGTGCTCGCCGAGTTCCGCGTAGTCCCACGGGTCCGACAGCAGGACCTCCGCCCTCGCCTGGCCCGACAGCGGCACGCGTTCCAGGAACAGCCGGCGGTAGTCCTTGACGATCAGGTCGCCGCGGTGGCGGATGCCGTGGGCCGCGATCCTCGTCACGACCTCGGTCACGTACGCGTCGATCGTCGTCAGGCCCAGGGCGTGCGCGACCGACACCCGGTGGTGCCCGTCCTGGACGAAGTGCAGGTCACCGACCCGGTACACCTCGATGGGCGGCACGGTCTCGCCCCGCCGGGTCGCCAGCGCCAGCCGTTGCCAGCGTTCCCGGGTCCGGGCCGACGTGGGGCGGAAGCGGCGGTCGAAGTCGCGGGTGCGGTCCACGCTGCCGACGATCGAGTCCAGGCGGATCGTCTGCAGGCCCAGCCGCCGTTCGCTGACCAGGCCCAGCGCCTCCACGACCTCGTGGAACGGCAGCATGATGTTGACGTCGTCCGGCTCGCGGCGCAGCCACGCCGCCAGGCGCGACAGGACCTGCCGGCGTCGGGCGCGCAGGAAGTCGTTCTCGGCGTCGGCCTGCGGGAAACCGGTGTCCCGGCGCATCAGGGCACCTCCAGCACCTTGTAGCCCACCACGTTCACCACCCGGGTCGACCCGAGCCGCCGGTCCGGCTTGACTTCGCCGTGCGGGTGGATGTGGCCGTGCAGCAGCAGTTTCGGGCGCAGCCTGCGCACCCCGTCGTGCAGGCACGCGAAACCCCGGTGCGGCGGGTCGGGTTCGTCGCCGCAGTCGCGCGGCGGGGAGTGGGTGAGCAGGACGTCGACGTCCCGGCCGTCGCGCAGCTTCCGCCACGCCGCGAGCCGCGCCACCCGCCGCAACCGCCGCGCCTGCTGGCGCTCGGTCCACTGGTTGGGTCCGTCGTTGTACCGGATCGACCCGCCCAGCCCGGCGATCCGCAGCCCGGCCACGTCCACCACGGCCCCGTCGGCGTTGACCCCGCCCGCCGGACCGGGCCACCGCGCCGGCAGGCCCGCCCGGGTCCACAGGCCCCGGACGTTGGTGTAGCCGGACAGGTCCACGTCGTGGTTGCCCGGCACGAACACGCACGGCTTGTCCAGCGCCGAGGCCAGGAACTCCAGGTAGTCGAACGGCAGGTCGCCCGCCGCGACGACCAGGTCGACGTCGTGCCGCCGCACCTGGTCGGTCCACAACCGCTCGACCACCTCGTCCGCCACCGCGAGCACCTTCGCCACCCGTCGAGCCTAAGCGCCCGGACGCCTGCCGACGATCCGGCGAAACCGGTGTTTCCCCTGGTGCCGCACGGGGGGATCCGGTCTACCGTTCGAAGGGTGCTCGCCGAGTTGTTCCTCGACGCCGCCGCCATCTGCCGCGAACACAGCCCGCTCACCCACACCCTGCTGGTGTCGGCGGCGGACGACCTGACGCGCGGCGGGATCACCGCGAAGGTGATGGCGGGCAGCGAGTGCGACCGCGGGGGCACCGTGCCGGGGCTGCGGTTCGCGGGCGCGCTGCACCGGCTGGTCCTGGAGGGCCGCGCGCCGACGCTGGCCGCGCACTACCCGAGCGCGGGCGGCCGGCCGCACCTGCCGACGCTGTGGCAGGACGCGCTGCCCGTCCTCGACGAGCACGCCGACGAGCTGCGCGCGCTGATCGCCTCGACCGTCGTGCAGACCAACGAGCCGGGCCGCAGCGCGCCCCTGTTCGGCGGGCTGCACACCGCCACGCACCTGGCCGCCGAGGCCGCGGGCCGGCGGACGCCGTTCTGCGTGAAGCTGCTGGAGGTCGGCGCGTCCGGCGGGCTGAACCTGCGCCCGCACCGCGTGGCCTACCGCGTCGGGGACACCGTGCTGGGCGACCCGGGCAGCCCGCTCGTGCTGGACGCGGGCTGGACCGGCCGCCCGCCCGTCGACCTCGCCCACCAGCACCTGCGCCTGGTCGGCCGCGCGGGCTGCGACCTCAACCCGGTGGACGTGTCCACCGAGGACGGGCGGCTGCACCTGTCGTCGTTCGTGTGGGCCGACCAGCTCCCGCGCTTCCGGCGCCTCCAGGCTGCGCTGGACCTCGCCCTCCTGGACCCGGTGCCGGTGCGCCGCGCGGCGGGACCGGAGTGGCTGGTCGACCAGCTCGCCCGGCCCGAACGGGACGTCCTGACCGTCGTGTGGCACTCGGTGGTCTGGCAGTACGCGTCCCCGGCCGACCGCGCGATGGGCCGGGCCGTCCTGGCCGACGCCGCCGCCCGCGCGACCCCGATGGCGCCCTTGGCGCTGCTCGTGTTCGAACCCAGGCGCACCCACCCCGACCGGTACGAGTTCCAGCTCCTGCTGAGGCTCTGGCCGGGCGGGGTGTCACTGCGCCTGGGTTCGGGTGCGGGCCACGGCATCCCGTTCGAGTGGCACACGCGGCCCTGGGTCTAGCTAGTTGCCGGTGGCGATCAGGACCGTCACCGTGGTCAGCCAGCCGATGAGGAAGGCCACGATCCAAAAGCGCAGGTTGGTCAGCATTCTGGTCATGTCGGAGGTGTCCCGTCGGGGTCGGGGTGGACGAGGTCTACAGCCAGCGGTTCCGACGGAATATTCGGTACAGCGTCAGGCAGGCGCCCAGGATCACCGCGATCACCACGGGGTAGCCGTACTTCCAGTGCAGCTCCGGCATGAACTCGAAGTTCATGCCGTACACGCCGACCACCATCGTGGGCACCGAGATGATCGCCACCCACGCGGAGATCTTGCGCATGTCCGAGTTCTGCTGGAGCGTGATCTTCGCCAGCGTCGCGTCGACCAGCGTCGTGAGCAGCTCGTCGAAGTTGATCACGCGCTCGGACACCTCGGTGAGGTGGTCGTCCACGTCGCGGAAGTACGACCGCACCTGCTCGGGGATCAGCGGCGTGTAGCCCTCGGCGAGCCGGCGCAGCGGGACGGCCAGCGGCATCACCGCGCGGCGCAGCTCCAGGACCTCGCGCTTCATCAGGTAGATCTGGTCGGCGCTGACCCGGCTGCGCGGCGCGAACACCAGCGCTTCCATCTGATCGATGTCGTCCTCGATGTGGTCGGTCACGTCGAGGTAGTTGTCCACCACGTGGTCGGCGATCGAGTACAGCACCGCCGCCGGCCCGACCTTCAGCCGCTCCGGCTCCTCCTCCAGCTCCCGCCGCACGACGGCGAGGCCGGAGTGGTTGCCGTGCCGCACGGTGACGACGAAGTCGCGGCCCAGGAACACCATGACCTCGCCGCTCTCCACGATCTCGTTGGCCGTGTCGGGCGACGCGTTCTGCACGTACCGCACGGTCTTGAGCACCATGAACAGCGTGTTGTCGTACCGCTCCAGCTTGGGCCGCTGGTGCGCGTGCACCGCGTCCTCGACGGCCAGCTCGTGCAGCCCGAACGTCTCGGCGACGCCCTGGATCTGCTCCTCGTCCGGCTCGTGCAGGCCGATCCACACGAACCCGTCGCCGCGCTTGCGCACCTCCTCCACCGCGTCGGTGTGCGACCACCGGCCGGGCAGGCGCACGCCGTCGACGTACACGCCGCAGTCGACCACGTACGCCGACAGCGGCACCGGGATCGGCACGGCGGGGCGGGCGCGGTCGGGCACGCGGCCTCTCAGGCCGCCGAGCGAGGGCAGGCTGGGCACGGAGTCCTCCAGTGGGGCGTCGAGGTGCACGACGAACGACGACGGCACGTCCCCGACCGGATGCTCACGGGCCTAGAAGATCGACCCTCCGCTGAGGACGCGCGAGGTACTCGCAGGATGGGGGTCGTTACTCATCGGTAGTCCTCACCTCCTCGGGTCGGTCGTCCGCGGCGGTGGAGTCGCTCACAGACCAGTTGCCGAGGGTACTCCCCCCGCGCTCACACTGTCGTCCCGGTCGTGAAGGTTCTCGATCACATGGCCCTTAGCCAACGGAGGCGTGCGGTGCAGTTCGGGCGTTACTACGAGGAGTTCGAGGTCGGCGCGGTCTACAAGCACTGGCCCGGGAAGACGGTCACCGAGTACGACGACCACCTGTTCTGCCTGCTCACCATGAACCACCACCCGCTGCACATGGACGCGCACTACGCGGCGGAGACCACCGACTTCGGCAAGAACGTCGTGGTCGGCAACTACATCTACTCGCTGCTGCTGGGCATGTCCGTGCCGGACGTGTCGGGCAAGGCGATCGCGAACCTGGAGATCGAGTCGCTGCGGCACATCAAGCCGACCTTCCACGGCGACACCATCTACGGTGAGACGGAGGTGCTCGACAAGACCCCGTCGAAGTCCAAGGACGACCGGGGCGTGGTCTACGTCGAGACCCGCGGCTACAAGCAGGACGGCACGGTCGTCTGCGTGTTCCGCCGCAAGGTGATGGTGCCCAAGCGGTCCTACGGCGACGCCCGCGGTGGCGAGCAGCCGGGCAGGCCCGAGCCGAAGGAGTGAGATGACCTCCGTGGACCTCGTGCGGCAGCGACTGGCGGAGTTCGCCGAGCGGGAGGCGCACGGCGTCTCCCCGCTCTACGAGCACCTGGCCGCGCACGCCGCGCGGGACCCGGAGGTCGCCGGACTGCTGACCGCCGCCCCGGAGCACTTCGCCCACGCGACCCTGCTCCTGGCGGCGGCGCACCGGCTCGTGCAGGCCGAGCCGTTCCACGAGCTGTCGAACTACTACCCGTCGCTGGGCGGCACCTACGGCCCGGACGAGGGCACGTGGCCGCTGTTCCGCTCCTTCGTCCTGGACCGCGCGGACCGGATGCGCGAGCTGATCGCCACCCGCTCGACGCAGACCAACGAGGTGCGCCGGGCGGCGCTGCTGTACCCGGCGGTCGCGCTGGTGAAGGGGCCGGTCGGGCTGCTGGAGGTCGGCTGCTCCGCGGGCCTGCTGCTGGGCCTGGACCAGTACGGCTACCGGTACCAGACGCAGGAGGCCGGTCAGCTCGTCGCCGGTCCCGCCAAGGCGGCCGTGGGGGTGCACTGCGCGCTGGAACTGGCGCCCGGGGCGACGCTGCCGAAGATCCCGAAGACGGTGAAGGTCGGCGCGAAGGTCGGCCTGGACCGGGCGCCCGCGGACCTGACCGACGAGGACACCCACGCGTGGCTGGAGGCGTGCGTCTGGGCGGACCAGCCGGAGCGCCTGCGGCTGTTCGGCGTGGCGGCGACCGTGCAGCGCAAGTCACCGCCCACCCTCGTCGAGGGCGACGCCGTCGCGGACCTCGGGCGGGCGGCGGACCTGGTGCCCGCCGAGCTGCCGCTGGTCGTGATCACCAGCAACGTGCTGGCGTACGTGCCCGGCGCGGACTTCGTGGCCGCTTTGAAGGGTCTGGACCGGCCGGTGTGGTGGGTCAGCCACGAGGGCTACGCGGCCGGGCTGGAGCACGTGCTGCCGGGCCGGGACGACCTGCGCGCCGAGGAGTCGGCGTTCGGGGTGCTCGGGATCGCGAAGCTGGAAGAAGGTGAGGTCCGCTCGGCAAAGGCTCTGGCCAAGACCGCCCTGCACGGCCAACGCCTGACCTGGTTGCCGTGAAGACCGTGACGACCTGCGCCGACCTCGCTCGAACGGGCGAAGTCGATCAGGCCCGGGGGAGCTGTCCCCACGCCTGGAGGGTCTCGCGGAGGCCTTCGGTGAGCGGAAGTGTGTCCAAGATCGCACCCGTCACCCACCTGACCTCGGCCGCGTCGTCCCCCGCTCGGAGCACACCGGATCGCACCAGGCAGGCGTAGTCGTGGATGTCGTAGACGCCGTGCGCCGCCGGTCGGGTGACGCTGCCGATCCATTCGCCGACGGTCACGGAGAGTCCGGTCTCCTCGGAGATTTCGCGGATCAGGGCGGTGTGGTCGTCCTCGCCGGGCTCGACTCGTCCACCCGGTACCGACCACCGTCCCTCACCTGGGGGATTCGCCCTTCGCACGAGTAGCAGTCGCCCGTTCGAGTCATGGACGATGCCGCCGACACAGCGGATCAAGGGAGCTCTATCGGCCGTCACGGTGACTCAGTGTAGTCACCCCTCAACGGCGGTGCAGGGCGCTGACCCAAGTGCGGTACAAAACTCCCAAGGTGCCGCGTGGTGCGGTACAACGGTTTTCACTGGCGCCAAACGGGTGCGGTAGCGAACGGGGTTGATCACCGTGAATCTGAAGAAGATTCTCACCTTCGCCGGGGTCGGCTTGCTCCTGTTCTTCCTCATCGCGGAGCCCAACCAGGCGGCTCAGCTGGTGCAGAACATCCTGAGCACGCTGCGGGAAGCCGCTGAGGCGCTCATCACCTTCGTGAAACAATTGTTCTGAGGTAGGCGCCCGGCACCTCCACCCACGGCGAAGGGTCCACAGGCATGTTCGCACCACGTGACCCCGACGAGTACCTGCTCCCGACGGAGCGGCGGGTCATCCGGGTCCGCAGGCACTGGAGCAGCCTGCTCTGGGATCTCCTGGAGGCGGCGGCGCTGCTCGCCGGCTGCATGATGATCTCGTACCTGCTGCCCCAGAGCCTGGGCGTGGTGCAGAACATCCTCTGGTACGCGGCGCTGTTCGTGCTGCTCAGGCTGACCTACTTCGTCATGGAGTGGTGGGTGGAGCGCATCGTCGTCACCGACAAGCGGTTCATGATCTCCTCGGGGGTCTTCGAGACCAAGGTCGCCATGATGCCGATCAGCAAGGTCACCGACCTCACCTACGAGCGGTCGGTGCTCGGGCGCATGTTCGGCTTCGGCACCCTGATCGTGGAGTCGGCCGGTCAGATCCAGGCGTTGAACCGGATCGAGTACCTGCCGAACCCCGAGGAGGTCTACGACGCCATCTCGGAGCTGACCTTCGGCGACAAGAAGGCGCAGGCCGAGCGGTTCTCGATGATCAAGGCGCAGCGGGCGGCGCGCGGTAAGAAGATGGTGCCGTAGGTCAGACTGGGTGGGTGCGCATCGACCTGCACACCCACTCGACCGAGTCCGACGGGACCGACACGCCCGCGCGACTGGTGGCCGCCGCGGCGGCTGCCGGCCTGTCCGCGGTCGCGCTGACGGACCACGACACCGCAGCCGGCTGGACGGAGGCGGCGCAAGCGCTGCCTCCGGGCCTCAAGCTGGTGCGGGGCGCGGAGCTGTCCTGCGCGTCCGACAACGGCGCCGGGCGGACGATCACCGTCCACCTGCTGGCCTACCTGTACGACCCGACCTCGCCGGCCCTGGTCGAGGAGCAGCTGCGGCTGCGCTTCGAACGGCGGCAGCGCCTGCGCAAGATGGCGCACCACATGGTGGAGGACGGGTTCCCCATCGACCCGGACGAGCTGATGGCGTCCATGCCGGCCGACGCGCCGGCGGGCCGACCACACCTCGCGATGGCGCTCATCCGGGCCGGGGTGGTGTCGTCGGTGGACGAGGCCTTCGCCCGCTACCTGACGGGCGGGCGCTACTACGTGCCGCGGACGGACACCCCGGTCGCACGGGCCATCGAGATGATCCGCGAGGCGGGCGGGGTGACCGTGCTGGCCCACCCGTTCGCGTCCTCGCGGGGACCGATCGTGTCCGAGCAGGTGGTGGCCGACCTGGCGGCCCTGGGGCTGGGCGGCGTCGAGGTGGACCACCCCGACCACGACCCGGCGACCCGGGCCCGGCTGCGCGGGCTGGCGGGCGAGCTGGGGCTGCTGGTGACGGGGTCCTCGGACTACCACGGGACCAACAAGACGGTCAAGCTCGGCGCGGAGACCACGTCGCCGGAGGTGCTGGACGCCCTGGCCGAGCGCGCCACCGGCTGCAAGGTCCTGGTCGGCTGAGGCGGTCGCTGGGCCGGGCGTGTGGTGCCGTGCCCGGAGTGTCGGGGGTCCTCGGTAGGTTTGGGACCGTGGATCAGTTGGGGTTCGACTTCGGGGTCATGCCGAAGCGGCTGGTGAAGGTCACGCCGGCCAAGCTCGCCACGTGGGCCGACTGCCCGCGGCGGTTCCGCATGGCCTACCTCGACCGCCCCACACCGCCCCGGGGCGGGGCCTGGGCCCACAACACGCTGGGCGCGGTGGTCCACAACGCCCTCAAGGCCCTGTTCGACCAGCCCGTCGAGAAGCGGACCCCCGAGCACGCCGTGGCGCTGCTGCACCGGCAGTGGAAGGACGAGGGCTTCCGGGACGCCGAGCAGGCCGCCGTCTACCGCACGCGGGCCGAGGGGTGGGTGCGCGACTACGTCGAGCGGCTCGACACCTCCATCGAGCCCGTCGGGATCGAGCGGTGGGTGTCCACGCCCACGCAGAAGATCGTCGCCGAAGGCCGGGTGGACCGGATCGACCTGCGGGACGGCGAGCTGGTGATCGTCGACTACAAGACCGGGCGGCACGCCCTGACCGTCGACGACGCCCGCGGGTCGCAAGCCCTGGCCTTGTACGCGCTCGCCGCACGGCGTACCTTGCGCAAGCCGTGCCGCCGGGTGGAGCTGCACCACCTGCCCACCGGCACGGTCGCGGTGTGGGAGCACACCGAGGAGAGCCTGGCCCGACACGTCTCGCGCGCCGAGGAGGCCGCGGACGAGCTGGGACTCGCGAGCGACACCCTCGCCGCGGGCGGCGACCCGGAGATCCTGTTCCCGCCCCGCACCGGCAACCAGTGCACCTGGTGCGACTTCCGCCGCAGCTGCCCGGAAGGGCAGCAGGCGGCGCCGACACTCGATCCGTGGGCGCTGCTCGCGCCGTAGGGAGACACGTGACACAGGTGGAGACCGAGCCGCGGCTGCTGAGGGTGTGGCGCGGCGCCGGCGGCGCGGTGGCCGTGGGTCTCGTGCTGCTCGCGTTGGCACTGCTGGGCGTCCAGATCTACGCGGGCACGCGCGGCCTGCACGGGCCGGGCCTCGACATGGTGATCGGTCACGTCGTGGCGGGCGCGCTGGCGGTCGGCGCGCAGGTCGTCGCCGACCGGGCCCGGCGGTGGGTGGCCGCCGGCGCGAGCCTGGCCGTGCTCGTTGTCGGGGCGCTGGTGCTGTGGGTCTACTGGTGGGCTTAGGCAGTGCCGGCCTGAAGGTCGCCCTCGCGGTTCGCGGCGCGCACAGGTGACCAGGCGTTTCCGCCTCCGGCTGGTGTGGCCGTCGGCGCACCCCGCCTGTCGGTGCTCAGCCTGGTGCCACCAGTTGATGCGGGAAGGCGGCGCTGTCGCCGATCGGCCCAGACGATCCCGCCTTCCCGGCATCGGACCGACATCGGGAAGGGTTCGGCCACCCCCTACTTCTTGGTGGCCTGCTTGCCGTAGTGCTTGTCTTCCTTGTCCACCCGCTCCTTCTTGGGTTGCTTCGCGGGCTTCCCCGTCGGCGTACCGCGGGTCGTCGGCTTCGCGGCCTGCTCGCGCAGCTTCTTCACGCGCTGCTTGACGCAGGTGTCGTAGCCGCCGCACTCACGCCGAGCCTGGAGGTAGGCCGGGTCGGCGTTGGACTTCTTGGCCTTCTTCTCGGCGTCGGCGATGTTCTTGCGGTTCTTCCTGGTCACGTCGCGGACGCACGTGTCGTAGCCGCCGCAGACGCTGCGCGCGTGTTGGTAGACCGGGTCGTCGTTGGACTTCTTCGCCTTCTTGGCGGCGTCGGCGACCTTCTTGCGGTTCTTGTCGGTGACGTCGCGGACGCACGTGTCGTAGCCGTTGCAGACCTTGCGCGCGTGTCGGTACGAGGGGTCGGCGTTGGACGTGTCCGCGGCCTTCTTCGCCTTGTCCATGCCCTTCTGGGCCTCGACCAGCTTCTTGCCGATGGCCATCGTGTCGTTCTGGTTGAAGCCCTTCCCGCCGTTCTGGAAGTCGCGGACCAGGTCGTCGAGCGGCGAGTTGTCCTTCAGGCGGTTGTAGTCGGCGATGATCTCCTTGCGGAGCTTCGGATCGCGCAACGCCCGCTCGTAGAGCTCGGCCTGCTTGCGTTCGACGCGTCCGGCGTTGTCCTGCGCCACCGCCTCGGCGAGCGGCGCGAGCACGCTCACCCGGCCCGACCTGCCCTTCGGCACCACCGGCTTCGCGACGACCTTGCCGACCGACGGGTTCTTCGGCGGGCTCTTCGGGCCCTTGGGGGCCGGTTTGGCGGGCGTGCCACCGGTGCCGCCGTCGTCGTCACCCTTCTCCGCCTTGCGCGCCAGGTAGTCCGCCCGGCACTTCGCCGCGCACTCCGCGCCCCACTTGGCCAGCGTCGAACCGCTCGGAGTCGGGTCGTCGCTCTCGATGAACTTCCGCGCCACGCAGTTGACGAAACACCGCGCGATCTTCTTGGCCTCCTTGTCGTTCATCGCGGTGTCGTAGGGCACCCACACTTCGAGGATCATGCCGGTGACCTTGTTCTTCGCACGCACGTAGCGGCCGTCTTTGGCGTGGTCGCCGGTGGGCGCGCCCCACGGCCAGACCTTCTGCGCGCCGGGCTTGCGGTGCTTGCCGCCCTGGCGGTGCTTGCCCACGTACGGGTCGGGGTCGTCGGTGTTGCGGTTCTTGCCGACGTACGGGTCGGCGTGCGCGGTGGCGGTGGTGATGCCTTCCGCGAGACCACCGAACGCGAGGGCCGCGACCACCGCCGCGATCGGCAACCGGATCGCCCATCGGCGCAGGACCGCCCTCATCGGCCCAGCTCCACGAACGCGGCCCGCGGGGAATCCGGGGACCCGACCGGGACCAGCCCGGGGTCGATCCCACCGCGGTCCAGGATCCGCAGCGGCTCGGACGGCCCACGTCCGACCGGCGACCAGTGTTCGACCGGCGACCGGTGTTCGACCGGCGACCAATGTCCGATTGGCGACCGGTGTCCGACCACGGACCGCGCGCCGAACTCCGTCACCTTGTCCGGCGTGTACGGGCTCCGCAGCTCCACCGTGTCCGGGTCCTGATCGTGCCGGCCGAACCAGGCCTCCGGAGCGGACGCGACGTCCGCACCACCCGCGGACGACAGCCCGGTGTCCGACAGCCCGGAGTCCGACAGCCCTGCCGACGCCGGGGCCTCGATGTGCACCGGCTCGGACGCGACCTCCGCCACCGGGTCGACCACATCGGCAACCACGTCGGCCACCACCGGAACGGACACCTCGACCGGAACAGGCACCTCGACCGGAACCTCGACGAGTACCGGCACCTCCACCGGCACGGGCACCTCCACCGGCACCTCCACCGGTACGGGCACCTCGACGACGACCGGCTCCGAGGACGCCGTCTCCTCCGAGGACGCCGTCTCCTCCGGCGCGACTACCGGCGGTTCGGCGGGCTCTACCGGATCGGCCGTGTCGAACTCGTCCTCGACCAACGGTTGCTCGTGCGTCACCGGCGGCGCGGTGTCCGGCGCGACGCGGGCTTCCCCGGCCCCGTGCGAGACCCCCACGGCGTAGGCGACGGCGGCCACCGCCGCCGCCGAGGTGAACATCAACGCGATTCCCATCCACCGGGTGCGCGACACGGGCCGCGATCCCCTCCCGTCGTCCGGTGGCACGGCCGGCTTCCGCCCGACCGCTGATGCCGGTTTCTGCGGCATGGGTCATCCCCCTCGCCCCGCCGCCGTCGGAACCCCTGTCGGCCCCGAAACAGCGGCAGCGGGATCACCGCCGATGACAACCGTCCACGTGTCCGAACACAACGGAACCGCCGTCCGGGACAGTCCGGGACACCACTGGCCAGGCATCAAGCCTCGTGAACGCCCCGAACAGCGCGAACGCCCCGAACAGCGCGAACGCCCCGAACAGCGCGCCGGTCACCCACGTCCCCGCCGGTGGCGAGATGCGCCGGGGGAGGGCTAGGACGCGTGGGGCTGTTCGGTGCGGATGAGGCCGGCGCGCAGGGCGGCCATCAGGGCCTGTGAGCGGTTGGACGCGCCCAGCTTCTCGTACAGGCGGGACACGTAGGTCTTGGCCGTCGACTGGCTCACGTACAGAGAGCGCGCGATGGACGGGATGGACGTGCCGTCGCGCAAGAGCGTCAGCACCTCGCGTTCGCGTGGGCTCAGGGCGAACCGGTCGTCGGTGGTGCGTCTGCGGGCCAGTGCGCCTGCCAAGCCCGATGCCGTGAACGAGCCGGCGGCGACTGACGCGTGCCGGATCGCCGCCAGCACCTCCTCCACCGGTGCGGTCTTCGCGACGAAGGCGGACGTCCCGGTTTCCAGTGCCCGGAACAGCACGTCGTCCTCGCCGAGCGAGGTCAGCATGACGATGCCCAGGTCGTCGCGGCGGTCGCGCAGGTCTCGGGCCAGGCGCAGGCCGTCGCCGTCCGGGAGGGCGACGTCGATGGTGACGACGTCCGGGGTGTGCGCGGCGACGACGGCGGGGGCGGTGGCGGCCGTGGTCGCCTCGGCGGCGATCTCGATGTCGGGGGCGGTGGCGGTCAGCGTGCGCAGACCGAACCGGGTGAGCGTGTGACCGTCGACTACGACGACGCGGATCGCCATGGTTCCTCCTGCCGGACGTCACGGTCCGTCATGTGAAGGGTCAACCGCTACGTCGATCGGAGTACCGCGGGAAGTTACACAGCTCACCCGAATGGGGTCGAAAGTCCTCACTGGACCGGGGTCAGAACAGGGACCGCATGATGCTGATCGCCCCTGGACCCAGGATGACCACGAAGATCGCCGGGAACAGGCACACCACCAGCGGGAACAGGATCTTCACCGGCACCTTCTGCGCCTGCTCCTCGGCCCGCTGCCGCCGCCGCACGCGCATCCCCCTGGCCTGCTCGCGCAGCACCCGGCCGATCGGCACGCCCAGCTCGCCCGCCTGCACGAGGGCCGACACGAACGTGCGCAGCTCGGCCACCGTGGTCCGCTCGGCGGTGGCGCGCAGGGCCTGCGTGCGGGACGTGCCGAGCTGGGTCTCCTGGAGCACGCGGGCGAACTCGGCGGCCAGCGGACCGCGCGTGTTCCGCGCGACCTGCGCCAGCGCCGCGTCGAAGCCCAGGCCGGCCTCGACGCACACGGTGAGCATGTCCAGCGCGTCGGGGAGGGCGTCGCGGATCTTCGCCTGCCGCTTCTGGCCCGCGTTGAGCAGCAGCACGTCCGGCAGGAAGAACCCGGCCACCGCTCCGCCCGCCCCGTACAGCAGCACCGTGCCCAGGCTCCCGGACCCGAGCAGCACGCCCAGCCCGGCCACCGCGAACAGCCCGAAGCCCTTCACCGCCAGCACACGCTCCGGTGTCCACGCGGGCGGGTTGCCCGCCAGGTCCAGCCGGCGCTGCAAGGTCGCCTCGACGCCCGAAGGGGACAGCCGCAGCACCATCGCCCGCAGCCAGCCGGGCGCGGTCTCGAAGGACCGCTTCGCCGGCGGCTGCTCGGGCGCGGTGCGGGAGTAGCCGTGCTCGATCGCGGTCAGGGCGCCCGCGACGCCGCCGCGTCCCGACGGGCCACCGGCGAGGGCTACCGCGCCCAGGACGATCGCGAGGACCAGCGCGGCGAGCGCACCCAGCAGCAGCACCATGTCACACCTCCACGCGCACGAGCTTGCGCATCCACAGGGCGCCCAGTCCCACCATCACGGTCGCGCCGCCGACCAGCACCCAGCCGATCGCGGTGGTGAACAGCGGGCGCATGTACTCGTAGCGGGTCAGCACCAGCCACGTCGCCAGCGCGATGGGCAGCGCGACGAGGATGTAGGCCGACAGCCTGCCCTCGGCGCTGAGCGCGTGGACCTGCCGGCGGGTCTGCGCCCGGTCCCGCATGGTCGCCACGGTGGTCAGCAGCACCTCGGCGAGGTTGCCGCCGACCGACCGCTGGATGCGCACGGCCATCACGATCCACTTCAGGTCCGTGCTGGTCATCCGGTCGGCGACCCGGTCGAGCGCGTCGGTCAGGTCGACCCCGACCCGGGTCTCGGCCAGCGCGCGGGCCACCTCGCCCGCCGCCGGCTGGGTGTCGTCCCGCACCACCGCGTCCAGCGCCTGCGCCAGCGAGAAGCCGGACTGGAGCGACCCGGCGACCAGTTGCAGCACGTCCGGCAGCTGGTCCCGGAACGCCGACCGCCGCCGGCCGATCCGGAAGCTCACGTACAGGTGCGTGCCCAGCACCGCGGCCAGCGCGCCGAGCGGGCCGCCGAGCCACGGGTTGCCCACCAGCAACGCGGTCACCACGCCGAGCACGACCGCCCCGCACAGCCGCAGCAACGCCCACTCCGACGCGCCGATCGCCATGCCCGCGAGGTCCAGCCGGGCGGCGATGGCCTCGGCCCTGCCGCCCAGCAGGTTGTCGGTCACGGTCAGCGCGCCGCGCGCCACCTGGCTCTGCTCGTGCTCCGGGGCGGGCCGGGAGCGGCCGTACTGCCCGATCCGGTCGTCGAGGTCACGGGTCTCCTTGCGGCCCACCAGCCCGAACAGCAGCACGGCCGCCACCAGGAACGCCGTGAACGTGCCGATGACCAGCAGCCACAGCTCCAGCGACCAGGCCGGCGCGGTCGGTCCCGCCGGTGCGGCGGGCAGTGCGGCGAACGCCACCGGCACGGTCGCGGTCACCGACGACGACCCGGCGGACGCCACCACGGTGAGGTCGGCGGTCCGGCCCGCGAGCGAGTCCGGCACCGCCACCTCGACCGCCACGCGGTGGGTGAACGTCCGCGCGGCGGCGGCGAACGCCTCGGCCAGGTCGGCCGCCTCGGCCGCCGCGAGCACCTTCCCGCCGCCCGCCGCCGCGATCCGGCCCAGCGCCGGGTCGTCGGAGGCCAGCGCCACGACGTCGGCGGGCACGGGTCGGCCCGCGAGCAGGGCGGTGGCGGCGTCGAGCTGGGTGCGGCTGGACGTGTCCTGCCCGTCGGACAGCACGACCAGCCGGGGCTGGGCGATGCCGTCCAACGCGGCCACGGCCACCGGCAGCGCGTCGTACAGCGCGGTGTTCCCGTTGGCGCGCGGGGTGTCCAGCGCTGCGGCGAGGGCCGCGCGGTCGGTGGTCGGCGCGACCAGGAGGGCGGGGGAGTCGGCGAACGCGACCAGTCCGACGCGCACGTCCGCCGGCACGCTGCTCGCGTAGCCCAGCGCGGCCTGGCGGGCGGTGGCGATGCGCTCACCCGCCATCGACCCGCTGGTGTCCACGACCAGCACCACGGCCCGGGTCGGCAGGTCGGCGTCGTGGCGGTCGGCGGAAGTGACGCGGGCGGTCAGCGGCACGTCGCCGGCGCGCACCTCGACCGCGTCGGCGGCCAGGTTCGGCGTGGTCAGCGCGAAGGTGACCCGGCCGGGCGAGGCTTCCACCGACGACACCGCCACCTCGTCGGCCCGAGCGGTGCCCCAGAACGCGAGGCCCGCGACGGCGAGCACCGCGCCCAGCACCAGACGCACCAGCAGCCCCGGGCTCATCGCAGGAACTCCCCGCCGGCGAACGTCCCGGGCGGCAGGTGCACACCCCGGTCGGCCAGCCGCTCGGCGAACCGGGGCCGCAACCCCGTGCCCCGCAACGCGCCCCGGTACACGCCGTGCTCGTCCACCCCGGCGTGGAAGTCGAACAGGAACAGGTCCTGGAGGGTGACGACTTCGCCCTCCATGCCGACCACCTCGGTCACGTGCGTGATCCGCCGGGTGCCGTCCTTGAGCCGCGACTGGTGCACGATCAGGTCGATCGCCGACGCCATCTGCTCCCGGATCGCGCGCTGCGGCAGGTCCACGCCCGCCATCAGCACCATGGTCTCCAAGCGCGCCAACGAGTCCCGGGGCGAGTTGCTGTGCACGGTGGTGATCGAGCCGTCGTGGCCGGTGTTCATCGCCTGCAACATGTCCAGCGCCGCGCCGTCGCGGACCTCGCCGATGATGATCCGGTCCGGCCGCATCCGCAGGGCGTTGCGGACCAGGTCCCGCACGGCGATCTCGCCCCGGCTCTCCACGTTCGGCGGCCGGGCCTCCAACCGCAGCACGTGGTCCTGCCGCAGTTGCAGTTCGGCGGCGTCCTCGATGGTGACGATCCGCTCGTCGGCCGGCACGAACGACGACAGCACGTTGAGGCTCGTGGTCTTGCCCGAGCCGGTGCCGCCGCCGATCAGGACGTTGAGCCGGCCCCGCACGCACGCCTCCAGCACGGCCGCGACCTGCGGCGTCAGCGTGCCGAAGCCGATCAGGTCGGTCACGGTGAACGGGTCGGTGGCGAACTTGCGGATGGTCAGCAGCGAGCCGTCCAGGGCGATCGGCGGCACCACGGCGTTGACGCGGCTGCCGTCGCGCAGGCGGGCGTCCACCATCGGGCTGGCCTCGTCCACGCGGCGGCCGACCCCGGCGACGATCTTGTCGATGGTGCGCCGCAGGTGGCTCTCGTCGGTGAACGCGGCGTCCACCGGCTCCAGCCGGCCCGCGCGCTCCACGTAGACCTGGTCGTGGCCGTTGACCATGATCTCGGAGACGTCCGGGTCGCGCAGGTAGGGCTCCAGCGGGCCGTGGCCCAGGATCTCGTCGGCCACCTCCTGCGCGATGCGGGTGCGGTCCGCGCCGGTCAGCGGCGTCTCGTCGCGTTCCAGCACGGTCTGGAGGGTCTGCCGGACCCGCCGCTCCAGCTCGCCCTGGTCCAGGTGGGCGTCGTAGAGCGACGGGCCGAGCGCGTCCACCAGTCCCAGGTGGACACTGCGCTTGATCGCGCCGAACGGGTCGGCGTGGCGGGTGGCGCGGCGCGGGGTCACCGGTGCGCCGGGGGTGGGCCTGCTCTGCGCCAGGCGGTCGGTGAGGCTCATGCCGCACCCCGCTTGCGCCAGGACCGCCGGGCCGGCGCGGCCGGCTCGCCCAGCACCCTGGCCTGCGCGAACCGGGCGATGGCCGTGCTCACCGGGTGCGCGGGCGTGGCCACCGTGATGGGCACGCCCCGGTTGGTCGAGATCGGCACGTCCCGGCTGGACGGCACGCGCGCGGTGATCGGGGCCCGCACCACGCGCTCCACGTCCTGTTCGGACAGTCCCACCTTCGCGTCGGACCGGTTGAGCACGACCGAGCGGATGTCCCGCCGGTAGGACAGCAGGTCCAGCATGTCCAGCGTGACGCGGAGGTTCTTCAGCGCGGGCACGTCCGGTGTGGTGAGCAGGACGTGGTGCGCGGAGGCGTCCATCGCGGCCAGCACGTGCTCGCTGAACTGCGACGGCGTGTCCACCACGACGTAGTCGAACATGCCCCGCAGCACCACCAGCAGCTCGGCGACCAGCTGCGCGGGGATGCGCTCGGCGTCACCGGGCTCGACCGGCGCGAGCAGGGCCGCGAACCCCGGCCCGGCCTCGGTGAGCAGCGACCCCGCGCCGCGCTCGTCGAGGTGCCCGACCATGCCCAGGCCGTCCACGATCGTGCGCACCGGGTCGAGCTGGAGGGAGATCCCGACGTCGCCGAACGCGAGGTCCAGGTCCACCAGGCACACCCGGCGCTGCCCGCCCGCCGCGAGCACCGCGCTGAGGTTCACCGCGAGCGTGGTCTTGCCGCAGCCGCCCTTGGCGGAGAACACCGTCACCACCTGGCCCTCGCGCACCGGCTCGGACGGGCCGCCGGTGAACCGCCACGACAGCTCCCGCGACCGCGCGCACGCCACGGACAGCGCCGTCACGTCCCCGGCGGGCACGACCTCGCGCACCCCCGCCTGCAACGCCCGGGTCAGCAACGCCACGTCCACCTTGCGCCGCACCAGCACCACGCCCACCGCCGGCCGTTCCACGCGCAGCCGCGCCGCGAACGCCAGCGCCTCCTCGGCGTCGGTCTCCGCACCCACCACGACCAGGGTCTCGGCACCGTCGGCGTGCAGCAGGCGGCTCGCCTCGGCCAGGTCGCCCGCGGTCCGGACGTCGCCGCCGATACCGCCGATCACGTCCGCGGCCCGCTCGGGCCGCTCGCACAGGATGGCCATCGTCCTCAGCCTCCGAACACCGAACGGTTGTCGACCCCGGCGCCGGGCTTGACGTCGGGTTTCTCACCCAGCAGCGCCAGGTACAGCGCGCCGGTCTGCTGGGCGTGGACGAGCTTCTCCGCGCCCGCCTGGTCCACGGCGACGGTCACCAGCGCCTTGCCGACCGTGCCCTCCTCGGTGGCCTTCTCCTGCTGCACCGCGAGGACCTCGACATCGGTCAGCAGCAGCCGGGTCGCCTTGTTGTAGTCGTGCTGGTTCTGCAGCCCGTCGCCCGCGGGCGTGTTGCCCGGCTTGGACTCCAGGACGTTGAAGCTGTCGAAGATCGCGACCTTCGCACCCGGCTTGGCCAGGCCGCCGACCCGCTGCCACGCCTCGGCGGGCACGGTGACGGCGATCTTGCCCTCGGGGATCTCGATGCCGTCGGTGAGCCGGGCGGCGGCGACGAACATGGGGCGCACCAGCAGCTGGCCCGCGGAGACGTCCGACGAGACGACCAGTTCGCCGACCTCGCCCGTCGACTTGAGCGCGTCCTCCGGCACGGTCCCGGCGGGCATCTTCTCGCTGCGCAGCAGACCGGCGTCCTGGGCGGATCGGGCGGACGTGCCGGCCGGGATGCGCTTGCCGGCCACCAGCACGGTGACCGCTTCCCGGCCCGCCAACGCGCGGTCGTCGGCGGCGCGCACGTAGAGCAGGACCCCGACCGTGCCGACGACCGCGAGCAGGACGGCGAGGCCGATGACGAGCATGCGACGTTTCATGGGTGATCTCTCCTCAGCCGGTCAGCTGCACGATGTCGACACCCAGGTCGGGGCCGCCGATGGTCCCGGCGGAGGGCAGCAGGCCCTGGGTGAAGTAGCCGTTGACGCACTTCTCCGCGCCCTTGCAGTCGTTCTTGGGGTTGAGCCAGTCGGAGGCCTTGAAGCTGGGCAGGTAGTAGCCGGTGACCACGAAGGCGGCGAAGCCCTTGAGCGCGTAGGTGCCTCCGGTGCCGGTGCCCGTCACGCTCGTGTAGACGGGGACGTAGACGACGGTCCGGTTGGCCTGCGCTTCCGCCAACGCGGCCTGGCAGGACTTGCCCGCCGAGACGCCCGTGTCCGCGCTGTAGGTGCCGCCGCTGACGAACGCCTTGCAGTCGCCGTCTGCGTCGTCCACCCAGCCGAACATGCCCGGCCCGTCAGCGCCCGCCGCACCGCCTGGGCAGGTCGTGGGCTTGCTGGGGTCGTGCAGCTTGAGCACCCGGTCGGCGCTGACCGGCGGGACGGCCGGCGGTGGCGGGGCGAAGGACGTGCCGCTCGCCGTCGCCTGCTGCCACTCGCAGTAGGAGATGGTCATGGCGACCGTGGTGGCCGACGCGGGCGGTCCCCAGGCGGCACGGGCGCACGCCTTCGACCCCGCGCCCTCGAAGGACTCGTTGCCCAGGAGGGAGCGGGAGAAGTCGGGCGGGAGGAGCGTGCCGGTGTCGGTCAGGGTGGAGGTGTGGACGTCCACGTACTTGCCGGAGGTGGGGGCCGCCGGGCAGTCGGTGATGTCGCCCGTGGTGGCGGGGCAGGAGGTCAACGTGCCACCCGAGCCGCAGACCGTGTCCACTGTGGACAGGCCGTCTTTGGCGTTGAGGTCGGCGTAGGTGTCCGCTTTGGACGTGTCGCACGTGCCCGCCGCGCAGCTGCGCGCGACGGCGAGCGCACCGGCGTCCGCACCGTTCTGGAGCTCCGCCCGTTCCTGGTAGAGACGACCGGCGTCCACGACCAGCGCGCCGATGCCGATCAGCGCCGCGCCACCGAGGAGCACGCCGACGAGCACCGCGATCGCGCCGCGCTCGTTGTTCAGGCTTCGCATGGCATGACCCCCTGCGCGGTCAACGTGATCGGGTCGCCGAAACCGCCGCCGCCGAAGAGCCCGGCGATCGCGCCGACCGGGGTGATGAACTCGAACGTGTAGGACGCCGTGACGGTCGCGTCGGCGGTCGGGGACGTCGGCGTCGGACAGGCCGTGACGGTGACCGCCACGCCGTCGAGGTTGGTGGCGGCGTCCTGGGTGCGGGTGACGACGTTCGGCTTCTTCAACGCCGCCACCCGCGCGCCCTCGCGGGCCGCCTGGGTGAGCGTGACCTGGGCGTTGAGCGCACGGCCGAAGTCGACCAGGCCCAGGACGAGGAGCAGGAGGATCGGGAGCAGCAGCGCGAACTCGACGGCCGCCGCACCCCGGTCGTCGGTGCGCATGGCGGGAACCTCCGCTGGATCGGATCGAGCCCTGGATGGGGTCGAGCCCGCCCGGTGGGGCTGTCCGGGCGGGCTCGGGGTCCTGGGGTGGCGGGTGTCAGGGGCCGTTGAGGCCGTCGACCACGTCCTCGAACAGGGTGTTCAGCTCGTCGCCGACCGCGGTGACCGTCGCGATGATCGCCACCGCGATCAGGGCCACCATCAGGCCGTACTCCACGGCGGTGGCGCCGCGGTCGGACTTGGGCAGCCGGTCTTCGAGGAAGTTCCGCACGAACAGCAGCACCGTGAGCATGGCGGTCTCCTGGTGGGTTGAGCCGGCGGAGAGGCCGCCGGGCGGTTGTGACAGCGGAAACTCTCCGTGAGCGGGCCGGGTCGGCGGTATCGGGCGAAGAGCTGTAACGAACCGCTGGTCCGGAGGACATGTCGGTCGATCGGCCGACATCCGCCACCGACCGGTCGGACTTGCCGCCGTCACGTTCCGTCGAACGTCCTCCCGGGCTTACCGTCCCGCGCATGGACGTGGAGTGGGCTGTTTCCGGTGCCATCGCCGGGCTGCCGGCCGGTGCCGTGGCACGCGGGGTGGTGCACCGACTGGCGGTACCGGCCGGCGAACCCGACCGCGGGTGCCCGGTGTGCGGCGGCCGGGTCGGCTGGACCGGGCGGTGCTGCGGCCGGGCGCTGGGGCCGCGGCTGGAGTGGTTCACCGCCGCCGTGGTGGCGTTGCTGGCCGCCAGGTTCGCCGGTCGGCCGGAACTGGCCGCGTTTGCGTTCCTCGGCGTGCTGGGGGTGGTGCTGGCCCTGGTCGATGTGGCAGTGGAACGCCTACCTGACCGACTGACCCTGCCCGCGTACCCGGTGGTGGTGGCGTTGCTGGGGATGACGGGGGACTGGGCCGCGCTCGGCCGTGCGGTGCTGGGTGGTGTGGCGCTGGGCGGGGTCTACCTGGTGCTGGCGGTCCTGCGGCCGGGCGGGGTGGGGATGGGGGACGTGAAGCTGGCCGGGGTGCTGGGGCTCGCGCTGGGCTGGCTGGGGTGGCCGGAGCTGGTGCTCGGCGGCGCGCTGGCGTTCGTGCTACTGGCGGGCGTGGGCGTCGTGCTGTTGGCGGCGCGGCGGATCACCACGCGGGACGCCCTCGCCTTCGGCCCGTTCATGCTGGTCGGCGCGTTGGTGGCGGTCACGGTCTAGGCCTCGGCGCTTTCCGTGCGCAGCGCCTGCTTTTCGGCGCGCGCAGCGCGCGGTGTCGTGGTCCCAACCACAGGTGGAGGGCCTCGGTTCCCCCGCCGTATGGCCTGCCCGAAGGGCTACCACAGATTTCCCCGGTGCAGCCGAACTTTTTTGTGAGGAACGAGCAAAAAAGTTTAGCGGCACCGGGGAAATCTGTGGTTGGCTCCGCCAGGCCATACGGCGGGGGAACCGACGCCCTTCACCCCCCGCTGGCGGCCTGCCGCGCGGCGAGCGCCGCTTTTCATCTTTTGATCTTTCGAGCGCGCAGCGCTTACCAGCGCGAAGCGCGTTCGGCTTGAGAGCGAAGCGTTCCGGTTCAAAGCTCTTAAAAGCGAAAAGCGCCTCGCCGGCGGGCAGGCCACCAAAGATGACTCAACTGCAACGGCGGGGGCTTCTTGCTTTTGTCATCTCCGTATGGCCTGGCGGAGCCTACCACATTTTCCAGGGGTTGCCGCTAAAACTTTTGCTCGTTCCTCGCAAAACTTTCGGCTGCAACCCCTGGAAAATGTGGTAGCCCTTCGGGCAGGCCATACGGAGATGACAAAAGCAAGAAGCCCGAGTTGAGTTGTGTCCCCTCCGGTGGACTGCCGACTCGCCGGCTTCGCCGGGGACTGCCACCCGGCAAGGCGGGTGGACTGCCGCTCGCCGGCTCTGCCGAAGAGGCCGCGCTGCGCGCGTGAAGATCGGCTAGGCGGAGAGCCAGGCTCGCCAAGTCGGCAGCAGGGTGGCCAGGAGTTCCTTCGGGGCTTCGGTGTTCGGCGAGTGCATGACGCCCTTCAGCACCGCGAAGTCCGCGTCCAGGCGTTCGGCCATGTCGCGTTGGGCCGCCGCCGACCAGGCGTCGTCCAGCTCACCGCACACCACCAGGCACGGCACGCACGTCGCGCGCAGGGTTCGGGCCAGCTTGGCCACCAGGTCCGGCTCGGTGCGCAGGGAGTCGCCCATGCCGAGCAGGCCCGCCGGGCTGGAGCGGAGGAAGCGCTCGCGGTAGAAGTCCTTCAGCTCCTGCGGGATCAGCGACCACCTCGGGTGCAGGGCGGCGCGGACCTCGTTGAGCTGCTGGGACGCCTCGATGCCCTGTTCGCGCATGGTGATCTCGCCGTAGTCCAGGGCCGTGCGGCGTTCGCCCGGGGGCAGCTCGGACGGTCCCGACGACAGCAGGACCAGGCCGGTGATCGGGGCGCCCGCCAGCACCGCGCCGCGGGCGACCAGGCCGCCGTACGAGTGGCCCAGCAGCAGGACCCGGCGGCCCTCGGCGGTGAGCTTGCCGACCAGTTCCGCCAGCGCCGCACCCAGGGGACCCGGGCGGTAGTCGGCCTCGGCGGTCGGGCCGGCGGACTCGTACTGGCCGGGCAGGTCGATCGCCACGACCTCCAGGCCCGCGTCCGAGATCGGGTCGATCATCGGTGCGAAATCCTCTTTGGAACCCGTGTAACCCGGCACCAGCAGCGCCGTCGCACCCAGGTCGACGCCGGCGGCGGGTGCGCGCAGCGCCGCTACCGGGCCGTAGCGGCCCGGCAGGTCGACCCGGTGCGCGCGGTGAGGGCTGAGCTGCGAGTACACCCCTCGAAGTGTGCCGCACCGAGCGCCCTCGCGCGTGGTCGAGTTCGGCGGGCTACCGGAGCGCGACCAGGGTGTCCCCGCGTTGTTCCAGCACGAACGGGCCCTCGGTGGCCATCAGGACCGGGCCGTCGTAGCCGCCCCGGTCGACCGGGATGCGGCCCACCTCCTGGCCGGTGACCTGGTCCACCACCGCCAGCGCGCCCGGCACCGGCACCAGGGCCCGGCCGGCGAGCGTCGTGCCCGGACCCTTCGACGGCATGGACCACACCGGCTTGAGGTCGATCAGCGACAGCGCCACCGTCCGCGACCCGGTGAACCAGTAGATGTTCGCCGTGCTGGTCATCGTGGGCACCACTCGGCCCGGCGGGTCGCCCGCCAGCTCGGCCGCGGTCACCTCGACCGGGTACTCCGCGATCAGGCTGCTCGAGTCGGTGTCGAACACCTGCACCTTGCCCGGCACCGCCACCGCCACCCGGTTGCCGCTGACCGCGATCACCCGCGCGCCCTTGACGCCGACGATGGTCGTGCTGAGCACCTGCGGCTCGTCGGACTTCTCCGGGTTGGGCTTGAGCACGGTCAACCGGTCCGACGGGTCCTGCGCGTAGCAGCGCTCGATCACCGCCACCTTGCCGCCGGTCACCGCGAACGACCCGTACTGGCAGCCCGGTCGGGGCTGCTTGCCGGGGTTCACGATGGCCCGCAGGGTGCCGTACTCCAGCGACCGGACCAGGTCGTCGCGCCGGTAGACCTCGAAGTACGTCTCGCCGGTGGCCAGGACGTGCGAACCCTCGTTGAGCAGGCGGCTGTCCAGGGCGGCGTCGCCGTTGCGCTGCGGGCCGCGCTTGCCCGACGCCGCGTCCAGCGTGGTCAGCTCCGAGCAGTTGGTGTCCTTGCGGTACAGGGCGAACACCCGGCCCCACGCCGTGCTCACCGTGCACAGCGGCCAGTCGCGGCTGTAGCGCCAGCGGACGTCGCCGGTCACCGCGTCCCGGCCGACGACCTCGCCGCCGTCACCGGTCACGACCACCGAGTCCAGGCTGACCGGCTGCTGGGTGGCGGCGCTGGGCGCGCGCCACACCTCGCCCATGGACGGCGGCAGCACCGTCACCGGCGGCAGCGGCGTGACCTGGCTCGGACCCGTCTGCGACACCGTGTTGCGGGCGTCGCTGAACGTCCACACCAGCAGGCTCGCCGCCAGCACCACGACGACGAGCAGCGTCAACGCCACCCAGTCCCCGGGCCGCCGCCACGACCGGGCGGGCAGGACGGGTTCGTCGTCGACCGGTGGGGTCGGCTCGTCGCCCAGCACGTCCTCGGCGGGCGCGTGCCCGGTCTCGTGCTCGGCGACGTCCGCGGGTGCGTCGTCGGTCGTGGCGTCCACCGCGACCTGACCGTTCGACTCCGCCTGCTCCGGCTGACCCACTGCCCGGCTCCCGCTGCGTTTCGGTGGGGTGATCTGTCCGGCCACATGCTGCCGCACGTGGCCGGTGATCCGTGTAAGGCGTCAGTCTGCCGACGAGACGGCGTCTGCGGAACCGCCGGTCTCCGCACCCGAACGGCGACGGCGACGGCGGCGGGGGCGGTCCGAGGAGCTCTCGGCCGACTGCTCGGACTTGGGCTCGGCGGGGGTGTCCGAGCTCGCGCTGTCGTTCTCGCCGTTCACCACGACACCGCCGCGACGGCGGGTGCGGGTGCGGGAGCGGCGCGGGCGGGTGGTGTCCTCCGCCGCCTCCTCGGCCTGCGGGGTGTCACCCGAGCCGGAGGCGGAGCCCGAACCGGAGCCCGAGCTGCGGCGACGGCGCTTGCGGGACTTGCCCTTGCCGCCGCTCAGGTCCTCCTCGACCTCGGCGGCCAGACCGGCGCGGGTGCGCAGGCCCAGCGGCAGGCGGCCGGTGGAGCCCGCGGGGATGTCCAGGTCGGCGAACAGGTGGTCCGACGTCGAGTACGTCTCCACCGGCTCCGGCTTGTCCAGGCCCAGCGCGTCGCTGATGGACTTCCAGCGGGGGATCTCGTCCCAGTCCACGAGCGTGACGGCGACACCCGTGCGGCCCGCGCGGCCGGTGCGGCCGATGCGGTGCACGTAGGTCTTCTCGTCCTCGGGGCACTGGTAGTTGATCACGTGCGTGACGCCCTCGACGTCGATGCCGCGCGCGGCCACGTCGGTGGCCACCAGCACGTCGATCTTGCCGCTGCGGAACGCCCGCAGGGCCTGCTCGCGGGCGCCCTGGCCCAGGTCGCCGTGCACGGCGGCGGCGGCGAAACCGCGTTCCACCAGCTCGTCGGCGACCTTCTGCGCGGTGCGCTTGGTGCGGGCGAAGATCATGGACAGGCCGCGCTCGCGGGCCTGGAGGGCGCGGGCCAGCAGTTCGGTCTTGTCCAGCGCGTGCGCGCGGTAGACGAACTGCTCGGTGCGCTCGTGGATCGCGCCGGCGTCGTTCTCCTCGGCCCGGACGTGCGTGGGCTGGTTGAGGAACGTGCGGGCCAGCGTGATGATCGGGCCGGGCATGGTCGCCGAGAACAGCATGGTCTGCCGCTCGTCGGGCACCATGCGCAGGATGCGCTCGATGTCGGGCAGGAAGCCCAGGTCGAGCATCTCGTCGGCCTCGTCCAGCACCAGGCCGCGGACCTTGCCCAGCACCAGGTGGCGCTGCTCGGCCAGGTCCAGCAGGCGGCCCGGGGTGCCGACGACGACGTCCACGCCCTTGCGCAGGGCCGCGATCTGCGGCTCGTAGGGCCGGCCGCCGTAGATGGCCAGCACGCGGATGCCCAGGTGCTTGGACGCGTCGGTCAGGTCGTGGGTGACCTGCAGGCACAGCTCGCGGGTCGGCACGACGACCAGCGCCTGCGGGGTGCCATCACCCGGGACGGTGATGCGCTGGAGCAGCGGGATGCCGAACCCCAGGGTCTTGCCGGTGCCCGTGCGGGCCTGCCCGATGACGTCGTCACCGGCCAGGGCCAGCGGGAGCGTCAGCTCCTGGATGGCGAAGGCCCGTTCGATGCCGGCCTCGGCCAGCGCCCGCACGATCTCCTCGCGCACACCCATCTCGGTGAACGTCGGGGAGTCGGTGCGGACCGGCGCGTTCGCGACCAGCGGGTGGGAGGTGTCCTCTTCGGGCACTCCGGCCTCGGAGTGCTCCAGGGTCACCGGATCGAGGTGCGTTCGTTCGTTCGTCGCGGTCAGGGTGATCGCCTCTCTCGTACCAGCGCGCACGGCCTGTACGGGCCGCTCGACCACGCCTGCCGCCTCTCGGCCGTTGGGGAGCGGCCGGGCAGTGGCGCGGGAGGGCCTGCGAGGTATGCGCGCACCCTCTCCGGGCGGCACGGTGCCGCCGTAGTTTCAGCCGGCGGCACCGCTGCGAGCCCCTTCTGGGCCGCGCCGCGCCGGGCGTCAAGGCGCGAGTCTACCCGGCGCTTAGGCCGATTGGGGTGGAACAGGCTGGGTACCTGCGGACTTGCACGCCTGCGGTGTTGTGAAAACCACTCGCGGCCGACTACGCCGATCGCGTCGATCGTGCCGACTAGGCTGCTCGGCATGGGTGAGGCGGAGGCTGGGCAGACGGTGGTGTCCGGGCAGGTGGCGGAGGGTGTGGTCGACCTCCTCGGCGCGCTCGCGTACGGCGAGCTGTCGGCGTTCGACCGGATGGCCGAGGACGCGCGGACCGCGCCGACGCTGGCCGGTAGGGCGGACCTGTCGGCGATGGCGGCGTCCGAGATCGGCCACTACGCGTTGATCGAGAAGTACCTCGCCGCCCACGGTCACTCGGTCGAGGACGCGATGCGCCCGTTCGTGGCGGGCTTCGACGCCTTCCACGCCTCGACCGCGCCCAAGTCGTGGCACGAGTCGCTGGTCAAGGCCTACGTCGGCGACGGGCTCGCGGCGGACTTCTACCGCGAGGTCGCCCAGTGGCTCGACGACGAGCCGACCAAGGAGCTGGTGCTCGCCGTGCTGGCCGACACGGGCCACTCCGCGTTCGCCGAGCGCGAAGTCCGGGCGGTGTGCGAGAACGACCCGAAGGTCAAGGACCGGCTCACCCTGTGGGGTCGCCGGCTGCTCGGGGAAGCGTTGACGCAGGCCCAGTACGTGGTGGCCGAGCGCGATCCGCTGGCCGAGCTGATCGTGCGCGGATCGGGTGACCTCGCGGGCATCGCGGCGCTGTTCCGGCGGCTCCAGCAGAGCCACACGCGCCGCATGACGGCCCTCGGGCTCGGCTAGGGTTGGTCGCGGAAGGTTCACAGCGCGTACGGAGGTCAGCGTGGAGGTCAGGGTCGGCGTCGCGGACAGCCCGCGGGAGCTCGTGGTGTCGAGCGCTCTTTCCCCCGACGAGGTGGAGTCGCAGGTCGCGGACGCGCTGAAGGCGGGCAGCGGTCACCTCACGCTGGTCGACCAGAAGGGTGCCCGGTTCGTGGTGCCCGCGGCGCGCATCGCGTACGTGGAGATCGGTCCGAGCGACAGCCGCCGCGTCGGCTTCGTGGCGGACTGAAAACAGCTTCGAACGACGAGAGGGGCACCCGCCGCGGGTGCCCCTCTCGTCGTTGTGGGGTGGTCGCCACCACGGCGAGGCCGCGTCGGCCTGTCGCGCCGGGTTTCCCACCGATCAGCTCTTCCGATCGGTGGGAAACCCGGCGCGATGGGCCGACTTCAGGCGGCCTCGCCCGCGACGCCGGAGGCGGCGCGATCAAACACGGAAGGGCGGGGTCGAGATACCCGCCACCCGGTAGCGCGACCACGGGTCCGGGTCGGTCAGCTTGCCGGTCGCCGAACCGTCCGGGGTGCGCAGCAGCGCGGTCCGCGCACCGCCTTCCACCAGCTCGGTGACCTGCTCGTTCGCCTTGACCCGGCCGTACCAGTGGTACCGCCCGTCGATGGGCTGGAAGTACCCGCGCAGCTCGACTTCGACCGGCACCTCGCGCTGGTCGAACACCAGCACCGCCGCCCCGGTGTACCCGTCCTCGTGGTGCTCCTCGGACATCACGCCTCCTCGCCGTTGACGAGCCGCAGCCGCGCGGGCTCGGTGGAGAAATCGGTGGTCAGCGGCGCGTCCGGGTCCAGTTCGATGCCCGCGGAGCGGAGCAGCCCGTCGATCGCGTGCCAGATGATGGTGGTCAGGTAGTCGCTCAGGCTCGCCCGGGTCATGGACTGGCGGTCCAGCCACCAGTCGCCCGCGTTCTGCACCATGCCGACCAGGGCGTGCGCCCACGGCTCGGCGCCGCCGGAGTCCATGTCGAACGCGCGCAGGTAGTCGCCGAGCAGCCGGGCCAGGGCGGCGGCGATCAGCTCCTTGTCCTCCTGCACGACGTCCTGCTCGACCGGCCGGTCGGCGAAGGACTTGCGCACGACGAACCGGTACAGGTTCGGGTTGTCCTCGATGACCGTCAGGTAGGAGTCCACGATCCGGCGGATGCGCGCGCGGATGGGTCCGTCCTCGGCGATGGCCGGGACCATCGACTCCATCAGCAGCTCGGTGCCCCGCCGCCCGACCGCCAGGTACAGGTCGGACTTGTCGGCGAAGTGCCGGTACAGCACGGGCTTGCTGACGCCCGCCTCCGCGGCGATCTCGTCCATCCCCACGTCGGGGCCGTGTGCGGCGACCGCGCGGATGGTCGCCTCCACGAACTCGGCCCGGCGCGCCTCGCGGTGCCCCTTCCAGCGCTCCCGGCGTGCGTCCGTTCCGCCCTTGACAGTTCGAGCCATGTGACGCACGCTACCAGAAGTAACTGTTACCTCAAGTCACAGATATCCCGAGCCGGGGAGGGACCCGATGACGAGGACCTTGAAAGTCGCCGACCGCGAGAAAACCGCCGAGCGGCTGCTCAACTCCTCGGCTGACAAGTTCTACGACCCCGAGGTCGACATCGACTGGGCCGCGCCGCTGGTCGAGGGCCTGCGCTACACGCCCGAGCACCGCTGCTCCCTCTACGGCACCGCGCTGTGGGACCGGATGTCCGAGGAGCAGCGCATCGACCTGTCCCGCCACGAGGTGGCCAGCGTCGCCAGCGTCGGCCTGTGGTTCGAGATCCTCCTGATGCAGATGCTGCTCAAGGAGGTCTACCGGTCCGACCCGACGACCAAGCACGCGCAGTACGCGCTGACCGAGGTCGCCGACGAGTGCCGGCACTCCACGATGTTCGCCCGCATGGTCGAGCGCATCGGGTGCCCGCCCTACGGCCCCCGCCGCTACACCTACCACCTGGCGAAGCTCCTGCCGGTGATCGGCTACGGCCCCGCGCTCTACGGCTCGATCCTGGTCGCCGAGGAGATCCTGGACAAGCTCCAGCGCGAGACGATGGCCGACGAGACCGTGCAGCCGCTGGTGCGCATGGTCAACCGCATCCACGTGCTGGAAGAGGCCCGGCACGTGCGGTTCGCCCGCGAGGAGGTCGTGCGCGGGATGCAGACCATCACCAAGAAGGAGCTGCCCTACCAGCGGTGGCTGCTGGCCACCACGTCCATGTTCGTCACCCGGTCGATCATCAACCCCGAGGTGTACGCGGCGGTCGGCCTGGACAAGGACGAGGCGCACAAGGCGGCGCTGGGCAACCCCCACTGGCACGAGACGATCCAGTGGGCGGGCAAGGGGATCATGGAGTTCCTCGACGAGAACGGTCTCGTCGGCAAGCCGGGGATGCGCGCGTGGCGCCGGTCGTTCCTCATCGGATGAGCGCGCCCTGGGAGCCGGACCACCGGTTCGTGACCTCCGACGGCACCGCCCTGCACGTGGTGGACACCGGTCCGCGCGACGCCGACGTGACCACCGTGCTGGTGCACGGGTGGACCCTCGACCACACGTCGTGGGACCACGTCGCCCCCGCACTGCCCGGTCGGGTGCTGCGCTACGACCACCGCGGACATGGCGGATCCGCGGCGGCCACCGCGCAGACGGCGACCATCGCGCAGTGCGCGGACGACCTGGCCGAGCTGCTGGCGGCACGGGTGCCGAAGGGGCGCATCGTGTTCGCGGGGCACTCGATGGGCGGCATGACGCTCATGGCGCTGGCCGAGCAGCACCCCACGCTGCTCGACCGCGTCGCCGGGGTCGTGTTCGTCGCGACCTCGTCCGGTGAGCTGGCCGGTTCGACGCTCGGGCTGCCGGGCCTGCTGGGCCGGGTCTTCCTCGCCGGCGAGGCCGCGTCGAACCGGCAGATCGCGAAGCTCAAGCGGGCGCAACTGTTGCAGCGCACGGAGGTGCTGCGGCCGGGTCTGCGGTGGCTGCTGTTCGGCAAGCGGCCGTCGTGGGCGGACGTGGCCTCGACGGCGGCGATGGTGGGCCGGTGCAACCCGGTGGCCATGGTCGCGTTCCGCGAGTCGTTGAACGAGCACGACCGGAAGAAGGCGCTGAAGGAGTTCGCCGGGATTCCGTCCGTGGTCTTGGCGGGTGGCGCGGACAAGCTGACCCCGCTGCGGCACGCGCGCACGATCGCGGACGAGCTGCCGGGCACGGAGTTGGTGATCTACCCGGGTGCGGGGCACATGCTGCCGCTGGAGAGATCAGCAGAGGTCACAGCACACATCACCGCGCTGCTGTGAACGCGAAGAGGGCCGGTCCTCGGGGGGACCGGCCCTCTTGTCGTGCTCAGTGCTGGAGCGGGAAGCCGCCGCCGATGCCGCGCCACGCCAGGTTGGAGATCAGCGAGACCGCGTCCTCCTTGGGGACCTTGCGGTCGTCGGCCAGCCACGAGCGCGCGGTCACCTGGGACAGACCCACGAGCCCGACCGCGAGCAGCCGCGCCCGGTCCTCGTCCAGGCCGGTGTCGGCGGTGATCGTCTCGGTGATCGCGTCCACGCTGTCGGTCGTCGCCCGCTCCACCGCCTGGGCCACGGCCGGCTCGCCGCGCAGGTCGGACTCGAAGACCATGCGGAACGCCTGGCCCTCACCGTCCACGAAGTCGTAGAACGCCGCGACCGTCGCCTTCACGCGCTGCTTGTTGTCCGTCGTGGACGCCAGGGCGCCGCGCACGCGGTTCACCAGCTCGTCCACGTGGGACTCCAGGAGCGCCATGTAGAGCTCCAGCTTGCCCGGGAAGTGCTGGTACAGCACCGGCTTGCTCACGCCCGCGCGCTCGGCGATCTCGTCCATCGCGGCGGCGTGGTAGCCGTTGGACACGAACACGTCCTGCGCCGCGGCCAGCAACTGGGCACGCCGGGCGGTGCGTGGGAGGCGGACCCCTCGACCCGCGCCGCCGTTGTGCCCGACCGTGGTCTGGGCCGTCTCCGTCATGGTGCCTCCAGCCAACCTTCACATCGCGGAACCGGCGGGGGGTGGCCTCCCCGGTTCGTCGGGAGCAACCTTACTCGCTGGTAGCAGCGTTGCGGGAAAGCTTCCCGTTTCATAGGACGTCCAACCAGGCATCCTGGTGGGGTGACCGAGACCCTGGAGGCGAGCAGACCCGCCATCACCCACGTGCCCCTGTCCTCCGCACCGCTACCTCCGCTGGACACAACGAGCGGCCCCTGGCCTGGTGACTACGTCGAGGTGGCGGGGCACCGCGTGCACGTCCGGCGCACTCCCGGGCCGGCCGAGGAGACCGCGGTCTACGTGCACGGCCTGGGCGGTTCGGCGACGAACTGGACCGACCTCGCGGGCCAGCTGTCCGAGCACGTGTCCGGGCACGCGCTGGACCTGCCGGGGTTCGGGCGGTCCGAGCCGATCCCGGGGTACACGTTCGGCATGGCCACGCACGCCGAGGTGGTCGCGGGGTTCGTCGAAGGGCTCGGCGTGGGTCCGGTCCACCTGTTCGGCAACTCCATGGGCGGCGCGATCTCGCTGATCGTGGCCGCGACCCGACCCGATCTGGTGAAGACGCTCACCCTGATCTCACCGGCCGTACCCGACCTGCGGCCCCGGCTCAACCGGGTGTCCGACCGGCGGATGCCGCTGGCGTTCCTGCCCATCCTCGGTCCGCGGGTGCGCCGCCAGCTGATGCTGGTGACGCCCGAGGAACGCGCCCGGCAGATGCTCAACCTGTGCTTCGCGGACCCCTCGCAGGTGCCGGACGACCGGTTCCAGCAGTCGGTCGAGGAGTACACCGAGCGGTCCGCGCAGCGGTGGGCGCCCGAGGCGCTGGGCCGCAGCACGATGGAGCTGTTCCGGCTGTGGCTGGTGCCCCGGTCGAAGTCGATGTGGCTGCTGCCGCCCAAGATCACCGCGCCGACGCTGGTGGTGTGGGGCGCGCAGGACAAGCTGGTCAGCGCGCGCAAGGCGCCCCGGGTGGCCCGGCTGCTGCCGCGCGGGCGGCTGCTGGTGCTGCCGCGGACCGGGCACGTGGCGCAGATGGAGCGGCCGGTGACGGTCGCGCGGGCCGTGCTCGGCATGTGGGAGCGCGGTGCGGAGTGGTAGGTCGGGGTAGATCGGTTCAGACCTGTGACCTGCGGACGAGCACCGGCGTCCACCGGGTTGTCGGGATTGTGGCACTCTGGTCGCCGTGAACCGGACGTCCGAGGAGCGCGAGGCGGCACCCCCCGCCGAAGACCGCTACCGGCGCGGCACCCGGCGCACCGCCGCCGAGCCGCTGACCGCGTCCTGGGAACCGGCGGGCCGGCACCGCCGCAAGCGCAAGCGCGGCCTGAAAGGCCTGGTCGCGAACTACGGCTGGCGCATCTACGCGGTCCCCGTGCTGCTCGTCCTGACCGCCCTGGTCGTCCTCGACACGGCCGCGCCGTCACGCGTCGGCGAGGCGGACCAGACCGGAGCCACCGGCGCGACCGGTGCCCCCCGCACGTCCTCGGGCCCGCCGGTGGCCACCGAGACGCCGCCGTCCAAGGTCGACCTGGTCAACATCCCGACCGCCGAGCTGCCCGACGGCCCCAAGTACTCCGAGCAGGGCGCCGGGACGTGGCAGGTCATCCCCGGCGGGACCGGCCAGGCCGGCCAGGGGAAGCTGTACAAGTACTCGATCGCCATCGAGGACGGCGTGGACGCGGCCGACTTCGGCGGCGACCGGGAGGCGTTCGCGCGGACCGTGGACGGCATCCTGGCCGACCCGCGCAGCTGGATCGGCACCGGCCAGGTCGCGATGCAACGGGTGGACAGCGGCCCGGTCGACTTCACCATCAGCCTGACCACGCCGAACACCACGCACGGGCTGTGCGGGTTCCAGATCCAGTACGAGACGTCGTGCTGGCACCCGCCGACCAGCCGCGTGGTGATCAACGTGGCGCGGTGGGTGCGGGGCGCGAAGGCGTTCAGCACGGACCTGGCGTCGTACCGGACGTACGCGATCAACCACGAGGTCGGGCACGTCCTGAAGAACCCGCACGAGGGCTGCAAGGAGAACGGCCAGCCCGCGCCCGTGATGATGCAGCAGACCTTCGGGGTCGCGAACGACTACGTGGCGAGGCTGAACGAGGTCGACATCTCCAACCGCGGCGTCGTCGACGCAGACGGCAAGACCTGCACCCCGAACGCCTTCCCGGTCGCCCCCCGCTGACCCACGCCACCGCCCGCCGCCTCCCACTCGCCCGACCCGCCCGCTCGAGCCGCCGCCCGGCCGAGCCAGCCGCTCGAGCCGCCCGCTCGAGCCGCCGCCGCCCGAGCCGCCCGCTGCCTGCGCCGATCCACCCCCCATACCGGTCGGCGGACGCACCCGTTGCTTCGTGTCCACGCAATGGGACGACTTCCCATCCGGGAAGACGGTGGTCCAGTCTGGTGTTGTCCATCGGTAGAGGACATGTCTCGTCGAGGAGGATCAGATGGCGCTTCCGCCGCTCGTGGAGCCCGCAGCGGAGCTGACCAAGGAGGAAGTCGCGCGGTACAGCCGGCACCTGATCATCCCGGACGTCGGGGTGGACGGGCAGAAGCGGCTGAAGAACGCGAAGGTCCTGGTCGTCGGGGCGGGCGGGCTCGGGTCGCCGGCGCTGCTCTACCTCGCCGCGGCCGGGGTGGGCACGCTCGGCATCGTCGACTTCGACACCGTGGACGAGTCGAACCTCCAGCGCCAGGTCATCCACGGCCAGTCCGACATCGGCAAGCCGAAGGCGGAGTCCGCGCGCGAGTCGATCGCCGAGATCAACCCGTACGTCAAGGTGAACCTCCACCAGACGCACCTGAACTCGGAGAACGTGCTCGACATCTTCCGCGACTACGACCTCATCCTCGACGGCACGGACAACTTCGCCACCCGCTACCTCGTCAACGACGCGGCCGTCCTGCTGGGCAAGCCGTACGTCTGGGGTTCGATCTTCCGGTTCGAGGGCCAGGTCAGCGTGTTCTGGGAGGACGCCCCGAACGGCCAGGGCCTGAACTACCGCGACCTCTACCCGGAGCCGCCGCCGCCCGGCATGGTCCCCTCCTGCGCGGAGGGTGGCGTCCTGGGCGTGCTGTGCGCGTCGATCGGCTCGATCATGGTGACCGAGGCGATCAAGCTGCTGACCGGCATCGGCGAGCCGCTGCTGGGCCGGCTGATGGTGTACGACGCCCTGGAGATGTCCTACCGGACCATCAAGATCCGCAAGGACCCGGAGAGCGTCAAGATCACCGAGCTGATCGACTACGAGGCGTTCTGCGGCGTGGTCTCCGACGAGGCCCAGAACGCGGCGGCGGGCAACACCATCACCCCGCTGGAGCTCAAGCAGAAGCAGGACAGCGGCGACGACTTCGTCCTGATCGACGTCCGCGAGCCGCACGAGTACGAGATCGTGAAGATCCCGGGCTCGGTGCTGATCCCGAAGGACCGCATCCTGTCGGGTGAGGCGTTCGCGGAGCTGCCGCAGGACAAGCAGATCGTGCTGCACTGCAAGTCCGGCGCGCGGTCGGCCGAGGCGCTGGCGGTGCTGCACCAGGCGGGCTTCAAGGACGCCGTGCACGTCGGCGGCGGCGTGCTGGCGTGGGCGCGCGAGGTGGACACCAGCCTCCCGACCTACTGACCGACATGACGAACGGCCCCGTGGCACACCGCCATCGGGGCCGTTCGTCATCCGGACGGGTGACGCAACCCACATCGGCATTTGCCCTGAACCCGCAAAAGTGCGGATAGGCCGGATGGGTGCACACGCGCGACAGCCCCCGTGAGGTCCACCAAACACGAGGCCTCGACGGGTAGCGTGCCCAGCCGTGAGCCCAGCCCCCGAGCCGCCGCCGGCGCACGTGCGCGCCGCGTTCGGTGCGCGTGACGCCGAACCGGAGTTGATCGACGCCGGCCCGGTGTGGCGGTGTGGTGACGCGGCGATCCGGCCCGCGGGCAAGCCGGCCGAGGCCACGTGGGTCGCCAAGACCCTCGACACGCTCTCCGTGGACAACCTGCGCGTCGCCAGACCCCTGCGGTCCACCGACGGGCGGTACGTCGTCGGCGGGTGGGCCGCCACCAAGTACCTGTCCGGCCGGGCCGAGCCGCGCTACGACGAGGTGGTCGAGGTCGCGGTCAAGCTGCACGCCGCCACCGCCGACCTGCCCCGGCCCCGCTTCCTGGACGCCCGCACCGACCTGTTCGCCAGGGCCGACCGGCTCGCCTGGGAGGAGGAGCGGGCCGACCTGGACCCCAGCCTGGGCGGCCGGCTGTTCGAACTGCTCTCCGCCTACCGCAAGCCCGTCCAGCTCAAGCCGCAGGTCGTGCACGGGGACCTGTTCGGCAACGTGCTGTTCGCCGGGGACGCGGCACCCGCGATCATCGACTTCACCGCCTACTGGCGGCCGGCCGAGTACGGCGCGGCGGTCGTCGTGGTGGACGCCCTGTCCTGGGGTGGCGCGGATCACGGCCTCGTCCAGCGGTGGTCCCACCTGGCGGAATGGCCGCAGGTGTTGTTGCGAGCGACACTCTTCCGCCTCGCCGTGCACGCGCTGCACCCGCTGTCGAGCACGCAGTCGCTGGTAGGGCTCGAACGGACGGCCACCCGGGTCACCGCGTTGCTGTGACCTCACCCTCGGTCCACGCGTGGTGCCGGAGCAAGTTCGCGTGGACGAAACATTCTGCGGTTCGCCGTTAACAGCGCGTTCTTACCGTCGGCCCCGTGACCGACACCCACTGCCCGTACTGCGCGCTCCAGTGCGCGATGTCCGTGACCCAGGGCAAGGTGTCGCCGCGGGAGTTCCCGACCAACCGCGGCGGCCTGTGCCAGAAGGGCTGGACGTCCGCCGAGCTGCTGTCCTCGCCCGCGCGCCTGACCACGCCGCTGGTGCGCCGCGACGGCGCGCTGCACCCGGCCACGTGGGACGAGGCACTTGATCTCGTCGCCGCCAAGCTGCGTGAACTGCGCGCCGAGCACGGGCCGGACGCGGTCGGCGTGTTCGGCGGCGGTGGGCTGACCAACGAGAAGTCCTACCTGCTGGGCAAGTTCGCCCGGGTCGCCCTGGGCACCTCCCAGATCGACTACAACGGCCGCTTCTGCATGTCCAGCGCGGCGGCGGCGGGCACCAAGGCGTTCGGGCTGGACCGGGGCATGCCGTTCCCCGTAACAGACCTCGACCACGCGGACGCGGTGCTGTTGGTCGGCGGAAACCCGGCCGAAACGATGCCGCCGTTCGTGCAGCACCTCAAGGGCGCGGAACTGATCGTCGTGGACCCGCGCCGCACGGCCACCGCCGAGCTGGCCACCCTGCACCTGGCCCCCGCGCCGGGCACGGACCTGGCGCTGGCCCTGGGCCTGCTGCACTGCGCGGTCGCGGACGGCCACCTGGACCAGGACTACCTGGACGAACGCACCAACGGGTTCGCCGACGCCTGGCGCATCGCCGCCTCCTGGTGGCCCGAGCGGGTGGAGCGGGTCACCGGTGTCCCGGTCGCCGACCAGCGCGCCGCCGTGCGCATCCTGGCCGAGGCGGAGAACGCCTACGTGCTCACCGGCCGCGGCACCGAGCAGCACGCCAGCGGTGCGGACACCGTGTCGGCGTGGATCAACCTGGCGCTGGCGCTGGGCCTGCCCGGTCGGCGCGGCTCGGGGTACGGCTGCCTGACCGGCCAGGGCAACGGCCAGGGCGGGCGCGAGCACGGCCAGAAGGCCGACCAGCTGCCCGGCTACCGCAAGATCGACGACCCGGCCGCCCGCGCGTACATCCAGGACGTGTGGGGCGTGGACGACCTGCCCGGCCCCGGCCGCTCCGCCTACGAGCTGCTCGACGCCCTCGGCCAGCCGGACGGCCCCAAGGCGCTGCTGGTGTTCGGCAGCAACCTGGTCGTCTCCGCGCCCCGGTCCCAGCACGTCGTGGACCGGCTGGGCGCGCTGGACCTGCTCGTGGTGTGCGACCTGGTGCTGTCGGAGACCGCCGCGATCGCCGACGTCGTGCTGCCGATCACGCAGTGGGCCGAGGAGAGCGGCACGATGACCAACCTCGAAGGCCGCATCCTGCTCCGCCAAGCCGCTCAGCGGGCCCCGGAGGGGGTGCGCAGCGACCTCGAGGTGCTCCAGGGGCTCGCGACCCGCCTGGGTCAGCCGGTCGAGCGGTTCCCGGTCGAGCCCGAGGTGGTGTTCGAGGAGCTGCGGGTCGCGTCCAAGGGCGGTCTCGCGGACTACTCCGGCGTCACCTACGACCGGTTGCGCGCGGGCGAGGCCCTGCACTGGCCGGTGGTCGAGAAGAGCACCCCGCGGGTGTTCCTCGACCGCTTCGCCCACCCCGACGGCCGTGCCCGGTTCATCCCCGTGGACCACCGCGGACCGGCGGAGGCGCCCGACGCCGACTACCCGTTGCAGGCCACCACCGGCCGCGTCCTCCAGCACTACCAGTCCGGCGCGCAGACCCGGCTGGTCAAGGAGCTGGTCGACGCCGAGCCCGAGGCCTACGTCGAGGTCCACCCGGACACCGCGACCCGCGCCGGCCTGCGCGAAGGCGAGCTGGGCGCGGTGGTGTCCCGGCGCGGCCGGACGGTGGCGCGGGTGCGGTGCGTGCCGTCCATGCGCCTGGACGTGGTGTTCCTGCCGTTCCACTTCGCCGGCGAGGGCCGCGCGAACCTGCTGACCAACCCGGCGCTGGACCCGACCAGCCGGATGCCCGAGTTCAAGGTGTGCGCCGTCCGATTGGAGTCGGTATGACCAGGAACGTTGTCATCGTGGGCTACGGCATGGCCGGTGCCCGCCTGGCCGACGAGATCCGCAGGCGCGACCCGCGCGCCGAGCGGGTGTCGGTCACCGTCCTGGGCGACGAGGCCCACCCCGCCTACAACCGGGTGCTGCTGTCCAGCGTGGTCGCCGGGTCGCTGTCCCCGGAGGCCGTGCGGCTGCACGACGCCGACTGGGCCGCCAAGCACCACGTGGACCTGCGGCTGGGCGGCGGCGTGAGCAAGATCGACCGCACCCGCCGGGTCGTGCACGTGGGCGACACGGAAGTCCCCTACGACTCGTTGGTGCTGGCCACGGGCGCACGCTCGTGGGTGCCGCCGACCGAGGGCCTGCTGGACGGCAACGGCGACCTGGCGCCCGGCGTGGTGGCGTTCCGGTCCCTGGACGACTGCGCCCGGATCGTGAACGCGGCCTCGCCCGGCACGCCGGTCGCGGTGCTCGGCGGCGGTCTGCTCGGGCTGGAGGCCGCCCGCGGCCTGGCCGGGCGCGGCTGCCTGGTGACCGTCGTGCACCCCGTGGGGCACCTGATGGAACGCCAGCTCGACCGCGGCGCGGGCCGGGTGCTCGCGAAGACGCTGGAATCGCTGGGCATCGAGTTCCGGCTGGGCGCGCTGGCGTCGAAATACCTGCCCGGCGACGGGCTCCTGCTGGACGACGGCACGCAGGTGCCCGCCGAGCTGGTCGTGGTGTCGGCGGGCGTCCGGGCGGAGACCGGGCTGGCCGCGGAGGCGGGCATCGCCGTCGACCGCGGCATCCTCGTCGACGACGCCCTGCGCACCAGCGACCCGCGCGTTCACGCCATCGGCGACTGCGCCCAGCACGTCGGCACGGTGTCCGGCCTGGTGCAGCCCGCGTGGGAGCAGGCCGCCGTGGTCGCCGACCTGGTCACCGGCACCGCGCCCGCGTCCCGCTACTCGGGCACCACGGTGGTGACCCGGCTCAAGGCCCGGGACGTCGACCTGGCCGCCCTGGGCGACGTGCACTGCGAGGTGGACGACCCGGACGCGGAAGTCCTGTGCTTCCAGGACCCCGCGCGCGGCCGGTACGCGAAGCTGGTGCTGCGCGACGACAAGGTGACCGGCGCCATCGTCCTGGGCGCACCGGACGCGGCGGCGGCCATCACGCAGCTGTTCGACCGCGGCCTGCCCGCGCCCACGGACCGGCTGGCGCTGCTGCTGGGTCGCGCGCTGCCCGCGGAGAACGAGGCCAGCCCGGCGGACCTGCCCGCGTCGGCGGTGGTGTGCCGGTGCAACACGGTCAGCAAGGGACAGATCGTCAGCGCCTGGCGGGCCGGTGCCACCACGGTGTCGTCGATCGCGGAGAAGACCCGGGCGAGCACGGGGTGTGGGGGCTGCAAGGACGCGGTGTGTGGCATCGTCGACTGGCTCGCCGCCTCACAGCCGCAGCCCGTCTGATGTGCGGCGGAGTTGCCGCACCCGACACCTGATCGCACGCCGAGGTAACGGGCCGTTCTTACGGTCTGCGCATCACGAGCTTGGGAGGCCGCAATGAGCATGGTGGTTGAGACCGAAACCCTTGCGCCGCAGGCAAAACGACGCGGCCGGTGGATCGACGACTGGAACCCCGAGGACGCGGAGTTCTGGGAGCGCAGCGGGAAGAAGGTGGCGCGCCGCAACCTGATCTTCTCGATCCTGGCGGAGAACCTGGGCTTCACGGTGTGGAGCCTGATGAGCATCGTCGTGGTGAGCCTGGGCTCGGTCGGGTTCTCCTTCAGCGTCGGCCAGACCTTCTGGCTGCTCATCGTGCCGAACCTGGTCGGCGCGGTGCTGCGCATCCCCTACACCTTCGCGGTGCCCCGGTTCGGCGGCCGGGCGTGGACCACGATCAGCGCGGGCCTGCTGCTGGTCCCGACCACCATGCTCATCATCGCCGTCACCAACCCCGGCACGCCGTACTGGTTCTTCCTGCTCACCGCGGCGACCATGGGCTTCGGCGGCGGCAACTTCTCCTCCTCCATGGCGAACATCTCGTTCTTCTACCCGGAGGGCAAGAAGGGCCTGGCGCTGGGCCTGAACGCGGCGGGCGGCAACCTCGGTGTCGCGATGGTGCAGCTGGTGGTGCCGATCGTGATCACCATCGGCACGGGCGTGCACCTGGCCTACGCGGCGCTGTTCTGGATGCCGTTCATCATCATCGCCACCGCGTGCGCCTGGTTCGCGATGGACAGCCTCACCCAGGCCAAGCCGGACGGCACGTCCTACCGCAAGGCGCTGTCGAACAAGCACACGTGGGTGATGTCGTTCCTGTACATCGGCACGTTCGGCTCGTTCATCGGCTACTCGTTCGCGTTCCCGTCGCTGATCAAGCTCAGCTTCGTGGAGTACAAGGGCTTCGTCGCGCTGGCGTTCCTGGGTGCCCTGATCGGGTCGGTGAGCCGGCCGTTCGGCGGGTGGCTGTCGGACCGGTTCGGCGGCGCGAAGGTGACCCTGGCGGTGTTCCTGGGCATGGCGGTCGGTGTGGTGGGCGTGCTGGTGAGCGTGAGCACGAAGACGTTCCCGCTGTTCTTCGGCTCGTTCATCGCCCTGTTCGTGCTGGCGGGCGTCGGCAACGGCTCGACCTACCGGATGATCCCGGCCATCTTTGCCACCCAGGTGGAGGAGACCGCGTCGGCCAAGCGCCAGGCGGCGGCCGTGGTGGGCATCGCGGGCGCGATCGGCGCCTTCGGCGGTGTGCTGGTCAACCTGGTGTTCAAGTTCTCGCTGGAGGGCAGCAAGACGCTGACCCCGGCCCTGACCGCGTTCCTGGTGTTCTACGGGCTCTGCGTGGCCACCACCTGGTGGTTCTACCTGCGCACGCGCGTTTTCGCGCGGGTCCCGAGCCTCGCCTACGCGGGTGTGTGACGCGCAGGGTGTGACGCGCACGACGCTCTGACGTGCGGCGTGAGGCTGCTTTAACACCTGCGCAACATTCGCGACCTTGTCACGACACGGTGCCCGGTGAGCATAGCTGGGCAAGAGGAAGGAATGGTCCCATGACGCGAACGCTGGTTGTCGTCGGTCACGGCATGGTCGGACACCGTCTCGTGCAGGCGCTGCGCGAGAAGGACGTGACCGACCAGTGGCGGATCGTCGTGTTCGCCGAGGAGGGGCGTCCCGCCTACGACCGTGTCGCACTGTCGTCCTACGTGGACACCTGGGACGCGGAGACGCTGAGCCTCGCGCCGCACGAAGACCCGATGGTCGAGCTGAACCTGAACGACCTGGTCGTGCACATCGACCGGGACAACAAGGTCGTCCGGAGCATGTCCGGCCGGGCGCAGTCCTACGACGCGCTGGTGCTGGCCACCGGGTCGGTGCCGTTCGTGCCGCCGGTCCCCGGCCGCGACCTGCCCGGGTGCCACGTGTACCGCACGATCGAGGACCTGGACGCGATCCGGGCCACGGTCGAGAGCGCGCACTCGTCCGGCCGGCACGCGGGCATGGTGCTCGGTGGCGGCCTGCTCGGCCTCGAAGCCGCGAACGCGTTGCGCGGCATGGGGATCTCCCCGCACGTGGTCGAACTCGGCCCGCGCCTGATGCCGTTGCAGGTGGACGAGGGCGGCGCCGGGCTGCTGCGCAGACTGGTGGAGAAGCTGGACCTGACCGTGCACACCGGCACGTCGGCGTCCTCCATCGAGCGCGACGGCGACCGCCTGATCGCCAAGCTGTCCAACGGCACCGAGCTGGACCTGGACGTCGTCGTGTTCTCGGCGGGCATCCGGCCGCGCGACCAGCTCGCCCGCGAGTTCGACCTGGCGGTGGGCGAGCGCGGCGGCATCGTCGTGGACTCGGCGTGCCGGACCTCGGACCCCGACATCTACGCCATCGGCGAGTGCGCCAACATCGGCGGCGTGGTGTACGGCCTGGTCGCCCCCGGCTACTCGATGGCCGAGGTGGTGGCCGACCGGCTGCTCGGCGGCACCGCCGAGTTCCCCGGCGCGGACACCTCGACCAAGCTGAAGCTGCTGGGCGTGGACGTGGCGTCGTTCGGCGACGCGCACGCCCAGACCGAAGGCGCGCTGGAGGTCGTGGTCAACGACGCCGTCGCCGGGACGTACGCCAAGGTCGTGGTGTCCGACGACGCGAAGACGCTGCTGGGCGGCATCCTGGTCGGCGACGCGTCGAAGTACCCGGTGCTGCGCCCGCTGGTCGGGCGTCCCGTGCCCGGCGACCCGGTGTCGCTGATCGGGCCGGCCGGGGGCGTGGAGCTGTCGCTGCCCAACGACGCCCAGGTGTGCTCGTGCCACGCGGTGACCAAGCAGCACATCGTGGACGTCATCTCCACCGGCGAGGCCGTGGACGTGCCGGGCATCAAGGCGTGCACCAAGGCCGGCACGGGCTGCGGTTCGTGCGTGCCGATGCTGAAGAAGCTGCTGTCGGAGTGCGGTGTCGAGCAGTCCAAGGCGCTGTGCGAGCACTTCGAGCAGTCCCGCGCGGAGCTGTTCGAGATCGTGCGGGTGACCGGCATCACCACCTTCACCGAGCTGATCTCCCGGTACGGCCGCGGGCGCGGCTGCGACCTGTGCAAGCCCGCCGTCGCCTCCATCCTCGCGTCGCTGGACAACGGGCACGTGCTGGAAGGCGAGCAGGCGGTGTTGCAGGACACCAACGACCGCTTCCTGGCCAACCTCCAGCGCAACGGCACCTACTCCGTCGTGCCGCGCATCCCCGGCGGCGAGATCACGCCGGAGAAGCTCATCGTCATCGGCGAGGTGGCGCGGGACTTCGGCCTGTACACCAAGATCACCGGCGGCCAGCGGATCGACCTGTTCGGCGCGACCGTGGACCAGCTGCCGCAGATCTGGAAGCGGCTGGTGGACGCCGGTTTCGAGTCCGGCCACGCCTACGGCAAGGCGCTGCGCACGGTGAAGTCCTGCGTGGGCACCACGTGGTGCCGCTACGGCGTGCAGGACTCGGTGGGCCTGGCGATCGAGCTGGAGCTGCGCTACCGGGGTCTGCGGTCGCCGCACAAGCTCAAGTCCGCCGTGTCCGGGTGCGCGCGCGAGTGCGCCGAGGCCCGCGGCAAGGACTTCGGCATCATCGCCACCGAGAAGGGCTGGAACCTGTACGTGGGCGGCAACGGCGGCTTCACGCCCCGGCACGCCGACCTGCTGGCGTCCGATGTGGACACCGAAACGCTGATCAAGCTGATCGACCGGTTCCTGATGTTCTACATCCGCACCGCGGACCGGTTGCAGCGCACGTCGACCTGGATCGAGAGCCTCGAAGGCGGGTTGGACCACCTGAAGGCGGTGATCGTGGACGACAGCCTCGGCATCTGCGCCGACCTGGAGGCCGCGATGGCCAAGCACGTGGACAACTACGCCGACGAGTGGCGTGGCGTGCTGGAGGACCCGGAGAAGCTGGCCCGGTTCACCTCGTTCGTGAACGCGCCCGGCACGCCCGACCCGACGATTTCCTTCCGCGAGGAACGCGGTCAGAAGGTTCCTGTCCTGTTGGGGATTCCGGAGGTCGTCCGATGACACCCGTGTGCGAGTTGAGCGCGTTGCAGCCGGAGCGCGGGGTGGCCGCGCTGCTGCCCGACGGCACCCAGGTCGCCGTCTTCCTCACCCACGACGGCCAGGTGCACGCGCTGGGCAACATCGACCCGTTCAGCGGCGCCGCCGTGCTGTCCCGGGGCATCGTCGGCGACCGGGGCGGCGTGCCGGTGGTGGTGTCGCCGGTCTACAAGCAGGCGTTCGAGCTGAGCACCGGCAAGTGCCTGGACGACCCGTCCACCGCCGTCCCGGTCCACCCGGTCCGCGTGGCCGACGGGATCGTCCAGGTCGGGTCCCCGTGAACGCCGCCCCGCTGGCCGGGTACACGGTCGGAGTGACCGCCGCCCGGCGGGCCGACGAACTGACGGCGCTGCTCGAGCGCAAGGGCGCGACGGTGGTGCACGGTCCGGCCATCCGGATCGTGCCCCTGCCCGACGACGCCGAACTGCTCGCCGCCACCCGCGAGGTGGTCGAGCAGCCGCTGGACGTCGTCGTCGCCACCACCGGCATCGGCTTCCGGGGCTGGGTGGAGGCGGCGGAGGGCTGGGGCCTGGCGGCGCGCCTGCTCAACCGCTTGTCCGGGGCGCAGGTGATGGCCCGCGGCCCCAAGGCGCGCGGTGCGGTGCGGGCGGCGGGCCTGGTCGAGGCGTGGTCCCCCGAGGGCGAGAGCAACGCCGAGCTCCTGGACCACCTGATCCGGATGGGCGTGGCGGGCAAGCGGATCGCGGTGCAGCAGCACGGCGAACCGCTGCCCGACTTCGTGTCCGCGCTGGAGGCGGCCGGGGCGGAGGTCGTGCCGGTGTCGGTGTACCGGTGGACGGGTCCGGTGGACAGCGGCCCCTTGGACCGGTTGCTGGACGCGGTCCTGGCTCGTCAGGTCGACGCCCTGACCTTCACCAGCGCGCCGGCGGCGGCGAACCTCCTCAAGATGGCCTCGGCGACCGGTCGGTACAAGGAGCTGGTGGGCGTCCTGAGGTCCGATGTGCTGGTGGTCGGGGTCGGCTCGATCACCGCCGGCCCGTTGGTCGCGGCCGGCGTGCCCGTCGTCCAGCCCGCCAGGGCGCGGATCGGTGCCCTCGCCCGCGAACTGACCTTGGCGTTGCCCGCCCGCGCCACCCGGTTGCGCATCGCCGGCCGGGACATCGAACTGCGCGGCCAGGCGGTCGTGGTGGACGGCGAACTCCGCCCGGTCGCGCCCGCCCCGATGGCCGTGCTGCGCGTCCTGGCGGCGGCCCGCGGCCGGGTCGTGTCCCGCCGCGAACTGCTGGCGGCCCTGCCCAGCGGCGGCGAGGAACACGCGGTGGAAACCGCGATCGGCCGCCTGCGGACGGCGTTGGGCGAGCCCCGGATGGTGACGACGGTCGTGAAGCGCGGCTACCGATTGGCCATGGACCCCGCTGGAGTCGCGGTATGACGTTGGTTCTCGTGGCGCACGGCACCCGTGACCCCGCCGGTGCCGTGGTCGTGGAGGAGATCGCTGCCCTGGTGCGGTCGCGCTTGGGCGGCGTTCCGGTGCGAGTGGCTTACGCCGATGTCCGACAGCCCGACGTGACGGCTGTTTTGCGGGACGTGCCCGGCCCGGCGGTCGTCGTGCCGGCTTTCCTGGCGGCCGGGTACCACGTGCGGGTGGACATCCCCGCTCAGATCGCGGCCTCCGGCCACCCCGACGTGACCGTGACCGCGCCCATCGGCCCTGCTCTCCTGCCCGCCGTGGTCGCACGGCTGGAGGAGGCCGGCTGGCAGCCCGGCGACTCGGTGGTGCTGGCAGCGGCCGGCTCGTCCGACGAGCGAGCGCTGAGCGAGGTCCGCAAGGTGGCCCAGGCCCTGTCCCGCCGCGTCGGCGGCCCAGTCCAGGTCGGCTACGCGGCCACCGCGTCGCCGCACATCTCCGACGTGGTCGCCGCCACACCGGGCCGGGTGGCAGTGGCGTCGTGGCTGCTCGCGCCGGGCCTGTTCCACCGCGCGGTGGCGGAGTCGGGCGCGGCCGTGGTGGCAGCCCCCATCGGTGCCCACCTACGAGTGGTGGAGGCCGTGCTGTTGCGGTACTACCAGGCCAGATGCCTGGAAGACGTCGCATAGAAACCGCACGAACAGCTTTTCAACGCGCGCAGCGCGTGCTTTTCGGCGCGCGCAGCGCGCTGTGGTCGCACCACAAGTGGAGGGCCTCGGTTCCCCCACCGTATGGCCTGCCCGAAGGGCTACCACAGATTTCCCGGGGTGCAGCCGAAAGTTTTTGCGAGGAACGAGCAAAAAGTTTTAGCGGCACCCCGGGAAATCTGTGGTTGGCTCCGCCAGGCCATGCGGTGGGGGAACCGACGCCCTTCACCCCCCATCGGTGGTCTCCCAGCCGCTTTTGATCTTGAGAGCGCGCAGCGCGTTCGGCTTGAGAGCGAAGCGTTCTGCTTGAAGATCTTGAAAAGCGAAAAGCGAAAAGCGAAAAGCGAAAAGAGAAAGAGCCTCGCCGGCGGGCAGGCCGCCAAGGATGGACACAAGAGAAAGGGCGGGGGCTTCTTGCTTGTGCCATCCCCGTATGGCCTGGCGGAGCCTACCACAGATTTCCCCGGGTGCCGCTAAAACTTTTTGCTCGTTCCTCGCAAAAACTTTCGGCTGCACCCGGGGAAATCTGTGGTAGCCCTTCGGGCAGGCCATACGGGGATGACACAAGCAAGAAGCCCAGGCAGGGTGGTGCCGCGCGGCAGCCCATCGAAAAGCACGCGCTGCGCGCGCCGGTGGTCGGGGTGGGTGGTCCTGGTGGGTTGCGGTGGGGTGGGAATAGTTGAGCCTTCAACAAGGTTGGACCGGCTGAGCGACCCCGAGCCCGGTGGTCCCGCCGAAGGAGGCAGTGATGCCCGCCATCACCGCAGACACCCTGACCCTGCCCCGCCTGCACGAGCTGCCCGAAGCCGCCACGGCCTGGCGTCCGGTGCGGAAGGTGGTCCAGGCGCAGAAGTTCTTCGAGGGTGAGGGCTTCCAGGTCCGGCGGCCCTTCCCCGGCGTGGACCTCGCGCTGGCCGACCCCTTCCTCCTGCTCGACCACATGGGTGCCGTCGAGTACGGGCCGGGTGAGGCCAAGGGTGCGCCCTGGCACCCGCACCGCGGGTTCGAGACCGTCACCTACATGATCGACGGGGCCTTCGAGCACCAGGACTCGACCGGTGGCGGCGGTCTGATCACCGATGGGGCGACCCAATGGATGACAGCCGGCAGCGGAGTCCTGCACAGCGAGTTGCCGCCGCAGGAGATGGTGGCCAAAGGTGGCCTGTTCCACGGCGTCCAGCTCTGGGTGAACCTGCCCAAGGCCGCCAAGTGGACCCCGCCGCGCTACCAGGACATCAAGGCGCGTGACGCCGTCCTGCTCTCCAGCGACGACGGTGGCGCGCTGGTCCGGGTGATCGCCGGCGACGTGGCGGGCTACCGCGGACCGGGCATGACCTACACGCCGATCACCTACCTGCACGCGACGCTCAGCGCCGGTGCCCGCCTCGCGCTGCCGTGGCCGGAGGACTTCAACGCCCTGGTCTACGTGCTGTCCGGGCGGGGGACCGTCGGGGCGGAGCGGCGTCCGCTGGAAGAAGGGCGGTTGGCGGTGTTCGGGCACGGGTCGGCGGTGACCATGCGGGCCGACACCACCTGGGACGTGCTCGTCCTGGGCGGGCTGCCCCTGAACGAGCCGGTGGCCCGGTACGGGCCGTTCGTGATGAACACCCGCCGGGAGATCCTCGACGCGATTGAGGACTTCCAGGCCGGGCGACTGGGCCGGACCCACGTGCCGCACGTGAGCCCGGCGGACGAGGAGGTCTGACGATGACCGACATCCGAGAGCTGACCGACGTCCGGGAGCTGCTGGACAAGGGGCGCGAGTTCCGGGCCGCCGGTGACCCGAGCGGTGCCGCGCGCTTCCTCGCGGAGGCGGCCGAGCGCGTGCCGACCGACCGGACGGTGCTGACCGAGCTGGCGCTGGCGCACTTCCAGTCCGCCGCGCTCGGCCGGGCCGAGGTCGTGTTGCGCACGCTGGTCGACCTCGACCCGTCCGACGGCTACACCCGGCTGCTGCTGGGCCGCACGCTGTCCCGGCAGAGTCGGCACGCCGAGGCGTTGCCGCAGCTGCGCCTGGCCGCCGCGCTGACCCGGGACCCCGAGGTGGACGCCGAGGTCGAGCGGGTCGCCGCGCGGGTCACCACAGGCCCGGCGGCTCCTCCTCCTTCTCCTTGACGGCCTCTTCCCAGCGGTACGTGCGCAGGTTGACCTTCCCGTTGTCGGCCACCACGCCTTCCTCGCGCAGCAGTTGCAACTGCTCGTCGGCGATGTGCGGGGCGCACGTGCCGTTGGCGCGCAGCACCCGGTGCCACGGCAGGTCGTGCCCGTCCTGGTTCAGGACCTGGCCGACCAGCCGGGGTGACGGGGCGCGGGACAGGTCGGCGACGTCGCCGTAGGTGGCCACGCGTCCGCGGGGGATCGACCGCACCACCTCGCGGACCAACTCGTGCAGCTCTTCATCCACCGGCCAAGGATTCCACTCAGCCCGTGTAGCCGGCCACGACCCTGGTGAAGTCCCAGGTGCCCTGGTTCGTCCCGGAGCAGTCGGACGTGGAACCGCCGCAGTTGCCCCGGTCCCGGTTGGTGGCCCAGAACGTGAAGCGGGCCAGGTGCTTGCTCGCCGCCCAGTCGCGCATGGACCGGAACTGGGCCGTGGTGACGGTCTCGCCGGTGTCGGTGACGCCGTTCATCGAGGACAGGCCGCTGCGCCGGTAGGCGGCGTCGTCGGTGAGTCCGAACGTGGCCTTGACGTGGTTCTTCAGGCCGTCCACGGACGACTTGGTCGCGGCGACGAGGTCGCTGGGCCCGCCGAAGTTGAACGGCATCACCGACCACACGTCGATCGGAGCGCCCAGTTCCTTGGCGCGGGTGATCAGGCGCTTTCCCCAGCTGTTGGGGCCGGACCGGTCGGTGGGCATGGTGATCACCGTGCGGACGCCGGGGTTGTTCTGCTTGACGATCTTCAGCGCGCCCAGGACGCGGTCCTGCGTGGTGGCGTTCTCGAACTCGGCGGCCTCGATGTCGATGTCGATCGCCTTGAGCTGGTAGGCGTTGATCACCTTCTGGTAGGCCCCGGCGAGCGCGGAGGCCGACGAGCAGTACTGGCCGAGCTTGCGGCCGGACCAGCCGCCGAACGACGGGATCACGTCGCCGCCGGCCGCGCGGATGGTGCGGATCAGCGTGGCGTCCGAGCCGGTCAGCGACCGTGAGCCGTCCCACGCGGGGTTGCAGCCGCCGTCGGACAGGACGAACGCGAGCGTGAAGGTCTTCACGCCGGTGGCGTTCATGACGTTCACCGGATCGGGTTTGTTGCCCCACTGGTACAGGTAAGGGGACGCGAGGACGGGGTTCGGCGCGGCCTCCGCGACCGGGGCCAGGGCCATCGCCGCGACGCCCGCGGTGAGCGCGATCGTCAACCGCCGCAAGGGTTTCATCGTTCCTCCAGACCGCAGGGAGGAGCCGTCCGGCGGCGGAGGGGACGGCTCCGGTCGGGTCCCAAAGTGGACTGGACCACTGAGTTTGTCAAGACCTCGTACAAAAGGGGGTGCGCCGGGATTGTCGGTGGGTCGTGGTTCCATCGGCACGTGGCACACAACCGGGCTCCGTTGCTGGTGCGCCGGGTGCGGGAGGACCGCCCCGAGCGCCACTGGGACGCGCCCGCGCGCGCGGTGTTCGACCACGCCGGTGGGCCGCTGCGGGTGCTCGGCGGCCCCGGCACGGGCAAGACCGAGCTGCTCGCGGAGGTCGTGGCCGACCGGGTGCGCCGGGGCGGGGTGCACCCGGAACGCATCCTGGTGCTGACACCGAACCGGCGGGCGGCGGTGTCCCTGCGCGCCCACATCACCCGGCTGCTCACCAGCAGCGCCGAGGGCGAGGTGCTGCCGACCACGCAGGAACCGCTGGTCAGAACCGTGCACTCCTACGCGTACGCGGTGCTGCGGGCGCAGGCCGTGCAGGCGGGGGACCCCGCGCCCCGGCTGCTGTCCGGTCCGGAGCAGGACGCGGTGGTGCGCGAGCTGCTGGCCGGTGACGTGAGCATGGGCGCGCGGAAGTGGCCCGAGCGGCTGCGGCCGGCGTTGGCGCTGCCCGGGTTCGCCCAGGAGCTGCGCGACCTGCTGCTGCGCGCCACCGAGCGCGGGTTGGCCCCGGAGGACCTGGTCGAGCTGGGCCGGGCGCAGGGCCGGGACGAGTGGGTGGCGGCCGGGCTGTTCGCGATCCAGTACGAGCAGGTCAGCCTGCTGGCCGGGGCGGGGCAGGGGCTGGCGGCGTCCTACGACGCGGCGGAGCTGGTGGGCAGCGCGCTGCTGGCGTTCGACACGGAGCCGGACGTGCTGCTGGGTGAGCAGCGCCGGGTCCGGCACCTGCTGGTGGACGACGCGCAGCACCTCGACCCGCTCCAGTTCGAGTTCATCTCCCGGTTGGGCGGTGCGGCGCAGGAGTTCGTGCTGGCGGGCGACCCGGACCAGGCCGTGTTCTCCTTCCGCGGCGCGGACCCGGTGCTGCTGGCCGACACGGACTGGCCCACCGTCGTGCTGCGGCAGAGCCACCGGATGGCGCCGGAGATCCGGGACGCGGTGCGACGGCTGTCCCTGCGGCTGCCCGGCACGTCGCCGACCCGGGACGTCCTGCCCGTCGACGGATCGGGGCACGTGCAGGTGCGGCTGTTCGCGTCCGGCGCGCAGGAGGCGAGCTGGGTGGCCGACCAGTTGCGGCGGGCGCACCTGATCGACGGGGTGCCGTGGTCGGAGATGGCCGTGATCGCGCGGTCCACCAGCCGGTCGCTGCCGGTGCTGCAACGGGCGTTGCTGGCGGCGGGCGTGCCGGTGGCGGTGCCGACCGACGAGCTGCCGTTGGCGCAACAGCCCGCCGTGGCGCCGTTCCTGGCCCTGCTGCGGTGTGCCGCGGCGCCGGGGACGTTGGACGAGGACACGGCGGCCATGCTGCTGGCGTCACCGCTGGGTGGCGCGGACCCGTTGGCGTTGCGGCGGTTGCGGCGCGGCCTGCGCCGGCTGGAGATGGCCGCCGGCGGCGACCGGCCCAGCGGTGAGCTGCTGGTCGAGGTGATCGAGGCCGACGACCGGCTGGCCGCGCTGGAGGACGCCGAGGCCATGCCCGCGCGGCGCGTGTCCGGCCTGTTGCGCAAGGCGCGCAAGGGGATCGACGAGGGGCAGAGCGTCGAGCAGGTGCTGTGGGACCTGTGGCAGGCCACCGGGCTGGAGAACCGCTGGGTCGCGCAGTCCGCCCGGCACGGCACGTCCGGCATGCAGGCCGACCGCGACCTGGACGCGATCGTGGGCCTGTTCGAGGCGGCGGCCAAGTACGTGGACCGGCTCCCCGGTGCCGGTGCCGAGGGGTTCGCGGACTACCTGGCCGCGCAGGAGATCGTGGGCGACACGCTGGCCGCGTCCGCCCCGGTGGGCGAGGCGGTGACCGTGCTGACCGCGCACGCGTCGGCCGGTCGGGAGTGGACCGTGGTGGCGGTTCCCGGCGTGCAGGAGGGCAGCTGGCCGGACCTGCGCCTGCGCGGCTCGCTGCTGGGCGTGGAGCGGATGGTCGACACGCTCGCCGGCGTGGGCGACGAGGTGTCCGCCGTCGCGCCACTGCTGGCCGAGGAGCGCCGGCTGCTGCTGGTCGCCGTCAGCCGGGCGCGGCGGACATTGCTGGTCAGCGCCGTGCGCGGGGAGGACGAGCAGCCGTCGCGGTTCCTGGACGAGATCGAGGAGCTGTCCACCGACCAGCCCGAGCGCCCCACCTTCACACCGGAACGCGGCCTGGTGCTGGCTGAGCTCGTGGGGGAGTTGCGGCGGGTCGTGTGCTCCGACGACGAGACCGAGGACCGGCGCACGCGTGCGGCGACCCAGTTGGCGCGCTTGGCGGCGGCCGGTGTCCCGGGCGCGCACCCGGATTCCTGGTACGGCTTGGCCGAGGTGACCACCGACGATCCTCTGTGGACAGAGGAGCACACGGTCAGCGTGTCGCCCTCCACAGTGGAGGTGCTGTCCAAGTGCCCTCTCCGGTGGGTGGTGGAACGCCACGGCGGCCAGGACCCGGCCGAACTGGCGTCGGTCACCGGAACGCTCGTCCACGCCCTCGCCCAAGCCGCCGCGACCGGTGCCGACGAGAAGGAACTCCGCGCCAAGCTGGCCGAGGCGTGGTCCGCCGTGGACGCCGGCGCGCCCTGGTTCTCCCGCCGGGAACGCCTGCGCGTGGAGAAGATGCTCGACACCTTCCTCACCTGGCTGGCCGCCAGCCGGGACCAGTTGACGCAGGTCGCGGTGGAGCACGAGATCAACGTGGAGGTGCCCAAGCAGGAGGGTGGGCCGTGGCTGCGGGTCCGGGGCCGGGTCGACCGCCTGGAGACCGACCGCGAAGGCCGCCCGGTGGTGATCGACCTCAAGACCGGCAAGTCCCCGGTGACCAGGGAAGAAGCCCGGCAGCACCCGCAGTTGGCGGTCTACCAGCTGGCCACGTCCCTCGGCGGGTTCACCCACCTGGGCCTGGGCACCGACCCGGGCGGCGCGCGGCTGCTGTACGTGGCGAAGGAGAACAAGAAGACCGGCGCCACCGAACTGGAGCAGGCCCCGCTGGACGAGCAGGGCGTTCGCGTCTGGCTGGAGGCCGTCCAAGCCGCGGCCGGCTCCAGCGTGGGGCCGTCCTACACGGCCGTGGAGAACTCCGACTGCGACCGCTGCCCGGCCCGCACGACCTGCCCCATCCACCCCTCGGGCCGGCAGGTGAGCCAGTGAGCACACCCACTCGTCCCGGCCGTTGCTGCGGGTCGCCGAAGATTCGTCCGACCGGAGTCGGAGAATGCAGGGCGTGGTGGCGCCGGGTGGACGACGAGCGGACGAGCGGGCAGAGCTCGCCAGCCCGTTCGAGGTCGCCGAAGCGCTCGGCCTGCCCAAGCCCACCCCCGAGCAGGCCGCCGTCATCGCCGCACCCACCGCGCCGGCCCTGGTCGTCGCGGGTGCCGGCGCGGGCAAGACGGAGACCATGGCCGCCCGGGTCGTCTACCTGGTCGCCAACGGCTTCGTCACCCCCGACCGCGTCCTGGGCCTGACCTTCACCCGCAAGGCCGCCCGCCAGCTGTCCGACCGCGTCCGCGCCCGCCTGCGCCGCCTGGGCGGGTCACCGCTGCTGGACCGCCTCGACCCCAGCGGCGAACGCCGGGCCGCCGTCCTGACCGCCGAACCGGTCATCCTGACCTACCACGCCTACGCGGGCCGCCTGGTCGGCGAGCACGGCCTGCGCCTGCCCGTCGAACCCGGCGTCCGCCTGCTCACCGAGACCGCGTCCTGGCAGCTCGCCCACCGGGTCGTGTCCACGTGGGCCGAGGACATCGACACCGACAAGATCCCGCCCACGATCACCGGCTACCTGCTCGCCCTGGCCGGTGAACTCGGCGAACACCTCGTGGACCCGCAGGACCTGCGCAAGCACGCCGACTGGTTGACGCGGGTCATCGAGTCCGCGCCCAAGACCGCCCGCCAACGCGACGGCCTGCCCGAGAAGCTGAAGGACGTCGTCAACGCCCAGCGCCTGCGGGTGAACCTGCTCCCGCTGCTGGAGGCGTACCAGGTCCGCAAGCGCCGGGAAGCGGCGATGGACTTCGCCGACCAGATGTCCCTCGCCGCCCGCCTCGCCGACCAGTACCCGGAGGTCGCGCAGGGCGAACGTGAGCGCTACGGCGCGGTCCTGCTCGACGAGTACCAGGACACCGGCCACGCCCAGCGCGTCCTGCTGCGCGCCCTGTTCGGCCGGGGCGAGCCGATGGCCGTCACCTCCGTGGGCGACCCGGCGCAGGCCATCTACGGCTGGCGCGGCGCGTCGGCAGCCAACCTGCCCCGGTTCGTCCAGGACTTCCCGCCCGCCCGCAAGTACGGCCTGCTCACGAGCTTCCGCAACCCGCCCGAAGTCCTGGCCCTGGCCAACGCGGTCTCCGCGCCCCTGCGCGCTTCCGGTCTGGACGTGGACGAGCTGCGCGCCCGCCCCGGTGCCGGACCCGGTGACGTCCGGATCGGCTTGTTCGACACGGTCCGCGCCGAGCTGGACTGGATGGCCGACACCGTCGCCGCCCAGTGGGAAGCGCACCTGGACGAAAGCGACGAACCGCCCACCGCCGCCGTCCTGGTCCGCCGCCGCGCCGACATGGCGCCCATCGCCGCCGCCCTGCGTGAACGCGGCCTGCCCGTCGAGGTCGTCGGGCTCGGCGGACTGCTCGACGAGCCGGAGGTCCGCGACCTGGTCAGCGCGCTGCGCGTGCTGGTCGACCCGCTCGCCGGCACCGCCGCCGCCCGCCTGCTGACCGGCTCCCGCTGGCGGGTCGCCGCCAAGGACGTGGCCGCTTTGTGGGCGCGGGCACGTGACCTGGCCGGGTCGCCCAGCCGCCAGTCCGTCGTGGACGACCCGCTGGCCGTCCTGGCCGACGCCCTGCCCGGTGAGCACGCCGAACAGGCGGGCCTCGCCGACGCGCTGGACGACCCCGGCGACCCGACCACGTACTCCGCCGAGGGCTACCGCCGCATCCGCCGCCTGGGCGCGGAGCTGTCGGCCCTGCGCCGGAGGTTGGACCAGCCGCTGCCCGAGCTCGTCGCGGACGTCGAGCGCACCCTCCTGCTCGACATCGAGGCGATGGCCCGACCCGGTGGCGTCGGCCGGGCCCACCTGGACGCGTTCGCCGACGTCGTCGCGGACTTCGCGGCGGCCAGCCCGTCCGCGACCCTGCCCGCTCTGCTGGACTACCTCTACACCGCCGAGCACGCCGAGGACGGGCTCGAACCCGGCGAGGTGGAGGTCGCCGAGAACCGCGTGCAGGTGCTGACCATGCACTCCGCGAAGGGCCTGGAGTGGCACATCGTCGCCTTGCCGCACGTGGTGAAGGACGTGTTCCCGGGCCGGAAGAAGACGTCGTGCTGGCTGAAGGCCGTGGCCGAGCTGCCCGCCGACCTGCGCGGCGACGCCCAGGACCTGCCCAAGCTGCGGATCCCGCCGGGCGCGAACCGCAAGGAGGTCGAGGAGGCCCTCGACAAGCACGCCGACGACTTCGAGGACCGCCGCCTGGTCGAGGAACGCCGCCTGCTGTACGTGGCGCTGACCCGGGCCGAGCACTGCCTGCTGGTGTCCGGCCACTGGTGGGCCGAGACCGGCGACAAGCCGAAGGGGCCGTCCGCGTTCCTGGTCGAGCTGCGAGACGCGGTCTTGTCGGCCGACCACCCGCCCGCCGACATCGCCCACTGGTCCCCGCCACCGGCCGAGGACGAGCCCAACCCGCTCGCGTCCGAGGTCAAGAGCGCCCACTGGCCCGCCGACCCCTTGGGCAAGCGCCGCGAGGCCGTGGCAGAAGGCGCCCGCTTGGTCCTCGACGCCCTGGACCGCCACCTGGCCGAGCAGACTCCGGAGCAAATCGAACTCCCGCTCACCCTCGACCCGGCCCCGCCTCCCGACCTCCCTCCCGAGCCCGAGGACTACGACCTCCCACCCGAACCCGACTTCGACGACGAACCCCCCGAGCCCGACGACCCCTACGACGTCGAAGAACCCGCGTTGCCGGAACCCGAACCGGAACCGGAACCCGCACCGGAAGAGGACGAGGTCGACCCGGAGGGTTGGGCACGCGACGTCGACGTCCTCCTGGCCGAACGCGCCGCCGCCGCGGACCGGCGCGAACGCGTCGTGCTCCCCGACCACCTGTCGGTCAGCCAGTTGGTCGAACTCGCCGCCGACCCGGACCAACTGGCCCGCCGCCTGCGCCGTCCCCTGCCGTTCCCGCCCAACCCGATGGCCCGCCGCGGCACGGCGTTCCACACCTGGCTCGAACAGCGGTTCGGTGCCAGCCGCCTGCTCGACCTGGACGAACTCCCCGGCGCGGCCGACGAGGGCGCGGCTCCCGACACCGAGTTGAAGCGCCTGCAGGAGGCGTTCCTGGCGAGCCAGTGGGCGGACCGCACCCCGTACGACGTCGAGGTGCCGTTCGAGACCGAGATCGACGGGATGTCCGTGCGCGGCCGGATGGACGCGGTGTTCGCCGACCCCGACGGCGGCTGGACCGTCGTGGACTGGAAGACCGGCGCGGTCCCCGACGAGGAACGGCTACCGGCGCTGTCCGTGCAGCTGGCGGCCTACCGCCTGGCGTGGGCGGCCCTGAAGAAGACCCCGGTGGAGAAGGTCCGAGCGGCCTTCCACTACGTCCGCCACGACCACACACTGCGCCCCGCCGACCTGCTGGACGCCGACGGCCTCCGCGCCCTGATCAGGAACGTGCCCGTCTAGCCCGCCGCGCCCCGCTCCCGCAGTTAGCTGTTCACGCGGGCGTGGGCCGGCACTTCCTTCAACACCCGGTCGTACAAGACCTCCAGCAGCCACCGCCCGAACAGCGACGGCCCGAACTCGGTCGACCGGTCCTCCGGCGGCACCAGCAGCTCCGCCGCCCCAGCCTCGTCCACCGCTACTACGCCGATGCCGTAGTAGTCCAACTCGATCAGCGGCCACGACCGCGACCCCTGCGGCGCGGGCAGCACCACCGAGCACGGCGCGAGCGTCATCAGCGTCCCGCACGACTGGAGCGCGCGGTCCACCGTCGACTCGCCCACCAGGACGCCGACCAGCTCCACCGCGGGCACGGGCAGGCGGTCGTGCGCGGCCGGCTCGAACCAGGACCGGAACCACGACGGGTCGGCCTGGGGCGGCCAACCGTTCGCGCTGCGCCACTCGTGCACGTCGGCACGGACCCGCACGACCGCCGACACCTGGTGTCCCAGCACGGCGACGTCGGGTACGACGATGCCGCGCCAACCGAGTGCCGACGCGGCAGGGTGGAGGAGCGGTTGCACTCGGGCATCCTAGGGCTGGTTGCGGTTTCAATGACAGTCCTCGGGCGCTCTGGGTGTCGAACCCAACGCCCAGAGTGATCAGGCACGATGTGAGACGCCTCGACCTGATCGGCTTCAGCCGATCTTCAGCCCGCCCAGGACGCACCGCGCCACTCGGGCGGGCTGCGCCACTCGGGGCGGGCTGCGCCGGTCAGGACGCGCCGCGACGCACCCTTAGCGCCCACAGCACCAGCGGCAGCTGCAGCGGCAGCCGCCCGTACGCGATCGCCCGCACCTTGGGCGACTTCGTCCGGTACTCGTAAGCCATCTTCACGTTCGCCGGGAACACCGCCGCGAAGAAAGCCGCCGCGAGCAGACCGCCCCAACGCCGCGTGCGCGGTGCCGCGACCGCCGCCGCCAACGCCACCTCCGCGACCCCGGACGCGTAGGTCCAGGTCCGGGGCTTGCCCGGCAGGGAACGCGGGATGATCGCGTCGTACGGCTTCGGCTTGGCGAAGTGCGTGACACCCGCGGCGCCGAGGAGCGCGGCCAGGGCGAGGGCCGACCGCGAACGGGAACGAGTGGGTTCCATGGCACCCACCCTGTCATGCCTCCCGCCCGCCGGCCCGCCCAGGGTTATCCTCCCGCACCGTGAGCGGTGATCCCGAAAATCCGGAACATCCCGAGCGCGCGGCGGTGGCCGCGCTCGCCGACGACTTCGTGGCCGACCTGCGCGAGTGGATCGCGATCCCGTCGATCGGCGCCGACCCCGCCCACCACGGTGACGTGGGCAGATCCGCCCACTGGCTCGCCGACGCGCTGCGCCGCGACGGGTGGCCGGACGTGCGGGTGTGGGACACCGGCCCGGCCCTGCCCGCGGTCTACGCGTGCTGGCCGGCGGCCGACCCGGACGCGCCGACCGTGCTGGTCTACGGGCACCACGACGTGCAGCCGGTCGACCCGGTCGAGCAGTGGGACCACCCGCCGTTCGAGGCGACCGTCGTCGGCGAGGAACTGTTCGGGCGCGGCGCCAGCGACGACAAGGGCCAGGTCGCGATGCACCTGCTCGCCGTCAAGGCGCACCTCGCGGCCCTCGGGACGGACCGCCCGTCGGTGACGCTCAAGCTCTTCGTCGAGGGCGAGGAGGAGTCCGGCTCGCCGCACCTGCTGCGCCTGATCGACGACCACCGCGCCGAACTGGCGTGCGACCTGGTCGTGTTCACCGACACCCCGGTCTACGCGCGCGACGCGCCCACCATCTGCACCGGCCAGCGCGGCGTGTACGGGGCGGAGATCGTCCTCACCGGCGGCACCTCCGACGTGCACTCCGGCCGCGCCGGCGGCAGCGTGCCCAACCCGGCCACCGCCGCCGCCCGCCTGGTCGCGGCCTTGCACGACGACAAGGGACGCGTCACGCTCCGCGACTTCTACGCCGACGTCGTCGAACCGACCGACGCCGAACGCGCCGACTACGCGGCCCTGCCCTTCGACGAGGCGACCTGGCTGGCGAACTCGGGCGGCGCCCAGGCGCTGACCGGCGAGGAGGGCTGGTCCACCCTCGAACGGGTGTGGGTCCGCCCGACCGCCGAGGTCAACGGCATCCACAGCGGCTACGGCGGCCCCGGCCTGAAGACCATCGTCCCCGCCGAAGCCCGCATCAAGCTGTCCTTCCGCCTGGTCCCCGACCAGGACCCGGACCAGGTCGCCCGCGCACTGCGCGACTTCGTCGCCGAACACACCCCCGCCGGCCTGCACGCCGAGGTCCTGCCCGCCGGCGACGGCGCCCCGCCCTACGCGGTCGACGTGACCCACCCGGCCGTGGGTGCCCTGCGGGAAGTCTTCGAGGCGGCGTTCGAGCAGCCCGTCCGCTACAGCCGGACCGGCGGCAGCGGCCCGGCGGCGCTGCTGCACCAGCGCATCGGCGTGCCGGTCGTGTACCTCGGGGCGACCTTGCCGGATGATCGGATCCACGCGCCCAACGAGCGCGTCGTCGTGCCCCAGTTGCTGCGCGGCGCCGAGGCCGCCGCCCGCCTGTGGCGGCTGCTCCCGGGAAGGGTGTCATGATCCGCCGGTTCCACGCGAGCCAGCCGTTGGCCGAACGACCGGGCCACTCGCTCGTCGGCGTGATCAAGATGCCCGACGTCGTGCAGAGCCCGACGCGAGCGATCATGAAACGCGTGATCGGGGCCCTGGCCGCCCTGTTCGCCGCCGTGCTCATCGTCTACCTGGACCGCGACGGCTACCGCGACGTCAACGGGGACGGCCTGTCCTTCCTGGACGCGTTCTACTACGCCACGGTGTCCCTCTCGACCACCGGCTACGGCGACATCACGCCCGCCAGCTCGTCCGCACGCCTGGTGAACGTCCTGGTCATCACCCCGCTGCGGGTGCTGTTCCTGATCGTCCTGGTCGGCACGACCCTAGAAGTGCTCACGGAACGCTCGCGCCAGGCGCTGCGCATCCAGAAGTGGAGGACCAAGGTGCGCGACCACGTGGTCGTAGTCGGCTACGGCACGAAGGGACGGTCGGCGGTCAGCGCCCTCCTCGGCGACGGCATCGAGCCGGGCTCGATCGTCGTGGTGGACACCGCCCAGGAGGCCTTGGACGCGGCGTCGGCGATCGGCCTCGTGACCGTCCACGGCACCGGCACCAGCAACGACGTGCTCCGCGTGGCAGGCGTCCCCAGGGCCCGCGCGGTGGTGGTGGCAGCGAACCGCGACGACACAGCCGTCCTGGTCACCCTCACCGCGCGCGAGCTGGCCCCGAAGGCCCAGATCGTGGCCTCGGTCCGCGAGCGAGAGAACGAACACCTCCTCCGCCAATCCGGCGCCGACTCGGTAGTCGTGTCGAGCGAAACCGCCGGCCGCCTCCTGGGCATGGCCACCGCGACCCCGTCCGTGGTCGACATGGTCGAGGACCTGCTCACCCCGGACGCCGGCCTGGCCATCGCCGAACGAGACGTAGAACCGTCGGAAATCGGCGGCTCCCCCCGCCACCTGCCGGACATCGTCCTGGGCGTAGTACGGGCCGGAACCCTCTACCGGGTAGACGCCCCGGAAGCAGACGCGGTAGAAGCCGGCGACCGCCTCCTGTACGTCAAGAAGGTAACCCCACCCAAAGAAGCCTGACCCCACCCCCGCCGCCGCCCCACCTCACTCAGCAAGCGGCAACTGCAACAAAAACACCGCCCCACCAAGCCCCACACCCCCAAGCCCCGCCAACACACCACCCCCCACAACACCCTCCTCACCAACCCCGACCTCGTTCGCACCACCCACGCCGGCGAGCCTGCCCGCCGCCGGCCCACCGGTTTCCGCGGGTCCACCGGTTCCCGCGGGCCCAGCAAGCCCAGCCGAGCCGCCCGGCCCATCCGCCCAAGCCGGTCCGCCCACCGCAGGCCGCCCGTCCGCCCCGACCGGTCCCGCCTCAGGCGAGCCGCCAGCCCCGGGCGAGCCGCCAGCCTCCGGCGAGCCGCCGGCCCGGGCCGGCTCTGCCTCGGTCGGTCGTCCTGCCTCGGTCGGTCCGTTCGTCGTCGGTGCGGTGGTGCCGGTGAGCGGGTCGGCGGAGGGGTGCGGGGTTGGTGGGTGCGATGGCGTCGGGGTCGTCGGCTCGATGCAGGTCAGTTCGCCGCCGTGCGCCCGCACCACACCCCGAGCGATCGGCAGCCCCAAGCCCGAGCCGCCGGACCGGCGGTCCCGCGCCTCGTCCAGGCGGACCAGGCGGTCGAAGATGCGTTCCCGTTCCTCCGGCGGGACACCCGGCCCGTCGTCGGCGACCGCCAGCAACGCGTAGCCGCCCGTCGACCACACGTGCAGCCGCACCACGCCCGACGGGCCCGTCGCCTGGCGGGCGTTGTCGGCCAGGTTCGCCAACACCTGCGCCAACCGCTGCGGATCGCCCCACACGTGTGCCGACGTGCCGGACGCGGCGATGTCGAAGTCCGGCGCGACCAGCCTGGTGCGCCCCACCTCGGCTTCCGCCAGGGCGAGCAGGTCGACGCGCTCCCGGTGCAGCTCCAGGCCCGCCTCGATCCGCGCCAGCGCCAGCAGGTCGTCCACGAGCCGCCCGGCTCGGCGGGACTCCCGCACCAGCAGCAGGTTCAGCCGCTCCCGGTCCTCGGCACTGCCCGTCTGCATCAACGCCTCCGACACGGCCTGCACGCCCGCGATCGGCGTCCTCAGCTCGTGCGCGGCGTCCGCCACGAATCTCTTGGTCCGCTCCTCCGATCCCTCCAACGAGTCCAGCATGTCGTCGAACGCGGCGGCCGCCCGGCCGAGTTCGTTGTCCGTCCGCGACGGGTTGAGCCGATGCCCCCGGTCACCGCTCGCGATCGACCGGGCCAACGTGGTCATCGCGTCCAACGGGGCCAACGCCCGCCGCACCACCCACACCAGCGCCACCGCGGTCACCCCGAGCGCGCCGAACCCGACGAGCAGCAGCAACCGCCGCAACCGCGCCTGGGTCTCGGTGATCACCGACGACTCGGCCCACAAGGTCAACTGCGACCCGTCCGGCAGCTCACGCGTGATCTTGTGCGCCACGTCTTCGGCGGCCTGGTGACCGAACGCCTTGCCGTCCGGTGTCACCACGTACGCCTGCACACCCCGGCCTTCCAGCCGGTCCACCACCTCCTGCCCGCGTATCCGCGGCTGCTTCACGAAGATGTTCTGCGCCACGCGGTACTTGTCCGCCAACGCCGTCTGGACGTCCCGCCGGGACTGCGCGGCGAACGTCGCATCCACCACCAGCACCAGGCCGACCAGCACGAGGCCGAGGACGATGATCGCCGAGGTGGTGACCCTGCGGCGCAGGGACACCGTCCGCAGGCTCACGTCTCGTCCGCCCGCAGCACGTACCCCAGCCCCCGCACCGTGTGCAGCAGCCGCGGTCCGTGCTCCTCCAGCTTCCGCCGCAGTGCGCTCACGTGGACCTCGACCAGATTCGGGTCGTAGTCCTCGTAACCCCACACCGCCGTCAGGATCTGCGTCTTGCCCACGACCCGGCCCCGCTGGGCGGCCAGGTAGCGCAGCAGCCGCAGTTCCGTCGCGGTTAGCTCCACCGGCGCGTCACCGCGCAGCACCACCGCCGAGTCCGCGTCCACCAGGAGGTCGCCGATCTGCACGGTCGACGGTGTCCGGCCCAGCCGCCGGAGCACCGCGCTGACCCGGGCCACCAGCTCCGCGAGCACGAACGGCTTCACCACGTAGTCGTCCGCACCGCGGTCCAGCCCGCGCAGCCGGTCCGCCACACCGTCCCGGGCCGTCAGCATGACCACGCCCGCCCCGGTCGTGCGCCGGATGACCTCCAGCAGCATGAAGCCGTCCCGCCCCGGCAGCATCACGTCCAACACCACCAGGTCCGGGCGGAACCGCGCCAGCTCGCCCTCCAGGTCCCGGCCGTCCGGACGGACCTGGACCTGGTAGCCGGCCTCGCGCAGCGCCGAGCTGACTGCGGCACCGATGGCCTCGGCGTCTTCGATCACCAGCACCCTGGCAGCAGATGACACCTCCTCATTCTGCGTGCTCGAGTTCCCGGGAGGCTTGGTGGACGTCGGGCACCGCCCACCTCTTCAGCCACCGCTCAGCTCCGGGCACTCACGGCCCCCGGGCGGCGCGGGGAGGACGTCTCGCCGAGCCGGAACGGGGAGCGGCTGGGCGGTGGCAGGGACCGGCTGGTCGGTGACGAGCGGGAAGGCGGAGAACGGGTGATCGATGGGTGAGAGGTCGGGCTGCGGGTGGTCCCGCAAGAGGTGGCCAGGGAGCCGGTGGGCGGGGAGCGGGTGGTTGGGAAGCAGGTGGTCGGGGAACGGGTGGGTGGGTCGTGGGATCTGGTCGGTTCGTCATGGGTCCAGTTTCGAACTGGTGTTCGAATGCGTCAAGATCACGATCGGGTGATCATCAACGGTCCGCAACACCCCAGGCCACGGCGACAACCAGCCGCCTCGTCTGCGACCATCCACGCTGTGGCGGTTCGGCTGAGCCCAGTGCGCTGGGCGCTGGTCCTGCTGGTCCTGGGACTGGCGGGCATTGCGGCGGCGGTCGCGTTCTGGTGGCCGGCCGGCTCCACGACCGCGCACCGGACGTCCGCCACCGTCGTCACCCCGGCGCCCTGCGGCGGCCGTGACGCCTACGACCGGGTCGAGCTCAAGGTCGGCGACCAGACCCGGACCGCCCGGCTCGACGGCTGCGGCCACCAGGAGAGCGAGGTCGTCGAGGTCGTGGTCCCCGCCGACACCAGCGGCGACCTCACCGTCCAGGCCGCGACCAGCGCCCCGTCCGGGATGCCGCTGGAGACCCGGCTGGCCGTCCTGCTCACCTGCCTCAGCGGCATGGCCGGCGGCCTCTACGCCCACCTCATCGGCGGACGCCACAGACCTCAGGCCACCGCGTCCGCCGATGCCGTATAGGTGTTGCACGACGTCGTAGTGCCCGAATCGAACCCATAAGACGCCCACGTGCCCTGGTTCTGCGGGCTACCGTGCGCGTTCTTCTCCGGAGGCTCCTCGACGGCGTACTGGAAGTCGTCCGCCGCCTCCCTGGCGAGGTCCCCGCCGATCGACGCGGACGTCGCCGTCAGGAACATCCCCGCGAAGCAGTTGGCCTGCAGCTCGATACGGCGGGACATCTCCAGCCCGGCCGGGGTGTCTTCACCCGCGGCGGAGATCTTGCTGTCCGCCGCCCGCAACAGCCCGCTCAACGCCTGCACGTGGTGCCCGTACTCGTGCGCCAACGTCGCCAAGTGCATCCCCGGGCGTTCACCACCGCCGTTGTCCCGCAGCCGGCTCGTCGGCATGTAGATGGTGCGGTTGCGGCTGCAGTAGTAGGCCACGGCCTCGCTCTCGGCGGGCGCGGCACCGCACGGACCCTCCTTGAGGTCCGGGGACGCGTCCAGAACAGGCGGCTCGAACGGCAGGTTCGTCTGTGTCAGCGCCGGCTTCCACGCCTCGTCCAAACACGCGACCCCGGCGGTGTAGTACGCCGACAGCTCGGCATCGGACAGCCCGAACTCCGGCAACGCGCACCCCGCCGCCGTCAACTTCACGGGCGAGGTCAGCAACGGGTGGTCACCCAGTCGGTGCACCGCGCGTGGACGTGGCGCCTCGGTCGTCGTAGTGGTCGAGGGAGGCGTGTAAGGACCCGCAAGTGCCCTACCAGGGATCTTGCGGGCGTTGTCCCACTGGTTGACCAAGCCGAGACCGAGGACCGACGCCACGATCAACGCGAACACGCCGACGAGCACCATCGGGTTGTTCTTGGGCTCCTCAGGCGTGTGCACGGTCCTCCAGTCGGGTCAGCTCACGTCCTCCGCGCTCGCGAGCCAAGTGTTGCACGCGCTGGTCTCGTTGTTTTTGAAGCCGTGGTTGACCCACGCCGCATTCCGCTCCGGCGCGCCGTGGTCGCGGTTGGGGTAGATCGGGTAGTCGCCCCGGCTCCCGGCGTCACTCAGCGCAACCGAGATCACGTCGCCGGGTACCGCACCGTGTGACAGCGGGGCCAGCGTCATGCCGCCGAAGCAGGTCGCCTGGAGCTCCTTGCGCCGGTTCAGGTCCAGGCCGGCCGGGGTGTCCCAGCCGCCCTTGTCGTACTGCGCCTGGCCCGACGCGCGGAGGATGCCCGACAGCCACTGGATGTGGTGGCCGTACTCGTGCGCGAGCTGGCCCAGGTACTTGCCCGGGTGGTTGGGGTTGGCCGCGCCCTGCTCGTTCGCGTAGTGGTTCGGCGTCCAATAGATGGTGCCTTCGCAGTACATGGCGGTCCGGTCAGGTCCCATGCCACCGCACGGGTTGGTGATCTGCGAGGTCACCATGACCAGTTCCACGGGCTGGTACGGCAGGTTCGCCTTCTGGAAGGACGGCTTCCACATGGCCTCGATGCACGGCAGCGCCGCCCGCAGGAAGGTGTCCTGGCCCGCCGGCGAGTAGTTCATGGCGGGCAGCGGGCAGCCGTCGATGTTGAACGCGCCCAGGCCGGCGCCGTGGATCGGGTTGTCGCCGAGCGCGATCACGGCCTTGGGGCCGGCCTTGGTGGTGCTGGTGGGCGTCGACCGCGTTGTGGTGGTCGTCGTCGTTGTAGTGGTTGTTTCCGTCGTGGTGGTCGTCGTCGGGTACGAGTAGGTGTAGCTCGAGTAGCCGGAGTAAGCCGAGTCGTTCAGGCGTTTCGGCTTGCTGGTCGCGGCCACGATCCCGATCATCGCGATACCGAGGACGACGACCCCGATGACCACGCCCGCCACAAGCGGTCCGTTGTTCTTTTTGCGCGGCAGCGGTGGGTAAGGCTGTCCGGGCGGCCCCCACCCGGGCTGCGGACCCCAGTTGGCGGGCGGCGGCTGCGGCGCGGCCATGGGAGGCGGCTGCGGCGCGCCCGGAGGCGGACCCATCGGCGGCATCCCGGGCGGCGGCGTGGCCGGTGACTGCGGGTACGGCTGCTGCGACCCGGGGAACTGCCGACCCGGGAACGGCTGACCGGGGGACTGCGGCTGGGGGGCAGGCGGCCACGGCTGCTGGCCGGGTTGTTGTGCGGGCGGCGGCTGCTGGGTCGGCCACGGGCGGGTGGGCTGGGGGTTCAGCGGAGCGGGCATGGGTGGCGGCCCAACCGGTCGTGGTGGCGGCCAGCCACCCGGCGGCGGTGGTTGCGTCATCGCTGGTGATCCCCCAAATCGCGGATGCCCGAATCAGCACAGAAGCATAGGGCGGCTCCGCTATTCTCCGCGGCCGTGTTGAAAAACTGGGGAGCGGCGATCTTGTGCGCCGCCGCGCTGTGCTCGTTCGCCGGCACCGCGTCGGCGCAGCCGAGCAGTCCCGTGGGGCTGCCCGGCACGGTCGGCGCCGACGTGCGCCTCAAACTGGAGCGCGACGGCAAGCTGACCGTGACCGAGGTCGTCAGCGTCCCCGAAGGCAAGACCGCCAAACGCGTAGTACCGCTGCGCATCGCCGTCGGTGACAACCGCGACCGTGTGTTCGACGTGACCGACGCCTCTGTAGAGGGCAATGGGTCCGCCACGGTCGCCGAAGACGAACTGACGATCGCACTGCGCTCCGGCACGTCCACGGTCAAGTACACGGTCGTGGGAACGGTCGCGAAGATCGGTGACACGCTGGAGTTGCGTTGGCAGCCCGCCAGCGGCTGGGACACCGTCCTGGACTCGGTGAAGGTCTCCGTCATCACGCCGGACGCCCCCAAATCGGTGAACTGCCTGGCCGGTGCGCCGGGCACGTCCAAGCCGTGCACCTCCGCCGACCTCGGCGACGGCCGTGGCGTGCGCGCCACCGAAATCGGTCTTCCCGCAGGTGAGCGTATCGACGTGGCCGTCGGGTTGCAGGACGGCGCCGCGCCCGCCAACGCCCGCGTGGAGGAGACGTCCGGCCTGGCCGCGGCGTTCGCGCTGACCCCCGCGACGGGCATCGGACTGGGCGGCCTGGTCGTGCTGCTGCTCGGCGGCCTCGCCCTGCTGTGGTACCTGCGCGGCCGGGACGCCCGAGCGCTCGCCAGCGATGTCGGGCCGGTGAACGTGCTGGTCACCGACCCTTCCGGGCGGGTTGCGTTCGCGTCGCCGGACGGTGTGCTGCCGGGGCAGGTCGGGACCGTGGTGGACGAGCACGTCGATGTCGTGGACGTGACCGCGACCGTCGTGGACCTCGCCGTGCGCAACTACGTGTGGATCGAGGAGGTCGGCGAGCGGGACTGGCGGTTCGCGCGCCGCAACCCTGCCGACTCGTCGTTGTCCGGCTACGAGCGTGCCGTGTACGAGGCGGTCCTACCCGACGGCGTGGACTCGGTGCTGCTGTCGGAGCTGCGCGGCCGGCGGATCGACCTTACGCGTGTGCGTGATGAGCTTTATGCGGACGTGGTGGCTCGTAACTGGTTCGTGCGGCGTCCGGATGCCGAGCGCAGCTTGTGGTGGTGGGTCGGGCTCGCGGTGGTGGCGTTGGGTGTCGTGGGCACCGTGGGATTGGCGCTGATTTCCGGACCCGCCCTGTTCGGGCTCGTCGTGGCTGTCGCGGGGGTCGGGCTGGCGCTGGGCGCGCGGTGGATGCCGGCGCGCACCAAGCGTGGTGCTGCCTTGTTGGAGCACGTCCGGGGGCTGCGCGGCTACCTGCACACGGCGTCGCCGACGGACATCCCGGAGCAGGACCGGGAGATGGTGTTCTCGCGGTCGCTGCCGTACGCGGTCGTGCTGGGCGAGACCGAGCGCTGGCTGGGGACGTTCGCCGGCGGCCGGTCGGGGCTGTACTGGTTCGGCCAGGCCGACCGGTCGACCGACCTGGGCCGGTTCGCGCAGCGGTTCCCGCACTTCGTGGGCGCGCTGGACGGGGTGCTGGCGCAGGCGGGCCACCTGCGCTCCCTCCGATGATCACCCGATCGTGATCTTGCGCTGATTCGAACTCCCGTTCGACAATCTAGTCGTCCGGCCACTCGAACCGACGGGCATCGGGGCGGTGGGCGGAGGGATGTAGCCGGGTGTCCGCGCAGTTCGCGCTGGGCTGACGCCGGGCGGCAGTCCGGGCGGGCGACCTGCGGTCCTCACGGGGGTGGAAACCCGTAGGCTGCGTCCATGGCGCTACCCGAACTGCACAGGTTCACGCTTCCCAACGGCCTGCGGGTGGTGCTCGCCCCAGACCCGAGCGCTCCGGTCGTCGGGGTGAGCGTGCACTACGACGTGGGATTCCGTTCGGAGCCGGAAGGCCGCACAGGGTTCGCGCACCTGTTCGAGCACCTGATGTTCCAGGGCAGCGAGAGCTTGGAGAAGCTCGCGCACTTCCGGCACGTGCAGTCCTCGGGCGGCACGTTCAACGGTTCCACGCATCCCGACTACACCGACTACTACCAGGTGCTGCCGTCCGCCGCGCTGGAGCGGGCGCTGTTCCTGGAGGCGGACCGCATGCGGGCGCCGAAGCTGACCGAGGAAAACCTGCGCAACCAGATCGACGTGGTGAAGGAGGAGATCCGGCTCAACGTGCTCAACCGGCCGTACGGCGGGTTCCCCTGGATCCTGCTGCCGCCGGTCCTGTTCCAGACGTTCCCGAACGCGCACAACGGCTACGGCGATTTCACGGACCTTGAAAACGCAACAGTGGATGATTGCGCCGCATTCTTCGACACCTACTACGCGCCGGGCAACGCGGTCCTGACCGTGGCGGGCGACTTCGCGCCCGAAGCGGCCCGCGCGCTGGTGGAGAAGCACTTCGGCGACGTGCCCGCACGGCCCGTGCCCGTGCGGCCGTCGTTCGCCGAAGCCCCGCCCAAGGGCGAGCTGCGGGCCGAGCACACCGACCCGCACGCCCCGATGCCGGCCATCGCGCTGGGTTACCGCATCCCGGACCCGGTGGCCGACGTCGAGGGGTACCTCACCTACCTGGTGCTCGCGGGCGTGCTCACCGACGGCGACGGCTCGCGGCTCCAGCAGCGGCTGGTGCACCGGGACGCGATCGTGGTCGACGTCGGTGCCGGCTGCGGGCTGTTCGGCCCGCTGGAGGCACGCGACCCGGACACGTTCAGCATCACCGCGATCCACGCGCCGGACGTCCCGTCCGAGCGGGTGATCGCGGCGGTGGACGAGGAGCTGCTGCGGTTGGCGGAGGAAGGACCTTCGGCGCAGGAACTGGCGAAGGTCACCGCGCGGTGGGTGTCCACCATGCACCGCGAGCACGACCGGTTGACCAGCCGCACCCTCGGACTCGGCTCGGCGGAGCTGCTGTTCGGGCGGGCGGAGCTGCTGTACGAGCTGCCGGAGAAGCTGGCCGCCGTCACCACCGAGGACGTCGCCGCGGCGGCCAAGGCGCTGCGGGCGGACTCGCGGGCGGTCCTGCTGCTCAAGCCGGCGGGCGACGTGGAGAACGACGAGAACAACGGAGGTACCGAGTGAGCGCCCCGACGACGCACCGCAGCGCCGAGGAGATCGGCCGCACGGAGCGGGGGCCGCGTCCGCTGCCCGAGCTGGGCGAGCAGCGGGCCGCCGCGGACCTGTCCTCGGTGGACGTCGAGCTGTCCAACGGGCTGCGGGTCATCGCGGTGCGCCGCTCGTCGGTGCCGCTGGTGGAGGTGCGGCTGCGGATCCCGTTCGCGGACCCGGCCGACTCCAGCACCGGCTCCGCGCACGCCGCGCGGGCCGAGGTGCTGGCGAACACGATCCTGACCGGCACCGCCACGCGGAGCCGGGTGGACGTGGACACCGAACTGGCGCTGGTCGGCGGCGAGCTGGACGCGGTCGTCGACCCGGAGCGGCTGGCGTTCTCCGGCAACTCGCTGGTGTCGGGCCTGGACACGGTCCTCGACGTGCTCCGGGACGTGCTCACCGGCGCGACCTACCCGGCGGAGGAGGTCGAGCGGGAGCGGGCCCGGCTGGTGGAGCGCATCCGGCTCGCGCGGTCGCAACCCAACGTGATCGCGCGGGAGGCGCTGCAGCGCCACCTGTACGGGGACCACCCGTTCGCCAAGGAGATGCCCGAGGCCGAAGAGGTCGCGGAGGTCGGGCGCGAGGACGTGCTCGCGCTGCACGCGCGGGCCGTGCTGCCGCGCGGGTCCGTGCTGGTAGTGGTCGGCGACGTCGAGCCGGACGCCGCCGTGCGCGCGGTCGACGCGGCGCTGGGCTCGTGGACCGGCGAGGGCACCGCCGTGTCGCTGCGGCCGCTGCCGCCCGTCCAGGGCGGTGACGTGCTGTTCGTGCCGCGCGCGGGCGCGGTGCAGTCGCAGATCCGGCTCGCCGGGCGCGGCGTGGTGCGCACCGACCCGCGGTACCCGGCGTTGCAGATCGCGAACCTGGTGTTCGGCGGGTTCTTCTCCTCGCGGCTGGTCGAGAACATCCGCGAGGACAAGGGCTACACCTACAGCGCCCGCTCGCACCCGGAGTTCACGCCGGGCGGGGCGACGCTGCTGGTGGACGCCGACACGGCCAGCGAGGTCACCGCGGCGGCCCTGCTGGAGACCCGCTACGAGCTGGGCCGGCTGGCGCTGGTCCCGCCGACCGAGTCCGAGGTGGACACCGCCCGCCGGTACGCCATCGGGTCGTTGCTGACGGCGACGTCGTCGCAGGGCGGGCTGGCGTCGTTCCTGGTCAACCTCGCGGGGCTCGGCCTGGGCATCGAGTGGTTCACCGGGCACCCGGACCGGCTCGCGGCGGTCACCGTCGAGCAGGTGGCCGAGGTAGCGCTGGAGTTCTTCGCGCCGAGCGCGTTCACCGGCGTGCTCGTGGGCGACGCGGACCTGCTCGCGCCGCAGCTGCGGTCGTTGGGTGGTGTCACCCTGCCGTGAGCTTCGAGCTGGTGGAGCTGCCCGCCCTGTCGCGGTTCACCGTCGACCGGCGGGAACCGCTGCGCGGCGACACCGAGCGCATCGCCCAGCTGTGGCCCAAGGCCCGGTTCATCACCGTGGACACCCACGGCCGGGCGTTGGTGGCCGACAAGGGCACGAGGCTGGTCGACCGGCCCGCCACCGAACTCGGTGACGGGCCGCCCGACACCGCCGTCCTGCTCGGCGAGCAGGACGGCGTGGCCTACTGGGCGGTGCCGACCGCGGACGAGACCGACGTGGCCGCGCCGGCTGGCCGGGCGTGGTTCCTGCCCGACCTGACCGACGAGCCGCAGTGGCTCGACCTGCGGGCGGTCGGCGCGCTGCTCGACGACGCCGGGGCGGGTCTGTTCACCTCCGCCGTGGCCCTGTTCCACTGGCACCGCTCCGCGGCGTTCTGCGCGAAGTGCGGTGGGACGACCGAGTCGGTGAAGTCGGGCTGGGCGCGGGTGTGCTCGCGGTGTGGCCGTGAGGAGTACCCGCGCACCGACGCGGCGGTGATCTGCCTGGTGCACGATGGCGCCGACCGGGTGCTGCTCGCGCGCGGCGAGGGCTGGCCGGCGGGCCGGTACTCCGTGCTGGCCGGGTTCGTCGAGGCCGGCGAGTCGCTGGAGGCGTGCGTGGCCCGGGAGGTCGCCGAGGAGGTCGGCGTCGAGGTGACCGGGATCCGGTACCTCGGGAGCCAGCCGTGGCCGTTCCCCCGGTCGCTGATGGTCGGCTTCGAGGCGATCGGCGATCCGAGCGAGCCGTTGCGGCCGGCCGACGGCGAGATCGCTCAGGCGAAGTGGGTCACCCGGGCCGAGGTGCGGCAGGCCTTGGCGGAGCCGGGCAGTGTGCCGGACCTGCTGCTGGCGCCCGGTGCGTCGATCGCGTACCGGATGATCCAGTCGTGGGTGGCGGCGGGTTAGCGCCGCTGGGTTGGTGCCCCCGGGCGGTGCCGTGGGTCAGAGCAGGTCGCCCCACGGCACGGTGCGCACGATGTCGGCGTACCGGTGCCAGGTGATCTCGGGCAGTTCGGCGTGCAGCGCGGGCACGTCGATGTCCGTGCCCACCTCGGTGAAGTAGCGGAACATCGCGGCGAGGTCGGCCGAGTGCCGTTCCACCACCTCCAGCGAAGGGCGGTGGTGGCGGATCGGCCGACCGATCGCCTCGGTGAGCGCTGCCGCCATCCCGGCGGGGGTGAGGGCTTCGCCGGCGAGGTCGAGGCGGCGGCCGGTGAAGCGGTCCGGCTGTTCGAGGGCGAGGACCGCGACGGCGGCGATGTCGGCGACGGCGACCAGGTGCAGGGGCTTGTCCGACGGCATGGGCAGGCCGAGGATGCCCTGGCGCAGACCTTGGAGGGTCCATTCGCCGAACTTGTCGTCGATGAACGCGGCGGGACCGAGGACCGTCCACGGGACGTGCCCGGCGGCCAGGCGTTCTTCGATGACGTACTTGCTGTCGAAGTGCGGGATGCCGGTGCCGCGGTCGGCGTTCGAGGCCGACGTGAAGACGATGTGGCCGACTTCGTGTGCGGCGTCGACGAGGGCGAGGCCCTGGCGGATCTCGGTGTCGATGTCGGTGCCGAAGGGCGTGGTGACGGCGAAGACGGAGCCGACGCCGTGCAGGGCCGCCTTCAGCGAGACCGGGTCGTCGAAGTCGCCGTGGGCGATCTCGGCTCCGGCTTCGCGGAGTCGTTGCGCGGCAGGGCTTTCCGGGTTGCGGGTGAGGGCGCGGACGGGGTGGCCGCGGTCGAGCAGGAGGTGGGCGACGGCGCCGCCCTGGGCGCCGGTGGCGCCGGTGACCAACGTTGTTTCCATACTCAAAGCTTGACACTGAAAATGTACCGCTGTCAAGCGAGTTGGTAGGGTGGTCGTCGTGGAACGCTTCGAGCCGAGTGAGGCGCTGCTGGCGTGGCTGTACGTGCAGCAGGGTGTGGACGCCGTGCGCGTCGCGATGGGCGAGCGGGTGGAGGCGGTGGCCGGGTGTTCGCTGCTGGAGCACGAGGCGCTGTACCGGATCGACATGAACGGGCGGCTGCCGATGTCCGAGCTGTCCGACCTCCTCGCGGTGAGCCCGAGCGGTGTGACGCGGCTGGTCGAGCGGCTCGTCCGGCGGGGGTGGGTGGAGCGCTCGCAACTGCCGGAGAACCGGCGGGTGGTCTACGCGGCGCTGACCGACGAGGGCAAGGCCGTGCTGGAGTCCACCACCGCGCCCGCCTACCGGGCGGCCGTGGCGGAGGAGTTCGCGGGGACGCTGACCGAGCGCGATCTCGCCGACCTGCGGCGGATCGGGCGCAAGCTCCTGGAGGCGCACGGCAAGTGGGACGCCCAGCGGTTCGCGCCCTGACGGGCCGCGCGGTGCCGTGACCGCGGGTCGGCAGCCGGGGCGGCTGTCTTCGGGACGCATGGGCGGGGCTGCTTCTCCTTGTGCCGGGTGGCCTGGTCGGTCTGGTCGCGGGCCGTCTCGGGAGATCGCCATGACGTACCGGCGACACTCGGCTTGGATGAGGGGGTGACGGTGCACCGCAAGCTGACCGTGCGCGACCTGCGCGCCGGGAACCGGGCGCGGGTGTTGCGCGCGCTGTACTTCGACCAGCCGCGCAGCCGGCAGGAGCTCGCCGGGATCACCGGGTTGAGCCAGGCGTCGGTCAGCAACGTCGTCGGCGAACTGATCAACGACGGCGTCGTGGTCGAAGCCGGGCAGGTCGACTCGGACGGTGGGCGGCCTCGGGTGTTGTTGCGGGTCAACCCGACCTTCGCGGCCGTGGTCGGGGTGGACGTCGGTGAGACGCACGTGCTGGTCGAGGTGTTCGACCTGACCTTGCGGCGGCTCGCGATGGCGACCTTCCCGATGGACCCCGGCGCGTACCCGGCGGACGAGGTCGCGCGGCAGGTGCTGGTCGGGCTGGAGACCTGCCTGGCCGAGGCCGGGGTGGACGACGTGCTCGGGGTCGGCGTCGGGCTGCCGGGACTGGTGGAGCAGGGCGTCGTCTACACGCAGACCGTCGGGTGGCACGGCGTGCCGTTCGAGCGGATGCTGCGCGCGGGCACCGACCTGCCCCTCTACCTGGACAACGGGGCCAACACGCTCGGGCAGGCCGAGTCGTGGTTCGGTGCCGGGCGCGGGACGGACGACGTGGTCGTCGCGCTGATCGGGTCCGGAGTGGGTGCGAGTGTCATCGCGGGCGGGGTGCCCTACCGCGGGGTGTCCGGTGGTGCGGGGGAGTGGGGGCACACGACCGTGGCGCTGGACGGTCGAGCGTGCCGGTGCGGTGGGGCGGGGTGCCTGGAGGCCTACATCGGGGCGGCGGGCGTGGTGGAGCGGTACCGGGCGCTGGAAGACGGGGTGCCGGAGGAGCAGGAGGCCGCGTTGCGGGCACTGGTGGGTAGCGACACGCCCGCGGCCCGGGAGGTGTTGGCCGAGACCGCGCGGTTCGCCGGGTTGGGGATCGGGAACCTGATCAACCTGTTCAACCCGTCGCTGGTGGTGCTCGGCGGGTGGGCCGGGCTGCTGCTCGGGGAACGGCTGCTCGACGCGATCCGGGCGGAGGCCGCGACCCACGCGTTGCGGCGGTCGTTCGAGCAGGTGTCGATCACGCTGTGCGAGCTGGGGCCCGAGTCGGTGGCGCTCGGGGCGGCGACGCTGCCGGTCGCCGACCTGCTGGCGGCCGGCGGGGTGAAGCGGGTTCCCAGCCGGATCGGGTAGGGGCGGGTCCGGAGGCCGGTGCGGGCCCGGAGCCCCCGGTGAGTGTCGGAGTCGGCAGCGTGACCCGGGTCGGTGCCGTGGTGGGCGGGCCGACCCGGGTGGTCGCGGGTCAGGGGTCGATGCGGTCCAGGGCGGCGCCGTCCCAGGTGGTTTGGGTGCAGGCCACGCCGCGGCCGTTCTTGGGGCGGAGCACGTCGTAGATGTGCATGCGGGGGATCTTGTCCGACACGCCCCACCCGCTGGGCCAGGTGATGACCCAGTCCATGTCGAGGTCCACGAGCAGACCCAGCATGCGCGCGATGGTCGGGTCGTCCAGCCGCTCGAACGCCTCGTCCAGCAGCACCAGCCGCAACGGCGCGAAGTCGCCGGTCACCGCGTCGTAGAACGACGCCGCCGCCGCGAACAGGGTGACGTACGAGATCAGCCGCGTCTCGCCGGAGGACAGCTGCCGCAGCCGTCGCTCACGCGGGTTGCCGTCGGGACCGGTGTCCGCGACGGTCACGGTGAACTGGTGCCACGTCCGGTAGTCCAGGGCGCGCGACAGGATCTCCGCGTAGCTGCCGGAGTGGGCGTCCCGCTCGGCCTCGATGCGCTCGGTGAACACCCGTCGCAGCACGGCGTCCTGCTCGGGGTTGCGGTCCGCGTAGGGCAGCCGGACCAGCGCGAGCGCGTCCCGGGTCTCCTCCTCCAGCGCCGCGGACGGCTTCCACGCCAGCTTCACGTGCACGCCCTGCGACGACCGCGCCCGGCCGAGCACCTCGTTCATCCGCCGGCACAGGTCCTCGGCCACCGCGATCTGCCCGCGCAGCCACTCGGCGAGGTCGCGGATGAGGTAGTCGGCGAAGATGTTCTGGTACCGCTCGTCCAGGAAACCGCGCTGTTCCGCCAGTTTCGCGGTCACCTGCCGGGCAGCCACCGCGACCGGGCGCGCGCCTTCCTCGCCGGTCACGGTCACCGTCAGCAGACCCTCGTGCTGTTCGGCGGCGATGTCGTGGCTGCCCGCGAGCGCCGTCTGCAACGCCTGGAGCTTGGTGATCACCGTCGCCTCGCCCGCGCCGCGCCGGTCGGACATGGTCAGGGCCGCGCGCACCGACTCGACGTCCTCCGGCACGTCCGGCAGTGCCGCGACCAGCACACCGGGTGCGGCGATGGTGGCCTTGAACTGCTCGACCGCCCGCGCCCGGGCGTCCTGCGCGGACGCCAGCTGTTCGGCGGCGGTGTCGAGCTGGGCGGACAGCTTCGCCGCTTGCTCGCGGGCGGACGCGACGCGTTCCCGGACGCCCTTCAGTTCGTCCCGCATCTCCCGGCGGGAGCGCTCCAGGGTGGACAGCTGGGTGGCGATCTCCTTGGCTTCGCCGCCGATGGCGTCGGTGAGCTCGGCCAACGTGCTCGCCTGGGTCGCGTAGTCCACGCAGCGCGCCTCGGCGTCGGACTCGGCGGCCACCCGGTCCTCGACCGCCGAGTGGTAGCGGTGGCCGGCGTCGGTGAGGTCGGCCAGGGTGGCGTGGCACTGGCGGCGGAGGACGTCACCGAGGCGGTCGGCGGTCCGCTGGGCCTCCGCGGCGGCGTCCTGGGCCTGGCGGAGGCCTTCGGTGGTGGCGGGGAGCCCGGCGTCACCGGCTTGGCGCACGACCTCGGCGTGCGCGGCCTCGCCCCGGACCTGCGCGGATTCCAGCTCGGCACGCAGGTCGGCGGCACGTGTGGCGGCGCGGTCGGCGGACTCCTGGGCGGCCTGGAGGCGGCCGTGCTTGGCGACCAGCACGCGGTCGGTGGGGAAGCGGTCCAGGTGTGCTTCCCACTGGCCGACCAGGCCGTGCGCGGCGGCCAGGTCGGCTTCGGCGGTGCCCAGTTCGGACCGGAGGGCGGCGAGCTCGTCCTCCAGTTCGGCGATGCGGCGCCGGCGGGCGGCGTCGCGGGCTCCGGCGCCGATGAACTCGGCCGCGTCCTTGTGCCAGGAGCCGGTCAGCACGCCCGCGGTCCACCGGCCGTCGGCCGCGACCGCGAAGGCGCCCTCGGCCGGGTTCAGGGACACCGACGCCAGCAGCGCCGCCACGACGTCCGCCGGGACCGGGGAGCTGGGGTCCACGGCGGGCACCAGCACCGACGCCAACGACGGCCCGGCGACCGGCTCGCGCGCCACGGCGACCACCCCACCCGGCGACGAGGCCGAACCGGCGGGGTCCGCGCCTTCAGGGGTGGGCTGCGTGTCGAGGGTGCCCGCGGTGGTCACCCAGGCGTCTAGGAGGCCCGAGGCTTCCAACGCTGCTTCGATGCCCGCGCGGTCCGACTCGGGCACGGCGGGGGCGAAGTCGACCAGGCGGTAGAACGGTGACCCGGCCGCGGAGTCCCGTGCGGCGGTGGCGAAGCGGCCCGGCTCCGGGGAGCGGGAGGTGCCGGAGCGGAGGCCGGCGAGTTCGGCGTCGAGTGCGTCGATGGCCGTGTGCAGTTCGGCACGGCGGACCGTGGCGGCGTGGGCGGTTTCGCGGGCCGCGGTGACCAGCGGGCCGACCCAGTCGCGGGCCGCCGTGGTCAGCTTGCGAGCCGCTGTGGGGTCCACCGACGCGGGGAGGGGCAGGTCCTCGGCGGGGCGGGCGGGTGCGGAGTCCTGCCACGCGCGGACCTCGTCCAGCCAGGTCAGGGCCACTTCGGCGAGTTCCTGGGCCTCCTGGTTGCGCAGGGCCGCCGCCTCGGTCGCGCTCTGCTGGGCGTCGCGGGCGGTCTGGTGGAGGGCGTCCACCTTGCGCTGGGCGGCTTCCAGCTCCTCCGCCTGCCGGTGCAGGGCCAGCGCGAGAGCTCCCCGCCGGCGGGCCAGGGAGGCGATCTCGCCGGTGCGGTCGGCGGCGGACAGGTCCAGGTCCGGCACCGACGGCGGCAGGCGACGTTCGATGGGCAGCGGCTCGGCCTCGGGGTCCGGCTTGGCGCGGACGGACTCCGTGCGGACCTCGGGCTCCAGCACCGGCACCCGGGGCACGTCCGGGACCAGGGCCGGGTCCAGGCCTGCCACGCGCAGGTGGTGGCGCAGGGGTTCGACCAGCTCGTCGGCCGCGGACAGGTCGTCGGCCAGGCGGCGCAGCAGGCGGAGCACGCCGTCGACCGCGCCGTCCTCCTGCGACCGCTGCTTGCCGGCCATCTCCAGCGCCGCGATGGCCGAGGACCGCTTCTCCGCGACCAGCTTCTCGCGGGTCTGGAGGTCCTGGAGGTCGCGGAAGGCGGGCAGCTCCTTCAGCGCCCCGATGGTCTCCTCGGCCTGCTGCTCACCGGATTCCAGCGCCTCCAGCGACGCCTCGGCGGCGGCCCGCTCGGCGAGGGTCTCCGTCAACGACGCCGACAGCTTGGCCGACGCCCGCTCCAGCTTGCGCACCGAGTCCTCGGCCGACCCCAACCGCTCGGCCGACGCGCGCAGGCCGCCGAAGGCGTAGTCCGAGTACGTTTTGAGGAACGTCCCGAGCGCCGCGTCCGCCGACGACAGCCGCACGATGTTCTCCCGGATCGACTCCAGGTCGTCGAACGACGTCGCCAGCTGCTCCACCATCGCCTGGTCCAGCGGTGGCAGGGCGTCGGACAGGATCTGCTCCAGCTGCCCCTCCAAGACCTTCAACCCGACGTCGGGGTTGCGCAGGGTCCGCTGGAGGTGCAGCAGGTCGCCGTACCGGGCGGCGGGCACCCCGTACACGGTCTCGGCGATCTTCGCGCGGAACGCGGCCTCTTCCAGCACGCAGTCCGCGCCGATCAGGTCTCGCAGCTGGGCGGGTCCGAGCGGCGTCCGCTCCGCGCCGACCAACGTGAGGTCGTGACCGACCCGCCGGGACGTCACGAACCGCCACGAGTCGGTGATCGCCTGGGACGTCTTGGACGCCTTCACGCCCAGCCCGCACGTCAGGTACTCGTCGTCACCGCGCACGAGTTCGACCCACGCGTACCCGATGCGGTTGGGCCCGCCGTCGTAGTCGTCGAGCATGAGCCGGCGCAGCGACACCGTGTCGAAGCCCTTCGAGCCGACCTGCCGCAGGTCGCCGTCCAGGCACAGCGGCAGCAACAGCTCCAGGGTGCGCGACTTGCCGGACCCGTTGGTGCCCTGGAAGATCGCGCGGCCACCGGAGAAGTCGAACGTCTGCTCGGTGTACTGCCAGATGTTGACGATGCCGCCGCGGTGCAGCCGCCACCTGTTCACACGCTCTCCTCATCGAACAACGACCAGCTCGGCACCTCGGGCACCACGACCGGCTGCTCCACTTCACGTTCCGGGTCACCGTCGGGCTGCGGCAACCACCGGTGGGCGGCGGCGTTGAGCAGCCAACCGTCCTCAGTGGACACCGCCAGCCCCATGCGCCGCAGCAGTTCCAGCACCTCGTCGGCCAACCGGTCCAGGTCGTCGGTGAACTGCTTCGACCACGCCGCCGGGTAGTCCTCCACCAAGCCGCCGCACACCTCGACCAGCCGCTCACGCGCCACGGGGTGCCGCCCGTCCGCCCGGGGCTCGTCCTCCAGCAGCGACGGCAGGGCCAGCAGCGCCAACCGCGCCACGGTCGACGTGCCGGGGAAGTACAGGTCGGTCAGGTAGTCCTCGGGGTCGGCGGCCAGCACGCCCTCGGACCGGCTCTCCGTGTACAGCCCGAAGGTCGTCTCCAGCAGCACGGATTCCTTGCGCTGGTTGCGCCGCAGCCACTCGGCCTGCTCCGGCGGCAGGTCCGCGTACAGCACGACGGGGTTCTCCACCAGCTTGCGCCGCACCGCGTGCTCCACCCCGCGCGGGCCGGTCCGGGCCGCCAGCTCCACCAGCCGCTCCGGCGAGGACGCCTCGCCCACCGGACCGGTCAGCAACTGGCCCAGCAGGTCGGTGTCCACGGTGATCAGGGCCTCGGTCTGCATGTCGACCGTGCCCTCGGTCTCGTGCAGCACGCCCAACGACACCAGGTGCCGCAGCGCCGCCGTCAGCGCCCGCCGGTCCACCACGTCGTCCACGACCTCGAGACCCGCCTCCACCGCCGCCGCCCGCACGTCCGCGACCAGGCGGGACAGCAGTGTCTGCCGACCGATGCCGATCAGCACGGCCATGGTCAGCGCCACGTAGGCGTACCCGCGCGGCGACAGCCCCAGCACGCCGCGCGAGTCGTCCTCGCCGGGACCGGCCTTGTAGAGCCGGGCGAACCGCCGCTCCACCACCAGCCGGTAGCCCAGCAGCCGCGCGAACAGGTCCTGGAGCACGAACCGGTGCCGGTACACCAGGGACACGAGCTCGCCGTCCGGCCCGTCGGCGCGCAGCAAGGGCCGCCGCAGGAGCGTCCGGGCGCAGCGGACGACGTTGGCGGCGTCGATGTCGGAGAGGTCGTCGAACATCAGTCCAGCACCAACGTCGAGTCGTGCAGGGTCAACGTCCCGCCGTGCGAGCGCACCACCGCCGACTGGCCCGGCGCGTGCGCCACGGTGACCCGCAGGCCGCGCACGGGATCCGTGGCCGACCCGGAGTCCGTGGCCGTGTCGCGCTGCGCCATCGCGAGGGTGAGCAGTTCGCACAGCACGCCCAGGGCCTCGCCGGACAACGTCGTCGTGGCCAGCCGAGGGGCGGCACGGGAGAGTTCGGCCACCGACGCCGCCCGCCGCTCGTCGGCCTCCCGGGCCTCGGCCAGCAGGGACTGCTCGGTCATCGGGTCGTCCAGGATGCGCGAGGTCTTGCCGCGGCCCGCCCGGTCGGCGCGGCTGCGCACGCTGACCGTCACGTCCACCACCGGGCCGTCGCGCCACGGCGTGCGCTCGTTGTCGCTGTCGTGCTCGGGCGCGGGGGACAGGTGCCGCGCCGAGTGCAGCCCGAACGCCGCCGCGTACAGGGTGTGCGCCTGCGACCGGGTGCCCGCGTCGAACCAGGCGGCGAGTTTGAGCAGGTCCGCGCGGCGGGACGGCAGCAGCCCGCCGCCGGAGGTGGCCCGCTTCACGCTGGCCAGCAGCGACCCGATGGCCCGCGCGGTCGCTTCCCGCAGGGCCGTGACCTGGCTCGGGCGGCCGGGCCGGTCCACGAACCAGTCGGTCAGCTCCTGCCAGTCCGCATCGGTGCGCCCGCGGGCCCGTTCGACCCGTTCGCCCAGGTCGGCGCGGCCCAGCAGACGCAGCAGCTCGGTGCGCGCCCCGTTCAACCGGGCCAGGGCCTCGGCGATGGCGGGGGTGTGCCGCAGCACGTCCTCCACGACCATCTGGATGTACTCGACCAGCAGGTTGCGGAAGCCGGAGATCTCCTCGGGCGCCAGGTGGTGCCGGGTCACGACCTGCCCCAGGTAGGCGTAGAAGTCGCGGACCGTGGCGGCCAGCTCGGCGTGCTGGAGGAACAGCGTGGTGACCTGCTCGGCCAGCACCTCGCGGGGTCGGCGGCCCTCGCTCATCAGCGCCTCGGACAACGTGTGCCCCAAGGCGCCCAAGCCGCGCTCGACGGCCGGCAGCAGCTCCCGCGACACCTCCCGCGCGCCTTCCGGCACGCGCAGCAGCTCGTCCACGTCCCGCTGCACGCGCACGGCCAGCTTGGACACCTGGTAGCGCACGCTGCCGTGCTGGAACTCGGCGATGCTGGACGCCACCACCTCGCGCCGCCCCTGCACCAGGTTGCCCCACTCGACGAGCTGCTTGAGCCGGTTGATCACGTTCTCGATGCGCGACTCGCCCGGCTCGACCCGACCCTCCCGCTCGGCGCCGGCCAGCGCGCCCGCGACCTCGCCCGCGGACAGGTCGGCCAGCAGCGTGGACGTGAACAGCCGCATGATCGCCAGGTAGGTGCGCTGGTGATCACGGGCGTCCAGGTACGCGTAGAGCTTCAGGCGGGCCGGTTCCACGGGAGGCACCCTAATGCGGGGCACCGACTCCCCGCGGGATACCGTGCCACCGTGAGTGTGGGACGCGCGGTCGGGTTGGTGCTGGGGGTGGCCGCCGACGCGGTGTTCGGGGACCCCCGCAGGTTTCACCCGGTAGCGGGATTCGGTCGGGTCGCCGCGGCGCTCGAACACAAGCTCTACCGCGACCACAAGGCCGCCGGTGTCGCCTACACCGCCGCGCTCGTCGGCGGCACGGTGCTGGCCGGCGTCGCCGTCGAACGAGCAGGCCGCAAGCACCCCGTGCTCCAGGCCGTGACCACCGCCGCCGCCACGTGGGCGGTGCTGGGTGGCTCGTCGCTGGCCGACGAGGGCACCGCGATGGGCCGGGAACTGGACGGCGGCGACCTGGCCGCCGCACGCCACCGCCTGCCCAACCTGTGCGGCCGGGAACCCGCCCGCCTGGACACCCTGGGCCTGGCCAAGGCGACCGTCGAGTCCGTGGCGGAGAACACGTCCGACGCCGTGGTCGCCCCGCTGTTCTGGGGCGCGGTCGCCGGCGTGCCGGGCCTGCTCGGCTACCGCGCGGCGAACACCCTGGACGCGATGGTCGGCCACAAGAACGCCCGGTACACCCGCTTCGGCTGGGCGTCCGCGCGGCTGGACGACGTGGCCAACCTGATCCCGTCCCGGCTCGCGGCCCTGCTCACCACGGCCGGTGCGCCGGTGGTCGGCGGGTCGGGCGGCGAGGCGTGGCGGACGTGGCGGCGGGACGCCTCCGCGCACCCGAGCCCCAACGCGGGCCAGGTCGAGGCGGCGTTCGCGGGCGCGCTGGAGATCCGGCTGGGTGGCCGCACGGTGTACTCGCACGGCGCGGAGGACCGCCCGGTGCTCGGCCACGGCCGCAACCCGGACGCGGGCCACGTGACCCGGGCGGTGGAGCTGTCGCGGGTGGTCGGCGCTGGTGCCGCCGTCGTCACCTCGGCGTTGGCGCTCCTGCTTCGTCCTCGGCGAGCATCTCGGCGACGGACTTCCGCTTCGGCTTCGGCTCGCTGAGGGCGCCGCCCGGCCGGGCCTCGCGGACGGTGAAGTACAGCCAGCCGGCCAGCGCCATCGCGCCGAACGCGATCCACTGCAGGGCGTAGGAGAAGAACGGTCCCGCGTCCAGCTTGGGCAGCGGCAGCGCCTCTTCCAGGCCGGGCTGGCCCTCGGTGAGCTGGAAGTAGCCGGGACGGATGTCCAGGCCCGCGGCCCGTCCGACGACGGCGGAGTTGATCGCGTACACCTCGCGGTGGCCGTCGCGTTCGATGGCGTCCCGGTTGTCGTTCTCCCCGGCGCGCACCCAGGCGACCAGCGTCACGGTGCCCGTGGGCACGGGCTTGAGCTCCGGCACCTTCAGGCCGTTCACCGGCCGCACGTACCCGCGGTCGACCAGCACGGTCTCGCCGCTGTCCAGCCGGAACGGGGTCAGCACCTCGGACGCCGCCTCGCCCTGCACGGTCCGCAGCCGCGCCACCGCCTGCCCCTCGGGCAGGTACCGGCCGGTCATCGTGACCCGGCGCCACTCGTTGGCCGAGTTCGGCTCGCCCAGCACCCGCGCGACCGGCACCGGCTCGTCGCGGATGGACGAGGTCACGGCGTTGTTCTGGGCCTCGCGCTCGGCGTCGCGGCTGAACTGCCACGGCGCGAGCAGCGCGAAGCACGCGCCCGCGAACACCCAGACCGCCAGCGTCAACGCGAGCCAGCCGGGCCGCAACAGGAAGCTCAACCGCACCGTTCCACGGTAAGCCCTAGGCCGTTGTGACCTGCACCCGGTCGAACCGCGCGGCGAAACCGGGCCCGGTCGGCGCCGCCGCCATCACCCCGGCCAGCACGGTCACGTCGGGCGGGAAGTACGCCAGGCGCAGCATGGTGGTCGGCTCGTCGTCGCCCAGGCCGTACCGGATGGTCACCGCGTCGCCCTCACGCGTGGCGGAGACCGTCACGCGGGTGACCCGCCCGACCGAGACGACCGACCAGTCCGAGAAGTCGCGCGTGACGACCGTGCTGATCTGGAACTCCTCGTCCACCAGCTCGACGCCCGCCTTGATCCAGTTCCGCTCGTCGACCCGCAGCGCGATGCCCGCCTGGTCGTACTGGGTGGCGTAGTCGGCGGTGAAGGAGGCCAGCAGGCTGAAGTCGCCGGTCAGCGGGACGCCCAGCACGTGCCCGGTGTCCCGGGCGTACCCGTAGTGGGTGGTGCGCCAGAAGTCCGTGTCCGGGTCGGTGGTGAAGGTCAGGCCGCCCTGGTCGGACCAGGAGGCGGGCTCGTTGAGCCACTGCCAGTCGTCGCGGTCGAACGCCGAGATCCCCATGGGCTCATCATGGCAGCGCGCGGGCGGCGGCCAGGGTCTGTTGCACGTAGCTGCCGCCGAAGAGCGCCACGTGGACCAGCAGCGGGAACAGCTGGTGCAGCGGGATCCGGTCGCGCCAGCCGTCCGCCAACGGCGTGACCTCCTGGTAGGCGGCGACGATGCGGTCCAGGTGGGTGCAGCCGAACAGGTGCAGCATGGCCAGGTCGCTCTCCCGGTGCCCGCCGTGGGCGGCCGGGTCGATCAGCCAGGCGCGCCCGTCGGCGGCCCAGTGGACGTTGCCGTTCCACAGGTCGCCGTGCAGCCGGGCCGGAGGCTCGTCGGGCGCTTCGACCCGCACGGCCTCCACGACCCGGGCCTGGTCCGGGGTCAGCTCGCCCTGGTCGACGGCTTTGCGCAGGTAGAAGTCGATCCGGTCGGCCTTGAACCAGTCGGCCCAGCTCGCGTGCGGCCGGTTGAGCATCGGCGCGAGCCCGATCGACGCGTTCTCCGGTCCGTCGGGCGGGGGAGCGCCGAACGCGGGTGCCCCGGTGGCGTGGAGGGCGGCGAGCCTGCGCCCGAACTCCTCGGCGGCTTCTGGTGAAGGTGCCCCACGCTCGACCTGGTCCATGACCAGCCAGTTCTCGCCGTGAGCGCGCACGCCCGGCACCGGCGGCCCCTCGGGCTCGGCCAGCCACTCCAGGGACTTGGCCTCGGCGAGCACGGCGTTCGGGTCGTCGTGCCGCTTGACCACCACGAGGTCGCCGTCTTCGAGGTCCACTTCGAAGACGGAGTTGCCGAGGTGCCGCACCTCCACCGCCCGGACCCCGGTCAGCTCGGCGGCGGCTTGGCCGGCGTTCACATGTTCTCCCGCACCCAAGCGATCAAGCCCGGCATCGCCGCCTCCACCTGGGCGATCACCAGGTCGAAGCCGGCCTTGTCGCCGTAGTACGGGTCGGGCACGTCCAGACCGTCCGCGTCCGGGTCGAACGAGCGCAGCAGCCGCACCCGCTCCCCGTCCCCGAGCATCCGCCGCAGCGCGCGGGCGTGACCGGAGTCCAGCGCGACCAGCAGGTCGGCGTCGAGGTGGTTCTCGTCCACCTGGGCGGCCGTGTGCTCGGTGGGATAACCGTTGTCCGCCAACGACTTCGCCGCACGCGGGTCGGCCGGGTCGCCGACGTGCCAGCCGCCGGTGCCCGCGCTGGTGACGGTGACGTGATCACCCAACCCGGCCCGCCGCAGGTGCTCGCGGAATATGATCGCGGCCACCGGGGAGCGACAGATGTTGCCGGTGCAGATGAAGGTCACATGCAGGAGTGCCACGGCGGACGAGTCTGCCAGGTTGGGCGCTCCGGGTGAGGGTTCTGGACTCCGACGTCCGGCGCGCACGACCATCGGACCCACCGGCTCGTTGGGGGACTTCGATGTCAGGCGTTGTCGGCGTGGTGCTGCTGCTGTGCGCGGGCGCGGCGGTGTTCGCCGCGCTCTCGTGGTGGCAGCGGTCGTGGCCGGAGACGCCCGTGTTCGCCCGGCCCCGCCCGTCCGGCGCGGTCGAGCGCGGGCTGCGGTCCGATCCCAACGCCGGCTTCTTCACCGATCGCGGGTTCCTGTTCCGGAAACGACATTTCTTCGTCGCCACCGGATGCCCTCCGACGCGAATCGCGGACTTCTCGTCACTGGACGTGCGCAGGCGTGTGCAGCCGGTGCGTGTCGCGCGGGTGGGTCTGCGTTCCTGGTGGTGGTTCGAGGACGCTTTCTACCGGGAATCCGCCGGTTACTCGGAGCGTGACGTGGTGGCGCTCGTGCGTGACCACAAGGACCGTGAGCAGGCCAGACGCGAGCGGGCGAAGCTGATCTCCGAACTCGACGCAAACCTCCGCAAACGCGATCAGGGGTAACGTTCGGCGCATTTCGCGCGAAGTCCTGGTTGTAGTGGTAAATCCTCGGGGAGAGGACCTGAGCGAACCCATGAGGGACTTCGCGGCCCATGACGCACGTCCGCCGATGCGGTGGCATTGGGTGCTGTGCGTTCTCCTGGTGTTGATCGCGGTGGCGGCCTCGATGCTGTAGTTCTCAGCCGCCTCTCAGCGGGTCGCGGCATCTCAGCCCCCTCTCAGCGGGGCCGCGCGACGATCGACGTGTGAGCACCACGACCATGCCGACCATCCCGGCGCTCGCCGACGCGCTGCCGGTGGTCGAGGACGAGATCCGGCGGCTGGCGACGTCGTCCACCCTGCCGATCGTCAACACGTTCTCCGGCCGCATCACCGCCGCCGGCGGCAAACGCCTGCGTTCCGTCCTGATCCTGGCCGGCTCGCTGGCCCTGTCCGGGCGGATCGACCCGAAGGCGGTCACGTCGGCGGCGTGCGTCGAGCTGCTGCACGCCGGTTCGCTGGTGCACGACGACCTGATGGACAACGCCGTCGAGCGGCGCGGCGTGCGCACCGTCAACGCCGAGTGGGGCGCCGGTCCGGCCGTGCTGGTGGGCGACTTCATGCTGGCGCGGGCCAGCCAGGCGGCGCTGGAGCAGATCTCGCCGTACGCGGCGGGCCGGCTCGCCGAGGCCGTCGCGGACCTGGTCGAGGGTCAGGTGCTGGAGGTCCTCGACCTGTTCGACCCGCACCGGACACCGGAGAACGCGTTGCGCTCCATCGCGTTGAAGACCGGCGCGCTGTTCCGGGTGGGCTGCGTGCTGGCCGCGCACGTCGCCGACGCGGACGAGGAGGCGACCGTGCGGATGTCGGAGTACGGGGCGCACTTCGGGCTGCTGTTCCAGATCCTGGACGACCTGCTCGACCTGGCGTCCACCACCGAACGCCTGGGCAAGCCCGCCGGCAACGACGTCCGCCAGGGCGTGTACACGTTCCCGCTGCTGCGCGCGGTCACCGACGGGCAGCGGGACCTGCTGGCGGCGCGCGGGCGTGAGCTGACCGACAGCGAGGTGTCCGACCTGCTGCGGGAGTTGCGAACATCCAGCCTGGTGCCGGACACGCTGGCGTACTGCACCAGCCTGGCGGCCCAGACGGTGCACGCGCTGCCGGACCTGCCGGAGTCCGACGCGTTGGGCGTGCTGCGCGAACTGCCCGGCGCCTACCTGGACTGGGCGGCCTCCCGCATCGCCTGATCCGCCGGCTCCCCGCTCGCCGGTCAGCGGTGGTGGATCGCCTAGACTTCCGCCGATGACCAGCCAGGATTCGGGCCGGGCGCTGCTGCGCCACCACGGGGACGTCGACGCGGCCCCCGGCCTTGTCGACTTCGCCGTGAACGTCCGGATGCCCGCCCCGCCCGCATGGCTGAAGGACCGGCTCGCGGCGGTGCTCGACCGGCTCGGCTCCTACCCCAGCGCCGACGCGGACCGCGTCGCACGCGAGACCGTCGCCGCTCGGCACGGGCGCCGGCCCGACGAGGTCCTCATCCTGGCCGGAGCGGCGGAGGGGTTCGCGCTGCTGCCGTCGCTGCACCCGTCGTTGGCGGCCGTGGTGCACCCGTCGTTCACCGAGCCCGAGGTGGCGTTGCGGGACGCGGGTGTGCCGGTGCACCGGGTCCACCTGTCGGCCGCCGACGGCTACCGGCTGCGGCCGGGGCTGGTGCCCGACGACGCGGACCTGGTGGTGGTCGGCAACCCGACCAACCCGACGTCCGTGCTGCACCCGGCCGACGTGGTGGCCTCGCTGAGCCGGCCGGGGCGCATCGTGGTGGTGGACGAGGCGTTCGCTGACACGGTTCCCGGCGAGCCGGAGTCGTTGGCCGGGCGCGGTGACATCCCGGGTCTGCTGGTGCTGCGCAGTCTGACCAAGACGTGGGGCCTGGCGGGTCTGCGTGCCGGGTACGTGCTCGGCGCGCCGGAACTGCTGGCGAGGCTGGACCTGCACCGTCCACAGTGGCCGGTGAGCAGCTTCGTGCTGGAAGCGGTCACGGCGTGCTGCGAGCCGGCCGCCGTCGCCGAAGCGGAGGCCTTGGCCGTCGAGTGCCAGGAGCACACCCGGCACGCGGTGGAGGCCCTGGGCGACCTGGTGGTCGTCCCGCCGGACGCGCCGTTCGCGCTGCTGCGCGTGCCGGACGGGGAACGGGTGCGGCTGGCGTTGCGGGACAAGGGGATCGCCGTGCGGCGCGGGGACACGTTCCCCGGTCTCACCCGCGACCACCTCCGCGTCGCCGTGCGCGCGCCCGAGGAGTTCGCGCTGCTGGTGGACGCCCTGCGAGTCGTGCTGGAGGAACGGTGACCACGCTCGGCGACGTCCTCGCCGCCCTGGAACGCGCCTACCCGCCCGCGACCGCCGAGTCGTGGGACGCGGTGGGCCTGGTGTGCGGCGACCGCTCCGAACCGGTGTCCCGCGTGCTGTTCTGCGTGGACGCCGACAAGTCCACTGTGGACGAGGCGGTCGAGGTCGGCGCGCAACTGCTGGTCGCCCACCACCCGCTGCTGCTGCGCGGCGTGACCGGCGTCCCGGCCGACGACCCGAAGGGCGCGCTGGTGCACCGGCTCATCCGGTCCGGCGTCGCCCTCTACACCGCCCACACCAACGCCGACGCCGCCAACCCCGGCGTGTCCGACGCGTTGGCGCAGGCCATCGGCCTGCAGGTGACCGGGCCGCTCACCCCGAACCCCGGCCGCGAGCTGGACGTGCTGACCACCTACGTGCCCGTGCCCGACGCCGGGAAGGTGCTCGACGCCCTGCACGCCGCCGGCGCGGGCGCGATCGGCGACTACCGCGACACCGCGTGGACCGTGGACGGCACCGGCCAGTTCCGCCCGGTCGAGGGCGCGAACCCGGCCATCGGCAGCGTCGGTGAGCTGGAGCGCGTCCCCGAGACCCGGATCGAGCTGGTGCTCGACCGCCGCCTGCGTGCCGACGTGGTCAAGGCCCTGCGCGCCGCGCACCCGTACGAAGAGGTCGCGTTCAACCTGAACGAGGTCCCCGCGCTGCCGTCGGACACCGGCATCGGCCGCATCGGCGTGCTGCCCGAACCCGAGCCGCTGCGCGTGTTCGCCCAGCGCGTCGCCGACGCCCTGCCCCCGACCGAGTGGGGCGTGCGGGCCGCCGGCGACCCGGAGCGGCCGATCCGGACCGTCGCCGTGTGCGGTGGCGCGGGCGATAGCTACCTGTCCGCCGCGACGCGCGCGGGCGTCGACGCTTACGTCACCTCCGACCTGCGCCACCACCCGGCGGGCGAGCACGTCGCCGGGGGCGGTCCGGCGCTGGTCGACGTGGCGCACTGGGCCGGCGAGTGGCCGTGGTGCGGCCAGGCGGCCGGCGTCGTGCGGGCCGCGTTCGGCGGTACGGTCGATGTCCTCGTCTCCACCCGCCGGACCGACCCGTGGACCGTCGGCGCGACGAGCCGAACTGGAGGGCGCTGAAAGTGAAAGCCGAACCCGCCGTGCAGCGCAGGCTGCTCGACCTGGCGCAGGTCGACGCCGAGCTGTCGCGCGTGGCCCACCGCCGCCGGACGCTGCCGGAGATCAACGAGATCACCGAGGCCGAGAAGCAGGTGCGGGCCAAGCAGGACGCCCTGACGACGGTCGAGACGACGTTGGGCGACCTCAACCGCGAGGTCAAGCGCCAGGAGACCGAGATCGACCAGGTCCGCGCCCGCGAGGACCGCGACCGCAAGCTGCTGCAGGGCGGCACGGTCGGCGCCAAGCAGCTCACCGACCTGGAGCACGAGCTGGCGACGCTGGAGCGCCGGCAGGCCGCCCTGGAGGACGACCTGCTGGAGCTGATGGAGCGGCGCGAAGCCGTCGAAGCGGACGTGCAGCACGCCCGCGTCGAGCTGGACAAGGCGCAGGAGGCCCTGTCCGACGCGGCGCGGCGCCGGGACAGCGCGCTGGCCGACCTGGAGTCCACCGAGGCCAAGCGCACGGCCGAGCGCGCGGTCGTGGTGAAGCAGTTCCCGGAGCCGTTGCTGGCCCTCTACGACCGGGTCCGCAAGCACAAGGGCATCGGCGCGGCGCTGCTGCAGTCGCGGCGGTGCGGCGCGTGCCGGATCGAGCTGGACCGCAGCGCGTTCGCGCACGTCAAGGAGGCCGCGGCGGACGAGGTCGTGCAGTGCGAGGAGTGCGGCGCGATCATGGTGCGGACCGCGGAATCGGGCCTGTGAAGGTCGTCGTCGAGGCGGACGGCGGCTCGCGCGGCAACCCCGGCCCGGCGGGCTACGGGGCGGTCGTGCGGACGCTGTCGGGTGACGTGCTGGCCGAGCGGTCGGCCGGCATCGGCATCGCCACCAACAACGTCGCCGAGTACCGGGGCCTGATCGCGGGCCTGCGGGCGGCGGCGGAGGTGGGTGCCTCGGCGGTGGTCGCCCGGATGGACTCCAAGCTCGTGGTCGAGCAGCTGTCCGGCCGCTGGCAGGTGAAGCACCCGGCGATGAAACCGCTGGTGGCGGAGGCGCGCGAGGCGGCGAGCGCGTTCGAGTCGGTGGTCTACGAGTGGGTGCCGCGCGACCGCAACAAGCACGCCGACCGGCTGGCCAACGAGGCGATGGACACGCAGGCGGGCCGGCCTCCGGCCCCCGCTTCCATTGTCCCACGGGGGTACGACAATCCGGCCGAAGCGCCCCCTGGGGCCATTGTCCCCGCCGGCACCGACGATTCCGGCGGGATGCTCGACCTGGAGCTGTCGTCCGCCGAGGAGGGCGTGGGGCAGGGGGAGACCGCGCCGCCGGCCTCGTGGACCGGGGCGATCGGCGAGCCCACCCGGCTCTACCTGCTGCGCCACGGCCAGACGGAGCTGTCCGTCGCCCGGCGCTACTCCGGGCGTGGCAACCCGCCGCTCACCGACGTCGGTCGGCGGCAGGCCGAAGCGGCGGCGCGGCGGCTGGCCAAGGTCGACCGGCTGACCGCCGTCGTCTCCTCACCGCTGGACCGCGCGCACCAGACCGCGCAGGCCGTGGCGCAGGCGGTCGGGCTCGACGCCACCACGCACGACGGGCTCATCGAGACCGACTTCGGCGGCTGGGAGGGCCTGACCTTCGCCGAGGCCGCCGCCCGCGACCCTCAGGTGCACCGGCTGTGGCTGGGCGACCCGGCGGTGCCCGCGCCCGGCGGCGAGAGCTTCGACCAGGTCCACGAGCGGGTGCGCCGCACCCTGCACGAGCTGCTCGACCGCCACCCGGGCGGGAACGTGGTCGTGGTCAGCCACGTCACGCCGATCAAGCAGCTCCTGCGCATCGCGCTGGACTCCGGCCCGTCGCTGCTGTTCCGCCTGCACCTGGACCTGGCGTCGCTGTCGGTCGTCGAGTTCTACCCGGACGGCCACTGCTCGGTCCGCCTGGTCAACGACACCTCGCACCTCGGCTAGCCGGCGCACCCGGGTCAGACGGCCGGGCGCAGGTGGGCGCGCTTGCGGCGGAACCGGGCGTCCTCCACGGCCAGCGCGAAGCGGTCCACCGCCGTGCGGATCGCGTTCGCCGGGCCGGGCGCGATCTCGTCGCCCACGATGTCCGGGTCCAGCACGAACTCGCCGCGCAGCACGGTGTCCGCGCCCTTGCCGGTCAGCAGCGGGTTCAGGGCGTAGTCCATCGCGACCAGGAACCCCTGGCTGCCGCCGGTGGCCAGGGGCAGGATCACCCGCCCGCGCAGCGCCTTCTTCGGCAGCAGGTCCAGCAGGGCCTTCACCAGCCCGCTGTAGGCCGCCCGGTACACGGGGCTGGCCACGACGATGCCGTCCGCGCGCAGCACCGCGCTCACCGCCTCGCCGATCTCCGGGTCCTGGAGGTCCTCGGTGAGCAGCGACAGGGTCGGCAACCGACGCACGTGCAGCACCTGGACGTCGTGGCCCGCCTCGCGCAGCAGGTCGTCGACGTACTGCACGACGATCCCCGTGCGGGACGCCGGAGAAGGGCTGCCGGAAATGACCAGAATGGACGACATGGCTCGCTGACACCTTCCGGGAAAAAGGCTCGGACTACGAGGTGAAATGTGTCAGCGACAACAGATCGCGGCCGCCGCACGACCGAAGTCGATGTGCCTGCGGCGGGTGAGTCCCCCGATTCCTGGCATGTTCCGAGTAGAGCAGGACGTTCCACATCACGACAAGGTTTCGGGTGGTCGGTTCCACTGCCTGGGACGTCGTCGAGTACGATGGGCGCCGGATGAGTCGGCAGGGCGGTCGCGTCGACAGATTTCATGTCTGTCGCCGAGGAAAGTCCGGACTCCGCAGGGCAGGGTGGTTGTTAACGGCAACCAGGGGCGACCCTCGGGACAGTGCCACAGAGAACAGACCGCCCCGGCGACGAGCCGGGGTAAGGGTGAAACGGTGGTGTAAGAGACCACCAGCGCCCCGGGTGACCGGGGCGGCTAGGTAAACCCCACCCGGAGCAAGGCCAAGAGGGTGTCCCCCGGGACACCTGCGCAGGCGATCGAGGGCGGCCCGCCCGATGCCTGCGGGTAGGCCGCACGAGCCTGTCGGCGACGGCAGGCCGAGATGGATGGCCGCCGAACGGGACCGCCGCGAGGCGCCCGGGAACAGAATCCGGCTTACATGCCGACTCATCCGACCCACTCCTGCGGTTACCCGCACGCCCAAGTCGTTGCGCCATTCGGCTCCGCCGCAGGTGGTAAACGCGTTCGGGCCGCACTGGTCCGCCTGTAAATCCAGTGCACGTCAACGGTGTTACACATTTGAGGCCGTTCGAGTGGTCCTCGGTATCACCGGGTACGGGACCGAGTCCTCCTGCCGAACCGCGGGGCCCTGCCCCCGCGGTCACCGAAGAGGAGGGGAACATGTCCACCACCAAGCGGGCCGCCACCTGGCTCGCCCTGACCGGCCTGATCGGCGCGGCCTCGCTGAGCAGCACCGTCACCGCCGCCGCGGCCGCGGAGCTGCCGGTCTACGAGGTCCGCGGCTCCGGGCTCAGCACCGAACAGGCCGCAGCCCTGCAAAGAGCGTTCGGGCTGAAGGACTTACAACGCGACGACACCGGCGCCGTCGCGTTCGCCGACGAATCCACCTACCTGAAGGTGCCGGGCCTCGACCAGGGCGCCGGCCGTGCCGACGAGGACGGCCTGGAAACCCAGCAGACCGCGCTGGACGTCGAAGCCATCAAGCAGTTGCGCGCGATCACCACCGACGACGCCACCAAGCGCGCCGTCGAAACCCTGCGCGGCGCAGGCCTGCTCCCGACCAACGCCTTCGCCGCCGCACGCCACACCACGCTCGAGCTCGTGGACGTCAACGGGCGGCCCTTCCACACCGCACCCATCGACACCGCGGTGTCCTTCGCGTTCAACCTCGACGGCATCCCCCTGGAAGGCCCCGGCGCCAAGTTGCGCATCGCCTTCGACGGGCAGGGCGCGGTCTCCGGCCTCACGCACAGCACGCGCGACTTGGCGAAGGTGGGCACCATCCCCGTGCTCGACCTGACCCAGGGCCGTGAGCGGTGCGCCAAGCAGTTCGGCGGGGCGGCGAAGGTCACCGACGTCTCCTACGTCTACGACGCGCCCGCGCTGTCCGAGCGCATCACCAAGCTCGAGCCGAGCCTGCGGTGCGCCGGCGTCACCCCGGACGGCTCCGCCGCCCAGTCCCTGACCGTGCCCGCCGCGGTCGACGGGTCCCTGCCCGACCCCGGCCCCCAGCAGCCGCCGCGCACCGAGAGCGCCCTCTCGCCGCAGTGGACCACCCGGATCGACGTCGGCAGCGAGGGCACCGGCGCGTGCTCGGGCCTGCCCTGGACGCACCTGAACATCGGCGCGTTCAACGGCCAGTTCTCCAGCCGGGGCATCCCGGTGCAGTTCAGCTGGCTCAACCACAACGCGTTGGAGCGCGACTTCAAGGACCCGGTGTTCCCCGGCGGCTGGGACCACCTGTACGCGGACGACGTGGACATGACCTACTGGCAGGGCCACGGCTCGCCGACCGGTTTCTCCTTCTCCGGGTGCAGCGCGAGCACCGACAGCTTCCTGTCCAACAACGACGCCCGCTGGGGCAACCGGGACGTCGAGTGGATGAGCCTGTTCACGTGCTCGATCCTGCAGCAGACGTCCGGTGGCCTGAACTGGGCGCAGCGCTGGGGGAAGGCGTTCCGGGGGCTGCACCAGATCAACAGCTTCGACACGGTGTCCATGCACAGCGCCGTCCACGGCGGCCGGTTCGGCAACTACCTGCTGCGGACGCCGTTCCTGTGGTGGAACAAGCCGATGAAGGTCCGGGACGCGTGGGCGCAGGCGTCGATCGACACCCAGCCGCCGTCGGTCGTGTGGGCGACGATGGGGCCGATCGGCAACGCGTGGATCGCGAACTTCAACGACTACTTCTGGACCAAGGGCGTGGTCGGCCCGGACACCCTGCCGACCGTCGGCTACTGGCGCCTGTCCGGCACCAGCTGACCACGGCTCCCCAACGGACCCGGGGTCCTTCCGCTGCACTGGGGGGCGGAAGGGCCCCGTGCCGTGTGCGCGAAGCCGAAGCGGATCGGGCGATCGCCGCCGGCCGGAAGCGGCGGGGACGGGGCCGTGCGCGCGGCACCCCGGGCGGCTTGGGAGCGGCTCAGGAGCGGCGGGAGGGGCGGCCCGGCGGCATGCGGTGGACCGGCCGGAACGGGGTGCCGGCGTTGAAGCGGCGCTCCAGGTCGGCCACGTACGCCTCGACGGCCGGGTTCACGATGTCGGCCAGGCTGCGCACCCCGGCCTCCGGTTCGTAGGCCGCCAGGTACGTCGCCGCCGCCCGGGCGCGCTCCAGCACGTCCTGGTCGAAGTTGACCGTCCGCTGAACCCGCCGCCCCGGGCGGCCGTCCGCCCCGGTAGCCTGATCCGTGCCCGGCACGGCCACCGAGACGGTGATTTCCTTCACTCCGGAGGCTGGTTCGGGCGCGGCTTCGGGCGGCTGGACCATGCTGCGGGCCTCCTCGGCGTCGTCACTCCGGGGTGCGGCCCGTTCGGGTCCGCGTCCCGGCCGGACGGGTCATCGCTGGGCTGGGGTGGACAAGGGGGACCAGGGTCGTGCACACAGTGCGTGACCAGGGAGTTCGCAGTCGGGTGAACTATCCCGGCAATCGGGAGAATCCGGTGTCGCCCGTTCTCCACCGGCCGCCCTCGAACGATGATGTGCGTGGTCAGATTAGACGTAATCAACAGCCAGGGGAACCACGTCAACATCAACGCCGAACCCGCCCGACACCCGCCGGGAGCAGCTATTGATCTACCCACCGCTAGAGGACCGATACACCTCGTGACGAAGACGTGTTCTACTCGATAGCGCACGAACCGGACGGGCACCCCTCGGCCCGCCCGGCGAAGTCCTGCGTACTCAGGAGTACGAGATGACCGCCCAGACCCTGGTAACACTCGCGCAGCAGCAGCCGGTCGCGCCCGGCACAGGCGGCCTGCGCCAGTGGATCCTCGACAACCTGGTTCCGCTGCTCTTGCTCACCGTGGCCCTGCTCCTGCTGTGGCTGGGCGGCGGCAAGGGCGACAACGCCGGGGTCATGCGCCGTCTCGGCGGTGTCATCATCGCGTTGGCGATCATGGGACTGGCGGTGACCACGAACGCCGGCTCGGAGATCGGCAAGTGGATCGCCGGCCTGTTCACCGGCGGGTGACCCTTGCGGGTACGCACTGACGACGAGGTCTACCGGGTCGACGCCGTCTGGCTCGGGCCGCCCAAAGCCACCTTCCCGTGGCGCGCGCGCTACGTCGCCTGGGGTGTCGGCATCGTGGTGTTCCTGCTGGTCACGGCCGTGCAGCGGCAGATCGGCTTCGGTTTCGACTTCATCAACACCGGCTGGGGCTTCGTGATCACGATCGCGTTGACCCGGTTCATCTGCGCCCGGATCAGCCACGAACGCCCGCTGTCGTCGGTGATGACGATGTGGGTGCGTGAGCTGACCGCGCCCCGGGAGAAGACCTCCGGCCAGGGCGGCGCGGCGAGCGCGGCCCGCATCCGCGTCACCGCGCAGCGGCCCCGGAGGCGTCCCAAGTACAAGGGGGCGAAGCGCAGCACGGCGACCGCCACCCTGACCACGCACCGCAGGCAGTCAGACCGCCGTAAGAAGGAGGTTCGCGGTGTTCGGACGCCGGCGTGACCGCAACCGACGCTCCGCCGCGCACGTCGCCCAGCACGCGGCGGCGAGCCGGGACGACCGCAAGGTCTACAGCAAACGCGGTCGCCGCCTGCCGGGTGAGCAGGCCGTGCCGAGCTACACCCCGTCGATCGCCGCGCGCAGCATCGACGGCCACCTGCTGCGCACCGGCCAGGAGGTCTACGCCTGGTACAAGCTCGCGCCGCAGCGCTGGTCGTTCCGCTCGGACTCGCAGCGCCAGGACCTGATCGCCGCCATCGCGGGCCAGTACGCCGAGCTCCAGGGCCGCTGGATGCACCTGCGGGTGACCACCAGGCCGTACCCGATCCGCATGTGGGCCGAGGCGCACGTGCACAACGCGGTGCGCCGCCTGCCGGACACCCCGGGCACGCTGTCCTTCGACGACTACATGGTCGGCGAGCAGCAGCAGCTCATGGGCCGCTCGATGGCGGAGAAAGAGGTCTACCTGGGCGTCCAGGTGCAGACCCGCAACATGATGGACCGCGCGGTCGAGCGCGCCGCGCCCGTGCTGCGCAAGGTCTTCCCCGACGCGGTGGACGCCGAGCTGGTCGCGATCGAGTCCGAGATCGACCACCTCGACCAGGTCATCGGGTCCGCGGGGCTGGAAGGGCGGCCGGCGACGGCCGAGGAGATGTCCTGGCTGATGCACCGGTCGTGCTCGCTGGGCCTGCCCGCGCCGCGCAACCTGCCCGCCGTGCCCGGCGCGCCGTGGGAACCGGAGGACCTGGCGTCCTTCACCGACGCCGCCGACTTCCACCAGGAGCCGTACGCGCCGACCGTCACCGTGCGGGGGCGGACCGGGTCCAACGCGGGCATCAAGCGGCACGTCGCCGTGCTCACCGTGGGCCTCATGCACGGCCTGCAGATCCCCGAGACCGACGACCCGTGGGTGCAGCGGTCCGACCGGCTGCCCGCGGCGGTCGAGTGGTCGGCGCGGATCTACGTGCGGCGGCCGGAGGAGGTGTCCGGCGAGCTGCAGCGGCAGATGTCCAAGGTCCGCTCGCAGGTCCGGCACTACACCGACGAGCACGAGCTGGAGCCGCCGCAGTCGCTGGCGCGGCAGGCGTCGCGGGTGCTGGAGATCGACGACGAGATGACGTCGGGCTTCACCGCCCTGGGCACGCGGGTGCGGTCCTGGTGGCGGCTGGCCGTGTCCGGGCCGACCGAGCGGGAAGCCCTCCGGCTCGCCCAGGCCCTGCTGGACCTCTACAAGCCGAAGGTCGCCATCGAGCACCCCGAGGCGCAGTACGCGATCGCGCGCGAGTTCATCCCGGGCGAGCCGCTGTCGTCCTCGGCGTACCTGCGGCGCGGGTCGGTGCTGTGGGCGGCCTCGGCCGTGCCCACCGCGACCGCCGAGGTCGGCGACCGGCGCGGCATCCTGCTCGGCGAGACCGTGACCGCGACCCGGCGCCCGGTGGCGTGGGACCCGTGGATGGCGCAGGAGCTGCGCGACTCGTCCGGTCTGACCGCGATGGTCGCGGGGCTGGGCGCGGGCAAGTCGTTCCTGGGCGGCGGCATCGTCTACAAGACGCTGCGGTCCGGGGCGCACTGGACGCTGCTGGACCCGTCCGGCCCGCTGGCCGCCCTGTGCGACCTGCCCGAGCTGCGGCCCTACGCGCGGCCGATCAACCTGCTCAACGCCCAGCCCGGCATCCTCAACCCCTACCGGGTCGTGGCGGAGCCGCTCCTGGAGCACTTCATGGACGAGGAGGACCCGGAACGGGCGTGGCGGCGCGAACGCGCACTGGCCGCGGCCACCCGGCGCCGCCTGGTCCTGGACGTGCTGACCGGCCTGCTGCCGTTCGAGGTGGCGCGGTTGCCGCAGACCCGGATCGTGCTGCTGCGCGCGGTCCGCACGGTCGGCGGCCGGCCCGACGCGCACCCCGGCATGGTGTTCGAGGCGCTGCGGCGGGACGCGTCCGAGCACCACGAGCACGCCGTGGTCGTGGCGGACTTCCTGGACGAGATGCGGGAGCGCATGTCGCTGCTCATCCCGGAGCAGGACGCCGACCCGTACAACGAGCAGCGTGACGACCGCCTGACCGTGCTGACGATGGCGGGCCTGAACCTGCCGAAGGACGGCGTGGGGCGCGAGCACTGGACCGACGCCGAGGCGCTCGGTGTCGAGATGCTCAACCTGGCGGCGTGGCTGACGCAGCGGTCGATCTACGAACGTCCCAAGGACCTCCGCAAGGGCGTGTGGATCGACGAGGCGTTCTTCCTGTCCGAGGTCCCGACGGGCCGCGTGCTGATGAACCGCTTCGCCCGCGACTCCCGCAAGTGGAACGTGCGCGTCCTGCTGTCGTCCCAGATCCCGGCGGACTTCCTGAAGATCCAGGGCTTCGTGACACTGCTCGACTCGGTCTTCGTGGGCCGCCTCGACGACGACCAGGCCCAGGCGGACGCGCTGCGCCTGCTGAAGGTCCCCGTAGGCGCCGGCTACGAGCAGGTGGTCGCGTCCTTGGGCCGCCGCCCCGGCGGCGCCCGCACCGCGACCGAACGCGACCGCGCACCCAGGCAGTTCATCTTCGGCGACGGCGCCGGCGGCGTGGAACGCATCCGCATCGACTTCTCCGGCCCGCACCTGGAACACCTGCGCAACGCCCTGGACACCACCCCGGACGCCCTGCGCGAGGGCAACGAGCCCGCGGAGATCGAACTGTCGTCCCCACCACAGGACCCCTTCGCCTACGCGGAGGACCTGTCCGACGACTACGACGACGAACTGGCCGCCGACCTCGAAGTGGGCTTGGTCGACGACCTGGTCGACTCGACACACGGTGAGGGAGGAACCCGCCACCAGGGCCGGGAAGGTGCCGCATGAGCACCCTCCTCCTGGCGGCGACCATCGCCGCCGCGCTCTACGCGCGGCGGCGCTTCAGACGCGCTCCGGTGACGGCTCCGGCCCACCCGCGCCGCGCCCGCTGGGCGTCGATCGCCGCCGTGACGGCCATCCTGAGCCTCCAGGTGGTCATCGGCGCCCCTGCCGCCCAGGCGGCCGACTGCGGCGAAGCACCCAACCCGGGCTACCCGAAGTCCGGCATGGTCGCCGCTCTGGACCCACCTGCGATCAAGGGCCTGCCCGACACGCCGTACAACATGTACAACTACGCGGGCATGGTGTGGCACACCTACCAGGAGACCTGCCTGAAGCTGCCGGACAGCGCAGCAGTGATCGACACCTGGATGGGTAACCAGCTCTTCAACATCGGCAAGAACATCGTGGGTGCCACGAACGGCCTGCACTACACCGTGATGGGCCGCGGCTTGCTCGTCCCGCTCGACGATGCCGTGGAAAGCGGCGTCAAGCTGGTGTACGACAACGTGTACCTGCGCTGGTTCGGCCTGATCGCATTGATCCTGGCCGTGCTCATGTTCCGCCAGATCTGGAACGGTGACCTGGCGGCGATCAGCAAGCGAGGGCTCTGGGCGTTGGCCGCCATGTGGCTGGCGACCTCCACTCTCGCGCTGCCGCAGTTCTACTCGTTCCTCGACGGCGCGCTGATCGACAAGACGTCGCAGATCCAGGCCGGCTTCGTGGCAAGTCCGGACGATCCCGGCACGGAACACCTGCTGCCGTCCCGGCTGCACGACACCGTCGTCTACCAGAGTTGGCTGCGCGGCGAGTTCGGTACGCCGGACTCCGACCAGGCCAAGCAGTACGGCCCACGACTGCTCGCCGCGCAGGCGTGGAGCAGGGAGGAACTGGCGCGGGGCGACGACGGCAAGCAGTCGGCGCTGGACGCCAAGGAAGCCGAGTACAAGAGCATGCCGGGTCAGCTCGGGTCGGCGAAGGGCTTCTTCACCGGAGCCGACGGTGGACGGACCGGTGCGGGCGCGTTGGCGATGCTCCAGGCGATCGCCTTCTCGTTGTTCCAGCTGTTCGCGAAAGCGGCCGTGGTGCTCGCGCAGTTGCTGCTGCGCATCCTCACCTTGGCCGGTCCGCTGATCGGCTTGGTTGCGCTGATCCACCACGAGCTGCTCCGCAAGGTCGCGCGGGCAGCGGCGGTGACCGTGTTCAACGTGCTCGTGCTCGCGGTGCTGGCCGGCACCCACGCCCTGCTGTTGCAGGCCATCTTCAACGCGACCGACCTGTCGCTCCTCACGCGCACCCTTCTCGGTCTGATGCTCACGGTGGTGTGCTTCGCCATCGGCAAGCCGATGCGGCGCATGTGGCAGATGGTCGAGATGTCGGCAGGAGCAGCCGGCAAGGCTGTGCCGATGCGTGGCGGGTTGCTGTCGATGTTGCGGCGCAAGAAGGAGACCGGGCCGTCGCCGCAGGAGGAGTTCTGGGACACCGTGCGGGGCAGTGATCCCGATGCCGACGTGCCGCAGCGGGCTCGTGGGCGGGTTCGGCCGGAGGCGGCCAACCCCGTCGTGGCCACCGCCCAGCGGCTCGACCGGAGCGGGGTGGCGGGGGAGTTGGGTGGTGCCGCCGGGGTGAACGGTGGGAACGCCCTGTCCGGCAACGGCTACGGCGGGCCGGCTGCCTTGCCTTCCGGGCGGTCGCGGGTGGTGGATGCGCCGCCGGTGGCTGATCGGAACTGGGACCGGTTGGACGACGCCGTGCTGGTGCCCTCGCGGGTGCAGCCGGGGTTCTCGCGGCTCTCGGACAACACCGTCGTGCCGGGGCCGCGGCGGGCGGAGACGGAGGTCGTGGCGGGGCGGCAGGTCCACGTGATCTACCGGCCGTCGCGCGGGCTTGAGGTCAGGGACAGCTGATGCCGATCAGGACCAACCGGGGGCGCGCGGCGGTCTACCGCCGCCTGTGGGGGTGGCCGCTGAAGTCGCCCACCCACCTGGTCGCGACGATCGTCGGCGTGATCGCGGTCGTGGCGACGGTGAGCGTCGTGGCGGACAAGGTGGTGGGGGACAAGAAGAACGGCGCGGGCGGGACGGTCGTGACCACGACCAACAGCCCGCAACCCGCTGGTGGCAACCAGATCGGCGTGCTGCCGTCCGCCGGCACCACCTCGCCCCTGCCGACCAAAGCGCCCAGCCCCACCAACGAAGCCCCGCCGGCACCGGTCAGCACGGACGCCCAACTGGTCGCCGAGAGCTGGATCGACGCCTGGCTGAACCACCCGCCCGGCATCACCAACGCCAAGTGGTTGCAGGGCATGGAGCGGTGGACGTCCAAGGAACTGCTGCCCACGCTGAAGTCCGTCGACCCGCAGAACGTGCCCAAGGAGCTCAAGAGCAAGGTCACGCCGAAGAACGCGACCACCGAATCGGTCGATTTCGAAGCCGACCTGGAAACCGGCAAGCTCGTCGTGACCGTGGTGAAGCTGCCCGAGGGCTGGCGCGTGCACAAGTACAGCAGGGTGGACTGAGATGCTGAAGTTCGCGCTGGTGGCCGTGGCGGTGGTCGCCGTGGTCGTCGTGGCCGTGACCAACGGCGTCTCGACCGTCGTCAACGGAACCCAACCCGCCGAGGGCGTCACCGCCCAGTACCGCGCGGTCGGCTGCAACGCGTCCATCGGTCCTTGGGAGGGCGGTGGCGCGGACAAGGGCCGCAACGACGCCAGCCGCCTCAACGAGGAGCAGCGCAACATCGTCGCCAAGATCATCTCCATCGGCCAGGAGCGCAAGCTCCCGCCGCTGGCGTGGCAGATCGCCATCCAGGCGGGCATGACGGAATCCGGCCTGCGCAGCCTGAACTACGGCGACCGCGACTCCCTGGGCATCTTCCAGATGCGCCCGTCCATGGGTTGGGGCTCACCCGCGGAGGTGACGAACCCCGACTACGCGATCCGGAAGTTCTACGAGGTCCTGGAGAAGGTCCCGGACTGGGAGAGCCGCCGCCCCGGCGACTCGGCGCAGGCTGTGGAGCGCTCGGCGTTCCCCGATCGCTACCACAACTGGGAAGCCATGGCGGCCTTCCTGATCAGCGAGCTCGGCGGCGTGTCCGACCCGGCCGGCTGCGGCCAGGCCGTGGGCAACTACCTGCTCGCCTCGGGCGCCGCCGCGACCGCCATCGAGTTCACGAAGCAGCAGCTGGGCGAGCCGTACCTGTGGGGCGGCAACGGGCCCGACCAGTGGGACTGCTCGGGCATCCTGGTCAAGGCGTTCGCGGAGGCCGGCATCAAGATCCCCCGCGTGGCCAACGACCAGTACATGTCCGGCGGCGCGCACCTGCCGGTCCGCGAGGCCAAGGCGGGTGACCTGATCTTCTGGGCGACCAACCCCGCCAACCCGGTCACCGTGCACCACGTCGCCATGTACCTGGGCAACGACGAGTACATCCACGCCCCCCAGACCGGGGACGTGGTGAAGATCAGCAAGATCAACTGGGACTACTACGAGCTGATGCCACTGGCCGTCCGGCCGGGCGTGTGATCGTGTGAGGGAGGCACCACCGATGTTCACCCCCGACCCCATCCAGCGCCACGCCGGTCCGCCCGCGTCCAGCACACCGCTGCGCGACTACCTCAACTCCCAACCGCCGGGTGTGGACGCGGGGTACGCCGTCCTGCCGCGGAGACTGGTCGAGGCCATGCCGCTGGCGTGGCAGCAGCAGCTGACGCACCTGCTGGCCGAGTTCCACCGCTCGGTGGCGCACCTGGGCTGGCCGGTGTACCGGGTGGTCCCGTCCCGGCGGGAGCGGCTGGTCGACCTGGACGAGGAGCAGCTGGCCGAGGTGGGGGCGATCATGGAGATCGACTCGGACGGCGACGTGGTGTACCGCGACCGGACGGGCAAGCGGATCGACGACCCGGAGAACCAGACGGTGCTGGTCTCGGTCCTGGACCCGATCCCGGCCAACTTCGCCAACGCCACCCAGAGCACCCCGCCCCGGGGTTTCGCGGCACCGCAGTTCCCGCAGCCGCCCCGGCAGCAGCCCTACCCGCACTCGGGTCCGCTGCCGGTCCAGGCACCCCCTCAGCGCTGACGCCGAGCGGCCCGCCTGTTCGGAAGACGCAGGGCACGGCAGGGCTGGGCGCGGGCTGGTTGGGCGCGGCAGGGCTGGGGCCGGCCGGCTGGCGCGGCAGGACGGGGCGCGGCACGGCTGGGGCTGGGTGCGGGCCGGCTGGGCGGGGCAGGGCCGGAAGCTGTGAGTGGTTGGGCGTCGAAGTGAGGCGCGGCCTCCGGCCCCCGGCACCATCGTCCCACCGGCCACCGACAACGCAGGCGTGCCCGCCGACGGAAGCGCCGCAGCGCGCCGCCCCTCCGCAAGACCGGCCGTCCTCCGCAAGGCCGGCCGCCCCTCCGCAAGGCCGGCCGCCCCTCCGCAAGGCCGGCCGTCCTCCGCAAGACCGGCCACCCCCGGGCAAGACCTGCCACCCCTCCGCAGGACATGACATGCGCGCGCACGCATGTCAGCCTTGACGCATGGGTGATCCGAATGCCTGGTACTACTGCCTGACCCACCAGAAGGCCGAGAAGGGCGTCGGTTGCCGGGGTGGCGACCGCATGGGCCCCTACCCCGACGAGGCCACCGCCACGCGCGCCCTCGAGCTGGCCCGGCAGCGGACCGAGGCCGAAGACGAGAAAGACCGCAAGTGGAAGGGGAACTGACCGAACCACCCGCGCGGACCTCTGCGGGTTAAGGTGCACCCGTGGCCTCCTTGGTGATCCGCACCGGCAGGGCGGACCTGGACTTCAGCGGCATCCGGGCCGAGTTCGGCCTGCCCACCGAGTTCCCGGCCGCCGCGCTCGCGGAGGCCGAGCAGGCGCTGTCCCGCGCGCCCGGGTCCCGGGAGGACGCCACCGGTCTGCCGTTCGTCACGATCGACCCGCCGGGCGCCAAGGACCTCGACCAGGCCGTCCTCCTCGAACGCCGACCGAACGGCTTCCGCGTCCACTACGCGATCGCCGACCTGGGCCTGTTCGTCGTCCCGGACGGAGCCCTGGACGCCGAGGTCCGCCGCCGTGGCCAGACGCTCTACCTGCCGGACGGCAACGTGCCGCTGCACCCGACGGTCCTGTCCGAGGGCGCGGCGAGCCTCCTGCCGGGCCAGACCCGCCCGGCCGTCCTGTGGACCTTCGACTGCGACCGCACCGGCGAACCCACCGACGTCCGCGTCCGCCGGGCCATGGTCCGCTCCACCGCCCAACTGGACTACGAAACCGTCCAGCGCTCCTTCGACGCCAAGAACCCGCACCCGTCCATCGAGGCCTTGGCCGACTTCGGCCGCCTGCGTCGGGAGCGGGCCGCCGAACGGGGTGCGGTCGAGCTCCAGCTCCCCGAGCAGGAGATCGTCCCGAACGGCGACGGCGACTGGAAGCTCGTCGTCCGCCCGCGCGTGGACGTCGACTCCTGGAACGCCGAGATCTCGCTCCTCACCGGCATGTCCGCAGCCAAGATCATGCTGGAAGCCGAGGTCGGCGTCCTGCGCACCCTCCCCGACGCGGACGACGGCGCGGTGGACGCCCTCAAGCGTTCGGCCCACGCCCTCGGCGTCCCGTGGCCCGAGGGCACGACCCCGGCGAGGCTCCTGGCGAGCCTCGACCCGAGCCGGCCGGAGTCGCTGGCCCTGTTCGTGGACGCCACGAGACTCCTCCGGGGCGCCGGTTACACGGCGTTCGACGGCGAGATCCCGCCGGTCACCACGCACGCCGGCGTGGCCGCCCCGTACACGCACGTGACCGCCCCGCTGCGCCGCCTGGTGGACCGGTTCGCGACCGAGGTGTGCCTGGCGGTGACCGCCGGGCAGGAGGTCCCGGACTGGCTGCGCCGGGCGTTGCCGCTGCTCCCGGGCCTGATGGGCGGCAGCGACACGCTCGCGAGCAAGGTCGAGCGCGCCTGCCTGGACCAGGTGGAGGCCTGGGTGCTGGCCGACCGCGTGGGCCAGGACTTCGAGGCCGTGGTGCTGCGCGCGGAGAACTCCGGTGCGGACGTGTTCGTCGCCGACCCGCCGGTCATGGGCCGGTGTACCGGCGAGGACCTGCCGGAAGGCGAGCGGATCAAGGTCCGCCTGACCGAGGCCGACCCGGACCGCCGCAAGGTGGCCTTCACCCGCGTGGCGGACTGATGCTCCCCGTCGACGACCTGGGCGAACCGGTCCCGCTGCCGGGGCCGCCGCGCCGCGTGGTCAGCCTGGTGCCTTCCCTCACCGAGGCGGTGGACCCGAGCGTGCTCGTCGGCGCCACCGACTACTGCACGCACCCGGAGGGCCTGGAGGTCGACCGGGTGGGCGGCTCGAAGTACCCGCACGTCGACCAGGTGATCGGTCTCCAGCCCGACCTCGTCCTGGCCAACAGCGAGGAGAACCGCCCCCAGGACGTCGAACGCCTGCGCGCCAACGGCATCCCCGTCTGGGTGATGGCCGCGCCCGCGTCGGTCCCCGCCGCCCTGGGTTCGCTGCGCCGGCTGTTCGGCACCGCCTGGGACGTCGAACCCGACTGGCTGGTCAAGGCCGAGAACCTGTGGCGGCACGTCGAGCAGCCCCGCGCCCGCGCGATCGTCCCGGTGTGGCGCAAGCCGTGGGTCGTGGTCGGCCGGGACACCTTCGCGGGTGACGTCCTGCGCCGCCTGGGCGTGCTCAACGCCTACGCCGACCACGCCGAGCGCTACCCGCGCCCGACCCTGGAGGAACTGCAGGCCACCAAGGTGGACCTGGTGGTGCTCCCCGACGAGCCGTACCTGTTCACCCCGGACGACGGTCCGCAGTTCTTCCCCGGCACCCGCGCGGTCCACGTATCCGGCCGCTTCCTGACCTGGTACGGCCCGGCGCTGGTCGAAGCGCGGCCCGCCCTGGAGAAGGCGCTCAGCGGAACCGGTCGGTAGCCGCCACCAGCGCTTTCAGGATCCCCGGCTCGTCGTAGGCGTGCCCCGCGTCGGGCACCACCACCAGCTCGGACCCCGGCCACGCCCGGTGCAGCTCCCACGCCGTCGTCGCGGGCGTGGCGATGTCGTAGCGCCCCTGCACGATCACCCCGGGAATGCCGGCCAGCTTCCCGGCGTCGCGCAGCAGCTGCCCCTCCTCCAACCACCCCCGGTGGACGAAGTAGTGGTTCTCGATCCGGGCGAACGCCAGCGCGTACCGGGGCTGCGCGAACGCCGCCACCAGCTCGGGCCGCTCGACCAGGGTGACGGTCGCGGCCTCCCACACGCTCCACGCCACCGCCGCCGCCTCGGCCACCGCCGGGTCCGGGTCGTGCAGCAGCCGGGCGTACGTCCCGATCACGTCGCCGTCCGGCGCCAGCTCGACCACCCGCGACCACCGCTCGGGGAACAGGAACCCGGCCCCACCGCCGTAGTACCAGTCCAGCTCCCGCTGCCGCAGGGTGAAGATCCCGCGCAACACCAGCTCGGTCACCCGCTCGGGGTGGGTCTGCGCGTACGCCAGCGCCAGCGTGCTGCCCCACGACCCGCCGAACACCTGCCACCGGTCGACCCCGAGGTGCTCGCGCACGACCTCCAGGTCCGTCACCAGGTGCCACGTCGTGTTCGCCGACAGGTCCGCACCGGGTTCACCGGCGTGCGGCACCGACCGGCCGCACCCGCGCTGGTCGATCAGCACGATCCGGTACGCGTTCGGGTCGAACAGCCGCCGGTGCGCGGGCGCGCTGCCCCCGCCGGGTCCGCCGTGCAGGAACACCACGGGCTTGCCGTAGGGGTTGCCGCAGACCTCCCAGTAGACGCGGTGCCCGTCGCCGACGTCGAGCAGGCCCTGGTCGTAGGGCTCGATCTCGGGGTACATGACCCCTACTCTGCCCGACGCCGACCGACGGTCACCGGTCAACCACGATCAGTGGAAGGTGTGCTCCGGCCCGGGGAACTGGTGGGCCTTGACCTCGGCGGCGAACTCGCGCGCCGCACCGAGCATCACGTCCGCCATGTTGGCGTACCGCTTGACGAACTTCGGCGCCTTGCCGCGGCGCAGGCCCAGCATGTCCTGCCACACCAGCACCTGGGCGTCGGTGTCCGGCCCGGCGCCGATGCCGACGGTCGGGATGACCAGGTCGTGCGTGATCTGCTTGGCCACCTCGGCGGTCACCATCTCCAGCACGACCGCGAACGCACCGGCCTCCTGCACCGCGTGCGCGTCGGCCACCACCGTGTCGAAGGCGTCGTTGCGGCCCTGCACCCGGTAGCCACCCAGCTGGTGCTCGCTCTGCGGGGTGAACCCGATGTGCGCCATCACGGGGATGCCGGCTCGCACGATGGCCTCGATGTGCGGCGCGAAGTGCCGGCCGCCCTCCAGCTTGACCGCGTGCGCGCGGCCTTCCTTCATGAACCGGACCGCGGTCGCCACGGCCTGCTCGACCGACACCTGGTAGGAGCCGAAGGGCAGGTCGGCCACGACCAGCGCCCGCTTCACCGACCGGGTGACGCCCCGGACCAGCGGGATCAGCTCGTCCACGGTGACCGGCAGGGACGTGTCGTACCCGTAGACGTTGTTCGACGCCGAGTCGCCGACGAGCAGCACGGGGATGCCGGCCTCGTCGAACAGCTCGGCGGTGTACATGTCGTAGGCGGTGAGCATGGGCCACGGCTCGCCGCGTTCCTTCAGCTCCCGCAAGTGGTGGATGCGGACCTTCTTCGCCGGTCCCGCCGGTGCCTTGGTGGCTCCGGTGCCATAAGGCGCGGTTACCTCGGCAGAGGTCATCGTCGACCGTCCTCCCTCGAAGCCCGCTCCGTCGCGGGTCTCCGGGCCTTGTTGCACGGTTACCCGGACAGCGTGACACCGGAACCCGACGTTGTGCGCGGTGTGCGAGTGACCTCACACCGCGCCGACCTCACACCCCGCGCAGCGCCTTGAGCACCGCCAGCGCCACGGCGTCCGGCCGGTCCACCGGCACCATGTGCCGGCTGCCCGGGACCAGCACGTTCGTGCCCCACGGCACCTGCCCGGCCAGCGCCAGGTGCTCGGGGAACACCCGCCGCCCGGCCGTGAGCACGGTGAACGGCACGTGCGGCAGCGGCCGGAACGCGCGCAGCCGCTCCAGCGCGGCCACCTGCCCGGGGTAGGAGGCCAGCTCGTCCAGCACGGCCCGTGCCACCGAGGGCCGCCCGTACACCCGCCGCACGAGCTCGGGGTCGGCCCGGTCGCTGCGCCCGAGCGTGGACCCGGTCACCGCCCAGCGCCGCAGCCGCAGCCCGTGCCGCGCGACCACCCCGTCCAGTCCCAGCCGCAGCACCCACCGCGCGACCAGGGCGGACAGGTCGAACGGCCGGCCCGCGCCGGGCACCTCGGGGTCCGGGTCGACCAGCACCACCCCGCGCACCCGCCCTGCCCGCAGCCGCGCCCACGCCTCGACGTGCAGGGTCGCCATCGAGTGCCCGACCAGCACCACGTCCGACACGCCGGCCAGCACCGCGTCCAGCACGGCCACCTCCCGGGCCAGCGTGGCCGGCGCCAACGCCGGACCGCTGTCCCCGGTGCCGGGCCGGTCGTAGACGAGCACCCGGGCGTGCGGCGCGAGCAGCGCCACCACGGCGTCCCAGTCGAACCACGCGGCACCCAAGCCGCCCGCGAGCACCACCGCCGGCCCGCTCCCGACACGCCCGGTGGCCTGGACATGCACGTCCCCGGCCAGGGAGGCGATCATGGTGCGCAAGGCTCTCCTCGAAAGGTGCGTGGGTCGTGGCGGTCACCGGCTGGAAGTGGCGCGCGGCGGGTGTCGTGGCGACGGTCGTGCAGCTCGCGGGGCTGGCGTCCCTCCTCCTGCTGGTGATCGACGAGGAGTCCGACCTCGCCGGGGCCATCTTCATCGTGGCCTACTGGCTGGGCCTGCCGGTGGACGCCAACCTGTTCATCGCGCTGGTGCTGCTGGTGCTGGGCGCGGCGGCGCGGCGGCGCAAGCAGGCCGCCCTGTGGACGCTGCTGCTGTTCGAGGCGCTCGGCCTGGGCGTGACGCTGGTGGTGCTGCTGGTCTACCTGGTCGACCCGAGCGAGTTCATGGGGTTGGACGAGCCGGGCGTGGACTGGGTGGAGGTCGCCACCTACATCGGCGGCGGCGCGCTGGCGTCCGCGGTGATCCTGGCGTTCCTGTGGTCGCTGCGGCCGGCGTTCCCGGCTCGGCTGGTGCGCGGGGCGTGGCGGCAGGCGCTCACGCTGTTCCTGGTCGGGATGGTGCTGGCGTGCCTGGTCGGCTGGGGCGTGACCGAGGTCTTCCCGGGCACGCTCATCGACTGGTGGGAGAAGTTCCTCTGGGCGGCCAACCAGGTCACCGGCGAGGTGCTGCCGCTGGGCCGGGCCGGGGTCGGCGAGGGACCGGACTGGCTGAGCGTGGTCCTCGGGCTCGCCGGGACCGTCGTCGCGATCGCCTCCCTGTACGTGTTCTTCCGCGGGGAGCGGTCCAGCCGGCTGCTCGACGACACCGAGGAACTGACCGTCCGACGGCTGCTGGCCGCGCACGGCGAACCCGACTCGCTGGGCTACTTCGCCACCCGCCGCGACAAGTCCGTCGTCTTCGCCGACAACGGCCGCGCCGCCCTGACCTACCGGGTGCTCGCCGGCACGACCCTGGCCAGCGGCGACCCGATCGGCGACGAGGACGCATGGCCGCTCGCGGTCGCCGCGTGGCTCGCCGAGGCCCGCCGGTACGGGTGGATGCCCGGCGTCCTGGGTGCGAGCGAACGCGGCGCCCACGTCTACGCGGCGGCGGGGCTCAAGGCGCTGGAGATCGGCGACGAGGCCGTGCTGGACGTCCGCGAGTTCAGCCTGGCCGGTCCCGAACGGCGGGCCGTGCGGCAGGCGGTCAGCCGCGTCGAACGCGCCGGCTACACCGCCCGGGTCCGGCGGCACGCGGAGATCCCGCCCGAGGAGATGGCGTCCCTGCTCGACCTGGCGCAGCGGTGGCGCGGCGCGGAGACCGAACGCGGGTTCTCCATGGCCCTGGGCCGGCTCGGCGACCCGACCGACGGCCGGTGCGTGATGGTCGAGGCGTACGACGCCGGCGGCGACCTGCGCGGCCTGCTGTCGTTCGTGCCGTGGGGACGCCGAGGCGTGTCGCTGGACCTCATGCGCCGCGACCGGTCCGCCGAGAACGGCCTCAACGAGTACATGGTCGCCGCGCTCGCCGACGCCGCGGGCCGCTTGGGCGTGCAGCGCATCTCGCTGAACTTCGCCATGTTCCGCGCGGTGTTCGAGGAGGGCGAGAAGATCGGCGCGGGACCCGTGCTGCGCGCGTGGCGGCGGGTGCTCAGCCTGGCGTCGAGGTTCTTCCAGTTGGAGTCGCTCTACCGGTCCAACGCCAAGTACCACCCGGACTGGGTGCCCCGGTTCCTGTGCTACGCCCGGACCCGCCACCTGCCCCGCGTGAGCATGGCCGCCGGCATCGCCGAGGGTTTCGTGCCCAGCCTGCGCTCGCTGTTCAAACGCGGCTCCGTCCGGGCCCTGCGCCACGAGACCACCGGAGCGAGCTTCGCCGCCGCCGTCGCCGAGATCGACGCGCTCAAACCGGAACCCAAGCAGGTCCGCCGCCCCGAACAGGTCCGCGTGCGCATCGCCAAGCTCGACCGCCTGCGCGAGGAGGGCATCGACCCGTACCCGGTCGACTTCCCCCGCGACTGCCTCCTGTCCGAGGTCCCCGACCGCTTCGGCGAAACCCTCTCGGTCACCGGCCGCGTGATCGCCCTCCGCGAGCTGGGCGGCCTGTGCTTCGCGCGGATCCGGGACGCCAGCGGCGAACTCCAACTGATGCTCGACACCGAACACCTCGGCGCGCAGGGCTTGGCCGCGTTCAAGGCGGGCGTGGACCTGGGCGACCACGTCGGCGTGCGCGGCGAGGTGACCAGGTCGCGACGCGGCGAACTGTCCGTCCTGGCCGACTCCTGGACCGTCACCGCGAAGTGCCTGCACCCGTTGCCGGACAAGCGGAAGGGCCTGGCCGACCCGGAGGCCCGTGTCCGCCGCCGGTACCTGGACCTGGTGGTGAACCCGGACTCGGCGCGGATGCTGCGGGTGCGCAGCGACGTGGTGCGCGGCATCCGGGACTTCCTGCACGCACGGGGATACCTGGAAGTCGAAACCCCGATGCTCCAGACCGTCCACGGCGGTGCGAACGCCAGGCCGTTCGTCACCCACATCAACGCCTACGACATGCGGATGTACCTGCGCATCGCACCCGAGCTGTACCTGAAGCGCTTGTGCGTGGCCGGCGTGGACAGGGTCTTCGAACTGAACCGCAACTTCCGCAACGAGGGCGCGGACGCCACCCACAACCCCGAGTTCACGATGCTGGAGGCGTACCAGGCATACGCCGACTACACCACCATGCTGCACCTCATGCGCGAACTGGTGCAGCACGCAGCCGTTGCGGCACACGGAAAGCAAATCGCCGTGCGCGACGGGACGGAGGTCGACATCTCGGGGGAGTGGCCGATCGTCCCGGTGCACACAGCGGTGTCCCGCGCCTTGAACACCGACATCACCCCCGACACCCCGGTCGAAGACCTGCGAGCACTCCTTGCCGCCCAAGGCATCCACGTCGAAGACGAACTGGACCACGGCCAGGTGATCCTCGAGGCCTACGACAAGCTGGTCGAGCCGAGAACCGCAGAACCGACCTTCTACACGGACTTCCCCACCTCGGTCTCCCCCCTGACCCGCCAGCACCGCACCGACCCCCGCCTGGCCGAACGCTGGGACCTGGTGGCCTTCGGCGCGGAGATCGGCACGGCGTACTCGGAACTGACCGACCCCTTGGAACAGCGGCGCAGACTGGAAGCCCAGTCCCTGAAGGCGGCCAGCGGTGACGTCGAGGCGATGGAACTGGACGAGGACTTCCTCAACGCCCTGGAACACGGAATGCCCCCGACCGGCGGTCTGGGGATGGGCGTGGACCGAGTACTGATGATGCTCACCGGCACATCCATCCGCCAAACAGTCCTGTTCCCCTTCGTCCGCCCGACCTAGCCCCCGCAGCGCAGCTTTCGCGAAGCCGGCGAGCCGCAGTCCACCCCCTTTGCCGGGCGGCAGTCCACCCGCTCTGCCGGGTGGCAGCCCACCCGCTTTGCCGGGTGGCAGTCCACCGGTGAGGACACAACCCAACTTGGGCTTCTTGCTTTTGTCATCTCCGTATGGCCTGCCCGAAGGGCTACCACATTTTCCAGGGGTTGCAGCCGAAAGTTTTGCGAGGAACGAGCAAAAGTTTTAGCGGCAACCCCTGGAAAATGTGGTAGGCTCCGCCAGGCCATGCGGAGATGACAAAAGCAAGAAGCCCCCGCAGTGGCAGTTGGGTCATCTTTGGTGGCCTGCCCGCCGGCGAGGCGCTTTTCGCTTTTAAGAGCTTTGAACCGGAACGCTTCGCTCTCAAGCCGAACGCGCTGCGCGCTTTCAAGATCAAAAGCGGCGCTCGCCGCGCGGCAGGCCGCCAGCGGGGGGTGAAGGGCGTCGGTTCCCCCGCCGTATGGCCTGGCGGAGCCAACCACATTTTGGGCCGGGTGCCGCTAAAACTTTTTGCTCGTTCCTCGCAAAAACTTTCGGCTGCACCCGACCCAAAATGTGGTAGCCCTTCGGGCAGGCCATACGGCGGGGGAACCGAGGCCCTCCACCTGTGGTGGTCACCACGGCAGACAGCGCGCTGCGCGCGCCGAAAGGCACGGGCAGGGTTAGACCTGCTTGGTCGGCAGCACCATGATCTGTCGCAGGTTGACGTGCCGCGCCCGGCTGGTCGCGTAGGCCACCACGTCGGCCACCTCCGCCGCCGTCAGCCGGCCGACGCCTTCGAACCACGTCGTCAGCTCGTCGACCACCTCGGTGTTGTCCACGTGGGACGCGAGCTCGCTCTCCGTCAGCCCCGGCTCCACGTTGGTCACCCGGACTCCCAGCGGCCCGAACTCGGTGCGCAGGTTGGCCGACAGGTGGGTGACCGCCGCCTTGGTGGCGGTGTAGACGGCGAAGTTCGGGAAGGTCAGGTGGGCGCCGATGGACGAGATGTTCACCAGGTCCGCCGTGCCCTCCTCGGCCGCCGAGGTGAGGTCCTTCGTGAAGGTGTGGATGACGTTGAGGACGCCGGTGATGTTGGTGTCGATCATCCGGCGCCACTCGTCGGTGCGGCCGGCGGCGATCGGGTTGGCCAGCATGACGCCCGCGTTGTTGACGACCAGGTCCACGCGGCCGAAGGCGTCGTGGACGGTGGCGGCGGTGTCGGTCAGGTCGCCGGTGACGTCGGCGGCGACCGCAAGCGCTTGCCCGCCTTCGGCCTTGATCTTCTCCGCCAGGTCGGCGAGGCGGTCGGCGCGTCGGGCCAGCAGGGCGACCCGGGCACCGGACCGGGCCAGGACGAGGGCGGTCTCCGCGCCGATGCCGCTGGCGGCGCCGGTGACGACGGCGGTGCGGTTGGTGAGGTCGTATGTCATGGCACCAAGACTGGGGCGGCGCGAACCGGTGACCGGAGGCCGCGGTTTTCCCTAGGTCTGGCAGGACCAGGATCAGGCTCGGCCGGTTGGCCATACTGGAACGCGTGAACCACGACCTGGGCGAGTTCCTCCGCACCCGCCGGGCGCGGGTCCGGCCGGACGACGTGGGGTTGCCGGGCGGTGGCCGGCGACGGGTCCCGGGGTTGCGCCGGGAGGAGTTGGCGCTGCTGGCGGGCGTGAGCGTGGACTACTACATGCGGCTGGAGCAGGGCCGCACCCCGAGCGTGTCGGACGCGGTCCTCGACGCGGTGGCGCGCGTGTTGCGGCTCGACGAGACCGAGCGCGCCCACCTGCGCAACCTGGTCCGCCCGCACCGGCCCCGCAAGCACGTGCCGCAGCGCATCCGGCCCGGCCTGCGCCGGCTGCTGGACATGATGGAGCACACGCCGGCGTTCGTGCTGGGCCGTCGCACCGACGTGCTGGCGTGGAACGCCCTCGCCGGCGCCCTCTACAACTTCAACTCGCTCGACTCGGACATGTTCAACGCCGCCCGGCACGCCTTCCTGGACCCCGACGCCCGCCGCTTCTACCGGGACTGGCCGACCGTCGCCGCCGACACGGTCGCCGTGCTGCGCCTGGACGCGGGCCGACACCCCGACGACCCGCGGCTGGCCGCGCTGGTGGGGGAGCTGTCGATGAAGGACGAGACGTTCCGGACGCTGTGGGCGCAGCACGCGGTGCTGGAGAAGACGCACGGGTCGAAGCTGTTCCACCACCCGGTCGTCGGCGACCTGGACCTGGACTACGAGATGCTGGCGCTGCCCGGCGACCCGGACGTGAACCTCGCGGTCTACACGGCCAAGGAGGGCTCGCCGACCGAGGAACGCCTGCGCCTGCTGGCGAGCTGGGCCGCCTCCGTCGACGCCTGAGCCGAGGTGACGCGCGCCACATCGCGTCACGGGTCCCGCGGCGGCCGGTGTCTTGAGGCCGAATCGCCCGAGACACCAGGAGGCACGCCATGAACATCGCGCTGTGGATCGTCACCGGCCTGCTCGCCCTCGCCTACGTCGCCGGCGGCACCGCCAAGTTGGTGATGTCGAAGCAGAAGATCTACGCGAGCGGGCACAGCGGCCACTGGGTCGAGGACTGGAGCGACGGCGGCGTGAAGGCGATCGGGGCGCTGGAGCTGCTGGGCGGGCTCGGTCTGGTCCTTCCCGCCTTGGTCGGGATCGCGACGGGGTTGGTGCCCGTGGCGGCGATCGGGTTGGGCGTGATCATGGTGGGCGCGGCGGTCACCCGGTTCCGGCGCGGCGAGGTCAAGCTGGTCGCGGTGGACTTCGGCTACCTGGCGCTGCTCGCCTTCGTGGTGTGGGGCCGGTTCGTGGTCGAGCCCTTCACCGGGTGAGGCATCAGATCCGCACACCCAGCCGTCGTGACAGTTCCGCCGCCTGCTCGTCGGTGACCAGGGTGAAGATCGAGTCGTAGCCCCGGCCGCGCTCCCGGTCGAACAGCACGTCCCGGAACCGGCGCCCGTCCCCGGGCACCAGTTCGTAGAGGGCGAAGGAGGCCGCCATGTGGTCCAGGTACTCGTCGGAGAAGTGCTCGGCGGTGACCGACACCTCCCGGCCGTTCACCGCGAACTCCAGCACGTCGTCGCGTGACCCGTCCTCGAACTCGCCCTCGCGCAGCCGGACGTCGGTGACGGTGAGCGCGCCACCGCTCAGCGCGGCGGCCCGCGTCAACAAGTCCTCATAGGACTCTTCGAGGTAGTCCACGTCGTCGGCGTGCACCGACACCGCCGCGCCGAACTCCTCCAGCGCGCACGCCACCGAGTACCCGTCCATCGGGCCGTCGTCGTAGGCGGCGTACTTGTCCAGCACGGCCCGTGCGTGCTCGGCCGTCACCAACCCCACGTCCACCAGGGCGGCGGCCACGTCGTCGAAAGTCGTCATCGGTCCCGGAGCCTACGGTCTAGTGGAGTTTCAGGCCGAGGTGGTCTTCGAGGGTCCGGGCCTGCTCGGGGGTGGCGAGCACCAGGACCGTGCCGGGACCGCCGGAGTCGACGTAGTGGAACGCCCGCGAGTCGCCGGGGGCCAGGGCGTCCACCGCGTCGGTCGCCGCCAGGTGGTCGACGTGCCGGTCGGAGCGGTGTTCGGCGTCGACGGTCACGGTCCGGCCGTTCACCGCGAACTCCAGCACGTCGTCCCGGACGCCGTCGGAGGGGAACTCGCCCTCGTGCAGCACGACGTCGGACACGGTGACCGCGCCCCCGGTCAGCGCGGCGGCCTGTGCCAACAAATCCGCGTAGGCGCCCTTCAGGTCACCGACGTCGTCGACGGGCACCGACACCGCCACGCCGAAGTCCTCCAGCGCCAACGCGACCGCGTGCGGGTCGAGGTGCTCGTCCAGGTGGTCGGCGGAGCGGTCCAGCACCGCGCGCACCCGGTCCGGGGTCAGCAGGCCGGTGTCCAGCAGGGCGAAGGCGACGTGTTTGTAGGTGATCATCGCCCTCGCACTCTACGAGCAGCGCTTGCCCTGCGCGGGCAGTTTCAGGTCGATCAGGTAGTCGTCGCCGATCGGGTCCACGCACTCGTTGCCCTGCAAGTAGACCGTGTGCTGGTTGCCCTCGTAGGTCAGCAGCCCGCCGCCCAGCGCCTTGGCCAGGTTCACGCCCGCCTCGTACGGGGTCGCCGGGTCGCCGGTCGTGGAGATCACCAGCACCGGCGGCAGCCCGGAGACCGGCTTGGCCTGCTCCACGGTCGGCGGCACGGGCCAGAAGGCGCACGTGTCCAGCGCGCCCACCGGCGGGTTGCCGTCGTCCAGGAACGGGGCCGCGGCCTTGTACCGGCGGGCCACGTCGTCCAGCACCGCCCGGTCGGTCACGCGCGGCTCGTCCACGCACTTGATCGCGGTGAACGCGTCGGTGATGGTCGAGTACTTGCCCTCGCGGTCGCGGTCGAAGTACGCGTCGGCCAGGCTCAGCAACGTGTCGCCCCGGTTGTTCTTCAGCTCCGTCAGGCCCGAGTTCAGCGGCGCCCACAGCTCTTCGCTGTACATGGCCTGGATGGCGCCGGTGATGGCGTCGTTGTAGGACAGCTTGCGGTCACCGACGTCCACCGGCCGCTGCACCAGCGGCAGGGTCAGGTCCCGGAACGCCTTGCTGGCCTGTGCCGGGTCCTTGCCCAGCGAGCAGTCCTGCCGCTTGGCGCACCACTGCGCGAACGCCTCGAACGCGTGCTGGAACCCGGCGGCCTGCGCGATCAGCGACTCCACCTGGTTCTGGGTCGGGTCGACCGCGCCGTCGAGCACCAGCGCCCGCACGTTGGCCGGGAACGCCGCCGCGTACTGGGAACCGATGTAGGTGCCGTACGAGTAGCCCAGGTAGGTGAGTTTCTCGTCGCCCAGCGCCGACCGCATGACGTCCAGGTCCCGCACGACGTCCCGGGTGCCGACGTGGGCCAGGAAGTCCGCGCCGGTCGTGGCCGCGCACTTCTCGGCGTAGGTCTTGTTCTCCGCCTCCGTCTGCTGGATGCCGGCGGGGGAGGTGTCCACGTCGGTGTCCAGGCGCTCGGCGTCCCGCTCGGCGTCGGTCAGGCACCGCACCTGCGGCTGGCTCGCGCCCACGCCGCGCGGGTCGAAGCCGACGAAGTCGAACCGCTCGCCCAGCGGCGTGTCCCGCACGGTGCCGGCCAGGCTCGCCGCCGCCGACATGCCCGACCCGCCCGGACCACCCGGGTTGATGATCAGCGACCCGATCCGGTCACCGGACGCCTTCTGCCGCAGCAGGCCGACCGTGATCGTCTTGCCGCCGGGGTTGGCGTAGTCCAGGGGCACTTCGAGCCGCGCGCACTCGATGTTCTTCTTGTTCCGGTACTGGCCGCGGGTGGAGGCGGTGGTCGCGTAGGTGCCGCAGTCCTCCCACCCGAGCTGCTGCCCGTAGAACCGCTCCAGGCCCGAGGGCACGGTCCCGGCCGGTCCGCGCTGCTCCAGCACGGTCCCCGGACTGGGTGACCCCGTCACCACCGTCGTGCAGGCGGCCAGCACGGGCACGGCGAGCAAGAGCATCAAGGAACGGCGCACACCCCTGATCGTAGGTGTGACTCGTCGGCCACAACGTCCACCGCTCGTGCGCCGCGTGAGCGAGAATGCCGTCATGCCTCAGCTCCGACTCGCCCTCGCCCAGGTCAACCCCTGTGTCGGCGACCTGGCGGGCAACGCCGACCTGGTCGTCGAGTGGTCCCGCAAGGCCGTCGAGGCGGGCGCCCACCTCGTCGTGTTCCCCGAGATGGTGCTCACCGGCTACCCGGTGGAGGACCTGGCGCTGCGCGAGTCCTTCGCGGCGGCCTCCCGGCAGGCCCTGGTCGAGCTGGCCCGGCGGCTGGACGACGCGGGCGCGGGCGGCGTGCCGGTGTTCGTCGGCTACCTGGACCGCGACGAGCGGGGCATGCGCAACGCCGCCGCCGTCCTGCACGGCGGCGAGGTGGTCGCGCGGCAGTTCAAGCACCACCTGCCCAACTACGGCGTGTTCGACGAGCGCCGCTACTTCACGCCCGGCGACACCCTGGACGTCGTCCGCCTGCACGGCCTCGAGATCGGCATGGTGATCTGCGAGGACCTGTGGCAGGACGGCGGGCCGATCGCGGCGCTGGGCGCGGCCGGCGTGGACCTGGTCGTGTCGCCCAACGCGTCCCCGTACGAGCGGAACAAGGACGACCTGCGGCTGCCGCTGGTCGCGCGCCGGGCGGCCGAGGCGAAGGCCCCGCTGGCGTACGTGAACACCGTCGGCGGGCAGGACGAGCTGGTGTTCGACGGCGACACGATCGTGGTCGGCGCGGACGGCGAGCTGCTGACCCGGGCGCCCCAGTTCGTGGAGCACCTGGTCGTGCTGGACCTGGACCTGCCCGGCGGCGCGTCCCGGGAGGCGGGGGAGTTCGAGGGCTTCGAGGTCCGCCGCCTGGTGATCTCGGAGGACCCGCTGCCCGCCTACGACCCGCTGCCCGCGCCGCAGGCCGCCGAGCCGCTGTCCGACGAGGCCGAGGTGTGGCACGCGCTGGTCACCGGGCTGCGCGACTACGTGCACAAGAACGGGTTCCGGTCGGTCGTGCTCGGGCTTTCGGGCGGCATCGACTCGGCGGTGGTCGCGGCGCTGGCCGTGGACGCCCTGGGCGCGGACTCGGTGCACTGCGTGTCCATGCCGTCGGTGTACTCGTCGGACCACTCGAAGTCCGACGCCCACGACCTGGCCCAGCGGACCGGCCTGCACTACTCGGTGCAGCCGATCGCGGACATGGTGAAGGTGTTCGTCGACCAGCTCGGCTTGACCGGGCTGGCGGAGGAGAACGTGCAGGCCCGGTGCCGCGGCATCGCGTTGATGGGCCTGTCCAACCAGCACGGGCACCTGGTGCTGGCCACCGGCAACAAGAGCGAGCTGGCGGTGGGGTACTCGACCATCTACGGCGACGCCGTTGGCGGGTTCGCGCCGATCAAGGACGTGCTCAAGACCCTGGTGTGGGACCTGGCGCGGTGGCGCAACGCGCAGGCCGAGAAGCTGGGCGAGCAGCCGCCGATCCCGGAGAACTCGATCAGCAAGCCGCCGTCGGCGGAGCTGCGGCCGGGCCAGGTGGACACCGACTCGCTGCCGGACTACGACCTGCTGGACTCGCTGCTGGACGACTACGTCGAGGGCGACAAGGGCTACCACGACCTGATCGAGATGGGCTTCGACCACGAGCTCGTGGACCGCGTGCTGCGCATGGTGGACAAGGCGGAGTACAAGCGCCGCCAGTACCCGCCGGGCACGAAGATCACCCTGAAGGCCTTCGGCCGCGACCGCCGACTGCCCATCACCAACGGCTGGCGCGAGGGCTGACAGCCGGGGGCGCGGCCGGCCACCACTTCCGACGACCGGCCGCGCCTCCCCGCTCCGCCCCTCTACGCGGTCGCGGTGGTGCCCGTGGCCGTGGTGCGCGGGGTCGCCGTGCTCGCGGCCCGTCCCTCCGCCATCGCCCCGGCGATGCTGATCACACCCAGCACCACCAGCGCGATCCCGAGCAGCCACGCCAGCGCCACCGCGCTCGACAGCGGCGCGACCAGCACCACGATCCCGGCGACCAGCGTCACCACACCGGAGAACACGGCCCAGCCGCTCCCCCCGAACCCGTGGAACACCTCGGCGACCCCGCCGACGACCCACGTGGCACCCAGGATCAGCGCGAGCACCGCGACCGTCTGGAACGGGGCCCGCAGCGCGAGGATGCCGCCGAGCAGCGCGAGCAGCCCGGCCACGCCCACCAGCACCCGGTAACCACCGCCGGAGGTGTGCGCGGTGAACGAGCTGACCAGCCAGAACACCCCCGTCACCAGCAGTTGGACGCCGAACAGCACGGCCGCCGCCAGCAACGTGATCCCGGGCCACACCAGCACCGCGACGCCGATGGCCGCGGTGACCACCCCGAACGTGATCCGCAACGCCTTCGCCCGGCCCAGTACGGCCAGTGTCCCGTCGTCCGCCCCGAAGTGCGCCAACCCACCCACCTCCTCGAACGTGGCCGAATCCGCCACCCCGAGCCTCTTCTCCTCCCCGCCGGCGCGCAGCGCGGAAACCGCACGTCACCCGCCCGAGTGGCCCCACCGCCCACCTGGGCGCACCATTCACCCATTCGTGAGCCCGCTCACACTCCATCTCCACCGTTGGAGTTGACCGCTAGGTTGATCTCCAACGACCTGGTTGGAGAATTCCATGTCCGACACACCACAGCCGTCCACGGCGACGGCCACCCCCACGGCCCCCGCCCGGCTCGTCCCGCCGCCCGTGATCGTGGGCGTGCTCATGACCGCCGCCGTCCTGGCGGTCGCGCAGCTGTACCTGACCGTCCCCCTGCTGCCGGGCATCGCGGCCCGCCACTCCGTCCCGCTGACCACCGCCGCCTGGGTGGGCGGCGGGTTCGGCTTCGCGTTCGCCCTGGGCAACCTCTTCTTCGGCACCGCCTCCGACCGCTACGACCGCCGGTACGTCATGGCCATCGGCCTCACCATCGGCGCCCTGACCTGCGTCGTCGCCGGCGCGGCCGACTCGTTCGGCCTCCTGCTGGCCGCCCGCGTGGCCGAGGGCTTCCTGGCGGCGGCAGTCCCCGCGGTCTCCCTCGCCTACACCGCCGAGGTCCTGCCACCCGCCCGCCGCGCCGTCGGCGTGACCGCCGTGTCCAGCTCGTTCCTGCTGGCGGGCCTGGTCGGCCAGGCCTACGCCCTGGGCGTGGACCGCGCCGCCGGCCCCCGCTGGGTCTTCTGGCTGCTAGTGCCGCTGCTCTTGGCCACGGCCTTCGCCCTGACCCGCCTACCCGCCGTCCCCCGCCGCACCGGCGCCCCGTGGCGCGCGTTCAGCCGCCTCCTGCGCACCCCGGCCCTGCTGACGGCCTACCCCGGCGCGTTGACCCTGCTGCTCACGTTCGTCGGCATGTACACCGCACTCAGCGCAACGGTCGGCGAACGCTACGACATCCACGACGCCGGCACGCTCCTCCTGCTTCGCCTCCCCGGCCTGCCCGGCATCGTGCTCGGCGCCTTCGCCGGCCCCCTGATCGCCCGCTACGGCCCCCACCGCGTCGCGGTCTCGGCCCTGCTCACGGCCGCGGTCGGCCTGGGCGTCGAGGCGGTGACCGGCGGGATCGTCGGGGTGCTGGTGGGCAGCGCGGTCTTCGTGGCGGGCCTGGCCGTGGCGGTGCCGTCGCTGGTGGCGGTCGTCGGCCAGGCGTCGGGCGAGGCGCGCGGCGCGGGGCTGGCCGGTTACGCCTTCCTGGTCGGCCTCGGCGGCGGCATCAGCCCGGTCCTGGTCGCGGCCCTGCTGCCCGCCGGCTTCGCCGTGGTCTGCGTGGTGCTCGCAGCCATCCTGGTGACAGCGGCGACCATCCTGACCTTCGGCGCCAGACGCACCTAGACCGCACCCCGAGCGGGCAGTCCGCCTCGCCGAGCGGTAGTCCGCCTGCCTTGCCGAGCGGCAGTCCGCCGGAAGGACACAACTCAACTCGGGCTTCTTGCTTTTGTCATCCCCGTATGGCCTGCCCGAAGGGCTACCACAGATTTCCCCGGGTGCAGCCGAAAGTTTTTGCGAGGAACGAGCAAAAAGTTTTAGCGGCACCCGGGGAAATCTGTGGTAGGCTCCGCCAGGCCATACGGGGATGACAAAAGCAAGAAGCCCCCGCAGTTGCAGTTGGTCATCCTTGGCGGCCTGCCCGCCGGCGAGGCTCTTTTAATCTTTGAACTGAACGCTTCGCTCTCAAGCCGAACGCGCTTCGCGCTCTTGGGGGCGCTGCGCGCTCGAAAGATCAAAAGCGGCGCTCGCCGCGCGGCAGGCCGCCAGCGGGGGGTGAAGGGCGTCGGTTCCCCCGCCGTATGGCCTGGCGGAGCCAACCACATTTTCCAGGGGTTGCCGCTAAAACTTTTGCTCGTTCCTCGCAAAACTTTCGGCTGCAACCCCTGGAAAATGTGGTAGCCCTTCGGGCAGGCCATACGGCGGGGGAACCGAGGCCCTCCACCTGTGTTGAGACCACCACACAAAGCGCGCTGCGCGCGCCGGAAAGCGAAAAGCCGCGCTGTGCGCGCCAAAGACCTGGTGCGCGCCGGGAACGATCACTCGGTCGAGTCGGTCGAGGGTTGGCGCATCCCTGCCATCCGGCGTGCGGCAGCCACCACGGCCGCACGCCGGGCCGCGTGGTCCTCCGTGCCGGTCACCATGAGGGCCACCTGCGGTACTGCCACCCACCACGCGGCCAGGGCCATGTTCATGAACATCAGTTCGGCCGCGCCCACGGCGTCGTCGATCGTGCCCGCCTCCTGGGCTGACCGCACCGCCGCCACCTTGCGCCCGTAGTGGTCGCGCCGGCCTTCCTCGTCGGCTACCGGCCCGGACCCGTACGCCAGCGCCTCCCACTGCAGCAGCCGCACCAGGTGCGGGTTGGCCAGGTGGTAGTCGTAGCACCGTCCCGCGTGCTCACCGAGGTCGTCCAACGACGTCAGGGGCACCGCCGCCGCGATCTTCGCCAGTTCGTCGGACAGCACGGTCTGGAACAACCGCTCCTTGTCCCCGAAGTAGTTGTAGAGCCGCTCCTTGTTGATGCCCGCACGCGCGGCGATGCGTTCCATGCGCGTCCCGGCCAGGCCGTGCGCGGCGAACTCGACGACCGCGGCCTCCAACAGCCGCCTACGCGTCTCCTCGGTGTTCCACGCCACGGTCGGATGATATCCAACCCGACCGTTGCCGCCCCGGCAGCAGCAGTGCCAGCACCGCGCCCACCCCGCACACGACGGCCGTGATCAGGAAGATCTCGTGGTACTCGGTGAGCAGCGCGTCCACCAGCGCCCGCTGGTAGGCCTCCGCCCGCCGCTGGAACTCCGCCGGCTCCACCCCGAACGGCAACGGCGTGTCCAACCCCGCGGTGAGCTCCCGGAACCGGTGCAGGCCCCACGCCGACAGCGCCGCCACCCCGACCAGCATCCCGGTCATCCGCGCCACGACCACCGCCGCCGACGCCACCCCGTGCTGCGCCGCGGGCACCACCCGCAGCACCGCCGACGACACCGGCGCGATCACCAACCCCAACCCGAACCCCGCCACCGCCAGGTCCCGGGCCAGCACGAACCCGGCCACGTCCGCCGGCCACCGCGCGATCAGCACGTAGGCGAGAGCAGCGACCACCAGCCCGGCGAACGACACCCACCGGTCACCGACCCGACCCGCCAGCCACCCGCCGACCAACGCACCCACCGGCAACGCGACCAGGAACCGCGCCAGCAACGCCACCGCCGACGCCGAGTCCCGCCGCAACACCGTCTGCGCGAACAACTCGACGTCCACCAACGTCACCATCAGCGCCGCCCCGGCCGCCAACGACACCCCGAGCGTCGCCAGGAACGGCCGCACGGGCACCGACGACAGGTCCAGCAGCCGCACCGACGACCGCCGCTCCCACCACACGAACCCGACGAACACCACCACCGACGCACCCAGCACCGGCCACCCCCAAGGCGGCAGCACGGCGTGCTCCGGATCGGGGTTGTACAGCCCCACCACCAGCAACGACAGCGACAACGCCAACAACGCCCCGCCGACGACGTCGACCCGGACGTGCGACCGACCCCCACCCGGCACGGTCCGGTGCACGACCAGCGCCGCCACCAGCGCCAACGGCAGGTTCACCCAGAACACCCACCGCCAGCTCTGCGGCTCCCACGACTCGAACACCGACCAGGCGTTGAACAGCGAGGTCACGCCGACCCCGTACAGGGTGCCGAGCACGCTCCCCAGCTCCTGCGCCGCCCCGACGACCCCCAGCGCACCCGCCCGCCGCCGCTCCGACCACAGGTCACCGACCAGCGCCATGGTCACCGGCAGCAACGCGCCACCGGCCAACCCCTGCACCACCCGCCCGGCCACCAGCAGCGGCAGATCCGCGGCCAACGCCGTGACCGCCGAGCCCACGGCGAACCCGCCCAGGCACAGGTGCAGCACCAACCGCCGCCCGAACCGGTCCGACAGCTGACCCAGCAGCGGCATCCCGGCCACGTACCCGAGCAGGTACCCGGTCACGACCGGCGTGGCCCGCTCCAGCTTGTTCACCGGGATGCCCAGGTCACGCACCATGTCCACGAGCACGCCGACCACGACGTACGCGTCCAGCGCGCCGAGCAGGACCGCGACGGCGCCCGCGCCGATCGCCAGGCGGCGGGAGGTCACTTCGGCGGTTCGACGGTGAAGGACTTGTTGAAGTCCGACAGCGCCACGGTGACCTTCGCCCCGCTGGGCAGCGCGAACACCGCGTTGGTCAGCTTGTCGTCCTTCACGGAGAACGTGCCCTTCACGTCCGCCCCGATGCCCGGCACGAGCCCGCCCACGACGTCCTTCGGCACGGTCGCCTCGACCACGGTCACCCCGCCGTCGCTGCTGACCGTCTTGGCGTCCTTGGCGCTGGACAGGACCTTCGCCACACCCTTGTCCGGGTTCAGGATCGCCGTCGGGTCGTACACCTGACCGGCCAGCGCCGCGGGCAGCTTGGTGAACCCGCCCGTCGGCCCCTTGAAGTACAGGTCCGACTTCACCAGCACGTACTCGACCTCGATGAGCTGCCCGAACTGGTCGACCTTCGCCCGGCCCTTCGAGTCGCCGGCGGCGTTCAGGTCGCCCTCGGCGTCCTTCACGGTCACGTTCGGCAGCTCGCCGTCCACCTTGATCGTGAAGTGCGTGCTGGTCACCGACCGCATGGCGGTGGCGGACCGGCCGAGCACCTCGGAGCCCTCGGGCAGGTCACCGGAGGAGGACGTGCACCCGGCCAGCAGCAATGCGAGCGCGCCTACCAGGACGCGGCGTCGGAACATACCCGGAATGGTAGATCCACCCGCCTCGCACCTAGGCTTCGTCACATGAACCGCCAGCAGGAGTTCGTCCTCCGCACCCTTGAGGAACGGGACATCCGGTTCGTCCGGCTCTGGTTCACCGACGTCCTCGGCTTCCTCAAGTCGGTCGCGGTGGCCCCCGCCGAACTGGAAGGCGCCTTCAGCGAGGGCATCGGCTTCGACGGCTCGGCCATCGAGGGCTTCGCGCGGGTCTACGAGTCGGACATGGTCGCCAAGCCCGACCCGTCCACCTTCCAGGTCCTGCCCTGGAAGACCCCGGACAACAACCACTACTCGGCCCGCATGTTCTGCGACATCGCGATGCCCGACGGCTCCCCGTCGTGGGCCGACCCCCGGCACGTCCTGCGCCGGACCCTGGCCAAGGCCAGCGAGGCGGGCTTCACCTGCTACGTCCACCCGGAGATGGAGTTCTTCCTGCTGAAGAACCTCCCTGACGACGGCAGCGAGCCCCTCCCGGCCGACAACGGCGGTTTCTTCGACCAGACCAGCCACGAGACCGCGACCCACTTCCGCCGGCACGCCATCGAGGCGCTGGAGGCGATGGGCATCTCGGTCGAGTTCAGCCACCACGAGGGCGCGCCCGGCCAGCAGGAGATCGACCTGCGCTACGCCGACGCCCTGACCATGGCCGACAACGTCATGACGTTCCGGTACGTGGTGAAGGAGGTCGCGATCACGCAGGGCGTGCGCGCGAGCTTCATGCCCAAGCCGTTCTCCGACCAGCCCGGCTCCGGCATGCACACCCACGTGAGCCTGTTCGAGGGCGACCAGAACGCGTTCTACGACGCCGAGGACCCCTACCAGCTCTCCGACACCGGCAAGGCGTTCGTCGCCGGCCTGCTCAAGCACGCCCGCGAGATCTCCGGCGTCACCAACCAGTGGGTCAACTCCTACAAGCGGCTCATCGTCGGCGGCGAGGCCCCGACCGCCGTGTGCTGGGGCCACGCCAACCGGTCCGCGCTGGTCCGCGTCCCGATGTACTCGCCGGGCAAGTCGTCCTCCCGCCGGGTGGAGATCCGGTCGCTGGACTCGGCGTGCAACCCGTACCTGGCGTACGCGGTGATCCTCGCCGCCGGCCTCAAGGGCGTCGAGAAGGGCTACGAGCTGCCCCCGGCCGCCGAGGACGACGTGTGGTCGCTGACCGACCGCGAACGCCGCGCCGCCGGGTACGACAACCTGCCGCAGAACCTGGGCGAGGCGCTGACCGAGATGGAGAACTCCGAGCTGCTCGCCGAGGCGCTGGGCGAACACGTGTACGACTACTTCCTGCGCAACAAGCGCAACGAGTGGGACCAGTACCGCCGCAGCGTCACGCCCTACGAGCTCCGAACGCTGCTGCCGGTCCTGTGAGGGAACAACCCGTGCGGGTGGTCCACACCGGGCACTCGGAGAAGCTAGGTTTGCAGACCGTGACCGAGGTGCCCGCGAGTTCGGAAGCCCTTCCCCGGTTGATCGCGTGCACGGTGGCCACGGCCGCCGAGCTGCCGGCGGTCAAGGCGCTGTCGAACTCCTTCCTGGCAAACCACCCGGAGGCGCGGTTCCTCGCGCTGGTCGTCGACGCCCTGCCGGAGAACTCGGGACCGGGCCTGATCACGCCGGCCGACCTGGGCGTGACCCCGGCCGAGCTGGCGGAACTGGCCACCGGCTGCACCGCCGCACAACTGTGCGGCCTGCTGCGCCCGAGGCTGTTGGAACAACTCCTGGGCCAGGGCCTGCCGGTCCTCTACCTGTCCCCGTGGACGCAGGTCCTGGCGCCCCTGACCGACCAGGTCCTGGCCGCCGTCCGCCAGGGCCCCTTGGTCCTCCTCCCACGCGCCCTGCGCCCCCTCCCGGACGACGGTCTGCGCCCCACCCCCACCGAGCTGCTGGAAACCGGCGTCTTCGACCCGGGCTTCCTGGCGGTGGCCCCCGGCGCCGAACCGTTCCTCCGCTCCCTGGAGGAACAACTCCGCCGCACCCCGGACGCCACCAAGGCCGTCCTCGACACGGCCCCGGCCCTGGTCAGCCTGCACGTCCTGCGCGACGCCACCATCGGCCTGTCCGCGTGGAACGCCGGCCAACGCGACCTCCACCGCCTGCCCGACGGCACCCTCACGGTTCTCGGCGAACCCCTCCGCACAGTCCACTTCGAGGGCTTCGACCCCCGCCGCCCGTGGCTGCTCTCCGCGGACTTCGCCGACCGCCCGCGCGTGCTCCTGTCGGAACACCGCGAACTGGCCGAACTCTGCACCACGTACCGAGCGGACCTGGTCAAACGCGGCTGGACCCAGACCCAGGTCCCTTACGGCTTCGGCCGCCTGCCAGACGGCACCCCCATCCCGGACCCGTTGCGCACGGCGTACCGCGAGGCAGCCCGCAAAACCCCAGGCTCAGCCTTCAACCCCACCCACCACGCCCGAACCACCCCACCCACTCCCGCCGGTCCCACTCCCGCCACCCCCGCGCCGGCCCACCCCGCTCCCGCGAAGCCCGCTCCCGCGAAGCCTGCTTCCGCCGAGCCCACCGAGCCCGCCGAGCCGGAATTGTCGGCCCCCCGTGAGACAATGGAAGCGGGGGCCGGCGGCCACGCCGAACGCGAAAAACCGCAGGTCAACGGCACTCCAGCGGCACTACCCACCACGCCGCCCGCCACCACTTCCCCCGCGCCCGCCGCCGCGTCCCGAACCGCGCAGCCCGGCACCGCTCCCGAGCACCAGCCGCACCCCGCCCCGGCGTTCGGCCCGGACGGCGCCGCCGCCTTCCTCGCCTGGGCCTGCGAACCCGCCGAAGGCCTCCCCGGCAGCACCCGCTGGTCCGCCGCCCTCTGGCAGAGCGACCCGGCACTCCAGACCCAGTTCCCCGACCCCTTCGGCACCGACGCCGCCGCCTTCCGCGACTGGTGCGCCGGCCCCGGCGTCGCCGCGGGCCGCCTGCCCGTCCCCGCCGTCCCCAGCGCCCGCGCCGACGCCCCCGCCCTGCTCGACCAGCTCGGCGTCTCCGTCCTCGGCACCGGCCCGATCGCCGACCTCCTGCACGCCGCCGCCAAAGCGTCCGGCCTGCCCATGTCCACCGGCCTCGGCTACCCGGTCGTCGTCCGCGTCGACGACACCCCCGTCCCCGCCGGCCGGCACGTCGTCGACTACCGCCTCGACGCCGGCGCCTCGCCCGACGCGCACGAGTTGTGGGTGCCGTCCGAGACGACCCGCGCCGCCGTCGAACGCCCCGGCGGGCCGACCGTGCGCGTCCTGCCGCTGCCGATCCACGACCGGGAACCGCACGACGAGCACGAGGGCATCGTCCTGGGAGCGCTCGCCGACCACGCCATCGACCGCGAGGGCAACGTCCTCGGCGCGGTGTCCGCGTTCCTCGCCGCCTTCCCCGACCGCAACGACGTCACCCTGCGCATCGAGGTCTCGCACGCCGACGACCACCCCGAAGCCGCCGAGCGCCTCCGCCTCGCCACCGCCGCCGACCCGCGCATCGAACTCGTCGACGACCTCGGCCCGGTGGACTGCCTGATCTCCCTGCACCGCGGCCGCGGCGACCGCGTCACCCACGCCCTCACCGCGCACGCCGCCCGGGGCGTCCCGCTGCTGGTCGCCGACCACGGTGCCGTGGCCGAGCTGTTCGACAAGCAGTCCGTGGTCTTCGTGCCGTGCCGCCAGGGCACCGAACCCGACGGGCAGGCCGCTGCCAAGCTGCTGCGCGCCCTCGCCGACGACCTGCCGGCCGCCCGCGCCATCGGCGAGAAGGGCCGCGCCCGCCTGGGCACCCGCAGCGTCGCCCGCGTCGGCGACCTCATGCGCGACCGCGTCGAACACGCCTACCGCACCTGGCGCTCCCGCCGTGCCGCCACCCGCACCAGCCCGGCCACCGACCCGATGAAGGCGTTGCACTCGGCGAAGCACGCCCTGCTGCGCCAGCCCGACGTCGGCACGGCCAGCCGCACGCCGATGGCGCCGCAGCTGCGCAAGATGGTCCTGCGCGTGCTCGACCACTACGACAACCACATGCGCGACGTCCTCAACTCGCTCGTGGACGGCGTCGAGCGCACGGTGTCCGAGCTGGTCCGCCGCCAGGACGAGCTGACCACCGGCGTCGGCCTCGGCGAACTCGAGGTGCTGCGCGCCGAGATCGAGGAACACGTCGAGCGCCAGGGCCAGCTCGCCGACCAGCTGCTCGGCCTGGACGACGGTGTCGTGCGGGTGCGCGCGGACATGGCCGGCCAGGGCAGGCGGGTCCGCGACATCGAGGACGCCGTCGTCGCCGAGGCCGCCAAGCGCGCCAAGCAGGGCGACGCGCTGGCCCAACGCATCGACAAGCTCGCCGTCGCGCTGGAGCGCACGCTCGACCGGATCGACACGCTGGAGTCGAAGGTCGTCGAGGTCATCCGCGACCGCGACCACCGCTTGGACGCCGGCCTGCGTGCCGCCAACCAGGCCCAGCAGACCGCCGACGCCCTGCGCCGGGTCGTCGTGCGCGAACACGAGCGGCACGGCGAGGCGGTGCCGGACGTCCGCAGCTCGCTGGTGTTGACCGAGGTCGGCTTGCTGCGGCTGCCGTCCGACGACGCCTTCATGCTGCCGATGCTGTCGAGCAACGGGGTGTGGGAGAGCGAGCTGTCCGAGCTGATCGACTCGGTCGTGGAGCCGGACGGGATCTTCCTCGACATCGGCGCGTACGTCGGCTACCAGACCGTGCGGATGCTCAGCCGGTTCGGCACCGGCGGTGCCGTGGTCGCGGTCGAGCCGTGCCCGTCAGCGCGGGAACTGCTGCGGCACAACGTTTCTGTGAACCTGCCCGAACGGGTCGCGGAGCGGCTGGTCGTGGTGGACGCGGCGGCGTGGGAGAGCGTCGGCGAACTGGCGACGCAGCCCGCGTTGACCGGCGGCGTGTCCGTCGCGCCCTTGGCTCCCGACGCTCCGGAGGACGCGCCGCGCGTGCGGTCGGCCCGGCTCGACAAGGAGCTGGAGGCCGTGCCGGCGTTGCAGGGCATGAAGCTCTCCGTCGTCCGGGTGGACGCGCCGGGCCGCGGTCACCGCGCGTTGGCCGGACTGGTGCGCCTGCTGCGCCGGGATCGCCCGCACGTCTTCCTGGAGTTCTCCGCGACCGCTACGGAGAGCCTCGGCGACGACCCGGTGACGGTGCTCAAGGAGTTCCGCATCTGGGGCTACGACCTGGTGCCGGTCGCGACCCGCGAGGCCGCGTCGCCGGAGCAGATCGTGGCCGCGATGGAGGGCCTGCGGACCATCTCGCTGTGGCTGCGCCCGCGTCCGGTCCAGGCGAAGCCGGCGGCTCCGCAGGTGGCCGTGCCGGTCCGCGAGCCGTCCGCCGACCCCGCGACAGCCCGCTGACCAGGCGATTTGACTTCGTGCGTGGTCATGAGTAACTTTTACCGAGTCGCCAGCAAGACCCCGGAACGAGCGGTTGACACCGCGAATCGGGCCGGGTAGAGTTCTGCGGCGTCACTCCCGGAAGCGAACAAGTGGTCTAGAAGGCCGCCTCGGTTCCACGGAGAAAACAAGCAAACTGAATGCGAAGCGAGTTTGGCGCGGAGCGAAGAGACCGGAAACGGCCGATTTGACACCGCGAAAACGAACGAGCTAAGCTTCAAACACAAGCGAAACACAAAGCCCCGGAATGAACCGCGGTAAGACGCGGAACACGATGGTGAGCGCGTGTTCTTTGAGAACTCAACAGCGTGCCGAATAGCCAGTAAATTTATGAACCTCGTCAAGAGGTTTCCTTTGAGATTGACTGGACAACTGGCAATCAACATGGACCATATTCCGGTCCGTGTGTCAGTGTTGTTCGAGCGATCAAACACAATCCTTATTGGAGAGTTTGATCCTGGCTCAGGACGAACGCTGGCGGCGTGCTTAACACATGCAAGTCGAGCGGTAAGGCCCTTCGGGGTACACGAGCGGCGAACGGGTGAGTAACACGTGGGTAACCTGCCCTGTACTCTGGGATAAGCCTGGGAAACTAGGTCTAATACCGGATACGACCACTTCGGGCATCCGTTGTGGTGGAAAGTTCCGGCGGTATGGGATGGACCCGCGGCCTATCAGCTTGTTGGTGGGGTGATGGCCTACCAAGGCGACGACGGGTAGCCGGCCTGAGAGGGTGACCGGCCACACTGGGACTGAGACACGGCCCAGACTCCTACGGGAGGCAGCAGTGGGGAATATTGCACAATGGGCGAAAGCCTGATGCAGCGACGCCGCGTGAGGGATGACGGCCTTCGGGTTGTAAACCTCTTTCAGCAGGGACGAAGCGCGAGTGACGGTACCTGCAGAAGAAGCACCGGCTAACTACGTGCCAGCAGCCGCGGTAATACGTAGGGTGCGAGCGTTGTCCGGAATTATTGGGCGTAAAGAGCTCGTAGGCGGTTTGTTGCGTCGGCCGTGAAAACTTCACGCTTAACGTGGAGCCTGCGGTCGATACGGGCAGACTTGAGTTCGGCAGGGGAGACTGGAATTCCTGGTGTAGCGGTGAAATGCGCAGATATCAGGAGGAACACCGGTGGCGAAGGCGGGTCTCTGGGCCGATACTGACGCTGAGGAGCGAAAGCGTGGGGAGCGAACAGGATTAGATACCCTGGTAGTCCACGCCGTAAACGGTGGGTGCTAGGTGTGGGGGGCTTCCACGTCCTCCGTGCCGCAGCTAACGCATTAAGCACCCCGCCTGGGGAGTACGGCCGCAAGGCTAAAACTCAAAGGAATTGACGGGGGCCCGCACAAGCGGCGGAGCATGTGGATTAATTCGATGCAACGCGAAGAACCTTACCTGGGCTTGACATGCACCGGAAACCTGCAGAGATGTAGGCCTCTTCGGACTGGTGTACAGGTGGTGCATGGCTGTCGTCAGCTCGTGTCGTGAGATGTTGGGTTAAGTCCCGCAACGAGCGCAACCCTCGTTCCATGTTGCCAGCGCGTTATGGCGGGGACTCATGGGAGACTGCCGGGGTCAACTCGGAGGAAGGTGGGGATGACGTCAAGTCATCATGCCCCTTATGTCCAGGGCTTCACACATGCTACAATGGCCGGTACAGAGGGCTGCTAAGCCGTGAGGTGGAGCGAATCCCAAAAAGCCGGTCTCAGTTCGGATCGGGGTCTGCAACTCGACCCCGTGAAGTCGGAGTCGCTAGTAATCGCAGATCAGCAACGCTGCGGTGAATACGTTCCCGGGCCTTGTACACACCGCCCGTCACGTCACGAAAGTCGGTAACACCCGAAGCCCGTGGCCCAACCCGTATGGGGGGGAGCGGTCGAAGGTGGGACTGGCGATTGGGACGAAGTCGTAACAAGGTAGCCGTACCGGAAGGTGCGGCTGGATCACCTCCTTTCTAAGGAGCATCTGCACCGGGGTCTTCGGATCATGGTGGAGGCCACGCGGTCGGCGAACGATCGATCGGTGGAGCTCATATTAGTGGATGCTGGCTAATGCAAGGTCGGTTGTTGTTCCGCGAGTTAGTACTGCCTCCTCGGGGGCGTGGAAGGGTCGTGGAGGGGCTTCTGAGTCTTGTTCGGTACGCTGTTGGGTCCTGAGAGAACACGCGAGTGTTTTCCTCAGCGAGAAGACACAGGGCTCTGCCCGTCTTCGAACCGCCCGGGTTGTCGGGTAGGCGAGACAGTAGTGGTGGGGTTGTCTGGTTGTTCTTTGAGAACTGCACAGTGGATGCGAGCATCTTTGTGGCAAGTTATTAAGGGCATACGGTGGATGCCTTGGCACCAGGAGCCGATGAAGGACGTAGGAGACTGCGAAAAGCCTTGGGGAGCTGTCAACCGAGCTGAGATCCAAGGGTGTCCGAATGGGGAAACCCGGCCCCAGTCATGTGGGGTCACCCATACCTGAACACATAGGGTATGTGGAGGGAACGCGGGGAAGTGAAACATCTCAGTACCCGCAGGAAGAGAAAACAACCGTGATTCCGTGAGTAGTGGCGAGCGAAAGCGGAAGAGGCTAAACCGTACTCGTGTGATACCCGGCAGGGGTTGCGTGTACGGGGTCGTGGGACCTGATCGTCGGTTCTGCCGGACCGGCAAGGAGTCATAAAACGGAGTTGTTAGCGGAACGTGTCTGGAAAGCATGGCCGTAGAGGGTGAGAGTCCCGTACGCGAAAACATTCCGTCTCCTTTCAGGGATCCCAAGTAGCAGCGAGCTCGTGGAATTTGCTGTGAATCTGGCGGGACCACCCGCTAAGCCTGAATACTCCCTGGTGACCGATAGCGGACTAGTACCGTGAGGGAAAGGTGAAAAGTACCCCGGGAGGGGAGTGAAATAGTACCTGAAACCGTGTGCCTACAATCCGTCGGAGCCTTTAGGGGTGACGGCGTGCCTTTTGAAGAATGAGCCTGCGAGTTAGTGCTGCGTGGCGAGGTTAACCCGTGTGGGGTAGCCGTAGCGAAAGCGAGTCCGAATAGGGCGTCAGAGTCGCGTGGTCTAGACCCGAAGCGGGGTGATCTAGCCATGGCCAGGGTGAAGCGTGGGTAAGACTGCGTGGAGGCCCGAACCCACCAGGGTTGAAAACCTGGGGGATGAGCTGTGGTTAGGGGTGAAAGGCCAATCAAACTCCGTGATAGCTGGTTCTCCCCGAAATGCATTTAGGTGCAGCGTCGTGTGTTTCGTGCCGGAGGTAGAGCACTGGATGGTCTAGGGGGCCCACAAGCTTACCGAAATCAACCAAACTCCGAATGCCGGTACGTGAGAGCGCGGCAGTGAGACTGCGGGGGATAAGCTTCGTAGTCGAGAGGGAAACAGCCCAGAACGCCGGCTAAGGCCCCTAAGTGTGTGCTAAGTGGGAAAGGATGTGGGGTCGCCCAGACAACCAGGAGGTTGGCTTAGAAGCAGCCACCCTTTAAAGAGTGCGTAATAGCTCACTGGTCAAGTGGTCCTGCGCCGACAATGTAGCGGGGCTTAAGCACACCGCCGAAGCCGTGTCATTCAGCAGCAATGCTGGATGGGTAGGGGAGCGTCGTTCAGCCGTCGAAGCGCCGGAGGAATCCAGGTGTGGAGGCTGGACGAGTGAGAATGCAGGCATGAGTAGCGAAAGCAGAGTGAGAAACTCTGCCGCCGGATGACCAAGGGTTCCTGGGCCAGGCTAATCCGCCCAGGGTAAGTCGGGACCTAAGGCGAGGCCGACAGGCGTAGTCGATGGACAACGGGTTGATATTCCCGTACCCGTGTGAACGCGCCCATGGCGAACCTTGTGATACTAACCGCCCGAAGCGCAGCCCGAGTCTTCGGATGAGGGTTGTTGTGGAGCGCGGGACCTGAACTTGTAGTAGTCAAGCGATGGGGTGACGCAGGAGGGTAGCTCCGCCAGTGAGTGGTAGTACTGGTGTAAGCGTGTAGGCCGTAGCATAGGCAAATCCGTGCTGCATGTAGGCTGAGACGTGATGCATAGCCGATTGAGGCGAAGTAGGGTGATCCCATGCTGCCGAGAAAAGCCTCTAGTGAGTGTTCATGCGGCCCGTACCCCAAACCGACACAGGTGGTCAGGTAGAGAATACCGAGGCGATCGGGCGAACTGTGGTTAAGGAACTCGGCAAAATGCCCCCGTAACTTCGGGAGAAGGGGGGCCGAGGGATTTGAAGCCCCTTGCGGGCTAGGATTTTTCGGCCGCAGAGACCAGCGAGAAGCGACTGTTTACTAAAAACACAGGTCCGTGCGAAGTCGCAAGACGATGTATACGGACTGACGCCTGCCCGGTGCTGGAACGTTAAGGGGACCGGTTAGCTCTTCGGGGCGAAGCTGAGAACTTAAGCGCCAGTAAACGGCGGTGGTAACTATAACCATCCTAAGGTAGCGAAATTCCTTGTCGGGTAAGTTCCGACCTGCACGAATGGCGTAACGACTTCTCGACTGTCTCAACCACAGGCCCGGCGAAATTGCACTACGAGTAAAGATGCTCGTTACGCGCGGCAGGACGGAAAGACCCCGGGACCTTTACTATAGCTTGGTATTGGTGTTCGGTTCGGCTTGTGTAGGATAGGTGGGAGACTGTGAAGCTGTGACGCCAGTCATGGTGGAGTCGTCGTTGAAATACCACTCTGGTCGTACTGGATGTCTAACCTCGGTCCGTGATCCGGATCAGGGACAGTGCCTGGTGGGTAGTTTAACTGGGGCGGTTGCCTCCCAAAGGGTAACGGAGGCGCTCAAAGGTTCCCTCAGCCTGGTTGGCAATCAGGTGTCGAGTGCAAGTGCACAAGGGGGCTTGACTGTGAGACCGACGGGTCGAGCAGGGACGAAAGTCGGAACTAGTGATCCGGCCATGGCTTGTGGAAGCGTGGTCGCTCAACGGATAAAAGGTACCCCGGGGATAACAGGCTGATCTTGCCCAAGAGTCCATATCGACGGCATGGTTTGGCACCTCGATGTCGGCTCGTCGCATCCTGGGGCTGGAGTAGGTCCCAAGGGTTGGGCTGTTCGCCCATTAAAGCGGTACGCGAGCTGGGTTTAGAACGTCGTGAGACAGTTCGGTCCCTATCCGCCGCGCGCGTAGGATACTTGCGGAAGGCTGTCCCTAGTACGAGAGGACCGGGACGGACGGACCTCTGGTGTGCCAGTTGTCCTGCCAAGGGCATTGCTGGTTGGCTACGTTCGGAAGGGATAACCGCTGAAAGCATCTAAGCGGGAAGCTCGTTCCTAGATGAGGTATCCCACCCTTTGTGGGTTAAGGCCCCCAAGAGACTATTGGGTTGATAGGCCGGAGATGGAAGGTCGGTAACGGCTGGAGTTGACCGGTACTAATAGGCCGAGGACTTGCTACGAAGACGCTACGCATCCACTGTGCGGTTCTGAAAGAACCGAACCAGACCAGGCGGGCCCGTGAGGGCGAGCGCCGGGCCTGTTGGGCGGTAATTTCATAGTGTTTCGGTGGTCATAGCGGTTGGGGAACACCCGGTCCCATTCCGAACCCGGTAGTTAAGCCTTCCAGCGCCGATGGTACTGCACTCGTGAGGGTGTGGGAGAGTAGGACGCCGCCGAACATAACTCCCCCCTCAGGGGGCACTCGGATAACCGAGTGCCCCCTGAGGGTTTTTTGCGTTACGGTCCGGCCATGGCGCACGTCGAGAGACACCACGACCTGGCCGGGTTCTGGGCTCTGACCAGGGACTTCTACACCGCGGACCCGGTGCTGCACACCGTGCCGATCACCGTCGTGGGACTCCGCCTGCGCGACCCGATCCCGGACGAGGAGCCGCCGGTCCTGGTGACCGTGACAGACGGCGGACGTGTCGTGGCCGCGGCACTGCGCACCCCGCCGTTCCCGTTGGAGGTGACCGGCGTCGCGCCGCAGTGGGCGCCGGCGGTGGCCGAGGCCCTGGCGGACGCGGACGTGGAGCTGCCGGCCGTCAGCGGGCAGCGGGACTCCGTCGAGGCGTTCGTCCTCGCGTGGACCGAGCGCACCCGCTGGAACGCCGTGGAGAACCAGGCGCTGCGCCTGTTCCGCCTGGGCGAGCTCGACCCTCCCCGTGACGTCCCCGGCACCGCCCGACCCGCCACCGAGGCCGACCGGGACGTCCTGGAGCGGTGGCACTACCGGTTCGTGGACGAGGCCGTCCCGCACGAGCCGGACCCCGAGCGGTCCCGGCGGTACGTCGAGCGCGGGTTGAGCACGGGCACCGGGCACCTGCTGTGGGTCGTCGACGACGAGCCGGTGGCGTGGGCCTCGGCGAGCATCCCGCTGGAGGGCATGTCCCGCGTCGCCCCGGTGTACACGCCGCCGGAGCACCGCCGGCACGGCTACGGCGCCGCCGTCACGGCCGCCGTGTCGACGTGGGCGATGAAGCAGGGCGCGGAGCACGTGGTGCTGTTCACCGACCTGGCCAACCCGATCTCGAACTCGATCTACCAGCGCATCGGCTACCGCCCGGTGACCGACGCCGCCGAGTTCTCCTTCACCCCGCCCGGCCCCTGAGCTACCGGCCAGGCCCCTCGAAGACCTCCCGCGTCACCGGACGGCCGCGCGCCGCCGACGAGAAGACCAGGGACGTCGTCGTGTCCCCGTACCGCTGGGCCTGCTCGACGAAGTCCTCCAGCTCCACCATCGACCGGCACACCACGCGCAGCAGCCAGCAGTCGTCGCCGGTGACGTGGTCGGCGTCGAGGACCTGCGGCAGGGTCACGACCCGCTCGCGGAACCGGGGCGTGTCCAGGCTGCGCACCCGCACCCGCACGATGGCCTCGATCGGCAACCCGAGCCGCTGCGGTGACACGACCGCGCGGTACCCGGTGATCACCCCGGCCTGTTCCAGCCGCCGCACCCGCTCGGTCGTCGCGGGCGCGGACAGGGACACCCGCTTGGCCAGCTCGGTGAACGTCATGCGCCCGTCGCGCTGGAGCAGGTCCAGGAGCTTCCAGTCCAGGTCGTCCAGTTCCACCGTGGAATCGTAGGCACAAGGCCGCCAACACCTGGACTTCCGCATGTGATCCGGCGACAACGACAAGCAGGATTGCAGCCATGACGAACACGCTGCGCTTCAGCCCCGCCGACCCCGCCACCGCCGCCGCGTTCTTCGCCGCCGAACTGTCCTTCGAGGCCGACCCGGACGACGTGGTCCGCGACATGAAGGAAGGCACCACCGCCGGCTTCCAGCTGGTCGAGGCGCGCAGCCGGGAGGCGTTCGCGAAGGCGCGCATCCCCGGCGCGATCAACCTGCCGCACTGGGAGATGGACGAGACGACCACGCGGGACTGGGACCGCGACCTGGTCTACGTCGTCTACTGCGAGAGCTTCGAGTGCAACGCCGCCACCAAGGGCGCGCTCAAGCTGGCCACGCTCGGTTTCCGCGTGAAGCGGCTGGCCGGTGGCATCCGGGCGTGGCTGGCCGCCGGCTACCCGGCCGAGGGTGCGGAAGTGCAGCCGGGGAACCTCCACGGCATCACCTGCGACTGCTGATCTACCCTCGGACGGGTGACGCGCCTGCTCGTGCTGCAACCCGACGACAGTGACCCGATCGCCCGCCTCGGCGACTGGCTGACCGGAGCCGGGGCGGTGCTCGACGTCCTCAAGCCGTTCGAACGGCCCGTGCCGGAGACCCTCGACGGGTACGACGGCGTGGTGTGCCTGGGCGGTGCGATGGGCGCGCTGGACGACGCCGAGCACCCGTGGCTGGCCGACGTGCGCAAGCTGCTGTCGCACGCGGTCGCCAAGCGGGTGCCGACGCTGGCGGTCTGTCTGGGTGCGCAGCTGCTCGCAGTGGCCACGGGTGGTCAGGTGCGGCGGGGTCCGCAGGGGCCCGAGGTGGGCGTGATGCTGGTGGCCAAGCGGGACGTGGCCGGCGCGGACCCGTTGTTCGCGGACCTGCCGTGGACGCCGGACGTGCTCCAGTTCCACCAGGACGAGATCGCGCTGCTGCCGCCGACCGCCGAGCTGCTGGCGTCGTCGCCGAAGTGCGCGAACCAGGCGTTCCGGGTGGGCGAGAACGCCTACGGCATCCAGTTCCACATCGAGACCACCCCGGAGATCGTGCTGCGCTGGGCGGCCGGCGCGCCGGAGGCCGCGGCCACCGCCCGGCCCGGTCAGCTCGGCGAGGACCAGCTCGTCCGGGGGCACGACGACATCGCCGAGGTGTGGCAGCCGTTCGCGGAGCGGTTTGTGCGCCTGGCGGCGGGGGAACTCACCAGGCAGAAAAACCTTCCGCTGGTGTGACGAACCTCCGCCGATGTGAGTGTTCATCGGCCGTCAAGGTAGCGTTCATCCACGACTGTGTCGGTTCAGCCGGAGGAATCAGCGTGGATGCCTCGCTCCTCGTCATCATCGTCGTAGCAACAGCGTTGGCATTCGACTTCACCAACGGCTTCCACGACACCGCGAACTCGATGGCCACGTCCATCGCGACGGGCGCGTTGAAGCCGAGAACGGCGGTCGCGTTCTCGGCCGTGCTGAACCTGGTCGGCGCGCTGCTGTCGGTCGAGGTCGCCAAGACGATCTCCGGCGGTGTCGTCGACGACGCCCGGATCACGCCCGCCGTGGTGTTCGGCGGCCTGGTCGGGGCGATCATGTGGAACCTGGTCACCTGGTACGTGGGCCTGCCGTCGAGCTCGTCGCACGCGTTGTTCGGCGGGCTGATCGGCGCGACCTGGATCGCGTCGGGCGCGGACGCCGTGCACTTCGCCAAGGTCGTGGACAAGGTCGTGGTGCCGTCGATCGCCGCGCCGCTGGTGGCCGGGATCGTGGCGCTGCTGGCCACCTACCTGACGTACAAGCTGACCCGGCGAACCCGGCCGTCCGTGGCGAGCAAGGGGTTCCGGGCCGGGCAGGTGGCGTCGGCGGCGTTGATGTCGTTGGCCCACGGCACCAACGACGCCCAGAAGACGATGGGCATCATCACGCTGACCCTGATCACCGCGGGCACCCTCGCGCCCGGCGCGGAACCACCCCTCTGGGTGATCCTGAGCGCGGCGATCGCGATCGCCCTGGGCACCTACCTGGGCGGCTGGCGCATCACGCACACCCTGGGCAAGGGCCTGACCACGATCGAGGCGCCGCAGGGCTTCGCGGCGCAGACCAGCGCGGCGACCGTGATCATGGCGTCCTCGCACCTGGGTTTCGCGCTGTCCACCACGCACGTGGCGTCCGGCGGCATCATGGGCTCCGGCCTGGGCCGCCAGCTCGACGGCGTGCGGTGGGGTGTGGCCGGTCGGATGGCGTTGGCGTGGCTGTTCACGCTGCCGGCGGCGGGCATCGTCGGTGCGGCGGCGGGCAAGGTCGCGTCGCTGGGCACCGCCGGGGTCGTCGTCGTGGCCGTGGTGGGGGTGGGCGTGGCCGTGGGCATCTGGCTGCTGTCGCGGCGGGAGCCGGTGCGGCCGGAGCACGTGGTGGACGAGATCGCGGCGCAGGCCGAGACGCACAAGGTGGCGGCATGAAGGTCGACTGGGCGGCGCTGGGCACGGTGTTCGGCGTGAGCCTCGCCGTGGTGCTGGGGCTCGTGGTGTTGTTCGCGGTGGCGCTGCGGGCGCTGTCGGCGCGCGAGGAGGCACGGGAGCGCGGCGGGTCCGCGGCCGTGTCCACCGGGGTCGCCGGGGCGTGTCTGGCGGCGTGCGTGATCGTTGTGTTGTTCGGTATCTACTTGATCGTGGCACGCTGACGCTTCACCTCCCGCCGTGCGGGACTACGGTGTTCGTCGATGACCGATCCAGCGCGCACCCCGACGTCCCCCGCTCGGTTCGGCCTGACCGAGGCACGCGGCGGCGAGCACCTGCGTGCGGCCGGGTGGTGGGCCGACCGCAGGCCCACCGAGGGGGCCGAGGCGATCCTGTGGGCGTTGTCCCGCAGTCCCGACCCGGACCTGGCGCTGCGGGGTGTGGACCGGCTGCGGGTCGCGCTGGGCGACGCGTGGGCGGAGCTGGACGAGGCCCTGCGCGCGAGTGACGTGCTGCGCGGGCGGTTGCTGGCGGTGCTCGGGTCGTCCACCGCGCTGTCGGACTTCCTGGTCGCCAACCCGGCGCGCTGGCGGTCGCTGGCGGACGCGGAACCCGTCGCGGCGGAGTCGTTCACGCCGGTGCTGGTCGCCGCCGTCGAGGGGCTGACCGGCGCGGACGCGGTGCGGGCGTTGCGGCTGGAGTACCGGGCGCTGCTGTGCCGGGTCGCCGCCTCGGACCTGGCGCACGTGGTCGAGCCCGACCTGCCGTACGTGAGCTACGACGACGTCGCCGGGCTGCTGTCGGACCTGGCCGTGGCGGCGCTGACGGCGGCGCTGGACGTGGCGAACCGGCAGGTGCCGCGCTCGGACGAGTGCCGGCTGGCCGTGATCGCGATGGGCAAGTGCGGCGCGCGGGAGCTGAACTACGTCAGCGACGTGGACGTGGTGTTCGTCGGCGAGGGCGACATCGCGGTGGCGACCCGGGTGGCCAGCACGGTGATGCAGGTCGCCGGGCAGTCGTGCTTCGAGGTGGACGCGGCGCTGCGGCCCGAGGGCAAGGCCGGCGCGCTGGTGCGGACGCTGGACGGGCACGCGTCCTACTACCGGCGGTGGGCGCGAACGTGGGAGTTCCAGGCGCTGCTCAAGGCGCGGCCGGTCGCCGGGGACGAGGAGCTGGGGCAGCGGTACCTGGAGGTCGTGCGGCCTCTGGTGTGGACGGCGGCCGAGCGTGAGGACTTCGTGCCGGACGTGCAGGCCATGCGGCGGCGCGTGGAGGACCACGTGCCGCTCGGGCTGGCCGACCGGGAGCTGAAGCTCGGGCGCGGCGGCCTGCGGGACGTCGAGTTCGCCGTGCAGTTGTTGCAGCTCGTGCACGGGCGCGGTGACGAGGCCCTGCGCATCCCGACGACCACAGCGGCGCTGGCGGCATTGGGGCGCGGCGGGTACGTGGGGCGCACGGACGCCGCCGACTTCGGCCGCGCCTACCGGTTCCTGCGCACGTTAGAACACCGGTTGCAGCTCCAGCGGCTGCTGCGCACCCACCTCTTCCCGGCCGACGACGACGCCTCCGCGCTGCGCTGGCTGGCGCGGGCCGCCGGGCTGCAGGCCGAGGGCGGGCTGTCCGAGGGGCAGGTGCTGCTGGCCGAGTTCCGCAAGCGCGCCAACCAGGTGCGGCGGCTGCACGAGAAGCTGTTCTACCGGCCGCTGCTGCAAGCCGTGGCGAACGTGCCGACCGAGGCGTTGCGGCTGACCACCGGCGAGGCGGCGGCCCGGCTGTCGGCGCTGGGGTACGCGGCGCCGGACGGGGCGTTGAAGCACATCGAGGCGCTGACCCGCGGGGTGTCGCGGCGGGCGCGCATCCAGGGGGCCCTGCTGCCGGTGCTGCTGGACCTGCTGGCCGGCACGCCCGACCCGGACGGCGGGCTGCTGTCCTACCGGCGGGTGTCCGAGGCGCTCGCCGAAACGCCCTGGTACCTGCGGCTGCTGCGGGACGAGGGCACGGTCGTGGACCGGCTGGCCGCGCTGCTGGGCACGTCCCGGCTGGTGCCGGACCTGCTCGTGCGGGCACCGGAGGTGCTGCGGCTGCTGGCCGACACCACCGCGCTGGTCGGGCGCGACCCGATGGCCATCGGCAACCCGCTGCGCAGCACCGTGTCCCGGTACAGCGACCTGGGCCGCGCGGTCGCCGCCGCCCGGTCCCTGCGCCGGCACGAGCTGCTGCGCGTGGCGTCGGCGGACCTGCTCGGGCTGGTGCCGCTGCGGACGGTGTGCGTGTCGCTGTCCGAGGTGTGGGTGGCGGTGTTGCAGGCCGCTCTGGACGCCGTGCAGCGGTCGTCGGGGGAGCCGTTGGCGACGCTGGCGGTCATCGGCATGGGCCGGCTGGGCGGGCGCGAGCTGGGGTACGGGTCGGACGCGGACGTGATGTTCGTGTGCGAGCCCCACGACGGGGTGTCGGACTCCGACGCCGTGCGGTGGGCCAGTTCCGTGGTGGAGAAGGTGCGGCGGCTGCTGTCCGCGCCGTCCCAGGACCCGCCGTTGCAGGTGGACGCCGACCTGCGGCCGGAGGGCCGGCAGGGGCCGTTGGTGCGGACGTTCGAGTCCTACCGGGCCTACTACGCGCAGTGGTCCGAGCTGTGGGAGGCGCAGGCGCTGCTGCGGGCCCGGTTCATCGCGGGTGACGCGGAGCTGGGCGCGCGGTTCCTGGAGATGGTCGAACCCGTCCGGTACCGGCCCGAGGGGTTGGACGCGGTGGCCGTGCGGGAGATCCGGCGCATCAAGGCCCGCGTCGAGGCCGAACGGCTGCCGCGCGGCGCGGACGCGTCCCTGCACACCAAGCTCGGCCGGGGCGGGCTCGCCGACGTGGAGTGGACCGTGCAGCTCCTGCAGTTGCAGCACGCGTTCAAGGTGCCGTCGCTGCGCACGCCGTCCACCGTGCGGGGCCTGCGGGCTGCCGAGGAGGCGGGACTGGTGTCGGCGGAGGACGCGGCGGCGCTCCGGGACGCCTGGATGACCGCCACCCGGGCGCGCAACGCGATCGTGCTGGTCCGGGGCAAGGCCGGGGACCAGCTGCCCACGACCGGGCGTGACCTGGCGGCGGTGGCCGGGGTGATGGGTCACCAGGGCGACCCCGGCGAGTTCCTCGACGCCTACCGGCGGACCACCCGACGAGCACGCGCCGTGGTCGAGCGGGTCTTCTACGGTTCGTGAACACTGGGGTCCGTGAAGGCGATTGCACAGAACTCGTTCGGAGATGTCGACGTCCTCTCGCTCCAGGAGCTGCCCGACCCCGCGATCAGCTTCGACCAGGTCCTGGTGGAGGTGCGGGCGGCGGGCGTGAACCCCGTCGACCGGCTCATCCGCCTCGGGTACGCCAAGGACACCCTGCCCCACCACTTCCCGCTCATCCCCGGCTGGGACCTCGCCGGCGTCGTGCGTGCCGTCGGGCCGGCGGTGGAGGGGTTCAAACCCGGTGACGAGGTGTTCGGCTACCAGCGCAAGGACCACGTGCAGCACGGGACCTACGCGGAGCTGATCGCCGCCACCGAGCGCGGCCTGTGGCACAAGCCCGCCGCGCTGTCGTTCGAGGAAGCGGGTGGGCTGGCGCTGACCGGGCTCACCGCGCTGCAGGCGCTGCGCAAGGTCGGGGTGTCCGAAGGCGACACGGTGCTCGTGCACGCCGCCGCGGGCGGGGTGGGGCACCTGGCCGTGCAGGTCGCGCGGGCGCTGGGCGCCGCCCGGGTCATCGGCACCGCGTCCCCGCGCAACCACGACTACCTGCGCTCACTGGGCGCCGAGCCGGTGTCCTACGGGGACGCGCTGGTCAACAACGTGGCCGAGCTCGTCGGCGGGGACGGCAAGGTCGACGTGGCGCTGGACTGCGTCGGCGGTGCGGCCCTGAACGACTCGCCCGCCCTGGTCCGCGACCCGGCGCGGATCGTGTCCATCGTGGACACCAACGTGCTGGAGATCGGCGGCGCGTACGCCTACGCCAAGCCCGTGCAGGCGGACCTGGAGTGGCTGGCTCGCCACGCCGAGAGCGGGGAACTGCGCGTCACGGTGCAGCAGACGTTCCCGCTGGCGGAGGCGGCGGAGGCGCACAAGCTGCTCGAAGGCAGGCACGTGCGCGGCAAGATCGTGCTGACGGTGTGACTCGGGGGCCTCCTCGCCGGAGGCCCCTCCTGCCACTTTCAGTCCTCGTCGACCGTGGGGACGGAGGTGAGCAGCTCGACCACCCACTCCTCCACGAACGAGTCGTCTCCGTCCTCGTCCGGCACCAGCCGGTTGGAGACCTTGACCCCCAGGCCGAGCACGTCGGCGGCGCCGATCGCCTCGATCGCCTCGGCGGCGGAGTCGAAGATGTTGGTGGACAGCACCTGTGCGGTAGCGACGTCATCAGACACGGCGCGACCCTAACCGCCCGCCACGAACGTGCGACGACCTACCCCTCCTGTACGAGGCCGTCTTCTGCACGAGGGGTCGCCGACCGGTCGCGCAGGGTGGGACAGGGGTTGCTTTCCGGTCGCGCGCATTGACTATTGGTCCTGGTCTTGCGGAGACTGTCTGGGCTCTGGGGGAGCAGAACGTTCGCACGCGTGCGCCCGGACGAAGGACGTCATGGACGACGAGATCCACCATCACCACCGCAAGAAGAACAACCGCGCCGCGCTCAAGGTCGGCTTGGTCGTCCTGGGCGTCCTCGTCCTGCTGGGCGTGATCCAGGCGGCAACCGCGGGCACGGTGGGCATCGGCGCCCTCAGCGTCACCCTGAGCTCCAGCAGCCCCACGACCACGACCAGGACCGCCACGTCCCTGGACGGCGTCGTCGGCGAGACCACCACCACGGAGGACACCCCCACGACGACGGCGGAGACGAAGGTCGCCACGGGTTCGTGGAAGGTCGCCCGCGGCTTGCTGACGGTGGAGGTGACGCGCGTGGAGAACGCCGGCGGACGCCTGCGCCTGCACGTGACGGCCATAAACGCCAGCACGGCGAAGATGGACCTGCCCCTGGCCTCCATCTCGGCCGTCGACGACACGAAGCGCAACTACAGCGCGTCCCTGTCGACCAGCAAGTGGCCGGTGACGATTGCGAAGAACGCCAGCACCAGCGGGTACGTGGAGCTGGACCAGCGGGCGGCTGGGCAGGCGACCACGCTGACGCTGACGTTCTCGGGCATCAACGGCCAGCTCGCCCCGACCGGCGGCGAGGTCGCGGTGACGGGCATCCCGGTTCCCCGGTAAGCAGTTCTCGACCGAAGCCCCCGGTGCGTCCGCCGGGGGCTTCGTCGTCTCCTGGGTAGGTGCGTCGTAACACCGCGTCAGTGATCCACGACTTCGCCAGGGAGACCGCGGGACTGGAGGCCGGATGCCGGGTTTCGAGGAACCCCTCATCGGACGACTGCTCGGGCAGGCGGCCAAACCACTGGTCGACAACGTGCGCCACGCACTCGCGCGCCGCGGTTACGGCCGGACGGACGTGCACACGGCCCTGAACAGGCTGACGCTCGCCCCGGCGACCTTCAGCCTGGTGTTGCGACTACCGATCGGGTTCACCCAACAGGACGTGGCAGGTGCCTTGGCGAGCCCCGAAGGTGACCACGTGCTGCGGCGCATCCTCGCGCTCAACCTCGAAGGACGCGTCACCGAGGGGATCCGGACGAAGGTCGAGGCCTCCGTACTGGCGTTGATCAGCGCGCAGGTGCGCAAGCGCTACCGCGTGAGCGATCCGCCCGTGCCCTTCGCCGACCTGCGGTTCGACCGGCTGCGGGAGTACACGGCGCAGCTGTGCGAACTGCTGTTCACCCGCGGTCAGGACTGGGCCAAAGCCCTGCTCCGGTCGCTCAAAGACCCGGCGGAGAGCCTGGACTGGGCGTTCACCACGCTCGTCCGGCACCAACTCGCCGAAGTGGAGCACTACCTGGACGTTCTGGCTTCGGCGGTCGAGCCGACCGCCGAAGCGTTCGAGGAGTGGCGACGGACCTACCTCACCGTGTTCGCGGCCCACCACTCGACCATGCAGCTGCCGCACTTCGAACGGAAGCTCGTGCCGTACGACGACCTGTTCGTGCCGTCCCAGTTCCGCCCGTGGGGTGAGAGCGCTCGGAACCTGGTGCACGACGCGGAGATCTCGTTCGAGCGCTTCGCGGGACTGGTCGACAAGACGGTCATCGTCGGCGACCCCGGCGGCGGGAAGTCGACCACGTCGACGCTGCTCGCGCGACGAGCCCTCGACCGCGGCGACATCCCGTTCGTCGTGGCCCTCAAGGCCGTCGACGTCGGGCTCAACGGGTTCAACGTCGAGGAAGCCGTCGAGTCGCTCCTGCGCACCGGGTACCAGTGCCCAGCCCCACCGGGCACCGTGCGCAAGCTGCTCGCCGAGGGACGCGCGTTCCTGGTGTTCGACGGCCTGGACGAACTCGTCGACGGCGCGACCAGGGAGGCCGCCGCGAAGACGATCGACACCATCGCCACCATCCACCCGTTCGCGAAGGTCGTGGTGACCTCCCGGCGGGTCGGGTACTCCGTGGCGCGGCTGAACCCGCGGACGTTCGACGAGTTCCTGATCGGCAGCTTCACCGACCAGCAGGTCGAGCAGTACGCCCGCCGGTGGTTCTCGATCGTCCGCGAACCGGGCGATCCGTCGGTCGAGGGCACCGTGCAGGGTTTCCTCGAATCCGGCAAACCCATCGCGGACCTGCGCACGAACCCGTTGATGCTCGCGTTCATCTGCGTGCTCTACCAGGGCCGCGGCACCATCCCGCACAAACGGCCGGAGATCTTCCGCGAGTGCGTCGAACTCTTCCTGCACCACTGGGACCGCAAGCGGCGCATCGGCCGCCCGCCGGCCGACCTCGACCTGATCGAGCTGTCGTTGAGCTACCTCGCCCACGCCGTGCTGACCGACCGCGCCTACCGCGACGGCGTCACCGAGGAACAGGTCTTCGCGCTGGTGGTCGAGCCGCTGCTGGCCGAAGGCGTGCCGGACCGCCGCACCGCCAAGCGGGTCGTGCGCGAGCTGCTGGACCTGTGCCGGGGCCGCGCCTGGATCTTCACCGACGTGGGCGGCGACCCGACCCGCGGCGCTGTCTTCGCCTTCACCCACCCCAGCTTCCTGGAGTACTTCGCGGCCCTGCACCTCAACCGCACGGTCGAAGGGCCGGAGGAGATCGCGGCGATCCTGATCCCGGAGATCGCGCGGGGCCAGTGGGAGGTGGTGGGCCAGATCTGCATCTCGTTGCGCCTGCGGAACTTCCAGGCCGGTGCCGCGCGGATCATGGACAGCTTCCTCCGGCGCATCGAAGCGGTTATCACCGACCGGCGCAGGGCGGCCAACCGGGGGGCCACCTGGTACACGGCACCCCGCGACCACCTCCGGCTGTCCCCGCTGCAGAAGGACGTGGACGTCGCCCTGGTCGAGTTCCTGCTGCGCACCTCCGAGACGCTGCCGGTGTCGTCGGACACCCTCCGCCGGCTGGTCGAGATCGGTGCCGACCACTTCTCGATGGGCCGCAGCGCCGGCCTGTCGGCCCTGCTCAACACCGACTACCAGTACCTGGACGCGGTGTACGAGAAGCTGACCTCCCTGCTGGGTTCGGCGTTGCGGTCGTTCGCCGCCGACCCGGACGACACCACGGCGACGCACGCGTGGTTCGCGGTCCACTTCGGCTACCTGGCGGGTCAGCCCCTTGCCCACCACGTCGACCTCGCCCGCCTCCACGACACCCGGGCACGGATCGTCGACCCGAGCGACCTCGACCTGCTGGCCGGCCACCGCACCGTGTTCGCGTGGAACCTGCGCCTGCACGCGGGCGGCACCCCCGACCTCGACGAGCCGGGGTGGTTCGGGAAGCTGTTCGAGGGTTGCCACCGCCAGATCCCCGGCTTTGGGCCGCAGTCGACGGCGCAGTGGATCGTGGACTGCTTCTCCTCGCCGTTCCGCCGCAGCCTGCCCGTCCCGACCGCGGCAGCCCTCCTCCGCTCCCTTGCGCCGGGCATCGCCTGGAACAACGACCTCCCGGCCGGCGGCGAGGCGCACACCCTGCCGGTCGAGGTCGTCACGGCGGCTTCGGCCCGCGTGATCGGGTACGACGACACGGTCCTCGCCGGGTGGTGCACGGTGGCGATGGCCGTGCACGAACTGTGGGAGGTCACCACCCACACACCTCGAACCGACCTGCTCGGCGACACCACGTTGCGCCCGCTGTTCGACCACGCGATCCGGCGCGGCGTACCAGGTGCGGCCTCGATCCACCGCTGGCTGGACGGGGAGGTCTCCATCTGGAAGGAGCCCGGCACGAGCGTCTCGTGACGGGAAGAGGCCGAGGGCCGGGCGACTGGACAGCCACCCGGCCCTCGGCCTTCGTCGGACGCTCCGGCTCACACCGGAAGACCGCCGATCACACGTCGTAGTACAGCGCGAACTCGTACGGGTTCGGGCGCAGGCGCAGCGGGTCGATCTCCTGCTCGCGCTTGAACGCGATCCACGTGTCGATCACGTCCGGCGTGAACACGCCGCCCTCGAGCAGGAACTCGTGGTCGGCCTCCAGGTTGTCCAGCACGGCGTCGAGCGAGGCCGGGACCTGCTTGACGTCGCGGGCCTCCTCCGGCGGGAGCTCGTAGAGGTCCTTGTCGATCGGGGCCGGCGGCTCGATCTTGTTCTTCACGCCGTCCAGGCCCGCCATCACCATGGCCGAGAAGGCCAGGTACGGGTTGCCCGACGAGTCGGGGCAGCGGAACTCGATGCGCTTGGCCTTCGGGTTGTTGCCGGTGATCGGGATGCGCACGCACGCCGACCGGTTGCGCTGGGAGTAGACCAGGCTGACCGGGGCCTCGTAGCCGGGCACCAGGCGGTGGTAGGAGTTCACCGTCGGGTTGGTGAACGCCAGCAGCGACGGCGCGTGGTGCAGGATGCCGCCGATGTAGTGGCGCGCGGTGTCGGACAGGCCCGCGTAGCCGGACTCGTCGTGGAACAGCGGCGCACCGTCCTTCCACAGCGACTGGTGGGTGTGCATGCCCGAGCCGTTGTCGCCGAACAGCGGCTTCGGCATGAAGGTGACGGTCTTGCCCGCCTGCCACGCCGTGTTCTTGATGATGTACTTGAACAGCATCAGGTCGTCGGCCGCGTGCAGCAGCGTGTTGAAGCGGTAGTTGATCTCCGCCTGGCCGGCGGTGCCGACCTCGTGGTGCGCGCGCTCGACGGAGAAGCCGTTGCTCTCCAGGTTGAGCACCATCTTGTCGCGCAGGTCGGCGTAGTGGTCGGTCGGCGTGACCGGGAAGTAGCCGCCCTTGTACTTGACCTTGTAGCCGCGGTTGCCGCCCTCTTCCTCACGGCCGGTGTTCCACCAGCCGGAGATCGAGTCGATCTCGTGGAAGGACGCGTTCGCGGTGGTGTCGAAGCGGATCGAGTCGAAGATGTAGAACTCCGCCTCGGCGCCGAAGTACGCGGTGTCCGCGATGCCCGACTCGGTGATGTACTGCTCGGCCTTGCGCGCGATGTTGCGCGGGTCGCGGCTGTACGCCTCGCGGGTGAACGGGTCGTGCACGAAGAAGTTGACGATCAGCGTCTTCTCGATCCGGAACGGGTCGATGCGCGCCGTGTACAGGTCGGGCAGCAGGAGCATGTCCGACTCGTGGATCGACTGGAAGCCGCGCACGGAGGAGCCGTCGAACGCCAGGCCCTCGGCGATGGCGTCGGCGTCGAAGGCGGACGCGGGGAGCGTGAAGTGCTGCATCACGCCGGGCAGGTCGCTGAAGCGGACGTCGATGAACTTCACGCCCTCGTCGGAGATGAACTTCAGGACCTCGTCGGGATTCTTGAACACCCTCGTCGACTCCTCTACTGCGGTGGGGGCGTGGTTGTTCGCCGCGGTGTCTGGCGGCCTGCCATCGGGGGCGACGCTAAGACCGCGGTGTTGCCCAGCAATCACCCTGATGTTTCGCCAGTGTTAACGGGCCACCCGGGACCGGCAACCCGACCTGCCACTCCTCACCCGCTGAGCACGGCTTTACTCTGGTGGGGTGAGCAAGTGGACCGGTTCGTGGCTGTCAGGACCCCGCTCGGCACTGGAGCCGGGCGCCGACTCCGGCGACGGCACCGCTCAACGCTGGAAGGGCGAACGCCTCGGCCTGCCCCAGTCCGGCCCGGGTGCCGTGGCGGGCAGCGGCCGACGCGCGTTCGCGATCCTGCTCGACTTCGCCCTGGCGATGGGCGTGGCCAGCGTCTTCACCTACCCGGAGCTGCCGCGCAACTGGAGCCTGCTGGCCTGGTTCGCCATCACGATCATCGCCGTGGGCTTCTTCGGCTTCACCCCGGGCCACGCGGTCTTCGGGCTGCGCGTGGCCCGCTTGGACGGCGCACCCCTGGTGGGCCTGCCCAGGGCGGTCCTGCGCACGCTGCTCATCTTCCCGGTCATCCCGGCCGTGATCTGGGACGCGGACGGCCGCTGCCTGCACGACAAGGCGACCGGGACCGTGGTCATCCGCGTCCGCTGACGGTCCGCTGACGTCGGCCGAAACCCCCACGCCCGTGCTGTGGGGGTGTCCCGCGAGGGGTCAGCGGCGGCGCATGGCGCGTTGGATGTTGCGCATCTTCGCGCCCTGGGGCAGGGGGCCCTTCGGGAGTGCGGTGCCTCGGCTGGCCAGGGCCTGGAGGCGGTTCTCCAGGGTGTCCACCTGGGCCGCGGAGATGTTGCGCGGCAGCTTCATCAGGTGGCTCTGGAGCTTGCGGAGCGGGACCTGGCCCTCTTCGGCGCCCACGATGACGTCGTAGATGGGGGTCTCGCCGATCACCCGGGACACGCGCTTCTTCTCCTGGGCCAGCAGACCCTTGACCCGGTGCGGAGCGCCTTCGGCGACCAGGACCACGCCGGGGCGGCCGATCACGCGGTGGACCATGTCGGCGCTGCCGGTCGCGGCCACGCCCTGGGTCACGCGCCAGCGTCCGCGCAGGTTGTCCAGCGCCCAGCCGGCCGCGCCGGGCTGGCCGTCGGCCTTCGCGTAGACAGTCCGCTGCACGCGGCGGCCGAAGACGATCACGGCCAGCAGGGCGCCCACGGCGATGCCCAGGGGCAGCAGCACCCACTGCATGTCCCAGATCAGGCCGATGAGGAACGCCGCCGCCGTCGCGCCCAGCAGGCACAGCAGCATCAGCGGCACGAGCGCCTTGTCCTCGCGGCGCTGCATCTTGAACGCCTCGAAGATCTGGCCCCGCCGGGCCTTCGCCGCCGCGCGGCGCTCCTGGGCCGCTGCCTTCGCCGCCGCCTTGTCCTTACCAGCCATACCCACCAGGATACGGCGCGCCGCGTCGCCCCATCACCGCGCGGTGGGTGTGCAATGCGAGGATGCGGGGCATGGAGCGGCTGCTGGAGGGACTCGATCCGGAACAGCGGGCCGCGGTCGAGGCGCCGCGCGGTCCTGTCTGCGTGCTCGCCGGGGCGGGCACCGGCAAGACCCGGACGATCACCCACCGCATCGCCTACCTGGTGCAACGGGGTCACGTCGCGCCCGGCCAAGTGCTCGCCGTCACCTTCACCGCGCGTGCCGCGGGCGAGATGCGGACCCGGTTGCGGGCGCTCGGCGTGCACGGCGCGCAAGCCCGCACCTTCCACGCCGCGGCGCTTCGGCAGTTGCGCTACTTCTGGCCCCGGGTCGTCGGCGGGCCGCACTGGGAGCTGATCGACCGCAACAAGCTGCGGCTGGTCGCCCAGGCGGCCAACCGGGCGGGCCTGTCCACCGAGTCGGACTCGCTGCGCGACCTCGCGAGCGAGATCGAGTGGGCCAAGGCCTCGCTGGTCACGCCCGACGCCTACCCGGCCGCCGCGGGCAAGGCGCACCGCGACACCCCGGCGCCCGCCGAGCAGGTCGTGCAGGTCTACCGCACCTACGAGCAGCTCAAGAACGACGCCCAGCTGCTCGACTTCGACGACCTCCTCCTGCACACCGCCGCCGCGCTGGAGGAGCACGGCGACGTCGCCGAGGAGTTCCGCGACCGCTACCGCTGCTTCGTGGTCGACGAGTACCAGGACGTCACCCCGCTCCAGCAGCGCGTGCTGGACGCGTGGCTGGGCGACCGCGACGACCTGACCGTCGTCGGCGACGCCAACCAGACCATCTACTCCTTCGCCGGCGCCTCGCCGATGCCGCTGCTGAACTTCAACCGCCGCTTCCCCGAGGCGACCGTGGTCCGGCTGGAGCGCGACTACCGGTCGACGCCGCAGGTCGTGGCCCTGGCCAACGAGGTCATCAAGTGGGCGCGCGGGCGTCCCGCGGGCGCGCGGCTGCGGCTGATCGGGCAGCGCCCGGACGGCCCCGCGCCGAAGTTCACCGAGTTCGACGACGAGCCCGCCGAGGCCGCGGCCGTCGCGCGGCGGGTGAAGGCGCTGCTGGACGAGGGCGTGTCGGCCAGCGAGATCGCCATCCTGTACCGGGTCAACGCGCAGTCGGAGATCTTCGAGCAGGCGCTCGCCGAGCTGGGCATCCCCTACCAGGTGCGCGGCGGTGAGCGGTTCTTCCAGCGCGCCGAGGTGCGGCAGGCGATGGTGGCGCTGCGGCAGGCCGCGGCGCAGGACCCGCCGGGCGAGCTGCCCAAGGTGGTGCGGGAGGTGCTGGCCCCCATCGGCCTGACCGACGACCCGCCCTCCGGCGGCGCGGCCCGGGAGAAGTGGGAGTCGCTGCTCGCGCTGGTGGAGCTGGCCGAGGAGCTGGTGGCCACCGTCGACGGGGCGGACCTGCCGAAGTTCGTGACCGAGCTGGAGGTGCGGGCCGAGGCCCAGCACCCGCCGACCGTCGAGGGCGTGACGCTGGCGTCGCTGCACGCCGCGAAGGGCCTGGAGTGGGACGCGGTGTTCCTCGTCGGCCTGGTCGAGGGCACCCTGCCGATCCTGCACGCGGACGGCGACGAGGCCGCGGTCGAGGAGGAGCGCCGCCTGCTGTACGTGGGGGTGACGCGGGCGCGTGAGCACCTGTGGCTGTCGTGGGCGCTGGCCCGCGCGGCCGGTGGTCGCCGGTTCCGGCGGCGCAGCCGGTTCCTCTACGGGCTCATCCCCGACGACCACCCCGCCTCGCGCACGGTGGCCAAGCGGGAGCCGGTGCAGAAGCGGCCCAAGCCGCAGTGCCGGGTGTGCGGGACGCAGTTGGTGGACGCGACGGCGGTCAAGCTCAGCCGGTGCGGCACGTGCCCGTCGGACCTGGACGAAGAGCTGTTGGGCCGTTTGCGGGCGTGGCGCGCGGGGCGGGCGAAGGAGCTGAAGGTGCCGGCGTACGTCGTCTTCACCGACTCCACGCTCGTGGCGATCGCCGAACAGCGCCCCGAGGACATCGCGGGGCTCGTCGCGATCGCCGGCATCGGCGCGGCGAAGCTCGACCGGTACGGCGCCGACGTCCTCGCCCTTGTGCAGGGAAAACGCTGAAACTTCACACGATCGACAGGTATTTGGAAAAACCGGTTGCACCGGTCTGGGGCAGGGTCATAACCTGCTGAGGCCAGGCGCGAAGAGCGCCTGCTGGGGATGAAGAGCGTTGCTCCGAGACTAGCCGCACCGAGGAGGTGACCGGTTGTGAACACTCCGATGACCATCGGGATGCCCGGTCTCCTCATGACCGGTGTTTGCGCTGTGTCCGGCAACGCTCGCGTCGCGGGGGAGAAGTCTGCCCGCGATCGCCGCGCCTTCGAGTGGGGCGGCGAGCGAGTTCACGTGATCCAGGTGCCGGCGCAGTACATGCCGACCGTTGTCCCGACTCAGAACGTTGCGCCGTCCGCGCACAGGCGAAGGACCTGAGCCCACCAGCATCAGGCCACCTGAAGCCCACGAAGGCCGCGGACCCGTAACCGGATCCGCGGCCTTCGTGTTTGTTCGACCTGTTTTCCGCAGGACAAACCCCATCGCAAGACCTGTGACAGGAGTCCACCTGATGTTGACCGCGACCGTCCCGATAACCGGGACGCTGTCCGCCGAGGACCTCGCCACGACCGGTGTCGCCAACCTGATCGACACCGCGCCGGACGCCGGTCTGGAGCTTCCCTGCCGTACCAACAACCCGGACCTGTGGTTCGCCGACGCTCCCGCCGAGCTGGAGCAGGCGAAGGCGTTCTGCACCACGTGCCCGGTGATCGCCGAGTGCCTGGCGGGCGCCATCGCCCGGCACGAGCCCTGGGGGGTCTGGGGCGGCGAGATCTTCGAGCGCGGTGCCGTCATCGCGCGGAAGCGGCCCCGTGGCCGTCCGCGCAAGGACGCGACGCCCGCAGTGCCCGCGGCACCCGCCGCAACCACCACCGTCCGGGGGGCTACCGACCAGGAGGCCGCCGCGTGAACGGCTACCGCACCACCGCAGACGAAGCAGTGATCATCGAACTCAACCCGCGAGGTAACCCCATGTTGCTCGAAGAAAACCTGGCCAGATCCCGAATGCATGACGCAGAGGTGTTCGCCGAACAGCAACGCGTGGCCCACCGCCTCGTCGTCGCCCGCCGGTGGCGCCGACTGGCCGGATGGGCCCAGCGCAGGGCACTGCTCAAGGCCCGCGCCGTCTGACGCCGGAGCACCTGTCCCGCACACCCGGTGTCGGTCGGTCGGCGAGCCGGCCGGCACCGGGTGGCGACCGACTTGCCGGCCGGCACCGGGGACGGGGGTCGACTTCTCGGCCCGAACCGGACCCGGTGCCGGCCGGCCTCCCGCCGTCGGGACCCGGCCTACCGCCAGTCGGGACCCGGTCTCCGTGCGTGCGTGACGCTGTTCGATGCGGCCCGCCCTCCTTTTCGATGGGAGGGCGGGTCTTGTCGTAGGTACGGTCTGAGGTGTGGCCGCTCACACTCACGACGGAATCGACTGGGCAACCCGCCTGACCGCACTGCGCCGGGCGAACGAACTCGACGCCGAGGCCGAGCGCGTGGTCGCGCGCCGGCTCGTCCGCTCGTTGCCGGACAGCCCGGTCGTCGTCGACGTCGGCAGTGGCGCGGGAGGCATGAGCGTGGCCCTCGTCGAAGCGCTCAACGCGCGTGGCGGCGGCACCGTCGTCCTCATCGACGCCGTGCCGGAGCTCCTCGACGCCGCGACGACCGCCGCGCGTGCCGCCGCCAGCTACGGGCACGACAACACCAACCCCACGGTCAAGGTCCGCCCGGTGCTCGCCGACATCGCCACCGAACGCCTGGCCGACCTCACCGACCCGGCGCACCTGGTGTGGGCGGCGCGCGTCGTCCACCACCTGCCCGACGAGCGGCAGGGGGTGGCCGGTCTGGTCGACGCGCTCGCGCCCGGCGGAGTGCTCGCCCTGGCCGAAGGCGGCCTGGAGGGCAGGTTCCTGCCGTGGGACCTCGGCGTCGGCGAACCCGGCCTCCAGGAACGCCTGGCCGCCGCGCGCGCCGAGTGGTTCGTGCGCATGCGGGAGTCCATGACCGACAAGGTGCGGCTGCCCGTGGGGTGGAACATCGTGCTGGCCGAGGCCGGCCTGCTCGACGTGACCGCGTTCAGCTACCTCGTCGACCACCCCGCGCCCGCCAAGCAGGCGGTGCGGGACTGGGCGGTCGAGCGCCTCCAGTGGCTGGCCGACGTCGCCGGCGACCGCCTGCACCCCGCGGACCGGCGCACGGTCGAGCGGCTCCTCGACCCGCAGGACCCGGAGTACGTCGGCCTCCGCGACGACGTCTACCTGCTCGTCGCGAACACCGTGCACCTGGGCCGCAAGCCGTGAGCACCGCGGCCGGGACCGAGGCGTGCGCGCGCTGCGGGCGGACCCGTCAGTCCGTCACGAACCCGGCCGAACTACTTGCGTGGGTGCGTGAGAAGGACCGCGGGCACGACCAGTGGTTGTGCCACGTGTGCGCGCGGAACCACGTCCGCGACATCGAGGGCAAGCTGCCTGCCGACTACTGGTGATGCCGACTGTTGGTGATGGGTATCTGCTCGATGGGCGGCTCCTGCGGGTGACTGGTGCGCGGGGCTGGGGCTAGTGGTGGGTCAGGGCGCGGAGGAACGAGCGGGGTGTCGCCGCGCCGCGTTTGCTGCCGGCGTCGAGTTCGGCCAGCAGGGTCGGTGGTGAGCACAGGCCTGACCGGAGCACGGCGGTGAGCAGCCCGTGCGCTCGAGTGGGGTGGGGTTCGTGGCGCGCCGCGTCGAGGACGGCTCTGGCCGGCGGGGCCAGGGGTAAGCCGTCCTTGTGCACCGGCCTGGGCAGGCGGGTGGTGCGTTCCAGGAGCACGTGGTGGTCGCCGGATCTTCGGCGGCCGGCGGGTTGGAGCACGTGCACGCGGGGCGGCAGTGGCAGGTCGGGCAGGCCGTGGGTGTGGAGGGCGTCCACGCCGGTGAGGACCGCCTCCGGGCCGGCGTAGGCGAGGGCCGCCTTGACGCGGTCGGCGCGGGTGGGCGGTGCCGCGCCGAGGAGCAGCACGCCGGGCAGGATGCGCTGCCACGGGCCGCCGGGGCGGCAGCGCAGGTCGATGCGGTAGCGGGGCACGCCCGCGGCCTTCAGGTCCGAGGTCTTGATCACGTCCATGGGTCGAGGATCGGCCCGGGAGCGGGGTGCCGCCAGGGCGAAATCGCGAACTGTGGACAACTCGGGACCTGTGGACAACTCGCCGCCGGGTGGGGTGCTCGAGGGACTGCGCGGGCGGCCGGCGGGGTGCGGGCCGGGCCGCGGTGGGCGGCCCGGCGTGCGTGTCCGGGGTCAGTCGGCGAAGCCGGGCTGCCAGCGTTCGACGATCTCGCGGGCCGGGACGTGGGCGTCGAGTTGGCAGAGGATGCCGGTCGCGCCCAGGGTCACGCGGTGGATCAGCAGGTACTGCGGGGGCAGGTTCAGCGACCTGCCGGTGTGGCTGTCCGGGCTGCGCAGGTCGCCCACGCGTTCCGCCTGCTTCTGCAGCCACTTCCGGGTGAAGTGGAAGGTCTCCGTGCGCAGCGGCTCGACGAACGGCGCGAGGTAGTTGAGGACGTCGTCCTCCTGCAGCTCCGTGCCGGGGCGGATGAAGCGCTCGGCCTTCAGCAGGTCGAGCAGGTCCGTCGAGCGGCCGTCCAGGGCGAGCCTCGTCATCAGGCCCAACGTCTTGGGCAGGCCGTCCGGGAGGCGGGCGACGGCGCCGAAGTCGAGGACGCGCAGGCGGCCGTCCGCGCCGAGCATGAAGTTGCCCGGGTGGGGGTCGGCGTGCAGCAGGCCCGACCGGCTCGGGGCCGAGAAGTGGAACTCCGACAGCAGCCGGCCCGCCAGGTCGCGCTCCTCGCGCTCACCCGAACGGATGATCTTCGACAGCGGCACGCCATCGGTCCACTCGCTGACCATCACCTTGGGCGAGCTGGCGACGACCTTGGGCACCAGCACGTGGTCGTCGCCCTCGAACGCCTTCGCGAACACCCGCTGGCTCGCCGCCTCGGTGCGGTAGTCCAGCTCCTCCAGGTACCGGTCCCGCAGCTCCTCCAGCAGCGGTTTCACCTCGGTGCCCGGCATGATCGCCTGCAACAGCCGGGAGAACCGCAGCAGCTGCTTGAGGTCGGCCTGCAACGCCTCGTCCGCGCCCGGGTACTGCACCTTGACCGCCACGTCGCGCCCGTCGTGCCACACCGCGCGGTGCACCTGGCCGATGGACGCGGACGCCGCCGGTTCGTCGTCGAACGACGCGAACCGCTTCACCCACCCCGACCCGAGCTGCTCGGTCAGCACCCGGTGCGTGGTGCGCGCGGGCATCGGCGGAGCGGCGGTCTGGAGCTTGGTCAGCGCCTCCCGGTACGGCTCGGCCAGCTCGTCGGGCACCGCCGCCTCGAACACGCTCAAGGCCTGCCCGAACTTCATGGCACCGCCCTTGAGCTGGCCCAACACGGCGAAGACCTGTTCCGCGGTCTTCGCCGACACCTCGGCGCTGACCTCCTCGGAACTGCGGCCTGCGAGCCGTTTGCCCCAGCCGCCCACGACCCGGCCGGCCACCCCGATGGGCAGGCTGGCCAGCTTCGCGGTGCGCTGCACGGCCTTGCGCGGGATCTCGCTCACCCGAAGATTCTCCCCCCGCCCCGGCGAACACGGCGAACACGTCCGCCAACACGACGATCGACTTGGTCCACACCCGAACCTACACAGGGCACGCTGAGGAACGACTCACACAAGCGAGCGGCACTCACAGCGGGGGTGCACGGGTGCGATCCGGTGCTCCACGAGCCCGGCGAACGCGTCCACCTCCAGCGTCGCGTCCCACGTGGGCGGGCGGGTGCGCGCGGTCGTCTCGTGGTCCAGCGCGAGCAGCACCTGCGCCACCGCGAGCCCGGCCGTGGCGGTGACGGTGGCCAGGTCGCCGTGCTGGGGCCGGTCGACCAGCTGGGCGGCCAGCACCGGCCAGTCCCGGTCGGCGTCGGTCCGGTGCAGGTCGGCGCACGTCAGGCAACTGCTGCGCCCCGGCACCACGAGCGGCCCGACCACGCCCAGGCCCTCGCGGACCCGGACCGCCAGGTGGGGCGTGCGGTCCAGCACCAGCCCCCGCAGCAGCTCGGGGCGGGGGACCAGGGCGTCGGCGAGCACCACCAGATCGGGTGTCTTCGTGCGCGGACCCGTGCGGACCGCGCCGCACGCCCGGTGCAGGACGTCCGCGGCGGCGTCGGAGCGGTACCGGTACACGTCGTCCTCGGTGTACCCGGCTCCGGTGTCCTCCGGACCCACCCGACCCTGCGTGGCGACCCGCACCGAGCCGACCCCGGTGGCGGCGAGCAGACCGGCAACAGCGCTGGTCAGACGGCCGTCGCCGTGGACGACGACGGACTTGGCGGCCCGGTCGGCGGCCAGCGACGGCGCGGGTCGGCCGGTGCGCAGCGCCCACGCGGTGGTCTCGGCGGCCAGCCGGGGGTGCGGCACGGGCACGGTCTCCTCGACCAGCCCGGTCCCGACCAGGGCGTCCACCAGCCGCACCCAGTCCTCGACCTGGTCGGCGGGCAGCTGGTCGCGCAGCTCGGCGGAGGTGTGCCGGCCGGACAGCCCGAGCAGGGCCGTCGTCATCTGGGCCGTCAGGTCCTCGACCAGGACGGCGTGGCGGGCGTCGACGCCCAACTGGACGGCGTCGGCGCGGCGGCGCAGCACGGGCAGGCCCGGCAGGACCCGGGGGCGGTGGGGTGGCGTCACGGCGAGCAGCCTGCCGCGACCCCGTGACCTGCGGCGAATCGGTTGTCCACAGGTCTTCGGGCTGTCCACAACCCCGGTGGCGGGGCCTTGACGGGTGGCCGGGCGCGGCGGCCCGGCCACCGCGCGGTCAGACCTTCGCCTTGCCCAGGATCCGGGTCACCGTGGTCCCGCAGACGGGGCACTTGCCCTTGGCCATCCTGCGGTTGTTGCTCTCGTGCACCTCGCCCGTGAAGTCACGCTTCTCACGGCACTTGACGCAGTAGCCGTTGTAGGTCTCGGCCACGGCTTCCTCCTCGCTTCGTGAGTGCGGAGCGATCTGCGCCACACTCGGGGGCTGCGCAGCACGCTACCTGTGCGGACGCGGTACCGCTGCACGCCGCCTCCCGCGTGTCCAGCCGTCGTTCGGGCGAATCTGTTCGTCCGACCATCCACAGACCGCCGCTTGGCCGCCGCGGATTGTCGGTGTCGGGCCTTACCGTGATGCCCATGCCCGAACCGCAGGTGGAGGTACGGCGCAGCGCTCGGCGCCGTCGGATGGTGAGCGCGTACCGCGAGGGGGACACCGTCGTCGTCCTGCTGCCGGCGCGCATGAGCAAGAGCGAGGAGAAGCACTGGGTGGCGGAGATGCTCAGCCGCCTCCAGCGCAGCGAGACCCGCAGGCGTTCGCCCACGCGCACGTCGGACGCGGCCCTGCTCGCGCGGTGCGAGGAGTTGGCCGACCGGTACCTGGACGGCGTCCAGCCCAGCAGCGTGCGGTGGGTGCCGCCGATGCGCACGCGGTGGGCGTCCTGCACACCCAGCGAGGGCACGATCCGGATCAGCGAGCGGCTGCGGGACGTGCCCGCGTGGGTGCTGGACTACGTCCTGGTGCACGAGCTGGCGCACCTGCGCGTGCCGGGCCACGGGAAGGACTTCTGGGACCTCGTGCACCGCTACCCGAAGGCCGAGCGGGCGGTCGGGTACCTGGAGGGGCTGTCGGCCGCCGCCGGTCTGGGCATCACGGAGGAGGACTAGAACGGGTGACGCCGACTCACCCGGGCGGGTGAGCCGGCGTCAGCGTGGGGTCAGTCCTCGCGCTTGTCCTGGCCGGGCTCGCCGTCCGAGGGCTTGTCGGCGGGCGGCGTGTCGTCGGGGGGAGTGTCCGCCTCGGCCTCGCGAAGGGTGCGCTCCAGCTCCGCGATCGGGTCCTCGAGGGCCTTGCGGGTCTGGCCGAACCGCTCCACGAACTCCATCGGGTCGTCCAGGTCCTCGGCGGTGGGCACCAGGTCGGGGTGCTCCCACACGCTGTCGCGCTGCTCGATCCCCTGCTGGTCGCCCAGCAGCTTCCACAGCGCCGCCGCCGACCGGTGGCGCCGGGGCCGCAGCTCCAGCCCGACCAGCGTGGCGAACGTCTGCTCCGCCGGACCGCCCGAGGCACGCCGCCGCCGCAGCGTCTCGCGCAGCGCCTCCGCGCCGGGCAGCCGCTCGGTGACCGCCTCGGCCACCACGACGTCCACCCAGCCCTCGACCAGGGCCAGCAGCGTCTCCAGGCGGGTCAGCGCGGCCTTCTGCTCGGGCGTGGTCTGCGGCTCGAGCATGCCGGACTTCATGGCCTCCTCGATCGAGGCCGGGTTCGCCGGGTCCACCTGGCCCGCGAGCTGCTCCAGCGCCGAGGTGTCGACCGTGATGCCCCGCGCGAACTCCTCCACCGTGTCCAGCAGCCGCTGCCGCAGCCACGGCACGTGGCTGAACAGCCGCTGGTGCGCGGCCTCGCGTGCGGCGAGGAACACCAGCACTTCACTGGCCGGCCGCTCCAGGCCCTCGGTGAACTTCTCGATGTTGGCGGGCAGCAGCGCCGCCGTCCCCTCTGGACCCAGCGGCAGGCCCACCTCGGTGGAGGTCAGCACCTCCGACCCGAGCTGCGCCAGCGCGCCGCCCAGCTGCGACCCGAACGCCATGCCGCCCATCTGCCCGAGCATCGACAGCAGCGGACCGGCCGCCTCCTTGGCCTCCGCGGGCATCGCGTCCACCCACGCGCCGGACATCCGCCGCGCCACCGGGTCGCACAGCCGCTGCCACGTCGGCAGGGTGCGCTCCACCCAGTCGCGGGCGGTCCAGCCCTCGGCCTTGGTGGTGCCCGCGGGCAGCGCCGTGACCGGGTCGAGCCACATCTCCGCCAGGTGCACGGCGTCGGCCACCGCGCTGTTCTGGTCCGGGGCGAAGCCCATCCCGCCCTTGCCCGCCAGCTGCTGCAGGGCGATCTGCTTCGCGAGGTCGTAGTTGACCGGACCGGACGACGTGCCCGCGCCGCTGAACATCGCGCCGAGCTGGCTCAGCATCGCGCCCAGCTGCGAGAAGTCGAACGGGTTGCCGCCCGGCTCCTCGGGCCTCCGGTCGCGGTCGTCGGGGTCCTGCGGGCTGAACCCGAAGGGCACGTCACTCATGCCACCACGGTACGCGGGACGCCCGTGCCGCGTAGGACAGGTTCGCCCACGGCGTGAGGGGGGTGGCCGTACCCTGTCGGGCGTGACCGAAGGCACCGACACCGTCGTGGACCAGCCGACCCCGCCGCCCGCTCCGCCCCGGCGCGGGTTGACCCGGCGGACGTGGACCCTGGTGATCAGCCTGGCGGTGGTGCTGGGCCTCGGCCTGCTCGGCGGGTTCGCGCGGGTGCCGTACGTGGCGCTCGGACCGGGCCCGACCTACGACACGCTCAGCCAGGTCAACGGCGCCGACGTGGTGCACATCGACCGGCAGCAGACGTTCCCGACCGGCGGCACGCTGACCATGACCACCGTGTCGCTCACCGACGACGTGTCCCTGTTCGGCGCGCTGGGGTTGTGGGTCAGCGGCCGGTACGCGCTCGCGCCGCGCGAGGAGTTCTTCCGGCCCGGAGAGAGCGAGCAGGAGGTCCGCGACCAGAACGTGAAGGCGTTCCAGGACTCGCAGACCAGCGCCGAGGTCGCCGCGCTGCGCTACCTGCAGTACCCGATGAAGGTCGTCGCCGCCGAGGTCACCAAGGGCAGCGCCGCCGACAACGTGATCCAGCCCAACGACCGCCTGCTCGCGGTCAACGGCAAGGAGGTCACGCAGTACGAGGACGTGCGGACGGCGCTGGAGGGCACCAAGCCCGGCGACCAGGTGGACATCACCTTCCAGCGCGAGTCCGCCCGCCAGACCGCGCGCGTGACCCTGGGCAAGCAGGACGACCGGCAGAACGGGTTCCTCGGCGTGCTCCCGGTGGACCGCGCGGACGTCGACTTCGACATCAAGATCAGCCTGTCCGACGTGGGCGGGCCGTCGGCGGGGCTGCTGTTCGCGCTGTCGATCGTCGACAAGCTGACGCCGGGCGAGCTCAACGGCGGCAAGTCCGTCGCGGGCACCGGCGAGATCGACGACCGGGGCAACGTCGGGCGCATCGGCGGCATCAACTTCAAGATGGTCGCCGCGTACGAGGCGGGCGCGCGGACGTTCCTCGTGCCGGCCGGCAACTGCGACGAGGCCAAGCAGCACGCGCCCGAGGGCATGCAGCTGGTGAAGGTGGAGAAGCTGGCCGACGCCGTGTCCTCGCTGGAGGCGATCAACGCCGGCCGCGGCTTCCCGACCTGCTGACCCGCTAGGGCTTCAGCGTCGCCAGCAGGGCGTCCGTCAGGTTGGGCGCCAGCTCCGGGTGCTCGACGAGCTCTTCGGGGACCTCCGTGTTGCCGCGCAGCCGGAGCACGCACGCCGCCGAACCGTCCCGCAGGACGGCCGCCACCAGGCGAGCCTCGCGGCGCTGCGGGTGTTCGGCCGCGAACTGGCGCGCGGCCTCGTCGTCCAGCTCGCCCTCGGCCAGTTGCGACTCGGCGTCGGGCGGCAGGACGACGATCTCCTGCGCCAGCGCGCAGCCGTGGACCGCGTCCGGCCAGGCGATGCCCGCCAGCGCCTGGTCCAGCTGGTCGGAGGGCAGCGCGTCCTGCGCGATGGGCGTCAGCGGCGAGGTCGCCGGGTCGAGCTGGCCCGCCAGCTCCGGTTGCTGCGCGAGCAGGTCGGCCGTCGGGACCAGCGCGAACAGCTGCGGCGGCTGGTTCCACCCGGCGGAGGACACGAACTGTTCGACCTCTCGGGCCACGGCGGGCAGCGCGACGGTCGGCTTGTCACTGGCTGGCACGCCGCCATGGTCCCATCCGTCGAATCGGTCGACCGAACGGGGAACCCTCGGCGGCCTCCGTACAGTTGGACAGAACGTACGAAAGCCATTACCGCGATCCAGGAGCGTGCCCAGTGGCCACTCGGCCCCCGGTCGGACTGCCCAGGCTGTCCCGTCGAAGCCGGATTCTGCTCATCGTCGGTGCGGTGGTCCTGGTCGGTCTGATCACCGGCTCCAGGTTGCTCGGCACCTACGTCAACTGGCTGTGGTTCGGCGAGGTCGGCTTCCGCAGCGTCTACGGAACCGTGCTGGCGACCCGCTTCGGGTTGTTCTTCGCGGTCGGCGCGCTGGTCGGCGGTCTCGTCGCGCTCAACCTGATCATCGCCTACCGGACCCGACCGGTGTTCGTGCCGGTGTCCGGGCCCGACGACCCGGTGGCCCGCTACCGCGCGGTGGTCACCCGGCGGATGCGGCTGTTCGGCATCGGGCTGCCGCTGCTGGTCGGCCTGATCGCGGGCACCTCGGCGCAGGGCGACTGGCAGCACTTCCAGCTGTTCCTCAACTCGGTGCCCTTCGGCGTGGAGGACGCCGAGTTCAAGCACGACATCAGCTTCTACGCCTTCGAGCTGCCCTTCTACTCGTGGCTGCTGTCGTGGCTGTTCATCGCGACGGCGATCTCGTTCGTGGGCGCGGTCGTGGCGCACTACCTGTTCGGCGGCATCCGGCTCGCGGGTCGCGGCGGGCAGCTCTCCGGGCCGGCGCGCACCCACCTGTCCATCGTGGCCGGCGTGTTCGTGCTGCTCAAGGCGGTGGCGTACTTCTTCGACCGGTACCAACTGCTGTTCAGCGACCGCAACGACAAGTTCATCGGCGCCACCTACACCGACCTCAACGCGGTGCTGCCGGCCAAGCTGATCCTGCTGTGCATCGCCGTGTTCTGCGCGGCGATGTTCTTCGTCGGCGCGGTGCTGCGCAACCTCCAGCTCCCGGCGATCGCCACCGTCCTGCTGGTGCTGTCGAGCATCCTGGTCGGCGCGGCGTGGCCCGCGGTGCTGGAGCAGTTCTCGGTGCGGCCCAACGCCATCGAGAAGGAAGCCGAGTCGATCAGCCGCAACATCGCGGCGACCAAGGACGCGTTCGGGCTCACCGACGACAAGGTGGAGACCAAGCCGTACGAGGGCAAGCAGAACGTCTCGCTGGAGGAGCTGAAGAGCGACCAGGCGACGCTGGGCAACATCCGCCTGCTCGACCCGGCCGTGATCTCCAAGACCTTCACGCAGTTCCAGCAGCTGCGGCCGTTCTACGCGTTCCCGGAGAAGCTGGACGTCGACCGGTACAAAGTGGACAACCAGCTCCAGGACTACATCGTCGCCGTGCGCGAGCTGCAGACCTCCGGCATCCCCGAGGGCCAGCGCGACTGGATCAACCAGCACCTGATCTACACCCACGGCAACGGCATGGTGTTCGCCGAGGCCAGCAAGATCAACTCGCCGGCGGACCAGGGCGGCAACGGCGGCTACCCGGTGTTCGACGTCGCCGAGGTGGACCCGGACGGCAAGGTCAAGCCGGGCCCGTTCGGCGTCCAGCAGCCGCGCACCTACTTCGGCGAGCTGGGCAACCGGACCGACTACGCCATCGTCGGCGGACGCGGTGAGGGCTCGCCCGGCGAGTACGACACCGACCGCGCCCAGTACACCTACGACGGCAAGGGCGGCGTCCGCATCGGCGGCATCTTCAACAAGCTCGTCTTCGCCGCCGCCTACGGCGAGCGCAACATCCTGTTCAACTCGGCCATCGGCGAGGACTCGCGGATCATCTTCAACCGCCACCCGCGCGACCGCGTGGAGGCCGTGGCGCCGTGGCTGACCGTGGACGCCGACCCGTACCCGGCGGTCGTGGACGGCAAGATCACCTGGATCGTCGACGGCTACACCACGCTGGAGAACTACCCGTACGCGCGCCGCACCTCGCTGGCCGCGGCCACCAACGACTCGCTGCCCGGCAGCATCCAGCAGCCGAACAAGCAGGTCAGCTACATCCGCAACTCGGTCAAGGCCACCGTGGACGCCTACGACGGCACGGTGACCCTGTACGCGATGGACGAGAAGGACCCGGTCCTCAAGGCGTGGATGGGCGTGTTCCCGGGCACGGTGAAGGCGGGCAGCGAGATGTCGCAGTCGCTGCGCGAGCACCTGCGCTACCCCGAGGACCTGTTCAAGGTGCAGCGCGACACGCTGGCCCGCTACCACGTCGAGGGGCCGCGCGACTTCTACTCCGGCGTCTCGTTCTGGGGCGTGCCGTCCGACCCGACCGTGGACAACGCGACGACGGTCGAGCAGCAGCAGCAGGGCAGCCAGCAGCAGCGCGACCAGCAGCCGCCGTTCTACGTGCTGGCGGGCGACCCGACCGGCGACGCGAACAAGGTGAGCTTCCAGCTGACCAGCGCGCTGGTGCGGCAGAACCGCGAGTTCGCGGCCTCGTACGTCAGCGTCCGGTCCGATCCGGACAACTACGGGAAGATCAGCGTCCTCACGCTGAACAACGAGGCCAAGGGTCCCCAGCAGATCCAGACCCAGTTCCTCACCTCGGGTGAGGTCTCCGGTGAGCTGAACCTGCTGGCCCAGCGCCAGACGAAGGTCGTCTACGGCAACCTGCTGACGCTGCCGGTGGGCGGCGGCCTGCTCTACGTGGAGCCCATCTACATCGAGCGGGCCGGCCAGAACACGCAGTTCCCGCAGCTGTTCAAGGTCCTGGTCAGCTTCGGCGACAAGGTCGGCTACGCCAGCACGCTCAAGGAGGCGCTGGAGAAGGTCCTCACGGGCGCGTCGGCGCAGCTGCCCGACCAGCCGGGCACGACCCCGCCGAGCACGACGCCGTCGTCGCCGAGCACCACGACGACGCCGCCGCAGAACGGCAACGGGCAGAGCAGCGAGCTCCAGCAGGCGGTGCGCGACATCCAGAGCGCCCTGGCGGCCATCAAGTCCGCGCAGAGCAGCGGTGACTTCGCCGCCCTGGGCAACGCGTACAAGGCGCTGGACGACGCGACCAAGCGGTTCGAGGCGGCCAGCGCCAACCAGCCGCCGCCGTCCTCGGTGCAGCAGACCTCGCCGACGCCCACGGGCTGAGCACGGGTGCGATCGGGTGGCCTGGAACACGTTCCGGCCACCCGATTTGCATCCCCGGTAAACCGCGCGTAGAGTTCGTATTACCGACGCGGGGTGGAGCAGCTCGGTAGCTCGCTGGGCTCATAACCCAGAGGTCGCAGGTTCAAATCCTGTCCCCGCTACCAAGGCGAAATCCTCTCCCCGGCCGCAATGCCGGGGAGAGGGTCTTGTGCCTGGTCGTGGCCCTTGTGGTCGCGAGGGTGCACCCCGGTGAAATTGCGTTTCGCGGGTGGTGTAGAGTTGGTTGCAGCGGCGCGGGGTGGAGCAGCTCGGTAGCTCGCTGGGCTCATAACCCAGAGGTCGCAGGTTCAAATCCTGTCCCCGCTACTAAAACGAAGGCCCCTTCTCCGCAGAATCCGGAGGAGGGGCCTTTCGCTCGTACCGATCAGGTCATGTTCTCCGCCCAGTACTGCGCGCAGACCAGCGAGCACACGCGGCCCTCGCCGCTGACCGTCCGGTGCCGCCGGATCTGCTTGCCGCAGACCATGCACTCGTCCTTGCCCGCCTGTTCCGGGATCGACCCGCTGGCCCACGCGCGGGCGCTCTTGACGACCTTCGCTTCCATCCACTTGATGCCCACCGGTACCTCCCAGGACGATGCCTACGTGGAGTGATGATCCCAGCACTGGACGTATCCGCCAGGCCAGGAAGCCGACATCACCGGGTTGTGCTAAGCCAGGGGCCGCGAACCAAGACCAACAAAGCGGCCAGTCACGTTTAGGTTGCCGTTCGGGTGAACGCAAAAGTGCGGTTTCCCTTGTCCCGCAACCACTTTCCACCCCGCCTGGACACGGGCGGTCAAGCGGCCGAAAGCGTGGCACTTGATCAGCGCCCCGTCACGCACCGGAGCTTCTCGTTGCTCCGCATGGCCCAACACCACTAGCCCGTGATCAGCCACTGTGGACAGAACGGCTGACCATTGTGGACAGCCGCACTCGAAAGTGGCACCGTTGAGGATGTGTCGGACCTGAACGCGACTGCCGCCGCCCTGCTCGGGCTGCTGCACGACGGACCCAAGACCGGTGGCCAGCTCGTGGCTGAGGCCGGAGAGCGCTTCGGCGCGTTCTTCAGCGTCACCCGGAGCCAGGTCTACCGCGAGCTGCCCGCACTTGCCGACGCCGGTCTGCTGCGCCTCGGCAAGCAGGGCCCGCGCTCCAGTCAGCAGTACGTGCTGACCGCAGCGGGCAAGAAGGCCTTCAAGAACTGGCTGCTGTCCGAGCCCGGCCCGGACCACCTGCGCAGCCCGCTCATCCTGCGGCTGGTGCACGCCGGCTCGCTGACCGCCAAGCAGCGCCAGGCGCTGGTGGACGCGGCCCGCGCGAGCTACGGCGCCTCCCAGGAGGCCGCCCGGACGGCGGTCAAGACGGCCGAGGACGCCTACGCCAAGGCGGTGGCCGAGTTCGGCCTGGCCCACGCCAAGGCCGTGCTCAAGCTGCTCGACGCCATCCCGACCGGCTGAACCCCGGGTGCGCGCACGCCGACCGGTCGCACTCCGCGACCGGTCCTGGCGTAATCTTCTGCCGTGAACCCGGACGTCGAAGCAGACATCAAGGACCTCTCCGCCACGCTCGCGAGCATCGAGGCGGTGATGGACCTCGATTCGCTGCGCGCCCAGGTCGCGGAGCTGGAGGAGCAGGCGGCCCGCCCCGACCTGTGGGACGACCAGGAGAAGGCGCAGCGCGTCACCAGCCAGCTCTCCCACAAGCAGGGTGAGCTGCGCCGCGTCACCGGCCTGCGCGACCGCCTCGACGACCTCGGCGTGCTCTACGAACTCGCCGAGGACGAGGGCGACGCGGGCAGCCTCGCCGAGGCCGACACCGAGCGCGCCAAGCTGCGCGAGGAGATCTCCTCGCTGGAGGTCCGCACGCTGCTGTCCGGCGAGTACGACGAGCGCAACGCCCTGGTCACCATCCGTGCCGAAGCGGGCGGCGTGGACGCGGCCGACTTCGCCGAGATGCTCCTGCGCATGTACTCGCGGTGGGCGGAGCGCCACGGCTACGCCGTCGACGTGTTCGACACCTCCTACGCCGAAGAAGCCGGCATCAAGTCCGCGACCTTCCGCGTGACCGCCCCCTACGCCTACGGCACGCTCAGCGTCGAGCAGGGCACGCACCGACTCGTGCGCATCTCGCCGTTCGACAACCAGGGCCGCCGGCAGACGTCGTTCGCGGGCGTCGAGGTGGTGCCCGTGGTCGAGCAGTCCGACCACGTCGACATCGACGAGAAGGACCTGCGCGTCGACGTCTACCGCTCGTCCGGCCCCGGCGGCCAGGGCGTGAACACGACCGACTCGGCCGTGCGCATCACGCACCTCCCGACCGGCATCGTCGTGTCCTGCCAGAACGAGCGCAGCCAGCTGCAGAACAAGGCCACCGCCATGGCGGTCCTCCAGGCCAAGCTGCTGGAGCGGCAGCGGCAGGAGGAGCAGGCCAAGATGGACGCCCTCAAGGACACCGGGTCCAGCTGGGGCAACCAGATGCGCTCCTACGTGCTGCACCCGTACCAGATGGTCAAGGACCTGCGCACCGAGCACGAGGTGGGCAACCCGTCGGCCGTGCTCGACGGCGAGATCGACGACTTCCTGGAGGCCGGCATCCGCTGGCGCAAGCAGCAGCAGACCGCCTGAGCCGCGGTCGCGCACCGTCATCGGCCGATCGCGCGCCGAAGCCGAAAAGGGGCTTCGGCGCGCGGTCGTCGCGACGGATTTGACCCGTTCGTGATCTGTTCGTGATCGTTCAAGACCTCCGCCCCGCCGCACTAAGGCGGGCGAGACGGAGGCTTTACCCAGGCCACGGGTAGACTCCCCCGTCGTGATTCGCCTCGAACACGTGTCCAAGGTCTACAAGACCTCCACGCGCCCCGCGCTCGACAACGTCTCCGTCGAGGTCGACAAGGGTGAGTTCGTGTTCCTGATCGGGCCTTCGGGGTCCGGCAAATCCACGTTCCTGCGCCTCTTGCTGCGCGAGGAGGTGCCCAGCAAGGGCCGCGTGTACGTGTCGAACTTCGACGTGGCCAAGATGTCCCGGCGCAGGGTCCCCCGCCTGCGCCAGTCCATCGGCTGCGTGTTCCAGGACTTCCGGCTGCTGACCAACAAGACCGTGGCGGAGAACGTCGCGTTCGCGCTGGAGGTCATCGGCAAGCCGCGCAACACCATCGTCAAGGTGGTGCCCGAGGTGCTCCAACTGGTCGGCCTGGACGGCAAGGCCGACCGCATGCCGCACGAGCTGTCCGGCGGTGAGCAGCAGCGGGTCGCGATCGCGCGCGCGTTCGTGAACCGGCCGCTGGTGCTGCTGGCCGACGAGCCGACCGGAAACCTGGACCCGGACACGAGCCAGGACATCATGCTGCTGCTGGAGCGGATCAACCGCACCGGCACGACGGTGCTGATGGCCACCCACGACCACTCCATCGTCGACTCCATGCGCCGCCGCGTGGTCGAGCTGGACCACGGCCGCATCATCCGCGACGACGCGCGGGGTGTTTACGGCGTGGGCCGCTAGCCCCCTACCCCGACCACGAGGATCGAAACCCCCCGATGCGTACCAGCTTCGTCTTCAGCGAGGTCGTCACCGGTCTGCGCCGGAACGTCACGATGACCATCGCGATGATCCTGACGACCGCGATCTCGCTCTTCCTGCTCGGTGTCGGCCTGCTCATCGTCCGCATGGTCGACAAGGTGCAGGACAACTACCAGAGCAAGCTCGAGGTGTCGGTCCTGCTCACCAACGACGTCAGCGCGAACGACAAGGACTGCGCGCAGCAGCCGTGCGCCGGCCTGCGCAGCGCTCTGGAGACCACGTCCGGGGTGGAGACGGTGGTCTACGAGAACCGCGAGAAGGGCTACGAGCGGTTCAAGCAGATCTTCGAGGCGCAGCCGGAGCTGGTGAAGCTGGCCCGGCCCGAGGCGATCCCGGCCACGTTCCGGGTCAAGCTGGAGGACCCCGAGCGCGCGGACGTCATCGTGCAGGCGTTCAGCGGCAAGGCGGGCGTGAAGGCCGTCAACGACCAGGGCGAGTTCCTGGGCCGGCTGATCGACCTGTTCAACGGCCTGCGCAACGGCGTGCTCGGTTTCGCCCTCATCCAGGCGCTGGCCGCGCTCCTGCTGATCTCCAACACCATCCAGGTGTCGGCGTTCACCAGACGCACCGAGGTCGGCATCATGCGCCTGGTCGGCGCCACCCGGTGGTACACGCAGCTGCCGTTCCTCATCGAGGCGGTCGTGGCGGGCATCATCGGCGCGGTGGTCGGCCTGGGCTTCCTGGCGGCGGGCGCGATCGGCGTGACGAAGATGTCCGGCGACCTGTTCTCGTCCCAGATCCTGCCGCCGATGGGCCTGCTGGACGTGGTGATCGTGTCACCCATCCTGCTGGGCGTCGCGGTGCTCATCTCGGCGCTGACCGGGTACGTCACCCTGCGGTTGTACGTGCGCATTTAATGCCTGGCGTGGTCACGTAAGGTTTCGGCATGGTCAAGGAACGCGGTCAGAAGGTGATCGCGTCGAACCGCAAGGCTCGGCACGACTACACCATCCTCGACACCTACGAAGCGGGTGTCGTGCTCGTCGGCACCGAGGTGAAGAGCCTGCGCATGGGCCGGGCGTCCCTTGTGGACGCCTTCGCCCAGGTCGACGACGGTGAGATCTGGCTGCACGCGCTGCACATCCCGGAGTACGTGGCCGGGACCTGGACCAACCACGAGGTCCGCCGCAAGCGCAAGCTCCTGCTGCACCGCAAGGAGATCGAGCGGCTGATCGGCAAGACCAAGGAGAGCGGCCTGTCGCTCATCCCGCTCCAGATGTACTTCAAGGACGGGTACGTCAAGGTCGAGCTGGCGCTCGCGCGCGGCAAGAAGGCCTACGACAAGCGGCAGGACCTGGCCAAGCGGGACGCGCAGCGCGAGATCCAGAAGGCGCACGGGCGTGCCCTGAAGGGTCGCTATTGAACCTCGTCGACATGCACGTGCACTTCATGCCGGAGCGCGTGCTCGACAAGGTGTGGGCGTACTTCGACGCGGCCTCGGAGCACTACGGCGTGTCGTGGCCCATCCACTACCGGCTGCCGGAGGCGGAGCGGCTGGCCGCGCTGCGGTCGTTCGGCGTGGTCGGGTTCGCTCCGCTGGTGTACGCGCACAAGCCGGGCATGGCGGAGTGGCTGACGGAGTGGGCGCTGGATTTCGGGTCGTCTGTCGGTGGTGCGGTCCCGACCGGCACGTTCTTCCCCGAGCCCGGGGCCGCGGGGTACGTCTCGCGGGCCTTGGCCCGGGGTGCGCGGTGCTTCAAGGCCCACGTGCAGGTCGGCTCCTACGACCCGCGTGACCCCCTGCTGGACGACGTGTGGGGCCTGCTGGCGGAGGCCGGGGTGCCGGTGGTCGTGCACTGCGGGCACGGGCCGATCCCCGGCTCGCACACCGGGTTGGACGTGTTCGAAGAGGTCCTGAAGCGACACCCGGCGCTGGTGGCGGTGTTGGCGCACGCCGGGATGCCGGAGTACTCGAGCGCGTTGGACCTGGTGTCCCGGTACGACCGCGTGCACCTGGACACCACGATGGTGGGCGTGCCGTTCACCGAGGCGCGGGCGGCGTTGCCGCGGGACTGGGCGGCGCGGCTGGTGGACGTGTCCGACCGGGTCGTGCTCGGGTCGGACTTCCCGAACATCCCCTACGAGTACGGGGTGCAGCTCGCGGCGATCGAGTCGTGGGCGGCGGCGGACGACCGGCTCGGCGAGGGTTTCCTGCGGGCCGTGCTGCACGACAACCCGGCCCGGCTGCTCCGGCTCTAGCCGGTGATGTCGAGGTAGGCCAGGACCGCTCGGACGCGCCGGTGCTCGGAGGTGCTGGGTTCCAGGCCGAGCTTGGCGAAGATGTTGCCGACGTGCTTCTCCACCGCGCCGTCCGAGACGACCAGGGACTTGGCGATCGCGGTGTTGGACAGGCCCTGCGCCATCAGGCCCAGGACTTCGCGTTCGCGCTGGGTCAGGGAGTCCACCGGCTTGCGACGGCTGCGGACCATGAGCTGCGTGATGACCTCGTGGTCGATGCTGGTGCCGCCCTCGGCGACCCGGCGCACCGCCGCCACGAACTCCGAGACGTCGGACACCCGCTCCTTGAGCAGGTACCCGACGCCGCTCGCGCCGCCGGCCAGCAGTTCGACCGCGTAGCGCTCCTCCACGTACTGCGACAGCACGAGCACCGGCAGGTTCGGCACCCGCTTGCGGGCCTCGATCGCGGCCCGCAACCCCTCGTCGGTGAACGTCGGCGGCATGCGCACGTCGACCAGCGCCAGGTCCGGCTTGTGCTCCTCGATCGCGGCGAGCAGGGCCTCGCCGTCCTCGACGGCCGCCACGGTCTCGATGCCCTCGTCCGCCAGCAGGCGCTCCACGCCCGACCTGAGCAGCACCGAGTCCTCGGCGATCACCACGCGCACGGCAGCTCCGTCCGTATCACGGTCGGCCCCCCGGCGGGGCTGACCACCACGACCACGCCGTCAATGGTCGCAGCCCGGTCCGCCAGGCCCGCGAGGCCTCCGCCCGGGCGCACCTCCGCGCCGCCGTGGCCGTTGTCGGTGATCTCCACGACCACGGAGTTCTCGGTGCGGGTGACGCGGACCGCCGCCTGCGTCGCGCCGGAGTGCTTGGCGATGTTGGTCAGGGCCTCGGCGACGGTGAAGTAGGCCGTGCTCTCCACCGCTGTCGGCGGGCGCGGGTCGACGTCCACCGACACCTCGACCGGGATCGGGCACTTCGCCGCCAGCGACGACAGGGCGGCGTCCAGGCCGCGGTCGCCCAGCACCGACGGGTAGATGCCGCGGGCCAGGTCGCGCAGCTCGGAGATGGCGAGCTTGGCGTCGGCGTGCGCCTCGGCGATCAGCTCGGCCGCCGCCTGCGGGTCGGTCTCCATCTTGTTGCGCGCCCGGCCCAGCCCCATCGCCACCGCGACCAGCCGCTGCTGGGCACCGTCGTGCAGGTCCCGCTCGATGCGCCGCCGCTCGGCCTCGGCCGCCTCGACGCCCCGGGCGCGGCTGGCCGACAGGTGGTCCGCCTTGGCCTCCAGCAGCGCCGTGCGGGACGGCCCGAGCAGGCCTTGCGCGAGTGCCGCGTGCGCCCGGCCCAGGCCCTTGACCAGCGGCATCACGATGATCCCGAGCACGATGCCCAACGTGGTCACCACGAGGCTCTCCGGGAGGGAGTCGAGCAGCCACACCGAGTTGCCCAGCGTGATCTCGAAGGTCGCGGGCAGGTAGTTGTAGTAGACCGGGAAGAACACCATGCCCAGCACCGCCGGCCACAGGGCCACGACCAGGGCGAACTCCGTCACCCCGAGCGGCAGCATGATCAGCCAGTAGGCGAAGTCGCGCCACGTGGCCGGGTCGGTCATCAACGCCTTGGCCCGCTGGTAGGCGCTGCCGGCGGGCAGCGGCCGGTAGGGCTGCGGGATGTCGACCCCCAGCACGACCCGCAACCAGGCCCGCTCGGCGGTCGCGGCGGCACGCGCCAGCACGAGGGTCAGCACCAGCAGCGGGAACCCGACCCAGATCACCAGCGTGCCGACGCTCACCGCGAACAGCGGCACCAGCAGGCAGAACCAGAACAGCCCGGTGACGAGGTTGAGCAGGAAGTACCCGCTGGTCCGTGCGATGTCGGGGTTGGCCCGCTCCGTCATTGTGTCCCCACCTTCACGCCTGATGTTCGCCCGACCAGCATCGCCCGCGCGTGTGGCCCGCGACCATCAGGTCGGCCGGCGTTCGGGAGGTGGGGACAGCCCTACCAGGGTATTGGAATGAACCTGTCGGTCGCGGGCGTTATGATGGGCGACGACCTACTGACCAGGGGGTGAACGGTTTCGACTTTGTGCGTTGATCCAAGGGAAGCGTGCCGGTGCAGGCGAGAGACCACCGCAAGCGTCATCGCAAACCAATAAGCGCCGAGTCTAACGACCAGCGCGCGTTCGCCCTCGCCGCCTGAGGCTAGGAGCGACGCTGTCGGCCCGGAGGTGCCTCCGCTCCGGTCGCCGGCATCAGCTAGGGGGCTTCACCTCCGTTCCCGGTCACGGGGAGCGGTAGGGACACCTCACAGTGACTGGGCCCGTCACGACGACTTGTCCGCGTGATCGTCGGGGTCGAGTAGAGGCGTAGCGGACTGCGCACGGAGAAGCCTTGGTGAAACGGCAGAGGACCCGGGTTCGATTCCCGGCACCTCCACTTCGAACCGCGAAACGGCGAGCGCCCACACGGGGTGCTCGCCGTTTTCGTGTTCAGCGGCCTTCGTGCAGGATCGTCGCCAGGTTGCGTTCGGCCAGGGCCGTGATGGTGACGAACGGGTTGACGCCCAGCGAGCCCGGCACCAGAGCCCCGTCGGTCACGTACAAGCCGCGGTACCCCTTCACCCGGCCGTGGTCGTCGGTGGCTCGGCCCAGGACCGCCCCGCCCAGCGGGTGGTAGCAGAAGTCGTCCGCGAAGGCCTTGCCGCCGCCGAACACGTCGTACCGGTACACCGTGCCGTTGGCGTCGTTGATCCGGTCGAACGTGCCGGAGGCGGCGGTGATGCCGGCGCGAGCGCCGCCCCACTGGAGGACGGCCCGGTCGGTCGCGGGGTCGTAGGTGAACCGGCCGCGCTCCTCGTTGCGGGTGATCGCCAGGTACAGGCTGACGTAGGTCTCGATGCCCGCAGGCACCGGCGCGACCTCCGCGAACACCTCCCGGGACGGGTCGGTGATCGCCAGGGTCGGGATCGCGGACTGCCGGGAGCCGGTGGGCTCCAGCAGGTGGTTGTTGCGGGCGACCATGACGTTGCCGTTGGGGCCCCAACCCTCGCCGAGCTCGGCGGGCAGGTCCGGCAGGTCGCCGGTGTCGCGGGCGCGCAGGAGCAGTTCCGTGGTGCCGAGGCTGCCCGCGCCGAGGAAGAGCCGGTCGCACGTCACGTGCTTCTCCGCGACGACCTCCCCGTCCGGCGTGATCTCCCGGACAGCCAAGGCGTACCCGGCGCCCTCGCGGGTGATGCGGGTGACCTGGTGCAGGGGCGCGATGGTGACGTTGCCGGTGCGCTCGGCCTCGGCCAGGTAGCCCTGGTCCAGGGTGAACTTCCCGTGGTTGTTGCCGTAGATGACCTCCGTGCCCAGCGCCGACTTCGGCACCTCGCCCCGCTCCTCGCGCGCCATGTAGTCGAACGAGTAGACGTTGGGCACGAAGGCGGTGTCGAAGCCGGCGCGGGCGGCGGCGGTCCGGGACAGCCGGGCGAACCGGTAGTAGTCGCTGGCCTCGAAGTAGTGCCCCGGGATGTGGTTGACCCGCAGCATCTTGGTGGCCAGCGGGAAGAACCGGTCGTACATCTCCGCCGCGTCCACGGTCGGGAACTGCCGCGTGAAGTAGTCGCGGTCCGGGGTGACGGCCATGCCGCCGTTGACCAGCGACCCGCCGCCGACACCCCGGCCGACGTACACGCCCATGCCCGGGAAGTTCACCCGGTCGAGGGCTCCCGCGTGCCGCCGGATCGGCCGGTTCGCCAGGTCGAGGAACAGGATCCCGTTCACCGGGGCCTCGGTGCGGTCCTTGAACCACATCGAGCGGTGGTCGGGGTTCAGCATCCCGCAGAACACCTTGCCGTCCGGGCCGGGCGTGTCCCACCGCTGCCCCATCTCCAGCACGAGCGTCCGGACGCCCGCCTGGCCCAGGCGCAACGCGGCCACCGACGCCCCGTACCCGCTGCCCACGACGACGGCGGGAACGTGCGTGCCGGACGCCTGCGCGCGGGAGGGGAGGAAGCTGAGGGCGGTGGCACCTAAGAGAGCACGGCGGGTGATCTTCATGTCACCCGAGGTTAGCGGTGTTCCAGAAAATCTTTCACGAGGGTCGCGACCAGGTGCGGGTCGGTCGCCAGCACGGCGTGCGAGTCGTCGTACCGCTCGACGGTGATGTTCGCGGGCAGGGTCGGCAGGTCCCGGGCCAGACCGGCCGCGTAGCTGTCGAACAGCAGCTGACCCGGGAACGGCTTGGTGGCCACGGCCAGCAGCATCGGGCAGCGGACCTCCCGGAAGACCTCGAAGCAGTCCAACTCCTCCATGGCCCGTTGGAGTTCCGGCTGCCCGTACGCCTTGAACCGCTCCCGCAGGTCGGCGATCGCGGCCAGGTCCGGGTCCACGTGCCGCTGCGGCTGGGTCGGCACGCCGTGCCCGTCGACGTCGATCACGGCCGGGCACTCGGGGTGCCGCCGGCCCCACAGCGCCGCGACCATGCCGCCCAGCGACACGCCCAGCACCGCCGGGTTGTCGCCTGCGTGCGGCTCGATCCGGTCGAGCACCGACTCCCAGTCCCACGGCCCTTCCAGCGGTAACGCGACCACCTCGTGCAGTCCGCGCAGCTCCTCGACCACCGGGTCCCAGTCGGACGGCGACCCGCCCGCCCCGTGCAACGCCAGCACCTTCACGCGTTCAGCCTCGCTCTCACCGAGTCCGTGGTGACGCCGTCGGCGTCCTTGACCAACTTCCCGCGCCGCACGAGGTCGTGGACGCCCTGCTTGGTGACGCCCAACATCGCGCCGGCGACGGAGTACGACACCGACCGCGCCGCCGGGTGGCCGACCCGCTTGGCGGTGGCGCGGCCCAGCGGGGTGCGCCACCAGTCGGCGGGCGGGTCGAACGGGCCGTCACCCGGGTAGAGCGCGCCGATCAGCCGGGCGAGCGCGTGCACGGCCGCCTGCTCGTCGTCGCCCTCGATGACGTGCGCGAACTCCCGGGCCAGGGCGTCCACCCGGTCGGGCAGGTCGGCGGCGTCGCCGAAGAGGATCTCGACCGGGTCGAGCAGCCGCGTGCGGATGACCGCGGCGATCTGGTTCGCGAGCACGGCCCACCTCCTTGACGACCATCGTCAAGTACTTGACGGCTGGCGTCAAGTAGCTAGCGCCGGGCGGGGGCGGCGGTGAAGGGGTCCTCCGGCCAGCGGTGCTTGGGGTAGCGGCCCCGCAGTTCCGCGCGCACCTGGGGATAGCCGGTGCGCCAGAACGACGCCAGGTCGCCGGTCACCGCCGTGGGCCGGCCCGCCGGGGACAGCAGGTGCAGCACGACCGGCGCACGACCGTCCGCGAGCCGCGGGGTGTCGGTCCAGCCGAACACCTCCTGCACCTTGACCGGCAGCACCGGCTCCGGACCCGAGTAGTCCACCCGGATGCGCGACCCGGACGGCACCTCCAGCCGGTCCGGCGCCCACTCGTCGAACCGCGCCGCCGCCGGCCACGGCAGCAGCGCCCGCACCGCCGGTTCGGCGTCGATCTTCGCCAGGTCGGCGCGGCGGCGGGCGGTGCCCAGGTCCAGGACGGACAGCAGGGCGTCGTCGGTCGGGTCGGGCCACGGCTCGCCCAGGACGCGGTGCAGGAACGCCAGCCGCTCGCGGGTCCGGGTGGCATCGGCGGACCAGCGCAGGAGGCCGAGGCCTTCTGCGCGCAGGCCTTCGAGCAGCGCGGACCTGGTCGCCCCCGGATCGCGCAAGGGCTTGGCGGACAACGTGATCGCGCCCAGCTTGAGCACCCGGTTGGCGACGACGTCACCGTCCCAGCGGACGTCGTCCTCCTCGACCAGCAGGGTCGGCGCCGCCTGGCGGGCCAGGTCCTCGGACGCCCGCGCGGCCAGCCGGATCCGCCCGTGACTGCGCCCCGGCTCCCGGTCGGCGACCGCGACGGCGAGCCACTCCGCGTCGCCCAACGCCCCCGCCGGCAGTTCCGCCGCCGTCCCGCCGGCCATCAGGTAGACCGGCGAACCAGGGGACCGCCTGCGCGCCAACCGTTCCGGGTACGCGAGCGCGACCACCAGCGCGACGGCGTCCTCGACATTTCGTCCACCGGAGACGCCCTCCACCAGGGCGGCGAGGCGGCGGGCTTCGCGCGGGTCGGCGTCGCGGGTGGACAGCTCGACGCTCGCGGCGGTGCGGTCGTTGTCGAGCACGGCCACCACCTCGGCGGCCGTTCGCGCGCCGACCAGCGCAGCCCCGTCGAGCAGGGCGCGGGCCAGGCGTGGGTGCAGGCCGAGGTCGGCCATCTTCCGGCCCCGGTCCGTGACGTCGGGGTCGAGTGCGCCCAGCGCCCGCAGGACCGAGCGGCCCGCGTCCAACGCGCCCGGCGGCGGGGCGTCCCACCAGCTCAGTCCCTCGCCGGTCGGCACGCCCCAACAGGCCAGCTCCAGCGCCAACCGGGTCAGGTCGGCGGTGCGGATCTCCGGCTCCGGGTAGCGCGGCAACGTGCTGTGCTCGTGCTCCGGCCAGCACCGGTACACCTTGCCCACCGCCTCGCGCCCCGCCCGGCCCGCGCGCTGGTCGGCCACGGCCGCGCTCACCCGCACGGTCGCCAGCCCGGACAACCCGCGCCGGTGGTCCACTCGCGGCACGCGCGACAACCCCGAGTCCACCACGGCCCGCACACCCGGCACGGTCAGGCTCGACTCGGCGATCGCGGTCGCCAGCACCACCCGCCGCCGCGTGCCGGGCCGCAGCGCCGCGTCCTGCACGCCGGACCCGAGCCGGCCGTGCAGCGGGACCACGTCCACGCCGTCCAACAACGCCGTGCAACGCCGGATCTCGGCCACCCCGGGCAGGAACGCCAGCACGTCACCGTCGACTTCGGACAGTGCGCGGCGGACGGCCCGCGCGACGCACGCCTCGATCCGCTCACCCCGCAGCGGTGGCGTGTAGGCGATCTCCAGCGGGTGGGTCTGCGCGGTCACGCGGAGCACCGGCGCGTCCCCGAGCAGCCCGGCCAACCGGTCCGCCGCCACGGTCGCCGAGGTCGCCAGCAGCTTCAGGTCCGGACGCAGCCCCGCCCGCGCGTCCAGCAGCAGCGCCAGCAGCAGGTCCGCGTCCAGGTGCCGCTCGTGGCACTCGTCCAGCAGCACGGTGTCCACGCCCGACAGCTCGGGGTCGTGCTGCAACCGCCGCACCAGCAGACCGGACGTCACCACCTCGATCCGCGTGTCGCGGGAGGTCTTCCGGTCACCGCGCACCGAGTAGCCCACGGTCTTCCCGACCGGTTCGCCCAGCAGGCTCGCCATGCGCGCGGCGGCGGCGCGGGCCGCGATGCGCCGGGGTTCGGCGACCACGACCCGGCCCTCCAGCGCGAGCGGCACGAGGGTCGTCTTGCCGGTGCCCGGTGGGGCGACCAGGACCGTGGTGCCGTGTGCGTCCAGGGTGCGCACGAGTTCGTCCAAGACCCCGGTGATCGGCAGCTCCACGGTGAGCCAGTGTGCCAATGTGGACGCATGGGGAAATGGGGTGTCCTCGGCGCGGCGGTGACGGTGGCCCGTGCGGCCTGGACGATCAAGACGTGGCGTGAGGTGCGCGAGCTGCCGCGCGAGGCCGTGGACTGGGGCTCGGTCACCGCGGTCGTGCCCGCGCGCGACGAGGAAGCCTCGATCGACCGGTGCCTGACCGGCCTGCGCGCGCAGGAGTACGGCGACCTGCGGATCGTGGTCGTGGACGACGCCTCGACCGACCGGACCGCCGAGATCGTGCGCCGGCACGCGGCGGAGGACCCGCGCGTCACGCTCGTGGAGAGCTCCGGTCCGCCGTCGGGGTGGGCGGGCAAGGTGCACGCGCTGCACGTGGGCACCGCCGACGTCCGCTCGGACTGGCTGCTCTACGTCGACGCGGACACCGAGGCCGCGCCGGACCTGGTCGGGCGGCTGCTCGCGGCGGCGAAGGTCGAGGGCGTGGACCTGGTGTCCGCCGCCGGCCGGTCGACCACCTCGAACGCGGGCTGGTGGCTGCTGCTGCCGCCGGTGAACACGGTGCTGTTCGAGGGCGGGTCGGTGGACGGCAGTCGCGGCAAGGCGCTGGCCATCGGGCACTGCATCCTGGTCCGGCGCGAGGCGTGCGAACGGGCCGGCGGGTGGCGGGCGATCGCCGGGTCCCGCAGCGACGACATCGACTTCGCCACGCTCGTGCGCGACACCGGTGGGCGCACGCGGCTGGTGGACACGGGGGAGTCGCTGCACACGTCGGGCCTGGCCACGTTCGGCCTCACGTACCGGTCGATGCGCAAGAGCCTCACCGCGGGCATGTCCGAGCAGGGGCCGACGACGGCGTTCCTGCTGCTCGGCGCGATCGGGTTGGCGCACGTCGCCTACGGGGTGGTGCCGGTCGTGACGACCCTGCGCGGGTCCAAGCCGGGCGCCGTGGCGTGGCTGGGGCAGGCGTTGGCGCACTGGGCGTACTTCCGGCGCGTCGGGCAGCCGGGGGCGGCGGCGGTGGTGGCGCCGGTCGGGTCGATCGCGTTCGGGGTGCTGGCGTTGGACACGGCGTGGCGGACGCTGCGCGGGGGTGCCACGTGGAAAGGCCGTGAGGTACGGGGTTGAGCCGGCCGTGACAGGCTGGGAACCGTGGTCGACCCGCTGAGAGATCCCGACGACCCCGAGCTGCTCGACCCGTACCGCGCCCGCGAGCTGGCCGGGCTGGTGGAGGCGGCACGGCTGGCGTCCGGCGCCGTCCGGTACGGGCGGGTCGGTCGCGTGGGCTGCGCGCAGGTCGTGGTCAACCCGGACAACCCGCTGCCCGGCGGCAACCACGCGTGCGCGCTGGACGGGTCGTCCGCCGAGGTCGCGGGCACGTTGATGCGCCTGGAGCAAACGTTTGCGGACGTGGGGCGGGCGGAGGCCGTGGTGTACGCCTCGCCGACCACGGTCGCCGAGATCGAGGGCATCGCCGACGACGCCGGCTGGTACGCGGTCGAGGAGGCGCTCGCGGTCGTGCACCGCGGGCCGGCGGAGGTGGCGCCGTCCGTGCGGCGGGCCGTCGACGCGGATCTCCGGGGCATGGCCGCGCTGCTCGCCGACGACCTCGGCGCGGAACCCGTGCGGCTGGCCAAGCACCTGTGGCAGCGGCTGGACGACCCGCGGTGCGTGTTCCTCGCCGTGGACGACGGCGACCGGCTCGCCGGGTTCGCGAGCGGGTTCGCCGATCGTGGGGTGGGGCTGGTCGAGCACGTCGTCGTGCGGCCCGCCCGGCGGCGGCGCGGGGTCGGATCGGCGCTGGTCAGTGCTGCTGTGGCGGCGTTGCGGGACCTGGGGGCGTTGCTGGTCGCCGCGCACGTGGCCGAGGGCGGTGCGGGGGAGCGGTTCGCGGAGGCGTGCGGGTTCGGAAGTGGGTATCCCGTAACCGCCTATGCACGCAGAGTCGACGAGTTGTTGGATTGAGTAATTAGTTGACCCTTCGCATATCCTTAGCACAGCTAACGGAGAGCGAGGGGTGCCCAGTGCCGGGGATCGAGACCACGTCCAAGCCCCGGTTGCCCAGCGAGGTGTGGGTGCTCGTCGCGGCGAGCTTCATCATCGCCATCGGCTTCGGCATCGTCGCGCCCGTCCTGCCCGCCTACGCCAAGGGCTTCGACGTCGGCACCACCGCCGTGTCCGCGATCGTCAGCGCGTTCGCCCTGGTCCGGCTGCTGTTCGCGCCGGTCAGCGGGCGGCTGGTGGGCCGGTTCGGCGAGACCCGGATCTACGTGTGGGGCATCCTCATCGTGGCGCTGGGCACGGCCGCCTGCGGCTTCGCCACCGCGTACTGGCAGCTGCTGGTGTTCCGGTCGTTCGCCGGCGTCGGCTCGACCATGTTCACCGTCGCGGCCGTGGGCCTGCTCATCCGGATCACCCCGGCACCGCTGCGCGGGCGGGCGTCCGGGCTGTGGGCGACCGGGTTCCTGCTGGGCAACATCGCCGGACCGATCGTCGGCGCGGGCCTGGCCGAGATCTCCATCCGCGTGCCGTTCGTGGTCTACGCGGTCGCGCTGATCCTCGCGGCGACGGTGGTGTGGTGGTTCCTGCGGCGGTCCACGCTGGCCGCGCTGGACTCCGCGCCGCAGGCCACGATGACCGTCGGCCAGGCACTGGGGTCGCCCGCCTACCGCGCCACGCTCGCGTCCGGCTTCGCCAACGCCTGGGCGGTGTTCGGCGTGCGGATCTCGCTCGTGCCGCTGTTCGTGGTGGAGGCCCTGTACGGCAGCCCGGCGGTGGCGGGCATCTCGCTGTCGGTGTTCGCCGCCGGCAACGCGGCCGTGCTCATGGTCTCCGGCAAGCTGTCCGACAGCATCGGGCGCAAGCCGGTGGCGCTGGCCGGCCTCCTGGTGTCCGCCGGCGGCACGATCTGGCTCGGGTTCACCACGAACGTGCCGATGTTCATGGCCGCCTCGCTGATCTCGGGCATCGGCGCGGGCCTGCTCAACCCGCCGCAGAACGCGGTCGTGGCCGACGTCATCGGCGCCAAGGCCAAGGGCGGCCCGGTGCTGGCGGCGTTCCAGATGGTCGGCGACTGCGGCGCGATCATCGGCCCGCTGCTGGCCGGCCTCCTGGTCGACCACGTGTCCTACAGCGCCGCGTTCACCCTTACGGGGTCGATGATGCTCGTGGCGGTCGTGTTCTGGTTGTTCGCGCCCGAGACCCTGCCGCGCGAGCCGTCCGAGCACGTCGCGGAGGTCGTGGCCAACGAGTGCGGTGCGATGGACGAGGGTCCCGAGGTGCCCACGGGGGAGCGTCTAGCGGGTCGACCGCGTCAGCCGGACGCGTGAGCACTCAGGTTCCACTCAGCATCTCTCGGTAGCCTGCGGGCGCAGTTGACCGGGAGGAAAGCGACGTGGGTGGCGCTGAGCGCAACGCTCGGAAGAAGAAGCAGGAGCAGCAGGCGGCCAGGGCGGTGGCCGCGGCACGCGGGTCGAGCGGGGACCGGAACAAGGTCGTCATCGGCGTCGTGGTGGTCGTGGTGCTGGCGCTGGTGGTCATCGGCGGGGTGATCTGGACGTCCAAGTCGTCGTCGTCCTCGGACTTGAAGCCGCCCACCGAAGTAGCCGGCGTCAACGCACCGATCGTCCGCGAGGGCGGTGTGGTCGTGGTCGGCAAGGACAGCGCCAAGGCCACCATCGACCTGTACGAGGACTTCCTGTGCCCGGCGTGCGGGCAGTTCAAGAAGATCTACGGCGCCCAGATCAAGCAGGAGATCGAGAAGGGCACCCTGCGCGTCCGCTACCACGCGATGCCGTTCCTGGTGAAGCTGTCCAAGCCCGAGGGCTACTCCCGCGACGCGGCCAACGCGGCGCTGTGCGCAGCCGACCAGGGCAAGTTCTGGCAGCTGCACGAGGCGCTGTTCGCGGCCCAGCCCGAGGAGGGCGGCCCCGGCTACACCAAGGACAAGCTGGTGCAGATCGGGACCGACCTGGGCTTGGCGACCGACAAGTTCAAGCCGTGCGTCGACGCCGGGACGTACGAGAAGGACGCCCAGGCGGAGCTGGACGCCGTGCGTCAGCAACCGTTCTTCAAGGGCACGCCGAGCGTGGCCCACAACGGCCAGGGCGTCGACGTGGGCGACGAGGACTGGATCAAGAAGCTGGTGGGCTGAGCCCTCGGCACCGGCGGCTCGCCTAGGTCCACCGACCCAGCCGCCGGCCTCGCCCATCTCCGTACCCTGCTGCATGACTGCCACCTCGCACGTCAGCCCACCTCTCCCTCCGCGCCACCGTCAGGCGCTCCTGCACACTCCCGTCCGGCGACCCGACCACAACCCACAGCCGCTCCGTCATCCCGCCCGACAACGGCAACACCGGTCGCTCCCAACCGCATAGCCCTGTGATGCCCCCCGAGCCACTCGTGAACAGCCCGTAGCCGTACGCGTTGTGGATCAGACTCCCCTCGCGTGGCCCCCACACCCCGCCGAACCTCCGGCCGCACACCCTCAGCGTCCGGCTCCACCCACGCCACAGCGCCCAGGCACCCCGGTTTAGCAGCCAAAACGCGCCAGGGGTACCCCCGATTTCCATCCACGCGGTGGCATGTTGTACGGTATTGCCACACGAGAACGGCAGCCCAAACCGCCGGGAAACGTGACAGCACGGGGCTGTGGCGCAGCTGGTAGCGCATCACACTGGCAGTGTGAGGGTCAGGGGTTCGAGTCCCCTCAGCTCCACTAGCAAAAAGGCCGTCTACCGATCACGGTAGGCGGCCTTTTTACCGCAACCAGTACCGCAACGCGTGGCTAACCCGCGCTCTCCTCGTCGTCGGTGAAGAAGACGTTCATGGTGTCCAGCGCTTCCCGCTGCACCCGCTCGATGACCTCCACGTAGGTCCCGGTCGTCACCGTGATCGAGCTGTGCCGCAGGATGCGCTGGACCGTGGCCGCCTCGACACCCATCGAGAACAGCAGCGTCGCGCACGAGTGCCGCAGGTCGTGAACCCGCACCTGGCGCACGTTGGCTTTTCGGCACAACGCGGCGAACATCCGGTTGACGTTGCGCGGCTCGATCGGCCCGCCGAGCTTCGTGGTGAACACCAAACCCGACTCGCGCCATTCGTTGCCGCCTCGAACCGTTCTTCGGCCTGCCGCTTCCAATGCGCCTTGAGGACTTTCACCAACGGAGCCGGGAGCGGGATCGTCGCGTTCGACCCCTCCGTCTTGACCTCACTCAACTTGAGTTGGCGGTCAACGCGGTGCAGCGCCTGCCGGACCGTCAGCCGGCCACCCACCAGGTCCACGTCCGTCCAGGACAGGCCGAGCGCTTCGCCGCGCCGCAAGCCGACAGCGAGCGCCACCGCCCACAGTGCGTACAGGCGGTGGTCACGTGCTGCGCCCAGCAGTCGACGCGCCTCCTCGGCGGTGAACGCACGCACCCTGTGCCCGTCCGTGACGCCGAGCTGGACCAGGCGGGCAACGTTGCGGGCGAGGAGGTCTTCGTCCACCGCGTCCTGAAGCGCGGCCCGCATCACCCGGAGCAGGTGCCGGATCGAACTTGCCGATAGGTAGGCCTTGCAGCACTCCGGTTGTGCCTTCGCGCAGCACTGCGCCTTGCCGTTCCTGGTTGCCGCCCGCGCCGCGTCCTTGCCCTGGGCGCAGCACTGGCACCGGGTGCGCAGGCTGTTGAGCCACGTCCGGATGTGGGCGGCCTGCAGCGCTCGCAGCTTGCGCTTGCCGATTCCCGGGATGATGTGCAGCCGAACAGCACCCTCGTAGGTGGTGAAGGTGGTCCGCCTGATCGACGGAATACCGGGATCTGTTGTGCGCGCTCTACAGCAAGACGGCCGAAGAACTTGGGATCTCGGTTGCGCCGGCTCAGGCCAGGTCAGACGTTGGTCTTGTGTACTCGTCATCACTCGCCGAAACCCTTGTGACGGTCGGGAATCTGGCCGAGTTCGACGTTCAGCGCCATCCAGGCGTGGTGTCGGGGCACTTCTCCGAGGAGGCGATCTACGCGGCCTGCCTCGACTGGCTTTTCACGTCACCTGTTGCAGACCGGCAGCCGAAGGCTGGCAGTCGAGTGACCGAACGAGATGTAGCAGCGATCATGGCCACGACGGTCATGTTCGACGGTATGGACCGGTCCTTCGGTGGAGACCAAAGCCGGGACCTAGCGATCAAGTACCTGCACGACCACGTCGTACCCCGGTTGCACGGCACGTATGACGACAAGGTTGGCCGCGATCTCTTCCATGCGGCGGCTGTCTTGTGCGAGGTGATCGGGTACATGACATACGACAGCGAGCGCCACGCGCTGGCGCAGCGGTACTTCATCCAGGCGCTACGTCTAGCCAAGGAGGCCGGGTCGCCTGCCTACGGGGCGTTCGTACTCACGACCATGAGCCACCAGGCGATGTACCTTGGCCGGCCCCAGCAAGCCCTTCGTCTCGCCGAGGCTGCACGGCAGAGCTACACCGGAACGCACGTTGCCACAGTCCAGACCGAAGCGGCCATGCACGCAGCGCGGGCCTACGCGGCATTGGGGGACGAGGCGTCCACGACGCAGGCGCTCCTTGCCGCGGAAAGGTCATTTGCGCTGCAGGACCCCGCAACTGGGCCGGATTGGGCGTCGCACTGGGGCGAGACGGTGTTCGCGGCCTTCGCTGGTGCGACGTGGCTCGACTTGGCCAAGCCGGGTCAGGCTCGACCGCATCTCGTGAGAGCCGCGCAGGACGCCAACGGGCAGGCTCGCCGAGTGGTCTACAGCGCCGCCCAACTCGCGCGGCTGGCGATGCTCGACGGTGACGCCGAGCAGGCAGCGGCCCACGCGATGACCGCCGCCGACGCAGCCGCAGGCTTGGAGTCCAAGCGCTCAACCAAGGTGGTCCGAGACCTGCACCTAGACTTCAAGGAGCAGGCCAACGCACAGCCGATCCAAGCGTTCCTAGCCCGTGCCCATGACCTGTTGGCGGAATGAGGCGAGCTTGAAGACCGACCCGAAGCCGAGCACGTGCGTCGACGCCGAGACGTTCGCTGCCGACGTGGCGCTCGAAGGTCCTCCCGAGGTCGAATTCAACCCTGGCATCGCAGGGCGTATCCCTGCGAAGGGGTCTGCTGGCGGTGCGCTGGTAAGGGACCGGAACGGGCACGTGCTGTTCGTGACGCCCCGCTACAAGCCGTTCCTGTACATCCCGGGCGGCATCGCGGACGCGAACGAGTCGCCAAAGGCGGCGTGTCAGCGCGAGGTGGCCGAGGAGATCGGGATTGAGCTTCGACTCGGTTCCTTGCTAGTCGTGGACTGGGTTCCCCAAAACGGGGTGTGGCGCGACAGCCATCAATTCGTATCCGACGGTGGCGTGCTCACGCCCGAGCAGGTCACTGCCCTTCGGACTCACGATGACGAGCTTGACGGCATGAAGTTCCTCTCGCTCGACGCTGCCGCTCCGCACATCCACCCATCGCTGTACCGGCGGCTTCAACTGGCCATCGAAGCGGCTGAAACCGGCCGTACCGTCTACGCGGAGTTCGGTCGAGCGCTGTAGTCGTGTTCAGAGTTTCTTTTCTTCATCAAGGCGGCCCCCTCCGGGGGCCGCTGGCCGTTGGTGCCCAAGCCGATGCCGAAGGACTGACGCCCCAGTTGTGCGGACGCGCCCAAGCCGGCCTGGCGGCCGGCGGGCGCGCCGCCGAGGAAGGGCGTCGGTCCCGGCGTCGGCGAGGCACGGCCAGCGGCCCCCGGAGGCGTCCGCAAAGATCAAAAGATGCGCTCGCCGCGCGGCAGACCAACAGGATGACCAAGAGCGGCGGCAGGCTCGCCTTCCAGCGTGGTTCCGGGGGTTCCTGTCATCCCGTCGGCCTCCCGAAGGGCTATCGCACCAGCTGGGGAACCTGCGAGCCTGGCACCGCAGCCGCCGGTTGGGCTGGCATGTCGCAGCCTCCCCAGCTGGTGCGATAGGGCTGCGCCAGGCCGACGGGATGACAGGAACCCCCTCCTTTTGCATACATCCGGCGCAGTCACGGGATGCACAGATGAGCGGCCGGCCGTCGGCTGTGCGTCGCGGTACTCAGAAGCCGCAGTGTCGTGTAGCCCAAACGGGTGCAAGTTGTGTGCGCTGTGTAACCGCCATCACTGCCCGCTCGATGTAATTGCTATAGCAATCTCGCCAAGGTGTGGGCGTGTAACCGAACCTGTCAGGGCTCTGAACTGGGGTTATGGCTACATTTTTACTCTTGACGTTGTATAGAGTTTTGCTTACCCTTGACAGGTAGCAAGGGAAAGAGGCATGATGGCCGACGACATCAGCAAGCTCATCAAGTGGGCAGAGTCGCAAGGCTGGACAGTCGAGATCTCTGCTGACGGCTACAGGCGGTTCTTCAATCCGGACGGCGAGTACGTCGTCCGTTATCCGAAGACGCCGGGCAAGTCGCGTCGGCGTTGGCTAGACGTCCTGACCGCAGTTCGCGCACACGGACTGCCGTGGCCTGCACCATCAAAGTCCGAACTACGGGCGCAGCGACGGAAGGAGGGCCAGTGATCACCGACGAGTGGGTTGTCCGTGTGGTGCTCGCCACGGCAGCCGAGGTCTCTGGGGCTCAACTCGACAAGATGGCGGATGCTGCCGACGATCGGGACGCCACTGCCGCGCGGTGGGCTGCTGGGACGGGGATTGTCGTCACCGCCGATGCTGACGCGGCCAAGGGTCGGGATCAGGGGGTCAGTGCCGCGATCGACTGGGCTCTTAAGCTGGTCTCTGAGGTCGGCGGTTGCGACGACGCCACCCCCGTGGACGTGCGGTTCATGACGCTTGAGGCGTACGAGGCGGAGGCTCTGCGTCCGGATATCCCGGAACTGGTCAGCGCAGCGGACGCTGCTGACATCCTGGGCATCAGTCGGCAGCGTGTTCACCAGTTGATGACGTCGAACGTGAAATTTCCGGCACCTGTCGCACGCGTAGCTACTGGGCCCCTGTGGACGCGGGCCGCAATCGAGTGGTTCGACTCGGTATGGGAGCGCAAGGCTGGTCGTCCCGCCAAGCTCGCTCCCGTGACGTCAGCCCCATCACCGGTACGTGCTCTGTCCAACTCCATCACGGTTGTTCGTGAGGTAGCTGCGAATGTCAGCAAGTGGACGACGCGCGAAAAGCGGTCTCCTCAGCGGACACCAACTACCAAACACGTTCAGAAGTCGGATCGGAGCGCAGCTGCGCGCGCTCCGGGGCCGAGGCAACCGCGCTGATCGAGAGTGGCTTCCGTCAACGGCTGGCAATCTTTCGCTCACCAGCACAGCGACCGTCCGACCGCAACGTTGACCGCAACGACCACACCTGGAAGCTTCCATGAGCACCATGCGGCGTTGAGCCCGACCGGGCAAACCCCTGTCGTCGCTGAGGTGCGGGTTGCTGGCAGTGTGAGGGTCAGGGGTTCGAGTCCCCTCAGCTCCACAAGTAAATAGCTCGTCTTATCCGCCCGCTGACCTGCGGTAATGCAGGTGGCCGGCGGTCTTGTTCTCTGTCCATTACGGACTGCGGTGGCCACGCTGGAGCAAATCTGGAGCAGGCGGGCGCTTCGGACGAAATGTCGTCGGCCATGTGCTCCAGGTCTCGGTAGCTCGACTGGGTGGGCCGACATGGCCGTTTCGGCGGTCCTATGTGCGTTTTCTGTATCGACGGTGATAGCTGGTGCTACATTGCGGCATGAGCCGGTCGCAGAGTGTGACGAAGTGAGGCCAAGATCGGCTGGCGAGGCGTTGGGTTACAGCAACAGCACCAAGACCAGCCTCGAGGACAGCATGACGGTGTAGCCAGTGAGCGCCCCCACGAGAACATCGAGTAGACCGTTGACGGGGTGATCTTGTGGCGTTGACGAAGTTCGTCGACCAGGACTACTCCCGCGCTGGCCAAGCCGTGCAGGACTTCATCAACCGGGTCCACACCACGATCGAGACGGCGATCGACGGCCTCCATCGGACGCAGCAGCAGCACGTAGAAGCCGAGAAGCTCGTTGGTGAAGGGCTGCGCCGGGTCTATCCGGAGTGACTAGGGGACGAGCACGTGGGCTTTCTTCAGACCGTGATCACAGTCTCTTTGCTGCCGGACGCGGGGAAGATCGACCGGTTCGCGGCCCGGCACGCTCCCGGCCTGCCGTCCATCGCGGCAACCTCGGGGGCATTCGGGACATTGAGCCGGAGTCGTTCCGCCGGATCGAGCGGGACATGTGGGACAACACCGGGCAATCCGACGGCGCGGATCAGTTCGGCCAGGCGATCGACGGCTGCGTCAAGGGCTTGGAGACGGCGGCCAATCAGCTTCGACATGGACCAGTGAGGCGGGCAACGCCTGCACCGGTTCGTGCTCGGCATCATCGGTGTCATCATCGCCAGGTCTGACCTGGATCGGTGCCATTGCAGGACTTGTCCTCGGAGTCCTGCGGAGCTTGGCTGCGTGGTGGTACTCGCAGAAGTTCGAGGCCGACGAGCAGATCGCCAAGCACGCCGCGCCGCCCGCAGACGCCGCCAAGGCGATGGAGTCGAGTTGCCAAGCTCCAGCCCTGAGAGGGGACGTGGACCATGTTGCGAGCTCGCATCACGATCGTGGCCTCGTGGTGGCGTGCGCACTGGTCTTCGCGACCCTCTTCGGAGTCGCGGTGCGGGGCTCGCCGAGGTCGCATCCACGTGACAGTGGTGCGGGCACGACGTGACGGGACAATTCGCGTCGGCCGAGGTGGTGGCGGAGTTGCGCCTCTGCGCCACCCCCGGCCGTCGTCTGGCGAAGCGGTGGGGTGACCTTGGTGGTGCCGATCGCGCCTGTCGTCGCGAGCGTGGTGTTCGCGGTGATCGGAACGGTGATCGAGCAGGCATTTCAACGGTTCACGCGGTCGTAGGGAGGAAAATGCCGCTGAGTTGCTTGGCGCAGTCAGTGGGCGATCTTCGGCCTGCGGTGCACTGAGCGCCGTTGGATGATGTGTGACACCGTCCGCCGGACGTCCATCCCGACGGCCAACTGGCTCTTGGCGCGTGGCAGCCGGTGCTGCGGACGGCGCTTGCCGAAAGCGGCGCACGTTTGAACGGTGACCGGCGGTTGGGGCGAGGTGAGGTGTTCCCTCCCGGTTGCGCTGAGGACCACCTCGCCGCCCGGAGCCCTGCGCTACGGGCGGCGAAGTCGTCTCAGCGGCGGCGGGAGCGCTTGCGCAAGACTTTCAGCAGGTGCGAAGTGAGTTGCCGAACGTCGTTGGGGGTGTTCTGCAGGTTGTTCCAGCGTCGTTCCTCGCCGTCGCTGAACTTCCACGTACCCGAGGTCCATGCGACGTGAGGCTTGAGGCTCTCCAGTGCCTCCTTGAGTTCCACGGTCTTCACGCCCTCGGCCGGAACGTCCTCGGTGAGGGTGTCCATGACGAAGCCGAGCGACTGGATGCCGACACCGTGGGTGAGCCGCGAGTTGCGGGGAGGCTTGCTCCACTCTTCGGGGAACACTTCGCGCACGACCGACCAGAAGCCGATCAGGTGCGTGAGCATGCGTTCTACGTCGCCGGATCCGTCGACGGGGTTGCGGTACTGGTAGAGCGCACCTTCGAAGAGGCTGTGTTCGACCATCTTCAGGACGCTGTTGTCCTTGATGTAGCCGTTGGGCGCGGTCGGTGACGCGATGATGCGGTAGAAAGGACTGCGCCTGCTGCCGTTCAAACGGGTCATCAACTGCGCCGGCAACCGGCGCCGCACGTAGGAGTCCGGCAGTTGACCGGTCGTGTCGGGAAGCAGTTCGTGGATCAAGCCCTTGGGCAGCGCCTTCGTGGAGTTGACCAGGATGAACTGCGAGCGCTGCTCCTCTTCGGAGTCCGCCTTGAACCCGACGACGGCGACGGGGAACTCCGCGAGGTCCGCGTCGCGGATCGCCGCGCTGCGTTGCTGACCGTCCACGAGCCATGCGGGTTTCTCGGCTTCGGACAGACTTTCGTCCACCTCGATCACCAACTCGCCCGGCACCGAGTAGTCGACGGTGTCCGTGGGGATCATGAGGGACGGGACGAACTCGATCCGGTCGTTGAACGCGACGACGATCGCGTTGGGCAGCATCGCACCGTCCGACTCGAGGTACTTGCGGATGCCGCGGATGTGGCTGAGCACTTCCGGTCGCTGGTAGCCGTGCAGCTGTTCGCCATCGTCACGGCGGATGCGCGACACCGCTGCGAAGCTGTGCAGCTTCTTCCCGTCGACGGCGAAGCAGTAGATCCGCCGACGCCCCTGCCTGACCTCCAGGGCCGGGAGTCGCAGGGTGTACCTATCAGCCACTTTCTCTCCTAGTTCAGGGGACCATCTAGTCGGGAGCCGCTCAGGTGGCCAGTGTGCGCATTTTCGCCTCCAACACGGTCAAGTTGTGGAACCCACGCCGTTTGTTGCGCTCTGTGCCGCGGAAGATCGCGATCTCGATGCCGTGCTCCTTGCACAGCGCGCAGGGGCAGGACTTCCAGGGGCGAGCCTCCAGCGTCCTGCGGTAGTGGGCGAGGTAGCTCTTCTTGGTGGGCGTGCTGCCCAGGACGAGCGTCTCGTAGACGGCAAGGGCAGCCATCACCTCGTCCAGGTCCACGTTGTCCTTGTCGTAGTCGCGCAGGGCCGCGAGGCAGTTCCGTTCGGCGGCGATGGCGTCGCGCTGCGACACCGCGCCGGAGAGGATCGCCCTCTTCAGCGCCGGGTTCCCATCGACTTGAGGCACGCGCACGGCGGTGTAGGCACCGTCCGCGGTGTGGTAGTTGTTCCGGTCGTCCATAAAGGCCTGCCGAAACGCGGAGGTGCTGTCGAAGCTGGTCACGCCGTGATCGGCGAAGCGCTCCATGCTGTCCACCCGGGTGATGCCGAGCAGGTGGAGTTGGGTGTCCGGCAGCAGCAGCGGTGAGATCTCTTCGAGGCAGGCGAGGATCTCGTGTGTCTTCAGCGGAACCATGCCGCCAAGAGCGATCCTGCGGTAACCGATGTTCTGCAGGCGGGCCACGCTGTCCGCGTAACTAGCGGGACTCCAGCCCTGGGCCGCCCCTACCGGCTCCACCGCGCTGTCGCGCTCCTGCACGGCGGCGTAGAACTTCTCAGCCAGCTCCAGTGAGATGTGGCGTCGCTTGACCCAGGCGTCATCGACATCGGACTCGCCGGCACCGGGCATGTAGCCGAAGATGACGTGGTCGATGCTCACACCGGCGTCGAAATCGCACTCTTCGTAGAAGTCGAGCACTTCGTCGACGGTGTACGGAGGGTGTTCCTCGTCGACGTAGTTGAAGGCGCCGCAGTCGCCGAGGCTCGACATGCTCTCGGGAAGGCGGAAGAACTTGCGGACGCCGAGGCGGTACAGCCGGGCTCGCTGTGGTGCCGCGTACTTGCCCGACCCCTTCATCGAGCCGTCGACGATCGCCTTGCTGACGAGGATGCCGTCGTAGGGCGACGGTTTGGCCACCTCGTGCGCGTACACGTCGTCGCGCTGCCGGACACGTGTGGGCAGGTACTCGTCGTTGATGAAGTCGTAGGTGGGACTGACCAGGTCCTGGCTGTCCGGGAAGTAGAATTTCACGACGCGTTCCTCGACCTGACGTACACGCGGATGATGAAGTTGGACAGCACGCTGATGTGTCGCGGGGTGTTCTGGAGTTCGTTCCACGCGATGTTCAGGTCGCTCCAACGGCCCTTGGTCCAGTGGCAGTGGTCCGCCACGTGCGCCAGTTCCCTGCGCATCTGGTCGACGACGTCCGAGGCCTCGATGTCGACGTTCGGGACGATTTTGTCCATGAGCCGACCCATGGCCCTGATCCCGACGCCGTGCATCAACCGGCTCTTCGTCGGCGGAAGGCCCCACGCGTCCGGGAAGGTCTGCTGAACGGCGGTCCAGTAGGCGATCAGGACCTTGCGAATCGCGGCGGTGTCGATCGTGCTGTTGGACAGGTTCCGGTAGAGGAACAGCACACCGGCGGACGAGTTGAGCGACTCCTCCACAGCGGCGGTCAGGCTGTTGTCGGTCACCACGGCGGTACCCCGGTGCTCGGGGCTGGTCGAAGGTCGTTTGATCAAGCCGTGGAACGGCGAGTCGCTGTCCTGGTTCAGCATGGTGACCAGTGCGGACGGGAGCTTCCTCGCCGACAGCTTCGCCGGCAGTGGCGTACCCACCTCGGGCAGGAGTTCCGACACGAGGTTGGCCGGCAACGGGGACACCGTGTTGACCCGGAGGAACTGGTCGCGTTGTGTGGCGATGTCCTCCGCCACGAATCCCGCGACGGTCACCGGCAGTCGACTCCTCTTGGTCCTGGCCAGCGCCAGGCTCCGCTGCTGGCCGTCGACGATCCACGCGGGTCGAGGTTCGTCGTCGTGCTGCGCCATCGGGATTTCCAGTGTTCCGCTGGTCGCGAGGCCGTCCGAGGCGCTCGGCCCCGGACTGGACCGGAAGCGCACGGAACTCGGCAGGGCCATGATCAACCCGTTGGGGAACAGCACCTCGTCGCTGTCGAGGTACTCGAGGATCTGCTGGACGTGCTGTTTCTTCTCCGGGCGCTGGTAGCCGAGCAGGCGGCCCGCCTCGTCCCTGGAGATCCTGGCGACGTCGGCGATCTTGGCCACTTCCTCGGCGGCGAGGGTGAAGATGTAGAGGGGGATGGTCGGGTGCTGATGGACCTTCAAGGCCCTGCGCTTGAGGTTCACCGCTCTCCCACCGTCTCGGAGAAGAGGTTGGCGAACCTCTTCTGCTCACACGCCCTGCCGCTCGCCCGGAGTTGCCGGTGCAACCTCGTTCGGGAGACATCCGGTTGTTCCGCCACCGAGGCGCGGATGAACGCCTTGACCTCCGCATCGGTCATCGGCGTGCGGTTGTAACGCTCTGGGTGCGCATACCGCTGCACCCAGCGTTCCCAGGAGCCACTCGTGCTGGGTGACAGCAGATCCCCCTCCTCGCACTGGGCGAGCCAGGTAGCGGCCATCCGCGCGTTCAGCCCTGTGAGAGTACCTCCCAGCGCTTTGCGCAGGGCCCCGTCCGCCGGTACGTGGTGCACGCCGTCGATCGTGTCATCGTCGGCCGAGCCTCCGATGAGCAGCACGTCGTGGCCGTTGGCGGCCAGTTCCCCCAACTCCGGCTTGAGCACGCTCCCGTAGACCTCGGAGAGGATGAGGAGGACCGGTCGGTTGCGGCCCAGGGTTTCGACTCGCGACCCACCCACGTGTTTCCGGAGTCCCTTCCACCACCGTCGTCGATCGACTACGGCAGCCGCGACCGTGTCGGGGCTGCCGGGGCTGAACGTCGCCGCGTACGCGGGGAAGCGCTTCTTCGCCGACTGCAGGCCGAGCCCGGCGGAAGCCACCCAGAGGTCCGGTGTGAAACCGGCGTCGACCGCCGCTTGGAGCACAGCTGCGGCCTGGACCCATTGCTCGCCCTTGTACAGGTCCATGAGCGGGACCCGTTGCTCGGCGGTGCGCAGACGCTCGGCCCACTCCTCCAACCGGGCGTCGACCGCACCATCAGGTAGGGAACTCGCGCGAAGAGCAGGTGACGGATCGAACATCTTACGGTCCGTGCAGGTCACAACCACGGATAGTTGTCTCACGCCTCGCGGGCTCCCTTGAGGGCTAACTCGACCGCAGTGCGGTTTACTCGTCTGTCCAGTTACGGGCTAGGATCTTGCGTAGCGATCTGTCAAATGAAGGGATACGTCGATGGCACAACCGGCGATCGTACTGCTGAGCGGCGGTCTCGACTCCACCACGGTGCTCGCAATCGCCAAGGACCAGGGCTTCGAGCCGTACGCGCTGAGCTTCAGCTACGGCCAACGCCACAGCGTGGAACTCGAAGCCGCCAAGCGCGTCGCCAAGAGCCTCGGCGTTGCCCGGCACGTGATCACGGACATCGACCTCCGCGTGTTCGGCGGCTCTGCTCTCACGTCGGACATCGCTGTGCCGAAGCACGACAGCGTGGACGAGGTGGATGCCGACAGCGTCCCCGTCACCTACGTGCCGGCCCGCAACACGATCTTCCTCTCGTTCGCTCTCGCCTACGCCGAGGTCGTCGGGTCGACCGACATCTTCACGGGGGTGACGGCAGTCGACTACAGCGGTTATCCCGACTGCCGGCCCGAGTACATGGCGGCCTACGAGAACATGGCCAACCTCGCGACCCGTGCGGGCGTCGAGGGAGAGGCCCGACTGCGTCTCCACTCCCCTCTGATCGAGATGTCGAAGGCCGACATCATCCGGGAGGGTCTCCGGTTGGGGGTGGACTACTCGATCACGTCGAGTTGCTACGACCCCGACGACCAGGGACGGGCCTGCGGGCGCTGCGACACCTGCCTCCTCCGGTTGAAGGGTTTCGCCGAGGCCGGTGTCAGCGACCCCGTCGCGTACCGGAACGCGAACGCATGACCTACCTGGTCAAGGAGATCTTCTACACGCTCCAAGGAGAAGGCACCCACGCCGGGCGACCGGCCGTGTTCTGCCGCTTCTCGCGCTGCAACCTGTGGACCGGTCTGGAGAAGGATCGCTACCGCGCGATCTGCAAGTTCTGCGACACCGATTTCGTCGGCACCGACGGTACCGGCGGTGGACGGTTCTCCACCGCCGACGACCTCGCCGAAGCGGTCGAGTCGGCTTGGCCGTCGGAGGCTCGGGAGAACCGATTCGTGGTGTGCACCGGCGGAGAGCCGCTTCTCCAGTTGGACGATGCCGCGGTGGCAGCGCTGCACGAACGCGGTTTCGAGGTCGCGGTGGAGACCAACGGCACCCGTGTGCCGCCCGTCGGTGTGGACTGGCTCTGCGTCAGTCCGAAGATCGGCGCTGAACTTGTGGTGACCGGGGGTGACGAACTGAAGTTGGTCTATCCCCAGGTGGGCGGTGATCCCGCCCAGTTCGAACACCTCGACTTCCGGACGTTCCGCCTCCAGCCCCTCGACGACGCGGAACGGGACAGCCACACGCGCGCGGCGGTGGAGTACTGCATGAAGAACCCGCGCTGGTCGTTGTCCTTGCAGACCCACAAGTACCTGGGGATTCGCTGATGGAGATCTTCCGAGAGTTCACCTTCGAGGCTGCGCACCGCCTGCCCGAAGTGCCGGAGGGGCACAAGTGCGCTCGCCTGCACGGTCACTCCTACCGCGTTGCGGTGCACGTTGAAGGCCCTGTGGACCCGGCCGCGGGTTGGGTGATGGACTTCGGTGACATCAAGGCCGCCTTCAAGCCCCTTGAGGAACAACTCGACCACCATTACCTGAACGAGGTACCCGGGTTGGAGAACCCGACCAGCGAGAACCTCGCGGTGTGGATCTGGGATCGTCTGGTACCCGAACTGCCCTGGTTGTCGAGCGTGACCGTTAGGGAAACCTGCACCTCCGGGTGCACGTACCGGGGGCGGTGACCATGCACGACATCCAGGGCGAGTACGACCCTCGCGGGGTCGAAGTGGACGAGGTGGGCATCGCCGGGCTTCGGTACCCGGTGCTCTTCCAGGACGGCACCATCAGCGAGCGGGGTGTCGCGGAGATCTCGGTGACAGTTCGCCTCCAGGCCGATCGCCGTGGCACACACATGAGCAGGATGGTCGCGCTGGTGCACGAGCGCCTCCAGGTCTTCGAACCGCGCGACTTCGCGCAGACGTTGAAGGCGGGAGCCGCCGAGTTGGACGCCCCGGCCATCTCGGTGACGCTGAGCATGCCGGTCGCGATGGTGACCTCGGCCCCGACGAGCAAACTCGAATCGATGTCGGTGCACGACATCAGCGTGTCGGGTACGTGGCAGGACGGCGAGTGCCGGATGACGACGTCCGTGACCTCGGAGGTGACCAGTCTTTGTCCTTGCTCCAAGAGCATCTCCGACTACGGCGCTCACAACCAGCGCAGCAAGGTGACCCTGTCGATCACTGGTGACGAGGACGACCTGTACCCGTTGAACGTGGCCGATGCGGTCGAGATCATCGCTGGCAGCGGCTCAGCTCCCGTAGTGCCGCTGGTGAAGCGCGTAGACGAGCGGACGTTGACGATGCAGGCCTATGACCACCCGGTGTTCGTTGAAGACATGGCGCGAGAGATCTCCGTGGCCTGCCGGAGCCGTGGGCTCGTGCATCGAGTGCACGTGCGGAACCTCGAGAGCATCCACAGCCACGACGCCGTGGCGCTTGTTGTCGGCTGAAGCCGAACCAAAAGGCAAGGACATGTTGAGGAAGATCACGCCCGCCGGGGCTGCGCTGCTCGTCGCCTACATCGCCACGATCCCGTTGGCGAACTTCGTCGTCAGCCGCTTCGGGGCGGTACCAGTGGGGTTCGGCTACCTCGCCCCTGCGGCGGTGTACTTCGCGGGCCTCGCCCTGGTGCTCCGTGATCTGGCCCGCGAAAGTGTCGGTCGCGGCGCGGTGGTGGTTGCGATCGTCCTCGGCACGGTGTTGTCCTACCTGCTGGCGGATCCCGCGCTCGCTACGGCTTCCGCTGCCGCCTTCGCGCTGGCCGAGTGCCTGGACTTTGCGGTCTACGAACCGTTGCGCAAGCGTGGACTGATCATCGCCGTCGTCGGTTCCAACATCGTTGGTCTACTCGCGGACAGTCTCTTGTTCCTCAAACTGGCCTTCAACTCCTTCGAGTACCTGCCCGGACAGATCATCGGCAAGGCGTGGATGACTGTCGCGGCGGTCGCGGTGTTGGCCCTGCTCGGCCGCACCGGGCCGCGGGTGGGGACGAGTTGATCGAGCCCTTGACCGCCATTCGGCTCGGAGCCTCGGCTCGTACGACCTCGTGGCTGTGCCGGGTCAGGCCGCTCCTGTTCTGGAGTCACCTGCGCCGGTCGCCTCCGCCATGTGCACGCAGCCTTCACCGGGTGCCCGCCGTACCCGCGTGAACGACCTCTATGACTTTCGTCCAGGTCGTCGTCGACTGTTGGGGGATCTCCCCGGAGCGTGACCGCTCGTAGATTTGCCGCATCCGAGTGAATGGGGATGCGGTGAAAGCGCTTTTCTTGGCGGCGGTTCTGGCGTTGGGATTCCCGATGCCGGCGATGGCGACTCCCGATCAGAACCTCGACCTTGTTCTGCGGCAGGCGTTGGAGGATACCGGGGTGCCTGGGTTTTCTGCTGTGGTTACCCGGGGGGATGAGGTTGTTCATGTTGGGGGGTATGGGGATGGGGTTACTGAACGTACGCCGATGAGGGTGGCGTCGGTTAGCAAGTCGTTCACGGCTGCGGCTGTTATGGCGTTGGTGGACGATGGGAAGGTTGAGCTGGACGGTAGCGTTGTGGCGCAGTTGCCTGGGTTTGTGATGGAGGATGAGCGGGCTTCGCGGATCACTGTGCGGCAGTTGCTCAATCAGACGTCTGGGCTGGCTGACTTTACGATGGATGTCTCGGCGTTGGAGCAGGCCGCCTCGTTGGAGGAGTTTGTGGCCGGGTTGCGCGGGGCCTCGTTGGCCAGTGATCCTGGGGTTCGGTATCGGTACTGCAATGCCAATTACGACGTTGCTGCCCGGTTGGTGGAGGTTGCTAGCGGGCGGTCTTATTCCGAGTTCCTGCGGGAGCGGGTGTTTGGGCCCCTGGGGATGGGGGACAGTCGGGTTGGTGGGGAGGTTCCCGACGGCTTCAACTCCGCGTTCGGGGTGTGGGTTCAGAGGGAGGAGTTGCCGGCGTTTCGTGGGGGTAGCGGGGATGTTGTGACTACCGCCGCGGACATGGGGAAGTGGTTGATCTCGCAGAACGGGCGTGGGCGGCAGGTGGTGTCGGCGTCTGCTTTGGAGGTCATGCATTCGCCGTCGGCTGTGGCTGAGTACGGGATGGGGTGGGCGCCTGATGGGGATGGGTTGTTGATCCACTCTGGGAATTTGTTCACGTATACGGCTGTGGAGGCGATTTCTCCCCGTACCGGGTATGGGTATGCGGTTCTGGTGAACTCGGCTTCGTTGCACGACGCCGCCTATGGGGTGTTGCAGGCGCTGGTGGCGGCGACGGAGGGCCGCGAGCCGGTGTCTGCTGGTGGGGGACGGCAGACGACCGAGTTGGTGCTGGGGATTGTGGGGCTGCTGGCCGCCCTGTTGGGGGTGTTCGGGGTTGTGCGCGCTGGGAAGTGGGCGCGTAAGAGGGCCGGGCGTGCTTGGTGGCGGGTTGTTGTGCGGCTGGTGCCTGGGGTGGTGCCGGTGGTGGTGTTGGCGGCTTATCCGGATCTGGTGTCCGTCTTGATGAACGGGCGGACGGTCACCTGGGCGCAGATGACGTATTTTCCGTTGCCGTTGACGGTTGTGGTGGTGGTTGCGGCTCTGGCGGGTGGGGCGACGGTGGGGGCACGGGTGTGGCGGCTGTGGTTGTTGCGGTGAGGAACTACCTGGTGCTGGCGGTGATCGCCGGTGGTGGGCTGGTCAACGGGCTGGCGTTGGACGGGTTGCCGATGTGGCGGCAAGTCGTGTTCGTGGGGCTTGCGGTTGCGGCTTATCTGCACGGGCGGTACCTCGGGGTGGCTCGGGGGTGGCCGGTGTTGGTGGGGGTGGCGGCGCCTGCGGTCGGGTTGATGGCCGTCGATCTTGTGGAGTGGGCGGGGGCGGTGGCTTGTTTGGGGGTGTTCGTCGGGCTGCCTTGGGGTGCGGGGAGGTTTCGGCGGCAGCAAGCCCTGTTGATCGTGGAGTTGCGGCGGGCGCAGGAACTGGTGGCTGAGCGGGCTCGGTTGCGGGAGCGGGCTCGGATCGCGGCGGATGTGCACGACTCGTTGGGGCACGAACTGGCGTTGATCGCGTTGCGGGCCGGGGGGTTGGAGCTGGCGCCGGATTTGAGTGAGGAGAACCGGCGGGCGGCTGGTGAGCTGCGGGAGTCGGCGGTGGTGGCCACCGATCGGTTGCGGCGGACGGTCGGGTTGTTGCGGGAGACGACCGTGGTGCCGGTGGGTGAAGGGGTGGCGGAGCTGGTCGCGCGGGCGGTCGACGCCGGGATGGTGGTGCGGCTGGAGGGGGACGTCGGCGGGTTGCCGGAGTTGGTGGACCGGGCTGTGCACCGGGTGGTGCAGGAGGGGTTGACCAATGCCGCTCGTCACGCGCCGGGGAGTGAGGTGGGGGTGACGGTGTCGCGGAGGGCGGGGGAGGTCGAGGTGCGGGTGGTGAATGCGCTGGTGGGCGGCCTCCGGTCCGGAGCTTCCGGTGGCGTCCGGCCCGCAGGGCCTGCGGCTGGCGGCGGCCTCCGGCCCCCGTCTCCATCGTCGCACGGGGGTACGACGGAGGATGGGGGGACGCGTGCGGAGGAGTTGGCGGGGAGTGGGTTGGTGGGGTTGAGGGAGCGGGTGGAGTTGCTCGGAGGGGTGTTCAGGGCTGGGGTGGACGGGGACGAGTTCGTGGTGTGCGCGCGGGTGCCGGTGCGGGGGGAGCGGCGGTGATCAGGGTCGTGTTGGCCGACGACGAGCCGATGGTTCGGGCTGGGGTGAAGACGATCCTCGCCACGGATCCGGGCATCGAAGTCGTGGCTGAGGCGGGGGATGGGCGGGAAGCCGTCGAGTTGGCGTTGAGCCATCGGCCGGACGTGGTGTTGTTGGACATCCGGATGCCGCGGTTGGACGGGTTGGCTGCTGCCGAGGAGCTCGGGCGGGTCGCGCCGGAGGTCGCGGTGGTGATCTTGACGACCTTTGACGAGGACGAGTACGTGGCGAAGGCGTTGGGGTCGGGGGCCAGTGGGTTCCTGCTCAAGGCGGCCGACCCGCGGGAGCTGATCATCGGCGTGAGGGCTGCGTCGGACGGGGCCGCTTATCTGTCGCCGCGGGTGGCGCAGCGGCTGGTCGAGGACCTGCGGGGTGGCCGGTTGCAGCGGCACGAAGGCGCGCGTAGGCGGGTGGAAGGGCTCAGTGCGCGGGAGCGCGAGGTGTTGGGGCTGGTGGGACGGGGGTTGTCGAACCAGGAGATCGGTGCGCGGCTGTTCGTGGCCGAAGGCACGGTCAAGGCGCACATGACCGCCATCCTCAACCGGCTGGGCGTCGCCAACCGGGTCCAGGCGGCCATCCTCGCGCACGACGCCGGCCTGACCGGCTGACCGACTCACCCGACCGGCCCGACTCACCCGACCCGCCCGACTCACCCGACTGGGCGACACTGCAACGGCTCAGTCGTCGTACCCGCCGGTCACCTGCGTCCGGGCCGGTCGGGTGTCCCGGTCATCCCCCGGGTGGCGGTGCCCGCCGCTGAACGGCCGTGCGGGATTCCGCCGGCGGTCGCATCGGTCGGTGACCGGCGAACCACTCGTTAGGGCATGCGCCGGCCCCTCCCGGTGGATGGCCCCGGGTCGCCGGCCGCTGCCAGGCTCGGTAGCGGTCCCGGACGCCACCCCCCGACGCCCGGGCCGCCAGACGACGACCCCGTGAGGAGCGCCTCGGACCATGGCCACGGCACAATCCCCGACCACCGATGTGAAGCCGGTGCTGCGCAGCGCCTACCAGCGCTCGGTCGCCGAGTACTGGAACCAGGAGAAGGACCCGGTCAACATCAAGCTCGGCGAGGTCGACGGGCTGTACCACCACCACTACGGCATCGGGGACTACGACCCGGCCGTGCTCCAGACGCCGCCGGAGCAGCGTGACCAGGCCATCATCGCCGAGTTGCACCGACTGGAGACCGCGCAGGCCGACGTCCTGCTCGACCACTTCGGCGACGTCATCAAGCCCGGCGACCGCATGATGGACGGCGGGTCCGGTCGCGGTGGCACCAGCTTCATGGCCAACCAGCGCTTCGGCGCGCGGCTCGACGGCGTCAGCATCTCCGAGGCCCAGGTCGAGTTCGCCAACGACCAGGCCCGCAAGCGCGGCGTGGCCGACCAGGTCCGGTTCCACTTCAAGAACATGCTCGACACCGGCTTCGACACCGGCTCGATGCGCGGGATCTGGACCAACGAGACCACGATGTACGTGGACCTCCAGCAGCTCTACGCCGAGTTCGCGCGCCTGATCGCCCCCGGCGGCCGGTACGTCTGCATCACCGGCTGCTACAACGACCTCACCGGCGGCCGGTCGCGCGCGGTCAGCCAGATCGACCAGCACTACATCTGCAACATCCACCCGCGCAGCGAGTACTTCCGGGCGTTGGCGGACAACGGTTTCGTGCCGATCAACGTGGTCGACCTGACCGCCGCCACCATCCCGTACTGGGAGCTGCGGGCGAAGTCCTCGGTCGCGACCGGCATCGAGGACCCGTTCCTGACCGCCTACCGCGAGGGCAGCTTCCACTACCTGCTGATCGCGGCCGACCGCATCTGACCGCCGCGGCGCGGGGGCGGCGTGCACCCGTCCCCGCGCCCGAACCCAAGGGGCGCAACGACGATGACGGAGACCGTGGCCGCGGACTGGACCGTGCCGAGCGGCTTGGGCACGTCCGCCGCGCGGGTCGTGGCGGAGCTGACCAAGCAGCCGCCACCGGAACCGGGCTACCTGGAACGGCCGTGGGGCGACGGGACCGCGTCACCGCTGTACGTCCCGGTCGCCGAGCGGGTCGACGACGCGCTCACCGAGGTCGTCGAGGACGGCCTCGCGCTGTGGGCGGAGGAGGTCGGGTTCGAGGGCGAGGACCTCGACCACATGCGCAAGGCCGGGTTCGGGCGGCTGGCCGTGCTGACCCACGTCGACACCGACGACCCGGACCGGCTGCTGATCGCCGCCAAGCTCAACGCGGCGTGGTGGGCGGCCGACGACCTGTACGCCGACGACAGCGGCATGGGCGCGGAACCCACCCAGCTGCCGCCGCGCCTGGCGATCGCGATGGCGGCCATGGACCCGCTGCCCGACGCGGGCGAGTTCTCCGCGCCGCTGGACGAGACGCTGGGCTCGGACGTGGTGCTGCGCGCGCTGCGGACCGGGATCGACCACCTCACCCGGTACGGCACCCCGTCGATCGTGCAGCGGGTGAACTACTCGACGTTCGCCATGTTCGTGGCCTGGACCAGCTACGCGGCCTGGCGGCACACCGGCGAGTACCCGCCCGCGTGGAAGTACCTGGCCACCCGCCAGCACGACACCTTCTACACGTCGATGACGCTCATCGACGCCGTCGGCGGCTACGAGGTGCCCGCGAACCTGTACTACGAGCCGAACGTGCGGCGGGCCGCGTTCCAGGCGGGTACGGCGTCCGTGCTGGTGAACGACCTCATGTCGGTGAAGAAGGACGCGGCCGACGAGAAGCCGGTGGTCAACATGGTGCTCCAGGTCGCCGCCGACCGCGGTATCTCCAACGAAGAGGCCAGCGAGGTCGTCGTCGAACTGCACAACAAGATCGTCCGCGACTTCGAGGAACTGCACCGCTCGCTGCTGCCGCTGCCGTCACCGGAGCTCCAGCGCTTCCTGCGCGGCCTGAAGGCCTGGATGGGCGGCGGTTTCGAGTGGCACAACACCAATCCGCGCTACCGGTAGCGACGCATCGGTCACTTATGCACTAACTTCCCCATCGGAACGTTGCTTTCTGATGGGGGAGTGTGCATGAGACTGATCGGTATCGCGGCCGTCGCGGCGCTGGTCACCGCGACGGTCACCCCGGTCGCCGCGGCCGACGCGTCCGGCGATCGCGCGGCGCGGCTGGCCGAGGCGATCCGGCAGGCGGTGGTGGCGCAGGACTTCAAGGACGTCATCGACCTGACGCCGCCGGAGCCGAGCCTGGCCGCGCGGTCGGCCGAGCCGGTGGAGAAGTACGACGGGGTGCCCACGCCGCGCTTGGCGCTGGCGGCCGGGAAACCGCTGCACCAGACGCCGAACCTCGACGTCGCGGTGATCGAGCTGGACGGCGCCGGCCGCCCGCGGGCCATGGCGGACGTGCTGCTCAGCCCGCAGTACCCGACCGGGGTCGTGGTGCCGGTGAACCGGCGGACGCTGTCCACCGACCAGGTCCGCTACCGCTGGTGGGACGACACCGAGTGGGACGTCAACGGCGGGCGCGGCACGCGGGACGTCCTGGCGGGCCGGGAGGACGCGCCGATCGACTTCTCCTCGCCGTACCCGGCGTCGGTGCTCAAGCTGATGGTGGGCTTCGGCGTGCTGCGCCTGGTCGACCAGGGTCGGGTGTCGCTGGACGGCGAGTACGTCTACGACCCGACCGTGCCGAGGCCCGCGTGCGGCGGGAAGCAGACCAAGACCGTGCGGCAGTTCTTCGACGAGATGATCACCCGGTCGCAGAACGAGTCCACCTGCGCGTTGATCAAGATGATCCACGACCTGAAGGCCATGGACGAGCTCAACCAGTCGTTCGTGGACCTCGGCCTGCCGACGCTGATGATCACCGGGACGCTGCCGGAGAACGGCGGCCGGTGGATCGGCTCGAACATGAGCGGCATCGACACGGCGAAGCTGCTGCTGCTGGTCAACGGTGGTCCCGGTGTGCTGTGGACGACCGACAGCGGGCGGCGCGTGACGGCGGGCGCGTTGAGCCGGTCGTCGCGGCAGTTCTTCCTGAAGACGCTGGGGGACCAGGGGCACAACGAGATGCTGTCCACCACGAACTGGTGCGGCCGGGACTACCCGGTGCAGGGCATCCCGCAGAAGACCCCGGCGCGGTGGGTGCAGCCGGACGGCACGGTGACCGTGGGCGACGCCGTGTACGGGCAGGACGTGCGGCCGTGTGACGCGCGGGCCGAGGTCACCTACGCGCACAAGAACGGGTGGGTGGACACCACCGGCAGCGACGCGGGCATCGTGAAGTCGTTGCGCGGCAAGGACGGCCGGAACTACGTCGTGGTCGTGTTCTGCAACCTGGGCACCGACTACGTGGACTCCTACCGGCCCGCCGACCCGCCGGGCGTGTTCCCGGTGCTGTACACCGAGAAGTACGCCAAGCTGGGCAAGGCGATCGACGGGATCATGGCCGGGATGCGCTGAGCCAAGCGCCTTTCCGACGGAGGTGGAGGACGAGGGCGGCGATGTTCCAGGCGTCGTCCTCGCCACTGTGGTGGCGACCTTCGAGGGGCAGGCCCGCGATCTCCAGGGCCTGCGCCATGCCGGGGCGCTTGCGGAGACCGTGGGCTTCCGCGAAGACGGCCTTCGCGTTGGTGTGGTCGCGGGAGAACGGGTACTCGGTGTTCGTCATCTGGCACTGGCGGGTGAACTGCTTGCGGTCGTAGTCGCCCCAACTGGCCCACGGGACCTGGTTCGCGCGGTGCTCGGCGGCCAGGATCCGGCAGGCTTCGGCGAACGTGACACCGGTGTCGACCTCGGCCTGCGTGAGGCCGGTCAGCTCGGTGCAGAACGCGCTGACGCGGCTGCGCCGGGGGCGGACCAGGATGCGGTGGCGCGCGGTGCGGACGCCGGCGTCGAGGTCCACCACGGTGAGGCCGATCTCGATGATCTCGCTGGTCTGGGTGGGCGGCGGGCTGCCTTCCCAGCAGGTCGCTTCCACGTCGACCACGTTGAGGATGTTCACGCCGGCACGGTAGCGGGCGGGTCTCCGGGCGGGATGGGGATTTTCGCGGTGGTCGAGCCGGGGTGCCGCCGGGACGAGAAACCCGCCCCGGCGGCACGGTGTCAGCAGGCGCCCAGGTCCTGCCAGACGGCCCACGACCCGGGTGCGCCCGGCTCGGCGCCGGTCGAGTACCAGGTCGACTTCCACTTGTGGCTGTTGTGCGAGACCTCGTCGTTGGGCACGTACGAGGTGGTGGCGTTCCACGCCGGCAGGGTGCCGCAGCCTCCGCCGCCGTTGCCCTGGACCGTCAGGGTGTAGGTGGCGGTGTGGGTGGTGTCGGCGCCGGTGGCCGTCACCGTGATGGTGTAGGTGCCCTGCGGTGTGGCCGAGGTCGTCGCGAGGGTCAGGGTGGACGACTCGCCGGACTCCACCGACTGCGGCGTGAAGGTCGCGGTCGCGCCGGTCGGCAGGCCGGTGGCCGTGAAGCTGACCTTCTGCGGCGAGCCGGCGGTGGTGGTCGTGCCGACGGTGGTGGTCGTGCTGCCGCCCGCCTGGACCGTGCCGCTGGTCGGGGTCAGGGTGACCGCGAAGTCGTTCGTCGGCGGTTGGCCGCCGACCGTGAGGGTGTAGGTGGCCGAGTGGGTCGCGTCCGCGCCCCGCCCGGTGACGGTGATCCGGTGTTCACCCGCCGGGGTGGACGCGCTGGTGGCGATGGTCAGCTTGGCCGACTCGCCGGCGGCGACCGTGGCCGGGTCGAAGGTGGCCGTCGCGCCCGCGGGCAGGCCGGTGGCGGTCAGGGTGACCTTCTGCGACTGGCCCGAGGTCACCGTGGTGGCGACGGTCGTGGTCGTGGTGCCGCCCGGCTGGACCGTGCCGCTGTCCGGGCTGACCGCCAGCGCGAAGTCGTTCGTCGGCGGTTGGCCGCCCACGATCAGGGTGTAGGTGACGCTGTGCGTGTTCGCGCCGCCGACGCCCTTCACGGTGATCGGGTACGTGCCGGGCGCGACCGACGCCGTCGTGGACACGTTCAGCGTCGCCGACTGGCCGGAGGTCACCGACGACGGCGTGATCGACACCGACACGCCCGCGGGCTGGCCGGACGCCGTCAGGGCGACCGTGTGCGGGTTGCCGGCGACGGTGCTGGTGTTGACGGTGGCCGTCGTGCTGCCGCCCGCCTGGACCGTGCCCGACGCCGGGTTCAGGGCCAGGCTGAAGTCGTCCACCGGCACCGAGGTGCAGCTGGGCTCACCGGACTGCGCCGGCACGCTGATCGCGTTCCACGCCGCCTTGACCACGTTGTACTGCTTGCACGTCGGGTCGAGGTTCTTCGCCGCCGTGAGGGTCGCGACCCGGTACTTGAAGTGGGTCATGCTCGACGTCTTGAGCAGCATCGCGTTGTAGTACACCCGGCCCGCGGCCTGGATGCCGATGCCCGCCGGGATGGTCGAGCCGTCGCACGTGGGGCTGTTCTTCGAGCCCTCGGCCAGCAGGTAGAACCAGTGGTTGAGCGGGCCCGCCGCCGCGTGCACCTCGGTGCCCGGGATGGCGCTGGACCAGCAGTTCGGGTGACCGGAGACCGCCTGCGGGTTGGCCATGTTGCGGATCGGGCCGCGGCCGACCAGGTTCACCGACTCGCCGACGAGGTAGTCCGGGGTGTCCCAGGGGGATGGTTCGTTGGCGTAGGCCTCGGTGAGGGCGCCGAAGATGTCACCGGTCGCCTCGCCCAGGCCGGCTTCGCGCCCCGCGCCGCCGGGGGTGTACTGGTCGATGGCGTGGCCGTGCTCGTGGCCGACGACGTCCATCGACGCGATCCACTGGTTGGCGTTGTTGTGGCCGATCTCGATCTGCTGGCCGGTCCAGTAGGCGTTGACCGCGTTCAGGCCGACCTTGACCGTGACCCCGCGGCCGTTGCCGTCGATGCCGTTGCGGCCCAACCAGTTCTTCAGCATGTCCCACTGCTTCTGGGTGGACCACAGCACGTCGACGCAGCCGGTCTCCTTGCTGGTGGCCTGGCCGTTGCCGAAGGAGTTGGACGACTTGGTGAACGGCTGGTTGGTCGAGTAGTCCACGCACCGCAGGCCGGGGCGGGTGTCGTCGACCGTGCTGTTGTTGCTGGTGTCGATGGTCAGCGGGTTGGGGCCGTTCCACTCGCTGGTGCCGGTGCCCGCCCGGACGTCGTCCACCAGGTCCTCGACCACGCCGGTGCGGGCGTCGACGAACACGTGCAGGCGGCTGGGCTCGCCGTTGCGGGTGCCGGTGACCACGGTCTCGTAGACCAGCTTGCCGTGACCACGGGCCAGCACGGACAGCGTCGCGCCCTCGACGTTGTCCACAGTGGACAGCTGCGAGCGGGCGATGGCGACCGCGCGGTCCTTGTCGATGCGCGGCCGGACGTCGACGGCGAGACCGCCCTCGTTGGCCGCGACGGTGTCGAGCACCTTGCCGGCCGCGTCGGTCGCCACGACGGCGTCGCCGCCGACCACGGGCAGGCCCTTGTAGGTGCGCTCGTAGGCCACGTAGTACAGGTCCTTGCGGCCGGGCACGCCGCCCTTGTGGACGGCCCGCCGCTGGAACTGCTCGTCGGGGCCCTTGGCGAGGGCGTCCAAGCCGGACGCCGCCGCCCGGTCGGCGGCTGCCGCGGCCACCGCCACCGGGTCGGCGGCGGGCGCGGGCGCGGCCTGGGACGAGCCGCCCGCCACCTGGACCGACAGGGCGGCCAGGCAGGCGGTCAGGTATATGCCGATTCTGCGTTTCATGCCAGCTCCTCGGGCATGCAGGGAATACCGAGAACTCGGTGTGACGTCCTCATCGGTGTGCGCGATGTGGACTAGACCACTCTTGTGTAACGCCCGCCGGTAGGCCCATCGAGCCTTAACACTTGCCAGTTCGTTCAGTTGCGCCTTTAGGCCTATGACCAGCGAGAACGCTGGTCATATCGCGGAAAGTTATGTCTTTTCGGTATGCCGCCGAACGCTGCGCCGAAAGCCTTGCCGGTAATCCGTTTCCCCGCTTGGGCAGAATGGTCGGTGTCGAAGGGGGGCTTGCGACATGGATGTGGCACGGTTCGACCCGCACCGCGAAGACCCGGTGCCGGTCGCACGGGTGCAGGTGGCCGCGATGGAACACGCCCGGACGCCGGGACCGCGGCCGAACGTGGACACGGCGGTGTGGCGGTTGCGCAACCCGTTCCCGGACCTCGGTCCGGCGGTGCACTGGGTGGCGCGGGCGGGTGGCGAGGTCGTCGGGGTGGCGGTGGCGTACTTCCCGGAGCGGGAGAACACCTCGTCCGTGCTGCTCACGATCACCGTGCACCCGGACCACCGGAGGCGCGGCGCGGGTGCGGCGTTGCTGCGGGCGGTCGTGGCGGAGTCGGTGGCGCGCGGGCGGACGTCGGCGGAGGTCTGGCAGGTCGACGAGGGCGGGCCGGGTGAGGCCTGGGCGTCGTCGTTGGGGTTCCGGGTGGGGTGGCGGACGGTGCTGCAACAGCTGGACGTGACCGACGCGCGCACCGACGTGCCCGTCCCGGCCGGCTACCGGTTCCGGCGGTGGATCGGGGCCGCGCCCGACGACCTGGTCGAGTCCTACGCCCGCGCCCGCAACGCGATCGGCGACTCGCCGTTGGGGGACGCCGAGTTCGAGCACCCGGAGTGGACGGTCGAACGGGTCCGCGAGGAGGAGGCCGCACGGCGGCGGCAGGACGTCGAGCAGCTCGTCGTCGTGGCGGTGCACGAGGAGTCCGGCGAGGTCGCGGGGCTGACCGAGGTCGAGACCCGGCCGACCGCGCCGACGTGGCTGATGCAGCGCGACACCGCCGTCGTGGCGGCGCACCGGGGCCGGGGGCTGGGCGTGGCGATGAAGGCCGGCTTGCTGCGGTGGGTGCTGCCCGAGCGGCCGGAGGTGCAATCGGTGCTCACCGGCACGGGATCGGACAACGTCGCCATGCAGCGGGTCAACCACGCGTTGGGGTACCGGGACGTTCGGACGTGGCTGTTCCTGCAACGCGAGGTGGAAGGACTGTGAGCATCGAGGTCGGGTCGTTCGACCCGCACACCGCGCCGGAGTCGGACCTGCGGGAGTACCACCGCATCCGGGTCGCCGAGGGCGATCCCGACGACCTCGACTACGAGCGCCTGGTCACGCGGATGCGCCACCCGATGCCGGGGCTGGGGCCGGCCGAGTTCCGGCTGGTGCGCGTGGCCGGTGAGGTCGTCGGCGTGGTCTACACCCGGTACCCCGAAGCGCCGAACGACCACATGGCGTTGTGCGAGGTGGTCGTGCACCCCGACCACCGGCGGCGCGGGATCGGCACGCAGGTGCTGCGGACCTTGCTGCCGGACTTCCGGGCGCGGGGCAGGCGGACCGTCGAGGCGTGGTTGGTGGTCGAGGACAGCCCGGGCGACCGGTGGGCGAAGTGGTTGGGCTTCCGGACCGCGCGGTCGATCGCCCGCCTGGGCTTGGACTTCGCCGACGCCGACCGGTCGTTGTGGCACGTGGACCCGCCCGCCGGCTACGAGCTGGTGCGTTGGACCGGCACCACACCGGACGACCTGGTCGAGTCCACCGCACGGGCGCGCGGCGCGATCCACGACGCCCCGACCGGGGACACCGAGTTCCGCGAACCGGAGTGGACCGCGCAGCGGGTTCGGGAAACCGAGGCGGAGTACCGGGACGGCGGCGTCGAGCAGCGGGTCGTGGCGGCGGTGCGGGACGGTGAGGTGGTCGGGTTGACGGAGGTCATCCGGCTGCCGTCCCGGCCCGACCGGTTCTACCAGGGGTACACGGCCGTGCTGGGCGCGCACCGGGGACGGCGGATCGGCTTGTGGCTCAAGGGGGACATGCTGCGGTGGCTGGCGGAGGACCCGACCGCCGCCCGCATCACGACGGCGACCGAGAGCGAGAACCACCACATGATCCGGGTGAACCGCGAGCTGGGCTGGCACGACCTCCCGACCGATCTGGTGCTGGCGCACGACGTGGCGGCGCTCGCGGAGCGGCTCGGGGGGTAGCCGGCGGCCTGTGCCATGATCTGCGGCGCACCTTGGGGGAGGGATCGGTGGAGGCACACCACTTGAGGCCGCCGGAGGCCGAGGACGCGGCGGAGTTCGTCGCGGCCATGCGGGCGCTGCGGGTGCGGTCGGGCTACAGCTTCCGGGCCCTGGAACGCCGTGCCGCGACCCTGGGTGAGGTCCTGCCGACGTCGACCCTGAACTCGGCCCTGTCCCGCTCGACGTTGCCGCGCGAGCAGATCGTGGTGGCGTTCGTCCGTGCGTGCGGGGGCGACGAGGAAACAGCGGCAGCCTGGGCCCGGGTCCGCGCCGACCTGGCGGCGACGGAAGTCGAGCCGGATTCGGCACCCGCGCCCACTCCCGAACCCGAAGTCCCCGAACCCGAAGCCGCCGAACCGGAAACCATCGATCCCCCCGCGCCTGTGGAGATCGCCGAAGAACCTCCGGTCACCGCAGGCCGCCGGAGCCGCGCGCTCGCCGTCGTGCTGGGGCTCCTCGCGGTGGTCTTGGCGATCGTGCTGGTGGTCGTCCTCAACCGCGCACCACAAGACCAAACGGCCACCGGCCCCACATCGACCACCACGACAACCGCCGAGACCACCGCAGCCGCCACCACGACCACCACCGCGGAAACCACCCAACCCGCCCCGGCACCGCAGAACCCACCGCAGAACCCACCGCCGAACCCCGCGACCACCACCGTCCCCACCACGGAGAACCGCCCCGAGCCGCCGCCGAACAGCAGCCCCCGCAACGGCATCCAACGCATCCGCTTGAGCCACACGGGCCTGTGCGTCGGTGAGGGCCAGGAGCGGTTCAGCGGGTCAGCCCGGATCGTCCTGGGCCAACACGACTGCGCCACCGCCACCCCGCCCACGGAACTGGAACGCCTGCCGGACGGCTCCTTCCGCATCAAGCTGCACAACGCCGACTACGGCATCGGCTGCGCGACCGTCGACTACGGCGGCACGGACACGGGTGTCCTCATCGCGGGCACGAACTGCGGCAACCGCGTCGACCAGCAGTTCACCCTGGAACCGGTCGCCACGGGCTACCTCCTGCATTCCGTCCCGGGCGCGCGCTACTGCATCGGCGTCTACGGCGGCAGCCGCGAGCCGGGCACCCAGCTGATCCAGAACCCGTGCGACGGCGGCGCGCACCAGGTCTTCCAGCTCGGCTAGCCGGTGCGCGCCTCGCGGGTGCGCCACAGCACGGTCACGAAGTACGGCGTCCCGACCAGCGCGATCACCAGGCCGGCGGGGATCTGGGCCGGTGCGATCACCGTGCGGCCCAGGGTGTCGGCCGCGCTCACCAGCACCGCGCCGACCGCCGCCGCGACCGGCAGGACGCGCGCGTTCCGGCCGCCCACCAGCGATCTCGCCAGGTGCGGAGCCACCAAGCCCACGAACGCCACCACGCCGATCGCCGCCACCGCCGTCGCGGCCAGCACGCCCGATCCGGCCAGCACCGCCAGCCGGGACCGCTCCACCCGCACGCCCAGCACGCGCGGGGTGTCCTCGTCGAGGCTGTGCAGGTCGAGTTCGCGGTGTCGCCACCACAGCAGCGGGACGACCACCGCGAGAGCCAGGGCGACGGGCAGCACCTGGTCCGGCGTCCGCCCGTACGTCGAGCCGGACATCCAGGTCAGTGCCTTCGCCGTGTTCCACGGGTCCGACACGACGATCAGCAGCGTGATCAGCGCCATCCCCGCCGACCACAGCGCGATGCCGATGACCACCAACCGGTCCGGGTCCAGGCCCGACCGCCACGCCAACCCGTAGACCAGGGCGAACGCCACCACCGCCCCCGCACCGGCCGCGCCGGCGATGTGCCAGGCACCGGCGAGGGGGACGAGCGTGATCATGGCGATCGCGCCCAGGCCGGCACCGGCGGTGATGCCGAGCAGGCCCGGTTCGGCCAGCGGGTTGCGGCTCACCGACTGGATGCCGCACCCGGACACCGCCAGCGCCGCGCCCGCCGCCAGTGCCGCCAGGACGCGGGGGAGGCGTTGGTCCAGCACGAAGGTCAGCGCGGTGCCGGTGCGGCCGGACAGCCAGTTCGCCAGGTCGCCCAGCAGCACGACCCGGTCGCCGAGCAGCAGGCCGACCACGGGCGCGGCGACCACCAGCACCGCGAGCGCGACCCCCACCGCGACGACCCGACCGCGCGTCCCGGCCACCCCGACCCTGCCCGCCGGTGCCTGCCGGGCACTGCCGCCCGAGGACCGCCCGCGTCGGGCCAGCCACACCAGCAGCGCCGCGCCGATGATCGTCGTGGGCACACCGGTGGGCACGGGCAACGCCTTGGCGGCACCGAAGACCGCCCGCAGCAGCACGTCTGCGCCGAGCACCACCAGCACCCCCACCAGGCCCGACAGCGGCAGCAGCACCCGGTGCGCCCCGACGCGCGGCACGAGCAGCCGGGTGACCACCGGCGCGGCCAGGCCGACGAACCCCACCGGCCCGGCGACCGTGACGGCGGCGGCGGTGAGGGCGACGGTCAGCAGCACCGCGCCGACCCGCGTCCGCCGCACCTTCAAACCCAGCAGGGACGCGTTGTCGTCGCCCAAGGCCAGGATGTCCAGCGACCGCCCCATCGCGACCAGCGCCGCGACCGCCACCACGACGACGGGCGTCATCCGGGCGGTGGCGTCCAGGTCGCTGACGGTCAGGGACCCGCTGCCCCACGCGAACAGCCCGGTCGTCTCCTGTTCGAACATCAGCAGGAACAAGATCGTCAACGACTGCAACGCCAACGCCACCGCCGAGCCCACGAGCACCAACCGCGGACTGGTCGACCCGCCGCCGGACAGCCCCAGCACCACGGTCGCCGCCGCCAGCCCGCCCGCGAAGGCGAGCACGCCCGCGGGCAGCGTCGGCAGGGTCAGCCCGAACGCCGCCACCACGACGACGGCCAGGTGCGCACCCGCGTTGACGGCCAGCGTGTCCGGTGACGCCAAGGGGTTGCGCGCCACGGACTGCATGCCCGCCCCGGCGACGCCGATCGCGACCCCGAGCAGCAACGCGGTCAGCAGGCGTGGGACGCGGGAACCCTCCAACACCGCGAGGGTCTGTGCGTCCCCTTGGCCGATCAAGGCCTGAAGCACGTCGAGCACGCCGGTGTCGGACGTGCCCTGGGTGAGGTGGACGGCGGAGAGCGCGGCGATGGCCACCACGATCCCCGCCGTCACGGCGGCGGTGCGCAGCACGTCAGGCGGTGACGGCGCGGACGACCTGGTCGGCGATCGAGGCCACGGACTTCGGGCCGCCGAACGTCCAGGTGCCGCCGGCGAACTTGGTGACCTTCTTCGACGCCACGAACGGCAGCCGCTGCCACACCGGGTTCTGCGCCAGGCCGGTGGTGAACACGTCGTCCTCGGACGCGCTGTAGAACAGGACGGTCTTCGGGTCGGTCAGGACCGAGAGGCCCTCGACGTCGGTCTGCCCCAGGCCCCACTGCGGGTCCACCTGGCCGGTCCACGCGTTCTTCAGGCCGACCTGCTCGGCGATGTCGGAGACCAGCGAACCCTTGCCGAACGGGCGGATGCTCACCGTGCTGCCCTCCAACCAGCCGTCGGCCATGAAGAACGGCGTGCCCGCGACCCCCTTGCCCTCCAACGCCTTCTTGCCCTCGGCGAGCTTGGCGTCCATGTCGGACAGCAGCTTGTCGCCCTCGGCGGACTTGCCGACCGCCTTGGCGATCATGCGCACGTCCTCGCGCAGCCGGTCGAGGTTGCGGGAGGCGTCGCTGGACTTGGTGACCACGACCGGCACGTACTTCTCCAGCTGCGGCACCAGCGTCGAGTCGCGCTCCTCGGCGATCACCACGACGTCGGGGTCCAACGCGACGATCGCGTCCACGCTGGGCTCGGAGCGCTTGCCGATGTCCTTGACGGAGGCGTCCAGCGGGGCGGCGGCGTTCCACGTCTTGTAGCCGGCGGTGTCGGCAACGCCGACCGGCATGACGCCCAGCGAGGTGACGATCTCGGCCTCGCCCCACTCGAGGGCGACGACCTTCCGGGCCGGTGCCTCGAGCTCGACGTTCTTGCCGCGCGCGTCGGTCACGGTGACCGGTCCGCCGGCGGACGCGGACGTCGTGGTCGCCGGGTTTTCCGTTGTGCCGCAGGCGGTCAACAGGATCGCGGCAGCCGCGACCAGGGCAGGGATGCGCATGGGTGGTTCCTTCGTGGTTCAGACGAGACGAGCGGTGTGGCGGCCGACGGGACGGCAGTGCACGGTGCCGGTGACCGGGTCGTGCGCCACGTGGACGGTGATGCCGTAGGCGTGCGTGAGGTGCTCGGCGGTCAGGACGTCGGCGATGGCCCCGTCCGCGACCACCCGCCCGTCGCACAGCAGGACCACCCGGTCGGCGACGGCCGCCGCGTGGTCGAGGTCGTGCAGCACCACGCCGACCGCGACCCCGTGGTCGGTGGCCAGGTCGCGCACCACGTCGAGGACTTCGACCTGGTAGCGCAGGTCGAGGTGGTTGGTGGGTTCGTCCAGCAGCAGCACGGAGGTCTCCTGGGCGAGGCAGGAGGCGAGCCACACCCGTTGCAGCTCGCCGCCGGACAGCTCGTCCACCCCGCGCTCGGCCATGTCCGTGACCCCGGTCAGGCGCATGGCCCGCTCGATCGCCGCACTCCCGTCGCGGTCGACCCCGCGCCAGCCCGCGCGGTAGGGGTGGCGGCCGTAGGCGACGACGTCGCGGACGGAGACGCCGGAGGGGGTCGGGCGGTGCTGGGTGAGGAGGGTGACGTTGCGGGCGAACTCCTTGCCGGACAGGGCGGTCACGGCGTGGTCGCCGAGGTGGACGGTGCCGTCCTGCGGCTTGTGCAGGCGGGCGAGCGAACGCAGGACGGTGGACTTGCCGGACCCGTTGGGGCCGACGAGGGCGGTGACCGTCCCGGGCCGCAGTTCCAGCGAGACCCCGTGCACGACCGTGCGGTCGTGGTGCGCGAGCACCAGCTCACGCCCGCTGAGCGTCCCGTCCGTAGGCATGAAGGTGAGGCTAACCTAAGCCGAGCGGTTAGCCCGTACGGGTGTGACCCCGGACATCATTACGCATCGGTAACACGCAAAGTGCGGACACCCTCCGGTACGGCCGGGTGCGCCGGTAGGGCGAGAACGCGGCACGAACGTGTGTATCCCACGTGACAGGGCTTGGCCCGGACACCGCGCGGCTGGTTGCGTGCACGAGTAGCCAGCGACAGAGAGGTGCGGAGTCGATGCAGCCGTTCCAGTTGCCGGAGTTCTACATGCCCTACCCGGCACGGCTGAACCCCCACCTCCACCGCGCCCGCACGCACAGCAAGGCGTGGGCGCACGAGATGGACTTCATCGACGTGCCCCAGCACGGCACGGTCATCTGGACCGACGACGACCTCGCCTCCCACGACTACGCCCTGCTGTGCGCCTACACCCACCCCGACGCCTCCGCCGACGACCTCGACCTGGTCACCGACTGGTACGTCTGGGTCTTCTACTTCGACGACCACTTCGTCGAGCTCTACAAGCGCAACCCCGACGACATCCAGGGCGCCAAGGCCTACCTCGACCGCCTGCCGCTGTTCATGCCGGTCGACGGCGTGATCACCGAGGAACCCGCCAACCCGGTCGAGAAGGGCCTCAAGGACCTGTGGGAACGCACGGTCCCCGCGCACTCGATGGACTGGCGCCGCCGGTTCGCCGACAACACCAAGCACCTGCTGGACGAGTCCATGTGGGAGCTGCTCAACATCAGCGAGGGCCGGCTGGCCAACCCGCTGGAGTACATCGAGATGCGCCGCAAGGTCGGCGGTGCGCCGTGGAGCGCGAACCTGGTCGAGCACGTCACCGGCATGGAGGTGCCCGCGCGCATCGCGCTGTCCCGACCGCTGGCCGTGCTCCGGGACACGTTCGCCGACGCCGTCCACCTGCGCAACGACCTGTTCTCCTACGAGCGCGAGGTGCTCGACGAGGGCGAGTTGAGCAACGGCGTGCTGGTGCTGGAGAAGTTCCTCGACCTGCCGACGCAGGAGGCCGCGGAGAAGGTCAACGACCTGCTCACCTCCCGCCTGCACCAGTTCGAGCACACGGCGCTGACCGAGGTGCCGCCGCTGCTGGACGAACACGCCGTCGACCCGGCCGGACGCCTCGCCGTGCTGGCCTACGTGAAGGGCCTCCAGGACTGGCAGGCGGGTGGCCACGAGTGGCACCTGCGGTCCAGCCGGTACATGAACACGGGCGCGCTGGACGGCAACGTCCTCGACGGCCCGACCGGGCTGGGCACGCAGGCCCTCCGCTCGTTGGTGCGCACCGCGCCGCAGCGGTTGCGCGGCTTCACGCACGTGCCGTTCGAGGAGGTGCCGGAGCTGCCGGCCCCGAAGTCCGTGCTGGAGATGCCGTTCAAGCTGGCCCTGAGCCCACACCGCGCCGACGCCCAGGAGAAGTCGATCGCCTGGGCCCGGAAGCACGGCGTGTTCGACGAGGGCGTGTGGACGGAGGAGGAGGCCCGGGACTACGACCTGGCCCTGTGCTCCGCGGGCCTGGACCCGGACGCCACCGCCGAGGAGCTGGAGTCCTCCGCGCTGTGGCTGACCTGGGGCACCTACGGCGACGACTACTTCCCCCGCGTGTTCGGCCGCACCGACCTGGCCGCCCCCAAGATCGCCACCGACCGCCTCGCCCAACTCATGCCGGTGGACGGCCCGGCACCGGTCACCCCGGTCAGCGCGCTGGAACGCGGCCTGGCCGACCTGTGGGCGCGCACGACCGCCGCGATGCCCCGCGACAACCGCGCACAACTGCGTGCCGCCGTCGAAGCGATGCTGCACAGCTGGCTGTGGGAGCTGAAGAACCACCGCGAGAACCGCGTGCCGGACCCGGTGGACTACACGGAGATGCGCCGCGACACGTTCGGCTCGGGCCTGACCATGAGCCTGGCCCGCTTCAGCCACGGCCGCCTGCTCCCGCCGGAGATCTACCGGACGCGCGCCATCCGCAACATCGAGAACTCGGCGATGGACTACGCGACGATCCTCAACGACCTGTACTCCTACCGCAAGGAGGTCCAGTACGAGGGCGAGCTGCACAACCTCGTGCTGGTCACGCGGAACTTCCTGGACGTGGACCACGAACGGGCCTTCGCGGTCGCCGCCGACCTGGCCAACCAGCGGCTGCGCCAGTTCCAGCACTCCGTGGAGCACGAACTGCCCGCGCTGTTCACCGAGTTCGACTTGGACGCGGATGCCCGCAACGCCTTGAAGGCCTACGTGCGCGAGTTGGAGGACTGGATGTCCGGCATCCTCCACTGGCACGAACACGTGCGCCGATACGACAAGGACTCGCTGGCCAAGCACTTCGGGGCGACCGCACCACAGGTGCTGCGCGGCCCGACCGGCATCGGCACCCGGTCCACTCGCTCGCTCGTCGCCAAGGGCTAGCCGGAATCGCTCCTCCCGACAACCGCACCCCCATGCGGTCGTCGGGCGGAGCGGCCCCAGCCGAAGATCCCGGCCGGCGGGGGGCGCACGGCCGGGATCCCCGGTCCCCTCCTCGAAGGCGGAATCGTGGGGGGACTCCGCCGTCGACGTTTCCACGCCTTCGCGCCTGACGCGTGGCTTCGCGGGAACCACAGTGCCGCCATGATCCGGGACGAACCTAGGATGAACCTTGAACCGGCAGGTCAAGGGGGCGGCAAGGGTGGAGTTCGGACTGCTCGGACCGGTCGAGGCGCGCGAGGGCGAGCGGCTGGTCGACCTCGGCCACACCCGGCAGCGGGCGGTGTTGGCGGTGCTGTTGCTGGCGGACGGGCAGGCCGTGGCCGTCGACCGGGTGGTGGACCGGGTGTGGGGCGAACGGCCGCCGCTGCGCGCCCGCGAGACGCTGTACGGGTACGTCTCCAAGCTGCGCGGGTTCCTGCCGATCGAGCGCTCGCCCGCCGGTTACCGGCTGGACGCCACGACCGACCTCGACCGGTTCCGCGACCTGGTCCGGCAGGCTCGCGCCAACCCGCCCGAGAACGCCGCCCCGCTCTACGACCGGGCGCTGGGCCTGTGGCGCGGTGACGCGCTGGCGGGCCTGGACTCGCCCTGGTTCGACGCCACCCGCCAAGCCCTGCACGCCGAGCGCCGGACCGTCGAGCTCGACCGCAACGACGTCGCCCTCGCCCTGGGCCACCACGGCGCCCTGCTGCCCGAGCTCGAGGCCCAGGCCCGCGAGCACCCGCTGGACGAACGCCTCGCCGGCCAGCTCATGACCGCCCTGCACCGCGCCGGCCGCACGTCCGAGGCGCTGCACCACTACGACGCCCTGCGCCGCGAACTGGCCGACCAGCTCGGCACCGACCCCGGCACCGCCCTGCGCGACCTGCACCTCAAGCTCCTCGGCCCCGACCCGGCCGTGCCGCGCCAACTCCCGGCCCCGCAACGCTTCTTCACCGGACGCACGCGCGAGCTGCACGACCTCACCGAACCCGGCGGCACGGTCGTCATCACGGCCATCGGCGGCGCGGGCGGCATCGGCAAGACCGCGCTGGCCCTGCACTGGGCGCACCTGCACGCCGACGACTTCCCGGACGGCCAGCTCTACGTCAACCTGCGCGGGTTCGACCCGACCAGCGACCCCGTCCCGCCCGGCCACGCCCTGCGCGCGTTCCTGGACGCCCTCGGCGTCACCGACCCGCCCGCGGACCTCGACGCCCAGGCCGCCCTCTACCGCAGCCTGGTCGCGGACAAGCGGATGCTGGTCGTCCTCGACAACGCCCGCGACACACCCCAGGTCACCCCGCTGCTGCCCGGCGGCCCCCGGTGCACGGTCCTGGTCACCAGCCGCCAGCAGCTGGTCGGCCTGGTCAGCGCGCACGGCGCGAAGTCGGTGGCCCTGGACGTCCTCGACCCGCACGACGCCCGCACGTTCCTCACCACCCGCCTGGGCCGGGCACGCGTGGACGCCGAACCCGAGGTAGTGACGGCCCTGCTGGACCTGTGCGGCGGCCTGCCGCTGGCCTTGAGCATCATCGCCGCCCGCGCCCTGACCCAACCCGACCTGCCGCTCGCCGCGCTGGCCGAGGAGCTGGCCGAACAGCGCCTGGACGCCCTCGACGACCTGAGCTCCAGCCTCCGCACGGTCTTCGCGTGCTCGTTACGGGTCCTGTCCCCGGACGCCCGAGCCCTGTTCGGCCTGCTGGGCGTGACCACGGCCGCCGACCTGAGCCTGCGGTCCATCGCCGCGCTCGCCGGCCTCACCCCACCCCGCGCCCGAACCCTCCTGCGCGAACTCGAGTTCGCGCACCTCATCCAGCAACACGGCGTGGGCCGCTACCGCATGCACGACCTCGTGCGCCTCTACGCGTCCGAGGTGGCCCCGCAAGACGACACAGCGCTGAAGAGGTTCATCGGCTACTTCGCCGCCACCGCCCACGCCGGCGACCGCCTGATCGAACCCCACCGCCCGCAGATCACCCCGCCCGAGGGGGAGGCCGCGGACCTCCCGGACGTCACCGCCGCGATGGACTGGTTCGACCGCGAGTACGAGTCCCTGCTGGCCGCCCACCGCCAGGCCACCACCCGGGACTGGCACGACCTCGTCTGGCACATGGCGTGGGCGTTGACCAACTACCACCTGCGCCGCGGCCACGCCGCCGAGGACCTGGCCGTCTGGCGAGCGGCACTGCACGCGGCCGAAGCGTTGGGGGACAACGACAAACAGGTGGCCGCGCACAAGTTCGTGGGCATGGCCCTGGTCGACGTCGGCGTCTACGAGGAGGGCAACCACCACCTCCGCCGAGCCCTGGACCTGGTCACCGACGACTACGGCAAGGCCGCCGCCCACCGGGCCGTGGCCTGGGCGTTGGAACACCAAGGTGATCTGGCCGGCGCTCTGGAACACGCCACCGCCCAACTAGCGCTCTTCCGGCAACTGGACATCCCGGTCCGCATCGCCGAGGCCCTGAACGACGTCGGCTACCGGGCGGCGAGGCTGGGCGACTACGAGCAGGCCGAACACCACTGCCGCGAAGCCCTGACCCTGAACAAGGAACTGGGCCACCGGGACGGCGAAGCGGCCACCTCCGACAGCCTCGGCTACATCGCCCACCACCACGGCCGGAACGCCGACGCCCTGGAGCACTACCACCACGCGCTGGAGGTGTACCGGGAGTTGGACAACTCGTACGAGCAGGCCAGCGTGCTGCGCCACCTCGGCGACGTGCACGCGGCCCTGGGCGACGAAGACCAGGCCCACCAAGCCTGGCAGCAGGCCTTGACCCTCTTCGAAGCCCAGGGCCGCGTGAAGGACGCCGACGAGATGACCGCCCTACTACACACCCACTGATCACCAGCCCCCCAACGCGCGCAACGCGGCTCTTCGGCGCGCGCAGCGCGGCTCTTCGGCGCGCGCAGCGCGCGGTAGCTCAGCTACAAGTGGAGGGCCTCGGTTCCCCCACCGTATGGCCTGCCCGAAGGGCTACCACAGATTTCCCGGGGTGCAGCCGAAAGTTTTTGCGAGGAACGAGCAAAAAGTTTTAGCGGCACCCCGGGAAATCTGTGGTTGGCTCCGCCAGGCCATACGGTGGGGGAACCGACGCCCTTCACCCCCCATCGGTGGTCTCCCCAGCCGCTTTTGATCTTGAGAGCGCGCCGGCGCGTTCAGCTTGAGAGCGAAGCGTTCTGCTTGAAGATCTTGAAAAGCTTGAAAGAGCGAAAAGCGAAAAGAGCCTCGCCGGCGGGCAGGCCGCCAAGGATGGACACAAAAGAAAGGGCGGGGGCTTCTTGCTTGTGCCATCCCCGTATGGCCTGGCGGAGCCTACCACATTTTCCGGGGGTTGCCGCTAAAACTTTTGCTCGTTCCTCGCAAAAATTTCGGCCGCAACCCCCGGAAAATGTGGTAGCCCTTCGGGCAGGCCATACGGGGATGACACAAGCAAGAAGCCCAAGCAGGGGGGTGCCGCGCGGCAGCCCAAGCGAAAAGCATGCCGCGCGGCTTTGTCAGATGCGTTCCCAGAGTGCTGGGACGTTGGGCGGTTCCCAGCCTGGTTGTGAGGTGTGGGGTTGGCGGCAGCGGTACGTCGAGCCGCCGTACGTGACCTGGGCACCCGCCGCGTAGCTCACCCACGGTGCCCACGTGCCGGACGGTGGGTTGGTCGTTGTCGTCGTTGTTGTCGTTGTGCCGCCGTTGTCCCAAGGCACTTGGGTGGAGCGGTAGAACTCGATGCCCAGCGCGGTCCAGCGTGGGGCCTGTGCGCCCAACCGCACCTTGAAGGCGTCCCAGCTGTGCGTGGACCACGGGGACCAGCCGAGCTCGGCGATGGCGGCCAGCCTGGGGAAGGCCATGTAGTCGATGTGCGCCGAGGTGACGATCGTCTCCGTCCACAGTGGAGCCTCGACCCCGCGCACCGCGGACTCCGGGACACCGCTGACGTGCGTGCCCGGGTTCCAGTTGTACGCGTCCTGCACCTCGATGTACCCCGCCCAGCTCAAGCCCAGCGGCGTGCTGGAGTTGTACTTCATGTCCAGGTAGGCCTTGTTCGCGGGCGACATCAGCACCTTGTTCCCCCGAGCCGCCGCGGCTTGCACGACCGCGTTGGACGTGGTCGTGCCCCAGTACTGCGGGACGGCCGAGGTGTCCGTGGTGGTCTTCACGAACTCGTGCCAGCCCATCGACTTCTTGCCGTACTTGCCGACCAGGGGCAGGACCCGGTTCATGAAGGTCTGGTAGTCCTGGTCCGTGGTGGCGCTGGCCTCGTCGCCGCCGATGTGGAAGTACGGGCCCGGAGTGAGAGCGGCGATCTCGCGGATCACGTCCTCCACGAACTGGTACGTGATCTCCTTGCCCACGCACAGCGAGCTGTACCCGACCGCGATGTCCGTGCGCAGCGCCGGCGCGACGCCGTTGCAGTTCAGATCCGCGTAACTGGCGAGAGCGGCGTTGGTGTGGCCGGGCAGGTCGACCTCGGGGACGACGGTGATGTGCCGGGCCGCCGCGTGGGCGACGATCTCCTGGTACTGCGCCTTGGTGTAGTAGCCGCCGGGGCCGCCGCCGACCTGGGTGCTGCCGCCGTACGTGGCCAGGCGCGGCCAGCTGTCGACCACGATCCGCCAGCCCTGGTCGTCGGTCAGGTGCAGGTGGAGGTAGTTGACCTTGTACAGCGCGAGCTGGTCGATGTACCGCTTGACCGTGGCCACCGGGTGGAAGTGCCGGGCCACGTCGAGCATGGCTCCCCGGTGGACGAACCGCGGGTAGTCGGTGATGGTGGCGCCGGGGACGGTCCACGGCCCGGTCTGCGGTGTCTTGCTCTCGACCTTGCCGGGCAGCAGTTGGCGCAGGGTCTGGACGCCGGCGAACAGGCCCGCCGGGGTGTTCGCGCGCAGGGTGATCGCGGACGTGGTGACGGTGAGCTGGTAGCCCTGGTCACCGATGGTCCCGGGTGCGCCGCCGATCAGCAGGGCGATGCCGTCGGTCGGGGTGCCGGTGGTGTCCTCGACCGGCAGCGGGTAGCCGGTGGAGGGGCGCAGGACGCCGGCCAGGAAGTCGCCGACGTCGTGCGCGGCGGCCGTTGTGTAGATCTTCGCGGACGCGGTCAGGGTGTGGGTGGTGCCGGGTGTCGCCTGGACGGACGCGGGCACCGGCACGACGCTCTGCAGCGGCTCCGCGGCCGTCGCCGTGATCGGGGTGGAGGCGGTGTTCCACACCACCGTCGCGCCGAGCAGCAGCGCCAGGACGGCGAGCGTGCGAGCCACCCTCGCTCGGAGTTGCACAGGACCTCCTCGTGCAGCGGGCGGCGGCCACACTGCCGTCCAGCGTCGGCATCGGGGGCAGCTCTGTCAATGGGTCTAGACCATCCGGTCAGCCCAGGTCGAGCTTGCCCAGCTCCACCCGGGAGGCCACGCCGAGCTTCGGGTAGGCCTTGTAGAGGTGGTAGCCGACGGTCCGGGGGCTCAGGAAGAGCTGCGCCCCGATGTCCCGGTTGCTCAACCCCTCCGCCGCCAGCCGCACCACCTGCAACTCCTGCGGGGTCAGGGCGCTCAACGGGTCGGGACCGGGCAGCGCACGGCTCTCGCCGGTCGCGCGGAGTTCCGTGCGGGCGCGGGACGACCACGGCACAGCGCCCAAGCGGTCGAAGGCGTCCAACGCCGAACGCAGGTGGGTGCGGGCGTCGTTGCGCCGCCGGGCCCGGCGCAGCCATTCGCCGTACAGGAGCTCGGTGCGGGCGCGTTCGAACGGCCGGTTGTCGGTGCGGTGCAGCTCGACCGCCTCCGCGTACCACTGCTCCTCATCGGTCATCAGCGCACGGCAGCGCAGCGCCACCGCCCGCGCCCACGGCTGGCCGGAGTGCCGCGCCCACTGCTCGTACCACTCGAACGAATCCCTTGCGGCGTCCGGGTTCCCGGTCCGGACTGCAGCCTCGACCAGGTCCGGCAGGCTGGAGATCGCGTACAGCCGGTGTGCGCCGGAAGCCACGTCCGCCAACCGGTCCAGCACGGCGTCGTACCGGCCCAACCCCAAGTCCAGCAACGCCAGCGCGCACGCCGCCCGCACCGACCGCGGCGGGTCGCCCTCCAGCACCGCCACCGACGCCCGGCACCGCTCCTCGTCGCCCTCGATCGCCGCCAGCTCGGACAGCACGCTGTGCAGGTAGCCGACGCTGAACACCTGCCCGATGTCGGCGGCGATCCGCAAGCCCTCCTCGGCGGTGGCCCGCGCGTCGCGCAGCCGGCCCAGGTGCAGACGGCCCCGAGCCAGGTACGCCAGGGCGCGGGGCAGCGTGCCCAGGCGGCCGGTGGCCCGGCTCTCGCGCTCGACGGCCGCCGCCCGGTCGTAGGCGGCCTGGTCGTCGCCCAGCACCAGCAGCCACCAGGCACCCTGCGCGTGGTCGGCGCGCCGCCCGGCCACCAGCGAGCGCAACGCGGCCAACGCGTCCGCCAGGTCACCGCCGTCCAGCCCGGTCGCGGCCCGCGCCAGCGCCCGGACGTCCTCGGCGCCCGGCAGGCCGCGGGCCTGGTCGGCGACGGCGCGCACGGTGTCCAGGTCGCGGACCGTCCACGCGCTGCTCGCGGCGGCGAACAGCAGGTCACCGGCCAGTGCCGGGTCCTCGTGGGCGGCGCACAGCGCGGCCCGGGACAGCACGGCGGCGGCCTCCGCCGACCGGCCCTGCTCGGCCGCCACCACCGCCCGGACCCGTGCGATGCGGGCGTGCTCCAGCGGCTGGTCCAGCAGGTCGCCCGCCTGGTCGGCGAGCGCGGCGGCGCGGTCGTACTGGCCCGCGTCCAGCGCCGCGCGGGCGGCGGCGGTCAACCGCTTCCCGCGGTCCACCACGGACGGGCTCAGCTCGGCGGCCCGCTGGTACGCGGCGGCCACGGCGGCGTACCCGCCCCGCGTCCGGGCGTCCTCGGCGGACCGGGCCAACGCCCGCGCGGCCTCCTCGTCCGGGCCGGTGACGGCGGCGGCGAGGTGCCAGGCGGCGCGGTAGGCGTCCTCGGACACCTCGGCCAACGCCCGGTGCACGGCCAGCCGCCGCACCAGCGGCGCGCTCTGGTAGGCCGCCGCCCGGATCAGCGGGTGCCGGAACGCCAGCCGGCCTTCGTCCGAGCGCAGCAGTTGCCGCTGCTCGGCCGCCTCCAAGTCGCCCACGCCGGACCCGAGCAGTTCCGCCGCCTTGAACACCACGCCGGGGTCGCCGGTGTCGTCGGCGGCGGCGACCAGCAGCAGGTCGCGGGTGGCCGGCGGCAGGGTGCCGATGCGGTCGGCGAAGGTCTGCTGGATGCGGCTGTGCGTGGGCAGCGCGGCCACCCGCAGGCCGTGCGCGGCAGGGATGTGCCCTTCGCGTTGCGCGGCGGGCAGTTCCAGCAGCGCCAACGGGTTGCCGCGGGCCTCTTCGGCGATCCGGTCCCGCACGTACCGGGGCAGGTCGGCGGCGTGCTCGTCCAGCAGCACGGCCGAGTCCTCCGGCGACAGCCCGGTCAGCCGCAGCTCGGGCAGGCCCGGCGCGGGGAACGGCGGCGCGTGCAGGTCGCGGGCCGCGAACACCAGGGCCACGCCGTCCGCGTCCAGCCGCCGCGCGGCGAACAGCAGGGCGTCGGCCGACCCGGGGTCGAGCCAGTGGGCGTCGTCCACCAGGCACAGCACCGGTCCCCGCTCGGCCAGGTCGGCGAGCAGGGTCAGCACGGCCAGCCCGACCAGGAAGCAGTCACCGCCGTCCGGTGCGGCCAGGCCCAGCGCGGACCGCAGCGCGCCCGCCTGCCGGGGCGGCAACGCGTCCAGGTCGCCGACCACGCGCCGCAGCAACAGGTTCAGCCCGGCGAAGGGCACCACCGACTCCGACTCGACGGCGGTCGCGCGCAGCACCCGGAAGTCGCTCGCGCTCGCCGCGACCCGGTCCAGCAGCGCCGACTTGCCGATCCCCGCCTCGCCGCGCACGACCAGCGTGCCGCTGCGCCCCGCCCGCGCCTCGGCGAGCACCTCCTCGAGGCGGGCGAGCTCGGCGGACCGGCCGTGCAGGTCGGGGCTGTGGAGGCCGGGGCCGGGCAGGTCGGGGCGGGCGGTGTCCTCGGGTCGGACGGGCATGGTCACGACCCTAAGCCCGGGACGAGGACGACCTTGCCGACCGTCCGCCGGCCCTCCAGCGCGGCGTGCGCGGCGGCGGCCCCGTCCAGCGGGAACGCCTGCACCACCGGCGTGAACCGGCCCGCCGCGGCCTCCGCCAGCGCACGCGCCTCCAACGCCCGCACCCCGCCCGACCTGCGGGCCAGGTGCGGCCCGACCGCGACCGTCACGGTCAGCGCCCGCTCGAACAGGTCCGGTGTGGACACCGCCGTCGGCGCGCCCGAGGACGTGCCGAACATCACCACCCGACCGCCCGGCGCGACCAGCTCCAGCGCGGCACGCCCGGCGGCACCGCCGACCCCGTCCAGCACGACCCCCACCTCCCGGCCGCCCAACGCCGACCGCACCCGGTCCTCCCAGCCCGGCTCCCGGTAGTCCACCGCGACCGCCGCGCCCGACCGCAGCACGGTCCGCCGCTTCTCGCCGCACCCCGCGACCCCGACCACGAACGCGCCCCGCCGCGCCGCGCCCTGCACCAGCAGGTGCCCGACCGCGCCCGCCGCCGCCGTCACCAGCACCACGTCGTCGGGTTGCGGCGCCACCGCGTCCAGCAGGCCGACCGCCGTCGCCCCGGTGCACACCATCGCCACGGCGGCCTCACAAGACACCCCCTCGGGCACCACGTGCACGGCGTCGACCTCCCGCACCGCCAGCTCGGCGTACCCGCCGCTGGCCAGTCCGAGCTGCGCGACCACCCGCCGCCCCAGCCAGTCGTCGGACACGCCCGCGCCCACCGCGTCCACGACCCCCGCGACCTCGCTGCCCGGCACCACCGGCAGCTCCGGCCGCCACGGCCCGTCGCCGCGCCGGACCGCCGTGTCGACGAGCTGCACCCCGGCGGCCCGCACGGCGATGCGGACCTGCCCGGGACCGGGCTCCGGGTCCTCGACGTCCGCGGGTTCGAGGACGTCCGCCGGACCGAACCCGCGCAGGCGGATGGCACGCACGTCAGGCCTCGTACGGCTGCTTCGCGCGGGCGTCCTTGAGCGCGGTGCCCCACCAGACCAGCTGGTCCAGCATGGTCTTCGCGGCCCCGTTCACGCCCTCCGCGTCCAGCGGCTCGCCGTTCTCGTCGAACCGCGACCAGGCGCCGTGGAAGCTGACCGTGTCCCGGATGGTGACCGCGTGCAGCTCGGCGAAGACCAGCCGCAGCTGCTCGACGGCCCGCAACCCGCCGCCGTGCCCGCCGTAGGACACGAACCCGACCGGCTTGGCCCGCCACTCGGCGGTGTGCCAGTCGATCGCGCTCTTCAACGGCGCGGGGAAGCTGTGGTTGTACTCCGGCGTGATCACCACGAACGCGTCCGCGTCGGCCAGGCGCGGCGAGACGGCCTTGACCTCGTCGGCGGGCTCCTCACCCCACCCGGCCAGCACGTCCGGCAGGCCGAGGTCGGCCAGGTCCAGCACGTCCAGGTCGAGGTCCGCGCGCTGCCGGGCCTGCTCGGTGAACCAGTTCGCCACGACCGGCGCGAACCGGCCGCTGCGGGTGCTGCCGACGATGACCGCGAGCTTGATCATGTCCCATTCCCTCCTCGGTGGTGGCACCGAAGTTAGGAGCCGGTCGACCGGGCGGGCATCTGTCACGTGACTGGTGTGCGCGCTGTCCGTTGCTTGCCCGCGCGACCGGTCGCGTGACTGATTCGCCGCGGGCGCGCGGACCGGTTTGCTGGCGAGCATGACGACGAACGTGCAGGTCAAGACCAGGTGGACGCCGGTGGTGACCCTCGCGCTGGCGATGCTGGTGGTCACCACGGAGATGACGGTGGCGGCGGTCGCGCTGCCCAGCCTGGGCGCGGAGCTGGGGGTCGGGCCGGGGGCGACGGCGTGGGTGCTGCTGGGGTACACGCTGCCGATGGCGGCTATCGCGATCCCGGCGGGGCGGTGGGTGGACCGCATCGACGTGCGGCTCGCGTTCCTGCTGGCCCTGGCGGGGATCGGGGTGGCCAGCGCGGTGACGGCGTTCGCGCCGGTGTTCTGGGTGCTCCTGGCCGGACGGGTGTTGCAAGGAGTGGCGGCGGCGTTGGTGCTGGCCGCGTACATGCCGATCGTGGTCGCGGCGGTCGAGCCGGCCGCGCGGGGGCGGGCGATCGGGTACGTCATCACGATCATGACCGTGGGCGGGTTGGCCGGCGCGCCGCTGGGCGGGGTGATGGCGGGGGCGCTGGGGTGGCGGTCGGTGTTCCTGATGAAGCTGCCGGTGCTGGTCGTGGCGCTGTGGCTGGGGATTCGGTCGTTGCGGGGCGACGGCCGGGGGCTGGTTGGTCCCGACCGGGGGTTGTGGCTCGAGGTTCTCTTGTTGGGCGGGGCGATCACGGCGCTGTTGCTGGCTTTCGAGGACATGGTGTGGCTGGTGGCGGTGGCCGTGGTACTCGCGGTGCTGTGGGGGCGGCTGCCTTCGTCCCGGCCGGTGTTGGGGTTGGTGCGGCGGCGGGTGTTCGCCTTGCCGCTGTTGACGCTGACGTTGGTGACCATGTCCGGCGGGCTGCTGTTCCTGCTGGTGCCGTACTTCGTGACCGATGTGCTGGGTGGGTCGCCGGAGGACGTCGGTGTGGTGCTGCTGGTGTTCGTGGCCGGGGTGGGTGTGCTGTCGGCGGTGGCGGGGTCGTTGGCCGACCGGTACGGGGCTTGGCTGGTGGCCTTGGCGGGGGTGGTGGTGACCGTGGTGGGTCTGCTGCTGTTGCTGCCGCCGGTGACCGGCCTGGTGGACCTGTCGTGGCGGTTGGCGGTCATGGGGGTGGGGCAGGGGTTGTTCAACGCGGCCATCAACGCGCTGCTGATGTCCCTGGCGCCGGAGGGCATGGCCGGCGCGGCGGGCGGTGTGAGCGCGACCGCCCGGATGATCGGGTCCACGGTGGGGCCGGCGGTCGCCGCGTTGGTGGTGGCGGCGGACAGCGCGGGTGGGTTCCGGACCGGGGTCGTCGTGTTGACGGTGGTGGTCGTGCTGGGTGGTGTGGCCCTGCTGGGTGGGCGTTCTCGCTAGCTGCTGCGTTGGACCTCAGACGATCCGAGCGGCGGAGAGGGGCCGTTCGGCGAGGGTGTAGGTGCCCGCCGAGTTGGTGTTCACGCTCCAGCGGTAGCGGGTGAACTCGCCGGTCTCGTCCGAGGCGTAGAACATCATGTGGCCGAAGCCCGCGCCGTCGGTGGCGGCCGTCGCGTTGAAGATGCGGCTGTCCGGGAACGCGAAGTAGCTGCCCACGCCGTGCAGGCCGTGCGGTTCGGCGGTGCAGTCGACGACCTCGACCGCGTACTGGGTCTCGCCGGGGAAGTTCAGGCCGCCGGAGGGTGCCACGTAGGTGCCGCGCAGCGAGCGGACCATGACGATGTGGCCGGTGTTGGTGTCCTGGGCGTTGTCGTAGTCGATGGCCACCAGGTCACCGGGCCGCAGGTCGGCGACCCGGGTGATGCGCTGGAAGTGCGGCACGTCGTCGCGGGCGAACGCGGCCTGGTAGTCGCGGGCGAACGGGCTGGCCAGCCCGAAGTGGGTGGCGAAGAACTTCGAGGTGGCCCACTTGTAGGTGCGCTTGAGCACGGCGGTCTGGAAGGAGGCGCACTGGCTCTGGTTGACCCAGGTCGTCGCGTCCCCGGGCGAGCCCCAGGTCACGATGTTGGGCTGGTCGGGGGTCTTGTACCGGTTGTTGGTCAGCGGGCACGTCGGCAGGGAGAGGTAGGAGACGAGCTGCTCGGCTTCCAGCAGGTGCGGTGTGGACGTCCGGTGCGGACTCGGCGCCAGGTGCTCGCCGAGCGCGGTCGTCCCCGGGATCGCGGCGACACCCACCGCGACGGCGGTCCCCCCGGAGAACGATCTGCGGGACACGTCCATCGTGCGACTCCCCCTTCGGTGCAGGCCCGCACACCGTAGTCGAAGGGGCCGCGTCGCACCCGTCGGTTCAGCGGGCGTGGCCCGGGGTTCAGCGGGCGTACACCAGGACGAGAGTGGTCAGTGCCGTGCACATGGCGAGCATCGTGGCGATCCCGGTCATGGCTGCGCCGGCCGAGAGCAGGACTTTGGTGAGCATGCCGAGCAGGCGGCGCAGCAGCCGGGCCATGCCCAGGACCAGCGCCATCGCACCCATGAGGAGGATGAGGACCAGTGGGGTCCACTCGGTGGTCTCGGCGGACTGAGCTGCGGCTTGGGCTGCGGCTTGAGCGGCGGACTGAGCTAAAGCGGTGAGCGTGTTCATGGCTACCCCCGGATGGCTTCCTGGGCTGAACTTCACTTCGCTCACTGAAGTTTTAACTGAACTCCAGCAAGTTCAGAGTAGAGCTGGGTGTTGTGCCTGACAAGAGGTGCAATGGAGGGACACTCGCGCCTACCTGGCACGCCATCCCGGCCCCGCCACCACCGCTGTACCACCGCCGCCCCACTCGCTCGCCGCCCACGGCCGCCGCCGCCACTGCCGCCGCCGCCGCGACCGCCGCCACCACCACCGCTGCAACGTCACCGCCGCCGCCACTGCCGCCACCGCAACGTCACTGCCACCGCCGCTGCCGGTTTCCGCTGCCACTGCCACTGCCACTGCCACCGCCGCTGCCGGTTTCCGCCGCCGCAGCGCCGCAACCGCCGCAGCGTCGCCACCCGCCGCACCACGGCCACCGCCGCCACCGCCGCACTGCGGCCGCCATTTCTGTGCAGCGTCGCCGCCTGTCCTTGCCGCCCGCACCGCAATACTGCGTGCTTTCCGGGTCGTTCCCCGGCCGGTCATCGTGTATGTTGCGCTCTTCAGCTTGTGTATGCTGAAGTTAACTGAAGGGCGCGGGCGACGTGGTCGGTTCAGGTGACACCTTTGCGCTGGCGCACCGCCTTCGGGCGTTGCGTGAAGGGCAGTGGCCCGACGTGGTGATCACGCAAAGTGACCTTGCGGATGCGTTCAGTGCCGAGAAGCGGGCCAGCGTGCCGTTGTTGTCCTCGTGGGAAAGTCGCACGCACCCCAAGGCTCCGCCCCTGAGCAGGCTCGCTGCCTACGCCACCTTCTTCGCGACCCGCCGGTCCGTGGTCCGCTACCCCTACCGCCTGCTCCCGCTGGACGAACTCACCCCCGAGGAGCTGCAGCGGCGCGAGGAGTTGCTGGCCGAGTTGACCGCGTTGCGCGCCCAGGCCGTGCGGCAGGACATCGGGCTGTCGTCCGACGTGGACCGTGCCGGTCGCAACGACTTCTGGTACTTCCCGGACCGCAACAACATCACCATCGTCGTCGCCCAACTGCCCAAGGCGATGCGCGACCAGATGCCGTACGCGGACCCCTCCAAGCCGGACTACGTCGAGCTCTACACCTACGCCGACCTGGACGCGCTCATCGAGCTGCACGGCCACATCCGCGCGCTCAACCCCCGCAGCCGGGTGCACTTCCGCACCGCGTCCGCCCTCGCGCCGGACGACTACACCTCGCACCTGGTGCTGCTCGGCGGCGTCGACTGGAACGTCGTCACGCGGGAGCTGCTGGACCGGACGGACCTGCCGGTGCGGCAGGTCACCAGGCACGACGAGTCCGAGTCGGGCGGGTTCGTCGTCGTCCAAGGGGGCGAGGAGCGCGTGTTCGCCCCCAAGCTGGGCACCCTCGGTGAACGTGAAGTGCTGCACGAGGACATCGCGCACTTCTACCGCGGACCGAACCCGTTCAACCACAAGCGGACGGTGACGATCTGCAACGGCATGTACGGCCGGGGAACCCTCGGCGCGGTGCGTGCCCTCACCGACGAGAGGTTCCGCGACCGCAACGCGGAGTACCTGCGCAAGACCTTCGCCGGGCTGGACGCGTACAGCGTGCTGACGCGGGTCACCGTGGTGAACGGGCGGGTGGTCACACCGGACTGGAACCTGCCCGAGTCCCGACTCTACGAATGGCCGGAGGGCCAGGGTTGAACACCACCGCGTCGGTGGCCGAGGAGCACCACCAGGCCGCCGAGCACCAGGCCGAGGACCACCACCTGGTCCCCGAGCACCACGACTCGCACGACCGCCTGCTGACGGCCGTCGACTCGCCCGCCCGTGCCCGGGTGGACGCCATCATCGTCCCGACCAACCGGGAGCCGGGTTTCCTGGCGGAGGCCGTCTCCCTGGCCCGGCGGCTGGGCAGCACCCTCGTGGTGCTGTGCAGCGGCGCGGCCGACCCCGAAGCGACGAAACAGCTCGCGGCCGGCTTGGACCTGGTCGTGGTCGACATCACCGCGCTGCGCCCGGACCTCCTGCCCGACTTCGAGACGACCCGGTTGCTGGCGGGCACGGACTTCGACCGGCGCACCGACACCAGCCTCAAGCGCAACCTCGGCCTGGTGATCGCCCGCCTGATGGCGTGGCGGCGGATCGCCTTCCTGGACGACGACATCACCGTGCCCATCCCGGAGGACCTCGAGCTGGCCGCTGGCGCGCTGACGGGATCGGTGTCGGCGGTGGGTCTGCACGTCGGCGGGTTCCCGGACAACTCGGTCGTCTGCCACGCGAACCGCGAGACCGGCGGCAAGCAGGGCACGTTCATCGGCGGCGGCGCGCTGGTGGTCGGGCGGGAGTCGACGGAGTCGTTCTTCCCGACCATCTACAACGAGGACTGGTTCTTCCTGCTCGACGACCAGGGCCTGCGCGGTTCGGCGCTGGTCGGCTCGGTGGAGCAGAAGCCGTACGACCCGTACGCGAACGACACTCGCGCCCGGGCCGAGGAGTTCGGGGACACGCTCGCCGAAGGCGTCTTCGCGCTGCTGGACGAGGACCGGTACCCCGAGTCGACGAACATCGGCTACTGGCGGGGCTTCCTGCGGGCGCGGCGGGACCTGATCGACGAGATCCTGACCAGGGTGCGCGCGGGCGTGCGGGGTGACAAGGGCGAGCCGGTGCCGGAGCGGTTGACCTACCGGATGGACGTGGCCCTGCGCGCCGCGCGCAAGGTGTGCGACGCCATCTCGCCGCGCCTGTGCGTGCGGTACTTGCAGGCCCTGCGGACCGACCGTGAGCGGTGGCGCGCGTTCGTGCGGGGGCTCGGGGAGCCCATTTCCGACGTACCGCAGGTGCTGAAGGCCCTCGACCTGGACGGATGCGCCGACTACGTGCCCGGGAGCCGCGCCTGACCCGGTTGCGCCCGGTGTCCATGTGGCGGAACGCTCAGTGACGGTCGGCCGGCGGCTATTAGGCTCGGTTGGCTGGAGGTACGAGCGTGGAGGCAGTGGATGACTAGCAACGATGGTCGGCAGAAGTGGCTGACCGTCGCCGACGAGTTGGCCGCCGGGTTGCGGCTGGACGCCGCGCAGCGGGATCGTGCGGGGGCCGAGCCGGTGGCCGAGGTGGACGTGTTGCGGCGGTCCGGGTTGTTGTCGGTTCGGGACTGGGGGACGCAGCAGGCCGTCACCCGGGTCGTCGGGGCCGCGGACGGCAACGTCGGGCACCTGCTCGGGTACCACTACCTCCAGGTCTGGCGCCGGGGGCTGTTCGGCAAGCCCGTCCGGGAAGAGGCTGACGACCTGTTCTGGGCGGGGGTCAGCAACCCGCTCGACGCCGCGCTCCAGCTCGAACCGGTGGACGGCGGGTTCGTGGTCAGCGGGCGCAAGACGTTCGCGACCGGCGCGTCGGTCGCGGACCGGCTGGTGGTCAGCGCCACCCGCACGGACACCGGCGGCAAGGTCACCTTCACCCTCGACGCGAAGTCCCCCGGCATCACCTACCACGGTGACTGGGACAACATCGGCCAGCGCCTCACCGCCAGCGGCGGCGTGACGTTCGACCGCGTCGAGGTCCCCGCGGACCGGGTCCTGGGCGGCCACGACGAGCACAGCCCGCGCCAGTCGCTGGCCGCGATCGGCTTCCAGCTCGTCCTCGCCCAGCTCTACGTGGCCCTCGCCGAGGGCGCGCTGGCCGAGGCCGCCCAGTACACCCGCACCACCACCCGCCCCTGGTTCCTCTCGGGCGTGGACACCGCCACCGCCGACCCGTACATCCTCGCCACCTACGGCGAGCTGGTCGCCGACGTCGAGGCCGCCGGCCTGCTCGCCGACGCCGCCTCCGAAGCCCTGCGCGAAGCCAGCGAGGCAGCCGACCTCACCGCCGAGCAGCGCGCCGCCGCCGCCGCCCGGATCACGTCGGCCAAGGTCGTCTCCACCAAGGTCGCCAACCACACCACCAGCAAGGTCTTCGAGCTGTGCGGTGCGCGGGCGACGGCCGCCGGGTACGCGTTCGACCGGTTCTGGCGCAACGCCCGCACCCTCACCCTGCACGACCCCGTGTCCTACAAGGCACGCGAGCTCGGCGCGTACTACCTGACCGGCGAGCGCGCCCCCTTCACCGGGTACAGCTGATGGAGCCGGTACTCGCGAACAGCGTCCGCCTCGACGACGACGGCGTGCTCATCCTCGACCGCCGCAACTTCCCGTTCGAGCGGACGTGGGTGCGGTGTACGACGGTCGCCGAGGTCGCCAAGGCCATCGAGGACATGGTCACCCAGTCCTCCGGCCCCTACTTCGCCACCCTCTACGGCATGGTCCTGGCCGCCCGCGAAGCCCGCGACCTGCCCCGCGACCAGGGCCGTGAGCACCTCGAACGGGCCGGGAAGCTCCTGGTCGAGACCCGCCGCACGAACAACGCCCTGCGCAAGGCGGTGGCGGCGGTCCTGGCGGCCGTCGATCAGGCTGAAGACCTGGAGGCGGGCGCGCTGGAGGGCGCACGGCAGGGCGACGAGCGCTACCGGTCCCGCAGCCGGGCGTTGGGCGAGCACACCGCCGCCCTCCTGCCCGACGAGGGCACGGTCCTGACGCACTGCTGGGCCGACCTGTACCTGACCGAGACGGTGAAGGCCGCCCAGCAGGCCGGCAAACGTTTGCGGTTCTTCTGCACGGAGACCCGCCCGTACCTCCAGGGCGCGCGCCTGACCGCCGAGACCCTCGCCGAGATGGGCGTGGAGACCACGCTCATCACCGACGGCATGGGCGCGGCGGCGTTCGCCGAGAAGCAGGTGGACGTGCTGGTCACCGCCGCCGACCGGGTCACCATGGACGGCCACGTGGTCAACAAGGTCGGCACGCTCGGGCTCGCCGTCGCCGCGCACGCCTTCGAGGTGCCGTTCCTGGCCCTCGTCCAGGCACCGGACCGGCTCGCGCCCACCGCCGCCGACGTGCCGATCGAGTACCGCCCCGGTGACGAGGTCCTGCACACGCTGGGCCGCCGCACCGCCACCGACCGGGTCCGGGGCTGGTACCCGGCGTTCGACGTGACCCCGCCGAGGTTCGTCACGACCGTGGTCACCGACCGCGGCGCGTACGCTCCCGACCGGCTCGCGGAGTACTACGACAGCAAGGACGTTCATGACTGAGTGGGTCGTGCTCGACATCGAAGGCACCCTGTCCGCCACGGACCAGGTGCTGGTCACCCTCTACGACTACGCCCGGCCGCGCCTGGGTCCGTGGATCGACGACCACGCCGACGACCCGGCCGTGGTGCAGGCCGTCGCCCAGATCCGCGAACTGTCCGGTGTGGACGGTGGCACGGACGAGCTGGTGCGGGTCCTGCACGGGTGGATGGACGCCGACCAGAAGGTCACGCCGCTCAAGACCTTGCAGGGCCTGATCTGGCAGCAGGGATACGCCAACGGTGATCTGGTCGCGGAGTTCTTCCCGGACGTCGTGCCCGCCCTGCGCCAGTGGCACGAGGACGGCGTGAAGCTCGCGGTCTTCTCGTCGGGGTCGGTCGCGGGCCAGGTCGCGTTCTTCGGCCACACCACCGAAGGCGACCTGCGCGGCCTGTTCGAGCACCACTTCGACACCGTCAACGCCGGCCCCAAGCGCGAGGCGGCGTCATACCGCAAGATCGCGGAAGCGTTGGGGTCCAACGACATCACCTTCTACTCGGACGTCCCGGCCGAGCTGCACGCCGCCGCCGAGGCCGGCTGGCAGACCGTGGGCGTGGCCCGCCCCGGCGAGCCCTACGGCGACGCGGACTTCGGTCCGCACAAGACGGTGAGCGCGCTGTGACCCCCGGCGAGGCGCTGGCCGCCGAGTGCGCCCGGTTCACCGCGATGGGGTGGATGCGCGGCACGTCCGGCAACCTGTCCGTGGTCGTGGACCGCGACCCGCTGCGGCTCGCGGTCACCATCAGCGGCAAGGACAAGGGCGAGTTGACGCCCGACGACGTCGTCATCATCGACGAGCACGGCGAGACCGAGGACCCGGTCCGCGTCCCGTCCGCCGAGGCCGGCCTGCACGGCCGGATCGCGGCCGTGGCCGGTGCCGGCGCCGTGGTCCACGTGCACGCGCTGGCCCCCGTGGTCGCCGCCGAGTTCTGGCCCGAGGGCGTGGAGCTGCGCGACCTGGAGATGCTCAAGGGCTTCGGGCGACAGGCCCACGACGACGTGGTCACCATCCCGGTCGTGGCGAACAGCCAGGACATGCGCGTGCTGGGTGACGCCTTCGAGGCCAGCTTCCGCAAGGACGTGCCGGCCCTCATCGTGGCCCGGCACGGCGTGTACGTGTGGGGCGACGACCTGCACCAGGCCCGCCACCGGCTGGAGTGCCTGGAGTGGCTGCTGCGCTTCAAGGTGGAGACGAGGAGGGAAAGGCGATGACCTTGCTGACCGTCTGGCCGGACACCGACCCCGGGACCGTGCTGGTGCGCACCTCCGACCCGGTCGAGATCGCCGACGAGCTCAAGCAGCTCGGCGTGCGCTACGAGCAATGGCCCGTGATCCCGGGCGTGACCAAGGAGAACGCCCTGGAGGCCTACCGCGACCGGGTCGCGCGGGTCACCGAGTCCGAGGGCTACATCCTGGTCGACGCCATGGAGATGACCCCCTCGGACGACCCCGAGTGGCTGGCGTCGGCGGCGCAGGCCCGGCAGAAGTTCCTGGCCGAGCACACGCACGACGACGACGAGGACCGGTTCTTCGCGCGCGGGTCCGGGATCTTCTACCTGCACGTGAAGGAGCGCGTGTACGCGATCCTGTGCGAGGCGGGGGACCTGCTCAGCGTCCCCAAGAACACCACGCACTGGTTCGACATGGGCACGCGGCCGGACTACGTGTCGATCCGGTTCTTCCACGACGACGACGGCTGGGTGGGCAACTTCACCGGCAGCGAGATCGCGAAGTCGTTCCCGACCTTCGACGAGATCACCGCAGCTCGCTGAGGCCCGCCAGTTCGGCGGCGAGGTTGGCCTTGGCGCGGGCCTCCCACCGGGCTCGGGCCCGCGGCGTGCGGTAGAGCGGGTCGCGTTCGTGCAGGGACTCCAGGACCTGACCGCGGCCCGCTCGCCAGGCTTCGTCGGTCACGTGGGCGTACTCGCGGCGGACGGCTTGCCGGTAGCGCTCGTACGCCTCCGGGTCCGCAGCCAGGATCGCCAGGTCGGCGTCCATGAGCAGCGCGGTCAGTTCGTCGGTGGCGGTGTGGTCGATGGTGGCCAGGACCAGGGCCACGACCGGTTCGGGGTCGACTCCGGCCTCTTCCAAGCGCTCACGGACCCACTCGGCGCTGTTGCGCTCGTCCTCGCCGGGGCGACCGTCGTAGACGACGTCGTGGGCCAGGGCAGCCAGGGTGAGGACCGCCCGGTCTCTTTCCGTGCGGTGGGCGGCGAGGTCGGCCACGTCCCTCGCCACGGCCAGGACGTGGTCGGTGTCGTGGTAGGCGCGGTGGGGTTCGGCGTACCTGGCGGCGAGGTCACCCGCCGTGCCCGGCCGTCCGCCCAGGGTCTGGACCGCCTTGTCCCACAACGCTTCCAGCATGGGGCAACTGTACGGTGAAAGCCGCGCCACCCTCCGGCGCGGGGCCGGCGGTGATGGTGCCGCCGAGCTTGGTCACCAGGCCGTGCACCAGGGCCAGGCCGACGCCCGTGCCCACCGGGCGGGAGCGCTCGTACTTCGCGTGCAGGGCACCGCGTTCGAACGCGATCCGGTAGTCCTCTTCGGACAGCCCGGGGCCTCCGTCGCGCACCTGGAGGACGTCGCTCAGGGCGAGCACGATCGGCCGTCCGGGTGGGGTCAGGCGCAGGGCGTTCTCCAGGAGTCCGTCCAGGACCTGGCGCAGGCGGCGGGGGTCGGTGTGGGCCGGGACCGGGGTGGTGGGCAGGTCCAGGCGGAAGTCCACGCCCTTGGCCGCGCAGCGGGCGTGCCAGACCTCGGCGGCGGAGGAGACCAGGTCGCGCAGGTCCACGTCCACCAGGTCCACGCGGAAGTCGTCGGCGCCCAGGCGGGCCAGGTCCAGCAGGTCCGTGACCAGGCGGTCCAGCCGGTGGGCCTCCTCGCCGATGGTGCGGCCGACGCGCGGGACGTCGTCGCCGGAGACCACGCCGTCGGCCAGCGACTCGGCGAAGCCCGTGACGGCGGTGAGGGGTGTGCGCAGCTCGTGGGAGACCGACAGCAGGAACTCGCGCTGCCGGGCCTCGCTGCGGGCCAGGGCGTCGGCCAGGGCGTTCACCGCGCCGCCCACCTCGGCCACCTCGGCGGGCCCGTGCTCGGGGGCGCGCAGGTCGCGGCGGCCGGTGCTCATGGTCTGGGCGACGTTCGCGGTCTCGCGCAGCGGCCGGGCGACCAGCTTGCCCAGCAGGAACCCGGCCACGGCCGCCACCAGCAGGCCGACACCCAGCGCGAACAGGATGTTGCGGATGAGCTGGCGGCCGGTGCCGGCGTTGTCCGCGGGCTGGACCAGGGCGACGTTCGACCGCACCTCGACCAGCAGGTTGCCGACCGTGCCCGACCTGCCACCGGCCTGCCGCACCGCCCGCACCGCCTGCGGGTCGCCGACGAGCTTGCCGCCGGGACCGATGGCGACCACCTGGATGTCCTGCCCGCGCAACACCTCGACCACGCGGAGCCGGGCGTTGCGCCCCATCTCGCCGAGCTGCTCGGTGACCACGTCGGCCTGGTCGGACAGCGACGCGCGGGCCACGTCCCGGGACGCGCTGAGCACCAGCCGCGCGGACACCAGCCCGGCGACGATCACCGCCACCCCGGCCACCGCCAGGCACAACGCGGTGATCCGGAAGGCCAGGCTCGTCCTGCGGCTGGTCGTCGCGGGCTTGGTCGCGGCGCTGGTACCCGCGGCGCTGGTGCTCACGGCGTTGGTGCCCGCGGCGCTGGTGCTCATGACGCCTCCGCCGAGTAACCGACCCCGCGCACGGTGCGGATCGGGTTCGGGTCGCCGAGTTTGGCGCGCAGCTGGGCCACGTGCACGTCGACGGTCCGCGTCCCGGCCGCCGCCGCGTACCCCCAGACCGCGCTGAGCAGCTGCTCCCGGGCGAACACGCGGCCCGGGTGGCGCATCAGGTGGGCGAGCAGGTCGAACTCGGTCGAGGTCAGCGCCACTTCGGCGTCGTCCACCCACACCCGCCGGCGGTCGGTGTCGAGCTTGACGCGGCCCAGGACGTGCACGGAGGTGGTCTGCGGGGTGCCGCGCCGCAGGACGGTCCGAACCCGGGCGACCAGCTCACGCGGGCTGAACGGCTTGGTCACGTAGTCGTCCGCGCCCAGCTCCAGCCCGAGCACGCGGTCGACCTCGTCGTCACGGGCGGTCACGAACAGCACGGGCGTCCAGTCACCCGCCGCACGCAACGCGCGGCACACCTCGACCCCGTCCATGCCCGGCAACCCGACGTCCAGCAGCACGGCGACCGGCTTGAGCCGCCGCACGGCAGCGAGCGCCGCGTGGCCGTCGGTCTCGACGTGCACCCCGAACCCGTCGCGCTTGAGGTAGAGCGTCGCCAACTCGGCGATCGCCCGCTCGTCCTCCACGACCAGCACCAGCCCACGGCCCTCGGGTTGCACGGCGCGAATCGTGGCACGCGCCGGTCGCGTTCGGACCGCCGTGCGCGTTCGGGTTCGGTAAAAGGACCCGCCACCAGCGGAAGTGAAGGGTTTTCGCACCACAAGGGACGTCCGAATAGGCCGATCGGCGCAACCCGGGGCACGGGCGCATAACGAATTGACGCCAACCCGTATCGCCCGATCGTCCTAACCCGATAGGGGGGCGAGTGGTGGAGTTTGATGCCCACCGTCAGCCCTCGACACCCTGCCGGAGTACAACCATGCGCCAGACGGCCCGCCGCCTGCTCGGAGCAGCAGCTCTCCTCGCCGTGACGACCGTCACGACCGGCCTGCTCGCCACCGCCGCCACCGCCGCGCCCGCCCAGACCGCCGCCGACCCCGGTGACGACCGCGCCTGGGTCTACACCGGCAAGAACATCGACTTCGGCCAGGACGGCAACGGGTGCGCGGCGGCCGACCTGCCGGGTGACGAGATGGTCGCGCCGGAGGGCATCTACACCTCCGACGGCACCTACATCGACATCACGGCCCACCCCGAGGGCTACAAGATCGTCGCGGTGTTCGTGAAGGGCAGCAACGAGGCCAACCGCTACTTCGTCGACCCGCCGGCGGAGCTGGAGATCGAGCCGCTCGGCGACCTGCCGTGGCTCGACCTGCACTCGCCCCTGGCGTCGAGCGGCAAGCCGGCCGGCCTCAGCCACTGGTTCATCTGCGTGGAGAAGGACACCACCACGACGACGACCACGACCACCACCACCGACGCGACGGCGACCACCACCACGGAGGCCACGACCACGTCGCCCGGCACCGGTGACACGACGTCGGTGACCGCCACGACCACCTCGGCCGCCGCGGCAGGCTCGAACAACGACAACCTGGCCAGCACCGGCTTCGGCTCGTCCTGGCTGCTCATCGTCGGCCTCGCCCTGGTCGCCGCGGGTGCCGCGTTCGTCGCGAGCCCCAAGCTGCGCGGCCTCATCAAGCGCTAGTCCGCACGAGGTAGAGCCCCGATGGCCCGTCCCGCTCGCGGGGCGGGCCATCGTCACGAGGTCCGACAGCCTGTGACGTGCACTACCTCATTTGATCCAGGGACCGGCCCAAGAGCACCGCGCTGAACCGGTCCGTCTACGATCCGACAAGGCCTGCCCCCAGGCCTACGCCAGAACCAGAAGAAGTGCAGGAGGCACCGTGACGGCCGTAGCCCCGCAGCCGATCGCAACGCGGCCCTTCGGGACTCGCGAGGCGGTCAAGGGTTCGTTCCTGCTGCGGATGTTCCGCACCACGGACCACAAGCAGATCGGGATCATGTACCTGGTCACCTCGTTCGCCTTCTTCATGGTGGGCGGCGCGATGGCCATGCTGATGCGGACCGAGCTGGCCCGTCCCGGGATGCAGTTCCTCAGCCAGGAGCAGTTCAACCAGCTGTTCACCATGCACGGCACGGTGATGCTGCTGCTCTACGCGACCCCGATCGTGTTCGGCTTCGCCAACTTCGTCCTGCCGCTGCAGATCGGCTCCCCGGACGTGGCGTTCCCGCGCCTGAACGCGTTCTCCTACTGGCTGTACCTGTTCGGCGGCCTCATCGTGATGGCGGGCTTCATCACGCCCGGTGGCGCGGCCGACTTCGGCTGGTTCGCCTACACGCCGCTGAGCAACGCCATCCACTCGCCCGGCGCGGGCGCCGACCTGTGGATCTCCGGCCTGGTCATCGGTGGTCTGGGCACCATCCTCGGCGCGGTCAACATGATCACCACCGTGGTGTGCCTGCGCGCGCCCGGCATGACCATGTTCCGGATGCCGATCTTCACCTGGAACATCCTGGTCACCTCGGTCCTGGTGCTGCTGGCGTTCCCGATCCTGACCGCCGCGCTGCTGGGCCTGCTGGCCGACCGGCACCTGGGCGCCCACGTGTTCGACCCCGCCAACGGCGGCGTGATCCTGTGGCAGCACCTGTTCTGGTTCTTCGGCCACCCCGAGGTCTACATCGTCGCCTTGCCGTTCTTCGGCATCGTGTCGGAGATCTTCCCGGTGTTCAGCCGCAAGCCGATCTTCGGCTACAACGGCCTGGTCTACGCCACCCTGGGCATCGCGGCGCTGTCCGTGGCCGTGTGGGCGCACCACATGTACGCCACCGGCGCGGTGCTGCTGCCGTTCTTCGCCTTCATGACGTTCCTGATCGCCGTGCCGACCGGCATCAAGTTCTTCAACTGGATCGGCACGATGTGGAAGGGGCAGCTCACCTTCGAGACGCCCATGCTGTTCAGCATCGGCTTCATCGTGACCTTCCTCTTCGGCGGTCTGTCCGGTGTGCTCCTCGCGGCCCCCGCGATCGACTTCCACGTGTCCGACACGTACTTCGTGGTCGCCCACTTCCACTACGTGCTCTACGGCACGATCGTGTTCGCGACCTTCGCCGGCATCTACTTCTGGTTCCCGAAGATCACCGGCCGGATGCTGGACGAGCCGCTGGGCAAGCTGCACTTCTGGACCACGTTCCTGGGCTTCCACGCGACCTTCCTCGTGCAGCACTGGCTGGGCAACGAGGGCATGCCGCGCCGGTACGCCGACTACCTGCCGTCCGACGGCTTCACCACGCTGAACACGATCTCCACGATCGGCGCCTACATCCTGGGCGCGTCGACGCTGCCGTTCATCTGGAACGTGTTCAAGTCCTACCGGTACGGCGAGACCGTGACCGTGGACGACCCGTGGGGCTTCGGCAACTCCCTGGAGTGGGCGACCTCGTGCCCGCCGCCGCGGCACAACTTCACCGAGCTGCCGCGCATCCGCTCCGTCCGCCCGGCCTTCGAGCTGCACTACCCGCACATGATCGAGCGGCTGCACGAAGAGGCGCACGTCACGTTCACCGGCAAGGCCATCCCGCACGAGCAGGCGGGCAAGGCGCCGTCGGAGCTGGCGGGCAAGGCTGTGCAGTCGGGCACAGCGTCGGAGTCGGAGCACCCCGACCACCGGTAACCTTCAGGTCAGGTTCAACGACGAGCCCCGATCGCCGTTCGCGGTGGTCGGGGCTCTCGCTGTCTGGCAGAGGAGCCACCAGTGAGCAATCCCGGCGCGACGCCCGTCCTGATCACGGTCACCGGTCCGGACAAGCCCGGCGTGTCGTCCGTGCTGTTCGCGGTGCTGACCAGGCACGGCGTGGACGTCCTGGACGTCGAGCAGGTCGTCATCCGGGGTCGGCTGGTGCTGGGTGTGCTGGTGTCCGCCGCGCACGACCCGGAGGGGCTCCAGGAGGCCGTCGAGCAGGCGATGGCCACGGTGTCCATGCACGTCGAGGTGGAGATCGGGGCCGACTCGAAGCGGACCGCGCGGCTGGAGTCCAGCCACGTCGTGATCCTGCTCGGGCGCCCGGTGACCGCGCGGGCGTTCACCGAGGTGGCGCGGCGGCTGGCGTCGCTGGGCGTGAACATCGACGCGATCCGGGGTGTCGCCGACTACCCGGTCACCGGCCTTGAGCTGCGCGTTTCGGTCGCCGACGACACCGCGGGCGCGGATGCGGCGCTGCGCGAGGCGCTGGCCGAGGTGTCCGTGCGGGTGGACCTGGACATCGCCGTCGAGCGGGCCGGGTTGCAGCGGCGGGCCAAGCGGCTGGTCGTGTTCGACGTGGACTCCACGCTCATCCAGGGCGAGGTCATCGAGATGCTGGCGGCGCACGTGGGCGTCGAGCCGCAGGTCCGCGAGATCACCGAGGCCGCGATGCGCGGGGAGCTGGACTTCGCCGAGTCGCTGCGCCGCCGGGTGGCGTTGCTGGAGGGCTTGGACGAGTCCGTGTTGGACGAGGTCGCGGGCTCGCTGGAGCTGACGCCGGGCGCGCGCACGACGGTCCGGACGTTGAAGCGGCTCGGGTTCCGGGCGGGTGTGGTGTCCGGCGGGTTCACGCGGGTGATCAAGTCCCTGGTGGACGACCTGGGCCTGGACTTCTGCGCGGCCAACGAGCTGGAGGTCGTGGACGGCAAGCTCACCGGTCGTGTGGTGGGCGACATCGTGGACCGGCCGGGCAAGGCGGTGGCGCTGCGGCGGTTCGCCGAGCAGGAGGGCGTGCCGCTGGCGCAGACCGTGGCCGTGGGCGACGGGGCCAACGACATCGACATGCTGGGCACGGCCGGGCTCGGTATCGCGTTCAACGCCAAGCCCGCGCTGCGGGAGGTCGCCGACACGGCGTTGTCGCACCCGTTCCTGGACGCGGTGCTGTTCGTGCTGGGTGTGACGCGTGCCGAGGTCGAGGCCGCGGACGCCGCCGACGGGCTGGAGGCCGTGCGCCTGTGAACGAGATCCTGAAGATGCTGGTGGACCGGCACTACACGACCGACGAAGAAGACCCGGCGGCTGTGCGAGCCATGCCGATGGTGCTGCGCATCGAGCGGACGTCCCCGCCGTGCCGCACGGACGTGCTGGAGGCCGCCGCTGCCGCCGCGATCGCCGTGTGCCTGGACCCGCGGTCCGAGCCCGGCGGCGAGTGGCACGACGAGGTCGTGGCGTGGGTGCGCGGTCGCATCCGGAAGGTGTCGCGGCGGGCGCGCGGGGCGCACTGGGAGGCCGTGCAGGCGCTGCCCGGGGTGACGATCACCGTGGGCGGGGCGGAGGTGCGGGCGTTCGTGCCGGGGCGGGTGGGGGACCTGCCCAAGGAGCTGTCCCGGTTGCAGATCTCGGGCAGCGAGCTGCCGGTGGACGAGCCTGGTCCCGTGCCCGCCGGCGCGTACGAGCTGTGGCTGAACCCTCGGGTGGAGATGACCGCGGGCAAGGCGGCGGCCCAGGTCGGGCACGCGTCGATGCTGCTCGCGCCCACGCTGTCCGAGGAGGAGTTGAAGGAGTGGGCGGCAGTGGACTACCGCTGCGCGGTTCGGACGCCCTCGCCGGAGGAGTGGGACGCGCTGCTGGCCCGGCCGGGCACGGTCGTCGTGCGGGACGCCGGGTACACCGAGGTGGACCCGGGCACGGCGACCGTGGCCGTGTTCCGGGGCTGATCAGACCCGGCCGTCGTGTGGGGCTGATCGGACGGTGGCCTTCAGCCGGGGCTGATCAGACCGCGGCGAGTTGGAGGCCGAGCACGCTCTGCAGCCACTCCGTCCCGGGCTCGACCACCGCGGAGCCGAACGCGTACTCGAACTCCTGGTGCACGGACTCGGTGCCGGCGATCGGGCCGGCCGTGCGGAGGGCGAACGGGTCCGTCGACGGCTCGACGGTGGAGTTCCCGAGCGGCCGGGCGAAGAACTCGATCTCGTCGTCGCGGCCCTGCGCCTTGGCGTAGCTGACCAGCGCACCCTCGTCGGTCTCCGCGCGGAACTCGCCGAAGGACAGTTCCCGCTCGTCCGGCCCCTGGATCGCGAAGCCGCCCTCGAAGCGCAGGTCGGACTCGGCCATGTCCAGGTCCGCCCGACCGGTGACCGGCAGCACCACGCACTGGTGGCCGAGGGTGTCGGCCTGCGCGGCGGGCTCGATCGCGACCAGCTTCAGGCCGGCCTCGTCGAACGTGTTCTGCACCTCGGGCGTCAGGCAGAAGGTCATGGTGCCCTCGGCGACGTCGAACCGGGCGTCGGTGGTCGCGGACGCGGTGCCGGCGGTGCCGACGGACAGGAACAGCAGGGCGGCGGCGACCGCCACCAAACGGGACTTCACGGGTGGGTTCCCTTCAAGCGTCTACTGTGGAGGCGTCTACTGTGGACGGTGGCTGAACCTAGCGCCTTCCGCTTCTTCTCGCCGCCGTCGCCGCTTCGCACGTTCCGGTGAACTTCGGCGCCTGCCGGCGAGCGCTTCGCGCTTTCAAGATCAAAAGATGAAAAGCTCACAAGCGGCGCTCGCCGCGCGGCAGGCCGCCAGCGGGGGTGAAGGGCGTCGGTTCCCCCGCCGTATGGCCTGGCGGAGCCAACCACAGATCGCCCCGGGTGCTGCTGAAATTTTTGCTCGTTCCTCGCAAAATTTTCGGCTGCACCCGGGGCGATCTGTGGTAGCCCTTCGGGCAGGCCATACGGCGGGGGAACCGAGGCCCTCCACCTGTGGTTGAGACCACGACACAAAAGCCGCCCTGTTAGCCGGCGAACTCGATGGTCCCGTCACGTCGCCCGTGCCGGACCATCCGGTCGAACGCCAGTGCCGCGACCGTGAACCACGCCGCCCCGACCGCCAACTCCCACCCCAGGTTTCCCAGCACCCCGGGCAGCGGTCCGCCGGCGATGAAAGTCCGGATCGCCGCCAGTCCGTGGGTCATCGGCAGCACGGACGTCAGCGCGTGCACCCAACCCGGCCAGAACGACGTCGGCACGTTGACCCCGCTGAACGTCATGATCACCAGGTAGCTGAGGTTCAGCGCCACCCACCGCGCCGACGGGAATCTCAGCACGAAGGCCGCCACGCACGTTCCGTAGCAGTAGCACGACACGCCGACCAGGAAGATCATCACCGGCACGAACCCCGCCCACGGCCACGGCAGCGCCACCCCGAACAGCGGCGGCAGGGTCAGGAACGCGATCGTGGACGCCGCCACGCCCGAACCCAGGTGCACCAAACCCTTCCCCAGGTACGCCGTGAGGTGGGTGGCGGGTGCGGCGACCATCAGGGCCAGGGTCCCGGCCTGCCGTTCGCCCACGGCCAGCAGGATGACCACGGTCGCGTCGATGGCCATGATCGCCACCAGGTTGCCGATCAGCAGGTAGTCGACCTGCTCCTGCGACCCCAGCATCCGTCCGACCAGCGCGTAGAAGCACGCCTGCACGAGCAGCCGGGACAGCCACGCGAACGTCCACGTCCGCCAGGTGTGCAGCCCCCGCCACATCCGCCACTGCACGGCCAACCCGTGCCGCAGGACCCGCAGTTGGTCACGCATGTGCCACCGACCCCACCCGCCGGACCCGGCGCAACGTCAGCTCCAACGACACACGCCCACCCACCAGCGCGACCGCGCCCAGCGCCACGATCGCCAGCAGCCGCCACCCGACCGCCGTCACGGGCGCGGGTGCCAGGGCGTCCCGCATGAGGTCCGTGGACCACGACAGGAACACCACGTGCGACAGCGGTTGCAGGGGCTCGGGCAGGTACTGGACGGGGACCATCACGCCCGACAGCAGGTAGATCGGGAAGCTGAGGAAGTTCTGGTAGTGCCCGTTGTCGTTGACCAGCATGAACGCCGCCAGCAGCAACCCGGTGCCTGCCATCGCGAACAGCGACGCCCCCATCGCCGCCCAGAACACCCCCGGGTGGTGCACGGTCGGCGTCACGTCGAACACCAGCCACCCCAGCGCCCACGTCTCCACCAGCGGCACCACGCCCAGCAGCAGCACCGCCGCCACCCGGCCCAGGTAGACGGGGTGGGTGGACGCCGGCGCGGCCAGCCCCAGTTCGAGGGACCGCGTCCAGCGCTCGGCCACCAGCACCTCGGCCGCCAGTCCGGTCGCGAACCCCCACAGCCCGATCAGGACGGGTGCCAGGAACGCGTTGGGCAGCAGGTCTTCGCGCCCGGAGTGGACCACGATGGACATCAGCATCAGGACCGTGAACGGGATCGTGCACAGGGTGAGCAGGTCGTCGGGCTGGCGCCGGACCAGCCACCACTGCATCCGGACCCCGGTGAGGAACAGCCGCATCAGACCTCCATCCCGCGCCGGCCGACGAGGTCCAGGTAGACGTCCTCCAGCCGGGGCGGCACCGCCCGGACCGAGCGGACGCCGTTGTCCAGCAGGAAGTCCAGGACGACCCGGGCGGCGGCGTCGTCCTCGGCGCGGACGCGCAGCAACCCGTCCCGGCGTTCGGTGCCGAGCACGCCGGGCAGGCCGGTGACCTCCAGCGTCGTCTCGGCCTCCACCCAGCGGTGCAGGCCGGACATCTCCGCCAGGCCGCGCGGCGACTCGGTGGCCAGCACCCGTCCGTGGTCGATGAGGGTCACGCGGTCGCAGACCTCTTCGGCCTCGTCCATGTCGTGGGTGGTGATCAGGATCGTGCGGCCCTCCGCGCGGAGCTCCCCGATCAGGGCGCGGAAGTCGTGCGCGGCGACGGGGTCCATGCCGGTGGTGGGTTCGTCCAGCAGGATGAGCTTCGGGTCGCCGATCAGGCCGCGCGCGAGGTGCAGGCGTTGCTTCATGCCGCGCGAGTAGGTCTCGACGAGGTCGTCGGCCTTGGCGGTGAGCCCGAGGCGGTGCAGCAGTTCCTCGGTCCGGGTCTTCGCCCGGGCGTCCGGGATCTTGTAGAGCGCGGCCCAGTAGCGCAGGGTCTGGCGGGCGGTGAGCCTCCAGTACAGGCCGCGCTCGCCGCCGAACACGATGCCGATCAGCGGCCGGACGTCGTGGGCTCGGGCGACGACGTCGAGCCCGAACACCTCGGCGCTGCCACCGGTGGGCAGCAGGACGGTGGACAGGATCTTGCACAGTGTGGTCTTGCCGGCGCCGTTGGGGCCGAGCAGGCCGTGGACTTCGTTCGACGGGATGTCGAGGGACAGCCCGTCGAGCGCGGTGACTTCCTCGTTCTTGCGCCTGCCCTTGCGGTAGGTCCTGCTCAGGTCGCGTACCCGGACACTCATGCCTTCCACCCCCGGTGTGCTCGGTGGTGGAAGCTACGGGTGCGCCGCCTAGGGTTTGTTGAATCCGCAGGCCAGGGTGCTAGTTAGCGGCGTCCAGGCGCTTCAGGGCCGCGCGCACGACCTCCGGGTCGTAGGTGGTCCAGAACGGGGGGAGGGAGGCGCGGAGGAAGCCGCCGTAGCGGGCCGTGGCCAACCTCGGGTCGAGGATGGCGACCACGCCCTTGTCGTTCATCGACCGCAGCAACCGGCCCGCGCCCTGGGCCAGCAGCAAAGCCGCGTGCGTGGCCGCGACGGTGAGGAAGCCGTTGCCGCCGCGGGATTCCACGGCCTTCTGGCGGGCCGACGCCAGCGGGTCGTCCGGCCTCGGGAACGGGATGCGGTCCATCACCACGAGTTGCAGCGCCGGGCCGGGGACGTCCACGCCCTGCCACAACGACAGCGTGCCGAACAGGCACGTCCGCGGGTCCTCGGCGAAGCGCTTGACCAGTTGGCCCGTCGAGTCGTCGCCCTGGCACAGCACGGGGTACTCCAGCTTGCCGCGCAACGCCTCCGTGGCCGCCTTCGCCGCCCGCATGGACGAGAACAGGCCCAACGTGCGCCCGCCGGCCGCGTTGACCAGGCCTTCCAGCTCGTCCACATAGGACGGTGGCAGGCCGTCCCGCCCGGGTGGGGGCAGGTGGCGGGCCACGTACAGGATGCCGCTGCTGCCGTGCTCGAACGGTGAGCCGACGTCCAGGCCCTGCCAACGCGGCTGGCTGACGTCCGACGGCGGCTCTTTGTCCGTCGCCGTGCCCTCGGCCTTGCGGACCTGGGAGGACGCCGGCAGCCCCCACTGGCGGGCCAGGGTGTCGAAGGTGCCGCCCAGGGTGAGGGTGGCCGAGGTGAGGATGGTGGTGCGCTTGCCGAAGAGGCGTTCCCGCAGCAGGCCGCCGACGCCCAGCGGTGCCACGCGCAGCGACGGGGTGCGGTTGACGCCCGAGTCGCCGGACACCCACACCACGTCGTGGTCGTCGTCGAAGGCCTCCAGGATGCGGGCCGCGCAGTCGTGGACCTCGTCCAGCAGGGACAACGCGAGCTTGCGCGCGGTCGCGCCCTCGACGTCCTCCTTGCGGTCCGGACCCAGGGACGTGATGCACGCGTGGGCGGCGTCCTTGGTGGCACGCAGGGCGCCCGCCAGCGCCTGGGGCAGGGAGTCGAGGCGGCCGACGGGGGCGTCTTCGAGGATCATGCCCAGGCCGTCGCTGGCCTCGGCCATCCGGTCGGCCACGGACTGGTCGATCAGCCGCCCGCAGCGCCGCGCCGCCGTCGCGACCAGGGACGCGCTCAGCTCCTCGGTGGCCACCGACGTGACCCGGTCCACCAGGTCGTGGGCCTCGTCGATCACGACGACGTCGTGGTCGGGCAGCACCTGGTAGCCCTCCAGGGCGTCGATCGCGAGCATGGCGTGGTTGGTGACCACGATGTCCGCCTTGCCCGCCTCGGCCCGCGCCCGCTCGGCGAAGCAGTCCTGCCCGATCGGGCACTTCGCCGCGCCCAGGCACTCCCGCGCGGTCACCGAGACCTGCTTCCAGGCCTGGTCGCTGACGCCGGGCACCAGCTCGTCGCGGTCACCGGTCTCGGTGTCGGAGGACCACTCGTGCAGCCGCTTCACCTCGCGGCCCAGGCGGGACACGGCGAACGGGTCGAACAGACCCGCGTCCTCGGGTTCGTCCGGCGCACCGGTGTGGACGCGGTGCATGCACAGGTAGTTGCGGCGACCTTTGAGGATCGCGAACCGGGGTTCCCGGCCCAGCTCCTTGCGCAGCGCCTGGCCCAGGCGCGGCAGGTCGCGGTCCACGAGCTGGCGTTGCAACGCGATGGTGGCGGTGGAGATGACGACCGTGGCCTCCTCGGCCACCGCGTGCCGGATGGCGGGCACCAGGTAGGCCAGCGACTTGCCGGTACCGGTGCCCGCCTGCACGGCCAGGTGCTCGCCGGTGCGGATCGCGCGCTCCACCGCCTCGGCCATCGCGAGCTGGCCCTCGCGCTCGGCTCCACCCACCGCCTCCACGGCGACGGCGAGCAGCGTTCTGGTGTCGGGGATCGCGGTGGTGGACGGCACGGCGAAGACGGTACCCGGCGACACCGTCAGAACTCGGCGAGCACTCGCCTGCCCAACTCCACCGCGACCACCCGGTGCTCTTCGCGCAGTTCCCGCCCGGGGTCGTGCCGGGCCTCGACCAGCGCCTTCAGCGCGTCGGCGAGGTCGGGCCAGTGCGCGCCCGCCAGCTCACCGGCGCGGGTCTTGCTGACGATCTCGCCGGTGCGGATGGTGTGCCACAGCCGTGCCGGGCCGAACGCCAGCCACAGCACGCCTTCCCTCAACCCCGGCCCGCGCGCCGCCGCGCCCAGTTCCACCAGCGGCGCCCAGTACTCGACCAGGTTCCGCCGGCACCACTGCTCGACCTCGTCGCGGGTCACGGCGAAGTGCGGCTTCGGGCCGCGGAGGGTCTGCGAGTAGTTGTTGAGCTGCTCCAGCAGCACGGGCGTGACCTCGGCGGGTGTGGTGTTCAGCCGCCCGTCCCGGCCCCACGGCCCCGGCTGCCCGTCGACCAGGTAGACCACGTCCAGGTCGAGGCTCTGCGCCTCGGCCAGCACCCGCAGGTCGTCGTCGGTCGGCGTGCGCGCCAGTTCGACCACCAGGTCGAGGTCGGACCCGGGGACCCGGTCGCCGAGCGCGGTGGAACCCACCACGTGCGCCGCGACGACCAGGCCCGGAGCCGCCTTGTCGACTAAGGCGATGTGGTCGCTCACTTGCGCTTCACCAGGGCCCACGCGGCGGGCAGCAGGCCGGCGGCGAGGGCGATCTTGATGGCGTCGCCGATCAGGAACGGCGTGACGCCCAGCGCGAGCGCCTTGCCGAAGCCGATGTGCGCGGCGGCCATCAGCCACGGCACGCCGAACGCGTAGATCACCAGGTTGCCCAGGGCCATCGTGCCGACCGTGCGCAGGGGCGTCCGGTCACCGCCGCGCGCGGCCAGCCACCCGACCAGCACGCCGGCGAACACGAAGCCCACGATGTAGCCGAGGGACGCGGGCATCCCCGATGAAGCGCCCTGGAACCACGGCACCCCGGCGACGCCGGCGATCAGGTACAGCACCATCGACGCGCCACCCCGCTGCCACCCGAGGGCGGCGCCCACCAGCAGCGCGGCGAAGGTCTGCCCGGTGATCGGGACCGGGCTGCCCGGCACCGGCAGGGCGACCTGGGCGGCCAGCCCGGTCAAGCCCGCACCGGCCACGACCAGCGCGATGTCACGAGCCAGCGAGCCCGGCACGAGGTCGGCCAGCACGCGGCGACCGGGGACGGCGATGACGGACACTTGGACCTCCCGTGGATCGACTTCGTCGGCGAGGTTAACCGGCGATCACAGGTTCGGTCTTTGTCGAAGCTCTACAAAACTCGACAAAGTCGCCGATCTCACGTACCGAACGTTCAGGTGTCCAGGGCCACCTTCCCGGTGGAGCGTTCGGTGTTGCGCCGGGTCTTGGTCCACCCGTTGCGGCCCCGGACCAGACGGGCCAGCGCGCGCCACGACGTGATGTAGAAGGTGTAGATGTACAGGGCGTAGCCGAAGCCGTAGAGCAGCGCACGCCCCCGGCTCAGGTTCGGCTCGCAGCGCGCCCGGTAGACCGGTCCCCACAGCACGAACGGCAACAGCCCGAACGACCCGTAGACGGCGAACAGGATCCACGCGCCCTCCGCCAGCCACTGCCAGACCTCGGCGGGCGACGTGACGGTCCGGTGCGCGAGCAGGACCAGCGGGACGGGGTAGATCAGCGTCCCGAGCAGCTGCATCCACGGTTGGGCCAGGTAGTACAGCATTTCCGCCGCGCCCAGCGTGGTCAGGTGCGGCGAGGCCCAGATCCGCCGCACGTACCGCATGCACTGCATGGTCCCCTGGCCCCACCGCGTCCGTTGCGCGAGGAACCGCCGCAGGCTGTACAGGCCTTCCTGGTGGACGTGGGTGTCCAGCGAGAACCCCGTGCGCCAGCCGGCGGTCAGCAGGTGGACGCCCAGTTCGAAGTCCTCCAGCAGCGACCCGCGCCAGGGCCGACCGGCCGGCCCGGCGATGGCGTCCAGCGCGGACAGGCGGGTGAACTGGCCGTTGCCGCCCATCGAGATCGTGCCGGTGAGCCCGCGGGACAGCTGGATGGCCGCGATCGCCGTGCGGAACTCCAGGTCCTGCATGCGGACCAGGAGTGCGCCGAACACCGCGCGCCGGCGGGACACGCCGGTCTGCCGGACGCCGGTGTTGACCATCCGGACGTCCACCTGCACGGCGCCGATGGTCGGGTCGCCGAACAGGTGGTCCGCCGCGCAGGTTTCCAGGCAGTTCGGGGCGGGTCGGCCGTCGGCGTCGACCACGACCACCACGGCCCGGTCGGCGTCGGCGTGCCGGCCCATCCAGAGCTTGAGCGTGCGGTAGGCGTCGTTGAGCGCGTCGCCCTTGCCGGTGCGGGCGTTGGGGCGGTAGCGGCGCACCAGGTGGACGTGCTTGTCGCCGCGGAAGGTCCGGATGACGCCGACGGTCGCGTCGTCGGAGTCGTCGTCGATGACCCAGACGTGCGCGATGGGGAACGTCGTGCGCAGGTACCGGACGGTGTCGCCGATGACCGCCTCCTCGTCCCGGCACGGCACCAGGAAGTGCCACTCGAACCGGTCCGGGCGGCCGGTCGGGGCGGGGGTGTGCCGCAGGTAGGGGACGACGATGAGGAACACGTAGGTCAGGAACGCGACGCTCATGGTCAGGGCGAGGGCCTGGGTGAACCCCAGGACGACGTCGAGGCTCACCCGCGCGTGGCCAACCGGACGAACGCCACCAGCGCCGCCGCGCCGCCGAAGACGCTCACCATCGAGCCGAGCAGCGTGTGGCCCCAGTAGTAGCCGGTGTCCACGCCCAGGGTCTTGACCAGGCCGACCAGGGTGAGCACGCGCAGTTGGTTGACCACGACCACGGCGGCCGTGGCGACGGCGAGCGCGACGAGGACCTTGCGGGTGATCCGGGGGCGCAGCGCGACCATCACCGCGCCGACCAGCAGCAACGGCAGGACCAGGAACGCGGACGTGCACTCGGGGGTCATCCGCAGGCCCAGCGGCGTGTCCGAGCCGAGTCCGAAGTAGACGGTCTGGCGGGCGGCGACCACCGCCACGCCGTCGCTGCTCAGGGCGTCGAGGACCAGTCCGGACAACGCGATCTCGGCCGTCCGGTAGGCCCGGTGCAGCAGCACCAGCCCGGCGGCGGCCACCACCAGTGCGACGACCACCACGACGACCACCACCCGGTTGAGGTGTTCGGTCCGGGGCACGGCAAACGCCACGGGAGAGTCCTTTCATCCGTCCGGGGACCGCCCGATCGGGCTACCCGAAGGTCATCGGCGGCTTCGACGGCGGTCCTCACTGCCGGATCGGGTGAGAACGTGAGGAGCTTTCGGGCGGTTGATCGACTCTGCGTCGCGGTGGTTGGGCGGTTCGAGTGGAGGCCGTCCCCCTTTACGGTCAGCAACCCTTAATCCGACGGGTGGAACGCCGATAGGGGCAATTGCTCGCACAGTGCACTCCGACGCGCCCTGCGATCCCGATGACGCCAGGCGTCGAGGTGCCCTGGTTCGCGAGCCCCCCGAGAACGCTCGTTTCGTGAGGAAGGACCTCCATGCGTGTGCGAATGACGGGCCTCGCCGGCTTGGTCGCGGTGGCCGCCCTGCTGGCCGCCGCGCCACCCGCGTCCGCTGCCCCCGGCGACGCCTCGGCCCACGGCGCGGAGCTGGACCTGTCGCTGCTGGGCGGCAACGCGGTGACGGCGGGCCCGTTCGCCGCCGCCGACGCGAACGGCCCGACGACGGGCACCTTCGCCGCCGCCGACGTGCCGGGCGTGCTCAAGACCGGCGTGGTGGACACGTCGGCGACCCGCGACGACAAGACCGGCGGCGTGCACTCCCGAGCCGTGACCGCGGACGTCCGGCTGGACCTGCTGGCGTCGGCGACCGGCGCGATCACGGCCGAGGTGGTCGAGGCGGAGTGCGACGCGACCCAGAAGGGCGTGGTGGGTCGGTCGAAGCTGGCCGGTGTGGGTCTGGGCAGGCTGGGCGAGGTCGCGGTGGAGCCCGCGCCGAACACGGTGCTCGACGTGGACCTGGTGGGCGTGGACATCGCGCGGGTCGTGTTCAACGAGCAGGTGCGGAACAGGGACGGCAGCCTGACCGTCAACGCGATCCACGTGACGTTGATCGGCGGTGTGCTGGGCGCTTTGGGGTCCGGTGACCTGGTGGTGTCGTCGGCGACGTGCGGTCCGGCGGGGTTGCCGATCCCGATGGCTTCGGGGGCGGGGCTGTGGCTCGCTCTGGGGTTGCTGGGGTTGATCGCGGTGCCCACCGGCGCGGTCGTGCTGCGCCGTCGTCGGGCGATGGCCTGAGGGGGCGGCGTTGTACAAGGTTCCCGGAACCGGGGTCGCGGTGGGGACGAGCGTGGGCTCACTGGCGGCGACGGGCGCGAGCGTGACGTGGTGGGTTCTCGCTGCGGTGGCCCTGCTGATCGCCGGCGCCCTCCTGACCCACACCTCCCGCCGCCGCCGGCGGCGTTCCACCTCCTGATGCCGGCGGCGCCCGCCGGTGGACCCCCACACCCCGGGCGCCGCACCCACCCCCACCCCCACCCCCGCCACCCGCGGACACCCCGCGCTTCGACCTCCGGACACCCCGATGCCCCGGTCGCCGAGCACACCCGCCCCAAAACCTCCGCCTCCGGAACTTCCGCGTGCGCGCCCCGGCCCCGGGCAGGCGTGCGCTTAGCGGATCTCGTCAGGCGTGCGCCGATGTCCGCCCGGTGGGGGCGGCGGGCGGCGGCATCGGCGGGCGCGGGTGGCGTGGGCTGGCGAGGGTGCGGGCGGCTGCCGGCGTGGGTGCGGCGGGTGTCCTTTGTGGGCGGTTGGTGCGCCTTTCACCGTACCCGAGGTGGGGGGAGGTAGGTGTCCCTGCGGAGTGAGGAGTCTTGTGAAGGAAGTTCTGCTGCTTGCGGGTACCCGGCCCGAGGCGGTCAAGATCGCGCCGGTGGTGTTGGCGTTGGCGGACCATCCTGTGTTGCGGCCGGTGGTTGTCCACAGTGGACAGCATGTGGGGATGGTGGAGCAGGCGCTGGAGGCTTTCGACCTCAAGGCCGATGTGGTGCTCCAGGTTCCTCGGGTCACGGGGAGCCAGGCCGAGTTGTTGTCGCAGCTGATACCCGCGGTTGACGAAGTGCTGCGGGTTCGGGATCCGGCTGTCGTGGTCGTGCAAGGGGATACGACCACCGCGTTGGCGGGGGCGATGGCGGCCTTCTACCGGGGCATCCCGGTGGCGCACCTGGAGGCCGGGTTGCGGACGGGGGATCTCAGCGGGCCGTTTCCCGAGGAAGGCACTCGGCAAATGATCGCCCGGATCGCCTCCCTGCACCTCGCGCCCACCGATGACGCGGCGACCGCGTTGGTGCGGGAAGCGTTGCCCGCGGCCGAGATCGTGGTCACGGGGAACACCGTGGTGGACGCGGTGCGACTGGTGGCCGAAGCCGAGCTGCCTGCCAAGGAGCCGGCGTTGGTGGAGTTGGAGGCCGACCTCGACGCGTCGGGGCATCGGTTGGTGCTCGTCACGGTGCACCGGCGGGAGTCTTGGGGTGCACCGCTGGAACGGGTGTTGCACGCGGTGCGGGCGTTGGCTGATCGGCACCCGGACGTGCGGGTGCTGGTGCCCGTCCACCCGAACCCGACCGTGCGGACGGCGGTGCGGCGGGTGTTGGCGGGGCACGAGCGGATCGTGGTGTGCCGGCCGTTGGACTACCCCGACCTCGTCCGCGCCCTGCGCCGGTCGGCGCTCGTGTTGACCGACTCCGGCGGGCTCCAGGAAGAAGCGCCGACGTTCGGCGTGCCGGTGCTGGTCCTGCGGTCCACGACCGAGCGGATGCCCGCCGTGGACGCGGGGTGCGCCTGGCTGGTCGGCACGGACGTCACGCGCATCCTCGCCGAGGCCGGCTGGGTGCTGGCCTCCCGCCTGCGGCTGCCGCCGGGGCGCAACCCGTTCGGCGACGGCACGGCGGCCCGGCGGGTGCGGGCGGCGTTGGAAAGGCTGGTCGGGTTGCCGGCGGTGTTCTCGTCGGCATTGCCGATGCGCATTCCCTCCTGATCCATTGCTCGGCGTTATCGGTCACTCGATCGTGTATTCCATTTCCACTCCCGAGTGATATTCGCGGCGAATCGTCAGCGTGTCGCGGCCGGGTGTCGATTACTGGGAGCACCAGCGTCACGAAGAAGGGCAACCCATGATGCACATCATCGCGCGCCGGGCCGGGGCGGTGGCCGCGGCGCTCGCGATCGGGGCGGCGGGCACACCCGCGCTCGCGGCCGGACCGGCGGGCGTCGCGTCCACCGGCTCGGCCGACTTCACCAAGTCGGGGCAGCAGGTCGTCGTGCCCCCGCAGGCGCGGTGCGCGGTCGAGGGTCCCACGACCGCGTCCTCCCCGGCGATCTCCCGGACCGGCATCCGGTTCGGCGAGGGCAACTCCTCGTGCACCACCACCGTGGTCGACCCGGACACCAACACGACCACCACGAAGTCCGAGGCCACCGGCAACGGCTTCGAGCTGTCGGCGCTGGTGGCCGCGGGCGGTCCCCGGCTCAAGGTCGGCAAGTGGAAGGTGACCTGCGACGCGACCGACGCCGGCACGACGGCGGGCTGGTCGCTGGGCGGCCTGAGCGGGTTCCCGGGCCTGCCCGAGGAGATCCCGAACAACTACGTGCACGAGGTGAAGAACGGATCGGGCACGGTCCTCGCCAGGGTGACGTTCAGCGAGGTGGTGCTCCCCGAGCCGAACGACGGCAGCTTGGCGCTGACGCTCCTGCACTTCCGCTTCACGGAGGAGTCGGGCGTCCGCGGCAGCGTGAAGGTCGGCGAGACCGCCTGCGCCCCGACGCCGTAGAGACGGACCTCCGCGCGCAGCGCGGCTTGTGGCAGCACGCGCTGCGCGCGGAGGACTAGGCGACGTGGGGCGTGCCCGACAGCGCCACCCCGGCCTCGCGCAGCTGCCCCAGCGCCGTCTCGACGGTGGTCGCCGCCACGCCGGCGGTCAGGTCCAGCAGGACGGTCGTCGTGAACCCGGCCGCCGCCGCGTCCAGCGCGGTCGCCCGCACGCAGTGGTCGGTCGCGATGCCCACGACGTCCACGTCCGACACCCCGCGCGCCCGCAGCCAGTCCGCCAGCCCCTCGCCACCACCGGACACGCCCTCGAACCCGGAGTACGCCGCCGCGTGCGCGCCCTTGGAGAACACGGCCTCCACCGGCGTCACGTCCAGCTCGGGGTGGAACGACGCCCCGGGCGTCCCGGCCACGCAGTGCACCGGCCACGTCGACACGTAGTCGGGCTCGGCGCTGAAGTGCGCGCCCGGGTCGATGTGGTAGTCCCGGGTCGCCACGACGTGGTCGTACCCACCGGACGCGGCATGAGCCGAGATGGCCGCCGCCACCGCCGCACCACCGGCGACCGGCAGCGACCCGCCCTCGCAGAAGTCGTTCTGCACGTCCACCACGATCAGTGCCTTGGCCATGTGCCACTCCCTACCAGAACGATCTACAGGAACGTCGTCGGGATCGCGGGTTCGCCGCGGGACAGCTTCAGCCCCTCCCACGGCACGCTGACCAGTGCGGCGCGCAGCCGCTCCCGGCTCTCCGCCAGCGTGTCGAGTCCTTCCACCCGTTGTCCACCGCGCATCAGCGGCACGGGCAGCACCCGGTCGTGCGGTCCCAGCTCCACGCTCTCCGCAACGGGGTGCACGACCTCTTCCAACGCGGTCCCGGTGTCCTTGTGCCGCCGCAGCGCGCTCTTGCGCCCACCGCGCGACTCCTTGTGCGACGACCGCTTGGCCACGGGCCGCCCGTCGACCTCGACCAGCTTGTAGACCATCCCGGCGGTCGGCGCGCCCGACCCGGTCACCACCGAGGTGCCCACCCCGTAGGCGTCCACCGGCTCCGCGCGCAAAGCCGCGATCGAGTACTCGTCCAGGTCGCCGGACACGACGATGCGGGTGTTGCGCGCGCCCAGCGAGTCGAGCTGGTCGCGGGCCTGGCGGGCGAGCACGCCCAGGTCGCCCGAGTCGATCCGGATCGCGCCCAGCGCCGGTCCGGCGATCTCGACGGCGGTCTTGATGCCGTTGGTGATGTCGTAGGTGTCCACCAGCAGGGTCGTGCCCGCGCCCAGCGCCTCGACCTGGCTGCGGAACGCCTCTTCCTCGCTGTCGTGCAGCAGGGTGAACGCGTGCGCGCACGTGCCGGCGGTCGGGATGCCGTGCCGCCGTGCCGCCTCCAGGTTGGACGTGGCGGTGAAACCGGCCAGGTACGCGGCGCGCGCGGACGCGACAGCGGCGTCCTCGTGCGTGCGGCGCGAGCCCATCTCGATCATGCGGCGGCCGTTGGCGGCACCCACCATGCGGGCGGCGGCGGACGCGATCGCGCTGTCGTGGTTGAGGATCGACAGGGCCAGGGTCTCCAGCACCACGCCCACGCCGAAGGGGGCCCGCACGGACAGGATCGGCGAACCCGGGAAGTACAGCTCGCCCTCCGGGTACCCGTCGACGTCCCCGGTGAACCGGTAGTCCGCGAGCCAGTCCAGCGTCGCCCGGTCGACCACGTCGGTGCGCTCCAACAACTCCAGCTCGGCCTCGCCGAAGCGGAACGCCTCGATGGCGTCCAGCAGGCGGCCGGTGCCCGCGACCACCCCGTACCGCCTGCCCTCGGGGAGCCTGCGGGCGAAGACCTCGAAGACGCACGGCCGGTCGGCGGTGCCGTCGCGCAGGGCAGCGGCCAGCATCGTCAACTCGTAGTGGTCCGTGAACAGCGACGTCGACATGGGCCAGAAGCCTAGGCTCGACCGCCCCGCGCCCGCGGCAGGTGGCCCTATGGGCTCCGCCACGGACCGGAACATGACACCATTGGCGGTATGACCACGCCCGTCGAGCATGAGCGGACGCAGGTTGACCCGTCGCCGGTGGACGTCCGCACGGAGGACCGTCCCTGGCAGACGCTGGTCTGGAACGACCCGGTGAACCTGATGTCCTACGTGACGTACGTGTTCCAGAAGCTGTTCGGCTACAGCCGGGACCACGCGACGAAGTTGATGCTGGACGTGCACCACAAGGGCAAGGCGATCGTGTCATCCGGTTCGAAGGACAAGGTGGAGGCGGACGTGGCGAAACTGCACGCGGCCGGCCTCTGGGCGACGATGCAGCGTTCGTCGTGAGGAAGTGGACGAGGGCCGGCGACGCGGTGGTCGGCAAGTTCGACCGGCAGGAAGCCGCTGTGGTGCGCGGTCTGGTGAGCCAGATCCAGGACATGCTGCTGGCCCGCGCGGAGGAGGCGCCGCAGGACGAGCTGGCGCAGCTGACCGGCATCCGGACGGGGCCGTCGACCCCGCCGGACGACCCGATCCTGGGCCGGTTGCTGCCCGACTTCCACCGCCTGGACCCCGACGCGCCCGATCCGGCCGAAGTGGACTCCGCGAACGCGCTGCGCTCCCTGCACGAGCCCCAGCTGCTGGACGCCAAGACGGCGGCGGCGGCCGTCGTGCTGGACACCTGCCCGGCGGACGGCGGCGAGGTGCGGCTGGCGTCGGCGCAGGCCGAGGCGTGGCTGGCGGCGCTCAACGACGTGCGGCTGGCGCTGGGGACGGCGCTGGACGTGCAGGAGGACATGCCCGACGAGCTGCCGCCCGACGACCCGCGCTCGCCGCACCTGGGTGTCTACCACTGGTTGACGTGGGTGCAGGAGACGCTGGTCGAGGCGGTCATGGACTGATGCTGCTCGGTCGGGTGGCCGGGGCGGTGGTCGTGCCGGCCCCCGGTGGGATGGCTGTCGGCGTGGACACGCGCGGTGCGCCGATCGGTACCCGCGAGTTGGACCTGCTCGACCCATCTGCGCTGGTCCAGCGCGTGCACGCGGTCGTCCTGTCGGAGTCGCCGTCCACCCCGAACGGCGTGGTGCGGTGGCTGGCCGAGCGCGGGCACGGGTTCCCCGTCGACGGCGGCGTGGTGCCGATCGTGTGCGGCGCGGCGGTCGGCGCACCCGGCGAGGACGTCGGGTACGCGGCGTGCGAGGCCGCGGTCGAAGGCGTGCCCCCGGCGGTGGTGCTCATCGGTGACCGAGCGGCGGCCCTGGTCGTGGTGGACGCCGACCTGGACAAGGCCGGGTGCCGGCGGGTGGCCATGTCGGCGCAGGACGGGCTGGTCAGGGCCGGGGTGCGGGTTCCCTCGACCGTGTTCGCGCTGGCCACCGGGGTGGCGACCGGGACACCGCTGGATGAACTGTGCACTGCGGCGGCGAAGGACGTGTTCCGCGCGCTCGCCTGAGGTACCCGTGCGGTATGAGTCGGCTTACGCGGGTCTTGCGGTGGGTTGAGGAGAACAAGGGGCTCGACCGGGTGGCCGGGGCCGTGGCCGAGGCGATCCCTTCGGGCCTCCGCAGCTCTCGGGTGCTGCGCGGCGAGCCGCTGGGGCACCCCGCGCACCCGGCGGCGGTGCTGCTGCCGCTGGGGATGTTCGCCGCGTCGAACGTGCTGGACCTCCTGCCGGGGGAGGGCAAGGCGGCGCGGGCGCTGATCGGGGTCGGCCTGGCGACCGCACCGGCGGCCATCCTCACGGGCCTGGCCGAGTACGCCACGCTCGACGAGCGGCAGCGCCGGACCGCGTTCGTGCACTTGGCGAGCAACGCGGCGGCCAACCTGCTGTACCTGACGTCGTTCCGGCTGCGCGGCCACGGGTTCGGGGTCGTGGGACGGGTCGTCTCAGGACTCGGGATCGGCGTGCTCACCGCCGGCGGCCTGCTGGGCGGGCACCTGGCCTACTCGCAGGCGGCGGGGGTGGAGCGCGAGCGGGTGTAGTGCCCGTTCTCACACAGCGGGACACCTTCCGCCACCACGTAGGATGGTGTCGTGCTGGTGATCCGCCGTGACCTCGTCGACGCGATGGTGGCGCACGCCCGTCGTGACCACCCCGACGAGGCGTGCGGCATCATCGCGGGCCCCGAGGGCTCCGACCGCCCCGAGCGGTTCATCCCCATGGACAACGCCGAGCGCTCCCCGACCTTCTACCGGTTCGACTCGATGGAGCAGCTGCGCGTCCACCGCGAGATGAGCGCCAACGACGAAGAGACGATCGTCGTCTACCACTCGCACACCGCGACCGAGGCGTACCCGTCGCGGACCGACGTCTCGTACGCGAGCGAGCCGCAGGCGCACTACGTCCTCATCTCCACCCGGGACCCCGAGACGCACGAGCTGCGCTCCTACCGGATCGTTGACGGCGTCGTCACCGAAGAACCGGTCGAGGTCGTCGAGTCGTACATGTTCGCGCACACGGGCGCGGACGACACGCCCGACTGTCCCTGAGCGCGTCCGTCCTCGCTCGATCCCGATAAAAGTCCCGGCTCCTCTCCCGGAGGTCCCAGCATGGCTGTCACCGTCTCCATCCCCACGATCCTGCGCACGCACACCGGCGGCCAGAAGTCCGTCGAGGCGTCGGGCACCACGCTCGCGCAGGTCATCGACGACCTGGAGAACAACCACGGTGGCTTGAAGGCGCGCCTGGTCAAGGAAGGCTCGCTGCACCGGTTCGTGAACGTGTACGTCAACGACGAGGACGTCCGCTTCGCCGGTGGCCTCGACGCGGCGGTGAAGGACGGCGACACCGTCACGATCCTCCCGGCCGTCGCCGGGGGCTGATCGCGGTGGCCCGGTACGAGTCGCTGCTCGACGCGGTCGGCGGCACGCCCCTGGTGGGGCTGCCCCGGCTGTCGCCGTCGAAGGACGTGCGGCTGTGGGCGAAGCTGGAGGACCGCAACCCGACCGGCTCGATCAAGGACCGCCCGGTCCTGATGATGGTCGAGGAGGCCGAGCGGGAGGGCCGCCTGTACCCCGGCTGCACGATCCTGGAACCGACGTCCGGCAACACCGGAATCGCGCTGGCGATGGTCGCGAAGCTCAAGGGCTACGGCCTGGTCTGCGTGATGCCGGAGAACACCTCCGCCGAGCGCAAGCAGCTGTTGCAGGCCTACGGCGCGCGGATCGTGTTCTCGCCGGCGGCGGGCGGCTCCAACCAGGCCGTCGCACGGGCGAAGGAACTGGCCGCCGAGCACCCCGACTGGGTGATGCTCTACCAGTACGGCAACCCGGCCAACCCCGGTGCGCACTACGAGAGCACCGGCCCGGAGATCCTCAAGGACCTGCCCACGATCACGCACTTCGTGGCGGGCCTGGGCACGACGGGCACCCTCGTGGGCGTGGGCCGGTACCTGCGCGAGCAGAAGCCGGACGTGCAGGTCGTCGCCGCCGAACCCCGGTACGGCGAGCTGGTGTACGGCCTGCGCAACCTCGACGAGGGTTTCGTGCCCGAGCTGTACGACGCCGAGGTGCTGACCGGCCGCTACTCCGTCGGCTCCTACGACGCCCTGCGCCGGACCCGGCAGCTGCTGGAGGTCGAGGGCATCTTCGCGGGCATCTCGACCGGCGCCATCCTGCACGCGGCGCTGGCCGTGGCGGAGAAGGCGGCGCAGCGCGGCGAGCGGGCGGACGTGGCGTTCGTGGTGGCGGACGCGGGCTGGAAGTACCTGTCCACCGGCGCCTACGCGGGCACGCTGGACGAGGCCGCCGAACGCCTCGACGGGCACCTCTGGGCCTGACGCGCGTGGCGGGGAGCCCCTCGGGGGTCCCCGCCACCGCTTTGTCGGTTCGGGAAACCGAGGTTTTCCGGTAAAGACCCGACGAAGAATTGTGGTGGCGTTTCGTCCACCTCCTTTCCGCATTTTTGCCGTGGCCCGGACTGCTATCGTGCCGACCATGCAATTGACCGTCCTCGGCTGCGCGGGAAGTGCTCCCGGACCCGACCTGCCCACGTCCGGGTACCTGGTCGAGGCGGGTGGCGTGCGGATCGCGGTGGAGCTGGGCGGCGGGGTGTTCGGGGCGTTGCAGCGGTACTGCGACCCGTTCAGGCTGGGCGCGGTGCTGCTGTCGCACCTGCACCTGGACCACTGCGCGGACTTCAGCGCGCTGACCACCTACCTGCGCCACCACCCGGAGCCGCCGACGCCTGCCAAGCGGCTGCCGGTGTTCGCGCCCGCGCACGCGCCGACCCGGCTGGCCAACGCGCACGCGGCGTCGGAGGAGGAGTTGGCGACGCTGCGGCTGGCGGACACCTACGACTTCGTGCCGTTGCGGGCGGGCCGGTTCGCGGTGGGGGACGTGTCCATCGACGTCGCACCGATGCGGCACATCTGCGAGGCGTACGCGTTCCGCATCGCGGTCGGCGGCAAGTCGCTGGTGTTCACCGGGGACACCGTGCCGTGCCCGGAGCTGGTGGAGTTGGCGCGCGGCGCGGACCTGCTGCTGGCCGACGCGGCGTGGCGGGAGCAGGCCGGGCGGGCGAACTACCTGCACATGAGCGGGCACGAGGCCGGTGCGGTGGCGGCGGAGGCCGGGGTGGGGCGGCTCGTGCTCACGCACGTGCTGCCGTGGTCGGACCGGGACGGCGTGCTGGGCGACGCCGTCGAGTCGTTCACCGGTCCGGTGTCGCTGGCCGAACCCGGTGCGGTGTACGCGATCTGAGCCGCTCGTCCACTGTGGACGCTAGCCGGCGAACGAGTGGGACATCTGGCCCTCGCCGGCGTTCGAGATGACCAGGACCGAGCCCGCCAGTTCCGTCAACGCCTCGCCGGACAGGCCGGAACGGGCCGTGGTCACGTAGAGGTCGGTGAGGTCCGGGCCGCCGAACGCGCACGCGGTCGGCTGGCCCACCGGGAGCTCGATCTCGGTGTCCAGCCGGCCGTCGGGCGTGTACCGGCGCACCGCCGCACCACCCCACAGCGCCACCCAGATCGCGCCCGACGCGTCCACGCACAGGCCGTCGGGCAGGCCGCGGTCCACCTCCACCACCGTGCGGCGGTTGGTGGCCGTGCCGGTGGCGCGGTCGTAGTCCAGGACGTCGATGCGGCGGGTCGCCGAGTCGACGTAGTACATGGCGGTGGCGTCGGGGCTCCAGCCGATCCCGTTGCTCACGCGCACGCCGTCCACGACCACCTTGGCGTCGCCGGTGGGTTCCACGCGCACCAGCCAGCCGCCGGGGTCCTCGTCGTAGCGCATGGTGCCCGCCCACAGCCGGCCCGCCGGGTCCACCGCCGCGTCGTTGCCGCGGTAGCCCTCGCGGGCCCAGTAGACCAGCCACGTCCTGGTGCCGTCCGGGTCGAGCAGGGCGATGCCGTCGCGCAGGTTCAGCACCAGACCGCCCCGCGTGCGGGGCTTGGCCGCGCCGACGTGCTGCGGCACGTCCAGCACGGCGTCCTCGTCGCGGTGCGGGGAATACCGGTGCACCTCGCTGCGCAGGACGTCGACCCACAACAGGGTGCCGCTGCCGTGGTCCCACGTGGGACCTTCCCCCAACTCGGCTTCCGCCCGCACGGCGACGTCGATCGACACCGGCTCAGCCTAGGCGTCCCCGACGCCCCGCCTGACCGGATCGGTGTGACTTGCTACACCGTCGAGCCCCCGATTCCACCCGGATGGCCGCGCACGGCAACCATCCGCCGACCCCGACTGGTAGGAGGAGCGAGGACAGCGGGCAGATGGGGGAGCGGTGCAAGTACCCGAGGGGTTCGAGGAGTTCGTCGCGGGGGCTTCGCCGCGCCTGGTGCGCACCGCCTACCTGATCACCCGCGACGCGGGGCACGCGGAGGACCTGTTGCAGGCCGCGCTGACCAAGGCGTGGCCGGCGTGGCGGCGCGTGCAGGGCGACCCGGAGCCGTACGTGCGCAAGATCATCGTCAACACCTACGCCACCTGGTGGAGACGCCGGTGGCGCAACGAGGAGCCCACCGACGTGCTGCCCGAACGGGTCGGGCCGGTCCCGCAGGCCGCCGTGGACGAGCACGACTGGCTGTGGCGGCTGCTCGGCACGCTGCCGCGCCGCCAGCGGGCGGTGCTGGTGCTGCGGTTCTACGAGGACCTGACCGAGGCGCAGACCGCCCACCTCCTCGGCGTCTCGGTGGGCACGGTCAAGTCCCAGACCAGCAAGGCCCTCGCCCGGCTGCGCCTGGACCCCGCGGTGCTCGACCAGTTCGACGGAGAAGGGGTGCGCGGGTGAAGCCGCAAGACCTGAGCACGGTCTTCCACGACCACGCCGACCTGCCCGAGACCGCCCACGCCGTGCGGATGGCGGGGCTGCACTCCCGGGTCCGCAAGGTGCGCAGGCGGCGCGCGCTCGTCGCGATGGCGTGCGCCCTGCTGGTGCTGGTGGGCGGGGCGGTGGTGACCACCCGCTCGGTCCCCGACTCCCAGCCCGCCGCCCCGAAACCGTTCCCGGAGTACCTGCTGTCCTCGCGCGTCCTGGCCCAGGCCTCGGGCACGACACCGGGGCCGGTCACCCTCCGGTACACCCCCACCACCCCGGTCGAGGACCTGCGGCTGATCTTCGAGTGCGCCATCGGCCCGGAGTTCTCGCTCGACCACGAGTACCTGAGCGTGACGTTGTCGATCGACGGGCACGCGGTCGGTCAGCCCTACTGCCACCCCGGCGCGACGGCCCTGTGGAACGAGGAGACGCGCAAGTGGTTCCGCCCGGGACAGGAGTCCGTGGTGCGGCTGGCCGTGGTCGGGCGCACCCACGAGACCCCGACCGAGGTCTCGCAGACACCCTCGGTCGACCCCGCGCCGGACGGGGTGGTGGTGCGCCTGGCCGTCGGCAGGCAGGTGCCGGTGTCCGAGTACCCGCTGCCCCCGCCGCCGAAGGAGCCGGTGCGGCTGGACAGGTTCCTGCGCTCCGACGCCGACATCGTGCTGCGCGCCGACCCTGCCGACCCCAACCGCGAGCAGAAGGTCGTCGTCCCGTGGCGCGGTATCGCCCAGTTGCACCTGTGGAACGGTTCGCCCGGTCGGCTCCGAGTGGTGATCGGCGGGGTGACCGTGTCCGACGCCAGCAACTACCAGTACACCCCCGGCGGCGTCACCGGCTACGCCGGCTACAACCCGGAGCACCTGGTGCCGGGGGAACCGGTCGAGATCGAGGTGGTCCCCGAGGCGGTGCACGGCGACTGGCTGGTGATGCTGGTGGAGCAGGACTGACGCGCCCAAGGCCGCCGTTCGCACGTAGCCTGGAGGGGTGCACCCGACACCTGTCCCGGCGGCGCGGAAGTCGCCCGCCACGCGCGTGATCCCGCCCCGACCGCTGCTCTCGGCGGTCGTGGTGGCGGGGTTCGTCGGACTGCTGTTCGTGGTCGAAGCGGTCGACACGGTGTTGTTCGGCGCCCTGGACGACGACGGGATCATCCCCCGCGACTTCACGGAGTGGGACAACATCATCTGGGCCCCGATGCTGCACGGCGGCTGGGAGCACCTCACCAGCAACGCCGTGCCGCTGCTGGTCCTGGGGTTCCTGGCCACCTCCGGCGGCATCAAGCAGTTCGCCCAGGTCACGGTGGTCGTCTGGCTCACCGCGGGCCTGGGCACGTGGATCGTCGGCGCGAACGGCAGCCACATCGGCGCGTCCGGGCTGGTGTTCGGGTTCCTGGTCTTCCTGCTGGTGCGCGGCGTCTTCGTGCGGTCGCCGGGGCAGATCCTGGTGGCCGTGGTGGTGTTCGCCCTCTACGGCGCGGTGCTGTGGGGGGTGCTGCCGGGCCAGCCGGGCATCTCGTGGGAGGGCCACCTGTTCGGCGCGCTCGGCGGGGTCCTCGCGGCCTGGGGCGTGGCGCGGGACGCCAGGCGGGCGGGGGTCGCGTGAGCGCCGCGGACGCGCCCATCGGGATCTTCGACTCCGGGGTGGGCGGGCTGACCGTCGCACGGGCGATCATGGACCAGTTGCCGAACGAGAGCATCCGGTACGTCGGCGACACCGCCAACGGCCCGTACGGCCCGCTGCCCATCGCCCAGGTGCGCAAGAACGCCCTGGAGGTGGCCGACCGGATCGTGGAGGACGGCGCCAAGCTGCTCGTCATCGCCTGCAACACGGCGTCGTCGGCGTGCCTGCGGGACGCCCGCGAGCGCTACGACATCCCCGTGGTGGAGGTCGTGCTGCCGGCCGTGCGCCGGGCGGTGGCGACCACGCGCACCGGCCGGGTCGGCGTGATCGGCACGCAGGGCACCATCGCCTCCGGCGCCTACCAGGACTCGTTCGCCGCGGCCCGGGACGTCGAGGTGACGGCGGTGGCGTGCCCGCGGTTCGTGGACTTCGTCGAGCAGGGCACGACGTCGGGCCGCCAGGTCCTCGGCCTCGCCCAGGCCTACCTGGAGCCGCTCCAGCGCGCCGAGGTCGACACCGTGGTCCTGGGGTGCACGCACTACCCGCTGCTCACGGGCGTGATCCAGATCGTGATGGGCGACGGGGTGACCCTGGTGTCCAGCGCCGAGGAGACGGTGAAGGACGTGGTCCGCCTGCTCAACGAGCGCGACCTGTTCCGCAGCGGACCGCCGGACCTGCGGTTCGCCAGCACCGGGCCGGTGGACAAGTTCACGAGGCTCGCTCACCGATTCCTGCCCGGCCTGGAAAGAGCCACCTTCCACGCCCACGAATGACCTGGCACTCTCCAACGGTGCTGTTGACCATCCTCGGCTGCTCGGGCAGCCTGCCGGGGCCACAGGGCCCCGCATCCGGCTACCTCGTCGAGGCGGACGGCTACCGGCTGGCCATCGACCTGGGCAACGGTGTCCTCGCCGCGCTCCAGGTGCACTGCGACCCGTTCTCGCTGGACGCGCTGCTGTTCTCGCACCTGCACCCGGACCACTGCGCCGACTTCACCACGCTCGCCGTGATGCGCCGCTACCACACCCACCCGCCGCACGACACCTCCGCCCGCAAGCTCCCGGTGCACGCCCCGGCCGACGCGCCGCGCCGCTTCGCCCGCGCCTACGCGGAGAGCGACGAAGAACTCCGCACCGCCGACCTGTCCGACGTGTTCGACTTCCACCCGCTGACCCCGGAACCGACCACGGTCGGCCCGTTCACCATCACCGCGGCCCGCGTCGAGCACCCCGGCGAGTGCTACGGCTTCCGCATCGCCACGGCCGGCGCGGTGCTCGCGTTCACCGGCGACTCCGGCCCGTGCGCGGCGCTGCACGACCTCGCCCGAGGCGCGGACGTGCTGCTGTCCGAGGCCACCTGGACCCACTCCGACGACCGCCCACCCGGTGTGCACCTGTCCGGTATGCAGGCCGGTGAGCTGGCGACGTCCGCCGGCGCTGGACGACTCCTGCTGACCCACATCGCGCCCTGGACCGATCCCGGCACGGTTCTGGCCGAAGCCCAGGCCGCGTTCACCGGTCCGGTCGAAGTCGTGCGGCAAGGCGGGAAGTACGAGGTTGACGAGCCGGTCGTCCGGGTAACAGGCGGGCATGGCAACTGATGTCGTCGAACTGATCCTGAACGACCACCGCCGGTTCGAGGAGCTGTTCCGCGAGCTGCGCGACCGCTCCTCGGACCGCCCCGCCCTGCTGGCCGAGCTGGCGGCGCTGCTCGTCGCCCACGCCGAGGCCGAGGAGTCCGAGGTGTACCCGGCGCTCAAGCGGTACAAGAGAGTGGACGACGAGGAGGTCGACCACGGCGCCGAGGAGCACGCCGAGGGCCACCAGGCGCTGCTGGCGCTGATGGAGGTCGCCGACACCGAGTCCGAGGAGTGGGAGAGCAAGCTCGAGGAACTGGTCGAGGCGCTCAACCACCACGTGGACGAGGAGGAGCGGACCATCCTCAACGACGCCCGCTCCGAGGTGCCCGACGACCGGCGCGCCGAGCTGGGTCGGGCGTTCCTGGACGTCCGCCAGGACCGGCTGGACGACGACTGCGGCGACCTGGAGTACGTGCGCAAGATCGCAAGGGCCACGGCCGACCGCATCGACTAACGTCGGGAGCGTGTCGAACGTCGAGGTGCGCCGGGTCGGACAGCACGATTTCGTGGCCACGAACGACCGGGGCGCCTCGGTGCGCGTGGGCCGCGCGGGCGCGGAAGGCGCGTTCACGCCCGTCGAGCTGCTGCTGGCCGCCGCGGCGGGCTGCGCGATCGTGACGGCCGAAACCCTGGTCACGCGCCGGGTCGAGGGCCCGCTCACGGCCCGCGCCGACGACGTCCGACCGGCGGGCGCGCACGAGCTGGACGCCGTGCCGGTGACGCTGGAGTACGACGTGTCGCGGTTGGACGACGAGCAGCGCGCGGCGCTGGACGCGGCGGTGCGACGGGCGATCGAGCAGCTCTGCACGGTCACCCGGACCCTCAAGAAGGCCCCGCCGACGCCCCTGCACCTGCCCTGACTACTGGTTGACCCAGGTCCACACCGCCGCGGAGCCGCTGTGCCCGATGCGGATCGTCTGGACCGTCGCGGCGGTGCCAGCCGCGATGACCAGGACGGCCACCACCACCGAGATCCGCCGCCACGTCTTGGGCACGGAGGTGTCGTCCGCGGCGGCCGTGCGCTCGCGGTCCGCCAGCCGTCCCGCGACCAGCAGCGCCACCACCACGACGAAGAACCCGAGGGCGAAGGGCAGCAGGTCGTTGCCCAGCTCGGTGTGCGCCTGGATCAGCTGGTCCTGCGTGTTCGCCATCCGCGCCGCCAGCTGCTCGCCCGCCTTCTGCGCGGGGAACACCGCGCCGACGCCGAGCACGGTGAGCGCCAGCAGCGGCCACGCGTAGCGCTGCCGCCAGCGGGGCACCACGGCCAGCGCGGCGGCGGTCACGGCCGACAGCGGCAGCAGCACCACGACCGCGTGGACCAGCAGCGGGTGCGCCGGTAGACCGAGGATCGTCCATAGGTCGTCTGCGAGTGCCATGCCTCTCCCTACGCCAGTGGGACGGTCCCGGGTTCAGCGCCTTAGGGTAGTGCCGTGCTGAGGACCGATGGCAGGAACGACGACGTACTGCGCGACATCCGGATCACGCGGGGCTACCAGCAGTGGCCGGCCGGTTCGGTGCTGATCGAGTTCGGCAACACGCGGGTGCTGTGCGCGGCGAGCGTGACCGAGGGCGTGCCCCGGTGGCGGTCGGGCTCGGGTCTGGGGTGGGTGACGGCGGAGTACGCCATGCTCCCGTCCGCCACCCACAGCCGCAGCGACCGCGAGTCGGTGAAGGGCCGCATCGGCGGTCGCACCCACGAGATCTCCCGGCTGATCGGCCGGTCCCTGCGGGCGTGCATCGACCTGGCGGCGCTGGGCGAGAACACCATCGTCATCGACTGCGACGTCATCCAGGCCGACGGCGGCACCCGCACCGCCGCCATCACCGGCGCTTACGTGGCCCTGGCCGACGCCGTCACCTGGCTGGGCGCGGCGGGCCGCCTGGCCGACCCGCAGCCGCTGTCGTGCGCGGTGTCGGCGGTGTCGGTGGGCGTCGTGGACGGCAGGGTCCGGCTGGACCTGCCCTACGAGGAGGACTCGCGGGCGGAGGTCGACATGAACGTCGTCGCCACCGACGCGGGCACGCTGATCGAGGTCCAGGGCACCGGCGAGGGCGCGACCTTCGCCCGGTCCACTCTGGACAAGATGCTGGACCTGGCGTTGGCGGGCTGCGCCGAGCTGAACCGGTTGCAGTCCGAGGCCCTGGCCCAGCCCTACCCCGGCGTGCTGCCCGAGCCGAAGGGGAAGAAGAAGTGAAGCTCCTGCTCGCGTCCCGGAACGCGAAGAAGCTCGGCGAACTGCGCCGCATCCTGGCCTTCGAGGGCCTGGAGGGCATCGAGGTCGTCGGCCTGTCCGACGTGCCGGAGTTCCCCGAGGCGCCGGAAACCGAGCCGACCTTCGAGGGCAACGCCCTGCTCAAGGCCCGCGACGCCTTCAACGCCACCGGCCTGCCGTCGGTCGCCGACGACTCCGGCATCGCGATCGACGCGCTGAACGGCATGCCGGGTGTCTTGTCCGCCCGCTGGTCCGGCCGGCACGGCGACGACGTGGCGAACCTGGAGTTGGTGCTGGGACAGATGCGCGATGTCCCCGACGAGCGGCGGGGGGCGGCCTTCGTGTGCACGGCGGCCCTGGTCGGCCCGGACGGCTTGGAGACCGTGGTGCGCGGCGAGTGGCGGGGGACGATCACCCGCGAACCGCGCGGGACGAACGGCTTCGGCTACGACCCGATCTTCCTGCCCGAGGGCCACGACGTGACGTCGGCGGAGCTGACCCCGGAGGAGAAGGACAAGCTCTCCCACCGGGGCCGTGCGCTGCGGTTGCTGCTGCCGGAACTGCGCAAGCTCACCGCAACCAGCTGATCTTGACGCCGGGGCCGAGCTCGTCCAACCCGACGAACCGGCCCCGGCGCGAGATCTGCAGCGTGACCTCCATGTCCCGCACCGGCCGCACGTCGACCGGCTCGGTCAGGTCCCAGCTCGACAGGAAGAGCACGTCCAGCCGGGACATCGCGGCCACGGGGGCGAGGTTGGCGGTCACCTCGCCCACCAGCACCAGGCGCCGGAGGTTCGGCAGGTGCGCCGCGATCCCGTCCAGCACGGACGGCGAGGTGTGCCAGCCCAACCGCAACCAGCCCAGGGCGGGCAGCCGGTCGAGCACCGCGAGGGAGACCTCCGCCGGCCACCCGTTGAAGCTCAGCTCGGTGAGCTGTGACGTCGCCGTGAGCCGGTCCAGGTCCGCGTCCGGGGCCAGCACGTCGAGCGACAACGCCCACAGCGAGGGTGGCAGGTGGCGCAGGAAGGCCAGGTCGTGGGTGCCGGCGTTCTCGTACCAGTGCAGGCCCTCCAGCGCGGTCAGGCCGGTCAGGGCCTCCGGGTGCGTGAAGCCGTCGGCGTTCAGGACCGACACACGCCGCAGCAGGCGCTGCCGGGCCAGCGGACGCAGGTCCGCTGTGCCGCGCACGCGCACCCACAGGTCCTCGACCACCTCGGGCAGGCTGTCGAGGAAGCGGAGGTCGTCGAACGTGACGTCGCTCTGCTGCATCAGCAGTCCGATGGCCGCCAGGCGCTTCAGCCGGTGCAGGTGGGGCAGCAGCCTGGGGTTCTCCAGCCAGATCCCGCCGGCGGGGAGCGGCGCGTCGGCCAGCACCTCGTCGGCGTAGCGCTCGGGGTCGAAGTAGTTCCAGGCGCCCACCAGTTCGCGTTGCACCGAGGGTCGGGTGTCCTGCGCGTAGGCGGCGAGCCTCGGGATGGCCTCCGCCGTGCCGGTGAGAGCGACAGCGCGGACGGTCGCCGTCGCGCTGGCGTCGGACAGGCCCTCCAGGGTGTCCGGTAAGTAGCGGAGCACCCGGTGGCCGATGGACGACAGGGACCGAGTCTCCTTGGTGCTCCTCGGCGGTACCAGCTTCTCGCGGATCACCGTGTCGATGCGGCTGTGCACCTCGGCGTCCACGTCCGTCACCGTCTCCAGGCAGGCCGCCGCCAGCAGCCGCAAGTGGCGGGCGTGCCTCGGCTCGGCGTCGGCGCGGTCCAGGATCTGGGTCAACAGAGCCTTGGTCTGCGAGCGTTTGCCGTGGCCGCACGCCATGACGATGGTTTCGCGCCAGGTGTCCAGGTGGGCGTTGCCGGCCAAGGTCTCGATGTGTTCCTGTTCCGTGGCCTCGGACGCGGCCAGGTACTCCTGGAACGTGCGGTGCACGAAGTCCACCCGGCCGGGGACCGGTTCGCGCAGAACACCGCTGCGCTCGAGCAGGTGTTCGAGGATGGCCGGCGCCTCACCGTCCACAGTGGGCATCGAGGCGAGCTTGCGGGCCACGAAGTCCGCTGCCCTCTCGCGTGGGAACTCGCTGCGGTTCGCCGTGGTCAGGCGCCAGGCCAGGTCGCGCAGCAGCACGGTCTTCTCGGTGCCGGTGAGCATGCCGGCGATCTGGCGTTCGGCGTCCCGCAAGTCCAGCAGCATGGTCAGCGCCGCCTGGTACAGCTCCATCCGGCTCTGCGGCAGCTCGGACGTCCGCCCCAGGTTCAACGCGCACAGCATCGCGCACAGCAGCGGGCTGGCGGCCAGTGCGCGCAGGTGCGGGCGGTTGCCCAGCTGGCGCAACAACCTGCGCTCCGCCTCCGGCAGGTCCTCCGGCGCGCACGGCAGCGACTCGGCGTCCCGGGCGGCCTCGTGCCAGCGGCGCAGGAAGGTGCGGACGTCGTGCGGGTTGAGCTGGTCCAGCAGGACCGAGCCGAAACCCGCGTCGGCCAGCCACCGCTGGTCGGCGGCGGCCGGGCGGGACGTCACCACCACGCGCGCGGTCGGGAACGCGGTCACCAGGTCGCGCAGCCACTCCCGGACCAGGCGGCGGCGTCCGGCGGGCACCTCGTCCACGCCGTCCACCAGCACCAACGCCTTCCCCGACCGCAGCACGCGGTGCACCCACCCCGGCGGCATCAGGCCGACGAGCCAGCTCGCCGCGTGGTCCAGGAACTGCTCGGGGCGCGGCAGCGGCGAGTCCGCGTACCGGCGCAGCCGCACCACCAGCGGGACCAGGCCGTTCCACGGGGCCAGGCGGTCGGTGAAGGCCTCGCGCGCGGCGGTCACGGCCAGCCAGTCCAGCAGGGTCGTCTTGCCGGACCCGGCCTCGCCGCGCACCAGCGTCCGGTCGTTGCCGCCGATGGCGGCCTCGACGCGCAGCGACCCGCCGTGCCCGAGGTCCCCGCCGAACCAGCCGTCCAGGCCGTGCTCGGGTTTGCGCCGGTCGCCGCCGGTGACGCTCAGGCTCAGGTAGGCCACGCTCAACGCCAGCCGGGGCCGGTGGCGCATGGTGAGCCCGAGCAGTTCGAGCCGGTCGAGCGTGGCGGCCAGGTGGCGCAGGTACTCGTCGCGGAACTCGTCGTCGGTGTCGGTGCCGGTGGGCGCGTGCAAGCTGGTGCGCGGGAGCCGGGCCAGCACCTCGTCCAGCGCGGCGGCTTGCTGCGACGCGCGGGTCAGCACCTCGGCCAACGCACGCGGCTGGAACGCGGGCAGGTGCCGCACGACCTGCACGAGGTACCGGCACGCCTGGTCCAGCGCCACCCCGAACAGCCGCTCGGCACCCTCGGACAAACCGACCCCCGCCGGCACCCCACTCGGCGCCGCGACCCCGGCCCGGACCCGGCGGGCCAGTGTCTCCGGGTCGGCGTCGGCGGCGAGCAGGGCGTCGTCGGACAGGTCGAGCTCGGCCAGCACGTCGGTGACGGCGGCCAGCGCGGCGGCCACCTCGTGCTCGGGCAGGTCGCCGAACTTGGCCGCCAGCAACGGTTCCAGCTGGTCCCCGACCTGGTGGCCGATGCCCTCCACCAGGTGCTCCAGGCGGGCGCGGTGCCGGGTCGAGGACAGCTCCTCGGCGGCCAGCTGCGCCAGCGACGCGGTGCGCTCGTGGTTCTTGCGGCGGCGTTCGAGCCACGCCTTGGCGGCGCGCTGCGCCACCGCCTGCCCGATCTTCCCGGCCGCGGTCTCCAGTCCGGTGATGGCCCCTCCCCCGGTCCTCTCCCGGGGTCGAGGTTAGTGCCTCACTCGGCCGCGGCGATCGTCACGACGCCCACCCCCACGGCGATCAGGGCCATGCCCGCGAGCACGGCCGGCGAGATGGGGTCGGCGAACAGGACGCGACCGGCGACCGCGACCAGCGCGATACCACCACCCGCCCACACCGCGTAGGTGATCGCGACCGGCAACCCGAGCCGGATCACCTGGGACTCCAGGTAGAACGCGGCGGCGTAGCCGGTGACGAGGCCGAGGGTGGGGAGGGTCTTGGTGAAGCCGTCGGAGGCCTTCAGGCACAGCGTGGCGAAGACCTCGCAGCCGATGGCGAGGGTGAGCAGGATCCACTTCAACATGTCGGGTGTCCCGAGCGGTGGTTTCGGTTGTGGTGTGGGCGTGGTGGAACGCCCGCGTCAACCGCCGCGAGTGGGGAAGTGGACCCTGATGACGAACTTGGAACGGGGGGCGTCGGGTGCCGTCGCGCGACACACGGTTATCACCCTTACGAGAGGTTCTGAGCGGCCCTTGTGGCCAGTCCTCCCGTCCGAGTGTACGCCTGCCCGGGCCTACGCGGGCAGCTCGCGCAGCAGCTTGGCGACGTGGCCGGTGGCGCGGACGTTGTACATCGCCTTGGCGACCTTGCCCTCCGGGTCGACCAGGAAGGTCGAGCGGATGACGCCCATGACCGTCTTGCCGTAGTTCTGCTTCTCGCCGAACGCGCCCCACTCGGTGAGAACCTTGCGCTCGGGGTCGGACAGCAGCGGGAAGTTGACCCCTTCGGCGGCGGCGAACTTGGCGAGCTTCTCGGGCTTGTCCGGCGAGATCCCGACGACGTCGTACCCGGCGGCGGCGAGCTCCCCGATGTTGTCCCGGAAGTCGCAGGCCTGCTTGGTGCACCCGGGCGTGCCGGCGGCGGGGTAGAAGTAGACGACCACCGAACGGCCGAGGTAGTCGGAGAGCGAGACGGGCTTGCCCTCGCTGTCGGGCAGGGTGAACGCCGGGGCCTGGTCGCCGGGGGACAGGCGCTTCTGCTCGGTCATGCCCCCAGACGCTACAGGTCCCCTCCGACAGCAACGCTCCCGGCGAGCTTTCGCGCCAGCGCCGCTTTCGGCGCGCGAAGCGCGCTGTCTCCGGTGGTGACCACCACAGGTGGAGGGCCTCGGTTCCCCCGCCGTATGGCCTGCCCGAAGGGCTACCACAGATTTGTCGGGGTGCAGCCGAAAGTTTTTGCGAGGAACGAGCAAAAAGTTTTAGCGGCACCCCGACAAATCTGTGGTTGGCTCCGCCAGGCCATACGGCGGGGGAACCGACGCCCTTCACCCCCCGCTGGCGGCCTGCCGCGCGGCGAGCGCGCTTTTAATCTTTCAATCTTTTGATCTTGAGAGCGCGAAGCGCGTCGGTCAGGCCATGCCTTCGAAGGTGGCGTTGGGCTCTTGGTTGGCGCCGTTCGGCTCGATCACCAGTTGCAGTCGCACGGGCCCCTCGGGCACCGCGAACGCCAAGGTCAACTTGGTGTCCGCGCCCGGCGCCACCTCCGTCACCGCCGACGACAGGCCGTTGAGGCCCTGCACGGTGTCCAGGACTTCCGGCACGGGCTGGCCGCCGACCGTCGCGCGGACCGCCAACTGGCCCGTCCGGTACGCGGTCGAGGTCCCGTTCACCAGCGCCACCACGAAGACCACAGTGCGCGGGGACTTCGGGAACGAGGTGTCGCTGGGCTTCAGGGACTTGGGTGCGGAGACCGTGATGGAGAGGCCGTTGCCCCACACGCGTTGCGCGCCGAAGGCGGTGAACGTGGAGGCGGGGGGTGCCGGGTCCTGCTTCGCGCTCGCGGAGGTCGGCTCGGGGACGGCGTCGGCGAGCCCGGAAGGGTCTGCGCATCCCGCCAAGGCCCCCGCCAGGCACAGGCCGACGGCCAGTCTGGCGAATCTCACGAACCTCCCCTTCCCGCCCCGGCGGTGGGCTTGCAGCGACTCCCACCACCATGACGGGTGCGGCGGCGCTCGGGGACGGATGAGGGGGCTTGAGTCGGACCTGGTGCCTGCCTGTGGCCAAGCCGTGATGCCGTGCGGCCGCCCGCGTGGGCAGCGCCACATCTCGTGCGGCGCCACCCACGCGGACCGCGGCGGCGGTCGTGCTCCGGGCGCGTGGCCCGGGAGTTGAAGAGCGCGTCGGGGGGCGTGCGCGCTCACTGACATGATCGCCGCCCTGCGCCAGTCTGCTACACCTCGACTTCAGTCTTCACTCGTTCGGATGAACGTGAAAGCTCTGCGAGTTCTGCCAACAGCTCGTAGGACCGCACCCGGTCGGACTGCTCGGCGACCATCGTGGTGACCATCAGCTCGTCGGCCGCGGTGTCGTCCAGCAACTGCTCCAACTGCGCCCGCACCTGCTCCGGGTCGCCGATGACCTGCGTGGACAGCCGGTCCTCCACGACCAGCCGGTCCAGGTCGGTGTACGGGTAGGCGGCGGCCTCGGCGTTGGTCGCCAGCGGCTCGGGGCGGCCCGCGCGCAGCCGCAGGAACGCCAGCGCGCCGGGACCGGAGATGTACCGCGCGTGCTCCGCCGACTCGGCGACGATGACCGACGCGCACACCATCGCGTACGGCTCCGAAAGCACCTGCGACGGGCGGAACCGCTCCCGGTACAGGGCCAGCGCGGGCAGCGTGTTCTCGGCGCTGAAGTGGTGGGCGAACGCGAACGGCAGGCCGAGCAGCCCCGCGACCTGCGCGCTGTACCCGCTGGACCCGAGCAGCCACACGTGCGGCTTGTTGCCCTCGGCGGGCATCGCCTTGAGCTCCTCGGTGCCGTCGAAGTAGCCGATCAGCTCGCCGAGCTGCTGCGGGAAGTCGTCCACCGACAACGGCCCGCTGGTCCGCCGCAACGCCCGCGCGGTCCGCTGGTCCGTGCCCGGCGCCCGCCCGATGCCCAGGTCGATCCGGCCCGGGTGCAGGGCGCCGAGCGTGCCGAACTGCTCGGCCACCACCAGCGGCGGGTGGTTGGGCAGCATCACGCCGCCGGAGCCGACCCGCAGCGTGGTGGTGGCGTCGGCGACGTGACCGATGAGGATCGTGGGGGAGGAGCTGGCGATACCGGGCATGTTGTGGTGCTCGGCCAGCCAGAACCGGTGGTAGCCGAGGGCTTCGACGCGCTGCGCCAGCTCCCGCGTGTGGCGCAGCGCCGTGCGCGCGTCCGTCGCGGTGGTGACCGGGGCGAGGTCGAGCACGGACAGCGGGACGTCACGAAGTCGGCTCATACCGGTGCCAACACCGGCTCCCCCGAATGCCTTCCGACTGTGACCCAGGGCTCAGCCACGGCTGACTCGTCGGTCACACCGGGGAAGCCCTCCCCGCCGCGAAACGTTGATCAGGGCATGGACGTGGTAGTCATCGGTGCAGGTCAGGCCGGGTTGTCGGCCGCCTACTTCCTCCAGCGCGCGGGCCTGGACCACGTCGTCCTCGACGCCGACGCGGGCCCCGGCGGGGCGTGGCGGCACCGGTGGCCGACCCTGCGGATGGCGACCGTCCACGGTATCCACGACCTGCCCGGCATGCCCTTCGCCGAACCGGACCCGACCAAGCCCGCCAACGAGGTCCTGCCCGCCTACTTCGCGGACTTCGAGCGCCGCAATGGCATCGACGTGCACAGGCCGGTCAAGGTGGAGGCCGTCCGGGACCAAGGCGGCCTGCTCGAGGTCGAGACCGATCACGGCGTCTGGCTGACCCGAGCACTGGTCAACGCCACCGGCACCTGGACCCGCCCCTTCTGGCCCCACTACCCCGGCCAGGACACCTTCCAGGGTCGCCAACTGCACTCCTCCCAGTACCGCGGCCCCGAGGAGTTCGCGGGCAAGCACGTGATCGTCGTCGGCGGTGGCACGAGCGCGGTCCAGCAGCTGCTGGAGATCGCGGGAACGGCCACCACCACCTGGGTCACCCGCCGCGAGCCCGTGTTCCGCGACGAACCCTTCACCCCCGCAGTCGGCCGGGCCGCGGTCGCGTTGGTGGAGGAGCGGGTGCGGGCCGGGCTGCCGCCGCGCAGCGTGGTCAGCGTCACCGGGCTGAGCCTCACCCCGGCGGTCGAACAAGCCCTCGAGGACAAGACCCTCGACCGCAAACCGATGTTCGCCCGCATCACCGAGCACGGCGTGGTCTGGCCGGACGGTACCGAGCAGCGCGCCGACGTCATCCTGTGGGCCACCGGTTTCCGCGCCGCCCTCGACCACCTCGCCCCGCTCGGCCTGCGCGGACCCGGCGGCGGCATCGCGCTCGAGGGCACCCGGGTCGTCGGCGACCCCCGCGTCCACCTGGTCGGCTACGGCCCCTCCGCCAGCACGGTCGGCGCCACCCGCGCGGGCCGCGCCGCCGCCAAGGAGATCAAGGCGCTGCTCACGCGGGAGCTGGTCGCCTGAACACCCTCCGCGCCAGGACCTTCCGCGCCACCTCCGCCTGGTACCGCAGCACGTCCCACCGCCGCACCCCGCGCGTGGCCAGGTAGGACCACGCCGCCGGACCGTCGAAGAACCACGGGAACAGCGACGCCGGGTCGTTGAACCCCTCCCACACCCGCTCGCCGATCACCGGGTCGTGCGACGCCGCCAGCAGCACCGCCCGCTGGTACGACGTCAGCGGCGCGAGCATCCCGTCGCTGAACGCGTTGGCGTACCGGCCGGTCTCCCACCACTCGTCGAACCGCGCCCGCAGCCAGTCCGCCGTCCCGTCGTAGGAGTCCAGCCGCGCGGCGAAGAACCGGGCCATCCGGGTCGCGTTGTTGGCGCCCTGCCCGGCCAGCGGGTCGTTGAGCACCACCGCGTCGCCCAGCCCCAGCACGTGCCGCCCGGACGGCAGCACGGCCACCGGGTCGCGCACCACCGGCACCACGGCACCCTTGAGCCACGCGGACGTCGGTGCCGCCCGAGTCAGGAAACCGGACCGCGCGGGGAAGAACTCGCCCACCAGCGACCGCAGCACCGCCAGCCCGTCCGACGCCGAGGTCACGTCCCGGAACCGGTCCGCCGGACCACCCGGCACGGCCTCCACCACGATCGACCGCGACTCGCCGACGTCCTTGTCCCAGAACGGGACCCAGAACACCTCCACCACCCCGGGCACGAACGTGAACACGATGTCCCGGTGCTCGGGGAACGCGTCCAGGTCGTACCCGTGCACGTTGATCATGAACAGCTGCCGCTGCGCCGACGTGTGCGTGCTCCGGTCGTCGTCCCGCGCGAACAGGCCGGTGAAAGCCTTGTGCCCCACCGTCACCACGACCAGGTCGTGCGACGCGGTCAGCGAGTCCAGGTCCCCGGTCGTCACCGCCCCGGTCACCACGGCCACCCCGCGCCGGGCCAGTTCACCCAGCCCGCGCGAGAACTTCAGCCGCTGGTCGACCGCCAGCGCCGGCCCGCGCAGCGGCGCGTCCACCGAGAACAGCCTCGGCCCGGTCCGCTCGTGCAGGTCGAGGCGGATGCGGTGGGCGCGCGGTGCCTCCGGCCAGAAGTCCAGCCCCAGCTCGGCCTCGTAGGCGACCTGGTCGCCGAACAGGCACGCCGTGGGCCGGCCGGGCGTCTCCAGGTACTCCTCGGCGGACAGGTCCGAGCACAACGTGACCCGCCACCCGGCGCGCACCAGCGCCGCCGACAGCACGATCCCGGCTTGTCCGGCCCCGACGACCGCGATTGACCGCATCGGGTGATCCTTCCGAGCGCCCACGCGCGCTGCCAATCCGACGAACGGGTCGTCTGACCGCGACCTCGTGCTCCGGGGACGCGCGGCTAACCTCGGCTGCGTGCTCCGGGGACGCGCGGCTAACCTCGGCTGTGTGCTCCGGGGGTTGCGCGTCGTCGCCGGACTGCTGCTCGGGTTCGCGACCGGGATCGGCGGCCTGCTGGTGGTGGTGTTCGCGCGCCCCCTGGCCACCCGGTACGCGGACCTGGAGCGGTGGCGCATCCGGCGGTTCCTGGACGTCGACAGCGCCGTGCCCACCCGGTCGCAGGCGGTGAAGTACCTGGCCGTGCGCGCCCCGGTCGGGTTGTTCGGCGGGTTCGTGCTGGCGTGGCTGTTCTACGGCGTCGCGCTCGGCGTGATCGCCGGCTCGCGGATCGTGCGCAACGGCTTGGACGGCATCGAGTGGCACGACGACGTGGTCGCCACGCTGTGGACGGCGTTGATCGGCGGTGTCCTGCTCTACATCGAGGTCCAGGGCATCCGGGGCGTGGTGGCGCTGGAGGGCGGGGTCGCGCGCCGCTACCTCGGACCCAGCGAGGCCGAGCTGCTGCGCCGGCGCATCGAGGAGCTGTCGCTGAGCCGGGCGGGCATCGTGGCCGCGGTGGACGCCGAGCGCCGCCGCATCGAGCGCGACCTGCACGACGGCGTGCAGCAGCGGCTGGTGGCGCTGGGCATGCTGCTGGGCCGCGCGCGTCGGCACCCCGAGCACGCCGACGACCTGGTGCGCCAGGCCCACGACGAGTCCCAACGCGTGCTGGAGGACCTGCGGGAGGTGGCCTGGCGCGTGTACCCGGCGGCGCTGGACGCGCTGGGCCTGGCCGAAGCGCTGGAAGCGGTGGCGGACCGGTCGTCCATCCCGGTGACCATCCACTGTGGACGGTTCCGGGTCGGCTCGGAGGTGGAGACCGCGGCGTACTTCGTGGTGTCGGAGGCGGTGACGAACGCCGTCAAGCACTCGGGTGCGACCATGATCCGCGTGGACATCACCGACGACGAGGACGCCGTGCGCGTGCGGGTCGAGGACGACGGCCGCGGGGGAGCGGACCCGGCGGGCGGCGGTCTGGCGGGCCTGTCCCGGCGGGTGCGGGCCCTGGACGGGACGTTCGCCGTGCACAGCCCGGCCGGCGGCCCGACCGTGATCACCGCGGAGGTCCCGTGCGGGTGATCCTGGCCGAGGACTCGACGCTGCTGCGCGAGGGCCTGGCCCGGCTGCTGGCGGAGGAGGGCCACGAGGTCGTGGCGTCCGTGGGCGACGGGGACGCGCTGGTCAAGGCCGCCGCCGCGCACCGGCCCGACGTGGTGGTGACCGACGTGCGGATGCCGCCGACGCACACCGACGAGGGCCTGAAGGCCGCGCTGGAGATCCGGCGGACGCTGCCCGGCGTGGCCGTGCTGGTGCTGTCGCAGTACGTGGAGCAGCGCTACGCCGCCGACCTGCTCGGAGAGCACGCCGGCGGCGTCGGGTACCTGCTCAAGGACCGCGTGATGCAGGTCGAGGAGTTCCTGGACGCCCTGCGCCGGGTCGGGCAGGGCGGCGCGGCGTTCGACCCGGAGGTGGTGCGGCGGCTGCTCGCGCGCACCGAGCACCCGCTGGACGTGCTCACCGAGCGGGAGCGGGACGTGCTGGCGCACATGGCCGAGGGGCACACGAACAACGCCATCGCGGCGAAGCTGCACGTCTCGCGCAGCGCCGTGGAGAAGCACGTGAACTCGATCTTCGACAAGCTGCGGCTGTCCGGGGAGGACGGGTACAGCCGGCGCGTGCTGGCGATCCTGCGCTACCTGCGGTCCTGAGCCTTGTTCGTGAGGCGCGACACCACGAACCACGCGAGGGCGACGACGACCAGGCCCGCCACGACCTTGGAGGCCAGCCCGATGTACTCCTCCACCAGGTGCCAGTTCTCGCCCAGCGCGTAGCCGGCGAGGATCAGCCCGGTGTTCCAGATCGCGCTGCCCGCGGTGGTGAAGACGAGGAACGTGGGCAGCGGCATGCGTTCCACGCCGGCGGGGACGGAGATCAGGCTGCGGAAGATCGGGATCATGCGGCCGAAGAACACCGTGGCGCGGCCGTGGCGCTGGAACCACTCCTCGGTCTTGTCCACGTCGGAGACCTTGACCAGCGGCATCTTCGCGGCGATCCGCCGGACGCGGTCGCGGCCCAGCAGCGCGCCCACGTAGTAGAGCACCAGCGCGCCCACGACCGAGCCGGCCGTGGTCCACAGGATCGCGGCGAGCAGGTTCATCTCGCCCTTGCTCGCGGTGAAACCGGCCAGCGGCAGGAACAGTTCGCTGGGCAGCGGCGGGAACAGGTTCTCCAGCGCGATCGCGAGTCCCGCGCCGGGCTCGCCGAACGTCTCCATCAGGTCGGTGATCCAGGTGGCATCCATGATCTTGACGTTACGAACGCGCAGGGGCGTGGTGCCATGAAGCGGACCGCACACCGGGGTGTGGAAAACCTCAGTTCCGCTCGGTCTTCCTCAGTTCTCCGCGTGCGCGGCCAAGCCCTTGGCGTACTGGGTGATCACGAGCTGGAGGACCCGTCGGTACAACCACCCGGTGCCGGGCACCTTGGGGTGGAACGACGAGTGCCAGCGGATGCGCGTGCCCTCCCCCTCCGGCTCCAGGTCGATGAAGGCCCGGTAGTCGCGGATGGCCAGGCCGGACAGCAAGACGTAACCGACCCTGCGGTTCGGCGTGAGTTCGACCACCTCCTCGCGGGTGGGGTTCCTCCGACCGCGGTTGTGAAACACCCGCACCTCGCCGACGCCGTGCGCGTCACCCGGCTTCTCGCGCTCGTAGCGCAGGACCGGCGACCAGGTGGGCCAGGTGGAGCTGTCGGCGGCGAACCGGTACACCCGCGCGGGGTCGGCGGCGCTGTGCACGGTCACGTCCACTGTCTGAACCATGTGGTACATGTACCATGTGGTACATGACTGAACAAGAGGCCAAGTCCAAGCTGCTCGCGCGGGTCGTCGACCACCTCGCGCACCACGGACTGGGTGACCTCAGTCTGCGCCAGATCGCCGCCGCTGTGAACACCAGCCACCGGATGCTGATCTACCACTTCGGTTCCAAGGAGGGGCTGCTGGTGGAGATCGTGCGGGCGGTGGAGGCCAACCAGCGCGCCCTCCTGTCCACCCTCCAGGCCTCCGACCAGGCCGAACTGGCCCGCCGGTTCTGGCGCGCCCTGACCGACCCGGCCCTGCGCGCGCACGAACGCCTGTTCTTCGAGCTCTACGGCCAGGCCGTCCAAGGCCGCCGCGGCACGACCGCCCTGCTCGAGGGGATCGTGGAGTCGTGGCTCGAGCCGATCACCGAGATGGAGATCCAGCGCGGCCACGCGCCGGAGCAGGCCCGGATCCGGGCGAGACTCGGCTTGGCCGTGGCGCGCGGGTTGTTGCTCGACCTGGTGGCGACCGATGACGTCGACGGCGTGACGGCGGCGATGGACCTGTTCATCGACTTCATGGCCTCGTGATCGCCGCCGCCCCCGGGACGCCGGCTAGGATCGGTCCGGTGACGCGCGTTCCGGTGATCGTCGTCGCGGGGTTCCTCGGCGCCGGCAAGACGACCCTGCTCAACCACCTGCTCAACGGTGCGCGCGGTACCCGGATCGGGGTCGTGGTCAACGACTTCGGGGACATCGGCATCGACGCGATGAGCGTCGCGGGGCAGGTCGACTCGACCGTGTCGTTGAGCGGTGGGTGCCTGTGTTGCGCCGTCGACGCGAGCGGGCTCGAGGAGATGTTGGCCAAGCTCGACTCGCGGGTGGACGTGATCGTCATCGAGGCGAGCGGGCTGGCCGAGCCGCAGGCCATGGTGCGGATGGTGTTGGCGACCGGGAACCCCCGGCTGTCCTACGGCGGGCTGGTGCTGCTCGTCGACGCCGCCGAGTTCCCGCACGACCTGGAGCGGCACCTGCGGGTCGCGGATCTGGTGGTGCTCAACAAGGTCGACCGCGTCGGTGACGTGCAAGCGCTCCTGGACCGGATCGACCGGCTGAAGCCGGGCGTGCCCGTTGCGGCGGTGTCGCACGGGCGGGTCGACCCGGCGCTGCTGTTCGAGCCGAAGCCGCGCGAAACGCACGGGCAGTTGTCGTTCGAGGACCTGCTGGACGAGGACCACGCCCACGTCCACTACGACAGCGTCGAGTTCACCGCCGAGGCGATGAACCCGACGCGGCTGATGGCGTTCCTGGACGAGCGGCCGGCGGGTCTGTACCGCGTGAAGGGCTTCGTGCGGTTCGACGTCCCGGGGCACCGCCAGCGCTTCACCCTGCACACCGTGGGCGCGTTCCTGCGCTTCCAGCGGGACCAGTGGGGCGACGTCCCCCGCCGCACCCAACTGGTCCTGATCGGCACCGGCCTGGACCGGGAAGCGGTCCTCAAGGCGTTGGAGGACTGCGTGGAGCCCGACCCGGCTTCGGTGGACCCGCGGTCCATGCTGGAGGTGTTGCGCTACCTGGACCAGTGAGGGTCGCGGCCGGTCAGGCCGAGGACGCGGTGCAGGGTGGGCGCGGTCTCCGGGACCTCGACCTCCGGCCCGTAGATGCCCATGTCCCGGCCGTCCTGCGCGTACTTCGCGGTCTCGGCGTGCAGGTAGTCCAGCAGGTCGTCGTCCCACACCGGGTCCTGCCCGGTCGCCTGGGCCAGGTCCCAGCCGTGGATGACGAACTCGCCCACCACCATCCCGCCGACCGTCGCGGCGGGCAGTTCCACCGGCCCGCCCATGTGCGTCATGCCGTCCCACGCGCCGGGCCGGCTCCACGCCTCCACGGTCCGTTCGACGTGCTCCTGCAACGCGGTCGGCCAGTCCTCGACCGGTGCCACGTCGGTTTCGGCGGCGGCCGGCGGCGGCACGACCTCCTTGCGCCCCGCGCCCACCAGTGACGGTCCCCAGAACAACAGGTGGTGCGCCAACCCCTTCACGTCGTAGTCCGGGCAGGGCGTCGCGGCACCCCACTGCCCGGCCTCGACCGACTCCACGATCTTCGAGAACACACCCGCCGCGCGGGCCAACATCCGAGCGTCCGACATGGACACAGCCAACCCGACGCGGTGCCTGGCCGTATTGGAAAAACGCGACATCGGAAGAACGCGACATCGGAAAGACGCGACATACACTCGGGCCGTGGCGAGGGACGTGCGGGAGCTGGGCAGCGCCTGGCAACGCTTCCAGCGCCACGCCTTCCCGACCCCGTCCCCGGACCTGGCCGGCCACGTGGCCCGCTATTGGCTGGTGTCGTGGGACTACGCCGAGCCCTACCGGCAGTTGGTCGTGCCCTACCCGAACGTGCACCTGACCTTCCGCGACGGACGAGCGGAAGTGCACGGCGTGTCCAGCGGCCACCAGGTGAAGGTGCTGGAAGGGCGCGGGCACGTCGTGGGAGCGGCCTTCCACCCCGGTGCCTTCCGGCCCTTCCTGGGCAGGCCGGTCTCGACGATCACCGACCGCACGATCGACGCCTCCGAGGTCTTCGGTCCGGAACTGCCGCCGGACCCGGGCGTCGAGGAGGTGGAAGAGCTGCTGCGCGCACACCTCCCGGAGCGGGACGCGGGGAGTGAGGAGGCGGTGGCGGTGGTCCGGCGGATCGCGGCCGAGCCGGGGATCACGCGGGTGGACGGCCTGGCGGCGGAGGCGGGCACGAGCGTCCGGCAGCTGCAACGCCTGTTCGCCGAGCACGTGGGCGTCGGCCCGAAGTGGGTGATCCGCCGGTACCGCCTGCACGAGGTGACCGAACGCCTGGCGGCGGGGGCCGCCATCGACTGGGCGGAGTTGGCGGCGGACCTGGGCTACGTCGACCAGGCCCACTTCATCCGGGACTTCCGCGCGATGTTCGGCGAGACCCCGACCCACCACGCCGCCCGGTACTAGCGGGTGGTCCGGGCCCGGAGCTGGATCCGCTGCCCGTGCCGGCCGAACACGCTGAGCACCTCGACCGGACCCGTGCCCGTGCTGCCGAACCAGTGCGGGGTGCGGCAGTCGAACTCGGCGGCCTCGCCGGGGCCGAGCACGACGTCCAGCGAACCCAGGACGACCCGGAGCCGGCCGTGCAGCACGTACAGCCACTCGTGGCCGGGGTGGGTGCGCGTGCGCGGCTCGCTGTCCGCGGCCGGGATGGTCATCTTGAACGCGCGGGGTTCGGTGTGGTGGCGGGTCAGGGGGACCAGGACGCGGCCGTCGTCCTTGGTGGTGGGCGGTGGCGGGTCGACGATCCGCGGGGCCGAGACGATGTCGTCCAGGCGGAGGTCCAGGGCGGCGGTGATGGGGAGCAGGAGCTCCAGGCTCGGTCGGCGTTGCCCGGACTCCAGGCGGGACAGGGTGCTGGTGGAGATGCCGGTGGCGCGGCGCAGGTCGGCCAGGCTCACGCCCTTGCGCTCCCGGGCCTGGCGCAGGCGGGGCGCTACCTGGTCGATCGCGGCGGCGATGGTGGGCTGGTCCTGCATGGTCACCAGCTCACCAGGTCGTCCCGGATTCGGCAAAGAAAGTTGCCGGAACGGCATGGCGTTGGGCGAAGTGGAGGCGTGGAAACCGTCGAAACGCCCCGGCGCGCACTGCCGACCGGCGTGTACCTGCTCTCCTTCAGCCTGTTCGCGATGGGCAGTGCCGAGTTCCTGATGGCCGGCGTGCTGCCGTTGGTCGCCGTGGACCTTGGTGTGCCGTTGTCCGCCGCCGGTGCGCTCATCACCGCGTTCGCGCTCGGCGTGGTCCTCGGTGGACCGCCGTTCGCGGTGCTGAGCCTGCACTGGCCCCGGCGGACGGCGTTGGTGACGACCCAGGTGGTCTTCGCCGTCGCGGTCGCGGTGGGGCTGGTCGGCGACTACCCGGTCCTGCTGGTGACGCGGTTCGTCGCCGGGCTGGCCTACGCGGGGTTCTTCGCGGTCGCCGCCGTGACCGCGATCGGCCTGGTGACGCCGGACCGCACCGCGCGGGCGTCCGGCGCGGTGGTCAGCGGGCTCAGCGTGGCGATGGTGGCGGGCGGACCCGCGGGCACGGTGCTCAGCCACGTCACGGCGTGGACGGGCGGCTTCTGGGGCGTGGTCGCGCTGACCGCCGCCGGCGCGGTGGCCTGCGCGGTGGGGCTGCCCGCCATGCGGTCCGGGGTGCGGCCGAGCGTGGCGCGGGAACTCGTCGTCATGCGGCGGCCCCGGCTGTGGAACGTCTTCGCGATGACCATGCTGAGCACCGCCGCGTACATGATCTCGGTCAACTACCTGGCCGCGATCCTCGCCGAGGTGACCCGGCTGCCGGAGGTGTGGGTGCCGGCGGTGCTCGCGCTGTTCGGTGTCGGGGCGTTCGCGGGGCTGGCGGTCGGCGGGCGGATCTCCGACCGGAGGCCACACCGGGCGCTGGTCGCGGGTGGGGCGGGGATCGCGGTGCTGTCCGTGGTGCTGGCGGTGTTCGCGGACCGGGCGGTGGTCGTCGTGCCGGTCGCATTCCTGCTCGGGATCACGGCCTTCGTGCTCAACCCCGCCCTGTACGGACGGGTCTTCGCCCTCGCCGCCGACGCGCCGACCCTCGCCGGGGCCACCACGGTGTCGGCGTTCCAGCTGGGGATCAGCCTGACCCCGGTCCTCGCCGCGGCGGCCCTCACCTCCGGAGCCCCGGTCACCGCTGTGTCCTGGATCGGCGCCGGCCTCGCCGTGCTCACCCTGCCGCTGATCGCCCTGGACCGGCGCCGGTCAGCGCGATCCGACGCGGGCTGAACCAAGTCCCGAGTCCGTCCCCCATCGCGCCCACGGTAGGCAAGATCGCCCCGGAAGTGGTGGAGGTCCGGTGAAGGCGGGCGGTGACCCCGTCACCGCCCGCTCGACGCCGGTGGGGCCGGAGAGACTCGAACTCTCACTGGCACGGACCTAAACCGTGTGCCTCTGCCAATTGGGCTACGACCCCGTGGTCGCAAGCCTATCGGCCGGGCGAAGCAGGCCGATGCCGAGGGACACCACACCCGCGGCCAGGCTCAGCCCGCCCAGGTAGAGCAGGACGATCAGGCCGTTGGCCTTGGTGGCGCCCTCGCCCATCGCGGAGAAGAAGAAGCCCGACGGCATGAAGATCGCCGCCACCGGCACGCCCAGGCGGGTCACCCAGCCCAGCGCGCCGCGCACGCCGGCGACGTCGGCGTACAGCAGGCACACCAGGCTCAGCACCAGCAGGACACCCGCGTGCGCGTGCCCGGCGCGGAAGAAGGACTGCTGGAACTCGGTCAGCTCCACCTCGCCCTGGACGACGGTGGTCATGAACCGGCCGCCGAACTCGACGCCGACGAGGCTCAGCAGCAGGACGCCCGCCAGACGGCGGGAGGCGAGGGACAACGGGATGGCGGACACGGCACTCCTCCAACTGAACGGAAACACCGTTATAAAACCATCCGCGACGACACCGGTCAACGCCGTTCCCACGGCTCAACTACGGTTACGGGCGCAGACCGCTGCTAGGAGGAGATGTGGCTCGCGACCCCGACACCATCCAGCGCGAGATCGAGCAGGCTCGCGACGCGCTGGCCGCGACCCTGGACGAGCTGGGCACGAGGGCCCACCCCCAGCGCTTCGTCGAGGCCGGCAAGGACAGCGTGCGCGCCAAGCTCGACGAACCCAAGATCCGGTACTCGCTGATCGCGGTGGCCGTGCTGCTCGGGTTCGCCTTGCTGCGCAAGCTGTTCCGCTGAAGAGGGCGGTTACTGCCCCTCGGCGACGAGGGGCAGTAGCACCTGCTCGGTCATCCGGTCCACGAAGGCCGAGTCCAACGGGTCGCCGGTCAGCATCAGGCGGTAGATCAGCGCCGCGCCGGCCAGCTCCACGGCCATCCCGCGCGGCGCGTCCGCGCGCAGTTCGCCGCGCTCGTCGGCGCGGTCCAGGATGCGGCGCAGCACGTCGCGCTGGGCGATCAGGAACGTCTCCCGGAACGCCGCCGCCAGTTCCGGTTCGTGCGGCAGCTCGCCCACCAGCGCCTGCGCCGCCTTGCCCACCGGCCCGGACAGGAACGCCGCGAACGAGGCCAGGAACTCCCGCAGGTCGCCGCGCAGCGACCCCGAGTCCGGCTCGGCGAGGTTCTGCGCCGCCAGGTGCGTGCACGTGTCGATGACCAGGTCCAGCTTGGACTCCCACCGCCGGTAGATGGTCGCCTTGCCGGCGCGGGCGCGCGCGGCGACGGCGTCCATGGTCAACGCCCGGTAGCCGACCTCCGCCATCACCTCCAGCGCGGCCCGGCGCAACGCGTCGTCGCGGCTCGCGTCCCGGGGTCTGCCCCGTTGCGGAGATCTCGCCGTCCCGCTGTACACCGGAGTGGCCATCGTCTGCTCCCGTCGCCTTTGGCCGGACATCCTAGGCGGGATCAAGCCGCTCTCAGGGGTCGATCGACTGGTCGTGAGGGGTGCTCGCGTCGCGCCGCAGCGGCAGTCCGTGCCGGGTGTGCAGGTACACCACGGAGAACGCGTACGCGTCGCCGTCGAGCATGTGCACCACGGCCCGGTCCTCGTTGCCGCCGGAGATCTCGTCCACCAGCTGGTCGGCCTGGACGCGGGCGGCGATCAGCCCGGGCGCGACGGCGTCGAGCACCTTCTCGGCGGTGCGCACGGTCACCGCCCAGCCGTCGCCGTGACGCCGGTAGTTCGCGGTGATGGGGAGCGTGGGCATGGGCTCGACCTCCGTCCTTCCCGCCCAGTTGACCCGCAATCCGGCGCGATCATGCGGTCATTCCCCTTAACGAGTGACTGCCCGGGCGCCCCTGAGCCGCGGTGTCGAAGCCCTGCCCGCGCTGACGTCTTCCTCAACCCGCAGTGATGAGGTGACGTCACTCGGTGAGGTGAAGAATGGCTTCGCCGAGTGACGGGTAACACACTGGCGTCCACTCCGATACCCCGGATGGATTAAGTCCCTGCTCCAGGAGGACGCCATGTCCCGAAGATTGCTGATAGCCGCCACAGCCGCCGTCGGTCTCTTCTTCGCCCCCGTAGCGGCCACCGCCGACCCGGGCAACGGCAACGGCACCGACCCCGGCTTCACCCCGCCCGGACAATCCCAGGAGCACGGCCAGGCCGGCGAGCACTGCCAAGGCCAGCCGGCTCAGGGCCAAGCGGCGCAGGGTCAACCGCCCCAGGAGGACACCAACGCGCCGCAACCGCCGTCCAACGCGGACTTCACCGACCACGGCGCCAACACGCACGGCCCGTACGACTCCACCCGCGACGGCTCGCCGTCCCAGAACGGCAACGGTGACGGGCAGCAGGTCGGCCAGCCGTGCGCCGGCTGCGTGGGCAACGCCGACAACAAGAACCCCCCTGGCCAGCTGCCGGGCGGTTCGGACGGCAACGCGGGCTACGAGTGCGACCGCAACGCGGGCGTGGGCCGCAGCAACCCGGCGCACACGGGCTGCACGGAGACCAACCCGCCGACCACGACGACGACCGCGCCGACCACGACCAGCACGGTCCCGACGACGACCGACACGTCCACCTCGACCTCCACGTCGACGTCGACCTCGGGCACGTCCACCAGCACGTCGTCGTCCACCCAGACCCCGGGCGCCGGCGCGCAGGGCAACCCGCGCAACCCGGTTGCCGCGGTCCTCGACCAGGCACTGGCCTTCACCGGCGCGAACACGTCCTGGCTGGTCCTGCTGGGCCTGCTGAGCGTGGGCGCGGGCGGCCTGGCCCTCCTCGTCACCCGGCGCCGCCGGGCCTGACCCCACGAGCCACACCCCCACGACCCGGTGGGACCGGCTGCCACCCCTCCGGCCGGCTCCCACCGGGTCCCCGCACTGGCCGCGGTATTCGACCTGACGCGGGCCGAGGTCGCTTGCAAGGATGGCGGCACCCACCCTGCGACGACACGAGGAGGCCCAGTGCGGGCGACGACGATCCACGGACCCCAGGACATCCGCGTCGAGCAGGTGCCGGACGCCGCCGTCCAGGACCCCGGCGACGCCGTGGTCCAGGTCGAGCTGGCGTGCATCTGCGGCAGCGACCTGTGGGCCTACCGCGGTGTCTCGAAGCGCGCCCCGGGCCAGCGGATCGGGCACGAGTTCGTCGGCCGGGTGGTCGACGTCGGCCCCGACGTCGCGTCCCTCCGGCCGGGTGACCGCGTGATCGCGCCCTTCGTCTGGAGCGACGGGACCTGCGCTTACTGCGTCCAGGGCCTGCCGACGTCGTGCCGCTCGGGCGGTTTCTGGGGTTCCGGCACGTCCGACGGCGGCCAGGGCGAGGCGGTGCGCGTCCCGTTCGCCGACGGCACGCTCGTGCGAGTGCCCGAAGAGGCCGACGACGCCCTGTTGCCCGCCCTGCTCGCCCTGTCGGACGTGATGGGCACCGGGCACCACGCGGCGGTGTCGGCCGGTGCCGCGCCCGGAGCCACGGTCGCCGTGGTCGGGGACGGCGCGGTCGGGTTGTGCGGGGTGCTGGCGGCCCGGCGGCTGGGTGCCGAGCGGATCATCTCGCTGGGCCGGCACGAGGACCGCGGGAAGGTGGCCAGGCTGTTCGGCGCCACCGACCAGGTCACCGAACGCGGTGAGGAAGCGGTCGAGAAGGTGCGCGAGCTGACCGGTGGGCTGGGTGCCCCGGCCGTGCTGGAGTGCGTGGGCACGGAGCAGTCCTGGGCGACGGCCATCGGCCTGGTCCGCGACGGCGGGCGCATCGGTTACGTCGGCGTCCCGCACCAGGCCCCGAACCTGCCCACGGGCAAGCTGTTCGGCCGCAACATCGGCATCGCGGGCGGCCTCGCGCCGGTGCGGACGTACCTGCCCGAACTGCTGGCCGACGTCCTGGCCGGCCGCCTCGACCCGTCCCCGGTGTTCGACCGCACGGTCCCGTTGGACGAGGTCGCCGACGGCTACCGCGCCATGGACGACCGCAGCGCCCTCAAGGTCGTCGTCACCCCTTGAGGCGGTTCGCCACACCCCGCCACACGACCTCCATGACGTAGGTGGTCGCGAGCGCAGGCCCCACCTCGGGCCTGCGCTCGCACCACAGCGCCAGCCGCTCGGTCGACCCGACCACGATCTCCGCGAACGCCTCGGCCTCGACCACGTCGATGTCGGTGTCGAAGCTGCCGATGACCGCCGCGATCAGGTCGGTCTGCTGCCGCCGGATGCCTTCGATCTCCTCCACCGCCGAGGGCACGGTCACCGCCGCCTCCTGCCGCAGCAGCGCCCACGCCTGCTTGTGCTCCCCGATGAACTCGAAGAACGCCAGCAGCCCGAGCCGCAGGATCTCCTCCGGCGAGGACGCGCCCGCGATCGCCTGCTGCGTGCGGTCCAGCAGTTCGGTGCGCGCCCGGTGGATGCACCCGATGAGCAGGCCTTCCTTGGAGCCGAAGTACTCGTAGAGCATCGGCTTGGACACGCCCACCCGCTCCGCGATCTCGTCCATGGACGCCGCGAGGTAGCCGCGTTCGGCGAACACCTGCTCGGCGATGTCGAGCATCTGCGCCTTGCGCTGCGCCTTGGGCATCCGCTTGCGCCGCGGCTCCTCGGTGGTGGTCACGAACTCGAGACTACCGGAGGTAACTTACTTCGAGTAACCTACTCGGCAGTATGTAGCCGGACGAGGAGGTCGGGATGCACCGAGAGGTCAAGGTCCTGGTCGTCGGCACGGGCTTTTCCGGCCTGGGCATGGCGATCGAGCTGAAGCGGACCGGCGAGCGCGACTTCGTCGTGCTCGAGAAGGCGAGCGACCTGGGCGGGACCTGGCGCGACAACTCCTACCCCGGCTGCGCCTGCGACGTCCCGTCCCACATGTACTCGTACTCCTTCGAGCTCAACCCGAAGTGGTCGCGCATGTTCGCCCGCCAGCCGGAGATCTGGGACTACCTCAAGCGCGTGGCCGACAAGTACGGGCTGCGGGAACACATCCGCTTCAACACCAAGGTCGCCGGAGCCCGGTGGGACGAGGACGCCAAGGTCTGGCACGTCTCCACCGAACAGGGCGACACCTACACCGCCAAGGCCGTCGTCGCCGGCGTCGGCGCACTGCACATCCCGAACGTCCCGGCGCTGCCCGGCATCGAGAACTTCAAGGGCAAGGCGTTCCACTCGGCCGAGTGGGACCACGAGTACGACCTGCGTGGTCGGAAGGTCGCCGTGGTCGGCACGGGTGCGTCGGCCATCCAGTTCGTGCCCCGGATCGCCGACGAGGTCGAACACCTGACGATCTTCCAGCGCACGCCGCCGTGGATCATGCCCAAGATGGACCGGTCGATCCGGTCGTGGGAGCAGCGCCTGTTCCGGGCCGTGCCCGGTGCCCAGCGGCTGTACCGGAACTTCGTGTACTGGACGCGGGAGTCCAGCGCCCTGGGCTTCGCCGTGAACCCGAAGATCATGGAGTTCGCGCAGAACATCGCCAAGCGCCACATGCGCTCCCAGGTGCCGGACCCGGAGCTGCGGGCCAAGCTCAAGCCCGACTACACCATGGGCTGCAAGCGCGTCCTGATCTCCAACGACTACTACCCGGCCCTGACCAAGCCGAACGTCGACCTGACCACGGACGGCATCGCCGAGGTGCGCGAGCACAGCATCGTGGACCGGTCGGGCGTCGAGCACGAGGTCGACACGATCATCTACGGCACCGGGTTCCACGTGGTCGACAGCTTCGACTACCTGGACATCCAGGGGAAGGGCGGCGTCGACCTGGCCAAGAAGTGGCGGGAGAAGGGCATCGAGACGTACTACGGGATCACCGTCTCGGGCTTCCCGAACCTGTTCTTCCTGCTCGGGCCGAACACCGGCCTGGGGCACAACTCGGTGGTGTTCATGATCGAGTCCCAGATCCGTTATGTGCGCCAGTGCCTGGAGTTGCTGGACCGACACCGGGCGGACGAGTTGGACGTGCGCCCGGACGTGCAGGCCCGGTTCAACCGGCAGTTGCAGAAGAAGCTGACCAAGGGCGTGTGGACCGAGGGCGGCTGCAAGAGCTGGTACTTGGACGCGCAGGGGATCAACCGGACGGTGTGGCCCGGGTTCACTTGGCGGTACTGGATGCGGACCAAGACCGTCCGAGCCGAGGATTACACGCTGACCCGGGCTCGACGGGACCGCGTGGAGGTCTGACCCGCCCAACCGGGTAGGACCGCCCGTCATTTGCCGCACCACGCACGACAGGGCTTTTCGCGCGAAGCGCGGCTTTTGTGTGCGTGGTGACCACCACAGGTGGAGGGCCTCGGTTCCCCCGCCGTATGGCCTGCCCGAAGGGCTACCACAGATTTGCCGGGGTGCAGCCGAAAGTTTTTGCGAGGAACGAGCAAAAAGTTTTAGCGGCACCCCGGCAAATCTGTGGTTGGCTCCGCCAGGCCATACGGCGGGGGAACCGACGCCCTTCACCCCCCGCTGGCGGCCTGCCGCGCGGCGAGCGCCGCTTTTCATCTTTCGAGCGCGAAGCGCTCCCAAGAGCGCGAAGCGCGTTCGGCTTGAGAGCGAAGCGTTCCGGTTCAAAGATTAAAAGAGCCTCGCCGGCGGGCAGGCCGCCAAGGATGACACAAAAGCAAAAGAACGAGCGGGGCTTTTTGTGTCATCCCCGTATGGCCTGGTGGAACCTACCACAGATTTCCCGGGTGCCGCTAAAATTTTTTGCTCGTTCCTCACAAAAAATTTCGGCTGCACCCGGGAAATCTGTGGTAGCCCTTCGGGCAGGCCATACGGGGATGACACAAAAAGCCCAAGCCGGGGAGTGCCGCGCGGCAGCCAACCGAAAAGCACGCGCGGCGGGGGTGGGGGAGGAGTGGGTGGCGCGGCGGCGGGTCGGGTGAAAAGTGCGCCGTGCGGCGGCGGGTGCGGTGAAGAGCGCGTCGTGCGTCGGCGGGTGGTGAGGAGTGCGTCGGCCGGTGGCGGGTGGCGAAGAGGGCCGGGGGCGGCCAAGCGGTGGAGGTTTGCTTGGCCGCCGTTCTGCCGTGAGTCAGATGCCGGCGGCCCTGGCGCGTTCCGCGCGGAGCTGCGTCACCGCCGGCAGGTCGAGCGGGGCCGGTTTGGTGCCGGTGGCCCATTCGATCAGCAGGTCGGCCAGCTGCGGGTTGCGCGGTAGCACCGGGCCGTGGAGGTAGGTGCACAGGATCCTGCCCTGGACCGCGCCCTCCACCGAGCCGTCGTTGCCCGTGCCCACCTTGACGTGGGCCAACGGCCGTGCCGACGGGCCCAGTACGGTCCGGCCCTGGTGGTTCTCGAAACCCGTCAGCAGGCCCTCGAACAGGCCGTCCGCCGGAGTGGCGATGACCTCGCCGATCGCCCTGCTGCCGCCCGCGTGGGACGTCGAGTCGATCAAGCCCAGGCCGGGGTGGGTGACCTGATCGGCCCTGGTGAAGTGTTCGCCGAAGATCTGGATGCCGGCGCACACGCCCAGGATCACGGCACCGCGCGCGGCGGCCCGTTGCATGCCGGGGTGGTCGCGGAGGTGGCGGACGGCCAGGGTTTGGGCCGTGTCCTCGCCGCCGCCGACGACGTAGATGTCGCACGAGTCCGGGACCGGTTCGCCGAAGCGGATGGTCACGATCTCGGCCGGGATGCCGCGCCACGCCATGCGCTTCTCCAGCACCACGGCGTTGCCGAAGTCGCCGTACGTGCCGAGCAGGTCCGGCAGCACCAGGGCGATGGACACCTTCGACGCACTCACTGGGCGGCCCTCGCGTTCAGGTCGCGGAAAGCGGTGTAGTTGGCGATGACCTCGACCGCGCCGGGGGGCATCGCGTCGATGGCCTTCAGCGGGTCCGGCACGATCGTGTGCTCGACCTCCGCGTAGGTCAGGCGGACGGCCAGGTCGGTCGCCCGCTCGCCGGACGCGATGACCTGCCGGCCCCGCAGCCGCTCGAACGGCACGTCCCACAGCCACGACAGGTCGCGGCCGTCGGCCTCCTGGGCGTTGATGACCAGCACGGCCGGGTGGTCCGCCTCGCGCACGACGGTCAGCGTCTCGCTCCAGCCCGCCGGGTTCTTCGACAGCAGCAAGCGGGCGCGGTGGCCGCTGCGCTGGATGGTCCGGTACCGGCCGGCCACGTTGGACACCGCGCGCAGCCGCTCCACGGCCTCCGCCACGGGCACGCCCAGCGCGAACGCCGCCGCCGTCGCCATGACCGCGTTGGCGGCGTTGAACTTGCCCGGCAGGCGCAGGGTCAGGTCGACCTTCTCGCCGGTGGGCGTGACCAGGTAGCCGTCACCGGTCACCCAGTCCGGCTTGGGGCGGGCCAGGTCGCAGCCGGTGCAGTGCCAGTGCTCGCCCTCCCAGCGGATCGGGTCGCCGCAGCGCGGGCAGGACGCGGCGTCGTTGTGCCAGCCCGTGCCGGTGGCCACCCACACGACCTGGCGGGCGTCCCGCGCGGCCGAGGTGACCATGATGTCGTCGCAGTTGGCCACGACCACGCCGGGCACGCCGGCCAGCGCCGAGCGCAGCGACTTCTCGATGGTGCGGACCTCGCCGACCCGGTCGAGCTGGTCGCGGGACAGGTTGAGCAGCACGGCCACGCCGGGCGTGCTGGCGCGGCAGACCTCGGGGAAGTACCCCTCGTCCACCTCCAGCACGGCGAACGGCGCGTCCGGCTGCTTGGACAGCGCCGTGACGTGGCCGTCGGGCATGTTCGCGCCGCCGTGGTTGGTGGCGACCTGGCCCAGGGCCGACATGGCGCGCGCGAGCATCATCGTGCTCGTCGTCTTGCCGTTGGTGCCGGTGACCAGGGCGACCGTGCGGCCGGCGGTGAGGTGCGCCAGGGCCTGCGGGTCCAGCTTGAGCGCCACGCGGCCACCGATCATGCCGCCCGCGCCCAGGCCCATCTTCTGCGACAGCTTCGAGCTCATGTTGCCCAGGCGCACGGCCGCCGCGGTGCGCAGCGGCAGGCGGGCTGGGTCTGCACCAGGAGTGTTCGGCAAGCGACTTCCCGCGTCGGTGGGGTGGGGAGGGGTTGCCGCCGATGCTACCGGGGCCGGTGGCCGTCCAGCTCCCGCAGGGTCCTGATCAGGTCCACCGTGCTGAGCTGGCACAACTGCGCCATGTACTCCAGCGCCGGCAGGTCCAGGTGCACCTCCGGCGGCTGGCCGGGCGGGAGCTGGTGCAGCCTGCCCTGCGCCCAGCGCCGCAGCGGCAGCAGCTGGGGCCGGTGGTCGGCGACGACGGCGGCGAGGTCCACGGCCAGGTGCCCGGCGGGCGCGTCGCCGAAGACGCGGTCGTGCACGCGGGCCAGGACGTGGTGGGCGGGCACGCCGAGCGCGACGCAGATCTCGACCAGCCGCACCACCGAGCACTGCCGGGTGCCCAGCTCGTAGGTGGCCAGGGTCTGCAACGAGATGTCGCTCTGGAGCCGGCGGTTGAGCTCCTTGCGGGTCCACCCGCGCTGCTTGCGAAGACTGCGGAGCTCATCACCGAGCACGCGCTGGTACGCCGCTGTGTCGATCTGCACCGTCAAGTCCTCCATGTCCGCGGGATCCCCGACAGACCCCACGCAGATGGAAAGCGTGACTCTTCCTCCGCTTACGCGACTTGACCGGATTATCCCCCGATCGGGCGAACCGAGAAGTACTGTGAGTAGCTGTTCAGCGCCGAAGTGCGCTGGTCACGCCGGTTTCCATGGGACCGAGGAATCGCGGGTCCGGCTTGGCGACGAGCCCGTCCCACATCGCCTTGCCGCTCGCGAACGCCTCCCGGAAGTACCCGTACGCGGTGGTGGTCGCCCAGTCCCGGGACGTGTCGTGGCCCACGCCGAACGCCTCCAGCCCGGCCGACCGGCACAGCGCGACCGCGCGCGGCAGGTGGAACTCCTGCGTCACCACGGTCAGCTTGGTCACGCCGAAGATGCGCCGGGCCCGCGTGCACGAGTCCCAGGTGTCGAGCCCGGCGTAGTCCGCCACGACGACCTCCGCCGGCACGCCGTGGGCCACCAGGTAGTCGCGCATGGCGGTGGGCTCGTCGTACTCCTTGCGGCTGTTGTCGCCGCTGACCAGCAGCACCTTGACCTTGCCGCGCCGGTACAGGTCGGCGGCCACGTCCAGGCGGCCCGCCAGGAACGGCGTCGGCTTGCCGTCGCGCAGGCCCGCGCCGAGCACCAGCGCGACCGGCGCCTCGGGCACGTCCGCCGCCGCGTGCCGGTAGGGCGCGCTCGACACGTGCACCCACACCAGCGGCACGGACGCGAGCACCGCCGCCAGCCCCGCCACGACCAGCACCCGCTGCCAGCGGATCCGCTTCAGGAACGCCCTCATGTCCTACCCCCCGGGTCAGTTGACGCAGCGCACCCCGTCCGCCGTGATCGGCGGCTCCTCGGTCGTCTCCGGCTGGGCCTTCTTCGCGCCGTCCAGGCCCAGCAGCGGCGTGCCCGCCAGGCCCTGCGTGCCCGGCCCGGAGTAGTCGCCGGCGACGAACACCCGGGCGTGGCCGGTCGGGATGTCGTCGTCCTGCTCGACGTCGAGCCCGCCCAGCGCGTCGGCCACGGCCTGCGCGCCGGCCTCGCCGCCCTTGCCGTAGCGCACGACGGACTTCGTCATCGGGGCGTCGGCGTTGGCCGCGCCGCCGGAGACGAAGCCCTTCGCCACCAGCGCGTCGAGCACCCGGGCCGCCAGGCCGCCCGTGTTCGAAGCGTTGCGCACCTCGACCGTGACCGTCGCGGGGTCCACGCTCGGCGTGGTGGACGACGTGCCGGTGGCGGGCTTGCCCAGGTTCTTGAAGAACCGCTTGACCTCGGACTCGTTGATCTCGATGGCCGTGCCGTCCTCGGGCGTGTGCAGCTCGGGGTTGCCGGTCGGGATGGTCTCGAACTCGATGTTGCCGCCGGACAGGTCCTTCATCTGGGTCGCGAACTTGAACACGTCCCAGCCCTTGTCCAGCACGATCGACTTGGTCAGCGCCTCGATCATCGAGCGCAGCTTGCCCGGGTCGGACAGGGTGCCCGCGGACAGCATCTTCTTGGCCAGGCCCGCCATGAACACCTGCTGGCGGACGATCCGGTCCAGGTCGCCGCGCAGCAGGCCGTAGCGCTGGCGGACGAAGGACAGGGCTTCCTTGCCCTGGATGGTCTGCGGCCCCTTGGCGAAGTTCGCGCCCGAGTAGTCGTCCTCGGTGGCCTGGTTCAGGCAGACGTCCACGCCGCCGACGGCCTTGGTGATGTCGTAGAAGCCGACCAGGTTGATCTCGGCGTAGTGGTCGATGGTGACGCCGGTGAGGTCCTGGATGGTCTGGATGAGGTTCTTGGCGCCCGCCTGCTTCGACTCCTGCTCGACCTGGACCTGGTCGGTGACGCCCTTCTTCTGCAGCGCGGCGACGGAGGCGTTCTTGCCGTAGCCGTACGCCGAGTTGATCTTGTGCCGCCCGTTGCCGCCCGCGATCTTCACGTAGGAGTCGCGGGGGAACGACACGGCGACGGCCTTGCCGGTGTCGTTCGGGATGTGCATGAGGATGATCGTGTCGGTGTTCAGGCCGCCCGCGGACTCGTCGCCGGCCTGGAGCTCGTCGAGGATGTGCTGGGGGAGCGGGTTGCCCTTGGCGTCGGTGCGGGCGTCCATGCCGACCATGAGGATGTCGATGGACCCGTCCGCGGGGCGCTCGCCGCCGCCCTCGTCGCTGATGACGTCGGTGGTGGTGAGGTTGTTGGCGAACGACTGGAAGTTGGCCCAGGCGTAGCCGGTGCCCAGCAGGACGGCGACGGAGAAGAAGGCGGCCACCGTGCGGCCGACGAGGTTGCCGTTCTTCTCGGGCCTGCGCTGGGCGGGCCTGCGGGCCGGAGGACGCTGCGGGGGTCGGCTGCGCGGCCCGGCTTCGCCCCGGCCGGCTTCGGCTCGGCCTGCTTCGGCCCGGGTCGCTTGGCCTCGGGCCGCTGCGGCCCGAGCCGCTGGGGTTCGAGCCGCTTCGCCACGCGGTCCGGCGGGCCTGCGCGAGACCCCTTCGGCACCAGCCCGCGCCACCTCGCCGCGCTCGCCGGCGCGACCGGGGGTGCTGCGGGGGTCGCCGGGTCGACCCGCCGCGCTCCGGGGCTCGCCGGTCCTCCCCGCCGCGCTCCGGGGCTCGCTGCCACGGGCCGTGCGGGGGTCGCCGGCGGAGTCCGGTCGGCGGGGTTGACCCGCGCGCGGGTCGCGCCTCGGGGTGTCGCCGGACCGGTTCGTCGGGCGAGGGGGCTCGCCGGAACGGCCTCGGGGCTCACCGCCGCGTGCGGGGCCGTTCGGGTCGCCGGAGCGGGGGTGAGGTTCGCCACCACGCGCGTTTCCGGCGCGGCGGGGGTCACCGTCCGTCGGCGGGCGGTTGGCGGAGCGTGAGCGGTCCGGGCGAGGGTCGGCCGGGCCGCCCTGGCGTGGGTCTTGGCCCGCGCGCGGGGGCTGCGGTGCGCGAGGGGGCACTGGTCGCCGGCGGAACCCGTCGGGTTCGCCCGGCCTCGGCGGCCGGTTGTCCACTCCCGCTCCTCCCTTGTGTGTCCGGACCTGCCCTGGGTGGACGTGCCGGTGCCCTCTGAGGTTGCCCAAAGGGTGGCACAGTGCCACATCGCGACGTGGGGATACCGGGTCTTGACAGGCCGTGACCAGTGAAGTAACCCGACCGTGAGGGCACCCGTGCCCCGTTCGTAGACTTCACCCCGTGCTCACGATGCAGGACGCGCTGCTGGCGCTGACCAGGTACTGGACCGAACGGGGCTGCATCGTCGTGCAGCCGTACAACACCGAGGTCGGTGCGGGCACCCTCAACCCGGCGACCGTGCTGCGCGTCCTCGGCCCCGAGCCGTGGCGGGTGGCCTACGTCGAGCCCAGCGTGCGGCCCGACGACGCCCGGTACGGGGAGAACCCCAACCGCCTCCAGACCCACACCCAGTTCCAGGTGATCCTCAAGCCCGACCCGGGCGACCCGCAGGAGCTCTACCTGGGCAGCCTCGAAGCGCTCGGCATCGACGTGCGCGCCCACGACGTGCGGTTCGTCGAGGACAACTGGGCCTCGCCCGCGCTGGGCGCGTGGGGCCTGGGCTGGGAGGTGTGGCTGGACGGCCTCGAGATCACCCAGTTCACCTACTTCCAGCAGGCCGGCGGCATGTCGCTGGACCCGGTGTCGGTGGAGATCACCTACGGCATCGAGCGCATCATGATGGCGTTGCAGGGCGTGGACCACTTCAAGGACATCGCCTACGCGCCCGGCATCTCCTACGGCGAGGCGTTCGGCCAGGCCGAGTACGAGATGTCCCGCTACTACCTCGACGACGCCGACGTCGAGGCCAACAAGCGGCTGTTCGAGGAGTACGCGTCCGAGGCGCGGCGGATGCTCGACGCCCGCCTGCCCGTGCCCGCGCACAACTACGTGCTCAAGTGCTCGCACACGTTCAACGTGCTCGACGCGCGGGGCGCGATCAGCACCACCGAGCGGGCCCGTGCGTTTGCCCGGATGCGGGGTCTGGCGCGTGAGGTGGCGCAGCTGTGGGCCGCCCGCCGCGAGGAGCTGGGGCACCCGCTGGGCCTGGTCGAGCCCTTGACCGCGCCGGAGCTGCCCGCGGCCGGGACGACCGACAAGCCCGAGACGCTGCTGTTCGAGATCGGCACCGAGGAATTGCCGCCGCACGAGGTCACCCGGACCGTCGAGGCGGTGCGCGCGGCGGTGACGGAGAAGCTGGCCGGGACCCGGCTCACGCACGGCGAGGTCCAGGTGCACGGCACCCCGCGCCGGATCGTGGTGCTGGTGCCCGAGGTGTCGCCGCGCGAGCCCGACGCCGAGAAGACCATGCGCGGCCCGCGCGTGTCCGCCGCGTTCGACGCCTCCGGCGAGCCCACCAAGGCCGCGCAGGGCTTCGCGCGCGGGCAGGGCGTGGACGTCGCCGACCTGACCCGGGTCGTGGAGAACGGCGTCGAGCACGTGGCCGTGGTGAAGACCGTGCCCGGCGGCGGCGCGGTCGAGGTGCTGGGGTCGCTGCTCGCGTCCGTGGTGGCGGAGCTGCGGGCCGAGAAGAACATGAAGTGGAACGACCCGAAGCTGTCGTTCACGCGCCCGATCCGCTGGCTGCTCGCGCTGCTGGGCACGACGCCGGTGCCGGTGGGCGTGTCCGCCCTGGTGTCCGGCACGACCACCCGCGTGCACCGGACCGCCGAGACCCCGGTGGTCGAGGTGTCCACTGCGGACGGTTACCTGGAGTTCCTGGCGCGGCACGGCATCACGGCGTCGGCGTCGGTCCGCGGTGACGTGATCGTGGAGCGGGCGGCCGAGCTGGCGAAGTCCGTCGGCGGGGTCGTGGACTTCGAGGGCGTGCTGGACGAGGTGACCAACCTGGTCGAGCAGCCCACGCCGCTGCTGGGCTCGTTCGACGCGAAGTACCTGGAGCTGCCGCAGCAGATCCTGACCACGGTCATGCGCAAGCACCAGCGCTACCTGCCGGTCCGCACCGAGGACGGCGCGCTGCTGCCGCACTTCGTCGCCGTGGCCAACGGTTCGGTGGACGAAGACCTGGTGCGGCGCGGCAACGAAGCCGTGCTGCGGGCCCGGTACGAGGACGCGGCGTTCTTCTGGCGGGCCGACCTGCGCACGCCGTTGGCGGACATGAAGGCGGGCCTGGAGAAGCTGACCTTCGCCGACAAGCTCGGCTCGATGGCGGACCGCGCGGGCCGGATCGCGACCCTGGCCGGTCGCCTCGCCGAGGTCGTCGGCGGTGCGGACGACACCCTGGTCCGCGCCGGTGAGCTGGCCAAGTTCGACCTGGGCTCGCAGATGGTGATCGAGCTGTCCAGCCTGGCCGGCGTGATGGCCCGGGAGTACGCGGTGCGGGCGGGCGAGACGCCCGAGGTCGCCCAGGCCCTGTTCGAGATGGAGCTGCCCCGGTCGGCGGGCGACGCGCTGCCGGCCTCGCGGGCGGGTGCGCTGCTGTCGCTGGCGGACCGGTTCGACCTGCTGGCGGGCCTGTTCGGCATCGGCGCGAACCCGACGGGCAGCTCCGACCCGTTCGGCCTGCGGCGGGCGGCGCTGGGCGCGGTCAGCGTGCTGCGGGCGTTCCCGGAGCTGCGGGACATCACGCTGACGCGCGCGTTGTCGCTGGCGGCGCAGGACCTGGACGTCTCGGCGGACGCCCTGGAGGCCGCGCGGGAGTTCGCCGTGCGGCGGTACGAGCAGCAGCTGCTGGACGCCGGCCACGACCACCGTTTCGTCAACGCGGTCCTGCCGCTCGCGGACGCCCCGGCGCAGGCGGACGAGACGCTCGCCGAGCTGACGGAGTTGGCGGGGTCGGCGGACTTCGCGGCACTGGTCGCGGCCCTGCAGCGGGTCCGGCGGATCGTGCCCGCGGAGACCGCGCCGGAGTACGACGCCGGCGTGCTGAGCGAGCCGGCCGAGGTGGCGCTGCACAAGGCGCTGGCCGAGGTGTCGTTCGAGGGCACCGGGCTGGCGGCGTTCGCGTCGGCGGCGAGCGGGTTGACCGGTCCGGTGAACACGTTCTTCGACGAGGTGCTGGTGATGGCGGAGGACCCGGAGGTCCGCAAGGCCCGCCTGGGTCTGCTGGCGTCGATCCGCGACCTCGCCGCGCCGGTGCTGGACTGGCAGGCGCTGGGCACGGCGCTCGGCTCCTAGGCGAAACGAAAGGCCCCCGCCGTGTGTCGGCGGGGGCCTTTCGCGTGCGGTCGATCAGATGAAGCTGCCGCCGCGGGTCACGGCGCTGTAGGCGTCCACGATGCCGTGGCCGTAGAAGCCGTTGAACTGCGCGTCACCCTCGCAGGTCGCCGTGAACTCCGGCGAACGGCCCTCCCGCTCGTACGACACCGTGCGCGGGACCGGGCAGGCCCGCTGGGTCGCGGTCTTGATCAGGACCTTCTCGACCTTGTCCGGGGACAGGGTCAGGGTGCCCGGGTGGGCCTTGTCCTTCTTGCCGTACTCGCTCACCACGAGGGCGGCCACGCCGGCGGCGTGCGGAGCGGCCATCGAGGTGCCCTGCAGGTACTGGTAGTAGCCGCAGGTGGTGCCGGAGCAGTACTTCGCCACGCCGGCGGCCTCACCCTTCGGGGTGATGTTGCCGGCCTCGTCGATGTTGCCCTCGGTGAGTGCCACGTTGCGCGGGTACGTGGAGCGGATCAGGTTCTCGTTGGTGCGGTACCACGGGGTGCCGAAGCCGTCGCGGAACCAGCCGCCGGGGGCGGACAGGTCGGTCTGCTCGGTGCCCCAGTTGGAGTAGTCGGCCTTCTTGGTCGACGGGCCGAGCGAGGAGATCGAGATGACGTGCTCGCCCTCGGTCGGCAGGTGCAGGCAGGTGTTGTTGTCGATGGCGCGCGGGTAGTTCGTGCCCACCGGGTAGTTCGGGCTCTGCGCGTCGGTGCGCGGGTGGCCCAGGTCCTCGTGGTTGTTGCCGCCGGCCGCGATGAGGGTCACGCCCTTGCGGTGGGCGTAGTTCAACGCCCGCTGCACGGCCGTGATGGTGGCGCGCTGCTCGATCCGGGCCTCCGGGCTGTCGGCCGGGTTGTCGAGGCAGTTCATGTACCACGGGTCGATGAAGAACGACATGTTGATCACGTCGAGGCCGACGTCGGCGCCGTAGGTGATCGCGTCCACGACCGGCTGGAGGAAGAAGTAGCCGGAGTCCTGGGCGCCGCGGATGTTCACCAGGGACACGTTCGGGGCCACGCCGGAGACGCCGAAGCCGTTGGCCGCCGCGCCGATGGTGCCGGCGACGTGCGTGCCGTGGCCGTTGTCGTCGTGGTCGTTGGGGTCCACGCAGCCGCGGAACTCGCAGGGGCCGTCGACTTCCTCACCGTTGGGGTCGGAGGGGATGTCGATGGTGAAGTTGCGGGACAGTTCGCGGTTGAAGTTCGGCGCGATGTCCGGGTGGTTGCCGTCCACACCGGTGTCCAGGATGCCGACGTAGACCCGCTTGTCGCCGGCCTGCCGGGTGCGCGCGAGGTCGGAACGGACGAGCTTCAGGCCCCACAGCTTGTCGTCCAGCGGGTCCATGCCCGCCGTGGCGTCGGGGGACTGCGCCGGGGACTGCGCGGACGCGCCGAGGTGCTCGCGTTCGACGACCTTCCACTCCCGGTTGCGCGGGGTCTCGGTCGGAGCCGCGCCCAGCGGCTTGAGTCCGGTCGCGCCGAGCACCGCGTCGGAGGCGGAGACGCGCTGCACGAAGCCCGCCGGGGGAGCCTTGACGGTCAGGGTGCCGACGGCGGCGTTCTCGCCGACGACCTCGCCACCGGCAGCGGCCACGGCGGCCTTGGCCGCGTCGGTGCTCGCGCCTTCCTCGACGACGACGGTGAAGTCGGCGGTGCCCTGCTGGCCGGTCGCGGGCTGTGTCCCGGTCGCCAGCAGCGCGGCGGTGGTCGCCACCACCAGCGCCGACGGAACGATTCTGCGTGTTCTCACGCGTGTCTCCTCACAGACCCGGAGGGGGTATGGGTCGGGCGACACCCTGGCAAACAAAACCCGGTACCGGTAGACGTCTTTCGTAGTCAGTGAGATCCGTAGTCGGCCGTGCGCGAGCAGTTACATCTCCGGTTTGCGGTAACGATCCGACCTGCGGATTCGATCTCCCCAGTTCGACCGGAGCGGACCATTCGGCACAAAAGCGTTGCTGCATCTTGACGAAGGCGCTCCGCGAGGGATGGAATCCGCACACTCTGTTTCGATACACCGGACGGCGGTCGGTCCGCGCAAGGGGTTGGCGAATGCGAAGACTACGTGGAGTGGTGTGCTGCGCCCTGCTCCTGCTGACCGCGGCCTGCGGGGTGGACCGCAAGCCCACCGGCCAGTCCGTCGCGCCGCGCAACCCGGCGGACAAGCCCGTGGTGGGCGTGATCCTGCCCGACCGCGCGTCCTCGGACCGGTGGGAGGAGCAGGACCGGCCGCTGCTGGAGTCCGCGCTGAACTTCGCGGGTATCACGCCGCTGATCGAGAACGCCGAGGGCGACGAGAAGAAGTTCCAGAGCCTCGCCGACGCCATGATCGCGCAGGGCGTGAAGGTCCTGATGACCACGCCGCTGAGCACGGAGGGCGGCGCGACCGTCGAGCGCAAGGCCAAGCAGGCGGGCATCCCGGTCATCAACTACGACCGGATCAGCCTCGGTGGCCAGGCCGACTACTACGTCTCGTTCGACAACCTCAACGTCGGCGAGCTCCAGGCCGAGGGCCTGTTGAAGTGCCTCGGGAACAAGCCGGGCGCGCAGATCATCGAGATCCAGGGCGCTCCCACGGACAACAACGCGACCCTGTTCGCCGACGGCCAGCGCCGCAAGCTGGGCCCGAAGTACGACGGCGGCCAGTTGAAGCTGGTGAAGAGCCAGGCGGTCGACAACTGGGACCCGGTGCGGGGCAAGGCGACCTTCGAGCAGATCCTGGACGACAACGGCGGCAAGGTGGACGGCGTGGTGGCCGCCAACGACGGCCTCGCGGGCGCGGTGATCGAGGTGCTCAAGGCGCGCGGCCTGGCGGGCAAGGTGCCGGTGACCGGTCAGGACGCCACGCTGGAGGGCCTGCGCGCGGTGCTGCGCGGCGACCAGTGCATGACCGTCTACAAGCCGATCCGCGACGAGGCGGAGGCGGCGGCCCGGCTGGCGATCGCGGTGGCGCGCGGCGACATCAGCGGCGCGGACGACCTGGCCACCGGCAACACCCGCGACCTGGTCTCGCGCCGGGACGTGAAATCGGTGCTGCTGGGCGCGGACCTGATCACCAAGTCGGAGGTGCGGCGGCTGGTGGCGGAGAGCGTGGTCAAGTCGGCGGACCTGTGCGCGGGCGACGTGAAGCCGGTGTGCGACGAGCTGGGGATCCTGGTCAACTAGCGCCCGGACCGGGCAGCAGGTCGATGTCCGACGGGGTCATCGGGGTGCCGCAGTGCGCGCAGGTCAGCTCGACGTGGCTGACCTGTCCGCACGCGTGGTGCCGGTAGAGCACGGGCGGGCCGTCCGGCGCGGCCCACCGGTCGCCCCAACGGACCATGACCATCAGCACCGAGACCAGTTCGGTCCCGCGTTCGGTCAGCGCGTACTCGTAGCGGTTGGTGGCGTACTCGCGGCGCTCCAGCACCCCGCGCTCGACCAGCCACTTCAGGCGTTCGGTGAGGACCTTGCGGGAGATCCCGAGGTCTTCCTGGATGCGGTCGAAGCGCGTGACGCCCGCCCAGACGTCCCGCAGGATCAGCGGCGACCAGGGTTCGCCGATGACGTCCAGGGTGCGGGCGATGGAACAGGCCATCGACCCGAAGTCGGTGCGCTGCACGCCGGTGAGTCTACCGCTAAGGGTTCCCTCAGGGAACTGTGTCCTGCTACGGTTCCCTCAAGGAACTCGAACAGGAGGCACCCATGACCCGCCCGGACGTCGTGTCGAGGGAAGAGTGGCAGCGCGCGCTGGACGAGCTGCTGGTCCGCGAGAAGGAGCAGACCCGGGCGTTGGACGCGCTCGCCGCCACCCGCCGCAGGCTGCCCATGCTCCGCCTGTCCACCGGCCACCGCTTCACCGCGCCGGACGGCTCCCGGGTCGGACTCACCGACCTGTTCGCCGGCCGCCGGCAGCTCGTCGCCTACCACCACATGCTCGAACCGGGCCAGGACCACGTGTGCGTCGGCTGCGCGTCGTTCACCGACCACCTCACCGACCAGACCCACCTCAACGCCCGCGACACCACGCTGGTCCTGATGTCCCGGGCGCCCCGCGCCGAGATCGACGCCGTCCGGGACCGCTTCGGCTGGACCGTGCCGTGGTACTCCGCCGACCCCGACTTCTACGCCGAACTCGGCCTGGACGGCGGGTTCCGGCTCAGCGTGTTCCTGCGCGACGGCGACGAGGTCTTCTACACGTACTGGACCAGCGGCCGGGGCGTCGACCGCCTGCGCCTGGACTTCAACCTGCTCGACCTGACCCCGTACGGCCGCCAGGAGACCTGGGAGGACTCGCCGGAGGGCTGGCCGCAGACGCCGACCATGGGGTGGCTGCGGGCGCGGGACGAGTACGGGGCCTAGCCGGGAGTGCCCGAGCTTGGCCGGCGGGTGCTGGGCTTGGCCGGCGGGTGTTGGGCTTGGCTGGCAGGGGCCGGGCCTGGACGGCGGTGCCGGGTCTGGATGGCGGGTGCCGGGCCTAGTCGCCCTCGTGGCGGCCGGAGATGAACTCCTGGAACCGGATCTTCGCCCGGATCAGCGGCTGCCGCACCCGCGCCTCCCGCCGGTAGGCGCGGCGCAGCTTGCGGGACCCCTCGGTGTACCGCCAGCGCGCCCACGGCGACCCCGGCCGGGCCAGCCGCAGCGCGCCGATCTCGGGCAGGACCGGCACCAGCAATCCCAGCAGGCCGGTCCACACCTTGCCCTTGAGCAGCGCGACGATGGCGAAGCCGAGGTTGACCAGGATGACCACCACCCGCAGCCACACGCCCTCGCCGTAGAACTCGTCGTACCCCAGCGGCCGGGCGCCCAGCAGCAGCAAGCCGGTCATGCCGATGGCCAGGAACACCGCGTCCACCGACAGTCGGCCGTCCTTCTCCCAGTACACGTCCCGCAGGTGCAGGATCAGCGCGAACTCGTCCAGCACCAGCGCCGCGCCCACGCCCAGCAGCGCCGCGGCGGCCGCCCGCCACCCGTGCTCCTCGTCCGGCACGGCCAACCCCGTCACGCCGCCGACCAGCATGAACACCGTGCCGAACACGACGTGGTGGATGTGCGTGCCACCCGGCGTGATGTTGCCCGGCCACCACCGCACCTTCGCCCGGATCATCCGCACGCTGATCCTGATCAGGACGAACGTGACGACCAGGCCTAGGAAGAAGAACAGCAACCGGGTCTGGGGGAGGTGGAGGGTGGAGAACACCTCCCCATCTTCACTCGACCGGCCTACTCGGCGTTGACGTTCCCGCCGATCCCCACCGGTCCCGTCACCCGGTCGGGGTCTGCACCCGTTCGTGTTCACGGCGGAGGCGGGCGCCGAACGCGGGGTCCTCGGCTTCGGCCCTCCGCAGGACCTCGCCCAGGGTCGCGACCTGCGGCGAACCCGGTGCCGCACCCTCGGCGGCGACCAGCGTCGCGAGGGCGTCCGGGTCGTCCGCGAACCGGGCGCGGACCAGCGCGTACAGGCCGGCGGAGGAGCGGGTGGCGAGGGCGGCGGCGATGGTCACCGGATCGGGTTCGGTCATGGCGGAAACCCCCTGTGATCGCGTCCTCGCCCACGGTAGCAGTGCGACTCGCCGCGTTCTCCCGCTCGACTGCCGCCGGTTGTCGTGGTTGACTGTTCTCGGTCGTACCTATCTGTGTTCGTGTTCCACCACGCTCGCGGATCGGAGTTGCGGGCGTAGAACTTCCTCGACGGGAGGGGCTCCACGCCCCAACGGACCCGGTGGTCGCAAGCGCGATCCGGCACCTGTTAGAGGAGAAGTAGCAAGATGGCAGTTCAGGGCACCGTCAAGTGGTTCAACGCGGAGAAGGGCTTCGGCTTCATCTCCCCGGACAACGGTGGCGCCGACGTGTTCGTGCACTACTCGGAGATCCAGTCCTCGGGCTACCGCACGCTGGAGGAGAACCAGCGGGTGGAGTTCGAGATCGGCCAGGGCCAGAAGGGCCCGCAGGCGCAGACGGTTCGACCGCTCTGACCTAGGTCCGATTTCCATCGGATAGCAGTGGAGCCGCCATCCCGGCAACGGGGTGGCGGCTCTTCTCTTGCTGCGCCGCCCGCGGTGCCGCCTGCGGTGCCGCCTGCTGGGCCACGGCGTAGACCCGCTTCCCGACCAGCCGAGCGCCGTCGAACAGGAAGAACACGCTGCTGCGCGCCGCCCCTGCGGCCCCGTCCACCCGCAGCTCGACGACGACGGCCCCCTCGGCGTGGTGCAGCGCGTCGACCCGGCTGTACGACCCGGGGACCCGCTCGTAGTACCCGACCAGGGCGGCCCGCCCCTCCAGCACCTCGCCGGTGGCCACGACCTCCCACCGGGGCCGGTCGAACACCCCCACGGCGGTCTCGAACTCCCGCTCGTTCTCCGCTTCCAGGTGCTCCAGCACGATCGCCTCGCGCAGGGCCCGGAGCGACTTGGACGCGGTCACAGCGTCCCCTTCCCTCGCCCAGGTGCCCGACCAAACACCCCTCGACGGCACCAGTCAAGACGCAGACCGCCAGACCACGCTCGCGGCGCAACCTCTTCGACGCTTCGCTTCCTCGGGCGCGCGGGGGCGCTCTCAAGATCAAGAGCGAAGGGCTTAAGAGCTGAAAAGCGGACGCTCGCCGCTGGGCAGGCCCCCGGGGGGTGGAAGGGCGTCGGTTTCTTCCCCCCGTACGGCCTGCCGGAGGCAACCACCCTTGGCCCGTTTCCGCAACCGGTAAAGCTGGTTGCGGAAACGGGCCAAGCGCGGTTGGGCTTCGCCCAGGCCGTACGGGGGGAAGAAACCGAGGCCCTTCCTGTGGCTGGCAGCCGAGGTGAAAAGCAGCGCCTGCGGCGCGGTGGCTACGGGCGCATCTCGTAAGCGCCGGACAGTGCGGCGACCCGCTCCCACACGCGCTCGAAGCGCTCGCGGTCCACGACGGGCTTGCGCACCTGCCCCAACGCCCACTCCTGCTGCGCCCCGGTGGACGAAGCCTTGCCGTGCAGCGCCACGGCCCACGCCGAGTAGTCCCGCACGAGCACGTCGAAGATCTGGTCCAGTAGGTCCGCGTCGACGTCGGTCAGCGCCGCCTGCTCCAGCACCAGCTGCCCGTAGACCACCAGCGTGAACAACTGGCCCAGCGTCAGCAGGAAGTCCAGGTCCGCCTGCTGCTCCGCGTCCGGCGCGGCCGTCGTGAGCAGCGTCCGCAGGGCCTGCGCCTGCTGGTGGAACCGGGCCACGTTGGGCACCTGGGCGAACCGCCGGTAGGCCGCCTCCCAGTCGTGGAACCGGATCGAGCCCAATCCCCGCGCGGGTCCCTGCCGCCAGAAGAAGTCGTCGTCCTTCGGCTCGTGCACGGTCGGCACGTCGGTGAACTCGGTCGCCTGGAACAGGTACGCGGGCATGAACTTCAGCACCAGCGCCAGGTTCACGTGGACCGTGCCCTCCAGCTTGGGCAGCGCGCCGATGTCCCGGCCGGCCATCGAGAAGTAGGTGTCCTTCTCGAACCCCTTGGCCGCGATGACGTCCCAGAGCAGGTCGACCACCTGCTCGCCCTCGCTGGTGACCTTCATCTTGGTGATCGGGTTGAACAGCAGGTACCGGCGGTCCTCGGGCGAGGCCGTCCGGAAGTAGTCCACGGACCGGTCGGCGAACAGCTTCATGGCCGCCAGCCGCGCGTAGGCGTCCACGAAGTTCTGCCGGACGTGCGGGAACTCCGTGACCCGCTTGCCGTACAGGACGCGGTTGTGGGCGTGCGTGATCGCCTCGTAGAACGCGTGTTCCGAGATGCCGATCGACGCCGTGCACAGGTTGAACTTGCCCACGTTGACCGTGTTCAGCGCCGCGCTGAAGGCCTCCGCGCCGGTGTGCAGGACGTCCTCCGCCGCGACCGGGTAGTCCTCCAGCCGGAACTCGCTGACGAACATCTGCGAGTCCACGACGTTCTTGACCAGCTTGTAGTTCGGGTGGCCGCTGTCCACCGCGAAGAACACGTACCCGTCCGGGCCCTCGACGTCGGCGCGCCGCCCGAACACCGACACCATCCCGGCCACGTTGCCGTTGCCGATGTAGTACTTGCCGCCGTTGGCGACGAAACCGCCGTCCGCCGCGGGGGTCAGCACCATGTCGGTGGAGTAGACGTCCGCGCCGTGCTCCTTCTCGGACAGGCCGAACGCGAACACCGCCCCGGCGTCCAGCAGGTCGGCGGCGCGCTTCTTGGCGGCGGCGTTGTCGCTCATCCAGATCGGGCCGAGGCCCAGCACGGTGACCTGCCAGGTGTACCAGTACTGGAGGCCGTAGAACCCGAGGATCTCGCTCAGGACGGCGTTGCGGGTGGCGTCCCAGCGCTTGTCCGGGTCACCGCCGCCCTCGGCCGCCGGGGTCAGGAAGGTCGCGAACAACTTCTCGCGCGCCTGGAACTCGAGGAACTCGGCGTACCAGACCCGCGACTGGTCGTCGGCGATGAGCCGGCGCTTGCCGCGCTCCTCGAACCAGTCGATGGTGGCCCGCAGCAACCGCCTGCTCTCGGGGTCGAGGTGCGTGCCCTCGAAGCTGTTGGGATCGAACAACACCGGCCTGCTCCCTTCGTCTGCGCAGGCACGTTACCAGCGGGTAACTTGGCGCGCCGTCCGTGGTCTTCCAGTCGACGTCAGCGGGAAATTGTCGTACCCCGCGCGTAGCGTGCTCCACGTCACACCCAGCCGCTGGAGGAAGCCATGCACCTGCTCGCGATCGGCACGCGAAAGGGCCTGTGGCTCGCGACCAGCCGCGACCGAACGTCGTGGGAGGTTCGCGGGCCCCTGCTGCCCATGACCGAGGTGTACGCGGTCGCCATCGACCCGCGTCGCCCCCGGCTGCTCGCCGGCACAACAAGCTCCCACTTCGGTCCCACGGTCATGACCAGCGACGACCTCGGCGAGACCTGGGAGGAGCCGGACCACGCGCCCCTCTCCTTCCCCGAGGACACCGCCCTGGAACGGGTGTGGCAGCTCGCCCTGACCGACGACCCCGACGTCGTCTACGCCGGCACCCAACCGTCCGCCCTGTTCCGCTCGGAGGACGGTGGCCGCACGTACTCCCTGGTCCGGGGCCTGTGGGAGCACCCGCACCGCAAGGACTGGGGCGCGGGCTACGGCGGCCAGGCGGTCCACACGGTGCTGCCCGACCCGACCGACTCGAAGCGGCTCACCGTGGCCATGTCGACCGGCGGCGTCTACCGCACAACGGACGGCGGCGAGTCGTGGGAGGCGAGCAACAAGGGGGTGAAGGCGTACTTCCTGCCCGACCCGTACCCGGAGTTCGGGCAGTGCGTCCACAAGGTCGCGCGCCACCCGTCCACACCGGACCGCCTGTACCTGCAGAACCACCACGGCGTGTACCGGTCGTCGGACGGCGGGGCCACCTGGGACTCCATCGCGGACGGCCTGCCCTCGGACTTCGGCTTCCCCATCGCCGTCCACCCGCACGACCCCGAGGTGGTCTACAACTTCCCGCTGGTCGCGGACGGCGAGCGGTTCCCGCCCGGCGGGGAGTGCGCGGTCTACCGCTCCCCGGACGGCGGCGAGTCGTGGACAGCCCTGCGCACCGGCCTGCCGGACGGCTTCTGGACAGCCGTCATGCGGGACGCGATGTGCACGGACACAGCCACACCCGCGGGCGTCTACTTCGGCTCCCGCTCGGGCTCGGTGTACGCCAGCCCGGACGAGGGCGAGACATGGCACCGGGTCGTCGAGCACCTGCCCGACGTGGTGTGCGTGCGGGCGGCGGAGGTCTGAATGCGGATCACCGTTCTGCTGCCCGGCGTGCTGCGCCCGGCGGCCGGCAACCAGTCCACGCTGGAGCTGGAGGTCCAGGAGCAGGCCACGCTGGGTGCGGTGCTGGACGAACTGGCCGGCCGCTACCCGCTGCTGGACCGCCGCCTGCGCGACGAGCGCTCGTCGCTGCGCCGGTACGTGAACTTCTACGTGGACGGCGAGGAGTGCCGCCGCCTCGACGGTCCGGCCACCGTGCTGCGCCCCGACACAGAGATCCAGATCCTGCCTTCGGTGGCCGGCGGCTGAACCGTCAACCGAGTCGTCGGTACAACGGCCGCAGCTCGTCGGTCACCGACCGCCCGCGAACAGAAAGGGGTCCCAACCGGTCCAACACCGCCCCGGGGTGGTGGGCCACCGGCTCGTCCGGTGCCGGCACCGCCTCCGCTCGGGGCCGCTGCCAGAAGGCGTCCAGCACGGTGTCCAACGCCGGCAACCGCTCGTCGACCGCCGTCCCTGCGGCGGGCATCGGCGCGCGCAACTCCCGCAACCGCTCCAGCAGGTCGTCCCGACCGCGTCCGCGCCAGGCCAGGATCTCGAACGGGTCCGCGTCGAACGACTCCGCGAGCAGGTAGCAGGCCGCCGCCAGGTGCTTGCACGGCACCTCCCAGTCCGGGCAGGTGCAGTCCATCGACATCTCGCGCGGCGAGGCCGGGAACAACGCCAACCCCAGCCCCTCGAACAACTCCTCGATCTCCGCGGGCATCTCCCCGGCCAGCAGCTTGGCCGCGAACACGGCCCGGTCGGCCAACGCCCGCTCGATGCGCACCCAGTCCTCGTCGGAGAACTTCCGCACCCCGATCCGCGCCCGGTACGGCTCCGGTCGCGACCCCATCACCAGCGCCACCACCACGCTGGTGGACAGCGACAACGACATCACCTGCCCGGTCCGCGCGTAGGTCCGCCCGCGCGCGAGCCGCCCGCCCATCCCGAACGACTCGAGGACGTCGATGAACCGCCGCGACCACCACGTCCGCGCGACCTCGCCCCGCTTGCTGCGCAAGGTCAACCCGCCCTCGACCCGGTTGGGTCGCGAGTACGGGCGCTCGCCGTGCCAGTCACTCACCGACGGCCTCCCCGGACAACGCGAACAGGTCCCGCAACTCGGCCGTGGACAGCTCGGTCAACCAGTCCTCCCCGGCCCCGACCACCAACTGCGCCAACCCGCGCTTCTCCTCGATCATCCGGTCGATCCGGTCCTCCACCGTGCCCACGCACACGAACTTGCGCACCTGTACGTGCGAGCGCTGCCCGATCCGGAACGCCCGGTCCGTGGCCTGGTCCTCCACCGCCGGGTTCCACCACCGGTCGAGGTGGATGACGTGGTTCGCCGCGGTCAGGTTGAGCCCGGTCCCGCCCGCCTTCAACGACAGCACGAACACCGAGGGCCCGCCGGGTTCCTGGAACCGCCGCACCATCTCGTCGCGCGCCTTCGCGGGCGTCCCGCCGTGCAGGTACAGCACTTCCGTGTCGAACCGCGCGGAGAGGTGCGGTACGACCATCGCGCCGAACTTCGTGAACTGGGTGAAGCACAACGCCTTGTCGCCATCGGCGAGCGCTTCCTCCAGCACCTCCTCCAGCCGCGCGAGCTTCCCGGACCGCCCGGCGATCCGGGACCCGTCGCCCAGCAGTTGCGCCGGGTGGTTGCACACCTGCTTGAGCCGGGACATGGTCGCCAGCACCAGGCCCTTGCGCTTGATGCCCTGCGCTTCGGCGATCCGGGCGAACATGTCGTCCAAGACTGCCTGGTACAGCGTGGCCTGCTCGGCGGTCAGCGTGCACAGCTGCTTGACCTCGATCTTCTCCGGCAGGTCGGTGATGATCTGCGGGTCGGTCTTGAGCCGGCGCAGCACGAACGGCCGGGTCATCCCGCGCAGCCGGACCGCCGCGTCGTCGTCGTGGTGCCGCTCGATGGGCACGGCGTACCGGGCGCGGAAGGTGTTGACCGTGCCCAGCAGGCCGGGGTTGACGAAGTCCATGATCGACCACAGCTCGGCGAGCCGGTTCTCCACCGGCGTCCCCGTCAGGGCCACCCGGTGCCGCGCGGGGAGCGCCCGGACCGCCTGGGACTGGCGGGTGGCGCTGTTCTTGACGTTCTGGGCCTCGTCGAGCACCACGCGGTCCCACTCCACCTCGGCCAACGCCGACGCGTCCCGGGTGGCCACGGCGTAGGTCGTGATCACCAGGTCGTGCCCGCCGTGCAGGGCCGACGCGACCCGGTCGCCGCCGTGGTGCACGTGGACCTTCAGGCCGGGCGTGAACCGCTCGGCCTCGCGCTGCCAGTTGCCGACCACCGACATGGGGCAGATCAGCAACGTGGGCGGCCTGGTCAGGTGCTGCCGCGCGTACGCCTCCAGCGCCAGCAGCTGCACGGTCTTGCCGAGCCCCATGTCGTCGGCCAGGCACGCGCCGAGCCCGAGCCGGTCCAGGAACACCAGCCACGACAAGCCCCGCAGCTGGTACGGCCGAAGCACCGCCGTCAGCCCTTCCGGCGGTTCCACGGGGTCCAGCCGCTGTTCCGCCTCGCCGGACAGGAGGTCACCGAGCCACCTGTCCGCGTGCACGGCGGTGACCGGCAGCGGCAGGTCGGGATCGTCCTGGGCGGCGATCCGCAGCACCTGCCCGGCGGTCATCCGCCCGCTGCCCAGCACCGCCAGGCCCTCGGCCAGCCGCGCGCGGTCCAGGTGCACCCACTGGCCGCGCACCCGGACCAGCGGCGACTTGGCCTTGGCCAGCGCGGACAGTTCCGCCTCGGTGAGCTTCTCGTCGCCCAGGGCGAGGTCCCAGCGGTAGTCGAGCAGGGCCTTCATGCCCAGTTCGCTCTCCTTGGCCACGACCCCGGCCGCGCCCCGGGTGGTCGCGGTCAGCGACAGCCCGATCTGCCGCGGGTGCCGCCACCACGACGGCAGCAGGACCCCGAACCCGGCCTCGGCCAGCAGCGACGCGCGGGTCAGGAAGTCGTAGGCGCCGTCCAGGTCGAGGTCCAGGGCGACCGGGTGGCGCTCGGCCAGCGCGCGGTCCAGCGCCGGGAACAGCCTCGAGGCCCGGCCCAGGTCACCGAGCAGGACTTCCTCGGGCCGGGGCGTCCAGCGCCGCAACACGGCGTCGTGGCGCCAGACGTCCTTGGCCGGCACCAGCACGCTCGGCTCGTCCACGACCTGGAGGAGGAACTCCAGCCGCCACCCCTCCTGGTCCGGCCCGCCCTGCTCGGGGGAGGCGAGCCGGAAGCACGTCCGCACCAGCTCCGACTGCTCCGACCGCCACGCTTCGACGGTGTTGACCAGGGCGTCGTCGCGTGGCGCCGAGCCCGCGCCGGTGAGCGCCTTCAACCACCGCCCCACGACCCCGTGCCCGTCGACCTCGACGTCCCGCAGCCGGCCGCGGACCTCCTTGTCCACCACCGCGTCCAGCACGGCGTCGAGCGGGTCGTCGACCCCGTCCACCGCCCGGAACGCGGGTGGCATGGCCTCCCGCAACCGGGTCAGCCGCAACCGTTCGGGCACCGCCCGCCAGCGCGCGTCGCCACCGGGCACGACCCGTCCGCGCGCCACCAGGTCCCGGGCGAACGCGACCACCTCGCCCAGGTAGCGGGCCGACGCGCCGAGCCGGGCTTCGGGCAGCGCGTCGGGCACGTCGTCCACCCACACCACCGGCACCACCCAGGACCGCAGCCGCACCGCGCCCCGCCGGACCGGCGGCTTGGCCAGCGGGTCGCGCACCAGTTCCGGCGACTCGGCCGGTCCGGAGGCGTAGGAGGGGAGGCGGACCACCAGTTCGCCGTGCTTGCCGTCCAGCAGGGCCGCGAGGTCGGCGCCGTCCACCGCGAACGGGTGCGGCACGGGCGACTTGGGCAGCCGCGAGCCGACCTTCACCGGGAGCCGGGCGTCCTCGGCCCACACGGCCGTCCGCCCGTCGGGCGCGCACAGCCCGTGGAGCACCAACACGCCCCCGACTCTAGGCGGTCCCCGACCTGCGCATTCGCCGGGACTGTCGGTGCTCGTCCGTACCCTCTGGGTCATGACGATCACCGCTCTGGACGTGCGCAAGACCTTCAACGTCACGCAGGAGACGAGGTACCGCTTCAACGGCTGGTTCCGCGACCGCACACCGCTGGTGGAGCGGGTGATGTCCCACGCCACCGCCGCCGTCCTCCGAATCACCCCCGACGAGATCCGCTCAGCCTGCTCAAGCCTCCCCGACACCGACCGACCACCGGACGTCCCCGAGATCCGGCTCTGGCAGCCGACATTCCCCTTCACCCACGTGGCACACCACGTCGTCGAGCGCCTGGGCCGATTACCGGTCTGGGACGAGTTCCGGGAGTTCTGCGAGTCCGACGAGCCGACCAGGTCCATGCTGTGGACCCCGGCCGCCGAGGCGATCGCCTCCACCGCCGACCGCACCCTGGCCCGCAACGCCATGCGCCACAAGGTGGTCCGGCACTTCGCCGACTTCCTGCGCTACCTGTCCGTGATCGCGCACCTCCGCCAGTCGGGCTTGGACGTGCGCGTGCACCCGTTGGCCGACTTGGTCTTCCACGTCGAAGCGTGGGCGGAACGCCTGATCCTCAACCCCCGCGGCGGCCCCCACCGCTCGACACCCCTCCTGATCCACGCCATGCCGCCGTTCTTCTTCCACGACCTGGCGCTCACCGACCACGAACAGGTCGGCCAGGTCACCCTCCCCTCCCGCCACCACCTGGACCGAGCAGCGAGGAGCCTCCGCCGAATCCTGTACCCCGATGGTCCATGATGACCGCGTGCCGAACCTCCCGACGACGGCCGACACCAGCGCACGGATGAGCAAGCAGCGCTCCCGGGACACGGGCATCGAGGTAGCGCTGCGCAAGGAACTCCACCGCCTGGGCTTGCGCTACCGGGTGCACCAGCGCCCGATCAAGGCCGTGCGGCGGGAGGCGGACGTCGTGTTCGGCCCGGCGAAGGTCGCGGTCTTCGTGGACGGCTGCTTCTGGCACGGCTGCCCCGACCACGGCACCTGGCCCAAGCGCAACAGCGACTTCTGGCGCACCAAGATCGAGACCAACCAGGCCCGAGACGCCAACACCGACCACCTCCTGGCCGAAGCCGGCTGGCTCTCCGTCCGAGTCTGGGAACACGAAGACCCCACCACGGCCGCCACCCGCATCCACACGGCCGTCGCCACCCGCCGCCCGCCAAAACGCCCCTGACCCACGACGCCCACCACTGTCGTACCCCTCTGGGACGATGGTCATCGGGGGCCGGAGGCCATCCCCGCCGGGCATCAGGGCCGGAGGCCGGCCCCCTCCGACCCTTCGCGCCACGCTCGCCGGCGTGTCGGTATCAGCACCCACCTCCGGCCGGCTAGCCTGGCCCCCGTGCTGTCCATGATCGACCTCTTCGCCGGCTGCGGCGGCATGACCTCCGGCTTCGCCTCGGCGGGCGGCTACCACCCGGTCATGGCGGTCGAGTGGGACCTGCACGCCGCCGCCACCTACGCGGCCAACTTCGGCGAGGACCACATGACCTGGTCCGACATCGCCGCCATCCCCAACCGCGCCATCCCCCGAGCGGACGTCATCGTCGGCGGCCCCCCGTGCCAGGGCTTCTCCAACCTCGGCTCCAAGGACGTCGACGACCCCCGCAACTCCCTCTGGCGCGAGTACCTGCGCTTCGTCCGCAAGGCCAAGCCCAAGGTCTTCGTCATCGAGAACGTCGACCGCTTCCTGACCTCCACCGAGTTCGCCCTGCTCCAAGCCGAGACCAAGGGCTACGAACTCAGCGCCGGACTCCTGCTCGCCGCCGACTTCGGCGTGCCCCAGCGCCGCCGCCGCGCCATCGTCATCGGCTCCCGCGTCGGCCGCATCCCGCTGCCCACCCCGACGCACCCGAAACCCCGCTGGCACACCGTCCGCGACGTCCTCACCGGCCTCCCGGACCGCCCCCGCACCACCGCGCTGCCGAATTCGCGCGTCGAGTTCTTCGGCGTCGAGCTGCCCGGCCGGCACAAGAGCCCGGACCTGCACATCGGCCGCAACCCGACCCCGCTGTCGGTCGAGCGCTACCGCCACATCCCGCCCGGCGGCGGCCGGTTCGACCTGCCCGACCACCTCCTGCCCCGCTGCTGGCGGGAGAAGAAGACCGGCACGACCGACGTGATGGGCCGGATGCGCTGGGACGAACCGTCCCTCACCATCCGCACCGAGTTCTACAAGCCCGAGAAGGGCCGCTACCTGCACCCCCAGCACGACCGCCCGATCACGCACCTGGAAGCCGCGCGCCTGCAGTCCTTCCCCGACGACTTCGAGTGGTGCGGCACGAAGATCGAGGTGGCCCGCCAGATCGGCAACGCCGTCCCGCCCACCCTCGCCCGCGCCATCGCCAACCACCTCAAACCCCACCTCGACGGCACCGCGGAAAAAACTTCCGACTGCCCCCTCTGCTGACACGCCTGGCTTTGTCGTACCCCCGTCGTAGCTTCACGAGCATGACGACGACCACGTACGAAACCCAGACCCGCATCGGCACCACCACCTACCGCCTGCGCGCGGCCGCCGACCCGGACCTGCTCCTGGACCTGACCGGCACCGACACCACAGGAGCGATGGTGGCCGAGGGCTCGCTCAGGCTGCCCCTGGACGCCGGCGCCGCGGTCGGCAAGCTCCTGGCCCAGGTCCTCGACGCCCTGGGCAGGCTCGGCGCACCCCCACCCCGATCGCCCCGCTCCCGCCCCGCCAACGCCAACCAACCCTGGACCGACGACCTCGACGCCCACCTCCGCGCCACCTGGATGGACGCCACCCCCGACACCCCGACCACCGACCTGATCCGCACCCTGGCCCGAACCCACGAACGCTCCGCCACCTCCATCCGCGCCCGCCTGGCCCGCATCGGCTGCGACCCGGACATCCCGGGCCGTGCCCTGTCGGCGGAGGCGGCGACCGTCCTCGGAGTTCAGGGTCGGCATCAGGGCGTTCTCAGGGAGGAACCCGATTCGCCGGGGGAGGGAGTCGAGTGATGCTCGTGGGGACCGCGCACCATCGAGGAGGGGACCTCACGTGGAGATCACCGGCATCATCTCGGCCATCTTCATCGGCATCGCGATCGGCGGCCTCGGCCGCCTGGTCGTGCCCGGCAGGCAGCACATCTCCCTGCTGATGACGATGCTGGTGGGCATAGCGGCGGCGTTGGTCGGCACGTTCGCGGCGTCGATCATCGGCGTGGCCGACACGGACGGCATCGACTGGATCGAACTGGCCCTCCAGGTAGGCCTGGCCGGGGTAGGCGTAACAGCCCTCTCCAACCGCTCCAAAGCCCACCACTGACCACGCCTGAGGACCCTCACGGCGCTGGGCCGACCACCCGTCGGCCCAGCGCACCTCACCGCGGGTGTCAGGCGGGCCCGTGCCAGACGGGGAGCATGTGCTGGCGACGCACGTCGTCGGCGTCCTCCCGGACGAACAAGCCGTCGGGGCGGTGGTGGACGCAGTCGATGCCGAGCCTGTGCAGGTACCGGACGCTGCCGTCGGCGGGTCGTTCGGGGAAGAGCGCGGTCAACCGGGTCACGGGCTTGGGGCTCTGCGCGGCGTAGTCCAACAACTGCGCAGCCGCCTCCCGGACCTTGTCGTGGTCGGCGAGACTCTTGGCCTCGACGATCTCGACCCACCCGTCCTCTTCGAGGTACAGGTCGGCCCGGTGCCCGGCCGGCGTCCGGAAGCTGGTGAAGCCGCTCGCCGAGTGGAACGCGCGATACCGCTGGACCAACTGCGCCTCCACCCGCTCCGCGGCGATCACCCGTGCGGTGATGCGCTGCACGACAGGGCTGGTTCCGGTGTTTTCGACGGGGATCACCTTGGACCCGCCCAGCACACGGCTGGCCTCGTTGAGCCGCGCTTCCAACGTGGCCTCGGCGAGGCTGTACCGGACACCGAACGCCCGCAGCACCCGCCCGGCCCGTTCGTCCTGCAACAACCGCTGCCCGTAGACGAAATCCTTCGGCCGGAACCCGTCCACCGCCCACAGGTCCTCGATCGGGCGGTCGATCCACTGGAGGTTGGTGACCGTGTAGACGTTGACGAAGCTCTGCCCATCCTCGTACTGGTCCCACAGCTCGTCGGCGAAGGCGGGGTTGCGGAACCGGAACCCGATCTCGCCGGCCGCGCGCACCTTCTTGCCGCCGACCAAGACCACGATGTCGCCGATGGTCAGGCGATCCATGTCGGCGTCGTGCTTGGCGGTCGCACCCCAGAACCGGGCGAAGCCCGACGGGTGGAGCGCGCGCAGTCCGTCGAGGTGGGCCGGTTCGAGCAGGTGACCGAGCCGGGCCGAGGCGAATTCGACCTCGTTCTCGATGGTCTCCTGGAAACGCTTGATGGTGCGCGGGTTGCCGTACGAGGGCGCCAAGAGGACTAACGGACGCGTCATGCGCCGATCCTAGGGACGCCGACCGCACCCCGGCGTGACATCGGCAGGCCTCAGGACCGTCGGACGTCCAGGTCGGCTCGGTTCGCCGCCGCGCGTCCGGCCTGCCAGCCTGCCTCGCTCCTGATCGGGGTGGACTTCGACACCGTGCGCGTGAACAGGGTGGTGAAGAGCTGGTCGACCGCCCGCTTCCGCTCCGCCAGCACGGGCAGCAACCGGTCGTCGTCGGTCGGTGGTTCGTTCGCTGCCTTCAAGCGTTCGCCCACGCGGTGCGCATAAGACAGCAAGAACGACTTCCGGTACGCCAACGACCGCGACTCGTCGCCCTTCCGCGCCCCATCACCCGCCGCCACCATGGCGCGGGTCGCCTGGACCAACAACGAAGCCGACAACAGCTCCACGATCTCCAAGTCCAGTTCCTCGCCGACCAACGCCACGAATCCCAGGTCATATACGACCGCCCGGCACCGGTTCGCCTCCGCCACCACATGCACGATCTGCGCCTTGCCGTCGAAGTACCGCTTGTCCAACCACACCCGCCTCGACGCGGTGGTCGCCACCTCGGTCGGCATCCGTTCCAGGGCGTGCCGCGTCACCAGCTCCTGAGCCTTCGCCGACAACGCCTCCGCCTCCTCCGGGAACGCCGTCGACTCGGCCTTCGCCAACAACCCCCGCACCCGCTTGAGCACCTTCGGGTCCACGTGGTGGTGCGTGACGTCGGCCAGGGGCGACCCGGGCGGTGGCACGATCTCGGGCAAGGCGGGCAGCGGGATCAACGCCGCCAGAGCCGCGACGACCACCGCCACGGCCTCGTCGAGCACCTCGATGTGCCGAGCCGCCCACTGCGGCAGGTAGGGCTGCGCCGGGTCCCACCACACGACCGCGTCCACCGCCGCCGCCTGCTCCACCCACGCCGGGTGCAGCGACCGGTACCCGGCCAGCGTCCGCGCCACCGCGTCCACGACGACCGACTCGGCCCGCGGCTCCGCAGCCCGCCGCACGGCCTCCACGACGTCGACCGGCAGCCACCCGTGCTCCCACAACCCGACCAGCATGCGGTCCAGGACGTCACGAGCCGCACCGTCCACATCGGCCGCGTCCAGACCGCCGGTGCGCGGCAGCGGGGCGCGCCGGTTGGTCGCCGCCCGGAGGATCGCGTCGCGCAGGGTGTCCACGATCGGTGATTCTCCTCCCGCCGCGCGGTGTCGCTGCGCCCGGTGCGGCGGTGGACGTGCCAGCCTCGCGCGGTGAGCCGGAAGACCCGCACCCGGCGGCCGTTCGTGGTCGTCCACCGTCCACAGGGGACGCCGCTGACCCCGGCCCAACGGCGCTTCCTGGACCGCTGCCGGGCACTGCCCCACCTCGCCGACCCGCTCGACGCCGAGCTGACGGTCAGCACCGCCGTGTCCGACCTCACCGCTGACGAGGAGTTCTGGGCCGGCGTCATCGACCACGCCACCACCCGCCCGACCCGCCGCAACGACCGCCTGCTCCGCCTCCTGGCCGCCATGCTCACCGGCCGCCCCCGCGAATGGGCCGCCAACGCCGTCCCGGCCGCGAAACCGGCCCTGTCCACCGGCGACTCCTGGATCTGCGACCGCTCACTGGACGCCGGCTACCTGGCCCTGCTCTGCACGTACCGCTTCACCGACGAGCACGCCATGGTCTTCCTGATCGACGAACTGACCGGCGGCGTCGTCCGCAAAGCCTTCGTAACCCGGAACATCACCACCGCGCACGACAAACTCGCCGAACACGGCCCCCTGCACCGCATCAACCCGGAAGCGGCCCACTGGCTCCTGGCCAAGTCCTTCCACCGCCTGGACCGCAACCCCACCCTGGACGTGGACGAAGAAGTCCACCGAACCCGCCTGCTCGCGGGCCGCCGCATCGCCCTGGCCTTCGGCTGAAGCCCGCCGCCGAAAAATGTGACCTCAACCACGAAAAACACAAAACCCGCCAAAGCAAAAAGCCGGGCCGCGTAATGCGACCCGGCTTTCGGGAAGTGCGCCGCCAGGGACTCGAACCCCGAACCCGCTGATTAAGAGTCAGCTGCTCTGCCAGTTGAGCTAGCGGCGCTGGAGGGGCTTGGCCCTTCCGACGGGAGAAACATTAGCACAGCGTCCTACGCGGTTCCCAATCGCCTGGTCAGGGGCGGTGTGCGTGCCCTTGGTCCAAGGGGAACTTCGCGGGGGTAACGATCCGGCATCTCGGGCAACAACGTCAACCCTCCAGGCGTCACCTTGTGTGGGGACACCCGTTGGGGTGTCGAGAGGGAAGAGAGGCCAGGGGATGTCGGTCAGGCGGGGGACGCTGAGAGCGGTTGCGATCGGGCTGGTCGCGTTGGTGGCGGTCGGGTGTTCGGCCAGTGGGGCTACCGAGAGCGGTTCCACCACCGGGTCCAGTACGACCACGTCCACCACACCGCCGGCCAAGCCCGTGACGTTGAGCACCGGGCCCGCCGACCAGGCCGTCGACGTGGCGCCCGGCGTGCCGGTCGTCGCCACCGCCACCGACGGCAAGCTCACCCAGGTCGCCCTGACCAACCCCGAGGGCAAGGCCGTCGCCGGGCAGCTCTCGCCGGACGGCCTCCAGTGGACCAGCACCGAGCCCCTCGGCTACGGCAAGAGCTACACGCTCGCCGTCACCGGCCAGGGCGCGGACGGCAAGACCGCCACCAAGACCTCCACCTTCACCACCGTCCAGCCGCGCACCCTGACCTTCCTGTCGATCTACCCCCTCGACGGGTGGACGGTCGGCGTCGGCCAGCCCCTCTCGTTCTCCTTCGACGAGCCGATCGCCGACAAGGCCGCGGCCGAGGCCATGATCGGCATCACCACCGAGCCCAAGGTGGACGGCGCGTTCTACTGGTTCGACGAGAAGACCGTGCACTGGCGCCCGCAGAACTACTGGGCGTCCGGCACCAAGATCACCATCAACGCCAAGGTCTACGGCAAGCACCTCGGCAACGGCGTCTACGGCGAAGAGGACCGCAACGCCACGGTCACCATCGGCGACTCGATCATCCACGAGGCCGATGGCGGCACGCACCAGGTCGTCACCAAGATCAACGGCCAGGTCGCCCGCACCATGCCCACCTCGATGGGCAACGCGCAGAACACCACTCCCGTGGGCACCTACGTGCTCATGGAGAAGCACGCCAACATCGTCATGGACTCCCGCACCTACGGCCTGGCCCTGGACGCGGGCGGCTACGTCACCGACGTGCAGTGGGCGACCCGGATGTCCCACAGCGGCATCTTCTTCCACAGCGCCCCGTGGTCCATCGCCGACCAGGGCAACCGCAACGTCAGCCACGGCTGCCTGAACCTCTCGCCCGAGAACGCCCGCTGGGTCTACGACATCTCCCAGCCCGGTGACGTCGTGATCGTCACCAACTCGGGCGGCCCGGCGCTGGAGCCCACGGACGGCTTCGGCGACTGGCAGATCCCGTGGGCGCAGTGGGTCACCGGCGGCAACCGCTGAAGCTGAAACAGCAGGTCAGAGGTCTTTGACGCGACCCGCCGCCACTTCCAGGCGGCGGGTCGTGCGCACTGCGTCGAGCATGCGGCGGTCGTGCGTGACCAGCAGCAGGGTGCCGGTGTAGGTGTCCAGGGCCTGCTCCAGCTGTTCGATCGCGGGCAGGTCGAGGTGGTTCGTCGGCTCGTCCAGGACCAGCAGGTTCACGCCCCGGCCCTGGAGCAGCGCCAGTGCCGCGCGGGTGCGTTCACCCGGTGACAGGGACGCCGCCGGCCGCAGCACGTGTGCCGCCTTCAGCCCGAACTTCGCCAGCAGCGTCCGGACGTCGGCCGGGGTCATGTCCGGCACGGCCGCGCCGAACGCGTCCACCAGGGCCTCGTCGCCCAGGAACAACCCCCTCGCCTGGTCGATCTCGCCGACCACGACACCCGGCCCGAGCGACGACGTGCCCTCCGCGAGGTCGACGCGGCCCAGCAGGGCGGCCAGGAGCGTGGACTTGCCGGCCCCGTTGGCGCCGGTGATGGCCACCCGGTCCGCCCAGTCGATCTGGAGGTCGACCGGGCCGAGGGTGAACTCGCCGCGCCGCACCACGGCCCCGCGCAGCACCGCGACCACCGCACCGGCCCGCGGGGCGGCGGCGATCTCCATCCGCAGCTCCCACTCCTTGCGCGGCTCCTCCACGACCTCCAGGCGTTCGATGAGCCGTTCGGTCTGCCGGGCCTTGGACGCCTGCTTCTCGGTCGCCTCCGTGCGGAACTTGCGGCCGATCTTGTCGTTGTCGCCGGCCTTGCGCCGCGCGTTCTTGACGCCCTTCTCCATCCACGCCCGCTGCGCCCGCGCCCGCTCCTCCAGGGACTGGCGGGTGGCGGCGTACTCCTCGTAGTCTTCGCGGGCGTGCCGGCGGGCGATCTCGCGCTCCTCCAGGTACGCCTCGTAGCCGCCGCCGTAGGAGCGGACCTGCTGCTGGGCCAGGTCCAGCTCGACCACGCGGGTCACCGTGCGGGCCAGGAACTCGCGGTCGTGGGACACCAGCACGGTGCCGGCGCGCAGGCCCGTGACGAACGCCTCCAGCCGGGCCAGGCCGTCCAGGTCCAGGTCGTTGGTCGGCTCGTCGAGCAGGAAGACGTCGTACCGGCTGAGCAGCAGCGACGCCATGCCCGCGCGGGCCGCCTGACCGCCGGACAGCGACGTCATGGGCTGGTCGAGGCTCATCGTGAACCCGAGGTCCGCGGCGACCTCCTCGGCCCGTTCCGGCAGGTCCGCGCCGCCCAGCGCGAGCCACCGCTCCAACGCCTCGGAGTACCCGTCGTCCACGCCCTCCGCCAGCGCCTCCGTGGCCCGGTCCAGCTCGGCCTGGGCGGCGGCGACACCGGTGCGGCGCGCGAGGAAGTCGCGGACCGTCTCGCCGGGGCGGCGCTCGGGCTCCTGCGGCAGGTGGCCGACCGTCGCGGTGGTGGGGGAGAGGCGGATCACACCCTCCTCGGCCGGGAGCAGGCCGGCGAGGGTGCGCAGGAGGGTCGACTTGCCGGCCCCGTTCACCCCGACCAGGCCGACGACGTCACCGGGCGCGACGACCAGGTCCAGGTCCGAGAACAGCACGCGGTCACCGTGGCCCGCGGCGAGGCCTTTCGCGACGAGAGTGGCGCTCACTGCGACTGAACTCCTCGAATGAGAAAAACGCCCCCGGGCCGGGTGGCCAGGGGGCGTTTCGCTTGGGGTGAGTGACGGGACTTGAACCCGCGACACCTGGGATCACAACCCAGTGCTCTGCCAGCTGAGCTACACCCACCAAGACCGGTCGACCCGGCGGCATGAAGCATACAGTGCCCTACCGCCGGGACTGAAATCGACCCTATTTTCCGGGGCCGGAGCCCTCGGCGCGGTCGGCGGCCAGGAGCTCCGCCGCCACCGCCTGCGCCTGCTCGGTGGACGGGCCGGGCTGCGGCACGAACGCCGTCCGCCGGTAGTAGGCCAGCTCCCGGATCGACTCGCGGATGTCCGCCAGCGCCCGGTGTGCCAGGCCCTTCTCCGGCTGTGCGTAGTAGATGCGCGGGTACCAGCGCCGGGCCAGCTCCTTGATCGAGGACACGTCCACCATCCGGTAGTGCAGGTGGGCGTCCAGCTCGGGCATGTCCCGGGCGATGAAGCCGCGGTCGGTGGCGATCGAGTTGCCGGCCAGCGGGGCGGTGCGCGGGTCCGGGACCCACTCCTTGATGTAGGCCAGCACCTGGGCCTCGGCGTCGGCGAGCGTCACGGTGGAGCGGCGGACCTCCTCGGTGAGGCCCGACTTGGCGTGCATCGCCATCACGACTTCCGGCATCGAGTCCAGCGCGGTGTCGTCGGCGTGGATCACCACGTCCACCCCTTCGCCGAGCACGTTGAGCTCCGCGTCGGTCACCAGCGCCGCGATCTCGATGAGGGCGTCCTTGCCCAGGTCGAGCCCGGTCATCTCGCAGTCGATCCACACCAAGCGATCCATCACCCGCGCGAGCCTAGTCGTCGGGTGGTCGGACGCCGCGATCGCTTCGAGTGGCGGGACCTACCAATCTCATTACGCTCGCTGCAATGACGGCTCAGAGCGACATCGCCGCGGGCTACGCGTCGGAGGGCGCGGCCATCGAACTCGGTGCGGTGCTGGTCGACGGCACGGTCGAACCCACGGCCCGCGTGCGCGTCCCGCTGGCCACCCTGAACCGGCACGGCCTGGTCGCGGGCGCCACCGGCACCGGCAAGACCAAGACGTTGCAGCTGGTCGCGGAGCAGCTGTCGGCGGCGGGCGTGCCGGTGGTCATGGCGGACGTGAAGGGCGACCTGTCCGGGCTGTCGCGGGAGGGCGCGGCCGACGACCGGATCACCACCCGGGCGGCGGAGACCGGCGACGACTGGCAGCCCGCCGCGTTCCCCGTGCAGTTCCTGTCCCTGGGCACGGGCGGCGCTGGCGTGCCGGTGCGGGCCACGATCACCAGCTTCGGGCCGATCCTGCTGTCGAAGGTGCTGGGGCTCAACGACACGCAGGAGTCGACGCTGGGCCTGATCTTCCACTGGGCCGACCAGCGCGGCCTGCCGCTGCTGGACACCAAGGACCTGCGGTCGGTGATCACGCACCTGACGTCGGAGGAGGGCAAGGCGGACCTCAAGGGACTGGGCGGGGTGTCGTCGGCGACGGCGGGGGTGATCCTGCGGTCGCTGGTGAACCTGGAGGCGCAGGGCGGTGACACGTTCTTCGGCGAGCCCGAGCTGGACCCGCGCGACCTGATGCGGACGTCCTCGGACGGGCGCGGTGTGGTGTCGTTGCTGGAGCTGGCGGAGTTGCAGGCGCGGCCGGCGTTGTTCTCGACGTTCCTGATGTGGTTGCTGGCGGAGCTGTTCCAGGAACTGCCGGAGGAAGGGGACCTGGACAAGCCGAAGCTGGTGTTCTTCTTCGACGAGGCGCACTTGCTGTTCGCGGACGCGTCGAAGGCGTTCCTGGAGCAGATCACGCAGACGGTGAAGCTGATCCGGTCCAAGGGTGTCGGGGTGTTCTTCTGCACGCAGTTGCCGACCGATGTGCCGAACGCGGTCTTGTCGCAGTTGGGTGCGCGGGTGCAGCACGCTTTGCGGGCGTTCACGCCGGAGGACCAGGCGGCGCTGGCGAAGACGGTCAAGACGTACCCGACATCGCCGCACTACGACCTGGAGAAGGCGTTGACGTCGTTGGGGATCGGCGAGGCGGTGGTGACCGTGCTCAGCGAGAAGGGTGCGCCCACTCCTGTTGCGTGGACCCGACTTCGTGCGCCGCGGTCCTTGATGGACACTGTCGGGGCGGACGCGATCAAGCAGGCGGCGGCTTCTTCGGAGCTGCACGGGAAGTACGCCGAGACGGTGGACCGCGAGTCGGCTTACGAGAAGCTGGCGGCCAAGGTCGCGCCTCCCCCTGAGGCTCCTGCTGCGGAACCGGAGGCACCGGCTCGGGAGGAGCCCAGCGTGGTGGAGAAGGTGCTGGGCAACTCGGCGGTGAAGTCCTTCCTGCGCTCAGCCGCCAGCGCCTTGGGTCGCGAGATCACCCGCGGTTTGTTCGGCACCGCCCGCAAGCGCCGCTGACGCCCACGTAAAAATCACGTGCACCACGTGATAGTCTGTGGTGCATGGTGAAGCGGAACATAACACTCCAGCTGGAAGAGGAAGTCATCCAGCAGGCGAAGGTCGTGGCAGCCCGGAAGAACACCTCGGTCAGCGCCCTGCTGGCGGAGCAGGTGCGCGTGCTCGCCGCCAAGGACGAGCGCTACGAACAGGCGAAGAAGCGGGCACTGGACGCGCTCGAACGGCCGACCGGCCGAGGCGTGGTTGCTTGGACCCGTGAGGAGCTTTACGACCGGTGAGCCAGAGTGCGCGCGTCTTCGTAGACACCAACATCCTTGTGTACGCCCATGATCCGGATGGGGGCGATCGGCACCGCATCGCCAAGGAGGTGCTTCAGGAACTGTGGCATGACGGTACGGGTGCGGTGAGCACCCAAGTGCTTCAAGAGTTCTACAACGTGGTCAGGCGCAAGATGAAAGTGCCGATGGACCGCGTGCAGGCGCGGCAGGTCATCGCAGCTCTGAGTGAATGGCACGTGGTCGAGACGACTCCGCTGCTGATCGTCTCCGCCACCAAGTTGGAGGAAGAGCACACGATCAACTTCTGGGACGCGCTGATTGTGGAAGCGGCTCTGCTGTCCGGTGCGGAGACCTTGTTGTCCGAGGACCTCCAGGACGGTCGGAAGTTCGTGAACCTCAAGGTGCACAACCCGTTCCGCCCCGGAGGCTGACCTCAGGCGGCCTGCGCGACCACCGGTGCGCTGGGTGTCGGTGTCTTGCGGCGGACCTTCATGGACAGGAACGCCGCACCGATGCTCAGCGCGCCGGCTGCGTACCAGGCCGGGTGGTAGTTGCCGAAGTGGTCGCGGGTCAAGCCGGCTGCCGTGGCTGCGAAGGCCGCGCCCAGTTGGTGTGAGGCGAAGATCCAGCCGAAGACCACCGGAGCCGACTGACCGAAGACCTCGCGGCACAGGGCGACGGTCGGAGGCACGGTCGCCACCCAGTCCAGGCCGTAGAAGATGATGAACACCAGCATGCTCGGGTGCACCGACTCGTGGAACAGCTGCGGCAGCACCAGCAGGGACGCGCCGCGCAGCGTGTAGTACGCCGCCAGCAGCACCCGGGAGTCCACGCGGTCGGTGAGCCAGCCGGACAGGATCGTGCCGACGATGTCGAAGATGCCGACCAGCGCCAGCAGGCTCGCGGCGGTCGTCGTGGGCATGCCGTGGTCGTGGGCGGCGGGGATGAAGTGGGTGCCCACCAGGCCGTTCGTGGTGGCGCCGCAGATCGCGAAACCGCCTGCCAGGAACCAGAACGGGCCGCTGCGGGCGGCCGTCGTCAGGGCGCCGATCGCACGGCGGGCCGCGCCGGACGTCTTCTCCGGCCTCGGCACGACCTCGGTGCCCCCGTACAGCGGCACGCCCAGGTCCGCCGGGTACTCGCGCAGCAGGAACCACACCAGCGGCACCACGGCCAGCGCCGCCGCCGACACCATGAGCGCCGCCGACCGCCACCCCGAGGACGCCGACAGCGACGCCACGGCGGGCAGGAACACCAGCTGACCGGTCGCGCCGCCGGCCGTCAGGACACCGGTCACCAGGCCGCGGTGCTTGATGAACCACCGGCCGGTGATGGTGGCGACGAACGCCAGCGCCATCGACCCCGTGCCCAGGCCCACGATCACGCCCCAGAACAGCACCAGCTGCCACGCGGCGGTCATGAACACCGTCAGACCGCTGCCGATGGCCACCATGACCAGCGCGAACGCCACCACCCGCCGCACGCCGAAGCGCTCCATCAGCGCGGCGGCGAACGGCGCGGTCGCCCCGAACAGCACCAGGTTCACCGACACGGCCAGGCCGATCAGGCCCCTGGACCAGCCGAACTCCGCCTGCAGCGGTTCGATCAACGCGCCCGGGGTGGCGCGGAAGGCGGCCGCCCCCACGAGTGCCACGAACGACACCCCGGCAACCACCCAAGCCCAGTTCTGGGTTTTCCCAGTCACGTTCATCCCAGTCACGTGGACCAGCTTCCATGATCGGTCGGCCGCACGGAAGTGGCCGGCCAGACAACGTGTGAAAGAATCCGGCCATGGACCGCCACGAGGTCGCCGTGCTCGCGCTGGACGAGGTCGTGGGTTTCGACCTGGGCACACCCTCGCAGGTGTTCGGCGCGGCCCGGGACGACGAGGACCGCCGCTACTACCGGGTCCGGACCTGCACCCCCGGCGGCCGGCCCGTGCGCAGCACGGCGGGGTTCACGGTGACCCCGGACCACGGCCTGGAGCTGCTCGCCGAGGTCGACACGGTCGTGGTGTCGGGCGTCAACCCGGCCTCCGAGGTGCTCGACGGGGTCGTGGACCCGGAGGTGTGCGCGGCGCTGCGGGCGGCCTCCGCGCGCGGGGCGCGGGTCATGTCGACGTGCACGGGGGCGTTCGTGCTGGCCGCGGCGGGACTGCTGGACGGGCGGCGGGCCACGACGCACTGGATGCACGCCGACCGGTTCCGCGAGCTGTACCCGCTGGTGGACCTCGACCCGGAAGTGCTCTTCGTGGACGACGGGGACGTGCTCACCTCGGCGGGGGTCGGTTCGGGGATCGACCTGTGCCTGCACGTGGTGCGCGACGACTACGGCACCGAGGTCGCCAACCGGGCCGCGCGGCGCTGTGTCGTGCCCCCGTGGCGGCCTGGTGGTCAGGCGCAGTTCATCGTGCGCCCGGTGCCGGACGTGCCGGAGACCTCCACCGCACCGGCGCGGGCGTGGGCGTTGGAGCACCTCGCCGACCCGCTGGAGCTGCGCGTGCTGGCGCAACGGGCGCGGATGAGCGTGCGGACGTTCACCCGGCGGTTCCGGGAGGAGACCGGGGTGTCGCCGGGCAAGTGGATCACCGAGCGGCGGGTGGAGCTGGCGCGGCACCTGCTGGAGACGACGGACCTGGGGGTGGACCAGGTGGCGCGGCGCTCCGGGTTCGGCACGGGCGCGGCGCTGCGCCAGCAGATGAGCGCGCTGCTCGGGGTGTCCCCGAGCGCCTACCGCTCCACGTTCCGGTCAGCCTGAACCGCGGTCGGTCTGGGCGCGGTCGGTCTGGACGCGGTCGGGCTCAGCCGCGTTCCAGGAACGGCCGCAGCAGGTCCGGCACGGCCTCCTCGGCGAGGGCCAGGCCGTCCGCCTCGCTCACGTCCACCACGTGGTAGACGCCGTCGCCGGCCGCCGTGGTGGCCGAGATGGTCACCAGGCCCGAACGGCGCTGGAAGAACGACCGCGAGATCCGCCAGCCGATGATGCCGGTGCGTTGCAGCGCCACGGTTTCCCGGATGATCGAGCCCTGGCGGGCCAGCAGGTAGCGGTCGGTCAGGGCGTGCCCCAGGGAGCGGTAGCGGTCCCAGCCCAGCAGCGCCGACAGCGGTAGCAGGATCACCGGGACCCACGCCCAGGGCGGTGCCAGGTAGGCCAGGACGGCGGCCACGACCAGCAGCGGCACGACCGCGCGGACCAGGCGGCGGCGCAGGGCGGCGACGGGGTGGCGGCGCAGCGGCGCCCGGGTCGGCGGGTCCTCCTGGCGCAGGACCAGGGCCGAGACGCGGTGGGCCTCGGTGACGGGCGCCGGCGGCAGGAGCAGGTTGCTCTCCCCCTTGCGGCCCAGGCCGGTGGTCACGGTCTTGGCGTGCGCGCCCCGACCCGCGCGCAGCAGCAGGGGTTCCTCGATCTCGACACCGCGAAGTCGTTGTTCGGCAACCGAAACCGACCTCGTGGTGAGCAGACCTCGTTGCACGCGAACGGTGTCGTCGGGCTCGCGGGTCAGCCGGTAGCCCCAGAACTGCACGACGTAGACCAGCACCGAGCCGACACCGGCGATCACCAGGACCGCGCCGACGAACAGGGACACCGTCAGCCACAGCGGCTGCTCGACCACCCAGTGCGCCGCGTCGGTCAGCGGGCCGAGCACCTCCACGTCCAGCTCGCGGGCGTAGTTGGTGACCAGGCCGAACAGCGCGCCGACCGCGACCAGGCCGGACAGCGTCAGGGGCGCGTAACGCAGCCAGCGCTTGTCCAAAGCGGACAGCACGGTGCCGGGTCGCTCCTCCCGCGGGGCCGACGGGGCGGCGGTCTGGGTGAGCAGGAGGACGCGCAGGCGTTCGGCTTCGGCCGAGGACACGGCGTCCAGGGTCAGGCCGTCCTCGCCGGGCTGGTCGCGCTGACCGGTGCCGACCCGGATCGCGGACAGGCCGAACACGCGGTGCCCGAGCTTCGCGGTCAGGTCGACGGTCCGGATCCGGTCGCGCGGCACGGCCAGGCGCTTGCGCACGAACAGGCCGGTGTGCAGCTCCACCTGGTCGGCGGTGATCCGGTAGCGGGTGGTGACCCAGCGCAGCAGGCCCAGCAGCACGATGACGACGATCACGCCGACGCTGGTCAGGACGCGCCAGGTCTCGCCCTTGCCGAGCACCAGCAGGCCGAGGAACACCGGGACCAGGTTGATGATCTCGTTGAGCGGCCGGACGACCAGCATCCGGACGTCCAGCCGGTGCCAGTCCACGACCGGGGCCGGGGGTTCCGGGGCCGGCGGCAGGTCGAGCGGGGAGACGGCGTGGGCCCGCGGCAACGCGGGGTGGGCCGCCGGAGACGCGGAGTGGGCCGGTGGCGTGGCGGGGTGGGCCGGCGGGGAGGCGGGGTGGTCGGCGGTCATGTCGCGTCGCCCGGGGTGGCCTGGGTGGTGGTGGTCAGCTCGTCGGCCAGGCGCACGGCGTCGTCGTGGTCCAGGCCCTCGATGTGCACGGGACCGGCGGCGGACGCCGTGGTCACCGTCACCGTCGACAGGCCCAGGAGCTGCTGCAACGGGCCGCGCTTGGTGTCCACGGTCTGGATGCGGGACACCGGCGCGATGCGCCACTCCTGGTTGAGCCACCCGGCGAGCGTGTAGACGGCGTCCGGGGTGGCCTCCCAGCGGTGCACCCGGTACCGCCAGCGCGGCATGACCAGGGTGTGCGCGACGCCCACGACCAGCGTGGCGACGGCTGCCGTGACCTGCCACGGCGTGCGGCTGAACACCAGCGCGACGATCTGGGGCACCAGCAGGACGGTCCAGCCGAGCACGGCGTGCAGGGTCCAGAGGGTGATCGACTTCCGACTCACCCGGTGCCGAGGCGCCCGAAGACGCAGCTGATCGGTGCTCACGGGTCCACTGTGCCCCAAGGCCGGCCCCGCGTGTCGCGGACCCGGCCCTGGGCGACTTTCGTCGAGGCTTTCGAGACTTACGGCTGGACGTACGGCGGCGTGAAGATCTCCGTGGCCGTGCTCTGGCCCTGCACCTCGGCGACCGCGGGGGCGGCGAGCACCGCCCCGAGGCCCGCGCACAGCGCGGCCACGGCGAGGATTCTGCGGATCGCGTTCACAACCATCGTCTGGCTCCGTTCGATCGGTAGCGGCCTGGACTGGAGGGGGTTGGCCGTACGGCCGGCGCGGCGGGGCCGGTTCCGCCTGATCGACCGGCCGCACCCGCACGGCCGGTGGGCACCCGGCGCCGCGGCGCGCGGGTGGAGGTCCGCGGGGCCCCACTGCCCACCGACCAACCGCATCGCACTACCGCCGCTTCGCCAGGGGACGCAGGGAGAAGCGTCCAAGCGGAGCATGGCACACAGGTGTCGTGCGGCTCATCACCCAGTTCTGACACAGCGGAATAGGCAAATCCCCCAAGCGCGGTGGTGCGTTCGTCGTGAACATCCCACCATTGGCGGCACCGCTCGGCCATCCCGGTCACGACGTAGTGGGACTGTGTTCTCAGCCACTGGGTGATCGGCTGTCGGCCCCGTCGCCCGCGTCCACCCACCACACGGCCGCGCCGGCGCGGTCCCGCACGCCGAGGGTCCGGTAGATCCGCTGGAGGTGGTTCTGCACGGTCTTCGGGGACAGCCCCAGGTCGGCGGCGATGGCGGCGGTGCTCTCCCCGGACGCGACCCTCCGGAGCACCTCGATGCCCCGTTTGGTCAGGCCCGCGGCCAACGCGCGGGCGATGCGCCGGCTGACCTGTTCGGCGGTGGAGGTGGCGCGCAGCGGCTCGCGCCGGTCCGGCCGGCGGGCCACGGTGGCTTCGCGGCGCGGCTCGAACCGCTGGTGCGCCAACTGCTCCACCAGCCGCGCGGACAGGTCGTGCTCGCGCATCCTCAGCAGGTCGCGACCCTCCTGGAGTTCCCACAGCCGGTACTGCTCCAGCTGGGCACGGGCGTGCCGCAGGGCCGCGTCGAGCCGGCCGGTGCGTTCGTGGGCGACGCTGAGCGCACCGTGCGCCCGCACCGCCACCTCTCGCGCCAGGCACCCCATGGCCAGCTCGGCGGCGTGGGCGAGCTGCCGGACCTCGTCGGTGTTGCGGCCACGGGCCCCGTTGACCCGGGCGCGGGCCATGAGCAGCTCGGCCTTGAGCACCGGCCGGTCGTGCCCGGCGAGCAGCTGGTCGGCGCGGCGGCACGCCCGCAGCGCCCGGTCGACGTCGCCGAGGTCCAGGCGGACGTGGGCGAGCAGCAGGTTGACCCGGGCCATGCGGATCGGGTCGTCCAGCGGCTTCCACTTCTCCCGCACCTGGCCGCACAGGGCTTCGGCGCGGCGCAGCTTGCGCAGGCACGGTTCGCCGTCCGAGCTGCACCGGGCGGCGTCGGAGCGGGTCATGCAGTGCTCGTGGTACTGGGTGCGCATGAGCGTGGCCTGCTCGAACAGGATCGCGCCGACGAGTTCGTGGTCACCGGTCAGCTCGGCCAGGCCGAGGGCGCGCGAGAGGGAGTGCATCGAGCGTTCGCGGGAGTCCAGGCGCAGCTCGACCACGGCCTGCGCGTAGCTGCACCAGGCTTGGAGCTGGGTGTGGCGGTTGGCGGAGGCGATCTGGCGGACCCGGTCGATGGTGTCCAGGGCGCCGGGCAGCAGGCCGCGCTTGCCCAGCGCGATGGACTGGGTGAGCACGGCGAACGCCACGCCCTCCGCGTCGTCGAGCCACGAGAAGGCGGCGACGGCCTTCTCGGCGGCTTCCATGGCGTCGCCGGGACGGCCCTCGTCCAGCGCGCGGCGGGCTTCCCGCAGGTTGGCCAGGGCTCCCGCCCGCGGGTCCGCCGGACGGGTGCGCCGAGGCGTTTCGGCCGGTTCAGCCGCCTCGGCCGCGGTGCCGTCGGGTGTGGCCCGGCTTGGGTGTGGAATGGGCATCATCGGATTCGCTCGCCCCCCGACCGGCAGGATACTCACCCCAGCTCGCGCTTCAGGACCTTCCCGGTGGCGTTGCGGGGCAGGGCGTCGAGGAACACCACCTCGCGGGGCACCGAGAACTTGGCCAGGTTCTCCCGCACGTGCTCGCGCACGGCCTCGGCGTCCAGCGCCCCCGGCTCGTCGCACACCACGTACGCCGCCAGCCGCTGGCCGAACTGGTCGTCCGGCACGCCCACCACCGCCACCTCGCGCACGCCCTTGAGGTCGGCGAGCAGGTCTTCCACCTCGCGCGGGTACACGTTCTCGCCGCCGGAGACGATCATCTCGTCGTCCCGCCCGGCGACGAACAGCAGGCCGGACCCGTTGCGGTAGCCGACGTCGCCGGTGGACATCAGGCCGTCGCGGACCTCCTTGCCGCTGCCGTTGGTGTAGCCGTCGAAGAGCATGTCGTTGCTGACGAAGATCCGGCCGGTCGCGCCCGGCGGCACGGGGCGGCCCTGGTCGTCCAGGATCTCCACGCGGGTGCCCTGCGGCGGCAGGCCGGCGGTGTCGGGGTGGCGGGCCAGTTCGTCGGGCCTGGCGATGCTGACCCACGACACTTCCGTCGAGCCGTACAGGTTGTAGAGGACGGGACCGAGTTCCTCCAGGCACCGCTTGGCGACCGGCGGCGGCAGCGCCGAGCCGCTGGACGCCACGACCCGCAGGTGCGGCAGGTGGGCGCGGTGGTCGAGCTCGAGGATGCGTTGCAGCATCACGGGGACCACGAACAACGCGTCCGCGCGGTGGGTGCGGACGTCGGCGAGCGTCGTGGCCGGCTCGAACCTGCGGCGCAGCACGAACGTCACGCCCAGCACGAGCCCGATCTGGAACGCCGCCAGGCCCCACGTGTGGAACAGCGGCGCGGGCACGGCGAACCGGTCGCCGGCCTTGAGCGGGATGCGCGAGAGCAGGGCGGCGGCCGGCATCAGGCTGGCCGGTTCGGGCCGCTTGGCGCCCTTGGGCGCGCCGGTGGTGCCCGAGGTGAGCACGATCAGCCGGCCGCGCGGCGGGCGTCGGGGCAGCGGGGTGGCGGGCGAGCCGGCGATGAGCTTGTCGAGGGTGCGGCTCTTGGTGGGGCTGTCCACCCACGCGATGACGCGGCGGACCTTGCGCGGGGCGTTGGTCAGCAGGTCGCGGAACTCGGTGTCCGCCACGACGACGGAGACGTCCTGCTCGCGCAGCACGGTCGCGATCTGGCCGGCGCTCAGGCCGGTGTTGAGCAGGACGGTGTCCGCGCCGATCTTCACGCACGCCGTGGTGGTCTCGATGAACCCGCGGTGGTTGCGGCACAGCACCGCGACCTTGCTCCCGGCGGTGACGCCGAGGTCGCGCAGGCCGTGCGCCAGGCGGGTGGTGCGCTCGTCGACTTCCTTGTAGGACAACGACCCCAGCTCGTCGACGATGGCCGGGCGGTCGGGGTGGCGGGCCGCGCCGATGGCGAACCCGGACGCGATGGTGATGTCCCACTGGAGGTACGCGTCGAGGACCTTGAGCAGCTTGAGGGGGTTCATCGGCCGCACGACCCCGGCCTTGACCAGGACCAGCAGCGCGCGGGCCGCGCCCGCGACCCGGTTCACCGCAACGCCCGCAGGGTCAGGCGCGTCACGCCGGCGGCCACGGCGGCCAGCGGTGACGTGCGTTCGCTTCGTTCCGGCATCGCGCGGTATCCCAAGTGCACCAACGACCTCATCGTCTTCGGGGCGACCTTCCGGGCCAGTTCGACCAGGACGCCGAGTGGCAGGTTCACTTCCTCGGGGCGGCGTTCGAGCGCGCGCAACACCCACTGTGCCGCACGTTCCGGAGTGGCGGCGGGGAACGCGTCGTAGACCTTCGAGGGTCCGATCATCGGCGTGCGCACCAGCGGCATCCGGACCGAGGTGAAGGTGACGCCGTCCGCCACGGTCTCGCTCGCCGCGACCCGGCTGAACGCGTCCAGCGCGGACTTCGAGGCCAGGTAGGCGGAGAAGCGCGGGGTGCCGATCTGCACGCCCATGCTGGAGATGTTCACGACGTGCCCGAACCGGCGTTCCCGCATGTGCGGGAGGAGACCGAGGATCAGGCGCAGCGGTGCGAAGTAGTTCAACGCCATCGTGCGCTCGTAGTCGTGCAGCCGGTCGACGCTGAGGTGGACCGACCGGCGGATCGAGCGGCCGGCGTTGTTGACCAGCATGTCGATGCCGTCGTGGTCGGCGAGCACCCGCTTGAGCAGGGCTTCCACGGCCTCGGCGTCGGTCAGGTCGCACGGGTAGGTGTGCGCGGTGCCGCCGCCTTGGCGGATCTCCTCGGCGACCTGGTCGAGCTCCTCCGCGCGGCGGGCGACGAGCAGGACGGTCGCTCGTTTGCGCGCGACGGCGAGCGCGGTGGCCCGGCCGATGCCCGAGGACGCCCCCGTGATCAGGACCGTGCGGCCGGCCAGACCGTGCTTGCGCGCGGCGCGCAGCGGGTCGAGGTGGTCCTGCCAGTAGCGCCAGAGGACGTCGGCGTAGGTGTGCAGGGGCGGCGGTTCGAGACCGGTGACGGTTCTGGTGGTCGTCGAGTCGAAGGTGGCGTGGAGGGCCAGGTGGGGGAGGACCTGCGGCGGGATGCCCAGCTCGGTGAGGGTGCCGGTGAGGATCGCGCTGGTCGGGGCGGCCGGGAGGGGGAGGGACGGCCAGGCGGCGCGGACCTTCGGCGCTCCGGCGGGGGCGGCGAGGGCGTTGTAGACGTCGGTGAGGGAGACGTTGTCGGCGGTGAGGTGGAACGTGCTGTGGTCCGGGACGTCGGCGTGGATCAGGTGGTCGAGGGCTTTGACGACGTAGTCGACCGGGACGATGTTGGTCGCGCCGAAGTGCGGGGCGACCAGGGGGAGCCTGGTCGGGAGGTGGGCGAGCGCGGCGATGGCGGGGAAGAAGTAGTACGGGCCGTCGACCTTGTCGATCTCGCCGGTGGTGGAGTCGCCGACGACCGCGGCCGGGCGGTAGACGCGCCACGGGGTCGTCTTGTCGGCGCGGACGAGCTTCTCGGCTTCGAACTTGGTGCGGTGGTAGGGCGAGGGGTGCTGCTGGCCCAGGTCGAAGTCGTCCTCGTGGAAGGTGCCGCGGTAGTCGCCGGCGACCGCGATGGAGGAGACGTGGTGCAGGGTGGCCCGGAGGGTCCGGGCCAGGTCGAGGACGTGCCGGGTGCCGTCGACGTTGGTGCGCCGCTGGACGTCGTCGGGCGCGGTGAGGTCGTAGACCGCGCCCAGGTGGACGACGTGGTCCACGGGCTGGGCGAAGTCCAGCGGGGCGGTCAGGTCGCCGGGGACGACGGTGAGCTTGTCGTGCTTCGCGACCCGGTCGGCTGACTGCGGCCTGACCAGGGCGAACACGTGGTCGCAGTCGGGTCGAGCCAGAAGCCTCTCGACCAGGCGGCGACCGAGGAAGCCGGTCGCGCCGGTGACGAAGTAGGTGCCCACGGCTCGATACTGACACTACCTACCCGCGAGTAGGAAGAGTGCGTGCCGAATTTGTCGGCCGGTGCGGGGTGCGGTCGGCTCAGTTCTCCGGTGGCACGGACGCGGTCACCACCGCGTCGCGCAGAGCTGCCCGCAGGCGGCCCACCTCCAACGGGGTCAGGACGGCGGCCTCGCCCGGCGGCACGGTGACCACCACGTGCCCCTGGCTGACGAAGACGGTCATGTCACGACGACGGGATGCGATGTCGCGGCAGGAGATCTGCCACTCCTTGCCAGTGTTCACGGCCCCCATACCTCCACTTCTCGACACGGGTGCTCGGACCAATCCGGGTGCGCCCGGGGAAGGGACGCACGGGGGTTGGTGCCATGACGGGAAAAATCCCGACGGGCGACCGTGCCGAGCTGTCGATAGCGTCGCATGTGGTCATCGCTCCAGTCACCTGGGAGGGTGAAAAATGGCTGAACCGCAACGGATCGTGATAATCGGGTCGGGCCTGGCCGGCGCCTCGGCGGCCGGCGCGTTGCGGGAACGGGGGTACGACGGCGACCTCGTGGTGTACGGCCGCGAGCGCCACGAGCCCTATGAGCTGCCGGCTTTGTCCAAGGACGTCCTGCTCGGGAACGCCGAGTGGCCCAACCGGGTGCACGAGACCGGCTTCTACGAGGCGCACGGGGTGGACATCCGGTTGGGGGTCGAGGTCGCCGAGGTCCGGGCGGCCGAACGGGTGGTCGTGGACTCCCGGGGAGCAACCCGTTCGTACGATCGGCTGCTGTTGGCGACCGGGTCCGTGCCGCGCGTGCTGCCCGTTCCGGGCGGAGACCTCCCAGGTTTGCGGTACCTGCGCACGGTCGAGGACTCGCTCGGACTGCGCCAGGTGCTCGTGCCGGGGGTCCGCCTGGTGGTCGTCGGGGCCGGGTGGATCGGGTGCGAGGTGGCCGCGGCGGCCCGGGTGCGCGGGGCCGACGTGACCGTGGTCGATCCCGTGGACCTGCCGTTGCGGCGGGTGCTGGGGCCGGTGGTCGCGGAGGTGTTCCGGGGGTTGCACGCGGAGCGCGGGGTGGTCTGGCGGCTCGGGGTCGGGGTCGACGGGTTCGAGCCGAACGGGGTCCGGTTGGCCGACGGGTCCGTGGTCGAGGGTGACGTGGTGGTCGTGGGCGTCGGGGCGCGGCCGGCCACCGAGTTGGCGGAGCAGGCCGGGTTGGCGTCGGCGGAGGGTGGTGTCGCGGTGGACGCGGCGCTGCGGACCTCGGTGCCGGACATCTGCGCGGCCGGTGACATCGCGGCCCACGACCACCCCCGGTACGGGCGGCGGGTGCGGGTCGAGCACTGGGCCAACGCCAAGGACCAGGGCGCGCATGTCGCCGGGACGTTGCTCGGGCGCGGTGAGCCCTACACGGCGGCGCCCTACTTCTTCTCCGACCAGTACGACCTGGGGATGGAGTACCGGGGTCTGGCGGACGCCGAGAAGGACCAGTTGGTGGTGCGCGGGTCGTTGGCGGATCGGGACTTCACCGCGTTCTGGTTGCGGGACGGGCGGCTGCGGGCGGCGATGAACGTGAACCAGTGGGATGACGGGGTGGCGTTGCAGGCGCTGGTGGACGCCCAGGCGGCGGTGTCGCCGGACCAGTTGCGGTCGGCCGACCTGGCCGACCTGGTCTGACCAGGGCTTGCGCTAGAGGCAGGAGCCGGTCGCCGGGCGGGTGTCGGCGGCGATCAAGCGTGCCAGCAGCGTGCGGAGGAGGTCGCGCTCGTCGGGGGTCAGGCCGCTGGTGAAGGTGTCTTCCGCGGCGGCGTGCAGGTGGGCCACCTCGGTTTGCACCTTGCGGCCCGTTTCGGTGATCGCCGGGAAGCGGACGCGGCGGTCGGTGGGGTCTGGTTCCCGGATCACCAGGCCGGCGCGTTCCAGGCGGTCCAGCTCGGCGGTGAGGGTCGTCTTGTCGAGACCGAGCGCTGCGCCCAGGGCCAGTTGGGTGCGGCGCTCGGGGGCGTTGGCCAGGGCGGTCAGGACCAGCTGGCCGCGTGGGGTGATGCCGTGGGCCTGGGAGGCTTCCTGAGCTGCCGTTCCCAGCTTCTGGGCGGCGCGGTGCAGGAGGAAGTTGAGGTTGTCGTGGCTGATGCAGCCCTGGTCGGGGGCCTCCATGCGTCGATGGTACGGCGGGTCACCCGATGGGGGAGCCGTGGCGGCGCTGTCACACTGTCCGCGGGAGTGCGGGAGGTGGGATGGGCGAGTCGATCGCCGCGGTGGTGGTGCGGGCCGCGGAGCTCACCGCACGGGGGTTGCCGCGCAGGGCCATCGAGCTGTTGAGGCCCGCGCTGGTGGCCGATCCTCGGCATGGCGAAGCGTGGTGCCGGTTGGCGGCGGCGCACCTGGACGTGGGCGAGCCCGATCCCGCGTTGGACGCGGCCAAGCGTGCGTTGGTGCTGGACGGGGACCACGCCTGGGCACAGCGGCTGGCGGCGTTGGCGTTGAGCGAGCTGGGGCGGCACGCCGAGGCCGCGGTGGCGGCGCGGGAGTGCGTGCGGCGCAAGCCGGGCGACTGGCGGTGTCGGGTCGTGTTGGCCGAGGTGTTGGCGGCGGCGCCGGACACGCGGGTCGAGGCCGTCGAGGTGGCGCGGGAGGCCGCTCACCTGGCTCCGACGGAGGCGCGGGCGTTCCAGGTGCTGGGGGACGCGGCGTTGCGCGTGCGGGACTGGGGCACTGCCGAGTGGGCCTATCGGTCGGCGCTGGCGTTGGACCCGGCGGACGAGGACGTCCACGCGAACCTCGCCACGGTGAGGCGTCGGCGCAGTGCGCCGGGGTTGTCGGGGGATGCGTTGAGTCGGGCGCACGAGCTGGCGTGGCCGGCGTTGTCGCGGGTGGCCGCGCTGCTGGTCGCGGGTGGGTTGGTGTTGTTCCTGGCGGGGATGCCGAAGCCGACGCCGTTGCTCGGGTGGTTCTCCGGGGCGTTGGTGGTGGCGGTGTGCGTCGTGGTGGGGCAGCTGGTGCTGCGGGGGCGGCGGGCGGTGTGGGTGTTGCCGCGGTACCGGCCGAAGGTCGCGGTGGTGGGTGCGTTGTTCGGGGCGTCCACGCTGGTGGTGGCGGGGTGGACGGTCGCGTTGTTCCTGGGTGCGACGACCATGCAGCCGCTGGTGATCGGGTGGATGTGCGCGCTGGTCGGCGGAGCCGTCGTCGTGCTCGGCGGCGGTCGGTAGCCTGGGACGTGTGACGAGGCTGCTGGCGGTCCTGGCGTTGATCGCCGGGTTCGTCGTGGCTGCTCCCGTCACGCCTGATCATGTTGACGTCGTGGCCCTGTCCGCCACGGTCGATGCGAGTCACCTGCCGAGCCCGGCGACGACCCGCGCCACCACGCACCCGGTTCAGCAAGGCCATCAGCACCAGCCGCTCGACGGCGTCCAGCCGCCCGTCCACGTCGGGCCGCAGCCGCGTCGGTTCGCGGATGTGGTCGAGCCCCGCTTTTCCGCGGACCGTGTCGGGCGGACGCCGCTCGGTGAACGCGCACCACCTGTGACCTCCGGTTCCTGAAGCTTCTCTCTGCCACCGACCCGGAGGTCACTTCGTCATGCCGCGCTTCAGCGCGCGGCGAGAACTCGTCGTCCGAGGGCTGTTGTCCCTCGGCGTTCTTGCCGCGTCCACGTTCGTCCTGCTCACCAGCCAGCCGCGCCTCGGTCTCGACCTGCGCGGCGGTACCCAGCTCGTCTTGGAAACACCGTCCGAGGCCACGTCCGACAACACCGATCGCGCGCTGGAGGTGCTGCGCCGGCGGGTCGATGAGCTGGGGGTGGCGGAGCCCGTTCTGGCGCGGTCGGGTGATCACCGGATCGTGGTGGAGATGCCGGGGGTGCAGGACCCGGCGGAAGCGATCGAGGTGCTGGGGCGCACTGCGCAACTGGCTGTGCAGCCTGTGACCGGGCCGGGTGACAAGCCGACGCCTGATGGTGACGCGGTGGCGCTTGGTGCCGTGGTGATGACCGGGGAGGGCATCAAGGGCGCGCAAGCCGTGCCGAACCAGGCTGGGGCGGGGTATGTGGTTGCCGTTGATTTCCAGGGGGACGCGCCCTCGAAGTGGCAGAAGGTGACTGCCGAGGCCGCTTGTTTCGGGGCGGGGGACACGCGGCGGCGGGTGGCGTTCGTGTTGGACGGCAAGGTGGTGTCCGCGCCGCAGGTCGATCCGTCGGTGGCGTGTGGGACGGGGATGATCGGGGGGAGCACGCAGATCACCGGGCGGTTCAGCCAGGACGAAGCTCGTGAGCTGGCGCTGGTGATCCGGTCCGGTGCGCTGCCGGTTCCCGTCGAGGTGGTCGAGCAGCGGACCGTGGGGCCGACGTTGGGTGCCGAGGCGATCGAGGCCAGCGCGCGGGCGGCGGTCATCGGGATCGCGTTGACCGGGTTGTTCCTGGTGTTCGTCTACCGGCTCGCGGGGTTGCTGGCCGTGCTCGCGCTGGGTGGGTACGCGCTGGTGTCGTACGCGGCCCTGCTGGCGATCGGGGCGACGTTGACCTTGCCCGGGTTGGCCGGGTTCGTGCTGGCCATCGGCATGGCGGTGGACGCGAACGTGCTCGTCTTCGAGCGGTCGCGGGAGGAGTTCGCGCGGCGCAAGCGCTTGCCCCGGTCGGTGGAGCAGGGGTTCAAGGGTGCGCTGAGCGCGGTGGCCGACTCGAACGTGACGACCCTGCTCGCGGCCGGGCTGCTGTTCTGGCTGGCCACCGGGCCGGTGAAGGGGTTCGGCGTCACGCTGTCGGTGGGCGTGCTGGCGTCGCTGTTCAGCGCGCTGGTGCTCACGCGGGTGTTGTTGCGGCTGGTCATGCCGGTGCTGGAGCGGCGGCCCCGGTGGAGCGGGCTGCACGACCTCGGGCGGGTGCGGACGTGGTTGTCCGGCAAGGGGTTCGAGCTGTTCCGGCGGCCCCGCCGGTGGCTGCTGGTGGCCGGCGGGGTGGCGGCGCTCGCGGTGGCCGGGTTGGTCGTGCGCGGGCTGGAGCTGGGGGTCGAGTTCACCGGCGGGCGGATGATCGACTACACCGCGTCCTCTGTGGACGCCGGGCGCGTGCGGGCGTCGTTGAGCGCGGCCGGTTTCGGGGACGCGGTGGTGGCGACCTCGGGTGACAACGGGATCTCCGTGCGCACCGGGCCGATCGACGAGGCGAAGGCGGCACGGGTCGGTGACGCCGTGGACCGGGCCGTGGGTGGGACCACGCAGGTGCGCAACGAGCTGATCGGGCCGTCGCTGGGGGCGGAACTGCGGCGCAACGCGCTGGTCGCGCTGGCCATCGCGGTCGCGGCGCAGCTCGCGTACCTGGCGGTGCGGTTCGACTGGCGGCTGGGCGTGGCCACGGTGGCGGCGCTGGTCGCGGACGTCGTGGTGCTGGTCGGCGCGTTCGCGTGGCTGGGGAAGACGGCGGACGGGGTGTTCCTCGCGGCCCTGCTGACCGTGATCGGGTACTCGGTGAACGACTCGGTCGTGGTGTTCGACCGGGTGCGCGAGCTGCGCCGGGCGCGGCGGTCGGAGAAGTACTCGAAAGTGGTGTCGGCGGCGGTGCTGCAAACCGTGCCGCGGACCGTGAACACCGGCATCGGCGTGCTGTTCGTGCTGGCCGCGCTGCTGGTGCTGGGTGACGGGTCGCTCGCCGACTTCGCCACCGCGCTGCTGATCGGGCTCGTCGCCGGTACCGTCTCGACCGTCCTGACGGCGGCACCGGTCGCGATCGCGCTGGAGGCTCGACGATGAACACAGGCCACGCCCTCCTCGCGGTCGGCGGCGCGTTCCTGGCGGCGGGACTCATCGCCCGTGCCGGTGTCCGCATCGGACTGCCGACCATCCCGTTGTTCATGGTGGCGGGGATCCTCTTCGGACCCAACACGCCCGGACTGTCCCTTGTGGACGACCCAGCGGAGATGGGCGTGCTGGCCAGTCTCGGTCTGGTGTTCCTGCTGTTCTACCTGGGGCTGGAGTTCTCGGTCGACGACCTGGTGTCCGGCGGGCGCAAGCTGGCCCTGGCCGGCGTCGGGTACCTGGCGCTCAACATCGGCGGCGGGCTCGCGTTCGGGTTCGCGCTCGGGTGGGGTACGCGGGAGGCGCTGGTCGTGGCGGGGGCGATCGGCATCTCGTCGTCGGCGATCGTGACCAAGCTGCTCGTCGAGGCCGGGCGGTTGCGGCGGCCCGAGTCGCGGCTGGTCATGGGCATCATCGTGATCGAGGACGTCTTCCTGGCGCTGTACCTGGCGGTGCTGCAGCCGGTGCTCGGCGGGACGTCCGGGACGCGGGCGCTGCTGGACTTCGGCAAGGCGTTCCTGTTCCTGCTGGTGCTCGCGGCCATCGCCCGGTGGGGCGGCCGGGTGGTGACCGGGCTGTTCGGGCGGATGGACGACGAGCTGCTGGTCGTGTGCTTCGTCGGCGTGGCGGTCACGGGGGCGGCGGTCGCGCACGAGCTGGGCGTGTCCGACGCGATCGGGGCGTTCATGGTCGGGGCGGTGCTCGGCGGGTCGGGCGTGGCGTCCCGGGTGCACAAACTCGTGCTGCCGCTGCGGGACGCGTTCGGGGCGCTGTTCTTCTTCATCTTCGGGCTGAGCATCGACCCGAGCGCGGTGGGCGGGGTCGTGGTGCCCGTGCTGGTGGCCGTGCTGGTGACGATCGTGCTGAACCTGGGGGCCGGGCTGTTCGCGGCGAAACTGCACTCGTTCGACCGTCAGCAGGCGGTGGACATCGGGTTGACGGTGTTGACGCGGGGCGAGTTTTCGCTGGTCCTGGCCGCGATGGCGGTGGCGGCGGGCCTCGACTCGCGGGTGGCGCCGTTCGTGGCCGGGTACGTGCTGCTGCTGGCCGTCATCGGGCCGTTGGCGGTGCTGCGGTCGGAGCGGCTGACGTGGCTGCTGCCCCGGCGGTGGTTCGCCGACGACCTTGCGATCGCCGGGGATCGGGTCGAGCATGATCGGCGGACGTGATGGCGAAGGAGGGACGCATGACGGGATTCGCCGGGTACCAGAACGAGATCTACCTCCAGGGCCTGGCCGGGCAGGTGCCGCCGTTCACCACCGACCCCGAGGCGCTGGAGGACTCCGCCCGGGAACGGCTCGGGCCCGGACCCTTCTGGTACGTGGCCGGCGCCGCCGGGTCCGGGGCCACCGCGCGGGCCAACCGGGAGGCGTTCGACCGCTGGCGGATCGTGCCGCGGATGCTGACCAACGCCACCGAGCGGCACCTGGGCGTGTCCGTGCTGGGCACGAAGCTGCCCGCGCCCGTCCTGCTCGCGCCGGTCGGGGTGCAGTCGATCCTGCACCCGGACGGCGAGCTGGCCACCGCGCGGGCCGCCGCCGAGCTGGGGGTGCCGTTCGTGCTGTCCACCGCCTCCTCGCACACGATCGAGGAGGTCGCCGAAGCGGCCGGGGACGGGGCGCGGTGGTTCCAGCTGTACTGGCCGAACGACCCGGACGTGTGCGTGAGCATCCTCGACCGGGCGCGCAAGGCCGGGTTCTCGGTCCTGGTGGTCACGCTCGACACGTGGACGCTGGCGTGGCGGCCCCACGACCTCGACCAGTCCTACCTGCCGTTCCTGCGCGGTGTCGGCACGGCCATCCCGTTCTCCGACCCGGCCTTCCGGGCTGGTCTCGCGGCACCGCCGGAGGAGGACCGGCCGATGGCGATCCTGCGGTGGGTGCAGCTGTTCACCGGCACCGACAAGTCGTGGGACCAGCTGTCCTTCCTGCGCGAGCACTGGGACGGGCCGATCGTGCTCAAGGGCGTCCAGCACCCCGACGACGCCCGCAAGGCCGTGGACGCCGGGGTGCAGGGGATCGTCGTGTCCAACCACGGCGGACGGCAGGTGGACGGCGCCGTCGGGTCGCTGGACGTGCTGCCGGAGATCGCTTCCGCCGTGGGTGAGCAGGTCGAGGTGCTGTTCGACTCCGGCATCCGGACCGGCGCGGACATCGTGAAGGCGCTGGCGCTGGGCGCGTCGGCGGTGCTGGTCGGGCGGCCGTTCGCCTACGGGTTGGCCCACGGCGGGCAGGTCGGCGTGCGGCACGTGCTGCGCGGCTTGCTCGCCGACTTCGACCTGACCCTGGGCCTGTCCGGGCACCGCAGCCCGGCCGAGCTCAGCCCCGAGGTGTTGCGGCGTCGGTGAGCCGGCGCAGCCGGTCCTGGAGGGTGGCGAAGTCGGCGGGCTGCACGGTGATCCACGGGGTCCCGTCGCCGCCCCTCGACTTCGCGCTCAAGTACCGGCCGGTGATGGTGTCGAAGTACGTCAACGGCGACTCGCAGCGCTGCTTGCGGCCGAACCGGTCGCGGCGGGCGGCGTAGAGCTGGCCGCCGCCGGTCCGCTTCTCCGCCAGCAGGTTCTTCAGCTGCTGGGTCTCGGCGACGTGCGCGCCGGTCGGGCGGCTGGCCTGCAGGAAGCTGCGCTCGTACTCCTCGTTGTACGACGGGGGCTTGGGCTTGTCGTTCAGCGCGTCCGCGGGCAGCGAGATGACCCCGCCCCGGCCGGGCTTGGCCTCGGGCAGGGCGGCGACCAGCGACTGGACGGCGTCCTCGGCCCGCACCGGTTCGAGCACGAAGTGCTTGTCCTGCCTGAGGACCACGCGCACCGCGTTGTCGCCCGACTGGGCCACCAGCGCGGTGCGCGTGTCACCGTCACCCTCGTTGAAGAACGCGTAGTACTCGGTGCCCGCCTCTGCGATGAGCCGCAGCGCACGGCCCAGATCGGGGTGCACCTGCCGGCCGCGCGCCAGGCCGAGCCGCTCCAACTCCGCCCAGCCACCGCGCGCGAGGTCCGCCAGACCGCTCAGGTCACCCTCGGCGAGGCGGTCCTCGTCGAAGTCGACCTCGGTGAGCAGCGCGTTGTGCAGCGTCGGCAGACCTTCGGCCTGCCAGGCGTTGTAGAGCGCGACGACCGGGATCGCCACCTTGGTGCGCAGCACTTGTGCCCCCTGTTTGTCCTATTCGCCGATGACGGGCGGGGCCACCATGGTGCCGTCGCCGAAGATGTCCTCGGTCTCCTGCAGGTAGGAGGCGGACTTGTGCTCCTTGTCCTCGTCCCCCTCACCCTTGCCGGCACCCATGCCACCCATGCCCATGCCCGCACCGGCACCCGGACGCCCACCGGCCCCCGCCGCACCACCAGGCCCGAAGCCGCCCCCGCCGGGCCCGAACCCGCCGGCGCGCTCACCACCGGGCAGCACCCCGGACGCGCCACCACCCGGCCCGAACCCGCCACCGGGTCCACCCATGCCACCGGGCATGCCGGGCATGCGTCCACCAAGCCCGCCACGTCCGCCGCCGGGACCACCACCAGGCCCACCGGGCCCACCGCCGGGACCGCCCCCTGGGCCGCCACCGGGCCGTCCACCCGGTCCGGGGGTCGGGACGCGCGGCCGGTTGTTCGGGTTGTTGGGGTTGCGCGGGTCGTTCGGGTTGCGCGGGTCGTAGGGGAGCCGGGGGTCGTAGGGCAGGCGGGGGTCGTAGGGCAGCCTCGGGTCACCCGGCCGCGTGGGCGGCGGGTCGACGCTGTACGGGGGCGGCGGAGGCGGGGTGACAGGAGGGTCCACCCACGACTTCTTGAGGTCGCCACCACCGTCGTTCGGCGGCGGCACCGGAACCACCGGCGGCGGTGGCGGGTTGCGCCGGTCACCCCCGCCGGTGTCGTCGCCGTCACCGTCCCCGTCACCCGATCCGTCGCGGTCGTCGGGCGGGATCGGCTTCCACTCCTCAGGCGGCTCGATCGGCGGCGGAGTGGGCGGCTCGATACCGCCACCCATCTCGTCGGGCGACTGGAACCGCGGCATCGACTCGCTGGCCGAGTTGGCGGCGTTGCCGTACGCGGAGAGCACCTCGATGTTGCGCGAGTTGACCTCTTGGCTCTTCTCGACCGCGTCGTCGTAGTCGGTGTCCCAGGGGACCATGCCGTTGTACCAAGGCTTGTCCGGGACGTCGACGGGCTTCTCGACGGTGTCACGGGCGAGCCGGAACGAGTCGCTGATGCTGCTCGTACCCTGCGAAGCGACCGACGCACTGTCCCCGGCCGCGGCCGACCAGGTGGCCAGCGGGGTCGTGGACGACCGAGCCTGATCCCCGGCCGCACCTTCCCAGGAGGCGCCGGAGTCCCGGACGGCCTTCTCGATCAGGTAGGTGACCTCGGTGTGGTGGTCCCGGACCTTGTCCCAGTTGCCCTGAGCCGAGTCAGTTGTCTGCTCGGGGCCGTTGCCATCCTTGAACCAGCCGTAGATCTTGTCCGCGCCGATGCCACTCGTCCGGAGGAGCATGAAGCCGAACATGTCTATTTCCGGGCCTGGTGTCGAGGGAGGTGTCATGGCCTACCCCTTCAGGATTCCTACGACGGTCGCACCGAGCTTCTCGGAGGCGTCACACGGCTTGCCGACGTTGGCTTTGTCGTTCGGGGCGATGTTGGCCTGGACCAGCACCGCGTCCTTGTCCGAAGTGCCGATGACCGTGGTGCAGTCTTTGGTGCCGCTCGCGGTGTCGTAGCTGACGGCCGGGTAGCCTGCCACGGTCGTTTCGCGGAACGCCTTCAGCGTCTTGCTGCCCTCCCGGTACGTTTCGAGCGTGGCTCCCTTGACCACGAGCACGACCCGGTAGGACGAGTCCTTGAGCACGTCCGTGCCGACCCAGCCACAGCCTGGCCCGTTGGGGCTGTCTTCCCGCTTGGCGGGGTCGAAGGTGCCACCCAACGCTGAGAGGTTGGCCGGGGTGAGGATCTTGCACGGGTCGCTGGTGAACTTGTCGAGGTTCAGCGCGCCGGGGCCACTTGGCTTCGCGCTGCTCTTGGTGGTCGTGGTGGACCCACCGTTGGTGGTGGAGGCAGGTGTGGGCGTGCCGCCGTCCTTCGAGGTGCAGGCGGCGAGCGCGACCGCGGCAGCGCCGACGACGAGAACAGACCGGAGAATGCGGTTCAAGGAGTTCAGTCCCTCGGCTTCAGTGCGTCCTCAGCGGCCGACTCGGTGGTCTTGTAGGCCGCCAGCGCGTCTCGAATGTTCTGGATCGTCTTAAGCAGGGCTTCCTGGGCTTTCTGGTTGGCCCAGCCGTACCCACCCTCCAAATCGCTGGCGGTCTCGCGGATCTTCACCGTGGCGAACCCGCTGTAGGCGTCCTTGCCCGGCGACTGGGTCCGCGTGATGTCGTCGGAGTACCGCTTTGCCAGCTGGAGTTCCTTGACCGCTGCTTCCAGGCCCTTGATCAGGTTCTGGGCTTCGTCCGGGTCCACGAAGAACCGGGTCTGCGAGATCACGTAGCCCGCAGCACCGCCGGCGCCACCGGGTGCCTTGGACACCGTGTCGCCCATGAAGCTGAGCTTGCCGCCCCCGCCTTCGGCGTCGTACATCGTTCGCGCTCCCCTCACGCCAACCGCCGATCAATGATGGCATAGCAGTTCAGCGCGGTCCGGCGGTTTGGTCCGGTTACTCCTGGTGGGGGATGTCCGAGCAGGGGGAGGCGGGGGTCGGGCAGGTGGAACAAATGGTCGGCTACCCCTTCAGGATCCCCACGACGGTCGCTCCGAGCTTCTCCGAGGCGTCACACGGCTTGCCGTCCTGCGAGTTCGCCGTCTGGACGATCACCGCGTCCTTGTCGGAGGAGCCGATGACGGTCGTGCAGTCCTCGGTGCCGCTCGCGGTGTCGTAGCTGACGGCTGGGTAGCCGGCTACGGTCGCCTCGCGGAAGACCTTCAACGTTTTGCTGTTTCCCCGGTAGGTGTCCAGCGTCGCGCCCTTGATGACCAGCACGATCCGGTAGGTCGGGTCCTTCAGCACGTCCTTGCCGGCCCAGATGCAAGCAGGTCCGTTGGGGCTGTCTTCCCGCTTGGCCGGGTCGAAGGTGCCGCCCAGCGCCGCGAGGTGGGCGGGGGTGAGGATCTTGCATGGGTCGCTGGTGAACTTCTGGAGGTTCAGCGCGCCGGGGCCGCTCGGTTTTGCGCTGCTCTTGGTCGTCGTGGACCCGTTGCCCTTGGTGGACGCCGGCGTGGGAGTGCCGGCGTTTGTCGAGGTGCAGGCGGTTAGTGCGGCGGTGGTGAGGGCGAGGACGGACTGGAGGATGCGGTTCAAGGAGTTCAGTCCCTTGGGTTCAGTGCGTGGTGATTTAAGCGGGTGGGATGGCCCCGGTTCACGGTTTCAACTTGCTCATTACGGTCGTCCCGAACTTCTCGGCGGCGTCGCACGGCTTGCCGGCGTAGGTCTTGTCGCTGTCGCCCACGGTGGCCTGGATGAGCACGGCTTCCTTGTCGGAGGTGCCGATGGCCGTGTTGCAGTCCAGGGTGCCGCTGGCGGTGTCGTAGCTGATGGCTGGATAGCCGGCGATCGTCGTCTCGCGGAAGACCTTCCGGGACTTGTTGGCCTCGCGGAAGCTCTCCAGCGTCGCGCCCTTGACCACCAGGACCACCTGGTAGGAGGAGTCCTCCAGCGGGTCCTTGCCGTCCCAGGCGCAGCTCGGGCCGTTCGGGCCGTCCGCCTCCGCCTTGGGCGCCGCGAACTTCCCGAACGTCGCCAGGTCGCCGGTGGACACGATGGAACACGGGTCGCTCGTGAACCTCTGGAGGTCCAGCTCGCCGGGTCCGCTGGGCTTGGCGCTGCTCTTGGTGGTCGACGTCGTGGTGGGCGTGCCGGCGTTTGTCGTGGTGCAGGCTGTGAGGGTGGTGGCGGTTAGGGCTGCCAGGGTTAGTCGGGCGATGTGGTGCACGGGTGGGAGTTTCTCGGCTTGGGGGCTGGGTGGGGGCGAGTTGAGTGGGGTTGCTCCTTGTGGGGGATGGCCGATTTGTTCAAGACCTGGGGTGAGCAGGGGGAATAGGTTCGCGGGCATGTTGGAAGCGGCCAGGGTGTTCATGTGGCGGAACGCGCGTGTGGTGGAGCAGCGGCGGTTTGAGTTTCTGTTCGACGGTGGGGCTGCTGAGCCTGTGGTGGCGGCTGTGGTGGCTTATCGGAACGAGGACGGTGGCTTTGGGCACGCCTTGGAGCCGGATGGGCGGGGACCCACCAGTCAGCCCTTGCACACCTTCACCGCGCTGAACCTGCTGCACGAGGTGGGGGACTCCTCGTCGGTGGCGGGGGCGGTGGGGTTCTTCGCGTCGGTTGCGGGGGCGGATGGTGGGTTGCCCAACTGTCTGGAGACGGCTCGGGACCATCCTCGGGCGCCGTGGTGGCAGGTGGGGGCGGGCACGGATCTGTTGATGACCGCCCTCGCTGTGAGCGTGCTGCACAGGTTCGGGGTTGAGGACCCGTGGGTGGACCGGGCCACGGACCTGGTGTGGGAGTTGCTCGACGGGTTGGGTGACACCCATCCGTATGAGGTCAACGCGTGTGTGCGGTTCCTCGACGCCGTGCCGGATCGGGGGCGGGCCGAGGTCGCCGCCAAGCGGTTGGGGGAGTTGGTCAGGGAGCGGGGGCTGGTCGACCTGGGGAACGGGAAGGCTCCGCAGGGGTATGCGGAGGGGGAGACGCACAAGCCGCACCACTACGCGCCCACGCCGGACAGCCTGGCTCGGAGGTGGTTCAGCGATGAGGAGGTGGCGCGTGATCTCGACCTGCTCGAGGCCGGTCAGCAGGACGACGGCGGCTGGACCTTCCCCTGGGCCGCGTGGACGCCGGTGACCACCTACGAGTGGCGGCCGATCGTGACGATCGAGGCGTTGAAGACGTTGAAGGCCTACGGGCGGACGAGTTGACGCAGGGGCACGCCGGCCAGGTCCTTCACTTCGCGTGACAGGTGTGCCTGATCGGAGTACCCCGTTCGGTAGGCGATGTCGGCGAAAGCCACACCCCGCCACGCGAGCTTCACCGCTCGGTCGAAGCGGAGCACGCGGTGCAGGACCTTGGGGCCGTAGCCGAACGCGTCCAGGCAGCGGCGGTGCAGTTGGCGGGTGCTCAGGCCCAGGTCGTCGGCGATGTCGGTGACGGACGACGTGCGGACGGCGCGGGCCACCGCCTGGGTGAGCGGGTCCGGCGGGGTCGCGCGGAGGCGGGTGCGGGCGGCTTCGGCGAGGACCGTGCACGGGTCGGTGGCGGTCGCGAGGGCGTCTTCCAGCTCGGTCGACCGGCCCCACAGCTCGGCTAGCGGGACGCGCAGGTCGCGCAGCGCGTGGGCGGGGACGCCGAGGACCGACGGGCCGACGCCGGGGCCGAAGCGGACGCCGTACAGGGTGCCGGGGCGCAGGGTCGTGAGGTGGCCGGTCGTGTCCGGTCCGGCGACGAACAGGGCGCCGGACGTCGACCACATCAGGTCGGTGCAGCCGTCCGGGACCACGCGGCCGGTCGTGGCCACGGGGGACGAGCGGCGCCAGGCGCAGGCCAGGCCGGCGGCGGGGCGCTCCTCGTAGCCGGAATCCACCCCGACAACGGTAGACGAGGTGGCAGGGGCGGGCTGAGGAACAGGTGGGAGTGGCGGGCCGCGGAGGAGGAGGCATCCGCGGCCCGCCACGAGATGGGTCGGCCTCGGCGTGACGCCGGAGGCGGCACGATCCGGATCAGGTGCCGAACTTGATCCAGTTCACGCTCACGTACGCGGCGGGTTGGCCGCTGGTGAACGTGATGTACACGTCGTGCGTGCCGGTGACGCCGGACATGTTCGCCGGGACCGTGCGCCAGCTCTGCCACCCGCCGGTGTTGGCGATGGCGAAGCTGCCGATCGGCGCGGCTGTGGGGCTGTCCAGCCGGACCTCCACCAAGCCGCTCACGCCGCCCGCCGCGCCCGACGCCGCCCGTGCGACGAACTGGGTGGCCGTGCCCGAGCCGAAGCGCACACCGGAGAACCGCAGGCTGTCGCCGTTCTTCAGCTGCCCCACGTCCTGGCCGCCCTCGGCGCACGTCTCCACGGTGCCGCCGGAGCGGGACGTCGCCTGCTCGGCCTGGATCTCGGTGTACGCGTCCCAGCCGCTGCCACCGGGAGTGGTGGTGGTCGTGGGCGGGGTGGTGGTGCCGCCGCCGGCCGTCCAGACCGCCACGTAGTCCACGACCAGCGAGTGGCCGGGAACGGTCGCGGCGGTCGGCGTGCCCTGGCCCGCGACGCCGTTGGGGAACGCGCCGCCCATCGCCAGGTTCAGCAGGATGAAGTAGCCGGCGTGGCCGGTCATGTTGTTCCACGTCGTGGCGTCGAACTGGTTCTGGTTGACGCTGTGGAACTGCTGCCCGTCGACGTACCACCGGAACTGCTTGGGGCTGACGCTCTCGTCCCACTCGAAGCGGTAGGTGTGGAAGGCGGACTGGCACGTCGAGCCGGGGCACGCGCGGCTCGCGCCCAGGCCGTTGGTCTCGTTGCACGGCCCGCCGGGGTTCACGCCGCAGTGCAGCACGCCCCACACGGAGTTGATGCCGTTGACGTTCTCCATGATGTCGAACTCGCCGATGGCGGGCCAGTTCCAGTAGTTGCCGCGGTAGGGCGAGCCGAGCGCCCAGAACGCGGGCCAGTAGCCGAGGGCGGCGCTGCCGGTGACGTTCGGCATCTGGATGCGGCCCTCGATGGCGAGCTTGCCGCCCGAGGGTGGGCGGAAGTTCGCGCGCTGGGTCTCGATGCGGGCGGACGTCCAGTTCCCCGAGCCGTCGCGCAGCGCGGTGATGCGGAGGTTGCCGCTGCCGTCGAGGCGGATGTTGGACGTGGAGGTGGTGTAGTTCTGGATCTCGCCGGTGCCCCAGTTGCCGGGGCCGCCGGGGTAGCCGTGGCCGGTGTCGAAGATCCAGTTGGCGCCGGAGGGCAGGGTGTTCGCGGCGCCGGTGAAGTCGTCGCTCCACTGGAGCGTCCAGCCGGGTGGTGTGGCGGGGACCGAGGCGTCGGCCGACATCGTGGCGAAGACCGCGGCGGGAACGGCGGCGAGCAGGGCGGCGGCGGTGGCGAGCACGCGCCGCCGGCGGCTGGGTTCCATGCGCGGGTGACCTCCTTGTCACTCGTTCTGCACGGCAACAAATTCGGTTGTGCGTTCATGAGAGCGCTCTCACGACGGAGACTCAATCGGCCGAACGGCGCAAATGCGCTATTTGGCGTCCGCGTAGGACTCCACCGGGACGGCGTGGAGCGGGAAGCGGACGGGTGTGGCGCCGAAGACGAGGGTGGACGCCTCGACTCCGGCCGCGGTGATCTCGGCGCACACGGCGTCGGCCGAGGACGCCGGTGTGTGGACCAGGACCTCGTCGTGCTGGAAGAACACCAGGTGTGCGCCGGGGGCTGTTCGGTGCAGGCGTCTTCGCAGGGCACCCAGCAGCGCGGCGGTCCAGTCGGCGGCGCTGGCCTGCACCACGAAGTTGCGCGTGAACCTGCCCCAGTCCCGGGCCGCTCGGCGGGACTGGCGTGCGGCGTCCTCACCGTCGTCCGGGTTGCCGGTCAGGGCGTGCCAGGCTTCGGACGGGGTGGGGCTGGTGCGGCCGAGCTGCGACCTGACCATCCGTCCTTGTTCACCGGCCACCGCGGCGGCTTCCACGTACCCGACCGCCTCGGGGAACCGGCGTCTCAAGACGGCCAGCAACGGCCCGGCCTCGCCGCTGGTCCCGCCGTACATCGCGGACAGCATGGCGATCTTCGCCCGGCCCCGGTCGCCGTCGAACGCGTCCGCCGCCAGGGTCGTGTACAGGTCGTCGTCGCCGGAGACCTCGGCCAGGCGACGGTCCCCCGACAGCGCCGCCAGGACCCGGGGCTCCAACTGGGACGCGTCCGCCGCCACCAACAGCCAACCCGGATCGGCCACGACCGCGCGCCGCAGTGTCCGGGGGATCTGGAGAGCCGCGCCACCGCGAGTCGCCCAACGACCGGACACCACACCGCCCACCACGTAATCGGGGCGGAAACGGCCCTGCGACACCCACTGGTCCAGCCACGACCAGCCGTGCGCGACCCACAGCCGCGCGAGTTCCTTGTACTCCAACAAAGGCGCGACCGCGGGGTGGTCGACCTTCTTCAGCACCCACGCGCGGGCGGACGGCACGTCGATGCCCTCGCGGCCGAACGCGCGCACGATGCTGCCGGGTGCGTCCGGGTTCACCGCCTTGCCCCCGAACGCGGCGGTGATGCGGTCGGCGAGGTCGGCCAGCTTCGCGGGGCGTGCGCCGTTGACCGGGCGGGGGCCGAGGAGGTCGGTGAGCAACCGGTCGTGGACGTCTTCGCGCCACGGCAGTCCGTGGAACGTCATCTCGGCCGCCGCCAAGGCGCTGGCGGACTCGGCGGCGCACAGCAGGCGCAGGCGGTCGGCGTGGGCCAGGGTCGCCAGCACGCGCTGCTGTTCGGCGTGCACGGCGATCACCGCCTCCAGCGGGTCGGCGTCGCCGGGCAGCGGGTCGCGTTCGGGCTCGAACAGGGTGGGTTGGGACTCGCGCCGGCGCGGACCCTGGTCCTCGGGCACCGGCAGGCCGCGCAAGCGCGCCAGGGCCGCGCCCAGGCCGCGCGGCTCCCGGTGTCTGCCCTGGTAGGACAGCAGCAGCGACTCCACGTGCCACAGGTCCAGGCACCGCTCCACCCGCACGCCCCGGGCCAGCAGGTCGGGGTAGACCTCCGCCGTGGACGCCCACACCCAGCGCGGCCCGCGCCGCTCCCACTCGGCCACGGTGGCGGCCAGGTCGGACGTCTCGACCACCGGTCCGGTGGGCACGCCGGCGTCGGAGAGCGGCCGGAGGCGACCGGCGTTCTCCGCGTGCGGCACCAGAGCGATGAACATGCCTCGAATTGTGCCAACGACCCCCGACAATTCCGGCGGTTCCGCCGGTGGAGCGGTACCAACCCGATCGTGGTTCGTGGGCGGGTGCAGGATATGGGCCCGTGATCGGATCGCCTGGCGCGCTGCTGGACCCGTGGCACGAGGTGGTGCCCTTCCACGGCCGGACCGCCGAACTCGCGGCGCTGGCGCGCTGGCGGGACGCGCCCGTGCCGCGGTCGGTGCTGCTGCTGCACGGCCGGTCCGGCGTGGGCAAGACGCGGTTGGCGCGGCGGTTCGCAGGTGCCGGCGTGGTCGTCCTCGACGACGCGGACCTGCGCACGTGGCACGACGTGCACGCCGTGCTGCGGGAGGGTCCGGCTCGGGTGCTCCTGATCGCCCGCACCGCCGGATGGTGGTGGTCGGCGACCCGCCAGCGCGCCGCCGACGTGCACTACGCGACCCAAGACCTCGAGCTCAGACCCTGTCCCGAGGAGCACGGGACGTCGTTCGTGCTCGCCTGCCAGCGGTTCGCCGACGCGTTGGCGCTGCCCCGGCCGCACGTCCAGGCACCGTTGTGCGAGACCTACTTCGACCTGCACCTGGCCGCCCTCGCCGCCGTCCACGGCGACCGGGCGGACCACCCGGTCGACCGCGTCCGCCGCCTGATCAGCGTGGACCCGGACCCGCCCACCACCGGCCGCCTCGCCGAGGACGTGCTGGCCGTGACCCTGCTGGACGACCGCATCGCACCCGCGCCGGACGCCCTGGACACCCTGCTGCGCGCCGCCGAGCGCTGGCCGCACGTCCGCGACCGGGCGGTCGAGCTGTTCGCCGCCGACCCGGGACTGGTGGCGAAGGCGGGCACCGGCCCGCTGCGAGTCCTCGAGGACGACCCGGAAGTCGTTGCGCGCCAAGTGTTCGACGACCCGCGCTGCCACGGTGACGTCCTGCCCGCGCTGCTCACCCGGGCGTTGCTGCGACAAGCCGAGGACGTGGAGGAACGGGCCGAGCTGAACGGGCTGCTCAGTGCCCGTGCCGCCCTCGCAGGACTGCGCGAGGAAGCCGTGCAGGCCTCACGAGCGCAGGTCTTGTTGTACCGGCAACTGGTCGACCGGGACCCCGTCGCGCACCGGCCCGCGCTCGCGGATGCGTTGGGGGACTTGAGCTTGCGCCTGGTGGCGTGCGAGGACGACGGGGAAGCGCTCGCGGCGGCGCAGGAAGCCGTGGCGTGGTGCCGGCTGGTGCGCGTGGACGACCCGGACGGCGTGGGCCGGCTCGCCGCCGCCCTGGACCGGCTGGGCCTGCGGTACGCGGCGCTCGGCCGCGGGGACGAGGCCGCGGCGGCGGTCACCGAGTCGGTCGCGCTGTTCGACGACCTGGCCCGGCGGGACCCCGCGCGGTTCCGGCCGGCCGCGGCGAAGGCCGCCCACCACCTCGCGGCCCGGCTGTTCGACGTCGGGCGGCGCGCGGAGGCCGGGCACGCGACCCGGCGCGCGGTGTTGCAATGGCGTGCGGTCGCGGGCGACGACCCGCGCTACGAAGCCGAGTTCGCCCGGACGCTGCGGTCCGTCGCGGCGCTGCTGGCCCGCCACGGCAGGCCCACGGAGGCGGCGGCGGTGGTGCGGGAGTCGATCGGCGTGCTGCGCCGGCTGGCCGAGGTCAACCCGCGCGACTTCGAGCCCGCCCTGGCCGACGCGCTGGGCGACCTGGGCGTCCTGTTCCGCCGGCTGGACCGCCGGTCGGAGGCGGCGCAGGCGTTCGGGGACGCCGTGGCGGCGTGGCGGCGGGTGCCGGGGGCGGCGGTGCGGCTGGCCGACGCGTGGCACCGGCTGGCGGACAGCGCGGTCACCAACGACGACGCCCGGGTCGGCGCGCGCATGGCGGTCCTGCTGTGGCACCTGACCGGGCACCGCGACGAGGTCCGGCACGCCGAGGCGCTGTCGCTGTACGCCCGCCGGTGCGCGGAGGTCGGCGCGGACCTGGACCGGGCGTTGGCGGCGGCCCACCGGGCGGTGGAGCTGCTGCGCGCCGCGCGGGCCGAACCGGAACGGCTGGCCCGCGCGGAGCACGCGGTGGAGCTGGTGGTCCGGGCCCACCCCGCGACCCGGACCCGCGACCTGCCCAGCTCCTCGTGAACTAGCTCTTCGTGACGAGGGAGCGCAGGAAGAACGCCACGTTCGCGGGGCGCTCGGCCAGGCGGCGCATGAAGTAGCCGTACCACTCGTCGCCGTACGGCACGTACACGCGCATCCGGTTGCCCTCGGCGGCGATCCGCTTCTGCTCCTCGGGCCGGATGCCGTACAGCATCTGGAACTCGTAGGAGTCCTTCGCCCGGTCCCGCGCGAGGTCCGCCGCGATGGCGATCAGGCGCGGGTCGTGCGAGGCGACCATCGGGTAGCCCTCGCCCTTCATCAGGACCTTCAGGCACCGCACGTACGACAGGTCCACTTCGGACTTGTCCTGGTAGGCCACGGACGCGGGCTCCTGGTAGGCGCCCTTGCACAGCCTTACACGCGACCCGGCGTGCGCCAGGTCCCGGCAGTCCTGCTCGGTGCGCTTGAGGTAGGCCTGGAGCACCGCGCCGACCCACGGGAAGTCCAAGCGCAGCTCGCGCAGGATGCCCAGCGTGGAGTCCGTGGTGGTGTGGTCCTCCATGTCCAGGGTGACGGTCGTGCCGACGACCCCGGCGGCCGAGCAGATCTTCCGGGCGTTCTCCAGGGCGATCTTCTCGCCGTCCACGGGCAGGAACTGGCCCACCGCGGACAGCTTCACCGACACCTCGGCGCGGTCGGCGTACCCAGCGTCCTGGAGCCTGCCCAGCAGGGTCAGGTACGCCTCGACGGTGGCGGTGGCCTGGGAGGCGTCGCGGGTGTCCTCGCCGAGGTGGTCCAGCGTGACCAGGCGGCCGTCGGCCAGGACGTCACCGGTGGCGGCGACGGCCGCGTCCACGTCGTCACCGGCGATGAACCGCTTGACGACCGGCTTGGTCAACGGGGTGCTCTCGACGAGCTTGCGGATGGCGCCGGACCGCGAGGCGGCCAGCAGGGTGGAGCGCAGCATGGTCACCCCTGGTGCGGGTAGCGGTAGGACGTCGGCGGCAAGAAGGTCTCCTTGATGGAGCGCGGGCTGACCCAGCGCAGGAGGTTGTGCACCGAGCCCGCCTTGTCGTTGGTGCCCGACGCCCGGCCGCCGCCGAACGGCTGCTGCCCGACGACCGCACCGGTGGGCTTGTCGTTGACGTAGAAGTTGCCCGCCGCGAACCGCAGGTACTCCTGGGCGTGCGCGATGGCCGCGCGGTCCTGCGCGATGACCGCGCCGGTGAGGCCGTACGGGGCCGCGCTCTCCATCTGCTTGAGCACGGTGTCGTAGTCGGCGTCGTCGTAGACGTGCACGGCGAGGACCGGGCCGAAGTACTCGGTGGTGAACACCTCGTGGTCCGGGTTGCTGCCCAGCAGCACGGTCGGGCGCACGAAGAAGCCGTCGGTGTCGTCGGCCGTGCCACCGGCGGCGATCTCCAGCGAGGAGTCCTGGCGGGCCGCGTCGAGTACGCCCGAGAGCTTGTCGAACGACCGGCGGTCGATGACCGCGCCGAGGAAGTTCGAGAAGTCGGTGACGTCACCCATGGTCAGGGACTCGACCTCGGCGAGGAAGTCGTCCTTCAGGCGGTTCCAGACCGACCGCGGCACGTAGGCGCGGGAGGCGGCGGAGCACTTCTGGCCCTGGTACTCGAACGCGCCCCGGACCAGGGCGGTGCGCAGCACGTCCACGTCGGCGGACGGGTGTGCGAGCACGAAGTCCTTGCCGCCGGTCTCGCCGACGATGCGCGGGTAGGAGCGGTAGCCGGCGATGTTCGCGCCGACCTGGCCCCAGAGGTGCTGGAAGGTCTTGGTCGAGCCGGTGAAGTGGATGCCGGCCAGGTCCGGGTCGGTGAGGGCGACCTCGGAGACCGCCAGGCCGTCACCGGGGAGCAGGTTGATCACGCCCGGCGGCATGCCGGCCTCTTCGAGCAGGCGCATGGTGAGGTGCGCGGCGAAGCTCTGCGTGGGCGAGGGCTTCCACAGGACGACGTTGCCCATGAGGGCGGGCGCGGTCGGCAGGTTGCCGGCGATGGCGGTGAAGTTGAAGGGCGTGATCGCGTAGACGAAGCCCTCCAGCGGGCGGTGGTCCGTGCGGTTCCACACGCCGGGGGACGACTGGGGCTGCTCGCTGATCAGCTGCTTGCCGAAGGCGACGTTGAAGCGCCAGAAGTCGATGAGCTCGCACGCGGAGTCGATCTCGGCCTGGATGGCGGTCTTCGACTGGCCGAGCATGGTGGCCGCGTTGAGCGTCTGCCGCCAGGGGCCGGCGAGCAGGTCGGCCGCCTTGAGCAGGATCGCGGCGCGGTCGTCGAAGGACAGCGCGCGCCACGCGGGTGCGGCGGCCTTGGCGGCGGCGATGGCGTCCCGGGTGTCCTGCTGGGTGGCCCCGTGCAGGGTGCCCAGCACGGCCCGGTGGTTGTGCGGCTGCACGACGTCGAACTTCTCGCCGCCGCCGACGCGCTGCTCGCCACCGATGGTCAGGGTCAGTTCGAGGGGCTCTTTGGCCAGTTCGGCCAGCTTCGCCTGCAGCTGCGCGCGCTCCGGGGTGCCGGGGGCGTAGCTGAGGACGGGCTCGTTCGCCGGCACGGGGACCCTGGTCACGGCATCCACAAGCAGCTCCTTCGCCACATGGTCGGGGTGTCCACCCACGGTAGGGCGACGGACCGAGCGGTCTGTTGTCCGGACGTCTAGGCTTGCCACCTCGCGGTTGTTCGATTGGACAAGAAGTGGTCCGGTCGGCCGCAGTCTTAAGGAGGGGGCGCGTGCACTCCTCATGCCCTCGCCCAACCGCAAGCCGCCCGGCACGCTCAGCGCCTTCCCCACGCGCGCAGCGCGGCTTTGGGCGCGCGCAGCGCGCGGTAGCCCCAGCTACAAGTGGAGGGCCTCGGTTCCCCCACCGTATGGCCCGCCCGAAGGGCTACCACAGATTTCCCGGGGTGCAGCCAAAAGTTTTTGCGAGGAACGAGCAAAAAGTTTTAGCGGCACCCCGGGAAATCTGTGGTCGGCTCCGCCGGGTCATGCGGTGGGGGAACCGACGCCCTTCACCCCCCATCGGTGGTTCGCCCGCCGGCAGGCTCTTTCGAGCGCGCAGCGCGTTCTGCTTGAGAGCGAAGCGTTGATCTTCAAAAGCTTGAAGAGCTCGAAAGAGGTGGTGCGCTGTGAGCTTGCGGCAGGTGTTGATTGCGCTGGGGGACCCGTTGGTGGAGATCCAGGTCGCGCCGCACGGGCTTGAGGTCGACGTCCACGACGTGGTCATCCTCGACCCCGACGACACGCCCGACGTGCGGCCCGGGGATCTCGCGTTGGTCATCGGGGCGCGCGGGCGGGCGGCATTGCCGCTGGTCAGGGCGGCGGCGCAAGGGGGTGCCGCGGCGGTGGCGGTGAAGGTGGATTCGCCGTCCCCGGTGTTGCGGCAGACGGCCGCCGACGTCGGGGTCGCGTTGTTGGCGGTTCGGCCCGAGGTGCGGTGGGAGCACCTGGAGTCGTTGGCCCGAGGGGTCGTGAGTACCGCTCGGTTGACCGCTGACGCGGGGGCCACCGAGGTGTTGGGGGACCTGTTCGGGTTGGCGCAGACGATTGCGGCGTTGACCGGGGGGATCGTCAGCATCGAGGACACCGCCAGTCGGGTGCTGGCTTACTCGCGGTCGTCGGACGAAGTGGATGAGTTGCGGCGGTTGTCGATCCTGGGGCGGCAGGGGCCCGAGCCGTACCTGAAGATGCTTCGGGAGTGGGGGTTTACCAGCGGCTTCGGTCCGGCGAGGAGGTCGTGCGGATCGAGGAGCGGCCCGAGCTGGGGATTCGGCGGCGGATCGCGGTCGGCATCCACGCCGGTAGCCAGCCCTTGGGGACGATCTGGGTGCAGGAGGGGACCACGCCGCTCACCGAGCAGTCCGAACGGGCGTTGTTGGGGGCGGCTCGGGTGACCGCGTTGCACCTGGTGCAGCAGCGCGAGCCCACGGCGGCGTTCCGGGAGAACCTGCTGGCCTCGCTGCTGGACGGGCGGATGGACGCCACCTCGGTGGCCGAGCAGATCGGGGCTGATCCGGGGAAGCCGGCCGCTGTGGTGGTGTTCGCGTTGCGCGGGCAGGAGCACGCGGACCGGATCCAGCACGAGCTGCGGCGGGCGGAGATGACGAGCCTGATCTCGGTGCACGCCGCTGCCTATCGGCGAAGTGCGCTGGTCAGCCAGGCTTCGGGGCGGACGTACGTGCTGCTGCCGGACCTGCCGCCCGGGGCGCCGCTGCTGGCGTTGACGAAGGAGATCGTGGCTGCCGCGCGGAAGCACATGGGGTTGCGGGTGCAGGGGGCCATCGGCTCGACCGTGGCGACGATGGAGGACGTGATGGTGGCTCGCGTCGAGGCTGATCGGGTGTTGGACGCGATGGCACGGGACCTGGACGCGGACGTGGCGACCTTGGCCGACGTGCGGTCGCAGGTGCTGGTCAGCGAGGTGCTGGCGCTGCTGGCCGAGCACCCCAGGATCCGCGACCCGCGGTTGGAGCGGCTGGAACCGGAGCTCGCGCGGTCGCTTCTGGCCTACCTGGACGCGTTCGGTGACGTGCGCACGGCCGCCGCCCGCCTGCACGTCCACCCCAACACCCTGCGCTACCGGGTCCGGCGGGCCGCCGAGGTCGGTGGGTTCGAGCTGGACGACCCGCTCCTCCGGTTGTTCGCCCAGTTGCAACTCAGGCTGACCTGAGCGCGTCACCGGCCGCCCCCTAGGCTGCGCGCCGTGAGCACCGATGTGTCGCCTCGGCGCGGCAGCGATTTCGCAGAACTCTCCAGGCTGGTCAAGCAGGCCGGTCTGCTCGACCGCCGGACCGGCTACTACGTGGTGTGCCTGGTGGCGGCCGTGGCCGTCCTCGCCGCCACCTGCGCCGCCGTCGTCCTGATCGGCGACTCGTGGTGGCAGCTCGTCCCCGCCGTCGCCCTCGCGGTCGTGTTCACGCAGATCGCGTTCCTCGGGCACGACGCCGGGCACAAGCAGGTGTTCACGACCAACCGGACCAACGCGGTCACCGGGCTGGTGCTGGGCAACCTGCTGATCGGCGTCGGCTACGGCTGGTGGATGAGCAAGCACAACCGCCACCACGCCAACCCCAACCACGAGGACGAGGACCCGGACGTCGACATCGCGGTGCTCGCGTTCAGCCTGGAGCAGGCCGAGCGCAAGCGCGGGTTCTTCCGGTTCGTGGTCAAGCACCAGGCGTGGCTGTTCTTCCCGCTGCTGCTGCTCGAAGGCTTCAGCCTGCACGTCATCGGCGCGGTCCCGGTGGCGCGGCGCGAGGTGCGGGCGTGGCGGGTGGAGGCGGCGCTGCTCGTCGTTCACGCCATCGGGTACTTGACGCTGGTGTTCTCGTCCATGTCACCGGTGAAGGCGGTTGTGTTCATCGCGGTGCACCAAGGGCTGTTCGGTGTTTACATGGGGTGCTCGTTCGCGCCCAACCACAAGGGCATGCCGGTGCTGTCCGCCGGCCACCAGTTGGACTTCCTCCGCAAGCAGGTCCTGACTTCCCGGAACGTCACCGGCGGCCGGTTCACCGACTTCCTGCTCGGCGGCCTGAACTACCAGATCGAGCACCACCTGTTCCCGAACATGCCCCGTCCGCACCTGCGCCGAGCCCAGGCCCTGGTTCGCGACTTCTGCCGGCAGCGGTCGATCTCCTACGCCGAGTGCGGCCTGTTCACCTCGTACGGGTACGTGCTGAAGTTCCTGCACGAGGCTGGTGCGCCGTTGCGGGCGGAGAAGGTCGCCGTTTAGGGAGTGTCTTGTGCGTGCTTTCGGTGGGTAAAGCGCGGCTCTTGTGTGGGGGTTCGACGCTCTCCCTTTGCTGGTGGTCGGGCTGCGGGGGAGGCGTTTTTGGATCTTGAGAGCGGAGCGTTTCGGTTTACGTAAAAAGCAAGAAGCCCAAGTTGAGTTGTGTCCTCTCGGTGGACTGCCGCTTGGCGGCTTCGCCGAAGAAGGCGCGTTGTGGGTGGGTGCTGCTAGCGCGGCCAGGGGTTGGGGGTGCATGTCTTGCCGTCCGGCGGTACCTCGCCGCTGAGTTGCGCTAGTTCGTCGTTGGCGGTGCTCAGGGTTTGTTGCATCATCACCGGGGCCGGGGTCCCGTTTTCCGGGCACGGTTCGTGGCCGAACCCGAGGAAGTGGCCCACCTCGTGGTTGACCAGGTAGGACCGGTAGGCGGTCAGGCTGTCGTAGGTGTGTGCGCCGCGGAACCAACGGGGTGCGCTGAGGTAGACGGTGTCGCCGATGCGGCACGACGTGTCGTAGGGCAGGTCGAAGCCGCACTGCTCGCGCGCGGTGTTCTGGGCGGTGAGGCGGATCCGCAGGGTCGGGTTCGTGTCGACCCGGCGGAACGTGTAGCCCTTGCGTGGCCAGCCGCGTGGGTGGACCAGGGCGTGGTGGACCTGGGCGGCGAACGGCTGGTCGCCCTCGCGCAGGGTGATGCCCTCCTCGACCTCGACGGTGTAGGGGATGGCGGTGGGGGTGGCGGTGGTGCTGCCGGGGACGATTCGCCACCGGCCGGTGCCGTGTTCCGGGAAGGGGGCGCCCGGTGGCAGGTCGGCCCCGAAGCCCCTGATGCGTTGCGGCACGGTGTAGGTCGGCAGGGCGGCGGTGGGCGGGCGGCCGTGGGCGGTGACGTGCATCGGGACGGTGCGCGTGTCGAGGGCGAGGACGGTGGCGGCGGCCAGTGAGAGGCCGGCCAGGTAGTGCGCCACCGCCAACCGCCCGGTCACGACCCGTCCGCCGCGGAGGCCGCCGGTGCCGCGGGAGCCGCCTGGGCGGGGCCGCCCGGGGGTGGTGCCGTCGGAGCCGGCTGCGGGGGTGCGTCGGCTGGGGGCGAGGGGGCCGGCGGGGCGGTGGTCGGGGGTGGGGGCGCGGTGGCTGGAGCGGCCAGGGTGGGTGGCTCGTCGGTGTCGTCCTCGCGGGGGACCGGGATGCCCAGTTGTGCGCACCACCGGTCGAGCACCTTGCGGCGTTCCACCAGGTCGGCCGCGATCGCCCGTGCCTGCGCCGTCGCGTCGGCCACGATCTCCCGCGCCCGCCGGTCCGCCTCGGCCAGCCGGCGCTGCGTCTCCTGCTCGGTCTCGTCGAGCAGCACGGCCTGCCGGTGCGCTATCTCCCGCGCCTGCCGCAGCAGCTCCTCGCTGCGCTCGTGCGCGGCCTGCTCCTCCTTCTCCGCCTTCTGCCGGGCCACGTGCATCAGGTACCGGATCGTCCCGGACACCGTGTTCTCCTTGGAGTAGCCGGCGTGCAGCATCCGGTACTCCGCCAGCTCGGCGCGGGCCGCCTCCAGCTCGCGCGTCACGTCGTCCGCGGTCGCCAGGGCCGCGTCCCGGTCGGTGGTCAGCTGCTCCAGCCGTTCGGTGAGCTGCTTGATCGCCGCGTCCACCTCGCGCCGCTGGTAGCCGCACCACTCGCGGTTGAACGACCCCGGTGCGAACTCCCCGCCGGTGGTCATGGCTACAGCCCCGCCTGGTCGTAGCGGCACGCCGGGTTCCACAGCAGGAACGACTTCACGCCCACGTCGGCGGACGCGGTGACCTGCGCCTGCACTTCGCCCGGCCCGTAGTGGTACTTGAGCGAGAACGCCTGCAGCCACGGGATGACCGTCGCCCCGGTGTCCTTGGTCAGGTCCACGAAGTTCGCGATCGACGCCTTCACGATGTCGTACGGCTTGCCCTCGGGGTTGTCCACGCCGTACTCGCCCGGCCCCCAGTGCGACGGGTAGACCATCGGCGCGACGTAGTCGACGTGCGCGGACAGCGCCGGGATGTCCTGGGCGATGTCCGTGCCGCTGTGCGCGGCGATGCCGAACACCGAAGCGCCCAGGTACGCGCCGTGCGGCCGGACCGCCGCCCGCGAGTCGCGCAGGAAGTCCACTATGGACTGTTCGGGGGTTACCGCGAGACCGGCGAACTCCATCTGCCCCAACGGGCCGTCGGGCCGCCGCACGTAGTCGTACAGGATGTCGTCGAAGCCCAGCGACGCCGCTTCCTTCGCGATGGCGATGTTGTACTCGCGCACCTCGGGGTTGGCGAAGTTGGTGAACGCGTACTGGCCGTAGTGCCGCGCCCACGGGCCACCGTTCTTGTCCATCGCCAGCCGGTCGCGCGCGCCGGCCTCCCAGGACGCCTTGCCCAGCACGGGGTCCCGGAACGCCACCAGCCGGCCCACGACCCGCAACCCCATGCCGTGCAGCTGGTCCACGGCCGCCTTGGCGTCGTAGTACCCCCGGCTCGCGCCGATCTGCTGCGCCAGCGGGACCTGCGAGGTGTAGCCGATCTCGCCGCTCTCGTCCTTGATGTCCAGCTGCACGGCGTCGATCTTCTTCTCGCGCGCCAGCGCCAGCACCGGCTCGCGCAGCTCCTCCGTCGCCCACGCCGCCGCGCTCATGTGCACCGCGCGCATGCCCGGGTGGGGCACCTTGACCGCCATCTCGTGCCGGCCGGAGTTGCCCGCCGCGTCCTTGGCCTCCAGGCGCAGGGACGCGGGCACCGCCGCGAACGTCGCCTCGAACCTGCCGTCCTTCACCGGCACGCGCTGGTCGCCGACCAGCACCTCGTCCGCGCCCTCGACCGTGCCGCGCACGGTCAGCGGACCGCGCGGCGACTTGGCGTCCACCTGCTCCACGGACACCTTCGGCGGGGTGTTGTCGAGGGTGAAGTGGCGCTCGATCACGGCGTCGGGCAGCCACGGCAGCGCGTTGGGCGCGCGGACGGTCAGGGTGTGCGGTCCGTCGGCCAGTTCCAGCCCGGACAACGACATCCCCTTTTCACCGCGCCGCGCTTCGACCGTTCGGCCGTCCAACTCCACAATCACCCGATCGAGATCGCCCGGATCGTCCGCGGTGATGGCCACGCGCTCGAAGCCCGAATGGGTGACGGCACCGCCGTCGCTCAGGTCCGCGACGGCCAGACTGGTCTGCCGGTAGTGCACGAATGTCGTGATCACGCCTGCGACCAGCAACAACGCCACGGCAGCGGCCACCGGGACGAGGACCCTTCTCGTTTTTCGGGTGGAATTCGACATCGACGACTCCGATCAGCGCGGCGCATTACCACTGCGCGATATACCGCCTCCAGGGGCAGGTAAACCAGAAGTCATCCGAATGTGTCAAACCGGGCGGCGACCCCTCGGTGAGCGGCGTACCTTGCGGAAACGTGAACCGCACCGCACCGCCGTCCCGACCCGTCCTGGCCGTCGCCGCGCTCCTGGCCGTCGTCACCGCCGCGTGCGCCGAACCGGCCGAGCCCGCGCCCGCCAACACGCCGGTCGCCGCCGCCTCGACGCCCGGCACGACGTCGTCCGCGCCGCCGCCGGACCCGGCCGCGGTGGGGGCCAACGAGCTCGGGCAGGTGCCGGTCCTGATGTACCACCGGCTGGTCGCCCAGCCGTCGTCGGTGTACGACCGGACCCCGGAGGCGTTCCGGGCCGAGCTGGAGCGGCTGGTCGCCGAGGACTACGTGCCCGTGACGACCCTGGAGTACGCGACCGGCGAGATCGACATCCCGGCGGGCAAGCACCCCGTCGTGCTGACCTTCGACGACGGCGACCCGACCCAGTTCGCGTTGGACGCCTCCGGTCAGCCCGCGCCGGGCACCGCCATCGCGATCCTGCTCGATGTCGCCGCCAAGCACCCGGGGTTCCGGCCGGTGGCGAGCATGTACGTCAACGCCGCGCCCTTCGGCACGGCCGACGGCTCCGGTGTGCTGCCGTGGTTGCGGGACCACGGTTTCGAGATCGGCAACCACACCCAGTACCACACGAACCTGGCCTCGGTGTCCGCCGCGGAGGCGCAGCGGGCGATCGGCGAGGGCCAGCGCGAGATCCAGCAGGCCGTGCCGCAGTACCAGGTGAAGAGCCTGGCGCTGCCGTTCGGCGTGAGCCCGCGCGAACCCGTGCTGGCCATGCGGGGCGGGGTGGACGGCGCGTCCTACGACTACGTGTGCGTGCTGCTGGTCGGCTCGAACCCGGCGCCCTCGCCGTTCGCCGCCGACTTCGACCCGATGAACACGCCCCGCATCCGGTCCCAGGACGCGACCGGCGAGGACGCGGCGTTCGGCTCGGCGGTGTGGCTGGACAAGCTCGCCGCGAACCCCGCCCAGCGCTACACCTCCGACGGCGTGCCCGACCGGATCTCCTACCCCTCGACGGCCGGTGTGGTGCCGGCACCGCAGTTCGCGGGACGGGCGGTGGCCTACTGAACCGCGGGCCATACCCCCTCCGGGACCTGGTCTAACCGGTCGCGCGGGTTTTCCACCCGAACGGGAAAACCGGCATGTCGACCGTGTCGTCCGGGCACCCCCCGAACAGGCAACACGGGAGAAGGAGGGCCAGCGGAGCAATGGACCGGGACATCGACTGGGAGCCGTTCATCGAGTCACTGCACGAGGCGGCGTGCCGGTGGGACACCGGTCTGGCGCACCGCGCCGAGCCGCCCGACCTGGGCGCCGCCGAGGACGAACTGGCCGACCAGGCGCCGCGGCGGGTCGTGCCGATCACCGCGGAGGAGGCCGAGAACCTCATGACCGCGGTGGCGTTCCTGGCGCGCAGGCTCAGCGTGGCCGCCGAGTGCGTCGTCTACACGACGGCCGAGCAGCGCCTGGACGGCGAGGACGCCGACCCGGAGGAGCAGGCCGACGTCCTCTCGCTGACCGCGCTGCACGCCCAGGCCATGCGGCACGCCGCCGACCTGGCCAGCGAGGTCTACCACCGCTGCGCGTGAGCCACCGGTTCCTCGACCGCGCGGTGGAGGTACGCGCGTTCGGCGAGCGTCCAAGCGGTGGTGGTGAGCAGGTAGACCCCGGCCGCCAGCGGCAGCACGGCCGCGATGAGCACCGTGCCGAACGGCAGCAGCCGCAACACCTTCGCGAACGGCACCTGCGGGCCACCGCTGCGAGCGGCCACCGCGGCCTGCCAGCGGGAGGTGGCGAACGCGATCGCCGTCAGGGCCGCGAAGAGGGTCAGGAACACGGGGTTGTGGCCGAACTCGCCGAACCAGTGCGTGCCCAGCGGTGTGCCGAACAGGGTGCCGTCCAGCAGCGGGTTCGGGGTGGTGACGAGCCGGTACATGACCATGAAGAACGGCACCTGCACCAGCGCGGGCAGGCACCCGGCGAACAGCGAGGTGCCGTTGTCCTTGTAGAGCTTCATGGTGTGCTCTTGCAGCTTGACCGGGTCCTTGCCGTACTTGGCCTGGAGTTCCCGCATCTGCGGGGCCAGTGCCGACCGGGCCTTCTCGCCGCGCACGGCGGCACGGGCGAGCGGGTGCATGAGCAGGCGGACGAGCGCGGTGAACAGGACGATGGCGAGGGCGGGCGTGGCGAAGCCCGCCAGGGCAGAGCCCAAGGCGTGGAACAAGGGTGTACTCCGTCTGTGAGTTTTCGGGATGTCGGCTGTCAGCAGCCGAGTCCCGGTGCTCGCGGACGGGGTCGACCGGCGGCGTCGGGGTCGCGCAGGCGCAGGAAGGCCGTGCGCAAGGCCTTGTCGCGCAAGGAAAGCGACCGCACCCAGGCGGGCGCGGCCTGGACGTCCGGCGCGGCGGTGAGCAGCAGCACCACCACGGCGACCGCAGCGATGGCGGCCACCAGTTCGGCCGGCGAGTTCAGGAGGGTGAGCGCGAACAGACCCGCAAGCCCCGCCAGCAGCAGGTGCAGCTTGGTCATCGCGTCCTCCTCCCGTCTCAGCCCACTGTACCCACGAGCGCCGGCCGGGTCGGGTGGTCGTAGCGGACCGTCACGTCGGCTTGGGGTTCGTAGTCGTCGTAGGCGGGCAGGGTCCAGCGCTCGTCCTCGGGGGTCTGGCGGTGGAGTGCCGGTGGTGACAGCCAGAGGTGCACGGTGAGTTCGGCGGGCAGCCACTTGTCGAGCAGGAGCGTGCCGTCGAGCAGGAGGACGCCGCCGGGTGGGAGGGTCACGTAGTCGGCGCGGCTGGCGCGGTCGCGGTCGGCGTCCCACAGCGTCGGCAGGACCTTGCCGGTGCCGCCCGGGTCCAGCGGGGCGAGGACCTCCCGGAGCAGGCCGTTCGCGTCGAGCCAGGTGGTGCGGAACGACTCCGGGTCGGTGCGGCCGTGCTCCAGGCGGATCGAGGCGGGGCGCAGGAAGTCGCGGGCGGACACGCGCAGGACCGGGCGGCCACGGGCTTTCAGCGGGTCGGTCAGGGTGTCGGCGAGGGCGCCGGGGCGGGTCGGCGGTGCGCCGTCCACCAGGACCCGGGTCCAGGTGTCCTTGGGGAACGCGTCGATCCGCTCGACCAGCTCGGCGACCAGGGCGTCCGGGGTCAGGGGCTGGATCCTCACGGCAGCGGGTAGTCCTCCCAGCCCTCGGGCAGCACCGGGACCGGCCAGTCCGGGTCGGGCGTGAAGGCGGCCCACGCCGGGTCCCACCACGTGGTGCCCGCGTCGAGCATGGCGGCGATCTCCTTGCCGGTGCGGCGGATCGCGTCGGCCTGGGCGGCGTCGTACTTGCCCTCGGCGACCTGCTCGTCGAACTCGTCCCGGTCGCGCTCCTCCCAGCGGCCCTCGGCGTCGAGCCAGTAGTCCAGGGCGTGGTCGAGGGTGTCGAAGCCGTGCGGGGTGCGGCGGAACGGGTCCTGGAGGTTGAGGTACCAGCCCTGGAACCGGCGGTCCTCACCGGACCAGAACAGCTCGACGGAGTAGGCGTCCCCGGGCCGGTGGAGCTGGAGCTTGCCGTGACCGCGCCAGTGCGTGTTGCCCTTGGCCCGCCAGGGGTGCCCGTAGTGGTGGTCGGGGTAGCCCAGGACGGTGCCGGGGACGACGAACACGACCAACAGCTCCGGCCCGTCCTCGACCACTCGGGTCGGCATGACCGACCACGGCTTGCCGTGCAGCACTTCCCGGCGCAACACGGTGTCGCCAGGCGCGAAGAACCCCATGCGGACCAGGTTAGGTCAGGCCGGCGGGTGCAGGAGCAGTTCCGCGATGGCCCGCACCCGCTCGACCGTGATGCCGCCGCGCTGCTCGACCGCCAGCGGGTGGTCGGTCGGCTCCAGCTCCACGAGTGGGCGCACGCCCACCTCCTGGGTGTGCACCATCGTCTTCAGGTTCAGCGTGCCGGGGTCGTAGCCGGGCAGGTCGGTGGACAGCCAGCCGAAGTACGGCGGCTCCGCGACCCGGGCGGGGTCGTCCCACAGCTGAGCCGCGCGGGCGGCGTTGGCCGGGCTGAGCGACACCCACACGCCCCACTCGAAGTCCTCGTCGGCGTCCACGACCGGCAGCACCAGGCGCGCGCGGACGAAGTGGTGCTCGCCGCCGATCACGCACTGCTCCTCGGCCAGGATCGAGTCCGGGTCGTCGGCCAGACCGTCGTGCCAGAACGCCGGTGCGGGGGCGCCGTAACCGAAGGGCGGCCCGGGGTGGAGCCGGTCGCAGCACGAGCAGAGGTAGGACGCCGTCACGGCGGGCAGCCTACGGGGGTCAGGCGAGGGCGCGGCGCAGGCGGGTGTGGGCCAGTTCGCGTCTCGGGTCGGTCGGCGGGAGTGCGCGGGTGAGGCGTTCGAGGGTTTCGACGTCGTCGGTCATCTCGGCGAAGGCCCACATCGTTTCGGGGTCGCCGGCGGTCAGGACGGCTCGGCGGACCGTGGCCGAGAGGTCTTCGCGCTCGTCGGAGACGACCGGGGCGTCGGAGCGGGGGAGGAGGTCGCCTCGGTAGGTGGCGACGGCGGTGGGGACGTCACCGGTGCGGATCGCTTGGCGGACGGTCAGGAAGTCGGCTTCGACGGTCGCGGACAGGCGGTACGGCCTGGTCTGGAGGACGTCCGGGAGTTGGGCCCGCAGGCGGTGGAGTTCGGCGCGGACGGTGGTGGGGTTGCCGCGTTCGCCGTAGAGGTGCAGGGCGAGTTGGTCGGCGGTCAGGCCGCGGGGGTGCAGGGCCAGGGCGGTCAGGAGCTCGGCGTGGCGGAGGGACAGGAGGAGCGGGCGGCCGTTGAGCGTGCCGGTCAGGTCGCCGAGGAAGCGCAGGGACAGGGTCGGGCGGCGGGTGGTTCGGGGTGGGACGCGGAGCAGGTAGCCCTCGTCCAGGGGTTCCAGGTGGGCCTCGCGGCCGTCGGCCAGGCGGACGGTGGGGGCGAGTTCCACGCGCGGGCCGAGCAGGTTCTGGGGTTCGGCGGCCAGGACGCGGCCGGTCGGGCTGAGCAGGGCGCCGGGTTCGCCGCGCAGGGCGATGAGGTGGCGCATGCCGGCCGCGCGCACGCGTTCGTCGCGGGCCGCCAGGACCACCCCGAGCTGGGCCTCCACCAGCCGCGCGGCCGTGCTGACCAGGGCGCTCGTGGTCGGGTGCAGGCTGGTCAGCGGGCCGCTGACGTCCACGACGCCCAGCGTGCGGCCGGTGTCGGGGTCGCGCACGGGGCTCGCCGCGCACGTCCAGCCGTGGTAGGTGCGCACGAGGTGTTCGGCGGAGTGCACGGTCACCGGGCTGCCCACGGCCAGCGCGGTGCCCATCGCGTTCGTGCCGATGGCGTCCTCGCTCCACCGGGCGCCCTCGGTGAGGCGGAAGCGCTCGGCGAGCCGGCGCACGTCCCGCGCGCCCTCGCACCACAGGATGTGGCCGTCCGCGTCCGTGATGATCATGACGTGCCGGGCCTCGTCGGCGATCGCCACCAGGGTCTCGCGCAGCATCGGCAGCATCGGGGCCAGGGGGTGCGTGGCGCGCAGGTCCGCCACCTCGTCGGGGGCCAGCACGACCGGGGGCTCGTGGCGGTCCGGGTCCACGTGCGCGGCCAGCGACCGCCGCCACGACTCGACGATCACCGGGCGTGCGGTCGGGGTCGGGGACCCGCTGAGGGCGGCGTCGTGGAGGGCGGCCAGCCGGTGCGGGTCGGGGTGCATCGCGGAACCTCCTGACCACCCAGGATGACGTGCGCCGGCGTGACGCGGCAAGCGGTTCCTTGCTCCGATCGGGTGCAACGTGGTTGCAACGTCGCGCCGCCTACCTTTCGGCCGTTGATCGACGCGACGACGCGGGAGGCGAGTGGAGATGACCCAGTACGCGGCACCCGGCCAGGCCGGCAGCGTGGTGACCTACCGCGAGCGGTACGACCACTTCATCGGCGGCGAGTACGTGCCGCCCGCGAAGGGGAACTACTTCGAGAACCCCACCCCGGTCACCGGCGAGGTGTTCACGGAGGTCGCGCGCGGCACCGCCGAGGACGTCGACCGGGCCTTGGACGCCGCCCACGGCGCGGCGCGGGCGTGGGGCCGCACGTCGGCCGCCGAACGCGCGAACGTGCTCAACGAGATCGCCGACCGCATCGAGGACCACCTGGAGGCGCTGGCCGTCGCCGAGACCTGGGAGAACGGCAAACCGGTCCGCGAGACCCTGGCCGCCGACCTCCCGCTGGCCGTCGACCACTTCCGCTACTTCGCGGGCGCCATCCGGGCCCAGGAGGGCGGGATCTCGCAGATCAGCGAGGACCTGGTGGCCTACCACTTCCCCGAGCCGCTGGGCGTGGTCGGCCAGATCATCCCGTGGAACTTCCCGCTGCTCATGGCCACCTGGAAGCTGGCGCCCGCGCTGGCCGCCGGCAACGCGGTCGTGCTCAAGCCCGCCGAGCAGACCCCGGCGTCGATCCACGTCCTCATGGGCCTGATCGCCGACCTGCTGCCGCCGGGCGTGGTCAACGTCGTGAACGGCTTCGGCGTGGAGGCGGGCAAGCCGCTGGCGTCCTCGCGGCGGGTGGCGAAGGTGGCGTTCACCGGCGAGACGTCGACCGGTCGGCTGATCATGGGGTACGCGAGCGAGAACCTGGTCCCGGTGACGCTGGAGCTGGGCGGCAAGAGCCCGAACATCTTCTTCGCCGACGTCGCCGCGCGGCGGGACGCCTTCTACGACAAGGCGCTGGAGGGCTTCACCATGTTCGCCCTCAACCAGGGCGAGGTGTGCACGTGCCCGTCGCGGGCGCTGGTGCAGAGCTCGATCTACGACGAGTTCCTGGCTGACGGGGTCGAGCGGACCAAGGCCATCAAGCAGGGGAACCCGCTGGACACCGAGACCATGATCGGGGCGCAGGCCAGCCGCGAGCAGGTGGAGAAGGTGTTGTCCTACATCGAGATCGGCAAGGCCGAGGGCGCGCGGCTGGTGTGCGGCGGGGAGCCGGCGGACCTGGGCGGGTCGCTGTCGGGCGGGTACTACGTGACGCCGACGATCTTCGAGGGCGACAACAAGATGCGGGTGTTCCAGGAGGAGATCTTCGGGCCGGTGGTGTCGGTGACCCGGTTCGACGACTTCGACGACGCGGTGAAGACCGCCAACGACACCTTGTACGGGCTGGGTGCGGGGGTGTGGTCGCGGGACGGTGGGGTGGCTTATCGGGCCGGGCGTGAGATCCAGGCCGGTCGGGTGTGGGTGAACAACTACCACTCGTATCCCGCGCACGCGGCCTTTGGCGGCTACAAGCAGTCCGGGATCGGGCGCGAGAACCACCGCATGATGCTCGATCACTACCAGCAGACCAAGAACCTGCTGGTCAGTTACTCGCCGGACGCTCAGGGCTTCTTCTGACGCGCTTCGCGCTGTCAAGATGAAAAGCGCCTCGCCGGCGGGCAGGCCCCCGGGGGTGGAAGGGCGTCGGTTTCTCCCCCGTACGGCCTGCCGGAGGCAACCACGTTCGGCCCGTTTGTGCAACCGGTGAAGCGTGGTTGCACAAACGGGCCGAACGTGGTTGGGCTGCGCCCAGGCCGTACGGGGGAGAAACCGAGGCCCTTCCTGTGGCTTGGCAGCCAACATGAGAAGCGGCGCCGCTACTTCTTCCAGGGGACCTGTGGGGAGGGGTAGTAGTTGATGCCCAGGGTGTGCCAGCGGTCGGCTTGGGCGGCCAGGCGGACCTTGAAGTTGTCCCAGTTGTGGGTGGACCACGGGGACCAGCCGAGTTCGGCGATCGCGGGCAGGCGGGGGAAGGCCATGTACTCGATGTCGGCGGACTTCGTGACGGTTTCCGTCCACAGTGGAGCTTCGACGCCCTTGACGGCCTCGGCGGGCAGGTTCTCGAGGAAAGCGCCCGGGTTCCAGTCGTAGGCGTCTTCGACGTCCGTGTAGCCGGCCCAGTTCAGGCCCAGCGGGGTGTGTTCGTCGTACTTCATGTCCAGGTACGCCTTGGTGGCGGGCGACAGGATGATCTTGTTGCCGCGCTTGGCCGCCTCGACCATGTCCGCCGCGACCGTCTTGGTGCCCCAGAACTGCGGAACCGCTGTCGCGGGTGGGGTTGCCTTCACGAACTCGTGCCAGCCGACCGGGTGCTTGCCGTGCTTGGCGACCAGGGGCAGGACTTTGTTCATGAACGCGATGAAGTCGGGGTCGGTGGTGGCGTGGGCCTCGTCGCCGCCGATGTGCAGGTACTTGCCGGGGGTCAGGGCGGCTACCTCGCGCAGGACGTCGTCCACGAACTTGTAGGTGATGTCCTTGTCGATGCACAAGGACGAGAAACCGACGTCGATGCCCGTGTAGAGGGGCGGGGCGACGCCGTCGCAGTTCAGTTCGGCGTAGGAGGCCAGGGCGGCGTTGGTGTGGCCCGGCATGTCGATCTCCGGGATCACCTCGATGTGCCGTGCCGCCGCGTACGCGACCAAGTCCTTGTACTGCTCCTGGGTGTAGTAGCCGCCCGGACCGCCGCCGACCTCCGTGCTGCCGCCGTACGTGGCGAGCCTCGGCCAGCTCTTGATCTCCAGGCGCCAACCCTGGTCGTCGGCCAGGTGCAGGTGCAGCTTGTTGACCTTGTAGAGCGCGATCTGGTCGATGTACCGCTTGACCTCGTCCACCGAGAAGAAGTGCCGGGCCACGTCGAGCATCGCGCCGCGGTGGGCGTAGCGCGGGTGGTCCAGCACGCTGCCGCCCGGCGCGGTCCACGGGCCGTGTTGGCGGGACCTCGCCTCGACCTTCGCGGGCAGGAGCTGGCGGAACGTCTGCACGCCCGCGAACAGGCCGGCGGCGGTCTTCGCGCGGACCACCACCCCGCGCCGGGTCACGTCGAGCTGGTAGCCCTCGTCGCCCACGCGCGGGTCCGCGCCGGTGAGCAGCAGGCTGATGCCCTTGCCGGACGCGCCCGGCACGACCGGCAGGCGGTAGCCGGTGGACGGGCGCAGCACGCCCGCGAGGAACTCGCCGACCTGTTTCGCCGCGGCGGAACCGGGGTGGGTGTGGATGTGCGTGTCGGGGGTGAGGTGGTAGGTCGTCCCCGGTCTCGGCGTGACGCTGACCGGGGCGGGCACGATGTGCTGCAACGGTGTCTCCGGGGCTGCTGCGCGGGCGGGCGCCGCCGCGACCGTGGCGCCGACCGCGGTCGCGAGCAGCAGGGTGGCCAGTGCTCTTGCCGGTGTTCCGGGCACGGTGGTCCTCCTGGTGGCCTCGATCACCCGAGCGGCGGCCCGATCACCGTTCCAGCCGGCCGGAGCGGGTGTCAAGGTCTGGACCAATCACCGCAGCTTCGGACGTCCCAGGTCCGCCCAGGCGGCCGGGAAGCGCTCCTCCACCCGTTGGGCCCGCGCGGTTTCCAGGGCGTGCAGCACGCCGAAGGTGAACCCGTTCTCGCCGTCGAGGTGGGCTTGCGCCCCGAGCTCGCGCAGCACCGGCCGGGCGACGACGCTGTCCTGGTGGTCGCCCAGCAGCGTCTGGAGCTTCTTGAGCCGCTTGCGGTACTTCTTGGCGCGCTTGCCGAACAGCGGCTCGACGGTCTCCACCGCGTACCGCAACCGCTTGGCGGCCTTGCGGGCTTCGTGCAGCGAGGTGTCGTCGTGGGCGTTGTCGGCGGCCTTCTTCAACCGGCGGTAGGCCTTGTCCACCAGGCCCGGCAACACCTTCTTGCCCTTGGCGGCGGCGAGCGGGGTCAGTGGCGGGTCGGCGACCAGTGCGTCCACCGCGTCGAGGAGGTCGAAGTAGCGGCGGCTGTCCAGGGCGGCCACGGCCGCTTGGTAGGCCTGTTCCTCGCGGGGCGCGAAGAAGCGGGTGAGCTGCGCGGGCACGGCGCCGAGCACCAGCTCGCCGGGCAGGTCGGCGATGTGCGCCTCGAACGTCGTCCGCAGGACCTCGGCGTCGCGTGCCTCGCCGAGGACACCGGCGATCCACTTCAGTTCGTCGGTGAGCGCCCGGGTCTCGTCGCGTGGCACGACCTCGCCGAACGCCTGGAGGGCGCTGCGCATCCGGCGGGTGGCCACGCGCATCTGGTGGACGGCGTCGTCCTCCCGGCGGCGGACCTTCGGGTCGTGCGCCTTGAGGGCGTCCGCCTGCTCGCGCAGGTAGGCCAGGACGACCGAACCCGCGGAGTCGTCCCGGGCGGGCTCGGGGTGCGGTGCGATGCGGGCGGCCAGGAGTTTCGTGAGCTTCGCCGAGGAAGCCGACCGGTGGATGCCCGCGTCGTTCAGGCGCTGCTCCACCCGGTCCAGCAGGTCGGTGTCGCCGCGGTCGCCGAGCTCGACCTCGATCTCGCGCCACGAGTCGACGTTCGAGTCGTCCACGACGTCCTGCGCGGACACCAGGTCCTCCACGACCTCCGCCAGCAGTTCGCCCTTGGCGTCCACCAACTGCCAGCGCCGGCGGTTGGTCCGGATGCGGGCGACCGGCGTCAGCGCCCCGCCGCGCGCGTGCACCTGCACCAGGGAACCCAGCTCCCGCGGCGGGTGCTTGGCCGCGCGCCCCGGCGGCAACCGCACCTCCTCGCGGGTGTCGCCGTCGACCGGCAGCTTGAGGTGCCAGCCCGCGTCGTCGCCGCCGGTGCGCCTGCGCAGGGTCAGGCCGGCACGGGCCAGCCGCAGGTCGGCGGTGTCGTAGTAGACCGCCTCCAACGTCAACTCCTCCGGGCCCGCCGCCGCGGCGACACCAGGCAGGTCGGCCAGCTCCGGGAGGGAGGCACCGGTCGGCGCCTCGAACTTGCGTTCGGTCTCGCGCACTGATGTCGACATGTTCTAGGCATACACCGTTGGGCATGCGTTTACCCGGATGTTGCGCTGCGTAGTCGGTCGTTGACCCTGACGGGCGGATGTTGCCGTTTATCAAGGTGGTTTTTCGGCTGCGGGCCTGGTGGGACGCTGGTCGTGGGGTTGGCTGGATCGCGTGCCCACGGAGAAAGAGCGACTCGACGAGGTCGAGCCGACCGTCGCCGACCTGATCACCACCACCCAGGTGCTGACCGCCGAACTGGGCCGGGTCAGCGCGCGGCTGCTCGTGCTGGAGCGCCGCCTCTCCGGAGCCGGCTCGGGCCCCGACGAGGACCTCGACCGGGTGGACGGCGAGGTCGGCGACATCGTGGCCGCGCTGCGCACGGCGTGGGACGCCGAACAGGAGGTCCTCGCCGACTCCGTCCGCGTGGAACTGCGCCAGGAAGTCGCCGAGTACGAGGCCCTGAAGGAGCGCCGCGACGCCGGCGCCGCCCGCCTGGCCTCGGGTCGCATGCCCCGCTTCGAACGCGACGCCCTGGAACACGAGGTCCACCAGCTGGACTGGCAGATCGGCGCGACCGAGTCGGGCGCCCTGGACGCCATGGCCCGCCTGGAATCCGACAGCGCGGCGGCCGAGGAACCGTGGCGCCGGGAGGCGATCATCGCCGGTGACAAGGCCCGCGAGGAGATCTGGGACGCGGCGGCCCGGCGGTTGGAGCGCGCCCTGGCCCTGGACCTGCGGTTGCCGGTGTGGTTCCGGGTGGGGGTCGGGGAGATCACCGCTCCCGACCCGTCCCCGTGGGTGCGGGCGGCCACGGGCTTGATCGCCTACCGGTTGGAGTACGGCGTCCGGACCGCGGTGGACCCGTTGGGCGACCCGCCGTCGGCGGCGTCCGGTTCGGCGGCGTGGGTCCGGCGGACCGAGGCCTACACCGACCTGGTCGACCAGTTGCAGTCGTTGCGGCCCTGAGCTACTTGGGGCACTGGGTGATCATGCTCGCCAGGGCGTCGTGCTCGGCTTGGTCGACGGTGAGCTTGTAGGCGGTCTTCACGGCGATCCAGTTCAGCGCGTAGGTGCACCAGTAGCCCTGCACCGGGGGCTTCCACTTGGCCGGGTCCTGGTCGCCCTTCGCGCGGTTGCTGGTCGCGGAGACGGCGACCAGTTGGATGCCGCCCAGGTCGTTGGCGAACTTCTGGCGCTGCTCGTCGGTCCACTTGTCGGCACCCGACCGCCACGCCTCGGCCAGCGGGACCGTGTGGTCGATGTCCAGCTTGCCCGCGTCGGTGATCGTCTCCCCGTCGTACACGCTGACCCAGCGGCCCGAAGTCGCGCGGCACTCGTCGTCGCTGCGGACGTCGGCGCCCTGGCGTTGCAGCACGATCTCCCGGGTGTCGCACGAGTTGCCCTGGCTGCTCCAGTGCGGGAAGCGGTCGCGGCTGTAGCCGGCCATCTTGCCTTCGGGTGCGACGGTCAGGACCGCCAGCTGGGCCGCCGGGTCCTGGCCGGGTTCCTGGGGGCCCTGGGTGGTCGGCGCGGGGGTCGGTCCGGTCCTGTCCTGGTAGCGGGTCAGGTAGTACCCGATGACGATCAACAGGAGGAACACGACCACGCTGACCCACGTCGTCGACCGCTTCCGGCTCATGCGCCCAATGATCAGCGATCACGGTCACGACCCGATCACCGGGGCCGATATGAGACGGCGATCGTTGTGGTGCAACGGTTTTCCGGGGTGCCCGCTCGGTGCGGCAGGCACCCCGGTCCGTCACGGGTGGCTGGTCAGGTAGCCGCCCATGTGCCGGAAGTACTCGGCGGCGGGCAGTTCGCGGCCGTCCTCGGTGCGGACCCGCTTGACCAGCAAGGCGTGGTTGCGGCCCCGGCGGGCTTCCGCGCCGGCCACGATCGCCACGCCGTCGCCCTCGCGGTAGAAGATACGGCCGGGGGTGCCGCCGTAGCGGGCCTGGGAGACGTCCGCCTCGACGATCTCCAGGCGCTTGCCCTTGTGGAAGCAGAACGCGCTGGGGTAGGGGGCGCACTGCGCGCGGACCAGGCGGTCGAGCTCCTCGGCCTCCCACGTCCAGTCGATGCGCAGGTCCTCTTCCGCGCGCTTGTGGAAGAAGCTGGCCTTGGAGCGGTCCTGCTTGGTGAAGTCGGTGCGGCCCTTGGCGATCTCGGCCAGGCCGTCGACGGTGATGGGGCCGAACAGCTCCAGGGTCTTGTGGAACAGGTCGGCGGTGGTGTCGCGCGGGCCGACCGGGACCGCGCGCTGGAGCACGATGTCGCCCGCGTCCAGGGTCTCGTCCATCATGTGCGCGGTGACGCCGACCTCCTTCTCGTCGTTGATCAGGGCCCAGATCAGCGGCGAGAAACCCGCGTAGGCGGGCAGCAGCGAGTCGTGCACGTTGAGGGTGCCGTGCTTGGGGAGGGTGAAGATGTGCGGCGGGATCCACGTGCGCCAGTTGGTGGCGACGATGACGTCCGGCTCGACCTCCTTGAGCTTCTGGAACAGCTCGTCGTCGTCCGGGCGGTTGCGGATGACGACCTCGACGCCGTGCTCGGTGGCCAGGTCGGCGACCGAGTCGCTCCAGATCCGCTCGTAGGCGTGGTCGCTCTTGGGGTGCGTGACGACCAGTGCCACCTCGTGCTCGGAGTCCAGCAGGGCTTGCAGCGTCCGGTGGCCCCAGGTCTGGTAGCCGAACATGACGACCCGCATCGGGCCTCCTCCTCGGTTTAGGCTCGCCTAAGTTACCCAACCCTAACCTAAGTTGGCGTTCGCTAGCCTGCACGGGTGATCCTCGACGTGAAGCTCACCGGCGGCCGGTTCGTCACCCTCGACCCGGACCGGCCTACCGCGTCCTCGGTGGGCGTGTGGGGCGGGCGGGTCGTGGCGCTGGACACCGACCTCCCGGCCCGCCGGGTGGTGGACCTGGGCGGCGCGACCGTCCTGCCCGGGTTCGTCGACGCGCACGTCCACCTGGCGTGGGCCGGGCGGGCGTCCCGCGTGCCGGACGTGTCGGGGTGCAGAACCGTGGCGGAGGTGTTGGACCTGCTCCGGGGCGTGCCGCGCGGCGAGTGGCTGGAGGCGGCGGGCTACGACCACCGCGTGCTGGACCGGCCGTTGACCGCGCGCGACCTCGACGCGGTGGGGCAGCGGGTGTACGTGCAGGACGTGTCCGGGCACGCGTGCGTGGTCAGCAGTGACGTGCTGGCGTTGGTGGGCTCCGACTCGGACGGGTTCCTCGCGGAGGCCGCGCAGACCGCCGTGCGGGCGATGATCCTGCCCTACCCGGTGACCGACATCGCCTCCGACGTGCGGCTGGGTGCCGAGCAGTGCCTGCGGGAAGGGATCGTGCTGGCCGCCGAGGCCGGGGTGGGCGCGGGGCTCATCGGCAGCAGCCCGGTGGAGATCGCGGCCTACCAGCGGTCGCCCCTGCCGATCCGCGTCCAGGTGATGGTGTCGGCGTGGGAGTTGCAGGAGGTCGCGGCCCACCCGGCGGACGGCCTGCGGCGGGCGTTGCCGCTGGGCATCCGGACCGGGTTGGGGTCGGAGTGGTTGTCCATCGGGGCGCTCAAGCTGTGGACCGACGGCGGCATGATCGCCCGCACGGCCGCGCTGACCTCGCCGTACACGGTCGGCGGGGTCGGGCAGTGGCAGGACGAGCCGGCGCGGATGCGGGACGTGCTGCTCGACGGCCACGCGGCCGGGTGGCAGTTGGCCGTGCACGCGATCGGGGACCGGGCCATCGACTTCGCGCTGGACGTGATCGAGGAGGCGCAGGCCGCGGTGCCCCGGCCGGGCGCGCGGCACCGGATCGAGCACTGCGGGCTCGTGCGGCCGGACCAGCTGGACCGGATCGCGGCGCTGGGGGTGGTCCCCGTGGTGCAGCCGAGCTTCCTGTGGGCGTACGGGGATGACTACTCGGAGATCATGGGGCCGGAGCGGGCGCCCTGGTTGTACCGGGGGCGGTCGTTCCTCGATCGGGGTGTGGTCGTGGCGGGGTCGTCGGACCGGCCGGTGGCGGACGGGAGCCCGTTGCGGGGTATCAGGTTCATGGTCGAGCGGCGGTCGCGGAGCGGGTTGGCGGTGGGGCCGGACGAGGCCGTGTCGGTGACCGAGGCGCTGGTGGCTTACACCTCGGGGGCGGCGTACGCGTGCGGGGTGGAGGACGTGCTGGGGTCGATCACGCCGGGCAAGCTGGCCGACTTCGTGGTGCTGGACGACGACCCGCGGGCGGTGCCGGTGGAGCGGATCTCGGACCTCGCCGTGCTGGCCACGGTGATCGGCGGCGAGTTCCGCCACGACCCGGCGGGGTTCGCGGGCTGAGCCGTGCCGGCGGGCTGGGTGCTGCGGGCAGGCTGAGTGCCGGCGGGCTGGGTGCTGCGGGCAGGCTGAGTGCCGGCGGGCTGGGTGCTGCGGGCAGGCTGAGTGCCGTGGGCGCGTCGGGGCGGGGCCGGCCCGCTGGAGCGAGCCGGCCCTCTCGGTCCCGCGGTCAGGCGCTCATGCGCCAGTGCACGACGTACCCGGCTGCCTCGGCCGCGATCAGGGCGTCGAGCTTGGCCAGGTTCGTTCGGCGCGACATCCGGAAGGCCCGGCCCCGCCGCGCGTCCAGCACGAGCGGTGTGGCGCCGGGCAGGGTGGCGTCGATCGTGCGCTGCAGGATGCGCAGGCCCACGTTCGCCGCCTCCTGCGTCATCGGTGTCTCCTTCACGTACACCAGCACGGCCGCCGTCGAACCGTCCGGCATGCGCAGGCCCAGGTGCGGGCGCACGCGCAGGGTCAGGTCACCGGCCTCCCACCGCGTGGCGGCCACCGGCACGCCGGTCGCGCGGGTGGAGCGCAGCCACGGCAGGAAGCCCTCGCGCAGCTCCTCGAAGGCCCTCGGCTGCCCGTTGCGCGACGCCGAGCGCACGGCGGCGTCCAGTTCGGCGTCCGGGTCGATCGAGTTCGCCGCGCGGCGCATCGCGTCCCGCATCGGGTTGTAGAAACCGCACACCCACGGGTCGGCGCCCAGGTACACGCTGCGCTGCTCGGACACGATGCTGATGCGCCCCCGCTGACCGCTCATCACGTACTCGGTGAACGACAACGCGGTCACGCTGACCGGCTCCACCACGGCAGGCTCCCCTCCTCGAACGAACGTTCGAATTCTACCGCCGGGGTACGACAATTCCGGGTGGTCGGGAGGGGTCTGAACGGGTGGTCTAGCCGCGTACGCGGGACAGCAGCGGGCCGAGATCGGGGTCCGCCTCGACCTCCTCGAAGATCGCCTTCAGGGTGTCCTCGAAGAACGGGGCCGCGCTCTCGTACACCGCCCGACCCTCCGCGGTGATCTTGCTGAACACCCCGCGCCGGTCGGTCTCGCACACCTCGCGCGCGGTCAGGCCCGACTGCTCCAACCGGGCGACCAGCCGGCTCACCGAGCTCTGGTTCAACCCCACCACCTCGGTCAGCTCCTGCATCCGCAGCTCGCCGTCGGGCGCTTCGTGCAGCGCGGACAGGGCGGTGAACTCGGACATCCCGAAGTGGAACTTCCGTTGCAGGGCGCGCTCGAGGCCGGCGTTGATCCGGTGGTGCAGGGCGTGCAGGCCGGACCAGGTGGCGCGGACGGACAACTCGACCCCCTGGAACGCAGGTGTGGGCCTACATCCTATGCCCGCGCGGGGGTGCCGCCGACGAGTGCGAGCACGCCGGTGCGGAAAGATGTCGGTGCGGAAAGATGAGGGGAATTCGGTCCGGCGACGCGCGGGAGGAACTCGGCCGTGGGGGAGCAGCAGGAGATCGACCTGACCAGACCCAGCGCCGCCCGGGTCTACGACTACTACCTCGGTGGCGCGCACAACTTCGCCGTGGACCGGGAGATGGCGCGCAAGGCCATCGAGATGTGGCCCGAGCTGCCGCTGATCATGCAGGCGAACCGGGCCTTCCTGCGCCGCGCGGTGGAGTACTGCGTGGACGCGGGCATCCGCCAGTTCCTCGACCTGGGCTCGGGCATCCCCACCGTGGGCAACGTCCACGAGGTGGCGCGCGCGGCGGACCCCGGCGCGCGGGTGGTGTACGTCGACAACGACCCGATCGCCGTCACCTACAGCCGCACCATCCTGGGCGACGACCGGCAGACCGCGGTGGTCCGCGCGGACCTGCGCGATCCCGGGGAGGTGCTGGCCGAGGCCCGTTCGCTGCTGGACTTCGAGCAGCCGATCGCCGTGATGATGGTCGCCGTCCTGCACTTCGTCGGCGACGACGACCGGCCGGCCGACGTGGTGGCGGCCTACCGGGACGCCGTGCCGCCGGGCAGCGCCCTCGTCGTCTCCCACGCCACGCGGGACGGGCAGACCGACCGGGCGGACGAGCACAAGGACCTCTACCGCCGCCGCACCGCGACCCCGATGACCATGCGCTCCCGGGCGCAGGTGGCCGAGTTCTTCACCGGGTACGACCTGGTCGAGCCGGGCGTGGTGCACCTGCCGCTGTGGCGTCCGGTGTCGGCGGACGACGTGGACGAGCGGCCGGAGCGGTTCGCGGGGCTGGCAGCGGTGGGTCGCAAGCGCTGATCGGGGTGGGTCGCAAGCGCTAGCCGGCCCAGGCGCCCGAGACGAACAAGAGGAAGACGCCGGCCTGCACGAGGGAAGAGGCGTACATCCAGCCGTACAGCGCGGGCTTGAGGGCCGGCCTGCGCTGCGCGGCGACCACCATCGCCACGTAGATCACCACGCACGGCAGCAGGTACCGGTGCACGGACACGACGTTGCTGTTGAGCGTGAACATGACGAACGACGCCAAGCCGAAGCCCGCGAGCGGCAGGCCGTCCTTCTTCAGCGCCACGAACAGGTACACCGACAGCGCCAGCAGCACCCCGAGCCCGAACAGCGGCAGGACGTGGCTGATCAGGTCCCAGTTGTTCGGCCGCCCGCCGGCCAGGACGTGCAGGGACACCTTCAGCTCGGTCCACAGCGTGGCCGGGATGTTCGGGTTCGCCACGTGGTAGCTCCACGTCGACACGGTGTCGTAGGCGGAGAACATGGCCAGCGGGTCGTTCTTCACGATCTTCAGCACCAGCGCGTACGCGGCGACGCCGAGCCCGGCCGCCGGGAACCACAGCAGGTGCCACGACAGCAGGCCGCGGACCTTCCAGTCCTTGGCGCGGAAGAACTCCAGGAAGCACAGGCCCACGAACAGCACGGCCGTGATGCGGGTCGCGGTCAGCGGGATCAGCGCGAGGCCCATCCACACCCACTGGCGCCGCAACGCGAACAGGTACGCCCAGAACCCCAGCGCGCAGAACACGGCCTCGCTGTAGAAGGAGTGCGCGAAGAACGCCGTCGGCGCGGTCAGGAACGCCGCCACCACCAGCCACGGCGCGCGCTCACCGGTCACGAAGTGGCGGGCGATCCGCAGCAGGGCCACGGCGGCGAGCCAGGTGGCGAGGACGTTGACGACCATCCCGGCGGCCAGAAAACCCAGCACCCCGAACGTGATCGTCTCGACCAGCCACACGCAGAACGGGAAGAACGGGTAGAACGCGGGCACCCACGGCGTGGCCTCGTTCGCGTAACCGCCGTTGGTGATCTGGTGGAAGTTCTCGGCGTCCCAGCGGTAGGTGTGCGACAGGAGGGTGGCGTCCGGGCCGAGCACCTTCACCGGGTAGCCCTCGCCGATCGGCAGGGACCCCTGGAACAGCACGGCGACCGCCGTCAGCACCGCGTGCCAGGCGAGGACGACGGCGAGCGCGCGGGCCCAGTCCGTGGTGTGCCACTTCCGGGCGGGGGCGGCGCCGGTCGTCTCGTCGGGACGGGTGAGCACGTCCGTCATCAGGCGGTTTCCTTCTGTCTGAACACGAGCCTGCTGTAGAGCGTGTAGTTCCACACCAGGTTGAACACCAGCGCCGACAGCTTCGGCCCGACCACGGCGACCACCGGGTGCGTCCCCTCGAACGCGCCGCTGACCAGGCTGATCACGATCGGCTGCACGACCCACAGCCCGAACCCGGTGACCAGCAGGAACAGCACCGCCTGGGACTTCACGTCCCCGGTGCGGGCGCGGAAGGTGAACGAGCGGTTCAGGGTGAAGCTGCACGCCATGCCGGCCGAGGTGGACACCAGGTTCGCCACGACCATCGGCACGCCGGCCAGGGACAGCAGCGTGTAGGACACGAGGTCGACGAGCGTGTTGGCGATGCCGACCAGGCCGAACCGGATCTTGGTGGCGAGCTCGGGCTTCACCGCGCCAGGCTCTCGGCCGGTGTCGTGCGGGCGTGGCTGGTCGTGTGGGCGTTGCTGGTCGTGTGCGCGGGGCTGGGCGTGCCGGTGCGCACGGAGGCGACGGTGTAGAGCGGGCGGGCCTGGGACTGGGCGTACGTGCGGCCGATGTAGCTGCCGAGCACGCCCAGCATGGTGATCTGGATGCCGCCCAGGAAGAACATGCCGATCGTGATGAACGCCCAGCCCGGCACGGCCGTCTCCGGCGCGAACAGCTTCACGCCGGCCACGTACAGGATGCCCAGGAAGCTCAGGAAGGAGATGAAGTAGCCCAGGCGGCTGATCAGCTTGAGCGGCGCGACGGAGAAGCCGAGGATGCCGTCCGCGGCGAACCGCAGCATCTTGCTCAGCGGGTACCCGGTGACGCCCGCGTGCCGCTCGTCGCGGTCGAACAGCACGCCGGTCTGCCGGAACCCGATGTAGCTGATCAGGCCGCGCAGGAACCGGTCGCGCTCGCGGTACTTGCGCAGCTCGTCGACGACCTTGCGGTCGATCAGGCGGAAGTCGCCGGTGTTGCGCGGGATGTCGATCGAGGCGACCTTGCGCAGGAACAGGTAGAACGCGCTGGCGGTGAGCTTCTTGAACGCGGTGTCCTGGCGGGAGCGGCGCTGGGCGTAGACGACCTCGTAGCCCTGCTCCCACTTCTCCACCAGCTCCAGGCTGACCCGCGGCGGGTCCTGCATGTCGCTGTCCATGATGATCACCGCGTCGGCGTCGGCCAGGTCGAGGCCCGCGGTGACCGCCATCTGGTGGCCGAAGTTGCGGGACAGCTCGATGACGGTGACCCGGTCGTCCCGGTCGGCGAGGGCCTGGAGGTGGGTGAGGGACTCGTCCTTGCTGCCGTCGTCGACGTAGATGAAGCTCACGTCGTAGCGGTCCGCGAGGCTCTCGGTGACCTGGGAGACCGTGCGGTGCAGCAGGTCGATGTTCCCGGCCTCGTTGTAGATCGGGAAGATGTAGGTGACGCGCTTCTTCCCGGCCGTGGGCGCTGCGGGGGCCGCGGGTGCGGTGGTCGCAGCGGGTGCGGCGGGTGCCGCGGGGCCGGCGGGGGGCTCGGCTGCGTCGGCGGTCACAGGCCAACCGTCCTTTGCTCGTGACTGGGGTCGCGCCCGGCCTCAACCACGGGCGGTACCGCGCGCACTATACGCAGGCGTTCTTGCCCCTCGGGTGAGGGCCTCGGGGTGCGGTGCGCGCTTGCAAGATCAAAAGCCAAAAGCGAAAAGCGGACGCTCGCCGCTGGGCAGGCCCCCGGGGGTGGGAAGGGCGTCGGTTTCTTCCCCCCGTACGGCCTGCCGGAGGCAACCACCCTTGGCCCGTTTCCGCAACCGGTGAAGCTGGTTGCGGAAACGGGCCAAGCGCGGTTGGGCTGCGCCCAGGCCGTACGGGGGGAAGAAACCGAGGCCCTTCCCGTGGGCTTGGCAGCATCGCGAAAGCGTGGCGCCCTGCGGGCGTGCGCGTGCGGCGCTTCGGCCGTGTACGTGGCGGGGTGGGGCTCGGGTACCGTGTGGCGGTCCTGGCGCCGGGGTGGCGTGTGGAGTCCGACGGGAAGGGCTGTGCGCGGTGTTGAGCCATGCCGAGTTCAGGGCCATGCGGCGGTTTCCCGCGTTGGACGGGTTGCGGGCCGTTGCGGCCGTGATCGTGGTCGTCTCGCACTTCGCCGGGCCCCAGTGGCTGTGGGTGTCCGGGTGGGTCGGGGTCTACATCTTCTTCGTGTTGTCCGGGTTCCTGATCACCACGTTGTTGCTGCGCGAGCAGAGCACGACCGGGCGGATCTCGCTCAAGGCCTTCTACCTGCGGCGGGTGTTCCGGATCCTGCCGCCCTACCTGGTGATCCTCGGGTTCGTCGTCCTCTTCTGCTGGTTGCGCGGCGAGTTCTTCGCGCGGGAGTTCCCGACTGCCCTGCCCTACTACCTGACCTTCTTCAACGAGTTCCTGCCCGCCGCCAACCCGACCGGGCCGGACAACTTCTTCAGCGGGTCGTGGACGTTGGGGATCGAGGAGAAGTTCTACCTGTTCTGGCCCGCCCTCATGGTGGTCGTCGGGGTCGCGGCGGTGAAGCGGCGGATCGCGGTGGCGGTGGTCGCGTTGGGTGCGATGGTGGCGTTGATCCCGTTCACCGGCGGCTGGATCATGGATTTCTCGCTGACGACGTTGTACGAGTCCACCGTCCACTACGCGATTCTGCTGATCGGTGCGCTGCTGGCCGTCCTGATGCACAACGAGCGCTCGTTCGTGCTGGTCAGGCCGTTGACGCACCCGTTCGCGGCGGTGCCGGTCGTCGGGGCGTTCCTGTGGTTGCACGTGAACATGACCGACCTGTGGGCGAGCACGCGCAACAACACGTTGCTGCTGGTGGGGTACGCCGCGGTGGTCGCGCTGTTGTTGGTCGTGCTGGTGTCGCGGGGGCCGGTGCGCTGGGTGTTGTCGACCGCGCCGATGCGGTTCGTGGGTGATCGGTCCTATTCGCTGTACCTGGTGCAGGGGATCGCGCACTTCATCGTGGTGCTCACGATTCCGCGGTTCGCGGTGAACGGGACGCTCACGGCGGTCGTCGTGGTGCTGGTGTCGTTGCTGATGGCGGACGTGGTCTACCGGTGGTTCGAGCAGCCGGCGATCGCGTGGGGGCGGCGGATCATCGCTGCTCGCCGGTCCACGCGCGAGGTGGTCGTGGAGCCGGTGCCGGTGCCTACCCCCGCGTGACGAGCTCGCAGGGGAGTTCGAAGAACCAGCCCGTGGGCTCGTGCACGAAACGGCCGACCGGGCGGGTGCCGGCGGAGCACTGGGCTTCGGCGGCGGTGACGCTGTCGGTCCAGCTCGTGCCGGTGAGGACGCCGGACTGGTCGCGGGTGTGCTGGACGACGCCGGCGAGCAGGGTGAGCGCGATGACGGCTCGGGTCGTGATGACCAGTCGGCGGCCTCGGGTCGGGGTGGCGTCCAGGCCCACGGCGACGGCCGTGAACAGCAGCAGGCAGGGCAGGACGCTGTAGCGCTGGGACGTCGTCACCACGCCCGGCTGCTGGACCTGGAGTGCGACGGTCCAGTTCGCGACCAGGGACGACGTGATGGTGACCGCGCTGTAGGCGGCGGCGGTCACGGTGAGGAAGCGGGCGGGGCGGTCGCGCCAGACCAGGGCCGCGGTGACGGGGACGGCGATCAGGACGAGGGCGATCGCCGTGGGGGCGTTGCCGAAGCGCGGGTAGAGGTCGGCCACCTGTTCGGAGCCGGTGAAGCCGGCTACGGGCACGCGGAGCAGGGTCGCCAGCAGGACCTGGACCGGGTCGACCGGGTCGTGGGAGTACGGCGTGCGCTCGGCGAACACCATGACGGTGCCCTGCACGGCTGCTGCCAGCGCGAAGGTTGCCGGGAGCACGCGGTCGCGGTGGGTGAGGTAGCGGAGCAGGGCCAGGGGTGCCAGCAGGAAGGCCAAAGGGCTGCTCAGGGTGGCTAGTGCGACGAAGAGCAACGCCGGTACGCGCGGGGCGTCGCGCCACAGCAGCACCCAGAACAGGCCGTACAGCAGGAACCAGTGCAGGTTGGTGACGTTGCCCAGCGGTTCCGAGTTGCCGACCGGCAGGACGACCACCAGGGCCGCCAGGCCGACGCGCAGGGCCGTGGAGCGGAGGTAGCCGGCCGACGCGGCGAAGGTGATCAGCGCCACCAGCGCGCGGGGCACGGCCGCGGCGAGGGCGAAGCCCACTGCCGCCCAGGTCAGGGGCAGGAGGGAGACGAGCTCGGCGCTCAGGCGGGGGACAACGTGCAGGTAGCCGCCGTAGGGGGTGATCAGGTTCGTGAGGAACGGCTCCTTGACGCCGTCGAGCAGGAACCGTGCGCCGTCCTCGGCCCAGACGTGGTCCAGGTGCGACCGGCCCGCCGGGGTGACCAGCTGGAACGCCACGGCGGCGACGAAACCGGCCAGGTAGAACGTCCACGGCCGGCGCACGGGTCTGTGCTCGGGCACGATTCCGCGCAGCCGTTCGGCCAAGACCACCATGGTTCTCCCCCCTCGAAAGGCGAGCGAATGATGGCGGTCGGGGCACCCGGATTTCAACCGGGCCGGCTCGCGGGTCAGACCGGCTCGGGGAAGAAGCGGTCGCGGATGGCGGCGATGGTGCGCAGGTCGTCGGCGGTCACGTCGTCGAGGGACAGTTCGGTGTCCAGCTCGGCCTCGATCAGGTACAGCAGCTCCACGAAGTGCATGGAGTTGAGCACGCCCTTGTCGACCAGGTCCTCGTGCTCGCCGATGGGCCCGCTGTCCGGGCACTTCGCGCTCAGGAACGTGGTGATGAACGCGGGCACGGTCATGGCGTCTCCTTCACTGGCGTGATCTTGGTGCGCGGCGTGGCGCCGCAGGCGTGGCCGGCGACCCGGCCGCCGACGGTCAGGTCCGTCGGGACGAGCCGGTTCGTGCGCAGGGCCACGGCCGGGTCGGTGAGCAGCGGGTTCGCGCCCGGGACGAGGTCGGCCAGCAGCGCGAAGACCGGGTCGACGACCTTGGTGACGCCGTCGTCGTCCACGACCTCCACCCACGCGTGGACCAGGTCGAGCATGCCGAGCACCCAGCCGATGCGGGTGTCGGCGAGGTAGCCGGCGTCGCGGAACCGCCGGGCCAGGTAGAGGCTCGCGGACTCGCACGTCGCCACGCGGTGCGCGGTGACCAGGTCGACGTCCTCGCGCAGCGCGTCGGGCAGCTTGACCCACCGGACGCCCAGGTTCGCGAACGCCTCGACCTCGTCGCGCAGGATCTCGGAGCGGAGGGGGACCAGCGACCCGACCGTGCGCACGGTGGCGGTGAGCTCGCGGGTGGCGGCGGTGACGTCCGAGACGGAGCCGCCGTACGGTTCGGCGTGCGGGCGCGCGAGCGTGACCGGGTCGCAGGAACACGTGAGGGACAGGGAGAACCGGGACGTCCGGGGCTCGAGCAAGGCTTCCGCGGGCGACCGCATCCACCGCAGGGCGAACGCGAACGCCTGTTCCGGCACGGTCCGCCCGCCGCCGGAGCGCAGCGCGAAGTTGAACAGGTCGTGGGAGTCGAACCGGTCGTCCGGGCCGACCGGGAGTCCGCCGCGCACCAACGCGTCCAACGCGTCCGCGCCGCCGAGCATCTCGATCGCCGCCGCGCGGGACGTGTCGTCCTGCCGGTGCGCCAGGGGGATCGCGAACGCCGTCATGACGCCACCGGGCAATCACGCCACATCGTCCGGACGACCTTGCCGTTGCGCAGCACGTAGTGGTCCCGCGAGGTCCAACCCAGCATCTCGTTGATGCGGACCTGCTCCTCACCCGCCGAGGTCTCCAGGTACCCGGGCAGGCCAAGGGAGTCCGCTCGCTGCTGGCCGGCGCGCAGCAGGACGTAACCGACGCCGGGGGAGTCGTCGCGGCGGCCCAGCACGGCGTACCAGACGTGCGGTTCGCGCGGCTTCAGGCGGTCCAGGTCGTTGGACAGCCGCACGCCCTGCACCACGGCCCGCGGACCGGCCACCACGCACGCGATCGAGCGCAGCGCCCAGCCCCACCACGGGGTCGGCCGCTCACCGTGCCGGTAGCAGATCATGACGCCGTCCAGCCGCGTCCCGCGCACCGCCGCGAGCAGGAAACCCTTCTCCCACCGGCAGATCACCAGCTCCGCCAGGTACAGCAGGGTCAGCGCGACCTGCTTGCGCCACGCTGGGATGCGCGCGATCGAATCCCAGATCACGCCTTCGCGGTACGCCTGCGCGAGCAACCGCGCCGCGCGCCAGGTGTCGCGCCACGGGAGGTCGCGAACGTCGAGCCGGGTCGTCATGGGGCACCTCTTCTCCTGCGCTGCCAAGGGAAGTGAAGCAAGCGGGAGTAACTCCGGGGTAAGTGGACGCGCTCCCGCGAGCGTTCCACCCGCGTGCGACCGGAGTGCGAGACGTGCGGCCAATACTCGCGGCAAAGCGTGGAAAGGAGCGCACGATGTCCGTAGTCGAGTCACGCACGGTACTGCTCGCGGCGCCGCGCGCGTTCTGCGCCGGGGTGGAGCGTGCCATCGAGATCGTCGAACGGGCGCTCGCCAGTCGCGAGCACCCGGTGTACGTCCGCAAGCAGATCGTCCACAACGCACACGTCGTCGCCGACCTGGAGGCGCGCGGCGCGGTGTTCGTGGAGGAGCTGGACGAGGTGCCGACCGGGGCGACCGTCGTGTTCTCCGCGCACGGGGTGTCGCCGGCGGTGCGGGCCGAGGCCGCGCGGATGGGGTTGGAGGTGTTCGACGCGACCTGCCCGCTGGTGGCCAAGGTGCACTCCGAGGCGCGGCGGTTCGTCGAGCGCGGGGACACGGTCCTGCTGATCGGCCACGACAACCACGAGGAGACCGAGGGCACGCTGGGGGAGGCGCCCGGGTCGATGGTCCTGGTGCAGTCGGTGGAGGACGCGCTGGCGGTGTCGGTGGCCGACCCGGAGAGGGTGTCCTACCTGACCCAGACGACCCTGGCGGTGGACGAGACCGCCGACGTGCTGGCGGTGCTGCGCGAGCGCTTCCCGGCCCTGCGCGGTCCCGGCTCGGCGGACATCTGCTACGCCTCCACCAATCGCCAGGCCGCGCTGCGGATGATCACCGCCGAGTCGGACGTGGTGCTCGTCGTCGGGTCGGCGAACTCGGCGAACACCCAGCGCCTGGTGGAGATCGCGCGGCGCGAGGGGCGTCCCGCGTACCTGATCGAGGACGCCGGAGCGATCCGGCCGGAGTGGCTCGACGGTGCGGGCCGGGTCGGTGTCACGGCCGGCGCGTCCGCCCCGCCGCACCTGGTGTCGGAGGTCGTCGAGGCGTTGCGGGAGCGCGGTCCGGTGACCGTGGTGGAGCGCGAGGCGACCCGGGAGACCATCCAGTTCACCGTGCCCGGTGCGGTGAGGTCGCTGTGAACGCTGTGGAGTCGTTGGGGCCGGCCGAGTTGGACGGGCTCGCGGCGGACATCCGGGCGTTCCTCGTGGACAAGGTGTCGGCCGCGGGCGGGCACCTCGGGTCGAACCTCGGCGTGGTGGAGCTGACCATCGCGCTGCACCGGGTGTTCCGCTCGCCGCACGACGTGCTGCTGTTCGACACCGGTCACCAGAGCTACGTGCACAAGGTCCTGACCGGGCGCGCGGGCGGCTTCGACCGGCTGCGGCAGGCGGGCGGGATGTCCGGGTACCCGGCGCGCGAGGAGTCGGCGCACGACGTGATCGAGAACTCGCACGCGTCGACGGCCCTGTCGTACGCCGATGGGGTGGCGAAGGCGTTCCGCGTGCGGGGCGAGGGTTCGCGGCGGGTGGTGGCGGTCGTCGGGGATGGTGCTCTGACCGGTGGCATGTGTTGGGAGGCCTTGAACAACCTGGGTGCCTCGCCGGACTTGCCGGTCGTGGTGGTGCTCAACGACAACGGCCGGTCTTATGCGCCCACGGTCGGTGGGCTTGCCGCGCACTTGGACGACCTGCGCTCTGGCGGTGGGTCCTCGGTGTTCGAGCGCATGGGGCTGGCGTATGTCGGACCGGTCGACGGTCATGACGTGGTGGCCCTGGAAACCGCTTTCCGGACTGCGGCTTCGTGTGGGCGGCCGGTCGTCGTCCACTGCGTGACCCGCAAGGGCAAGGGGTACGCGCCCGCCGAGAACGATGGTGAGCGGATGCACGCCGTGGGTGTGCTCGACCCTTCGACCGGCCGGCCGGTGGGGCGTGGTGGCCAGACGTGGACTTCGGTTTTCGGGGAGGAGATCGCGGCGATCGGTGCGTCCCGGCCGGACGTCGTGTGCCTGACCGCGGCGATGCCCGGTCCGGTGGGGCTGGGTCCGTTCGCGGCCCGGTTCCCCGATCGGGTGTTCGACGTGGGGATCGCCGAGCAACACGCCGTGACCGCCGCGGCCGGGATGGCGATGACCGGGCTGCACCCCGTGGTGGCGGTGTACTCGGTGTTCTTGTCGCGGGCGTTCGACCAGGTGCTGATGGACGTGGCGCTGCACGGGCTGCCCGTGACGTTCGTGCTGGACCGGGCGGGGATCACCGGACCCGATGGCGCGAGCCACCACGGGATGTGGGACGCGTCCGTGCTGCCGGTCGTGCCCGGGATCCGGATTGGCGCGCCTCGGGACGCGGAGGCGTTGCGTGCTTTGTTGCGCGAGGCGGTCGAGGACGGCACCGGTCCGACGGTCGTGCGGTACCCGAAGGCGGCGGTCGGTCCGGCTGTTCCCGCGGTGCGCCGGGTCGGTGGTGTCGACGTGCTGCGGTTCGCGCCCGAGGCCCGGGTGCTGCTGGTGGGCGTCGGTGCACTGGCCGGCGAGTGCCTGGCGGCGGCGGATGCGCTGGCGGCGCGGGGCGTGCAGGTGACTGTGGTGGACCCGCGCTGGACCACGCCCTTGGACCCGGCTCTGGTGGAGATGGCGGCTGGGCACCGGTTGGTGGTGGCGGTCGAGGACACCGTTGCTGCCGGCTCTTTGGGCGGACGTTTGGCGCAAGCGCTTGCGGCGGCCGGTAGTGACACTTGCGCGAGTACTTGCGCGCTGCCTTCGGCGTTCGTGCCGCATGGGAGCCGGGAGCAGCTGTTGAGCGGGTACGGGTTGGACGCGGACGGCATCGCGGCGGCGGTGCTGGAGCGGTTGGATTCGTTGGGCGAGCGGGTGGGCCTGCGTCCTGTGGCGTGAGCTGGTAGCGAGGGGCGAGGCCGGCTTCCGACCTCGCCCCTTGGGCTGCCGCACGGCTGGGTTTGGCGTGCGCACGGCTGGGTTTGTCGCGCGCGCACGCCTGGGATTGTCGTACCCGCGTGGGACAATGGAAGCGGGGGCCGGAGGCCGCGCCCAAGCGCTCAAGCAGCCAACCACCAGCCCAACCCGCGCCAGCCTCCAAAGCCACGCCACCCTCGATAGCCGCGCCGCCCACCGGGCGCGCGGCCCACCCAGCCGCCCGCCGAAGCCCGCACACCTCGACCGTCCACGCCCGCTCGCGGCGACTCGCTGGCTCCGGCGACTCGCCGGGCGGCACTCACCCGGCGACACCTCGCCCGCTCCCACGTTGGCCCAGCCCGTCGCGCCGCAAGAGAGCTGCTCCGCCCCCTCGCGCGTGCGCGAGGTGTGGCCTCCGGCCCCCGCTTCCATTGTCCCACGTGGGTACGACAATTCCGGGCGGTGAGGTTCCTGGTGTGGTTGAGCCCGGGCGGGGTGGGTGCCCTGCCCGGGCTCGAACGGTGGTGGTGACGCCGGGGCGGTGGTCCGGCGCGGCCGGTGGGACACCCGGCGTGGTCGGGTGGGTCGCCCGGCGCGGTGGGAGTTAGGCCGCGGTGGGGAGAGGGGTGGTGGCGTGGGCCGGGGCCAGGGACTCTCGGGTGGGTTCCGGGGGGAGGTCCTTGGCCAGTTTGCGGATGTTGCGGGCGTTGGCTTCCAGGACGTCGATCGGGGTCAGGTCCGCGCCCACCACGATCGGGGTGGTGTGGGCGGCCGTGTCGATGTTCGTCAGGGCGGTCGGGAGGCACCTCGGGAACAGGGAGCGGATGAAGGCTGCTCGTTGGCGGGCTCGGGCGGTGCTGGTGAAGGGGTGCTTCCAGTCGACCTCGGCCAGGCGGACCCGGTTGGCGCGGATCAAACCCCGGCGGAAGTCGCGCCACGGCACGGTTCGCAGGTTGAAGCGGGCCGCCAGGTCGGCGTTCGTGACCGGCGTGACCGGGTAGGTGATCGCCCGTGGGGTCTCCGAGAGGGCGTTGTCCAGGACCGTGCGGGCCAGGACGTCGCCGGCGACCATGGGGATCCTGGCCTCGGACTCCCACGTCTGGCCCTGCTGCACCATGTGCCAGATCATGTTCCAGAACGAGTACTCCATCCCCGGGTCCTTGAACGACGTCAGCGGACCACCCAGGGCGAACGGCGCTTGGTACAGGTGCACGGGCACGCCGTCGCGGTTCGCGCGCAGCGCCAAGTGCTTCACGACGAACTTCATCCGGCTGTAGCCCTGGAAGAAGAAGCTGGTGCGCCGGAAGTCCATGCGCCGCTTGTAGACCTCGCTGCCGACCGAGCCGATCACGTGCAGCGTCTTGAACCGCCGGTTCAGGCAGAACTCCGCCAGCGCCACGGTCGGCACGACCTTCTCCGCCCGGTACCGGGAGTACGGGTACTCGTGCGTGGTCGCACCGGCCGCGTCGATGACGACGTCGACCGACGTCAGCAGCTCCTCGTACCGGGCGTCGTCCAGGCCCAGCTGCGGCTCGACGTACCCGGCCTCGAAGACGACCAGCTTGTCCGAGGAAGGCAACGCCATCTTGTACTTGCGGGCCGTGCGGGCGATGCGGGACTCGCCGGTCTGGTCGCCCTTCGGCCGCACCAGCGCGTACACCTTGCCGACGCGGGTGTCGAGCAGCAGTTCGCGCAGCAGGTGCATGCCGACGAAACCGTTGGCCCCCAGCAGGAGCACGGTCTTGCGCTCGCCGGCCGGCCTGCGGGGCAGGGACCGGGCGACGACGGTCGGGTCCTCCGAGTAGTCCAGGGCTATCCGGGTCGGGTCACCGGTCCGCAGGGCCTGGTAGTCGCTGTTGTGTCGCAAGGAGATGCGCATGGGACTCCGCCTGTCGTGAAGTGTGGTAAGGGGTTTCCGCAGGCGGGTTAGGCCACGCGGCGGTCGAGGTGCTGCCAGAACCGCTCCCTGAGCTCGCGGCGCAGGATCTTGCCGCTGGGGTTGCGGGGCAGCGCGTCGAGCAGCTCGTAGCTCGACGGGAGCTTGAAGTCGGCGATGCGTCCGCGCAGGAAACCGGTGAGCGAGCGGGTCTCCACCGAGGCGCCGGCGCGCGGCACGACGAAGCAGTGCACGACCTCGCCCCAGTGCGCGCTGGGCACGCCGACCGCGGCGACCTCCAGCACGTCCGGGTGCGCGGCCAGCGCGTTCTCGATCTCGGCCGGGTAGACGTTCTCCCCGGCCACGATGATCGTGTCCTTGATGCGGTCCTGGATGAACAGGTAGCCGTCGTCCAGGAAACCGGCGTCACCGGTGTGCAGCCAGCCGTCCACGAGCGTCTCCGCGGTCGCCTCGGGCAGGCCCCAGTACTCCAGCATCGCCGCCGGCGACCGCAGGCACACCTCGCCGACCGCGCCGGGCGGCAGGACGTCCCCGTCCCGGTCCACGATCTTGACGTCCACCCCGGGGTACGGCCGGCCGGCGGCCCGCATCCGCGCGCTGCCCACGACGTGCTCGGACGGCGGCAGGCACACGGCCGTGTTGCCGCTCTCGGACAGCCCGTAGATCTGGGCCAGCTCGCAGTCGAACGTGTCCAGGCACCGCGCCAGCAGCGCCTCGGAGATCGGCGACCCGCCGTAGACGACCTTGCGCAGCGTGGTGAAGTCCTCGCGGCGGGGCCGGGGCGGGGCCAGCATCATCTGCATCTGCGCCGGCACCACGCACGCCGTCGTGATGCCCAGCTCGCGCACCAGCCGCACGGCCTGGTTCCCGGCGAACACCGGCACCGACACCATCGTGATGCCCGCGCCGAACCCCTGGATCGACCACCACAGCCCGCCGATGTGGAACCCGGGGATGCCGATGAGGCTGACGTCGTCGGCCCGCCAGTCGATCCAGTCCAGCTCGGCCGCCGCCAGTGCCGCCTTCACGGCGAAGAAGCTGCGGTGCGCCAGGACGACGCCCTTGGGGTTGCCGGTCGTGCCGCTCGTGTAGACCTGCGCCGCGGGGTGGTCCGGCGACCACGTGGGGTCGCTGTCGGTGTCGTCCGCGCCGCGCCACTCGGGCAGCGCGGCGATCGGCACGACGTGCCGCAGCTCCGGCAGCCCGTGCAGACCATCGGTCACCGTGACGTCGTCGGCGAACAGGACGGTCGTGCCGGAGTCGAGCAGGATGTGGTGGATCTCGGCCGGCGTCAGCCGCCAGTTGATCGGCACCACCACCGCGCCCGCGATGGCGCACGCGAACAGCACCTCGTAGTACCGCTCGGACTCCTTGCCCAGGTAGGCGACGCGGTCGCCGGGCCGGACGCCGCGCGCGCGCAGGGCGTTGGCGGTGCGGTTGCTCCACCGCGCCAGCTCGCCGTAGGTGACCCGGCGGTCCTCGCAGATCACGGCCACGTGGTCGGGCCGCTGCCAGCCGTGGAACCCGATGACGTCGTAGACGGTCCGCAGGTTGGCGTAGAACGTGCCGTTCATGCCGCCGCCTCCGCGAGCATCTCGACTATCGCCCGCTCGGACACCAGGTCCGGGACGAGCACCGGGTCCACCTCGACGCCGAACTCCCGCTCCAGCGCCAGCACGAGCTGGACCTGGCGCAGGGAGGTCCACCCCGGCAGGGTGTCCGGGTCGAGCCGCGCGGGCAGCTCGTCCGGGTGGACCGAGAACACCGATGCGATCACGTCGCGGACGCGCCCCTCGATCATGTGGACTCCATTTCACGCCTGAATTTCCCGCTGTGCCGTCGCGGCAGATCCAAACAAACCCGGGTAACCGGGTGGGTAGTCGGGAACGGCCGGTTCCGCCTATTTCCCGGTAATCGCGCGGACCACCGCCGGGTAAGGGGTGTTGAGCCGCGCGGGCCGCGAATGCACGATGACGGTGTGCGCCATGGGGACGGAAGTGCGGAGGGGACCGGCGACGACCCCGCGCGCGTGCACGACGGCGGCGGGAATCGCAGCGGCGGGAGTCCCGGCGGTGGGAATCGCGGCGGCGGGCTCCGTGCTGGAGACGACCCGGCGCGTGTGCGCGACCGCTTGCGCGATACCCCCGGCGCGTGGACGTTGGTGCAGGTGGCGGCGGTGGTGGGGCGGACGTGCCGGGTCGCGGACCTCGCCGAGCTGACCGGGCAGCGGGTCACCCAGCTGTTGGGCGCGGTGGAGGCGTTGCTGGATGCCGACGTGCTCGAATGGGACGGCGACGACCTGCGGTTCCGGCACGAGGCGGTGTGGTCGGCGGTCCTGGCGGCCATGCCCGGGGTGCTGCGGGACGCCGTGACGGCCGACTGCGACCGGCTGCTCGGGCGGCGGGTCGCGGCGGACCGGTCGGCCGACGAGCTGACCCGCTCGCTGGCCCTGGTGCGCGGGGCGCTGGCCCGGCCCGGTGCCGCGCGGTACGCCGACGACCTGCACGGGCTGCTCGCGAACCTGCTGCTGCTCAAGGGCGATGCGACCGGTGCGCGAGCCGCCGCCGAGCGGGTGCACGCCGCCTCCGGCCGCCTGGCCGACGAAGCCACGGCCACCCGGCTCGCCGCCCTGGCCCTGGCGGGGGACCGGCGTGCGGAGGGCGTGGCGGAAGCGGTCCTGGTTGGGGAGCGGCGTGCGGAGGGCGCGGCGGAAGCGGTCCTGGCGGGGGACCGGCGTGTGGGGGGTGTGGCGGAAGCGGTCCTGGCGGGGGACCGGCGTGCGGACGGCGTGGCCGAAGCGGTGTCGGCGGGGGAGCGGGGGGCCGCCGGTGCGGCTGTGGCGGCACTGGTGTTGTCGAACCTGAAGTGGCGGCGCGGGCTGGTCGCGGAGTCGCTGCACCTGGCGCGGGCGCAGGAGAGCCGGGTGCCGCACTGGCGGCTGTGGCAGCGGCTCGCGCTGGCCGACAAGCTCGGCAGCCTGCGCCGCCTGGACGAGGCCCACGCCCTGCTCCGCGCCACCCGCGACGACCTCGGACCCGGCGAGCGCGACAGCTACGGCGGCTGCGTGGACATCGTGGAGGCCGCGTTGCTGCTGGTCGAGGGCCGTCTGGAGGAGGCTGCCGCCCTGGCCGAACGCGGGATCGCCGCCTGCCGGACGAGCGGCGTCCTCCTGCTGAACCCGCACGCCCACGCGGTGCTCGCGGCGGTGGCGCTGCGGACCGGTGACGTCGACCGCGCCGCGGCCCTGCTCGCCGAGACCGTCCCGGGGCACTCGGTCCGCTCGGTCCTGCACGACTGGGTGTCGCTGCTGGTCACCGCCCGCCGGTACGGGCCGGAACGAGCCGCCGCCGCGGCCGCCTCGACCGGCGTGACCGCACCCACCGGCGTGGAGCTGCTGGTCGCCGAACCGGCCGCCGCCGCGTGGCTGGTGCGCACCGCCACCGCCGCCGACGACCCGGACCTGGCCCGCCGCGTGGTCGCCCGCGCCGAAGGGCTGGCCGCCGCCAACCCCGCCGTGCCCACCGTGGTGGCCGCCGCCGCGCACGCGCGGGCGTTGCTGGAGAAGGACCCCGCCGCCCTGGCCGCGGTCGTGCACACCGACCCGTGGGCGGCGGCGCTGGCCCGGCGCGACCGCGCCGACCTGGGCGAACCGCCCGAGTCCAACCAGGCGTGGGACACCTTCAGCGGTGTCGAGCGGGCCATCGCGCGACTGGTCGCCGAGGGCATGACCAACCGGCAGATCGCGACCCGCGTCCGGCTGTCCCCGCACACGGTGAACTACCACCTGCGCGGCCTGTTCCGGCGCCTGGGCATCAACTCGCGCGCCGAACTCGTGCGGCACGTCCCCGCGATGGCCTGATCGGCGCGCGACCGGTCCGCCGGCCGTTTTCCAGTGCGATTCCAGCGCGGTTCGACATCGCCTTCCCGACTACCTTGTTGAGTAGTCACCGGTGCGGGAACCCGAGCTGAGGAACGCTCGTTCTGGTAGTCGGGGGAACCGGAATCCGTCGGTAATGTCGCCGTTATCGAGAAATTCGGCGGCACCCCGAGGGAACCCATGAACATCCGTAGGCAACCGCGTGTCCACGAACTGTTCGCCACCCGTGCCGCGTCGCAACCCGACCGGGCGGCGGTCGTCCACGGCGACGCGAGGATCGGCTACGCGGAGCTGGAGCGCCGTGCGAACGGCCTCGCCCGCGTCCTCGTCGGCCACGGCGCCGGCCCCGACTCGGTCGTCATGGTCCACCTGGAGCGCTCGGTCGACGCGATCGTGAGCCTGCTCGCGATCTGGAAGGCCGGCGCCGCGTACCTCCCGGTCGAGCCGAGCGCGCCGGACGGCCGCGTCGAGGCGTTCGTCAAGGAGACCGGCTGCGGCATCGTCCTGACCCACGACGTCACCCGCTTCGCCGACCTACCGGTCACGGCGGTCACCCCGGACGCCGGGACCGACGCCCCGACCGCCGTGCCGGTGGCCGTGCACGGCGCGGACGCGGCGTACATCATCTACACCTCGGGGTCGACCGGCACGCCGAAGGGCGTCGTGGTCGAGCACGAGTCGCTGAGCTACCTGTGCGCGCAGCTCGAAGGCCGGTACGGCATCACGCCCGACGACCACGTGCTCCAGTTCGGCGCGCTGTCCTTCGACACCTCCATCGAGCAGATCACCACCGCGCTGCTGGCCGGCGCGACCCTGGTGCTGCCGGAAACCGTGTGGGCGCCCAGCGAACTGCCCGAACGCCTGCGCCGGCACGGGATCACCGTCATGGACCTGACCCCGGCGTACTGGCGGCGGTTCCTGTCCGAGGTCGAGCGCGGCGCCGGCGAGCTGCCGGTGCGGCTGGTCATCGTGGGCGGCGAGGCGGTCAACGCCGAGGACTGCCGCCTGGCGCTGGACCTCATGCCCGGCGTGCGCCTGGTCAACGCCTACGGCCTCACCGAGACCACGATCACCTCGTGCGTGGCGGACCTGACCGCCGACGTGCTGCCCGAGCGCGGCGCGGCCCCGGTCGGCGCGCCGCTGCCCGGCACCGTCGTGCACGTCCTGGACGAGCACGGCAACCCCGCCGAGCGCGGCGAGATCCACATCGGCGGCTTCGGCGTGGCACGCGGCTACCTCACCGAGGACGCCGACCACCGCTTCCGGCGCGACCCGTTCACCGGCGGCCGGATGTTCCGCACCGGCGACCTGGGCGCGTGGACCGCGGACGGGCACGTCGAGGTGCTGGGCCGCATCGACCGCCAGCTCAAGATCCGCGGCTTCCGCGTCGAGCCCGGCGAGGTCGAGGCCACGCTGGCGGCCCACGACGCCGTGGACACGGTCGCCGTCACCGCCTACGAGACCCACGGCCAGAAGCGGCTCGCCGCCTACTTCACGTCCTCTCGCCCGGTGGACGGCAAGGAGTTGCGCGAGTTCGCGGGTCGCCACCTGCCCGACTACATGGTGCCCACGGCGTTCGTGGCCCTGCCGGAGTTGCCGTTGAAGACCAACGGCAAGGTGGACCTCGCCGCGCTGCCCGCACCGGAGGTCGCGGTCCGCGAGACGGTCGAGGACGCCCCCGTGGACCTGGTGGAGCGCGGGGTCGCCCGGCTGTGGCGGCAGGTGCTCAAGGTCGACCGGGTGTCGGCGGAGGACAACTTCTTCGAGCTGGGCGGCAACTCCATCCTCGCCGCCGAGCTGATGGCGAAAGTGCGCGGCTCGCTGGGCGTGCTGATCACGCAGGTCCGGCCGCTGATCCGGCTGCTGCTGGAGGACGCCACCCTGCGCAGCTTCGCCCGTGCCGTGCGCGCGGCCCGCGAGGGCACGCTGGCCGGCGACGACACCCGCCGCAAGGTCGACTTCGCGGCCGAGTCGGAGCTGGACGTCGAGGTCCGGCGCGAGGTCGAGGACCCGGTGAACTGGCAGGACCCGCAGCACGTGTTCCTCACCGGCGCGACCGGTTTCCTCGGCATCTACCTGCTGCGGGAGCTGCTGGAGAAGACCAGCGCCACCGTGCACTGCCTGGTCCGCGCCGGCGACGCCGAGCGCGGTCTGAGCCGGGTGCAGGCCAACGCCGTGCACTACTTCGGCGACGACCTCGGCCGGTACCGGTCGCGGATCGTGGCCGTGCCCGGCGACCTCGGGGACCCCGGCCTGGGGCTGTCCGAAGAGGACTTCGACCGGCTGGCCCGCACGGTGGACGTCATCCACCACCCGGGCGGGCGGGTGAACTTCATTTACCCGTACTCGCACATGAAGCCCGCCAACGTGGACGGCACCCGCGAGATCATCCGGATGGCCGCGCGGTATCGGAACATCCCGGTGCACTACACGTCCACGATGGCGGTCATCGCGGGCTTCGGCACGGCCGGTGTCCGACACGTCACCGAGACCACTCCGCTGGGGTACGCGGACCACCTGTCCGTGGGATACGTCGAGAGCAAGTGGGTCGCGGAGGCTCTGCTGCGGAAGGCGTCCGAGCGCGGTCTGCCGGTCGCGGTGTACCGGGCGGCGGACATCTCCGGCGACCGGGTCAACGGGGCGTGGAACATCGCCACCGAGATGTGCGCGATGAAGAAGTTCGTGGTGGACACCGGGACCGCGCCCGTCGCGGAACTGCCGTTGGACTACACGCCGGTCGACGTGTTCGCGGCGGCGGTCGCCCACATCGCATCGAAGTCGTTGCCCGGTGGGGAGGTCTACCACCTGACGAACGCGGGCAAGGTCAACATCTCCGTGCTGGTGGACCGGCTGCGCGCGCACGGGCACGACGTGCGCGAGGTGTCGTGGAGCGAGTGGCTGGACGAGATGGTGCGCATCGCCGTCGAACAGCCCGACCACCCGATGACCCCGTTCGCGCCGCTGTTCATCGACCGGTGCGCGGCCGGGTCCATGAGCGTGGCCGAGATGTACCTGGAGACGACGTTCCCGGTGTTCACCCAGGCCAACGTGACCGAGGCGCTGCGCGGCAGCGGCATCGAGATCCCGCCGGTCGACGCGGCCATGCTGGACCGCTACATCGGTTACCTGACGGCCATCGAGTTCCTCGGGGCGGCGTGATGTCCTGGGACTTCCTGAGCTTGGGCGACGCGCCCGCCGAAGGGCCGGTGGTGTTCCGGGACGACCTGTCGCCGGCGGTGCTGCTGGACGCCTACCGGCACGGGCTGTACCCGTTCCCGGCGGACACCGAGGAGCAGAAGATCGTCAACGAGTTCGCGTACGGGGACGTGCCCGCGGTCGGGGACGATCCTCACGGGGTGGCGTGGTGCTCGCCCGACCCGCGGCCGGTGATCTTCGTGGACCGGCTGCGCGTGCAGCGGAGCCTGCGGCAGCAGCTGCGCAACAAGGTCGAGTGGACCACGACGTTGAACGCGTCCTTCGAGCAGGTCGTGATGCACTGTCGGGTTGGTCGCGAACCGCGGTGGTTGACGGATCGGTTGGTGCGGGGGTTGGTGTCCCTCCACGAGGCCGGGCACGCGCACAGCGTCGAGGTGTGGGAGGGCGACGAGCTGGTCGGCGGCACGTTCGGCGTGCGGATCGGTGGCGTGTTCAGCGCGGACTCCCAATTCACCAAGCGCAGCGGGGCGGCGAAGGTCGCGGTGGCGTGCCTGGTGCGGCGGGTCGCGGAGAGCGGCGGCGTGGCGGTCGACGTCCAGCACGACGGCGAGCACGCGAAGCTCATCGGTGCTGTGCCCGTGCCGCGTGCGGAGTACCTCGCGTTGCTTCGGGCTCATGGTTCCGAGAGCGGCGAGATGCCGGCGCACGCTCTGCCTGCTCGCAGTTTGGCAGCGTGACGAGATGCGCGTTGTGACGCTCAAGGAGCGGCCGGACCTCACGGACGCCATGCTGTACATGGAGGCCGAGTGGCCGCCTTACATCGCGCCGGAGCCCATGTTGATCGGGTGGGCGTTTGATACGTACCCGCAGCACCAGATCGTTGTGGTGGAGGACGACGACACCGTGGTCGCACGGGCGGCCAGTGTGCCGTTCGCGTGGGACGGGCTGGTGGGGTCGTTGCCCGACAACGGGTGGGATGCGTCTCTGAAGCTGAGCATGATGGACACGTATGACGGTCGTACGTTGACCACGTTGTGTGCGCTGGAAGTGGCTGTGGTGCCTGGTAAGCGTGCGCAGAACCTGTCTGCGTTCACGCTGGGGGCCGTGGCTGACAACGCTCGGGCACATGGGTTTCGGGACGTAGTAGTCCCGGTTCGGCCCAGCGCCAAGCACCACGAGCCGCACGTCCCGATGGTCGAGTACGCGGCGCGGGTGCGGGACGACGGGCTGCCGACCGACCCGTGGCTGCGCGTGCACGTTCGGGCGGGTGCCGCGGTGCTCAAGGTGTGCCCGGTTTCCATGACCATCTCCGGCAGCCTCGCGCAGTGGCGCGAGTGGACCGGACTTCCCTTCGACACCAGCGGCCCGGTCGTCGTGCCGGGCGCGCTGACCCCGGTTCAGGTGGACGTCGTCCACGACCAGGCCGTTTACCTCGAACCCAACGTGTGGGTCCGACACCCCCTCACCTCCAGTGAAAGGCATGTCCGATGACCAGCACCCTGCCCACCCGCACCGACCAGATCCGCAACCGTGCCGCGTTGATCGAGGTGATTGGCGGGTACATGGCTTCGCAGGCCCTCGCCCTGGCCGCGGAGCTGCGGTTGGCCGACCACATCCACGCGGGCGTCACCGCGAGCGCGGACCTGGCGGCGGCGACCGGCACGCACGCGCCCTCCCTGCACCGGTTGCTGCGCACGTTGGTGGCCATCGGGTTGTTCGCCGAGCCGACGCCCGACACGTTCGCGTTGACGGAGGTGGGCGAGCAGTTGCGGGTTGATTCACCGGACTCGCTGTGGGCGTTCACCAGGTTCTTCACCAACCCGACCCTGTTCTCGTCGTGGCAGCAGGTGAAGCACACCATCGATACCGGCGAGTGCGCCTTCGACCACGTGCACGGCAAGAACATCTACGTGCACCTGGCGGAGAACCCCGAGCTGTCGGCCCTGTTCAACGTGGCCATGGGGCAGGAGTCGCGGGTGTCTGCCGGGCTGGTCGCCCACGGGTACGACTTCTCGGCGGTGCGCCGGGTGGTCGACGTCGGCGGCGGTGACGGGACCCTGTTGGCCGCGATCCTGGGGACGCACCCCCACCTGACCGGCGTGTGCTTCGACAGCGCGGCCGGCGTCGCCGAGGCGGCGGGCGTGCTCGGGGCGGCGGGCGTGTCCGACCGGTGCGAGGTCGTGGCCGGGGACTTCTTCGCGTCGGTGCCGGGTGGCGGGGACCTTTACATCATCAAGAGCGTCTTCCAGGACTGGGACGACGATGGCGCGCGGCGGTTGTTGCGCACGGTTCGGGCGTCGATGCCGGAGGGGGCGACTTTGTTGATCGTGGGGTCGGTGTTGCCGGATGCGGCTGATACTGCGAACCCGGTGATGTTCTACACGGACATCAACATGCTGGTGACGGCTGGGGGGCGGGAGCGGACGGAGGGGCAGTTCCGGGGGTTGTTGGGGGAGACCGGGTTTGTGGTGGAGTCGGTGGGGCATGGGGCGGCTGGGCCGTTGTCGCTGATCACGGCTCGTCCGGCGCTGTAGCAAAGGCGAGAAGAGCAAAAGCGAGAAGAGTAAAGGCGAAAGATCAAAGGCGAGAAGAGCAAAAGCGAGAAGAGCAAAAGCGAGAAGAGCAAAAGCGACGCTCGCCGCTGGGCAGGCCCCCGGGGGGGAAGGGCGTCGGTTTCTTTCCCCCGTACGGCCTGCCGGAGGCAACCACACTTTCCCCGTATTTGCAACCGGTGAAGCGTGGTTGCAAATACGGGGAAAGCGTGGTTGGGCTGCGCCCAGGCCGTACGGGGGAAAGAAACCGAGGCCCTTCTCGTGGCTCATTAGCCCAGCGGCGTGCGCCTTCGGCGCAGGGGTGGTGGCGCGGGGGTGGGGCAGGGGTGGTGGCGCCGGGGTGGGGCAGGAGTGGGGCAGGGGTGGCGGTGCTGGGTGTGTGTCTCGGGCTCTAGTTGGGAGTTACCGCAGGGTTGGGGATGGGTGGTGGTTGTGGGGTGCGGTGCGATACCCCCTCCCTGTATGTTCAGGGCCGCTAGCTTGATACCCCCCTTGGGTATCACCGCCTCGTGAAGGGATGGGTCATGGCCACCGGGAACCAAGCGCCGGCGCGGGCTGGGCGGCGGGAGTGGGTGGGGCTGGGGCTGTTGGTGTTGCCCTCGTTGCTGCTGTTCATGATGTTGACGATCTTGTTTCTCGCCATTCCGCACATCGCTGCCGACCTGCACCCTGACGGCACGCAGATGCTGTGGATCGTCGACATCTACGGGTTCCTGATGGCGGGCTTCCTCGTCGCGATGGGCACGCTCGGCGATCGGGTCGGGCGTCGCAGGTTGCTTGCGGTGGGGTCGGCGGTGTTTGCCGTGGTGTCGGTGGTGGCCGCGTACACGACCGATCCGTCGATGATGATCTTTTGGCGGGCCGTGCTCGGGGTTGCCGCTGCTGCGGTCATGCCGGCTACGTTGGGGCTGATCTTCTCGATGTTCCTGGACGCCAAGCAGCGTGGTGTGGCGATCGGGGCGTGGGCGGCCGGGATCTCCGTTGGTGTGGCGTTGGGGCCGTTGTTGTCCGGGCTGCTGCTCGAGGTGTTCTCCTGGCGGGCCACGTTCCTGGTCGCGGTGCCGGTGATGGCGTTGGTGGCCGTGGCTGCGCCGTTCGTGTTGCCGGAGCACAAGGACGCCGGAGCCGGGCGGCTTGACGTGGTGAGCGTCGTGCTGTTGTTGGTGGCGTTGTTGCCGTTGATCTACGGCGTGAAGGCGTTGGCCAAGGACGACTCGCTGGTGGAGGCGTTGGTGGCGATCGTCGTGGGCGTCGGGGTCGGGGTGTGGTTCGTGCTGCGGCAGTTGCGGATCGACGTGCCGTTGCTCGACGTCCGGCTGTTCGCCAACCGGACGGTGTCGGGGGCGCTGGCGGTGTACGTCCTGGCGGCACTCGCCATGGGTGGCATGTACCTGATGTTCACGCAGTACCTGCAACTGGTGGCGGAGCTGTCGCCGTTGCAGACCGGCCTGGCGATCCTGCCCGCCGCCCTGGTGCTGGTGGGTGTGTCGATGACGACGCCGATCCTGGCGCGGCGGGTGCGGCCCGGGTTCATCATCGCGGGTGGGTTGGCGGTGCAGGTGGTCGGCTACCTGATGTTGACGCAGGTCGAGAGCACGGCGGGGCTGCCGTTGCTGATCGCGGGCTTCATCGTGCTGTACCCGGCGGTGAACCCGGCGATGGCGTTGACCACCGGACTGGTCGTCGGGTCCGTGCCGCCGGAGAAGGCGGGTGCGGCGTCGGGGTTGAGCACCACCGCGAACGACCTCGGGCTGTCGCTGGGTGTGGCTTTGATCGGCAGCATCGGCGTGGCCGTGTACCGGGGCGGGGTCGTGCTGCCGGACGGGCTGGGTGCCGAGGACGCGGCGGCTGCCCGGGACAGCCTGGACGGTGCGGTGGCGGTGGCCGGGCGGGTGTCCGGCGAACTGGGTGGGCCGGTGCTGGAGACCGCGCGGGCCGCGTTCACCAGCGGGCTCAACACCGGGGCGCTGATCGCGGCCGTCGTGGCGGCGGTGGGTGCGGTGGTGGCAGCGACCCGGCTGCGGCACGTGCCGCCGACCGGTGGCGCGCAGCAGTGGGCCTCCGACGACGAGAGCGCTGAAGCGAAGTCCTGAGCGGACGGGGCTCGGTCCGAGTCCCGAGGGGAGAGGCGACGGTGACCAGACCGAGTTTCGGCAGAGAGCTCTTCCGTGGCCGACTGCGGCTCGACCTGTTGGAGCGACCTACGGCCAACGTTCCCGGTGCGGGTGACGTTTGCGCGGTGGGTGACACTCCCACTGCGGGCGGCGCCCAAGCTGCGGGCGGCGGTTCCGCTGCGGGCGGCGCTCGGGCTGCGGGTGGGCGTTTCGTGGGGGATGACGGTTTCGGTGCGGGCGGTGTTCTGGCCTCGGCCGATGTCTCCGCTGGTGGTGACGTTTCGGCGGTGGGCGGGAGTCCCGGCGTGGGCGTCGGTGCCGGCTCCTGGGCCGACCTCACCACAGAGGAGAAAATTTTCCTTCAGCGAATTAAAAATTTCTGCCGGCTGAAGGTGTCCGGGGTGCAGATCGAGCGGGAGGATCGGATCCCGGACGAGGTGGTGGACGGGCTGCGGGAGCTCGGGGCGTTCGCCATCAAGTTGCCGCGGGAGTACGGCGGGCTCGGGTTGTCGGGGCTGTGTTACCTGCGGGCGTTGATGGTGGTCGGTTCGGCGCACTCCTCGCTGGGGGAGTTGCTCGCCGCGCACCAGGCGATCGGGCTGACCCAGCCGCTGCTGCTGTTCGGTACCGACGACCAGAAGCGCGAGTTGCTGCCCCGGTGCGCGCGCGAGATCTCGGCGTTCACGCTGACCGAACCGGACATCGGCAACGACCCCTTCCGGATGCGCACCACCGCCACGCCCACCGCCGGCGGGTACCTCCTGGACGGGCTCAAGCTCTGGGTCACCAACGGCACGATCGCCGACCTGCTGGTGGTCATGGCGGTGATTCCCGGGGTGGAGGGGATGTCGGCGTTCGTGGTCGAGGCGGACGCCCCAGGGGTCACCGTCGAGCACCGGAGTTCGTTCCTCGGGTTGAAGGGCCTGGAGAACGGGGTCGTGCGGCTGCACGAGGTCTTCGTGGCCGACAACCGGCGCATCGGGCCGGAGGGCAACGGGCTGGAGGTCGCGTTGGCCGCGCAGGACACCGGGCGGCTGTCGTTGCCGGCGGTGTGCGCGGCGGCGGCCAAGTGGAGTCTCAAGATCGCTCGCGAGTGGTCGCGGGTGCGGGTGCAGTGGGACAAGCCGATCGGTGCGCACGAGGCCGTCGCCGCCAAGATCGCGTTCATCGCGGCCACCGCGTTCGCGTTGGAGGCGATCGTCGAGGTGTCCGGGCGGCGGGCCGACGCCGGGGCGGACACGCGGGCCGAGGCCGAGTTGGCGAAGTTGTTCGCCTCCGAGCAGGTCTGGCGGGTCGCCGACGAGTTGGTGCAGGTCCGCGGCGGGCGGGGGTACGAGACCGCCGAGTCCGCCGCTGCCCGCGGTGAACGCGGTGTGCCGGTCGAGCAGCTGTTGCGGGACGTGCGGATCGGGCGGATCTTCGACGGCTCGACCGAGGCGCTGCGGGTGTTCATCGCTTCCGACGCGTTGGGCGACACCGACACCCCCGACGAGGCGCCCGCCGGCGAGACCGACTTCGGCGAACTGAACGGGCACGTGGGGTTCGCCGCGGACACCGCCCGCGAGCTGGCCCGGCACCTCGACCGCGGGCGCAAGCGGTGGGGTGATGCGGTGCTGGAGCGGCAGCTGTTCGTGGGCCGGGTGGTGGACATCGCCGCCGAGCTGTACGCGATGAGCGTGACCTGCGTGCGCGCCCGGGAGCTGGGCGGGACGGCGGTCGAGCTGGCCGACGCGTTCTGCGCCCAGTCCCGGCGGCGGATCGCGCAGCTGTGGGACCGGCTGTGGGTCAACACCGACGAGAAGGACTCCGCGCTCGCCGCGCGGGTGCTGGACGACACCTACACGTGGCTGGAGGACGGCGTGCTCGACCCGTCGATCGAGGGACCGTGGATCGCCGAACCGGCACCCGGACCGTCGACCCGGGTCTCCGTGCGGCGCACCCGGTCGGAGAGGGGATGAGCGTGGACGAGCGGGTCGAGGACCTGGTGGCGCGGGGGCGGCAGGCCCTGGTGAAGGCGCCGAACCGGTTCCTGGAGTCGGTCGAGGGCGGTCCGGTGGAGACCGCGCGGCTGCGTGCGCTGGCCGGGGAGCTGTTCCACCTGGTGTCCAGCGACCGGCAGAGCTTCGCGCTGCTGGCGGCGCGGTTCCCGGAGCCGTTGTTCCCGGCCATGGCCGGGGCGGAGGACGAAGCCCTGGCGTTGCTGCTCGACTTCGGCGCGGCGGTCGGTGCGAGCGCGGAGGACCTGCGGGCGCACGAGCCCCGGCCGCTCGCCCAGGCCTACCCGGCGTTCCTCGCCCGGACGGCGGTCTTCGGGCCGCGCGGGGCGGTGCCGCTGGCGTTGCTGGTGAACGTGGAGGAGTCCGGCGGGACGTACGCGCGGCTCGCGGACGCGCTCCAGGCGCACGGGTTCACCGACCGGGCGGTGGCGCACTTCCGGTTCTTCGCCGAGACGCCGCAGGAGGTGCTGGACCAGGCCGCGGACGTGGTGGCGCGGGGTCTGGACGCCGGCGACGACCCCGTGGAGCTGCTGCGCGCGGCGCGCATGGTCGACGCGTACGAGGCCGCGTTCTGGTCCGCCATGACCGAGTAGTGGTTAGGCTGCGCCCGGCGTCGAGGGGAGCCGACATGGCCGGATTCGTGGTGGACCCGCCGTCCGTGGCGGGCCTGGGGCGACTGGTCGCCCGCAACGGCGAGGCGATCGGCCGGTTCGTGCAGGAGCTGGAGCACCGACGGCCCGAGGGGTACCAGGAAGGGCTGCTGGGGCTGCTCAACGAGCCGCTGAACCAGGTCCAGCGGCTCGGCGAGGCCAACACCCGGCACGGCGCCGACCTCGCCAACGCGTCCGGTGCGGAGTTCGAGAAGCTCGCCGAGTACTACGTGCGGGTGGACCGGGCCGAGGTGGTCCGGCTGGACGGCACCTACCCCGGCGCCACGCCCACGCGCCTGGACGAGGACGACGTCGTCGCCCCCGACGCGACCTTCGACGAGGGCCGCGACCCGGCCGCCGACCCGGCGAACCCGTCGCGCCCCTACCCGGGCGTGCCGACGCAACCCGACGAGAAGGCCGTCGCCGAGGGCTGGCCGGTGGACATCGAGCAGCGGCTGGACGAGCTGCTGGGCCGGTGCTCGGTCGCCCAGCACGTCCGGGACCTCATGCGGGCCCTGACCAACCGGGACGTCTTCGAGGAGCTCACCCGGCTGGTCGGCGGCGACTGGAGCAACCTCTACCGGCAGGGCCAGGCCTTCGAGGACACCGCCTACGCGTACTCGATCGTCAAGGAGAACGTCGACCGCGGGCGCTACCTGGTGCAGGACAAGTGGGACGGCAACGCGGCGAACGCCGCCGAGAGTTGGCTCGCCGAGTACTCCGCCGCCTGCCAGGGGCACGTCGAGTTCATGACCGAGGTGGCCGGGCAGATCAAGAAGTTCGCGAGCGCGGCCTACCACGCGGTCAGCGCCCTGACCATCCTCGTGGACACCCTGCTGGACACCCTGGTCGACCTGCTCACCCGCAACGCCGGGTCGTTCGTCGGCGGGGCGATCAGCATCCTGCGCGGGCAGAACCCGCTGCACGGGATCGTGTCGGTGCTGTTCTCGGTGTCCGAGATCTCCAGCGCCATCGACGCCGTCCGGGCCGCCGCGCACGTCGTGGTGTCGGCGTTGCAGGTGCTGGTGGGCAACGGCGAGGTGGTCGCCAAGCTGTGGCCCTGCACCCCCTACGACCACGCGGCGGTGTGACGGTGGAGAACCCCTGGGCGACGCCGGCCGGTGTGCGGGCGCAGCAGGCGCGGACGGCGCAGTTGGCGGCCGGTTCGGGCGAGGTCGCGGACTTCGCGCGGGAGGTGGTGGCGGGGCGCGCGTCGAGCCGGGACCTGCTCTGCACGTCGGCGTTGAGCGACCGGGCGCTCCAGCCCGTGCGCGACCTGGTGGAGCGGTGGCACCGCCTGTCGCCGGCCGAACGGGCGCGCGTGGAGGCCGAGGCGGCGACCGCCGTCGAAGACCGGATCGCGGCGTTGAACACCCTGCCGACCGAGCCGCCCGCCGCCGAGTCCCCTGAACCGCGCTGGTCAGGGCGGTCGCGGCCGAGTCGTAGGCCCGGCGACGACCCCGATCCGGACGAGGGCCGGACGTTCCTGTCCGACGCCTGGTGAGCTCGGGATCGTGTGAACTTCAGGTTGCCCCTTGTGCTGGAGTGCACTCCAGTTCCTAGGCTGGCGGGGTGCGCTTGGGAATCCACGTCATCGAATTCACCGTCCCCGACGGCGCGGCCGGCATCGCGCCCGAGTTGGCGAGGGTCGGCCAGGCGGTCGACGCCGCCGGGGTCGCCCGCCTCTCCGTGATGGACCACTTCTTCCAGATGGAGATGTTCAAGCCGGCCACCGACCCGATGCTGGAGGGCTACTCGACCCTCGGCTTCCTCGCCGCCCACACCTCGGCCGTGCAGCTCGGCCTGCTGGTCACCGGCGTCACCTACCGCCACCCCGGCCTGCTGGCCAAGATCGTGTCCACTGTGGACGTGCTGTCCGGCGGGCGGGTCGAGCTGGGCATCGGTGCCGCCTGGTACGAGCGGGAGCACCTCGGGTTGGGTGTGCCGTTCCCGCCGCTGTCGGAGCGGTTCGAGCGGCTGGAGGAGGCGATCCGGATCTGCCTGCAGATGTGGGACCCGGAGAACAACGGCTCCTTCGAGGGCAAGCACTACCAGCTCGCCGAGACCCTGTGCTCGCCGCAGCCCATCCGCCGTCCCCCGATCATGATCGGCGGCGGTGGTGAGAAGAAGACGCTGCGCATGGTCGCCCAGTACGCCGACGCCTGCAACCTGTTCAGCGGCGACAAGGACCAGGTGCGGCACAAGCTCGACGTGCTGCGCGCCCACTGCGACCGCCTCGGCCGGGACTTCACGGCCATCGACAAGACCATCACCTACCGCCCCGCGCCGACGGTGGAGACCATCGACGACTTCCTGCGCGACATCGCCGACTACGGCGCGCTGGGCATCGACACCGTGATCCTGGTCCCGCCGGGCGACGCCCCGGCGGCGTGGGTCGAGGAGGTCGCCACCCCGCTCGTGCCGCGGTTGGCGGACCTGTAGTTCGGCGGACCGGCGGATCGGACGCACTTCCGGTCCGCCGGTGCGCTACCCTCCTGGGCGCTGAAGACCTTGGGGGGTTTGCGGAAGTGCTGTACTTCGGTGGTTTCTTCGGGCTGGTCACGTTCGGGCTGTGGCTGTTCTGCCTGGTCGACGTCATCACGACGGCCGATGGCGACGCGCGCAACCTGCCGAGGGTCACGTGGTTGCTGGTCGTGCTGTTCTTCCCGCTGGTCGGTTCGATCGCGTGGCTGGTGGCGGGCCGCCCGGTGCGCGCGTACTCCCGGCCGCGTGCCCACGAACGCACCGCGTCGGGGTTCCCGGAGTACGACCGCCCCGGCCGCTTCGCCGCCACCGACCCGGAGGCCGACGCGGAATTCCTGCGCCGTTGCCGCGAACGCGCCGAGGAACAGCGCCGCAAGGCCCGCGAGTCGGGGTCGGGCACCGGCAGCTGACTCGTACCGGCTCGTCTCTCGCCCGGGTCAGGGGAGCGGGACCTCGACGCGGCGGTCGATGCGGTCCTCCAGCCACCTCGACGTGTCGATGAGCCAGATCCGGTCGACCGTGACCTGGTAGATCCGGTGCTCGGCCGGGGCCAGCAGCGCCTCCACCGGCAGCGTGTACTCCGCTCGGGACGCCTCGTCCGGCAGCAGCGCGTCGTAGAACGCGGCGTGGTGGGTGCGGACCTCGTCCTCGGTCAGTTCCCGGCACGTCCCGGCGAACTGGGCGCCGTCGACCTCCGTCAGCGCGTTCCCCGTCACGAACAGGGAACCGCTCACCGCCGGTCGCGCGGCGACGTCCCGGCTGTGCCGCGACCCGACCGCCGAGCCGAACAGGAACCGCAGCGGGTCGGGCAGCACGGCGTACTGGAGCACCGCCGACCACGGTTCCCCGGTCGCCGACACCGTCGCCAGCGACAGGTACCTGGCCTCGCCCAGCACCCGGGCCAGTCGTGCGGCGAGCGCGCTCATCCCACCTCCGCCAACGGTTCGCCGGCGATGTCCTCGACCCTCGGCCGGGCCAGCCGGACGTAGTCCCGCGTGTCCAGGGCGAGGGAGACGTCCAGCCGCGCCGCGTTGAAGAACATCTCCGGCTCCTCCAACAACGTCCGGTCCACGACCAGCTCCAGGTCGTCCCGGAAGGTGAACGGCACGATGGTGCCGCTGACGCACCCGGACAGCTCCTCCGCCGTCTCCCGCGTCGCGAACGACACGTACGTGCCGCCCCACAGCTCGCGCAACGCCTCCAGCGCGACCAACCGGTCGCCCGGGACGACGGCCAGCAGGAAGCGGTTCACCTTCTTGCCGTGCTTGACGCGGGCCACGATGCACTTCGCCGCCTGGGACAGCGGGTGCCCGCGCAGGCGGCTCGCCGGTGACGTGACGCCCTCCGGCGCGTGGTGGATCAGGCGGTACCGGGCGTTCCCCGCGTCCAGCAACGCCACGAGCTCGTCGTACCGGGTCATCGTGGGTACTCGTAGAAACCCCGGCCGGTCTTCTTGCCCAGCAGCCCGCCCGACACCATGCGGGACAGCAGCGGCGGCGGGGAGTAGTGCGGCTCGCGGTACTCGAGGTAGAGGGACTCGCTGATCGCGGCCACGATGTCCAGGCCGATCAGGTCGATCAGGCTCAGCGGCCCCATCGGGTGCGCGCAGCCCAGCGTCATCGCCTTGTCGATGTCGGCGATCGGGGCCATCCCGGACTCCAGCATCCGCACCGCGGACAGCAGGTACGGGATCAGCAGCGCGTTCACCACGAAACCCGCGCGGTCCTTGGTGCGCACGACCTGCTTGCCCAGCAGCTCGGTGACGAACGCCTCCGCACGGTCCACAGTGGACGCGTCGGTGAGGACCGAGCCGACGACCTCCACCAGCGGCAGGACCGTGGCGGGGTTGAAGAAGTGCAGGCCGACCACGTTCTCCGGCCGGCTGGTCACGCCGCCCAGCTGCACGATCGGGAACGACGACGTGTTGGACCCGAGGATCGCGTGCTCGTCCTCGACCACCTTGTCCAGCGTGGCGAAGACGTCCAGCTTCACCGACTCCTGCTCCGACACCGCCTCGACCACCAGCTGGCGGTCGGCGAAGTCGCCCAGGTCGGCGGTGAACGAGATCCGCGCCAGCGCCGCGTCCCGGTCCCGCGCGCTCAGCTTCCCCTTGCCCACCAAGCGGTCCAGCGACCCGGTGAGCCGCGCCCGCCCGGCGTCCCGCGACGCCGGCCGCGACACGCCGACCAGCACGTCCAGCCCGGCGCGGGCGCACAGCTCGGCGATCCCCGCACCCATGACCCCGCACCCGACCACGCCGACCCGGCTGATGCTCTCCATTGTTCCCAGCTTCCTCACGTGAATGGTGTGCCGTGGAATGTCGAACGAGCAGGACGGGATCGCCGCCGCCTGTTTCAAGGAATGTGTTCGCAACACTAATCCGGTGCCTCCTGGCAGGGCAATGACCTGCGCGTTCGTCGAGTGGAATTCCAGCGCGCGATTACCTCGCGATTTCTCGGCGGGCGGTAGCTTCGGCGGTGTTCCCAGTCATCCTTTTCCCGGAGGCGCACGATGATCGACTTCAGCGCTGCCACCACCGCGAAGATCGACAGCCGGGGTGGCAAGTGCCTGTACGCCCAGATGGACCAGTTCCGCGCGGCGGGTCCGGCCGTGGCCGTCGAGCTGCCGGAAGGCATGTCGGCGTGGTCGATCTCGCGCGGCGACGTGGTCCGCAAGCTGCTGACGCACCCCGGTGTCTCCCGGAACGTCAAGAACAACGTGCCCAGCTACTCGCCCGGCGTGGTGCAGTGGCTGTCGCCGTGGGTGGACATGGAGTCCATGTCCACCGCCGAAGGCCGTGAACACCAGCGCCTGCGCCAACTCGTCGCGCCCGCCCTGACCCCCAAGCGGATCGACGCCATGCGCCCCCACCTGGAGGCCATCGCCAAGCGCCTGCTGGACGACCTGGCCGAGCACCCGGCCGACCAGCCGGTCGACCTGCACACGGCGTACTCGCAGCAGTTGCCGACCCGCATGATCTGCGACCTGTTCGGCGTGCCCGACGACCTGCGCCCCGAGGTCCTGCGCATCCTGCGCGTGGTCCTGAACACCGACAACGTGCCCGAGGAAGAGTCGGCCGCGGTGTTCACCGACATGAACGTGGCCATGCGGCAGCTCATCGACCTCAAGCGCCGCGAGCCCGAGGACGACCTGACCAGCTTCCTGCTCGCCGCACGCGTGGTCGGCGAGGAACCGCTGGCGGAGCAGGAGCTCGTGGACATGCTCCTGCTGCTCATCGGCGGCGGCAGCCAGACGACGGTGTCGCTGATCGACCACACCGTCCGCGAGCTGCTGGCCAACCCGGACCAGCTGGCCGTCGTCCTGGCCGACCCGAGCCGCTGGCCGGACGCCGTCGAGGAGTCCCTGCGCGTGCACTGCCCGGTGGGTTCGCTGCCGATGCGGTGGGCCAAGGAGGACATCGACCTGGGCGAGGGCGTGGTGATCCGGGCCGGCGACGCGATCCTGATCAACTACCTGGCCCACGGCCGCGACCCGAACGTCCACGAGAACCCGGAGGTCTTCGACGTGGACCGGGCCGACAAGGAACACCTGGCGTTCGGCCTCGGCCCCCACTTCTGCCCGGGCGCCCGCCTGGCTCGGCTGGAGGCGAACGTGGCGGTGCCGGCGTTGTTCGCGCGCTTCCCGGACTTGGCGCTGGCGGTCGCTCCGGAGGACATCGCGCCGCTGCACTCCTTCATCGCCAACGACGTGGCTGCTTTGCCCGTGGTCCTGAACCACCGCTGACCCTTTTCGCTGGGAAGCCCCGACCTGCTCCGAGCCGGTCGGGGCTTTCGCCTTGAGCGGGCAAGCCGCACGCACAGCCCGCCACCGCCACCGCCACCACCACCGCCGCCGCCCGCGTGCCGCCCGCCTGCCGCCGCCCGCCCGCCTGCCGCTGCCCGCGTGCCGCCGCCTGCCGCTGCCCGCGTGCCGCCGCCTGCCGCTGCCCGCGTGCCGCCGCCCGCCGCGCGCGCCCGCCACCACCACCCGCGTGCCTCCGCCCGCCACCGCCGCCCGCCGCCGCCCGTTACAGCCGCTCCGCCTGCGTGCACAGCAGTGCGCCGCCCCGCGTTGTGGCTGCGGGGGCGGCGCGAGGGGTGGGCGGTCAGGCGATGTCGAGTTCGTTGTCGAGGATGTCGAAGATGTCGTCGGCCGACGCCGAGCTGAGGTCGTCGGGCTCGTCCTGCGGGGTGGACTTGTCGCGCCACTTGGTCAGGAGGCGTTGCAGGGCCGCGGTGATGTCCGTGTCCGTCGACTCCCCGTCCACCAGGTCCAGGGTCGCCTCCAGCTTGGCGATGCCGTCTACCAAGGCGCGCACCCTCAGGGCCGCCTGGCTGCCGCCCAACTCCTGGAGCAGGAGTTCGACGAGGGCCGTCGGGGTCGGGTGGTCGAAGGTGAGGGTGGCGGGGAGGCGGAGGCCGGTGGCCGTGTTGAGGCGGTTGCGGAGTTCTACCGCGGTCAGGGAGTCGAAGCCCAGGTGTTTGAAGGCCGTGTCGGGCGGGATGGTGTCGGTGGTGGCGTGGGCCAGGACGGTGGCCACGTTGGTGCGGACGACGTCCAGGAGCAAGGTGCGTTGTTCCGGCTCGGTGAGCGCGGCCAGGCGGTCGCGGAGGGGGGTGGTGAGGGTGGCGGTGGGTTTGCGGGGGCGGGTGAAGGTGCGCAGCGGTGGGGCTACCGCGGTGGCGGTGCGGAGGGTGGCGAGGTCGAGTTTGATCGGGGCCACGGTGGGTTCGGACGTGCGGAGGGCGGCGTCGAAGAGGGTCAGGCCTTCGGCGACCGCGTGGGGGAGGACCCCGCCTCGGGTGATGCGGGCTCGGTCGGCCTCGGTCAGGTGGTCGGACATGGCGCTGTCCTGCTGCCACAGGCCCCACGCCAGGGATGTGGCGCGGAGGCCGGTGGCGTGGCGTTGGGTGGCCAGGGCGTCCAGGTAGGCGTTGGCTGCGGCGTAGTTGGCCTGGCCTGCCGTGCCGAGGAGGCCGGTCGCGGAGGAGAACAGGGCGAACACCTCCACGTCGCCGACCAGGTCGTGCAGGTTGCGGGCGGCGTCCACCTTGGCGCGCAGGACCGTGTCGACGCGGTCCGGGGTCAGGGACTCGATCGTGCCGTCGTCCAGCACGCCCGCCGCGTGGATCACGGCCACGAGGTTCGGCAGGGTGGCGAGGAGGGCCGCGAGGGCGGTGCGGTCGGCGGCGTCACAGGACACCACCTCGACCCTTGCGCCCAGGGACTCCAGTTCGGTGGCCAGCGCCAGGGCTCCGGGCGCGTCCGGGCCCCGGCGGGAGGTCAGGACCAGGTGCCGGGCGCCGTGGGTGGTCACCAGGTGGCGGGCCAGGTCGGCACCCAGGGCGCCGGTGCCGCCGGTGATCAGGACGGTGCCGGTCGGGTCGAAGAGCGGACCGTCCGAAGTGGACTTCAGCTTGCCCAGGCGGGGCACGGTGAGGGTACCTGCACGGACCGCCACCTGCGGTTCGCCGGTCGCGACGGCCGCGCCGACGTGGGTGGCGTCGTCGGTGTCGACCAGGACGAACCGGTCCGGGTGCTCGGTCTGCGCGGACCGCACGAGTCCCCACACCGCCGCGCCGGCCGGGTTGGTGCCGTCGGTCGCGCCCCGCGTGACGAACACCAGCGGGGACCGGTCGCCGGGCAGCCACTCCTGGATCGCGGCGAGGGCGCGGTGGACGGCCGCACGCACCTCGTGGGGGTCGGTGCCGGTGCCGACCTCGACCACCTCCGGGGTGTCGACCGGACCGGACGGCGTCGGGACGGGCACCCAGTCCAGGCGGTAGAGGGAGTCCACCAGGCCCTGCGTGGTGAACGGGCGGGCCACCAGGGACTCCACGGTCGCCACCGGGGTGCCGGAGGGGTCGCTGAGAGTCAGGGCGTAGGTGTCGGGGGCGGTCGGGGTGATCCGCACGCGCAGGCCGGTGGCACCGGTCGACGTCACGCGCACGCCGTGCCAGGCGAACGGCAGGCGCACCCCCTCGGCGTCGAGGAACAGGGTGTGCAGGGCGGCGTCGAGCAGCACGGGGTGCAGGCCGAACCCGGTCGGCACGCTGTCGGGCAGGGCGACCTCGGCGAGCAGGTCGTCGCCGTGCCGCCACACCGCCGTCAGAGCGCGGAACGCCGGGCCGTAGTCCACGCCCAGGTCCGCGATCCGCTCGTACAGCTCGTCCACGGACGCGGCGACGGCGTCGGCGGGCGGCCACTCCGAGGAGGTCCACTCCGGAGCCGGGGATGTGGCGAGGAGGCCCGAGGCGTGGTGGGTCCACGGCTCGTCGTCGGGCGCGGTCTCGGGGCGGGAGTGGATGCGGACCGGGCGGGTGCCGGACTCGTCGGGGTCGCCGATCTCGACCTGGACCTGGACCGCGGCAGCCTCGGGTAGGACCAGGGGTGCGTGCAGGGTCAGGTCCTCGACGGTGTCGAGGTCCACGTGCTCCGCCGCCCGCCGGGCCAGCTCCACCAAGGCCGCGCCGGGCAGCAGGACCGAGCACAGGACGGCGTGGTCGGCGAGCCACGGCTGGTCGCGCAGGGACAGCCGGCCGGTGAGCACCGCGCGCTCCGAGTCGGCCAGTCCGAGGACCGCGCCGAGCAGCGGGTGGTCCGCCGCGCCCAGGCCGAGACCGGACGGGCTGCCGGTCGTCTCGTCGGTGACCAGCCAGTACCGCTGGTGCTGGAAGGCGTAGGTGGGCAGGTCCGCGCGGCCCGCGCCGGGGAAGAAGGTCCCCCAGGCTACGGGTACGCCCCGCGCGTGCAGCCGGCCCAACGCGCCGACGACCGCGGTGACGTCGTCGCGGTCGCGCCGCGTGGCCGCCACGACTTCGTCGGAGTCCACCATCGCCGACAGTGCCGCATCGGGTCCGACCTCCAGGAAGGTGCGCACTCCCTTGTCCCGCAACGCGTCCACGGCGTCCGCGAACCGGACGGCGGCGCGGGCTTGGCGCACCCAGTAGTCCGGGGTGGGGGTGACGGGTTCGCCGGTGACGGTGGAGATGAGGGGAGTGGTGGGTGGGTGGTGGGTGATGCTCTCGGCGACTGCGCGCAGCTCGTCGAGCATCGGTTCCATGAGTGGGGAGTGGAAGGCGTGGGACACGGTGAGCCGCTTGGTCCGGTGGCCCGCGGCCGCGAGTGCTTCCGCTGCGGCGAGGACCGGCCCTTCCGCCCCGGACAGGACCAGCGAGTCGGGGGCGTTGATCGCGGCGATGGCGACCTCGTCCGACAGGAAGCCGGTGACCTGGTCTTCGGTGGCTTGGACGGCGAGCATCGCACCGCCGGGCGGGAGCGCCTGCATGAGTCGGCCGCGGGCGGCGACCAGGCGGGCGGCGTCCTCCAGGGTGAAGACGCCGGCGGCGTGAGCGGCCGCGAACTCGCCGATGGAGTGGCCGGCCAGGTAGTCCGGGCGGACGCCCCACGACACGAACAGCCGGTGCAGAGCCGTTTCGAAGGCGAACAGCGCGGGCTGGGTGTAGCCGGTGTCGTGCAGTTCCGGGGTGTCGAGGACTTCGGCGAGGGGCTTGGGCAGGTGTGGGTCGAGCGCCGCGCAGGCTTCGGCGAATGCTTGGGCGAAGACCGGGAATGCGGACAGGGCAGCGCCCATGCCCAAGCGCTGTGCGCCTTGGCCGGTGAACAGGAACGCCAGAGCGCCGCTGCGGGCCGTGTCGGTGACCACGCCCGGTGCGTCCTCGCCGGTAGCCACGGCGGCGAGCCCGCGCAGCAGGTCGTCGCGCGAGGTGCCGGTCACGACGGCCCGGTGGTCGAAGGCGACGCGGCCGGTGGCCAGGGTGTTGCCGATGTCCGCGAGGGGTTGGTCCATCACGTGGTCGAGCAGGCGGCGGGCCTGGTCGCGCAACGCGGACTCCGTGCGGGCCGAGAGGACCCACGGCACCACCGGGGCGGGCTCGCCGCCGGACACCGGTGCCGTCGGCGGTTCTTCGATGATCACGTGCGCGTTGGTCCCGCTGACGCCGAACGACGACACGCCGGCCCGGCGCGGGTGCCCGTTGACCGGCCACTCGGCGGCCTCCGTCAGCAGCCGCACGGACCCGGCCGCCCAGTCCACCTTCGGCGACGGCTCCTCGACGTGCAGGGTGCGCGGCAGCACGCCGTGCCGCATGGCCAGCACCATCTTGATGACACCGCCGACGCCGGCGGCGGCCTGGGTGTGGCCGATGTTGGACTTCAGCGAGCCCAGGCGCAGCGGGGTCTCGCGGTCCTGGCCGTAGGTGGCGAGGATGGCCTGGGCCTCGATCGGGTCGCCCAGGACGGTGCCGGTGCCGTGCGCCTCGACGGCGTCCACTTCGGACGGTCGCAGGCCCGCGTTGGCCAGCGCCTGGCGGATGACCCGTTGCTGCGACGGCCCGTTGGGCGCGGTGAGGCCGTTGGACGCGCCGTCCTGGTTCACCGCCGAGCCGCGCAGCACGGCCAGTACCCGGTGCCCGTTGCGCCGGGCGTCCGACAGCCGCTCCACGACCAGCACGCCGACGCCCTCGGCCCACGCCGTGCCGTTCGCGGTGGACGAGAACGCCTTGCACCGCCCGTCCGGCGCGAGGCCGCGCTGCTTGGAGAACTCCACGTACAGGCCGGGCGTGGCCATCACGGTCACGCCGCCGGCCAGCGCCAGCGTGCACTCGCCGGACCGCAGCGCCTGCGCGGCCAGGTGCAGGGCGACCAGCGACGACGAGCACGCGGTGTCCACGGTGACCGCCGGGCCTTCCAACCCGAGCGTGTAGGCCACCCGCCCGGACGCCACGCTGCCCGCCGTGCCCGTGCCCCAGAACCCCTCGACGCCCTCGGGCACCGCGCTGGACCGGGCCGCGTAGTCGTGCGTCATGAGGCCGGTGAACACGCCCGTCGCCGAGCCGCGCAGCCCGTCCGGCTGGAGCCCGGCGCTCTCCAGCGCCTCCCAGCAGGCCTCCAGGAACACCCGCTGCTGCGGGTCCATCGCCAGGGCCTCGCGCGGGCTGATGCCGAAGAAGTCGGCGTCGAACCGGGCCGCGTCCAGCAGGAACCCGCCTTCGCGGACGTAGCTGGTGCCGGGGGTGTCGGGGTCCGGGTCGAACAGGGTGTCCAGCGCCCAGCCGCGGTCGGTGGGGAAGCCGGTGATGCCGTCGCGGCCGGTCGCGAGCATGTGCCACAGGTCGTCGGGCGACTCGACGCCGCCGGGGTAGCGGCACGCCATGCCGACGATCGCGATGGGCTCGTCGGCGGGGCGGGCGGCGACCACTCGGGTTTGCTCCACCTGCTCGCCGAACTCGCCCATGAGGTGCTCGACGACGGCTTCGGGGGTCGGGTAGTCGAAGGTCAGGGTCGCGGGCAGGCGCAGGCCGGTCGCGGTGTTGAGCCGGTTGCGCAGCTCGACGGCCATCAGGGAGTCGAAACCGAGCTGCTTGAACGGGTTCGCGCCGCCGATCGACCCCGGGTCGGGGTGCGCGAGGACGGTGGCGACCTGCGCGCGGACCAGGTCCAGCAGGGTCCGGCGCTGCTCCTGCGCGTCCCGCCCGGCCAGTTCGCGGGCCAGGCCGGAGCCGGTCTTCGCGGCGGCCTGGCGGCGGCGCGGGACGCGGGCGAGGCCGTGCAGGGGCGGGGCGGGGTTGGGGGCGGCGCGCACGGCGGCCACGTCGATGGTGACCGGCACCAGGTGCGGCTGCCCGGACCGGCAGGCCGCGTCGAACAGCGCCAGGCCGTCGCTCACGCTGTGCGGGAGGAGGCCGCCGCGGGCGAGCCGCGCCAGGTCCGCCTCGCCGAGGGCGTGCGACATGGCGCCGTCCTGGTCCCACAGGCCCCAGGACAGGGCGGTCGCGGCTTGGCCGTGCGCGTGCCGGTGGGCGGCGAGTCCGTCGAGGAACGCGTTCGCCGCCGCGTAGTTGGCCTGGCCGGCGGTGCCGACGATGCCCGCGACCGACGAGAACAGGACGAACAGCTCGACGTCACCGGCCAGTTCGTGCAGGTTGAGCGCCGCGTCCACCTTGGGCCGCAGGACGGTGTCCAGCCGGTCCGGGGTGAGGGATTCGAGCACGCCGTCGTCCAGCACGCCGGCCGCGTGGACCACGCCGACCAGGGTCAACGGCTCCAGCACGGCGGCCAGGGCGTCCCGGTCGGCGGCGTCGCAGGCCACGACGTCCACCCGGGCACCCAGTTCGCCCAGTTCGGCGGCGAGGTCGAGGGCGCCGGGCGCGTCCGGGCCTCGGCGGGACGTGAGGACCAGGTGCCGAGCGCCGTGGGCGGTGACCAGGTGGCGGGCCAGTACGGCGCCCAACCCGCCCGTGCCGCCGGTGATCAGCACCGCGCCGGCCGGGTCGAACAACCGGGTGTCCGAAGTGGACGGTGTGTGCTTGGCCAGGCGCGGTGTGGTCACCACGCCGGCGCGGATCGCCAGCTGGGGTTCACCGGTGCCCAGGGCGGCGGGCAGGAGTCGTTCGGACGCCTCGGCGCCGTCGGTCTCGACCAGCGTGAACCGGTCCGGGTGCTCGGTCTGCGCGGAGCGGACCAGGCCCCACGTGGCCGCGCCGGCGAGGTCGTCACGCACGACCACGGCGAGCCGGCCGTCGTGTTCCTGCAGCTTGGCCAGGGTCGCGGCCAGCGACTCGCGCACGGCCTCGGCGGTGTCGCCGGGCGGGGCGCGGAAGACCTCGACGTCGGTGTCGGCGGACGCGGTCGCCACCGGCACCCACTCGGTCGTGTAGAGCGCGGGCGTCGGGCCCGTGGTCGTCGTGGACACCGGCCGCACGGCGACGGCGCTCGCGGACAGCACCGGGTTGCCCTCGTCGTCGAACGTGGACACGCGGAACGCGTGCTCGCCCGCCGGCGTCAGCTGGACGCGCAGGGACGACACCCCGGGCTGGTGCACCCGGACCCCGCGCCACGAGAACGGCAGCCACGCCTGGCCGTCGAGGTCGAGCAGCATGGGGTGCAGGGCCGCGTCCAGCAGGGCCGGGTGCACGCCGAAGCGCACCGCGCCGACCTCCTCCTCCGGCCTCAGCGCGACCCGTGCGAACAGCTCCGACCCGCGCCGCCACACCTCCTGCACGCCCTGGAACGCCGGGCCGTAGCCGAAGCCGCGGGCCAGGAGCCAGCCGTAGAAGTCGTCCACCTCGACCGGTTCCGCGCCGGCCGGTGGCCACTGCCCGGCCGGGGCCGGCAGCGGGGTCTCGTCGGGGGTCAGCACGCCGGCCGCGTGGGACGTCCACTCCTGCCCCGGCGCGTGGTCGGCGGGCTGGGAGTACACGCCGAACTCGCGCCGGCCGTGCTCGTCGGGCCGCCCGATCCACACCTGGAGGTTCACCGGGCGCTGCCCGAGGACCAGCGGGGCCTGGAGGGTCATCTCCTCGACCACCGCGCACCCGGTGTGCCGGGCCGCCTGGGACGCCAGTTCGAGGAACGCGGTGCCGGGCAGCAGCACGTCGTCCGCCACGGCGTGGTCGGCCAGCCACGGCTGGGCCTGCGGCGACAGGCGTCCGGTGAGCACGAGCCGGTCGGTGTCCGTCACGCCGAGGACCGCGCCCAGCAGCGGGTGGGCGGCCGAGGTCAGGCCCGCCGCGCCGACGTCGCCGCCGTCCGCCGGGCGCAGCCAGTAGGACCGGCGCTGGAACGCGTAGGTGGGCAGCTCGACGGTCGCCGCGTCGGGGAAGAACGCGTTTCCGTCCACTGTGGTCTTTTGGGTGAACAGCCGGCCGAACGCCTCCGCCGCCGTGCGCCGCTCGTCGCGCTTGGACCGGGTCAAGGGGATGGCGGTGTCGGGCACGAGCGCGGACAGCACCGCGTCCGGGCCGATCTCGACGTAGGTGGTGACGCCGGTCAGGGCGTCCACGGCGTCGGCGAACCGCACGGCCTCGCGGACCTGGCGCGGCCAGTAGTCGGCGGTGGGGGTGAACGGGCGGCCCGTGACCGTGGAGACCAGGGGGACGGTCGGGGTGTGGTGGGTGATGCCCTCGGCGATTTCGCGCAGCTCGGCGAGCATCGGGTCCATCAGCGGCGAGTGGAAGGCGTGCGAGACGGTCAGGCGTTTGGTCTTGTGGCCGCGGGCGGCGAGCTCGTCGGCCGCCTTGAGGACCGCTGTTTCGTCGCCGGACAGCACGAGTGACGTGCGGGTGTTGACGGCCGCGATGGCGACCTTGTCGGACAGGAACTCCGCGACCTGGTCTTCTTCCGCTTGGACGGCGACCATCGCGCCTGTTCGGGGCAGGGCCTGCATGAGCCGGCCGCGTGCGGCGACCAGCTTGGCGGCGTCTTGGAGGGTGAAGACGCCGGCGACGTGCGCGGCGGCCAGTTCGCCGATGGAGTGGCCGACGAGGTGGTCCGGCTTGACGCCCCAGGACGTGACCAGGCGGTAGAGCGCGGTCTCGAAGGCGAACAGGGCGGGCTGGGTGTAGCCGGTGTCGTGCAGTTCGTCGGTGTGCAGGACCTCGGCGAGCGGCTTGGGCAGGTGCGGGTCGAGGGCGGCGCAGGCTTCGGCGAACGCTTCCGCGAACACCGGGAACTGCTTCAGGTCGTCGCCCATGCCCAGGCGCTGCGAGCCTTGGCCGGTGAACAGGAAGGCGGTCTTGCCCGGGGTGGCCGCGGTTCCGGGCTCGCTGCCGGAGGCGACCGCGATCAGGGCGGCGACCAGTTCGTCCCGGTCCGCGCCCACGACGGCGGTGCGGTGGTCGAAGGGGACACGGGTGGTGGCGAGGGAGCGGCCGATCGCCGCGATGTCCTGCTCGGGGTGTGCTTCGACGTGGTCGATCAGCCGCCGGGCCTGGTCGCGGACGGCCGCTTCACCGCGCCCGGACAACACCCACGGCACCACTTCCGGCCCACCCGCCGCCACTCCACCGCCGGCCGGGCCGCCGTCCGCCGGTGTGGCGGGGGTGGCGGTGGGGGGTTCTTCGATGATCACGTGGGCGTTGGTGCCGCTCATGCCGAACGACGACACCGCCGCCCGCCTCGGCCGGTCGCCCGCCGGCCACTCGACGGCGTCGGTCAGCAGCTCCACCGCGCCCGTCGACCAGTCGACCTTGCGGGTCGGCTCGGCGACGTGCAGGGTGCGCGGCAGGACGCCGTGGCGCAGCGCCATCACCATCTTGATGACACCGCCGACGCCGGCTGCCGCCTGGGTGTGGCCGATGTTGGACTTCAGCGACCCCAGGCGCAGCGGGGTCTCCCGACCCTGGCCGTAGGTGGCGAGGACGGCCTGGGCCTCGATCGGGTCGCCCAGCGTGGTGCCGGTGCCGTGCGCTTCCAGGGCGTCCACATCGGACGGCCGCAGGCCCGCGTTGGCCAGCGCCTGCCTGATGACCCGTTGCTGCGACGGCCCGTTGGGTGCGGTGAGGCCGTTGGACGCGCCGTCCTGGTTCACGGCCGACCCGCGCAGCACGGCGACGACCGGGTGGCCGTTGCGGCGCGCGTCGGACAGCCGTTCCAGCACGAGCATGCCCGCGCCCTCGGACCAGCCGGTGCCGTCGGCGTCGTCGGAGAACGCCTTGCACCGGCCGTCGCGGGACAGACCGCCCTGCCGGGAGAACTCGGTGAACGTCTCCGGACCCGACATGACGGTCACGCCGCCGGCCAGCGCCATGCCGCACTCGCCGGACCGCAGCGCCCGAACGGCCAGGTGCAGCGCGACCAGGGACGACGAGCACGCCGTGTCCACGGTCATCGCCGGACCTTCGAGCCCGAGCGCGTAGGCGATGCGGCCGGACGCGACGCTGCTCGCGATGCCGGTGATGAGGAACCCGTCGACGCCGTCGTCCTCGCTGTGCCCGCCGCGCCCGTAGTCCTGCACGGGCACGCCCGCGAACACCGCCGTGTCGCTGCCGCGCAGGGACCCGGGGTCGATGCCGGCGCGCTCCAGCGCCTCCCACGCGGTCTCCATCAGCACGCGCTGCTGCGGGTCCATCGCCAGGGCCTCGCGCGGGCTGATGCCGAAGAAGTCCGCGTCGAACTCGGCCGCGTCGTGCAGGAAGCCGCCCGCGCCGGCGGCGGACGTGCCGGGGCCGTCGCCCGCGAACAACGCGGTCAGGTCCCAGCCCCGGTTCGTCGGGAAGTCGCTGATCGCGTCCACCCCGTCGGCGACCAGCCGCCACAGGTCGTCCGGCGAGGCGACCCCGCCGGGGAAGCGGCAGCCCATGCCGACGATGGCGATCGGCTCGTCGTCCCGCACGGCGAGCGCGGCCGGCTCGTCCGCGAGGGACTCGGGGGCCGCGCCCAGTTCGCGCAGCAGGTGGTCGACCACCGTGTCCGGGGTCGGGTAGTCGAAGACGAGGGTCGCGGGCAGGTCCAGGCCGGTGACGGCGCTGAGCCGGCCGCGCAGCTGCACGGCGGTCAGCGAGTCGAAACCCAGGCGGCGGAACGGGGTTTCGGCGTCCAGCACGGCCGGTGCCTGGTCGCCCAGCACCGCGCCGGTCTCGGCGTGCACGAGGTCCAGCAGCACGGCGGCCCGGTCGGCTTCGGGCGTGGCCAGCAGGCGCGCGGTCAGCTCGGCGCGGACCGCGCACGTGTCGGCGGCGGTGTCCTCGACGCGCCCGGCGACCACGCACGGCTCGTCGGCGGCCAGCGCCGCGTCCAGCGCGGCGGCCCGGCGGTCGGCGGGCAGGGGCGTGTAGCCGGGTGCGGACCAGGCGAGCGAGAGACCGGGCAGACCGCGTTCACGGCGGCGCAGGACCAGGTCATCGGCCTCTGCCGAACGCTCTTCGGACAGCACGACGAGCCGACCGGGGTGGTCGGCCAGAGCTTCGAAGTCGTCGAACGCGACCACGACGTCGGCGTTCTGGTCGACCTCGCGGAGGTCGTGGGCTGTGGTGAGGTGGCGGACCAGGGCTTCGTCGCGGCCGGCGAACGTGACGGTGCCGGTCAACGCCGTGCCGGGGACCGCCGCCACCGGGCCGGCGGACGTGTGCAGGGTGCCGTACTCGGTCGTGGCCACGCCCAGCAAGCGCGCGGGCAGACCGGGCAGGAGGTGGCGGATCGGGGTGCCGGCGGTCGTGCGGGGGATCGCGGAGACGTGGTACACCTCGGCGGGCAGCGCGACACCGGCCGCGCGGCACGCGTCCACCACCGACGCACTGTCCACATCGGACCCGACGACGTACGCGACCGGGCCTTCGGCGGAGGCAGCGTCGACCACGCCGGGCACCGCGCGCAGCACGGCGTCCAGCTTGTCCAGCCGCACGCGCAGGTCGCCCACGGCCACCAGGTCCGTGAGCCGCCCGGTCACCGCCAGGTACCCGGACTCGTCGCGCCGCGCCAGGTCACCGGTGCGCAGCCAGCCGCCGCGCAGCGCGTCGGCCGTCTCGGCGGCCAGGTTGTGGTACCCGCCCGCCATCACGTTCGGCCCGGAGACCCAGACCTCGCCCTCCTGACCCGGCCCCAGGTCCGCACCGGACACCGGGTCCACGACCCGCACGCTCAACCCGGGCAGCGGCAGGCACCGCCGCTTCGGGTCGCCGTCCGGCCAGCTGACCGCGATCGGCCCGGACGTCTCGGTGGTCGCGTACACGGTGAGCAGGGGCGCGGAGAACGCCTCTTCGAACACCTCGCGGTCCGCCGCGTCCACCGCGCCGACCACCAGGCCCAGCCGCACGCCCACCGCGCCGGGACGCGGGGTGTCCAGCAAGGCCTTGTGCGTCAACGGGGTACCCGCCACGACCGTGCTGCGGTCGTCGGCGAGCACGCGCCGCAGCTCGTCCGGCGCGAGACCGGCCGCCAGCCGCACGGACGCGCCCATCGCCGTGGCCGCGACCAGGAACGAGAACCCGGCGTGCACCGGCAGCGGCCAGAACAGCCGGTCGTCCGGGGTCAGCCCGAGTTGCACCGCGTACGCCGTCGCCGCCGGCCACAACGCGTTGCGCTGCGTGGACAGCACGCCCTTGCGCGGCCCGGTCGCCCCCGCCGTGTAGGTCAGGAACGCCAGGTCGTCCAGGGTGAGGTCGTCCCGGGCCGGCGCGGACGGCTCGGTCGTCGCCAGCTCCTCGAACGAGTGCGCGCCTTCGAACTCCCCGTCCACCACCAGGGTCAGCGGTGCGACGCGGGCCGCGCCGGCCGGGTCGGTGATGACCGTGTCCGCGCCGGCGTCCTCGACCAGGCGGGCCAGTTCGGCGTCGTCCAGGTCCGGGTCCAGCGGCACGGCGATGCCGCCCGCCCGCACCACCGCCAGGACGGCCTCCACGGCGGACACCCCGCCCAGCAGGACCACCACGCGGTCCGACGGCCACACGCCGAGGTCGGCGAGGTGACCGGCGAGCCGCCCGGTCCGGACGTCCAACTCGGCGTGGGTCACGCTCCGCCGGGCGTCGGCGTAGGCGGTGGCTGCGTTGGACTGAACTGCGTTGGACCGGGCTGTGCTGGACCCCTCAGCGTTGGACCGGAGCAGTTCGGGCAAGGGCCGGAGCAGGTCGGTGCGCGGCATCGTTCAACAACCTCTGGTCGACGGAGGGCGAGCGGGTGTCAGACGGTGACGGGGAGGTGCATCACCGCGGGCAGCAGCGGCGAGTTGCGCAGCCGCAGCGTCGTCGGGTCGGCGGCGAGCTTGATGTCCGGGAACCGGGTGAACAGCTTGCGCAGCGCGGTGACCACCTCGATGCGCGCCAGCTCCGAACCCGAGCAGAAGTGCGGGCCGCCGCCGAAGGCCATGTGCGACTTGTCCGGGCGGTCCAGGTCGAACTCCTGCGGGTCGGGGAACTTCTTCGGGTCGTTGCCCGCGGCCGTCAGGTGCAGGTACACCGTGTCGCCCTTGGCCACCTTGGTGCCGCCGATCTCCAGGTCCTCGGTGGCGAACCGGCGGAACCCGTGGTGCACCGAGCCGTGCATCCGCAGCAGCTCTTCCACGGCCACGTCGAACTCGTCGGGGTTGGCGCGCAGGCGTTCCAGCACCTCGGGGCGGTCCAGCAGGGCCAGCGCGCCCCGGCTGATCATGCCCGCGGTGGTGTCGTAGCCGCCCAGCAGCGTCAGCAGCGCCAGGCTCATCACCTCGAACACGGTCAGTTCCGGCTCGCCGTCGGCGTTCTTGGCGTGCACCCAGTACGACAGCAGGTCGTCGGTCGGGTTCTCCGCCTTCTGCTTGCGCACGTCGTTGACGAACATCGACAGCTTCTCGCGGGTCATCGCGTTGATCTCGGCGTCGCCGCCGAACGCGAGGTCGCACCAGTGCTTGAGCTCGGCGCGGTAGTTCTCCGGGATGCCCAGCACGTCGCAGATGATCGTGATCGGCAGGACGGCCGCGTAGTCGTTGACCAGGTCACCGCCGCCGGCGGCCTCGATCGCGTCCAGGCGGGCGTCCACGATGTCGTCCACGCGGGGGCGGAACGTGTCGACGTTGCGTGGGAGGAAGGTGAAGTTCACCATCCGCTTGAGGCGCGTGTGCTGCGGCGGGTCGGTGGTGACGATCGTGCCGGTCGCCTCGCCCTCCGGGAACCGCTTCGTGGTGAAGGTGTCCGGGTTGGCGTACTCGCGCGGTCGCGCCAGGCGCTTGTCCCGCAGGCCGGCGTGCACCTCGTCGTAGCCGGTGACGATCCACGCCGGGTCCTGGTCGTCCAGGCAGATCCGGTGGATCGGACCTTCCCGGTGCAGGGCGGCGTACAGCGCGTAGGGCGCGTACGGGCTGGCGTAGAAGTCGTCGTCCAGCGGCATTTCATGCCCGTGCACGGGGCACTTGTCGGTCATGTCGTCCTCGCTTGGGGGTCTGGGCCGGCGCGGACCGCGCACGCAGCCCATGCTGCGCGGGACCGCTCCACGGTCGGGTAATCACCGGGGTGAGCGCGGTGGTCAGCCCACCAGCGCGGGGACCTGGATGGCGGCGTCGTGCTCCAGGATGCGCTGCTGGAGCTCCTGGAGGCCGCGACCCGGCTCCAGGCCGAGACCGTCGATGAGCGCCTCGCGGGTGCGGCGGTAGACGCGCAGCGCGTCGGCCTGCCGCCCGGACCGGTACAGCGCCAGCATGAACTGCAGGCACAGCCGTTCCCGCATGGGTTCGGTCGCGGTCAGCACCTCCAGCTCGGGGGTGATCTCGCGGTGCCGGCCGCACGCCAGTTCGGCGTCGAGCCGGTCCTCCAGCGCGGACAGGCGCTCGTCCTCCAGGGCGGTCAGCTCCGACCAGCAGATGCCGGTCTCCACCAGGTCGGCCAGCGCCCGGCCGCGCCACAGCGACAGCGCCTCGCGCAGCCGTTCGGCGCCCAGCGCGTGGGAGCCCTCGGCGATCGCGGTGCGCCCGTCGCGCACCAGCGAGCGGAACACGAACAGGTCCACCGCGTGGACGTCGACCCGCAGCTGGTAGCCGGGCCGGTGGGTGCGCAGGAGGGGGGTCGTCGTCGGATCGGTGTTGGCGGCGAGCATCCGGCGGATGCCCGACACGGCGTTCTGGACCATCTTCCGGGCGGTCGGGGGCGGGTTGCCCTCCCACATCGCCTGGAGGATCTGGCTGGTCGGCACGACCTTGTTCGCGTGCAGCAGGAGGTAACCGAGGATCGCGCGCTGCTTCACGCCGCCCAGCTCGAGCTGGGCGCCGCCGTCGACGACCTCGGTGCTCCCGAGAACGGAGAACTTCATGGACTCACTCTCCCGAGATTTGCCGGAACCGCGTTTGACGCAACCGGAGCTTCCCATCCCCGGCAACTGCCGGGACACCCCTAGGTAGGTCGGCGGAATTCGTAGGGGCATGGCACGGGCATTGCTGTGAAAATGCGCAGCACCTGGTCAGCCATTGTGCGCCCAGGGTCGGGTGTGAGGGCGTCACATACCTCGCGTGAGCCGGTCACCCGGAAGTGGTGAGCGAGGTCCTTGGGGCGTTCGGAGTGCTTAACGCCGCTGGTGGGAGCAGGAGTGGTGATAAGGGTCGGCCGGTGCGCCGGAGGGTTCCCGCAGGGTTGCGGGAAGGTGTCGCCGAGGTGATCGGCTAACGGGAGTATGAGTATTTCACGGACGGGCTGTGAGGAAACGGCGGGCGATCGGTGAGGCGCGGCCTTGTCGCGGAACCCGCCGATCCAGCACCTTTTGTGTCGAACGTCCCCCACCACACCGAAGCGAACTTCCCGCGAGGAGACTTCCCCATGCCGATCATCGCGAACGAGGTTGTCCGGGCTTTCTTCTTCGAGGGCGCCGAGGCGCCCGCGGCCGGCGCGCTCTCCGTGGACGTGCTGGACAGCTGGACCAACACCGGCATCGCCGCCGTCCGGCCGACCACGATCAGCTGGAGCGAGGGCCAGAGCGGCACGTGCTACTGACCGCACCTCCCGGGCGCGCCCACCGGACCACGGTGGGCAGCGCCCTCGCCACCCACCACGACTGGAACCGCGGAGTAGACGAGATGTCCGAAACGGAATTGTGGATCCGTCGGTTCCACCCGGCCGACAACGCGGCTTCGAAGCTGCTGTGCCTGCCGCACGCCGGTGGGTCCGCGAGCTACTTCTTCCGCGTCTCCCAAGAACTTTCCCCTGGGATCGACGTCTTGGCCGTGCAGTACCCCGGTCGGCAGGACCGGCAGCGTGAGCCGGGGTTGACCTCGATCCACGAGCTGGCCGACCGCCTGGTGGCGGCCGTGCTCCCGCTCGTCGACCGGCCGATCGCGTTGTTCGGCCACAGCATGGGCGCCACCCTCGGCTTCGAGGTCGTGCGCCGGTTGGAAGGCCTGGGCGTCACGCCCACCGCGCTGTTCGCGTCCGGTCGGCGCGCGCCGCACCGCAAGCGGCTGGAGCGGACGCACCTGCGCGACGACGCCGGTCTGATCGCGGACGTCCGCGCGCTCGCCGGCACCGACACCGCGCTGCTGGACGACGAGGACGTGGTGCGCATGGTGCTGCCCGCGATCCGCTCCGACTACACCGCCGCCGAGACCTACGAGTTCCGGCCCGGCCCGAAGCTGTCGTGCCCGATCGTCGCGCTGGTCGGCGACTCCGACCCGCGCGTGACGCTGGAGGAGGCGGAGGGCTGGCGCGAGCACACCGACGCGTCCTTCGACCTCGCCGTCCACCCGGGCGGCCACTTCTACCTCAACGACTCGATGCCGGCCGTCCTGCGCCGGATCACCGACCACACCCGGGCTGCTGCTGCGAGGTGAGTGCAGTGCCACTGATCGAGAGAGAACACCTGCTGTCGCAGCTGACCGACCTCTACGCGACCGCCGCTGCGGGGCGGGGCAGGGTCGCGCTCGTCGACGGCGGTGTGGCCAGCGGCAAGACCGAGCTGGTCGACGCGCTGGCCGAGCAGGCCGCCGCCGAGGGCGCGCTCGTGCTCACCGCGGCCTGCTCGCTCGCCGAGAGCACGATCCCGCTGGGCGTGGTGAACCAGCTGTGCCACGGCGCGGACCTGCGCCTGGACGTGGCCGTCCGCGACCCCGACGCGTCCACCCTGCGCCACGACGACGCCCGGCTGCTGGAGGACGTGTGCCGGCTGCTGCTGGACCTCGCCGCCGACCGGCCGCTGGTGGTCGTCGTGGACGACGTCCAGTTCGCGGATCCCCTGTCGCTACAGGCCCTGCTCTACCTGCAGCGGCGCATCCGCGCGGCCCGAGTGCTGCTCGTGCTGAGCGGGTGCGTGTCGGCGCGGCCGGCGGGTGCCGCGTTCCACGCCGAGCTGACCCGGCAGCCGCACTGCAAGCACCTGCGGCTGTTGCCCCTGTCTCGCGACGGGGTCGGCCGGCTGCTCGCCGAGCGGTTCACGCCCGAGGTGGCACGTCGGTTCGCCGCGCCCGCGCACGCCCTCAGCGGCGGCAACCCCATGCTCGTGCACGCGCTCGCAGATGATTCCCTTGTCACGCAAGACGTCCCGGCGGTCGGGGACGCGTTCGTACACGCCGCTCTCGCGTGCCTGCACCGCAGCGACCCCCGGCTGCTCGACGTGGCGCGGGCGGTCGCCGTGGCCGGTCCGCGGGCGTCCACCGACCTGGTGGCCGCGCTCGCCGACGTCACCCCGGCCGCCACCCGCCAGGCCGTGGCGGCGCTCGCCGAGGCCGGACTGGTCGACGGGCACGAGTTCCACCACCCGGCCGTGCGCGCGGCGGTCCGCGAGGACTGCCCGCCCGGCGAGCTGACCGCGTTGCGGCACAAGGCCGCCCGGCTCCGGCACGACTCCGGTGCACCGGCCGCCGAGGTCGCCGAGCACCTGGTCGCCGCCGGCGAGCCGGTCGAGCCGTGGGCCGTGCCGGTCCTCGTGGCGGCGGCCGACGAAGCCGCGACCCACGACGCCACCGCGCACGCCCTCGACTGCCTGGACCTGGCCCTCGCCTCCACTGCGGACCCACGTGAGCGGGCCGCCCTCGAAGCCGACCTGGTCCGCCTGCACTGGCGCGCCAAGCCCGCCAACACCCTCCGGTACCTGCCCTCCCTGCTCGACGCTGCCCGAAACGGTCACCTCGACACGGCCGACGCCCTGCTGCTGGCACGCTCCCTCGCCTGGCACGGCCGCTACCAGGACGCCGAAGACGTGCTGGCCGCGGTCGATGCCGAGCACTCGGACCCGGACATCGCCGCCGACCACCGCGCCACCGTCGCCTGGCTGCACCACTGCCACCCCACCGAGTCCGCCGCGCTGCCCCAGGTGACCGGCTCGACCGGGTCCGCGCCACCGCGGCTGCCCCTGGACCGCGCCGAAGAAGTGCTCCAGCGCGCCCGCCCCGGCGACACCCTCCTGGTCGCCGCGTGGTCCGCCCTCCGCGCGCTGATCAGCGCCGACCGGCTCGACCGCGCCGCCCACTGGTGCGACCGGCTGCACGAGGACGCCGACCGCCGTGGCACCACGAGCTGGCGCGCGGTCCTCGAAGACGTCCGTGCCGCCATCGCGCTGCGCCGCGGGGACCTCGCGGCGGCCCAGCGGCACGCGACCACCGCGCTGGACACGATGTCCGCCGCGTGTTGGGGCGTCGCCATCGGCTCCCCGCTGGCCCACCTCGTGCTCGCCGCGACCCTCGCGGGCCACCCCGAGCAGGCCGACGAAGCCCTGCGCCGCCCGACGCCGCCGGCGTTGCGGCAGAGCGCGTTCTGGCCCCGGTACCTGTGGGCGCGGGGCGTCCACTACGACGCCGCCGACCGGCAGCAGGCCGCCCTGGCCGACTTCCGCGCCGCCGGTGACCTGGCCGTGCGGTGGGACGTGGACGACCCCTCGGGCCTGCCGTGGCGGGTGGACCTCGCCCGCGTGCACGTCCGCCTGGGCCGACCCGAGCGCGCGCGGGAACTGGTCACCGAGCACCTCGCCCTGCCCGGCGCCGACAGCCCGCGCGCCAAGGGCATGGGCCTGCGCGCGCTGGCCGCCGCGTGCGCGCCCAAGCAGCGCCAGGCGGTGCTGTCCGAGGCCATGGACCTGCTGCACGCCAGCGGCGACCGGCACGAGCTGGCGCACGCGTTCGCCGACCTCAGCCAGACCGGCCAGGCGCTCGGCGAGTTCGGGCGGGCCAAGATGATGGGCAGGCGCGCCCTCCAACTCGCCGAGGGCTGTCACGCCGGGCTGCTGCGGAAGAAGTTGCAACCGCTCCACGACGCGCTGGACGAGCGCGACGGAGGCGCGGTGGACGGGCTCGCCGCCCTGAGCGACGCCGAGCGCCGCGTCGTCGACCTGGCTGCCCGCGGTCACACCAACCGCGAGATCGGGCACAAGCTGTTCATCACGGTCAGCACCGTCGAGCAGCACCTGACCAGGGCCTACCGCAAGCTGGGGATCAGCGGGCGGAGCGACCTGGTGCCGATCGGTCCGACCGAGGAGGTGTTCGCGTGAGGCGGCGCGAACGCGTGCTCCGGCGTGGCGACCCGTTGCCCGACAAGGAAACCACGATGCGATCGGACACGACATGACCGCAGTCGAGCACGTGGCGATCGGCAGGCAGGCGAGTCTCCTGGCACGCAGGATCCTCGCGCTGACCTTCCGGTTCCGCCGCCTCGAACACCCCGACGACCCGTGCGGCGACCAGCCGTGCGGGCAGTGCTACGACACCCACGAGAACCGCGTGCTGCGCTACGTGCTGGCCGGCGAGCCGGTGCACTTCGTGCTGCCCGCGTTCCCCGCCAAGTCCCGCAACCCGGAGAAGGTCGTCGGTTCGCTGCCCGACCTCGGCGAGCGGATCTCCGTGGAGTTCCTCCAGTCCTTCTGCGAGCAGGTGAGCCACTACCACCCGCCGGGCGCGCGCATCCTGATCTGCTCGGACGGCCACGTCTTCTCCGACATCCTGGGCATCCCGGACGACGACGTGACCGCCTACCGCGACGAGCTGCGCCGCATCATCGACCAGACCGGCGCGAGCTCGGTGTCGCTGTACTCGCTGGACGACGCCTTCGGCCTGACCGACTACGACGAGATGCGCCGGCTGCTGCTGGAGCGCTTCGCCACCCCGGTGGACGACCTGCGCGCCGAGGTGCGCATGGACCTCGGGGCGCGGTCGATGTTCAACGGGATGCACCGGTTCATGGTCGAGGACCAGTCGCCGCTGCACCCGGAGATGAGCCGCACCAAGCTGCGCGAGCACTGCAAGGACTTCGCCTACCGGATGATCCAGCGCAGCCGTGCCTGGGGCGACCTGGTGGCCGCGGAGTTCCCGGACTCGATGCGGCTGTCCATCCACCCGCAGCCCCGGCACGCCGAGAAGATCGGCTTCCACCTCATCCGCACCCGGGACAGCTGGCTCACCCCGTGGCACGGCGTCGTGGTGGACGACGGCACCACGATGACGCTGGTCAAGCGCGCCCAGGCCGAGCGCGACAACGCGTCGCTGATCTGGCGCAACGGCCGTCCGAGCCACTACGTCAACCCCGAGTTCCCGCCGGAGGAGATCGCGTCATGACCAAGGCACACGAGCTGCGCGTCCAGGAGACGCCACTGGCGCCGTTCGGCCGGCTGGTGACCGCGGACGGCCCCGCCGACCTGCGGGACATCGCGCCCGCCACGCTGGAGCGCTGGACCGTCGAGTCGAAGGTGGTCGTCCTGCGCGGGTTCCCGTTGCTGGACAAGGAAGACCTCGTCGACTACTGCGCCCAGTGGGGCGAGATCCTGCACTGGGACTTCGGCGCCGTGCTCGACCTGGTGGTCCAGGAGGACCCGAAGAACTACCTGTTCAGCCGCACGGACGTGCCGTTCCACTGGGACGGGGCGTTCGCGAAGACGGCCCCGCGCTACTTCCTGTTCCAGTGCGTCGAGGCCCCGGTGGCGGGCGGTGGCGGCGAGACCGTGTTCTCCGACAGCGTCGAGGTGCTGCGCCGCACACCGGAGGAGCTGCGGCGCGAGTGGGCGGGCACGCAGGTCACCTACCGCACCGAGAAGCTCGGCTACTACGGCGGCGAGACGGTGTCCCCGTTGCTGGCCGAGCACTCCGAGACCGGCGAGACGATCCTGCGCTACGGCGAGCCGCTCGACCCGGCCAAGTACAAGAACCCGGTGTGGGTGGACATCGCCGGCAAGTCCGGGGCGGACGCCGAGGCGTTCATGACCGACCTGCGCGACCGGATGCACGACCCGGAGGTCTGCTACCACCACGAGTGGCAGGACGGCGACATCGTCGCGGTGGACAACCAGGCCCTCCTGCACGGCCGCAACGCCTTCCGCGGCAACTCCTCCCGGCACCTCCAGCGCATCCAGATCCTCTAGGAGCACGCCATGACCACGACCGAGAGCGTCCGGTTACCAGCACCTCTGCGCCTTCCCTGGCTGCGCAAGCTGGACTGGTCGCTGCGCATCCGCCGCGTCGAGTTCTTCCCGGTGTGGCTGTCGGTGATGCTGGTTCCCGCGCTGCTGTCGGTCGAGACGGCCGCCGATCTGCTGTCCGGCACGTTCGCGCTGACCCTGGTGACCGTGCTGGCCGTCGTGCACGTCGCCGACATGGTGAACACGCTGGCCGACCGCGAGGTGGACGCGACCTACAAGTCGCGCCTGTCCGAAGCGGTGCACGGCTTGGGTGTGCGCAACGTCCGGTGGCAGATCGGCGTCACGGTCGTGGTCGGCGCGGCGCTGGCCGTCGCCCTGTCGGCGCACACGGGGCACTGGGACCTGCTGCCGCTGATCGCGGTGGAGACCGCCCTGGTCGCCCAGTACTCGGTGCCGCCGCTGCACTTCAAGACCCGGGGCGTCCTCCAGCCGCTCGTCGCGGTCGTCATCATCATCTGGGTCCCGATGGCGATCGTGGTGCGCGCGCTGGGCGGCACCCCCGACTGGCCGCTGGTGGCGACGGTGGGCGGCATCGGCGCGGCGCTGATCGGCATCATCGTCGTCAACACGGCGGAAGACCTGCCCGAGGACCGCGCCCACGGCATCCGCACGTCCGTCATCGCGCTGGGCCTGCCCCGCGCGATGGTGTTCGCGACCGGCATGGTCACCGCGGGCGGCCTCACCGCCCTCACCGGCCTGCTCGCCGAAGGTGGCCCCTCGCTCGGTCTCCTCCCGCCACTGGCCGCCCTCGGCTTCGCCGCGTCCCACGTCTTCGGCACCGCCCGCCTGGTGCGCGGCAAGTCCGAAGTGGACGGTCTCGCCCTGCTGCGGCCCAGGGCGACGCTCGTCCCGCTCCAGGTCGCCGCCACCGGCTGGGCGACCGTGATCGCCGCCGCTTTCGTGCTCGCCGGCCGGTGAGCACCCATCCCCCGGAGGTACACCCCATGTCCGTCGACGAGGTGCGCGCACCCGCCGCACCCACCACCCCCCTGACCGCGGGCCGCCGCCTGCTGTACTCGATCCGCATCCGCCGCGTCGAGTACCTGGCCGTCATGCTGGCGATCTACTCCATCCCCACGCTGCTGTCCGTCGAGTCGGCGAGCACCCTGCTCACGGTGGACTTCGCGCTGGTCATCGTCATGGCGCTGTCCGTCATGCACTTCATCGACATGACGAACGCCTACGCCGACCGCGACGTCGACGCCGTCTACAAGACGCGGCTGTCCGAGGCCGTCTACGGCTTGGGCCTGCGCAACGTGCGCGTGCAGATCGCCGTGACCGGCGTGGGCGTGATGGCGCTGGCCGTCTACCACACCCTGCGCACCGGCAACTGGGACCTGCTGCCGCTGGTCGCCTTCACCCTCTACATCGGCGCGCAGTACTCGATCCCGCCGATCCACCTGAAGAACTCGGGCGTCTTCCAGATCCCGGGCCTTGCCGCGGTGCTGCTGTGGCTGCCGATGCTGATCGTCGTCCGGTCCATCCCGGGCGAGCTGACCTGGCCGCTGCTGGCCGTGATCGTCGGCTTCGGCCTGAACCAGGTCGGCATCGTCATGGTCAACACCGCCGAGGACTGGCCGGAGGACGCGGCCTTCGACATCACCACCTGTGTCCGCGCCCTGGGCCTGACCCGGGCGATGGCGGTGGCCACGGGCCTGATCGCCGTCGGCGGCACCACGGTGTGCGTGTCGATCATCTCGATGGGCTTCACCTGGGGCGCACTCCCGATGGTCGCGGCCATCGCCTTCGCCCTGTTCCACGTGTCGGGCACCTGGCGAGGCGTGCGCGGCAAGACCCTGGAGGACGCCCTGGCGTTCCTGCGCCCCAGGGCCAAGTTCGTCCCGCTCCAGGTGGCCTCCACCGGGTGGGGCACGGTGATCGCGGCGGCCTTCGTACTGGCCGGCTGACGGTATCGGCCGGCTGACGCTGTCTTTTGGAGGGACACCATGGAGCGCTCGGCGTTCTCCTGCTACGTCTTCACCCCCGGCGGGCGACTGCTGCTGACCATGCGCGGTCACGCGAAGCGCACCTGGCCGGGGGTGTGGACCAACACGTGCCACGGCCACCCGGTCCCCGGCGAACCGGCGGCGGACGCGGTGGTGCGCACCCTGCGGGCCGAACTGGGGCTGGTGTCGGTGACCCCGGACCTGGTCCTGTGGGACTCCGGGTCACCGGTGTACCGGGTGGTGACCGACGCCCGGCCGACACCCGACCCGTTGGAGGTGGGCGACTTCGAGTGGGTCGATTGGGCGGACTTCGTCTACGCGGTCCGGACGAACGAGGTCTCGGTGTCACCGTGGTGCCGCCAACAGGTAGCCGAGTTGGCCGCTCTGGGCGACGACCCCACGCAATGGCCCACCATCGGCGCAAAGCACACTCTGGAAATCGCCAGCTAACCTCACCGCCCGCTTCTCGACGCGCGCAGCGCGGTTTTGGTCGCGGTGGTTCCCAACCACAGGTGGAGGGCCTCGGTTCCCCCGCCGTATGGCCTGCCCGAAGGGCTACCACATTTTCCAGGGGTTGCAGCCGAAAGTTTTGCGAGGAACGAGCAAAAGTTTTAGCGGCAACCCCTGGAAAATGTGGTCGGCTCCGCCAGGCCATACGGCGGGGGAACCGACGCCCTTCACCCCCCGCTGGCGGCCTGCCGCGCGGCGAGCGCCGCTCTTGATCTTTTGATCTTGAGAGCGCGCAGCGCGTTCGGCTTGAGAGCGAAGCGTTCAGTTCAAAGCGCTTAAAAGCGAAAGAGCCTCGCCGGCGGGCAGGCCGCCAAGGATGACCAAAAGAAAGGGCGAGGGCTTCTTGCTTTTGTCATCCCCGTATGGCCTGGCGGAGCCAACCACACTTTGCCAGGGTTGCCAAGAAAATTTTGCTCGTTCCTCACAAAATTTTGTTGTCAACCCTGGCAAAGCGTGGTAGCCCTTCGCGCAGGCCATACGGGGATGACAAAAGCAAGAAGCCCAGGCAGGGGAGTGCCGCGCGGCAGCCCAAACGAAAAGCAGTGGTGTCGGTGGGTGGGTGGTTCAGAGCCAACCGTTGTCGTGGGCCAGGCGGAAGGCTTCGGTTCGTGATGTGACGCCCAGCTTGCTCACGGCTGCCGTGAGGTAGTTGCGGACTGTGCCGACGCTGAGATGGGTCTTTGCGGCGATCGTGGCGACCGGGGTGTCATACTCCGCCAATCTGAGGACCTCCACCTCTCGTGGGGTCAGCGGGCATTCGGGGGCCGTGAGGGCATCTGCGGCCAAGCCCGGGTCGACGTACCGGCCGCCATCGTGGACTCTTCGGATCACGTCGGCCAATGTGCCGCCTGGCGAGCCCTTCGGTAGGTAGGCCTTGGCGCCCGTGTTCAAAGCGGGTTGCAGGTGGGTGGGGCGGGCGTGGCCGGTCAGGATGATGACGGCGCAGGTGGGGAGTGAGCGCTTCAGCTCCGCCGTCACCTCCAGGCCGTCCATCTTCGGCATCTCCAGGTCCAGGACCGCCACGTCCGGGCGGTGGGCGGCGGCGGCTTCCACGGCTGCTCGGCCGTCGGAGGCCTGGGCGACCACCTCGATGTCGTCTTCCAGGGACAGCAGTGCGGCCAGGGCCGTGCGGATCAGGTCCTCGTCGTCCGCCAGCATCACCCGGATCACGTGTCCGCCCGCACGATCGCCTCCAGCGTGAACATGCCGTCCTCCCTCCACGTGCGCAGCGTGCCGCCGACGTCGCCCAGGCGGTCGGCCAGGCCGCGCAGGCCGCTGCTGCGCTCGTCCGGGCCGGCGTCGCCGGCGCCGTCGTTGACCACGGTCAGGCGTGCGCCTGCATCCTCGCGGACTACCTCGATCGTGCACCAGTCGGCCTTGCTGTGGCGCATGACGTTGGTGCCGGCCTCGCGGAGGACGGAGACCAGGGGCGCGGCGAGCGCCGGGGGGAGGTCTTCGTCCGGTTGGGTGACGGTGCAGCGGACGCCCGACGAGCGCAGCACCTGGGCCACCGCCAGGACCTGGTCGCGGAGGTCCACCCTCCGGTAGCCGTGCACGACCTCGCGCATCTCGGTCAGGGCGGCGGCGGCCAGGGCGCGGACCTCGTCGGCTTCTTGGCTTGCTCGTTCGCCGTCGACCAGGGCCAGGCGGGAGGCCAGTTCCGCCTTCAGGGCGATGACGGAGAGGTTGTGGCCCAACAGGTCGTGCACGTCCCGGGCGAACCGGAGGCGCTCCTCGGTGGCGGCCAGGCGGGTCAGGGCGTCCCGGCCTTCCTGTGCCTGCACTAGGAAAGTCCAGCCCCACAGGTGCAGGGCGTTCCACGCGGCGACGGACAGTCCCAACGCGACGGTCACGCCCACCTGGCTGGGGACGTCTCCGCCGAACAGCCAAGCGCTTCCGGCGGAGACGGCGACCGCGCCGGCCATCAGGGCCGCTGCTGCCCAGGGGCGGAGCAGCAGCGGCGCTACGCCGATGATCGATGCCCCGACGAAAGTCCACGTGTGCCAGTGAGGTACGCCCACTGGGGCGACCAGCGGCACCGACAGCACGGCAGCGGCTCCGAACGCGATGAGGAGCTTGGTGCCGGTGGTCTTCGGGAGGTTCGGGGTGACCGAGCGGTAGAGCGCGCCGCCCAGAGCGGCCACGAAGGTGAGGAGGCCTAGGGCGCCGAGGGCGTTGCGGAGGGCGTTGGGTTCCTCGCGCAACCCCACGCCGGCGAGCACCAGGCACACCGCGACCCCGCCTGCGATGCCGACGATCGTGAACAGCCGCGCCCGCCGCATGCGCGGGTTCGACAGGGCGTCTGCCGGAGCGGCGATCACCCGCATGAGGCTAGCGGACCGGAGTGCGACGACCATCAGTGCCGAGGCTCCCAGCGGAAGTACTTCGTGGTCACGGCCGCGCCGATGACCAGCCACACCAGCAGGGCGCCCAGCCACGGCAGCGCGTGCAGGGTGGTGCCCGCGAAGCCCAGCGCCTCGCCGGTGCCGCCGATCTCGTAGCCCAGCCAGCTCGTGCGCAGGATCTCGGTGAACGGACCCATGGGCAGGAAGGACGCGATCGTCTCGACGCTCTGCGGCAGCGCGCCCAGCGGCACCAGCACGCCCGGCGCCATCAGGAACACCAGCATGGACGGCAGGGTGGTCAACATCGCGGCCTCGGAGCTGCGGGTCACCGCGGACAGCGCCGCGCCGAACGCGGCCAGTACGGCGGCACCGAGCAGCATCGCCAGCAGCATGGTCAACGGGTTCGCGGGCACCGGCATGTCCAGCACAACCACGCCGTAGGCGATGAGCAGCGCCGCCTGCACCAGGAACACCAGGATGGTCGCGCTCGCCGCGCCGATCAGGATGGTCCGGTCGGACGGGATGCCCGCCCGCAGCCGCTTGAGCACCATCTCCTGCCGCCGCGAGGCGTAGGCGGTGGTCAGGTGGTGGTGCACGCAGAACACCGCGACCATGCCGATCACGCCGGACATCCGGGCGACACCGCTCTGCGTGTCGTAGCCGCGCCCGCTGACCAGCAGGACGCCCACCACGAGCGGGGTCACCACGGACAGCATCGTCGCGGTCAGGTTGCGGCGCAGGAGGAGCAGCTCCATCCGCACCATCGTCGCCATCTGCGCGTAGAGGCTGGGGACCCCGGCGCGGGTCATCGTCTGGGTGCTCATCGGGAAGCCTCCGCGGGCTCGTCGTTGGTGGTGGCGATGTCCATGAACACGTCTTCGAGGGACGCGGGCCGGGCGGCGAGGTCGGTCAGCGTGATCGCGTTGCCGTTCGCCCACGCCAGCAGGTCGGACAGGTCGGACTGGAGGTCGGTGGAGTGGTAGGTGACCCGGTCGGCCTGGACGTGCAGGGTCGAGTGGGACAGCTGGGGCGGGTTGCCCGCGGGCAGGGTGAAGGTGATGCGGGCGGGCAGGGCGCGGACGACCTGCTCGGGGGTGCCGATGGTGACGATCTCGCCGGCCTTCATGATCGCCACGCGGTCGGCGAGGTTCTCGGCCTCCTCCAGGTAGTGCGTGGTGAGCAGGACGGTGGTGCCGTCGGCCAGCAACTCGCGCACGACCTCCCAGGTGCGGCGGCGCGACGCCGGATCCATGCCGGTGGTCGGCTCGTCGAGGAACAGCAGCTCGGGCCGGCCCAGCACGGCCAGCGCCAGCTCCAGCCGCCGGCCCTCGCCGCCGGAGAGCTGCTCGACGGCCACGCCCGCCTTGTCCGACAGGCCGACCATCTCCAGCGCCTCGGCCGCCGGCCGGGGACCCGCGGTGAGGTTGCGCCACAGGTTCACCGTCTCCAGCACGGTCAGCGACCCGCTGAACCCGCCCTTCTGGAGCATCACGCCGGTGCGGGGGCGCAGCGCGGCGCGGTCCCGGATCGGGTCGAGGCCCAGCACCCGGACGGTGCCGGAGGTGGCCTTGTTCAGGCCTTCCAGCACCTCGATGGTCGTGGTCTTGCCGGCGCCGTTCGTGCCGAGCAGGGCGAACAGCTCGCCCCGCCGCACCTGGAGGGAGATCCCCCGCACGGCCTCGAAGGCGCCGTACCGGCACCGGAGGCCCTCGATGTCGATCACGTTGTCGGTCATGGTCCAAGCATGGCGGTGGACACCGACAAGGCCCAGAGACGCGATGTCACGTGTTGACCCTGAAGATCGCACGGGTCATATGTGAACCCGGTCAGGAACTGCCCGGGAATCGTTCGGGATACCGGTCGGCAATCCGCCGTGGTGGCGCGGGGTGGAGTTCCGGCGGAACGCGTTGCGGGTCACCGGAAAAGCGGTCTAGTTTCGCGGCACGAAACGCCTCTCCGGCTTGGAGGCCGCTGTGTCCACTTCCGTCGGAATCCTCGGCACGGGGTCCGCCGTGCCGGCGCGCGCGGTGTCGAACGAGGACCTGGCGCGGCGCGTGCCCGGCGCCGAGCCGGACTGGGTCGTGCGCAAGACCGCCATCCGCTCGCGCCGGTTCGCCGCCCCGGAGGAGGCCACCTCGGACCTGGCGGCACGGGCCGCCGCACGGGCGCTGGCGGACGCCGGCCTGGGCGTGGACCGCGTGGACTACCTCATCGTCTCCACCTCCACCCCGGACCACCCGCAGCCGCCCACGGCGTGCCTGGTGCAGGACCGGCTGGGGGCGTACGGGGCCGCGTGCTGGGACGTCAACGCGGTGTGCGCGGGGTTCGTGCACGGCCTGGTCACGGCCCGCGCGCTGGTCGCCGACCGGCCCGGCGCGCACGCCCTGGTCGTGGGCGCGGACGTCTACTCGCGCATCCTGGACTTCGCCGACCGCCGCACGGCCGTGCTGTTCGGCGACGGTGCCGGCGCGGCCGTCGTCGGGGCCGTTCCCGCTGGTCGCGGGGTCGTGGCCCACGAGCTGGCCAGTCGCGGTGACGCGGCCGAGCTGATCCGCGTGGAGGCGGGTGGCAGCCGGTTCCCGGCCTCGCCGGAGACCCTCGCCGAAGGGGCGCACTTCTTCCGCATGATCGGCCGCGGGGTGAGCGAGATCGTGCTCGCCGAGGTGCCGCCGTTCGTGGACAAGCTGCTGGCCAGGGCCGGGGTGTCGGCGGAGGACGTGCGGCACGTCGTCCCGCACCAGCCCAACGGCGTGCTGCTGGGCGAGCTGGTCCGGGCGTGCGGCCTGACCGCGGCGACCACCCACCGCACGGTGGAGGAGTACGCGAACGTCGGCAGCGCCTCCGTGCCCCTCACCCTCGACCACGCCAACCGGGCCGGGCTGCTGCACCCGGGTGACCTGGTGCTGCTGCTGGGGTTCGGCGGCGGCATGTCGTTCGGCGCGTGCCTGCTGCGCTGGTAATCGCGTGCGCCATTGCCCGGTAATCCCGCGCTGAATTCCCGGTGCACATTATCGGGGTGCGTCCGTTTTCTGCGTATCGTCGCGACACGGGCTCGTTTTCACATCCCCGTTCTGCCACCCCTTGTCCCACAGGACGGTATTCATGAAGACTTTGACCAAGCTCGGGGCGTTCGCGCTCGCCCTGGTGCTGGTGTTCGGCAGCGCGTACGTCGTCGGCCGGATCGCCGGCCCGCCGCCCAGCGCGGCGGCACCCGCACCGGCCCCGGCCGCCGCGATCGCGGAGGAGGGCGGTCCCGGGGGTCTGAAGATCTCCAAGGAGAGCATGTACCTGAAGGTGCTCACCGACAACTTCCCCGCCGGCGTCCCGCAGACGTTCGCCTTCCAGGTCCTCCAGCACGACGGCACGCCGCTGGTGAAGTACCAGCCGCAGCACGAGAAGCTGATGCACCTCATCGTGGCCAGCCGGGACCTCACCCAGTTCCAGCACATCCACCCCAACCTCGGTCCGGACGGCGTGTGGCGGGTCCCGCTGACCCTGCCGGCGGCGGGCGAGTACCGGGTGTTCGCCGACTACAAGCCGATGTGGGGCATCCACGGCGAGGTGCTGGGCGCGGACGTGTCCGTGTCCGGCGACTACCGGCCGCAGCCGCTGCCCGCCGCGTCGGGCACCACGACCGTCGACGGCTACGAGGTGACCCTGAACGGCGTGTTCAAGCCGGGCCAGGACACCAAGGTGACCGTCACCGTGAGCAAGGACGGCAAGCCGGTCACCGACCTGGAGCCGTACCTGGGCGCGTTCGGCCACCTGGTGGCTTTGCGCGACGGCGACCTGGCCTACCTGCACGTCCACCCGGACGGCACGCCCGGCGACGGCGTGACCCCGTCCGGTCCGGAGATCGTGTTCCACGCGACCGCCGACTCCTACGGCGACTACCGCATGTTCTTCGACTTCCAGCACCAGGGCGTGGTGCGCACGGCCGCGTTCACCGTCCGGGTCGACGGCCCGAACCCGCCGCCGCACGGCCTGGACGAGGCCACCTTCTCAGCGATCAAGGCCAAGAACGAGGAGGCCTACAAGAACGGCGGCACCCCGACCGCCGCGGGCACCAACGGCGGCACCTCGGAGGGGAGCCCGCATGGCCACGGCGGCTGAGACCAAGCTGGAGCTGGTGATCGGCGGGATGACCTGCGCGTCCTGCGCGGCCCGCGTCGAGAACCACCTCAACGAGATCGACGGCGTCGAGGCGACGGTCAACTACGCCACCGAGAAGGCCAAGGTGGTGCTGTCGCTGACCATCCCCGAGGCGGACATCATCAGCGCCGTCGAGGAGATCGGCTACACGGCCAAGCCCGTCGCGCCGCCGGTGTCCACTGTGGACGCCGTAGACCCGGCTGCCGCCGAGGCCGCCGAGCACGACGCCGAGCTGAGGGCGGCCCGCAACCGGCTGTGGATCGTGGCCGTGCTGTCGATCCCGGTGATCGCGCTGTCGATGTTCTCGTTGTTCCAGTTCAAGTACTGGCAGTGGGCGTGCCTCACGCTCGCCGCACCCGTGGTGGTGTGGGGCGCGTGGCCGTTCCACCGGGCGGCGTTCGCGAACCTGAGGCACGGCGCCGCGACCATGGACACCCTGGTGTCGGTGGGCACGATCGCCGCGTTCGCCTGGTCGCTCTACACGTTGTTCCTGGGTGACGCGGGCATGCCCGGCATGAAGCACCCGTTCCGCATCACGCTGGAGCGGACGCCGGGCGAGGGCAACATGTACCTCGAGGTGGCCGCGGGCGTGACCCTGTTCATCCTGTGCGGCCGGTACTTCGAGGCCCGTGCCAAGCGCCGTTCGGGCGCGGCCCTGCGTGCCCTGCTGTCGTTGGGCGCCAAGGACGTGACCGTGCTGCGCGACGGCGTCGAGGCGACCGTGCCGGTGTCGGCGCTCGCCGTCGGCGACCTGTTCCTGGTGCGGCCGGGCGAGAAGGTCGCCACGGACGGCGTGGTGGTCGAGGGTTCGTCGGCGGTGGACGCGAGCATGCTGACCGGCGAGTCCGTGCCGGTCGAGGTCGGGCCGGGTGACGACGTCGTCGGCGCGACGGTGAACGCGGGCGGCCGGCTGGTCGTGCGGGCCACGCGGGTCGGCGCGGACACGCAGCTGGCGCAGATGGCGAAGCTGGTCGAGGAGGCGCAGACCGGCAAGGCCGAGGTGCAGCGGCTCGCGGACCGGGTGTCGGCGGTGTTCGTGCCGGGCGTGATCGCGCTGTCGCTGGCCACCCTGGGCTACTGGATCGGGTCCGAGCAGCCGCTGCCGGCGGCGTTCACGGCGGCCGTGGCGGTGCTGATCATCGCGTGTCCGTGCGCGTTGGGCTTGGCCACGCCCACGGCGTTGCTGGTCGGCACCGGGCGCGGTGCGCAGCTGGGCATCCTGATCAAAGGTCCGCAGGTGCTGGAGTCGACCCGGGCCGTGGACACGGTCGTGCTGGACAAGACCGGCACGGTGACCACGGGCGAGATGACGCTGGTGGACGTCGTGCCGGCGGACGGCGTGACCGACACCGAGCTGCTGCGGCTCGCGGGCGCGGTGGAGAACGCGTCGGAGCACCCGATCGCGCGGGCCATCGTCGCGGGCGCGCGGGACCGGGTGGGCGAGCTGCCGTCCGTGGACGAGTTCACCAGCGAGACCGGGTTGGGCGTGCGCGGGACCGTGGACGGCCACCGGGTCGTCGTCGGTCGGGCGTCACTGATCTCGGACCAGGGTGACCTGCCGTCCGAGCTGGCCTCCGCCCGAGCTGAGGCGGACGCCCAGGGCCGCACGTCGGTCGCGGTCGGGTGGGACGGCGCCGTGCGCGGCCTCCTCGTGGTGTCCGACCAGGTCAAGCCGACCAGCAAGGCGGCCGTGGCGCAGCTGCGCAAGCTCGGGCTCACCCCCGTGCTGCTGACCGGCGACAACGCGGCCGCCGCCCGCGCGGTGGCGGCCGAGGTCGGCATCACCGACGTGGTCGCCGAGGTGCTGCCCGCGGGCAAGGTGGACGAGGTCAAGCGGTTGCAGGAGCAGGGGAAGGTCGTCGCCATGGTCGGCGACGGAGTGAACGACGCCGCCGCGCTCGCCCAGGCCGACCTGGGCATCGCGATGGGCACCGGCAGCGACGTGGCGATCGAGGCGGGTGACCTGACCCTCGTGCGCGGCGACCTGCGGGTGGTGGCGGACGCGATCCGGCTGTCCCGCCGCACCCTGGGCACCATCAAGGGCAACCTGTTCTGGGCCTTCGCCTACAACGTGGCCGCCGTGCCGCTGGCGGCGAGCGGCCTGCTCAACCCGATGCTCGCCGGTCTGATCATGGCGGGCAGCTCGGTGTTCGTGGTCTCGAACAGCCTGCGCCTGCGCCGGTTCAAGGCGTTGGCGGGCAACGAGGTCCCGGCCCCGGCGGTCGAGGTCGCGCCCCGGCCGCTGGTCCCCGCCTCTTGACGCGACTCGCGGTGGCACAGCGAGCACGTCGGCACACCAGAGACGGGAACACCAGCATGGCCGAGGCCCACTGGCGGGCCGACGGCGAACCCCAGCTCGTGCTGCTCCACGGAGCCGGCCTCGGCCGCGCGAGCTGGGACGCCGTCGTCGACCGCATCCCCGGGTTCGTCCGGGCCCTCGCCCTGGACCTGCCGGGGCACAACGGCGTGCCGGGGGTCGCCTACGACCACGAGGTCGTCCCCCGCATCGCCGAGTACGTCGCCGAGCGCCTGGACGCGCTCGGCATCCACCGGCCGCACGTCGTCGGGCACGCCCTGGGCGGCGCGGTCGCGCTCGAACTGGCCCGGCGCGTGCCGGTCGCCGCGGTGACCGCGTTGTGCAGCGCCGGTTTCCGCGCGGTCGGGCAGGCGTCGGTCTGCGTCGCCAAGACCCGCGCGATGCTGCGGGTGGTCTCCGCGTTCGCACCGCGCACCCGCGCGCGGCTGCTGGCCAAGCCGTGGGTGCGCAGGCTCGTCCTGGGCAACCTGTCGGCCCGGCCGAGCGCGTTGACCACGGCCGTGGCGGACGTGGCCGCGATGGTCGCCAGCGACCTGCGCGCGCTGGTCCGGTACGCCGGCCGCTACCGGTTCCGCGCGTCGGAGGTCGGCGACACCACGCCGGTGAACCTGGTGTGGGCCGCACAGGACCAGGTGGTGCCGCCGGCCGACGCCGTGCGCGCCCGCCGGGTCCTGCCCGCCGCGCGGCACCTCGTCGTGCCGGACAGCGGGCACCTGGTGATGCGCGACGACCCGGGCGCGACCGCCGCCGTGATCCACGCCTGCCACCTGAGGTTGCTGCGCGGCAAGCCGCGGCCCACCGCGGGGCCGGCGTGAGCGCCAACCCCCGGTAACCGCAAGGGAATCCGCGTCGAAACGACCGTCGAAGGAGGGAACCGCCCACAGTCGAACGACGACTACTCAGGTGCCGGAAATCGCTGGAACACAAACCCGCTAAGAGGACTGCTCATGGAAATCACCCCGCAGGCTGACAAGGCGTTCGGCGTGGTCGTGGAGGGTTTCGACGCCGAGACCGCGTCGGCCGAGGACATCGCGGCGCTGAAGAAGGCCGTCTACACCAACAAGATCGCGGTGCTCAAGCACCAGGACCTGTCGCCGCAGCAGTTCCTGGCGCTGGGCAAGCGGCTGGGCCGCACCGCCGAGTACTACGAGCCGGTCTACCACCACCCGGAGGTCCCGGAGGTCTTCGTCTCCTCCAACGTCAAGGAGACCGACGGCTCGCAGATCGGCGTGCCCAAGACCGGCAAGTTCTGGCACTCGGACTACCAGTTCATGCCCGAGCCCTTCGACATCACCATGATCTACCCGCAGGTGGTGCCCTCGAAGAACCGCGGCACGTACTTCATCAACATGGCCGCGGCCTACGAGAAGCTGTCGGAGGAGCTGAAGCTCGCCGTCAAGGGCACCACGGCCACGCACAGCGTGCTGCGGTACTTCAAGATCCGGCCGACCGACGTCTACCGTCCGATCTCGGAGATCATCGACGAGGTCAACGCCAAGACCCCGCCGGTGGTCAGCCCCACCGCGGTCACCCACCGGCACACCGGCGAGACCGTGCTGTACCTGAGCGAGGGCTTCACGCTGTCGGTCCAGGACGGCGACGGCAACGACCGCGCGGACCTGCTGCACGAGCTGCTGGAGGCGACCGGCCAGCTGGACCGGACCTACGAGCACGAGAACATCCACCTCCAGACGTTCGAGAAGGGCGACATGCTCGTCTGGGACAACCGCACCCTGATCCACCGGGCGCTGCACACGGCCACGCCCGAGCCCGCGGTGTCCTTCCGCGTCACGGTGTACGACGAGGACGACCTCGTCGCCTGATCGGGACGTTCTCGCGGCGGGGATCCGGCGGTGTGGTGGCCGTCGGATCCCCGCGCACTGGGCCGAACAGCTGGAACGGGAGTGTGCACCATGGCGGGGTTGACTGCGGCGACGATCAGGGCCGATGTGGCCGAGTTGCTGCACCGGAAGCCGGACGAGAGCTTCGACGCGGAGGACCTGTTCGCCGCCGGCCTCGACTCGGTGCGGTTGATGACGCTGGTCGAGCGGTGGCGGGAGGCCGGGGCCGAGATCGACTTCGTGCGCCTGGCCGAGCGGCCGACGCTGGGCGCCTGGCTGGAGCTGTTGGCGGGCCAGGATGTCTGAGGTGCTGCGGTTGGGCGCCGCGCAGGAGGGGATCTGGACCGGTCAGCAGTTCGACCGGGCCAGTCCCGCCTTCAACACCGCCGAGTACGTCGAGGTCCGGGGCGCGGTGGACGTGCCGCTGCTGGTCGCCGCCATCCGCCGGACCGTGTCCGAGGTGGACGCGCTGAACGTGGTGTTCGGCGAGGACGCCGACGGGTGGCCGTTCCAGCGGTTCGCGGAACGGCCGTGGTCGGTGGACGTGGTGGAGGCCGCCGACGAGACCGAGGCGCTGGCGTGGATGCACGCCGACCTGGCAACGCCGGTGGACCTGGAGACCGAGGTCGTGTTCCGGCACGCCGTTTTCATACTCGGGCCTGAGCACTTCCTGTGGTACCAACGGGTGCACCACATCGCGCTGGACGGGTATGGGCTGTCGCTCGTCGCCCGCCGGGTGGCCGAGGTGTACACCGCGCTGGTCGAAGGCCGTGAGCCCGCCGAGCACACGTTCGGGTCGCTGGCGTCCGTCGTTGCCGAGGATCAGTCCTATGTGGAGTCGCCGAAGCTGGAAGCCGCGCGCGAGTACTGGGTGTCCAAGGCGGCGGGGCGGTCGGAGCCGGTGGTGCTGGCCAGGCGTGCGGGGAAGCTCGCCCGGTCCGTGCACCGCGTGACCGCCGACCTGGACGCGGACGACATCACGGCGTTGAAGGAAGTCGCCAAGCGGGCCGGCGCGATGTGGAGCGAGGCCGTCACCGCGACCTTCGCCGCCTACCTGCACCGGATGACCGGCGCGGACGAGCTGACCCTGGCGCTGCCGGTGATGTCCCGGCTGGGCTCGGTGTCGCTGCGCGTGCCGTGCATGGTGACCAACGTCGTGCCGCTGTGGGTCACCGTGAGCCCTCAAGACTCGCTGACCGACCTGACCGCCCAGGTGGCCGCCGAGCTCCGTGCCGCACGCCCGCACCTGCGCTACCGGTACGAGCAGCTGCGCCGGGACCTCAAGCTGGTGGCCAGCGAGCGCAAGCTGTTCGGGCCGTCGGTCAACATCATGCCGTTCGACTACGATCTGCGCTTCGCGGGCCACCGGGCCGTGGTGCGCAACGTCAGCGCCGGGCTGGTGGAGGACCTGGTCGTCCACGTCTACGACCGCGCGGACGGCAGCGGGCTGCGGGTGGTGCTGGACGCCAACCCGAACTGCTACGACCTGGACGAGCTGACCGAGCACCTGACCCGGTTCCGGGCGTTCCTGCGGACCGTCACGGCCGCGCCGGACACCCCCGTCGCCGACGCCGACCTGCTGCTGCCCGGCGAGCGCGAACGCCTCCTGGAGGAGTGGAACGACACCGCCGCGCCGCTGCCGGACGTGACCGTGCCGGAGCTGTTCGAGGCCCAGGTCGCCGCCACCCCCGACCGCACGGCCCTGGTCGCCGGCGACGCCACCCTCACCTTCGCCGAGCTGAACGCCCGCGCGAACCGGCTGGCCCGCCTGCTCGTGGCGTGCGGTGCGGGTCCCGACCGGTACGTGGCCATGCTGCTGCCGCGCACGTCCCAGTCGATCGTGGCCTTGCTGGCGGTGCTGAAGGCGGGCGCGGCCTACGTGCCGATCGACCCCGACCACCCGGCACAGCGCATCGCGGCGACGCTGGCCGACAGCAAGCCCGTCGTGGTGCTTACGACCGAGGCCTTGTGGCGCGTCGAAGCCCCGGCGCGGGTGGTCTTCCTGGACACCGAGCCCGCGTTGCTGTCCGACGAGAACCTGCCGACGACCGCCCGTGCGCACAACGCGGCCTGCCTGATCTACACCTCTGGCTCCACCGGCACGCCCAAGGGTGTCGTCATCGAGCACCGCGGCCTGGTGAACCTGTTCGACCACCACCGCGACACGATGATCCGCCCGGAGTCCACCGGCCGGGTGCGCAAGGCCGCGCTGTCGGCGTCTCTGTCGTTCGACACCTCCTGGGAAGGCCTGCTGTGGCTGCTCGACGGCCACGAGCTGCACTTCGTCGACGACGACCGCCGCCGTGAGCCCGCCGCCATGCTGGCCTACGTCGACCGGCACGGCATCGACTTCATGGACGTCACGCCCACCTACGCCGAGGAGCTGCTGGCGGCCGGGTTCCTGGACGGGCACCGCCCGGCCGTGCTCGCCCTGGGCGGCGAGGCGACCGGACCCGCGTTGTGGAGCACCCTGCGGGACGCCGGAATGTCCGTCTACAACCTCTACGGCCCCACGGAGTGCACGGTCGACACCCTGTGGTGCCGGCTGTCCGACAGCCCCGACCCGATCGTGGGCCGACCGCTGGCCAACACCCGCGCGTACGTGCTGGACGCGCGCCGCCGGCTGGTGCCGCCCGGTGTGGTGGGGGAGTTGTACTTCGGCGGTGCCCCCGTCGCCCGCGGCTACCACGACCGGTCCGAGCTGACCGCCGAACGGTTCGTGGACGACCCGTTCGGGCCGGCCGGCGCGCGCATGTACCGGACCGGGGACCTCGCCCGGTGGCGGCCGGACGGCACGGTCGAGTTCCTGGGCCGCGCGGACGACCAGGTGAAGATCCGCGGGTTCCGGATCGAGCCCGGCGAGGTCGAGGCGGTCCTGGTGAGCCACCCCGCGGTCACGCAGGCCGCCGTGGTGCCGCGCGAGGACACGCCCGGCCTGCTGCGGCTGGTGGCGTACGTGGTGGGTGACGACGTGGAGCCCGCCGAGCTGCGCCGGTACGCCGCCGAACGCCTGCCCGACTACATGGTGCCGCCCGCGTACGTCCCGCTGGAGCGCATCCCGCGCACCACCAACGGCAAGCTCGACCGGGCCGCGCTGCCCGCGCCGGACCTGTCCGCGACAGTGGCCGGCCGGGTGCCGCGCGACCACCGCGAGGCCGTGCTGTGCGGGCTGTTCGCCGAGCTGCTGGGCCTGCCCGCGGTGGGCATCGACGACGACTTCTTCTCGCTGGGCGGGCACTCGCTGCTGGTGGCCCGGCTCATCGGGCGGGTGCGGACCGAGTTCGGCGTGTCCATCGGAATCCGGACGGTGTTCGAGGCCCCGACCGTGGCGAAGCTCGTGCCGAAGCTCGGGACGGACGCCGGCGGCTCGTTCGACGCGGTGCTCCCCCTGCGGACCGGCGGCAGCGGGCCGGCGCTGTTCTGCATGGCCCCGGCGACCGGGCTGGCCTGGTCGTTCGCGGCGCTGCTGGCGCACCTGCCGGACCAGCCCGTGTACGGGCTCCAGCCGGTCGAGGAGTTCGCGTCGGTCGCGGACATGGCGGCGTCCTTCGTGCGGCACGTGCGGGCGATCCAGCCCCTCGGGCCGTACCGGGTGCTGGGCGCGTCCTTCGGCGGGCTCGTGGCGCACGAGATCGCGGTGCAGCTGACCGAGGCCGGCGAGACCGTGGAGCTGGTGGCGTTGCTGGACTCCTTCCCGTTCCCGGCGGCGTGGCGCGACCTGCCGCCGGCCGGGGACGACGAGGTGGCGGCGCTGCTGGGCGACCTGGAGGTGGCCGAGTTCGCGGTGGTGCGCAAGGCGTTCGCGCGCAACTCGGCGCTGGGGTTCGACTGGACGCCTCGGCGGTTCGCCGGGGACGTGCTGCTGTTCGAGGCGACCGAGGGCAAGACCCCGGACTGGCCGGGACCGTCGTCCTGGGAGTCCCACGTGGACGGTGTGACCGTGCACCGGTTGGTCACCACGCACAACGGCATGGTGACGGCTCGGGCGTTGGCCTGGGTCGGCGCGGTTCTGGCGCTGTCGGGCGAACTGCGGAGGGCGTCGTGAACCGGGAGTGGGTCGGGCTGGGCGCGGTGCTCGCCGCGACCTTCATGACCCAGGTGGACGGGTTCGTGGTGAACGTGGCCAGCCCGTCGATCCAGCGGGACCTGTCGGCCGGGTTCGACCAGATCCAGTTCGTCGGCGCGGCCTACGTGATCGCGTTCGGCGCGCTGCTGGTGACCGGGGCGCGGCTGGGCGACCGGGTCGGGCACCGGGCGGTGTTCCTGTGGGGCGTCGCCGGGTTCACCGTGACGTCGCTGCTGTGCGGGGTCGCGCCCACGGCCGACCTGCTGATCGCGGCCCGGTTCCTCCAGGGCGCGGCAGCCGCTTTCATGGCGCCGCAGGTGCTGGCGATCATCCGCGCGACCGTGCCGGACGAGGAGCGGCGGGCGACCGCGATCAGCGTGTACGGGGTGGTGATCGGGCTCGGCGTGATCTGCGGCATCGCGGGTGGCGGCGTGCTGGTGGACCTCGACCTGTTCGGGCTGGGGTGGCGGCCGGTGCTGCTGGTGAACGTGCCGATCGGGCTGGCGGTCCTGGCGCTGGTCCGGGTGCTGCCGGGCGGGACCGCGGGTGCGCCGCACCGGCTGGACCTGGTCGGCGCGGCCCTGACGGCGGTGGCGCTGCCGGCCCTGCTGGTGCCGCTGGTGTTCGGGGCGGACGGGGCCGGGTGGCTGTGGCTCGGGCTGCCGCTCGCGGGCGTGGTCGCCGGGGTGTTGGTGGTGCAGCAGCGGGCGTTGCACCGGGCCGGCGGGGAGCCGCTGTTCCCGCCGCGGGTGGTGACGGTGCCGGGGATGCGGTTGTCGCTGCTGACCGTGCTGTCGCTGTTCGCGACGAACTCCGGGCTGTTCCTGGTGTTCACGTACTACTCGCAGACCGGGCTGGGGCTGTCGCCGCTGGCCGCCGGGCTGGTGTTCGTGCCGCTCGGGTTCGGCTTCTCGCTGGGGTCGGCGGTGTCCAAGCGGCTGGGGCGGCGGGTGGCGTGGCCGATCGCGGCGGTGGGCTGCGGCCTGCTGTCGGCGGTGCTGGTCGGCGCGGCTCTGGCGACCCGGCTGCCCGCGTCGGCGCAGCCGGTGGCGCTGGTGGTGGTGATCCTGTGCGCCGGGTTCGGGCAGGGGTTGGTCGTCGCGCCGCTGGTGGCCGGGATCCTGAGCCGCGTCGAGCCGGGTGATGCCGGTGCGGCGTCGGGGATGGCGACCACCGTGACCCAGTTCGGGTTGGCGTTGGGTGTGGCGGTGGTGGGCGCGTTCTACCGGATGGTGCTCGGTGCCACGCCTGGTGAGCCGGGGGTGCCGTTCGCGGATTCCGCTTTGGCCTTCACCGCCGCTGCCGCGCTGCTGGCCTGCACTTCGGGGATGACCGGCCTGCTCGGCTACCGGTTGCACCGGCTGAAGGCCGGCCTCCGGCCCCCGGATCCATTGTCCCACGAGGTACCGACAAAAACGGTCGTCGTGTCAAGTACTCAGAGGAGGACCGGATGAACGTCAAGCGACTGCCGCTCGCGGTCGTCGGGCTGGTCGCCGCGGCGGCCTGTTCGACGGCCACGGCGGGCAGCACCGACCCGGCGGGGGGCGCGCAGAGCGGCTACCCCGTCACCATCTCCAACTGCGGCAAGGACTACACCTACCAGAAGGCGCCCAGCCGGGTCGTCGTGATGAACGGCGGCTCGGTCGCCGAGGTGTCCGCGCTGCTCGAGCTCGGGCTCGGGGACAAGATCGTCGCCAACGCCCAGTCCTACGGCGCGTCCGAGGTGGACGGCCGGGTGGAGGCGATCAAGGAGCTGCCCACCGGGGACATCAAGCTCAACGACCTCTTCGACATCCCGCGCGAGGCGATGATCGGGCTCAACCCCGACTTCGTCATCTCCACCTACGACGGCGGCTTCCGCGCCGAAGCCGGGTTCGCCACCCGCGACGACCTGGCCGCGGTCGGCGCGAACACCTACGCGCCGGCGTCCTCCTGCGGCGCGGTCGGCACGGTCAGCGGCAAGCCGTCGGTCGAGGACAGCTACGCGCTGCTGCGCGACCTGGGCAAGATCTTCGGCGTGTCCGCCAAGGCCGAGAAGGTCGTCGCGGACGCCAAGAAGCGCATCGCCGACGTCGAGGCCAAGACCGCGAAGCTGCCCAAGCAGAACGCGATGCTCATCATCCCGGGCATGGCGATGGGCGGCGAGTTCAGCTCGGTCGGCGGCAACGGCATCTGGAACGACATCTTCGCCAAGGCCGGCGCGGTCAACGCGTTCGAGGGCGCGACCCAGGACCTGTTCGCCAACCTGTCCGCCGAACAGGTCGCCAAGGCCGACGTGGACGTGCTGGTGATCGTCAACTACATGTCCGAGGACCCGAAGGCCGACGCCCAGAAGCTGTTCGACCGGTTCCCGCAGTGGGACGCGGCCAAGGACAAGCGGTTCGTCGTGCTGTCCGACTCGGTGTACCTGGGCCCGAGCAACCACCTGGCGGTCGAGGCCATCGCGAAGGCCGCCCACCCCGGGGCGCTCTGATCACCATGACCATGGTGTCCCGCCCTCCGGCACCCCGGCCCGCCGTCGCCCGGGTCCGTCCCGCCGCCAGACCGGCGCCGCTGCACGGCGCGCCGCTCGGGCTGTGCCTGCTCGTGCTCGGCGCGCTGCTGGTCGTGGTGGTGCTCGTCGCCGCCGCGGTCGGCTCGGTGCCGGTGTCCGTGGGCGACACCTGGCACATCGTGTGGGGCCACCTCACCGGCTCCGACCCCGGCGTCAACCCGGCGCACGAGCAGATCGTGTGGACCTTCCGCGTCCCGCGCGTCCTGCTCGCCGCGTTGTGCGGCGCGGGGCTCGCGGTCGCCGGTGTCGTGTTGCAGGCGCTGGTGGCCAACCCGCTGGCCGACCCGTTCATCCTCGGCGTGTCCGCGGGCGGGTCGGTCGGCGCGGTCACCGTCATGGCGCTGGGCGCGGGCGCGCTGGGCGGCCTCGGCGTGTCCGGTGCGGCGTTCGTCGGCGCGATGCTCGCCGTGGCGCTGGTGTTCGCGCTCGGGCAGCAGCGCGGGCGGCTCAACCCGGTGCGGCTGGTGCTCGCCGGCGTCGCGGTCAGCTACGTGTTCACCTCGATCACCAGCCTGCTCCAGCTCCAGACCTCGCCCAACAACATGCGGCAGATCATGTTCTGGCTGCTGGGCAGCGTGGCCGGCGCGCGGTGGGACCAGTTGCAGGTGGCCGGGGTGGTGGTGGTCGGCGTGACGCTCGTGCTGACCCTCTACGGCCGCCACCTCAACGCGCTGGTCACCGGCGACGAGTCCGCCACCGCGCTCGGCGTGGACGTCAAGCGGCTGCGGGTGGTGGTGATCGTGCTGACGTCCCTGCTGGCCGGCGTGCTCATCGCGGTCGCGGGCGGCATCGGGTTCGTCGGCCTGATGGTGCCGCACCTGGTGCGGCTGGCCTTCGGCGTGGACCACCGCAGGGTCCTGCCGATCTCCGCGCTCGTCGGCGCGGTCTACCTGGTCGCGGTGGACCTGCTGTGCCGCACGGTGGACCCGCCGAACGAACTTCCGCTGAACATCCTCACCGCCCTCTTCGGCGCGCCGTTCTTCATCTGGCTGATGCGGCGGGATCGGAGCCTTTCACACTCATGAAACTCCAATTGAGACAAGTCAGCGTCACCATCGGCGGCACGCCGATCCTGCACGACGTGGACCTCGACGTCGCGCCCGGCGATTTCGTCGGACTGCTCGGCCCGAACGGCAGCGGGAAGTCCACGTTGCTGCGCACGGTCTACCGGTCGATGCGCCCGTCCGGCGGCACCGTGCTGCTCGGCGGGGACGACGTCTGGTCGCTGTCCGCCCGCGCCGCCGCCCGGCGGACCGCGGCCGTGCTCCAGAACAGCCCGACGCCCGCCGGCCTGACGGTCCGCGAGGTCGCCGCGCTCGGCCGCACCCCGCACAAGGGCATGTTCGACCGGGAGACCGGCGAGGACCACGACATCGTGGCCGACGCGCTGGAGCGCACCGGGATGCTCGGCCACGCGGACCGGATCTACGGGTCGCTGTCCGGCGGCGAACGCCAGCGCGTGCTGCTGGCGCGGGCGCTGGCCCAGCAGCCGCAACTGCTGGTGCTGGACGAACCGACCAACCACCTGGACATCCGCGCCCGGTTCGAGCTGCTGGAACTGGTGCACACGCTGGGCGTGACCACGCTGGCCGTGCTGCACGACCTCGACCTGGCGGTCCGCAGCTGCCACCGCCTGGTCGTGCTCGACGGCGGCCGGATCGTCGCGTCCGGACCGGTGCTGGAAGCGCTCACGCCGGACGTGCTGTCCGCCGTTTTCGGTGTCAAGGCGGTGACGGAGCGCCATGACGACGGCGTCGTGCGGGTCACGTACGGTGCGCGTCCGCTCGCAAAAGCGGGATGACCGCCCGCCTATAGCTCCCCGCGTCGCGGCTATTGCGCAAAGTCGGGCCACCGGTGATCGGGTGGCCCGACTTCGTCATGTCCGGAACGCACGGTTCGGGACTTGTCGGCGTACCACCCGGTACGGCGCTGAACCGGGTGGTACGAAATCGGCGGTCCGTCGATTTTCGTTCGGGTGCGGGACTTTCGCCGGTTCCGTCGAGTGGGGGCGGTGCGTCTTGAGCGTGGTGGGGCTTGGTGGGGTGGGCCGGGGGCGTGGAGTGGTGGGCCGGGGGTGTGGTGCGGTGGGTCGGGGGTGTGGTGCGGTGGGTCGCGGTCACTCCGGAGGGGGTCCGGCGGCGGGGTCGGGCGTGGGGAACAAGCGCGCGAGCACCGCCTCCGTCACGTCCGGCCACGCGACAGCGGCCGACATCCGGACCCGCCGGGTCACCGCGGCGGCCTGGTCCAGCCACCGCGCGCACGCGCCACAGTGCTCCAGGTGCTCGTCCGCGAGCCTTTCCAGCTCGGCCGGCCCGGTTTCGGAGTCCAGCCGCGCGCTCAACGCCGGTCGAATGTCGTCGCAATCCACGGACTAGTAGTCGCCGGTTCTCCCCGGATGGTTCCAACACATTCTGGTCAACGCGGTGAAGACCCCTTGGATGTCGCTGGTGCGCGTTCTCGGGAGCATTTTCAGGGGCTAGCCTCGGAATCATGTCGGAAACACCGGGGGACGACCCGACCACCGCCCTTCTCCTCGCCGTCGGACGTGGTGACCGCGCCGCGGCGGACCCATTCATCCGCGCTACGCAGCGTGACGTCTGGCGGTTCCTCGTCTACCTCGTCGGGCATTCCGACGCCGAGGACCTGACCCAGGAGACCTTCGTCCGCGCACTGGGCAGCGCCCCCGGGTTCACCGGCCGCGCCGGCGCCCGGACCTGGCTGCTGGCCATCGCCCGCCGGGTCGCCGCGGACCACTTCCGCGCCGCCGCCACCCGCCCCGCGATCGCCTCCGACCAGGACTGGCAGGCCGCCGCGGACCGCTTCGGGGCGCACCACCTGCCCGGCCTGGACGACACCGTCGCCATCAAGCTGGCCGTGCGCACCCTGTCCGGCGAGCGCCGCGACGCCTTCGTGTTGACGCAGGTCGTGGGCCTGGGCTACGCCGAGGCCGCGCAGGTGTGCGGTTGCCCGGTGGGGACGATCCGGTCACGCGTCGCGCGCGCCCGGCGGGACCTGGTGTCCGTCCTGGCCCCGGCGGTGGTGCGTCCGCAGGCCGCCGGCTGACCTGCGGTGCCTGCGGAGCTGGGCGGCGGTGGTGGTGGGTCCGCAGGCCGCTGGCTGACCTGTGGTGCCTGGGGAGGCGGGCGGCGGTGGTGGTGCGTCCGCAGGTCGCTGGCTGACCTGCGGTGCCTGGGGAGCCGGGCGGTGGCGGTGGTGCGTCCGCAGGTCGCTGGCTGACCTGCGGTGCCTGGGGAGCCGGGCGGCGGTGGTGGTGCGTCCGCACGCCGCGGCTAGGCCGGGTGGCCCTGCCGCCGGCGTCCGCACGGCCGCCCGCGTTGCCCTGCTCGGGTTGGGAAAAGTTGCGTACCGCAGTGACTCCCCGTCGGTTCTTGACGACCGTCCTTTTCCTGTGGAAAAGTCCCAGGACAACCCGCCCCCGCTGATCTGGACAACAGTCTGATATTTGCGGTAGGAATCGGTTTCACTGGTGGTGGAGCCGGTAGCCTTGTTCTGCCGAGCACTGCGTCGGGAAATGTCTTCGACACGGGGGTTCGTGGCGGCGGCACCGTCACGCGGGGGGTTGTCGCCAACTGCGTGCAGGAACGCCGCCGGCGCAGGGTTGTAACTTACTGGGGAGTTAAACGTGTTTGGTCGAACATGGCCCGGAACAGGGCAGCGCCGTCACCTCGGGACAGGTCGGCTCGCGTTACGGGCGGACAGCCCCTCGAGCACGCGCAGGTCGAGCTAGTCGGCACGGGGGCCAGCAGTGAACCCCTCCGCCGCCACCACCGCCCCTCCTCCTCCGCGCGGCTTCCTGCCGCTGCCCGCACCACGCCTGGCCATGGGCGTGGTCACCGCGGTGTTCGCGTGCATCAGCCTGATCGGCTTCCTGCACGTCCTGCTCCTGCCGGTGAGCGCGGGCGCGATCGCACTGTCCTTCCTGTGCATCGCCGCCCTCATGGCCATGCAGCTCATGTGGTACGCCCGCGACAACGGCCGGCTGCGCACCCCGCTCGGGTACGGCGTCCTGGCGGCGCAGGCGTGCCTGGTGTACCTGCCGATCCTGCTGTTCGGCCAGGCCTGGGTGGGCATGCCGGGCTTCCTCGCGGGCAGCGTCCTGCTGGTCCTGCGCTCCGTCGCGGCGTGGACGGCGTTCAGCGCGATCGTCGCCTCGATGGGCGTGATCCAGTGGCTGTTCACCGCCGAACCCATCGACATGCTCTACACCGCGATCTCCACGGTCACCACGGGTCTGGTGGTGTACGGGCTGTCCCGGTTGACCGCGCTGGTCGCGGAGGTCCAGGCGAGCCGGGCCGAGATCGCCCGCATGGCGGTGCTCCAGGAGCGGCTGCGGTTCGCCCGGGACCTGCACGACCTGTTGGGGTACAGCCTGTCCGCGATCGCGCTGAAGATCGAACTGGCGCACCGGTTGATCGAGAAGTCGCCGCAGGAGGCGGGTGACCAGCTGCTGGAGATCCTGGAGATCTCCCGCCTGGCGCTGTCGGACGCGCGGACGGTCGCGAGCGGGTACCGGGAGCTGTCGCTGGAAGAGGAGTGCCGCTCGGCCGTGTCGGTGCTCCAGGCCGCGGACATCCACGTGGAGCTGGACGCCGACCACATCGACCTGCCGGTGCAGGTCAGCACCGTCCTGGCCACGGTCCTGCGCGAGGGCGTGACGAACCTGTTGCGGCACAGCAAGGCCAAGAACTGCCACATCACCATCCGGCAGACCCAGGACACCGCGTCCCTCGAGATCGTCAACGACGACCTGGCCGAACGGCCGCGGGGCGGGCGGGCGCCGGGGAGCGGTCGAGGTGGGTTGCAGAACCTGTCCGTGCGGGCCAAGGAGATCGGCGGGGCGGTGACTGTGTCGCACTCGCCGGAGGAGTTCCGGTTGAGGGCTGAGGTGCCGTTGCGGTATGACCGGCATGCGGCTGCGCGTCGCGCCGAGTCTGACGCTGCCGGGGGCTAGGGCGGTTCACGCTCCTCAACGCGCTGGGCGTTCTCAAGATCAAAAGATGAAAAGCGGCGCTCGCCGCGCGGCAGGCCGCCAGCGGGGGGTGAAGGGCGTCGGTTCCCCCGCCGCATGGCCTGGCGGAGCCAACCACACTTCGGGCCGGGTGCCGCTAAAACTTTTTGCTCGTTCCTCGCAAAAACTTTCGGCTGCACCCGACCCGAAGTGCGGTAGCCCTTCGGGCAGGCCATACGGCGGGGGAACCGAGGCCCTTCACCTGTGGTTGGTACCACAGCGCGCTTCGCGCGCCGAAGAGCAGCGTTGCGCGCGGGTGGTGAACGCCCGGCGACGTCCGGTGGTCCGTGTCGTGACGTTCCTGGGGCTGAACGCAGAAATGCCCGGAGTCCTGCCCCGGTGGGGAGGGCTTCGGGCCGTTGTCGTGCTGTCCTGTGTGGACTGTTCTGTCTCAAATGGTCGGAGCGCGGGGCGGGCGGGTGGTGTGGGGTGGATATGCGTTATAGCCAGCCGGCCTCGCGGGCGATGCGGATGGCGTCGACCCGGTTGCGGGCGTTGAGCTTGTTGATGATCGTTGTCACGTAGTTGCGGACCGTGCCCACGGACAGGAACATCTGGGCCGCGATGTCGACTGCTTGCAGGCCTTCCGCAGTAAGGCGGAGAACTTCTGTCTCTCGTGCGGTAAGGGGGGACTCCGCACTGTCCCATGCGGACATCGCCAGTTGGCTGTCCACGACCCGCCGACCGGCGGCGACGCTGCGGATGGCGTCGGCCAGCTCGGTCGGCGGGGCGTCCTTGAGCAGGAAACCCGTTGCCTTGGCGGACAAGGCTCGGCGCAGGTTGCCTGGTCTGCCTAGTCCGGTGAGGATCAGCGTCCGGACCTCGGGGCAGGCCGCGTGGATCTCGCTCAGCGCGGTCAGGCCGTCCTTGCCGGGCAGGTCGATGTCGATGACCGCCACGTCCGGGCAAACCCGCTGGGCCGTGGGCAGAATGTCGGTGCCCGACGAAACCTCTGCCACCACTTCGATGTCGGGCTCCAGGTTGAGCAACGCGACGAGCGCGCCCCGGACCATGTGCATGTCCTCGGCCAGCATCACCTTGATCAACTCGGCAACCCCCTCAGCCGCGCGTGTCACCGGTTGTACCACGCCGCGGCAAGCATGATGTACAACCGTTTCCTGCTCTGGCAGGGGATTTAAGCAAGATGTCAGCGGTGTCGCAGACACCCTCACATTCCGTGCACGGCCGAGTACGGTTCGTCGTAGTAGGAGTCCGGGAACCCCACGGCGAACTCGGCGACGCTCACCTCCGCCGGCCAGTCGAGACCCAGCGCGGCGGGGGAGGTGTCGTCGTCTCCCATGGCCAGTGCGCACGCCGCCAGGCCGAGGCCCGTGGCGACGAGGTACAGCGTCTGCTGGAGCACGCCGACGTGCTTGAGCGTGGTGGCGTAGGAGATCCCGTCGAACACCCACGCCATCCGGTCCATCCGCGCGGTGATCGTGAGCAGCGCGGGTGGTGGGCGGCGGGTGCCGGTGGTGACGCGGGCGCTGTCGAGGACCTCGTCCACGGCCGCCGGGTCGTCGTTCACCAGGGTGAGCGCGTGGTCGGTGGCCGAGTAGTGGTAGATCCCGCGCGGCAGGTCCGGGCACCGGTCGGCGGTCAGGTACAGCTCCAGCTCGTACAGCGAACCCGCGCCGGGGTACGGGCGTCGGGTCACCTCGTACCGGGTGCCGCCGGGGCCGTCGACCTCCTGGCGCGAGCGGACGGCCGCCGCGTGGTGCAGGAGTTCGCCGAGTCGGGCCGCGGTCGGCGACTCGGCGGCGAAGGCGCGGGTGGAGCGCCTCGCCTCGATGGCTTCGACGAGTGTGATGTCGGTGGGGGTGTCCGTGGGGCGGGGGAGGGGGAAGCGTCGGCCCGGTGGTGCGGGTTTCGCGGCCGGGGGTGGTGGGGTCTTGTCGACGTGGCGGAAGGTCGCGCCCGCCGGTTCGTCGTGGCGGCCCAGGCGGCTGCGGGAGTGGAACATCAGCTCGTACGGGGACCACGAGCGCAGGGCCGGGTCGTGGTCCTCGCCGAACGTGCCGTTCTCGGCGACCACCACCATGCCGGCGCCGATCAGGTAGGCGACGATCTCGCCGACCAAGGCGACCGGCAGCCCCACGCGCCGCGCCACCTCGGCGACCGTCGTGGGGCGCGCCAAGGCGGCGATCACCGCGGACGGCTGCGGGCGGTGCAGGACGACGCGGTGGTGCGACAGCGGGGACTCCTGCACCAGTTCGCCGTCCCGCTGCCGCGCCAGGGCGAAGCGGGACAGGCGGACCGGGTGGTCGGGCGGCACATCCGGCAGTTCCAGCACCCCGTGCGGGGAGACCGGTTGGGCGGACAGCAGCGGGATCGCGGAGTCCCGCGAGCCCAGGGACCGGACGATGCGGCCGGGCAGCCTGTCGAACAGGCCGTGCAGCTCTTCCTCGTCCAGCCCGTCGACGTTGCCGAGGGCGACCGGCCCGAAGGTCATGCGGTGCAGGACCTCCTCGATCGCCCGCCCCGGCGGATCGAGGGTCACGTCGCCCCAGCGGGCGAGGATCGTCAGGCTGCCGTCCTCGGCCGTCTCGATGGCCACGTCGTCCCGGAAGGACCACAGCGAGAGGGTCGCCCCGGGTGGTGGCACGTCGGCGTCGGATCGCAATGTGTGCTCCTTGGCGGTCACGCGGTGGGGGCCGCGTGCGTCCGCATCACACGAACAGGGGTATCGGGTTGAGGCGCTCGTAAGCTGTGGGGCGGTCCAGCCTGCCGAGCTTGACGGGGACGTCGAACAGACGCCCGGGTGCGAACCGCGCCCAGAAGCCGCGCATCCCCGGCACGATCGCTTTCACGACGGGGAGCCCGACGTCCGGGCGGGTCTGGTCGAGCACCATGACGTTCAGGCCCAGCGCCTCGAGCTGGTGTTGCAGGGCCGTCACGTCCTGGTGCAGATCGTCGGTCGGGGTGTGGCGGTAGTGCGCCCTGGTCCGGGGGATCACCTCGGGGTCGGGGCGCAGCCAGGGGTCACCCTCCCACGTCGCGGTGCGCCACCAGCGCACGGCGTCCGGGTCGGACCAGCCGTACTCGTCGCGGTCGTCGCGCGCGTCGACCACGGCGGGCAGCAGCTGGTTCATCTCGGTCAGCGCCCGCACCAGGGCCACGGCCGGGTCGGGGTGTGCCCCGAAGCCGAACATGACGTCCTGGCACCGCTTGTCGGTGCGCCGGGACAGCGCCGCCATCGTCGGGACGCCGACGTCCGACGACACGTCCAGCACCCACACCTCGCGGTGCAGGCCCGCGTACACCTCGCGCAGCTCGTCGATCCAGCGGTCGCCGAAGCTGTCGAGGTCCACGGCCGGGGCTTGGGTGCGGTTGTACCACCACAGCGCCACGGCGTCGCGCTCCACCAGTTCCAGGAGCCCTTGCAGCAAGGCGTCTTCCAGGCTCGCGCCGGCGGCGTTGCCGTTGGAGTCGGCGTTGAGCGAGGCACCACCGTGCCGCGCCGGGACGTCGAAGTACAGCATGGAGGTGGGCAGGAGGCGGTGGCGCTGCTCGGTGAGCGACCACACCGGGGTCCAGGTCGTCTCCGCGGTCTCGTCGAAGGGGGCGCACACGTACTGGAACGGCGAGCACGTCGCGTTCCAGCGCTCCCGGTCGGCGTACTGGCGCTCGTCGAACAGCAGGCACTCGTTGGGGTGCACCGCGTTCTCCAGGTCCACGAACCGGCCGGTGACGGTGGCCTCGTCGCCGTGGAAGTACGCGCTGTGCCGCTCGACGGCCTCGCACAACGCGCTCACCTCGGCGTGCAGCGGGGTCACGCCCTTGCCGCCGTTCTCGGCGCGCAGCGCGGACCGCATCTGGTCGGCGCTGCGGCGGGTGGTCAGGGCGAGGTTCGGGCCGGAGCGGAAGGAGTTGAGGAACGCCGGGCCGCGGTCGTCACGGGTGATCTCCTTGACCACGCCGGTGACCGGGCTGACCAGGTGCCCGTGCTCGGCCAGCACCTGCTCGGGCGAGCGCGACCGGTGCCCGCCGCCGGTTCGGGAGGCCTTTTTGCGGCTCTGGAGGGTCACGGGTTCGAAGGTCTTGTCGCGGATGAGGTCCGCGTGACCGCACTCCGGGCACTGGGGGCGGGCGCGCAGCTCGTGGTGCTTGCCGCCCAAGCCGATGCTGTCCAGCGTCCACACCGCGCGCTGGCCGTCGTGGCGCAGGCCCGCCAACCACTTCACCGCCTCCATCGCCACCAGGTTCAGCGCGGCGGTGCGCAGCGGCGGCAGCGACACGTCCGGCGGCACGACCGGCGTGTCGACCAGGGTGCGCAGGCGCGTCTCGGCCTGGCGGTGACCGCGCAGCCGGTGCGCCAGGCAGTGCCAGCAGCCGGTGCCGGCGGCCGGGTCGAACACCGGACCCAGCCACACCTGCGCGCCACCCGGCTTGGCCAGCAGCCACGGCCGCCCGGAGGCGCGGTGCGCCGCGTCCACGTCGGCCAGCCCCTCCTCCAGGTAGTCGTCGCACAGCACGATCGACAGGTCGGAACCCGCCGCGGGAAAGTTCCCCGGCATCCGGGTGACGGTGAGACCGGCGTCGGTCACGGCGCGCACCGCGCCCTCGGCGCAGGTGCCGACGGTGAGCAGACCCACCTGCGCGCCGGCGGTGGCGGTCGTGGCGGCGGACGGGTCGACGCCGGCGGCCTCCCAGTAGGCCAGGGACGGCTCGTCCTCGGAGTCGCACGCGGGCCGCACGGTCACCAGGTCGGCCTCCACCAGGCCCATGACGACCGCGCCGACCTCGGCGGGGGACAGGCCGGCCTCGCGCACCAGGGTGGCCAGGTCGCGGCTGCCGTCCAGCAGCGGGGCCACCGCCTCGACGTGCGCACCCCGCACGGAGGTCGCCCCGCGCTCGGACAGCACGTACACGGCGTCGCCGCGCACCACGTGCGCCCGCAGGTGCCGCTTGAACCCGACCCGCAGCTCCGCTCCGCCACCCGGCATGGTGTCCCCCTGCTCGACCAGTGCCGCTCCAGCGGCGCTCCAGCGTGCTCCCACCGAAGCGTCCCGGTCGGGCCGACCCCCGGACAAGTGCGCGCGTCACGGGAACCGGCGTTGGTTGCTCATGCCGACCCATGAAACGGTCACTATCGGCTCGACCGGCCGGTGGAATAGCGTTGGGGCCTGTCCCGACTTCCCCTCGACCACCACTCGTCGCACGCTCTTCGTCAGGCCGCGGCGGAAATCGCGGTGGATCTGGCTGATTGCGAGGTCCGAAATGACTGCCAACCTGGCCGGGCTCGGCGTCATGTCCCGAGCCGAAAAACTGTCGCTGCTCGCCGCGCTGCTCGAAGCGTCGGAACCGGAAATCGAGTCGCCGCCCGATGCGGCCCCCGTGGTGGCGCCGCGGCGTTCCCCGGAAAACCCGCTCGCGGGCCTGCGGTTCGAACTGCTCGGCCCGCTGGTGATCCGGCACGGCGGCGTGGACGTGGCACCCAGCGCGCCCAAGCTGCGGCTGATCCTGTCCACCCTGCTGTTCCACGCCAACCAGCCCGTCGGCGCGTCGCTGCTGGTGCGCGAGCTGTGGAGCGGCGGCGCGCCGCGCACCGCCCACGCCACCCTCCAGACCTACATGTTCAAGCTGCGCAAGCTGTTCCGGGACGTGCTGGGCATGTCCGTCGAGGACGTCACGCGGGACGTCCTGCTGACCTGCTCGGGCGGCTACACCCTGCGCGTCGACCCCCGCCAGCTCGACATCGTCGAGTTCGACGACCTGGTCACCGCCGGCACCGCCGCCATGCACGCCGGCGACTACGCGAAGGCCGGCGACGACCTGCGCCGCTCACTCGCCCTGTGGCGCGGGAACGTCCTCCACCAGGGACAATGGGGTCCGCAACTGCGCGCCCAGGCGGCCCGGTTGGAGGAGCGCCGCTTCTACGCGCACACCACCCGCATCGACGCGGACCTGTGCCTGGGCCGGCACCGGGAGACCATCTCCGAGCTGGCGTCGCTGGTCGTGGAGCACCCGCTGCACGAGTCCGCGCACGCCATGCTGATGATCGCCCTGCACCGCTCCGGCCGGTCGTCCGCGGCGCTGGAGGTCTACATGCGGTTCCGCCAGCGGATGATGGGCGAGCTGGGCATCGAGCCCTCCGAGCGCATCCAGGCGCTGCACGTGGCCCTGCTGTCCACCGACCCGGCCCTCACCGATCGCTCGATGACGTCGGACATGCTGCTCGACGCCCTGGTGCGCCGCCGCCCGGCCGGCCGCCGGTCGAGTTCCGCCGCTGTTACCGGTTGATTCCCCGCCGGCGATTACCGTCGAATTCACACTCGGTGCGCTGAGGAGGAAACGATGACGACATCGCCGGTGGAGAACACCTCGCTCGGGTTCCGGACATTCCCGAACGACCCGGCCCTGCTTTCCGACGTGCTCCGCCCGTACGCGAAGCCCAAGACCGAATACCTGAAGTCGGCGACGGTCGACGTGGCGAACGGTTTGGCCAGCGCGCAGGGCGAGTTCGCGATCCCCTACTCCTGCTACATCGACGACACCGGTCACCTCAACTCCGTCGAGGTGAACATCTGCTTCAACCAGCTCATGTACTACCTGATCGCCAAGTGCATCCAGGAGGACGCGCTGCCGGCGTTCCGGGCGTGGAGCATGGCCGACTACTGGGCCAAGCAGCTGCCGGACATGCTGATCGCCAACTTCAAGTCCAACTTCCGCCGCCCGATCGACTCGTCGTCGTTCAGCGGCGAGGTGAGCTTCGCGGAGTTCAGCGAGCGCAACCGCAGCAAGCCGGTGCAGATCATCGACATGCCGTGGCGCTTCTGGGACGCGAACGGCGGCATCGCCGACGGCGAGGTCCGCATGGCCCTGGTCAACCCGCCCGGGATGCGCTTCCAGGCCGACGCGGCGTGAGCCGCACCCACTCCGACCCCGAGGAGGAACGGTGACCGTTCAGGTGCGCACGCTCGTGGACGTGGTGCGCAAGCACGCCGCCGTGCAGCCGGACGCCGTCGCGATCGTGTGCGAGGGCAGGCGGGTCGACTACGCCGGGCTGCACCGCGTGAGCAACCAGGTCGCCCGGGGCCTCCAGGCCGAAGGCCTCGGTCCCGGCGACCGGATCGCCTACCTGGGCAAGGAGTCCGAGCACTACTACGAGCTCCTGTTCGGCGCGGCGAAGAGCGGTGTGGTGCTGGTTCCCATCAACTGGCGGCTCGCGGCGGACGAGGTCGAGCACATCCTGCGCGACTCCGGCACCGCGCTGCTGTTCGTGGACGCCGAGTCCGCGCCCACGGCCGACAAGCTGGCGTCCGAGCTGCCGAAGCTCGCCAGGGTCCTGAACCTGGACGGGTTCGCCGCCTGGGTTTCGGCGCAGCCCGACGCGAACGTGCTGGCCCGGGTCACGCCGGACACCCCGCTGGTGCAGATGTACACCAGCGGCACGACCGGTCTGCCCAAGGGTGTGGTGCTCGCGCACCGCAGCTTCTTCGCGGTGCGCAACGCGCTGGCGTCCGAAGGTCTGGACTGGATCGACTGGCGCGAGGGCGACATCAGCCTGGTCGGCATGGCGGGCTTCCACATCGGCGGTCTGTGGTGGGCGACGCAGGGCTTCTCGGCGGGCGTCACGAACGTGGTGATGCGCGAGTTCACCACCGCCGGCGCGGTCGAGCTGATCCGCGCGCTCGGCGTGACCACGGCGTGCATGGTGCCCGCGATGCTCCGCCTGCTGCTGGCCGAACCCGGTGTGTCCAAAGAGGACTTCACCACCCTGCGCAAGGTGGTCTACGGCGGTGCACCGATCTCCGCCGCGCTGCTGGCCCGCTGCGTCGAGGGGTTCGGCTGCGAGTTCGCCCAGATCTACGGCCTGACCGAGACCGGCAACACCGCCATCTGCCTGCCACCCGCCGACCACACCCCGGACAGCGGTCGCATGCAGGCCGCCGGTCGCCCGTACCCCGGGTTCGAGGTCAAGGTCGCCGACGAGCAGGGCAACCCCCTGCCGCCCGGCGAGGTCGGCGAGGTGTGGCTGAAGACCCCGGCCGCGATGCTGGAGTACTGGAACCTGCCCGAGGCCACGGCGAAGACCCTGGTCGACGGCTGGGTCGTGACCGGCGACGCGGGCGTGCTGGACGCGGACGGCTACCTGTTCATCCGCGACCGGATCAAGGACATGATCATCGTGGCGGGGGAGAACGTCTACCCGGCCGAGATCGAGCACGTCATCGGCCGCCACCCCCTGGTCGCCGAGTCGGCCGTGGTGGGTGTGCCGGACGAGCGGTGGGGCGAGGCGGTGCACGCCTTCGTCGTGCCGGTCGAGGGTGCGGAGCTCAGCGAACGCGAGCTGGCCCTGTACCTGCGCGGCAAGCTCGCCGGCTTCAAGCTGCCGCTGCGCTACGAGTTCATCGCGAAGGTCCCCCGCAACCCCAGCGGCAAGATCCTGCGCCGCGAGCTGCGCGAACGCTTCTGGCAGGGCCACGAGCGCCGCGTGAGCTGACCGGTCGAACCAAGGACCCGCACCCGCACGACCCACCGCACCACGAACACCCCGCCCCGCTGTCGGCCGGCGCCCGCCCGGTCCGGCGGCGTGGCGTGCCGCGTCCACCACCCACAACAACCGGCCCCGCCGTGGAGTGACGTCGATGTCGAACAACGAGGACAAGCTGCTCGACTACCTCAAGCGGACGACCTCGGAACTGCGCGACGCGCGCCGCAGGCTGCGCGAGGCGGAGGAGGCGGCGCGCGAGCCCATCGCGATCGTGGGCATGGCGTGCCGCTTCCCGGGTGGCGTCCGCACCCCCGAGGACCTGTGGGACCTCGTGGCGGGCGGCCGGGACGCGGTGACCGGGTTCCCCGGCGACCGCGGCTGGGACGTGGCCGACCTGTACGACCCGACGCCGGGCACGCCGGGCAAGTCGTCCACGCGCGAGGGCGGGTTCCTGCACGACGCGGCGGAGTTCGACGCCGACTTCTTCGAGATCTCCCCGCGCGAGGCGCTGGCCATGGACCCGCAGCAGCGGCTGCTGCTGGAGGTCTCGTGGGAGGCGCTGGAACGCGCGGGTCTGCTGCCCGCGTCGCTGAAGGGCAGCGCCACCGGCGTGTTCGCCGGGATGATGTACCACGACTACGCGGGCAACAACTCGACCGGCGCCATCGCGTCCGGCCGGGTCGCCTACGCGCTCGGCCTCGAGGGGCCGACGATGACCGTGGACACCGCGTGCTCGTCGTCCCTGGTGGCCCTGCACCTGGCGGTCCGCGCCCTGCGGTCCGGCGAGTGCTCGCTGGCGCTCGCGGGCGGCGTGACCGTGATGGCCACGCCCGAGACGTTCGTGGAGTTCTCCCGCCAGCGCGGGTTGTCGCCGGACGGCCGGTGCAAGTCCTTCGCCGGCGCGGCGGACGGCGTGGGCTGGGCCGAGGGCGTCGGGATGCTCGTGGTGGAACGGCTGTCCGACGCCGTGCGCAACGGGCACCGGGTGCTCGCGGTGGTGCGCGGCTCGGCGGTGAACCAGGACGGGGCGTCCAACGGGCTCACCGCGCCCAACGGTCCGTCGCAGCAGCGGGTGATCCGGGCCGCGCTGGCGGATGCCGATTTGTCGACATCCGACGTGGACGCCGTGGAGGCGCACGGCACCGGCACGACCCTGGGCGACCCGATCGAGGCCCAGGCCCTGCTCGCCACCTACGGCCAGGGCCGGTCCGAGGAACGCCCGCTGTGGCTGGGGTCGGTGAAGTCCAACATCGGTCACACCCAGGCCGCCGCCGGTGTGGCCGGCGTGATGAAGGTGGTCCTGGCGATGCGGCACGGCGTGCTGCCGCGCACCCTGCACGTGGACGAGCCGTCGCCCAAGGTGGACTGGTCGGCGGGTGCGGTGTCGTTGCTGACCTCGCCGGTGGAGTGGCCGGCGGGGGAGCGCCCCCGGCGAGCGGCCGTGTCGTCCTTCGGCATCTCCGGCACCAACGCGCACGTGGTCCTGGAGGAACCCGCCGCCGTCGAGCCGGTCGAGGCCGCCGAAGTCCCGGCTGTGGTGCCGTGGGTGTTCTCCGGCCGCACACCGGCAGCCCTGCGCGACCAGATCACACGCTCGGCCGGCTTGAACGGGTCCGTTGTGGACGTCGGTTTCTCGTTGGCCACCTCGCGAACCGCGTTCGACCACCGGGCTGTGAAGGTCGGGCGGAACAGGGAAGAGTTGCTGGCCGACGACGGCGTGACGGACGTCGTCACCCCGGGCAAGGTGGCGTTCCTGTTCACCGGCCAAGGCTCACAGCGCCTCGGCATGGGCCGGGAGCTCCACCAGTTCCCCGTGTTCGCCGAAGCCTTCGCCGAGGCCTGCGCGGCTCTGGACCCGCACCTGCCCAAGCCCCTCGCCGAAGTGCTCGACACCGACGAACTCCACCACACCGGCTACACCCAGCCCGCCCTGTTCGCCTTCGAAACGGCTCTGCACCGGCTGTTCGTGTCGTGGGGCGTCCGCCCGGACTACCTGGCCGGCCACTCCATCGGCGAACTCGCGGCCGCCCACGCCGCCGGCGTCTTCTCCCTCGACGACGCCGCTCGCCTGGTCGCCGCCCGCGGCCGACTCATGCAGGCCCTGCCGGCCGGCGGTGCGATGCTCGCCGTCCAAGCCACCGAAGACCAGGTCGCCGACCTGCTCTCCGACCACATCGCCGTCGCCGCGATCAACGCCCGGAACTCCCTGGTCCTCTCCGGCACGCGAGAAGCGGTCGAGACCGCCGCCGAAACCCTCCGAGGCCACAAGACCAAGCGGCTCACCGTCTCCCACGCCTTCCACTCGCCGCTCATGGAACCGATGCTGGACGACCTCCGGAAGGTCGCCGAGAACATCACCCACCACGAGCCGAGCGTCCCGCTGATCTCCACCGTCACCGGCGAACCCGTCACCCCCACCCCGGACTACTGGGTGCGCCAAGCCCGCGCCGCCGTCCGGTTCGCCGACGCCGTGGACACCCTGCGCGCCAACGGCGTCCGGACGTTCCTGGAGGTCGGCCCGGACGCCGCCCTCACCGCGATGGTCGACTCGGACGACGTCGTCCCCACCACCCGGCGCGAGCGCGACGAGGCCGTGACCGCCGTGACCGCGCTGGGCCGCCTGCACACCAGGGGCGTCGCGGTGGACTGGCCGGCGTTCTTCCCCGGCGCGACCCGCGTGGACCTGCCCACCTACGCCTTCCAGCACGAGCGGTACTGGGCGGAGAACGCGCAGACCACCGGTGCCACCAGGCTGGGTCTCGCCGACGCCGACCACCCGCTGCTGGGCGCGGCGGTCGCGCTGCCGGACTTCGACGGCGTCGTCTACTCCGGGCGGTTGTCGACGGGCACGCACCCGTGGCTGGCGGACCACGTCGTCGCCGGCGCGGCTCTCGTGCCCGGTGCGGCCCTGGTGGAACTGGTCGTGCACGCGGCGGACGCCGTGGGTTGTGCGGCCGTGGAGGAGCTGACCACGGTCGCCCCCTTGGTGCTCCCCGAGGGCGAAGGCGTCCAACTGCGCGTCCGCGTGGGCGAGCCCGACGCCGCGGGCAGGCGCACCGCCGAGGTCCACTCCCGTGCCGAACGGGCCGAAACCTGGACCACCCACGCAGTCGGCACCGTCTCACCCACGGCCACCACCCCGACCCCAGTGGAGTGGCCGCCCACGAACGCCGAACAGCTCCCGGTCGACTACACCCCCTTGGCGGCCCTGGGCTTCGAGTACGGCCCGGTGTTCCAAGGCGTGACGGCGCTCTGGCGACGCGGCGAGGACTTCTTCGCCGAAGTCACCCTCCCCGCCCCGGACACCGGCTTCGCCCTCCACCCGGCCCTCCTCGACGCAACTCTCCACGCCCCGCTCCTGGCCGGCACTGTCGGTACCCCGTGGGACGATGGAGACGGGGGCCGGAGGCCACCCGCCGTCCCCTTCACCTGGCACGACGTGGCCCTCCACGCCACCGGCGCCACCACCCTCCGCGTCCATCTCGCCCCCACCGCGACCGGCTGGACCCTCACCGCCACCGACCCCACCGGCACCCCCGTCGTCTCGGTCGGCACCCTGGAAACCCGCCCCCTCGACCTCCGCCCCACCCACTACGACTCCCTCTACCGCGTGCAGTGGACCCCGGCGACCGGCTCTCCCACCGACCACCCGGTGCACCGCGTCCCCGCCGGCGGCGAAGTGCACGAAGTCCTGCACCAGACCCTCGAAACCCTCCAGGAGTTCCTGGCCGGTGCCGATGGGACGTTGGTCGTGCAGACCCAGGGCGCGGTCGCCCTCCCAGGTGAGGACGTCGATCCCGCCAGTGCGGCGGTCTGGGGCATGGTCCGCTCCGCTCAGGCAGAGGCACCAGGCCGGATCGTCCTGGTGGACGGCGAAGTCCTGCTCGTCCCCGACGAGCCGCAGATCGTCGTGCGGAACGGTGTCGCCCACGTCGGCCGGCTCGCGCGGGTCCCGATGTCCGACGCAGAGCCCCTGAACTTCCGCGATGGCGCGGTCCTGCTGACCGGTGCTTCCGGCGCGCTGGGTGGCGTGATCGCCCGGCACCTGGTGGAACGGCACGGTGTCCGCGAGCTGGTGCTGATGAGCCGCAGCGGCGCGCCGGAACTCGCCGCCGAGCTTGGCGCGGAGTCCGTGGCCTGCGATGTCGCCGACCGCGACGGGATCACCCAAGTCTTGAGCAGCCGCAAGTGGTCGGCGGTCGTGCATGTGGCTGGCGTGCTGGACGACGGCCTGATCGACTCCCTGACCCCCGAACGGGTCGACACCGTGTTGCGGCCCAAGGTCGATGCGGCTCAGCTGCTGCACGAACTGACCGAAAGCCCGCTGATCCTGTTCTCCTCGGCTTCCGGGACGTTCGGCAACGCGGGCCAGGCCAGTTACTCGGCCGCCAACGCCTACCTGGACGCCCTGGCCACGCACCGCCGCGTCCAAGGCCTGCCCGCCCTGTCGTTGGCGTGGGGCCTGTGGGACGGCGGTATGGCCGGCGAGCTGACGACCGCCGAGAAGCAACGGCTCAGCCGCGCCGGGATCAAGCCCCTCCCGGTCGAAGACGGCCTCAGGCTGTTCGACGCCGCCCTGACCTGCGACGAAGCCACCCTCGTCCCGATCGGCTTGGACCTCGCCAACATCGACGGCCCCCTCTACCGCGGTCTGGTCCGCCCGAAGGCCCGCCGGGCGGTGGCCACCGGCGCCGACCTGGCCGACAAGGACCGCCTGCTCGCCCTGGTCCGCGCCACCGTGGCCGCCGTCCTGGGCCACCAGGACGCCGAGGCCGTCGACCCGGGCCGCGCGTTCACCGAGCTGGGCTTCGACTCCGTCGCCGCGCTCGACCTGCGCAACCAGCTCGCCACCGCCACCGGCCTGCGCCTGCCGGCGACCCTCACCTTCGACTACCCGAACACCCGCGCGGTCGCGGAGTTCCTGGCGGGCACCACCACTCCGAAAGAACCGACGCAAGCCAAGCAGCGCAACGACGAGCCGATCGCGATCGTCGGCATGGCGTGCCGCTTCCCCGGCGACGTCCGCACGCCCGACGACCTGTGGCGGCTGGTCGCCGAGGGCCGGGACGCCATCACCGGCTTCCCGACCGACCGGGGCTGGAACCTCGCCGACGTCTACGACCCGACCCGCGGCCTGCCCGGCAAGTCCTACACGCGCGAAGGCGGGTTCCTGCACGACGCGGCGGACTTCGACGCCGACTTCTTCGGCATCTCCCCGCGCGAGGCCCTGACCATGGACCCGCAGCAACGCCTGCTGCTGGAGACGTCGTGGGAGGCGTTCGAGCACGCGGGCATCGACCCGGCGGCGCTGCGCGGCAGTGACACGGGCGTGTTCGCGGGCATGATGTACCACGACTACGAGGGCAACGCGAGCACGGGCGCGGTCGCCTCCGGCCGCGTGGCCTACACCTTCGGGCTGGAAGGCCCGACGCTGACCGTGGACACGGCGTGCTCGTCGTCGCTGGTCGCCCTGCACCTGGCGGCGCAGGCCCTGCGCAACGGGGAGTGCTCGCTGGCGTTGGCGGGTGGCGTGTCGGTGATGGCGACACCCGAGACCTACGTGGGTTTCAGCCGCCAGCTCGGGTTGTCGCCGGACGGCCGCTGCCGGTCGTTCGCGGGCGCGGCGGACGGGGTGGGCTTCGCCGAGGGCGTCGGCGTCCTGGTGGTGGAGCGGCTGTCCGACGCGCGGCGCAACGGGCACCGGGTGCTCGCTGTCGTGCGCGGGTCGGCGGTGAACCAGGACGGCGCGTCCAACGGCCTGACCGCGCCGAACGGTCCGTCCCAGCAGCGGGTCATCCGGGCCGCGCTGGCGGACGCGGGTCTCCGGCCGTCCGATGTGGACGTTGTGGAAGCGCACGGCACCGGCACGACCCTGGGTGACCCGATCGAGGCTCAGGCGATCCTCGCCACCTACGGCCAGGACCGGGAAACACCGCTGTGGCTGGGCTCGGTGAAGTCGAACATCGGCCACACGCAGGCCGCCGCCGGTGTCGCGGGCGTCATGAAGGTGGTGCTCGCCCTCCGGCACGACCTGCTGCCGCGCACCCTGCACGTGGACGAGCCGTCGCCGAAGGTGGACTGGGCCGAGGGCGCGGTCTCGCTGCTCACCGAACCGGTGCCGTGGCAGCGCAACGGGCACCCGCGCCGGGCCGCTGTGTCGTCGTTCGGCATCTCCGGCACCAACGCGCACGTCGTGATCGAAGAGGCCGACGCCGAGCCGTCGACGCCGACCCCCGACCTGCCGGTCACGCCCGTCGTGCTCTCGGCCCGGACCGACGAGGCCTTGGACGCGGTCGCGCGGCAGCTCAAGGACTTCCTGACGACCCGGGACGTGCGGATCCAGGACGTGGCCCGCTCCCTGGCCGGCCGGACCCGGCTGGAGCGCGCGGCGGTCGTGGTCGCGACCGACCGGGACGAGCTGCTGACCGCGCTGGACGGCGTGACCGGCGAGGCGGCGACGCCCGGACGGCTGGCGGTGCTGTTCTCCGGCCAGGGTGCCCAGCGCCCCGGCATGGGCCGCCAGTTGCGCGTCTTCCCGGTGTTCGCGAAGGCCTTCGACGAGGTGTGCGCGGCCTTCGACCAGCACCTGGACCGGCCGTTGCAGGAGGTCGTCGACACCGAGGACCTGCACCGGACCGGCTACACCCAGCCCGCGCTGTTCGCGTTCGAGGTGGCGCTGTTCCGGCTGGTCGAGTCGTGGGGCGTCACGCCGGACTACCTGGCCGGGCACTCCATCGGCGAACTGGCCGCCGCGCACGTCGCCGGCGTGTTCTCGCTGGCCGACGCGGCTCGCCTGGTCGCCGCCCGGGGCCGGTTGATGCAGGCCCTGCCCGCCGGCGGTGCCATGGTCGCGGTCGAGGCGACGGAGACCGAGGTCGTGCCGCTGCTGACCGACGACGTGGCCATCGCCGCCGTGAACGGTCCGACCGCCGTGGTCGTGTCGGGCGCGGAGGAGGCCGTGCAGCGGGTCGTGGACCAGCTCCCCGGCCGCCGGACCAAGCGGCTCACCGTGTCGCACGCGTTCCACTCGCCGCTGATGGACCCGATGCTGGACGAGTTCCGCGCGGTGGCCGCCTCCATCTCCTACGCGGAACCGACGATCCCGGTCGTGTCCACTGTGGACGGCTGGGTGGTGGACCTCGCCAAGCCCGACTACTGGGTGCGGCAGGTGCGGGCGGCGGTGCGGTTCGCCGACGCCGTGCAGTCGTTGCGCGACAGCGGCACCACCACGTTCCTGGAAGTCGGGCCGGACGCCGTGCTGACCGCGATGGCGGACGGGTTCGTGCCGACCTCCCGGCGCAACCGCGACGAGGTCCGCACGGTCGTGGAAGCCCTGGGACGGCTGCACGTGCAGGGCCGCGCGGTGGACTGGGACGCCTACTTCGGCGGCGGCACGCCCATCGAGCTGCCCACGTACCCGTTCCAGCGCAAGCGGTTCTGGCTGGAGAGCACGAGCGGGGCCGACCCGAGCGGCCTCGGCCAGACCGGCGCGGACCACCCGCTGCTGGGCGCGGCGGTCGCGCTGCCGGACTCGGACGGCGTGCTGTTCACCGGCCGCCTGTCCCTGGACGCGCACCCGTGGCTGGGCGACCACGACGTGTTCGGCACCGTGCTGGTGCCCGGCACGGCGCTGGTGGACCTGGCGTTGAGCGCCGGCGCGTCCGTGGGCTGCGAAGTCCTGGACGAACTCACCCTGCACGCGCCCCTGGTGCTGCCGCCGACCGGCGGTGTCGCGATCCAGGTCGTCGTGGGCGGGGACTCCGAAGCCGGGCGCACGGTCCGGATCTACTCCCGGTCCGACGACTGGGTGCTGCACGCCGACGGCGTGGTCACCGCCGCCGACGCGGGAGCGGGGGAGACCTTCGACTGGCCGCCCGCCGACGCCACCCCGCTGGCGGTGGACTACGCGGCGCTGGCCGACCGGGGCTACGGCTACGGACCGGTGTTCCAGGGCGTGCGGGCCGCGTTCCGGCGCGGTGACGAGGTGTTCGCCGAGGTGTCGGTCGACGACGTCGAGGGGTTCGAGCTGCACCCGGCGCTGCTGGACGCGGCCCTGCACCCGGCCATCCCGGACGACGGCCCGACCCGGCTGCCGTTCGCGTGGTCCGGGGTGCGGCTGCACGCGTCGGGGGCGTCGGTGCTGCGGGTCCGGCTGACGCCGACCGGGGACGACCGGTTGGCGTTGGCCGCCGTGGACCCGGCCGGGCGGCCGGTGCTGTCCGTGGACTCCCTGACCACGCGGCCCGTGTCCGCCGACCAGCTGGTCACGCGCTCCCACCACGACTCCCTCTACCGCTTGGAGTGGGTGCCGGCGGCCGGTGCTCCGACGGACCTCCCGGTGCACCGCGTCTCCGCGGGCGATGTCCGGGCGGTCCTGCACGAGACCCTGGCCGTCCTGCAGAAGTTCCTTTCGAGCGACGAGGGCACTCTGGTCGTGCGGACCGAGGGTGCGGTGGCTCTTGCCGGCGAGGACGTCGATCCCACGAGTGCGGCGGTGTGGGGCATGGTCCGCTCCGCGCAGGCCGAGGCTCCGGGCCGGATCGTCCTGGTGGACGGCGAGGTCTTGCTGGTGCCGGGTGAGCCGCAGGTCGTGGTGCGGGACGGTGTCGCGCACGTGGGCCGGTTGGCCCGGGTTCCGGTGTCCGACGCGCAACCCATGAGCTTTGGCGATGGCGCGGTGTTGCTGACGGGTGCTTCGGGTGCGTTGGGTGGCGTGATCGCCCGGCACCTGGTGGACCGGTATGGCGTGCGTGATCTCGTGCTGATGAGCCGGAGTGGTGCGCCGGAACTGGCGGCCGAGCTGGGTGCGGTGTCGGTGGCGTGCGATGCCGCTGACCGTGGTGGTGTGCAGCGCGTGCTGGCCGAGCACCGGGTTTCGGCGGTGGTGCATGTGGCCGGTGTGTTGGACGACGGTCTGATCGGGTCGTTGACGCCTGAGCGGGTGGACAAGGTGTTGCGGCCCAAGGTGGACGCGGCTCAGGTGTTGCACGAGCTGACCGATGGTCCGCTGATCCTGTTCTCGTCGGCATCGGGGACGTTCGGCAACGCGGGTCAGGCGAGTTACTCGGCGGCCAACGCCTATCTGGACGCCCTGGCGGTTCAGCGGCGGAAGCAGGGACGGCCTGCGGTGTCGTTGGCGTGGGGTCTGTGGGACGGCGGTATGGCGGGCGAGTTGACCGCTGCCGAGAAGCAGAGGCTGAGCCGCGCCGGGGTCAGGCCGCTGTCGGTCGAGGACGGTCTCAGGCTGTTCGACGCGGCCCTGACCTGCGGTGACGCCACCCTGGTGCCGATCGGGTTGGAGCTGGCCACCGTCGACGGACCCCTCTACCGGGGGCTGCGCGGGGCCACCAGGACCCGCCGGGTCGCCGCGAGCACCGCGGACCTCGGGGCGCAGCTCGCCGGGCTGTCCGAGACCGACCGCCGGGACGCCCTGCTCAAGCTCGTGCGCACGACCACCGCGACCGTCCTCGGGCACGACTCCGCCGACGCGGTGCCCGCCGAGCGCGCCTTCACGGACCTGGGTTTCGACTCGCTGGCCGCGCTGGAGCTGCGCAACCAGCTCACCGCCGCGACCGGCCTGCGCCTGCCCGCGACGCTGACGTTCGACCGGCCGCACGCCCGCGCGGTTGCGGAGCTCCTGCACGACAAGCTCTTCGGCGAGACCGGCGGCGGACTGCGCGAGGACGAGGTGCGCCGCGTGCTGGCCACCATCCCGCTGGGCCGGCTGCGGGACGCGGGTCTGCTGGACAGCCTGCTGGAACTGGGCGGCGTGAAGCTCGCCGCCGACGAGCCCGACGACGGGCCGGAGGGGTCCATCGACGACATGGACGCCGACGCACTGATCAACCTGGCGCTCGCCGACCTCGGTGACGTGACGACGGAAACGGGGAGCTGAGAATGGCCGAGGACAAGCTCGTCGCCGCGCTGCGGGCGTCGCTGAAGGAGAACGAGCGGCTGCGCGAGCAGAACCGCAAGCTCGACTCGGCGGTCCGCGAACCGATCGCGATCGTCGGCATGGCGTGCCGGTTCCCGGGTGGCGTGCGCACGCCCGACGACCTGTGGGACCTGGTGGCGCAGGGCCGGGACGGCATCACCGGGTTCCCGACCGACCGCGGCTGGAACCTGGCCGAGCTGTACGACCCGACGCCGGGCGCGGCGGGCAAGTCCTACACGCGCGAGGGCGGGTTCCTGCACGACGCCGACCGGTTCGACGCCGAGTTCTTCGGCATCTCGCCGCGCGAGGCGCTGACGATGGACCCGCAGCAGCGGCTGCTGCTGGAGACGTCGTGGGAGGCCCTGGAGAACACCGGCCTCGACCCGGTCGCGTTGCGCGGCACGGCGGTCGGCGTGTTCGCCGGGATGATGTACCACGACTACGCGGAGAACAACTCGACCGGCGCGATCGCGTCCGGCCGCGTCGCCTACGCGCTGGGCCTGGAGGGTCCGGCGGTCACCATCGACACCGCGTGCTCGTCGTCGCTGGTCGCGCTGCACCTGGCCGCGCAGTCGCTGCGCAACGGGGAGTGCTCGCTGGCGCTGGCGGGCGGCGTCACGGTCATGGCGACCCCCGGCACGTACGTCGAGTTCAGCAAGCAGCGCGGGCTGTCCCCGGACGCCCGGTGCAAGTCCTTCGCGGCGGCGGCCGACGGCACCGGGTTCGCCGAGGGCGTCGGGATGCTGGTCGTGGAGCGCCTGTCCGACGCGCGCCGCAACGGCCACCCGGTGCTCGCGATCGTGCGCGGGTCGGCGGTCAACCAGGACGGCGCGTCCAACGGCCTCACCGCGCCCAGCGGACCCGCGCAGCAGCGGGTGATCCGGGCGGCGCTGGCGAACGCCCGGCTGGCCGCGCACCAGGTGGACGTCGTCGAGGCGCACGGCACCGGCACCACCCTGGGCGACCCGATCGAGGCGCAGGCCCTGCTGGCGACCTACGGCCAGGACCGCTCGGCACCCCTGTGGCTCGGCTCGATCAAGTCCAACATCGGCCACACCCAGGCCGCCGCCGGCGCCGCGGCGGTGATCAAGATGATCGGCGCGTTGCGGCACGGGGTGCTGCCGAAGACCCTGCACGTGGACAGGCCGAGCGACCAGGTCGACTGGACCGAGGGCGCGGTCTCGCTGCTGACGTCGCCGGTCGAGTGGCCGGCCGGTGCCGAGCCGCGCCGCGCGGGCATCTCGTCGTTCGGGGTGAGCGGCACCAACGCCCACGTGATCCTGGAAGAACCCCCGGCCGAGGACACCGCACCCGTCGAGCGGGCCCGGGGTCCGGTGCCGTGGATCTTGTCCGCCCGCACCGCCGACGCCCTGCGCGACCAGGCCGCCAAGCTCGCCGACCACCTCTCCGACCACCCCGCCGCACCGGCCGGCGTCGCCGCCACCCTCGCCGCGCGCACCCGGTTCGAGCACCGGGCCGTCGTGGTCGGCACCGGCGACGACCTGCGGGCCGGCCTCGACGCCGTGGCCGCGGGCGAGCACCCGACCACCGGCGAGGCGCTGGAGAACCCCAAGGTCGTCTTCATGTTCCCCGGCCAGGGTTCGCAGTGGGTCGGCATGGCCGTGGAGCTCCTGGAGACGTCCCCGGTCTTCGCCCAGCGCATGGCGGAGTGCGCGGAGGCGATCGACCAGTTCACCGACTGGTCGTTGCTGGACGTGGTCCGGGCTGTCGAAGGCGCACCTTCCCTCGACCGGGTGGACGTGGTGCAGCCCGTGCTGTTCGCCGTGATGGTGTCGCTGGCGGCGCTCTGGCAGTCCTACGGCGTCGAGCCCTCGGCGGTCGTCGGCCACTCGCAGGGCGAGATCGCCGCCGCCGCCGTGGTCGGCGCGCTGTCCCTGGACGACGCCGCCCGCGTGGTCGCGCTGCGCAGCAAGGCCATCGCCGCCGGGCTCGCCGGACGCGGCGGCATGGCGTCCGTGGCCGCCCCGCGCGTCGACGTCGAGACCCGCATCGCCCGCTGGGACGACCGGATCTCCGTCGCCGCCGTCAACGGCCCGGCCACCACCGTGGTCTCCGGCGAACCCCGGGCGCTGCAAGAACTGCTGGCCGACTGCGAGGCGGACGGCGTCCGCATGCGGATCATCCCCGTGGACTACGCCTCGCACTCCGCGCACGTCGAGTCGATCAAGGACGAGCTGCTGACCGTCCTGGCCGACGTCCAGCCCCGCACCGCCGACATCCCGCTGTACTCGACGCTGACCGGCGAGGTCGGCACCGCCGTCCTGGACGCCGACTACTGGTACGCCAACCTGCGCGGCACGGTCCGCTTCCAAGACGCCGTCGAGCGCCTGCTGGCCGACCGGCACACCGTGTTCATCGAGATCAGCGCGCACCCGGTGCTGGGCATGGGCGTCCGCGAGATCCTGGACACCGCCGCCACACCCACCGCGCTGGTCGGGTCGCTGCGCCGCGACGAGGGCGGTCTCCAGCGGTTCCTGACCTCGCTGGGCGAGGCCCACACGCGCGGGGTCGCCGTCGACTGGTCCCGCCACACGGTCGGCACCCGGACGACCCTGCCCACCTACGCCTTCCAGCACCAGCGGTACTGGCTGCCGGAGAAGTCCACTGTGGACGCCGGCGGGCTCGGCGTGTCGGCGGTGGCCCACCCGCTGCTGGGCGCGGCGCTGACCGTGCCCGAGCGGGACCTGGTCGTGCTGACCGGGCGCGTGGACCTCGACACCCACCCGTGGCTGGCCGACCACGCCGTGCTGGACACCGTCCTGCTGCCCGGCACCGCCCTGGTGGACCTGGCCGTCCGCGCCGGCGACCAGGTCGGCTGCCCGGTGGTGGAGGAGCTGACCATCACCACCCCGCTGGTCGTGCGCGGCGGGGTCACCCTGCGGCTCACCGTGGACGCACCCGACGAGCACGGCCGCCGCGCGCTGGGCGTCTACGCGCAAACCGACACCGAACAGGCCGCCGGCCTCTGGACCCGCCACGCGACCGGCGTCCTGGCCGAAGGCACCAGCCGCGCCGATCACCTGACCGAGTGGCCCCCGCCCGACGCCCAACCGGTCGACATCACCGACCTCTACGACCGCCTGGCCGCCCTGGGCCTGAACTACGGCCCGGCGTTCCAGGCCCTGCGGGCGGCGTGGAAGCGCGGCGAGGACACCTACGCCGAGGTCACCCTGCAAGGCGAACCGGACACGTTCGGCCTGCACCCGGCCCTCCTCGACGGTGCCCTGCACGCCCTGGCCGCCGACATCGGCGACGGCCGGCCGCACCTCCCGTTCGCGTGGTCGGGCGTCACCCTCCACGCCGAAGGCGCCACCGCCCTCCGCGTCCGCTTCACCAAGACGGGCGACGACACCGCCTCCCTCACCATCGCCGACGCGGCGGGTTCCCCGGTCGCCACCATCGACACCCTGACCGTCCGCCCGGTGGCCCTGGACGCCCTCAAGGGCCGCACCGGTTACGTGGACTCCCTGTTCGCCCTCGACTGGACACCCGTAAAACTGTCGTCCCCCCATGGGACGATGGAGACGGGGGCCGGAGGCCAAGCCACGCACCAAGTCGCCACCCACACGGTTGCCCCGACCGATGACGTCCTCGCCGCCACCACCGCAGCGCTCGCCAAGCTCCAGGGGTGGCTGGCCGAACCCTCCGACGCGGCTCTGGTCGTCGTCACCACCCCCGGCGACCTCGCGGGCGCGGCCGTCCAAGGCCTGGTCCGCTCCGCCCAGGCCGAGAACCCCGACCGGTTCGTGCTCCTGGAGGCCGACGACCCCACCCCCGACCAGGTCGCCGCCGCCCTCGCCACCGGCGAACCGGTGCTGTCCCTCCGCGACGGCGAACTCCGCGCACCCCGCCTGACCCGCGTCCCGGAGCCGACCGGGGACAGCCCGTTCACCCCCGACAGCACCGTCCTGGTCACCGGCGGCACCGGCACCCTCGGCGCGGCCGTCGCCCGCCACCTGGTCACCAACCACGGCGTCCGCAACCTGGTCCTCACCAGCCGCCGCGGTCTCGACGCACAGGGCGCACGCGAACTCCAAGCCGAACTCACCGACCTGGGTGCCACCACCGCCGTCGTCGCCTGCGACGTCGCCGACCGCGAACAGACCGAGAAGCTGCTCGCCGACCACCCGGTCAGCGCGATCGTCCACACGGCCGGCGTCATGGACGACGGCACCGTGGCCTCCCTGCGCCCCGACCAGCTCGCGACCGTGCTGCGCCCGAAGGTCGACGCCGCCCGCCACCTGGACGAACTGGCCGGCGACCTGACCGCGTTCGTCCTGTTCTCCTCGGCCGCCGGCACCTTCGGCAGCCCCGGCCAGGGCGGGTACGCCGCCGCCAACGCCGCCCTCGACGCCCTCGCCGCCCGCCGCCGCGCGCAGGGCAAGCCCGCCCAGTCCCTGGCCTGGGGCCTGTGGGCGCAGCGCAGCGAGATGACCGCCGAGGTCGGGGCGGCCGAGGTGCACCGCATGGCCCGCACCGGCCTGCGCGAACTGTCCACAGAGGACGGACTGGCGCTGTTCGACGCCGCCGTCAAGGCCGGTGACGCCCTGCTCGTGCCGGTCCCGCTGGACCTGACCGCCACCGGTGACGTCCCGCCGCTGCTGCGCGGCCTGGTCCGCGCGCCGAGGCGGGCCGCCGGCGGGAACTCCCTGGGCCAACGCCTCGCCGAGGTGCCCGCCGAGCGCCGGGCCGAGGTCGTGCTGGACGTCGTGCTCACCCGCGTCGCCGCCGTCCTCGGCTACGCCCGCGCCGAGCAACTGCCCGCCGGCCGCGCGTTCAAGGACCTCGGTTTCGACTCGCTGACCGCCCTCGACCTGCGCAACCAGCTCAGCGCCGCCACCGGCCTGCGGCTGCCCGCGACCCTGGTGTTCGACTACCCGACGCCCGACGCGCTGGCCGCCCACCTGCTCAACCAGCTGTCCGGCACGACCACCACCGCGGTCGTCGAGACCACCCGGCACGACCACGAGCCCATCGCCATCGTCGGCATGGCCTGCCGCTTCCCCGGCGGCGTGCGCACGCCGGAGGACCTCTGGCGGCTGCTGGTCGACGGCGGCGACGCCATCGGCGCGTTCCCCGCCGACCGCGGCTGGGACCTGGACACCCTGTTCCACCCCGATCCCGACCACCCGGGCACGGTCACCACCGACCGGGGCGGCTTCCTGCACGACGCCGCCGACTTCGACCCCGGCTTCTTCGGCATCTCCCCGCGCGAGGCCCTCGCGATGGACCCGCAGCAACGCCTGCTGCTGGAGACGTCGTGGGAGGCGTTGGAACGGGCCGGCATCGACCCGCAGTCGTTGCGCGGCAGCCGGACCGGCGTCTACGCGGGCGTGATGTACAACGACTACGGCATCGTGCTCAGCGGGTCCGCCGAGTCGGTCGACGGGTTCCTGTCCACCGGCAACTCCGGCGGTGTCGTGTCCGGCCGCGTGTCCTACACGCTCGGGCTCGAAGGCCCCGCGATGACCATCGACACCGCGTGCTCGTCGTCGCTGGTCGCGGTGCACCTCGCGGTGTCCGCGCTGCGCAACGGCGAATGTTCGCTGGCGCTGGCCGGCGGCGTGTCCGTGATGTCGCTGCCGGGCACGTTCCAGGAGTTCTCGCGCCAGCGCAACCTCGCCGCGGACGGCCGGTGCAAGTCGTTCGCGGGCGCGGCCGACGGGACGTCGCTGTCGGAGGGCGTGGGCCAGCTGGTGCTGGAACGGCTGTCCGACGCACGGCGCAACGGGCACCGCGTGCTGGCCGTCATCCGGGGCTCGGCGGTGAACCAGGACGGGGCGTCCAACGGCCTCACCGCGCCGAACGGTCCTTCGCAGCAACGGGTCATCCGCGCGGCGCTGTCCGACGCGGGTCTGAAGCCGTCCGAAGTGGACGTCGTGGAAGCGCACGGCACCGGGACCACGCTGGGCGACCCGATCGAGGCCCAGGCGCTGCTCGCCACCTACGGCCAGGACCGCGCCGAACCGCTGCTGCTGGGGTCGATCAAGTCCAACCTCGGGCACACCCAGGGCGCGGCGGGCGTCGCCGGCCTGATGAAGGTGGTCCTGTCGCTGCGCAACGGCGTGCTGCCGCGCACTCTGCACGTGGACGAGCCGTCGCCGCACGTCGACTGGACGTCGGGCGCGGTCCGGCTGGCCGTGTCCCCGGAACCGCTGTCCGCGGACCGGCCGTTGCGGGGTGCCGTGTCGTCGTTCGGGATCAGCGGGACCAACGCGCACGTCGTGCTGGAGCAGGCTGATCCCGAGGCTGTCGAGGGTCCGGAACCGGACTTCACGCCGTGGCTGGTGTCCGCGCGCACCTCGGACGCCTTGCACGACCAGGTGACCAGGCTGCGCTCTTTCGCTGCGGCACACCCGGAGCTCCGGCCCGTGGACGTGGCGCACACGCTCGCGTCCGGGCGGGCCGCCTTCGACCACCGGGCGGTGGTGCTGGGTGACGACGTCGTGACCGGGGTGTCCGATGGCGGGCGGCTGGCGGTGCTGTTCACCGGCCAGGGAGCGCAGCGGGTGGGCATGGGTCTGGCGCTGTGCGACGCGTTCCCGGTGTTCGCGGCGGCCTTCGACGAGGTGTGCGCGGCCATCGACCAACACCTGGACCGGCCTCTGCGTTCCGTGCTGGAGTCCGCGGACTTGCACCAGACCGGTCACACCCAGCCCGCGCTGTTCGCGGTCGAGGTCGCGCTGTTCCGGCTGGTCGAGTCCTGGGGCGTGCGCCCGGACTTCGTGGCCGGGCACTCCATCGGCGAACTGGCCGCCGCTCACGTGGCCGGCGTCTTCTCCCTGCCCGACGCGGCCCGCTTGGTCGCCGCCCGAGCACGCTTGATGCAGGCTCTGCCGACCGGCGGCGCGATGGTGTCGGTGCAGGCGACCGAGGAGGAAGTCAGTCCGCTGCTGACCGATGCGGTGGCTCTCGCGGCCGTCAACGGCCCGTCTTCGGTCGTGCTGTCGGGCGCCGAAGCCGAGACGGTCGCCGTCGCCGAGGAGTTGGCCGCGCGAGGCCACAAGACCAAGCGCCTCACCGTGTCACACGCCTTCCACTCGCCGCTCATGGAGCCGATGCTGGCCGACTTCCGCGCGGTCGCCGACACCATCACCTACCACGAGCCGACGATCGCGATGCTGCCCGCAGTCACCGATGCCGAGTACTGGGTGCGGCAGGTGCGGGAGCCCGTGCGGTTCGCCGAGGCCGTGCGGGAGCTGGTCGACGCCGGGGTGACCACGTTCCTGGAGGCCGGGCCGGACGCGGTGTTGACCGCGATGGGGCAGGACAGCGCCGAGGGGGAGTGGATCCCGTTGTGCCGCAGGGGGCAGGACGAATCCGCCACCGTCACCACTGCGTTCGCCCGGCTCGCCGTGCGGGGTGCCGCGATCGACTGGCCGAGCATTGTGCCGGGCCGGACCGTGGAGCTGCCGACCTACGCGTTCCGGCACCAACGGTTCTGGCCCCGGCCGGGCGCGGCCACCGGGGATGCGAGCGGGCTTGGGCTGGCTCGCGCCGACCACCCGTTGCTGGGCGCGGCCCTCGACCTCCCCGGCGGGGGCACGGTGTTCACCGGACGGTTGTCGTTGTCCACCCATCCGTGGCTCGCGGACCACGCCGTTGGTGACGTCGTGTTGCTGCCGGGCGCGGCGTTGGTGGAGATGGCGGCACACGCCGGCGGGCGGGTCGAGGAGTTGACGCTGGAAGCGCCGCTGGTGCTGCCGGACAAGGGCGGCGTGCAGGTCCGGGTGAGCGTCGGAGCCGACGGCGCGGTGGAGATCCACTCGCGGGCCGAGGACGCCGACGAGTGGACCACGCACGCGACCGGTCACGTGACCCCGGCCGTGCACCAAGGCGTTGAACTGCGGGAATGGCCGCCCGCCGACGCCGTCGAACTCGACGTCTCCACCGCCTACGACGACCTGTTCGCCCGCGGCCTGCGCTACGGACCGGTCTTCCAAGCCCTGACGGCCGCGTGGCGGCGGGGTGACGAGGTGTTCGCCGAGGTGTCGGTGCCGGCCGAGGACGCGGGCCGGTTCGGGCTGCACCCGGCGCTGGTGGACGGCGTCCTGCACGCCCTGGCCGTGACCGGTGACGGTGACCTGGTGCTGCCGTTCGCCTGGCAGGGCTTCGCGCTGCACGCGGTCGGCGCGTCCCGGCTGCGGGCGCGGATCGTGCCGGGCGACGGCTCGGTGGCGATCACCCTCGCGGACCCGACCGGCGCGCCCGTGGCGACCGTCGAGGGCCTGGCGGTACGCCCGGTGTCCCCGGACCAGCTCCGCCGCGAGAGCAACGACCTGCTCGAGCTCGACTGGATCCCGCTGACCGCCCCGGCGACCGCGCGGACCACCGCCGTGCTCGACGGTGATCTGGCGGAACTCGCGGCCAACCCGCCCGAGGTGGTCGTGGTGCACTTCGACCGGACCGAAGGTGACGCGGCGGCGGTGCGGGCGGCCACCCACAAGGCGTTGGTGCTGGCGCAGGAGTGGCTGGCCGAGGAAGCCTTCGCGGCCTCGAAGCTCGCCGTCGTCACGCGCGGCGCGGTCGCTGTCGGCGCGGAGGACGTGGACCCGGCGCAGGCGGCGGTGTGGGGGCTGATCCGCTCCGCCCAGTCCGAGCACGTCGACCGGTTCGTCCTGATCGACGCCGACGACCCCACGCCGGCACTGGGCAGCGACGAGCCGCAACTCGCCGTGCGCGGCAACACCGTCCTGGTTCCGCGCCTGGTCAAGGCCGCCGCGAAACCCGGCAAGCTCGAAGGCCCCGTCCTGATCACGGGCGCGTCGGGCGCGCTCGGCAGGGTCGTCGCCCAGCACCTGGTCGCCAACCACGGCGTGCGCGAACTGGTCCTCACCAGCCGCACCCCGCAACCCGACCTGGCCGCCGAGCTGACCGCGCTGGGCGCGGACGTCACGGTCGCCGCTTGCGACGTGGCCGACCGGGACGCCCTGGCCAAGCTGCTCGCCGACCACCCGGTGCGCGCGGTCGTGCACGCGGCGGGCGTCCTGGACGACGGGGTCGTCGGCTCGCTCACCCCGGACCGGCTGGACACCGTGCTGCGGCCCAAGGTCGACGGTGCCGCCAACCTGCACGAACTGGCCGACGTGGACGCGTTCGTCCTGTTCTCCTCGGCCGCGGGCGTGCTGGGCGGACCCGGTCAGGCGAACTACGCCGCCGCCAACGCCTACCTGGACGCTCTCGCCGAGCACCGCCGCGCCACCGGCAAACCGGCCGTGTCGCTGGCCTGGGGGCGCTGGGAGCAGGCGGGCATGGCCGACCGGATGAGCGAGGCCGACCGGCGGCGCATGGCCCGGTCCGGCATCGACGCCCTGTCCGAAGCCGAAGGCCTGGCCTTGCTGGACGCCGCGCTGGGGGCGTCCGGCGCGCTGGCCCCGATCAAGCTCGACCACCGCGTCCTGCGCGAGCGGGCCGTGGCGGACGTCCTGCCGCCGTTGCTGCGTGGACTCGTCAAAACGCCCGCACGCCGGGCCGCCGATGCCGATGCCGGCGCGGTGGACGCGTTGCGCAAGTCGTTGGCGGGCAAGGACGTCGAGGCGGCCACGGCGGTCCTGCTGGACCTGGTGCGCACGCAGGTCGCGGGCGTCCTGGCCTACCCGGACGCGGGCGCGGTGCCCGCGGACCGGCCGTTCAACGAACTCGGGTTCGACTCGCTCACCGCGGTCGAGCTGCGCAACTGGGTCAACGCGGCGACCGGCCTGCGGCTGCCCGCGACCCTGGTGTTCGACCACCCGACGTCGCAGGCGCTGGCCGCCCACCTGGCCGCCGCGCTGACCGGCGAAGGCGCGGAGGCCAACGGCGTCCTCACCGCGTTCGCCGACCTCGACCGGCTCGAAGAGTCCCTCGCGGACGTCGACGAGCAGTCGCGCACGCGGCTCGCGCTGCGGCTGCGGGAAGTGCTGTCCAAGCTCGGCGCGCCGGACGCGCCGACCACCAACGACATCGAGTCCGCCACCGATGACGAGGTCTTCGCTCTCATCGACAGCGAACTGGGGATCTCGTGATGTTCTTCGAGAGGGGCGAGGGGTAGTGGCGAACGAGGACAAGCTCCGGGACTACCTCAAGCGGGTGACCGTCGACCTGCAGAAGACCCGGCAGCGGCTGCACGACGTCGAGGCGGCGGCGCACGAGCCGATCGCGATCGTCGGCATGGCGTGCCGCTACCCGGGCGGGGTGACCGGTCCCGAGGACCTGTGGCGGCTCGTCGCGTCCGGGACCGACGCGACCGGCGCGTTCCCGACCGACCGCGGCTGGGACCTGGCGGCGCTGCACGACCCCGAGTCGCAGCGCGAGGACACTTCCTACACCGCGCGCGGCGGGTTCCTCTACGACGCTGCGGATTTCGACCCGGCGTTCTTCGGCATCAGCCCGCGCGAGGCGGTCCGGCTGGACCCGCAGCAGCGGCTGCTGCTGGAGGTGGCGTGGGAGAGCCTGGAGCGGGCGGGCATCGACCCGGCGTCGCTGGCGGGCAGCCCTACCGGCGTGTTCACCGGCTTGATGTACCACGACTACGCGGGCAGCAACTCGTCCGGCAGCGTCGTGTCCGGCCGGGTCGCCTACACCCTGGGCCTCGAAGGTCCCGCCGTCACCGTCGACACGGCGTGCTCGTCGTCGCTGGTCGCGCTGCACCTGGCCATCCAGGCGCTGCGCCGGGGCGACTGCACGCTGGCGCTGGCCGGCGGCGTGTCGGTGATGGCGACCCCGTTGACGTTCGTGGAGTTCTCGCGCCAGCGCGGCCTGTCGCCGGACGGCCGCTGCCGGTCGTACTCGGCCGACGCCGACGGCACCGGGTTCGCCGAGGGCGTCGGCGTGCTGCTGGTGGAGAAGCTGTCCGACGCGCTGGCCAACGGCCACCACGTGCTGGCGGTCGTGCGCGGCTCGGCGGTCAACCAGGACGGTGCTTCCAACGGCCTGACCGCGCCCAACGGGCCGTCGCAGCAGCGGGTCATCGAGGCCGCACTGGTCGACGCGGGCCTGTCCACGAACCAGGTCGACGTGGTCGAGGGCCACGGCACCGGCACCACGCTGGGCGACCCGATCGAGGCGCAGGCCCTGCTCGCCACCTACGGCCAGGACCGCTCCGACCCGCTGTGGCTGGGGTCGGTGAAGTCCAACATCGGCCACACCCAGGCCGCCGCCGGCGTCGCCGGGATCATCAAGGTGGTCGAGGCGATCCGGCACGGGGTCATGCCCGCGACCCTGCACGCCGAGCAGCCCTCCGACCAGGTCGACTGGACGGCGGGCAACGTGAAGTTGTTGACCTCGGCGACCCCGTGGCCGGAGACCGGGCGTCCGCGCCGGGCCGCCGTGTCGTCGTTCGGGTTCAGCGGCACCAACGCGCACGTGATCATCGAGCAGGCTCCTGACCAGGAGGTTCCCGGGACGGCGTCCGCGCCGGTGACCTCCCTGCTGGTCACCGCGCGCGACCCGCGTGCCCTGCGGGACCAGGCGCGGCGGCTGGCGTCCGTGGTGTCCACCGTGGACCCGGCCGAGCTGGGGTACGCCCTGGCCACCTCCCGGACGCGGTTCGAGCACCGGGCCGCCGTGGTGGGGACCTCGGCTGCCGAGTTGGCGGACGGCCTTGCCGCGCTGGCTCGGGACGAGAAGGCCGCCGGCGTGGTGCAGGGTCGGGTGGCCGAGGGCAAGCCCGCGATGCTGTTCTCCGGTCAGGGTGCCCAGCGCCTGGGCATGGGGCTGGGGCTCTGTGAGGCGTTCCCGGCGTTCGCTGCGGCCTTCGAGGAGGTCTGCGCGGCCCTGGACCCGCACTTGGACCGGCCGTTGCGTTCCGTGTTGGAGACCGAGGAGCTGCACCAGACCGGGTACACCCAGCCCGCGCTGTTCGCGATCGAGGTGGCGCTGTTCCGGCTGCTGGAGTCGTGGGGCGTGACGCCGTCCGCGCTGGTCGGGCACTCCATCGGCGAGTTGGCCGCCGCGCACGTGGCCGGGGTGTTCTCGCTGGCCGACGCGGCTCGGCTGGTCGTCGCGCGCGGCCGGCTCATGCAGGCCCTGCCGTCCGGTGGCGCCATGCTCGCGGTCGAGGCGACCGAGGACGAGGTCCGGCCGCTGCTGGGTGCGGACGTGGACATCGCGGCGGTGAACGGTCCGCGGTCGGTCGTGGTGTCGGGTGCCGAGGACGCCGTGGCGGCGGTGGAGGCGCACTTCGCCGACCGCCGGACCAAGCGGCTGACCGTGTCGCACGCCTTCCACTCGCCGCTCATGGAGCCGATGCTGGCCGAGTTCCGGGCAGTTGCGCAGTCGATCGCCTACCGGGAATCTGCGCTGCCCATCCTGTCCACAGTGGACTCGGCGGGTGACTTCACCGATCCCGAGTACTGGGTGCGGCAGGTGCGGGCGACCGTCCGGTTCTCCGATGCCGTGCGGGCGGTCGAGGCCAAGACCCTGCTGGAGATCGGCCCGGACGCCGTGCTCGCCACGATGGCGGCGGACAGCGTTGCCGACGACGTGGTGCTGATCCCGCTGCTGCGCAAGGACCGCGACGAGCCGCGTGCGCTGGTCGAGGCGTTGGCGCGGCTGGAGGTCCGGGGCGTGACCGTGGACGCGGAGGCGTTCTACGGGCGCACCGGGCGGTCCCTGGTCGAGCTGCCGACGTACGCGTTCCAGCACGAGCGGTTCTGGATGGACAGCGTCCAGGCGTTCACCGCGGCAGGCCCTGGCGATCCCTTGCGCTACGAGGCCAAGTGGGAACGCCTGCCCAGCGGCACCGCCCGCACCCTCACCGGCACCTGGCTGGTCGTCGGTCCGGAAAGCGCCGAGGTCGCGGGAGCGCTGGCGGCGAACGGTGCGACCACCGTCACGGCCGGTCTCGACGGCGTGGCCGAGTCGCTGGCGGAAGTTGCCGGTGTCGTGTCGCTGCTGGGTGCGGCGGACACGTTGAAGCTCATCAAGACGGTTGCGCCCCAGGGTGTTCCGGTGTGGGCGGTGACGCGGGGTGCGGTCGGCACCTCGCCCGCCGACCCCGTCACCGACCCCGACCAGGCGCTGGTGTGGGGACTCGGCCGGGTCGCCGCGCTGGAACTGCCGCAGGTCTGGGGCGGCCTGGTCGACCTGCCCGCCGTCCTGGACGATCGCACCGCCGCCGCCCTGGCCACGGTGCTCGCGGGCATCGGCGAGGACCAGGTCGCGGTCCGCCCGGACGGCGTGTTCGCCCGCCGCCTGCACCGCGCCCCGGCCGGCCCCGCCCGACGGCAGTCCGTCACTGGCACGGTCCTGGTCACCGGCGGCACCGGCACGCTCGGCATCGAGGTCGCCAAGGCCTACGCCGACGACGGTGCCGACCACGTGGTGCTGCTCAGCCGCCGGGGCACCGCGCCGGCCGAGGCACTGGCCGGGATCGACGCCCGGGTCACGGTCGTGGCCTGCGACGTCGCCGACCGCGCGGCCCTGGAAGCCGTCGCGGCCCAGCACGACGACATCCACGCGGTCGTCCACGTCGCCGGCCTGGCCCAGCTGACGCCCATCGCGGACATGACGGACGCCGAGTTCGCCGACGTCGTGTCCGCCAAGGTCGAAGGCGCTCGGAACCTGGACGCGGTCTTCCCGGACGTGGCCGAGTTCGTGCTGTTCTCGTCGGTCGCGGGCGTGTGGGGCAGTGGCGCGCAGGGCGCGTACGCCGCCGCCAACGCCTACCTCGACGCCCTCGCCGCGCAGCGCCGCGCCCGTGGCAAGGCCGCCACCTCGCTGGCCTGGGGGCCGTGGGCGGGCAGCAACCTGGTGGACGACGACATCGACGCCGCCCTCCGCAAGCGGGGCCTGTCCCCGATGGCCCCGGACCGGGCGGTCGCCGCGATGCGCACCGCCCTGGCCGCCGCCGACACCGCCGTGGTCCTCGCGGACGTCGACTGGACCGCGTTCGTCCCGTCGTTCACCGCCCTGCGCCCGAGCCGGCTGTTCGACGCGATCCCCGAGGCCGTCACCGAGACCGACACCGGATCGACCGACGACCTGGCGCGGCTGCTGGCCGACGTGCCCGAGGCCGACCACCTGGACCACGTCACCACCCTGGTCCGCACGCAGGTCGCGCTGACCCTCGGCTACGCGGGACCCGAGGCCGTGGAAGCCACGCGCGCGTTCAAGGAGCTGGGCTTCGACTCCGTCACCGCGGTCGAGTTCCGCAACCGCATGATCGAGGTCACCGGCATCCGGCTGTCGGCGGCGGTCGCGTTCGACTACCCGACCCCGCAGGCCCTCGCCGAGCACCTGCTGGCCAGCGGCACCCACGAGGTCGTCAGCGCCACCGGGTTCAGCGACGAGCCGATCGCCATCGTCGGCATGAGCTGCCGGTTCCCCGGCGGGGTCGCGACGCCCGAGCAGCTGTGGGCGATGCTGCGCGAAGGCCGTGACGGCATCGGCCCGTTCCCCGCCGACCGGGGCTGGGACCTCGACGGCCTGTTCCACCCCGACCCCGAGCACCCCGGCACCAGCTACGTCCGCGAGGGCGGGTTCCTGCACGACCTGCCCGGCTTCGACGCCGCCTTCTTCGGCATCAGCCCGCGCGAGGCCGAGGCGATGGACCCGCAACAGCGGCTCGTGCTGGAGGCCGCGTGGACGGCGTTCGAGGACGCGGGCATCGACCCGACGTCCCTGCGCGGCACCCCGACCGGCGTCTTCGTGGGCACCAACAACAACGACTACATCCGGCTGACCGGGGCGGTCGGTGCGAGCGCCGAGGGCTTCATGGCCACCGGCAACGCCGCCAGCATCCTGTCCGGCCGCCTGTCCTACGTGCTGGGGCTGGAAGGCCCGGCGGTCACCGTGGACACCGCGTGCTCGTCGTCGCTGGTCGCCCTGCACCTGGCCGTGCAAGGGCTGCGGTCGGGCGAGTGCTCGGCGGCGGTCGCGGCGGGCGTCACCGCCATGTCCACGCCGGGCGCGTTCGTGGAGTTCTCCAAGATGCGAGGGCTCGCGCCGGACGGCCGGTGCAAGGCGTTCGCGGCCGGCGCGGACGGCACGAACTGGGGCGAGGGCGTCGGCGTGGTCGTGCTGATGCGGCTGTCCGACGCGGTCGCCGCCGGGCACGACGTGCTCGCGGTGATCAGGGGGACGGCGGTCAACCAGGACGGCGCGTCCAACGGCCTGACCGCGCCCAACGGGCCGTCGCAGCAGCGGGTCATCCGCGCCGCCCTGGCCAACGCGGGCCTCGAACCGTCCGACGTGGACGTCGTGGAGGCGCACGGCACGGGCACCGCCCTGGGCGACCCGATCGAGGTGGACGCCCTGTTCGCCACCTACGGCCAGGACCGGGACCGGCCGCTGTGGCTGGGGTCGGTCAAGTCCAACATCGGCCACACGCAGGCCGCCGCCGGTGTCGCCGGCGTGATCAAGACCGTGCTGGCGCTCAAGCACGGCGAGCTGCCGAAGACCCTGCACGTCGAGGAGCCCACCGGGCACGTCGACTGGTCCGGCGGGGTGCGGCTGCTGGCCGACGCCCAGCCGTGGCCACGCGGTGAGCGCCCGCGCCGGGCGGGTGTGTCGTCGTTCGGGTTCAGCGGCACCAACGCCCACGTGATCATCGAGGAGCCCGCCGAGGCTCCCGCGCCGGAACGGCCCGCGTCACCCGAACCGGTGGCCCTGGTCCTGTCCGCACGCTCCCAGGCGGCACTCCAGCAGCAGGCGGCCGACCTCCTGCCCCTGCTCGACACCGAGGAGCCGCGCGACCTCGCGTACTCGCTGTCGTTGCGCGCCCACCACGCCCGCCGCGCGGTCGTCGCCGGTGACCTGCGTGCCGGCCTCACCGCGCTGGCGGCCGGCGAGCCGTCGCCCAGCGTCGTCACGGGCACGGCGAACCCGGCCGGGAAGGTCGCTTTCACCTTCCCGGGCCAGGGTTCGCAGTGGGCCGGCATGGCCGTGGAGCTCCTCGACTCCTCCCCGGTCTTCGCCCAGCGCATGGCGGAATGCGCGGAGGCGATCGACCGGTTCACCGACTGGTCGTTGCTGGACGTGGTCCGGGCTGTCGAAGGCGCACCTTCCCTCGACCGGGTGGACGTGGTGCAGCCCGTGCTGTTCGCCGTGATGGTCTCCCTGGCGGCCCTGTGGCGGTCCCACGGCGTCGAGCCGTCCGCCGTGATCGGCCACTCGCAGGGCGAGATCGCGGCGGCGGCCGTCGCGGGCGCGCTGTCGCTGGAGGACGCCGCCAAGGTCGTCACCCTGCGCAGCAACGCGTTGCTGCGGCTGTCCGGCAAGGGCGGCATGGTGTCCGTGCCGCTGCCCGCCGACCAGGTCCGCGAGCGCATCGAGCACTTCGCCGGCCGCGTCACCGTCGCCACCGTCAACGGCCCGAGGTCGACGGTCGTCGCCGGTGAGCCGGAAGCGCTGGAGCAGCTGCTGGCCGAGTGCGCGGACAACGGCGTGCGGGCCAAGAAGATCGACGTGGACTACGCCTCGCACTCCGCCTACGTCGAGGAGATCCACGACGAGCTGCTGGACGTCCTCCAGGGCCTCGCGCCCCGCACGTCGGACGTCCCGTTCTACTCCACAGTGGACAGCTGCTGGCTGGACACGACGCTGATGGACGCCGAGTACTGGTACCGGAACCTGCGCCAGACGGTGTGGTTCCAGCCTGCCGTGCGCGCCCTGCTGGATGCCGGGTTCACCGCGTTCGTGGAGTCCTCGCCGCACCCGGTGCTGACCATCGGCGTGCAGGACATCATCGACGACGCCGAGGCCACCGCGTCCGTCGTCGGCTCGCTGCGCCGCGACGAGGGCGGCCTGGCCCGGTTCCAGCTGTCGGTGGGCGAGGCGCACACCCACGGCGTGAAGGTCCGCTGGCCGCACGGCGACGCCCGCAAGGTCCGCCTGCCCGGCTACCCGTTCCAGCACGAGCGGTTCTGGCCGGAGGCGGGCGCGGTCGTGGCGGATGCGGCGGGCCTGGGCCTGTCCGCCGCCGACCACCCGCTGCTGGGCGCGGCGGTCGCGGTCGCCGACACCGACGGCCTGCTGTTCACCGGCCGCCTGTCGGTGGGCACCCACCCGTGGTTGGCGGACCACGCGGTCGGCGGCCAGGTCCTGGTGCCCGGCACGGCGTTCGTGGAGCTGGCGGTCCGCGCCGGCGACGAGGTCGGCCTCGGCAAGGTCGAGGAACTGACCCTCACCGCCCCCTTGGTGCTGCCGGAGAAGGGCGCGGTCCAGGTCCAGATGTGGGTCGGCGCACCGGACGAGACCGGCCAGCGCCCCCTCAAGATCCATTCCCGCCCGAACGACGACACCCCGTGGACCCGCCACGCCGTGGGCCTGCTGGGCGAAGCCGACCAGCCCACCACCTTCGAACCGGTGTGGCCCCCGGAGGCCGAAGAACTCCCGGTGGCCGACCTCTACGACACCCTCGCCACCGCCGGCCTGCACTACGGCCCGTCCTTCCGGGGCGTCCGCCGGGCGTGGCGGCGCGACGACGAGATCCTGGCCGAAGTCGGCCTCCCGGAGCCCGCCGGCAAGGCCGCCTTCGGCCTGCACCCGGCCCTCCTCGACGCCGCCCTCCACCCACTCGCCCTGAGCACGACCAGCCAGGGCCCGCTGCTCCCGTTCGCCTGGACCGGCGTCTCCCTGCACGCCGCCGGCGCCACCACCCTCCGCGTCCGCCTGCGCCCCACCGGCCAGAACGCCGTGGAGCTGACCGCCACCGACCACACCGGCACCCCGGTCGCCACGGTCGAGTCCCTGGTCCTGCGCGAAGCCGCCGCCCCCACCACCCAGACCACCCACCACGACGCCCTCTTCCGCCTCGACTGGACTCCGCTGACCACGAGCACCGACCTGTCGTACCCCGGTGGGACACTGGAGACGGGGGCCGGAGGCCACCGCTGGGCCACGCTCGGCACCCTCGACCTCCCGCGGAAAGCCGGCCTGGTCACCGACACCTACGCCACCCTCGCCGACCTCAAGACCGCCCTCGACAACGGCGCCCCGGTCCCGGACCGCGTAGCCCTGCCGTGCTTCCAGACCGCGCAAGACCCGGTCCAAGGCGCCTACCAGGCCGTCACCACCACCCTGGAAACCCTCCGCGAGTGGCTGGCCGACGAACGCCTCACCGAGTCCAAGCTGGTCGTCGTCACCCGCAACGCCATCAGCACCCACGACCCGGCCGAAGACCTCGCCCACTCCCCGATCTGGGGCCTGGTCCGCAGCGCCCAGACCGAGAACCCGGACCGGTTCGTCCTCCTCGACATCGACGACCGCGACCCCCACCGAGCCCTGACGACGACCGAACCCCAGCTCGCCATCCGCGACGGCGTCGCCTACGTCCCGCGCCTGGCCCGAGCGACCACCACGCCCGCCCTGGTCCCCGACACGGACCGCTGGCGGCTGGACGTCACCGAGAAGGGCACCCTGGACAACTTCGCCCTCCTCCCCGCCGGCGACCCGAAACCCCTGGGCCCCGGCCAGGTCCGCATCGCCATGCGCGCGGCGGGCCTGAACTTCCGGGACGTCCTGATCGCCCTGGACATGTACCCGGGCGACGGCGTGATGGGCGGCGAGGGCGCGGGCGTGGTCGTCGAGACCGCCCCGGACGTCGAGGGCATCACCCCCGGCGACCACGTCATGGGCCTGTTCCACGACGCCTTCGCCCCCGAGGTCGTCACCGACGCCCGGATGGTCGTCCGCGTTCCGAAGGGCTGGTCGTTCGCCACGGCGGCGGCCACCCCGATCGCGTTCTGCACCGCCTACTTCGCCCTGGTGGACCTCGCCGAGGTCAAGCCGGGCGAGAAGGTCCTGATCCACGCCGCCGCCGGTGGTGTCGGCATGGCCGCCGTGCGCCTCGCCCGCCACCTCGGGGCCGAGGTGTTCGCCACGGCCAGCCCCGGCAAGTGGGACGCCCTGCGCGGCATGGACCTGGACGATGACCACATCGCCAACTCCCGCACGCTCGACTTCGAGGACAAGTTCCACGGCATCGACGTCGTCGTCGACTCGCTGGCCAAGGAGTTCGTGGACGCGTCCCTGCGCCTGCTGCGCCCCGGCGGCCGTTTCATCGAGATGGGCAAGACCGACGTCCGCGACCCCGACAAGGTCGCCCAGGACCACCGCGGCGTGGCGTACCAGGCGTTCGACCTGCTCGCCATCGACCCGGACCGGGTGGCCGCGATCCTGCGGGACGTCCTGGCCCTGTTCGAGGACGACAAGATCACCCCGCTGCCGATCAAGCCCTACGACCTGCGCCGCGCGCCCGAGGCGTTCCGGTTCATGTCCAAGGCCAAGCACGTCGGCAAGCTGGTGCTCACCGTGCCGCCACGCCGCGACCCGGACGGCACGGTCCTCATCACCGGCGGCACCGGCACGCTCGGCGGCCTGCTGGCCAAGCACCTGGTCACCGACCACGGCGTCAAGCACCTGCTCCTCACCTCACGCCGAGGCCTCCAGGCCGAAGGCGCGGCGGACCTGGCCGCCGAACTGACGGCCCTGGGCGCGCAGGTCACCATCGCCGCCGCCGACGCGGCCGACCGCGGCCAACTGGCCGAAGCCCTGGCGCTCGTGGCACCAGAGCACCCCCTGACCTCCGTCATCCACACCGCGGGCGTCCTGGACGACGGCGTGGTCACCGCGCTCACCGAGGACCAGGTCCGCAACGTCCTGCGCCCCAAGGTCGACGCCGTGGTCAACCTGCACGAGCTGACCCACGACCTGGCCGAGTTCACCGTCTTCTCCGCCGCCGCCGGCACCTTGGGCGGCCCGGGTCAGGGCAACTACGCGGCGGCGAACGTCTTCCTGGACACCCTGGTCGCCCAACGACGCGCGGCCGGGCTCCCGGCCCAGGCGCTGGCGTGGGGCCTGTGGGGCGAGGCCAGCGGCATGACCGCGCACCTCGACGCCAACGACCGCGCCCGCATGGCCCGCGGCGGCCTGCTGGAGCTGTCGGTGGCCCAGGGCATGGCGCTCTACGACGCGGCCCAACGCATCGACGAGCCGCTCTTGGTGCCCATGCCCGTCGACCCGACCGCACTGCGGGAACTGAGTCGGGTGGACATGCTGCCGGTGCTGCTGCGCGGCCTGGTCCGCGGCCCGGCTCGCCGCACGCTGGAAGCCACGCAGTCGGCGGGCGCGTTCAAGGACGAACTGCTGCGCCAGAGCGGACCCCAGCGCCGGCACACCGCGCTGGAACTGGTGAAGGCACAGGCCGCCACCGTCCTCGGTCACTCCAGCGCCAACGCCGTCGAGCCCAACAAACCCTTCACGGAGTTGGGTTTCGACTCGCTGACCGCCGTCGAGTTCCGCAACCGCCTCAAGGCGGCCACGGGCCTCAAGCTGCCCGCGACCATGGTGTTCGACTACCCGACCGCCGCCGCCCTCACCGACTTCCTGCTCGCCGAACTGGCCCCCGCCGAGGTGGACCCGGCCGAGGCCCTGCTGGGCGAGCTGGACGTCCTGGAGCGGTCGCTGGCGGGCGCGGACGTGGACGAGTCGGTCAAGGCGCGGATTACCGAGCGGTTGCAAGCGGTGCTGTCGAATTGGCGTGGACAGTCCGACGCGGGCGCCGACGCGGGCGGACCGGACGTGGACACGGTGCTGAAGACCGCCTCGGCCGACGAGCTGTTGCGGTTCATCGACGACGAGCTCGGCGCCGCCTGAAGAAGGTCGCGCCGAGGAGGGCAACTGATGGCCAACGAAGAGCAGCTTGTCGAGTACCTCCGACGCGTGACGGCAGACCTCCACCAGACCAAGCAGAAGCTGAAGGAGGCCACCGAGCGGGAGCCGATCGCCGTCGTCGGCATCGGCTGCCGCTTCCCGGGCGGTGTGCGCTCGGCCGAGCAGCTGTGGGAGGTGGTGCGGTCCGGCGCGGACTGCACCACCGACTTCCCCACCGACCGCGGCTGGGACCTCGACGCCCTGTTCGACCCGGACAACCCCTCCGGCACCAGCTACGTGCGGCGCGGCGGGTTCATCCCCGAGGCCACCGGGTTCGACGCCGGCTTCTTCGGCATCTCGCCCCGCGAGGCCCTGGCGATGGACCCGCAGCAGCGGATGATGCTGGAGGCGTCCTGGGAGGCGTTCGAGCACGCCGGGATCGACCCCGACTCGTTGCGGGGCAGCAAGACCGGCGTGTTCGTCGGTGCCAACAGCGCCGAGTACCTGACCGCGATGCAGCGCAACATGGACGCGCTGATCGGCTACACCATGACCGGTGTGGCGGGCAGCGTCGTGTCCGGCCGCGTGTCCTACACGCTGGGGCTGGAGGGCCCGGCGGTCACCGTGGACACCGCTTGCTCGTCCTCGCTGGTGGCGGTGCACGTGGCCGCGCACGCCCTGCGCAACGGCGACTGCACGCTCGCGCTGGCCGGCGGGGTGTGCGTGATCTCCACGCCCGGCACGTTCGTGGAGTTCTCCAGCCAGCGCGGGCTCGCGCCGGACGGCCGGGTGAAGGCGTTCGCCTCCGCCGCCGACGGCACCGCGTTCGGCGAGGGCGTGGGCGTGCTGGTGCTGGAGAAGCTGTCCGACGCCCGCCGCAACGGCCACCACGTGCTGGCGATCGTCCGCGGCTCGGCGGTGAACCAGGACGGTGCTTCCAACGGCCTCACCGCGCCCAACGGTCCGTCGCAGCAGCGGGTCATCCGGGCGGCCCTGGCCAACGCCGGCCTGCAACCGTCCGATGTGGACGCTGTCGAAGCGCACGGCACCGGCACCACCCTGGGTGACCCGGTCGAGGCGCAGGCGTTGCTGGCCACCTACGGCAAGGACCGCGACCGGCCGCTGTGGCTGGGTTCGGTCAAGTCCAACCTCGGCCACACCCAGGCCGCCGCCGGTGTCGCGGGCGTGATCAAGATGATCATGGCGTTGCGCAACCACGAGCTGCCACCCACCCTGAACGTCGACTCGCCGTCCCACCACGTCGACTGGGGCGACGGCGCGGTCAAGCTGGTCACCGAGCCCGTCGAGTGGGCGCCGGGGGACAAGCCGCGCCGCGCGGGCGTGTCGTCCTTCGGCATCTCCGGCACCAACGCGCACGTCGTGATCGAGGAAGCCCCGGCCGCCGAGGTCTCCCCGACCGAAGTCGTGGACGGCCCGACCCTGTGGGTGCTGTCCGCCAAGACCGAAGCCGCCCTGCGCGACCAGGCCGCCCGCCTGCGCGAGCACGCCGAGGGCCTGGACACGCACGGCATCGCGCACGCCCTGGCCACCACCCGCGCCCGTTTCGAGCACCGGGCCGTGCTGGTCGGCGAGCGCGCCGAGCTGGACTCGGCGCTGTCGGCGCTGGCGGACGGTGGTGCCGCCCCCAACCTGGTCACCGGTACCGCCGAGGTCGGCGACCGGACCGCGTTCCTGTTCCCCGGCCAGGGCTCGCAGTGGCTGGGCATGGCCGCCGAGCTGCTGGAGACCTCACCCGTCTTCGCCCAGCGCATGGCCGAGTGCGCCGAGGCCGTCGACCGCCACACCGACTGGTCCCTGCTCGACGTGCTGCGCGGCGTCCCCGGCGCGGCCTCGCTGGACCGCGTGGACGTCGTCCAGCCCGCCTTGTTCGCCATGATGGTGTCGCTGGCGGCGCTGTGGCGTTCGCACGGCGTGGAGCCCGCCGCCGTCGTCGGCCACTCGCAGGGCGAGATCGCCGCCGCGTGCGTCGCCGGGGCGCTGTCCCTGGAGGACGCGGCCCTCGTGGTGACCTTGCGCAGCCAGGCGATCGCCGTGGACCTGGCCGGGCGCGGCGGCATGGTGTCGGTGTCCGCGCCGATCGCCGAGGTCGCCAAGCGCCTGCCCGCCGGGGTGTCCGTGGCCGCCGTCAACGGTCCCTCCACGGTCGTGGTGTCCGGCGACAACGACGGCCTGGACCGGCTGCTCGCCGAGTGCGCCGAGAACGGCGTCCGAGCGCGGCGCATCGACGTGGACTACGCCTCGCACTCCGCGCACGTCGAGTCCATGCGCGACGAACTGCTGCGCGTGCTGGCCCCGATCAAGCCGCGCACGTCCGAGATCCCGTTCCACTCGACCGTCGTGGGCGAACCGATCGACACGGCCGAACTGACCGCCGAGTACTGGTACCGCAACCTGCGCCAGACCGTCGAGTTCGAGGACACCGTGCGCGGCCTGGTCGCGGCGGGCGTGGACTCGTTCATCGAGGTCAGCCCGCACCCCGTGCTGGTGCCGGCGGTCGGTGACCTGCTCGCGGACGGCGGTTCGGTGGTGGGCACCCTGCGCCGGGACGACGGTGGCGTGCGGCGGTTCCTGCTGTCCCTGGCCCAGGCCCACACCCGCGGGGTCCAGCCGGACTTCTCGACCCTGGTCGCCGGCCGGCCGGTCGCCCTGCCGACCTACGCGTTCCAGCACCAGACCTACTGGCCCAAGGACGTGGGCGCGCCCGCCGACGCCGCCGGGCTGGGCCTGGGCTCCACCGGGCACCCGCTGCTCGGGGCGACCGTGGCCCTGGCCGGCGCGGACGGCGTGCTGCTCACCGGGCGGCTGTCGGTGTCGGCGCACCCGTGGCTGGCCGACCACCGCGTGGCGGGCCGGATCTTCCTGCCCGGCACGGCGTTCGTGGAGCTGGCCGTGCGCGCCGGCGACGAGGTCGGGGCCACGGCGGTGGAGGAACTGACCCTCGAAGCGCCGCTCGTCGTGCCGGAGAAGGGTTCCGTGCAGGTGCAGCTGCGGGTCGGCGAGCCGGACGCGGCCGGCGTGCGGCGGCTGACCGTCCACTCGCGGTCCGACGACGACAGCGCCTGGGTCCGGCACGCCACCGGCACGCTGACCAGCGGTGCTGTCGACGCCGTCGCCTTGGGGTCGTGGCCCCCGGCCGGTGCCGAGGCCGTGGAGGTCGGCGAGCTGTACGAGCGCTTCGCGGCGCTGGGCATCACCTACGGTCCCGCCTTCCACGGGCTGCGGGCGGTGTGGCGGCGCGGGGACGAGGTGTTCGCCGAGGTCGCCGCGCCCGACCAGGCCGACGTGACCGGGTTCGGGCTGCACCCGGCGGTGCTGGACGCGGCGCTGCACCCGTTGGCGCTGGGCGTGTTCACCTCCGAGGGCGACGGGCCGTGGCTGCCGTTCGCGTGGCACGGCGTGACCCTGCACGCGACCGGCGCGACCGCCCTGCGCGTGTCGCTGCGGGCGGCCGGTTCGAATGCGGTCGCGGTGTCCGTGGCCGACCACACCGGTGCTCCGGTCGTGTCCGTCGACGCCCTGGCCGTGCGGCCGTTGCCCGCGAACGCCCTGGCGGAGCTGGGCAACCCGCGCCACGAGGCCCTGCACGTCCTGGACTGGGCACCCGTGCCGGTCGCGGACGGCGAGGTCTCGCTGGTCGAGGTCGACAGCCTCGACGCCGTGACCGAGGTCCCGGACTTCGTGGTGCTGCGGGTCTCGGCCGAAGGTCCGCTGGTCGAGGCCACTCATGGAGCAGTGAACCGGGTGCTGGAGACCGCACAGGCCTGGCTCGCCGACGAACGCTTCGAGAACTCGCGGCTGGTGGTGCTCACCCCGGACGCCACCCACCCGGCCCTGGCCGCCGTGTGGGGCCTGATCCGGTCCGCCCAGTCGGAGAACCCCGGCCGGTTCGTGCTGGTCGAGGCCCCGGACGGGGTCGACCTCGGTCCCGCCCTGCGCACCGGCGAACCCCAGCTCGCGCTGCGCGGTGACCAGGTCCTCGCGCCCCGGCTGGCCAAGGCCCCCGGCGAGCTCGGCTCGGTGAAGTTGAGCGGGACGGTGCTGATCACGGGTGCTTCGGGCGTGCTCGGCGGCGTGGTCGCACGGCACCTGGCGACCCACCACGACGTCGACCACCTGGTCCTCGCCGGTCGGCGCGGCCTGACCGACGAGCTCGCCCGGCTGCGGGACGAGCTGGACGTCCGGGTCACGGTCGCCGCCTGCGACGCCGCCGACCGCGAGGCCCTGGCCGCGCTGATCGCCGAGCACCCGCCCACCGCGGTCGTGCACACGGCGGGCGTGCTGGACGACGGCATCCTGTCCTCGCTCACCCCCGAGCGGATCGCGACCACCCTGCGGCCCAAGGTCGACGCGGTGGTCAACCTGCACGAGCTGGCCGGTGACGTCGAGGCTTTCGTCCTGTTCTCCTCGGCGGCGGGCGTGTTCGGCGGCCCCGGCCAGGCCAACTACGCCGCCGCAAACGCTTTCGTGGACGCCTTCGCCGCTCACCGCCGCGCACAGGGCAAGCCGGCCGTCGCGCTGGCCTGGGGCATGTGGGAGCAGCGGACCGGCCTGACCGGCGCGCTGGACGACGCCGACCTGGCCCGGATGCGCCGTTCCGGCGTCCGCCCGCTGTCCACGGAGGACGGTCTGGAGCTGTTCGACCAAGCCCTGGCCGCGCCGGAGGCAGCTCTGGTGCCGGTCCGGCTGGACCTGGCCGCCCTGCGCGAGCAAGGCCCGGCGCTGGTGTCCGTGCTGCGCGGTCTGGTCCGCGTCCCGCACCGCCGTCAGGTCGAGGCCGGTGCCGCCGCCGCGTCCGACCTCGTCGGCAGGCTGGCCGGCCGGGGCGTGGAGGAGCGGCGCAAGGAGCTGCTGGACATCGTCCGCACCCAGGTCGCCGTCGTGCTCGGCCACAGCGACGGCAGCGCGGTCGGCGCGGCCAAGGCGTTCAAGGAACTGGGTTTCGACTCGCTGACCGCCGTCGAGTTCCGCAACCGCCTCAACGCCGCGGTCGGCCTGCGCCTGCCCGCGACCCTGATCTTCGACTACCCCAACCCGACCGCGCTCGCCGAACACCTCGACGCCGAGCTGTTCGACGGTGCCGCCGCCCAGACCGTGGTCGCCACGACCCGGCAGACCGACGAGCCGATCGCGATCGTCGGCATGGGCTGCCGCTTCCCGGGTGGTGTGACCTCGCCCGAGCAGCTGTGGGACCTGGTGGCCTCGGGCGTGGACACCGTGTCGGGCTTCCCGACCGACCGCGGCTGGGACCTGGACAACCTGGTCGACCCCGACCCCGACCAGCCCGGCCGCACCTACTGCGGCGAAGGCGCGTTCCTCTACGACGCGGCCTGGTTCGACGCCGGCTTCTTCGGCATCTCCCGCCGCGAGGCGCTGGCGATGGACCCGCAGCAGCGGCTGTTCCTGGAGACCTCCTGGGAGGCCGTGGAACGGGCGGGCATCGACCCGACCACCCTGCGCGGCAGCCGGACCGGCGTGTTCGCGGGCTTGATGTACCACGACTACACCGCCCACCTCCAGCACCTGCCCGACGAGCTCGACGGGTTCATCGGCACCGGCATCGCGGGCGGGGTCGTGTCCGGGCGCGTGTCCTACGTGCTCGGGCTGGAAGGCCCGGCCGTCACCGTGGACACCGCGTGCTCGTCCTCGCTGGTCACCATGCACCTCGCCGCGCAGGCCCTGCGCAACGGCGAGTGCACGCTGGCACTGGCCGGCGGCGTGACCGTGCTGGCCACCCCCAACGCGTTCATCGACTTCAGCCGCCAGCGGGCGCTCGCCCCGGACGGCCGGTGCAAGTCCTTCGCGGCGGCGGCCGACGGCACCGGGTGGGGCGAGGGCGTCGGCGTCCTGGTCCTGGAACGGCTGTCCGACGCGCGCCGCAACGGCCACCCGGTCCTGGCGGTCGTGCGCGGCACGGCGGTCAACCAGGACGGTGCGTCCAACGGCATGACCGCGCCCAACGGGCCGTCCCAGCAACGCCTGATCCGCCAGGCGCTCGCCGACGCCGGCCTGCGACCGTCCGACGTGGACGCGGTCGAGGCGCACGGCACCGGCACCACCCTGGGCGACCCGATCGAGGCGCAGTCCCTGCTGGCCACCTACGGCCGCGACCGCGGCGACCACCCGCTGTGGCTGGGCTCGATCAAGTCCAACATCGGGCACACGCAGGCCGCCGCCGGCGTGGCGGGCGTGATCAAGGTGGTCGAGGCGATCCGCCACGGCGTCCTGCCCGCGACCCTGCACGTGGACGAGCCGTCACCGCACGTGGACTGGGCGGACGGGGCCGTGCGGCTCCTGACGGAGTCCGTGCCGTGGCCGGAGACCGGTCGCCCGCGCCGGGCCGGGGTGTCGTCGTTCGGCATCTCCGGCACCAACGCGCACGCGATCATCGAGCAGGCCCCCGACTCCCTGGTTCCGGTTTCCTCCGCCGATCTCCCAGTGGTGCCGCTGGTCGTGTCCGGACGGGACCGCGAGGCCTTGCGCGCCCAGGCCGCCCGTCTGCTGAGCCACCCGGCCGACGACCCGGCCGACCTCGGCTTCTCCCTGGCCACCACCCGGACGGCGTTCCGGCACCGCGCGGTCGTCGTCGGTACTCCGGACGAGTTGCGCGACCGCTTGGCGGCCCTGTCCCGGGGTGAGTCCGTGCCCGGCGTGGTGGAAGGCGTGGCAGAGGACTCGGGTACGGCCTTCCTGTTCACCGGTCAGGGTGCGCAACGCCTCGGCATGGGGGCTGACCTGCGGGTCTTCCCGGCGTTCGCGGCGGCCTTCGACGCGGTGTGCGCGGAGCTGGACCAGCACCTGGACCGGCCGTTGCGCGAGGTGCTCGTCACTGAAGACCTGCACCAGACCGGCTACACCCAGCCCGCGCTGTTCGCGTTCGAGGTGGCGTTGTTCCGGCTGGTCGAGTCGTGGGGGGTGCGGCCGGACTTCGTGGCCGGCCACTCCATCGGCGAACTCGCGGCGGCGCACGTGGCCGGCGTGTTCTCCCTGGCCGACGCGGCTCGCCTGGTCGCCGCGCGGGGCCGCCTGATGCAGGCCCTGCCGACCGGTGGGGCGATGGTGGCCGTGCAGGCGACCGAGGACGAAGTCACCCCGCTGCTGACCTCCGGGGTGGCCATCGCGGCGATCAACGGGCCGGTCTCGATCGTGCTGTCCGGCGCTGAGGCGGACACCCTCGCGGTGGCGGCGGAGCTGGCTGCACGGGGTCGCAAGACCAAGCGGTTGACCGTGTCGCACGCGTTCCACTCGCCGCTGATGGAGCCGATGCTGGCCGACTTCCGCGCGGTCGCCGAGACCGTCACCTACCACGAGCCGACGATCGGGATCCTGCCCGCAGTCACCGATGCGGAGTACTGGGTGCGGCAGGTGCGGGAGCCCGTGCGGTTCGCCGAGGCCGTGCGGGAACTGGCGGGCCGGGGCGTGAAGACGTTCCTCGAACTCGGCCCGGACGCGGTGCTGACCGCGATGGGACAGGAGAGCGTCGCCGACGCCGCCTTCGTGCCCGCTCAGCGCAAGGACCGCACCGGCCCGGCCGTGCTGACCGAGGCCGTGGCCCGCCTGCACAGCCGGGGCGTGACCGTGGACTGGGCGGCGTTCTTCGCCGGCGCGCGCCGCGTCGACCTGCCGACCTACGCGTTCCAGCGCACCCGCCTGTGGCCGGACGCGCCGGTGCAGACCGCACCGACCGACGACTTCTGGGCTGCCGTGGACCGGGCCGACCTGGGCTCGCTGCTCGGCTTGGACGACTCGGCATCGCTCAAGGACGTCGTCGCCGCCCTGGCCGCCTACCGCCGCGGTCCCGAGCCCGGCCACCAGGTCCGGTGGCGCCCGGTGGCCGGCCTGCCGACCGCCTCGCTGCACGGGATCTGGCTGGTCCCGGCCGACGCCGAGCAGGTCGGCGAGGCCCTGGCCCGCGCCGGCGCCGAGGTCCGCCACTACACCGCCCCGACCGCCGAAGCCCTGCTCGCCCTGGCCCCGGACCGGATCGTCTCCGGCGTCCTGGCGACCACCGGGTCCCCGGCCGCGCTCCTCGCCGAACTCGCCGAAGCCCGCCTCGACACCCCGGTCTGGTACCTGACCCGGGCCGCGGTCGCCGTGACGCCCACCGACCGGATCACCGACCTGACCGGTGCCGCCGTGTGGGGGTACGCCCGCCGGGCCGCCGTCGAGACGCCTCGGGCGTGGGGTGGCGTGATCGACCTGCCCGAGGCGCTGGACGACCGCTCGCTGACCGCCCTGACCGCCGTGCTCACCAAGGGTGCGGGGGAGGACCAGGTGGCCGTGCGCCCGGCCGGCGTGTTCGCCCGACGACTGCTGACCGCGCCCGCCGCGGCACCGTGGACCCCCACCGGCCCGGTGGCCGTGCACGGCGGCCCGCTCGCCGACCGCATCGCGGTGCTGCTGGACGAAGCCGGGGTGAAGGTCACCACCGGCGCGGCCGAAACGCTGGTCGTCACCAGCGACGCCGACGACCCGATCGCCACCGCCCAAGTGTCCGACGCCACGCATCTCCTTCTGGTGTCCACAGTGGACGAGCTGTTCGGGGTTTCGGGGTCACCCGAGATCGCGGCGACCTTCGACGCCCTGGCCCACCAGCGATCGGGCGCGGTTTCCATCACGGTCGACGTCGACGCGCGCAACTTCCTGACCACCGTCGCGGACGGCCGGGTCGCGGGCGTCCCGGACTGGGGGACCTTCGTTCCGGGTTACACCGAGTTCCGGCCCAGCCCGCTGCTGGCGGAGCTGCCGGACGCCCTGCGGCACGCCACCGAGGCCGACGACGGCGGGGGAGCCGACATCGACAGCCCCGCCGCCCTGCGCCGCCTGCTCGACGGCGCCGACGAGGAGCAGGCCCGGTCCGTGTTGTCGCACGTCGTGCGGACGCAGACCGCGTTCACCCTCGGCCTGCCGTCGGCCGCCGGCGTCGACGACCACGAGGAGTTCCTGGAGATCGGGTTCTCCTCCCTCACCGCGGTCGAACTGCGCCGCCGGCTCGAAGCCCTCACCGGCCTGGAGCTGTCCGCCGCGCTCGTCTACGACTGCCCGACACCCGCCGAGGTCGTGGAGCACCTGCTGGGGGACCGCGCGCTGGTCGCGGAGCTGTCCACCCGCGACCGGCAAGCCGCCTGACCGCCCCAGGAAGGATCGATCCCCCATGACCAAGTCGGCTCAACTCAGAACCCTGCTCAAGCCGCCGAAGATGGCGTGGAACCCCACCGACCGCAAGCTCCTGCGCGCCGCCGGCATCGAGGACCTGCGCAAACTCGCCCGCAAGCGCGTGCCGCGCATGGTCTTCGACTACACCGACGGCGCCGCGGACAGCGAACGCAGCCTCAGCCGGGCCCGGCAGACGTTCGCGGACATCGAGTTCCAGCCGTCCGTGCTGCGGGACGTGTCCGAGATCGACACCACCCGCACGGTGCTGGGCAAGGCGCAAGAGCTCCCGTTCTGCCTGGCCCCGGTGGGCTTCACCCGGGTCATGCACCCGGAGGGCGAGTCGGCGGTGGCGTCCGTGGCGGCGCAGTTCGGCATCCCCTACTCGGTGTCCACGCTGGCCACGACGTCGCTGGCGGACATCGCCGCCGCCGCCCCCGGTGGCAGGCACTGGTTCCAGCTGTACTTCGCCGAGGACCGGGCCATGGTCAAGGAACTGCTCGGCCTGGCGGAGGAAGCGGGCTTCGACACGATCCTGCTGACGCTGGACACCCCGATTTCCGTGCCCAGACGCCGGGACATCCGCAACGGCCTCACCATCCCGCCGTCGATGAGCATCGGCACGTTCGCCGAGGCTTGGCTGCACCCGGGCTGGTGGCTCAGCCAGATCCGCGGCGGCGCACCCTCCCCGAAGGTCCTCGCGGCGACCAGCAACGGCTCCGCGTCGGACCTGATCAAGAAGGTCTTCAACCCCAAGCTGTCCGTGGACGACCTGGAGTGGCTGCGCGGCGCGTGGTCGGGGAACCTGGTCGCGAAGGGCGTCCAGAGCGTCGCCGACGCCCGCCGCGTGGCCGACGCCGGCGTGGACGCGGTGTGGCTGTCCACCCACGGCGGCCGGAAACTCGACCGGGCCCCGGTGCCGGTCGAGCTCGTGCCCGACGTGGTGGACGCGGTCGGCGAGCGCATCGAGGTCCTGGTGGACACCGGCATCACGTCGGGCGCGGACATCGTGGCGGCTGTGGCGCTGGGTGCGACGGCGGCTTGTGTGGGGCGGTGCTATCAGTACGGGCTCATGGCGGGTGGCCGGCGCGGGGTGGTGAAGGCGATGGAGATCCTGACGCGCGAGATCGAGGTCACGATGAAGCTGTTGGGGGTCACGAGCGTCGACCAGTTGAACCGGTCGCACGTCAGGCTCCGGTGAGCTCCTGGGATTAAAAGCTAAAAGCGACGCTCGCCGCTGGGCAGGCCCCCGGGGGTGGGAAGGGCGTCGGTTTCGTTCCCCCGTCCGGCCTGCCGGAGGCAACCACACTTGGCCCGTTTGAGCAACCGGAAAAGCTGGTTGCACAAACGGGCCAAGCGCGGTTGGGCTGCGCCCAGGCCGGACGGGGGAACGAAACCGAGGCCCTTCCCGTGGGCTTGGCAGCACGGACTCGCGCCTTCGGCGCAAAGAACCGGCCCGTCAGTCCGAAGTGATCGGGCTGGCGGGCCGGTGGTGTGTGGGTCAGGTGGTGGGGGCGCTGCCCAGTACGTGGCCGCCCTCTGGGCGCAGCTCCCGGGACCGGCGGAAGTCGCGGTGGACGAAGATGCGTTGTAGCCAGCGGTCTCGGCCGTCGTAGCGGGGGGTGAACTCGGTTCGGCCGTGCAGGGCCAGGCGGTTGTCCACGAAGGCCAGGTCGCCGGGTTCCAGGATGAACGTGCGGCGGGACGAGCGGAGGGCGTCGCCCAGCACGGCCATCGCCTGCTCTGCTTCGGCGTCGAGGGGGAACGAGCTCTCGAAGTCGATGCGGATGTCCGGGTCGTCGAAGCTGCCGCCGAGGATGCCGTGTGGTTCCGGGGCGCTGCGCAGGTCGCCGAAGGACGCCGGTGGCTCGGTGATGAACCTCGGCTCGTGCAGCACCTTGCGCACGGACTCCGGCAGCACCGGCAGGGCGTTGCGGATGGACGCCACCTGTAGGCCGGCCACGTTGTCGTGGTCGTTGCGCAGGCAGTGCAGGCCCACGTAGTCCGGTCGGTACATGTGGAAGGCGTTCTCCACGTGCATGGACAGCATCACCGAACCGGCGTTGCCCTGGAAGGCCTCCATGCCGGGCACCGGCACGACGTCCTGCACGAGTGCGCCGCTCTTCTCCTCGCGGAACGCGATCAGCTCGCCCAGTTGGAGACCGACGAGCACCTGCGCGGCGGCGGGAACGGTCGACTCCCGTTGCACTGAGCCGGCCACGGTCGGGGTGTCGGGCAGGTCGTCCACCGGCAGGTTGCGGACGAGCAGGACGCCGTCGAGGCCCGCGTCCCAGGTGAAGCGGCGCAGCATCTGCCGCAGGCGCGCCGGCAGGTTGCTGGACAGCTCGCGCGCGGTGGCCAGCCACGTCGTCGAGTCCAGCCGGCGGGGCGGTCGGCCCGCGAGGTAGCGGGCGATGGTGTCTACCTCGATGTTCTCCTCACGGGTCAGGGTGATCACGCGGTCGGTGCTGTGCGTGGGCTGGACGTCGATGGTCACGCCGAGCCTCCTCTGCTTCAAAGAACCCACTGGCTGGCGGATCGGTCAGTCGTCTTCGTCGTCGAAGAACGCGGAGTCGAGGTGCTCCGCGAGCTGCCTCGGCGTCGGGTTGGCGAACAGGTCGGCGAGCTGGGCGGGCAGGCTCAGTTCCTTCTTGACCTTCTGCACCAGTTGCGCGCCGAGGAGTGAGTGGCCGCCGCTCGCGAAGAAGTTCGAGTCGGCGTGCAGGCCGGGACGGTCGAGCAGCTCGGTCCAGATCGCGACCAGCGCGGTGGTCGTCTCGTCGGCCGGCTCGGCGTTCGCCGCGACCGCGGAGGACTCCGCTAGGTCGCGCAGGGCCGTCCTGTCCAGCGTGGACGCCGCAGTGCGCGGGAGCTTTGTCATGGTCACGATCTCGGGCACGAACGGCAGTGTGGTTTTGGCGTGTTCGCGCAGCTGGTCGGTCGCGTCCGTCTCGGTGAACACGAACACCGTGCCGCCTGCCTCGGCGGCGGCCACCGGGGCGATGGCGGACAGCGCCCGCTCGATGTCGGTGAGGTGGATCCGCTGTCCGGCCACGGTGACGTGGTCGTCGAGCCTGCCGATGACGTCGATCCCGGTCGCCCGCCGGACCGCGAGGTCCCCGGTGCGGTGGAACCGGCCGTGCACGGGGTGTTCGCCGAACCGCTCGGCGGTCAGGTCCGGACGGTTGTGGTAGCGGGTGGGCAGGGCAGGTCCGGTGGCGCACAGTTCGCCGCGCACGCCGAGGCCCAGCTCGTGCGCGGTGCCCGGTTCGGCGATGAACCCGGTCGGCGCGGGCGCGGTGTGCTCGGTGTCGGCGACCACGACCCGGCCGCCGGTGGTGAGCGCGCCCAGCACGTCGAGCAGCGAGGCGGTGGTGGCGGCGCTGTTCTGCCACAACGCCTTGTCCTGCCCGGCACTTGTGACCGCGCTTGCCAGGGCTTGGTGTGTGAACTCGACCGCGATCGGCTCGCCGGTCAGCGCGTACTCGAGGTGGGCCGGCGCGTCCAGGTCGGGTGTGGGGGCCTCGGTTCGGGTGCCGCCGCCAACGGTCGGGACCCGCACCGCACCCGGCACGGTCACCCCTTCGGCGGCCAGCACGAGCCCGGCACCGGAGTCGGCGAGCCGTGCCGCGAGGTCGGGGATCGGCTGCGTCGGGTCCAGCAGCACCAGCCGCGCACCCGCCAGCCACACCCCCAGCCACGCCGCCGCCAGGTCCGCGCCCCGCGGAGCCAACACGGCCACGGTGTCGGTGTGCACCAGGTCCCGGGTGTCCAGCGCGGCGGACCACAGTTCGCCGTAGGTCACCGAGTCCGGCCCGTCCTCGACGGCGACCAGGTCGGGCTGCGCGGCCACCGTCGCGTGGACGGCGTCCAGCACGTGTTCGACGGGCTTGGAGGCGGGAGGCAGCACGTGTTCCGAAGGGGCGAGCCGTGAGAGCTCCACGACCGGGCGCTCGACCGCGCCGCCCAGTTCGACCAGCAGGGCGTCGTACCGCTCCAGCAGCCGCACGACGTCCGCTTCCTCGAAGGCGTCCACGCAGAACGCGGCCCGAATGGTGGTCTCCGCCGGACCCGGCATGATGAAGAACTCCAGGTCGAACCGGCTGAACCCGTTCTCCGCCAGCACGTGCCGCACGGGCATCCCGGTGAGGGTGGGCGCGGACTCGACCGTGCCCGGCACGTAGTTGAACAGGTGCCGGAAGAACGAGCTGCGCCACGACGACGGCGTGTCCCCGAGCACGGCGGGGGAGACGTGCTCCAGCGGCACGTCCGCGTGGCTGATGGCCTCCAGGAACGTCGACCGGGTCTTCTTCACCACGGCCCGGAAGTCGGCCTCGAGCTGCACCCGCAGCGGCAGCAGGTTGGCGTGGTAGCCGATGGCGTTCATGCTCTGCTGGTCGCGCACGTTCACGGGCGTCCCGATGACCACGTCCGACCCGGCGCCGTGTTGGGTCAACAGCACGTAGTACGCGGCCAGCAGCACCACGGCCTCTGACGCCCGCAGCTCCTTCTGGAACCGCCGCACGACCTCCCGCGCCTCAGCGGAGAGCTTGTGGTGGACCGTCGATGCTCGCAGCGACGACTGGGCACCGGGCGGCTTGGCGCACCACAGCCCCGACTCACTGGCCCTCAGCCCGTCCAGGTTCTTCTGCCAGTAGGCGATGCTGCGCTCGTCGGGGGTGCGCTCGGTGGGCGGGGAGACGACTTCTGTGGCCGGTGTGTGTCCGGCCGCCACCTCCTCGTAAGCGGTCAGCAGCTCGCGCAGCAGGATCGTGGTGGACATGGCGTCGAACACCAAGTGGTGCACGACGACGCAGCACACGTCGGTGTCGCCACTTCGCACCCCGGCCCGTACCAACGGGCTCCCGTCCAGGGCGAACGGTGCCGCGATGAACGCGGTCAGATCGGCGTCAAGCCCGGCGTCCGTCACGGCGATGTCCAGCAGCGGAACGTCGACCGAGGCCAGGACTTCCTTGTCCAGAGCCACGTCGTCCGCGCGGAACACGGTCCGCAGCACGTCGTGCCGAGCGAGGACCGCGTCCAGAGCGCGTCCGAGGACCGCGCGGTCGAAGCGTCCGTCGACCTCGAACGCGACGGTGACGTTGTTGACCCCTGTGCCCGGCACGAGCCGTTCCAGGAGCCACATGGCCGTTTCTTTCCGGCTGACCGTCATTCGTCCCCCTCGGCACAGATCTCGGCGAGCCGCGCCACGGTCCGGTTCTCCAGCACGTCCCGCAGCGACAGCGCCAGCCCGAGCTTGCGGGCCTCGTTGACCAGTTGCGCGGCGCCGACGCTGGTGCCGCCGCGCACGAAGAAGTCGTCGTCCACGCCCACCGCGGACACCCCGGAGAACCGCGCGAACAGCTCGCACAGCAGGGCTTCCAGCTCGTTCACGGGCGCACGTCCCGACATGGCACCGGACGGCACCGGCAGCGCGGCCGTGTCCAGCTTGCCGTTCACGGTCAGCGGCAGCTCCGCCAGCGCCACGACGGCGCTGGGCACCATATAGTCGGGCAGGCTCTCGGCGATGTCCTTGCGCACTTGTTGGACATCGACGTCACTCGGCACGACGTACGCGACGAGCTGCTTGACGTCCGGCGTGTCCTCGCGGACCACGGCCGCCGCGTGCCGCACCTCGGGCACCCGCAGCAGCGCCGCCTCGACCTCGCCCAGCTCGATCCGGTAGCCGCGGATCTTGGTCTGGCTGTCCACCCGGCCGCAGAACTCGTACTCGCCGTCGGCGGTCGGCCGCACCCGGTCGCCGGACCGGTACAAGCGGGACCCGGGCGGCCCGAACGGGTTGGCCACGAACCGGCTCGCGGTCAGCGCGGGCCGGTTGAGGTAGCCGCGGGCGAGCTGGGTGCCGGAGATGTAGAGCTCCCCGATTTCGCCTGTCGGGACTGGTTGCAGGTCGTCGTCCAGGACGTGGAAGCCCACGCCGGGCATGGGTTGCCCGATGGGCAGCGGGCCCGGCGGCACGATGTCGTCCGGCTCGATGACGACCGTGCTGCACCCGACCGTCGTCTCGGTCGGGCCGTACTCGTTGACCACACGGGCACCGGGGTGCCTGCGCCGCCACGCGTCGACGGTCTCGCCGAGCAGCAGTTCGCCGCCGGCCATGAGCTCACCGGTCGGCGAGGCTTCGGCGGGCAGGGCGGTGAGCAGGGGGATGTGGGAGGGGGTGACCTTGACGAACCCAGGCCGCTCCAGGCCCAGAGGTCCGGCGGCGGGCGTGCCCATCTCCTCCAACGCGCCGACGTGCACGCAACCGCCGGTGGCCAGCGGCGCGTACAGGGCGGTGACGGTGAGGTCGAACGCGAACGACGAGTGCAGCACCGCCCGGCCGCGCACGCCCGGGTAGGAGCGCACGACGTGGTCGAGGTAGGTGTTCAGCTGTCGGTGTTCGATCACCACGCCCTTGGGCTTGCCCGTCGAACCGGACGTGTAGATGACGTAGGCGGGGTTCTCCGGCTTGATGTCCATCGAGAACGGCTCGTCCGAAGTCTCGCCCACCAGCACCTCAGTGGCGTCCGAGGGCGGAATGGCGTGCCGGTCCTCGGCAGTGGTGAGCAGCAGCAACGGCTTCGCGTCGCCCAGCATGTGCTCCAGGCGCTGCGCCGGGTAGTCCAGGTCCAGCGGCAGGTAGGCGGCACCGGTCTTGAGCACCGCGAGTGCGGCGGTCACCACGTCGGCCGACCGGATGCCGATGGCCACCAGCCGTTCCGGCCCGGCCCCGAGCGCGGCCAGGCGGCGGGCGAGCCCGGTGGACCGGGCGTCCAGCTCCGCGTAGGTCAGGGTGTGCTCGCCCCACGCCACGGCGACCGCGTCGGGGGTGCGGCGGACCTGGGCGGCGAACAGGTCGGGGAACACCGCTACCCCGCCATCCGCAGCGCGCCGGTCATCAGCTCGGACACGGCGGCGGCCACGTCGGGGTGGCGCAGCATCTGGTCGTGGTCGACGTCCAGGCTGATCTCCCGGGCGAACACCGTGCCGCGCCGCGTCGAGTGCGCCGACGTGATGGCGGTGGCGTCGGCCCACAGCGGCACCGGGTCCAGCTCGGTGGCGGCCCGCAGGTAGCCGACGAAGGACGCGAAGCTGCCGCCCAGCTCGCCGCGGATGTCCTCGTCCAGGCCCAGGCGCTGCCCGGCCACGTCGATGGCGTCGCGGAAGATCCCGGCCAGCGCGGGACCGATCAGCGACAGGTCCTCGAACCCGTACCGCTGCTGGACGTCCTGCCCGTCGGCGTGGAACTTCGTGATCTCGTCGGGGGACAGGATCGTCTTCAGCGCGTCGGCGGCGGCGTGGAAGTCCCGGTACAGGCCGACGATGTTGGGCAGCTCGGGGTCCAGGAGGACCAGGTTCGGCGCGACCTCCTGGTGCTCGGCGAGCCGCGCGGCCAGCGGTGCGGCGAACACCGCGCCGGCGCAGTAGCCGATGACGGTGTCCACGGTCCGCTCGCGCTTGCGCACGCCCTTGACCCAGCGCTCGACGTAGTCGCCGCCGGACATGGTGTCCTCGGCGCCCGACGCCGGTGCGACCGTCTCCCAGATCTCGCCGGGCGCGGTCAACAAGGGCACCAGGTCGCGGAAGCACGCCTGGGTGCGGCCGGTGCTGGTGAAGTCGACGGTCAGCGTGAGCCCACCCTGCCCGCCCTTGCGCAGTATCTGCCAGGAGTTCTTCTTCACGAGGGATTCCCTTGGGGTAGCAACGGACAACGTCAGACGCGGGCGCTGTCCCGCACGTACCGCAGGACGACCGCGCCGCCCAGCACCACGGTCCAGCCGGCCAGCACGACCGCCGCCACGGGGCCGTTCGCGGCCTCGCCGACCGCCGCGTGACCGATCTCGGCGAGCCAGCGGCTGGGCAGGACCGTGGACACCGCCTGCATCCACCCGGGGAACGCCACCGACGGGAACAGCGCCCCGCCGAGGATGCCCAGCAGCATGTGCGACATGGAGGTGAGCAGCTGTACGCTCTCCGCGGTCGCGATCTGCCCGATGAACACGCCCAGCAGCGCGAACGGCAGCGTGCCCGCCCAGATCCCCAGCACCAGGTACAGCCAGCCGCCCACCGGCAGCCGCACGCCCTCCACCAGCGCGCCGACCACCGCCACGGCGGCGATCGCGGGCAGCGCCACCACCATTGCGGCGGACAGCTTGGCGACCAGGTAGGACGGCGCGGACAGCGGCGTGATGCGCAACTGTCGTTGCCAGCCCGTGGACCGCTCGATCGCCACTCGCGTGCCCACGTTGAGGGCCACGAAGAACGCGCCGAACGCGGCCAGGTTGCCCATCAGGTGCTCGCGGAAGTCCACCCCGCCCCGGCCTTCGAACAGGCCGCTGAACAGGTTGGCCTGGATCAGGTACATCAGGGTGGGGAACAGGAACGCCATGATCCAGAACTTGCGCGCCCGCACCACCCGGCGCACCTCGAACAGCAGGAAACCGGAGTTCATCAGGCAGCCTCGTCTTCGGTCGCGGTGAGGGCCAGGAACGCCTGCTCCAGGCCGATGGAGCCGATCTCCACGTCCCGCGCCTGCGGGTACCGGGCGAACAGCTCGCGCGCGGCGGCGTCGGAGTCGGCGCACACGAGCTCGACCCGCTTGCCGCGCGCCTCGGCGGCCAGCACGCCCGGCAGCAGCCGCAGCTGGTCCGGGGTCACGCCGGGGACCTCGGCGGACAGCGTCCGGCCCGCCACGACCGAACGGATCTCGGCGACCGTGCCGTCCGCGACGACCTTGCCGCCGCGCACCAGGACCACCCGGTCGGCGAACTCCTCGGCCTCCTCCAGGTAGTGGGAGGCGAACACGACCGTGCGGCCGGTGGCGGTGAACTCGTGGATGGACGTCCAGAACACCGTGCGGGACTCGACGTCCATCGCCACGGTGGGCTCGTCCAGGATCAGCAGGCGGGGGTCGGACACCAGCGTCATCGCCAGCCGCAGCCGCTGCCGCTGACCACCGGACAGCGGGCCGCGCCGGTCGGCCAGGTCGGTCAACCCGGTGCGCGCCAGCACCTCGTCGACCGGCACGGCGTCCCGGTACAGGCCGGCGGCCAGGGTGAGCAGCTCGCGGATCGACACGTCGTCCAGCAGCGCGCCGTCCTGGAGCATCGCGCCGACGACACCGCGGGTCACGGCCTCGCGCGGGGTGTGCCCGAACACGCGGACCTCGCCCGCGTCCGGGGTGGCCAGGCCCAGGACCAGGTCCACCAGCGTGGACTTGCCCGCGCCGTTGGGGCCCAGCAGCGCGACGACCTCGCCGGGCGCGATCTCCAGGTCCAGCCCGTTGACCGCGCGCACGTCGCCGTAGCGCTTGTGCAGGCCCGAAACGCTGATCGCCGGCACCGGCGGAGCCACCACGGCGAGCGTCGGAGTGGTCGCGGTGAGCCCGTTTCGTTGGTCCATGTGGATTTCCCCATTTGGGTCGGCGCGGGTATGCGCTTATTGTTAGCAGCACCTCCCCGGGCGTCGGCCGGAAATAGTGGGCGGCGGGCGCGGATGTGGGGGAGGGGTGCCTTCCTTGTGGGGTGCCAGGGGTGCGGGTAGGGGTGCCCCTCCGGGCTGTGCCGGGGCCATGATCAGGCCTGTTGTGGCGGTTGGGTGCGCGTTCGCCGCGCCCGCTCGGGGAGGGGTGCTTCGTGGCACGCATGAAGGGGAACGGTCACTGTCACTCGTTCAACGGTGACGGTCGAATGGACGTCATGGCCCGTGACGACGTCACGGGGGAATTGTTCGTCTTTCCCCACGGCGGTGCTTTTCGGGGCACCGAGACGTTCGGCGAGCCCGTGCTCATCGGCACCGGTTTCGACCCGCGGCGCGACCACTACCTGGTGCGCACCATCGACATCAACGGCAACGGCTTCGCCGACGTCCTCGGCCTGAGCATGCGCCCGATGAACGAGCACCACGGGATCTTCCTGTACCCGAACACGGGCGGGCTGCGCGGCACGGACACGCTCGCCGGCCCCATCCGCATCTCCGGCGCCCGCGACGACAAGAAGTGGGAGACGCTGGGCATCTACGACGTCGACCTCGACGGCTGCGACGACATGTTCGGCCGCGAGCAGGACGCCGGCCACGTGGACGCGTTCTTCAACCGCCGCGAGGTCAAGGAGAACGAGACCTACGACAAGGCCGCGCACCGGCTGGTCACCGTGGACGTGGACGACTTCCCGTTCGCCATGGCCGACATCACCGGCACCGGGCGCCCGAACCTGCTGGTGCGCCGGAAGAACGGCGACCTGGACGTGTACGAGTTCGCGTTCGACGAGTCCGGCGACGGGCCGTGGTGGCGCGGCGAGGGCCGGTGGTTCACGCTCGGCCACGGCTGGCAGGAGTACGAGATCATCACCGTGACCGACCTGGACCTCAACGGCCGTCCCGACCTGATGGGCCTGCGCGGCGACGGGACCCTGGTCGCCCACCTGAACAACGGCTGGGACCCGTCCGCTCCCCGCGACACCTTCGGCGCTCCCGAGGTCGTCGCGACCGGGTGGCAGAAGTTCTCGGTGGTGAGCTGACATGGACTCGTTGGGCACTTTCCTCCACCGCTTCCCCGAGGCCGCGTCCGATGTGGACGGTCCGCTGAGCGGGGTGCGCGTGGGCGTCAAGGACATCATCGCCGTGGCGGGCGCGCCGAGCACCGCGCAGAGCGCCGTCCACGACCCGGTGTGGTGGGAGGACCGGGACGCGCCGATCATCGCGCGGCTGCGGGCCGCCGGCGCGTCCATCGTGGGCAAGACGAGCATGGCCGAGCACGCGCTGTCCCGGCCCGACCCGGCCGCCGCGTTCCCCGTGCCGCGCAACCCGTGGGACCCGAACCGGTGGACCGGCGGGTCGAGCTGCGGCAGCGCCAACGGCATCCCCGCCGGGCTGTTCGACGCCGGCATCGGCACCGACAGCAACGGCAGCATCCGCATCCCGGCCGCGCTGTGCGGGGTGACCGGGCTGAAGCCGACCCAGGGTCTGCTGCCCGCCCAGGGCATCCGACCGTTGACGCGGTCGATGGAGACCGCCGGCCCGTTGGCCCGCACCGCCCGCGAGTGCGCCCGGCTGCTGGCCGTGATGGCCGACCGGCCGTACGAGGTGTCCCGGACCGCGCTGGACGACCTGGCGGGCGTGCGCGTCGGCGTGCCGTTCGACCTGGTCAAGTACGCCGCCGCGCTGACCGACGACACCGCCGCCGCGTTCGAGGCCGCGCTGGACGAGCTGCGCGCGGCAGGCGCTTCGGTCGTGGACGTGCCGGTCAACGAGGGTTTCCCGCTGGTCGCGGCGCAGCTGGTGACGCTGCTGGTGGAGGCGTTCGAGGTGCACGGGACGCACCTGCGGTCGCGGTGGACCGACTACGGGCGGCCGTTCCGGTGGAACGTGGCACTGGGCGGCGTGCTGAGCGCCGAGACGTACCTGCGGGCGCAGCGCGTGCGCCGGTGGGGTGCCGACGCTCTGCGGTCCCGGTTCGCCGAGGTGGACGTGATCGCCACCCCGACCTGGCCCGCCGGTGCCCCGCGCTACGACGACGCCGCCGGCCTCCAGACGATCTCGTGGCTGCCCAGCGTGTGGAGCGCGGTCGGGTTCCCGGCGATGGCGCTGCCGATGGGCTTCGACGCGGCCGGGATGCCGCTGTCGCTGCAACTGGCCGCCGCGCCCGGCCAGGACTTCGAACTGGCCGCGATCGCCGACGTCTACCAGCGGCGCACCGACTGGCACTCCCGTGCTCTCCCGGTGTTCCCGACCGGGGAGTGGGCTCCCGTCGCCGCCCCCGAGGCCCCCGCCGACACCGTCGACCCCGGCGCCCGCAAGTGGCTGGCCGACGCGTTCGGCGAGCTGGGGCTGCCGGTCGGGGACGCCGACCTGGACCAGATCGCGATGACGTGGTCGAAGGTCAGCGCCCTCACCGCCGTGCTGCCGGAACCGCCCGTGGACGTCGAGCCGTTCCACGCGGACTTCAGGAGGAACCGATGAACGCCGTCCCGGGGCCGGTCGGCCACCCGCTGCTGGGCGTGGTGCCCGCGTTCGTCGCCGACCTGCTGGGCACGCTGGAGCGGACGTTCGCCGAGCACGGTGACCTGGTGGCGTACCGGTTCGGGCCGTCGTGGGCGGGCCGCACGGTGTACGGGGCGTTCCACCCCGACGACGTGGCCCGCGCGATGACCGATCCCGCGGTGTTCGGCCGGGACACGGCCGGGTTCAAGGTGATCCGGGAGAGCATCGGCGACGGCCTGCTGACGCTGGACGGCGAAACCTGGAAGCGCCACCGCAAGCTCGTGCAGCAACTGTTCACGCACCGCCGTGTCATGGGCTACACAGCACTGATGGCGGAGGAGGCGTCCAAGGTCGTCAACGACCCGTCCCTCCGCTCCGGCACGGTGGACCTGCACGACCTGATGCAGCGCTACACCCTCCGCGTGGTCGGCCGCGCCCTGTTCGGCGACGTCATCGACGACATCGTGGAAGAGCTCCAAGACCTGGTCCAGCAGTTGGGCGAAACCTCGACAGCGCGCCGCCTGCAACTGTTCACCCTGCCCCTGTCGCTCCCCACCCCACGCAACAGGACCCTGCGTGACATCCGCCGCCGCTTGTTCGCCATCGCGGACCGCGTCCTGGCCATGCCCTCACGCCCAGACGCCGACGACCTCCTGACCCGCCTGCGCGCCGCCCGTGACGCCGACACCGGTATCGGCCTGTCGGAACAGGAGATCCGTGACGAGGTCCTGGGCTTCCTCCTGGCGGGCCACGAAACCACAGCCGGCGCCCTGACCTTCACCCTGCACGAACTGGGCCGCCGCCCCGACATCCAGTCCGACATCGCCCACGCCGCGGACGACACCCTCGTCCGAGCAACCATCCAAGAGGGCATGCGCCTCTACCCGCCGGCACACAGCACCGAGCGCATTACCTTGGTGGACACCACGATCGCCGGCTACCGGGTCAAGGCGGGCTCGCAAATCCTGATCTCCCCGTGGGTAACCCACCGCCACCCCGAATTCTGGCCGAACCCCACCACCTTCGACCCCACCCGCTTCTTGAGCGGCCCCCCGACTCACCGCTACGCGTACATCCCCTTCGGCGGCGGCGCAAGAGCGTGCATCGGCATGCAGTTCGCCTTGATGGAGTCCACGATCCTCCTCAAGACCCTCCTGCGCTCCTACCGCTTCGACACGACGTCGCAGCCCTTGTCCGTCAGGCCCCTGCTGACCCTGCGCCCGAACGGCCCGGTCCTGGCCACCGCGACAGCCAACGCGCTCCAGCCCGCGTAAGCCTTCTCGCCGAGTGGCCCCGGGAACCCCCGTCCCGGGGCCACCACCTTTTCACGGCCTCAACGCCAACTTCCCCACCGTCCGCCCAGCCTCCAGGGCCGCCAACACCGCCGGCCCTTCAGCCAGGTCGTACACGGTGGGCTCCCCAGGCACGTACACGCCTTCCCGGCGCAACACGTCCAACTCCCGCAGCACGTCGGCGTACACCTCAGGTGCCTCCCGCGCCATCGACCCGATGTGCAGCCCCATCACCTGCACCTGGTGCTTGAACACCAACTCCCAGTTGCTCACCGACGCCACCCCTGCTGCCGCCCCGAACACCACCACCCGCCCGGTAACCCTGCGAGCAGCAGCCAAACTCCCCTCGAACCCCTCGCCCCCGACAGACTCCAACACCAGATCGACGCCTCGCACCCCGCCGACCTCGCCGTACTCGACCACCCGGTCCGCGCCCAACGCCCGCACCACGTCGTGCTTGGCCGCCGAGGCCGCCCCGATCACCGTGGCCCCGTAGTGCTTGGCCATCCGAACCGCGGCTTGCCCCACCCCACCTGCGGCAGCCTGCACCAGGACCGTCTCACCGCTCCGCAGCCGCCCCAACGGCTTGAGGGCCGCCAACGCGGTAGCCCAGTTCAACACCATCCCCAGGCCTTGCTCGGCCCGCCACCCCTCAGGCACCAGCGCCACCCCGTTCGCCGCCATCACGACGAACTCGGCAAACGCCCCACTCCCGGCCCCCACCACCCGCGTCCCCACCAGCCCAGGGTCAACGGACTCGCCCACCTCCACCACGACCCCGGCAGCCTCGAACCCGGCCACATAGGGCGGAACCGGCCCGCCGTCGTACGTCCCCCGAGTCTGCATCACATCGGCGAAGTTGACCCCGGCCGCCTCAACCCGAACCAGGACCTCCCCGTACCCCGCCACCGGAACCGGCACCTCGACCAACGCCAGGTCCCCCGGCCCCCCGAACGACCCCTGCCGCAACGCCCGCATGCTCGTCTCAACACCCATGCCCGGCACGCTAAAACCCTGCCGCAAGCGTGGGGGTCAAGCCGACTGCCGAGCAGCCGCCAGGTAGGCGTCCAACGCGTCCCGATTCCGCTCCAAGCAAGAAATCCGCCGCTCCAACACCTCCCGCTGCCGCTCGACCTGCTCGATCATGTACTCACACGGCACCTCGGGCAGCAACGCGTCAGGCGAGTCCAGATACGGCAACACCTCCCGAATGATCCGAGTGGGCAACCCGCACTCGATCAACCCCCGAACCTGCCGAACCACCTCGACATCCCGCTCGTCAAACCTCCGATACCCATTGGCCCCCCGCCCAGGCCGAACCAACCCCTCCTCCTCGTAGTACCGCACCGCCCGCACACTGACCCCGGCAAGCCGAGCAACCTCCCCAATCCGCACACCTCAAGCTAACCCGCGCCGCACCCCGCCCCCAGGGCGAACGAGCGCCTCGCCGGATCAGAGAACGGACTTCCCGAAGTGCCCCGCAAAGCTGAAGACCTAGAGGCCCCGTGGATTCGTGACGAGCTGGCCGCCTGGCTGGCCAAACTCGGCGACCAGGCGTGGCAGGAGGAGAACTGGACACAGCCACCGGCAGCCGCCGCCGAGTACACCACCCTGGACGACGCCCTGAACTTCTTCGACGACTACGCCGTGCTGGACGACCCACCCGCCCACCTCGGGTGGTTCCTGCTCGCCGAGGAGGAAGCGAAGACGATCGAGAACTTCCGCGACGCCCTCGACCGCGCGATCTCAACGCAGCCGAGGAGCGACGCCGACCTCATCCACTCGGAGGTGTGGGCCCCAGTGGTCGCAGCAGCCCGCCGCGCCCTGGCCGCCCTGGGTAGAAACCGGGATGCGGCCTAGAGCGAGAGCTGCACGAACCTCAAGATGGTCGACCATGCGGCTTGGGGTGGGCCGATCTTGAACCAGATCGGCCACCAGCGGCGTGACCAGCACCAGAGCGCCCCCGGGCAGGATTCGAACCTGCGACCTCGGTATTAGAGATCCACTTCTCCCGTCACCTGCCGGTACCCGCCAGCGCCCGTCATGACCAGGCGTTTCCCGAACCTCGAACGACCATCATGGACGGCGGTTCACGGTCGTTCGCCATCGTTTGAGCTGGGTAAGTCTTGGTTTTGATCTTGACCACGCTGGGAGGGGACGAGAGGGGCGCGCGAACCCGTGGCAGGCCCCGCCTGCCCCTCTCCTGCCACTCAGGTCGCAGAGGCTCCAAGGTCAAGGGCGGCCGAAGACCGTCGCGAAGCGATGCGAAGCACCCTTGAGGTTGGAGGGGCGACCGGACACACTGCGCGCCCCTGTCGTCCCCGTGGGTGACGGCACCTGCTTGAGCGGTTGCCCCATGCTAATCCTTCTGGGTGAGAAGCGGCGCGCGGATGCCGCGATGGCTAACGCCCAGTCGTCGCAAGCGATGGCGTCTACACCACTTTGTCGCAACGCGGCGTTCGTAGGAGGATCGTTCATGAGTAACGAAGCCTTGGGGTCGGCAGAATCGAAGATCAAGCTTTCGGGCCCAGTGGTCAACGCGGCGAACGTCAACGGACTGATCTCGGCCGCGAGCCACAAGGTCAAGGTCCGGGTGGCTACCCCCGTCGTCGTTCGGAAGGGTGTCCGCTGATGGACCTAACGATCTTGCTTGGTGACTCTGCCCAGGTATCACCCGACAACAAGGTGCACGCGCTTGGCCTCGGATGGACTGCTACGAGAACACCACTGCCACCTCATGCCGTGATCATTCTCTTCGACATTCCTTGGAACGAGACCAATCACGTGTTCGTGGCAAAGGTGCGTCTGGTTGATGCTGATGGAAACCCGGTTCATCAACTGACGCCGATGGGTGAACAACCTATCGAGGTCGAAGCGCAGTTCGAGGCAGGGCGGCCGCCTGGACTTCCGCCGGGAACGTCGCTGACGATGCCACTCGCTTTCAACCTCCCTCCGGGGACGCCCGTGAGGCCGGGAAGGTACGAGTGGCGCGTCGAGGTCGACGGAGAAGAGAGGGCGAACTGGCGTAGGGGCTTCCTGGTGGTCGAACAGCAGGCGTCCCCTCGGGTGGCGTAGCCACGTTGTGACTCTGCGGCGGCTGCCGGGGATGCGCGTGCCTCCGGCCGCCGGCGGGCGTGGGTGCCAGAGGCGGGTCCCACGCCCTTGCCGGGCGGCCTGGGCGCAGCGGCACGAGCGGCCCCGGTAGGGGCCGCCTTGATGAAGAAAAGAAACTCTAATCACGGACGCGCCAGCGACGCCCCGGCCGGTCAGCGGATGAGGCGGCTCGTGTAGCCCGCGTTCACCAGGCGCTCGTAGGCGGCTTGGACTTCGGCGGGCACCTCCTGAGGGATGGCGTACCCAGCCTCGGCGAAGACGATCATGCGCTGCGTGTCGCCGACCATCATGCTGACCACGAACTCGGCATCACCGATTCCCGCCACGTACTCGTCCAGCGGTGGCCGGTGAGACGTGCACACGATGTCCAGTTCGGGCCACAGCTTTCGGCAGGTGGCATAGGCGCGACGCTCCTGGTACGGACGTGAGATCAACACCGCCGTGTGAACCCTGTCGCCGCGTTGTTCCAACAGCTTGCGGGTGAGGGTGAAGTTCTCGGCGGTGTTGGTCGCCTCGGTCTCGATGAGGATCGCTTCGTCCGGAACGCCGTGTTCGATCGCGTATTCGCGGTAGTGGACGGCTTCCCCGCGAGGGAACCGCTTGACGGTCGTCGGAGCGTTCGCGCCGGTGAAGACAAGTCGCGGGATCGTCCCCGCCTGGTACAGCTCGACGGCGCGCACAGCTACGCCGATGTCATGGCTCCCCAAGCCAATCGCCAAATCAGCAGGTCGCACCTGCTGCTTCATGTCGTGGTACTCCCACAACGTGAGGGCGTCGGCGTGGTACTCGTTCGGGATCACGGTGGAGGGCACGGAGCAGCCTTTCTCGGCCGTCAGTCGGGCAACGGGAAGCTGTAGGACCACTCGAAGCGCCTCGCTGCGTGGACGCCGTACGCAAACTCGATCGGCACATGGTCCTTCGTGAAGGTCCTCCGCTTGAGGATCATCACCGGCTCACCCGCGGGCAACGCCAGTTTCTCGATCTTCTCGGGCGTCGGCATCCGGGCATAGAGCTCTCCGTCACGTGGTCCGGCTCCAACCCTTGCAAGGTCAGCACTGCGAACCCGCCGCCCAAGGTTGCCGACCCCGGCTGAGGGTCCACGATCGGTGTGCCCTCGACGTGCAGGGAGTAGCTCGTGAGGGTGTGCGTCGTCGCGTAGCATCAACTTCGCCCATTCGTTGACCAGAACGCCGGGCTCAAGGCCAACTTCGGCGGCGATCTCAGCGTCAGTGGACGTGCTCCGCAAGCGGCGGGCACAGGCCACGAGCACGTGGGTGTTCCCGTCATCCTCGGGCTCGCTGCGCGCCCCGGACAACACCCGGAAGAACCTGCGGACCGTGCTCAAGGGCACGGAGTGGGAGGGCCTGCACCCGCACGCCTTCCGGCACCTGGTGGCCACGGTGCTCGACGAGGCCGGTCTCAAGCCACGGCAGGTTGCGGACTACCTCGGCCACGCCCAGCTGAGCATGACCCAGGACGTCTACATGAACCGTGGACTGTTCGGTGAGGCGGCGGCGCGAGCCCTGGAAGGTCTGCGGCCGACCGACTGAAACCACTAGATAAGAGCTGGGCCGATCTTGGTGGAGATCGGCACCCAGCGGTACTACCGGCACCCAAGCGCCCCCGGCAGGATTCGAACCTGCGACCTCGGGATTAGAAGTCCCTCGCTCTCTCCACTGAGCTACGGAGGCTTGAGGGCAGCGACCACGCGCTGTAGCAGGGTAGCTGCCCCACCGGACACATCGTCCGGAAGGCGCGGACCGTTTCGTCCAGGCACCAGAAGAGTGATCAAGACGGCCTAAAAGTGAGGTGGATCACTCCGGTGGGGCTGTCGAGTCGCGCTCCACGAGCGTGACCGGCAGTCTGGACGGCTCTCCTGGTCTCCCTCCGTCCAGGAGGCGCAGGGCCAGTTCGCCGGCTCGCCGACCCTTCTCCGTCAGGAGTTGACGCACAGTAGTCAACGGTGGGTCGGAGTACTGGGCGTACGGGACGTCGTCGAAGCCGACCACCGACACGTCGTCGGGCACGGTCAGGCGCAGCTCCCCTGCGGCTTGAAGGGCGCCGAAGGCCAGTTCGTCCGAAGCGCACAGCAGGGCGGTGGGGCGGGGGGACAGCTTGAGCAGTCCGTGGGCGGCGGTTCGGCCCAGGTCTCGGCGGCTGCCGGGGACCTCGAAGACCGGGGTGTCGGGGCCCGTCACCGACAGGAAGCCGGCCAGGCGGTCACGGGACACGCGGAAGACGGCCGACGAAACGCGAGAAGCCGGCGCGATGCCGGTGAAGCCGTCCGGGTTCAAGCCGAAGGTGATGACGCCGAAGCGGGTGTGGCCGAGGGAACGCAGGTGTGCGGCAGCCATGCGGGCGCCGCCCTCGTCGTCCACCTCTACGCGTGCGGTGTCCGGCAGCACGGGCTGGTCGATGACAACCAGGGGCAGGCCGCGGGTGCGGACGGCGTCCAGGGCGGGCGCGTTGTCGGGCAGCGAGTAGGCGACCACGACATCCGCAGCGGCGCGGGCGACCGTCGAAGGGCGTGGGCCGCCGGTTTCGTTGCCGGGCATCAGGACCAGGCAGTGGTCGTGGCCGTCCACGGTCGAGGCTAGGCCGTCGAGCACGATCGACACCGCCGGGTCGGAGAACGCCGCCGACAGCTGCTGGCCGAGCATGAACCCGACGGCCGCGCTGTGCCGGGTCGCCAGGCTGCGGGCCACCGGGTCGGGGCCGGCGTACCCGATGGACGCCGCCGTCTCCAGGATCCGCTCGCGCAACGCCGCGGACAGCTGGTCCGGCCGGTTGTAGGCGTTGGAGACCGTCGCGCGGGACACCCCCACCGCACTGGCGACGGTGTCGAGCGTCGGCTTCCGGGGACGGTCCACGTGATGAGGTTAACCGGGTAATCGATTGGACGTTCTGAAGCGCTTCAGCCACACTCGAACACGTGTCCCGTGCAGCCGTCTTCGCCGTCTTCCTGTTCAACGGCGCCCTCTTCCTGTCCTGGGCTGCCCGGATGCCCGCGCTCGCGGCCCAGGTCGGCGCGACCGAGGGCACCCTGGGCCTGGCCCTCCTCGGCGCCAGCATCGGCCTCGCCCTCACCGCGCCCTTCGCCGCCCGTGCCTGCGCCCGGCTCGGCGCACGCAAGCTGGTCGTCCTCGGCGTGTCCGTCACGGTCCTGGGCGTGCCCGCCCTCACCCTCGCCGACACCCCGCTCCACCTGGGCCTGAACCTGTTCGTCCTGGGCGCCTCGGGCGCGACCCTCGACGTCGGCATGAACGTCGCCGCGGTCGCCGTCACCCGCGCGCTCGACCGGCCCCTGATGCCCCAGTTCCACGCCGGCTTCAGCATCGGCGGACTGGTCGGCTCGCTGGGCGCCGCCGCCGCCGCGAGTGCCGGCTGGGGCCTGACCCGGCACCTGATCACCGCCGCCGTCATCGGCGCGATCGCGATGGCCGCGCTGATCCGGTACGTCCCCGGCGCGACCGGCGAGACCGCCGAGGCCGGCCAGGACCGCCGACCCGTCCTGCGCCGCCCGGTGCTCTGGCTGCTGGCGGGCATCACCCTGTTCTCCGCCATCGCCGAGGGGGCCGCCTCCGACTGGTCCGCCCTGTTCTTCGTGCAGGAACGCCACACCGACGAGGCCGCCGCCGCTGCCGCCTACGCCGGGTTCTCCGTGGCGATGGCCCTCGCCCGACTGGGCGGCGAACCCGCCCAGCGCCGCCTCGGCCCGTACCGGCTGCTGGCGGGCGGTGCGATCGTCGCCGCGACCGGGCTCGCGCTGGCCGTCACCGTGCCCGTGACCGCCGTCGGGTACGCCGGGTTCGCGCTGGTCGGCCTGGGTCTCGCGTTCTGCTTCCCGGTCGTGATGGACCTCGCCGGCGACGCGGGCAAGCGCTCCGACGGCACCGGCGGGGAACGCGAGATCGGCCTGGTGACGACCGTCGCCTACACGGGCTTCCTGGCCGGTCCGCCGCTGGTCGGCGGCATCGCACAGGCCAGTGACCTGAGCGTGGCGCTCGGCTGCGTGGCGCTGATCATCGCCCTGATCGTGCCCACGGTCCTGGCCGCGCGCAGCGCCCGGACCAGGGAGCTCACGCCGCTGGCAGCCGGTTCACGGCGGCCTTGACCATCGGCTGCACGACCGCGACCATCTGCTCCTCGTTGCCGCCCTTGAGCGACATGGCGACCAGGATGGTCCGCGTCGAATTGACCGCCGTCGCGGTCGTGCACACGGTCGAACTGCCGTCCCGCTCGCACAGCACCCACGACGAGTTGCCGTCCACCACGACCTCGTGACCCTTGGGCTGCCGGCCCTGCACCTCTTCGTACTTCTTGTACAGCGCGGTCACGACGGTCCCGTCCGCCACGGGGAACTGGCACGACTCCGGGATCACGTCGTCCTTGCGCGACGGCTCCCTGGTCAGCCCGCCGAGCGGCTTGACGTCGTCGCCGGTGAGCAGCTTGCACGGGTCCACGCCGGCCACCGACCGCTGCTTGGCGATCTTCGGCGGACCACCGGCAGACCCGGACGCGGTGGTCGACGTCGTGGACGGCGGTGTGAAACCGGCCTCGGGCAGCGCGTCGCCGTTGATGGTGTAGCTGCACCCCGAGAGGAGGAGCACGGACAGGGCCACCAGGAGCAACGTGCGGGTGCTGGTCACGACAGGCAACGGTAGCCGGTGTGATCGCCGCACGTCCGGCGGTTGGTGGTCGCGCCACCGCGACGCCTACGCTCGACCACGTGCCCATCGACGCGCCCACCCGAACGCAGCGCACCGGTCTGATCCCCCTGCTGGTCGTCGGCACGGCCATAGCCGCGCTGGTCGCGGCGGGCCTGGCGACGCTGACCGGCGCGGACCGGGTCGGCCTGCTGGTGGTGCGGGTGCTCACCGAGTCGGCGGCGGCCGTGACGATCGGCTCGCTGCTGCTGGCCGCGTTCCTCGTCCCGCCCCAGGAGAACGGCAACCTGGCCGCGGACGGCTACGCGGCGCTGCGCACGGCGGCCTGGACGGCCCTGCTGTGGACGGTCGGCGCGGTGGCGTCCGTGCCGTTCACCATCGCCGACGCCCTGGGCCAGCCGGTGAGCGCCGTGATCGAGCCGTCCGTGCTGTTCCAGCTGGCCGGGTTCATGGAGCAGGCCAAGGCGTGGATGATCACCGCGGTCGTGGTGGCGGTGCTCGCGCTGGGCTGCCGGCTGGTGCTGTCGTGGGGTTGGACGGTCGCGCTGTTCCTGCTGTCCGTGTTCGCCCTGATGCCCGTGGCGGTGACCGGGCACTCCTCCGGCGGCGGCGCGCACGACGTGGCCACGAACAGCCTGCTCTACCACCTGGTCGCGGCGGCGCTGTGGGTCGGCGGGCTCATCGCGCTGCTCGCGCACGGCCGGCGCGGCGGTGACCACCTCGGGTTGGCGGCGTCCCGGTTCTCCAAGCTCGCGCTGGTGTGCTGGCTGATCATGGCCGCGTCCGGTGTGATCAACGCCAAGGTGCGGCTGCCCTGGAGCGTGCTGTTCACCAGCGAGTACGGGCTGCTGGTGCTGGGCAAGGTGGCCGCGCTGATCGTCCTGGGCGTCTTCGGCTACCTGCACCGCACGAAGAGCGTCAAGGAAGTCCAGAACGGCTCGGGCCGCTCGTTGCTCAAGCTGGCGGGCGTCGAGATCCTGCTCATGTTCCTGACCCTGGGGCTGGCGGGCGCGCTGAGCCGGACGCCTCCGCCGCCGGAGGGCCGCGTGTTCCCCAGCACGGTCGAGATCCGCATCGGCTACGACCTCGCGGGCGCGCCCACGTTCACCCGGTTGCTGTTCGACTGGCGGTTCGACCTGATCTTCGGCGCGGGCGCGATCGCGCTGGCCGTGCTGTACCTGCTGGGCGTGCGGAGGCTGCGCAAGCGCGGTGACGCGTGGCCGGTGGGTCGCACGATCGCGTGGGTCGCGGGCTGCCTGACCGTGCTGCTGGCCACCTCGTCGGGCATCGGCCGGTACTCGCCGGCGATGTTCAGCGTCCACATGGAGAGCCACATGCTGCTCTCCATGCTCGCCCCGATCCTGCTGGTCCTGGGCGGTCCGGTGACGCTGGCGCTGCGTGCCCTGCCGGTGGCGGGCAAGGGCAACCCGCCCGGTCCGCGCGAGTGGGTCCTGGCGCTGGTGCACTCCCCGGTCGCCCGGGTGCTGACCAACCCGTTCGTGGCGCTGGCGTTGTTCGTCGGGTCGTTCTACGGCCTGTACTTCTCCGGCCTGTTCGACTGGGCGCTGGACTTCCACTGGGCGCACCTGCTGATGAACCTGCACTTCATCCTGGTCGGGTACGTCTTCTACTGGCCGGTGATCGGCATCGACCCGGCGCCGAAGCGGCTGCCCCCGCTGGGCCGGCTGGGCCTGCTGTTCGCGTCCATCCCGTTCCACGCGTTCTTCGGCATCGTGCTGATGAGCTCGCAGACCGTGATCGGCGAGAACTTCTACCGCGGGCTGGCGCTGCCGTGGGTGACCTCGCAGTTGGAGGACCAGCGGCTGGGCGGCGGCATCGCGTGGGCGGCGGGCGAAGTTCCCCTGATCGTGGTCATGGTCGCCCTGCTGGTGCAGTGGGCGCGCTCGGACGACCGGGACGCGCGGCGTGCCGACCGCAAGGCCGACGCCGATGGCGACGCGGACCTCGCCGCCTACAACGCGATGCTGCGCAAGCTGTCCGAACGGGAGTGACGCCGGTACTCGCCCGGTGCGACACCGTGTGCCCGTTTGAACGCCTTGGAGAACGCGAACTCGGACGTGTACCCGGTGCGTGCCGCTAGTGCGCCCAAGGGTGCGTCGGTCTCCCTCAAGAGCTTCGCGGCGGTCGCCATGCGCCACCACGTCAGGTAGGCCAACGGCGGCTGGCCGACCACGTCGGTGAACCGCTTGGCGAACGCCGCCCGCGACAACCCGGCCTCACCGCCCAGGGACTCGACCGTCCACGGCGCCTGGGGGCGGTGGTGGATGGCGTGCAGGGCCTTGGTGATGGCCGTGTCGTGCAGCACGGGGGACGGGTGGTCCTCGAACCACGTCCGCAGCACGTACAGCAGAAGCATGTCCACCAGGGCTTTCACGGCCGCGTCGGTGCCCGTGCCGGGCTGGTCGAGCTCGGCGCGCAACAGGTCGATGGCGGCGGCCAGCCGACCCCGCGCGGTCACGTGGACGAAGGTCGGCAGGTCGGCGAGCAGCGGGTGCGGGCGGTCGAGCAGGTAGGCGCCGCACAGCAGCAAGGCCGGACCTGTGCCCGACAGGTCGTAGGACGCTCCGCGCGGCGCGCACACCACGTCACCCGCGTGCAGGGTGATGCGTTCCTCGGCTGTCCGCAGTTCGCACGAACCCTTGATCACCACATGGAACCCGGCGGCCGTGTAGTGCGGCACATGGGTGGCCCACGGGCCGTCTTTGACAGTGCGGCCGGAGTGCGCACGGCCGGTGCGGACCGCGTCGATGACGTCGCTGAGCACGTCCACGATCTCAGGCTAGACGAACGGACATGACCGGCGGATCTTCGGACATGGGGCCGCCGGGCCGGTGTTCCTAGCGTTCATGGCATGACGATCGCTGTGTACGGGGCCAGTGGCCACACCGGGAAGCTCGTGGTGGACCGACTGCGCGGGGAGGACGTGCTGCTGCTGGGCCGCAACGCCGAACGCCTGCGCGGGCTGGGGTCGTTCGAGGTGGTGGGGCTGGACGAGCCGGACCGGTTGGTCGACGTCCTGCGCGGCTGCGACGTGGTGGTGAACTGCGTGGCGCCGTTCGAGCTGCACGGGGAGGCGGTGGTGCGGGCGGCCATCGCGGCGGGCACGCACTACGCCGACCTGGCGGGCGAACAGAGCTACATCGGCCGGATTTTCGACCGCTACGACGAGGCGGCACGGGACGCCGGCGTGACGGTGGTGCCGATGGTCAACGACGGCGGGTTCCCGGTGGACCTGCTGGTGTCGGTGGTCGCCGGACGCCTGGAACGGATCGACGAGATCGTGCTGGCACACCGGTTCACCGGCCCCACAGCGCTGTCCCGGGGGAGTGGTCGGACCGGGCTGGCGAACCTCGACCTGTTCCGCACCGGCGGGCTCGTGCACACCGGCGGCCGGTTCACCGACGCCCCGGTCCGGACGTCGTCCCTGCTCTTCCCGGGTGGCGACGAGCCGTCCCCGGTCGCGAAGTTCGCCCTGCCGGAGATCGCCACCATCCCCCGGCACGTCACCGCCGGGCACGTCGAGGCGGTCGGGGAGGCGGACGTGGTGGCGCTGTTCGCCGCCGTGACGCCCGAGGTCGTGGAGAGCCTGCCCGAGAACCCGGGCCCCGACGGCGGTTTCGTGCTGGTCGCGGACGTGACCGGCGACCAGCGGCTGCGGGGTGTCGTCACCGGGCAGGACACCTACGGCACCGCGGCCGCCGCACTGGCCGAGGCGGCGCGCAGGCTGGCCGCGGGTGCGGCCAAACCCGGCGTGCTCGCCCCGGCCCAGGCGTTCGACCCCGTGGACGTCCTGGACACCCTGGACGTCACCTGGTCGATCTCCTAGAGCGGCTTGCGGAAGCCCCGCACCGCGAACGCCCAGCCGACGACCGCGAGCGCCGCGCTGGTCACCAGCGCACCCACCACACCGGTCACCGGGTGCGCCAGGGCCAGCGCGCGGGCCGCGTCCACGGCGTGGGTCAGCGGGTTGACGTTCGCCACCGCCTGCAACCAGCCGGGCAGGCCCGACACCGGCACGTACGCGCTGGACGCGAACATCAGCGGGAACATCGCCAGGAAGCCCACGGTCTGCATCAACTCGGCGTTGCGCAGCCAGGTCGCGATGGCCAGGAACACCCAGCCCAGCCCCCAGCCCACGGCCAGCGACAACCCCAGCGCGGCCAGCACGCCCAGCACACCGCCGGCGGGGGAGAAGCCGAAGATGGTCACCGCGAACAGCAGCATCAGCACCAGTTGCGCGCCCGTGCGGACCAGGTCGGACAGGCTGCGGGCGACCAGTACCGAGCCCATCCGGATCGGCAGCGACCGGAACCGGGCCAGCACGCCGTTCTTCATGTCGGTGACCAGGCCGACGCCTGCCTGGAGCGCCGCCTGCATCGCGGTGTTCACCAGGATCGCGGGCATCAGGAAGTCGATGTAGGCGACGCCGGACGGGAAGCCGGGCGTGTTCGCGATGCTGGCGAAGATCTGGCTGAACAGCGTCAGCATGACCAGCGGCTGCAAGACGCTGAACACGATCATCCGCGGGTCGCTGACCAGCGTGCGCAGCGACCGCTGGGTCAGCACCAGCACCTGGGTGCCGAAGTCCGTGCCACGCCAGCGCGTGGCCGTGAGGGTGGTCATGGGTCGCTCCTATGCGGCGTGCGCGGCGAGGGTCAGGTAGACGTCGTCGAGGGTGGGTTCGCCCAGGGCCAGTTCGGTGGCCTCCAGACCCACCTCGTCCAGCGCGCGGACCACCACGGCCAGCTCGCGGGACGACGTCACGGGGGCGGTGAGCGTGTTGAGCGCGGGCACCGGCTGCATCCCGGCGCGTTCCAGGGCTTCCTGCGCCTTGGGCACGTCCGAGACGTCGGCGAGCGTGACGGTGACCGTGCGCTGGCCGACCTGGGCCTTCAGCTCGGCGCTGGTGCCCGCGGCGACGACCTTGCCCTGGGCCAGCACGGTGATCCGGTCGGCCAGGCGGTCGGCCTCGTCCAGGTACTGCGTGGTCAGCAGGACGGTCGTGCCGTCGGTGACCAGGCGTTCCACGATCTCCCACAGCCCCAGGCGGCTGGCCGGGTCCAGGCCGGTGGTCGGCTCGTCCAGGAAGATCACCTCGGGGTGGCCGACGAGGCTCGCCGCCAGGTCCAGCCGGCGCCGCATGCCGCCCGAGTAGGTGCGGGAGGGGCGCTTGGCCGCGTCGGTGAGGTCGAACAGCTCCAGCAGCTCGGTGGCGCGCTTGCGGGCCTCCTTGGTCGACGCGCCCAGCAGGCGGGCGATGAGGACCAGGTTGTCCAGGCCGGACAGGCCTTCGTCCACCGAGGCGAACTGGCCGGTGAGCCCGATCCGGCTGCGGACCTGGTGGGCCTGGCGGACCACGTCGAACCCGGCCACCTTCGCGGTGCCCGCGTCCGGCGGGAGCATGGTGGTCAGGACGTTGACCAGGGTTGTCTTGCCGGCGCCGTTGTGGCCGAGCAGGCCCAGGACGGTGCCCTTCGGGACGGCGACGCTCACCCCGTCCAGTGCCTTGTGCGCGCCGAACGCCTTGCCGACGTCCGTCGCCTCGATCATCAGGTCGTTCACCTGTCCCCCTTCAGTGCTCCGTGCAGGAAAAGTTCGACGAGCTGGTCGGTGTCGGCGGCCGAGTCGCCGAACCCCGCGCCTTGCATGCGGTTGGTGAACACGAGGCCGAGCAGGAGGCGGGCCGCGAGTTCGGGGTCCACGCGCAGGTGCTCGGCGTCCGGGCCGAACAGCCGCGCCACGCCCTCGGAGATGCGCTGCATCTCCACCGGCGGTCCCTGCTGCTTCTCGTGGTCGGGGCGGTAGCCGGAGTCGCGCAGGACGCTCATCAGCTTCCACATCCGGTCGAGGTAGCCGGAGACCGCGCTGATCGCCCAGGAGAGCCGGTCGGCGAGGGTCTCGGCCTGACGGGCGTCCTCCAGCAGCTCCAGCTCGGCGTCCACGGCGAGGACCGACTTCACGCAGGTGGCGATCAGTTCCTGCTTGTCCTTGAACGCCCGGAAGACCGTGCCCTCCGCGATGCCCGCGGCCTTGGCGATCTGGCTGGTCGTGACGTTCGCGCCGTGGTCGAACAGCAGCGGCAACGTGGCCGCGACGATCGCCTCTCGCCGGTCCTCGGGGCTCATCGCGGGGGCGCGCTTCCGCTTCTGCGTCGTGTCCTCGGGCATGGGACCACTGTATGAGTGAGTCCTCACTCATGTCAACGAGTGAGGACTCACTCATTCGCGCTCTGGTGCTAGGCAGCTGCTCGTGGCGGTGAGTTGTCCACAGGCCCCGAGTTGTCCACAGATCGCGAACTCGTGCTTTCGCTCCCGCCCCGACCTGCGGAACCTGGACGCACGGAGATCAACCCGTGATCAACCTGAGGAGGAAGTCATGGCCTACAACGAGACCCGCGTCACGATCACCGGCGTGGTGGCCAGCGAGGTGACCCGCACGGTGGTCGGCACCGGCTACAGCCGCGCCAACTTCCGCATGCTGACGCGTGAGCGCTGGTGGGACGTCGATCGGGAGGCGTGGATCGAGGGCGGCCACATGTTCCTGTCGGTCACGTGCTGGCGGAACCTGGCGGACAACGTCAAGGCGTCACTGGCCAACCGCGACCCGGTGTTCGTGGCGGGCAAGCTGACGATCAAGGAGTTGCCCGACAGCGGCAAGTACCGCCAGTTCATCGACATCGAGGCCTACGCCGTGGGCCCCGACCTGACGAGCTGCAGAGTCGCGATCACCAGACCACCCGACACCTCACCACCCCCACCCGCCGGCCACAAGCCCGCCCCCAACCCACCCAAGCCCGCCGCCACCACACCCGACCCCGCCGCCACCACACCCGACCCCGCCGCCACCGCCCCCGACCCCGCCGCTCCCGACCCCGCCGCTCCCGGCCCGGCCGAGCCCGCCGCCACCACACCCGACCCGCCGAAGCCCGCCATCGCCGCACCGCGCAAGGAAGGGGAGACCGCCCCCACTCGCCGCAAACCCCGCGCCACCCCCACCCCGCCCGCCGCCTCATCCCCCACCCCGTCCGCCGCTCCCACACGTCCCGCCGCCCTCACACCTCCCACCCGCGACCTGGGCCTGGAACTCGGGGAGGTGGACAAGGTGCCGTTCTGAGCCCCGGTGTCCCAGTAGGTGGACAACGCCCGCGAAAAGGCCGCGTGTGGAGCAGTCGACGCCCGGTGCGCGGTGACGCTCGGCAGCGGCGCGGCGCAACCGAAGTCGTGGCCTGAGCCGTTCGGGGCATGAACGCCCGATCCGGGTCGGAGCGCGGGTCGAGGGCGCACAATGCCGGTCGAAGCGTCGCCGTCACCGAGCATCGAGGAGGGAGGTCGTGGGGTCGGCGTGGCATCGGCGGGTCCCGTGCAGGCATGAGGGCTTGACACCGCACCGAGTTCGCGCATCAGGCCGGATCCGCTGGTCACAGCGCCGTACCTGAGTGGCTACCGCACGCTGTTACAGGTGTGGGTGACCCACGTTCGCGTTAACTCTGCGTTGTCGCGACCTTCGTTGCCGGCGTCCGAGGTACTTGCCCGATCGGCACCGCTCTACGATCGCGGGCATGGCCGAGTTCATCTACACCATGAAGAAGGTGCGCAAGGCGCACGGGGACAAGGTCATCCTCGATGACGTCACCATCATGTTCTACCCCGGTGCGAAGATCGGCGTGGTCGGCCCGAACGGCGCCGGCAAGTCGAGCGTGCTGAAGATCATGGCCGGCCTGGACACACCGGGCAACGGCGAGGCGTACCTCTCGCCGGGCTACACGGTGGGCATCCTCCAGCAGGAGCCGCCGCTCAACGAGGAGAAGACCGTGCTCGGCAACGTCCAGGAGGGCCTGGGCGAGATCAAGGTGAAGCTCGACCGCTTCAACGAGATCGCCGAGAAGATGGCCGTCGACTACTCCGACGAGCTGATGGAGGAGATGGGCGCGCTCCAGGAGGAGCTCGACCACGCCAACGCGTGGGACCTCGACTCCCAGCTGGAGCAGGCGATGGACGCCCTGCGCTGCCCGCCGCCCGACGCCGACGTCAAGACGCTCTCCGGTGGTGAGCGCCGCCGCGTCGCCCTGTGCAAGCTGCTGCTGAGCAAGCCCGACCTGCTGCTGCTCGACGAGCCCACCAACCACCTGGACGCGGAGAGCGTCCTGTGGCTGGAGCAGCACCTCGCCCAGTACCCGGGCGCGGTCCTGGCCGTCACCCACGACCGGTACTTCCTGGACAACCTGGCCGAGTGGATCCTCGAGCTCGACCGGGGCAAGGCGCACCCGTACGAGGGCAACTACTCCACCTACCTGGAGAAGAAGGCCGAGCGCTTGGCCGTCCAGGGCAAGAAGGACCAGAAGCTGCAGAAGCGGCTCAAGGACGAGCTGGAGTGGGTGCGGTCCGGCGCCAAGGCGCGCCAGGCCAAGTCCAAGGCCCGTCTCGGCCGCTACGAGGAGATGGCCGCCGAGGCCGAGAAGACCCGCAAGCTCGACTTCGAGGAGATCCAGATCCCGCCGGGCCCGCGCCTGGGCAACGTCGTGGTCGAGGTCGACAAGCTGAAGAAGGGCTTCGGCGACCGGGTGCTGATCGACGGCCTGTCGTTCAGCCTGCCGCGCAACGGCATCGTCGGCGTGATCGGTCCCAACGGCGTGGGCAAGACGACGCTGTTCAAGACCATCGTCGGGCTGGAGAAGGCCGACGCGGGCACGGTGAAGATCGGCGAGACGGTCAAGCTGTCCTACGTCGACCAGAACCGCGCCGGCATCGACCCGAAGAAGAACGTGTGGGAGGTCGTCTCCGGCGGCCTGGACTACATCCACGTCGGCAACGTCGAGATGCCGTCGCGGGCCTACGTCAGCGCGTTCGGCTTCAAGGGCCCCGACCAGCAGAAGCCGGCGGGCGTGCTGTCCGGCGGTGAGCGCAACCGGCTCAACCTGGCGCTCACCCTCAAGCAGGGCGGCAACCTGATCCTGCTGGACGAGCCGACGAACGACCTGGACGTGGAGACCCTCGGGTCGCTGGAGAACGCGCTGGAGCAGTTCCCCGGCTGCGCCGTGGTCATCTCCCACGACCGCTGGTTCCTCGACCGCGTCGCCACGCACATCCTGGCGTGGGAGGGCACGGACGAGAACCCGTCCCAGTGGTACTGGTTCGAGGGCAACTTCGAGGGCTACGAGAAGAACAAGGTGGAGCGCCTGGGCGCGGAGGCGGCTCGTCCGCACCGCGTCACCTACCGCAAGCTCACACGGGACTGAGCCGAGGCGAGGACGACATCGTGGCGGCGAGGGGCGAGGCGCAGGCGGACGTCGAGGTGAGCACGCTGGTCGTGCCCGCCTGGCGGCTGCGTTGGCGGGCACCGGAGCTGGCTCTGGTGCTGGGCGAGCGCGCGGTGGCGCTCGCCTCCGCCCGCCGCGACGAGGTCGACCGGTTGCGCGCGGAGTCGTTGGTGGTCTTCGCGAGCAACCGGGTGGGTCGGGGCGTCAAGGTCGCCGACCGGGCGCTGGACGCCCTCAAGGCGGCCGAAGCGGAGTCCGAGCACGAGACGGCGTGGCGGCTGCGGGTGGAGCTGGCCGACATCGCCCGCGCGGTCGGTGCCCCGCTGACCGGGTTCGCGGCCGTCCGGCCGGTGCTGGAGGCGGAGGGCGTCCCGGACGCCCTGCGCGCTTCGGCGCTGGTGCAGGCGAGCGAGTGCCTGGTGTCGGTGGGGCGGGGTTCGGCGCTGACCCAGGCGCTGGAGGAGGCCGACCAGCTCTACACCTCCGACCCGGTGCTCGACCACGACACCGCGTTGCTGCTGCGCGGCACCCTGCGCGCGGCGGCGGCGGGCCAGCACCGCCGCTGGGGCGACCTGGACGCGGCGATCGCGGCGGCCCGCGAGGGTGTCGAACTGCTCGACCAGCTGACCGACCCCGAGTCCGACAGCGGTCAGGTCCGCGGCGGCCTGGTCGTGGAACTGGTCTGCGCCCTGATGGACGCGGACAAGCACGCCGAGGCGTCCGAGACCGGGACCCCGTTCCTGGAACGCCCGGTGCGCGCGCCGTCCGCGACCGCCGCCGGCTGGCTCCGGCTCGCACTGGCGACCCGCGTCCACCTGCCCGCGGGCCGGGTCGACCAGTCCCGCGACCTGCTGCGCGAGGCCGCCGACAGCGCCGAACGCCACCAGTTGGACACCCTGCTGGCCGAGAGCCTGCTGGCCCTGGCCCACGTGCACGAGGTGTCCGGCGACCTGACCGAGGCACTGGCGGACCTCCGCTCCGCGCACGCGGCGGAACGCAGGCGAGCCCGGTCCGTCTACGCGGTCCGCGCCCGGCTGGCCGCCGAGTTCTCCGGCGTGCACCGCCAGCCGTCCGGCCTGCACGACCAGCTGGCGGCCCTCCTGCGCGAGGGCACCCCGCTGCGCGGCCAGCCGGAAGCAGGCCTCACGCCCGAGGTGAAGCAGCAGCTGCGGCAGTGGCGGCCGGTCCAGGTCCACCGCACCGAGGGCCTGCGGGTCAAGCGAGCCCGCCGAGCAGCCGAAGACATGACGGTGGAAGGCATCTCCGCCGCAAGGGCCCACGCCGCCGACCGCTGGCGCCTGGTCCAGCCCTTCGGCGACCCGTCGGAGTCCCAGTCCCCGCAAGCACAGTCCCCCGACTCCTCGGCACCCGTGTCCCCGGCGCCCCAGTCGCCGGGAGGCCGCCGCCGAGCCCCGGAACCCGCAACGCCCCCGAACCCCCTCACGACGACAGACGCCGTCACGACGACCCCGGAAACCACCCAGGGCCGCCCGCGTCCCCGCGGGGGCACGTACCTGGAACAGGCCTTCGCCCACCACGAACGGCCCACCCCGCCTCTTTTCCCGCCCCTGCCGCCGGCCCTGCAACCACAGCCGCCGGCAGCCCCCACCAACGCTGCACCCCCACCCGCCGCTCACCCCACGGCTCCCCAGCCAGAGCAGGCGACCACGCCCTCCGAGACCGCCCCCCAGTTCCCACCCCCGGAACCACCGCCGGCAGCGGCACCCCCTTTCCCGGGAACCTCCTTCCCGGCGACCCCTTTCGCCTCGACCCCGATCACGTCCACCACCTTCACCGAAACCGACCCCCTGTTCCCACCCCCAGCCCCCACCCCATCAGCCCAGCCACAGACTCCGGCCGCCCAGCAGGCCCCGGCGGCCCCACCGGCCCCACCCGCCCCACTGCCTTCGGCCCCGCCGGCTCCGACGCAGCACACGCCGCAGCTCACCCAGCCGACACCGCCCGCCGAGCCGATGCCGCCCGCTGACCTGACGCCGCCCGCCGAGCCGACGCTGTCTGCCCAGCTGACCCCGCCCGCTGAGCCGACGCCGACTGCCCAGCCGACGCCGCCCGCCGACCTGACGCTGCCTGCCGAGCTGGCGCCGCCCGCCGGGCAGATGCCGCCGCCTGCCGAGCCGACGCCGCCCGCCAACCTGACGCCGCCCGCCGGGCAGATGCCGCCGGACGAGCCGATGCCGCCGGTGCCCTCCGTCTTCGCGCCGCCGTCGGTGCCGTCCGCATCCGCGCCGCAGTCGGTGCCTGTGACGTCATCAACGCAGGCCGATGCCGGTGCTGGTGCCGATGCCGGTGCTGCGCGTGCCGAGGCGGGGGCTGAAGCGGGCGCTGCCGGGGCGGGGGAGCGGAGTGTGCCGGCTGCCGGGCTCATCGCTGCTGCCGGTGCGGTGCGGAGTGGGCGGCGGCGGGCGGCTCGGGAGGCTGCTGAAGGGGAGGGGCAGGCGCAGGGAGAGCAGGCTGTCGTTCCGCAAGGGTCGGATGGCGGCAGCGTGTTGGAGACCTTGAAGGCCGCCGGGTTGCTGGACTCCCAGCGTGCCGGTGGTCGGCGGCGTGCGCCCGAGGTCGAGGACGCTGCCCCCGCCGACAACGACGACGTCCAGTGGCGGGTCGAGGCACCCCAGCGGTTGCGGGAGCAGACTGGCGGCGACGTGGACATGTTCGACTCGCCCGCCATGGTCAAGCCCTCCGAACGGGACGAGGACCTCCCGCCGCTCGGGCTCGGGGCCGCCTTCATCAAGGGGCCGGTCATCCCAACGGCGAGGGTGCCGGAGTCGTTCCCCGAGTCGCCCGAGCCACCCCTGCTACCGGAACGGCGGGAGTCGCCGGGGATCGGTGCGCCCTCGGGGTTCCTCGGGTTCGGCGATGTCGAGCGGGACGACCCGGCACCGGAACCGACACCGCAACCGACACCAGAACCGGCACCAGAACCGGCACCGGAACCGGAGGCTGCACCTGTCACGCCCCCGCCGACGACTTCCGCTGAACCAGCGTCCGCCGGTGAAACGCCGCTGGTCGCCGAGCCGGTGTCGCCCGTCGAGCCGGTGTCGCCCGTCGAACCGGCCTCGGCTGTCGAGCCGGTGCCGATCGAGCCCGCCGTGCCGGATGCGGTGGAGCCTGAGGCGAGCGGGGAGTCGGAGGGCGCGGGTTCGGAGGACGGTGGGGAGCCGTTCGTGCGGACGGTGGTCGTCGGGGGGCGGACGGTCGAGCTCGGGGACGGGTCGCCCAGTGCCACGCGGGCCTCGCGGCGGCCGAAGAGCGATCTCAGCCTGGCCGAGCTGCTCGCCGAGGCCCTGGTCGCCTACGAAGCCGGTCGGCGTGAGGACGAAGCCGCCCAAGCGCAGCAGCAGGAGCACCAGGAGTACCGGGAGTACGAGGAGCAACCGCACCGCTACCAGGCTGACGCGGACAGCGCCGAGAGCACAGTGCCGATCACCCCGATCACCCCGATCACCCCGGTCGGCCACTCGGTCGGCGCGTCGGTCGCACCGCCGGCGTCGGACGCCGAGACCACGACACCCATCGAACGGGTCGCCTTCGAACCGCCCCGCTGGACGCTGCCCGAAAGCTGACGAAAAGCATTTGAGGTTTAATTGAGGTTTCCCACGGGTAACATAACCGGGGACACCGAAAATAGTCCGCGCGAGGCCGATTTTCCACTTGACGGCAAGTGGCTCGATTCAGTGTCCAGGGTTGCTCCGACAGGGTCGACCGCGTCTGGTTAAGTGGTGCGCGGACCCGGCACACAGAGGTGCCGGATAGCGTGGAGTCGCCTGAACATGACCTCGACTGGAGTCCCGTCCCGATCGGACCTCCCCACTCGCCACGACGCCGGTGCCGGCCGCACCCAGGCCAGTCCCGAACAAGCGCGTGACGAATTGATCGAACGGGCCGCCGCCGGCGCCCCCGAACTCGCCGACCTGATCCGCCTGTACTACCGCCACGTGCCCGCCGAGGAAGTCAACGACGACGACCCGGTGGACCTGGTCGGCGCGGTGCGCTCGAACTACCAGCTCGCCGAGACCCGCGTGCCGGGCCGCCCGGTGGTGCGCATCCTCAACCCCACCCGCGCGCACGACGGCTGGACGTGCCCGGCCACCGTGGTGCAGGTGGTCACCGACGACATGCCGTACCTGGTCGACTCGGTGGCCTCCGAGCTGACCCGCGGCGGCGTGCAGGTGCAGCGGGTGGTCCACCCGATCGTGGTGGTCCGCCGCGACCCGGTGACCGGCGTGCTCAACGAGGTCATGCCGACCGCCGACCCGGCCGACCCGCCGGGTGACGCGATGGCCGAGTCGTGGATGAACATCGAGGTCGACCTGCTCACCGACCCGGACCGGGCGCGGGAGCTGGAGACCAAGCTGCACACCGTCCTCAACGACGTCCGCGAGGTCGTCGAGGACACCAAGAAGATGACCGACACGGCCCTTCAGCTCGCCGACCAGCTCCAGGCCGACCCGCCGCCGCTGAACCGCGAGGAGGTCGACGACGGCGCCCGCCTGCTGCGCTGGCTCGCCGCCGACCACTTCACCTTCCTGGGCTACCGCAAGTACGAGCTGGTCCGCGACGACCCGGCGACCGGCGGCGACCCCGCCCTGCGCGCGGTGCTGGCCAGCGGGCTCGGTGTGCTCAGACAGGACAGCCTCGCGGCGCGCAGCCTCACCGCGGGTCCCGACGCCGGCGCCCAGGCCCTCTCGCCCGAGCTGCTGGTGCTGACCCAGGCGAGCGCCCAGTCGAGTGTCCACCGGTCGGTCTACCCGTACTACGTCGGTGTGAAGACCTTCGACGCGGACGGCAACGTCACCGGCGAGCACCGGTTCCTCGGCGTGTTCTCCACGACCGCCCTGCACGAGGACGTCCTGGACATCCCCGCCATCGAGCGCCGGGTCCGCGACGTCATCCACCGCGCCGGCTTCCCGCTGCACTCCTACTCGGGGCAGCGGATGCTGGAGGTGATCCAGAACTACCCGCGCACCGAGCTGTTCTCGGTCGACACGGACACGCTCTACCAGACCGTCACCGGCGTCATCGCGCTCGCCGAACGCCGCCGCCTGCGGCTGTTCCTGCGCCGCGACCCGTACGGCCGCTTCTACTCGTGCCTGGTCTACCTGCCGCGCGACCGGTACACCACGACCTCCCGCCTGGCCATGCAGGAGGTCCTGATCGCCGAGCTCGGCGGCGTCAACCTGGAGTACAGCGCCCGCGTGGGCGAGTCGGCGCTGGCCCGCGTGCACTTCATGGTGCACACCGACCCGAACCGCCAGGTCGAGCCGGACACCGCCTACATCCAGAACCTGCTGGCCGAGGCCGTCCGCTCCTGGGACGACCGCATGGTCGAGGCGGTCCTGGAGGCGCAGGGCGACGGTCTGGGCGCGGAGTCGGCCTCCGAGCAGGGCCTGCGGATCGCCGCCGCGTTCCCCGAGGCCTACAAGGAGGACTTCACCGCCGCCGAGGGCCTGGAGGACTTCCGGCGCATCGAGGCGCTGGGCCGCGGCGACCTGGACATGCAGTTCTACGTCCCGCGCGACGCGGAGCCCGGTGAGCGGCGGTTCAAGCTGTTCCTCGCCGGCGCCCGGATCACGCTGTCCGACGTGCTGCCGATGCTCCAGCGCATGGGCGTGGTCGTCGCGGACGAGCGCCCGTACGAGCTGGTCCGTGAGGACGGCACCGAGTGCTGGATCTACGACTTCGGCCTGCGCATCGACCAGGTGACCCTCGACCGGCTGTCGCAGGACGACCTGGAGTCGGTCCGCACCCGCTTCCAGGACGCGTTCGCCGCCGCCTGGCGCAACGAGGCCGAGGTCGACGGCTTCAACACCCTGGTGCTCAAGGGCGGTCTGACCTGGCAGCAGGCCGCGATGCTGCGCGCCTACGCCAAGTACCTGCGCCAGGCGGGCATCGCCTACAGCCAGGACTACATCGAGGACGCCGTCCTGGGCCACACCGAGGTCGCCACGGCCCTGGTGCGGCTGTTCGAGGCCCGGTTCGACCCGAACCTCGACGAGGCGCACCGCGAGTCCCGCACGGAGTCCCTGGTCGCCGACATCACGGCGATGATCGACGACGTGACCAGCCTGGACGCCGACCGCATCCTGCGCAGCCTGCTCACCCTGGTCCAGGCGACCCTGCGCACCAACTACTTCGTGCGCGACGCCGACGGCACGCCCCGCCCGTACCTGGCGGTCAAGCTCGACCCGCGCGCGATCCCGGACCTGCCGCAGCCCCGGCCCCGGTTCGAGATCTTCGTGTACTCCCCGCGCGTGGAGGGTGTGCACCTGCGGTTCGGCCCGGTCGCGCGTGGCGGGTTGCGCTGGTCCGACCGGCGCGAGGACTTCCGCACCGAGATCCTGGGTCTGGTCAAGGCTCAGGCGGTGAAGAACGCCGTGATCGTGCCGGTCGGCGCGAAGGGCGGGTTCGTGGTCAAGCGCCCGCCGGTCCCGACCGGCGACCCGGGCCTGGACCGCGAGGCGTTCCTGGCCGAGGGCATCGCGTGCTACCGCATGTTCATCTCCGGCCTGCTGGACCTGACCGACAACCTCAGCTCGGGCAAGGTCATCCCGGCGCCGCAGGTGGTCCGGCACGACGGCGACGACACCTACCTGGTGGTCGCGGCGGACAAGGGCACGGCGTCGTTCTCCGACATCGCCAACGAGGTGTCCCAGTCCTACGGCTTCTGGCTGGGCGACGCGTTCGCCTCCGGCGGCTCGGTCGGCTACGACCACAAGGCCATGGGCATCACCGCCAAGGGCGCGTGGGAGAGCGTGAAGCGGCACTTCCGCGAGCTGGGCGTGAACACCCAGGCCGAGGACTTCACGGTGGTCGGCGTCGGCGACATGTCCGGTGACGTGTTCGGCAACGGCATGCTGCTGTCCGAGCACATCCGCCTGGTCGCCGCGTTCGACCACCGCCACATCTTCATCGACCCCAACCCGGTCGCGGCCACCAGCTACGTCGAGCGCAAGCGGCTGTTCCACCTCCCGCGCTCGTCGTGGGACGACTACGACCGCTCGCTGATCAGCACCGGCGGCGGCGTGTGGCCGCGCACGGCCAAGTCCATCCCGGTCAGCGAGCAGGCACGCGTGGCGCTGGGCCTGCCCGAGGGCGTGGTCAAGCTGTCCCCGCAGGAGCTGATGAAGGCGATCCTGCTGGCCCCGGTGGACCTGCTGTGGAACGGCGGCATCGGCACCTACGTCAAGGCCGGCACCGAGTCGCACGCCGAGGTCGGCGACAAGGCCAACGACGCCATCCGCGTCAACGGCGCCGACCTGCGCGTCAAGGTGGTCGGCGAGGGCGGCAACCTGGGACTGACCCAGCGCGGGCGCATCGAGTTCGCCCGCGCCGGCGGCAAGGTCAACACCGACGCCCTGGACAACTCGGCCGGCGTGGACTGCTCCGACCACGAGGTCAACATCAAGATCCTGCTCGACGAACTGGTCCGCGAGGGCCGGCTCGACCAGCAGCAGCGCAACGAGCTGCTCGGCCAGATGACCGACGAGGTCGGCGAGCTGGTGCTGGCGGACAACTACTCGCAGAACCAGGTCCTGGGCGTGTCCCGGGCGCACGCGGCCCCGATGCTGTCGGTGCACGCCCGCCTGGTGGCCGACCTGGAGCAGCGCGGCCACCTCGACCGGGCGCTGGAGGCCCTGCCGAGCCCCGCGGAGTTCAAGGCGCTGGAGAAGGCCGGCGACGGCCTGACCTCGCCCGAGCTGGCCACGCTGCTCGCGCACGTCAAGCTCGCGCTGAAGGAGGAGGTGCTGGCCAGCGACCTGCCGACGATCGACGTCATCGCCCGCCGGCTGCCGGACTACTTCCCCAGCGAGCTGCGCGAGCGGTTCGCCGACGCCATCGGCAGCCACCCGCTGGCCCGCGAGATCATCACGACCGTGCTGGTCAACGAGGTCGTGGACGGCGGCGGCGTGTCCTACGCGTTCCGGCTGGCCGAGGAGATCAGCGCGTCCGCGACCGACGCCGTGCGTGCCTACACGGTCGTCACGGCGATCTACGACCTGCCGTCGCTGTGGCGGGACATCCGCGCGCTCGACACCAAGATCGCCACCGAGGTCCAGGACGACATGGTCCTGGAGAGCCGCCGCCTGCTCGACCGCGCGTCGAGGTGGCTGCTCACCAACCGCCCGCAGCCGCTGGCGGTCGGCTCGACCATCGCCCGGTTCGCCGGCGTGGTGAGCGAGCTGGCGCCCAGGACGCTGGACATGCTCCAGGGCCGGGAGAAGGAGTCCGTGCTCGCGCACATCGACCGGCTGACGACGGCCGGCGTGCCCGAGGACCTGGCCCGCCGGGTCGCGGTGCTGCTGTTCACCTACGGCCTGCTGGACGTGACCGAGGTGGCGGAACTGGCCGAACGCGAGGGCGAGGGCCACGGCGTCGGCCACGAGCGCTCGCACCCGGAGACCGCGGAGCTGTACTTCGCGTTGTCCGAGCACCTGGACGTGGACCGGATGCTCAGCTCGGTGAGCGGCCTGGAACGCGGCAACCGCTGGCACGCCCTGGCGCGCCTGGCCCTGCGGGACGACTTCTACTCGTCGCTGCGGTCGATCACCATCGACGTGCTGCGCTCCAGCGAGCCGGGCGACTCGCCCGCGGAGAAGATCGCCACCTGGGAACAGGCGAACGCGTCGAGGCTGGCCCGCGCCCGCGCGGCCCTGGAGGAGATCAACCGCGCGAGCCGCCTGGACCTGGCCACCCTCTCGGTGGCGGCTCGTCAGGTCCGCAGCATGATCCGCTAGCGCCGGTCGACGGGCCGGGGTTCCCGCGAGCCCCGGCCCGTCACCGGGCGGCCATGTCGCTCAACACGTCCCGCAGCCGCGCGGCGGTCTCCTGGTCGGCGGCGTGGTAGGCCCGAGCCGACCGCTGGACGCTGAGCGCCAGCGCGGCGGTGCCGTTCACCAGCGCGCTCACCCGGTGCTTCCACCGGTCGCCGCAGGTCGAAGCGGCCGGCGAGGACGCCCACCCGGCGTTGGTCGTCGCCGCCGCGGTGGTCCGGTCGAACAGCCCGGCGGTCACCCGCCGCGCGTCGTCGCTCAACACACCGAGTTCCCCGCCGACCGCGTCGACGTCGGCGGGCGCCATGTGCACGTCCGGTGGTGCCATGGAGGTCTCCTCTCACCACGTCTGCCGCGGCCGGACCACGACGACCCGCTGCTGCCCGGCGGACACGTCGTAGGACGCCGTGCCGCCGTTCAGGCTCTCGTCGATCGCCGGGTCCGTGTGCTGGGTGTAGTGGATGTCGCCGTCGGGGGTGACCCCCGTGACCACGGCCGCGTGGTGCGCCTCCCCGATCGTGGTGTGGCCGCCGCCCTCCTGGACCCAGTACACGACGTCACCCGGCCGCGCCTCCGACAGCGGCACCTCCCGCCCGCCGTTGTCCAGGAAGAACTGCCGTTGCGTCTCCGCCTGCGCCCAGCTCGGGGTGTTCAGGTAGGCGTACCGGTCGACCTGGTCGACGCCGGTGCCGCGGTCGCTGGCCCAGTTCTCGTCGTTGAGCGTCCCGCCGAACGCGTCGGTCTTCATCGGCAGCCCGCCGCCCTGGTGCAGGGTGTGGGACACGAAGTTGGCGCAGTTGTCCTCGAACCGGTCGGTCTCCAGGTCGTCCCAGTTCTCCCGCGCCCACCGCACGGCCTCGACCGCGTTGTACCCGTTGTCGCCGCGCAGCCGGTCCCTGACCTCCTCGGGGATGCCGTCGAGGTCGTGCAGCTCGACCGGCACCGCGCGCTCGAACTCGGCCTGGTCCTGCGGGGACAGCGCGTCCCACCACGCCCGCACCGCCTCCGGGCCCAGCCCGATCGGCAGCGCCTCCCGGTACAGGTCGAGCTGGTTGCGCGCGGCGGAGCTCTGGTAGCGGTTCGCCTCGTCCAGGTCGGTGACCTCGGTGGCCCGGGCCAGCGCGGCTAGCTCGGCGCTCGCCTCCTGGTCGATCCGCGTGGCCGACACCAACGCCTCGCCGATCAGCGTGTTGGCCACCGAGTGCGCACGAACCTGGTCGTCGGTGTACGGCCCGGCCTGCGCGTAGTACGCGGCGCCGGTGGTCTCGTCCACGGTCAGCCCGTGCGCCCGCGCGTACTCGACCGCCGCCAGCAGCCCCCGTTTCGTCGTCTCGGCGGCCTCGCCCAAGCCCTCCAGGGTCATCGCCACGCCCCGGATCGTGATGCCGGCGGCCTGGTACTCGTTCGCCAGCTCGGCGAGCCGGTCCGCGGCGAGGTCACCGACGGCGTCGCGCCAGCTGTCGTCCAGCGCCGCGCTGCCGCGCCGGTAGATGTCGGCCGCCGACTGCTCGCAGTGCCGTGCGAGGGTCACCCAGTCGTCGGCGGCGGACTTCCAGGCGGCCGGGTCGGCGTCGCGGAGCGCGGCGAAACTCACCATGCGCCCACGAAAGCACCGTGGCCGGAAGCTGTGCGCGCCGCGACAGCTTCCGGCCACGCCGATCTCAGCTCCGCCAGGTGTCGCTCAACGACGCCGGCGCGGTGGCGGTGCGGTTGGCGCCGCTCTCCCACGTCACCGCGCCCGAGCTGTCCTTCCGGATGTACTTGTACTGGAACGACGTCCCGGCCGGCAGCGACACCGAACCCCGCCACACGGGGTAGGTCGCCGAGGACAGCGCCACCGCGTTGGCCGTGTTCCACGACCCCAGTGACGGGTGGTCGCCGACCACGAAGATGTTCTGCCCCAACGACGTCGTGGCGTTCACCGCGAACGACGTGCTCGACACCGACGAGGTCGCACCCACGTGCAGGGCCAACGCCTCGCCCGCGCCCACGGTGGCGGTGAAGCGGCCGGACGAGTCCACGGTCACCGGCGAGCACCCCGACCGCTGCACGTCGCAGTACGTCCCGGCGGGCAGCGAGGTCTGGAAGGTCCGGGACAGCGCCGACGTCTCCCGGTTCACCACCACGAACCCGCGCGACCCGCGCCCGAACGCGATGGCGTCACCGCCGTTGTCCCACCAGTTCACCACCGACGTCCCGGCCACGGTGTTGCGGAACTTCACCATGCCCGCGATCTGCGTCCACCGGTGCTGGCACTTCCACCCGACGTAGCACTCCGACCCACCGGGCGGACCGGCGTCGTGGTCGGTGAACTCGTAGCCCGAGTACACGTTCGGCGCGCCGTACGGCCACGCCAGCATGAACACGTTCGCCAGCGTGTAGGTGGACCCGTCCTTGTACGTCAGCGTCGAGCCGTTGCGCTCGGTGTCCCAGTTGTCCACGAACGACCGCGCCTGCCCGGACGGCAGGTACCCCCACGCCTGCCCGAAGTTGCTCAGGTAGGCCAGGTTCTCGTTCTGGAACACCCGCTTGAGGTCGTAGGCGTACCGGAACTCGTCCACGTCACCCGAACCGGTGTACTCGCCGGGCTGCACGGCCTCGCCGGCCCCGTAGATCACCTCGTGGACCCAGAAGATCGACGGGTTGGTCAGCTTGGCCTTGATCGCGGACAGGTCGGCCGCCGCGATGTGCTTGGCCGCGTCCACCCGGAACCCGTCCACGCCCATCGCGATCAGCCGGTTCAGGTAGGCGGCGATGGTGGTGCGCACGTACTCGCTGCCGGTGTTCAGGTCCGACAGCCCGACCAGCTCGCAGTTCTGCACGTTGTCGCGGTTGCGGTAGTCGGAGATGGACGTCCGGCACGAGTGGAAGTCCCAGTCGCTGTAGTAGCCGGGGTAGGTGTACTTCGAGTACGACGACCCGCCCGTCCCGACGCCGGACCCGGCGCTCATGTGGTTGATCACCGCGTCCGCGATGACCTTCACGCCGGCCGCGTGGCAGGTCGAGACCATGTTCCGGAAGGCGGCCTCGTCACCGAGCCGCCCGGCGATCTTGTAGCTCACCGGCTGGTACGAGGTCCACCACTGGCCGCCCTGGATGTGCTCGGTGGCCGGCGAGACCTCCACGAAGCCGTACCCGGCGGGGCCGAGGGTGGACGTGCACTCGGCCGCCACCCGGTCGAACGGCCACTGGAACAGGGTCGCCGTCACGTCCTTCGGGCCGGGCGGTGTTGCAAAAGTTTGCGGAACGACCAGCACGCTCAACAACAGGGCCGCGCACAGCAGGAAGGCGCGTTTGACTGAGGAAACCACGTTGTCTCCTTCGGCAGGGATGTGCTCTAGGTCATACCACCTGCCGGACTTGCTGAAAACACTTGCAAAGTATTTCATCGGTCCCGCCACTCCCGGAGGAAGGACGGAACCCATGAGCCAGGACTGGTGGCGCGAGGCCGTGATCTACCAGGTCTACGTGCGCAGCTTCGCCGACTCGAACGGCGACGGCGTCGGCGACCTGCCCGGCATCCGCTCCCGCCTCCCGTACCTCGCCGACCTGGGCGTGGACGCGGTGTGGATCACGCCGTTCTACTCGTCGCCGCAGGCAGACGGCGGCTACGACGTCGCCGACTACCGGGCCGTCGACCCGCTCTTCGGTGACCTCGAAGACGCCCGCAGGCTCATCGAGGACGCCCACGACCTCGGCATCCGGATCATCGTGGACCTCGTCCCCAACCACACCAGCGACCAGCACGAGTGGTTCCAGCAGGCCCTCCAGGCCGCTCCCGGCTCCCCGGAGCGCGCCCGCTACCACTTCCGCGACGGCAAGGGCGACCTGCCGCCCAACGACTGGGAGTCCATCTTCGGCGGCCCGGCCTGGACCCGCGTCCCGGACGGCCAGTGGTACCTGCACCTGTTCGCGCCCGAGCAGCCCGACCTGAACTGGGAGCGCCCCGAGGTCCGCGAGGAGTTCCTGGACGTCCTGCGCTTCTGGCTGGACCTGGGCGTCGACGGCTTCCGCATCGACGTGGCGCACGGCCTGGTCAAGGCGGACGGCCTGCCGGACGTGGGCCGCACCGAGCAGCTCAAGCTGCTGGGCACCGAGGCGCTGCCGTTCTTCGACCAGGACGGCGTGCACGAGATCTACCGCGACTGGCGCAAGGTCCTCGACTCCTACCCGGGCGTCCGGGTCGGCGTCGCCGAGGCGTGGACCCCGAGCCCCGAGCGCACCGCCCGCTACCTGCGCGCGGACGAGCTGCACCAGGCGTTCAACTTCCACTACCTGACCGCCGAGTGGGACGCGACGGCCCTCAAGACCGTCATCGACGACTCCCTCGCCGCGATGGCCCCGGTCGGCGCGCCCACGACGTGGGTGCTGTCCAACCACGACGTGCAGCGGCACGTCACCCGCTACGGCAGCCTGGCCCGCGCCCGCGCCGCCGCGCTGCTCATGCTGGCCCTGCCCGGCTCGGCCTACGTCTACCAGGGCGAGGAGCTGGGCCTGCCCGAGGTGCTGGACCTGCCCGACGACGTCCTCCAGGACCCCGTGTGGGAGCGCTCGGGCCACACCGACCGGGGCCGCGACGGCTGCCGAGTGCCGATCCCGTGGACGGCGGACGGCCCGTCGTACGGCTTCGGCGACGGCGGTTCCTGGCTGCCCCAGCCCGACACCTGGGGCGCGTTGAGCGTGGCCGCCCAGCAGGAGGACCGGTCCTCGACCCTCCACCTCTACCGTGACGCCCTGCGCATCCGCCGCAACCACCCGGCGCTGGGCCAGGGCAGCGAGGTCGAGTGGCTGGACACCCCGCCGAACGTCCTGGCCTTCCGCCGCCGCGACTTCACCTGCGTGGTCAACCTGGGCGCCGAGGACGTCCGCGTGCCCTTCGACGGCGAAGTCCTGCTCGCGTCAGGCCCGCACACGGCCGACACCACCGAGCTGGTGGTGCCGTCTGACACGACGGTGTGGTGGCACCGCCCGTAGAGTCACCCGGTGTGACAGCGCGGCTCAGTGACATCGCGACCCAGGCAGGCGTGAGCGAGGCGACGGTCAGCCGGGTGGTCAACGGCAAGCCGGGTGTCTCGGCCGCCACCCGCCAGGCGGTCGTCGCCGCGATGGACGTGCTCGGCTACGAGCGCCCACCCCGCCTCCGGCAGCGCAGCGCCGGGTTGATCGGGCTCATCACGCCCGAGCTGAACAACCCGATCTTCCCGGCGTTCGCGCAGGTCATCGAGCAGGTGCTGAGCCGAGACGGCTTCACGCCCGTGCTGTGCACGCAGACACCCGGCGGTTCCACCGAGGACCAGCTGACCGAGATGCTGGTCGACCGGGGCGTCACCGGCATCGTGTTCGTGTCGGGCCTGCACGCCGACACGACCGCCGACACCGACCGGTACGTCAAGCTGGCCGGCCGGGGCGTGCCGTTCGTGATGGTCAACGGCTACACCGACCGCGTGAAAGCCCCGTTCGTCTCCGTGGACCACCGCGCCGCCGTGCGCCTGGCCGTCTCCCACCTGCGGGACCTCGGCCACGAGCGGATCGGCTTGGCGGTCGGCCCGTACCGGTTCGTGCCCGCCCAGCGCATGGTCGAGGCCTTCACGCAGTCGGGCTGCGAGCCGGGGCTGGTCGAGCACTCCCTGTTCACCGTGGAAGGCGGCCAGGCGGCGGCCGACGCCCTCTACGACCGGGGCTGCACGGCCGTCGTCTGCGGCAGCGACCTGATGGCGTTCGGCGCGATCCGCGCGGCCCGCCGCCGCGACCTCCACGTGCCCGGCGACATCTCCGTGGTGGGCTTCGACGACTCCCCGCTCATCGTCTTCGCCGACCCGCCGCTGACGACCATCCGCCAGCCCGTCGAGGCGATGGGCCAGGCCGCCGTCCACGCGCTCCTCGAAGAGATCGGCGGCACGCCCGCGCCGCGCGCCGAGTTCGTCTTCCAGCCCGAGCTGGTCGTCCGGGGCTCCACGGGGGCCAGACGGTGACCGTCCTGGCCCAGCGGATGCGCGCCCAACGCCTGTCCCACCGGGCCGGCGACACGCACGACCTGCTGGACTCGGTACTGGCCCTGCAAGCCCAGGACGTCAACGCGATGCGGCTCGCCGCCCGCGCGCGGGGCGTGCACACCCTGATGGGCCCGATCGTCCGCACGTGGGCCATGCGGGGAACCCTCCACCTGTTCCTGTTGGACGATCTCTGGGTTTTGGGCCCACTTTCCACACTCATCGTCCAACAAGGAAAACGTCGTCGCGACCAACTCGGCCTCACCGACGCCCTCTGCGCCCGTGCCCTCCCGGCCCTCCGCGAGGTCCTCACCACGCCGCTGACGCGCGCCGAGGTGGTCGCCCGCCTGGCGGAAGTCGGCATCGCCCTTGACCCGAAGTCCCAGGCCCCGGCGCACCTGATGGCGTACGCGGCGGCCAACGGCGTGCTGTACCGGACCCTCGACGACGAGTACGCGCTCCTGCCCGACCTCCCGAACCCGGCACGGTAGAGCAGCTCTGGCGGCGCTACCGACGCGCCTACGGCCCCGCGACCCCCGCCGACTTCGCGGCGTGGAGCGGCCTGCCCAGGTCCCAGGTCCGCGACCTGCCGGAGGTGACCGACGAACCGGCGACCCCGAACGGCACCGTGCGCATGCTCGGCCACTTCGACCCGTACCTGTTGGGCTTCAAGGACCGCAGCCTCGCCCTGGCACCCGAACACGCCCCGCTGATCCAGACCGGCGGCGGTTTCCTCACCCCGCACGTCGTGGTGGACGGCAAGGTCGTCGCCACCTGGCGGCGCACCGGCTCCGACGTCGAGGTCCACGCGTTCGGTGCCCGCCCCGACCTCGCGGAGGAAGTCGCCGACCTGGGCCGGTTCCTGGGCACCGACGTGCGCTTAACCTGGGTTCGGGCGTCCGGATAGGGTTCCGTGGATCCGCACGACAGCAGGAGGCCGTTCAAGTTGGGTGTGTTCGTCACGGGAGTGCGTCCGAGGTGGTCGGACATGGACGCGTACGGCCACGTCAACCACGCCAACACGGTGACCCTGCTGGAGGAGGCGCGGATAGACCTCCTGTTCACCGAGGCGGCGCGGCACGGCGTGCCGGACATGGCCAACGGCGTGGTGGTGGCCCGCCTGGTGGTGGACTACCTGGCGCCGCTGGTGTTCACCGGTGACGAGGTCGTGGTGGAGATGTCGGTGCGGGAATTGAAGTCGGCGTCCTTCACGTTGGACTACACCGTACGCAACGGGCGCCGGGAGGGGAGCCCGGTCGTGGCGACCGCGGAAACCCTGATGGTGCCCTACAACCTCACGGCCGGACGTCCGCGCCGTCTACTCGAAGCCGAACGCGACTTCCTCGCGGGTTGGCGTGCCGGAGGCAACGGTGCCTGAGCTGGTCCTGGCCGATCCGTCCGAGCGCGACGACCTGGGCGCCTTCGTGGCCCGAGCGGTCCGCCTGGACGCCCAGTCCGTGGTGCGCCTGCGCAACCGTCCTGTCGGTGGCCTCCTGGACGCCTGGGTGGCCACGCCCTTCGACACCCTGGCCACCCGCACGGTGTCCGGCCAGGTCACTCCCGGCGACGTGACCGTCTCCGGCACCGACCTGCTGACCGGCCTGGCCGTCGTGCGCAGCGACACCATCGACCCGGGCGCGCCGAAGGACCTCATGTGGCGCTCCGCCCTGCCCCCGGCCGAAGGCTGGCAGCAGGTGGACCGCCTGCCCGGGGCTGTCGTGTCGGAGCTGGCGGAGCAGGGCGTGGCGGTGGCCCGCGAGAACACCGGTCCGCACGGCACCCCGCCGGCATCTCTGCTGGATCAGACCGTGCTCACGGTGAGCGGGTCGGGCCTGGACGTGAAGGTGCCGCTGCGGTGCTTGTTCGCGCTGTCGGGCATGGGCTTCCTGGGCGGCGACGACGTCCGGGTGACCGCGACGGACTCGTGGCTCCGCATCGACGCCCGCTTCGGCGCAGTGGTCCGCCGCCGCCACTCCATGCTGCCCCTGCTGGTCTGACGCTGCTGCTTTTCGCCGCGCCAGTCAGCACTTGGCCGCGCAGCGGCAGTAGCTTTTCGCCGCGCTCCGCGCGGCGGTGGTGCCACCACAAGGGAGGGGCCTCGTGTTCCCCACCGTATGGCCCGCCCGAAGGGCTACCACAGATTTCCCCGGTGCAGCCGAATTTTTTGTGAGGAACGAGCAAAAAATTTAGCGGCACCGGGGAAATCTGTGGTTGGCTCCGCCGGGTCATGCGGTGGGGAACACGACGCTCCTCCCGACCCCATCGGTGGTTCGCCCGCCGGCAGGCGCTTTTGATCTTGAGAGCGCTTCGCGCGTTCCAAGAGCGCGGAGCGCGTCGCTTGAGAGCGGAGCGTAAAGTTCAAAGATCAAAAGAGCCTCGCCGGCGGGCAGGCCACCAAGGATGGCGGAAGTGCGGCGGTGGGGCTTTTCCGTCATCCCCGTACGGCCTGGCGGAGCCAACCACATTTTCCCGGGGTTGCCGCTAAAAATTTTGCTCGTTCCTCACAAAATTTTCGGCCGCAACCCCGGGAAAATGTGGTAGCCCTTCGGGCAGGCCATACGGGGATGACGGAAAAGCCGGCTGGGGTGTGCCCGCTTCGCGGGCAAGCAAGGCCCGCTGCGCGGGCCGAACCGCATCCGCTGCGCGGGCCGAACTGCACCCGCTGCGCGGGCCGCGTTGCCCGGCTGCGTTGCCCCGGCCGGCGGGGTCACACCAGCCAGACCGCCGTGTCGGGTGGCAGCTGCGGCCCGTCCATCGGTCCACTCGCCAACAACACCTCACCCGGCGGCAGCGGCACCGGGCCGCCCGACGTGTTCAGTGCGCAGATCAGGCCGCCGCCCTTCCTCCGGAACGCGAAGCAACCGGCCGGAGCGCCGTACCACTCGACCTCGTCCCCGCTGATCGCCGGGTGCGACTTGCGCAGTTCCAGCGCGTGTCGGTACAGCGACAGCATCGAGTCCGGGTCCTCCAGTTGCGACTCGGCGGTCAGCCCGGCCCACTCGTTCGGCTGGGGCAGCCACGTGGTCGCGCCCGTCGTGAAGCCGTACGGCGGCGTGGTTCCCTCCCACGGCAGTGGCACGCGGGAGCCGTCACGTCCGCGCTCCGTGTGTCCCGATCGCAGCCACGTCGGGTCCTGGAGTGCCCAGTCCGGCAGTTCGACGTTGGGCAGCCCCAGTTCCTCGCCGTTGTACAGGTAGACCACCCCGGGCAAGGCCAGTTCGACCAGCGCCATCGCCCGCGCCCGCTTGGTGCCCAGTGCGCCGTCGCCGTAGCGGGTCACGTGCCTTGTCACGTCGTGGTTGGACAGGGTCCACGTGGGCGGGGTCTCGTAGGGCTGTACGGCGGCCAGGGCGTGTTCGATGGCCGCGCGCACCGCGTCCGCGTCGAACGGGGCCTCGACCAGGCGGAAGTTGAAGCCCAGGTGCAGTTCGTCGGGGCGGATGTAGCGGGCGAAGCGCTCGTCGTCCTTGACCCAGATCTCGCCGACCGCCATGCGGCCCGGGTACTCGTCGAGCACCTTGCGGATCAGCCGGTGCACGTCGTGGACGGCGTCGTTGTCGAACCGCGGGTCCAGCGCGTTGTCGTGCATCACCCCGGAGCCCTGCGCCGCCCTCGGGTCCATGTTCGGCAGGCCGTAGGGCTTGGCCATGCCGTGCGCCACGTCGATGCGGAACCCGTCCACGCCCCGGTCCAGCCAGAACCGCAGCGTCCGGGCCAGGTCGGCGGGCACCTCCGGGTGCTCCCAGTTCAGGTCGGGCTGCTCGGGCGCGAACAGGTGCAGGTACCACTGCCCGTCCGCGACCCGCGTCCACGCCGAGCCGCCGAACACGCTGGTCCAGTTGTTCGGCGGCTGGGAGCCGTCGAAGCCCTGGCCGTCGCGGAAGAAGTACCGGTCCCGCTCGGCGCTGCGCGGACCGGCCCGCAGCGCCGCCTGGAACCACGGGTGCCGGTCGCTGGTGTGGTTGGGCACGAGGTCGACGGTGACCCGGATGTTGTGCTCGTGCGCCTCGGCGACCAGCCGGTCGAACGCGGCCAGGTCGCCGAACAGCGGGTCCACGTCCCGCGGGTCGGCCACGTCGTAGCCGTGGTCGGCCATGGGCGAGGTGTAGAACGGCGTGAGCCACAGCGCGTCGACGCCGAGCAGTTCGAGGTACCCCAGCCGGGAGCGGATGCCCTCCAGGTCACCCACGCCGTCGCCGTCGGAGTCGGCGAACGAGCGCACGTACACCTGGTAGAAGACGGCGTCGCGCCACCAGGCGGACTCGTCGGCGATCTCTGGTTGGAGGTCGGAGGATCGTCGCACGAGATGTCATCCTGCCACCCGCCGCGCCGTCACCCGTCCCCGTTCGGGTGATCACCGTGGTGGGTGACGATCACACCCAGGCGTTCATGAGGCTGTTCGCGGCCATCTCCAGGTAGGCCCACAGCTGGTCGCGGTGCTCCGGAGCCAGGTCGGCCTCGTCCACCGCGACCCGCATGCAGCGCAGCCACGCGTCCCGCTCGACGGGACCGATGACGAACGGGGCGTGCCGCATCCGCAGCCGCGGGTGGCCGCGCTGGTCGGAGTAGGTGTGCGGGCCGCCCCAGTACTGCATGAGGAACAGGCGGAAGCGTTCCTCGGCGGGGCCGAGGTCCTCCTCCGGGTACAGCGGGCGCAGCACCGGGTCGTCGGCGACCAGTTCGTAGAAGCGCGCGACGATCTTGTGGAACGTCTCGTACCCGCCCACCGCTTCGTAGAAGTTCTCAGTACTGGTCACGCTTCCATCCTGCCTCAAGTCCCGGGGGCGCTCACGCCTTGAGCGAGATCCCGGCGTCCTCCAGCGCGGGCATGAGCTTGGCCCGCAGCGCCCGCTGCACGGCCCACTGGCGGCCCGGCCGCACCTTCACCGTCACCCGCATGGTGAGGCCCTCGGGCGTGACCTTCTCCACGCCCAGGACCTGCGGCTTGTCGATGGTGTCCTTCTCCAGCGGCTCCTCCGCCACGGCCTCCAGCGCCGCCGTCGTCAGCACCTCCGTCGCCGACGCCAGGTTGGCCCCGTACGCCAGCGGCAGGTCCACCACGGCCACCGCGAAGCCCTGCGAGGAGTTGCCGACGCGCAGGATCTCGCCGTTGCGGACGTACCAGACCGTGCCGTTGGTGTCGCGGATCGTGGTGATGCGCAGGCCCACCGACTCGACCGTGCCGGTCGCCGGCCCCAGGTCCACGACGTCACCGACGCCGTACTGGTCCTCCAGCATCATGAACATGCCGGACAGGAAGTCCTTGACCAGGTTCTGCGCGCCGAAACCGACCGCCACGCCGAGGATGCCCGCCGAGGTCAGGATGGGTGCCGGGTCCATGCCCAGCTCGGTGAGCACCTGGATGAACGCGATGCCGAACACCACGATCGTGGTGACCGACTTGAGGACCGAGCCGATGGTCTTGGCGCGCTGCTCCCGCCGTTCCGACACGAGCGCGCCGAGCGCCTGGGGTGCGCGTTCCCGCAGCGGGCGCAGCAGCTTGGGCTTGCGCTGCTCCGACGCGCCCCTGGTCAGCCGGTCGATCAGGCGCCGCAGCAGGAACCGGACGACCACCGCGATCAGCAGCGTGAGCGCGATCCTGATCCCGCTCTCGATGATCCTCGGGCCGTTCTGGACCCACCAATCGACGGCCAGCGTCGACTCGACGTCCACCGACAGCACCACCGACTCACTCCTCCTCGAACTACCTCGGGACTACCTGGGGGCGAACTCCAGTCCGGTCGCACCGGCCAGGAAGGTCAACTGGTCCACGGCGAGGCCGAGCGACCGGCTCACCGATCGGCCCGCGTGCCCCACCTCGGTCTCCCGGCGCAGGAGCACGGGGTGCTTGGTCGGATCGCTCGCCGTCGCGTGCTGGAGCGCGGCGCACATCTTCCGGGCGTGGTTGGGGTCCACGCGGCTGTCCGACTCGAACACCGTGAACAGCACCGAAGGGTACTCAACGTCCGGCCGCACCCGGTGGTACGGGGAGTAGGACAGCAGCCACGCGAGCTCCTCGGGCACCGCCGCGCTGCCGTACTCCTCCGCCCACAGCCGCCCGAGCAGGAAGTTCTCGTACCGCACCATGTCCAGCAGTGGCGCCGAGCACACCACCGCCGCGTACAGCTCCGGCCGCTGGGTCAGCGCCGCGCCCACGAGCAGGCCGCCGTTGGAGCCGCCCATGATCGCCAGCTGCTGCGGTGAGGTCCACCCGTCCGAGATCAGCTTCAGCGCCGCCGCGTGGAAGTCGTCGAACACGTTCTGCTTGCGCTCGCGCATCCCGGCCCGGTGCCACTCCTCGCCCTCCTCGTCACCGCCGCGCAGCGACGCCAGCGCCCACACGCCGCCCGCCTCGACCCACGCCAGCGCCGTGGCGCGGTAGCCGGGTCCCTGGCCGACCGCGAAGCCGCCGTACCCGGTGAGCAGGGCCGGTCGCGGCAGGTCCGGGTCGGCGTGTGCGGACACCACGAACATCCGCACGGTCGTGCCGTCCAGCGAGGTGTACTCGACCTGCTGGGTGGTCACCTCGGGCAGTTGGACCGCTCCCGGGGCGGCGGCGTGCAGGACGGTTTCGCCGGTGGACTTCGAGAACTGGTACACCGACAGCGGGGTCACGAAGTCCGACCAGCCGAACCACAGGACGTCCCGGTCGGTGTCGGTCCGATCGTCCACAGTGGACCAGCCGTGCAGGGAGCCGGGACCCGGCAACGGGATCTCGCCCAACCAGGTGCCGTCCGGGTCGTGCAGGTGCAGCTCGGACACCGCGTGCCGGGTGCGCAGCAGGACCAGCGAGCCGTCCAGCCAGGTCACGCCGTCCAGCACGGAGTCCGGCTGCTCGGGCACCAGTTCGGTCCACTCGGTCGGCCGCTCCGGCGAGGCCACGCACAGCCGGAAGCGCGGCGCGTCCAGGCTCGTGCGCAGGTAGAGCCGGTCGCCCTCGACCCACGCCGAGCACTGCGCGCCCGCGTCGGCGGAGATCACCTCGCGCAGCTCGCCGTCACCGTGCAGGTCGGCGATCCACACCGAGTCCCGCCGGACCGTGCCGGGCGCGCCGCTGACGACCAGCCACCGTCCGTCGTCGGTGAGCGACAGACCGTAGTAGTACGTGTGGTCGAGGCCGTCGCCGTGGACGTTCACGTCCTGCGCCGGGTCGGTGCCCACCCGGTGCCGCCAGACCCGCCGGTGGAACTGCCGCTCGTCCTCGGGTACCAGGTCGGGGTCGAGGCGGCGCACGTAGAAGAACTCCTCGCCACCGGGCAGCCAGCCGACGGGGGAGTAGCGGCACCGGTCGATCGGACCCTCGACCAGCTCGCCGGTGGCCACGTCCAGGACGTGCAGGAGGGAGTGCTCGTCGCCGCCCACGGAGACCTGGTAGGCCAGCCGCGTGCCCTCCAGTGAGGGTGACCAGCGGTCCAGGGTGGTGCGGCCGGACGGGTCGAGCGCGGTGACGTCGAGCAGCACGCGTTCCTCCCCGTCCTCCAGCACGTACAGGACGGGGAAGTCCTGCTCCGGCCCGCGCCGGGTGTAGAACGCCCGTCCGGCCCGCCACACCGGCGTGCCCACTGATCCCGTGCGCATGAGTTCGGAGAGCCGTTCGGCGAGGGCTTCGCGGCCGGGCTGGGCGTCGAGGTGGGCGCGGGCGAGGACGTCCTGGGCGGCCGACCACTCGGTCGTGCGCGGGTCGGTCGGGTCCTCCAGCCAGCGGTAGGGGTCGGGCACGAGGTGCCCGTGCAGCCGTTCGACCAGGTCGAGGCGTTCCGCGGCGGGGTAGGCGATCGTCGCGGGAGGTGATGGGTGCGTCACCTCGTGGAGCGTAGCGCGGGATGAAAACCATGTGCGATAGGAGCCCGTTCACCGAAGCTTCGGTCTCGGCTCCATGACGCGTCACGTATCACACGTGATTTTTGGGGGTGAAGTGTGGTCTGCTATGGCTGAACCGGTGGAGGTGGTCGCGTGCCAGACCGACAACCCACCCCGATCGGCGCCCTGGCGAACGCCGGGATCGCGTCGGTGACCCCGTCCGGCCAAAAACAGGCGGCGACCGTGCACAGCGTGCACGCCGTGGCGGACGGTGAAGGGGCCGGTCCGGCGCCCAAGACCTTCCCGTGGGGAAGACGCAAGGTCCTGCTGCTCAACGCCACCTTCGAGCCCCTGACCGCGCTGCCGCTGCGGCGCGCGGTGGTGCTGGTGGTGTGCGGCAAGGCGGAGGTGGTGCACGGCGACCCGGCGGGCGCCGTCGTCCATTCCTCCACGTCCGAGGTCGTCGTACCGTCAGTGATCAGGTTGAGCAACTACGTGCGCGTGCCGTACCGGGGGCGGGTGCCCCTCACGCGGGCCGGTCTCATGCACCGCGACCGGTACCGGTGCGCGTACTGCGGCGGACGCGCCGAGACGATCGACCACGTGGTGCCCCGCAGTCGTGGTGGGGCGCACTCGTGGACCAACTGCGTGGCCTGCTGTGCCAAGTGCAACCACCGCAAGGCCGACAAGCTGCTGTCCGAACTGGGCTGGCGGCTCCGGGTCGTGCCGGCCGCGCCGCGCGGGCCGCACTGGCGGCTGCTGGCGGGCGTGACCGAGGCCGATCCGCTGTGGCTGCCCTACCTGGGCGAGCCGGCGGCCTAGGCCGTTCCCGGGCCGGGCTCAGGCGGCGAGGGCGAGGTCGTCCTGGGTGGCGGTGATCCGGACGCTGTCGCGTGCCGTGATCCGGACGCTGTCCCGCGCGGTGATGCGCACCGAGTCCCGCGCCGTGATGCGCACCGAGTCGCGTGCGGTGATGCGCACCGAGTCCCGGGCGGTGATGCGCACGCTGTCCCGCGCGGTGATCCGGACGGAGTCACGCGCGGTGATGCGCACGCTGTCCCGGGCCGTGATCCGCACCGAAGCGGTGATCCGGACCGAGTCCCGAGCCGTGATGCGCACCGAGTCGAGCAGCCCGGTGATCCGCACGGAGTCCCGCGCCGTGATCCGAACCGAGTCGCGTGCCGTGATCCGAACGGAGTCCCTCGACGTAATCCGAACGGAGTCCCGCCCGGTGATGCGCACCGACTTGGAGGTCACGGTGGGGAGCTGAACAGGCGTAACCGACTCGTCCGTTTGGGTGTACGACGAAAGGGTGAGGGCGGCAACCTGGGCGCGGCTCGTGGTGTACATGTCGTGTCCTCCGAGACTCATCGGGCGGGAATTAGTATCCGGAAACGGATGCGCAAGACCCGTACAGGTGAAAAGCTAGAAGCCGAGTGGGCGGAGGACAAGACGCCAAACCGGCCGCCATTCGCCTCCTTCCGGGGGAAGTCCGGAAGGGTGTACTCACTGCGACAGTAGAACCGTTCGGTTACTACTTTCCGGCACCATGGACACCGTGCGTAACGTGAGGTCTGGTCGAGAGTCGTCCAGATCACAGACGGGTTCACGCGCTTGGAACGGTCGACAGGTGCCCAGGGCGTCCACACGCCGGCGTTCCGCCTGCTGACGGGCGCGTGGATCACGTCCTTGGTGGGTGACGGGGTCCGCACGGTCGCCCTCCCGCTCTACACCGCCGTCAGCACCCGCAGCCCGCTCGCCGCCTCCGCGGTGGCCGTCGCGGTGGTCCTCCCGTGGCTGCTGGTGGCCCTCCCGGCGGGTGTCCTGGTCGACCGGTGGCGGCCGCGGCTCGTGGTCGCCGTCGCGCACGCCTTCCGCGCTCTGGTGACGGCGCTGCTGGCGTGGGCCGTGTTCACAGATAGAGCCGGCGTTGTCGTGCTGTGCGCGATCGGGTTCCTGCTCACCAGTGCGGAGACGTTCGCGGACAGCGCGTCCCAGGTGCTGCTGGTCGAGCTCGCCGGCCCCGCCGACCTGGAGGTCGCCAACAGCCGGTTCGTGACCGCCGAGACCCTCGGCATGGACCTGGTCGGCCCGCTCGCGGCCAGCCTGCTGTTCTGGTGGCACCCGGCCGCGTGCTTCGCCCTGGACGCGCTCACGTTCGTCGTGGCCGGGGCGCTCGTGGCACGGGTGCCGGAGGTGGCGCGGCAGCCGGAACCCCAGGCGTTGCGCGGGCAGTTCACCGAGGGCGTGGCGTTCCTGTTCCGCGACCCCGGCCTGCGGGTGCTGGTGCTCTCAGTGGGCATCACGGCGGTGTGCGCGGCGGCGGTCAACGCGATGCTGGCGCTGTACTCGATCACCGTGCTGGGGCTGCCCGAGGAGTGGGTGCCGTGGCTGGTGGTCGTGATGTCGTTGGGCGCGCTGTCCGGGGCGCGGCTGAGCCCGCGGCTCGCGGCCCGGCTCGGCGGTGCCCCGGTCATGGTGGGCGCGCTGGCGTTGCTCGGGGTGGCGTTCGCGGTGTTCGGCGGGGTGCCGTGGCTGCCGGTGGCGGTCGTGGCGGCGTTCTGCTTCGGGCTCGCGTCGGCCGGGTGGAACGTGCTGTCCGCGACCCGGCGGCAGCGGCTGACGCCCGTGCCGATGATGGGTCGGGTGACCAGTGCGTACCGGGTGCTGGCGTGGGGGCTGTCGCCGATCGGGGCCGGTCTGGCGGGTCCGCTGGCCGCCGCGACGACGCTCGGGGTGGTGTACCTGGTGGCGGGCGGGGCGGTCGTGCTGACGGCCGTGGCGATCGCACGCCCCCTCGCCCGGACGTGACCCGGTCGATCGGTTACCGTAACCGCCGTGACCATCGTGGAGACCGTGCTCGTCTTCGCGCTGATCCCGCTGGCCATCTACGGCGTGATCACGCTACTGACGCTGAGGCCGAAGGCCACCCGCATCCCGCGGTACCGCCCGGGCCAGGAGTGGAACTACGCGCCCGTGTGGTGGAGCGCGAACCCCGCGGGGCTGAACGCTGACCACCACGTCGAGTCGAGCCCGGCGTCGGGCCCGACCGCAAGGGGAGGTGCCCGTGGCAACTGGTAGCCACGTCGCCCGCGTCGACCCGGCCGACCTCCCGGTGGGCGCGGTCGTGACCAACAGCGGACGGGTGTCCGCGGCGAAGATGTACGAGCCGCACCCGCCGAGCCTGCCGTTCACGCCGGTGCAGCTGGCGAGCCTGGACGAGGCGCTGACCCTGGCCAGCCGCACGACGGGCCTGGACTTCAGCGTCTACCTGGGCGAACTGGGCTCCGACACCCGCGCCCGCGCCGAGGAACTGCACTCGACGACCCCGCGCCCGTCCCACGCGGTCCTGGTGGCCGTGTCCCCGGGCGAGCGCGCGGTCGAGATCGTGACCGGCGAGGAGTCCCACCGCCGCCTCGCGGACCGCGGCGCCAAGCTCGCGGTGATGAGCATGGTCGCGTCCTTCAAGGAGGGCGACATCGCCGGCGGCCTGCTCAGCGGCCTCCGCATGCTCACCGACCAGGCCGGCAGCGCCCCGCGCTCCTGACCCCACGTCACCCGAAGGCCGCGTCCCCGGTGGGCGCGGCCTTCGTCGTGCTCAGAGCAGCTCGCGTTCGCGCAGGAACTCGGAGAGCACGAACGGGGAGTCGGTGACGATGCCGGCACCCGCCGCCTTGAGGGCGTCGGCCACCTCCACGGCCCGCCAACCGCCGTAGACGGCGATGGGGACGGCCGGGTCCAGTGCCTTCAGCGCCCGCACGAGACGCAGCCCCGCGTCGGTGACCATCGTGCCGTTCTCGTGGCGGGCGAGATCGGTGACGACCGCCCTGTAACGCCCCTTCTCGAACCTCGCCACCCCTTCGGCTGTGGACGTCACGAGGTCGACGCGCACCCCGTTCCGCCGCAACTGCTCGACCTGGAGGACGTTGTTCTCCGGGTGGTCATCCACCCACAGCACGGCAAGCGGGGCGGACCACCCCGCGACGCCATCCACCTCGGCGTGCTCGGCCCGGTCCTCCTCGATGACGTCCTTGGCCTCCAGTTCGGCCTTGAGCGTGCCGATCTGCCGTTGGAGGTCGGCGATTGTGGAGTTCTGGACCTCGTTGAGCTTGCCCAGTGTCACGAGCTGACCGCCGACCTCCAGTGTCACCTCGCGGTGCTTGGCGGAGTGCACGACCTCGCGCAGCGGACGCCGGAAGGTGACCAGCAGGGTCAGCACGATCAAGGGCCATAACAGGGCAGCGACGGCGGTGATGATCTCAGCCACCGGAAGAGGCTACCGACACCGGTGACTGAGTGAAGCTCGTTCAGTACGGAAAGTGGACAACCCTCGACCGAGTGCTCAGAGGTCGAGTACGACCCGCAGTGCCGCGTCGACCTCGGTCATCTCGTGCAGTGAGAGCCGTCCGACGAGGTCGCCCAGCCGCTGCGGGTCGACCGCGGCCGTCTGTTCCACGAGCACGCGCGTCTGCTGCCCGTTCACCTCGACCTCGGGTCGAAAGGACGCCGCCCGCGCCGAAGTGGACGTCGGGGCCACCAGCCACGTGCTCAACGGCAGCGCGCTCGACTGCACCACCACCGCGTACCGGGCACCCTGCTGTTCGTGGCCGCGAGCGTCCTTGCGCGCGCGCAGCCGGTAGACCTCACCACGCACGCAGGGACTCCATGTCGGCGAGCACCGCACGCGCCTCGGCCGCGTCGGAGGGGTCGGCGGCCAAGCTGAGGGCTTCTTCGCGCAGTTGCTCCTCGCGTCGCACCCGGGCGGCCAGCAGCAATGCCTCGCGGATCGCCGCCGAAGCGCTCTGGCCACCGGCGGTCAGCTCGTCCAGCGCCCGCTCGGTCTCAGCGTCGGGCCGGAATGTGATCGTGCCCATACGACGGAGTGTACTACCGAATGTAAGACGCGGGTGGCGTCGAGCTGTGCCACCCGCGTCCCACTGAGACCTCAGGACCGGTCGAACTCCTGGGCGGCCAGGGCGCGCACGATGCCCGCGCGGCCCTCCGACACCAGCCGGCGAAGGGCCGGGGGCCGTTCCTCGGCCAGCCACGTGTCCGCCGCCGCCACCGTCTCCTGGGAGATGGACCACGACGGGAACAGGCCGATCACCACCGACTGCGCCCGCTCCGACGACCGCCGCTCCCACACGTCCGCCACGTCGGCGAAGTACCGCGCCACGAACGGCTGGAGCAGCTCCTTCTGGCCCGGGTGCTGGATGCCCCCCACGATCGCCTCGCTGACCGCGTTCGGCAGCTCGTCGTCGTTCACCGCCCGGTCCCAGGCCTCTTCCTTGGCCGCCAACGTGGGCCGCAGGGCGCGGGCGGACTCGGCGCGGCGGCGGCCGGTGGCGGTGGGGTCGCGTTCTTCCTCGGCCGCGATCTCGGGCAGGTCCGCGGCGCCGTGGGCGACCAGGGCGGACAGCAGGCGCCAGCGCAGGTCGGTGTCCACGTCCAGGCCCGGCAGCACGTCGGTGCCGTCGTACCAACCGCGCACGACCGCCAGGTCCGACTCCGCCAGCACCGAACCCGCCAGCGCGTTGACGAACGCCAACTGGTGGTCCGACCCCGGCTCGGCCGACCGGGCCAGCTCCAGCGTCTTCGCCGTGAACCGCCGCCAGCCCTCGTCCCGCCACGACGCGTCCGCGTAGGACGACAGCGCGGTCTGGGCCTGCAGCAGCAGCCGCTGCACGACGCCGACCTCGGTCTCCGCGTGCAGGCCGCCCAGCACCAGGTTGACGAAGTCGCGCGCCTTCAGCTCGGCCTCGCGGGTCATCTCCCACGCCGCCGACCAGCACAGCGTCCGCGGCAGCGGCTCGGCGATGTCGGAGATGTGGTCGATCAGGGACGCCAGCGAGTCGCTGTCCAGCCGCATGGTGCAGTAGGTCAGGTCGTCGTCGTTGACCAGCACGAGCTTGCCGCGCGGCACGCCGACCAGCTCGGGCACCTCGGTGCGCTCGCCGTCCACGTCCAGCTCGACCCGGTGCGTCCGCACCAGCTTCCCGGACGAGTCGGCGTCGTAGATCCCGATCGCCAGCCGGTGCGTGCGCAGCTCGCCGGCACCCGGCCGGGCACCGCCCTGCAGCACCGCGAACTCCGTGAACCTGCCGGAAGCGTCCACGGAGAACTTGGGCCGCAGCAGGTTCAGGCCGGTGGTCTCCAGCCACTGCGCGCTCCACCACGACAGGTCCCGCCCGGACGCCTCCTCCAGCGCCGACAGCAGGTCCGCCAGGGTCGCGTTGCCCCACGCGTGCTTGCCGAAGTACACCCGCAGGCCCGCGAGGAAGTTGTCCAGCCCCACGTACGCCACGAGCTGCTTGAGCACCGACGCGCCCTTGGCGTAGGTGATGCCGTCGAAGTTGACCTCGACCGCCTGCAGGTCCGGGATGTCGGACGCGACGGGGTGCGTCGAGGGCAGCTGGTCCTGCCGGTACGCCCACGACTTCTCGATCTTGGCGAACGTGGTCCACGCCTGCCGGTACTCGGTGGCCTCGGCCTGCGCCAGCACCGACGCCCAGGTGGCGAAGGACTCGTTGAGCCACAGGTCGTCCCACCACCGCATGGTGACCAGGTCGCCGAACCACATGTGCGCCATCTCGTGCAGCACGGTCTCCGCGCGCCGCTCGTAGAGGTAGCGGGTGACGCGGCTGCGGAAGACGTAGTCCTCCAGGAACGTCACGCAGCCCGCGTTCTCCATGGCGCCCGCGTTGAACTCCGGCACGAAGCACTGGTCGTACTTGCCGAACGGGTACTTGACCCCGAACGCCTTGTGGTAGAAGCCGAAACCCTGCTTGGTCTCGGTGAACAGCCGCTCGGCGTCCATGTGCTCGGCCAGCGAGGCGCGGCAGTAGATGCCCAGCGGGATCGTGGTCTCGCCCTCGACGTACTCGTCGCGCCACTCGGCGTAGGGGCCTGCCACCAGCGCGACCAGGTAGGTCGACATCGGCTTGGTGGTCTCGAAGACGTGCTTGTCCGCGCCGCCGACACCGTCCACAGTGGACTCGATCGGCGCGTTGGACATGACCTTCCAGTCCGTGGGCGCGGTCACCGTCATGGTGTAGACGCTCTTGAGGTCCGGCTGGTCGAAGCAGGCGAACATGCGCTTGGCGTCGGCCGTCTCGAACTGCGAGTACAGGTAGACGCCGCCGTCCACCGGGTCGACGAACCGGTGCAGGCCCTCGCCGGTGTTCATGTACCGGCAGTCGGCCTCGACGGTCAGCTCGTTGACCTCCCTCAGGTCGGTCAGCGGGATGCCGTCCTCCTCGCGGTAGCCGGACACGTCCAGCTCGACCCCGTTGAGCACCGCGCGGTGCACGGTGGCGGCGACGATGTCGACCCACGTCGACGCGCCCGGGGTGCGGCTGCGGAAGGAGACCGTCGTGGTCGAGCGGAACACCTCCGAGCCGGGCTTGCCGCCGCCGTCGGTCAGGTCCAGCTCGATCCGGTAGGAGTCGACTTCCAGCAGCGCAGCCCTCTGCTGCGCCTGGTCGCGGGTCAGGTTGGGTGCCGCCACTGGTCACCTCGTCTGCCGACGCCCTCGTCTGCCGGGCGCCGACGTCGTCGGAACGGGGAGAAGTGTCGTGTCGGTGAACACGACAGTCGCATCCAATCACGTGGGACGGACAGAAGTGGACTGGCGTCCGAGGGAAGACTCCGTCGAGTCGCGGGGTTGGACCTGGAGGACGCCGCCGCGGCGGACCGCCGCACGAGCACACGAGGAGACACCCGACATGTCGGCACCCACCAAGGTCGACTTCTACTTCGACCCGGTCTGCCCCTTCGCCTGGATCACGTCCCGGTGGATCCTGGAGGTGGAGAAGCAGCGTGACCTGGACCTGAACTTCCGGGTGATGAGCCTGTCGGTGCTCAACTCGGGCCGTGACCTGGACCCCGGGTACCGGGAGCTGCTGGACAAGGCGTGGGGCCCGGTGCGGGTGGCCATCGCCGCCGCCAAGCACCACGGTGACGACGTCCTGCGCGACCTCTACACCGCCCTCGGCACCCGCATCCACAACGAGGGCAACAAGGACTACGACGTGGTCATCAAGCAGGCGCTCGAGGAGGTCGGCCTGCCCGCCGAGCTCGCCGAGGCCGCCCACTCGACCGACTACGACGAGGAGCTCAAGGCCAGCCACCACCGCGGCATGGACCCGGTGGGCGAGGACGTCGGCACCCCGACCATCCACATCGACGGCGTGGCGTTCTTCGGCCCGGTGCTGACCGCCATCCCGCGCGGCGAGGACGCCCTGAAGGTGTTCGACGGCGCCGTGGCGCTGGCGAGCTTCCCGAAGTTCTTCGAGCTGAAGCGCACCCGGACCGGGGGTCTGGACTTCTCCTGACCCGGTCGATGTGACACTCTGGGGCAGAAATCGCCTCAGAGTGTCACAGGAGCGTCATGATCGAGGTCGTGAACCCGGCCACCGAAGAGGTCGTCGGCACCGTCCGCCCCGGTACCCCGCAGGACGTGGACAACGCTGTGACCAGGGCTTCCGCCGCTTTCGAGGACTGGGCGGCGACCCCGGTGGAGGAACGCGCCAAGCTGGTCCGGCGGATCGCCGACGAGCTGGAGGCGCGGGCCGAGGACCTGGCCTCGACCATGACCACCGAGATGGGCACGCCCATCACGTTCGCCCGGAAGGTGCAGGTCCCGAACCCGGTCGGGATCGCCCGCGGCGTGGCCGACGCGCTGGACGACGGCTACTTCGCGGGTGAGGAGATCGGCAACTCGCTGGTCCTGCGCGAGCCCGTGGGTGTGGTCGGCGCGATCACGCCGTGGAACTTCCCGCTCCAGCAGATGGTGGCCAAGGTCGTGCCGGCGCTGGCCGCGGGCAGCGTGGTCGTGCTCAAGCCGAGCGAGCTGGCGCCGTTCACCGCGGACCTGCTGGCCGAGGTGCTGGGTGCGGCGGGCGTGCCGGACGGCGTGTTCTCGCTGGTCCACGGCACGGGGCCGGTGGTCGGCGAGGCGCTGGCCGCGCACCCGCTGGTGGACATGGTGTCGTTCACCGGGTCCACGCGGGCCGGTCGCCGGGTCGCCGCGCTGGCCGCCGAGACGGTCAAGCGGGTGGCGCTGGAGCTGGGCGGCAAGTCGGCCAACGTCGTGCTGGACGACGCCGACCTGGGCCGCGCGGTGAAGATCGGCGCGGCCAACGCGTTCATGAACAACGGCCAGGCGTGCAGCGCGTGGACCCGGCTGCTGGTGCCCGCGTCCCGGCACGACGAGGCCCTGGAGATCGCCGCCGCCGCTGCCGCCAAGTACGAGCCGGGTGACCCGGCGCTGGCCACCACCCGCCTCGGCCCGGCGGTGTCCGCCGCCCAGCGCGACCGGGTCGTCGGCTACGTCCGGCGTGGGGTCGAGGAGGGCGCGACCCTGGCCCAGGGCGGCCCCGAGCGGCCCACCGACCGGGGCTTCTACGTGACGCCGACGGTGTTCGGGCACGTCACGCCGGACATGGCGATCGCGCAGGAGGAGATCTTCGGGCCGGTCCTGTCGGTCATGCCGTACGCCGACGAGGACGACGCCGTGCGGATCGCCAACAGCACCGTCTACGGCCTGGGCGGCGCGGTCTTCTCCGCCGACGCCGACCGCGCGCTGGCCGTCGCCAAGCGTTTGCGCACCGGTCAGGTGGACATCAACGGGGCCGCGTTCAACACCAGCGCGCCCTTCGGCGGCTACCGGCAGTCCGGCAACGGGCGCGAGTTCGGGCGGTTCGGGCTGGACGAGTTCACCGAGGTCAAGTCCGTCCAGCGGTGAGGTGTCGATCGGGGTCCGGCGGGTTGGGACGGCCCGCGCTGGACCCCGACGACAGCCCCCCTTCGGCCGCGCCGGGCAGAGCGCTGGGGAGAGCCAGTCACCGCGGGCACGACCGTTCGTTGTCCTCGGGAGAGGAACGGGCCCACTTTCCCGTCCGGGCCCGCCCGCCGGTACCCGGGAACTCCGCACTCCGGCCACCCGGGGGGTCCCCTAAGCTCCGGGGTCGGCCTCCTGGGAGGCGGTGGGGGGACGATGACGACAGGACGGACGCGGACCGGTCTGCCCGCACCCGTGACCGAGCTGGTCGGGCGGGACGCGCTGGTCGCGACGACCGCCGGTCACCTGCTCGGCCCGGACCGGGTGGTGACGCTCGCGGGCCCCGGCGGCGTCGGCAAGACCGTGCTCGCGCTCGAGGTCGCCCGCCGGCACCGCGACGAGCGGTGCCGAGACGTGGCGGTGGCGCGGCTGGGTGACGCGACCCGGCCCGAGGAGCTGCACCGGGCGGTCGTGCACGCGGTGGGCATCACCGACCAGTCCAGCGCCGACCCCGTGGACGTGCTGCTGGACCACGTCCGGGACCGCGAACTGCTGCTCGTGCTGGACAACTGCGAGCACCTGGCCGACGCGGCGGGCGACCTGTGCGCGGTGCTGCTGGAGGAGGCGCCCGCCGTGCGCGTGCTGGCCACCAGCCGGCACCACCTGGGCATCGCGGGAGAGCGGACCGTCGTCGTGCCGCCGCTGTCCCTCGACGGCGGGGCCGACTCCGACGCGATGCGCCTCCTGCTGCGTCGCGCCGAGGCAGCCGGGCACCACGGCACGCCCGCCGCCGACCGGGCCGCGCTCGCCGAGCTGGTGGAGTGGTCCAGCGGCCTGCCCCTCGTCCTGGAGCTGATCGCCGTCCGGTTGGGCGGCGGCATGGCCCCGCGTGACGTCCTGGACCGCCTGGACGGCGGTCGCCTGCTCACCACCCGGACCCGCCGCGTCCGCAGCCACCACCGCACGCTGGAACAGACCCTCGACTGGTCCTACGCCCTGTGCTCACCCGAGCAGCAGCGCCTGCTGGCCCGCATCTCCGTGTTCGCCGGCGGGTTCTCGCTGCACGCCGTCGAGGAGGTCTGCTCGGGCGACGGCATCGCCCGGCACGACGTCGTGGACCTCCTGGCCGACCTGGTGGCGAAGTCCCTGGTCAACGCCGGTCACGACGGCCGCTACCACCAGCTGCAACCGATCCGCGAACACGGACGCCGCCGCCTGGCCGCCCTGGGTGAGCAGGACCGCGTCCGCGACGCCCACAGCCGGTACTTCCGCGCCCTCGCCGCCCGCTGCGCGGCCGACTGGTACTCGCCGGCCGAGGTCACCCTGCTCCGCGCGGCCCACGACGAGATGCCCAACTTCCGCGCCGCCCTCAACCACTGCGCCACCACCCCGGACCGCGCCGAACTGGGCCTGGGCCTGCTGACCGACCTGTCCCGCCTGCGCGTGCAGTTCTTCCACGCCCTGCTCGGCGAGTTCCGCACGTGGCTGTCCACCCTGCTGGACCTGGCCCCGGTCCGCCCGTCCCCGGAACGCGTCGGCGCGACCGCGATGCTCGGCTGGATCGCCCTCTGCCAGGGCTCCCAGCCCACCGCCCGGACCGCCCTCGCCCACTGCCGCGAGCTGGTCGGCCCCGCCGAGGTGGCTCCCGTGGTCTTCCTCGAAGGCGCCTGCGCCACCCTCGTCTCCGACGACCCGCGCGGCATCGACCTGCTGGACCGGGCCGTCCGGTTGGCCGACTCGCCGGGCGACCGGGGTCAGTTCAAGCTCATCCGGGCCCTCGCCGCGGGCTTCCACGGCGACGAGGCCACCGGCACCGCCGCCACCGAGGACTGCCTGACCGACGCCGAGACCGCCGGCGCGACCTGGGCGGCGAGCTGGGCGCGGTGGGCCTGCGGCCTGGTCCCGCTCCGGCACGGCGACCCGGCGCGGGCGGCGGCGTGGTTCCGCGAGAGCCTGGAGACCCAGGTGGAGCTGCGGGAGCAGTGGGGCAGCACGTGGTCCTGCGAGGCCATCGCCTGGGCCCTGGCGGCGTTGGCCGAGCAGGACCCGTCGGCGTCGGGCGTGCTGGAGTCGACGGCGGAACTGCTGGGCGCGGCCGTGAGCCTCCAACGGGCGACCGGCGTGGCCATCGGCGGCCTGGTCCCCTTCGGCCGGCAACGCGAAAAGGCCAGGAAGACGGTGTCCGACATGCTGGGCGAGGACCGTTTCCAGGCGGCCTACGAACGCGGCACGACCCTCACCGACCGCGACGCCGTCCACGACCTGGCCCTGCGCCCGCTGTCCCGACGCGCGGCCCTGGCGGACCTGACCACCCGGCAGCGGGAGATCGCCCTGCTGGTCGCGGCCGGTCACCCGAACCACGCGATCGCCACCACGTTGCACCTGTCGGTCTCCACCGTGGAGAACCACCTGACCGCGATCTTCACCAGGGCCGGCGTGACCAACCGCGTGGAACTGGCCGCGTGGATCGGCCGCAACACCTGATCAGGCCCGCAGGACGCCGTCCACGAGCCGGGGCACGGCGGTGCTCACGTTCACCTGCGAGGCCAGCTCCACGTCCCCCGCGTGACCGGCCGCGACCAGCTCCCGCCCGGACACGCACCCGGCCATGACGTCCTCCACCGAGGCCCGCGCGAACATCTCCGCCGCCACGCACGCCTCGACCGACGCCCCGCCGTACCCCAGCAGCGACGCCATCACCGCGCCCGCACCCAGCAGGTCCTCGACCGCCGGCCGCAACGGGCCGCGGTGGGCGGTCTTGGGGCTGTTGATGTCCACGCCCCACCGCTCGCCCGCCGGCACGACACCGATCGGCCCGCCCTGCGCCAGCTCTCGGGCCGCCAGCGCCACGGCCCGCGCGTTGCGCAGGCACCCCGCCAGCACGACCGACCCGGTGGCCCCGGCCAGGTCGCACAGCGTGGCGCCGTTCGGGGACGGCAGTTCCAGCAGCGTGCCGGCCGGGATCTCCACCAGCGACGACGGGCGCAGCGACCACGTCGGGTCGGCGGGTCGGGCCGCGCGTTCCCGGTCGGTCCAGCGCACGGGCCGCACGGCGGCACCCCGACCGACGACGATGTCGGCGGCGGTGCTGAAGGACAGCACGTCGACGATCACGAGCACGGCGCACAGCCCACCCAGCGCCGTGACGCCCTCGTCGCCCCACTCCAGCCTGAGCTGGGAACCCTCTTGTCCGAACACCTGCCCAAGGATGGCAGACTCCCCGGACGTGCGCGTTTACCTGGGATCCGACCATGCGGGCTTCGAGCTGAAGGCCCACCTCGCGAAGCACCTTGCCGCCGCCGGCCACGACGTGGTGGACGTCGGTCCGGCCGAGTACGACGCCGAGGACGACTACCCGCCGTTCTGCATCGAGGCGGCGAGCCGCGTGGTGGCCGACGCGGGCAGCCTGGGCGTCGTGATCGGCGGCTCCGGCAACGGCGAGCAGATCGCGGCCAACAAGGTGCCCGGCGCCCGCGCCGCGCTGGCCTACAGCGTGGAGACCGCGAAGCTGGCCCGCGAGCACAACGACGCCCAGCTCATCGGCCTGGGCGCGCGGATGCACACCACCGAGGAGGCGGTCGAGATCGTCGAGGCGTTCCTGGCCACCCCGTTCTCCGGGCAGGAGCGCCACGCGCGCCGGATCGCCATCCTGAGCGACTACGAGCGCACCCACGAAGCCCCGCCGCTGCCCTGATCACCCGATGATCCGCGACCTGCTCTTCACCGACCTCGACGGCGCCCGGTTACCGGACCCCGAGACGGTCATCCACGCGGCGGCCGACGAGCCCCGGTACCTGGAACGGGTGCCGGGGCTGCGGTCCGTCCTGGTCGACGACGCCGCCTCCCGCTACCACCGCTACCTGGCCCTGCTGGCGCTCACGGCGTGGGGCCACGCCCCGGTGTACCCGGTGGTGGCGGCGACGGTCGAGCAGGGCCGCGGGTCGCCGTGGCACGGGATGCTCACCGACGCCGCCGGCCGCGACCTCACCTTCCCCGCCCTGGCCGAGGCGGTCGCCGACGGCGCGCGGTTCGTGCCCGACATCGCCGAACCCGACCGCCGGCGCGTCCTGCGGGCGATGGTCGACAAGGCCGACCAGCTGTACTTCGGCTGGCAGCTCGCCCGCGCGGCCGACGACGAGTCCTTCGCCCCGGACCTCGCGGCCGTGGTCGAGCGCGGCCTGACCCGGCCCGCCGACGCGTGGACCGTCCCGGCCGTCCCCAAGCCGGTCTGCACCGTCGTCCCACCGCCTTCCGCCGTCCCGCCCGCGCTGAGGCCCATGCGCACGTTCCCGACGCCGAAGGCCCCGCGGTTCGGCTCCGCCGGCTTCCACCTGGCCCTCCAGCTGGCGGACCTGTGCGCCGTCCTGGCCAAGCACGACCGCGCGCGAGCGGTGCCACTCGCACGCGAACTCCTGCGCCGCGACTCCAGCACCGTCGTGCGCACCCACCTGTGCTCGGTGGTGCCGTTCGATGCCTGAAGGCCACACCCTCCACCGCCTCGCCCGCCTGCACCAGCGCCGCTACGCCGGTCGGGCGGTCGAGGTGACCAGTCCGCAGGGCCGGTTCAGCGCGTCCACTGTGGACGGTCAGGTGCTGCGGAAAGCCGAAGCGCACGGCAAGCACCTGTTCCACGTCTACGGCCCGGACGCGACGGTCCACGTCCACCTGGGCTTGTACGGGACGTTCACCGAGTTCGAGCACCCCGTGGTCGACCCGGTCGGCCAGGTCCGGATGCGCCTGGTCGGCGAAACCCACTGGACCGACCTGCGCGGCCCGACCCGCTGCGAGGTGCTGACCGACGCCGAGGTCAGGGCGTTGCGCACCCGCCTCGGCCCGGACCCGCTGCGCCGCGACGCCGACCCGGACCGCGCGTTCGCCAAGATCTCGAAGTCCCGCCAGTCCATCGGCGTGCTCCTGATGGACCAGGCCGTGCTGGCCGGTGTCGGCAACGTCTACCGAGCGGAAGTCCTGTTCCGCCACGGCATCCACCCACTCACCGCGGGCCACCGCATCGACCACGCGCTGTGGGGCGAGCTGTGGTCGGACCTGGTGGTGCTCATGCGCGCCGGCGTGAAGATCGGCCGCATCGACACCGTCCGCCCAGAGCACCTACCGGAGGCCACCGGCCGCGCGCCGCGCCAAGACCGTCACGGCGGCGAGGTCTACGTCTACCGCCGCGCCGGTCTCCCGTGCCTGGTCTGCGGCACGCCGGTGGCGATGGCGGACCTGGCGGGCCGCAACCTGTTCTGGTGCCCGGGGTGCCAACCGTCCTAACCCCTGCCGCCAACACCCTCGCGCGCAGCCTTCGGCGAAGCCGGCGAGTCGGCAGTCCACCCGCTTTGCCGGGTGGCAGTCCACCGGTGAGGACACAACCCAACTTGGGCTTCTTGCTTTTGTCATCTCCGTATGGCCTGCCCGAAGGGCTACCACATTTTCCAGGGGTTGCAGCCGAAAGTTTTGCGAGGAACGAGCAAAAGTTTTAGCGGCAACCCCTGGAAAATGTGGTAGGCTCCGCCAGGCCATACGGAGATGGCAGAAGCAAGAAGCCCCCGCCGTTGCAGTTGAGTCATCTTTGGTGGCCTGCCCGCCGGCGAGGCGCTTTTCGCTTTTAAGAGCTTTGAACTGAACGCTTCGCTCTCAAGCCGAACGCGCTTCGCGCTGGTACGCGCGAAGCGCTCGAAAGATCAAAAGATCAAAAGCGGCGCTCGCCGCGCGGCAGGCCGCCAGCGGGGGGTGAAGGGCGTCGGTTCCCCCGCCGTATGGCCTGGCGGAGCCAACCACATTTTGGGCCGGGTGCCGCTAAAACTTTTGCTCGTTCCTCGCAAAACTTTCGGCTGCACCCGACCCAAAATGTGGTAGCCCTTCGGGCAGGCCATACGGCGGGGGAACCGAGGCCCTCCACCTGTGGTTGGGACCACCACACACGAAAGCCGCGCTTCGCGCGTCGAAGAGCGGAAAGTCGCGCTAATCGCGGAAAGGGGAGTGTCGGGTGCGGCTCGGCAGGGGGTTCCCGGGTGAGGGCGCCTTGCTGGACACTGCTGGGCCTGCGCGAGCTAACGCAACCCCGCCCCGGAACGATCACCGGTGCAGGAGAGGGGGCACGTGGTGACCGAACCCGTGTTCGGCGGCGACGAGGTCCGCACGGAGCAGGAGATCGCCCGGTGGGTGGCCGGCGTCGCGGCCAAGGCGGAGAAGTACCAGCAGGTGAGCAACCAGGTGGCCGAGGTCGTCGTGCACGAGGTGTCGCGCGATGGGCTCGTGCGGCTGTCCGTGGGCGCGTCCGGGGCGTTGCAGCACCTGGAGATCTCCGACAAGGCGCGTGAGGTGTCCGGTGCGACGCTCGCCGCCTCGATCATGGCGACCATCCGCCGTGCCCAGTCCCGCATCGCGGGCGCGGTGTCCGAGATCGTCACGTCCGTGGGCGTGGACGAGCCGGGAACCGCCGAGGCGCTCGTCTCGTCGTACCGGCAGCGTTTCCCCGAGCCGGCGCCCGACACCCCGCCCTGGGCGGAGCAGGTGCGGCCGTCGGCGCCTCCGCCGCCCGTGCGGCGGCCCGTCCAGGACGACGAGGACTGGGATGGTCCCGCCGTCACCGAGTAGGGGGTGTGCGTGAGCGGCTACCAGGTCGTCGCCGACGAGTTACGTGGCCACGCCGACCGGTTGCGCGGCGTGGAGGACCAGCTGAACCAGGCGGTGGACGCCGCCCGCCAGGTCAGCCTGTCCGGTTCGGCCTACGGCAAGACGTGCTCGATGCTGCCGCCGATGATGGTGTTCATCGCCAACGCCGGCGTGGCGTCGCTGACCGAGGTGGCCGGGTCGGTCGCCGAGACCATCGCCGGCGTCCGGCGCACCGCCGCGGACTACGACGCCGTCGAGCAGAGCAACGCGCGCCCGTTCGCGGGCGGCGCCTGATGAACAACCCGCTGGTCGCGCCGCGCGAGGACTCCACCAAGTCCTACACCGGCATCGGCATCGTCGAGTCGGCCGTGGACCTCTACAACGGCGTCCAGAACGGCTCGTGGATCGAGGGCGGGCTGGGGCTGGCCGGCACCGGCCTGGAAGCCCTGTCGTTCGTCCTGGACCCGTTCGGTTCGCTCATCGCCTCCGCGGTGTCGTGGCTGATCGAGCACATCGGGCCGTTGCGCGACGCCCTGAACTGGCTGGCCGGCGACAGCGACCAGATCGCGGCCTACGCCAAGACGTGGCAGAACGTGTCCCAGGCGGTGAACCGGGCGGGCGGCGACCTGACCGCCGAGACCACCCGCGGCACGGCCGGGTGGACCGGTCCCGCCGCGGACGCCTACCGCACGTCGGTGACCAACCAGTCCCAGCACATCACCGCCGCCGCCAACTGCGCCGCGATCATCAGCTCGGTCGTGGAGGTCAGCGGCGTCCTGGTCGGCACCGTGCGCGGCCTGGTCCGGGACCTGATCGCCGAGTGCGTGGCCACGCTGGTCGCCCGCATCCCGCAGTGGCTGGCCGAGGAGGCCGTGACCCTGGGCTTCGCCACGCCGCACGTGGTGGCGGCGGCCACCTCGATCATCGCCAAGTGGGTCGCGAAGATCGGCGACAAGATCACCCTGCTGCTGCGGTCGATCGCCAAGCTGCGCCCGCTGCTGTCGCGCCTGGACGAGCTGTGGGACCTGATCAAGCGGGGCCTGAAGGCGTTGCGCAAGGCCCCGGACGCGCCCGGCGGGCCGCACGCCCCGGACCCGGTGAAGAAGCCCGGCAACACCGACGTGAAGCCGAAGGGCACCACCGACGCACCCACGGGCGGCAACACCAACACCTCCGGCGCACCGGTGTCCCAGCCCCCGCAGACGGGCGGCACCACGCACACCTCGGGCGTCGACAACCCGCACGTGGACACCCCGCCGAAGCCCGGCGAGACCCCCACCTCGGGTGGCACCACCCCGCCCACCGACGGTTCCGGCGGCGGCTCGGGCAAGCCGCCCGGCGACAACAACCCGCCCCCGACCCCGACCCCCGGCGGCGACCCGCATCCGGCGCTGCCGCGCCGGCCCACCGACCCGTCCCAGCCCCACCCGGAGCTGACCCCGGCCGAGAAGGCCGCGCTGGACAAGCACCTGAAGGAGTTGGAGGCGAAGAACGCGGAGCGCTTCAACGACGTCGCCCGCGACCCGGACCACAACGGCAAGATCCGCCCCTCTTCCAAGGACGAGGCCCGGGTGATGTTCGACCTGGAAGAACGCGGCTACGGCCCGTTCGAGCGGCCCAAGGACGCCAACGGCAAACTGATCCCCGGCCAGGGCGACTTCGTGGACGCCAACGGCCAGAAGTGGGACATGAAGGGCGCCCACTCCGACTGGCCGCCCGAGACCGCGGAGAAGGTTCGCAACAGCGGCCCCTACCAGAACGGCTACACCGAGAAGTGGTTCCGCGACGTCGTCGAAGGCCAGTTCAGGAAGCAGCGTAACGTCATCATGGACACGCGCAACGCCGACGCCGCCGCCATCGAGAGCATGAAGTCCGTCGTCGCGAAGGAGGGCTGGGGTGACCGAATCATCTGGTACCCGTGACCCCTGGCAGCCGCCGAGGTGGCCCGCGTCCGCCGAGGCGGTGGAGGCGTTCCGGGAGTGGCTGGCCGACCCGTCGCAGCCCCTCTACGCCCTGGACCTCGACCTGCGCGGCGCCGACCTGTCCGGCGGACCGTTCGTGGAGTCCTGGTTCAGCCGCGCCAACCTGGCCGACACCGTGCTGCGCGGGATCGAGCTGTGGGCGGCGCACTGCGAAGGCGCCCGGTTCATCCGCGCCGACCTGACGGAAGCCGATCTGGTGCGCGCTCAGGTCCAGGGCGCGAGCTTCGTCCGCGCCAAGCTGGCCGGGGCGAACCTGACCAAGGCGGACGCCACGGACGCCAGGTTCACCGAGGCGGACTTGAGCGGTGCGAACCTGACCGACGCGACCTTCCGCAGGTGCGACTTCAGCCGGGCCGACCTGTCGGGCTCGGTGGTGGCGCTCACGTCGTTCTGGGACGCGGTCCTGGTGGACGCCACGGTCGTCGGGATGCGCGGGACCGTCCTGGGTCCGGCGGAGGTCCTGCCGGGCGTGAAGCTCGACGGGACGGAACTGGAGCAGTGGTTCGGCGCACGCGGTGCCGCTGTGTCGGTGCTGCGGACCGAGTCCGTTTAAGGCGCGTTGCGCGGGCTCTTGAGGCACGCGCAACGCGTTTCGGGCTAGATGTCGAAGCCGCCGAAGTCCATGCCGCCGCCCATGTCCCCGCCGAAGTCACCGCCACCGAAGTCCCCGGCGCCGTAGTCGCCACCGGTGTCACCGCCGAAGTCGCCACCGCCGTCGTCGGCCGCCATGCCGTCCGCGTAGCCGTCCGAGTAGGCGTCGGCCATCGCGACACCGGCCATCCCGGTGAACATGGCGTCGAACAGCAGGAACGTGCCCACGCCCCACACGCCCGCCACCAGCGCCGGCTTCCACCACGGCTCGCTGTACCAGCCCTGGGGAACCGGACGCCCGGCCACCATGCCGCCGGGGTAGTAGTGCGGCGTGCCCGCGCCGGGGTGCGGGGAGGCGGCGTAGTTGTGGCCCTGCACGGTGACCTCGCGGTCCTCCGAGACCTTGCCGGCGCGGCCCTGGCCGTTGAGGTCGGGCAGCTCGGGGCCGGGGTCCATGCCCATCGCCGTGCGGGCCGCGCGGACGTAGTACAGGCCCTCCATCGCGGTCTGGGTGACAAGCTTGCACTGCTCCAGCGTGCGGGCCTGCTCCATCTGCGAGCCGGCGGCCGTGAAGCGTTCCGAGGCGTCGGCGAGGGCCTGCGTGGAGGCGACGTCGGTGCCGGTCAGGCTCATCACCTGACCGCCCAGGCGTTCCACCCAGCGGCGGGCCTCGGCCTGCGCGTCCTCCAGGGCCCGTTGGCGGGCCGCGGCACGGGTCTTCGCGAGGTACCACCCGCCGCCCACGACCAGGACGATCAGCACGAGCACCACGATGGTGGCGTTCACCAGGGGCCTCCCGGGACAGCGACGGGCGTTGTGTCCCTTTCAACGGTTTCCGGGCGGCTCCGGGTTCCCGGAGGGCTCAGAACACCTCCGGGCAGTGGGGCTCGCGGTCGCCCAGGAACGCGTGTGACAAGGCGTTCAGCGCGCCCGGTGTGAGTTCACGCACCCGCTGTGCGCGGGCGAGCGTGGCCAGGCGCGTGCCACCCATGAACGCCGCGCCCAGCGCCTGCACGTCCAGCTCGACGTCCGGGTCGTCGTCCACCCGGCGGACCGAGGCCTCGCCGTCCTTCACGGTCAGCCGCCACCGGCCCGCGTTCCACGGGCAGAACGCGTCCCGCACGTCCAGCACGGCGTCCACGTCGGACAGGTAGCGCCGCAGCGGCAACGCCCGGTCGACGTCCACCACCCGCACCCACAGCGAGTCCGCCCGCGACCGCAGCGCGAGCCGTTGGTCGGCCAGCAGGTGCAGGACAGGGTCGTCGGAGGCGGTGAAGAACTTCAGCTCGCCGACCATGTCCAGGTCGAGCAGGTACCGGTAGAGCGCGGCGTAGGCCTCGTCGGTCTCGGCGGCGATCTCGCGGACGTGCAGCTCGTTGCGCGGGCCCTGGTCCACCCAGTTGCCCTTGACCCGGTAGACGGCGTAGCCGTGCGGGTGCAGGACGTACCGGTAGGCGGTGAGGCCGTCGCGGTCGTGCTCCTCGTCGGCGAGGTGGTGGTCCCACATCGCGTCGACGCGGCTCAGCCACCCCGTGCGGGACGGCCGGACCCGGTCGTAGATCGCCTTGACCAGCGGCATCGCCTCGGCGGCCGGTGCCTCGCGGAGCCGCGTGCCGCCGGTCGTCACGCCGGGGCGGAACGCCGCCTTCGCGGGCACCGACATGCGGTTGAACTCCGCGGCGAGGCCGTAGCCGAAGCGGTCGTAGATGCCCGCTTCCGACGCCCACAGCGCGGCGATCGCCTCGCGACCCTCGTCGTGCAGGGTTTTCAGCTGGGCGGTCATCAGGCTGGTGAGCAGGCCACGCCGGCGGTGTCCCGGCTTCACCGCCACTCCCGTGACCGCCGCGACCGGCTGCGGCCCGCCGCCGGGCACCGTGATGTCCCGGGTCTGGATGCCCGCGCCGGCGAGCAGCTCGCCGTCCTCGAAGACGCCGTGGTGCCGGTCGGGCTCGAAGACGTCCCGCCACCGCTCCAGGCGGTCCTCGGCGCTGTCGGAGAGGAAGGCCTGGTTGAAGACGTGCTGGTAGGTGGCCAGCTCGTCGTACCGGAGCGTGCGGAGAGTGAGCGCCATGACCGTTCTTCATACGCCGCGCGGCCGGTTCGCGCGAACGGGTTTTCGGCGATCAGGGGTCGCGTCGGGCGGCCGGGCTCGGACATGCTGCACGGGTGGACCCACACGCGCTGGGCGGCGCCCTCCGGACCGAGGCAGCCGCACTCGCGGTGGCCGCGGACCTGGTGCCGCCGGACCGACCAGTCCCCGGATGTCCCGGGATGACCGTGGCCGACCTGGTCCGGCACGTCGGTTCGGTGCACCGGCTGGTGGTGCGGTGGGTGACGCGGGGCAGCAGACCGCGGGAGTGGCCGCGGGACCCGGCCGGTGCCGACCCCGTCGACTGGTACCGGATCGGGGCGGCGTCGCTGATCGCCGTGCTGGACCCGACGCGTGCCGCCGAACCGGCGGCCACGTGGTGCCCGTGGGACCGCACGGTCGGCTTCTGGTTGCGCCGCATGGCACACGAGACGGCCGTGCACCGCGTGGACGCCCAGGCCGCCGCCGGTCTGGCCGCACCCTTGGACCACGCCCTGGCCGTGGACGGCATCGAGGAGGTCCTGCGGTTGTGGCTGGGCTGCCACTTACCCCCGGCGGCCCACTGCGACGGCCGTGCGATCACCCTCCGCGTGCCGGGGAGGGAGTGGACGGTGGCGCTGCACGAGGAGGTCGTGGACTTCTGCGCCTCGGCCGACCCGGCGGCGGTGGTGTCCGGTTCGGCGTCGGCGGTGGACTTGTGGCTGTGGGGCCGGGTTCCCGAGTCGGAACTGTCGGTGGAGGGCGACCTTTCGGTGGTACACGCACTCCGCACCTCTGTAGCCGCCGCCACCGGATAGCGCTCTCTGTAGCCTCCGCGATCGGATAGTGCTCGTGTGTCAGCCCGGCGGCCAGTGCAACTCACGCCCACCCAGCACATGGCAGTGCACGTGGAACACCGTCTGCCCGGTGTCCGGCCCGGTGTTGAACACCAGCCGATAGCCGCTCTCGTCAACCCCTTCGGCCTTCGCCACCTGGTGCGCCGCCGCCAGCACCTCGCCCGCCGTCGTCGGGTCCATGTCGCCCACGGCCGGAAAGTGCTCCTTGGGGATCACCAGCACATGCGTCGGCGTCTGGGGATTGATGTCGTGGAACGCCAACACCGTGTCGGTCTCAAGCACAACTCGTGCTGTGGCGTCACCGTTGATGATCCGGCAGAACACGCAATCCGCGGTCACCAGGGCATCGTAGGGCGCACACTGTGCCGATGACCCGCGCGAAGCTGCGACTCGTGCTGAGATGCCTGGTGACCTTCGGCATCGGCTTCCTCATGGTGCTGCTGGCCATCCGCTTCGGCGAGGCCCTCTGGCGCGCGGTCACCTCTTAGCCTGACGACACTAGCTGATGACGAGGCAGAACTCGTTGCCCTCGGGATCCACCAACACCTGAAAACTCCCCTGCTCGTCGGTGACCACCCCACCCACCACCCGAGCCCCCAGCCCCACCGCCTTCTCCGTCGCAACGGCGATGTCGTCCACCCCCACATCCAGGTGCAGCCGATTCTTGGCGACCTTCCCTTCGGGCACGGGCTGGAACGAGATCCGCGGCCACCCAGGCGGCTCGACATGCGCCCACCCACGCTCCCGCTCGACCACGGCACCACCCAACAACCCGGCCCAGAACCGCACCAGCCGAGCAGGTTCCCGGCAGTCGACCACGATCTGATCAAGCCTCATAGCTCACATCATGGTCGACGCAGGCGGCCCCACAGGCGTCTTCACCAACTGGGCGTCCTTACCCGCCACGAACCACCCGATGCTGCCCAGCAGCGGAAACGCGAAGATCACCAGGATCCAGAGGAACTTCCCGCCCCCGGTCAACCGCGGATGCCGCAACACGGAAACGAGGGCAGCCACCCACAACACCACCAACGCCACCGCAAGCCCGGCCAGGAACAACAACACCCCAACGCCAAGGGCATCATCAGCGGTCTCTTGCACCACCACCATCACCATGCCCACCCACGCTACGACCCCGTGAACATTCCGCCCGCCACGCCACCCACCCGAGTGAAGGCCATGCCCTGCGACCACCCGCCCCCAGAGCACGTCACCGTGCGCTCCGAAACCGGCACGTGGATCACCTTCAGCAACCCGGTAGACCCCCACGGCGACGGTTCACGCGAAATCTGCGTAGACCTCGGCTACGACTCCAACGTCGAAACCCTCCACTGCACCGCCCACGGCGTAACAGTGGGCGTGATGGAACCAGACCCCCTGAGCCGCTTCCTCCAGACCTTGGTCGACGACTTCGCGGGCTGGCCAGGCCCCAGAACCTGGCAGACCTACGACGACAACCTCGTCGTAACCGCCACCCACACCGGCCACCACGTAACCCTGACGTGGACCCTGCGCACCTGGCACCACCGCCCCACCCCGTGGGAGGCCACCGTCACCATCGACGTGGAGGCAGGCGAACAACTACGCACCTTCACCCAAGACCTCCACCACCTGCTCACCCACCCCGCCGTGCCCTGAGCGCGTGCGAAGCCCCCGAAAACGCAGAAGACCGTCCACGAGGGACGGTCTGCACGGGCCTCTACCAGCGGTGACGAGAGAGAGCGGGTGACGGGAATCGAACCCGCATGACCAGCTTGGAAGGCTGGGGCTCTACCATTGAGCTACACCCGCATCGCGTCCACGGGGGTGGGCGCGGGGTCAGCTTAGCCTGTCGCGATAGGGTGGTGGGGACCGGGGCGTGGCGCAGTTTGGTAGCGCACCCGCTTTGGGAGCGGGGGGTCGCAGGTTCAAATCCTGTCGCCCCGACGGTTGCCCTGGCCGACCGAACGTGGTTGGTCAGGGCTTTTCGCTGTTCCAGTGCCGTTCTTGAGCACACCCGCGCCTGGGCGCTCAAGAACGGCCGTTCCCCAGTGGTCGTGCTTGTCAGGCGGGCTGGGCCACCTGTTCACTCACCACCTGCGCCGCCGCGGACACCAGAGCGGTCACCGACGGGTTGGTGGAGTTGTCCTGCCGCCACGCGAACTGCGTGTACACCCGGAACGGGGGTACCCACGGCAGGCGGCACAGCCGCCCGTCCGCCAGTTCGGCCGCGACGGTCACCTCGGGCATCAACGAGATCCCCAGTCCCGAGGCCACCGCGCGCTTCGCGGCGTCGATCGAATCCAGAGCCAGCACCGGCGAGCGGGACTCGGCGTCCTGCAACCCCAGCGCCTGCTCGAACTGCTCGTAGTAGCTCGCGCCGTTCTCCGCCCGGATGAGCGTGCTGCCGCGCAGCTCGTCCTCGGTGATCACCGAGCGCCGGGTCAGGGCGTGGGTCGGGCCCGCGACCATCACCAGCGGTTCCGGGCACAGCACGGTCGTCTCCAAGCCCTCGCGGGCCTCGACCGGGCCGATGAAGAACGCGCAGTCCAGCCTCCCCTCGCGAACCGACGCCAGGTTGGTGGCGGTGTTGCGCGAGTGCAGGGAGATCTGGACGCTCGGGTACCTCCAACACATGTACTCGATCAGAGGTAACAGTCGGTAGTCGGTCAGACTCTGTGCGCTGCCGATGACCAGCTTGCCGTGCGGCTCGCCGTTCATCGTGATCGCTTTTCGCGCCTTGTCGGTCAAGGTGATGATGTTGCGCGCGAAAGGCAGCAGCTCGACTCCCGCGGAGGTCATCTGTATGCCTCGCGGCAGCCTGCGGAACAGCGGCACCCCAAGGGTCTCTTCGAGTGCCTTGATCCGCGTGGTGATGGTGGGTTGCGAGCAATTCAGCGTGGCGGCTGCCTTGGTGAAACTGCCCGTTTGAACCACAGTTGTGAACGCCAAAAGCTGACGCGTCTCCATGGAGCTCCCCAACGGTGCGTGAAAGTGATCCGCGGCCGGACGGAGGGACGACCCGGCCGAGGGTTCGGTGCATGGCGGCAGTCGACCCACTACTCGTTGATCAACATCGCCGCTCTCCCGTGAGGGGCGGTACCCGATGGACTCGTGTGGTTGCCAGAACCTGTCGGAAGCCGACACGATGGTGTGCACAGCCGACGCCCGGGTCAGGTCCGGGGGCACTGCTCGGCAGCGGCGGAATGGCTCTCATCGGGTCATCGGCACCTTGTCTGGTAGGTGGTTAAGAAGCTCGATGACATTGTCTCGCTCGTTCCTCGGTCCCGGTTGCCGGTGGCGTCCGCTGCTGGCCCCCCAGAACGTCCGGCAACGTGAATTATTTCGTGGTCCAGCGATGCGGGTCCGGGCGTCACGCTACCTGAAACCCACACTAATGGACTACGGCGAGTGGAGTCATCTCGACAAGTGAAACTTTTCTGTCGAGCGCTACTCCGAACGGCCTCAATTCACCCCTTGTGACGAACCACCTCCCCGCGCTCGTCGCCGACCGTTAGTCGTCGTTACGACATCCGTGTTACACCATGGTCTCGCGACTTCGCTGGGTGATGGGGTGTTTCGCTGAGTCAACGTCCGGCAGTGCCACTCCAATGGCCTAGTGCCGGGGACGGGTGTTGGTCCGTTCGTGCGTATGGGTGCGGCCGGAACGCGGCACGGGCAACCCCGCTCCTTGCGGTCCGGCTCACACGGACGTGTCCGCACCGGTGCGGATTGCGTGCGCCGGGCAAGATCGAAACCGGTCCTCGGGTGCATACCCGCCGTGCGGTCCGGGTGAATGCATTCCGGGTGTCCGGAAATGGAAAGAACGGTAACGACCCGCAAATGGTATTGAGCCGAACGCCAGAACGCGCTGCGCCGTCCGTGGGGCCAGGTCGGGAAATGGCGCGGACGTGTCTGTGCGCGGCGGCGCGGGCGGGGCCGGGGAGCGTCGGGCCGGTGGCGCAGTGTGAGCACGCACGCACAACGAACGGACAGTGGTACGCGGGTGCGGCGGGCAGGTGTGCGGAGACCGGGGTGATCGGCGGCGTGCGCGGCGTGCGGGGGCAAGGTGACGACATCCGGGGTCGGCCACCCGGGTCGCGGCGCACCGCATAGACTCGGGTCTCCACTCCGGCCCCCGCGCGGGCGTCGCCGGGGTGTTCCGCACGTCCTGCCCGTTACGAGGAGACCACGTTGAAGAGCACCGTCGAGCACCTGAGCCCGACGCGGGTCCGGATCAACGTCGAGGTGCCGTTCGACGAGCTCAAGTCGGACTTCGACCGCGCCTACCGCAAGCTGGCCAAGCAGGTCCGCATCCCCGGCTTCCGCCCCGGCAAGGCTCCCGCCCGCGTGCTGGAGAGCCGCATCGGCCGCGCGCCCGTCCTGGACGAGGTCGTGCAGGAGGCCATCCCCGCGAAGTACCTGGAGGCCGTCAGCTCCGGCGAGCTGCGCACGCTGGGCCGCCCCGACTTCGAGGTGACGAAGATCGAGGACGGCGAGTCGCTCGCGTTCACCGCCGAGGTCGACGTCCGCCCCGAGATCACCGTGCCCGCGTTCGGCGAGCTGTCGGTGACCGTGGACGAGCAGGAGGTCACCGACGAGGACGTGGCGACCCAGCTCGACGAGCTGCGCGCCCGCTTCGGCACCCTCGTCGGCGTCCAGCGCCCGGCCCAGACCGGCGACTTCGTGTCCGTCGACCTGGCCGCCACCGTGGACGGCGAGGAGGTCGAGGAGGCCAAGACCACCGGCCTGTCCTACGAGATCGGCTCCGGCCAGCTCGTGGAGGGCATCGACGACGCCCTGGTCGGCGCGTCCGAGGGCGAGTCCAAGACCTTCACGACCACCCTGGTGGCCGGTGAGCACGCCGGCCGCGAGGCCGAGGTCACCGTGGTGCTCAACTCCGTCAAGGAGCGCCAGCTGCCCGAGCTGGACGACGAGTTCGCCCAGCTGGCCAGCGAGTTCGACACCCTGGACGAGCTGAAGGAGGACCTGAAGGTCCGCCTGGGCCGGGTGAAGAAGATGCAGCAGGGCGTCCAGGCCCGCGACAAGGTCCTGGAGGCGCTGCTGGCGGCCGTCGAGGTCCCGCTGCCCGAGGCCGTCGTCCAGGGCGAGGTCGAGGCCCGCGAGCACGACGCCGTGCACGCGTTCGACCACGACGAGGCGCGCTTCGCCGAGTGGCTGTCCGAGCAGGGGCAGACCAAGGAGGAGTTCGACGCCGAGGTGCGCACCGCCGCCGAGCAGGCGGTCAAGACGCAGCTGGTGCTCGACGCCATCGCCGACGCCGAGGAGCTGGGCGTGTCCGACGCCGAGCTCACCGAGCGCATCATCTACCAGTCCCAGCGCTTCGGCATCAGCCCGGACGAGTACGTCAAGCGCGCCCAGCAGTCGGGCCAGCTCGGCGCCATCTTCGCCGACGTGCGCCGCGGCAAGGCGCTGGCCTCGGTCGTGCGCCAGGCCACGGTGACCGACACCTCGGGCAACGCCCTGGACCTGGACGAGCTTTTCGGCGACCCGAAGGCCGCCGCGCCGGCGGTGGAGTCCACTGAGGAATCCGCGGTTGCGCCGAACGCCTGATCGGGCGGACGAAAATCACCCTGGAGTGAAGCCCTGAGCGAACGCGGGCGGTGTCGGGAAGGCGACGCCGCCCGCCTTCGTTAAGGTCGTTGTCACGAGACTCTTTTCGGCAAAAAGTTAGGCAGGCAGACGTGACGCAGCACTTCTTCCCGACGCCCGAGATGCGGTCGGCCACGGGGATGAACCTCAACGACTCGGTCTACGAGCGCCTGCTCCGCGAGCGGATCATCGTGCTGGGGTCGCAGGTCGAAGAGGGCATCGCCAACCAGATCACGGCACAGCTGCTCCTCCTCGCGGCCGAGGACCCCGAGAAGGACATCACGCTCTACATCAACTCGCCCGGCGGCTCGGTGACCGCGGGCATGGCGATCTTCGACACCATGCAGCTCATCGAGCCCGACGTGGCGACGGTCGCGATGGGTCTCGCGGCGTCGATGGGCCAGTTCCTGCTGTCGGCGGGCACCCCCGGCAAGCGCCACGCGCTCCCGCACGCCCGCATCCTCATGCACCAGCCGTCGGCGGGCGTCGGCGGCACCGCGGCCGACATCGCCATCCAGGCGGACATGCTCACCCGCACCAAGCGGGAGATGGCCGAACTGATCGCCGAGCACACCGGTCAGCCGGTGGAGCGGATCATCGCGGACTCCGACCGCGACCGCTGGTTCACCGCCCAGGAGGCCCTGGAGTACGGCTTCGTGGACAAGGTGATCACCCGCGCCAGCCAGGCGAACACCAACTGACCCGGCGAGCACACCGACCAGGAGTAACCAAGTGAGCCAGTTCCACGCGCCGCAGTCCCGGTACGTGCTCCCGTCGTTCGTCGAGCGCACCAGCTACGGCATCAAGGAGTCCAACCCCTACAACAAGCTGTTCGAGGAGCGCATCATCTTCCTCGGCGTGCAGGTGGACGACGCGTCGGCCAACGACGTGATGGCCCAGCTGCTGGTGCTGGAGTCCGAGGACCCGGACCGCGACATCCTGATGTACATCAACTCGCCGGGTGGCTCGTTCACCTCGCTGATGGCCATCTACGACACCATGCAGTTCGTCCGCCCGGACATCCAGACCTACTGCCTGGGCCAGGCCGCCTCGGCCGCCGCCGTGCTGCTCGCGGCGGGCACGCCGGGCAAGCGCCACGCGCTGCCGAACTCGCGGATCCTGATCCACCAGCCGGCCACCGAGGGCGTGTACGGCCAGGTGTCGGACCTGGAGATCCAGTCCAACGAGATCCAGCGCGTCCGCCGCCTGCTGGAGACCACGCTGGCCAAGCACACCAGCCGGACGCCCGAACAGGTGCGCACGGACATCGAACGCGACAAGATCCTCACCGCCGAAGAGGCGAAGGACTACGGCATCGTGGACAGCGTCCTGCCGTACCGGAAGCTCTCCGCCAAGTGAGTCCCGGCGTGTCGCCCGACACGCCGAACCGACCGGGGATCCTGGGTGGTTCGGGGTGTCGGGGGCACGCTGGTCCTCCCGCACAGGCGGGTGGGCCAGGTACCGTCGAGGGGAAGAGGTTGACCCCGCAGCCGGCGGGCGTAAGCCGAACAGCAGTCAGGCGCACTTCACCAGGTCGTGCGCCGGAGGGGACAGAGGTCAGCGGTCATGGCGCGTATCGGTGACGGCGGCGACCTGCTGAAGTGCTCTTTCTGCGGGAAGAGCCAGAAGCAGGTGAAAAAACTCATCGCCGGCCCCGGTGTCTACATCTGCGATGAGTGCATCGACCTCTGCAACGAGATCATCGAGGAAGAGCTGGCCGAAGCCGGCGACGTGAAGCTCGACGAGCTGCCGAAGCCCGCCGAGATCCACGAGTTCCTCGACCAGTACGTGATTGGCCAGGACGAGGCCAAGCGGACGCTCTCGGTGGCGGTCTACAACCACTACAAGCGCATCCAGGCGGGTGACCGCGGGCGTGAGGGCCGCGACGACGGCGTGGAACTGGCCAAGTCGAACATCCTCATGCTCGGTCCCACGGGGTGCGGCAAGACCTACCTGGCCCAGACGCTGGCCAAGATGCTCAACGTGCCCTTCGCCATCGCGGACGCCACGGCGCTGACCGAGGCGGGCTACGTGGGCGAGGACGTCGAGAACATCCTGCTCAAGCTCATCCAGGCGGCGGACTACGACGTCAAGCGGGCCGAGACCGGGATCATCTACATCGACGAGGTCGACAAGATCGCCCGAAAGAGTGAAAACCCGTCGATCACCCGGGACGTCTCCGGCGAGGGCGTGCAGCAGGCCCTGCTGAAGATCCTGGAGGGCACCACGGCCTCCGTCCCGCCGCAGGGCGGCCGGAAGCACCCCCACCAGGAGTTCATCCAGATCGACACCACGAACGTCCTGTTCATCGTGGCGGGCGCGTTCGCGGGCCTGGAGAAGATCATCCAGGACCGGATCGGCAAGCGCGGCCTGGGCTTCGGCGCCGAGGTGCGCACGAAGGCCGAGGTCGACGCGGCGGACTACTTCGCCGAGTCGATGCCCGAGGACCTGATCAAGTTCGGCCTGATCCCCGAGTTCATCGGGCGTCTGCCGATGGTGGCCAGCGTCACCAACCTGGACAAGGCCTCGCTGGTCCGCATCCTCACCGAGCCGAAGAACGCGCTGGTCAAGCAGTACCAGAAGCTGTTCGAGATGGACGGCGTGGAGCTGGAGTTCACGCGGACCGCGATGGAGGCCGTGGCCGACCAGGCGATCCTGCGCGGCACCGGCGCGCGCGGCCTGCGGGCGATCATGGAGGAAGTCCTGCTGCCGGTGATGTACGACATCCCGAGCCGCTCGGACGTCGCCAAGGTCGTCATCACCGAGCAGACGGTGAAGGAGAACGTGAACCCGACGATCGTGGCTCGGCAGCCGTCCCGCCGGGAGCGCCGCGAGAAGTCGGCGTGAGCCTCCCGTACACGCTCATCCTGCACGGCCTGGGCGGTTCCGGGCCGACGCACTGGCAGAACTGGCTGGCGGGCGAACTGGCCCACCACGGTGGCCAGGTGGACGTGCCCCAGTTCACCCTCCCGGATGAGCCGCGCCTGGACGTGTGGCTCGCGGAGCTGCGCGAACACCTCGCGGCGGCCCCCCGGGAGGGTGAACGGGTCGTCCTCGCGCACTCGCTGGCGTGCCTGCTGTGGCTGCACCACGCCGCCGGCGACCTCGACCCCGCCTTGCGCGTGGATCGAGTCCTGCTGGTGGCCCCGGTGCACGTGGGGTTCACCGACGAGCCCGCCATCACCGAGTTCCTGCACCCGCCGCTGGACCCGACCCTCGTGCGCCGGGCCGCCGCCTCCACCCGCCTGGTGCTGGGCGAGGGCGACCCGTACTGCACCCTGGCCCAGGGCAAGGAGCTGGCGGAGACCCTGCGCCTGGACCTCGACGTCATCGTCGGCGGCGCACACCTGAACGTGGCCGCCGGCTACGGCCCGTGGCCCGCGGTCCTGAAGTGGGTCCGCAGCGACCGGACCCCGCTCACGCCCCGCTAGACGCGCTTGCCCAGGAAGCGGACCACGTCAGGGACGACCTTGCGGTAGGTCGAGTCGTCGTGTCCGCCACCGGGCACGATGGTCGCCACGGCGGGCTTGGTAGCGGCGATGAACCGCCGAGTCCCCTCGATGAACCAGTCCTTGTCGCCCACCCACACACCGGTCGGCACCGGCCCGTGCGCGTTCAGGTTGCGCAGCGGGTCCAGGGACGCCCACTGGGCCTCGTCGGCGAACGCGTTGCGCTTCTTCATCTCGTCCCACGACGTCATCAGCGCTGGAGACAGGGTCGCAACCGCCTTGAGCGGCTCTCGACGCTCGTGCCGCCGCCTGGCGTACAGCAGCGCGCCGAAACCGCCCATCGACGTGCCCGTGGCCGCGAACACCGGGCCGAACCCGCGCTCGGACAGCCACTGGGGGATCTCCTCCAGCAGCATCGCCAGCGGGTCGTCGCCCGGCACGTTCTCGTGCCAGTAGTTGTCCCCGCCGTCCACCGCGACGAACCCGAACGGGGGCACCGCGCCGCGCGACACGGCCGCCACCAGCGCCTCCGGCAGCCCGCCCACGGCGGCGTACCCGGCGCTGCCGTACCGGCCGTGCAGCAGGATCGACATGGGCAGACCCCGGGTCTCCACACCCGGCGGGACCAGGGTGAGCAACTCCACCTCACGGCCCCGGTACTTCGACCACACGCGCTCAGCCTTCACGACGGCCCTCTTCGGCGCCGGCACCGGCCCGGCCACGCCCAGCGCGTGCCGCAACGACTCTCCCAGCGGTGCCCGGTCGTCGAGCGCGAGTCCCGCGACGGCGAGCCCCGCCACACCGACGGCGCCGAGCACCGTGCGTCTGGTGACCATGTCCCCCCTCCGGCGAATTCCCCCAGCTACCCATCGCCTCGACCGGGCCGGGCGTTTCGCCTACACCGCACCTTTGCTGCGGAAGTCCGCGATCTGTTCGTCCGAGTAGCCGAGCGTGCGCAGCACGTGGTCGGTGTGCTGCCCCAGCGCCGGCACGTCCCCGGGCGTGGCGGCCCACGCCGACGAGTCCACGGACGGCTTGAGCATCCCGACCTCACCGCCCGGCACGGCCACGCGAACCCCTCGCTCCCGGGCGACCAGCTGCGGGTGGTCGGGCAGTTCGGCGACGCTGCGCGTGCGGGCGGCGGGCACGTCGGCGTCGTCCAGCGCCTTGAGCAGGTCGGCGGCGGTCCACGTGGAGAAGTCCAGTTCGGCGTGCAGGGCGGGTCGGTGCTCGACGCGGGAGGTGACCGTGGTGAAGCGCGGGTCGTCGGCCAGCTCGGGCCGGCCCAGCACCGCGCACAGCCGCCGCCACTGCGGGTCGTTCTGCACGGCCAGGTGCACCGCGCCGTCGCGGCAGGCGAACGGGCCGTAAGGGGCGATGCTCGGGTGGTGCGCGCCCGTGCGCGGTGCCGCCCGGCCGGTGCCGACCGCGTAGAGCATCGGCTGGTGCATCCACTCGGCCATCGCCTCGAACAGCGACAGCCGCAGCGTGGCCCCCTCGCCGGTGCGGGCGCGGTGCAGCAGAGCCGCGAGCACGGCCGCCTGGAGTTGCACGCCGGCGGCGATGTCGGCCACCGAGATGCCGGCGCGGGCCGTGACGTCGCCCTCACCGGTCAGCTCCACCAGCCCCGCCTCGGACTGCACCAGTGCGTCATAGGCCTTGCGCTCGGCGTACGGGCCGGCGTCGCCGTAGCCGGACAGCTCACCCACGACCAGCGTCGGGTGCTGCGCGCGAAGCGTGTCGGCGTCCACACCAATCCGACGTGCCGCGCCCGGCGAAAGGTTGCACAGCACGACATCGGCGCTGCTCACGAGCTTGCTCAACACCTCGCGCCCGTCGGGGTGCTTGAGGTCGAGCGTCAGCGACTCCTTGCCCGCGTTGGTCCAGGCGAAGTAGGAGGACACGTCCCCGCAGGCCTGGTCGTAGTGCCGGGCGAAGTCACCGCCGTCGGGCCGCTCCACCTTGACCACCCGGGCACCCAGGTCGGCCAGCAACCTGGTCGCGTAGGGCACGGCAACGGCTTGTTCGAGGCTGACGACCAGCACTCCGTCCAACGGTCTCAAGCGGTCACTCTCTCGTGGTGCGTGTAGACGTTCATGGAGTCGCCGCGCACGAAGCCCGCCAACGTCACGCCCTGCTCATCGGCCAGTTCGACCGCCAAGGAAGAAGGCGCGGAGACTGCCGCGAGCATCGGAACCCCGGCCATCGCCGCCTTCTGGACCAGCTCGAACGACGCCCGACCCGAGACCATCAACACGGTTCCCACCAGAGGCACCCGGTTGTTCAACACGGCCCAACCCAGCACCTTGTCCACGGCGTTGTGCCGCCCGACGTCCTCCCGCACCACCAGCGCCTCACCCGACGAGGTGAACAGCCCGGCCGCGTGCAACCCGCCGGTCGACGAGAACACCTTCTGCCGGGACCGCAACGCCTCCGGCAGGCCACCCAGCACCTCCACGTCCACCCGGACGTCGTCCTGGGCGGGGGAGAAGCGGGTCTTGAGCTTGACCGCGTCGAGCGCCGCCTTGCCGCACACCCCGCACGACGACGTCGTGTAAAAGTTGCGCTCGACACCCGTCTGGGGCGGCGGCACGTGGTCGGCCAGGGTCACGTCGAGCACGTTGTAGGTGTTGAGCCCGTCCGGTCCGGTGCCCTCGCAGAACCGGGCCACGGACACGTCCGCCAGGCCCCCGATCACGCCTTCGCTGAGCAGGAACCCGTGCGCGAGCTCCACGTCGTGGCCGGGTGTGCGCATGGTCACGGTCAACGCCGTGCCCCCGACGCGCAGCTCCAACGGCTCCTCGGCGGCCAGTGCGTCCACCCGCGTCCGGTGCGTTCGTCGCGAATACGTGACCACTGGGCGACGGACCGTGACTCGCCCCATCGTGGAACTCCTTCCCGACGCTAAGTTTCGGCGTGAGCCACCAACCAGGTTACGGAGGTGTCGGCCAATGGGTTCCCGGGTGGGTTTCCTCGACCGCTCTCGGACCGTCGCCCCACCCGACTGGAACCGCTGGCTGGTGCCGCCGGCGGCGTTGTCGGTGCACTTGGCGATCGGGCAGGCGTACGCGTGGAGCGTCTTCAAGCCACCTCTGGAAGGCGCTCTGCACCTGTCCGGCACCCAGAGCGCCCTGCCGTTCCAGCTCGGCATCGTCATGCTCGGCCTGTCGGCGGCGTTCGGTGGCACGCTGGTCGAGCGCAACGGCCCGCGGTGGGCGATGTTCGTGTCCGCCACCTGCTTCTCGTCCGGCTTCCTGATCTCCGCGCTGGGCGCGTGGACCCAGCAGTACTGGCTGGTGGTGCTGGGTTACGGGTTCGTCGGCGGCATCGGCCTGGGCATCGGGTACATCTCGCCGGTGTCGACGCTGATCAAGTGGTTCCCGGACCGGCCGGGCATGGCGACCGGCATCGCGATCATGGGTTTCGGCGGCGGCGCGCTGATCGCCTCGCCGTGGTCCGCGCAGATGCTGGAGTCGTTCGGGAAGGACCACACCGGGATCGCGCAGACGTTCCTCACCCACGGTGTGGTGTACGCGGTGTTCATGTCGGTGGGCGTCCTGCTGATCCGTGTCCCGCCGACCGTGGCCGAACAAGCGGTGACCCGGTCGGTGGTCAACGTCTCCGCCCGCAACGCCCTGCGCACACCGCAGTTCTGGTGCCTGTGGGTCGTGTTGTGCTTCAACGTGACCGCCGGCATCGGCATCCTGGAGAAGGCGTCGCCGATGATCCGCGACTTCTTCGCCGGGACGTCCACGCCGGTCGCCGCCGGTGCCGCCGCGGGGTTCGTCGCCCTGCTCTCGCTGGCCAACATGGCGGGCCGGATCACGTGGTCGTCCACATCGGACTTGGTGGGCCGCAAGAACATCTACCGGCTGTACCTCGGCGTCGGTGCCTTGACCTACCTCGTGCTCGCCTTGGCCGGCAACGGGTCCAAAGTGCTGTTCGTCGTCTGCGCGATGCTGATCCTGTCCTTCTACGGCGGCGGTTTCGCGACCATCCCCGCGTACCTCAAGGACCTGTTCGGCACCTACCAGGTGGGCGCGATCCACGGCCGGCTGCTCACCGCGTGGTCGTTGGCCGGCGTCCTGGGGCCGCTCATCGTCAACGCCATCGCGGACAGCCAGAAGGCCGCCGGCAAGGCCGGTCCGGACCTCTACACGACGTCCCTGTACATCATGATCGCCCTGCTGGCGGCCGGTTTCGTGGCCAACGAGCTGGTGCGCCCGGTGGCCGCCAAGCACCACGAGCCGGAACTGACGGAGGTGGCCCGGTGAGGCGTGGCCTGGTGGTGTTCGCGTGGCTGTGGGTGGGCATTCCGTTGGCCTACGGGGTGGTCGAGCTGATCCGCAAGGTGACGGCGCTGTTCACCGGCTAGGGTTCGTCGGGTGGACTCCTACGACGTGGTGGTGGTCGGCGGCGGGCACAACGGCCTGGTCGCCGCGGCGTACCTGGCCCGGGCCGGCCGTTCGGTGCTGGTGGTGGAGAAGCGCGACCACGTGGGTGGTGCGGCCGTCAGCGAGCAGGTCTTCGCCGGCGTCCCGGCCCGCCTGTCGCGCTACGCCTACCTGGTGAGCCTGCTGCCCGACCGCATCGTCGACGACCTGGGTCTGCGCATCGACCTGCGCTCCCGTGCCGTCTCGTCGTACACCCCGGCGGGCAACCTGCTGGTGGAACGCACCCCCGGCCCGGCGACCGCCGAGTCGTTCCGCGCCCTGACCGGCTCGGACGAGGAGTACGAGCGCTGGCAGCGCTGGTACTCCGACCTCGAGGTCCTGGCCGGTGCCCTGGCGCCGACGTTGTTGGAGCCCCTGGTCTCCCGCGAGCACGCCCGGATCCGGGTGGACGCCGTGGCGCGGATGCGGTTGTGGGAGCAGGTCTTCGAGCGTCCGCTGGGGGTGACCCTGGAGGAGTTGTTCGCCAACGACATCGTGCGCGGTGTCGTGGCCACGGACGCTCTGATCGGCACCCACACCTCGCTGCACGACCTGCGCGCCAACCGGTGCTTCCTGTACCACGTCATCGGCAACGGCACGGGGGAGTGGAAGGTCCCGGCCGGCGGCATGGGCGCGGTGACCGCCGAGCTGGAACGCGTCGCGCGCGAGGCGGGCGCGGAGATCGTCACGCGCGCGGAAGTGTCCAGAGTGGACGCCGACGGCAAGACCGCCGAGGTCGAGTTCGACGGCCGCACGGTGGGTGCGCGGTTCGTGCTGTCCAACCTCGCGCCGGCCGTGTTGGACGCCCTGCGCGGCAAGGAGTCCAGCAGCGCGGAAGGTGCCCAGCTCAAGGTGAACATGCTGCTGGAACGTCTGCCCCGGCTGAAGTCCGGCGTGGACCCCGCGGTCGCGTTCGCCGGGACCCTCCACCTGGACGAGTCCTACAGCCAGCTCGAATCGGCCTACCGGCAGAGCGCCGAGGGCCGGGTCCCCGACGTCCTGCCGGCCGAGATGTACTGCCACACGCTGACCGACCCGTCCATCCTCGCGCCGGACCTGGTCGAGCAGGGCCGGCACACCCTGACCCTGTTCGGCCTGCACACCCCGGCGAGCCTGTTCACCGACCCCGGCACCCGCGACCAACTGGTGGCCCGGTACCTCAAGGCCCTCAACGAGCACCTGGAGGAGCCCGTCGAGGACTGCCTGGCCCGTGACGCGGAGGGCAAGCCGTGCCTGGAGGCCCGGTCGCCGCTCGACCTGGAGGCCGAACTGGGCCTGCCGGGCGGCAACATCTTCCACGGCGACCTGGCGTGGCCGTTCGCGGAGACCGAGGACGAGGTGGGCCGCTGGGGCGTGGAGACCGACGTGGCGAACCTGTTCGTGTGCGGTGCCGGGGCTCGTCGGGGCGGGGGCGTGAGCGGGATCGGCGGCCACAACGCGGCGATGGCCGTGCTGGAGCGCTAGAGACTCGTCAGAGCCTGCCGAACAGCTCGGTGATGAGCTTTTTCTCCTGCTCGAAGTTCGCGCCGGAGGTCACCAGGATCTCGACGTCACCCTTGCGCGCGACCACGGTGTTCTGGACGACCTCGCCCGCGCCGAGCGTGCTGGTGTAGGCCTCGTCGAAGAACCCCGGCAGATCGTTCACCGGCTGGCCGCTCGCCGTGAACCCCTGCTTCCCCTGGGCGAAGGCGTCGGCGTCGGACTCCCGCTGGAACCGCACCATCGTGTTCGCGCCGCCGCCTTCGTACTGGCAGACGACCACGATCCCGTTGAGGGTCTGCTTGGGGTGCTTGAGGTTGAGCTGGAGCGCCGCACCCACGACGTCCTCGGGCGCGTTGTCACAGGTCAGGTCGCCACTGGCCGCCTGGGTCGTGCTCGCGGCCGTGGCTGAGGACGTGGTGGTCGGGGCAGGGGCAGGGGCAGGAGCGGAGGTGCAGCCGGCGAGGACGAGGAGACCGGCGGCAACCAGAGCCTTCTTCATGACCTGGGGTTCGTCCGTACGGTCGTCGGCGTTACCCCGTCGGCGTCGGCCGGCCGCGCCGCAGGGCCTGCACGGCGACGACGCCCAGCGTGACGACCGCGCCGGTCAGCGCCAGGGCCATGTCCTTGTGCGCGTCCCACATGTCGCCCTGCTGGCCGTTGTAAGCCTCGGCCAGGTCGGGCGCGAGCACCATCGCGATGCCCCACTCGAACAGCTCGTACACGGCGCTGGTCGACACCACGACCTCCAGCGTCCGTAACCACCCCAGCCGCCGCACCACCACACCGGCCAGGCACACCCCGTAGCAGAAGTGCACCAGTCGGTCGAAGTGGTTGCGGCGCCAGGAGAACACGTCCGACACCCGGAACCCGAACACCGCGTCCGTCCACTGGTCGTACGGCACGTTCGAGTACAGCCAGCGAGCGGCGATGGTGTGCAGGGACAGGAACAGCAGCACCAGCAGCCACGACCCCAACGGCAACGGCCACCGCCGCTGCACCCACACCAACGCCACCAGGGCCACCACCGTCAACGACGTGTGCAGCGCCTGCTCACCCGGCCACAACGGCTCCCACCACGTGACCGCCACCAGCACGCCGAACGCACCGAGCGACCACCAGTGCCCCCTGCTCATGCGGCCGGACGCTACCTGCCTTCAGCCGGTTCCAACCGCACCACGATCGACTTCGACGTCGGCGTGCCCGACTTCTCCGCCGTGGAGTCCAGCGGCACCAGCGGGTTGGCCTCGGGGAAGTACGCCGCCGCGCACCCCTTCGCCGTCGGGTACGACACCACCCGGAACCGCGAGGCCCGCCGCTCGGTCACCCCGGTCGGGTCGTCGGGCCACTCGCTGACCAGGTCCACGTACTGGCCGTCGCGCAGCCCCAGCTCGTCCAGGTCGGCCGGGCTGACGAACACGACCCGCCGCCCGTCCTTGACCCCGCGGTACCGGTCGTCCAGCCCGTAGATGGTGGTGTTGTACTGGTCGTGGCTGCGCATGGTCTGCAACAGCAGCCGCCCAGCCGGCACCCGCAGGACCGTCAGCTCGCTCGCCGTGAAGTGCGCCTTGCCCGACCGCGTGCCGGTGAACTCCCGGGCGTCCCGGGGCGCGTGGGGCAGCACGAACCCGTCCGGCTGCCGCACCCGCGCGTTGTAGTCGGCGCAGCCCGGCACGACCCGGGCGATCCGGTCCCGGATGAGGTCGTAGTCCTTCTCGAACTCCTCCCACGGCACCGGGTGCTCCGGCCCCAGCACCGCCCGCGCGAGCCGGCAGACGATGGACACCTCCGACAGCAGCGCGTCCGAGGCCGGTGCCAGGCGACCCCGCGACCGGTGCACCACCGACATCGAGTCCTCGACCGTCACGAACTGCTCGCCGGTGTGCTGGAGGTCGCTCTCCGTGCGCCCCAGCGTCGGCAGGATCAACGCCTCCCGCCCGTGCACCACGTGCGACCGGTTGAGCTTGGTCGACACCTGCACGGTCAGGTCGCACGACCGCATCGCCCGCTCGGTCACCTCGGTGTCCGGCGTGGCGGCGACGAAGTTCCCGCCCACCGCGAAGAACACCTTGGCGCGCCCGTCCCTCATGGCCCGGATCGAGTCCACGGTGTCGTACCCGTGCTTGCGCGGCACCGGCACCCCGAACTCCGCCTCCAGCGCGGCCAGGAACTTCTCCGGCATCTTCTCCCAGATGCCCATGGTCCGGTCGCCCTGCACGTTGGAGTGGCCGCGCACCGGGCACAGCCCCGCGCCGGGCTTGCCGATCATCCCGCGCAGCAGGGCCACGTTCGCGATCTCCTTGATCGTGGCGACGGCGTGCTTGTGCTGGGTCAACCCCATCGCCCAGCAGAAGATCGTGCGCTCGGAGCCCGCCAGCATCCGCGCCAGCAGTTCGACCTGCGCGCGGGGCAGGCCGGTGGCGACGTCCACGGCGTCCCAGTCCAGCTCCCGGACGTGCGCCGCGTACGCCTCGAACCCGTCGGTGAAGCCGGCCACGAACTCGCGGTCCACGGCGTCCCACGACAGCAGCAGGTTGCCCACGGCCTGGAACAGCGCCTGGTCGCCGCCCAGCCGGATCTGGAGGAACTCGTCGGCCAGCTGCGTACCCGCGCCGACCACGCCCCGCACGTTCTGCGGGTTCTTGAACCGCAGCAGCCCGGCCTCGGGCAGCGGGTTGACCGCGACGACCTTCGCGCCCGCCTTCTTCGCGTCCTCCAGCGCGGAGAGCATGCGCGGGTGGTTGGTGCCCGGGTTCTGGCCCACGACCACGATCAGGTCGGCGCGGGCGAAGTCGTCGATGCTCACCGAGCCCTTGCCGATGCCCGTCGTCTCCGACAGCGCGGCCCCGGAGGACTCGTGGCACATGTTGGAGCAGTCCGGCAGGTTGTTCGTGCCGAAGGACCGCACGAGCAGCTGGTAGAGGAACGCGGCCTCGTTGCTGGTGCGGCCGGAGGTGTAGAACACGGCCTCGTCCGGGCTCGCCAGCCCGTTGAGGCGGTCCGCGACCAGCGCGAACGCGTCCGCCCACGAGATCGGCTCGTAGTGCGTGCCGCCGTCCCGCAACACCATGGGCTCGGTCAGCCGACCCTGCTGCCCCAGCCAGTAGTCGGTCTTGTCCGCCAGTTCGGCGACGGGGTGCGCGGCGAAGAACTCCGGGCCGACCCGCCGCTTGGTCGCCTCCTCGGCCACCGCCTTGGCCCCGTTCTCGCAGAACTCGGCCAGCTTGCGGTGTCCCTGCGGCTCGGGCCAGGCACACCCCGGGCAGTCGAACCCCTCGCGCTGGTTGAGCAGCCGGAGCGTGGTGACGGTCCGCCCCACCCCCATCTGCTCGACCCCGCGCTTGAGCGACACGGCGACACCGGGCAACCCGGCCGCCCACGTCTTGGGTCCGGTGACCTCGAGCCGCGATTCGTCGACGTCCTGCCGGGGAGGCTTGCTCATGGGCCCCATTGTGCGCCCCGCGCGAGCGCTGGCGCGCCCCGCGCGAGCGCACCAGCGCCTACCGCGATCGACCGGCGCCGGCCGGGGGACGCGGGACCGCTGTCACGGGCCCCAAGGGGTTGAGAACGGCCCGTGAATCCGGCGTCGTACCCAGCGGCGATCCGGTTGATCAACGTCAATTGTGAGCGGCACCACAGGGCCGGGCATCGTCCGAACGGGTGACGGCCTCAATCCGCGCAGCCGTCCTCGGTGCCCAGCGGTTTCGTGTGGTCGAAGTAGTACTCCGGCTCGTGCTCGGCCCCGTGGCCGGACCGGCGGGCGACCTCGGTGATCCAGGGCGCGATGAAGCCCGCCTTGGACGCGTCGCAGGCGATCGAGTAGTTGAAGCCCTCCATCGCACCCCGCCACAGGCCCCGACTGGCCGGTCGGAAACGGTTGCCGGACCGCACCAGGTAGTCCGCCTCGACGCGCACGACCGACACGATCTCCATCGGGTCCACCACGGGCAGCGCGGTGGTGAAGGCGTAGGCCACCACGTAGTTGGTGTGGACGACCAGCTCGCCCTCCTCGCCGGCTTCGGCCCGCATGGTCCCGCTGACCTTGGGCTCGACGGGCAGCAGGTGCTGGCCCTTGGCCACGCGGGTCACCACGATGCTCGCCTCGGGGTCGTGCGTCCCGTCGAACTGCGCGCGGAGGTGGTCCTGCTGGTCCTCGGCGAACAGGCCGATGAAGCCGGACACGTCGTGCCCCTCGACGGCCTTCCGGTCCAGCCGGGAGGCGACCACCGCCTCCTTCGTCCGCTGGTAGGCGTCGGCGACCTGCTCGGCGGTGAACTCGCCGACCGGCTGCGCCCCGGGCACCACGATCCCGGCCGCGCCGTCCGCCCACCCCGCCGCCGGCGTCCCCTCGAACGGTCGCTCGGGGTCCACCCGGAGCACCTTGCCGGGAGCGGTCGTGGTGGACGTCGTGGCCGTGGGCAGCTCCCGCTCGAACCAGCCCGACCGCCACGCGCTCACCAACCCGCACGCGGCCGCCACCACGGTGAGCACGACCAGCGCGGTGCGCCCACCCCGACGTCGACCCGACGAAGTCCGACCCGGTGCGGCCGGACCTCCCGGAGCCCGACCCGACGAAGTCCGGCGCGACGACGTCCGGCGGGACCGGCGCAGCTCCTTGCGCGCCTCCTTGCGCGCTCGCCGCTCGGCCTCCCGCAGCCACTTCTCGTCGCGCAGGTCCGGGTGGTTCCCGATGTCGTCGATGTCCACGTGCCCTCACTCCGGTTCGAAGTCGTTCACTCGATCGGAGTAAGGTCGGCCGGTGTTAGCAGGGGCTCCGGCCCGCCCGGCGCGGTAGCAGGTATCTGGTGCGAAGTCGATACCCGCACCTCCGTAGACTTCGCTCGTGACTGAAACGCCCACCACCCCGCAGCGACCCGAACTCCCGCCGGCCTGGAACCCGGCCGAGGTAGAGGCCGGCCTGTACGAGCGGTGGGTCGAGCGCGGTTACTTCACGGCCGACGCGTCCAGCGACAAGCCGCCGTTCACCATCGTGCTGCCGCCGCCGAACGTGAACGGCAGCCTGCACATGGGCCACGCCCTCAACCACAGCGTCATGGACGCCCTCACCCGCCGCCGCCGCATGCAGGGCTTCGAGGTCCTGTGGCTGCCCGGCACCGACCACGCGGGCATCGCGACCCAGACCGCGGTCGAGCGCGCGCTGGCCGGCGAGGGGATGTCCCGGCACGACCTGGGCCGCGAGAAGTTCGTGGAGCGGGTCTGGCAGTGGCGCGAGGAGGTCGGCGGCAAGATCCTCGGCCAGATGCGCAGGCTGGGCGACGGCGTCGACTGGGACCGCGTCCGGTTCACCATGGACGAGGGCCTGTCCCGGACCGTCCAGACGATCTTCAAGAAGCTGTTCGACGACGGCCTGATCTACCGCGCCGAGCGCATCATCAACTGGTGCCCGCGCTGCCAGACCGCGCTGTCGGACATCGAGGTCGACCACTCCGACGACGACGGCGAGTTGGTCTCCATCCGCTACGGCGAGGGCGAGAACTCGATCGTCGTCGCCACCACCCGCGCCGAGACCATGCTGGGTGACACGGCGGTGGCCGTGCACCCGGAGGACGAGCGCTACAAGCACCTGATCGGCACCGAGGTCGAGGTCCCGCTGACCGGCCGGTTCGTGCCGATCGTGGCCGACGAGCACGTGGACCCGAAGTTCGGCACGGGCGCGGTCAAGGTCACCCCGGCGCACGACCCGAACGACTTCGAGATCGGCCAGCGCCACGACCTGCCCGCGCTGACGATCATGGACGGCCGCGGCAACATCACCGCGCACGGCCCGTTCGAGGGCCTGGACCGGTTCGAGGCGCGGCCCGCCGTGGTCGCCGCGCTGCGCGAGCAGGGCCGGATCGTCGCCGAGAAGCGCCCGTACACGCACGCCGTGGGCCACTGCTCGCGCTGCGACACGGTCATCGAGCCGCGCCTGTCCATGCAGTGGTGGGTCAAGGTCGAGCCGCTGGCCCGCGAGGCCGCGGCGGCGGTGCGCGACGGCCGCACCACGATCCACCCGCCGGAGCTGGCCAAGCGCTACTTCGACTGGGTGGACAACCTCAACGACTGGTGCATCTCGCGCCAGCTGTGGTGGGGCCACCGCATCCCGGTCTGGTACGGCCCCAACGACAAGGTCATCTGCGTCGGCCCGGACGACGAGCCGCCGGGCGAGGGCTGGGTGCAGGACGAGGACGTGCTGGACACGTGGTTCTCCTCGGGCCTGTGGCCGTTCTCCACGCTCGGCTGGCCGACGCCCACCAGCGACCTGGCGAAGTTCTACCCGACCAGCGTGCTGTCCACCGGCTACGACATCCTGTTCTTCTGGGTCGTCCGGATGATGATGTTCGGCCTGTACGCGATGGACGGCAAGCAGCCGTTCGACCACGTCTTCCTGCACGGCCTGATCCGCGACCAGTACGGCAAGAAGATGTCCAAGTCGCGCGGCAACGGCATCGACCCGCTGGACTGGATGGACACCTACGGCGCCGACGCCACCCGGTTCACGCTGCTGCGCGGCGCGAACCCCGGCTCGGACCTGGCCATCGCGGAGGAGTGGGCGGCCGGTTCGCGCAACTTCACCACGAAGCTGTGGAACGCCACCCGGTTCGCGCTGGGCAACGGGGCCAACGTCGACGCGCCGCTGCCCGCGCGCGAGGCGCTGACCGACGCCGACCGCTGGATCCTGGACCTGCTCGACCAGCTGGTGTCCGATGTGGACGGCCAGTTCGAGCAGTTCCAGTTCGGCAAGCTGGCCGAGGCGCTCTACCACTTCACGTGGGACGAGTTCTGCGACTGGTACCTGGAGCTCGCCAAGGTCCAGATCGCCGAGGGCGGCGAGCGCGCCGACTCCACCCGGCTGGTCCTGGGGCACGTGCTCGACGTGCTGCTGCGGCTGCTGCACCCGTTGACCCCGTTCGTCACCGAGACCCTGTGGACCACGCTGACCGGCGGCGAGTCGCTCGTCATCGCCGAGTGGCCGCGGGCGACCGGCGGCGAGCGCGACGAGGTGGCGGCGCAGCGGATCGAGGGACTGAAGAAGCTGGTCACCGAGATCCGCCGGTTCCGCTCCGACCAGGGCCTCAAGCCCGCGCAGAAGGTGGCCGGCAAGGTGCGCGGCGCGTGCTGCGTGGACCTGATCGACCAGGTCCCGGCGGTGCGGTCGCTGACCCGGATGACCGAGCCGGACGACGCGTTCCAGGTGACGGTGTCGCTGGAGGTCGGCTTGCCCAAGGGCACGGTCAAGGTCGAGCTGGACCTGTCCGGCGCGATCGACGTGGCCGCCGAGCGCAAGCGGCTGGCCAAGGACCTGGCGGTGGCGGAGAAGGAGCGGGCCCAGTGCGAGGGCAAGCTCAACAACCCCGCGTTCACCGACAAGGCGCCCGCCGAGGTCGTGGAGAAGATCAAGGGCCGGTTGGCCGCGGCCAACGCCGAGATCGAGCGCATCCACGCCCGCCTCGAGACGCTGCCGCAGTCGTGACCACGCCCGAGTCCCTGGAGGAGCTGCGCCAGGTCGAGGCGGAGCTGAACCAGCGCTGGCCGGAGACCAAGCTCGAGCCGAGCGTGGACCGGATCAAGGCGCTGGCGGAGATCCTCGGCGACCCGCAGACGTCCTACCCGGTGATCCACATCGGCGGCACCAACGGCAAGACGTCCACGTCCCGCATGGTCGACGCGCTGCTCACGCGCGTCGGCCTGCGCACCGGCCGGTACACCAGCCCGCACCTGCAGCTGGTGACCGAGCGGATCAACGTGGACAACGCGCCGATCAGCCCCGAGCGCTACGTCGAGGTGTACCGGGACGTCGAGCCGTACATCGGGATCGTGGACAGCCGGTCCGAGGTGCCGATGAGCAAGTTCGAGGTGCTCACCGGCATGGCGTTCGCGGCGTTCGCGGACGCGCCCGTGGACGCGGCCGTCATCGAGGTCGGCATGGGCGGCCGGTGGGACGCCACGAACATCGCCGACGGCAAGATCGCCGTGCTGTGCCCGATCGGCCTGGACCACACCGAGTACCTGGGCGACTCGCTGGAGGGCATCGCCGAGGAGAAGGCCGGGATCATCAAGCCAGGGGCGGTGGCGCTGCTGGCCGAGCAGGACCCGGCCGTCGAACGGGTGCTGTTGCAGCGGGTGGCCGAGGTGGACGCCACCGTCGCGCGGCAGGGGTCGGAGTTCGGCGTGCTCCAGCGCGACGTCGCCGTGGGCGGCCAGATGCTGCGGTTGCAGGGCCTGGGCGGGGTGTACGACGAGATCTTCCTGCCCCTGCACGGCGCTCACCAGGCCGCCAACGCGGCTCTGGCGCTGGCGGCGGTGGAGGCGTTCTTCGGTGCCGGCGCGGACCGTCAGCTGGACATCGAGGCCGTGCGCGAGGCGTTCGCCACCGTCGCGTCGCCGGGCCGGCTGGAGCGGGTGCGCTCGGCTCCGACCGTGCTCGTCGACGCCGCCCACAACCCCCACGGCGCTCGCGCCCTGGCGAAGGCGCTGGACGAGGAGTTCGGCTTCCGCAAGCTGGTCGCCGTCGTGGGCGTGATGGACGACAAGGACGCCGTGGGCATCCTGAGCGAGCTCGAACCGGTCGTGAACGAGATCGTGCTGACCGCCAACTCGTCGCCGCGCGCGATGGACCCGGACCTGCTGGCCGGCGTGGCGATCCCGATCTTCGGCGAGGACCGGATGGTCGTGCAGCCGCACCTGGTCGACGCGATCGAGGAGGCCGTGCGGCTGGCGGAGGAGGACGACGACGGCGGCGTGGTGTCCGGCGGCGGCGTCGTGGTGACGGGCTCGGTGGTCACCGCCGGCGAGGCCCGCGCCCTGTTCGGGAAGGCCCCGTCATGACCGAGCCCGCTCCGGTGCCCGCGCCGAAGAAGGACCCGATGAAGTCGTTCCGGGGCGTGATGGCCGGGACGCTCATCCTGGAGGCGATCGTCGTCGCCCTGGCGCTGCCGGTGGTCGCGAAGCTCGGCGGCGGGATCGGGACGGGCACGGGCTACCTGGTGTTGGGGCTGATCGTCGCCCTGATCGCGACCTGCGCGGTGCTGAAGCGGCGGTGGGCGGTGGCGCTCATCGTCACCGTGCACGTGGTGATGATCGCGTCCTGGTTCGCCATGACGGCGTTGGGCGCGATCGGGGTCCTGTTCAGCCTGGTGTGGGTGTACCTGCTGTGGCTGCGGCGGGACGTGGCCAAGCGCATGGCCGAGGGCCGGCTGCCCAGCCAGCAGTCCTGATGGCACTCCCGTTCGACGACACCACCACCGCGTGGGCCGAACGCGTCAACGCCCTGGTCACCGCCCGGCGGGTGCCGTGCCTGCCCGCCCTGCCGGCGGACGTCCGGTCCCAGGTCGTCGTCCCCGCCGACCGCATGGGCGTGGACGAGTTCTTCGCGGTGGCGGTCCGGGTGGGTGCGACCTTGCTGTATCGGGAGGTCGAGGTGGTGACCCCGGAGCACCTGAGCGGCGTGCCGTGGACCGTCCTGGACGGGGGCACGGCCGACGACCTGGTGGCCGAGCCGGAGGCGTACGTCGGGCGCGCGATGTCCGTCCGGGTCGGGTTCGCGCACCAGGGCGTGGTGCACACGTGGGTGGCGATCGCGCCTTGGCGAGCGGCTTTGCGGCGGGCGGCGGAGGAACTGGCCCGGCGCGCGCTGTGGCCGGAGGAACGCGTTGCCGCGTTGGCGTCGCAGCTCGCCCAGGACCGGGCGTTGTGGGCGTTGCAACCCGGCTACAGCGTCTCCGGGGTCGAGCGGAAGCTGGCCGATCACGAGCTGGTGGGGCCGTTCCTGGCCTCGGACCAGGACCGGGCGGGTGCGGCGCAGGCCGTGGCGTTGGCCTGGGAGCAGGTGGAGCGGGCGCGCGCGGCGGTCGAGGAGCGGATGCGCGAGCGGTTGGGGGAGTTGGCCGAGGGGCTGGCGTTCGACCCGGAGTTCCTCGCGCACGATCTGGTGGGGGACCGGCGCAAGGACGCGGAACGGTTCCTGTTCGACGCCGGTGGCGGGTACACGTTGTCCCGCACGATCATCGCGGAGCTGGAGTCCCGAGCGCGGAAGCTGCGCCCCAAAACGCCCTGACGGCGGCGTGTTCCGAGGTCGGACGGGCCGTGTTCACCCCGCATTCGCATCCGGCGGCTACAAACCGGCCATGAGCGAAGGTGGGATGAACCGGCGGACGCTGTTGCGCGCCGGCACGGTCGGGGTGGCGGCGGCGTTCGTGCCCGGCGTGGCGTTCGTGCCCGGGGTTGCGTTGGCACAGAGCGGGCGGCCGGTGTTGACGCACGGGGTGCAGGCCGGGGACGTGACGTTCGACGGCGGCCTCGTGTGGACGCGGGCCGACCGGCCCTCGCGCATGCTGGTGGAGGTCAGCCGGGACGCCGACTTCCGGCACGTCCGCACGGTCCGGGGTCCGGTGTTGACGCCCGAGAGCGGGGGCACCGGCAAGGTCCGGTTGCGCGGGTTGCCGCCGGGCCGTGAGGTGCACTACCGGGTGATCGCCGAGGACCTGGACGGGCGGGCGCGCAGCGAAGCCGTCACCGGCACCTTCCGCACGGCGCCGCTGGGCACCGAGGGCGTCCGGTTCGTCTGGTCCGGCGACGTCGCGGGCCAGGGCTGGGGCAGCAACCCCGACCTCGGCGGCATGCCGCTCTTCGGCGCGATGGCCGCCCGCCGCCCCGACTTCTTCATCCACAGCGGCGACACCGTGTACGCGGACGGCCCGCTCAAGGAGACGGTGACCCTCCCGGACGGCCGGATCTGGCGCAACCTCGTCACCCCCGAGAAGCTCAAGGTCGCCGAAACCCTCGACGAGTTCCGCGGCCAGTTCGCCTACAACCTGCTCGACCCGCAGTACCGGGCGTTCGCCTCCCAGGTCCCGATGTTCGTGCAGTGGGACGACCACGAGGTGACCAACAACTGGTACCCGGGCGAGATCCTGACCCTCCCGCAGTACACCGAGAAGCGGGTGGACGTGCTGGCCGCGCGGGCGTTCCAGGCGTTCCACGAGTGGCAGCCGATCGACCCCCGGCAGGCGGTGGACGGCCGCGTCTACCGGAAGTTCTCCTACGGCCGGCACGTCGACGTCTTCATCCTCGACATGCGCTCCTACAAGGACGCCAACACCTCGTCCCGGACCGACCCCGGTCACGTGCTGGGCGAGCGGCAGGCGCAGTGGCTGGTCCGCGAGCTCGACCGGTCGCACGCCACCTGGAAGATCATCGCCGCGGACCTGCCGATCGGCCTGACCGTCCCGGACGGCACCGACATCGAGGGGGTCGCCAACGGCCTGCCGGGGGTGCCCGGCGGTCGGGAGCACGAGCTGGCGTGGGTGCTGCGGGAGCTGAAGAAGCGGCGCGTGCGCAACACGGTGTGGCTGACGGCGGACGTGCACTACACCGCCGCGCACCACTACTCGCCGGAGCGGGCGGCGGTCGGCGACTTCGACCCGTTCTGGGAGTTCGTCTCCGGTCCCGCGCACGCGGGCGGGTTCGGGCCGAACGCGCTGGACCCGACGTTCGGCCCCGAGGCGGTGTTCGTGCACGCCCCGCCGGCGGCCAACACGTCCCCGCTCGACGGCTTCCAGCACTTCGGCGAGGTCGAGGTGGCGCGGGACGGCGAGCTGACCGTGCACCTGCGCGACCTCAAGGGCGTCTCGCTGTGGTCGAAGACGCTCCAGCCCGAGCGCAAGTAGGTTTCTGCAAGATTTTGCAGGCTCTGGCCCCTTGTTCGACCAAGATTGTCGTGGTTTTGTGAGCCCTCGCCCGGTCCTGTCGCCGGGCGAGGCTTGCAAGTTCTTGCGACAAGGAGGTCGCGTCGGGTGTCCGACACTGATGTCACGGCAACCGGGCTTGCCCGATTCGTCGTGACATCAGTGTCGAACACCCGACTTTCAGGCGACCTCCTCGAGCCGCCGGAGGCGGCTCCGAAGAGAAGGAGGTCGCCCATGCGCCGCCGCTTGGGATTGGTCGCCCTGCTGATAGGCGGGTTGCTTGTGCCGGTCGGGCACGCAGCCGCCGCCCCTGCCGAACGCCTTGCTGTCGGGTCGGTCGAGGACATCGCGCCGGGGGTGCGGGCCGGGGACCGGGAGCTGGCGCGGGACGCCGTGCGGGACGACCTGTCCGGCGAGCGGTTCTACTTCGTGATGCCCGACCGGTTCGCCAACGGCGACCCGCGCAACGACCGCGGCGGCACGAGCGACACCGACCGGCTCAAGACCGGGTACGACCCCGCCGACAAGGGCTTCTACCACGGCGGCGACCTCAAGGGCCTCCAGCAGAAGCTCGACTACCTCGACGGCATGGGCGTCACGGCCATCTGGCTGACCCCGATGTTCCAGAACCGCTGGGTGCAGGGCGAGGGCGCGGACGCGTCCGCCGGCTACCACGGCTACTGGACCACCGACTTCACCAAGCTCGACCCGCACTTCGGCACCACCAACGACATGCGCCGCCTGATCCGCGACGCGCACGGCCGCGGCATCAAGGTGTTCTTCGACATCGTCGCCAACCACACCGCGGACCTGATCGACTACGCCGAGGGCGAGTACGACTACGTGTCCACGGGCGCGGTCCCCTACCTCGACCCCGAGGGCCGGCCGGTCGACATCGCGGAGATCGCCGGGCAGAACGACTTCCCGAAGCTCACCGCCCCCTACACGCCGGTAGTGCGCGGGCGGAAGACCCCGGACTGGCTCAACGACCCGTCGCTCTACCACAACCGCGGCAACTCGACGTTCAGCGGCGAGTCCAACGAGTACGGCGACTTCTCCGGCCTGGACGACCTGATGACCGAGCACCCGAAGGTCGTCGCGGGCATGAAGCGGATCTTCACCAGCTGGATCGACGTGCTGGGCATCGACGGCTACCGCGTCGACACCGTCAAGCACGTGAACATCGAGTTCTGGCAAGCGCTTGCGCCGCACGTGAAGCGGTACGCCGAGCAGCGCGGCAAGAAGGACTTCTTCGTGTTCGGCGAGGTGTTCGACGCCAACCCGGCCGTCACCTCCCGCTACTCCACGACCGGCCGGATGCAGGCGGTGCTGGACTTCCCGTTCCAGAGCGGGGCGTCGTCGTTCCTGTCCGGGCGGGGCGCGGCCCGGCTCGGCGAAGTGCTGGTGGACGACGACCGGTACACCGACGCCGACTCCAACGCGTCCTCGCTGCCGACGTTCCTGGGCAACCACGACATGGGCCGGATCGCGTGGATGATCCGGCAGAACCGGTCAGGTGTCAGCGAATCCGAGCTGCTCGACCGGCTCAAGCTCGGCAACGCCCTGATGTACCTGTGGCGCGGCAACCCGGTCGTCTACTACGGCGACGAGCAGGGCTTCGCGGGCACGGGCGGCGACAAGCTGGCCCGGCAGGACATGTTCGCCTCCAAGACCCCCGAGTACGCGGCCGAGGACCTGGTGGGCAGCGACCGCACGGGCGCGGTGGACAACTTCGCCACCGACCACCCGCTGTACCGGCAGTTGCGCGACCTGGCCGCGTTCGTGGACAAGGACCCGGTGTGGCGCGAGGGCAACCAGACCCTCCGGTACGCCTCCGGTGACGTGATCGCGTTCAGCCGAGTCGGGTCCGCGCAGGTCGAGCACGTGGTGGTGGCCAACGCGGGCACCTCCGCGGCGACCGTGGACGTGCCGGTCGGCAGCTCCTCGGTGACCCCGCTGTGGCCGTCGTCGGGCGCTCCCGTGCGGGCCGTGGACGGCAGGATCAGCGTCACCGTGCCTCCCCTGTCCGCGGTGGTGCTGAAGGGTTCCCAGAAGCTGGTGGCGTCCGCTCCCACGCCGACGCTGGTGGCCCCCGCCGCCGGCACGGTGCTGGACGACCGGGTGGAGCTGCGCGCGGACGGGATCACGTCGTCGTTCGCGCAGGCCACGTTCGCCGCGCGGGTCGAAGGTCACTCCGACTGGACGGTGCTGGGCACCGACGACGCCGCCCCCTACCGGGTGTTCGCCGACCTGGCCGCGCTGCCCGGCGCGGCGGTGGGCGAGAAGGTCGAGATCCGGGTGGTCGCCAAGGACTCCGCCGGGACGCTCGGCGCGGACGGTGCTTCGTTGACGCTGGTCGCCGCGCCGCCGGTGCAGCCGCCGGGCGCGGTCGCGTCGGACTGGCTGGTCGTGCACTACAACCGGCCGGCGGGCGACTACGACGGGTGGGGCCTGCACGTCTGGGGTGACGTGGTGGACGGTCCGACCTGGCAGCAGCCGCTGCCGTTCGCGGGCGAGACCCCGTACGGCCGGTTCGCGTGGGTGAAGCTCAAGCCGGGCGCGAAGAACGTCGGCATCATCGCCCACCGCGGCGACGAGAAGGACACCGACGCGGACCGGTTCGTGGACCCGAGCGTGTCGCCGCAGGTGTGGCTGCGCCAAGGCCAGACCCCCGTGCACACCAACGAGGTCGCGGCCACCGGTGAAGCGGTCGTGCACTACAGCGGCGACACCGCCGGCCTGGTCGCGCGGGCGGGCACGACGGAGGTCACGTTCAGCGGGGGAGTGGCGCGCATCCCGGCGTCGGGTCCGGTCGAGTTCTCCCTGGTGCGTGGCGGAACCGTCGAGGCGTCCGGGCGCAACGCCGGTCACGCCTGGGCGAAGTCCGGTGACGCGAAGGTCTACGCGTCGCAGGCCGCGCTGGAGAACCGTGCGGTGATCCACTACCACCGGCCGGCGGGGGACTACGCGGACTGGACGCTGTACCACTGGACGGGGTCGCTCGAGCCCAGCCCCGGCTGGACCCAGTCCCGCGTGCCGGACGGCTCGGACGGGTTCGGCGTCTACTGGTCCGTGCCGCTGGCACCGGGCGCGGCCGGGCTGAGCAACATCATCCACAAGGGTGACACCAAGGATCCCGGCCCGGACCAGTTCCTCGACGTCAACGGCACCGGGCACGAGGTCTGGTACGTGTCGGGTTCGGTGCGGCCGGACGGGTCGGCGTCGTACGTGCTGCCGCCGTCCGGTGGTCCGGGCGTGGACGACGACCTGACCAGGGCCAAGGCGATCTGGGTGACCCGCGACCTGGTGGTGTGGGACGTGCCGGTCGTGGCGTCCGACGGCTACCGCCTGGAGTACGGCGGGAAGGTGCTCCGGCTGGCGCCTTCGACCGAGGCCGTCCCGGCGAAGTTCCCGCACCTGCGGGGGAAGCCCGTGTTCCGGGTCCTCGACGGCGCTCGGGTGGACGAAGCCCTGCGGGACAAGCTGTCCGCCGTGCACGTCGACTCCGGCGGCGGGCTGCGGCACCGGACCGGCGTGCAGATCGCGGGCGTGCTGGACGACCGGTACGCGGCAGCGGCGGCGAAGCTTACCTACGGGCCGGTGTTCGACGGCGACAAGGTGACCGTGCGGCTGTGGGCGCCCACGGCGTCGTCGGTCAAGCTGCGCCTGTTCGACCAGCCGACCGGCGAGCCGACCCGCGTGCTGGACCTGCGGCGCGACGACGCGTCCGGCTCGTGGTCGGGCAGCGGGCGGTGGAAGGACCGGTACTACCAGTTCGAGGTGACCGCGGCCGGCAAGTCCGTGGTGGTCACCGACCCGTACTCGGTGGCGCTGGCCGTGAACTCCACGCACTCGCAGTTCGCCGACCTGGCCGACGCGCGCACCATGCCCGAGGGCTGGCGGCAGGACGTGGCGCGCGGCTTGGACGACCCGACCGAGCACGGCATCACCGAACTGCACGTCCGGGACTTCTCGATCGGTGACCAGTCGGTGCCCGAGGCCGAGCGTGGCACGTACAAGGCGTTCACGCACCGCGACTCGACCGGCATGACGCACCTGCGGCAGCTGGCCGAGGCCGGGTTGGACACCGTGCACCTGCTGCCCACGTTCGACATCGCGACCATCCCCGAGAAGCGCGCGGACCGGCAGGAACCGGCGTGCGACCTGGCCGCCCTCCCCGCGGACTCCGCCGCGCAGCAGGAGTGCGTGACGGCGGCCGCCGCTCGCGATGGCTTCAACTGGGGCTACGACCCGTTCCACTACGACGTGCCCGAGGGTTCGTACGCCACCGACGACGCCCAGTCCGGGTGGGCGCGGTCCAAGCAGTACCGCGAGATGGTGAAGTCGTTGCACGACAACGGCAACCGGGTCGTCGTGGACGTGGTCTACAACCACACCGCGGCCTCCGGTGACGCGCCGACGTCCGTGCTGGACAAGGTCGTGCCCGGCTACTACCACCGGCTCAACCTCGACGGCACCATCGCCACCTCGACGTGCTGCGCGAACACCGCGTCCGAGAACGCCATGATGGGCAAGTTGGTCGTGGACTCGGTCGTGCGCTGGGCTCGGCAGTACAAGGTGGACGGGTTCCGCTTCGACCTGATGGGCCACCACCCGAAGGCGAACATCCTGGCCGTGCGGGCGGCGCTGGACGCGTTGACGGTGGAGAAGGACGGCGTGGACGGCCGGAACATCCGGATCTACGGCGAGGGCTGGGACTTCGGCGAGGTCGCCGGCAACGCCCGGTTCGAGCAGGCCACGCAGGCGAACCTGGCGGGCACCGGCATCGGCACGTTCAGCGACCGCCTCCGCGACGCCGTGCGCGGCGGCGGCCCGTTCGACTCCGATCCGCGCGTGCAGGGCCTGGCGTCCGGCTTGGCGGGCGACCTGAACGGTTCCCCGGCCAACGGCGACGTCGACGCGCGCTTGGCGAACTACAGCGACCTGGTGAAGCTGGGCATGGCCGGCAACATGGCCGGCTACCGCTTCCAGTCCACGACCGGCGGTGTCATCTCGGGCAGGGACGTGCCCTACAACGGCTCCCCGGCCGGCTACACGGGTTCGCCCGCCGACGTCATCACGTACGTGGACGCGCACGACAACGAGACGCTGTTCGACTCGCAGACCTACAAGCTCCCCGCAACGACGTCGATGGCAGACCGGGTCCGCATGCAGAAGGTGGCTCTGGCCCCGGTCCTGCTCGGCCAGGGCCAGCCGTTCCTGCACGCCGGCGCGGAGTTCCTGCGCTCGAAGTCCTTGGACCGCAACAGCTACGACTCAGGCGACTGGTTCAACCGCTACGACCCGTCCCTGCACGACAACGGCTTCGCCCGAGGCCTGCCCCCGTCCGCGGACAACCAGGACAAGTGGCCCTACGCGGCCCCGCTCTTGGCCGACCCCTCCCTGAAACCCACCACGTCCGACATGCGCCAGGCCATGTCCAACACCCTGGAACTCCTGCGAATCCGCCGCTCGTCCCCCTTGTTCACCCTGAACGACGCGGCCTTGGTGCAGCAGAAACTGTCCTTCCCGACCGCCGACCCGGGCCTGGTGGTCGCCCTACTGGACGACACCGCCGGCCCCGACGCAGACCCGACCCTCAACGCTCTGCTCGTGGTGATCAACCCGTTCCCGACCGCGCGCACCACCACGGTCCCAGGCACGTGGCAAAACCACCCGCTGACCACCGACAAGGCCACCTTCGACAACGGCCTGTCCGTCCCACCCAGGTCGGTGGTGGTCCTGACCCGCTAGTGGTCGGCGAACTCTGTGACCAGCATCAAGATGCCGTCCGGGGGAAACTCGCGGATCACGTGGCCGTGATCCGCGAGCCCGGATATAAAACGGATATGGCGGAGCCACGGTGGGAAGGGCTGCTGAGCGGCGACCCGAGTCAGGCGGAGCGCAGCATCGACGACTGGGTCGAGGGGATGCGCAGCCGGGCCGATCGCTTGCAGGCGTTGCGCGACCAGGTCGAACAGGTGCGGGTGTCGGAAACGAGCGCGAACGGCGCCGTCACCGTGACCGTCGACTCCAGCGGCTCCCCGGTGGACGTGCGGTTCACCGAGCGCGCTGCGGCCGTCAGGCCGGAGGAGCTGGGCCCGTTGTTCATGAGCACACTGGCCGTGGCGCGTGCTCGGATCGCGGGCGAGGTGCGTGCGGCGACCGAAGCCCAGCTCGGTGACGATCTGCCGGACACCCGCCGAATGGTCGTGGACGCCTATCGCGACCGGTTCGGGGAGGCACCACCGCCCGCACCGCGGACACGGCGGCGGGACGACGACGACTTCAGTGGCGACTCGTACCTTTCGTGAGGGGGTGGCATGACCGGCTACGAGGCCCTGCCCACCGAGCTGCGGGCACACGCGGCCAAGCTGGACGCGTTGGCCGAACGACTGGGGGAAGCGGTGCACGCTGCACGGACGGTGAGCATGGCGGATGGTGCGTACGGGCAGCTGTGCCAGTTCCTGCCCGCTGTCATGCGTGAGATCGAGGACCAGGCGAGCAATGCGTTGACCGCGGGCACCAAGGGCATGGCCGACACGGCCACGAAAGTGCGGTACACCGCCGACGAGTACGAGCAGCGGGAGGACGACGCGTCGGTCACGTTCGGGAGCCTGCGATGACCGGTACGAACCCGCTGATCGCGCCCGTCCAGGACAGCACCCGGTGGTACTCCGGGATTGGCATCGCCGAGTCGGCCGCCGACGTGAAGTCCGGTATCGAGAGCGGCAGTTGGGTGGACATCGGCTTGGGTGTCGCCGGGGTCGGTCTCGAAGCGCTGAGCTTCGTCGTCGACCCGTTGGGGTCCCTGCTGTCCGCCGGGGTCTCGTGGTTGATCGAACACGTCAAGCCGTTGTCGGACGCGTTGGACTGGCTGGCGGGCAACGCGGATGTCGTCGCCTCTCACGCCGCTACCTGGAAGAACGTGGCGAAGGCCGTGGCGGAGGTCCGGGACGACTACGCACGGGACGTGGCCAACGACACCGCCGGCTGGGTCGGGCAGGCCGGGGACGCCTACCGCGCGGTCGCGAAGAACAACGCCGAAGTCCTCAGCGGCGCGTCTACGGCCGCCGAGGGGTTCGGTTCGGCCGTGGAGATGGCCGGGGTCGTGGTCGCCGTCGTGCGCGAGGTGGTGCGCGACCTGATCGCCGACCTGGTCGGCCGGTTGATCTCGTGGGCCTTGGAGGTGGCGTTCACCCTCGGCCTCGGCACACCGGTCGTGGTCGCGCAGGCGTCCGCGGCGGTGGCGAGGTGGGGCGCCAAGATCGGTGACATCCTGAAGAAGCTGGTGCGCACGATAAGCAAGCTCGTCCCGTTGCTGCGCAAGCTCGGCGACGTGTTCGCGAAGGTCCGCAAGGTCCTGGACGACCTGAAGACCCCGGCCCGGTCGGGCGACGAAATGCCCCGCCCGGGTCAGACCGGCGGCGCGCGGCCGGTCGACGACGGGTCGGTGCGCGCCTACGACCGCATCGACCGCTGGTCGGAGAACGCCTACCAGTCGATCCGGGGCTCCGACGACGTGGACGACGTCGCGGGCCACGTCGCGGACGTGCCCCGGGTCGGCGGCGGGACCGGGTTCAGCCGCGCCGAGATCGAGCAGATCAAGAACCACGTCTTCGAGGACCTGCACCCGTTGGAGGGCGTCGACGGCGGCACCGTGATGGCGCGCTTCGACCCCAACCCCGACATGGCGGAGGCGTGGCTGAGGCTGCGGTCGGGTCGGGCGCAGCCCTCGGACATCGCCTTGCTCGAACACGAACTCGCCGAGGCGCGATACTGGCAGCAGAACCCCAACGCCTCGTACAAAGACGCGCACGCGGCGGCGAACGAGGTGTCCCGGTGGGAGACCCAGATCCCGCCCGCATCCAATGAGGACTACAGCAAGCCTTGGAGGTGATCGCGTTGGCGATGCTCGTGTACCTGGACAAGGAGAGCGAGACCGATGCCGAGGCGCGCTACCGGTTCCACACCGACGGTGGCGTGGACCGGTACCTGGTCCTGGACAAGCGGGCCGAAGTCGTCAGTCCTGAGGACGGCAACCGCGACGGCGTGTTCCGAGCCGCGGCCACCAAGCTGGCTCGAACCTGGCTCAGCACCGGTACGGCCCCTGAGCGGCTGATTCACCAGAGCTGACGCAGTGGAGGTGCCCAGTCGCTGCGTGTCGTGATGTTACGGTGACTGCGGTACCCAGTGATCCAACGTGGTGTGCCAGTCGTAGTGCGACACGGCCAGCACCCTCAGCAGCACGAACAACACCGCCGCGCCGGTCAGGGCGGTGCCGAGGTGGGAGTCCTCGCTGTTCCGGGTGTTCACGGCGGGCACTATGGCAGCTCCGGCCCGTCACCACCTCCCGAGCTGACCCGCCTGGCGGACATCGTCCAGCCACCGCGCCGGCACGGGCGTGGCTGACCACCGGCCCGGCTGGTCCACCAGAGCCGAGGCCCGGCCGGGTGCCCGACCTCAGGCCGTTACAGGCGGGTGTGCGGGTGCCGCGCCCATCCGGTCGAGCAGGTCGAGGACGGCGTCGACCGCGTCCAGGACGTGGTCGGGGTCGATCCGACCCGGCACCGTGCCGAAGACCAAGCCCGCCTCGACGTGCAGGGTGAAGGGCAGCGAGTGCGCGCGGGCGAGCAGGTGTTCGACGGCCTCGGGGCGAAGCGCCCGGGCAGCGGCGGCCGGGTCGCCGGCGAACGCGGCGAACCGGGCGTCGAGGGGACCTGGCGGGAACGCGACCCGGTGCCACTGACCTCCTTCCGCGGCCACCGTCACCGGCACTTCGCGAGCTGGTTCGCCGCCTTGGGAGTCCTTGCTCGAGTAGACGCGACGGCTGATCTTCATCGGCGGCAGGCCCGAGGCGGCCACCTCGATCCGGTGCTCGTAGACCGTGGTCGTGCTGGTCGAGGTGGCCTTCTTCACCGACGCCTCGCTCACGCGCACCGACCACCCATCCCGCGGGAAGTCCAGCGCGGTCCCGTAGCGCCGACGCGACCCGATGCCCATCCGGTTGAGCAGGCCGTCGGTTTCGTCCCTCAACGGCGCCAGCAGCTCAGCCGACCAAGGTCGCGCTCCACCTGGGCCGGCTACCGTGCCTCCGAGCGTGCCCGCGAACCTCGCCAGCGCGCCGGCGTGTTCGCGCTCCGCCTTCCCTTCCTTGCGCCGCATCGACCAGTACAGCAGGCCGAACAGGGCGACGATGACGGCGATGAGCGGTGCGAGATCCAGTAGGTACTCCATGATCAGATGTCCAAGTACCCTTCGGTCTCCTGCTTCGACCGGTCGGTGCCGGTGTCGTCGTAGTCAGCCGCCTTCTGCCCCGAACCGAAGTTCCGCAAGGGCTTGTCGACACACGGGCGACGAGGTGGTCGCACTCGGCCGACACGACGAGACCTCCCCGAGGACTTGCGACTTGGCGGCACGCACGGCACCGGCGACCATAGTGGCAAGCGAACCGCCCGCTGGGGTGCCGAACGGGCGAAAGGACGAGGGCGACTTGGGGTGGCACTGATCGTCCGCAGCCGAGTCGCGATCCGGGTGGGCGCGGTAGGTCGTTTCGCTGGTCCGGCTACCCTTCACCCACCGGAAGAACTCGTACGAAGGAGTACCAACGGCCGTGAGCGAGCGCACCCTGGTCCTGGTCAAGCCCGATGGCGTCAGCCGCGGCCTGGTCGGCGAGGTCATCTCCCGCATCGAGCGCAAGGGCCTCACCCTGGCCGCGCTCGAACTGCGCACCGTGGACCGCGCCACCGCCGAGCAGCACTACGCCGAGCACGACGGCAAGAGCTTCTTCAACGACCTGGTCGAGTTCATCACCGGCGGTCCGCTGGTGGCCATGGTCGTGGAGGGCACCCGTGCCATCTCCGCGTTCCGCCAGCTGGCCGGCGGCACCGACCCGGTCGAGAAGGCCACCCCCGGCACGATCCGCGGCGACTTCGGCCTGGAGGTCCAGTTCAACCTGGTCCACGGCTCGGACTCGCCGGAGTCGGCCGAGCGCGAGATCAAGCTCTGGTTCCCGAACCTCTGAGCTGACGACGGAGCAACGGCCCGGACCGCGACTGGGGGTCCGGGCCGTTGTCGTCAGGCGGGCTGGCGGGTGCGGGACGGGGAGGAGCCGTTGCCGCCGGGGGCGGAGCCGTGCAGGACCACGCCCTCCGGGAAGCCCAAGGGCAGGGCCATGCGGACGTCGTCGAAGCGCACGTCGCCCACCGCGATCGCGTTCGGCAACCGGCCCCACTCGCGGAACCCCAGGCTCTCGTACAGCTCGATCGCCCCGTGGTTGTTCCCCCGCACGCCCAGGGTCAGCATCTCCAGCCCCGCCGACCGGGCGTGCGAGATGATCGCCGACACCAGCCGCCTGCCCAGGCCCAAGCCCCGTGCGGACGGGTGCGCGGTCACGCGGCCGACCTCGGCGGAGTGCGTGAACACGGCGCTGGGGTTGCGCAGCCACGTGGCCGTCCCCCGCACGACACCGTCGACCACCGCCACCACGAGGGCACCGTCACCGGACGCCACCCGAGCCATCACCACGTCCAGCCACGCGTCGGTCTCCGCCCGTGACGGCGGCACCTGCCACCCGATCGCCCCACCGGCCGCCACGACGTCGTGCAGCACCGCGTGCACCGAAGTCCGCAACGACGAATCCGCGACCGCGGGCCAGACCAGCTCGATCCCCATGCCGCCCACCCTAAAACCGCTCCCGGACTGTCGTACCCCGCCGCTACCGTGACGCTCGTGACCACCCTCGTCGACGCCAAAGGCCTGACCAAGAACTTCGGCACGTTCGAAGCCGTCCGGGGCATCGACGTCGAGGTCCACCGGGGGGAGGCGTTCGGGTTCCTCGGGCCCAACGGCGCCGGCAAGTCCTCGACCATGCGCATGGTGTCCTGCGTGTCCCCGCGCACCGGCGGCGACCTGACCGTCCTGGGCATGGACCCCAACCGCGACGGGCCGCGCATCCGCGCCCGGCTCGGCGTCGTCCCCCAGCAGGACAACCTCGACACCGAGCTGACCGTCCGGCAGAACCTGGAGATCTACGGCCGCTACTTCGGCATGTCCCGCGCCGCCGTGCGCGAGAAGGCCACCGAGCTGCTCGACTTCGCCCAGCTCACCGAGCGCGCCGACGACGAGGTGGAACCGCTGTCGGGCGGCATGAAGCGCCGGCTGACCATCGCCCGGTCCCTGGTCAACGACCCGGAGATGGTGGTGCTCGACGAACCCACCACCGGCCTGGACCCGCAGGCCCGCCACCTGCTGTGGGACCGGCTGTTCCGGCTCAAGCAGAACGGCGTCACGCTCATCATCACCACCCACTACATGGACGAGGCCGAACAGCTCTGCGACCGGCTGGTGGTCATGGACGGCGGCAAGATCGTCGCCGAGGGCTCGCCGGTCGACCTGATCCGCCGCTACTCCACGCGCGAGGTGCTGGAGCTGCGCTTCCCGCCGGGCGAGCAGGACGCCGCCCGGGTGCAGGGCCTCGCCGACCGCGTCGAGGTGCTGCCCGACCGGCTCCTGCTCTACACCGACGACGGCGAGGCCGCGCTGTCCGCCGCGCACAACCGGGGCGTGCGGCCGGCGTCGAGCCTGGTCCGGCGCAGTTCGCTGGAGGACGTGTTCCTCCGCCTCACCGGCCGGACGTTGGTGGACTGATGCTCGCCGTCCTCGAGTACCAGTGGACGTGGTACCGCCGGAACTGGCGGTCCACGTCGGTGACGACGTTCGTCAACCCGCTGCTGTTCCTGCTCGCGATGGGCATGGGCTTCGGCTCGCAGGTCGCGGCCGGCCCGGCCACCGGCGGCGAGCGGTACGTGGTGTTCCTCGCCCCGGCGCTGGTGGTGACCACGGCCGTGCAGACCGCGATGTTCGAGTCGTCCTTCGCGGTGTTCTCCCAGTTCAAGTGGCAGCGGACGTTCCACGGCATGGTGTCCACCCCGGTCACGCCCGCGCAGGTCCTGTACGGGCAACTGCTGTGGGTCGCGCTCAAGCTCACCTTCGGCTGCACGGCGTTCCTGCTGGTCGCGGCCGTGCTGGGGGCGCTCAGGTCACCGTGGGCGGTGGTCGCGCTGCCGGTGGGCGTGCTGACCGGCATGGCGTTCAGCTCGCTGGTCGTCGCCTACACCGCGACCGTGGAGAAGCCGGACTCGTTCAACGGCCTCTACCGGTTCCTGGTCATCCCGATGACCTTGTTCACCGGCGCGTTCTTCCCGCTGAGCCAACTGCCCGGCTGGCTGCACCCGCTGGCCTGGGTCACGCCCGTGTGGCACGGCATCGAGCTGGCCCGGGGCGCGGCCTACGGCACGCTGCACCCGCTGCCCGCCCTGGGGCACCTGGCGTACCTGTTCGCGCTGGTCGCCGTGGGAGTGCTCCTCGGCCGCCGCTTCTTCGACCGACGACTGGCGGTGTGACGGCGATGACCCGAACGCTCGACCGCGAGGCGCCCGAGAGCCGGGGCCTGCTGCTGCGCATCGTGCCGCCCGGCCTGTACGCGGGCCGCCCGCACGTGATCGTCGAACGCGCCCACCTGGTGTACCGGCGGGCGTGGACGGCCTTCGTCGCCGGCTTCTTCGAACCGCTGTTCTTCCTGCTGTCCCTGGGCTTCGGCTTCGGGCAGCTGGTGAGCGAGGTGAACGGCCTGCCCTACCCGGCGTTCGTCGCACCGGGCCTGCTGGCCGCGTCGGCGATGAACGGGGCCATCTTCGACACCACGTACAACCTGTTCCTCAAGGTCAAGTACTCGAAGGTGTACGAGGCCATGTTGAACACCCCGATGGGGCCGATCGACATCGCCGTGGGCGAGGCGACCTGGGCGTTGCTGCGCGGTGGCCTGTACTCGGCCGGGTTCCTCGTGGTGATGTTCGGATTCGGGCTCGTCACCTCGGCGTGGGCGCTGCTGGCGCTGCCCGTGTGCCTGCTGATCGCGCTGGCGTTCGCGGCGGTGGGCATGGCCGGCGCCACGTTCATGCGGTCGTGGCAGGACTTCGACCTCGTGCAGCTGGTGGTGCTGCCGCTGTTCCTGTTCTCGACGACCTTCTACCCGCTGTCGGTGTACCCGTCGTGGCTCCAGGCGGTCGTCCAGTGGACCCCGCTGTACCACTCGATCGAGTTGCTCAGGGCGCTGACCACGGGTTCTGTCGGCTGGGGCGCGTTGGCGCACGTCGTCTACCTGGTCGTCATGGCCGCGGCGGGGGTGTTGGTGGCGTCTCGGCGGCTCGGCAAGTTGCTGGTGTCCTGAGCCGGGCCAACACTGGGTGGAGTCGCCCCTTCACGGGAGGTCGTCATGGACCTGATCGTGCTCATCGGCCGTGTCCTCTTCGTCCTGCTCTTCCTGAACTCGGCGTTCGGCCACTTCACCAAGACGGAGGGCATGGCCGGGTACGCCGAGTCCAAGGGCGTGCCGTCACCCCGGCTCGCGACCCAGGCCAGCGGCGCGGTGCAGCTGGTCGGGGCGTTGATGGTGCTGCTGGGCGTGTGGGCGGACCTGGGAGCGCTGCTGCTCGTGCTGTTCCTGCTGCCCACGGCCTTCGTCATGCACGCGTTCTGGAAGGAGAGCGACCCGCAGGCCAAGCAGATGGGGATGACCCAGTTCCTGAAGGACGTGTCGCTGGCGGGCGCGGCGTTGATGTTCTTCGGCCTCTACGCGGGCGCGGGCTCCGAGCTGGGCCTGACCGTCACGGGACCGCTGTTCTGAGCGCATCCGGGAGTGCCGTTACCCTGGTCGTGTGAGTGTCGAGTCCGTTTTCCCCGCGTTGGAGCCCCTGCTGCCGCGGGTGTCCAAGCCCGTGCAGTACGTCGGCGGGGAGCTGAACGCGACCGTCAAGGACTGGGACGCCGCCGCCGTGCGGTGGGCGTTGATGTACCCGGACGCCTACGAGGTCGGGCTGCCCAACCAGGGCGTCATGATCCTCTACGAAGTGCTCAACGAGCAGCCGGACGTGCTGGCCGAGCGCACCTACGCGGTGTGGCCGGACCTGGAAGCGCTCATGCGCGAGCACGGCGTGCCGCAGTTCACCGTGGACGCGCACCGGCCGGTGAAGGCGTTCGACCTGCTCGGGGTGAGCTTCGCCACCGAGCTGGGCTACACGAACCTGCTCACCGCGCTGGACCTCGCGGGCATCCCGCTGCACGCCGAGGACCGCGGGGACGACGACCCCGTGGTGGTCGCCGGCGGGCACGCCGCCTTCAACCCGGAGCCGATCGCGCCGTTCGTCGACGCGGCGGTGCTGGGTGACGGCGAGGAAGCCGTCCTGGAGATCACCGACCTGGTGCGGGCGTGGAAGGCCGAGGGTCGGCCCGGCGGCCGGGACGAGCTGCTGCTGCGCCTGGCCGAGACCGGTGGCGTGTACGTGCCCCGGTTCTACGACGTGGAGTACCTGCCCGACGGGCGCATCCAGCGCGTGGTGCCCAACCGCGAGCGGGTGCCGTACCGGGTGTTCAAGCGGACCACGATGGACCTCGACGCGTGGCCGTACCCGAAGCAGCCGCTGGTGCCGCTGGCGGAGTCGGTGCACGAGCGGATGAGCGTGGAGATCTTCCGCGGCTGCACGCGCGGGTGCCGGTTCTGCCAGGCGGGCATGATCACCCGTCCGGTGCGGGAGCGGTCCATCGAGGGCATCGGCGCGATGGTGCAGCGCGGCCTGGAGGCGACCGGGTTCGAGGAGGTCGGCCTGCTGTCGCTGTCCAGCGCGGACCACTCGGAGATCGCCGAGATCACCAAGGGCCTGGCCGACCGCTACGAGGGCACCAACACGTCGTTGTCGCTGCCCTCGACCCGGGTGGACGCGTTCAACATCGACCTGGCCAACGAGCTGTCCCGCAACGGCCGCCGGTCGGGTCTGACGTTCGCGCCCGAGGGCGGCAGCGAGCGCATCCGGCGCGTGATCAACAAGATGGTGTCCGAGGAGGACCTCATCCGGACGGTCAGCGCGGCGTTCGGCGCGGGCTGGCGGCAGGTGAAGCTGTACTTCATGTGCGGCCTGCCGACCGAGACCGACGACGACGTGCTGCAGATCGCCGAGATGGCCAAGAACGTGATCCGCGCGGGCCGCGAGGTCAGCGGGCGCAAGGACATCCGCTGCACGATCTCCATCGGCGGGTTCGTGCCCAAGCCGCACACGCCGTTCCAGTGGGCGGCGCAGTGCGACCCGGCCACTGTGGACAGTCGGCTGCGCAAGCTCCGGGAGGCGGTCAACTCCGACCGGTCCCTGGGCCGCAACATCGGCATGCGCTACCACGACGGCCAGCCGTCCCTGATCGAAGGCCTGCTGTCCCGTGGCGACCGCCGCGTCGGCAAGGTCATCGAACGGGTGTGGCGCGAGGGCGGCCGGTTCGACGGCTGGTCCGAGCACTTTTCCTACGACCGCTGGGTCGCCGCCGCCGCGGCGGAGCTGGAGCCGCTCGGCGTCTCGCTGGACTGGTTCACCACCCGGGAACGCGAGGAGCTGGAGGTCCTGCCCTGGGACCACCTGGACTCGGGCCTGGACAAGGAATGGCTCTGGTCGGACTGGCAGGACGCCCTGGACGAGCGCGAACAGGACGACTGTCGGTGGACTCCGTGCTTCGACTGCGGCGTGTGCCCCGCGATGGGCACCGACATCGAGGTGGGTCCCACCGGCCGCACCCTGCTGCCGATCTCCCCGGTGGGCAAGGGCTCCCCGGTGCGCAACCCGGCGCTCACCCCCTGACGCCGGCCACCTCGACCCGGACCGCCCGCATCGGACAGGCCCGAGCAGCCGCCGCCACCCGCGCCGCCTGCTCGGGCTCCGGGTTGCGGGCGTACCGCAACGTCCCGTCCTCCAGTACCCGGAACACCTGAGGCGCCTGCACCTGGCACAACGCGAAGTGCCGGCACAACCCGTGGTCGACCTCGACCCGGACCGCGCCGCGCGCCCGCCGGGTCGGTGACGGCGCGATGATGCCCAGGCGCACCAACGTCGGCGGCGGCAGGAAGCGCAGCAGGGTGATGGTGATCGTGGGCACCAGGACGGTGATCCCGGCCAGCCACAGGACCGGCACGGTGCCGTTCGCCGCCGCGCCCAGCCACGCGTGCATCGCGCCCAGCCACACCGCCACGTACGCCAACCGGTGCAGGGGCAGCCAACTGCGGTAGAACGTCGAGCGCTGGAGCGCCGCCGTCACCGCCACGGCGACCAGCACCGCCAAACCGACCATGCCCAGCGCGTGCCGCAACGCACCGATCGGAAGCCCCTCGACGGAGGTCATGGCGTGGAGGACTCCCAGCACCACGCTGAACGTCCCCAACACCTGGTGGGTCCTCCGCAGCGCCCCTCGCCCCGCCGGCCCGTGCAACCACCCGGTCGCGGTGAGCACTCCACAGCAGATCGTCAGGCACATGGCCACGTACGCGAGCCGCCCGAACCAAGGCTCCACCGTCGACGACACGATTCGACTCCCCCTCAAGTCGCGGGTCCTCAGAGGAGGACTACGAACCCCGGTTCGTCCGGTTCGACTTCGGGTTCAAATACCGCATGTGATCTGTGTCACACTGCACGGAAAAGACCTCCGTCGCCCTTCCGCACGGCGGTGGATTAACGCGATCGGGTGTAGTACGTTCACGGAACGTCTCGTTTGCCCCGCCGCGCGCCAACTTCGAGGAGGTTCGGTACGCATGAATTCCTTGGGTGGAGTGTGGGTGGATGCGAGCCAAGTCCGCCGGCGGCCCAGCGAGGAACTCGTCACCCAGCTCTACGGCCAGTTCAAAGGCGCTTTGTTCGCCCACGTCCTCGGCCTGACCAACCACGACCGGCAATGGACCGAAGACGTCGTCCAGGAGACGTTGATCCGCGCGTGGCAGAACGCCGAAACCCTCGTCCGCGACCCGCGCATGCTGCGCGGCTGGCTGCTGACCGTGGCTCGCCGCATCGTGATCGACGGCTGGCGCACCCGCCAGACCCGACCGCAGGAAGTCGAGCTGACCAGCACGGACGCCGTGCACTCCGCCGACGAGACCGAGCAGCGGCTGTCCATCATGGTGATCACCGACGTGATCGGCCGGCTCGGCGAGGAACACCGCGCCGCGATCTACGAGACCTACGTCCGGGGCCGCACGATCCGCGAGGCGGCGCACGTCCTGGGCATTCCCGAAGGCACCGTGAAGTCGCGCGTCTACAACGCGATGAAGATCCTGCGCCGCGCTTTGCGGGAGTGGAACTGAAAGAGTCCGCCGCGCATTCTTCCGCGCCTGCTTTTCGGCACTCGCGCTAGGTGTGGGACGGCGGCGCGGACAGCACTTCCCGAATTGTGTCGCGGGTGCCGCGGAACTGTCTCTACGGTGGGTACCGAAGGAAAACGCGCCCGCACCGGTGCACACCCTTCGGTACCCCCGGTGTCCTACGGTGGTTCACCCCCGTCCCTCGGAGCAGATCGGAGGACCGTGCGTACCCCGACACCCCTCGTGGGCCGTGACCCCGAGCTGTGCAGGACGCGCGCACTGCTGGTCGCCGCCGCGGCGGGCCGCGCCACGACGGCGTTCGTCACGGGGGAGGTCGGCGTCGGCAAGTCCGCCCTGCTCGACGCGGTCGCCGGGCAGGCCCGCGCGTTGGGCTTCGCGGCCGTCGCGGCCCGCGCGACCCGGTTGGAGAGCGACCTGCGCGGCGGGGTCGTCGGCCAGCTCCTGGACGGCCTGCGCGCCGAGCGGGCCGACTCCCTCGACGCGCTGCACCGGGCCGTCCGCCGCGCGCTCCAGCACGGGCCGCTGCTGCTGGCCGTGGACGACGTGCACCTGTCCGACAGCTGGTCCCTGCGCTGCCTGGCCTACCTGCTGCGCCGCGTCGAGGACGAGCCGCTGGCCGTCGTGCTGTCCGCCGCGACCGGGCAGGCCCCGGCGGGGGAGGTGGCGCTGCCGGAGCTGACCGGCGGGCACACCACGATCGAACTGGCCGGCCTCGACGTGGAAGCGGTCGCCGAACTGGTCGCGGACCCGAGCACCGCCCGCGCGTGCCACGAGGTCACCGGCGGTAACCCCTACCTGCTCCGCGCGCTCCAGGACGAACTGCCGGCCGCCGACATCCGGACGGTCGGCTCGCCCGCGATCGGGCAACTCCTGCGCGTCCGTCTTCGCCCGTACGAGGGTGCGACGGAACTCGTCCGCGCCACCGCAGTCCTCGGCGCCGACGCCACGGTCGACCGCGTCGCCACGATGGCCGACGTCGAACCGCGCCGCGCGCTGCGCATCATCGACGCCCTGGTGCGCCTGCACGTCTTCCGCGACGACTACCCGATCGCCTTCGTGCACCCGTTCCTGCGCAACTCCGTGCTCGCGGACCTCCCGGTCGCCACGCGTGCCGCCGACCACGCCCGTGCCGCGCGGCTGCTGGTCGACGCCGGCGCGCCGGACGCGCGGGTCGCCGAGCACCTGCGGGAAGCGCGCGCGATCCCGTTGCCGTGGGCGGTGGACGTGCTGCGCCGCGCCGCCCGCCAGGCCGCCTACGACGGACGCCTCGACGCCGCCCAGGACTACCTGGAACGCGCCCTCGAAGAACACCTCACCAGCGACGAACGCCTCGCCGTGCAGCTGGAACTGGTGCACGTGACGTTCCTGGTCGACCAGGCCGAGGGCATGGCCAAGCTGCGCGACGCCCTCGCCCACGCCGACGACGCCCGATCCGCCGCCGGACAGGCCGTGTCGATGCTGCTGCGCCTGTGCAGCGCGCCGGAAGCCCGCCTGGCGCTGTCCATCGGCCTGCAACTGGTGTCCCGGCTCAGCTCCCAGGAGCACGACGAGTCGTGGGAGCTGCGCACCATGTCCTACCTCGCCGGCGCGGGCAACAACGTCGGACTCGCCTTGCGTGCCAGCATGTTCACCGAGGAGCTGGAGTCCGAGGTGCCGAACTCCCCGCGGCTGCGCCAGGTGCACTCGGCACTGATGTCCCTCGGGCACGCGTTGCGCGGCGACTCGGCAGAGAAGGCCGTGCAGTACGCGGCGGAAGCACTCGACGGCGAACGGGTGGACGTGTTCACCCAGCCGTTCGTGTTCACCATCAGCACGTGCTTCATGGCCGACGCACCGGACCTGTCCGACCGGTTCCGCCGGATGATCGGCAGCGAGGCCGAGCCGCACGACTACCACCTGCGCAAGGGCACCGCGGTGTCGTTGGCACACGGCATGGACTACCTCGCCAAGGGCGACTTGGTGCGCGCCAAGACGTTCCTCAAGTGGCAGCTGCGCCTGTTCGACGAGCTGCACGCGGTGGACGTGTGCCCGATGGCGATCCTCTGTGCCGCAAGGCTCGCGGAGGTGCTGGTCGACCTCGGGCGGTACGACGAGTCACGAGATCTGTTGACACGCCACGGTTTCGCGGGCGAGCTGCCGGAGATGTTCCAGCACAACATCATGCTGTTCGCGCGGGGCAAGCTGAAACTGGCCACCGGGGACGCGGCCGGCGCGCTGGAAGACCTGGCCGAGTGCGGGCGAAGACTCACCGCGTCCAAAGTGGACAGCCCGGCGATCCTGCCGTGGCGGGCGCTCGCCGTGCGCGCACGGCTGGCCCTGGGTCTGCGCGAGGACGCCACCCGGCTCGCCCTGGAGGACCTCGAACGCGCGAAGCGGTGGGGCACACCGCGGGCGATGGGCACCGCCCTGATCGCGGTCGGCCTCACCAGCGACGACGAACCCGCCGTGCGGGCACTGCACAAGGCCGTCGAGTACCTCACCGAGTCCGCCGCCCGCCTGCTGCACGCCGAGGCCCTGTTCGAGCTCGGCGCCCGCCTGCGCCGCCGGGGCCAGCCCGAACGGGCCATCCCGCACCTGCGCCGGGCCGTCGAGCTCAGCGCCAAGTGCGAGGCCAAGCCCCTGATCCGGCTCGCCGCCGACGAACTGCGCGCGTGCGAACCCGCCACCGCGCACGGCACCGTCCACGGCCTGACCCGCCAGGAAACGCGTGTCGCGGGCATGGCCGCCCAGGGGCTGACCAACCGGCAGATCGCCGAAGCCCTGTTCCTCACCCGCCGCACGGTCGAGCTGCACCTGTCCGGCGCGTACCGCAAGCTCGGCATCACCGGCCGCGCGGACCTCCCGGCCGCACTCGCGCGACACCGCGGCGCCTAGCGCTGCTCTCCGGGTGTCTAGCGCTGCTTCCCGGGCACCGCCGGGGCGCCCTCGCCGCCGACGTTCTGCACCGCCGCCTTGGCGTCCACCATCCCGTGGCCGTAGAAGCCGTTGTACTCGGAGTACCCGGTGCAGAACGCGTCCTGCGCGCCCGTGCCGTTCAGGTCGTAGTCGGCGGGGCACGCCAGCGTCTCCGCCTGCGCGTTGAGCATCCGGCTCAGCTCGCCCGCGCTCGCCTCCGGGTGCGTGGACGCCAGCAGCGCCGCCACCCCCGACACGTGCGGCGCGGCCATCGACGTCCCACACGAGTAGTCGTAGCCCGCCGGCACCGTCGACAGCACGCACGGCTGCCCGCCGCCCGGCTGCTGCCTGCGGTCACCGCCCGGCGCGGTCACGTCCACCGCGCCCAACCCGTACGAGCTGTACCCGGCCTTGACCTTGTCCGCGCCCACCGACGACACCGCCACCACGTTGCGCAGCTGCGCCGGCAGCACCAGGCACGTGTTGTCCACCGCGCGCGGCTTGACGTCCTCGGTGGCGGCGTTGGTCGGGCTCTGCGTGTCGCGGCCCGGCCGGGTCAGGTCCACACCGCCGTTGCCCGCCGCCGCGACGGTCAGCACACCGCGCTTGCCCGCGTACTCCACGGCCCGGCGCACCGCCTCGTACACGACGGCCTGGCCGGTCTTGTTCTGGCAGGTGAACACCCACGGGTCGATGAAGTAGCTGTTGTTGGTGATGGTCATGCCCCGCTCGGCGGCCCACATGAACCCGCACACCGCGTACTCGGGGTAGATGAAGCCGGCGTCGTCCACGACCTTCACCGCCGCGATCCGCACGTCCGGCGCCACACCCGTGGTGCCCACGCCGTCGTCGGCGGCGGCGATGGTGCCGGCCACGTGCGTGCCGTGCGCGGAGGTCGTCGGCGACCACGCGGCGCGCGACGGGTCCGCCACACCGGTCGTGCAGCCCGCCGACAGCGCCGGGTCCAGCGCCCGCACGAGGTCGGGGTGGGTCGGGTCGACGCCCGAGTCCAGGACGCCGACGACCACGTCCCGGCTGCCCTTGCTGATCGCGTGCGCCTCGGCGGCGCGGATCAGGTCCATGTCCCACTGCTCGGCGGTGCGGTCGCGCGTGTCCGGGGTGCCGGAGCGGGCCGGCGTCTCGTCCTGCTTGCGCGCGGGGGCGCCCGTGCGGCGGGACAGCCCGTCGGCCTGCGCGCTGTAGGCCCGGTTCACGCCGATCTTGCGCACGAAACCCGGGTCCGCGGACACCGCGACGGCCACGCCGATCTGCGGGTAGTAGCCCAGGGTGGTCCCGCACGCGCCCGCCACGACCGCGTCGGCCACCGGCGCGGTCGTGCCCTGGTCCAGCACGACCAGGTAACGCAGCGTGGGCCCCGGCTGGATGCACCCGGCGCTCGCGGGACCGGCACCGTCCGGCGTGGCGGCGTGCGCGGACGCCGCGAAACAACCGGTCGCGAGCAGCGCCACGCTGACCACGACCGCGTGGACGCGGCGGGGCAGAGGCACGGGTGACCTCCAAGAGCGGGCCGTCGGGGTGGTCCTCTGGTGCCGGACGGTAGCCACGTGCGTCGAACCAGACAAGCGCAACGGCGTCGAACGGCACCAAGGTACCGTCCCGCTGGAGTAGGAAAGTGGACCGTTGGGATGCTTACCCCGACGGACGCCACCCGGTACCCAAGGGGAGTAGCACTGAGTCGCCAGCAGCAGCCCAACCCGTCGGCCGCCCCGGTGCAGAAGCTCCGGCTGCGCTACGCCAAGCGCGGACGGCTGAGGTTCACCTCACACCGTGACATCGCGCGCACCTTCGAGCGGGCGTTGCGGCGGGCAGGCGTACCCATGGCCTACTCCCAGGGGTTCAGCCCGCACCCGAAGGTGTCGTGGGTGGGCGCCGCGCCGACGGGGGTGGCCAGCGAGGCCGAGTACGTCGAGGTCTCCGTGGTCGAGGCGGTCGACCCGGCCGCGCTGCGCGACGCGCTGGACGCCGTGCTGCCGCCGGGGCTGGACGTGCTGGAAGTCGTGCAGGCGGCCGGTGGGTCGCTGCCCGAGCGGATCGAGGCCAGCTCCTGGCAGGTCGAGCTGCCCGGCGTGGCGCCCGAGGCGCTGGCGGCGGCGGTCGAGGCGTTCCTCGCGGCCGAGTCGGTCGAGGTCGACCGGCTCACCAAGGACGGCCGGAAGGTGATCGACGTCCGGCCCGCCGTGGTCTCCGCACGGGTGCGGTCCGCCGAGCCGGGGGACGCGGGATCGGCGCAGGTCCCGGCGCAATCGAGCGACGCGGGACACGATGCACGGGATTTGTCACAACCGTGTGGGATACTCGTGATGGTCGTACGGCAGACAACCCCTACCGTCCGACCCGACGACGTGCTGAGCGCGCTCCGAGTCGTCGCCGACCTGGTTCCGCCGGTGCCCGCGAAGGCGACCCGGATGGCGCAGGGGCGGCTCGACGACGAAGGCGGCCTGGTCGACCCGCTAGCCCTTGACCGGGCGGCGGAGGTCTGACCCGGAAGCCCGCCGGAGCGGCGCTGACGGCGTCGTCGCGGGAGAAGACAGACCTGCCGTGCCCGTGCGCACGGCGAAGGCAAGGATTCCCGCCGCCAGCCGCGGCGGTGAGTGGACAAGAGAGGCCCCTGAGCGGCGGCGTCGAGCCAGACGCGCCCGGGGGCGGAGGAGCTGCATGTCGAACACGAACAAGCCCGCCGGCGCCGGCGGGGGTAACGCCACATCCGCACACCCCGTGCTGACCGACCTGCCGGACAAGCTGCGGGTGCACGCGCTGGCGAAGCTGCTCAACACCAGCAGCAAGGACGTCGTGGCGGCGCTCGCCGACCTGGGCGAGCCCGTCAAGGGTGCGCAGTCCAGCGTGAGCCGCGACCTGGCGATCAAGGTCGCCGAGAGCCTGCTGACCTGGGACGACATCGAGACCGGGCACGTCGACGAGGCCACCGAGGCCCCCGCCGTCCCGGCCCGCGAGGTGGCCGCGCTCACCCCGCTGTTCGCGCCGCCGTCCGCGGTGTTCCTGCCGCCCACCCCCGTGGTCGCGCCCGCCGCGTCCACCCTGGAGGTGGAGGAGGAGCCCGAGGAGGACGTCGAGGAAGCCGCGCACGGCGAGGACGCCGGTGACGAGGGCGAAGGCCGCCGCCGCCGTCGTCGTGGCCGGCGTGGTCGCGGTCGCGGCAAGGGCGCGGGCGACGAGGCGTCGGCCGAGGACGAGGCCGCCGAGGAGCCCGCCGAGGCCGAAGCCGAAGAGCCCGCCGAGGTCGAGGCCGAGGCCGAGGAGGAGGGCGGCAGCAGCCGCCGCCGGCGTCGCCGTCGCCGCCGCAAGACCGGCGCCGAGGACGAGGCCGCCCCGAGCGAGGACGACCCGCCGAACACCGTCGTGCACGTCCGCGAGACGCGGGACGCGCGCGACGACAAGGCCGACTCCGAGGCCGCCCAGAACGAGGTGCGCAGCGTGCGCGGCTCGACCCGGCTGGAGGCCAAGCGCCAGCGCCGCCGCGACGGCCGCGAGGCAGGCCGCCGCCGCGCCCCGGTGCTGTCCGAGGCCGAGTTCCTGGCCCGCCGCGAGGCCGTCGAGCGCACGATGGTCGTCCGCGAGCGCGGCGACCGCACCCAGATCGGCGTGCTGGAGGACGGCGTGCTCGTGGAGCACTTCGTCACCTCTTCGGGCACCGGCTCCCTGGTCGGCAACGTCTACCTGGGCCGCGTGCAGAACGTGCTGCCGTCCATGGAGGCGGCGTTCATCGACATCGGCCGGGGCCGCAACGCGGTGCTCTACGCGGGCGAGGTCGACTGGGACGCGGCCGGCCTGGAGGGCAAGGCGCGCAAGATCGAGCAGGCCCTGTCCACCGGCGACAGCGTCCTGGTGCAGGTCACCAAGGACCCGGTCGGCCACAAGGGCGCCCGCCTGACCACGCAGATCAGCCTGCCCGGCCGGTTCCTGGTGTACGTGCCCGGCGGCGGCGCGACCGGCATCAGCCGCAAGCTGCCCGACGTCGAGCGCAAGCGCCTCAAGGACATCCTCAAGCGGGTCGTCCCCGAGGACGCCGGCGTCATCATCCGCACCGCCTCCGAGGGCATCTCGGAGGAGGAGTTGGCCCGCGACGTGACCCGGCTGCAGGCGCAGTGGCAGGTCATCAAGGACAAGGCCAACACGCCCAAGGCCCAGGCCCCGCAGCTGCTCTACGAAGAGCCGGACCTGCTGGTCAAGGTCGTGCGCGACCTGTTCACCGAGGACTTCGCGGCGCTGGTCGTCCAGGGCGCGGACGCGTGGGACACCATCGACGGCTACGTCCGCCACGTGGCGCCGGACCTCCAGGACCGCCTGCGCCGCCACGTCGGCAACAACGACGCCTTCGTCGAGTACCGCATCGACGAGCAGCTGCTCAAGGCCCTGGACCGCAAGGTCTGGCTGCCGTCGGGCGGCTACCTGGTCATCGACCGCACCGAGGCGATGACGGTCATCGACGTCAACACCGGCAAGTTCACCGGATCGGGTGGAAACCTCGAAGAGACGGTGACGCGGAACAACCTGGAGGCGGCGGAGGAGATCGTCCGCCAGCTGCGGTTGCGGGACGTCGGCGGCATCATCGTCATCGACTTCATCGACATGGTGCTGGAGTCCAACCGCGACCTGGTGCTGCGGCGGCTGACCGAGTGCCTGGGCCGTGACCGGACGCGCCACCAGGTGGCCGAGGTGACGTCCCTGGGCCTGGTCCAGATGACCCGCAAGCGCGTCGGGACGGGCCTGCTGGAGGCCTTCTCGACCACGTGCGAGCACTGCCGGGGCAGGGGCCTGATCGTGTCGACCGAACCGGTCCACACGCACGGCCCGTCCAACGGCGGCGGCAACCAGCAGCAGCAACAGCAGGGCCAGGGCGGCGGCCGCAAGTCCCGCCGAGGCAAGGGCGGCGACACCGCGGACCAGCCCCCCGCCGCTGCTCCCGCCCCCGCCGCTGGTCCCGCTGCCGCTGCTCCCACCACGGCCGCCCCCGCCACCCCGCCCCAGGCCACCCCGGAACCGGTGGCCGAGGTCGTCGTGCCCCCGACCGAGGAGCCGCAGGCCATCGCCGAGCAGCCCACCTCGACCGAGCCCCTGGCCGCGATCGTGGAAGAGGACACCACCCCGGAGCCCAAGCGCCGCCAACGCCGCCGAGCCCGCCGAGAAGCAGGCGCGGTGACCAAGCACGAGCCGGCACCCACCGAGCCCACTGCGGCCGAGCCGGCTGCCGCTCAGTCCGCCGCCGAGCCCGCCGCCGCCGAGCCCACGGTCACCGAGCCCGCTGCCGCCGAGCCCACGGTCACCGAGCCCGCCGCCGTCGAGCCCGCTCAAGCCCCAACCAGCAGCCCCGACACCGCCACCACCGAGCCCGCCGCTGCCCTCGAGGCCGCCGCTACCCCGGAGGTCGCCGAGGTCGCCGAGGTCCAGCCGCCCACCCAGGTCGGCACCGCCGAGGCGAACGCGGCCGACCAGTCCCTCAACGGCCACGTCGAGCCCGCCAAGACCGCCCGCCGCCGCCCCCGCCGCGCCGCCTCGCGCCCCGCGGGACCGCCCCTGGGCGCCGTCACGGAGAGCTGACCCGAGCGGACCCCGTGCCCCGTCCACCCCGATCTCCGGGGCGGGCGGGGCACGTTCGCACGTGTGGGCGTGACCCGACCGAACCTGCCGTCCGCACCCCCGGTGAGCAGGCAGATCGCGGGACACCGACCCCGGTTTGACCCCGCAGTCCACCGCCACGTAACCTGATACACGGCCCGCCGTCCGGTGGGCCCTGTCGTGCGAAGCCCAGTCCACGAAAGCTTGAGTGGCACTGTGGCGCGCGTGGCCCTGTCCGTCGAGTAGCAGGAGACTTCCGTCCCGATGTACGCGATCGTCAAGACCGGCGGCAAGCAGTACAAGGTGGCTGTCGGCGACGTCGTCGAGGTCGAGAAGCTCGAAGGCGAGCCGGGCACCGAAATCACCTTCCCGGCGCCGCTTCTCGTCGTGGACGGCTCCGACGTCACCGCCGACGCCGACGCCCTGGGAAAGATCTCGGTGACCGGCAAGGTCGTCGAGCAGACCAAGGGTCCCAAGATCCGCATCCACAAGTTCAAGAACAAGACCGGCTACCACAAGCGCCAGGGTCACCGCCAGAAGCTGACCCGCGTCGAGGTCACCGGCATCACCGGTAAGTGAGGATCTGACTAGCCATGGCACACAAGAAGGGTGCATCCAGCTCCCGCAACGGCCGTGACTCGAACCCCCAGTACCTCGGGGTCAAGCGGTTCGGCGGTCAGGTCGTCAAGGCCGGCGAGATCCTGATCCGCCAGCGCGGCACCAAGTTCCACCCCGGTGTGAACGTGGGTCGCGGCAAGGACGACACGCTGTTCGCGCTGGCCGCCGGTGCGGTCGAGTTCGGCACGAAGCGGGGCCGCAAGACCGTGAACATCGTTCCGGTCGAGGCCGCTGCCTGAGTCACCACCTCCTGAGCGCCGTGTGTCCGCGGGAATGCGCGGACCACGGCGCTCAGTAGTGTTTAACGCAGACGTTCCACCTAGCGCTTGGAAGTGATTCCCCGTGTCCCGTTTTGTCGACCGGGTGGTGATCCACGTCGCCGCCGGTGACGGCGGCAACGGGGTCGCCTCCGTGCACCGCGAGAAGTTCAAGCCGCTGGGCGGCCCGGACGGCGGCAACGGCGGCAAGGGCGGCGACGTCGTCCTCATCGTCGACTCGCAGGTGCACACGCTGCTCGACTTCCACTTCCGCCCGCACGCCGCCGCCGGCAACGGCAAGGGTGGCGCGGGCGGCAACCGGGACGGCGCGAACGGCGCCGACCTGGAGCTGCGCGTCCCCGAGGGCACCGTGGTGCTCACCCCGGACGGCGAGGTGCTCGCCGACCTGGTGGGCGAGGGCACCCGCATGATCGCCGCGCAGGGCGGCCGCGGCGGCCTGGGCAACGCGGCGCTCGCGTCCAAGGCCCGCAAGGCCCCCGGATTCGCTCTTCTGGGTGAACCCGGCGAGAAGCACGACCTCGTGCTGGAGCTGAAGTCCGTCGCCGACGTGGGCCTGCTGGGCTTCCCGTCGGCGGGCAAGTCGTCGCTGATCTCGGTGCTGTCCGCGGCCAAGCCGAAGATCGCCGACTACCCGTTCACCACCCTCGTGCCGAACCTCGGCGTGATCACCGCCGGCGAGACGGTGTTCACCATGGCCGACGTGCCGGGCCTGATCCCGGGCGCGTCCGAGGGCAAGGGCCTGGGCCTGGACTTCCTGCGGCACATCGAGCGCTGCGCGGTGCTGGTGCACGTCGTGGACTGCGCGACCTACGAGACCGACCGCGACCCGCTGTCCGACATCGACGCGCTGGAGGAGGAGCTGGCGAAGTACACGCCCTCCCTGGCGGACGACCTCGCCGAACGCCCCCGCGTCGTCGTGCTGAACAAGATCGACATCCCCGAGGCCCGTGACCTGGCGGACATGGTGAAGCCCGACATCGAGGCCCGCGGCCTGCCGGTGTTCGAGGTCTCCACGGCCAGCCGCGAGGGCCTGCGGGAGCTGACGTTCGCCCTCGGGCGGATCGTCGAGGAGTACCGGGCCTCGCGGCCCCAGCAGGAGGCGACCCGGATCGTCCTGCGGCCGACCGCCGTGGACGACTCGGGCTTCACCGTCGTCGAGGACCCGCAGACACCGGGCGGGTTCATCGTGCGCGGCGAGCGCCCGGAGCGCTGGATCCGGCAGACGGACTTCAGCAACGACGAGGCCGTCGGCTACCTCGCCGACCGCCTCGCCCGTCTGGGCGTGGAGGACGTGCTGGTCAAGATGGGTGCGGTCCCCGGCGCCCAGGTCACCATCGGCGACCTGGTGTTCGACTGGGAACCGTCCACCCCGGCCGGTATCGCCGCCGTGGCCATGACCGGCCGCGGCACCGACGCCCGCCTCGAACCCCACAACCGGGTCGGCGCCGCCGAGCGCCTCGCGGCCAAGAAGGCGCGCCGCCTCCCCGGCACCTATGACGAGGACCTCGAAGAGGAAGAGTGATCGGGTCGGTGTTGTCCCAGGCCCGGCAGGCCGTCGCGGCGGCGGGCCGGGTCGTGGTCAAGGTCGGGTCGTCGTCGCTGACCACCGCGCAGGGCGGCCTGGACCGGGCCCGCCTGGACGCCCTGGTCGACGCGGTCGCCGCCCGGTGCGCGGCGGGCAGCCAGGTGGTGCTGGTGTCCTCCGGCGCCATCGCGGCCGGCCTGGCACCGCTGGGCGTCACCCGCCGCCCCCGTGACCTGGCCACCCAGCAGGCAGCCGCCAGCGTCGGCCAACTGGCGTTGGCGCACGCCTACGCCAACTCCTTCGGCCGCTACCAGCTCACCGTCGGCCAGGTGCTGCTCACCGCCGACGACGTCGTCCGCCGCTCCCACTACCGCAACGCCCAGCGCACGTTCTCCCGCCTCCTGGCCCTCGGCGCGGTCCCGGTCGTCAACGAGAACGACACGGTCGCCACCGAGGAGATCCGCTTCGGCGACAACGACCGCCTGGCCGCCCTGGTAGCCCACCTGGTCGGCGCGGACGCCCTGTTCCTCCTCTCCGATGTCGACGCCCTCTACGACGGCGACCCCCGCCGCCCCGGCGCACAGCGCATCACCGAGGTCACCGGTGCCGCCGACGTGGACGGCGTGCGCGCCGGCACGGTCGGCGCATCCGGCCTCGGCACCGGCGGCATGGCCTCCAAACTCGCCGCCGCGCGCCTGGCCGCGTCCGCCGGCATCCCGGTCCTGCTGGCAGGCGCGGCCGACGCCGCCCGAGCCCTGAGCCAAGCCGACGTGGGCACGGCCTTCGCCGTGACCGGCCCACGCCTGACCGCGAGGCGCTTCTGGCTGGGCCACGCCGCCGACGCCACCGGCCGCCTCACCCTGGACGACGGCGCGGTAGCGGCCGTGGTCGACCGCCGCCGCTCCCTCCTGGCCGCGGGCATCACGTCCGTGGAGGGCGCGTTCGAAGCCGGCGACGTGGTCGAGCTGGTCGACCTGTCCGGCCACGTGGTGGCCCGAGGCGTGGTGGCCTTCGACGCGACAGAGCTACCGGCCCTGATCGGCCGCTCCAGCCACGACCTCCCGGCCGAACAACGCCGCGAGGTCGTCCACGCCGACGACCTCGTACCCCTCCCACGCCACTAGCCCGGCCCTGCCGCAGCCCGGCCCTGCCGCAGCCCGGTCCTACCGCAGCTCGGGCTTACCGCAGCTCGGCACCCTTGGTCTCCGGGAGCGTGAGGATCGCCAGGAACGCCACGGCCGCACCCACCGCCACGTACCAGAAGAACAAGCTCCCCGGCAGCACCTTGATGACCAGCGGCGCGGTGCCGCCGAACAACGCGACCGTCAGGTTGTACCAAGCGCCGATGCCGAGACCTCGCAGCTCCGTCGGGAAGAGCTCGCTCATCACCGCCGGAGCGATCGACGTCATCGCCGTGTACAACCCGAGCCCCACGCAGAACACCACGAGCAGCCCGCCCAGCCCCGGCCTGATCAACGTCGACAGCGGCACCACCAACACCGCCGTCGCCGCCGACCACACCAGCAGCTGCGGCTTGCGCCCGTACCGGTCCGACAGCGCGCCCATCGGGTACTGGAGGGCGATGAACAGGACCGTCGCGATCGACAGCGCCAGGAACACGTCTCCCGCGTCCGCCTTCCGCGTGGTGACCGCGAACGGCGTCAGGGCGCTGAAGAACGTGTAGTAGCACAGCGTCGACAGCATCGTGAAGCCCACGAGCCGGCCCACGGCCTTGGGGTGCTCCCGCAACGTCGTCGTCAGCGGACGCCGCAGCCGCTCGGCCTTCGCCTTGTTGTGCGCGAACTGTTCCGTTTCCTCCAAACTCCTCCTCAGCCACAGCCCGACCAGCCCCAGCACGCCGCCGATCAGGAACGGGATCCGCCACCCGAACGCCGCCAGGTCGGCCTTGGACAGCGTCCGCGCGAGCAGCAGCCCGAGCAGCGACGCCACCAGCAACGCGCTGCCGGTGGAGATGTAGAAGAACGCCGAGTACCGGCCACGCCGGTCGGCCGGCGCGATCTCCGCCAGGTAGGCCGACGCGTTCGACACCTCACCGCCCAGCGACAACCCCTGCGCGATCCGCGCGAGCAACAGCAGGACCGGTGACAGCCACCCCACCTGGTCGTAGGTGGGCAGCAGCCCGATCGCCGCCGACCCGCCGGCCATCAGCACGATGGTCAGGAGCATCGCCGTCCGCCGCCCGCGCAGGTCGGCGAACCGACCCAGCAGGTACCCGCCGAGCGGGCGGAAGAAGAACGCCAGCGCGTACGCCGCCAACGTGTTGATCAGCGCGAGGTTCTCGTTCTCCTTGGGGAAGATCTGCGTCGCGAAGTAGATCGAGAACGTTGCGTAGACGGTCCAGTCGTACCACTCGGTCGCGTTGCCGATGCTCGCCGCCACCAGCTTGCGGATCGGTAGCCGGTGCCCCTGCCGGACGGCGGTCGCCTCGCTCATGCCGGACCTCCCCGTCGATCGGTCGTCTCAGCCATGTTGGGACCTTTCCACGGCCGATCGAGGTTGGGGAAGAGCCGGCAAGCGCCCCTGTTCGGGGACGCGGTGGCCCTGCCGTCCCGATGGGTGTCTCATGCCCTCCATTCCCGGGCCAGCAGCCCGAAGATCAGGTCGTCGGTCCACTCACCCTTGATCCACGTGTGTTCGACCAGGTGTCCCTCGCGGCGGAAACCCAGCCGTGCCAGCAACTTCGCCGACGCCTCGTTGCGCGCGTCGCACTCGGCGGAGACCTTGTGCAACCCCCGCTCGGCGAACAGGTGGTCCAGCACGCGCCGCACCGCCTCGGACGCGTACCCCTTGCGTTGGTGCGGCGTTGCCACGGTGTAGCCGATCTCCGCCTGCCGCCTGTTCTCGTGCAGGTTCACCCCGACGTCGCCGACGAGCACCCCGTCCGCTTCGACGGCGTACTGGAACCAGCCCGGCTCGGCCGGGTCCAGTCCCGCCACCTCGCGCACGAACTCCTCCGCCAGCGCCAACGGGAACGGCGGTTCCCACGACTGGTAGCGCGCCACACCGGGATCGGACCGGTAGGCGGAGAACGCCGGGGCGTCCTCCGGTCGGAAACGGCGCAACACCAACCGTTCCGTGGCAAGCATCAGGCCGTCACCGCCGTCCGTTCTGTGGCGATCATCAGGCCGTCACCGCCAACGCGAACGGCAGCACGGACCTCGCACCCGCCTGCCGCAGCAGCCGCGCCGCGACCGTCATCGTCCACCCGGTGTCGATCCGGTCGTCCACCAACAGCACCGGTCCGTCCACTGTGGACAAGTCGGGTGTCTCGGTCGTCCGGACCAGGCCGGCCAACCGCTGCGCGCTGTTCGCCCGCCGCATGGCTTCACCCAGCCACACGTGGCCGAGCAGCGGCAGCCGCCCCACGTCGGAGATCCGCCGGGCGAAGCTGTCCACCAGCCGCGGGTGTGTTCGCGACCCCACCGCCACGACCCCCACCGGCCGCTCGGTCCAGCCCCACGCGGACAGCACCTTCACGCACGCCGCGAACACGTCATCCGGTACCTCCTGGTCCTCCTCGTTGAACAGCGCCCGCAACCGGTTGCCCCAGCCGATGTCGGTCAGCCGGCCCAGCGCCCGGCCGGTCTCGGCGGCCTCGCCCGCCGGGATCCGCCCGGACAGCCCCACACCGACCGCCGCCATCCCGGTCGGCCACTGCTTGCGCGGCTCGACCGACACCCCGGGCCGCAGCAACTTCTCCCGCGCCGCTGTCGCCGCGGCCGACGACACCTCCGCGGACCACCGCTTCCCGGTGCAGTTGTCGCACCGCCCGCACGGCGCGGCGTGCGGATCGTCCAACTGCCGCAACAGGAACTCCATGCGACAACCGTCGGTCGCCAGGTAGTCGAGCACCGCGCGCTGCTCGACCTGCCGTGCCGCCTCGATCCGCGCGTACCGGTCCCCGTCGTAGGACCAGGGCCGCCCGGTCGACTCCCACCCGCCGCGGACGCGCCGCACCGCGCCGTCCACGTCGAGCACCTTCAGCACCACTTCCAGCCGTGTCCGGGACAGCTCCACCAACGGCTCCAGCGCCGCCGTCGACAGCACCCGTCCGGCGTCGGCCAGTGCGTCCAGCACCTGCCGCACGACCCGTTCGGGCGGGAACGCCAGGGACGCGAAGTACGCCCAGATGTCCCGGTCCTCCGGACCCGGCAGCAGGAGGACCTCGGCCCGCTCCACGCCGCGGCCCGCACGTCCGATCTGCTGGTAGTACGCGATGGGGGAGGGTGGTGCGCCCAGGTGCACCACGAACCCCAGGTCCGGCTTGTCGAACCCCATGCCCAGCGCCGACGTGGCCACCAGCGCCTTCACGCGGTTCTCCAGCAGGTCCTGCTCGGCGCGCTGCCGCTCCGCCGGGTCCGTGCGCCCGGAGTAGGCCGCCACCTCGAACCCGCGTTCCCGGAGGAAGGCCGCCACGTCGTCCGCGGAAGCCACGGTCAGCGTGTAGACGATCCCGGAGCCCGGCAGCTCGGGGAGCCGGTCGGCCAGCCACCCCAGCCTGGCCTCCGCCCCCGGCAGCCGCACCACCGACAGCCGCAGGCTCTCCCGGTCCAGCGGACCGCGCAGCACCAGCGTGTCGGAACCCGCGCCCAACCCCAGTTGCTCGGCCACGTCCCGCACCACCCGGTCGTTGGCCGTCGCGGTCGTCGCGAGCACCGGCACCCCGGCCGGCAACTCGGTGAGCAACGTCCGCAGCCGCCGGTAGTCGGGCCGGAAGTCGTGGCCCCAGTCGGAGATGCAATGGGCCTCGTCGACCACCAGCAGCCCCGCCGATGATGTCAGCGCCGGCAGGACCGAGTCACGGAAATCCGGATTGTTCAACCTTTCCGGTGAAACGAGCAGGACGTCCACTTCGCCCGCCGCCACCCGGTCCTGGACACCCTGCCACTCGTCGGTGTTGGCGGAGTTGATCGTGGCCGCGTGCACGCCCGCGCGCGCCGCCGCGTCGACCTGGTTGCGCATCAACGCCAACAGCGGCGACACGATCACCGTCGGTCCCTCGCCCAGCGACCGCAGCAACGCCGTGGCGATGAAGTACACCGCCGACTTGCCCCACCCCGTCCGCTGCACGACCAGCGCCCGCCGACGCTCGGCGACCAGCGCCCGGATGGCTGTCCACTGGTCCTCGCGCAGCACCGCGGCGGGCCCGCCAGGGCCCGCAGCCGTTCTTCGGCCAGTTCGCGCAACGCCATCTCGTCCACGTCGAACACCATCCCAGAGGCCACCGACAATTCGGCCGCCCCGGCGGAGTTCCGGGTCCTGGGAACCTGCGAGACTTACCCGGACGGGTGACCGTAGTCTGGTTCACGTGACTGATGACCTGCGCGAACAGGTGCACGCCGCCGCCCGGCGCGCCCGTGTCGCGGCCGACGACCTGGTCCTGGCCACCCGCGAGCGCAAGGACGCCGCGCTGCACGAGATGGCCGCCGCGCTGCGCGCCCGTGCGCCAGAGGTCCTCGAAGCTAACGCCAAGGACATCGAGGCCGGTCGCGCCGCCGGCCTGTCGGAGGGCCTGCTGGACCGCCTCGCGCTCACCGAGAAGCGCATCGACGGCGTGGCCCGGGGCCTGGAGACCGTGGCAGGCCTGCCCGACCCGGTGGGCGAGGTGCTGCGCGGCTCGATCCTGCCCAACGGCCTGGAGTTGCGGCAGGTCCGCGTCCCGATGGGCGTGGTCGGCATGGTCTACGAGGCCCGCCCGAACGTGACCGTGGACGCCGCCGGCCTCGCGCTGAAGTCCGGCAACGCCGCCCTGCTGCGCGGCTCGTCGTCCGCCGAGCACTCGAACACCGCGCTGGTCGCGATCCTGCGCGACGCGCTGGAGACGGCCGGCCTGCCCGCCGACGCCGTGCAGTTGCTGCCCTGCCACGACCGTGCGTCGGTGACCCACCTCATCACCGCGCGGGGCTTGGTCGACCTGGTCATCCCGCGCGGCGGGGCGGGCCTGATCAACGCCGTGGTGCAGCAGGCGACCGTGCCGACGATCGAGACCGGCGTCGGCAACTGCCACGTCTACGTGGACGCGACCGCCGACCTGGACATGGCGGAGAAGATCGTCCTCAACTCCAAGACCCGCCGCACCAGCGTGTGCAACGCGGCCGAGTCGTTGTTGGTGCACGCCGCCATCGCGGACGAGTTCGTCCCGCGGATCACGGCTGCCTTGCGCGACCACGAAGTCACCGTGCACGGCGATGAGACCTTCGCGCGCCTAGACGGCGTCGTAGCGGCTACGGACGACGACTGGGACACCGAGTACCTGTCCTTGGACATCGCCGCCCGCGTGGTGGACTCGCTGGACGAGGCCGTGCGGCACATCGCCGAGCACGGCTCCGGCCACACGGAGGCCATCGTGACCAGCGACGTCGCCGCCGCCCGCCGCTTCACCGCCCGGGTCGACGCGGCGGCGGTCATGGTCAACGCGTCCACCGCGTTCACCGACGGCGGCGAGTTCGGCATGGGCGCGGAGATCGGCATCTCCACCCAGAAGCTGCACGCGCGCGGTCCGATGGGCCTGGCCGAGCTGACCTCGTCGAAGTGGGTCGCGTGGGGCGAGGGGCACGTCCGGCCGTCGTCGTGACCGCGGGATCCATTGATCACCCACCGAGGGGCAACTGCACCCCGAAAGGCGGGTGACGTCGGCCTCGGGACGGGCAGACTGGTCGAGTCCGATCAGCCGTTCCGGTGAGGTGGTAGCCCGATGGGGAAGTGGCAGCTGCAAGTCGACGGTGGCAAGTGCGTCGCCAGCGGGATGTGCGAGGCGATCGCGCCCGACCACTTCCGGCTCGACGGCGTCTCGCAGCCGCTCGACCCCTCGGTCGACCCCGCCGACGTCGTCGTGGAGGCCGCCGAGTCGTGCCCGGTGGAGGCGATCCTGGTGCGCGGCTCGGACGGCGCGGTGGTCGCTCCGCGCGACTGACGCGGTGTGACCAGCGTCACTCGATCCGGTCAAAGAATCTTCATTCGATCGCGTCATAGCCGCTGAGGTGGCCCGTTTCACCGTTGCGCGGCTCTGCTTCGGGGTGGGCCGCGCGATCCGCGGAGGCGGCCTCCTCCCCCAGGGCCGCGGACGGGGAGTCGAGGTGCGCGGGCGGCCGTCGGGGACTGGACCGGCCGCCCGCGCACCGCGCGAACTACGCTCACGTCCCATGTCCAACCGCCGCATCGGCGTCATGGGTGGCACCTTCGACCCGGTGCACCACGGCCACCTCGTGGCCGCCAGCGAGGTCCAGGCCCGCTTCGACCTCGACGAGGTCGTGTTCGTGCCCACCGGCCAGCCCTGGCAGAAGAGCGAACGCGAGGTCAGCCCCGCCGAGGACCGCTACCTGATGACGGTCATCGCGACCGCCTCCAACCCGCGGTTCTCCGTCAGCCGGGTCGACATCGACCGAGGTGGCCCCACGTACACGGTGGACACGCTCACCGACCTCAAGGCGGCCTACCCGGACGCGGACCTGTTCTTCATCACCGGCGCCGACGCGCTGGAGCAAATCCTGTCGTGGCGGCGCGCGGACCACGTGTTCGACCTGGCCCACTTCATCGGCGTCACCCGGCCGGGCTATGAGTTGGACGACACCCACCTGCCACCCGGTGCGGTGTCCCTCGTGGAGGTGCCCGCGATGGCCATCTCCTCCACCGACGTGCGCGCCCGCAACGCCACCGGACTGCCCATCTGGTACCTCGTTCCGGACGGTGTCGTGCAGTACATCTCCAAGCGCAGGCTTTACTCGGTGCTTGACTGACGCCGGACGCCGGTACCCTCATTGACTCGTGCGGGTGTATCGGCACCCGCCGAGGTGATGAGGAGAGACGTGGCAGCCACCGACGAGGCACGACGGTTGGCGCTGGTCGCCGCTAACGCGGCGGCCGACAAGAAGGCGCACGACGTGATCGTGCTCGACGTGTCCGACCAGCTCGTGATCACGGACGCGTTCGTGATCGCGTCCGCTCCCAACGAGCGGCAGGTCGGCGCGATCGTGGACAACATCGAGGAGAAGCTGCGCGAAGCGGGCCGCAAGCCGGTCCGCCGCGAGGGCGCGCGCGAAGGCCGCTGGGTCCTGCTGGACTTCGTGGACGTCGTCGTGCACGTCCAGCACGTGGAAGAGCGCAGCTTCTACGGCCTCGAGCGGCTGTGGAAGGACTGCCCGCGCATCGAGTTCGACGCCGGGCCGAACGCCGTGACCGACGAGGTCGCCGAGGCATGACCCTCAACCGGCTCGTGCTGTGGCGGCACGGTGAGACCGACTACAACGCGACCGGTCGCATGCAGGGCCACCTGGACTCGGCGTTGACCGAGACCGGGTGGAACCAGGCGCGGTTCGCGGTGCCGGTGCTCGCCGGGTTCGCGCCCGAGCTGGTGGTGGCCTCCGACCTGCGGCGGGCGCGGGACACGGCCACCGTGTTCACCACCGCCACCGGCATCGGGCTGCGGATCGACGAGCGGCTGCGGGAGACCAACCTCGGCAAGTGGCAGGGCCTGACCTACGACGAGATCGAGGTCGAGTGGCCCGGCATGCTGGAGACGTGGCGGGCGGACGGGACCATCGCGCCGCCCGACGGCGAGGCCCGCGTGGAGGTCGCCGAACGGGCGCTGGAGGTCGTGTCCGCGGTCGACGCGGAGTTCAGCGGCACCGTGATGCTGTGCGCGCACGGCGGCCTGATCAGCGCGTTGACCGGGCGACTGCTGGACCTGCCGGTGGACCGGTGGGGCCTGCTCGGCGGCATCGGCAACTGCCACTGGACCGTGTTCACCCGCCGCCCCGGCGGGGACGGGTCGTGGCGCCTGTCGTCGTACAACGCCGGAACCACCCGGTGAGACTGCTCGTCCTCGGCGACTCGCTGACGTTCCACGGCCCCCAGGGACCCCTACCCGCGGATCATCCGCAGTTGTGGCCGAACGTCGCCGCAGCAGCCCTGGGTGGGCACGCGGAGCTTGTAGCCGGGTTCGGGTGGACCGCGCGGGACGCGTGGTGGGCGTTGACCGGTGATCCGCGCGTGTGGACGTTGTTGCCGCGTACGGACGTCCTTGTGCTCGCTGTGGGGCACATGGACACGCTGCCGTCGCCTCTGCCGACCTTCTTGCGGCAGGGGCTGCGCTACCTGCGTCCTGACGGGCTCCGCCGTCACGCGCGGTCGACCTACCGGACACTCCAGCCCCACTTGTCGCGTCTGCTGGGCGGCTATCCGGTGGCGTTGCCGCCGCACCTGACCGTTCGCTACCTGGACTCGTGCGTGCGTTCGGTGCATGCGTTGCAGCCGCACATCAAGGCCGTCGGGATGACACCCTCGGTGCATCGGTCACCTGCTTACGCGAACGTGCACAGCGGGCGTCCCGCTGCTGAGCGAGCGGTGCGGTCGTGGGCCGAGGGCGCTGGGGTGCCGTTGCTGGACGTGCCGGCGCTGGTCTCCGATCACGTCGCGTCACGGCATGGCAACCCGGACGGCATGCACTGGGGCTGGGAGGGGCACGCGCTGGTCGGCGCGGCCATGGCCGACCTCATCAGGTCCGTGGCGGTCAGCCACTCGGGCACGGCGGAGCCGTAGTCTCGGCACTCGTGTCCATCACGATCGTCACCGACTCCACGGCGTACCTGCCGGAAGGGTTCGCGGAGCGGCACGGCATCCGCGTCGTCCCGCTGCACGTGGCGGTGGACGGGCGCAGCGTGCTGGACGGGGTGGACTTCGGCCCGGAGGAGCTGGCGTCGGCGCTGGGGGAGCACCGGCGGGTGACCACGTCCCGGCCCACGCCCGGCGAGCTGGCGGACGTCTACCGGTCGGTGCTGGACCAGGGTGCGGACGGGATCGTGTCCGTGCACCTGTCCCGCGAGCTGTCGGGGACGTGGGAGGCGGCGCGGCTGGCGGCCGAGGAGGTCGATCCGGCCCGCATCCGGGTGGTCGACTCGCGGGCCACGGGCATGGGCCTGGGGTTCGCGGTGCTCGCCGCGTGTTCCGCCGGTGACGACCCGGTGTGCGTCGAGGAGGCGGCGGCACGGGCGGCCGAGCGGATGAAGATGTTCTTCTGCGTCGAGACGTTGGACCACCTGCGGCGGGGTGGTCGGATCGGTGCCGCGGCGGCGCTGGTGGGCACGGCGCTGGCCGTCAAGCCCTTGCTGCACGTGGACGACGGGCGGATCGTGCCGTTGGAGAAGGTGCGGACGACGAGCCGGGCGATCGGGCGGTTGGTCGACCTGGCGGCGGCAGCGGCCGGCACCGGACCGGTGGGCCTGGCCGTGCACCACTTGGCCGCGCCCGAGCGTGCCGCGGAGCTGGCAACACGGCTGGACGAGCGCGTGCCGGGGTCCACGGGGTGCCTGATTTCCGAGGTCGGCGCGGTGATCGGGGCACACACCGGGCCTGGGGTGCTGGGTGTTGTGGTGCTGCCTGGCGGCTACGAGTAGCGGCGAGTTATCCACAGGCCCTGAGTTGTCCACAGATCCGGATTCGGTGGTCGCGGACCTTGCGCCACTCGGCCTAGCGTCGACCACATGTTCGAGAACCGATCCGAAACCGCAACCGCACGACTCCAGGCCCTGATCGCGAAGTCCCAGGGCAAGCACCGGGCTCGCGAGGAGCCGCTGGTCGTCTTCACCTCTTCGTCGGGCGTCGATCCGCAGGGCGGTCTGCGCGCACTCCTGCACAGGCTGCCCGTGGCCCCGGTGCCGCGTCGGCGGATGATCTTCGTCGGCTTGGCGCTGGGCGTGCTCCTGGCGATCGCGCTCAGCCTGTGGTGGGAACGACCCGAGCCGGAGGCACCGCCACCGCTGCCGATGGCCGCGGCGGAGGTCACGCGCCTGCCCGAGGAGATCGTCGTCAACGTGGTGGGGGCTGTGCCCCGGCCCGGTCTTGTCACCGTCCCCAGCGGGGCGCGGGTGGCCGATGCCGTGATGGCGGCGGGCGGTGCACACCCCGGCACCGACCTCCAAGGCCTCAACCTCGCCCGCAAGGTCGCCGACGGGGAGCAGATCGCCGTCGGCATCCCACCTCAGCACCCCGACACCACCGTCGAACCCGTCAACCTCAACACCGCGACGAAGGAGCAACTGGACCAACTGCCCGGTGTGGGGCCCGTGACAGCGCAACGCATCGTCGAGCGGCGCCTGAAACGCGGTCCCTTCACCTCCATCGACCAACTAGGCGAGATAGAGGGCATCGGCGACGCGAAGCTCGCCAAGCTCGGAGACCTCGTCCGCCTCTGACAACCACCCCCACGCACGACCCGATTCCACGCACGCACCTCCCCTTCCCGTCCTTCGAACACGAGGAGGCAGTCATGCCCTTGCAGCACACCGTCGACCGCACTGGCGATCGACGGACCGACCACCGCTCGAAGGCCGTCCATCACGGCCCTGAGCGGCGCGGCGGCCCGTGAGCCCTCGCGCCCACCTGGTTCCCGCGGCACTGGCCGTGTGGGCGGCGGCCCTGGCGGGTCTGCTGTGGGCCTGGTGGTGGGCCGTGGTCATCGGTCTCGCGGCCGGCGTGATCGGTGTCCTGGTCCTCAGGTTCACGGCGGGCGCGACCGCTCGTCCGGTCCTCCGGAGCGCGCGGCCGGCGGCGGTGGCCATCGCGGTGGCCGGGCCGGTGGCGGCGTGCTGGATCGGTGTCCAGCTGCACACCTCGGCCCACCACCCGCTCCGGACGGCGGCCGAGCGCGGAGGGCCCACCACCCTCCGGTTCGAGCTGGACGACCGGCCGCACGGACTGCGCACCAGCGGGTTCGGCTCGCGGCAGGGCGGCGTCGACCTGGTCCGAGCCCAGGCGACGCTCGAGGACGGCGGCCGGTTGGTCGTGCTGGCGCCGGCGGCGACGTGGCGGACGCTCCTGCCCGGGCAGAGCGTGCTGGCACGTGGCTCGTTGGCCCCGGCTCGGCCCGGCGAGCCGACCGTCGCCCTGCTGCGGGTCCGCGGTCCGCCCCGCGAGGTCACCCCCGCACCGGTGTGGCAGCGCGCGGCGGAGGCGCTGCGGTCGGGCCTGCGGGACGCCGGCGGTGCGCTGGACCCGGAACCGGCGGGGCTGCTGCCCGCCCTGGTCGTCGGTGACACCTCGCGGCTGTCGCCCAGGGTGGTGGAGGAGTTCCGCACGGCCGGGCTGGCGCACCTGCTGGCGGTCAGCGGGGCGAACCTGGCGATCCTGTGCGGCGCGGTGCTGTTGCTGCTGCGGCTGCTGCCAGTCGGACCACGCGGGCGTGCGGCGGGGGCGATGGTCGCGCTGGTCGGGTTCGTCGTGCTCGCCGGTCCCGAGCCGAGCGTGCTGCGGGCGGCGGTGATGGGTGCGGTGGCGCTGCTCGCCCTGGTGTTGGGGCGGGAGCGGTCGGCGCTGCCGGCACTTGCGGCGTCCGTGGTGGTGCTCGTGCTGCACGACCCTGGGCTGGCGGTCGACCTCGGGTTCGGGCTGTCGGTCGTCGCCACGGCGGCGCTGGTGCTGCTGGCGCCGTCGTGGGCCGCCCGGCTGCGGGACCGGGGCGTGCCCGCCGGGCTGGCCGAGGCGTTGGCGGTGCCGGCGGCGGCGCACCTCGCCACGGCTCCGCTGATCGCCGGGTTCGCGGGAGAGGTGAGCCTCGTGGCCGTGCCGGCGAACCTGCTGGTGGCGCCGGTCGTCGCGCCGGTGACGGTGCTGGGCGTGGTGGCCGCCGGGCTGGCCCAGGTCCACGAGGGCTCGGCGCGGCTGGTGGTGGAGCTGGCCGGTCCGGCGGCGAGCTGGTTGGTGGCGGTCGGCCGGCACGCGGCGGCGGTGCCCGGGTCCGCGGTCGCGTGGCCGCAGGGCTTGGCCGGTGGCGCGGCGTTGGCCGGCGCGGTGGCGGTGGTCGCCGTGCTGCTGCGGCTGCGTCGGGTGCGGGTGCTGCTCGCGGCCGTCGTGGTCGGGCTGGCCGTGGTGCTGGCTCCGGTCGGGGTGTTCGCCCCGCGGTGGCCGGTGTCCGGGTGGGCGGTGGTCGCGTGCGACGTCGGGCAGGGCGACGCGGTCGTCCTGGCCACGGCCGAGCGTGGCCGAGCGGTGCTGGTCGACACCGGGCCCGATCCGGTGCCGGTGCTGGCGTGCCTGCGGCGGCTCGGGGTGCGGCAAGTGTCCTTGGTGGTGCTCAGCCACCTGCACGCCGACCACATCGGTGGGTTGGCGGCGGTGTTGGCCGAGCGGGGTGTGGGCGCGGTGGCGGTGGGTCCGTCGCGCGAACCGGAGTGGGCTTGGGAGGAGGTGCGGGAACAAGCGCGGGCGGCGGGTGTCCGCGTCGTGGAGCTGGGCGTCGGCCAGCGGCTGAGCTGGCCGGGGCTGGAACTGGACGTGCTGGGGCCGCGCGTGGTCCCGAGGGGCGACGAGAACACAGCGGTCAACGACGCCTCGCTGGTCCTGCGCGCGTCGACCCCGGCCGGGCGGGTCCTGCTCACCGGGGACGTCGAACTGGCAGGGCAGGCCGGGCTGCTCGATGCCCCGGTCGACCTGCGGGCCGACGTGCTGAAGGTGCCGCACCACGGGTCGCGGTACTCGTCGCCCGCGTTCCTCGCGGCGGTGCGGCCGAAGGTCGCGCTGGTCAGCGTGGGTGCGGGCAACCGCTACGGCCATCCCAGCGGCGTGCTGCTCGACACGCTCGCACGCCAGGGTGCGCTGGTCCTGCGCACCGACCGGGACGGCGACACCGCCGTCCTCCCCGGCCCGGATGGGCCGCGGATCGCCCGACGGGGCGACCCGATCGACAACTGAAGGGAAGAACCATGAGCAACGACAACGACAGTTGGATCCGCCTGCACACGGGGTGGTCGCCGCGCGAGGTGGGGTGGGCGCTGTGGCAGCCCGGCTACGTCGCCCATCCCTGGCCACGCGACGAGTTGGGACCGGACTTCGTCTTCTACATCTGCGACGACGTCGGGATCGGAAAGGACGGGCGTGCCGTCGTCGCCAAGGCGACGGTCACCAGGATGATTCCGACCACGGAGGTGGAGTCGCCCGAGGACGCCTACCAGCGCATCGCGGACGCCCTGTTCGACGACGAGCTGACGATCCTGCCCGAGAACTGGCGGGCCAACCGCTACAACGGGCACAAGTCGGCGGCGCCGTGGCCGCAGCTGCTCACCGCGTGGCGTGCGGACCTCGAGGAGGTGGGGCCGCACACGATGCCGGAGCTGTCCTCGTTCCCGCGCAGCGGTTGGCTGCGCACGTCCCGCCTCACCTTGTAACGGCAGCGGGACCGCGTCTGGCTTGCGCGCCAAGGCCTTTCGGCCTGAGGCGGGCGCGCAAGCCCGGCACGGTCCCGGAGCGGGGAGCGAACCCTTCGGGTCTCGGCAACCCCGGGCGCTCAGCCCGTGGGTCGCGGCGACCTCGGTGGGTTCAGTCCTTGAGGGCGTTGATGACGGCCTCGGCCGACGGCGGGACGTTCGCGCGCGGTCCCACGCGGTCGCCGAGGGCGTCGAGGGTCTTGAGGCCGTCGCCGGTGATCAGCAGCACGGTCTCGGCGTCGGGGTCGAGCTGCCCGGACTCGATGAGCTTCTTCGCGGTCGCCACGGTCACGCCGCCGGCGGTCTCCGCGAAGATGCCCTCGGTGCGGGCCAGCAGCCGGATGCCCTCGACGACCTCCTCGTCGGTGACGTCCTCGATGGCGCCGCCCGTGCGGCGGACCGCGTCGAGCACGTACGGGCCGTCGGCCGGGGCGCCGATCGCCAGCGAGCGGGCGATCGTGTCCGGGCGGACGGGGGAGACCACGTCGTGGCCAGCCTTGAAGGCGGCGGACACCGGGGAGCAGCCGGTGGCCTGGGCCCCGAACACCTTGTACGGGGTGGCCTCGACCAGGTCGAGCTCGCCGAGCTCGCGGAAGGCCTTGTCGACCTTGGTGAGCTGGGAACCGGAGGCGATCGGGACGACGATCTGGTCGGGCAGGCGCCAGCCGAGCTGCTCGGCCACCTCGTAGCCGAGGGTCTTCGAGCCCTCGGCGTAGTAGGGACGGACGTTGACGTTGACGAACGCCCAGTCCTCGTGCTCGGCGGCGAGCTCCTGCGCGAGGCGGTTCACGTCGTCGTAGTTGCCGTCGACGGTGATCAGGTTGCCGTCGTAGACGGCGGTCATGAGGATCTTGGCCCGTTCGAGGGAGGAGGGGACCAGCACGACCGACTGCCAGCCGGCGCGGGCCGCGGCGGCGGCGACGGCGTTTGCGAGGTTGCCGGTGGAGGGGCAGGCGAGGACCTTGAAGCCCAGCTCGCGGGCCGCCGCCAGGGCGACGCCGACGACGCGGTCCTTGAACGAGTGGGTGGGGTTGCCGGTGTCGTCCTTGACCCAGACCTTCCGGACACCCAGGGCCTTGGCGAGGTTGTCAGCCTCGACCAGGCGGGTGTGGCCGGGGTTGGTGTTGGGGTGCGACTCGACGTCCGACGGGACGGGGAGCAGGCCGCGGTAGCGCCAGATCGACCGGGGGCCCGCCTCGATGTCCTCGCGGCGGACGCGGCCGAAGTCGTAGGCGACTTCCAGCGGCCCGAAACACTCCAGACAGGCGTATTCCGGGGCGAGCGGGGTCTCGTGGCCGCACTCGCGACACGACAGGGCGCGAGCCGGGCCGAGGTCGAAGGAGGTGGCGGTCGAGGGCACACTGACAGCAGTCATCGCGAGGTTTCTCCTCATCTTTCCCGCCTGGCGGGTCGGAATTGGCACCGTGATCGGCAGTGCGCAGCACTGCAACGACGGGTTGCCGGGGCTTCTTCGGGCCGATCCCTCTGCCCCTCTGGATGAGCGGTATTCGGTTGTGCCCTCAACTTACGACACCATCCCGATCCCTAGCCAGATCCGTCCACCATCCGGACGGGGACGGCGGCGTGGGAGGATCGGGTCCGTGAGCGCGTCCGCAGTCACTCCCGCCCCCGTGCAACTGGTGGTCGGCGAGGAGGAGTTGCTGGTGGAGCGTGCTGTCCGCAGCGCGCTGGCCGCCGCCCGCGAAGTCGACCCGCAGGCCGACCTGACCCGCGTGAAGGTGACCGACCTCACCCCTCCTGAGCTGGCGGAACTGGTGAGCCCGTCGCTGTTCGCGGAGGGGCGGGTGATCGCCTTGGAGGGCGCTCAGGACGCCGGCAAGGAGATCGCGGACGCGGTGCTCGCCTACGCGAAGTCGCCGGCGGACGGGGTGACGCTGGTGGTCGTCCACACCGGCGGCGGGCGCAGCAAAGTGGCCAAGGAACTACCTACGGCTTTGCGCAAAGCGGGGGCCGAGGTGGTCGAGTGCCCCAAGATCACCAAGGCGGCCGACCGGGAGGCTTTCGTCCGCAACGAGATCCGGTCGGCGGGCGGCAAGGCCGATCCGGAGGCGGTCGGGGCGCTCATCGAGGCGGTCGGGTCGGACCTGCGGGAGCTGGCGGCGGCGGCGTCACAACTCGTCGCGGACACCGGCGGCAAGATCGACGCCGAGGCCGTCCACCGCTACCACCGCGGTCGCGCGGAGGTGACCGGGTTCGCGGTGGCGGAGAAGGCCGTCATGGGCGACCGGGCGGGGGCGCTGGAGGCGTTGCGGTGGGCGATCCACCTCGGTGTGCCGCACGTGCTGGTCGCCGACGCCCTGGCGGACGCGGTGCGGACCATCGCGCGGGTGTCGGCGGTGGGGCGGGGTGACCCGTTCAAGCTGGCGGGCGAGCTGGGCATGCCGCCGTGGAAGGTGAAGAAGGCGCAGGGGCAGGCGCGGGGTTGGGACGGCGACGGGCTGGCCGCCGCGATGTCGGTGGTGGCGGACCTGAACGCCGAGGTGAAGGGCGTGGCGGCCGACTCGGGCTACGCGCTGGAGCGGGCGGTGCTGAAGATCGTCGCTGCCCACGGCCGCCGCTGATCGCCCGCCGGCGGTGAGCTTCTGCCGGTCGTGAATTGCGGGCGGCGGTGCGGTGAGCCCGGCGGTGGGGTGTGCGGGAAGGGCGAAGCGCCGCCCCTGTGGTGGGAGCGGCGCTTCGGGAGTGCCGTGTGCGGGCCTGGTGTGGCCTGCTGGGCGGTTCGACCTGAGCTGGTCAGATCTGGTTGGCGCGCTTGGCCAGGGCCGACTTCTTGTTGGCGGCCTGGTTGGCGTGGATCACGCCCTTGGTGACGGCCTTGTCGAGCTTGCGGGAGGCCTCGCGGGCCAAGGCGATGGCCTTGTCCTTGTCGCCGGCCTCGGCGGCCTCACGGAACTTGCGGATGGCGGTCTTGAGGGACGACTTGACGGCCTTGTTGCGCAGGCGCGCCTTCTCGTTCGTCTTGATCCGCTTCATCTGGGACTTGATGTTCGCCACGCGAAAGCCACCTTTTCCTTCGAGTTCGGAGTCGTATCGCGCTTGTCGTCGGCTCCGCCCTCACTGAGGGCGGTCTTCCTCCACAGCGGAATGCCGCGCGGTACGGCTGACCAGGTTAACAGGGTGGGGTCGAGGGGTTCCAACCAGGGCGGTTGCTTGTGGTGGCGGCCACGGGGTGCTGGGTACTGGGACTTGGGCGATGGGCACCGGCGGGCGGTGAGCGGCGGCGAGGGGGAGATGGGCGGGCTGGGGTGATGGGCGGCGGTGATGGGTGGGCGGCGGTGATCGGGTGGCGGCGGTGATGGGGTGGTGGGATGCGGGTGGGGTGGGGTGCGGTGGGCGGAAAAGCAGTACGCGTGTCCGGTTAAGCTGATCGGGTGATGAGCGCACTCGACTGGCCGGGGTTTGGGGAGATCAGCCTCGCCGCGTTGTTGTTCCTCTGCCTGGCGGCTGCTCTGGCTGGTGCGGTGGACGCCGTGGTGGGGGGTGGTGGGTTGATCCAGTTGCCCGCGTTGCTCCTCATCGCGCCTGGTGGGCAGCCGTTGTACGCGTTGGCGACCAACAAGATCGCGGCTGTGGTGGGGACGGCTTCGGCGGTCACTACCTACGCACGGCAGACGACTGTCGACTGGTGGTCGGCCTTGCCGATGGCGTTGGCGGCGTTGGGTGGGGCTGTGGGGGGTGCGGCGTTCGCTGGGGCGTTGGCGCCTGGGGTGTTGAACGCCGTGGTGTTGGTGGCGCTTGTCGGGGTGGGGCTTTACACCTGGCGGAAGCCCGAGTTGGGGGTTGCCGAGACGCCTCGGTTCACGCGGGGCGCGCAGGTCGGGGTGATGGCGCTCGGGGGTGGGCTCATCGGGTTCTACGACGGGCTGGCTGGGCCGGGTACTGGAGCGTTCCTGGTGTTCCTGCTGGTGGGAGTGGTGGGGTTCGCGTTCTTGCGGGCGTCGGCCACGGCCAAGATCGTGAACGTCGCCACCAACCTCGGGGCCCTCATCTACTTCATCCCGGCGGGCAAGGTGTTGTGGGGGCTGGGGCTGGTGCTCGCCGTGTGCAACGTCGCCGGGGCGGTGTTCGGGGCTCGGCTCGCGGTGCGGCGCGGGTCGGCGTTCGTGCGGCGGGTGTTCCTGACCGTGGTGGTGGCGCTGGTGGTCAGCTTGGGGTGGAAGGCGGCGGTTGGATGACCTTGAACGTCGCGCCCATCGGGTCGCCGACGGTCATGAACCGGCCGAAACGGGACTCGGCGACGTCGCCGACCGGGATGCCGCCGAGGTCGCGCGCCCGGTCGACTGCCGCGTCCAGGTCGGCGACGGCGAAGTAGGTCATCCAGTGCGGTGGGATTTCCGCGGGGATGTCGGCGGCCATGCCGAAGATCCCGCCCACGACGCGGCCGTCGGCCTTGAGCTGGGTGTAGGGGAAGTCCGGTAGCGGGTCCAGGGCCAGGCCGAAGACCGCCTGGTAGAACTCGGCTGCGCTGAACGCGTCACGGGTGGCCAGTTCGTTCCAGATCACCGTGCCGGGCTCGTTCACGACGTAGGCGCCGATGTGCGTGCCCGCCTCCCACAAGCCGAAGGCGGCACCGCTCGGGTCCACGGCGACGGCTCCCCGGCCCGGTCCGCCCGTGTCGAACTCCGGGACCAGGACCTTGCCGCCGTTGGCGCCGATCAGGTCGATCGACTCCTCCAGGTCGTCGGTGGCGAGGTAGGTCGTCCAGACCACCGGGAACATCACGTCCCGGGGCATCTCGCCGAAGCCCGCGACGGGCTTCCCGCGCACCAGCGCCATCGTGTAGTAGCCGGTCTCGGGGCCGCCGATCTCGAAGTCCCAGCCGAACAGGCCGCCGTAGAAGTCCATCGTGGCCACGCGGTCGGTGGTCATCATGTCCACCCACGCGGGTGTGCCCGGCGCGTACGGGGTGCTCAGCTCGCTCACCTCGACAACGGTTGCACCGCCCACCCCCGCCCGCGAGTTGATCATCAGGGGAGGAGGGGGAGACGGGACGGAGGGGGAGACGGGGCGGGGGCGATGAGCAGGAGGCCCAGCCGCGGGGCTCTTCGGTGAGGCGCGGCTGGGCCTGGTCACGGCGACTCGTCCTCGGGTGGCGGGTCGTCGGGTGGGGTGGGATCGGGTGGGGTGGGGGCCGGGGGCTTGCGTGGTCTGCCGCGTTTGGGTTGGGCCGCCGCGCCCGAGGGGGCTCGGCCCGCCTCCGCCAGGGCTCGGCGGAGGAGGAACTCGATCTGCGCGTTGGTGCTGCGCAGCTCGTCGTTGGCCCACCTGGTCAGCGCGTCGTGCACGGCCGGGTCCAGGCGGAGCAGGACGCTCTTGCGCTCGGCCACGTCAGTGGTACAGCGAACCGGCGTTCACGACGGGTTGGGTCGAGCGGTCACCGCACAGCACCACCAGCAGGTTCGACACCATGGCCGCCTTGCGCTCCTCGTCCAGTTCCACCACGTCCTGCTCGGCGAGCCGGGACAGCGCCAGCTCCACCATGCCGACCGCGCCCTCCACGATCCGCTGCCGCGCCGCGACGACCGCGCCCGCCTGCTGGCGCTGCAACATCGCCTGCGCGATCTCCGGAGCGTAGGCCAGGTGCGTCAGCCGCGACTCGATCACCTTCACCCCCGCCGCCTGCACGCGGGCCGCGATCTCGATCGACAGGGTCTCGGTGATCTCGTCGGCGTTCTCCCGCAGCGACAGGCCCGCGTCGTCGTGGCTGTCGTACGGGTAGCTGGTCGCGATGTGCCGCACCGCGGTCTCGGTCTGGATGCCGACGAACCGCACGAAGTCGTCCACCTCGAACTTGGCCCGCGCGGTGTCGTCGACCTGCCACACGACGACCGCGGCGATCTCGATCGGGTTGCCGTCGGCGTCGTTGACCTTGAGGGTCGCGGTCTCGTGGTTGCGGATGCGGGTGGACACCCGGACCTTCGTGGTGAACGGGTTCGCCCAGCGCAGCCCGTCCCGCCGCACGGTGCCGGTGTAGCGGCCGAGGAACTGGAGCACCCGCGCCTCGCCGGGCGCGACGGTGAACAGCCCGCTGCCGGTCACCAGCCCGGCCGCGGTCAGGAGCACACCGCCCACGACGACCGGTGCGTTCGGGCCGTCCTCGGGCAGGAAGCCCAGCACCACCACCGCCGCGCCGGCCAGCACCAGGGCCGCCGCCGCCAGCAGCATGGTCCACCCCGACACCTCGGACGCCTCGCGCTCGCGCACGGCCGGCGCCGGCATCCGGACGCTCACCTCGGTCGACGTTTCCATCTCCACCCTTCCGGTATCTATCTCGTGCTTAGCAAAGTGATATCACTTTTCGCGGAGACGCACCAACTCGGTTCGACCAAGAGGACCGGAACTGTCCGCAATGACCTCTACCGTGGACCCGTGACCGAGGTCCTGAGCCGTCGAGCCGTCAACCGCGCCACCCTGGCCCGCCAGTTCCTGCTGGAACGCACCGCACGGCCGGTGCCCGAGGTCGTCGCGCACCTCGTCGGGCTCCAGGCCCAGACGCCGCACACCTGGTACACCGGCCTGTGGTCGCGGATCGCGGGCTTCCGCCCCGCGGACGCCGCCGACCCCCTCGTGGACCGCACGCTGGTCCGCATCGCCGTGATGCGGTCCACGATCCACCTGGTCACCGCGCCCGACGCCCTCGCGCTGCGCCCGCTGGTCCAGCCCGTCCTGGACCGCGACCTGTTCCGCAACTACACCCACGGCCCGGACATGCGCGGTCTCGACGTGGACGCCGTCGTCGCCGCCGGCCGCGCCCTGCTCGCCGAGAAGCCCCGCACCAACAAGGAACTCGGCGCGCTGCTGCACGAGCAGTGGCCCGACCGCTCGCCCTCGGCGTTGGCCTACGCGATCCGCTGCCTGGTGCCGCTGGTGCAGGTACCGCCACGCGGGGTGTGGGGCCGCAGCGGTTCGATCGCGCACACCAGCGTCGAGGTGTGGCTGGGCGAGAGCGTCACCGATCGGCCCTCGGTCGACGACATGGTGCTGCGGTACCTCGCCGCGTTCGGCCCGGCGACGGTGAAGGACGTCCAGACGTGGTCCGGCCTGACCAAACTGCGCGAGGTGGTCGAGCGGCTGCCGCTGGTCCGCCTGCGCGACGAGGACGGCCAGGAACTGTTCGACCTGCCCGACGCGCCCCGCCCCGCCGAAGACACGCCCGCGCCCGTCCGCTACCTGTACGACTTCGACAACCTGCTGCTGTCCCACGCGGACCGTCGCCGGGTCGTCACCCCGGACGTCAAGGCGCGCGACTACGACCCGCACGGCCCGGTGCCGCAGTTCTTCCTGGTGGACGGCGTCACCGCGGGCGACTGGCGGGTCGAGCGCACCAAGGAGGTCGCGACGCTGGAGCTGCGGCCGTTCCACCGACTGTCCACTGCGGACGAAGTGGAGCGCGAGGGTTCGGCACTGCTGGAGTTCCTCGCGCCCGACGTGCCCAAGCACGACATCCGGGTCCTCTACTGAACCTCCACGATCGCCGCACGTCCTGTGGGGCATGGGGTTGCTCATCCGCACACCGGACCAGGACGACATGCCGGCGGTCGCCGAGGTGCACTTCCGCGCCCGCCGCAGCTACTACGAGGGTCACGTGCCCGAGGCGGAGCTGGCCGAGTGGGAGGCGGGCGTCCGCGCCAACGGCTACCGGCTGGGCCGGTTCGCCGACCGGGTCTGGCAGGTCGCCGAGGACGGCGGGAAGGTCGTGGGGTTCGCGCTGGTCACCCCGGACGGCAAGCTCCTGCAGCTCCAGGTCGACCCGGCGCACTGGGGCCGCGGGGTCGGCTCCGCGCTGCACGAGTGGTGCGTGGCCGAGTTCCGGGCGACGGGCGTGCGGCGGGCCGAGTTGGACGTCTTCGTCGAGAACCACCGGGCGCGGCGGTTCTACGAACGGCAGGGCTGGCGCGCGGTGGGCCGTGACGACGACCACGTGCTGATGGCGCTGGACGTGTCACAGCAGCCGGTCGGCTAGGGCCACCACCTGGTCGACGTCGCAATCGCGGAGCAGGGCGCGCAGGTTCGCGGCGGGGCGGGCGTCCTTGAACCCCAAGGCGGCCAAGGCAGCGCCCCAGGCAACGTCGTCGTCCCGGGCGGCGGCGAGCCGGGCGAGGCCCTTGCGCAGGAGGTGCTGGTAGGCGGGCCAGCGGGTGACCAGTTCGGCGATGACGACCAGGGTGCGGGCGACCGGCACCGCCTCGTCGCCGGCGGGGGTCAGGACGCGCAGGTAGAACTGCCAGACGTTGATCAGGCGCTTCTGTTCGCGGACGGACTGCTCGGGCTGGGCCGCGAGCCTGCGGCGCAGGTAGGCGCGGACCTCGGGATGCCGTTCGACCGCCACCACGACGGCGGGCCGACCGGTGGGCTGGGTGGATGGGCGCGGGCCGGGCGTGGGCGGGTTCGGTTCGGGCGTGGAGGGCTGGGGCCCGGGGTCGGGCGGCTCGGGGGCGGCGGTCGGGGAGCCGGCTGTGGGCGAAGCGTTGGCGGGTGGGGTGGCCGCTGGTGGAGCGGTGGTCGGTGGGAGCGGGTCCGCGACGGGTGGCGGGGTTTCGCGGGTTTCGTGCACCGGGCCCAGGTGGGCGTCCAGCACGCGGTCCAGGTGGTCGATCCTCGGCAGGCGCACGGGCAGTTGGACGAGCTTGCGCAGGAACGTCCAGCCGGGGCTCGGGTCGTCGGGGTGCGCGACCACGGCCGCGTCGGCCAAGTCCTGGTAGGCCCGGTCGACGTGCGCGGCCACCACGGTCGGGTCCACGCCGAGTACGAACCGGGTGCGCGGCAGGGTGTCGGACAGGAACACGTTGATCGCCTCGAACACCTCGGCGGTCGTCTTGGGCGTGCACCGGTCGAGGTCGTCGACGAACACCACCACCTGGTACCCGCGCCGCGCCACGTCGGTCAGCAGCTCGGTCACGTCGTGCTGCACCAAGTACAGGTACCCGGATCGCGCGTTGCAGTACGGGTCACGCACCGAGGGGTCGCCGCCGCCGGACGCGAACGCGCCGCTGCGCACCGGTCCCGCGAACAACTCTCCCGGCAGGAACGCCGACGCCCGGTCCCACAGGTAGCGCTTCGCCGTGTGCAGGAGCCCGATCGCGAACGGCACAGCGGGGGCGGCTACCTGCCAGAACCCCGGGATCGGCAGCTTCCCGAACTGCGCCACGACCGAGAGCGCCAACCCCAGCACGCCCACCGCCAGGAACGGCGACCGGATGCGCCGCCACAGCTCCCGTTGTGTCGACCGGCGGTCGATGCGGCCGGCGTTGCGCGTGAACCAGTACCGCTCGCGGCTGTCCCGGTCGGGGAACAGGGCGTCCTCCGCGGCCCTGGTGACCGCCTGCGCCAACCCCGCCCACACCTGTTCGCTCGACTGGTGCCGCCACGGGTTGAACGTCGCCACCAGGGACGCCCGGACCGGCGGCAGGGGCTGGTCGGGGGTGGCCGACAACGGTCGGCGCAGCAACCGGTCCGCCGCGAACACCCGCAGTCGCCGCAGCTCCTGGGCCGGCGGACGCGGTGCCGTGGTCAGGCGTTGGCGCACGAAGTCCAGCAGGGTGCTCTTCCCCGAGCCCCACGGGCCCTCGACGGTGAGGACGGTCGGCCCTGGCTCGTCGCCCAGGTCCGGTTCCAGCGCCGCCGCCATCGCGTTGACCAGCCCGGCGCGGTCGAGGAGGTCCACCGGGGACACGTGGTCGCCGAAGCCCCGCGTCACCACCGGTCCGAGGCGGGTGGACTGCGCGAAGCCGGGGTCCCAGACGCGGACGAACCCGTCGTCGCCGCCGGTGGCCACGCGAGGAGCGCCGTCCTCGCCGGGGAACACCGCCAGCGCGCGCACGCGACCGCCGGTGTTGAAGGCGCGCACGCCCTCGCCGGTCTCCGGGTCCCACACCCGAACGCTGCCGACCTCGCTGGCCGACACGACGAACTCCCGGCCGTCGGGCAGGGTCATCCAGGACAACGCGCTCGCGACCGACCGGTGGCCGTTCCAGCGCCGCACCTCGCGCCCGAGGTCGAGGTCCCACAGCACGATGCTGGAGCGCGTGCCCGCGGACACGACCCGGCTGCCGGACGCCGCCAGCGCCGTCACCGGGCCCGGATGCTCGCCCAGCTCACGCTGTTCATGCCACAACCTTCCCTGCCCGTCCGCGATCACCGGACCGCGGAGGCCGGACGCGACGGCGCGCGCGGGAAGCCCTGTGGCCGCCAGGTGGAACTGCTGGTCGAGGTCGACCACCGCGTTTCCTCCGCTGTCGAGGTCGAGCCGAGGTTCGCTCGTGGCGTTGAGCACCGCGATGTGCGGCCCCGCGTTCGCCACTCGTCCGAGGCTGCGCTGCGTGCCGCTTCGTGCTGCGATGACGTGGACCGTGCCGTCTTCGAGCACGACCACGACACTGGCGGAGGGACCCGAGCGGACGGCGGTGCCGAGCGCGACCGGAGCGCTCGGCGGGTCGAACCTCCAGGTCGACGCTCGTGTCGGGTAGCGCAGGTTCTGCACGGCGCCGGCCGCTACCACCAGTTCGACGCCGGAGTCGCCGAGGTACCAGTCCAACCCCACCACCGGAGCGCCCAGGGGGTAGGACCACTCCTGCCGGCTGCGGATGAAGCCTGACGACGCCAGCGCCACGGTGTTCGCCTCGCCGGTGGTCTCGAAGCGGCAACCGGCTTCCGCCGCCAGTTCGCGCAGGGTGGGCACCTTGGCGTTCGGGCTGGTGGGTAGGTTCCGCAACAGGTGCTCGGCGATCTGCTCCCGGCACAGGACGGCGGTGTTGGGCGGACCGACCAGCGTCTCGAACAGCCGCAGGCCGCGGCTGCCCGGACCTTCCAGGACCACTACCGATACCGTCCGCCGGTTGCCCTCCAAGACCTCGTTCAGGGCACCGAGGTAACCGGGGGTCTCCGGGGCGTAGACGAACAGGCCGCCGGTGACGTCCTCGGCCACCGCCGACAGCGCCCGGTGGTCGGTGATGTAGGTGGGCTCGTGTTCCAGCCCGCAGCGTTCCACCAGCGCCCGTCCGAGGCGCTTGGCGTGGGGCAGCGAGTGCACGATCACGGCGCGGGATCCGGGCGCGGCCAGAGCTAGGTCCACGACCGACATCGTGCCGTCGATCACTGCGCGTCGGCGGGTGAAACGCCTAGGGTGGGTGGTGACAGTGCCTAGGGTTCCGCCGTCGTCCGCCCACTGACCCACAACCAGGGCGACGGGACCGGTCCGAGCGGCACCGCCGGTGCCGATGGGGACGTGCCGGTCATCTGACGGGACAAAAGCCTGGAGGAACCCGGTTGCCGCGTGCGCGGCGCCAGAAGGGTTCCCGCGATGTCACCCGTGGCCGTCCTGCTCGTCGTCGCCGCCGCGTTCGCCCATGCCGGGTGGAACCTGGCGGCCAAGCGCGTCCGTGACGGCGGTGCGTTGTTCGTGTGGTTGAACGCCACGGTGTCGGCCGCTCTGCTGGTGCCGGTGGTGTTGTCGACGGCCACGCCGAGCTGGGACTGGGTCGTGCCGCTGGCCGGGAGCGGGGTGTTGCACCTGGGGTACTTCCTGCTGCTGCAACGCGGGTACGCGACCGGTGACCTGTCCGTGGTGTACCCGCTGGCGCGCGGTACCGGGCCGTTGTTGACGGTCGTGGCCGCCGTGGCGGTGTTCGGGGAACGTCCGCATCCGCTGGGGCTGGTCGGGGCGGTGGCGGTCGTGGTGGGTGTGCTGGTGATCGGGTCGGGCGGCAGTGGGCAGGGCAGTCGCGTGGCGGGGGCCGTGTACGGGCTGGCCACGGGCGCGATGATCGCCGGGTACACCCTGTGGGACGCGCACGCGGTGACGGCCGCGGCGATCGCGCCCGTGGCGCTGATGGCGGGGTCGTCGGTCACTGAGAGCGTGTTGCTCGCCCCTTATGCGCTGACACGTCCGCAGCTCAAAGATCTGGCGCGTAAGTACTGGCGTGAAGTGTGCTTGGTTGCCGTGTTGTCGCCGGCGGCCTATGTGCTGGTGTTGTTCGCCATGAAGATCGCACCGGTGAGTCTGGTGGCGCCCGCGCGGGAGTTGAGCATCGTCATCGGCAGCGTGTTGGCGTGGCTGGTGCTGGGGGAGCCCAACCCCGTTCGGCGGCTGTCCGGTGCGGTGATCGTGGTTGCCGGAGTGGCGGCTATCGCGTTGGCGTGATCGGGTGGTGCGCGTGGAAGTGTTGGGTAGTCGGGTGTTGGTGCGGTCGCGGGACCCCGAGCGGGCGCGGGCGTTCTACCGGGACGTGTTGGAGCTCGCCGTGTACCGGGAGTTCCCCGGCGGCACGGTGTTCTTCCTCGGCGGCGGGTTCCTGGAGGTGTCCGGTCGGTCCGACGACGAACCGACCGGCGCGGTGGAGTTGTGGCTCCAGGTGCGGGACCTGCGTGAAGTGGCCGAACGGCTCGCCGAGTACGTGGTCCGCGAGGCCCGTCGGGAGCCGTGGGGGCTGGACGAGATGTGGATCGCCGACCCCGACGGGCTGCGGATCGTGCTGGTGGAGGTCCCCGCCGAGCACCCGCTACGCCGGGACCTCCGCGACTAGCTGCACCGCGGGCGGCACCACGCCGCCGTGTTGGTACAGGGACGTGGTCACGTTGGTGAACCCCGCCGCCTCCGCTTCGCGGACCAGTTCCAGCTCGGACACGTCGAGCGCCATCCGGTGCACCGACACCACCAGCCGCCCGCCGGGCTTGAGCACCCGGAACAGCTCGTGGAACGCCGCCGGCCGGTTGTCCCACAGCTGGACGTTGTTCACCGACACCACGACGTCCACCGACGACGGCTCCTGCCCGGTGCGCGCCGCCGTGCCCTCCCGCAGCTCGACCCGGCCGGACGCGACCAGGTCCGCGCACCGCTCCCGCGCCTCGTCCAGCATGACCCGCGACGGGTCCACGCCGATCGCCTGGAACGACCGCTCCGCCGCCAACCGCAGCCCCACCCCGGGACCCGGCCCCACGACCAGCACGGTCTCGTTGGCCGCCGGCCGCGCGAGGTCGACCACGTGGGCCTCGACCCCCGCGTTGAGCTTCGCCATCAGCCGGCCGCCCAGCTCGCCCACCTTGCCGCGCGGGTGGCCGAACGCCGCGTCGAACGCCTTCATCAGCCTCGTAGCCATGCCTCCAGAGTCCGCGTGGCGAAACGAGACGGCATCGGGGAAGGCCCTGAAGTTGTTTCCGGGGCGTTTCTGTCGGGTTCGGGGTAGTGACGTCGGATGTTTGCGCAGTCAAGATGTGGACCATGAGCACGAACCGCACGTCGAGCCTGCGCCGCACCCCTGCCCGAGCGGTCGCGCGCCTCGGGGAGCTGTTCGACGGCTACCTCGACCCGAGCCGCCCGCATGCCGGCGCGTACGACGAGATGTTCGGCGACGACTCGTCGGTCCGCTCCGCCTACCGCGCGCTGTACGAGTCGATCGCGCCGTCCCGGGTGGCCGAGCTGACCGCCCGCGCCGAGGCGCTGGACCGGGCGTTCGTCGACCAGGGCATCACGTTCTCCCTGTCCGGGCAGGAACGGCCGTTCCCGCTGGACCTCATCCCGCGCGTGATCACCGCGTCGGAGTGGTCCAAGCTGGAACGCGGGATCGTGCAGCGGGTGCGGGCGCTGGAGATGTTCCTGGCCGACATCTACGGCGACGCCCAGATCGTGCGCGACGGCGTGCTGCCGCGCCGGCTGATCACCTCGTGCGAGCACTTCCACCGCGAGGCCGCCCGCGTGAACCCGCCCAACGGGGTGCGCATCCACGTCGCCGGCGTGGACCTGGTGCGCGACGAGGCCGGGGTGTTCCGCGTGCTGGAGGACAACCTGCGCTGCCCGTCCGGCGTGTCCTACGTGATGGAGAACCGGCGCACGATGGCCCGGGTCTTCCCGGACCTGTTCGCCCGGCACCGCGTCCGCTCGGTCGGCGACTACGCCGTGCACCTGCTGCGGTCCCTGCGCAACGCCGCCGCCCCCAACGTCGCCGACCCGAACGTCGTGGTGCTGACGCCGGGCGTGGCCAACTCGGCGTACTTCGAGCACTCGCTGCTGGCCCGGCAGATGGGCGTGGAGCTGGTCGAGGGCCGGGACCTGTTCTGCCGCGACAACGTCGTCTACCTGCGCACCACCGAGGGCGAGCGGCAGGTCGACGTCATCTACCGGCGCATCGACGACGACTTCCTCGACCCCGTCCAGTTCCGGCCCGACTCGGTGCTGGGTGTGGCGGGCCTGATCAACGCCGCCCGCGCCGGCAACGTCGTCATCGCCAACGCGGTGGGCAACGGCGTGGCCGACGACAAGCTCGTCTACACCTACCTGCCCGAGATCGTGCAGTACTACCTGGGCGAGAAGCCGCTGCTGCCCAACGTGGACACGTTCCGCTGCTGGCTGCCCGAGGAACGCGCGCACGTGTTCAACCACCTGGACGAGCTGGTCGTGAAGCCGGTCGAGGGGTCGGGCGGGTACGGGATCGTGTTCGGCCCGCAGGCCACGCCCCGCGAGCTGGCGTCGTTGAAGCGGCGGATCCGGGAGAACCCGCGCGGGTGGATCGCGCAGCCGGTGGTGCAGCTGTCGACCGTGCCGACGAAGGTCGGGGACCGGCTGGTGCCCCGGCACGTGGACCTGCGGCCGTTCGCGGTCAACGACGGCAACTTCATCTTCGTGCTGCCGGGCGGGTTGACCCGGGTCGCGCTGCCCGAGGGCAGCCTGGTCGTGAACTCCTCGCAGGGCGGTGGGTCCAAGGACACGTGGGTGCTCGCCCCGCGCTCGTCCACCGTGGACCGCGAGCTGGCCGAGCCGGGCCTGGTGGAGCGGTCCGCCGTGGACTCGCCCGCCGCCGAGCAGGGTCCCGAGCTGACCGTTTCCCAGCAACAGCAGCAACAGCAGCAACAGTCGGGGAGGGATGCGTGATGCTGGCCCGCAACGCCGAGTCGCTGTACTGGATCGGCCGGTACGTCGAACGCGCCGACGACACCGCGCGCATCCTCGACGTGACCGTGCACCAACTGCTGGAGGACGCGACCGTCGACTCCGACGCCGCCAGCCGCGGGCTGCTGTCGGTGCTGGGGATAGACGCCCCGAAGGACGCCTCCTTCGACGTGTGGTCGCTGACCGAGCTGGTGGCGTACTCGTCGGAGAACCCGGCGTCCATCGTGGCCTCGGTGAACAGCGCGCGGGAGAACACGCGGGGTGCGCGTGAGGTCGTGTCCTCGGAGATGTGGGAGTGCCTCAACGCCATGTACAACGCCGTGGAGGAGCGGCAGGCGTACGCACGGGCCTTGGGGCCGCACGCGTTCTTCGCGTTCGTGGAGGAGCGGGCGGCGATGTTCGCGGGACTGGCGGACTCGACCATGAGCCGGGACGACGGCTGGCGGTTCCTGGTGCTGGGGCGGTCGGTCGAGCGGGTGGACATGATCGTGCGGTTGTTGCTCTCGCGTGTGGGGGACAAGGCGTCCTCGCCGGGGTGGGTGACCGTGCTGCGGTCGGCGGGTGCGCACGACACGTACCTGCGGACCTACCGCGGGGCGTTGGACGCGTCTCGGGTGGTGCAGTTCCTGCTGTTGGACCGGCTGTTCCCGCGGTCGGTGTTCCACGCGCTGCGGCAGGCCGAAGCTTGTTTGGAGCAGTTGGACCACCAGCCGTCCGTGCGGGTCGGGGCACGGGCGGAGGCGTTGCGGCTGCTCGGGCGGGCGCGGAGTGACCTGGAGTTCTTGCGGCCCCACGACCTGTTGGACGACCTCCCCCGGCGGTTGAAGTCGTTGCAGGCGACCGTGCGGGACGTGGGCGAGGCCGTGTCGTTGCAGTACTTCCACACCGCGCCCTGGGTCGCGTGGACGAACGCCGAGGTGGTGTGAGCATGTCGTGGCGGGTGCGGGTGGTGCACACGACCGGTTACCGGTACGAGCTGCCGGTGACGCAGTCGTTCAACGAGGCCCGGATGACGCCCCGGGCCGACCGGCGGCAGAACGTCGTGGTCAGCCGGGTGGAGACGACCCCGGCGACCCGGGCCTACCGGTACACCGACTACTGGGGCACGGAGGTGACGTCGTTCGACCTGCACGCGCCGCACGTGGAGCTCAAGGTCGTGGCGTCGTCGGTGGTGGAGACCGGGGCCGAGGAGGAGCCGGTGCGGTCGGCGTCGTGGGCCGACCTGCGGGCCGACGCCCTGGTGGACCGGTACACCGAGTTCCTGGACTGGACGCGGTACGTGCCCCGGGACCGGGAGCTGGCGGCGGTGGCGCGGGGGTTGAAGCGGGGCGTGTCGCCCGCCGACGCCGTGCTGGCCGCGTGCCACTGGGTGCACGAGCAGCTGAAGTACCAGTCGGGGACGACCGGGGTGCACAGCTCGGCGGTGGACGCGTGGCAGGCGCGGGAGGGCGTGTGCCAGGACTTCGCGCACTTGACGCTGGTGCTGCTGCGGGCGATGGGCGTGCCGGCGCGGTACGTGTCCGGGTACCTGCACACCAAGCCGGACGGGGCGGTGCGCGAGACCGTGCGCGGGGAGAGCCACGCGTGGATCGAGGCGTGGACCGGCGGGTGGTGGGGGTACGACCCGACCAACGCCATCCCCGTCGGGCCGCGGCACATCTGGCTGGCCCACGGCCGCGACTACGCCGACGTCGCCCCGCTCAAGGGCATCTACTCGGGCGGGGCGTCGTCGGCGCTGGAGGTGACGGTCGAGGTGACCCGGCTGGCGTGACCGGGCTCAGCGCGGGTGGTCGGCGTAGGGCGCGGCCAGGTCGCGGACGTCCGCGCACGGGAACGGGTCCCCGTCGACCCGGCAGACGACCCGGTCGCCCACGCGCTCCGGCCGGTGCCGCCGCAGGACCCGGCGCTTGGCCGCGACCTCGCGCAGCACCCGCGCCGGGTCGTGCCGGGCGACGTGCCGCGCGATGGTCGGGTGGAAGCCCGGCAGGTCGACCTGGCAGAAGTCGACCGTGTGCCCGCGCGCGACCCACTGGCCGCAGTCGTCGCCCCCGTCGCAGCGCCGAGCCAGGTCGGCGTCCTCGTCCAGCCGGGCGTCGATGAACGCCACCAGGTCGTCTCGCACCAGGCCATCCTCGCCCCACGCGCGGGGCCGGTCCACCACTTCAGCGCCAGCCCATCGCCCGTAGCGCGTCCACGACCAGGGAGAACCGCTCCGGCTCCAGCACCGAGCCCTCGCGGCGGATGTCGTCCTCGTCGAGTTCGAACACCCGGTCCAGGCGCAGGTAGGAGACGCGGCCGTCGCGGTCCCAGCGGCCCGAGCCCAGGGGGAGGAAGTCGTCCAGCTCGTTGTCGCGCGGTTCCTTGCTGGTCAGCATCAGGGCCAGCAGGGCGCGGTGGTGGCGGCCGACGACCAGCAGGGGGCGGTCCTTGCCGCGGGTGGCGTCCTCCTCGTAGGGCACCCACGCCCACACGACCTCGCCCGGGTCGGCCAGGCCGTCCAGGTCGGGGGAGTACTCCAGGGTGGCCGCCACGGCCTTCGAGTAGACCTCGCGCACCGCGCCCCGGGCCGGTCGCGGGTCCTCACCGTTCGTGTACACGGCCGGGAAGCTTATGGCCTGGGTCACGTCCGGGTGGGGCGGCAGGTCGGCGTGGCATGAGATGATGGGCCGATCCCCTTTGTCCGTACCGTGCGAGGAACCTGAGTGAGCACGTTCGCCGATCAGACGTTCACGCCCCCGGAGCTGATCCGGAACTTCTGCATCATCGCGCACATCGACCACGGCAAGTCGACCCTGGCCGACCGCATGTTGCAGCTCACCGGCGTGGTCGAGGAGCGTGCGATGCGTGCGCAGTACCTCGACCGCATGGACATCGAGCGCGAACGCGGCATCACGATCAAGGCGCAGAACGTCCGGCTGCCGTGGCAGCTCGACGGCCAGGACCACGTCCTGCACATGATCGACACGCCCGGTCACGTCGACTTCACCTACGAGGTGTCCCGGGCGCTGGAGGCGTGCGAGGGCACGATCCTGCTGGTCGACGCCGCGCAGGGCATCGAGGCGCAGACGCTGGCCAACCTGTACCTGGCGATGGAGAACGACCTCACCATCATCCCGGTGCTCAACAAGATCGACCTGCCCGCGGCCGACCCGGACAAGTACGCCAAGGAGCTCGCCCACATCGTCGGGTGCGAGCCCGAGGAGGTGCTGCGGGTCTCCGCGAAGACCGGTCTGGGCGTCGGCGACCTGCTCGACGAGGTCGTGCGCCGCGTCCCGGCCCCGGTCGGCGACTCGGACGCCCCGGCGCGGGCGATGATCTTCGACTCGGTGTACGACACCTACCGGGGCGTGGTCACCTACATCCGCGTGGTCGACGGCAAGATCACCCCGCGCGAGCGGATCAGGATGATGTCCACCGGCGCCACGCACGAGCTGCTGGAGGTCGGGATCATCTCGCCGGAGCCCAAGCCGTCGCGCGGCCTGGGCGTGGGCGAGGTGGGCTACCTCATCACCGGCGTGAAGGACGTCCGCCAGTCCAAGGTCGGCGACACCGTGACCTGGGAGAAGAAGGGCGCGACCGAGCCGCTGGCCGGGTACCGCGAGCCCAAGCCCATGGTCTACTCCGGCCTGTACCCGGTGGACGGCTCGGACTACCCGATCCTGCGCGAGGCCCTGGAGAAGCTCCAGCTCAACGACGCCGCCCTGACCTTCGAGCCGGAGACGTCGGCGGCCCTGGGCTTCGGCTTCCGCTGCGGCTTCCTGGGCCTGCTGCACCTGGAGATCACCCGGGACCGCCTGGAGCGCGAGTTCAACCTGGACCTGATCTCCACCGCGCCCAACGTCGTGTACCGGGTCGTCATGGAGGACGGGTCGGAGCACGTCGTGACCAACCCGTCCGACTGGCCCGACGGCAAGCGCGCCGAGGTGTACGAGCCGGTCACCAAGTGCACGATCATCGCGCCCAGCGACTACATCGGCGCGATCATGGAGCTGTGCCAGTCCAAGCGCGGGCAGCTGGGCGGCATGGACTACCTGTCCGAGGACCGCGTCGAGCTGCGCTACACCATGCCGCTGGGCGAGATCATCTTCGACTTCTTCGACGCCCTGAAGTCCCGCACGCGCGGGTACGCGTCGCTGGACTACGAGGAGTCCGGCGAGCAGGACGCCGAGCTGGTCAAGGTGGACATCCTGCTGCAGGGCGAGCCGGTGGACGCGTTCTCGGCGATCGTCCACAAGGACCACGCGTACGGGTACGGCACGAAGATGGCCACCAAGCTGCGCGAGCTCATCCCGCGGCAGCAGTTCGAGGTGCCGATCCAGGCGGCCATCGGGTCGCGGGTCATCGCGCGCGAGACGATCCGCGCGATCCGCAAGGACGTGCTGGCCAAGTGCTACGGCGGCGACATCACGCGGAAGCGGAAGCTGCTGGAGAAGCAGAAGGAAGGCAAGAAGCGGATGAAGATGGTGGGGCGCGTGGAGGTGCCCCAGGAAGCCTTCGTCGCCGCTCTGTCCACCGAGGATTCGGGCAAGGACAAGAAGAAGTAGCGCCCCGGCGGGTCGGGTGTGGCGGTTGCTCCGCCGCACCTGGCCCGGTGGCGGTGCCCGACTGGGATGGCGCGGGCGGGTGGCGCGTACACCGTGGGCCGGTGGCCTGCGGGGACTGCGCGGGCGGGGGCCGGTGGGTCGCGCGAGCTTGCGGTGCGGGAGTGCTCGGGTCCCGGAAATGACGAAAGGCCTTCAGGACGCCCCTGTCCCGAAGGCCTTCACAATGCTGCCGGTCAGCTGTAGTTGCGGACCAGGCGGTCGAGCGTGTGGCGGCGGAGGATGGCTTCGATCTCCCGCGTCTCGTGTTCCGGGTGGCGGGCGAGCATCGCCTCCAGGTCCTGCCGGGCGCTCGGGGTGTCGTAGGCGGCCAGCTCGCGGGACAGCGCGGCCTCGCGCCTGCGCAGTTCCCGACGGGTGGCGAAGTACGTGCGAACGGACTCCAGTGCCTTGGTCATGTTGCCTTTCTGGTCGGTCTTTCTGTATCGGTTCACCTACTATGATGCCGCATGTCAGAGGCGGTTTCGACCGGATAGCACGTGACCTTGGGAACAACTCCTACGGCAGGGTGTCGAGCAGGTGAAGGGCGCGGGCGTACTTGGCCCGCAGACGCTCCTGAGTGGCCTCGTCGAGCTGCGCGATGCGGTGTGGGGAGAGGTTGTCGGCGATGTCCGCCCGCTTGACCTCCACCGCCACGGGATCGGCGACGACCCGGCTCAGGTAGTCCTCCTGCGACTCGCCGGGTAGGTGGCTCAACGCCACGACCGTGTCGACCACGTGCGGTGGGCAGCCGGCGGCGAGCAGGTCGGCGGCAGAAACCGGCGTGTCCTCGACGACGTCGTGGAGGACGGCGGCCATCTGGGCGTGGTCGCCGGACACGGCGCGCATCACGCGCAGCGGGTGCCCGATGTACGGCTTGCCGGACTTGTCGACCTGCCCGTCGTGCGCCGCGCGGGCGATGCGGACGGCGTCCTCAACTGTGAACGTCACGCGCCCATGGTCACACCCTTGACAAGGTCCAGTGGTCTAGTCCATTTTGCCAGTGGCCCACGTCACCTGCTGGGCAAGGCCGCCGACTGGGACTTTCATGGAGGTGGACGTGGCTTCGAGGACGAGACGCGCTCTGGGCGCGGTGCTGGCCGGTGTGCTGGCCTTCGCGGGCCTGACCCTGGTGGTGGTGGGCAGCGCCTCGGCCGCCAACCTGGTGGCCAACCCCGGCTTCGACACCGGCAACCTGAGCGGCTGGACCTGCACCGGGACCGCGAGCGCGGTCACCACGCCCAAGCGCAGCGGGACGCACGCCCTGTCCGCGACCCCGGCGGGGTCGGACAACGCCCGTTGCTCGCAGACGATCACCGTCCAGGCGAACACCGCCTACAAGCTGTCCGCCTGGGTCCAGGGCAGCTACGTGTACCTGGGCGTGACCGGCACCGGCAGCGGCGACAAGAGCACCTGGACGCCGGGGTCGAGCGGCTTCAGCCAGCTCTCCCTGGACTTCACCACCGGCGCCTCCACCAGCGTCACCGTCTACCTGCACGGCTGGTACGGCCAGCCCACCTACTACGCCGACGACGTCGCCCTCGACGGCCCCGGCACCCCGCCGACCAGCACCACCACCACGACGACCACCAGCACGACGACGAGCACCACCACGACCACGACAACGACGACCACCACGACGACCACGACCACGCCGCCGGACCCGACGCTGCCCAAGCACGTCCTCACCGGCTACTGGCACAACTTCGACAACGGCTCCCGCGTGCTCAAGCTCGCCGACGTGCCCACCACGTACGACATCGTGGCCGTCGCGTTCGCCGACGCCGTCCCGGCCACCCGCGGCGCGGTCGACTTCACCCTCGACCCGACCCTGTCCAGCAAGCTCGGCGGCTACACCGACGCCCAGTTCAAGGCCGACGTCAAGACCCTCCAGGCCCGCGGCCAGAAGGTGATCATCTCCGTCGGCGGCGAAAAGGGCACCATCTGGGTCGGTGACAGCGCGTCCTCCACCGCCTTCGCCAACAGCGTCAAGTCGCTGATCGCCGAGTACGGCTTCAACGGCGTGGACATCGACCTGGAGAACGGCATCAACTCCACCTACATGTCCTCGGCGCTGCGCAGCATCAACGCGGCCGGCGGCAAGATCCTCACCATGGCCCCGCAGACCATCGACATGCAGTCGACCGGTCAGGAGTACTTCAAGCTGGCGCTGGCCGTGAAGGACATCCTCACGGTGGTCAACATGCAGTACTACAACTCGGGCACCATGCTCGGCTGCGACCAGAAGGTGTACTCGCAGGGCACGGTGGACTTCCTGGTGGCGCTGGCGTGCATCCAACTCCAGAACGGCCTGCGCCCCGACCAGGTCGGCCTGGGCCTGCCCGCCTCGCCGTCCGGCGCGGGTGGCGGCTACCAGTCGCCGGCCAACGTCAACGCGGCGCTGAACTGCCTGGCCAAGGGCACGAACTGCGGTTCGTTCAAGCCCGCGCAGACCTGGCCGGGCATCCGCGGCGCGATGACGTGGTCGATCAACTGGGACGCTTCGAACAACTGGCAGTTCGCGAACACGGTGGCCCCGCACCTGGACACCCTGCCGTGAGGCCGGTGGTGCTCCCCGACGCGCTCGGGGAGCACCACACCCCTCACCTCAGCCGCTGGGTGCCCGCCGCCACGGTGAACGTGCGGGCCAGGGTCGCGGCGGAGTCGGCGCGGGACCGGTCGGCCAGGAAGTACCAGTCCATCCGGACCCGGTCGGCCGTCACGTCCAGCACCGAGTAGCCGTGGGAGTCCAGCTCGACCCACTTCAGGTGCCGGTTGAGCGTGGTCAGCGCCGCCTCGGCGGCCAGGGACACCGTGCGCGGCGGTGCGCCGGTCAGCTCGTCGATGTTGTCCGAGGTGACCGACGGGACCACCAGCTCCGTCGCGACCGTCCGGCGGGTGATCGGGTAGAGGGCCGCGTCGAAGGGCACCTCGAACGCCCACGACGTGTGGATGTCGCCGGTGAGGAACACCGTGTTCTGCACGTTGTTCCGGGCCAGCGCGTCGATCAGGACGCGCCGGTCGTACTGGTAGCCGTCCCACTGGTCGACGTTGATGGGCACGCCGTCCGCCGGGACGCCGATCAGCTCGGCCAGCGGACGTCCTATCGCCTGCGGCAACGCCGGGATGAGGACCGGGGAGAACATGACCGGGTTGCCGACGAGCTTCCACCGGGCGTCCGAGGCGACCAGGCCGTCGCGCAGGAACGCGAGCTGGTCGGCGCCGGCGATGCTGCGGTCGGGGTCGTCGGCGCGGCCGATGTCCGTGCCGACCTGCTGCGACCGGTAGGTGCGCAGGTCCAGCATGGTCAGCTCGGCGAGCGTGCCGAACCGCAGCCGCCGGTAGATGCGGCCGTCCGGGCCGGTGCGCACGGGCATCCACTCGCGGTAGGCCTGCATCGCGGCGGCCCGGCGGGCGGCGTAGGAGCCCTCCGCGCCCTCGGTGTGGTTCTCCGCGCCGCCGGACCAGGCGTCGTTGGCGACCTCGTGGTCGTCGATGGTGATGACCCACGGGTAGGCGGCGTGGAGCTGCTGGAGCTCCGGGTCGGTCTTGTACTGGGCGTGCCGGACGCGGTAGTCGGCGAGGCTGAGGACCTCCCGGGCGGGCTCGTGCGGGCGTCCGCTGCCGAACTCGCCGGGGCCGTACTCGTAGAGGTAGTCGCCGAGGTGGACGACGGCGTCGAGGTCGTCGCGCTCGGCGAGGTGCCGGTAGGCGGCGAACCGGCCCGACTGCCAGTTGGAGCACGAGACCACACCGAACCGGAGGCCCGGGACGGTGGCGGTGGTGGCGGGCGCGGTCTTCGTGCGGCCGACGGGAGAGCGCTCGCCGTCGAGGGTGAAGCGGTAGAAGTAGTGGCGGCCGGGCTGGAGACCGGTCACGTCGAGCTTCACGGTGTGGTCGCGGTCGGGGCCGGTGGTGGTGCTGCCGGTGGACACCACGCGGGTGAACGCGGCGTCCTCGGCGACCTCGTGGGCGACGGTGACGGTCGGGCCGAGGCCGGAGCCGGGGAGGGCGTCGTCGGTGGGGGTGACGCGGGTCCAGAGGACGACGGCGTCGGGGAGCGGGTCGCCGGACGCGACGCCGTGGCGGAAGCGGGGCGTGGCGGCGAAGGCCGGCAGGGCGGGGGCGGTCAGCAGGGCTACGCCGGCGATGGCGCCCAGCTTCAGGGCGTCCCGGCGGGGGTGTGTGTGCGGCACGGGACCCATTTCAGGGGCGCGGGCGGTGGGCGCGGAACCACCGGCCGGGGGAGTTCACGCGCTGTTCGCCGCGTGGATCACGGGTCGCGTCGCGGGTATTCCGCCAAATGGCGGGTTATCGTCGTTGTCATGCTGGACCGACTGGAAGTCCCCGTGATCGCCGCGCCCATGGCGGGTGGTGCGTCCACGCCCGAACTGGTCGCCGAGGTGGGCCGCGCGGGCGGTCTGGGGTTCCTCGCGGCCGGTTACCTGAACCTGGAGGCCGTGGCCACCCAGATCAAGGAGACCATGGCGCTGACGGACAAGCCGTTCGGCGTCAACCTGTTCGTGCCGGGCGTGAAGTCCACTGTGGACGTCTCCGCCTACCGCGACCGGGTCCGCTCCCAGTCACCGACCGAGCCGGGTGAGCCGCGCTGGGACGACGACTCGTTCGCGGCCAAGTTGGAGCTGGTCATGGCGATGCGGGTCCCGGTGGTCTCGTTCACCTTCGGCCTGCCCGAGCCGCACGACGTGCACCGCCTGCACGCCGCCGGGTCGACCGTCGTCGCCACGGTCACCACGCCCGCCGAGGCCCGGCAGGCGGCGGCGGTCGGGGTGGACGCCCTGTGCGTCCAGGGGTGTGACGCCGGTGGGCACCGGGGGACCTTCGCGGACGACGGCGTCTCCCCGGGTGGTGGCGAGCTGTTCGGCGTACTGGCCGCCCTCCGCCTGGTCCGCGCCCGCGTGGACCTGCCGCTGATCGCCGCGGGCGGCCTCGTGCACGGCGCGGACGTCGCCGCGGTGCTGGCCGCGGGGGCGGTGGCGGCGCAGCTGGGGACGGCGTTCCTGACCTGTCCGGAGGCCGGCACGGCCGCCGCGTACCGCGAAGCACTGAAGTCGGGCACCCGGCGCACGGCGCTGACCAGGGCGTTCAGCGGACGTCCCGCGCGCGGGCTGGTGAACCGGTTCCTCGCCGAGAACTCGGCGCACGCCCCGGCCGCCTACCCGGAGGTGCACCACCTGACCAAGCCGGTCCGTGCGACCGGCGACCCCGAGCTGATGTCGTTGTGGGCCGGCCAGACCTACGCGCTGGCCCGTCCGGCTCCGGCGGCCGAGCTGGTGGCCCGCCTCCGTGCGGAGGCACGCGCCGCGCTGGACTCCGCCGCGATGCGGATTCCACCGCTCTGACAACGCTTTGCGGCCAGAATGACCGGATGACGACTGCGCGCGAGCTGTCCGACGAGCTGCTCACCGTCGCCCTCGACGCCGATCCGGTCGAGGCGACCCTGCGCGGGGTGCCCGGGTGGGACGACCGGCTGCCCGACCCGAGCGCCGAGGCCGCCGCGGACATCGCCCGCCGGGCCGAGGACATCGCCCGCCGCGCGCGGTCCGGCGGCGACGACCCGGTGACGCGTGCGGTGGTGGCCCAGCAGGCGGACATGGTCGCCGGGCGCGCTCGGGCCGGGCTGGTCGAGCACACCCACGCCGAGGGCCTGAACGCGCCGATCCCGCTGCTGCTGACCGCGTTACCGCTGATCCGGCCGGTCGGCGACTGGGCACGCCGGGACTACCTGACCCGCCTGTCCACCTTCCCCGCCTACCTCGACGCCCTCGCCCGCCGCCAGCGCGACTCGCCGAAGCGACCGGTCGCGCACCTGGTGGAAGCCGCCGCCGCCCGCCTGGACCGGCACCTCGCCGGCCCCGTCGACCCGCTCGCGGACCCGTTGCGCGCCACCGACCTGTACGACGAGTGCACCGCGGTCCTCCGAGAACAGGTGCGGCCCGCGTTCGAGCGCTACCGCGACTTCCTGCGCACGGAGATCGCCCCGCGCGGTCGTTCCGAGGACGAACCGGGCCTGTGCGCGCTGGACGGAGGCGCCCAGCTGTACGCGAGCCTCGTCCCCCTCTACACGACCACCGCCCACACCCCCGAAGAGCTGCACCGCATCGGCCTGGACCTGGTCGAAGCGCTCGACCGCGAGTACGAGGAGATCGGCGCACGGGTCTTCGGCGGCCCGCTGCCCGCCCGGGAGGTTCGGGACCGGCTGCTCGCCGACCCGGCACTGCGCTGGCAGAGCGCCGAGGAGATGACCGCGCTGGCCAAGGCGACCATCGAGCGGGCGGAACGCGTCGCGCCGGACTGGTTCGGCACCGTGCCCCCGGACCGCTGCGAGGTGCGGGCGGTGCCCGAGGCGGACGCGCCCAACGCCCCGCTGGCCTACTACCTGGACCCGGCGCTGGACGGTTCCCGACCGGGCACCTACTACGTGAACACCTTCCAGGCCACCGAACGCGACCGGTTCAGCGCCGAGTCCACCGCGTTCCACGAGGGCGTACCCGGGCACCACTTCCAGATCTCGCTGGCCCAGGCGCGCGACGACCTGCCGCCGCTGCGCCGGTTCGCCTCCGTCGAGGCCTACCTGGAGGGCTGGGCGCTCTACGCCGAGCGGCTGGCCGACGAGATGGGCCTCTACAGCGGTGACGTGGCCCGCCTCGGGATGCTGTCCGGCGACTCGCTTCGCGCCGCGCGCCTGGTGGTGGACACCGGTCTGCACGCCCTGGGCTGGACCCGGCGCCAAGCCGTGGAGTTCTTGCGGGACAACGCGGTCATGCCCGACGTGGACATCCACTCCGAGGTGGACCGGTACATCGAGAACCCCGCGCAGGCGCTGTCGTACATGGTGGGACGACTGGAGATCCAACGCCTGCGCGGGGACGCGGAGCGGCGCCTGGGCGACCGCTTCGACATCAGGGCCTTCCACGACCTCGTGCTCGGCGGCGGTCCTCTGCCGATGGCCGTGCTCGCCGAGGTGGTCGACGGGTGGGTCGACCACCTCGGTCCCTGATCAGCTCTCCGAGCGGCCCTTCTCCAGCGCGGAGTTCCGCTTGCTGTAGGCGAAGTAGACGACCAGACCGATGGCGAACCAGACCGCGAACCGCAGCCACGTCGCCGGCGCGAGGAAGGTGATCAGCCAGATCGAGAACACGACACCGATGACCGGCACCACCGGCATGCCCGGCGTCTTGAACGTGCGCGGCAGGTCGGGCTGCTTGTACCGCAGCACGATCACGGCGACGCAGACCACCACGAACGCCAGCAGGATGCCGATGTTGGTCAGCTCGGCGGCCTCGGCGATGGGCAGGAAGCCCGCGATGACCGCGGAGGCGATGCCCAGCACCCACGTCGTGCGGGTCGGCACGTGCTTGACCGGGTGCACCTTCGCGAACCACTTCGGCAGCAGGCCGTCGCGGGACATCGAGTAGCCGACGCGGGCCGCGCCCAGCAGGAACGTGAACAGCACGGTGGTGATGCCCAGGACCGCGCCGACGGAGATGACGATGCCCAGCGCGGGCAGGCCGATGTCGGAGAACGCCGTGGCGAACGCGCTCTCCGCGTCGACGTCCTTGTAGTTCACCATGCCGGTCAGGACGAGGCAGGCCAGCACGTACAGCACCATCGAGATGGCCAGCGAGTAGATGATCGCCTTGGGCATGTGCCGCTGCGAGTCCTTGGACTCCTCGGCCGCGGTGGACATGGCGTCGTAGCCGAACACTGCGAAGAACACCGTGGCCGCACCCGTCATCGCGCCGGAGAAGCCGAACGGGAAGAACGGGTTGTAGTTGTCGGTGTTGATGTGGAACGCGCCGACGACGATCACCAGCAGGACGATGCCGACCTTGAGGTAGACCAGCGCGGTCTCGAACCGGGCGGCGTTCTTCATGCCCAGGTTGAGGATCCACGCGATGATCAGGCACAGCACGACCGCGAACAGGTTGACCTTGTAGCTGCCCGCGGCGACGTCACCGGTCTCCGTGCCGGGTGCGCCGAGCATCCAGACCGGCAGGTCGATGCCGAGCAGGTTGAGCAACTCGTTGAAGTAGCCCGAGATGCCGATCGCGACCACCGCCACGATCGCCGTGTACTCCAGCAGCAGGTCCCACCCGATGAACCAGCCGACGATCTCGCCGAGCACCGCGTACCCGTAGGTGTAGGCGGAGCCCGCCTTGGGGATCAGGCCCGCGAACTCGGCGTAGGAGAACGCCGCCGCCGCGCTGGCGATGCCCGCGACCAGGAACGAGATGAGCACGGCAGGACCGGCGGTCTTGTTGGCCACGGCGCCCGCGAGCGAGAAGATGCCCGCTCCGATGATGCCGCCGATGCCGATCGCGGTGAGCTGCCAGAGGCCCAGGGTCCTGGTGAGACCGGTCTTCTCTTCGCTGATCTGCTCGATGGGCTTGCGGCGGAACACGCCGGAGCCCTGGCCGAAGCCGCCCTGCACGGAGGTCATGCCTTTGCTCCCTCGGTGGTGTTGTGCGGCGAACCGTACGCGCGTCAACTGTCACCGGGGTTTGTTCGATCGCACCACTTGACGATCACTCTTTTGTGCGATCTCACCATTGTGTGGCTTGCGTGCCAGGACAACGCCCGCTATGACGACCGCACCGCCCACCACAGTGTTCCAGCCGACGGGTTCGGAAAGCACAAGCGCGCCCAGCGCCGTGGACCACACCGGGGCCACGTAGGTGACCGTGGAGGCCACCGTCGGCCCCGCCGCCCGGATCACGCCCAGGTTCAACACGTACGCCCACCCGGTCCCCGCCGCGCCCAGCACCACCAGCGCGCCCACGGCGAGCCACCCGGGCCAGTGCGGCATACCCCCGACCACCGGTGCCGCCACCGCCAGCTCACCGGTCGCGCACATGATCTGCACGGCCGACAGCGCCGAGGCCGACCCGGACCCGCCGGAGAAGAACCGCCGCGTGTAGGCGTACCCCGCGCCGTAACAGGTCGTCGCGCCCAGGCACGCCAGCCCGCCGAGGAGCACGTCACCGCCCACGCCGTCCCACACGCCCAGCACCACCAGCACCCCGACGAACCCGATCCCGAGACCGGCCAGCCGAGCCGCCGTGACCCGCTCCGAGGGCACGACGAGGATGACGAACACCAGCGTGGTCAGCGGCATGGTGGCGTTGAAGACGCCCGCCAGGACCGAACTGACCAGCGTCTCCCCGAACGCGAGCAGCGTGAACGGCACCGCGTTCAGCAGGGTCGCGACCACCAGCGCGTGCCCCCACACCCGGCGGTCGCGCGGCAACGGCGTCCGCGTGACCAGGCACACCAGCCCCAACGCCACCGCGCCGAAGAAGCACCGGCCGAACGCCACCCAGACCGGTGGCACGCCGGCGTCCACGGACACCTTGATCAACGCGAAGCTCGCACCCCAAATGGCGGACAAGAGCGCGAACTTCCCCACCCAACCCGTCTGCACGGGGGCAGAATCACCGCAACGGCGACAATGAGTCCAACAAGCGACTCTGCCCCAGCACATGAGGGACGCTCATGGCACTGAACTTCGCGCAACTCCGCGCGTTCCTCGCGGTGGTGGACGAGGGCGGCTTCGGCGCCGCCGCCGACACCCTGGGCATCACCCAGTCCGCCGTCTCCCACGCGGTCGCCGCCCTGGAACGCACCCTGGGCCACCCGGTCCTGCACCGCCACGGCCGCCCGACACCCACGTCCTTCGGCGCGGAACTGGTCGCGCACGCCCGGACCGCCGTCGCCGCCTCGGCCGCGATCACCGACCTGGCCGCCCGGCGCGGCGGCCTGGCGCGCGGCACGATCAAGCTCGCCGCACCGCCCACCGTGTGCCAGGGCCTGCTCCCGGACCTGCTGTCCCGGTGGAAGGCGGAGTTCCCGCACGTCCGCATCCGCCTGTTCGAGGGCGAGGACGACGAGGTCGCCGACTGGCTGGCCAACGGGACGGTGGAAGCCGCGGTGGTGGTGGACCCGCCGCCCGGTCACGGCGTGGAGGTGGGCGAGGACGCCTTCCACGCCTTGCTGCGCGAGGACCACCCGTTGGCCGGCGAACCGGACGTGGACGTGGCCGACCTGGCGGACGACCCGTTCCTGCTGTCGTGCGGCGGGTGCGAGCGGCACGTGCGGCAGGCCCACCAGGGGTTGCCGTTCAAGCCCGTGCACCGGGTGCGCGAGCTGGGCACGTTGCTGGCGATGGTCCGGGCGGGCGTCGGCATCACGATCGTGCCCGGCCTGATCTCGGCCATGCTGCCGCCGGGCCTGGTGCTGGTGCCGCTGCGCCGCCGGGTGGTCCGCCGCCTGGTGATCAGCGGACCTCCCGGACGCGAGTGGCACCCGGCCGTGACGGCGCTGGTCGGCTCGGTCAGCGGGTGAAGACGATCTTGCCGGCGGTCTCGCCGTCCAGCATCGCCTTGAAGCCCTCTTCGGCCTGCTCCATCGGCAGGGTGCTGCCGATCTGGGGGCGCACGCCGGTCAGGTCGCAGAACGCGAGCAGGTCGCCCAGCTCCTCCCGCGTGCCCATGGTCGAGCCGACCACCCGAAGCTGGAGGAAGAACAGCCGCTGCAACTCGGCCGCGCTCGCGTCACCGCTGGTCGCGCCGGAGATGACGACGATGCCGCCCGGCTTGAGCGCCTTCATCGAGTGCGACCAGGTGGCCTTGCCGACCGTCTCGAACACCGCGTCCACCCGCTCGGGCAGGCGCGCGCTGGACTCGAAGGTGGCGTGCGCGCCCAGCGACTCGGCCAGCGCCCGCTTCTCCTCGGACCGCCCGGTCACCCACACGCGGTAACCGGCCGCGCGGCCGAGCTGGATGAGCGCGGTCGAGACGCCGCCGGACGCGCCCTGCACCAGCATGGTCTGGCCGGGGCGCAGCCCGGACTTCACGAACAGCATCCGGTACGCCGTCAGCCACGCCGTGCCCATGCACGCGGCTTCCTCGAACGTCAGGCCCTCCGGCTTGGGCAGCGCGTTGCGGGCCGGCACGACCACGTAGTCGGCGAAGCTGCCCTGGTACTTCTCCGTCAGCAGGGTGCGGCCCGGGTCCAGCGTCTCGTCACCGGACCAGGCCGGGTCGCCGATGACCGAGTGCAGCACGACCTCCGTGCCGTCCTCCAGCACGCCGGCGCCGTCGCAGCCCAGGGTCATGGGGAACTTGTCCGCCTTGATGCCGACACCGCGCAGGGTCCACAGGTCGTGCATGTTCAGGCTGGCGGCCTTCACGCCGACGCGGACCCAGCCGGCCGGCACCTCGGGATCGGGTCGGTCACCCACGCGCAGTGCGGCGAGGGGGTCCTGCGGGCTCGGCTCGGCTGCGTAGACGGCGAACATGCGGCGAACTTACCCAGAGGTAGGGAGTCGTGTGCGGTGAACCACGTCACGGCAGTAGGCTCGGGGGCGTGCTGGACGCGATCGCGCAGTGGTGGGACGGGGTGGAGCTGTGGCTCGCCCAACTCCCGTTCCCGTTCCAGTTCGCGCTGGTCATGGCCGTGCTGCTGCCCGCGGCCCTGGGGGTGGCGCGGCTGATCGACCGGGTCGTGGACCAGGCGGCGGGCCGGTTCAACCCGGTGCCCAAGGTGCCGCCGGCGGTCGAGCCCGAGAAGGTGGACGCGAGCACGCCTTCGTAGGCTGGCGGTCGTGACTCCCGCACGTCGCCTCACCGTCGCGCTGGTGGGCCTGATCGCGCTGGTCGTGATCGGCTACTTCGCGAAGGACCTCGGCGGCTCCACCGAGCCCCCACCCCCGACGTCCACGACCGGCTCCACCAAGGCCGCGGCCGGCTCCGGCACGGCGTCGGCGGCCAAGCCCGCCCAGGTGCCCGGCGCGGCGTCCGGGCTGCCGGTCAAGGGCCTGACCAGCCTGCCCGGCGAGGCGAAGGCGACCTGGGAGCTGATCGAGCGCGGCGGCCCGTTCCCGTACCCGCGCAACGACGGCGTGACCTTCCAGAACCGCGAGAAGCGCCTGCCCGCGAAGTCCGGCGACTACTACCGGGAGTACACCGTGCCGACCCCGGGCAGCGACGACCGTGGCGCGCGCCGCCTGGTGACCGGGCGCGAGCGGGAGGTCTACTACACCGGTGACCACTACGAGTCGTTCGTCGTCGTGGACGTGACGAAATGATCCACCGGCACGTGGTGCGCCCCGGCGCGCGGTCCAAGAGCGCCGCGCTGGCGGCCATCGGCGAGGCGATGGAGTTCCCCGACTACTACGGGCAGAACCTGGACGCCCTGTACGACTGCCTGACCGACCTGTCGTGGCTGCCCGAGGGCGAACACGTCCTGGTCTGGGAGGGCGGTGACGACTCGGTGGCGGCCGTCCTGGCCGACGCCGAAACCGCCACCGCCGACAGCCCCCGCCCGTTCAGGGTGGAGCGTTAGTCCTCGGTCGGCACCCAGTTCGGCTTGCGCTTGCCGACGAAAGCCGCGATCCCTTCCTGCCCCTCCGGCCCGCCGAAGTGCTTGGCCGACAGCTCCAGCATGTCCGCGAACACCTCACCGAGGTTGCTCGACCGCTCCTGCTGGAGCATCTGCTTGGTCGCCGCGAGCGCGTTCGGCGCACCCAGCGCCAGCATGTCCGTGTACCGGGTGACCTCGGCGTCCAACCCCTCGGCGGCCACCGCGGAGTTGATCAGGCCGATCGCCACCGCCCGCTGAGCGTCGAACGTCTCGCCGGTCAGGAACAGCTCGTGGGCGGCCCTCGGCAGGAGCCTCGGCAGCACGGTCACGGAGATGACCGCCGGCACGACACCGATCCGGACCTCGCTGAACGCGAACGTCGCCGACTCGACCGCCACCGCGATGTCGCACGCCGCCACGATCCCCACGCCACCCGCGCGCGCCGGCCCGGCCAGGCGGGCGACGACGGGCTTCGGGCTGGTCCACAGCTGTTCGAGGATCGCCGGGAACTCGTTGACCCCCTGCTGGGACGCGCTCGCCCCACCGGCCTCCTTGAGGTCCATGCCCGAGCAGAACACCGGCCCGGTGTGGGTCAGGACGACGACCCGGACGGCGTCGTCGGCGGTGGCCGTCTTCAGGTGGCCGGTCAGCTCGGCGCGCAGCTGCGCGGACAGGGCGTTGCGGTTGTGGGGGGAGTCCAGCGTGATCGTCGCGATGCCACGCCGCACCTCGTAGTGGACCAGCTCGTCTGCCATGGGCGCACTCTAACCAGGACGTCCAATTGACAGCACACTGTCAAAATGACAGGATGCTGTCATGACGACGAAGACGGTCCACCTCGCGCTCTACGACCAGCTGGCCGACTGGGAGTTCGGCTACGCCACGGCCCGCATCAACGACCCGGCGTTCCAGAAGCAGCCCGACCGCTACCAGGTCCGCACGGTCGGCCTGACCCGCGACCCGATCACGAGCATGGGCGGCCTCACCGTCACGCCCGACCTGGCGCTGTCCGACGTCGACCCCGCCGACAGCGCGCTGCTCCTCCTGCCCGGCGCCAACTCGTGGGCCGACGGCGGCAACGCCGAGTTCGCCCAGGCCGCACGGCGCTGGCTGGACGCGGGCGTCCCGGTGGCGGCGATCTGCGGCGCCACCGTCGGCCTCGCGGCGGAAGGCCTGCTCGACGACCGTCCGCACACCGGCAACATGCTGGAGGAACTGCTGCCCGTCGAGGGCTACCGGGGCGCCGACCACTACCGCCAGGAACGCGCGGTGCGCTCGAACGGCCTGATCACCGCCGGTGCCGACAGCGCCCTCGAGTTCGCCCGCGAGATCCTCGCCGAACTGGACGTCTACGAGCCCGCCGTGCTGGAGGCCTGGTACGGCCTGTTCAGCTCGGGCGACCCGCAGTGGTTCGGCAAGCTGATGGCGGCGGTGTCGTGACCGTCGAGCCGCGCACGGAGGCGGGGGACGTGCTGACCGAGGTCATCATGCGAACCTTCCGCCTCTACGGCGCTTTCCTCGACGCGGCCGAGGTGATGACCAAGCCGGTCGGCCTGACGGCGGCGTGGTGGCAGGTCCTGGGCGCGGTCCTGCACGAGCCGCTGCCCGTGTCCGGCATCGCCCGCGAGATGAGCCTGACCCGGCAGAGCGTGCAACGCATCGCGGACGTCCTGGTCGAGAAGGGCCTGGCCGAATACCTCCCCAACCCGGCCCACCGCCGCGCCAAGCTCTTCCGCCCCACGGCAGCCGGCTACGCGGCCGTCGACAGCCTCCGCGCGGCCCAGCACGCCTTCACCAACAAGGTGTCGTCCCAAGTGGACTTGGACGAGCTCAAGACGACCCTGAAGGTGATGCGCCAACTCGTCACAGCAGTGGACGACGTCAAACGTCCGGCTGGGGCTTCTTCCGGTTGATCTCGACCAGTTGTTCCGGCGAGAGGCTCGTGGTCAGAATCGTCCGGGTCACCTTCACCTGGTCGAACGACGTACCGGTGACCACCGCACCGTCGAGGTTGGCGTCGGTCAGATCGGCCCCTGCAAGCGAGGCATCCACAAGCCGTGCGGATCTCAGATCGGCGCCGACCAAATCGGCGTGCTGGAGGTCTGCACCGGTCAGGTCTGCATTGTGCAGGTCGGCTCGGGTCAGTGTGGCGTTCGCCAGTCGCGCCTCCCGCAGATCCACACCGGCGAGCCCCATGGCGGTGAGGTCGAGGTTCTCGCCGTTGACCTTCTCGAGGCGAGCACCGGTCAACGAGGCACCGGTCAAGTCGGCACCGACAAGCGTCGCTCCACCCAAGTGCACTCCGGTCAAGTCGGCCGCGGAGAGATCGGCCTCGTCCAAGTCGGCGCCACGCAGATCTGCCCCCGCGAGGTTGGCGCCACCCAGCGCTGCTGCCCTGAGGTCGATCGCCGACACTTCCCACCAGTCATCGGTGCCTGGGAGACGGTGGCGGTGCAAGATGCGTTGCGCAGTCAGCCGCACCTGCCGCTCTTGCAGGCGTTCGCGTAGATGCTTGTCGAATTTCTCGCGCTCCTCCGCGGATGCGTCCGCGTCGACGACGTTGGGTTCGGGTGGGAACGGCATCCTCAAGTACGCGCACACCACGTTGAAGATCGTCTCGCGTTGCTCCGGAGTGCTGCCGCCCAGACGGTCGAGCGCGTACAAGCCACCGAGCCGGACCGGGGCTTGGTCGGAGCCCAACTGTTCAACTGCTTTCGTGTAGAGGTCCGTGATCCGCCGTTCCAAGGCGTCGTGTTCGGACTGCGCCGCAACGACCCTCTGGTGGGCCAGCGACAGCTCCGTTGAGCGCTGACGGCGGGCGGCCAGCCACAATGCCGCTGCTCCACCGGTCCCGACGACTATCGTTCCCGCAGTGCGGATCGCGTCCAGTTGCACTGTCGGCGAGCCGCCTCCGAAAGCGCGCAGAAGCAGTGACGCGATGACAACGGCGAGCGCTACAAGGACCATTGCGCCGGTCACGATGCTTCGTGTGGAAAGAGGCCGCATCTCATCGGCCGTGTCGCTTCGAGGGTCGCGCGGGCGGGTGTGCAGGATTGCCACGCCTGTGGCGATCAGGCTGACGACCAGCACAACCTGCCACCACCGGTAGATCCACAGGACGAGCGAATCCCACCAACCGCGTGAGAACCAGCAACCGAGGCCGACTCCGAGCGCAATGCTCACCTGACCGTGCCAACTTCTCCACTTCATGCGTCCTCCACCGGCGCTCCCGGCTTGGGGTAGGAGCGTCCGGAACGAGCCGACTCGAGCAGTTCGCGCGTAAGCACGCTTTCACGCGGCCACTTCAACTCGGTCAGCTCGTCCAACCCCAGCGGCGCTCCCATCGCGCTGTCCGCAGCAGGCGCTGTGATGTCGTCCAACAGGCGGTGGATCAGAAGAGCGAGCGACCCAGGACCGCTCCCACTGTATCCCCACGACAAGCCCCAATAATGGTCGCGAGGAGCGGGCTGGATGCTTCCATCTTCCGTCCGGATCCACACCGGTTCGTCCAGCACCACCTCAGTCAACTGGCCTCCCGAAGCGTTGAGCCGCTGCGGAACGGCGACGAAGAGGGAGCCGTCGGGTTCTCTTACCACCGGCGCGCCGCTGACCGGGTCGATCAATGCGTCGCCACCGCCGCGTCCAAGGGACTCGTAGACGGCTGCGCGTTCTGCGGGCGCCCGCAACCTCGACGCCCATTCGGCGCCATAGCGAGTGGCAGGGTTGACTCGTTCCACGCTGGCGTACGGGAAGTGCGCGCCGCCATCCCACATCGCCGCGAGACGAACGCAATCGGCGGCAAGTTGGTCTGTGCGTTCCAGTATCTTCTGCCATCCTCGGCGCAGAACGCCCGCCTCCATCTCGCCCGGCTCGGGAAACGGGAGGGGGCGAGCGGCCACAGCAGTGGTCCGCGTGAAGCATGACTTGCGCTTTCGCTGGAGCTCATCAACCAACTCCAGGTTCTGGACCGCACTTTCCGTGGCACGGTGTTGGGCCACGGTAGCAAGGTGCTGGACGGCTCGCTGCTCGGCGCTGCCGGCGGGCAAGGCAAGCGCCAACTTCAGAAGAGGCACGATGTCCAGATCAGGGGCGGCAGGGTACACCGTCGTCGTTTGCTGTGGCGCCCAATTCTCGATGAGCCTGGGGATGCGCAGCGAATAGGGCCAGTAGGGTGCCGGCTGGCCCAGCACTCGGGACAGGTCGTTCCAGAGCGCCTCGAAGTCGGCCCACGTCGGTGGCGCTTCGCCGGGCTGCGCCGTGCCCACTGTCGGCCCGTCGCGTCCGAAATCCGGTGCGATTCGGACCAAGGCGTCCGCTTCGGGCAACTCCGCCGCGACGGTGACGGCTGTGGGCTGCATCTTTCCCGGCAGCGGCCACACGACGCAAAGCGTCCCTGCTTCGGCTATCCAGATCTGTGCAACGTAGTGCTCCTGAGTGGTGGCGCCGCTGTACGTCGCGGGTTCGTTCGCGGTCGGCCAGTACCGCAACGGAGTCCGCCTGAGGAACCGTTGTTCTCCACTGTTGGCCGCCCACTGGTAAAGATCGCGTTCGTGCCAGTACGGGCTGCCTCCTTCCCGCCCAGCCGGGGGAGACATCACGCGCGTCCAGTGCAAACGCCGAAAGGTCCAACGCGAGAGGCCGAGCACCCGCGCAGCATCAGCCATCGTGAAACGCTGGGGCTGGGAGTTGGTCACCCGCACATGATGGCGGCTGAGTAGCCGTCAGGCGGTCCGGACGGCCAAGTCTTCCGCCAGGGCGGCTTCGTAGCGGTGGAGGACCAGTTCCGCCACCTCCGGGTCCGCGCCCAGCGGCGTGGCCACCAGGTCCGTCTCGGCCAGCCGCGCCACCCGGTCGGGCAGGAAGCCCGGGGCCAGGAACCAGGACGCCACGGCGATCCGGCGCGCACCCCGGGCCTTCAGCCGCTCGACCGCCGCCGGCACATCGGGGGCGGCCATCGACGCGAAAGCCGCCTCCACGCCCGCCCAACGCGCGCCGGAAGCCCACCGCTGGGCGATCGCCCGCACGGCCGCGTTGGCGGGCTCGTGCGACGACCCCGCCCCGGCCAGCACGACACCCAACTCACGATCGTGCGACCGGACCCCGATCGACGCCAACCGCCGCAACGCCGCCGACTCCAGCAACGGCGACGGCCCCAGCACGTCCGCGATCGTCACGTCCAGCGACGGCAACCGCGCCTCGGCCACCGCCCCCGGCACGTCCACCCGCGCGTGAAAAGCCTTGCCCAGCAACAACGGCACCACGACCGCCGACCGGTGACCGTCCCCGCGCACGGCGTGCAGGACGTCACCCAGCCGAGGCGCGGACAGGTCCAAGAACGACGCCCGCACGTCCAGCGACGGCCGCAAAGCCCGCACCACGTCCAGCAACTCGTGCACGGTCGCCGCCGAACGCGGGTCACGGCTGCCGTGCGCCACAGCCACCAAAGCGGTCACAGCGCACCCGACAGACCGCGCGCCCGCAGCACCGCCCGCTCCAACGGCCGGAACACCAGCAGCTCGATCCCGATGCCCACCAACAGGATCAGGAAGATCGCCGCGATCACCATCGAGATGTCGTTCAACGACGACCCGTTGTGCAGGTACTGCCCCAGGCCCTCACCCAGCTGCGGCGAGGTCGCGATGATCTCCGCCGCCATCAGCGACCGCCACGAGAACGCCCAGCCCTGCTTCAACCCTGCCAGGTACCCCGGCAGGGCGGCGGGCAGCAGGATGTGCCGGGCCGCCGCGAGCCGGCTCGCGCCCAGCGCCTGCCCGACGCGCGGGAGCAGCGGCGGGATCTGGTCGACGCCGGACACCAGGCCGTTGGCGATGGAGGGCACCGAGCCCATCAGCACCACGAAGTAGATCGTGGACGGGGTCGCGCCGAACCACAGGATGCCCGCCGGCACCCACGCCACCGACGGCAGCGACTGCAAACCGGTCAGCAGCGACCCGATGGCCGCCCGCACCACGCGCACCTTGGCGATCAACAACCCCAGCGGGGTCGCGATCAGCACGGCGGTGAGGAAGCCCAGCACCGCCCGGTGCACCGACGTCCACAGCACGTCGAACGCCCGTCCGCTCTCGACGGCCTCGGCGACCGCCGCCCACACCGATGCGGGCGAGGGCAGTTGGTACTCCGGCCAGAACGCCGCCGCCCACAGCGCCTGCCACACGCCCAGCAGCAGCGCGAACGCGATCAGCGGTGGCAGGACCGTGCGGACGAACCGCTTGCCCAGCGACGGGCGCTGCTCCTGCGACGGCGCGTCCAGCGCGTCCAGGCCCGCGCCGACGGCCGCCAGGTCGTTGTCAAGCCGCGGCGTGGCCACTGATCACCTCTCGCAGCCGGGCGGTGATGTCCTGCACGATCGCGGGCTCGTCGGCGTCCACGGTGGACCACTCGCGCACCACGCGACCCGGGCGCGAGGACAGCAGGACGACCCGCTGCCCCAGCCGCACGGCCTCGCGCACGTCGTGCGTGACGAACACGATCGCGGTCCCGGTCTCCCGCCACACCCGCACCAGCTCCGCCTGGAGCACGTCCCGGGTGATGGCGTCCAGCGCCGCGAACGGCTCGTCCATCAGCAGCAGGCCGGGCGTGCCCTCCTCGGCGCTGCCCAGCGTGGACGCCAGCGCCCGCGCCAGGGCCACGCGCTGCCGCATGCCGCCGGACAGCTCGTGCGGGCGCTTGTGCCCGGCCTCCGACAGCCGCACGAGTTCCAGCAGCTCACCGGCCTTCTCCCGGCGGGCGCCGCGCTTGACGCCGGCCAGCCGCAGCGGCAGCTCGACGTTGCGCGCGGCGGTCAGCCACGGCATCAGCGCGGCCTCCTGGAACATCACGGCCGGCCGCGAGGTGGTCAGGGTGATGGACCCCGAGGTGGGCGCGTCCAGGCCGGCGACCAGGTTGAGCAAGGTCGACTTGCCGCACCCGGACGCGCCCAGCAGGCACACGAACTCGCCCGGCGCGACCCGCAGGTCGACGCCGTCGAGCGCCGTGACCGCGTGCGGTCCGTGCCCGAACGTCTTGCGCACCGCGGACAGGGTCACAGCCGCGTCCACAGTGGACGGAACGGTGGGCTCAAGCGTGGCGGTCATGGTGTGCCTGCCTTCCCCGAGTTACTTCTTGTCCAGCCCGGCGGTGTCCACGGTCGGCTTGCCCGCCGCCGTGAGCACCTTGTTCAGCAGCGTGAAGTCCGCGAGCCCGGCGACGTCCGCGGCCTGCTTGGCGACGCCCGCGGTGACCGCGTCCTTCGCCAGCTGCGGGAACGACTTGGCCTGCGGGTCCAGCGTCAGCGTGATGTTGTCGAACGCGCGGTCCAGCACCGGCTCGCCCAGCGACTTGCCGGTCAGCTTCTTCAGGGCCTCGTTGACGACCTTCTTGGCCTCGGCCTTGTTGTTCGTCGCGAAGTCGGTGGCCGCCAGGTGGCCCTTCAGCAGCGCCTCGACGGTCTGCGGGTGCTCCTTGAGGAACTGGGTGCGCACCAGCAGCACGGTGGTCGGGAACTTGCCGCCCTCCCACAGGGTCTTCTCGTCCACCAGGACCTTCGCGCCCGCGTCGAGCACCAGTCGCGAGGCCCACGGCTCCGGCGCCCACGCGCCGTGCACGTCGCCCTTCTTGAACAGGTCGAGGGTCTGCGAGTTCTCCGTGTTGGTGACGTTGACCTGGTCCGCGCCGGCGCCCACGGCGAGCTTCTGGTCGGCCAGCCACTTCTTGAACGCCACGTCCTGCGTGTTGCCCAGCTGCGGCGTGGTGATGACCTTGCCCTTGAGGTCGTCCACCGAGGCGATCTCCGGCTTGACCACCAGCTGCGCACCGCCGGACGTGGCACCGGCGACGAGGCGCACGGCCTCGCCCTTCGACTTGTCGAAGGCGTTGATCGCCGGGCCGGACCCGATGAACGTGGCGTCCAGCGAGCCGCCGAGCAGCGCGTTGACCGCCTCGGGTCCGGCGTTGAAGGTCTGCGTGGTCAGCTTGGTGCTGCCCAGCTCCTTGGCGAACAGGCCCTGTTCCACGCCGACCAGCGCGGCGGCGTGGGTGACGTTGGGGAAGTAGCCCAGCCGCAGTTCGGCGGCGGCGCCCTTGTCCTCGGTCGGCGCGGTCGCGGCGTCGTTGCCGCGGTCGGCCCGTGAGCAGGCGGTCAAGGCGAGGAAAGCGGTCAGTACAGCCAGTGACTTGGTCAGGGTGCTGCGCTTGCTCACGGCGGCGTCGGCCTTTCTAGGGGGTCAGGGACCGGGGGACACGAGGGCGTGGCTGTCCTGGGCGGAGTTCCCGCCCCCGGTACAGCTGTCCACGCCGTCCAGCTCCGGCAGCGGCGCCCCGACCAGGCCTGCGGCCAGCGTGCTGCCGTCTGACGCGTCGATGACCAGGAACGCGCCCGTGCGGCGGTTCCGGGAGTAGTCGTCGACGGGGACAGGCTCGGCCGTGCGGACCGAGACCTGGCCGATCTCGTTGAGGCCCAGCGAACCCGGGCTCTCGGTGCTCGCGAGCTTCTGCTCGTCGAAGCGGTTGCGCAGTTCGGTGACGATCGCCTGCACGGTCCGGGTGCCGTGCTTGACCAGCACGCGCGCGCCCGGCGTGAGCGCCTTCTCGGCCAGCCAGCACACGGTGGCCTCGAACTCGTCGGTGACCTTCGGCGCGTCACCGGACGCGATCAGGTCGCCGCGCGCGATGTCCAGGTCGTGCGCCAGCAGCAGCGTCACGGACTGTCCGGCGGCGGCCTCCTCCAGCGGGCCGTCCGCGGTGTCGATCTTCTCGACGGTGCTGCGCAGACCGGAGGGCAGGACGGTGATCTCGTCGCCGACGCGGACCGTGCCCGCCGCCACCTGACCGGCGTAGCCGCGGTAGTCCGGGTACTCGGCGGTGCGCGGCCGGATGACGTACTGGACGGGGAACCGGAAGGGCGCGTCGTGCGGGTCGGGCTCGACCGGCACGGTCTCCAGGTGCTCCAACAGGGTGGGCCCGGAGTACCACGGGGTCTTGTCCGACCGCTCCACCACGTTGTCGCCGGCCAGGGCGGACACCGGGATCTCCACCACGGCGTCCTCGGGGAAGCCGAGGGCGGTGGCGTGCGCGGTGAACTCCTTGGCGATGCGGGAGAAGGTGACCTCGTCGTAGTCGACCAGGTCGATCTTGTTCACCGCGAGGACCAAGCGCGGCACCCCCAGCAGCGCGAGCACGGCGGCGTGGCGGCGCGTCTGCTCCACCACACCCTTGCGCGCGTCCACCAGGAGCACACCCAGTTGCGCCGTGGACGCTCCAGTCACCGTATTACGCGTGTACTGGACATGCCCGGGTGTGTCCGCCAGCACGAAAGAACGCTTCGGGGTGGCGAAGTAGCGGTAGGCCACGTCGATCGTGATGCCCTGCTCCCGCTCCGAGCGCAGTCCGTCGACGAGCAGGGACAGGTCCGGGGTGGTCAGGCCGCGGTCGGCGCTGGCCCGGTGCACGGCGTCCAGCGTGTCCGCCAGCACGGACTTGGTGTCGTAGAGCAGCCTGCCGACCAGCGTGGACTTACCGTCGTCCACGCTGCCCGCGGTGGCCAGCCTCAACAGGTCGCTCATGGTTAGAAGTAGCCCTCCCGCTTGCGGTCCTCCATCGCGGCCTCCGACAACCGGTCGTCGGCCCGGGTCGCACCGCGCTCGGTCAACCGCGACGCGGCCACCTCCGCGATGACGGCCTCGATGTCCGCCGCGTCCGACTCCACCGCGCCCGTGCACGAACCGTCGCCGACGGTCCGGTAGCGCACGGTCTTGCTCACGAGCTGCTCGCCTTCACGCGGGCCGCCCCACGGGCCTTCCGCCAGCCACATGCCGTCGCGGAGGTAAACCTCGCGCTGGTGCGCGTAGTAGATCGACGGCAATTCGATCCCCTCCCGCGCGATGTAGTGCCAGACGTCCAGCTCGGTCCAGTTGGAGAGCGGGAATACCCGCACATGTTCCCCCGGACGGTGCCTCCCGTTGTAGAGGTTCCACAATTCGGGACGCTGCCGCCGCGGCTCCCACTGGCCGAAGGCGTTGCGCAGGCTGAAAATGCGCTCCTTGGCGCGGGCGCGTTCCTCGTCACGGCGTCCGCCGCCGAAGACGGCGTCGAACTTGTGAGTGGTGATCGCGTCCAGCAAAGGCACTGTCTGCAAGGGGTTCCGGGTGCCGTCCGGGCGTTCCTGGAGTCGGCCGTCGTCGATGTAGTCCTGCACGCTGGCCACTTCCAGGCGCAGGTTGTACTTCTCGACCGTCCGGTCCCGGAAGTCGATGACTTCCTGGAAGTTGTGTCCGGTATCGACATGTAGGAGGGGAAAGGGAACCGGCGCGGGCCAGAACGCTTTCACCGCCAGGTGCAGCAGCAGGGTCGAGTCCTTGCCGCCGGAGAACAGGATCACCGGCCGGTCGAACTCGCCCGCGACCTCGCGGAAGATGTGGATCGCCTCGGATTCCAGGCGTCCCAACGTGTCCAGAGCTGTGCCCACGCTCATCCGTGCAACCCGCATTCCGTCTTCGAAGTACCGGCCCAGCGGCCACTGCGCGGGTCCTGGCCCGGCAGCGGCTTCGAGGTGCACGGGGCGCACCCGATGGACAGGTAGCCCTCCTGCACCAACGGGTTCTCCAGGATCCCGTGCTCGGCGATGTAGGCGTTGAACCGCTCGTCCGACCACGGCGCGATCGGGTTGACCTTCACCAGCCCGTTGCGCTCGTCCCACTGCACGATCGGGGTGTTCGCCCGGGTGGGCGCGTCCACGCGGCGCACGCCGGTCACCCACGCGTCGTAGTTGGCCAGCGTGCGCTGCAAGGGGATCACCTTGCGCAGGTGGCAGCAGCGGTTCGGGTCGGTCTTGTTCAGCAGCCCGAACTGCGCTTCCTGGTCGGCCACCGACTGCTCGGCCGCCGCGTTGACGATCCGCACCTCCGGGTAGACCAGGTCCACCGCGTCGCGGGTGCCGATGGTCTCGGCGAAGTGGTAGCCGGTCTCCAGGAACAGCACGTCCACGTCCGGCTTGACCTTGGTGGCCAGGTCGATCAGCACGGCGTCCTGCATGTTCGAGGCGACGATCCAGCTGTCGCCGAACGTGCGGGCGACCCACGCGAGCGCTTCCTCGGCGGTGGCGTCGGCCAGTTCCACCGAGGCGGCCTCGGCGATCACCTTCAGTTCCTCGACCCGGGTGGGGGCGGTCATCGCTGAACCTCCTGCGGGAGATTGAGACCCACGAACTTGACGGTGAACACGCGCCGGCAGGCGGCGCACAACCAGGAGTACGACGGCTCTTCCTGCGGCCGAAGGTCTTCGTCGCCGCAGTAAGGGCAGTAGAACGGAGTAGCGCGCTCGCTCACTTCAGGTCCGCTTCGTCAGCGCGGGCGACCCACTGGGCGAAGCGCTCGTCGTCCTTGCGCTGCGCCACGAAGTTGCGCACCACCCGCTCGACGTAGCCGGACAGCTCGTCGGCGGTCACCTTGTGGCCGCGCAGCTTCCGGCCGAACCCGGCGTCCAGGCCCAGGCCGCCGCCCAGGTGCACCTGGAAGCCCTCGACCTGGTTGCCGTCGGCGTCGGTGACGATCTGGCCCTTGAGCCCGATGTCCGCGGTCTGGATGCGGGCGCACGAGTTGGGGCAGCCGTTGATGTGCACCGAGATCGGGGCGGTGACACCCTCCACGATGTCGGCCAGCCGCGTCTCCAGCGCCGACACCAGCTCGACCGCTCGCTTCTTGGTCTCGACGATCGCGAGCTTGCAGAACTCGATGCCGGTGCACGCCATCACGCCCCGCCGCCACGGCGACGGCTCGGTCTGCAGCCCCAGCTTGGCCAGGTCCGCCTGGAGCGCCTTGACCTCGGACTCCGGCACGTCCAGCACGACCAGCTTCTGCTGCGGCGTCAACCGGACCCGGGTGGACCCGGCGCGCTCGGCCACCTTGGCCACCTCGACCAGCGTCGACCCGGTGACCCGGCCCGCGATCGGGGCCGCGCCGACGTAGAACAGGCCGTCCTTCTGCTGGTGCACGCCGATGTGGTCGCGCGGGATCGCGGGGGTCTCGGGCGCGGGGCCGTCGATGAGCTTGCGCTTGAGGTACTCGTCCTCCAGCACCTGCCGGAACTTCTCCGGGCCCCAGTCGGCGACCAGGAACTTGATCCGCGCCCGGTGCCGCAGCCGGCGGTAGCCGTAGTCGCGGAAGACGCTGATCACGCCCTCCCACACGTCCGGCACCTCGTCCAGCGGCACCCACGTGCCCAGCCGCTTGGCGATCATCGGGTTCGTGGACAGCCCGCCGCCGACCCACAGGTCGAAGCCGGGGCCGTGCTCGGGGTGGTCCACGCCGACGAAGGCCACGTCGTGGATCTCGTGCGCCACGTCCGGCAGGCCGGAGATCGCGGTCTTGAACTTGCGCGGCAGGTTGGAGTAGCGCGGGTCGCCGATGTAGCGGCGCAGGATCTCGTCGATCGCGGGCGTGGCGTCGATCACCTCGTCCTGCGCGATGCCCGCCACCGGCGAGCCGAGGATCACGCGCGGGCTGTCGCCGCAGGCCTCCATGGTGGTCAGGCCGGCGTCCTCCAGCTTCTGCCAGATGGTGGGGACGTCCTCGATGCGGATCCAGTGGTACTGCACGTTCTGCCGGTCGGTGATGTCGGCCGTGTCGCGCGCGTAGGTCTGGGACAGCTCGCCGATCAGCGCGAGCTGCGCCGTGGTGAGCCGGCCGCCGTCGATGCGGACGCGGAGCATGAAGTACTCGTCGTCCAGCTCTTCGGGTTCCAGCGTGGCCGTGCGGCCACCGTCGATGCCGGGCTTGCGCTGGGTGTACAGGCCGTACCAGCGGAAGCGTCCGCGCAGGTCGGCGGGGTCGATCGAGTCGAACCCGCGGTGCGCGTAGATGTTCTCGATCCGAGACCGGACGTTGAGCGGGTTGTCGTCCTTCTTGCTCCGCTCGTTCGGGTTCAGCGGCTCGCGGTAGCCCAGCGCCCACTGCCCCTCACCCCGGCGCTGCTTGGGGCGCGGGGGTGTCGTCGTCGGGGGGACCATCTCGTCCTCCGGGTTTCGGGGCGCTGGTGCGCGTGCGAGTCCCGGTGGATCCGTGGTGGGGGTCTCGTCAGCGCACCCGGCGCCGACGGGAACATGAGTCGGGCGCGGGCTATGCCGAGCGGCGGCACATCGCGCTGGAAACACGACGGAAGTCCACGTGGCGGCGGACCACCAGGCGCACTCCGTTCGACGTCATGGTTTGCAGCGTGCCACGCGTCCACCCCGTGGTCCACCGCCATCCGCATGGTGGGACGGGGGTCGGCGTCCTGCTAAGTGGGAGGATGGGTCCATGCCCTCCGCCCTGCCGACCGGCGACCCCGCACCCCCGGACGGCTCACTGCCCGTGACCGCGCTGGCGGGTCTCGGCACCCGCCCGTTCGGTGTCTACGTGCACGTGCCGTTCTGCGCGACCCGCTGCGGCTACTGCGACTTCAACACCTACACCGCCGGTGAGCTGGGCACTTCCGCCTCCCCGCAGTCCTGGCTGGAGGGGTTGCGGCGCGAGCTGGACCTGGCCGCGGGCGTCCTGGGCACCCCGCCGCCGGTGGACACCGTGTTCGTGGGCGGTGGCACACCGTCACTGCTCGGCGCGTCCGGGCTGGCGGACGTCCTCGACGCGGTGAGATCGTCTTTCGGCCTGGCGGGTGACGCGGAAGTCACTACGGAGTCCAACCCGGAGTCGACCTCGCCGGAGTTCTTCGCCGCGATCCGTGACGCTGGTTACACGCGGGTGTCGCTGGGCATGCAGTCGGCGGCCCGGCACGTCCTGGCGGTGCTCGACCGCGTCCACACCCCGGGCCGTCCGGTCGCGGCGGCCCGGGAAGCGAGGGCGGCCGGGTTCGACCACGTGAACCTGGACCTCATCTACGGGACGCCGGGGGAGTCGGTGGACGACCTCCGCGCGTCGCTGGACGCGGTGCACTCGTCGGGCGTGGACCACGTGTCGGCGTACGCGCTGATCGTGGAGGAGGGGACGGCCCTGGCCCGGCGGGTCCGGCGCGGCGAGCTGCCCATGCCCGACGACGACGTGCTGGCCGACAAGTACGAGCTGATCGACACCGCCATGACCGCGCAGGGGCTGCGCTGGTACGAGGTGTCCAACTGGGCGGCCGGCCCGTCGTCCCAGTGCCGGCACAACGTCCTGTACTGGCAGGGCGCCGACTGGTGGGGTGCCGGCCCGGGCGCGCACAGCCACGTGGGCGGGGTCCGGTGGTGGAACGTGAAGCACCCGGCGAAGTACGCGTCCCTGCTGGCTTCGGGCGTCTCGCCGGCGGCCGGCCGGGAGCTGCTCTCCGACGACGACCGGCGGGTGGAGCGGGTGTTGTTGGAACTGCGCCTGGCGGTCGGGCTGCCCGTGGACGTCCTCGACGACGAGGGGCGGGCGGAGGCGAAGATCGCCGTGCGGGACGGGCTGCTGGAGGAGGCGGCCTTCGCGGAGGGCCGGTGCGTGCTGACCGACCGGGGACGGCTGCTGGCCGACGCGGTGGTCCGGCGACTCACGTGAGTCGGACGCCCGCCGAGTGCCCGATCACGCGGTAGCCCAGCGGCCCGTAGACCCGGTCCACCTTGTGGTCGGGCTCGGTCTCCAGGAACGGCCGGTGCCCGGCGGCGAACACCCGCTCGCTCAACCGCGCGGTGATCAACTGCCCGATGCGCCGGCCCCGGAACCGCTCCAGCACCCCGATCCCGGCCACCTGCGCGAGCCCGCCGGCCGGTGCGACGGCCAGCCCGGCACCCGCCGGCACCCCGTCCACCAGCGCCATCAGCAGCACAGCGCCCTTGCTCAGCATCGACCGCTGCCGCCGGATCGCGGCTTCCCTGATCAGCGACCCCACGCCGAACGCCGCGTTCTGCACGTCCGTGGCCGCCACCAGCTCGTCGTCGGTGACGGGTTCGACCAGCTCGACGCCCGGCACGTCCGGCACGCGCAGGTCGTCGGGTTCGACCGCCATCACCGGGTACTCGCGCTCGACGGTGAACCCGGCGCGGTCGAGCGCGGCATCCAACACAGGCACCGGCCTGATGTACTCCAGACGCGGCACGCGGTTCTTTGCCCGGAACAACGAGACCAGCTCGGCCACGTCCTCGTCGGTCGGCTCGGCGTCCGCCTCGGGCACGGCGTAGTTGGAGTACACGTCGTCCGAATCGGCGTCGAAGCGCACCAGGAACGGCCCGACCCGGGTCGAATCGGCCCGAACGGACTCCCGCAGGGCGGTCTGGATGTGGTGGAGCACACCTCACGCTATCCGCGGCGGCCGAACCCACACCACGGAGTTTCCCTATGAGCGCTCCTACCTCCGTAAACTTGAGGTGAAGCAGGTCGTCGATGTGGAGGTGACGCGCGTGAACGCGGACGAGCGCCGGTTCGAGGTGCTGCGCGCCATCGTCGCCGACTACGTCTCCAACCAGGAGCCCGTCGGGTCGAAAGCGCTGGTCGAGCGGCACAACCTGGGCGTTTCGAGCGCGACCGTGCGCAACGACATGGCCGCGCTGGAGGAGGAGGGGTTCATCACCCAGCCCCACACCAGCGCCGGCCGCGTGCCCACGGACAAGGGGTACCGGCTGTTCGTGGACCGGCTCAGCGACGTCAAGCCGCTGTCGTCGGCCGAGCGGCGCGCCATCCGGAGCTTCCTCGACGGCGCCTACGACCTGGACGACGTGCTGCGCCGCAGCGTGCGCCTGCTCGCCCAGCTGACCCGGCAGGTCGCGGTGATCCAGTACCCGACGCTGAGCCGGTCCACCGTGCGCCACCTGGAAGTGCTCGCCATCACACCCGCCCGGCTGATGCTGGTCCTCATCACCGACACCGGCCGGGTGGACCAGCGCAGCGTGGACCTCGGCGACGTGATCACCGAGGAGAACGTCGCCCGGATGCGCACCCTGCTCAACCAGGCGATGGTCGGCAAGCGGCTCGCGGACGCGTCCGCCGAGGTCGCCGAGCTGCCCGACCACGCGCCCGCCGAGCTGCGCGACGCCGTCACGCGGGTGAGCACCGTGCTGATCGAGTCCCTGGTCGAGCACCCGGAAGAGCGACTGGTGCTGGGTGGCACCGCGAACCTCACCCGCAACGTGGCAGACTTCCCCGGTTCGCTGCGCCAGGTGCTGGAGGCGCTGGAGGAGCAGGTCGTGGTGCTCAAGCTGCTCGCCGCGGCCCGCGACCCCGGCACGGTCCTGGTGCACATCGGCGAGGAGAACGAGGCGGCCGAGATGCGCAGCACCTCGGTCGTGTCCATCGGCTACGGCAGCCGGGACAAGCTGCTCGGGGGCATGGGAGTGGTGGGTCCGACGCGGATGGACTACCCGGGGACGATGGCGGCCGTGCTCGCGGTCGCCGGGTACGTCGGGGAGATCCTCACCTCCAGCTGAGCCGGGAACACCGAAGGCGCACAAGACGTTTCGCAAGCGAGCGAGCGCGCGGTCCGCGCGCGCCCGCAGGAGGACACACGGTGGCGAGGGACTACTACGGCACGCTCGGGGTCTCCAAGAACGCGACACCCGAGGAGATCAAGCGCGCCTACCGCAAGCTCGCGCGCCAGCTGCACCCGGACGTCAACCCCAACGAGGAAGCGCGCTTCAAGGAGGTGACGGCCGCCTACGAGGTGCTGTCCGACCCGAAGAAGCGGCAGGTCGTCGACCTGGGCGGCGACCCGTTGGAGCCGGGCGGCGGTGGGATGCGCGACCCGTTCGCGGGCGCGGGGTTCGGTCTCGGCGACATCATGGACGCGTTCTTCGGCGCGGCCGGCGGTGGCCAGCGCGGTCCGCGCAGTCGGGTGCAGCCCGGTTCGGACGCGCTGATCCGGCTGGCCATGACGCTGGAGGAGTGCGCGGCGGGCGCGTCGCGGGAGTTGACCGTCGACACGGCCATCCTGTGCGACGTCTGCACGGGCAGCGGCTGCGCCGAGGGCACGTCCCCGGTGCGCTGCGACACGTGCGGCGGGCGCGGCGAGGTGCAGTCGGTGCAGCGCTCGTTCCTGGGCCAGGTGGTCACGGCGCGGCCGTGCCCGGTGTGCCGCGGGTTCGGCGAGGTCATCCCCGACCCGTGCCGGCAGTGCGCGGGCGAGGGCCGGGTCCGGTCGCGGCGCACCATCTCGGTGCAGATCCCGCCCGGCGTCGCCGAGGGCATGCGGGTGCGGCTCGCGGGCCAGGGCGAGGTCGGCTCGGGCGGCGGCCCGGCCGGTGACCTCTACGTCGAGGTCGAGGAGATCCCGCACGAGGTCTTCGAGCGCGACGGCGTGAACCTGCACTGCTCGGTGCGCATCCCGATGACCACGGCCGCGCTCGGCGCGGTCCTGCCGCTCCAAACCCTGGACGGCGAGGAGGAGCTGGAGATCGAGCCGGGCACCCAGCCCAACACGGAACTGGTGCTGACCGGCCGGGGCATGCCGCGGCTGCGCTCCAGCGGCCGGGTGGACGGACGGGGCGACCTGCACGTGCACCTGGAGGTCGTGGTGCCCACCAAGCTCGACGCCCGCCAGACCGAGCTGCTGCGCGAGCTGGCGTCGGTGCGCGGCGAGGAGGAGCCGTCGCTGGCCCACAACGGCAAGGGCGGCGGCGGGCTGTTCTCGCGGCTGCGCTCCGGGCGCGGGCACCGGTGACGCTGCCGGTCTTCCTGGTCGCCGCGCTGCCCTCCGGGTCCGAGGCCGTCCTGGACGGTCCGGAGGGCAGGCACGCCGCCACCGTGCGCCGGCTGCGCGCGGGGGAGGAGCTGGTGCTCTCCGACGGGTCCGGCGCGCAGGTGCGCTGCGAGGTCGTCGAGGCGTTGAAGGACTCGCTGCGGCTGCGGGTGGTGGAGCGCTGGGTCGTGCCCGCGCCCGCCCTGCGGGTCGTGGTGGCGCAGGCGCTGGTGAAGGGCGACCGCGGCGAGCTGGCCGTGGAGCTGGCCACCGAGGCGGGCGTGGACGGCGTGGTGCCGTGGAAGGCGTCCCGGTGCGTCACCAAGTGGGACGACGGGCCGCGCGGCGCGAAGGCGTTGGAGCGCTGGCGGGCGACCGCGCGGGAGGCCGCGAAGCAAGCTCGGCGGGCCCGGGTGCCGGAGGTCGCCGACCCCGTCTCGACCCCCGGCTTGGTCCGTCTGGCGCAGTCCGCTGCTGTCGCATTGGTTTTGCACGAGTCGGCGTCGGACTCCGTGGCGTCCGTCGAGCTCCCCCGCGAGGGTGACGTGCTGCTCGTGGTGGGACCCGAGGGCGGCATCGCTGAAGAAGAGCTGAAGGCATTGACGCAGGCAGGCGCGCACGTTGTGCGACTGGGCCCTACCGTTCTGCGAGCTTCGACGGCCGCGGCGGTGGCTTTGGGTGCGCTGGGTGTGCTGACCGATCGCTGGCGGTAATGGGTGTCGAGTTCTTCTGGCGAACGCGGGATATAGGGGTTACTCTCATGGCCTGAGGGGTTGCATTGGTCTAGTCGGATTCGGCCCTTCAGAGCAGACTCGCCGGACACCTCCCCCCTCGGTCCGGCGTCGCCGCGTCGCGGTGGGGCGACCCCCAGGTCCCATCGCGACGCGGCCCTCTTTTTGTGGAGGGTGTTTCCTTGCGGCGTGTCCTCTACGGCACCCATCCGAGCCAGTTCGGTGAATTGTCGTCACCGGCCGGCGGTGATTCGTTCCCCGTTGTCGTCGTCATCCACGGCGGTTTCTGGCACCAGCGCTACGGACTCGAACTCGGGCGTCCCCTGGCGGCCGATCTGGCGGCGCACGGGGTGCGGGCGTTCAACGTCGAGTACCGGCGGGTGACCGGCGGCGGCGGGTGGCCGGAGACCGGTGACGACGTCCTGGCGGCCATCGACGCGCTCGACGCCGACGTGGTGACCCTGGGCCATTCGGCGGGCGGCCACCTGGCCGTGTGGGCGGCGGCCCGGCACCCGCGCGTGGTCGGGGCCGTGGCGCAGGCCGGCGTCCTGGACTTCCTCCAGCACCCCCAGATCACCCGGCGGGCCGCCGAACTGCTCGGCGGGACGCCCGACGAGGTGCCCGCGCGGTACGCCGACGCCTCTCCGGCGGCCTTGCTGCCCATCGCCAAGCCGATGGTGCTGGTCCACGGCACCGAGGACGAGGACGTGCCCGTGGCGCAGAGCTCGGCGTTCGCGGCGTCCAGCGGGGCGGAGTTCGTGGAGCTGCCCGGGGTCGGGCACATGGAGCTGGTCGACGTCGAGCACCCGGCGTGGGCGGTCTGCCGCGACGCCGCGCTGCGGCTGGCCCGCTAGCCTGCCGCGACGCCGTGCCGTGGCCGGCCCGCTAGCCTGCCGCGACGCCGCGCTGCGGCCGGCCCGCTAGCCTGCCCGGCATGTCCTCCGACTGCCTGTTCTGCCGGATCGTCAAGGGCGAGATCCCGGCGACCATCGTCCACGAGACCGAGACGACCACGGCGTTCCGCGACATCTCGCCCCAGGCCCCGACCCACGTGGTGCTGGTGCCCAAGCTGCACTCGCCCGACGCGGTGTCCCTGGTCAAGGCCGCCCCCGGCGTGCTGGACGACCTCTTCCGCGCGGCCGGGGAGGTCGCGGAGGCCGAGGGCCTGGGCACCGGCTACCGCCTGCTGTTCAACACCGGCGAGGACGCCGGCCAGACCGTCTTCCACGCCCACCTGCACCTGCTCGGCGGGCGCAAGCTCGGCGCCTTGGCCTAACCGAGGGCCTGCATCACCGGCGCCCACAGGCGGTCACGGGCGCCGGTGAACTCGCCGCGCACCATCAGGTCCACCTCGAACCTCGGCGGCATCCCGTGCGCGGACAGCCACGCCGCCAGCTCCGGGTCCCGCACGTCCACCCGCGACGGACCGTCCGCCACGTCGCTGATCAGGGCTTTCGCCTCGGTCAAGGACCCCGCGACGACGGGTCCGAGCATCAACCGGTCGGTGTTGCGCCAGGAGCCGACGAACCCGTCCGCCGACACCCGGACCTCGCGCGCGAAGTCGAAGTACTCCGCCCACATCGCCGACCGGTCCGCGCCGAACACCTCCGCGTCCTGCTTCACCAGCCGCTCCCGGTCGGTCACCGGCTCGCTCACGCCGGCTCTGGGCACGTCCAGGGTGCCGAAATGCCCAGCGACCATCCCCACCGACCGGAAGCCGAGCTTCTCGTAGAGCGGCTTGCCGAACCCGGTCGCGTACAGCGACGCCACGGGCGTCCCGGCGGCGTCCAGGGCGTGCTCCACCAGCCGCCGCCCCAGCCCGCGCCCGCCGTGCGAGGACGCCACCAGCACCATGCTCACCGCCGCGTGCTCGTCACCGAACCGGGTGATGATCGTCGTCCCGACCAGGCGCGGACCGTCGAACAGGCCGAAACCGGCGCCGACCCGCAGCAGGAAGCCCCACTTGGCTTCCTCCGGCGGCCAGTCCCGGTCGGCGGCGAGGGCGAGGCAGGCGGGCACGTCGTCCAAGGTCAGGGCGCGCACAACGGTCACACCGACGAGTACACCCGACCCGTCCACCCGGTTTCTTACTCCGGTGCGGACTGTCGGTGCCGGCGGCTAGCATCGAGTGCGGTAGGTCAAGTTCAACACGAGTTCGGCGCGCACGCGCAGGAAGCAGGCCCGAGGCCACGTGGCCGACACCGCAGACACCACGCCGCAGGCAGGCCCTGCGGCCGACGCCCAGTCCAAGTTCGCCGTGCCCGACGGCGCGGTGCTCGCCCTGCTCGGGTCGCGCGACGAGAACCTCCGGCTCGCCGAGGAACTGCTCGACGCCGACGTCCACGTGCGCGGCAACGAGATCACCCTCTCCGGCAAGCCCGCCGACGTGGCGTTCGCCGAGCGCGTGTTCTCCGAGCTGGTGACCCTGGCCAACCGCGGCCAGGAGGTCGGCCCGGACACGGTCCGCCGCACGGTGGCCATGCTGTCCGCGGGCACCGGCGAGTCGCCCGCCGAGGTGCTGAGCCTGGACATCATCTCCCGCCGGGGCCGGACGATCCGTCCCAAGACGCTGAACCAGAAGCACTACGTCGACGCGATCGACAAGAACACGGTGGTGTTCGGCATCGGCCCGGCGGGCACGGGCAAGACGTACCTGGCCATGGCGAAGGCCGTGCAGGCGTTGCAGGCCAAGCAGGTCAACCGCATCATCCTGACCCGGCCGGCGGTCGAGGCGGGCGAGCGGTTGGGCTACCTGCCGGGCACCCTGTACGAGAAGATCGACCCCTACCTGCGCCCCCTGTACGACGCGCTGCACGACATGGTCGACCCGGAGTCCATCCCGCGCCTGACCCAGGCCGGCACGATCGAGGTCGCACCCCTGGCCTACATGCGTGGTAGGACCCTGAATGATGCCTTCATCATCCTTGATGAGGCGCAGAACACCACGCCCGAGCAGATGAAGATGTTCCTCACCCGCCTGGGCTTCGGGTCCAAGATCGTGGTGACCGGCGACATCACCCAGGTCGACCTGCCCGGCGGGCAGCGGTCCGGGCTCAAGGTCGTCAAGGACATCCTCGAAGGCGTGGACGACGTCCACTTCTCCGTCCTGACCAGCAACGACGTGGTCCGCCACCGGCTGGTCGCCGACATCGTGGACGCCTACGAGAAGTGGCAGGTCGAGCAGGACGAACGCGACCTCGGCCAGGACCGGCAGAGCCACGCCGGACCCGGTGCGCGGTCCCGGGGGCACCGGCGGGGACGATAGGCGCCGTGAGCATCGAGATCGCGAACGAGTCGGGCGTGCCGGTGGACGAGGCGTCCATCGTCGCCGCCGCCCGATTCGCGCTGGACCGGATGGGCGTCAGCCCGCTGGCGGAGCTGTCCGTCCTGCTGGTGGAGCTGGACGTGATGGCCGACCTGCACCAGCGCTGGATGGACCTGCCCGGCCCGACCGACGTCATGGCCTTCCCGATGGACGAGCTGGACTCGGCCCGCCGTCCCGACGCGACGGGCCTGGGTCCGGCGCTGCTCGGGGACATCGTGCTGTGCCCCGAGTTCGCCAAGGACCAGGCCAAGAAGGCGGGTCACAGCCTGCTGGACGAGCTGCACCTGCTGACCGTGCACGGCGTGCTGCACCTGCTCGGCTACGACCACGCCGAGCCCGCGGAGGAGCGCGAGATGTTCACCCTGCAGAACCGCATCCTGGGCGACTTCCGCACGGCGACCGCCGAGGCGCAGCGCGCGTCGGCCCAGCGCGAGGCGGACTCCAAGCTGCTCGGGGCGGTGGGCCTGGAGGACTCCGACGAGACCTCCGGCAGGCCCGACCCGGACGCCTGACCCGGGGGCCGTGGTGATCGGGGACTCCACCAGCCTCCTCGTCCTGGCGGTGGCACTGGTGCTGGCGGCGGGCATGTTCGCGGGCGCGGACGCCGCGCTGGGCACCGTGTCGCGGGCGCGGGTCGAGGCGTTGCAGCGGCAGGGCCGGGCGGGCGCGAAGCAGTTGATCGTGGTGCTGGCCGACCGGCCGCGGCACGTCAACCTGCTGTTGTTGCTGCGGCTGGGCTGCGAGCTGTCGGCGACCGTGCTGGTCACCGTCGTGTGCCTGCGGTTGATCGGCACCGGCTGGGTGGCCGTGCTGGTCGCGGGCCTGAGCATGCTGGTCGTGTCGTACGTGCTGGTCGGCGTCGGTCCGCGCACGATCGGCCGGCAGCACCCCTACGCGGTGAGCTTGCTGGCCGCCGCGCCGATCCGGGTGCTGGGGCGCGTGCTGGGACCGTTGTCGCGGCTGCTGATCCTGGTCGGCAACGCGATCACGCCGGGCAAGGGCTTCCGCGAGGGCCCGTTCTCCTCCGAGGTCGAGCTGCGCGAGCTGGTCGACATGGCGCAGGAGCGCGGCGTCGTGGACGAGGGCGAGCGCGAGATGATCCACTCGGTGTTCGAGCTGGGCGACACCATCGCGCGCGAGGTGATGGTGCCGCGCACGGAGATCGTGTGGATCGAGCAGACGAAGTCGGTGCGGCAGGCGTTGGCGTTGTCGTTGCGCACCGGGTACACGCGGGTGCCGGTGATCGGTGAGAGCGTGGACGACATCGTCGGCGTGGTGAACCTGAAGGACCTGGTGCGGCGGACGCTGGCGTCGGAGCCGAACGGGACCGTGGTGTCGGACGTGATGAAGCCGGCGTCGTTCATCCCGGACTCGAAGCCGATCGCGGACCTGCTGCGCGAGATGCAGCTGTCCCGCAACCACCTGGCGATCGTGGTGGACGAGTACGGCGGCACGGCGGGCCTGCTGACGATCGAGGACATCCTGGAGGAGATCGTCGGCGAGATCACCGACGAGTCCGACACCGACGACCGGCCGCCGGTGGAGCACCTGGTGGACGGGTCGGTGCGGGTGAGCGCGCGGCTGCCGGTGGACGACCTGGACGCGCTGTTCGGCACCGAGCTGGACGACCACGAGGTGGAGACCGTGGGCGGCCTGCTGGCGCAACGCCTGGGCCGGGTGCCGCTGCCCGGCACGGAGGCGGAGATCGCGGGCCTGCGGATGCGGGCCGAGGGCGGCAAGGACGAACGCGGGCGGATGCGCATCACGACGGTGCTGGTCCGCCCGGTGCCCGACGCAGACGACGACGAGGGGACCCCCGGTGAGTGAGCTAGACCCCGAGGACCAGAAGATCATCACCCTGGCGAGGTCGGCCCGCGCCCGCACGGGCGCCGCGGAAGGTGCCGCCGTCCGCGACACCGACGGCCGCACCTACGCCGCCACCACCGTCGCTCTGCCGTCTTTGCAGCTCACGGCGTTGCAGGCGGCTGTCGCGGCGGCGGTGTCGAGCGGTGCCGAGGGCTTGGAGGCGGCGGCCGTGGTGACTGGGGCGTCGTCGGTGGACGAGGCGTCGGTGTCCGCGGTCCGCGACCTGACCGCGTCGGCCCCGGTCCTGCGCGCCGACGCGTCCGGTGCTCTGGTCGAGACCCTGTAGATGCGCAACTACGTCACGGTGTGCCGCGGCTGCTGCTGCGGCACTACCAAGAAGCACCCTGACTACGACCACGAAGCGCAGCTCGCCCGGCTCCAGGAGGTCGCGGCCCAGTCCGGCGGCACGGTCCGCCTGCGGGTCGCGGACTGCCTGGACGCGTGCGAGAGCTCGAACGTGATCGTGGTCAAGCCGGCGGGCGCGAAGCCGGTGTGGCTGGGCTTCGTCCTGCACGACGCGATCATGGACGACCTGGAGAAGTGGCTCCGCAACGGCGGTCCGATGCCCGAGGTGCTGGAACTGAACCGCATCACGCCGCCCAAGCAGTAGCCTGGACACCATGATCGAGAGAATCGAGTCCTGCGCACGCCGGTGAGCGAGCCGACCGGGGACCAGCCCCGGATCTCCCTCTACGACCACGCCGTGCGCCTGCACACCCGGCACCCCGACGGTCCACTGCCCGGTGAGGGCAAGCCCTACCCCGACGAAGCCCGCTACAAGGCTCGCCCACGTCGATCGGACAACCGCGACCGGCGGCGAGACGGTGCGGACGTGGCCGAGGCCCTGGACCGGCACTTCGCCGCCCCGGACGCCGATCCCGCCGCGCTGGCCGTCGTGCTCGACGGCTTCGACGCCCCCATCCACCTCAATGACCACATCACGGCTGCCGCGCTGCGCGCTGACCACGACCGGGTCCAGGCGACCGGCCGGTGGCTGGTGCGGTACGGCACCGGCCGGGACGCCGTGGTGGTCGGCCTGGCACTGCTGGCCGCCGACTGGGACCCCGACGACATCCCGCTGATCCGCACCATCGGACTGCTGTCGAACACCTTCGGCTCGCTCGCCGCGGACGCCCTGAAGCGGCGCCGCGGCGGTTCCGAGGCGCTGGTGTGGCTGGGGGACCGGGTGGCCGGGTGGGGTCGGGTGTACGTGGTGGAGGCGTTGTGCGCCTGGGGTAGTGGGTCCGCTCGTGACTGGCTGCTGCGGAAGGCATGCGACGGGGACCCCCTGAACGGCTACTTCGCGGGCGAGGTGGCCACGGCCGCCCACCTGCACGAGGCCATCACCGCGCCCGAGGCGGACGACGAGTTGGTGGACCACACCGGCCGGCTGCTGCGGATCATGGCGGCCTCCCGCGGCATGGGGCTGACGCTCGCGGACTACCCGCCCGCGCGGCTCGTCCTGGAAGCGCACGCCCGGCACCTGTCGAACCAGGAGCCCGCGGTGCGGCGCTACCAGTACGCCGCCGAGGTGGCCAACGCCGTGTTCGAGGACGGTGCGGGCCTCGCCGAGGCAGACCGGGACCGGATCGTCGCCGGCTACCTGTCCACGCTGGACCGCGACGAGTGGTGCGCGGTGGCCCAGGCGGACGCGAGCGAGGACGACCCCGATTGGTGGGGCTGGTTCCTCGACTTCAAGACGGTCCCGTTGCGGGCGTTCCCGTGAGTGGTCCAGGGGTGGTCCGGCGGGTTTCCCGGGCACAGGGACAATGGGGGGATGGATGGTTACCGCTCCGGGTTCGCGTGCTTCGTCGGCCGGCCCAACGCAGGCAAGTCGACGCTGACCAACGCGCTGGTGGGGACCAAGGTCGCGATCACCTCCAGCAAGCCGCAGACGACCCGGCACACCATCCGGGGCATCGTGCACCGCGAGGACGGCCAGCTCGTCCTGGTCGACACCCCCGGTCTGCACCGCCCCCGGACGCTGCTCGGCCAGCGCCTCAACGACCTGGTCCGCGAGACCTGGTCGGAGGTGGACGTCGTCGGGTTCTGCGTGCCGGCCGACCAGAAGGTGGGGCCCGGCGACAAGTTCATCGCCGCCGAGCTGCAGAAGATCGCCAAGCGCACCCCGGTCATCGGGATCGTCACCAAGACCGACCTGGTCAGCCAGCAACAGGTCGCCGAACAGCTGCTCGCCCTGCAGAACGTGATGGAGTTCGCCGACCTCATCCCGGTCTCCGCCCAGGACGGCTACCAGGTCGACACGCTCTCCGACCTGCTGGTCGGCAAGCTCCCCGAGGGCCCGCCGCTGTACCCGGACGGCGAGCTGACCGACGAGCCCGAGCAGACGCTGGTCGCCGAGCTGATCCGCGAAGCCGCCCTCGAAGGCGTGCGGGACGAGCTGCCGCACTCCATCGCGGTCGTGGTCGAGGAGATGCTGCCCCGCGAGGGTCGCGACGACCTGGTGGACATCCACGCCAACGTCTTCGTGGAGCGCCCCAGCCAGAAGGCGATCATCCTGGGCCACCGGGGCGAGCGGCTGAAGCAGGTCGGCATCACCTCCCGCCGGCACATCGAGAAGCTGCTGGGCACCCGCGTCTACCTGGACCTGCACATCAAGATCGCCAAGGACTGGCAGCGCGACCCGAAGCAGCTCCGTAGACTCGGGTTCTGATGGCCAACCTGTACCGGGACACGGGCGTGGTCCTCCGGGTGCAGAAGCTCGGCGAGGCGGACCGGATCATCACCCTGCTCACCCAGAAGCACGGCAAGGTCCGCGCGGTCGCCAAGGGCGTGCGGCGGACGTCGTCGCGGTTCGGCGCTCGGCTGGAGCCGTTCGGGCACGTGGACGTCCAGTTCTACCCGGGCCGGTCGCTGGACGTGGTGACCCAGGTGCAGACCCTCGACGCCTTCCACGTCGACCTGGTGGACGACTACCAGCGGTACACGGCGGCGTGCGCGGTGCTGGAGACCGCCGACCGGCTCACCGCCGAGGAGGGTGAACCCGTCCTGCGGCTGTACCTGCTGGTCACGGGGGCTTTGCGGGCACTCGCGGCCAAGGAACGGGACCCGTCGCTGATCCTCGACGCGTTCCTCATGCGGGCGATGGCGTTCGCCGGCTGGGCACCCGCGGTCAACGAGTGCGCCCGCTGCGGCGACCCCGGACCGCACCGCGCGTTCAACGTGCACGCGGGCGGTCTGGTGTGCCACAACTGCCGCCCGCCCGGCAGCGCCCAGCCCAACCAGGACACCCTGCGCCTGCTCGGCGCGCTGCTGCACGGCGACTGGGACGTGGTGGACGGCATCCCGGGCGGCCCGCGCCGCGAGGCCAGCGGCCTGGTCGCCGCGCACCTCCAGTGGCACCTCGAACGGCAGCTGCGCTCGCTGCCGTTGGTCGAGCGCAAGGCCCCGCTGGCCGACGGATAGCCTGCCGCAGTCCCCACCCAGACCCGAGAGGACCCCCATGCTCCGCCGACGGCGGGTCGAACGCGTCCAGCGCGTTCCCAAGCCCCCCGAACCGCACCCCTCCGGCGCCACGCCGCCCGCGATCCCGGCCGAGTTCGTGCCGCAGCACATCGCGATCGTGATGGACGGCAACGGGCGGTGGGCCAACCAGCGCGGGCTGTCCCGCATCGAGGGGCACAAGCGCGGCGAGGCCGTCGTCGTCGAGGCCGCCAAGGGCGCCATCGAGATGGGCGTGAAGTGGCTGTCGCTGTACGCGTTCTCCACGGAGAACTGGCGGCGCAGCCCCGAGGAGGTCCGCTTCCTCATGGGCTTCAGCCGCGACGTCATCCACCACCGCACCGACGAGTTGGACGAGCTGGGCGTGCGGGTGCGCTGGGCGGGGCGGCGGCCGAGGCTGTGGCGCAGCGTCATCAAGGAGCTGGAGGTCGCCGAGGAGCGCACGAAGGACAACGACGTGCTCAACCTCGCGATGTGCATCAACTACGGCGGCCGGGCCGAGATCGGTGACGCGGCGCGCGAGATCGCGCGGCTGGCGGCGGCGGGCAAGCTCAACCCGGAGAAGGTCGACGAGCGGACCATCAACCGGTTCCTGTACCAGCCGGAGATGCCGGACGTGGACCTGTTCATCCGCCCGTCGGGCGAGCAGCGCACGTCGAACTTCCTGCTGTGGCAGTCGGCGTACGCGGAGCTGGTGTTCCAGGACATCCTGTGGCCCGACTTCGACCGCCGGGACATGTGGAACGCGTGCGAGGCGTTCGCCCGGCGCGACCGCCGCTTCGGTGGCGCGGTGGACAAGCCCGAAGAGGAGAGTTCGTGACCGACGAAGACCCTGCCGACGCAGTCGAGGCTGGCGACGCAGTCGAGGCCGCCGATGCGGTCGAGGCCGCCGATGCGGTCGAGGCCGCCGACGCCGCCGTGACCGCGGAGCTGCTCACCGGCGCCCGTGAGGCGCTGGAGCTGTTCCACGAGGTGCACGTGGACGACGACGGCGCGCTGAGCTTCCGGCACGGTGACGTGCCGTGCGCGGTGCAGGCGATGCGGCTGGCCGAGGGCCTGACCGTGCTGAGCCTGACCTGCGTGGTGGCGTGGGACCTGCCGGAGAACCGCGACCTGGCTGTGTCGGCCGCCGAACGGGCGGGTCAGGGCCTGTTCGGCACGCTCGGTGTGGTGCACACCGAGCGCGGGATGGACGTGACCCTGCGGTACGCGTTCCCCGCGGAAGGTCTCAAACCCGAACCGCTGAGCACCCTGCTCATGCTGGTCGTGTCGACGGCGTCCCAGCTGCGCGCGGAGCTGCTGGCGAACGCGGAGGGCGGTGCCTGATGGGCGGCGTGGTGGTGTACGAGCCGGACGACGACTCCGAGGTCGAGGGCTTGCCCTGGGCGATCACGTTCGAGGCGTCCGCGGGGGAGGAGTGGGCGTCCTTCGTGTGCGGCCCGTACGAGCGGGACGAGGCCGTGGCGCTGGCCGAGGAGGTCCTGGCCGAGGGGCGTGGCGTGTCGGCCGTGGTGGAGCCGTTGTTGCCGGTCAGCAGTGCGCTGGACGTGCTGTCGACGATCGCGGAGTTGCGCGAGGAAGTCGAGAACCCGTCTTAGCCGGTGGCCCGGTCGATGGCTTGGCCGGTGGCCTGGTCGATGGCTTGGTCGGTGGCCCGGTCGGTGGCTTGGTCAGTGGCTTGGTCGGTGGCGAGAACACGACTTAGGTCGGGATAGGCGGCGCGGGGCGGTCCTGGCATCATCTCGGAAGTGACCATCACTGGCGAGATCCGGGGATCGCGCCCGCGCCGCACACCGCCCAAGCTGCGCGTCACCTCTCTCGAGGTGCTGTGCGTGGTGCTCGTCGTGGCCCTGGTGTTCCAGGACTGGCTGGTGTCCGCGCTGGACGCCCCTGTCCTGCGGACAGCGTCCACGGTGTTCGTCGCGGTGTGCGTGCAGGCCTTGCCGTTCCTCGTGCTCGGTGTGCTCATCAGCGGCGCGATCGCGGCCTTCGTGCCGGCTTCTGCTTTGCGGCGGTTGCTGCCCCGGAGAACCGCGCTGGCCGTGCCCATCGCGGGTGTCGCCGGGGTCGCGCTGCCAGGGTGTGAGTGCGCTTCGGTGCCCGTCGCGCGTCGGTTGATGCAGCAGGGCGTGGCGCCTGCGGTCGCCTTGTCGTTCCTGTTGGCGGCTCCGGCGGTCAACCCGATCGTGTTGGTGTCGACGGCGGTGGCGTTCCGGGACGCGCCCCTGATGGTGCCCGCGCGGTTCCTGGGTTCGCTGCTGACGGCCGTGGTGATGGGCTGGCTGTGGGTCCGCTTCGGCAAGGCCGAGTGGATCGCCGAACGCGCCCTGCGCCGGCTGCCCGACCACGACGGCACGTCCCGCTGGGTGGTGTTCGCCGAGACCGCGCGGCACGACCTGGTCGAGGCCGGCGGGTTCCTGGTGCTCGGCGGCGTGTTCGCGGCGGCGTTCAACGTGCTGGTGCCGGCGGCGTGGATGGAGACGCTGGGTGCGCAGGTCGTGCTGGGCATCCTGGTGATGGCGCTGCTGGCCGTGGTGCTGGCGCTGTGCAGCGAGGCGGACGCGTTCGTGGCGGTGTCCATGTCCGCGCTGCCGCTGTTGCCGAGGTTGGTGTTCCTGGTGGTCGGCCCGGCCGTGGACGTGAAGCTCATCGCCTTGCAGGCGGGCACGTTCGGCCGGTCTTTCGCGGCGCGCTTCGCGCCGGTGACGTTCGTGGTGGCGATCGCGAGTGCGTTGGCGGCGGGAGCGGTGTTCCTATGAGGCGGGAAACGCAGAACATCCTGTTGGTGCTGCTGGGCGGGGCTCTGTTGAAGCTCGCTTTGAGCGGCACTTATCTGCGGTACGTGAAGGAGTCCCTGCAACCGTGGCTGGTGGTCACGGGCGGGATCATGATCGTTTTGGCGGTCGTGTCGATCGCGCGTGACCTGAAGGCGGGGCGTGAGGCTGCGGAGGGGCACGTCGAGGATGGCGGCCATGAGGGGCATGTCGGGCACGAGGGGCATGAGCACGGGAAGTCCCGCAGCCCGTGGATGCTGCTGCTGCCGGTGCTGGCGGTCTTCCTGATCAGCCCGCCGGCCCTGGGCGCGGACACCGTCAACCGGTCGGACCGCAACGCCGCCCAGCAGGCCAAGGCCGGCAGCGGCTTCGCGGCCCTGCCGTCGGACGAGGTCGTGCCGCTCACCATCAGCGAGTTCGTCACGCGGACGGCGTGGGACGACTCCGGGTCGCTGAACAACCGGACGGTTCGCCTGACCGGGTTCGTGGTGCGCAAGGAGTCGAACACCTACCTGGCTCGGCTCACGATCTCGTGCTGCGCGGCGGACGCCTCGCCGGTCAAGACGCTGATGGTGGGGCAGGACTTCACCGGGTTGCCGAACGACCAGTGGGTGGAGGCGACCGGGAAGGTCGTCCCCGGGTCGGCGACCAAGGACAACGCGTATGTGCCGACGTTCACGGTCGAGTCCCTGAACCCGATCACCCCGCCGGAGGACACCTACGAGGGCTGACGCCCTCGCTTTCAAGATCAAAAGCGGCGCTCGCCGCGCGGCAGGCCGCCAGCGGGGGGTGAAGGGCGTCGGTTCCCCCGCCGTATGGCCTGGCGGAGCCAACCACATTTTGGGTCGGGTGCCGCGAAATTTTTGGCTCGTTCCTCGCAAAAAATTTGGCCGCACCCGACCCAAAATGTGGTAGCCCTTCGGGCAGGCCATACGGCGGGGGAACCGAGGCCCTCCACCTGTGGTTGGGACCACGACACCGCGCGCTGCGCGCGGGAAAGCCCTAGGGCTTGGTGCAGCAGTCGGCGCAGGTGCCGAAGATTTCGACGGTGTGGCTGACCTCGGAGAAGCCGTTCTCCGCGGCCACCCGGTCGGCCCACTTCTCCACGGCGGGGCCCTCGACCTCGACCGTGCGACCGCACGAGCGGCACACCAGGTGATGGTGGTGGTGGGCGGAGCAGCGGCGGTAGATGGCTTCGCCCGAGTCGGTGCGCAGGACGTCCACCTCGCCGGCGTCCGCCAGGGACTGGAGGGTCCGGTACACGGTGGTCAGGCCGATGCCCTCGCCGCGCTTGCGCAGCTCCTCGTGCAGTTCCTGGGCCGAGCGGAACTCCTCCAGCGAGTCGAGCAGCTTGGACACGGCGGTCCGCTGCTTGGTGGACCGCAACCCCGGCACGTTCGTGTTGGGGCGCTCGCTCGTCGTCACAGTTCCTCCGTCCCGAGTCCTCCTGAGTTGATACCACGAGGGCCTTCGTCGACGTGGGTCACGGCGTCCACCACGATGTGCGCCAAGTGCTCGTCGACCAGCCGGTAGACGACTTCGCGGCCGTGCCGCTCGCCGTGCACCACGCCGGCCGCCTTCAGCACCCGCAGGTGCTGGCTGATCAGGGGTTGGGCCACGCCCAGGGCCTCCACCAGCTCGTGCACGCACCGGTCCGCCTCGCGCAGTTGGAGCACGATCGCGATGCGGACGGGGGCAGCCAGGGCGCGCAGCAGGTCACCGGCGGCGGACAGGGTGTGCGCGGGCTTGTTCGGGACCGGGTCGGCCGCGCCGCGCGTGGGGGAGTGCACGTGCTCGCTCCGCACTTCGACCGTCACGGCGCCTCCCACGTGGTATGGATTTTCACCACCAATACTACGGTCAGAGCACCGACACGGTGACGAGCACGAGGACCGCGAGCACCAGGAGCCGCAGCACGCGGGCGCTGGGCTCCAGGTACCGCCAGGTCACGGCGAGCAGGGTCGCCACGCCCACCACCAGCACTCCGAGCAGGGTCGCGCCGACCGGGCCGCGCACCCACACCCCCACCCCGAACAGGGCCAGGACCAGCAGGAACACCGCCGGGGCGGGCACCTTCGCCAACGGGCCGCGGCCGGGGATCAGGGTCCGCTTGAAATCCGCCACCGTGGCATCCTTGCACCGTGCTGCTCGTGTGCAGGTTCACCGTCCCCGAAACCGACGTGCCGGCGTTCGCCGAGCGCGCCACCAAGGCCTTGGAGCTGCTGACCGCGCAGCCCGGGTGCCGGGGCGGGCAGGTGGCCCGGTCGCTGGACGAGCCGGACCTGTTCGTGCTGACCGTCGAGTTCGACTCGGTGGTGGCCTACCGGCGGGCGTTGTCGCCGTTCGAGGTGCGCGAGCACGTCGTGCCGCTGCTGTCCGAGGCCGTGGCCGAGGCCGCCGCGTTCGAGCCGCTGCTGGTGGCCGATGGAGGATCCGTGCAGGTCAGGACCAGTCTGCTGGCCTCGGACGCGGGCACGGTCAGGCTGGGAGAGGCGGCGGGGCCGGCGGTGCCGCGCTAGCGAGCTGGTGCAGCCGCTCGACCCGGTCGGGCGGCTGGTGGGCGTCCAGCAGCTCCAACGCCTTGGTCGCCTGCTCGGCGGCCTCGGCGTGCCAGCCCAGTGCCGCGTAGTCCTCGGCCAGCTCCTCGTGGAACCAGCCGTCGGGCGGGCTGACCGCGACGGCGTGCCCCATCAGCTCGGCCGCCTCGGCGGGCCGGCCCAGCGCGCGCAGCGTCTTGGCCACCGCGTACCGGGCGATCTCGACCTCGTGCACCTCGTTCGAGGTCTCCTCGCGCGCGGCCAGCGCGATCCGGAACGCCTCCAGCGCCTCGTCGAACCGGCCCGACTCGTAGTGCGCCCAGCCCAGGTTGTTCAGCAGCGGACCCACCCAGTACCGGACCTGCGGGTCCTCCGACGCCGACGCGATCTCCACGCCCCGCGCGGTCCACTCCTCGACGTTGTCCACCAGCGCCGCCATGTGCGCGGCGTCGGCGGCCAGGAACTCCTCGCCCAGGTGCCCGGCCAGCACGAACGCCGCCACGAACAGCGGCAACGCCTCCTCCGGCGCGCCCGCCGAGCGCAGCAGCCGACCGCGTTCCAGGAACACCCGAACCCGGCCCGCCGAGTCCGGCGCGGCCAGCGCCTCCGCCTCGGCCAGCAGTTGCTGCCCGGCCGCGGTGTCCCCGCGCAGCCCCTCGACGCGGGCGAGCTGGGTCAACACCTCGGCCCGCTCCGCGTCCCCCACCGGTTCCGCCAGCCGGGCGCGGAAGCGCGCCTCGGTGCCCGGCAGGTCGGAGAAGTCCCACAACACGCGCAACTCGTCCGCCATGTCCGCAGCGTAGGCACAGGTGGCGCCCGATCGCCCGACGGGCACGCCGCCCGATCGCCCGGCGGGCGCGCCGCCCGATGCCCCGGCGGGCGCGCCGCCCGATCGCCCGGCGGGCGCGCCGCCCGCCCCGCCTCACCCCGCTCTGCCGCGCCGCGCCTCGCCCCGCCGCGCCCTGCCCTGCCTTGCCGCGGCCTCGCCTCGCCGCGCCCTGGCCCCCGCCCCGCCTCGCCCCCGCTTCAAATCGCCGCCCCCGGCCCCGCCCCGCCTTGCCGCGCCGGCCCCCGCCTTGCCGCGCCCCCGTGGTGCGTGGTGAGGCGGGTTCGGTGCCCCGGGGCGTGGAGGCGGGCCCGGTCGCCCGATGGGGCGTGTCGTGCGGGGACTAGGCTGCGAAGCCCGTGTGTCCCGCCCCTTCTATGGAGTGTCCGTGGCAGCCGATCGCATCGAGACCGTCGTCAGCCTGTGCAAGCGCCGCGGGTTCGTGTACCCGTGCGGCGAGATCTACGGCGGCACCAGGTCGGCATGGGACTACGGGCCGCTGGGCGTGGAGCTGAAGGACAACATCAAGCGGCAGTGGTGGAACACCGTCGTCCGGGGTCGCGAGGACGTCGTCGGCCTGGACTCGTCGGTGATCCTGCCGCGCGAGGTGTGGGTGGCCTCCGGGCACGTCGAGGCGTTCGTGGATCCGCTGATCGAGTGCAACTCCTGCCACAAGCGGTTCCGCCAGGACACCCTGGTCGAGGAGTACGCCGAGCGCACCGGCAAGCAGGTCGCCGAGGGCGACGTCTCCGACGTCCCGTGCCCCAACTGCGGCAACCGCGGCCAGTACACCGAGCCGAAGATGTTCAACGGCCTGCTCAAGACCCACCTCGGCCCGGTGGAGACGGAAGAGGGCCTGCACTACCTGCGCCCGGAGACCGCGCAGGGCATCTTCACCAACTTCCTCAACGTGCAGACCACGTCCCGGCGCAAGCCGCCGTTCGGCATCGGCCAGATCGGCAAGAGCTTCCGCAACGAGATCACGCCGGGCAACTTCATCTTCCGGACCCGCGAGTTCGAGCAGATGGAGATGGAGTTCTTCGTCGAGCCGGGCACCGACGAGGAATGGCACCAGTACTGGATCGACGAGCGCACCCGCTGGTACACCGACCTGGGCATCTCCAAGGAGAACCTGCGGCACTACGAACACCCGGCGGAGAAGCTGTCGCACTACTCCAAGCGCACCGTCGACATCGAGTACCGCTTCCAGTTCGGCGGCCAGGAGTGGGGCGAGCTGGAAGGCATCGCCAACCGCACCGACTACGACCTGTCCACCCACTCGAACCACTCGGGCGTGGACCTGTCCTACTTCGACCAGGCCACCAACTCCCGCTACCGCCCGTTCGTCATCGAGCCCGCGGCGGGCGTGGGCCGGCCGATGATGGCGTTCCTGCTCGAGGCCTACACCGAGGACGAGGCCCCCAACGCCAAGGGCGGCGTGGACAAGCGGGTCGTCCTGCGCCTGGACCGCCGCCTGGCCCCGGTGAAGGCCGCAGTGCTGCCGCTGTCCCGCAACGCCGAGCTGTCCCCGAAGGCGAAGGACCTGGCCCAGGCCCTGCGCAAGCACTGGAACGTGGAGTTCGACGACGCCGGCGCCATCGGCCGCCGCTACCGCCGCCAGGACGAGATCGGCACGCCGTTCTGCGTGACGGTCGACTTCGACACCCTGACCGACCACGCGGTGACGGTGCGGGAGCGGGACACCATGTCCCAGGAACGCGTCTCCATGGACCAGTTGGAGTCCTACCTGGCCGCCCGCCTGATCGGCTGCTGACCTCTGGATCACGCGGTGGCGCGGTACTCGGACGGGCTGATGCCGCGCACCCGCTTGAACGCCGTGCTCAACGCGAACGCCGTGCTGTAGCCGACCTGTCGAGCCACCGACGCCACTGTGGCCGAGGGCTCGCGCAGCAGGTCGGCCGCGAGGGTGAGCCGCCAACCGGTCAGGTACGACATCGGCGGCTCGCCCACCAGTTCGGTGAACCGCCTGGCCAGCGCCGCCCTCGACACGCCGGTCGCACGGGCCAGCGACTCCACGGTCCACTGCCGTGCCGGGTCCGCGTGCAGCAGCCGCAGCGCCCGGCCGACCACCGGATCGGCGTGCGCCCGGTACCAGGCGGGTGTGTCGGCCTCGGGCCGGCACAGCCACGCCCGCAGCACCGAGATCAACAGCAGGTCCAGCAAGCGGTCCAGCACGGCCTCCTGGCCCGGCTCGTCCCGCGCCACCTCCGCGCACAGCAACGGCACCAGCGGCAGGTCCGAAGGCGGCACGACCAGCAGCGGCGGCAGGACCGACAGCAGCCGCCGGCTCACCTCGCCGTCCAACTGGTACGTGCCCGACAGCAGCACGACCGAGCCGTCCGGGTTGCCGCCCCACGTCCGCACGCCCAGGTTCCACTGCTCGCACAGCGCCGCCCCGTCCGGCGTCGTGCTGATCTCGCCGGGGTGGACGACCGCCTGCGGTGGCGTCTCGAGGTCGCCGGCCAGCGTGTACGGGTCCGGGCCGCGCATCACGGCCACGTCCCCCTCGGTGAACGGCACCGGTTCGCCGCCGTCGGGGAGCACGTACCCCGAGCCCCGCACGAAGGCGACCACGGTCAGGGGTGCCCGGTCCTCGATGCGGAGGGACCACGGCGGGTCCAGCACGGTGCGCAGGATGAACGCCCCGCGCGCCCGGGGGCCGTCCAGGAGTCCGGCTAGTGCGTCCACGGCCGCCAGCGTAGACGCACGGATATGGATCCGAGCTGATAAGCGATGGAAAGTCTCACCGCGGTCGTCTTGACTGTCCCCATGTTCACCTTGACGATCATCGCGGCCGTGGGCTGCGGGCTCATGGGCGGCGTGTTCTTCGCGTTCTCGGCGATGGTCATGCCGGGTCTGCGTCGGGCCACGCCGGCCGAAGGGCTCGCGGCGATGCGGGCGATCAACATCGCGGTGGTCAACCCCGTGTTCCTCACCGCGTTCCTCGGGACGGCGGCGGTGTCCGTGGTGGCCGCGTTCGGCGGCACGGTCGCCGGGTGGGTTGGGGCCGCGCTCTACGTGCTGGGTGGCGTCGTGCTCACCGCCGCCTACCACATCCCGCGCAACAACGCGCTCGAACAGCGGGGCAGCACGGACTATTGGGCCCGTTACCTCAGGGAATGGGTGCCCGGCAACCACGTCCGGGCGATCACCTCTCTGGGTGGCGCGGTGGCGTTCACCATCGCGGCTTCACAACTCTGAATCCCGTCACGATGAGTAGTCTTCGCCTTTCCGAATGACCTGTGTCACGGGCAAAGGGGTGAATGTCCTGCGCGAGCCGACGAAGCCCCTCCGTCATTCACGCGCACGTCACCTGACGCTGTGAAACTGGGGGCAGCGACTCATCGGGGGGGTGTCATGAAACGCGTCGCGGCCTTCGCCGCACTGCTGGCACTCGTCGCCGTGTTCACCCCGTCGCCGACCGGCCCGGTCCACCTCGCGGCGGTGTCCGGGTACCAGGCCACCACCCCGGCGCCCTCCGAAGAGGAGCCCAACCGCGAGTGCCGCAAGGGGCCCGAGCCCCGCACCTGCGCGTCCTCGACCCAGCGCCCCGGCGCAGCCCGGCGCGAGCAGGCCCCGGACGGCGTGCCCGTGGGGCGCGCGCCGATCCGCGCCGCCCACCTCCTGCCGCGCGTCGCCGCGGCCGACCACCTGCACACCCGGCTGACACCGCCGGTCCTCCAGGTGTTCCGGAACTGATCCCACCGCACGCGCACGCACAACCGCATCCCGAAGCCACTACTGACCTGTGAGGATTCCCGTGGAATTCCGACAGCTGGTTCAGCACGCCCGGACGCACGCGCAGCGGAGGTCCCCGGAAACGGGCCGCAGACTCGCCGCCGGGCAGTCACCCACCGCTTTGTTCATCACCTGCGCCGATTCGCGCATCGTCCCGTCCGCCATCACCGGAGCCGAACCGGGCAGCCTGTTCGAGCTGCGCACGGCGGGCAACGTCATCCCCGAGTTCAACCCGCACACCGCGTCCGCCGAGATGGCCACCGTCGAATTCGCCGTGGTCCAGCTGGGCGTCTCGGAAATCGTCGTGTGCGGGCACTCGCACTGCGGCGCGGTGGACGCCCTGCACGCCGACCGGCGCGCCCTGACCCACCTGCCCACCCTGATGCGCTGGCTCGCCGCGCACGCCCCGTACCGCACCGGGCGGCCCACGCCCGGCCTGCGCGAGGAGGGCCGGGAGCACGTGCTGGCCCAGTTGCGCGCGCTGGAGGCCTACCCGTTCGTCCGCGACCGGATCGCCGCCGGCGAGCTGCGCACGCACGGCTGGTTCTACGACATCGAGACCGGCGAGGTCTCGCTGTGCGGGGCCGACCGCTTCCAGCCGTTGCAGGAGACCGTGGCGTGATGGTCATGAGCACCGGACGACGCACGTCCTCCTACTGGCCCGACATCGCCGCGTCGCTGGTGGTGTTCCTGGTGGCGCTGCCGCTGTGCGTCGGCGTCGCCGTCGCCTCCGGCGTCCCGGCCGAGCTCGGGATCGTCACCGGCGTGGTCGGCGGCCTTGTCGCCGGCCTGCTGCCCGGCAGCTCGTTGCAGGTCAGCGGCCCCGCCGCGGGCCTGACCGTGCTGGTCGCCGACACGGTGGCCACGCACGGGCTCGAAGCGCTGGGCGTCATCGTGCTCGGCGCGGGGCTGTTGCAGGTCCTGATGGGTCTGGTGCGGCTCGGGCGCTGGTTCCGCGCCATCTCGCCCGCCGTGGTGCAGGGCATGCTCGCGGGCATCGGGCTGGTGCTGCTGCTCGGCCAGCTCTACCCGTTCGCGGGCACCACGGCCCCGGCCGGCACGGCCGCCAAGTTCGCCGGCCTGCCGGGGCTGGTGCTGGAGGCGGCGCCGCAGGCCGTGGTGATCGGCGTGCTGACGCTCGTGATCGCCTCGCTGTGGCAGCGGACCCGGTTCCACAAGGTGCCCGGCGCGCTGGTGGCCGTGGTCGCGGTGAGCCTGCTTGGCGTGCTGCTGCCCGTGCCGCGCATCCAGGTCGGGTCACTGGCCGACGAGCTGCGGCTGGTCGACTTCTCGCTGTTCGACACCGGTGTGCTCGGGGCGGTGGTGACCTTCGCCCTGGTCGCGTCGGCGGAGACCCTGTTCTGCGCGGCGGCCGTGGACCGCATGCACAACGGGCCGCGCACCCGGTACAACCAGGAGCTGGTCGCGCAGGGCGTCGGCAACGCGGTGTGCGGCCTGCTGGGTGCCCTGCCCATGACGGCCGTGATCGTGCGCAGCTCGGCGAACGTCCGGGCGGGGGCGCGCACCAAGGCGTCCCGCGTGCTGCACGGCGTGTGGCTGCTGGTGTTCGTGGTGGCCCTGCCCGGGGTGCTGTCGTTCGTGCCGCTGGCGGCGCTCGCGGCGATCCTGCTCCAGGCGGGCTGGAAGCTCCTCGAACCGCGGCGCGTGCTGGCCCTGGCCCGCACGGACCGCGCCGAGGCGGCCGTGCTGGTGCTGACCGCGGGGTTGATCGTGGTGACCGACCTGCTCACCGGCACGCTCGCCGGCCTGCTGGCGGCCGTGGTGAAGACGGCGTGGGACGTGTCGAGGCTGACCGTCACGGTGACCCCGGACGGCGCCGACCACGAACACGTGGAGTTGCGCGGCAACGCGACCTTCCTCCGCCTGCCCCGCCTCCTGGACACCTTGGAAGCCTTACCGCTGACCAAGCACGTCCGGGTCGACCTCAGCGGCCTGCGCCACCTCGACCAGGCGTGCCGGCAGGCGCTCGAGCAGTGGGCCGACACCCACCGCACCGCCGGCCGGACGGTGGACCTGATCCGCCCCTGACCCGAACCGGAAGTCCGACCCAGCCGAGTCCCGGGCACCGCCGCCCCGGGGCTCTGCTGCTTCAGCTGTTCGGCACCAACCCGGAGACCAGCGACTTCGCCACCGCCGTCACCTGCTCCCGAGCCGTCTCCTCGTCCACCCCGCTGTGCACCGTCAGCAGCACGACCACGTACCGCCCCGCCACCACCCCGGCGCTGTGCAGGTACAGGTCCGCGGGCTGGTACCACATCCAGCCCTGCTTCGCGTACGCCCCGAGCCCCGGCGCGAGCAGCCCGAAGTCCTGGTCGAACCCGTCCGCCGCGGTCCGCGGCGCGGCCGTCAGCGCGGACACGATGAAGTCCCGCTCGGACTCGGGCAGCGCGGTGAGGACGTAGTGGTACAGCCGCACCAGGTCCTCCGCCGACGTCACGACGTCACCCCACTGCGACGAGTCCTCCGGCGCGTGCGTCGTGGTCAGCCCGACCAGCTCGGACACCCGGTCCACCGCGCCCATGCCGTCGTGGACGTCCCACAGGGCGTTCATGGCCTCGTCGTCGCTCAGGCTCAACGCCCGCCGCAGCCGGTCGCGGTCCTCGTCGTCCACGTCCCCGCGCGACAGCACGTCCACCGCGATGATCAGCTTGCTCAGCGACGCCGTCCGGAACGGCACGTCCGCCCGGGACCCGCTCCGGGCGCCCGTCTCCAGGTCGAGCACCGACAGCCCCAGGTCGAGGGTCCCGACGTCGGCCACCGCGTGCTCGACCGCGCCGTCCAGGTCCGGGGCTTCTGCCGTGCGCGGCTTGACGGGGTGCGGGGCTTCCTGGGCCGGCGGCGCGGCCGGAGCAGGCCCCATCGCGACCTGCACGGGGTCGCTCGACCCGCAGGCGACCGCGCACACCAGCGACACCCCCGCGAGGAGCGCCGACCGCCACAGTGTTCGCACAACACCCAGAATTCGGGTCACAGGCGTCGGATGTCGAGGGAATCCTCCTGTGCGGTTCCTGAAGAGTTGTCCCTGCGCACCACGTACGCCCCTCCCGACCGCCGCTCGGACACGGCTTCGACCATATCCGTACCCCGGTACAGCAGGCCGGCGCCGTCGTCGGTGCAGTACGTCAGCGGCAGCTCGCCCGCGGCGACCGCCGCGTGGATCGCCGGCCGCCGCAACGCCTCGCTGTCGTGGTGCACGCCGTTGCCGTAGGGCAGCAGCCCGAGCCCGTTCGTCACCACCCGCAGCTCCGGCCCGAACGAGTCCGTCGTGCCGCCGACGTGCCAGCAGATCGACCCGGCCGACACCCCGCCCAGCACCACCCCCGCCTGCCACGCCTGCCGCAGCGCGTCGCCGAGCCCGTGCACCTCCCACACGGCGAGGAGGTTGGCCACCGAGCCGCCGCCGACCCACACCACGTCGTGCTCCAGGAGGAAGGCGGCGATGTCGGTCGTGGGCGGCATGGTGAACAGGTTGAGGTGGCTGACCTCCCAGCCGACGAGCCGACCGGCCTCGGAGACGTCGGCGTTGAACCAGCGCTGGTCACCGGCGGCGGTGCCGATGTGGCACAGCTTCGGTCGGGTCGCTCCGGACAGTTCGACGGCTTCGCGGACCAGCGCACCGAACTCGAGGTTCGTGCGCAGGCCCGCCCGGTAACCGCCGGAGGTGGCCAGGATCGTGGGCTGCTCTGCGGGCATTCCGTGATCCTCGCAGCCACACGTTCGGGTGTGGGATTATTGTCCGCGTGACCTTCCTGGCCCGCCTCCGCCGCTTGGTCCAGCGCACCGTGATCGGCGCCTTGGTGGTCGGGTTCCTCGTGGTGGGCGGGACGGCGTTCCGGGTGTGGCAGGTGGCCCGCGAAGACGACCGCACGCACGCCGACCTGGCGGTGGTGCTGGGTGCCGCGCAGTACAACGGGGTGCCGTCGGAGGTCCTGGAGGCCAGGCTCGAACACGCGCGACGCCTGTATGAGCAGGGAGTCGTGAAGTACATCGCCACGACCGGCGGCAGGCAGCCCGGCGACAACTACACCGAGGGCGAAGCCGGCCGGCTGTGGCTGGAGGACAAGGGCGTACCCGCCGACCACATCATCGAGGTGGGCGAGGGCGCCGACACCCTCGGCAGCATCCGCGCGCTGGCGGGCGAGGCGAGGGCGAAGTCCCTGAAGACGGCCGTGATCGTGTCCGACCCGTGGCACTCCCTGCGCGCCCGCACGATGGCCGAGGACGAGGGCCTGGACGCGTGGACGTCCCCGACGCGCAGCGGGCCGAACGTGCAGACGCGGGAGACGCAGCTGTTCTACATCCGCCGCGAGACCGGGGCGCTGCTGTACTACCACCTGATGAAGGCTCCGGTGGACGTCTTCGACGGCATCACGCTGTAACGGCGAACCCCCTGCCGTGCGGGTGTGGGGGGCGGGGTGGTTGCTTAGGCTGGGTGGATGAGCGGCGGTTACAGCGGACACGACAGTGCTCGGTTGCTGCCCGAGGCGCCCAAGTCGGCCGTCGTTCCCGGGGCTCGGGTCGAGCAGCGGACGCCCTTCTCGCGGGATCGGGCTCGGGTGCTGCACTCCGCTGCCCTCCGCCGGCTCGCGGGCAAGACACAGGTCGTGGGGCCCGGTGAAGGGGCCGAGGTCACGGGTGTGCCGCGGACCCGGCTCACGCACTCGCTCGAAGTCGCCCAGATCGGGCGCGGGATCGGCGAGGAGCTCGGGTGCGACCCGGACGTCGTCGACACCGCCGGACTGGCGCACGACATCGGCCACCCGCCCTTCGGCCACAACGGCGAACGGGCGCTCAACGAGCTCTCCGGACCCTGCGGCGGCTTCGAGGGCAACGCCCAGACCCTCCGCATCCTCACCCGCCTGGAACCCAAGACCGACCGGGGCCTCAACCTCACCCGCGCCTGCCTCGACGCCGCCACCAAGTACCCCTGGCCCCGACGCGCCGGCCAAGCCAAGTTCGGCGTGTACGCCGACGACCTCGAAGTCTTCCGCTGGGTCCGCGAAGGCGCCCCGGACGGCCGGCGGTGCCTGGAAGCCCAGGTCATGGACTGGGCGGACGACGTCGCCTACTCCGTCCACGACGTCGAGGACGGCGTGCTCGCGCACCGGATCTCGCTGTCCTCCCTCGGCGACCCCGAGGAACGGGCCGCGATCGCCGAGCTGGCCGCGAAGCACTTCTCGGACGAGTCGGTGTCCACGCTCGAAGCCACGGCGGCGGAGCTGTTGACCCTGCCCGTCATCTCGGACCTCACCGACTACGACGGCTCGCTCAAAGCCCAGGTCGCGTTGAAGAGGCTCACCAGCGAGCTCGTCGGCCGGTTCGCCTCGGCGGCGGTGAGCGCCACTCGGGAGCGGTACGGGGACGGGCCGTTGTCGCGCTACGACGCCGACCTGGTGGTGCCCGAGCTGGTGGCGGCGGAAGTCGCGCTGCTCAAGGCGGTCGCCGTGCGGTACGTCATGAGCGACCCGCAGCGGTTGAAGATGCAGGAGCGGCAGCGGGAGGTGGTGACCGAGTTGGTGCACCGGTTGCTGGAACGCGCGCCCGACGCGTTGGACCCGGCATTCCTGCCCGCGTGGCACGACGCGCCGGACGACGCCGCCCGGCTGCGGGTGGTGGTGGACCAGGTCGCCCTGCTCACCGACGCCCAAGCGATCGCGTGGCACGCGGCCCAGTCGGGGGCGCGAACAGGAGCAACCGCGAGGGTGTGACCGGTGGCACACTCGAAGGCATGGCCGAGGAGTCGACGCGACCGCCAGGCCGACCGTGGCCGTGGCGCAGACCGAGCCGGGACCCCGTCTACGCGGGGGACTTCCCGGACGACCCGTGGTGGGACGATCCCGACGACGGGTCGGCGGGTGTCCGCGAACCCCGCCACCCCCGCCCGCTCGGACCGACGAGCGGCGCGGGTGAGCGTCCGATCCCGGACGACCCCGTAGTCATGAAGGAGACCCAGTGCCTGATCGAGCGCACCTGACGTTCGCCCTCGAGCTCCACGACGCCATCGCGCCCGATCGCCGGCACAACGCGTGCTGGTCGCCCTACTCGGTGGCCAGCGCGCTCGGCCTGCTCACCGCGGCCGCGCGTGGTCGCACCCAAGACGAGCTGGTCGCGCTCCTCGGACCGGACAACGCCAAGCTGCTCCAGGCCTCGACCCCCGGCGAGGACGCGGAGTTCGCCGTCGCCAACACGCTCTGGGCGTGGGACGAGCTGCCGCTGGACGACGGCTTCCTGGTCGACCTGTCCGCGTGGCCGGGCGCGAAGGTCGCCGAGGCACCGTTCCGCACCGACCCCGAGGGCACCCGCCGGCTGATCAACGCCGACGTCGCCGACACCACCCGCGACCTGATCCCGGAGCTGCTCGAGCCCGGGACGGTCCGCCCGGACATGGTGGCCGCGCTGGTCAACGCCCTCTACCTCAAGTGCGGCTGGACGGAGAAGTTCCCCGAGCACGACACCGCGCCACGACCGTTCCGCGGCACGACCGACGTGCCGACCATGCGGCTGGAGGCGAACCTCAAGTACGCCGAGGTCCCCGGCTGGGAAGCGGTGGCGCTGCCCGCGCGCGGTGACGTCGAGGCCGTCGTGCTGCTGCCCGAGTCCGAGCTGGGCGCGACGACGAAGGTGCCGGACGTGCTCGACGCCCTGGACTGGCAGCGGGTCGAGCTCTTCCTGCCCAAGCTGGACCTCAAGGTCGGCACCACGCTCGGCGACGCCTTGCGCGCCACCGGTGTCCAGGCGGTGTTCACCCCGGCCGCCGACCTCACCGGGCTGAGCCCGGACCCGCGCCTGTGCGTGGACGAGGTCGTGCACGAAGCCGTGCTGCGCCTGGACGAACAGGGTTTCGAGGGCGCGGCGGCGACGGCCGTGATGATGCGCCTGACGTCGATCGTCGAGTACCCGCCCGCGCGGACCGTCCGCGTCGACCGCCCGTACCTGCTGCTGGTGCGGCACGCGGCGACCGGCGCGATCTACTTCCTGGCCCAGGTCGTCGAACCCTGACCCGAGCCGTGACCCGAGCCTTGACCGGACGGCTCCTGGTTGGGGAACCGCAGCTGCAACCGCATGCCCTCGCCGCCGCGTCCGGGCAGGGCGCACAGCAGCGCGGTGCCCCGCTCGCCGTGCCGGACCCGGACCGCGCACGAGTCGCCGGCCAGCAGGGTGCCCGCCAGCAGGCCGGCGGCTTCGGGGTCGAGTTCGAGGGTGAGGCTGGTCATGGGGCTCGACGCTATGCCCTTCGTCACGCCCAACCCAGTCACCTGAAGGTGTCACGTTCCGCCGGGCTGCCTCGTCCACGACGTGCGAACCCACGACGAGGAGGGGACATGCCCAGGATTCCCGCGGTCACGACCAAGCAGGCCGGCCCGCTGCTCAAGGCGGTGTACTGGTTCTCCAAGCGGAAGTTCGGCGCGGTGCCGGAGCCCGTGGCGGTGGCGGCGCACCACACCAGGTTGACGATGGCGAGCGCCCGGCACGAGATGGCGGTCGAGAAGGCGGCGAAGGTGCTGCCGCTGGAGCTGCGCGAGCTGGTCGTCTACGCCACGGCGGTCAAGCTCGGCTGCTCGTGGTGCGTGGACTTCGGCATGATGCTGATCAAGCACGCGGGTCTGGACATCGACCGGCTGCGCGAGGTCCACGACTACGCGAACTCCGACCGCTACACGGAGGTCGAGAAGCTGGCGCTGGCCTACGTGGACGCCATGACCGAGACCCCGACCGCGGTGACCGACGAGCAGGTCGCCGAACTGGACCGGCGGCTCGGGCACGACGGCCTGGTGGAGCTGACCTACCTGATCGCCCTGGAGAACATGCGGGCCCGCATGAACTCCGCCCTGGGCATCGTGGACCAGGGCTTCACGTCCGGGGACGCGTGCCGGGTGCCCATGCCGTAGAAGGCGCTGCCGCAGGGGTCGGTCAGAAGGTCACGTGCTGGAGCTTGTCCGGGTTGGCGAAGTCGTAGAACGCGGCGACCCTGCCGTCGCGCACCACGAGGCTGCCGACCCGGGCGGCGACCTCGCCCTGGGCCGGGATCTTCAGGCCGAGGTCGCCGTTGACCAGCACGAACTCGCCGGTCGGGACGCCGCCGTACTTGCGCAGCAGGCCCATGAGGAAGCGGGCGACCTTGTCCACGCCGCGGACCACGTTGATCGCCGTGCGGGCCTTGCCGCCGCTGTCGCCGACCATGATCGCCTCCGGGTGCAGCAGGCCCACGACCGCTTCCAGGTCGCCGCTGTGCAGGGCGGCCAGGAACTTCTCCAGCACCTCGCGCTGCTCGTCCAGGGCGACGCGGGGCGGGGGAGTGGACACGGCGGCGGCGCGGCGGCCCCGCGAGGCGTGCTGGCGGGCCGTGGCCACCGTGCAGCCCAAGGTCGTGGCGATGGAGTCGAAGGGCACGCCGAAGGCGTCGTGCAGGACGAAGGCCACGCGCTGCTCGGGCGTAAGGTTGTCCAGCAGCACCAGGGCGGCCATGCGCACGCCGTCGTCGCGGACCACCGCGTCCAACGGGTCGTCCTCCACCGAGGTCACCAACGGCTCGGGCAGCCACTGGCCCACGTACCGCTCGCGGCGCACGGCGGCCGACCGCAGCCGGTCCAGGCAGATCCGGCCCACGACGGTGGTCAGCCACGCCCGCAGGTCGGCGATCCCCGCCCGTGCCCCGGTGGTCAGGCCGGACAGGCGCAGCCACGCCTCCTGGACCGCGTCCTCGGCGTCGGCGACGCTGCCGGTGAGCCGGTAGGCCACGCCGATCAGGTGCGACCGGTGGTCGGTGAAGTCGTCGGCCAGGGTCTCTTCGGCGGCGGTCACGGCGTCCAGTCTGCCGGCACTAGACTCGGTCGACGTGGCAGGACGAATCCGGGACAGCGACATCGCGCTGGTGCGGGAGCGCAGCCGGATCGACGACGTGGTGGGCGACCACGTCTCGCTGCGCCGCGCCGGCGGTGGTGCGTTGAAGGGGCTGTGCCCGTTCCACGACGAGAAGTCGCCGAGCTTCAACGTTCGCCCCTCGCACGGCACGTTCCACTGCTTCGGCTGCGGCGAGGGCGGCGACGTGATCGCCTTCGTGATGAAGATCGAGCACCTCGGCTTCGTGGAGGCGGTGGAACGGCTCGCCGACCGCGCGGGCATCCAGCTGACCTACGAGGGCGGCGGCGCGACCGTCCAGCGCGACCGGGGCACCCGGTCCCGGCTGCTGGAGGCGCACCGGGCCGCCGCCGAGTTCTACGCCGAGCAGTTGGCCACCCCGGAGGCCGTGCAGGCGCGGGAGTTCCTGGCGCAACGCGGCTTCGACGAGGCCGCCGCCCGGATGTTCGGCTGCGGCTTCGCACCCGGCGGCTGGGACAAGCTCACCAAGCACCTGCTCGGGCGCGGGTTCGAGCTGGCCGAGCTGATCAAGGCGCAGCTGACCAAGGAGGGCAGGCAGGGGCCGATCGACCGGTTCCACCGCCGCCTGCTGTGGCCGATCCGGGACCTCGGCGGCGAGGTCGTCGGCTTCGGCGCGCGCCGGATCTTCGACGACGACCCGATCCAGGCCAAGTACCTCAACACCAGCGAGAGCCCGATCTACAAGAAGTCCCAGGTGCTGTTCGGCCTCGACCTGGCCAAGCGGGAGATCGCCAAGCGGCGGCAGGCCGTGGTGGTCGAGGGCTACACCGACGTGATGGCCATGCACCTGGCCGGCGTGCCGACCGCGGTCGCGTCGTGCGGCACGGCGTTCGGCGCGGACCACATGACCGTGCTGCGGCGCCTGCTCATCGACGACTCGCTGAACGGCGAGGTGATCTTCACCTTCGACGGCGACGCGGCGGGCCAGAAGGCGGCGCTGAAGGCGTTCGAGGGCGAGCAGCAGTTCTCCGCCCAGACCTACATCGCGATCGCGCCGGACGGCATGGACCCGTGCGAGCTGCGCCAGACCAAGGGCGACGTCGCCGTGCGCGACCTGGTGGCCCGGCGCACCCCGCTGTTCGAGTTCGCGATCAGGACCCAGTTGCAGGCCTACGACCTGGACTCGGTGGACGGCCGCGTCGAGGCGCTGAAGAAGATGGTGCCCTTCGTCGCCCAGATCAAGGACCGCGCCAAGCGGGACGGCTACGCGACCAAGCTCGCCTGGTGGGTCGGCTGGGACGACGAGGCCACCGTCGTGAAGCGGGTGCGGGAGGTCGCCAACGGTCGGGTCTCGGCCTCGAAGGGACGCCCGCGCCCGGTGGACCCGAACCAGGGTGCGTTGGCGGTCGAGGTGGACGGGCCGACGCGGCCCGATCCGCGGGACCCGCGGCTGTGGCACCAGCGGGAGGCGGTCAAGGCCGCGCTGCAACTGCCGGAGATGGCCGGCCCGTACTACGACTCGCTGCCCGACGAGGCCTTCACGCACCCGGTGTACCTGGCGCTGCACCAGGCGATCCGGGAGGCGGGCGGCGCGTCCGGCGGGCTGTCCGGCCCGGCGTTCGTGGACGCGGTGAACCGCAACTGCCACCAGCAGGTCGTGCGGTCGGTGCTGACCGAGCTGGCCGTGGAGCCGTTGCAGGTCCGGGCCGAGGACGAGTACCGGTACGTGCAGAGCGTGCTGACCCGGTTGCAGCAGCTGCTGGTGGCCGCGCAGATCGTGGAGATCAAGTCGCGGCTGCGGCGGGTGTCGCCGGTCGAGGAGGCCGACGAGTACCGGGCGCTGTTCGGCGACCTGATCGCGTTGGAGGCCTACCACAAGGAGCTCGGCGAACAGGCGGTGAGCGGGCTGTGAGGGGCGTGCTGCGGCGGTTGTTCGGGTCGGGTGCGCCCGAGGGGTTCACCGGGGTTCTGGAGCGCGACGAGGTGGTGCTGGCGTTCGCCCCGGTTGGCGGTGGCTCGGTCGGTGGCGGCTTGGTTGGTGGCGGCTCGGTTGGGGGCGGCCTGGTCGGTGGCGGCTCGGTTGGTGGTGGCTTGGTCGGTGGTGGGTTCCTGGTGGCGACGTCGTTGGGGCTGTGGCTGCCGGGTCCGCGCCGGGTGGGGTGGCACCTGGTGAGCAAGGCCATCTGGCGCGGCGGGGCGTTGAGCGTGGTCGAGGCCGTGGAGGACGGGCACGCCGGGGATGCCGTCGTGCTGCGGGATCTGCCGGCGGTGCGGTTCGTGCTGGAGTCGCCGGGGAAGGTGCCGGAGGTCGTGCACGCGCGGGTGACCGGGTCGATCAAGGTCAGCGAGCGGCGGGACGACTTGCGGGCGTGGTTCGTGCAGCGCAAGGTGCCCGGGGCGGCTGGGTTGGTGTTGCAGGTGCGGCCGGATGCTGGGGCGGACAGCGAGGAGTTGCGGGAGATCGCGGCCGGGGTGGCGCGGAAGATCGCCGCTTTGCGGGGCTGACGCGCTTCGCGCTCTCAAGATCGAAAGATGAAAAGAATCAAAAGATCACAAGCGGCGCTCGCCGCGCGGCAGGCCGCCAGCGGGGGGTGAAGGGCGTCGGTTCCCCCGCCGCATGGCCTGGCGGAGCCAACCACACTTCGGGCCGGGTGCCGCGAAAAATTTTGGCTCGTTCCTCGCAAAAATTTTTGGCTGCACCCGACCCGAAGTGTGGTAGCCCTTCGGGCAGGCCATACGGCGGGGGAACCGAGGCCCTTCACCTGTGGTTGGGACCACCGCGCGCTTCGCGCGCCGAAAAAGCCGGGCGTGGAAAAGCCGGGCGGGGTGGTGGACGTGGTAGCAGTACGCGCGTACGGTGTCCGTACGTCCGTACTGTTTAGGGGGTGCCTGTGTGGGATCCGGCCAAGTATCTGGCGTTCACCGACCATCGCGCGCGGCCGTTCCACGAGCTGGTGGCGCGTGTCGGGGCCTGGTCGCCGCGGCGGGTGGTGGACCTGGGGTGCGGGCCCGGGAACCTGACCGTGACGCTGGCCGAGCGGTGGCCGTCGGCGGTGGTGGAGGCGTTGGACTCGTCGGCTGAGATGGTTGCTGCGGCACGTGAGCGGGGGCTGGAGGCTCGGGTCGAGGATGTGGCGGTCTGGCGGCCTGCCGAGGACACCGATGTCGTGGTGACCAACGCCGTGTTGCAGTGGGTGCCGGGGCATGAGGAGTTGTTGCGGCGGTGGGTGCGGGAGTTGCCGTCCGGGGCTTGGCTCGCGATGCAGGTGCCGGGGAACTTCGCGGGGCCGTCGCACGAGATCGTGCGGGCGGTGGCGCGGGAGTTGTGCCCGGAGGTGGTGTTGCGGGAAGCGCCCGTGCTCGATCCGGCGGGGTATGCGGAGGTGCTGGGCGAGGCCGAGGTGGACGCCTGGGAGACGACCTACCTCCAGCGGCTGACCGGGTCGGACGCCGTGCTGGAGTGGTGCAAGGGGACGACCTTGCGGCCCGTGCGCGCGGCCCTGGACGACGGGGCGTGGGCCGAGTTCCTCGACGTGCTGGCGTCTCGGCTGCGTGCGGCCTACCCCGAGCGGGTGGACGGCACTACGTGGTTCCCGTTCCGGCGGGTCTTCGCGGTCGCGCACGTGCGTTGAGGCAGGGCCGTCCGCCGGGCACCTCGGGGGTGTGCCCGGCGGACGGTCTTAAGGCGCCGGTCAGGCGCGTGGGATCACCGGGTCCGGGCGGTGGCCGTTGGCGTGCGCGGTCTGCTTCGGGCGGCCCCGGTTCTTGCCGAAGCCGGTCTTCTCGCTCACCTTCGCGCGGACGATCCCGGCCGCACCCTGGACCGCCGGGTGGTCGGCGAGGGCGCGGTACGCGCGGACGATCTGGTCGTACCGCTCCCGGCCGGCCCGGGCGCCCAGGACGTAGCCGACGGCCGCGCCGAGCAGGATGCCCTTCATGAGGTCTCCTCTCCTCCCATCGTGCCTGGTCACAACCCATCCTGCCGCAAAGGGAGGGGGGTGTTCGCAAGCACTCTTCCGCATGCGCTAGAGTTACGTCCTGTCAGGCCGCGAGGCCCGGCGAGACAACCGAACATTCCCCCATAGCTCAACGGCAGAGCATTCGACTGTTAATCGAAGGGTTACTGGTTCGAATCCAGTTGGGGGAGCGCGATGGCAGCCCCAGGTCACCTGACCTGGGGTTTCGTCGTCTCATGGGTACGGGGTACCCGGGCATCACCCGTTTGTCACACGTTCCGGGCCGGTTTTTGCCGGCAGGCTCTGGGGGTGTGCCGGACCGCTTCGCCACCCGCCGCCTGATCGAGTCGCTGGACCCCGAGCGCGACCACCAGCGCATCATGCGGCTGTCGTCGGGCTACGAGTTCCCGTGGGACTACGTGCGGTCGCTGGAGTTCGCGCTGTTCAAGACCTACTGCGTCCCGTCGATCTCCCGCCTGCTGGCCAAGACCGGCGAGTTCGAGCACCGCCCGCAGAAGCGCTACGACGACACCGCGCTGCTGATGGCGGAGCTGGTGGACCACGGCTACGACTCGCCGCGCGGCAAGGAGGCGCTGCGGGTGGTCAACCGGCTGCACGGCCGGTACGACATCGACAACGAGGACATGAAGTACGTGCTGTCCACGTTCGTCTACGAGCCGATCGACTGGCTGGACCGCTTCGGGTGGCGGCCGTTGACGATCCAGGAGCGCCTGGCGGCCTTCCACTTCTACCGCGCGGTCGGCGCGCGCATGGCCATCACCGACATCCCGTCGTCTTACGACGCTTTCCGCTCCTTCAAGCGGACGTACGAGCAGACCCGGTTCGTCCACAGCGACACCAACCGCCAGATCGGCCAGTACACGCTGGACCTGTTCTGCTCCTGGTACCCGGTGCCGCACAGCTGGACCGCGCAGGCGGTGCTGGCCATGCTCGACGACCGCATGCTCACCGCCTTCGGCTTCACCCCACCACCCCGCGTCCTCCCGCGCCTGGCCCACCACGCCCTGCGCCTGCGCGCGAAGGCGGTCCGCCACCTACCACCCCGCAAGACCCCACGCCTGACCAACGACCCGGGCAACCGCACGTACCCGGGCTACCCGACCGGCTACCGCCCGTCCGACCTCGGGGCTCCGTAGCGGCCGGCGCACAGCTTGGTCACGTGCTGACGGGTTGCTGAGACGCGGGGCCGACTGATCTGTACTCTCCTGAACCGCACGTCAGGGGGCTGTAGCTCAGCTGGTCAGAGCAGCGGACTCATAATCCGTCAGGTCGTGGGTTCGAACCCCACCGGCCCCACCGCGTTTCGCGGGGATCGGTACCACGCACCGGATACAGTGCGTGGTACCGCTTTCACCGTCCGCCGTGGGGGTTCGAGATGGCAGATGTGCGGAACACCCGGCGTGCACGCGCCACGGTGGCGACGATGCTCGGAGTGTCCCTCCTGATCGGCCTGCACGCGGCCTGGACGGAGGACGACGACCCGGTCCCGCCCACTCGGGCCGAAGCGGAGGCCGTGCTCGACGAGACTGTGCGGTACGCCCGGTCCGGTGCCTACACGTTGTTGTGCGAGGCCATCGCCGACGCCGACGCAACTTGTCGCAACCTGGTGGAGAGCGCGCGGCAGTCGGGGTGGGCGCCCACCCAGGACCGGCCGGAGGTGGTCGGCGTCCGTCGATCGGGCCTGAGCACGGTGTTGGAGCTGCGCGGGACCCGTACCGATGGCAGCACGTTCACCAGTGACTTCGCAGTCGTGCGCGACCATCGCGGGCTCCGCGGCAGCACACCGATCTACTGGTCCGGGGTCACGATCGTCAGCTGACGCGCAGCTACTTGAACGCCACGGCGTTCTGCTGGGCCCAGTCCGCGAACGGGCGGGCGGGGCGGTCGAGGACTGATTCGACGTCCGGGCTCACGGACTGTTCCGCCGGGGTCGGGGTGCCGAGCACGTTCAGGGTCGTTTCGGCGATCGGTTCCGGCATGAACTGGAGCATTCCCGCCTTCGCCTCCTCCCGGCTCAGTTCCACGAACCGCACCGGCTCGCCCAGTGCCTCGCCGATCGCCGCCACCTGCTGTCGAGGCGTGATCGCCGCCGGGCCGGTCAGCACGTAGGTCCGGCCGGCGTGGGTCGTGGAGCGCAGGGTGGTGGCTGCGACGTCCGCGATGTCGGACGGGTGGACGACCGGCAGGGCCACGTCGCCGAACGGGGCGGCGGCGGTGCGGGTGGTGCTGATGGTCGGGGCCCACTGGAAGGCGTTGCTGGCGAAGGCGCCCGGTTGCAGGATCGTCCACTCCAGACCCGAGTTGCGGACGGCCTCCTCGAACCCGCCGGGGTGCCTGCCGGTCGCCACGCCCTGGGACGACAGCAGCACGACCCTCGGCACGCCGGCTGCCCGCACGACGTCCACCAGGTCACCGAAAGCCGCGCCGGAACCCAGGTAGTCGGCGGAGGTCAGCAGGAACACCGCGGACGCGCCCTTCAGGGCCGGAGCCAAGGTGGATGGGTCGGTCAAATCGGCCTGGTGGTGGCGCACGCCCTCGATGCCCGCACCTCGCGACACCGCCAGCACGTCCTCGCCGGCCGCCACCAGGGACTGCACCAGCGGCCTGCCCACGTTGCCCGTCGCCCCGGTCACCACGATCATGTTTCGCTCCTTCGGAAGTGATCTACGGGAGCGAAGCTACTATCCTCGGGGTAGTAGGTACCTAGAGGAAAGTGACGGTGAACGTGAGCGAGACCACACTGCGGCACGACCTGCCGCCCGAGTTGGCCTGTCCGATCTCGCCCGTGGTGGACCTGGTCTTCAGCCGCTGGACCACCCCGATCCTCTGGGCCCTGCACGAGTACGGCCGCCAGCGGTTCGTGGAGCTCGAACGGCGGATCACGACCATCAGCCCCAAGGTGCTCACCCAGCGGCTGCGGCAGCTGGAGCGGGACGGGCTCGTCGTGCGCACCTACTACGCCGAAGTGCCGCCGCGCGTCGAGTACGAGATCAGCGACCTCGGCCGCAGCCTCGCGCCGCTGTTCGCCACCATCGCCGAGTGGTCGCCCAACCTGGACGCGGTGGAGAAGGCGCGGCGGGAGTACGACGCGAAGCGGTCAGGTGCGTAGGGACTCGATGCGGGCGCGGTTGCGGGCGCCCCACGCGCCCAGTGGGCCGAGGGCCTCGTTGAGGGAGCGGCCGTACTCGGTCAGCGAGTACTCCACGCGTGGCACGGCCTCGTCGTACTCCCGCCGCGCCACGATCTCGTCGGCCTCCAGCTCGCGCAGCTGCGCGGTGAGCACCTTCACGCTCACGCCGGGCAGTTCACGCTTCACCTCGCCGAAACGCTTGTCCCCGGTGGACAGCGCCCAGAGGATCAGCACCTTCCACTTGCCGCCGACGACGTCGAGAGCCGCGTCGAGCCCGCACACGTAAGGCCTTTTCCGCGCCACCGCCGAACCGCCCCCCGGTTACCAAAAGGTGAGTGGTCACCATTTTGTGCGTACTTGATCAGTGTAGGCGCCCGGCTGAGGATCAAGTCGTGACAAGCGAACGAGAGAACGTGACCGTGCTCGGCCTGGGTTTGATGGGCACCGCGCTCGCGACCGCGCTGCGCGACGCCGGGCACCCGACGACCGTCTGGACGCGGTCCGACCGGCCGGGGCCGGAAGGGACGACCCGGGCCGCGACGGCGGCGGAGGCGGTGGGCGCGAGCCCGGTCGTCGTGGTGTGCGTGCTGGACTACCGCGCGGTGCGGGACACCCTGCCCGGCGACCTGGCCGGCAAGGTGGTCGTCAACCTCACCACCGGCACCCCGGACCAGGCCCGCGAGCTGGCCGCCGAGGTGGACCGGCGGGGCGGGCGCTACCTCGACGGCGGCATCATGACCACGCCGCCCGCGGTGGGCACCCCGCAGGCCGTGATCCTCTATTCAGGAGCCGCGGACCTCTACGAGGAAACCGAAAGCGTGCTCGAAGCGCTGGGCACCGCCACCCACGTCGGCGCGGACCCGGGGTTCGCGGCGCTGTTCGACACCGCCCTGCTGACGATCATGTACGGCGCCCTCACCGGCTACCTCCAGGCGACCGCGCTGGTGGGCCGCGAGGGCGTCACGGCCACCGACTTCCTGCCGATGGCCCAGGGCATGCTCGGCACCGTGGCGTCGTTCCTGCCCGCGATGGCGGGCCAGGTGGACAGCGGCGACTTCACCAGCCGTGAAGCCCGGCTGGACATGCAGATCTCCGCCGCCGACCACCTGATCCACGCCACGCGGGACCGCGGCGTCGACGCCACGTTGCTGGAGCACGTGAAGAGCCTCATCGAGCGGGCGGTCGCCGCCGGGCACGGCGGCTCCGACTACCCCGCGGTGATCGAGGTGCTCAGGAAGGGGTGACCGCGCCCGGCGCACCGGCGCCGGCGGGGGTCGGCGCTTCGGCCTCGGCGCCCACCGGGATCAGTTGGCACTGCGTGAGGTTGTAGCGCTCGCCGAGGTTCTGGCCCACGTAGTAGGCGGGGGACACCAGGGTCTGGTCCCACACCGCGCCCGCCGGGCCGCCCTTGTAGTCGTTGTAGAGCAGGCCGTCGACGATGGCGAAACGGGTCGTGTAGGCGGAAGCGCGGTAGTACCAGAGGGTCGCCTTGAGGCACAGGTGGTTGCCGTCGGCGCGGATCAGCCACTTCGACCAGCCGCGTTCGTCGGTGTCCTCCAGCTTGAACTGGCAGGCGTTCTCCAGCCAGGTGCGCATGCAGATGTAGTCCCAGAAGGACGTGCTGGGGTTCGGGCCGACCGGGTGGAAGTACCCGAAGGCGTTCGTGCCGTCCTCGGTGAGGAACTGGGCGCGGAAGTAGTACCAGGTGTCGGCGTCGACGGTGGTCAACTGCCCGGCGGGCAGGTCGAGCGGGTCGCCTTCGGGGATGAAGGGCTGGTCGTTCTCGGACGGGGATCTCTGCGGATCGGTCATGGCGCTCACCCTTTCGAACCGGCACGGCGGAGAAGGGCGCGCGGAATTCGGTGGCGCGGACGGGCTTTTCCTTCGGCGTTACGCCGGGGTCGCTGCCGATTTCCGCACCACCGGGCGTCCTTCGAGGTGGTCCACAGAGACTGCGCTCGCACCCCACGCGGGGCAATAGCCGACGAAGGTTGTCACCCGGCCGTGGCGGTGGGCGGTGTTTGGTTAATCCACACAGGGGATGCCGTCCGCCGTCGACGGTGCGTGCACCGCCCGGACTTCGGGAACGCCCGCGGCCGGTGCGGTCCAGGTCCGCCGTGCCGCAGGCTGTGCCGCTGCCGCACGAACCACGCTCCCCGTCGCGTAGCCTGAGGGCCGTTGAGACGCTGGGGGCGCACGGTGGTTGACCGGATCTCACACCTGCCGAGTCTCGCCGCGCTCGCGGTGGCCGGGGTGTTCGCGGGGATCGGCCTGTGGGTGGACGGGGAGCACCCCGGGTGGCCCTTCGGCGTCCTCCTGGTGTTCGGCGCGGTGCTCGCCGCCGCGACGGTGCGGCCGGTGGGGCTGTGGACGGTCGTGCCCTCGCCGCCCGTGCTGTGCGCGGCACTGGTGGTGGGCGGTGCCGCGCTGGGCGGGAAGTCGTTGCGGGAGTTGGTGATCGCGTCCGCGCCGCTGGTGGTGCGGGCGTTCCCGGCGATGGTGGTCGCGGTGGCAGCGGGCGTCGTCGTCGCGGTGGTGCGCGTGGGGGGACAGTGGTGGCAAAGCAGGTCTTCGTCGACGAGACGGGCAGACGCCGGGGACTGATGGGCGTGGTCGGCGTCGCTCTGGCGGCGTCGTTGCTGGGGTTGGCGCTGGTGATCCTCGCCACGGTGGTGGGGCAGGCGGGGTGAGGTCGCACTGGGTCTCGCTGCTGGTGGGCCTGGCGTTGTTGTTGGGGGCGTTGAGCTTCCACGCGCACGCGACGGCGGTGCCGGCGGCGTCGCCGCGGCCGTCCGCGGTGGCCGAGCCGGTGCCGGCGGGGACGGTGGTGCTGGTGTTCCACGGCGGCCCGGACCCGCGTTACACGCCCCGGCTGCTGGACAAGCTCGCCGCGCGGAAGGTGCGGGCCACGTTCTTCGTGGTCGGTTCGGCGGTCAACCGGCACCCGGACCTGGTGCGCCGCATGGTGGCCGAGGGGCACGAGGTCGGGGTGGGCGCCTTCCGGGCGGGACCGGACTCGTCGCTGGACGGCGCGTTCAGCCGGGCGGCGCTGGCGGCGGTCGTGCCGGTGCACAGTGGACTGTCCGAGCCGGACCCGGACACCGCGGACGCCAAGGTGCGCGACCCCGAGGCGATCCTGGCCGCGACGGACGTCGGCCGGGTGGTGCGGCTGCACGTCACCAGCAGCGCTCCCGGGGTCGTGGACCTGGTGGCGGACCGGTACCCGGCGCACCGGTTCGTCGGGCTGGGCGAGGCGACCGGGCGCGCGGGCAGCGTCGAGGCCGGGTTCGGCCAGCGGGTCACCGGGCACGCGTTGGGGTTCGCCCAGCGGCACGGCGGGACGATGGTGCTCGTGCTGGGGGTGTTGAGCGCGATCGTGGCCCTCCTGGCGCTGCTGCGGACCATCATGCAGTTGGGCCTGGCGCACACCTCGCGGCGGCTGCGGCGGCTGGACGCCGTGGTGGAGGTCGACCACGCGCCACCGGTGTCGGTCGTGGTGCCCGCGTACAACGAGTCGGCCAACATCGTCGCGGCGGTCACGTCGATCGTGGCGTCACGCCACCCGGCCGAGGTCGAGGTGGTCGTCGTGGACGACGGGTCCACCGACGGCACCGCCGACCTGGTCGAGGGCCTGGGGCTGACCGGCGTGCGGGTCGTGCGGCAGGCCAACGCGGGCAAACCGGCCGCGCTGAACGCCGGCATCGCCGCGGCCCGGCACGACGCCCTGGTGCTGGTCGACGGGGACACGGTGTTCGAGCCGGACACGGTGAGCAAGGTCGTCCGGCCGTTGGGCCTCGACGGTGTCGGCGCGGTGTCGGGCAACGTGAAGGTCGCCAACCGGCGTGGCGTGTTCGGGCGGTGGCAGCACCTGGAGTACTGCGCGGGCTCGAACCTGGACCGGCAGATCCTCAACGCCCTCGGCTGCCTGCCGACGATCCCGGGCGCGATCGGCGCCTTCCGGCGGGCCGCGCTGGACGAGGTCGGCGGGATCAGCGCGGAAACGCTCGCCGAGGACACCGACGCGACGATGGCGATCACGCGCGCGGGGTGGCGGGTGGTGTACGAGCCGGGCGCGCGGGCGTGGACCGAGGTGCCCACGGGCGTGCGAGGGCTGTACCGGCAGCGGTACCGGTGGTCTTACGGGACGTTGCAGTCGATGTGGAAGCACCGCGCGGCACGGGGGCGCATGGGCCGGCTGGGGTTGGCGTACCTGTTGCTGTTCCACGTGGTCCTGCCGTTGCTCGCGCCGGCCCTGGACGTCTACGTGGTTTACGGGGCTTTCATCGCCGATGCGCCTTGGGCGTTGGTGGTGTGGGCGCTGTTCTTGGCGATGCAGACGGTGAGTGCCGGGTACGCGCTGCGGCTGGACGGGGAGTCGCTGCGGCCGTTGTGGACGTTCCCGTTGCAGCAGTTGGCCTATCGGCAGCTGACGTACCTGGTGGTGGTGAAGTCGCTGGTCACGGCGTTGCACGGGACGCCGGTGCGCTGGCAGTCGGTGGGCCGGACGGGGCTCGCGGAAGTCGCGACCCGTTCCTGAACCTCGAAGCGTGCTGTCGTGGAGTCAGCCCTGCATGGATTCCGCGACCGCGCCGACCTCGCGCACCTGGCTCTCGGTGAGCCGGCGCACGTCCCAGATCAGCTCGGCCACGCCGGCGGCTGCCGGCCCCGAAGGCGGCAGTGCCACGCCGGTCACCGACACGAGGTCGTCGGAAGGCACGTCGAGAACAGCGCAGAAGTCGGCGAGGAGGTCCGGGGTGACCGGGGTGGTGCCGCGGCCCACTCCTCCGTAGGTGGCGGCGGACCAGTAGCGGCCGGTGACCACCAGGAACGTCTTGGCCAGGGCCGTCCGGTCGAGGTTGCGGTTCCGTGCCAGGCGCATGAGCACAGCGCCGGGACCGTCCGGGTACCGATCGAGCGCTGACGGCGTGGGGGCCGGCCGCACGCGCTCCTCCTGGGGCAGCGACGCCACGTACCCGCGCAAGGCGTTCCGCTGTTCCGCCCGCAGGGCAACGGCGTTCCGGACCAGACCGGGAACCCACCGCCCGGCCCGGGGATCGACCGGGGCGAGGTCGTCGGGTACGTCCACGCCCGCGATCGCGAAGAGGTCCGGCGGGTGCAGCCCAAGGACGGGTGCGAGCCGCCGCAGCCGGGACGGGTCCGGCGCGTCACCCCGGAGCAGGCCCAGCACTCGGAAGCGTTCGCCTCGGCCGACCGGGGCCGCGCCTGGAGATCCCATGGTCCAAGCTGAGCAGGGCCTCGGGCCGCCGGCAACCAGCCGGCGGCCCGAGCCCGTGTTACTCGATCACCTTGATGGCCCCCGCCGGGCACAGGTGGGCGGCCTCGCGGGCCTCCCGTTCGTGTCCGGTCGGGGTCGGGTTGAGCAGGACGACCGTGCCGTCGTCGTCCGACTGGTCGAAGACCTCCGGGTCGGTCAGCGCGCACATGCCCGAGCCCGCGCAGCGGTCCGGGTCCACCTCGATCCTCATGAGAACGTCACCGGCAGCTTGTGCACGCCGTAGATGGCCATGTCGTCCCTCATCGGCACCTCCGAGGCCGGCACCGCGAGCCGCAGGTCCGGGAACTCGCGGAACAGGGCGTTGAACCCCACGCGCATCTCGATGCGCGCCAACTGCTGGCCCAGGCACTGGTGCACGCCGTGCCCGAAGGCCACGTGGCCGGTCGCCGGCCGGTGGATGTCGAACTCCTCCGGGCGGTCGAACTTGGCCGGGTCGCGGTTGGCGGCCATCACCGAGATGCTGACCGGCTCGCCCGCCTTGACGGTGACCCCGCCCAGTTCCACGTCCTCCAGGGCGACCCTGGACGCGCCGAACTGGACGATCGACAGGTACCGCATCAGCTCCTCGACCGTGTTGTCGATCAAGGACGGGTCGGCCTTCAGCGCCGCCAGCTGCTCGGGGTGGCCGAGCAGGGTGAGCGTGCCGATGCCGAGCATGTTCGCGGTCGTCTCGTGGCCGGCGACGAGCAGGAGGAGCCCCATGTTGGCGACTTCCTCGTCGGTCAGCTCGCCGGTCTGGATCAGACCCGTGAGCATGTCGTCGCCCGGCTCGTCGTGCTTGCGCCGCACGAGGTCCGCGACGAAGTCCTCGATCCGCTCGAAGGCCGCCCTGATCTCGGCGAACTCCTTGGTCAGGGTGAACAGCGCCTTCGTGTTCCGCTGGAACGACTCGCGCTCCTCGTAGGACACCCCCAGCAGCTCGCAGATCACCATCGACGGCACCGGCAGCGCGAACGCCTCCACGAGGTCGACGCCCGGCCCCTGTGCCCGCACGTCGGCCAGGTGGTCGCGCACGATGGCCTCGATCCGGGGGATGAGCTGGTTCATCCGCCGGACGGTGAACTGGCCGGTCAGCAGCCGCCGGTACTTGGCGTGCTCCTGGCCGTCCATGTTGATGAACATGCCGGGCTTGGCCGGCGGCTGTTGCGGGATGGGTTTGCCGCCCGCCCGGATCGGCGAGTGCTGTAGCTCGGCCCGGTTGCTGAACCGGTTGTCGGCCAGCACCTCCCGCGCGAGCGCGTGGCTGGTCACCAGCCACCCCAGGGTGCCGTCCGGGAACGCCAGCCGGCTGATGGGTTCGGTCTCGCGCAACACCCCCAGTTCCGCGGGCGGGTCCAGCGGTGAGCTGCGAGTCGTGGGCAGCTCGGGGTACAGCGTTTCGGTCATCTCGCACACCTCCCAGTGCGTCGGGGACCTGCTTTGCAAGCTACAGAAGATTCACGAACTCGTGAAGTAAATAAGCCGTAAGTGAAGGGAGCTAGTACGAGATGTAGTAGGTGTGCTACAAACTGCACGAGAACTTCGACAGGGGGAGGTGAGGAGTCTTGGTCATCGAAGTGCGCGACCTGCGGATGCGCTACGGCACGACGGACGTCCTGCGCGGGGTGGACTTCACGGCCGAGCGCGGCGAGGTGGTCGCGCTGCTCGGGCCGAACGGGGCGGGCAAGACCACGACGATCGAGATCCTGGAGGGCTTCCGGATGCCCTCCGCCGGCCACGTCCGGGTGCTGGGCGTGGACCCGGCCAAGGGGGACGAGCTGTGGCGCGCGAAGCTGGGCGTGGTGCTCCAGTCGTGGCGCGACCACGCCCGGTGGAAGGTCCGCGACCTGCTGGACCACCTCGGCCGGTACTACGCGCCCTACGGCACGCCCGAGCGGACCCGGCCGTTCGACACCGACGAGCTGATCAAGACCGTCGGCCTGGAGGAGCACGCGGGCAAGAAGAGCGGCCGGCTCTCCGGCGGTCAGCGCCGCCGCCTGGACGTCGCGATCGGCATCGTCGGCAAGCCCGAGCTGCTGTTCCTGGACGAGCCGACCGCGGGCTTCGACCCGCACGCCCGCCGCGACTTCCACGACCTGGTGCACCGGCTGTCCGACCTGGAGGGCATGACCATCCTGCTCACCACGCACGACCTGGCCGAGGCGGAGAAGCTCGCCGACCGCATCCTGGTGCTCGCGGGCGGGAGGATCATCGCCGACGGCAGCCCGGACCAGCTCAGCCGGCAGGTCGAGGGCCAGTCCGAGGTCCGCTGGACCCAGGACGGCGTGCGGCACGTGCACGCCACCGACGACGCCACCGGGTTCGTGCGCACGTTGCTGGCCCAGCACACCGCGGGCATCACGGAGCTGGAGGTGCGGCGCAGCACCCTGGAGGACACGTACCTGGAGCTGGTGCAGCGGTTCGAGAGCGGCCAGATGGCCGGGCAGGAGGTGGCGGCGCTGTGAACCCGACGATGCACGCGGTCCGACTCGGACTCCAACGCGGCCGGCTGGAGTTCCGCCACTCGCTGGGCAGCTCGGACCAGGTGTACAACATCCTCATCGCCGTCGCCTACACGCTCGTCCTGTGGTTCCAGCACGACTCGGTGGTCGAGGGCAGCCCGCTGTCGCTGGCGGCGTTGTCGCTGCCCAGCATGATCGGCGCGTCGGTCGCGTTCGGCGGCCTGGTCGGCCCGGCGGGTCAGCTCTCGCTCAACCGCGAGGACGGGACGTTGCTGCGCGCCAAGGCCGTGCCCAACGGCATGGTCGGGTACGTGGTGGGCCGGGTCGTGCAGACGTCCCTGGACATCTCCTTCGGCCTCGTCGTCGGCATCCTGCCCGCGTTGCTGCTGATCCCCAACCTGACCGACGCGGGCCTCCTGGACTGGCTCGCGGTGCTGCCCGTGCTGCTGCTCGGCCTGGCGGCGACCCTGCCGTGGGGCGCCATCGCGGGGTCGATCGCGAAGAGCCCGCAGGGCGCGATGGGCTTCACGATGCTGCCGATGATGGGCGTCGTGGCGATCTCGGGCATCTTCTACCCGATCCAGGCGCTCCCGGGCTGGTTGCAGGGGCTGGGTCAGGTCTTCCCGGTGTACTGGGTGGGCGTGGGCGCGCGGTCGGCCCTGCTGCCCGACGCGGCGGCGGCCACCGAGATCGGCGGGTCGTGGCGGACGCTGGAGATGGTCGGCGTGCTGGGGGTGTGGGCGGTGGTCGGCTTCCTGCTCGCGCCTACGATCCTGCGACGGATGGCCCGTCGCGAGTCGGGTGCGGACATGGAGCAGCGCAGGCAAGCCGCGTTGCAGAGGGGCATGGGGTGAGCGAAACCGTCTACAACCGGATCGCGATGCTGCGTGCGGAACGCGGCGTCTCCCGCCGGCAGCTCTCCGAGGCCCTCGGGATCCACTACCAGACCGTGGGCTACCTGGAGCGCGGCGAGTACAGCCCGAGCCTGTTCCTCGCGCTGCGCATCGCGCAGTACTTCGAGGTGCCGGTGGAAGTGGTCTTCTCGACCGACCCGTTCCCCCGGCTGGGCAGCGGCGAACGATCCGCTTGAGACGGTCCTAGGTGCCGAACACCCCGCGCAGGGCCGCGCGGACGGCGGCGGCCAGTTCCGCCACGGACTCGGGGCTGCCCGGTGCCGGCGCGCCCAGCGCCCCGGCGCCGACCAGGCGGTCGAACAGCAGTCCGTCCAGGAACGCCACCATCGCGCGGCCCTGCGCCTCGGCGTCCGGCACGCCGGCGCGTTCGAGCATCTCCCTGGCCATGACGCGCGCCCGGGCGCCGTGGGCGAGGATGCCGCGCAGTTCCGGGTGGTGGGTGGCCTCCAGCAGGCACGCGTAGCGCGCGAGGGTGCGGTCCCGCGCGGTGGTCATCCACGTGTCCAGCACGCGGGCCATGCCCTCGGCCAGCGCGTCGAGGTCGGTCAGACCGGCCAGCGCGGTGACGTCGAGCGCGTCCAGGTCCGCCAACCGCCGCACCAGCCCCTCCACCAGCGCTTTGCGCGTGCGGAAGTACGCGGACGTCGAACCCTGCGGCAGACCGGCAGCCGCGTCCACCGCCCGGTGGGTCAGGCCCCGCATGCCCTTGGTCGCCACGACGTGCACGGCGGCGTCCGCGATGAGCGTCACCCGGTCCGACACCCGACCACCTCCTTCTACAGCTGTAGAGTAGCTTCTACACCTGTAGAAGGGCGGCGGACATGCGAGCAGCGATCGTCGGAGGCGGGCTCGGCGGAGTGGCGGCGGCGGTCGCGCTGCGCAAGGTCGGCTGGGACGTCGTCGTCCTGGAGCGCGCCCCGGAGTTCGGCGAGGTCGGCGCCGGGATCGGCATGATGCCCAACGCCATGCGCGCGCTCGACGCTCTCGGGCTCGCCGACCAGGTGCGGCGGATCGGCACGCCGAAGGTCGCCGGTGGCGTGCGGGACCTCTCGGGCCGGTCGCTGGTCCGGGTCGCCGCCGGGGAGCACGTCGTCGCCGTGCACCGGGCGGACCTGCACCGGGTCCTGCGCTCGGCGCTGCCCGAGCGGTGCCTGGTCACCGACACCGAGGTCACCTCGACCGACGACCTCGACGCCGACCTGGTGGTGGGCGCGGACGGCATCCGCAGCCGCGTGCGGGAGGCGCTGTTCCCCGACCTGCCCCGACCGGTCTACGCGGGCGCGACGGCGTGGCGGAGCGTGACGGCGGTGCCGTTCGCGCGCGAGCTGGAGATCGGGCAGACGCTCGGCCTCGGGACGGAGTTCGGCATCCTCCCGCTGGGGGACGGCCGGGTCTACTGGTACGCCGCCACCCTCGCGCCGCCCGGCGGGACGTCGACCGACCTGGCCGAGGTCCGGCGGCTGGCCGGCCACTGGCACCACCCGATCCCCGCCCTGCTCGACGCGACCCCGCCGGACACCGTGCTGCGCCACGACGTCCACGAACTGCGCACCCCGCCGCCGTCCTACGTGCGCGGCAGGGTCGCGCTGCTCGGCGACGCCGCCCACGCCATGACCCCCTACCTGGGACAAGGGGCGTGCACGGCGATCGAGGACGGCGTGGTGCTGGCGTCCGCGCTGGCCCGGTTCGGCACGGTTCCCGAGGCGCTGACCCACTACGACCGCGAACGCCGGCCACGGGGGCGAAAAGTGGCCCGGATGTCCCGGCTGGCCGGCCGGTTCGGGCACCACCTGCGCCACCCGCTCGCCGTCACCGCGCGCAACACCGTCCTCCGTGCGCTGCCGACGAGCGCGGCCGTCCGGGGCATGTCCACCTTCACCGCTTGGCGGGCCCCACAGCTGTCACCCGATAGGTGAAAAATGCACCGTGACGCAAATCACGGATCACCGGCGTGAGTCGAGCGGGTAACGATCCAATATCACTCGTTTTCGCAGGATTCCTCACACTTTTGCCGGATCAAGCACTCACCGTGCGGCACTGATCGCCGGGCGTGTCGGCCTTCGGGTGCCCGACACGGCGGTGCACCGACCACGAAAGTGCAACTACGGTGTCGCGCCATGGCCCCCGTCCCCGCATGTCCGACTGAAGCCATCCCCCTGCGCACCACCACCGTCGACCTCGCCGAGGCCGACGACTTCATCCGCCTGCACCACTCCGAGCACCCCGAGCTCGGCCCCGTCGAGCACCGCCTGGCCGAGGTCCACGCGGAGGTCGCCGCGACCGGCACCTACCGGCACACCGAGGCCGAGCTGACCTTCGGCGCGCGCGTGGCGTGGCGCAACAGCGCACGCTGCATCGGCCGGCTGTACTGGCGCAGCCTCAAGGTCCGCGACCTGCGGGACCTGCGCGACCCGAAGGAGGTCGCCGACGAGTGCGTCGAACACCTCAAGCTCGCCACGAACGGCGGCAAGGTCCGCCCGGTGATCACCGTGTTCGCCCCCGACGAGCCCGGCCAGCCCGGCCCGCGCATCCGCAACGAGCAGCTGGTCCGGTACGCGGGCTACCGGGGCCCGGACGGCGGCGTCCTCGGCGACCGCCGCAACGCCGACCTGACCGACCACGTCATCGGCATGGGCTGGCGCCCCCCGACCCAGCGCGGCCCGTTCGACGTGCTGCCGCTGGTCGTGGAACGCGAGGACACCGACCCGTACCTGCTGGAACTGCCCAGGGACGCGGTCATGGAGGTCCCGATCAGCCACCCCGAGTACCCGTGGCTGGCGGACCTGGGCCTGCGCTGGCACGCCGTGCCGGCCATCAGCAACATGCGCCTGCGCATCGGCGGCGTGGACTACCCGGCGGCCCCGTTCAACGGCTGGTACATGGGCACGGAGATCGGCGCGCGCAACTTCGCCGACACCGACCGGTACGACCTGCTGCCGTACCTGGGCAAGCGGATGGGCCTGGACACGTCCAAGGTGCAGACCCTGTGGCGGGACCGGGTGCTGGTCGAGCTGAACCGGGCGGTGCTGCACTCGTTCGCGGAGGCGGGGGTGACCATCACCGACCACCACACCGAGTCCGACCGTTTCCTGACGCACCTGAAGAAGGAGGAGGCGGCGGGACGGAGCTGCCCGGCAGACTGGACGTGGATCGTGCCGCCGATGTCGAGCGGGATCACCAGCGTGTTCCACCGGTACTACGACAAGCGCGAACTGGTGCCCAACTTCTTCCCCGGCGACACCAAGGGCGTCTGCCCGATCATCCACTGACCCCCCGCCCTCCAGGCGCGCGAAGCGCGCTGTGCCGTGGTGACCACCACAGGTGGAGGGCCTCGGTTCCCCCGCCGTATGGCCTGCCCGAAGGGCTACCACACTTCGGGTCGGGTGTAGCCGAAAATCTTGTGAGGAACGAGCAAGATTTTTAGCGGCACCCGGCCCGAAGTGTGGTTGGCTCCGCCAGGCCATACGGCGGGGGAACCGACGCCCTTCACCCCCCGCTGGCGGCCTGCCGCGCGGCGAGCGCCGCTTGTAATCTTTTGATCTTTCAATCTTTTGATCTTGAGAGCGAGAGTCAGAGCTCGTACCCGGGCAGCGGCTCGCCGGTGAACGGTCCAAAAGCGGCGTCGGCTTCCCGCTTCCCCCACCACTCCGCGAGTTCCGGCGTGGGCACGTCCGGCACGTACACCGCGTACCCGGAGGCGCGGATGGTGCTGATCATCAGGCCGATGGCCTGGTGCGGCAGCGACTCCTCCTCCACCGCCAACCGCCGCACCACCGAGGGCGCCAGCACGAGCGCGTCCACGGGCAGTTCACCCAACAACGACAGCTCCGCCTGGCCACCGTTGAACCCGGACAGGGCCAGGGCGATGCCCATCTCCCGCAGCACCTCCGCGTTGTCACCCGGCTCGTCCAGCATGGCGCGGGTGTCCAGGTACAGGCGCAGGGACGCCCCGGGTAAACCGGTCTCGTCCAGGACCCGTTTCACCGTGGCCACCAGGTCCTCGTCACGGGACTGCATGGGCGACAGCTCGACGTGCAGGGCGCCCGCCGACCAGACCGAAGCGGCTTCAGCGGCTTCGCGCAACGCCCACTGGCCCAGCTTCAAGGACAAGCCGTTCGCCTCGGCCATCTCGACGCACTCGCGGTGCTCCAGGTCGTCCCAGCGCAGGCGGGCGACCTGCCCGACAGCGGTCCTGGACGCCAAGTCCACGACCGGGCGGAACTCGACCTCGAGCTCCGAATCGCGCAGGGCGCCGGGCATCCGCGCGGCCCGGCCCAGCCAGGTCCGGGAGCGGGTGTCCTCGGGGCGGTCGTAGGTCTGCCACTGGCCCTTGCCCTTCGCCTTGGCTCGGCGGAGGGTGGCGTTGGCGGCGCGGAGCAGTTCGTCCACGGGCCACGAAGCGGCCGGGCGGTCCACCACGCCGATCCCGGCGCTCAGAGCGGCACCGCTGGGCATGGGGGCTTCCAGGGCGGCGGTGATCCGCTCGACCACTTGCGGGACCTTGGGGGTCTCCGGGCGGTTGGCGACGACCACCGCGAACTCGTCGCCGCCGATCCGGGCCACCACGGCCTGCTCGCCGGAGAAGGTGTTCTTCAAGCGCCGGGCCACCTCGCGCAGCAGGTCGTCGCCCGCCTGGTGGTCCAGGCCGTTGTTGACCACGGAGAACGCGTCGAGGTCCAGGTGGTAGAGGGTGATGCCGTCCGGGGCGGACTTGTGCATCGCCTCCAGCCGGGTGGCGAAGTGCTGCCGGTTGGACAGGCCGGTCAGCGAGTCGTGCAGGAGCTGGTAGTCCAGGTTCTTCTGGAGCAGGTGCAGCTCGGTGACGTCCTCGGCCATCGTCACGTGGTACGCGGGAGCGCCGTCGGCGTCGCGCAGCAGGGACACGGCCAGGTGCACCCAGACGGGGTCGCCGTCGCCGCCGACCAGTCGCCGCTGCTCGCGGAAGCGGTCCACGCGGCCCGCGCCCACCGCCCGGTACTTCCCGGCCAGGGCCTCGCGGTCGTCGGGGTGGAAGACCTCGATGAGCTTGCGGCCCGGCAGCTCCGCGTGCGGGGTGCCCAGCATCTCGGCCAGCGCCTGGTTGGCCTGCACGCACACCCCGCGCAGGTCGGTGATCGCGATGCCGAACGCGGCGGTGGTGAACACCTCGCGGAACCGGCTCTCGCTGACCTTCGCCACCCGTTCGGCGCGGGTCTTGGCGGCCATCAGCGCGCGCTTGATCTCCTCCTGCTGGTCGAAGGCGTCCAGGCGCATGGCGATGGCGAAGCTGGTGCTGAGGCTGCCCAGGATGGCGACGACCTTCTCCGGCAGCTGCGGCACGTCCTCCAGCTCGGGCGTGAACAGCAGGGTCCGGCCGAGCACCTCGACCGTGCGCTGCAACGTGTCCGGCCCGTTGAAGTGCGCTTTCACCAGCCGTTCGCCGACCACCGCGACCGGCTCGACGGTGAACGGGTCGGCCTGCACGGCGTCGGCGATCACGTCGACCAGGCCGCGCAGGAACCGCTCGATCTCCGCCGGGGACAACGGCACGTAGGCCGTCGGGTAGACGGCCCGCATCCACTCCCGGGCGAGCTCCTCCCGCCGGGGTCTAGCCGGTGGTGTCACGTGGCTTCACCGCTTGTGACCGACGCCTGCGAGGATGCCCGCCCGCTCCGGGTCGTCGCGCCCGGCGATCTCCGCCTCCGGCCGCCACAGCGGCAGCGGCACCACGCCCGGCGGCACGACCTCGAAGCCCTCGAACAGCGCGGTGATCTCCGCGCGGGTGCGGGGGAAGACCGGGTTCATGCTCTTCTTCATCACCTCGACGACCCCCGCCATCTCCACGGGCTGCAGGTCCGACGTGAACTGCGACAACGCCAACGCGCTGCCGGGTGCGACGGCGTCCCGGTAGGTCGCGAGGACGCCGACCGGGTCGCGTTCGGGCGGCACGAAGTGGAACACCCCGACGGCCAGCACGCCGACCGGTTCGGCGAGGTCCAGCAGCCCGGTGCGGTGGGCGGCGGCCAGCACGGCGTCGGGCTCGGTCACGTCCTCCTGCACGATGGTGGCCCGGTCCACGTGCTCCAGCGTCATCCGGCTGTGCGCGACGGCGACGTCCTCGAAGTCGACGTAGACCACGCGGGCGTCCGGCGCGGCCCGGTGCGCCACCTCGTGCACGTTGCCCACGGTCGGGATGCCCGAGCCCAGGTCGAGGAACTGGCGGATGCCGTGGTCGAGCAGGTGCAGCACGGCCCGGCGCAGGAACGCCCGGTTGAGCCGGGCGATGGTGCGCGCGTTGGGCTGCACGAGCAGCAGCTCCTCCGCCAGCGCGCGGTCGGTGGCGAAGTTGTGGCCGCCGCCGAGCAGGTAGTCGCACAGGCGCGCGGCGCTGGCGAGGCCCGGGTCCACGTCGTCCGGGACCCAGTTCGCGTTCCGCGCCACACCGCTCTCCGTCGTCCGCCCGTTGCTCCCGGGTGCAGCGTACTGAGCGGACGACACCTGTCGGCAGAACCCGCGCCCGCTTGTCCCTGATCGGCGTACGCGGGGATGGTCCGGCGATCACGCTGCGTGGGATCCCGCGATGTGGACGCCCCAGTACCATTCGCCCATGTCAGACGAGGCACGCACGCTCACCGACGTGGTCACCCGGTTGCGCCGGGCCCTGCGCACCAGCATCCGGTCGGAATGGCCGTGGGACTCGCTGCCGATGGCCCAGGTCGAGCTGCTCCAGACGCTGGCGGAGCGCCCGCCGATGCGCGTCGGCGACCTCGCCGCCGAGCTGCGGCTCGCGCCGAACACCGTCAGCGGGCTGGTCGGCCAGCTCATCGAAGGCGGTCTCGTCGCGCGCGGCGGCGACCCGACCGACCGGCGCGTCGCGCGGCTGTCGGTGACGCCGCACGGGCACGAGCAGCTGGCCGTCTGGCAGGCCGCGCACGAGAAGCGCATCGGGGCCGCGCTGGACAAGCTGGAACCGGGGGAGCGGGCGGACGTGGTGCGCGCGCTGTCCGCTTTGGACCACCTGGTAGACCACCTGCGTGCCCACTGAACACCCGCGTCCCGAACCGGTGGACCCGGACGTCGACCTGCACGTCCCGGCCCAACGCCAGGAGCTGGCGCGCACGCACGGCGGTGTGCTCGCCGTGATCGCCCTCGGCGGCGGTCTGGGCGGCCTGGCCCGCTACGGCGTGGGCCTGCTCGTGCCGGGGGTGTGGGCGACGCTCGCGGTCAACGTGGTCGGCGGCGCGCTGCTCGGCGTGCTCATGGTGCTGATCACCGAGAAGTGGCGGGCGCACCCGCTGGCGCGGCCGTTCCTCGGCGTCGGCGTGCTGGGCGGGTTCACCACGTTCTCCACCTACACCAACGACTTCCGGCACCTGCTGGTGCCCGGTGGCGTGCCGGACGCGTTCGCCTACCTCGTGCTGACGCTGGTCGCCGCCGTGGGCGCGACCGCGCTGGCCGTGGCGCTGACCCGGAGGGCGGTCGCGTGACGGCCCTGCTGGTCTTCCTCGGCGCGGCCGCCGGGGCGCCGCTGCGCTACCTCGTGGACCGGTTCGTGCAGTCCCGCCACGACACCGTCTTCCCGTGGGGCACGCTCACCGTGAACGTGGCGGGCTCGTTCGTCCTGGGCTGCCTCGCGGGCGCGGCCGTCGACCCGGCGACGGCGGCGCTGCTGGGCACCGGGTTCTGCGGCGGCCTGACCACCTACAGCACGTTCGGCTTCGAAACCGTGCGGCTGCTGGAGAACCGCGCCCACTTCCACGCCGTCGCCAACGTCGTGATCAGCGTCGTCGCCGGGGTGGGCGCGGCCCTCCTGGGCTACACGGTGCTCGCCGACCTCTGAGCCAGCCGGTCCAGCACGGCCGGCAGCTCGCCCTCGTGCACGACGCCCAGCCGCTGCGTGGCCCGGGTCAGCGCCACGTACAGGTCGCTCGCGCCGCGTGGCGACTCGGCGAGGATGCCCGCCGGGTCCACCACGAGCACGGAGTCGAACTCCAGGCCCTTGGCGTCGACCACGCCGAGCACGACGACCTGCGCGTCGAGGTCGTCCGACGCGCCCGGCACGACCGCGCGCAGCTCCGCGACCCGCGCGGCGGGCACGATCACCGCCAGCTTGCCGTCCCCGATGGCCGCGACCTCCTCCGCGACCAGGTCGGGCAGCGCCGACTCCGCCGAGGACACCTTCGCGCTCCACGGCTCGTGCCCGCTGTCGCGGACCGACGTCGGCGGCACCAGGTCCGGGTCCACGCTCGCCAGCACGTCCGCCGCGACGGCCATGATCTCCGACGGCGTGCGGTAGTTGACCGTCAGCTCGGTGAGCTTCCAGCGGTCCATCACGTACGGCGAGAGCACCTCGTGCCACGACGACGCGCCCGCGATGTCGCCGGTCTGGGCGATGTCGCCGACGACCGTCATGGACTTGCTGGGGCAGCGGCGCATCAGCGTCCGCCACGCCATCGGGGACAGCTCCTGCGCCTCGTCCACGATGATGTGCCCGAACGTCCACGTCCGATCCGCCGCCGCGCGCTCGGCCGCGGTCTCGTAGCGCTCCACGCCGTGCCGCTCGGCCAGCCGGTAGGCGTCGACCAGGTCGGTGGCCATCAGGATCTCGGGGTCGGCGTCGTCCTCCAGGTCGAGGATGTCCAGCACGCCCTGCGCGTAGTCGATCGCCTGGCGGCGTTGGCGCTCCGCGCGGGCCTTGGCCTCGGTGTCGTCCTCGCCGAGCAGCTCGGCGGCCTCGTCCAGCAGCGGCACGTCGGCCGGGGTCCACGCCGACCCGCGCGGGCGGGCGAGCAGGGCGCGTTCCTCCGGGGACAGCTTGGGCGTGGCCTTGGCGAGCAGCTTCGGGGTGGCGTAGAGGTCCTCGAGGAGCCGTTGCGGGGTCAGCGTCGGCCACAGGCGTTCCACGGCCGCCTGGACCTCGGGGTCCTCGCGCAGCTCGCGGCGGATGTCGTCGATGTCGGCCTGGTCCAGCAGGTGCCGGCCGAGGCGGGCCACGGCCTGGGACGCGAGGGCGGAGATGATCTCGCGCAGGAACGTGCGCCGGGCCTCGTTGTGCGGGCGGCGGGTGCGGCGGGCCCGGCCGCGGGCGGCGGTGATCGCCCGGCGGTCCAGCTTGAGCACGTCCTGCTCGAACGGGATCTCCACCAGCGCGGGCGCTTCCTGCCGGTCCTTCACCGCGTGCGCCACGACGTCGGCCATCTCGATGCGGCCCTTGAGCGCGGCGGTCTCGGCGGGCTCGCGGCCGGTCGCGGTCAGGTTCGGGAACAGCTCGCCCACGGTGGACAGCAGCACGCCGGTCTCGCCCAGCGACGGCAGCACCTGCCCGATGTAGCGCAGGAACGTCGTGTTCGGGCCGACGACCAGGACGCCGCGCTTGGCCAGCTGGCGGCGGTGCGTGTAGAGCAGGTAGGCGGCGCGGTGCAGCGCGACCGCGGTCTTGCCGGTGCCCGGACCGCCCTGCACGACGACGACGCCGTTGAGCTCGGTGCGGATGATCTTGTCCTGCTCGGCCTGGATGGTGGCGACGATGTCGCCCATCTGGCCGGTGCGGCTGGCGTTGACCGCGGCGAGCAGGGTGGCCTCGCCGGTCAGCCCCTCGTGGCGGGTGGGGTCGACGGAGTTGATGTCCAGGACCTCGTCGTCGAACCCGACCACCTTGCGCTGCTTGGTCCGCAGGTGTCTCCTTCGACGAACCCCTTCCGGCGCGGCGGCGGTGGCCAGGTAGAACGGCCGCGCGGCGGGCGCCCGCCAGTCCATCAGCAGCGGCTCGTACTCCTTGTCCTCGTCGAACAAGCCGATCCGGCCGATGTAGAAGCGCTCACCCTCGTGGAAGTCGAGGCGCCCGAAGCACAACCCGTTCTCGACCGCGCTGTACTGGGCCAGCTGGTCGGAGTACATGGCCACCGAGGTGTCCCGCTCGGAGCGCATCTGGTGCGTTCCGCCGGTTTCCCGCAGCGCGCCGGCCAGTCGCTTGGAGCTGAGTTCGCGGAGGTCGTCCAGCCTTCCGTACAGCATCGACACGTATTCCTGCTCCGACTCGATTTCCGCGAGCCGGAGGTCATCGGAGGGGCTTGACAACGTGCCTCATTTCTGGATAGCGTGTTTTATCAGGCTGTGCCGCTTTTCGCCTGACTTCTCCCTGTGCGCGCAGAACGACCAATCTACACGGTGCCCGGCCGCCGCGCCCACGTGTTCCGACTCCCGGTTGGTGGCTCACCCGCATCCGCGCGAGGATGGCTGACCATGCGCCACGACCCCGTCTCCGTGCTCGGCCTCGGCGCGATGGGGCGGCCGATGGCCCGCAACCTCGCCCGCGCCGGCTTCCCGGTCACCGTCTGGAACCGCACGCCCGGCCGGGACGGCGAGGTGCGCGCGGCGGGCGGGACGGCCGTCGACACCCCGGCGGAAGCCGCGCTGCCCGTCGTGATCACGGTGCTGCCCGACCTGCCGGACGTCGAAGCCGTGCTGGACCGGGAAGACGGGCTGCTCGCGGGCTGGCGTGAGCGCGAAGTCGACAGGCCGCTGCTGGTCGTGATGGGCACCCACTCGCCCGAAGGCGTCCGGGAGCTCGGCGCGCGGCTGCACGACGAAGGCGTGCGGCTGGTGGACGCGCCGGTCAGCGGCGGGGACGTGGGGGCCGACGCGGGCACGTTGAGCATCATGGTCGGCGGTCACGCCGAGGACGTCCTGCGGCTCAAGCCCTACTTCGACGTGCTCGGCGACACCGTGCGGCACCTCGGGCCGCTGGGGTCCGGCCAGTTGGCCAAGGCGTGCAACCAGATCGTGGTGGCGACGACCCTCACCGGGATCTCCGAGGCACTCGCCCTGGCACAAGCCCAAGGCTTGGACGCCGAAGCGCTGCTGGACGTCCTCGCGGGCGGGCTCGCGGGCAGCACCGCCCTCGACGTCAAGCGGGACAAGTGGGTCCGGCACGACTTCGCGCCCGGCGGCAAGGCGCGGCACCAGCTCAAGGACCTCGGGTTCGCCACCGAGGCCGCACGGCAGGCGCAAGTGCCGCTGCCGGTGACCGCCGCCGTCGAGCAGCTGTACGCCGCGATGTGCGCACTCGGGCTCGGCGACGACGACCACAGCGGCGTCTACCAGGTGTACGAGACCCTCACAGGCGGCTTTCGAGCGAACCGGCGATGAACCCGCCGATGCCCGCCATGCCCCGCGCGTTCGGGTGCAGGGGAGCGGCGACGGAGGTCGGCAGCAGGCCCTCGAACCACTTCTCGCTGATCGGCGCGCACACGTCGTGACCCACGCTCGGCGGCTCGATGTCCACGAACCGGGCGCCGTGGTCGGCGGACACCTTGCCCAGCACGGTGTTCAGCCGGTGCACGGACCCCTGGAGGTAGTCGGCGTCGCGCGCCCAGATCGGCTCCTTCGGGTGGCACCCGCCGGGCCGGATGTACGTGCCGTACCCGACGACGACGATCTCCGCCTGCGGCGCCCGTGCCCGGATGGCGTCCAGGCCCGCGCCGAACTCGGCCGCGTAGGCGTCGATCTTCGCCGCGATCTGGTCACCGCCGGCGGTGAGCCGGTCCTTGCACGAGAACCCCAGCGGCTCGGGGAGCGCGTTGATGCAGCCCAGGGCCACGCCGACCAGGCCGATGTCGTTGCCGCCGATGGTGAGCGTGACCAGGTCGGTCGTCGGGGTGAGCGCGTCGAGCTGGGGCGGCTGCGGACCGGTGAACGTCAGCTGGGACGTGGTCAGGTGCTCGGTGGTCGCCCCGGAGCAGCTCACGTCCCGGAACGTCGTCGCGCCCAGCCGCGCCGCGAGGACGCTCGGCCAGTTGCGCGTCGAGCGCAGGCAACCCAGGTCCATCAGCTCCTGGTTGGGGATGAGCGGTCCGGCGGCGGCGGAGTCGCCGAGCGCCACGTACTCCAGCTCCGCGTTCCCCAGCTCGGCGGGCGCGGCTGCGGCCGTCCCCGCCCAGGTGATCGACATCGCCGCCAACAACGCCGGTAGCAGCCTGCGCACGATCGCCTCCTTCGCGTAGTCGCAAATGGGTCCGGTGACATGATGTGGCCTACAGCACGTCCGGACACCTGGGAGTTCACGCAGACTCGACGAGGAGCTGTTGTGACCCGTCACAACCTGACCATCAACGGTCAGCCGATCCACGCACGGCTGACACCGCACCGGGTGATTGCGCGCGACCTGGTCACGCGGTTCACCGCCGAGATACCGCTCTACGCGGCCCTGCCGCGCGAGGAGCTGGACGGCGACATCACCCGGATCACCGCCGCCAACCTGCGGATCGTGGCGCGGATGCTGCGCACCGGCGAGGTGCCCGGCGTGGACGAGCTGGGGGAGCTGGCCGAGTCCGCCGCCGTGCGCGCCGCCGAGGGCGTGCCGCTGGGCGCGGTGCTCGCCGCGTACAGCATGGGCCTGCGGGTGATGTGGCACGCCGTGCTCGCCGACGCCCGCCCCGACGACCTCGCCGACGCGCTCGCCGCGACCGACCTCGTGCTGCGCTACCAGGAGGTGGCGGTGTCCGTGGTGGCCACCGCGTACGCCGAGGAGCGGCAGACGATCGTCGGCCACGAGCGGGAAGCGCGCCGCGAGCTGCTGTCCGCCCTGCTGGAGGGGCGTCCCACGGCCGCGCGGGTCGGGCCGTCGCACGTCGTGGTGGTGTTCGCCTTCGCCACCCACCCGGACGAGGCGACGCCGGGCACCGGCGCGCAGATCGCCGCCCGGCGCAGGGTCCGGCGCGTGCAGGCCGAGCTGGACCCGGTCGGGCCGAACTCGGTCGACGCGCGCGGCGGCGTGGCCGTGCTGCCGCCGGAAGCCGACGTGGCCGGGCTGGTGCGGCGGCTCCAGGCGGTGGTGGACGTGCGGGCGGCGTGGGAGCGGGCGGCGACGGCCGAGCTGCCCGCCGCCCACCAGCGGGCGCGCGAGGTGCTGGACGTGGTGCTGCGGCTGGGCCGTCCGCCGGGCCTGTACCGGCTCGCGGACGTGCTGCTGGAGTACCAGCTGGGCCGGCTGACCCCGGCGACCGCGGGTCTGGCCGCGCTGCTGGACCCGTTGGACGACAACCCGGACCTGCTGCCGACCCTGGAGCTCTACCTCGCCGAGGGCCTGAATCGCCGCAGAACTGCGGCTTTGCTGCACGTCCACCCCAACACCGTCGACTACCGGCTGCGTCGGATCGTGGCGCTGACCGGTCTCGATCCGGGCAATCCGGGCGACCTCCAGCACATCGGCGCGGCGCTCGCGGCACGCCGGGTGAGGGCCGGGGCACCCGAAGAGCGGGAAACCGGAGGCACGCGGGTGAAGGCGGATCCGGCCGGCCGCTGAACCCGGCAGGGTGGAGGGGGTGAAGGAGCAGCGCCGGGAACTGGTCCGGCTGTGCCGCTGCGCGGTCGACCGGTCGCCGTGGCACCTCGGGCTCGCGGTCGTGGTGTCGGTGTGGTCGCTGGCGTGGGTGGTGGGCCAGCCGTTCGGCGCGCCGAGCCCGCTGGACGTCGTGGCCGCGCCGGTCGCGTGGGCCGGGGTCCCGGTGGGGTGGCTGGAGGCGGTGGACGCGTGGTGCGCGGGCCGCACCGGCTGGCTGGCGCCGGTCGGCGGGCTGCTGTGGGCGATGACGACCGCCCGGCGGCAGGCGCCCGCGCTGGGCGGGTGGCTGGCGGTGATGGCGGCGGCGGAGTCCGTCGGGTACGGCGCGGTGCACCGGGCGCTGCTCGCGCTCGCCGTGTTCCTGGCCGTGGTGGGGTTGGCGTCGATCCCGGGGCGGCGGGCGTTCGTCGTGGACCGGATCGCGTTGATCCCCCGGGACGTCGGCCGGGCCGCCGCGACCGCCCTCGCGCTGTCCGCCGTGGTGCCGCTGATCGCGCCCGGACTGGTGGTCGCCGGATTGCTGCGCCCCTATGTCACCCGGCCGCCGCGCCCGCGTTCTGAACGGAAAGAGGACTTGCCGGACGGGATCGGGCGCGCATTGCCGCAGCAGCGGGGACCGGACCCGGTACCGGTGCCGACGAGTTCGCGTCCGCGGTCGGGCTAGCGCCGCCCGGCCGGGTCCGCCGGCGATTCCTCCGGCGGAGAATCGTTTCATACCCAATTGTTCAGGTGTGCGCGGGCTTTGCACCTGGTCTTTTCGGCGCGGTTGTCATACAAGATGAGCGTTTCTCACATGGCAGTCCGCAGTCCTGCGCAGACGTGCGACGATCCGTGATGAAGCTGTCGCCAATCCTGTGTTTGGGATTACCGGTCCGTATCCATCAAGATGTCCGCGTGCATGAAAATCCCGCCGAAAACCGCTTAGCCAAGGTGATGCGCCGTCAGCCTGTGCAGCAGCGGGGCGCCGCGACGGTGACCGCCATTGTCGACGCGTGCGCCCAGTTGCTGAACCAGTACGACTACGACGACATCACCACAGCCCGGATCGTCGAGTTGGCCGGCGTGCCAATCGGTTCGTTCTACCAATACTTCCCGGACAAGCGTTCCGTGGTGCACGCGTTGGCGCTGCGCGGCATGGAGGAGTACCTGGCCCGGGTGGAAACCCTGTTCACCGATGGCGGGCTGTCCGCGAACTGGCGGGAAGCGGTGCAGCAGGTGGTCGCGGTCTACCTGCGCATGCTCGTCGAGATGCCCGGGTTCGGCCGGGTGCGGTTCAGCGACCTGTTCGACGGCCACCGGCTCGACGCGAGCGTCGACCAGTACGAGCTGATGGCCGAGCGGCTGCGCGAGCTGTTCGTCGGCCGCTTCTCGGTGCGCGGCGACGCGCCCGTGGCCCTGACCTTCCGCATGGCGACCCAGACCGCGGACGCCCTGTTCAAGCTCGCCGAGCGGGTGGCGCCCGACGAGCGGTCGGTGGTCCTCCGCACCGCCGACGGCGTGATCATGCGCATGCTCGCCGGCGTGTTCGACCCTGCTTGACCATGTCGCGGGGGCTGTGTCCGGTCCCCGTGACCCACCGCCCTCCCGGGCCGATCGCCGCGTGACTTGCTCCGCCGGTCCGGGTGGTGTGGGGTGGCACGGTGAGCGAATCCCGTGCGGCAGACGGCGACCAGACCTACGACGTGATCGTGATCGGCGGCGGACCGGTGGGGGAGAACGCCGCCGGCCGGACCGCCGCCGGCGGGCTGCGGACCGCCCTGGTGGAGGCCGAGCGCGTGGGCGGCGAGTGCTCGTACTGGGCGTGCATGCCCAGCAAGGCCCTGCTGCGCCCCGGTCACGCGCTGGCCGCCGCGCGCCGCGTGCCCGGCGTGCCGGTGGGCGAGCGGCTGGACGCCGCCGCGGTGCTCAAGCGCCGCAACGAGTTCACGTCGAACTGGGACGACTCCGGCCAGGTCGACTGGGCGGTCGGCGCGGGCATCGAGGTGGTGCGCGGGCGCGGGCGGCTGACCGGCGAGCGGACCGTCGAGGTCGGGGGTCGCGTCCTGACCGCCCGGCGGGCCGTGATCGTGTGCACCGGCAGCGTGCCCCGCACGCCGAACCTGCCCGGTCTCGCGGACGTCGAGCACTGGGGTTCGCGGGAGGCCACCTCGGCGCAGGAGGTGCCGTCGTCGCTGGTGGTGCTCGGCGGAGGGGTGGTCGGCGTCGAGATGGCGCAGGCGTGGGCGCGGCTGGGGTCGGCGGTGACGCTGGTGGTGTCCGGCGAACGGCCGCTGCCGAAGTTCGAGGCGTTCGCGGGCGACCTGGTGGCAGACGGGTTGCGCGAGGACGGCGTCGTGCTGCGCACGGGCGTGAAGGCGACCGGTGTGTCCGGTGTGGACGGATCGGTGACGCTGTCCCTTTCGGACGGTTCGTCCGTGTCGGGCGAGAAGCTGCTGGTGGCCACCGGGCGGCAGCCCGCGACCTTCGACCTCGGCGTCGAGCAGTTCGGCTTCACCGCCGGCGACGCGCTGCCCGTCGACGACACCGGCCGCGTCGAGGGCGTGGACTGGCTGTACGCGGCGGGCGACGTGACCGGCCGCGCCCTGCTCACCCACCAGGGCAAGTACGCGGCCCGCGCGGTCGGCACGGCCGTGGTGACCGGCGCCCAGAACCCCCAGCCGTGGACGGCGTCCGTGGCCACCGCCGACCACACGGCCGTCCCGCAGGTCGTGTTCACCGATCCCGAGGTCGCGGCGGTCGGGTGGACCGAGGCGCAGGCGCGTGACGCCGGCCTGGACGTGCGGGTGGTGGACCTGGACATCGCCGTCGCCGGGTCGTCCCTGCACGCCGATGGGTACAAGGGCAAGGCGCGCATGATCGTGGACGAGCGGAAGCGGACCTTGGTGGGCGTGACGTTCGCCGGACCCGACACCGCGGAGTTGTTGCACGCGGCGACGGTCGCGATCGTCGGGGAGATCACCGTGGACCGGTTGTGGCACGCGGTGCCGGCGTACCCGACGATCAGCGAGGTGTGGCTGCGGTTGCTTGAGGCGTATGGGCTCTGACGTTCGGTGCACCTGCCGTTTCGTTGTGTGCACAGGGGTACGCCGAGTGCCGTAGGCGCGGTGCGCCATCAGGCGTCACCTCCGAGAATTGCGGCTCCGTCTCATTACACTGCCGGAGGTGACCAGAGGAACCGTGGCCCTCGCGACCGGCGCGGTCCTCTGGTGCGCGGTGGTCATCGGGACGACGTTCGTGCCGAGCGGGCCGTGTTTCGCGCCTATTTTGGTGTATTTGCCGGGATTCCTGGTCCTGCCGGTGGTGGCTTACACGTTGCTGCGGGCGCGGAGCCACGCGTTGCTGTGCCTGGCGCACGTGCCTCGGACGTGGCTGGCGGCGGGTTTCGGGGTGGCGGTCGCGGGGTGGCTGTTCTCGTGCGGTGCGCTGGCGGGGCAGCCGGGGACGGAGATGACCAGCACGGTGGCGGGTCTGGCGATCGTGCTGCACGTGACGTTCGGCCTCATCGCCATCGGCCTGGCCCGCACCGGCCGCTGACCCCACCACCGCCCGCCGACTGTGGTCACGCCCGGCGCACGGGCGAACTCGCCACCGCCTGCGTCGCCAGTTCGACCAGTCGCTCGAGCCGCAGGGGAGCGTCCAGGGCGGATGCTTCCCTGACCGCCCTGGCCACGACCTGGCCGGCGATGTCCGCGGCGGTCAGCGGCAGCCCGGAGCGGGCGAGGGCGAGGTCGAGCCGGTCGAGCGCGGGGCCGTCCAGCACGTCCCCCAGCAGGTCGTGCACGATCTCGCGCCGGGCCGCGGCGTCCGGACGGTCGAACGAGTAGACCGAAGCCCGGCGCAGGATGGCCGGATCGATGCGGTCGACCAGGTTGGTCGCCATCACGAAGACGACCCGTGCGCCGTCCCGGTGGGCGACCCGGTCGATGGCGACGATGAGTCCGTCCACGATCGCGAGGTTCTCCTGCGCGCCGGAACCGATGTCGTCGGAACCGCGTGAGCTGGCGACCGCGTCGGCCTCGTCCAGGAACACGATCGTGGGCAGCGCGTACTGCTCCGACACGTCGGCGATCGTCTGGATGGCGGCCGTCAGCTCGCTGCCCGCCCGGCCCTGGATGCCCTGGCCGCGGAGTCGTTCGTTGAGCTGGAGGAACATGACGTCCTCGCCGAGGACCGCGGCGCACGCGGGTGCCGCCTGCCGCATCAACGCGGACTTGCCCGTTCCGGGGTCGCCGCTGAGCAGGATCAGCGACGTGCTGTCGGTGATCGCGCGGAGGGCGCCGAGGTCGGCCGACCCGTGGTGGCGGGCCGCCCACCGCCGCACCGAGTCGGCTCCGCGCAGCCGGGTCGCGATGTCGGAGACGACGGCCTGTCCGGGCACTCCGCGCAGGCGGCGCACGCCGTCCTCGGCCGCACCGCCGGGTCCGGCCGGCGCGACCGCCGCCGCGGAGAGGTAGTGCGCGAGGTGGTCCGCGATCGGCTGGGGAACCGCCGTGGAGCGGGCGGCGGGCAGGGCGTTGGCGGCTTCGAACTCGATCGTGCTGCGACCGTTGACGGTTCCCGGCACCGGCACCGCGGACAGGCGCACGTCGACGGACTCGCCGGAGCCGAGCGTGACGCGGAAGACGGTGCCGACGGCGGTCGGCTCCAGGTGCACCCCGCTCAGCTGCCGGCGCAGCGCGTCCGCGATCGGCCGCAGGTCCGGTGCTCCGGTGGGTGGGGTGAAGTGGAGTTTCGCGGTCACGCGAGCACCTTCCGAGTCAGACGATCCGGTTGACGCCGGCCAGCGCGTAGTTGGCCAGGTCGAGCAGTGGGACCCCGATCAACGCGGTGATGATGGGGGACAGCAGGGTGCCCGCGACGTACTTGGCGACCTGGCCGGGCCATCTGTCCCAGATCGACCGCTGTTGGACGATGGTCGCGTTCACCGTGTCGACCAGCCGCGTCTCCTCGGCACGGCGCTGCGGGCTGCCCACCGGGTGCCCGCTGCGCATGATCGTCTCGGCCGAGTGCAGGACCGGTGCGCGGAGGGCGCCCACCGCGCGGAAGCTCTCGGCGTCGGCGCCCTTCGGCGGCACCTCCCCTTCGACGCGGATCTCGGTGTCGTGCCACAGGTTCGGGCGCACCGCGAGGTAGTGCTCGTTCACCATGGCGGCCAGCGCCGTCAGGACCCGCTCGTCCGCGACCGCGATGCCGAGGTTCCCGACCTTGGCGACGATGCGCTCGACCGACAGCAGCGTCGGCAGACTGGGATCGGTGTTCGACACGACGAGCGTGGTCGAGATGACCTCCTGGGCGGGCAGGACGATGGACATCGGCGGGCGTCCCCGCACCGCCAGGTCGACCTTGATGCTGCTCATCTAGAACCGCCTGATCTCTTCGGCTTCGGCGACCAGTGCGCCGGCCATGTACGTCGAGCGCTGGGTCGTGGTCGTTCCCTCGTAGCGGGCGGTGAAGGTGGACGACCCCGGCACCCCCCACGTGGTGCCCGCGACGACCTGCTTCTGCTTCGCGACCGGCAGCGCCCGCATGGAGCTGCTCCAGCGGACCCAGGCCGAGAACCTCGCCGTGGCCGGGATGTACAGCTTGGTGATCGTCGCGCCGCCGACGCCCCCGCGCGGTCCCACACCCGTGTACGAGATGGTGTACCGGAGTTCGTGGTAGACGAGGTCCCGGTCGGCGGGGTCGTGGATCGAGAACCCGATGGTGTGCACCGCGTCGTTGATCAGCAGAGTGCTGATGCCGATGTTGAGTTCGGTGATCCGCTTGTAACTGAGCAGGTGGGGATAGCACTCGCTCATCTTCAAGAGATCGCGTTGGATCTGTTGGGAGACGTATAAGACGTCGTTGTGGGTAACGGTCAGGTCGATCGAATGCACTACCGACATGCCACCGCCGATCGCCGATCTTCGTTGTCGACGGAATCGCCGGCCACCGACGCGGTGTTACGGGGTCTTCACCGCTGCTCCGGGCTCACTGCGTGGCCGGCAGGCGCATGGCTTGTTGGGCGAGTGCGACCAGCTGCGGGTCGGCCGAGTCGGATTCGCCCTCGGACCACACCGCTTGCGTGATCCGGACTTGAGAGTCCTTCACGATCGTCTTCATCGCGGAGCGGTCGAAGGTGTTCGGGCCGCCCGGCCAGGCCTTGCCCTCCTTGACCAGCGGGGTGATGCCGCCCGTGCCGGCCGCCGCGGTCACGGCGTGCAGTTCGGCGGCCCGGGTGCCGTCCGGCAGGTTCAGTTCCGCCACCGCGATGCCGACCTTGCGACCGTCCATTGTGGTCTCGTACACCGCGCGCTTCAGTTGCAGGCACATGTGCCCCGCCAGCCACACCTGGACGTCGCCGAACGCGTGCTCGGCGCACTTCTCGGTCTTCTCCGCGCCCTTGGGCAGGTAGTTGCGCCCGTCCACGACCACGGTCGTCGGCTGGGGTGCGGCGCTGGTGGAGGAGGCCGCCTCCGGAGTGCCGCCGGAGGACAGGAGCGCCAACAGCACCACGACCAGCACGACCGCCACGACGCCGGCCGCCGCGTAAGGCAGCCACTTCGGGCGCTGGGGCGCGGGAGCGACGCGGGGCAGCAGCATCGTGCTGGCCGACGCCAGGTCCGTCGCCGCGTCCGGGAAGCCCTCGGTCACCAGGTCGCGGGTCGCGGGCGGGGTGCCGGTGGGGGCGAGGACGGCCAGCAGCTTGGCCGCGTGGCCCGCCGAGCACGGTCGGTCGCTGGTGGCCAGCTCCCGGGCGGCGGCCAGGAGGGTCGTGGGCTTCGGGTGCAGGACGCGCACGCCCCGGTTCAGGTCCACGGTCGGCTGCACGACCTGGCCCACGTACGGGCCGACCGCGACGACGGTGGCGACGGGCAGCGGTTCGCCGCGCATGTCCTGGATGCGGCGGGTGACGGCGGCGCTGGCCTCCAGCGCCTCGGCGGCCGGGTTGGTGGCGCCGTCCGGGCGGGTCAGCGGCCAGCCGTCGATCGTCCACCGGCCCGACAGGGGCGCTTCCAGGCGCATGGCGGGGTCGGGCAGGTCCACGCCGACCACCACGAGCACGCCCCGGGGCAGCACGACCACGGCGTCCAGCGGGCGCGGGCTGTCCGGCGGGGTGACGCCGAGCAGCGCGACACCGCCCAGCACGGAGTCACCGAGACCCCACGTGCTGAGCGCGGCCCGGACGTCGGCACCGACCTCCGAGGGCTCGGTACCGAGCTTGATCAAGCGCACGAGATCCCACCGTTCCACACGGACGAACACCGTAGCGCCGGCGCCGCCCGGCCGGTCCCCTGGATCGCGAGTTAGCACTTTCAGTGACCGCCATCACCGGAACGGGCGTCGATCGTTAGACGGATTGCTCAACCCTGCACCGGAGGTTTGATCGCCATGCGCAAAGCCGCCCTCGCCGCCGCGGGAGTCCTGGCACTCTCGGTAGTCGCGGCCCCTTCCGCCGACGCCGGTCTCCTCGCACCCGTCTCGGCCCTGCTCAGCTCCACCTACTCCGGCACCGTCCTGGTGCACGGCACCGACCTGGCCGCCGCCGAACGCGCGGTCACCGAGGCCGGCCTGACCCGCGTCACGTCGTTCGACCGCATCGGCGTCGTCGCCGCGCGCGGCAGCGCCGCGAAGATCGCCGCCGTGCGGGCCGTGCCCGGCGTGACCTACGTCGAGGCCGAGCAGCCGATCCGGTTCACCGGCTCCACCTCGCACACCGCCACCCGCGGCCTGGAAGCGCGCCAGACCCTGACCGGCGCCAACGGCCTCGCCCTGGACGGCAGCGGCGTCACCGTCGCGGTCATCGACTCCGGCGTGGACCCGACGCACCCCGCGTTCAAGACCGCGAGCGGGCAGACGAAGGTCGTCCGCAACCTCAAGAGCCTGTGCGTGGACGAGTCGTCCACCAGCACCGGCTGCATCGTGGACGTGCCGACGTCGGTCGACACCGACACCCTGTCCGTCGGCGGCCACGGCACGCACGTCACCGGCATCGCCGTGGGCAGCGACGTGAAGCTCACCGACGGGACGGTCGTGCGCGGCGCGGCCCCCGGCGCGAAGGCCGTCGTCATCTCCACCGGCGCGGCGCTGCTGATCCTCGGCGCGGACGCGGCGCTGAACTGGGTGCTGGAGAACCACGCGGCACCGTGCGGCGCGGGCGTGCCGGCCTCGACGTGCCCGCCGATCAAGGTGGTCAACAACTCCTACGGCCCGGTCGGCGGCGGCGCGTTCGACCCGAACTCGGCCACCGCGAAGCTCCAGCGGGCGCTCGCGGCGCAGGGCGTGGTGACCGTGTGGGCCAACGGCAACGACGGCGGCGACGGGACCACCAGCCTGTCCAACCCGCCCGGCCAGGACCCGGCGCCCGGCGTGATCTCCGTCGCCTCCTACAACGACCAGGACACCGGCACCCGCGACGGCACGGTGTCCGACTACTCCTCGCGCGGTCTCGCGACCGACCAGTCCACCTGGCCGGACATCTCCGCGCCGGGCGAGAACATCACCTCGGCGTGCCGCCCGTACCTGGTGATCTGCGCGACCGGCCTGAAGCCCCAGAACGGCCCCGGCCTGCTCGACCTCGGCACCTACAACACGATCTCCGGCACGTCGATGGCCGCTCCGCACATCGCGGGGATCGTGGCCCAGCTGTTCCAGGCCAGGCCGTCCGCGACGCCCGGCCAGGTCGAGGCCGCGCTGAAGGCGAGCGCGTACAAGTACGGCGGCGGCTACGTGCCGGCCGGCGCGTACACCAGCAGCTTCGACCGCGGCACGGGCCTGGTCGATGTGGTGGCGGCGGTCACCGCGCTGCGCGCGCTGTGACCTGGCGAGTGGATCACTCCACCGTGTCGGGTTGATCTCGGAAAGTGACCCTGCGGCCGCTTGACGTGGGCCGCAGGGTCGCGTTTCAGGGTCTAAAGTCCTGTATCTGACCCGGCCGGGTGATGAACGTGCTGGTTCTTCTGGCGGACCGCTGCGATCGCGGGCAGAATGACCGGGTCGGGAATTCGCAAGATCGTCCGCAGCACACTCGACAGGCCGTAGGGGAAGACGTCCCTCGTCGAGCAGCGGAGGTCAACGTGAGCACCCGTGGCAGCACCAGTGGCGTGGTCTACGTCCACTCGTCGCCGTCTGCGGTCTGTCCGCACGTCGAGTGGGCGATCTCGGGCACCCTCGGCGAGCGGGCAGACCTCAAGTGGGCGGCCCAACCGGCGGCGCCCGGGCAGTTGCGCGCCGAGGCGGCCTGGACCGGCGAGGCCGGCACAGGCGCCCGACTCGTGGCCGCCCTCAGGGCGTGGCCGATGCTGAGGTTCGAGGTCACGGAGGACCCGAGCCCCGGCGTCGACGGCGTCCGCTACTGCTTCGCGCCCGTCCTGGGCCTGTGGCACGCGCGGACGAGCGCGAACGGCGACATCGTGGTCTCCGAGGACCAGCTGCGCACCCTGGCGGCCAGAAGCCGGGGCGGCGAGTCCTTCGCACACGGCGTCGACGAGATCCTGGGCGCGGCCTGGGACGACGCCCTGGAACCGTTCAGGCGAGCGGGCGACGGCGCCCCGGTGACCTGGCTCCACCGAGTCGGCTGACCGCCACGCCCCCCGGATCTGTCGTACCCCACGGGTAAAATGGATACCGGGGGCCGTGGCCCGCGCGCCCGCTCGCGACTCCGGCCCGGATCGAGCGCCGGCAAACGTTTGCGCGCCAGGCATCCGGCGCCTACTTCCCCACCCACGCCCGGCCCAGCCCCACATCAGCCGTCGCCCACAGCTCCGCCGCCGAGCCGCCGCCCCGCCGCCGGGCCGCCCGCAGTGCCGAGCCGCCCGCAGTGCCGCCGCCAGGCCGCCGGGCCGCCGCTCTCAGTGCCGCTGCCGCCCCGCCGCCCGCAGTGCCACAGCCGGGCCCGCCGCCCGCAGTGCCGCCGCCGAGCCGCAGCGCCGCCGAGCCGCCGCTCTCAGCTGCCGACCGCCGACAGGTCGAACCCCGCCAGCCGCGCCGGGTCCGCGATCACGTCGATCGACACGATCCGCCCCTCGACCACGCCGAACCCCATGATCGACAACACCCCCTGCGCCCCGATCACCACCACCCCGGCCGCCCCGTTCACCAGAGCCGGCCGCGCGAACCCGGCCAACCCGCCGAACATGGCCGCCTGACGCGCCACCGTCGAAGCCCCGCTGAGCACCACGGTGTGCCGCGACCCCACCCCGCCGTCCGACCGCAGCACCACCGACGGGTCCAGCACCGCCACCAACGCCTCCAACGACCCCTCCCGCGTCGCCGCGAAGAAGGCGTCCACGACCTCCCGCTGCCGCGCCACCGACGCGTCCGGCACCGGAGCCGCGGCCCGCACCCGCCGCCGCGCCCGCGAAGCCAGCTGTCGCACGGAAGCCGTCGACCGCTCGACCAAGGCAGCGATCTCCTCGAACGGCACGGCGAACATGTCGTGCAGCACGAACGCCACCCGCTCAGCCGGCGACAACGTGTCCAGCACCACCATCAGCGCCAACCCGACGGCATCGGCCTGTGCCACGTCCTCGTCCGGCCCACTGATCACCGGGTCCGGCACGGTCACCCCCAGTGACTCCCGCCGCCGTTCCCGCGTCCGCAGCATGTTCAGGCACACCCGGCTCACCACGGTCGTCAGCCAGGCCGCGACGTTCTCCACCTCGGAAGTGCGCGAGTACCGCAGCCACGTCTCCTGCACGGCGTCGTCCGCGTCGGCGAGCGAACCCAGCATCCGGTACGCCACCGCCGTCAACCGCGGCCGGTGCTCCTCGAAGACGTCCACGCCGCAGAACGGTAGATCACGCCACCGGCTGCCACGCCGCCATCAGGTCCCGGTACGCCGCCGAACGGCCCAGCAACTCCTCGTGAGCACCCAGCAGCGGCTCGCCCCCGTCCATCACCAACACCGACGAAGCACGCAAAGCGGACGACAGCCGGTGCGCGACGACCACCAGCACCCCGCCCCGCTCGGCGAACGCCCGCTCCACCACGGCCTCCGCCGCCGGGTCCAGGTTGGACGTCGCCTCGTCCAGCACCACCACGTCCGCCGGGCACGCGTACACCCGCGCGGCGGCCAGCAACTGCGCCTCACCGGCCGACAACCCACCGCCGCCGTGCCCCACGACCCCGTCCAACCCGCCCAACCGCCGCACCACGTCGTCGGCACCGACCGCCGACACCGCCGCCATCAACGAAGCATCCGACGCCGAAGGGGCGAACAAGGCCAGGTTCTCCCGCACGGTCCCGGTGAACAGGTACGTCTCCTGCGGCACCAGAGCGATCCGCGAGTGCCGCACCGAAGGCTCCACGGCCCCCACCGGCACCCCGCCGAACAGCACGTCACCGGAGTGCGGCGCCACCAACCCGGTGATCAGCCCGGCCAACGTCGACTTCCCGATCCCGCTCGGCCCCACGACCGCCAGGTGCGCACCGGGCTCCAACGTCAACGACAGGTCCCGCACCACCGGCACGCCCGCACCCCACCCGAACGTCACCCTCCGCAACTCGATCTCACCACTCCCCGGAACGAGATCACCCGTCGGGGGAAGGACCTGCGGTGCCGCCTCAGCCAGTCGCCGCAACGCCACGGCCAGCCGTAGCACCACCGTGCCCACGGTGTCCGCGAGCCGCCGCAACGCCGGCTGCACGCTGGTGCTCAGGTACACGACCGCCCCCAGCACCTCACCCGCGCTCAACGACCCCCGCGCGACCAACCCGGGGGCCAGCACCACCAGCAACGCCAGCGGCGCGAACCCGCCCAGCGAGATCACGATCCCGCGCAACGCCGTCGCCCACGCCAGCCGCACGGTCGCCGCCGCCTGCCGGTCCACCTGCCGCCGCACGTCCGCGACCGCCCGCGGACCCGCGCCGCACGCCACGACGTCCCGCATCCCGAGCAGCACCGACCCCGCCGCCTCGGCCGCGCGCTCGTCGGCCAGCACGAGCGCCCGCTGTCCACGCGCCAACGTCGGCAGCAGAGCCCCGAACAGCACCAGGGACGCCACCACGGGCAGCACCACGAGCCACGCCACCGACGACACCAGCGTCGCCAGGCCCACCAGCGCCGCCGAGGTCGTCACCAGCAACGCCCTGGCCTGCACCAACAGCCCGGCGGTCGCGTCGCGCACCACCTCGACGTGCCGGGTGATCCGGGCGACAGCACTGGCGTCGGGCTGCCGCTTCACCGACTGCAAGACCCCGCGCACCACCACGCCGACCAACGCGTCCCGCAGCGGCTCCACGACCTCGCCCAGGCGCATGAACACCTGTCGCAGCCCGAACCCGCCCAGCACCGCGACCAGCGCGAACGCCAGCAACCACAGCACACCCGTGCGCACGTCGCCGACCGCGAACCCCCGGTCCACGGCCAGCCCCACCAGCCGCCCGGACAGCAGCGCCGGCACGCCCTCCACCACCGACCAGCCCAGCAACGCCAGCACCGCGCGCCGCTGAGCGGCCAACGCCCGCAGGTACGGTCCCATCAGCCGAACACCGCCCGGTAGTCCGCGTCGTCCCACAGCACCTCGTGCGGACCGACCGCCCGCACGCGACCGTCCTCCAGCCACACCACCAGGTCCGCCCGCCGCGCGGTCGCGGCCCGGTGCGTCACGACAACCCTTGTCCGGCCGGGCAAAGCGGACTCCAGTGCACGCTCCACAGTGGACTCCGTCACCGTGTCCAGGCTCGCCGTGGCGTCGTCCAGCACCAAGACCCGCGGCTCCCGTGCGACCGCCCGCGCGAGCCCGAGCCGTTGCGCCTCACCACCGGACAATGGCGTCTCGGACAGCGGCGTGTCGTAGCCGTTCGGCAGCCGCACCACCACGTCGTGCACCTGCGCGGCCCGACAAGCCGCCACGACTTCCTCGCGTTCCAGCAAAGCCCCGTAGGACACGGCGTCCGCCACCGTGTCGCCGAGCAGCGCCGGCCGTTCGAACGCGTACCCGACCGACCCGCCGCGCAGCACCTGACCAGCGGAGGGCGCGGTCAGCCCGCCGATCACGGCCGCCAACGCCGACTTCCCCGCCCCGGACCGGCCGACAACAGCCAAAAACGTCCCAGCGGGCACAGAGAGATCAACGTCCCGCAGCGCCTCACCCACGGACACTCCGCGCAGCTCCACCACACCCGGTGCGGAAAACCCGTGCCGCACAACGGGTCCCGGCTCGGTCGACAGCACCTCGTCGATCCGCGCCGCCGACGCCCGCGCCCGCTGCACCGCCGTCAGCACGGTCGCCTGCCCCACGACGGCCATGCCCAACCCCGCGTACCCCAGGGCGGCCAGCACGTCACCGACGCTCAACCGGCCCGCGACCACGCCGAACCCGGCGGCGGTCAGCACGGCCAGCTCCACGGCGGGCAGCAGCAGCCCGGCCCGCCAGATCATCTTCGCCTGCGTCCGCCACATGCCCACGCCCGCCGCCGCGAGCCGGGGGAGGGGCCGCAGCACGCGTTGCGCCTCCTGCTCGGCGCGCCCGGACGCGGCGATCGTGCGCAGCCCGCCGACCGCGTCCACCAGCCGCGCGGACAGCTCGCCGGACACCTCCTGGTACGCCGTCACGTCCTCGGCGGTCAGCTTGAGGTGCGACCGGACCAGCAGCGTCGCCAGCGGCACGCTCAGCAGGAACACCACCGCCAGCCGCCAGTCCAGCACCGCCAGCGCCACCACGGCACCGGCCGCCGTCAGCGCGGTGATGCCGAGGTTCACCAGCAGCACGGCGAACCCGCCCGCGATCGCGCTGTCCCCGGTCAACCGGCTGATCGCGTCACCGGGCTCGAACCGGGTCGGGTGGCCCAGCGCGACCAGGTGCCCGGCCAGGCGGTCGCGCAGCCACGCCGTGCCGCGCGCGGTGATCGCCGCCGCCAGCACCACGCCGATCGCGTCACCCACCACCTCCACGCCCGCGAGCCCGACCAGCCACAACACCGCGCCGGACTCGAGCCAGCCGCCCAGTGCCAGGTCCACGGTCCGGGCCAGCGCGGCGGGCAGCAGCAGGCCGGCCGTGGTCGCGAGCAGCGCGTTGAGCGCCAGCAGCAGCCACCGCGGGTCCCGGCGGACAACCGTCTTCAGCAACATTCCGGCTCCGTGTTGGATTGCGCCGCCTCCGGCGTCGCGGGCGAGGTCGCCTTGGGTGTCGGCTTGTCGGGTGCTTTTCCCGCCGATCGGAAGAGCTGATCGGCGGGAAAAGCACCCGACAAGCCGACGCGACCTCGCCGTGTCCGAGGGCGCATCATGGGCGAGGGCCCGACGCCGGCCGCCCGGGTGGAGCCGGGAGACCGCCGTCGGACCCTCGTGTGGCCGGTGAGCGGCGCACTTCGCCTGCGCCGCTCACCCGTGTTCGACCTGGCGCAGGCGTCAGCAGGCGAGCAGGCTCACGGTGGAGTGGCTGCACGGGAGCAGCAGGGACGCGTTGGACGCGGTCGTGCTGCCGCCACCGCCGCTGCTGCCGCCGCTGGCCATCGCGCTGTCCTGGACCTCGGGGGTCTCCAGGTCCTGCAGGTCGAGGATGAACTCCATCTCGAACTCCTCATTCCAGGGGGACAGAAGGGATTTACTGCTACCGACCCGCGAGGGCCGGGGCTTTGAGGAACGGCAGCACGGGGGTGCCGTCCAGTGCGCAGGACAGCGCGAGCAGCACGCCCGCGCCGCCGGTGACCAGGTCCATCGACAGCCGGCGCAGCTGGATGCCGGGGAACGCCGTGCCCTCCTGGAAGGGGACGGCGTGCCACGCCAGCGCGCCCAGGTGCTGCTCGATCGCCTCCTGCGGACCGCCGGTGTGCGCGAGGGTCGCCAGCAGACCGGCGCGGCCGAGGGTGAGCGCGGGCTGGATGACGAACTCGCCGGTCAGGCTCGCGACCAGCTCCGGCAGCCGCCCGACGCACGGTGCGCCCGGCGCGACCCGCGCGAACTCGTTGAGCGCCAAGGCGATGCCGGCGCTGCCGATGCCGACGTAGGGCAGGGTGCGGAAGTTGCCGTCGCGGACCTGGGTGGAACCGTCCAGCGCGGTGGCGCACTCGGCGAGGTCGCGGTCCAGCGCGCGTTCCGCCGCGTCCAGCCACGCCCGGTCGCCGGTGTGCTCGAACAGGCGGGTGAACAGCAGCGCCGGGCCGGACCAGCCGTGCAGCAGGCCCGCCTTGGCCTTGTCGCCGGGCGGCGGGGCGTCGGCGAGCATCCCGACCAGCTTCGCGCCGACCTCCACCGCCTGGTCGGCGTAGACGTCGTCGCGCCGGGTCCACGCGAAGTGCAGCAGGTTCAGGCCCACGCCGGACAGGCCCGAGTTCAGGCCGTGGTCCTTGAGCGAGGGGAGCAGCGGGTGGTACGCGCAGACCAGCTTGTCCGCTTCCTCGTGGTAGCCGAAGTTCTCCAGCACGTACGCGACGCCGTGCGCGCCGGTGTAGAAGCCGGGCTCCTTGGGCGGGTCGCGGCGCACCTTGTCCAGCAGCCACCGCTCGTGCTCGGGGAACCGGCCCTCGCCCGCCGCGTCCAGGGCGTGCAGCACACCCGCCGCGCCGTACGCGAACCCCGCGCCGCCGACCTCGAACTGCTCGACGTCACCGGGGAACAGCCGGTCCTGGCGTCCCGGGGTGGCACTGGCCAGGATCGCCGCGGCGATGGACTTGCGGACCACCTTCCAGTCCGGCTGCGGCTCCTCCAGCGGGGTCGTGGCCGGGGCCGGGACGTCCACGCGCGGGGCGAGGACGTCGAGGATGCGGTCGCAGTACTCGTCGGGCAGGTCGAAGCGGCGGCGGATGGTCTCGACGTGGTTGCGCAGCTTCACCGGCGCCAGCTCGATGATCGCGTTGAGCGGCAGGAACAGGTACAGCCGCAGCGCGGCCAGCGCGTACTCGTCGATCTCGAACCCCTCGCGGTCGGGAGGGGCCTGGAAGCCCGGCGAGCCCAGCGTGGGCTTGCGGTTCTCCTCCAGCGTGGACGCCAGCTCGAAGTCGATGAGGGAGACGGAGTCGTCCTCGTCCACCAGCACGTTGAGCGGGTGCAGGTCGCCGAACACCACACCGCGCTCGTGGACGCGGGCCACGATCTCCTCGACCTTGGCCACGATCTCCAGCGCGCGCTCGGTGTAGGCGGCGATCTGCTCGGGGGTCGTCCGGTGGTGGGTGAGCGGGTAGTTGCGGCCCAGCCACTGGCCGACCGGGCGGCCGGGCACCGGCGACATCGCCAGGAACTCGTGCTCCCACGCCGTGAAGTGCTCGTACGCCTCCGGCACGCCGGACACGCCCTTCAGGCGGGTGAGGATGTCGTGCTCGCGGCGCAGGCGGGTGACGGCGTCGACGTTGTCCCGGTCCAGCCCGGCGTGCGGACGGGCCTCCTTGAGGATGACGGGGAGGTCGTCGGACTTGCGGGTCGCCCGGTAGACGCCGCCGCCGTTGGAGAAGTGCAGCGAGCCCGTCACCCGGTAGGGGAAGGACTCGGCGTCGCCGGCCTTGCGCGCGGCCAGGTGCTCGGCGAGGAACGGCGGGAGCGTGATCCACTCGGGGACGGAGAACGTGGGCTTGCGCCGGTCCGGCACCAGTTCGCCGTCCGGGCCCTCGATGGCCAGCACGCGGCGGCCGTCCTGCTCCAGCCACTGCTCGACGAAGCCGCCGTAGCGGACGTAGAGGGGGCCGGCGCCGTAGCGGAGGTCGCTGAGGATGTACGCGCCGGGCTTGCCGGACAGCAGGGCGTCGAGCTCGCGGAGGGTGGTCTCCAGTTGGTGCTCGTCGGCCGGGTAGACGGTGATGAGCTTGCCGCTGGCCTCGCGCGGGGCGTACTTGGAGTTGCGGGCCAGGACGATGGACTGGGTGCGCAGGTACTTGAAGGGGATGCGGCGGGCGACCAGGTACTCGTAGGTGGTCAGGAGGACCTCGCCGGCGTCCTTCACCGTGGCCGAGACGTGGATCTTCCAGCCCTGGCGGGGGATGGTCGCGCCGTCGGGCTGGAGGTAGCGCCAGATGGTGAGGTCGGTCTGCGACCACCCCTCCGGCAGCGCGGGGAGCACCTGCGAGAAATCGTCGACGGCGGTTTCCGCGTGGCTTTGCACGTCGTAGAAGAGGCGGTCCGCGAAGCAGTAAGCCTCATAGCGGAGGTCCACCGGAATTCCCTTCCCCAGGATTTCTTTCGACCGGTGTATTCCCGCACGGTGGTCCACTTTTCGCCAATCCGCCAGACCGGCGAGTCGACTGCGCCGTTCGTGGGTGCGCGGGTTGCCCGGACTCGCACTCCCCGTGCGTACGGGCGTGGTGGAACCACCCGGACGCCAGGTTTAGCGCTGGTCCGAGCGGTGTCGGGGTGGCTGCTGGCTAAACGGGACTGGATCGTTCAATTGTCGCCAGGGTCGCTACCTGGGCCGTTGTTCGATTTCCGCCCTTTTGCGGTTGTGTTACGGCGGGTATCCCGCTGGTCCTGTCGGGCGATAGTGCCGGACATTGCTCCGGCAACCGGTCGGTTATTCGGCCGATAGGGTGTGGAATCTACGCCGAAATTCGTGTTTACCGAATTCGGGTGGTCGGCGGTGGTTGAACCACCCGCAGGGATCGGGTAGTGGGCTGCTCCGTCCGGGTGGCACCACGCGCGTTCGGGCTCATATGGCACCCTCTGGACGTGTCGTCCCGGTTGCTGCTGCCCACCGTCCTGGTGATCGCCGCGCTGACCGCCGGCGCCGGCGTCCTCGCGCGCGAGGCCTACCGGAGGCCGGTGCAGGCGGCCGGCGACCAGATCGCGGTGCCGTCGGTGTCGTCCTCCGTGCCGCGCAGCTCCCAGCCGGGTCCGAGCGGGGTGCAGCTGAGCATCGACGCGGCGTTGCACCCGGACGGCCAGCGCGTGCGCGAGGTGCTGCAGCGGTACTTCGACTCCATCAACGCGCACGACTACGAGGCCTGGGCGAAGACCGTGACAGCGGACCGCGTGAACCGGACCCCGCGCATCAGGTGGGAGTCGGACTACGAGAGCTCCCGCGACGGCACCATCCAGGTGCACCGGCTGGAGACGGTCACACCGGGGCGGCTGCGGGTGATGATGACGTTCACCAGCACCCAGGACGTGGCGAAGGCGCCGGCAGAGCTGCAGGCGGACTGCATCCGGTGGCGGGTGGTGTACCCGTTGCAGGAGGAGGAGGGGTCGTTGCGGGTGGACTTGGGAACGGAGGGCTCCAGCTCCCAGTTCACCGCCTGCTGAACTCTCTTCACGCGGCCACAGGCGCCGGAATGTCATTGCCGCGTGGGATCATGGAAGCGGGGGCCGGAGGCCACGCCCGCCGCACTTCACCCACCACCAGCAGGGCTCCACACCGCCACCACGCCGCTCCATCCCTCAAGCCGCCACGCCACCACACAACCCACCCCGCCGCACAACCCGCCCCGCCGAACCGCCCGCCCGAGCCGCCGCCCGCCCGAGCCGCCGCCGCCCGCCCGAGCCGCCGCCTGCGCGAGCCTGCCGCCTGCGCGAGCCGCCCCCCGCCCGAGCCGCCGCCCACGCGAGCCTGCCGCCTGCCTGAGCCCCGCCGCCTGCCCGAGCCCGCTGCCTGCCTCGCTCGCCCCTCCCGCAGCCGGACAGCAAGCGACCCCGGGGCCGGTCGGTCCCGGGGTCGTGCCACAGATGGGGGTCAGGCGCCGGTGAACACGAGGGACACGTTGTGGCCGCCGAAGCCGAACGAGTTGTTGACCGCCGCGACCAGGTCGATCTTGCGCGGCTCGCCGGTGACCACTTCCAGCTGCACCTTCGGGTCCTGGTTCTCCAGGTTCAGGGTCGGCGGCACGATGCCGTCGCGCACGGACAGCAGGGTCGTGATCGCCTCCACCGCGCCGGACGCGCCGAGCAGGTGGCCGTGGTTGCCCTTTGGCGCCGTCAGCACGGCGTGGTCGCCGATGGCGCGTTTCACGGCCTGGGGCTCGATCACGTCGCCCACCGGGGTGGACGTGGCGTGGCAGTTGACGTGGCCGATGTCCGTCGGCGACAGGCCCGCCGTGCGGATGGCCGCCGCGATGGCCCTGGACTGGCCCAGGCCCTCCGGGTCGGCCGCGGTGATGTGGTGGCCGTCCGAGGACGTGCCGATGCCGGCCAGCTTGCCGTAGATCCGGGCGCCGCGGGCGCGGGCGAAGTCCTCGCGCTCCAGCACCATGATCCCGGCGCCCTCGCCGAGCACGAAACCGTCGCGGTCGACGTCGAACGGGCGGGACGCCCGGGTCGGGTCGTCGTTGCGGGTGCTCATGGTCCGGGCCTGGATGAAGCCCGCCATGGTGATCGTCGTGATGCACGCTTCCGCGCCGCCCGCCACGACCACGTCGGCCTCGCCGGAACGCAGCATCCGCCACGCCCACGCCAACGCCTCCGCGCCCGACGCGCACGCCGACACCGGCGCGTGCACGCCCGCTCGCGCCTTCAGGTCCAGGCCGACGTGCGCGGCCGGGCCGTTGGGCATGAGCATGGGCACCGTCAGCGGGGACACCTTGCGCAGCCCCGACTCCTCGATGAGGTCGTCCTGGTTCAGCAGCGTCAGCGCGCCGCCGATACCGGTGCCGACCACGACACCGAGCCGCTCCTTGTCGACGTCGTCCTCGCCGAGCCCGGCGTCCGCCCACGCCTGGCGGGCGGCGACCACCGCGACCTGCTCGCAGCGGTCCAGCCGGCGCGCCTCGACGCGCGGCAGCACCTCGGTCGGCTCGACCGCGAGCTGCGCGGCGATGCGCACGGGCAGCTCGAACCGCTCCACCCAGTCGGTCTCCAGCGGCTTCACACCGCTGCGGCCCGCGAGCAGAGCATCCCAGGTGGAGGCGACGTCGCCACCGAGCGGGGTGGTGGCACCCAGCCCGGTGACGACGACGTCGTTGCCAGTGGTCATGCGTTGCTGGCGATGTAGTTCACCGCATCGCCCACGGTCTTGAGGTTGGCCAGCTCGTCGTCCGGGATCTTCACGCCGAACTTGTCCTCGGCCTGCACGGCGATCTCCACCATGGACAGCGAGTCGATGTCCAGGTCGTCCACAAAGGACTTGTCAGCCGTCACGTCGGCCGCCTCGACACCGGCGACCTCCTCGACGATCTCGGCGAGCCCCTTCTGGATGTCCTCGTTGCTCACTGAAAATCCCTTCCTTCTTGCATCCGCCGGCTGGGCTGTCCCACCGGAGTCCTCGGGTTGGTCACGGCAGTCGGACGACCTGTCCCGCGTAGGACAGGCCGGCCCCGAAGCCGACGAGCAGTGCCACGTCCCCGCTCTTGACCTCGCCCGCCGCGCGCATGTGGTCCAGCGCGAGCGGGATGGAGGCCGAGGACGTGTTGCCGGAGTCCACGATGTCACGGGCGATCACGAGGTCTTCACGGGCACCCTTGGCGCGCAGGCGCTTCGCGATCGCCTCCACGATCCGCAGGTTCGCCTGGTGCGGCACCAGGACGTCCAGGTCGGACACCTCGATGCCCGCGAGCTCCACGGCCCGCAGCGCGATCGGCGCGATCTGCGTGGTGGCCCAGCGGAAGACCGACTGACCCTCCTGGAAGATGAACGCGTCGCGGTCGGCCACGTGGATCATGTCCACCAGGTCGCCCGCGCTGCCCCACGCCACCGGTCCGATGTGGGCCTCGTCGGCGGGTCCGATCACGGCCGCGCCCGCGCCGTCGGCGAAGATGATCGCGGTGGACCGGTCGGTCGGGTTCACCCAGTCGGTGAGCTTCTCCGCGCCGATCACCAGCACGTGCTTGGCGGTGCCGGCGCGGACCAGGTCCGAGCCCATGCCCACGGCGTAGCAGAAGCCCGCGCAGGCGGCGTTCAGGTCGAACGCGGGCGCGGCCTTCACACCGATCCGGTCGGCCACCTGGGCGGCGGCGTTGGGGATCTGCGACGGCATGGTGCAGGTGGCGACCAGCACCGCGCCGATGTCGGAGGGGGCCAGCCCGGCGTCGGCGACGGCCTTGGCGCCCGCCTCGACCGCCATGTCGACGAGCTTCTCGTCCTTGCCCGCGAACCGCCGGTTCGCGATGCCGACCCGGTCCCGGATCCACTCGTCCGAGGTGTCCATGATCTTGGCGAGGTCGTCGTTGCTGACGACGGTGTCGGGCTGGTAGCTGCCCAGGCCGAGGATGCGGGTGCCCGCGTGGCCGGTGGGGACGGCGAAGGAGGTCATGCTCAGGCCTCCCCGAGCATCGCCACGACCTGGTCCAACTGGTCGGGGGTCTTCAAAGCCAACGTGGGGGTGCCCTTCAGTTCGCGCTTCGCCAGGCCCGTCAATGCGCCCGCCGGCGGCAGCTCCACCACCGCGGTCACGCCCTTCGCGCCCAGGGTCGCCTGGCAGGAGTCCCACCGCACCGGGCGGGTGACCTGCGAGATGAGTCGGTTCAGCACCTCGGCACCGGAGGTCACCTCGGCGCCGTCGGCGTTGGACAGCAGCGGCAGCGTGGGGTCCTCCACGGCGATGCCTTCGGCCTTGACGCGCAACGCCTCCTCGGCGGGCGCCATGTAGGCGGTGTGGAACGCGCCCGCGACCTGGAGCTTGCGGATCTTCGCCCGCTCCGGCGGGTTCTCGGCGAGCTTGTCCAGCGCGGGCAACGGCCCGGCGGCCACGATCTGCCCGGCCCCGTTGCGGTTCGCGCCGACCAGCCCCAACTCGTCGAGGCGGGCCAGCACGTCGGCCTCCTCACCACCCAGCACAGCAGCCATCCCGGTCGGCTCCAGCGCACAGGCGGCCGCCATCTCCGCACCGCGCACAGCGGCCAGCGCGACGGCGTCGTCCGAGGTCAGCACCCCGGCGATCGCCGCGGCGGCCAGCTCACCGACCGAGTGACCGGCGATGATCGTGTCGGCAGGCAACTCGACCCGCCGACGCAGCTCCTCGAACGCGAGCAGCGCCAACGCCACGACCAGCGGCTGCGTGATCGCGGTGTCCTTGATCTCCTCGGCGTCCGCCGTGGTCCCCAGTCGAGCGAGGTCCAACCCGGTGGCGTCCGACCACGCGGCCACACGCTGCCCGGCCCCCTCGAGGTCGAGCCAGGGGGCGAGCATGCCGGGTGTCTGAGACCCCTGTCCGGGGGCGAGCAGCGCGATCACCCGCTCACTGAACACGTTTCCCGTGGTCTTGCGGGATGCCGGAGCTGACGAAACCACGACTACGGGTTTGTAGGGTGTCTACAAATGTGACTCGCGGATGAACGTTGAACCACGTCACGTGTTGTCGAAGGCCACCCATTCGAGCCCAAACGGGACATGCGTTCTCCATCACACCCTCCAGGGTGACGCGCCCAGTCGAGTGACCCCAGCCGCACAGCGGCAAGCCCTTGCGAACGCGCGAAGCGCGCTGTCTGCGGTGGTGACCACCACAGGTGGAGGGCCTCGGTTCCCCCGCCGTATGGCCTGCCCGAAGGGCTACCGCACTTCGGGTCGGGTGCAGCCGAAAGTTTTTGCGAGGAACGAGCAAAAAGTTTTAGCGGCACCCGGCCCGAAGTGTGGTTGGCTCCGCCAGGCCATGCGGCGGGGGAATCGACGCCCTTCACCCCCCGCTGGCGGCCTGCCGCGCGGCGAGCGCCGCTTTTCATCTTTCGGGTTTGATCTTGAAAGCTCTCGAACCTCTCACCAGAGCCCGCGAGCCCGAGCCAGCCGCCCCACAGACAGGGCCACCCGCAGCACCAGAGCGTCCCGGGGGTCGTTGGCGTTCCGCCCGGTCAACTCCGTCGCCCGCCGCAACCGGTACCGAACGGTGTTCGGGTGCACGAACAGCTTCCGCGCGCACGCCTCCAACACGCCCCCGACCTCCAGGAACGCGTCCACCGTCTCCAGCAGCGACCCGCCCGCGTCCTCCAACGGCCGGGCGATGCGGTCCACCAGCTGCCACTCCGCCTCCGGGTCACCGGCCAGCGCCCGCTCGGGCAGCAGGTCCAGTGACCGCACCGGACGAGGTGCCGCCGGCCACCCGACCACCGCCCGCAGGCCCGACAGGGCGTCACCGGCGCTCCGGTGCGCGTCGGCCAGGCTGCTCACGGTCGGGCCGGCCACCACGGGACCGGGGCCGAACGCGTCGGACAGGCGCACCAGGGCGTCACCGCTGTCCGTCTCGCCGCCCAGCACCACCACCAGCCGGGACCCCTGCACGCTCAGCAGCACCGGCCGGGAGATCCGGGCCGCCCGACTCCGGACCTCGAAGACGACCGCCGGCGGGTCGTCCGACGGCGGGTTGCCCACCAGGACGGTGGCCTCCGCCGCCGGGTCCCAGCCCAGTGCCGTGGCCCGCGACAGCAGGGACTCCTCGGCGTCGCCACGCACGATGCCGTCCACGACCAGCGCCTCCAGGCGGGCGTCCCACGCGCCCCGGGCCTCGGCGGCGGCGGCATAGGAGGTGGCGGCGGAGAAGGCGATCTCGCGGCCGTAGCGGAGCACGCCCTCGGTCAGGAGCGCTCGTTCGGCCTCGTCGCGGGCCAGCTTCGGGAGCTGCTGCTCGAACAGCTCCAGCGCGATCCGGACCAGTTCGACGGTCTGCCGCAGGCTCACCCACCGCGAGATGTCCTTCGGCGCGGCCCGGAACGCCTCGGCGGTCAGCCGGATCGCCTGCTGCGGGTCGTGCAGCCACGACACGAACCCGGCGACCCCGTTCTGGATCAGCAGCAGCACGCCCGCGCGCTGCTCGGCGGGCATCCGCCGGAACCACGGCAGCTGCTCCTCCATCGCGGCCACGCTGGAGGCCGCCAGGTCGCCCGAGGCGCGCTGGAGCGTGCGCAGCGTCTCCCTCGACAACGCCGGCAGGACCTCGGCGGAGCTGCTCATGCCTCCACCATCGCACACCACCCGGTCGTGCCTGCGCGGTCCACCAACGAGTGACACAGCCTGACCTGCGGCGCGACCCGTCCTACCTTCGGGGAACGCCCCAGCGACCCTTCGGGGAACACCCCAGCGACCGTGGAGGTTGCCCGTGCGCAGGTACGTGTCCGTCGGCTTGGCGCTCGTCACCACGCTGGCGACAGCCGTCGTCCCGTCGTTCGCCACCGCCGACCCGCTCGCGCCGTACACGTCGCAGCAGCTCGCCTGGAAGCAGTGCAGCCAGAACGTCCCGAGCCTGGAGTGCGCGGACCTCGTCGTCCCGCTCGACTACAGCCGCCCGGACGCCGACCGCATCTCGGTCCGCGTCAGCCGCCTGAAAGCGCTCGACCAGGCACGGCGGCGCGGCATCCTGGTGCTCAACCCCGGTGGTCCGGGCGGGTCGGGGATCGGCATGCCGATCTTCCTGGCCAAGTCCGCACCGGCCCAGGTGTACGACCTGGTCGGGTTCGACCCGCGCGGCGTCGGCGGGTCCACCGCGCTGGCCTGCCAACCGGCGCCCGACTTCGCCACCGCGGACACCCGGCCGCCGGACTCCGAGTTCCCCAAGTGGGCGGCGGAGGCGCGGGCGGCCGAGGACGCGTGCCGGCGCGCGGCCGGCGGCATCCGGCCCTACATCAACACGCCCAACACCGCCCGGGACATGGACGTGCTGCGCGCGGTGCTCAAGGAGGAGAAGCTGAACTACCTCGGCTACTCCTACGGCACCTACCTGGGCGCGGTGTACGGGAGCCTGTTCCCGCAGCGCCTGGACCGCAGCGTGCTGGACTCCTCGGTGCACCCGGAGTGGATCTGGCGCGAGCAGTTCCGGGCGCAGGCGGTGGCGTACCGGCGCAACGTCGACCAGTGGGCGGCGTGGGCTGCGCAGCACAACGCGGTGCTCAAGCTCGGTGCCACGCCGCAAGAGGTGCTCGCGGGGCTGGAGGCCGTCGCCGCGTCCCTGGCCGCGAAACCCGTGGCGGGGCAGACCCGCACCACGTTCGACGCGGCCGTGGGCGTGGGCGCCCGTTACCGTCCACTGTGGGCGGAACTGGCGGCCGTGGTGGGGCAGTTGGCGACGGGCACGGCGTCGGAGTCCGCGCGGGTCCTGGCCGAGTCCGTGCGCAGCGAGTTGGTGCCCGGCGTGTTCAGCACGGTCATCTGCGAGGTCGACTGGCCGGCCGACGCCGAGACGTACTTCGAGGACATGCGCGTGTTCCGCGAGCGCTACCCGTACGGCTTCGGCGTGGTGCGGGCGGCCCCGACCACGTGCACGTACCGCTCCTTCACGCCCCCGGAGCCCGCCGTCGAGCTCAAGCGCAACGGCTACCCGGTCGGGGTGGTCGTGCAGGCGGAGGGCGACACGCAGACCCGGTACGAGGGCGGTCCGGCGATGGCGACGCAGCTGGGCCACCAGCTGCTGACCGTGCGGGACGAGGGCAAGCACGGCATCTACGGCAGCGGCAACAAGTGCGTGGACCGCGAGATCGACCACTACCTGGTGGACGGCGTGCTGCCGGACAGCTCGTCGTCGTGCGCGGGCGACCCGCGCCCCGACCCGACCGCGGCCGTCTCGGCGGCGCACGTGCGGTCCTACTTGGACAGCCGGGGCCTGGCGGCCTTCACCGGCCTGTAGGGGCCCGCGACGCGAAAACGCCCGGCACGCTCGTGAGCGTGCCGGGCGTTTCCCTCTCCCCGGTCCCCACCGGTGACTCCACTCTGGACTGTCGCCGGCCGAAGTGCCACGTCAGTCACCCTTTCGTGCCACTGCTTCAGGTTGCCGGGTGATGCGGGGTGGGAAACGATCTCCGCAAGCGTTGACAACTTCTGCGAGGAGGGGCGTCGTGGGCTCCCAGATCACCGAAGGACTCGGACAAGCGTGGGCGATGGTGGTCACGTTCGTGCCGAAGCTCCTCGGCTTCCTGCTGGTCCTGTTCATCGGCTGGCTCATCGCCAAGGCGCTCGCCAAGGCGGTCGGGTTCCTGCTCAACCGGGTGGGCTTCGAGCGCCTGGTGGAGCGGTCCGGCCTGCGCGGCGCGATGGCGAACTCGCCCGTCGACGCGTCCGGGTTGATCGTCAAGATCGTCTACTACTTCGTGCTGCTGATCGCGCTGCAGATGGCGTTCGGCGTGTTCGGCACCGGCAACGCGGTCAGCGCGCTGCTCAACGACGTCATCGCCTACCTCCCGCGGATCGTCGTGGCGATCGTGCTGGTGCTCGTGGCCGCCGCGATCGGCAAGGCGCTGCGCGGCCTGGTGACCGGTGCGCTGGGCGCGCGGCCGTACACGCGGATGCTGGGCGGCATCACCTACGGGTTCATCGTGGCGCTGGGCGTGATCGCGGCGCTGAACCAGTTGGGCATCGCGGTGTCGGTGACCATGCCGGTGCTCATCACGGTGCTGGCCACGGTCGCCGGCGTCATCGTGATCGGCGTGGGCGGTGGTCTGGTGCGGCCGATGCAGCAGCGCTGGGAGGGCTGGCTGGACCGCATGCAGCAGGAGGCGAAGAGCGCCCCCGAGCCCCGCAGGTCGCAGGACACGATGGCGACGACCCCGCCCCGCGTCGGCGCGACCACCGGCGGCCGCCCTCCGCAGATGGACACCCCGACCCCGCCGGCCGGCATGCCCATGCCCCCGACCGACGGCCGCTGACCCCGGCCGCCGCCTGCCGAACCGCCGCCGCCTGCCGAACCGCCGCCGCTCGCCGGGCCGCCGCGCCGCCGGCTGGGCCGAGCGGAGCCGAGCCGGAATCGCCGGCTGCGACCCGGCGTCGGTCGCCGAGCCCCTGTCGAGGAGCCCCGCCCCACCCACGGGCGGTGCTCCCGCGCGTCACGAGCCGAGCCCGTTCACGAGTGGGCGCGGCGGCGGGCGTAGGCGACGGTCAGCACCCCGACCAGCGGTCCCCACGCCAGCAGCGGCGCGTAGCACAGCGCCATGACCGTGCCCGCCGTCCCGCTCGGGAAGTCGGGGTGGTGCAGCGGACCGCTGTCCGAGAACGCGAGCACCACCGACACCGCCGTCACCGCCAGCGCGCCCACCCCCGCGACCCCCACGACCAACCCGGCCGGGATCGACCGGCCCGCGAGCCCCGGCACCCACCCCGGCACCCGCTCGCCCCACGGCCGCACGAGCCCGAAGGTCAGGAACGCGGCGGCCTGCGAGGCGATCGTCAGCACCCACACGTACGCCAGGAACTCCGGACCCCGGTACAGCTCGCCGAGCTGCCCGGTGAACCCGACGTCCACGCCGAACCCGGCGGCGACCCGCCACGCGCACGACGGCACGGTCAGCCACACGGTGAGCCACGCCAGCAGGTTCCGGGTCCGCGGTGCCAAGATCATGGTGCCGTTATATGCCCCTCACAGGTACCTGCCCCCCCACAGGTACCTGCCGCTCACAGGGTGTCGAGCACGTCTTCCCAGCTCACGTACGCGAAGCCGGTGGTCGGCAAGTCACCCACCGCCGGCATCCGCTCGCCGTCGTGCACGACCAGCAGGCCCTCCTCGTAGTCGTCCCCGAGGTCGGCGGTCACCAGTTGGGCGCCGTCGGAGTGCTCGACCGAGTCGTTGCCGTCGCCCGCGCCCACCCGGAACTCGCCGACGTACCGGTTGCGGCCGGTGCGCTCGTACACCACGAACCGCGAGTCACCCTGGCTGGACGCCACCAGGTGGTCGCCGCCGATGGTCAGGCCCTCCGCGTCCGCCTCCAGGTGGGTGCCGCCGAAGCCCGGGTCCGCGCCCGACCCCTTGCACTCCTCGGTCTCCGGGTCGTAGGTCTGCGGCACCCCGAAGGAACGCACGCGGTCGATCAGCTTCGGCGTCCCGAATCCGGTCGCGGTCAGCGGGATGCGCCAGATGCCGACGTCCTCCTGCGCCGCGTAGAGCACGTGGTTGGCCGAGTCCACCACCATGCCCTCCAACTGCGGACCCTCGCCCGGCTCCTCGCACGGCGTCCACGAGGTGCCGTCGGGGAGCGGGAAAGTGGACGGCAGGTCCACGGTCGACACCACCCGCGTGCCGACCGCGCCGCCGGCCGCCGGGACCACGTGCAGCAGCGCCACCCGGGTCTCGTGCCGCCGGTTCACCACGACCACCGGCGTGCGGTCGACCTGCCCCGCCGCCAACCCGTACGCGGTGCGCTGGTCGTCGACCTCGTCCTCATCAGCGGAGAACACCGGCCGCGCGGCCGGGTCGGTCACGTCCCGCACCACAGCCGACCCGGCCGCCGAGCCCCGCGGGTCGATCTCGTACACGCGCACCCGGTCCCGGCCCCGGTCGCTGACGAACGCCAGGTCCCGCCGGACCCCGCCGACCGCGACCCGGCTGAGCACGTCGACGTTGTTGAACCGGCCCGGCTTGGCGTCCGGGTTCGGCGCCTGCGGCGCGGGATAGGTGCCCAGGGTGCGGCCCTCGAGGTCGAACGCCGCCAGTCCGCCCTCCTTCACCGTGCCCAGCACGACACTGCGCTCGGGCGAACGGGGGTGGACCCAGATGGCGGGGTCGTCGGCGTCCGCGTTCGCGGGCACGCCGGACTCGTCGTCCACGAACGCACGGGTCTGCGTGACCGGCACGACCACGCCGGTGGACGCTGCCGCGACGGGCGCGGCGACCAACAAAGGCACCAAAGCCAGGACAAGGGCTCGCATTCGCGGCAACGTACGAGGCACCGATGTACGCCCGCTGAAATCCGGATGTACGCCTTGTGCCCACGGTCACACGTGGGGAACACATCGCCGCGGGGCGGTGTTCGGCGCAGTAGACGCTTGGAGGACGCGATGCACGTCTTGCTGGATCAGGGCTTCACCGTCTTCGGCCAGAAGGTGTCCTACGCCGAGTTCATCGGCCAGGTCTTCGCCCTCGTCGTGGTGTACCTGGCGCAGCGGCGCTCCCTGTGGACCTGGCCCGTGCAGCTGGTCTCGGTCACCCTGCTGTTCGTCGTCTACATCTCCGCCCACCTCGGCGGCACCGCCGCGCGGCAGGTCGTGATCGCGCTGATCACCCTGTACGGCTGGTGGGCGTGGACCCGGCGGCGCGACCCGGTCTTCGGCGTGGTGGTCCGCAAGGGCACCGTGAAGGAACGCCTGGCGGTGCTTGCCGCGTTCGTGGTGGGGACGACCGGCTTCGCCCTGGTCCTGGACGCCCTGCACGCCTCCTGGGCGCCGTGGCCGGACGCGGCGATCTTCGTGGGCACCGTGCTGGCGTTCACCCTCCAGGGGTTCGGCCTGGTGGAGTTCTGGCTGGTGTGGCTGGTGGTCGACGCGATCGGCGTGCCGTTGCAGATCCAGTCGGGCCTGTACTTCAGCGCGCTGGTCTACACGGTGTTCGCGGTGCTGGTGATCCGGGGCTGGATCGACTGGAACCGCGAAGCCAGGCGAGCCGCCACCACCATCCCCGCGCAGTCCCTCAACGACCCGACGAAGCCCTGACCACGTCCTCGGCCAACTGTCGGAGTTCGGCGTCCAACGCCTGCGGGTTGCCCAGCGCGTTGTGCACCGCACGCTGCACTACGCGCGTCAGTTCGTCGTAGTGCGCCGTGCGCGGGCGGTTTCGGGCATTGAGCACGGCCGCTTCAAGCACCACCAGGTGCGGCAACCGCGCCCTCAACTCCCGATCCTCGTACAGGCTCGCCAAGGTCGGCGGGTAACCCGCCTGGGTCAACAGGGCCGCCTGGCTCTCCTCCCCGGTCAGGAACTGGATGAAGTCGCGGGCGGTCGCCTGGTGGGCCGAGCACCGGGACACCGCCACGTTCCACCCGCCCAGCGCCGCCGGCCCCGGCAGCGCCGCCATGCCGAACCGGTCCTTCAACGGCGAAGCCTCCAGTTCCGCCCGCGCGTACGGCCAGGTCCGCAGGAACAGCGCCCGCCCCTCCAGGAACTCCTTCAGGCTCGCCGCCTCGTCGTACCGCAGCGCCTCCCGCGGTATCCAGCCCTGCTCCACCCCGCTCGCCAGCCGGCCCACGCCCGCCCGTGCGCCCGGCCCGTCCCAATGATCGGCGTCGCCGCCGTGGCCCCACACCGCCTCCAACGCGTTCACCGTCAGGCCTTCGTACTGGCCCAGCTGCCCCACGTACCCGGCGATCCCGTACTTCGGCGCGATGGTCGCGGCCTGCCGCTCCAACTCGTCCCACGACGTCGGGCGGCTCACGCCCTCAGCCGCCAGCAGGTCGGACCGGTAGAACAGCACGCCCGCGTCCGCCCGCCAGGGGACCGCCCACAGCCGCCCGTTGTCGCGGGCCGACTCCGCGGACGCGGGCAGGAAGCGGTCCGGTCCCATCTCGGCCTCGGGCAGCCGGGCCAGGTAGTTGGCCCGCGCGAACGCCGCCGTCCACACCACGTCCAGGGTGACCACGTCGTAGCACTGCGACCCGGCGTCCGCGCCGCGCCGGCCCGCCAGGTCGCCGGCGCGGGCCATCAGCTGGGCGCGGTAGTCGTCGGTCGGGGTGGGCATCGGCACGTACGTCACGGCCTCGACCGAGCTGCTGCGCGCGTTCCACGCCTCCACCCGCCGCCGGATCGGCCCGGTGGACGACAGGTCGTAGCTGTCCACGAACGTGATCGGCCCCCGCCCCTCGTACGCCGGGTCCACCGCCGGCACACCGCACCCGGCCACCACCAAGCACACCACCAGCCACCTGATCACCGGCCACCTGATCACCGGCCACCTGATCACCGGCCACCTGATCACCGGCCACCTGATCACCGGCCACCTGGTCACCGGCCACCTGGTCACCGCGCACCCCACAACCGGTCGGCGACCCAGTCCAACGCCCGCTCCGCATCCGCCGCGTCCGTGCAATCGCCCGGGTAGGCGGCGTCGAACGCGCCCAGCTGGCTCGTGGCCGCGCACGCGCCCCCCACCAGCCCGACGCCGTGCACCTCGATCGAGCCGTCCACCACCGGCCCCGGCCGGGCGGGCGTCGGCGTCGAGGCGATCACCACGACCGGGCGCCCGGAACCGTGCCGCCGCACCGCCTCCGCCACGACCCCCGCCGCCGTCTCGGGCGTGAACTCCAGCCGGGGCGCGTCGGGGGCCAGCGCGGCGATCCGGTCGGCCAACGCCCGAGCGGGCGCACCCTCGACGGCCAGCACCACGCCCTTCCCGCCGCTCGCCGCCCGCCACGCCGCGCGCACCGCCGCCGGGTCCGGGTCCACCACGGGCTCCAGCAGCGGCGGCTTCCCCCGCCGCACCCGCTCGCGCAGACCCGGGTCCCAGTTCACGTCCCGGAACCCCGCGCTGCGGAACGACGCCTGCCCGCCGTCCGTGAGCAGGTGCGCCAGGAACGCCGTCACCGCCGCCGCACGGCGCTCGTTGGGCGGCCGGTTCGCCCTTCGCACCTCCACGAACGGGTGGTCCAGGTCGATCGTGCCCTCCACCGGGTACAGCGGTACCAGGCACCGCAGCTCGTCGCGCCCGACCGCCTTCTCCGAGGCCAGCACGGCACCGGTCGCGTCCGGGCACACCGGTCCCGCGGTCGTGCGCAGCGCCGCTTCCCGCAGCCGGCGGGCCGAGGTCGGGTCGTCCAGCGCCGTCGCGCCCAGCTCGGCGCGCACGACGGCCACCGCCGCCGCCAGGCCCGCGCCCGACGCCGCCGGGTCCACCGCGGTGAGCCGGAACGCGCCCAGGTCCCGCCACCGGAACGACCCGTCCGCGGTCGCCCGGTTCGGCGCGACGCCGAGCACCAGCGGCGAGTGCGCGACCGTGCCCCGGTGGACCAGTTCGACGTTCCCGTCGCCGTCATGCAGCAGCCGCTGCGCCTCGGCCGGCTCCCACCGCACGTCCGGCAGCCACACGTGCGGTTCGGGGCCGTTGGCCGCCAGGTCGTTGTCCGTCCAGCCCTCGCCGATCGCCGACACCGCCGCCGCCGAGGGCCGGGACGTCACGTGCACCCGCGCCCGCTTGCAGCCGGTCGGGTCGCGGTAGGCGTCGGTGAAGTCCGCCGCCAGCCGGCGCACCACGTCCGCCTTCTCCGCCGAGGACAGGACGTTGACCTGCACCGGTTCCGGGCACGGCAGCGCCGCCGGCGCGCGGGCGGCCAGCGCGTCGCAGGACAGGAGCACGGCCAGCAGCGGCACCAGCGACACCACCGACCAGCGCGGGCGGGGCAGGCGGCGGCGCGGTTCGGGCTTGGGGTGGTCGGGGCGGGAGATCCAGGCTTTGCCGTGGACCTCCTTCACGTCCACCGCGACCTCGCGGTAGGAGTCCGGGTCGCACACCGGGTCGTCCCGCACGACGTCCCGGTAGAACCGGTCGGACACGATCAGCGCCAGCTCGCCGGGCCGCCGCCGCAGCTCCTCGCGCAGCGCGGTCGACTCCAGCAGCCGGAACGCCAGCACCAGCCCGTCGCCCATGACGCCGTTGCCGTCGCTGGACACCTCGCCGGAGGTGATCGCGGCCCGCAGCCGGATCACGGCGTCCTCGGCCGCCGCCTTGTTGTGCCTGCGCAGCTGGCCCGCGAGCACGTGCGGCAGGGAGCCGACCACCCGGCCGTTGGGCACGCCGTGCGGCACCAGCACGAACAGCCCGTCGCCGCGGTCCTCGTGGTAGGTGCCGTCCCAGTCGTCGGTCCACGGGATGCCGCACTCGGCGAACGCCCGCACCAGCGCCTCGTACAGGCCGCGCCGCACCGCCTCCTGCTCGGTGCGTCCGCGCGCGCCGAAACCGGACACGTCCACGGCCAGGATCGTGCGGTGGACGGCGGGTCGAGGCGTCCCCATTGCCCCCCTCGTCGCCGGGCTCACCCCATTCTATGGTGTGGATCACAGGGGTTTCACCGCTTCGACGCGGACAGGCGACGCCATCCAGTGCGCTCTACAAGCCCCACGGTCGCTCGAAGGGTCCCCGCACCTGCGCCACAGCGGTTGGAGGCCGCAGCGGGGCTCTCAGGGGCCAGGAAACGGCGAACGCCGGGACTCCACCCGATCAGGTGGAGTCCCGGCGTTCACCGGGGAATGCGTCAGGCGAGACCGGCATCCGTGGTGGACGGGCCGGCGGCCTGAACGTCGTCGATCTTGTAGCGGCGGGCCGCCTCGACGACCTTCGCCTGGTCGACCTCGCCGCGCTTGGCCAGCGCCTGGAGCGTGGCCACCACGACCGACTCGGCGTCCACCAGGAAGTGGCGGCGGGCGGCCGGGCGGGTGTCGGAGAAGCCGAAGCCGTCCGTGCCCAGGGTGACCATGTCGGTCGGCACGTACGGGCGGATCAGGTCCGGCACCGCCGACATCCAGTCCGACACCGCCACGACCGGGCCCGCCGCGTCGGCCAGCGCCTGCGTCACGTACGGCACGCGCGGCTCCTGGTCGGGGTGCAGCAGGTTGTGCCGGTCGACCTCCACGGCCTCGCGGCGCAGCTCGGAGTACGACGTCGCCGACCACACGTCCGCCTGCACGCCCCACTCGTCGGCCAGCAGCTGCTGCGCCTTGACCGCCCACGGCATCGCCACGCCCGACGCGAGGATCTGCGCCCGCGGCCCGGAGGCCGAACCGCCCTGCTGGTACCGGTAGAGGCCCTTGAGCAGGCCCTCCACGTCCAGGTTCTCGGGCTCGGCAGGCTGCTGGTAGGGCTCGTTGTAGACGGTGATGTAGTAGAAGACGTTCTCGGCGTTCTCGCCGTACATCCGCCGCAGACCGTCCTTGACGATGTGCGCCACCTCGAACGACCACGCCGGGTCGTAGGCGATCACCGCCGGGTTGGTGTGCGCCAGCAGCAGCGAGTGGCCGTCGGCGTGCTGGAGGCCCTCGCCGGTCAGCGTCGTCCGGCCCGCCGTCGCGCCCAGCACGAAGCCGCGCGCCATCTGGTCGGCCGCCGCCCACAGGCCGTCACCGGTCCGCTGGAACCCGAACATCGAGTAGAAGATGTAGATCGGGATCATCGGCTCGCCGTGCGTCGCGTACGACGTGCCGGCGGCGGTGAACGACGCCGTCGAACCGGCCTCGTTGATGCCCTCGTGCAGGATCTGACCCTGCTCGGACTCCTTGTACGCCAACATGAGCTGCGCGTCCACGGACGTGTAGAGCTGCCCGTTGGGGTTGTAGATCTTCTGCGCCGGGAACATCGAGTCCATGCCGAACGTGCGGGCCTCGTCCGGGATGATCGGCACGATCCGGCCGCCGATCTCCGGGTCCTTGGCCAGGTCGCGGACCAGCCGGACGAACGCCATCGTCGTGGCGACCTCCTGCTTGCCCGAGCCCTTGCGCACCACGTCGTAGACCTTGTCGCCGGGCAGCACCAGCGCCTTGGACTTCGCCCGCCGCTCCGGGACGAACCCGCCGAGCTGCTTGCGGCGCTCCAGCAGGTACTGGATCTCCGGGGCGTCGTTGCCGGGGTGGTAGTACGGCGGCAGGTACGGGTCGAGGTCGGCGTCGGAGATCGGGATGCGCAGGCTGTCCCGGAAGAGCTTCAGGTCCTCCAGGGTCATCTTCTTCATCTGGTGCGTGGCGTTGCGCGCCGCGAAGTGCGGGCCCAGGCCGTAGCCCTTGATGGTCTTGGCGAGGATGACCGTCGGCTGCCCGTGGTGCTCCACGGCCGCCTTGTACGCCGCGTAGACCTTGCGGTAGTCGTGGCCGCCGCGCTTGAGGTTCCACACCTCGTCGTCGGACATGGGCGCGACCAGTTCCTTGGTGCGCGGGTCGCGGCCGAAGAAGTGCTCCTTGACGTACGCGCCGTCGTTGGCCTTGTAGGTCTGGTAGTCGCCGTCGGGCGTGGTGTTCATCAGGTTCACCAGCGCGCCGTCGCGGTCGGCGTGCAGCAGGGCGTCCCACTCACGGCCCCAGATGACCTTGATGACGTTCCAGCCGGCGCCCCGGAAGAACGCCTCCAGCTCCTGGATGATCTTGCCGTTGCCGCGGACCGGGCCGTCCAGGCGCTGCAGGTTGCAGTTGACCACGAAGGTCAGGTTGTCCAGCTGCTCGTTGGCCGCGACCTGGAGCAGGCCGCGCGACTCCGGCTCGTCCATCTCGCCGTCGCCCAGGAACGCCCAGACGTGCTGGTCGGAGGTGTCCTTGATGCCGCGGTCGTGCAGGTAGCGGTTGAACCGCGCCTGGTAGATCGCGTTCATCGGGCCCAGGCCCATGGAGACGGTCGGGAACTCCCAGAAGTCCGGCATCAGCCGCGGGTGCGGGTAGGACGGCAGGCCGCCGCCGGGGCCGGCGTGCGAGTACTCCTGGCGGAAGCCGTCGAGCTGCTCCGCGGTCAGGCGGCCCTCCAGGAACGCCCGCGCGTACACACCGGGTGACGCGTGGCCCTGGATGAACACGTGGTCGCCACCGGACGGGTGGTCTTTGCCCCGGAAGAAGTGGTTGAAGCCCACCTCGTAGAGGCTCGCGCTGGAGGCGTAGGTCGAGATGTGCCCGCCGACACCGACGCCCGGACGCTGCGCCCGGTGCACGGTGATCGCCGCGTTCCACCGGATCCAGGCGCGGTAGCGGCGCTCCACCTCCTCGTCACCGGGGAACCACGGCTCCCGCTCGGTGGGGATGGTGTTGACGTAGTCCGTGCTGGTCAGCGCGGGTACGCCGACGTGGCTCTCCCGCGCGCGCTCGAGCAGGCGCAGCATCAGGTAGCGGGCTCGCTGCTGACCGCCGCCCTTGAGCACGGCGTCGAACGACTCCAGCCACTCCGCGGTCTCCTCCGGGTCGATGTCCGGCAGGTGGGCGGCCAGGCCGTCACGGATGACGCGCACCCGTTCGGGAGTGTTCTGCGGGCTCAAGGGATCTCCTCAATCCGGGGTTCTCTGGTTCCCATCGTTGCCTTCGAGACACCGTCCCGTCACCGCTACCGGTGAGTAGTTCTGGATCGTGTCCCTCGCGCGCGCGAATAGGAGGTATGTAGAGCGTGCCTCATCCGGATGGAGGACCGCATCCGGGGGTACCCGATGCGGCGTGTCCCGCCGCTTACGGTTGCGCTTGCCTGGTGTGACAGTGTTCGCTAACCGCGACTGGTAGTGACGTCGCGCGGCAGTCGAACCCGGCTGCCGCTCTTGTGTACTTGGAGGAGTGGAAGCCGTGGTCGCCGCGGAAGACGCCGGCAAGATCGGTGTCGCCGACAAGCTCGGGATCGACCCGGGCGCTGTGGTCCAGGAGATCGGCTGGGGAGAGGACGTCGACGACGACCTCCGTGCGGCGGTCGAGGAGCGCATCGGCAGCGATCTGCTCGACGAGGACGCCGACGAGGTCGTCGACGTGGTGCTGCTGTGGTGGCGCGAGGACGACGGCGACCTGGTCGACACCTTGGTCGACGCCATCGGGCCGCTCGCCGACGACGGCGTGATCTGGGTCCTGACGCCCAAGACCGGCAGGCCGGGCTACGTCGAGCCGAGCGACATCGCCGAGGCCGTGCCGACCGCGGGGCTCGCCCAGACCTCCGCCATCAGCGCGAGCGCCGACTGGACGGCGATCAAGCTCGTGTCGCCGAAGTCGGTCAAGTCCAAGCGCTGAGACCGGCGTTCTCCTCGCCTCGACCCGTGCCGCTAGGCTCGACGGCGGGCTCCGCACGGAGCCCGTCTTGTTGGGCTGTGCTTTTTTCACTTGGCGGAAGGGCGAGGAATGTCGGTCGAGGTCGGTTCGCAGGCTCCGGACTTCACGCTCAACGACTACAACAAGCAGCCGGTGACGCTGTCGTCGTTCCGCGGCGAGCGCAACGTCCTGCTGGTGTTCTACCCGTTCGCGTTCAGCGGCATCTGCACCGGTGAGCTGTGCCAGGTGCGCGACGAGCTGGCCACGTACGAGAGCGAGAACGTGCAGGTCATCGGCGTGTCCGTGGACACGCCGTTCAGCCTGAAGGCCTGGGCCGAGCAGCAGGGCTACACCTTCCCGCTGCTGTCGGACTTCTGGCCGCACGGTGCCGTGGCGAGCCAGTACGGCGTGTTCAACGAGGCGGCGGGCCTGGCCAACCGCGGCACGTTCCTGATCGACACCGAGGGCGTCGTCCGGTACGCCGAGGTCAACGCGCCGGGCGAGGCACGCGACCAGGAGGCCTGGAAGAAGGCCGTCGCCGAGCTGGGGGCCTGATAGCGTTTGCCCCGGTGCCTGCGGGTTGGGGGCACCGGACCGGGCGTGTAGCTCAGCGGAAGAGCACTCGGTTTACACCCGAGCGGTCGCAGGTTCGAATCCTGTCGCGCCCACTGTGTGCGGTTTCACAATTCGTGCGCTCATTCGTTTTTCCGCACCCGCGATGTCCACCATCAGGGTATTGCGGACAGGTAACACCGAACGGGACGCTGGACCGATGCACAACCCGGAGCTCCACGTCAAGCTCCCTCCCGATCTGCCCTCGGAAAGTTACGAAGGCATCCGGCAAGCCGTGACCAGCCTGCTCGAACTGTGGGGCGTCGACGACGTGACACCCCAGCTGGTCGACGCGGTGTGCCCGACAGCCGAGTGAGCTCAGGGGGCCGGCGCCCCCCGAGCCGCCCCGGCCCTCGCTCAGTCCCGCTTCTTCCGGCGCAGCCTCGCCACGACGGCGCCGAGCGCGAGCCCGGCCCCCGCCGTCTGCAACAGCGCCGTCGCCAACTCCAACCACTGGCCCACGGTGTGTCCTCCCTCGTTCGTGCGGTTCGAGGAGGGACGCTGCCCGGTGGACCGGTCCGCGGTCGGCGATCGCGGACGAACCCAGGGAATGCCGTGGTGCGGGGTCTGGTCGTGCCTGGTCAGGGCGTCGTCCGGAGCCGTCCGGTCGGACGTGGTGCGAGTGGAGGGGACACCGGATGCCGTCAGCCTTACCCGGCGTGGCCGAGTTCTGCGCCGACCTGGCGGAGTTGCGCAAGCAGTGCGGCACCCCGTCGTTGAAGTGGCTGGAGCGGCGGACGTCGTTCTCCGACTCGCAGATCGGCCACATCCTCAACGGCCACAAGGTCGGCCCACCCACCTGGGACTTCGTCGCCGCGTTCGTGACGGCGTGCGGCGAGCACGCCCGGTCGGGCGGCCACCACCCGCGGCTGAGCACCGACCTCGGCTGGTGGCGGGAGGCACACGGCCGGCTGGAACTGCCACAGCCCGCGCCGTCCGGGCCGAACCCGTGGGTGAAGCTGGTGGAAGAGCACGTCGTCTGGCGGCACACCGCCGACGCCGACCGGTTGCGCGCCCGGGTCGCCGAGGTCGCCGGCCGCCTGCACGACCGTCGACGCCGGGCCGTCGCGGCGTTGCGCGGCGACTCGTGGCTGGACGACCTGTTCGTGGTCCGGATGACCGACCGGGTGACCGAACTGCTCGACACGGTGCTCGCCGACCAGCGGTGGGACCTCGGGGCGGGGGAGGCGGCGGTGATCGCCCTGGCGCCGCTCGCGCACGAGACCCGATCGGCGGTGCTCGCCCAGTGGCTGTCCCGGGTCGACCCCACCGACCTCGCGCAACGCCCCCGCCCCGACCCGGCCCCCGAGCGGCAGGACTACCAGCGCTTCCTCGCCGGCCGCGAGGAAAGCCGGCTCGTCGCCCGCACCGAGCACCGCGCCGACGACGCCACCGACATCGCCTGGTGGCTGTTCCACCGCTGGGCGGAGGGCAGGCCCGACGACGTGACCGTCGCCGACGTGCTGGAGGAGGTGGTCACCGACGACCAGCCGCTGCGCACGATGCTGACCGAGTCGCTGGAACGGATCATCCCGCTGTTCCGCCGGCCCCCGGAGGGCCTGCGCGACACCGACCGGCGCAAGCTCAAGGCACGGACCCCCTACACCCGCGTGACCGTCGCCCGGCAGTACGTGCGGGAGGACCTGATCGGCCTGCTGCTCGCCGTCGCCCACGCCCAGGCGTTCGAAGTGACCCGGCTGTCCTCCACGCTGGTCGAACACCTCGGCATCCCGAACCCGGTGCGGCTGGAGCAACTCCACGCCACACTCGACCAGGCGTACTGGGACTACGCCGCCGAGACCCGAGTCCACCTGGTCGCTTCGTGCCACCACGAGGCCGTGCTGGAGTCCCTGCGCGAGCACGTGGAGCGCATCGACTTGATGCTGGGCGCCATCCGTGCCGCCGCCGAGCACGGCGAGTACCTGGAACCGCTGCGTGCCCTGCCCGCCCGCGCATCGGCGGAGCGCGTCGAACCCGCCGTGGTCAACCGGAAGCGCGCGTTCGTCACGCCGGTGACCAGGCTGCGGCTGGACGAGTCCCGCGTGCGGGAGCTGCTCATGGGCGAACAGCTGTACGGGGACCGGTCGTTGGCGATCCGCGAGCTGTACCAGAACGCGCTGGACGCCTGCCGGTACGCCAAGGCGCGCTTGGACTACCTGGAGAAGACCTCGCTCCTGTTCTCGCGCTGGGAGGGGCGGATCACGTTCACCCAGGGCGTCGAGGCGGGGCGGCACTACCTGAGCTGCACGGACAACGGCATCGGCATGGGCGAGTCCGAGCTGCGGGAGGTGTTCTCGCAGGCCGGCGTCCGGTTCGCCGACCAGCCGGAGTTCCTGGAGGAGAAGGCGCGGTGGGCAAGGGCCGGGGTGCCGTTCTTCCCCAACAGCCGCTTCGGCATCGGGGTGCTGAGCTACTTCATGCTGGCCGACGAGATCGAGGTGACCACGTCCCGCATGGACGCCCGCGGCGACAACGCGGGGCCTGCGTTGCGTGTGTCCATCGCCGGACCGGGGCACTTGTTCCGCATCGAGCGGTTGGACGAGGACATCGCGCACGGGACGACGGTGAAGCTGTTCCTGCGCGATGGCGATCAAGCCCCGTCGTGCGTGGACGTCCTCCAGCGCCTGTTGGGCATCGCGGAGTTCCGCACGACGGCCGAGCACGACGGTCCGGTGGCGGAGTGGGAACCGTCGGTCTTCACGCCCCGGCCGGGCCGGGTGGGGGAGAAGGGCATCAACGTCGGCGGGGCGTTGGTGCCCAGCCGCACCGGCGAGGTGATCTGGTGCGAGGAGGGCGGGGCTCTCCTGGTGGACGGCTTGTACGTCCACCACCCCGGGTGGTTGGTGCTGCCGGAGGACAAGCGCGACCTCCGGGGCGCGGTGGTGAACCTCAGCGGGAACCGGACGCCCAAGCTGACCGTGGACCGCAGGTCCGTGCTCGGGGACGTCTCGGAGCACGTCGAGGAACTGCTGACCGAAGCAGCGGGTGACCTGTTCGACGCGGGCGTGGCCGCCTTCGACTTCGACTGGCTGTGCGACGTCGCCGGCGACAACCCGGGCGTCGCGGACGTCGTCACCGCCGTCGCCGCCCGCCAAGGCCGCCGGCTCTCGACGAAGGGGCACTGGGTCGACATGGCGGTCGCGGGCTGCCTCCCGGCCGACTTGGACGTCGTCCGCAGTCGTCGTGCTCGGCAGATCGGCCTGATGAGCGGACGCGTCAGAGCGCAGAACCTCTCGGCCCACCACGCTCTGTGGCGCTACCTGGCGGTGATGCCGGCCGACGTCGTGGGCGACCTGATCGGAGTCGGCGAACCGCTGCCGGCGGCGCCGTCCGATGAACGGTTGCTGGAGAGCATGTTCCGGGACTGGTTGTCCGTCGACACGGAGATCGGAGCGGGGTACGTGCTGGCGAAGGCAGCGACCCTGGGCCGGGCGCCGCGGGCGGTCGCGCTGCGGCTGGTCGCGCTCGGGCACGACGTCGGGGACGTCGACCGGTTCGCCACCCGGTACTCGGCCGACCGGGTCGACATGACGCTGGTGAGCAGGAACCTCGACGGCGCACTGCCGGACCTTCCGATCACCGAGCCGGTGCCCTTCGGTCACGTCATCACCGCACACCTGCGCACCGGGCGGTCCATCCACGAGATCGTGGCCCGGCTGCGGCGGTTCGGCTACGAGGCGGACCTGCCGTCCGACTTGCCGCACCGCTACTCGAGAGCCGACCAGGTGCTCGTCAGCCGAGACCTGGACGGGGATCACCCGTGGCTGGACCGCGAGCGGCCGGTCGGTCACGGGCGTGTGCTCTACGCGGCGTACGTCCTCGGCACCACGCCGGAGGCGACGGCTGCGCGGTTGGCCGAACTGGGGTTCGACGTCCGGTCGGGCGAGTCGCGTCCGGATTGGATCGGCCAGGTGACGTTGGCGGTCAAGGGCGTGCTGCTGGCGGGCGACGACCTGTTGGAGGACGGGGTTGTCGCCCTGTCGGAGGTCGTGAACGCCGCGCGCTTGTGGGGCGTCTCGCCGGTCGAGTCTGCTCGCCGGCTCGCCGACCTGGGCCTGCCGGTGCCGGGGGACCTGCCGGGTGAACTGACCCCGGACGACCTCGCCCTGCTGCCGTCCGTGCCCGGTCCGGGCGTCGAGGTCACGACAGGTGGGCTGCTCGTGCGGGTGAGCACCGTGTTGGAGATCGCGCACCGGATCCGGCGAGATCCGGTCGTGGTGGCGGACCGCCTGGTGGAGCTGGGGTATGCCGTGCCGGCTCAAGGGGCGCTGCGCGCGGGTTTGGACGACTTCGACCGCGAGTTGATCGGTCGCGCCGCGACCGCCATGGGGTACGCCGACCCGTCGAGGTTCGTCGTGGAGACCGCCCGCGCGCACCACCGCGCGCCCCGCGAGGTCGTGGAGCGGTTGGCCGCGCTGGGCTACGACACTCCCGCGTTCGACCACCTGACCGAACCGTTGACCCCGCTGTGGGCGGCGCTCCTGGACATCGGGGGGTTGGCGAAGCTGCCGCCCGGGGCCGAGGTGCCGCTCGCCCACGCTCTCAAGGCGGTCCGGTCGGGGTCGTGGTCCGCCGGGGAGGCCGTCGAGGCGATGGAGGCCATCGGGTACGTCGTGCGGCGCAGGGAGGGCGTGGACGACGAGTTCGACCGGACGGACCTCGAACTCGTGGACCGGCTCGACACGACCGCACCGGTCGACCTGCGGAAGTTGGTCCTCGAAGCGCTGTGGTTCGAGTTGCCGTTGCACGAGGTGGCCGGGCGGTTGGAGCGGATGGGGTTCGAGGTGCCTGATCTGGACGTCGCACTGCCCGCGCTGCTGGAGCGGGTGCCGTTGAGGAGGGATTAGGGGTTGCTAACCGGGGGACTCCAGGTGGGAAGCCCCCTATGCCTCACGGTGTTCTGGACGTAGCTTGTCCGCCATGTCGCCCAAGACGGTCGCCGCGGTGGTGGGGGTCGCTTTCTTCCTGGCCGGGTTGTTGATCATGCTGCTGCCGCTGGCCACCGACTCGCCCTCGGGGATCACCGTGTCGTGCGGCAACAGTGTCGGCATGGGGTACGACGAGGTCGCCGTCGAGGCCGAGAGCGGGGCGTTGGTGGAGATCTGTTCACGGCTCCGGCTTGAGCGGCTGGCGTGGGCCGCGCCGGTGACCGTGTTGGGCGGGTTGCTGGTCGTGGGCGCGGTGATCGTGCGCAAACGCCGCGAAGCCCCCGACCAGACGGCCGGGGGCTTCGGGACCACGGTCTAGCGGGCGAGCAGGGAGGTGATCTCCTGGGCCGCGCCGCCTGCCTCCAGCAGGTGGCGCAGGTTCTCGGGGACCTCGTCGCCGCGCTTCTGCACGGCCTGCGCGTACAGGCGTCCCGCGCGGTACGACGAGCGGACCAAGGGGCCGGCCATGACGCCGGAGAAGCCGATGCCCTCGGCGGTCTCCTTGTGCACCACGAACTCCTCCGGCTTCACCCAGCGCTCGACCGGGTGGTGCCGCGGCGACGGGCGCAGGTACTGCGTGATGGTGATGATCTCGCAGCCCGCGTCGTACAGGTCGTGCAGCGCCTCGGTGACCTCTTCGGGCGTCTCGCCCATGCCGAGGATCAGGTTGGACTTCGTCACCAGGCCGGCCTCGCGGGCCTTCGTGATGACCTCCAGCGACCGCTCGTAGCGGAACGCCGGGCGGATGCGCTTGAAGATCCGCGGCACGGTCTCCAGGTTGTGCGCGAGCACCTCCGGCCGCGAGTCGAACACCTCGGCCAGCTGCTCGGGCACCGCGTTGAAGTCCGGGATCAGCAGCTCGACGCCCGTGCCGGGGTTGAGCGCGTGGATCTGGCGGACGGTCTCGGCGTACAGCCACGCGCCGCCGTCCTCCAGGTCGTCACGGGCGACGCCGGTGACGGTGGAGTAGCGCAGGCCCATGGCCTGGACGGACTCGGCGACCCGGCGCGGCTCGTCCCGGTCCAGGTCGGCGGGCTTGCCGGTGTCGATCTGGCAGAAGTCGCAGCGGCGGGTGCACTGCTCGCCACCGATGAGGAAGGTGGCCTCCCGGTCTTCCCAGCACTCGTAGATGTTGGGACAACCGGCCTCTTCGCACACCGTGTGCAGGCCCTCGCGCTTGACCAGACCCTTGAGCTCCCGGTACTCGGGGCCCATCTTCGCCTTGGTCTTGATCCACGAGGGCTTCTTCTCGATGGGCGTTTGGCTGTTGCGCACCTCTAGGCGCAGCAGCTTCCGACCTTCAGGTACGACGGTCACGGCCTCAACACTACGTCACGCCGGGTCGGGCGCGACGCCCGTGAGCTTGGCCGTCAGGTCCCACAGGCGGCTCGCGGCGAGCTCGTCCTTGGCCGCCGCCGTGGACCCCGCGCGGGTCGGGTAGCCCCGGGTCCCGCGGAACCCGTCCGGGCCGTAATACGCGCCGCCGACGACGTCCGGCGCGGTCGCCGCGTAGAGCTGCGGCAACGTCCCCATCTCGACGGACTGGGCGAACAGGTCGCTGATCTTGGCCCCCACGGTGAAGATCGGGTTGCGCCGGGAGCGGGCCATGTTGCTGCTCAGCTCGGTCGCGGTGTAGCCGGGGTGGGCCGCGACGGACGTCACGTCGGTGCCGGCGCTGCGCAGGCGGCGTTCCAGCTCCCTGGCGAACAGGAGGTTCGCCAGCTTGGACTGCCCGTACGCGCCCCAGGACGTGTAGCGGCGGACCTCGTAGTTCGGGTCGGCCAGGTCGATCGAGCCCATCGCGTGGGCCATGCTCGACACGGTCACCACCCGTGCGCCCGGGGTCGCGCGCAGCAGGGGCATGAGCAGCCACGTCAGCGCGGCGTGGCCCAGGTGGTTGGTGCCGAACTGGCGCTCGAACCCGTCCGCCGTGCGGCCCAGCGGGACCGCCATCACGCCGGCGTTGTTGACCAGCACGTCCAGGCGGTCGGTGCGCTCGCGGACGGCCTTGGCGGCGTCGTGGACCGAGCCCAGGTCGGCCAGGTCCAGCTCGACCAGCTCGGCCTTGTTCCCCACCCGCTCCAGCGCGCGCTGCCCGCGTTCCGGGGACCGGCACGCCATCAGGACGCGGGCACCCTTCCCCGCCAGCACCTCGGCGGTGCGCAGGCCCAGGCCCGAGTTCGCCCCGGTGACCAGCACCGTTCGCCCGGTCTGGTCGGGGATGTCCGCTTCGGTCCACTTCGCCGTGGTCGTCGACGCCATGTGGTCACCCAACCGCAAGTCAGGCGCTCTTGGCGAGCCTGCGGTGGCGCACCCGCGGCTGGGGCGCGTTGCGGACCAGCGCCAGGAACGCGGCACCGACGCGGGCGATCTCGTCGGACGGCTCGGTCAGGTCGGCCAGGCCCGCGGTCAGGGCCAGCAGGCGCTGCTCGCGCTCGACGGCGTCGGTCGCGGTGAGGTGCTCGTCCAGCACCGCGCGCAGCACCGGCTGCTCGGCGGCCAGCGCGCGCCAGGTGGCGGTGACGGTCTCCACGCGGTCGCCCGCGGCGTCCTCCAGGGCGACACCCAGCCGGCCGGTGAGCTGCTGCATCCAGCGGTAGTGCAGGGCCGCGAGCAGCTCGTCCTCGGTGGCGAACAGCTCGCGGTCGAAGGTCAGGGGCGCCGCGGGATCCCCCGCCGCGGCGTCGAGCACGGCGTCCAGAGCGTCACGCCGTCGGTAGAAGTCGGTCCAACCCATGATCACGCCCTCCTCTCGTGACGCGGCTCATACCTGAGGTCTTTCGCATACCGCCGGTATGGCCGATAGAGCGAACATACCACGAGTACGTACCGCCGGTATGTCGTACGGTTGTGAACGTGGTGACAGTGCGGTCCAGGCGTGTCGAGTACTCGGAGTCCACCAGGCAGGCCCTGGTGGACAGTGCCGTCGAGCTGTTCACCAAACGGGGGTACGCCGGCACCTCGCTGGACGAGGTCGCCAAGCGCGCGCGCCTGACGAAAGGCGCGCTGTACCACCACTTCAGCGGCAAGCAGGCGCTCTTCGAGGCGGCCTTCGACTCGGTCGAGAACGCCTTCATGCGCAAGCTCGGCGAGATCGTCAGCGCGCCCGGCGACCCGTGGGACACGGCGATCGCCGGCCTGCGCGCGTACGTGCGGGTGTGCCTGGAGCCGTCCTACCAGCGGATCGTGATCCACGAGGCACCCGTCGTGATGGGGTGGGAGCGGTGGCGGGAGGCCGAGGAGCACTTCAGCTACGGGCTGCTGCGGTCCACCATCGAGGTGCTGATCACCAGCGGCGAGCTGGAGCAGTTGCCGGTGGAGACGATGGCCCGGCTGCTGTTCGGGTCGCTGTCCGCGGGGGCGAGCATGATCGCCGGGGCCGCTGATCCGAAGAAGGCGAGCGCGGAGGTCGAGCGCACCATCGTGCGGGTCGTGGAGGGGCTGCGCGTGAACGGCGCCCCGAGCCTGACCACACCACCACGGGAACACCGGTCCCGCTCCCGACGCCGTTAGCGCTGTCGTAGCTCGCCGGCGCACGTGTGGGTCGGTGGTCACAACGGGGTTCGCGGGCGGGGCCGCCGGGGTAACGGACCGGGCATGGCGCACTCGTTGAAGCGGGCCGTGAGCGGCTGGCTGCTGTACTTCTTCGTCCTGGGGGACATCCTGGGCGCCGGGGTGTACGTGCTGGTCGGCTCGATCGCCGGGGCCGTCGGGGGCGCGGTGTGGCTGCCGCTGCTGTGCGCGCTCGCGCTGGCGGCGCTGACCGGCGGTTCCTACGCCGAGCTGGCCACGAAGTACCCGCGGGCCGGCGGGTCGGCGCACTACGCGACCCGGGCGTTCGGGAACGCGGCCGGCGCGGTCGTGGGGTTCTGCATGCTCGCCGCCGGGGTCGTGTCGGTGGGCGCGCTGGCGCGGGCGTTCGCGGGCGATTACCTGGGCACGCTGGTGTCGATGCCGACTGTCGTGGTGGTCGTGGTGTTCCTGGCCGGGCTGGCGGCGTTGAACATCCGGGGCATCACGGAGTCGTTGCGCGCCAACGCCGTCGCCACCCTGGTCGAGCTGGGCGGGCTGGTCGTCGTGATCGTGCTCGGCGCGTGGGTGGTGGCACGCGGTGACGCGGACCCGTCGCGCCTGACCCAGGTGGACACCGGGTCGGGGCTGTTCAGCGCGGTGCTGGCCGGGACGGTGCTCGCGTACTACTCGTTCGTGGGCTTCGAGACCTCGGTCAACCTGGCCGAGGAGGTCCGCGACCCGCGGCGGTCCTACCCGCGGGCGCTGTTCGGCGCGCTGGCCACGGTCGGCGTGGTGTACCTGCTGATCGGGCTGGTGACCGCCGCGTCCGTGCCGACCGACCGGCTCGCCGCGTCCAGCGGTCCGCTGCTGGAGGTGGTCCGGGTCGCGGGCGGTGTGCCGGAGTGGCTGTTCAGCCTGGTGGCGCTGGTCGCGGTGGCCAACGGCGCGCTGCTGACCGGGATCATGTCCTCGCGCCTGGCCTACGGCATGGCCCGGGACGGTCTCCTGCCGGCCGCGCTGGGCCGCGTCCTCCCGGTCCGCCGCACGCCGTGGGTGGCCGTGCTGACGACGTCCGGCGCGTCCCTGCTGCTGGCCCTGACCGGTGAGGTGGAGGTGCTCGCGTCCACGCTGGTCCTGTTGCTGCTGGTGGTCTTCCTCGCGGTGAACGCGGCGGTGCTGGTGCTGCGCCGGGACCCGGGCGACGGCGACCACTTCCGGGTGCCGACCGCGGTTCCGGTGCTGGGCATCGGGTCGTGCGTGCTGCTGGCGACGCAGGTCGAGCCGGGGACGTGGGTGCGCGGCTCGCTGCTGCTGGGCCTGGGTCTGGTGCTGGCGGCGGTGAACGCGCTGCGCGACCGCCGCACCGCCGCCCGGCAGCCCTCGTGAGGCGGATGAGGTGGGGACTTCGTGCGGTTCGGACTCCGATAGGTTCGGGTTCGTGGAACTGCGAATCTTCACCGAGCCCCAGCAGGGGGCTTCCTACGACGACCTGCTCCGCGTCGCCCGGGCCGCCGAGGACGCCGGGTTCGGGGCCTTCTTCCGGTCCGACCACTACCTGAAGATGGGTTCCGTCGACGGTCTGCCCGGTCCCACGGACGCGTGGATCACGTTGGCCGGCCTGGCGCGCGAGACCACGTCCATCCGGCTCGGCACGCTCGTCACCGCCGCCACCTTCCGGCACCCCGGGCCGCTGGCGATCGCGGTCGCGCAGGTGGACCAGATGTCCGGCGGGCGGGTGGAGTTCGGGCTCGGGTCCGGGTGGTTCGAGGACGAGCACACCGCCTACGGGCTGCGGTTCCCGTCGTTGGGCGAGCGGTTCGAGGTGTTCGAGGAGCAGTTGGAGATCATCACCGGGCTGTGGGGGACGCCGGTGGGGGAGAAGTTCTCCTTCGACGGCAAGCACTACACGCTCACCGACTCGCCCGCGCTGCCCAAGCCCGCCCAGGACCGGGTGCCCGTGGTCGTCGGCGGAAAGGGGGCCAAGCGGACGCCCGCGCTGGCCGCCCGGTTCGCCACCGAGTTCAACCTGCCGTTCGTGGGCATGGACTTCGCCGCCGAGCAGTTCGAGCGCGTCGCCGCGGCCTGCCGGGAGATCGGGCGCGACCCCGCGACCATGACCCGGTCGGTCGCCCTCACCGCGTGCGTCGGGCGCGACGACGCCGAGGTCGCCCGGCGGGCCGAGGCGATCGGCTGGGACTTCGAGGAGCTGAAGCGCAACGGGCTCACCGGCACGGTCGAGCAGGTCCGGGAGCGGCTCGGGCAGTGGCGGGAGAAGACCGGGATCTCGCGGGTCTACCTCCAGGTGCTCGACCTGTCCGACCTCGACCACGTCGAGCTGCTGGCCGGCGTCAAGCCCTGAGCCGGCGTCACGCCTGAGCGGGCGTCAGACCTGAGCGGGCGTCACGCCTTGAGCTGGCCCGCCACGTCGGCGGCGGCGGTGAGCAGGACGAGCACGGGCACGGTGGCCGCGCTGCGCAGCCGGTACGAACCGCGCTTGTCCTGCTCCACCACGCCGGACCCGGTCAACGCCTTCAGGTGGTGGTAGAGCTGGCCGGTGGACCCCAGGCGGGCCGCCTCCTGGAGCGCCGCCGCCGGCTGGGCACCGCGGGCCAGCAGGGACCGGACGATGTCCACCCGCGCCGGGTGCGCCAGGGCCGCCAGCACCTCGATGCGCGGCCGGTCCGCCAGCGACAGCGCCCGTTCCGGCGTCACGTCGATGCGCCACGACACCCGGCCGCCGCCGAGGGACACCTGGCCGCCGTACCCCAGCTCGCCGCCGCCGTCCGCCGGCAGCTCGACCGTCTCCCGCTCGTCACCCTCCAGCGCCGCCACGCGCTGCTCCAGCTCGGCCAGCCGTCGCACCAGGTCCACCCCGGCCATCCTACGTAAGGCCCACGTGGAATTCGCGCAGCGCAGCGGGGTCGTACAGGACCGATCGGAGCATGGTCGACAGACCCATGGCGTCGGCGAACAGCCCCTCCGGCACCTCCCGCGCCAAGGCCACCCCGGTGCCGACGCGACCGTCGTCCCACCGCACCCGAACAGCCGCCGTGACCACGCCCGGCAGCGTGCCCAGCCTGGTCCCGGCCGCGGCGGAGGGCGTGCGCAGCAGCCGGTGCACTTCCGCCGCCGTGCCGTGCCACGTCCCGCGCGCCCACGCCCGGTCGGGTGCCACGCCGGGGTAGCGGCCGAGGACCTCCAACCGCAGTTGCGGGTCGATCAAGTACTGGTCGGGATCGGCGTGCCGGCCCAGCACCAGCCGCAGCCCTTCGCCCAGCGGGGACGGCAGCGACGGGTCCAGGTGGGTGCGCAGGCAGTCGGCGGCGGCGTTGTCGGCGAACCGGGTCAGGACCGCGGCCAGGTCGTCCCAGGTGACGGTGGCGTGCGGGTCGTCGGCGGTCACGCCGTTGGTGGACGTGATCCCCAGGTGGCGCAGGGCGGCGGCGTGCGCGCCGCGGTCCAGGGGCAGCAGGTGCCGCTCCCACTCGCCGGTCCGCACCCGGTCGGTCGGGGCGACCCGCCCCGTCTCGACGGCACGCGCGTAGGCGTCGAGGTGGGTCAGGTGCGCCAGCGACGCCAGCGGCTGCGGCTCGTGGGGGCGGTGGGCGAGCCTGCCGCCCCGGCCGTCGTCCACCACCACGGCCACCTGCTGCCGGTTCCCGCGCAGCCACGCGAGCCAGTCGGTTGCGCCGGGCGGGAGGGCGTCGGGTGGGAGCGCGCCGGCCGTGCCCGGCCAGAGCAGGGTGCAGCCGGCTGCGGTGAGCAGGGCTCGTCGGGTCAGGGGCACGACGACTCTCCCCTCGGGGTCCGGAATTCCGGAATACTAGAGGGGAGGGTCGGCGGGTGTCAGCGGCTTTGGACGGCGAACGTGACGCCCGGGGCCACCGGCTGTTGACGCTCCAACGTGCGGTCGGTCAACGGCAGGTCGCCGTTCAGGGCGTCGATCACCGCGTCCCGCGCCATCGGCAGCACCTCGGCCACCGTCACGTCCCGGTCCAGCTCGTGCGACAGCGACGCCACCCCGGCGTCCCGGATGCCGCACGGGATGATGTCGCCGAACGCGGCCAGGTCGGCGTTGCAGTTGATCTCGAACCCGTGCATGGTCACCCCGCGCTGCACGCGGATGCCGATCGCGGCGACCTTGCGCTCCACCCCGCGCTCGTCGGCCGGGATCCACACGCCGCTGCGGCCCTCGACCCGGCCCGTGTGCACGCCGAGCTGGTCGCACACGTGGATCAGGGCCTGCTCCAGCCGCCGCACGTACTGCACGACGTCCATCGGCTCGGCCAGCTCCACGATCGGGTAGCCGACCAGCTGCCCCGGCCCGTGCCAGGTGATCTTGCCGCCGCGGTCCACGTCGATGACCGGCGTGTCCCCGCCCTTGGGCCGCTCGTCGGGCTCGGTGCGCCGCCCGCACGTGTAGACCGGCGGGTGCTCCAGCAGCAGCAGGGTGTCGCCCCGCGTGCCGTCCGCACGGGCCTCGGCGAGTTCGCGCTGGAGGTCCCACGCGGCCAGGTAGTCGATGGTGCCCAGCTCACGCACGTCGATCGGGTCGGAGGACGTGCGGCAGGAGAGTTCGCGACTGCTCACGGCTCGACCCTACGCCCACCACCCGCGACCCCGGAGACCGGCAGCAGGCCCAGCGCGAGCGCCGCCACCAGGCCCACACCGGTCGTGGCCAGCACCGCGCCGACCGTGTCGGTGAACCAGTGCATCTCCAGCACCACCCGGCTCGCCGCGCACAGCACCACGGCCACCGCCGAGACCGCGAGGACCGGCCGCACCAGCGCCGGCCGCAGGTGCGCGCACAGCACGACCGCCGTCACGGCCACCGCCGTCACCGCCGTGACGTGCCCGCTGGGGTAGGACGGCAGGTCGTACTGGACCGGCCGGACCCGCAGGTAGAACCACCGGCTCAGCACGCTCGCCCAGCACACCGCCAGCAGCACCGCCGCCTTGAGCGCCAGCACGTCCCGCGCCAGCCACGCCCGCAGCACCAGGCTCACCAGCGCGACCGTGGCCAGCCCCGGGCTGAGCACCAGGCTCACCACGTCCGCCGCGCGCTGGAAGTCCGGCCCCAACCCGACCGCCGCGCCGCGCAGCGCCGAGTCCAGCCCCGGCGGGGCGGTGTCCACGGCCACGCCGAGCACCACCGACGTCAGCGCGAGCACCGCGCCGACGCAGGCCGGGAAGACCCGGCTCACGCCGCGGCCACCGCCGCGCCCAGGGCCGGGTGCAGGAAGTGGAAACCGTGCCGCTCCAACACCTTCGGCACCGCCCGCTGCCCCGCGAGCACGCCCTCCTCGGCGATCTCGCCCAGCACGGCCTTGAGCACGAACCCCGGCACCACCCACGGCGTCGGCCGGCGCAGCGCGTGCCCGACGGTCCGGGTGAACTCGGCGTTGGTGACCGGGCTGGGTCCGGTCACGTTGACCGGCCCGCGCACGTCGTGCTCCAGCACGAACTGGTAGGCGGCGATCGTGTCGTCCAGGGAGATCCACGGCATGTACTGCCTGCCGCTGCCCAGCCGACCGCCCAGGCCGAACGCGAACAGCGGCCGGATCGTGCCGAACAACCCGCCCGCCCGGCTGATCACCAGGCCCGTCCGCATCCGCACGACCCGCTGCGACTCGGCCGCCGCTGTCGCGGCCTCCCACTGGCGGCACAGGTCGGCCAGGAACCCGCTCCCGGCGGGTCTCGACTCGTCCACCACCGCCTCACCGGTGTCGCCGTAGTACCCGACCGCACTGGCGTTGACCAGCACCGGGACGTTGTGCTCGGCCACCGCCGCCGCCAGCACCTCGGTCGGGGTGACCCGGCTGTCCAGCAACACCTGCTTGCGGGCGTCGTTCCACCGCTTGTCCGCGACCCCCGCGCCGCACAGGTTCACCACCGCGTCCACGCCGTCCAGCGCACCCGGGTCGATGCGCCCGGCCGGCGGGTCCCAGCCACGCTCGTCGGGCGCCGCGGGCCGCCGCCGGACCAACCGCAGCACCTCGTGCTCGGCCCCGCGCAACGCGGCGACGAGGCTGGTGCCGAGGAACCCGGACGACCCCGCGATCAGAACCCGCATACCCGTGATCGTCTCGCACGGTGTGCGGTGTTGCACAGCAGCGGCGGTGTTGCCGGGGCCACACAGGCAGGCGCTCTCCGCGCCGAAGGCGCAAGCCCAAGCGGCCAGCGCCCACAGGAAGGGCCTCGTGCTGTCCCCGTACGGCCTGGGCGCAGCCCAACCACGTTCCGCCCGTCCTTGCAACCAGCTTTTCCGGTTGCGAGGACGGGCGGAACGTGGTTGCCTCCGGCAGGCCGTACGGGGACAGCACGACGCCCTTCCACCCCCGGGGGCCTGCCCAGCGGCGAGCGTCGCTTTTCGTCTTGAAAGCGAAGGGCCGCCCCGAGCGTGCCGGGGCGGCCCTTCCGCGTGTGTGACGTCCTTACAGGCCCAGGTCGGCCTCGAACGCGCCCTCTTCCAGGCGGTTCTTCATCGTGGTCAGGAAGCGGCCCGCGTCGGCCCCGTCCACCAGGCGGTGGTCGTAGGTCAGCGCCAGGTAGGCCATCGACCGGATCGCGATGGTGTCGTCGCCGTTCTCGTCCGTGATCACGACCGCGCGCTTCTTCACCATGCCCACGCCCAGGATGCCGACCTGCGGCTGCTGGATGATCGGGGTGTCGAACAGCGCGCCGTTGCTGCCCAGGTTGGTCAGCGAGAACGTGCCGCCGGTCAGCTCGTCCGGGGTCAGCTTGTTCGCACGCGCGCGCGACGCGAGGTCGTTGATCTTGTGGGACAGGCCCGCCAGGTTCAGGTCGCCCGCGTTCGCGATCACCGCGTTGAGCAGGCCGCGCTCGGTGTCGATCGCGATGCCCAGGTGCTCGGCACCGTGGTAGACGACCTCCTTCTTCTCCTCGTCGATGGACGCGTTCAGCACCGGGTGCTGCTTGAGCGCCTCGACGGCCGCCTTGGCGAAGAAGGGCAGGAACGTCAGCTTGGTGCCCTCGCGCTGCTCGAACGCGGCCTTGGCCTTGTTGCGCAGCCGGGCGATCTTGGTGACGTCCACCTCGAACACCTGGGTGAGCTGCGCGGAGACCTGCAGCGACTCGCGGGTCCGCTGGGCCACGATCTGGCGCAGGCGGGGCAGCTTCTGCACGGTGCCGCGCTTGCCGCTGTTGTCCACGGCCGGGGTGGCGACCCGCTGGGCCGGCGCGGACGCGGCCGGTGCGGCGGGGGCGGCCGGCGCGGGAGCCGGGGCCTTGGCGGCCTCGACGGCGGCGAGCACGTCCTGCTTGCGGATGCGGCCGCCGACGCCGGTGCCCTTGAGCGTGCCGAGGTCGATGCCGTTCTCGGCGGCGAGCTTGCGGACCAGCGGCGTCACGTACGGCTGGCCGTTCGACTCCTCCGAGGAGGCGGGGGCGGCGGCCGGCGCGGACTGAGCCGGAGCAGCCTGGGGAGCCGGAGCGGCCGGGGCCGGGGCCGGAGCCGGAGCAGCGGCCGGAGCCGGAGCGGCGGCGGGCTTCGGGGCCTCGGGGGCCGGCGCGGGCTTGGGCGCTTCCTGGGCCGGAGCCGGGGCGGGCGCGGGGGCCGACGCCTGCGGGGCCGGGCTGCCGGAGCCGATGACGGCCAGCTGACCGCCGACCTCGACGGTCTCGTCCTCGCCCGCGGTGATCTCCAGCAGGGTGCCGGCGACCGGGGACGGGATCTCGGTGTCGACCTTGTCCGTCGACACCTCCAGCAGCGGCTCGTCCACCTCGACCGAGTCGCCGACCGACTTCAGCCAGCGGGTGACGGTGCCCTCGGTGACGCTCTCGCCCAGCGCGGGCATGGTCACCGGGGTGCCCTCGGCGGCACCACCGGACTGGGCGGGCGCCTGGGCCTGGGGCTCGGGCTGCGGGTCCGGCTTGGCCTCCTCGGCGGGGGCCGTGGCGGCGGGCGTCTCGGCCGGAGCCTCGGGTGCGGACTGCTGCACCGGCGCCGAGTCGGAGCCCGCGTCGTCGCCGTCGCCGATGACGGCGAGCTCGGCGCCGACCTCGACGGTCTCGTCCTCCTGGGCGACGATCTTCTGGAGCACGCCGGCCGCGGGGGACGGGATCTCGGTGTCGACCTTGTCGGTGGACACCTCCAGCAACGGCTCGTCGACCTCGACGCGGTCACCCTCCTGCTTCAACCAGCGGGTGACCGTGCCCTCGGTGACGCTCTCGCCGAGTGCGGGCATTTGGACGGAGAAGGCCATCGTTCGCTGACTCCTCGTGCGTGGGTCGTGGATCGGCTGACTGGAGTTGGGACGGTCAGCCGTGCACGTGCAGCGGCTTGCCGGCCAGGGCGAGGAAGGCCTCGCCGAGGGCTTCAGTCTGGGTCGGGTGGGCGTGGACCAGCGGAGCCACGTCCTCGGGGTAGGCCTCCCAGCTGTAGATCAGCTGGGCTTCGCCGATCAGCTCGCCGACCCGCTCGCCGACCATCGTGACGCCCACCACCGGACCGTCGGGGGCCTTGACCAGCTTGACGCCGCCCGCGGTCTTCAGGATCTGGCTCTTGCCGTTGCCCGCGAGGTCGTAGACGAACGTCTCCACCGAGCCGTACTTCTCCTTGGCCGCCGCCTCGGAGAGGCCGACCGAGGCGACCTCCGGCTTGCAGTAGGTGACACGCGGGATGCCCGCCTCGTCGATGACCTTGGGGTTCTGCCCGGCGATCTCCTCCGCGACGAAGATGCCCTGCTGGAACCCGCGGTGCGCGAGCTGCAGGCCGGGCACGATGTCGCCGACGGCGTAGACGTTCGGGAGGTTGGTGCGCAGGCGCTCGTCGGTGACGACGAACCCGCGGTCGAGCTGGACGCCGGCTTCCTCGTAGCCGTGGCCCGCGGTGTTCGGGCCGCGGCCGACGGCGACCAGCAGGAGGTCGGCGTCGAGCACGTCGCCGGACTCCAGGGTCACCGAGACGCCGGTGTCGGTCTGGGTGGCGCCGGTGAACTTGACGCCGGTCTTGAACTTGATGCCCCGGCGGCGGAAGGCCCGCTCGAGCTGCTTGGACGCGTACTCGTCCTCGGCGGGGACCAGGCGGGGCAGGGCCTCCACGATGGTCACGTCCGCGCCGAAGGAGGACCACACGCTGGCGAACTCGACGCCGATGACGCCGCCGCCGAGCACGACGACCTTCTCCGGGATGAAGTCCAGGTTCAGCGCCTGGTCGCTGGTGATCACCCGGCCGCCGATCTCCAGGCCCGGCAGGCTGCGCGCGTAGGAACCGGTCGCCAGGACGACGTTCTTGCCGGTGTAGCGCTGCCCGTCGACCTCGACGGTGGTGCCGCCGACGAACGTGCCCGCGCCCTGCACCAGCGTGACCTTGTTGGCCTTCACCAAGCCCTGGAGACCCTTGTACAGGCGGCTGACCACGCCGTCCTTGTAGGAGTTCACACCCGCGATGTCGATGCCCTCCAGCGAGGACTTGACCCCGAACTGGTCGCCCTCGCGGGCGTTGTCCGCGACCTCCGCCGCGTGCAGCAGCGCCTTGGTCGGGATGCAGCCGCGGTGCAGGCAGGTGCCCCCCAGCTTGTCCTTCTCGACCAGGACGACGGACAGGCCGAGCTCGGCCGCGCGGAACGCGCAGGCGTAGCCGCCCGAGCCGCCACCGAGGATCACAAGGTCGGCGGAGGTGTCGGTCACGGGATCTCCCTGGAGAGCTTGATGCCTTACTTCGCGCGGGTGCGCGCGGGTGGTTGCCATCTTGTCACTAGTTCGCGAACGGCGGCGACGCGGTGCCCGGTTGGGCGGCGGTCGGGCGGATTTGGCCACGCCTTCACACCCCCGCCGGCACCATGTCCGGCAGGAGTGGCGCACAGGAGGTGGCCCGGTGGGCCTGTTCGACCGTTTTCGCAGGAAGCAGCGCCCGGGGGTGCTGCGGACGTCGACGTCCGCGGACACCGGTCACCTGGAGAAGTGGGCCGCCGAGCGCCGGGGCGTGGAGGCGTACGTCGAGCCGAAGACGACCGTGACGGACACCACGGTCGTGCTGGTCGCCCACGACGGCGAGTGGACCCGGCGCCGAATCGACGGCACCGAGGGCGCCCGCAAGCTGGCCAAGAAGCTGGGCATCCCGATCTACGACGCCGGCATCGTCGGCTACCCGAAGCGGATGCGCGAATACAGCCGCCGCAAGAACCAGGCCTAACCCAGTCCTTCCCACAGCGTCGCCACGAGCGCTTCCGGTTCCGCTCCGCCGCCGGCGAAGAAGCTCAGGAACGCGTGGTACTGGCACGTCCCCAGAATGAGGTCCGCTGCCGCCCGCGGATCGGCTTTCGTGGACAGTCGGCCTTTTTCCTGTTCACCCCGCAAGTACGCGGCCAGGGCCTCGCCGGGCACGTGCGGACCGGCGCCGAGTCGCTGTAGTGCCTGGTTGTGGGCGGCCAGCAGGGACGGCTCGGAGAACAGGGAAGCGGCGATCGGGAACGTTTCCGCGTAGAACCCGATGGCCGTTTCCACGATCGTGAGAAGCGTTTTCCGGATTTCTCCCGCGCCGGGTTCGAGGCTGCCCAACAGCGTGGTCAGGTCACGCGGTGTCCTTTCCTTCAACACGGCCAGGAACAGTTCCGTCTTGTCCTGGAAGTGCTTGTAGAGCGCCGCTTCCGACAGGCTCGCCGCCTTGGCGATCTCCTTGGTGGTCGCGCGGGCGAGCCCCTTGGTGCGCATGACGTGGGCCGCCGCGTCGAGGATGCGGTCGCGAGTGGTCATGTGGTAACCCTAGTGGTTAGTGAGTACTCACCAACCAGCTGAGGGGGAACCGTGAAGATCACCGTCTTCGGCGCGTCCGGCGGCACCGGCGGCCACGTGGTCGCGCAGGCGAGGGAGGCCGGCCACGACGTCACGGCGGTCGTCCGCGCGCCCAACGGCCGCGACGCCGTGGCGAACGTGATGGACCCCGACTCGATCGCGCCCGTCATCGCCGGCGCGGACGCGGTCGTGACGGCCATCGGCACGCGGGGCAGGGGGCCGACCACCGTCCAGACCGACAGCACCCGCAGCATCGTCACGGCCATGAGGGCCGCCGGCGTCCGGCGCCTGGTCGTGGTCAGCAACAGCGGGATGGTCGTCGACGACCAGGACGGCCCCGCGAGCCGCTACCTGGTCAAGCCGATCCTGCGCCGGGTCCTGGCGCACCCGTGGGCGGACATGGCGGCGATGGAGGAGGTCGTCCGGTCCAGCGGCCTCGACTGGACCATCACCCGCCCGCCGAGGCTCACCAACGGCCCCCGCACCGCCGAGTTCCGGACCGCGACCGGCACGAACCTGCGCGGTGGCAACACCATCTCCCGCGCCGACCTGGCCGCGTCGATCGTGGCCTGCCTGGAGGACCCGGGCACCATCGGCCAGTCCATCGCCATCGGCTACTGAGAACGACAACGGGGGCCGCGCCACGCAGGCGCGACCCCCGTCGAGGAACGACCGATCAGCCGTTGGCGGCGATGTCCGCCAGCACGGCCGCCAGGGTCCGTACCGGCACGCCCGTGCCGCCCTTGGTGGTGTACCCGTAGGCGCCGCCGGCGTGGAACGACGGCCCCGCGATGTCGATGTGCGCCCAGGTCACGCCCTCGGCCACGAACTCGCGCAGGAAGATCCCGGCCGCGAGCATGCCGCCGAACCGGTGCCCGGCGACGTTGGCGATGTCGGCCAGCCGCGAGTCCAGGTCGCCGCGCAGCTCCTCCGGCAGCGGCATGGCCCACGCCTGCTCGCCGACCGCGCGGCCGATCTCGGCGACCCGGTCGCGGAAGGAGTCGGTGCCCATCACGCCGGCGGTCCGCTTGCCCAGCGAGACGATCTGCGCGCCGGTCAGGGTCGAGGTCTCGATCAGGTAGTCCGGACCGTCCTCGCACGCGCGCACGATGGCGTCGGACAGCACCAAGCGGCCCTCGGCGTCGGTGTTGAGCACCTCGACGGTCTTGCCGCCGTACATGGTCAGCACGTCACCGGGCCGGTAGGCGGTGCCGGACGGCATGTTCTCCGCCAGCGGCGCGTACGCGGTGACCTCCAGCGGGTACTTCAGCTTCGCCGCCAGCACCACGGTCGCCACGACCGCCGCCGCGCCGCTCATGTCCGAGGTCATCTCGTCCATGCCTGCGGCCGGCTTGATGGAGATGCCGCCGGTGTCGAACGTGATGCCCTTGCCGATCAGGGCGACCTTCTTGCCCGCCTTCGGCCCCTTGTAGGAGATGCGCACCAGGCGCGGCGGGCGCGACGAGCCGCCGCCGACGCCGAGGATGCCGCCGAAGCCCTGCTTGCGCAGCGCCTTCTCGTCCAGCACCTCGACCTCGACCCCGTCCAGGCCCTTGGTCAGCGCCACCGCGCGCTCGGCGAAGGACGCCGGGAACAGGTCGTTCGGCGGGGTGTTGATCAGGTCGCGGGTGGTGCAGACGGCCTCGGCGATCAGGGTGGACGCCTTGAGCGTCGCCCGGTGCGGCTTGAGGTTGCCCGAGACCGCGAACTCGACGCGGGCGACCGGGGCGTCGCCGGCGGAGGTCTTGTAGGCGGTGAACTGGTAGGCGCCCAGCAGCGTGCCCTCGACGGCCGCGCCCAGGTGCAGCCCGGACAGCGTGCTGACGGCGCGCTTCTTGCCGGTCAGGGCGCGGGCGGCGGCACCGGAGGCGCGGCGGACCTGCTCCTCGGTGACCGCGCCGTCCTCGCCCGGCTTGCCCAGCCCGACCGCGATCACGACCGGCGCGGACAGCTTGCCGAAGGTCGGCAGGGTCACGACCTCCTCGGCCTTGCCGGTGGCGCCCAGGGTCTTCAGCACGTCCACCAGGCCGCCCTCGAACGCGGCGTTCACCGCATCGGCGGCACCCGCGAGGGCGAGTCCGTCCGGGCCCTGGAGGGTGCCCACGACCACGGCGTCCGCGGTCGTGGTGCTCGGGTCACTGTCGGTGATGGCCAGCTTCGGCGGGGTCACTGCGGCTCCTCGACGTGGGTCCTCCCGGCACTTCCTGGTCGTGCGGCGAGAACGTGGGTGGATCGTGACGAATGCTAAAGGTCTCGTTCACCACGGCGTCCCCGGCTCCTTCGATAGCGGGGAGTAACAATTAACACGGTCGTGGGTCAGCCCCCTGGGCGTTCGCGCTCACCCGGTCCATCTGGGACTGTTAGGCGGTGACAGTCACGCCCCGTGCCGGGGCCGTGGTGCTCGCGCTGGGCGCGACCCTGGGCGTCGGAGTCCTCACCGGACTCGCCCCGGCCGCGGCCCTCGCCGGCCCCTGGTTCCTCGTCGCGCTGCCGCTCGCCGCGCTCACCGCGTTGTGCTGCGCCTTCTCCACCGCCGACCAGCACCGGGCCTACCCGGACGCACCCGGCGGCTACGCCTACATCCGCAACCAGCTCGGCCCGTGGCCCGCCCGCATCGGGGCCGGCGCTCACCTGATCGGGAGAGCGGGCGTGGCGGCGGCCCTCGCCGGCACTTTCGGGGCATACGTGTTCCCGACCGACCGCGGGCTCGCCGGCCTGGCCCTGCTCCTCGGCACGGCCGTCCTCTCGCGACACGTCCGCGGGCGGGTCGGCTGGGTCGTGGCCGCCGTCGTCGTGGGCGTGCTCGCCCTCGTCACCCTGGTCGGCTTCTCCGTCGCCCCACCGGAGAACGTCGCCGCCCCCGTCGACGGAGCCGGGTTCGACGGGATCATGGGCGCGGCCTCCCTGCTGTTCATCGCCTTCACCGGCTTCGAACGGGTGACCGCGCCTCACCCGGACGAGAAGACCTACACCGCCAAGACCCTGCACGTGGTCATCCCGGTGCTCATCGGGGGAGTGCTGGTGCTCACGGCACTCGTGGGTGTCGCCGTCCTCCGGCAGTTGGGCAGCGCCCGACTCGCGCTCTCACCCGCCCCTCTGCGCGACGCCCTGGTCGCCGCGGACGGGGAGGCGCTGCTGCCCGTGCTGGCGATCGGGGTGGCGGTCGCGGCCGTCGCCTCGCTGTCGTTCGTGCTGGGCAGCACCCGGCGCACCCTGGTCGGCCTCACCGAAACCGGTGACCTGCCCAAGGTCCGGGCTCCGTGGGCACTCGACGCGGTGGGCACCGCCCTGGCCGTCGCCGCCTTCTTGTTCCTCCCACCCACCACCGCACTGGCCGTGGGCGCGTGCGGCACCGCCTTCTACTACGGCTTCACGAACGCGGGCGCGCGCGTCCTGCTCCACGAGGACCGCACGTGGCCCATGCGCACCGCCTGCCTCGGCCTCGGCATGTCCGTCCTGCTCGCCATGAGCGCGCCCGCCGAGGCCCTGGTGATCACCGCCGTGGGCATCGCGGTGGGTACCGGGCTGCTCGCGCTGGGACGTCTCCGCCAGCCGGTCGGGTAATCGGACGTCCGAGCGTCGGGACAGCGATTTTCCGATGTCCCACCAGCGGCTACTGTGCTGACATGACGACCGCGTTGCCTTTCACCCGGACCCCCAACCCGACGCCGGCGACCCCGGAGCGGGTCGCGGAGGTACTCGCCAAGCCGGGCTTCGGGCAGCACTTCACCGACCACATGGTGACGATCCGCTGGAACCGCGACCAGGGCTGGCACGACGCCGCTGTCGAGCCCTACCACTCGCTGGAACTGGACCCGGCGGCAATGGTGCTGCACTACGGCCAGGCGATCTTCGAAGGGCTCAAGGCGTACCGCCGGCCCGACGGCTCGATCGCGTCCTTCCGCCCCGAGGCGAACGCCGAGCGCTTCCGCGCGTCGGCCCGCCGCATCGCCATGCCCGAACTGCCCGACGAGCTGTTCCTGGAGTCGATCAAGGAACTGATCGCCGTGGACGCCCGGTGGGTGCCCTCGGTCGCCGAGGAGTCGCTGTACCTCCGGCCGTACATGATCTCCACCGAGAAGGGCCTGGGCGTGCGGCCCGCCGGCGAGTACCTATACGTGCTCATTGCGTCTCCCGCAGGCTCCTACTTCGCCGGCGGCCTCAAGCCGGTGACGGTCTGGCTGTCCACCGAGTACGTCCGCGCGGCCCCCGGCGGCACCGGCGCGGCCAAGTTCGCCGGCAACTACGCGGCGTCGCTGGTCGCCCAGGCCCAGGCCGCCGAGCAGGGTTGCGACCAGGTCGTGTGGCTGGACGCCGTGGAGCGCCGCTGGGTGGAGGAGATGGGCGGGATGAACCTGTTCTTCGTCCTCGGCTCCGGCGCGGACGCCCGCCTCGTCACCCCCGAACTGTCCGGCGCCCTGCTGCCCGGCATCACCCGCGACTCCCTGCTGCGCCTGGCCTCCGACCTGGGCCACGCGGTCGAGGAACGCCGTTTCTCCACCGAGGAGTGGGAGAAGAAGGCCGAATCCGGCGAGTTGACCGAGGTCTTCGCCTGCGGCACGGCGGCGGTGATCACCCCGGTCGGCCACGTGAAGCACGCCGGCGGCGACTTCAGCATCTCCGGCGGCGCGACAGGCGAGGTGACCATGAAGCTGCGCGAACGGCTGACCGGCATCCAACAGGGCACCGTCGAAGACCCACACGGCTGGATGACCAAGCTCGCCTGACAAGCCAGAGGACCCGCGCTGCCGAACACAGCGCGGGTCTTCCGACGAAGCCGGCAAGCAACAGTCCGCCTCGCCGAGCAGCCAGTCCGCCTCGCCGAGCGGCAGTCCGCCTTGCCGAGTGGCAGTCCTCCGGTGAGGACACAACTCAACTTGGGCTTCTTGCTTTTGTCATCTCCGTATGGCCTGCCCGAAGGGCTACCACATTTTCCAGGGGTTGCAGCCGAAAGTTTTGCGAGGAACGAGCAAAAGTTTTAGCGGCAACCCCTGGAAAATGTGGTAGGCTCCGCCAGGCCATACGGAGATGACAAAAGCAAGAAGCCCCCGCCGTTGCAGTTGAGTCATCTTTGGTGGCCTGCCCGCCGGCGAGGCTCTTTTAATCTTTGAACCGGAACGCTCCGCTCTCAAGCCGAACGCGCTTCGCGCTTGGGACGCGCGAAGCGCTCGAAAAATGAAAAGCGGCGCTCGCCGCGCGGCAGGCCGCCAGCGGGGGGTGAAGGGCGTCGGTTCCCCCGCCGTATGGCCTGGCGGAGCCAACCACAGATTTCCCGGGGTGCCACTAAAACTTTTTGCTCGTTCCTCGCAAAAACTTTCGGCTGAGGGGCTAGAAGAATCTCGGACAGGCGTCTCTTTGGTTTTCAGGCCGCCTGGTTGCGCGAGAACCAGGCGGACTCTACCTCGTTCGGTGTGCGGTAGGCAATTCCGGAGTGGAGTCTGATCTGGTTGTTGCGTAGTTCGATGTAGGCGGTGACGTCTTTGCGTGCGTGTTCGCGGGTGGGGTATTCGGTGCGGTTGACGCGTTCGTTCTTCAGGGTGCCGTTGAACGATTCGGCCCAGGCGTTGTCGTAGCAGTTCCCGGTGCGGCCCACGGAGCGGCGGACGCCGAGTTCGTCGGCGAGGGCGGCGAACTCCGCGGACAGGTACTGCGTGCCGCGGTCGCTGTGGAATATCGTCTCGCCGCGTCGGAACGGGAGGTTGCGGGCGGCCATGCGCAGGGCGTCGGTCACCAGTTCGGTGCGCAGGTGGTCGGCCATCGCGTAGCCGACGACCTTCTTCGAGTGGCAGTCCAGCACGGTGGCCAGGTACAGCCATCCTTCCCAGGTGCGGATGTAGGTGATGTCGCCGACCAGTTTCGCCGCCGGGGCGTCGGCGGTGAAGTCGCGGCGGACCAGGTCGGGCAGGGCGGCGGTGTCGCCGGCGACCGTGGTCACCGGCCGCCACGGCCGCGGCTGGCAGGCCACCAGGCCCAGCCCGCGCATGATCGTGCGGACCGTCCCGGGGTCGGCGACCGTGCCCCGGCGGGCCAGCTCGGCATGGACACGCCGGTACCCGTAGGTGCCGTCGGAGTACTCGAAACAGGACCGGATCCCGGCCCTCAGGGCCTCGCGGCGGCGGGCGGTGGCCGAGGGTTCCCGGTCGCGCCAGGCGTAGTAGCCCGACCGTGACACCTTCGACCACCGGCACATGGACGCGACGGAGTGGTTGCCTTCTTCGGAAGCGATGAACGCGTACTTCGCGGTCACTGGTGCTTCTTCGCGAAGAAGGCCACCGATTTTCCCAGGAACCGGTTCTCCTCCTCCAACTCGCGCACCCGCCGCTCCAACTCCTTCAGCCGCGCCCGCTCGTCCCCGCTCAATTCCGGACCGGTGGTGTCGTGCCCGGCCCGGAACTCCCTGACCCAGTTCCGGATCGTCTGCCCGGTAACCCCGCAGTCACGTGCCACGTCGTCGACCGGCCGGGACCTGTCGACCACTTCCCGGGCCGCCGCCTCACGAAACTCGGCACTGTGACGCCGCGACTTCTTGTGTGCCACAACCACTCCGTTCAGTCACCCCATTCTACTTTGGGTCACTGTCCGAGATCCTTCAGGCACCTCACGGCTGCACCCCGGCAAATCTGTGGTAGCCCTTCGGACAGGCCATACGGCGGGGGAACCGAGGCCCTCCACCTGTGGTTGAGACCACCACACACAAAAGCCGCGCTTCGCGCGTCAAAGCGTGTCTGTGTGTCTGCGGTTCCTAGGGTGCCAAGGCGCAGATGGTGAGCACCGCGACGGTTGCCGTCTCGCAGGCCGCGCCGAGCACGTCGCCGGTGACCCCGCCGAACCGCTTGCGCGTGTGCCTGACGAGCAGTGCCACCAGCGCCAAAGCCAGCACTACGGCGGCCGGCCCGTGGATGGGGGCCACGAAGTACCCCGCCACGGCCAACGCGACCCACCAAGCCGCCACGATCCACACCGGCTGAGTCCCGGCGACCAACGCCCCCAGCCCTTCTGGCCTGGCCGCTGTCACGCCCCGCGCGCAGCACAGCACGAAAGCCGCTCGCCCGGTCGCCAAAGCCAGTACGACAGCCCCGAACGGCACCGACTGCAGCGTGACCGCCTGCGCCCCCAGTACCACGATCAGCGTCACCACCGCGAACGGCCCGGCCCCGCCGTCCTTCATCACGGCCAGCGCCCGCTCCGGCGGTCCGTAGCACCCGAGGCCGTCGGCGGTGTCGGCCAACCCGTCCAAGTGCATCCCGCGCGTGGCCAACGCCAACCCGCCGACGACCAGGAACCCGGTCAGCAACGGCGGCGCGCCCAACGCCGACAGCCCCGCGACCACGCCCGCCGCCACCACACCGAGCAGAGCGCCGACCACCGGGGCCCACGTGATCGCCCGTCCCGCCGCACGACGGTCCACAGTGGACACACGCACGGGCAGGACGGTCAACCACGACAACGCCAGCAGCATCAGGCCGGTCCGGAGACGCCCGCGCCCTCGAAGGTCGCCATCTCCGCCAGGACCTTCGTCGCCATCGCCACCAGCGGCAGCGCGGCCACCGCGCCCGAGCCCTCGCCGAGGCGCATTTCGAAGTCCAGCAACGGTTCCAGGCTCAGGTGGTTGAGTGCGATCGAGTGCGCGGGCTCCACCGAGCGGTGTCCGGCCACCCACCACTCGCGGGCGCCTGGCGCCAGTTCTTCGGCCATCATCGCCGCCGCGCCGACCACGACACCGTCGAGGATCACGGGCGTCTTGCGCACCGCGGCTTGTGCGAGGAAACCTGCCATCGCCGCGATGTCCGCGCCGGACGCCGTGGCCAGCAGCCGCACGGGGTCGCTGAGCACCGGGCGGGCCCGGCGCAGGGCGTCGCGGATGGCGGCGGTCTTGCGCATCCAGCCCCGGTCGTCGATGCCGGTGCCGCGGCCTACCACGGCCACCGGCTCGGAACCGGTCAGGGCCGCGATCAGCACGGCCGCCGGGGTGGTGTTGCCGATGCCCATGTCGCCGGCGATGAGCAGGTCCGCGCCGCCGTCGACCTCGTCGTCGGCCAGGCGGCGGCCCAGTTCGACCGCCTGCTCGGCTTCCTCCAGCGTCAGCGCGTCCTCGCGGTCGATCGAGCCGGAACCGCGGCGGATCTTGGCGTCGCCGATGGCCGTGTCGGAGTCCACCGCCACGTCCACCACCCGCACGGTGGCCCCGGCGACCGTGGCCAGCACGTTCACCGCCGCGCCGCCGTCGAGGAAGTTCGCCACCATCTGGCCGGTGACCTCGCTGGGGTACGCGGAGACCCCGTGCCGCGCCACCCCGTGGTCGCCGGCGAACACGACCACCCGCGGCCGGGTGAACGGCCGCGGCGGGCACACGCCCTGGCACGCGGACACCCAGACGCCCAGCTCCTCCAGCTTGCCCAACGACCCCGCGGGCTTGGTGAGCACGGCGTGCCGGGCGACGGCCTGGCGGCGGACGTCCTCGCTCGGCGGCTCGACGGGCGGGAACTCGATGGTCACCGACTACCTCCGGCTTCGCGCAGTCGCAGTGGGATTCCCGCGACGACCAGCAAGACCTCGTCGCAGACCTCGGCCAGCCGCGCGTTGAGCGAGCCGAGGTGATCGCGGAAGAGCCTGCCAGAGTGGGTGCTCGGCACGACGCCGAGGCCGACCTCGGCGGACACCAGCACCAGCCGCGTCCGCGTGTGGGCGACCGCGTGCACCAGGGCGGCGCACTCGCGCTCCACCTCGCCGATGCCGTGCCCCTCCCACGCGCCCGCGTCGTCCAGCGCGCCCGCGAGCCACGTGGCCAGGTCGTCGACCAGGATCGGCGGGTCGCTGGGCTCGGTGGCGGTGAGCAGGGCGGTGAGGTCGTTCGGGGCGGGGGCCTCGACGGTGTGCCACGTCTTCGGGCGGCGGGCCACGTGCCCGGCGATGCGCAGCTCCCAGTCCGCGTCGTCCGGGTAGCGCCGCGCGGTGGCGACGTACGTGACGACGTCGTCGGTGAGCAGCCCTTCCGCGTGCGCGGACTTCCCCGACCGCGCCCCGCCCAGGACGAGTGTCCGACTCGTCACACCCCACCCCATCCGGTCTGTTTGGACATAGCCTGGCGAACGTTACCCGGCGGACATCGGGAGGAGCCGGACGTGGAGTACCGGTGGCGCTACCAGGACGAGCAGGGCCGCGAGATCGACGGCCCGCCGGAGCTGTTCGCCGACCAGACCGACGCCGAGGACTGGTTCAGCGCGCGGTGGCCGGAGCTGCGGGACGCGGGCGTCGCCCAGGTGACCCTGCTGCGCGCCGAGTCCGAGGTGTACGGCCCGATGTCCCTCGCGCCGGCGGAGTAGCAGCCCCGGTTCGAACGCGGTGGAGCCCCGCCCGGCCGCCGGACGGGGCTCCACCGCGGTGGATCACGGGGTGACGGTCAGGCGGGGGTCGGTCTCGACCGAGTCGCCCAGCACCTCGTCGATCTTCTTCAGCAGCTCGTCCTCCAGGACCACGCCGGCGGCCTTGACGTTCTCGTGCACCTGCTCGGGCCGGGACGCGCCGATGATCGCGCTGGCCACGTTCGGGTTCTGCAGCACCCACGCGACCGCGAGCTGGGCCAGCGACAGACCGGCCTCGTCGGCCAGCGGCTTGAGCTGCTGGACCTTGGTCAGCACGTCGTCGCGCAGGAACCGCTGGATGAACTTCGAGCCGGTCTCGTCGGTGGCCCGCGAGCCCTCCGGCACCGGCTGACCGGGCAGGTACTTGCCGGTCAGCACGCCCTGCGCGATGGGGGACCAGACGATCTGGCTGATGCCCTCGCGCTCGGAGGTCGGCACGACCTGCGACTCGATGACCCGCCACAGCATCGAGTACTGCGGCTGGTTGGAGATGAACGGCACCTTCAGCTCGCGGGCGAGCGCCGCGCCCTGCGCGATCTGGTCGGCGTTCCACTCGGAGACGCCGATGTAGAGCGCCTTGCCCTGGCGGACGATGTCGGCGAAGGCCAGCATCGTCTCTTCCAGCGGGGTGGTGCGGTCGAACCGGTGCGCCTGGTAGAGGTCGACGTAGTCGGTCTGGAGGCGCTGGAGCGAGCCGTCGATCGACTCCATGATGTGCTTGCGGCCCAGGCCCTTGTCGTTGGGGCCACCGGGGCCGGTCGGCCAGAAGACCTTGGTGAAGATCTCCAGCGACTGGCGGCGCTGCCCCTTCAGCGCCCGGCCCAGCACCTCCTCCGCCTTCGTGTTCGCGTAGACGTCGGCGGTGTCGAAGGTCGTGATGCCGGCGTCGAGCGCGGCGTGGACGCACGCGGTCGCCTGGTCCTCCTCGACCTGGGAACCGTGGGTGAGCCAGTTGCCGTAAGAGATCTCGCTGATGTTCAGGCCACTGCGGCCGAGGCGTCGGAACTCCATGCGCCCCACCCTAGACCCGGGTCGTTCGGCAAGCTAATGAACTACCGGTGCGCCCACCTCGACGACCCAGACCGGCACCACGAACTCGGCGTCACCCGGCTCCGGGTCCGCGGACGCCTCGGCACCCCGGTCGGCCAGGAACTCCTCCACGATGGCGGCCAGGGACGCCTCGAGGTCCACTCGTGCGCCGAAGGGCAGTCGGTCACGCGGCGACGTGGTCGTGGAGCACCGCAACTGGCCGGCCTGCTGGTCGTGCCAGACGTAGAACGACACCGACCCGCCGTGGCCGAGAGCCCGCACCCGCCGGCGCAGGGAGGTGACGCAGTCCTCGAACGCGGTGACGACCTCCTGGACCGTCAGCGACCGGCGTTCGGCCGCCGACACCGACAGCGACCAGGTGTTCTCGCGTGCCTCGGCGAGCGGCGCGCCGGGATCGAGCAGCAGCGGCTCCTGCCCGACCTCGCGGATCCACGTGGGTAACACTCAGACCTTGTCGCCGTAAGACACCCGCGGCTTGGGCACGCGGAGGCGGCGCAGCTGGCTGGCGCGGATGAACGAGTACCAGCCGATGGAGAGGCCCCGGGTGGTGTCCTGGGGGAACTTCGCCCGCACCCGCTTGGTCACGTACCGGCCCAGCACGAAGCCCTCGACGACCATCGCCAGCAGCATGAACGTGGTCACCAGGGTCGCGTACTGCTGCACCTGCGGCGCGGGCACGAGCAGGGCCACGAAGACCAGGATGGCCAGGGGCATGAACAGGCCCATGAGGTTGCGGCGGGAGTCGACCACGTCGCGGATGTAGGCCTTCACCGGGCCGCGGTCGCGGGGCAGGAGGTACTTGTCCTCGCCGGCCATCATGCGCTTGCGGCGCTCCACGGCGGCGGCGCGGCGTTCTTCCTTGGACACCTTGTTGCCGCGCATCCGCTTGAGGGCCTCGCGCTGGGTGCGCGGCGGCGGGGGCACGGGGCCCCGGCGCTTGCCCTCGGCTTCGCGGCGCTTCGGGGTGGGCCTGCCCTTGCCGGGTGTGCGCGAGGCGTCGCCGGGCGTCACCTCCGCCGGGGTCTCTTCGGCGGTGGTGGCGGCTTCGTCGGCATTGCGGCGCAGGAACCTCACGCGCCAAGAGTAGGAGATGCCCCGTTCCGTACCCTTCGCGAGGTGCGAGTTGTTATTGCGCCGGACTGCTTCGGCGGGACGTTGACCGCGCGGGAGGCCGCCGAGGCCGTCGCGGAGGGCTGGCGCCGTGCCGCCCCCGACGACGAGCTCCAGCTGCGTCCCCTGGCCGACGGTGGACCCGGGTTCGTGGACGTGCTGCACGCCGCCCTCGGCGGCACCCTGCACGACCTGGACGTGACCGGTCCCCGCGGCGAACGCGTGCGAGCCGTGTGGCTGGAGCACGACGGCACCGCCTACGTGGAGTCCGCCCAGGCGTGCGGCCTGCACCTCATCCCCAAGGACGAGCGCCCGGCCACGGCCGAGACCGCCACCACCCGGGGCGTGGGGGAGCTGGTCGCCGCCGCCGACCGGACCTGTCACACGATCGTGGTGGGTTTGGGCGGGTCGGCGACCACGGACGGTGGAGAAGGGCTCCGCGAGGTCGTGACCAGGACGAACGCCAAGCTCGTCGCCGCCTCGGACGTGGAGAACCCGCTGCTCGGCCCGCACGGCGCCGCGCACACCTTCGGCCCGCAGAAGGGCGCGTCACCCGAGGCCGTGGCCCGGCTGGAGGCCCGGCTGGCGGGCATGGCCGAGCTCGCGGAGGTCCGCGACCTGCCCGGTGCGGGTGCCGCAGGCGGCCTCGGCGCGGCGCTGCTCGCGCTGGGTGCCGAAGTCACGTCGGGTGCGGGGCTGGTGCGCCGGCTCACCCGGTTGGACGAGGCGCTGGACGGCGCGGACCTGGCCGTCACGGGCGAGGGCAGCTTCGACTGGCAGTCGCTGCGCGGGAAGCTCATCACCGCCGTCGCGGGCGGCGCGGCCGAGCGCGGCATCCCGTGCCTGGTGCTCGCGGGCCAGGTCAGCGTGGGTCGGCGCGAGGCGGCGGCGGCCGGCGTGCAGGAGTCGTACTCGGTCACCGACCACGCCGGGTCGGTCGAGAAGTCGATGGCCGACCCGGCCGGCACGCTGGCCGCGTTGGCCCACGACGTGGCGAGGCAGTGGTCACACCCGGCCCGCTGAGGGTTGTGCGACCATGGGTGTCAGGAACAAAGCGGGTACCGCCCGTGTTTGCTGGGAATAGATGCCCGCAAAGGACCTCTGAGGGAGAGCCATGACGACCGCTCAGGATGCAGCCACCTCGACTCCTGACGCACCGCCCACCCACGGCGTCACGCTGACCGACGCCGCCGCTGTCAAGGCGAAGGCGCTGCTCGACCAGGAGGGCCGGGACGACATGCACCTGCGCATCGCCGTGCAGCCCGGTGGCTGCGCCGGCCTGCGCTACCAGCTGTTCTTCGACGAGCGCACGCTGGACGGCGACGCCCTGCGCGACTTCAACGGCCTCAAGGTCGCTGTGGACCGCATGTCCGCCCCGTACGTGGAGGGCGCGGTGATCGACTTCGTGGACACGATCGAGAAGCAGGGCTTCACGATCGACAACCCGAACGCGGGCGGTTCGTGCGCCTGCGGCGACTCGTTCCACTGAGTCGACACGGAAGAAGTAGAGGCCCTCGCCATGCGGCGGGGGCCTTTTCCGTTGTCCGGGGACCTCAGACGTAGGCGTCCAGGTTCGCCACCTGGGCCGCGTTCGCGTCGCTGACCTGCCACTTCGCCGCCAGTCGCGGCTCGGGCAGGGCCTTGTCCGTGGGCCGCAGCTCGGCCGGCACCTCGGTGCAGTCGTCGATCAGCTCGGCCAGCGTGTCGGCTTCTTCGGTGTTCCTCACGTCCCGGACCGTATGCCGGGAATCCGGTTGACAGAAGACCTACCGGGCGGTAGCCGCCCGGTAGGTCTCCCGCGGTCGGGTGGTCAGGCCGTGGCCAGGGCCGGTTCCAGGGGCTGCGAGTGGTCGTGGCCCCGGCGCACCAGGCGGCCGAGGAACAACGCCACCAGCACGCCCAGCACCGCCGGCACCGCCCCCACGGCCGCGATCCACTGGAGCCCGAACCCGCCGCTGATGACCGCGCCGCCGATCATCGGGCCGAACGCGGCGGCCACGTTGAACGCGGAGATGTTCACCGAGGCCACCAGGCCCGCGGCCGACCCGGCCTGGCCCATCAGGAACGTGTGCAGCAGCGGACCGGCCGCGAACGCGCTGGCGCCCAGCACGAACACCCCCACGACGGCCGTCACCTTGGTCTCCAGCAGGAAGCCCTGCACCACCAGCAGCACGGTCAGCGCCGCCAGCGGGATCGGCAGGACCTTCGCGATGGCCGAGGGCTGGACGCGGCCGGCGATCGTGCTGCCGACCATCGTGCCCAGGCCGTAGACCAGCAGCACCCCCGTCACCCACGCCGGGCTGAACCCGGTCACGTCCCGCAGCGCCGGGGCCACGTAGGTGAAGGCGGTGATCATGCCGGTGAACGCGAGGACCGTCGTGAGCAGGCCGAACAGCACCGTCCGGCGGCTGAACGCGAACATGTTGGCGCGGAACCCGGCGTCGGGCTCGTGCGCCACCTTCGGCGCGCCGAGGACGACGCCGACCAACCCGATGAGCGTCAGCGTGGCGACCACGGCGAACGACCCGCGCCACCCGTAGTTCTGGCCGACCAGCGTGCCGACCGGGATGCCCAGGATGGTCGACAGCGCCACCCCGTTGACGATCTTCGCGATGGCGGCGGTCTGCTTCTCCGGCGCCACCGCCGCCACCGCGACCTGCGAGGCGACGGCGAAGAACAGGCCTTGCGAGAGGGCCGCGACCATGCGCGCGGCCATGAGCAGTTCGTAGTTGGGCGCCAGCGCCGAGGCCGTGGAGGCCAGGAACGCGAGCGCCATGACGGCGATCAGGAGGGACCGGCGCGGCAGCCGCCCGGTCAGCACGGTCAACACCGGTCCGCCGACGGCGACGGACACTGCGTATGCGGTGACCAGCAGGCCCGCGGTCGGCAGCGCGACCCCCAAGTCCGCGGCGACCTCGGGGAGCACACCGACGACGATGAACTCCGAGGTACCCACCGCGAACGCGCACAGCATCAAGACGAGAGCGATCACGGGGACGACGGTAAAGTGTGACACTGACGTCAGGGTCAAGCTTGTGTGGTGGTCGGCTCTTTTGCCGCCGGGAGGGAATACGGGTGCTGATCGGCGAACTGGCGGAGAAGACCGGCACGACGGTGCGCATGCTGCGGTACTACGACCAGCACGGACTGCTCAAGCCGCGGCGGACCGAGTCCCGGTACCGGGTGTACGACGAGGAGGACGTCGAGCGGGTGCGCAACGTGCGGTGCCTGATCTCCTCGGGGCTGAACGTCCGCCTGGTCCGGCTGGTGCTCGCCCACGCACTGGGGGAGGAGGTCGAGCTGCCGGCCGACGAGGCGGGCTGCGTGCCGCTGCTGGAGATGCTGCGGGAGGAGCTGACCTCGGTGGACGAGCGCATCGCCGGGTTGGAGCGGACGCGGACGCACCTGACCCGGCTGGTCGGGGACGTCGAGGTCATCATGGCGGAGAAGCGGCCCGCCCACCACGAGCAAGCGGCCCACGCCTGACACCGCGCCGCGCACCCCGGACGACCCCGGGGTGCGCGGCGCGGCTTGCGTCAGAGCTTGACCGGGTAGTGCGGCTCCGGCACGACCGGGCGGATGCGGCCCTCGATGAAGATGCCGTGCCAGATCATGAACACCAGCAGCGCCCAGATCCGGCGGCTGTTGTCGGCCACCCCGGACCGGTGCTCCTCGATGACCCGCAGCACCGCGTCCTTGTCGATGTACTGGTCGGTCTGCGACTGGCGCACGTGGTCCACCGCCCAGTCGTGCATCTCGTCCTTCAGCCAGTGCCGGATGGGCACCGGGAAGCCGAGCTTGCGCCGGTTCAGCACGTGCGCGGGCACGATGTCGCGGATGGCCCGGCGCAGGGCGTGCTTGGTCGTCTCCTTGGTCAGCTTCAGCTCGGACGGCACCTGCGAGGCGATCCGGAAGACCTCCGGGTCCAGGAACGGCACCCGCAGCTCCAGCGAGTTGGCCATCGTCATCTTGTCGGCCTTGACCAGGATGTCGCCGCGCAACCACGTGAACAGGTCCACGTGCTGCATCCGGGTCACCGGGTCCCAGCCCTGCGACTCGCGGTACGGCTGGGCCGTCACGTCCTGGTGCGACACGTTCGGGTCGTAGGACCGCAGCACCTGCCGGAGCTGGTCGTCCAGGAAGATGCGGGCGTTGCCGTAGTAGCGCTCCTCCAGGGTCAGGGCGCCCCGGCGCAGCAGGTCCTTGCCGCGCACGCCCTGCGGGATCTTGGTCGAGACCTTGCCCATGGCCTTGCGCAGCGCGCCCGGGACCTTCTCGAACGGGGCCAACGACAGCGGCTCGCGGTAGATCGTGTAGCCGCCGAACAGCTCGTCCGCGCCCTCACCCGACAGCACGACCTTCACGTGCTCGCGGGCCTCGCGGGCGATGAACCACAGCGGGACCAGGGCGGGGTCGGCCACCGGGTCGTCCAGGTACCACGTGATGAGCGGCAGGGCGTCCATCATCTCCTGCGCCGTCACGGCCTTGACCACGTGCTTCACGCCGATCGCCGCCGCCGACTCGGCCGCCACGTCGATCTCCGAGTACCCCGACCGCTCGAACCCGGTGGTGAACGTGATGAGGTCCGGGTTGTGCTCCTTGGCCAGCGCCGCCACGACCGTGGAGTCGATGCCGCCGGACAGGAACGAGCCGACCGTCACGTCCGCGCGCATGTGCTTGGCGACCGAGTCGCGCAGGGCCTCGGTGATCTCGTCGTACAGGCGGTTGGCGTCGGCGTCGCCGTGCACGGCCCGCGGGCGGAAGGTGGCCGGGAAGTACCGCTCGGCCACCGGGCGGCCGCCCGGGGTCAGCGTGAACGACGTGCCCGACTCGACGCGGTGGATCTGGGTGTGCAGCGACTCCGGCTCCGGCACGTACTGCAGGATCAGGTAGTGCTGGAGGGCCTTGCGGTCGACCTCGGGCCGGATGCCCAACGCCCCCGTCAGCTCCAGCAGCGACTTCTTCTCGCTGGAGAACGCCGTCCCGCCGGGGCCGGTCGCGTAGTACAGCGGCTTGATGCCGAACGGGTCGCGCGCGCCGAAGACGACCTTGCGGTGGTTGTCCCAGATCAGGAACGCGAACATGCCGCGCAGCTTGGCCACGGCGGCGGGACCCCAGTGGTGGTACGCGGCGACGATGGTCTCCGTGTCGCCGTCGGTGGCGAACGCCGTGCCGAACTCCTTGGTCAGCTCGGCGCGCAGCTCCAGGTAGTTGTAGATCTCGCCGTTGAAGTTGATGGTGTACCGGCCGGGCGCCTCCGGCGGACCCCAGTGCAGGGGCTGGTGGGAGCGCTCGATGTCGATGATGGCGAGGCGGTTGAAGCCGAAGACGACCTCGCCGCCCTGCCAGGTGCCCGTCTCGTCAGGGCCGCGGTGGCGCTGGCAGCGCATCGCGTGCGCCACTGCCGAGCGCGCCTGCTGCGCTTCGTTCTCGCCGGGGCAAACCAGTCCAAGCAGGCCGCACACGCCGTCGCACCTTTCGTGGGGTGTGGAGAAGCACCCAGTATGCCGGGGTGCCTTTGTGTGACCGAAACTGCACCACCGGGAGGCTCCCCCCAAGGGGTGGGACCCACCGTGCTGAGCTACGCTCCCGCATGATCCGGCGATGGGCGTAATTGCGCCCCCGCCCGTGTCTTGATGCCGCCTCCTGGCGGCGGTGAAGCTTTCAACGAGGAGGCGGCGAGCAGTGGGCCTGAAGGAGGGCACCAGGGCAGCGCGGCTGGCCAAGGTCGTCGGGCTGGTCGGCCTGGTCGGCGTCGGGGCCACGGGTTGCTCCACGGATGAGGTGCTGCGCTTCGGCTGGCCGGTGGCCGTGACGCCGCAGGCCGAGCGGATGCGCGAGCTGTGGACCTGGTCGGTCATCGCCGCGCTCGCGGTCGGTGTGATCGTCTGGGGGCTGATCCTCTGGTCGGTCGCGTTCCACCGCAAGAAGAGCGAGGAACTGCCCCGTCAGGTGGCCTACAACCTGCCGCTCGAGCTCGTCCTCATCGTCGTGCCGACGGTGATCGTCGCGGTGCTGTTCTACTTCACCGCGGTGACCCAGAACTACGTCACCAAGAAGTCCGCCGAGCCGGACGTGACGGTCGACGTGATCGCGTTCCAGTGGAACTGGGAGTTCCGCTACCCCGAGTACAAGACCGACCGCGACGACACCCCGGTGAGCACCGTGGGCTCGTCCGGCGAGGTCCCGCTGCTGGTGCTGCCGGCGGACCGGTCCATCCGGTTCAACCTGGAGTCCACCGACGTCATCCACTCGTTCTTCGTGCCGGAGTTCCACTTCAAGCGGGACGTCTTCCCGAAGCCGCAGAAGAACAACCAGGACAGCTCGTTCGAGATCACCAAGATCGACCGACCGGGTTCGTTCGTGGGCCGCTGCGCGGAACTGTGCGGCGTCTACCACGCGGTGATGAACTTCGAGGTCCGCGCCCTGGAGCCGGCCCTGTTCGACCGCTACATGTCGCTGCGCGAGAAGAACAACCCGAAGACGGGCCAGCCCTACAGCGCCGCCGAGGCGCTCACCGAGCTGGGCTGCGGCGAGCTGTGCACGCCGTACGCGGTCACGACCAAGCCCTTCGACACCGACCGGACCGTCCGCGAGGCGTCCGGCGGCGGGAAGTAGGAGGACGCTGCGATGAAGGTCGAAGCCCGCATTTTCGACTTGGTGATGGCATTCTCGTTCCTGATGGCCGTCGTGTACGGCTACTGGACGTGGGCCGACACCGGACACGTCGAGCCCGTCGGCGTGGTCGCCCTGGCCCTGACCGGCGGCCTGGCCCTGATCGTCGGCACCTACTTCCGCTTCGTAGCCCGCCGCATCGAGGTCCGTCCGGAGGACAACGCGGACGCCGAGGTCTCGGACGGTGCCGGCGAACTGGGCTTCTTCAGCCCGGGCTCGTACTGGCCGGTGGGCCTGGCGGCGGCTGCGGCCGTCTCCGGCGTGGCGGTGGCGTTCTGGCACGTGTGGCTGCTGGTGGTCGGCATCGTCCTGGTGCTGATCATGGTCGGCGGCCTGGTCTTCGAATACCACACCGGCCCGAACCACGACTGACCCAAACCCCAAAAGGGGCCGCCTCCCAGCCGGGGGCGGCCCCTTTTCGCGCGCACGCGCCTCCGGCGAAGCCGGCGAGTCGGCAGTCCACCCGCTTTGCCGGGTGGCAGTCCGCCCGCTTTGCCGGGTGGCAGTCCACCGGTGAGGACACAACTCAACTTGGGCTTCTTGCTTTTGTCATCTCCGTATGGCCTGCCCGAAGGGCTACCACATTTTCCAGGGGTTGCAGCCGAAAGTTTTGCGAGGAACGAGCAAAAGTTTTAGCGGCAACCCCTGGAAAATGTGGTAGGCTCCGCCAGGCCATACGGAGATGACAAAAGCAAGAAGCCCCCGCAGTGGCAGTTGGGTCATCTTTGGTGGCCTGCCCGCCGGCGAGGCGCTTTTCGCTTTTAAGAGCTTTGAACCGGAACGCTTCGCTCTCAAGCCGAACGCGCTTCGCGCTCTTGGGAGCGCTGCGCGCTCTTAAGATCAAAAGATGAAAAGCGGCGCTCGCCGCGCGGCAGGCCGCCAGCGGGGGGTGAAGGGCGTCGGTTCCCCCGCCGTATGGCCTGGCGGAGCCAACCACAGATTTCCCGGGGTGCCGCTAAAACTTTTTGCTCGTTCCTCGCAAAAACTTTCGGCTGCACCCCGGCAAATCTGTGGTAGCCCTTCGGGCAGGCCATACGGCGGGGGAACCGAGGCCCTCCACCTGTGGTTGAGACCACCACACACAAAAGCCGCGCTGCGCGCGCCGAAAAGCCGGGAGCGCGCTGCGCGCGAAAAAGCGTGGCTCAGGCGGCGTCGAGTCCGGCTTCCTGGCTGGCCGACTTCTGGTACCGGTCGACGTACTCCTGCCCGGACAGTTCCAAGATCCGGTACACGATCTCATCGGTGACCGATCGCAGCACCGGCAGCGACTCGTGCATCCCGGCGTACCGCGAGAAGTCCAGCGGCTCACCGAACCGAATGGTCACCGGACGGATGCGAGGGAGCTTCGCGTCCACCGGCTGCACCTGGTCCGTGCCCACGATGCCCACCGGGACGACTGGCGCGCCCGACTCCAACGCCATGCGCGCCACGCCTGTGCGGCCCCGGTGCAGGCGGCCGTCCAGGGAGCGCGTCCCCTCGGGGTAGATGGCGAAGGCGTCCCCTCGGGCCAGGATGGACGCTGCGGTGTCCAGCGAGGCCCGTGCCGCCCTTCCGGCACCCCGGCGTACCGGAACGTGCCCCAGCGAGCCGAAGAAGTACCGGGACAGGGCGCCCTTGAGGCCCTTGCCCTCGAAGTACTGCGCCTTGGCCAGGAAGTACACCCGGCGGGGTACCACCATCGGGATCACGATGCTGTCGATGAACGACAGGTGGTTGGCAGCCAGGATCACCGGCCCGTCCGCCGGCACGTTCTCCAGACCTTCGACCTTCGGCCGCCAGACCATCCGGGCCGTGGGCGCCACGACCCGGCGCATCACCGTGTAGAGCATGGGAACAGCATCCCTCTTCGTGGTTACCGGCCGGTGAAAAAGGTGGCCCACACCTCAGGATTCCGCCAGTTCGGCCTTCAGCTCGGTCGACCGGGCCGCCCAGCGCCGCAGCAGTTCGGCGGCCGCGCCGGAGTCCACGGCCTCGGCAGCCCTGGTCAGGCCCGTCGCCAGGTCGGTGTGCAGGTCGCCGCTGAAACCGGTGTGCGCCGCGATGGCACCGGCCGCGTTGAGCAGGACCGCGTCCCGGACCGGGCCGGGCTTGCCGCCGACGAGTTCGCGCACGACCTCGGCGTTGACGGTCGCGTCGCCGCCCTTCAGGTCGTCCGGGGTGGCGGTCGGGATGCCCAGGACCGAAGGGTCGATCCGGTCCTCGCGGACCGTGCCGTCCGACACCACCCACACCGTCGTGGTGGTCGTGGTGGTGATCTCGTCCAGGCCGTCGTCGCCGCGCACGACCAGGGCCGTGCTGCCGCGTCGCGCGAACACCCCGGCCATCAGGGGCGCGGCGGCGGCGCGGGCGCAGCCGATGAGGCCCACGGACGGCTGGGCCGGGTTGGTGAGCGGTCCCAGCAGGTTGAACGACGTGGGGATGCCCAGCTCGCGCCGGGGGCCCAGGGTGTGCCGGAACGCGGGGTGGAACACCGGTGCGAAGCAGAACCCGACGCCCAGCTCCTCGACGGTCGTCTGCACGCCCAGCGGCGGCAGGTCGATCGCCACGCCCAAGGCCTCCAGCACGTCCGCCGTGCCGCACTTGGACGACGCCGCCCGGTTGCCGTGCTTCACCACGGGCACGCCCGCGGCAGCGGCCACCAGGGTCGCCATGGTGGAGATGTTGACCGAGCCGGAGCTGTCGCCGCCGGTGCCGACGATGTCGGCCGCGCGGCCCTCGACGGTGAACCGGCGGGCGTGCTGGAGCATCGCCGCCGCCAGGCCGTCGACCTCCGCGGGCGTCTCGCCCTTGGCCCGCAGGGCGACCGCGAACGCGCCGATCTGGGCCGTGGTCGCCGCGCCGGACATGATCTGGTCCATGGCCCACGCCGTGTCGTCCTCGCCGAGGTCGACGCGGTCGATCAGGCGGTTGAGCAGCAGTGGCCAGGTCCGGTCGCCCACCGGGGTCACCCCCGGACCGCGGGCACGCCCGTGGACCGCAGCACCTCGGCGACGGTCTCGGCGGCGGCCAGCGGGTCGAGCGGGTGGACGATCACCGCGTCCGCCTGCGACCACGTGGCCAGCCACCGGTCGTCCTTGCGGCGGACCGCGACGACGATGGGCGGGCAGTCCGCGATCTCGTTCTTGAGCTGGCGGGACAGGCCCATGCCACCGGTCGGCTGCGCCTCGCCGTCCAGGATCGCCAGGTCGATGTCGCCGTTGTCCATCTCGTAGAGGACGTCGGCCACGCCACCGGCCTCCACGTACTCCACGCGCGGCAGGTCGGGCGCGGGACGGCGGCCCACCGCGGTGATGATCGTCTCACGCACCTCGGGGCGGTGGCTGAACACCAGGATCCTGGTCGTCTGCGTGCTCATCTGCGCGATCCTCCGGCGGGTCGGGTGCCAGGTGGAAGGTGATGTTATCCGCCCCACTCACGCGGACGGGTGCGGGACCTGGAGAGCGTCCCAACCGATCCAGTCACCGCCCAGCCGCTGGGCCAGGCTCGCCATCCGCGATCGCTCCTGCGCGCACGACAGCGCCGTCAGCACCTGCACCCGCAGGGCGTGGGAAACCTCACCGGGAACGAGGGTCCACCCGTCCGGTGCCAGGAGCTCGCGGGCGCGTTCTACCTGGTCAGGGGGCAGGGTGAGGTGGTGGCGGAGCACGGCGGGGTCGGCCGTCCGGAGGTCGGGTGATCGGGCCAGCACCGCCGAGTCGGCCTCGGCGATGTCGAACGCCTCGGCGACCACCACCAGCCCGGGTGAATCGATCTCCAGTGCGGGTTCGTCCTTGCGGGACAAGCGATCACGCAACCGGCGCAACAACCCCATGACCGTCCTCACCGACCGTGTGACCCAGATGACCACTGCTCGTGCCCCAGACCCGATGGGCGGGGCGAAAACCCGCAAGCAATAATGCGTCGTGTGACAACGGCAGCGCCCTCCATCGGCCCGCGCGTGCACTCGCTGAACCGCCCGAACATGGTCAGCGTGGGCACGATCGTCTGGCTGTCCAGTGAGCTCATGTTCTTCGCCGGCCTCTTCGCCATGTTCTTCACGGTGAAGGCCCAGAACGAAGGGCACTGGCCCCCGGAGCCGACCGAGCTGAACGTGCCCTACGCACTGTTCTTCACGATCATCCTGGTGGCCTCGTCGTTCACCTGCCAGTGGGGCGTGTTCGCCGCCGAGCGCGGTGACGTGTTCGGCCTGCGCCGGTGGTACCTGGTCACGTTGATCATGGGCGCGATCTTCGTGGGCGGCCAGGCGGGTGAGTACTTCAACCTCGTCCACGAGGGCACCACGATCCCCGGCTCGGCCTACGGCACGGTCTTCTACCTGACGACCGGCTTCCACGGCCTGCACGTGATCGGCGGTCTGATCGCGTTCGGCTACCTGCTGGTCCGCACGAAGCTGAGCAAGTTCACCCCCGCCCAGGCGACCTCCGCGATCGTCGTGTCGTACTACTGGCACTTCGTCGACGTCGTCTGGATCGGCTTGTTCGCCGTCATCTACATCGTGCCCTGACCAGGCTCGCGCACCCCCGACGAGCAGCACGAACCCCGAACTCACACCAGCAAGGGTTGCCGCACACATGACCACCAACACCACACGGGCCCGGAAGCGCGGCACCAAGCTGCGCCGGCGGATCTCGGGCCTCCTAGCCCTGGGCTTCGCGCTGCTGTCCGCGGGCTTCCTGTTCAGCGCCCTCGCGCCGCAGCCGCAGACCGCGCAGGCGCAGGACGACCCGGCCCAGGTGCGACTGGGCGAGCAGCTCTACAACAACACCTGCATCTCCTGCCACGGCAAGAACCTCGACGGCGTGGAGGACCGCGGCCCGAGCCTGATCGGCGTGGGCGACGCGGCCGTCTACTTCCAGGTCTCGTCGGGCCGCATGCCGATGGCCCGCCAGGAGGCGCAGGCCCAGCGCAAGCCCGCCGTGTTCACGGCGGAGGAGATCGACGCGCTCGGCGCGTTCATCCAGTCCCGCGGCGGCGGCCCGGAGGCCCCCGAGCAGCGCGGTGAGGCGCTGCGCGGCGAGAACTCCGCCCGCGGCGGCGAGCTGTTCCGGCTCAACTGCGCGGCGTGCCACAACTTCACCGGTCGCGGCGGGGCGCTGTCGTCCGGCAAGTTCGCGCCGACCCTGGACGGCGTGACCGAGGAGCAGCTGTACACGGCGATGCTCACCGGTCCGCAGAACATGCCGAAGTTCTCCGACCGGCAGCTCACGCCGGAGGAGAAGAAGGACATCATCGCGTACATCAAGTCGGTGACCGACGGGAACAACAACCCCGGCGGCGCCCCCCTCGGCGGCTTCGGGCCGGTTTCAGAGGGTCTGATCGCGTTCATCGTGGGCATCGCCGCCCTGATCGGCGTGGCCCTCTGGATCGGAGCCAAGGCATGAGCGGCGTGCAGCCGAACGACCTGCCGAGCGAGGCGGAGCTCGCCGGCATGAGCAGGGACGAGCTGGTCAAGCTCGGCACCAAGCTGGACGGCGTCGAGATCGTCCACTACGAGGAGCGGTGGCCGGTCAAGGGCACCCGCGCCGAGCGCCGGGCCGAGCGGCTGGTCGCCCTGTGGTTCACCATCGCCGCCCTGGGCGGCCTGGCGTTCCTCGCCGCGTTCCTGTTCTGGCCGTGGAAGTACGAGGCGCCCAACACCGAGCACCACTTCCTGTACAGCCTGTACACGCCGGTCATCGGCCTGACCCTGGGCATCGCGATCCTGGGCCTGGGCGTCGGCGCGCTGCTGTACACGAAGAAGTTCATCCCCGAGGAGCTGGCGGTCCAGGAGCGCGGCGACGGCGGCTCGGCGGAGGTCGACAAGGCCACCATCGTCGCCGAGCTGGCCGACGCGGGCGAGCGCTCCACCCTCGGCCGCCGGTCGCTGATCAAGCGGACCGCGGGCCTGGGCGCGGGCGTGTTCGGCCTGGGCGTGCTGGCCCTGCCGCTGGGCAGCCTCATCCGCAACCCGCACGCCGACAGCGAGACCAAGGCCTCGCTGTGGCACACCGGCTGGAAGGCCGAGAACGGCGAGAAGGTCTACCTGCGCCGCCACACCGGCAACTTCCACGAGGTCGCCCTGATCCGTCCCGAGGACCTCGACGCGGGCGGTTTCGAAACGGTGTTCCCGTTCCGCGAGTCGGAGCGCGACGACGAAGAAGCCCTGGTCGCGGCCCTCAAGCGGGCCGACAACCCGGTCATGCTCATCCGCCTGCGCCCCGGCCAGTCCGTGGTCAAGCGCGAGGGCCAGGAGAACTTCAACTACGGCGACTTCTACGCGTACTCGAAGATCTGCACCCACCTGGGCTGCCCGACCTCGCTGTACGAGCAGCAGACCGGTCTGCTGCTGTGCCCGTGCCACCAGTCGCAGTTCGACGTCTTCCACTACGGCAAGCCCCGGTTCGGCCCGGCGACCCGCGCCCTGCCCCAGCTTCCGATCACGGTGGACGAGGACGGATACTTGATTGCCCGCAGCGACTTCATCGAGGCTGTGGGTCCGGCGTTCTGGGAGCGTAAGTCATGAGCGGCATCACCACGCCGACAAAGCGGCAGAACGCCGCAGCCCGCGCGGCGGGTGGTGCGGCGAAGTGGGCGGACGACCGGTACCACCTGGCCAAGGGCCTGCGGCACCAGATGAACAAGGTCTTCCCGACGCACTGGTCCTTCCTGCTCGGCGAGATCGCGCTGTACAGCTTCATCGTGCTGCTGCTGTCGGGCACGTACCTGACGCTGTTCTTCGACCCCTCCATGGAGGAGGTCGTCTACAACGGGGCCTTCAAGAACCTCCAGGGCATCGAGATGTCCCGGGCGTTCGAGTCGACCCTGGAGATCTCCTTCGAGGTCCGCGGCGGCCTGTTCGTGCGCCAGGTGCACCACTGGGCGGCGCTGCTGTTCATGGGCGCGATCGTCGTGCACATGTTCCGGATCTTCTTCACCGGCGCGTTCCGGCGCCCGCGTGAGATCAACTGGGTCATCGGCATCGTGCTGTTCATGCTCGGCGCGATCGAGGGCTTCCTCGGCTACTCGCTGCCCGACGACCTGCTCTCCGGCACCGGCCTCCGCGTGATGGCGGCCCTGCTCATCTCGATCCCGGTCATCGGCACCTGGCTGAACTGGCTGCTGTTCGGCAGCGAGTTCCCGGGCACCGAGATCATCCCGCGGCTCTACGCCCTGCACATCCTGGTCATCCCGGGCATCATCCTGGCGCTGGTCGCCGTGCACCTGGCGCTGGTCTGGTACCAGAAGCACACCCAGTTCCCGGGCGTCGGCCGCAAGGAGACCAACGTCGTGGGCGTCCGGATCATGCCGGTGTTCGCGGCCAAGGGCGGCGGCTTCTTCGCCATCGTCGTCGCGGTCACCGCGATCATGGGCGGCATCTTCCAGATCAACCCGGTGTGGAACTTCGGCCCGTACAACCCGGCGCAGGTCTCGGCGGGTTCGCAGCCCGACTGGTACATGGGCTGGACCGACGGCCTGGTCCGCGTGTGGCCCGCGTGGGAGCTCTACCTGGGCAACTACACGATCCCGGCCCCGTTCTGGCCGTTCATGCTGGGCCTGCCGCTGCTGACCGGCATCGCGGCGGTGTACCCGTGGATCGAGCGCAAGATGACCAAGGACTACGCGCACCACAACCTGCTGCAGCGTCCTCGTGACGTGCCGGTCCGGACGTCGCTGGGCATGATGGCGATCTCGTACTTCATGGTCCTGCTGATGATGGGCGCGAACGACATCTTCGCCTACCAGTTCGACATCTCGCTCAACGCGACGACCTGGATGGGCCGGATCGGTCTGTTGGTGATCCCGCCGATCACGTACTTCATCACGTACCGGATCTGCATCGGGTTGCAGCGTTCGGACCGCGAGGTGCTGGCGCACGGCGTCGAGACCGGCATCATCAAGCGCCTGCCGCACGGCGAGTTCATCGAGGTCCACCAGCCGCTCGGTCCGGTGGACGACCACGGCCACCCGTTGGAGCTGGCCTACCAGGGCGCTCCGGTGCCGAAGAAGATGAACAAGCTGGGGTCGGCGGGGCACCCGGTGCCCGGTAGCTTCCTGACGCCGGACTCGCCGGAGGAGACTGCGGCGTTGGCTCGGGCTCGGGCGGAGAACGGCGGCCCGAAGGACTCGCTGACGGCGGAGAACAAGCCGTCGGCCGAGTTGGCGGGCAAGCCTGCGCAGTTGGAGGACTGAGCTACACGCTGAAGGCCCCGCACCCTGGGTGGGTGCGGGGCCTTTCGCTTTCAAGCGCTGGCGCGCTTTGAAGATCAAAAAGAGTGAAAAGATGAAAAGCGGCGCTCGCCGCGCGGCAGGCCGCCAGCGGGGGGTGAAGGGCGTCGGTTCCCCCGCCGTATGGCCTGGCGGAGCCAACCACATTTTGGGCCGGGTGCCGCTAAAACTTTTTGCTCGTTCCTCGCAAAAACTTTCGGCTGCACCCGGCCCAAAATGTGGTAGCCCTTCGGGCAGGCCATACGGCGGGGGAACCGAGGCCCTCCACCTGTGGTGGTCACCACCGGAGACAGCGCGCTGCGCGCGGAGAAGTGCCCTGTCAGGCGTCTTCGAGGCCTACCTCGAAGGCGGCCTCGGTGTCGCGCTTCGAGTACGAGCGGAACGAGATGTGGGTGTCGGTGTTCAGCACGCCCGGCACCTTCGAGATCCGGCCCGGCACCAGGTCGGCCAGATCCTCGTGGCGGGCGACCTTCACCAGGGCGATGAGGTCCACGTCGCCGGCGCACGAGTACACCTCCGTGACGCCTTCGATGTCGGCGATCGCCTGTGCCGCGTCCGGGATGGTGTCGGCGGCGGCCTGGATCAACACGATCGCGGTGATCACGGCGGTCCTCCTGGTCAAGTCGACGGTGGTGGACATGCTAGTGGGCCGGAGGGCGGTAGAGATCGCGGCCGGCTTCCGCGCGTTCCACCCACTCGCGCCACGAGCCGGCCGCGTGCGCGGGGGACGTCCAGGGCTGGTCGCAGTACACGAGTCGGGTGCCGGGGCGGTCGAGCCAGCGGAGGATTACCGCGGTTTCCTCCGGGGGTGCGCCGTGGAGGGGGCCTTCGCCGGGGACGACCGTCTCGGCTGCGGCTACCAGGGCGTCGACTACCGGCATGGGGCGGATGCCGCGTTTCGCCACGCCGGCTGAAGCCAGGCGGCCGTGTCTGACCACGGCGAACTGCCAGCCGCCTTCGCCGTCGGGGCGCGCGGCGACCAGTTGGGGCAGGGCGGCGAGGCCGGCCAGGCGTTGGCCACGGTCCAGTGCCCTGATGAGGGCGGCCAGGCGGTCGCGGTGGGTGGCGGCGTCCTCGAAGCGGTGGACGTCGGAGAGGACGTCCAGGCCGGCGGCCATCGTGCGCAGGGGAGTGGTGTCGTGGCCGGCGACCAGGTTCCTGAGGGCGGTGACGGCGGGGGCGTACTCGGGCACGGTCTGGCGGCCGGCGCACGGGGCCTTGCAGCGGCCCATCTCGAAGCGGGCGCACGGGGTGCCGGAGGGGTTGCGGGCCGAGATGCGCTGGGAGCAGGAGCGGATGGGGACGGCGTCCAGGAGGGCGTCCAGGGCGGTCTCGGCCAGGCGGCGGGAGCGGAACGGGCCGATCGAGCCCTCGCGCGGGGTGCGGACCAGGGACAGCCTCGGGAAGGCCTCGTCGGTCAGGGTCAGCCACCACCAGCCGGCCTGGTTCTTGGACTTGCGGTTGTACGCGGGCTTGTGGGCGGTCAGCAGGCGCAGTTCGCGGACCTCCGCCTCCAGGGGGTGCGCGCACACGATCCCGTCCACCCGGACGGCCAGCGCCACCATCTCCCGCAGCCGCCGGCGGCCCTCGGAGGCGGTGAAGTACTGCCGGACCCGTCTCCGGAGGTCCGAAGCGGTGCCGACGTAGAGCACCTCCTCGTTCGGGCCCCGGAACAGGTAGACGCCCGGCTCGGACGGCAGGTGCGCCGCCAGGTTCCGCTTGCGCCGCTGCTCGGGCGTGACCTCGGGCAGGTAGGCGAGCAGTTCCTCCAGCGAGTGCACGCCGAGGTTGCCGACGCGTTCCAGCAGGTGGTGCAGCACCTCGACGGTGGCCTGGGCGTCGGTCAGCGCCCGGTGGTTCGGGGTCGTGGCGACGTTGAACAGCTGGGCCAGTGCCGACAGCCGGCAGCTCGGGGCCTCGTCGCGGGACAGCACCCGCCGGGCCAGCTTCACCGTGCACACCACGGTCGGCTTGGGCCACCGGTACCCGTACCGCTCGCAGGCGGCCTTGATGAACCCCACGTCGAAGCCCGAGTTGTGCGCGACGAGCACCGCGCCGGCGGCGAACTCCAGGAACGCCGGCAGCACGGTCGCGAGGCGGGGTGCGCCGGTGACCATGAACTGGGTGATCCCGGTCAGCGCCACGACCTGCGGCGGGATACCACGCTCGGGGTCGACCAGGGTGGAGAACGTGCCGAGCACTTCGCCACCCCGCACCTTCACCGCGCCGATCTCGGTGACGGCGTCCTCGGTGTTGCTGCCCCCGGTCGTCTCCAGGTCGAACACGACGAAGGTGGTGTCGCGCAACGGGGTGCCCAACTCGTCGAAGGACAGTTGGGCGGGGGCGGTGGTGGTCATCGGGGCGCACCTTAGCGACGGGGTACGACAGAAAATGACCATTGCGTGGAGTCGCAGGTGAGACGCGGTCGGTGTGGGGAACGGCGGGGCCATACCCTGTACGGGTGCAAGACCCGATAGCGCCGCCCGACGAGCCCGTCACCGGGGAGACCGGAGAGCCGGACGCGCCCGTCGAGTCCACTGTGGACTGGGGGGTGCTGCCGGAACCCCTGCGCGCCCGGCTGGCGGAGTTGAGTGCGGACGCCCTCGGTGAGCTGGCCAAAGTCGACGTGCCGCAGCAGTTGCGGGCGGTGGCGCGGTTCGCGCCTACCAAGCGGGCTCGGTTGGGGGCGCCGGTCCTGCTCAACGGGTTGAAGAGCTCTTCCGCGTTCCGGGCGGCCGTGGTCGAGTGGTTGCAGCGCAACCGGCCGGCGGCGCTGGAGACCACGGCACCCGATCCGGTGGCCGCCGGCGCGGCGGCGATCCTGCAGAACGAGGAGATCGCCGCGCACTACGTCGAGTTGGTCACCCGCCGCGCCACCGAGGCGCACCTGCGGTCCGAACGGGACGCCGCCGTGCAGCGCGCCGAGCGGCTGGAGCAGGAGATGGAGCGGCTGCGGGCCGAGCGCGCCGAGTCGACCGGGGTCGCGGACAAGATCCGCGAGGAGGCCGAGGTCGAGCTGGAACGGCTGCGCAAGCGCCTGCGCGAGCAGGGCGTGCGGTTGCGGGAGGCCAAGGACGCCGCCGAGTCGGCCAAGGCCCAGGCGGACCGGGTGCGGGCGGAAGCGGAGGCCGAGGTGCGCCGGCTCGCCGCCGAACGGGACCGGGAGCGCGAGCGCGCCGAGACCGAGCGGGCCAAGGCGCAGCGGGCCGAGGCGGACGCCGAGGTGGCGCGCCAGTCGGCCAAGGAGGCCCGCCAGGCCGACGAGGTGCGGCTGGCGCTGCTGGTGGACACCCTCGACGGCGCGGTCAACGGCCTGCGCCGGGAACTGGCCCTGGGCGGCGCGGGGCCGCGTCCGGCGGACCTGGTGCGGGGCGCGAGCGCGGCGCAGGGCGCGGTGGGGCGGGTGGAGGACCCGGCGGCGTTGGACCGGCTGCTGGCGCTGCCCGCGGTGCACCTGATCGTGGACGGCTACAACGTCACCAAGACCGGCTACCCCGAGCTGTCGCTGTCCGACCAGCGGGACCGGCTGGTGCACCAGCTCGCCGTCCTGGCCGCCCGCACGGGCGCGGAGGTGACGCTGGTGTTCGACGGGGCCGGCGTGGTGGCCGTGCCGACCAGCGCGCCGCGCGGGGTACGGGTGCTGTTCAGCGATCCCGGCGTGCTGGCCGACGACGTCATCCGCGCGTTGGTGACCGCCGAGCCGGAGGGCCGTCCGGTGGTCGTGGTGACCTCCGACCGGGCGGTGGCCGACTCCGTCCGACGGCGGGGCGCGCACCCCGTGCCCTCGGCGGTCCTGCTCGCCCGGTTGGGTCGGGTGTGACACGCGTCGTGTTTTTCACACCACGGGCGGTGACACCCCGAGGTCACGGGTGGACCGTTCGGGGAAATCGGTCAACCGCAACGCGTTTTCCCACCCCGCGGGTGGACGTGGGGGCTCACCTTTCGTAACCTAGCCGAGATCTCGCGGCGGGCAGTCGTCCAGCCTGGACGGCGACGCGAGTTCACCGCCGAATCGGCCTGTCGGGGTGCCGAGCCGGGACCACGTGAGTGTGTGACCACTGTCGGGTGGCTGCGCGTGCGCGCGCCCGACCGGTAGGCGGTTAGAAGACCGTTAGGAGTGACACGCGACTGTGGCGTCGCAACGACTCAAGCGCGGTGTGCGCGGGGCGATCGCGGCCACGGCGGTGGCCGCCGCTGCGGTGGGCCTCACTGCGCCCGTTCCCGCAGGCGCGCAGCCGAACACGGCTTCCGACGCGCTGAAGAAGTACAACGAGCTGGCCGAGCAGGCCACCAAGCTCAACGAGGAGCTGCTGCGCGCCGAGGAGGCGCGCGACAAGAACCAGGCCGAGCTGGACCAGGCCAACGCGCTGCTCGCCCAGGCGGGCGCGGCCGGTGAGCAGGCCCGCAAGGACGAGGAAGCCTTCCGCGTCCAGGTCGACAAGCTCACCGAGGCCTCCTTCGAGGGCGCGCGGTTCAACCAGCTGTCGGCCCTGCTGGTCAGCGACTCGCAGCAGGACTTCCTCAACCGCATGTCGGCGCTGGGCGTGCTCGCCGCGGACAACAACGAGGCCCTGGACAAGCTGTCCGGCGCCGTGCAGGCCGCCGAGCAGGCGCGCAGCACCGCCGCCGAGGCCCAGAGCAAGGCGCAGCACGCGACCGACGAGGCCGCGAAGATCGCCGAGGACATCAAGAAGCGCCAGGGCGAGCTGCAGGGCCAGATCGACGAGGTCAAGACCCAGCTCAACCGCCTGACCGCGCAGGAGAAGGGCATCCTGAAGGACCCGGGCGACCTGTCCAGCGTCCCCGTGCCGGCGGGCAAGGCGGGCGAGGCGCTGGAGTTCGCGCTGGCGCAGCGCGGCGACATGTACAGCTACGGCGCCACCGGCCCGGACTACTGGGACTGCTCGGGCCTGACGATGATGTCCTACGCGTCGGCGGGCGTGTCCATCCCGCGCACCTCCAACGGCCAGGCGGGCGCCGGTCGCCCGATCAGCCGCGGCGAGGTCACGGCGGGCGACCTGATCATCTACAACGGCGGCAACCACGTCGCCATGGCGGTGGACAACGCGCGCGTGGTGCACGCGTCCACCGACGGCGTGCCGGTCAAGATCGTGCCGCTGGAGTCCCCGGGCTCCATCTACGCCATGCGTCGCATCGCGGGCTGACAAGCGTGCTCGGCAGGGCCATCCTCGTGAGAACGGGGGTGGCCCTGTTCGACTTCAGGAGGCACGTGGGACGGCTACTGGGCGGCTGGGCTCGCGCCGGTCGGTTGGCGCTGACCCTGGTCGTGGCGTGCACCTTCCTCACCGGGCTGGGGTTGGCCGTGACCCCGGCCGAGCCGACCGCGCCCTCGCCCACGGCGGTTGCCGCAGACCCGCGCGAGCAGGGCGTTCACGACCTCCTCGCCCGTCGGGCGAAAGCGCTGCTGGAGCGGGACGAGCGGGCGTTCACGGCCGACCTCGACCCGGACGCCGATCCCGCGTTCGTCCGTCGCCAGCGGGAGCTGTTCCGCAACCTCGCCGCCGTGCCGCTGGCCGAGTGGGAGTACCGGCTGGAGGGCGAGACGAACCTCGCCGGCATCACGCCGCCCGCCGCCGACGCGGTGTGGGCGCCGGACGTGCGGCTGGTCTACCGGCTGCGCGGCGTGGACGTGGTGCCCAGCACGCAGACGATGGCCTACCTGTTCACCAAGCGCGGCGACCGCTGGTACCTCAACTCCGACACCGCCCTGGAGCCGCTGGGCAGGCGCACCTGGCGCGGTCCGTGGGACTTCGGGCCGTGCCACGTGCTGACCGGCACCGGCGGGTTCGTGCTCAGCCACCCCGGCGGGGAACCGCTGGCGGCGCGCGTGCTGGCCGAGCTGGACGCGGCCGTGGACACGGTGACCCAGGTGTGGGGTCCGGCGTGGTCGCGGCAGGTGGCCGTGCTGATCCCGACCAACGCCGACGAGATGCGCGCCCTGGTCGGGCCGGGGTTCGCCGACGGGTCCATCGCCGGGGTCGCCGTGGCCGACCGGGTGGACGTCGAGACCCACACCGCGCAGGGCCAGCGGGTCGTGCTCAACCCCACGGGCGCGAGCGTGCTGTCGCCGTTGGCGCTGCGCGTGCTGCTGCGCCACGAGATCACCCACGTGGCCGCGCGCGGCGAGACCGTGGACGGCGCGCCCATGTGGCTGCTGGAGGGCTTCGCGGACTACGTGGGCTACCGCGGCTCCGACGTTCCGCCCCGCAAGGCCGCGCCCGCGCTCGCCGCGCAGCTCCAGCGGGAACTGCCCGCCGCGCTGCCCTCCGACGCGGACTTCCGCGGCCCCGGCATGGAACTGGCCTACCAGCAGTCGTGGTCGGTCAACCTGTACCTGGCCCAACGCCTGGGCGAGCCGGGCCTGGTCAGCCTGCACCGGAGGATCGCGGGCGCGGGCCGGGTGTCGCCGGAACGCCTGGACGCGCTGGTCCTGGAGACCACCGGCGAGGACCTCGCGGGCCTGGTCCGGGGCTGGCAGCAGTTCCTGCGGGCGGCGTTCCCGTAACGTGGGGCGCGTGCGTCGGACCCTGCTGGTGACCAACGACTTCCCGCCCCGGCCCGGAGGCATCCAGGCCTACCTGCACGCCCTGGCCACGCGGCTGCCGAACCTGGTGGTGTACGCGCCGTCGTGGGAGTCGCCGTCCGGTTCGCACCCGGAGTTCGACGCGGAACAACCGTTCCCGGTGGTCCGCCACCCCGGGACCCTGATGCTGCCCACCCCGGACGTGCTGCGGCGGGCGTCGGAGATCATGCGGTCGGAGCGCTGCGAGGCGGTGTGGTTCGGCGCGGCGGCCCCGCTGGCGCTCTTGACTCCCTGGCTGCGCGACGCCGGCGCGGCACGGGTCGTGGCGTCCACGCACGGCCACGAGGTCGGCTGGTCGATGCTCCCCGCCGCCCGGCAGTCGTTGCGCACGATCGGTTCCTCTGTGGACGTCGTCACCTTCGTCAGCCGCTACACCCGGTCCCGCTTCGCCGCCGCCTTCGGCCCGATGGCGGCGCTGGAACACCTGCCGTCCGGTGTGGACACTTCGGTCTTCGCCCCGGACCCGGTGGCGCGGTTGGACATCCGCTCCCGGTACGGCCTGGGTGACCGCCCGGTGGTGGTGTGCGTGTCGCGGTTGGTGCCCCGGAAGGGTCAGGACGTGCTGGTCCGGGCGCTGCCGGAGATCCGCCGCATCGCCCCGGACGCGGCCCTGCTGCTGGTGGGCGGCGGCCCGTACCGGAAGTCGTTGCAGCGCTTGGCTTCCTCGGTGGGGGTCGAGGAGCATGTCGTGTTCACCGGGTCGGTGCCGTGGTCGGAGCTGCCGGCGCACTACAACGCGGGTGACGTCTTCGCCATGCCGTGCCGGACGCGGGGGCGTGGGCTGGACGTCGAGGGTTTGGGGATCGTGTACCTGGAGGCGTCGGCTACCGGTCTTCCCGTCGTGGCAGGCCGGTCGGGCGGTGCGCCGGAGACCGTGCGGGACGGCATCACCGGGACCGTCGTGGACGGACGGGCAGTCGCTTCGGTGGCCGCCGAGGTGGGCCGGCTCCTGGCGGACCGCGACCTGGCCGCGAAGATGGGCGAGGCCGGTCGGGACTGGGTGACCCGGGAGTGGCGCTGGGACGACCTGGCCGCCCGCTTGGCGACCCTCATCGACGGCTGACCGGGTCCTCCAAGGCCTGGAGGGTGGCGGCCAGCTCGGTGCGGGCCTCGGCTTCGACGAGCTTCAGGCCGTGGGACGTGGCCAGGTCCACCGCTCGGGTGGCCAGGGCCTTGGCCTCCACCGGTTCGCCCCTCAGCCGCCGCACGCCCGCCAGGCCGACCAGGGCGTTGGCCTCGCCGAACCGGTAGCCGATGTGGCGGGCCTTGGTCAGGGCCTGCTGGTACTGCTCGTCGGCGGTGCGGAGGTCGTTGCGGGCGCGGTTGGTGGCGGCCAGGACGATGAGCACGTTCGTGGTCGTGCGCTGGTCGCCGTCCTCGGACAGCTCCGCCAAGGCCCGGTTCGCCAGGTTCAGGGCCGTGTGGTGGTCGCCCAGGTCCAGGTGGACGGCGGCGGCGGTTTCCAGGGCTCGGGCGGTCGACTCGGGGAAGCCCGCGTCCTTGCTCAGGCGCAGGGCCTCGTCCAGGTGGGACAGGGCGCGGTCCGGTTCGCCGCGCAGTCTCGCGGTCAGGCCCAGGAGGGTTCTCGCCGTGATCTCGGCTGCCTGGTGGCCGCGTTCGACGCTGATCGCCAGGGCCTCGCCGAGCAGGTCTTCGGCCTCGGTCAGCTCGCCGGTGTCGAGGGCCAGCACGCCCAGGCCGGTGAGGACCGCCGCCTGGCTCTTCGTGCAGCCGGACTCGCGGGTCAGGGCCAGGCACGTCTCCAGGTCGTTGCGGGCGCCCGGGAGGTCGCCGGCGTCCAGGCGCACCAGGCCCAGGCTGCCGCGCACGCCCGCTTCGGAGTGCTGGTCGCCGGCGGCGCGGTGGAGTTCGACGGCCCGGTCGTAGTGGGCGATCGACGTGGGGAAGTCGCCCAGCCGCCAGTACAGGGTGCCCAGGTTCTGGTGCATCGCGGCCTGACCCGCGCGGTCGCGGTGCGCCGAGGCCGCGTCCAGGCCGGTGCGGGCGGCGCTGAGCCACTCGGTGACGTGCTTGCCGATCCACAGGTAGCCGCGCAGGCCGTCGGCCAGGCGCCACGACACGTCCGCCGGGCCGTGCTCCGCGGCCGACCTGATGGCGGCGGTGAGGTTGGGGCGTTCGGCGTCCAGCCACGCCCTGGCCTGGGCGGCGGTCTCGATCCGGGGGAGTCGGACCGGGGTGTCGTCGGACGGGGGCAGGCGCATCAGGTCCGGGTAGAGGAGCTCCGCGCAGTGGTCCACGGCCCGGACGTAGAAGCGCAGCAGGCGCACCCGCGCGGCGGCGGCGTCCTCGGCGGACGCGGGTGGGCCGGTCAGGGCCTCGTGCCGGCGGTACCGGCCGCCGTGCGCCTGGACCAGACGGGCGGCGGCCAGGCGGTTGAGCAGGCCGGCGGCGGCGTCCGCCGGGATGTCGGCGGCGTTCGCGGCGGCCTCGGCGGTGACGTCCGGCCCCGGCACGACGTGGAGGAGGCCGAACAGGCGCCGCGCGGGCTGGGGCAGGGCGTCGAGGGCGGCGTCGACGGGGTGGCGGTCGCCCAGGCGGTGCAGGAACCGGGTCACCGGGCCGTCGCCCACGGCCGCCGCCGCGACGCGCAGGGTCAGCGGGAGGCCGCCGCAGCGCTGTGCCAGCTCCCGCGCGGCCGGGCCGGTGTCGCCGAGCAGGTCCAGGGACTCCTCGGTGCTCAGCACGTCGAGGGCCACCCGGCGGGCACCGTCCACGGCGATCAGGCCGCGCAGGTCGTCCCGACTGGTCACCAGCACCGGGCAGTCGGCCGTCCCGGGCAGCAGCGGCCGCACCTCGTCGGGCGCGGCGGCGTCGTCGAGGACCACCAGCATCCGGCGGCCGGCGAGCAGCGTGCGGAACAGGGTGCCCTGCTCGTCCACGTCGACCGGGATCTGCTCGGGCGGCACGCCCAGGGCGCGCAGGAACCGGGTCAGCACGTCCGCCGTCGCCGGTCCCCGGCCCGCGCCGCGCAGGTCCGCGTAGAGCCGGCCGTCCGGGAACCGGTCGCGCAGCCGGTGGGCCACGTGCACGGCCAGCGCGGTCTTGCCGACCCCGGCCGGTCCGGTCAGCGCCACCACGGGCACGGCGGTGCCGGTCGGGGCGATGAGCTCGGTGACGCGGGCGACGGCGTCGGCCCGGCCCGCGAAGTCCGGCACGTCCGGCGGGAGCTGGTCGGGCACGTCCGGGTCGGGCGGTCCGCTCGGGGCGGCCAGCGCCGGGTCGCCGACCAGGATCGCCCGGTGCAGCGCCCGCAGCTCGGGGCCGGGGTGCGGGGCCTCCCGGAACGCCTCCAGCGCCTCGGCCTGCCGGCTGCACCGGTAGAGCGCGGTCATCAGCTGCGCCCGGAACCGCTCGCGCTGCGGGTGGTCGGCGGTCAGCGCGCGCAGGGCGGGCACCAGGCGCTCGTGGTGGCCCAGCGCGAGCTCGACGTCGTTGCGCTCCTCCTGGACGGTCAGCAGCCGCTCGGCCAGCCGCGGGGCTTCGTCGCGGCGCAGCGCCTCGGAGGGGACGTCGGCCAGCGCCGGCCCCCGCCACAGCGCGAGCGCGTCGGCGTAGAGGTCGGCGGCGCGGGCGGTCTCCCCGGCCAGCGCCGCCCGCCGCGCCAGGCCCGCCGCGGTGGTGAACCGGTGCACGTCCACCTGCTCCGGCGACACCGCGAGGCGGTAGCCGTCGGCGGTGGTGCGGATCAGCGAAGCGTCCCCCAGCAGTTGGCGCAGCCGCATGACGTAGGTCTGGAGGGTGCCCCGGGTCCGGGCCGGCGGGTCGTCGCCCCACAGGAACCCGACCAGCTCCGCCACGGCCACCACCCGGCCCGCACGCAGGGACAACGCGGCCAGCAACGCCCGGTGCTTGCCCGCGCGGACCGGCACGGGACGGTCCCCGATGCGCACGTCGAGGGGGCCGAGCAGCCCGAACCACGGACCCGACCCGACAGCCATCCCGTCCGTTCCCCGCCCTCCGCGCGTGGCCGCTGACGGCCCGTGTCATCGCCGCGTCAGCGATACGACAGCGCGCTCCGGCAGTCTTGAGCACGTCCCGGTTGGGGGACCGGGACAACAGAACTTCTCGAATCCGCGCCAGCGGATAACGAACACTGGGGGTCGAGTGGCCCGCACCGGTTCCGGTGCGGGCCACTCGTCTGTTCCCGGGCCACTGTAGCGCTGATCACACCGCTGTGGTCTCAATTGGTGGCGAATCGGGTCCCGGTGCGCGGTGTCCCGCCGACCGCGTGGTGCCGATCGACGGGACCGGTGCGTCCGTCAGGCCGAGTAGATCGCCTCGATGTCCTGCTTGTACGTGCTGGCCACGACCGCGCGGCGCAGCTTGAGGCTCGGGGTCATCTCGCCGCCGGCCTCGGTGAAGTCCACCGGCAGGATGCGGAACTTCTTGATCGCCTCCGCCTTGGACACCGCCTGGTTGGCCTCGTCCACCGCCGCCTGGATCTCCGCCCGCAGCGTCTCGTCCTCGATCAGGTCCGCCACGGACGCCGACGCCGGCTTGCCGTTCTGCTCCTTCCACGCCGGGAAGAACTCCGGGTCGATGGTGATCAGCGCGCCGATGAACGGCTGCGCGTCGCCGACGACCATGCACTGGCTGATCAGCGGGTGCGCCCGGAGGCGGTCCTCCAGCACGGCGGGGGAGACGTTCTTGCCGCCGGCGGTGACGATGATCTCCTTCTTGCGGCCGGTGATCTTGAGGAAGCCGTCGTCGTCGAGCTCGCCCAGGTCGCCGGTGTGGAACCAGCCGTCCTCCAGGGCGTCGCCGGTCGCGGCCGGGTTGTTCCAGTAGGACCGGAACACGACCTCGCCCTTGATCAGGATCTCGCCGTCCTCGGCGATGCGCACCGACGTGCCCGCGACCGGCCGGCCCACCGTGCCCACCCGGAACGCCGACTCGGTGTTCACGCACGCCGCCGCGCTGGTCTCGGTCAGGCCGTAGCCCTCCAGCACCGGCACGCCCACGCCCCGGAAGAAGTGCGCCAGCCGCTCGCCCAGCGGAGCGCCGCCGGACACCGCCGCGATGCACCGGCCGCCCAGCGCCGCCTGGAGCTTGGAGTAGACGAGCTTCGAGAACACCGCGTGCTTGACCTTCAGGCCCAGCCCCGCGCCGCCGTTCGACTGGGCCTGGCTGTAGGCCACGGCGGTCGCCTCGGCGGCGTCGAAGATCTTGCCCTTGCCCGCCGCGTGCGCCTTCTGCTTCGCGCCGTTGTAGACCTTCTCGAACACGCGCGGCACGGCCACCACGAACGTCGGCCGGAACGACTGGAGGTCCTCGACCAGGTTCTTCACGTCGGCGGTGTGGCCCAGCGTCACCCGCGTGTAGAAGCCGCACAGGGCGATCGCGCGGGCCAGGATGTGCGCCAGCGGCAGGAACACCAGCAGCGAGCCGCCGGCCTGCATGAGCTGCGGGAACGCGGCGATGTCGGCGCGCACCTCGGACAGCAGGTTGCGGTGGGTGAGCTCGCAGCCCTTGGGGCGGCCGGTGGTGCCGGAGGTGTAGACGATCGTCGCGGTGTCGTCGGCGCCGACCTCCTTGCGCCGCGCGCGGGCGTCCTCGTCGGACACCGACGCGCCCAACGCGGTCAGCTCGTCGATCGCGCCCGCCGAGTCGCCGTCCGGGCCGTCGATGGCCCACACGTTGCGCACCTCGGGCAGGCCCGCGACCACGGAGTCGACGGTCGCGCGGTGCGCCGCGGTCTCCACGATGATGGCCTTGGCCGCCGAGTCGGACAGGATCCACTCGACCTGCTCGGCCGAGGAGGTCTCGTAGATCGGCACCGTCACGCCACCCGCGTGCCAGATGGCGAAGTCGAGCAGGGTCCACTCGTACCGGGTCTTGGACATCAGGCCCACCCGGTCGCCGGGCCCGACGCCCGCCGCGATCAGACCCTTGGCGACGGCCAGCACCTGGGCGGCGAAGTCGCGGGCGGTCACGTCCACCCAGGTCCCGTCGACGCGGCGGCGGAAACTGACGGCGTTGCCGAAGCGCTCCGCGTTGGCCCACACCATGTCGGTGAGGTTCTCCTCGGCGGCCACGGTCGCTGTGGCCGGGACGCTGAACTCGCGCACGTCAACCTCCGGACGGTTGTTTGTTACCGGTGAGGCAACTTAGCGTGTGATTCCGGCGATAAACAGGCCGGAGGTCGGTTCCGTGACCGTGTCGTGGCACTCTTCCCACCCGTGCCGAGCGTTGACGTGGTGGACGAGACTTTCCTCGCAGTGCCTCCCGAGGTGGTCGTGAGCGCCTTCGCCGAGCCCTCCTCCTGGGCCCGGTACTGGCCCGACCTCATTCTGGACGTCTACCTCGATCGGGGCATCCAGGGACTGCGCTGGACGGTGGCGGGGGCGTTGGTCGGAACGATGGAGGTGTGGCTGGAGCCGGTGCTCGACGGCACCCTCCTGCACTACTTCCTGCGGGCCGACCTGCGCGGTGAGGCCTCGCCCAAGCGGGTCCGGCAGGAGGTGCGCCGCCGCCAGCTGGCCGCCAAGGAGGTCTCCCTGGGCCTCAAGTTGACCTTGGAGGCCGGCCGGGCTCCCGGGGTGCCGCCCGCGCTGCCGTAGATTCGGCACTCGTGCGGGTACATGTCGTGTCGGACGTCCACGGCAACGCCGAGGCCCTCGCCCGGGCCGGCGACGGCGCGGACGCGCTGGTGGTCCTGGGTGACCTGGTCGACTTCGTGGACTACTACGACCACGGCAAGGGCATCCTCGGCCGGGTCTTCGGCGCGGAGAAGGTCGAGGTGTTCGCGCGGCTGCGGCGCGGCCGGATGGGCATGGAGACCGTCCGGTACATGCGCTCGCTGTGGGAGAGCATCGAGGACCCGGCGACCGTGGTGCGCGAGGCCGTGCAGGAGCAGTACGCCGAGCTGTTCGCGGCGATGACCGCCCCCACCTACGCCACGCCGGGCAACGTCGACAGCCCCGACCTGTGGCCGTCGTTCGCGCGCGAGGGCGTGCACGTGCTCGACGGCGAGTCGGTGGAGATCGGCGGGCTCCGGTTCGGGTTCGCGGGCGGGGCGATCATGTCGCCGGGGTACGTGCGGCGGCCGGGTGCGCCCTGGTACCCGTACCTGCGGACGGACGACGAGTTCGGGGCGGCGCTGGCGGGGCTGGGCGAGGTGGACGTGCTGTGCACCCACGTGCCGCCGGCGGTGCCGGAGCTGACCTACGACGTGGTGGCGCGGCGGCCGGAGCTGGGGTCGGTGTCGCTACTGGAGATGATCCGGAAGGTCGGCCCGCGGTGGTCTGTCTTCGGGCACGTCCACCAGCCGCTGTCGAAGCGGGTCCGGGTCGGGTGGACCGAGTGCGTGAACGTTGGTCACTTTCAGCGAAGCGGCACGCCCCACGTGTTGCGATGGTGAGGCCGCGTCGGCTTGTCGGGTCGCGTTCCGCTCCGATCACGCTTCTCGATCGGAGCGGAACGCCACCCGACGAGCCGACTTCAGGCGGCCTCACCCGCGACGCCGGAGGCGGCGCAATCCAACACAGCGAGAACTACCGGGTAGCCTCCCGGCTATGGCCGACGAGTCCACCCAGTCCATCGTGATCGACGCTGAGCCCGCGAAGATCCTCGCGGTGATCGCCGACTTCGCCGCCTACCCGGAGTGGGCCAACGGCGTGAAGCGCACCGAGGTGCTGGAGACCGGGGCGGACGGGTACGCGGCGCAGGTCAAGTTCAACATCGACCAGGGGCCGATCAAGGACGAGTACGTGCTGGCCTACGACCAGTGGTCCGAGCAGCGGGTCTCGTGGCACCTGGTCAAGGGGCAGATGCAGAAGTCCCAGGAGGGCAGCTACGCCTTCACCCCGCGCGGCGGCTCGACCGAGGTCACCTACACCCTGTCGGTGCAGCTGGTCGTGCCGATGATCGGCCTGTTCCGCCGCAAGGCGGAGAAGATGATCATGGACACCGCGCTCAAGGAGCTCAAGCGCCGGGTGGAAAACGCTGGATGAGCGCACGCCTGCTGCTGTTCACCGGTAAGGGCGGGGTCGGCAAGACGACCTTGGCCGCCGCGACCGCCGCCGCGCTGGCCGCCGGCGGGCGCAAGGCGCTGGTCGTGTCCACCGACCCGGCGCACTCCCTGGGCGACGCGTTCGGCGTGCCGCTGGGCGGTGCCGTGTCCGAGGTGGACGCCGGCCTGCACGCCGCCCAGATCGACCCCCGCGCGCTGGTGGACGACGCCTGGCGCGAGCTGCGCGGCCACCTGCGGACCGTGCTCGCGGGCGCGGGCGTGGACGAGCTGGACGCCGAGGAGCTGACCGTCCTGCCGGGCGTGGAGGAGCTGCTGGCGCTGGCGGAGGTGCGGCGGCTGGCCGGGACCGGGCCGTGGGACGTCGTGGTCGTGGACTGCGGGCCGACCGCCGAGACGCTGCGGCTGCTGGCGTTGCCCGAGGCGCTGGGGTCCTACCTCGAACGGCTGTTCCCGACGCACCGGCGGGTCGTGCGCGGGCTGCTGGCGGGGCTCGCGGGCAGCACGTCCGTCGAGCGCTGGGACGCCACCGCGGACGCCCTCGGGCGGCTCGCGGAGAGCCTGGAGCAGCTGCGGGCGTTGCTGACCTCGGAGGCCACGAGCGTGCGGCTGGTGCTCACGCCGGAGCGGGTGGTCGCGGCCGAGACGCGCCGGACGGTGACCGCGCTGGCGTTGCAGGGCATCCGCGTGGACGGCGTGGTGGCCAACCGGCTGGTGCCGCACCCCGGTGCGGCGCGCGGCGCGGCGGCGACCTGGATGCGGACCCGGCGGGCCGAGCAGGACGCGGTGCTGGCGTCGCTGGCGGACCTGGGTTCGGTGCGGTGCGTCGAGCACCGGGCGGGCGAGCCGGTGGGGCTGCCGGCGCTGCTGGAGATCGCCGCCGGCCTGTACGGGGAGACCGACCCGCTGGCGGGGACGGCAGCGGAGGGGCCGCTGGTCGACGTGGTGCGCGTCGGCGACGAGTACGAGCTGCGGCTGGCCGTGGCGGTGGGGGATTCGGACCTGGACCTGGTCCGCGTCGGCGACGACCTCGCGGTGACCGTGGACGGGCGGCGCAAGCTGGTCGCGCTGCCGTCGTTGCTGCGGCGGTGCGAGGTGGTCGGCGCGGAACTGGACGAGACCGGGTTGGCGGTGCGCTTCCGCCCCGACCCCGACCTCTGGATGCGGTGATGGACGCCAAGCTCGCCGAAGAACTGCGCCTGCTGCTGGACGCCGCCGCCGAGCGCGCCCAGCCGTGGCTGCACAAGCTGTCCGCCGAACCCGGCGACCACGACCCCGGGACGTGCGGGTGGTGCCCGCTGTGCAACGCCGTCGCGCTGGTGCGCGGTGACCGGTCGGAGCTGGCGGCACGGGCCGCCGAGCACGTGGCCGGGTTGATCGCGGTCCTGCGCGCGGCGCTCGCCGAACCCGCACCGGAATCGCCGGAGGAGCCCGCTCGGACCCGGGTGCAGCGGATCCCCGTGGTGCGGAAGGGGTCGACGCCTTGCTGACCGTCGGCGTCGACGTCGGCGGGACCAGCGTGCGGGCCGGGGTCGTGAACGCGGACGGCGCCGTCCTGGACACCGCGCGGGCCGCGACCCCGTCCGGCGAGGAGGCGTTGGAGGAGGCGATCGGCGCGGCCGTCGCCGAGGTCGCGTCACGGCACAAGGTGTCGGCGGTGGGCTTGGCGGTGGCCGGGTTCGTCGCGCCCGACCGGCGGACCGTGCGGTTCGCGCCGCACCTGGCGTGGCGGCAGGCCCCCGTGGCGGACCGGATCGCGGCTCGCGTCGGGATGCCGGTGGTGCTGGAGCACGACGCCAACGCGGCGGCCCTGGCCGAGCACCGCTTCGGCGCGGCGCGCGGGGCCGGGATCGCGGTGCTGGTGGCGATCGGGACCGGGATCGGTGGGGCGCTGCTGATCGACGGCAAGGTCTTCCGGGGTGCGCACGGGGTCGCGCCGGAGCTGGGGCACCTGCGGTTGGTGCCGGACGGGCGGCCTTGCCCGTGCGGCAAGAACGGGTGCTGGGAGCGGTACTGCTCCGGGACGGCGTTGACGACGACCGCGGTCGAGCTGCTGGCCCGGCACCCCGGCGTGTCGACGTTGATGGCGCGGGAGGCCCTGGGCGACTCGCGGGCCGTGACCGGTCGGCGGGTGGCGGCGGCGGCGCGGGACGGCGATCCGCTGGCGAAGCGGGCGATGGCCGACCTGGCGCGGTGGCTCGGCGAGGGGCTGGCGCTGGTGGCGGACGTCTACGACCCGGAGGTCGTCGTGATCGGCGGCGGGGTCTCGGAGTCCGCGCCGCTGTTCCTGGACGACGCCCGGGAGCGGTACGCGGCCGTGGTGACCGGGGCGGGGCATCGGCCACTTGCCCGAATCCGGACGGCGCAACTGGGCGACGACGCCGGCATCGTCGGGGTAGCGACGTTGGCCCGGGAGTTGGCACCCACCCGCACCGCGCGCAACGGCCGCCGCTGAGAGGTTCGAAGGCGCAGGTCCGGGGAACGCTTTACAGGACCGCCCCGTCGTCCCAGCCGGAGTCCGGCGGAGGGCCGTTGCGGATGCGGAGGACCAGCCAGCCGGCGCCCGAGCACAGCACGATCAGGGCCAGCGGGGTGCCGATGGCGGACGTCAGGCCGAACAGGCCGGGCGCGACCAGGAGCACCACCCCGAGCAGCATGATCAGGAGGGCGGCGATCGTGCCGGCGCGCAAGGCGGGCAGCGGAGGCGGTTCCGGCGGCACGAAGTGGTCGTCCGGGTCGTCGTCGTCCTCGTCGTCGGCCGTGGCCACCGCCGGTTGCCCCTCGGGGCGGGTCGGCTTCGCGGGTTCGGCTTCGGTGTCGTCGTCCTCGAAGGAATCGGTCGCATCGGGCCACGTGCGGCCCACGCCTTCGCGTTCGAGCCCGGCCACGATCTCGGCGAACGTGGCGTCCACGTCCTCCGGTCCGTCCGTCGAGTCCCGTCGGGAGTTCATCGGCGTGTTCCAACCCCTCCAGGCGCGTCCTCTGCCAGGGTTCATCGTCCCACGAGCCCGTTGTGTTGCGGATTACGGCAGCCGGTGGGACTTGCGACCGTACCGCCCGCACACCGGTCTTCGTTGCTCCTGGTGCGGTCGGCTCCGTACGCTGGCCGCCGGGGAACGAAGCACGTCGAGGAGGCGCTCGCAGCGGTGCTCTACTGGTTGATGAAACACATCTTTCTCGGGCCGCTCCTGAACCTGTTCTTCCGCCCGAAGATCATCGAGGGCGCGGAGAACATCCCCAAGGAGGGCGGCGCGATCCTGGCGTCCAACCACCTGGCCGTCTCCGACTCGTTCTTCCTCCCGCTGAAGCTCTCCCGCCGGGTCACGTTCCCCGCCAAGATCGAGTACTTCACCGGCAAGGGCCTCAAGGGCGCGTTCCAGCGCTGGTTCTTCTCCGGCGTCGGCCAGGTCCCGATCGACCGGTCCAGCGCCTCCGCCGCGCAGGCCGCGCTGGACACCGGCGTCCGGATCGTCCGCGAGGGCAAGCTGCTGGGCATCTACCCCGAGGGCACCCGCTCGCCCGACGGCCGCCTCTACAAGGGCAAGGTCGGCGTCGCGTGGATCGCCCTGGAGTCCGGCGCGCCGGTCATCCCGGTCGCCATGTTCGGCACCGACAAGGCCAACCCCATCGGCTCGAAGATGTGGAAGCCGTACCCGATCCGGATCAAGATCGGCAAGCCGCTGGACTTCTCCCGCTACGCCGGGCTCTCCGGCGACCGGTTCGTGCTGCGGTCGATCACCGACGAGATCATGTACGCCCTGATGGAGCTGTCCGGCCAGGAGTACGTGGACGTCTACGCGGCCAAGGCTAAGGAAGCCGCCGCCCCGGAGAAGCCGGAGGCCGATCGCCTGCCCGAGGCGAAGGCCGGCTGACCGGCACCCCTAAGGTTGGCGGGTGCGGTTCTTCTACGACTGTGAGTTCATCGAAGACGGGGTGACGATCGACCTCGTCTCCATCGGCGTGGTCGACGAGGAAGGCCGCGAGTTCTACGCCGTCTCCACCGAGTTCGACCCGGACAAGGCCGGGCCGTGGGTGCGCGCGAACGTCCTCAACCAGCTCCCGCCGCCGGCGGACAAGGCGTGGCGCAGCCGCGAGCGCATCCGGCGCGACCTGCTGGAGTTCCTCGGCGGGCCGAAGGCCAACCGGGACGACATCGAGCTGTGGGCGTGGTTCGCCGCCTACGACCACGTCGCCCTGGCCCAGCTGTGGGGCCCGATGCCCGCACTGCCCCGCTGCCTGCCCCGCTTCACCCGCGACCTGCGGCAACGCTGGGAGGACGTCGGCAAGCCCCGCCTGCCCCAAGCCCCCGCCGACGCCCACGACGCGCTCGCCGACGCCCGCCACAACCTCGCCCGCTGGAAGGTGATCGAGGCCGAGCGCGCCCGGCGCGGGTTCGTGTTGCGCTGAGGTTGCGGACGGGGGTCCGAAAGGTGGGACCCTGCCTTGCTGCACCGATCCAGGGCGTGTCAGTCTTGGGTGACCCACGCCACGAAGAGATTGGTAAGCAAATGCGCATCGGTGTGCTCACCGGCGGTGGTGACTGTCCCGGTCTGAACGCGGTCATCCGCGCGGTCGTCCGCAAGGGCATCGAGGTCCACGGCTGGGAGATCGTGGGGTTCCGCAACGGCTGGCAGGGTCCCGTCGAGGGCCTGTCCAAGCCCATCGGGCTCGCTGACGTCGAGGACATCCTGACCCGGGGCGGCACCATCCTGGGCTCCTCGCGCACCAACCCGTACAAGCTCGACGGCGGTGTCGACAAGATCCGCAAGGTGCTGGCCGACCAGGGCGTCGACGCGCTCGTCGCAATCGGCGGCGAGGACACCCTCGGCGTGGCCAAGCGGCTGACCGACGACGGCATCGGCGTCGTGGGCGTGCCGAAGACCATCGACAACGACCTCGGCGCGACCGACTACACCTTCGGCTTCGACACCGCGGTCCACATCGCCACCGAGGCCATCGACCGCCTCCGCACGACGGCCGAGTCCCACCACCGGGCCCTGGTCGTCGAGGTCATGGGCCGGCACGCGGGCTGGATCGCCCTGCACTCGGGCCTCGCGGGTGGTGCCAACGTCATCCTGGTGCCCGAGCGGCAGTTCAGCGTCGAGAAGGTCGTCGAGTGGGTGGAACGGCGCTTCGAGCGCCAGTACGCCCCGATCATCGTCGTCGCCGAGGGCGCGATCCCCGAGGGCGGCGCCGAGGTGCTGCACTCCGGCGAGAAGGACGCCTTCGGCCACGTGCGCCTGGGCGGCGTCGGCACCTGGCTGGCCGAGGAGATCGCCGAGCGGACCGGCAAGGAGTCCCGCGCGGTCGTCCTGGGCCACACCCAGCGCGGCGGCATCCCCACCGCGTACGACCGCGTCCTGGCGACCCGGTTCGGCCTGCACGCGGTGGACGCGGTGGCCGAGGGCGACTTCGGCGTCATGGTGGCCCTCAAGGGCACCGACATCGTGCGGGTGAAGCTGTCGGAGGCGACGGCGGAACTGAAGACGGTCCCGCTGGAGCGTTACGCCGAGGCCGAGGTCTTCTTCGGCTGAGACCCGTTGTGCCAGGGCGCCTTCGGACAGACCACCGCTCCGTCCGAAGGCGCCCTTCGCGCGCAACGCGCTCTTCGCTTTTCGGCGCGCGCAGCGCGCTGTGTCGTGGTCCCAACCACAGGTGGAGGGCCTCGGTTCCCCCGCCGTATGGCCTGCCCGAAGGGCTACCACATTTTGGGTCGGGTGCAGCCGAAAGTTTTTGCGAGGAACGAGCAAAAAGTTTTAGCGGCACCCGGCCCAAAATGTGGTTGGCTCCGCCAGGCCATACGGCGGGGGAACCGACGCCCTTCACCCCCCGCTGGCGGCCTGCCGCGCGGCGAGCGCCGCTTTTCATCTTTTGATCTTGAGAGCGCGCAGCGCTCCCAAGAGCGCGAAGCGCGTTCGGCTTGAGAGCGAAGCGTTCCGGTTCAAAGCTCTTAAAAGCGAAAAGAGCCTCGCCGGCGGGCAGGCCACCAAAGATGACTCAACTGCAACGGCGGGGGCTTCTTGCTTTTGCCATCTCCGTATGGCCTGGCGGAGCCTACCACATTTTCCAGGGGTTGCCGCTAAAACTTTTGCTCGTTCCTCGCAAAACTTTCGGCTGCAACCCCTGGAAAATGTGGTAGCCCTTCGGGCAGGCCATACGGAGATGACAAAAGCAAGAAGCCCAAGTTGGGTTGTGTCCTCTCCGGTGGACTGCCGACTCGCCGGCTTCGCCGAAGAACCCGTGCTGCGCGTGGGTGGTTCTAGGCGAAGGCGCCCAGGGACAGGTACGTGGCGAACGAGCCCAGCCAGTGTTCGGCGTAGTAGCCGTGGCCGAAGACGTATCGGAGGCCTGCCTCGCGGTGGTCCTCGGCGGCTGTCAGGGCTAGTTGGCGGTAGCGGTGGTCGTCTGGGAGTGCGTCGCCGATCGAACGCCAGCACCATGCTCGGGACAGGGCCAAGCCGACCAGGTGGGAGCCGTAGGGGTCGCTCGGGTCGTCCACCGGCACTGGCTCGCGCAGGACCTTCCAGCGGGCCTCGTCGAGGGTTGGCAGGAACGACTCGAACCACGTCGGGAAGTCCGGCAGCACTCGGCGCACCAGGTCTGCCTCGGTCAGCGCCGGGGACAGGAAGTCTGCCGCGTCCGGTTCGAAGCCGCCGTAGTCGCGGTCCTCGCGGTGCCAGCGGAGGGCGGCCTCGGCGCAGGCGTCGGCCAGGTCGTCGTCGTTCAGGGCGCGGGCCGCGTCGAGGGTCAGGCCGGTTGCGAAGGCGGTGTTGGCGTGGGTTCCGGCTCGGATGGGCAGTCGGGCGTGTGACACCCAGTCGAGGTAGCGCGAGCGGACCACTTCGGACAGCGGTCCCAGGTCCCACGGGGCCGAGTCCCACGTTCGCAGCTCCGCGTCCAGCACCAGCAGCCACGCCCAGCCGTACGGGCGTTCCCAGAACGCGCCCATCGGGCCGGCGAAGAAGTCGGCTTCCGTCTGCACGCCCGCGGGGGTGATGAGGGTGTCCAGCGCACGGCGTGCCTCGTCGGCGCTGGCGAGGGAAGGGCGCAGGCGCAGCAACCGGACCATGAGCCACGTCTGGTGCACGCACGAGTGCCAGTCGAACGAACCCGCGAACACCGGGTGCAGCACCCGCTGCGGCACCAGGTCCGCGTCCGAGGACACGACGTGCATCCAGTGCACCGGGTGATCGCGCAGGACGTTGGCGGTCGCGGTCGACAGCAGGCGGTCTGCCGTGGTGTCGTCCAGCAGGTGGTCGTCCGCAGGGGTGACGGGCATGACGCTCATCATGCCGAGGCCCACCCGCCCCCGTCTCTCAGTGTGGACCGCCTACCCTTAACACGTGAACTGGACTGTGGACGTGCCCGTGGACACGCTTCCCGAGCTGCCGCCGCTTCCGCCCGAGCTTCGCACGCGACTGGACGACGCCCTGGGCCGCCCCGCGGCGCAGCAGCCCGAGTGGCCGGACGCCGAGCAGGTGCGCCGGGTGCGCGCCGTGCTGGAGAGCGTGCCGCCGATCACCGTGCCGGCCGAGATCGACCGACTCCGCGAGAACCTCGCGGGCGTCGCGCGTGGCGAGGCCTTTCTGCTGCAGGGCGGCGACTGCGCGGAGACGTTCGCGGACAACACCGAGCCGCACATCCGCGCGAACGTCCGGACCCTGCTCCAGATGGCCGTCGTCCTCACCTACGGCGCGAGCCTGCCGGTGGTGAAGATCGGCCGCATCGCGGGCCAGTACGCCAAGCCCCGCTCGTCCAACATCGACGCGCTGGGCCTGCCGTCCTACCGCGGCGACATCGTGAACTCGCTGGTCACGACCCCCGAGGCGCGCATCCCGGACCCGTCGCGGATGATCCGCGCCTACGCCAACGCGGGCGCGGCGATGAACCTGCTGCGCGCGATGACCAGCGCCGGCATGGCCGACCTGCACCGGCTGCACGAGTGGAACAAGGACTTCGTGCGCACCTCGCCCGCGGGCGAGCGGTACGAGGCGCTGGCCGCCGAGATCGACCGGGGCCTGCGGTTCATGTCGGCGTGCGGCGTGGACGACTCGTCGCTGCACACCACCGAGATCTTCGCCTCGCACGAGGCCCTGCTGCTGGACTACGAGCGGGCGCTGCTGCGCCTGGACACCACCAGTGACCAGCCCAAGCTGTACGACCTGTCCTCGCACTTCCTGTGGATCGGCGAGCGGACCCGGCAGCTGGACGGCGCGCACATCGCGTTCGCCGAGCTGCTGGCCAACCCGATCGGCCTGAAGATCGGCCCGTCGACCACGCCGGAGATGGCGGTCGAGTACGTCGAGCGGCTGGACCCGTACAACCAGCCCGGCCGGTTGACCCTGATCAGCCGGATGGGCAACGGCAAGGTGCGCGACGTCCTGCCGGCCATCGTGGAGAAGGTCACCGCGTCGGGCCACCAGGTCATCTGGCAGTGCGACCCGATGCACGGCAACACGCACGAGTCGTCCACCGGCTACAAGACCCGGCACTTCGACCGGATCGTGGACGAGGTGCAGGGCTTCTTCGAGGTGCACCGGCGGCTGGGCACCCACCCGGGCGGCATCCACATCGAGCTGACCGGCGAGGACGTCACCGAGTGCCTGGGCGGCGCGCAGGAGATCTCGGACACCGACCTGGCCGGCCGGTACGAGACGGCGTGCGACCCGCGGTTGAACACCCAGCAGTCGCTGGAGCTGGCGTTCCTCGTGGCGGAGATGCTGCGCAGCTGACGCCCGTACGAACGTGAACGCCCCGGCGGAGTTCCGCCGGGGCGTTTTCGCGTCTCGCGAGGCCGCGTCGGCGTCGCGGCGATCTCACACCGCGATCAGGACGATCTTGGTGCCCTTCGGCACGCGTTCGCCGCCGCGGATGGACTGGTTCACCACCCTCGCGCGATCGCGGTTGTTGAACTGGACCTCGACCTGCAACCCGGCCTTCTGCAGCTCTTCCTTGGCGTCCTTGACCGACTTGCCCTCGACGTTGGGCACGAGCACGCCCCGGTCCTGGGCGATGATCACCGTGACCTTCTTGTCGGTGGTCAGGGTGGTGCCGGCCGCCGGGGTGGTGCGGATGACCCGGCCGCCCTCGACCTCGCCGGAGGGCTCCTGCGGCCCCTCGACGGGCTCGAAACCCGCTGCCGACAGCTCGGCGAAGGCCTCGTCCTTGGTCTTGCCCTTCACGTTCGGCACGGGCTTGGGCTCGACGCCCTTGCTCAGCACGATGGTGACCGTCGTGCCGATGTCGACCGGGGTGCCGGGCGCGGGCTTGAGGGTGACCACCTTGCCCTTGGGCACCCGGTCGCTGAACGCGTCCTCGGCCGGGTTGAGCTGGGACTTCAGGCCCGCGGACGCGATCTCCTTCTCGGCCGCCGCCGTCTCGGACCCGGCCGCCACCTGGGGCACCACGGGCTTGCCGCGCGAGACGATGACCTTCACCAGGTCGCCGCGGGTCAGCTCGGTGCCGCCGGCGGGCTCGGTGCGCAGGACCTGGCCGTTGGGCACGGTGTTGCTGTTCTCCGTGCTGACGGCGGTCTTGAGGGAGGCGTCCTCGATGATCGCGGTGGCCACGTCCTGCTCCTTGCCGACCACGTCGGGCACGGAGGCGACCTTGCCGATGGACAGCCACCACGCGGTCAGGCCGATCAGGACCGCCGCCACCAGCGCGATGCTCATCCAGGTGATGAGCTGCTTCTTGCCCTTCGCCCGCAGCTCGGCCTGGATCTGCTCGGGCGTCTTCTTGCGCGGCGGGCGCTTGGGGCGGGGCTTCGGCGTGCCGGGGGGCGTCGGTGGGCCAGGAGGTGTCAGGGGGCCGAGGGGCGTGCCGCCCGCCGGTGTGCCCGTGGCGGGGTCGCCGAGGAAGGCGCGGGGCATCGCCCGCGTGCCCTGGGGGCCGCCGGTGTCCGGGCGGCGGACGGGGACCGTGGGGTCGGCGTAGGCGACCGCCCCCACCCCCGCCGCGCCCACGCCGACCGGCTGGACGCGGACCGTCGCCGGTTCCGCCGACGGGTGCGGGGCGATGGCGGTGGCCTCCGCCGAGGGGAGCGGGGCGATGGCGGTGGCGTCGGCGGCGTGCGTGACGGCGGGCACGTCCACCTGCGGGATGCCCAGGGTGGCGCGGGCGGTCTCGACCTCGGACAGGAAGGCCTCCGCGTCGGCGGGACGCAGGAACGGCTCCTTGCGGGTGGCCCGGCGGACCAGCTCCGCGACCTCGGCGGGGACGTCCCGCAGCGCCGGCACCTCGTCGTTGACGTGCTGGTAGGCCACCGAGATGGCGTTCTCGCCCACGAACGGGGGCGTGCCGGTCAGCATCTCGTACAGCAGCACGCCGGCCGCGTAGACGTCGCTGCGGGCGTCCGCCGCGCCGGTGGTCACCTGTTCGGGGGACAGGTAGGCGACGGTGCCCATGATGGTGGTGTTGTCGCTGGTGATGCCGGGTGTCGACACGGCCCGGGCCAGGCCGAAGTCCGCCACCTTCACCACGCCGCCGCGCCCGATGAGGACGTTCTCCGGCTTCACGTCCCGGTGCACCAGGTCCGCGCGGTGCGCGGCGGCCAGGGGGGAGAGGACCTTCTCCAGCACGGTCAGGGCGAGGGGCACGTCCAGCCGGCCGCGCTCGTTGAGCAGGTCGCGCAGGGTGCCGCCCTCGACCAGTTCCATCACCAGGTACACGCGGTCCTCGTCCACGCCCTGGTCGTGCACCGCCACCACGCCGGGGTGGTGCAGCCCGGCCGCCGCCCGCGCCTCGCGCTCGAACCGCGCCACGAACTGCGGGTCGGAGGAGAACTGCGGGTCCATGACCTTGATGGCCACCGGCCGTTCCAGGCGCGTGTCGACACCCCGGTACACGGTGGACATGCCTCCGCGTGCCACCAGGGCGCCCACTCGGTAGCGCTGCTCCAGCAGCCCGCCGATCACGTTCGTCGCCGACCTCTCCACAGCCGAGGATCGTACGGTGGGGTGGAACCGACCCGTGCCGTGCGCTGTCGAGCATCCCCGCGCGCGTGTGGGATCCGTGTCAAAGTCGCATGAAACAGGGGGTGTCCGGGAGGAGACCCGCGGGTGTACCGCCACCACCCGGTTGGCGCAGGGCGTTGCTCCGCGCGTTGTGGCATCGTGGCGCACGTGAGTGCGATTCCTGCCGCTGCGGATGTGCTGGCTCCCGACCTGGAGGTGCTCGACCTCCCGCAGGTCGCCGAGCGCCTCGGCTTGCCGATCAACCGTGTCCACCAGTTGTTGCGCGACGGCCAGTTGCTCGCGGAGCGCCGCAACGGTGTCCTCGTCGTCCCCGCCGCATTCCTCGCCGCCGGAGGCGTGGTGAAGGGGCTGCCCGGCACCATCACGGTGCTGCGCGACTCCGGCTACTCGACCGATGAGATCCTGCGCTGGCTGTTCACCGAAGACGAGACCCTGCCGGGCACGCCCATCGAGGCGTTGCGCGGCGACCGCGGGCGCGAGGTCAAGCGCCGCGCCCAGGCGATGGGCTTCTGAAGTTCCCCTAGTGGTCGTCCGGGCGGTTCCAGGTGAGCCGCCCGGACACGGCTCGTGCGGTCACGGCCTTGAGCAGACCGGGTAGCGCCACGGCGGCCCGAGTGGTGTTCGGCACGACCACCCGCTTGTCGAGGACGTTGTAGTCGGCGGCGGCGATCTCGTCGAGGATGGCGCGGTAAAGGACCAGCGCGGTGTGCACGCACGGTCGTGCGGCCGGTTGGAGCAGTTCGATGCCGCCCTCGGCCTCCCGGTAGGTGGCCAGCGTCACCGCCATGACGTGCTGGATCGCGCGTCGGATGCGCTGGTCGGCGCGGCCGGTGCGGCGCGACCACGCCAGCAGCTCCCGGTCGACGCCGTGCGCGTGCAGGACGTCCTGGGGCAGGTAGACGCGGCCCCGGTCGAGGTCTTCGCCGATGTCGCGCAGGAAGTTGGTCAGCTGGAACGCCCGGCCCAGGGCGGCGGCGGCCGGTTCGGCGTGGGCGCGCGGGGCGACGGTGCCGAAGACCGGCAGCAGCTGGAGTCCGATGACCTCCGCGGACCCGTGCACGTACTTGCCCAGCTCCGCGAAGGACGCGTACTCGGTGGTGTGCAGGTCCATCCGCATGGACGCCAGGAAGTCGCCGAACAGGCCGTGGTCGATGCGGTAGCGGCGGACGGTGTCGGCCAGGGCGGTCAGCACCGGGTGCCCGGTCGGCCGGCCCGCCAGCTCGTCCTCCACCTGGCGTTCCAGGGTGTCCAGGTCGGCGGCCGGGTCGGCGTGCCGCCCGTCGTCCACGATCTCGTCGGCCCAGCGCGCGAAGCCGTACAGGGCGTGCACGGCGGGTCGGTCGCGGCGCGGCAGCAGGCGCGTGGCCAGGAAGAACGTGCGACCGTGACGGGCGTTGAGGGCTCGGCAGCGGGCGTAGGCGGCGTCCAGCTCGCTCACGTGTACCTGCTGGACAGCCGCAGCGGGTCGGGCTTGACCAGGGTCACGCACGCCAGCGCGGACACGGCCACGGTCAGCAGCAGGTAGCCCCACGAGTACAGCGCGGTGTCGCCGTTGGGGAAGGTCACCAGCAGCAGGAACACGGAGAAGAACGTCACCTTCTGGAGGTTCTTCGTGCTCCACGCCAGGCCCGCGCCCAGCACCAGCGCCCAGCTGAAGTACCAGGGCAGCGTGGCCGGCGACAGCAGCGCCACGGCGAGCATGGTGATGGCCGCGCGGCGCACCGCCTCGGGACCGCCGTCCTCGGCCACCCGCCACTGCCGCCACGCGATGTAGAGCAGCAGCAGCGACCCGAGGCCGCGCGCGATGGTCATGAACCAGCCCGGCTCGACCCGGACGAACGCGCTGACCACGGTGTGCACGAAGTCGCCGACCGCGCTGGGCAGCGACAGCCAGTTGACGATGGTGGACGACGAGCTCAGCGCCGGGATCCAGCCCAGGTCCAGGCCGGAGGCCAGCGTGGTGGCGGTGAACACGGCGGTGAAGGTGGTCACGCCGCCCGCGATGGCCTTGCCCAGCTGCGCGGTGCGGGTGCCCTCCAGCCGGCGTGCCCACACCAGCACCAGGAACGGCAGCGCGACCACGGCGGTGGCCTTCACGGCGAACGCGAGGGTCACCAGGGCGATGCCCAGCACGTGCTTGCGGTCCAGGACGAACAGGCAGCCCGCCGCGAGCATGCCGACCATCAGCAGGTCGTTGTGCGCGCCGCCGATGAGGTGGACCAGCATCAACGGGTTCGCGGCGGCCACCCACAGCGCGATCGCGGGCCGGCCGCCCAGGTGCCGGGCCAGGCCGGGCAGCGCCCACACGAGCATCGCCAGACCCACGCCGAGCACCAGCCGCATCAGGACCACGCCACCGATGACGGACGCGTTGGTGACGCCCACGACCCCCATGGCGAGCATGAGGAACAACGGTCCGTAGGGGGCGGGCGTGTTCTGCCAGACCCAGCTGACGTTGTCCGACAACGGGCTCTGGAGGACCGCCGGGCCGACCTTGTAGGGGTCCAGGCCGTTGAGGGCGATCTGGCCCTGCGCGAGGTAGCTGTAGATGTCCTTGCTGAACAGCGGTGGCGCGAACAGCAGCGGCAGGGTCCAGGCGACGACCGCGGTGAGCACGGCCTGGCTGCCGACGTGCCGGTTGCGGACCATGCGGCCCAGCCGCACCCACGCCCAGATGACCAGGCCCAGGCCCACGTAGAGGATCGCGGTGGCCAGGTCGTGGCCGTGGCCGTAGCGGATCCAGCTCAGCGAGGTGTCGGTGAGCAGGGGGTCGCGCTTGAGGATCGCGCCCGCGCCCGTACCGCCCAACGCGACCAGCATGACGCCGGCGACACCGAGCAGGATCGTCCTGATGGGTATGCCACCGGGATCCGGCGCCTGGGTAGCACCGGAGCGCACCGGTTCCACAGGTGCGCTGGATCGGGGAAGGGACGGGGTCGCGGCCATCTCGGCAACATCGTCGCATAGGCCGAATGACCACATGTTGCAAGTGGCGCTTTCCAAGTCGGCTAGGTCGGAGTGACAATTCAACGCATGGCCAATTCGGTGGCCGTCAGCGTCGACGGCTTGCGGGTCGTGCGTGGCGGGCGGGAAGTCGTCCGCTCGGTGAGTTTCGACGTGCCGCGCGGCACGGTGACCGGGCTGCTCGGGCCGAGCGGGTGCGGCAAGACCACGCTCATGCGGGCTGTCGTGGGCGTTCAGGTCGTCGCCGGCGGGTCGGTGACCGTGTTGGGGCACCCGGCGGGTAGTCCGGTGTTGCGGGATCGGATCGGGTACTCGACGCAGAGCCCGTCGGTCTACGCGGACCTGACCGTGCGGGAGAACCTGCGCTACTTCGCGTCCGTGCTCGGAGCCCCGAGGTCCGATGTGGACCGGGTGGTGGACGAGGTCGGGCTCAAGGGCCAGGCCGACCAGTTGGTCACCACTCTTTCGGGTGGCGAGCGCGGGCGGGCGAGCCTGGCCGTGGCGTTGCTGGGCCGGCCCGAGCTGGTGGTGCTGGACGAGCCGACCGTGGGGCTGGACCCGGTGCTGCGCGAGGAGCTGTGGAACCTGTTCCACGACCTGGCCGACCGGGGCGCGGCGCTGCTGGTGTCCAGCCACGTGATGGACGAGGCCGCGCGGTGCGATCGGCTGCTGCTCATGCGGGAGGGCGAGCTGCTGGCCGACGACACCCCGCAGGCGCTGCGCGACCGGACCGGCACACCGGACCTGGAGCAGGCGTTCCTGGCGTTGGTGAGGGGGACGGCGTGAACACCCTGAGCGGCGCGAACACCCTGGCCACCACCCGCCGCATCCTGACCCAGCTGCGGCACGACCACCGGACCGTGGCGCTGATGGTCCTCATGCCTTCGGTGCTGCTCGTGCTGCTGCGGTACGTGTTCGACTCCGAGCAGGCGTTCAGCCGGGCCGCGCCGGCGCTGCTGGGCGTCTTCCCGTTCGCGATCATGTTCATCGTCACGTCGATCACCACGCTGCGGGAACGGCTGACCGCCACCCTCGAACGGCTGATGACCATGCCGATCGGCAAGCTGGACCTGCTGCTGGGCTACGCGCTGGCGTTCGGGCTGGTGGCGGTCGTGCAGGTGGCGGTGGCGGCGACGGTCGCGCTGACGTGGCTGGGCTTGGAGATCGAGGGCTCGGTGGCGCTGCTGGTGCTCATCGCGGTGCTGGACGCGTTGCTGGGCATGGCGCTGGGGCTGTTCGCCAGCGCGTTCGCCCGCACGGAGTTCCAGGCGGTGCAGTTCATGCCCGCGATCGTGATGCCGCAGGTGCTGCTGTGCGGGCTGTTCGTGCCGCGCGACCAGATGGCGACCGTGCTGAACTGGATCTCCGACGTGATGCCGCTGTCCTACGCGGTGGACGCGCTGACCCAGGTCACCCGCTCGTCCGACGTGGACGGGACGCTGGTCCGCAACCTGCTGGTCATCGCGGGCTGTGCGCTCGCGGCCTTGCTGCTCGGCGCCGCGACCCTGCGCCGACGGACCCCGTGATCCGCTGGGCGGCCAGCTTCCCGGAGATCAGCACCGGCGGCACGCCCACGCCCGGCGTCGTGCCGCAGCCGGCCAGCACCGCGTTGTCCAGCACCAGGTTGCGCGGGCGGAACGGGCCGGTCTGGGCGAACGTGTGCGCGGCGGAGAACGGGGTGCCCGCGGCCAGGCCCATCGCGGCCCAGTCGCGCGGGGTGACCAGCCGTTCGACCTTGATCGCGTCGCCGAACCCGGTCAGGCCGCGCTGCTCCAGCGTCTGCACGAGCTCGTCGCGGTAGGCGGGGCCGACGCGGTCCCAGTCGATCGGGCCCAGCCGCAGGTTCGGGGCCGGGGCCAGGACGAACATGCCGCCGTCCGGTGGCGCGGTGACCAGCAGGGACGGGTCGGTCATCAGGCTGCCCCGGCGGGTCAGCTCCTCGAACGTGCGGTCCCAGGCCCGGCCGAAGAACAGCGTGTGGTGCGCCAGTTCCGGCCACGTCCGGTCGACGCCCGCGTGCAGGACCACGGCGGAGGGCGCCCACGTGATCGGCAGCGGGCGGCGGGGGCGGTGGCCCAGCAGGCGGTAGGACATCGGCAGGTCCGGCGTGAGGACCACGGCGTCGCACGGGATGCGCTCGCCCTGCGTCGTCCGCACGGCGGTCACGCGGCGGCCGATGCGTTCCAGCCAGGCCACCTTGGTGCGGTAGCGCAGGTCCGCGCCGGCGTCCTCGGCGGCAGCCGCCAGCGCGTCCGGAAGCGCACGCATCCCGCCGCGCGGGTAGTAGACGCCCGCGATGGTGTCCATGTACGCGATGACGCCGTACGCGCCGAGCGCCTTGCGCGGCGGCACGCCCGCATAAAGCGACTGGAACGAGAACACGCGCTGGAGGCGTTCGTCGGTCAGGAACCGCGCCACCGAGGGGCCGAGCCGGGCGAACCCGCGCAGCGCGGCGAGCTTGGCCAGGCGCGGGGTGAGCAGGTCCAGCGGGGAGTCGAAGTTCGCGCCGATGAACGCGTCCCGCTCGACCCGGTACAGCTCGGTCAGCCACGCCCGCAGCGCCCGGTAGCCCGCCGCCTGCTCCGGACCGGCGAACCGCCGGACCTCAGCCTCCATCGCCTCGGCGTCGGCGTGCACGTCCAGCACGGAGCCGTCGGCGAACCGCGCCCGGTACGCGGGGTCCACTTGGTGCAGGTCGAGGCGGTCCTCGAGGGTGTCGCCGACCGCGTTCAAGGCCTCTTCGACCAGCTCCGGCATGGTCAGCACGGTCGGGCCGGTGTCGAAGCGGTAGCCGTCGAGGTCCAGCCGTCCCGCCCGGCCGCCGGGCACGGCGTCCCGCTCGACCACGGTGACCCGCCGGCCCGCGCCCAGCAGGTGCAGCGCGGCCGAGAGGCCCGCCAGGCCCGCGCCCACCACGACGACGTGGTCGGTGCGGCCGGTGACCGTCCTCATGTCACGAGGTCCGTTTCGTGGCGCTGACGGCGAGCTGGGCGAGCCGGTCCCGCGCGGCCGGTTCGACGATCGGCGCGCGGTCCAGGGCGGTCAGCGCGGACTCGGTGAGCTCGGCGATCCGCTCCTCCACGGCGTCCACCGCGCCCACCTCGACCAGCTTGGCGCGCACCACGTCCACGGTGGCCACGTCCAGGTCGGGCCGGCCCAGGGCGTCGTGCAGCACGTCCGCACCGAACTCCATGCCCAGCGCGACCAGCAGCGTCCGCTTGCCCTCGCGCAGGTCGTCCCCGGCGGGCTTGCCGGTGACCGCCGGGTCGCCGAACACGCCGAGCAGGTCGTCGCGGAGCTGGAAGGCCACGCCGATGTCGGTGCCGAAGCTGCGCAGGCCGTCCACCAGCTCCGCGCTGCCGCCGCCGATCGCCGCACCCATGTGCAGGGGGCGTTCGACGGTGTACGCGGCGGTCTTGAGCCGGTCGATGCGCAGGGCGGCGTCCGGGGAGGCGTCGCCGCGGGCCTGGGTGAGCACGTCGAGGTACTGCCCGGCGAGCATCTCGGTGCGCATGTCCCGCCACGGGATGCTCAGCCGCTGGAGGGCGTCGGTGGGCAGGCCGGCGGCGAAGAGCATGTCGTCCGCCCACGCCAGCGCGATGTCGCCGATGAGCACCGAGGCCGCGAGGCCGAACCGCTCCGGCTCGCCCAGCCAGCCCTGCTCGCGGTGCTTGTCGGCGAACCGGACGTGCACGGTCGGCATCCCGCGCCGGGTCTCGGAGGCGTCCATCAGGTCGTCGTGGATCAACGCGCACGCCTGGATCAGCTCCAGCGAGCTGACCGCCGTGAGCACCGCCCCGGCCTGGTCGCCGTCCGGGTCGCCGCCCGCGGCCCGCCAGCCCCACCACGCGAACGTCGGCCGGACCCGCTTGCCGCCGCCGAGGACGAAGTCGGCCAGCGCGTCCACCACGCCGGCGAAGTTCTCCTCGGTGCGCGCTCCCTTGGTCTTGCGGTCGGCCAAGTAGCCTGCGAGGGCTGCGTCGACGTGCTTGGGCAGGTCCAGGTCCAACGGGTGGGGCGGCACCCGTCTATCGTCACCTCTCCCGCCGGGGCGGCTCCCACCGGGGGGCTCGTTCCACTCAGTGAAAGGGTTCTCCCACTGATCGGACCTACCTCTAGGCTTACGGGCATGACGTCGGTCGTCGAACGCATCACCACGGGTCGGCCCGTGTTCTCCGTGGAGTTCTTCCCGCCCCGGGACAACGACGACGAGCGCGTGCTGTGGAAGGCGATCCGCGAGCTGGAGGCGCTGGACCCCGCGTTCGTGTCCATCACCTACGGCGCGGGCGGCTCCACCCGGGACCGGACGGTCCGCACCACGGCCCGCGTGGTCCAGGAGACGACCCTGGTCCCGATGGCCCACCTCACCGCCGTCGACCACTCCGTGGCCGAGCTGCGCAACGTCATCGGCTGGTACGCGGCCGTGGGCGTGCGCAACATCCTGGCCGTGCGGGGCGACCCGCCCGGCGACGTCAACGGCGAGTGGGTCCCGCACCCGCAGGGCCTGACCTACGCGGAGGAACTGGTCCGGCTGTGCCGGGAACTGGGCAACTTCTGCGTGGGCGTCTCGGCGTTCCCGTACGGCCACCCGCGGTCGGCCGACCTGGACACGGACACGAAGTACCTGGTCCAGAAGCTGCGGGCGGGGGCGGACTTCGCCATCGCGCAGCTGTTCCTGAACCCGGAGGACTTCCTGCGCCTGCGCGACCGCGTGGCGGCGACCGGCTGCGACACGCTGCTCGTGCCCGGCCTGATGCCGCTGACGACCCCGCGGACGCTGGCCAAGTCGGTCGAGCTGTCCGGTGCCCCGCTGCCCGCCTCGGTGGCGGCCCGCCTGGAGCACCTGGCCGACGACCCGGTGGCGTTCCGGAAGGCGGGCGTGGACCTGGTGACGGAGATGGGCGAGCGCCTGCTGGCCGAAGGCGTGCCGGCGCTGCACTTCTACACGTTCAACCGCTCCAAGGCGACCCGCGAGGTCGTCGGGAGGCTCGGGCTGGTCCCCGCGCGCACCTGACGTCCTCGGGCGCTCGGGAAGGGCGCTCGTGAAGGGCGCGGCGGCCTGCGGGCAAGTACCAGCGTGATGATCGCGGACGAAGCGGTACCCAGCCCGAGCCCACCGCCGCCCCCGGACCTGTCGGGACCGGATCCGGCGGCGGTGTTCGGGCGGCTGTTCGACGAGCACGCCGTGCCCCTGCACGGCTACCTGGCCCGTCGGATCGGCGACCAGGTCGCGGACGACCTGGTGTCGGAGACGTTCCTGGTGGCGCTGCAGCAGCGCCACACCTACGACCCGAGCCGGGCCGGCGTGCGGCCGTGGCTGTTCGGGATCGCGTCCAACCTGCTGCGCCGGCACGTGCGGCAGGAGGTCCGCGGCTGGCGGGCTCGGGCCAGGGTCGGTGCCGATCGGGCGCAGGAGTCGCCCGAGGCCCGCACGGCCGAGCGGGTGACGGCGCAGCAGCGGGTCCGGCGGTTGGCCGGCGCGCTGGCCGCGTTGGAGCCGGGCGACCGGGACGTGCTCCTGCTCACCTCCTGGGGGCGGCTCACCGCTCCGGAAGTCGCGCAGGCGCTGGGCATCCCCGTGGGGACGGTCCACTCGCGCCTGCACCGGGTGCGTCGGTGGCTGCAAGCACAGGGTCCGGTCGTGGGTGGGGAGGACGTCGATGCGTGACGTGGAGTGGACCGAGGACGAGCTCGATCGGGCGCTGGACGGCCTGTACCGGGAGATCGAGACCGACCAGAGCGGCCTGCCCGGCGTGCGGGCGAACCTGGTGGCGGCGGCGCGGACTCCCGGAGCGGTTGATCTCGGTGGGCGGCGGCCGGTGCGGCGGCGGGTGCTCGCAGCGGCGGCGGTGGTTCTGCTCGTGGTCGCCGGGGTGGTGGCGCAGACCGTGGTGTTCGCCCCCGGCAGCGCGTCCGCGCAGGCCCGCGAGACCCTGACCAGCGCCGCAGACATCGCCGCACGCGCCCAGGACCCGGTGGTGACCGCCGGCCGGTACCGCCACGTGACCACCCACGCCTGGTGGCTGAAGACGGTCGGTGCGGAGGACCGCAGCTTCTCGTTCCTCAACGAGAACGTCGTCGAGGTCTGGATCCCCGCCGACCCGACCGGCGAGTGGCTGCAACGCCGCCGCGAGACCGGCAACCGCAAGTGGGTCGAGGGCACCGAAGCGGAAGCCCGCGCGGCCGGGGCCGTCATCGAGGAAGTCCCGTGGCCCGAGCAGCGCGCCAAGGGCGGCGCATTCAGCCAGAACCTGCCCGAGCACGGCGGCTGGCAGTTCCCCCGACCGGAGTTCGCCGCCGGCCTCCCGACCGACCCCGAGCAGCTCTACCAGCGGCTGCGCGCCGACAGCGGCGGCGGCGGGCGAGCCCTGGTCTACGCCGCCGACGCCCTGCGCACCGGCCTCCTGCCCGCCGCGACCCGGGCGAACCTGCTCCGCGCGCTGGCCCACCTCCCGGGCCTGGACGTCACCGACGACGCCGCCGACCTCGACGGCCGGCGGGGCGTGGCGCTGGGCGTCGCCGAGGACGGGGAGCGGCAGGAGATCATCCTGGACCCGGCCACCGGCGAGGTGATCGGCGAGCGGAAGGTGTCGGACTCGATGTTCGCCGGCGTCCCGAAGGGCACGGTGACCAGCTACTCGTCGGTCACGACGGCCGTGGTCGACGCCCTGCCCGGCAGCTAGGCCACCTGGCTGCGGCGGTGCGCCACGATCGCCAGCACGACCACGATCAGGGCCGCACCGCCGGTCAGCCCGGCCAGCAGCATGGTCCACCCGAAGTAGGACGGCGAGTTCTCCCCGGCGTACCGCACGGTCGCCTCCAGCATCGACGCCTGACCGGGCTTGGGCGACCAGGCGATCGTGGACGACTCCTCCTCCCGGCCGTTGGTCTCCACGACCTCGCCCGGGAAGCTGATCTTGACCTGGATGTCGGCCCGCTCCGGCGGCACCTGGGTCAGGTCGACCGACCCGTTCATCGTCACCAGGTCGCCCGACCGGCGGAAGCTCAGCTGGTACCGGCTCGACGACGCGCTCGTGGCCGCCGCCAGCGCGCGCACCTCGTCGAAGGTCAGGCCGCTGAAGAACAGCTGCGTGCCGGTGTAGTTGTCCTGCGCGTACGGCTTGGTGGTCACCCGGCTGGCCAGCTCGTTGGGCACCCGCAGCTGCGGGCCCGGGTCGTTGTCGCGCGTCGGCGGGGTCGCGGCGACGATCTCGCCGGACACCCGGTCGTCCTGCGACAACGCCATCGCCGCGTGCAGCCGGACGCACCCGGTCAGCGAGAAGAACGCGAGGAGCATCACCGGCAGGATCAGCGCTGTGGCCCTGGACACCCGGCCATCCTGCCGGCCGGGTCAAAAGTTGACCGCCCGAGCGGGGTCGTTCGGACCGCTAATTACCTGTCGGGGTGACGCGACGCGCAGGTAACGTGCGGTTCATGGCAACCTCTCCGGCCGGCGTGCACGGCATCAGCAACCAGTTCGTGGTCGAGTACGCCGCGGCGGACCCGTTGACGGCGACCTTCATCGGGACCCCCGGCCACGACGACGAGCTGACCGACTTCTCGCCGGACGGGCACGCCGCGCGCCACGAGCTCGCGAAGCGCGCGCTGGCCGACATCACCGCCGCCGAGCCCGCGGACAAGTCGGAGGCCGACGCCAAGGCCGTGTTCCTGGAGCGCGTCGGCCTGCAGGCGGAGATCCACGAGGCCGGTCTGTGGGAGGGCGAGCTCAACGTCATCGCCGGGCCGATCCAGAGCCTGCGCGAGGTCTTCGACCTGATGCCGACCGACACCGCCGACCACTGGGCCACCATCGCGAAGCGGCTCGCGGCCATGCCCGAGGCGGTGGCGAACCTGCGCGCGGGCCTCGCCGGCGCGGCCGACCGCGGCCAGGTCGCGGCGTTGCGGCAGGTCACGCGGGTCGCCGAGCAGTGCGACACCTACTCGGGCCGGACCAACGGCAAGTCCTACTTCGGCAACCTCATCGCGGGCGCGGACGTGGACGCGTCCCTGCGCACGGACCTGGAGGCGGGCGCGAAGGCCGCCGCCGAGGCCTACGCCGACTTCGCGCAGTTCCTGCGCACCGACCTCGCCCCGAAGGCCCCGAAGAAGGACGCCGTCGGCGAGGACGTCTACCGCCTGTGGTCGCGCTACTTCACCGGCGCCCGCCTGGACCTCGCCGAGGCCTACGAGTGGGGCTGGGAGGAGTTCACCCGCGTCGAGACCGAGATGAAGCAGGTGGCCAACCGGATCAAGGCCGGCGCCACGCTCGCCGAGGCCGCCGCCGCGCTGGACGCCAACCCGCGCTACCTGGTGCACGGCCAGGACGGCCTCCAGCAGTGGATGCAGCAGCTGTCGGACAAGGCCCTGCTCGACGTCCGGGACGTGCACTTCGAGCTGCCCGACGAGCTGATGAAGCTCGAATGCCGCATCGCCCCGCCCGGCGGCGGCGTGGGCGCGTACTACACGGGCCCGACGCCGGACTTCTCCCGCCCCGGCCGCATGTGGTGGTCGGTGCCCGCGGACAAGACCGAGTTCTCCACCTGGCGCGAGGTCACGACCGTCTACCACGAGGGCGTGCCGGGCCACCACCTCCAGGTCGCCACCGCCGTCTACCAGGCCGAGAAGCTCAACGACTTCCAGCGCCTGATGTGCTGGGTCTCCGGCCACGGCGAGGGCTGGGCGCTCTACGCCGAGCGCCTGATGCGCGAGCTGGGCTACCTGGAGGACGACGGCGACCTGCTCGGCATGCTCGACGCGCACCTGTTCCGCGCCGCCCGCGTGATCATCGACATCGGCATGCACCTGGAGCTGGAGATCCCGAAGGGCACCGGCTTCCACGAGGGCGAGCGCTGGACGCCGGAGCTGGGCCTGGAGTTCATGCTCACCCGCACCATCACCGACCCGCACCACGTGCGCGACGAGATCGACCGCTACCTGGGCTGGCCGGGCCAGGCGCCGTCGTACAAGCTCGGCGAGCGGCTGTGGCTCGCGGCCCGCGACGAGGCCCGCGCCCGCCACGGCGAGGCGTTCGACCTCAAGAAGTTCCACAAGGACGCGCTGGAGATGGGCGCGATGGGCCTGGACACGCTCCGCGAGCGCCTGAACGAGCTGTGAACCGTTGACGACAGCTGCCCCGGTGACTGCCTTTACGGCCGTGTCACCGGGGCTGCTGTTGCCTATGCTGGGGCACCGAGTTTTCAGGGGGACGCCATGTCGAGACGAGTCGCGCGGTCCGCAGCGGGTTTCGCCGCGGTCGCCGCACTGCTGTTCGGCGCCGCCCCGGCGATGGCGCAGGACGAGGTCGTGGACCCCGCCGAGTGGCGGGTGCGGCAGGACATCGTGGACTTCGCGCTCAGCCAGATCGGGCAGCGCGAGGACGGCCCCAACGGCTACCCGCTGAAGTACCAGGCGATCGACCCGGCGATCCGGCGGCCCGTCGAGTGGTGCGGCATCTTCGTCAACTGGGTGTGGACCAAGGCGGGCGTGAAGACCAAGCCGTCGATGGCGCCCGCGCCCGGCGCGCCCGGCGTCGACCAGGGCCACTGGGCCACGTACTGGCAGAAGTGGGGCCAGGAGAACAACCGCTGGCGGCCCCTGTCCTCGGGCGAGGCCGAGATGGGCGACGTGATCGTCTACGGCGAGTACCCGTCGATGTTCGCGCACGTCGGTGTCGTGGTGGAGGTCGCCTACGACTCGACGGGCCGGCACGCCACGCACATCCGGACCGTCGAGGGCAACGTCAGCGACCGGGTCGTCTACACGAAGTGGCGCAAGATCTCCGACCTCGCGGGCGGCGGCGGCCTCAAGGTCAGCGGGTTCGTCTCGCCGTTCTAGTCCAGCGGCAACGTCCGGCCGAGCACCGCGAACGGTCGCGGGTCGCCGGTGAACTGGTAGTGCCGCAGCACGTCCACGAACCCCAGCCGCCGGTACAGCCGCCACGCCTTGCTCGGGCCCTCCGGGGTGGACAGCAGCACGCGCGAGGTCGTCACACCGCCCAGCAGGCTGCGCAGCAGGCCCTCGCCGATGCCCCGGCTCTGCGCGCGCGGCAGCACGTGCAGCTCGGTCAGCTCGAAGTAGTCGTGCATCCACTCCTCGACCGCGCGCGGCCCGGCGACGGCGGTCAGGCCGTGGCGCACCTGCTCGTGCCACCACTGGCCGACCGCGCCGCGGTAGCCGTAGCCGATGCCGATCAGCTCGTCCTGTTCGCCCAGCGCCACCACGCACCGCCAGCCGTCGCGCAGCATGTGCGCCAGCCACATCGGGGCGCGCTGCTCGGCCGTGCCCGGCGGGTAGTTCATCGCGCTGACGTAGAGGGCCAGGGCCTCGCCCAGCCGGGAGTTCAGCTCGCGCGCGGAGACCTCGACCAGCCGCTGCGACGGCGCCGCGGTCATCGGGCCACCCGCGCCGGTGTGCCGCCGGTCAGCTCGACCAGGCCCGCGTAGGTGGTGGGGAACACGGCGTGCGGGTGCCCGGCGGCGGCCCACACGACGTCGTACTGCTCCAGGTCCACGTCCACGAAGGTCTGGATCGGCGCGGGGTGCCCCAGCGGGGAGACGCCGCCGATGACCTGCCCGGTGTGCTCGCGCACGAAGTCCGGCTTGGCCCGCTCGATCTTGTCGGCTCCGGCCAGCTCGGCCAGCAGATCGGTGTCCGCCCGGTGCGCCCCCGAGGTGAGGACCAGCAGCGGGCTCGCGACGCCGTCCCGGACCGCGGCGAAGATCAGGCTGTTCGCGATGGCTCCGACCGGCACGCCCACGGCCTCGGCCGCCGCGGCGGCGGTGCGGACGGCGTCGGCGAGGACGACGATGCCGTCGGCGGCCTCGTGGTGGCCCGCTTCGGCCAGGGCCGCCGCCACCTTTCGGATACCGGGGTGGTCAAGTGCGCTCACCTGTTCATGAGACCACGTGCGGGCGGGTTGAGGAGTAGCGGGTTTCCGGGTTACGCTGAACCCGCTCGAACATGTGTTCGAGCTATGCCTTGGTGGTGGGGCGGGGGAAGCGCCCCACCACCAAGTGCCGCCGTCTCCCCGCGGCGGTCGTCGCTGTCCCGACGCCGCGAGGAGGCCGCAAATGTCCACCGCGACCGACTTCCCCTCCATCCCGCTCCCGCTGCCCCCGGCGTCCGCCGTCAGCCTCCTCGCCCAGGCCCGGGAGTGCCTGCGCGAAGCCGAACGAGCCACCGACCCCGCCGACCGCTTCGCCGCGGCCTACCTGGGCGCGATGCGCGCGGCAGCGGCTGTACTGGCCCTGCGCGGCCGTCCGCACCGGGGCCGGGCCAAGCCGACCAGCGTGTGGGTCCTGCTGCCGAGGCTGGCACCGGAGTTGGCGGAGTGGGCCACGTACTTCGCCTCCTGCTCCGCCGCGCGCGCCGCTGTGCTGGCCGGCATCACGAGGCAGGTCAACCCGCGCAGCGCCGACGACCTGGTGCGCCAGGCCGGCCAGTTCGCCGACCTGGTCGACGCGATCATGTACGCACGCGAGGACAGGCTGTGACCAAGGGACTGCTCGACTACACCCGCCTGATCGAGGTCGTTTCCTCGGAGACGGAGCTGCTGGCCGCGTCGGCGGAGGGCCGGCGCCCGGAACGCCAGGTCCCCGCGTGCCCCGGCCTGAACCTGGGCGAGACCGTGCGACACGTGGGCAGCCTGTGCCGGATGGCAACGGAATGGGTCAGTACCGGCCGGCAGCCGCTCGATTGGCAACAGGACCCGGACCCCGGCCAGTCCCTCTCCGACTACGTCCGCGCCTCCGCTGTTCCCCTGGCGGAGACCCTGATGTCCCGATCCGCCGACGACCCGTGCGAGACGTGGTGGCCGGAGGACCCGACGTGCGGCTTCTGGGCACGGCGGATCGCGCACGAGGCAACCGTGCACCGGATGGACGTGCAGGCGGCGGCGGGCTTGCCGGTGGACCCGGTGCCCGACGACGTGGCGGAAGACGGCGTGGACGAGGTCTTGTCTTTTTGGTTGGGCCACCGCTTGGCCGTGATGGGCGTGAGCGGCACAAGAGACGCCACGGTGTCGATCCGCGTGGGAAGCAGAGTCTGGCTGACCCACACCGGCCCAACCCCGTCACAGGCGTGGCGCGCCACCCCGGAGGAGACGGAGTCGGCGGACGCGGAGGTGACCGGCACCCCCATGGCGGTGTACCGCTGGCTGTGGGGCCGCATCCCGGACCGCGAGGTGGAGGCGGTGGGGGACCACGACGCGATCGCCCAACTCTGGGCTTTGCTGCGGTTGGCGACCAAGACGACCAAGTAACTACGAACGTGTGACAGGCGTGGACGGCGCTCGGACCTGCGACAATGTCCAGGTTCGGGCGTCGACGCGGCTCCGACTGGACCTCGCCGCAGCTTCGCCCGATCGAGTGACATGCAGGATTCGGAACCGATCGCGGACTCACACGTCCCGTGAATTGGAAGGAACGGGCGGCGCGGCGGACCCCCAACCCGCGACCAGCCACCAGTCAAGCGACGTGCCCCGCCCCGCCCCGCCCCCCGGCCCGGCTCGGCGCAAGCGGCGTGGGCCGGCGTGACGTGGGCGGGCGGCGTGCGGTGCCCGGGGGCCTCGGCCTGGCTCGGTGCAAGCGGCGTGGGCCGGCGTGGCGTGGGCCGGCGTGACGTGGGCCGGCGGCGTGCGGTGCCCCGAGGTTGCCTCGGCCGGTCGGTCAAGCGCCGTTGTGCCCTCGGCCCCCGCCTCCGCCCCCGCCTCCGCCCCCGCCCCCGCCTCCGTCCCCGCGCTGCTCGCCCTTGCCCGTCGTGCGGTCGGTGTGGGGGAAGGTCAGGTTGGCGGCTGTGGTGAGGCCGGTGGGGGCTGCGGTTTCGAGGTGGTAGTGGGCGGTGTGGGGGGTGGTGGTGAGGATGGCTATCGAGTTGCCGAAGTGGGGGCCGCTGACCTTGCGCCAGCTCACCGGGTCCGGGGAGACGCCGGCTCGGGTCGCGCGCCACCGCAGGTAGCGGGCCAAGGGCCTGGACCAGGACAGGGCGAAGATCGGGCGGAAGAGCCACGGTGGGTCGTTGTGGATCGGGGAGCACACGAGCTGCAGGACCTCGGAGCTCGTCGGGGTCGGGAACTCGGCGCGGGCCGCGTAGCTGTGGTGGACGTCGCCGGACAGGACGCAGATCGTGCTCGGCGCCTGAGGGCCGGTGGCGATGCGGTGCACCAAGCGCGCCAACCGCTCGAAGGACGCGCGGAACGCGGGCCAGTGCTCCAGGTCGCCTGCCTGGCGGACGCGTTCGGCGAGCTTGCCGCGCAAGCCGGACCGGGCGGCGGACTTCTCGTTGAGGGACTGGAAGTGGCTCAGGGCGTGCGGCATGAGCCACGGCAGGGACGAGCCGATCAGCAGGTGGTCGTAGTCGCCCTCGGCGTTGCGCTCGATCCAGTCGAACTCCTCGTCCCCGACCATCAGCCGCTCCGGGCCGTCGAGGATGCGGCCGGCTCGGGTGTCGATCACCAGCAGTCGCACGCGGCCGAAGTCGCGCCGGTAGCTCCAGCGCGTGGGTTTGCGGCCGTCGGCCTCGCGGTCGGCCTGTTCGGCGAACTCCTCCAGCAGCCCCTGCACGTCCTCGCCGGCGGCACGCACCTTGCCCCACAACGCATCCCGCGCCAGCTCCTCCGGGCCGAGGTTGCCCAGGTGCTGGTACACCCAGTACGACGCCAGCCCCGCCCGGATCCGCTGCCCCCACCACGGGTACTCGGCCATCCGCGCCCGCCACGCCCGCGAGGTGTTCCAGTCGTCGCGGACGTCGTGGTCGTCGAAGATCATCGACGTCGGCAGCACCGACATCAGCCACCGGATCTCCGGGTCCGCCCACGACTCGTGGTACAGCTCGGCGTACTCCCGGAACGACACCACCTCGCCCGCCGGCTCCGGTCTCCGCTCCGCCAGCCAACGCTTGATCTTCGGCGTCGGCTCGTCCGCGTACACCTGGTCGCCCAACAGCAACAACGCGTCCGGCCACTCGCCCTCGGGCACGTCTTTGAGCCGCGCGGCGAACGCGTCCAGCGCGTCCGGACCCAGCTTGTCGTGCCCCGGCCCCCGGTGCCCCTTCGCCGCACGGCACGAACCGAACACCAACCGCCGCACGCCGTTCGTCCGGATCCGGGGCGCGGGGAAGGGGTAGTCCGGCGGCGGCCACACGACGTGGTCGTCCAGGCGCACGGTGTAGGGCGTGGTCGTGTCGGGCGTGAGCCCCTCGATGACGACCAGGGCGAAGTGCTGCTCCCCGACCTGGAACGTGGTGGCCCGGTGCCCGGCGACCTCCACCTCGCAAGGCCCGTCGGTCTCCACCCACACGGTGGCCGACGTGGCGTCGACGTGCCGCAACACCGGACCGAGCACCAGTTCCGCCATGCGCGCAGACGTTACCTTCGCAGCATGGCAACGAGGTTGTACGACGTCGTGGTGGATGCCGCCGATCCCGTCGCGCTGGGCCGGTTCTGGTCCGCGTTGCTGGACCAGCCGATCACGGGGGAGAGCGCCGACGAGGTGGACGTGGCGCTGGGCGAGGGCGTCGAGCTGGTGTTCGTGCCGGTGCCCGACGTGAAGCGGGTCAAGAACCGGCTGCACCTCGACCTGGCGTCGACGTCGGCGGCGCACCAGGCGGAGCTGGTGGACAAGGCGAAGTCGCTGGGCGCGCGCGAGACCGACATCGGTCAGGGGTCGGTGCCGTGGGTCGTGCTGGCCGACCCGGAGGGCAACGAGTTCTGCGTGCTGGAGCCGCGCGAGGAGTACCTGGGCATCGGTCCGGTCGCGGCGGTCGTGGTGGACGCGCTCGACCCGGTCGCGCTGGCCGGGTTCTGGTCGCACGCGACCGGCCTGCCGGTGACGCGGGAGCACCCGGAGTACGCGTCGCTGCGCCGGGACGGCGGGTTCTACGTGGAGTTCGTGCGGGTGACCGAGCCGAAGTCGGTGAAGAACCGGCTGCACCTCGACGTCGTGCCGCCCGCCGACGGGGACCTGCTGCTGGAGGTCGCGCGGCTGGAGGCGCAGGGCGCGGTGCGGGCCGACGTGGGTCAGCGCGACGTCGAGTGGGTGGTGCTGGCGGACCCGGAGGGCAACGAGTTCTGCGTCCTCACCCCGCGCTGACGGCCGGGGGGAGGCGATCGCGGCCAGGCCACACGATCTCCTGGTCCCCGCACGGTTCGTCGCGACCGTCGCCGCACCCCTCGACCGCGCCTCGGCGGACGCGCCGGAGGTGTCGCACGGGCCGTTGCCGGTGGCTGGCTCACTTCGGTCGGCGGGTCCCGGCCGCTGGTACACGGTCGCCCGCGACGGTTCCGCAGTCCACTCCTGGGAACTCGCGCCGACGTCCTGATCAGCTCATGGAAGCCCCTGGCGGGATGGTGCGGCACCGGCTACTGTCCACCGGTATGCAATATATCAGTCGGGCGCTGTACCGGGACCAGGCGCTGACGGCCATCCGCGACGCCATCCTGGGGGGCGACCTCGCGCCCGGTGAGCCGATCAAGGACGTCGAGCTGGCCGAACGGCTCGGGCTGTCCCGCACGCCGGTCCGCGAGGCACTCGCCCGGCTGGCCGACGAGGGCCTGGTCGAGTCCAAGCCGCACAGCTACACGCGGGTCACCCCGCTGCGCACCGGACCCGTGCGGGACGCGCTGGCCGTCGTCCAGGCGATGCACGGCCTGGCCGCGCGGCTCGCCGTGCCACGGATGGGTGACGCCGACCTGGTGGCCATGCGCACCGCCAACGCCCGGTTCGCCGCCGCGCTGGACGCGGCGGACGTCCCGGCGGCGCTGGCTGCGGACGACGAGTTCCACGACGTGGCCGTGCGGTGCGCCGACAACTTCGCCGTCGCGGCCACGATCGACCGCTACACGCCCCTGGTGCGCCGGCTGGAACGGCTGCGGTTCGCGGGCGCGCCCGGCCGGCACTCCGTGGCGATGCACGACGAGATCGTCACCGCTTGCGCCGAGGGCGACGCCGACCTGGCGGCCCGGCTGGTCGAGCGGAACTGGGCGACCCTGTTCGACCTGCTGGAGGAGAACTGACATGGCGCTGCGCGACTTCCCCCGCTACCCGCTGACGTTCGGCCCGTCGCCGGTGCACCCGCTGGAGCGGCTGACCAGGCACCTCGGCGGCGCGTCGGTGTGGGCGAAGCGGGAGGACTGCAACTCCGGGCTCGCGTACGGCGGCAACAAGACCCGCAAGCTGGAGTACCTGGTGGCCGACGCGCTGGCCACCGGGTGCGACACGCTCGTGTCCATCGGCGGCGTCCAGTCCAACCACACCCGGCAGGTCGCGGCGGCGGCGGCACGGGTCGGGCTGAAGTGCGTGCTGGTGCAGGAGAGCTGGGTCGACTGGCCGGACGCCGTGTACGACCGCGTGGGCAACATCCTGCTCAGCCGGCTCATGGGTGCCGAGGTGCGGTTGGTGGAGGCGGGGTTCGGCATCGGTGTGAAACCCGCGTGGGAGCAGGCGATCGAGGACGTCCGGGCGGCCGGCGGCACGCCGTACCCGATCCCGGCGGGCGCGTCGGACCACCCGTTGGGCGGGCTGGGGTTCGCCGCGTGGGCGGCGGAGGTCGAGCAGCAGGAAGCCGAGTTGGGCGTCCGGTTCGACACGATCGTGGTGTGCTCGGTGACCGGCAGCACGCAGGCGGGGATGGTCGCCGGGTTCGCGGGCAGCGGCCGGCGGATCATCGGCATCGACGCCTCGGCTGAGCCGGCCGACACCCGGGCGCAGATCACGCGCATCGCGCAGGCCACCGGCAAGCTGCTGGAGGTCGAGGTGGCCGAGTCGGACGTCGTGCTGGACGAACGGTTCCACGAGGGCATCTACGGCGTGCCGGGGGAGTCCACTGTGGACGCGATGAAGTTGGGCGCGCGGTTGGAGGGCATGATCACGGACCCGGTGTACGAGGGCAAGTCGTTGGCGGGCCTGGTCGAACTGGTCGGCTCGCGCGAGATCCCGCGCGACTCGACGGTCCTGTACGCCCACCTCGGCGGCCAGCCTGCTCTCAACGCCTACAGCACCCTCTTCCGCTGATCACCTGGTCGGCTGCGGTCGGGGTTGGTGGCGAAGGGCAAGCGGGGCGGGTCAGCGGTACCAGAGGTCGTGATGGGTTCGGCCGGGGCGGAAGCCGTGTGCCTCGACCAGGGCGGCGGCCTGCTCGAAGCCCTTGCCGACGACGGTCGGTTCGTGGGCGTCGCTGCCGAACGCGACGGCGTCGCCCCCGGCCTCGCGCCACCACCGCACGACCTCGGCGTGCAGCGGCACCTTGGTGTTGACCTCCAGCGCCCGGCCGCCGGCCGCCAACGCCCGCAGCACCGTGCGGAACTCGTCCTCGAACGCGTGCGGGTCGTAGTCGGCGGTCGGCCAGGAGCGCACCGGGTAGTCGATGTGCGCCAGCACCGCGAACGGCGCCGACGACTCGACCAGCCGCAGCACCTCGCCGAGGTAGTCGCGCATCAGGTCCGCCTCGGCCACCCGACCGTGCAGGGTCTCGGCCTCCCACGCGCCGCCGTCGTGGCGCAGGGCGTGCACCGACCCGAGGACGCGGTCGAACTCCCCGGCCCGCAACAGCTCCGCGGTGCGGTCGGGGTGCCAGTGCGGCTCGCTCAACTCCACCCCGGACAGCACCCGCAGCCCCGGGAACCGCTCCCGGCACCGCTGCACGCACTCCAGGTACCCGCGCACGTCGAGGTCCGGCGCCTCCAGCACGCCGTCCGGCCGCAGCCTGACCCGGAAGTGCTCGGGCAGCCGGGGCACGAGCTCGTCCGGGATGCGCCACGGTGTCAGGTCCGCGTGCTCGGTGAAGGCGACCGACGGCAGCCCCAGCTCGACCGCCCGCGTGCAGGACGCCTCCATCGACCCGAGCACCGTGTCCCACGACCACTCGGTGTGCACATGACCATCCCCCGGAAGCCCCATGCCCGCCAGACTAGGCGCGGAGACGGAGTCCCTTGGGCGTTGCGCGGAATCCCGCTTCTTGCAGGATCCCGGCCAGTCTCGACCCCAATGCCACCTCCCCGTCCGCTCGTTGCACCGCCAGTTGTCCCAGCCACCCGTCCCGCACCGCCCGGCTCAACGCCTGCGCCGCCGCGCGCAGGACGTCCTCGTCCTCGCTGAACGACAGCAGCGACCGCCCTCCGCGCTCGACGTACAGCGTTGCCTGGCCGTCCACCAGCACGGTCAGGGCGCCGGACTTGCGGGCGGGTCGGTGTTTGCCCTCGCCGAGCGGGTCGGGCCACGGCAGGGCCGCTCCGTAGGGTTGGGCCGGGTCGGCGGCGGCCAGGACCACCGCATCCGGTGTGCCGGTGTGCTCCTGGCCCGGCGGGCGGGACAGGGCACGCAGGCGGTCCACGGCTCCGCGCGCCGCGAACTGGGCCGCACCCAGCCCCTCGACCACGTACCCGCGCACGACCTGCCCGGACTCCTCCATCGCGCGCAGCACCCGGTACACGCCGGAGAAACCACCGGTCACCCGCTCGGTGTCGAGCGCACCCCGGGTCAGCACGCCGTGCCGCTCCAGGAACGCCTCCGCCCGCGCGTGCGCCCGCCTTGTCGGGTCGGTCGCGGGCACGACCGCCAGCGACCACCGGCCGGCGACCGTGGGTGGACCGGTTCGGCTGGGCATGTCCGGTCGGCCGGCGCGCATCCTCGCGTACCGGCCGCGCGGCGCGGCCCGCTTGGGTTTGTGCGCGGTGCCACCGCCCGCCACCAGGGCGCGCAGCGGCGCCAGGGTGTCGTTGGTGACCACCCCCGCCCACACCAGGTCCCACAGCGCGCCCACGACCTCGCCGTCGGTCGTCGGGCCTTGCAGGGACACGCGGTCGACGATCTGGCGGAAGAACAACGCACCGCCCGCCAGCACCTCGACCACCGCGCGGTGCAGCGGCGAGTCCGGCTGGGCCTCCGGCACCAGGTCGGGCAGCAGCAGGTCGGCCACGTCCGCCGGGGCGAGCGCGATCCACCCGTCACCGCCCGCCAGCGCGCCGCAGCCGGTCCACGTCACCTCGCCGGACGCGGTCAGCTCGTCCAGCAGCGCCGGGTAGTAGCCGGGCAGCCGGGCGGGCAGCACCAGGGACTCGACCGCGCTGGCCGGCAGCGGCGCACCGGCCAACTGCTCGACCACCGCGTACACGTCGTCCACGGTCGGCGCGGCCCGCAGCCTCCGGCCCACGCCGTGCCACGCGGGCAGGAACCGGCCCAACGCCTCCGGTTCCACCGGTTCGACCTCGGCCCGCAACCGCGCCAGCGACGCCCGCCGCAGCCGGCGCAGCACGTCGGCGTCGCAGTACTCGGTGTGCGTGCCACCGGGCCGCAGTTCGCCGCGCACCAGCCGTCCGGTGGCCGCCATGCGCTCCAGCACACCGGTCACCACCGCGACGCCCAGCCCGAACCGCTCCGCCGCCTGCATGGCGGGGAACGGCCCGTGTGTTCGCGCGTACCGGGCGAGCAGGTCGCCCAACGGGTCGGCCACCGGCTCGGTGAACGCCTCCGGCACACCCACCGGCAACGCCACACCCAACGCGTCCCGCACCCGGCCCGCGTCCTCGATGGCCAGCACCCGGTCCTCGCCCGCGATGCGGACCCGGATCGCCCGCCGCGCCGCCACCAGCTCGGCCAGCCACTCCGGCCGGACACCGCGCTCCGCCGCCTCCGCCTCCGACAGGTCGCCCAGGAACCGCAGCAGGTCGGCCGCGCCCTCCACGTCCCGGGCGTGCCGGTCGGGTGTCAGCCGTTGCAGCGACCGCTCGACCTCCTCGACGACCTCCGGGTCCAACAGCTCCCGGATCGCCTCGGACCCCAGCAGCTCCGCCAGCAGCGCCGAGTCCAGCGACAGCGCCGCCGCCCGCCGTTCCGCCAGCGGCGCGTCCACCTCGTACAGGAACATCCCGACGTAGCCGAACAGCAGGCTGCGCGCGAACGGTGACGGCGCCGGTGTCTCCACCTCCACCACGCGCACCCGCCGTGCCCGAACGTCCGCCATCAGCTCGCGCAGTCCGGGCACGTCGTACACGTCCTGGAGGACCTCGCGCATCGCCTCCAGCACCACCGGGAAGCTCTCGTACTTCGCCGCCACCGACAGCAGTTGCGCCGCCCGCTGCCGCTGCTGCCACAGCGGTGTCCGGCGCTTCGGGTCGCGCCGGGGCAGCAGCAGCGACCGGGCCGCGCACTCCCGGAACCGGGCCGCGAACAACGCCGACCCGCCCACCTCGGCGACCACGACCTGCTCGACCTCCTCGGGGTCGAGCAGCACGTCCTCCGCCCCCGCCACCACCTGCGCGCCGTCGAGGTCCACGGCGTCCGGCAGCCGCACCACGATCCCGTCGTCGGAGTGCGCCGCCTGCACCTCGATACCGCGCCGCTCCCGCAGCCGGGCCGCGATCGCCAACGCCCACGGCGCGTTGACCTGCGCCCCGAACGGCGAGTGCACCACCAGCCGCCAGTCGCCCAGCTCGTCCCGGAACCGCTCCACCAGCACGGTCCGGTCGTTGGGCACGTGGCGCGTGGCTTCGCGCTGCTCGGCCAGGTACGCCAGCAGGTTGGACGTCGCCCACTCGTCCAGCCCGGCGTCCGCGGCCCGCGCTGTCGCCGCCTCGGTGTCCATGGTGGACACCTCGCGGAGGAACTTCCCCAGCGCCCGCCCCAGTTCCAGCGGACGCCCCGGCGCGTCGCCCTTCCAGAACGGCATGCGCGCGGGCTGCCCCGGCGCGGGCACCACGATCACCCGGTCGTGGGTGATGTCCTCGACCCGCCAGGACGACGTGCCGAGCAGGAACGTGTCGCCCACCCGCGACTCGTACACCATCTCCTCGTCCAGCTCGCCCACCCGCGAGCCCGGACCGCGTTCCGACGGCGGTGTCATGACCGCGAACAGGCCGCGGTCGGGGATGGTGCCGCCCGAGGTGACCGCCAGCCGCTGCGACCCCGGCCGGCCGCGCAGCTCGCCGGTGATCCGGTCCCACGTGATCCGGGGCCGCAGCTCGCCGAACTCCTCGCTCGGGTACCGGCCCGCGAGCATGTCCAGCACCGCCTGGAGAGCTGACTCGGGCAGCGCGGCGAACGGCGCCGCCCGCCGCACCAACCCGGCCAGTTCCTCGACGGTCCACGGCTCCATCGCCGTCATCGCCACGACGTGCTGCGCCAACACGTCCAGCGGGTTGCGCGGGTACCGGACGGCCTCGATCGCCCCGTCCCGCATGCGCTCGGCGACCACCGCGCACGACACCAGGTCGCCCCGGAACTTCGGGAACATCACCCCGCGCGACACCGCGCCCACCTGGTGCCCCGCGCGGCCGACGCGCTGGAGCCCGGACGCGACCGTGGGCGGCGCCTCGACCTGCACGACCAGGTCGACCGAGCCCATGTCGATGCCCAGCTCCAACGACGACGTGGCCACCACGCACGGCAGCCGCCCCGACTTCAGCTCCTCCTCCACCACGGTCCGCTGCTCGCGGGACATCGAGCCGTGGTGCGCGCGGGCGATCGTGGCCGACCGCTGGGTGGTCAGCCCGGACTGCCCGATCGCCTCGGCGGGGAAGCTCTCCAGCTCGGCCGCTTCCTCCGCCAGCTCGTTGAGGCGCGCGGTGAGCCGCTCGGCCAGCCGGCGCGAGTTGGCGAACACGATCGTGGACCGGTGCCCCCGGACCAGTTCCAAGACCCGCTGCTCCACCGACGGCCAGATCGACGCCCGCTGCTCCGCGCCCGCCGCCGACCCGGACACCTCGCCGGTGGGCTCGCCCAACGCCGACATGTCCTCGACCGGGACCTCGACCTCCACCTCGATGGTCTTGGCGGTCTTGGGCTGCACGACCTTCACCGGGCGGCCACCGGCGAGGAACGCGCTCACCTCCTCGACCGGCCGGACCGTGGCCGAGAGCCCGATCCGCTGGGCGGGCCGCTCCAGCAGCGCGTCCAGCCTTTCGAGTGACAACGCGAGGTGCGCGCCGCGCTTGGTGCCCGCGACGGCGTGGACCTCGTCCACGATCACCGTCTCGACCCCGCGCAGGGACTCGCGGGCCGAGGAGGTGAGGATGAGGAACAGCGACTCCGGCGTCGTGACCAGGACGTCCGGCGGTCGGCGGGCGAACGCCCGGCGGTCCTCGGCCGGGGTGTCGCCGGTGCGCATGCCGACCGTGATGGAGGGTTCGGGCAGGGACAGGCGGTGCGCGGCCTGGCGGATGCCGGCGAGGGGCGCGCGGAGGTTGCGCTCCACGTCGACGGCCAGGGCCTTGAGCGGGGAGACATAGAGGACGCGGCAGCGTTTCTTGGGGTCGTCCGGTGGCGGCGTGGAGGCCAGCCGGTCGAGGGCCCAGAGGAAAGCGGCGAGCGTCTTGCCCGAACCGGTGGGTGCGATGACCAGGGCGTGCTCGCCCGCCGCCGCGGCTTCCCACGCGCCGACCTGGGCGGAGGTGGGCGCCGCGAACGCCCCGGCGAACCACTGCCGGGTCGCGGGCGAGAAATCGGCCTGGACGTCCATGCGAACCATCTTGAACCAGGGGTACGACAGTTTTGGATGGCGCCGCCTCCGGCGTCGCGGCTCGGCCGCCTGGAAGTCGGCCCATCACGCCTGGTTTTCCCCCGATCGAAGGACGTGATCGGGGGAAAACCAGGCGTGACAGACCGACGCGGCCTCGCGGAGTGGGGGAGTGGGTGGCAGAGGGAACCGGCCTCGCCGGTCTACTGGCTGTGGCACGATCAGCGCGGTTTCGACGAAGGGGTGAGGCGTGCGCGTCCTGTCCATTGACCTGGGCACTTCCAACACCGTCGCGGTGCTCGCCGCGCACGGCAGGCCGCCCCGGGTTGTCGAGGTGGACGGGTCCGCCACCATGCCCTCCGCCGTGTACTGCGAGGAGGACGGCTCGCTGGTCGTCGGCCGCGACGCCGAGCGCCGCGCCCGCCTCGACCCCTCGCGGTTCGAGCCCAACCCCAAGCGGCGGATCGACGACGGCATGCTGCTGCTCGGCGAGAACGTCGTCCCGGTCACCGACGCGCTGGCCGCCGTGCTGCGCCGCGTGCTGGAGGAGACGACCCGGCAGCTCGGCGGCGAGTCCCTGGACGAGGTCCGGCTCACCCACCCCGCGCAGTGGGGGCCGACGCGCCGCAACGTGCTGCTGTCCAGTGCCCGGCTCGCGGGCGTGACCTGCGACGTCGTGCCGGTGCCCGAGCCGGTCGCCGCCGCCTCGCACTACGCCTCGCTGGCCGTGGGCCAGGCGCTGGCCGTGTACGACCTGGGCGCGGGCACGTTCGACGTCGCCATCGTCGGCGCCACCCAGAACGGGTTCACCGTGCTCGCCGAGGACGGCCTCCAGGACCTGGGCGGTCTCGACGTCGACCAGGCGCTGTTGGAGCACGTCGGACGCCAGGTGTCCCACCGCGACCCGGCGGGTTGGCAGCGGCTGCTGCGCCCGGAGACCACGGCCGACCGTCGCGCGCGTCGCGCCCTTCAGGAGGACGTGCGGGCCGCTAAGGAGTCCTTGTCCCGGCACGCGCACACCGAGGTGCCGATGCCGGAGCCGTTCGAGGATGTCCTGGTCAACCGGTCGGACCTGGAAGCCCTGATCCGCCCGAGCATGCTGCGCAGCGTGGAGCTGCTGGCCTCCACGATCCGCTCCACGGGCCTGGCGCCCAACCAGCTCGCGGGCATCTACCTGGTCGGTGGGTCGAGCCGGATCCCGCTGGTGGCGACGATGATCGCGGAACAGGTCCGGGTGGTGCCGACGAGCCTGGACCAGCCGGAGACCGCTGTCGCGCTGGGCGCGCACCACGTGCCCAAGGACGGCATCACGCCGCGTGCCAAGGACCCGGTGAAGGTGTCCAACGAGCCGCCGACGGTGGTGACCAAGCCGGTGACCGGGCCGACGCCGGCCCAGAACCCGGCCGTGAGCGGCCCGAACCCGGTGGTCAGCGGCCCGTACCAGGTCAACCCGGGCGTGAGTGGCCCGTACCAGGTGAACCCCGCGGCGAGCGGCCCGTACCAGGTGAACCCGGGCGTCAGCGGTCCCTACCAGGTCAATCCCGCTGTGAGCGGCCCCTACCAGGTGCCGCAGCAGTTCAACTTCCCGAGCGTGTCCCCGCGCGCCCAGGAGAAGAAGAAGGCGAACTCGAAGGTGCTCATCGCGGTCGGCACGGCCGTGGTGCTCGTGTTGGCTGTCGTCGGCGGCATCTTCGCGTTCAGCGGACCCGGTGAGCTGACCGCGCAGGACTGCAAGAGTGACACCGCCAAGGACGACAAGGGTTTCACCGAGTGCCTGCGTCGGCTCGCGGGCACGGTCCCGGACACCAGCACGTGCAAGGCGGGCGGTTCGGCGGGCGTGTCGGGTATCGCCGAGATCAAGGGCACGGTCGTCAGTTGCGCCCTTAAGGACGACTATTCGGTGCAGTACGTGCTCACTGAGACCGTCACGGGTGCGCAGCAGAGCGCGGACGCGTTGGCGCGCTCTTTGAAGACGGACATGGTCCAAGCGGAGTGGGGCGGCAACGGCCTCAAGGGCACCTACTGGGCCACCGCGAACGGCGGTGTGGGGCTGCTCGCGTTCACCGCGGACAACCTGCCGCTGCTGGGCATCGTGACCAAGAGCAGTGGTGCCGACGTGAGCGCCGACAATGTCGCCGACTTCTTCGAAAACACCGTTCAGCCTGGTACCTGACCCGGACGGTGGCTGCGCCGGTACCCGCCGGCCTGGCACGATCCATGATCATGACCGCGGTGGAAGTGGTGCAGCGCAGGGTGCTGCGCGTGCTGGCGGCGACCCAGGTGCTGGGTGCCGCCGGTGTCACCATCGGTCTCGCGGTGTCCACGTTGCTCGCCGCCGCGCTGTCGGATTCGGACGCCGTGGGCGGCATGGCGCAGACCGCCGCTGTGGTGGGCGCGGCGGTGTTCGCGGTGCCCGCCGCACGGGTCGCCGCGCGGCACGGACGACGACCGGCGTTGGTGTTCGGCTACACCGCGGGCGCGATCGGCGCGGTGGTGGCCGCGTGCGGCGTGGTGCTTCGGTCGTGGCACGTGTTGCTGCCCGCTTTGATCTTGTTCGGTGCCGCGACCAGCGCGAACCTCGCCGCCCGGTACGCCGGGGCGGACTTGGCCGACCCGCGCAAGAGGGCCCGGTCGGTGGCTGTCGTGGTGTGGGCGGCGACGCTGGGCGCGGTCGCCGGGCCGAACCTCGCCGACCCGGCCGGGCGGGTCGCGGTGTACCTCAGCCTGCCCGTGGGCGCGGGTCCCTACCTGCTGTCGGCTGCGTTGTTCGGGTCGGCGGCCCTGGTGGTGACGCGGTTCCTGCGTCCCGACCCGCTGGTCATCGTGCGGGACGCGGCCGTGGTGCCCGCGCACTGCGCCGGAGGAGTGGCGGACACGCGGGGTTCCGGTGCGGTGTGGCGGTCGTTACCAGGGGGCGCGAAGCTCGCGTTGGGCGGCATCACGCTGTGCCACACGGCGATGGTCGGGCTCATGTCGATGACACCAGTGCACATGGACCACGCGGGTGCCTCACTGCGTGTCGTCGGGGTCGTCATCAGCGTGCATGTGGCCGCCATGTACATCGCCAGCCCCTTGTTCGGGTGGATGGCGGACCGGTTGGGGCGCGTGTCGGTGCTGGCGATCGGGGCGGCACTGGTGGTGGCCGCGTCCGGCATCGCCGGTATGGCGCCCTCGCACGACGCGCCGCAGCTCGGGGCCGGTTTGGCGTTGCTGGGTTTCGGCTGGTCGGCGGGCCTGGTGGCGGGGTCGGCGCTGCTCACCGAGTCGGTGGCGGTGGCGGACCGCCCGGCGGCACAAGGGTTGTCCGACCTGTGCATGAACATCGGTGGCGCCGTAGGTGGCGTGGCGGCGGGCGTAGTGGTGACGGCGTGGTCTTATGCCGCGTTGGGGCTCGTGGTGGGTTTCACCGCGTTGCCGCTGCTGGTGGTGTGCTTGTTCTCGTCGTTGCAGCGGGTGCGTTGATCAGCGCTTGCGGTTGTACCACCAGGCGCGCAGGCCCACGACGAGGGCGGCGACCAGGCCCGCGAAGATGAGGATCTGACCGATCGGCGACGACAGGCCGGTGGGGTCTTCCATCCTCCGAGGTTAGCGCGCGGCGGCGGCGAACTCCCGGACTCGACCCGTCTCGCCCGCCGTGCGCCAGACCAGCCCCCAGTCGAGGTGCGGCGCGTCGACCAACGGCAGGAACGCGATCTTCGGGCGGGCGAAGTAATCCGCCGCATGTGCGCCGAGTGGGCACACGCCTTCACCGTTCGCGATGACCGTCATGAGCTCCTGGAACGTCGTAAGGGTGCGCCCGCGCGCGATAGGACGGCCCAACGGTGTCGTGTCACGCCAATAGGCCGCGCGGAAGACCGTGTCGCGCGCGAGGTCTTCCAAGGTGACCTGGTTCTGCCTGGTGAACGGGTGGTTCTCGGCGACGGCCAGCACCAACGGCTCCCGGTACACGACCGGTCCGGTCGTCAGATCCGGTTCGGCCACCGGGAACAGGGTCACCAGCACGTCCACCTCGTCGGCCCTGAGCAGCGTGAACGGGTCCACGAAGTCGGCCTCGCGCACCCGGACTTCGCTGTCGGGCTGCCGTTCGCGAAAGCGGGCGAACAGGGACGGGACAAGGTCGGCCAGGGCCGGTGCCTGGAAGCCGACGCGGAGCAGGCCCATGCCCCTACCAGCGGCGATAGCGCGTTCGACGCCTTCGCGAATGCGCTGGTACGCGGGTGCGATGTCGTCCCGGAGTCGTCGTCCGATGGGTGTGAGGGCGACACGGCGGCTGGTACGGTCGAACAACGGCGCACCGATGCGGCGCTCCAACTGCCGGATGGTCTGGCTGACCCGCGCCTGCGACACGTGCAGTCGGTCGGCGGTGCGGGTGAAGTGCAGTTCCTCGGCCAGTGCCAGGAAGATCTCGATGTCCCGCCGCTCCACGTCGACAGGTTATGTCGGCGCTAGCGGTTCACCTGCACGGTGAGGTCTTCGGCCGTGAGGGCGCGGTTGTCTTCGCCGCGCACCTGTACGCGCACTGGTGACCCGGTGGCGTCGACGACGCGTAGGGGAGCCCCGTCGTGTTGGAGGTGGCGATCGCCCCACTGCATCAAGGCCAACATGGCGGGCAGTAGGTCGCGGCCCATGTCCGTGAGGACGTACTCGTGCCGTGTGCGTTGGCCGGGCTCCTGGTAGGGGCGTTTCTCGAACACGCCGATGTCGACCAGTTCGCGCAGCCTGGCCGCCGCCGACGCCTCGGTCACCCCTACACGCGTGGCGAAGTCGTGGAACCGGGTGGTGCCGTAGAACGCCTCTCGCAGCAGCAGCATCGACGTGCGGTTGCCGACGACCTCCATCGCCTTGCCGATCGAGCACCGCGTGGCCTGCCAGCGGTCCCGGTCGGCCAGGGGGCCGTCCAAGGTCATCGCCATGTGACAAGGGTATCAGCTGGCTTGTTGTCGCTATAGCCAGCGACCTACCGTCTCTGGCTATGGTGATCAATAGTCAGGTGGGTGCGCGCGGCGTGCTCGCCCTGCTCTGCGGGGCGCCGTTCCTCGCGGGCCTCGACCAGTTCGTGGTCAACGTCGCGTTCCCCGACATCGGCGCGGACTTCCCCGACCACCCGCTGACGCACCTCGGGTGGGTGCTCAGCGGCTACTCGATCGTGTTCGCGGCGCTGCTGGTCCCCGCCGGGCGGTACGCCGACCGGGTCGGGCACAAGCGGGTCTTCGTGGCCGGGCTCGCGCTGTTCACGCTGGCCAGCGCGGCGGCCGCGGCCAGTCCGGGGTTGTGGACACTGGTCGCGTTCCGGCTGGTCCAAGCCGTGGGGGCCGCCGCGTTGACGCCCACCAGCCTGAGCCTGCTGCTGGCCTCGGTCGCACCCGAGCGGCGGGGGCACTCGGTGCGGATCTGGGCCGCCACCGGGGCGCTCGCGTCCGCGTTGGGGCCGGTCGTCGGCGGGCTGCTGGTCGAACTGTCCTGGCGCTGGATCTTCCTGATCAACGTGCCGGTGGGCGTCGTGCTGGTCGTGCTCGCCCTGCGCGTGCTGCCCGACCACCACGGACGTGACGCGGGTCAGGCGCTGGACCTGTCCGGCGCGCTGTTGCTCACGATCGGGATCGGCGCGCTGGCGGTCGGCGTCGTGCAGGCCAACGACTGGACACCGCTGAACGTGCTGGTCAGCCTGGTCGTCGCGGCGATCGCACTGGCCGCGTTCACCGCGCGCAACCTGCGCCACCCGGCGCCGCTGATCTCCCGCGCCCTGGTCCGGGTGCGCACGTTCTCGTGGTCGGTGGTCGCATCGTTGCTGTTCAGCGCCACGTTCGCGGCCGGACTGCTCGCGCTCGTGCTCTGGCTCCAGGACGTGTGGGGCTACTCGGCGATCCGGACGGGGTTGGCCCTGGCACCGGGTCCGCTGGCGGTGCCGGTGTTCGCGATCGGCGGGCAGGCGTTGCTGCGGCGGTTCGCTCCCGCGGTGCTCGCGAGCGTCGGCTGCCTGCTGTGGGCGGCGGGCTCGGTGTTGCTGCTGGCGTCGGTCGGCCCGGTGCCCGACTACCTCGGCGCGGTGTTGCCGGGCTGGCTGCTGGCGGGGATCGGCGTCGGGCTGGCGTTCCCCACGATCCTGTCCTCCGCCACCGCGGAACTGCCGCCGGCGTCGTCGGCGACCGGCAGCGCCGTGGTCACCATGGCCCGCCAGGTCGGCGCGGTGCTCGGCGTCAGCGTGCTGATCGCCGTGTTGGGGCGCCCGAGCGGGTACGACGCCGCACACGCGGCTTTCCAAGCGTCCTGGTGGACCGTTGCCGCCTCCGGCGTGGTCGCCGCAGTGGTCTCGTGGGGCATCTCCCCGCGAACTGTGCGCACGGAAGCATAACTCTCAGGTTATGGATCAGTGCGTCTTCCGTCGTTGTTCGCGATCATGGTCCGGGAGATCGTGGAGACATGGAAAACGCACTGATCGTCCGGGCTGACCAGGCCGAATCGCTCACCGCCGACCCCGCCGCCGTCGTCACGCTGCTGGCCGACCTCGACGCGCTGACCAGCAACCGCTCCACGTTCCGCGACGGCTCCGACGGCGCTCCGCCGCACTTCCACACCCGTGCGTCGGAACTGTTCTTCGTGCTCGACGGGACGCTCCAGGTGCTGCTCGACCAGGACGTCCTGACGCTGGAACGCGGCGACTTCCTGGTGGTCCCGCCGCGCGTGCCGCACGCGTTCGGGGCCGCCAAGGGCGCCGACGCGGACGTGCTGTTCGTGTTCACGCCCGGCGTCGGCCGGTTCGACTACTACCGGCTGCTGGACCGGGTGCAGCGCGGCCTGGCCGACCCCGCCGAGATCCGGGCGTCGCAGGACCGGTTCGACAACCACTACGTCGACAGCCCCGCGTGGAAGGCCGCGCGCTAGCCTGGGCGCGATGCGCACCACGGTGTTCCGGAAGTTGATGGCGAACGAGTTCGGCGAGGTCCGGGCGGAGCTGGTGGCCAGGGACCACGTCCTGTCCGCCCTCGGCGGGCGCACCCCCGACCAGGCCCTGGAGGCCGGCCTGCCGGCCAAGGAGATCTGGCTCGCGGTGTGCGACGCCTTCGACGTGCCGGAACACCGCCGGTGACGCGGCGTGTCGGACAAGCGGTCGAACACCTGTTCGGCTATAGTGCCCACCACGACCGGGTGACGCATCCCCGCAGGTGACCCGGCCCCGCCGAAAAATGTCGTACCCCGCCCGTAACGTCGGCCCCGACATCGCAACGGCGAACCCGCAGACTTCAACGAGGTGGACTCCAGATGGCACAGGCACCCGACCGGGACAAGGCCCTCGAACTGGCCCTGGCCCAGATCGACAAGCAGTTCGGCAAGGGCTCGGTCATGCGGCTCGGCGAGGAAGGCCGCGCCCCGATCGAGGTGATCCCCACCGGCGCGATCGCGCTCGACGTCGCGCTGGGCATCGGCGGCCTGCCCCGGGGCCGCGTCGTGGAGATCTACGGCCCGGAGTCGTCCGGTAAGACCACAGTGGCGCTGCACGCCGTGGCCAACGCGCAGCGCAACGGCGGCATCGCGGCGTTCATCGACGCGGAGCACGCGCTGGACCCCGACTACGCCCGCAAGCTCGGCGTGGACACCGACGCGCTGCTGGTGTCCCAGCCCGACACCGGTGAGCAGGCGCTGGAGATCGCGGACATGCTGGTGCGCTCCGGCGCGCTGGACATCCTCGTGGTCGACTCGGTGGCCGCGCTGGTGCCGCGCGCCGAGATCGAGGGCGAGATGGGCGACAACCACGTCGGCCTCCAGGCGCGGTTGATGAGCCAGGCGCTGCGCAAGATCACCGGTGCGCTCAACGCGTCCAACACCACAGCGATCTTCATCAACCAGCTGCGCGAGAAGATCGGCGTGATGTTCGGCTCGCCGGAGACCACGACCGGTGGCAAGGCGCTGAAGTTCTACGCGTCGGTGCGCTTGGACGTCCGCCGCATCGAGACGCTCAAGGACGGCGGCGAGCCGGTCGGCAACCGGACCCGCGTCAAGGTCGTGAAGAACAAGGTCGCGCCGCCGTTCAAGCAGGCCGAGTTCGACATCCTCTACGGCGTGGGCATCTCGCGCGAGGGCTCGCTCATCGACATGGGCGTGGACCAGGGCATCCTGCGCAAGTCCGGCGCTTGGTACACCTACGAGGGCGACCAGCTGGGCCAGGGCAAGGAGAACGCGCGGAAGTTCCTGCGCGAGAACCCCGACGTGGCCAACGAGATCGAGAAGCGGATCAAGGAGAAGCTGGGCATCGGCGCGACACTGGAGGCCGACGACACCGCGCCCGCGCCGGTCGAGTTCTGAGGCTGAGGGGCCGGCACCGGGGTTGCGCGGTGCCGGCGGTGGGAGGCGTGAACGGTGTCTGACACCTCGTCCGGTGGCCGGGGGCGGTTCGCCGGCTCCAGGCGGCGCGGTCGGTCGGCTGACGGGGCCGAGGGCTCCGCGGAGTCGGCCGCGCCGGTCGACCCGGTCAAGGAGCAGCGCAAGGCGACCGACCTCTGCTACGCGCTGCTGACCGTTCGGGCCCGGACCCGGGTGGAGCTCAAGGACGCCCTGCTGCGCAAGGGCATCCGGGAGGAGACGGCCGAGCTCGTGCTCGGCAAGTTCGACCGGGCCGGGCTGATCGACGACGCCGCCTTCGCCGAGGTGTGGGTGCGCTCGCGCCACGAGCACCAGGGGTTGGGGCGGCGGGCGTTGGTGCAGGAGTTGCGCCGCAAGGGGGTGGCTGACGAGGTCGCGGCCGAGGCGTTGGCGGCCGTGGACGACGAGGCCGAGCAGGAACGGGCAAGGGAGTTGGTGCGCAAGAAGCTGCGCACCATGTCCGGTGTGGACCAGCAGACGAAGATGCGGCGGCTGGTGGCCGCGTTGGCGCGCAAGGGGTACGCCGAGGGCATGGCGTACCGGGTGGTGCGCGACGAGGTGAAGGCCGCGGCGGAAGGGGAGGCCGACTTGGAGGAGTACCTGCCGGACTGACCGGTGCTGTCGCCGGTGGTGGCCGGTGCGGGCTGCTGCTGGCGTGGCGGATGCGGGGTTGTGGCCGGTGAGGGCTGCGACTGGGCGTGGCCGGTGCGGGCTGCGGCTGGGCGTGGCCGGTGCGGGCTGCGGCTGGGCGTGGCCGGTGCGGGCTGCGGCTGGGCGTGGCCGGCGCTGCTGCGGGGTGATCGGGGCGGTCGAGGGGCCGGGGGTCAGCTTTCGGGCTGGTTGGTCAGGCGCCAGAACTGGCGCTTGCGGTCGTCCCGGACGACCACGCCGAGGCGGGCGAGTTCGGTGCGCAGGTCGCGGGCGTCGTCCTCGTCGCTGTTCTTCAGGGCCTCGGCGCGGGCCTTGAGCAGGGCGTTGGCGGCCGGGGGCAGGCCGGGCATGTCCTCGACCCAGCGGCGGAAGTCGTCGCGGTGCGGGTCGGCGTCGAGCCACGGGTAGCCGTGGCGTTGGAAGGCGTCGGCCACGGTCGCGGCGGGCAGGTCGTGGGACTCGCGGGCCAGTTCCTCGGACGAGCGGCCGAGCACGACGAGTTTCTTGTGGTCGAAGAAGACCGCGGAGATCTCGGTGCGGTCGAGCGTGCGGGACTTGCCCCGGGTCGTCAGGGTGAGGGCCTCGTCGGACAGGTCGACGGTGAGGCGCTCGTGCGCGGCCCAGGCGGCGAAGAACAGGCCGACCGCCGCGCCGGCGGCCAGGGAACCGGCCGTGGCCCACGGCTCCGGGATGGAGTCGATCAGCTTCAGCGGGCCGCGGAACGGTGTCCACGGCAGGGACAACAGCCACCCTGCGGCTGCCTGCACGCCCCACAGCAGACCGGCCCCGACGACCGGGAAACCCACCCACACCAGTCCGACCTGCCAGCCGGGTTCGGCGACCGTGGTCGACCGCATGTTCCACCCCTCCCCGAGTGCGGTCCCAACCTATCGCAGCGCGCATGGCAGGCTGGGCGGGTACCGGGACGTGGGGGGATGCGCTGTGAAGCACGTGGTGTGGGACTGGAACGGCACGCTGCTGGACGACACGCACGCCGTGCTGCACGCGGTGAACCAGGTGTGCCGCCGGTACGGTCGCGCGGCGCTCACGCTGGAGGAGTGGCGCGGGGTGTTCAGCCGGCCGCTGATCGCCTGCTACGAAGGGGTCCTGGGCCGGAAGCTGTCCGAACAGGACTGGGCGGACATCGACCTCGTCTACCACGTCGAGTACCGGGCGTTGCTGGACACGTGCGGGCTGGCGGCGGGCGTGGATCTGCTGCACCGCTGGTCCGGGACGCAGTCGCTGCTGTCCATGTGGTTCCACGACGAGCTGGTGCCGCTGGTCGAGCGGTTGGGGCTGGCGGGGCTGTTCACGCGGGTCGACGGGCTGCGGGTGGACGTGGGCGGCGGGTCGAAGGCCGAGCACCTGGCGGAGCACCTGGAGCAGCAGGGGCTGGACCCGCGGGACGTGGTGGTGATCGGTGACGTGGTGGACGACGCCGAGGCCGCGCGGCACGTGGGTGCGCAGGCGGTGTTGGTGACCACCGGTGTTGGTGACCGGGTGAAGCTCGCGGCGACCGGGATGCCGGTGGTCGACTCGATCCCGGAAGCCCTCGCGCTCATCGCCTGACGCACGCCGCCATGCTCGCGGGGATGCGGGGGCGGGGCGTGAGGGGAGTCCGCGAGCGTGGGTGCCTCCCCCGAGCGAAGGCACCCACGCAGGCGGCGGTCAGGCAGCGGCCGTCAGAAGGCGGCCGTCAGAGGGCGGCCGTCAGAGGGCGGCCGTCAGAGGGCGGCCGTCAGAGGGCGGCCGTTAGAGGGACGCGGCGGCCTTGGCGAGGGATTCGATGCGGGTCCAGTCGCCTGCGGCCAGGGCGTCCTTCGGGGTCAGCCAGGAGCCGCCGACGCAGCCGACGTTGGGCAGCGCCAGGTACTTCGGCGCGGTCTCCGGGGTGATGCCGCCCGTGGGGCAGAAGCGCAGACCAGGCAGCGGACCGCCGATCGACTTGAGGTAGTCCGCGCCGCCGGCCGCCTCCGCCGGGAAGAACTTCAGCGCCGTCAGGCCCCGTTCGGCCAGCTTCATGGCCTCCGACACCGTCGCCGCGCCGGGCAGGAACGGCAGGCCGGTGTCCTCCACGGCGTCCAGCACCCGGTCCGTCGAACCCGGCGTGACCAGGAACGACGCCCCCGCCTTCAACGCCTGCTCGGCGTGTTCGGGCGCGGTGACCGTCCCCGCGCCCAGCACGATGTCCGGCACCTCGGCCGCGATGCGCTCGATCGCCGACAACGCGGCGGGGGTGCGCAGGGTCAGTTCGATGACCCGGATGCCCCCGCGCAGCAGCGCCTGTGCCAGCGGCACGGCGTGGGCGGCGTCGTCCAGCACGACGACGGGGATGACGGGGGACAGCTCCAGCAGGTCCTTGCTGGTGGTCACCGACTTACCTCCTGGTTCAACTGGCCCGCGAAGTGCGAGGCCGCGATGGGTCCGAACACGCTGGCACCCCGGTCGGCCGGTCCGACCGCCCGGCGCAGCGCGCCGAACAGCTCGCGGCCGGTGCCCGTCCACGCCTGGGCGTCCGGCGGGAAGTCCACCAGGTCGCGCGCGGCCAGCTCGGCCGGGTCCACGAGCGCCTCCAGCGTGCCGGTCTCGGCGTCCACGCGCAGCACGTCGCCGTCGCGCACCCGGGCCAGCGGACCGCCCACGGCGGCCTCGGGCGTGACCTGGATGGCGGCCGGCACCTTGCCCGACGCGCCGGACATGCGGCCGTCGGTGACCAGCGCGACCTTGAAGCCGCGGTCCATCAGCACGCCCAGGGCCGGGGTCAGCTTGTGCAGCTCGGGCATCCCGTTGGCCTGCGGACCCTGCTGCCGCACCACGACCACGACGTCCCGCTCCAACTCACCGGCCTTGAAGGCGGCGCTGAACTCGTCCTGCGAGGTGAAGACCCGCGCGGGCGCCTCCACGATCCGGTGTTCCGGCGCGACCGCCGACACCTTGGTCACCGCGCGCCCCAGGTTGCCCGACAGCATCCGCAGGCCGCCGTCGGCCGCGAACGGGTCCGACACGGGCCGCAGCACGTCGAGGTCCAGCGAGTGGTCGGGACCGTTCCGCCAGGTCAGAGCGCCCTCGATGAGCACGGGCTCCTTGCGGTAGCGGTTGAGGCCGAAGCCCGCCACGGTGTGCACGTCCTCGTGCAGCAGGCCCGCGTCGAGCAGCGTGGAGACCAGGAACTGCACGCCGCCGGCGGCCTGGAAGTGGTTGATGTCGGCGCTGCCGTTCGGGTACACCCGCGCCAGCAGCGGCACGACCGAGGACAGGTCGGCGAAGTCGTCCCAGCTCAGCTCGATGCCAGCGGCCGAGGCGATCGCGACCAGGTGCATGGTGTGGTTGGTCGAGCCGCCGGTGGCCAGCAGCGCGATCACGCCGTTGACCACGGCCTTCTCGTCCACGACCCGCCCGATCGGCGTGTACTCCTCGCCCCGGCTGATCTCCACGGCCCGGCGCGCGGCTTCCTCGGTCAGCGCGCGGCGCAGCTTGGTGCCCGGCGGGACGAAGCTCGCGCCCGGCAGGTGCAGGCCCATGACCTCCACGACGAGCTGGTTGGAGTTGGCCGTGCCGTAGAAAGTGCAGGTCCCGGGGCTGTGATAGGACGCCGCCTCGGCCTCCAGCAGGTTCTCCCGGGTCGCCTTGCCCTCGGCGAACAGCTGCCGGACCCGCGCCTTCTCCTTGTTCGGCAGGCCCGACGCCATCGGCCCGGCGGGGATGAGGATCGCGGGCAGGTGCCCGAACGACAGCGCCCCGATCAGCAGGCCCGGCACGATCTTGTCGCACACGCCGAGCAGCACGGTCGCGTCGAACATGTCGTGCGAGAGCGCGATCCCCGTCGCCATCGCGATGACGTCCCGGCTGAACAGCGACAGCTCCATGCCCGCGCGGCCCTGCGTGATGCCGTCGCACATCGCCGGCACCCCGCCGGCGAACTGCGCGATTCCCCCTTGAGCCCGAGCAGCGTCCTTGATCCACGCCGGGTACTCGTGCATCGGCTGGTGCGCCGACAACATGTCGTTGTACGCCGAAACGATCGCCACGTTCGGGCGACGGAGCGCACGCAGCGCCTCCTTGTCACCACCCGTGATACCCGCGAAACCGTGCGCGAAGTTGGAGCACGCGAGGTCGCGGCGGGCCGGGCCCTCGGTGTGGGCCGCGGCGAGTTTGTCGAGGTAGGCGGACCGGCCGGCGGCGCTGCGGGCGGCGATGCGAGCCGTCACTTCGGCGACGACGGGATGCACGCTCATGGTTCGCTGTCTCCCGGGGGTGATCACGGGCCGTGGTGGGGCCCGGTGGGACGGCAGCGCTGGCGTCGCACGGACGGACGTGACAGCACCCACACTATGTCACGACACATGATCGTCACAAAACCGATTCAGTGGGTGAGACGCGACGCGACGACTTGTGGTGCTTGTCACAGAGCCCCGAAGCGGGCAGAGTCGGCACACGGACCCCCAAGGGAGGTGCTGCCCATGACGGCTTCGGAGATCGTGGAACTGCGCCGAGTGCTCGGCCAACTACGCCAGTGCGTCGGCTCGCTGCGGTCCCGCTACGGCGACGTCGCGTCCGTGCAACGGCTCGCGAACGACGTCGAGCGGATGGACATCGACGCGACGGAGCTGCTCGACCTGGACAGCACACCCCGGCAGCGCGAGGCGCCCAGGGTGGAGCGGGAGGTCGTCGTCGTGCCCGACACGCCGTACGACCCGAAGCTCTGGCACGACGCCGACGACGAAGGTCTGGGTGGCTACCGCCACACCTGAGCGCACCACGAGCCGGCCCCCGCGATCTCGACGCGGGGGCCGGCTTCGGTTTTCCCGAGTCGACTCCCGAGCCGGCTTACGTCCCCGCCACAGCGAAGTGGAACCGAGGTGAGGTATGAGGGCGCAGATCGCCCAGCGCACGTTGCGAACGGACCGGTGGTGGCTCCCGCCGCTGGTCACGTTCACCGGCCTGCTGCTGATCTCGATCTACGCGGCGGTGCGCACGTTCATGGGCGACTTCTACTGGGTGGACGACTACCGGTACCTCACGCCCATGTACTCGCCCTGCCTGAGCGAGGAGTGCCTCCCGGCCGCGGCCCACTTCGGCCGGCCGCTGCCCGAGTTGCCCGGGTTCCTGACCCCGCCGGTGGTGATCCTCCCGTTCCTGCTGGGCTTCCGGGTCACCTGCTACTACTACCGCAAGGCCTACTACCGCGCCGCGTGGCTGTCCCCGCCCGCCTGCGCGGTCGCCGAACCGCACGGCAAGTACACCGGTGAGACCCGGTTCCCGCTGATCGCGCAGAACCTGCACCGCTACTTCTTCTACGCGGCCTCGATCCTGCTGCTGATCAACGTCTACGACGCGTTCTACGCGCTGACCACCGGTCTCGGGCTGGGCAACATCGTGCTGCTGGTGAACGTGGGCCTGCTGGGCGCGTACACGCTGTCGTGCCACTCGTGCCGGCACATCGCGGGCGGTCGGCTCAAGCACTTCTCCAAGCACCCGGTGCGGTACTGGATGTGGACGCAGATCTCCAAGCTCAACGCCAAGCACATGCAGCTGGCGTGGGCGTCGCTGATCTTTGTCTGCCTCACCGACCTCTACGTCGCGCTGGTCGCGTCCGGCGCCATCACCGACCTTCGCATCATCAACTGAGGAGCCTGTTTTGCCCGAGGTGGAACGGCATTCGTTCGACGTGCTCGTGATCGGCGCGGGTGGCGCGGGTCTGCGGGCGGCGATCGAGGCTAGGGAGCACGGGATGCGCACGGCGGTGCTGTGCAAGTCGTTGTTCGGCAAGGCGCACACGGTGATGGCCGAGGGCGGCATCGCCGCGGCGATGGGGAACGTCAACTCCAACGACAGCTGGCAGGTGCACTTCCGCGACACCATGCGCGGCGGGAAGTTCCTGAACAACTGGCGCATGGCCGAGTTGCACGCCAAGGAAGCCCCGGACCGCGTGTGGGAGCTGGAGACCTACGGCGCGCTGTTCGACCGCACCAAGGACGGCCGGATCAGCCAGCGCAACTTCGGCGGCCACGAGTACCCGCGCCTGGCGCACGTCGGCGACCGGACCGGCCTGGAGCTGATCCGGTCGTTGCAGCAGAAGGTCGTGTCGCTGCAGCAGGAGGACTTCGCGGCGACCGGGGACTACGAGTCGCGGCTGAAGGTCTTCCAGGAGTTCACCGTCACCGACCTGGTGCAGGACGACGGCGCGGTGGCCGGCGCGTTCGGCTACTGGCGCGAGTCCGGCCGGTTCGTGCTGTTCGAGGCGCCCGCGGTGGTGCTGGCGACCGGCGGCATCGGCAAGTCGTTCAAGGTGACCTCGAACTCGTGGGAGTACACCGGCGACGGGCACGCGCTGGCGTTGCGCGCCGGGGCGTCCCTGATCAACATGGAGTTCATCCAGTTCCACCCGACCGGCATGGTCTGGCCACCGTCGGTGAAGGGCATCCTGGTCACCGAGTCGGTCCGAGGCGACGGCGGCGTGCTGCGCAACTCCGACGGCAAGCGGTTCATGTTCGACTACATCCCCGAGGTGTTCAAGGACAAGTACGCCGACAACCCCGAGGAAGCCGACCGCTGGTACACCGACCCGGACAACAACCGCCGGCCGCCGGAGCTGCTGCCCCGCGACGAGGTGGCGCGGGCGATCAACTCCGAGGTCAAGGCGGGCCGCGGCACCGAGCACGGCGGGGTGTTCCTCGACGTGTCGACCCGGTTGCCGGCCGAGGAGATCACCCGGCGGCTGCCGTCGATGCACCACCAGTTCAAGGAGCTGGCGGACGTGGACATCACCGCGCAGCCCATGGAGGTCGGGCCGACGTGCCACTACGTCATGGGCGGCGTGCAGGTCGACCCGGACACCGGGGCGTCGTCCGTGCCCGGGTTGTTCGCGGCGGGCGAGGTGTCCGGCGGGATGCACGGCTCGAACCGGCTGGGCGGCAACTCGCTGTCCGACCTGCTGGTGTTCGGGCGGCGCGCGGGCGAGGGCGCGGCGAACTACGTCCTCGGGCTCGCCGACCGGCCCGTCTGCTCCGAGGACGCGGTCGCCGAGGCGCAACGCGTTGCGGTGGAACCGTTCTCGCGTGAGGGCGGGGAGAACCCGTACACGCTGCACATGGAGTTGCAGCAGGTGATGAACGACCTCGTCGGCATCATCCGCCGGGCCGACGAGATGGAACAGGCGTTGAAGCGGCTCGACGACCTCAAGCGCCGGGCCGAGACGCTGTCCGTCGAGGGGCACCGCCAGTTCAACCCCGGCTGGCACCTGGCGTTGGACCTGCGCAACATGCTGCTGGTCAGCGAGTGCGTGGCGCGGGCCGCGCTGCTGCGCACCGAGAGCCGCGGCGGTCACACCCGGGACGACTACCCGGGCATGGACTCGTCGTGGCGGCGGAAGTTGTTGGTGTGCAAGGTGTCCGAGGGTTCCGTTTCGGTCGAGGAAGAGCCGCAGATCCCGATCCGGTCCGACCTGTTGGCCCTGTTCGAGCACAGCGAGTTGCAGAAGTACCTGACCGCCGAGGAGCTGGAGGGCTGAGATGGGGTACCAGGGGCGGTTCAGGGTGTGGCGCGGTGATGCGGACGGGGGAGGTCTGGAGGACTTCACCGTCGAGGTGAACGAGGGCGAGGTCGTCCTCGACATCATCCACCGGCTGCAGGCGACGCAGGCCGCTGACCTCGCCGTGCGGTGGAACTGCAAGGCGGGCAAGTGCGGCTCGTGCTCGGCGGAGGTCAACGGCCGGCCGCGGCTGCTGTGCATGACCCGGATGTCGGTGTTCGCGGAGGACGAGGTGGTGACCGTGACGCCGATGCGCACGTTCCCCGTCATCCGCGACCTCGTGACCGACGTGTCGTACAACTACCAGAAGGCGCGGGAGATCCCGGCGTTCCAGCCGCCGAAGGGCGTGGCGCCGGGCGACTACCGCATGTCCCAGGTGGACGTGGAGCGGTCGCAGGAGTTCCGGAAGTGCATCGAGTGCTTCCTGTGCCAGAACACCTGCCACGTCATCCGCGACCACGAGGAGAACAAGCAGGCGTTCTCGGGTCCTCGTTTCCTCATGCGCGTGGCCGAGCTGGAGATGCACCCGCTCGACGAGGCCGACCGCGTGCCGGCGGCCCAGGCCGAGCACGGGCTGGGGCTGTGCAACATCACCAAGTGCTGCACGGAGGTCTGCCCGGAACACATCAAGATCACCGACAACGCGCTGATCCCGATGAAGGAACGCGTCGCCGACCGCCGCTACGACCCGATCGTGTGGCTGGGCAACAAGCTGTTCCGGAGGTCGTAAACGCGTTGCGGTCGTTCTCCGGACCGCCGACCCTGGTGCCGTGGACTTCGAGAACGGCGCGGCACTGGGGTCGGCGGTCGCCGAACACCTGCGGCAGAACCTGATCAACCCGCGCGTGCGCAACGGCGTGGCCATCGAGCCGGGGCTGACCGACGCCGAGATCGCGGCGGTGGAGGACCGCTTCGGCTTCGAGTTCGCCGACGACCACCGCACCTTCCTCGCCGAACTGCTGCCGACCGGCGGCGGCTTCCCGGACTGGCGCGACGGTGACCCCGAGGCGCTGCGCGACCAGGTGGAGTGGCCGGTCGAGGGCGTGCTGTTCGACGTGGTGGAGAACGGGTTCTGGTACAAGCCGTGGGGCGAGCGCCCGGACGCCGAAGACGACGCCGTGGAACTGGCCCGGACCCTCCTGGCCGCGGTGCCCCGCATGATCCCCGTCACCGGCCACCGATGCCTACCGGGTGGGCGTGGCACGTTCGGTTACCCCGTGCTGTCGATGTACCAGACCGACATCATCCCGTACGGGGCGAACCTGCTGCACTTCTTCGGCGGGCAAGGCCCGGTGACGCACACCCACGAACGGCCGATCCCGTTCTGGGACGACCTGCTCGACTACGGCAGCGAGTTGCTGGTGCGCAACGGCAACGACGACTGAGCGCGGGTCGTCGCGAGCGCGGCCTTGAACTCCCGGGCGACCTCCACGGCGAACCCGCGGCGCGTCGCCCCCAGGTGGCGCAACGCGGGGCCGTGGTCCCAGCACACCGCGGCCAACGCGCCGAGCAGCAGGAACCACCAGACCGCGTGCACCGGGCGGGGGACCTCGCCGCGCAGGCGCAGGCAGTGGAACGGGACGTGGCGGCGTTCGTCGGCGAGGATGCGGCCGGCGACCTCGGAGACCAGGGGGTCGCGGGAGCCGTCGCGCAGCGTCCGGTAGTAAGCCAGCGCCACGACTTCCGCGATCATCAGCACCATCAGCTCCAGCCGCAGCCCCAACGCCCGCCGCAGCCGGACGAACACGGCGTCACTCCAGTGCCCGTCGAGGGTCTTCGCACCGGCGGACCGCAGCAGCAACGCCAGCATCCGGGCGTGGTTCTGCTCTTCGGCGACGAACATCCGCACGGCCTTCGTGTAGACGTCGTCCCCGGCGGCGGTCGCCTTGCGGATCAGGTTGGCCCCGTCCCCGGCCTCCCCGACCTGGAACCGCTGCACACTGGCCACCACCGCCGGTGCCATCACCGCACCACGCGCGAAGTCCGGGTCCCCGACCTCCCGCCGCCGCTGCGCCTCGTCCTCGAAGTCCCGCACCCACTCCTGGAATCCGTTCACGCCTCCACCGTGCCGGACGGTTGTGGAGATCAGGTGGAGGTTCCGGGGAGGAAGTCGCGAGCATCGCGGCTCGTGCGCAGGTCGGCCGGCAGCGGCTCGCGGGACGCCAGCCAGTCCGGCGGCGGGGTGCCGAGGATGCCGCCGACGATCGCCGCCGTCGTGTCCACGTCGCCGCCGGCCTCGACGCACGCGAAGAACGCGTCGCGGAAGTCGTGGTGGTCGGCCGCCACCCACAGCGTGAACGGCACGGTGTCCTGGGCGGTGGTGCGGGCGCCGTTGCCGAGTTCGTGGGCCGCGTAGGCGACCGGACCGGTGAGGGTGCGGGCCCGGCTGACACCGCGTCGCACCTCGCCGTCGTCGAGGTGGTCGAGCACGGCGTCGAACAGCGACGCCCGGTCCACCGCAGCCGCGACCGCGACGGCCACGGCCCCCGCCACGCCCTCCGGGTGCGGGTGGGTCACCTCGGCGGACCGGATCGCTTGCGCCACAACGGCGTCCAGGTCGTCGGCGAAGTACGCGCCCAGCGGCGCGACCCGCATCGCCGCGCCGTTGCCGCAGGAACCCTCGCCGCCGAACGACTCCCGCGCGGCGACCTGCCACGGCACGCCGTCCCGGATGCGCCGCAGCACGACCACCGCGCCCGGACCGTAGCCCCGGTACGGGTCGTGGTGCTCGGCGAACGACGCCGCCAGCCGGTCCTGGTCGACCTCGCCGTGGTCGCGCAGCTCGGCGACCAGCAGGCACGCGAGTTGGGTGTCGTCGGTCCACGGCCACGGTGTGGTCGCGGCCGGGGTGGTGGTGAAGAACTGCGCGCCGAGGGCGTCGCCTACGGAGAGTCCGTCCAGGGAGAGAAGAGCGCGGTCGAGTCGGGTCATGTCGACCCCGACCCTAGTCCCAGAGCCGGCCGAAGTGGGCGAGTTCGGTGCCGTACTCGATGCGGTGCGACCAGTCCTCCGGCCACGCCTCGAAGCCGTGGTACGCGCCCGCGAACGCCCCGGCCAGGCAGGCGATCGAGTCGGAGTCGCCGGACGTGGTGGCAGCGCGGCGCAGGACGCGGACCGGGTCGTCGGGGAACAGCAGGAAGCAGTGCAGGGCCGTGCCCAGGGCTTCCTCGGCCACCCAGCCCTCGCCCGTGGCTCGGCACGGGTCCTCGGCCGGGTCGGGGTGGGCCAGGGCGGTGTCGAGGTTGTCCAGGACGCGCAGGCACTCGTCCCAGCCGCGGGCGATGAAGTCCTCCGGTGTGGTCGCGGCGGGGCCGGTCCACAGGTCTGCCAGCCAGTCGCCGTGGTAGGTGGTGCGCTGCTCGTGGGCCCGGGTGCGCAGGGCGGTGGGCAGGTCGCGCGGGTGCATCCCCGACCGCAGCCAGTGCACGGCGAACGCGGTCAGCTCGGACGCCGCCAGCGCCGTCGGGTGGCCGTGGGTGAGCGCGGACTGGAACTGGGCGACGACGGCCCGCGTCCGGTCCTCCCACCCGTGCACCAGCCCGACCGGCGCGACCCGCATGTTGGCGCCGCACCCCTTCGACCGGCGGCGGCTCGCCTCCGTCCACGCCAACCCGGTCGCCAGCCGCTCGCACGCTTCCAGGCAGGTCAGGCCGGGCGCGCGGTTGTTCTCGGGGTCCTGCCACCAGTCCACGAAGTGCTGCCGCAACGCCGCCTCGACCGGCTCCGGCCACGGCACCACGTCCGCCAAGGCCCGCGCCACCGCCAACGTCATCTGCGTGTCGTCGGTGACCTTGGCGGGTTGCCCTTCCAGGTCGGACGGACCGCCCGGCCCGAACCGCTGCTCGATCTCGGCCACGGACAGGAACTCCGTCGCCGCCCCCAACGCGTCCCCGTAAGCCAACCCGAACAGGCTGCCGCTCGCCTTCACGACTTCCCCCTCCTCAACCCCGGCTTCAACCTAGCCGAGAACCGAGGGCGAGCAGGGTGCCCTTCGTGAGAACCAGCAACCCGTCCGGCCCGTGTTCCCGCACGGCGGAGATCCGCCGCCCGACCTGGACGCGTTCCCGCACCTGCCCGTCGCGGTCCAGGTGGAACAGGGTTCCGGCCCCGCCGGGGACCAGGAAGCCCTCGCCCGCCGGCTGCACCCGGCCGACCAGCGTCTGGCCGACCTCGGCGAACCGCCACCCGACCCGGCCGTCCGCCACGGTCGTGTAGCCGAGCCGTTCGCGCAGCCACACCCGGCCTCCGACGACGTGCGGCGCGTCCGAGGTCAGGTCGTGATCGGCGTGGGCGACCACCTCCGGCCGGCCCACCTCCGCGAACCCACGCCGTCCGCACCGCACCAGGAACCGGCCCCCGACCGGCGTGAACGCGCGTCGGTGGTCCGGGTCGGCCAGGGGCTCCGGCAGTGTCCACGCGGCCACCGCCGAGAGGTCACGCCCGTCCAGCAACCGCACCTCGGTGCCACCGGGTGTGCCGGTCAGGAACCCGCCGTCCACCACCGCGGGCCGCACGGTGTGCACGTCCGCCGTGGCCAGCAGCCGTCCACTCTCGACGTCGTACAACCGCACCGGCCGGTACCCGCGCCACCCGCCGGCCAGCACGACACCACCCGCGACGACCAGGTGCCCGACGAAGCCGTCCAGCTCGACGGTCCACTCGCGCCGCCCGGTGTCCAGGTCCAGGCACACCAACTCCCGGGGGAGCTGCGGCAACACCAGGCACCGCGCGCCCGCGATCACGATCGCGCGCGGCCACGTCCCGATCGGCACGTCCCACCGCACCGACCCGTCCACGGCGTCGAGGCACACCAACCGGGTGCCCCGCTCGTGCACGACCACCCGGCCGGGAGCGATCGCCGGCCGGACCGTCCCGGGGGCTTGGTGCAGTGGCCGTTCCCACTTCACGTCGAACACCGCCGAACTCCACCAAGTGGGCACTGGCCGGGGCAACGGAAAAAGCGGGGAGCCCGCGCGAACGCAGACTCCCCGCTTCGGAACCGCTACGTCAGCTGCAACCCGACGTCGAGCCGCAGCCCTCGCACAGGTAGCAGGAGCCGGCCGGGCGCATCTTCGTGCCGCAGGTCATGCACAGCGGCGCGTCGGCGGTCGTGCCGAGGTGCAGTTCGAGCAGTTCCGTGGAGCTGCCGACCTTCACGTCCGCGGTCGACTTCTTCTTCTCCTCGACCGCCGGGGCGGGGGAGGCGTCGACCGACGTGCGCAGGCCCTCCAGGTCCACGTCCGAGCCGCTGCCGTAGTCCTGCGACACCTGGGCGGTGCGCTCGTCGGCGGTGAAGATGCCGAGCTGGGCGCGCTTCTCGAACGGCAGGTAGTCCAGGGCCAGGCGGCGGAACAGGTAGTCCAGCACGCTGGTCGCGATGCGCACGTCCGGGTCGTCGGTCATGCCCGCCGGCTCGAAGCGCAGGTTCTGGAACTTCGAGACGTAGAACTCCAGCGGGATGCCGTACTGCAGACCGACCGAGATGGACATGGAGAACGCGTCCATCACGCCCGCCAGCGTCGAACCCTGCTTGCCCAGCTTGACGAAGATCTCGCCCAGGCCGTCGTCCGGGTACGAGCCGGCGTGCAGGTAGCCCTCGGCGCCACCCACGGTGAACGACACCGTCTGCGACGGGCGCTTCTTCGGCAGCCGCTTGCGCACCGGGCGGTACTCCACGACCGTCTCCGGCGTCTTGGTGTCCGCGGAGGACTTCGCGGACTTGCCCGCCGACAGCGGCTGGCCGACCTTGCAGTTGTCGCGGTAGATCGCGAGCGCCTTCAGGCCCAGCTTCCAGCCCTGGTAGTAGATCTCCTCGACGTCCTCGACGGTCGCCGACTCCGGCATGTTCACCGTCTTGGAGATCGCGCCCGAGATGAACGGCTGCACCGCGGCCATCATCCGCACGTGGCCCATCGGCGCGATGGAACGCTCGCCCATCGCGCAGTCGAACACCTCGTAGTGCTCCTGGCGCAGGCCCGGCGCGTCCACGACGTGGCCGTGCTCGCCGATGTACTCGACGATCGCCTCGATCTGCTCTTCCTGGTACCCCAACGCCTTCAGCGCGCGCGGCACGGTCTGGTTGACGATCTGCATCGAGCCGCCGCCGACCAGCTTCTTGAACTTCACCAGCGCCAGATCCGGCTCGATGCCGGTCGTGTCGCAGTCCATCATCAGGCCGATGGTGCCGGTCGGGGCCAGCACCGACGCCTGCGCGTTGCGCCAGCCGTTCTTCGCGCCGACGATCTGGCCCTCCTGCCACACCCGCGTCGCCAGCTTCTGCACCTGGGCGTCGTTGGCGTGGTAGGTGCGGATGAGGTCGTTGGCCGCCGCGTGCTTGCGGATCACGCGCTGGTGCGCCTCGGCGTTGCGGGCGTAACCCTCGTACGGGCCGACGATCCCGGCCAGCTCGGCGGACCGCTTGTACGCCACGGCCTGCATCAGCGAGGTGATGGACGCGGCGAGCGCCCGGCCGCCCTCGGAGTCGTACGCGTGACCGGTCGCCATGAGCAGCGCGCCCAGGTTCGCGTAGCCGATGCCCAGCTGGCGGAACTTGCGGGTGGTGTCCGCGATCGGCTCGGTCGGGAAGTCCGCGAAGCTGATGGAGATCTCCATCGCGGTGATCACGAACTCGACCGACTTGGCGAACAGCTCCGCGTCGAACAGGCCGTCGTCCTTGAGGAACTTCATCAGGTTCAACGACGCCAGGTTGCAGCTGGAGTTGTCCAGGTGCATGTACTCCGAGCACGGGTTGGACGCGGTGATCCGGCCCGACTCCGGCGTGGTGTGCCAGTCGTTGATGGTGCCGTCGTACTGGATGCCCGGGTCGGCGCACTCCCACGCCGCCTGCGCCAGCTTGCGGAACAGCTGCTTGGCGTCGACGGTCTCGATGACCTCGCCGGTCAGGCGGGCGCGCAGGCCGAACTGGCCGCCGTTCTCGTAGGCGTGCATGAACTCGTCCGACACGCGGATCGAGTTGTTCGCGTTCTGGTACTGCACGGACACGATGTCCTTGCCGCCCAGGTCCATGTCGAACCCGGCGTCGCGCAGCGCGCGGACCTTGTCCTCTTCGCGCGCCTTGGTCTCGATGAACTCCTCGACGTCCGGGTGGTCCACGTCGAGCACGACCATCTTCGCCGCCCGACGGGTCGCGCCACCGGACTTGATGGTGCCCGCCGACGCGTCCGCGCCGCGCATGAACGACACCGGGCCGGACGCGGTGCCGCCGGAGGACAGCAGCTCCTTCGAGGACCGGATGCGGGACAGGTTCAGGCCCGCGCCCGAGCCGCCCTTGAAGATCAGGCCTTCCTCGCGGTACCAGTTGAGGATCGACTCCATCGTGTCGTCCACGGCGAGGATGAAGCACGCGCTGACCTGCTGCGGCGAGCTGGTGCCCACGTTGAACCACACCGGCGAGTTGAAGCTGAACACCTGGTGCAGCAGCATCCAGGTCAGCTCGTGCTCGAAGATCTCCGCGTCCTTGCCGGCGGCGAAGTAGCCGTGCTTGACGCCCGCCTCGACGTAGGTCTTCACCACGCGGTCGATGAGCTGGCGCAGGCTGTGCTCGCGCTGCGGCGTGCCCACCGCGCCGCGGAAGTACTTGCTGGTGACGATGTTGGTCGCGTTGACCGACCAGAAGTCGGGGAACTCCACACCGCGCTGCTCGAAGTTGATCGAGCCGTCGCGCCAGTTCGTCATGACGACGTCGCGGCGCTCCCAGGTCACCTCGTCGTACGGGTGCACGCCCTCGGTGGTGTAGACGCGCTCCACCTTGAGGCGCTGCTTCTCCCCCGCGCCGTTCTGGGTGGCCGTCTTCTTGCTGGAGCCACCAACGGTCTCCGTCATTCCCCGTTCCTCTTTCTTCCGTCACTCGAATGCCTGGGGGCGACCACGTCCGGGCTCCCGTCCGAATCGGTCGCGGGAAGTCTTGTGGTGGTTATTCGGACTTCTGCGCGTTGCGCAGGTCCGCGATCTCCTTCTCGAAGTCCTCGACGGAGGAGAAGGAGCGGTACACGCTGGCGAAGCGGAGGTAGGCGACCTCGTCCAGTTCGCGCAGCGGGCCGAGGATCGCGAGCCCCACCTCGTGGCTCGGGATCTCGGCGCACCCGGTGGAGCGGATGGACTCCTCGACGCGGTGGGCGAGCAGCGACAGCGCGTCCTCGTCGACGGGCCGGCCCTGGCACGCGCGCCGCACGCCGGTGACCACCTTGTCCCGGCTGAACGGCTCGGTGACCCCGGAGCGCTTGACCACCGCCAGCACCGCCTCCTCGACGGTGGTGAAGCGGCGGCCGCAGCTGGAGCAGGAGCGTCGGCGGCGGATCACCTGACCCTCGTCCACCTCGCGCGAGTCGACCACGCGGGAGTCCGAGTTGCGGCAGAACGGACAGCGCACGACTGGCTCACCCCTCCCCGGCGCAGCACCCATCGCGTCAGCCCACGTGATGGGGAAACCCACAACCTGTGGACTAACTACAACGGTGTAACCACTAGATGTAGGGGTCAACCTATGCCCGTCGCCTAGATGGCGCAAGCTGAACACGGCGTGTCGGGCGTGTCCTGTTGGGGTGAACCTCGACGCGCGACGGACCGCGACTCGGCGATCACGGGGAGACGTCGGCGGCCGGGCACGACACCGGGCCGGCACCCGCACAGGGTGCCGGCCCGGAGGCGGACGGGAGGAGGAGGGGTCGCCTGTCGGCGCGGCGGTGCGGGCGGCTTGGGCGTGCGGCGGTGCGGCGCGAGGGTGGGGCGCGGTGTGGCGGTGTGGCGCGTCGGTCGGGGCAGCCGTCGATGGGGTCAGCCGTTGGCGGAGTCAGCCGTCGGTGCGGCCGTCCGGGACGACGAGGGCCTGGCCGGGCTTGACCGACGAGTCGGCGAGCTCGTTGAGCTCCTTGATGCGGATCACGACGGCCTCGGGGTCGCTGTCCGGGGCGGTGCGCTCGGCGATGTCCCAGAGCGTCTCACCCACCTGGACGTGCACCACGCTGGTGCGTTCGGGCACCGAGCCGGCGCCGGAGGCGAACAGGTACAGCAGGCTCAGCGCGACCGCCGCGACCACGGCGACGGCGGCGTAGCGGGCGAACTGGACCGCCGGGTGGCGCTCCTCGCGGACCGCGCACGCGGCGGGCTCGGGCGCGGTGTGCACGGCGAGCGGCCGGGGGCGCGGTGTGGTCGGGCGGCGGGTGTCGCCCTTGCCGGTCCCGGGGAACCGTTCGGTCTTGTCGGTCTGGAAGCTGCGCAGGACGCGCGGGCCGGGCCGGAGCGGTTCGCCCCTCCGCACGTCCTCCGCGACGGCGCCGTCGACGAGCTCGAACCCGCTCCGCGTACCCACCACCACCGCCATGACGTCCTCCCGTCGCAGGTCAAACGATCTTGATCGAACTCCTGTTCGATCGAACGTCCGTGCGAATGTCTACCACTTCGACCGGCGGAACGGGAAGGACACGCCGACACTTACTTCGAACAGGTGTTTGATCTGGACATCGAGTGCGACTACCTTCACAACTTGAAGATCGACGTACAGCCGGCCTGGGTGATCGGGACCGGTGAGGAGGGAAGCACTGTGGCCCGCAAGACCGATGACGACCTGCGCATCGCCGATGTGCCCTCCGTCCCCGAACCAGCGGACATCGCGGGCAACGCGGGGTTGACCCTGCGCCAGCGCAAGGTGCTCGACGTGATCCGGGACTGGCTGGACCGGTTCGGCTACCCGCCCAGCGTGCGGGAGATCGGTGAGGCGGTCGGCCTCACGTCCACCTCCTCGGTCGCCCACCAGCTGCGCGCGCTGGAGCGCAAGGGCTTCCTGCGCCGCGACCCGAACCGCCCGCGCGCGGTCGGCGTGCTGCCGACGGAGATCGTGACGGGCCTGGACCCGGCGTCCAAGCCGACCCCCGCCTACGTGCCCATGCTGGGCCGGATCGCCGCCGGTGGCCCGATCCTGGCGGAGGAGGCGATCGAGGACGTGTTCCCGCTGCCCCGCGACCTGGTCGGCGAGGGCGAGGTGTTCCTGCTGAAGGTCGTCGGCGACTCGATGGTGGACGCCGCCATCACGGACGGCGACTGGGTCGTGGTGCGCCAGCAGCCGACCGCCGACAACGGCGACGTGGTGGCGGCCATGATCGACGGCGAGGCGACCGTGAAGACGTTCAAGCGCAAGGACGGGCACGTGTGGCTGATGCCGCACAACCCGGCCTACGAGCCGATCCTGGGCGACGAGGCGACCATCCTGGGCAAGGTGACAGCCGTCCTGCGCCGCCTCTGAACCGCCTCTGCCACTCGTACCCGATCGAGTGACATGCAGGATTCGGAACCGGTCGGCCCGTCGCGCGTCCCGTGATGGGGAGGAACGCGCGGCGGGGAGGGCCGGGACTGCGGGGCGAGGTCCGGCGTGCCGGGTCCGGGACGTGCCGCGGGGGCGTCGAAGCCGGCGGAGCGTCAGGGTCGGCGGCGGGAACGGCGGACGCCCAGCCACACCAGGCCCAGGACCACGGCGGCACCCGCGATGACCGGCCACAGGGGTGGTCCGCCGTCGTCGGAGCCCTGCCCGGAAGCGGCCTGGTCGCCGGACTTGCCGTCGCCGGACTTGCCGTCGCCGCCGCGGTCGTCGCCGTTGGTCGGTGGGGGAGTGGTCGTCGGGGCGGGTGGGGCGGCCAGGGTGGCGGCTCCCGCGACCGCGCGGACGGTGGACGTCGTGGCGGCGGTCGCGAACTCCGACGCCGACAGCAGGGTGCCGTCCGGGTCGAACGCGATCGCCTCGCCCTGGGGCTCGTTCGGCAGCGGTACGCGGACCGGGTCGGACTGGAGTGCCTTGGCCAGGTCGCCGTCTGGCACGGGGAACAGGTACGCGTCGGTGTACGTGCGCAGCGCGGCCACGCGGCCGTCGTGGGACATCGCGCCGCCGGTCACCAGGCGGGTCACGACGGTGCTCTCCAGCGGGCCGCCGGGGGTGTCGGTGGTGCGCAGGGAGACGCGGCCGACCTGTTCCAGCGGCGTGGGGGCGCCGGGGTTCAGCGGGCCCACCGGGCGGTAGACCAGGGCTGAGCCGATGGGTTCCTTCGTCACGACGTGGGGGACGCCGGCCCGGTCCAGCAGGAGGGCCTCGGCGTCGTGGCGGCCGTCCGGGTAGGTGAGGCGGTACAGGGCGGACTCGCCGGTCGGGGAGATCGTGTGCAGGGCGATCGTGTCGCGGGTCTTGCCGTTGTCGCCGGTGTCGGCGAGCCACAGCGTGCCGTCGCCGGCCAGGGCCAGGTCCTCGACGTCGTACGGGTTCGCGGGGGCCGTGATGGTCCGGGTGACCGTGCAGGAACGGTCCAGGACCTGGACTTCCACCTGGCCGTTGTCGCTGTCGTTGACCGCGAACCACTCGTCGCCCGACGAGGCCAGGCCGGAGAGCTCCTCCAGGGACCGGTCGGTGATGGTGCAGACGTCGGTGACGGCCGGGTCCGCAGCCCAGGCGGGAGCGGAACCGGCCGTCACCAAGACCAGTGCCAACAGTGCCGCGCGCAACGGGGTCAGGCGCGACTTCCGTTCACGGCGAACTGCTCCAGGACGCCGGCCAGGTCGGGGCGGACGCGAGCGCTCAGCTCGGTGCCCTCCTCGGTGTGCCGCTCCTTGAGCACCTCGCCCTCGCGGTGCACGCGGGCCACGATCTCGCCGCGCGCGTACGGCACCAGGGCGTCCACGACGACCTCGGGCCGCGGGATGAGCGACGCGATGCGCTCGCGCAGCTCCCCGATGCCCTCGCCGGTGTGCGCCGAGACGAACACCGCGGTCGGGAACAGGTGCCGCAGCCGCGCCAGGCCCAGGTCGCCCACCGCGTCGATCTTGTTGACCACCAGCAGCTCGTGCGGCATGGAGTCGTGCCGCTCGCTGATCTCCGAGATCACCTCGCGCACGGCCGTGACCTGCTTCTCCGGCATGCCGTCGGACCCGTCGACCACGTGGACCAGCAGGTCCGCGTCGGCGACCTCCTCCAGCGTGGACCGGAACGCCTCCACCAGCTGGTGCGGCAGGTGCCGGACGAAGCCGACCGTGTCGGTCAGCGTGTACGGCAGGCCCTCCGGCGTCTGGGTGCGCCGGGTGGTCGGGTCCAGCGTCGCGAACAGGGCGTCCTGCACCAGCACGCCCGCCCCGGTCAGGGCGTTGAGCAGGCTGGACTTGCCCGCGTTGGTGTACCCGGCGATGGCCACGTTCGGCACCGCGTTGGCCACGCGCGCCCCGCGCTTGGTCTCGCGGATGACGCTCATGGCCGCGATCTCGCGCCGCAGCTTGGCGATCCGGGCCCGGATGCGCCGCCGGTCGGTCTCGAGCTTGGTCTCACCGGGACCGCGCAGACCCACACCGCCGTTGCCGCCGCCGGCGCGACCACCGGCCTGCCGGGACAGCGACTCGCCCCACCCGCGCAGGCGCGGCAGCAGGTACTGCAGCTGCGCCATCTCGACCTGGGCCTTGCCCTCCTTGGTCGAGGCGTGCTGGGCGAAGATGTCGAGGATCAGCGCCGTGCGGTCGATGACCTTGACCTTGAGCTTCTCCTCCAGCTGTCGCAGCTGGCCGGGGGACAGCTCGCCGTCGCAGATCACCGTGTCCGCGCCGGTCGCGATCACGACGTCGCGCAGTTCGGCGACCTTGCCGGAGCCGATGTAGGTGGCCGGGTCGGGTCGGTCGCGGCGCTGGACGAGGCCTTCGAGGACCTCCGAGCCCGCCGTCTCGGCGAGCAGCGCCAGTTCGGCCAGTGAGGCTTCCGAGTCGGCCGCCGTGCCCTCGGTCCACACGCCGACCAGCACGACGCGCTCCAGGCGGAGCTGTCGGTACTCGACCTCTGTGATGTCCTCGAGCTCGGTGGACAACCCGGCGACGCGGCGGAGCGCCGCGCGGTCGGCGAGAGCCAGCTCGCCGGTGGACAGCTCGGCGTCGTGGTCGAGCCAGTCGTTGCTGTTGTGCGTGTTTTCCGTCATTTGCCCTTCATCGTCGCATGTCCCGCCGCCGGCGCCGAGTGGTTAATCGCCTGGGTACACCGCCAGGTAGATCGCCACACGCTCCCCTTCCGGGTCGTCCGGTTCAGCGGCCAGCTCATCCAACAACGTGCGGAGACGGCGTTTTAGTTCCGCCGGGTCCACCTTCCTGATCAGGCGCGTCTGGTCGATCTGGTCGTAGCCCAGCTCGGCGACCTCGGCCAGGAACGCCTGGAGCATGGCCTCGCCCTTGCCGTGCGGGTCGACGCCGGACAGCCGCCAGGACAGGCCGGTGGACAGGTAGGGGATCTCGCGCGCGCCGCGGTTGCCGATGCGCGCCGGCTGGGGTTCGAGGAAGCCCGTGGCGACGAGTTTGCGCACGTGGTGCAGGGTCGTGGCGGGGTCGCGGCCGAGGCGTTCGGCGATCTCCTTGTTGGTCATCGCCCGGTCGTAGGTCAGCCGGATGATGCGCAACCGCACGGCGGAGGCGAGGGCGGCGGCTTCCGCCTCGGTGGCGGGGCGTCTCTGCACGGGGCCAGCATAAGTGATTGACACTTTCCAATCACTCGCACGAGACTGCTCATCGTGTCCCTGTGGTCTCACCGCGACTTCCGCCTGCTCTGGGCAGGCGACACCATCAGCTACGTCGGCGCGTCCGTCGGGCGTGTCGTCCTGCCCCTGCTCGCCGCGGGCACCCTCGCGGCGACGCCGTTCCAGATGGGGCTGTTGACGGCGGCCAACACCGCCGCGTTCCTGCTCATCGGCCTGCCCGCGGGCGTGTGGGTGGACCGGATGCGCCGGCGCCCGATCATGCTGACCGCCGACTTCGTGCGCTTCGGCCTGCTGCTGACCGTGCCGGTGGCGTGGTGGCTGGGCGTGTTGACCCTGGTTCACCTGATCGTGGTCGCCCTGCTGGTGGGCACGGCGACGGTCATGTTCGACATCGCCTACCAGTCCTACCTGCCGGTCCTGGTCGGCCGGGACCAGCTGGTCGAGGGCAACTCCAAGCTCACCGCGAGCCAGTCCGTGGCGGAGGTGTCCGGGCCGGCCATCGCCGGCGGTGTCGCCCAAGGGGTCGGGGCGGCCAACGGCGTGCTGGGCACCGGCCTGGGCTACCTGGCCTCGGCGTTGTTCCTGCTGCGCATCCGGACGCACGAACCCGAACCCCAGCGCGCGGAGAAGCCGAACCTGGTCGCCGAGATCAAGGAGGGGCTGCGGTTCGTGTTCGGCAACCGGTCGCTGCGCGCGATCGTCGGCACGACCGGGACGGCGAACTTCTTCGGCGGCATGGGGATGGCCGTCATCGTGCTGTTCCTGGTCCGCGTGCTGGACCTGTCCGACGGCGTGGTCGGCCTGACCCTGACCTCGGCGGGGATGGGTGGCGTGCTGGGGGCGCTGACGGCCAACCGGTGGAACAAGCGGTTCGGGCAGTTGCGGGTGATCTGGCTGGTCATGCTGGTGACCCAGCCGTTCGGGCTGCTGATCCCGCTGGCCGGCGCGGACTGGCGGCTGGTGTTCGTGTTCGTCGGCGACCTGGCCGTGGCGTACGGGGCGATCGTCTACAACATCGCCCAGGTCAGCTACCGGCAGGCGATCTGCCCGGACCACCTGCTGGGGCGGATGAACGCGTCCATCCGGTTCGTGGTGTGGGGGTCGATGCCGCTGGGCGGCCTGGTCGGCGGTGTGCTGGGCGGGCAGATCGGGATCGTGCCGACGCTGTGGCTGGCGATGGCCGGCCAGGCGCTGGCCGTGCTGTGGGTGCTCTTCTCACCGCTGCGGTCGCGGGAGGCCGTGGCGGCCTGACGCGTTGGGGGGCGTGTGCGGGATTTCCGGTTGTTCTGGGGGAGCGACACCGTCAACCAGTTCGGCAGCGCGGTGTCGGTGTTCGCCCTGCCGCTGGTGGCGGTCGAGATGGGGGCGTCGGAGTTCGCGCTCGGCGTGCTGACCGCGGCGGGCACGGCCGCGTTCCTGCTGGTCGGGCTGCCGGTCGGGGTGCTGGTGGACCGGGTGCGGCGGCGGCCCGTGCAGCTCTGGGCCACGGTCGGGCGCGCGGTGCTGCTGGCGTCCGTGCCGGTGGTGGGGTGGCTCGGCGGGTTGGCCTACGGCTACCTGCTGGCCGTCGCGCTGCTGGTGGGCGTGCTGACGGTGTTCTTCGAGGTCGCGTCCCTGTCCTCCCTGCCGGCGCTGGTGCCGCGGGCGGAGCTGTCGACCGCCAACAGCCGGCTGATGTCCACGCAGCAGGTGGGGCGGCTGGCCGGGAAGCCGCTGGCGGGGCTGGTCGCCGAGGTGTTCGGGTCGGTGAACAGCCTGTTCGTGATCGCGGCGAGCTTCACGTCGTCGGCGGTGCTGTTGGGTGCGATGAAGGGCGCTGAGCCCGTGCCTGACGGCCGCCGGAAGAACGTGTGGGCGGACATGGGCGAGGGGCTGCGGTTCGTGTTCGGGCACCCGTTGTTGCGTCCGCTGGTGTTGTGCACGACCTCGTTCAACCTGGCCAACGGGGTGTGGAGCGCGCTCAACGTGGTGTTCCTGGTGCGGGTGCTGGACCTGTCGCCCGGGGTCGCGGCGCTGCTGCTCGGGGTGGGCAGCGCGGGTGGGGCCGTGGCGGCGTTGTTCGTCGGGCGGTTGGCCCGGCTGGGCAGTGCGCGGCTGGTGTGGCTGTCGATGGTGTGCACGCAGCCGGCGTGGTTGCTGGTGCCGTGGGCCGAGCACGGGTGGGTGGTCGCGGTCGGGAGCTTCGTGCCCACGATGGGCGTGCTGGTCTACAACGTCGCCCAGGTCAGCCTGCGGCAGTCGCTGTGTCCGGACCGGCTGATGGGGCGGATGAACGCCTCGATCCGGTTCCTGGGGTGGGGCGCGATGCCGGTCGGCGCCGTGCTGGGCGGGGCGTTGGCCGAATGGGTCGGGGTGCGCGGCGGGTTGTGGGTGGCGTCCGCGGGGATGGTGGCCGCGGTCGGGTGGGTGCTGCTGTCGCCGCTGCGGGCGTCAGAACGCGTCCCACCAGGCCTGGTCTAGTTCGCCGCGGGCCAGCAGGACCGCCGGGCCGGTGAGCGTCGAGGTGTCCTCCTCGATGACGACCGAGACCTGTCCACCCGGGACGTCCACAGTGGCCTTGCCGGTGCGCTGACCGGTGCCGTGCAGCCACGACGTGACGGCCGCGACCGTGCCCGTGCCGCACGAACGGGTTTCGCCGACGCCCCGTTCGTGGACGCGCATGCGCAGAGCGCCGTCGCCCAGGACGTTGATGAACTCGACGTTCACCCCGTTGGGGAACACCGAGTGGTCGAACACGGGGGTGTTGCGGAGGAGGTCCAGGGATGCGACCGGGGTCGTGGTGACGCACGCCAGGTGCGGGTTGCCGACGTCCACCGCCACGCCGTCGAAGGACGCCGTGCCCAGCGTGGTCGAGGACGTGCCGAAGACGCGAGCGGGACCCATGTCGACCGTGACCGTGCCGTCCTCGTGCGCGATGACGTGCCGCTGCCCGGCGCGGGTGCCGATGGTGAACTCGCCGGTCGGCGCCAGGCCCTCCGACACGAGGTACCGCACGAACACGCGGACGCCGTTGCCGCACATCTCCGCGATGGACCCGTCGGCGTTGCGGTAGTCCATGAACCACGGACCGAAGTCGGGGCGCACCACCCGCAGCACGCCGTCCGCGCCCAGGCCGCGCTGCCGGTCGCACAACGCCCGCACGCGCTCCTCGGTCAGGTCGAGCAGGCCGTCCGGGTCGGGCAGCACCACGAAGTCGTTCTCGGTGCCGTGCCCCTTGAGAAATTCAACGCCCACGCCCACAGGCTACTTCGCGACCAGCCGCAGGACGTCCTCGACCAGGGTGGGGGAGGCGGCGTCGAACCACGTCACCCGCCGGTCCCGCCGGAACCACGACCGCTGCCGCCGCACGAACCGCCGGGTCGCCCGCGCGGTCTCCTCGGCCGCCGCCGCCAGGTCGCACTCGCCGTCGAGGGCCGCCAGCACCTGCTGGTACCCCAGCGCCCGGGACGCCGTCCGGCCCTCGCGCAGGCCACGGGCCTCCAGGGCACGCACCTCGTCCACCAGCCCGGCCGCGAACATCCGCTCCACCCGCAGGTCGACCCGCTCGTCCAGGGCGGACGCCTCCCGGTCCAGGCCGACCAGCACCGTGCCGTACCGGGCGGGACCCGGCTTGGGCAGGGTCGCCGAGAACGGCTGCCCGGTCAGCTCCACGACCTCCAGCGCCCGCACCACGCGCCGCCCGTTGGACGGCAGGATGGCCAGCGCCGCCGCCGGGTCCAGCCGCGCGAGCCGCTCGTGCAGCACGGCCGGGCCGACCGCCGCCAGTTCCTCCTCCAAGCGCGCCCGGACGGCTTCGTCGGTGGCCGGGAACACCAGGTCGTCCAGCACGGCCTGCACGTACAGCCCGGAGCCGCCCGCCAGGACGGGCACCCGGCCACGCGCCAGGACGTCCTCGACCGCCGCACGCGCCTCGCGCTGGTAGACGGCCACGTGCGCGGTCTGGGTGACGTCCAGGACGTCCAGCTGGTGGTGCGGCACGCCCTGCCGCTCCTCCAGCGACATCTTGGCCGTGCCGATGTCCATGCCCCGGTAGAGCTGCATCGAGTCGGCGTTGACGACCTCGCCGCCCAGCTCGACCGCGAGCCGCACGGCCAGGTCGGACTTGCCGGTCGCGGTGGGGCCGACGACGGCGATGGGCACGTTCACGCGCTAAGCCTCCCAGACGGCCACGTGGTACCCGACGCCGAAGGGCGCCGAGAACTCCGCCCGCGTGCACCGCCACGCCCCCGGCACGCCCGCCAGCACCTGCCACGCCGCCCGCCCGGCCGCACCCAACTCGTCGGCCAGCCCCGGGTCCAGCGCCTTCAACCCTTCGACGTCCGCAGTGACCAGCGCCTTGTGCACCTGGTCGTCGAACGGCTCCGCACGGTCGTCCGCCCGACCCACGGCCTGCTCGCCGTGCCGGTGCGACCCGTCCCCGAGCACGAGCAGCGCCCGGCCGCCCAGTTCCGCCCCCAGCGCGACGCACTCGGCGGTCGGCAGGTCCGGCGGCACCAGGTGGACGCGCACGCTGCGTGCTCCCGCGTGCTCCCGCAGCCACCCCGCGACCAGCGCCGGGAGGGGCAGGGCCGGTTCCACAGAGGACGCGCCCTCCGCCAGCGCCACGGGCACGTCGACGCCGAAACCGAGAAACGATCCGGCAACGTTTTCCAGCACCCGCGGACCGCTCGGATCGGCCGCGACGGCGGTCCAGTCGAGGTCGTGCGCGGCCAGATCCCGCGCCGCGGCGAGGCAAGCGTCCCGCACCGCTTGGGTTTCGGCGACGGCGCCGCCCACCAGTTCGGGGACCAGCAGGGGTGGGTGCGGTACGACGGCGACACGCGAGATCATGGCGGTGCACGCTACTCATCGGCCACCACCAGTACCGATGCGAGCCCTGACCTGTTTGAATGCGCGCGGGGTACTGGGGACTATTGAGGAGTCGCGGTACCCGGGTGCTCAGGCCCCGCCGTAGGCGGGGCGCCCGTGGTCGGCACGGGCACCACGAAGTGGGCAGGCGAGGAGGAAGCCGGCGATGACGGAACACGAGACGACACCGGAAGCCACTGGTGACAGTGGCACGGGGGCGGTGGTCGAGGAGACGCGGACGGTGAGCGCACCTCCGCCGGTCCCCGTGGCGTCGGACCACCCTGACCGCTGGGGGCGCGTGGACTCCGACGGCACGGTCCACGTCAAGACGGCGGACGGTGAGAGGGTCGTCGGTTCCTGGCAGGCGGGCGAGCCCGCCGAGGGCTTGGCGCACTTCGCGCGCCGGTTCGACGACATCCGGACCGAGGTCGAGCTGCTGGTGACGCGGCTGACGTCCGGCGCGGGCGACCCGAAGCACGCGCTGACCAGCGCGAAGCACGTCCAGGAGACCCTGAAGGACGCGGCGGTCGTCGGCGACCTGGCGGCGCTGTCCGCCCGGGTGGAGTACGTCCTGGTGCTCGCCGAGCAGGGCCTGGAGGCCGCGAAGGCCGCCAAGGACGAGGCCCGCGCCGCCGCCGGCGCCCGCAAGCTGGCGCTGGTCGAGGAGGCCGAGGTGCTGGCCGCCGAGTCCACGCAGTGGAAGGCGGCGGGCGACCGCCTGCGGGCGATCCTGGACGAGTGGAAGACCATCCGCGGGGTCGACCGCAAGACCGACGAGCAGCTGTGGCGCCGGTTCTCCAAGGCCCGCGACGCCTTCAACCGGCGGCGGGGCTCCCACTTCGCCGACCTGGACCGGCAGCGCGGTGTCGCCAAGAACCGCAAGCAGGAGCTGGTCGAGGAGGCGGAGAAGCTCGTCGAGTCCGACGACTGGGGTCCCACGGCCGGCCGCTACAAGGAGCTGATGGTCGAGTGGAAGGCCGCGGGTCGTGCCCCGAAGGAGGCCGACGACGCCCTGTGGCAGCGCTTCCGCGCGGCGCAGGACGCCTTCTTCGCGCGGCGTTCCGAAGCGTTCTCGGAGCGTGACGCGGAGTTCGCGGCCAACGCCAAGCTGAAGGAAGAGCTGCTGGCCGAAGCCGAGCACATCGACCCCAGCCACGACCTGGAAGCGGCCCGGCAGCAGCTGTACCGCATCCAGGAGCGCTGGGACGCGATCGGCAAGGTCCCGCGCGAGCGGGTCCGCGAGCTCGAAGGCAAGCTCCGAGCCATCGAGGAGCGGGTCCGGGGCGCGGTCGACGCCCAGTGGCGCCGTTCCGACCCGGGGGCCGAGGCCCGCGTGGCCCAGTTCCGCGAGCGCGTCGAGCAGTTCGAGGCCCAGGCCGCGAAGGCCCGCTCCGCCGGCGACAAGCGCCGAGCGGAACAGGCCGAGGCCCAGGCCAAGCAGTGGCGCGAATGGCTGGCAGCGGCCGAGCAGGCCGTGGCCACCCGCTAGGTCCGAGCAGGTCCAAAGCGCAAGCCCCCTCTGCCGCAACGGAGAGGGGGCTTTGCGCTTTTCGCGCGCAGCGCGGCTTTCGCTTTCGGTGGTGACCACCACAGGTGGAGGGCCTCGGTTCCCCCGCCGTATGGCCTGCCCGAAGGGCTACCACAGATTTGCCGGGGTGCAGCCGAAAGTTTTTGCGAGGAACGAGCAAAAAGTTTTAGCGGCACCCCGGGAAATCTGTGGTTGGCTCCGCCAGGCCATACGGCGGGGGAACCGACGCCCTTCACCCCCCGCTGGCGGCCTGCCGCGCGGCGAGCGCCGCTTTTCATCTTTTGATCTTGTGTCGGGCTTTACTGATCTTGTGTCGGGCGTTGCTGGAGGGCGGGCTTTACTGGAGGGCCGGCCGGGAGGCGGCGATCTTCAGCCACTTCACCAGCAGCACGATGATCGCCACGACCGCCACCACCAACCCCACCCCCGGACCGGGCCCGGGCTGGTGACCGGTGGTCGTCTGGGTCATCCAGATGGACAGCACCCCGCTCACCGAGGCCGCGAACGACCCCAGCGCGCTCACCCACGCCAACGCCCACCGCCGCACCACCAGGGTGACGGCCGGGAGGAGCACCCCGGCGACCAGCACGGCGTAGGAGAACACCTTCGGCATGGCCGGGGCCTCGCCGAGCAGCACGCGCAGGCCGACGTCTTCGCCCACCCACGGCAGGATCAGGGACACCAGGATCGCGAGGACGGCCACCGCGATGAGCATCGCGCCCGCGCCCGGGTCGAAGCGCTTGGCCGCCGTCCTCCCCACCCGGTCGATCTCGTCGCGCAAGCCGGCGAGGTCGTCTGGCTCGTTGGTCATCCGACCGCGCACCCGTCCACGGCGGGCAGGGGTTCCGGCGCGCCGAACTTCGGCAGGCCCAGGGTGACGCCGGCCGTCTTCGGGCGGATGCCCGCCTCGGAGCGGTCGCCGGCCTTGGTGCGGCGGTGGCTGACCAGGGGGCCGTCCGCGATGAGGTTGTGCGGGGCCGCGTACGTGATCACCGTCTCCACCACGTCACCGGGGCGGATGTGGGCGTCGCCGGGCGCGAAGTGCACCAGGCGGCCGTCCCTCGCCCGGCCCGACAGGCGGTGCGTCTCGGCGTCCTTGCGGCCCTCGCCGTTGGCCACCAGGACCTCGACCGTGCGGCCGACCTGCAGCTTGTTCTGCTCCCAGGACATCTCGTTCTGCAACGCCACCAGCCGGTCGTAGCGCTCCTGCACGACCTCCTTGGGCAGCTGGTCGGGCAGCTCCGCCGCCGGGGTGCCGGGGCGCTTGGAGTACTGGAAGGTGAAGGCGCTGGAGAACTTCGCGGCGCGCACGACGTCCAAAGTGGCCTGGAAGTCCTCCTCGGTCTCACCGGGGAAGCCGACGATGATGTCGGTGGTGATGGCCGCGTCGGGCATGGCCTCGCGGACCTTGTCCAGGATGGACAGGTACTTGGCCGACCGGTAGGACCGGCGCATCTCCTTGAGCACCCGGTCCGAGCCCGACTGCAGCGGCATGTGCAGCTGGTGGCACACGTTCGGCGTCTCGGCCATCGCCGCGATGACGTCGTCGGTGAAGTCCTTCGGGTGCGGCGAGGTGAACCGGACCCGCTCCAGGCCCTCGATGCCGCCGCACGCGCGCAGCAGCTTCCCGAAGGCGTACCGGTCGCCGAACTCGACGCCGTAGGAGTTGACGTTCTGCCCGAGCAGCGTCACCTCCAGCACGCCCTCGTCGACCAGCGCCTGCACCTCGGCGAGCACCTCGCCGGGGCGACGGTCCTTCTCCTTGCCGCGCAGCGACGGGACGATGCAGAACGTGCACGTGTTGTTGCACCCGACCGACACCGACACCCAGCCGGAGTACGCCGAGTCGCGGCGCGCGGGCAGCGTCGAGGGGAAGGTCTCCAGGGCGTCGAGGATCTCGACCTGGGCCTCGCGGTTGTGCCGGGCGCGTTCGAGCAGCACCGGCAGGGACCCGAGGTTGTGGGTGCCGAACACCACGTCCACCCAGGGGGCGCGCTTGACGATCTCGCCCTGGTCCTTCTGCGCCAGGCAGCCGCCGACGGCGATCTGCATGGCCGGGTTGGCGGCCTTGGCGGGCGCGAGGTGGCCGAGGGTGCCGTAGAGCTTGTTGTCGGCGTTCTCCCGCACCGCGCAGGTGTTGAACACGACCACGTCGGGGGTCGCGTCACCTTCCGCGGGTGCGTAGCCCGCGTCTTCGAGCATCCCGGCCAGGCGCTCGGAGTCGTGCACGTTCATCTGGCAGCCGAACGTGCGGATCTGGTAACTGCGGGTCACTCCCACCCCATCCTTCCGTCGGGTCCAGGGTAGAGCGTGGACGTGGCACGATGCGCGGGTGTCGGGAGTGCTGCTGCGGGTGCAGGCGGCCGGGGCCGTGCTGGCCCTGGCCACGCTGTCGTTGAGCGCGTGCGGCGACCAGTTCGACCAGGTCAAGCTCACCATGGCGGCGGGCAGCGACACCGGTGTCTACTACCGGCTCAGCAGCGCCCTGGCCGACTCGTGGACCCGGGACCCGGGCATCCCGCACCCGCAGGTCGTGGTCACGGCCGGTTCGGTGGACAACCTCGAACGCCTCGGCGCGAACACCGCGCAGGTCGGCTTCTCGGCGGCGGACGCGGCCGAACGCGCGCACAACGACGCCAAGGGGCACGGGCTGTACGCGCTCGCCCGCATGCACGACGACTACCTGCAGGTCGTGGTCCGCGACGACATCCCGGCCACCAAGCTGGCCGACCTCAGGGGCCTGCGCGTGTCGCTGGGCGCCGAGGACTCGGGGGTGAAGCTCATCGCCGACCGGCTGCTCGAATCGGCCGGCATCTCGCCCACCACCGACCTCAAGCCGCGCTACCTGGACCTCAACGCGACCACCGACGCCATGCGCGACGGCTCGCTGGACGCGTTCTTCTGGTCCGGCGGCGTCCCCACCTCGGGTGTCCGGACGCTGGCCACGACGGTCAAGATCCGCATGCTGGACCTCAGCGACGTGCTGCCCGGCCTGCGCGCCCGCTACCCGGTCTACGGGTCGGCGACCCTGCCCGCGTCGGCCTACGAGCTGCCCGGCGGCCCGGTCACCAAGCCGGTGACCACCCTGGTCGTGCGCAACTTCCTCCTGGTCAACGACACGATGTCCGACGACGTGGCGGAAGCCCTGCTCAGAGGCCTGTTCGCGGCGCAGGAGGCGATGGTGGCGGCCAGCCCGGTGGCCCGGTCGATCGAGGTCAGATCGGCGATCGAGACCACGCCGATCCCGCTGCACCCCGGCGCGATGCGCTACTACCGGGACGTGAAGGTCTAAACAGCGGGGAACGTCACCGTCACCCGGAGACCGCCCTCCTCGGGCAGGGACAGCTCCACCGACCCGTCCACCCGCGCCACGATCTGCCGCACGATCGCCAAGCCCAACCCCGAGCCCTGGATGTTCTGGTGCGCGGGCGACCGCCAGAACCGGTCCGTGGCCCGCTCGAGCTCCTCCGGCGCCAGCCCCGGCCCCTCGTCCCGCACCGACAGCCGCACTACCCCGTCCCGCCGCCGCACGTCCACCCGGACCAGCGTGTCGTCCGGGGTGAACTTCAGCGCGTTGTCCAGCAGGGCGTCCAGCACGGCCTCCACGCCACGCGGCGGGGCCAGCGCCATCCCGCCGCGCTCGCCGTCCAGCACCAGGTGCACCGAGCGGGCCGCCGCGGCGGCGTTCCAGGCCGACAGCCGGCCCGCCACGGCCTGGTCCACGTCCACCGGCAGCGGGTCCACCGAGGGCGCGGCGGCGCGGGCCATGGCCAGCAGCTCGTCCAGGATGCGGTTGAGCCGGTCGGCCTCGTCCAGCGCCGCCTCCTGGTGCACGACGGCGTCGCCGGAGACGTGCCCCTCCAGGTTGGACAGCCGCAGCTTCAACGCGGTCAGCGGGTTGCGCAGCTGGTGGGAGGCGTCGGCGACGAACGCCCGCTGCGCGGCCAGCACGTCGGTCACGTTCGCCGCCATCTGGTCGAACGACCGCGACAGCTGCTGCAACTCCGGCGGACCCGACGCCGACCCCACCGGCTCGACCGCCTTCCCGGACACCACCGACGACAGCAGCCGGCCGGTGGCCTCGTCCAGCGCCCGCACCGGCCGCAGCGTCCAGCCCACCAGCGGCAGGGCCACGAACACGCCCAGCGCCAGCACCAGCAGGCTCGCCAGCAGCAGCACCGACCACCACAGGGACACCTCGGACCGGGTCTTGTCGGTGGGGGAGAAGGTCACGATCGCGCCACGGACCTCGCCGTCGGCCAGCACCGGCTCGGCCAGCACCAGCTCGGTGCGGTCCCACGGCATGAACAGCGGCGGCGCGGTCGGCTGCCGGCCCGCCAGCGCGCTGTCCACGAGCTCCTGCACCGCGTCCGGGGACACGTCCACCGGCCCGGACGCGGCGACCACCGTGCCCGTCCGGTCCAGCAGGGCCACCTTGATGCCGTACACCTCCTGGTAGCGGACCAGCTCCCGCTCCAGCACCTTCGGCTGGTCGTCGATCAGGGGACGCTGCGCGACCGAGGCGAAGCGGGCCGTGTCGGTGAGCCGGTCCAGGAACATCTCCTGCTGCTCGGTGGCCGCGACCCCGCGCCCGAGCGGGACGCCCATGCCGACCAGCACCAGCACCACCAGGGTGAGGACGATCCCGAGCAGCCGCGAGCGCATGTCAGCCGGCCACCGACAGCCGGTAGCCCACGCCGCGCACGGTCTCCAGCAGCGACGGCCGGCCCAGCTTGGTGCGCAGGGTCGCCACGTGCACGTCCAGCGTCCGGTTCGCGCCCGCCCACGTCCGGCCCCACACCTCGGCCAGGATGCGCTCCCGCGTGCACACCGCGCCGCCCGCGGCCACGACCAGGGCCAGCACCTGGAACTCCTTGCGCGACAGCGCCACGGGTTCACCCGCCACGGTGACCTCGTGCCGGGCCAGGTCCACCCGCACGTCGGCCACCTCGAACACCTCCGTGCCGGTGCCGCCGACCCCGACCGGGTCGCCGCGCCGCCGCCGCACGGCGTGCACGCGGGCCACCAGCTCGCCCACGTCGTACGGCTTGACCAGGTAATCGTCCGCGCCGGCGTGCAACCCCAGGATTCGGTCGTCGATTTCGCCCCGGGCCGACACCACGATGATGGCGACGTCACTGGCCGCCCGGATATTGCGGCAGAGCGTCACCCCGTCGATATCGGGCAGACCGAGGTCCAGCAACACGACGTCGATACCCGCCAACCGATCGAGCGTCCCCCGACCGGTTGCCTGTCGGTCTACGGTGAAACCGCGCCGTGTCAGCGCCGGGACCAGCGCTTCTGCCACGCGGTCGTCGTCTTCGACCAACAGCACGCGCACCGGCGTCCTCCCGAGTTATTGTCGCCTGCCTGTGACAGAGTTGAGACCCTAAGTCTTGCTCAACCGCCTGGACTGGTGTGGTGATTCACACCTAGGTTTCCGCCATCGCTCTCCGAGCCCCGACTGGAGGATCTGATGACCGCCCCCACACCTGCTCCGCCGATGATCCGGATGGCGGGCGTGGACAAGTTCTTCGGGCCTCTCCACGTCCTCAAGCAGGTCAACCTCGAAGTGCCGAAGGGGCAGGTCGTCGTCGTGCTGGGGCCGTCGGGCTCGGGCAAGTCGACCCTGTGCCGCACGATCAACCGGCTGGAGCCGATCAACGCCGGCACCATCGAGGTCGACGGCCAGCCGCTGCCCGCCGAGGGCAAGGAGCTGGCCCGACTGCGCGCGGACGTCGGGATGGTCTTCCAGTCGTTCAACCTGTTCGCGCACAAGAGCATCGTGGACAACGTGATGCTCGCGCCGGTCAAGGTCCGCAAGACCCCGTCGGCGCAGGCCCGCAAGACCGCGATGGAGCTGCTCGAGCGGGTCGGCATCGCGAACCAGGCGGAGAAGTTCCCCGCCCAGCTCTCGGGTGGGCAGCAGCAGCGGGCGGCGATCGCCCGCGCCCTGGCGATGAAGCCCAAGGTGATGCTGTTCGACGAGCCGACCTCCGCGCTGGACCCCGAGATGGTCCAGGAGGTGCTCGACGTCATGACGACGCTGGCCCGCGAGGGCATGACCATGCTCGTGGTCACCCACGAGATGGGCTTCGCCCGCAAGGCCGCGGACCGGGTGATCTTCATGGCCGACGGCGAGGTCGTCGAGGACTCGACGCCCGAGGACTTCTTCTCGGCGCCGAAGTCCAACCGCGCGAAGGACTTCCTTGGCAAGATCCTGACCCACTGAAGTCCCTCGAGACCGCGGCGCTCAAGCTTGGCGCCGCCAGACCCCGACGAAGAGCAGGAGTTAAGACGATGAGGGTTCGCACCCTTGCGGTGGCGCTGCTGGCCGGCGGCCTCGCCCTGACCGCGTGCGGCAAGGAGGGGACCCCGGGCGGGTCGACCCCGGCCCCGACGCAGCAGGTCGCCACCGACGTGAAGGTGGACGGCTCGGAGACGTTCAAGAAGATCCAGTCCCGCGGCAAGGTCGTCATCGGCGTCAAGGAGGACCAGCCGGGCCTGGGCTACAAGGACCCGACCAGCGGCAAGTACAGCGGCTTCGACGTCGAGATCGCGAAGCTGATCGCCGCCAAGCTGGGCTACGGCGACGACAAGATCGAGTACAAGGCGATCGCCTCCGCCGGCCGCGAGCAGGCGCTGATCAACGGTGACGTCGACTACTACGTCGGCACGTACACCATCAACGACAAGCGCAAGCAGCAGGTCGGCTTCGCCGGCCCGTACTTCACCGCCGGGCAGGACCTGCTGGTGAAGAAGGCCGACAACTCGATCACCGGCCCGGAGACCCTCAAGGGCAAGAAGGTCTGCTCGGTCACCGGCTCGACGCCGATCCAGAAGGTCAAGAACGAGGGCCTGACCGAGGCGTCGAACATCGTCGAGCTGCAGAACTACTCGCAGTGCGTGCAGCAGCTGGACCAGGGCGCGGTCGACGCGGTCACCACCGACGACGCGATCCTCAAGGGCTACGCGGCGCAGGAGCCGGAGAAGTTCAAGGTCGTCGGCAAGCCGTTCTCCAAGGAGCCCTACGGCGTCGGCCTGGCCAAGGACGACAAGGCCCTGCGCGACAAGATCAACGACATCCTCGAAGCCGCCATCTCCGGTGGCGACTGGGAGAAGATCTACGCCGCGACGCTGGGCAAGTCGGGCTCGCCGGCCACCAAGCCGGTGCTCGAGCGGTACTGACGTTCTCCGGTGGCCGCCCCGCCCGCGGGTGGGGCGGCCACACCCCCGACCCCCACTAGCCGAGGAAGACGATGGACGTCCTGCTCGACAACCTCGACCTGTACGGGCCGGGGTTCCTCAACACCATTGAGCTGTTCCTGATCGCCGCGGCGGGCTCGCTGGTGCTGGGCACGATCCTGGCGATGCTGCGGGTCTCGCCGGTCCCCATCTTCCGCGCGGCGGGCACCCTGTACGTCACCGTCGTCCGCAACACGCCGCTGACGCTGGTGTTCTTCTTCTTCGCCTTCGCGTTCCCGCTGCTCAAGATCGTGGACGCGTCGGACTTCGGCGGCTCGGCCGCCCGCTACTACTTCACCTTCGCGGTGATCTCCCTGACGCTGTACACCTCGGCGTTCGTGTGCGAGGTCGTGCGCTCGGGCATCAACACGGTGCCGGTGGGCCAGGCGGAGGCGTCCCGCGCGCTGGGCCTGACGTTCGGCCAGATGCTGGGCTCGGTCGTGCTGCCGCAGGCCACCCGCGCCGTCGTGCCGCCGATGGTGAGCACGATGATCGCGTTGCTGAAGAACACCACCATCGCGGCCGGCTTCTCGGTGTTCCAGGCGGGCTCGATCAGCCTGAACCTCTCCGAGCGCGGCGAGAACCAGCTGGTCGGCCTGCTGTGGGTGGCGCTGTTCTTCGTCATCCTCGTGATCCCCATGACCCTGCTGCAGCGCAGCCTCGAGAAGCGGTGGAGCATCGCCCGATGAGCGCCTCGGTCCTCTTCGACATCCCGGGCCCCAAGGCTCGGCTGCGCTACCGCCTCTACGCGGTCCTGGGCATCGTGGTGCTCGTCGCCGGCGTCGGGTTCGTGCTCTACCGGTTCGCCGACAGCGGCCAGTTCGACGGCGCCAAGTGGACGTGGCTGGAGTACAAGAACGTCCAGACGACGATGCTCGACGCGCTGTGGAACACGATCCGGGCGTTCCTGGCGGGCGCGGTCCTGGCGATGGTGTTCGGCGCGATCTTCGCGGCCGGGCAGCTGTCGGACCACAAGGTCGTGCGGGTGCCGGCGATGGTGGTCGTCGAGCTGTTCCGCGCGGTCCCGCTGGTGGTCCTGATCTTCATCTTCCACTACGGCATCGGCCTGGGCGCGCCGTTCTACTCGGTGGTGCTCGGTCTGACGCTGTACAACGGCTCGGTGCTCGCCGAGGTGTTCCGGGCAGGCGTGCTGTCGCTGCCCCGCGGGCAGAGCGAGGCCGCGTACGCCGTGGGCATGCGCAAGACCCAGGTGATGACGCTCGTGCTGCTGCCGCAGGCGGTGCGGGCCATGCTGCCGGCCATCATCAGCCAGCTCGTGGTGCTGTTGAAGGACTCGGCGCTGGGCTTCCTCATCACCTACGAGGAGCTGCTGTACCAGGCGCGTTACCTGGGCGGCATCTTCGAGTTCGGACGTCCGCTGGTGCCGATCACGATCGTGGTGGCGGCCATCTACATCGCGATGTGCCTGTTGTTGACGTGGTTCGCGAACTACTTGGAGAAGCGCAACCGGCGCAACAAGAAGGTGATCGACATCGAGGCCAAGCCGGCCGAGGACGTGGTCGCGGCGGCGGTCTGAGATTCCGGCCGTGGAGAAGGGGCGGGACCCGGGTGGGTCCCGCCCCTTGTCGCGTGTCAGGTGTGGCGGAGGAGCGCGCCGACGCCTTCCCAGAGCCGGGCTTCCTCGGTGATCACGACCTCCGCGCCGGTGGCGCTGGCCGCGACCGCCAGGACCTCGTCGGCGGGTTGGGGCTCGACGTCGTCGACGCCGAGCGCGCGCAGGTCGGACTCGCGGACCGCGACCTGGGCCGGGTCGTCGCCCGCGAACACCATCCGGTCGCCCAGCGGGGTCCGGTCGGCCACCAGGAGGGCGGCGACGTTGGCTTCGCGCAGCGCCTCCACGACCTTCTCCATGCCCTGCACGGCCAAGCCGCCCTCACGGCCCGATTCGGCCGCGAAACGCTCCACCACGTCGTGTTCTTCGGCGTAGCGGTGTTGGGCGACCAGCGTCTGCACGGCCGCGTCGAAGGACTCGTCGTCCGTGCCGCCGGACAGGCTCGCGCCCTCGACCTCGACCAGGATCTCGCGGCACCGGGGGCTCAGTTCCTCGCGGATCGCCGCGCGGGCCTGGACCTCGCCGCCCAGGACGAGCAAGCGGGCGTTCAGGCCGGACACCAGGGTTTCGGCGGCCTCCGCCACTCGGGCCGCGTTGCGCTGGGCGGTTTCCTCGACGGTGTTCTGGAAGCGCTTGTGCGCCCAACCCCCGCCGCCGACCTTGTGCAGCGGGTGGGTCTCGCCGTGGACCTCGGTGTTCGTCTCGATGCCGTCGCTGTGGGCGTGCAGGTCCGCGCCGGCTCGGTCGGCGACGATGACCACGTGCGGCACCTCCGGGCCCAGCAGGCTGGCCAGGGGCAGCAGGTGCGGGCGGCGGGACCAGCGGGCCGTGTCGGACGCCGGCGGTCGCGGTAGGGGGCGGTTGAGCAGGAGTTCGCCGTGGGCCGCTATCAGGGCTCGGCCGGACTTGCCGGTCAGGGGTTCGAGGGCCGCCGCGTCGATGGCGCGCAGCGTGTCCTCGTCGGCGCCCTGCCGGGCCAGGTCGTCGCGCAGCCCGCGCCAGCGCAGTTCCAGCGCCTTGGCCGCGTCCTCCGTGTCGTGCGAGGCGTCCAGGTAGACCGACGCGAACGGTCCGCCGGCCCGGACGACCTCTCCCAAGGTGGACATGTCCATGGGTGTCGGCTACCCCCTGCGCCGACGCGTAACCTCGTGTCATGGCCGACGAACCGGGTGCGCTGGCGAAGGCGCAGCAAGGAGCCGTGGACCACCTGCTGAAGGTCGGCATCGAGGGCTTCGGTCCGTTCAAGGGCGCCCACCGGATGGCGTCCGACCTGCTGGAGCAGGGCCTGACCAGGGACGAAGCCGTGCGCAGCCTCATCCGCACGCACGTGACCGCGGCGGGCATCCAGGGCTTCGCCACGAACATCGGCGGGCTCATCACCCTGCCGGTGACCCTGCCCGCCAACATCGCCGCCGCCTACTTGGTGCAGACCCACCTGATCGCCTCCATCGCCGCCGTCTACGGGCACGACCTGGAGAGCGAGGAGGTCCGCACAGCGATCCTGGTGTGCCTGCTCGGCAACGCCGGCACCGAGGTGCTGAAGAAGGCGGGCATCAAGGTCGGCGCCAAGCTCACGATGAACCTGATCGAGCGAATCCCCGCCCAGCTGATCCGGGAGATCAACAAGCGGGTCGGGTTCACCCTGCTGGCCAAGTACGGCACGTCGAAGGGCGCGATCACGCTGGCCAAGGGCGTCCCCCTGGTGGGTGGCGTGATCGGCGGCGGGTTCGACGCGGTGACGACCCGGGCCGTGGGCGGGTTCGCGCGGCGGTTCTTCTCGGAGCGGGCCGAGGTGCCGTTCGTGGTGGAGGGCGAAGTGGTCGCCGGAGAAGTGGTCGCCGGAGAAGTGGTCGAGGAGCGCCGGGCCGAGCTGGAGTGACGCCGGTCAGCTGACGCACAGGCAGAACGGGTGCCCGGCCGGGTCGAGGAAGACGCGGAACGACGTGCCGGGCTGGTGTTCGGCCTTCGTCGCGCCCAGCGCCAGCACCTCCGCCTCGGCCGCGTCGAGGTCGTCGACCATCAGGTCCAGGTGCATCTGCTGGGGTTTCTCCTGCGTCGGCCACGTGGGCGGCGTGTAGTCCTCGACCTGCTGGAACGAGATGCACTGCCCGTGCTCGGCGCGGACGTCCGCCCAGTCGGAGCTGATGTCGACGTCCCACTCCAGCACCGCGCCGTAGAACTTCGCGAGCGCGGCCGGGTCGGGGCAGTCGAGGACGATTCCGGGGAAGCGTGCGATGGCCATGCCGGCGATGCTAGGAGCGGTTCCGGACGATCCGCGTCCGGAACGTCACCCCTGATCGGGCGTTCCGGCGAGGAGCATCACCCGTCTGGGGCAGAATCGAGCGGTGCGGATCGGGGTGCTGGGGCCGTTCGAGGTCCACACGGGCGATGGTGTCGTGGACGTGCAAGGCGCCCGGTTGCGCGCGTTGGTGGTCGCCCTCGCGCTGGAACCCGGTCGGGTGGTGCAGAAGGCGGCGCTGGTCGACTGGATCTGGGGCGAGAACCCGCCCGCCGACGCCGCGAACGCCTTGCAGCGCTTGGTGTCCCGGCTGCGGCGGGTGCTGCCGGACGGGGTGGTCGACGGGCAGTCGGGCGGCTACCGGCTGGTGGTCGACCCGGACGCGGTGGACGCCGTCCGGTTCGAGCGCCTGCTGGGTCAGGCCCGGGGCGGTGACGACCACGAGCGGGCCGGCGTGTTGCGCGAAGCCCTGGGGTTGTGGCGGGGCGCGGCCATGCAGGACGTCGGGCTGCTCGACAGCGAGGCGTTCGACGCGGCGGTCGCCCGGCTGGAAGGGCTGCGCCTGGCCGCGTTGGAGGACCGGTTCGACGCCGAGGTGCGGTTGGGGCGCGGCGCCGACCTGGTCGCCGAGCTGACCGACCTGGTGGCCGCGCACCCGGTGCGGGAGCGGCTGGTCGCCGCGCTGATGCGGGCGCTCGGCGCGGTGGGCCGGGGCACCGAGGCCTTGCAGGTGTACCAGCGGGCGCGGGAAGCCCTCGCCGACGCGCTGGGCGTGGACCCCTCGCCGGAGCTGTCCGCGCTGCACGTCGCCCTGCTGCGCGGCGAGGTGGGACCCCGCGAGGAGGAGACCCCGAAGACGAACCTGCGCGCCGAGCTGACCAGCTACATCGGCAAGGACGCCGACATCGCCGCGGTCCGCGGGCTCGTCGCCGAGCACCGGCTGACGACGCTGATCGGGCCGGGCGGCTCGGGCAAGACCAGGCTGGCCGCGGAGACCGTGCGCACCCTGCTCGGCGACCTGCCGGACGGTGCCTGGCTGGTCGAACTGGCCTCCCTGGGCGCCGAGGGGGACGTGGCCCAGGCGACGCTCGCCGCGCTGCGCCTGCGGGACCCGCTGCTGGGCGGCTCGTCGGACCCCGAGCCGGTGGACCGGGTGGTCGCCGCGCTGCGCGACCGGGACGCCCTGCTCGTGCTGGACAACTGCGAGCACGTGATCGAGTCGGCCGCCGCGTTCGCGCACCGGGTGCTGGGCGAGTGCCGCCGGCTGCGCGTCCTCGCCACGAGCCGGGAACCGCTGGGCATCACCGGCGAGGCGTTGTGGCACGTCGTGCCGCTGGCGCTGCCCGCGGAGGGCGCCGACGAGCGGGAGATCGAGGACTCGCCGGCCGTCCGGCTGCTGCGCGACCGGGCCGGCGCGGTGCGCAAGGACCTGGTGGCCGACCCCCGCACCCTGGCCCGGGTGTGCCGCGCGCTGGACGGGATGCCGCTGGCCATCGAACTGGCCGCCGCCCGGTTGCGCACGATGACCCTCGAGCAGCTCGCCCACCGCCTGGACGACCGGTTCCGCCTGCTCACCGGCGGCAGCCGCACCGCGTTGCCGAGGCACCGGACGCTGCGCGCGGTGATCGACTGGAGCTGGGAACTGCTGTCCGACGCCGAGCGGACCGTCCTGCGGAGGCTCTCGGTGTTCGCCGGCGGCGCGACCCTGGAGGCGGCCGAGCGGGTGTGCGCGGGCGGCGGGGTCGAGCCGGAGGACGTGCTGGAGCTGCTCACCGCGCTGACCGAGAAGTCGCTGGTGGTCACGGTCGGCGACCACGTCCCCCGCTACCGGATGCTCGGCACGGTCAAGGAGTACGCCCAGCACCGGCTGGAGGAGGCCGGCGAGGTCGACCTGGCCCGCCGGGCGCACCTCGCCCACTTCACCGACCTGGCCGAGACCGCCGAGCCGCACCTGCGGGCCGCCGAGCAACTGGAGTGGCTGGCCGTGCTCGAACCCGAGCACGACAACATCGCGGCGGCCATGCGGGGCGCGATCGCGGCCGGCGACGCGCAGGGCGCGATGCGGCTCGCGGCGGCGGCGGCCTGGTACTGGTGGCTGGGCGGGCACAAGGTCGAGGGCAGCGAGCTGGTCACGGCGGCGGTCGGCGTGCCGGGCGAGGTCACCGACGAGGTGCGCGCCATGGTCTACACGTTCGTCACCACGTTCCTGACCGCCGGGCGGGGCAGCGACCAGCACCACGCGCGCGAGTGGATCCACAAGGTCCACGAGATCAGCGAGCGGGTCCCGGGTCTGCACCCGGCGGTGCGGCTGGTCCTCCCGCTGGAACGGATGCTCCGGGCGTCGCAGGACGCTCTGTCCGCCTACGAGCCGCTGCTGGACGACGAGGACCCGTGGGTGCGCTCGGTGGCTCGGCTCCAAGTGGGCCGGATGCGGATGATGAGCGGCGACGGCGGGCCCGGGGCGGACGCGGACCTCGAAGCGGCGCTCGCCGGGATGCGCGCGATCGGGGAGCGGTGGGGCCTGTCGTTCGCCCTGACCGAGCTGGCCAACCGGATCGCCATGCGCGGCGAGTTCAAGCGGGCGTGTGAGCACTTCGAGCACGCGATCGCCGTGGTGACCGAGGTCGGCGCGCAGGAGGACGCCGTGCGGATGCGCGCCCGGCAGGCCCAGCTGTACTGGCTGACGGGGGACGAGGACGCCAGTGCGGCGGCCCTCGCCGCCGCCCAGCGCCTCGCGGAACGGGTCGCCTGGCCGGACGCCTTGACCGACCTCGCCGTGGCCAAGGCGGAACTGGCCCGCTGGAACGGGGACGGAGAGCAGGCCCGCCGGGAGCTCGACATCGCCACGGCCCTGCTCGCCGAGAAGGCCGACGAACCGCCCATGCGCGCGATGACCGAGGACTTCCTGGGCTACCTCGCCGAGGACCTGGAGCAGTCCCGCCGGCACCGGGCCGCCGCGTTCGCCGCGGCGGTGCAGGCCGGGTACCCGCTCGCGCTCTCCCCGGTGCTCCTCGGGCTCGCGGACCTGGCGCTGCGCGCGGACGAGCCCGAGCAGGCCGCCCGGCTGCTCGGCGCGAGCGCCGGCGTGCTGGGCCTCGCGGACCGGTCCCAACCGGACGCGGCCCGGATCGAGGACGCCGTCCGCCGCCGCCTCGGTGACCAGCGGTTCACCGAGGCGACGGCGGAGGGGGCGCGGGCGGACTGGCGGGAACTGGCGGCGGTCACGCTCGGCGGGTGAACGTCGACCGGGCCCACAGGTGGCCGACGAGCGCGAGCCCCACGCACCAGGCGACCGCCGCGATCGTGTGGCCGGTGGACGGTGTCCCGGCGAGGTAGCCGCGCACGCTCTCGATGATCGACGTGAACGGCTGGTACTCCGCGAACTGCCGGACCCCGGGTCCCATCTTCTCGGCGGGCACGATCGCGCTGCTGAAGAACGGCAGCATGACCAGCGGCACGGTGGCGAACCCGGCGGACTCGACGGTCTTCGCCGCCATGCCCAGGGCGATGGTGAGCCACCCGATCGCGACGGTGGCCAGCACCAGGACACCGGTCAGCGCGAGCCACTGGCCGGCGGTGGCCTGAGGGCTGAACCCCATCAGGAACGCCACGCCCAGGACCGCCGCCAGGGCGAGCACGGTCCGGACCACTGTGGACACCACGTGCCCGGTCAGCACCGCGCCGCGCGAGACGTCCATGACTTTGAACCGGTTGATGATGCCCTTGGTCATGTCCGAGTTCACCGCGGTGGCGGTGGCGCCGACCCCGTACCCGAGGGTCATCATCAGCATGCCCGGGGTGGCGTAGTCGATGTAGTTGACGCCCGCGCCGACGTTGAACGCGTCACCGAAGACGTAGACGAACATCAGCATCAGCACGATCGGCATGAGGATCGCGTTGAACAGCGCGACGGGGCTGCGCAGGGTGTGCTTGACGTTGCGGCGCAACATGATGCCGGCGTCGGTGCTCATCGGACCGAGGCCTCCTTGTCGTTCGAGTGACCGGTGAGGGCGAGGAAGACGTCGTCGAGGTCGGGCAGGTGCACGGTGAACTCCTCGACGTCCACCGCGTACTCGTCGAGCCGGTCCAGCACGGCGCGCAACGACTTCGCGCCGCCGTCGCTGGGCACCCGCAGGACCAGGTCGTCCTCGTCGGGCGTGCCGGCGGACAGGACCCGCGCCGCCGCGGCGAGGCTCGTCGCGTCGGCGAACCGGAGCCGGACGTGGCCGCCGGGGACGAGCCGCTTGAGCTGCGCCGGGGTGCCCTCGGCGACGAGCTTGCCCTGGTCGAGCACGGCGATCCGGTCGGCGAGCTGGTCGGCCTCCTCCAGGTACTGGGTGGTGAGGAAGACGGTCATGCCGTCGGCCACCAGCTCGCGGACGGTGCTCCACATCGTGCGGCGGCTGCGCGGGTCCAGCCCGGTGGTCGGCTCGTCCAGGAAGACGATCCGCGGCTTGCCGACCAGGGTCATCGCCAGGTCGAGCTTGCGGCGCATGCCGCCGGAGTAGGTCGAGGCGAGCTTGCCCGCCGCCTCCTCCAGCCCGAAGCGCCCGAGCAGGTCCGCCACGACCCGCTTGGCCTCGGCGGCCGGCAGGTGGTGCAGGTCCGCCATGAGCTGGAGGTTCTCCCGGCCGGACAGCAGCTCGTCCGCGGAGGCGAACTGGCCGGTGACGCCGATGGCCGCGCGCACCGCCTTGGTCTCGGTGGCGATGTCGTGCCCGGCCACCTGGACGCTGCCGGCGTCGGGCTTGAGCAGCGTGGTGAGGACGTTGACCGTCGTGGTCTTGCCGGCGCCGTTCGGGCCGAGCAGGGAGAACACCGTGCCGGCCGGGACGTCGAGGTCGATGCCGTCGAGCACCGCCTTGTCCTTGTAGGACTTCCGCAGTCCCGAAGCTTTGATCGCTGTCATGCGCCTACTGTCGGAGGGCGTCCTGACACGGACCTGTTCCCGGCCTGACACGGCCCTGCTACGCGGATTGGCCCAGGAAATCGAGGTGGGCTTGGCGCTTCACGTGGGCCAATCACCCGATTAGCGTAGCGATCATGGGAACGACGAAGCGGCTCGCGCTGGCGCAGGCGGTCAACTCGGTGGGCGATGGCGCGTTCTACGTGTCGTCCGCGCTGTTCTTCACGCGGGTCGTCGGCCTGTCCGTGGCGCAGGTCGGGTTCGCCCTGACGGTGGCGTGGGCGGTCGGGGCGGTGGCCGGGGTGCCGCTGGGGCAGCTCGCCGACCGGCTCGGGGCGCGGCGGATCGCGGTCGCGCTGGCCGTGGTGACGGCGGGCGCGTTGGCGTTGTTCCTGGTCGTGCGGTCACTGCCGGCGTTCCTCGCGGCGGCGTGCGTCTACACCTCCGGGCAGAGCGGGTTGCAGGCCGCGCGGCAGGCGCTGCTGGCCGGGCTGGTCGAGCCCGAGCGGCGGACGCGGGTGCGGGCGGTCCTCCAGTCGGTGCTCAACGCCGGCCTCGCGGTCGGGGCCGGGCTGGGCGCGGTCGCGTTGCACCTGGACACGCCGGCGGCGTACCTGGCGGTGTTCGCGGTCGACGCCGCCGGCTTCCTCGTCGCCGCTGTCGTCCTGCTCGGGTTGCCCGAGGTCGTGGTGCGGGTGTCCGGGCCCAAGCGGGCGGGTGTGTTGCGGGACCGGCCCTATGCCGTGGTGGCGTTGTTGAACGCGATCATCTTGCTGTACATGCCGATGCTCAGCCTGGTCATTCCACTGTGGATCGTGCAGCGGACCGAGGCGCCCGCGTGGGTGGTGGGCGCGCTGTTCGTGCTCAACACGGGCGCGGTCGTGGTGGGGCAGGTGCGGCTCGCGCGCGGGGTGACGGACCTGCGCACGGCGGTGCGGTCGGTGCGGCGCGGCGGGGTGCTGCTGCTGGTGTCGTGCGGGGTGTTCGCGCTGTCGGAGGGGCGTGGCCCGTGGGTCGCGGTGGCGGTGCTCGTGGTGGGGGCGGCGGTGCAGGTCGTGGGGGAGATGTTCCACGGCGCCGGGTCGTGGGAGATCGGCTTCGGGCTCGCGCCCGCCGACAAGCAGGGCCAGTACCAGGGCTTCTACGGCACGGGCACAGCCGTGGCGCGCACTGTCGGCCCGCTGCTGCTGACCACGCTCGTGCTCGGCGGCGGCGCGGTGGGGTGGCTCGCGCTGGGCGGGCTGTTCCTGGCGGCGGCGTTGGCGATGGGTCCGGCGGTGCGGTGGTCGCGGGCCCGATCGGGTGGTGACGGTGATCGCTCGGAAAAAACCTTGGCAGGTGCGGAGGGGACGCGCTAACGTCATCGACATGTTCTTCCAGATCTACCTCTGAGGATTCCTCCTCCCGCGCCGCACGCGAGGCTCTGTGCCCGTGCTGAGCGCCCTTTCCTGGTGGCCCTAGCGGCTCTTCGACGGCTCTTTCACGCCGTCTGCCTTTGCACGCCTCGAATTTCTGTCAGGAGGCGGTCGCATGCCCACCATGCGCAACGAACCACCACACGACGGCTTGCCGACCAACCGGAAGGCCCGTCGTGCCCCGGGTGCGGCCCAGCCGCGCTTCGGCGGGGGACGCGTCGTCGTCAACCCGCGCCAGTACGCCATGCGGCGTCGCTGACCAGCGACAACGCCACACCTGAGGAGGGGTCCCATGATCGACCAGCCCAACGTCCCGGTCGACGGCGAGCAGCCCGAGCAGGCCGAGTCCGTCGAGCCGGAGTACGTGCCCAACCGCCGCGAACGGCGCGGCCACGCCCAGAAGAACGCGGGCGTGAACAAGATCCCCGGCCAACCGCACCAGGCGAACTTCGTCGGGCGCAGGCTCTTCCGCCGCAACGGCGGCTGAGCGCCCCAAGGGCGGGACGGCCATTCGACACCGCCGGCACCGTGCTCATCACACGGTGCCGGCGGTGTGCCGCATTTTTCGCGCGCGGATTTCCGGCGCGCGTTTTTTGGCGTGCGCGGGGAGCGGTTAGGCTCGGGGCGTCATGAGCGCGCAGCGGGTGAGTCCGGTCCTCGTCGGACGGAGCGCGGAAACGGCCCGGCTGGTCGAGGCGTTCGCCGACCCGCCCGCGACCGTGGTGCTCGGGGGCGAGGCCGGGGTGGGGAAGTCCCGGCTGGTGGCGGACTTCGTCGCGGGGCTGGACGCTCGCGTGCTGGTCGGCGGGTGCGTCGAGCTGGACGGGTTGCCGTTCGCGCCGTTCGTCGCCGCGTTGCGCGGGGTCGAGTTGAGCGAGGCGGAGCGGGTCGCCCTCGCGCCGTTGGTGCCCGGGTTGGTGGACGCACGTCCGGGTGATGAGGCCCGTCCTCGGCTGTTCGAGGGTGTGCTGGCGCTGCTGTCCCGGCTGTCCGAGGACCGGCCCGTGGTGCTGGTCGTGGAGGACGCCCACTGGGCCGACCGGTCCAGCCGCGACCTGCTGGACTTCCTGGTGCGCAACCAGCGCGCGGTGCCGCGGTCGTTGATCGTGGTCACCCACCGGACCGACGAGACCAGCCGTCCGCTGCGGGCCGTGCTGGCGGAGCTCGGGCGGGTGCCGTGGGTGCGCGCGGTCGAGGTGGGGCGGCTGACCGCGCGGGACGTCCGGGCGCAGTTGCGGGAGATCCTGGGCGCGGAGCCCGATCCGGAGTTCGCGCGCACGGTGTTCCGCCGCAGCGCGGGCAACCCGCTGTTCGTGGAAGCCCTGCTGGACGGGTCCGCCGGGCGGTCGCTGGCGGAACTGCTGCTGGGCCGGGTGGACCGGCTCGGGCCGGACGCGGTGGCGATCGTGCGGGCGGCGGCGGTCGGTGGCGCGCGGGTCTCCCACGCCGTGCTGAGCGAGGTCGTCGACACCTCCGCCATCCGGTCCACTGTGGACGGTGGGGTGCTGGTCGCAGACGGCGACGGGTACGCCTTCCGGCACGCCCTCATCCGGGACGCGGTGTGCGCGGACCTGCTGCCCGGCGAAAAGGCCGACCTGCACGCCCGCTACGCGCGCGCCCTGCCCGCCGACGCCGCCGCCGAACTGACCCACCACCGCCACGCCGCCGGTGACCTGACCGGTGCCGCCGAAGCCGCGTGGCGGGCCGCCGACACCGCCCGCCGCGCCCTCGCCTACGCCGAACAACTGGCCATGCTGGAACGCGTCCTCACCCTGTGGGACCACGCCGGTCACCTGGACGTGGACCGGAACACCGTGCTGGAGAACGCGGGCGAGGCCGCGTGGCGGGCGGGCGAGGACACCCGCGGTCTCGAACTGACCACCGAACTGCTGGCGGCCCTGGACGTCGATGCCGAGCGCATCCGGTACGCGGCCGTGCTGGAGCAACGCGCCCGCATGCTGGCCCGCCTGGGCCGCCCGGAGGCGCTGGAGGACCACCGTCGCGCGGTCGACATCGTCCCGGACGGGCACGCGATCCGCGGCTACCTGCTCAACTCGCTGGCCGGTCGCCTCATGGAGGTCCCCGCGCCGGACGAGGCCCGGACCGTCGCCGAACAGGCCCTGGCCGCCTCCCACCACGCCGGCGACGACCCGTCCGAGGCCGCCGCCCTGATCACGCTGGCGGTGCTCGACGCCCGCGAAGGCGACCTGGACGCCCAGCTCCCGCGCCTGGCCAAGGCCGCCGCGATCGCGGAAACCGTTGCCGCGCACCAGGTCCGGCTGCGCGCACTGCGCTGGGAGTCGTCCCTGTGCGAGGCGTTCGGCCGCTTGGACCGGGCCGAGGCCCTGGCCCGCCGGGGCATCCAGACGGCGCGGGAACTGGGCCTGGCCCGGTCCGCGGGCGTGGACCACGCGGTGGCGCTGACGATGGCCCTGGTCGCGGCCGGCCGGTGGGACGAGGCCGTGGACTGCGCCGACCACGCCCTGGACCACGCGCCCCCGCCCAACCACCACGCCCACCTGTTGTGCCTCAAGGGTTACGTGGACCTGCACCGAGGTGACCCCGACCGGGCGGCGTGGGCCGTGGCGAGAGCCCGCGACCTGGTCGGTTCCGGCTTCGCCCAAGACCCGTTGCTCCTGACCCGCTTGGACGCCGAAACCCACCTGGCACGCGGCGAAGACCCGGCGGACGTCCTGGCACCGGCCCTGTCCCTGCCGCACCTCGCCCACGTCTCCCGCTTCGCCTGGCCCCTCCTCGTGATCGCCCGCCGAGTCGGTCTGAGTGGTCCGGAGCTCCCGGTGGTCGGTCCTGTGCAGCGGGCGTGGTCGCTGACCCACCGGGGCTCGCCCGAGGCGATCCCCGCGTGGGAGGCGCTGAACCAGCCCTTCCACCTCGCCTCCGCCCTGCTCGACCACGCCGCCCAGGACCCGAAGGCCCACTCCGACCACCTCCGCCGAGCGGTCGCCCTGGCCGACGCTCTCGGCGCGACACCCCTGCGGTCGCGGGCCGCCGACCTCGCGCGCCGCGCCCACGTGGTCCTCAACGGCGAGGGCACCGCGAAGCGCAACAGCTTCGGCCTGACCGCCCGCGAGGTGGAGATCCTGCGGCTGGTCACCGACGGCCTGGCCAACCGGGAGATCGCCGAACGCCTGTTCATCTCCGCGAAGACCGCGAGCGTGCACGTGTCCAACATCCTCGGCAAGCTCGGCGTGGCCAACCGCGTCGAGGCCGCCGCCACCGCACACCGGTTGGGCCTGTTCGAATAAGGCTGTCGCCCGATGTGCCGCCGCACGCCTTAGACCGACCGTCATCAGCATGACGATCACGATCCTGGGCATCGCGGGCAGCCTGCGCGGCGAGTCGTTCAACCGCAGGCTCCTCGCCGCCGCCCGCCACGAGCTGCCGCCCGGCGCGGAACTGCTGGTGTGGGACGACCTGGCGGCCGTGCCCCCGTTCGACGAGGACGCCGAGGAGGCGCCGGGCGAAGCCGTCACCGGGCTGCGCAAGGCCGTCGCCGAGGCGCACGCGGTGCTCATCGCCACCCCCGAATACAACAACTCCCTCCCCGGACAGCTGAAAAACGCACTCGACTGGGCGTCCCGCCCGTACGGCGCGGCCGTGCTGACCGGCAAGCCCGCCGGGGTCGTCGGGGCGAGCCCGGGTCCGCGTGGCGCGGTCACCGCGCGGGCCGACGCCCGCCGCGTGCTGGCCGCCGCCGGCGCCCGGGTGGTCGACGGAGAGCTGGGGGTGGGGGACGCGTTCCGCCGGTTCGACGAGCACGGCCGGCTGCTCGACCACGACCTGCGCACCGCGTTGGCCGACCTGCTCACCGCGTTGGTGCGCGCATGACCCGCTGGGGCGCGGTGCTGGCGGTGGCGCTGTCGGTGGTGCTCGCGTCGCTCGACCTGACCGCCGTGGTGGTGGCGTTGCCGCTGATGGGCGCGGACCTGGGCGCGGGCCCGACCGTCACCCAGTGGGTGCTGCACGCCTACAACCTGCCGATGGTGGCGTTGAGCATCCCGGCCGGGCGGTGGCTGGACCGGGCGGGGCACCGGCCCGCGTTCGTGCTGTCGGTCGTCGGGTTCGGCGTGGCCAGCCTGGCGATCGCGCTGGCCCCGACCGCCGAGCTGGTGCTGGCGGGCCGGGCGGCGCAGGGCGTGTTCAGCGCGTTGGTCGGCGCGGTGACCATGCCGGTGATCGGCGCGGTGGTCCACCCGCGGCACCGGGGGCGGGCGATGGGCCTGGTGCTGACGCTGATCCCGTTGAGCGGGGTCGCGGGGCCGGCGTTGGGCGGGGTGCTGACCGACGCGTTCGGGTGGCGGTCGGTGTTCCTGATCAACGTGCCGGTGGTGCTGGTGGCCGTGCTGGTCGGGCTGCGGACCATCCCCCGCTCGGGGCAGGGGCTGCCGTGGCCCGGCAAGCGCTTGCTGCTGGAGGCGGCGGTCGTCGGGGTCGGGGCGACGGCGTTGTTCGTGCACGTCTACCTGCTGCCGGTGACCGTGGTGGCGCTCGTGGTGTGGCTGCGGCTGCCGGAGGCGCGGCCGGTGCGGGACATGCTGCGCCGGCCCCGGCTGAGCCTGGCCCTGGTGTCGATGCCGCTGATCATCGTGGGCATCGCCGCGCTGAACTTCCTCGTGCCCTACCTGATCGCCGACCGGCCCGCGGTGGTCATCGGCGTGGCGGTGCTGTCGATGTCGGCGGGCATGGCGGTGTTCTCGCCGCTGGCCGGCGTGCTGGCGGACCGGTTCGGCGCACGTCCGGTCGCGGCCGCGGGCGCGGTGGTCGCCCTGGTCGGCACGGCCTTGTTGCTGCCCGTGGACGCCACGACCCCGACCGTCGACCTGGTCTGGCGGCTCGCGGTGCTGGGCGTGGGGCACGGCCTGTTCGCGGGCCCCAACGCCGCCGCGATCCTCGCCGAGACCCCGCCGGACCTGGTCGGCACGTCCGGCGGCCTGACCTCCCTGCTGCGCACCCTGGGGTTCTCGGCGGGGCCGGCGCTCGCTGCGACGATCGGCGCATTCACCCCGACGCTCATCGCGTTGCTCGTGGTCACGGCGGTGGGCATCACCGCGTCGGCCGCACAATTGCGGTGGTCCCTTCGGGCGGATGATCTGCCGTTCGAGCGCCGGGCGAACTAGCCTGAGGCGGGTAGCACCGGATCTGGCTCGGATCAGGGAGGCGCCACATGAGGATCGCTGACGTCCTGCGGACCAAGGGTTCGGCCGTCGCGACGGTCGGGACCAGAGCGTCGGTGGCGGAGCTGGTAGCCGCGCTGGCCGAGCACAACGTGGGCGCGATGGTCGTCGTGGGACCGGACGGCATCGCGGGCATCGTGTCGGAGCGGGACGTCGTGCGCCGCCTGCACGACCGCGGACCGGGCCTGCTGGATGCCCCGGTCGAGGAGATCATGACGGCCGAGGTCCACACCTGCTCGCCGAAGGACTCGGTGGAGAGCCTGTCGGTCCTGATGACCGAACGCCGCATCCGCCACGTGCCGGTGGTGTCCGACGGGCAGCTGGTCGGCATCGTGAGCATCGGCGACGTGGTGAAGAGCCGCATCAGCCAACTGGAAGAGGACCAGGACCAGCTGACCGCCTACATCGTCCAGGGCTGACCACCACCACCGCACCCGTCAGTCGCGGGTGCGGTGGTAGTGGCGGCTCACTCGGGCTCGGTTGCCGCAGGAGGGTTTGCACCACTGCTGTTTGGGGTGGGTGCGGACGAAGAAGCGGATGCACCTCGGGGACGGGCACGCCCGCAGGTCAGGCGCTTGGTCGCCGGCCAGGAGTTCCATGGTGTCGGTCGCCAGGTCGGCCAGCAGGCGTTCGCCGGGGGTGGCCGTGTCGACGTGGTGGAGGGTCGGCGGGGTGCCCCAGCGCAGTTCGGCGGCTCTCGGGGCGGCGGCTGCGGCGGCGTTGACCAGGGCCAAGGCCTCGTCCAGCGGGCGGAGGTGCGGGGTGTCCACGCGGGTGCCCGCGGCGGAGGCGTGAGCCATCAGGGAGCGCACGGCCCACCGCAGGTCGTGGACGGCGTGCAGCAGGGCCTCGGTGGCCGGCACGCCGGACCACGCCTCCAGCGCGGCCACGGTGGGCAGGGCGTCCTCGATGCCGCCGTGGCCGTCGTGCCGGACCGTGGCGGCGAACTCCAGCGCGCGGTTCACCCTGCTCATCCTAATGGACTTCGGGGTGCCGACCCGCTAGGTTGCCTAACGGGTTAGCTCACACCATCCATTAGGGGGAAGTCGTGACGATCACCGCCGCCGCCCTGGCCGCGCACCGCCGCCTCGCCGAGCGGGTCGCCGACCTGACCGACGACCAGGCGCGCGAACCCTCGGTGCTGCCCGGCTGGACGCGCGGCCACGTGCTCGCGCACGTCGAAGGCGTGACCGAGGCGATGGCGCGGCAGGCCGAGAACGAGGGCACCAAGCTGGAGCCCTACCCGGGCGGGCGGCCCGCCCGGGACGCGGCGATCGAGGAGCGCGCCGGCCGGTCGGCGGCCGAGCACCGGGAAGCGATCGCGGCGGCCGTCGCACGGCTGGAGAAGGCCTGGTCAGAGGTTCGGGACTGGGCCACCCCGGTCGGCTACCGCGACGGCACGATGGAGGGCACCGCCTACGCCGTGTGGCGCGAGGTCGCGATCCACACCTTCGACCTGGGCCTGGGTCCGGTGGTCTTCGAGCCCGAGTTCTGCGAGCACCTGGTGGACTTCCTGGCCACGCGCGTCCCGGACGGCGTCCAGCTGTCCCTGGTCTCGCCGGGTCGCAAGTGGACGATCGGCGCGGGCGAACCGCACGAGCTGCGCGGCGAGGCCACCGACCTGGTGCTGTGGCTGGCCGGGCGGGAGCCGCTGGGCGAGGTCACCGGGCCGCGCCCGGAGCTCGACCCCTGGCCCTAAGCGCGGGCCGTGCGGACCGGGGAGCGGGTGATCAGGACCGCCTGCGCCACCAGGCCCGTCACGGCCACCCACAGCGCCGTGCGGTGCCCGACCAGGTCCGCCAGCAGTCCGCCCAGGGGCGCGCCGACCACGATCATGGCCCGGTTCAGCGACCGGATCGTGGCGTTCATGCGCCCCTGGAGGTGGTCGGGCGTGATGGCCTGCCGGTACCCCATCTCCGGCGGGCTGTCCACGCCCACGCCGAACCCCCACACCAGTTGCGCGGCCGACAGCAGCACCAGACCGGTCACCGTCGAACCGGCGAACGGCACCAGCGCGTAGGCCACCGGCGTCAGCCACCGGCCCAGCACGATCGCCCCGCCCGGACCACCCAGCAGCGCCACCGCCCGGTCGGACAGGGACGCGCCGACCACCGTCCCGACCCCGCCCACCGCGAACGCGATGCCCAGCTCGAACGCCGAGAACCCCAGCACGTCGTGCCCGAACAGCAGGAACACCGTCGCCGCCAGCCCGGCGAACAGGAACCACGCGTGCGACGTGACCGCCAGCGGGCGCAGCACCGGGTGCCGGTACACCCACGCCAGGCCCTCCCGCAGCTCGCGGCGCAGGTTCCGGCGTTCGGGCGGCACGACCTGCTCCTCCACCCGGATCGTCGCCAGCACCAGCCCCGACACCAGGTAGGACACGGCGTCCACCAGGATCGCCGCCGGGGCGCCCACGGCCGTGATCAACCAGCCCGCGACGGTCGGCCCGGCGGACTGGGCCGTCGCCCGGGTCTGCTCCATGCGGGCGTTGGCGGTGGTCAGCCAGGTCGCCGGCACCAGCTTGGGCAGGAACGACTGGTGCGCCGCGTCGTACACCAGCGACAGCCCGCCGAACACCGTGACCAGCGCGTACAGCACCGGCAGGGTCAGCGCGCCGGCCGCGTGCAGCACCGGCACCAGGCCCAGCACGACGCACCGCGCCAGGTCTGCCCCGACCAGGATCGGCCGCCGCCGGTACCGGTCCACCACCACCCCGGCCATCAAGCCGAACAGCAGGTACGGCACCCACGGCGCGGCCCGCAGCAGCCCGACCTCGAGGTCGGACGCGCCCAGGTCGTCCATCGCCAGGAACCCCAGCGCCAGCGTGGTGATGTGCGTGCCGACCAACGACACCGTGTCGGCGGCCCAAAACCGCAGGAATGCTCTTGTCAACGCGCCCCCTTGGGTAAGAAGCTTGCCAAACCGCCGCGTGTCTTCGTGGTGGAAGGAGACGACGTGGCAGTCACCCGTCGTTCAGTGTTGGCCGGTCTCGCGGCATCGCCGCTGCTCATCGGGGGTGGAGTGGCACACGCGGCCACGTGGCGGCTCAAGTGGAGCCCCACCGGCCTGAACGGGTTCGAGAGCATCGAGGACGATCGCGCGGACTCGCACCCCGGCGTCACGCACATCTACATGCAAGGCACCGACTACCGCTTCGACATGCACACAAGGGACCGCGACACGTCCACGGACCGACAGCGCAACGAAGTCGCCGGTATGCGGACCAACGGCGCGAACGTGAACATCTACCAGGGCGAGACCTGGCGCTTCACGTACTCCATGTACATCCCCAGCGCACTACAGGCGACGACAACGTTCACGCACATCATGCAGACCAAGATGCCCGGCGTCGGGTCCTCCCCGGTGACCGTCATGTCGTTGCGCCGCACCAACGGCGTCCAGAAGATCGAGTTCAAGGTCGTCGAAGGCAACGTGCTGGTCGGCAACACCGACCTCGTCCCGCTGCACAACAAGTGGATCGACACCGTGGTGGAGATCGGCGTGGGCGACGGCACGTCCGGCCGCGTCCGGTGGATCGTGCGCAGCGGCGGCACGACCGTGCTGGACAAGACCCGCACCGGCGTGGACACGTGGCTGGGCGACCGGTTGCGCCCGAAGTGGGGCATCTACCGGTCCCTGGGCGACACCTCCGGGTCGATCAAGGACTGCCACCTGCTGCTGCGCGATCTGAAGGCATATAAGTTCGAGTGATGCTGTACGAGATCGCCGAGGCCACCCGCCGCTTCCTCGACCTGCTCGACGAGGGTCAGCGCGCGGCGGCGGTGCGGGACGTCGCCGACGACGACCTGCGCCGCACCTGGGCCTACACACCCGGACCGCGTCCCGGGCTGGTCCTCGGCGATCTCGACCGCACCCAGCGCAAGGCCGTGCACGGGTTGCTGGCGTGCGTGCTCAGCCCGCACGCCTACGCCCAGGTCGCGGGCGTGATGGCGCTGGAGGACGTGCTGGACGACCGCGAGGGCGGGCGGCGCGACAGGCACCAGGGCGACTACTGGACCGTCCTGCTCGGCGAACCGGGCTCCGACGAGCCGTGGGGCTGGCGCGTCGAGGGGCACCACCTGTCGGTGAGCGTCGTGGTCGCCGACGGCCGCGTCTCGGCCACACCGTTCTTCCTGGGCGCGAACCCGGCGCGCGTCACCTACCGGGGCCGGACGGTGTCCCAGCCGCTGCGGCTGGAGGAGGAACTGGCCCGCGAACTGCTCGACCGCATGGGTCGCACCGCGCGCGGCCTGGCCGTGGTGTCCGACCAGCCGCCACCCGACCTCTACACCGGCAACGACTCCCGGATCGGCGACGTCGAACCGCAGGGCGTCACGCCGGCGCAGCTCGACCGGGCCTCGCGCGGCCTGCTGGTGGGCCTGGTGCGCTACTACCTGGACCGCCTGCACAGCGACCTCGCCGACGAGGAGTTCGACCAGCTCGACCTGGACCGCCTGCACTTCGCGTGGCAGGGCTCGGCGTCGCGCGGCGCGGGCCACTACTACCGGATCCAGGGCCCGGAGCTGCTGATCGAGTACGACAACACGGACAACGACGCCAACCACGCGCACACCGTGTGGCGCAGGCGGTCCGGCGACTTCGGCGAGGACCTGCTGGCCGCGCACCGGGCCGCGGTGAAGCACGAGTGACCCCGGAGGAGGCGGTCGCCGAACAGGAGCGGCTGCGGGCCTTCGTCCGCACGGAGACCGATCCGGGGTTCGCGGTGCGGCACGTGGCCGGGCTGGACGTCGCCTACGCCGACGACGACCGGGTGGTCGGGGCGGTCGTGGTGCTGGACGCGGTGACGTTGGAGACCGTGGACACGGCGGTGGTGGCGGGTGTCGCCGACTTCCCCTACGTGCCGGGCCTCTTCGCCTTCCGCGAGCTGCCGACGCTGCTGGAAGCCCTGGACCGGCTGACCGTGCGCCCGGACCTGCTGGTGTGCGACGGGCAGGGCCTCGCGCACCCGCGCCGGTTCGGCCTGGCCTGCCACATCGGGGTGCTGACCGACCTGCCCAGCGTCGGGGTGGCGAAGACGCCGATGGGGCACTTCGAGATGCCCGCCGACGCGCGGGGCGCGGGAACCGACCTGGTGGACGACGGCGAGGTGGTCGGGCGGGCGTTGCGGACGCGGGCCGGGGTGAAGCCGGTGTTCGTGTCCGTGGGGCACCGGATCGACCTCGACCGGGCGTGCGCCGAGGTGCTGCGGCTGTGCTCGGTGCGGCTGCCGGAGACCACCCGCCGGGCGGACGCCCTGGGTCGGGCTCACCTGAGGTAGGCCAGCTCCGGGTGGCGGTCGACGTACGTGTCCAGCAGGCTCTTCGCGGTCTTGGTGGAGTCGACCAGCGGGTGCAGGCCGAACGCCTTCAGCGCGGCCGGGTAGGTGCCTTCGAGGACCAGCCGGTCGATCGCCTTGATCGTCTGCACCAGCCCGGCGGCGTGGTCGGGCAGGGGGCTGACCGGGTTCGGCCTCGCACCGCGCTTGTCGACCGTGCACGGCACTTCGACCACCGCCCGCGAGTCCAAAGTGGACAATCCGCCGCGGACGTTGAGGATGAGCGTGGCTCGTTCGTCGTTGGCGATGGCGTGCATGAGCTTGAGGGCCACGTGCTCGTAGCCGCCGCCTTCGAGCGAGTCGCGTTCCTGCTTCATGTAGGTGGCTTCGCGTTCGAGCCGGGTGGTCTCCCAGTCGACTTCGCCGTCGTAGAACCGCTTCTGTTGGCGCAGCAGGAACGCGCCCCGGTCGTCGCCCATGGCTTCACGGGTGTCGTAGTAGTAGTGCAGGTACTCGTTCGGGATGACTCCCAAGGCGCGCAACCACTCCGCGCCGAACAACCGCCCCTCTTCGAACGACCGCAGTGCTTCCGGGTCGTCCAGCAGACGCGGCAACAGGTTCTCGTCATCCAGATAAACGCCTTGCAACCAGCCGAGGTGGTTGAGCCCGGCGTAGTCGAAGCGCGCGTTCTCGACCCCCAACGCTCGCTCCACCCGGCGGCACAGGCCGAAAGGCGAGTCGCAGATCCCGATGACCCGGTCGCCGAGGTGCTCGGCCATCGCCTCGGTGACCAGCCCGGCGGGGTTGGTGAAGTTGATGACCCAGGCCTCCGGTGCCACCAAGGCGACTTTCCGCGCGATCTCCCGCGCCACCGGCACCGTCCGCAGCCCGTACGCGATGCCGCCCGCGCCCACGGTCTCCTGCCCGAGCACCCCGTGCGCGTGCGCGACCTGCTCGTCGATCGCCCGCCCGGCCAACCCGCCGACCCGAATGGCGGAGAACACGAAGTCCGCCCCCTGCAACGCCTCCTCGAGATCGGTCGTCGCTGACACGCGTGGCCCCGAATTGTCGGTACCCCGTGGGACGATGGAACCGGGGGCCGGAGGCCCCGCCAGGACTTCCCGCACCCGGGCCAGCCGCGCGGCGTCCACGTCGTGCAGGACCAGCTCGTCCACGAGCCCGTCACCCATCAGCGCCCGGTGCACCAACGGCACCCGGAACCCGCCACCGCCCAGGATCACCAGCCTCACAGCTCACATCCTGCCTCGCCCAGCAGCGCGATGAACGCCCGCGTCAACGGGTCGGGCTCCTTGTGGCAGTACGCGACCAGCGACCGCCGCACCGGCGGGTCGACGTGCAGGACCACCCCGTCGAACGCCTCCGGCAGCACGTTGCGCGGCACCAGCGCCGGGCCCAGTCCCGCCGCCGCCAGCACCGGGGCCGTCGCCGTCTGCTCGGTCCGCACGCGCGCCCACGGCTGGAACCCGCGCTCCCGGCACACCGCGTCCACCAGGTCCGCCAGCCCGTTGCCCGGCGCGTAGTGCACCCACCCCTCGTCGGCGAACACCCGCAGGTCCACCGGCGACCGCAGCTCCGAGTCCGCCGGCACCACCACCACGAACTCCTCCACGCCGAGGGTGTGCGCGAACCCGGGCCAGTTCGCCGGTTCCGGTCCGATGGCCACGTCCGCCTGGCCCTCGGCCATCGCCTCCCGCAGCTCGTCGGCGTGCCGGTGCTCGAACAGCCTGATCCGCACGTCCGGGTGCCGCGCCCGCCACTCGCGCAGCACCGGCGGCAGCACCCCCAGGGACAGCGAGTACACCGTGGCCACGTGCAGCTCGCCGCACTCCAGCCCGCCGGCGCGCCGGGCCGCCGTCAACGCTCGCTCCGCGTCCGCCAGGGCCTGGCGGGCGAACGGCAGCCACGCCCGTCCCGCCGGCGTGAGCCGCACGGTGCGCGGGAGCCGGTCCAGCAGGGGCGTCCCCACCGCCTTCTCCAACGCCCTGATCTGGTGTGACAGCGCCGGCTGGGTGACGTGCAGCAGCTCGGCGGCCCGCGTGAAGGAGCCTTCGTCCACGACCGTCACCAGGTATTCGAACTGCCGCAAGCTCATGAGTGGAGTTTATATCCTCTAGTAGATCTATGCCTTGGACTTATGGGTGACACGCGCGCACGATCGGGTCATGGCACTGAACGACCAAGCCCGCGCGGTCCTCGACAAGATGGCCGGCGCGGCACCCCTGGAGACCCTCACCCCGTTCGAAGCCCGTCAGGCCGGCCTCGGCTACCTCGACTTCCAGGGACCTCGGCAGGACGCCCGGGTCGAACACCTCTTCGTCCCCGGTCCGACCGCCGACCTCCCGGCCCGCGTCTACTACCCGGCGACGGGCGAAGGTCCGTTCCCCGGCATCGTGTTCCTGCACGGCAGCGGGTTCGTGATCCTCAACCTGGACGTCTACGACGTGGCCCTGCGCGCCCTCGCCAACGCGACCGGGCACGCCGTCTTCGCCGTGAACTACCAGAAGGCACCCGAACACCCCTTCCCCGTGCCGTTGGACGACTGCCGGGCCGCCACGGAGTGGTTCCTGGAGCACGCCGCGGACTTGAACGTGGCCGGCGTCGGCGTCATGGGCGACAGCGCCGGCGGCACCCTCGCGGCGGCGATCGCGCAGGAGTTCGGGGACCGGCTCAAGTTCCAGGTCCTGATCTACCCGCCATTGGACACCGACTCCACCGGACAGTCCTACGTGGACAACGCCACCGGCTACGGCCTGGAGCGCGAGGGGATGCGCTGGTTCTGGCGGCAGTACCTGGGCGACCGCGAACCGACCGCGCAGGCCGCCCCGCTGCGCGCCGAGACCGTCGCCGGACCGCCCGCCTTCATCGCCACCGCCGAGTACGACGTGGTCCGCACGGACGGCGAGCGCTACGCGCGCAAGCTCGCGGACGCCGGCGTCCCGGTGACGCTCCGCGAGTTCAAGGGCACCATCCACGCGTTCGTGCTGATGGACGGCGTGCTGGACGAGTACGGCGTGCTCCTGGGCGAGCTCGCCGACTGGCTGGGGGAGCGGTAGAGATGCCACTCGCACTCGTCGCGCTGGCCCTCGGCGCGTTCGGCATCGGCACGACCGAGTTCGTCATCGTGGGGTTGTTGCCGCAAGTGGCGGGTGACCTCCACGTGTCCATCCCGTCCGCCGGACTGCTCGTCTCCGGCTACGCGTTGAGCGTGGTCGTGGGCGCGCCGCTGATCACGGCGTTGGGCTCGCGCGTGCCGCGCAAACGCTTGCTGGTCGGGTTGATGGTGTTGTTCATCCTCGGCAACCTGCTGTGCGCGGTCGCCGACAGCTACCCGCTGCTGATGGCCGGACGGGTCGTGGCGGCGCTGTGCCACGGGGCGTTCTTCGGCGTGGGCGCGGTGGTGGCGGCCGGGCTGGTCGCGCCGGACCGGCAGGCGCGGGCGATCGCGCTCATGTTCACCGGTCTGACCGTCGCCAACGTGCTGGGCGTGCCGGTGGGCACCGCGCTGGGCCAGGGCTTCGGCTGGCGGTCCACGTTCTGGGCGGTGACCCTGCTCGGCGTCGTCGGCCTGCTGGGCATCCTGCTGCTGGTGCCGCCGCAACCGGCGTCCGACGGGCTGCGCGGCGAGCTGGCGGTGTTCCGGCGTCCCGGGGTGTGGCTGGCGCTGGGCACGACGGCGCTGGGGTTCGGCGCGGTGTTCGCGTCCTTCACCTACATCGCGCCGATGATGACCGAGGTCGCCGGGTTCTCGCCGGGCGCGGTGACGTGGCTGCTGGTGCTGTTCGGCGTCGGGCTGTGCGTGGGCAACGTGGTCGGCGGCCGGGCGGCGGACCGCAGCCTGATGCCCAGCCTGTACGCGATCCTGGCCGTGCTGGCGGTGGTGCTGGCGGTGTTCGTGGTCACCGCGCACTCCCAGGTGCTCGGCGCGGTCACCATCGGTCTGCTCGGGGTCGCCGGGTTCGCGACCGTGGCCCCGTTGCAGAGCCGGGTGCTCCAGCAGGCCGAGGGTGCGCCCGCGTTGGCCTCGGCGGCGAACATCGCCGCGTTCAACCTCGGCAACGCGGCGGGCGCGTGGCTCGGCGGCGCCGCCATCGACGCCGGGTTCGGCTACACCGCGCCCAACTGGGTCGCCGCGCTGATGGCGGTGGCGGCGCTGGGCGTGGCGGTCGCGAGCGGTCGGGTCAGGACCCCTGTTCCACTGCGGTGATCGCGGCGAGGAGTTCGGCCTTGCGGTCCGGGGAGGCGAAACTGGCGTGCACGCCCGCGCGGGCGAGGTCCGCCAGTTCGCCCCGGCCCAGGCCGAACCGCTCGTGGCACAGCAGGTACTCGGCGTTGAGGTCGGTGTGGAACATGCCGGGGTCGTCGGTGGCCAGCGTCACCGGGACCCCGGCTTCGAGCAGCTTCGGCAGCGGGTGGTCCTCGATCCGGGCCACGGCGGCGGTGCGCAGGTTCGAGGTCGGGCACACCTCCAGCACGATCCCGTTGTCCCGCAGGTGGGCCAGCAGCTCGGGGTCGCGGACGGCGGCGGTGCCGTGGCCGATCCGCTCCGCGCCCAGGTCCCGCACCGCCTCCCAGATCTGGTCCGAACCGGTGGTCTCGCCCGCGTGCGGCACCGACCGGAGACCTGCCTCCCGCGCCAGTGCGAACGCCTCCCGGAACGCCCGGCGCGGCGCGTCGGACTCGGCCCCGCCCAACCCGAACCCGACCGTGCCCGGCGGGCGGTGGTCGACGGCGTAGCGGGCGCTGGTGAGCCCGAAGTCCCGATCCCACGTGCCGGGAACGTCGAACACCCACGCCAGCTCGACGCCGTGCTTCTCCCACGCCTCGGCCCGGCTGGAGGTCAGGGCCTCGTCCAGCTCGTCGGGCGCGATGCCGGCCCGCAGGTGGCTGGTCGCGCTCACCGTCACCTCGGCGTAGCGGACGTTGCGCCGCGCCTGCTCCTCGGCCAGGCCCACCACCAGGGCGGCCACGTCGTCGCCGGTCGTCACCAGGTCGTTGACCTTGGCGTAGACGTCGATGAAGTGGGTGAAGTCCGTGAACTCGTAGAACGCGCGCAGGTCGGCCTCGTCGGTGGGCACGCCGCGGTGCGGGTGCCGGCGGGCGAGGGTGAGGACGGTGTCGAGGGAGGCTGACCCGACGAGGTGGACGTGCAGCTCCACCTTGGGCAGCGCGGCGATGAATTCACGCATGGCGCGGGCGAGTCTGCACACCTGGTCCGCGCTGGTCAAGCCGCCGATCGTCGGGTGTCGATCCAGTGTCCACTGTGGACTTGACAGCTACTTGACACGTCTTGCGTCACAGGGGAAGGGTCTGCACGGACCTGTCGTGGACATGATGGGGGAACTGTCGTGAAGGGTGTTCGGAGAGCCGCGGTGCTGGCGGCTCTGGTGACGCTGCCCCTGGGAGCGCTGCCCGCGGTCGGCACGGCCGCGGAAGGCCCGGTCTTCAAGGACGGCGAGGCGCAACCCGTCTTCGACCCGAAGGACGTGGTCAAGGAATCCGTGTGGGTCCGCGCGCCGGTCGACAGCGACCGGGACGGGCGGGACGACGAGGTGTACACCGAGGTGGTCCGCCAGAAGGCCACCGACCGGGGGCTGAAGGTCCCCGTGGTGTTCTTCAACAGCCCGTACTTCTCCGGCGGCAACGACGTGGCCAACCACAACGTCGACGTCGAGCTGTACGTGCCCAACAAGCACGGCGGCTACGACAAGCGCGACGGCTCGATGCTCAAGGCGCAGGCCGACGAGCGCATCGCCGTGGCCGTCGGTCCCAACGCCGGCCCCATCCGGTCGGGGCGGTACGAGGACTACTTCATCTCCCGCGGCTTCGCCATGGTGTACGCGGAGTCGCTGGGCACCGGTCAGTCCTCGGGCTGCCCGACCTCCGGCGGCCGCAACGAGACCATCGGGTCCAAGGCGGTCGTGGACTGGCTCAACGGGCGCGCCACGGCCCGCAACGCCGCCGGTGCCGACGTGAAGGCCACCTGGACCACCGGCAACACCGCGATGATGGGCGTGTCCTACAACGGGACCCTGCCCAACGCCGTGGCGTCCACCGGTGTCGAGGGGCTCAAGGCCATCGTGCCCATTGCGGCCATTTCCTCCTGGTACGACTACTACCGCGCGGACGGGGCCGTGGTCGCGCCCGGCACGTTCCAGGGCGAGGACCTGGACGTGCTCGCCGAGTACGTCTACACGCGCGCCGACCGCGAGATCTGCAAGCCGGTGATCGCCGAGCTCGCCCGGAAGCAGGACCGGGTGACCGGTGACTACAGCGAGTTCTGGGACGAGCGGAACTACGTCAAGGACGCCTCGAAGGTCAAGGCGGCGGTGCTCGCCGTGCACGGCCTCAGCGACTGGAACGTGAAGCTGCGGCACGTCGAGCAGTGGTACTCGGCGCTGAAGAAGTACGGCGTGGAGCACAAGATCTGGCTGCACCAGTCCGGGCACACCGACCCCGACACGCTGCGGTCGGTCGAGTGGCGGCGCACGATCAACCGGTGGTTCTCGCACTACCTGTACGGGATCGACAACGGCGTGGAGAAGGAGCCGAAGGCGACCATCCAGCGCGAGGACAAGACGACGTGGACCGACGAGGCCGACTGGCCGGCGCCGGGGACGTCCACGGCGCGGCTGTTCCCGTGGGCCGGCGGTTCGGCCAAGGGGGCGCTGCGGTCCTCGGCCGTTCCGGGCAAGCCGGTGGTGGAGTCCTTGCGCGACGACTCGTCCAAGCTCGCCGACGACCTGGTGGACCTGCCCAGCTCCGGTAACCGTCTGTCGTACGCGACCTCGCGCACGGCCACGGACCTACGCCTTTCGGGTGTCGCCCGGGTGAACCTGGCGATCTCGTTCGACCGGCCCGCGGCCAACGTGACGGCGTTGCTGGTGGACCGGGCGCCGGACGGCACGAGCCACATCGTGACGCGGGGGTGGACCGACCCGCAGAACCGGGTGGACCCGTCCCGGACCAAGCCCATCACGCCTGGTAAGACGTACCGGGTCGAGGTGGAGCTTGAGCCGCAGGACTACATCGTGAAGGCGGGTCACACGGTCGAGTTCGTGCTGATCTCCAGCGACTACGACTACACCCTGCGGCCCAAGCCGGGTGCCGGGCTGTCCATCGACCTGACCTCGACGTCGGTGGAACTCCCCGTGGTCGGCGGCGCGGCGGCGTTGCGCCGTTCGGTTGGTTAGGAAGTAATTCACGAAGTTGGCATCTCGTTAGACTTCCACTAGACGGCTGGGCGTGGTCCGATCACCACACCCAGTCGTCAAGGAGGTTGGCAGATGCGCCGCGTCTTAGTCACCGCCCTCGTCGCGCCGCTCTTCGGCCTCGCCCTCACCGCGGGCGAGGCCGTGGCGGCTCCGGCCTTCCAGTTGCCGTTCCCGTGCGGGCAGGTCTGGGAGGGGCAGACCCGGACCAACCACAGCCCGCCCAACTCGGTGGACTTCAACCGCACCAACGATGACGGCGACCCGGTCGTGGCCTCCGCGGGCGGCACCGTGACCCGGGTGGCGAACGAGGGCAGCGTCAGCTACGGCCGGTGGATCGAGATCGACCACGGCGGTGGCTGGCGGACCCGGTACGCGCACCTGTCCGTGCAGCGGGTGTCCGTGGGGCAGACCGTGCGGATCGGGCAGCAGATCGGCAACGTCGGTTCCACCGGCGGTTCCACGGGGCCGCACCTGCACTACGAACAGCGGCTCAACGGCACGGACGTGAAGGCGGTGTTCAACGGGACCCAGGCCTACTACTGGGGCACCCGCAGCTACACCAGCCGAAACTCGTGCAGCGGGGCGACCGGGACGGTCAACACCAGCGGCTCGTCCCTGACCATCCGCTCGGGTCCCGGGACGAACTACACCGCCGTCGGTTCGGTGGCGGACGGCGCGACGGTGACGATCCGCTGCCAGGCGGTGGGGGAGTCGATCACCGGCACTTACGGCACCACGAACCTGTGGGACAACATCGGTTCGGGGTACATCTCCGACGCTTATGTGTACACCGGCTCAGACGGCCGTGTTGCCCCTGACTGCTGATTTTTCTCCTTTGTGCGCCGCCCTGGCTGCTTTATGCGCCAGGGCGGCGTTCACTTTCGTGGCCCCTTTCGGGTGACAAGTCGAAGTTGTCCACAGATCGGCTCGACCCGCCGGCTTTTTCTTTTTCGGATCGGCACAGTCGAAGCATGACCACTTCCGTGAACGTGGCCGGGGACGTGCGAACTCCCGGAGAACTGGTCGCGGCCCTGCCGCACCTGATCGGCTTCCACCCGACCGAGTCGGTGGTGCTGGTGGTCCTGGTGGGCCAGTCCGTCGAACAGACCCTGCGCGCCGACCTGCCCGACCCGGTCCACGACCGCAGGGCCGCCGACCACCTGGCGGCACCGCTGCGCCAGTACCCGAACCGCCGCCGGGCGGTGGCCCTGGTGGTCGGCGGTGGCCGCGGCGACCCGCCCGAACGGCTGCCGCGGGAACACCTGGTGGCCCACGTGGAGGCCTCGCTCGCGGAGGTCGGCGTGCCGGTGACCTGCGCGATCTGGACCCCCGCGACCGCCAAGGACGCCCCGTGGTTCAACTACCACGACCTGGGCGACGAGGGCACCGTGCCCGACCCGACCACGACCACCCTGGCCGCGATGTCGGTGGCCAAGGGCTTGATCACCTACCCGAACCGCGACAGCCTCGCCGACACCCTCAACCCGGACCCCGAGGAGGACCTGACCCGCCGCTCACAAGCGCTCGACCGCCTGGTGGCCGAACACCGCGCCCTGGCCCACGACGACCCGACCACCCTGCGCCGCCACCACGCCCTGGTCCACGCCGAGATCACCCGGGCCAGGGACCGAAAACGCCCGCTGACGGATGCCGAGGTGGCGGCCCTGACATTCGCCTTGTCGGACCTGGTCGTCCGCGACGCGAGCCTCGGGTACGCGGTGGGCGAGCACGCTCGCGATGCCGAAACCCTGTGGGCGGAACTGACCCGGGCCAGCCCACTGCCGGAACGAGCCGAACCCGCGACACTGCTCGCTTTCTCGGCCTACATCCGAGGCGACGGCGCTTATGCGTCCATCGCCTTGGACCGGGCCCTGGAAGCCCAAGCAGACCACCGCCTGGCCACCCTGCTGCACATGGCACTGGAAAAGGGACTACCCCCAGCCACAGTCCGCCAGCTGGCAGAACGAGCAGCCGGCCTCCACCCTGACGAATCCTGACCAGAAAGGAGCACTCACCGCCTCACCCGCCCCGCGCCGCAACCGACCCGCCAACGCCGGCCCCCGACACCATCCGTGACCCGCCATCGGTGGTCGGCCGTCGTCCTACTCCTTCGGGGCGGCGTTCAGGGTGGCGTTCAGGCGGGCGGCCTGGCGGGTCAGGTGGGCGCGTTCGGGGAGGTTGGGGGCCTTGTGGGCGGCCTCCGCGTACAGGCGGGCGGCGGTGGTCAGGTTGCCGGCTCGTTCGTGGAGGTAGGCCGCGGCTGCGGTGTGGCGGGGGAGGGTGTGGTCGCAGGTCTCCAGGGCGGCCAGGCCGGCTTGGGGGCCGTCGGCCTCGCCCACCGCCACGGCGCGGTTGAGGCGGACCACCGGGTTGTCCGTCAGGCGCAGCAGTTCGTCGTACCACTCGACGATCTGGACCCAGTCGGTCTCGGCGGCGGTCTGGGCGTCGGCGTGGAGGGCGGCGATGGCGGCCTGGGCCTGGAACTCGCCCAACCGGTCGCGGGCGAGGGCGGCTTGCAGGATCTCCACGCCCTCGGCGATGGAGGCGGTGTCCCACAGGATTCGGTCTTGTTCGGAAAGGGGGATGAGGCTCCCGTCGGCGGCTGTCCGGCTCGCGCGGCGGGCGTGGTGGAGGAGCATCAGGGCCAGCAGGCCCGCCACCTCCGGGTGGTCGATGACGGCCGCCAGTTGCCGGGTCAGGCGGATGGCTTCGGCGGACAGGTCGAGGTCGCCGGTGTAGCCCTCGTTGAAGACCAGGTACAGCACGCGCAGCACGGTGGCCACGTCACCGGGCTGGTCGAGCCGCACGCCGGACACGGTGCGCTTGGCCCGGCTGATGCGCTGCGCCATGGTCGCTTCGGGGACCAGGTACGCCTGCGCGATCTGCCGGGTGGTCAGGCCGCCCACGGCACGGAGGGTCAGGGCGACCGCCGATGACGGGGTCAGGGAGGGGTGCGCGCACAGGAAGTACAACTGGAGGGTGTCGTCGACCGCGGTGGCGGGGCCGGGCTCGACCTCGGCCTCCACCTGGTCCTCGCGACGGCGGCGGGCGCTGTCGGCCCGGGTGGTGTCGAGGAAACGGCGCCACGCCACCGTCACCAGCCAGCCCTTGGGGTCGCGGGGCGGGTCGGTCGGCCACGTGCGGACGGCTTCGAGCAGGGCGTCCTGCACGGCGTCCTCGGCCGCCGCGAAGTCGGCTCCGCGGCGGACGAGGATCGCGAGCACGGTCGGCGTGAGGCCCCGGATCAGGGCCTCGTCGATCGCCGTCACCCGGTCACCGTCTTCGGTCGCCGTCATTCGGTGACGGTGGGCGGGACCGCGTAGAAGGGGCGCAGCTCCAGCCACTCGTGGATGGGCTTGCCACCCGCACCGGGCGCGGCCGACAGCTCGCCGGCCAGCTCGACCGCGCGCTCGTAGCTGTCCACGTCGATGATCATCCACCCGGCGATGAGGTCCTTGGTCTCGGCGAACGGCCCGTCCGTGACCGGCGGACGCCCCTCGCCGTCGTAGCGGACCCACGTGCCCTCCGGGGCGAGCGCCTGGCCGTCGACGAACTCGCCGGTCTGCTCCAGCCGGTCGGCGAAGTCGCGCATGTACTGGATGTGCGCGGAGATCTCCTCCGGCGTCCACTTCTCCATGGGCACGTCGTTCACCGGGGTGGGGGCGCCGCGGTAGTGCTTGAGCAGGAGGTACTTGGCCATCGTCGTTCTCCTCGGTACCGGTGCGCCCCCATTGTGGGGCGCGTTCGCACCGGGGACGGAGCCGCGCGCGAGTTCTCGACACCGCCGCCCAAGATTTTTTCCGAGCCGGCCGAACCAACCGCGACCAGACCCGCCCACCAACGCCCCGCCCGCCAGCCAGCGCGGGCCCGCCAGCCAACGCCCCGCGCGCCAACGCCCGCCGCCCGCCGCCGCCCGCCGCTGGTGCCGGCCGCCGCCGCTGGTGCCGGCCGCCGTCCGGCCGCCGCCGCTGGTGTCTGCCGCCCGTCCGCCGCCGTTGGTGCCCGCCGCCGCCCGCCCGCCGCCGCTGGTGCCTGCCGCCGCGCCCGCGCGCCAACGCGCCCCTCACCCGCCAGCGCCGCCCCACCACACCCACCAACGCCGCCGCGCCCGCCCCTCACACCGAGGAGCGGGCGCGGGCAGCGCGGGTCAGAGCAGGTCTGGGCGTTGCCAGGGTTCGCCGAGCACGTGTTCGGCCAGGAACGCGAAGATCGTCTCGTACCAGACCTTGGTGTTCCCCGGGGTGAGGATCCAGTGGTTCTCGGTCGGGAAGTACAGGAACTTCGCCGGCACCCCGTGTCGCACCAGGTCGAAGAACAAGCGCTGGCCCTCGCCGACCGGGACTCGGTAGTCCTTGTCGCCGTGGATGACCAGCATCGGCGTCTTGATGTCGGCCACCCGCAGGTGCGGTGAGTTCGCGCGCACGCGCTCGTCGTCGTGCTGCGGGTCGCCGACCTCCCGGATCCAGTAGTACGAGGCGTCCGTGGTCCCGGTGAACGCGTCCAGGTGCCACAGCGACGCGTGGGTCACGATCGCCTTGAAGCGGTCGGTCTGCGTGGCGATCCAGTTGGCCATGTACCCGCCGAACGACCCGCCCATCGCGGCGGTCCGGCTGTCGTCGACGTCCGGTCGCCGCACGGTGACGTCGGTGATCGCCATCAGGTCCGTGTACGGCTTGGCGCCCCAGCTGCCCCACCCGGCCTGGATGAACTCCTGCCCGTACCCCAGCGACAGCGCCGGGTCCGGCAGCAGCACGGCGTAGCCCCGCGCGGCCATCAGCCACGGGTTCCACCGCCAGCTCCACGCGTTCCAGCTCATGATCGGACCGCCGTGCACCCACAGCAGCAACGGCGCGGGGTTGTCCGCCGAGCAGTTCGACGGCAGCACGAGCCACGCCCGCACGGTCCGGCCGTCCTCGACGACGGTCGACACCTCGGTCAGCGTGCCGGGCAGGGACGCCACGGCACCGGGTGCGGGCAGGGCGACCGGCTCCTGGTCGGCACCCTCCAGCTCCAGGCGCACCGGCTGCGGCGGGTGGTCCCACGCGCTGCGCAGCGCGTACACGTGGTCGCGACCCACGATGACCTCGGTGTACGCGCCGGACGCGGTCAGCCGCACGACCTCCGACGTCGCCAGGTCCAGCCGGAAGATCGGCTGGTGCCCGCGCTGGGCGGCGGTGAAGTACACGGCGCGGCCGTCCGGCGCGACGACCGGGTGCTCGACCTCCTCGACCAGGTCCGCCGCCAGTTCGGTGATCTCGCCGGTCAGCGAGATCCGCACCAGCGTGTTGCGCCACACCCGGTCGGCGGTGGACTCCAGCGCGCGCACCGCGACCACGCCGGAGGAGTCGGGCAGGAACGCGACCTGCATGAACGAGTGCCCGTCCTGGTCGGCCAGGACCCGGCCGGACGACCCGTCCGCCGCCACCAGCCGCAGCCGCACGCGAGCCCCGTAGGACGCGCTCACCTCGACCCGCTCGGTGTGCACGACCCAGCGGCCGTCCGGGCTGATCGCCGCCGCGTCGTCCAGGCGGGTGGCGGACTCCGGCGTCAGGTCCACCAGGTCGGCGGTGTCCAAGCGCCCGGAGTCCGGGTGTTCGGCGTCCAAGGTGCCGGTGAGGAGGCGCGGATAGGCGGGGCCGAGGTCGGAGTCCCAGTACCGGACCGGGTAGGACTCGTGCAGGATCGCCGTCACCCCGGCGTCCTCACGGGCCTTGCGCAGGTCGCCGTCGTGGCCGAACTCGCCGCCGGGGTGTGCGCCGGCGGTCAGCAGCAGGGTGCCGGTCTCGCCCGACACGACCACCCGGTCCACACCGCCGGCGGGGCGGAACAGCTCCCTGGCCTCGCCGACCGGCGGCAGGAGCCACAGCGCGGTCTTGTCCTTGCCGACGCCCGTGTCACCGGGCTTGGCCTCCTGGTTCGGCCGCCCGGACAGGAACAGCAGGTCACCCGAGGGTGTGAACACCGGGTTCGACTCGCCCTTCGCGCCCCGGGTCAGCCGCCGCGCGGGGCGCCGACCGGTCGGGTCCAGCTCCCACAGCGCGCCCTGCCAGGTCTTGCCGTCCGCGGACAGCTCCGCCACCACCGCGACCAGGCGCGTGCCGTCGGGGGACAGGGCCAGCGACCCCACCCTCGGCATCCGGGTGTACGCGGTCAGGTCGGCGAAGTCCTCCGCCGAGATCGCCGCGCCCATCAGGCCCCCTGCGACCGCGACCGGGTGAACTCCCACGCGTCGCGGACGATGCCGGCCAGGTCGACCCGCTCGGGCTTCCAGCCCAGCTCGGTGCGCGCCTTCTCGCTGGAGGCCACCAGCACCGCCGGGTCGCCGGCGCGGCGCGGTGCCACGTCGGCCGGGATCTCGTGGCCGGTCACCTCGCGGCACGCCTCGATGACCTGCTTGACGGTGAAGCCGAAACCGTTGCCCAGGTTGTAGATCCGGTGCTCGCCCGCGGTCGCCGCGCCGATCGCCTTGACGTGCGCGTCGGCCAGGTCGACCACGTGGATGTAGTCGCGCACGCAGGTGCCGTCCTCGGTCGGGTAGTCGTCGCCGTACATGGCGACCTTCGCCCGCGTCCCGGACGCGACCTGGAGCACGATCGGGATCAGGTGGGTCTCGGTGGCGTGCCGCTCGCCGAACCGCCCGTACGCGCCGGCCACGTTGAAGTACCGCAGGGACACCGCCGCCAGGCCGTGCGCCGCCGCGTACCCGGTGATGGCGTGGTCGATGGCCAGCTTGGTCGCGCCGTAGGTGTTGGTCGGCCGGGTGGGCGCGGTCTCCAGGATCGGCACCTCGTCGGGCTCGCCGTAGCAGGCCGCGGTCGAGGAGAACACCAGGCGCGGGGTGCCGTGCGCCAGCATCGCGTCCAGCAGCTTCAGCGCCGTGCCGACGTTGCCGTGCCAGTACTTGGCCGGGTCCTCCATGGACTCGCCGACCAGCGACTTGGCGGCGAAGTGCAGCACGCCGTCGTAGCCCTCGGCCAGCACCTCGTCGATGACGTCGTTGATGTCGGCCTCGATGAGCCGCACCCCGTCGGGAACGGCGTCGGCGTGCCCGGTCGACAGGTCGTCGAGCACGACCACCTCGTGTCCCGCCTCGACCAGTCGAGCCGCGCACACGCTGCCGACGTACCCAGCACCGCCCGTCACGAGCAGCTTCACCGTGATCCCCGCTTTCCTCTTATTCGTCGCGCCCCGCGCCCGCCGAGGGCACGGCCGTGAAGGTCCTCGGGGTGGTCAGGCCGCGCCGCGCGAACGCCGCGAGCACGCCCCGCACCACCTCGTCGTGCCGGTCGACGGGCGTCAGCGCGATCGCCGACCCGCCGAACCCGCCGCCCACCATGCGCGCGCCCAGCGCGCCCGCGGCCAGGGCGGCGTCCACCGCGACGTCCAGTTCCGGGCAGGACACCCGGTAGTCGTCGCGCAGGCTCTCGTGCGACGCGGTCAGCAGCGGCCCCAGGCCCGCCACGTCGTCCGCGCGCAGCATCTCCACCGAGCGCAGCACGCGCTCGTTCTCCGTGACCACGTGCCGCACCAACGGCCGCAGCCGCTCGGGCAGCCGGTCCGACACCTCGTCCAGCTCGGTCAGCTCGACGTCCCGCAGCGCGGGCACGCCCAGCAGCGCCGCCGCCTCCTCGCAGCCGGCCCGCCGCTCGCCGTAGCCGCCGTCGAGGTTGGAGTGGTGCGCGCGGGTGTCCACGACCAGCACCTCCAGCCCGGACGCCGCCGCGTCGAAGGGCACCTGCTCGGCCTTGCCCGACCGGACGTCCAGGAACAGCACGTGCGCCTCGGTGCACAGCAGCGACGCGGTCTGGTCCAGCAGACCGGTCGGCGCGCCCACGAAGTCGTTCTCCGCCCGCTGCACCCAGCGGGCGATCCCGGGCCGGTCCTCGGGCACCCCGGCCAGCCCCAGCAGGGCCAGGGCGACCGCGCACTCCAGCGCGTGCGACGACGACAGCCCGGCGCCGGCGGGCACGTCACCGGCGACGACGAGGTCCGCGCCGGACGACACGCCCTCGCCGCGCAGCACCCAGGCGACCCCGGCCACGTACGCGGGCCACCCGGTCACGACCCCGGGCTCCAGGGCCGCGACCTCGACCGGTTCCGCGCGCTGCACGCCGCCGTCGTCGCCGAGGGTCGCCACGGTCAGCAGGCCGTCGGCGCGCGGGGCCGCCGCGACGGCCGTGCGGTGGGGCAGGGCGAAGGGCAGCACGAACCCGTCGTTGTAGTCGGTGTGCTCGCCGATCAGGTTGACCCGACCGGGCGCCGACCACACGCCGTGCGGGGCGGTGCCGTGCAGGCGGCCGAACGCCGCCGCGGCCCGCCGCCCTTGCTCCCGCCCCGAACTCACCTGGCCTGCACCAGGACCGCGTGCGCCACCGACGGGTCGAGCTCGGCCGTCGTGCCGTTGCCGCGGACCTGCACCACCTTCGCCCCGCCCATCGAGTCGACCTCGACCGTGCCGCCCGGCACGACGCCCGCCGCCTTCAGCTCGGCCATCAGGTCCGGGTCGAGCTGCACGTGCTCGGCGATCCGCCGCACCTCGACACGACCGCCGCCGCGCCGGGCCACCTCGTCCACGCGGACCAGGTCGGCCTCCGCGGGCGGGGCGGGCTCGCCGTCGCCCAGCTTGTCCAGGCCGGGGATGGGGTTGCCGTAGGGGGAGGTGGTGGGGTTGCCCAGGAGCTTGACCAGCTTGCGCTCGACGGCCTCGCTCATGACGTGCTCCCAGCGGCACGCCTCGCTGTGCACGTGCTCCCACTCCAGGCCGATGATGTCGACCAGGAGGCGTTCGGCGAGCCGGTGCTTGCGCATGACCGCGATGGCCAGGTTGCGCCCCTGCTCGGTCAGCTCCAGGTGGCGGTCGTCGGCGACGACCACCAGGCCGTCGCGCTCCATCCGCCCCACGGTCTGGCTCACCGTGGGACCGCTCTGGCCGAGCCGCTCGGCGATGCGGGCGCGCAGAGGCACGACGCCCTCTTCTTCGAGCTCGTAGATCGTGCGGAGGTACATCTCCGTGGTGTCGATGAGGTCGTTCACACCCGCTCCCCTTCGTATGGTGCCAATGCTAGTCGCCCGGTGAAAGGTGCAGGATGGTGCCGTGCATCCATTGATCAGCACCGAAGCCCTGGCCGCCGCGCTCGCCGACGCGGCCGGCCCGGTCGTGGTGGACCTGCGCTGGCGGCTGGGCGGACCTCCCGGACGCCAAGACTACGAGGTCGGGCACCTGCCCGGCGCGCACTACCTCGACCTGGACACCGACCTGTCCGCCGCGCCCGGCGCCGGCGGGCGGCACCCGCTGCCCGACCCCGACGACCTGCAGCGCGTGCTTCGCTCGATCGGGATCGACCAAGGTCACCCGGTCGTGGCGTACGACGGGGGTGACGGCTCGGTCGCGGCCCGCTTGTGGTGGCTGCTGCGCTGGGCCGGGCACCGCGAGGTGGCCGTGCTGGACGGCGGGTTCGCGGCGTGGGTCGCGGAGGGCCGGCCGGTGACGACGGAGGTCCCCGCGGCCACCGAGGGCGACATCGTGGTCAAGCCCGGCGCGATGCCCGTGGTGGACGCCGACGAGGCCGCCGCCCTGGCCCGCGAGGGCGTCCTGCTCGACGCCCGCGCCGCCGCGCGCTACCGCGGCGAGACCGAGCCGGTGGACCCGCGCGCCGGGCACATCCCCGGGGCTTTGAACGCGCCGTCCACCGAGCACGTCGGCGAGGACGGCCGGTGGCAGGGCGCGGCGGCGCTGGCGCAGCGGTTCCAGGCGCTGGGCGTGCGTGACGGTGTGCGCGTGGGCGCTTACTGCGGGTCGGGCGTGACGGCGTCGTCGGTCGTGTTGGCCCTCGAAGCGGCCGGGATCACCACCCCGGACCAGCCCGCCGAGCTGTACGCGGGCTCGTGGTCGCACTGGTGCGTGGACCCGTCACGTCCTCTGGCGACGGGTCCGAACCCCTAAGCGTTGGGGATCTTCTCGAAGCCCTTCTGAGCGAGCTTGAGGGCGGCATCGCACGGGTTGCCGCCCTCGTCGAAGGGCGTCACGTTCGCGGTGAAGGCGGGGATCAGCCCGGCGGTCTGGGGCTGGTCGAGCACCACCACCACGGTGCAGGAGCCGTCCTCCTTCACCTCGTACGCGGTGTTGCCGCCGACCTCGAACTCGCGCGCGTCGCCCTCGTGGAAGTCGAACCCGACGCGGAACAGCACCAGCGTGAAGGGGTCCTCGGTGCTCTGCACGCACCCCTTGTCGCCGGCCTTCTGCGCGCCCACGGCCGCCGCGACCTCCTCGGGCGTCAGCAGGTCGCAGCTGTCGTAGCCCTCGGACTTCTTGCGCGTGCCGATCTTGAGGTTGTCGCCCGTGGAGCTGCCGGGCTTGGTCACGGTGGTGCTCACGGCGGTCTTCTTGCCGCTGGTGGAGGTCTTGGTCGAGCTGGGCTTGCCGGACGTGGTCTTGCCGGCGCTCGTCCCGCCCGCGGCCGGCTTCGCGGAGCCGGTGACCGTCGTGGCGCACGCGGAGAGGCCGAGCAGGAGGGCCAGCGCCAGCGTGGCCGTGAGGGTGGTGGAGCGTCGCATGTCCTGTCTGACCCCGTTCCGACGCGCGGGGTTCCACCTTCGATGGCCGCTTTCCGCCCCTGCTCGTCGCGGCAGACTCTAAGACCTGTTGATCCGTCCCGTGGGTTAGGTTGCGATTCATGGGCGCCGAAGAAGTCACCGCTGCCGTCGTGTGGGACGAGTCGTTCCTCGCGTACGACTTGGGCGGCGACCACCCGCTGAACCCGGTCCGGCTGGACCTGACGATCAAGCTCGCGACCGCCCTGGGCGTCCTCGACGGGATCACCCCCGTCGTCCCCGCGCCCGCCACCGACGCCGAGATCGAACGGGTCCACGAGCCGTCCTACCTGTCCGCCGTGCAGGCCGCGCCGATGGCCGCGTGGGACGTCGGCCACGGCCTGGGCACCGCCGACAACCCGGTGTTCGAGCGGATGCACGAGGCGTCCGCGCTGGTCGTGGGCGGTTCGCTGGCGGCGGCCCGGGAGATCGCCTCCGGTCGGGCCAAGCGGGCGGTCAACATCGCGGGCGGGCTGCACCACGCCATGCGCGACCACGCCGCCGGCTTCTGCGTCTACAACGACTGCTCGGTCGCGATCTCGTGGCTGCTGGACAACGGCTTCGACCGCATCGCCTACCTCGACTCCGACGTCCACCACGGCGACGGCGTCCAGGACGCCTTCTACGACGACCCCCGCGTCCTCACCATCTCCCTGCACCAGAACCCGCTCAGCCTGTGGCCGGGCACCGGACGCCCCTCGGAGCTGGGCGGACCGGGCGCGGAGGGCACCGCCGTCAACCTGCCCCTGCCGCCGGGCACCCGCGACCCGGGCTGGCTGCGCGCCTTCCACGCCGTCGTCCCGGCGCTGCTGCGGAGTTTCCGGCCGCGCATCCTGGTCACCCAGTGCGGCGTGGACACCCACCGCGAGGACCCGCTGGCCGACCTGGCGCTGTCCGTCGACGGGCACCGCGCGATCTACCGGACCTTCCGCGACCTGGCCGAGGAGATCACCGGCGGCCACTGGCTCGCGCTGGGCGGCGGCGGGTACGAGCTGGTCCGGGTCGTGCCCCGGTCGTGGACGCACCTGCTGGCCACCGTGCTGGACCGGGACGTCGACCCGGCGACCCCGCTGCCCGCCGACTGGGTCGCCGACACGAGCGGGCGCGCGCCGAACTGGCCGATCCCGTCCACCATGTCCGACGACGCCGACGTGACCTTCGAGCGGTGGGGCGGCGACGCGGACACCCCGCTGGACGCCGCGATCCGCGAGACGCGCCGCGCGGTGTTCCCGCTGCACGGCCTGGACCCCGACGACCCGAGGGACTGACGCCCGGTGGACCCGTACGACTACCCGCGGACCTGGGAGGCCGACGTCGTCCTGAGCGACGGCGGCACCGTCCACCTGCGCCCGATCACGCCCGACGACGGCGAGAAGCTGCTCGCCTTCCACGGCCGGCTGTCCGAGCGCACGCGGTACTTCCGCTACTTCGGGCCGTACCCGCGGATGCCGAAGCGGGACGTCGAGCGGTTCACCACCGTCGACCACGCCGATCGGGTGGCGTTCGTCGCGCTCCTGGGTGACGACATCGTGGCCGTGGGCCGCTACGACCGGCTCGGCGGCGGGGGCAGCGCCGAGGTCGCGTTCGTCGTGGAGGACGAGCACCAGGGCCGGGGACTCGGGTCGATCCTGCTGGAGCACCTGGCGGCGGCGGCCCGCGAGCGGGGCCTGAGCCGGTTCACCGCCGAGGTGCTCGCCGAGAACGGCCAGATGGTGCGGGTGTTCCGGGACGCCGGCTACAAGGTCAGCCGCGCGTTCGAGGAGGGCGCGCTGCACCTCGAGTTCGACATCGACCCGACCGAGGAGTCGGTGGCGGTGGCGCGGGCGCGGGAGCAGGCCGCCGAGGCGCGCAGCGTGCACAACCTGCTGCACCCCCGATCCGTGGCGGTGATCGGTGCGTCCACGGACCCGACCAAGATCGGTCACGCGGTCCTGACGAACCTGCTGGAGGGCGTCTTCCACGGCCCGGTCTACCCGGTCAACGCCGAGCACCGGTCGGTGCGCGGGGTGCGGGCGTACCCGTCGGTGCTGGACATCCCCGACGACGTGGACCTCGCCGTGGTCGCGGTGCCGGCGGCGGGCGTGGACGACGTGATGGACGCCTGCCTGGCCAAGGGCGTGAAGGCGCTGGTCGTGGTGACGTCCGGGTTCGGCGAGACCGGGCCGGGCGGGTTGAGCGCGGAACGCCGGCTGGCCGCCGAGGCGCGGGCGCACGGGATGCGCGTGGTCGGCCCGAACGCCTTGGGCGTGCTCAACACCGACCCCTCGGTCCGTCTCAACGCGACCCTCGCGCCCCGGCTCCCCGGCCGGGGCCGGACCGGGTTCTTCTGCCAGTCCGGCGCGCTGGGCACGGCGATCCTGGCGGCGGCGGCCGAACGCGGGCTGGGCCTGTCGACGTTCGTGTCGGCGGGCAACCGGGCGGACGTGTCCGGCAACGACCTGCTCCAGTACTGGGAGACCGACCCGGCCACCGACGTCGTGCTGCTGTACCTGGAGTCGTTCGGCAACCCGCGCAAGTTCGCCCGCCTGGCCCGCCGGCTGGGGCGCACCAAGCCGATCGTGGCGGTCAAGTCCGGCCGGCACGCGGTGAGCCCCGCGCTGGCGGCGACGGGCGTGCAGGTGGACGAATCGAGCGTGCAGGCGTTGTTCGAACAGGCCGGCGTGATCCGCGTGGAGTCCCTGGCCCAGTTGTTCGACACGGCCCTGCTGCTGGCCCACCAGCCCCTGCCGGCCGGGCCGCGCGTGTCGGTGGTGGGCAACTCGACGGCGATCGGCCTGCTGGCGGCGGACACCGCGCTCGCGCAGGGCCTGGAACTGGCCGGCCCGCCCGTGGACGTCGGCGCGCAGGCCGGGCCGGAGGTGTTCGCGAAGGCCGTGCAGGACGCGTTGGCCAACCCGGACACCGACGCCCTGGTGGTCGTCTTCGTGCCGCCGCTGGCCGTGCCGGGCGCGGCGTTCGCCCGTGCCCTGCGGGAGGTCGCGGGGACCAAGCCGATCGTGTCGACGTTCCTCGCGGTGGAGGGCGTGCCGGACGAACTGGCGGTGCCCGGTCCCGATGGCGCTCCCGGTCGGGGTTCGGTGCCGTCCTACCCGAGCCCGGAACGCGCGGTGCTCGCGTTGGCGCGTGCGGCTCGTTACGCGCGGTGGCGCTTCTCGCCGCAGGGCCACTTCGTCCGTCCGGAAGGGATCGACGCGGAGGCCGCGCAGGCGTTGGTCGACTCGCTGCACCTGTCCGAGGAGCGCCGGGTCGACGACGAGACCGCCGTGCGGCTGCTCGCGTGCTACGGCGTGGAGCTGGTGCCGTTCCGGGTGGTGTCGTCGGCGGACGAGGCCGTCGCGGCGGCGGCGGAGCTGGGTTACCCGGTGGCGGTCAAGTCGGTGGACGAACGCCTGCGCCACCGGACCGACCTGGTCGGCGTCCGCCTGGACCTCGCAGGCGAGGACGCCGTGCGCTCGGCGTACGACATGCTGGCCGAGGTGTCCGAGAGGCCGGACGTGTACGTGCAGCGCATGGCCCCCAAGGGGATCTCGTGCGTGGTGGGCCTCCAGGACGACCCGTCCTTCGGCACGCTGGTCTCCTTCGGACTGTCCGGTCTGGTCAGCGACCTGCTCGGCGACCGCGCCTACCGGGCCGTCCCCCTGACCGAGACCGACGCGCACGCCCTGGTCCGCGCCCCGAAGGCCGCGCCGCTGCTGGCCGGTTATCGCGGTGGGGAGTCCGCCGACCTCCCGGCGCTGGAGGAACTCGTCCTGCGCCTGGCCGCGTTGGCCGAAGACCTGCCCGAGGTGCGCGAACTGGCCCTGGAGCCCGTCCTGGCCAGCGCGGCGGGCGCTTACGTGACCAGTGCTCGCCTGACCCTGGGCCCGCCTCCGTCCCGCCACGACACCGGTCCGCGTCGCCTGCGCTCCCCGGGTGGCGCCCGGTAGTCGGTACTCCGAACGGTGTAACGCGGTCCGAGGTCATCGCGACTCCGCGTATAGCGCGCTTGCCCCGGAGATCTCCTGTTCACCCTTGTCGGGAGGAGACAACGATGAAGCGAACCGCCGTGCTCGCGGCCGCCTTGCTGGCCGCGCTGGGCCTGTCCACCGCGCCCGCCGGCGCGCACCCGGGCGACGTGCAAGTGCAGATCGACCTGGCGAAGGTCCGTGCGGCCACCGCCCAGTACCACTACCTGCCCAACGCGTTGGACGCCGGCTACATCCCGGTCGGCGACTGCGTACCGGGCATGGGCTACCACTACCTCAACCCCGCGCTCGCCGGCCCCGGGCTGGACCCCGAACAGCCCGAGCTGCTCGTCTACGCGCCCACCCCGAGCGGCGGCCGGCGCCTGGTGGCCGTCGAGTACTTCCAGGTCGACGCGGACGGCGACCTCGCCACCGACTCCGACCGGCCGTCCCTGTTCGGCGTCGGGTTCGACGGCCCCATGCCGGGCCACGAGCCGGGCATGCCGGTGCACTACGACCTGCACGCGTGGGTGTGGAAGCACAACCCGGACGGGATGTTCGCAGCGTTCAACCCGAACGTCACCTGCTGAGCGCCGCGACGGCCGGGGCCGGTGCGCCGACCCCGGCCGTTACAGCGCTAACGCGGTCGATACGCAACCGTCACCCTTGACCGATCCACTGCGCCCTATCTTCCCCTCGACCCTGGACCGAAAAACTTTCGCCGCTTAGGTTGCCGACAACTTTCGAGGACCCGAAAAGGGGAAGAATGGCACTGGCACCGCTGCGCGCCCTCACCCTGGCGTGCTCCGCCGCCCTGGTCCTGGCCTCGTGCTCCGCCGGCGACGACACGACCCTCGTCGGCAAGGCGACGGCCGGCAAGCTGACCATCGCCGTCGCCTACGACCAGCCCGGTCTCGGCGTGCGCCGCCTGGACGGCGTCTACAAGGGGTTCGACGTCGACGTGGCGCGGTACGTCGCCAAGGAGCTGGGCGCGGACGAGTCGAAGATCCACTTCGTCGAGGCCACCCCCTCGCAGCGCGAGAAGCTGCTCACCGAGGGCAAGGCGGACCTCGTGGTCTCCAGCTACTCGATCACCGAGAAGCGCAAGGAGGTGATCGACTTCGTCGGGCCGTACTTCATCGCCGGTCAGGACCTGCTGGTCCGGTTGTCCGACACGCGGATCACCGGTCCGGAGTCGCTCACCGCCGGGATCAGGCTGTGCTCGGTGGAGAACACGACCTCGGCCCAGTACGTGAAGGACCAGTTCGCGCGATCCGTGGAACTGGTGAACTACCCCAACTTCAGCGACTGCGTCACCGCCCTGCTGGCCGAGCAGGTGGACGCGCTCACCACCGACGACGTGATCCTCGCCGGCTACGCCGCGCAGAACCCGGAACTGCTGCGGGTGGTGGGGAAGCCGTTCAGCGAGGAGAAGTACGGCATCGGCATCCGCCGCGGCGACGCGGCCGGCAAGGCGAAGGTGACGGCGGCCGTCCAGAAGATGATGAACACCGGCGAGTGGCGCAGGTCACTGGAGGCCAACGTGGGCCAGTCCGGTTACGCCATCCCGGACCCGCCCAAGATCACCCCGTGACGTGCGACCCACCCCGATAGCGGTCTGACCGGCGGGTTCGAGGTCGTAGGCTCGCCGGGTGCCTGCTTCGCATTTCGCTCCCCAGTACCGAGCGGACGGACCGGTCCGCGCCGGTATCCCCGAGCACGGTCGCATCCCGCGCTACTACGCGGTGAAGACCGAGCTGCTGTGGCTCATCGAGGCGCTGGGGGAGGGCACGGCGCTGCCGTCGGAGCGGGAGTTGGCCGAGCGCTACTCGGTGTCCCGGGTGACGCTGCGGCAGGCGGTGGGCGAACTGGTGCTGGAGGGCAAGCTCCAGCGGCGGCAGGGTTCGGGCACCTACGTGGCCCCGCCGAAGCTGGTGCAGCCGCTGTCGCTGGTGAGCTACACGGAGGGCATGCGCCGCCAGGGCGTGGACCCCGCGCGCAGCGTGATCACCGTCGAGCACCTGCCGGCGGACGACGTGCTGGCGCGGGACCTGCGCATCGAGCGCGGGGACCAGGTGGTGCACCTGGAGCGCGTGTTGCTGGCCGACGACGAGCGGGTGGGGCTGGAGTCCACGTACCTGCCGGAGGCGCGGTTCCCGACGCTGCTGGACGTCTTCGACCCGACGACGTCGTTGTACGCGTGCCTGACCAACCGGCTGGGCGTGGTGTTCGCGGAGGCCGAGGAACGGGTGGAGACCGTGCTGGCCACGCCCCGCGAGGCGTTGCTGATCGGCACGAACCCGGCGCTGCCGATGCTGCTGCTGCACCGCGTGTCCCATGACAACGATGGCGTGCCGATCGAGCGGGTGCGCTCGCTGTACCGGGGCGACAGGTTCAGCTTCGTGGCCCGGCTGCGGGCCGAGGGTCGCTGACCGGGTAGAGCCGCGCCATCGCGTGGACGGTCTCGGCCACGTGGGCGACCAGGGCGGCCGGCGCGAGCACTTGGACGTCCGCACCCAGGCGGAGCAGGCCTGCGGTGGCGTGGGCGATGTCCTCCAACGGGACCTCCGCCGTGCGCCACCCCGTCGGGTCCGGCGCGGAGAGCGTGCGGGTGGCCAGGTCGGCGGCCCGGGGACCGAGAACGTCGGCGAGGGCGGTCGCGCCCCGCGGTGACAGGCGCACGACGGCGACCTCCGTTTCGTGTGCGCTCTCGTAGCGTTCGACCTGCTCGCGCCAGTAGTCGGCCAGGGCGAAGCCGTCCGGGCGGGTGAAGGTGTCCGGCAGGTGGCGGGCGTTCTCGATGGACGAGATGCGGTAGGTGCGCGGCTGGTCGTCCTTGGCGGCGACCAGGTACCAGACACCGGCCTTGAGGACGAGGCCGAGCGGGTGCAGGCGGCGGGTGACCACGCCCGGTTCGGGGCTCCAGCGCCGGTACTCCACCTCGACCGCGCGGTCCTGCCACAGCGCCTCGGCGATGGTCAGCAGGTGCGGCACGTCGTCGGGTTTCCGGTACCAGCCCGGGGTGTCGAGGTGGAACCGGTGGCGGATGCGGGTCGACGCTTCGCGGTAGGCCGTGGGCAGGGCCGCCATCAGCTTCAGCTCGGCGGCGGCGACCTGCGCGCCCAGGCCCAGTTCGGCGGCGGGCTGGGGGAGTCCGGTGAGGAACAGCGACTCCGCCTCCTGCGCGGTCAGGCCGGTCAGCCGGGTGCGGTAGCCGTCCAGCAGGCGGTAGCCGCCGGTCGGGCCGGGTTCGGCGTAGATCGGCACGCCCGCCGCCGACAGCGCCTCGACGTCCCGGTAGACGGTCCGGGCGGTTACCCCCAGCTCCCGCGCCAGGGCGTTCGCGCTCAGCAAGCCGCGGTCTTGAAGCAGCAGGACCAGGGACAACAGTCGGCTCGCGCGCACCGGACGAAGTATGCGCGGCACCACTGACAGAAGATGTCAGGGGTGCCCGCCGAGGATCGTTCCCGTGAACGACTTCGACTTCTTCATCGGTTCTTGGAACGTGGTCAACCGGCGCCTCAAGACGCTGTTCGCCGGCAGCGACGACTGGGAGGAGTTCCCGGGCAGCACGACCTGCGCGAGCATCTTCGGTGGCGGCGGCACCACCGAGGAGATCGTCTTCCCGACCTTGGGCAGCCGCGGCTACACGCTCCGCCTGTTCGACGTCGAGCGGCGGGAGTGGTCGATCTACTGGGCCAACAGCCGCACCGGCGTGCTGTTCCCGCCGGTCGTGGGCACCTTCGCCAACGGGCGCGGCGACTTCTACGGCGACGACGAGCACGACGGCAGGCCGATCAAGGCGCACTTCATCTGGTCCGACATCACGCCCACGTCGGCGCGCTGGGAGCAGGAGTTCTCCGCTGACGGCGGCGTGACGTGGGAGTCCAACTGGGTCATGGAGTTCAGCCGCCAGATAACAGAGCGGTAACTCATCTAGTCCACATGTGGAGTTCATCTGCGCGTTCCTGAGCAGACATGGCCGGTTCGCTGCGACAACGCACCGTTCCCGGCGTGCGAGTGCTCATTGTCGGTGGCGGCGTGCTCGGGACCATGCACGCCTGGCAGGCCGTCGAACGCGGTCACGAAGTGGTCCAGCTGGAACGGGAACCCGAGGCCCGGGGAGCCTCGGTGCGCAACTTCGGCCTCGTCTGGGTCGGCGGGCGCGCGGCGGGGGTGGAGTTGGACACCGCCTTGCGCGCCCGGGAGCTGTGGGAGCGGATCGGGGAGCGGGTGCCGGGGCTCGGGTTCCGGGCCAACGGGTCGCTGACGGTCTTGCGGACGCCACTGGAAGTCCGAGTCGCCGAGCAGACCGTTGCCCGGGACGACGCCGCCGAGCGTGGGCTGAAGCTCCTCGACGTCGAAGAGGCTCGGCGGCTGAACCCGGCCTTGCGGGGGGACTTCGAAGCTGCGCTCTGGTGCGAGCGGGACGCGGCCGTGGAGCCGAGGGTGGCCCAGCCGGCGTTGCGGGCGGCGCTGGAGGCGTCCGGGCGGTACACCTGGCTGCCGGGGCGTGAGGTGCGATCCGTGACCCGGGGCAAGGTGGTCGACGACCAGGGGGATCAGCACCGCGGGGACGTGGTGATCCTCTGCACTGGCGCGTGGCTGGGCGGGCTGGTCCGCGAGATCGCCGGGGACGTGCCGGTGCGCCGCGTCCGGCTCCAGATGATGCAGACCGAGCCGCTGGGCGAAGCGCTGACGACCTCCGTGGCCGACGGCGACAGCTTCCGCTACTACCCGGCCTACCGGGGCACCGCGCTGGACGCGCTCAACCGCGAGCAGCCCCAGCCGGAAACCGCCCGCGAGCACGCCATGCAACTGCTGGTCGTCCAGCGCGCGGACGGCGGGCTGACCATCGGCGACACCCACGCCTACGACGAGCCGTTCCCGTTCGACACCGAGGACGAGCCGTACCGGCACCTGACCGAGGTCGCCGAAGCCGTCCTGGGCCGCCCGCTGCCGCGCGTCGCCCGCCGGTGGGCCGGCGTCTACGCCCAGTGCCGCGACACCACCCAGGTCGTGCACCGCCGCGAGGTCGAGCCCGGTGTGTGGCTGGTGACCGGGCCCGGCGGGCGCGGCATGACGTGTTCGCCGGCCATCGGGTTCGACACGGCCGAGGCGGTGGGCCTGTGATCGCCCTGGCGGTGCTCGACATGGCCGGCACGACCGTGCTGGACGACGGGCTGGTGGAGCGCGCCTTCCACGCCGCGCTGCCCGACGCCACCCCCGCGATGGTGGACCACGTCCGCGCCACCATGGGGCAGTCCAAGATCACGGTGTTCCGCGACCTGCTGCACGACGAAACCCTGGCCCAGCGCGCGAACACGGCGTTCGAAGAGGCCTACGCCGGTCTCGTCGACGACGGCCACTGCACGCCGGTGCCCGGTGCCGAGCAGGTGATCACCGACCTTCGTTCGAGGGGCGTGAAGGTCGCCTTCACCACCGGCTTCGCCCGCACCACCCAGGAACGGATCCTGGCCGCCCTCGGCTGGACCGACCTGGCCGACTTCACGACCACCCCGGCGCAAGCCGGCCGCGGTCGGCCGTACCCGGACATGGTGCTCGCCGCCGTGCTCGGGCTCGGGCTGACCGACGTCCGCGAGGTGGCGGTCGTCGGCGACACCCCCTCCGACGTGCTCTCCGGCCTGCGTGCGGGCGCCCGCGTGGTGGCGGGCGTGCTCACCGGGGCCGGGACCCGCGCCGAGTTGGCTGGTGCGGGCGCGACCCACGTCCTCGACTCGATCCGCGACCTCCCCGCCGTCCTCGAAGGGTAAGAAAGCCATGCTGCGCAAGGTTCTCGCCGTCGGGCTCCTGCTGCTCACCGCCGCCTGCGGCGGCACCGCGGGCGGCAGCGCCCCCGCCGACCAGACCGTCACCGTCTACACCGTGGACGGCCTGGCGGGCTGGTACGGCAAGCGCGCCGAGGAGTTCAAGGCCAAGACCGGCATCACCGTCCAGCTCGTGGAGAGCGGCTCGGGCGAGGTCGTCACCCGCGCCGAGCGGGAGAAGGCCAACCCGCAGGCCGACGTCCTGGTGACGCTGCCGCCGTTCATCCAGCGCGCCGCGAAGGCCGGCCTGCTCGCCGACTACACGCCCGCCGACGCCGACAAGGTGACCGACAAGACCGGCAAGTACACCGCGGTCGTCAACAACTACCTGGACTTCATCTACAACCCCAAGCTGGCCCAGCCCGCGCCCAAGTCGTGGCAGGACCTGCTGGACCCGCGGTTCAAGGGCAAGCTCCAGTACTCCACGCCCGGCCAGGCCGGTGACGGCACCGCGGTCCTGTTGCAGCTCAAGCACGTCTACGGCGACCAGGGCGCGCTGGACTACCTGGCCAAGCTGGAGGCCAACAACGTCGGCCCGTCCTCCTCGACCGGCAAGCTCCAGCCCAAGGTGTCCAAGGGCGAGATCTTCGTGGCCAACGGCGACGTGCAGATGAACCTCGCCTCGATCCGCGACGACAAGTCCGAGTTCGAGATCTTCTTCCCCGCCGACGACAAGGGCGTGCGCTCGACGTTCGCCATCCCGTACTTCGCCGGGCTGGCCACCGGTGCCCCGCACGCCGACAACGGCAAGAAGTTCCTGGACTTCCTGCTCTCGGCCGACGTGCAGAAGACCATCCCGACCGACGCGCTGGGCCAGCCGACCCGCTCCGACGTGCCCGCCGAGGGCCGGGTGTCGGAGCTGCTCAAGGGCGTCGAGGTGTGGCAGCCGGACTGGACCGCCGTCGTCGAGTCCCTGGACGCCGACGTCGCCGCGTACACCAAGGCCGTCGGGCGATGACGCCGGCCGTCGAGCTGCGGGACGTGTCCGTCCACTTCGGACGGACCGTCGCGCTGCACGGCCTGGACCTGTCGGTGGCGCCGGGGGAGACCCTGGCGCTGCTCGGCCCGTCCGGGTCGGGCAAGTCCACCGCGCTGAAGGCGATCGCCGGCTTCCTGCGGCCCACCTCCGGGCGGGTGCTACTCGGCGGTCGCGACGTCACCGACACCCCGCCGAACCGGCGCGGGCTCGGCGTGGTGGTGCAGAGCTACGCGTTGTTCCCGCACATGAAGGTGTTCGACAACGTGGCCTTCGGGCTGCACGCCCGGCGGGTGCCGCGCCGGGAGGTCGCGGCCCGGGTCGCCGAGGTGCTGGACCTGGTGGGCATGGGCGGGTTCCGGGACCGGTACCCGCGCCAGCTCTCCGGCGGGCAGCAGCAGCGGGTGGCCATCGCGCGGGCGTTGGCGATCCGGCCGCCCGTGCTGCTGCTGGACGAGCCGTTGTCGGCGCTGGACGCGGCCCTGCGCGAGGAGATGGTGGCCGAACTGCTGCGGCTGCGAGCGGAACTGCCCGACACCGCCGTCGTGTACGTGACGCACGATCAGGGCGAGGCGCTCGCGCTGGCCGACCGGATCGCGGTGATGCGGGACGCGCGACTGGTCGAGGTCGGGCCGACCGAATCGCTGTACCACCGGCCGGTCGAGTCGTTCACGGCGTCGTTCCTGGGTGCCTCGAACCTGCTCCCGGTCGAGGTGGTGGACCGGGAGACGGTGCGGGTCGGCGCGGTGGCGGTGAAGGCCTCGTCGGACGGGCTCTCGGACGGGCCGGTGGCGTTGAGCGTCCGGCCGCACCGGGTCGGGGTGCGGCCGTACACCGGGTCGGGGCTGGCGGCGCGGCTGCTGGCCGTGCAGTGGCGGGGGACCGGGTTCCGGCTCGACGTGGAGCTGGAGCTCGGGCACCGGCTGCGCGCGGAGGTGCCCGACGTGGAGGGGCTGTCGGTGGGGTCGCGGGTGGAAGTGTCCATTCCGGACGGTTGTCCGCTGGTGCGGGTGGCGTGATGCGGCGGCTGGTGTGGCTGGTGCCGCCGGTCGCGGTGCTCGCGGTGTTCTTCGGGTACCCGCTGGTGTTGGTGCTGTGGCAGTCGTTCGTGTCCGACTCCGGCGTGGTCGGGTTGCAGGTCTGGCAGGACGTGCTGGGGTCCGCGGAGTTCCAGCGCGCGGTGGTGCGGACGGCGCTGCTGGCGCTCGCCGCGACCGCCGGGTGCCTGGTGCTCGGGGTGTTCCTGGCGCTGGTGATCGCGTTCGCGCCGTTCCCTGGGGTGCGGGCGGTGTCGCGGCTGGTGGACGTGGTGCTGGCGTTCCCGTCGTTCCTGATCGCGCTGGCGTTCACGTTCCTGTACGGCAGTGCCGGCGTGGTGAACGCGGCGCTCGGTGACGGGTCGGTGGACTTCCTCTACTCGCCGTGGGGCGTGCTGCTGGCGGAGATCACGTTCTACACGCCGTTCGTGATGCGGCCGGCGCTGGCGGCGTTCAGCCAGATCCCCGGGGCGCAGCTGGACGTGGCCGCGAGTCTGGGGGCGTCGCCGTGGCGGGTGCTGCGGCGGGTGTTGCTGCCGGACGCGGCGCCGGCGTTGGCGTCCGGGGCGTGCCTGACCTTGTTGCTGTGCATGAACGAGTTCGGGATCGTGCTGTTCGTCGGCGCGAAGGACGTCATCACGTTGCCGATGTTGGTGTACACGAAGGCGATCGTGACGTTCGACTACCCGGCGGCGTGTGTGGTGGCCGTGGTGAACGTGGTGTTCTCCGGCGCGCTCTACGCGCTGCACCGGTGTTTGTTCGCGAAGGGAGCGGGCCGTGCTGCTGTGGACGCGGCGTAGTCGGGCGGTCGCCATCGCGGTGTTCGCGGTGCTGTTCGCGGTCGTCGTGCTGGCTCCGCTGGCGATGATCGTGCTGGCGTCGGTGGCCGGGTCGTGGAACGGCGTGCTGCCGTCCGAGGTGACCGGGTCGCACCTGGCGGGCGCGGTGCACGGGGACGCGGTGGCCAGTGCGCTGGTCAGCGCGCAGACGGCCGTCATCGCGGCGCTGGTCGCGGTGGTGCTGGGGACCTGGCTGGCGTTAAGCGCGGCCCGTGCTCCTCTTGTGGTGCGGCGGGTGCTGGACGGGGTGGCGCACCTGCCGTTGGCCGTGCCGTCGGTGGTGGTGGGCCTCGGGCTCCTGGTCGCGTTCAGCCGACCGCCGTTGCTGCTCAACGGAACGCGGTGGATCGTGCTCGTGGCGCACCTGGTGATCCTGCTGCCGTTCACGTTCAGCGTCGTGTCGGCGGCGCAGCGTCGCGTGGACCCGGTGCTGGCGGCGGTGGCTGCGAGCCTGAGTGCGTCGCCGATGCGCGTGCTGTGGCGCGTGCAGGTGCCCGTGCTGTTGCCCGCGATGTCGGCGTCGGCGTCACTGGGGTTGGCGCTGTCGATGGGCGAGGTCGGCGCGACCGTCATGGTGTACCCGCCGGACTGGCGGACGCTGCCGGTGAGCGTCTTCGCGTTGACGGACCGGGGCCAGGTCTTCGCCGCGTCGGCGTCCACCGTGCTGCTGCTGGGGATCACGCTGGCCGGCCTGGTCGCGGTGGGAGCTGTTCGCCTCCGCGCCGCCGAACGTTAGCGAAGCGTGTCCGGATACCGCCCATTGGCAGGCGTCGCCTCGTGCCCTTGCGGAGTTATCGTTGGTGCTCGGGGAAGTGAGTCTCCCTCAACCCGCAACGGCGCGGGGGAACCGGGGGTGAACCGTGACGTTCAAAGAGGAGTTCCTGGCGGAGCTCGAAGACTGCCTGCGCGGCTACGGTGCGGTACCGGTCCGCGACCCCGGCGCGCTCGCACGGTTCATCGAGTACGTCCGCCTGCTGCCGGAGGACGACTCCCGGCTGCGCTGCCTGGAGGGCGTGGACCAGGGGTCCGGCTCGTTCTGGAACAACCCGGCGGTGTGGTGGGAGGAGGTCCCGCGGTTCGGGGTGGGGACCGCGGACTGCTCGGCGTTGCTCGACCGGATGCTGGACGAGGCCATCAGCGACGAGATCGACGTGCTGGAGATGGAGATCCGGGAGCTGCCGGGGTAGTGGCTTCGCCAGTGGGGTCGCCCGTGGTGCACCCGGGTCGCCGGACGCACCACGGGGGGACACATCCCACTTGGAATTTTCCACTTGGAACTCGTCGTGCCTTGTTCGGTTACACGGACAGCAGTCGGTCGAAGAACGCGCGGTAGCGGCGGAGTGCGTTCCGCAGCTCTTCCGTGTCGACCTGTTCACCCTGCTGCCACTGGCCCTCCAGGGACCGCTTGTGGTCGGCGAACGTCGTCGCCAGGCTCTGCACGACCTGGGCGACCAGTTCGTCCGCACGGCGCACCGCGTCGCGCGGGTCGTCCACGAAGTCGGACTGGAGGGTTCGCCACTCGGTCCGGAACCCGTCTGCCTCGTCCGGAGCGAACAGCGGCTCGTCGTCGGAGCGCATCCCGGTCGGCTGCTGCTCCGGCTGGTCCGTCTGCGCCGGCTGGTCGGTCTGCACCGGCTGCTGTTCCTGCCGGTCCTGCTGGGGCACGGCGTGGGTCTGCGTGTCGGTTCTGTCCGCCGTGTCGTACGCGCCCTCGTCGTACTGCCCGCGGTCGTACTGCCCGCGGTCGTAGTCGGCGGGCGCCTCCTGGTCGTAACCCGTCGGCTCCTGCTCGTAGTTCTCGACGGGCTCCTGGTAGTCGGCGGTGGTCTGGTCGGTGGTGGTCTCGTCGTCCCGCTTGCGGTTGGCGAAGTCCTCGGTGGTCAGCCGCTCGGTCATCAGCGCGCTCCTTCTTCCCTGCGGTTGTCTTCACGACCCAGCAGGTCCTCGAAAAGCGTGCGGTAGTGGACCATGGCCGCACGCAGGTCCTCGGTGGACGCCTCGCCGCGGTCCTGGCGCTGCGAGATGGTGTGCGCCTCGCGGTAGTGCTCCAGCGTGTTCGCGTGTTCCACGGACAGCAGCGCCTCCTGGCGCTCGTACCCCTCGGTGGGGTAGCCGCGTTCCGCCATCAGGTCGGTCACCAGTCGGTCCGCCTGGGTGACCGCCTCCTGCGGCGTGTCGACGAACTGCTCCTGGATGCGCGACCAGCTCCGGGCGTAGCTCTCCCGGGTCACCGGTGCCAGCGGGCGGAGTTCGAGCTTGGCGTGCTCACGCTCGCGCTCGACCAGTTCACGCTCCGCAGCCATCCGGCTGTCGCTGCGCTCGACGGCCCGCTCGTACTCCGGGCCGAACCGCTCGCGCAACCGCTTGCGCTGCAAGAAGAATCGCGACAGCACTGCGACCGCTGCCACGACGACCAGCACGACGACGATCACGCCGATGAGGGTGCCGGTGGACATCTGTGGCCTCCTTGGGCTCGGATGTCCACCGGGTTCCCTCGATCGTGTGACGGTAAAACACCTATCCCTTGACGCAGACGACCTGCTTGAGCCGCGTGACGACCTCCACCAGGTCGCTCTGCTGGGCGATCACGGTGTCGAGGTCCTTGTAGGCGCCGGGGATCTCGTCCACCACGCCGGCGTCCTTCCGGCACTCCACGCCCGCGGTCTGTGCGGCCAGGTCGTCGGCGGTGAACGTCTTGCGCGCCTTGGTCCGCGACATCTTCCGACCGGCGCCGTGCGACGCGGACTCGAACGAGTCGGGGTTGCCCAGACCGCGCACGATGTACGAGCCGGTGCCCATCGAGCCCGGGATGATCCCGAGCTCGCCCTTCCGGGCCCGGATCGCGCCCTTGCGGGTCACCAGGACGTCCTCGCCGAAGTGGTGCTCCTCCGACACGTAGTTGTGGTGCGCGCTGATCGGCTCGTCGAACGCGATGTGCGGGAACTGCCGCTGGAGCACCCCGGTGACGAGGCCGAGCATGGTCGCCCGGTTGCGCCGCGCGTACTCCTGCGCCCAGTACAGGTCGTGCCGGTACGCGGCCATCTCCGGCGTGCCCGCGAGGAACACGGCGAGGTCCGGGTCGGGCAGGGCCTGGTTGTGCGCCAGCGTGCGGGCGACCTCGATGTGGTGCTGCGCCAGCTGGTTGCCGATGCCGCGCGAGCCGGAGTGCAGCATGACCCACACCCGGTCGTCGGTGTCGAGGCAGACCTCCAGGAAGTGGTTGCCGCCGCCGAGGGTGCCCATCTGGCGCAGGGCCTTGCCCTGGTCGAGGGTCGGCACCAGGCGGTCGAAGCCGTCCCAGAAGGCGTCGGGGGCGACGACGGGCTCCTTGTGCATGGCGAACCCGACCGGCACCGCCCGCTCCAGGGCGCTGCGCAGGTGCTTGAGGTCGGCCGGCAGGTCGGTGGCGTGGAGGGAGGTGCGCACGGCCGTCATGCCGCAACCGATGTCCACCCCGACCGCCGCCGGCGAGACCGCGTCCTTGAGCGCGATGACGGAGCCGACGGTGGCCCCCATGCCGTAGTGCACGTCGGGCATGACGGCAACGTGCTTGACCGCCCAGGGGAGGGCGGAGATGTTGCGCAGCTGTCGCAGCGCCTGCTCCTCGACCTCGTCCGGGTTGGCCCACAGCCGGATGTCCACGCGGGAACCGGCGATCGTCGTTGCGGTCATGGGGTCAAGGCTAGGTGGGGCGGTGGCCGGCCGCGATCGGATTTGACCGGGCCGGGCCGGGCCGGGCCGGGCGGGGCGGGGCGGGCTGGGGCAGGCCGGACCGGGGCGCGGCGCAGCTGGGCTGGGCGGGGCTGGGTAGGGGCAGTGCTGGACGCGTCGGGCGCAGCGCGGGCTGGCGCCGGCACGGGTGCGGGTGCGGTGCGGATGCGGGTGCGGGTGCGGGTGCGGGCAAGGCTGCGCGGACGCGGGCTGGCGCGGGCGGGCGCGGCGCGGGCGGGCGCGGCGCGGGCGGGCGGGCGCGGGCTGGTGCGGCGCGGGCGGGCGCGGGCGGGCGCGGGCTGGCGCGGCGCGGGGGCCGCACGGCGCGGGGCGCGCGTGGGCTGGCGAGGCGGGTGGGCTGGCGCGTCGCGTCGGGCGGGGCTGCGCGGCGCGGCGCGGCGCGGGCCGGTGAGGTGCGGGCCGGTGAGGTGCGGGCCGGTGAGGTGCGGGCTGGTGAGGTGCGGCGCGGGGCGCTCGTGGGCTGGCGCGGTGTGGGCGTTGGCCGGCACGGTGCGCTGCGGGCGTGGTGTGCCAGCGGGCGTGGTGTGCCAGCGGGCGGGGTGTGCCAGCGGGCGGGGTGTGCCAGCGGGCGGGGTGCGTTAGGCGTGGCCTCCGGCCCCCGTCTCCATTGTCCCACCGGGGACCGACATTTCGGCGTGTGCGGGCGCGGGAGGGCTTTTCGGCGTGTGGAGGTGCGGTGGGCGGGTTGTCCTCGGCGAGGTGCCCGCCCACCGCTGCGGTGCGTTACCGGCTGACTGCCTTGCGGTACTGGCGGATGGCCAGGGGCACGAACACGACCAGGAACACCACGACCCAGATCAGCGTGGTCAGCACCGGGTGCTGCAACGACCACACGTCCGGCTTCGGGAACAGCGGGTTGGTGTTGCCGAACAGTTCCCGCGCCGCCGCCGTCACCGCCGACACCGGGTTCCACTCCGCGAAGACCCGCAGCGGCGTCGGCAGGTTGTCCTGTTGCACGAAGGTGTTCGCGATGAACGTCAGCGGGAAGATCGCGATGAAGCTGGCGTTGTTGAACACCTCCGGGCTGCGCACCATCAGCCCCACGATCGCCATCCCCCACGACAGCGCGTAGGCGAACAGCAGCAGCAGCGCGAACCCGGCCAACGCCTCCAGGAACGACGAGTGGATGCGCCACCCCACCAGCAACCCCGTCGCCGACATCACCACGATGACGATGACGTTGTTCAACAGGTCCGACGTGGTCCGCCCGATCAGCACGGCCGACCTGGCCATCGGCAGCGACCGGAACCGGTCGATGACGCCCTTCTGGATGTCGTCCGCCAGGCCGCTGCCGGTGATGGTCGCGCCGAACACGACGGTCTGCGCGAAGATGCCCGCCATCAGGAACTCGCGGTAGTCCATGCCGGGGATCTGGATCGACCCGCCGAACACGTACGCGAACAGCAGCACGAACATGATCGGCGACAGCGTCGAGAAGACCAGCAGGTCCGGCACGCGCTTGATCTTGATCAGGTTGCGCTTGGCGACGACCGCGCCGTCACCCAGCGCCTGCACGATGGTGCTCATTCCCCCTGCTCCTCCTGCTTCTCCTCCGCCGCGTGACCGGTCAGCGTGAGGAACACGTCGTCCAGCGTCGGCCTGCGCAGGCCCACGTCGAGCACCTTGATCGCCTCGGCGTCCAGCCGGCGGATGCCGTCGACCAGCACCTCCGACCCGCCGGACACGGGCACGGTGAGCCGGTGGCCGCGCTCGTCCACCACGATCTCGCCGATCGCCAACCCGCCGAGGACCTCGCGCGCCTTGGCCGCGTCCTGCGCGTTGCCGACCGACAGCTCCAGCCGTTCGCCGCCGACCTGGGCCTTGAGCTCGTCGGCGGTGCCCAGCGCGATGACCTGGCCGTGGTCGATGACGGCGATCTTGTCCGCCAGGCGGTCGGCCTCCTCCAGGTACTGGGTGGTCAGCAGCAGGGTGGTGCCGCCCGCGACCAGTTCCTCGATGACGTCCCACATGCCCAGCCGGCTGCGCGGGTCCAGGCCCGTGGTCGGCTCGTCCAGGAACAGCACCTTGGGTGTGGCGACCAGCGCGCCCGCGAGGTCCAGCCGGCGGCGCATGCCCCCCGAGTAGCCCTTCACCGGTCGGTCGGCGGCCTCCACCAGGTCGAACCGCTCCAGCAGTTCGCGCGCCCGTTCGCGGCTGCGCTTCTTGCCCAGGTGGTACAGCCGGCCGACCATGTCGAGGTTCTCGAACCCGGTCAGGTTCTCGTCCACCGCCGAGTACTGGCCGGACAGGCCGATCTGGCGGCGGAGCTCCTTGGCGTCGGCGACGACGTCGAGCCCCGCGACGGTCGCCTTGCCCTCGTCGTGCTCCAGCAGGGTGGTGAGCACGCGCACCGTCGTCGTCTTGCCGGCGCCGTTGGGGCCGAGCAAGCCCATGATGGTGCCCTCGGGCACCACGAGGTCGAGGCCGTTGAGGGCGACGACCGATCCGTAGCGTTTGACCAGTCCCTCGGCCACGATTGCGTCTGCCATGGGGTCATCATGGCCTCGGGGTACGACAATCTGGGCGATTTTTTCACCCGGTCAGCCGGAATTAACCCCTGACCAGCGGTTTCCTTGACGGTACGTCAACATGGAGCGCGTGACGATCACGCGAGCCTCCACATCGGACCTCCCGACCATCCTCCCTTTGGTGCGCGAGTTCTACGAGATCGACGGGCACGACTACGACGAACCCCGCGTGACGGCGGCGTTGGAACCGTTGCTGGCGGACGACCGCTACGGCCAGGTGTGGCTGTTCGACACCGGGTACGCGGTGGTGACCTGGGGCTACTCCCTGGAATCGGGTGGGCGGGACGCGCTGCTGGACGAGTTCTTCGTCCGCAACCGGGGCGGCGGCGTGGGCGGGAAGGTCCTCGACGCGCTCGTCGAAGAAGCGCGCAACGCGGGCGCGATGAAGATGTTCTTGGAAACCGAGGCGCCCAACGACGCCGCCCGTCGCTTCTACGGTCGCCACGGGTTCGAAGCGGAGACGTCCACCTGGCTCAGTCGCACCCTTTAAATGAGGAGTTCGTTGCGCAGTTCGGGGTCGCGGAGGATGGGCAGAACGGACGAATCCAGCACGCGCGCCGCTCCCGGTGCTTCGGCGAGCCGCAGCATCGCCTGGCAGACGTCCGCGAGCGGCTGGCCGCGCACGGTGAGCACCGCCTCCCGCATCTCGTCCTCGGCACCCCGTTCGCGCCCCGCGACCCACTTCTGGAGGGCCAGCACGACCACGCGGTGTGCCTGCTCGCGACCCTGGGTCAGCACCGGCCGGTTCAGGTCGAACACCTCGATGGTCGCCCGGCCCTTGTCGGTCAGCCCCACGTACTGGCCCAGCGACGGCGTCAGCAGCAGGTGGTCGAACGGGTCCTCGACGGTCGGGTCCACCAGCAGCGGCGTGCCGTCGGCGGCCACCGGGAAGCGGTCCCGCTTGAGGTTGCTGTTGCAGGTGGCGCACGCCAGCAGGTGGTTGAGCCAGTCGAACGTGCGCACGGGGTTGCGGGACAGCGGCTCGAAGTGGTCGATGTCGGTGCCCTGGCTGTCGCCGCAGTACATGCACCGCTGGTAGCCGGGCGCCATCTCCTCCAACAGCCGGCGCAGCGGGGCGTGCACGGTCCGGCGCACCGCGGCCCGCTTCCACGCCGCGCGGGCCACCCGGACCCGGTCCGGCGCGGCGACGATCTCCCGTGTCAACGGCGGTAAGCGCAGGGCGACCTCGTCCGGCAGGTCCGTGCGCACGAGCCTGATCACCGCTGGATCCGCGCCTCGACCTCGCGCGTGCGCGCGACCGGTGAACTGGTCAGCAGCGCCTTGAGCTTCTCGTACCGGCGCACGGTCCGGTCGTCCGCCTCCCCGGTGATCACCCGCACCTCCAGCGCCACCAGTTCCGCGCGCAGCCGCTGCGCCTCCTCGGAGTACGGCGTGTCCAGCCCGAACAGGTCCGACAGCACGGCGTCGTCACCGCTGCCGTAGACGATCCGCTCGTACAGCGCGCGGTCCACCACCCGCGGCGGCTCCTGCTGGTCGGGGCCGGGCAGCCGGACCAGGCCGCCGGGGTCGGCCGCCTGGCACACGTACGGGCTGTGCGTGGTGACCAGGAACTGGATGTTCGGGAAGTGCTCCTTGAGCCACCCGCCGATCCGCTTCTGCCACGACACGTGCAGGTGCGCGTCCACCTCGTCGATGATCACGACGCCGGGCGCGGTGAGGGCCAGCCCGCCGGCGCGGGTGGGCGCGGTGCGCAGCGCGCCGAAGGACTCGTGGATCTGCTTGACCAGGTCCACCACGAGCGAGGCGACCGTGCGGTAGCCGTCGCTCATCTCGCGCAGCGGGAACCGGTGCCCGCCGCTGTCCACCCACAGCCCGTCGGAGTCCACGCCGCGGATGCGGTAGTCGTCGGGCAGCAGGCCGTCGGACAGGATGCCCAGCGCGACCGACTTCAGCTCCTCCGCGCCCGGCCGCCGTTCCAACGACCGCAGATGTTGCTCGATCAACCACCCGACGCCCTCGGCCAGCGAGGCGTCCTCGTGGAACAGGGTCGCCAGCCGCGACACCGGGCCGAGGCTGGACATCAGGCGCTGCGCGTCGGGCGTGCCGCCGACCATCCGCCGGAACGGTCCGTAGGCGGCGCAGAACCAGCCGGTGGGGTTGTCCTGCCACGGACCGCGGGTCGCGGCGGTCTTGCTGCCCTCCAGCTTCTCCCGCAGCGACGGCTGCAGGCCGCGGTAGCCGCGCCGGTCCTCCTCCTCCGGCATCGTCCACACCAGGCCCGCCCACAGCTCGCCGGAGGGCCGCCGGCCCTTGCCCGACCAGCGCTCGGCGTGTTCGTCCTGGGTGAACCGGACCTGCGCGACGGCTTCGCGCTCGCCGGCGGTGACCCAGTTCTCGAAGTCGGGGACCAGGTTGCGGGCCACGGCGGGACCGCTGATGGCCAGCGCGATCGCGTGCAGCAGCGAGGTCTTGCCCGAGCCGTTGCGGCCCGCGATCACCGTCCAGCCGGGGGCGGTGAGCTTGAGGTCGACTTCGCGGGCACCGTGAAACCCCTTGATGTTTCGCAGCCGGACCTGCGAGATGTACATGGTGGCGACTGTAGTGGGGGCGGGTGTCCATCCGGTGCGGTCGGCGGGGGCGGGGGACAGTGCTCGTGGCGGTGGCATCTTATGGGGTGCGTATGCATCTTCTTAGAGCCCGAACGAGTGAACTGAAATCGCCGCTCCCGACCACTAGGGTGTTCGCAGTCTTTTCACGAGGAGCGAGGGCGAATGGCAGCGGTCCAAACCCGACGCAAGCGCAAGCTGGGGCAGTTCCTCAACGCGCTGCGCAAGCGCGCGGGCAAGACGGAGATCGACTACCACGCGCTGACCCGCAAGACGCAGTCGACGTTGTCCCGGATGGAGAACGGGTACATCAGTCCGAGTTGGACCGAGCTGAGCGCCCTGCTGGCGCTCTACGGGGCCAGCGACGACGAGCGGCGCGAGGCGGAAGCCCTGTGGGAGGACGCGAAGCAGGACTCCACGCGGCTGGCCAACGCCGCCGCGTTCACGCCCGAGGCGCGCACCTACGCGCGCCAGGAGGCGGACGCGAGCGAGGTCCGGACGATCGAGATGATCGTGATCCCCGGGCTGTTGCAGACCGCCGCGTACGCGTCGGCGATCCGCTTGGCGGGCCGGCGCTTCGTGGACGCGTCGGTGTCGGTCGAGCAGGCGGTGGCGGCACTGGCGAACAGGCAGCGCCGGCTGCCCGGGTTGCGGCTGCACGCGGTGATCGACGAAGCGGCGCTGCACCGGGTGGTGGGCGGGGAAGAGGTGATGATTGAGCAGTTATCGCACCTTGTGGACATGTCCGGGCAAGACGACATCACGATCCAGGTGATCCCGTTCGGCGCGGGGGCCTACGGGACCATGTCCGGTGGCGGCGCGACCGCCCTCCTGTTCGAGGAAGGCGATCCCTCCACCGTGTACCTGGAGTACGCCGGCGGTGGGAAGTGGGTCGACAATCCCGCCGATGTCGAGAAGTACCTGCTTCACTTCGATGACATGGCCCGCGAGGTCGCGCTCCCGCCCGCGGACTCGACCTCGTTGATCAGAGAACTGGCAACCGCACTGAAGGAAACATGAAGACGAAGAAGACGTGGCGTAGAAGCTCGTACTCGGGCGCGGCCAACAACTGCGTCGAGCTGGCGGTCGGCCCCACGGCCGCGGTTGTTCGTGACAGCAAGAAACCCGGCCTCGAACTGACCTTTCGCGACGGTCCGTTCCGGGCCTTCCTCTCCGCCCTCCGCCGAAGCTGACCACCGTTCACGATTCCCGCCGCCGCCGCCCGCGTCCCGGCGCGGGCGGTGACGTCCGGCGACTGGGCCGGACGGGTGGTACCCGGCGACGGTCCACAGAGGACTGTGCGGTGAGCGCCCGTCGACGCTCGGCGGCACCGCACGGGAACCCCCGATCGCCGCAGCGGTGAGCGTGCCGCTCCGCACACCGAATACCGGGTGCAGCGGAGAGCGGTCGTGGGCCACTCGGGAGTGCGATTTCCCCACCCGGCCGGGTGATGCGTGGCGCTTCCCCGAGCACCGGCCCCGATAGTGGGGGGAGTGGCGACCAGGCGGGGGAGGCGTGGGGCGCGCCGGGACTGGGCTCAGGTCTCGTCGCTGGTGTCCGCGTTGACGGCGGTGGGGGCGCTGGTGTTCACGGCGCTGTCCCTCCAGGCCACGCGGGACCAGATCGAGATCGCCGAGCGCGGGCAGGTCACCGACCGGTACAGCAAGGCGGTCGAGCAGCTCGCCCACCCGCGGTTCGAGGTCCGGCTGGGCGCGGTGCACGCGCTGGAGCAGATCGCGCGGGACTCGGAGGCGCACCGGGTGCCCGTGGTGTCGGTGCTGACGTCGTTCATCCGCGGCGAGCGGCACGTCACCACCGGCGGCGGGCCCGCGTGCGAGGTGGAGGAGTTCTACGACGTGGGCTCCGCGCGCCACGACGTCCACGCCGCCCTCACCGCCGTCGGCCGCCTCGACGGGGGCCGCGCGGTCGACCTGAGCCTGTCGTGCCTGGACAGCGCGCTCCTGCCGGGGGCACGGCTGCGGTGCGCGAACCTCGACGGCAGCTCCCTGCGCCAGGCCTCGCTGATCGGCGCCGACCTGCGGGGCGCGTCGCTGGCCGGCGCGCGGCTCGACGCGGCGGAGTCGCTGGGGCCGGACGGGGCCGGCGCGGTCCTGCGCGGAGCGTCGCTGGCCGGCGCCCGCCTGTCCCGCGCGACGCTGCGCAACGCCGTGCTGGAGGCCGTCGACCTGGCCGGCGCGGACCTCACCGACGCCGTCCTGGCCGGCGCGGACCTCGACGGCGCGAACCTCGCGGGCGCCTACGTCCGGGGCGCCGACTTCAGCGGCGCGACGGTCGACTTCGCCGCCGCCCTGCGCGCCGGCGCGATCGACGACTACCCGCCCGCACCGCAGGCGTGCGGACCGTGAGAGGAGAACGGCATGAGCGAGGACTGCACCAACGGCAGCGCCGGGCAGGCGGGGTACTACTACCCCGACCCGCCCGGCGACGGCACCGGCCTGACCTGGTACGCCGCCGGGGAGTGCTTCGGCGGTAGACGGGGCACCAGATGGCACTTCAAGCACTCCGTCCTCCCGATCCCCGGCCCGTGGGACCCGGACGAGTCCTCCGACTAGCCGCTCAGTGGACGCCGAGCACACCGTCCACGCGGCGCGGGATGCCCAGCGGGTTGGCCTCGCGCAGTTCCGGCGGCAGCAGGGCGTCCGGCCACGACTGGTAGGTCACGGGGGCCAGCCACCGGCGGATCGACGTCGTACCCACCGACGTGTGCAGCGGGTTGGTGGTGGCGGGCCAGGGGCCGCCGTGGTGCATGCCCCACGCCACCGCCACCCCGGTCGGCCAGCCGTTGAAGATCAACCGCCCGGCCACGCCCGCCAGCGCCGCCGCCACCGCACCGGCGAGCTCGTGCTCGTCGTCCGAGGCGTGCACGGTCCCGGTCAGCGTCCCCGGCAGCGCGCGCAGCACTTCCGGCAACGCCGCCGGGTCGCGGTAGGTGACGACGACCCCGGCCGGCCCGAAGTGCTCCTCGGTCAGCTTCTCGACGTTCTCCGCGAACACCTCCAGCGGCACCTCGAACAGCTTCGGGGCCGCGCTGAACCCCTCCTCGGGCGCGGAACCGGCCGCGACCTGCTTCGCCAGGCCCGACGCCGCCAACTCCTCCGTGCCCGACCGGTAGGAGTCCGACATCCGCTCGTTCAGCATCGCGCCACCGGTCGTGCCCCCGACCGCCGCGGCCAGCGCCGGCACCAGCGACTCGGGCGCGAACAGCAGCCCGGGGTTGGTGCAGAACTGCCCCACCCCGAGGGTGAGCGACGCGGCGAACCCGGTCGCCACCTCCTCCGCCCGCGCCGCCGCCGCGCCCGGCAGCACCACGGCCGGGTTCACGCTGCCCAGCTCGCCGTAGAACGGGATCGGGTCCGGCCGGCCCTGCGCGAGGTCGAACAGCGCCCGCCCGCCGGCGGTGGACCCGGTGAACCCCACGGCCTTGACTGCCGGGTGCTTCACCAGCGCCACGCCCGCCGAAGTCCCGTACACGATCCCGAAAACGCCCTCGGGCAGCACCGACGCGACCACGCGCGCGGTCTCCCGGGACGTCCCGGGGTGCGCCGAGTGCGCCTTCACGACCACCGGGCACCCGGCGGCCAGCGCGGACGCCGTGTCCCCGCCCGCGACCGAGAACGCGAACGGGAAGTTCGACGCCGAGAACACCGCGACCGGCCCGAGCGGGCGCAGCAGCCGCCGCAGCACCGGCCGGGGCGGGACGGTGTCGGGGTTCGCCGAGTCCAGCACCGCCTCGACGTAGCTGCCCTCCCGCAGCACCTCCGCGAACAGCCGCAGCTGGTTGGTGGTGCGCTTCAGCTCGCCGCTCAACCGGGGCACGCCCAGCGCGGTCTCCGCGTCGGCCACCGCCACCAGCGACTCGGCCCAGCCGTCCAGGGCGTCGGCCAGCCGCTCCAGCACGTCCGCCCGCTCCGCCGCCGGCAGCCCCGACCACGCCGGGAACGCCGCCGCCGCAGCGCGGGCGAGCGCGTCGACCTGGTCATCGGTGGTCTCGGGGACGGGGTCGCCGAACGGCTCCCCGGTCCGGGGGTTGTAGCCCTGCACGACGGTCACCGACCCGCCTCCTTCACGGCCGTGTCGAGCGCCGGTCCGCACCACATGCCACCGACGTACTTGTGCGCCAACGACTCCGGGTCGTCCTCGGGCACGTCCGCCGCGAACACCTCGGAGTCGTCCTTCGGCTGGTAGCCCAGCGCGCGGGCCTCGTCGAGGGAGAACCAGCGGCGGGTGTTGTCCGAGACGCCCCACACCACCCGGAACCCGGGCGAGGGCGCGGACAGGCACGCCTCGAACAGCCGCGCGCAGTCGTCGGGGGACAGCCAGGTCGCCAGCATGCGGGCGTCCCTGGGGCGTTCGAAGCACGACCCGATGCGGACGGCGATGACGTCCAGGCCGTACCGGTTCGCGTAGAGGCTCCCCAGCGCCTCCAACGCCACCTTGCTCACGCCGTAGTACGTGTCCGGCTGCGGGAACAGGTAGTCACCGGCCTCACCGGAGGAGCGTTCGTAGAACCCGACCGCGTGGTTGGAACTGGCCAGCACCACCCGGCGGACCCCGTTGCGGCGCGCGGCCTCCAACACCACGTGCGTGCCGTTGATGTTGACGTCCAGGACCTGCGCCCACGGCCGTTCCACGCTGTGCCCACCCAGGTGGATCACGGCGTCGACGCCCTCGCACGCCGCGTCCATCGCGGCCTGGTCGGTCACCGAGGCCCGCACCACCTCGACGGCCTCGCCCTCGGCGGCCGGCGGCTGCTCGCCGATGTCCAGCAGCCGCAGGACGCGGTCCGGCGCGGCGAGGCGGGTGCGCATGAGCGTGCCCACCCCACCGGCGGAACCGGTGATCAAGATGCGTGAAGTCAACGAAGAAACCCCTTCGCAGGTAATCAGACCCGACCGAACTGGCGCAGCAGCTCGGTGATCGTTCGAGCGCCGTGCAGGAGAGCGTCCACGACCTGCTTCTCGTGCTCCGGGGTCAACCGCCCCAGCGGCACAGAGCAGCTCATGGCGTCCAGAACCGGTGAGCGGTAAGGCAAAGCGACCGCGAAGCACCCCAGACCGGGCGTGTTCTCCTCGCGCTCGTGGGCGTACCCCACCGACCGGAACCCGGCCAGTTGCGCGTGCAGGGCCCCGCGGTCCACCACCGTGTTCGGCGTCAGCGGTTCCAGCTTGACCGGCAGGATCGCGTCCACCTCCTGCGGGGTGCGGGCGGCCAGCAGCGCCTTGCCCAGGGACGTCGAGTGCGCGGGCAGGCGGCGACCCACGCGCGAGACGACCCTGAGGTGGTGCTCGGACTCCCGGCTGGCCAGGTACACCACGTCCGCGCCGTCGAGGCGGGCCAGGTGGACGGTCTCGTTGATCTCCCGGCGGACCTGCTCCATCACCCGGATCGCGACCTGCACGACCGGGTCGTGGTCCAGGTAGGAGGTGCCGACGAGCAGGGCGCGCACGCCGATGCCGTAGGTGCCGCGGGTGGTGTCCAGCTCGACCCAGCCGCGGGCGACGAGCGTCTGCAACAGCATGTAGAGGCTCGACTTGGGGTAGCTCAGCTCGCGGTGCAACTCGGTCAGCGTCAGCGGGCGTTCCGACGCCGACAGCACCTCCAACAACTCCACCGTGCGGTCGGCCGATTTGACGGCGTTCGGCCGTGCGGGTGACGCGGGTCCAGTCACCTGTCCTCCCCGGTGAGTCCTTGAGACGCGCTTCTTGACACGTCGTAGCGGCGATTCTTACAGTCCGGCCATCACGTTCACAAGTACGACTCCATTTCACACATGTGAACAAGGAGAGCGCTCATGAGAACATCCCGCCGGTCCGCCACCGCTGCCGCTGCGCTGGCCGTCGTGGGGCTCGTCGCCTCCGCCTGCGGCTCGTCCGCGTCCGGCGGTGCCCAAGTCCAGCAGGACCCGAATGCGCCCTTCGAGGTGTGGACGCGGAGCACGGAAGCGCCCGCGAAGGTTTACGCGAAACTTTTCGCCGATTTCGAGCAGAAAACCGGGGTGAAGGTCGATTACAAACCCATCTTCACCGATTTCGAGAAGCAACTCCAGCAGCGGGCGGCGTCCAAGGACCTGCCGGACGTGATCATCAACGACACCGGCTCGCTCGGCACCCTCGTCCAGCAGGGCCTGGTCCCCGAACTCGACCGGAGCTCGATCGTCGGCGGCGGGGACATCGTCGAGCGCGCCTGGGACAGCGCCAAGGGCGCGGACGGCAAGTACTACGGCGTCCCGTTCTCCGCGCAGTCGTTCGTCACCCTGATCCGCAAGGACTGGCGGGAGAAGCTCGGCAAGCCCCTGCCGAAGACCTGGGCCGACCTCGCCGACCTGGCCGCCGCGTTCACCACGCAGGACCCGGACGGCGACGGCCAGGCCAACACCTACGGGATGCTCGTCCCCGGCACCACCGACCGCGGCTACCTCGCCTGGTGGGCGTCGAGCTACCTGCTCCAGGCGGGCGGCGACATCGTCAAGGCCGACGGCGACAAGTACTCGGTCGCCATCGACTCGCCCGAGTCGGTCAAGGCCGTCGAGTGGATCCGCGGCCTGTTCTGCGACAGCAAGGTCGTCGTCCCCGGCGCTTTGACGCTGAACACCAACGACGCCCACGCGTTCTTCGAGTCCGGCAAGGCCGGGATCTACCACACCGGCCCGTACATGTTCGGCCGCTTCGACCAGAAGCTGGGCAAGGACAAGTACGAGGTCATCGCACCGCCGGCCGGCCCGGCGGGCGTCGGGTCGCTGGCCGAGGGCGAGAACGTCTACCTCATGGCCGGGTCGCCGCGCGTGGCCGACCAGAAGAAGCTCGCCGAGTTCCTGATCAGCGCGGGCGCGCAGCAGGCCGGCATGAAGGGCGAGACCCAGCCGGTGGTGCGCCTGCCGGTCAACAAGAACGTGGACGTGGAGACCGTCTACGACGACCCGCGCTGGAACACCGTCGCCAAGCTCTACCAGGACAACGCGAAGCCGTTCCCGAGCCTGCCGAACTTCCAGCCGTTCCGGCAGCAGACCGCCGAGGGCCTCAACGGCATCTTCGCCACCTGCTCCACGGACGTGGAACGCGACCTGGGCGAGCTCGCCGAGAACCTGAAGAAGGAACTCCAGGCGCAAGGCATGGCCAAGTGACGGCGGTCCGGACCGCCGGCGAAGACGTGGGGGCCGCGGCCAACGGCGGCGGTGCCGTCGGCTCCCACCCCGTGGGGCGGCGTCGCAAGCGCCGCCTCACGAGCGTCACCCCGTGGCTGTTCCTGGCTCCGGCGCTGCTGCTGTTCGTGGTCTTCAAGTACGTGCCGATGGCCGAGGGCGTCCGGCTGAGCCTGTTCCAGGTGCGGCCGTTCCTCGGCGACCTGTTCGTGGGCCTGGACAACTACGTCCGCATCCTCGGTGACGACCGGTTCCAGGCCGCGATCGGCCGCACGTTCCTGCTGGCCGCCGGGCAGACCCTCGGGTCGATGCTGATCGGCTTCGCGCTCGCTCTGCTGCTGGAGGGGCACGCCCGGTCGCTGTGGTTCGTGCGGTCGGCGGTGTTCCTGCCGGTGGTCGCGGCCACGGCCGTGATCGGCGAGATCTGGCGGCTGCTGTACTACCCGGCCCCGGAGGGGTTCGTCAACACCGTCCTGTCGTTCGTCGGCCTCGGGCCGGTGGCCTTCCTCGACAGCCCGGATTCCGCGCTGTGGTCGGTGATGGCGGTCGGCATCTGGAAGGGCGCCCCCTACGACATGGTGCTGATCCTGGCCGGTCTCGCGGGCATCGACCGGCAGCAGTACGAGGCCGCCGAGATCGACGGGGCCTCGACGTGGCACCGGATCCGGTACGTCACGCTGCCCGCGCTGCGGCCCGTGGTGACGATCCTGCTGACCCTGGCGGCCATCCGCGGCCTGCGCACGTTCACGGAGGTGTACGTGCTGACCGGCGGCGGGCCGGCCGGGTCCACCGACGTGTGGATGACCCGCGTGTTCTCGGTGGCGTTCGAGCGCAACGAACTGGGCATCGCGTCGGCGGGATCGGTGCTGCTGTTCCTCATCACGTTCGCCCTCACGGTCACCGTGCAGCTCTACCGGAGGAGGAAAGCGTGAGCGTTGCGCAGAAGTGCGAGACCGCGCTGGGCTGGCGCTCCGACCGGTCGGCGTGGGTGTCGCGGGGCGTGCGGCTGCTGTTGTGCGTGGGTGCGGTGCTGTTCTTCACCGGGCCGCTGCTGACCATCTTCTCGGGCGCGTTCGACGACAACCCCGACCCCACCCAGCTGTCCCTGGTGCCGGACAACCCGTCGCTGGACAACTTCCGGGCCGCCGGCGAGAACCGGATCTGGCACTACCTGGGCAACTCGCTGATCATCGCCGGCGGCGCGCTGCTGCTCCAGCTGTCGGTCAGCGTGTTCGCCGCGTACGCGCTGGCGCGCAAGAAGTTCCGCGGTCAGGCGATCGTGCTGCTGGCCGTCCTCACCACCATGATGCTGCCCGAGGAGGTCATCGCGATCCCGCTGTCGCTGGTGATCGGCGACCTCCCCGTGCTGCACGTGAGCCTCAAGGGCACGCTGCTCGGGGTCATCCTGCCCTTGGGGGCCTGGGGGTTCTCGATCTTCGTGATGACCGAGTTCATGAAGGAGATCCCGGTCGAGATCGAGGAGGCGGCGACCGTGGACGGCGCGGGGGAGCTGCGGATCTTCGCGCAGATCGTCCTGCCGCTGTGCAAGCCCGCGCTGGGCGTGGTCGCCGTGTTCGGGTTCACCATGATCTGGGAGCAGTACCTGCTGCCGCTGATCGTGGCCACCGACCCGTCCGACTACACGCTGACCGTGGCCCTGCTGTCGTTGCGCTCCGACGACCAGGTGGGGCCGGGCATCGTGCTGGCCGGTGCGCTGCTGGCGCTGGTGCCGAGCCTGCTCGTGTACCTGTCGCTGCAAAAGTCTTTCCTGCGTGGGATCACCACCGGAGCGATCAAGGGATGAAGGTCGGTATGCAACTGGATGGGGTGCTGTTCTTCCCGGTGACGCCGTTCGACCCGGACGGAGCCGTCGCCGAGCACGTGCTGGCCGAGCACGTGAAGCGCGGGGTGGCGGCGGGCGCGGGCGGGGTGTTCGTCGCGTGCGGCACCGGCGAGTTCCACGCCCTGGACCTCGCGGAGTTCGAGCGCGCGGTGGCCGTGGCGGTCGAGGCGACCGCCGGGCGGGTGCCGGTGTTCGCGGGCGCGGGCGGCCCGGTGCCGGTGGCCAAGGCGTTCGCGCGGGCGGCCCGGGACGCCGGTGCGGACGGGTTGCTGCTGCTGCCGCCCTACCTGGTGTCCAACCCGCCGAAGGGGCTCGTCCGGTACGTCGCCGAGGTGGCGGGCGCGACCGAGCTGCCGCTGATCGTCTACCAGCGCAACAACGCCGTGTTCACGCCGGAGACCGCGGTGGAGGCGGCGTCGCTGCCCACGGTGGTCGGGTTCAAGGACGGCCTGGGCGACATCGACCTGTTGCAGCGGATCGTGCTGGCCGTGCGGGCGGCGGTGGACAAGCCGTTCCAGTTCTTCAACGGCCTGCCCACCGCGGAGCTGACCGTGCCCGCCTACCGGGGCATCGGCGTGGAGCTGTACTCGTCGGCGGTGTTCTGCTTCGCGCCGGAGATCTCGCTGGGCTTCTACCGGGCCGTGCAGGACGGCGACGACGCCCTGGTCCGCCGCTACCTCACCGAGTTCTACCGGCCGTTCGTCGAGCTGCGCGACCGGGTGCCGGGGTACGCGGTGGCGCTGGTCAAGGCGGCCGTGCGGGCGACCGGCCTGGACGTCGGCGGCGTGCGCCCGCCGCTGCTCGACCCGACCGAGGAGCACCTGGCGGAGCTGGAGAAGATCGTCGCCGCCGGAAGGGAGCTGGCCGCGTGAAGATCACCGCGATCGACCTCGTCCCCGTCGCCTTCCGGGACCCGCCGCTGCTCAACTCCGTGGGCTGCCACGAACCGTGGGCGCTGCGCACGGTCGTCGAGGTGCACACCGACGAGGGCATCTCCGGCCTGGGCGAGACCTACGGCGACATCGGGCACCTGAACCGGCTGCGCACGGTCGCACCCGCGCTGGTCGGCCTGGACGTGCACGACCTCAACGGTCTGCACGCCCGCGTCACGACCGCGCTGGGCGGCGAGACCGGCTCCGACCGGCACGGCCTGACCGGCAAGCTGACCGCCGAGTCCACTGTGGACCGCGTGTTCGCCGCGTTCGAGGTCGCCTGCTGGGACATCCGGGGCAAGGCCCTCGGGCGTCCGGTCGTGGACCTGCTGGGCGGCGCTGTGCGGTCCGCCGTGCCGTACAGCGCCTACCTGTTCTACAAGTGGGACGCCCATCCGGGTGCCGAGCCGGACGAGTTCGGGGCGGCGCTGGACCCGGACGGGATCGTGGCGCAGGCGCGGCTGCTGGTGGAGCGGCACGGGTTCGGGTCGATCAAGCTCAAGGGCGGGGTGTTCCCGCCGGAGGAGGAGATCGAGGCCATCCGGGCGCTGCGCGCGGCCTTCCCGGACCACCCGCTGCGGCTGGACCCCAACGCGGCCTGGACGCCCGCCACGGCGCTGAAGGTCGCTTCCGAGCTGGACGGCGTGCTGGAGTACCTGGAGGACCCGTCGCCGGAGATCCCCGGCATGGCGGAGGTCGCCCGCTCGTCGCCGTTGCCCCTGGCCACGAACATGTGCGTGGTGGCGTTCGAGCACATCGCGCGGTCGGTGGAGCTGGGTGCCGTGCAGGTGATCCTGTCCGACCACCACTACTGGGGCGGGTTGTCGCGGTCGAAGGAGCTGGCCGCGATCTGCCGGACGTTCGGCATCGGGCTGTCCATGCACTCCAACTCCCACCTGGGCATCAGCCTGGCGGCCATGACCCACCTGGCCGCCGCCACGCCGAACCTGAACTACGCCTGCGACACCCACTACCCGTGGAACTCGGCGGACGACGTGCTGGTGTCACCGCTGTCCTTTGTGGACGGCGCGGTGCCGGTCCCGTCCGGGCCGGGGTTGGGTGTCGAGCTGGACCGGGACGCGTTGGCGCGGTTGGCCGAGAACTACCGGAAGTGCGGGCTCGTGCAGCGCGACGACACCGGGTACATGCAGAAGCACGACCCGTCCTACGAGAGGAAGCGCCCCCGGTGGTGACGACCGTCGCCCACGTCTACCCGTGGGACATCGTCGGCGACCCTTCCGCCGTGGCCCGGATTTCCGGGCTGGGGGTGGACGCGGTGGCACTCGCGGCGGCGTACCACACCGTGCGGGCCGCGACACCGTTCCACCCATCGCACCGGCTGGTCGACGCGCGGCACGCGGCGTTCTACCTGCCCGTGCGGGAATCGGCGTTCGGACGGCTGGTCCCGGCTGAGCCGTCCTGGGTGCCGGCGAATTCTTACGGGCTTGCGTCGGACGCTGTGAGGGCGGTCGGGCTGCCGGTGTACGCGTGGACCGTGCTCACGCACAGCAGTCGGCTCGGCGACCTGCACCCTGACGTCGTGGTGCGCAACGCTTTCGGGGACGCCTACCCGTACGCGCTGTGCCCGGCGCACCCCGATGTGGTGGAGTACGCGCGGGCGCTGGTGTCCGAGGTGCTGGAGCAGGGGCAGCCGGACGGGGTGGTGCTGGAGGCGTGCGGGCCGTTGGGGTTTGTGCACGGCGGTCACCACGAGAAGACCGACGGCACGGACTGGAGTCCGGTGCAGCAGAAGCTGTTGTCGCTGTGCTTCTGCTCGGTGTGCGCCGCCCGGTACCCCGCCGGGACCGCCGAGGCGGTGCGGGCCGGGGTCGACGGTGGCGCGGCGTCGGTCGAGGAGGCGCTGGGGGAGTTCGCGGCCGAGGTGCGGAAGGTGCGGACGGCCGTGTCGCGCGACCTGCGGCGGGAACTGGTGGCGCTGGCCGGTGGTGTGCGGGTCGTCGTGCACGCGACCGCCGATCCCTGGGGCACCGGGCCGTTCGCCACCGTCGCGGACGGGGTCGGGGCCGACGTGGACGTGCTGACGCTGACGTGCTGGCCGGGGCCGGAGGTGGCGGTACCCGCGATCGAGGCGTTGCGGGAGTTCGACGTGCGCACAGCGGCGTACGTGCTGGGTTTGCCGCCGCGTCCGGCCGATGGTCCCGAGCTGCTGGCGGAATGGCTCCGGTACGCCGACGCGGGCGTGTCGGAGTTCCACGTCTACCACGCCGGACTCGCGTCGGCGGCCCGGCTGGACGCGCTGCGGCACGCGATCCACGGCGTCCGGAGTCACCTGAACGGGTAACTGTGAAAAGGGCGGAGCAACCCGGTGCGCGGGCGGCTCCGTCCTGTTCACATGAGAAGCCTAGGAACCGTCATCGGCGCAGGCGCGCTGCTCCTGCTGACCGCCTGCGCTTCGACCCAGCAATCGGTCGCGCCGGGCAACAGCGGGCCCACGCTGACCACCGCGCCGAGCACCACGTCCTCGGCCCAGGAACCGGAGTTCGACAGCCCCGTGCCGCCGGGTGCCAAGGAACTGCCCAAGGAGAAGGTCGACGCCGCCGCCGTCCCCGAGGACCGGCCGCGCACCGTGTGGACCGAGGGCGACGGCAGCACCATCGGCCTGATCGCGCAGGAAGCGGGCTGCGGCAAGGCCACCATGGAGGTCACCGAGCAGGGACCGCAGGTGGTGCGGGTCGTCATCGTGGAGACCACGCCGAAGGACGCGCAGGTCTGCACCATGGACATCCGCTACCCGCCGCTGACCGCCAAGCTCGACGCGCCCCTGGGCGAGCGCTCGGTCGTGCTGACCACCCGGCAGGACCAGCAGTAGTCGTGCCACCTCCCTGGTGCCCGGTCGACTCTGCCCCGTCGGCCGGGCACCGTTTGCAACCCGCGTGGGCCGAGTACCGTCCTACGGCTATGAGAAGGTTCGCCGTCGCCCTCGCGGCCCTCGCCCTGGCCGGCTGCACCAGCGGCACGCCCGCCGGCGCGCCCGGCGGTTCGTCCACCACTCAGCCGACCACCACCGGTTCGTCCGTTCCGTTGACAACGTTGTCATCGCCGACCACCGTGCCCCAGCCACCGCCGCAGCCGAGCGCCGAGCCGTTGCCGGGCGGTCCCACGGCGGTGCCGGCCGAGCGGATCGACGCGAGCACGCTCTCCGACCTCTACAAGAAGGACGTGCAGGCCTCCGCGGACGGCCGCACCCTCCGGGTCCTCGGCCTCGCGGGCGGCTGCAAGCGGGCGTCCGCCGAGGTCGCCGCGCAGGCCGCCGACCAGGTCCGGATCACGCTCGTGACGACCTACTACCCGCCCAACGACGGCGTGTGCACGCAAGAGCTGTACGACGTGCCGCTCAACGTCACCCTGGACGCCCCGCTGGGCGACCGCCGAGTCGTCCTGGAGTCGCGGGAGGACACCGCCTGACACCTGATCGGGTGATCTAGCATTCGCCGGATGCCGATCCCCGACGCGCTCAAGACCGGCCTAGCCGACCCGAAGTTCTGGGCGATGTACTGCTTCGAGGACGACCACGAGGGCTACGACGAGTACTTCGACGAGGACAGCCACGTCCTGTCCTTCCCGGTGGGCGGCGGGTACTCGCTCGACCTCGACATCAGCGACTCGTACTTCGACCTGGGCCTGCGCGTCCCGGGCGCGGACGAGCCGGTCACGGTCGGCTGGTCCGACGAGGCCCACTTCCACCCGCACGCCCTGCGCTGGGACGAGCTCGACCTGGTGTGCCGGGCCGCCTCCCTGCTGGAGCCCGAGCTGCGCCACCCCGGCCCCGGACTGGCGCTGCTGAGCCGGTTCGTCGTGATCAGCGCCTACGACGACATCACCACCATCGAATCCCTGCTGCACGCCGCCTTCACCACCCTCAAGCCGGCCGACGCCGAGGGCTACTGGCCGGACGCCGAGGACATCGCAGGCCGCGTCGACTACCGGCGCCAGGCCGTGGTGTGGCACCGGGACGTGGACGGCAACTTCAGCGTGCACAAGGACATCTCCGCGTTCGACGGCGCCGACCTCTACAGCACCCGGACGCGCGGCTCGGACTTCCCGTGGGCGGACTGGCGGTCGAAGCTCGACCAGGCCGAACGCACCCTCGCCGCCGCCGTCGACCCGACCTGGCTGGAACCCCTGGCCGTCGGCAAGCTCCTGGACCGCGCGATCGCCGACCGCGACCCGACCGCCGCCCCCGAACTGGGCCGCACGCTGGCCGACCTGGGCTGCGCGAACCCGACGATCCTGACCGCCCTGACCGCCCCGGTCCACCCGGCGGAAACCACGTGGGTCCTGGAACTGCTCAGCACCGCCCCGCGCGGCACCCTGCTCCGGGGGCTGCCGAAGGCTTGACCTTCACGCGGACGTCAATCTTTACGTTCGCCGCATGACGTTCAACGGCAAGGCAGTGTTCGACGGCAAGGCAGTGGTCGTGACGGGCGGCGGGACGGGCATCGGCCGCACCACCGCCCGCGGGTTCGCCGAGCAGGGCGCGCGGGTGCTGGTCGTGGGCCGCACCGCCGCCCGGCTCGCGGACACCGCCGAGGGCCTGCGCGGCATCCTCCCGCTCGCCCTGGACATCGCCGACCCGGACGCGCCCGCCACGATCGTCGACACGGCCGTCCGGGAGTTCGGCCGGCTGGACGTGCTGGTCAACAACGCCGGCGTGGTCCGCGACAGCGCCGGGGCGCAGGAGATGGTGGCGACCAACCTGCTGGCGCCCTTGCGCTTGGCCGAGGCCGCCCGCCCGCACCTGGCCGAGACGAACGGCGTGATCGTCAACGTCAGCACGTCCATCGGACAGCGGGGTTGGCCGATGCCCGGCGGGGCGCTGTACGCGGCGCTGAAGAGCGCCCTGGAGTCGCTGACCCGGAGCTGGGCGGTCCAGTTCGCGCCGGACGTCCGGGTCGTCGCCGTCGCACCCGGCCCCATCGCCACCCCCATCGGCCTGCACCAAGGCCTCACACCGGAGCAAAACGCGGCTCTGAAAGAGGCTTTGGTCGCCCACGTGCCTCTCAAGCGCATCGGGCAGCCCGAGGAAGTGGCGTTCTGGATCACCCAGCTGGCACGCCCGGAGGCCGCCTACACGACCGGTGTGGTGCTGCCGGTCGACGGGGGAGCGGTGGTCGGCTAGTAGCGTCGGCCGGGTGCGGATCGGGGAGTTGGCGCGGATCACCGGGGTGTCGACGCGGGCGTTGCGGTTCTACGAGGAGAACGGGCTGCTGGGGTCCGAGCGCCTGTCCAACGGCTACCGCGACTACCCCGAGACGGCCGTCGCCCGCGTCCGCAACATCCGCCGACTGCTCGACCACGGCCTGACCCTCGAGGACGTGGCCCACTTCCGCTGCTGCCTCGACGGGGACGTGATGTCCGCGAACCCCGATCCCGCCCTGGTCGCCGTGGCGGAACGCCGGCTCGCGGTCCTGGACGAGCGCATCGACGCCCTCGTCCAGGTCCGCGACCAACTAGCTCAAGCGCTCACTTCCGGAAGGTGATCTGGAAGGTCGGCGCGGAGGTCTCGGCGAAGAAGTCGTTGCCCTTGTCGTCCACCACGATGAACGCCGGGAAGTCCTCCACCTCGATCTTCCAGACCGCCTCCATGCCCAGCTCGGGGTACTCCAGCACCTCGACCTTGCGGATGCAGTCCTGCGCCAACCGCGCCGCCGGGCCGCCGATGGACCCCAGGTAGAAGCCGCCGTAGGACTTGCACGCGTTGGTGACCTGCGCCGACCGGTTGCCCTTGGCCAGCATCACCATCGAGCCGCCCGCCGCCTGGAACTGCTCGACGTAGGAGTCCATGCGACCGGCCGTGGTCGGACCGAACGAACCGGACGCGTAGCCCTCGGGCGTCTTCGCCGGGCCGGCGTAGTACACCGGGTGGTCCTTCATGTACTGCGGCATCGGCTCGCCCGCGTCCAGACGCTCCTTGATCTTGGCGTGCGCGATGTCGCGGGCCACGACCAGCGGACCGGTCAGCGACACGCGGGTCTTCACCGGCAGCTTCGACAGGGTCTCGCGGATCTCCGCCATCGGACGGGTCAGGTCGATCCGGACCACCTCGTCGGACAGGTCCTCGCCCTGCACGTCCGGCAGGAACTGCGCCGGGTCGCGCTCGAGCTGCTCCAGGAACACGCCTTCGGGCGTGATCTTCGCCTTCGCCTGCCGGTCCGCCGAGCACGACACCGCGATGCCGACCGGGCAGGACGCGCCGTGCCGGGGCAGCCGGATCACGCGCACGTCGTGGCAGAAGTACTTGCCGCCGAACTGCGCGCCGATGCCGAAGTTGCGGGTCAGCTCCAGGACCTGCTGCTCCAGGTCGACGTCCCGGAACGCGTGGCCCGCAGCGGTTCCCTCCGTGGGCAGGTGGTCGAGGTACCGGGCGGACGCGAGCTTGGCGACCTTCAGGTTCTGCTCGGCCGACAGCCCGCCGACGACCACGGCCAGGTGGTACGGCGGGCACGCGGCGGTGCCCAGCGAGCGCAGCTTCTCGTCCAGGAACCGGGCCAGGCGCGCGGGGTTCAGCAGCGCCTTGGTCTCCTGGTAGAGGAACGTCTTGTTGGCCGAGCCGCCGCCCTTGGCCATGAACAGGAACTCGTACTTGGGTTCCGTGCCGGGCGCTGCGAACAGGTCGATCTGCGCGGGCAGGTTGGTGCCGGTGTTCTTCTCGTCCCAGAAGGTGACCGGGGCCATCTGCGAGTACCGGAGGTTGAGCTCCTGGTAGGCCTCGAAGATGCCGCGCGACAGGGCTTCCGCGTCGGTGCCGCCGGTCAGGACGGACTCGGTGCGCTTGCCCATGACGATCGCCGTGCCGGTGTCCTGGCACATCGGCAGCACGCCACCGGCGGAGATGCACGCGTTGCGCAGCAGGTCCATCGCGACGAACCGGTCGTTGCCGCTGGCCTCGGGGTCGTCGACGATCGCGCGCAACTGCTTGAGGTGCGACGAGCGCAGCAGGTGCTGGATGTCGCGGATGGCCTCCTTGGCCAGCATCGTCAACGTCGACGGCTCGACCTGGAGGAACGTCCGGCCGGCGGCCTCGACCACGGAGACGCCGTCCGGGGTGACCAGGCGGTACTCCGTGGTGGTGTCCGGGCCGAGGGGCAGGACGTCGGTGTACTCGAAAGCTGTGGTGGGCACTGCGGGCACGTCGCGGGCTCCCTTGCGCGCGTTCGGGTTCCGACGAACCTATACCGCACACCGCACTCGGAACGTCTCGGCACGGTGTGATTCGCGTCGTGCCACCGAAGTGCCCCGAAAATGCGGAAGGCCGGGCCGGCCCCCGACCGCCCCGACCTTCCTCAGAGGGCGACAGTTCCAGCGAGATGAGGCTGGGAGTGCCGCAAAGCTCGTGTAACACGCGACCGTGCCGTGATCGGCGTCACAAGTCAACCCGGCTGAACGGGTGACTCGCCCCACCGGCCGGTGCAGCCCGCGCGCACCGGCCGGTGGTGACGATCACTAGCTGGCGTAAGCGCGCAGCTTGGCGGCTCGTTCGCCCTGCCGCAGCTTGGCCATGACCTCGCGCTCGATCTGGCGCACCCGCTCACGCGACAGGTTGAACTGCTTGCCGATCTGGTCCAGCGTGCGCGGCTGGCCGTCCTCCAGGCCGTAGCGCAGCCGGATCACCGCCTGCTCGCGCGGCTCCAGGGTGGCCAGCACGCGGCGCAGGTCGTCCTGGAGCAGGCCGGAGATCACGGCGCTCTCCGCGTCGGTCGCGTCGGAGTCCTCGATGAAGTCGCCCAGCGGGGCGTCCTCCTCGGTGCCGACCGGCATGTCCAGGCTCACCGGGTCGCGGGCGTGGTCGAGCAGGTCGGCCACCTTGTCCGGGGTCAGACCGGACTCGCGCGCCAGTTCCTCGTGGGTCGCCTCGCGGCCCAGCTGCTGGTGCAGGTCGCGCTTGATCCGCGCCAGCTTGTTGACCTGCTCCACGAGGTGGACGGGCAGCCGGATGGTGCGGCCCTGGTCGGCCATGCCGCGGGTGATCGCCTGGCGGATCCACCACGTGGCGTAGGTCGAGAACTTGAACCCCTTGGTGTAGTCGAACTTCTCCACCGCGCGGATCAGGCCCAGGTTCCCCTCCTGGATCAGGTCCAGCAGCGGCATTCCCCGCCCGGTGTACCGCTTGGCCAGGGAAACGACCAACCGGAGGTTCGCTTCGAGCAGGTGGTTCTTCGCGATGTGGCCATCGCGGATCAGTTGGCGCAGTTCCCCCTTGCGCGTGGCCGACAGGTTCTCGGCCGTTTCGAGCATGTGCTGAGCGAAGACCCCCGCCTCGATCCGCTTCGCGAGTTCCACTTCCTCGGCCGCGGTGAGCAGCGCTGTCTTCCCGATCCCGTTCAGGTACACCCGAACCAGGTCGGCGGCCGGGCCCTGGGCGTCGAGGTCGAACTCGGCGCTCGTGGTGGTCGTGTCGCTCTCGACCTCGCGGTCGAGGACCTTCGGGACGGTCATGGAGCTCCCTCCCCCTTGTCGCGGGCTGGCAGTGCGGTCACGCATCCCGCGCTGCGCTGCGCGAGGTTGCCTTTCGGCTGTCATCGGGGGAAACGTTCGCCGGTGCGAAATGGTTCCCGCTTCCCTCGATCTGAGAGACGTCACTGCCGTCACAGCGGTTGCGCCACGAATCCTGAGATTTGGCTGAGAAGGATCTAGAGTTCGACCAACACGGTGAAGGGACCGTCGTTCACACTCCGCACCGACATCATCGCCCCGAACCGCCCGGTTTCCACCCGAGCGCCCTTCTGGCGCAGTTCCCGCACGACCGCGTCGACCAACGGCTCCGCATGCTCGGGCCGGGCGGCGGCCGTCCAGGACGGCCGCCGACCCTTCCGCGTCTCCCCGTAGAGTGTGAATTGGCTCACAACGAGCAGGGGTGCGCCGGTCGTGGCGCAGGACTCCTCGTCGCGGAGGATGCGCAACTCGTGCAGTTTCCGGGCCATGAGCGGGGCTTTCGCCTCCGTGTCGTCCACGTGGACGCCGAGCAGGACCAGCAGCCCCGGCTCGTCGATCGCACCCACGCGCTCCCCGGCCACGGTCACCTCTGCCTCGGTGACCCGCGCCACGACCGCTCTCACGCCGGCACCACCATGCCGTGCCGCACCAACTCCCGGACGACCGGCAGCGCCGCGGCGGCCAGGTCCTCGGCGGAGACGTCGTTGGCGTAGGCCAACAGGGTGATCAGGTCCTCCAGCGGCAGAGCGCCCCGGAAACCGGCGAGAAGGCGCGCGGCGGTCTCGTCCAGCTCGTGCTGCCAGCCAGGACCGTCCGTGCGGTGCAGCCGGCGCACGACGGACTCCCAGCCGTCCTCGGTGGGCGCGGAGACCTCTTCGAGCAGCACGGACTCCGGCACGGTGAACCGGGTGGCCAGGAGCGCGTCGTTGTCGTGCGTGCGCAGCCACTCGACCCGGTCCAGCCAGGCCGCCGATTCCGGGCCCAGCGGGTCGTCGTAGGCGTGGCGCAGGTCTTCGCACACCACCTCGGGGTGGGCGGCGTCGGTGCGGCGCAGGGTGACGAACCCGAACCCGATGCCCTCGACGTCGTTCTCGGCGAACCAGTCCAGCCACGCGGACGCCTTCGCGCGCCCCTCGTCCGAGCGCGGGTCCACGCCCGCGTCCCGCAGCCAGGTGCCGACGTAGAGGGTCGGGTCGGCGACGTCGCGCTGGACGAACCAGGCGTCCACGTTGCGCGGCAGCCACCCGGACACCCGGTCCGCCCAGTCCTCGCCGCGCCGGTGCAGCCAGGACGCGAGCAGCTGCCCGACCCCGCCTTCGTTCAGGAACGACGGGAGCTGGCGGACGACCAGCGCGCTGGCGTCGTCCCCGCCCAGGCCGGAGTCCCGGTAGACGTAGTCCACCCGCGGCGGCCCGACCACGAACGGCGGGTTGCACACGACCTGGTCGAACCGCCGGTTGCGCAGTGGCGCGAACCACTCGCCCTGGCGCAGCTCGACGTCGATCTCGTTGATCCGGAACGTCCCCTGGGCCAGCCGCAGTGCGCGGTCGGACAGGTCGGTCGCGGTGATCTTCTTCGCGTGGCGGCTGGCGTGCAGGGCCTGCACGCCGCACCCGGTGCCCAGGTCGAGCAGGGTCTCCACGGGCCGGCGCGAGGTGGCGCGGGCCAGGCTGATCGAGGCGTGCCCGACGCCGAGCACGTGGTCGGCCGGCACGGGGCCGCCGCGCTGCTCGGAGTCCAGGTCGGCGATCACCCACCACGACCCCTCGTCGTCCCCGTACGGCCTGATGTCCAGCCCGGCCCGGACGTGGTCCCCGTCCCGGACCAGCACCTGCGCGTCGACGGCCTGGTCGAGGTCGAGCCCGTCCAGCGCCTTGCGCACGGCCGCGGGCTCCTCGGCGTCGCCGAGCAGGAAGAGGCGGACCAGCGTGCCCAGCTCGCCGGCGTCGGCGGTGGCCCGCCGCGCGGCCTCCGGCTCGCCCCGGCCGAGGGCGGCGTGGGCCTGGGGTCCGAGGAGGTCCACGACACCGTCGGCGTCGTACCCGGCGTTCTGGAACGCGCCACGCAACCGCGCGGTCAACTCGATGGAGAGATCAGGAAGCACGACCGATTCTCCCACAGCCGAATAAAGCCGGGGAAATGGAGCGAATTCACCCCGGAAATGCGTGGTGCCCTCTCGCGTGGATGGCCAGCGCGATGGACATGGCGAGGCGTTGGTCCGGGTCCTCCAAAGGCAACGGGGTCACCTCGGCCATCTTCTGCATCCGGTACCGGAGCGTGTTCGGGTGCACCGAAAGCGTCCGCGCCGCCTCCCGCGCGTCACCCTGCGCCGCCAGCCACGCCCGGAGGGTGGCCGCGTAACGCGTCCCGTGCTGCTCGTCGTGCCGCACCAGTTCCGCCACCGGCCCACGGGACGGCAGCCGACCACCCGCGGCGGCAGCAGCCAACCGGCGAAGCAGCACCTGCGCCCACGACTGGTCGTAAACCACCGGTTCGCCGGACGACAAGGCCAGGCACTCGTCGGCCTCGTGCCGCGACGCCGGGAGCTGCGCCGCCTCGGCCCGCCCCCCGATACCCGCATCCACCACGACCTCGGCGGGCAGTTCCCGACGCAGCGACCGCACCCAGTCCACGGCAGCAGCCGGGTCGTCACCACACGGCAGCACGGTGTAGAGGACGTTGCCGAACAACGCACTACGCCCCGGCCGAGACCAGCCGAACCCCGCGGTGGCCCGCTCGAACGCCAACAGGGCCGCCCCGTGCTCCCCCTCGCCCGCGTGGGCTTGGACAGCGATCACCCGCAGATCCGTGCCCGGCAGCCCCAGCCGGGGCAGGTTCGCCCCACTGTCCAGCGCCCCGATCACCAGATCGGCCTCGGCCTGACGCTCCAGATCAGCCGACGCCCGCGCCCGCAGCAGGTGCAAGGCAGCCGTCCGAGCCCCATCCGCCAAGGCCGCATGCCGGGCCGGATCGACGTCCCGCTCCACCTCCACCCACACCGACCCCAGCAGCTCCCGCCCCGCCCGCACCGCCGCCACCAACCGACCACCCAACTGCTCGGTGAGCTTCGGCACGAACAACGGCTCGTCACTCCGAGCCAGGTGGGTGAACACGCCGTACTCGTCCAACGCCTGCCGGGCCTCCTCCGGCACCCGCCGCCCGAGGATCGTCTGCACCCGCACCTGGTCCACACCCTGCTGCCGGTACGAGTAGGCGAGCACACGCGACTGCTGGTCCTCGATGGTCACCGGCCCACCCACGACCGCAGCGATGGCGTCGGCCACCGCGAACAGGTCCCCGGACCCCTTCCGCTGACCACCCAGCACCAGCGTCTGGGCCACGTTGGCAAGCTGCCCCCACGGCACCGAGGGCTCCACCAACAACACCGCCGCCCCCGACCGCTTGGCCGCCGCAACCACCCGCTCGTCCAACGGCGGCCGACCATGCAAGACAACAGCCGCCGCACTGGTCGAACCGACCAACCGCGCAGCGGCAGCAGGAGACGGCACACCGAGACCAAGCAGAACGTCGTCAGGTGCGGCGGGGCTCGGCTCAGCCGGGTCGTGCAACGCCACGCCGCGCAGCTCGACATCCCGGCCACGTGGTGCGCAACTCAGGTGCGTGCCCAGGCTGCCGAGCACGTCCACCAGCCGATCAAGGGCCACCACGGTCGGATCGTACGGTCAGCTGGCGGAAGCGTGCTCGAATACACCACCCTGACGGTGTCGCACTGGCCGCCGGAGTGGGACGATGGAACACATGGTCGACCACGAGCGCGACAGCACCCCGGTGCTGATCACCGAAGCGGCGCCCTCCTACGAGGAGCAGCACGCCGCTCGCAAGCGCAAGTACGCGATCATGATGGGCGCCCGAATCCCGTGCCTGGCCCTGGCGATGGTCTTCTACCAGACGTGGTGGCTGGCGCTGCTGTTCCTCGTGCTCTCGGTCCCCTTGCCGTGGATGGCAGTCCTCATCGCCAACGACCGCCCCCCACGCAAGTCCGAGAAGGCGAACCGCTTCGTCAAGGAACACCGCGCCCTGGAAGCCCGAAACCACCAGGTCATCGACGGCTAGCACCAGCCCTTCTGCGAAGCAGGCAAGCGGCAGTCCACCCGCAGCCAGCCCTTCGGCGAAGCCGGCAAGCGGCAGTCCGCCTTGCCGAGTGGGCAGTCCGCCGGAGGGGACACAACCCAACTTGGGCTTCTTGCTTTTGTCATCTCCGTATGGCCTGCCCGAAGGGCTACCACAGATTTCCCCGGGTGCAGCCGAAAGTTTTTGCGAGGAACGAGCAAAAAGTTTTAGCGGCACCCGGGGAAATCTGTGGTAGGCTCCGCCAGGCCATACGGAGATGGCAAAAGCAAGAAGCCCCCGCCGTTGCAGTTGAGTCATCTTTGGTGGCCTGCCCGCCGGCGAGGCGCTTTTAATCTTTGAACCGGAACGCTCCGCTCTCAAGCCGAACGCGCTGCGCGCTCTCAAGATCAAAAGCGGCGCTCGCCGCGCGGCAGGCCGCCAGCGGGGGGTGAAGGGCGTCGGTTCCCCCGCCGTATGGCCTGGCGGAGCCAACCACATTTTCCAGGGGTTGCCGCTAAAACTTTTGCTCGTTCCTCGCAAAACTTTCGGCTGCAACCCCTGGAAAATGTGGTAGCCCTTCGGGCAGGCCATACGGCGGGGGAACCGAGGCCCTCCACCTGTGGTTGAGACCACCACACACAAAAGCCGCGCTGCGCGCGTCGAAAAGCGGAGAGCGCGCGCTGCGTGCGGAAAGCGGCTCAGCAGAAGCTCAAGACTTCGGCTTAGTGTCAGGCCCGAGTCCGCGCCACCGGCTGGGCGCCCACGTTCGACACCGCCGACGCCGCCGCCCGCACACCTCCCGCCAGGGACTCCTCCCGAGACCCTCCGCCCAGCCACGCCGCCAACAACCCGGCGTCGAAGGCGTCCCCCGCGCCCGTCGAGTCCACGCACTCCACGTCCAGCGCCGGCACCGACAGCACGCCCGCCCGGTCGACCCAGCTCGCGCCGCGCTCCCCGGCCGTCAGGGCGACCGCACCGACCACGTCCAGCAGGGACTTCGCGGACGCCGGCTCCGTCGACCCGGTGAGCGCGACCAGCTCCTCCGTGTTGGGCAGCAGCAGGTCCACGCCTGCGATGTCGTCCAGGAAGCCGTCGTAGATGAGCGCCGCCGACTGCGGGTCCACCGAGGTCGTGAGGCCGGCCTCGCGGGCCGCCCGCAGTGCCGCCACGCCTGCCGGGCGCGAGGACGCGTCCAGCAGCACGTAACCCGACAGGTGCAGGTGCCGCATCCCATCGAGCAGGCCCGGGTCGAGGTCGGTGGGGGAGAAGCGGGCGTTCGCGCCTCGGTCGGGCAGCATCGTGCGTTGCCCGGTGTCGTCCACCAGCACCACGACGCAGCAGGTCGCGGCCTCGGTGTCCACGGCGAACGCGCACCGCACGCCCGCCGCCGTCAACTCGGCGCGCACCTGTCGGCCGGCGGAGTCCGCGCCCACCCGGGCGACCAGCGTCGGTGTCGTGCCGCACGCCGCCAGCCACGCGGCGGTGTTCGCGCCCGCGCCACCCGGCTCGATGGTGACCTTGGCGCGCGAGTCGCCGCCGTGGACGATCGGGCCGGAGTGCCGGGCCACGACGTCCAGCCCGGCGTCCCCGACGACCACGATCGTCACTTCGCCAGCTCCACCGCGACCTCCGCGGCCAGGGCCGCGTTGGACAGCACCAGGGCCTCGTTGGCGTCCAGGCTCACCCCGCCGCTGGCGGTGTGGAAGTGCTCCAGCAGGGCAGGGGTGACGTCCTTGCCGTGCACGTCCCGGGTCTTCTCCAGGCCCTCGCGCAGCAGCCGGTCGTGCAGGTCGAGGTCCATCTCGAACTCGGCCGGGATGGGGTTGGCCAGCAGCACGCCGGACGTGCCGGGGACCTGCCCGAAGTGCGCCGCGACGACGGCCGCCGCCTGCGCCGGCTCGTCCACCCGCCAGGGCACGGTGTGACCGGACTCGCGTCGGTAGAAGGCGGGGAAGGAGTCGGTCCGGTAACCCAGCACGGGCACCGACCGGGTCTCCAGCAGCTCCAGCGTGGCCGCGATGTCCAGGATCGACTTCACGCCCGAGCACACGACCAGGATCGGCGTGGTCGCCAGCACGTCGAGGTCGGCGGACACGTCCCACGTCTCCCGCGCGCCCCGGTGCACGCCGCCCAGCCCGCCGGTGGCGAACACCCCCACCCCGGCCTGGCTCGCGATCGCGGAGGTGGAGGCCACGGTGGTCGCGCCGTGCCGGCCCAGCGCGTAGGCCGCGCCCAGGTCCCGCCGCGACAGCTTGACCAGGTCGTTGGCCGGGTCGCAGACGAAGTCCAGCTCCGCGTCGGTCAACCCGACCTTCGGCACCCCGCCCAGGACCGCGATCGTGGCGGGCACCGCGCCCGCCTTCCGCACGACGTCCTCCAGGCGTGCGGCGACCTCGCGGTTGCGGCCGGGCGGCAGGCCGTGGGACAGGATGGTGGATTCCAGGGCGACCACGGGCCGGTTCTCGGCCAGGGCGGTGCGGACCTCGTCGGTGATGCTCGGCGTACTCACGAGGGGCCATCCTCCCAGGTAAGCTGGGGACGTGAGCACGCAGACTCTGCCCGAGGTCGACGTCCGCCCGGAAGGCACCGACCACACCGGGGACGACACCCCGAAGATGTTCCACTACGTGCGCAAGAACAAGATCGCCGAGAGCGCGGTCATGGGCACGCACGTGGTGGCGCTGTGCGGCGAGGTCTTCCCGGTGACGCGGTCGCCGAAGCCGGGCTCCCCGGTGTGCCCGGAGTGCAAGAAGATCTTCGACGGCCTGCCCAAGGGCGGCGGCGAGTAAGTCGCACGGACCCCGGTGCCCCGACGCCTGCGACAGGCGCCGGGGCACAGTGCTGTCCAGGTCAGGCAGGTCCGAGGGCGTGGGTGTTCCAGGCGCGGATGGTGGCGTGGTGCGGTTCCCAGGCCCGCCACAGCTCCCGCGCCCACGCCCACACGAGCCGCTGGTGCTCGCTCGCGTCCGCGGCGGCCAGCACGTCCTCGACCGTGAGCAGGCCGTCCCGGCGGGGCGGCGCGAGCCAGTGGAAGTCCGGACGGTCGGCCACCATCTTCTTGTGCAGCTCGGGACCGCGCCGCGGGTCGACACCGTCCTCCACCGCCAGGCACAGCGTCATCAGGCACAACGCCGTCGTCTGCACCTCCCGCCGGCTCGTGCCGCCGGGGTGCTGGGCCACGTAGGCGTCCACGACGAGCTGGTGCACCGGCCGGTACTCCGCGATGCCGTACGAGCGGGCGAGCAGCTCGCCGTAACGGGCGAAGCAGGCGGCGGACGCGTCCCGCTCGGCCGGCGGGTCGGCGTCGACGTCCGGGAGGTCCAGCCCGCACCCCGGGCACGCCGTCATCGGAGGGCCTCCCGCGCCCACCCGCGCACCACGTCGTGCCGCGCGGACCAGGCGCTCCACACCGACTCGGCCCAGCGCTGGCCGACCGCGTCGAGGTCGGGGACGCCGTGGAGGGCGGGGAGGCCGTCGAGGGCGCTGCCGAGGTCGGCGACGGTCGTGGTGCCGAGCGTGGCGGGCGGGTCGAGGAGCGGCCAGTCGTCCAGGCCCAGGCGCGGCAGCACGACCCGGCTCAGCCGCCCCCGCAGTTGCGCCGCCCGAGGACCGGGAACGCTGTGCTCCAGCAGCAGGCACAAGGTGGTGAGGTGCACGGCGACCGACTGGCGCTGCCGCCGGTCGCGTTCCGCCCCGCCGGGGTGTTGGGCGGCGTAGCAGTCGACGTGGTACCAGCGCAGCTCCCGGTCGCCGGCGGCGGCCGACACCCGTCCGTACAGCTCCCAGCACCCCGGCGACGCCACCATGTAGGGGTGGGTCGGTCCGTCGACGTCGGGCACCCGGGCCGCGCAGCCGACGCAGGACACGGTCACGTCACGCACTCCGCTCCGTCCGCCGGGTGGTACCGGCAGGCCACTCGGTTGTTGGGGTTGGTCCAGTCGAGGAAGACCCGGTCGCAGTCGGCCCGGCCGCAACGCTTGACCCGGACGCCCCCGGACAGGTCGTTCAGCACGACCACCGCGCACACCGCGCCCAGCTCCCGGGTCGCGCCGGGCGACTCCAGGAACAGCCCCGGCCCCGCCGCCCCGAGCCGGACGCGGGGCCGCGGGGAGAGCCGGTGGAGGAGCAGGTCGATCGCCTCCACCACCGCCGCGTCGTCACCGGCACGATCCCGCACCTGCCGCCAGGCCGCACCCGCGACGCCGGTCTGGTAGCCGTTGAGGAAGGCCTCGGCGTCCAGCAGCGCGGACCGGAGCTGCCGGAACGGCCGCCGGCTGCGCAGCCAGTCGCCGACCGGGACCAGGTCGGCCGAGGACGATCGGGGCACGGCGCCGGACGCTACGGCCTCCAGCGACTGGAAGGTCAAGTTCGGCCGACTGGGAGGTCGAGTTCGGCTAGCGCTCGGCCGGCCGGCCACGCGCGGGGGAGCGGGCGGTGCCGTGGTTCTCCCCGCTCGGCGTTACGGCGTCGGCCTGCGAGCTGTCGTCGGCCTGCTGCCAGGCCTGCTTGCCCTCGTCGGACCTGATCCGCTCCGCCGCCCGTTCCAGCTCCAGCCGCCGCCAGCGCCGACGCTGCCGCCGGGTCATCTTCGCCGGCCACATCTCCTGGATGGCGCTGTTGAAGTACGCCCCGATGACGATCGCCAGCCCGATGAAGAACGCGAACAGCAGGAACGCGATCGGCGTCGCCAGCGCCCCGTAGGTGTACCCGGTCGTGGTGATCCACCGGATGTACAGCCGCAACCCGATCGACGACAGCAGGAACACCGCCATCGCCAGCACCGCCCCCGGCACCAGCCGGTGCCACGGCAGCTTGTTGGGCAGCGACACCTTGTACAGCGTGGCCAGCGCGAGCACCAGCAGCACCGCCACGCCCGGGTAGTAGAACGCGCTCAGCCAGAACTCGATGGTGTCCCGCCACCCGCTCGGGAAGATCCGCGGCAGCAGGTCCGGCCCCAGCGCCAGCACCGGCAGCCCGACGATCAGCAGCACCAGGCTCACCATGTACAGCAGCAGCGCGAAGATCCGCTGCCACACCTCGTTGCGCACCCCGTACTGGTCGTGCGCGGCGGTGATGGCGTCCACGAAGGACGACATCGCCGACGAGCCCGCCCACAGCGAGATGAGGAAGCCCACCGACACGATCTCGCCCTTGCCGATGGTCAGGATCTGGTCGACCGTGGGCGCGATCACGCCGTTGACGACGTCCTGGCTGAAGATCGTCCGGCAGGTCGAGATGATCCGGTCCTTGACCGCGCTGACCACCTCGGGGCCCAGCCAGTCGCCGAGGTAGCCCATCGAGCCCAGCAGGCCCAGCAGCAGCGGCGGGAAGGACAGGGTCTGCCAGAACGCGGCCTCGGCGGCCTCGGAGAAGATGCTCCCCTCCCACGCCTTGGACAGCGTGCGCGCCAACAACCGCAGTGGCCCCTGCCGGGACCTGCTGCGTGCCGTCTCGTCGGTCGGCGAACCCATCGCAAGGTCCAGCATGGTGCATCGCGGGTGATTTCGCGGCATCGGAGCCGTGGTGTCGCGCGGCGGGCAGGTAGGCTGTCGGTGCCCTCGACGGTCACCAGCCCGAGGGCATTCGCATGTTCACCGTGGCATCAGGAGGGGTTCGAGGTTGTCGCTACCGCAAGTCGCAACGACCCGCCCGCTCCGCGCCTGGCAGCGGCGTGCGCTGACCAAGTACCTCGCGGCCAAGCCGAAGGACTTCCTCGCGGTCGCGACGCCCGGCGCCGGCAAGACCACGTTCGGCCTGCGCGTGGCGGCCGAGCTGCTGGCCGACCGGACCGTCGAGGCGGTGACGATCGTCGCGCCGACCGAGCACCTCAAGCACCAGTGGGCGCAGGCGGCGGCGGCCGTGGGCATCGCGATCGACTCGAACTTCCGCAACACCAACGCGGTGACCTCCCGGGACTACCACGGCGTGGCCGTCACGTACGCGCAGGTCGCCGCGCACCCGACGCTGCACCGGGTGCGCACGGAGAACCGCAAGACCCTGGTCCTGCTGGACGAGGTGCACCACGGCGGCGACGCGAAGTCGTGGGGTGACGCGATCCGCGAGGCGTTCACGCCCGCGACCCGCCGGCTGTGCCTGACCGGTACCCCGTTCCGCTCGGACGACTCGCCGATCCCGTTCATCAGCTACGAGCCCGGCCCGGACGGGGTGCAGCGCAGCAAGTCCGACCACTCGTACGGGTACGCCGACGCGCTCAAGGACGGCGTCGTCCGCCCGGTGATCTTCCTCGCCTACTCGGGCGAGGCGAGCTGGCGGACCAGCGCGGGCGAGGAGTTCTCCGCCCGGCTGGGCGAGCCGCTGACCCAGGAGCAGACCGCGCGGGCGTGGCGGGTGGCGCTGGACCCGACCGGCGAGTGGATGCCGTCGGTGCTGAAGGCGGCCGACGTGCGCCTGACGCAGCTGCGCGAGGGCGGCATGCCCGACGCCGGCGGCCTGGTGATCGCGACCGACCAGACCGTGGCCAAGGCCTACGCCGAGATCCTCAAGCGGACCACTGGCCACGACGCCACCCTGGTGCTGTCCGACGACCCGAAGGCGTCGGGCCGGATCGCGGAGTTCTCCGAGTCGACCGAGCGCTGGATGATCGCGGTCCGGATGGTGTCCGAGGGCGTGGACGTGCCGCGCCTGGCGGTCGGCGTCTACGCGACCAGCGCGTCCACCCCGTTGTTCTTCGCGCAGGCCATCGGCCGGTTCGTGCGCGCGCGGGCGAAGGGCGAGACGGCGAGCGTGTTCCTGCCCAGCGTGCCCGTGCTGCTGGGGCTGGCCAGCGAGCTGGAGCAGCAGCGCGACCACGTGCTGGGCAAGCCGCACCGGGAGAAGGACGGCTGGGACGACGAGCTGCTGTCCCAGGCCAACCAGGTGCAGGACGAGCCGGGCGAGGAGGAGCGGGCGTACACGGCGCTGGGCGCGTCGGCCGAGCTGGACCAGGTCATCTACGACGGGTCGTCGTTCGGCACGGCGGCGTTCGCGGGCAGCGAGGAGGAGCAGGAGTACCTGGGCCTGCCCGGCTTGCTGGAGCCCGACCAGGTGCGCGCCCTGCTGCGCCAGCGCCAGGAGAAGCAACTGGTCGAGGCCAGCCGCAAGGCCGCCAACGCCCCGGCCGCCCCCGCTCCGGCCCCTGCGCGCCCGGCGAGCGTGCAGGAACGCCTGGCGGCGCTGCGCAAGGAGCTGAACACCCTGGTGGCCATGCACCACCACCGCACGAAGAAGCCGCACGGCAAGATCCACAACCAGCTCCGCGAGTACTGCGGCGGCCCGCCCACGGCGATGGCGTCGATCGAACAGCTGGAAGAGCGGATCGCGACCCTGCGTTCTTGGTAGCCGGCGCCCCCGAAGCGCCGCCGCAGCACGTCCGCAACCCCTCCCGAACGCCCCTCGCCCGGCATGTCCGCGCTCTCACGCGCCCTCGTCCGGCTGTGAGGTTCGGAGGGGGTCGCAACAAACCCCCCGTAACGCGTCAGATGACCGGTCGTAGCGGATTGCTGCGTTCGGAGTAGTCAGATGTCCGTTCGGTTACCTCGTCGTTAGCTCATCGTGCCTACTTTATCGGTCAAGTGTGCTTCCGGTCACGGGGGGTCGCGGCATACGTTGTGCGCCACAACATTTTCCCGCGTAGCTCTGAAAGGGATGCGGATGCGCAGCAAGAGCCTCGCCCTCATCGCCGTCGGCACTGGCCTCGCCGTTGCCATGTCGGCGTGTGGCGCCAACACGTCCGGCGGTGGCAGCACCACCACGGGCTCCAACACTGACAGCGGCTCGGGCGGCGTGAAGGTCGGCGTCATCCTCCCCGAGACCGCCAGCTCCGCCCGCTGGGAGGGCTTCGACAAGCCGCTCCTGGACAAGGCCCTCAAGGCCGAAGGCCTGTCGCCCGACATCCAGAACGCCCAGGGCGACGTCCAGAAGTTCTCCACCCTGGCCGACGGCATGATCAACGCCGGCGTCAAGGTGCTGATCATCGCCACCCCGAACAGCGAGGTCGGCGCGGCCGTCGCCAAGAAGGCCGAGGCCCAGGGCATCGCGGTCATCGACTACGACCGCCTCAACCTCGGTGGCACCTCGAAGTACTACGTCTCCTTCGACAACGTGAAGGTCGGCGAGCTGCAGGGCCAGGGCTTCGTCGAGGGCATGGGCAAGCTCGCCGCGGGCAAGAAGCCGGCCGAGGTCATCGAGATCGAGGGCGCCCCGACCGACAACAACGCGACCCTGTTCGCCGAGGGCCAGCACAAGGTCCTCAAGCCCAAGTACGACTCCGGCGACTTCAAGCTCGTCCAGTCGCAGGCCATCGAGAACTGGGACAACCAGAAGGGTGGCACCACCTTCGAGCAGATCCTGACCGGCAACGGCCAGAAGGTGGACGGCGTCGTCGCCGCCAACGACGGCCTCGCCGGCGCGGTGATCACCGTGCTGAAGAAGTACGGCCTCAACGGCAAGGTCCCGGTCACCGGCCAGGACGCCACCCCGGAGGGCCTCCAGGCCATCCTGCGCGGCGACCAGTACATGACCGTGTTCAAGCCGATCGCCGACGAGGCCCAGGCCGCCGCCAAGCTGGCCGCCGCGCTGGCCAAGGGCGACACCGCCGCCGCCGACAAGATCGCCACCGGCAAGACCAAGGACACCAAGGGCAACCGCGACGTCGCCTCGGTCCTGCTGACCCCGCTGCTGATCACCAAGGACAAGGTGAAGACCGTCGTGGACGCGGGCTTCGTCAAGGCCTCGGAGATCTGCGTCGCCGACACCCAGGCCGCCTGCACCGAGCTGGGCATCAAGTAAGTCAGCGCTCGCCGCTGCGGGGTGTGGCCACCACACCCCGCAGCGGCGCGCTCCAACCCAGGAGACTCCAAGGTGACTGAGCCCATCCTCGAACTGCGCGGCATCAACAAGACCTTCGGTCCCGTGCACGTCCTGCACGACATCGACTTCACCGTCCAGCCCGGTGAGGTGACCGCGCTGGTCGGCGACAACGGCGCGGGCAAGTCGACGCTGGTCAAGTGCATCGCGGGCATCCACCCGATCGACTCCGGCGAGGTGTACTTCGAGGGGCAGCAGGTCAACATCCACGGCCCGCGCGACGCCGCCCACCTCGGCATCGAGGTCGTCTACCAGGACCTCGCGCTGTGCGACAACCTCGACATCGTCCAGAACATGTTCCTCGGCCGGGAACGCGGCAAGGCGGGTCTGCTGGACGAGGCCGACATGGAGCAGGCCGCCCGCAAGACCCTGACCTCGCTGAGCGTCCGCACGGTCAAGTCCGTGCGCACCCAGGTCGCCTCGCTGTCCGGCGGCCAGCGGCAGACCGTCGCCATCGCCAAGGCCGTGCTGTGGAACAGCAAGGTCGTGCTGCTGGACGAGCCGACCGCCGCCCTCGGCGTCGCGCAGACCCGGCAGGTGCTCGACCTCGTGCGCAGGCTCGCCGAACAGGGCCTCGGCGTCGTCCTGATCAGCCACAACATGAACGACGTCTTCGAGGTCGCGGACCGCATCGCGTGCCTGTACCTCGGCCGCATGGCCGCCGAGGTGCTCACCAAGGACGTCACCCACGGCCAGGTCGTGGAGCTGATCACCGCGGGTCGTTCCGGCGACCTCGGCATCGCCCGCCCCGAATCCGCCACCATCTGAGGACCCCGGCATGACCAACACCACCAGCGAGACGTCGTCCCAGGACACCCCGCCCCCGACCCAGGGCGCGATCTCGGACTTCGGCATCGACACCACGTCCCGCTCCACCGGCGAGGCCGTGCGCGACTACGCGGCCCGGCTGCGCGGCGGCGAGCTGGGCCCGCTGCCCGCCCTCCTCGGCCTGCTCGTGCTGCTGATCGTGTTCAGCTCGCTCGCCGACACCTTCTTCACCCTGGGCAACATCGCCAACCTGCTCGCGCAGGGCGCCAGCATCACGATCATCGCGATGGGCCTGGTGTTCGTGCTGCTGCTGGGCGAGATCGACCTGTCCGCGGGCACCGCGTCCGGGGTGTGCGCGTCGGTCATGGCGCTGCACCTGAACAAGGGCGGCAACCTGCTCGGCGGCATGGGCGACACCGTCTTCTACATCTTCTGCGGCCTGCTGGTGCTCGGCGCCGTGCTCGCCGTGCTCATGCGCATCTGGGCGGGCGCGGCGATGTCGTTGATCGCGCTCGTCATCGCCCTGATCGGCGTGCCGGCCAACCCGTGGGTGGAGATGCTGCTCGCGATCTGCGTCGGCACCGCCATCGGCTGCATCACCGGCTACCTGGTCGCCAAGGTCGGCATCCCGTCGTTCGTCGTGACGCTGGCGTTGTTCCTGTCCTGGAACGGTGTCGTGCTCCAGCTCATCGGCCAGGGTGGCGTGCTGGGCCTGAACAACGATGTGCTGTTCAACGTCGCCAACGGCAACCTGTCCACCGCCGGGTCGTGGGCGCTCTTCGCCGTCGCGGTCGGCGGTTATGCTGCGGTCGTGCTCAGCAGGCATTTCTCCAGGCTGCGCAAGGGCTTGGTCGCTCCCCCCACCCCGTTGGTGCTGACGAAGGTCGGCGCCGTCGTGGTGCTCGGCGCGCTGGGCACCTACCTGCTGACCCTCAACCGGTCCCAGTCGTCGCTCGTCGTGATCAAGGGCGTGCCGTACGTGGTGCCGATCGTGCTGGTGCTGCTGGTGATCGGCACGTTCGTCCTGGAGCGCACCCGGTACGGCCGGCACGTCTACGCGGTGGGCGGCAACAAGGAAGCCGCGAACCGCGCCGGCATCAACGTGGCCCAGATCCGGATGAGCGTGTTCGTGATCTGCTCCTCGGCCGCCGCGATCGGCGCGATCGTGTACTCCTCCAAGGTCGGCTCGGTCGACCCGAACGCCGGTGGCGGCAACACGCTGCTGCTGTCGGTCGGCGCGGCCGTGATCGGTGGCACCTCGCTGTTCGGCGGCAAGGGCCGGATGCGGGACGCGGTGATCGGCGCGGCCGTGATCGCGACCATCGCCAACGGCATGGGCCTGCTCAAGCAGCCCGCCGCCGTCGTGTTCATCGTGACCGGCCTGGTGCTCCTGCTGGCCGCCAGCGTCGACGCGCTGTCCCGTCGCCGGGCGGCGGTGGCCACGCGCTGACGTGACCACACCCACCGCCGGTGCCCGGCCCGACGAGGTCCGCAGGCACAACCGCACCGCGCTGTTGCGCAAGCTGCACGTGGACGGACCGTCCACCAGGGCGTCGCTCGCGGCCGAGCTCGGGCTCAACCGCAGCACGATCAAGGCCCTGGTGGACGGGCTCGCCGAGTCCGGTGTGGTGGCCGAACGCCTGCCCGCCCAGCGCTCCGGCGCGGGCCGACCGTCACTGCTGGTGCTGCCGCAACCGCACGCCGCGGTCGTGATGGCCATCGACGTCCGCGTCGAGCAGGTGGCGATGGCGCTCGTCGGCCTGGGCGGCGACATCCTCGGCCGGCACTCGTGGAACCTGCACCACAAGTCCCGCGACCCCGGCGAGGTCATCACGCACATCGCCGACACGGCCAAGCTGCTGGCCGACGAGCTGGACGTGGCGCCGGTCGGCGTGGGCGTGTCGGTGCCGGGCGTGGTGCGGCGGGCGGACGGTCTGGTGCACGAGGCCCCGAACCTGCACTGGACGGACGTGTCGCTGGGCGCGCGGCTGTCGGCGGTGCTGAAGGTGCCCGTCCAGGTCGGCAACGACGCCGAGCTGGGGGCACTGGCCGAACACGTGCGCGGTGCGGCCCGGGGTTCGTCGGACATGGTCTACATCTCCGCCGACGTGGGTGTCGGCGGAGGCGTGATCTCGTCCGGGATGCCGTTGCGCGGCACCGGCGGGTACGTCGGCGAGCTGGGGCACATGGTCGTGCGCCCTGGCGGCCGGCGGTGCTACTGCGGCTGCCAGGGGTGCTGGGAGACCGAGGTGGGGGAGGCGGCCCTGTGCCGCGCGCTGGCCCTGCCCGAGGACGCGCCACGCGGGGCCGTGGTGGCGGAGCTGCGGTCGCTGGCGGCGTCCCCCGAGGCCGTGACGCACCGCTTGGGGGAGTTCACCGAGTGGTTGGCGATGGGGCTGATCACGGTGGTCAACATGCTGGGGCCGGAGCTCGTCGTGCTGGGCGACCTGTTCACCGCGCTGCCCGACCAGGTCGTGGACGAGGTGCGCAGCGTCGTGCAGACGCGCTCCCTGGTGAGCCGTGCCGTGGGCGGCACCCGCATCGTGTCGTCGCCGTTGGGCCGGGACGCGAAGCTGCTGGGTGCGGCCGAGCTGGCGTTCGAACCGGTCCTGACCGAGGTGTAGTTCCCTCGTCGGAAAATGCAGGGGGGCGGAGACCCATCGGATCTCCGCCCCGGACGGCTAGGGTGCTCCAGGCCGTGTGGCCTGGCGGTTTCAGCCCTGCTGCAGTTCAGCAGCGAGTTCGCGCAGCTTCGTGCTGTGCTCGCGGGCGTGGTGCCCGCAGAACAGCAGCTCGCCCCCGGACGGGAGCACGGCGCGCACCTGGGCAGCAGCCCCGCAGCGGTCGCAGCGGTCGGCAGCGGTCAAAGCGGGGCGGGTGAGCGTGGTAGTCATGGAAATCTCCCTCCGTCCCGGCACCGTGGTTCGGTGCCCTCACACCTAGCTGCGACCACTCCGCATCTGGCGGGTGCGTCGTGTTCGCTGCTTCCACTCTTGCAGACGCACGGGCGTAAGTCAGTGTTCCCGGGGCCGTGGCGACCCGCGTCACTCATCATTTACCCGGCGCCACAGTCGTTCGAACCACGAACTTCCACCGGTTCGCCACAGGAACCGCTCACGTTCCGCTGTCGTGCCAACGCTTTCGGACCTGCGAATACGGCATCAGCCGCACGGTCGTTGCTCCGAACGGTGGGCAAGGAATGCTCCTTACTGTGACGGGTAACACTTTGGTCAGCCCAGAGCGAACACGCCCCGCGATTCCACCATGCGGACGCATGCCGTCCAGTTCACCGGCCCGTCAACCGGTCCTCGTTCGCTGTCGGCACAACGCAAAACGCCGGTGACCCCGCGGGGCCACCGGCGTTCGCCGACCGTGGTCGCTCAGTCCAGGTAGTCGCGCAGGACCTGGGAGCGGGACGGGTGGCGGAGCTTCGACATCGTCTTCGACTCGATCTGGCGGATGCGCTCGCGCGTCACCCCGTAGACCTGGCCGATCTCGTCCAGCGTCCGCGGCTGCCCGTCCGTGAGGCCGAAGCGCAGCCGGACCACGCCCGCCTCGCGCTCGGACAGGGTCGCCAGCACGGACTGGAGCTGGTCCTGCAGCAGCGTGAACGACACCGCGTCCACGGCCACCACGGCCTCCGAGTCCTCGATGAAGTCACCGAGCTGGCTGTCGCCCTCGTCGCCGATCGTCTGGTCCAACGAGATGGGCTCCCGGGCGTACTGCTGGATCTCCAGCACCTTCTCCGGGGTGATGTCCATCTCCTTGGCCAGCTCCTCCGGCGTGGGCTCGCGGCCCAGGTCCTGGAGCAGCTCGCGCTGGATGCGGCCGAGCTTGTTGATGACCTCGACCATGTGCACCGGGATGCGGATGGTGCGGGCCTGGTCGGCCATCGCGCGGGTGATGGCCTGGCGGATCCACCACGTCGCGTACGTCGAGAACTTGTAGCCCTTGGTGTAGTCGAACTTCTCGACCGCGCGGATCAGACCCAGGTTGCCCTCCTGGATCAGGTCGAGGAACGCCATGCCGCGGCCGGTGTAGCGCTTGGCCAGCGACACCACCAGGCGGAGGTTGGCCTCCAGCAGGTGGTTCTTGGCGCGTTCGCCGTCCCGCACGATCCACCGCAGGTCGCGGCGCAGCTGCGGGGTGAGCTTCTCGTTCTCCTCCTCGGCGCGGCGGACCCGCTCGGCGGCGTAGAGGCCGGCCTCGATGCGCTTGGCGAGCTCGACCTCCTCCTCCGCGTTGAGCAGGGCGACCTTGCCGATCTGCTTGAGGTAGGCGCGGACGGAGTCGGCCGACGCGGTGAGCTCCGCGTCCTTGCGGGCCTGCCGCAGGGCCTCGGACTCCTCCTCGTCCCAGACGAAGTCGCCCTCGCCGGGCTTGGCCTCTTCCTCGGCCGGCTCGTCCTCGACGGGCTCGTCGATCAGTTCGACGTCGTCGACCAGGTCCTCGTCGCCCGGCAGGGCTTCGAGGTCTTCGGGCTCGTCGCCCTCGCCGGGCTTCTTGGCCTTCGCCGGCGCGGCGGCACCGGCCTTGGCGGCCGTCTTGCGCGGCGCCCGCGTGGCCGTCTTGCCCGCCGCGGCGGTCTTCGCCGCCGGCTTCTTGGCCGGGGCCTTCCTCGCCGAGGTGGCCTTGGGCGTCTCCTCGGCGTCAGCCTTAGCTGCCTGAGTCGTCTTCGCGGCTGCCACGTACGCCCTTTCGCGACTGTCGATCAAGGCAAACCGAAGGGCGCGAACCTCGGTCGCCGGAGTACGGGGGAGAGCCCGCCGGATGTTCGTCGGCGGGGCACCGTTCCATTGTAACGACGAGAATCGCGAGCGGATGCGCATCACCCGCATCGGATGCGCATCGACCCGCGTTTCCGCAGCTAGAACGACCGCGATTGGTTCAGTGTCGAAGACCCTGCGTGGCGGCGACAGCCGCGCCGACGATGCCCGCGTCGTTCTTCAGCGCCGCCGCCACGACCGGGGTGCGCACCTCCAGCAGCGGCAGCCACTTGTCCGCCTTCTTGCTGACCCCGCCGCCCGCGATGACCAGGTCCGGCCAGATGAGGTCCTCGAGCACGTTGAGGTACCGCGACACCCGCGGCGCCCACTCCGCCCAGCTCAGGCCCTTGTCCTCCTTCACCGAGGCGGCGGCGCGCTTCTCCGCGTCGTGCCCGTCGACCTCCAGGTGGCCGAACTCGGTGTTGGGGATGAGCTCGCCGTCGACGAACAGGGCGCTGCCGATGCCGGTGCCGAACGTCAGCAGCACGACCAGCCCGTCCTTGCCCACGCCGGACCCGAAGCGCATCTCGGCGATGCCGGCCGCGTCGGCGTCGTTGAGCACGACGACGGACTCCTTCGGCCTGCCGAGGCGGTGGGCGAACAGCTCGGCCGCGTCGGTGCCGATCCACGCCTTGTCCACGTTCGCGGCGGTGTGCGCGACACCCCGCTTGACGACGCACGGAAGGGTGACACCCACGGGGCCGTCCCAGCCGAACTTCTCGACGATCTCGGCGACCACGTCGGCGACCGCGTCGGGCGTCGACGGCTGCGGCGTCACGATGCGCAGGCGCTCACCGTCCAGCGCCCCCGCCTCCAGGTCCACCAGGCCGCCCTTGATGCCCGAACCGCCGATGTCCACGCCGAACCCGCGGGTCATGCCCATCCCCGTGGCCCTTCCTACTCGATTCAGTAACCGTGGCCGCAGACCTTAGCCTGGACTTCCCCGATAGTCCCGTGAGAGTGACGCAGGAGGAACACCTTGCCTTTGGATCCGCGCACATTGGTCGACGTCGCGGTGCTGGTGGGACGCGAGGCCGGTGACCTCGTGCAGTCGATGCGGGCCTCGGCCGTGTCCGATTTCGACACCAAGAGCACGATCACCGACGTGGTCACGGCCGCCGACCGGGCCTCCGAGCAGCTCGTGCGCCGGCGGCTGGCGGAGCTGCGCCCCGGCGAGCCGGTGGTCGGCGAGGAGGAGGGCGGCGACGAGGTCGAGGGCCTGACGTGGGTCGTGGACCCGATCGACGGCACCGTCAACTACCTCTACGGCATCCCCCACTACTCGGTGTCCATCGCGGCGCAGGTCGACGGGGTGTCCGTGGCGGCGGCCGTGGTCGAGCCCGCGAGCGGGCGGGTGTGGACGGCGTGGCAGGGCGGCGGGGCGTACCTGGACGGGCGGCGGCTGGCCGTGTCGGAGCAGACCCGGCTGGACCTGACGCTGCTGGGCTACGGGTTCGCCTACCGGGCCGACCGGCGCAAGCGGCAGGCGGAGACGTGGGCCGGGATGGCGACGGTCGTCCGGGACATGCGGCGGGCCGGCGCGGCGTCGCTGGACCTGTGCGCGGTGGCGGCGGGCCGACTGGACGCCTACGCCGAGCACACCCTGGGCCGCTGGGACTGGGCCGGCGGCGCGCTGGTCGCGCGCGAGGCGGGCGCGGTGGTGTACCTGCCGGGTGAAGCTCCGGAGCTGGGCGCGGACGCCACGTTCGCCGCCGCGCCGGGCATCGCGGACGCCCTGTTCGCGGCCCTGGTCGAGCACGGCTTCAGCAAGGTCTGAGGGGTTCGCCGGACATCGCCCGTGCGGGGGAGGCCCGGCCTCAGCAGTGGACGTCGCGCGCGCCCTTGAGGTGGTCGGGGTTCAGCGACGGCGGCGTGATCTCGGCGACCTGCCCGCCCTGCCGGTCCGGGTTCTGCTCGGCCCACGTGGTGAGCGCGTCGATCACCCGCCGGGCGTCCTGGTTCGGCTTGACCTCGGTGAACTTCTTGCCGATCGCCACGTCCACGGTCGCGTCCTGGCGCTGGTCCTGCACCAGTTCCAGGCACGGCACGATCAGGCTGATGGTCCGGGCCGCGCCCGCGCCCGGCGCGCCGAAGCGGATCTGACCCCGGCACGTCATGTCCTGCGCGGGGTAGAGCGGGTCGTTGCCCGGCTCCGCCGCCTGCTGCAGGCCCAGTTCGGTCAGGGTCGTCGCCACGAACCGCGCCTGGTTGCGCTGGGTGCTGGCGTTGACCACCCGGAACTGGACGTCGCTGACCGGCACCGGGTCGGTGCGGTCCAGGGCGTCGTGCGACAGCACCGTGCCCAGCACCGGCGTGGGCTGCGGCTCGGGCGCCGGCTGGGCGCCGCCACCCGGGACCGGAGCCGGCACCGACGACGAAGGCGCGCTGCCCGGCGCGTTGCACTTGATGGCCGCGTCGACGTCGCCCGCCTCGGACAACACGCGGTTCCACACCACCACGGCGGTGACCGCCAGCACCAGGAACAGCACGATGGCGGGCCACGGCCGCCGCCTCCGGTACCGCGACGACCCGCTGCTCCCCGACCCGGGTCCCACGTCCGCCGACCTCCCCTGGCGTAGTGCTGTTGGTGATCAGGCTATTCCGCCCCGCCGCGATCCGCGTCCCGGGCTCCCGCGTAGCGGGCCGCAATCACCCGGTAGCGGACGGTCAACGACGCTCGGGGCATCGCAGCACGGCCTCCGACGGGTGGGCAAGACCCGCTCCCAGCGTATCGGGCCTGGCAGCGAAGGGCCTCTCACCCGTCTGCTCAATTAGGGGGAACCCGCTGCACGCACACCCGATCAATGAGCTACCCTCTCGGCGCTCCGCGCGCTCCCGGACAGCCTGATGCGTCGACGTACAGGGGGTTGGCGCCCGGCCGCGCGGGCGAGACCTCCGTCACTGGGGACGGAGGGCACAAACAGGGGCGCTGGTGCGTTTACCAGCGACACGAACAGTCTCCGTAGACCGCAGGGGTGAAAAGACAATGGCGACCGACTACGACGCTCCGCGTCGCAGCGAGGCGGACGAACTCGCTGAGGACTCCCTGGAGGAGTTGAAGGCGCGGCGCAACGAGACGCAGTCCGGGGTCGTCGACATCGACGAGGACGCGTCCGCCGAGAACTTCGAGCTGCCGGGCGCCGACCTGTCCGGTGAGGAGCTGACCTTCAAGGTGCTGCCCAAGCAGGCCGACGAGTTCACCTGCTCGAAGTGCTTCCTGGTGCACCACCGCAGCCGGCTGGCCGAGGAAGTCAACGGCCAGTACATCTGCCGCGACTGCGCCTGACAGCCGCCCGACCCGCCGCGACTGGCGCCTGACCAGCGTGGACACCAGCACCACAGACCCGTTCCTGGGCGCTCACCCCCACCGCCGGGGTGGCGCCCAGACGCGTTTCCGATCTTGAACGCGAGCACCGCTCGTGTTTTCGTCAGGGTCCTTCAGGACCTCGTGTTTCGTCAGGGCCCTTTAGGACTTCGCCGCGGTCAGCGCGGCCACCAGCTTCTCCGGCGACCGGACGCTGAACAGCCAGTACGGCGTCGGGTCGGCCGGGTCCTCCAGCGCCACCTTGACCGCCGGACCGACCCACCCGCGGTGCGCGACGAACGCCGCCGGGTCCAGGTTCGGCCCCATCGCCTTGCGCTTGGTCTTCGCGTCGAACACCTCGACCTCGCCGAGCAGGTCCACCGGCACGTGCGCGTCACCGACCCGCAGCTCGCCGCCCGAGACCTCGACCTTGAGCGAGCCCATCCGCCACAGCAGCAGCACGGCCAGCGGCACGGTCACGACATACGGCAGCCACGACCGCACGCCCGGGAACCCCATGTGGATCTCGGCGGCCAGCAGCACCGCCGCGGCCAGCGGCAGCGGCCAACCCCACCAGGGCACGAACAGGCGCTCCCGGAAGGCGATCGGGGCGGTCACAGCACTCTCGCTCACGCCACCAGGGTAGTCTCGCGCGCCGTGCCCAGCGTCGAGGTCCTGCTGTCCCGGCTCGATCCCTCCGTGCCGCTCCCGTCGTACGCCAGACCCGGCGACGCGGGCGCCGACCTCGTGACGACCACCGACGTGGTGATCGAACCGGGGGAGCGGGCCGTGGTCGGCACCGGCATCGCGATCGCGCTGCCCGAGGGGTACGCGGGGTTCGTGCACCCGCGCAGCGGCCTGGCGGCCCGGGTGGGGCTCAGCGTGGTCAACACACCCGGCACGATCGACGCGGGCTACCGGGGCGAGATCAAGGTCTGCCTGGTCAACCACGACCTGCGGGAGCCGGTGCGGCTCGCGCGCGGCGACCGGATCGCCCAGCTGGTGGTGCAGAAGGTGGAACACGCCGTGTTCCGCGAGGTCGACCAGCTGCCCGACTCGGCGCGGGGCGCGGGCGGCTACGGCTCTACTGGCGGGCACGAGGTGCTCGCCCGGACGGAGGGGTGAGGGCGAGATGTTCGGAAAGCGCCGCAAGCGCGGTAGGCACTCCGCGAACCGGGGGACGGCGCCCGAGGTCGAGGTCGACCTCGAGATCCCGGAGGTCGGCCCGTACGACTCCGCGCACGCCCCCGAGGACGGTCTGAACCGGCTGGACCTGGGCTCGGTCCTGGTGCCCGTGCCCGACGGCGCGCAGCTGCAGGTCGAGATGGACCAGGCGGGCGCGGTGCGCGCGGTGCACCTGCTCACCCCGGTCGGCCAGCTCACCATCAGCGCGTTCGCCGCGCCGAAGACGGACAAGCTGTGGCCGGAGATCGGCGCGGAGCTGATCACCCAGCTCAAGGGCGACGGGTTCCGCATCAACCGCGAGAACGGCCAGTGGGGCGAGGAGATCACCGCCCGCAACAACGAGGTGTACCTGCGCTTCGTCGGCGTGGACGGCCCGCGCTGGATGCTGCGCGGCGTGGCGGCGGCCCCGTCGGAGCAGCAGGCCGAGCAGGCGGGGTACGCGCTGTACGAGCTCATCAAGCACACCGTGGTGGTGCGCGGGGAGCAGCCGATGCCGGTGCGGACCCCGCTGCCGATCGAGCTGCCCGAGGCCATCGCCCGGCACATCGCGGCCCAGCAGCAACAGGGCTAGGCGCTCACCGGGATCACGCGTTCAGCAGAGCGTCGAGGGCGGCGCGGCCCAGGGCTTCCCGGTCCGCGCCCATCTCGGCGAGCGTCGTCGTGCGCAGGGCTGCTCTGGGCAATGCCGACACCCACCTTCGGGCTACCTCGAACGGGTGGACTGGGTCGTCGGTGCACGCGGCCACCCCGACCGGCACGTCCAGCCGCCGCAGTTCCTCGACCGTGGGCGCTTCCGACCCGGCGGCTTCCCGAAGCACGTCCGGCAACGCCGAGCCGTACCGGGGCCATGCCCTGCGCAATTCGGCCCCGACCCACCCGTCGACATCGCCGACCGCCGCGTGCAGTCCTTCACGTTCAACAGTCGTCGCGCTCACCGAGGCCGCCAGCGCCGCCGGCGCACCGTCCGACCGCCCGGTCCACGCCGGCAGTGCCGCCAACACCCCCGCACACCGGGTCGGGTTGCGCACGGCCCACCGCGCCGCGATGTGAGCACCCAGCGACACACCCCCAACGACCAGCGGATTTCCGTCGTACGCGGCGTCCAGGGCGGCGAAGTGCTCGTCGACCGACCGCGACTCGGGCGCGACGAGCGCGAGGCCGGCGGCGGCCAGTGGCCGGGCGAACACGGAGCGCACGAACACCTCGTCGGAGGCGGTGCCGGGCAGCACGACGGCGGTGGGGGAAGTCATGGGGTGAACATCCTCCCCCAGTCGGATACCCGGTCGGGTGTACCCGGTTACCCTGGCCTCGTACGGGCCTCACAGTCGAGGTCCAACTACAGCACCCAGGAGTCGGGGATGACTGGAACTGGGGGCGGCTACTGGCGCCGCCTCGTGCGTCGGCTGACCACCGACGTGAGCGAGCTGGACGCCGACGACCTCTCGCGAAAAGCCGTGGAGGTCGGCGCCGTCCGGGCGTGCGACTGCAAGTCCGGCGAGGAGGTGACCGTGCTGGGCCGCCTGCGGACCGTGGAGCTGTGCCCGCGCGACGCCGCCGCGACGCTGGAGGCGGAGCTGTACGACGGCACCGAGGGCGTGACCCTGGTGTGGCTCGGCAGGCGGCGGATCGCCGGCATCGAGCCGGGGCGCACCATCAAGGCCCGGGGCCGCATCGCCGTCCGTGACGGTCGCAAGGTGCTCTACAACCCCTACTACGAGTTGCAGACCGCTTCATGACGTCAACCGAATCAGAGAAGCAGCCGACCCTTCTGGAGCAGATGGGCGGGGTCAGCGGCCTGCTGTTCTCGTCCCTGCCGGTGGTGGTCTTCGTCCTGGTGAACGCCTTCGCGGGGTTGATGCCCGCGATCTGGAGCGCACTGGGTTCGGCCGTGGTCATCGGCATCGTGCTCGCCATGCGGAAGGGCAGCGTCCAACCGGCCGTGTCCGCGGTGTTCGGCGTCGGCATCGCCGCCTTCATCGCCTACCGGACCGGTGACGCCAAGGGCTTCTTCCTGTTCGGCATCTGGCAGAGCCTGGTCTACGCGGGTGGTTTCCTGCTGTCCATCGCGGTCCGCTGGCCGCTGGCCGGCGTGATCTGGAGCTTCCTCAACGGCCAGGGCACGGCGTGGCGCAAGGACCGGGCGTCGGTCCGGGACTACGACATCGCCACGCTCGTGTGGGCCCTGGTGTTCGGGTCGCGGTTCGTGGTGCAGCGCTGGCTGTACGACGAGGCGTCCGTGGGGTGGCTGGCGGCGGCGAAGCTGGCGATGGGCTACCCGTTGATGGCCGTGGCCCTGGTGGCGACCGTGTGGGCCGTGCGGCGGTCGGACAAGCGCCTCAAGGCCGCCCAGGCGGCCGAGGAAGCCGAGGACGAGGCCGCGGAGGAGCGGCTGCGCTCCCAGTACGAGTAGCTGGTCCCTGCGCGTTAGTCCTTGCGTCCGGTGACGGCCACGGTGACCCCGAGTCCGATCATGGCCAACCCGCCGGTGCCGCCGACGAGCGAGAGCCGCTTCGGCGACCGCGCGAACCAGTCCCGCGCGGTCGCCGCGGCCAGGCCCCACACGCTGTCCGAGACGACGGCGATCACGTTGAACAGCAGCCCCAGCAGGAGCATCTGCCCGACGACGTGCCCCAGTTCCCGATCGACGAACTGCGGCAGCACGGCCGCGAAGAACACGATCGTCTTGGGGTTGGCGACCCCCACCGCGAACCCCTCCCACAGGGTCCGCCACACCCCACGCGCACTGCCGGCGGCGTCGAACGAGGCCACCATGTCCTTGCGCCCGCGGAACGCCTTCACGCCGAGGTAGACCAGGTAGGCGGCCCCGACGAGCTTGAGCACGGTGAACACCACCACCGACCGCTCGACGACCGTGCCGATGCCGAGTGCCACGGCCACCACCAGCGCGTACGCGCCGAGCGTGTTGCCCAGGACGGTCGTGATCGCGGCGCGTTTGCCCTGCGCGAGCGCCCTGCCCACGACGAAGAGCACGCTGGGGCCGGGGATGATGATCAGCAGGAACGACATCGCCGCGAAGGCGAGCAACCGGTCGGTGGACACCATGCGGGGATGCTAAGCGCCCACCGGCCGGTTCCCCCACGGACTTTTGAAAGCCGCGGACTTTTGAGAAGCCACGGACTTTTGAGAAGCCACGGACTTTTGAAAAGCGGCGCTCGCCGCGCGGCAGGCCCCCGGGGGGTGGAAGGGCGTCGGTTTCTTTCCCCCGTACGGCCTGCCGGAGGCAACCACCCTTGGCCCGTTTGTGCAACCGGTGAAGCTGGTTGCACAAACGGGCCAAGCGCGGTTGGGCTGCGCCCAGGCCGTACGGGGGAAAGAAACCGAGGCCCTTCCCGTGGCTGGCAGCACGGCGAAACGCAATTCGCCCTTCGGGCGTGCGCCGGCGGCGCGGCAGGTTTGGTGGGGGGTGGTGTGGGCTTGCGGCTCGGGTTGGGACCGGCGGGCTGTTGTTGTTGGCGCGCAGGGTGGTGCACTGCGGGGGCGGTGCCGTGGGTGTAGCGGGGCACCGGGTGGTGGTGCCCCGCCGGTGGTGTGGTCCGGTGGTCCGGTGGTGTGGTCCGGTGCGGTGGTGTGGAGTCAGTAGCCGAGTGCGGAGCGGATTTCGCGTTCTACGTCAGCCGCTGCCACGAACAGGAGCTCGTCGCCGCCTTCCAGGGTGTCGTCCGGGGTCGGCACGATGACTCGTCCGCCGCGCAGGATGGTCACGAGGGCCGCGTCTCGGGGTAGGGCCAGGGCGTTCACCGGGGAGCCCGCCAGGGGCGTGTCACCCGGCAGGGTGATCTCCACCAGGTTCGCCTGGCCCTGGCGGAGGGTGAGCAGGCGGACGACGTCCCCGACGGTCACGGCCTCCTCGACCAGTGCCGACAGGATGCGAGGGGTCGAGACGGCGACGTCCACGCCCCACGACTCGGTGAACAGCCATTCGTTGCTCGGGTCGTTCACGCGGGCCACTACCCGGCGCACGGCGAACTCCGTCTTGGCCAGCAGCGAGACGACCAGGTTGACCTTGTCGTCACCGGTCGCGGCGATGACGACGTCGCACAGCTGCATCCCCGCGTCTTCCAGCGAGGACAGCTCGCACGCGTCCGCCTGCACCCATTCGGCCTGTTCCACGGTGTGCGGCTCGAAGTGGGCGCGGTCTCGTTCGATGAGCATCACCTGGTGGCCGTCCGCCACCAGTTCCGCCGCGATGGACCGGCCCACGGCTCCCGCCCCAGCGATCGCGATCCGCACGTCAGGCCTCCTCGGGGGCGTGGGCCGCCGCGGCGGCCACGTCGGTCACCGTGCCGGACAGCGCGGCCACGTAGACCACGTCGTCGGCCTGCAGCACCGTCTTCGAATCGGGCAGCACGCCGGTCCCGAAGCGCATGATGAACGCCACTCGGCAGCCCGTCGCCTCCTGGAACTCGCGCACCGAGTGCCCGACCCAGCCCTCGTCGAGCTCCAGCGGCAGGACGGCCACGGAACCGGACGGGTCGCGCCACGCCGTCGCCGCGCCCTCGGGGAGCAGCATCCGCAGGAAGCGGTCCGTGGTCCACGGCACGGTGGCCACGGTCGGGATGCCCAGCCGCTCGTAGACCGCGGCCCGCTTCTCGTCGTAGATGCGGGCCACGACCGAGTCCACGCCGAAGGTCTCCCGCGCCACCCGGGCCGAGATGATGTTCGAGTTGTCGCCGCTGGACACCGCCGCGAACGCGCCCGCCCGTTCGATGCCCGCCTCGATGAGCACCTTCTGGTCGAACCCGTTCCCGACGACCTGCTGACCGTGGAAGTCCGCACCCAGCCGCCGGAAGGACTGGGGGTCCTTGTCGATCACCGCGACCTGGTGGTCCAGGCGTTCCAGGGCCTTGGCCAGGGAGGATCCCACCCGGCCGCACCCCATGATCACCACGTGCACGTAAGCCTCCTGAACGACGCCTGGGGAGAACCTACCGACGATTACTCCGACCAGGGGACCGCACCCCTTACGCTTTCCACCCGTGTCCAAGCTCGCAACCGCGGCCAAGCGCCTCCTGGTCGGCAGGCCCTTCCGGAGCGATCGTCTCGCCCACACGCTCCTGCCGAAGAGAATCGCGCTGCCGGTGTTCGCCTCGGACGCGATGTCCTCCGTGGCCTACGCCCCGGAGGAGATCTTCCTCGTCCTGTCCGTGGCGGGGCTGAGCGCCTACACGATCGCGCCCTGGGTCGGGATCGTGGTCGTCCTGGTCATGCTGACCGTGGTGGCCAGCTACCGGCAGAACGTGCACGCCTACCCCTCCGGCGGCGGTGACTACGAGGTCGCCACGGTCAACCTGGGGCAGAAGGCCGGTCTGACCGTGGCCAGCGCCCTGCTGGTCGACTACATCCTCACCGTGGCCGTCTCGATCTCGTCGGCGGCGGCGAACATCGGGTCGGCGGTGCCGTTCGTCGCCACCCACAAGGTCGAGTTCGCGGTGGCGGCGATCGTCATCCTCACCGCGATCAACCTGCGCGGCATCCGCGAGTCGGGGGCGGCGTTCGCGATCCCGACCTACGCGTTCATGGTCGGCATCCTGGTGATGATCGGCTACGGCCTGTTCCGCGGCTTCGTCCTGGGCGACGAGATGCGCGCGGAGTCCGCCGGCCTGGAGCTGCACGCCGAGGACGACCACCTCATGGGCCTCGCGTTCGTGTTCCTGGTCCTGCGCGCGTTCTCCTCCGGCTGCGCGGCGCTGACCGGTGTGGAGGCCATCTCGAACGGCGTGCCGGCGTTCCGCAAGCCCAAGTCGCGCAACGCGGCCACCACGCTGCTGATGATGGGCCTGATCGCGGTCGCGATGCTGATGGGCCTGATCGTCCTGGCCCAGCTGACCGGCGTGCGCATGGCCGAGGACCCGGCCCACCAGCTCGTGGGCGCCCCCGAGGGCTACGAGCAGAAGACGATGGTCGCCCAGATCGCGGCGGCGGTGTTCGACGGCTTCCCGGCCGGGTTCTTCTTCATCACCGCCGTCACCGCCCTGATCCTGGTGCTGGCCGCGAACACCGCGTTCAACGGCTTCCCGGTGCTCGGCTCGATCCTGGCCCAGGACCGCTACCTGCCCCGCCAGCTGCACACCCGCGGCGACCGGCTGGCGTTCAGCAACGGCATCGTCTTCCTGGCCGCCGCCGCGGTGATCCTGGTCATCGCGTTCGACGCCGAGGTCACCAAGCTCATCCAGCTCTACATCGTGGGCGTGTTCGTGTCGTTCACGATGAGCCAGACCGGCATGATCCGGCACTGGAACCGGCTGCTGGCCACCGAGACCGACCCGGCCGCCCGCAACCGGATGCGCCGCTCGCAGGCCATCAACGCGTTCGGCCTGTTCATGACGGGTGCGGTGCTGATCGTCGTGCTCATCACGAAGTTCACCAAGGGCGCCTGGATCGCGATCGCCGCGATGGCCGCCATCTACGCCCTGATGACCGCGATCCGCCGCCACTACGACCGGGTCGCCGAGGAGCTGCGCCAGCAGGAGCGGCAGAAGCTGCTGCCCGCCCGCAACCACGCGATGGTGCTGGTCAGCAAGCTGCACATGCCGACCCTGCGGGCGCTGGCCTACGCCAAGGCCACCCGCCCGGACGTGCTCGAAGCGGTCACGGTCAACGTGGACGACGCCGACACGCGCCGGCTGGTGGTGGAGTGGGAGAAGGAGAACTTCAAGGTCCCGCTCAAGGTCATCGAGTCGCCGTACCGGGAGATCACCAAGCCGGTCCTGGACTACGTCAAGCGCGTCCGCAGCGACAACCCCCGGGACGTGGTGACGGTGTTCATCCCCGAGTACGTGGTCGGTCACTGGTGGGAGCAGTTCCTCCACAACCAGAGCGCCCTGCGGCTGAAGGGCAGACTGTTGTTCCAACCCGGGGTGATGGTGACGAGCGTGCCGTGGCAGCTCGCGTCGTCGACCAAGGTGACGGACAAGGACGTGATCGCGCCCGGAGCCATCCGGCGCGGCCTGGACAAACGCGGCGGTAACGAGAAGTGACGGCCACCTGGAAGCAGCGGCTCATCGAGGTCGAGGTCGGCGCGGTCGCCCACGGCGGGCACTGCGTCGCCCGGCACGAGGGCCGCGTGGTGTTCGTGCGGCACGCCCTGCCCGGTGAGCGCGTGCGCGTGCGGATCACCGAGGACACCGGCGGGTCGTTCTGCCGCGGCGACGCCGTCGAAGTCCTCCAAGCTTCACCCGATCGTGTGGAACCGCCGTGCCCGTTCTCCGGACCCGGGCTGTGCGGCGGCTGTGACTGGCAGCACGCCTCCTGGGAGGCGCAGCGCGAGCTGAAGGCCGCCGTGGTCAGCGAGCAGCTCCAGCGGCTGGCCAAGCTGGACTGGGAGGTCATCGTCGAGGACCTGCCCGGCGGGCCCACCGACTGGCGCACCCGCGTGCGGATGGCGGTCGGACCGGACGGCCGGCCCGGGTTCCGCGCCCACCGCAGCCACGACGTCATCGCCGTGGACCACTGCGTCATCGCCGCTCCCGGTGCGCTGGAGCCGGTGCTGGGCCGCACGTGGCCGCCGAAGTTCGAGCTGACCGTGACCCGGGACGCGGGCGGGCAGGTGCACGTGACCGAGATCGGCCCGCCGGTCGTGCGGCGCGGGCGTCCCGTGCCCGGACCGGCCCGTCGCCGCGAGGGCAGCGGCACCGCCACCGAGCTGGCCGCCCACCGCGCCTGGAACCTGCGCGCGGACGGTTTCTGGCAGGTCCACCCGGCCGCCGCCGACACCCTGGCCGCCGTGGTCCGCGACTGGGCCGACTGCCGGCCCGGCGACCGCGCCTGGGACCTCTACGGCGGCGTGGGCCTGTTCGCGTCCGTGCTGGCCGAGCAGGTCGGCGAGTCCGGGTCGGTGGCCGTGGTCGAGTCGTCGGTGGGCGCGGTCGAGGACGGCAAGCTCAACCTGTCCGACCTGCCGCAGGTCAGCTGGCACGCGGGCCGCACCGAGCAGGTGCTGGAGACCCCCGACTTCACCGACCTGCCCCCCGACGTCGTCGTGCTCGACCCGCCGCGCAAGGGCGCCGGCCGCAGCGTGGTGACCGCCATCGCGCGCAGCCGACCCGTCCGTGTGGTCTACGTCGCGTGCGACCCCGCCGCGCTGGCCCGCGACATCGCCTCCTTCGCCCACCACGGCTACGAGTTGACCCAGCTCAGGGCCTTCGACGCGTTCCCGATGACCCACCACGTCGAGTGCGTGGCGCTGCTGGAACCCGTTCGCTGAGCGGCGTCTCAGCCAGTGGTCCGTAGACTGACCGGACGATCGGGGAGAGAAACCACAGGCGAGGTGGAGCGGTGGGCTTGCTGGAATCCGTGCACGGACCGGCGGATCTGAAACGGCTGGAGCACGACGAGCTGGTGCGGCTCGCCGAGGAGATCCGGCGGTTCCTGGTCGACAAGGTCTCCCGGACCGGCGGCCACCTCGGGCCCAACCTGGGCGTGGTCGAGCTGACCATGGCCGTGCACCGGGTCTTCGACTCGCCGCGCGACCCGGTGGTGTTCGACACCGGCCACCAGAGCTACGTCCACAAGATCCTCACCGGCCGCGCCGCCGGGTTCGACTCGCTGCGCCAGAAGGGCGGCCTGTCCGGCTACCCCTCGCGCGCCGAGAGCGAGCACGACGTGGAGGAGAACAGCCACGCCTCCACGGCCCTGTCCTACGCCGACGGCCTGGCCAAGGCCTTCCAACTCACCGGGCGCGGCGGCCACGTCGTCGCGGTCGTCGGTGACGGCGCCCTGACCGGCGGCATGTGCTGGGAGGCGCTGAACAACATCGCGGCCGGCACCGACCGGCCCGTGGTGATCGTGGTCAACGACAACGGCCGGTCCTACTCGCCCACCATCGGCGGCTTGGCCGACCACCTGGCGTCCCTGCGCCTGCAGCCCGGCTACGAGCGGGCTCTGGAACGCGGCAAGAACGCCCTCCAGAACGCCCCGATCGTCGGCAAGCCCCTCTACGCGGCCCTGCACGCGGCCAAGCGCGGCATCAAGGACGCGCTGAGCCCGCAGGCCATGTTCGAGGACCTGGGCATGAAGTACATCGGGCCGGTCGACGGGCACGACCTCGTCGCGCTGGAGTCCGCGCTGCGCCGCGCCAAGTCCTTCGGCGGCCCGGTCATCGTCCACACCGTGACCCGCAAGGGCATGGGCTTCGCCCCGGCGGAGAACCACGAGGCCGACCAGATGCACGCCACCGGCGTCATCGACCCCATCACCGGCGAGAACGTCGGCCCGTCCAAGCGCACGTGGACCCACGTGTTCGCCGACGAGCTGGCCGCGCTGGGCGGCGAGCGGTCCGACCTGGTGGCCATCACCGCCGCCATGCGCGGGCCGACGGGCCTGGACAAGTTCGCCGGCCTCTACCCGGACCGGTGCTTCGACGTCGGCATCGCCGAGCAGCACGCCATGACCTCGGCCGCGGGCCTGGCCATGGGCGGGCTGCACCCGGTGGTCGCGGTGTACGCCACGTTCCTCAACCGGGCGTTCGACCAGCTGCTGATGGACGTCGCCATGCACAAGCAGGGCGTCACCGTCGTGCTCGACCGCTCCGGCATCACCGGCCCGGACGGCGCGTCCCACCACGGCATGTGGGACCTGTCGATCTGCGGCCTGGTCCCCGGCATCCACGTGGCCGCCCCGCGCGACGCCGCGACCCTGCGCGAGGAGCTGCGGGAGGCGGTGGCGATCTCCGACGCGCCGTCGGTCGTGCGCTACCCGAAGGCGTCGGTGGGCGAGGACCTGCCGGCGGTGGAACGCGTCGGCACGGTCGACGTGCTCAGCCGCTCCGGTGACGACGTGCTGCTGGTCACGGTGGGCGCGTTCGGTTCTCTCGGGGTGGCCGCCGCGCAGCGCCTGGCCGACCAGGGCATCGGCGTGACCGTGGTGGACCCGCGCTGGGTGTTCCCGGTGTCTTCCGACCTCGTCACCCTCGCTGCCCGGCACAAGCTGGTCGTGACCGTCGAGGACGGCGGCCGGCACGGCGGCTTCGGCTGGACGTTGGCCGCCGCCCTGCGCGACGCCGACGTCGATGTGCCCCTGCGTGACCTGGGCATCCCGCAGGCCTTCCACGAGCACGGCGAGCGCGCCGAGGTGCTGGCCGAGCTGGGCTTGACGGCTCAGGACGTGGCCCGCCGGATCACCGAGTGGGTCGTGGCGTCCCAGCCCGAGCGTGAGGAAATCGACGCGACCGTCGAGAAGTAGACCGGCTAACCTCTCCCCGCCCGGTCAGTGGCCCGGACGGCGTTGCCGCTCCGGGTTCCGCGATCGCAGCCGGGCGCACTGGTAACCGCGCTGTCAACGCGAATCAGGGGTTCAACTCCCTTACCTCGCCGCGACCCCGGCCGAGCACCGGGTGCAGGGCTTTGCGGGCTTCGAGCCCCCGCCCGGCATCCCACGGCCGGGGTCGCGGTCCGCGTCCGGCGTCTTCGGGAGGAGGGGTTTTCGTGAAGCACACGCTCATGCCGTGGGAACGCGGTGTGCACTTCAGCAAGGGCTCGGTGGCGGGCGAGTTGGGGCCCGGCGAGCACAAGCTGCCCCGCCGCGACCTCGTCCAGCGCGTGGACGTCCGGCCCCGCTCCCACACGCCCGCCTGGCAGGACATCCCGACCGCCGACGGCGTGCTGGTCCGCGTGACGCTGGTGATCACGTGGTCGGTCGCCGACGCCACGGCGTTCGTCGTGACCGCGCCCAACCCCGAGCACGAACTGCACCTGGTCTTCCAGCTCGCCCTGCGCTCCGCCGTGCTGGGCCGCACCCACGACCAGGTCGACCCGGACCGCGACGCCATCGCCGCGGAAGTCCTGGACGCCGTGCGCCCTCGAGCGGCTTCGCTGGGCGTGGTCGTCGCGTCGGTCGCCGTGCGGGACGTCGTCATGCCGCCCGAACTGCGCAAGGCCGCGCTCGCCGAGATCGTCGCCCGCGCGGAGGCTCGCGCGGCGCTGGAGCGGGCGCGCGGCGAGACGGCCGCCATGCGATCCCTGCTCAACGCCGCCCGCCTCGCCGAGGACCACCCGGCCCTGCTGCGGCTGCGCGCGTTGCAGTCCGCGCAGACCGTCGTGGTCGAACAGCCGTCCTAAGCACGCTCTCAGGGATGTGTGGCACCTTTGTGAGGTGCGCATCCTGGTAGTCGAGGACGAGGTGCCGCTGGCCGACGCGATCGCGCGCGGCCTGCGGCGCGAAGGCATGGCCGTGGACGTCGCCTACGACGGCGAGACCGGCCACGAGAAGGTCACCGTCACCCGCTACGACGTGGTCGTGCTCGACCGCGACCTGCCCGGCATGTCCGGCGACGAGCTGTGCAAGGAGATCCTCAGCTCCGGCGCGCTGACCCGGGTCATGATGCTCACCGCGAGCGCCGGGATCGACGACCGCGTCGCCGGCCTGTCCCTGGGCGCCGACGACTACCTGGCCAAGCCCTTCGCGTTCCCCGAACTGGTCGCGCGGGTGCGCGCCCTGGCCCGGCGCGCCACCCCCGCCACCCCGCCGCTGCTCACCGCCCGCGACGTCGAGCTCGACCCGGCCCGGCGCACCGTCCGGCGCGGCGGGCAGCCCGTCGAGCTCACCCGCAAGGAGTTCGGCGTGCTGGAGGTGCTGCTGGCCGCCAAGGGGTCGGTGGTCAGCAGCGAGGAGCTGCTGGAACGGGTGTGGGACGAGAACGCGGACCCGTTCACCACGACCGTCCGGGTCACCGTCATGACGCTGCGCAAGAAGCTCGGCGAGCCCGGCATCATCGACACCGTCGTCGGCTCCGGGTACCGCGTGCCCACCGCCGGCCTGCCTGAGTGACGACGACGCTGCGCCGCCGCGGGCCGGGTCTGCGCACCCGGCTCACCCTGCTCGCCACCGGGCTCGTCGCGTTCGTGTCCGGACTGCTCCTGCTGCTGGGCTGGATGCTGGTCGGCCGCGTGGTCGCGTCCTCGCCCCGGTTCCCCGAGGGCAGCACGGTCGTCGTGGACGGCGTCGAGGTCGACTCCGGGGTGCTCGCCGACGCGCTGGGCCAGCAGGCGCGCGACGACGTGCTGCGATCCGGGACGATCGCCTTCCTGTGCGTGGTCGCCGCCGCCGCGCTGCTCGCGTGGACGATCGCCGGTCGGGTCCTCCAGCCCGTGCACGACGTGACCGACGCGGCCCGGCGGCTGTCCGCCGAGTCGCTGGGGGAGCGGCTGCACCTGGCCGGTCCGCGCGACGAGGTCGCCGAGCTGGCCGACACGTTCGACGAGATGCTCGACCGGTTGCAGGCCGCGTTCGACTCGCAGCGGCGGTTCGTCGCCAACGCGTCCCACGAGCTGCGCACGCCGCTGTCGGTGATCCGGACCGAGCTGGACGTGACGCTGTCCGACCCGGACGCCGACGAGGAGGAGCTGCGGCGGATGGCGTCGGTGGTCCGGTCGGCGACCGAGCGGGCGGAGCAGTTGGTGAGCGCTCTGCTGTTGCTCGCGCGCACGGACGGGCTCGGGTTGGCCGTGCGGGAGCCGGTGGACCTCAACGCCGTGGTCGAGTCCGCGTGGAAGGCCGTGCGGGCGGAGGCGTCCGAGCGCCAGGTGCAGGTGTCCTTCGTGACCGCGCCCGCGCCGGCAGTCGGGGACCCGGCCCTGTTGGAGCGGATCGCGGGCAACCTGCTGGAGAACGCCGTCCGGCACAACGTGCCCGGTGGGTGGATCGAGGTGCGCACCGAGGGCGGACCGGAGTGGACCTCCCTGCGGGTGTCGTCGTCGGGTCCCGTGATCGCCCCGGACCGGGTGGACGAGCTGTTCGAGCCGTTCCGCCGGGGCGTCGCCGACCGGACGGCGCGCACGGGGACGGGCTTGGGCCTGTCCATCGTGCGGGCCGCCGTCGCAGCTCACGAGGGTCGCGTGCAGGCCACCGCCATCCCCGGCGGCGGCCTGTCGGTGGCCGTCCACCTGCCGTGCGCGCCCCGCTGAAAACTCGTGCGCGTGGCCCCGGTCACACATGATCCGGTTTTGGGGCGACTGCACGTAGTCCGACCTGCGAAGACGGTGCTCCTGGACCCCGATTTGTCTCCGCGTTGGGCGGGGTGTAACTTTCTCTCTGCCAGCGCGGAACGGGCCGGGACAGACCGGAACGGAGCGCGGGACACAAGCCCCGGAGAAAGTCACTCGAATCGAGTGGGTTACGATGGTGAGCGCGTGTTCTTTGAGAACTCAACAGCGTGCCGAATAGCCAGTAAATTTATGAACCTCGTCAAGAGGTTTCCTTTGAGATTGACTGGACAACTGGCAATATCGCGGACCATATTCCGGTCCGTGTGTCAGTGTTGTTCGAGCGATCAAACACAATCCTTATTGGAGAGTTTGATCCTGGCTCAGGACGAACGCTGGCGGCGTGCTTAACACATGCAAGTCGAGCGGTAAGGCCCTTCGGGGTACACGAGCGGCGAACGGGTGAGTAACACGTGGGTAACCTGCCCTGTACTCTGGGATAAGCCTGGGAAACTAGGTCTAATACCGGATACGACCACTTCGGGCATCCGTTGTGGTGGAAAGTTCCGGCGGTATGGGATGGACCCGCGGCCTATCAGCTTGTTGGTGGGGTGATGGCCTACCAAGGCGACGACGGGTAGCCGGCCTGAGAGGGTGACCGGCCACACTGGGACTGAGACACGGCCCAGACTCCTACGGGAGGCAGCAGTGGGGAATATTGCACAATGGGCGAAAGCCTGATGCAGCGACGCCGCGTGAGGGATGACGGCCTTCGGGTTGTAAACCTCTTTCAGCAGGGACGAAGCGCGAGTGACGGTACCTGCAGAAGAAGCACCGGCTAACTACGTGCCAGCAGCCGCGGTAATACGTAGGGTGCGAGCGTTGTCCGGAATTATTGGGCGTAAAGAGCTCGTAGGCGGTTTGTTGCGTCGGCCGTGAAAACTTCACGCTTAACGTGGAGCCTGCGGTCGATACGGGCAGACTTGAGTTCGGCAGGGGAGACTGGAATTCCTGGTGTAGCGGTGAAATGCGCAGATATCAGGAGGAACACCGGTGGCGAAGGCGGGTCTCTGGGCCGATACTGACGCTGAGGAGCGAAAGCGTGGGGAGCGAACAGGATTAGATACCCTGGTAGTCCACGCCGTAAACGGTGGGTGCTAGGTGTGGGGGGCTTCCACGTCCTCCGTGCCGCAGCTAACGCATTAAGCACCCCGCCTGGGGAGTACGGCCGCAAGGCTAAAACTCAAAGGAATTGACGGGGGCCCGCACAAGCGGCGGAGCATGTGGATTAATTCGATGCAACGCGAAGAACCTTACCTGGGCTTGACATGCACCGGAAACCTGCAGAGATGTAGGCCTCTTCGGACTGGTGTACAGGTGGTGCATGGCTGTCGTCAGCTCGTGTCGTGAGATGTTGGGTTAAGTCCCGCAACGAGCGCAACCCTCGTTCCATGTTGCCAGCGCGTTATGGCGGGGACTCATGGGAGACTGCCGGGGTCAACTCGGAGGAAGGTGGGGATGACGTCAAGTCATCATGCCCCTTATGTCCAGGGCTTCACACATGCTACAATGGCCGGTACAGAGGGCTGCTAAGCCGTGAGGTGGAGCGAATCCCAAAAAGCCGGTCTCAGTTCGGATCGGGGTCTGCAACTCGACCCCGTGAAGTCGGAGTCGCTAGTAATCGCAGATCAGCAACGCTGCGGTGAATACGTTCCCGGGCCTTGTACACACCGCCCGTCACGTCACGAAAGTCGGTAACACCCGAAGCCCGTGGCCCAACCCGTATGGGGGGGAGCGGTCGAAGGTGGGACTGGCGATTGGGACGAAGTCGTAACAAGGTAGCCGTACCGGAAGGTGCGGCTGGATCACCTCCTTTCTAAGGAGCATCTGCAAGTGCACTTCGGTGTGCTTGGAGGCCACGCCGACGGCGAACGATCGTCGGGTGGAGCTCATATTAGTGGATGCTGGCTAATGCAGAACCTGGGATTGTCTGCGGAGTTAGTACTGCTCGCTTGCGAGCGTGGAAGGGTCCGTCGAGGGTTCAAGGCTTCTGTTCGGTACGCTGTTGGGTCCTGAGAGAACACGTGAGTGTCTCTTTCAGCGAGAAGACACAGGGCTCTGCCCGTCTTCGAACCGCCCGGTTGTCGGGTAGGCGAGACAGTAGTGGTGGGGTTGTCTGGTTGTTCTTTGAGAACTGCACAGTGGATGCGAGCATCTTTGTGGCAAGTTATTAAGGGCATACGGTGGATGCCTTGGCACCAGGAGCCGATGAAGGACGTAGGAGACTGCGAAAAGCCTTGGGGAGCTGTCAACCGAGCTGAGATCCAAGGGTGTCCGAATGGGGAAACCCGGCCCCAGTCATGTGGGGTCACCCATACCTGAACACATAGGGTATGTGGAGGGAACGCGGGGAAGTGAAACATCTCAGTACCCGCAGGAAGAGAAAACAACCGTGATTCCGTGAGTAGTGGCGAGCGAAAGCGGAAGAGGCTAAACCGTACTCGTGTGATACCCGGCAGGGGTTGCGTGTACGGGGTCGTGGGACCTGTCTGATCGTTCTGCCGGACGGTCGAGGAGTAAGAAAACACTGTGGTTAGCGGAACGTGTCTGGAAAGCGCGGCCGTAGAGGGTGAGAGTCCCGTACGCGAAAACCCGGTGTCTCCTGACGGTTATCCCAAGTAGCAGCGAGCTCGTGGAATTTGCTGTGAATCTGGCGGGACCACCCGCTAAGCCTGAATACTCCCTGGTGACCGATAGCGGACTAGTACCGTGAGGGAAAGGTGAAAAGTACCCCGGGAGGGGAGTGAAATAGTACCTGAAACCGTGTGCCTACAATCCGTCGGAGCCTTTAGGGGTGACGGCGTGCCTTTTGAAGAATGAGCCTGCGAGTTAGTGCTGCGTGGCGAGGTTAACCCGTGTGGGGTAGCCGTAGCGAAAGCGAGTCCGAATAGGGCGTTTGAGTCGCGTGGTCTAGACCCGAAGCGGGGTGATCTAGCCATGGCCAGGGTGAAGCGTGGGTAAGACTGCGTGGAGGCCCGAACCCACCAGGGTTGAAAACCTGGGGGATGAGCTGTGGTTAGGGGTGAAAGGCCAATCAAACTCCGTGATAGCTGGTTCTCCCCGAAATGCATTTAGGTGCAGCGTCGTGTGTTTCGTGCCGGAGGTAGAGCACTGGATGGTCTAGGGGGCCCACAAGCTTACCGAAATCAACCAAACTCCGAATGCCGGTACGTGAGAGCGCGGCAGTGAGACTGCGGGGGATAAGCTTCGTAGTCGAGAGGGAAACAGCCCAGAACGCCGGCTAAGGCCCCTAAGTGTGTGCTAAGTGGGAAAGGATGTGGGGTCGCCCAGACAACCAGGAGGTTGGCTTAGAAGCAGCCACCCTTTAAAGAGTGCGTAATAGCTCACTGGTCAAGTGGTCCTGCGCCGACAATGTAGCGGGGCTTAAGCACACCGCCGAAGCCGTGTCATTCCAGTTTTGCTGGGATGGGTAGGGGAGCGTCGTTCAGCCGTCGAAGCGCCGGAGGAATCCAGGTGTGGAGGCTGGACGAGTGAGAATGCAGGCATGAGTAGCGAAAGCAGAGTGAGAAACTCTGCCGCCGGATGACCAAGGGTTCCTGGGCCAGGCTAATCCGCCCAGGGTAAGTCGGGACCTAAGGCGAGGCCGACAGGCGTAGTCGATGGACAACGGGTTGATATTCCCGTACCCGTGTGAACGCGCCCATGGCGAACCTTGTGATACTAACCGCCCGAAGCGCGGTCGGAGTCTTCGGACAACGACCGTTGTGGAGCGCGGGACCTGAACTTGTAGTAGTCAAGCGATGGGGTGACGCAGGAGGGTAGCTCCGCCAGTGAGTGGTAGTACTGGTGTAAGCGTGTAGGGAGAGCTGTAGGCAAATCCGCAGCTCATGTATCCTGAGACGTGATGCATAGCCGATTGAGGCGAAGTAGGGTGATCCCATGCTGCCGAGAAAAGCCTCTAGTGAGTGTTCATGCGGCCCGTACCCCAAACCGACACAGGTGGTCAGGTAGAGAATACCGAGGCGATCGGGCGAACTGTGGTTAAGGAACTCGGCAAAATGCCCCCGTAACTTCGGGAGAAGGGGGGCCGAGGGATTTGAAGCCCCTTGCGGGCTAGGATTTTTCGGCCGCAGAGACCAGCGAGAAGCGACTGTTTACTAAAAACACAGGTCCGTGCGAAGTCGCAAGACGATGTATACGGACTGACGCCTGCCCGGTGCTGGAACGTTAAGGGGACCGGTTAGCTCTTCGGGGCGAAGCTGAGAACTTAAGCGCCAGTAAACGGCGGTGGTAACTATAACCATCCTAAGGTAGCGAAATTCCTTGTCGGGTAAGTTCCGACCTGCACGAATGGCGTAACGACTTCTCGACTGTCTCAACCACAGGCCCGGCGAAATTGCACTACGAGTAAAGATGCTCGTTACGCGCGGCAGGACGGAAAGACCCCGGGACCTTTACTATAGCTTGGTATTGGTGTTCGGTTCGGCTTGTGTAGGATAGGTGGGAGACTGTGAAGCTGTGACGCCAGTCATGGTGGAGTCGTCGTTGAAATACCACTCTGGTCGTACTGGATGTCTAACCTCGGTCCGTGATCCGGATCAGGGACAGTGCCTGGTGGGTAGTTTAACTGGGGCGGTTGCCTCCCAAAGGGTAACGGAGGCGCTCAAAGGTTCCCTCAGCCTGGTTGGCAATCAGGTGTCGAGTGCAAGTGCACAAGGGGGCTTGACTGTGAGACCGACGGGTCGAGCAGGGACGAAAGTCGGAACTAGTGATCCGGCCATGGCTTGTGGAAGCGTGGTCGCTCAACGGATAAAAGGTACCCCGGGGATAACAGGCTGATCTTGCCCAAGAGTCCATATCGACGGCATGGTTTGGCACCTCGATGTCGGCTCGTCGCATCCTGGGGCTGGAGTAGGTCCCAAGGGTTGGGCTGTTCGCCCATTAAAGCGGTACGCGAGCTGGGTTTAGAACGTCGTGAGACAGTTCGGTCCCTATCCGCCGCGCGCGTAGGATACTTGCGGAAGGCTGTCCCTAGTACGAGAGGACCGGGACGGACGGACCTCTGGTGTGCCAGTTGTCCTGCCAAGGGCATTGCTGGTTGGCTACGTTCGGAAGGGATAACCGCTGAAAGCATCTAAGCGGGAAGCTCGTTCCTAGATGAGGTATCCCACCCTTTGTGGGTTAAGGCCCCCAAGAGACTATTGGGTTGATAGGCCGGAGATGGAAGGTCGGTAACGGCTGGAGTTGACCGGTACTAATAGGCCGAGGACTTGCTACGAAGACGCTACGCATCCACTGTGCGGTTCTGAAAGAACCGAACCAGACCCTGAGCGGCCGTGAGGCCTGGCTCGGGCCTGTTGGGCGGTAATTTCATAGTGTTTCGGTGGTCATAGCGGTTGGGGAACACCCGGTCCCATTCCGAACCCGGTAGTTAAGCCTTCCAGCGCCGATGGTACTGCACTCGTGAGGGTGTGGGAGAGTAGGACGCCGCCGAACATAACTTCACCCTCAGGGGCACACGACGATCGTGTGCCCCTGAGGGCTTTTTGGCGTTCAGAGCGCGATGATCGCCTCGGCCAGTGTGGTACCCGACAGCCAGGCTGTTTCGATTTTGGAGTTGCCCCAGGCATCCCCGGCGAGACCGATGCGGTCGGTCCCGAAGTGGAAAGGGCGGTCGCCCGGCTCGGCGGGGCGGGCGAAGTCCCAGCGGCGCACGTGGGAGGAGATCGGTCGCTCGGGCAGGTCCAGCAGCTCGCACACCGCCGCCTCGAGGTCGGCGTTCCGGTCGGCAGCCTCGGCGGTGGAGTGCGCGACCAGCACCGGTGCCCCGTCGCCCCGGCGGCTGCCGTCGTCGAACAGGGTCGTCAGCACGGGGTGGTCGTTGACGAACGCGCCGGCGAAGTCCCAGGAACGCGCGGCGAATCGGAACACGCCCGCGAGCGACGGCAGCCACACCCGGCCGCGGGCCACCGACAACGTCTCGCTCAGGTCGGGGGAGAGCAAGCGGGCGGCCTCCGGGCCGGGCATTGCCAGCACGACGGCGTCGGCCGCCTCGCCGTCCACCACGGGGCCGCGCGAGATCTTCGAGACCTCATGGCCCAAGCGCACGTCCAAGCCGGCGGCCAAGTCCGCCACCAGGGACGCCAAACCGCCGGGCGCGGACCACCGCACGGGGCCGGTGGTCGTGGCCCAGCCGGCGGGGGAGTGCACGGCGAACGTGTCGGTCCACTCCCGCGCCAGCCTGGCGTCCCGCCACCCCTCCACCACGGCCGCAAACCGGGCGTCGGACACGGTGAAGTACCCGGCACCCACGTCGACGGGCCGTCCCTCGTACCGGTCGGTCGCCATCCGGCCGCCGAACCCGGCCCGTTCCAGGACGCGCACGGTCACACCGGCTGAGACGAGTGCACGAGCGCACGCCACTCCGGCGATGCCCGCTCCCACGACGGTCACGTTCACGGTGTCATCCTCTCCTGCGGTCGGTCACGGTCCCGACCGGCTGGACCGCTGTCCGGGCGATACCGCCCGCGCGACCGGGTGACCCGAGGTCCCCTCCCCTTTCGCATCCCTACCGTTGTTGCCCATGACCGGCAAGTACGCGGACGGGCAGTGGGCGGGGGAGGCTTCGGTGCCGTGGCGACGACGCAGGAGACGGGGCAGGCACGCACGTGAGAGACCCCAGGCGGAGACCTCGCCGACCTGGGTGTCCGCGGTGCTCGGCATGATCCTCCTGGTCGCCCTGGTGCTCCTGCTCCTCACCTACCTCTAGCCCTCACTCGACCGGTCGGAGGTCGGCCGGTCGTCGGTCGCCCGTCGGGAAGCGGCGTTCGTTGCGCTCGATCTTGGCGAACGCGGCCTCGACCAGGTCCACGTCGAGCTTGTCCGCCAGGCGCACGAGGTAGTGCACGACATCGGCCAGCTCGTCGCGCACGTTCCACGCCAGCTCGGGGTCCTCCATCGCCTTGGCGGCCTGTTCGGGCGTGAGCCACTGGAACAGGTCGGTCAGCTCGCCCACCTCCGCCGACAACGCCATGACCAGGTTCTTCGGCGTGTGGTAGGCGTCCCAGTCGCGGGCGGCGGCGAAGCGGCGCAGGGCGTCGCGCAGGTCGTCCAGGTTGCTCATGCCCGCAGAGCTACCACACGGTGGTCGCTGGGCCGGACACCGCGTACCCGTTTGAACGCCGTGCTGAAGGCGAAGCCGTCGGTGTAGCCGACCGCGCGGGCCACCGATCCGACAGTCGCGTCGGGCCGGGCGAGCAGGTCCGCGGCGACGGTCATGCGCCACTGGGTCAGGTAGGTCAGGGGCGGCACGCCGACCGCCGCGGTGAACCGCCTGGCCAGTGCCGCCCGGGACACGTTGGCCTTCGCGGCCAGTTCGCTCACCGTCCACGCGCGGGCCGGGTCGTCGTGGATCGCGCGCAGGGCCGGGCCGACGACCGGGTCGCCCAGGGCCGCGTACCAGGCGGGCGGGTTGGCCTCGGGGCGCTCGAACCACTCGCGCAGGGCGGCCACGAGCATGAGGTCCAGCGCGCGGTCCAGGAGGGTGTCCTGGCCCGGCCGGTCCCGGCCGACCTCGGCCTTGAGCAGGTCCAGCACGGGGCACGGCTCGTCCGGGTTGGGCACGACCACGACCTGCGGCAGGGCGTTGAGCAGGCGGTCGGAGACGCTGCCGACGACCTCGTAGCAGCCGGTGATCACGACGGACTCGCCGTCGTCGGCCAGGCCGTAGGTGCGGGTGCCCAGCTGCCACTGGTCGCAGTCGGCGTCGGCGGTGTCCAGCTGGGGCGGGGTGGCCGGGTCGTCGGCGAGGGTGAACGCGATCGGGCCGCGCACCAGCCCCACGTCCCCTTCGCGCAGCCACACGGGTTCGTGGCCGTCGACGACCAGCCACCCGCCGGCACCGGCGATCATCACGAGCGTCAGGGGCGCGTCGGCGGTGAAGCGCAGGGACCACGGCGGGCTGGCGAAGGACCGGCACAGCTGGGCGCCTTGCGCGCGGACCCCGCGGAGCAGATCGGTGAGAGCGTCCACGTAGACGATTGAACATGCGATCGGGCGTCTCGGCCATGTTCCGTCCAGCACGACCTTGACAGGCTTGCCGTCATGACAACGACCCTGGTGCTCGGAGCAACCGGCAAGACCGGCCGCCGCGTGGCCGCCGGCCTCGGCGCGACCGCCCGTCCCGTGTCCCGTTCCTCGGCGTTCCGCTTCGACTGGTCCGACACCTCGACCTGGGCGCCGGCCTTGGAGGGCGTCTCGGCGGTGTACCTGGTCCCGCCCGCGCTCAACCTCGAGGCGGCGGAGGTGGAGGCCTTCGTGCCCGCGGCCGTCGCGGCGGGCGTGAGACGGATCGTGCTGCTGTCGGCGCGCGGCATCGACCCGTCGGACCGCCGGGAGGCGGCGGTGCGGGAGTCCACTGTGGACTGGACGATCCTGCGGCCGACGTGGTTCCAGCAGAACTTCACCGAGGACTTCCTGCACCCGATGGTGCTGTCCGGCGAGGTCGCGCTGCCGATGGGCGCGGGCGGCCACCCGTTCATCGACGCGCAGGACATCGCCGACGTTGCGGTGGCGGCGTTGACCTCGGACGGGCACGCGGGCCGGGCGTACGAGCTGTCGGGCCCGGAGGCCCTCTCGTTCCCCGACGCGGTGGCGATGGTGGCCGAGGCGTCGGGACGCGAGGTGAAGGCGGTGGACGTGCCCGAGGAACCGTTCACGGCGGACTTGGTCGAGGCCGGCTTCTCCCCGGAGTACGCGGCCGTCCTGACCGGCTCCCTGGCAGCGATCCGCGACGGCCACGACGCCCACCTGTCGACGGGCGTGCAAGAAGCACTGGGCCGCGAACCACGGCGCTTCGAGGACTACGTCAAGGCGGCAGCGGCGTCCGGAGCGTGGGTGTAGCGATTACGCGGGGGTGGGCAGTCGGGCACGGGTGCTCACCCCACCGGGACTCGAACCCGGCCCTCCCGAGTAGCAGTCGGGTGTGCAGCCAGTTGCACCTTGGGGACGTGCCGAAAGGTCGTGGACACCGAATCGCGGAATTCGGTGTGGTGAATTGGCGCGAAATGGAAGAAGCCGCCCGGATCGGTTTCCCGATGGGCGGCTCCCGGCGACGACGCGCTACGCGTCACGTCAGGAGAACCGCTCCCACCAGGGCGAACCGCTCCAGGGGACCTCGGGAGGCGCAACGCTCCCGGCCGAGGTGGAACTGCGAACCGCGCTTGGTCGTCATCACTTCCACTCCCGGTCTCGTCGGTGTCGGATCGAGTATGCCCGGTTGGTCGGGTGGCGCACAATGCTTTTTCGTGAATTCGGCGCGGGAAATCGTCGTGCGAGTCGGTTCGTGCTCGTCAAGGGCCCCAGACTTCGATGGCGCGGACGACGAACGGGGCGTCCGGGACGTAGGTGCCCTTGCCCGGGTACGTCGTGAACTCCGCCTCCGTCGAGCAGGTCGCCCCCTGGTACACCGTGGCGTCGCGGGTCAGGTTGTTGACGAACGAGCGGGCGACCAGGCCGTTCGGCAGGGGGATGCACTCGCCGGGGTTCGCGGTCTCCAGGTCCAGGCGGGCCGGGCGGCCGGTGTAGTTCGTGCCGGGCCATGCGCAGAAATCGCCTCGGTCGCACGTGGATGTGTCCGGTTGGCGGGCCGACGCTGTGCCGCTGGACGCCAGGGCGGCTGCGGTGAGCACCAAGGTGGTCAGCAGGCTGCGGGTCGTCATGGTGGGCACCTCCACCGGGTCAGCGTCCGGGGTTCCGGGGAGTCGTGTCGGGTCGGCGGGGCCTGGTTCACCTGATTGTGTGGGTGGGGTCCGGGGGCGGCCAGTCGACGTCGAGGCGGGTGGCCAGGGCGATGGCGTCGCGCGGGGCCATGACCTTGGCGTCGTTGTCGAAGTAGACGTAGACGTCGTGGGTGGCCGACCACGTCCGGATCTTCGTCGCCCAGCGGTCCAGGGACTCGTCGGTGTAGCCGCTGACGTACAGCTCCTCCTCGCCGTGCAGGCGGATGTAGACGAAGTCCGCTGTCACGTCTTCCAGGTACAGGAACTTGTTCGCGGTGTCGGCGATGACGAGCGCGATGTCGTGCTCGCGCAGCAGCTCCGGGAACGCGTCGCCGCGGAAGGACTCGTGCCGGACCTCCAGGGCGTGCCGCAGCGGTCGGCCGTCGTGGGTGCGGGGGAGGTGGGCGAAGAAGTCGGCCAGGAGGACGGGGTCGAACTGGAGGGTCGGCGGGAGTTGCCACAGGAACGGGCCGAGTTTGTGGCCCAGGAGGAAGACGCCGGACTCGAAGAACTTCGACAGGGCCTGCTCCGGGTCGCGCAGCCGCTTCATGTGCGTGATGAACCGGCCGCCCTTGACCGCGAACAGGAAGTCGTCCGGGGTCTGCGCGTACCACGACCGGAAGCTGGACTCGCGTTGCAGCGAGTAGAACGTCCCGTTCAGCTCGACCGAGTTCACCTTGCGCGACAGGTGCTCCAGCTCGCGCCGGTGCGGCAGGCCCTTCGGGTAGAACACGCCCCGCCACGGCGGGTACAGCCACCCGGACGTGCCGATGCGGATCATGCTCCTATTGACCTCCAGTGCGCTCAAGGGTGCAAGTTGTGCGACATGGACGACCAGACGCTCGACGCCTACCTCGACCGGATCGGCGCGACCCGCTCCAGCACCCTCGCCGAACTGCACGAACGGCACCTGCGCGCGGTGCCGTTCGAGAACCTGAGCATCCACCTCGGGGAGGCGATCGAGCTGACCGAGGGCGCGCTGGTGGACAAGGTCGTGCGGCGTCGGCGGGGCGGGTTCTGCTACGAGTTGAACGGGGCCTTCGCCGCGCTGCTGACCGCGCTCGGGTACGAGGTGGAGATGTTGTCCGCCAAGGTGTTCACCGACGGCGTCTTCGGCCCGCCGTTCGGCCACATGGCGCTGCGGGTCGGGGACCTGCTGGTGGACGTGGGGTTCGGCCGGTTCACGTTGAAGCCCCTCGACCTGACCAGTCGAGCGGACCAGCGCGACCCCGTGGGCGTGTTCCGGCTGGTCGACGCGCCCGAGGGGGACGTGGACGTGCTGTTCGACGGGGTCGTGCAGTACCGGCTGGAGTCGCGGGCGCGCGAGCTGGCGGAGTTCCGGGCCACGTGCTGGTACCAGCAGACGTGGCCGGGTTCGCACTTCCGCCGCGGTGCGACCTGTTCGCTGCCCACCGGCGACGGGCGGGTCACGGTGGCGGGGGACAAGCTGATCATCACCTCCGGGGGTGAGCGGCGCGAGGAGGTCCTGGACGACGCCGGGATCGTCGAGGCGCACCGCGAGTACTTCGGCATCGAGCTGGACCGCGTGCCCAGGCTCTAGGAGAGGCGAGCCGCGAGGGCGCGGGCGTCGTGGGGTGCTGCGCCGTTCATGGTGTTGTCGAAGTACACGTAGACGTCCTTCGTGCGGGACCACCAGCGGATCTTGGTCGCCCAGCGGTCCAGGGACTCGTCGGAGTACTGGCTCACGTACAGCTCCTTGTCGCCGTGCAGGCGGACGTAGACGAAGTCGGCGGTGACCTCCTCCGGTTCGGGGAAGCGGCCCGCCGACTCGGCGACCACCAGGGCGATCCCCCGGTCCCGCAGCAGGTCCGTCACCTCCGGCACCAGCCAGGAGCGGTGGCGGACCTCCAGCGCGTGGCGGAGGTCGGTGGGCAGCAGGTCCGCGAAGGCCTTGAAGCGGTCGGGTTTCCAGGGCAGGGTCGGCGGGAGCTGCCAGAGGATCGGGCCGAGCTTGTCGCCCAGGTCGCGCACGCCCGAGTCGAGGAACTCGGCGACCGGCTCCGCCACGTCCCGTAATCGGCGGTTGTGGGTGATCTCGCGGTGGGCCTTCACGGCGAACACGAAGTCCTCGGGCGTGCGCGTGTGCCAGGACGTGTAGTCGTTGGGGTTGCGCAGGCCGTAGAACGGGCCGTTGAGCTCGACCGTGGTCAGGACGCGGGACAGGAAGTCCAGCTCCAGGCGCTGCTGGAGGCCGCGCGGGTAGAAGTCGCCGCGCCACTGGGGGTAGCGCCAGCCGGACGTCCCGACTCGGATATCACCCATAGTAGTCGGTTGTGCCCGGACCGGTGACGATCGAAACGTGTAGCACCCGTGTAGCACTACGGGTACGATTGTGGCATGGGTGTCGCAACGATCGGTCAGCGCGAGCTCCGCAACGACAACGCCGAGATCATGCGGCGCGTCGAGGCGGGGGAGAGCTTCGTCGTGACCCGCAACGGCAAGCCGGTGGCGGACCTGGTGCCGCACGTGTCCGAAGGCGCTCGGCCGCGCCGCACGCTGGCCGAGGTGCAGGCGGAGTTCCGCAAGCTGCCGCCGGTCGACCTCGACCGCTGGAACGCCGACCGCCGGGCCGACGACGCGGTGTTCGGCGCGGACGACCCGCTGGACGACCCGTGGCGCAGGTGAGCCGGATCCTGCTGGACACCTGTGTGGTGATCCGGCTGGAGGAGATCGACTTCGGCGAGCTGGCGCGGGCGGAACCGGTGATCAGCGCGGTCACGGCGGCGGAACTGGCGTACGGCCTGGACGTGGACGACCCGGTCGAGCGCTTCGCCCGCACCGAGCGCTACTACGCGGCCCTGGACCGGTTCGACGTCCTGCCCTTCGACCTGGCGGCGGCGAAGGTGTACGGCACCCTGGCGGCGTTGGTCCGCCGCTCGGGGCGCAGCCCCCGCCCGCGCCGGATGGACCTCCAGATCGCGGCCACGGCGGCGGCGCACGGGATGCCGGTGCTGACCAGCAACGTCAAGGACTTCACCGGCCTGGACCGGGTGGTCGAGGTGATCGGCGTCCACCCGCGCTAGCCGCGCCCGCGCCCGCCTGCCCGCGCCCGCCTGCTCTCGCCCGCTCGCCTGCCTGCCTGTGCTCGCCCGCGCGAGAAACCCGCGCCCGCAGCGCCCGCACTAGTCGCGCCCGCACCAAACGCCCCCGCACCAAACGCCCCCGCTAGCCGCGCCGCTTGCCCTGCGCCGCTCGCTCCGCCCGCATCCCGTGCAGGCCGCGTCTCGCGCCGCCCGCGCCCACGCCCGCACAGGAAGCCCACGCCGCCGGTGCCCGCCCTGGCTGCGCCCGCCCTGGCAGCGCTCGCGCCGAGGCTCGCGCTGGCAGCGCTCGCGCCGAGGCTCGCGCTGGCAGCGCTCGCGCCGAGGCTGGCGCTAGAAGCCGGCGCCGTCCAGGGCGCCGGTGACTACGCGGTCCACCTGGTCCTGTTGGGGGTCGCGGGCCAGGGCGACGGTGCACGGGCATTGGGCCAGGTCGTTGCCGCACAGGTACACGCCCAGCACGCGCAGGCTGCGGGCGGTGTGGCGGAGGCGGGCTGCTCCGCGCAGGTGTACCTCGCCGTAGACGGCCTTGGCCAGTTGGTAGGGCGCGCTCGGGCCCAGGTCTACGCAGGCCTGGCTGTCCAGCTCCTCGGCCACGTGCGCGATGGGGCGGCAGCCCCAGGACCGCACGGATCGGACCAGGCGCTGGTCCAGGCGGGACACCAGGCGGCGCGCCACCTCCTCGCGCCAGCCTCGGTCGGTGCGCAGGAAGGCGACCAGTTCCTCCACGCGCAGGGGGTCGGGGCGACGGCGGCGGGCTCGGGTTCTTCGGCGGTGTGGGGTCATGCGACCCAAGATCGGGCAACCGGAAACGGGTGTGAGTGATCCTCACCCGGCTGCGCGGTCGTTGGCACTCGCTGGGGGGAACTGCTGATAACGCAACGCGCCCGGCCGTCCCACGATGGGGGATGACCGGGCGCGAAGGGTGGAACGGGTCAGGCCGGGACCGAAGCCACGCCCGGAGCCAGGAACCGCTTGCCGGTCACCTTCTCCGAGATGCCCGAGCGGTCCAGGTACGGGGTGATGCCGCCCAGCCAGAACGGCCAGCCCGCGCCCAGGATCATGCACAGGTCGATGTCCTGCGCCTCGGCGACCACGCCCTCGTCCAGCATGAGGCGGATCTCCTCGGCCAGCGCCTCCAGCGCCCGCGCCTTGACCTCTTCACCGGTCAGGGGCTTGTCGCCGAACTGCCACAGCGCCTGCACCTCGGGGTCGACGGTCTGCTTGCCCGTGTTGTCCCACTGCCACACCGCGTTCTTGCCCGCGGCCACGAACGCCTTCATGTTCTCCGACACGCCGAAGCGGTCCGGGAACGCGCGGTTCATGGTCTCGGCCACGTGCAGCGCGACCGGTGCGCCGACCAGTTGCAGCAGCACCAGCGGGGACATCGGCAGGCCCAGCGACTCGGTCGCCTTGTCCGCCACCTCGAACGGGGTGCCCTCGTCGATGGACTTCACGACCTCGCCCATGAACCGGGTCAGCAGCCGGTTCACCACGAACGCCGGCGCGTCCTTGACCAGCACGGACGACTTCTTCAGCTGCTTGCCCACCGCGAAGGCGGTGGCCAGCGTCGCGTCGTCGGTCTGCGCCGCGCGGACGATCTCCAGCAGCGGCATGACCGCGACCGGGTTGAAGAAGTGGAAGCCCACGACCCGCTCGGGGTGCTTGAGGCCCGACGCCATGTCCGTGATGGACAGCGAGGAGGTGTTGGTGGCCAGCACCGCCTCCGGCGACACGTGCTCCTCGACCTCGGCGAACACCTTCTGCTTGACGCCCAGGTCCTCGAACACGGCCTCGATGACGAAGTCGGCGTCGGCGAACGCGGCCTTGTCCAGCGAGCCGGACACCAGCGCCTTGAGGCGGTTGGCCTTGTCCTGCGACACGCGGCCCTTGCCGAGCAGCTTGTCGATCTCGCCGTGGACGTAGCCGACGCCCTTGTCCACGCGCGCCTGGTCGATGTCGGTCAGCACGACCGGCACCTCCAGCCGACGCGCGAACAGCAGCGCCATCTGCGAGGCCATCAGGCCCGCGCCCACGATGCCGACCTTGGTGACCTTGCGGGCCAGCGACTTGTCCGGCGCGCCGGCGGGCCGCTTGGCGCGCTTCTGCACCAGGTTGAACGAGTACAGGCCCGCGCGCAGCTCGTCGCTCATCACGACGTCGGCCAGCGCCTCGGTCTCGGCCGCGTAGCCGCGGTCGAGGTCGTTCTCGCGGGCCAGCTCCAGCAGTTCCAGCGCCTTCAGGGCACCGGGGGCCGCGCCCTTGGTCTTGCCCTCGACGATCGCGCGAGCACGGGCCACGGCCTTGTCCCACGCCTCGCCGCGGTCGATCTCCTTGCGCGTGGGGACGATCTCGCCGTTGACGACCTTCGACAGCCACAGCAGCGACTGCTCGAGGTAGTCGGCCGACTCGAAGAGCACGTCCGCGATGCCCAGGTCCAAGGCCTGCTTGGGGTTGAGCATCTTGTTCTGGTTCAGCGCGTTCTCGAAGATCACGGTGACCGCGTCGTTCGCGCCGATCAGGTTGGGCAGCAGCTGCGTGCCGCCCCAGCCCGGGAACAGGCCCAGGAACACCTCGGGCAGCGCGATGGCCGCCGCGTTGGCCGCCAGCGTCCGGTAGTGGCACGACAGCGCCAGCTCCAGGCCGCCGCCCATGACCGCGCCGTTGACGAAGGCGAAGGTCGGGATGGTCGACTCGGTGAACTTGCGGAACACGTCGTGGCCGAGCTTGCCGATGGTCAGCGCCTGCTCGCGGGCCGACGCGCCTTCGACGGCGGTCAGGTCCGCGCCCACGGCGAAGATGAACGGCTTGCCGGTCACCGCGATGGCCACCGGCGACGCCGCCGCGGCCTCGTCGAAGGCGGCGTTCAGGCTCACCAGCGACTGCGGGCCGAACGTGGACGGCCGGGTGTGGTCGTGGCCGTTGTCCAGCGTGATCAGCGCGACCGGGCCGGCCAGCCCCGGTACGGAGACCAGGCGGGTCTTGGCGTGGGTGACGACCTCGTCGGGAAAGAGGGCCTTGGCCTCGTCAGCGGTCAACGTGGTCACTTGGCTTCTCCGTTCCAGTGCGGGTTCTCCCAGATCACGGTCCCGCCCATGCCGATGCCGATGCACATGGTGGTGATGCCGTAGCGCACGTCCGGCCGCTCGGCGAACTGTCGGGCGAGCTGGGTCATCAGGCGCACGCCCGAGGACGCCAGCGGGTGGCCGGTCGCGATCGCGCCGCCCCACTGGTTGACGCGGGGGTCGTCGTCGGCGATGCCGAAGTGGTCGAGGAAGGCGAGCACCTGCACGGCGAACGCCTCGTTGATCTCGAACAGGCCGATGTCGTCGATGGTCAGGCCCGCGCGCTTGAGGGCCTTCTCCGTCGCGGGCACCGGGCCGACGCCCATGACCTCGGGCTCGACGCCCATGAACGAGTAGCCGACCAGGCGCATGCCGATGGGCAGCCCCAGCTCGTTCGCGGTCTCCTCGTCGGCCAGGATGCAGCCGGTGGCGCCGTCGTTCAGACCGGCCGCGTTGCCCGCGGTGACCCGGCCGTGGGGGCGGAACGGCGTCTTGAGCTTGGCCAGGTCCTCGACCGTGGTGCCCGGGCGCGGCGGCTCGTCGGCGGTGGCCAGGCCCCAGCCGTGCTCGGCGGAGCGCGTGGCGACCGGCACCAGCTCGGGGCCGATCTTGCCGTTCTTCAGCGCGTCGGCGTACTTGGCCTGGGAGGCCGCGGCGTACGCGTCGGTGCGCTCCTTGGTGATGTGCGGGTACCGGTCGTGCAGGTTCTCCGCCGTGTTGCCCATGACCAGCGCGGACGGGTCGACCAGCTTGTCGGCCAGGAACCGCGGGTTGGGGTCGACGCCCTCGCCCATCGGGTGCCGGCCCATGTGCTCGACACCGCCCGCGATGACCACGTCGTACGCGCCGAACGCGATGCCGCTGGCGGCGGTGGTGACGGCGGTCATCGCGCCCGCGCACATGCGGTCGATGGCGTAGCCGGGCACCGACTTGGGCAGGCCCGCGAGCAGCGCCGCGGTCCGGCCGATGGTCAGGCCCTGGTCACCGGTCTGGGTGGTGGCCGCGATGGCGACCTCGTCCACCCGCTCCGGCGGCAGCTCGGGGTGGCGGCGCAGCAGCTCGCGGATCACCTTGACCACCAGGTCGTCGGCACGGGTCTCCGCGAAGATTCCCTTGGGGCCGGCCTTGCCGAACGGCGTCCGCACGCCGTCCACGAAGACCACGTTTCGAACGCGTGCCGGCGCTACTGGTGCGGCCACGGCGTCTCCTCTACTTGTGGTGACGTTTCATCCCGCCGATCGGGCGGGGCGCGACTCCTACCGATCGGTAACTGCAACTCTAGACCCTGTTACTCGCCGGTAACCACTGTGGTCGCCCTGTCGGGTGTGTCACAGAACGCCCGGATGATCAGGAAGAGTACGAACCCGAACGGGGACAGGATGATCGTGAACACCAGCAGGGGTCCCACCAGCAGCGGGTGCAGGTTCAGCCGACGACCCTCCCGGTAGATCCACGCGCCGATGAGCAGGTCCCAGGCGAGCACCTGGGCCCAGACCGCCGAGGTGCCCCAGTCGGTGCCGAGGAAGGTCTGGAGCCCTTCGAAGCTCGGGCTGCTCATCGTCGCCCACAACTCCGGCAGGTGCCCGGCGACCAGGACCGTGTAGACGACCAGCAGGGGCACGGCGATCAGCGGCGAGGACGCGATCCGGTGCGTCCAGCGCCACTTCGGGGCGAACACCATCAGCGCCCAGAACGGGACGGTGAGCGGGAAGGCGAGGTCGAACAGGAACTGGCTCATGCGGCCACGGGCTCCTCGGTCTCGGTCTCGGTGGTGCGCGGTGGCGTGCTCGGTGTCGTGCTCGGCTTGGTGCGCAGTGCCCAGGCTCCCGCGAGGACGGTCGCCGTGACGAGGAGCAGGAATGCGGTCCACGTGGCCGAGTCGGGTCGCAGCAGCGGCTGGCCGCGCAGGGCCTGCCAGGTGGTCAGGGCGGTCAGGCCGAGGTAGCTCGCGGCGGCGACCCAGACGACGCGGGTGTTCGCGCGGCGGCCGAGCAGGACGACCAGGAGGGGCAGGGCCTGGAGGGCGTGGATGCCGACGAAGTGCGGGATCCGGAGGTCGCCGCCGGCTGTGCTCCAGCCCGTGACCGGCATGTAGGGGCCGCCATCGGGGACGCCCACGCTGTGCGCGCCGGCGATGCCCTCGATCCCGCTGTCCTGCCCGGCCATCAGCTGGCCGAGGGCGAGGCCGACGAGCGCGATGCCCAGGCCGAGGCGGATCGCGAGGCCGGCGGGCCGGTTGGTGAAGCGCGAGAAGGCCAGGACGAGGGCGATGATCGCGTGCATGACCCAGACGACGAGGATGGTGCCCGCCATGACGACCCAGAGCGTCGCGTCGAAGTCCGTGGCCACGTTGAAGTGGCTGCGCCGGCCGCGCAGGACCTGACCGACGATGATCACCATCTCGGCCGTGCCGCCGAGGGCGAGGACGGTGCCCGCCCACCAGCCGAGCTTCTTCAGGCGGGTGGCCTGGGTGAGCATCCAGGCGAGGGCCACCCCGTAGAGGGCGAGGGAGATGCCGAACTTGAACGGTTTGAACCAGATCGGCGAGCCGACCAGGATTCGGTCGTCGACCACCAGGCCGACCGCGCTCGCGAGGGCGAGGGCGCCCATGAGCAGGGAGAAGAGCATCAGCGGCGGGTGCCACCGGAGGAAGCGGGTCAGCATGACGGCTCCATATGGATAGCGGAACTTTCTACTATCGGATAGTTACACTGTCCAAACTGAGAGCCTTCTCAGCTTCGGGCTCTTCGAGCGGGATCGAGGACGCATGCGCATCGCGGAACTGAGCCGCCGGACCGGCGTGCCCGTGCCGACGATCAAGTACTACCTGCGGGAGGGCTTGCTGCCCGCGGGCGAGCTGACCAGCCCCAACCAGGCCCGGTACGGGGAGGCGCACCTGCACCGGCTGAGGCTGGTGCGGGCGCTGGTGGAGGCCGGGGGGCTGTCGATCGCGGCGGTGCGGGACGTCCTGGGTGCGCTGGACGACCCGGAGAAGTCCTTGCACAAGGCGATGGGGACGGTCGAGCGGGCGGTCGTCGGCACCGGGGCCGCGCCGACCGACGAGGTGGCGCACGCCGAGGCCCGGGCGTTCGTCGAGGGGCAGGGGTGGGCCTACCGGCCGGAATCGGACGCCTTCCAGTCCCTGGTCCACGTCATCGCGACCGCGCGGGAGTTGGGGCACGAGTCGTTCTTGGGGCAGTTGGAGGGGTACGCGCGTGCGGCGCGGCCGTTGGCGGAGCAGGACTTGGACTACGCGTTGAGCGGGCCGACGAAGGACGCGGCCATGGAGATCGTCGTCCTGGGCACCGTGCTGGGCGACGCGGCCTTCGCCGCCGTCCGCCGCCTGGCCCGCCGAGAGGCCTCCGGCATCCGCTACGCCCGCGACCAAGCTCAAGCCGCCGCTGGTCCCGTCCCCGCTGATCCCGCCGCCGACGAGCGGAACTGCTGAGAGCCGAGCCGCCGGAATTGTCGGTGGCTCGTGCGATGATCGAGACGGGGGCCGGAGGCCACGCCTGAGTGCAGCTGAGTGCCGCCGGGGGAGTCGACCGGCCGGGCCGCCGCAGGATCGCTGCGGCCCGGGCCGGCGGGCGTCAGGCGGGTTTCGCGCTCAGGGCCTGCGAGAGTGCCGCGGCGGTCAACTCGACCTGCCAGTTCCGTGCCCCGCCCTCGCGCAGCACGGCTGCCACGCCCTCGACCGACGTGTCCTCCGGCGGCTGCCAGCACGTCCGCCGCACCAGGTCCGGCAGCAGCAGGTTCTCCACCGGCAGGGTGTTGGCGTCGGCCACGGCCGTCAGGGCCACCCGAGCCGCCGCCAACCGGGCCGCCGCGGCCGGGTCCTTGTCCGCCCAGCGGTTCGCCGGCGGTGGGCCGTCGTGTTGCTGCGCGGGGTCGGGGAGTTCGGCGCGGGGGAGGGCCGCGGCGCGTTGCAGGGCGCCCAGCCACAACGTGACCATGCGGCGCTGCGCCCGGCCCCGGAAGACCGGCAGCGCCAGCAGCGCGGCCTCGTCGGCGGGGTTGCGGACGGCGGCCTCGATCAAGGCGCTGTCGGGGAGGACGCGGCCCGGTGCGATGTCGCGTTCACGGGCCAGCGCGTCCCGCGTCTCCCACAGCGACCGCACGGCGGCCAGCTGGCGGGGACTGCGGACACGATGAATGCCCGACGTCCGGCGCCACGGCTCGGACCTCGGTTTGGGCAGCGGGGCGGTGCGGGCGGCCTCGAACTCCTCCAGCGCCCACTCCAGCTTGCCCTGGCGCTTGAGCTCCTGCTCCAGGACGTCGCGCAGCTCCACGAGCAGCTCGACGTCCAGCGCCGCGTAGTTCAACCAGTCGGCCGGCAGGGGACGGCGCGACCAGTCGGCCGCGCCGTGCCCCTTTTCCAGCCTGTAGCCGAGCAGTCGCTCGACGAGCGTGCCCAACGCCACCCGTTCGAAGCCGGCCAGCCTGCCCGCCAGCTCGGTGTCGAACAGCGCGCTCGGACGCAGGCCGAGTTCGGCGAGGCACGGCAGGTCTTGCGACGCCGCGTGCAACACCCACTCGGTCCCGTCCAGCGCCTCGACCAGCGGGTCGAGCCGACCGCCCAGGGCGATCGGGTCGACCAGCACGGTCCCGGCGCCCTCCCGGCGCAGTTGCACCAGGTAGGCACGTTGCGAGTAGCGGTAGCCCGAGGCTCGCTCGGTGTCCACAGCGACCGGACCCGATGCTCCGGCGAGCGCGTCAGCGGCACGCCGGAGCGCCTGGGCGTCGGCCACCACCGGCGGAACCCCATCAGCGGGTTCCGTCAGCGGGACCGGATCAGCCCCGGTTGGGTCGGTCGGCTCGTCGGAGGGTACGTCCACGGCGGAAGACCCTACGACGAACGCACCACTCGCGGGTGTGTTCGGCCCGTTCAGCGTGGCGACCCGGTCAGCGGATCACGCCGGCACGCATGGCCAGCGCGACCATCTGGGCCCGGTCCCCGGTTCCCGGCTTGCGCCCGATCCGCGACAGGTGGCTCTTCACCGTCAGCGCGGAAAGGCTGAGCGCTTCGCCGATCTCCTTGTTGCTCTGGCCATCGGCGACCAGCTGGAGGACCTCGACCTCACGCGCGGACAGCTCCCGCGGCGTGTTGTCGGTGCCCGGTACCCGGGTGCCCGCCGCGAGGACGGGCGCGACGCTCGGATCCGCGTAGACGCCGCCGTCGAGGACCCTGCGCACCCCGTCGGTGACCACCATCGGCGAGGCGGACTTCAGGAGGTACGCCTGGGCGCCCGCCTGGAAGGCCGACCTGACCGCGTAGGGGTCGTCGGAGGACGCGAGGACCACGATGCGGGGCCAGCCCTGGGCACGGAGTTCCGTGACCAGGTCGATGCCGGTGCCATCCGGCAGACCCAGATCGAGGATCGCGAGATCGCACGGTCCGGTTGCGAGTGCCCGCGCCCGAGCCTCCGCGACCGAAGCCGCCTCATGCACAGTCCCGGCTCCCATCTGGGTCAACCGGGCGCTTATCGCCTCCCTCAGCAGTGGGTGGTCGTCGACCACCAGCACTGAAAAAAGCTCCTCCCGCGGGTGCGGGACCATGTTCGCCGGCAACGAGCCGGCTGGCGTGGTACGAACGGCCTGACCTAAGCCGACGGCAGCCACGTCACTACCTCCCTGGAGTCGGTCGTGCCCCCCGACCGGCACCGGGACTTTCGTCCAATCAGCCGCGCCACTGATCGACCGAAAGTGGTGTCGTCTGGGGCAGCGTAGCCGCCCAAGCGGGTCTACGGGACGATCAATCGGGTATCTATCCCGAACGAGTTGTCACTGATGGCCCCCGTTGTCACACGATCGGCTGACATCTGAAGAGGGCGTGTAACGCGAGTCCGTCTCACGACGACAGACAGGAGTTGTCGGTGTCGAGCACCACAGGTCGAGCCCGAGCCGAGGAACTGCTGGCCCGCGTGCCACTGGTGGACGGGCACAACGACCTGCCGTGGGCGTTGCGCGAGGTGTACGCCGAGGGGCAATTCGGTGAAAAGTCAACGCCGCCGAACGTGGGCGACTGGGCCTCCGCCGCCGACCTCCGGCACCTCCAACCAGCACTCCAGACCGACTTTTTGCGGTCTCGGCAGGGCCGGCTGGGTGTCCAGTTCTGGTCCGTGTGGGTCCCGTGCCGCCTCGCGGGCGACGCAGCCGTGACCGCCGTCCTGGAGCAGGTGGAGTTGGTCCACGAGCTGTGCGCCCGCTACCCCGACCTCCTCGGCCTGGCCACGACCGCCGACGAGGCCGAGGCGGTGTTCGCGTCCGGCCGGTTGGCGTCCCTGATCGGGGCCGAAGGAGGGCACAGCGTCAACTCGTCGCTGGGCGTGCTGCGGGCCCTGCGCCGGCTGGGCGTCCGGTACATGACCCTCACGCACAACGAGAACACCCCCTGGGCGGATGCGGCCACGGACGAACCCGTGCACGGCGGGCTGACTCCGTTCGGTGTCGAGGTGGTCCGGGAGATGAACCGCGTCGGCATGGTCGTGGACCTGTCCCACGTGGCCCCGTCGACCATGAACGCGGCCCTGGACGCGACCTCCCGGCCGGTCATGTTCACCCACTCGTCCTGCCGCGCGGTCGCCGACCACCCCCGCAACGTGCCCGATGACGTGCTCGAACGCCTCAAAGACAACGGCGGGGTGTGCATGGTGACCTTCGTGCCCCACTTCGTGTCCCAGCGTTACGCCGAGTGGGACGCGCGCCTGAAGGAAGCCATGACCGAGGCCGGCGAGAACCACAACGACCTCGACGCCCGCCACCGCTTCGCGTCCGGCTGGACGGCCGGCGGCCCGACCCCGCACGTGACCGTCGAGGACGTCGTGGCCCACCTCGACCACGCCCGCGAGGTGGCCGGCATCGACCACATCGGCCTGGGCGGCGACTACGACGGGGTGAGGGTGCAGCCGGAGGGGCTGGAGGACGTCTCGACCTACCCGGTCCTGTTCGGGGCGCTGTTGGACCGGGGCTGGAGCGAGGAGGACTGCACCAAGCTCGCCGGCGCCAACGCCCTGCGCGTGCTGCGCGACAACGACTAGCGCGAGGCCAGCAGGAAGCTCAGCCGTTCGTCCGCCATGCCGGGGGAGACCTCGAGCACCTCCGCGGTCACGATCCCCTCCGCGACGAACGGGTCACCGGCCACCCGCTGCTCCAGTTCGTTCCGCGACGTGCCCTCTGCCAGGACCGCGCCGCCCAGGCCGGGCTGGAGGCTGCCCGCCAGCAGGAAGACCCCGTCGTCCAGGCCGCGTCGGAGCCACTCCACGTGGCCCTCCATGTGCTGCCCGGCGGCGGCCTTGTTGTCGGTGAAGCGGAGCAGGACGACGAACATCCGGTTCTCTCATCTCGTGTAGGTGCTCAGCCAGTCGCGCATCCGGTCGACCTCCCGCGAGACGTACGCCTCGTCGCGGAAGGCGTTGGACAGCACCGCCACGCCCTGGCTGAAGGTGAGCACGTGCATGGCCAGTTCGTCGGCCTGCCCGGCGTGGCCGAGCAGCACGAACTGGTCGCGCAGCCACGTGCGGAACAGGGTGAACAGCTCGCGGGCCCGGTCGTGCAGGGCGTGGTCGAGCTTGGCCAGTTCGGTGGTGAGCGTGCCGACCGGGCAGCCGTGCCGCCGGATGTCGGCGCCGTTGGTGACGACGATCTCGACGAACCGCATGATGCGGTCCGCCGGGGAGTCGTTCGACGTCTCCCAGTCGCGCAGCGTCCGGCGGGTGGCGTCCACCCGGGACTCCAGCACCGCGTCGAGGATCGCGTCCTTGGACTTGAAGTGGTAGTAGAAGTTGCCGCGCGACAGGCCGACGGCGGCGGCGATGTCGGCGAACGACGTGTGCAGGTATCCGTGCTGGTAGAAGAGCCGGTCCGCGACCTCGACGATGCGGCTCCGGGTCACCGTGGAACTCATCGACCCCTCCTGCCCGCCGCGTCTAGGACGCTTGTCCTAGAACGACCCTAGGACAAGCGTCCTAGAAGGTCAAACCGCACTGGTGCGGAGTGGGACAAGGGGGATCAGCGGATGGTGCTCACGCCCACCGGCGGCAAGCCGACCGCGGTGGCCATGACGTCGTAGAACGCGCTGCCGTGCGCGGCCAGTTCGGCGTCCCGGGCCGTCCAGGACGCCCGCAGCTCCAGGTCGTCGGTCCGGGCCGGGCCGGCGATGTCGCCGAAGCGGGCGGACGAGGTCTGGGTCACCGTGCCGCCCAGGGCCAGGAACTGCGCGCCGGCCACCTCCAGGGCCTCCACCAGCCACGACCAGCCCACCTCGGGCAGCAGGGGGTCGGTGGCCAGTTCGGGGTCCAGCTCCACCCGCACGTACGCGACCAAGCGGAACACGCCCGACCACGCCTCCACGCCCTCCGGGTCGTGCAGCAGCACCAGGCGGCCGGTGGACAGCTCGTCGGCCGGGCCCGTCGCCTCGGCGGTCAGCGCGAACGCCCAAGGCGCGAGTCGCTGCGGCGGGCGCACCTCGGTCAGCTCCAGCTCGGGTCGGGTTCGCACCGACTTGAGCGTCGCCACCGCCCGCCGGAACAGTTCGGGCTCCGCCTGTCCGGTCACATCTGGGGACTGTATGCCCTTCTGCCCCCACTGGGTGAGCGCGGCACGCCGGGACCGGGCGGCGTCGCGGGGGCCGAGCGTGGGAGCATGGAAAACGAGATGAGTGACAACACCACCGCACCGCTGCTCGTCGCCGCTCGCGGCGGCACGCCGTCGCGGACCCCGGTCTGGTTCATGCGCCAAGCGGGGCGCTCGCTGCCCGAGTACCGCAAGGTCCGCGCGGGCACGGCGATGCTCGACGCGTGCATGGACCCCGAGCTGGTCTGCGAGATCACCCTCCAGCCGGTCCGCCGCCACGACGTGGACGGCGCGATCCTGTTCTCCGACATCGTGGTGCCGCTCAAGGCCGCCGGTGTCGACCTGGACATCGTGCCCGGCACCGGTCCGGTGGTCGCCAAGCCCGTCACCACCCGCGACGACGTCGACCGCATCCCGCTGCTGGAAGCGCACCAGGTGCAGCCGGTCGCGGACGCGGTGAAGCTGCTCAACGCCAACCTGGGCGACGTGCCGCTGATCGGGTTCGCGGGCGCGCCCTTCACGCTGGCCTCCTACCTGGTCGAGGGCGGTCCGTCCAAGCACCACGAGCGCACCAAGGCGCTCATGCACGCCGACCCGGAGCTGTGGCACGCGCTGCTGTCCCGGATCGCCGACATCACCGCCGAGTTCCTGCGGGTGCAGGTCGAGGCGGGCGTCAAGGCGGTGCAGCTGTTCGACTCGTGGGCGGGCGCGCTGTCCGAGCGCGACTACCGCGCGTACGTCCTGCCGCACTCGAAGCGGGTGCTGGAGAGCGTGACGACCGTGCCGCGCATCCACTTCGGCGTCGGCACCAGCGAACTGCTGCCCGCCATGCGCGAGGCCGGCGCGGACGTCGTCGGCGTCGACTGGCGCACCCCGCTGGACGTGGCCGTGCGCCGCCTCCAGGAGGCCGCGCCGCACCTGCCCAAGCCGGTCGTGCAGGGCAACCTCGACCCGGCGCTGCTGTTCGCCGGCGAAACCGCGGTGCGCCGCGAGATCGACCGGATCGTCGAGGAGGGCCGGGCCGCCGCCGGGCACATCTTCAACCTCGGCCACGGGGTGCTGCCCGACACCGACCCGGACGCGATCACCAAGGCCGTCGAGTGGGTGCACCGGACACGATGAGAACGCTCCACGTGGCGGTGGTCGGGGGCGGGATCTCCGGCCTGGCCGCCGCGCACCGGCTGCGCTGCCTGCTCGGACCCCAGGCCCGCATCACGGTGCTGGAGCAGGCCGACCGGCTGGGCGGCAAGCTGCGCACCGCCGAGGTCGGCGGCCGGCGCTACGACGTGGGCGCGGAGGCGTTCCTGCACCGCCGGCCCGAGGCCCGGGAACTGGTCGCCGAACTGGGCCTGGGCGAGCAGGTCGTGCACCCCACCCGGTCGCCCTCGGCGATCCGCGCGGCGGGGGAGCTGCGGTCCGTCCCGGCGCACACGCTGATGGGCGTGCCCGCGTCGGTCGAGGCCGTGCGGCAGGTCCTCAGCCCGGCGGGGCTCAAGCGGGTCGAGGACGAACCCACCCTGCCCCCGATCCGCCTGGACGGCGGGGACGTCTCGGTGGGCGCGCTGCTGCGGGCCCGCTTCGGCCCCGAGGTCCCGGACCGCCTGGTCGGTCCCCTCCTGGGCGGTGTCTACGCGGGCCGCGCGGACGGCCTGGGCCTGCGCGCCACCATGCCGCAACTGGCCACGGCGCTGGACTCCGGCGTCGGCTCGCTGCTGGCCGCCGCCGCCACGACCATGCCCGCCCCACCCCAGCCGCACACCACCCCGGCCCCGGTCTTCGGCACCCTCTCCGCCGGACTGTCCACTCTGGTCGACGGTCTGGTCGCCGCGTCGGCGGCGGAAGTCCGCCTGGGCCTGCCCGTGCGCGCGGTGATCCGCCGCGAGCACGACTGGCGCCTGGAGATCGGCACCCCGACCAACCCGGAGGTCCTGGACGTGGACGGCGTGGTGCTGGCCGTCCCCGCGCCCTCCGCGCGCAAACTGCTCGCCGACGTCGCCCCGGCCGCGTCGAAGGAGTACGCGAAGGTCGAACTGGCGTCCATGGCCGTGGTCGCGCTGGCCCTGCCGCCGGGCACCGAGCTGCCCGACCGGTCCGGCACGCTGCTGGCCGAGGGCGAGCGGCACGCCGACGGAACCCCGTTCAGCGCCAAGGCGTTCACCTACTCCAGTCGCAAGTGGTCGCACCTGGCCGGCGAACCGGTGCTCGTGCGCGGCAGCGTCGGCCGGCACGGCGACGTGGGTGTCCTCCAGCGCGACGACGAGGACCTGGTCCGCGCGGTCCGCGACGACCTGCGCGAGCTGACCGGCATCACGGCCACCCCGATCGACACCCTGGTCACCCGGTGGGGCGGCGGCCTGCCCCAGTACGGCGTCGGCCACCTGGACGTCGTGCGCGGCATCGAGGACGCCGTCGCCGAGGTCCCCGGCCTGGCCGTGGCCGGCGCCACGCTGCACGGCGTGGGCATCCCCGCGTGCATCGCCACCGGCGACGCGGCGGCGGCACGTGTCGCGGCGCACGTCCTCGGCCGCGTCCGGTGAGTGAGAGGATGGGGACATGGCCCGCCTGAACTACAACGAGCTCAACGACACCATCCGCTACACCATGTGGTCGGTCTTCCGCGTCGAGCCGGGACGCCTCCCGGAGGACCGCGGCCCGGCCGCCGCCGAGACCCAGGCCTACCTCGACGGCTTGGAGTCCAAGGGCGTCGTGGTGCGCGGGGTGTACGACGTGGCGGGCCTGCGCGCCGACGCGGACTTCATGATCTGGTGGCACGCCGAGGAGATCGAACAGGTCCAGGCCGCCTACACCGGCTTCCGCCGCACCCCGCTGGGCCGCGCGTCCACCCCGGTCTGGAGCCAGGTCGCCCTGCACCGCCCGGCCGAGTTCAACCGCAGCCACATCCCGGCGTTCCTGGCCGGCGAGGACCCGCGCAAGTACGTGTGCGTGTACCCGTTCGTGCGGTCCTACGAGTGGTACCTGCTGCCCGACGAGGACCGCCGCAGGATGCTGGCGGACCACGGCAAGGAGGCGCGGGACTACCCGGACGTGCGGGCCAACACCGTGGCGTCGTTCGCGCTGGGCGACTACGAGTGGATCCTGGCCTTCGAGGCCGACGAGCTGCACCGGATCGTGGACCTCATGCGCCACCTGCGCGGGACCGAGGCACGGCGGCACGTGCGCGAGGAGATCCCGTTCTACACCGGCACCCGGATCCCGGCCGCGGAACTGGTCACCAACCTGCCGTGACACCACCCGCGCCCGGGGGAGCCGGGCGCGGGTGGTCCGGTCAGGCGCGCAGGAACGTGCTCGCGGCGTGCTGGGCGAGCGCGGTACCGGCGGCCAGGCCGCTGTCGGCGTCGAACTGGTAGTGCACCCCGAGGTAGACGCGGCTGCGGGCATTCTCGCGCGCGGCGGCGCTGAACGTGGTGAACGTCCGGGTCACCCCGACCGCGTACGGGTCCTCGGTGGTGGCGGTGAAGGTGACGGCGTCGGTGCCGAAGTAGGCCTGCATCGCGCCCGCCCACGCGCCCGCGAAGGTGGCGTGCCCGGAGACGTAGGCGGGGAACGGCGGTGACCAGCGGTTGCCGTCCGCGTCCGGGGACAGCGGCTGCCAGTTCGGGTCCGCGGTGGTGGCCGGGTTGCCGTCGGTGTCGGCGAGCCGGATGGCCGACTCCGGTCGCCACAGGTCGATCGCGGTCTGGTACTTGGCGTCCCAGGCGACGATGCCCGCGTCGCCCATGACGAGTGCGACGAGCGCGAACAGCCGGGCCTTCTCGGCGGTGCCGAGCCCGCGTTGCCGGGCCACGATCTGGGTGTGGGCGAAGAGCTGGCCCGGCGGCTTGTAGGTGTCGTCGAGGTCGTTGGCCCAGAAGTGCGCGATCCGGGTCTGCTCGGCGGTGCGGGTGGTGGAACCGGCGCTGCCCAGGCTCTTCACCTCGTTCACCTGCGCCGCGTACTCCGGGCTTGCCAGCAGTTCGGGCAGGGTGGCGTACCCGGCGGGCGGCGAGGGCCGGAACTGCGTCGCGGACGTGGCGGTGAACGGCTTCACCAGGCCCCAGTTCAGGGTGGCGGCGCCGGCCCGTCCGGTGGGGCGCCACTGGCCGGGCTGGGTGCCGACCTGGTAGGCGGTGGTGTCGGCGGACCCGTCACCCGAGCGCGCGGCGATCATCGCGGCAGCGGCGGCCTGGCCGACGGCCTTGCCGTTGCCGCTGTCCGGAGCGCCGTCGAGGGCGTCGGCGAGGTCGTCGCTGAAGTCGACGCCCGGGAAGGCGGCCACCAGGGTGTCATGCGCGGCGTAGGCGACGGCGTGCCGCACGGAGGCGTTGGGCGCAGTGGTCTGGTAGAGGTAGGGCTTGCCGATGGGCGTGATGGAGTTGACGGCGTCGTAGATCGCCGCGTGCACCATCGCGCCGCCTCTGGCCATCGGCGTCGGCGCTCCGCCTTCGTCTCTGAAGACCTCCAGCAGCACGTCGTTCCAGAACAGGACGGGGTCGCTGACGGGTGCCGCGGCCGCCGGCTGCGCCACACCGCCCAGAGTGCCCCCCAGGGTCAGCGTCGCCAGGGCCGCCAAGCCCAGTCGACGCCGTGCCGTGATCCGGCTCATGTCACTCCTTGTCGACGTTGTCGTGCGGCGGCTGGGCGGCCACCGCGCCGCCACCGTCCGGTCCGGACCGTGCGAGCACCTGCCAAATCCCTGCAAGGCGCAGGTCGGAGCGGCTATACAGGTCGTGAGCGCTGGGGGGCAGTGGTGATCGAGATCGGGTTGTTGGGGGAGATCGCGGTCCGGGTGGGCGGCAGACCGGTGGATCCGGGGCCGGCCCGGCAGCGGCTGGTGCTGGCCGCGTTGGCGGTGGAGGTCGGCCGGGCCGTGCCGGTGGACCGCCTGGCCGCGCGGGTGTGGGGTGGGACGCCGCCCCGACGTCCGCGCGAGACGCTGCACAGCTACGTGTCGCGGCTGCGCCCGGTCCTCGCCGCGGGCGGGGTGACCGTGGAGCGCAGGTCCGGTGGCTACGCGCTGGTCGCCGAACCGTCCACTGTGGACTTGCACCGCTTTCGGGACCTGTGTGGACTGGCCCGCGCGGCGGGCGACGACGAGCGGGCCGGGGCGGCGCTGGCCGAGGCGGTGGCGTTGTGGCGGGGCGCGGCGCTGACGGGCGTCGAGGGGGAGTGGGCGGCGGCGGAACGGGACCGGTTGGCGCTGGAGCTGTGGGACGCCGAGCTGGACCTAACGGACGTGCGGCTGCGGTTGGGCGCGGGCGAGGAACTGGTGGCGCAGCTGGCGACGCGCACCGATGCGCACCCGCTGGACGAGCGCATCGCCGCTCAGCACATGCAGGCCCTCTACCGCGCCGGCCGTGCGGCGGACGCCCTGGAGCACTACCGGCGGCTCCGCGAGCGGCTGGTGGAGGAGCTGGGCACCGAGCCCGGCGAGGCCGTGCGGCGCCTGCACCAGCGGATCCTCGCCGCCGACCCCGCCCTGACCGCCGCGCGCGTGCCCCGGCAGCTCCCCGCCGTGCGCGTGAGCACAGTGCCGATCGCCGTGCCCCGGCAGCTTCCCGCCGCACCGGCGCCCTTCGTCGGCCGCCACGACGACCTGGCCTGCCTGGACACCGCGCCGGCCGCCGCCGGCCGGAGCGCCGCGGTCCTCATCTCCGCGCTCGGCGGCGGGGGCGGGATCGGCAAGACCTGGCTCGCGCTGCACTGGGCCCACCGCCACGCCGACCGGTTCCCCGACGGGCAGCTGTTCGTCGACCTGCGCGGGTTCAGCCCCGACAGCGAACCCCTGCACCCGGCGGCGGCCGTGCGCGGGTTCCTCGACGCGCTCGGCGTGGACCCCGGCCGCGTCCCGACCGACCCGGACGCGCAGGCCGCCCTGTACCGCAGCCTCGTCGCGGGGAAGCGGCTGCTGGTGGTGCTGGACAACGCCGCCACCGCCGACCAGGTCGTCCCCCTGCTGCCCGGCACCCCGACGTGCGCCGTGCTGGTCACCAGCCGCACCAGGCTCGCCGCCCTCATCGACCGGCACGGCGCCCGCCACGTGCAACTGGACGTCCTGTCCCACGAAGAGGCCCGCGCCCTGCTGGTCGAGCGCCTCGGGCACGAGCGGGTGGCCGCCGAACCCGCCGCCACCGACGACCTGGTGGAGCTGTGCGGGCGCTACCCGCTGGCCCTGTCGATCACGGCCCGCCACGCCGCCACCCACCCGCGCGCCGCGCTCGCCGAGGTCGCCGCCGAACTGCGCGACCTCGGCCTGGACGTGCTCGACCACGACGACCCCGCCGCCAGCCTGCCCGCCGTGCTGTCCTGGTCCCTGCACGGCCTGAACGCCGAGCTGCGGCAGGCGTTCGCGCTGCTGGCCGTCGCTCCCGGCCCCGACATCGACCTGCCCGCCGCCGCCTCCCTCACCGGCCTGCCCGAGGCCCGCGCCCGCAGGGTCCTGCACGCCCTGGAGGACGCCTCCCTGCTCGACCGGCACCCGCACGGCCGCTACGCGATGCACGACCTGGTCCGCGCCTACGCCGCCGGCACCGCCCACGACCTCCCGGAACCGGTGCGGGACGCGGCGCTGGAGCGGGTCGTGGACTTCTACCTGCACACCACCCACACCGCGGACCGCCTCCTGGACCCGCACCGCGCGCCGATCCGGCTCGACCCGCCCGCCTCCGGCGTCCACCCGCGCCCGCTGCCCGACCGCCCGTCCGCGCTGGCCTGGCTGGACGCCCACCACCTCCACCTGGTCGCCACCCAGCACACCGCCGCCGCCCACCACCGCTACCAGGCGGTCTGGCACCTGGCCCGCGGCCTGACGACGCTGCACTGGTGGCGGGGGCACCGCCACGACGAGATCGCCCTGGGCCAGGCCGCGGCCGACGCCACCAGATCACCCGACGCCACCGGTTCGGCCGGCGCCGCGGGTTCGGCCGGCGCTGGGTCGGCCGGCGCCGCGGGTTCGGCTGGCGCTGGGTCGTCCGGTGCCGCGGGTTCGGCTGGCGCCGCGGGTTCGGCCGGTGCTGGGTCGGCCGGCGTCGCGGGGTCTGGTGCTGCCTGGTCGCCCGATGCCACCAGGTCGGACGACGCCGCGCCGCGCATCCTCGCCCACCGCCGCCTCGGCCACGCCCACACCAGGCTGGGGTGGCACGAGCAGGCCGTCGCCCACCTGCACCAGGCCCTCGCCCTGGCCGAGCACCACCACGACCCCGGCCAGCAGGCCCGCACCCACCGCGCCCTCGCGTGGGCCTGGCAGCAGCGGGGTGACGACCAGCGGGCACTGGAGCACGCCCACCACGCCCTGCGCCTCTACCGCGCCCTGGACGAGCCGGTGGGGGAGGCCGACGCGCTCAACGCGGTGGGGTGGTACGCCGCCCGGCTGGGCGACCACGACACCGCCCGCGCCCACTGCCAGGCCGCCCTCGCCCTGTACCGCCGCCACCGCGACTCCGCCGGAGAAGCGGCCACCCGGTACAGCCTGGGCCACATCGAGCACCACGCCGGCCACCACCGCCGGGCCGTCCGCCACTACGAGCAGGCCGCCGGCCGGCTGTTCGTCCAGCCGGGAGAGGGCGCCCCCGCGCGAACGGAAGCGCCCTCTCGTCACGCCGGCCCTACTCCTTGATCTTGTACGCCCGGATCAGCGAGTGCTCGAACGTGTTGCCCTTGCTGTCCGCGCCCTTCACCCGCAGTGACGCGAACCCGGCCGCGTCGGCGTTGCGCACCAGCGCGTTGCGCCCCACGACCGGCACCTTCGACCAAGACTTGCCGTCGTCGAACGAGACCTCGACCTCCAGCCGGGTCACCCGGCCGTTGTCAGCCCCGCCCTGCTGCTGCACGACCAGCGGCACCCGAAGCACGTGCCCGGCCCGAGCGGCACCACTGGCGTCGAGCGAGGGCGTGAAGCGGACGACCGTCAGGGGCAGCGGCTTGAAGTCCTCGCCCGCCACCGTGTCGGACTGGAACGTCCACGCGCCGCTGACCGACGTGCTGAACTCCGACACGCCCTCGGCCCGGTCGGCGACCGTCTCGACCTTGAACCGCGCCTTGCCCGCCGGCACGTCCCGGAACAGGCCGTTGGCCGGGTACTCCGTCTCGCCGACCTTCACGCCCTCCCGGTACAGGGTGGTCCGGGCCTTGCCGGTGTTGGAATCGCCGGCGTTGCCGTACCCGTCACCCCAGAACGGCACGCCGAAGCCGATGTCGTTCCCGGCCCGCGCCAGGTACAGACCGTCCGGCGAGGAGATGGACGGGCCGTAGACCGGGGCCAGGAAGCGCTGCTCGTACTCCCGGCCCTTCCGGTAGGTGCGGTCCGGGCTGCTCAGCACCGCCTCCAGCCGCTGTTCCGGGCCGAACTGGAGGAACGCCCAGCTCCAGCCGACGCCCTCGGTGGTGACGTGGTCGATCGCCTCGCCGGGGGCGACCACGTCGGAGACCACCGCCCAGCCGCCGCCACCACCGGGCACGACCGCGTTGCCGGCGTGGCCGAAGGTCCGGCCGGCGGGCGCCGCGCCGAACTTGCCGCGGACCGTCGCCAGGTCCTTGGCCTGCGGAGCGCGGACGAACCCGGTCGGGACCTTCCCCGCCGAGGCCCATGCGAGCCGGTAGGTCACCGGCACCCCGCCCTGCGGCGCGCCCTTGGCCTGCGAGCCCACCAGGACCTTCAGCTCCTCGGCCGACAGCTCCGGCCCGAGGTGGCCGGCCGACACGTCGTCGCCGAAACCGCCGAGGAACGCGAAGCCGAAGCCCATCCGCCGGGCCCCGTAGACGCGGGTGATGTTGATGTCGCCGATCATCTCCTCGGCCGCCGGGTCCGGCACGGTCACCTTGACCGGCTTGGCGAGCCGGGCGTCGACCGCGACCTCGGTCGGGCCGGTGACCGACAGCTGCGACTGCGGCAGCACGGCGACCTTCTCCTTGTCGGTCACCACCTCGTTGAACGCGAAGTAGTCGCCCTTGGGCACCCGCAGCTTCGCGACGCCGTCGACGATCTGGGGGAACGCGAAGGCGTTGTTGCTCAGGCCCACCACCAGCGAGCTGGCGTCGGTCGCGGGCTTGCCCGCCGCGTCGGTGTACTTGAAGGACACGTCGTAGCTCTCGACCTCGCGGTTCACGCCCAGCGGGGTGCGCGGGCCGCCGGACGCCACGACCGCGCCGGAGTACGCGCCGTCGACGGTGCCGACCCGGGTGTCCGCGGTGACCGACACCGACGCCGTGCCGCCCGCCGGGACGGTGACCTTGGTGGCGCTCAACGTGAACAGGCCGGCCGGGGCGGGCTTGCCGTCGGGGCCGCGCGCGTCGACGGAGAGGTCGAGGGTCACCGGCTGCGCACCGCTGTTGCGGTAGGTGACGTCCTTGGTGACCGGCTTGTCGTCGTCGTGCGGCCACTGCTGGAGGCCGAAGCCCAGGCTCACCGGGTCGGTGGTCACCGTGGTGGTGATCGCCTTGGCCAGGTCGACCCGGCCCGCGCCCTGGTCGAACGCGGTCAGGTCCGGGTTGTGCTTGGCCGACGCGGTCAGCGCCGCCTTGACCTGCGCGCCGGTCCAGTCCGGGTGCTGCTGCACCAGCAGCGCCGCCGCGCCCGCGACGTGCGGGGTGGCCATGGACGTGCCGGACAGGGCGACGTGCGTCGGGTCCACCGGGGTGCCGATGACGCCCGCGGACGACTTGGCGGCCACGATGTCCACGCCCGGCGCGGTGATGTCGGGCTTGACCGCGCCGTCGCCGACGCGGGGACCGCGGCTGGAGAACGGGGCGATCTTGTCGGCCCGGTCGACCGCGCCCACGGTGAGGGCGGCGTCCGCGCTGCCCGGCGAGCCGACCGTCTCGGGACCGCCGGAGTTGCCCGCGGCGATCACGAACAGCACGCCCTTCTCGGCGGAGAGCCGGTTGACGGCCTCCTCCAGCGGGTCGACCTCGGGCGTGTCACCGCCGCCCAGGCTCAGGTTGACCACGTCCGCGCCCTGGTCGGCGGCCCACTGCATGCCGTCGAGGATCCAGGACTCGGCGCAGCCGTTGAGCACGCACACCTTGCCGTCGAGCAGCTGCGCGTCCGGCGCGACACCGCGGTACTTGGCGTCCTTGCTCGCGATGGTGGCGGCGACATGCGTGCCGTGGCCGACGCCGTCCGTGGCGTCGGGGTCCTCGGTGAAGTTGCGCTCGGCGACCTGCTGCCCGGCGAGGTCGGCGTGCTTCTCGTCCACGCCGGTGTCCAGCACGGCGACCTTGACGCCCTTGCCGGTGAACCCGGCCTGCCACGCGGCGGGGGCGCCGATCTGGGCGGTGCTGCGGTCCAGCGTCGGCTGCCGCATCCCGTCCAGCCAGATCCTGCCGACGCCCGGGTCGTCCACCAGCGACCGGAACGCGGTGGCGGCCTCGGCCTTGGCGGCGCGGGCGGCGACCGCGCCCACGGCGGGCAGGTCGCGGGTCACCCGGACACCCGAGGCGGCGCGCAGCGAGCGGGTGCCGGTGACGATGAGCGGCACGTGGTCGCGGTGGGCGTCGTCGTAGCCGGCCTCGACCAGGCCGGTGACGTCGAACAGCCGCAGGTCCAGCTTGCCCTCGGCGATGGGCCGCAGCGCGTCGCGCGGCACCACGTGCAGCCGGCCGTCCTTCTCGAAGGTCTGGAACGCGATGTGCTCCCGGCCCGGTGCCTTGGTCAGCGCGCCGACCCGGTCGCCGTCGAGCACGACCCGGTCACCGGTGACGAGGGTGACGGACTTGGGCTCCCCCTGGAAGCGCGGTGGCGACTGCGGGGCGGGTGCGGCGCTCGCCACGCCCTGCCCGCCGGCCAGCAGCCCGATCGACAGCGCGGCGGCTCCCCACGAAACGCCACGCTTTCCGGATCTCAACACAGATACCTCCCGAATCTGGTTGCGGCGCGCCTGTGGACGCGCGTCGGGAGGCACACCTGTCCAGCGGTGGCGGCGGTGACCGAATGGTGATGAAACCCCCCAACTCCCTCGACGCTATCCACCCTTGCGGGTGAGAGCAGCGTCTCATTGAGGGACATTCCGCCACCCGATCAGGTCACTGACCGATCACGGGGTGTCGCTCACCTCTCTCGGACGGAGCCATCCGGACCGACCACGACGCCTGCTTGCGGGCCACCCGTGCCGCAGCCGGGACCGTTGGGCTCGACCAGCTTCGGCGTGACGGTGAGCTGCTGGTCCACGACGGTCGCGCCGGCCCGGTCGAGCAGCCGGAGGGAGACGGTGACGGGCTTGGTGGGCAGGTCCGGCACGGTGACGTAGGCGTGCTTGCCACCGGTCGGCACGGCACTCGCGCTGCACACGTCGTCCGGCTTGTCACCCGTGCACGTCCCGCCGACCGAGCTGGACGACGGGAACAGGTCCAGGGTCGGGGTGACGCACCGACCGTCCCAGCAGACCTCGATGCTGCCGGTTTCGACCGTGGTGTGGTGGACGTCCACGCCCAGACCCACCAGCGCGCCGATCGCCGTGCACGCGCGGCCCGCGCCGACGTCCCCGCAGGCGGCGGTGAGCAGGACCAGAGCACCGAGCACGAGTGTCCGCATGTGCTTGGGACGGAAGGAGAGCGTCCTCAGGTTGCGCGTCGCCACCACCGCTTCTTGCGCGGCGCGGGCAGTTCCCCTTGTGCCACGGCCCAGGCGGCGAACGCGGCGGCGTCCTCGCGGAACCGGGTGCCGGCCTCGCGGGGGTGGGCGCGGGCGTAGGTGTCGAACAGCGGGCGGAACCGCTCGCCCAGCGCGTCGGCGACGTCGGGGCGCAACGCGGCCACGATCCCGCGCCGCTTGTTCAGCAGCGCCCGCGCCTCGACGCGCAGCCGTTCCGGGTCGAAACCGGGCGGCGGTTCACCGTCGCCGAGAAGCGCCCGCAACAGCTCACCTTGTTGCGCCGCAAGCTTTTCCCGCTGCGGTTGGGTCATGCCAGGACCGCCCGGATCGCGGCCAGCTCACCCGCCAGCTCGGCGTCGGACGGGTAGTCGTCGTCGCGTTCCAGCAGCACGCCCGGCGGGTCCACCCGCTCGCGCAGCTGCCGCAGCACGTCCAGCACCTCCGGCGGCACGGCGTGGGCGTGCGTGTCGTGGTAGACGCCCTGGTGCTCCTGCCCGCCGGCCACGTGCACGTAAGCCAAGCGCTCCAACGGGATCTCGTCGAGGAACCGGCCCACGTCCGTGCCCAGGTTGCGGGCGTTGGCGTGGAGGTTGGCCACGTCCACCAGCAGCAGGCAGTCCGTGCGCTCGACCAGTTCGGCCAGGAACCGCCCCTCGGACAGCTCGGCGTCGGGCCACTCCAGCAGGGCGGCGACGTTCTCCAGCGCCAGCGGCACGGGCAGGTCGGCTTGCGCGGCCTTCACGTTGGCCACCAACACGTCCAGCGCGTCACGGGTGCGCGGCACCGGCATGAGGTGCCCGGAGTCCAACCCGCCCGCGCGCACGAAGCACACGTGGTCGCTGACGAAGGGCGCGTCCAACGCCTGCGCCAGCGCGCCCAGGTGCGCCACCCGGTGCGGGTCCACGGGGTCCGCGCCGCCCAGGCTCAGCGACACGGCGTGCGGCAGCACCGGCACGCCCCGCTCCCGCAGCACCCGCACCGACTCGGGCAGCCGGTCCGCGTGCAGGTTCTCCGCGACCACCTCGACGAAGTCGACGTCGAGCTGTTCCACGGTCAGGTCGATCTCGGGCCGCCACCCGATGCCGACACCCAGTCCCGCCATCAGTCACCGCCCCCGCCACCGCAGCCCCCGCCGCACGACGAACCGCACGACGAGCCGCTGTCCGAAGAGGACCCGCTGTCCGACGACCCGCTGTCCGACGAGCTGCCGCAGCTGCTGCTGGAACAGCTCCCGCACCCGCTGCCGCACGAAGCGCTCCCGCTGGACCCGTCGGACTTGCGCCGCCGCCGCAACGTCGCCGCCGCCACCGGGTCGATGCCGAGGACCTGCCACACGTACTGCCCGCTCACGCGCCCGAGCAGCCCGTAGCACGCCACCAGCGGCACGCGGTCGGAGGTGACCACGACCGTGCGCAGCCGCCGCACCGCCCTGCGCCCGGCCCGGGTCAGCGGCCGCACGAACGGGTAGGTCATCGCGGCCAGGAACATCCAGACGAAGAACCCGGCGAACACCGCCCAGAACGGCAGGTCCCCGAAGATCGACCACACGATCGAACCCAGCCAGGCCAGGAAGAACAACCGTCGCAGCCACCGCACCGCGCGCACGGCCCCGGCGGTCCGCACGTACCCGCGCGAGATCAGCTGCTGCCGCAACGCCTGCGCCTGACCGCTGCGCGCGCCGGCCGCGACCAGCTCACCCAGCGGGCGCGGCACCGACCCGAGCACGAACGACTGCAACGGCGTCCACGACCGCGGCGGACCTTGGACGGCGCTCACCAGCCCGTCCCGGGAGATGCGCAACGCGCCCGCCTCGACCAGGGACACCACCGCCACCTCGGTGGCGCGTCCCGGCCCACCGGCCAGCATGGCCTGCTCCTCGGGCCACAGCTCAGCCGAAACTCCCGAAGTCGACGTCCAGGAAGTCGCCACCGTCATCCTCCAACCACTGCGAGGCCAACCAGCCACCCGCCAGCCACCCGCCCGCGACCAACCAACCGTTGCGCTGACGCCAGCGCCGCGGCTCGACGACCACGACCCGCTGCCCCCGTCGGGGGATCGGTGCATCGGACGTCCCCGTTACCCCGATCGGTTCCGCGTTCTCGCCGTCGAACACCGCGGTCTGCGCCCGTGCCGACCCCTTGTGCGGCACGGACGCGACCGCGGTGCGGACCAGGCCGTAGCGGGCGGTGACCTCGGCCGGGTCGACCGGCGCGAGACCCGCGGTGGCCTCCTCGAACGCCCGCGCGCCCGCCCTGGTCAGGACCGGCGGCGGACCCAGCAGCAGCGCCGCGGCGGCCAGCGCGGTGACCGACAGCGCGGTCGCGGTCACCCAGCCGCCCGGTGCCGTCACGACCCCGACGACGCCCAGCACCACCAGCGGCAGGACCGCGAGCACGGCCCGCCACAGCCGCTTGCGCGGCGCCACCAGCAGCCCGGCCGCGACCAGGCCTTGGCCCAGCCTGCGCGCCGGCGCGGCGGTGGCCGCGGTGACGACCAGGTCGTCCAGGTCGCGCGGCTGGTCCAGCCTCGTCAGCAGGTGGGCTTGCAGCTCGGAGACGGGACCGGGTTCTTGCCCCGGCACGGCGGCCACGGCGAACCCGGACGCCTTGACCCGGTTGTCGGCCACCAGCCCGGCCACGGCCACCTCGACCGCCCGCACCGGGCCACCGCCGAGGAAGCCGAGTTCCTCGAAGCTCAGCGGCCGGGCCGGCGGCGACCCGGGCACCCGCTTGAGCAGCAGACCGAGCAGGAACGCCGCCACCAGCGCCGGGCCGTACCACCACAGGAAACCCATCGCGTCAGCCTAGGAGCCGCCACCGCCGCAGCCACCGCCTCCGCCGCAACTGCTGCCGCCTCCGCTGTCGGACCCACCGCTGGACCCGCAGCCGTAGGACGGGGCGGCACCCGTCACGTGACCCGAGCCGAACACCACGCGCCGCGGCCGGCTCCGGTTCGACCGGCTGGCGGTCAGGGTGGCGTAGCGCTGCCCGGCCGCCGCCAGCGGGGAGTTCGGGTGGTGGGCGAACCCGCCGAGGGCGACGCGCACAGCCGGACCACCGGTGTCCACGCCCGCGCGAGCCCGCGCCACCGCGCGGGAACCCCGGGCGGTGCGCCGGAAGCCGTCGACCCGCAGCAGCAGGCCGACGAGGATGCCGGACAGCACCAGCTGCAGCGTCAGCCAGCCGACCGGCGCGCCGATCGCGAGGCCGTTCACCCACCGCACCAGCCCCACGGCGATGAGCAGCACCAACGGCACCACGGCGGCCCGGTAGCGGCGCTTGACCCGCTCCGGCGGGACCAGGTAGCCGCGTTCGGCCAGCGCGCGCCCGAGCCCCCTCGGCGCGCTCTGCTCCGACACGGCCGTGAACAGCAGCGACAACGTCCGGTTGCGGTAGCGGGCGGCGTCGGTGAGCACGGCCTGGTCGACGGTGTCGTCCGCGACCGGGTTGCCGACGACCCGCACCGCGCCGTCCCGCGCGGGGCGCAGCTTGCCGGACTCGATCAGGTTGGCGACCGACGTCTCGACCACACGACGTGGTCCGCCGGTCAGGTAAGCGAGGTCGTAGAGGTCGAGCGCGCCTGCGAGGACGCTGTCGCGCTGCCCTCGCAGGCCCACTCGGACGACGATCGCGAAGGCCAGCGACACGGCCAGCGCGATCCAGTACAGCTCAAGGAATTCCGGGCCTGACAGTCCCCACGGTCGCTCCACGGTCCACCCCCTGTGGGCCCCGGCGGACGTTGTGGTCCGCCGACACTGGAGACGCAATCGTGTGCTTCAGGCCACACCCCGGCAAGGGTGCTTGGGGAAGACTTAGGGTTGCCCTTCCCCGGCTGTTCTCACCCGTCAGGACGAGGACGCGCCGTCCACGCCGCCCGAGCCCTCGCCGTCCGTGCCCTTGAGAACGCGCATGATTCCTCCCAGGTTGGAAACCGACATCGTTCGGAGTAGCGCCGTCAGTCTGCTCGACCGCCGGGCGCTTCCACCAGACGCAAGCTGATCGAGTTGATGCAGTAGCGCTGGTCGGTCGGCGTCGGATAGCCCTCACCCTCGAAAACGTGCCCGAGGTGGCTGTGGCATGTGGCGCAGAGCACTTCCGTGCGGACCATCCCGTAGGCCCGGTCCTCGCGCAGGACGACGGAGTCGGCGGCCAGCGGCGAGAAGAACGACGGCCAGCCGCAGTGCGAGTCGAACTTCGTGTCGCTGCGGAACAACTCGGCCCCGCAGGCCCGGCACGAGTAGACGCCCTCGGTCTTGGTGTCGGTGTACTCCCCGGTCCAGGCCGGCTCGGTGCCCGCCTCGCGCAGCACCGCGTACTCCTTGGGGGTCAGGATCTCCCGCCACTCGAGCTCGGAGTGGACCACCTTCGGGGTGGCGCCGACGACAGGTTCCATACCTCCACGTTAATCGAAGAACGCGGGATCACTCGAAGAACGTGGACAGGATCTCGCCCAACCCGAACCACACGCTGACCGCGACGCCGAGCAGGATGAGCAACACCACGACCACCGCCGACAACCTGCGCAAACCCCCGGCGCGGTTGGCCGAGTCGGCGAAGTTCTCGACACCGGCGAGGTACCCCTCGACGGTGAACGCGGGCGTCTCCTGCCGCATCCGCCCGAGGTGCTCGGCGAACGCCCTGGTCTCCGGGTCGTCGGGGTCGAGCCCGATCAACTCGTCGTCCAGCGGACGCTGCTCGTCACCGAGCCCGTTCGGCCGTTCGTCCGGAAAATCGGCGGCGCGAGAACTGCCCATACCGGTCAGGGTAGTGGCCCCCTCAACCGCCACCCAGGCCTCTGTCGGTCCCCCGTGGGAGAATGGAACCGGGGGCCGGAGGCCACGCCCCACCGCGCTCGTCCACGCTCGTCCGCGCTGCTCAGGCCAGGGCCGCTGCTCGGACCAGGGCAGGTGCTCAGACGAGGGCAGCTGCTCAGACCAGGGCGGGGGAGGGCTTGACCGCGCCCACCGTGCGCCCGTGCCCCAGCACCGGCACCGTCGCCAGGTCCTCCGGGGCCGCCACGCCCAGCTTGCGCAGCGCCGCCACCATCACGACCGCCCGTGCCCGGCTGGACCCGTCGGCGATCTTGCACGCCACCGCCTCCCCGGTCGGCAGCCCGATCGCGTACACGCCCTCCGCCCCGTCCTTGGCCACCGCGCCCGGGATCGCCCGCATCAACCGGGTCACGTCCCGGTCCGTCCCCCCGACCCACTCCGGGTGCGTGCTCATCGCCGTCGCAATCCGCCGTTCCAGCGGGTCCGTCGAGGTGGTGATCCGGGCGAACGCCCGCGCCAGCCCGACCAGGCTGATCCCGAACAGCGGCGCGCCGCAGCCGTCCACGCCCTCCGCGCCGATCCGCTCCCCGGCCAGGTCCTCCAGCGTCTCCCGGATGGCGACCTGGAGCGGGTGGGACGGGTCGAGGTACGTCTCGGTCGGCCAGTCGTTGTGCACGCAGGTGGCGAGCATGGCGGCGTGCTTGCCCGAGCAGTTCATGTACTTCGGTTCCTTGCCGCGCCCGGCCCGCAGGTGCTCGCGCAGCGCCGCCTCGCCGATGGGCAGGTCGGGCGTGCACTGGAGGTCGGCTTCGGTCAGGCCCGCACCGGCCAGGATGCGGTGCACGCCCTCGACGTGGAAGTCCTCGCCGGAGTGGCTCGCGCAGGCCAGGGCGAGCAGCTCGCCGTCGAGGTCGAGGCCGTGCCGCAGCATCGCCAGCGCCTGGATCGGCTTGTTCGACGAGCGCGGGTACGTGACGTCGTCCGGGCGTCCGACGCTCAGCGCCGCCTCACCCGAACGGTCCAACGCGACGACCGAGCCGTGGTGCACGGACTCCAGGAAGTCACCCCGCCACACCTCGGCGACCAGCTCGAACGCCATCCCGCGACCCCTCCATCCGACGAACTGCCAACTGTCGACAGTTAACACCCCCGCCCGGTTCTGTGCTAGGGAGACGTTCGTGACACTCCCCGTCCACCGCAGCCTCGCCGGACAGGCCGTGGACGCGCTGCGCGAGCTCGTGCTGACCGGCGAGATCCCGCCCGGCGCGCGGGTCAACGAGGTCGAGGTCGCGGCCCGCCTGGGCATCAGCCGGGGTCCGCTGCGCGAGGCCATCCGGCAGCTCGCGTCGGAGAACCTGCTGGTCCTCGTGGCTCACCGGGGCGCGCACGTGCCCGCCGCGACCCCCGAGGACGTCCGCGCGCTGTTCGAACTCCGCACCGCCCTCGAATGCGCCGCCGCCGAACTGGCCGCGTCGCGCCGGACCGACGCCGACGTGGCCCGCCTGCGCGAGGTGTGCGCCGAGTCCCGCCGCACCTACCAGGCAGGCGAACGCTTCCCCTACCGCCTGGACCTGGCCTTCCACCAGGCCCTGCTGGACGCCGCCCGGTCACCGCACATCGCCGAGCAGGTGCGGTTGGTGCAACAGCGGGTGGTCCTGCTGCGCAGCGGCCTGAGGGACGACCCGCCCCACCAGCACGCGTCCCTCGACGACCACGACGCCCTCGTCGACGCGGTGGCCGCGGGCGACCCGGGCCGGGCCAGTGCCGCGATGCGCACGCACCTCGCCCGCGTCTGCGCGCAAATGCTCGCGGAAAACTGATCCCCCGGAATTGCGCTCTCACCGCCGTTGTGCGGTTTCCCGGATCACCGGTTGTGCATTGTCGTGGCGGTGGGTGACCGTGGATCGGGTGAATTCCCCGTCTTGTCTTCCGTTTCGTCGGTCCGGGCCACTGCACTGGTCGGGCAGCACCCCCGAACCGCGAGAGGACAGCAGATGCTCAAGATCGTGACCGCCGGCGCGGCCGTCATCACCGCATTGCTCCTGGTCACCGGCGTGAGCGCCGCGACCCCCGGCACCGAGGACGACGTCCGGGCCGTCAAGTGCGAGGCCGCGAACCACCCGACCAAGAAGATCGACAAGTACGTCTGGCAAGCCAACGCGCCCACGAAACGCTTTCCGCAGGGCACTGCGGCCGGAAAGATGAACAAGGGGAAGAACTATTTCTACTGCCAGCGGAACTGGGGTGTGCGCGTGACAGTCGGTCAGTGGACCAACACCTGGTGGGCCCTGACCGATGACGACAGCGGCAACCGGAACGTCTGGCTCAGCGTCGTCTACATCGCCGGCGGCAACAACAACCAACCGGAACCCGGCTTGCCGGTCCACGGGTAGCACCGGCACCCGGCGGTGCGGCGACGCCGACGCGCCGCCGCACAGCCGGGGCTCAGCCCAGGGTGCCGGTGACCTTCGCGTGGCCCTTGAGCAGGTTGCGCGCGATGGTCCGGCGCTGGATCTCGTCGGTGCCCTCGTAGATGCGCAGCAGCCGCAGCTCCCGGTACCAGCGCTCGATCGGCAGTTCCCGCGTGTAGCCCATGCCGCCGTGGATCTGGAGCACCCGGTCCACGATCTCGTTGGCCTTGATGCCGCCGTACAGCTTCGCGATCGACTGCGCCTGCCGCGAGTCGGCACCCTGGTCGACCAGCCACGCCGCGTGCAGCACCAGCCAGCGCAGCGCCTCGATCTCCACCGCCGAGTCCGCCAGCATCCACTGGATCGCCTGGTACTCCGCGATCGGCTGACCGAACGTCACCCGGTTCTTGGCCTGCTCGACGGCCATCTCCACCAGCCGCTCGCACGAGCCCAGCGCCCGCGCGGGCAGCAGGTACCGGCCCTGGCCGATCCACTGCATGGCCAGCCGGAACCCGCCGCCGACCTCGCCCAGGACGTTCTCCTCGGGCACGCGCACGTTGTCGAACACCAACGCGGCCGGACCCCACTGGCCCATGGTCGGGATGGGCTCGGACTTCCAGCCCATGTCCCGGTCCACCAGGAAGCACGTGACGCCGCCGTCCGCGCCCTTGTCCTTGTCGGTCACGGCGAACACCATCACGAAGTCGGCCTCGTTGCCCTGCGTGATGAAGGTCTTCTCGCCGTTGATGACCCACTCCGACCCCTCCTTGCGGGCGGAGGTCCGGATCGCCTTCGCGTCCGAGCCCGCGCCCGGCTCGGTGATGGCGAAGCACGAGATGCGCTCGCCGGAGATGGTCGGCAGCAGGTAGCGCTGCTTCTGCTCGTCGTTGCCGTGGAAGAGGATGTTGTCGGCGTACCCGCCGAACCGGAACGGCACGAAGCTGCGCCCCAGCTCCTGCTCGACCAGCGCGGTCATCAACGCGCCCAGGCCCATGCCGCCGTACTCCTGCGGCGTGAGGACACCGAAGAACCCGGCCGCCTTCGCCTTGTCCTGCAACTCCTTGAGCTCGTCGCGCCGCAGGCCCGGCTCGCCCGCGCGCTCGCGCCGCAGCACCTCCGGTTCCAGGGGCACGACCTCCTTGCGCACGAAGGTCCGCACCCAGTCGCGGATCTCCTTCTGCTCGTCGCTGAGCGTGAAGTCCATGCCTTGCCCCTCTCGAAGTCAGACGAACGCGTTGATGCCGGTCAGCGCCCGGCCGATGAGCAACTTCTGGATCTGGCTGGTGCCCTCGTAGAGGGTGGTGACGCGGGTGTCGCGCAGGTACTTCCCGACCGGGTACTCGTCGACGTACCCGTACCCGCCGAACACCTGGATGGCGTTGTTCGCCACCCGCACGGCGGCCTCGCTGGCGTACAGCTTCGCCATCGACGCCTCCGTGGAGAACGGCTCGCCCCGGTCGGCCAGGTCGGCGCAGCGCCACGTCAGCAGGCGCGCCGCGTCGGTCTCCACGGCCATGTCCGCCAGCAGTTCCTGCACGAGCTGGAACCCGGCGATGGGCTTGCCGAACTGCTCGCGCTCCTTGGCGTACTTCAGGGCCGCCTCCAGGGCGCCCCGCGCCGCGCCCACGCACCCGGCGGCCACGGACATCCGTCCCCGGTCCAGGGACGCCATCGCGATGCGGAACCCGGTGCCCTCCTCGCCGAGGCGGCTCTCGTCGGGGACGCGCACGCCGTCCAGGGTCAGCTCGGCGGTGGCCTGGCCGCGCATGCCGAGCTTGCCCTTGATCTCGCGGGCGGTGAAGCCGGGGGAGTCGGTCGGCACGAGGAACGCGGTGATGCCCTTCGGCCCCGGACCACCCGTCCGGGCGAAGACCAGGGCCACGTCCGCCCACGTCCCGTTGGTGATGAAGACCTTGGTGCCGGTGAGGACCCAGTCGTCGCCGTCGCGGACCGCGCGGGTGGCCAGCGAGGCCGCGTCGGAACCGGTGCCGGGCTCGGTCAGGCCGAAGCAGCCGACCAGCTCGCCCGCGCACAGGCCGGGCAACCACCGGCGCTTCTGCTTTTCCGAGCCGTGCTTGAAGATGGTTTTGCCGACCAGGCCGAGGGAGACCGAGATGATGCCGCGCACCGCCGAGTCGCCGCGCGCGACCTCCTCCAGGACCAGGCAGTACGCGAGGTGGTCACCACCGGAGCCGCCGTACTCCTCGTCGATCCCCAGGCCCAGGAACCCGACCTCGCCCAACGCGGGCACCAGGTCGCGGTCGATGGCCTCGTCCCGGTCCCAGCGCGCGGCGTGGGGGACGATGCGCTCCTCGGTGAACCGGTGGGCCAGTTCCCGCAGTTGCCGGTGTTCGTCGGACAAGCCCAAGTCGGACGTGCGTGGACCCACCCCGGTGACCTCCTGACCGAACAGTGTTAGGTTTTCTAACGTAGGCGCGGAACCGAACCGCCGGCAAGAGGGAGAGCGATGCCGAGGAACCCCATCCTGAGTGCCTCGCGCATCCGGGCCGCCGCCCTCCACATCATCGACCGGGACGGGCTGGACGGCCTGTCGATGCGCAAGCTGGCCGCCGAGCTGGGCGTGCAGGCGGCGTCGCTGTACGGGCACGTGAGCACCAAGGACGACCTGCTGCACGAGGTGGCCAGCGAGATCCTGGAGAAGGTCGACGTGTCCGGCTTCGCCGGCGGCGACTGGCGCCACGGCCTGACCGCCTGCGCCCGCTCCTACCGCGAGGCCCTGGCGCGGCACCCCAACATCGTCCCGTTCCTGGCCTACGGCCCGGCCCACCGCGAGGCGTCCCTGCGCCGGCTGGACGTCGTGCACGGGGCGCTGGTCGCGGCCGGCTGGACGCGGCGGGAGGCGACCATGATCGCGGCGTCCCTGATGTACCTGGTGTTCGGGGCCGCGCTGAGTTCGTTCTCCAGCGGGTTTTCGGAGGACCAGAGCCTCTACCGCGAGCGCTACCCGAACCTGGACAAAGCGCACCTGCTGCCGGCCGTGGCGGCCGAGCTGGACCGCGACAGCTTCGAACTGGCCTTGAACGCGTTCGTCACCGGCCTCGCGGCGCAGCGAGTGCCTCGCTGAGCCGTCGCGCCGGCACGTCGTGGTCGGCCGGGGCGACGGTGATCCAGTCCGCGCCGGTGCTCAGGGAGAACCTGTGGCCGTGCTTCGCGCGTTCGCGGGGTTCGTTCCGGTCGGGCTGCCGGTCGGCCCGAACCCCGGGTTGGGCCCGAACCCGCTTCCGAGGCCTCGGCCCCGGCCCACCGCCGGCCGGTCCACGACCCGGCCCACCGCCAGGCGGCACCTGGTACTCGGGCGGCGTCGCTCTGGCCGGTCCTGGGTGCCGGTGGGCACGGAGGTGGTGCCGAAGCGGGTGTCCGGGTCGATGCGAACCGGTGGCCGGGGCCGAGCGGGAGGCCGACCGGACGGCCGCCGGCTAGGCTTCCGGGGTGGCCAAGTCCCAGCCCCTTGAACTGACCGTCGGCGAGCGCGTGGTGCGGGTGTCGAACCCGGACAAGGTGTACTTCCCGCAGCGGGGGATCACCAAGCGGCAGGTCGTGGAGTACTACCTGGCCGTCGCCGAGCCGTTGTTGCGCGTGCTGCGCGACCGGCCCACGACCCTGAAGCGGTACGTCGACGGGGTCGAGGGGGAGGCGTTCTACCAGAAGCGGCTGCCCAAGGGGGCTCCCGACTGGGTGGAGACGGCGCGGATCACGTTCCCCTCCGGGCGGCCCGCGGACGAGGTGTGCCCGACCGAGCCGGCGGTGCTGGCGTGGGCGGCGAACCTGGGGACGTTCGACTTCCACCCGTGGCCCGTGCGGCGGTCCGACACCGACCACCCCGACGAGCTGCGCGTGGACCTCGACCCGCAGCCCGGCACCGACTTCGCCGACGCCGTCCGGGTCGCGCTGGTGCTGCGCGAGGTGCTGGACGAGCTGGGCATGACCGGCTACCCGAAGACCTCCGGCGGGCGGGGCGTCCACGTGGCCGTGCGCATCCGGCCGGAGTGGGACTTCGTCGAGGTCCGGCACGCGGTGATCGCACTGGCCCGCGAGGTCGAGCGGCGGGCACCGGACCTGGCGACCACGTCGTGGTGGAAGGAGGAACGCGGCGAACGCGTCTTCCTGGACTTCAACCAGGCCGCCCGCGACCGGACGATCGCGTCCGCGTGGTCGGTCCGCGGCACACCCCGCGCCACCGTGTCGACCCCCGTGACCTGGGCTGATCTGTCCACAGTGGACCCGGACGACTTCGACGTCTTCACGGTGCCGAAGTACTTGGCGGACAAGGGCGACCCGCACGCCGGCCTGGACGACGAAGCCTTCGGCCTGGAGACCCTGCTGGACTGGTACGCGGCCGACCCGCGCGAGATGCCCTACCCGCCGGACTACCCCAAGATGCCCGGCGAACCGATGCGCGTGCAGCCGTCGAAGGCCCGCAAGCCGGAGTAAGCACTTGGTCACGTTCGGCCCGCCACGCGCGATGGTTGGTGTGTGCGGCGACGATTACTGGTTTTGGCGTGGGTCCTGGTGGCGGTCGGCCTGGGGTGGTGGGTGCTCCGGGTGACGGCGTTGGCCGGCGACGAGCGCGCGAACGCCAGCGGGTACGGGCAGTTCGTCCTCGCGGCCGTCGGGCTGCTGATCGTGGTCGGTGACGGGGTGCTGAAGTCCCTGTCCCCCGCCGCTGAGCCGGGCGTGGACGAGTCGGCCGAACAGTTGGCGTCGGCGATGCGCGTCCAGTGGCAGCAGGCCGCAGCCGAACGCGGACTGCTCCAGTCGTCGCCCCTGCCCATCCGGTGGCGGCGCAGCAGGCAGCCGGTCGCCGGACCGCCGTCCGCCGCCACCGCGCGGCACTCCGCCGGGACGTCGTTCGCGCCGTTGCCCGGCTTGGGGCAGGTCACCGCGCCGCGGCTGCGGAGTGGCACCCATCGTGCGCTGCACGGCGTGTACGGCGGCCTGCCGTCCGGACGGCTGATCATCACGGGCGGTCCGGGCAGCGGCAAGAGCTCGGCGGCGGTGTTGCTGCTGCTCGAGGCGCTGCACCACCGGGACCAGACGCCCGTCGAGGAACGCGCGCAGGTGCCGGTGCCGGTCCTGTTCACCCTCCACGGGTGGGACCCTGAAACGACGCCGGTGCGCGACTGGCTGATCACCAAGTTGGTCGAACTGCCCACCCTGGCCGGGCGCGACGGACCTCGCCGTGCCGCCGAACTGCTCGCGTCCGGACGTGTCGCGGTCCTGCTCGACGGGCTCGACGAGATCCCGAGGGAACGCCGTGCCGCCGCGCTGCGGGCGCTCGGGACGCAGGCGACCTTCAGACTGGTCCTGTTGACCCGCACGGCCGAACTGGTCGACGCGGCCGGGGAGGACATCCTCACCGGCGCCGTCGCCCTGGAGCTGGCACCACTGACCTCCCGGGACGCGGCCCGGTACCTCAGGCACAACCTGCCCGACCCGGTACCCGAACCGTGGCGCGCGGTGCTCGAGGCGCTCGACCGGGGAACCGACGCGCCGGTCGTCCACGCCCTGGACAACCCACTGCTGGTCACCCTGCTCCGCGCCGCCTACGGCCCGTCGGGGGACTCGGTGGGGGAGCTGCTGGACGAGGACCGGTTCCCCACGCGCGTCGAGGTCACCGACCACCTGCTCGACCTCGCGGTGACCACGGCGTACTCGCCGCGCCCCGGCATGCCTGCGGCCCGCTACGACGTCGACACCGCCCGGCACACCCTCACCGTGGTCGCCCGGATGCTCCAAGCGCTGGGAACCAGGGACTTCGCCTGGTGGGACCTGCCCCGCCTGATCCCCCGGACGCGGCGGGTCCTCTTCAGCGGCGCCGCGAACGGGGTCGTGGGAGGGCTGGTCGGCGTCCTCGTCGGTGGCCTGATCGGACCGTTCACCTCCGGGCTGGCGCAGGGCGTGCTGGTCGGCGCTTTCAGCGGCATGGTCGCCGGAACCCTCGGCGGCACCTTCTACGCCCGTCTGGACCGGGACTGGCCGGTGCGCATCGGTACTTTCACCTGGGCGCATGCGCGGTGGGCCTGGAACCTCCGCGGCAGCCTGTTCGTGGGTGCCCCGTTGGGTGCCCTCGCGGGACTGAGACTCGGAGTTCCCGGTGGCGTGCTCATCGGGCTCGGGGCCACCCTCGTGCTCGGTGTGGCGACCGGGGTCATGCGTGCCATGAGGTCCGTCGACCCGTCGAAGGCCGCCCGGCCGCAGGACACCTGGCGCGGCGATCTCCTCCACTGGCTCGTGCAGGGTCTGGTGATCACCGTCGTCGCCACCGCCGGGATCGGCATCGGGCTCGGCTTCGCCAATGCGGCCATCCCCATGGCGGCCATGGGCACCCTGCTCGGGCTCACCGCGTCCAGGGCGTGGGTCACGGGGGTCTGCCAGGTCCTCGTCGCGGCGTGGGCCGGGGTTCCGTGGCGGCTGGGCCGGTTCCTGGAGGACGCGCACCGTCGAGGGGTGCTGCGTGTCGTCGGCCCCGTCTACCAGTTCCGCCACGCCACTCTCCACGACCGACTCGCCGGAACCACCGCGGACGGTGCGGAGGAGACCTGATCGCAGGCGGATCCCGGTCACGGCCGTGACGTCGACCCGCGCAAGGCCATGGCCTGCACGCTCCTGCACGCCTACTCGGTGCCCACCCGGGCCACCACGTTCGACGGCCTCGCGGAGCACCGGTTTGGTCCGACCGGCTAATTGTCGCCGCAGTTCAGCCGTGCCGGCACTGCACCTCTCGTACGATGGTCGGGGACGCCGAAGAGAGGGAGGCCCGGCATGGCGAACACCTACGTGGTGCGGTTCGTGGGCGGTCCCCTCGACGGGCGCGTCGACTCGGTGAGCATGCCCGCGGACGCGCCCAGGCCCACGGTCACCCACGTCCACCTGCACGAGGGTCCCAAGATCGTGCACCACTACGACCTGAGGTACGCGGTCGAGTACGGGTGCGAGTACCACCTCCGCGTCGAAGACCCCGCTTGACAGAACTCGACCGTAGACAGCCGGCAACACGGGGTTTACCGTACGCAACAGCGTGAGAGCGCTCTCACCGTTGCTCGGGAGGTTCCCTGTGCGTTCCCTGCGCCTCGCCGTGCCCGCCCTGCTCGTCGCGGCCCTGGTCCCGTTCGCCCTGCCCGGACCGGCCGGTGCCGTCACCGTGGGTGCAGGCAGCTACGCCCCGTCCCGGCCGGCCGGTGCCCTCGGCCCCGTCGACTCGTCCGGCACCCCGCTGACGCCGAAGGTCACCGCCCGGATGGCCGGCAAACCCGTGCCCACCAACGACTGGTGGTCCTCGCTGGTCTTCCAGCGCTACCCGGGCAACCCGTACTCGGAGAACGTGTACGCCCACCCGCTGACCTTCCACGCGGCGGCCCAGGGCCTCGGCGTCGGCTACCCGACCAGCCCGAACGTCACCCCGGACGGCACGTTCTACGAGTTCGTGCACCAGGACGACCTGTTCGTCGGCGTCGGCGGCCTCAACGCGCCGCGCACCCAGGTCGACGGCTGGTCCGACTGGACGGTGAGTCCACTGTGGACGGACGGCTCACGCACCCTGCGCACCACCATCGGCCACGGCTCCCCGTACGTCTACGCGGAGGCGTCCGGCGGCCTCGCGCGAGTCGCTTTCAACGGCGCCACAACCGTCTGGAGCAACACCGGCACCACCCTCGGCGTCACGATCAACGGCCACGACTACGCCCTGTTCGCCACGAGCACGTGGACCCTGACCGGCACCGCCGAGGCCACCGCGAACGCCGCGTTCTTCTCCGTCGCCGTCCTGCCCAGCCGCGACGCCCTGAGCCTGTTCCAGCGCTACGCGTTCTCCTTCGTCACCGACACCAAGGTCTCCTGGACCTACGACACCGCGTCCGCCCAGCTCACCGCCACCTACACGGCCACCACGACCGCTCGCCAGGGCACCCAGACCGGCACCCTGCAAGCCCTCTACCGGCACCAGTGGCTGAACTCCGCCGACGCCGTCACCGCCTACCGCTACACCTCCCCGCGCGGCGAGATGCGCCTGCGCGAGGGCGCGTCCTTCAGCACCCGCACCGCGTTCAACGGCGTCCTGCCCGCCCTGCCGCTGTCCTCCCAAGCCGACCAGACCCGGCTGCGCGCCGAGATCGACCAGGAGCTCAGCGCCGCCGACCCGTGGAAGGGCGCGGTGGACACGTACTGGACCGGCAAGGCCCTGTGGCGACTGGCCGCGCTGGCCCGGGTGGCCAACCAGATCGGTTACACCGCCGGCCGCGACCGGCTCCTCACCCTGGTCCGCGACCGCCTGACCGACTGGCTCACCGCGTCCGACGGCGAGACCGAGCGACACTTCGCCTACGACCCGACCTGGGGCACGCTCATCGGCTACCGCGCGTCCTACGGCTCCGACCAGGAGCTCAACGACCACCACTTCCACTACGGCTACTACGTCCTGGCGGCGGCGGTCCTGGCCCAGCACGACCCGGCGTGGGCGTCGGACTCCCGTTACGGCGGCATGGTCAAGCTGCTGGTGAAGGACGCCAACAACTACGACCGCGGCGAGACCAGGTTCCCGTTCCTGCGCCACTTCGACGCCTACGCGGGCCACGGCTGGGCGTCCGGGCACGCCGGTTTCGCGCACGGCAACAACGAGGAGTCGTCGTCCGAGGCGATGATGTTCGCGACCGCCGCCGTGCTGTTCGGCCAGGCGACCGGCGACACCGCGCTGCGGGACGCCGGCATCTACCTGCACACCACGCAGGAGACCGCCATCGGGCAGTACTGGTTCGACAAGGACAACGCGGTGTTCCCGGCTTCTTTCGGCCACGACACGCTCGGCATCGTCTGGGGCGCGGGCGGCACCTACGGGACGTGGTGGACCGCGAACCCGGAGGAGATCCACGGCATCAACATGCTGCCCATCACCGGCGGCTCGCTCTACCACGCGGCCTGGAAGTCCGACATCACGCAGAACATCGCCGAGCTGCGCGCCAACAACGGCGGCACCGAGGTGGAGTGGAGGGACGTCATCCTCCAGTTCCAGGCGCTGGCCGACCCGGCGTCGGCGCTGTCCGCGTACGGTTCGGGCCTGGAGCCGGAGAGTGGCGACTCCCGTGCGCACGCGTACCACTGGCTGACGTCCCTGAACACCTACGGCACGCCGGACACGTCCGTCACCGCCAACACGCCCACGCACGCCGTGCTGTCCAAGAACGGCGCTCGGACCTACGTCGCCTACAACCCCACGGCGAGCGCGGTGACCGTGACGTTCTCCGACGGGCAAACGCTTGCCGTGCCCGCCGGCACGACGGCGTGGCGCGGCCCGTCTGGCTCGAGCACCGACTCCGGTTCCGGCTCCACCCCGACCACCACAACCACCACGACCACCACGACTGCTCCGCCTGCCGGCCGGGACGCTTTCGCCACCATCCAGGCCGAGTCGTACGACCAGCACAACGGCCTGGCGACCGAGACCACCTCCGACACCGGCGGCGGCTCGAACGTCAGCCACATCGCCAACGGCGACTGGGCCCTGTACCGGGGCGTGGACTTCGGCAGCCGCACCGCGACCCAGTTCTCCGCGCGGGTGGCCAGCGGTGCGGCGGGCGGGGTGAGCGGCCTGGTGGAGATCCGCCTGGGCAGCCCCACCGGCACCGTCGTGGGCAGCTTCGCCATCGCCAACACGGGTGGTTGGCAGAGCTGGCGCACCGTGCCCGCCAACCTCACCGCCACCACCGGCCGCCACGACGTCTACCTGACCTTCACCAGCGGCCAGCCCGCCGACTTCGTGAACGTCAACTGGCTCACCTTCGGCCAGTAGCAGCTCCGCCGCCGCATCCCCCGCAAGTAATCGGAAGGGAGAGGCACATGCACGTCCGAACACGCGGCTCGATCGGGGCGGCGGCGGTCGCCGTCGCAGTCGTCCTGATCGGTGCCGTGGTCGGCCTCCAACCGGCCGGCGCCAACCACGTCGACCACAGCACCCACCCCGGCGCGCCCGACGCGGCCCAGGCCGCGGCGATCCAGGCCCAACCGGGGATCCTGGCCGGCTCGGAGTTCCGCGCGAACTGCCGGGCGAGCCACCGGGCCGGCAACGACCCGATCGTCTACCCGGGCCAGTCCGGCGTGTCCCACGTCCACGAGTTCTTCGGCAACCGGTCGACCAACGCGACCTCCACCTACACCTCGCTGCGCGCGGCCGGCACCACGTGCGACCCGGTGGTGGACCTGTCCGCGTACTGGGTGCCGACGCTGTACAAGAACGGGCAGCCGGTCGCACCGGAGAGCGTGACGGTGTACTACCAGGGCATCCACGACATGCAACGCGCCGTGGTGCCGCCCGCGAACCTGCGGTACGTCGTGGGCAACGCCCGCGCCACGAGCCCCGACCAGAACCCGTCCGCGCGGTGGTCGTGCACGACCCAGTCCCCGTCCAGCCGGGACTTCATGAACTGCCCGGCCGGCACGAAGCTGGAGACCTACCTGGACTTCCCGACCTGCTGGAACGGCCGGGACCTGGACAGCGCCAACCACAAGGACCACATCGTGTTCTGGGCGGGGTCGTGCCCGGCCACGCACAACGTGGTCCTGCCGAGGCTGGAGTTCCTGATCACCTACCCGGTCAACGGCGGCGGGCTGTCGCTGGGCGGGACGGTGAACGGGGTGAACGTGACGACGGCCCCGGGCTACACGTTCCACGGCGACTTCATCAACGCGTGGGACCAGGGCGAGCTCGAGCGGAGGGTGCGCGACTGCATCAACGCCGGCCGCATCTGCGGGACCAACGGCACCCCGATCTAGCCCCCACCGCACGGCCCGGCCCCTGCCGCCGGGCCGTGCGGTCCGCCGCAGGCGGGGCAGTTCCGCCGCAGGCGGGGCGGTCCTCCGCATGCGGGGCATTTGGGGCTTGTGCCCGCCCCGGCTCTCCCCGCCACCACTCCGCCGCCTCGCCGCTGATCCGCCCCGCCGCGCACCCGCCGCCACCCCGTCCAGTCCACTGTGGACCGTCCGTCGGCCCTTGCGCTCGTCGCCGCCCCGCCGCACAGTTGGGGTACGAGCCCGCGGAATTGTCGGTGCCGTAGGGCAAGCTGCACGCTGACCGATCTCGGACCGCAGCGGAGGTGCCCCATGGTGAAGGCGAAGCAGAAGTCACTCTCCCCGGAGGACCTCGACCACCTGCGCGCGGAGCTCGCCCAGGGGCGGCCGCCGATGGTGTGGTTCACCGCCGCGGCGGTCGGGGTGGAGGCCGGGCGGTCGGCCAAGGTGCTCGCGTTCACCGAGCCCGAGGAAGGGGACTTCATCCAGGTGCGCCCGACCGGGGCCAAGGACGAGTTGTCCTTCTCGCCCGGAGAGCTGACCCTGGAGAAGCCCGCCCCGCGCAAGAAGGCCCCCGCCAAGCCGACACCCGCACCCGAACCCACGCCCGAGCCCGCCCCGATCGAGTACCCCTACGAACCGGAGCCGAGACCAGTGCCCGCCAAGACGACGCCCAAGCCCGCGCCCGAACCCAAGCCGGAGCCGAAACCGGCGTCCCCGGTGCGGCCCGCCCGCAAGCAGGCCAAGCCGGCCGAGGTGACGGTCACCCTCACGTCCACGGCCGAGGGGGAGTGGACGGTCGACGTGCAGACCGGCGCCAAGCGGGTGCTCAAGGCGGCACCGGTCGCGGCGTCGGCGGTGGCGCAGGCGTCCAAGCTCCTGCTGCCCGAGGTCGAGGAGGCCGTCGAAGGGGTTTTGAGCGCCGCTCGGGAACGGCACATGGCCCGGGTCGAACAACTGCGCGCGGAGTTGGAAGCCGCGCAACGCGCATTGGACGAGCTGACCGGCTGAATTACCGTCACGTAATGCGACATCCTGATGACAAATGCCGAGCGATCGGGTGATGGCACTTCCCCTGCCCGGCGGTAGGGCGCACTGTGGGCTCCGTCATACCTTGCGTGTGCTGGATGTCCACGCGATCACGGGGAGGCCATGATGGCGGTAGAGATCACGACGGCCGAGCAGGCCCAGATGAGCGGTTGTGGCTGCTGCGGCGGCTGCACGGGTCCCGGCTGCGGGTGCTGCTCCAGCTGTTGACCGAAGGAAAAAGGGTCCCGCACCGACCGGTGCGGGACCCTTTTCGCGCGATATTCGTATTGATAAGTGAAAAATCCATCAGGGCGGGCACACGGTGCCGCTCGCGGGAACTTTCGCATTGACCAGGAAATCGTGCGCCGCGGTCGTCGCGCAGGCCGACTGCCCGAGCGCGCCGTGCCCGCTGCCCTGCCAACCCACGAGCACCCCGGCGGGCAGCGCCTGCGCCGCCCGCTCGCTGCCACCCTGCGGGGTGACCGGGTCGTTGGCGGTGCTGATCACCAGCATCGGCGGCGCGCTGCCCAGCTTGGGCACCTTCACCGCCTGCGGCACCGGGAACGGCCCGCACTCCAGCATCCGGCGCGCGAACCACGACCCGAACAGCGGGTGCTTGGACCGCCAGTCCTCCGTCATCACCTTCACCCGCTCGGGTGGGATGCGGGTCGTCGTGTCGTTGCACGCGGTCACCAGGGCCGCGTCCAGCTGCGGCGGGTTGTCGTCGCGGTCCACGACCTGCCGCCGGACGAAGTCGGTCAGCGGCGCCGCCGTGCCGCCCTCGGCCGCGACGATCGCGTCCGCCAGCGCCGGCCACCGGGTCCGGTCGGCCAGCCCGGCGAGCACCGCCGACACGGCCGTGCCCGCGGTCAGGTCGACGTCGTTGCCGCGCACCGGCTTGTCCCGCAGCTTCGCCACCAGCGCGGTGAACCGCTTCGTGGCGTCCGCGCCCAGCGGGCACGAGCGCGCCACGCAGTCCTTCTCGAACGCGCTGAACGCCGCCTCCGCCGCCACGGCCCGCGCCTCGGCCACGCCCGGCACGTCCAGCGTCGGGTCCGGCACGCCGTCGAGCACCACCCGCCCGATCCGCTCCGGCCACCGGCTCGCGTACATCGTCAGCACCTTCGAGCCGTCGCCGATGCCGATGCCGTTGAGCAGGCCGACGCCCAGCGCCTCGCGCAGCTGCTCCAAGTCCGCCGACGCCCGCCACGAGTCCACGGCGGTCAGCTTGTTCTCCAGGTCCAGCACGCACTCGTGGCTGGCCCGGCCGACCCACTCGAGCATGTCGTCCTGGTCGGCGGAGTCCGGATCGGACTCGACGATCCCCGCCCGCGCCACCTCGGGCACGCACTGCACGGGGTCGGACTTGCCGGTGCCCCGCCGGTCCACGCCGATCAGCGTGAACGTGCTCAGCGTCTCCGGCGGCAGGGACGCGGCCAGCCGCGCCGCCTTCAGCGTGCCCGGCTCGCCGTCCGCGTCGCCCACCACGACCAGGGGGCTGCCGCCGGTCCCGACCCGCAGCAGCGCCAGGCTGAGGTTGCCCTTGCCGGGCCGGGCGGTGGCGTCCAGCCGCACGGGCAGCCGCGCGCACTCGTAGCTCCCGCCGGCCGGCGCGGTGGCGCCCATGCGCAGCTTCGTGGCCTCGGTGCACTGCGACCACGACAGGTTCGAGTCGTAGTTCTCCAGCGGCGGGACCTCGCGCGGCCCGCTGGGCGGGGTGGTCCCGGTGGACCCGGTGTCCCCGCGCACCGCGATGACCGGGCGCGTCGAGGGTCCCGCGCTGCACGCGGTCAGCGCGCTCAGGGCCACCAGGAACATGGCGGCGTGACGCCGACGCGGCACAGTGCGTCCCTCCTGCTCTCTTCCCATCGCTGGTGCAGAGCCTCACACAAAACCCGTGAGACTTCGGTGAGCGGCTGGGTGAGAATGGCCGGCGTGGTCATGGTGAACATCGAAGGCATCCCCGAGCGCCGGTTCTCCTCGACGGGACCGCTCGCCGCCGCGGCGAGGGCGTTCGGCGCCATCCCGCCGCCCGCGCTGGTGCTGCTGGGCGTGGTGAGCGTCCAGGTGGGCGCGGCGGTGGCGAAACAGCTGTTCACGATGACCGGCGCGGCCGGCACCGTCACGCTGCGCCTGGTGTTCGCGGCCCTGGTGCTGGCACTGGTGTGGCGACCGTCGCTCCGGATGGACAAGCGGACGCTCCTGGTCGTCGCCGGTCTCGGCGCGGTCCTGGGTGTGATGAACCTGACCTTCTACCAGGCCCTCGAACGCATCCCACTGGGCGCGGCGGTGACCATCGAGTTCCTCGGCCCGCTCGCGGTGGCCGTGCTCGGTTCGCGGCGCTGGCTGGACGGCCTGTGGGCACTGCTCGCCGCGACCGGCGTCGTCCTGCTGACCGGGGTGGACGGTGGCCTGGAGCTGGTCGGCGTCCTGTTCGCGCTGGCCGCGGGCGGGTGCTGGGCGGGGTACATCCTGCTGACGGCGTCACTGGGCAGCCGCACGTCGGACGGGAAGGGCTTGGCGCTGGCGATGGTCTTCGGCGCCCTGGTCGCGCTGCCGTTCGGCGTGGCGGAGGCGGGAACGGCCCTGCTGGACCCGGTGGTCCTGGTCGCGGGCGCGGCGGTGGCGCTGCTGTCGTCGGTGGTCCCGTACTCGCTGGAACTGGAGGCGCTGCGACGAATCCCGCCTCGGGTGTTCGGCGTGTTGATGAGCCTGGAGCCGGCGGTGGCGGCGGTGGCCGGCTTGCTCGTGCTGGGCGAGAACCTGCGGCCGGCGCAGTGGGTGGCCGTGGTGTGCGTGGTCCTGGCCTCGGTGGGCGCCACCCGAAGTGCCCGGCCCGAGGCGTAGCCGGGCTCCCTGCTTCGCCGGCCGCCAGCCCACCCGCTTCGCTGGCCGGCAGCCCACCCGCTTTGCCGGCCGGCAGCCCACCCGCTTTGCCGGCCGGCAGCCCACCCCGCCTTGCCGGCCGGCAGTTCACCCGCTTTGCCGGGTGGCAGTCCACCGGTGAGGACACAACTCAACTTGGGCTTCTTGCTTTTGTCATCTCCGTATGGCCTGCCCGAAGGGCTACCACATTTTCCAGGGGTTGCAGCCGAAAGTTTTGCGAGGAACGAGCAAAAGTTTTAGCGGCAACCCCTGGAAAATGTGGTAGGCTCCGCCAGGCCATACGGAGATGACAAAAGCAAGAAGCCCCCGCCGTTGCAGTTGAGTCATCTTTGGTGGCCTGCCCGCCGGCGAGGCTCTTTTAATCTTTGAACCGGAACGCTTCGCTCTCAAGCCGAACGCGCTGCGCGCTCTCAAGATCAAAAGCGGCGCTCGCCGCGCGGCAGGCCGCCAGCGGGGGGTGAAGGGCGTCGGTTCCCCCGCCGTATGGCCTGGCGGAGCCAACCACAGATTTCCCGGGGTGCCGCTAAAACTTTTTGCTCGTTCCTCGCAAAAACTTTCGGCTGCACCCCGGGAAATCTGTGGTAGCCCTTCGGGCAGGCCATACGGCGGGGGAACCGAGGCCCTCCACCTGTGGTTGAGACCACCGCATAAAAGCACGCGCTGCGCGCGCGAAGAACTGCGCTGCGCGCGGAAAGCGGGCAAAGGGGCGTTGGAAATGCAGAGGGTCGGCCGGGAGATCGGGCGAGGAGTTGGGTGGCTGTCGGGCGAGCGGGTCACTGCCGGCTCGTCTCCTCCTTGACGATCTCCTCCTTGCCCAGGTGGCCGTCCACCAGTTCACGGCCCCGCGCCTCGAACATCTCCGCGTAGAGCGCCGAGTACTTCTCGCAGACCGCCTTGACGTCGTCGGCGGCCGTTGCCTCGATGCGGAACTGGTCGCGCAGGCGGCGCATGTTGTTGACGTCCGCCCGGCGCTTCTGGCTGTGCAGGTAGGGCTTGAAGGTCACGTTGAGACCGCCCACCACGGCCGCGATGAGCAGCAGCGTCTTGCCCAGCGGGGTTTCCGAGCTGGTGAAACCCACCGCCAGGACGGCCGGCACGAAGATCAGGATGATCGTGTAGAGCACGCCCACGGTCCGGTGCACCAACCGCCACCGGGTCAGGAGCCGGACGTCGTGGGCCATCCGCTCGTCGATTTCCTGCACCAGAGCTTCGACACTCGTAGCCACGGTGGCAAACCGTAGCGTGACGATCTCGCCCGTGGGTGGGTTTCAGGCCGGTCGGACCTCGCCGCGCAGGACGGAGTCGACGTCGTAGCGGGCCGGTTGGTCCAACTGGTCGTAGCGGCAGGACTCCGGGTCGCGGTCCGGGCGCCAGCGGCGGAACTGGCCGTTGTGGCGCAGGCGGACCGGTTCCGCGCCCTCGGTCTGCGAGTAGGCGATCTCCAGCACGCGTTCCGGGCGCAGGGGCACCCAGTCCGCCTGCTTGCTGCGCCACCGGTTGACCTCGCCGGGCAGGCGGCGGCCGTCCGGTTCCACCAGCCACGGGTGGTCCTCGGTGGTGATCAGCGGCGACAGCTCCTGGGCCAGCGCGCGGCGTTCGGCGGCCTTGAAGGAACCGACCACGCCGACGTGGTTGAGGACGCCGTTGTCGTCGTGCAGCCCCAGCAGGAGCGAGCCCACGGCGGTGCCGGGTTCGGTGTCCTTGTGCCAGCGCAAGCCGGCTACCACGCACTCGGCGGTGCGGGCGTGCTTGACCTTGACCAGCGTGCGCTTGCCCGGCGTGTACGGGCCGGCGGCGGGCTTGCCGATGACCCCGTCCAGGCCCGCGCCCTCGAACAGCTCGAACCACTGGCGGGCCAGGTCGGCGTCGTCGGTGGACGGGGTCAGGTAGAGCGAGTCGCCCGGGGTGACCAGCTCTTCCAGGCGGGCGCGGCGCTGGGTGGTGGGGCTGTCGAGGAGCACCTGGTTGTCGACGGCCAGGAGGTCGAAGGCGACGAAGACGGCCGGGGTCTGCGTGGAGAGCAGCTTGATGCGGCTCTCGGCGGGGTGGATGCGTTCGGACAGGGCGTCGAAGTCGAGCTTGTCGTCCTTGGCGACCACCAGCTCGCCGTCCACGACGACCCGCTCGGGCAGGGTGCGCAGCAGCGCGGCCACGGCCTCGGGGAAGTAGCGGTTGAGCGGCTTGCCGCTGCGCGACTGGAGGACGACCTCGTCGCCGTCCCGGAACACCAGGCAGCGGTAGCCGTCCCACTTGGGTTCGAACACCCAGCCGTCGCCGGCCGGGATCTCGTCCACGGCGTTGGCCAGCATGGGCTGCACGGGCGGGGTCAGCGGAAGCACCACGCGGTCATCCTGCCTGGTGGGGGCGGCCTGTGCACGCCGTTCGGTGTCACCGGGCGCGGCGTTTGGCGCGGGCGGCGAGGTCGAGGCGGACGGCTGCGGGCAGGGCGGGGAGGCCGAGTGCGTCGCGGGCGCGGGTGAGGACGCCCTCGAGGTCCTGCCAGACGTGCCGGACGTCCGTGCCGTGGCGCAGGGTGAGGCTGATCCGGAGGGCGGGGTGGCCGATCACCTTGACGCGGGCGGCGGCGACCCCGTCGACCTGCAAGGCGTCCGTGGCCACGGCCTGGGCCAGGGCGTCGGAGGTGACCGTCAGGCCGTCCTCCAGGTGCAGGTCGGGGTGGCGTTCCGGGGTCAGCGCCCGCCACGCCCAGCGCAGGCCGACCACGACGGCGAGGACGCCCAGCACCAGCGCGCCGATCCGCACCCACAGCAGGTACGGCCGGAGGGGGTCGAAGTCCAGCGCGGGACGGTCCACCCGGAGCAGGTTGAGGGCCAGCGCACCGCCGCCGACCAGCAGCGCGAGGACGCCGAGGAGGGTCGCGCAGACGCGTTCGGTCCGGTACGAGCGGGTGATCACGGGCTGTCCTCCGCTGCGCGTTCTTTGAGGGGCCGGTCCTGGAACGGGCGGTCCTTGGGGGAGTGCACGACGACCGACACCTTCGGGTGATGGGGCAGGGGCAGGTTGGCCACGGCCTCGCGCGCCACCGCCAGCAGCCGGGGCCGCAGGGTGGCTTCGTCGTGCAGACCGCTCGTGGCCCGGACGTGCACGCGGCGCGTGGACGCGGTCACCGACGCTCCGGTCACGCCGTCCTCCGCGCGCACCCGGTTGCCGACGACCCGGGCCAGCGCGGTGGGCGTGGTGACGACCACGACGCCGTCGGCGGGGGAGTGCAGGCGCACGAACTTCCGCCGCGCGAACGCCGCCAGCGCCAGCAGCAGCACGCCGGCGGCGACGGTGAGAAGAGCGACCGCCCGGACCCGCTCGTCGGTCCACCGCACGCCGCCCAGCCGCGACCACGGCACCACGTGACCGCGCCCGGACCAGTGCCACGCGACCTCGGCCACCAGCACGGCCCCGGCGGCGGCCACCGCGAGGCCCAGCAACGGGGACAGCACCCGCAACAGCACGCGCACGGCTCACTCCACTCGCGGTCGGGGCTCGGACACCAGCGCGGACACCGTCACGTCGACCCCGCGCACCCGGTAGCCAGTGATCCGCTGGACCTCCTCGGTGACGGTTCGCCGCACCTCGGACGCCGCCGCCCGCACCGGCACGGCGTAGGGCAGCGGCAAGCGCACGGCCACGTCGACGTCGTTGCCTTCCCCGGTCACCTTCACCACCGCGCCGCGCCCGGCCGCCCGCGCCGCGACCTTGCGCACCACGGACGGGTGAACTTCGAGGGTGCCGCGCTCGTTCACCGGTCGCGGCCCCGCCCGCGGCCGAACAGGTCGTTGAGGTCGAGCTGTCCGTCCAGCACGCGGCCGGCGACCAGCCCGATGACGCCCACGGCGAGCGTCACCAGGAACGCGGTGAAGCCGGTGGTGGCGGCCAAGCCGAGCACCAGGCCCGCGAGCAGTCCGGTCTGGGTTGCGTTCATGCGAGTGCTCCTACTCCACGACGCGCCGGGGTCGGCGCGTGAACAGCCGGTTCCACCACGTCCGCCGCACCACGACCACCGGCGCGTCGAACCGGCTGCCGGTGCCGTCCCGGCGCGCGGCGCGCAGCTCGGCGAGGCCGCGCACGAAGTGCTCGGGGTCACCGCCCACGTCGGGGTGGTGCTGCCGGATGAAGGCGCGGATGTCCGCCCGGGTCGTCACAGGTCCTCCAGGTCGGCCACGGTGATGTCCACGGGCGCCGGCCCGGCGACTTCTCGGACGGCGGCGCGCAGCTCTTCGACCACTTCGGGGATCGGACGGCCGGCCCGCAGCACGACCGACACGGCGGTCCGGTCGGTCAGGCGCACGCCGTCGACCCGGCGGCCGGGCAGGTAGGACGCGAAGCCGCCGTGCAGCCGCGCCACGGACGGGTGGGCGAGGAGCGCGGCCTCCACGCGTTCAGCGGGTTCCACGTGTTCAGCGGGTTCCACGTGTCACTCGACCCGGGAGGTGGCCTGCTCGCCGTCACCGTTCTCGTCGGGCAGGTGGATGTCGTTCACCGCGATGTTGACCTCGATGACCTCCAACCCGGTGATCCGCTCGACGTTGGTGATCACGTTCCGCCGCACCGCCCGCGCGAGGTCCACGATCCCGGCCCCGTACTCGACCACGATGTCCAGGTCGATCGCGGCCTGCTTCTCGCCGACCTCCACGGTGACGCCGGTCGTGGTCGCCGTGCCCGCGCCCGGGATGCGCTCGATCAACGCCCCGAACGCCCGTTGCACGCCGCCGCCCAGCGCGTACACGCCGGAGATCTCCCGAGCGGCGATGCCGGCGACCTTCTGCACCACCGAGGAGGCGATGGTGGTCTTGCCCTGTGCGGTGTCGTCGGCGAGGCGGGCGGGTACGCCGTCCGGTTTCGCGGCCGTGCTCTGCGTACCCGTGTTGTGGGCAGCCATGGGTCGGTCCTTTCCGCAATCCGTTGTGCACGGGTTCGGATGCGGAGCGTGGCCAGGTCCTCACGGTGATGTGACGCGCATCACTTCCGGTGGTAGCGCAGGAGCAGCGCGCTCTCGTGCCGCAGGATCGACGCCAGCCGCAGGTCACGAGGTGCGTCGGGCAGCGGACCGGTGGCGATGCGGCCCGCGTCGCCGGCGGCCAGCAGCGGCGCGAAGGTGATGCACAGCGTGTCCACCAGGTCCGCCGCGATCAGCTCGCCGAACAGGCGCGGCCCGCCCTCGCAGTCCACCCGCCGCAGTCCCCGGTCGTCCAGCGCCTTGAGGGCCCGGGTCAGGTCCACCGTCTCCTCGCCCGCGACCACGACGTCCGCGCCCGCCTCGGCCAGCGCCTTGCGCCGCTCTGCCGGAGCCGCCGCCGTGGTGATCAGGATCGGCGGCACGGACGTGTTCACGACCAGCGGGGACGTGGGGGTGATCGAGCAGTTGGCGGTCACCACGGCGATCGGCGGCACCTCCGCCAGCCCCAGCCGGGCCCGCCGCTCGCGCCGCACCTCGCCCGCCCTGACCCCCTGGTAACCCTCGACCAACGCGGTGCCCGCGCCGACCAGCACCACGTCCGCCAGGTCGCGGCCCAGGGCGAAGACCTTCTTGTCCGCCGGGTTGCCCAGCCCGCCGGACTTGCCGGACACCGTCACCGCGCCGTCGAGGCTGGAGATGAAGTTGACCTGCACCCACGGCCGGTCGAGGTCCGGTGGGTAGTCGTAGAGCCGTTCCAGCTCCTCGTCGGTCAGCTCTGTGGTGGTGGTCTCAGCGGCGGGTGGCGGCCACAACATCTGCACGTCCCCATCCCAGCACGCCGTTACGCTGCGGGCATGTCTGCCCCGCGCCTGTCCGACCGCGAGCCCCACGTCGACGCGGACGAACTGGTCGGGGCGATGGTCCCGCCGCCCCGCTTCGACTCCGTCCGCTTCGCCACCTACCTGCCCAACCCCGACGAGCCCAGCCAGGCCGCCGCGGTGGAGGCGTGCCGCGCGTTCGCCGAGCGGGTGTCGCAGGGCGGCGGCAAGGGCTGGTTCGGCTCGCTGTTCCGGCGGTCCGCGGAGGAGGGCAAGCCCGGCCTGTACCTGGACGGCGGGTTCGGCGTCGGCAAGACCCACCTGCTGGCCTCGCTGTGGCACGCCGTGCCCGGCCCGAAGGCCTACGGGACGTTCGTCGAGGTCACCAACCTGGTCGGCGCGCTCGGGTTCACCGAGACCGTGGCCCGGCTGTCCGGGCACAAGCTGCTCGCCATCGACGAGTTCGAGCTGGACGACCCCGGCGACACCATGCTGGTCACCCGGCTGATCAAGGAGCTGACGGCGGCGGGCGTGGCGGTCGCGGCGACCTCCAACACGCTGCCGGACAAGCTGGGCGAGGGCCGGTTCGCGGCGGCGGACTTCCTGCGCGAGATCCAGGCCCTGTCGGCGAAGTTCTCCGTGGTGCGCGTCGACGGCCCGGACTACCGGCACCGCGGCCTGCCCGACGCGCCCGACCCGATGTCGGACGAGGAGCTGGTCGCCAAGGCCGAGAGCACGCCCGGCGCGACCCTGGACGACTTCGGCGCGCTGTGCGCCCGGCTCGCCCGCATCCACCCGTCCCGGTACGGGCGGCTGCTGGACGGGGTGTCGGCCGTGTTCCTGCGCGGGGTGCACCCGGCGCCGGACCAGGCGGTGGCGCTGCGGCTGGTGGCCTTCGGCGACCGGCTCTACGACCGGGACATCCCCGTCGCGGTGTCCGGCGAGCCGCTGTCGGAGCTGTTCACCGAGGAGATGCTGCGCGGCGGATACCGCAAGAAGTACCTCCGCGCGGTGTCCCGCCTGGTAGCCCTTTCGCGCTAGTTTTGCCCGGTAGGCGCCGGGTATCCCAGCGGGCGTGATGAGCGATGCGGAACGCCGGACTCTGCGCGAGATCGAGCACAGACTGTCCGCGGACGCCCCCGACCTGGCCGGCGTGCTGGCCTCCGGTCGTCCGCGCCGCATGACCTGTGCCCACGTGCTGGCCGCGGTCTTCGCGGCCCTGGGGGTGTTGCTGATGGTGCTGTCGGCGCTGGGTCCTTCGCTCGCGTCGTTCGGCTGCGCGTCCCTGGCCCTGCTGATGCGCGGCTACACCTGGCGGTAGGAAACCCGTTCGCTTCGCGGCGGGGTGCCGGGCGACCATGCTCGGCGTGGGTTTCCTCGACGCGAACGGACTCGCCTTCCGCCTGCCGGACGGTCGCGAGCTGTTCCGCGACGTGTCGTTCAAGGTCGGCGCGAACGCGGTGGTGGCACTGGTCGGCGCGAACGGCGTCGGCAAGACGACCTTGCTGCGCATCCTGTCCGGCGAACTCGTCCCGGCCGAGGGTTCGGTGCGCGTGCAGGGCGGGCTGGGCGTGATGCCGCAGTTCGTCGGCTCGGTGCGCGACTCCTCTACGGTGCGCGACCTGCTGCTCACCGCTTCCCCCAAGCCGTTGCGGGACGCCGCTCACGAGCTGGACTCCGTCGAACTGGCCCTGATGGAGACCGACGACGAACCCACGCAGATGCGGTACGCGGCGGCGCTGGCGGCGTGGGGCGAGGTCGGCGGCTACGACGCCGAGGTGCTGTGGGACACCGTGACCGTCGCGGCGCTGGGCGTGCCGTTCGACCGGGCGCGGTTCCGCGAGGTGCGGACGCTGTCCGGCGGCGAGCAGAAGCGCTTGGTGCTGGAGGCGCTGCTGCGCGGCCCGGAACAGGTGCTGCTGCTGGACGAGCCGGACAACTACCTGGACGTGCCGGGCAAGCGCTGGCTGGAACAGCGGCTGGCGGAGACCGGCAAGGCCGTCCTGCTGGTCAGCCACGACCGCGAACTGCTCGACGTCGCCGCCACCCACGTGGTGACGGTGGAGGCGCACAGCGCGTGGACGCACGTCGGCTCGTTCGGCACCTGGCACGCGGCCCGCGCGGCCCGCGTCGAACGGCTGGAAGAGCAGCACCGCCGCTGGGACGAGGAGCACGCGCGGCTCAAGGAGCTGGTGCGGACGTTGCAGGTGCAGGCCAAGATCAGCGAGGTCATGGCGGCGAAGTACCGCGCCATGACGACCCGGTTGGCCAAGTTCGAGGAGGCCGGCCCACCGCCCGAGCTGCCGTCCGCGGAGAAGGTCACGCCCCGCCTGCGCGGCGGCCGGACCGGCGTGCGGGCGATCACGTGCGAGGACCTCGAGCTGACCGGCTTGATGAAGCCGTTCGGGATCGAGGTGTTCTTCGGCGACCGGGTCGCGGTGCTCGGCTCGAACGGGTCGGGCAAGAGCCACTTCCTGCGCCTGCTGGCCGGGGACGCCGTTCACCACACGGGCACGTGGAAGCTGGGCGCCCGGGTCGTGCCGGGACTGTTCGCGCAGACGCACCAGCACCCCGAGTGGGTCGGCCGGACCCTGGTGGACGTCCTGTGGCACGGCGACGACGGCCGCGCCGGGCGGGATCGGGGCGCGGCGATGGCGGCGTTGCACCGGTACGGGTTGGCGCGGTCGGGTGACCAGCGGTTCGAGACGTTGTCGGGCGGGCAGCAGGCGCGGTTCCAGGTGCTGTTGCTGGAGCTGTCGGGGGCGACGTTGTTGTTGCTGGACGAGCCGACCGACAACCTGGACCTGAACTCGGCGGAGGCCCTGCAGGCGGCGTTGGCGGAGTTCACGGGCACGGTGGTGGCGGTGACGCACGACCGGTGGTTCGCGCGGTCGTTCGACCGGTTCCTGTTGTTCCGGTCGGACGGCGAGGTGGTCGAGGTGCCCGAGCCGGTGTGGGACGAGGAGCGCGTGCGCCGGGTGCGGTAGGGGTTGTTGGACGCTCGCGCAGCTTTCCGCTCGGAAACTGCGCCGGCGTCCAACACACGACCCTGCACCCCTACCGCCCCACCGGGCCCACCGAGCCCAGGGCCGCCTACCGCGCCGGCCGGGTGTGCCCAGCGGTCAGACGATGGTCGCCGCCAGGGCCTTCGCCGCTCGGCCCGGGTGGGTGCCGGGGTTGGCCGCGCCGGCGGCCAGGACGCCCTCGACCAGGAGGTGGAGCTGGTCCGCCGCCGTCGCCGGGTCCGGGTGGCCCAGGTGGTCGAGTTCGGTGCGCAGCAACGCGTGCAGGCGTTCGCGGTAGTTCCTGGTCACCTCGTGCGCCGGGTGGTCGGGCGTCAGGGACAGGTCGGCGGCCAGGTAGCGGCAGCCGCGGAACGTCGGGGTGGAGACCACGCGGTCCAGTTCGTCGAAGATCGCCAGCAGGCGGGTTCGGGGGTCGTCGCCGGCGCGGTCCATGGTGGTGGCGTACTTGGCCAGGTCCTCCTCCGCCGTGCGCCGCAGGACCTCCGCGATCAGGCCGTCCTTGCCGCCGAAGTGCTCGTACAGCGACCTGCGGGCCACGTTGGCGGCCTTGAGGAGTGCGTCGACGCCGACGGTCGTGCCGTGGTCGTAGGTGAGCCGTTCGGCGGCTTCCAGGAGGCGTTCGCGGGGGCCCGGCATGGGCGCGAGTCTACTTGACGGGTAGATCGACCGTTCTATACCGTCGAGGTAGACCGATCGTTCTACTTGGGGGTTACCGGTGCGGGACAGGAACACGGCGGCAGTGCGTGCCTACCGGTTGGAGCAGGGTGAGCTCGTGCTGCGGGAGTGCGAGGTCCCCGAACCGGGGCGGGGGCAGGTGCTCGTGGACGTGCGGGCGAGTTCGCTCAACTACCGCGAGCTGATGGTGCAGCGGGGCACGTACCCGTTGCCGGTCAAGGACGATCTCGTGCCGAACGCGGACGGTGCTGGTGTGGTCGTCGCGGTCGGGCCGGGGGTGACGGAGTGGGCGGTCGGTGACCGGGTCGCGGCGGCGGTGTTCCCGTTGTGGCAGCACGGGCCGTTCGGGCACGAGTTCTTGCCGCAGTTGGGCGGGTCGCTGGACGGGATGCTCGCCGAGCGGGTCGTGCTGGAGGCGAGCGGCCTGGTGCGCGTGCCCGACCACCTGTCGTTCGAGGAGGCGGCCACCTTGCCGTGCGCGGCGCTGACCGCGTGGAACGCCTTGGACGGGGTGCGGGCGGGGCAGACCGTCGTCACGCGCGGGTCGGGGAGCGTGTCGCTGTTCGCGGTGCAGTTCGGGAAGTTGTCGGGTGCTCGGGTCATCGCGACGTCCCGGGGGCCGGCCAAGGCGTCCCGGCTCACGGCGTTGGGGGCGGATCTCGTGGTGACGTCCGAAGACTGGGTCGAGGAAGTGCGGGCGGTCGGTGGGGCGGATCGCGTGGTGGACGTCGTCGGTGCTCTGAACGACTCCGTGCGGGCGTTGAAGGTGTCCGGCGAGGTCGCCGCGGTCGGGTCGCTCGGGGGCGGGTGGCCGCCGCTGGACCCGGCGCTGATGTTCGGGTCCGTGGCGACGGTCCGGATGGTCGCGATCGGCAGCCGCGCCCAGTTCACCGCGATGAACCGGGCGATCGCGGTGGCGGGGCTGCGGCCGGTGGTGGACCGGGTGTTCGGGTTCGAGGAGGCGGCCGAGGCGTACCGGTACTACGCCAAGGGCGACGCGTTCGGGAAAGTCGTCATCTCGATGGGGTAGTAAGCGCCGCGTGGACGTCCTCTGCGAGCGCCTGACCGACGGGTTCTGGGCCGGGTGGCGGTCGGGATCGGTCGGCAGGTCACTCCACCAGCGCGGGCAGTCGGCCGGACTTGACCGCCTTGGCCAGGTCCTCGTGGTCGGCGGCGGTCTGGTCGGCGTAGTCGAACGCGTAGCGGGCGAAGGCGTCGTCCAGGTCCTCGCCGTTCGCGCAGTAGCCGGCGAGCAGGCGCGGGTCGACCGAGCGGGAGTGGGCACGGGCCAGCAGGGCGCCGGCGAAGCGGCCGTAGTCGTCGAGGTCGTCGCGCTTGAGGGTGGTCGCGTCGATCTCGCCCTTGCGGTTGCGGAACTGGCGGACGATGAAGTGCCGGCCGCCGATGGTGGTCCAGCCGAGCAGGATGTCGGTCTCGGCCTGCACCAGCCGGGCGCCGTGGACGATCCGCTTGCCCTCGTGCTTGGCCTCGGGCACGTCCAGGAAGGGCGCGAGGGCCGACCGGCGGGCCTCCTTGGCCTGCAGCACCAGGGCTTCGTCGCCGTTGCCGTGCAACAGGACCAGGTAGTTGCGCAGGCCGACGCTGCCGGTGCCGACCACGCGGAAGGCCACGTCCGACACGCCGTAGCGCATGATCAGGTTGTACCGGGACTCGCGCAGGGTGTCCACATAGGACGGCAGCGCCGCGACCACCGCCTCGGCCTCGGCGTCGGGGATGCGGGTGAGCACGGGCGGGTCGGCGATGAACCGCCAGTGCTCGCCCTCCCGCCGGGTCCACTTGGCGGCCACCTTCGCGCTGGTGTTCTTGCGCGCCTTGGACGCGGCCTTGGTGAACTCGTCCAACAGGTCGTCGGCCTTGGTCTTGGACAGCACGGACTCGTCACCCAGCGCCGACCAGGACTCCAGGAACGGCAGTTCCGCCATGTGCCGCACCGCGCTCCGGTAGGCGCGCACCGCGTCGGTGGCGGCGTCGCGGCAGCCCTTGTCCGACACCCCGCCCTCGCGGCCGGCCAGCACCAGCGAGGTCACCAGCCGCTTGAGGTCCCACTCCCACGGACCGGGCAGGGTCTCGTCGAAGTCGTTGATGTCCATGACGATCCGGCCCTCGGGCGTGCCGTACAGGCCGAAGTTCGCGGCGTGCGCGTCGCCGCACAGCTGGGCGTCCAGGCCGCTGCGTGCGCCGACGGCGAGGTCGCCCGCCATGAGGCCCGCGCTGCCCCGGAAGAACGCGAACGGCGAGGCCAGCATCCGCCCGATGCGCAGCGGCACCAGGTCGGGCAGCCGGCCCTCGTTGGAGGCCTCGATGAACTCGACCACGTTCGGGCGGTCGGGGGCGAGCTTGCACGCCCGGTGCGCCTCGTGCGGGACGACCGAGCGCAGCGCGCGGCCCTCGGCCAGCACTTCTCCCGGTTCGGTCCAGCGCCCCAACGCGACGGCCGCCGCGGCCCGCCTCTGCTCACCCATAACCGCAATATCGCACGTCGGACCGCATTGATACGGTCTGTTCCCGCCCGTGGTCAGGCGGGAACAGACCGTGATCTCAACTGCTCAAAACGGACGCGATCGCGTCGACGCCCCGGTCCAGGTCCTCGCGCGTGATCACCAGCGGCGGCGCCACGCGCAGGGTGGTGTCCTGGGTCTCCTTGCACAGCACGCCCAGCTTCGCCAGCGCCTCGGACGCCTCGCGACCGCGCGGACCGCCCGGCGCGATCTCCACGCCCGCCCACAGCCCGCGTCCGCGCACCTCGGCCACCCCGCGACCGACCAGTTCGCCCAGCCGCGCGTGCAGGTGCGCGCCCAGCTCGCGGGACCGCTCCTGGAACTCGCCGGTCGCCAGCAGCCGCACCACGGCCCGGCCGACCGCGCACGCCAGCGGGTTGCCGCCGAAGGTGGACCCGTGCTCGCCCGGCCGCAGCACGCCGAGCACCGCCCGGCTGCCCACGACCGCCGAAACCGGCATGATCCCGCCGCCCAGCGCCTTGCCCAGCGTGTAGAGGTCGGCCCGAACGCCCTCGTGGTCCAGGGCGAACAGCTCGCCGGTGCGGCCCAGGCCGGACTGGATCTCGTCGGCGATCAGCAGGACGTGGCGCTCGTCACACAACTGCCGGATGCCCGCCAAGTAGCCGGCGGGCGGCACGACCACGCCCGCCTCGCCCTGGATGGGCTCGATGAGCACGGCGGCGGTGCGGTCGGTGATGGCGTCCCGGATCGCGTCGAGGTCGCCGTACTTCACGACCTTGAACCCCGGCGTGAACGGGCCGAAGTCGGCGCGCGCGGTCTCGTCGGTGGAGAAGGAGACGATGGTGGTGGTGCGGCCGTGGAAGTTCGACCCGGCCACGACGATCTCCGCCGTGCCCTCCGGCACGCCCTTCACCCGGTACGCCCACTTGCGGGCGACCTTGATCGCGGACTCGACGGCCTCCGCGCCGGAGTTCATCGCCAGCACCATCTCGGTGCCGGTCAGCTCGGCCAGCTCGCGGCAGAACGGGCCGAACTGGTCGTGGTGGAACGCCCGGCTGGTCAGCGTGACGCGGCCGAGCTGCTCGACCGCGGCGGCCACCAGGTCGGGGTGGCGGTGGCCGAAGTTGAGTGAGGAGTAGCCGGACAGGAAATCCAGGTAGCGGCGGCCTTCGACGTCGGTCACCCAGGCGCCCTCGCCGTGGGAGATCACGACCGGGAGCGGGTGGTAGTTGTGCGTGCTCCACTGCTCGTCGAGCGCGATGAACTGCCCTGTGGTGGGAACGGCGATGGCGGTCATGTCACCAGGCTAAGGGCCTTGCGCCAGCGATTTCATCCGGGGAGTGTTGCGTCTTCGCTAACTTCGTTGCGCGTTTGACGTAGAATGCGGCGATCCGTTGCGCAGCGGGCAGGGCGATGATCACCCGGTTAGGCTCCGACGATGGCCAAGAAGTCGGCACCGGTCCAGTCGATTCGCGACGCCTTCCGCGTGGTGCCCGGCGAGTTCGACATCGCGAAGGTCGATCCGGCGGGCACGCCGGTCGGTCCGGCCGACAAGGCCGCCGCCGCGGCGGACGTCGCCCTGGTCGGCAAGCGGCTCGACGAGCTCCAGGAAGCGCTCTACGCGGAGGGCTCCGGCGGCGGTCGGCGGCGCGTGCTGCTGGTGCTCCAGGGCCTGGACACCTCGGGCAAGGGCGGCACGATCCGGCACGTCGCCGGCCTGGTCAACCCGCAGGGCCTGCACATCGCCTCCTTCAAGAAGCCCACGGCGGCCGAGTTGCGGCACGACTTCCTGTGGCGGATCCGGCGGCAGGTGCCCGAGCCGGGGCGCATCGGCGTGTTCGACCGCTCGCACTACGAGGACGTGCTGGTGGCGCGGGTGGACAAGCTCGTGCCCGCCGCCGAGTGGCGCAAGCGGTACGAGCTGATCAACGCCTTCGAGGCGGAACTGGCCGAGGGCGGCGTGACGGTGGTGAAGTGCTTCCTGCACATCTCGCCCGAGCGGCAGAAGGAGCGGCTGGTCGCGCGGCTGGAGGACCCGCTCAAGCGGTGGAAGTACAACCCGCACGACATCGAGGTGCGGGCCAAGTTCTCCCAGTACCTGCTGGCCTACCAGGACGCGCTGACCAAGTGCAGCACGCCGGCGGGGCCGTGGTTCGCCATCCCGTCGGACCGCAAGTGGTACCGGAACTGGGCGGTGGCGCGGATCCTGCTGGAGACGCTGGAGGAGGTGGCCCCGGTGTACCCGGAGCCCTCGTACGATCCGGTGGTCGAGTTGGCACGCCTCCGGGACGCCGACCCGTTGCGCTAGACGCAATATTCGTTGCGCGTATTGCCCTTCCCGATTGGTCTAGGCCAGGGTGGAACCGCCGCGGGCACGGGCGAGCGGAGGTCGGGCGTGGCAGTGGACAGGCGGCGGTTCCTGGGGGCCGTGGGCGTGGGAGCGGGGTTGCTGATGACCGAGGGTGTCGCCGAGGGGTCTGCCGAGGGTGTCGCCGAAGCCGACGACTTCGCCGAGGCGCGTGGCGAGGTCCGGGTCTACCTGGGCACTTACACCACCTGGACCGGCGGCGGCGCCGGCCTCGGGGTGGGCGCGTACGACCCGGCCACCGGGCGGCTGCGGTCCACCGGCGTGGTGCGGGGCGTGCCGAACCCGTCCTTCGCGATCACCGCGGGCCGGCGGGTGTACGCGGTCAACGAGCAGTCCGCGGGGTCCGTGACGGCGTTCGAGGTGCGCGACGGCGTCCCGAAGGTGCTCAACACGCAGAGCACCGGCGGCGCGGACCCGTGCCACCTGGTCCTGCACCGCGGGCACGTGTTGTCGGCCAACTACAGCTCCGGCAGCGTGTCGGTGCACCCGGTCCGGCCGGACGGCAGCCTGGGCGCGCGCACGGACCTGGTGCGGCACAAGGGTTCGGGGCCGGACCCCGACCGCCAGGAGGGGCCGCACGCCCACCAGGTGCTGTCCGACCCGACCGGCGAGTTCGTGTTCGCGGTGGACCTGGGCGCGGACGCGGTCTTCGGCTACCGGCTCTCCGCCGCCGGCCGGTTGACCGAGGTGTCCACCGCCCGGCTGCACCCCGGCGCCGGCCCCCGCCACCTCGCGTTTCACCCGAACGGGCGGTTCGCGTACGTGGCGAACGAGCTGGATTCCACGATCGTGGTGGCCTCCTACGCGCACGGCGTCCTGACCCCCGGGCAGAAGCTGAGCACCCTGCCGGCCGACGCGCCGACCACCCCGCGCAACTACCCGGCCGAGGTGCTGGTGTCGGCGGACGGCCGGTTCGTCTACCTGTCCAACCGCGGGCACGACAGCGTGGCGGTGTTCGCAGTCGAGCAGGACGGCGCGCGGCTGCGACTGGTGGAGGCGGTGCCGGTGGGCGGCGAGTTCCCGCGGCACCTGGCGCTGGACCCGGCCGGGCGGTTCCTGCTGGCGGCCAACCAGAACTCCAACGCGGTGACCACGTTCGCGGTGGACCGGGAGTCGGGTCGGCTGCGGCTGACGAGCACGTTCACGGCACCCATTCCGGTGTGTGTCGCCTTCTAGGTCTACTTTCGTCGGCGCTCGACCGTCCACAGTGGTACGCCGGAGGCATGAACCTCTTGGCAGCAGTGCTGTTGACGGCGTTGGTCCCCGCACCTTCCGCCCCCGCGCCCGCCGCGCCGGAGTACGTCGCCCTGGGCGACTCCTACGCGGCGGGCGTCGGCACGGACAAGGAGTCGTGCGGGCGTTCGGACCGGGCGTACCCGGCCCTGTTCGCGCGGGACCGCTACGACCTGGACTTCAGGGCGTGCTCCGGCGCGACCACGGCCGACGTCGAGCGGCAGGCCGGGGTGCTGTCGTCGGCGACGCAGCTGGTGACCGTGACCGTGGGCGGCAACGACGCGCAGTTCACCGAGGTCATGACCACGTGCGTGCTGTCGGACGAGCGGACGTGCGGCGAGCGCGTGTCGAAGGCGGAGCGCTTCGTCCGGGAGGAGCTGCCGGGCCGGTTGGACCGGCTGTTCGGCGGGCTGCGGTCGCGGACGAACGCCCAGGTGGTCGTCTTGGGCTACCCGAGGCTGTTCGAGCAGTCCGACCCGTGCTCTTTCAGCGAGGCCAAGCGCACCGCCGTCAACCACGCTGCGGACGCGCTGGCCGAGGTGCTGGGGGACCGGGCGGGGTCGTTCGGGTTCACGTTCGTGGACGTGCGCGGCCCGTTCGAGGGACACGGCGCGTGCGGCGACGACCCGTGGGTCAACGACCTGACCTACCCGATCACCTCTTCGTACCACGCCAACGCCGCCGGCCACCGCGACGGCTACCTCCCCGCCCTGGAAGCCGCGACCTCCTAGCGTCGATCCTCGTCGTCCTCTCCGTCGCCCATCGCGTCGATGAGGAGTTCGCCGGGCACGCTCAAGAGCCGGTGCAGCAGCACTCGGTCCAGCTCTGCCGCGTGCTCGAACGCGTTGGACGCGAGCATGCAGAACCAGTCGATCTCATAGCCCTGCTCCACCAGCCGCCACAGGTCGTCGGTCCGGGGCTCCAACCGGTCGAGCACCGCGTTCAGGTGGTCGGCGAGTTCCAGTCCCTCGGGGAGGTCCGACCGCAGGTGCCAGAGCGACACGTCGCGGACCGACCCCGTCCTCCCGATCGGCTCGCCGACCTCGAACGCGTCGGTCGGCGTGATCCCCAGGGCCGCGGTGACCGCTGCCGCGGTGCCGCCGCCCATGCCGGCGATCCGGTAGCTCGCTCCTGTTCGCACGAACGACATCGTGGTGAGCGGCATGCGCGGTGTCGAAGGTTTTCGGTCTTGACGGCCCGACTTCGTAAGTCCAGACTTACCGTTCGTGGGGACTTACGGAGCACTCGCGGCGTTGGGCGACCCGACCCGGCGCCTGATCTTCGAGCGCCTCACCGCCGGTCCGCTGGCGGTCGGTGAGCTGGCGGCGCAGTTGCCGGTGAGCAGGCCGGCCGTCTCGCAGCACCTCAAGGTGCTCAAGGAGGCGCGGCTGGTGCGGGACGAGGCAGTGGGCACGCGGCGCGTCTACCGGGTGGACCCGGCGGGCGTGCGCGAGTTGCGGGACTACTTCGACGACATCTGGGCACAGGCGCTCGCCGCGTTCGCGCGAGCGGTGGAGGAGGAGACATGACCGAGGTACGCCGTTCCGTCACGGTCGCGGCCACGCCGGACCGCGCGTTCGAGGTGTTCGTGGCGAAGTTCGGCGACTGGTGGCCGCTGTCCACCCACCACATCGGCACGGCGGACGCGGCCACCGCCGTGATCGAGCCCTTCGAGGGCGGGCGGTGGTTCGAGCGCGGGGTGGACGGCTCCGAGTGCGACTGGGGCGCGGTCCTGGCCTACGACCCGCCGGCCCGCCTGCTGCTGTCCTGGCACCTGGACGGCGGGTGGTCCTACGACCCGGACCCGTCCCGCGCGAGCGAGGTCGAACTGACCTTCGAGCCCTCCGGCGACACCACGGTCGTGACCCTCGTCCACCGCCACTTCGACCGCCACGCCACCGACGGCGACCGCATCGCCGAACGGGTCGCCGCCGAGGGCGGGTGGGGCGACCTGCTCCAGCGGTTCGCGGCGGTCGTCTGACCGAAGGGCGGCGACGGCACCCCCGGTCCACGGGAGGTGCCGTCGTGGTCCGGCAATGGGTTGGCGGGGGCGTGGGGCGAGCGGCGATGATGCCCCGCGTGAACTCCACCAACGGGCTGCGGAGAGTCGCGGCCACGCGTTATGTCACGCCCTTCCGGGAAGGCGGGTCGCTGCCCGGTCTCGTCGAGGCCGACGACCTCGGGATGTACGTCCTCAAGTTCCGCGGTGCGGGGCAGGGGGTCAAGGCGTTGATCGCCGAGATCGTCGTCGGCGAGCTGGCGCGCCGGCTGGGGTTCCGGGTGCCCGAGATCGTGCTGGTGGAGCTGGACCCCGAACTGGGCCGCGCCGAGCCCGACCAGGAGGTGCAGGAGCTGCTCAAGGCCAGCGGCGGGCTGAACCTCGGGCTGGACTACCTGCCGGGCTCGTTCGACTACAACCCGGTGGTGCGCGAGCCGAGCACCGAGACCGCCACCCGCCTGCTGTGGCTGGACGCCCTGACCCTCAACGTCGACCGGAGCTGGCGCAACCCGAACACCCTGCTCTGGCACCGCGAGCTGTGGCTGATCGACCACGGCGCCTCGCTGTACTTCCACCACTCGTGGCACCCGGACCGCTTCCCGGCGACCACCTACCGGTTCGACGCGGCCGACCACCTGATGCTGCCCTTCGCGGGTCCGCTGGCCGACGTGGACGCGGAACTGGGCGCCAGGGTCACCCCCGCGCTGCTCGACGAGGTGCTGGCGCTGGTCCCCGACGAGTGGCTGGCGCAGGACGAGGCCTTCGGCACCGAGGGTCGCGCCGCCTACGCCCGGTTCTTCGCGTCCCGCCTGGCCCAGCGTTCCTGGGTCGCCGACCTGGAGGCCGCCCGTGCCGCACGTGTTTGAGTACGCGCTGCTGCGCGCGGTGCCGAGGCAGGAACGCGGGGAGTTCCTCAACGTCGGCGTGCTGGTCTACTGCGCTCCGCTGAACTTCCTGGGCGCCCGCGTGCACGTGGACGAGCGGCGGTTGCGTGCGCTCGACCCGTTCCTGGACGTCGAACTGCTCAAGGCGAACCTGGACCACCTGGGCATCTCGTGCGACGGCGACCCGGTCGCCGGTCCCGTGTCGAAGACCACTCCGGGGCAGCGGTTCCGGTGGCTGATCGCGCCGCGCAGCACCATCATCCAAACCTCACCTGCACACACGGGCCTGACCGACGACCCGGAGGCCGAGCTGGACCGCCTGCTGCGCGCACTGGTGCTGCCGCCGGAGCACTAGGGTGGCAACCTCTCGACGTATGCCGCGTCTTTAGCTGCAAGCAGTAGCCAACACACGGGATCGGGGTCGCTGAACATGAGCGCCGGCTACCAGCACGGTTACCAGCAACGCGCCGGGTATCGGCCGGTGCCCAAGCGGCGCAAGCCGCGGGTCGGTCGCATCATCGCGGTCGTCCTGGTCGTGCTCCTGGCCTTCGCGGTCGGGTTGTGGGTGTACGTCGACTCGTCGTTGCGCCGCATCGACGCCCTGCCGGACTACGAAGGACGTCCCGCGGACACGCCCGGCACCAACTGGCTGCTGGTCGGCTCGGACGCGCGTGAAGGCCTGTCCGAGGAGCAGAAGGCGGAACTGTCCACAGGGGACGCCGGCGGCCGGCGCACCGACACCATCATGTTGCTGCACATCCCGGACGGCTCGGGGAAGGCGACGTTGGTGAGCATCCCCCGGGACTCCTATGTGGACATCCCGGGCAACGGCAAGAACAAGGTCAACGCGGCCTTCGCGTTCGGCGGCGCACCGCTGCTGGTGCAGACCGTCGAGGGCGCGACCGGGATCCGCGTGGACCACTACATGGAGATCGGCTTCGGCGGCTTCGCGGGCATCGTGGACGCCGTGGGCGGGGTCGAGATGTGCATCAAGGAGCCCATGCAGGACCCGCTCGCGGGGCTCGACCTCCAGCCCGGGTGCCAGGAGTTGAACGGCGCGCAGGCGCTGGGCTTCGTGCGGACGCGGGCGTTCGCGACGGCGGACCTCCAGCGCGTGCAGAACCAGCGGGAGTTCCTGTCGGCGCTGTCGGCCAAGGCGACCAGCGTCGGGACGCTGATCAACCCGTTCAAGGCGTTCCCGCTGCTGTTCGCGACGACCGACTCGATCTCCGTGGACGACGACGACCACCTGCACAACCTGGCCGGGATGGTGTTCGGCATGGGCGACGGCGTGGACAACGTCACCGTGCCGATCGGCGGCACGCCCACGTTGCCCGGTGTCGGGTCCGTGGTGCAGTGGGACCGGGAGAACGCGCTGCGCCTGTTCGGGGCGCTGGAGCAGGACCAGCCGGTGCCCTCGGACCTGCTGGAGCAGCCGAAGTAGGGACCGGGACAGCGGTGACTCCCGCGAGGCCGCCGTCGGCTTGTCGCGTCGCCTTTCCCGACGATCAGCTTTTCCGATCGGCGGGAAATGCGGCGCGATGAGCCGACTACTGGGCGGCCGAGCCGCGCGACGGAGTCGCGCCGTCCAACACAGCGGGCTCGACCTGCTCGGCGGCGGGAGCCTCGGACACAGCGTCGGTGGTCGAGAGGATGCTCTCGATGATGCCGTCGAACTCGCGCAGCAGGTCGTCGTATATCGGCGTGAGTGACACTTCGTGACCCCCAAAGTCTGGTTCATCCCCCGATAGGACCAACGCAGCCTACTCACGAGACCCCGCCCATTCCACGCGGTATCGACGAAGTGCAAGGCCGTGTCGCTAACTGGTGGCTAAACACATCCCAAACCCGCAGGTTGTGTGCGGGTGCGACATGGGCGCAGTGGCGCAGGACACCTAGCGTTTCGGGGCATGAACAGTGTCCCCGGTCACAGCCCGGAGCTGGCCGGCCGCACCGCCCTGGTCACGGGCGCGGGCAGCGGTATCGGGCGGGCGTGTGCCGCCGCGTTGGCCGCCGCCGGTGCGAAGGTGCACCTGGTCGACCGCGACGAGGCCGTGCGCGCGGTCGCCGAGGAGCTCGGCGGTGCGGCGCACGTCGTGGACCTCGCCCAGGGCGACCCCGCCCGGCTGCTGCCCACCGAGGTCGACGTCCTGGTCAACAACGCCGGCCTCCAGCACGTGGCCCCGGTGCACGAGTTCCCGCCGGACCGGTTCGAGCTGCTCCAGCGGGTCATGGTGACCGCGCCCTTCCTCCTCGCCCGCCACGTCCTGCCGCACATGTACGCGCGGGGCTGGGGCCGGGTCGTCAACGTCTCCAGCGTGCACGGGCAGCGCGCCAGCGCGTTCAAGTCCGCCTACGTGGCCGCCAAGCACGGGCTGGAAGGCCTGAGCAAGGTCATCGCGCTGGAGGGCGCGGAGCACGGCGTGACCAGCAACTGCGTCAGCCCCGGCTACGTGCGCACGCCGCTGGTGGAGAACCAGATCGCCGACCAGGCCAGGGCGCACGGCGTGGACCGCGACCGCGTGGTCACCGACGTGCTGCTCACCAAGCACGCCATCAAGGAGCTCGTCGAGCCGGACGAGGTGGCCCACCTCGTGCTCTGGCTGTGCGGCGACCACGCCGCCCACGTCACCGGCTCCACGTTCACCCTCGACGGCGGCTGGACCGCCCAGTAGGTCCCCGCAGACCCCCGGAAAAACACACTCCCCCAATGAAGTGGTGACCCGCCATGACCAACGCCGCCCCACCCAAGCCAGGTTTCGCCAAGGTCGTCATAGGAAGCCTGATCGGCACCACGATCGAGTGGTACGACTTCTTCCTCTACGGCTCGGCCGCCGCGATCGTGTTCAACAAGCTGTTCTTCCCGACCGCCGACGCCCTGACCGGCACGCTGCTGGCCTTCCTCACCTACGCCATCGGCTTCCTCGCCCGGCCCCTGGGCGGCCTGGTGTTCGGCCACTTCGGCGACAAGCTGGGCCGCAAGAAGCTGCTGGTGCTGAGCCTGGTGCTGATGGGCGGCGCGACCTTCGCGATGGGCCTGCTGCCCACCTACGCGGCGATCGGGGTCGGCGCGCCGCTGCTGCTGACGTTCCTGCGGCTGGTCCAGGGCTTCGCGCTGGGCGGCGAGTGGGGCGGCGCGGTGCTCATCGTGTCCGAGCACGGCAGCGCCGAGCGGCGCGGGTTCTGGGCGTCGTGGCCGCAGGCGGGTGTGCCGATGGGCAACCTGCTGGCCACGGCCGTGCTGGCGATCCTCGCGGCGGTGCAGAGCGACGCGACGTTCCTGTCCTGGGGCTGGCGGGTGCCGTTCCTGCTGTCCGGTGTGCTGGTGCTGGTCGGCCTGTGGATCCGGCTGAGCGTGTCGGAGTCGCCGGTGTTCCTGGAGGCGCAGGCCAAGGCGGAGAAGGTCAAGGTCCCGGAGAAGCCGCCGATCGTGGCCGTGCTGCGCGACCACTGGCGCGAGGTGCTGGTCGCGATGGGCGCCCGCATGGCGGAGAACGTGTCCTACTACGTGATCACCGCGTTCATCCTGGTCTACATCACGACCTCGCTGGGCCTGCCCCGCTCGACCGGCCTCAACGCGGTGCTCATCGCCTCCGTGGCGCACCTGGTCACGATCCCGCTGTGGGGCGCGCTGTCGGACAAGATCGGCCGCCGCACCACCTACCTGATCGGCGCGGTCGGCATCGGCGCGTGGATGTTCCCGTTCTTCTCGTTGCTGGACAGCAAGTCCTTCGGCCAGATCGTGCTGGCGGTGACCGTGGGCCTGGTGCTGCACGGCGCGATGTACGGGCCGCAGGCGGCGTTCTTCTCCGAGCTGTTCGGCACGAAGGTGCGCTACTCGGGCGCGTCCATCGGCTACCAGCTCGCCTCGATCGCGGCCGGCGCGTTGGCCCCGATCATCGCCACGGCCCTGTTGCGCGACTTCAAGAGCTCGTTCCCGATCGTGCTGTACGTGCTGGCCATGTGCGTGCTGACGGTCATCGCGATCCTGGCGTCGCGGGAGACGAAGGGCAGCTCGCTGGACCGGACCGACGCCGAGCGCACCTCGGTGTCAGCATGAGGGCATGACCGACCGGGCGGACGCGGTGGAGCACCTGCTGGAGCTGCTGGACCTGCTCGCGGAGGACGCGAGCAGCGAGCGGCTGGCGCGGGTGCTCCCCGCGGCCCGCGCGGCGGGCGTGGCCGACGCCGACCTGGACCGGATCGGCCGGGCCACGCAGTGGGCGTTGAAGATCCGCCGCACGCTCACCGCGCACCGCCGCCGCGAGGCCGAGCTGGAGGCGTTGTTCGACACCGCCAGCGACCTCGCGGGCGTGCGGGACCCGGACGGCGTGCTCCGCTCGATCGTGCGCCGGGCACGGCAGCTGCTGGGCGCGGACATCGCGTACCTGAGCATGAACGCGCCGGGCGAGAACAGCACGTACATGCGGGTCACGGACGGGTCGATCTCCCCGCTGTTCCAGCAGCTCAAGCTGGGGATGGGGGAGGGGCTGGGCGGTCTCGTCGCCCAGTCCGCGCAGCCGTACGTGACCGCCGACTACTCCACCGACGACCGCTTCAACCACACCACGACCATCGACACCGCGGTCCGCGACGAGGGCCTGGTGGCGATCCTGGGCGTGCCGCTGAAGCTGGGCAGCCGGGTCATCGGCGTGCTCTACGCGGCCAACCGCTCACCCCGCCAGTTCCCGCCCGAGGAGGTGGCGCTGCTGTCGTCGCTGGCCGACCACGCCGCCATCGCCCTGGACACCGCGCACCTGCTGGAGGAGACGCGGACGGCGGGCGAGACGATCCGCGCCCACAACGAGGCCATGCGCCGGGCGGAGGAGGCCCACGACCGGCTCACCGACCTCGTGCTGCGCGGCGCGGACGTGCCCGAGGTGGCGGCGGCCGTGGCCAAGGTGCTCGACGGCGGGATCGTCGTGCACGACCACGAGGGCGTCGAACTGGCCCGCATCGGCACCGCGCAAGCGCTCGCGCCCCGCGCGGCGGTCAACGCGTCCCGCGCCTCGGGCCGGGCCATCCCGCAGGACGGGACGTGGGTGTGCGCGGTGCTGGCCGGGCGGGAGCTGCTGGGCAGCATCGCCCTGACCGACCGCCCCGACCTCGGTGACGCCGACCGGCGGCTGTTCGAGCGCGCCTCCGTGGTGACCGCGCTGCTGCTGCTGTTGCGCCGGACCGTCGCCGAGGCGGAGAACAAGGTGCGCGGCGAGCTGATCACCGACCTGCTCGGGGCGTCGGTCGACCCGGTGGCCCTCAAGGCGCGGGCGCGGCGGGTCGGCGTGGACCTGGCCGCCGAACACGTGGTGCTGGTCGCGGATGGTCCTCGTGACCGCATCCTGCCCGCCGCCGCGCACCTGGTGTCCTCGTCGCGGGGCCTGGCGGGCGTGCACGGCGAGCACGTCGTGCTGGTGCTGCCGGGCACGGACCTGGCCGGCGCGGCGCGGGACGTCGCCCGGGTGCTGGGCAAGGCGGCGGGCCTGCCGGTGACCGTGGGGTCGGGCGGCCCGGCGCTCGGTCCGACCGGGATCGCCGACGCGCACGCCGAGGCCGTGCGGTGCCTGCGGGCGCTGCTCGTGCTGGACCGGCGGGGGACCGGCGGGACGCTGGCCGACCTGGGTTTCGTGGGCGTGCTGCTGGGCGACCGGGCGGACGTGGCCGGGTACGTGCGGGCGACCCTGGGTCCGCTGCTGGACTACGACGCGAGCCGGGGCACCGAGCTGGTCCGGACGGTGACCGCGTACTTCGCGTGCGGGCAGAACCTGAGCCGAGCCAAGGACGAGCTGCACGTCCACGTGAACACGGTGGTGCAGCGGCTGGACCGGGTGGCCAGCCTGCTGGGCGAGGACTGGCAGTCGCCCGAGCGGGTGCTGGAGGTCCAGTTGGCCCTGCGCCTGCTCAAGATCACCGGCTGAGCTGTCCCAGCCAGGGCATCCGGCGGACCAACTCGTCCCGGACCCGGGTCAGGGTCTCGATCCGCTCGGTCAGCTCGGCCACCCGCGCCGCGCCCACCTCGGCGTACCCGTCCGTGCAGCGCGGGTCGTAGGGGAACACGTCGGGCGGGTCCGGCTGGTCCAGGTACGGCACGAAGGACCGCACGTCCGCGACGGTGAACCCGCTGTCCAGCAGGCCCTTGATGGTGCGCACGCGCGTCACGGCGGTGTCCGGGTAGACCCGGTAGCCCGCCGGCGTGCGCTCGGACTCCAGCAGCCCCCGCTGCTCGTAGAACCGCAGCGCCCGCGTCGTCACGCCCGCGCGCTCGGCCAGCTCACCGATCAACACCCGGTCCCCCGATCCTCACCACCACCTTGCCGGTGTACCTACCAGCCCGGAGGTCCAGCAAGGCGCGCGGGGCGTTCTCCAGCCCGTCCACCACGGTCTCGTCGTACACCAGGCCGTCGCGCAGCCAGGCGCGGAAGTCGCGGCCGAAGTCCGGGGCGCGGTGCAGGTGGTCCAGCACGCTGAAGGCGCGGACGGACGCGCGGTGCGCGAGCAGGGTGCGCGGATCGAGCGCGGCCCCATCGGCGAGCACCCCGCACAGCACCACCCGGCCACCGGGGTTGAGGTGCTCCACGGCGGCGGTGAGCTGGGTGCCGCCGACGTTGTCGAAGTAGACGTCGATGCCGTCCGGTGCGGCCTCGCGCAAGCGCACGTCGACGTCGTCGTGGTGGTCGAAGGCGGCGTCGAAGCCCAGCCGGTCGCGCACGTGGGCGACCTTGGCGGGCGTGCCCGCGCTGCCGATCACCCGCTTCGCGCCCGCACGCCGGGCGAACTGGCCGACCAGCCCGCCGACCGCGCCCGCCGCGCTGGACACGAACACCGTGTCACCGGGGCGGAACCCGGCGATGTCGAACAGCCCGACGTAGGCGACCAGGCCGAAGTTCAGGTGGGTGGAGAGGGAGGGGTAGGCGTCGGGGTCCACGCGGCGCACCGCGCTCGACGGGGCCACCGCGTACTCGCGCCAGCCGAAGGGGTGGGCGACGGCGTCACCGGGGCGGTAGGCGGGGTCGGCCGAGGCGACGACGTGACCGACCGCTTCGCCGTGCAGAGGAGCGCCGAGGGTGTAGCCGTGGCTCAGGTCGGGCTCGGTGACGCGGCGCAGCATCCCGGGGTCCAGGGACGTGAAAGCGTTGCGCACCACCACTTCGCCGGGTTCGGGGTCGCGGACCGGGACACGGGCGGTGGCGAAGGACTCCAGGGCGGCGGTGCGTCCGGCGAGGCGGATCTCGGTGCTGCTGAGGCTCATGGGCGGACGCTAAACCTTGACCCGCGGGTCAAGGTCAAGCCCGCTCGGCCGCCCCCAGTGCGGCCGAGCGGGCTGGGGGTCAGGCCAGCGCGCACTCCGTCGTGGAGACCACTGGCGGACGGGCGACGGTCGCCGACGCCGGCGGGGGAGTGCCGCGCAGCCAGCCCTCCAGGGCCGCGAACGCCGTGCGGTGGCACGGGGTCAACGGGCGCAGGCGGTCGGGGTAAGCGTCGAACAGGGCGTCCACGTGCGTGCCGCCCTCGATCCGGTAGTAGCGGAACAGGTGACCCCGGCCGGCCTTGTCGATCATCTGCGCGTAGACGTCCGAGTCCTTCGAGATCGGGAGCAGGGTGTCCAGCGTGCCGTGCAGGGTCAGCAGCGGCTTGCCGATCCGGCCGGTGAGGGCGATCCGGGCGACCGCGCGCTGGGCCTGCGGCCGGGACGCGTAGTCGTAGTCCGCGTCGCACGCCGGGGTGCCGGGCGCGCAGAACGGGGTGCCGGCCTCGGTGTCACCGTCCCAGGTCGGGTCGAGCTCCTCGCGGTAGATGCGCTGGGTCAGGTCCCAGTAGACCCGGTGGTGGAAGTCCCAGAGGAACTCCGACTCGGCCGGGAAGCCCGCGGCGATGACGGAGGCCTTGTCGCCGTTGCGGTAGGCGGCGAGGGTGGGCGGCAGGAAGGACAGGAGGTTGTCCTCGGCCCAGAGCGTGCCCTCCCAGTCGACGCCGCCGTCGTAGAGCCAAGGGAAGTTCTCCAGCTGCCAGCGGACCAGGTAGCCGCCGTTGGACAGGCCGGTGGCCAGGGTGCGGCTCGGTGGGCGGCAGTACCGTTGCGCCACCACGGCTTTCGCGGCGATCGTGAGCTGGGTGACGCGGTGGTTCCACTCCACGATCGCGTCACCCGGGCGGGTGCCGTCGCGGTAGAAGGCCGCGCCGGTGTTGCCCTTGTCGGTGGCGGCGAAGGCGTAGCCGCGGGCCAGGACGAAATCGCTGATGGCCCGGTCGTTGGCGTACTGCTCGCGCACGCCGGGCGAGCCCGCGACGACCAGGCCGCCGTTCCAGTTCTTCGGCAGGCGGATGACGAACTGGGAGTCGTGCGCCCAGCCGTGGTTGGTGTTGGAGGTGGAGTCGTCGGGGAAGTAGCCGTCGACCTGCGTGCCCGCGACGGGCGTGGGCGCGGGCAGGCCGGCGGGGGTGAGCCCGGCCCAGTCGGCGGGGTCCGTGCGGCCACCCGCGGTGGACAGGTCGTCGAGGTGGGTCAGTTCCTGGTGGGCGGCACCGGGAACGCGCAGGGGACCACAGCCCTCGGTCCCCGCTTCGGCGAGGGCGGGTGTGGCCTGCGCCAACGTGGCGACAAGCGCTGCGACCAGCGGAACGGCGATGTTCACCCGTCGCACCGTAGGGCGGGTGGCGTGGCGCGGTAATGGTTCCCCGCACCATGCCGTTCCGGGTTCAGGTGTCGGCGATAGCTACTTCGAGTGACCCCTGGCCGGTGGACCCGGACGCGCAAGGTGATCGGAGATCGACCGCCGCACCATCACCGATCCGGGTCACGGCCGACCGGTCGACGTTCTTGCCACTTCTCGGGTTTGTAGTGCAACGAGCGGGGGAGCTGCGGGGAGATTCGCCCGGCGGTGGCGGCTTGAGTCGCACGATCGGGCAGTTTTCTCGCCAGTTCCGTGGGGTAGCTGAGATGCCCCAGCGAAATTCGCACCTCCAGGTGATTTACGTTCACCCGCCGTGAGGTGAACGCTTCCGGGGTGACTGAGCAACGGAGCTCTACGCCCCTCGACCAGGAATCGGACCTGATCCGGCGCATCCAGAACCTCGCGCGCCGCGCCGAACGCACGGCGTTCAACCACTCCAACCTGGTCGGCCCGCCACCGTCCCAGGAACACCTGGACATCCTGGCGGAGATCCGCGCTCTCACCGAGCAGGCGGTAGCGGCGAGATTCGGCAGACGAACCACCCTGCCGCGCCAAGCGGAGCCGGTAGAGGACAAAACCCTCCCGCTGCGCATCCGGTAGCGCACGCCGCGGGCCGGGGCTCACCCTCGGCCCGCCACACCTCTGCCACCGCACGCCTCCCGGGGCCGCAGCCCGTCACCCGCAAGCCCGAACGCCGGCAACCCCCGAACGGCCCGAAACGCCGAACGGCCCCCGCCGTCACCGGCAGGGGCCGTCCGCCAACGCCGACTCACCACCTCACCGGCGGCGCACCAGCTTCACCAACCCCTTGAACGTCTCCTCCAGCCCGGACGAGAACGGGTTGTCGTTCACCAGGTACGTCCACGTCGTGTTCGGCCGCTGCACCCCGGCCTCCGCCAGGTGCGCGCCCTCCTCGTCGATCTTGACCTTCGCGAACGTCTCCTCCGCCTCGTCCCACGCGTCCGGCACGATCCGGTGGTACGCCGGGATCGCCTCGCGGTGGAACTCGTCCAGCGGGTTCTGCCGAGCCAGCGCGCGCAGGTGGATGCCCTCGCGCAGGTCCGTCAGGAACACCAGGTGGTCGCTCCACCGCTGGTCGAGGTGGTGCAGCGCGATCAGGCGGGCCGCCCGGACCAGCACCTCCCGGTCCAGGTCCGCCAGTTCCTCCGCGCGCTCCGGATTCCGCTTCGACAGCTCTTCCCACGCCAGGTCCGTGGTCAGCACCTTGTCGCGGAACTCCAGGACCAACGTCCGCTGGTGCTCGATCAGCTTGTTGTACCGCCACGTGTTGCGGTGGATCTCCAGCTGCACGCCCTCGGCCACGCGCTGCGCGTGCTCCACGGTGTGCAGGGTGCCCGCATCGACCACCCGCCCGTCCTCCTCGACCTCGGCGGGCTCGTCGTGGTCGGGCACGTACTGGGTCACCAGGTCGTCCTGCAGCGACGAGAAGAACACCGACCCGCCCGGGTCGCCCTGCCGACCCGCCCGGCCGCGCAGCTGGTCGTCCAGGCGCGACGACGAGTGCCGCCCGGTGCCGATCACGTACAGGCCGCCCAGCTCGGCGATCCGCTCCCGGTCGGTCGACTCGTGCCCGCCCAGCCGGATGTCGGTACCGCGACCGGCCATCTGCGTGGACACCGTGATCCGCCCGAACGACCCGGCGTCCGCGATGATCGCGGCCTCCTCGGCGTCGTTCTTGGCGTTGAGCACGACGCACTCCAGCCCGGCCGCCTCCAGCTTGCGCGACAGCCGCTCGGACTCGGCCACGTCCAGCGTGCCGACGAGGATCGGCCGCCCGGTCTCGTGGACGGTCTTGATCTCCTCGACGATCGCGGCTTCCTTCAGCTCCAGCGTCGTGTACAGCCGGGGCGCCTCGTCCTCGCGGACGCACTCCACGTTCGACGGGATGACCAGCACTTCGAGCTTGTAGAAGTCCCGCAGCTGCTCCGCCACGGCCACCGCCGTGCCGGTCATGCCGCACACCGTCGGGTACCGCGACAGCAGCGCCTGCACGGTGACCGAGTCCAGCACCTCGCCCGCGTCCGTGGTGGCCACGGCCTCCTTGGCCTCCACCGCCGCCTGGAGGCCGTCCGGCCAGCGCTGGAGCTTCGCGATCCGGCCGCGGGTGTCGTTGATCAGGTGCACCTTGCCGTCGCGCACGATGTAGTCGACGTCCCGGTGCAGCAGGACCTGCGCGTGCAGGGCCACGTTGACCTTGGACAGCGTGGTCGACACGTGCTCGTCGGAGTACAGGTCGATCCCGCCCAGCGCCCGCTCGACCAGCTCGGAACCCGCGCCGGTCAGGTAGACGTTGCGCTCCTCGTCGTCCACCTCGAAGTGCAGGTCGCGGCGCAGCCGCTTGACCAGGTCGGCCAGCGCGGGGTCCACCGCGGGACCGGCCGTGGAGCCCGCCAGGACCAGCGGCACGCGGGCCTCGTCCACCAGCACCGAGTCGGCCTCGTCCACCAGCGCGACGCGCGGCGCGGGCACGATCCGGTCGGCCTCGTCCACCGCGAGCCGGTCGCGCAGCACGTCGAACCCGATCTCCGACACCGACGCGTAGCAGACTTCGGCCTGGTAGGCGGCGCGGCGCTCCTCGGGCTTGCTCGACTGCGAGATCCACCCGACCGACACGCCGAGCAGGTCGTACAGCGGCCCCATCCACTCGGCGTCGCGCTGGGCGAGGTAGTCGTTCACGGAGACGACGTGCACCTGGTCGCCGCGCAACGCGAACCCGGCCGCCGCGATGGCACCGGAGAGCGTCTTGCCCTCACCGGTGGCCATCTCCACGACGTGCCCCTCGAGCAACCCGAGGGCGCCGAGGATCTGCACGTCGAACGGCCGCAGCCCCAACGCCCGGTCGGCGGCCTCACGCCCCAGCGCCACCACCTCGACCAGCTCGGGCCGCCCGAACTCGCCCTTCTCCCGCAACTCGGCGGCCTTGGCGGCCAACTCCTCGTCACTGAGCGCACCCATCCGCTCGGCCAGCTCGTTCACCTCGTCGAGCAGCTTGCGATACGGCGTGAGGTCGGCGGAGCCGGGCTTCTGCGCGAACCGACGCAGCCGCTGCTTGAACCGTCCCAGGAGAGTGGTCACGGCACGGCAACGTACGGCACGCGCCCAACGTTCCGCACGTCACCCGGTTGACTCTTCACTCTCCCACCCCCTGGACGCGCGCAGCGCGCCGATCCGCGCGCAGCGCGCGGTGGTGTCAGCCACAAGTGAAGGGCCTCGGTTCCCCCACCGTATGGCCCGCCCGAAGGGCTACCACAGATTCTCCGGGTGCAGCCGAATTTTGTGCGAGGAACGAGCAGAAAATTTAGCGGCACCCGGAGAATCTGTGGTTGGCTCCGCCGGGTCATGCGGTGGGGGAACCGACGCCCTTCACCCCCCATCGGTGGTTCGCCCGCCGGCAGGCGCTCTTGATCTTGAGAGCGCGCAGCGCGTTCACGCTTGAAAGGCGCGCAGCGCGTCTCACCACGTGTCCACGAAGGGCCGCTTCTTACCAGCCCGCTCCCGAGCCGCATCCGAGAGCAACTGCGTGCTCACCCACCGCCGCGTCTCGGCCGGGTCGATGACGTCGTCGATCTCGAACGCCGAAGCCACGTTCAGTGCCTTCCCGTGCTCATAGGCGGCAGCCACCATCGCCTCGAACGCCTCCCGCCGCTGGGCAGGGTCCTCGATCCCGTCCAGCTCCCGCTTGAACCCGAGCTTGACCGCCCCCTCCAACCCCATCGGCCCGAACTCGCCGCTCGGCCACGACACCGCGAACCGGGGCACCTTCAGGCTCCCGGCCGCCATCGCCTGCGCCCCCAGCCCGTACGCCTTCCGCAGCACGACCAGTCCGAACGGCACGTCCAGGTTCGCCCCGCCCACCAGCATGCGGGTCAGGTGCCGCACGGTGGCCGTCCGCTCCGCCTGCGGGCCGACCATGAACCCCGGCGTGTCGCACAGGGACAGCACCGGCAGGTCGAACGCGTCGCACAGCTGCAGGAACCGGGCCGCCTTGTCCGCCGCGTCGGCGTCGATCGCCCCGCCCAGCACCGACGGGTCGTTGGCGATCAACCCCAGCGGCTTGCCCTCGACCCGGATCAGCGCCGTCACGATCCCGCGCCCGAACTCGCGCCGCAACTCCAGCACCGACCACGTGTCGGCCAGGGTCTCCACCACGGTCCGCACGTCGTAGGCCCGCACCCGCTCCTCCGGCACCGCGTGCCGCAACAACCGCTGGTCAGGCGCCTCCCAAGTGGAAACCGGACCCTGGAAGTACGACAGGTACTTCTTCGCCACCGCGACCGCCTCCGCCTCGTCGGCCACGGCCACGTCCACCACCCCGTTGGGCACCTGCACGCTCATCGGCCCGACCTCCTCCGGCCGGAACACCCCCAACCCGCCGCCTTCGATCATGGCCGGCCCACCCATGCCGATCGTGGCGTCCCGCGTGGCAATAACGACATCGCACGTCCCCAACAAAACAGCATTGCCGGCAAAACACCGCCCGGACGCGATCCCGACCAGCGGCACCAACCCCGACAGCCGCGCGAACAGGTGGAACGCCATGCAGTCCAGCCCGCTGACCATCCCGTGGTCGGTGTCCCCGGGCCGCCCGCCCCCGCCCTCGGCGAACAGCACCACCGGCAGCCGCTGCTCCTCGGCCAGGGCGAACATCCGGTCCTTCTTGGCGTGGTTGCGCAACCCCTGCGTGCCCGCCATCACCGCGTAGTCGTACGACAGCGCCACCGCCCGCCGCCCGTTGACCAACCCCACCCCGGCGACCATGCCGTCCGCCGGCGTCCGCTCGACCAGCTCGTCCAACGACCGTCGCCGCCGCTGGGCCGCGATCGCCAGACCGCCGTACTCCACGAAATCCGTGCACAGGTCGGCGATGTTCTCCCGCGCGGTCCGATGGCCTTGCGAATGCCGCTTCGCCTCCGCCTCCGGCCGCGAGAAGTCGTGCCGGGCCATCGTCTCGGCCAGGTCCGCCCGGATCTCGTCCAGGTCGACGTCCACGACCTTCTCCTCGACCGCGTCCGTCCCGCCGTCGGCCAACAACGCACCCTCGGCCACGGTCTCGCCGACCGACACCAGCACCCGCCCGTCTCCCACGGCCACGACGTGCTGCATCTTCATCGCCTCGACCACGACCGTGCCGTTCTCGACGGCCACCACGGTCCCCTGCACGGGCGCACGCGGTCCCCGGTCCTCACGCGGCAGCTCGTCCACGAACCCGGTGTGCGCGGACAGCACGTCGGGGTGGTCCAAGAGCCCCCGCAGAAACCCCAGGTTCGTAGCGGCCCCGTCCACTTCGAACTCGCCCAGGGCCCGCCGAGCCCGCCGCAACGCCGTGTCCAGGTCGTCGCCGTGCGCAACGACCTTCGCCAACAGCGCATCGAACCCAAGCCCAGCCCGAAACCCCGGATACGCGTGCGTGTCCACCCGCACCCCAGGCCCGCTAGGCGGCGCGAACGTGGACAGCCGCCCAGCCGACCCCAGGTTGACCCGCACCTGGATGGCCGCTCCCCGAGCGACGTGCGACAGGTCCGGCTCGACCTCCGCCGCCAGCAGCAGCTGCGCCCGCACGAGGTCCAGCCCGGTGACCTCCTCCGTCACGGTGTGCTCGACCTGCAACCGCGGGTTGGCCTCCAGGAACACGAACCGCGAGGGCGTGACCAGGAACTCGACCGTGCCCAGCCCGGTGTACCGGACCGCTCGCGCGATCGCCGCCGCCGCCTCGTGCAACCGCACTCGCAACCCCGGCTCCAACCCCGGCGCCGGGGCGATCTCGACCAGCTTCTGGTGCCCGGACTGGAGGCTGCAATCCCGGTCGCCCAGCACGGTCGTGCCCACCAGCTGCACCTCGATGTGCCGGGCGGGCGTCAGGAGCTCCTCCACGTACACCGACCCGTCACCGAACGCGGCCAACGCCTCGGCCCGGCACCGCTCGACGGCCGGCGTCAGGTCACCCAGCCGCCGCACCACCCGCATCCCTTTGCCGCCACCCCCGGACACGGCCTTGACCATCACGGCCCCGTGCGCCTTGAAGAACTCTTCGAATCCCGAAGTCGCCCCGGCCAGCACCGGCACCCCGACCTCTTCGGCCAGCGCACGCGCGCTCAACTTGTCCCCGAGCAGCGCCAGCACCTCCGGCGGCGGCCCGACGAAGGTCAGCCCCACCTCGGCGCACCGCCGCGCGAACTCGGCGTTCTCGGACAGGAACCCGTACCCGGGGTGCACGAACCGGCACCCCTCGGCCGCCTCCAACAACTGATCGATGTCCAGGTAGGACGACGGCCCCTCGCCACGCAGCCGCACGGCCCGGTCGGCGAGGCGGGCGTGGCCGGGGTCGTCGTCGGTGTACACGGCCGTGGTGCGCCACCCGAGGTCCGCGGCGGCCCGCAGGACCCGGACGGCGACCTCTCCCCGGTTGGCGACGAGCAGTGTGGACACCGCAACCTCCTGAGCGACCGCTTAGTATGTGACTGCCGTCGCATACTGGCACCCGCGCTTAGCGTTCGTCCAGAGCCAACCGATCCACCCGGTAAGGCGTCCTTGGGACAAATCGCTCCCGCGGGACGCGAGCCGCACAGGTGTCAGGAGGACCCACCGTGGTGTTCAAGAGGATGTTGCGCGCGTTCGGAGTCGGCGGGCCGACCGTGGACACGGTGCTGACCAACCCCAACGTCCGCCCCGGCGAGCTGCTCACCGGCGAGGTGCGCATCGCGGGCGGCGACCACCCCGCCGACATCGACTACGTCAAGCTCTCGCTGGTCACCCGGGTCGAGGTGGAGAGCGGCGACAGCGAGCACAACCGCAACGTCGAGTTCGCCCGCATCGTCGTCGGCCAGCGCATCCAGGTCGGCCCCGGCCAGCACCTCGCGCTGCCGTTCCAGTTCCCGGTGCCGCTGGAGACCCCGCTGACCGTCGTGCACGGCACCCACCTGCACGGCATGACCATGGGCCTGCGCACGGAGCTGGAAGTGCGCGGCGCCGTCGACCCCGGCGACCTCGACCCGATCAACGTGCACCCGATCCGCTCGCAGGAGCACGTCCTCAACGCGTTCGGCGCGCTGGGCTTCCGCTTCACCCGCGCGGACTCCGAGCAGGGCCGCATCCACGGCGTGCCCCAGCAGCTGCCGTTCTACCAGGAGATCGAGTTCCTGCCGCCGCAGCAGTTCCTGAGCAAGATCAGCCAGATCGAGCTGACCTTCATCACCGACCCGCACCACCTGTACGTGGTACTGGAGGCCGACCGCCGCGGCGGCCTGTTCCGCGCCGGCGGCGACACGTTCGGGCACTTCGCCATGTCCCACGATGAGGTGATCCGCACGGACTGGGCGGGCGTCCTCCACCAGTGGATGGACCAGGTCGCCGGACGCCGTTCCAGCCACGGTCACGGCATGCACGGGGGCCACTACCCAGGTCACCACGGGGGTCACCACGGCGGGGGAATCGGGGCCGGCGGGGTCGTCGCCGGGGCTGCGGCCGGCGTGTTCGGTGGGATGATTATCGGCGAGGCCCTCGACGAGATCGGGGACTTCTTCGAAGGCGACTAACCCGCAGGAGGCATCGTGGGCATCGGCGGTGTGATCAGCGCTCTGATCGTGGGTCTCATCATCGGGTTCCTCGGCAAGCTCGTCGCTCCCGGCAAGCAGAACATCCCCATCTGGCTGACCCTCGTGGTCGGCATCGTGGCGGCGTTCCTGGGCACGTTCATCGCCCGCGCGCTGGGCGTCGAGGACACCCCCGGCATCGACTGGATCGAGATCATCGTTCAGGTGGTGCTCGCCGCCATCGGCGTGAGCCTCGCCGCAGGCTTCTACGGCCGACGACAAGTCCACTAGCGACTCTCGAACAAGGGCCTTCCGGCACACCCCGGAAGGCCCTTGCGCGCAGCAAGGCCCTTCGCGCGCGCAGCGCGAAGCGCACGGTGGTCGCACCACAGGTGGAGGGCCTCGGTTCCCCCGCCGTATGGCCTGCCCGAAGGGCTACCGCACTTCGGGTCGGGTGCAGCCGAAAATCTTGTGAGGAACGAGCAAGATTTTTAGCGGCACCCGGCCCGAAGTGTGGTTGGCTCCGCCAGGCCATGCGGCGGGGGAACCGACGCCCTTCACCCCCCGCTGGCGGCCTGCCGCGCGGCGAGCGCCGCTTGTGAGCTTTTCATCTTTTGATCTTGAGAGCGCGAAGCGCAATCAGGCGCTGAGCATCCGCAACACCAAGTCGGCGTACAACGTGCCGATGGACTCAGGCGTCCGCCGCCCCCCAGGCTTGTACCACCGAGCCACGTCGATGCACAGCGACAACACCGCCAAAACGGCCCCCCGCACGTCCGGCACCTCGAACGCCCCCGCCGCCACCCCGTCCTCGATCATCTCGCGCACCGTGGACTCGATCTCCCGCCGCAGCTCCACCACCTCGGCGTGGTGCTCGGGCGTCAGCGCGGTCAGCTCGTACTGCACGACCCGGGCCGTCAGGTGGAACTCCGCGTGCCACGACGAGAAGGCCTTCACCGCCGCCGCCATCCGGGCCACCGGCTCGGTCTCGGTCACGCCGGTCAGCATCTCCAGCGCCCGGCGGTGGCCGATGCGGGAGATCTGGAACAGCAGGTCCTCTTTGGACCGGTAGTGGATGTACACCGCCGCCGGGCTCATGCCGGCCTGCGCGGCGATGTCGCGCGTGGTCGTGGCGTGGTAGCCCCGGCCGGCGAAGGCGGCGGCCGCCGCGATGAGCATCCGCCGGGCCGCCGGGGGCGTCACGTCCCGCCAGGTGTGCTCCAGCAGCTCGAACTCGTGCGCGGTGGTGGTCACCGCAGCCTCCCGGGTGCTCGTGGTCGGCCTCCTTGACAAGGACCGACAGCGTACCGCAGGCTAAGCACACGCTTAGGGCCTAAGCAACCGCTTAGTATGGCTGTCGGTATGCCTGTCTGTGGAGGGAACGTGCAGCGCACCCTGTTCGAGGACGACCACCACGCCTTCCGGGAGACCGCGCGCGCGTTCGTCGACCGGACCGTGCGGCCGAACTACGAGAAGTACGTGGAGCAGCGGTACATCGACCGCGAGCTGTGGCTGGAGGCCGGTCGGCAGGGTCTGCTGGGCCTGGAGATCCCCGAGGAGTACGGCGGCAGCGGCGCGAACGACTACCGCTTCAACGCCGTCTTCGCCGAGGAGCTGTGCAAGGTCAGCGCGGGCATCGCGAGCTGCCTGGGCATCCACGGCGACGTCGTCGCCCCCTACCTGGTGGACCTGTGCACCGAGGAGCAGAAGCAGCGCTGGCTGCCCCGGTTCTGCTCCGGCGAGCTGACCACCGGCATCGGCATGACCGAGCCCTCCGGCGGGTCCGACCTGGCCGCCCTGCGCAGCACCGCCGTGCGCGACGGGTCGGACTGGATCCTCAACGGCTCCAAGACGTTCATCACCAACGGCTACTCCGCCGACATGGTCGTCGTGGCCGCGCGCACCAGCCCGGAGAAGAAGTCCAAGGGCATCACGCTGTTCGCCGTCGAGACCGGCATGAAGGGCTTCGAGCGCGGGCGCAAGCTGGACAAGGTCGGCCAGCCCGAGTCCGACACCGCCGAGCTGTTCTTCGAGGACGTCCGCATCCCCGCCGAGAACGTCATCGGCGAGGTCGACCGCGGCTTCATCTACATGATGGAACGCCTGCCGCAGGAACGCCTCGGCGGCGCGATCTCGAACCTGGCGCACGCCAAGCAGATCCTGCTCGAGACGATCGAGTACGCCAAGGAGCGCAAGGCGTTCGGGCAGTCCATCGGCTCGTTCCAGCACAACAAGTTCCTGCTCGCCGAGCTGGTCACCAAGGTCGACGTGACGCAGGCGTTCCTGGACCAGTGCACCATCGCGCACACCAAGCGCGAGCTCAGCGCCGTGGACGCGGCCAAGGCCAAGTACTGGAGCGCGGACGTCCAGAACGAGGTCCTCGACGCGTGCGTGCAGCTGCACGGCGGCTACGGCTACATGACCGAGTACCGCGTGGCCCGCGCGTGGATGGACGCCCGCGTCACCAAGATCTGGGCCGGCTCCAACGAGATCATGAAGGAACTCATCGGCCGCGACCTCGGCCTCTAGTCCTCACCCAGGCCTGCATCCACCGCAAGGAGTAGCCATGCCCGAGGCTGTCGTCGTAGCCACCTCGCGCTCCCCGATCGGCCGGGCCCGCAAGGGTTCCCTGGTCGACCTGCGCCCGGACGACCTGGCCGCCCAGGTCATCCGGGCCGCTCTGGACAAGGTCCCTGCGCTGGACCCCGCCACGATCACCGACCTGCACCTGGGGTGCGCCGAACCGCAGGACGAGCACGGCCAGAACGTGGCCCGCCGCATCGCCGTGCAGCTCGGTCTGGACACCGTGCCGGGCACGACGGTGAACCGGTTCTGCGCGTCCTCCGTGCAGACCGCCCGCATGGCCTTCCACGCCATCAAGGCGGGGGAGGGGCACGCGTTCATCAGCGCCGGCGTCGAGTGCGTGTCCCGCTACCGCCACGGCGACCCGCACTTCAACCCGCTGTTCGCCGAGGCCCAAGCGCGCACCGCGGAAACCGCCGAGCACAACACCCCGTGGACCGACCCCCGTCTCACCGGGGACCTCCCGGACTACTACATCTCGATGGGCCAGACCGCCGAGAACGTGGCCACCCACCTCGGCATCTCCCGCCGCGAGCAGGACGAGTTCGGCGTCCGCTCGCAGAACCTGGCCGAGAAGGCGATCGCGGACGGCTTCTTCGCCCGCGAGATCACCCCGGTCACCCTGCCCGACGGCACGGTCGTCAGCACGGACGACGGCCCGCGCGCCGGCGTCACGCTCGAAGCGGTGCAGGCGCTCAAGCCGTCCTTCCGTCCACAGGGGACGGTCACGCCGGGCAACTGCTGCCCCCTCAACGACGGCGCGGCGGCCGTGGTCATCATGAGCGACACGCGTGCCCGCGAACTGGGCCTCACCCCGTTGGCGCGCATCGTGGCCACGGGCGTGTCCGGCCTGAGCCCGGAGATCATGGGCCTCGGCCCGGTGGACGCGACCCTGCAAGCGCTTGCGCACGCCGGGATGTCCATCGGCGACATCGACCTGGTCGAGATCAACGAGGCCTTCGCCGTGCAGGTGCTGGGCAGCCAGCGGGCGCTGGGCATCGACATCGACCGCCTCAACGTGCACGGCGGCGCCATCGCGCTCGGGCACCCGTTCGGCTCGACCGGCGCCCGCATCATGACCACCCTGATCAACGGGATGCAGGCCCGGGACGCGCAGTTCGGCCTGGAGACCATGTGCGTCGGCGGCGGGCAGGGCATGGCGATCATCCTGGAAAGGCTGTAGCTGATGGGAATCCTCGACAAGTTCCGCCTCGACGGCCAGACCGCGATCGTCACCGGCGCGTCCTCCGGCCTGGGGGTGGCGTTCGCCAAGGGCCTGGCGGAGGCCGGCGCGGACGTCGTGCTGGCCGCGCGGCGGGTCGACAAGCTCAAGGAGACCGCCGCCCTGGTCGAGGCCGCGGGCCGGCGTGCGCTGATCGTGCGCGCGGACGTGGCCCAGCCCGACGACTGCCGCGAGGTCGCCCGCGCCGCCGCCGAGTTCGGCGACGTGCGGGTGCTGGTGAACAACGCCGGCGTGGCGTCGGCGGTGCCCGCCTCGAAGGAGACGCCCGAGCAGTTCCTGGGCGTCATGGACGTCAACCTCAACGGCGCGTACTGGATGGCCCAGGCCGCCGCCGCGGTGATGACCAACGGTGGGTCGATCGTCAACATCTCCAGCGTGCTCGGGCTGGTGTCCGGTGGTCTGCCGCAGGCGGCGTACGCGGCGTCCAAGGCGGGCCTGATCGGCCTGACCCGCGACCTGGCGCAGCAGTGGACCGGGCGCAAGGGCATCCGGGTGAACGCGGTCGCGCCCGGGTTCTTCGCCTCGGAGATGACCGACCAGTACCCCGACGGCTACCTGGACGCCCACATCGGGCGGCTCCCGATCGGCCGCGCCGGCGACCCGGAGGAGCTGGCCGCGGCGGTGGTGTTCCTCGCGTCGGCCGCGGGCGGCTACACCACCGGCACCACCCTGGTCGTGGACGGCGGCGTCACCCTCGGCGGCTGACCCGTCCCACCTGGGCGCTCGTTGGCGTGGTGGCCCCGTTCGGCCGTTTATGCTGCTCGGCATGGCATCTGTGCCGGAACGGCTGATCGGGGCGGCCACCAGGTTGTTCGCCGACAAGGGCTACGACCGCGTGGCGGTGCAGGAGATCGTGGACTTGGCCGGGGTCACCAAGGGCGCGATGTACCACTACTTCGGGTCCAAGGACGACCTGCTCCAGGAGATCTACGGCAGCCTGCTGCGGATGCAGACCGAGCGGCTGGAGGCGATCGCCTCCGGGCCGGGGCCGGTCGCCGAGCGGCTGCACGCCGTCGCGGCGGACGTCGTGGTGACCTCGGTGGAGAACTTCGACCAGGCCAAGGTGTACTTCCGGTCGGCCGACCAGCTGCCCGAGGCCAAGCGGCGGGCCATGCGCGCCGAGCGGCGGCGCTACCACGAGCGGTTCCGGTCGCTGGTGGAGGAGGGGCAGGAGGCAGGGGTCTTCCGGACGGACGTGCCGGCGGACGTGACCGTGCACTTCTTCTTCGGCACGGTCCACCACCTGGGCACCTGGTACCACACCACGGGTCCGTTGTCCGCCAAGGAGATCGGCCGCCACTACGCCGACCTGCTGCTGGGCTCCCTGCGCCCCTGACGCGCTGGGCCTCCGTCGGGCCTCCAGCCGGCGCTTCATCTGTCCCACGGCACCGGACCGACCAGGGCACGCCCAGGCTGTGGTTCCCGGGCGCGCCCTGAGGAGCTCACGGCACCAGCAGTACGACCGTCTCGGCCACGCACGCCGGCTTCGGCTCGCCGTCGATCTCCACGACCACCTTCACCACGGCCTGCTTGCCCTGCGCCATGTCGGTGATCTCGGTCAGCTCCGCCCCGGCCCGGATGCGCGACCCGACCTTGACCGGCGTGGGGAAGCGGACCTTGTTCAGGCCGTAGTTCACGCCCATCGACAGGCCCTGCACGGTGTAGATGTCCCGCACCAGCAAGGGGATCAGCGACAGCGTCAGGTACCCGTGCGCGACCGGCGCGCCGAACGGGCCCGCCGCCGCCTTCTCCAGGTCGACGTGGATCCACTGGTGGTCGCCGGTCGCGTCGGCGAACAGGTTGATCTCCTGCTGGGTGACCTCGTGCCACGGCCCGAAGCCCAGGTGCTCGCCCTTGGCGGCGGCGTACTCGTCCAGGTTCGCGAAGGTCCTCATCCTCAGTCCTTCGGTCCGCCGGCGACGTAGATGACCTGGCCGGACACGAACCCGGCGCCCTCGCTGACCAGGAACGACGCGGTGTGCGCGATGTCCTCGGGGGTGCCGGTGCGGCCGACCGGGATCATCGCCGCCGCGCCCTTCTTGAAGTCCTCGAAGTCCACGCCGACGCGGGCGGCGGTGGCGGCGGTCATGTCGGTCTCGATGAAGCCCGGCGCGATGGCGTTGACCGTGACGCCGAACTTGCCCAGCTCGATCGCCAGCGTCTTGGTGAAGCCCTGCAAGCCGGCCTTGGCGGCGGCGTAGTTGGCCTGGCCGCGGTTGCCCAGCGCGGACGTGCTGGACATGTTGACGATCCGGCCCCACTTGGCCTCGGTCTGGAACTTCTGCACCGCCCGGCTCATCAGGAACGAGCCGCGCAGGTGCACGGTCATGACCGCGTCCCAGTCGTCGTCGGTCATCTTGAACAGCAGGTTGTCGCGCAGGATGCCGGCGTTGTTGACCAGCACGGTCGGCGCGCCCAGCTCGTCGGCGACCCGCTGCACGGCGGCGTCGACCGACGCGCTGTCGCCCACGTCCACGCCCACGGCCAGCGCCCGGCCACCGGAGGCGTTGATCTTGCCGACGACGTCGGCGCAGCCTTCCTCGTTGAGGTCCAGCACCGCGACGGCGAAGCCGTCCTGCGCGAGCCGGGTCGCCACGGCCGCGCCGATGCCGCGCGCCGCGCCGGTGACGATGGCCACCCGTGCGTTGGTCTCGGCCACGAAATCCTCCTTGATACGGGCTAAGCACTGGAACCGAGCTAAGCAAGCGCTTGGAAACTACCGGCCGACACGGCTTGACGCCACAGCCCGGTGGGACGACCATACCGACTGGTCGGAATGTCGCCAAGGGAGGCGCGGATGGAGTTCGAGGGCAAGGTCGCTTGGGTCACCGGCGGCGCGAACGGCATCGGCGCGGGGGTGGCCCGCAGACTCGCCGGTCTGGGCGCGCAGGTCGTCGTGGCGGACGTGGACGTCGACGGCGGCAAGGCCGTGGCCGACGAGGTCGACGGGCTGTTCGTGCTCTGCGACGTCAGCGACCCCCGGCACAGCGAGCAGGCGGTCGCCCAGGCCGTCGAGGCGTTCGGCGGGCTGGACATCGCCGTGCTCAACGCGGGCATCGCCACCGGTTTCGGCCTCGGCGACGACTTCGACCCCGACCGGTACCGCCGGGTCATGGGCATCAACCTCGACGGCGTCGTCTACGGCGTGCACGCGGCCCTGCCGGCGTTGAAGGCGCGCGGCGGCGGGCACATCGTGGCCACGGCCAGCATGGCCGGTCTGATGGCGATGCCGATGGACCCGGTTTACGGTGCCAACAAGGCCGCCGTCGTGGGGTTGGTGCGGGCGCTCGGGCCGACGCTGGCCGGCGACGGCGTCACCGTCAACGCCGTGTGCCCCGCGTTCGCCGACACCAACATCATCGCGGGGTTCAAGGAGGCGCTGGAGTCCGCCGGGATGCCCATCCTGACCGTGGACGACGTGGTGGACGCCTACGTCGCCGTGCTGCGGTCCGGCGGCACCGGCCAGTGCTGGTACGTCCAGGCGGGCCGGCCCAGCGAGCCGTTCACGTTCCCCAACCCGCCCGGCCCGCGCACCGCGTCCGGGCAGCGCGTCACCCTGCACGACCCGTCCCAGGAAGGCTGAAATCCGTTGCGTGCCATCCAGATCACCGAGTTCGGCGGCCCCGAGGTGCTCACCGAGGTCGAGCTGCCCGACCCGGTCGCCGGTCCGGGCGAACTCCTCGTCGACGTCAGCCGCGCGGGCCTGAACTACGCCGACACCCACCAGGCCGAGAACTCCTACCTCGCCAGGATGGAGCTGCCGCTGGTGCCCGGCGGCGAGGTCGTGGGCCGCACGCCGGACGGCCGCCGGGTCGTGGCGCTGACCAACTTCGGCGGGTACGCGGAGAAGGCGGCCGTGCCCGAGGCGACCGCGTTCGACGTGCCCGACGCCGTGGACGACGTGACCGCGCTGAGCATGGTCGTGCAGGGCGCGACGGCGTGGCTGCTGCTGCGCAAGAGCGTGCACCTGGAGCCGGGGGAGTCCGTGGTCGTGCACGCCGCCGCGGGCGGGGTCGGGTCGATCGCCGTGCAGCTGGCCAAGAAGTGGGGCGCGGGCCGGGTCATCGCGACCGCGAGCAGCGAGGACAAGCGGAAGCTGGCGCTGGACCTGGGCGCGGACGTGGCCGTGGACTCGACGGCCGAGGACATGACCGCGGCGCTGCGCGAGGCCAACGGCGGCCGGCGCGTGGACGTCGTGCTGGACATGACCGGTGGCGCGGTGACCGACCAGAGCGTGGCGGCGCTGGCCCCGTTCGGGCGGCTCGCGTTCTACGGGATGGCCAGCCGGGAACGGCCGTCGCCGGTGGACCTGGGCAAGCTGCTGGTGCACTCGACGGCCATCGCCGGGATGTGGCTGCCGCACGCGTTCAAGCTGCCCGGCCGGGTCGTGCACCGCGCGATGAGCGAGCTGTTCGCGCTGGTGGAGGCCGGGGAGCTGCGGGCGGTCGCGGGTGGCGAGTACGGGCTGTCGGAGGTGCGCCGGGCCCATGAGGACCTGCGGTCGCGGCGGACCACGGGCAAGTTGGTGCTGGACCCGTCGCGCTAGTGCTGTCTTCTTGTGAGTGGTCCCGGCCGGTGGGTCGTGGTCGGCCCACCGGCCGGGTCGCTCACTCGCTCAGCTCGGCCAGTGCGGCCTTGACCTTCGCCAGCTCGGCTTCCAGCTCCTCCATGCGGGTGCGGTGCTGGGCCCGAGCGGCCTCGATGACCTCGTCGATGCCGCCGGCGATGTCCTCGTGCAGCTCCTTGGCCGCCTTGGACACGGCCGCCGCCGAGATGGACAGCCCCTGCACGACCCGCTTGGTGCCGTGCACCAGGTCGGCCTGCCACTCGCCGTCGGCGGTGCCGGTGACGGTCAGCGTCAGCTCGACCGTGCGGGTCTTCTTCGCCGTGCTCTTGGTCGCCTTGGCCTTCGCGGGCTTGGGCGCGGGCGCCTCGGTGGTGGCGGGCGCCTCCGGGGTGGCGGGCGCCTCCTCCTGCTGCGTGGGCGCCTGCGCGGCGTCCACCTGGTCTTCTTGCTCCACGAGCGTGTCCGCCTGCACGTTCTCGTTTCCTCTCTGCCTCCGGCTCGACCCGGCCGTTGATCCTAGAACAGATGTTCGATGGTGGGTCGACCGCCCCGCACAGCGTAGGGTGTCGGGCTTGTGAGTGGATGGCGGGACCTGGCCGCCCGACGGTTCCTGGACCGACTCGGCGGCGAAATCGGCATGGCGACGTCGGCACTGGCCCCGGTGGGCGTGGTCGCGGCGATCGACCAACACGCGGCATCCGTGCGCGACATCCTCGCGTACGGCGCGCCGGCGGCAGCGGCGGCGGTGTTGTTGGCCGGGTACGCGCGCGGCGTGCTGGACGAGGCGGCGGCGCACGGGTGGTCGTTGCCGTCGATCGTGGAGTGGGCGCACGCGGACTGGACGACGTTGAGGTTGGCCGCTGTCTGTGATCTGGCTCGGCGGTCCGATGAGCCGGAACTCGCCTTGGAAGCTTGATCTTTCGCTCTCAAGATCAAAAGCGAAAGCCAAAAGCGAAAAGCGGACGCTCGCCGCTGGGCAGGCCCCCGGGGGTGGAAGGGCGTCGGTTTCTTTCCCCGTCCGGCCTGCCGGAGGCAACCACCCTTGGCCCGTTTCCGCAACCGGTAAAGCTGGTTGCGGAAACGGGCCAAGCGCGGTTGGGCTGCGCCCAGGCCGGACGGGGAAAGAAACCGAGGCCCTTCCCGTGGGCTTGGCAGCACGGCGAAAGCGTGGCCCTTCGGGCGTGCGCCTGCGGCGCGGCAGGGTTGGTGGGGGTGGCCTGCGGGGGTTGGTTCGGTGGGTTCCCGGGTACCTCGAACGGGCGTTCGAGTGAAGGGAGACGTCGTGAACCGGACCCCCGAGAAGGACCCCGAGGACTGGACGACCGGTGACGAGCCGATGACCGGGCCCCAGGAGTCCTACCTGCACACCCTCGCCCAGGAAGCCGGTGAGGAAGTGCCTGCTGAGCTGACCAAGGTCGAGGCCTCGCAGCTCATCGACCGGCTCCAGGAGAAGACCGGTCGGGGGAAGTGAGGCTGGGCGTGGCGGAACCGGGACGGTGACTGGCCCACCGTCCCGGTTCGGTGCCACCGGTTACTGCGTCGGCGGCGGGTACTGGCCGGGGCGCGGTTGGGGCTGGACCGGCGACCCGGCTGGAGGCGTGGGCATGTTCTGGGTGGTGGGCGGCGGCGTGCCGGTGGCACCGGAAGTGCCCGGAGTGCCGGAGGTGCCGGGACCGCCGGGAGTGCCGGGAGTGCCGGAGAAGCCCGGAGCGCCGGCGGCACCGGAAGCGCCCGAGCGCGAGGCCGCGTGGGCCGGGGTCTCGGTCGGGCGGGGCACCTGCTGGGTGGGGGCCTCGGCTGTGCGGCGGACGTCCTCGCGGCCGCGCTGGTAGGCCTCGGCCTGGGCCTTCGCCTGCGGGACCTCGGTTTCCGCCTTGGTCAGCCAGCCCTCCCAGCGCTGCTGCATCGGCTTCACCAGGCCGCCGCCGACGCCCACGACGGCGATGCCGCCGATGGTGGCCAGCAGGGTGATCAGGATCGGCATGGTGACGGTGGTCGCGATGCCCATCTGGTTCAGGGCCGCGATCACGCCCAGACCGATGATGAACCACGACGCCACGTTGGCGACCATCCGACCGTAGGACAGGCCGCCCAGGGCACGGGACACGACGTCCTTCACGGCCCGTGCGATGGCCGCAGCCACCACGATGATCACGATCGCCACGATCGCGCGCGGCAGCCAGGCCACGATCTCGGTCAGCAGGTTGCTCACCGGGTTCGACCCGAACAGCCCGAACGCGATCTGGAGCGCGATCAGCAGGACCGCGTAGTACACGATCTGCGCCACCAGGCCGGACGCGTCGAACCGCGTCCGGGACAGCGCGTCCCCGATGCCGCCCCGCTGCACGGCGCGGTCGAAGTGGACGCGTTCCAGCACCTTGTTCACGGCCGTGCGGAGCAGGCGGGCCACGATCCACCCGATCAGCAGGACGAGCAGGAACCCGACCAGCTTCGGCAGGAACGTCACCACGGACCGCAAGGCGTCACCGGTGGCCTCACCGATCCCTTGGGCCTGCGCCGTCTGCACGGCAAGCAGGGCGTTCATCGTTCGACCTCCTCGGGGGGAGTGGTTCGTCTCACCGAACCGGTTACCCGAGGTGGTCGGTTCAAACCCCTGGTAGGCCCACCTGCCGCTGCCGCTCGACGTGGGCCACGCCGGGCACCTCGCGCAGCGCGGCCACCGCGTCCTCCGGCGCGCTGCCGGTCACCACGCCCAGCGCGTCCAGCACGCGGTCGACCGCCATCCCGACCCGTTGGAGGGCCGGGACGACGGTCGAGGCGTCCACACCGTCCGCGACGGTGACCGCGACGGGCACCACGTCAGGGCGCCTGGACCAGGCCCGCGCCGACGTCGGTGGCGGGCAGGCCGAGCCGCCGGGCCGACTGCATCAGGCGTGCCCACAGCTCCCAGCCGCGCGCGTTGTAGTGCTGCGCCATCAGCGCGGCCACGCCCGCCACGTGCGGGGTCGCCATGCTGGTGCCCTGGATGCGCTTGTGCTGGGTGTCGGTGGTCTTGCCGTTCCAGCTGGAGTACACGTTGACGCCGGGAGCGACCACATCGACCTGGCCGACCGTGTCGACCGTGCCGCACGAGAAGAACGCGATGGCCCGCTGGTCGTCGATGGCGCCCACGGCCAGGATGGACGGGCAGTTGGCCGGGTGACCGACCGGGGCGATCTTGTCCGGTCGACGGCTCTCGTTGCCCGCCGCCGCCACGATCAGCGTGCCCTTGGACATCGCGCGCTGCGCCACGGTCTCGTAGATCTGCGAGTACGGCGTGCCGGGGCGCACGGCCGAGCCCAGCGACATGGAGATGACCGCGCAGCCGTTGGTGATGGCCCAGTCGAGGCCGGCGAGGATGCCGCCGTCCGAGCCGAAGCCCGCGTTGGACAGCACCTTGCCCGCGTAGATCTCGGCCTCGTAGGCCACGCCGTAGCCGGGACCGCCGGTGGCGGGCTTGCGCGGGCCGGTGGCGGAGCCGATGCAGTGGGTGCCGTGGCCGTGCGCGTCGTCCACGGTCTCGCCGGTGATGAACGACTGGGTCAGCACGGTGCGGCCGGCGAAGTCCGGGTGGTCCACGGTGAAACCGGTGTCCAGGACGGCCACGCGGATGCCCTTGCCGGTCGCGGTGCTGATGTTCGCGCCCACGGCCTGCAAGCCCCACGTGAACACGGACTCGTCCACGGCGGCTTCCACGGCCTCCTGCGCGGGTGCGGTCAGGGCCTGGACCACGCGCTCGGGCTCCACCAGGGCGATGGGGCCGGGCGACTCGGCGGCGGCGGCCAGGGCGTTGACCTGGTCGGGCTGGGCGTTGACCACGGCGACGCCGACGTTCGGGTAGATGACGCCGTCCACGGTCCCCAGCGACTCGGCGGTCGCGCCTTCGAGCGCGCTCGCGGTGCGGATGCCGGCCACGCTCGACAGTTCGCGGGCGCTCGCGGCGACCGACCCGTCCTCCAGGAGGACGAGGTAGCGGCCGGTCGTGGTGTCGGTCGGTTCGGACATGACGACCCCTCTCTCGGGGTTGGGCAGTCAGGTTTAACCCCGTGACGCGCTCACGCTCAAGCGGCCGTTCGTGGGTGTTTATGCCATACCGGAGAGACGTTGTCGGATCGAGATACAGATCAGGCGGTAGCCGGTTCTGTTCCACGCTTTCGGGTGAATTTTGCGAGCGGTTCGACAACACGCGCCGCAACCGGCCCGAGGACCGCCATCAACAACACGTACGCCGTCGCCAACGCCGCCAGCTCGCCGTCCACGCCGCCCGACGCGACCGCCAGCGACGCGATCACGATGGAGAACTCACCCCGCGCGACCAGCGCCGCACCGGCCCGCGCCCGCCCCAGCCGGCCGATGCCCTGCCGCTTGGCCGCCCACCACCCGGTGGCGACCTTGGTCAGCGTCGTCACGACCGCCAACGCGATCGCCAATCCCAACACGGGTGGAATGGAGGTCGGGTCGGTGTTCAACCCGAAGACGACGAAGAACATCGCGGCGAAAAGATCACGCAGCGGTTCCAGCATTCGCGTGGCGTTCTCCGCGGTCGACCCGGAGATCGCGATTCCGAGCAGGAACGCGCCCACCGCCGCCGACACCTGCAGCTGCGCGGCGACCCCGGCCACGAGCAGCGCCGCGCCGAGCACCTTGAGCAGGAACACCTCGGGGTCCGGGCTGTCCACCAGCGCGGAGACGTACTTGCCGAAGCGGAGAGCGATGATCAGCACGACGGTGATGGCCAGCAGCGAGATGCCGACCGCGCTCAACCCGCCCAGGAAGCTCACGCCCGCCAGCACGGCGGTCAGGATCGGCAGGTAGACCGCCATCGCCAGGTCCTCGAAGACCAGCACCGACAGCACGACCGGCGTCTCCCGGTTGCCCAGCCGGCCCAGGTCGCCGAGCACCTTGGCGATGATCCCGGAGGAGGAGATGTAGGTGACGCCCGCCATCGCGAGCGCGCCGACCGGCCCCCAACCGAGGATCAGCGCGGCGATGGCGCCGGGAGCGGCGTTGAGGACGATGTCCACCACCCCGGCCGTCCACGACCGCTTGAGGCCGGTCACCAGCTCCGCCGCCGAGTACTCCAGGCCCAGCAGGAGCAGCAGCAGGATCACGCCGATCTCGCTCGCGATGTGCGTGAAGTCCTCGATGCCGTGCAGCGGCACGATCCCGCCCTGGCCGAACGCCAGGCCGCCGATCAGGTAGAGGGGGATCGGCGAGATGCCGATGCGCCAGGCCAGCTTGCCCAGCAGGCCGAGGCCGAAGAAGACGGCGCCGAGTTGGACCAGTGCGATCGCGGTGTTGGGCAAGTGCTCAGCCGTCCAGGATGTCCGCTGTCTTCGCCAGGCCGTCCGCGGTGCCCACCACGACGACCAGGTCACCACCTTCGAACACGAAGTCCGGGCGCGGCGACGGGTGCACCGAGCCGGCGCGCACCACGGCCACGATGGACGCGCCGGTGCGGGTGCGCAGCTCGGTCTCGCCGAGCGTGCGGCCGTCGAAGGTCGAGCCGGGCACGATCGGGAACTGCCTGGTCGAGATGCCCGCGACGTCGCGGTGCTGCTCCTCCAGGTGCGCGACGAGCTGCGGCGCGCCGAGCAGGCCCGCGAGGGTGCCCGCCTCCGCCGGGGTCAGCGCTATCGAGGCCGAGCAGTTGTCGGGGTCGTCCTTGCTGGACACGATCAGCTCGAACTTGCCGTCCCGGTGGGTGATGACCCCGATCCGGCGGCCCGCGCGGATCATGAAGTCCTGGCGGGTACCGATTCCCGGCAAGGGCGTGACCTCGACGTTCATGAGATCGATAGTAGTCGTCATGAGTGATCGGGTGAGGGCCGTGCGCAGCGGCTGGGTGGTGCGGGACCGCGTCCCGGGACCGGACGTGGACGAGTTCGCCGAGCCGGAGCGGGTGGTCGAGGCGCTGGCCGCGTCCCGGGGCCGGACCCTGCTGGCCGTCCAGCACCCGCACCGCACGCCCGCCGCCCTGGCCGCCGGGTTGAGCCTGGTGGACGCTTTGGACGGGGCCCGGGACGAGCTGGCCCACCTGTGCCGGACGGCGTACCGGCGGGTGCACGACGTCGTCGCGCCCTACCGGGTGGACGGGCCGGACGGGACGGCTTACGGGCTGCTGTGCATGGCCGACCCGGCGGCGGTCGGGCACACCGAGGACGTCTACCCGGACGTGGTCGCCGAGCGGGCGCGGGTGCTGTCGGGGTTGGGGTGCGTGACCAGCGCGGCGCTGCTCGTGCCGGTGGGGGCGTCCGAGCTGACCCGGCTGGTGGCCGGCGTGGACGCGCCGGCGGACGTGTCGATGGTGGACCCGAGCGGGCGGCGGCACTGGCTGTGGCTGGAGGGGCCCGGCCCGCGCCAGGACGCTCTGCTGGCGGCCGCCGGTGCCCACCCGTTGATGGTCGCCGACGGGAACCACCGGGTGGCGGCCGCGGCGGCGGCCGGGTTGCCGGGGTTGTTGGCGCTGGTCACGGCCGGTCCGGACCTGCGGGTGGGGCCGATCCACCGGGCGTTGGTGGGGACCGGGTTGTCGTTGGAGGACCTGGCGGCGGCGTGGCGGTCCGCGGGGGTGGGGGTGGAGTGGGCCGACGTGTCGGCTCGGCCGTCACCCGGGGTGGTGGTCGCGGTGTCGGGGGCGCGGGCGTTGCGGGTTTCCCTGCCCTCGGTGGGAGTGGATCACGCGTTCGTGGAGTCGGTGTTGTTGGAGGAGGCGTTGGGGTTGGATCCGGAGAGCCCCTGCGTGCACCCGGTCACGGCCGGGGTGCCGCTGGACGCCGATGCGGTGCTGTTGATCGCGCCCGTGCCGCTGGAGGATGTACTGGCTGTGCACGCTCGGGGTGGTCGAATGCCCCGGAAGAGCACGTACTTCACCCCCAAGCCGCGCAGCGGGCTGCTGTTGGCCGACCTGACCTAGTCTCGGGTGCATGGCGGTGAGGGCGATTCGCGGTGCGACCCAGATCGACGCGGACGAGCGCGAGCAGGTGCTGGAGGCGACGGCGGAGCTGGTGCGCGAGGTGCTGGAGCGCAACGGGCTGACGTCGGAGGACCTGATCAGTGTCGTGCTGACGGCTACGCCGGACGTTGTGTCGGAGTTCCCGGCCTATGCGGCTCGGATGGCTGGGCTGGCGGATGTGCCGTTGCTTTCGGCGACCGAGATCGACGTTCCGGGGGCGATGCCCCGCGTGATCCGGCTGTTGGCCCATGTCGAGACCGACTTGCCGCGTGGTTCGGTCAAGCACGTGTACCTGCGCGGTGCGGCCGGATTGCGCACGGACCTGAGCCGGTAAGGGTGTGACGCGCCGCACCAGGCACAATTGTGGGGTTGACCGTCCGTTCGAGTGAGGAGACCCCCGGTGGGACACGGTGAGCTGCGTGGCGTGGTGGCCCTCGACGGGCCGTCCGGCACCGGCAAGTCCTCCGCCGCGCGCCGACTCGCGGCGACCCTGCGCGCCCGCTACCTGGACACCGGGGCGATGTACCGGGCGATCACGCTGGCCGTGCTGCGCGCCGGGGTCGACCCGACGGACGCCGAGCGGGTCACCGAGGTCGCGCGTGCGGTGAAGCTCACGCAGACCGACGACCCCGAGGACTCGCGCACCCTGGTGGACGGCGTGGACGTCGGCGCGGAGATCCGCGGTCCCGAGGTCACCCTCGCCGTGTCGCCGGTGTCGGCCGTCAAGCAGGTGCGGGAGCTGCTGGTCGAGCAGCAGCGCGCGATCATCGCGGACGCCCTGGAGAATGCGGGCGGCATCGTGGTCGAAGGCCGGGACATCGGCACGGTCGTCGCGCCGAACGCCGAGCTGAAGGTCTACCTGACCGCGGACGCGCAGGCGCGCGCCCAGCGGCGGACCAAGCAGGACAACGCGTCCGGCCGGGAGTCCACCGTGGACGCCACGCTCGCCGACGTGCAGCGGCGGGACGCCTACGACTCGTCCCGGCAGGTGTCGCCGTTGCGGCTGGCCGAGGACGCGGTGGAGCTGGACACCACGCCGTTGGACCTGCCCGGTGTCGTCGCCGCCCTGCTCGACCTGGTCGAGGAGCGCGGGTTGCGGGTCGTGGCGGTGGGTGGGTGAGCGGGGCGCTGCCCGAAGGCGGTTGGCCGTGGCTGACCGACGTCGGTCGTTGGATCGCGCGGGGGCCGTTCGCGTGGGCGTTCCGGGTGCGGGTGTCCGGGCGGGACCGGTTCCCCCGGCGCGGCCCGGTCGTGGTGGTCGCGAACCACAGCTCGATGGTCGACGGGCCGGTCCTCTTCGGCGTACTGCCCCGTCGTGTGGTCTTCTTGATCAAGCAGGAGATGTTCCGCGGCGTCGCCGGGTGGGGCCTGCGCCGGATCGGCCAGCTGGCCGTCCGCCGCGGCGAACCCGACCGCGCGCCGCTGCTCGCGGCGCAGGGCGTGCTGCGTGCCGGTGGTGTCGTCGGGGTGTTCCCCGAGGGCACGCGCGGCGCGGGCGACGTGGCGCAGGCGCAGCAGGGCGCGGCGTGGCTGGCGCGGACGACCGGTGCGGTGGTCGTGCCGGTCGCGACGCGGGGCACCCTGCGCCCACCCGGGACCGGGCGAAGGTTCCGACCGGTGGTGGACGTGCTGGTGGGTGAGCCCTTCGAGCTGCCTTCCGACAAGGGTCGGCAGGCGCTGGAGAAGGCCACCGAGCAGGTCCGCGACCGCTTGGCCACGCTGGTGGCCGAGCTGGACAGCAGGCGGAGTGGAGAGACGCGATGACGGACTTGGACGGCACGTGGGCGGACGAGTCCGAGTGGACCGCGTTCGACGACGAGTCGATCGACGGTGACGAGGGCGGCGGCGTACCGCAGCCCGTGCTGGCCGTGGTCGGCCGGCCGAACGTGGGCAAGTCCACGCTGGTCAACCGGATCATCGGCCGCCGCGAGGCGGTCGTGCAGGACGTGCCGGGCGTGACCCGGGACCGCGTGGCGTACGACGCGCTGTGGAGCGGCCGGAAGTTCACCGTGGTGGACACCGGCGGCTGGGAGCCCGACGCCACCGGCATGTACGCGTCGGTCGCCGCACAGGCGGAGCTGGCCATGTCGACCGCCGACGCGATCCTGTTCGTGGTGGACGCGACCGTCGGCGCGACGGCCACCGACGAAGCCGCGGTGCGGGTGCTGCGCAAGTCCAAGCGGCCCGTGCTGCTGGTGGCCAACAAGGTCGACGACGAGCGCGTGATGGGCGACGTGGCCGCGCTGTGGTCGCTGGGGCTGGGCGAGCCGATCCCGGTGTCCGGTCTGCACGGGCGCGGGTCCGGCGACATGCTCGACAAGATCCTGGACGCCCTGCCCGAGACGCCGCGCGACACGTTCGCCTCCGGCGCGGGCGGTCCCCGGCGGGTCGCGCTGGTCGGGCGGCCCAACGTGGGCAAGTCGTCGCTGCTCAACCGGCTGACCGGCGAGGAGCGGTCGGTGGTCGACTCGGTCGCGGGCACCACCGTCGACCCGGTCGACTCGCTGGTCGAGCTGGACGACGAGGTGTGGCGGTTCGTCGACACGGCGGGCCTGCGCAAGCGCGTGAACTTCGCCTCCGGCGCCGAGTACTACGCGTCGCTGCGCACCAAGGCGGCCATCGAGTCCGCCGAGGTGGCGGTCGTGCTGCTGGACGCGTCCGAGCCGATCAGCGAGCAGGACCTGCGGGTGCTGACGATGGTCGTGGAGTCGGGGCGCGCGTGCGTGCTGGCGTTCAACAAGTGGGACCTGGTGGACGAGGACCGGCGGCACGCCATGGTGCGCGAGCTGGAACGCGGCCTGGTGCGGGTGCCGTGGGCGGAGCGGATCAACATCTCGGCACTGACCGGCCGGGCCGTGCGCAAGCTCGCGCCCGCGCTGCGCACTGCGCTGACCTCGTGGGACACCCGCGTGCCGACCGGACGGCTGAACTCGTGGCTGAGCGACCTGATCGCCGCCACCCCGCCGCCGGTGCGCGGCGGCAAGCAGCCCAAGGTGCTCTTCGCCACCCAGGCGGGCACCCGCCCGCCGACGTTCGTGCTGTTCACCACCGGGTTCCTGGAGGCCGGGTACCGGCGGTTCATCGAGCGCAAGCTGCGCGAGGAGTTCGGCTTCGAGGGCAGCCCGGTGCGGATCTCGGTGCGCGTGCGGGAGAAGAAGCCGCGGAAGTGATCGGTTGCCCCGGCATGCGGAATGCGGTTGCCTGACGACGTGCCGGTGCGATTGGTCCTCGCGGACGACGAGCCCCTGCTGCGTCGAGGCCTGCGGGTGCTGCTGGAGGCGGACGGGCGCGTCGAGGTCGTGGGCGAGGCGGCCGACGGGGCGGGCCTGCTGGACGCCGTCCGCCGCCACCGCCCCGACGTGGCGCTGGTCGACGTGCAGATGCCCGGCATGGACGGCCTGTCCGCGCTGCGCGCCCTCCTGGCGTGGACGTCCCCGCCGGCGGTCGCCGTCCTGACCACGTTCGACCTGGACGACTACGTCACCACCGCGTTGGAACTAGGAGCCCAGGGCTTCCTGCTGAAAGACGCCGAACCCGACGCCCTGGTCCGCGCAGTGCTGGACCTGGCGGCAGGCGGCGCCGTCCTGGACCCGAGGATCACCGCCCGCCTGCTCCCCAAGCTCCGGGGGGCAGGCCGCCTACGCGACAACCCGCACTTGAACTCGTTGAGCGCCCGAGAACGCCAGGTCCTGGCGTTGATCGCCAACGGCCAGTCCAACAGCACCATCGCCGCCGAGCTGGGCCTGAGCGAAGCCACCGTCAAGAGCTACGTCTCCACGGTCCTCACCAAGCTGGGCGTGGAGAACCGAGTCCAAGCCGCCTTGGTCGCCCACCAGGTAGGCGGCACATGGTGATCTTCATCATCGAACTCCTGGCCATCACCATCCCCGCCGCGATGGTCCTGCTGGCCGACCAGGTCCCTTACTCCTGGTCCATCCCCACAGCCCTGGCAGCGTGCGTACTCCTTCCCCTCCGCCGCCGCTGGCCCTTCCCCACCTTGATCCTCTGCCTACCGGCCCTGCTAGGCGGCCTGGGCTGGCCCCCCACAGTCGTCGCCCTCTACCACCTGGGCCGCACGTCCTCCACCAGGACGATGGCCATCGCCGCCACCCTCACGACCACCCTCCCCGCCACCCTGGTGGTCGCCACCCAACACCTGACCCCCGGCGGCGTCCTCCTGACCTACACCTTCACCCTCTTCATGTCCGGCGCCCCCACAGCGCTGGGCGCCTTGATCACCACCCGCCACAAACTCACCGCCAGCCTCCACGAGGCCGCCGGCGCGAGAGCAGCCGAGCTGGAGGCCCAAGAGCAGTCGGCCAGGGCCTCCGAACGAGCCCGGATCGCCCGAGAGATCCACGACGCGGTAGGCCACCACACCACCCTCATAGCCGTGGAATCCGCAGCCCTGGCCGCCACCACCACGGACCCCACCACCCGCGAAACCGCTCAACGCCTGCGTTCGCTGGCCAAGGAGTCCCTCTCCGAGATGCGAACGGCCCTGGGCCTCCTCAACACCGACCCACCCCAGACCGACGCCGACATCCCCACCCTCGTGGACAGGACAAAGGCAGCCGGCCTCCCCATCCGCCTGGACGACCGCACCACACTCCCCCTACCTCCGTCCATCAGCCGAGCCGCCTTCCGAGTCGTCCAAGAGGCCCTCACCAACGTCACCAAGCACGCCCCAGGCGCCCCCGTCCAGGTCCGCCTGACCAACACCACCAACACCCTGACCATCAAGGTCACCAACGGCCGGCCCTCCAGCGCACCCCCACCCCCCACCGAGGGCGGCAAGGGCCTAACCGGCCTGTCCGAACGCATGCGCCTGGTAGGCGGCACCCTCACCACCAGCCAAGACAAGGACACCTTCACCCTCACCGCCACCCTGCCCCTCACCCCGCCGACTCAGTCGAAAGTTGACAAAGATGACTCGACTTTCGGCGGTAGTGCACGAAACCCGGCCAACGCATAGTGAGCAGGCGTCGATCCGGGGGAGCAGGATCAGACCGAGGGGAACCGCAGAGGTCCGCCCACCCGCGGACCTCTGCACCCCCTCCAGATCCACAACCGGGGGGCCGCTGTCGGGGGCCCGTTGGGGGTGCGCTAAGCTATGCGAGCACCCCACAACGGGATGCGGCCGGGACGTGGCGCAGTTTGGTAGCGCACTTGACTGGGGGTCAAGGGGTCGCAGGTTCAAATCCTGTCGTCCCGACGGTCTGAAGGAGCCCGCTGGCTCTGGGTATAAGCCCAGGTCAGCGGGCTCTTTCGCGTTGCAGGGTTGATCTTGAGTTGGTCACGAAACGGTAACTTTGCGATCTTGGTGAACGCTGTTTAGGAGCGAAATCGGGAGCGAGTGGCTCCAGATCTTTGACCAGGGCCAAATGGGGTCGTCCCGAACGGGTGAATTCGGGTAACCGGCCCCAACAACCACCCGTTCGCGTGAACCGCCGCCAAGGTGCGCCGAACGCTCCGAGCCAGCCCCAACCTGCCGGTGTTGCCTCGGTCCGGCTCGAACCGACGCGGCCTGGCGTAGACCACTGGCCGCTGCGCTACGGCAGGTCGGTCAACTGCTACGTGGTGTCCCGCCGCCCCTGCTCGCTGCAGTCGGGGCCAAGGTGCGCGGTGATGCCGCGGAGTGCGCAGGTTCGAATCCTCGGCAGGGCACCACGCAGACCTGCTCACGGCTGACCAGCGCCTTTCGTTTGGCCGTTTGGTCATCGAGGGTCGCTTCGAGGTTGCCGAGCCTGGCGGGCAGTACCAGTGACGACCTCACCTCACCGACACCGACGAGGTGACGAGCGGGTGGTTCGTGCCATCACGTTGATCATCGGCACGGTCGTCGCCCTCACCTTCATCTTCGGGTTCGGCAACGTCCTCAGCCTTGCTCTACGCGTAGGCGTTCCGCTCTGGGTGGCGCCGCTGATCGCACCGGCCGTCGATCTCTCGGTGCTCGGCCTGCTCCTCGCCGCACGCCACTTGGCGCTCGCGGGTGCGGAACCCGATCAGGTTCGGCCGGCCCGGAGGCTGCTTGTCTTCGCCAGCGTCGTGACGCTCGGGCTCAACGTCGCCGACCACGCGTTCAACGGCCAGGTCGGCAAGGCCGCCTTCGATGCGGTCGGTCCGCTCCTGCTTATCGGTTGGGTCGAAGTCGGACCAGGTCTTCTTCACGCGATCAACACCGGCACCCACACGACGGCCGATTGCGCGAGCAACAAGTCGGGCGTCGTACAGCCGGAAGAAGGGAACCTCGTCGAGAGGGCACGGAAGGTCGACGCCGAGCACTGGGCCGCGCACAACCGGCCCATCTCCGCCGAGTCGCTCCGCAGGCGTCTTCACATCGGCACCCACAGGGCGCGAGCCCTGGTGGCCACGATCAGGTCAAGCTACGACGTCGCCACCGACAGCCACACCGACAGCCAATGACGCGTTACACCGACGAACCGATCGGCCGGTACAGCCGCAGGGGCGACACGCCGGGCAACCAGGTTGACGAGGTGACAAACCCGGGAATATTCTCACGGACCATGTCACTCCCCAGCGACGGCGAGCGCCGGCAGTTGGACGAGATCGCGTTCGACCTCCGCGAGGAGTTCGAACAGCGCGGGTACCGGGTGGGGGTCGCGCTTGGGGCCGATCCCGCGTTCGGCAGCGGTGACGCGCGGAGCGCGCTGGAGCGCGACCTGGTCAGGGAAGTCCTCGGTCGCTCCTCCAGCCGGGTCGGCATGGGCTACCGCGCTGTGCACGGGCGCGGGCGCGAGTTGGTCGGCGAGCACCACCGGTACCGGGTGCGTCGAGCGCGTCTTGACGCCGCCGGTAGTCCGATCATCACCGTGTCGGCTGAGTCCAGCCTCGGCGTGGAGGAGGAACCGAGCCTCTTCCCGAGCGAGTCATGGGTGTTCGGGTGGATCATGGGTAGCGACGGGTTGATCGCGGACCTCTTCGTCGCCCCGGTCCTCGGCATCGAGCCCGGCAGCCCTGGACGGCTGATCCTCGGTCACGCACTCCCGTTGGGGAGCGGGAGCCCGTTCGACGGTGGTTTCACGCCGTCGGATGAAGACCTGGACCTGGGCGAGGACGACGAGGACACGGGCGACGCCGCCGAGGGCCTCGGAGCCTGAAAGACTGGGCGCCGGTAGTCGCTTTCAACAACAAAGGGGATGAATTCACGTGGTGTCGCAGGCCCTCGTGGGACAGCGCATCCGGCGGTTGCGGCACGTCGCGGGCCTCGGTCAGGACGAGTTCGCCAAGAGGGTGGGTGTCGCGTCGGGCTCCGTGTCGAAGCTGGAGAACGGGCGCATGCCGATCTCCGACGACCTGCTGTCCACCATCGGCGAGGTGCTCGGCTGCACAGCGCGCTTCCTGACCTCGACGGTCAACCTCGAACCCACGAGTCGACCGTGGCTGCGAGCCTACGCGGATGCACCTAAGCGAACTGTTGATCAAGTTGTGGACGACTGCACCACCGCGATGGAGGCGATCGTCGGGTTGCAGTTGAAGCTGCTGCCCGACACACTGCCGCATTTCACCGGCGACCTCATGGACCAGTCGGCGATCGAGGACTTCGCGATGGACGTCCGCATCGCCGCCGGATTCGGCGAAGGCGACGTCGTGGGCAATTCGATCCGAGCTGCCGAGCGACTGGGCTGCGTCGTCCTCCCGATGACGGACGAAGTAGGCCGCCACCTCGGGCTCTCGGTCCGCGCGAACAAGACCGGAGTGATCTGCCTGGGCCGTTGGACGGCGGACAAGGAACCGGTCCCAGGAGACCGGCAGCGGTGGACCGTTGCCCACGAACTTGGACACCTCGCGCTGCACCTCACCCAGAGCGCCCCGACGACCGCCGAGGAAGCCAGCCAGATCGAGAAGCAGGCGCACGCGTTCGCAGGCGCCTTCCTCGCTCCCGGCGACGCCATGCTGGAGGAACTTGGACGCCTCGGTGGAAGGGTGACCTTGCAGACCCTCGCGCGGATCAAGGAACGCTGGGGCGTGTCGATCAAGGCTCTCGTCACCCGTTTCCGCAACCTCGGCGTCATCGACGCCGACCATGCACGCAGCCTGTTCAAGCAGATCTCCGCTCGCGGGTGGAACAAGAGCGAGCCCATACAGGTCGGCAACGAACAGGCCATCTGGTTCACGCGTGCGATCGAAACGGCGATGCGCGGCACCGCCGACCCCATCACCGCAGCGGCCGATCTCGTGGGGCTCGACCGCGGACACCTCGACCGATGGACCGACTGGACGCCACCCCAACTCGCTGACGTCATCACGCCAGACTTTGGCGAGCGAGCGGCAACCACGAGGACAGCACGGCCCCGTGTCACGTCCGTATCGGCGCTTTCGCCTCGCCGGCGCCCGACGAAGTCCACGACATGATCTGACGCGCACCGTCCATGTGGCACTGCCCGACCGCGACAGCGGCGATGTCCAAGGCGATGAGCGGATCAGCCCCGGACCAGCCGACGAGCGAGGACCGGCGCTGCGTTGGATCACTGCGGCGTGCAGGTGAGGGTGCGGTTCATCGCGGCGGGGTGTGGTCGCGTTCGGCATGCGCGGGGCTCACCGGGTGTCTTTGTCAGCAGCGGGGTACGCCTTGCCGAGTCGCCTCACCCGAGCTTGCCGGGGTCAGCATGGGATGCCGATGGTCCACCAGTCGAAGGTGCAGGATTCTGCGCCGGTGCCCGGTTTGAACGTGGCAGGGAGTGCGACGAAGTGGGTCTGGGTCTCGCCTGCATGGATCTTGATCAGGCCCGCCGACTCGCCGGACTTGGTGACCTCACCGTCGTCCTTCCCGGGGTTGGTGATCACCAGCATGCCCGGGTCGAGGAGTTCGAGGGGTTGACCGCAGCGTCAACCCCGCCGAACGCCCACCGCGCGCGACGTTGCCCGACCAGCCCGGCGCGAACATCGGGAAACCAGCCTCGGTCGCCCCGGCGACCGGACCGGCCGTCCGTCGCAGCCGCCGATCGGCCGCCCACCCGGCCGCTTCCGCAAGCGCCGCGGGTCGCCCCGCCACCGCTGACCGGCCGCCGGTCCCGCGCACCGGCACCGCGTCCGGAACCCCCAGGCACGACCAGCCGGGTGCCCGCCCGACACCACCCTCGAACGTCGTCGACAGCCCACCGGCACCGGATCCACGAGCCGGTCCACCACCGCGCCCGCCGCCGCTTGGTCGGCGGACACACGCACCAGCCATCCCGCTCCGAGCGCACAACAGACGCCCTCGTCGCGTCACCACGGCGAGCCGCAGGTCCGCCCCTTCGCCGGACACGACCAGCGCCGCGTCCACACGTTCCGGGGTCAGCCGGCCTGCCCTCGCGCTCGACTCCCCGGTGCGGCACGCACAGCATTCACACCAGGGCACGGCATCGGTGACCTGGTGTTTCGCGTCCGATCGCCGCTCCTGGTGGCTGGAACAAGCACTGCACCTGAGCCGCACAGGCCGAGTTGATTGCGGTAGTGGGTGGCGCGGCCTTGGCTCCGGGTCTGGGGCGGACTATCCCCGACAGTGACCCCGCCTCGCCCGGAGCCGGTGGACCGGGTGTGATGATCGGTGTGAACATCTTTTCGGCAGTCGAGCGAACAGACCTGTCCCCGGCCGGGCACGGGGACAGCCACTTCGAGTTCATCGACCGTGTGGCGGGTCCCTACTGGGACCAGGTTCGGGATCTGATCGAGGACTGGTTCTCTCGGCTCTGTCCGGACGCCCAAGCGGACGTCCGGGGAAGACTCCGCTCCCGGGATGACCGGCAGTCCAAGGGGGCCTTCTTCGAGTTGTACTTGCACGAGTGCCTTCTCCGGATGGGCTACACGGTGACCTGTCACCCGGAAGTCGAAGGAACCAGTCGTCGCCCGGACTTCCTCGCTCAGAAGGATGGCAGCGCGGTCTACGTCGAAGCTCGATCAGCGTCATCCAGCGATCTCGTGGTGGGCGCGGTCGCGAGAGTCAACACCCTGTACGACTCGATTGACAAGATCAACAGCCCGAACTTCTTCCTGTGGATCGACGTGGAGAAGCAGGGAGGCGACCCGCTCCGGGCGCGCCCACTGCGCTCAAAACTTGAAAGATGGCTCAGCGGGTTGGACCCAGACGCCTACAGACATCGAGGGAACGGCCGCCGCGACTTCCCGGACCTGTCCTACGAGGCGGACGGGTGGCGAATCCAGTTCCACGCGATCCCGAAATCGCCCGCAGCGCGCGGGAAGGCGGGCGTGAGACCGCTCGGAATCTTCGGCGGCGGACAGGCCTTCACCGTGCAGGACGAGGAGGGGATCAAGAACGCGCTGAGCGACAAAGGCTCCGCGTACGGACCACTCAGCGCTCCCTACGTCGTCGCAGTGGCTTCGAGCAGCATCACCACCGATGACCACGACGTGAAGAACGCGCTGTACGGCACCGAAGCCCTGCAAATCGGTACTGGTCCTGGCGGTGAGACCGACCCGGACGCCCTAGTCCGCAGACCTGACGGTTACTGGTACAAGGGCGACCACTGGGACCATCGCCATGTGTCGGCGGTTCTCATCGTCAAGCAACTCCACCCCGCCTTCGTGGGCACTCATCAGCACACCATCTGGGAGCATCCCGACCCTGAGTGGCCCGTCCCGCCGCTACCGATATGGAGGCGAGCGACCGTCGACGCCCACGGCGCAATGCATTTCGCCGATCCTGTCCGCACACCGACGGAGTGGTTCGACCTTACAGACCCGTGGCCGATCGGGAAGCCCTTCCCAATACGAAGCCGATCCTAGAACCGCCAGCTCGCGCGCCAGGCCGACAGCGCGTCGACGTGCGACGGCCGGCACCAAGCATGAAGGTCCCGACACAAGATCGCGGCCGGATGCGACCGGGGCAGGTCTCCGAGCAGGTCGACCTTGCCGACCGGCACCTGGCCGACCAACAACACCACCGCGCGTGGCAGAACGACTGTCCTCGGATGCGGCCGTACTGGTGCTGGACTGGTGGAAGCCGACTGCTCCAGCGGGCAGCCGTCGGTCGAACGGCCAGTGGACGATCTCGCTGAAAGGAAACCGGAGATCGACACATCGCTCCCGAGCTGAATACGTCCTGGTTCAGTACGAAGCAGGCGACGGCAGGTGACCGAAACTGTCAGACCCATGCTGCACACTTCCCCGCACAGCTCTGATCACGATCCATCGGAGGGTGATGCGGATGGTCGGTAGTGCTCCGGCCGCGACGAGAGCGGTCGGACCGGGAGGTGCGTCCCGGGCTGTTCCCGAGAGCGTGGCGCGGCAAGTGTGGGTTGCCGCCGGTGGGCGATGCACGATCTGCAATCGGTACCTCCTGGCGGACCCGGTGACCGGGCAGGATGTGTCGACTGGGCAGCTCGCGCACATCGTGGGGTGGTCCACTGCCGCCGGTTCGCCACGCGGAGACCATGCCTTGCCGCTCGAAGAGCGCAATTCGGCCGAGAACCTGATGTTGTTGTGCCATGACCAGCATCGGGTCATCGATCACCAAAGCCTCTGGGACGTGTTCGACGTCGAGACCCTGCGTGCGATGAAACGCAGGCACGAGGAGCGCATCCGCAGGCTCACCGGCTTGGACCACGACAACCGCACCACGGTGCTGCGGGTGGTCGGCAATCTGCACGGCAGGCCGGTCGAGCTGACGTCCGCCAGCGTCACCACAGCGCTGCTCGCCCGTGACCGGTTTCCCGATTGGGTCCTGCGGGGTGCCGACGAGTTCGAGGTCGACTTGCGGGCCATCCCCGGCGAGCAGAGCAGCAGTCCGGCGTACTGGGAGGCAGCGCGTAGCCACTTGGAGGACCGCTTGGCGCATCTGTGCACGCAGGTGCGCAAGGAGGTGGTCAACCACATCTCGGTCTTCGCGCTGGCTCGCATCCCGGTCCTGGTGCTGTTGGGCACCCTGTTGGACAAGATGCTGAGGGTCGACATCTACCCCAAACGGCGCGAGGGCCGCACGGTGTGGGGCTGGGACGAGATCGACACCCCGGTCGACTTCACCTCGGTCGTTCGTCGCGACGGCGGCAACGGCGCCCAGGTCGCGGTGATGTTCTCGATCTCGGGCAGCGTCGACATCAACCGCCTCCCACGACCCATCCTCGACACCCACACGATCTACGAACTGCGCCCGACCACGACGCTGCCCACCCCGGAGCTGATCACCACCCAAGCGGCACTGGACCACTTCGCCCGCGCCTGGCGCACCCTGCTGTCCACCATCGAGGTCGACCACCCGGACGCGCCCGCCATCCCGATCTTCCCCGCGGTGCCACCGGCGGCGGCCATGATCATCGGCCGCCACCTGTTGCGCTCGGTGCACCCGCCTCTGCACGTCTACGACAGGGTGCCTGGGTTGCACGACTACCTGTTCACCACGGCGACCACGTCGTAAGCCGGCGACCACAATGTGACGCGGATCACTGCCGGGGCGCGAGGGTTTCGCGGCCGGCCCGTACATAAGAGGTAGTTGTCCCTCTCGCGAAGGATTGGTTCCGAGAGCTTCCCGTCGGAGGTTTGCGCCTATGCACCAGCAGCCGCACCGAGCGCCACAGGCGCAGGGCGGATTGCCACGCGTAGAACCTCCTCGCGTGCCGCCTGACCAGCCAACTTCGGCTCGGGCGGTGCCCATCGACTGGCTGGCGGACCACCGGTCCGACGGGGAGCGCCTCGACCGACTCCTGGGCGACCGCAGCCTGGTCGCTCGGCTGAGATCATCGGGCTTCTCCGGCGTGGAGTGGGACCGCTTCGCCGAGGAGTTGGCCCGTTACGGCCTCGCCGTGCTGAACGCGTGGATGTACAACGGATTGATCTTCGAACGGGTCAAGACCCGTGCGCACGGTGCGTTGCCGCCGCTTCCCGACGGTGGCTGGTCGGCGGAGGACAGGGTCGACATCGCGCACGACACCGTGATCGCGGCGCTCGGCAACTTCCGCGACAACGTCCTGGTGCGGGGGAGGTGGGATCCCACCCGCGGCGCGTCGTTGAAGACCTTCTTCATCGGCCAGTGCCTGTGGTGCTTTTCCAACCCCTACCGGATCTGGCGCAAGGGAGTGGTGAGTCGCCTGGCCCACCTGAGGGACCTGCCGGACGACGCGGACCAGTGGATCGCCCGGACCCGTGGCCCAGAAGGTACCTCGCTGGTTCGGGACGACGTCCGGCAGGCGCTAGCCGGTTTACCGGACGACCGGACACGCAGCGTCGTCCTGCTCACGGCGATGGACTTCACCCAGGCGGAGATCGCGCGGAAGTTGAGCATGACCCCCAAAGCCGTCGAGATGGTCGTCCGTCGTCACCGCTTGCGCACCGAAGGGAACCGCGATGAAGCCTCGTGAATCCATCAACGAACTGATCGAACGTTCCTCCCTGGGATCACCTGACGCCCGGCTCGCGCGGTCGACCGTTCCGGTCGCGACGGCCCGCAAGGTGGTCGCGGCAGCCGCGGCACGACGCGGCCAAAAAAAGTCGCGCGGACGCGAGGGATAGGAGCGCTCTGCGTACATATACCTGTGGTGAAGCCACGAGCTGGTAAGACTCGTGCCCGACACGGAGACGAAGCCATGACATAAGCACCCGTTGAGCGGGCGAAACGCACCACATCGAACGGTCTTCCGCTCGGCGAACACCCTGCCATCCTGACCACTTCCCCGAAGCCGGCGAGTGCACCAAGCACGCTGGCCTGTGGACATCAAGCACTTCGTGCCGTCATCTGAAGCCATCGGCGCTCGATCCCATCACCACATCAGCCCTCATAGGTGGGGCTGCCGGGCGCTGTCCCCAGCACAGAGAGATCCCCCGAACATGACGTCGGTCGAAGAGACCATCTCGACACTGCTCAACGGGTCCGTCGAGGAACTCGACATCCCCGAACACGTCCGTGATCAAGCCGTCGCCCGATACGAGGACGTCGGAAACTTCCTCGCCGACGCCGGAGGCGACAGGTTCTCCATCTACCCCCAGGGCTCGTTCCGCATCGGCACCGTCGTCAAGCCACCCGACCCGGACGGTGACTACGACATCGACCTGGTGTGCCACAACGACATCAAGAAGGAAAGCACCACCGAGGAAGAACTCAAGGACCGCATCGGCGCGATGCTCGCGGACTACTGCGCGTACAAGACGGCCGAGGAACCAGACGACGCGCCGGACGACTGCACCGAGAAGCGCCGCTGCTGGACCCTGGGCTACGACGGCTTCCACCTCGACGTCGTGCCCGCCATCCCGGACGCGGACTACCGCCCGAACGGGATCCTCCTCACCGACCTGCAACTGCGTCCTTGGCAGCACAGCAACCCCAAGGGGTACGCCGACTGGTTCCGCAGCAGGTCGCTGGAGATGACACTCGCCCTCGAACGAAAGGCACAGGAGGCGAACGTCGACTCCGTTCCCGAGTGGACGGTGCGCAGCACACTGCAACGCCTGGTCCAGGTCCTCAAGTGGCACTGCCAAACGTACTTCGCCGACGACGTTGACGACCGGCCACCGTCAGTGCTGATCACCACCCTGGCCGCCCACGCGTATCAAGGCGAAACCGACCTGTTCACCGCCACGGTCAACGCCGTCGCGGGCATCCCGGATCACATCGAGTGGACCGACGGCAAGTGGTGGGTGCCCAACCCCGCGCACGAGCTAGAGAACTTCGCCGACAAGTGGAACTTCTACCCAGAGCGCAGGCTCAAGTTCGTGGACTGGCTGGAGGACATCACCACCACGCTGGACACCGCCGCGAAGTCGGCCGGGCAAGGGCTCGACATCCTGGTCCGCCGCCTGGAGCAGTCCTTCGACCCCGCTGTGCTGCGCAGGTCGGTGGAGAGGATGGGACAGGCCACGACACGGCTGCGCGACAACGGCCGGCTCCGGATGGCTCCCGCAACGGGATTGCTCACGACGGCGGCCGGTTACCAGTCGGGACGCCACGGCTTCTACGGTTCCCGTGCGAGCTGAACGCCAGGCGCGAACGCTTGCCCAGCAGGCGTTCGCGCTCCACGAGGTCATGCCCGGCGCAACCTGCCGCATCCGGCACGACACCCTCTCGTGCCGGATCGACCTTCAGCCGACCGCAGCTTCGCGGGTTTACTCGATCCGCCTGCGATACCGGCTCGGGAAACGTCCCGCTGTCAGCGTCCTCCAACCAGAACTGGTCCTGCACCCCGGAGCGCGGCGTCTGCCGCACGTGTACGACGACGGCACGCTCTGCCTGCACTACCCGTGGGAGTGGAAACCGCACATGATCCTCGCGCACACCACCCTCCCCTGGACCAGCGAATGGCTCTACTACTACGAGATCTGGCGCATGACCGGTGCCTGGACCGGAGGAGGGCACTGAGGGCAGCGGCAAAAAGGGTAGGTTGGGGAGCCGAGCCGCCAGCCCCTGGAGGGAGGAGGTGGAGCCGGAGCCGAACCGGTCAAAGCGGAACTGGTCGGTGTGCAGGTACCAGTAGGCGGTGCGGCACGCACCGCATTTACACCAGGACATCGCGTCGGTGACCTGGCGTTTTGCGTCTGATCCCTGCTTCCGTCGACTGGGAACAGCGACCCACCCCGGCCCTGCGCAGGTTCGTCTCACGGGCAAGGCGAGCGGCACGGCTGGCGACACCGTGAGACTGGCGCAAAAACTGTCGGCCGACGAGTCGGCTGTCGGTGCCTCGGTATCGTTGGAGCCCATCGAAGTCGACGTGGAGCCCGGCAACGATCCGGTGGACAAGCGCAGCCTGCCAACCCCCAGGGTGATCGACGATCACCTCCTTGAGCGGGCTCGGGAGGAAGACCCGCGCTACTGGAACATCCATCGCCGACCGGTCTCCGCCGACACCCTTCGCAAGAAACTCCACATCGGTGCGGCCCGATCGCGGCTGCTGGTCGCGACGATTCGGGCTGAGGGACCGGCGCGATGGGCTCGGACCGAGGTGGCCGAGGTGACGGTCCAGGCGGGAGTGTGACGTCGGGTGTGGTTCGGCGTTCGGGCACGACGCGAAGCGGGGCTCCTGTCGGCGAACGGCACGGCGGGCCGGACGCGCCACGCTAGCCTGCCTGCGAGTCGATGTCGGCCTGTGCGTCCGGGTCGTCCAGGTCTTCGACCTTGACCTGGCTCCCGACACCGGTGTTCGGCACGCCCGGCACCGCCGAGTCCTTTTCGGTGAGGCGGATGACGGCGAAGCCCTTCTCGCCGCCCAGTTCGGCGTCGTTGTCGGCCACGAGCAGTTGGGCTCGGCCGCCGAACGCGTCGGCCAATGTCTGGAGCCGTCTGAAGATGCCTTCCCAGAGGTCCCGGTCCTCCTGTTCGGTGCGGCCGATGCCTTTTCGCGGGGAGTCGAGGATCAGCAGGTTCGGTAGCGCCACTTCCGCGTGATGCACGGTGTAGTTGAGCAGCGCGAGGGAGAAGGCCACGTTGATCGCGGTGGTGCTGCCACCGCCACTGGCTTGCAGTGTGTCGAGGTCGCTGTCGCCGATCTTGGGCAGGTAACGGTCGCGGCTGACGGTCGGGCGGCCGTTGACCCGGACGCCGAGGTGGGCCACCTCCGCGGCGAAGTACTCGGACAGCTCGTCAAACCGCTCCTCGCGATGAGCGTGCGCGCCCTCCATCTGTTTGATGTCCTTGTCGAGTTGCCGTTTGCGTCGCTTGAGCTGGACGACCTCCTCGTCCAGTTTGCTGAGCCGGTTCCAGGTGGCCATGCGCTGGTCGATGGCGGTGAGGCGCTGGCGCAGACGTTCCAGGCCGGCGCTGGCCTCCGCAACGGCCTGCACTCGCGGGGACACCGCGTCGCGGGTCAGATGGTCGTAGCGGCGTTGTGCCTCCGCGGCCCTAACTTCGGCGACCTCGGTGTTGTGTTCGGCGACACGAAGGTGGTCCAACTCCGCGCGCAAGAGTTCTTCGGTCTCCGCAAGCTGCGCACGCAGAACCGCGGTCTTCTCGTCGTCGACGAGGGCGAGCACCGAAGGTTCGGGCTGGTCGCAGAGCAGGCAATGTCCGTGCTGCACCGAACGACCGGTGAGGCTTTGCAGGCAACGGGGACAGGTCACGAACTCGAACGGGCTGAGCAGGCCGGCGGCGAGCGCCGTCTTCTCACTGCGGGCGAGATCGAGCCGCAGTTGTGCCAGAGCGGCCTCGCGGGCTTGGACGGTGTCCCTGGCGACAGCGAGCCTCTCCCGAGCCGCCGCGGCGTCCCGCAGCACAAACGAGAGTTGCTCACGTTCGGCGCGGTCACGTTCGATCAGCCGGTCCACGTCGTCGCGCAATCCTCGAAGCGAGGCTTCGTCGCGACGGATCCGCTCCTGCACATCCCATCGCTCGGCACGCAGTGCGTCCCGGTCGGCGTAGCCGTTGGCTTCGAGGAACCGGCGGATCGCCTCGCACGTCTTCTCCTGCTCGCGGGCCTGCTCCGCGATCGCGTTGCGTTCGACCTGGAGGCGGATCACCTCGGGGTCGACGATGTTCAGCAGGATCTCGAACATGGTCTTCCGCTTGGCGTCCCGTCCCGGATCGTGGTGCCCGGTCGCCGAGCTGTCGATGGTCCTGGCCTGGAGGTAGCAGAACGAGAACACGTCACCGAAGCCGACGGAGAGCGCGTCACCGGTGCGACGGCTTCGGCTCTTGGGCACCTTGTGCACGCCGATGCCGAGTTCGGACAACAGGAACCGCGACAACGTGGTCTCGTCGGGGTTCCTGGACGAGATCGGGAAGATCCGTTCAGGCACATCGGAGCCGAGTTCCAGCAGCTGCACACGCCCCTGGTCGCCCATGACTTCCCGACGCAACCGCAGCAGCGACGATCCGACCACCACTTCGAGCGTCACGTGTCGGACGTTGTCCACCACCGCGGGAGTCAGCACGGCGTTGCCACCGAGCGCGTGCTTGATCAACATGAGCAGCGAGGACTTGCCGGTGGACACGGCGCCGGTGATGACCGTGAGGTCCTCCGCGAAGCTGTAAGTCCGCTCCGCCGAGGCGGTCGTGACGGTCAGCTTGAGCAGCCGCAACGTCGTGGCCATGTCAGATCTCCGCACCTTGAGGGAGCGCGGCTACGTCGTCGAGGTGCTCGTAGATCAGTGTTTTGAGCTGCTCCCCGGTGAAGTCGAAGTGCCGCCGGAGCAGGCTCACGCGGGCTGAGGTGGTCCGCCACTCGGGCATCTCGGCCAGTTGCCGGGCGAGTCGCCGTCCCGCCGGGGTCACGCGGGCGGCGAACCTGCGGCCACCGGTGAACACGAGCAGGCCGCGTCCCACCAGTGCGCCGAGCATCGGGTAGTACCGATCGTCCCACGGGCCGTAGCGGTACCTGATCATCCTGCTCTCCACGGCCAGCATCTCGTCTCGCGTCGGTTGACTGTCGTCCGGCCATTGGGTGTCCTCGGGCAGCAGACGCCGTGTCATCGCCGGGTAGCGGAGCAGGAAGTCGAGCTTGACCAGCTTGGTGAGGCCGGTGAACGACTCCAGCGGCTCGGTGAAGCCGGACAGCAGGAGCAGCAGCCTCGCCTGGTGGTAGTCCGACTCCATGCGCAGCCGGCGCTGGAACTGCGCCGCCCGCAACTCCTGCGGCGACCTCGGCGGCCCCTCCGACCCGGTCATGACGCTTCTCCCGGGTCGAGGAAGGTGAAATAGCACCGATCGCTGAGTTCATAGGCGAAGCCGACGACGTGGTGATCGTGCAACGGCAGCGCAAGCCGACCCTTCAACCGATGCACCCCGAGCCCTTCGTTCAGCGCTGCCATCAACCGGGTCCCGAAGTGGTCTGCGCCCACCAACTGCAACTTCAACGACCGGACGAAGTTCAGGATGTCCTGTTCCAGGGCGTACTCGACCTCAAGGTCTTGAGGGAATCCGGTGGCCATCTTCGGCCAGGAGTCGTGCCACAGGTCGCGCAACTGCTGAGCTTGGCGCTGATCGTCATCGCCGACCTTGGCCTCGCACAACTTCCGGGTCAGGGTCCGTCCACCCGGGGCGGGTGGCGGGCGTCGACCGGCGGGCAGGAGTGGAGCGCCGGAGGTGTGGGCAACAGCGAGGCACTCCAGCACCTGTTCGGGTGCGATCGTGCGCCGCCGTACCCGTTCGTCCAGCTTGTCCTCGGCACTCGGCGGGCCCGACGCGGCGAGCCACTCGAACGGATCGAGCGGTCGACCGTCGTTGTCCCGGCTCGCCTGGTGCACCACGTTCAACAGCCGGTCGTAACAAGCGTCCGCCACGCTGATGTCGCGGCCCAGGTCCTGGAGCAACGGCTGCACGTACTGGCGGATGACGTGGTCACGGATGTGGTCGCGCGACGGGAACCTCTTGATCCGCAGCACGCCGAGGAACGACCGGATGGCCTCCACCATGCCCTGCGGAAGGCCGTCGGCACGCAGCCACTCCCTGGTGGAGGGTACTTCCTCGACCCCGACCACGTTGTCCAGCTTCTGTTTGGTCGCCGCCTTCAGCACCGCCCACGCCCCCGCCGCGCAGATCTGGTCCGTCGGTTCCACCTGGAGAAACGAATCACCGGGATGATCTCCACAGAGCTGACCGATGAGCTTGGCGGAGATGGGTGATGCGGAATCGGACAACGCGGCATTCGTGCACAACACGACCTTGACCGAGCGATCCAGTTTGATCCACGTGTCGAACAGCAGTGCCAGGCCGCCGTCCTCGAACAGCTTGGCAAGCGACCACGCTTGCCCCTCGTGATGCTTGACCGAGTTCAACACCCACTCCCCGTCGACGTACTCGACCGCGAAGTCGGCGTGCCACTCACAAACCACAGAAGCAACCCGGCCGTGCCGAGCCATCAGCAGACAATGCGCTGCGGCGATCTCATCCTGATACCGGAAACGGCTTGACGTTGGCGCACCGCTGTCATCGCCGGGCGCCACTTTGTTGGGCGGCAGTGGCTCGGCCGATGCGTTCGCCTGAGCCATCACGCCTCCAGCCGCCGGACGGAACGTCCTACCGTTCTACCTGTCGACGACGAAGATCGCGCTGCCCCATTCGAGCGATGTTGCAGCGAACCCGAACGCCGCAGCAGGACGTGGCGACATCGCAACTCAACTGATATGGCCGCCCGGGGACTGCGCAGGATCGAACGGTGACACTCCTCGTCCGATCCGTTGCGGACTGTGGCCGGCACGTAAGATCAAGCTCTCCGAGCAGAACGGCGACTGGCCGCCAATAGCGACAAGCCCGCCAGTAATTCGAGCGATTCTCGACCTGGAACTCCCCGACTGAGTGGCTGTTACCGCGTCCGCTGGGTGCCGGCCAATACCGCTGGGGCGCACCGACGCCGTGGACCTCACAGCAACACGCTCTTCCGGCCTCACCACTCGTGCGCGCGGGTGTCAGGGGTGCTGTGGTTGAGGCGCGGTGGGCCGAACGACAATGGTGGGCGTTCCGCCTACCTGGAGCCTGCCGTGAGCTTCTCCGGCCATGTGCGCCGAGCCGGCGACCGCACCGTGCCGCTGCGGTACAGGGTCTCGTCGCTGCGGTCGTGCATCCGAGCGTTTCCGGCCGCGCCCTACCGGGAGACGGTGCGGTACCTGAAGCTGGTGGCCGGGCCGTTCGACCGAGACGAGGCGACCCTGGAGACGGCGCTCGACTTGCTGGTCGTGCTGCGCGCCCGGTGGAAGGCGCAACGGGAGACCTACGCCGCGATCCGCCGCATCGAGAAGCGGCGCGGCGTCCGCAAGCCGCGCTCGGTGGCGACGACGACCTGCGCCTGTTCCAGTTGCACACACCGCGCGGGCTGTCCCGGATCGACGGCGACAACTTCCTACCCGGCGGCGAGGTCCCCCGCTTCGACGGCACCTCCTTCCGGTTGGCCTCGGCGGGCGAACACCGCCCCGGCCCCAGCTCCACCCTGGAGTTCCACAGCACCTCGTTCGAACTGGCCGCACCCGTCCACTCCCGCCCGAACACGGGCCTCGGCGGCGGTGACGGCAGGTCCTTCCACCTCGGCGCGGACCACCACACCCACCCCGACCGAGAACGCACCGCTTCGGGCTGGCCGTCACACCACCCTCACTCCGACAAGCCCGATAGCGACCGCCCGGACCAGGCGCGACACGACCCGACGACCAGCGACCGGCCCTGAGGCGCCGCAGACCTGGATCAACCCGGTCCGGCACGCCTCCCCCAGTGAGGTGGTCTTCGCCGCAAACCGGAGCGCCGTCGAGCGCGGATCGCACGAGACGTTCTTACGATGCCTGGGAAGCCGTCTCCTGACCGGCCGACGAACGAACACCGGACCGCCGAAGGAGCCCTCGTGACCCGACCGGATACCTCGACCGCGTGGGAGCGTTTCTGGAACGCCGGCGGGTGGTGGAAGGCGCTGCTGCTGGCGGTCGCCTACATCGCGGCCTACCAGGGCGTGAGTCTGCTCCTCGGCCCGCTGTTCGGCGGGATGATCGACGCGGAGAACCTGTTCGACAACCCGCGGAGCGTGTTCTTCGCGCTCGCGGTGCCGGTGATCGTCGGGTCGGTGCTCCTGCTGCTGTTCGCCCGGTCGGTGGGCTGGATGGGCGAGTTGTTCGGGCCGCAGCCGCTCAACGGGCGCGGCTGGATGTGGATCGCCCCCGTCGTGGTCGCGCTCGCCGTGGTCCTGCGCGCGGCCGGCACCGACTACGCGACGATCGGCGTGGGCACCGTGCTGGTGACCTACCTCGCCGGGCTGTTCATCGGCCTGTCCGAGGAACTGCTCACCCGCGGCCTCGCGGGTCGTGTCCGTGCACGACACGCTCGACCAGGCGCTGTCCACCACACCGAACTGACCGGCCCACAGCGCGCCAGAACTGGAAACCCTTGGCCCGCTTCAGGCAACGCCGCTGAGCAAGCTGCACTTGGCCGGCGTCAGCGCTGTCGAGTTGGCCGCACTCGCCCCTGGCCGGCATCTGGAAGAGCTTGAGCTGACCGAGGTGTTCGGGCTCGAAGACCTGTCTGATCTGACCTTCGCGACCGACATCCACACCTTGAACCTTGGGTGGTGCGACCAGTTGTCCTGGCTCACCGGAATCACGCGATGGTCGAGGTCCCTCAAGCACCTCACGATATCCGGCTGCGAGGGACTCGACTTCGACCACCCTCGCACGTCGGAAGCCCTGCATGCCCTGAGCGCGCTGAAGAGCGTGACGATCCGGTCGACCGCGCCGCTCGACCTGACAGCGTTGGCATCCGATCTCGGCAATGTCGAGGTGACCGAAGCACAGATCGAGATCGCCCCACCCACCCCTCGCCGATACCGGGCCCCTAGCCATGCCGGGGACTTGACTGATCAGTAGCCGGGTGGCTCCTGGAGGCGTTCGAGAACCCCGCGGAACTCGTCTGGTGCCATGCCGTTTCGGAGGAAGCCGTTGGTCAGGGCGGACAGGTTGCGGGACGGGTTGCTTTCCAGGGCGCTGTCCAGGGCGGCTCCGGCGAGTGGGCCGTCGCCTTGTGCGTAGGCGCAGATGGCGAACAGGGCTGCGGGTTCGGCGCGCCACGGTGCGGGCAGTTCGCGCATCAAGGTCAGCCACACGTGCTGAGCCGCCCGCGCTCTCCTGTCGATGCAGAGCCTTACGAAGTTGTCCCTGATGCTGTGGAAGGTGAGGGCCCAGCCCATCTGGATGATCTGGTCGTCGTCGAGGTGCAGTTGGTTGCGCTGGGCGCGTGTGATTGCGTCGTAGATCGAGTGTGGGTTCGGCTCGACGTTGTCCCGGAGGAGGCGGTCGAGGCGTTTCGCTCGCACGTGGAGGATCTCCGGTGAGGCGTGCGGCGCGACCGTTCGTGCCATGTCTTCGCGGCTCGCGTGGGTAATCAGACCGGCGTAAGTGCACTTGGCGGTGAACACGGTGGAGTTGGGGTCGGGTACGACACCGTGCTCTGCCGTCTCGTAGGTGCGCCACGGTGCGCCCGCGGTGATGGTGGAGGCCCAGTTGACGGAGCCGACGGTGATGTCGTCTTCGCGCAGTCGCCGGACAAGCTGGAGCAGGAGTGGTTTGAACGGCGGCTCCGCTGGTCGGCGTTCCGTCGTGGCTGTCGCGACCGCGACGAGGTGGACGGTGTTCGCCGGTGCCCGGTGCACTTCTTCGACCAGGTGTTCCACGAACTCGGCTTCGTCGACGGCTGGTGGGAGGTCGGTCCGGAGGGCGGTGGCGACGACGCCGGTCTCGTCGTTGGTGACGACGAGTACGAGTGAGTCGGTGGGGTGGAATCCCAGGAGGTGTGGGATCGCGGCGATGAAGTGGCCCGGGTCGGACACCTGTTCGTAGTCGGCGGTGCTCACGGCGGTGCTCCTCGTCCTGAATTTCCGAATGCCCCGGCAGCGTTTGTGTTCAGCGGGTCAGGCCGCGGGTAGGCCGAGGAGTCCTCCGGGTGTGGGGTGGTGGGTGCCGAGGTCGAGTGTTCCGAGGTTGGTGAGTGCGGTTGTCCAGCGGTGTTGGAGGACGTTGAGGATTTTGGTTTCGATTTCGGGTGCGACGTGGGCGTAGATTTCTTGGATTTTGTCGGGGAGTTTGTGGCCGAGGCGGCGGGCGCGGCCGACGTCGGGGATGCCGTCGGCGATGAGCCAGGTGTTGTGGCTGTGGCGTAGGCCGTGGAAGGTCAGGCCGGGTTTGACGGGGTGGACGCGGATGGGTGGGTCTTGGCGGTGGTGGTTGCCGTCGGTTGAGGGGCGCATGGCGCGGCGGGAGAAGTTGGAGCGTCTGGGGTGGTCGAGTTCTGTGGTGACGAAGAGGTGGGGGTGGTCGTGGAGGGTGAGGGCGTAGCGCCACATGTCGATGAGGAAGGGCGGGAGGGTGATGGTGCGGGCGGATTCGGCGGTTTTGGGTGGGCCTAGTTGGAAGTGACCGTTGATTTCGTGGAGGGCGCCGATGTCGGGGTCGATGGTGAAGCAGCCGTCGTGGAGGTGGATGTTGCCGCGTTGGAGTCCGAGGAGTTCGCCCCAGCGTGCGCCGGTGTAGGCGGCGCTGATGATGAGGATCGCGGCCCATTCGCCGGCGAGGGTGGCGGCTTGGATGGCGATGCGGAGGACTTGTTCGGGGGTGGCCCAGACGGTTTCGGGGCGGCGTTGGTGGCGGCGTCGGCCTCGGCGGCGGGGGCGGATGGGGTTGACGGGGATGATGCCTTCGTCGGCGGCGTCGGCGAGCATCATGTTGAGCAGTTTCATGATGGTTTTGACGGTGCTGTCGGCGAGTCCCCGGGCGCGGAGTTGGGCGGCCCAGGTGTGGGCGGCGAGGTTGCCGATGTCGTCGAACGCCACGGTCGCCCAGCGGGGGATGATGTGGTTGGTGGCCAGGCTGCGGTATTGGGCGAGGGTGGTGGGGGCGACGTCGATGGAGTCGAACCAGGGTTCGATCCACTCGCGGAATTGCGTCCGTCCGGCCTCGGGGTCGTACTGGCGGCCGTGGCGGCGTTCGGTGTTGATCCGGTCGGCTTCGGCGTCGGCGGCTTCCTGGGTGGGGAATCCGGAAACGGAGCCGAGTGTGCCGTCGTCGCGTTCGTAGCGGACTCGCCAGGAGTCTTTCCCGGATTTCTCGGAGTATGCCATCGTCGAGGTCTTTCGGTTGGTGTCGTTGTTGACGGTCATATGGATGCATTGTGTTCGCGGGGTGGTCAAGCGGGTCGTCGATTGATGCCGGATCGGGTTATCGGGCTTCGGTTTCCTCGTGGTGGTTGATGGCTGGCTGTTGCGATGTCGAGGAGGTCTTGTCGGGTGAAGCGGAGGTGTTTGCCGAGGAAGCGGCAGGGGACGGCGCGGGCTGCGGCGCGGCGGCGTAGCCAGGACGGCCGGACTTGGAGCAGGGCGGCTGCCTGTTCGGCGGTGTAGAGGATCGACTCGTCGTCGGAGCCGTTCGGTGCGGTGGAGGCGGTGTCTTCGGGCTCGATGGGTGGGGACGGCTTCTGGGTCTGTGGCTCGGTGGTGGGCGCGGCGTGTGGTTTCGGCGTGGGGATGGGTGGCTGTGGGTTGCGGGGGCGGAGTCGGCCGGGGGTGAGGCGTGGGGTGGTCATGCTGCGCTCGCAAGGGTTTCGGGGTGGTGTGGTGGGAGGGTTTGGGTGGCGCGCTTGTGCCAGTTGAGGGCGAAGCGCAGGCAGTTGGCTTCGCTTTGGTGGGTGGGGGTGCAGCCGGGTTGGTAGCGGCCGGTGAAGCTCCAGGACAGTGAGTCGGAGCTGGTGATGGTGTCGGCGTAGCGGGCCAGGCCGGTGAGTTTGATGCCGAAGCCGTGGAGTCGGTAGCCGCGTGCGGTGAGGGACCGCATGATCTGTTCGACTTCGCGGGTGTGTTGGCGTCGGCAGACGCTGCCCACGCCGACCAGTGGGAGGGCGGCGAGGTCGATGCCGTGGTGTTCGTAGAGGTCGGCGCAGCGGTGGTAGTCGACGACGGTTTGTCCTTGTAGGACGGGGATGATCGGGAGTTCTGGTGCGAGGTCGCGGAGTTGTCGGTAGTTGGTGACGGTGTGGTGTTGGTGGGCGCGGACGGTGAGGCCGGTGCGGGCGCGGACGTGGGGTTCGCACATCCAGTCCTGGGGTGCGGCCCAGTCGAGGTTGCCGATTTCGGTGGCATAGCGGCGGACGGCTCGGGCGTAGGTGGCGGCGTCGGTTTGCCAGTGGCCGTGGAGGGAGAGTTCGGTGAAGCCGCCGGAGTCCAGTGCCCAGGGGTGGGTGGCGCGGGGGAAGGTGCGGCGCCCGATGAGGCGGCGGTGGGAGACGAGCAGGGGGATGCCGAGGTTACGGCCGAGCCAGGATGGTTGGTGGGTGCCGAGGTAGAGCTTCATCGTCGTCTCGCGCGCCGGGCGGCGTGGACGGCGGCGAGGGCGAGCAGGGTGGCAGCTGCCTTGCCCACGAGCTGGCCGGGCAGTGCGGTGAGGCTGCCGAAAGCGACCGGCACGAACACCGCGCTGTCGACGGTCAGTCCGGCGAGGTTCGACGCGATCAGGGCGGTCGCCCGGCAATGCCTGCGGAGCCGTGCGTAGACGGCGGTGTCGAGAAGTTCGGACAGGGTGAACGCCGCGACGCTGGCGAGTGCGATACGGGGCGTGGCCAGGACGGCCGACAGCGCGGCGCCGGTGATGAGACCGCCGGCGACGCCGGGCATGCCGAGGTGTTCGTGGACCAGGTCGCGCAGCGCGAGGGTGGTTCCGGCAAACATCGTGCCCGCCGGTATGAGAAGGCCGTAGACATTGAGGGGCGGCCAGTGGATTGAAGCCCAGTTCGTGGCCAGGACACAGCCCAGGTACGCGGCCATCGCGAGCACCGCAACTGTGCGGCGAGATCGTGCGGTGGCTGGGAGGCGGGTCGTCGTCATGCTGCTCGCTCCTCGGTGTCGGGAGCGGGTGTGCCGGAGCGGCAGGACCAGGGGGAGCAGCCGTCGGTGTCGTCGTCTTCGTGGGTGGTGGCGAGGTTCAGGTGGCGTTGTCGGGTGGGTGGGTCGAGGTCGGCTTGGTCGAGGGGGACGCAGGAGCGGTGGAGGTAGTACTGGCCGCGTAGGGGTTGGCCGTGGGTGGTGGCGCGGGGGTGGCCGTTGCGGATGGCGTGGTCGAAGGCGACGGCTTCGGCCCAGCCGTCGGGGTCGTGGTCGCGGATCCAGCGCCAGCCTGTGTTGCCGTGGAAGGGACAGCCGACGCAGGCGGACTTCACCGTCGCGGCGAAGCCGTGCTCTGTCAGGTAGTCGACGCACGCGGTGCGGTCGAAGCCTAGGTCGAGCAAGGGGAAGACGTTGCGCAGGAACCGCAGTCCGGAGTCTTTGGCGCGGCCGATTTCGTCGGTGCTGATGCCGATGGCCTGCTCGGCGTAGACGCCTTTCGGGACGGGGCGGGGGTGGGGGTAGCCGAGGAGTTCGCGGGCGGCTTTCTTGAGTGGGTTGATCTTGTATTCGCTGGTGCATTGGCGGCGGGCGAGGCCGCGGCTGCCGTCGGGGTTGAGGGTGTGCAGGGGCATGGAGACGAAGCGGTGCTTCGGGTTGAGGGCGTCGGCGCGGATGTCGCCGGCGGTGACGCGGCGTACGGGGATGCCTGCTTTGGCGGCGTGGGCGCGGAGGCGTTCGAGGTGGGCGTAGACAGCTCGCGGTTCCCAGCCTGTATCTGCGAACAGGGCGTAGTCGAAGCGCGGGATCTCGCCTTCGCAGGCCAGCAGCAGCACGGTGGTGCTCTGCACTCCGGCGCCCAGCGAGAGCAGTCGCAGGGCGGGGCCGCGATCAGGTTGTGCCGGGTGTTGTGTGGTCATGCTGCGAGCACCTCCTCGCCGTGGTGCCGGTGGGATTTGAGGAGTTCGTCGAGGTCGTCCAGCAGGAGCGATACGGCGTGGGCGGCTTGCTGGGGGACTACGCCGTTGCCCAGTGCGCGTAGTTGTGCGGTGCGGGGTAGCGGGAGGTCGGTGACCCACCCAGAAGGGAGCCCCATGAGGTGTTCGACGAAGGTGGGTGCGAGCACTGGGCGGCCGTGGCTGCCGGGCTGGGTGGGGTGTGGCGCCGGGCGGCCGAGGACTGCTTCCCAGCGGCGGACCGCGGTCTCGTAGACACCCCAGTCCACCGTCTCGGACGCGGGTCCGGTGGTGTGGCTGGCAGTCGAGTCGCCGGTCGGGCCGGGGACGGCTACGAGGTGGTATCTGCCGCTTGGCCTTCGGTCGGAGTGAGGCGTCGGATGATGGCCGAGGGGAGCATCAGGTCGCCCTTGCTCCCGCGTTGCGCGGGGCATCCCTTGGTGCCGTCCGTCGCGCGTGGGGTGGGCAGCAACGTTTGCGGCGTCACGAGCGGGAGCACCTGTTGCGACAGCGGCGGGCGGAAGCCCGGTCCGGCTTTGCGGCCTGCTGATCCGGTGTCGGAGGCTCGTGGGGTGGGCAGGAGGGGAATCGTTGCCGCCAGCACCGCGAGGTCGTTGATCAGGCGTCGTCGTGCGCCGGATCCGTTGGGGCGCTGGGTGAGGTAGTGGTCGGGGGTGCGCCCGGAGTAGCTGCCCATCGGGGTGGGCAGCAGCGGCGAGGGTTCGCAGGGCGCGGCGCCAGGCGAGCAGGAACACCCGTTCGCGGCGGTGGGCCGCTCCGATGTCGGAGGCGCGGACGCTACGCCAGAGCGCGTCATACCCTGCTTGGGCCAGGTCGCCGAGTACGCGGTGGAGTCCGCCGTTGCGCCAGCGGAGCGCGGCGACGTTCTCCAGCACGACGAGTGTCGGTCGTAGTAGGCGAAGGCCGGCCACGATGTCGGTCCAGAGGCCACTGCGGGTGCCTTTCTCGATGCCCGCGCGTTTCCCGGCGGCGGAGATGTCCTGGCAGGGGAACCCGGCGACGAGCACGTCGACCGGCTCGACCGCACGCCAGTCGACGTGCCGCAGATCGCCCAGGTTCGGCACGTCCGGCATGCAGGCGGCGAGGAGTTGCGCGATGTGGGGGTCGTTGTCGGAGACCCATGCGATCCGGCCGCCGCCGAGTGCGGCAAGGACGCCGAGGTCCAGGCCGCCGTAGCCGGTGCACAGCGAGCCGATGACAGGGGCGTCGGTGGTGGTCATGCCGCCAGTCCTTGGAGTGCTGGCTGGACGGTGCGGTGGCGGTGCGCTGCTGCGTGGGTGTTCGGGGTGGGGTGTAGGGGTGCGCGGAAGACGAGGACGTCTTCGTGGGCGATGAGGTGTAGGGGGAGCCCGGCGTCGCGTTGTTTGCGGATGAAGTCGCGTTGGAAGAAGCTGCCGCGCGCGACGAGGTCTGTGTCGTTGGCGCGGGCGAGCAGGGCGACGTTGCGTTCGACGGGGATGAGTCCGGCGGCGCGTCCGCAGGCGAGGATCTGGGCGGGGAGGTCGATGAGTTCGGCGTGTTCGCGCCAGGGGCGGATGGTGATGGCGACGTGCCCGCCGGGGCGCAGGAAGGTGCGTAGGGCGGTGAGGATGCGGGTGAAGCCGGCCAGGAGTCGGTGGTGGCCGATGTTGGCGAGGTTGCCGCGGTCGAGGGTGTTGCCGTAGAGGTGGTGGTACTTCTGCACCCCCTCGCCGGGTGCGACCGCGACCTGGCCGTGGGTGGAGGGCCCGTAGGGCGGCGAGGTGACGACGAGCGCGACCTGGCCGACGTAGCGGGCGGGGAGCAGGGTGAGTAGTTGGCGTGCGTCACCCTGGAACACCTGTGCGTCGGCGTCGTGGCCTTGGTGGCGGGCGAGGTCGAGGTTGGCCTGGGTGACCTGGACCCAGTGGGGTTCGTATTCGACGCCGAGGGCGCGGCGGCCCAGACGGACGGCTTCGACGAGGGTGGTGCCGATGCCGCACATCGGGTCGAGCACCAGGTCGCCGGGTTTGGTGTAGTGGGTGACGGCGTGGCGCACGATCTCGGGGAGCATCTTCGCCGGGTGCGCGGTGGACTCGGGCGTGTACTTGTTCTTGCGCTGCGCGGCGGGGGAGGACTGGGCGGTGGTCCACACCGACACGGGGACGTCGTCGGGGCCGGGGGTGTGCGGCGCGGCGTTCATCGGATGTCTCCGTCGAGCGCCCGCTGGTGTGTCGGTGCGGTGAGCGGTGGTGGCCGGTGGTCGTGGGGTTGGGCGAAGACCAGGACGTCGGAGTGGATGCGCAGGTGCGGTGCGGGTAGGCCGCGGACCTGCGCGCGGTGGTGTGCGCGTGCTGCGGCGTCGTTGTCGTTGTGATGGGCGGGGTGGAACTCGCCATTGTGCAGGGGTGTGTGCAGGGCGACGATGTGTTGGAGGTAGAGCAGGTCGGCGTTCTGTCCGGCGGCCACCACCGCGCCGGTCGGGTCGGTCAGTTCCCCGGGTGCCCAGTCGCAGTGGGTGAGGACGGCGAGGATGCCGCCGACACGGAGCAGGTGTGTGGCGAGTGCGGCGACGAGGTCTGCGGACTGCTCGCCGGAGTGTTCGGGACGTAGGGACGCGATGACGAGGTCCGCGTCGTGTGAGCCGTCGGTGGCTACGTTGGTTCCGATGCCGGGTGCGGTGAACCGGGGCTGTGCGGCGGTGTCGACCGACCGCAGGCGACGTGGTTGGTGCGTGGGTGTCGTGTCGGGGATGTGCCGCAGTTGGGCGGTGCGGCCGAGGTGTTCGATGGTGTGTAGCGCGTCGGCCAACTCGGGGTCCGGCGGCATACCGGGCGCGTGGTCGATGACGCCGTCCAAGGCCGCGTCGTGTGTGGTCGTGTGGGGGTGGGCGAGCAGGACGACCTTCGCGGCGGGTTGGCTGAACGCGGTGACGAGCTTCTCGACCAGCGCGGTGGGCCACGTGGCGTCGAGGTCGATGGGGTGGTGCCCGGCGGTCCACACGGTCGCCGGGATGGGGCTCTTGGCGGTGGCGCTCGGCTGCCTGTCGGCGGGCGTGGTGGGCCGCTTGGCGGGGCTGACGCGCGTGGTGGTGGGTGCGGTCGGCCAGGCTCGACGTTCCACCGTCAGGCGCCGGGCGGGGCGGGTGCGAGCCGGGTCGGTGGAGTCGTCGCGTCGTCGAGGTGAGCGGCGACCAGGGTGTTCGGGCTGGGTCACGGGATGTCCCCTTCGCCAGGTGGGTTGCGCCCGTCGATGCGAGCGCGATGACACCCCTGAACTCCGAAATACCGGCTGGTGGGGGACAGGCAATGGCGCTGTTTCCACTGCCCACCTCGCGGGTGTCGAAGAAATTCTTTGAGTGCCTGGCGTGAACCTGCGGATGAGGCGTGAACGAAGTGGTACCGGGCTAGTACCGCTGGCCATAACAGCAGCTAGCGGGGCTGCTCTGGAGGCGGTCGCGGTCGTGTGGTCGGCTCGGCCGGTGAGCTTCGGAAAGGTTTATGTGGGTCGTCGGTACCTGTTTGGTGATAGTTCGGTACTTGTTTGGTGAGTGGTTGGTACCAGGTGGTGTGGCGTCCTGGGCGGGTCGTTGTTCCGACCCTTTTCCGGGGGTTCAGATGAGTTCGCGTGACGCTGTTCCACGTTCTGGTTTGGCGCGGGGTTCGATGCCGTTGGACGTCGCCCGGTCGGCGTTCGAGTGGTTGGTTGCGGGTCCGCATCCGTTGTCGGTGGACGGCTGCTTGTTCCCAGGGTTCCCGGCGCGGCGGGTGCCGTTGTCGGAGGCGCGTGACCGGTTGCTGCGCCGGCGGTGTCCGCAGGCGTTGCGGGACGCGGTGTGGTCGCACCTGGTGCTGCTGACGCGCACCGAGGGCGCGGTGTGGGTGGTGGGTGCGGTCGGGGTGGGGTTGCCGGCGTTGACGTCCATCGCCGCGACGTTGACCGCGCGGTTCGCCGCGGACCCGAGCGACATTCACGCCGCGGTGTTGGCCGGGTTCGTCGCCGAACTCGGCGAGATCGAACTGCGTCGGCCGCGCATCATGTTGCGGTTGCGGTGGGCGGCCTACCGGGCCGGGCATACGGCGTTGCGGGAGGCGTTGGACGCGCCGGTGCCGTCGGGGCACGGGTTCGGGTCGGCGACGCCGCCACCGCCGTGGGGGCATCCGGACTTCGTGCTCGCGCGTGCGGTCGCCGAGCGGGCGGTCACCGCGGCGGAGGCGGAGCTGATCGGCGCGACCCGGTTGGAGGGTGTGCCGCTGGCGGACGCGGCGCTCGCGTGCGGGTTGTCGTACGAGGCGGCGAAGAAGGCGCGTCAACGTGCGGAGCGTCGACTCGTCGCGTATCTGCGCGGTGATGCGGTGTCGCGTGAGGACGACGTGGTGACCCGGGTCGCGGACACGGTGCTCCTCAACAGCGCGACGCCCGCGCTTCGGGCGGTGGGGGAGAAGCGGCGCCGGGTGTCCCCGCGCGGGCGGGATTCCGGAGTTCAGGGGTGCGGGAGCGCACCGGCCGCACCCGCGCACACCACCACCGACTCGCCCGGCCTGCCGCAGCGGTCGTCGGGCTCGAACCCGGGAGTGCCGCGATGCGCCTGACCCGAAATCCACTCCGCCGTCACGCCCACGCCCGACCCTCGGGACACGCTCGCCCACAGGGCACGCGCTGTACACATCGGACCTCTGTCGGGTTCGCTCGCTGTGGCAGGGCTGTGTTGTTCGCCGAGCTGGTCGTGGTGGCGTGGGTGTTGGGCACGGCCACGGCGCAGGCGGACACGGTCGTGCTGGCCGTCGTGGACAGTGTCGAGCAGGTGTTGACGAACATCCGCAACTGGTTGATGGGCATCCTCGCGTTGTTGGCGACGGTGTTCCTGACCATCGGCGGTGTGCGCCGTGTGTTCGGTGGCGGTGACCCGAGCGAGCAGGAGAAGGCCAAGGAGGCGTTCAAGGCCGCGGCCATCGGCTACACGCTGGCGATGCTCGCCCCGGTGGTCGTGTCGGTGCTCAAGGGCATCGTCGGGGGCTGACGCCATGAACCGGTCAACCAGGCTGACCGCACTCGCGGTCGGCATGCTCGTGGCCTTGGGCGGCGGCCTCGTCGCGGCTGCGGGTTCGGCTCCTGTACCGGACCGGTCGGTTCTCGTCGCGCAGCCGTTGCCGCTGCCGACGGGACAGCCGTGTGAGCCGGGCTCGTTGTTGCCGGCGTGTTCGGTGCCGACGCCGACACTGTCCACTCCGGTCAGGCCGCCGTGTGGCGGCGAGGGCTGCATCCCCCGGCCGGGCACATCCACCGCGTCACCCACGACAACACCTGTCCCGGTGCAGCCGCCTCAACTGCCGCACCACAACTGCGGCTTCACCGATATCGCCGCGTGCATGAGCGAGGCGGTCGACGGGTTCTTCCGCCGTGTGGTGACCGACGCGCTCAACCCGTTGCTGGACCTGGTGGCGCGGACGCTGCTCACGACGACGGTGCCGGACTCGCTGCCCAGGCTGGTCGAGCTGTGGGACAACTCCTGGCAGATCCTGCTGGTCACCTACAGCCTGCTGGTGCTGGTCGCGGGCGTAATCGTGATGAGCCACGAGACGTTGCAGACCCGGCACTCGGTCAAGGAGATGGTGCCGCGGCTGGTGGTGGGGTTCGTGGCGGGCGGGTTGTCGTTGTGGGTGGCGACCAAGGGCGTGCAGATCGCCAACGCCGCCGTGGCCTCGATCATGGGCGGCGGTGTCGACGCCACGAGCGCGGCCGAGCAGTTGCGCGCGATGGTCGTCAGCTCGACCCAGTCGGGTGGACTCTTCGTCCTGCTGGTCGGGGTCGTGCTGGCCGCGATGCTGGCGGCGCTGGTCGTGTCGGACGTGGTGCGCGAGGCGGTGACGATCGTCTTGGTCGCCGGGGCGCCGTTGGGGCTGATGTTCCACGCGCTGCCGCAGACCGAGGCGATCGCCTACTGGTGGTGGCGGGTGTACGGGGGTTGCCTGGGCATCCAGGTCGCGCAGAGCCTGGCTCTGATCGCCGCCGCGCGGGTGTTCCTCGCACCCGGCGGGTTCACCATCTTCGGGCCGACCACCTCGGGGTTGGTGAACATGCTCGTCGGGTTGGCGTTGGTCTACATCCTGTTCCGCATCCCGTTCTGGATGTTGTCCTCGGCACGCGGCGGCGGTGGCCGCTCGATGGTCGGCTCGCTGGCGCGCAGCGTCATCGCCTACCGACTGTTCGGCCTGTTCGCCGGAGCACGGGCGAGCGGCAAGGGCCACAAGCTACAGCCTCGTCCGGCCGCGTCCAGAACCGTTGCCGGCGAACGGGCGGATCCGCCCTGGCCGTCGACCGCCCCGATGTTCGCCCCGACGGCGGCGGTGGTGGCCCGGCGGTTGAAAGACGCCTACGACGCCGAGCGCCTGCGCGCGGCCCGGCGGACACGGCTTCCGTCGCAGCAGCTGCGGTTCCTCCAGCCGCAACCCCAGCAACCCGTGCACGACCCGGCGGTGACGCCGGCGGTGCCAGTGCCGACGACACCGGAGTTCAGCTCCGCGCCGGCACCCGACGCGCCGCGTTCCCGGACCCGCCGAGGACCACGACCCGGGACCGCGCCGCGGTTCCAGTCGCCGGGAGGTCCACGCCGCCACGGTGCGCCGCCGCCGGACCGGCCGATGCGTGTGCCGTCGGTCCCGCCGCAACTGCGGTTCCAACCCGCAGCCCCGGAACCGCCGCAACCGTCACCGCCAGCACGGACCAGCGCACCGGAGGCACCGGTGTTCCGGCAGGCACAACCGGAACCGCGTCGCGGTGACGCGTACCGGCGCACGCCATCGGTGCCGCCGCCGCTGTTCCGCGCACCCCAACCGCGTCGAGAGGGCGAGAAGTCATGAGTCAGCCGGTGAGGATCCCCGCCGATGTCGACATGCACGACCGGGTGCTCGGTCCGCTGACCGCCCGCCAACTCGCCATCCTCGCCGCCGCCGGCGCGGTGTTGTACCTGGTGTGGGCGGCCACCGCCGCGATCGTGCCGACACCGGTGTTCCTGGCCTTCGCCGTCCCGGTCGCGGCGGCCTGCGTGATGCTCGCGCTGGGCAGGCGTGACGGCGTCCCGATGGACAAGCTGATGCTCGCCGCGATCCGCCAACGCCTGGCACCGCGACACCACGTCGCCGCACCCGAGGGCGTGCAACCCGCGCCGGCGTGGCTGGCCGCCAAGGCACACGACTCCGACGCAGACGCGCGACGTCCTGAGCAGGTGTCGCCCTCGGCGCTGCGGTTGCCTGCGGAAGCGGTCACCGACACCGGGGTCATCGACCTGGGCGTGGACGGGTTGGCGGTCGTGGCGGTCGCGGGCACGGTGAACTTCGCGCTGCGCACGCCGAACGAGCAGGAAGCGCTTGTGGCCGCGTTCGGCCGCTACCTGCACGGCCTTACCGCTCCCGTCCAGGTGCTGGTGCGCACCGAACGCCTGGACTTGACCGCGCAGATCGCGGAGTTGCGCGACCGCGCGGGCGGGCTGCCGCACCCCGCGCTGGAAGCCGCCGCCACCGAGCACGCCGACTACCTCGCCCAACTCGCCCGCCAGTCCCAGCTGCTGCGCCGCCAGGTCCTGCTGGTGCTGCGCGAACCCTGGGACACCACCGTGCCGACCGACGGCCTCGGCGGACCCGGCCCGCTGGCCATGCTGACCGCGCTCGTCGGCAGACGTCGCGGCCGGGCCGACACCATGGTCGGCGAGGCCGCGCGACGGGCAGCCGAATCCAGGCTGGTCCGCCGGCTCGGCGAGGCGATCGACCTGCTCGCCCCGGCCGGGATCGCGGTGACCCCGCTGGATGCCGCACAAGCCACCGCGGTGCTGGCGTCGGCGTGCAACCCCGACAGCCTGCTGCCGCCCTCCGCCGCACTCGCCGCAGCGGACGAGGTCATCACCTCCAGCCACGACAGCGACGACACGAGCGCCGAGGGCGGGCAGTGGTGATGGGAACCCACAGCCGAGCCGCGTCCGGGGCCGCCGCGTTCACGCCCGACGCCCTGTCGGTGGGCGCTCGGCACCTGGAGGTCGGCGGTGACTGGGTCGCCTCGTTCGCCGTGGTCGGCTTCCCGCGCGAAGTCCACGCCGGTTGGCTGTCGCCGCTGCTGACCTACCCGGGCAGGCTGGACGTGGCGCTGCACGTCGAGCCGATCGACCCGACCGTCGCCGCCGCGAGGCTGCGCAAGCAGTTGGCCAAGCTGGAGTCCGGGCGTCGCCAGACCGCCGAACACGGTCGGCTGTCGGACCCGCGGGTGGAAGCCGCGACCGAGGACGCCTACGACCTGTCCTCCCGGGTCGCGCGCGGTGAGGGCAAGCTGTTTAGGGTCGGCCTGTACCTGACCGTCCACGCCGGTGCGGCGCAAACGCTTGCCGACGAGGTGGCGGCGGTGCGGTCGCTGTGCGCCTCGCTGTTGTTGGACGCCAAGCACACCACCTACCGGTCCTTGCAGGGCTGGGTCTCCACGCTGCCGATGGGGCTGGACCTGATCGGCATGCGCCGCACCTTCGACACCGCCGCGCTGGCGGCGGCGTTCCCGTTCACCAGCCCCGATCTGCCCGCGCCCGACCCGACCAGTGTCGCCGCCCCCTCTGGCGTGCTGTACGGCTACAACATCGGCTCGCAGGGCTTGGTGCACTGGGACCGGTTCGGCGACGGGATGCACAACCACAACAGCGTCATCCTCGGCCGATCCGGCTCCGGAAAGTCCTACCTGGTCAAGCTGGAACTGCTGCGCTCGCTGTACCGGGGCGTCGAGGTGGCCGTGGTCGACCCCGAGGACGAGTACTCCCGGCTCGCCGGCGCCGTCGGCGGGACCCACGTCCGGCTCGGCGCGACGGGGGTGCGGCTCAACCCGTTCGACCTGCCCATCCACACCCGTACCGACGGCCACCGCACCGCCCCCAAGGACGCCCTCGTCCGCCGGTCGCTGTTCCTGCACACCGTCATCGCCGTCCTACTCGGCACACCACCGCAAGCCGCCGAGCGGGCCGCGCTGGACCGGGCGATCGCGGCGACCTACCAAAGCGTGGGTATCACCGCCGACCCGCGCACCTGGACTCGACCCTCACCCACCCTGCGAACCCTGCGCGACCACCTCGCCCGCGGTGACCAGACCGCGCAGAGCCTGGCCGCGCGGCTGCACCCGTTCGTCGACGGCGCGTTCAAGCATCTGTTCGACGGGCCCAGCAGCGCCACCGGCGAAGGTCACCTCGTCGTGTTCAGCCTCCGTGACCTCCCCGACGAGCTGAAAGCCATCGGCACCCTGCTGGTGCTGGACACGGTGTGGCGGCGCGTGTCCAACCCGGCCATCCGCCGCCCGCGGCTGGTCGTGGTGGACGAGGCGTGGCTGCTGATGCAGGACCGCTCCGGCGCGGAGTTCCTGTTCCGCATGGCCAAAGCCGCCCGCAAACACTGGGCCGGGCTGACCGTCGCCACCCAGGACACCGCCGACGTCCTGGCCACCGACCTGGGCAAGGCCGTCGTCGCCAACGCCGCCACCCAGATCCTGCTCCGCCAAGCCTCCCAAACCATCGACGAGATCACCCGCACCTTCGACCTTTCCGCCGGCGAACGCGCGTTCCTGCTGTCCGCCGACCGCGGCCAAGGCTTGCTGTCGGCGGGGACGCAACGCGTCGCGTTCCAGGCCATCGCCTCACCGACCGAGCACGACCTGGTCACCAGCGACCCCGCCGAACTCGCCACCCACCACGACCCCGACGACCACACCACCACCACGTTCGTCGACCTCGACGCCACCTGAACCTTGTTGGAGGGCACCATGCTCGACGACTACCTGCGCGACCCCTCCGGCGCCCTGGCCGCCATCCTGAACCGCCTCCGCGATCTCACGCTCACCTACGGCCCGACCGCGGCCCCGCTGCTTCTCGCGCTCGTGACGCTGGCCGTGGTGGGACGGCGATGGTGGACCCGCCGCTGCCACGCGCAATTGCTGCCCAATGCCCGCCAGGTGACCATCCTCGCGCCGCCCACCGTCGACGCCGCCAGCGGGCAGGCGTTGTGGTCCAACCTGGTCGGCCTGCTGCGACCCGCGTGGCGCAGGGCATTGACCGGGCAGCCGCACTTGGCCTTCGAGTACGTCTTCTCCGAGGCCGGGGTCGCGATCCGGCTGTGGGTACCCGGTGTCATCCCACCCGGCCTGGTCGAACGCGCGGTCGAGGCCGCCTGGCCCGGAGCCCACACCCGCGTCGGCCCCGCCGAACCACCACTACCCCCGGCCGGCCCGGACCAGCACCGGATGGTCGTCGGCGGTGAACTGCGCCTGGCGCGACCGGAAGCCCTGCCGATCCGATCGGTGTTCGACGCCGACCCGATCCGCGCGCTACTGGGCGCACCGGTCGGCCTGGGCCGCGACGAACACGCCTGCGTCCAAATCCTCGCCCGCCCCGTCACCGGCCGCCGCGTCCAGCGCGCCCGACGCACCGCCCGACGAGTCCACACAGGAGGCTCAAGCCATCTCGTCGGCCGCCTGCTCGACCTCATCACACCCGGCACCACCCGACCCCGACACCGCACCGCGCGAACCAGAACCGGCGCCCTGCACAGCGACCCGCAAACCTCGCTCGAGTACGCCGCACACAACCGCGCCATCGTCACCAAACAACGCGGCAGCCAGTACGAAACCGTCATCCGCTACGCCACCGCCACACTGCTGCCCGCCGACACCGCCAAAGCCGAGCTGCGCCAAGCCCGGGACGTCGCTCGCGGCCGAGCACACGCCCTGGCCGCCAGCTTCGCCTCCTACACCGAGCACAACCACTACATCCGACACCGCCTCCGCAATCCCGGTCACGTGCTCGACCATCGCCGGCTGCGCCGCGGTGATCTGCTGTCGGTACCCGAACTGGCCGCCATCGCCCACCTACCAACGGACGAGGCCATCCCCGGTATCCAACGCGCCGGGGCCCGCGCGATCGCCCCACCACCCGGCATCGCCACCCCAGGCCCGCAAGCCAAACCACTCGGGATCACCGACACCGGACACCAGCGCCCCGTCGCCCTCCGCGTCCCGGACGCCCGTCACCACCTGCACGTGCTGGGCGCCACCGGGTCCGGCAAGTCCACACTGCTGGGCACCATGATCCTGGCCGACGCCGAAGCCGGCCGCGGCATCGTGCTCATCGACCCCAAAGGCGACCTCGTCACCGACGTCCTCTCGCGCCTGCCCCGCACCGCCGCGGACCGCGTGGTGATCTTCGACGCCGACAGCCGCTCCCGCCCGCCCTGCCTCAACCCCCTCGACGGCGGCGACACCGACCTGACCGTGGACAACCTCGTCAGCGTCTTCCGCCGCGTCTACTCCGCGTTCTGGGGACCACGCACCGACGACGTCATGCGCGCCGCCTGCCTCACCCTCCGCGCCCAGCCGGGCGTCGCCACCCTCGCCGACCTGCCCAAGCTCCTCGTCGACGACGCCTTCCGCGCCCGCGTCACCGCCACCATCGCCGACCCGGTCCTGCGCGGCTTCTGGACTTGGTACGCCGAACTCACCGACTCCACCCGCAGCCAGGTCATCAGCCCGCTGATGAACAAGCTGCGCGCCTTCCTCCTCCGCCCCTTCGTCCGCGACGCCATCGCCGCCGGACCCTCCACAGTGGACCTCGGTACGGTGCTCGACGGCGGGATCTGCCTCGTGCGCATCCCGAAAGGCTCACTCGGCGAGGAGACCACCCGACTCGTCGGCTCACTCGTCGTGGCCCGCACCTGGCAGGCCACCACCGCCCGCGCCCGCACACCCCAACGCGAACGCCGCGACGCCTCGCTGGTCATCGACGAATGCCACAACTTCCTCAACCTGCCCTACCCCATCGAGGACATGCTCGCCGAAGCCCGCGGCTTCCGCCTCGCCATGACCCTGGCCCACCAACACCTCGGCCAACTACCCCGCGAACTCCGCGAAGGCATCTCCACCAACGCCCGCAACAAGATCTACTTCAACGCCTCACCCGAAGACGCCCGCGACCTGTCCCGTCACACCGCACCCCGCCTGACCGACCACGACCTCGCCCACCTCGGCGCCTACCACGCCGCCACCCGCCTGGTCCTCCACGGCGAACAAACCCACCCCTTCACCCTGCAAACCCAACCCCTACCACTCGCCATCCCAGGCCGAGCCAGGGAAATCCGCGCCGCAGCACGGCGATCCGCCCACGCCACCGGCTCGCCCCCGGCCCCGGCAGACAACGAGCCAGCGGAGCGCTCCGCACACGCAGACCCGCGCCGCGCCGCGTGACCATCCACCGCCCTGCGAATCCTGGAGCCACCCGACATGATCACCAACCCCACCCGGCAACGCACACTCCGAGGCCACAAACCCACCCGCCCCAGCCCACGCGCAGCCAACACCGCCGAACACCACGCCGCCCTGGCCTGGCGGCTGACCGCCCGCGACAAGTGGATCACCAGGATGCTGTGGGAACACCGCGTCCTGACCTCCCACCAGATCACCACCCTGGCCTTCCCCAGCTTCCGCTCCGGACGCCAACGACTACGCGAGCTCTACCTGTGGGGAGTACTCGACCGCTTCCAACCCTTCGTCACCGTCGGCACCGCACCCATGCACTACGTCCTTGCCCCCGCCGGAGCCGCCGTCCTGGCCGCCGAAGACGGCCTGGACGTCAAAGACCTCGGCTACCGCCACGACCGCACCCTCGGCATCGCCCACAGCCTCCGACTCGCGCACACCGTCGGCGTCAACGACTGGTTCACCGCCCTGATCGACCACGCCCGCCACACCCACGGACACACCGAACTCACCGCGTGGTGGTCGGAAACCCGCTGCGCCCGCCACTTCGGAGACCTCGTCAAACCCGACGGCTACGGCCGCTGGCGCACCCGCGACCACCACATCGAATGGTTCCTCGAATACGACTTCGGCACCGAGCCCCTCCCCAAACTCGCCATCAAACTCACCGGCTACGCCGCCCTCGCCCAAGCCACCTGCATCACCACCCCACTCCTGATCTGGCTACCCACCGCCCGACGCGAAGCCACCGCCCGACAACTCCTCCACAAAACCTGGCAGGACCTCGACCACCCCCACCAACTCCCCATCGCCACCGCCACCGCCGAACTCCTCGACCCCACCACCCCACACCCCAGCCCCGCCGATCCGGTCTGGCTCCCGCTCGACACCACACACCAATCAGGACGCCTGGCCCTGCACGAACTACTCGACGCGTGGCCCCACGTCCCATCGCCGACCACCACACCCGCCGAACCCACCCACGACTCCACCCCACGGCCGACACCACCATCCCCCATGCCACCGGAACCCAGGCGAAGGTGAGCACGGTGCACGCCAAGCTCGCCATCGCCGGCGCCGCGGCCTTGCTGCTCGTCCCCGTCGTCCTAGGTTTGGCGGCCACCTCGCTCCTCGGCTCCCTCTTCGGCCGCGCACCAGCCGGCACGATCGACTGCACCACCCCGATCGCCGACATCCCGCCCTACTACTGCGTGCTCTACCTCAGCGCCGCTCCCGACTGCCCAGGCCTCGACTGGACCGTCCTGGCCGCCATCGGCAAGATCGAAACCGACCACGGCCGCCTCGACGCACCTGGCGTCCACCAAGGCGAAAACCACGCCGGAGCCGCCGGCCCCATGCAATTCCTCGCCCCCACCTTCACCGCCGTCACCACCACCCACCCACTCCCACCCGGCGGCGCCACCCCACCCTCCCGCTACAACCCCCACGACGCCATCCACGCCGCCGCCTACCTCCTGTGTGACGAAGGCGCCCGAGAAGGCGACCTCCACAAAGCGATCTACGCCTACAACCACGCCGACTGGTACGTCACCAAGGTCCTCGACCAAGCACACGCCTACGCCCAAGCCGCCACAGCCAGCACCGGAACCGGCAACTGCGACAACATCCAAGCTCCGAACCCCATCGCCCACACAGCCATCAACTACGCCTGCGGCATGCGCGGACTCCCGTACGTCTGGGGCGGCAACGGCCCCGACCACGGCCACACCGGCTTCGACTGCTCAGGCCTCACCCAAGCCGCCTACGCTGCCGCCGGCCTCACCCTTCCCCGCACCGCCCAAACCCAACACGACACAGGTCCCCAGGTCCCCGCCGGACAACCTCTCCTCCCCGGCGACCTGGTTTTCTACGGCACCCCAGGCAACATCCACCACGTCGGCCTCTACATCGGCAACGGCCTCATGATCGACGCACCCGACTTCGGCCAAACCGTCAAGATCGAGCCCTACCGCCACAACGGCGACGACTACGCAGGCGCAACACGTCCGGCAGACACCGACCACTTGTAGCGTCCGCGGCCGTGGTTCGCTGGGTTCAGACGAGCCGGTGGCCTCCGTCGACGTGCACGACGGCCCGGTCATGAACGGGTTGGTCAGCAGGGCGGCGAACGCCTCGGCGATGTCGGACGGGTCACCGATGCGCCCCACCGGGAGGCGGGCGGCCATGGCGGGTCAGGCGTCGCTCTTGGTGTCACTGGCGAGCGCGTCCCACACTGGCGTGTCGCCCCGGCCAGAATGAGCAGGATGCACGGACGGCCAGCGACATCGCGGTGCTCATCTGGCTGCATTGCGTGACAGTCCTGACCGCCGATGGGTCCCGCGTTCAGATAGATCGACATCTTCCCTCAGAGCACGGCTGGCCGAGCCGAAGCTGCTGCGGTACTCGTCAACGATTTGTCTCACTGCCCGTCTGCGGTTGGAGTCCCCGGATCCTCGTTCGGTCGTGGTGGAATGCTCACATCGTGTCCGGCTACGACGTTGCCGACATTGATATGACCGCCGATGGCACCGACTTGCACTATTGGGCCCACGACCGCGCCGGTGACCTCGTTATGCACCCGCGCAGCGGTTGGTCGGGTAGCGCCAAGCGCGGGTCGGAAACATGGGTGGATGCAGAACTCGGACTCGTACGGCTGGATCGACATCTCTGCGGTTCCAGCGTAGACATAGCGACGCTGGCGACGAACGCCGAGAAAGCCCACCGAGAACAGGAGGTCGATGACCGCGTCCGGATCCAGCAGGTGCACGTGCTGGCTGTGTCGCCGCTTCAGGCTGTCCTGGAACGGCAGGAACAGCTCAGTAAGGGAGGTTCGGGTCATCAGGTATCCCGCGTCCCGGAACACGGTCAACAGGGCGTCCAGGAACGGGAACCGGATCCCGTACTCCTTCGCCAAGTCGAGGACTTTCCAGCGAGAGAACACGAGCGTCGCTTCAAGCACGTCGTCTGCGGTGATTCGGCGGTGCCCGTTGTCCAATGCGGTGTTCCGGCACTGGTTGAGGAACTGGATCGCGTCGCGCGGTCGTGGGAGGCTCCGCGTGAACAGGTAGTCGGCCGTCGCCTCACCGCTCACGGTGGCGGGGAAGACCTCTCCCCATAGCTCATCCGGATCGAGCTTGCGCCCCAGGGCCACTCCGGCCCTGATCATCGCCAATTGGTGTAGTTGGCGGGCGCTCCAGTTGATGCGGATCTCGTCGCTGTGGAACTTGTCGGCGTCGCTGAAGTCGAGCGCGTCGTAGATGTCCGAACGCAGGAAGAAGACGCAGCGGAGCGCCGTGCCGTAGGTGAGCGCCGCGTGTTTCCCGGCCAACAGCAACCCGATGACGAGGGCTTCGCTCTCCGACTCGCCCGTCCAGACCTGCTCCAACTGGTCCACCATGACCAGCAGGGTTCCGTGTTTCTTGGCGCACCCGAGGTCGGCGAAGGCCTTCCGCACGCCCGATTCGACGATTTCCAGCTGCCGGGAGGCGCGGACACCCTGGGGCGCGGTGTTGGCGTCGACGGCGACCTTCACACCGAACGCTTCCAGGGAGAACGACGACATCAGGCCACGACCTGCCCTGGCGACCCGGTGGTACAGGCTCTCCTCGGCGAGTTCGCCATTGTCGCGCAGAAATCGCTCCAGGGTTCCCACCGACGACGGCCGGCGACGCCGGTGGTCGTCACCACTGGCGTGTCGTACCAGGTAACGGGCGGCGTGGACGGCGAACACGTACCGCCAGAGCAGCGCCTTGGCTGCAGGCCCCGTGAGCCCGCTCAGCACGAACTGGCGGAGTTCCTCGCCGGCAGCGTCGTCGGGCGTGATCAGACAGGTCTCGCCCGAGTGCAGGTCCCCCATCGACAGGCGCATGCAGATCGCGCTCTTGCCCGAGCCCTTGCGGCCGATGATCAGGTTCTTGCGTCCGCTCAACACCTCGGAGTAGGCCGTGGTGGGGAGGAAACCTTCGCGTAGCAGTCCATCGGCCATGTCGTGCTCGGCGTCGTCGCGCCCGAAGAAGAGGCGTTCCACCACGTCAACGTCGTCGGAGATGACGGCGTCCGCGGCGGCACGGCCGTCGAGCGCCTCCACCGAGTAGTCGACTGGCTGGAATACCCCGAGCCGGCTCGGAGTAAGCAACTCGACACCCGTCGAGCGCATCGCCGCGCTGAGCGCACGGGCGAAGTCAGAGTTGCGTTCAGCGCCGTCCTCCAACGCCAAGACCGCCCGCAAACGCGTCCGCTCGGTCACGGCCCCTTCTGCGGCCTCCTCCAACAAGCGTTGGACGGCGGTGTCGTCGCGGAACGTAGCAGCGACCAGTTCACCGACACGTGCGGCGGCGTCGAGCACGTCGCGGGTCCTCCGCGCGGCCCACGTCTCCACCAAGTCGACCGCTCTTCGCATCGACACGCCTACCTTCGGTCGCGGGTCGGGAGGCGACACGGTTCACGATCACCTCGCCGGCGATTGCTTTTGATGCAGGACGCATCGCGGCATCCTCGTAAGTCCTCGCTGTCGGCTACTGAATCAGATCGTGACCGTCGCGACGCCCGGTTCGGTTCGTCGCCACACAGATTCACCCGACTGGCAGTGCATGTGTCCGCAGTTGTGCGGTCACGCGGGCAGGGCTGTAGTGATCAAGTGGCACGGACGTCGACCGCGCGGTTCGAGGATCAATCGGCATGAACCACCAGGCAGCGCCCGCAAGGTCGTTTACGTCTACGGGAACGCGCGTCGCTCTGGATCGGAACGTACTCCTCTGCCGCGAGGCGGTCGTGGGTGGTGCGTGAGTCGGATGCGGTGTCGTCGCACAACTGGACGGCACAGTCATTGTCATGTCGGCAGGTCCCAACCCCGCATCGCTTCGAGGGTCACGGGGTGGTCGGGTCCGAGGGCGCGGGTGCAGTCGATCTCAAGTTGGCGCTGGAGTTCCGGTACGGATGGGTCGTCGATGCCGGCGAGTGCGTCGATGTGCAGTTGGCGGGCCATGAGGGTTTTCTGGTGGTCGTTGCCCCATAGTTCGCTGCTCATGCGGACGGCGTCGGTGAGGACGGTGACGGCGTCGGTGAACTCGGCGGCGCCGGTGAGTGCCGCACCGAGGTTCAGCCGGCATTGCGTCAGGAACACGGGGTCGGCCTTGTCCTGCGTTTCGACGTACCGTGCGAGGTCGGCGAATTGCTCCGCGCCCGCCTTCTCCCCGTGTACCGCGCGGGACCACACGCAGACCTCGAAGCGGGCGGACAGCGTGAGGCTGTCGTCCTCGCCGAACAGGCGTCGGGACTGCTCGACGACGTCGGTCGCGGTCGCCAGCGCTTCCTCGACTTCGTCGGTGCCGCCGAGTTGGCGTGCGAGGCCCAGGCGGGCGAAGAGGGTGGCTCGGTGGGTCGGTCCGGAGAGCGCGGTGTGCTCGGCGACGAGGCGGCGGGCCAGGGGCAGGGCGGACGCGGGGTCGCCGAGGCCGGCGTACTTCTCGCCGGTTTCCCACACCAGCGCTTCCAGCAGCCCGAGGCGGACGACGGAGTCCAGCGACGAGGATTGCTCCGCCCGGTCCAGGATTTCCTCGAGCAGTTCCGCGGCGCGTTCCGATCTGCCGGCATCGCCCAGGGCCGCCGCGACGCTGCTCGCCGCGGTGTGCTCGTCGGCGTCCAGCAGTCGACGCGCTGCTCGTTCCACGAGGTCGAGTTGTCCGTGGAAGGAGGCCTGCCAGCCGACTTCGACGAGGTCGGCGCCCTCGACGTGGTCGATTAGGATCTGCCACGTCGCCGTGGGGATGGTGAAGGGTTCGGCGGCGGTGGCGTCGACGAGGTAGTCGAACGCCAGGTATCCACTGCCGACCGGTTCGAGCATGCTGCTGGTGGCCTGGACCGGCTGGGTGGCCCACTCCAGCGCCGACCCCCAGGGCCCTGGTCGTTCCGTCTCGGGCACGTAGGCCAGGTGCAGTTCGCGCAGGAGGTCTTCGGACAACGGTCGGTGGTGGCCTGCCAGCCGCGCGTCGACTGCGGCGGAGACGATCGCGGCGCCCCTGGCGTCGCGGGCGTCCCGCCAGGACTGTAGTAGTTGCGGACCGGCGGCGATCGTCTCGGCCACCCCGTGACGTGAGGTTCCCGCGAGGGCTTGGGCGATCCTGTCGTCGTCCACCGTCCGCGCGCGAGCCACCTCGTCGTCGGACCACATGCGGTCCAGCCGGATCTCGTGGGTCACCGCGTCGAACACGGCCCGTCCGGCCCGTGCGCGTTGGCGATCTCCTGGGGAGCGTTGCGGGTCGTGCCGGGTACTGAGGTCGTCGCGCTCGTGGGTGCGGATCGTGGCCAGGACCAGGACGCCGTCCCAGTCGACCGGCGGGGAGCCGAGGTAGCGTTCGAGGTCGTCGAGCCAGACCACGGCGTGCCGTTTGCGTCGGGCGATCCGGAGGGCGTCGGGAAGGGCCTCGGGAGTCAGCGGACGGACGCAGGTGTGCCGTGGGAGGTACTGCCGCATCGCCTCGTAGGCCAAGCGTGTCTTGCCTGCCGTCGAATCCCCGACGATCAACACGAATCCCCCTGCCTGCAACGCGTCTCGGACGTCGGGGAAGCGGTCGCGCGGTACGAACGGCGGCAGCGGCGACCGGCTCGACGGGGCGGCGCGGTGCACGCCCACGGCGACCGGGTCGTTGAGGTCGCGCACCCGAGCGATGCGCACTCCTGTGGGTTGCGAGCGCCTGACCTCCACCACGATCGACGCTGTCAGCAGCAGCCCGACGGCGACCCAACTCGCGGCGACCCACTCGTCGGGCAACGAGATCGTGTTGGTGGCGATGTTGCTGACAAGCGCCAAGACGCCGGGGAGCATCACCAGCGTGACCACCGAGGGACGTCGCACCCACGGGAAGCTACCGGTCCACCAGGCCGCGGGACGCCGCAACGAGATGTCACCGGACGTACTGCGAGGATTCCTCGTTTGTCTTCATCGTGCCCTGAGCAGGTCCACCCGAGCAGAGGTCGATCACCTGTGCCGGTCCCGCCGACGGAGGTTGCCGACGGGTGGTGGGCGATGTGGCGGAGGCGGTCGAGGTGGAACTGACGATCGTGGCCATGCCCGCGGTCGAGTACCGCGCCTGATTGCCGGGGCGACCCTGTCACGGGTGCGGGTGAGCACATGAGGTCCGGTAACCGTCCGGTACCGCAGGAAGGTGGACGAGGGTTCGCGGTCCAACAGGCGAGGTCCGGTGTTTTGAGGGAACGCTTTGTGCTTCCGGTTCCCGGTCCACGCCCGTGCGATCGGCCGCGTTCAGTCCGTCGGAACGGTGAGGGTGTGGAGGAGGTGGTGGATCTCGGCCGGCAGGTCGGGTCGCAGCAGGGCCAGGCCCTCACCGACCGCGGTCCACGGGTAGTCGATGAGGGTTTCGGCCACCGACTGCTCCAGGGCCGGGAGGTGCTCGGGGTCGTGCTTGGCTAGTTCTGTGAGCACGTGGGCTCGTGGGGCGGTGCTGGTGATCTCCTCGGCGATTTCCTGGGCGCGGTGCGTTCGGCGTTGGCGCACCAGGGCGATCGCGACGGTGGCGAGGGCGCGGTTCAGTTCGTCCGGGTCGGCGATGGTGCGGGCCACGATCTCAGCCCGGCCGGTGTCGCCCGCGTTCGCGAGCGAGCTGACGAGCGTGGTCGTCGTGGTGTAGGGCAGGAAGTCGTCCCGGGGTTTGCGTTTGGCCAGGACGTCGGCGATGAGCCGGTCGGTCCACTCGTGTTCACCGAGCCGGGAGGTGGTCTCGGCCAGCAGCGCTCGCGTGAGGCCGCCGTCGCGGGCCCAGTGGTCGACGACTTGGGCCAGGTGGTGCGCACGGTCGTCGCCCAGGGCGGCCAGGCCGGCCGACGCGCTCGCCAGCACGTTGACCCGCCACGACAGCCGGGAGTCCGGCAGCCCGGCGCTCGCCACGGCCTGGTCCAGCAGCGCGCGGGCGCGGGCCGGTGTGGCGACGGACGCGACCTCGGTCAGCATCCTCCCGTGTTCCTCCGGGTGCTCGGCGGCACGCAGGACGCGGTCGGCGAGGTCGTGCAGGCCGAGGGACTCGGCCGTCCGCGCCAGCAGCACACCGCGTCCCGGCACGGCGTCGGTGGCCGCCACCTCCGGCAGGAGTTGCGCCGCGGACTCGGCGATCGCGGTCCCCTGCTCGACATCACCGACCAGCGGCGCGAGGACGGTCAGCCACCTGTACCGCAACACGTGGTCGCTGGCCGTGCGCGCGTGGGCGTGGGCGGACTCGGCCAGGGCGGTGGCCTGATCGCGGTCACCGGCCCGGGCCGCGGCCAGCGCCACCCGGGCCAGGTCGGGTGCCGGCTGCGACATCGACCGCGCGAACGACACGGCCTCGCCGAAGCGACCTGACCGAGCCAACTGCCTCGCCACCTGTCCCAAGGCGACATCAGGGTCCAGCGGGTCGCAGATCGACAGGACCAGACGCCATGCGTCGTCGAACCCACCCGCTCGCGCGGCCCCGACGGCCAGGTAGCTCATCGCGGTCTGGCGCGTGCGGCTCCCGACGAGGGTGTCGGCGACGGCGCGGGCCCGGTCCGCCTCGTCCACCTGCGCCAGGGCTGCGATCACCTCCAGCAGCAGGGATTCGCGTTCCTCGACGTCCGGCACGAGTCGGGCGGCTGCCTCGGCCGCCGCCAACCCGCGCCGCGCCCAGTCGCGGTCGTCCCACACCACGCGCGTCAGCGCTCCTACCAGGTGCTCTGGGTACTGGGCGGCGTCGAGAACGGCCTGGAAGTGGATGTCCGGCCAGCCGGAGCGGGTGGCACGCACCACGAGGTCGCCCAGCACCTTCTCCCGGTAACGGCGGGACGGGAGCGACGCCCGCACCACCTCCAGTGCGTGGTCGAAGCGGCCCGCTGCGGCGAAGCACATGGCCGACGCGGCACGGGCGTCCTCCCACGCCACCGGATCGGCGATGTTCTCCGCGAAGTCCAACGCCTCGCGAAGCAGCTCGTCCGTCTCGCGCCAGGGAGCCGCTTCGATCAGGTCCGCCCACGCGGTGAGGCGGTGGAAGGGTGCCTCGATGGCACGGGCCAATGCGGTCGCCCGCTTCAGGTCGCCGTGCCGGAGCACAGCCCGCACCAGCCTGGCGAGGCACCTGCCGACGGGTTCCTGGTGGTGGTCCATGGCCAACGGACCCAACAGCCGCCGCTGCGCCCTACCGGCGTCGGGCAGCAGGCCGATCAGGGACTCCGCGCGGTCGAGGTCGCTGGCGTCGATCGCGCCGGTCACGATCGCCTCCAGCCCGGTGCCGGTGTCGACGTGGCCGATCACCGGCCGCAGCAACTGTTCGGCCTGAGCGAACCGGCCCCACTCGGCCAAGCGGGACGCGATGAGCAGCGTGACCTGTCCGCGCTCGTCGGGGTCGTCGAGCTCGCCGGCCTCGTGCACGGCCTCGGCCACCAGCTCGGCGTCGATCCCGGGCCGCACGCCGGCGATCCCGAGCAGCGCGTCGACCCGGTCGGCCGGCGCGGAGATGGATCGGGCGAGCGACCGGGCGCGCTCCACGTCGCCGAGTGCCGCCCACGTGGCCGGCAGCTCCACCGGGATGTTCCAGTCGCGGCCTGCCAGTACGTGGAGGTGGACGTTGAGCAGTGCCAGGGTGGTGACGTCGGGTCGGGACGACAGCACCGCGTGTTGGGTGGCGGTGATCTCGGCGATCGCCGTGCGGTTGCCGCCGATCGTGTCGGCCATCCGGTCGTGGCGGACGTGGTCGGAGGCGAACGCCACCATCCGCGGCAGGTCGCCGTGGGCGGTGAGCATCCGGTGGTAGCCGCCCAGCAGGTACCCCGGTGTGCCGGCGGGCCACCCGCGGGCCCGGTAGGCGTCGGCCCACGCGTGCAGCCGCGCCCGGTAGGCGTCGAGGCGTTCGGGGCCGATGCGCGTGACGGCGGTGGTGGCCAGTTCCTCGTGGCCGAGCATGAACGACCGCCGGGGACCCGGCAGCGGCGTGAAGCTGCGCCCGGCGACGGTGCCCAGGTGCTCCTCGACCCGCCACACCGGCCACTCCGCGTCCGCCAGCAGCTCGGCGAGGTCCGTCGCCGTCAGCCCACCGCCGGACGCGACCAGCAGGCCGAGCAGGTCCTGGTCGACGGGCGGGCCGGTGAGCAGGCGGTCCAGCTCGCGGCGCATGTCCACCTCGATCGCCCTGGCCCGCGCGGACGGGGCGAGCGGGCGCACGACGGCCGGGTCCCGCAGGGGGTGGTGGGGCGGGACGTCGTCGGGCACGGGCGGGTTGGGCCTGCTCGACACGACGACCCGCGTGTTGCCGGGCACGGTCGCGGGCAGCGTGGCGGCGATGCTGTGGAAGTCGGTCCCGCTCACGCCCCGGTCCTCGTCCAAGCCGTCGACCAGCAGCACGAGCCGTTCACCGCGGTCGGCGCACACCTCGGCGGCGTCGGCGAGCAGGCCGAGGAAGTGCGCCTCGCGGTTGGTGTCGGTCAGGAACGCGGGCAGCGGCCGGTCCAGCAGGTCCGCCAACTGCTCCAGGGTGCTGTCCAGGAACGCGGTCCGGTCGCTCTGGCCGGCCAACCGGGCGGTGACGAAGAACGACACCAGCCGCACGCCCGGCGGCGGGTGCAGCACGAACCACGCCATCAACGCCGACTTCCCCGCCCACGCCGGCGCACGCCACCAGCGATAACCACCGGCCGAACGCCCCATGCCGATGCGCGAACCCGCGTCGAGGCCCGTGCCCGCGTCGAGATCCGTGCCGAGGCAGAACCCCGCCAGTTCGGCCAGCTCCTCCTCCCGCTCGACCAACTCGGGCGGCGCGATCCGGCGGACCAACTCCAGGTACCGCGACCGCACGGGTCCGCCCGCCAGGTACACGTCACCGACATGCACACCGGTGTTCGCATAACCACCCGGCCCCGCCGTGGCGTCACCCGTGCGGGACGCCTCCGCGCGGAACCCCCGTCGCCACCCCACCGGTCAGTCGAGCTCCGCGCCGGTGTTGGCCGAGCCCTCCGCCGAGGCAGAGCCCGTCCGGTCGACCCGGACACGGGCCGAACCGCCGGCGGTTCCCCGGAACCCGGTGTTGGCACTGCCACCACGGGCGATCGCGTCGCCCGTGCGTGACACCCGGACGTCCGCCTGGCCGGGAACCGACCGCAACGCGGCCCACACAGCCACACCCACAGCAGCCACTGCGGCCACCGCGGACATCACGGTCGCCACCCGGTTCGCCTGCTCCCACCGGGCGACCGCGAACCACCCGGTAGCCGCCGCCACCACCAGGCAGGTGACCACCAGCGTGATCTTCCCCTTCACCACTCCACTGTCCCACAAGGCGACCTCGGCGATTCAGCGATCGGCCACCGTGCCGCCCGTGAGACCGGACGGCTGGCCGATCGGAAGGTGCGGTACGCGCCAAAGGTTGCCCGCCGGTGGGGATCAGCTGGGTTCGGACCAGCCGTGTTCGTGGAAGTGGCGTCCACTGCGGGCGTTGGTGATGGCGTCGCCGATGAAGTCGAGGGCGTCCTCGGGCAAGTTGTCCGGGTCTGCCCACACCAGCTCCGTGCACTTGTGGGGTTCACGGACGGTTGGGGTGCCGGTCCAGGTGGGGGCGAGGAAGAAGAAGTCGACGCGGGGCTCCTGGGAGAGCCGGAACATCGTGCCGGCCGGCTCCAGTGCTTCGGCGTCGATGTGGATGCCGAGTTCTTCGGCGGTTTCGCGGATCGCGCTGGCGGTGGGGGTTTCGCCGAGGTCGACGTGTCCGGCGGGAAGGCCGAGTTGTCCGTCGGCGTAGCCGGAGCCGGCACGGCGCATGAGCAGGATCCGGCCGTCGGTGTTGGTGAGCAGGACGTGGACCGCGACGGGGTAGCGGTCGTGTTTGGTGTCGAAGACGTAGGACCTCCCGGCCCGCTCTGGTTGGCGGATGGGCCGGGAGGTCCGGGTCATGGTCACCTCGATGGTTGTGCTGGTCAGAGTGCTTTGGGTTGGGTGTGGCGGGAGCCGTCGACGTAGACGGTAGTGCCCTTGCAGCCGGCTTCCCACGCGGCCACGTAGGTGTCGTACACCTGGCTGGGCTGATTATCGTTGCGCCAACATTATGGTCTCTCTGATCATAGCGAAGAACCCATGTTCCGAGATCGAGAACAATCCCTGGGGATCGGTGTGCCAAGGGCTGATACTCAGGGCATCGGCCGCCAATCGCGTGGCGCGGTCGTTGTCTCCGGCGTCAGCGAGCGTCTTCGCTATCATGATCAGCGCCTGTCCTTGTCCACGGGGTTTGGGAATGGAACGGGCCACATCGACTGCACGGTCGCGATGACCCGCCTCCACCAGTGCATGAGCCACATTTGCCAATGCCCGGCCTTGGTCGTCTGGATGGGTGATGGAAGTGGACAAACCGAGAGCCTGGTCATAGTGGCCGGCATACGCCAGTGCACCGGTCATCACCACCAACGCCTGACCTCGTCGGCCAGGCTCGGGAATGCAAGTTGCCACGTCGAGAGCTTGGTCGTGACGACCGGCAAGGGCCAGTGCCGAGGCCGTGGCGGCCAACGCCCGAGCCTGCTCCTCGGGGTCGGTGGCGGACCGACTCGCCTCGAGCACTCGATCGAATAGGTCGAGCGCTTGATCGTGGCGGTCTGCCCTCTCCAGTGCACGGGCCACGGCGATCAACGCGCGATTCTGCGCCTCTGGATCGGGTATGGAATTCGCCACGTCGAGCGCCTGGTCGTGACGGCCGACAAGAGCCAGTGTCGTGGCCACGTCAGCCGACGCACGACTCCGCTCCTTGGCGTCTGGGCTCGCGGACGCCATGCTAAGCGCCCGATCGAACAGGTCGGTCGCCCGATCGAAGCGGCCGGTGACCGACAGTGCCAGTGCCACGGACAGCATAATCTCGATCTGCTGGTCGAGATTGATGGAGAGGCGGCCAACGTCGAGCGCGTGATTGAGCACGTGGAGCGCCTGATCGGAGCGGCCGGCGTCAGCGAGTAACCAGGACAGCGTCCCCAACGTGTAACTCTGCAGGCCAGGCTCAGGTATGGAATTCGCCACGTCGAGCGCCTCGTCGTGACGGCGGACGAGAGCTAGTGCCGAGGCGACGTGGGCCAATGCCTGACTTCGCTCCTCGGGATTGGGTATGGAATTCGCCACGTCGAGCGCCTGATCGTGACGGCCTACACCCGCCAGCACCTCGGCGACAGTTGCCGAGGTTTTGCTCTGGTGGTCGGGGGATGTAGCGGAACGAGCGAGGTCGAGCGCCTGATCGAGTACATCGAGCGCCTGGTCGTGTCGACCGACGTCCGCCAATAGCTCTGCCGCCGTCGTCAACGCTCGACCCCGCGTGTCGGGATCGGGAATGGAGGCTGCCACGTCGAGCGCCAGATCGAGTGCGTCAAGCGCCCGATCATGGTGGCCCGCACCCATCAGCGCCTTGGCCACGAACGCCAACAGGTCGCTTCGCCGGTCGGGGTCTGGTATGGAGGCTGCCACGTCGAGCGCCTGATCGTGACGGCCGGCACGGGCCAGCGCCTCGGTCACGAACGCCAGGACCCAACTCCGATGATGGGCATCATCGAGAGCGTGGACGTCCTCGAGCGCTTGGTGGAGCACGTCGAGCGCCTTGTCGTCATGACCGGCGGCCACCAGTGCCCCGGCCGCATCCGCCAACGCGAGAGCCCGACCGTAGGGATCGGCGATGTCACGAGCCAAGGCGAGCGCCTGATCGAGCACGGCGAGCGCCCGATCGCGACAGCCGGCGTCCACCAGCACCTCCGCCACGGCCACCAGCAGCCAGCCCTGCTCGCCGGGGTGGGGGATGGAATCGAACAATTCGAGCGCTCGATCGACCGCGTTGAGCGCCCGATCGTGATCGCCGTTGTCCACCAGCGCCTTGCCTATGATCGACAACGTGCGGATCTGCTCGTCGGGCTCTGGTATGGAGGCGGCCACGTCGAGCGCCTGGTCGTGACGGCCGGCCCCGGCCAGTGCCCTGCCCACGTCCGACAACGCCCTGCTGCGCCGGGCAGAACCGGTGATGGACCGGGCCGCGGCGAGCGCCTGCTCGAACACCTCACGTGCCTGGTCGTGACGGCCTGCACCCATCAGGATCCCGGCCACGGTCGCCAACATCTCGCTCCGCTGGCTGAGGTCCGGGCCGGATCGGGCGGTGAGGACCTCCTGTTCCAGTACATCGACGATGGCTTGCTCGCGATGACCGGTGCTGGCCAGCGCTTCGGCCACAGCCGCGAACGCCTGAACCTGTTGGAAAGGGTCGGTTATGGATCGTGCGAGGGTGAGGGCGCGGTGGTGGTGTCCCAGTCGTGCCCACAGTGCCGGGATTTCGGAGGGAATCCGGGTGTTGCGGTCGGTGAGGTGGTCGCGGTGGACGACGAGGCGGACGACCGCAGTGAGGTCGAGCGGCTGCCGGGCAGTCTGGACCTCGAGGGTCGTGATGATCTGATTGAGGGCGTTGTAGTCCCCGCCGGTGAATGCCATCAGTCGGTCGTGGCGACGGGGATCGGTGCAGAGTGCGGTGGCACGCTCGATGTCACCGGTGCTCAACAGCATCGTGTGGTAGCCGTGCAACAAGTATTCCGGAGTGTCGACGGGCCAACCGCGGTAACCGTCGGCCCAGGTGTGGATCCGGTTGCGGTAACCGCCCAGGCGGGCCGGGCCGAGGATGTCGACCGCTGTGGTCTGGAGTTGTTCGTGGCCCAGAAGGTAGATCTCCGGCGCGGATAGCGGGGCGAGTTGGCTGACACGGCGGGTGAAGCTGCGCCCGGCCACCGTCCGCAGCTGCCGCTCGACCCACCACGGCTGCCGGCCGGTCAACGCCGCCAGATCGGCGACGGTCAGGCCGCCGCCAGCCGCGGTCAGCAGTCCCAGCACGTCCTGCTCGCCATCCACGCCCTCCAACAGGCGCAGCAGCTCGTTCTCCATCTCCACGCGCAACACCCGTGCACGCGGCGAGACCTCCAGCTGCCGCACGATCCCCGGCTGACGCAACGGATGGTCGGGGTGCACGTCGTCGGGGATCGGTGGGTCCGGGCGCCCGGCCACCAGCACTCGCATCCCCGCCGCAGGACGCAGCGGCAGCAACCCCGCGATGCTGTGCGCGTCGGCACCATTGGTGACACCGCGATCCTCGTCCAACCCGTCGACCACCAACAGCAAGATTTCCCCACGGTCCTGGCAGGCTTGTGCTGCCTCGTCCAACAGCCCCAACAGATGAGGTTCGCGCGTAGCGGGGGTCAGGAACGCGGGCGGATCCTCATCGAGGATGGTCAGCAACTGCTCCAGGACGTTGTCCACGAATGCGGTGCGGTCCGCCTGCCCGGCCAGGCGCGCCGTGATGAAGAACGACACCACGCGCACACCCTGCGGTGGGTGCAGCACGAACCACGACATCAACGCCGACTTGCCCGCCCACGGCCCAGCCCGCCACCACCTGTACGACCCCGCCGTGGACGGATCCGTGGAGAACGCCGCCAACTCGGCTAACTCCGCCTCACGCTCCACCAACTCGGCCGGCGCTATTCGCTCTACCTGGTACCGGTACCGTGTACGCACCGGCGCGCCCGTTCTCAGATTGATGTCCCCGACATGCACCCCGGTGTTGGCATACCCGCCGGCCGATGCCCAGGCCGCCTCCGTCCGCCGCACCTCGACTCTGACGTCCCGCCCGGCCTGCGTCACAGTCCCGGCCTTCGACACCGCACCGATCTGGCTGACCTCGCCCACACCGCCGTCGTCCACGGAGCCACGTGGAAATCGCCTGTCCACAGTCTGATCGTGCACCGCCGGACCCCGCCCGCGATGCCCAACACGCTCGCGCAACTCGGACGGACCAATCGGTGACGCAAAATCACGGCCACCAACACATCTGAGCCCGTGCAAGTCCAAGGCCTCGACATCGGTTCATGCCGTCTGGCGTACGGTCGCGGCAACGTGCAGGTGCCTGATAACACGGACACTCGCCGCAACGAAGTGCGCGACGGGCACGGAACACCTTGGTCAGATGACCTGGACATCACCGGACCGCGCTCGGCGTCGGAGCACCTGGTGATGCATGGCGCCTGTCCGCCGCCTATGCCGCCGCTCTCGACGGCGATCGCGACCGTGCTCGGGACTCGCCGGCCGAAGCGCCGATGACACGACACAGGCCTCCACGTCCCCGCTGGACAACCCTTCCTCCCCGACTACGGGCGGACTCTGGCACAGCGAGCCGTGTCGGGTTGGATTCCACCGTTGGCGCTGGTTCGCGCGTTCAGGCGTTGGTGTTGCAGCCGCAGGGTTCGGCTCGCCGATCTCGGCGTCGCCCTGCGACTCGTCGAGATCCACTCTTGCCGGCTGGTCGGGAACGTTATCGGTCGTACAGGCGGCCCCAGTGGCCGGGCATGTTGGGCAGAACTGTCGTGTTCGGGGTCGGTGGGGTGGCGAGCAGCCAGCCGGGTGGCCAGATGCGGAGGGTTTCGACGTCCAAGCGGGCGTAGGCACCCGTGCAGGTGACGTCGCCGGTGAACGTCACCTGGTGGAAGTTGACCTCCCCGCCGAACAGGGCGCTGTCGAAGTTGGCGTGGCGGCCGAATTCCGAACCGCCGAACAGGGCTGCGGCCTCGAAGCGGGTTCTGCGGAACCTCGCCTCGGCGAGCAGTTTCGTCTCGCTGAAGATCGCATTGCTGGTGAAGACGGAGTCGTGGAAACCGACGAAGTCGTGGAAGACCGCGTCGTCGAACACGACGATGTCGGCGAAGCGCACGCCGCCGAAGACCACGTCCTGGTCGAACCGCGCGGCACGGAAGTAGGTGCACCCGTCGAAGTGGGGCGCGCTGTGCACGTCGGCGCCGAAATGAGTACGGCCGGTGAACCGCGCACCGTCGAACATCGCTGCTTGCGCGAAGCGCGCGTTGTCGAACGAGACGTAGCCGAACCGCGTACCGCTGAAGTCGGCTTTGCCCGTGACCTGGGCTCCGTCGAAGGTGGCGGTTGATCCAAAGGTGGCCTGCGCGAAGTCGGCCTCGTGGTCGAACCGTGCCCGGGAGAAGGCAGCGGACTCTGGCCAGGTGGTGTTGATGAACCCGGCGTCGCCGGTGAACCGGGCATCGGTGAACGACACCGGGCCGCTGAACGAGGCCAAGCTGAACTCGGTGGTGCCGTGGAACTGGGCGCCGTCGAACGTGGCGCTGTGCAGGTGGCAGCGGCCGAGGTCGAAGTCGACGAGAGAGGCGCCGGCCAGGTCCAGCGTGATGTCGGGCCAGAACGCGTCTGCGGATGGGCCTCGTCGCAGGTGCGTGGCCAGGAGGCGCTGGGCTGCCAGCCGGACCTGTCGGTCCTGGGCTCTGCGCAGCTCGCGCTCCGGGTCGGGCTCCGTGGCGTCGGTGTCCTCGGCGGTGTGCGGCATGCGCAGGTAGGCGCACAGCACGTTGACGATGACCTGGCGCTGGTCGGTGTTGTTCTGCGCCAGGCGTTCCAGCGCGTAGATACCGGCGATCCGCACGTGGGCGTGGTCGGAGCCCAGTTGGGCGGCGGCCATCGTGTACAGCTCGGTGACCCGCCGTTCCACCGCTTCACGAGCGATGTGGGCCTGCTCGTCATCCTTCTGGCGCAGCTCCCGCTCTTTCTGCGCTACGGCCAACTCGGCGGTCCGCTGGCGGCGAACCGCGAGCCACAGCGCGACCGCACCGCCAGAACCGATCACGATCGTGCCGGCGGTCTTGATCGCTTCCAGGCTGTTCCGCGGGTCGTCCCGACCGTAAGCGAGCACCAGCCACGTCGCGACGCCGATGCCGATCGTGACCATAAGAACCGCGAGCCACACCACCGTGCGTGCCCGCAGGACCTCGTACGTAGGGCCTTCCTGCTCCTTCCTCAAGGGCGGGAAGCGGCCGGATCGACAGGTGACATCGTGCTTACCCTACGACCACGTGCTCCCGCGGTCACTGCTCTAGGCGGGTGCCGCAACGGGGAGTGCCCGCAGCCCGACATGACCATTTGATCGAGTCTTGCGGAAAGGTCCGAATTCGCGCGTCCGCGGATTCGCGACGAGAGCCGGTCCGGCCCCGCTACTCTGGTCACGCGGTGTGCCGAGAGGGGGACGTGACGTGACCTCGTTTTTGGCTGAGTCACTGGTATCGGTCATCGTCGGCCTGATCATCAGCGTCGTGCTGGCCTTCCTGCCGGTGGGGAGCCGCAAGGTCGGTCGGCGCGCTGGCGCGGCGGTGGCGTTCCTACTGGCTGGCGAGGTGATCGTCCTGGTCAGCGACTCCCACGACTGGCTGCGCGGCGGGCTGATAGTGCTGGAGGCGGCGGTGTTGCTGCTCGTCGAACTCGGCGGCTCGGGTGTGCTGCCCGGACTGCTGTGGATCGCCGTTGCGGGCGTCGGGATGTGGAAGTGGTCCGAGCTCGGCCCGTGGGTCGCGTCGACCCGACCGTGGGTGGCCCTGGGCGCCGTCGGCGCTGCGGCGGTGTGCGGTTTCATGGCGTATGAGCGCAGGAGGTTCAGAATCGACCGGCGCACCATGAGGGGCATGTGATCGTGGGACAAGCTCCGTCCACCGTGCTCCAGGCGGTGTTGTTGGTCTTCTTCGTGCTGCCCGGCGTCACCTACCAGTTCCTGCGCGAACGGTGGCGCGGCCCGGTCCCCGGCGAACGCAACCTCGGCGAACGCGTGCTGCGGGCGATCACGGCGTCGATCCTGCTCGACTCCTTGTACGCCATCGCGGCGGGGCCGGAACTGCTGCGCCTGGCCCGGGGCAACCGGTCGACGGGATGGGACGGCATCTCCCAGCAGCCGCGGGTGATCGGGCTGTGGGCGTTGCTGCTGTTCGTCGTGGTGCCTGCGCTCGCGGCCGGTGGGGTCTCGCTGTGGCAACGCCGCAGGCTGCGCGCCCGCTTCCGAACCACGCCGACCGCGTGGGATCACATGTTCCGCCACCGCGGTTCCTGTTTCGTCCGCGTCCGGCTGAAGGACGGCACGTGGGTCGGCGGGTGGTACGGGTCCGGCTCGTACGCGACGTCCTACCCCGAGCCGGCCGAGCTGTTCCTGGAGTCGGCGTGGCGGATGAACCCGGACGGCAGCTTCGACAGGCGGATCAGCGGCACCGCGGGCTTGTACGTCCGCGGCGCCGACGCCGACGTGGTCGAACTGGTCCACCCACCGGTACAGGAGGAACCGTGTCAGACCCAGCGCACGACCTGACCCCGTTCGAGCGGGAGCTCCTCGCCGACCCGGGTCACAGCCGCGGCTACACGCCTCGCGACGGCGTCCCCGAGCCCGTGGTCGCACCGAAGGACCCGGCCGGCGCCTCGTCGACCGCCGAGACGCCCGAGCCCGATCAGGAACCGACGTGAACGTGCCCTGCCCACAGCGCGGGGAGGTTCGGGTACCGGTCGCGGACCGCGCGGGTGGCGTGGTGCACGGCAGCGGCCACGTCCGTGCCCGCTGCGAGCTGCCGGTAGACCGCGGCGGCGAAGTCCGGCGCGACCTTGTCCAGCACGGGCCAGAGCGTGCCGATCACGTGCGGGAACCCGGCGAGCTGGAACGCCGAAGCGAGGTGGATCGCCTCGTCGAAGAGCGTGCCGGGATGCGCCGTCTCGCAGGCGGACAGGAAGGCCAGCTCCGCGTTCCGCAGCTCCAACCGCGAGATGTCGAGCACGGTGAACGGACGCGATTCGTGATCGTGTAGCAGCAACCGACCCCGCGACGGGCTTTCCGGGTCGGCGATCGCGTGGCAGGCGAAGTGGGTCCACGCGCGCCCACGCAGCTCGGCGACCACACGATCCCTTGTGGCCTCCCAGTTGGCGAGCACGTGGGCGCGTGGGAACACCTCGCGGACGGCGGCGACCTCTGGACGCGCGTTGGGCAAGGGTGCCGCACCTGGTGTGGTGGACATCGAGACGATCAGCGGACGACTCGGCGCGCTCGGCGCGACTCGCCGCTTCCGGGCGTCCAGGAGCGCCCGCACCGTTGGCACATAAGAGGAGATCGCTTGGTCCAGCAGGGGCGCGTGGATCGGCAACATCGCCAGCGGCCCGGTCGGCACCCACCAGACCCGCGGCAGCTCCCCGTCGCGACGCAGATCCAGTTCGCCCACAACCGGGTCGACCAGGGCGTCGCGCACCCAGTCGAGCACACGGAGGACCGAGTTCTGCGCCTGCCTGTCGAGGGTGTTCACGGCGGCTGCCAGCGTGCGGACCTGGTCGCCGACCACGTCCACCGACACCTTCGGCAGCGCGAGCACTCGCACGCGGCCGGACTCGAGGATGATCGCGTCCGACCGGTACTTGCTGGCGTTGAGGTAGACGATCGGACCCTGGTCGGTCTGCGCGAGCAGATCCGGCAGACCAGGAGGCCGCGCGAAGTCCGCGAAACCCTCCTGCGACCGGATCCGCGTCACCACGCTTTTCCAGTGCAGGACCTCCCGGCGCCGTTGTGCCCAGTCGCGGTTCGGCACCTCGTCACCGAACGCGGGCGACGGCTCGTACATCGAGTCGAGCGCTTCGCGCAGCTCCTCGAACTCCTGCGCCAGCTCGGGATGTCGGGCGCGCAGGTCGGTCAGGTCGACACGGACGTCGAGGGCACGGGACAGCAGCACCCCGCGTCCCTGTTCGAGCATCGTCACGGCCTTCTCGTGCTCGCCCGCGCTGACGGCGCACGCGGCGGCCGTGACCGCGATCCCCGTCCACCTCCCGAGCAGGTGTTCCTGGTCCGTGCGTCGCAGTTCGTGCGCGGCGACCTCCGGCAGCCACTCGATGACGAGTTCGAACGCCTCGACCGCCTCGGCGTACTCGCCCGCCGAGGCCGCGATGTCGCTCCAGGAGAGTCCGGCGGTGAGCCGCGTCGTGACGTCGGTGGCCGGGTTGGAGGTGGCTTCGCGCGCCAGCGCCAGTGCTTCGACCAGATCCGTGCGATCGCGTTGCGCCAGGTACCTCATGTGCAACGCCATGGCGAGGTTCAGGCAATGCGTCGCACGTGCCGGATCGTCCGTCGCGGCGTTGTCGACCGCCCGCCGCGCGAAGTCGATCGCCTCGGCCAGGTCACCCGGCTCGGTCGTGCGCTCGTAGCGGACCCGCAGGGCGAGTGCGAGGTTGTTGTGGGCCACTTCGAAGAGTCGGTACCCGGGGGCCATGTACTCCACGGCCTGCCTGCCGATGTCCACCGCGCGTTCTATGTCGGCGGGCTTGCCCGCGATCTCGTAGCGCGTGACGAGCAGCCGGCACAACGTCGTCAGGTGCACCACCCGCACGTGCCTGCGCGTGTCCCGCAGCGTCGCCAGGTGCGCCCGTTCCACCGCGTCGATGGCCTCGTCGAGGTAAGCCGGGATCCGCGTGCGCAGGTACCTGCTGACCAGCACGGCGCTCAGCTCGCTCAGGCACAGCGCGTGGTGGGGGTGTCCGTTGGGAGCCGCGGCAACCGCCTGACGTCCGGCGGACAACGCCTCCTCGAGATCGGTGATGTCGCCGAAGTGGTCGTGTCGGACGCGCAACGCGCTGCTCAGCTGGGCCAGCAGACCGCTTCGGCGCGGGTTGCCCTCGGGCTCGGTACGCGTCGCCGTGCGTGCGACGGCGATCGCCTCGTCAAGGTCGGCGGTGTCCCGCAACCGCTCGTACCGACCACGCAGGGCCATGACGAGATTCGCTGCGTACGCGGTCCGGTTCGACTCACCCGCGCTTGCCCGGAGCGCCAGCCGCAACCTCTCGATACCAAGGCTCAACGCCCGCACATCACCGTTGCGGTCGAACTGCCCGATCAGGCCGATTCCCACTTCGTTGGACTCGAGCGCGGTGTCGGGATCGAACTCCTCGTCCTCTCGCTGACGGCGCCGCAGTCGCGAGTTCCGTATCAGGTTGAGCGTGCCACCGAGGATCAACATCACCGACAACGTCGGTCTGATCCACGGATGCTCTGGCAGTTCCGGTGCGGTGGCGAAGTACTGGAGAGCGATCATGCCACACCCCAGCACCGCCATCCTGATGTAAAAGGAGCTGAACCGGCCGACGGGCGCGAGCCCCACGAGCACCAGAGTGAAGGCGGCCATGAGCGCGCCGATCGCCTGTAACACACCACCACCCTATTCACCGCAAGCCCTCAAGTCAGTCGGGTCGTGAGCAGCCGTTAAACCCCATGGACACTGCGCGAGGAAGTCCGGGCGCTGCACGCGGAACGGAGGGGTAGCGGCACTTGGACCTGGATCACGCCGTCGGTGCGGTGTCCGGGCGTAGCCTCTGCCCGTGTTCAAGAGGAGCGGTGCCCGGAGGGGTCGATTACCTGCGTCGCGTCCGTTGGGGATGTCGTTGCTGCCCGTGCACGTCGTGCTGGCGGTGCTGATCGGGGTGGCCATCACGGTCGGTTCCGCGTTCGCGATGTGGTGGTGGCTGCTCGGCCATCCGCCGCTGACGCCCGGCGTTCCCAGCGACTTCAACGCCGAGAACCGCTATCGGCTGTTGACCATCGCGTTGACGGTCACCGGTGGCGTCGGCGGGGTCACCGCGTTGGTCATCGCCTACCGCAAGCAGCGCCTCGGCGAGGCCGACCACGCGCGCGAGGACGCCAGGCTGTTCAACGAGCGCTATGCCCGTGTCGCCGAGCAGCTGGGTTCGGACAAGGCGGCGGTGCGGCTCGCCGGTGTGTACGCGATGGCGGACCTGGCCGACGACTGGGCGACTCGCCGTCAGGTGTGCATCGACGTGTTCTGCGGGTATCTCCGGTTGCCCTACCGGCCGCCGGGCGGCGACGAGTCCGACGAGGACCGTGCGGCTCAGGAGGAACGGCAGGTGCGCCACACCGCGATCAGGCTGATCCGCGACCACCTGCGGCCCGGGGCGGTGGTCGGCTGGAACGGGCACGACTTCGATTTCACCTCGGCGGTCTTCGACGGCGGCGACTTCAGCGGCGCGGTGTTCGACGGTGGCACGGTGTCGTTCCGGTCCGCTCGGTTCGTCGGCGACGTTTCCTTCCGCGATGTGGTGTTCGCGGAGGGCGTTCAGGTTTCCTTCGACGACGCGGTGTTCGACGGCGCGAACGTGCCGTTCACCGGGGCGGCGTTCGCCGGAGGGCAGGTGTCGTTCCGTGCCGCGGACTTCCGCTCCGGCACAGTCGACTTCTCCAAGCCCGCGCAGTGGCGACTCCCGCCGGTGCTCGACTTGGAGAAGGCGGGGTCGGCGGTCCTGCCCAACTTCGACCAACTGGTGCGCGCCGTCCTCAACCACCCGTCCGTCGTCCAGGTCGACACGGCCACGCCGGGCAAACGGGCGGTGGCGATCCGGAAAGCGCACGCGATACCCGAGCACGAGCAGTTGATCGGCTACCTGGGGCAGGTCGCGTTCACCGACCGGCGCATCCACGTCAGTCGCGGGTTCACGATCCCGTACACGGAGACCGGGTCGGTGAGGTTCACCTGGCACACCGAGACCGTGGGCGGTGGCAACGACCAAGGCCCGACTTCCAGCGACATCACCTACGTCCATATCCACTACGGGGTCCACGAGGAACGGCTCTACGAACACGACAGCGCCTTGGTGGACCTGGTCAGGGCGATCAGCCGGCTCCCCGGGGTCCCGGCACAGCCGCTGCCACGACCCGGGCCGCCTGCTCCCCGGGCGTAGCGGCGCGCTGGGCCGGCATCCCCGGCCGAGCCCCTGACCGGGCTCAGGCGCTCGGGGCCGGCCTCTCGGTCAGCTCCCACCGGTCGCCGTGGCCAGTGGCGATCGCGAAAGCCTCGATCACCCGCTGGGCCGCCGCCGGATCACCGGCGAAGCCGACGGCGGCTTCGAGGTCGACCGGCGGCCCACCGGCGTAGCCGGCCGCCATGGCGATCATCCGCCGGTCACGGTCCGGCACGTCGGCGGCCGCCGCGAAGTCGACCACCGCCGCCCAATCGGTGACCTGCCCCATCCGCACGATCTCGCCGTCCCACGGCAGGTCCAGGATCGTCACCAGGTCACCGAAGCCCGGCTGGTCCGGAACCGCGGTGAAGGTCAGCAGATGCACGGCGGCCCGCAGGCCGAGTGAGGCGCCGGTAGCCGTTTTCCAGTCATCGCGGATCACGGTCGACGTCGCCGTGAAGGCAGGTTCCGCACCGTCCACAGCAGACGATCGTGCGACATCGTTGATGCGACTTGACTTCATGGCTGCAAGGAAGCGTTCATAGCCGTGCGGGTCTATTCATCCGGATGCGCACCGGGCCCGCAGCTCCGGCCGGGGCATGACCATCGCCGTACCACCACGAAGCGAGGCCGTCATGTCCGTAAACACCATCGACGGCGGGAAGCCGTCGGCCACCGAGAAGGCGCGAGTACGCACCGAGACGGAGGACAAGCTGTGGCAGGCGATGCTGGACAAGCCGGATGCCACGGCCGCCGAGTTGTCGACCGCCGCAGGCATCGGAAAATCCACGGCACCCAAAATCCTCATCCGCTGGCTGGAAGCGGGGTTGGTGACCCGCATGTCCGGTATCGCGGACGGAGGCCGCCGGGCCGCCGACCGCTGGTCCATCCGGGCCGGTGACCACAGCGAACCGCAGGACGAGCCACCCGCGCACGCCCAGGTCGTCGCCGTTGAACGTGAGGACCTGAAAGCTACGGATCCGGAGAAGCCGGGACGCCTCGCACCCGGCGCGCTGCGCGGGTTGGTCGAGGACTACTTGCGCGAGCACACGGGTGAAGCCATCGGCCCCACAGGGATGAGCAAGGCGTTGAAGCGTTCGTCGGGCGCGGTGGCAAACGCCTTGGAGAGGCTGGTCGCCGACGGCTACGCCGTGCGCGTGACCGACAAGCCCAAGACCTACGCGATCGCCCGCACCGAAAGCGACGCGGCCGCGATGTCGAAGTAGTAGAGGGTCTTTCCGTAACGTTGAGCCGGACTGCATGCCCGAATCGTCGGTGATCAGGCACGCAGTCCGGTTGTCGTTATGCGTCGACGAGGTCGGTGGCGACGCGGCTGAAGGCCATGGTCGGGCTGCGGGCCGCGCCGTCGCCGCCCCAGGTTGAGGTGGCGGGTCTGCCTGGTTGGTGCATGGCCCCCATCACGAGGTCGACGTCGCGACCCGTTCGTTGGGCCTGTCGGGTTGTCTTGTTCCCGAGCCGGTCTCACCGCCTGCGCACCCGTGCCACCATCCCGGCGGCCGGCGAGGCGAAGGGGGGCGTGGGTGGCGAGCATCGGAGCGGTCGTCGCGGCTTTGAAGGCCGCTGTCGAGCAGCTGCCTTTTGCTGCCTTGGCGGATGCCCTCGACCTGGCGCAGGACGCCAAGGTCCTCATCGAGCAGGCTGCAGCCGGCACTGGTCGAGACGAGTTCTCGCAGGTGCTCGACTCGTTAGACAAGGTCGTGGAGGGCATCACCCACCTGCAGGGGCGGTTGACCGCGATCCAGCGGACGACCACGGCGGCCATCAACCGGATGGAGGGCCACGGCGACACCCGAACCGTTGCTCCGCAACCGAATCAGCCGGGCAGCGGCTCTGCGGTCGCTGGGCCATCTGGTGACGAATTACCCGTTCAGGTGAAGCGGCTGTTGGGTGTCTTGCCTCAGCGTGACGAGCGCAATCAGAAGACTCAAGGCTTCTGGGTGGACGAGCGCGGCCATGAGCGTGGCCCCGTCACCAGCGGGCAAGACCACCTCAGCACACAAGCCACGGCGGAGCTGCGGCGGCTCGGTGTTGCTCCACCGCGCGGCATGCTCATGACGGCCGACCACGTGGAGGTCAAGGTGGCGGTCCAGCTGCGCGGTCTACCGGACCGGGCCGTGATGCTGGTGGTGAACAACGAACCCTGCGCCCGCGGTCCGTTCAGCTGCGATCGGTTGTTGCCGCGGATCCTGCGCCCTGGCCAGACCGTTACGGTGTACTGGCCTGGTGGCGTGAAGACCTACCGAGGAAGGGCTGCCTGATCGTGGGCTTTCACCTGGAAGTCGCCTACCGCAACGACCAGACCATGACCGAACTGCGGTCTGAGGATGACGTCGACCGCTTCCTCCGAGAGCTGAGAAGTGCCGGCCCCGACCACACAGCTGCCACGGTCTACGCCATCGACCCCGACGACGACAGCGACTTTCCCGACCACGAGCTGACCGTCGGCGTGGACGCCGCACGCAACGTCGGGGCCGTCCGCTATAGCGGAGAGTTGGGCACCTGGTACAGCCAGGGCACGACTGCTAACCCGCAGGGGGTGCGCTTCGCCTACTTCGGCAACGCCCACGACTTTCCGCCCGACGCGGAGGTTCCCTTGGCCGACGTTCGGGCCGCCGTGGTCGACCTGCTGATCAGCGGCGGTGCACGGTCGGCTGCTCTCAGCTGGCAGGAAGCCGTCGAGTAACTCAGTCGGGGCCGCCCCGGTTAGTCGAGGCCGTCCGAGGTTCGTGAGCGTGGGCGACGCGGGATGCGGGCACGCGTTCGGGACTCGTTCGTCACGGCCTTCCCCGTGATGGGCGCCTCCGGCGGTCATCCGCTGAGTTCGTGTTCTCGTTGGGCGGGAGTGGGGAAGTCGCATCGCTCGTCGCAGTCGTTGGTGCCCGCGCTGGTGATGAACGGGCAGTTGTTGCGGTGGGCTTTGGTGAAGGTGACGCTGCCGTCGGAGTGCTCGATGATGTGCAGCGCGCCGCCGTGGGTGTAGGCCCAGTTGATGTCGTCGGGGTCGATGCGATGTTCGGCGTCGAAGCCTTCGTTGGTGGCGAGCAGCGCGCTGATCGCGCCGTGCACGTGAGGCGAGATGACCTGTGTGGTCGGTGTCGTGGCGAGGATGGCGGCGGCGCGGTGCAGGAGCCGTTCGGTCAGTGGACCGAGGATGGTGACGGCGTGGGTGTCGAGGCGGGGCGTGGGGGTGTCGTGCCACCAGTTGCCGGGGGCGTCGGCGGCCAGGCTGGTCCAGGTCATCTGGTTGTTGAGGACTTCGGTGACGGCGAGGCTTTGGTCGAGGTAGAAGTCGCGCTCGACTCGGGCTCGGACGATCTGCCCGGCGATTTCCACGACGCGGGTGTGGTGGTAGCCGTGCGCGTTGGTTCCTGAGGCCTCGTCGCGTTCGATCATTGCGATGGTCATCCCGGTCTCCTCGGTGTTCATTGAGGCTCGGTGCCGGCTGCGGTGCAGTCGGGCCGGTGGCCGGCTGGGTCCTGGTTCATCCAGGTCGGTGGGGTGTCGTGGTCGGGGTCGAGGTGGTCGCCGAGGTCGGCCAGGGTGGCGACCGGTGCGACCGGGATCTCGGCCGAGCAGCGAGGGCAGCGTTGGAGCAGGAGCCATGCCTGGCCGGGGGTCGTGTCGTCGGGGATGAATCGCCAGGCTTGTCCTGTTGGCGGGTCGGTGACGGTGATGAGGTCGCCGGGGACCTCGCCGTTGCGGGTCGGGTAGGTGCGGTGCGGGTCGTCGGTGACCAGCACCGCGTCCAGGGGCACCTGGAGGGCTGCGGCGACGGTGCGGGCGACGCGGGCGCGACGTGCCCACCGGTTCCACGTTTCCCGTGTGTCGTGGCGGTGGTGGAACCCGTCGGGGTCGGCGGCGCGGTGGGTGCGTGCGGCGTGCACTGCCCGCTCGGCGAGTCCGGGTGCGGTGGTGGTCATCGTGACCACCCGAGGGCGTCGGTGGCGGAGTCGGGGAGGCGTCCGACTTGCTCGCCTGCGCCGAGCCACACCACGGGTGGGTCGGTGGGTGGGGTGCCGTTGCCTTCGGCGTCGTCGGGGGTGCACACGACGTGAGCGAGGAGGTGTTGCACCGGGTAGCCGGGCTGGGTGGCGATCCGCAGGGGCGTGGTCGGGTCGTAGGCGGACAGGGCGGCGATCGCCTCGCCCACGGTCGAGAGTCGGATGTCGGTCATGGCGGTGTCTCCCTCGGTGCTGCCGCGTGGTTATAGGTATTGGATGAGTTGGTGGCTTTCTTCGGCGGTACGTCGGAGGTCCTCTTGGGACACGAGGGCGTGGCCGGGGCGTAGCAGGTTCGCGACGGGGTGACCTGGTGCGGTGTCGTCGAGGTGGGCGAGGGCGGCTGCGGTGAGGCTGTGGTCGCCTTGGATGAATGCCGACATGGCCAGGAGGGCGGCCGGGTTGACGCGCGCGGGGCGTGGGGTTGTGGTGATCAGTTCGATCCACAGCTTTTCGGCGGCCTCGGCGTATTCGCCGGTGGCGAAGGACAGGCAGCAGTCGTGGACGAGGTTGTCGGTCAGGGCCAGGATGAGGTGTGCGACCTCGAAGTCGGACAGGCGCTCGGTTCGGGTTGCCGCGCGTTGGACGTGCGTGTCGACCAGGTTGAAGTTGGCGCGCCGCGTGCTGATCCCGCCGGGGCTGTTCGGGTCAGCCTTGGCTTTGTCGTTGGCTCGGGCGAGGCTGAGGATCACGGCGGCGCGGTTGAGGAGGATGTCGTCCGGGTCGAGGGTCAGGGCGGCGGTGGTCCGGTTGCCCCTGCTCATGATCACTGACCGCCGTTCGTGCCGGTGACCTTCAGTATCGGTTCCGGCTTGGCACGTCGGTGGAGGTTGTGGGGGAACCAAGGTCCGTCCCGGGAGCCGGTTTCGTCGCCGAAGACCAGTGCTCCCGCGTAGTGGCGGTGCAGGTGGATTGGGAGGTGTTCGGTGCCGCGCCGGTCGAGGATGCCGAGGGTGATCTCGGCGATGTGGCGGCGGATGGGGTGGCCGGCTGTTCCGGCGAGGCCGTTGAAGCGGACGGTCAGCAGCATCGTGCTCGGGTCGGTGTCGTTCCACAGTGTGCTGAGGGTGGTGGCGCCGACGGTGATCTCGACATGCGCTGGGAGGTCTCCTGTGTCGCGTGCGGTGATCAGGTCGGTGTGTGCGCTGTGGGCGAATGCGCCGAAGGCGTCGGTGTCGGTGGGGTCGTCGGAACGGCGTCCGTTGATCCACACGCCGGGTTCCCAGTCGTGGTCGATCAGCATGGTGGTGCCTCCGTTGTCGTGAGGTGTTCAGGGTTGTTGCGGGGTCATCGGGCGGCGCGGAGTGCGGCGGTGGCGGCGCGTCCTATTGCGGTGGCGATGTCGGTGGCGGGTGGTGCGGTGGCGAGGTGGTGTGCTGCTTCGGTGTCGGCGTCCGCCGGGGTGGCGCATTCCTTGAGCCACATGCACGAGCAGTAGAGAATCACGGTGCCGCTTGGATGTGCGATGGTCTGGAGGTTGTGGTGGATCAGGCGGTGGACGGTCGCGCCGGCCAGTGGGGTGTCGCGGTCGCCGAGGGTCAGCCACAGCACGGCGCATCCGGTGGCGCGCAACCGGTCGAGGCGTTTCTGTCCGTCGATGCGGGGTTGGTCGCGGTATTGGCCGTCGGACACGACGACCAGCAGGCGTGCCGCGTCGGGGCGGGACAGGCCGAGGGCGCCGTCGAGGGCGTCCAGGGCGGTGGGGATGTCCTCCCAGTCGTCGCGGGCGTGGAACAGGGTGACCTCGGTGGGGATCGTGCCGGGGCGGGTGATCGGGCGGACGTGGTTGCCGAAGATCACGGTCGAGGTCTGGGTGGGGGTGGTGGTGTGGCGGGCGGCGTTGGCGATGATCCAGGCGGTGGACGCGACGGACTCGGTGACCGCGCGGGTGGAACCGGACACGTCGCAGGCGATGCCCACCCGTAGCGGTGGTGTGGGGACCGGGGTGCGGGTGGTGCGGGTGAAGGGTTGGGCGGTGGGTATCGCTCCGGCGGCGCGTTGGGCGTCGGCGGCGAGCGCGCCGCGCATCCGCAGTCGGCCCGGCGGGACGGGCGAGGTGGACTTCACCGTCACGCGGTCGCGGATTCCGGCCGTGGTCAGCGCGCGGCCGAGGGCGCGTGCGGCGGCGCGTTCCTGGGCTGTGGGTTGGCGGGTGCCGGCGGTCTCTGTGTCGCCGTCGCGCGGACCGTCGGTGTTGAACACCTTTTCGCGGGCCTCGTGGGCGGCAGCGGCGGCGGCCGATTCGCGGGCGCGTTGCCTGGCGGCGCGGGCGGCGGGATCACGCGGTGGGCGGTGTTTGGCGACCGCACGTGCGACGTTGCCGAGTACGGCGTTGACGGCGTCGGACAACGCCGATGGATCGCCGGTCGGGTCGGGTGCGGGGTCGGGGTCGTTGCCGACGATGTCGCACCATTTGCGCCCGAGTTCGATCATGGTGTCGGCGTCGTCGTCGGCGGTGCGCAACGCTTTACGCCAGAGGACGCGTAGTTTGCGCAGGGTGTCCGCGCCGAGGATCTGTTCGGCGACGGCGGCCAGGGGTGCGGTTTCCTTGTGGGTCAGGATTGCGGCGTCGACGCGTCCCAGCAGCAGGGCGGCGGATCGGGCGGCGTCGGGCTTGGTCATCGTCGGCGGGGTGGACGGGTCGGCGAACAGGTCGGCGGCGACGATCTCCTTGGTGGACGCGCGCAGCCAGTGCCGGTCGTCGGGACGGCGGCGCACGTGCGCGGCCTCCATCCTGGCTTCCTCCAACAACCACGCGGCCTCGGCTACATGGGGCGGGGTGCCGTCCGGGGTCTTCCAGGTGGAGTGTTTGGCGTGTCCGCATTCGTGGGTGAACGCACCCCACGCGCCGGCGTAGCGGGCGCGGTCGGACGGGTCGGACGGCTTGGCGGTGGCGGGGTCGATCTTGATGCGGTCGCCGTCCAACTCGATCAGGTCCAGGGCGGGGTAGAAACACGCCGGCGCGCCGGCGCCCGCGCCGGGCGCGATGGTGACCACGATGCCCTCGCGGTCGGCGATCAGGGGCACCTCGTCGGACAGTGCGGCGGACAGGGTGAGCCATTCCGGGCGACTGGGGAACACGGCGGTGCCGGTGGCGGTCGGGTCGGCGGTGATGTGCGTGCTCATCGCGAGTGTCCTTTCCGGACGGTCCGGCGCTAGATGCGGGGTCCGAGTGCCAGCGGGGTGACGGGGGCGCCGAACACTTGGCGCACCACGGTGGCGACGGTGTCGCGGTCCTCTTCCGGGGCGGTGCCCACGAGGTTCCCGGCGGCGGCGTCGACGCCCAACACGCTGGCGATCTTCTGGAACGCCAACAGTTCCCGCAGTTGCGGTGCCCAACCGATCTCGCCGTTGGACTGTCGAGTGGCGAGGTTGCGCGCGATGGTCACCGCCCGCTTGTCGATCTTGAGTTGGGTGGCGAGGTCGTAGTCGGTGGACACGTGGATCTGTGCGCTGAACCGGGAGGACAGGGCGTCGGTGAGCACTGCGCCGTGCACTCCGGGGTTGTGCCCGGCGACCACGTAGAAGCCGGGCGCGGCGTCGACCGCCTCGCCGCCGTTGGCCTTGATGACGATCTGCCGGCGGCCGTCCATCGCGGGGTAGACCACGGCGAGCACGGTCGGCGGGATCAGGGTGGCGTCGTCGATGAACAACGTCCGGCCTTCGCGCATCGCGCGCACCAGAGGACCGTGCACGAACACGTACCGCCCGTCGCCGGTCTGGGTGTACTCGCCCACCAGGTCGGCGACCGTGGTGTCGCCGTCGCCCTGCACGGTCACCAGGTCCGGGAAGGCGGCCTCCACCACGGAGGTCTTGCCCGTCCCGGGCGGCCCGTACAGCAACGCGGCGACACCGGCCTCGCGCAACTTCCGCAACGCCGTGACGTCCGGCATCCCGGACAACCGCCGGGGGTGGTACGCCATCCCGTTGGGACGCATGACCGGCCCTGTCACCGCCGCAGTCGATGGTGGCGGCGCCGGAGCGGCGGGTGTCGGGGCGGTGGCGATCGGTTTCGTGCGACGTTTGCGGGGCGGCGGTGTACCGGTGATGATCGCGGTTGCGGCGACGGAGGAGGTCGTCGAGGAGGCCCGGTAGGCCAACGGTGACCCGGGCACGACCTCCGCGTCACCCCGGGCGGCCAACGTGCGGCACGCGTTGCCGACCGCGCCCGAGGACCGGTTGAGCGTCCGCGCGATCGCGCGGGGTGTGAGCGTCGAACCCGCCGGTGCGTCGGCGAGGACCCGGGCGACCATCGCCCGGAGTTGCCCGTTGCGCAGGCGCGAGGCCGGCGTCGAGAGGGCGGTCGGCGTCGAAGGCACGGGTGCGGACATGGCGGCAACCCCTTCCGGGCGCGGGTGTGGTCGGTCGTGTGTCGTGCGGCGTTTGCGTTCGCGCGGATGGTGGGGGACCGGGCGCGGCTACGGGCGCCGGCTAATCGAATGCGCCGAAATCCGGCAGCTCACTACAAAACACGCCGTGTTCTTCGATGATTTCGTCACGGGCGTAGACACCGCGCGCGACCCGCAAGTACCGGCGGCCGTCGGAACACCCCGGGCAACCGGTGGACGGCAGTTCGAAGAACCCGCGCGCCCATCGGCGCGCAACGTCCGGGCGAACACGTGGGAATTGCTGCGCATCCATGTCGAACCCCCGACCTGTGGGCATGGCTCACGCCATGATCGGTATGTGGGAAACGAATTCGGGTTGTTGGGCCGGTCTATTCGGCCCGTCCCGCTTTCGGTTCAATCATTACTCCGCTTCCGGTGGCGCGCAACCGCATTCACCCGATTTTCCAAGACTCTTTTCGGCGGAATGTGGGCGGGTCGCGACGTGTGGAAACGGGCGCGGCATGCGCGGCGAAACAATGACGGGCGGACGGCGGTCAACAAAGCCGAATACATGCCGTGGAAACCATGCATTTACTGAGAAAGCGGTTGTCGATGTGGAGGTGAGCCGACCTGCCCGCGAGACCCGCGCGGAATGGATCGTCGGTGAAGTCGACCACCGCCTCGGCCCCGATGTGCTCGCCAGCTTGTGCCCAAGCGAGTCTGGGACGGCGACGGAACCCTTACCGCCACCCTCACCCGGGACCTTCCCGTACCTGACCGGATCCGGTCTAACGTGATCCCCAACCTGATCCCCAATTTGATCCTGTGTATGCACCCCGGACGCTGCGGTGTCCCAGGCGACACCCGTCGCGCGGCATCACCTACTCCGTCTCGCGGATCTCGCCGGCCACTCAGGTCGTGCCTTCTGCATGGCGGACGAGGCCTCTGGGTGTTCAAATCGACTTCCGTCCCGGTCAATCATTCGGCAATGCCTGATGTGGTGCACGGTAGCATTGACGGCCGGATGGTCGAAAACTGGCGTAGGCCGGATTCGGTCGCTCTTTGCCGGAGTTCTTTGGATGCGGATGTCTTTCAGTTGCCGACCGGTCGCACCTCTGCGACGGCCTCGCCGCGCGCGCGGAGGTGTTGTGCCAGGCTCACGGTGTGCTCGCTGGGACGCTCACCGATTTCTCCGAGCCGGGCGGCCAGCAGGTCCAGTGTGCGGGGAATGGCGTCCACCTGTCCCAGGCGTTCCTGCAATCGCATGATGTCCCGGTAGATCAGTTCGTTGTGCGGGTCGGAGAAGCATGCCACCTCCAACAGGTCAAGCGTTTTCTGCGGGTCCTTCTCGATCAGCGCGCGGGCGAGCGCCGCCACGGCGTCGATGAAATCTCGGCGCACGGCCTCCCTGGTCGCCTCGATCCACTCGGCGTCGAGGCCGTCGGCCAGCGGACCCGTGTAGGTGTCGACGATGCGCTGGTATGCCTCGGCCCGCTCCGGATCGGTGGTCGCGGTGCGGCGTCGAGCCACCGCGGCGGCGAAGCGGTGGTAGTCGACCTCGACGAGGTTGGGGTCGAGTCGGAAGCGGCCGTCGCCGGTGAGGACGATGTCGGGCACGGTGCCGTTGGTGGCGCTGGACAACCATCGGCGCAGGCGGCTCAGGGTGGTGTTCAGCGCGTTGGTGGTCTTGTGGGGCGGGCTGTGAGCCCACAGGGCTGCTATCAGGGCGTCGCGGCTCACGCCGTCCGGATGCACTGCCAGAAAAACCAGCAGTTCGCGGACGCGCGGTTGGAACGCCGAAGTGATCTCGTGCTCGGCGTCGGAGTGCCCCGGCCCGGGACGCCACCACATCCGGGGAGGACCCAGCACCGCGATCCGCACCGGCACGGGGTCTCCACTGCCGGGACGCTCACGGAGATCAATGCTTGTCTGCCCGATGCTGGCGCCAGGGGATGTCGGCAGGGGTTCCACGATCTCGAGGTCTCGTTCGACCGGCGGGGAGTCGTCGGTGGGCTCGGCGTGATGCAGCAGCTGTAGCAGGTCGTTGAGGTGCTGGTCGGTCAGGTGGAACATGCGGGTGCCGCGGAGGTGGTCGCCTCGGCCGGGACTGGTGGCGGAGACGGTGCCGTCGTCGCGGACGTAGGCGGTGCATCCCGGCGTCCATTGCCCGAGCAGGAGGGCCGCGATACCGAGGTTGTGGCCGTTGTCCAGCACGGCTTGCAACCGCCTGTTCTGCTGCTCCACTGGCCGCGCTATGACGATCAAGGGCGCCGAGCCCCCGTTCTCGTGCGGCTCGTGTGCGCGAATGGTCATCTCGGCTTCCACCTCGTCCAGAACGGAGGCCAGATCAGGAAGCACGCGCAGCGCACTGGGCAAAACCGTCCCGGCGGGATCTCGTCCCACAAGGATGGCGAGGTCTTGCGCAGGTGTCAGCACGCGGGCGTTGCTGGTCGAGTCGGTGGTGGTCAAGGCGGTAATCAGCAAGGCTCGGGCGGTGGCGACTGAGCCTGCGCCGACCAGGCCGAGGCCCTCCGTGGCGGCGATTGCGATCGCCACCTCTCGGCCGTCACGGATTCCCACAGGCAGCACCGGCCCGGGTTCGCCGGCCGCAGAGCGGGCGTCTGGTGCGACCGGCGAGGGATCTCCCGGGTGGTCCTCATTCGCGGCGTGCAGGTGGGTGAGTCGCAGCTGGTAGACCACGGGTGTCACGGGCAGGTCGGTCCGGTCGCCGCTGCCGGGGCGGTACCGGCGTCGGTAGCGGCGGCGTGCCACGGCCAGTGCCGTGCTGATGGCTGCGGCTAGACCGGTGCCGACGAGTATGCCCTCGGGCCAAGCGAACTCGTGTTCACCCGCCGGGGTCGAGAGGGTTGCTTGGTTGTCGGGTAAGGGCGGCGGCGTCCGGGTCGCCGGGGTTGGTGGTGTGCTCGGGTCCTGTGAAGGTGATGGTTCTTCAGCCGGCGCCCGGTACTCCGGTTCTAGACGGTCGGTGACTGGCGGGAGTGCGTAAAGCTCGCCAGGGAAGATCAAGTCAGGGTTGAACAGCCGGTCGCCTGTGGGTTGCGGCTTGCCCTTGTTCAGCTCGAAGATCTCCGGCCATCGAGCGCCGTCGCCGAGGGTGCGCTCGGCGATGCGCCAGAGGGAATCGTGGACCCCGGTGTCGGGGTCCGGCGGCAGCACCTCGACGGTGGCGGCGGTGGTGCTCTCTGAGACCGGTTGGATCAGCCCGGCTGGCAGCGAGGTAACGGGTTCGACCGCGGGGCGGTGGTGGCTGAGCGAGAGCACGATCGCGCCTACGAGCCCGGCGGCCAGCCGGTGGACCGGTCCGGTCGCCGTCAGTCGCATGCCGCGGACGACCGCGACCACACACCGCGTCACATCCCAGACGAACCGCGCCCACACCAGCCAACCCGCACACGCGAGGACGTCCAGCAGGAACGACGTTGTCGTCGGGCTTAGCAGCACTCGACCGACTTCCGCGGTGGAAGGTGCGTGGGTGGGCAAGGGCCAGCCGACGAAGGTGATCAACGCCCATGGAAGGCCCATCAACAGCGCGCCCAGGGCGGCGGTGGTCAGCAGGAGACGGGTGGCCCTTCCGGCGACGTGTGACACGGTGGCCTCGATTCCTGTGCGGCGAATCGGCTACCGCTCGGCTGCGGCCGTCGACTCGCGGGGTGCTCCGCTGTGCGGCGCGAGTGGGACGACCGGAGCGACGGGTTTGGTGGTCTTGCGGCGAGGTCCGCGGGACGGCTTGCGGCCGGTGAGCCATCGTGTGAGGTCGGTGGCGGGTAGGTCGGTGAACCGTGCCAGTTCGTCGATGCCCATGACGTCTCGGGCTCCGGTGATGACGTCGCCGAGTTGCCGTTCGACGACCTCCAGTTGCTCGGCGAGGCCGGAGCGGCGCTGGGCGAGTTCGGCGACTTCTCGTGCGGCGGCGGCTCTCCTTGCGCTGCGGGTGGCGTCGGCTTCCTCGACCCGCTGCTCGATCTCTTCCGGTGTGGCCATGACGAACTCCTTCCCTTGTCAGGGTTCGATTTCGATCACTCCGCGTTGGGGGCGGGCGGCGGCCCGAGCCTGCACGGGTAGCGAGCCGATGCCGACCAGGCCGAGGAGTTGGGTGGGTTGGGATGTGGTCACGGTGACCGTGACGGTGTCCTCCGCGACGACGACCGAGCCGGTGGCGCCTTGGGCTGCCAGATGTGCGTAGGCGTGGGCGGCTGCTTGGGAGGGCACGAGCCGGACTTCCCCGTTGTTGCGGTAGGCGGCGAGGTCGATGGCCTGGGCTCCCGCCCGTGCTGCAGCTTCGGCTTGCCCGTGGGCCCGCAGTTTGGCGGACAGTGCGAGGCCGCCGTCGAGGGTGAGCCCGGTCAGCGCGAGGATGCCGGTGGTGAGCGCGACGACGAACGCCGTCACCTGCCCGTCGTCGGCCCGCCACCCGCTCATGGCGTGCTCCCGGTGCTCGAACGCCAGGTGTCGACGGGTTCCACCGCGCTCGCCGACAGGCGCCTGCGTGCCGGGACGCCGAGGAGGTGCGCGTCGCCGAGGTCGACGTCGCAGGACACGGTCACGGTGACGGTGCCGCCCGGCCGCAGGTCGCTGGCCGAGGTGTTGACCTCCGTCGATCGGCACACGACTCCGGCGGCGGCCAGCGCCGACCCGACCGTGTACTGGGCTGCGGCAACAGCAGCGGCAGGGGAGCGTTCGATGCTCGCCGCGCGGGCGGCCTGGTGGGCGGCGTCGTCGAGGCGGATACGCGCGTCCACGCCTCGATGAACGACCACCCCGGCGAATACCAACAGCATGATCAGGAACGGTGCGGCGATGGTTACTTCGGCGGCCACCGAGCCCTTGTCGCAGCGCATCCACCGTTGTAGCGGAGTCGTCATCGTCACCCGCCTGCCACGTCTGGAGTGAAGCGCTCGACCGGGCCTGCGGCTTCGGCGTGCACGGGCAGGCTCAGGAACGGCAGTACCGGGGTGGCGGTCCCGTGAACGGTCACCGATGCCGACTCCGCGTCGCGCCCGGCCGCCACGCTCGCGTCACGCAAGGGGCCGGACGCGAGTTGGTCGAGGACCTGTCGGGTGACCTCGGCCCCGGCTGATGACGTGCCGTTGTGGGCACGAGCCGTTGCCAGGCCTTGCGCTGCGGCGGCTTGGGCGATGTGGGTGGCGTGCGACCACAGCGCGAACTGCACGATCGCCATCAGCATCAACAGCAGCAGAGGGGTCGCGATCATGAGTTCGGCGCTGGCCGACCCACGGTCGTCCCGAGGCCATATCTGCCATTTGCGGTTCATGGCGATCACATCGTGATTCCGGCGGCCTTTTCGGTGACCTTGGCGACGACGATCGCGATCACCGTCAGCGCCCCGACCACGAGCAGCGCGGTCACCAGGACGGTCTCGGTCGAGTACCCGGCGTCGGAGTGGCGACGCACCAGCTCCCAACGGGCACGCAGCACCATCCACGACGAGGCGAGAAGCACACGCATGACGATCTCCGTTCCTAAAGTCCATTGAGGACTTGGGTCAGTGCTGGATATGCGATGAAGCCGAGGAAGCCCAGGAACAACGCCATCACCGGCAGGCTCATGCGTTCGGTGGCGGCTTGGGCTTCGCTTTCGGCTTCGATGACCTGGCGGGTGCGCATGGCTCGCGCCTTGGCGGCGAGGGAGGCGCGGATCCGGGCGCCTTCCACACCGGCCAGGTCGGCGGACGCGGCGAGTTCGGTCAGCTCGGCAACGTCGAGTTCCTCGCCGAGTCGCTGAAGAGCCGTCCACGGGGTGGTGCGGGTGAGGCGGGCGGTGTCCAGGGCGCGGCGGATGCGAGCGAACGCCCAGCCGGTGCCGGTCGCGGCCGAGTCGTTGAGCGCGCTGTCGATCCCCGCGCCTCCGGCCAAGGTGATCCACACGAGGTCCAGGTAGGCAGACAGCGCGTGCCGGAACGCGGTCCGCCGCCTGGCCGCCTCGGCCCGGACCCTCAGGTCGGGCGTCACGAACCCGACCACCGCGAGCGCGAGACCGACAACCAGCGGAACCTCCGGCACAGGCATGAACCCCGTGACCGCGAGGCCGGCCGTGGGCAATGCCGATGCCAACAGGCCGGCGACGCCCAGCACGGTCTTGTCGGCGAGGTGGTCCTGCGCCGACCTGCCGATGGCCACGAGGTCACGCTCGACGCGAACCCCGGGAAGCCCGAGCGTGCGCAGCACTCCCACAGCCGGCTGAACCAGGCGTGCGACGCGGGCCTCCGATGGGCGCTCGGGCGACGCCGTCACGCGGGCCAAGGCCGTGGCCAGCGACGGACGGGGCGGGAACAACCACGCCGCAAGGACCCACAGGCCCACGCCGGTACCGACAGCGAACGCGACCACCGCGATCACGACGGCCTCCCCGCGCCCGCCGCCAGGAACCTGTCCGGCTCGGCGACCCGAGCAATCCGGGCCAGCCAGGCGAAACCGGCCGCGAACAGACAGCCGATGACCAGGAGCACCACCTGGCCCGTGATGCCGTCGAACGCGTTCAGGTAGTCGCGGTTGAGCACGATCACCGCTATCGCGAAAGCCAGGGTGGTGCCGACGATGACACGCACCGACGTCCGGGTCCTGGCACGACCAGCCTCGACGCGCATCCGCATGGTGGCCTGGCCACGAGCGGCGTCCGCCAGCGACCCCAGCAGGTCGGCCAGCTGGCGGGTCTGCTGGCGGGCGGCCAGCACCAGGGCGGCGACTACGAGGTCCCCGACAGGGTCGTCCCACCGCTCGCCCAAGCGCCGCAGAGCCACCCCGAGGCGTTCGCCGGTCTGGATGCCGGACGCCAACTCGCCGACCTCGCCCCGGATCGCAGACGGCGCGAGCGGCGCGGTGGCGAGGATCGCCTGTTCCAGACCAGCGGCGGCCGACAGGGTGTCCCGCAGCATCTCCGCCCACGAGGCGATGGCCTCGATGCGCTGCACCCGACGCACGTGGCCGGGGTCGCGGCCCAACGCGCGGGGGAGCGCCCACGACGCGAGACCAGCCAGCAGGCCGCCAACGACCCATCCTGTGAGCGCACCGGCGACCACCCCGACGACGACCGCAAGGGCGCAACGCCAGGCTCGGCGTGGGTCGGTCTGGCCGCGGCGCGGCCGGGGGAGACCTGCACCTCGCCATCCACGAACCACCAGCAGCACGCCGATCGCGGTGCCGAGACCCAGCACGGCCGCAATCACGACGACCACCAGCCCTCGGCGCGCTCCAGCAGGCTGCGGTCGAAGCCCACGTCGCCGAGGTCGTCGGCGGTGTCCGCGCGCAACGCCCCGGCGACCGGACGGGCACGACGATCAGGGCCGGGCCGGAACACCTCGTTGGAGACGACGTCCGCACCGTCAGCGCCGACGACCTCCCGGACCGAGGACACCACCCGCTCACGACCATCCGCGGTACGCGCCAGGTGCACTACGAAGTGCACGGCCCCGGCCACCAGCATGGCGGTCGCCTCCAACGGCAGCCGCTCGACACCCTGCGCGGCGTAGGAAGCGAGTCGGGTGAACGCGATGCGTGAGTTGCTGGCGTGCAGGGTGGCCATCGACCCGTCGTTGCCCTGCGACATGGCGTTGCACATCGGGATGACCTCGGGCCCGCGGATCTCACCGACGATCACCCGGTCCGGGGACATCCGCAGCGCCCACCGGACCAGCTCGGCCTGGCTGACCGCTCCGACACCCTCGACGTTGGGCTCCCGCGCCTGAAGGGCCACGACGTCGGCGTGGACCTCGGGGTCGTGGTCGAGACCGAGTTCGAACGCATCCTCGATCGTCACGATCCGCTCCAGCAGGTCCATCTCGCCCGCCAACGCCCGCAACAACGTGGTCTTCCCGGCCGCGGTACCACCCGTGATCAGGATGTTCTTGCGCGCCTTCACCAGCGCCCGCAGAAACTGCTCCAACCCCCGGTCCACCGTGCCCCGACGCCGCAACTCCGGCAGGCTCGCCGACAGGTAGCCATGGCGACGGATCGACAGCGCCGTCACACCACCCGCGGTCAGGGACATCACCGCGAACAACCGCTCGCCGCCGGGCAACTGGACGTTCACCGCCGGACTGCCCGGATCGAACCGGCGCTCCTGACTCGACGCCCGCGCGGCCAACAACCGCACCAACTCGGTCAACTCCTCATCCGACGCCGCCACCGGCCGAACTCGCGCGCGGCGGCCGTCGGCGTACTGAACGAAGACCCGGTCGAACCGATTGGCGTTGATCGTCTCCACGGTCGGGTCGTCCAACAACGGCTGCAACCCCGCCATGCCGAACAGCTCGTTCATGACCTCCGCCACCACCCGTTCCTCAGCCCGCGCGGACAACAGCACGCGACCTGCAGCGAGCTCCTGCTCGGTGAACGCACGCAACGCCTCACCCAGTACCTCGCCGGTCCAGGCACTCCGGGCGCCGGCCCGCGGCTGACCCGCGTCGACGCGTCGAGCCAACTCGGCGTGCAGCCGCTCCCGAAGGAACTGGCGCAAGCGGAGTTCAGGGCCGGCGACGGAGACGGTCGACGAGCTCATGGCGCCAACCGCCCTTCGCCCTGGGCACCCGCGACAGCCGCCACCGGCACCGATTCCACCGCAGATAGGTGGGCGGACAGCTCGGCGGCGACCTTGTGTGCGAACCGGCCCAGGGCCGACCGTGCCGGCTCTACCCGCTGCCCCACGCCAGACCGCCCGCACAGCACGGCCGCGCCGACACGATCCCAGGGCACTCGTCCGAGTGGCGCGACACCCAAGGTCCACGCGACCTCGGCGGCGGAGTATCCCGGCCCCGCCAGCAGCAAGACCGCCCGCCGTCCCCAGCGACCCACGGCATCGAGCCGGTTCAGCAGATGCGCCAAGTCCTCGGCATACGCTCGAGTCAGCAAGACGACCACATCCGAACGACGCACCAGCGCCATCGCCGGCGAACGCTCATCCACCCGACCGCAATCGACCACCACCACGGTGCCGCGTTCATCGGCAGCGCGGCGAACAACGTCGATCCCGTCACCCAGCGCGGACAACGCTCCACCGGCCTGGTCGGCATCCGGAGGCGTGACAACCACACCCCAACCACCAGGAAGCGGACGGGAGTGCCGCCACAACGCCTCCGCGTCACAACCGTGCCGCACAGCGGCGGCCACACCCACCACACCAAGCCCCGCAGGCACACCCAACCGCACCGCAAGATCACCGCCGGACGGATCCGCCTCCAACAGCAACCCCCGACTGGGCCTCGGCCAGCAAGCCGCCAGCGCGGCAGCAAACGTCGTCACACCCGGCGAGCCCTTCAACGACAGCACGGAAACCAACATCACCGACCTCCGCCCGGAAGCAACACGACCGTCAACTGGCCCGCCGGCACCGCAGCGACCTCACGCGCCGCCGACTCACGAAGCTGCACCGCCACCACAGTGACCTGCTCGCCCGGCAACGCCGCCACCTCAACGACCACCGCCGACCACGAGCGCCCCGCAGCAGAACCACCCGGCTGATCCGCAACCGGCACCACCGACACCGACGCACCAGCTGCAAGACCAGGCGGCAACCGACCGGGCTTGAGCGCAAGCGCGACAATCCCTTGCCCCGCCTCGGGAAGGCTCACACGGCCCACAGCCCCTGGCGGAAGCAGCGACCCTGCGGGAAGGCTTGCAGCGACCGGCCTGCCGACCACCGCACTTACCTCATCCGCGTGGATGACCGCGACATCGGCATCCACCGCGACGCGGACCTCCCGCAGGTCCGTCGCCGCCAGCACCTGCCCGACCCGCACATCGCGTGCCAACGCCAGTGCCACCTGCCGGTCATCGGACCGCATCGAGATCACGACGAACCCACCAACGCAGCCCAACACCAACAGCCCACCGACCAACAAACGCGACACACCACGTCGCCGAGTGACGCCGCGCAACCGGGACGAACTCTTGCCAAGCCAGCGCTCGTCACCGGCAGTCGGCCTTTCGGCCACCGTCTCACTCATGGCCACCCTCCAGCCCTCGACGAACCTCGTTGAGCGCCTGCGCCTCGGCGACGCGAAGGCTGATGGCACCGGTGGTGGTCATGTCAGGCAACGTGCCGTTCTGCCCAGCACCGGACCACGACACCGTCCACCGCACGGTCGCCGTGACACGAAACGCCTGTGCGGGCTGGCTCGCGGACGAACGTCGGTAGACATGTCCGCAGTCCGGCGAAGGCGCCCTCGGGTCGACACCGGACGTGTAAGGCGTACCGGCGCCCGCGCACGTCACCGTCGACCCATCACCCATCGACCACTCCACCGACGCCGCGACAGCGATCGCCGTGACCGATATACCGGGCACGGAGGCGATCGCCGAGGAGGTCGTCCAGCCACTCGACAACCACATCCACGTCGGCAGATTCACCAACTGGTCCCTCGTAGGGCTCACCGCGATCGTCGGCGTGGGCAAGCGGAGACGTTCCCGAGCGGTCTGCGCCAACTCCGCAGGCGCCACCGGAGTGGAACTCGCTAGCCACACCGGACCGTGCGACAGCGGATCTTTGCCGTCCGGCGAGCACAGCACCATGAACCAGCCACCAGCCTGGTCCCCACTCGGGGTGGGACATCCTGCACGGGCACATGGCGACAATCGGCGAACGGGTCGTCCCCTTCGGGCGGATGGCCGGGCCCTGGGCGGCCGACCTCCCAACCCTGGTGGTCGCCTGTTCCGGCTGCGAGATCGCACCAACTTTGGCCGCAGTGGACCTCCCCGTAGGAGTCTGCCAATGCCGTGGAAGCGTTGAGAGACAACAAGAGCGCGACAACAACCACCGGGCGCGTCAACATGTCCCGATCTCCTGCACCGCGAACTTCACAACCCGCCACGCACCATCGGACTGCTGGGTCACGATCGCCTCGATGTGACGCCGTCCCCTTGGATCGTCGGCCACGGGCCGGCCGCTGACAGCCTCGTACCTGATCCAGTTCGTGGAATCCCCGCAGTCGGTGATCAGGACTTCCTTCGGCGCGCTTGGCGGTGTGGCGGCCTTCACCGAAGGGCTGAGGACGGGTTCACCCCGGCTGACCCAACCGCGGTCGTGTTGCGCCTTGATACCTCGCGTCAACAAGGACAACGCCTCACCGGTGGCGTAGTTCGCCAGATCGGGTGAGGTCCAGTCACCGGTAGCTCCGGCCTCGGCGAACGCCTGCCACATGCCGCGGTACGCGGCCATAGCGCCGCCCTCGGTCGAGCCTGGTGCCGGTGCGGACGCCTCGGTGGGGGAGGAGGCGTCCGCACCGGTCGGGGAGCCCGTCAGCGCGGGCGAGTCGGAGATCGCTGGGCTGCACGCCGCGACCGCGATGAAGGCCACCAGTGAAGTAGCGATGCTTTGAAAGAGATTCATGTCGTTCCTCAGATCGGTGTCGTCGCAGCGGAATGGGAGACACATCGAAGTTCTCTCACTCAGTCCGACGTCAGGGTGATCAGTGCGCCGCCGAGAATCGCGGGGCCGACTGCGATCGGATCACGGGTGGAAATTCGTCGAAGCAAGACCAGGGCAAGAGATGTGCCTCCGGCGAGCCCGATCGCTGTCACCAGACCTCTGGCCACCTGGTCCCAGCCGGCGTGGCCCAGGTACAGGCCGACGGCGGCGAGCAGGTTGGCGTCTCCTCCGCCGACGCCACCGCGCGCTGGGGCCGAGTGCAGTCCGACGAAGAGGACAGCTGCGGCGGCCAGCCCGCGGAGGAGAGCCCCGACGTCGTCCTCGACCAGGGCCGCCCACGTGAGTAGAAGAACTCCGCCGAGGCCGAGGGAACCGACGAGGACATGGGGCAAGCGGCGGCTGGCCAGGTCGATCTGGGCTAGCCGAACGCTGATGACCGCGAACCAGCACATGGCCGGCTGTTCTGGAGAGTCCGCGAACCGGTGAGCCACCAGCGCGAGCAACGCACAGGTGACCGTCGCGCAGGTCACGGTGGCCTCGCGCCTCCGCCGATCGGTCACCGACACGAATCGTGACGGTGTTCCTGTTGGTGTCCACTCGATTGGTACCGGCGTCACCTGAACGGGGATTTGTTGCGTGGACACACCACACTGGATGGGTAGGGACGACATATCCTCGACCTCTCGCGAGAACATCCGGGACTACTTCAGTGTCGGGACCGCCTGGGGGATGCAAAAGGGGGGCGGTGTATTCGAATTGGAAGGAATAACGAATAGGGTCGGAGGCAAGCCGGTCGCTGGGGCTGTTGCTGTGGAGCTGCGTCGACTTCGCGAGGCGGCCAAGCTGTCGCTGCGCGAGTTGGCCGAGCGCACGCACTACAGCGTTGGGCACATCAGCAACGTCGAGCACGGGACGAAGCCGATGACGCCGGACTTCGCGATCGCTTGCGACTCGGCCCTGCGTACGCATGGCCGGCTCGCGGAGCTGCTCGGGGACGGGGCGCGGAAGCCCGGCCGTCGCGGCGCGATGCGCCCCGCCCAGCTCCCACAGGTGAGGCCACTCGTCGGACGCGAGGGGGCGCTCCGATTGTTGGACGAGCAGTTCGCGGAGTCGATGGAAGACCCTTCGGCCGGCGTGATCGCGATCGACGGGCCGGCAGGTGTCGGCAAGACAACCCTGGCGGTCGCGTGGGCGCACCTCGTCAAGGACCGGTTTCCCGACGGGGTGTTCTTCGTCGATCTCCACGGGCACGCGCCCGAGGCGGCTCCGCTCGACCCCGGTCAGGTGCTGGAGGACTTCCTCCGAGCACAGGGCGTCCAGCCCGCCGACATCCCCGCGGACCTCGAGCGCCGAGCCGCCCGCTGGCGAACCACGCTGGACGGGACCAAGACACTCGTCGTCCTGGACAACGCGGCATCCGACCGGCAGGTCAGGCCGTTGATCCCCGCCGCCGAGTGCTGCCTGGTGCTGGTCACCAGCCGCCGCCGCCTCTCGGGGCTCGCGATCCGGGACGGTGCGCGACGTGTCACCGTGGAGCCGCTTCCGCCTACCGAAGGGCTCGCGCTGCTGCGTGCCGTCGTCGGCGGCGCTCGCGTGGACAACGAACTCGACGCCGCAGGGGAGATCACCCGTTTCTGTGGTGGCCTTCCCTTGGCCGTGCGCATCGCCGCCGAGCACGTCTCCACACACCCACACCTGTCGCTGGAAGCGCTGGCCGCTGAGCTGTCCTCCGCGGACAAGCTGAGCGTGCTCTCATCCCACGGCGACGAGACCGTGCGGGGCGTGTTCTCGTGGACCTACCAGTCCCTGAACGGCGACGAAGCCCGCCTGTTCCGGACGCTCGGCCTCCACCCCGGCCCGACCTGGACCCCAGAAGCCGCGGCGGCCCTGCTCAACGCTCCCGTCAGCCAAGTCCGGCAACTGATCGACCGGCTGGTCGCGATCCACTTTGCCGAGGAAATCGGCCCCAACCGGTACCGGCAGCATGACCTGCTCAAGGCATACGCCGTCGAACGCGCCGTCATTGAGGAAGTGGACGATGAACGCGCTGCGGCGAACCGTCGTGTAGTCGACTGGTACCTGCACACCGCGTACCGAGCGGCTCGACCGCTGTCCCCGTACCAGCGGTATCCGGCGCTGGACCCGCCGGCCGCTGGGGTTCCGGACCAGCCGGCCGCGTTCACCTACGACGAGGCGCTGACCTGGTACGAAACCGAACTCGCCAATCTCGTGGCTGCCGGCCAACGGGCAGCCGACGTCGGGCTGCACGCCCAAGCGTGGCAGCTCCCGGTCGTGATGTGGAACTTCTTCCACCTGCGCAAACGCTGGAGCGCGCGGATCAGCACCCACACGGTGGGGCTGGCGGCGGCCAAGGCCAGCGGGGACCGACGCGGGACCGCGTGGGTGGCGAACAACCTCGCCATGGCCCACCGTGAGTTGGGGCAGTTCGACCTCGCGCGAGCCCAAGTCTCGCTCGCGCTGAGGCTGCGACAGGAGGACAGCGACGAGTGGGGGCAAGCGTGGTCGAACCTCAACCTCGGCTTCCTCGAAGTCGACCTCGGTCACGCTGATCGCGCCGCCGAGCTCCACTCGACGGCTGTCCGCCTCTTCCAGCTCGCCGCCGACGACTACGGAACGGCCTGCGGACTGGCTGCCCTCGGTGACGCCCACCGCATGCTAGGTGACTCGGCACACGCGCTGACCCATCTCGATCAGGCTCTGGAGCTGATGCGCCGCGGCGGTGACCGCTACGGCGAGGGCTACTGCCTGGCCAAGATGGGCGCGACCTACCAGGCGATGGGACTCCACGACGACGCCCTGCGGCAGTTCGACCAAGCCTTGGAGGCCCGAGCGGAGATCGGGGACCGCTGGGGGCAAGCGGAGGTGCTCGTCGCGGCCGGTCACAGCCACTTGGCCGTCGGCGATACCGGCGCGGCCAGTGCGGCGTGGCAGCAGGCCTTGGCCATCTTCGACGAACTCGACGACCCTCGTGCGGCTACCGTCCGATCCCAACTCGAGGCGCTGTCAGTGCCCAGTCCACGCCAGGAGGTTCAGCGCAGCGGACCGTCCTCGGTCCACTTGTAGTCGGGTGGCTGGTAGCCGCGGAAGCCGTCGAGGAGGCGGTCGAGGTCGTCGGCGACCAGGAGCATGTCGCGGTAGGGAGGCTTGAGGAAGCCTTCCTCGACCATGTGGTCGACCATCTTCAGGAGGTGCCCGTAGTAGCCGTCGACGTCCAGCAAGCCCAGCGGTTTCGCGTGCAGGCCGAGCTGGGCCCAGGTCCACACCTCGAACATCTCCTCCAACGTGCCTGCCCCGCCGGGCAGGGTGACGAAGGCGTCCGCCAGCTCCGCCATCCGTGCCTTGCGCTCGTGCATCGTCTCCACGACATGCAGCTCGGTCAGGCCGTGATGCGCGACTTCGAGCTCGACCAAGCTGCGCGGGATGACTCCGAACACGGAACCGCCGGCGGCCAGCGCTCCGTCGGCCAAGGCGCCCATCGTGCCAACCCGACCGCCGCCGTACACGACTTCGACGCCCAACTCGGCAAGCCGGGCACCGACCTGCCGAGCGACCTCCAGGTGCCGCTCCCGACCGCTCGACGACCCGCAGAAGACACAAACCCTCATGCACTCACCGTAAGGCGGAACCACCCTTGTCGGGCGATAGCTCGTCACTCGAACCAACTGATTGAGTGACGGACGTGCGCATCGTGCTGGACACCGACCCCGGCGTGGACGACGCCTTCGCGATCTTCTACCTGGCCGCACAACCCGACGTGGAACTGGTCGCCGTGGGCAGCGTGCACGGCAACGTCCCAGCCCCCGTTGCCGCCGACAACGCACTCCGGTTGCTCGACCTGGTCGGGCTCACCGAGGTACCGGTCGCGGTGGGCGCACGCGAGCCCCTTGTCCAGCCCTTGCACACCGCCGAGTTCGTCCACGGGCCTGACGGCCTGGGTGGTCACGCTGGCCCGTTGTCGAGCCGCCGACCGGTCGCCGAGTCCGCGGCGGAGCAGTTGGTCCGCCTGGCTCGTGCACACCCCGCTGAGCTGACGGTCGTCGCGCTCGGCCCGCTGACCAACATCGCCCTCGCCACCATGCTCGAACCTACTCTTCCGCGCTTGGTCAAGTCCCTGACCGTAATGGGGGGTGCCGTCACCGTTCCCGGCAACATCACGCCTTACGCGGACGCGAACACCTGGCACGACCCCGAGGCGACCGACATCGTCCTGCGCGCGGGCTTCGACCTCACCCTAGTCGGCCTCGACGTGACCGAGACCGCCCGCGCGGACTTTGCCTGGCTGAACCGCCTCGCCGCACTCGACTCCGACCGAGCTCGTTACGCCCACGCGATCGTCGCCCACTACGCCGACCTCTACGCGACCCTGCTGGGGGAGAAGGTCTTCACGCTGCACGATCCATTGGCTGCCGCGCTCACCGTGGACCCTGCACTCGCCACGCACCGCGAGCTCGTCCTCGCAGTCGAGCTGACTGGAACCCACACTCGCGGTCAGATCGTTGCGGACCTACGTGTGCTCGCGCGCGAGACCAACATCGAAAGCAGCATCGGGCAGGCACGACGCGCAGCCAAGGTCGTCGAGTCCGTCCAGTCGGGACCGTTCCTCGAACGGCTCCTCGCAGCGCTCGCCTGAGGAAGCTCTTATTCCTTAAGCTATTCCAGCGGAATGCGACAACCGTCTACCCCGAACCGGCGAGCTCGGTTGATGCTCCTGATCGTCCCTTGTCGCTTATCGCGATACCGATCAGTCGGAGGCGATCACATGTCCTCAGCCACTTTCCGCCGCGCCGCCACCCTCGCCTCGGCCCTGGCCGCGCTGGCGCTAGCGCCGACCGATGACGCAACCGCACAGGCGAGCTGCGGTTTCCACCACGTCAACCCCGACCACCATGAGGGTGCCGTCGCGTTGTATACACACTGCGCCGACTCGTTCATCCTCATCCGGGTCGACCACTCCAACGGCTACAGCTACCACCGCTGCGTCGTTCCCTGGGGATCGGTCCCGTTCTTCCGCAACGAAGGCGTCACCAACGCCTACTACGTTCCGATCACCCCCGACACGATGGTGGTCAATGGCCAACGCTTGTGCCGCTCGCAGCAACCGCCGGTGTAAACCACCAAGGCCGGGACGGCGCCCCGCCACGTCGTCCCGGGCACGCAGCGTGCCTGCCAGGCTTGCATCGGATCTACTCCGAGTAGTCCGTGGTTCCAGAGAGAAGGGCGGTGTGCGCACGGAGTAGGCGATCAGCGATGTCCTTGCGCAGCAACGTTTTCGCCTCCTCCAGTGTGGCGAATGCGAACTGGCTGATCTCGGGATCGCAGATCCGCAGTGCCTGGGCTTGCGATGCTGTGAGGGTTCCTCCGTCGAAGACGAACACCAGTTGGTCATCCCACGGCCCGTGGGGCTCGACCCAGTCCAAGGTCAGGATGCGTCCAGCGGTCACGACGAGCCCGAGTTCCTCTGCCAGTTCGCGTTCGCCTGCCCTCCTCGGCGGCTCGTTGCTCTCCGCCATGCCACCAGGCAGGTCCCAAGCCTCCTTGTAGGTGGGGTTCACGATCAGTACATGTCCGGCCGCGTCGCGGATCAGCAGGTCGACTGCAACTCGCTTGCGGGCCTGTTTGGCGTTTCCTTCGGCGAGGTAGGCGAAGCGCTGTTCGTCATCAGTCATACCGGCCACGAAGCACCCGAACCATCTCGTTCACCGGAGGTGCTGGCGATACCCGCCAGCGCCGTGCGGAAGGTTGACACCTGATCGGACTCCGGCGCGAGGCTGAGTGCGCCGCCGAGGGCACGAAGTTGGTGGACGACCCGAGCCGAGTTCAGAGAAGTCGCAGCGTTGCAAGCTTCCTCGCCTATCAAGGCCGCCTCGTCGATGCGGCCTGCGTGCACCAAGACTCTGGCCAAGGTCAGCTTGGCGAAGGTGCGGCTGCGGATGCGATCCCCCGACCGCAAGCTGATGACCTGGCTAGCGCGTCGTTCGGCTTCGTCGAGTTCCGCCAGTTGCAGGAAACACAACGCGGCCTCACTGGCCAACGACGCTTCGTCGAACGCGGCGATCCACTGCGCGGGCTGTTCCAGGACCGCTCCGCCGAGGATCCGGTCGGCGGTCTCAAGCTCGTCGCAGCAGCCGGTGCGGTCTCCGGTCAATGCAAGGCTGCGTGCCCGCATCGCGTGTAGTCGGGCGATGAGGCGTGATGTGCCGTGCGTTGACCCGGCATGCGCAAGTCCTTCGCTCGCGATGCGCAGGGCGTCGGCGGGTTGCCGTAGCTCGATCGCCAAGTGGGCCATGGACGCACACGCGTTCGCGGCCAACGCGCGGTCGCGACCGGCGACCGCCAGTCGGTAGGCGCGGTCGAAGTGGCCTCGCGCGTAGTCGTCTTTGCCGCTGTCGTGCGCCATCCAACCGGCGATCTCGGTGACGGACGCGGCGGCCGAGAACAACCGGTGAACCGGTACCCCGGAGGAGGGCATCATCAGCTGCGGCGCGATCTCGTGCGCAAGGTACTGGAGGATGGAGGGATACAGCGCGCCGCCGCCGACTCTGCGATCCGCGAGCTGAAACCCTTGCGCCGCGCCGAAGATGCTGTCAACGACCTCGTCGCCGCGGAGGTCGCTCAATCGCGCTGTCCCCACGGGACTCTTCGCCAGTGGCGCAGGTGGCGGCTCTTCGTCAAGCAGTTCTGCGAGTTCACCGGAGGTGATCCGCAGCGCTTTCGCCAGACGGGGGCGGTACTCGGGCAGGGGTGACTGAGTTCCGCGTTCCCATCGGCCGACCGTCGCCCGCTCGAGGCCCAATGCCTCCGCTAGGGTCTCCTGTGTATAACCGACAGCTTTGCGGTGTTCTGCAAACCTTCGGCGCCGCGTCGCCATGTCATCCCCGATCCGATCGTGTACTGAGGATCGTGCCGATGCTCTTCGCCGAGGTCAAGCCGGTGCATTGATTGCTCCGCTGTCGCGGCCGGTCGCAGGTGGCCGTGCGCTTGCCTCATAGGCATCCGCCGACGAAGTTCACCCGTTCGGGCCAGCCACGTCGGGTCGATGTTCCCGCTGGTCATCGGCCTGGTCGTTCCATTGCCGCCCCATCGCCATCGCATTCGCGATCTGGTGGGTCGCGTGCGGACGACGTTTAGTCGGGTCAGCACGATCATTCCGGACGCAACGTGTCGAGAGGTGAAAAATCGGCACACGGCCGGATCCGACCAAGTAACGGAGTGAGCATGGCACGCTTGTGGCGACTTGCGGAAGTTCCTCATTCGCGGTGCATGCGGGACAGGCTTGACGAGCAGCCTGGCGCTTCTTCTGTGGGGCGGCGATTGTGAATGACAGCCGAGGAGTTCCGCTGGCTGCCCTACGCGGGCCGGAGGCACGCGATTCGGCGCGCACTTGCGGCGGGCGAGGCAGGGATGACGTTGTGTTGCGTAGAGGTCGTCGTTCCACGTGATCCGCCGCCGAAGTACCCCGACGGTTGTTGGCCGACGTGTCATGTGTGTGATGCCGAATGGCGAAAGGTCCAAGGGATCCCAGCTTTTCCGTTTCCGAGGAGAGCTGGCGACGGCCAAGGGGAGCCAAGCGTGGATCCGGAACGCGTCGGAGGTGGGACGTGACGCTGACAAGGGACAACAACGTGATGTTCAGTGCGGTGATGGGGGAGATCCTCACGCACCTGCGGGTTGCCTGCGCTGTTGCGTTGGATGGTGATGATCGGGCGGCGGCGTCTGTGGCGCGTCGCGAGTTGCCGGGGTTGGTGGCCGGTCTGCATGGGTTGTTGGCTGGGCATCAGCCCGATGCGAATGGTCACTGTCGGCGGTGTCGTGCGTGGCGGTGGTGGCGGAAGCCAGTGCCGTGTAGGGAAGTTCTGGCGTTTCGGAGTGCGATGTACGGCCGTCCTGCGCCGCGCGCCAAGCACCGCGTTGCCGAGGGTTAGAGCTGCCTTGGGGTTGATGTGTGTGGGTGTGGTGAGCGATGCCTGCCGCTTTGTCGTGTGAGCAGCCCCCGCTACGCGCACGGTCCGGCTTCCCCCGCGAGTACCGGGTGGGGCGCCCTGGCGGAGCGGTTTCCCGGGGTCGGCGGGGCAGCGGCAGTCCTGCCGACCCCTTGAGCGGCGAACGAGTCGGGAACGGGACGTGGTGATGGGCGGTTTGGTCGGGTCGAGATCGGTGCGTCATGACCCTTGATCGGGATGGTGTGGTGGCGACCATCGGGTTGCAGGTTCCCGCAGATGTTCCTGTTCGGCTGTGCGGGAGCGTGGAGTCCACGATTTTCCTGGTGATCGGGGACCGTTGCGAGATCACGTTGGATCCAGCGCACGTGCGTGCGTTGGCGGGGCAATGGGCTACGGCGTTGCGGGACGCGAGTCTGGTAGCCGCTGCCGAAGAGGTCCTGGACGGTGTCTACGACGCGGGCGCGCAGGCGCGGACGGCGGCGCAGCGGGCGCTGCGGGCGGCCAACCGCGCGGAGGGCGTTGGCGCGCGGGTCCAGGCGGGGGAGGCGCGTGTTGCTGCCCGGTGGGCCGAGGTGGCGGCGCAGCGGGCGCAGGACGCCGTCGAGGCGGCCCTGGAGGCGATGCAGGAGGCCGAGCGTACCGCTGTGACGGCGGAGAGCGCGGCGGCTGCGGCGGCTCGGGCCTTGTGAGAGTGGCCGGTCCGGTTGTTGACGGCGGTGCCCTTGGAGTTCCGGTTCCGACTGGCGGAGTCCGGTGGCTGGTAGGAGGAGAGTCGATGAGTTGCGCATGTTCACATGAGTCCCCCGCACCCAAGTTGGGGGAGTACATCGAAGCCAAGGTGAAGGAACTTGGCTTGGACGTGGACGCCGTGCCGGGCCTGGCGGGGATCACCGGTGAGGTGTGGGACCGGTGTCGTGCGGGTGGGGACATCACGATGGACACGGCTCGTGCCCTGGCCGGAGTGTTCGGCACGAACGTGGTCGAGTTCATGGTGGCGACCGGGATGATCCCGGCCGAGGAGGTCCCGCCTGGGCCCGACTCGTCGCTGCTGACCACTGAGGAGCTCTACGTGGAGTTCGGGCGTCGGCTCCAGTTGGCCTGAGCAGTACCCGGGGCGCCGGCCAGGTCGTGGGCTGACGGCCTGCTGGCTTGGCTGGTGCCCTGCCCGCTCGGATTCCGAGAGGTGGTCGCGGCGATGGTGGCTGTTCGAGCAAACCGAACGTCGGCGGACGGGCCGCTGCCGGTCTCCGGCCCCGACCTGGTCGATGCGGTTCGTGCCGGTGACTCCGGTGCGTTCGCCCGGTTGTACGGGCTTCACCGGGCGGCGGTGGCTGGCGTGGCGAGGCAGTTCGCGCGTTGCGGGGCCGATGCCGACGACTTGGTGTCGGCGGCGTTCATGAAGGTGCTGGTGGCGCTGCGACGCGGTGGCGGGCCGAGGAGCGACGACTTCTTCCGCGCGTACGCGCTCACCGTGTTGCGGCACGTGGCGTATGACAAGGCGCGGCGCGAGAAGCGTGTTGTCCCGCAGGCGGGCGTGTCGGAGATCGTGTCCGAGGCGGTGGTGGTGCCGTTTGTCGACACTGCCGTGGCAGAGCTGGAGAGGTCCTTGGTCGCCAGGGCGTTCGCCGGGTTGCCTCGGCGGTGGCAGGTGGTGTTGTGGCGAACCGTGGTCGAGGGTGTAAGTCCGGCTGAATTGGCGCCGGTGCTCGGGTTGAGCGCGAATGGGGTTTCCGCGATCGCTTGCCGTGCCCGGGAGGGGTTGCGTCGGGCGTATGTGCAGCAGCACGTCGGTGCGCTGCGCGGTGAGGTGTGCCGGTCGGTCGTGGGTCGGGTGGGGGTGTTGTTGCGGGCGGGTTTGTCGGCAGGTGCGGGCGCGGAGGTGCGTGCGCACTTGGAGTGGTGCCCTCGATGCCGTCTTCTCGTGGCGGAGGTGGGCGATTCGGTCGGAGGTCTGGCGATCAGGGTCGCGTAAACGAGGCCGGTCCCGACGGGTGAACTGCCAGGTCGCCGTCGATACGCCGCCGCCGGAGCCGGCCGGGATCGTCTCGTGCCTGTTCCGGCAGGAGCGGGTCTAACCCAACTCGGTTTCTACGGTCTGGCGGTACAGCAGTTCGTACAGGTGTGCGCCCTTGATGAGGACCGAGGCTTCGACGGGGCGTTCGTTGTCGCTGTAGATGACACGCAACTGCCGGATCACGGGCGTTCCTTCCGGAAGGTCCAGCGTCTCGGCTTCCTCCACGGTCGGAGGTCGTGCCGAGATTCGGTCGACGAAGGTGCGCTGGGGAAACCCGAGGCCGGCGAGGGCTTGGGGTGCTCCGCCGCGGATCTTCGCGGCTTTCGCCAGGCTGCTGTCGGCGGCGATCTCGGCGGGGTAGTAGGACGTTGACAGCTCCACGGGCTGGTCGTCGTGGAGGAGGATTCTGGTGCGGGTGATCGCGGTTGCGCCCGGTGCCAGCTGCAGTCCGGTGACGATGTCTGCCGGTGGAACAACGTTGTCGACCTTGAGCAGCTGGTAGCGGAAACGGCCTGGTTCGGGCGTGATGTAGGCGGAGGCGTCGATGACGAACGGCTGCCGGTCGCGGACGTAGACGCCTTTGCCGACACGGCTGTCGAGGAAGCCTTCGTCCTTCAGGGCCTTCAGCGCGTGTTGGATGGTGGCGTTCGCGGCGCCGTACCGCTCGACGAGCTGCGCGGTGGACGGCAGTTGCGTACCTGGGCTCAGCTCGCCGCGCATGATGAGATCGCGCAGTTCCGCCGCGATCTGCTGGTGCCGGGGCCGGCTGTCACGCGCGCGAGGCAAGACCGTCTCCTGCGGACGTCGTCGAAGCGGTCATGGCGTGAGCTCGTATCGCAGCCGCCGTCCGTCGGTCACCATCGTCATCACGCTGGCTTCGACGGGCCGTTCGTCTCCGGTGACGAGCACGCGGGCGAGCAGCAGCACGCAGGACGGGTCGTTCAGTTCCAGCGTGGTCCGTTCGTGCGGCGTGGCAAGCCGCGCGCTGACGTCCTCACGTACGCGGCGTGGCCGATGTCCGAGGTCGGCCAGGAGGGTGACGGCGCCGCCGGGAATTTTGCGGTGCTCGGCCAGCCTGGTGCCTCGAGCGATGTCCACCGGGTAGTACGAGTCGACGAGTTCGACCGGGTGGTCGTTGAAAAGCATGAGGCGGCGCCGCGCGACCACCGGCTCGCCCGCAGCCAGGCCGAGCATGTCGGCCACCATCGCCGAGGCGGCCACCTCGTCAACGCTCAGCAGCTTCTGGGTTCCCGTGCCGCCGTGCTCTGCTGCCTCGGCGCCCCAAGTGTCGGCGCGGTGCCCGCTCACGTAAGGCATCGACACGCTCGTCCACGGGCCGGCGTCGGTCATCGCTCTCGCCCTCCTTGCGTCTGCTCCCGCCGTTGACCTTAGTCGTAAGGCGGCAAGGCGGCCCTCAACGCCTCGATGTCAGCCTTGTCACCTTTCACATATCGCAGTAAGGTTCGGTAGTGGAAGTACTACAGACCGTCACTGCCCGGCTCGAATCCCGACTTTTGGCCACTGCGTCGTTCGGCCCGGCCCGAGCAGTTCCCCGCCAGCGCACATCGTCTGAGCGCTGTTCGGCATGACCGACGAAGGAGGGCTCCATGAAGGCCGCTGAGGGGAAGCGTGCGGCGGACGGCCGGATCACCATCTCGCAGTCGTTCGACTTCAGCGCCAGCCACGAGCTGAGGCTGTTGCCGATCGGCCACAAGTGCAGCCGCAACCACGGCCACAACTACACGGTGGCCGTGTCGGCGCTCGTGCACGATGACACCCACGGCGACTTGTCGGCCCTTGGCGAGTATCTGGACGCGACGTTTGACCACCGGCTGCTCAACGAGCAGGTGACCTTCCACCCGACGAGCGAGCTTCTCGTTGTTCACCTGGTCGAGTGGTTCCGGGACAACGTCCAATCCTCGACGTCGATCAGGCTGGTCGCGATGGTTGTTTCGGAGACCGCGACCACGTCGGCACGCTGTGACGGCGTCACCGACGAGGTCACGATCTCGAAGACCTTCAAGACCAGCCACGGCGACGTCACGCTGGTGCTGGGGGCGGACGGGCTCGACGAGTTCGGGTTCATCACCGACTTCGGCGACCTGAAGCCGTTCGGGGCCTACCTCCAGGCCCCTGCCGCCGACGCGGGACTACGTACCGCTGGCCCTGCGCTGGTCGCCCACCTGGCTGGCTGGTTCGTCGACAACATCGAGCCGGAGATCCGCGGTCGACTCGTATCCGTTCGGGTCGACTCGGGAACCACCACCGGCCTGTGGGAACGAGGCGATGCCTCGTGAACACGCTGAGCTTGGCTCCCGAACGGGCAGAGGGTTCCGCGATTCTGACGGAGAAGTTCGAGTCGTTCCAGGGCGAAGGCCCATGGACCGGGCAGCGCTGCGTATTCGTCCGATTCTCCCGTTGCAACCTCCGATGCGGCTACTGCGACACCCCGGAAAGCTGGGACTGGAGCAGGTACAACCCGGCCGAGGTCAGCGCCCGAGTGCCTGTCGCCGAGCTGGTGTCGTGGGTGCGTGAGCGCGGCGTGGACCTGATGGTGATCACCGGCGGGGAGCCGATGTTGCAGCAGCCCGCCATGACCGCCCTCGCCCGCGGCCTGGCCGACGTGCGGGTGCAGGTCGAAACCAACGGCACGGTCGCCCCCACACCGGAACTCGCCTCCTTGGTCGACCTGTGGGTGGTGAGTCCGAAACTCGCGAACTCCGGCATGCCCTACTCCACCCGCATCAAGCCCGATGCCCTCTCGGCGTTGGTCGCGACGGACCGCGCGGTGTTCAAGTTCGTTGTCACCGAGCCCGACCGCGACCTCGACGAGATTGCCCATCTCGTAGAAGAACACCAACTGGCTCCGGTGTGGGTGATGCCTGAAGGCACCACCCGGGAGAAGGTTCTGGCCGGCATGGACGCGCTCTACCACCGGGCCACTGAACGTGGATGGAACGTCTCCACCCGCCTGCACATCCTGACCGGAGCGCGGTGACGCCGACTCCCAGACCGAGCGCTGGATCGCGACGCTCGCGGTCACCGTCGCTGCGCCCGGCATGTCGCCGCCGCGCCCGCGGCCAGTGGCGCTATCAGGAACCACCGCCGCTGAGGTCCTTGACCCATTCACCACCTCCGGAAGCGAGGCGAAGTCCGTGACCAACACCCTCGACAGGCTTGCTCCCAGTGAAAGCCAGGACCTGGTGTCGCCCGGCGAGGTCGACACCGAGCGCGTTGTCGATCTTGTAGGCCAGCTCCTCGCCGCGATCGGCGAGGACCCCGGACGGGAGGGCCTGGCGGACACACCGGCCAGGGTCGCCGCATGGTGGCGCAGTTTCTTCTCCCCGGAACCGTCGGCCGCACCGACCTCCTTCCCCGAGCAACACGTGAGCGGCCAGTTGGTGGTGATCGGCGGCATGAGCGTCTGGTCGCTGTGTGAGCATCACCTGCTGCCCATGAATCTCGACGTCGCCGTCGGCTACGTACCGGACGGCGAGGTGATCGGTCTGTCGAAGTTCGGTCGAATCGCGCAGCGGTACGCGGGCCGCCTTCAGGTGCAGGAGCGCTTCACCCGGCAGGTGGTCGACGAGATCGCCGTCGTGCTCGGCAGTACAGACGTGGCCGTTGCGGTCCGCGGTACGCACCTGTGCATGAGTTCGCGGGGTGTGCGGATGGAGGCAGCTCGTACCACCACACTGCAGGCCGGTGGCCGGTTCGAGAGTGATCCGGTGCTCTCCCAACAGTTCCTCGCCCTCGCCACAGACAGGTGGAGGGTCGCCTGATGGCCAAGAGCATCGCCTTCTCCGCGATCGCCCCGCCCGACTACCTGGACCTCTTCGTCGCGCAGGAGCCCGCCAGCGTCCACCACGTGGCGGCCCAGCGTGTTCTGACCGACGCCGCCTACCGCGCGTTCTTCCACCGCGAGGCGCAGCGGGGTGCGGAGATCATCGTCGACAACGGGGTCTTCGATCTCGGCCGCGCCCTGCCGGCCGCCGACCTGATCGCGGCGGCCCGCATCGTGGACGCCCGCGAGATCATCCTCCCGGACGTCATGCGCGACGGGCTCGCCACCATCAAGGCCAGCGACGACGCCGCCCGCGAGATCCTCGACCTCAGCGACGAGTTCCGCCTGTGCGTCGTGCTGCACGCGGCAGACGATCAAGAGTGGCTTCGCTGCTACGACTACTTCGCCTCCAGCGACTACGTCGGTGCGATCGCGTTACCGGCCTCCCGGCGCCCCGCGCCTGAAGACCAGCTCTGCCGCACCCGCTGGGCGGCCACCCGGTACCTGGAAGACCACGGCATCGTCGAGGACCGGATCGTCTATCGGCTGCTCGGCCTCGGCCGCACCGGGCACCTGGAACTCGTCGAACAGCGGGAGCACGAATGGATCGCCTCGGTCGACGGCGCCGCCCCGGTCATCCTCGGCGCGATGGGCATCGAGATGCTGCCCGACGGTCCCTACGAGAAACCCCCGACCCCTCGAATCGAGAATCTTGGCCCGATCCACGAAGAGCGGTTCGACTTGATCCGACGGAACATCGCCGTCGTCCGCGAAGCGGCGGGTAGTAGCGTGCGGATCCCGGAGGCGGCCTGATGAGCCTCCTCGCCAACACAATCCCGACCGCAGGAGCCAGCTCGGCGTTGCAGACGTCCCCCATCCCGGTGGACGGGCACACGATGGCCCCGGACCGCCTTCTGCGCTACCTGCAGATCAAGGTGCACCACCTGATCCAGGACCACGACTGGGACACCATCCACGTCGTCGGCGGCTACGACCGCGGAGCCGTGATCTCCACGCACGAGAAGACCGGCAAGCTGTTCAACTTCGAGCGCCCCACCGCCGAGGTCCACGGCCGCGACCTCATCGTCAAGGCATTCCCCGGTGCCGACTACGTCCACCACTATGCGCTGATCATCGCCACGTACCTGTCCATGACAGGAAAACCGGCCGACACGGTCACCTACGAGCTGCCCGACCCGACGTTGTCCCGCGAGGCGGTGGCGAAGCTCGACCTCGAACTCGATGGCGACCTCGTGATCGTCGGCTGGGGCCTTGCGCACCTCGCCCCACCAGACGGCGTGTGGACCTACGGGCACGGCTACGCCTGGCAACGCGCTCGGATCCACGGCCGACGAGTGGTCTACCTCGGATTCCTCCACAGCATCTGGGGCGACGTCGCCGGACGCGTGGTCACGCGCCTGGCCGAACTCGGTGCCCGCGAGGTCGTCTACGTCGGCAAAGTCGGCGCGCTGAACCCCGACATCGAGCCCAACACGCGGCTGGCCACCGGAAACACGAGCCTCGTCGGCGGCAGCCTCGTCGAGTGGCCCGACTTCTTCGGCGACTTCGCCACCGCCCAACCAGGCGTGCACACCGGCATCCACGTCACCTCACCTTCGATCCTGCTGGAGAACAAGGACTGGCTGACCGAGCACGCCGAGCACGCATTCGTCGATCCCGAGATCGGCCCCATGGGGGTCGCAGCACGCGACGCCGGGATCGCTTTCGGCTACCTGCATGTCATTTCCAACAACCTCGCCCGCCACTACCCCGCGGACTTGTCCAACGAGCGCCACAGCGACGTCGTCCGGCGGCGCACCGTCCTCATCAGACAGATCCAAGACATCGTCGCCAACCGACTGGCCGCCCGACCGATCTGATCCCGTTTGGAGCGCACCACATGACGAACGCAGCACCATTTTTCAACCCCGCGCGTGGGCGCGAGATCACGGTCGTCGGCATCGACGGCGCGGGCAAGTCCACCCTCGCCACCCGCCTGCACCAAGCGCTCAACGAGGCCGGCCACGAAACGATCCTGATCGGCAAGCACAGCACCGAAGTCCCGATGGACCCGGAGTTGTCCGCCTACGTCGATCGGCTCAACGCCCTGGTCTACCGCCGCGACGCGCGCGTCGCCCAGGCGTGCGGCGATCACTACTGGCTGCTGGCGCTGGCCGCCTGGTACACACTCCAGGACAAACTCGTCATCCAGCCCGCTCTCGCCGCCGGAACCCACGTGATCCTCGACAACGCCCACCACAAGATCCTCGCCCGCTACGCGGTGAAACCCGACGTCCCCACCAGCCTGGCCGAGCAGGTCTTCGCCCACCTCACCGAACCCGACCTGGTGTTCTTCCTGCGCATCAGCGCCCGCGACGCGCTCGCCCGCAAGGGCGAGTTCAGCTCCCTGGAAACCGGCCACTCCGGCGGCGCGGACGAGGACTTCATCCGCTACCAGGACACCGTTCTCGCGAAGCTGCGCGAGCACGAGCAGCGCGGCGGATGGCTGTCGATGGACGTGACCGACATGGACCGCGACGCGGTCTTCAAGACCGCCGCCGACGCGCTCGCCGACCGCCTCCAGCTCGCCATCTGACCCCTGCCCGCAGCCACCACGAGGAAAGCAGCATGCCAGCGACCCGACCAACCGACGGCGAGTACGTGTGCCACGGCATCACCTGGGCGACAGGAGATCCCCGGATGCTGCTGGCCCCGCTGCCCGACGGGCCGCTGGTCTACGCCGAGATCATGAACCAACGACTCGGCTTCGCGGTCGATACCGGCCGATGGTGCACCGGCCGGTACCAGTTCGCCGACACGGTGCGCGTCCAGGCCCTCGCGTGCCCCGACCGCGCGCCGACCGAGCAGGGCGACCAGTGCGCCCGGTGCTTGCGCCAGGACGAGTTCCGCTTCGCCCACCAGTTCCACCAGGACGGCAACGTCCCCGCGGCCCTGCGCCAGTACATGGACCAACCACACTGGCTCTACCTCGCCACCTTCGCCGACGGCGCCACCAAGATCGGCACCGCAGCCGAACCACGCAAGCAATCCCGCCTCGACGAGCAGGGCGCCCTGATCGCGACCTACCTGACCAAGAGCCCTGATGGCCGCGCCGTACGCCACCTCGAAGACGCCATCACCCGCAGTCTGCAGGTGCCCCAGACCATCCGGACCTCGACCAAGCTCAAGGCGCTGGCCAACCTGACCGACCTGTCCACCGCGAGCGCGACCCACGACCGGCACGTCTCCCGCGCCGCTGACGCGCTCGCCGCGATGAACATTCCGGTAATGCTGGAGACGTGGACTCCTCCTGCCGAAGGCGACCGGATGCGCGTCGCCAAGGGTGTACGGATGCTGTATCCACACGATCTGCGCGACGGTGAGCACGGCTTCACCGTCGTCTCGTGCGTCGGCACCCAGGTGCTGGCCGTCCTGGACGGTGACGACGAGGTGGACTACGTGCTCGACCTCGGCACCCTCAAGGGTCGCCGCATCACGCTCGGCCCGTTCACCTCGCCCGCCGCAGCCTTCCAGAACACCCTCTTCTAACTGACCCCGGCCCGGCTCGTCGCGGCCGTCCGCCACGAGTCTGGCCTGCACCTTTGAAGCGAGGTACCCGCGATGGCACCCCCGGACGCCCTTCTCGGCTGGGACGAGGACACCACCGCAGAGGCGTACGCCGCCTTCACCCGTGCCTTCCCCATGTACGCGGCCACCAGCCGAGACCTTGCCCGCCGCGCCGACCTCACCGACAGCTGGCTGGTGGTCGACCTCTGCGGCGGAGCCGGCGCGACCGCGGAGGCAATCCTCGAACACGTCCCGATCGACGCCCAGGTCATCTCCCTGGACAACGCCGCCGCCATGCAGCGCGTTGGCCGGCGCACCCTGGCCGACCCGCGCCTGACCTGGGTCACCGCACCAGCCGAAGACCTGGCCGGCCACGTTCCCGGCGCGGCGGACGCCGTGGTGTGCAACTCCGCGATCTGGAAGACCGACGTGCCACAGGTGTTCGCCGCCGTCCACCAGGTCCTACGACCCGGCGGCCGGTTCGTGTTCAACGTCGGCGGAGGCTTCGCCGGCGTCCGCCACCCCGACGAGACCAACGTGCGCACCGGACCCTCGCTGAACACCTTGATCCGACAGGTCGCGGCCCGTGACCACGGCTACGCCCCGCCTCCAGCCGCCGAGCTGGCTCCAAAGCTGCCGCTGGACACGATCACCGACCACCTGTCGGCCACCGGACTGACCGTGCTCGACACCGAGGTCGTCGCCCAGCACAGCACGATGGCCGAAAAGAAGGCGTGGCTGTCGATTCCGGTCTTCGCCCGCCCCGACGGGGACTTCACCCACGCTCAGCGGATGGACATCCTCGACAAGGCGTACTCGCTCACCACGCCCGACACGCCGACCGTGACGAGCTGGCTCGTGGTGGTCGCACAGCGCCCCACGGAACTACGTTGACCGCCCCGCCGCCGACCAGTAGCCACGGCAGCGGGACGGCGACCGCGTTGCCATCACCGGCGGATCTATCGGGCCCAGACCTCTGGGATCGCGATCCGCCCTGCTGCCCGAGAGGTCCCTGCCCCCGCGATGGCTGCACGAAGACCATCTTCAGCAGCACGCGCACCGCACGGCGGCCTACGCCGAAGGGCAGCTGAGCTAGGAGGAGTTCGCCGCGAACCCCCGCTTGGACCGGTGTGAGCTCGATTCCTCCACGAGCTCCGACTGGTGACGCTGCCCGACGACATCCCGAGTCTGATCGACAAGTTCCTCTGACCGTGCACCGGCAACGGGCCTCAGCGCGTCCCCACTACGTTCCCCGCTGCCAATCGGCGCACGTACGCGCGGATCCGTTCGCGGTCCTCGGGGAACACACTGTCCCACGTCTCCTCCAGGTCGACCCACTTCGAGGGCTGCCCAGTCTCCCCACCGAGCGGCAGGTCACGGCCGACGACGGCTCCGTAGGACAAGCTCAGCGTCGGCGCCCAGTCAGCACGAAAGGACCGGACAGCCACCGCGGCCGGCACAGGCAGCAACTCGCCCGCCACGCCAGCCTCCTCCACGAGTTCACGGGCCGCAGCTGCCCGCGGCGTCTCGCCCGGCTCGACCTTGCCGCCAGGCGGCACCCATCCACGAACGCGGTGCCGCACGAGCAACACGTGGCTGTACGTCGGGTCGGTGACCCACACCTCGGCCGCAAGCGGCTCCACCAGGGTCTGATGGGCGCGCAGCCACGACCGGGCGTCATCGAACTCCATCGCGGCAAGGCGAGCATCGGCGACCGCCGCATCCACGGTCAACTGGTCAATCACCTGACCTAGCCTAAGCCGACGTGGTAGCCGCCAGGGCCATCGCGGCGAGCACTGCCCGTCGTGTCCCAATCCGCAAATGAACGGTCTGAAGGCATGATGCCTCTCGAACATCAAATCGTTAGCGACGGGGCGCCATGTTCATGCAGGTCGAACCAGGTAACGCCACCTCATTCACGCGTGCACGGCATTGCCCCGACGCCCTTGACACCTCACCCAGGTCGACCACGTCTGGGCATTGCTTGCCGGAGACGCTGATCACCAACGGCCCGGCCGCAGTGACCGAGTTCGCCGCGGCCCGGCCGACGGTCGCAAAGCTGGTCGGCGGCATGGCCCTGGAGGAGGACGTCGTCGGGCGTTCGACCCGCTGTATGGGCGGTGGATTTCGTCGTCACCCCATCCGGTGACTGGGTGCTGTTGGAGATCAACCCCACGGGCCAGTATGGGTTCGTCGAGGCCGCCACCGGCGCCCCGGTGACCGCGCAGCTGGCCGACCTGCTCACCGGAGCCGCCCCATGACCACCACCCAGACCGACTGGGCCGACTTGGCCGCCGCACTGGCCGACCACCTCACCTCGACCGGCGACCTGCACGACCCGGCCTGGGCCGCGGCCATCGCCGCCACCCCACGACACCAGTTGGTGCCCACCGCCTACCGCCAACAACCTGACGGCACCTGGGCAGCCCTGGACACCGCCGGCGCCGACCTGAACCTGGCGTACTCGACCACCACCCTGGTCACCGAACTCGACGACACGGGGCAGCCGGTGTCCTCGAGCACCAAGCCCGACCTCATGGTCAGGATGCTGGAACTGCTCGACATCCACGACGGCCACCGTGTCCTGGAGATCGGCACCGGCACCGGCTACAACGCCGCCTTGCTGGCCCATCGCCTGGGCGACGACCACGTCCACTCCGTCGACCTCGACCCCGCCTTGGTCGAGACCGCACGCGCGCGGCTGGCCGCCCTTGGCCGCCAACCACGCCTCGCCGCTCGCGACGGGGCCGACGGATGGCCGAAGCACGCCCCCTACGACCGGATCATCGCCACCTGCTCCGTACCCCGCATCCCCTGGACCTGGGCCGAACAAACCGCACCCGGCGCACTGCTGCTCGCCGACCTCAAGATCGGCTCCGGCGCGGGAAACCTCGTCCTGCTGCACCGCCACCCCGACCGACTGGAAGGCCGATTCACCGGCCGCTGGGCCGGGTTCCTGCCCATGCGCCACGACACGACCACCCAAGCCCCGAACCCCTCGGCGCGAGCCGAGCAGGTGGGCGAACACACCACCACCGCACCCGCCGAACCCTGGAACACCCACCGCGAACTGTGGCTGCTCGCCGCCCTGACATTGCCCTCGGATCTGCGCCGCGGCTACACCCTCAACCCCGACACCCGTACCCCCGACGCCGCCACCCTGACCGCTACCGACGGCTCGTGGTGCCACATCACCCTCGGGGACGCTCCCAGGCGGGTGCGCGAGGGCGGCCCCACCCCGCTGTGGGAGCACGTTGAGACCGCGTGGCAGGTGTGGAACGACAACGGCCGGCCCGGTTGGGAACGCTTCGGGCTCACCGTCACCTCCGACGCCCACATCCTCTGGCTCGACCGCCCCGACAACGCCTTCCACACGCTGTCCCGTTAGCACGCGCATGTTGCGGGCGGGCCGCACAACGCGCGTCCTGGTAGCACTACTAGCGTGGCGGTATGAGCACACATCACCGGGCGACCTCGCCGCAATGGGCCTACCTCGACGGCGAACTCCGCAAGCGCGGACTGACCACCGGAGACCTCACCGAGGCCACCGGCCTGCCACGCAGCTGCCTCACCCTCTTGCGCAGGGGCCGATCACCGCGCGTGCCGACCGCACGGGCCATCGCCGCCTTCCTCGGCGTGTCCACCCTCGACGTCCTGGTCGGAACCCGCGTCATCACCGAGGAGGAAGCTCAACGCCCGCCCGCGGAGATGCCGGACCCGACAACCCTCACCGACCAGGAACTGCTCATCCAACTGCGCGAGCGCCTGCGCCACCGCCTCTGGCTGCTGTCGTTCCTCCGCCGGTCGCAGCCACCAGCGGCCACCGGCGACAACAGCAGTGTCCGGCTCATCGTCGAATCCGAGGCCGAGACTTCCGGGAATCCGCGAATGACCGGAAGACCTGACGTGCAGTGACGCCGCACGATGGTGTCGACTCGCCCGCCGTGGCCGGCCGAGACCGGGTGGCGAAGGCGGTCGGGACATCGGCGGCGTTCGTGCATGCCCGCCGCCGTGCTCCGACGCATCAGGCAGCCGGAGCACGTGAGGCGCGCGTGGCAGGCCCGGACGTCGACTCGGTCGCCCAGGCCCTGAGTCGGGTTCCGTCGCGGCCTGGGACGTAACACTCGGACGCGCAGGACCTTGGGGCGGTGGCGGAACCTGCCGAACTCGACATCGGGGTCCGCTTCCACCTCGACGACGACCTTCGGGTGGACGGGCAGGTACATCGCCGCGGGTTGGCCGGGCAAGCCGCCCGCCGCCCCGGGCAGTGCAGTCCGCTCGGCCCCGGTCACGGGGACCAGTCGTCCCGCGAGGTCGGCCCGCATGGTGCGGCTCAAGGGCAGCGACAGGCCGACCGCGCGCAGCCGCCCTTCGCCCGTCGGACTGGGCGAGCACGAGCGAGTCCGGGTGGCCGACCGTCCCGGTGACCCCGATGACGACCGCGTCGACCCGTTCCTGGTGCCGGACCTTGATCCAGTCGCGGCGGTCGCCGAGGTAGCGGCCGTCGGAGTGCTTGGCGACGATGCCTTCGATACCGACGGCGGCGAAGTCCGGGTTGAGCCAGGCGAGGGCTGCTTGCCGGTCCGTGGTGGCGGGGGTGAGTGCGATGGGTCCTCGCGCGGGTGTGAGAGCCTGTTCGAGGAGTTCGCGCCGTAGGTGGTAGGGCTGTTTGCGGAGGTCCTGGTCGTCCATCCCGAGCAGGTCGAAAGCCATGAAGTGGATGGTGATGCCCTCGGTGGTGCGTCGGCTCGGTGGCGACTGGAGGGCCGCGAAGTCCAGGCGTCCACCGCGCAGTGCGACCAGTTCGCCGTCCAGTACCACGTCGCCGAGCTGCCGGTGCGCGGCCCGTACGATCTCCGGGAAGCGGCGGGACGGGTCAGTTCCCGACCGGGAATGCACCACGCCCAGGGCGACGTGCAGGCAGCCGCGCCACCCGTCCCACTTGGGTTCGAACCACCATCCGGGCGCGTCGGGGACGGCGCGCACGGACTGGGCGAGCGCGAGCGCTACCGGCGGGTAGAGGACTGGCATCGGCAGCGGACCTCCCCTAACTGTCCCCGCGCCGAGGTTACTCGAATGTCGTAGCAGCGCCGGGGCAAATCAGGTTCGTGCAAGGGCCGACCGCACGCGGTGTAGGTAACTGACGTCGTTCGCCATGCTGCTGTTGGTCGGCCGTGTCGTGTTAGTGGCGATGTTGATCGCTGTACCGCTGACTGCTCCTAGGAACCATCCGGCTTCGGGGAAGAGTTTTTGTCCGGCATAGGCACTGGCCAGTGCGATGGAGATGGTGAGCGACCGTCGCCGCCAGGTCAAGCGAGCCGAGCGGCCTGCGTGTTCCAGGTCGGCGAGGGCTCGCTCCAATTCCTGGCGTATCGCGGCCAGTACAGCGCGAGGGTGGTCATGGTGCTGTCGGAGGTCGCCGACGAGGCGGTCGACTGCCGTGATCAATCGTCGTCGTTCATCGCTGTAGCGCTCGCGGAACACGATCAGGTCTTGCACGGCCACTTCATGGTCGGGCACCGGTAGCAATCCGCCGATCTCCACCTCCAGGCTGAGCACCGGTCGCCCCGGCTGCGAGCGTCCAGGGTCGAGTCCACTGTCGACTTCGTGATCGACCGGTAGGTGCGCCAACGCGTGGGCAGCCTGGATGTCGGTGTGAGGATAGAGAATGCTTTGTCCGCGGTCTCTTGCCGCGCCGGCGATGTCACGCGCTGCGGTGCTGATCAGGCACAACTGTAGGGCGGTAGAGGCCTTTACGCGACCTCGCCCTCCTCCCGGGACTTTTCGGATCAGTCCGCGATGGAATAACTCGACGAGCAGGGCATAGGAGAGTTTTTCCTCGTACATGAATTCATCGGCGTCGAGGCCGAAGATCAGATCATCCGGAGGGATTTGCTTCATCAGTCGCCACAATAGATCGAACGAGCGCTTCGCGTCGGACCATTGCGGCCAATGGTCCGCCTCCAGTCGAGTGTAGAGGCCGGCTTCGTGAACCTGGCGCATCCGGCGGTCGAGGAACGACTTCACGGGTCCAGGAGGCGCGACGGTGACCAGGCTGTCCCAGTAGAGCACTGCCTGATCGATGACTGATCGCGGTGCGTTGATCTTCGGGTAGTAGAATAAGGATGGCACGAGGTTCTCCTCTGAGTGTCGACACCGTTCCCAAGGAAGTCGATGCCGTCCAGGGAATCCATGGACATCGGTGCGTTGTGGGTACGCCCTTTACGTCGGGCTGGCCCGAGCCGGAGTCCTGCATGGGTCCACAGCTGCTGGCGTTTACTCGAATCTGGTCACTGGCTATCGGTCACTCCTGGGCGCTTCTTGATTCTATCGGAAACTGGTATGGGGCACGTGGAGGCTTCGGCGGTGACGGTACTTGAGGGGCCCGATTCATCGGGCCTGACGGTCGAACCTGCGTTCGACAGGACGGTCGACGGTGTCGCTCGGACGGGTCGAGACCAGGGAACGCGGCGAGTCGAAGGGAACCACACGAACGGCAGACCACTGAAAGCCACACCCACCCCTCCCGGGGCATCCGGACCCTTCAAGGCCGGACAACTCAAACGGTAGGGACCACTGACCCACTTACGCATTACTCGTCTAGTCCTCGTCGGTCAGGCGTTGGAGCAGGCGGAGCAGGGTCTCGCGGTCGGCGTCCCCGAGCGGTGCGAAGCAGTCGGCCAGGACTTCGTCGGCGACGCGGTGACCGGCTTGGAGGACCCGTTCGCCGGTCGGCGTGAGGTGGTGCTCGATGCGGCGGCCGTGACCGGGGCGGCGTTCGACGAGGCGTTGGGCGGTCAGGCGGCCGGCGAGCGTGCCGAATGCCTGCTCGCTCTGGAACGTCGCGACTGCCAGCTCGCGCGCCGACGCGCCGGGGGAGCGGCTGATGGCGCGCAGGGCGTCCCACTGGGCCAGCGTCGTGCCGACGGCGGACAGGGCGCTGTCGAGCGCGCGGTGCTGCCGGTACTGGGCCTGCTTGACCGCCCGTCCGAGTTGCTGCAGCTCACCTGCCATGTGTCGAGTCTAGCGGGGAACTAAGCTGGTTTAACCAAACCTGTTTAGTTACGGTGGGTCCATGGACTTCTCCTCGCACGAAGCGGGAACAGGCCGACCCGTGCTGCTCCTGCACGGCGGCGGCGGACCGGCCACGGTCACGGGCCTCGCCCGGCACCTGGCGGGTTCCGCGCACGTCATCGCGCCCGTGCACCCGGGCTGGGACGGCACCCACCGGCCCGACTGGCTGACCGGCGTCGACGACTTGGCCCTGGCGTACCTGCACCACGTGCGTGACCGCGGGCTGCGGGACGTCCTGGTGGTCGGGTCGTCGCTCGGGGGCTGGATCGCGGCCGAGATGGCGGTGCGCGACAACGCCGGGACGATCACCGGTCTCGTCCTGATCGACGCCGTGGGAGTGTCCGTCGAGCACCACCCGATCACGGACTTCTTCGCTTTGGACGCCCGTGGGGTGGCCGAGCACTCGTGGCACGACTGGCAGCGCTACTACGTCGATCCGGCCGGTCTTCCGGCCGACGAACTGGCCCGCCGGCAGGGCAACATGGCCACGATGCGCCTGCTGGCAGGCGATCCGTACATGCACGACCCGAATTTGCTGGGCCGACTGGGGCGCGTCCAAGTGCCCGCCGTGCTGATCTGGGGCGAGAGCGACCGCATCGTGACCCCGGCCTACGGCGCCGCGTACGCCGCGGCGTTCGGCAACGGCCGGCTGGAGGTGATCCCCGGAGCAGGCCACCTGCCGCACATCGAACAACCGGAAGCCACCGCGGCCCTGATCGACGCCGCGGTGTCTTGGCAAGGGGCGTTTCGGCCGTCCTGACCGGCCGTCGGCAGGTGAGGATCCCGTAGACGCCACCGGAACCCGTGCGGGGCGGCCCCCGAAGCCCAGAGGCATCGGCTCCACGAACGAGGCCGCCACCCGGTCCGGATGGCGGCCTCGTGCGCTCCTGGTGGGTCAGCTCGCGTTGTGCAGGTCGAGCAGGGCTGCCGCGGTGCGGAAGTACTTGTTGCGTCCGAGGTCGCGGACGGTCTTGATGCCCAGCGCGTCCTTGAGCTTCTGGGCGTCGCCTTCGCTGACCCCGGACAGCGCGCTGACCGGGGCGTCGAGGATCTCGATGAGGGTGCCGTCCTCATACTGCTTGTCCAACACCTTGGCCAGGTCGGCGGTGAGAGCCATCAGCACGAACTCCTTGGGTCTCGGTGACGTGACGGCGGCAGGACACCGCCGCCGTGGGGGGTGGTCGCCGGTCGCGGCCGGTCAGCGGTGCGGTGCCGGCGGCGTCTGCGTAGCGGGGATCTGCTGGGTGGGAGCGTTCATCGCCTGCTGCACAGGGGTCGTGGCCCGAGTGGCGTCCTCACGGCCGCGCTGGTACGCCTGTGCCTGCGCCTTGGCCTGGGGAAGCTCCTGCTCGGCCTTGCTCAGCCATTGCTCCCAGCGCTGCTGCATGGGCTTGACCAGTCCACCGCCCACACCGACGACGGCGATGCCGCCGATCGTGGCCAGGATGGTGATCAGCACCGGGGTGGTCACCGCCGTGGCGACACCGATCTGGTCGAGCGCGGCGATGACGCCCAGGCCGAGGATGAACACCGACGCGACGGTCGCGACGATCCTGCCGTAGGACAGGCCGCCCAGCGCCGTACCGATGATGTCCTTGACCGCCTTGGCGATCGCCGCGGCGACCACGACGATGACGATGGCCACCGTGGGCCAGGGCGAACAGGTGCTGGCGTTCCTCGTCGTCGAGGCCGAGCGCGCCGGCGAGCGCGTCCAGGACGTCGTCGGACGGGCGTACCTCCCGGCCCTGCTCTATCCGCTGGTAGTAGTCGGTGCTCAGCCCGGCCAGCGTCGGCCTGGTCCCGCTCTTTCTGTCGTAGTCCGATCTCGGTGGAGTGCTGACGCCGCCATGCCAGGTACAGCGCTAACAATCCACCCCCGCCCAAGCCGACACTCAGCCCGGTACCCAGCGCGTCCAACCGCGCGGCGACCAGCTTGTCCGCAGTCAAACCGGCGGTTCCGGCCCACCACAGCACCACCGTCAATATCAGAGTGGCCGTGGCGATTCCGGCGGCGACCCAGGCGATCACCTTCTTCGACAATGGGCCATCGGCGGCTCGGGCCGCGGTGGTTGCGGCGTCGGGGCATCTGTCACCCTCTGATCATCGGCGGATCGCGAAGACCTGTTGCTTCGCGGTCGGGTAAAGGCACGGGGTGTCCCCAGCTGTCCGTGTCTATCACCGCAGGTCAACGGAGGTGTTCCAGGGTGAGGATCCGACGATTGGGGCGGGGTTGATCACTGTGCGGTGGCCTGATCGCCACGACGAGCCCGAACTGGGACGACGGGTCTGGGAAGTCTTGAACGGTGCCGGTATGGAGCCCGACTGGTTCGGTCCCCCTCGTCGCCTGTTGGCCGGTGCGGTAGCGCTCGCGGAGACCTCCGACGGGCGCGCCGTCGGGGTGGTTCAGGCCGACTTCACTCAGGAGTACAACGAGCGGTTCGGCAGGTTGGCCGGTCTTTCCGGGCCGCAGTGCATGGTGCACAAGATCGCCGTGTTGCCCACCGTACGCCGATCGGGGACCGGCAGGCTGCTCATGCACGAGACTTCCCAAGAGGCGCGTCGCAGGAGGTGCACCCACATGGCCCTGATGGTCGACTGGTCCACTCCGGCGGCGGAGCGGGTCGCGTTCTTCAAGGCGTGCGGCCTGCGCTCGCTGATGCCGACGAGCGACGACGACCTGTACGGCGCGGACCTGGAGACCGTCTTGAAGGTGACTGCCTCGGCGTAGGTGATGGGCGTGCGCAACGTCGTTGTTGGGAACCGCGCAGGAAACCCAGTCACTGGATATACGCCAAGGGGGTTCTGGCTCACGACAATCAGGTGACTCGTCGGTCGCCACCTTCAGCAAGCGTCGGATCTCCGCTCGACGTGTCCGCTGATTCCGGCGGATCTGTGACCGGCTGCTCAGACAGCTCCGGCGCGGAGGCTCTCAGCAGCAGTTGGAGGACCTCGTAGGCGCGGTCTCCCTGCTCCTTGGTCTGGGAGCTGAGAGCCTGATCAACCACCTTTTCCTCAAGAGCCATGCGCCGCCGGGCAGGAAGCGACCGCACCCACTCTGTGAGGGCGTGCACGATCGCCAGCCACACTGGCTTGGTGATCCAGGCGGACACCAGGAGTAGGACCGACGTCCCGTAGCCGGACTTCAACGCCTCGCCCAGCAACGCCCACTGGTCTTGCATGCTGGCTTCAGCCGCGAGCGCCGCATCATCCAACCTGCGGAAAGGTATCTCCACACCCTCGTATACTGCCCAGATGGGACATTGGTCCGAGAGCCTCGTCGACGAGGCTGCTCAGTGGATCGGCGGCAACCCTGACCGCCGTGTGCTGGCGGACGTACTTGCCCAGGTCGGCCGCGAGTTGGACGTCCTATCCGGCCGCAGCTTCAACCCGGCGCGACGAATGACCTCGATCTTCGAACCCAACGGCTTGCCGTTCGTCGACTTCCCGGACATGCAGGTCGGCGCGATGGAACCCGTGGCGGGAGCGTGGGCGGTCCCCGACCCGGCCAACCCCCGGATGGCCTCTGTCCTACAGGTCTCGTCCTTGGCTGAGCCAGCTCCGAATGCCGTCCGTGCCGCTGATGCACTCTGGACTGCGGGCCAGCTCGTCGCGAAGGCGTCGCAGGCCGGGCTCCTGTCAGGGGACTACGTCCTCCACTGGCTCGGCGTGACTGCGGACCACGAGCAGCGCATGGAACTCATGCGCCGGGTCATGGACCCTGCTGTTCGGCTCAGCGTCCCGATCATCGGGGTCGCTGTCGGCGGATGGTGGGTCCAAATCTCTCGTCGTCTCGTCTGGATCACAAACGAGACCGAGGACGAAGGTCGGCTCTTCGAACTGCTGCTGGACGGCGCCACGGCCGAGGGTGACGTCGTACCGCTCGCGGCTGTCGAGCCCATTCTGATCGCGGCTCCGATGACACGACAGCCCGCGGACTGGGCGTTCACCGCGCGTATCTGGGCCAAGGGGGTTAGGCTTCCCACCGATCGGCCGTGGAACAGGATGTCGGGAGCGATCCATGGCCACGGTATACCGACCATCACCCTCGATTCCGTCTCGACTCCCGATGAAATTGCGTGCCAGGTGATCTTGAAGGGGTACTGGCACGGCTACATCGGGAGCGACGAGCCAGCACTGGCGAACGCCGTAACGATGGCATATCCGAGGCAGGTGGAGCACATCAAGCGTGCGACCCGTGCTCCCGACAATACGTCTGCCGCGGCGACGCTGCTCGAACAACTGATCCGCCCTGGGTTCAACCCGGCTCAAGGTGCGGAAGCGACTCGTCGCTACGTGCGCCGTCAGGCGAGCATCGCGGTGATGGAGCACAGGAAAGCCGAGGCGCCGGACCGTTACCCTTGGGCGCAGGTCGGGATCAGCGAACGCCGCTACTACAAGCTCCTCCCGCTCTTCGCGCAGAAGGTCAACGGCCGCTACGACATCGACTACGACGATGTTGTGGCGCGTATGAAGGCGCATCTAGAGGAGCAAGACCACAAACGGAAAGTCCGGGAAGCCGCCCTTGACGTCCTTCAGAAACACGGCTTCAGCAAGGAGGCCGCGCGCAAATGGCTACAGCGGCATCGCCCTGAGGAGGCCGTAAACGCGTGGCCGCGTCGTCGGCGACCGTAGTGCTGGGCTATGGCCCAGTAACGCTGACATCGCGCAGAACGTACGCCAGGAACCGCCTGGCCAAAGGCCGCGGGCGGGGCTGCGGTGACGGCCACGGCGTTGGAGGGCCCACCCGTGCGTGCGGTTGGGTGTTCCGCGGCTCGCGCACTTGGCGGATCCCGGCGTGTACGTGATCGACTTCCGGGCGGCTGTAGTTCGCCCGATGCGGCGTGGTGTGCGCCCCGATCACAGCCAGGGTTGCCGCACTGTCCGCGTGGCGCCCGGCCTGCACGGGGCAGCAGGCGACCGACACGGGACCACCGGTCTCACGCGCCCGTCAACACCGCTCCCTCTGGGTATCGCGTGGCCGGCGGTCTACGGCCACGCTTAAGGCGTGCCGACCCGACGCCTCTAAGTGCTATTGCCTGCCGACGTGACTGCCCGCGAATACGCGGCCGTCATGTATGGCGTCTGGGCTTTGCTCAATGCCGCCGGGCTCGGCGAGGACAGCTCGTTGCGACGCGACGACGGGATCAGCGATGCTGGGCTGAACGCCCGGTTGGATGCGGACGTGCGAAGCTACTCATGGTGGCCGTGAGGGTCGGCGACTAAGCCTTCTCGCCGGGCTGCCTGAAGTGTTGGTTCGCTAGTTCTTCCAACCGGTCCAGCAGGTGGTTGATCCCATGGGGGATCTCCAGTGCGCTCAAGATGTCTTCAATCGGTGCGTGGCCGCGTGCGTCGCGCTTGCTTCGTACGAGTTTGCCGGTGCGCTCGGTGAGCTTCGCGGCGACGGTCTCCAGGTCGTGGATCACGGCGGTGATCTCCGGTGCCTTGACCGCGTACCGCGCGTGAAGCCGGGCCTTGTTGTAGGACTCCCCGGCCTGGGTGAAGGTGTTCCAACTGTCCATCCGGGTTATCTCGACGTAGTCGGCCATCGCGCCCATGATCGTGACGATGCCTTCCAACGCGCTCGCGTAGATCCGTCCGGTGCGCAACACGTCGATCACGATGTCGCGTTGTTCCTGCCGCTCCCGGTCCTCTCGGTCGGCACGCGTGAGCGCCAACTGCTCGCTCGCGTATTGGTTGGCCGTGCGTGCCTCGGCGGCGCTGTCCTCGGCGGCCTTCGCGCTGCGCTGTGCCTGTTTGACGCCCGCCTCGGCGATCTCCGCCGAGTCCTTGGCGGCGGCTGCCTGGGCTTGGGCCGCGTGCCGGGCTTCCTTGGCTTCGTGTGCCTGCCGCGCTGCAAAGCCCATCGCCGCCAAGGCGATGAGGGCGGCGACCGCCGCGATCCAGTCTCCGATGTCCACTCTGTCCCTTGTCTCGCCCGGTCAGCTCGGCGCGTCTTTGAGGAGGGTACGACTACGCTTCGTCACTCTGGGGTATCGCCAGAACAGTGATCACCGTGACGAGTCGGGCTCGTGCGGAGGCTGCTCCAGCATCTTCGGTGCGGCAGGCTCTGCTGCCTTGCGTCGCCGCAGGAACCTCCTGGGCGCAGGGGGCGGATCTGGTTTCGAGAAGCGTTCCAGTGCAGCGGTTTCGATCTCCTGCAACTTCTCCTCTGCCTGGAGGATGACAATCCAAAGCGCTGCAAGGGGTTCCGGGACCGGCACGCCTCTAGGGTCGCGCTCCGCGTTCATGATCCCGTGGAACAAGTTTGGCATTTCGCCATAGAAGCCGGACAGCGCGCGTACCGTGGCAGCCACCCCCGGTTCCGTGATCACCACGCGGGCTGTTACGAGCCGACGCCTGAACTCAGTCTCCTTCTCGTTATAGGCGCTCATGAACGGTGAATCGCCCACCTTTTGAAGGTCCTGTTCGATCGGTAGATACCTGAGCATCGCTCTGGCTTCCACCACCCATTCGTGGCCGGCGTGGAGCAGATCCACCACGGCCTGACGTTGGTCGGCGCGTATACGGTCCTGCTGCTCCAGCGCGAACCGCTTGTTGTTATGGCGCAGTGTGAGAGTGACGGTTCCCCAACCGGCACCGAGGGTTGCCACAGCCGTCACCACGTTCGGCCAGATACTCGGGTCCGCCACCCCTGCTCCTTGTCTCGCCAAGCCAGCCCGGCGCGTCTTCAAGTGGGAAGAGAGTACGGCCCGTACACGACGACGCCACCCGGTCGCGTGTGGGATGGCCTTAGTGGTCGTGCCCGGTCAGTCCGCGCAGGCCCCTACCGCAATGAGGTCGCCGACTTAGCTGATTCCATCCGGCAAGATCGGAACTTCGGGTATCACGGCTAGGTCGTAGAACCGCTCCCAGGTGCGTTCTCGTCCGCCCTTCTCAACGCAGACCAGCTTGACGGTGACCAATCGCGGATCATGAAGAACGTCAAGCCCGATCGTCACCTGTCGGGCGTCGTTGATCTGTACGTTTTCCCACGGTAGAACGGGAGCGGCGGGCATGATCACGCTGTTCGGCGCAGCCACGCCGGTAGTGTTTCCGATGGACGAAATCTCGACGCGCGCGAGAGCCGGGCCGCGCACCATTCGTACTTCGACCTCGACCCGGTCGCCGCCGTCCCAGCCCTGCGGCTCACGGAGACATGCGAACTCGGGGCCTTCTGATTCGTCCTGGGCCCGTTGGCGCGCCGCCTCCGCCGCCTCGGCAGCGGTAGCCGATCGGTCAGCAGCCCTAGCCGAGGTCTCGGTGATCTTCAACGAACGTTCGGCCGTGTTCGCTGACCGACGAGACTGCCACCAGGACAATCCTGCAAACACGGCAGCGATGGTGGCCACCAGGCCCGCGCCGAGCGCGATCCAGTCTCCAGCGTCCACGCTGCCCTCCTGTCTTGCCGAGCCAACTCGGCGCGTTATCGAGTGGCAGGAGGGTACGCGCGCGCCCTGACAAACGGGATCGTCCCGGCGACATCTCCGGGGCGATCGGTCTGGTGGTGGCCGCGGGTCAGTTCGCGCAGACCGCCGATGGTGGGGTGGGTGCGGGGCTGGCGGGCGTCGCCGAGATCAGCCCGACCAGGTACGCGGCGAAGCACGCAGCGGCGCCGAGCATGAGCCAGCGGCCGGGCCGGAAGTGGCGCGAGGTGGTCATCGTGGGCATGGGTTTCCTCCCCTGGTGTGCCGACCTCGGCGATGTGCCGAGGTGGTTGGAACAAGGCCCCCAGCGGGCCTGTGCGGCTTGATCTGGGGGAGGCCGCAGGTGACCGCCGGGTCGGAACGCGGCCTGTTCGTGCAGATCAGCGCCGTCTCGGGGCGGCGCTGAGGTCGGAACAGCTGTGCGGGGGTCGACACCGGCGTGCCGACCCGTTCCGGCCTTAGTCGCCGTGGATCGTGGTCCGGATCGCGTCCAGGTCGGCGACGCTGACCGGGTTGTCGTGGCCCGGCATCTGCCGCTTGCCCACCGAGGGCACGCCAGCGGTGCGCAGCGCCTCCCCGAATGCTTTGACCTCCCAGCCGATGCGCCCGGCGAGTTCTGACCGGGTACCAGGCCGTGCTCGTCGTCGCCGATCACGTCGGCAAGCAGTGCCAGCACCTCGGGCAGCTCGTGTACCAGCTCGGCCTCCACGGGCTCCGGACCGGTTGCGGTGGTGGTCACATCGTCGCCCAGGCGCCCGGCCACCGTCGGGTCCAGCGTTGCCAGGTTGTGCTGCCCGGCTGCGTCCCCGGTCAGCGCTCCGGCCTGCTCGCGCAGCGCCCGGCCGCGCTCGCACGCCGTCCGGATGGCGGCGATGTGCAGCAGGTAGGTCCGCACGGCCACCGCGTCCCCGGCGGACAGCTCGGTTTCGCCGTCCGCGCCGAGCAGCAGTCCGGCGCCCTTGTGGCTGGTCAGCAGCTTGGAGGCGTCCATCCCGGCCTTACAGGTGCCCGCGCCTAGGATGGTCTCCGGCGCCTGGTAGGTCATGACCTTCAGCGCGAAGCGGGTGCCGAACTGGCCGCGCAGCCCGTCCGGGATGACCTGAGCGTCGGGCTTCTGGGTGGCAAGGATCAGCGAGTAGCCGGCGGCCGGTCCGGTCTTGGCGATGTAGGTCAGCAGCTCGCAGACCCGGCCGCCGACTTTCTTGCCCCGGGGTTGTCCTCGTTCAGCGGCACGTCCATCCCGAGGAAGTTCTGCACCTCGTCGATGCCGATCACGGTCAGCGGCATCCCGTGCACCGGGTCGCGGGTGATCTCCGGCGTCACCTTCGACTCCGGGCACAGCTCGTCCATCTCGGACAGCCGGTCGAACCGGTCGGCCACGTCCGCCGCGCACTCCTCCAACACGGAGATCAGCCGGCGGGCGTCGGCCTCGCGAGAGCCTCGGATGAACCGGTGCGCCACCTGTTCGAACGGGCGGAAGTCCTTGCCGCCCTTGCCCTCGGCAATAATCATCCGTACGTGCGGGTCGAGCGCAGCGGCGGTGAGCGGCAGGCGCGCGACGAACGTCTTGCCCTGGCGGGGGATCGCGCCGATCAGCAGCGAGGTCCACACCACGGGCAGGGTCACCGCCGCGCCGCGGGCCGTGGTGCCGAACGGCACCGGCCGCCACAGGTCCCACGACGTCGCCGACGCCAACGGGCTGGGGACCGGTTCGGCGGCGTACGGGTCGGCGTCGCCCACCCACAACGCCAACCTGCCCGCGTGGCCGTCGTCGCCGCGCACCCGCTCCACGATCAGCCGCACCTCGTCCCCCGCCAATGCCGAAGCCAGCGCCCCCCGCTTGCTGATCACGTCCGACGCCTTGCGCGACGGCGGCAGGTCGAGCGTCAGCGCCCATCCGGCGCCGTCGTGACGCGGGACCTTGACCAGCATCAACGACTCGTCGCGGCCGATCAGCTTGGCGTCGCGGAACGCGGTCACCAGATGGTCGCCGTTCATCAGCCACGCCAGCGGCCGGGAACTGAGCTGCGTACTCCGGCCGCCCGCGCCGTCCTTGCGCCGACCGGCGACCGCCAGGAGCACCGACACCGCGCAGCCCGCGAGGTTACCGACCCGATGGCATGGTGTGAATGCCGTACGTGCCGCACCGGGGACTCGAACGCACACCGTGCCGTCGTCGAGCCTTACTGGCGACCATCACTTGATCGCCGGTCCGACGTGCCCATGCCGCGGAGGCGAGCAGTGTCTGGGCACACTCCTGCTTGACGACCTCAAGATCGGCTCCGACGCGGGCAACCTCGTGCTACTGCACCGCCACCCCGACCGACTGGAAGGCCGATACACCGGCCCTGGGCCGGGTTCACGCCAGTGCGCCACGACACCACCGCACCCGCGGCCACCTCGTCCGCGCGGGCAGAGCAAGAACGCGAACACACCACCACCGCACCAGCCGAATCCTGGAACACCCACCGCGAACTGTGGCTGCTCGCCGCCCTGACCCTCCCCACGGACCTGCGCCGCGGCTACACCTTAGGCCCCGAGACTCGCACCCCTACCGCCGCGGCCCTCACCGCCGCCACCTCACCGCCGCCGACGGCTCCTGGTGTCACATCACTCTCGGGGACTCACCCCGGCGGGTGCACGAGGGCGGCACCACGTCGCTGTGGACCACGTGGAGAACGCATGGCGAGCTTGGAACGACAACGACCGGCCCGGTTGGTAACGCCTCGGGCTCACCGTCACGTCCGACACTCACACCCTTTTGGCTCGGCTACCACGACAACCCGCTCCATGCGCTACCTCTGCAACCACACTCGCTAGATTGGGCGAAACGCGCACCGGACGTCCTGCTGGCACTCCTAACATGTCCGCGTGAGCACACACGACAAGGCGACGTCGCCGCAATGGGCCTATCTCGACGGTGAACTCCGCAAGCGGGGCCTGACCACCGACGACCTCGTCCGGCGCGCCGGCGTGGCGCGCAGCGAGATCACCGCTTGGCGCAACGGCCAACCTGCGAGCGTGCCCACCGCACGCGCCATCGCCACCTTCCTCGGCGTGTCCACTCTGGACATCCTGGTCGAAGCAGGCGGTACTACCGGACAAGAGGCGCAACGCCGGCCGATCGAGGGTCTCGACCCGACTGCTCTTACCGAGGACGAACTGCTACTCGAACTGGCCCAGTGCCTGCGCAGTCGCCGCCAGCTGTCGTCGCTCGCACCGCACTCGCTGCCCGCGGCGGCCACCGGCGACAACGACAACGGCCACGGCGGGCTCGACGCGGATCCAACCTGAAGGTGAGCGGCCCCGCCGCGCCCACTAGAGGGGCCTCGGACATGGACACCGGAAGGCTTGTGGGGTGTCAAAAGTCGGCCGTATGGTCTGACCTGCGGTTAAGCGGCTGTGGGTTCGTACTCGTTGATCAGGCCGCCGAGGACTGGTCGGCGGCGTATCGAGGTGTAGCCCGGCTCTGCGGTCGGCGGATCTGGTCGTGGTGACGCGAGTTGCAGTGCTCTGTGGGGTCGTCGGTGGTTGTAGTGGGTCGCGTAGCGGTCCAGCACGGTCCGAAGGTGGTGTTCGTGGATGATGAGCAGTCGGTCGGTGACTTCGCGTCGGACGGTGCCGACGAACCGCTCGGCGTGGGCGTTGGCTCGCGGACACCGTGGTGGGATCTTCACGACCTGGATGCCTGCGCCGGAGAAAACCGCGTCGAACGAGGCGGTGAATTGGCCGGCCCGGTCGCGGATGAGGAACCGGAAGCCGTCTGCCCGGTCGCCGAGGTCCATGAGCAGGTTGCGGGCTTGTTGCGCGGTCCACGCCCCGTCGGGGTTGGTGGTGGTGCCGAGGATGTGGACGTAGCGGGTGGCGACCTCCATCACGAAGAACACGTGGACACGCTTGAGAGTGATGGCGCAGTCGACGTGGAAGAAGTCGCAGGCCAACAGGCTAGCTGCCTGGGCGCGCAGGAACCGTCGCCATGATGTGTCGGTGTCGCGCTGGGGCGCGGGTGGGATGCGTAGGCGCTTGAGTACGCGGCGGACCGTTGAGGCGGCTACCCGGTGGCCGAGCTTGAGCAGCTCGCCCTGGATCCTGCGGTAGCCCCAGCCGGTGTTCTCCCGGGCCATGCGTTCGATCAGCGCCACGACGGTGTCGTCGGCCGGTGGTCTGCCGGTGCGGTTCGGGTAGGTCCACTTCATCGCGACCAGGCGCCGATGCCACCGCAGGATGGTTCCCGGTGTCACCAACCGGTGCTCGCGCAGCAGTCGAGGGAGTCGGTGCACCGATCCGGTGAGCACAGCGCGATCGGCCCACCTCAGCCGCGGGCGGGGGTTGGTCCGGTGCAGAACGGCGACCTCGTGTCGCAGCACCAGCAGTTCGACGTCCTTGGCCGCGGAGGACCGGCCGAGCAGAACCAGCCAGTCACCGAGTCGGACAAAGATCAGGTACAGCAGTCGTAACGCCACACCTCACGATCATGCCTTGGAGGTCCAGCGTGCGCGATCGTCGCAGCTCAGCATCCCAGTGCAGAGTTCTGACACCCCACAGGTTCGTCATGCTCGTCCGCATCCCCTACGACCGCCGGCGGTGGTGGGCCGGGTCATGCACACCAGGTCGGGGCGGTCGTCCCAGGACGTCGTCACGGCGAAGCCGAGCCGTTCGTAGAGGGCGATGGCGTCGGTGCGCCACTTCCACACCGACAGGCGGACGGTTCCCACGCCGGTTCGGGCGAGGTGGTCGATGCCGGTGTTGAGCAGCGCGGAGGCCACGCCGCGCCCCCGGTGCGCGGGATCGGTCCACAGCCGCTTCACCTCGGCGGCACCGTCGACCGGGGCGGTCACGACCACGCACCCCAGCGCCATGTCGCCACTGCGTGCCAGCAGCACCACGTCGTCCGCGAACGCGGCACCGGGATCGGCGATCTCGGCGCGGTAGCGCTCGGGCAGGCCGTCCACACCGGTCACGGGTACGCCCTTCTCCTCCTCGGTGCACAGGTGGTAGGCGGCGAGCAACGCGGTCAGCCCGTCGCCGCCATCCCCACCCCGCCACCGCACGACATCCGTCATGATCCAGAATTCCTTTCGACACTGTCCACAATCTCGAAGCGCGTCATGCCGCGACCTTACGTTCGGCGTTCAGCAGCGGTGATCCCGCGCCACGCTTCGCGGCCCTTCCGCACCGCCACGGCGGCGATGACGAGGGCCACGACCGGGTCGGCCCACGACCAGCCCCACAGCGAGTTGAGCAGCAGCCCCACCAGCAGCACGCCCGACAGGTAGGCGCACAGAGCCGTTCAGGTGAACATGCTTCGCCCTGGCCACTCCTTAAGCCGGGTTGTAATACCTAGGACGCACGATCTCACGGTCACCCACCAGAGCAGGTGTGCCATGGCTCGGGTACCAGGCGGAAATCGCGGCGGCTGCGGTGATGACGTTCAGGTTCGGTCTCCTCGCCGCCGCCTCACTGTTGGGGCTCGGCGACCCCGCGCTGCCCGGACTGCTCGGCCGCTACGAGCGGCGCGTGCGGCCGTTCGTGGAGCTGGACCAAGCCCCGGCGGCGGAGAGTCCAGGTCGGGGCGAGTGTCCGGAGTCGGTGGAGTGGACCAAGAACGCGATCAGCCGGGACGCGACGTTGTGCTTGCCGAGAATGTTGTCCGTGCAGGTCAGACGGCGTGGTGGTACTCGTTGAGGATGCCGCCCAGTCGTTGCCGCTGCCGGATGTGGAGTCGGGTGATCGCTGCTTGATCGGTGGTCGGTTGTGGCGGTGGTTGTGGCGGTCGGGCGTTGGCGATGCCCTGGTGGGGTCGGTGGGTGTTGTAGAAGTGCTCGTATTCGCGCAGGGCATGGAGTAGGTGCTGTTGGTTCCAGATGAGGGTGCGGTCAAGGAGGTCGCGTCGGCAGTTGCGGATCCAGCGCTCCATGATCGCGTTCATGCGCGGGAGACGGACTCCGCTGAGGACGACCTGGATGCCCGCGGTGGCGAGGACGGAGTCGAACAGGGTGGGGAACTCCGTCCCGGTCGCGGATCAGGAATCGTGCGGTGCTGCCCGCGTCCTCGAGGTCCATGGCGAGGTTTCTGGCGGCTTGGGTGACCCAGGATGCGGTGGGGTGCGCGGTGGCGTCCAGGACCCTGACTCGGCGGCTGGCGTGTTCGATGACCGCGCAGGTAGTACGGCAGCGTGACCCGCGTGAGGGCGGTCGGCTCCTTGCGGGTCGTGCGCACATACGGGCCGGCCAGGGCGAGCGGTGTGCGCTGGTCGGGCGGGAACGTCGGTCCGCCGAGCACGAGCGCGTCCACCAGGTCGGGCCGGCGGGCCGCGACCCGCAGCGCGACCTGCGCCCCGGTCGAGTGGCCGAACACCACCGTCGGGCCACCGGGGACCGCGTCGAGCCACCGTTCGACCGCGTCCGCCACCGCACCCACCTCCGGCCGGCAGGACAGCGGTCCGGGGTGGCCGAACCCGGGTAGGTCGAGCAGGTGGGCCGTGCTCCACGCGCCGCAGGCGGCGAGCGTGTCCTCCAGGTAGCCCAGGGCGTCGAGGCCGGGCACCAGCACGACCCGGGTCGAGCCCGAGCGGGTCGTCAGGCTGCGGACACCGTCGTGCCACCGCGCGGCGATCATGCCCGGTCGGCTACCCGCGGTACCGGCGGCGGGAAACTACGGCAGCGTGGCCAGGTAGGCGGGGGCCCGGCGGGCCCGTGTCGCGCGTTCGAAGGCCGCCGCGAAACCCAGGACGAGACCGTCCGCCCCGTGCCCGGCCAGGAACGACATCCCGATCGGCAGAGGCCCGGAGAAGCCCGCCGGGACAGTGGCGCTGGGGTAGCCGGCGACTGCCGCCGGCCGGGCCGTTCCGCCGCCCGAAGGGTCGCCGGCGGCGATGGGCCACGCCGGTCCGTTGGTGGGGGCCATGACCACGTCCAGCCGGTGCGCGGCCAGGACGTCGTCGATCGACCGGCGGGCCCGGACCGTCGCGGTGCGCCGCTGGTCGAGGTAGCCGGGGTCGGTGATCGGCGGGGCCTTCTCGGCGTCGAAGAACAGCTCCTGCCCGAACCCGCCGAGCTCGACCGGGTCGGCCTCGTTGAACTCGATCAGCTCGCGCAGGGTTCGCGGCACGCCGGTTCGGGTCGCCAGGTAGTTCTCCAGGTCGTGCTTGAACTCGCTGGTCAGCGCGGCCAGCTCGGCCGCCCGGAGCTCGTCCTGGCCAGGCAGGTCGACCTCGACCACGGTGGCGCCGTGCCGCCGCAGCACGTCGACCGCGGACTCCAGCACCGGGTCCGCGCCCGAGGGGCACCACACGCCCACGCGTGCGCCGGGCAGCACGTCGGCGGTCACGGCGTCGGTGTAGTCGACCCCGTCGAGGACGGACATCAGGATCGCCGCGTCGACGACGTGCCGCGCGATCGGTCCGGGGGTGTCCTGGCGGCTCGACAGCGGCACGATCCCGGTCCCGTCGATCCGGCCGAACGTCGGCTTGAACCCAACGACCCCGGTGTGCCCGGCCGGGCTGACGATCGAACCGTCGGTCTCGGTGCCCACCGCGACCTGCGCCAACGACGCCGCCACCGCCGCCGCGGACCCGGAGGACGAGCCGCTGGGGCTGCGGTCCAGCACGTGTGGGTTGCGGGTCTGCCCGCCCACCCCGGACCAGCCGGACGTGGACCACGGCGAGCGGAAGTTGCCCCACTCCGACATCGCGGTCTTGCCCAGGACGACCGCGCCGGCCGCGTATAGGCGCGTGACCAGCCGGGCGTCCGTCGAAGGCGGCACGCACAGCGCCCGCGAGCCGGCGGTGGTGGCCAGGCCGGCGGTGTCGATGTTGTCCTTGAGCAGCACCGGGATGCCGTCCAGCGGGCCGCGTGAGCGCCCGAGCGCCCGCCGCCGGTCGCTCTCGGCGGCTTGGCGCAGGGCGTCGGGGTGCACGGCGAGGACGGACCCGATCAGCCGGTCCACGGTCTCGACGCGCTCGAGGTAGGCCCGGGTCAGCTCGACCGACGTCAGCCGGCCCGCCTCCAGGAGGCGGGCCAGCCGCGGGATCGTTACCCCGTCCAGGTCGAGCGGGAAGCGCATGGGCGCTATTGGCGGGCCGGCGCGCGCCGCAGTCAAGTCCCGCGACCGGTGTTCCGCGACACGCCCCGCCGTCCGGTGTGGACGCGGGCGGGGCATGGTGGCTTGCGGCCGGGGTATCCCAGTGGCGGAGGTCGCCGATCCATCGAGGTGAGCCCATGTGCGGCATTGCCGGGGAGATCGCTCCGGGCGGGGATCGCCCGGACACCGAGGCCGTCGGACGCATGACCGCGGCCATGTGGGCGCGGGGACCGGACGGCGTGGGCCACTGGTCGGCGGGCCGGGTCGCGCTCGGCCACCGCAGGCTCTCGATCATCGACCTGTCCGACGCGGGCGCGCAGCCCATGACCGACGCCGAACTCGGGGCGACCGTCGCCTACAACGGGTGCGTCTACAACTACCGGGAGCTGCGCGCGGAGCTGTCCCCCTGGTACCGGTTCCGGTCCACCAGCGACACCGAGGTGATCCTCAAGGCCTACGACCACTGGGGTGACCGGTTCGTCGAGCACCTGGTGGGGATGTTCGCGATCGCCCTGGTCGACCGCCGGCGCGACCGCGTGCTGCTGGTCCGCGACCGGCTGGGCGTCAAACCGCTTTACACCGCCGAGGTCGGGGGCCGGACCAGGTTCGCCTCGACCCTGCCCGCGCTGCTGGCCGGCGGCGGCGTGGACACCGGGCTCGACCCCGTCGGACTGCACCACTACCTGACCTGGCACTCCATCGTGCCCGCGCCGCACACCGTCCTGCGCGGGGTGCGCAAACTGCCGCCCGCCACGGTCCGTGTGTTCGAACCGGGCCGCCCGCCGCGCGACTGGCGGTACTGGCAGCCCTCCTACACCCGGCGGCCGGAGTACGCCGGGTGGACCGCCGACGACTGGCGGGACGCGGTCCGCGAGGCGTTGCGCGTGGCGGTGCGGCGGCGCACGGTGTCCGACGTCGAGGTCGGCGTGCTGCTGTCCGGCGGGCTGGACTCCAGCCTCGTGGTCGCCCTGCTCGCCGAGGAGGGTCACCGCCCGAGCACCTTCAGCATCGGCTTCCGCGACCACGCCGGCGTGGACGGCGACGAGTTCACCTACTCCGACGCCGTGGCGCACAAGTTCGGCACCGACCACCACCAGCTGCGCGTGGACGACGAGCAGCTCGGGACGGCCGTCGAGGTGGCGGTGGCGGCGATGAGCGAACCCATGGGCAGCCACGACGTCACCGCGTTCCACCTGGTCTGCCGCGAGGTGTCCCGACACGTGAAGGTCGTCCAGTCCGGCCAGGGCGCGGACGAGGTCTTCGCCGGCTACCGCTACCACCAGGCCGCCGTGGGGCAACCCCGGCACCGGTCCGCAGCCGTGTTCCGCGAAGCCTTCCACGACGACCTGGCCCACGTCCTGACGCCCGACCGCCACCCGGGCACCGACCTCAGCGGCGACCTGGTCGCGGACCACCTGGCCGCACCGGGCGCGGAGACGGCCCTGGACGCCGTGCTGCGGACCGACACCCACCTGCTGATGCCCGACGACCCGGTCAAGCGCATGGACAACATGGCGATGGCGTGGGGAGTGGAGGCCCGGGTCCCGTTCCTGGACCAGGACCTGGTCGAGCTGGCAGCCGCCTGCCCGCCGGAGCTGAAGTCCGCCCAAGGCGGCAAGGCGATCCTCAAGGACATCGGCCGCGAACTGCTCCCCACCGAGGTGGTGGACCGCCCCAAGGGCTACTTCCCGGTACCCGCCCTGGTTCGCCTGGAGGGTGACGTGCTGGACCTCATCGTGTCGGCCGTGCGGGCGGGCCGGCACCGCGGCCTGCTCCGCCCCGACTACGTGGACCACCTGCTCGGCGACCCCAACGGGCACGTCACCAAGGCGGGAGCCAACGAGCTGTGGCAGATCGGCGTCCTGGAACTCTGGCTCCAGCACCACGCCGTCGGGTAGCGCGGGCATACACCGGCAGTGGGCGGGTAACCCATCAGTGCGGCACCCGCATGGTGGAGAGGCCCGGCCGGACCGATCGAAACCTGTGTCAACGTTCCGACCCGCTCCGGCCTTCGCCCCGGCGCCGCGGCCTGGCACCACCGGCCGCGACGCCGGAACCGCGGGTCACCGTAGGGGGCGGGTCACCGGTTCTTGGCCCGGTCGTACGCCAGGTGCAGCCAGTCCGACACCGCGACGGCGGTCAGCGCGGTCGTCACCAGCCCGGTGGCGCGCGGTGCGAGCACGTGGGCGGCGGTCAGGGCGCCGGCGATCCACACGCCCGAGCAGAACGGGCACGTCACCAGTTCGCCCACGGCGTGCCGGCTCCCGTGCCGCGGCGACTCGTTGACCTCGGCGTGGCCCGCCGGCCCCTCGAAGTGGGTGAACGGCGCCCGCAGCACGCTCGTGACCGAGGACTTGGTCAGCAGCCGGCTGGCCTTGTGGGTCGCCAGCGCCAGCAGCACCACGTCACCCGCCGAGGACCGGGGCGCTCGCCGGAGCCTTGCCGGCCACATTGCGGCCTGCCCGTTGGCTGCTCGTCTTCGCCAGCGTCGTAACTTTGGCCTTGAACGTGGCCGGCCCGGTCGCCGCGGGTGAATACGGTAAGGCGGCGTTCGACGCCGTCGGTCCACTGTTGCTGATCGGATGGGCTGGGGTGGGCCCAGATCTGTTGAGGGCGCTGTCCGTCGCGGGTCAGGCGAGCAGGACGGCACCTGACAAGGTGGTACCGCCGCAGGAGCTGTCCGCGGACGAGTCGACCGTCGCGGCATGGTCGGAGGCAGTCGACGTGGAAGAAGTCGCAGGCCAACATGCTCGTGGCCTGGGCGCGGAGGAACCGTCGCCAGGAGGTGTCGGTGTCACGCTGGGGTGCGGGCGGTATGCGTAGGCGCTTGAGTCCGCGGCGAACCGTTGAGGCGGCTACCCGGTGGCCGAGCTTGAGCAGCTCGCCCTGGATCCGGCGGTAGCCCCAGCCGGTGTTCTCCCGGGCCATGCGTTCGATCAGCGCCACGACGGTGTCGTCGACCGGTGGTCTGTCGGTGCGGTTCGGGTAGGTCCACTTCGTCGCGACCAGGCGCCGATGCCACCGCAGGATGGTTCCCGGTGTCACCAACCGGTGCTCGCGCAGCAGTCGAGGGAGTCGGTGCACCAATGCGGCGAGTACAGCACGGTCAGCCCACTCCAGGCGCGGGCGGGGGTTCGTTCGTCGCAGCACGGTGACTTCGTGCCGCAGTACCAGCAGCTCCACATCCTTGGCCGCGGAGGACCGGCCGAGCAGAACCAGCCAGTCACCGAGTCGGACAAAGATCAGGTACAGCAGTCGTAACGCCACACCTCACGATCATGCCCTGCAGGAACAGCATGCGCGATCGTCACAGCTCAGCACGCCAGTGCAGAGTTCTGACACCCAACAGCCCTGGAGGACCAGGGGCAGAATCGCCGCAGCTCAGCGTCCCAACGCAGAGTTCTGGCACGCCACAGGATCCGCCGGTAACCCACGCGGCGTTGTCCCGGGCCGTTCGCTCGACCAACCGGTGCTCGCGCAACGACCGGCCCCCGAGCGCTCATCGACGAGGCTGAGGGTGCTTGCGGCGGATTCCTGCCGAGAAGGCGTTCGAGGTGCTGGTGTCGAAGTTCCAGGAGGACAACGGCGAGATTCGCGAGGTTGCGGAGCGGTTCATCAGGGGAGCGTCGGAGGCGACGGCTGACTGGCGTTGGTGGTCGGTTCTCGGGGGTACCCGCTGGTGCACGGCAACCGATGGAGGCCGCACCATGACCGATCCGCGACACGACCGGAACCCGTCCGACACAGGGTCGCTGTACTTCGTGGGCAACGCCACGACGGTGTTGCGGCTTGGCCCGTTCACCGTGCTGACCGACCCGAACTTCCTGCGGCGCGGCCAGTGGACGCACATCGGGCAGGGTGTGGTGTCGCGGCGGTTGAAGGACCCCGCGATCGGGATCGCGGAGCTCCCGCCGTTGGACGCCGTGGTGTTGTCCCACCTGCACGGCGACCACTTCGATCGAGTGGCCGCCCGAGGGCTGGACCGCGGCCTGCCGGTCCTGACCACCCCGCACGCGGCGCGTCGGCTGGGGCGGCGGGGGTTCCGGGAGTCGGTGTCGTTGCGGACGTGGGCGGAGGTGACCCTGGACAAGGGAGGTGCCTCACTGACGGTCACGTCGTTGCCCGGGCGTCACGCGTTCGGGGTGCTCGGCAAGGTGCTTCCGCCGGTCATGGGCACGCTGCTGGACTACCGGCCGGCCCCCGGCGCGCCCGGTTTCCGGATCTACCTCAGCGGTGACACGTTGGTGCACGACGACCTGCGCCAGATCCGTGACCGCTGCCCGGCCATCGACGTGGCGGTGGTGCACCTGGGCGGCACGAAGGTGCTCGGCGTGCTGCTCACGATGGACGGTCGGCAGGGTGTGGACCTGCTGGAGATGGTGCGCCCCCGGCTCGCCGTCCCCGTGCACTTCGACGACTACGGCGTGATGAAGTCGCCGCTGTCCGACTTCCGGGACGAGGTGCGGCGCCGCCGACCGGGCGCGGCGGTCACCTACCTCGATCGCGGCCACGTGCTCGAACTGCGGGCGGCGGGCCGCTGAACGGTCAGGGGCGGAAGACCGAGCGTGTGCAACCGTCCTATTTGGTCTTGAACAGCTCGTAACCGTGCGGCGCGTCGTCCAGCGGCATGACGTGGGTCGCCAGGTGGTTGGTGGTGATGCGTCCGGCGGCGATGTGGTCCAGCAGCATCGGGATCTAGCGTTGCCCGTGTTGCTGGGCGGCGCGCAGCGTCAGGCCCTTGTTCATCACCGCGCCCAGCGGGAACTTGTCCACCAAGCCGCTGAACACGCCGAGCACGAACACCGTGCCGCCCTTGCGGCAGGCGTGGATCGCGTCGCGCACCGCGATCGGGCGGTCCGTTTCCAGCTTCAGCTTGCTCTTCACCTGGTCGTAGACGTGCTGCGGGCCGAAGCTGTGCGCTTCGCAGCCCACCGCCTCGATGCACACGTCCGGGCCTCGGCCGCCGGTCATCTCCCGCAGCGCCGCGCCGATGTCGGTGCGCGCGTAGTTCAGCGTCTCCACGCCGTACACCCGCTCGGCCTGCTCCAGCCGGTAGTCGAGCCGGTCGATCACCACGGGCAGCTCCGTGCCCTTGTCGCCTGTGGCGGGCCGGATGCGCAGCTCCACGTCCTGGCGCAACTCAGCCAGCGGTTCGGGCAGGTCGTGCAGCCGGTCCGGCGAGCAGTGCACGGTCACGGCGAGCCAGTGCTCGTCGCGACTGTCCGCCTTGCGCCGTGCGACGACCAGTCGGCCGACCACGGCCGCTGCCGCCGCGCCGACGCCGGTCAGCACCGCCGCCGTTGACGTTGTCCTCATGCCCAGGCCCTTCTTCGGGGTTCTCATCGGCCGAGCGGCCCGACGTCGGAGTGGCGACCCGGGAGCCGCGCGGCGTGCCGCTGACCGGGACCGGGGCCGCCGCGCGCGGCCAGCCGGTCGGCCACCGCGCCGGTCGCGAAGGCGTACACGGCCTTGTGCAGCAGGTCCACGGCCAGTTCCGGGCGCGGCCAGGTCTGCGGCGGCGCACCGACGCCGGTGGCGTTCTCCAGGACCTGGTCGTTGGTCAACCGCACCACCGCGAACATCCCCGAGGCGACCGGACCGCGCAGGCCCGCGTTGGCCATCAACGCCCGCACGACACCCAGCAACGCCCCCTGCCCGAAGTGCATGACGAGGTTGTGCGCCCGCGACCGCCGCTCCGGCAGGCCGGCCAACCGCTCCAGCACCCTGGCCGGCACGTGCGAGTCGGGCCTGCCGGTCACCCGCTGCTCGACCTTCTCCGCGACCGTCATCACCACCACCCCGACCGCCCCGGCAAGCACACCCTGACCCAACGAGCGCATCAACATGCCCGCCGGATACCCACCGCGCCACGCTCCATGTCACGGCCGACCGCCACATCCGGGGCGGGTGGTCCGGGATCGGGGAGGTTGGCCGCGCCGAACCCGGGTATCCGCCCGCGAAGCCCTCCGACGTGCCGCGCGGCCCGAGCCCTCGCTGAAGGACGCCCATGACGACCTTGAAGCCCACGTCGATCGTCCCGGACGGCGCGGCGCGCCCCCGGCGCAAGGGCGCGGCCCTGCTGCGCCTGTTCGCCACCACCGACCACAAGCTGATCGGGTTGCTCTACCTCACCACCTCGTTCGGGTTCTTCCTGGTCGGCGGGGTGATGGCGTTGCTGATGCGCGGCGAGCTGGCCCGGCCGGGGCTGCAGTTCCTGTCCAACGAGCAGTACAACCAGCTGTTCACCATGCACGGCACGGTGATGTTGTTGCTCTACGCGACGCCGATCGTGTTCGGTTTCGCCAACTTCATCCTGCCGTTGCAGATCGGTTCGCCGGACGTGGCGTTCCCGCGGCTCAACGCCCTGTCGTACTGGCTGTACCTGTTCGGCGGCCTGATCGCGGTCAGCGCGTTCCTCACCCCGGCGGGCGCGCCGGACTTCGGCTGGACCGCCTACACCCCGCTCAGCAGCGCGATCCACACTCCCGGCGTCGGCGCGGACCTGTGGATCGCGGGCCTGGTCGTGGGTGGTCTGGGCACGATCCTGGGCGCGGTGAACATGATCACCACCGTGATCTGCCTGCGCGCGCCGGGCATGACCATGTTCCGGATGCCGATCTTCACCTGGAACATCTTCATCACCGCCATCCTCGTGCTCATCGCGTTCCCGATCCTCACCGCCGCGCTGCTCGGCCTGCTGGCCGACCGGCACCTGGGGGCGCACGTGTTCGACCCGGCCAACGGCGGGGCGATCCTGTGGCAGCACCTGTTCTGGTTCTTCGGCCACCCCGAGGTCTACATCGTGGCGCTGCCGTTCTTCGGGATCGTCAGCGAGATCTTCCCGGTGTTCAGCCGCAAACCGCTGTTCGGCTACAAGGGACTGGTCTACGCCACGATCGCCATCGCCCTGTACTCGGTGATCGTGTGGGCGCACCACATGTACGCCACGGGCGCGGTGCTGATGCTGTTCTTCTCGCTCACCACGTTCATCATCGCCATCCCGACCGGGATCAAGTTCTTCAACTGGATCGGGACGATGTGGAAGGGGCAGTTGACGTTCGAGTCGCCGATGCTGTTCAGCGTCGGCTTCCTGGTGACGTTCCTGTTCGGCGGCCTGTCCGGCATCCTGCTGGCCTCGCCGCCGATCGACTTCCACGTCACCGACACGTACTTCGTGGTGGCGCACTTCCATTACGTGCTGTTCGGGACGATCGTGTTCGCCACCTACGCGGGCATCTACTTCTGGTTCCCGAAGTGGACCGGTCGGATGCTGGACGAGCGGCTGGGCAAGGTGCACTTCTGGACGACGTTCCTCGGCTTCCACCTGACCTTCCTGGTCCACCACTGGCTGGGCAACCAGGGCATGCCCCGCCGGTACGCCGACTACCTGCCCAGCGACCAGTTCACCGGCCTCAACACCGTCTCCACCATCGGGTCGTTCGTGCTGGGCGCGTCCACGCTGCCGTTCCTCTACAACGTCTTCCGCAGCTACCGCTTCGGCGACCCGGCCGAGCACGACGACCCGTGGGGCTTCGGAAACTCACTCGAATGGGCGACCTCCTGCCCGCCGCCCCGGCACAACTTCACCGAACTGCCGCGCATCCGCTCCGAGCGGCCGGCGTTCGAACTGCACTACCCGCACATGGTGGAGCGGATGCGCGAGGAGTCCCACTACTCGGTGCTGCGCCGCGACCAGCGCGACGTCAAGACCGACCCGACCACGGAGAAGTTCCTCGCACCGACGCAGCGCGAGACCCCCGACGAGGACTAGGCCACCGGCAACCCGGCCGGACGAGGCGTTCCGCGAACGTCCCCCGATCGGGTGAGATCGAGCGCTGGTTGAAGAGTGTGACGCCCCGTGCTCGCGGCTGCGCGTGCCGGCTACCGCTGCCCCAGGGAACCCCCACGATCGGGGTTGCTGGGACACGCGGCCAGCGCTCGGCCATTCGCTGTTCCGGCGTTGGTGGGCAGTCGGTTCGTCATCACACGCAGCGGCCCTGGGTCGGCGTGCGGCCGGGGGCCGTCGGTGGTGGGTCGGTGTGGGTCAGGGGTTGTCGGATGCGTGCACCGCGATGATGTTCCTGGTGTCGAGCACGGCGATCGTGCGGTCGGGCAGGAGGACCGGCAGCCACCGGTGCGCGGTGTGCGGGTCCTCGACGTGGGGTCCCATGACGACACCGCGCAGGAACACGGTCGGGTCGAGCACGTCCGGGTTGAGGTAGGTGACGAGCGCACCGCGCTCGGGGCAAGGCGAAATGGACATGGCGGAGTCCAGTGGGTTTCGATGCGCGCATCGGCCGGAACGCCCGACGCGGCCTGCCTGTCGCCGACTGTTCGACGTACTCCTCGGATACCCGCGCCCGCGTGGCGGAACCGTTCCCGAGCCGGCTCATGTGGACGACAGGCGCACGGACGCCAGCGCGTCGGCCACGGTCGGGTGCAGGGGCAGCGCACTGTCGACCTGGCTGACCCGCAACGGCCGCAGCACGGCGTGCCGGTCGGCGACGACGGCGAAGGGGATGCCCAGCCGGGCGGCGCGGTGCCGGGCGTTGATGAGCAGGGCGATTCCCGCGGAGCCCAGGAAGTCCACTGCGCACAGATCCAGCACGACCGACTCGGGACCAGTCTCGAACACGGCGTCCAACTCGACCGCGACCAGGTCTCGGGTACCGGCGTCGAGCGGCCCGGACACGCGGACCAGCGGGATGCCGCCGTGCACCTCGGTGCCGACGGCGAGGCCGGTGTGCTCGGTCATGCGGTCCCTCCTGGCGGGGTTCGTCATCGGCGCTGTCATGACGACGCGCCCGCCTGCGACAACCGCCGCACGTCCCCCACCCTGGCCCGCGGCACGCGGTCCGGTCCGGCGAGCACCGCGGCGGTCCAGGCGGCGACCTCGGCGGCCGGTGGTGCCAGGGCGGCGTCGTAGTGGGCGTGGACGAGCAGGTCCTCCCCGCTGTGTGTCTCCGCGGCCAGCGACCAGCCGTAGTGCTGGTCCCACAGCAGCGCGACCTCGCGATCGGGCCAGTGGGGCAGGCGCGCGTCCAGTGCGAGGTAGGCGGTGGCCGGAGGGTTGTGGTCGACACAGAACTGCTCGTCGCTCAATCCGAGGGCCGTCGACACTTGTCGGACGTAGTCGTGCAGCGCACGAGCGGATGCGTCGTCGAGATCGAGGTGCATGGTCACCGCTTCCGCGATGGTGCTGGAAGCGCCGCCTGTTTGACGCGTGGACCCTGGAGTACCCGCCCTTTCGACCGCCAAACGCGTGCTGCGGCCGGTCGTCACTACGGGTCGCCCCGTGGGAGGCCATCTCGCCAGGTCAGGCGGTCGGCCACCGTCACCCTAAGTTGCGACAACCGATCACCACGCGGATCACCAGGCTGCCCGACACGAACAGCTTGTTGGGCTCGAACCACCATCCGGGCGATGGTCAGCCACTGGACCAAAGCCGCCCTGGAGGACCTCGCCGCCACCATGATCAGGGTCCGGCTGCCCACACCGCTGACGCCGACCCGGCGGGTGCGACCGGAACAGGCACAAGGCACCTCGACGTACTGCCCGAACGGGGGACGGGGCATTCGACGCAGACTGCGCCCGCAACGTGTTCGGGGCGAAACCGAGCCTTCCGAGGCCTGCCAGCGTGGTGGCCGCATGGACGCCTATCGCCAAAGGGCGGTGCTCGACCACCTCGGACCCGCACGGGTGTAAACGATCTTGAGCGTGGCAATCCGGTGATTCGATCGGCATGCGGGTCGGGGTGACGGGCCGGGTGCCGGTGTGGGTCGGGCGGAGGTGGCGGGAGGGTTGATGACCGGCCGTGATGTGGATCGGCGGGAGCGCACGACGCGAGGGGCGCTGCCCGTGCGGGGTGGTGGCAGGTGGAACGAGGTGGCCGTGCGGCTGGGCAGGATCGCCCGGTCGTTGCAGGACCAGGACAGCGCCCGGGACACCTTGGACGAGGTGGTGCGCACCGCGGTGGAGGTGATCCCCGGTGCCTGGCACGCCGGTGTGACGATGGTCGTCGGCAAGCGCCGGGTGCACACGGTCGCGCGCACTTCGGAGCTCGTCGACCGGGTGGACCAGGCGCAGTACGACACTGGACAGGGCCCGTGCCTGGACTCGCTGCTGCAAAACCTGACCGTGACCGTGCCCGACCTGCGCACCGAGACTCGGTGGCCCGCCTTCGCCCAGCGCGTGCACGGGTACGGCGTGCTGAGCATGCTGTGCTTCCAACTGTTCGTCGGGGCCGATGACGTGGGCGCGCTCACCCTCTACTCCTCACAGCCCGAGGCGTTCGGCCAGGACTCGGAGGACGTCGGGCTCCTGTTCGCCACCCACGCCGCGGTCGCCCTGGCCAGTTCGCGACGCGAGGAGCAGCTGTACCTGGGCATGGCCGGCCGCGACCTGATCGGCCAGGCCAAGGGCATCCTGATGGAACGCCACAAGATCACCGCCGACGAGGCGTTCGCGGAACTCACCCGCGCCAGCCAGAACACCAACACCAAGCTGCACGAGGTCGCCGCTCACCTTGCCCGCACCGGCGAACTTCCCACTCGACCCCCGCGCGACAACACCTGACGCGCACGTTCGACCCCTGTAGTGGCATCGCTGACAAAGCCGGCGGACTGTGCGCTGTGATGGCGCATGGACGGAGCGCTGAGAGGCTCCACGACCAGTGTCAGGGCCGGACTGTGGGCACAGCACTTCGAGCCCCGCGATCTCGGCGCCGTTGCCGAGCAGGCATACCTCTGAGCCGGCCACCCGCTTCACGTAGCCGTCGGTGGTCGGCCACTTGATTCGTTGTCAAGGGAGTCGACAAGGAGGGGTGTGAGGAGGAGAATCCGTTGTGCCGCAACAGGTTCCGCCTGCGCCATACTGCGCTCAACAGAGCTGTTTTAGGTGCCGCTGAGCCCGTTTCCGCAGGTCAGGGCATGATCAAAACGACCCTGGGGGTCAAGGGGTCGCAGGTTCAAATCCTGTCGTCCCGACGGTCGAGAGGGTCTTCGCAGGTCAGACACTGCGGAGGCCCTCTCTTTTTGATCTCGGGACGTTCGGACGGGTCAAGCACGACGCTCAGCGACACCTTGACTCGGAGAGTTCCCGCCATGCCCCTTCTCGACCTGACCAAGATCACCACCGGCCTGTCCAAGACCTGGACCGGCTACCTCCGCGACTGGGACCGGACCCTGCGCTCGGCAGGCCACCCGGAGACCACCCGCTACAACTACCTCCTGGCCGCTGCCCAACTCGGCCGCTACCTCGACGAGCACTCCCCGGACCCGGACGCCGACGCCGCAGCGGACGACCCCTGCGAGGTCACCAAGGCTCACATCGAGCACTTCCAGGCGTGGATGATCGAAACCCGCTCCGGCGCCACCGCCCTGAACAAGCACAAGGGCCTTCAGCAGTTCTTCAAGTGGCTGGCCGAGGACGAGGAGGACATCGACCGCTCGCCGATGGAACGGGTGAAGCAGCCGAAGACCCGCAAGAAGCTCATCCCGGTCATCCGCGACGACGACACCAAGAAGGTCCTCGACACCTGCAAAGGCAAGGACTTCGTCGCCCTGCGCGACGAGGCCCTGATCCGCCTCTACTACAACACCGGCGCCCGCCTGTCCGAAGTCGGCAACCTTACCCTGGCCGACCTCGACATGGACACCGAATCCGTCCGCTACCACGGCAAGGGCGACAAAGACCGCCGCGTCCGCTTCGGCCCGAAAACCGCCCGAGCCCTCTCCCGCTACCTCCGCGCCCGCACCAAACACAAGGCCGCCGACCTCTCCAACCTGTGGCTCGCGGAACGCGGCCACCGCCCTCTGGCCCCGAACGGCATCAAAATCATGCTCAAACGCCGTGGCCTGTCCGCCGGTCTGTCCGGCGTCCACGCCCACCGCTGGCGCCACAACTTCGCCCACGAATGGAAACGAGCCGGCGGCGACACCGGCGACCTCATGCTCCTACTCGGCTGGGCCTCCGAAGACATGCCCCGCCACTACGGAGCCAGCGCCGCCGCTGAACGAGCCCAGGAAACCCAACTCCGCATGGGTATCGGCGAACAGGTATAGCCAGGCCGTGTTGCACGACTGAGACAGGGGCGGATCGCTGCGGCGACGGGCGATCCGCTCCTACGGCGCGTGAAGTCGCGCCCGAAGTCGAGCCGTGCGGTGATGGCCCGTGCTACACGTGGACGATGCGACTGTCGAAGGCCCAGGCCGTTGAAGGGTTGCCTGCTGTCCAGGCGAGGGAACTGATGAAGGCGTTCCGGACCTCGCCCAAGCCGGTCATGGTCGCTGCGGAGGTGCTCGATGTCGACGATGCGATCGCGGAGGAGGTGCTGAGCCGGTTCGTCGAGGCGGGCTACCTGGAGATCACCGACCGCGACGCGGACGGCGACAACTGGTGGTTCACCACCGTGCGTGGCAACGCCCTGGCCGCAGCGAGCTTCTCCAAGCCGATCACCAGAGCGACGGCCACACGGAACCTGGAAGGCCTGCTCGACCGGGTCCGCGCCTACAACGCCGACCGCACCAAGCCCTACAGCATCACCCACGTCACCGTCTTCGGCAGCTACCTCGACGAGAGCCAAGACCGGCTGGGCGACCTGGACGTAGCGATCGAGGTCGTCCGCCGACTACCCCACGACGAATTCACCCAGCGGCGCGACGCGCTCACCGCCGCCGCCGACCGTTATTTCGGGTCGTACGTAGAGCGACTGCTGTACCCACTGCGCCAACTCGTCCTCTACCTCCGCGACCGCAAGTCCACGATCAGCATCACCAGCGAGGACATCTCACAACTGACCGACCGCATGTCGGTCGTCTACGACATCAAGACCGATAAGGAAGCCGAGCAGCCACACGAAGGCGCGACCGTCGAACCCCTGGCCTGACTTACACAGGAGGAAGGCCCCCGCTGTAGAGTAGCAACGCGGGTTGGCTTTAATAGGACTAGCCCGTGAATCGCCCTCCGAAGGCGCATGCTGTCATCGGGAGCAGACTGGGGATCAGTCGCCAACGGTTTCGGAGGCCGGGTCGTCGTAGTGGTCGGGTCAGATCTTTAGAAAGTGGTGCCAGGTGCCGTCGCGGCCTTCGATGGCTGCGTGGTCGGATGAGGGTATCCATCCGATGGGCCATGAGGGGTCGAACAACATTTTAGGCAGAGGGTAGCGGATTGTCGCTCCGTCGAGCTGGATGCCGTCCAAGAATCCCACTTCGTCGAAGTAGGCGAATTTGGTGAACGTCGCTTCGCTGAACCAGGCTTCTCCGGTAGCCATTACTCCGATGAAAAAAGCGTCTCCGATGAAGGTAGTTCGATTGAACGTCGCGTTGCGCAGCGTGCAGCCGCTCAAACTCCAGTCGATGAGGACTGCGGCGGTGAGGTCCAGGTCGATGTCTTCCCAGAAGGTCGTCACAGGGTGCTCGGCATCGTTGCCATAGTCCAGGTGGGCGGTGAGGATGCGTTGGGCGGTTAGCCGGACCTCGCGTTCCTGGACTCGTTCGCGGTGCTCGTCGCGGGCGCCGCGGTCTGCGTCGGCGTCGGGCGGGTCACCGGGGAGGTCGAAGGGGGCGCGAAGATAGGCGCACAGCACGTTGACCACGGTTTGGCGTAGGGCGGGGTTGTCGGGGTGGTCTTGTGCGAGGCGTTCCAGGGCATACAGGCCGCCGTGACGTATCGGGGCCTTGTCCGACCCGAGTTGCTCTACCGACTTCGCGTACAGGTCGGTGATCCGGCGGGCTTCGGCGTCGCGTTCGGTTGTGGCCGCGACGCGTTCGGCGTGCAGGCGGGTGTGCTCGGCGGTCTCGCGTTGTAGTTCGTAGGCGCGGGCGACGTCGGCTTGGTCGCGCTCTTTCTGTACCAGCCCGATCTCGGTGGCGTGCTGGCGTCGCCATGCCAAGTACAGCGCGAAGACCCCGCCCCCGCCGACCCCGATGCTCAACCCGGTGCGCAGCGCGTCGAACCGCGCTGTCACCAGCTCCGCCCCTGACAGGCCCGCGGTGCCGGCCCACCACAACACCACCACCAGGCCGGTCGTGGCCGTGGCGATCAGAGCCGCCACGGTCGCGATCACCCTGCGCGGCATGGGCTCCAACGGCGCGCGTGACGTGGATGGCGTCGGTAGCGGCACGAGTGGACGGCTGGCGGGCTGTTCGCCGGGCGCGGGGTGGGATAACGGCGCAGGGGCGGGGCGGTCCTCGGGCATGTCCGAATCATCGCTGGTCGCTGCGGCCGTGTTTCCCGAGGGGCCGGTCAGTCCGGGCAGCAGGCAACGTGCCTGTGGATGCGGCGGCATGGGCCAGGGGCGACGTTGCCTGAACTAGGTGTACTGACCGGACAGGTTGGTCAATTTGGTGATGGGTGGGTGGCCTCTGATGGCGGTGTGGATGCGGTGATGGTTGTAGTGGTGTAGCCAGGCTGGCAAGGCGTGGCGGCGTGTTTGTTCGTTGGGGTAGTGGCGCGCGAAGGCCCAGTCTTGGGTGAGGGTGCGGTTGAAGCGTTCGAGCTTGCCGTTGGTCTGGGGCCGGTAGGGCCGGGTGCGTGTGGCCCGGATGCCGAGTTCGGCGCAGGCGTTGCGCCAGGCTGTGCCGCGGTAGCAGGAGCCGTTGTCCGACAGCACCGGCGGGTGGTGACGCCACGTGCGGCGAACCAGGCCACCGCGTTGCGCAGCACGCCGATGGCGGTGGCGGCGGTCTCGTCGTCGTGGATCTCGGCGTAGGCGACCCTGCTGTGGTCGTCGAGTACGACGTGGACGAACGCGTGGCCGAGTCGGGGGTTGTGGCGGGCGTTGCGCGGCTTGCCCGGGGTGGCGGCCCGGTTGGGTCTGCCCTGGCGGCGGCGGACGTAGCGCCACCCGCCGCCGTCGGGGATGTCGCCGAGTTTTTGACGTCGACGTGCAGCAGGTCACTGGGCGAGGGGTGTTCGTAACGGCGGATCGGCTCGCTCGTGCGCCGGTCCAGGGCGGTCAGACGGTTGAGCCGGCAGCGCACCAGCACCGCGTGTGCGGTGGAAGGGGCGAGGCTCACCTGCGGGCCGGTGCGACCGGTCCCAGCCGGTGGCGTAGTCGTAGGTGCACGATCCTGCGCACCACCGGCGCGGTGCTGTGGTGCGGGCGGCTGGACCGGTCGGTCATGCCGGCCTCGCCCGCCTGGCGGTAGCGGACCGCCCACCGGTTCGCGGTCGGCCAGGACACACAGAACCGCTCCGCCGCCCGTGCCACCGGCCACCCGTGGTCCACCACGAGCCGGGCCAATCGGAGACGGGCACGCGGGGTCAACGCTGCGTTAGCGTGGGACACGAAGACCTCCCGGGTCGTGCGGAACCTCAGCAGCTCCACACCACCCCGGGAGGTCTTCCCACATCAAGACCCGAGTCAGACCGACTCGTCACACAACCAACGTCCCCGAGCAGTACAACTAGGCGTGGTTCGGAACCTGTAGCGTGGTCCGACACGCCGGTAGGTTCCGAACCACAAGTCGGCGTGTCGTCTCGAAGCGTGGGACGTGCGGTGCCTCTTCAGTTCCCTCCGGGGCATTTATGCACGTCACGCGCCGCAGCGCTGGAACGCGCGTTCCAGCGAGGATCGCAACAACAGGTAGCGCGTGTTCGCCCCGCCGTCCACGTGCAGCGCTGGAACGCGCGTTCCAGCGAGGATCGCAACAGGAAGTCGACCGCCGCCGTGACCTCCCGGTCGGCGCAGCGCTGGAACGCGCGTTCCAGCGAGGATCGCAACCCCTGGATCGCGGCGGTCCAGGCGCCCAGCGCCAGGCAGCGCTGGAACGCGCGTTCCAGCGAGGATCGCAACCTCGCCAAGAACGCAGGCGGCGACCGGGTACGCATGCAGCGCTGGAACGCGCGTTCCAGCGAGGATCGCAACGACAGCAGGATGCGGGACTTGCCCAACTCGATGTCCCGGCAGCGCTGGAACGCGCGTTCCAGCGAGGATCGCAACGAGTCGGGCCGAGGGCACCGAGCACCACCCGCCGGCAGCAGCGCTGGAACGCGCGTTCCAGCGCGGATTGCAACTTGCCGCCCACGTAGACCAGGGAGCCGCTGGCCGAGCAGCGCTGGAATGCGCGTTCCAGCGAGGATCGCAACAGATAGATGACCTTGCCTGGGCGGCCCGCGGGCGCGGGCAGCGCTGGAAAGCGCGCTCCAGCGAGGATCGCAACCTCGTGCCGGAAGCTCCGGAGTCGCTGACGTCGGTAGCAGCGCTGGAACGCGCGTTCCAGCGAGGATCGCAACCGCCAGGCGATCAACGCGATCCCGCGCGAGGCTACGGCAGCGCTGGAACGCGCATTCCAGCCAGGATCGCAACGCGTCACGCCATGTGCGTCGTCGCGCGGTCACGGGCAGCGCTGGAACGCGGGTTGCAGCGAGGATCGCAACTACGCCCCGAAGGCGGAAATCTACCGCGCGGACGACAGCAGCGCTGGAACGCGCGTTCCAGCGAGGATCGCAACGCCTGGGAGCGAATGGGGAAGGTGGCAACCACGGAGTCAACGCTGGAACGCGTGTTCCGGCGAGCCTTGTCAAGGTGGCCGGCTATACCGAGGAGGAATCCATGCTGCAGCGATGGGTAAGCGCAGCTTGAAGGAGTTCGCCAGTGCTCAAGCGCGTCGAGGGTCTTCGTGATGCGCGATGTCAATGGGCTGGGTCCACGGCGTGTGGCGCCCTTTGTCGATGCAGCGGCGGAGTGGGGTGTTGGGTTCGGTGAGGCGGGTGAGGGTGGGCCAGAGGTAGTGGGTGCGGTAGTGGATGGGGGCGCTGGTGGGGCCCTGGGTGGCTTGGTAGGCGTCTTGCCAGGCGGCGAGTAGGGCGGTGAGGTCTTCTACGGTTCGGGTGTGGTGGGGCCAGCAGGGTGGGATGCGGTGGGTTGGGCCTAGTTCTTCGCGGGTGTTGAGGAGTTCTACGAAGTTGTGGAGTTGGGACCGCAAGACTGTGGCGCGGCTTGGGGGCATGTCGGTCCAGTCCCAGTCGCTGGGGCCGGTGCGGTCGTGGTTGCGAGTGAGGGATTCCATCGCGTCGAGTAGGTGGTCGACGGTGTCCGCCAGTTGTTGGTGGGCGGCGCGGAGTTTGGCCAGTTCGGCTGTGGGGTCGGGGGTTGTCATGAGGCTGCCGTTCGGCCCATGTGGTGTTCGGCTTGGTGTTTGAGGGTGAGGAGTTCGGCCGCGTTGGGGTGGTCGTACCAGGCGTCTAGGTGGACGAGGGTGGCTGGGGTGTTGCGGTAGAGGAGGAGGGCTTGGCCGTCGGGGAGCGTGCGGAGTTGGTCTATGCGTAGGGCTCGCTCCCAGGTGTAGGTGGTGGAGCGGGTGTGTCTGTGGTCGCCGGTGTTGTGGCTGGTGGTGAGTTGTCGGGTGTCGCCGACGAGGCGGGAGAGGTCGTCGAGGGTGTCGGCTTCGGCTACGCCGCCGAGGATGAGGCGGGTGGTGACGGAGTTCCAGATTTCGCGGGTTTGGTCTTTGCCCCAGCGTCGGTGGAGTTGGCCGAGGCCTTGGGTTGCGAGGATGAGGTGGATGCCGCGTCCGCCGGAGTCGGAGACGAGTTGGCCGAGGTTGTCGGGGGCGGCGATGTTGCCTACCTCGTCCCAGGGGCAGCGTAGGGGTGGGTCGAGGCGTCCGTCGGGGTAGCGGGTGGCGAGGCGTTTGGCTTGGTGGTGGACGTGGAGGGCGAGGGCTGAGGCTAGTGGGCCTGCTGAGCCGACGCCGCCTTCGCTGATGATGTAGAGGGTTCCTTGGGAGCGTAGGAAGTTCTCGACGTCGAAGTGGTGGCCGTGGGGTGGGGAGCAGGCGTCGAGAAGTCTCGGGTTGTTGAGGGGGTCTAGGACGAGGTTGAGGGTTTGGGCGATGCCGCCGAGCATTTCGCCGGCGGTGTTGGTGGTGAGGTCTTGGAGGGTGTGGGCCCAGTGGGCGCTGGTGGGGGAGCGTTGGAGTAGGGCGATGGGTTCGTCGTCGGACCAGTGGGCGGCCCAGTCGAGGATGTCGCGCATGGTTTTGTGGCCGAGGGCGGCGGCGTGGAGCCAGGAGCGGAGGACGCGGGCGGCGGAGTCGGTGAAGAAGCCCGAGTTGGTGACGGTGCCGTCGAGAGGGCGGGCGGCGACGAGTTCGCGGGCTCGGCGGATGGCTTCGTCGGGGTGGTGGCAGCCGGTGATGGGGTTCCAGCGCAATGGTTCTGGCCAGCCGGTGACGTCTTCGGGATCGAAGACGTGGATGGGACCGTGTTGCCGGCGGATGCCGACGGTGGCAGCCAGGACGTCGCCTTTCGTGGACGTGGTGACGACGGGGCCTGGGGCGTCGAGGACGCGGGGGATGATGCGGCGGTTGGTTTTGCCTTGGCGGGTGCCGACCATGACCAGTTCGGCGTCTTCGTGTTGGCCGTAGAGGTCGATGCGGTGCTGCACTGAGCGTCCCATGTGGACGGCGACTTCGTGCATGAGTGCGCGGTGGGCGGTGGTGGCGAGGGAGGGGCGGGCTCGGTGTGCGCGGGCGCGGGCGGCTTTGGCTCCGAGGGTGTGTCGGAGCTGGCGGCGGGTGGCCAGGGCGGTGTCGTGGCGGAGCAGGCGTGCCGCGAGTGCGACGAGTGTCGTGACGATGGTGAGGACGAGCAGTTCGATCGCGCCGGTGATGGTCCACCAGAGGGTGGAGGCGGTGTCGGGGTGTCCGAAGGCGCGGCCGGGGTGGGTGGGGTCGTGGAGGAGGGTGGCGAGGGCGTGGGCCCAGCCGGTGGGGCGCCAGCGCCAGCCGTGACCGTCGAGCTGGGCGGTGAGCGCGCCGCCGAGGACCAGGCCGGTGAGGAGCCCGGCGCCGAGCAGACCGAGGGTGAGGATGGTGGCGAGGGTGAGGAGTTGGTCGTCGCTGTGGGGGTCGCGTCGTGGGGTCATGACGGGGTCCTGGTGGTGTCGCGCATGGTGTGGTCGGTGTCGATGAGGGGCCATTCGTGGCCGTCGCGCAGGACGATGTGGTCGACGAGGTAGGGCTGGTCGTTGACTTTCCAGAGGGCGGTGCCTTGTTCGAGGAGTGGGAGGAGGGTGGCTTGGTTGTCGTCGAGTTGGAGTTCGGTGGCGGTGAGGGCGAGTTGGTCGGTGCGTTGGCGGTAGAGGATGCGGGTGCCGCAGTCGGCTAGGAGGGCGCGGCCGTAGTACTGGGTTTCGGGGGTGCCGCCGAGTAGGTCGGTGATGCGGTGGCAGAGCAGGAGGGTGGCGTTGCCGGTGGCGCGGGAGACTTTCTGGCCGGCGTTGGTGCGGGCCATGAGGGCGGGGTAGCGGTTGAGGCGCCAGGCTTCGTCGTAGACGGTGTAGCGGTGGCCGGGTTGGTGGGCGAAGGCGAGTTCGATGACCGCTTGGGTGGTGGCCATGACCAGGGCGACGGCGGTGTCGTTGGTGGTGACCCGGGAGATGTCGACGACGGTGGCGGTGTCGCGCCAGTCGAGTTGGTTGTCGGGGCGGGGGTCGTCGAGCAGGCCGGCGAGGCTGCCGCGGGTCAGGGCGCGCAGGGCGAGGCCGATCTCGTGGGTGCGGTGGCGCAGGGTGTCGAGGTCGAGGTGGTGGTGTTGGGCCATCGTGGGGGTGGGGTCGAGGAGTTGGTCGACCAGCAGGCCGAGGTGGATGGGGCGTAGGCGGGTCAGGTCGCCGTCGACGTCGTGCCAGCCGGTGGCGGCGGTGAGCGCGGTTTCCAGGGCGGTGCGTTCGTCCATCGTGAGGGCGCGCTGGTTGGGCAGGAGGGTGCGGACGAGGGCGGCGAGGAGTTCTTCCCAGTGGGAGCGGACGATGGGCCACCACTGGGTTTCGGTGAGGTGTTCGGGTTTCGGGGGTAGGGCGAGGGCGTTGAGGCGGTGAGTCATGCCGGGGCCGAGGGTCAGGACGCGTCCGCCGAGGGCATGGGCGACGGGGGTCCATTCGCCGCGGATGTCGCCCGGGACGGCGAAGCGCCGCCCGAACGCGACGCCGCGGGTGCAGAGGGTTTTGGCGAGGGCGCTCTTGCCGCTGCCGATGACACCGGCGATGAAGATGCCTGCGTCGTGGAGCAGGCCTGCGGTGTAGAGGCGCCAGGGGTCGAAGCAGAACGGGCTGCCGGAGAAGCGTTCCTGCCCGATGTAGGTGCCGATCGGGGGTAGGCCGACGCCGGCGAGCCACGGGTAGAGGCCGCGGAGTTGGGCGGTGGACTCGATGTGGGCGGGGAGGCGCATGCGGTGGGCGAGGCGTCCGGCGCGGCGTCCGTGGGGGCCGAGCCAGGGGCGGGGGACGCGGTCGGGCAGCACCCAGGCTTGGTCGGTGGTCATCGCAGGCCTCGCGCGAGGGGGAGGGCGGCGGCCCAGAAGCCTTGGTCTTGTTCCCAGTGCAGGACGTGGGGTTCGACGCTGGATTCGTTGAGAGCGGCTTCGACCGTGCCGGCCTGGATTTCCAGGTCGTCGCGGGTGGCGGCGGTGGCGGTGACGAAGCCGAGGAACCGGAAGTGGGCGAAGCCTTCGACCAGTTCGGCTTCGCGGCGGGCGAGGCCTTCGGTTTCGCGTCGGTCCGATCGCTTGAGGCGGCGGTCGATGCGGCGGTTGAGGGTGTCGCGGGCGTCGTCGGCGCTGGCCTGGATGTCGATGCGGGTCTGTGCTTTGCGGGTGGGGACGGGTTCGAAGACCAGGGACAGGGTGCGGCGGGTGGTCAGGCGCAGCAGCAGCGGTTCCAGGAAGCCGACCGGGACGCCGGTGTCGGCGCGAGGCCATTCGGCGATCCACCAGGTGCGGTGCACGGCGCTGTCGGTGGCGTAGGTGGTGCGGGTGGTGGCGGTGGCCATCGGGTGGCACACGGTCGGGTCGACGCCGGAGGGGGAGCCGGTGTCGCCGCCTTGCTGGTCGCCCTGGCCGCCGCCGCGCCGGTCGAGCATGGCGGTGGCGGCGGGGTCGAAGGCCGTGCGGATCAGGTAGCCCAGGCCGCGGGGTGGCAGCCAACCGCGGACGGTGAGGCCGGCGGCGCGCAGGCCGCGGTTGACGCGGGTGATCTCGGCGAACAGCACCGCCGCCGCACCCTCGTCCCCACCGCCGGAGGCTTTGATGCGGGCGGTGGCGCGGCGCGGGTCGAGGCGCAGCACGACGAAGGACTCGTGGCGTTGCGCGGTGCGGCCCTGTGCTGCGATCAGCTCCTCGTAGGCGGTCGTGGCGAGGCTGGTGTCGTGGACGCCGTGGACGTTCCAGTCTCGGCGGACCGGGTCACCGGACTCGGGGATCACCCGGTGCAGGATCTGGACGCGGGACAGCGGGCTGTCGGAGCGGCACAGCGAGTTGAGGACCGCGCCGAACCCGACCACGCGCTGGGCCTGTTCGCCGGAGTCGAGGAGGGCGAAGGTGTCCGCGCGGACCTCCAGCACCGCGACCACGCTGCCGTCGGCCAGGTCCTTGACCACGCCGAGGTCGCGGGAGCGGTCCTCGCCGACCCGGTAGGTCAGGAACCGCAGGCGGGACAGGTCGCCGGGTAGGCGAGGACCGTCCAGGGCAGGTTCGTCCGAGTGGAGTCGGAATGGGCCGCCCCGGTACTCGTGCTCGCCGGTGGCTCGCAGGAGCAGGCGGGCGAGCAGGATGGGCAGGAAGTCCACCAGCGGGCGCCCGAACACCGGCAGCAGCGCCACCGCCACCAGCACACCCGCCACACCGAGCGGCACCATCTTGAGCAGGCCGCTGGTGTTGAGTCCGGCGACCGCGATGAACAACGCGGCCACCAGGCACAACAGTTGCGCCGCGGTTTTGCCCCACAGGACGCCGTCACTGCGCCTCTTGGAGAACCGCACCCGGAGCTCGGTCATGGGTGTCACCACCGTCCCTGGTTCTCGGCCGGCCCGAGCCGGCGCTGCTGCTGGTGCTGGTCGCCGTGCCGGGTGGGGGTGTGGCTGGGGTAGGGCAGATAGGGGAGTTGGTCGGGGTAGGGCTGTCGGTGGCGCCGCCGGAGATCACGCCGTCCATCGCCACCTGCCCGGCCACCGCCACCACCACGCCGGCGATCGCCGCCTTCGCCAACCCTGATCGCCGTCCGTCCTCGTCACGACGCGTCGACTCCGCGCGGTGCGGCTCGGGAGGTACGGGAACGTCGTCGCCGCGCCGCTGCGGCATCGGACCGGAGGCGACGACACCGTGGGGTGCGGGGTGCGGCGGGAGCATCGTCGCGGTGGTGGCTTGGCGGTCCGCCTTGGGCGTGCTCTGGCCGGTGCGGGAGGTCGAGCTGGAGGTGCGGGTGGCGAGCATCGCGAGCACGGTGGCGCTGCTCATCGCCATCGACCCCCGGCTCGCGCCCAGGACGTCGCTGTCGAGCGGGAACCACTTGACCACCACGAACGGCGCGAACGCCGCCACCCCGAGCGTGCCGACCCCGATCAGCAGGTCACCCAGCCCGCGACCGGCGCCGATCCAAGACTCGCCGAGCCGGAACACGATCACCGTCACCGGCTTGGCGATCACACACGCCCACAGCACCGACAGCCCCTTGCGCGGCCACTTGCGCAACGCCCCAGGCCCGGCACCACCGGCCAGCTGCAGCACCAGCACCGCGACCGCCAGCACGATCGCGCCCTTGCGGAACACCAACAGCAGGTACGCGACCCCGGCCGCGACCGCGCCCAGCAGGAACACCAGCATCAGCAGCAGCCAGCCCTGGGATTGGCTGACCTGGTCGGACAGGACCAACTGGTGCATCAACGCGAAGAACCGCACGTACACGGCCTGGGAGGTCCCGGCGGTCTCGTCGGCGAACCAGTCCGCCACCCGATCGGAGACGAAGACCGCCAGCGACACCAGGGTGAGCCCGACACCGAGCCCGAACGCCCACCGCACCACCCCCAACCCGCTCTCGGCCAGCTCCCGCGTGCGCATGCGCACCACCGCGATCACCGCGTTGATCAGCAGGAACAGCAACACCAGGTAGGCGCTCACCGTGCCCAGCGCACCCAGCACCGACCGCAGCCCCGGCTCGTCGAAGTTCACGCTGGTGGGCTGCCGCAGCGCCCCGAGCGTGAGTTCCAGGCCGGTGAGCATGGCGCGGGCGGCGGCCTCGGCCAGGCATTTGTCGAACTCGCTCGCGCAGTCCATGACGCCCCACAACTTCGCGCCCGCCTCGACCACGTTCTTGCCGCCGCACACCAGCGTCAGTGAGGGCAGCTGTGCCTGCGTCGCGCACAGGGCGTCCAGGCTGTCCCCGACCAGCCCCCAATCAGTCACCGTGTCGATGGGCGCGGTCGAGCTGCCCATCGGGACACCGTCGGCGACCGCACGCCCGGCCAGGTTCAGATCCGCCGCCGTCGTCCCGGCGGGGAAGGACCGGCCGGTGATGTAGGCGTTGAGCACCGCGCACACCTTGCCGATCACGGTGGCATCAGTGCCGTTCGCGCTCGCGGCGGCCAGCGATTCGCCGAGCTGGTCGCGGGGGATCGTCGCGCAGTCGATGCTGCCGTCCGCCGCGCGGGGCCAGCGCTGCATCGGGAGGCACCCCGTGGCGGCGTCGGGGCAGGAGCCGACGGCGTTGCGCAGCTGGTTGATGCGGTTGGTGTTCTGCTCCTCGGTCCACAGGTAGGCCGGGGACAGCGGTGGCCGGGACAGGCAGAACCGCCATATCGCCCGCGCAGGTGTGACCTCCGCGCGGTAGGTCATGACGAACGTGCAGCGCAGATCGGTGTCGTCACGCAGGATCACCTGCTCACCACCGCACACCGAGTCCGGTGGCACCTGCGAAGGGATCCACGGGCAGCTCGGCGCCAGGTACCACCACCGCCCGTCCGACACCCGCAACCTCGGGTAGTCGCGGTCGCCGATCCGGACCATCTCGATCCCGTCACTCGCCTGCGGGCGCTCCGGCCGCGCGTACGCGGGAGAAGCCAAAGCCAGCGTCATGAGCAGCCACAACGACAGCACACCCGTGACACGGTCAGCAGCGGACATAGGGCACCTCCGAAAACCCCGCCTGCGCCCGGATGAACGGCAGCGCCTTGTGGGTGTGCACACCGGGCACGGTCACCGCTTCCGGCGGGGACGACGGAACCCACCGCCCCTCCCGCCACACCACCCAATAGGTCCACAGCGCGCCGACGAACTCGCCCGCCCCGTTGGCGGCATCAGCCGACCGCAACCAGAACCCGTCCACCGACACCGCGACACGGTCACCGTCACGCCGCTGCACCCGCACCGCCGTCGCACCGAACAACCCGTGCCGGTAGACCGGGTTCTCCTGCTCGGCCCACCGCCCGAACTCCGCCTCGACCTCGGACGCCGCACCCCACTCGCGCACCGCCTCCCGCGTCGTGGACGCACCCTCAACCCGCCGCGCCAGCAACACCGCCAGCTGCCCCGCCGCCGCAGCGGTCACCGCCTCGTCCCCACGTTCGCAGGCGGTATCGGGAGCAGCCGGCGGCGGAGCCTCGACCACCGACCGCCCGAGAAGGAGACCGGTGGTAAAGACGCCGATGATCGTCGCGGCGGCCATCGCGGCACGTGCCGGCCTCATTGGGAGAACACGGAGTAGGTGAAGTTGACCAGGATCGACGCCATCCCGACGACCGCCCCGAGGAACACCCCGCCGACCACGCCGCCGATCCCCACACCCCGCGCGTGCTGGAACCCCAACCGCGGGCCGACCACGGCGATGCCGATCCCGATCACGATCGCCGCGAGGCCGCCTACCAACACGTACACCGCGATCGAGTTGACCATCGACTCCAACGCCGCCAACCCCGGAGCATTGCGACCGTCCTGGATGTCGATCGGATCCAACGGCCCACTCGGCTGGGCGAACCATACCAACGTACGCATCACGTTCTCCTCACACTCAGTACCGTCGTTGCTCAGCGACCACCGCGCACACCGCAGTGATCCGCTCCGCCGCCTCACCTCCGTGGGCAACCGGTGAGTCGGCCTCGGCCAGCACGGCGTCGTACGGCATCCGCACCACCGCCACCGCCGCACCACCGGCTGCGGCCTCCGCCGCCGCAGCCCGCTTGGGCCACCGCCCCGGCCGATGCCCGACCGCAACCACCACGGCGCGTCCGTGTACGTCCCGGTCGGTGTCACGGGCCAGCAAGTCCAGCAGCGACCCGCACCGCAGCAACTCCGACGCATCCGCCCGACACACCACCAAGAGCGCATCCGCCGCCGTCTCACACACCCGAGCCAAAACGTGCGCTTCAGCTGGACAGTCCACAATGGTCAACCGGCACACACTGCGACACAGCTCCACCGCGGCCAACAGCGAAGAAGGCGCAAGCGGCTCGAAGCGCCGCGCCGGCGCAATACCACCCAACCGCACCACCCGACCAAGCACACCCGTGTCGCCGACGTCCTGCCGTGCGCTGTGGACGAACGCCCGCAACGTCGGAACCGGGTCCGGCTCCGCCAGCAACGCACCGAAGTCCGGCCAGTCCGGGACGCAACCCGGCTCGGCGGGCAGCCGTCGAACCAGACCCGGCCACACCGACCCCGACCCGTCCACGACCACCACCGGACCCGGGTGATGCGCCGCCGCAGCACACGCCAACTGCGCCGCCACCGTTGACCGACCGGCACCCGCCATACCCAGCACCGCCACCACCCGACCCACCGGCGCCGTACCCCGCAACACCCGCAACACGGCAGCCCGACCCCGCGCACCCCGCTCCTCCACCAGCCGCGACACGTCATCCAGCACCGGGATCGCCGGGGTCACCGATGACGGAGCACGGTCGACAACCGGAGCGAGGCGACCGACCGAGGACGGCACGACCGGAACGGGCACCGGCTGCCCACCCCACACCCCGCCCGGCCTCCCGACGGCAGACCCCGACACAGCCTCGCCGCTCATCGCCCCGGCCCCTTGAACACCGCAAGCCGGACCTGCGAACGCACAGCTTCAACGCCCGACGATTCCAGCCGGCGCTGAGAACTCCCCGAACGCGCCAAGTTCACCGCACGCGCACGCTGCACAGCAGGCCGCGCCGCCTTCCCCTTGACCGCAAGATCCGGCGCCGGCTCCACCTTCGCCATCCACCCCACAACGCCGAGCCGCCACGGGAGCTCGACTCCCGCCCGCAACGCCAGATGCCCGCTCAAGTCCTCCAGCGTGCTGGCGACCCGAAGAGTCTGCTCACGCGTCAACAACTGCGACAACGAGGCAGGCTCCCCGAAACCCGGCGTACCCAAGGCCAGGTCGGCCATCGCGACGAAGCCGCGGATCTCCGCCGCGTGTTCCGCGATCTGATCGCACAATCCCTGTGCGTAAGCCTTCTGGAACCGATCCGGAGCGGTGAACGCGGCCACGGCGCCGGCGAGGTCGTAGTCCAGTCCGACGACGGTGGATATCACCATCTCGCGCGTAAGCAGACTGGCGTGCCGCACTCCTTCACCGCGGTAGTGCCTCTCGACGACCAGGCCCATCGTGGCCGGATCATCGGTCAACACACTGCTCGGAGGAGGAAGCGCACGAGCACCGTCGAAGCCGCTGAACTCCACGAAGCCGGTGGGGACAACAGTCCGGGTGTCGGCGAAGACCCACTTTTCGTTGTCGCCCAGCATCACGACACGGCGTCCGTCCTCCGCCGCCTCCTCGGCAGCGGCCAAGGTGACCGCGGCCTGCACAGTCCAGCCTTCGTCCCCCAGGTGGGCGGTGCCATAACGTCCGATCTCCGACATGAGCGCGTGGAGTTCGTCGACGCTGTCGGGCCAGAAGACCGCCTCCTCACCCTGGGCATCCGACACCATCACCGGGTTGAGGAGAACGGACTCATCGGTGCGGTCGAAGTGCAGTACGAGCGTCCAATCCTCCGAGACGATCGTCTTCTCGAAGAGCACGATGCCGACCGGATCACCGGACAAGTGTGCTCCGAACGCGAACGTCCACCCATCCACCTGCGACGGATGCCAGCCCTCCGGCGTGATGATCGCCTTGGTCCGCCCAAGACTGTCGCGGCTTGCCAACTCTGCCCCGGTCGGGTCGGATCCGCTCATCGTTTCATCCCGATCGCTCGATGCTCGAACGTCACGTCATCCACTGCCAAAAGCCCGTTGTGGACTCGGACTACTGCTGAGGAACCGGACGGGCCGCGAGACCGCGGAAGTCACCACCCAGCCGAACCTGCGACACCTTCACCACATCGCCAGACGCAGGCGCCTCCACCATGAGGTGACGGCTATCCAGCACGCCGAGGTAGAGGGCCACGTGGTGCGTGCCCCAGAACAACAAGTCGCCGGGGCGGGCCCGGGAGAACGGCACGACCAGCGGTGCGCCGGTCAACTGCGCGTCCGAGGGACGGGTCAGGCGGACGCCGGCTTGGGCGTAGGCGTAGAGCGTCAGGCCGCTGCAATCGAAGCCGACCTTGAGGTAGTCGCCGTGCGCGTCGGCCACACCGTTGTCCCGGATACCCCGCGTAGGACCGTTCTCGTCACCGCCGCCCCACGCGTACGGGGTTCCCAGCCACGCAAGCGCCGCAGCGATCGCCTTGGCCACCTGCGCAGTCCCCGCCACCACCGTGCCCGACACCCCGGCTTGGGGCGGCAGCTTCACCGTGTTGCCGACGACCTGCACCGACACCGGACCGGCGGCGCAGGCTGACGCAGGCTCGGTGCCGCTGAACGACACGGCGGTGACCGCCTCGGCCCAAGACTGGTGCTTGGCGTACAGCGCGGCACCCGCTCCGCTGGCCTGGACCACCTGTGCCAGCTCGTGGTTCGGGCGCGGATCGGTGGGGTAGCCGGGAACCCTGCGCAGCAGCACCGTGAAGAACCCCTTGGCTGCGGCGGACGGGTCGGTGCGGTCGTAGCCGGCGTAGGCGCTGAACGGTCCGGGCGCGATCTGCTGGAACGCTCCGACCGCCTCGCCGACGACCACGTCGGCACGCAACGTGCTCTCCTGCATCGCGGTCTGCAACGCGATCGTCGCCCCACGACGCGAGATGCCCATCCCCTTGCTAGCACTCAGGATCGCCTCGATCACCGCCGTCTGCGCGGGCGACAGGTGCACACCGCCAACCGTCTCGTCGACCTGCGCACCCGGACACGACGCCGGATCGGTATCCGCGTCAGCTCGGCGGTGCGGCATCAGCATCCCCGCCGCCAGGACGAGTGACACCGCCATGGCCGCGAACGCAGAGAACAGCTTCATCAGCACGCCTCCCCTGTGAATGGCAGCTGCGGCGAATCGGTTCACGATCCGATCACCAGCCGCACCTTGAACCGGTACGGGAACGCGCCGGACACCCAGAAAACGTCCGGTTCCGAAGTCGCGGCGATCGCACCGATCGCGCCACCCAGCCCCACCTTCTCCGCCCGGATCCGCGCCAGGCTCGCCACCGCCGTCACAACACCGCGCCCCGGGTCGACGCGCACCACCCAGTCCGAGCCCGCGACCAACGCCCACACCTGCGGCCTGCCCTCGACCTGCACGCACGCTAACCCCGCCAGCCGCTGCGCGGCCACCCAGTGACCCGTGATCCGCACCGAGCCGAGCTCCACCAGATTCCGCGGGTCACGGGTCACCAACCTGTTCGTGCCGTCGCTCTGCACGACCACCTCGCCGGTGGAGCACGCGCCCCACCCCGCGCCGACCCGAATCCGTCGGATCTCCCACAGCGTCAACGGATCACGCAGCACCGCCACGTCACCGTCCACTGTGAACTGCCACAGTCCCGCCGGCACCCGGGCAAGGCCACCCGCCCGCGTCCCGTCGCCCAACTCGACCTGAAGTCGCACCCGACCGTCGCCGGCGACAGCCCTGACCGCGCTCCCGACCGGCGTATCGACCGACTCCAGCAATTCGCTGCCCACGGAAACCAGGGCACGACTGCTCGAACCGTCCGCGCCGACCAATGCCACCACCCGCGCCGACGCGACTTGTGCAACGTCTCGAACCTGCGGAGATGACACGCTCGACGCCGGGTTCGGCTGGGCGACCGGAGTCACCGACCGGGCGTCGCACGCCGACAGGACCGCGACCACTGCGGCTGCGACCACCAGCCGACTCCTGACTCGCCGCTGTACGTCCACCACATCGCCCTTCCGTGCGGATACCGGGACTCGACCGTCATCCGGGAAGGACGGAATGTCACTGTTCGACGCTCGATTCACCGGAATTTCCGGACCATGAGATAACGGCTGGCCGGCGATTACTCCCGTCAATCGGAAAAGGTGTCGAAGTCGGGGTCGCGGTTTACCTTCGAATCAAATCCGGACATTACCGAGGGGGAAGTCGTGAATGACCTGACGCGAGTCCAGGAGGTCGCCGAGTACCTGGCGGCGACGGGTGCCGTCGCCGTCCGCAGGGACCAAGCTCAGCGCACACCGCCCGCCCGACTACCCGCAGCCCCGTCCGGCCGTATCCGAGCCCAGGCCCTGGCGCACAGCGCCATCGACACGGCACTCGATCGACTCAAGGCCAGAGAACGCGCGCAGTTCGACCTCATCCGACCGGCCGACATCGAGTGGTACGTCGACCCGATCGGCGGCGATCGCAATCTCGCCTCCGGACTACCCGCCTACACCGTCTCCGTCGCCGCAGTGCTCGACGGCGTCACCCTCGCCGGCGCCGTCGCCGAACCCGCCACGGGCAGGCTCTGGTCGGCCTCCCTGGACCACGGCACCCGACTGCTCGACCCACGCCACGGAACCCGCCGGCTCCCCGTCAACGCCGGATCGCAAACCGACCTCCGCCGCGCCCTGGTCGCCGCCGGGTTCAGCACCGACCCCGCCCGCCGTCGCCGCGAAGCACGCATCGCCGCACGCCTGGCCACCAGAGTCGGCGACCTGCGCCTCTTCGGATCACCGGCATTGACCCTCTGCTGGGTCGCCTCCGGAGCCCTCGACGGCTTCTACCAACACCACCTCGACCCGCACGCGTGGCGAGCCGCCGTCCTCATCGCACAAGAAGCCGACGCCGTAGTCCAGCACACCGGAGGCCTGCTGCACGCCGCCTCACCCGCCATCGCGACCCAACTCGCCCACGCACTGTCCACGACCGACGCGACGGGCATGACGCCGCAGCCCGACCTCACCGCCTGACCGACACCAGGGAGACACCGCCATGCCCTCGCACGCAACCGACATCCCGCTGTTCAACCCCGCGGCCCTGACCGCCCACCGCAAGCGCGCCCATCTCACCCAGGTCGAACTCGCGCGGCGGCTGTCCATCCACGACAACAAGATCTACCGCTGGGAACGAGGCATCACCCCCATCTCCGCAGCCGACCTCCGACTCGTCTGCGCCGAACTGCGCCTCGTCCCCGCCCAACTCCAACACCTCCCCGACGGCCCACCCACCATCCCCGACCTCCGCAGCCTGCGCGCGGTCACCGCGGCCGAACTTGCCCACCGCCTCGCGGTCAAACCCCACCGCCTGGCCATGTGGGAACAGGGCTACCTCGGCCCCGAGCAAGGACCACTGCTCGCCGCGATCATCGGCATCAGCGAACAAGCCGTCGACCACTACGAACGCACCGGCCACCTACCCCCACCCCTCGCACACCGCCTGGCACGAGCACTCCGCATCACCCCCGCCCTCGCGGCCATCGCATTCACCGCCTCCCGCGCCCCAGCGGTGCCACAGGCACAAGCCGCCTGACCCAGCGACATTTCGGCCCTATTCGCACGATTCGAATACCGTGAAACCTTGCCCGCCCAGCCGACGCTTTCGACACTCGAACCACCGACACAAACACTGTCGACATGGCTTACGAGGAGTCGAATCATGTTCACATCGCCGTCACCCCACACGCGCGCCGCAAACTCAGAGCGGGATTTCCCCACCAGGCACCACACCACCACGAACCCCGCCCCGCTACCGGTACATCCAGGCGCGTGGCGGGAAGCGTTCCTCCCACGACGCCAAGCCGACCACCCATGCGACCCCACCGCCGGCGAACCACGCCGCGGCGACTACCTGGAACGGCTCCTCCAGATCCTGGAACTTATCGCCCGCGACGGCAGGCCCCTTCGCCTCTCCCAGATCTGCGCCCAGCTGGACCTGCCGATGACCACCGTCCACCGGCTCCTGATCACCATGTGGAGCGCCCGCCTCCTCCACCGCGACGCCAAACGCCGCTACCTACTCGGCGACCGCCTGACCACCCTCGTAGGCCACGACGACCACAGCGCATCCTGAATCACCATCAGCGGCCAGGCCGCCCCGACGGTGCAGGCCTAGGAACCTCAGGCGTGATGCGACACGCCGTGTGGTTCCGAAGGCGAGAACGGCGTGTCGTCCCAGAAGCCGAGAACAGGCGATGGTTCGCTACCCGCGTGCTTGTTACCGTGCTGGTCAGGCACCGCAGCGCCGGGACTCGCGTCCTGGCGGGGATCGCAACACCATCTCCACCCCGGACGCGATGAGGCGTCGCACGCAGCGCCGGGACTCGCGTCCTGGCGGGGATCGCAACGGCGGCTGGGACACCACCACCGCCTGGCTCGGCCCGCAGCGCCGGGACTCGCGTCCTGGCGGGGATCGCAACCGTTGAGGGTGTGGCCTGCACCTCGGGGGAGACCGCCCAGGCAGCGCCGGGACTCGCGTCCTGGCGGGATCGCAACGTGATGTGAACGGCGGTCTCACCCCCGGCCCCGGGCAGCGCCGGGACTCGCGTCCTGGCGGGGATCGCAACTACCTGCAAGAGATCATCGGCGGTGCGTCGAGCGCGCAGCGCCGGGACTTTCGTCCTGGCGGGGATCGCAACGAGGCGTGGAACTGGCAGGAGTTCGGCGCTGACGTACAGCGCCAGGATCAAGTCCAGGCGGGGATTGCAACGGAGCTCTACATGGCGATGGGTCGGCACCGGGATGCGGCAGGTTCAGGTGCTGCGGCTGCTCCTCCATTAGCCTGACGAGGCCCTCGATCGACTCGACAACGCCCCGTACCGGGGAGCGTCGATTTCGGTGATCTCGCAGGTCCAAGCAGGCCTGAGGATGGCTGGTCGGCTTGCAAGATCAGGCACGTCGTATTCGGCGGCGAGCAGCACCCTCACGATCAATCGACTGCCAGCCCGGTCGAGGCGGCTAGCCTTTCGCAGATGGTCGCCTCGAAGCCGCGTCCGGCGTCGGTAGGACCACGGCGAGGTCGTCCCACGTGCGTCGTGGTGGGATGGACCACCGGCATCGCGTACGGCGAGGGCCATGACGTCGTCGACGTGTTCAGGCACTTGGTTGAAGAACCTGTTGATCTCGGCGCGGTCCTCGAGGGCGCGACGGCCGGCACGCTGAGCTGCTGTCTGATTTCTTCGGAAATCGAGGTCGTTAGCGGCGATGTGATTGTGCGTTGGCCATGCATGGTCGGTGTGGTTGTGTGGCACATCATGTAACACCGAGCTTCGGTGCGGCGATAAAACCCTTTCTCCGTGTTGTGCCGCCCTGTTGCTATTTTACTTGATTGAGCGGTAGGTGGTTTGTCCACGAATGTTTCGTTGCTCCGTTCGGGGTCTTCTTACTAAGGCGTTCGTGGGGTGTGATGTGCGCCGGTCGACGTGCGCGTCGGTCGAGCAACGTCCTCGCTTTCGCTTCTGGGGGTCCGTCTGTGTCCGGGTCGCAGTCTTCGCGTGCCGAGAACCCGTTCAGACGGGGGTTGGCGGTCGCGGTCGCGTTCGTGATGGTGGCGTCCACGGCGGTGGCGGCGGGGGTGACGCCCGCGGTCGCGGCGGCGCAGCCTCCGGTGTCGGAGACGCCTCCGGTGCGGAACGAGGCGGCGGACATCCCGTCGGCGCGGGCGACGGCGGCGTTGCACAAGATCCGTGTGGAGGCGTTGAGCGAGCGCACGGAGAACTCGGCGACGTTCGTCAACCCGGACGGGAAGCTGACCACGGAGATCCACGCGGGTCCGGTGCGGGTCAAGCGTGGTGACGCGTGGGTGCCGGTGGACCTGACGCTGGATCAGAGGGCGGACGGGTCGATCGCGCCTCGGGTGCATCCGCGTGATCTGGTGTTCGCGGGTGCGGGTGGCACGGCGGACGCGGTGCGGGATCTGGCGTCGTTGCGGCATGGCGAGACCGAGGTCGCGTTGCAGTGGCGGGGTGTCCTGCCCGCGCCGAGGATCGAGGGCCGCAAGGTCGTCTATCCCGATGCGCGGCCGGGCGCGGACCTGGTGGTGGAGGCGACGCGGACCGGGTTCGAGCAGTTCCTGGTGTTGAAGGAACGCCCGAAGGAACCGGTGCGGTTGACGCTGCCCTTGCGGACCAAGGGTGCGACGCCCAAGCGGAAGGACGACGGCCACACGGAATTGGTGGACGGCTCCGGCAACGTGGTCGGTGCGATCCCGCAGCCGGAGATGTGGGACGCGAAGCGGCACGAGAAGACCGGTGACCCGGTCAAGAAGCATCCGGTGGGCGTGGAGGTCGCGCCGGGTCAGGCGCGGGCGGCGGGGCAGACGGTCACCGAGCTGACGTTGACGGCGGACGAGTCCTTCCTCAAGCACGCCGACACGCAGTACCCCGTGGTCATCGACCCCGTGGTGTACCTGGGGCCCGTGTACGACAAGTACGTGCAGACCGGGACGACCGTGGACACCGGCGGGCAATCGGAACTGCGGCTGGGCACGTTCGATGGCGGGGCGACCGTCGCACGCAGCTACTTCAACTTCGACGTCGCGCAGTTCAAGGGTCGCCGCATCCACAGCGCGCGGTTGAACCTGTGGGAGTGGCATTCCTGGTCGTGCGAGGCGCGGGACTGGGAGTTGTGGGACACCGGCCTGGTGGACTGGTCGACCAACTGGAACTCGCAGCCGCCGTGGTACACGCGCTGGTCGACGTCGAGCGAGACCAGGGGCCACTCCGCGTCGTGCGACGACGGCTGGGTCGGCAGCGACATCCGCGGTCTGGTGCAGCTGGGCGCGGACAACGGATCGAACATGCTCGGGATCATGGCCAAGGCGGCCAACGAGAGCGACAACTACGGCTGGAAGAGGTTCGACTCCGCCGAAGCCGAGGCCACGCCGCACATCACGATCGACTACAACTCCCGTCCGGACCCGGCGACGGGCTTGGACGTGTCCGACCGCGGTGACTCGGGCGGCCAGACGTTCACCCGCAGCACCACCCCGACGTTGTCGTTCCGGCCCAGCGACCCCGATGGCGGCACGGTCACGGCGGTCTTCTACGTCTACGACGGCGACACGATGGTGACCGACCATTGGGTGTGGGGTGTGCCGTCGGGCAGTGTGGCGACCTGGAAGGTGCCGGACGGGCTGCTTCAGCCGGGCAGGACGTATCGCTTCCGGGCCACGTCGTTTGACGCGCACGACTGGGCCGGGGACGCGTTCGTGGCGATCCGCCCGGTGCATTCGGGCAAGGCGGTGGACATCGCCGGGTGTTCGACCGCGGCGGGCACGCACGCGATCCAGTGGGACTACTGGGGTGGAGGCTGTCAGCGGTTCGCATTGGTGGGCACCGGTGACGGCTACTACATGCTCCGGGCACGGCACTCCGACCATGTGTTGGACGTCGCCGGTTGCGGCACAGCCGACGGCACGCAGGTCATCCAGTGGCCGGGCAACGGCAACGACTGCCAGAAGTGGCGGCTGGACCGGGTCGGCAACGGCGAGTACACGCTGGTGGCCAAGCACTCGGGCAAGGTCATGGACGTCCAGTACGGCAGCCCGGACAACGGGCAGAAGATCTGGACGTGGACCGGCAACGGCTGCACTTGCCAGAAGTTCCGGCTCGACGCCGCGCCGGACCCGGGCGTGAACCTCCAGTGGCTCCAGTTCACCGTGGACACGGTGGACCCAGGGGCGCCGTTCGTGTCCTCGACCGACTACCCGAACGACAACAAGTGGTACAAGGGCGCGAACCAGGCGGGCACGTTCACCTTCACCCCGCCAGCCGGTACCGCCGACGTGCACTCCTACCTGTGGGCGCTGGACGCCGTGCCGACCACCGAGGCGGTCGCGGGCGCGGACGGCAAGGCCACCCCGTCCATCACCCCGGCCACCGACGGTCAGCACACGCTCAACGTCCGCACCAAGGACCGCTCCGGGCGCCTGTCCGGCATCACCTCCTACACCTTCCACGTCGGCCGCGCTGGCCTGCTGCGCCCCGCCGAAGGCGTACGGGTGCCACGGCGGGTGCAACTCCAGGTCGTCGGCGAACCGGTGTTCACGCACGTCAAGTTCATGTGGCGGCGAGGTCCGGGCGCGGCGGTGGAGTCCGACATCCCGCCCGCGCACCTGACCAAAGCCGATGGGTCGCCACTGGGCAGCGGGTTCGTGCCGCTGAACTCCTACGGGGAGTTCGCGGTGTGGAACGCGGTGGACACCCTCGGCGAGGCCGCCGGCGTCGTGCAGGTCAAGGCCGTGCTGGCCACGGACAGCGCCGGCAACGGCACGTACGCCACCGCATGGCGTACTGCGGTGGTCGACCCGAGCGCGGACAACGCGGCGAGCACGTCCATCGGTCCGGGCTCGGTCAACCTGCTCACCGGCGACTACTCCGTCAACTCGACCGACGCCGAGGAGTTCGGCCTGTCGGTGTCGCGCACGTCCTCCTCGCGCGATCCGCGGCACGGTTTCCAGTTGCAGCGGCAGCGGTTGACGACCAACCAGCAGAAGGTGTCGACGGACATGGCCGGGTTCGTGGGCAACACCGCGTCCATCGCGCGCAACACCGAGCGCGGTCACGACAGCACCGACTCGCTGGAGGTGACCGCGCCGACCGGCAACCAGTCGGGCAACGACACGTTCGCCTCGATCGAGGGCGACATGAGCGGCGGGATGCGGTTGGGCATGAAGGCCGGCCGCACTTACCGGGTCACCGGGTGGATCTACGTCCCGGCGGCGAGCGGTCTGCAACCCGAGTTCGGGCGCGGCCTGAAGATGACCGCGTTCGCGAAGACCCCGGCGGGCTACCGCGAGTGGTCGACCGCGCGGCCCTCTGCGGTGGACGCCTGGCAGCAGCTCACCCTCGACTTCACCGTGCCGGCCGACGCGACCGAGGCGTTCATCCGCCTGTACAACGGGTTCGCGCCGGGGAGCGGCAAGAAGGTCTACTACGACGACCTGTCCCTGCGGGAGATCACCGCGCCGTTCGGCCCGCACTGGGAGACCGGCGCGGAGGTCGACTCCGCCCAGATCGACTACACCCGCCTGGCCTTCCCGCACGAGGACACCGTCCAGGTCGAGCAGGCCAGCGGCTCCTCGATCTGGTTCACCCGCACCCCGGACGGCAAGTTCTGGCCCGAGCCCGGCGCCGAGGACTTGACCCTGGTCAAGGAGAACGACGTCTACCGACTGTCCGAACTGGACGGCACGGTGACCACGTTCGCCAAGCCCGCGGGCACCGACCGGTACGTGGTGGAGACGGCGACCCCGCCACTCCAGGCCAACACCACCCGCTACACCTACGACAACACCGACGACCAGCTCCGCATCAAGCGCGTGATCGCACCGCAGGAGCCGGGCATCGGCGACTGCACCACCGCGACACCCGCGCGCGGCTGTGAGGCGCTGGAGTACGACTACGCCGCCACCACGACCGCCACCGCCACCGCGTTCGGCGATATCGCGGGCCAGATCCGCGCCATCGCTGCGTGGACCACCGACCCGGCGACCGGTGCGGTGTCCAAGGTGGATGTCGCCCGGTACGCCTACGACGACCAGGGCCGCTTGCGGGAGGTGTGGGACCCGCGCTTGGCCCAGCCGTTGAAGACCTCCTACGCCTACGACGCCGCGGGTCACGTCACCGAGATCGGCCAGCCGGGCGACCTGCCGTGGAAGTTCACCTTCGGCGCGGCCGGCAGCGGTGACCCCAACACCGGCCGCCTGCTGAAGGTCCGCCGCGACGCCCTGCGGCCGGGCACCAAGGACCAGGTCGACGGCGAGATCGCCACCATCGTCGTGTACGGCGTCCCGCTCACTCGTGCCGCCGGTGGACCGCACGACCTCGACGCCACCGCGATCGCGACCTGGGCACAAGCCGACGCCCCGACCGACGCGGTGGCCGTGTTCGGTCCCGAGGACCCGGTCTCGGTGCACACCGCCTCGGCGTCGAGCCCCGGCGCGGACGGCTACCGCGCGGCGACCGTGCACTACCTGAACGCCTCGGGCAAGGAGGCCAACACCGCCACCCCGGGCGGGCACATCGACACCCACGAGTACGACCGCTTCGGCAACGTCGTGCGCACCCTGGAGTCGTCCAACCGCGCCCTGGCGCTGGGCCAGGCACCGAACGCCGAGGCCGACCTGTCGACCCTCGGGCTCGCCCAGTACGACAGCAAAACCCGCGCGACCTGGCTGGACTCCCGGTCCACCTACGGCAGCGACGGCCTGGATCTGCTCGAAGCGCTGGGCCCGCTGCACCGCATCGCGCTGGCCAACGACCCGAGCACACTGGTCAACGCACGGGCGATCACCCGCACCAGCTACGACGAGGGCAAGCCCGACGGCGTCGCCTACCACCTGCCCACGACCGAACGCGTCGGCGCCCGGGTCGTCGGGATGGCCGACGAGCAGGACGTCCGGATCACCAAGCGCGAGTACGGGCCGATGTACGGTGGGGCGTCCGGCTGGACGCTGCGCAAGGCCACCAAGGTGATCACCGCGGCCGAGACCGCGCAGCCGCTGGAAGCGGCCACAAAGTACGACGACCAGGGCCGCGCGCGGGAGTCGCGCAAGATCGACTCCAGCGGCTCCGACGCCGGCACCGTGCGGTCGGTGTTCTACACCGCGGGCGCCAACCCCGACGACGCGGCGTGCGGCAACCGTCCTGAGTGGGCGGGGCAGGCGTGCGTGGTGCGCGCCGTGGGCGCGATCACCGGTCACGACGCCGCGCGCATGGTCGGCGAGATGCCCGTCAAGCGGGTCGAGTCCTACACCAAGTTCGGCGAGCCGGACCGGATCACCGAGACAGTCGCGGGCAAGACCCGCACGACGGTCAACACCTACGACGGGGCGGACCGCCTGGTCGGTACGGTGATCACGGGTGACGTGGGTGAGGCGGTGCAGCAGGTCGGCACCGACTACGACCCGGTCTCCGGTGACGCGCTGACCACGAAGTTCGCGGACGGCACCAAGGTGTCCCGGGAGTTCGACCGGTTGGGTCGGTTGGTGCGTTACACCGACGCGGACGGGGCGTGGACGGCCACCGAGTTCGACCGGTTCGGAAAGCCCGCGAAGATCACGGACTCGATCGGCACCAGTCAGACGTTCACCTACGACCGTGTCGCCGAGCCGCGTGGCCTGGTCACGTCGGTGACCGACAGCGTCGGCGGCGCGATCGGCACCCGGTACGGTCCAGACGGGCAGATCGTCGGCTTGGACCTGCCCGGCGGCGTGGTGATGGACCAGCAGCTCGACCCGGCGGGAATCCCGGTGGCGCGGACGTACCGCAAGGACGGCACGGTCATCGCCGCCAGCGCGGTCGTGGAGAACGCGCAGGGACAGTGGCTGCGGCACACCGGCCCCGGGTCGGACAAGCGCTACAGCTACGACACCCTGGGCCGGTTGACCAAGGTGCAGGACACCTCGGCCGCGACCGGCCTGTGCACGGTGCGGACCTACACCTTCGACCGGCGCACCAACCGGACTGGCAGGTCCACGCGGTCCGCCTCGACCGCGGGCGCGTGTCCTGGCGAAGGTGAACCGGCGCAGTCCAGCACGCACACCTACGACTCGGCCGACCGGCTGACCGACCCGAGCTGGGTGTACGACGCCTTCGGCCGCATCACCGCCACCCCCGACGGTGTCCAGAACAGCTTCTACGTCAACGACCTCGTCCGGTCGCAGCAAACCGCCGACAAGCGGATCGCGTGGACGCTGGACCCGGCGCTGCGGCAGCGGGCGTTCACCGCGGAGAAGCTGGTCAACGGCACGTGGGCCAACGCGGTGACCAAGGTCAACCACTACGCCGACGACTCCGACGAGCCGCGCTGGATCACCGAGGACGTCACCCAGAACACCAACGTCACACGCAACGTCTCCAGCCCCGAGGGTGACTTGGCGCTGACCACCGGCCTGTCCGGTGACATCGCCCTGCAACTGACCAACCTGCACGGCGACGTCATGGCCACCGTCCCGGTGGCCTCGGGGCAGCTGGGCGCGGTCACCGTGCTCGACGCCGACGAGTACGGCGTCCCCTCGGCCGACACCCCGGCCGCCGCGACCGCCCGCTACGCCTGGCTGGGCGGCAAGCAGCGCTCCGCGGAGGCGCTCGGCGGCGTGGTGCTGATGGGCGTGCGGCTCTACCACCCGGGCACCGGCCGGTTCTGGCAGCCCGACCCGGAGGACGGCGGCAATGCCACCCCGTACGACTACTGCGCCGGGGACCCGGTCAACTGCACCGACCTGGACGGCCGGTGGGGCTGGCTGAAGAAGGTCGGCAACGTCGTCGCGAAGGTCGCGGAGGTCGCCTCCTACATCCCCGGCCCGATCGGCGCGGCGGCCGGCGCGGTGTCGACGGTGGCCTACGCCGCGACCGGCAACTACCGCAAGGCCGCCGAGATGGCGATCACGGCGGCGGCCAACCTCGTCGGTGCCGGTGCCGCGGTCAAGGCCGGCATGGCGGCGGTCAAGGCCGCCTCGCGGAGCGTGCCCAAGATGGCGTCCCGGCTGGCCAAGCCGCAGCGGTCGGCCGTTCCGCGTGGCCGGGGCGGCGGGTGCAATTCGTTCACGCCGGAGACGCTCGTCGCGATGGCGGACGGCACCGCGCGGCCGATCAGCGAGATCCAGGTGGGCGACCTGGTGCACGCCGCCGACCCCGTCACCGGGGCCGAGTACGCCCAACCGGTCGTCGAAGTGTTCGTCAGCCACGGCGCCAAGCACCTGATCGAGTTCGGGGTGGACGGCGGCGGTGTGCCGATCACCGCGACCGCCAACCACCCGATCTGGGTCGACGGCAAGGGCTGGACCGACGCCCGCGACATCGGCATCGGCGACCGGGTGCTCCTGCCCGGGGGCGCCACGGCGGCGATCCGGCACGTCCGCGACCTCGGCGTCACCGGCCAACTGGTCTACAACCTCAACGTCTCGGCCGTCCACACCTACAGCGTCGTCACCGGCACGGCGGCAGTGCTGGTGCACAACGCGTCGGCGGCCTGCCTCGCCGCGAACCGCGCCGCAGGAAAGAAACTCGAACTTCGAGTGCAGAAAAGCATGGAAAAGCGCTACGGCAGGGCGAACGTGGAGGCGCAGGTCTACTTCTGGACGCCTCTCGGCCGACGGTTCGCCGACCTCAAGGTCACCGGCCCTCGCGGCGCATTCCTCGTCGAGGTCAAGGCAGGCAAGTCGCGGTACACTGTTCTCCAACGTGCAAAGGACGCATGGATCCACCGCAGGTACGGGCTTCGCACATACGTCTACCGGAGGTAGCGGCGGTTATGAAGCGAGCGGACTTCGACGCGGTCCTCGCCGAATTCGAGCACCTGATCCGGGAAAAGGGGTTTACCGGAAGTCGGGGTACCTACCGCCTGCCCGGCGGTGTCCAGTTCAAGTTCGTGCTGGACAAGTTCGGCTGGGACCCTCAGCTCGGCTGGGCATTTCTCCTCGAGGTGCAGGACAATACCCGGAAGGATAAGTGGAACAACGTAACGGGTGAATACCGGTTCCAGATCGGCCCGCATACTCTCGAGAAGACCATCGGCAGAAAAACGCTGATCAACCTCTACGCCGACAATGTAATGTTGAGGAGCCGAGCGACGGGCATATGGTTCGTTTTCGATGACGTCGAGCGGCTGCGCGCCGTGCTGGGCTTGATGCTGGAACCCGCGCTCGCGCACATCCGAGCGTGGGCCGAGTCGGTGCAGGCCAACACGAACTAGCGCTCGCGCAGCGCCAGGGCCTGGCCGTACCCGGACCAAACGCCGCCTCGGTATCGCCCCCCGACCAGCAGCGCACCGCCGAGGCCGTACGGGTTCACCGCCTCGTAGTAGCGATCGCCGAGGTCCCGCGTGAGCCCGAGTGACTGGGTCAGGCAGTGCAGTGCTTCGGACTGTCGTCGACGGTGCTGTATTCCGGCGTGCGACCGGTAAGAATACGGGCCTCCGCGCCCCGGTCTCCGATCTCGCCTGTGACGTTCAGGGCTGGAGCCCTCGTCCGCAAGCTTCAAAAGCGTTCTTGGCCGACCATGAAGGCGTTCCTGAATCCTGCTATCACCGGAGCAAACCTGCGTGGCCCTGCCTGTACCCGGGGAAGACGATAGGAGAACCGTGCGGTTCGGCAAGAGAAAACACCGCGATGGTTCTCGGGACGCCGTGAAGCGGCATCTCGAGAACCATCTGGGGGCGGTCACGTCACTCAGCACGATCGAGGTCGCGGGCAAGGCGACGATCGACCTCCACGAGCACCGCGACGCCCCCGGAACCGGGCAAACCACCTTGGTCACCAACGGGTTGGCATCCTTCGCGCGCGAGCACGCCTTCGCCGGCGAGGAAGGGCTCGCGCAGGAACTGGTCATGGTGCTGCGCACCGAGTACGTGACGGAGGCGATGCTCGACTTCTTCGCCCGCGTGGCCGACCTCTACACCAGTCAACACGGCTTGCTGGACTGGGGCGTCCCGCTGAAGTTGGGCAGCCCCGTGCCGGGCAGCGACGACCTCAGCTTCCTCTACCCGACCCCCGCCGCGGTTTTCGAGGAGTCGTTCCAGTTCGTCGAACAGCCGAACGCGCTGACCGTGTTCTGCCTGCTCGTGCCGCTGCGCGACGAGGAAGTGGACGCGGTGGTACGCCTGGGCATCGAGGGCTTCGACGAGGAAATGGGGCGGCTGGACCCGGACATCGGCGACCTCCGGCGACCCGGCATTCCCTTCCGGACAGGGTGAAGTAGGTCGGACGGGCGGGTTCGGTTGTCGTACCCGCCCGGTGGAGGGGACCGTGCAGGCCGCACCAGGAGCGCTCAGCACCTCGACGGTCCACCCACCATCCCCGACTTGCGCGGCTGCGCGCGGTCAGCGCGACCGAACTCGCCCACCGCCCCGCAGTCAAACCCCACCGCCTGGCCATGTGGGAACAGGGCTATCTCGGCCCCGAGCAAGGAGCACTAGTGGCCGCCTCGCGCTGGTGGCTGTGTCGGATTTGGGCACGGCGTGGTACCGGGGCCAGCTGATGCCCCGAAGGTGACTCCGTCGCCGCGGAAGAACGGGACCGTCGACCAGGGTGAGACGCAGCGGTGGTAGGCGTGGCCGTTGGAGTTGTCGATGTGGATGAGGATGAGGATGAAGGAGTCGGCGCAGTGGGTGTAGACGGCGACGGCGCCTTCGTTCTGGTCGGGGTTGACGTGGTGGTAGCCGCAGACGACCTGGGTCGCGGACGCGTCGCTGTGTGGTGCGAGTGCCAGCGAGGCGAGGGTTGTGGCGATGGTGGCGGTGCGTCGGATCGTTGTTGAGCCCATGGGATCGCCTCCGAGTGGATCGGGTTTGTTGGGCGATCTCGAGGGTGCGTCGGGCCGTGCTGCGCCGGTAGATGGTTGTCGTATTCGGCTGGAATACGGTGGGGAATACGTCGCCGGGTCAGGCGAGTGCGGCGAGGAGTTTGCCCAGGAACGCTTGGGTCCCCACGGTTTCGATGACCTTGACCGGTCGGCGGGTGGTTCCGATGGTGCTTTCGATGTTGGTGTCACGGGCCAGGGTACGGAGGTCCGCGACGATCTGGCCGCGGGTGTGGGTGCCGGTGAGTTCGACGGCGAGGACGAGCTCGCGGTGTGTGGCCAGGGTGGGGTCGAGGGTGATCGCGACCGCGAGTGGGTCGTGCAGGGTGCACGCCTTCTCGCCGATGAGTCTGGTGTAGACCTCGGCGTAGTGGGTCAGGATGGCGTTGGCATAGCGGGCTCGCGGGGTGTCGAGGTCGGCGAGGTGGTCCAGCCAGGTGGCGCCGGCGCAGGCCGTTTCGGTGGCGTCGAGGCCGACGAGGGTGAGGTCGTAGCCGGCGCGCAGGACGATGTCCGCTGCTTCCGGGTCGTGCCAGGTGTTGGCGTCCGCGTAGGGGGTGATGTTGCCGGGGACGGTGACCGCGCCGCCCATCAGGGTCAGCGAGCGGACCAGGTGGGGTAGGCGGGGTTCGAGCATGGTCGCGAGGGCGATGTTGGTCAGCGGTCCCAGTGCGATGACCGTCAGCTCACCGGGGTACGCGCGGGCGAAGCGGACGAGTTGCTCGGCGGCGGATTCGGTGATCGGGCGGCGGGTGGAGGGTGGTCCGGCGTGGCCGCCCAGGCCGTTGGGGCCGTGGACGAATTCGGCGGTGTGCAAGGGTTGGATCAGGGGTTCGTGTGCGCGCACCGCGACCGGCACGTGAGTGAGGCCGACGAAATCGAGCAATCGCAGGGCGTTGTCGGCGGCCAGGGGTGCGGGGACGTTGCCGTGGACGCTGCCGACTGCGACCAGGTCGATGTCGGGTTGCCGGCCAGGTAGAGGATCGCGGAGACGTCGTCTACGCCGGGGTCGGTGTCCAGGACGATGCGCACGGCGGTCACTCAATCAGTTGGTTCGAGTGACCAGCCATCGCCCGAGAGGGGTGGCTGGGTCTTACTGTGCGTGTATGAGGGTGTGTGTGTTCTGCGGGTCGTCCAGCGGTCGGGAGCGGCACCTGGAGGTGGCCCGCGAGGTGGGCCGGACGTTGGCGCGGCGGGGGATCGACGTCGTGTACGGCGGTGCCGCGGTCGGCATGATGGGGGCGATGGCGGACGGGGCGCTTGAGGTCGGTGGCACGGTGATCGGGGTGATCCCGCAAAGCCTGGTCGACTGGGAGGTCGCCCATCGCGGGCTGACTGAGCTGCATGTCGTGGCGGACATGCACGAGCGCAAGGCATTGATGGCGCGGTTGGCGGACGCCTTCGTGACGCTGCCCGGCGGGGCGGGCACGTTGGAGGAGATGTTCGAGGTGTGGACGTGGGCCCAGTTGGGGCTGCACGTGAAACCGTTGGGGTTGCTGGATGTCGACGGCTACTTCGGGCACCTGTTGAAGATGGTCGACCACATGGTGGAGGAAGGTTTCCTCAAGCCCGCCTACCGCGACATGCTGCTGGTCGCCGACGAACTGGACCGACTCCTCGACGACTTCCGCGACTACCAGCCACCGGCCTACAAGTGGACCGAGGACGGTCCGTTGCGTTAGACCTCCTGCCACGCGGCGCTGCCCTGAGTCGTATCGCGATGGCGGCGGCCAGGGTCGGTGAAGCCGAGTACGCCGCACACCTCGCCGACGAAGCACTCGACATCGCTCGCAGTTCAGGCTCGGTGCGCACGGAGAACGACCTGAGGGCGCTGGGCGAACTGCTTGACCCTCTCGACCACGTGTCGGCGGTGGCTGCGTTACGGGGCCGACTGGCGTTGAATGATCCCTCGTGACCGCATCGGAGATCGAGGTCAGCACGATGCGCCGCGCGATAGTCCTGTCGGCGCATGGCCTCGGCCGGACCAGTCCGAACCCGCCGGTGGGGTGCGTCATCCTCGACGCCTCGGGCCAGGTGGTCGGGGAGGGGTACCACGAACGCAAAGGCGAGCCGCACGCCGAAGTCCACGCGTTGGCCGCTGCGGGTGAGCTTTCACGTGGCGGTACGGCGGTCGTCACGCTGGAGCCGTGCAACCACTACGGTCGCACCCCACCGTGTCGTGAAGCCCTGATCAACGCGGGAGTCGCGCGCGTGGTGATAGCAGTGATGGACCCGACGTCCCGGGAAGAAGGCGGTGCCGCCCGTCTGCGCGCGGCGGGAGTCGAGGTCGAAGTCGGCGTCTTGGCGGACGAGGCCCGCCTTGTGCTCGGCACTTGGCTCGACGTCCTGGACAGGAAGCGTCCAGTCGTGACCTGGTCCTACCGTCACACCGACGGCCAGATCGAACCGTTGCCTCCTGAACTCGTGGTCCTTGAGTCGTCCGGCGTCGACATTGTCGTGGCCGCGAACGGGCATGTCAGCGAAGCGCTGCCCGGCAGCCATGGATCGGACGTCTTCACCGTGCCCAGCGGTGCGCCACTGGAAGAGCCAGTGCGCTTCCTTGAGGACCTCTACCTCGCTGGTGCTCGAACGGTCGTCTTGGCGACTGGAACCGACCTCGCCCGACCGTTCATCCACGGCGGCCTGATCGACAGGATCGTCGTCTACTCCGAATCAAGCGGCCCCTCACAGCATCGAGACCCAACTCGCCAGACACCGATGCTTCCCCTGGGCTTCGTCGTCGATGAGGTCTCCAGTCAGGCTGGGTGTATTCGGGTCGACGCCCGACCAGTAAACGTCGGATCACCCTCAGGCGAGGCCGGACGTGCTTGAAGTGACCGCGATGTCAGTGGTGGAACGGGAGCGCGGCCGCTCGTCGACCGCAAGCGGCGCGCCCCAGTGACGACGTGATCACCTGCTAGTCAAACCGGAGGTGGTCGACCACCTCACAGAGCCGTGGCACCGTATAATTACCCAGCGCGGCGAGTCGGCTACAACCTGTCCGGCCGCCTGTTGACGGCGCCCGACCCAGTGGAGCCACCGTGATGGAGAAGCGCGAGCACGACGAAGAGCCCCATTCGGCGAACGCTCGCTTGCGCCATGCGCTCAAGGCGGCTCGGGATGGCGCAGGACTGAGCCAGGCGGAACTCGGCGCGATGGTCGGATACACCCGCCAGTACATCTCGTTGGCCGAGCGCGAGGGGCACAACTTGCCTTCACGCGAGTTGGTGGCCGCGATCGACCGCGCGCTGTGTACCGACGGAGCCCTCGTGCGCCTACGGGACGCGGCTCGGCAGGAGCAGCTCAGAGGACGTTCCTCGTCGACAGCGAGTCGGTCGACGCCCGACACCGTGGAGGAGTTGCTGATGAGCGCGGCCGGAGAATCCTCGGAGTTCCTGAGCTGGGCCGAGTCCACCAACGTCGGCGACCTCACCATCGAGCAGATGCACGACGACATCCGACACATCGCCCACTCCTACCTCAAGGTTCCGACGCTCCCGCTGTTCGCACGGACGAAAGCGCTGCGGGACCGCGCCTTCACGATTCTGAGCGGACATCAGGACCCGCGACACACGCGGGAGCTGTACGCCGCGGCCGGATGGTCATTGACCATTTTGGCGTGGATCTCGGTGGATCTGGGCCGCGCCGACGCCGCCAAGGATCACGCCCGTGCCGCGTGGATGTGCGCCGAGCGGGCCGACCACAACCCGTTGCGCGCGTGGGTGCGCGCAACCCAGCACACGGCGGCGTTCTGGCAGGCCGACTACGACGTCGCCGCCCGCTACGCCACCGACGGGCTGAACTACGTCGGCACCGGCACGGCGGAGCTGTTCCTGACCAGCGCACGCGCGTTGGACTTGGCCCGCGCGGGCGACACCCAGGCGGCCGAAGACGCGCTGCACCAAGCACAGCGAGTCGCTGATACTGCTGAACGTGCGCAGGACGAGCTGGCCGGACCGCTGACCTGCACCGTCGACCGTGCCGGATCACTGTGGTCGGACACCGAGCTGGCGTTGGGCCGAGCCGACAACGCACTTTCACTCGCTGACCGGGCTGTCGAGCAGTTCGAAGCCGCTCCCGAGGATGAGCGCAACCGCGGGTCCGAGCGGATGACCCGACTTCAGCAGGTGAAAGCTCACTTGGCCCTCGGCGACCTGCGCTCGGCGGAGGACGCGCTCGTGCCGGTGCTCGACACACCGTCCACCCAGCGCGTCCGGCCCTTGGTGCACCGTGTGACCGAGGTGGGGACACTGGCCGCGCAGGCGGGCGGCATGTCGGACCCGACGGCCGGCCGAATCCACGCAGCCGTCACCGACTTCCGCAACGACACCGTGGTGAGGGAGTTGAGCGCGTGAGCGAGCTTGAGCCGATGCGGGACCACTGGTGGTGGCGACCGGGCTGGCGGGTCGGCAGGTCGTTCTACACGTGGCACATCACCTTCGCCGGCCAGCCTGCCATGGAAAGGTTCGTCTCCGATTACGCGCCCGCGCTCGCTCGACTTCCGCAACTCGATCCCGTCCCGGTGCGCTGGCTGCACCTGACGCTCCAAGGGCTCGGCTTCGCCGACGAGATCGACCCCGGCGACGTGGACCAGATCGTGGCGGCGACCCGCAAGCGCTGCGCCGAACTGGAGCCGTTCACCATCACAGTCGGCCCGGCCCACGCCGATCCCGAGACGATCCAGGCACCCGCTCGGCCGCTGGAGCCCTTGGCGGAGTTGCGACTGGCGATCCGAGCCGCGATCGGCGACGTGTGGGGACGGGATGCTGTGCCGGAACCCGAGGCCGGGTTCCGCGCTCATGTCAGCCTTGGCTACAGCAACGCAGCCGGGCCGGCGGAACCCGTCGCCGACGCGCTACACGTCCACGGCGGCCACACGGCCGAGGCGACCGTGTCGTCCGTGTCGCTGATCGACCTCAATAGGGATCGCAAGGCTTACGAGTGGACGGAGATCGCGTCGGTCGAGCTCGGCGCCGAACGGCACTGAGCGGCATCCCGGAGAGCCGGGCAGCGCGCGTCGGGGGCGACGCCCTCGTGCCCCGCGGTCGACGGCGATCACGTATGGCATGGACGTAAGAGCAAGTTCGCGACTTGGGTCGAGCCAGGCAGGTGCGCCGGCACCGCTTCGTATCCTGGTTTCCGACGGGTGCTCGTATTTCGCGGTACGCGTTTCACTGGTTCGGTGGACAGTCGCACGGGCGGAATTCGTTACGATTCGAATTACGTGCACTTGTCCATATCGGCAAAGGGAGCGCGATAGTGTCGAATTCGGTGTTCGCGTGGGGCCACAGTGGGGAAGGCGCGTTCGGTGACGGCACCTCGGTCGGCCACCTGTGCCGACGCAGACCAAAGGTGTCGGCGGCAACGGGTTCCTGACCGGGATCAAAGCGGTCTCCGCGGGCAGGCACAGCATGGCGCTCGCGACTGACGGCACGGTGTTCGCCTGGGGCGACAACGGCGAAGGCCAACTCGGCAAGGGCACGACGATCGAGGCGTGGACTCCGGTGAAGGTCCAGCTGCCCAACGCCGGCGGCCCGTTGCCGAACATCAAGGCGATCTCAGCCGGCAAGCACTCGGAGCTCAGCACCGTCCACAGTCTGGCCTTGGACGCCCACGGCAACGTGTGGAGCTGGGGCAACAACACGAAAGGTGAACTCGGTGACGGCACGTTCGTCCAGCGCAACAACCCGGTGCAGGTCACCTCGCTGACCAACGTGGTCGAGGTGAGTGGTGGACTCGCCTGCTCGCTCGCCGTCCACTGGACCGGCAGGGTGTTCGCCTGGGGTGACAACAGCTACGGGCAACTCGGCAACGGCAGCACCACGGGCCAGAACAAACCCCAACTGGTGTTGAACGTCAACAGCAGCGGCGCCGCCGACGTGCTCACCGGAATCGCGTCCGTGTCCGTCGCACGCCACTCGCTCGCTGTCGGCGTGAACGGCAAGCTGTACGCGTGGGGCCGGAACACCGAGGGCCAACTCGGCATCGACAACGCGCCTGCGCAATACACCCCGGCCGAAGTTTCGCTGATGGCCACGACCGTCGCGGCCTCCGCCGGGTACCGGCACAGCCTCGCCCTCCGGGCCGACGGCTTGGTCTTCGCCTGGGGCGACAACAGCGACGGTCAACTCGGCGACGGAACCACCGTCTCCCGCCACACCCCGATGCCGGTGAAGGCCCCTGTCGGCGATCCATCCGGCGCGAAGTACCTGACCAGGATCGTGGCGATCGCGGCCGGCTACTACTCCAGCTGCGCCCTGCGGGCGGACGGGAAGCTGTTCACGTGGGGCAACGGTCTATCCCTGGGCAATGGCAGCAACAGCGGTAGCGCGACGCCGGTGCAGGTGAGCAACCTCAGTGGGGTCATGAGTGTCCACGCGGGCACAACTCATTACGTCGTAACCGTCTAGTACGACTCGGCGCCGCCCGGCTGCTCGCGAGGTCGCCCGACTGTCGCTCCCGCCTCCCCGACCCCGAGTCGCTGACCTGCGTGGCCGGGGTCGCCCCGTGACGTCGGTCTGGGGCGGGCGAGGACGACGGCTACCGATCAAAGTGTGAGGGGGATTCTTCGGCGCCTCGGATCCCTGCGAGGGCTGACGATCCGTGGAACGGCCGGTCAGGCGGTTTCGCGTGCGATCAGACGCCGGGGCCAGCTGATGCCCCGAAGACATCGGCTGGCCCCGGCGGTGGTCGACGTCGGGCTGATTCAGAGTGCTGTTGCTGCGACGCGCGCCGGTGGCTGTCCGAGTCGGCACATGCGTTTGCCGTTGATGACCATGGTTTCGGGGGTGATGGGGACGTAGTAGGCGTTGGTGACTCCGTCGCCGCGGAAGAACGGGACCGAAGACCAGGGTGAGACGCAGCGGTGGTAGGCGTGGCCGTTGGAGTTGTCGATGTGGATGAGGATGAAGGAGTCGGCGCAGTGGGTGTAGACGGCGATGGCGCCTTCGTTCTGGTCGGGGTTGACGTGGTGGTAGCCGCAGACGACCTGGGTCGCTGAGGCATCGCCGGTTGGTGTCAGCACCAGCCCGGCGATGGCCGTGACGAGAGCGGCGGCGTGTCGGATCTTTGTGGCGCTCATGTGATTGCCTCCCAAGGGAGTTGCGGTTTCTTCTGCAATCACGAGCATCGGCCGCGGCGAGGGCGCTGACCAGATTTCGAATAATTCGAATACTAAAGAAGAGACGCCGGTGGCTTGGGTGCGGCGGCTTGGACGTCGCCGAGGTAGGTGGTGCCGCCTGCGGAGGTGACTCGCGCCTCGGTTCGGCCGTTGTGCTCGACCATCCGGCCGAGGGCGTCTGGTGGGTCTGTGGGAGCGGCGCGGAGTAGGGAGAACAGGAAGACGGTCGGTGTGGCGGGGAGGTGGAGTTGGGGTGTGCGGAGTTTGCCGCGGGGGATCGGGTAGAGCAGGACGACGCCGCTGTCGCCGAGGCTTGGGCGGTCTACTTCGGACAGTGTGGTGGCGACAAGGTCCTCGATGCGGTCGTCGGGTAGGAGAAAGTTGCTCCACGGGTGTGGGCTTTGCCAGGCGCCGATCCCGCGGAGGAGGGCGATGTCGTCGGCGAGCCGGTTGAGGAAGTCCCAGTAGGTGGTGTCGGTGACTTCGGCCGTCCTGGCAGGTAGTTCGGCGAGCAGTCGGGTGTCGTCGGGTCGTGCCGGAGGCGTGAAGTGGTGGGCTGCGTCGAGGAGGTAGGTCCAGGCGCCGCTGTCGTCGAGTTTGGCCTGGCCTTCCAGGTAGTCGAAGCGTTGCTGATCGACGAGCCGGCGTTGGTCGGCCAACAGGTCGGTGAGGCGGTGGTAGCGGAGGCGGTAGGTGCGGGTGTGGGCGGGTGCCGGGATGAGGCGCAGGGTGGCTTGGACGATGACGCCGTGTCTGCCATAGCCGGCGCGTACGGCGTCGAAGAGGTCGGCGTGTTGGGTGGGGGAGCACGTGTGCGTTGTGCCGTCCGGGGTGATGACGTCGAGTTCGAGGACGTTGTCCGTCTGAGCGCCGTGGTGGTGGCTGGCCCCGCCTAGGCCGCCGACCGACAGGGTGCCGCCGACGGAGAGGTCGAGGTGGTCGGTGAGGACCGGGGGAGTCGCGCCGTGGGCGAGGGACGCGGTGACGACCTGGCGCCAGGTCGCGCCGGCGTCGACGGTGATGAGGTCGTCGGCGATGTGGTGGATGGTGTTCAGGTGGTTGAGGTCGAGCACGATCCCGCCGGGTGCTTGGGCTTGGCCTTGGGTGGAGTGGCCCTGTGCGCGGGGGACTACCGGTAGGTCGTGGTCGCGGGCGAAACGTTGGATCGCGCCGATGTCGCGTCGGGATGCGGCGCGCACGACGGCGAGCGGGCGGTGACGGACGACCCGGCCGAAGTCCTCAGCGGCCCACGCGAGGTCTGCTTCGGCGGTGGAGACGATCCCCTCCAAGACAGGGAGCGCAACGTCGCCGGGCTTCGGCGGTCGGTCGACGAACCGGCGTTGCGTCGTGTCGAAATGGGTCGCCTTCCGGTTCGTCATCGTGGCACCTCCGCGTGGTGTGGTCAGCCTGCCCGGCGTGGGAACGGAACGGGAAGGGTCATCGCGTCGAGATCGGCGCGGACTTGTGCGGCGCGCGGGTCGCCGAGCGATTCGAACTGCTCCAGCGCTTCCGTCCAGGCCCGGTGGGCTTGTTCTCGGTCGCCCGCTTCGAAGTAGCGATGGCCCAGCTTGCGCAGGTACTGCGCGCGGCCCCACCGATCGGCTGCCGATGCGCTGGTGTCGATCGCTTGGTGGAGGAGGTCGAGGGAGGCGGTGTGGTCGCCGAGGTCGTGGTACACCTCTGACATCTTGTCCATCGCGCAGCCGGTGGAGATGGGATCTCCGTGTGCGCGCAGGATGGTGATTGCTTCGGTCAGCAGCCCGAAGGCCGCCTTGTACTGACCCACTGCGCGTTCGGCATCGGCGATGTAGCACGTCACGACGGCCCACGACCAACTTCCCGGATCGGCGCACAGTCGGCGGGCCTGGCGGTAGTGGGCTGAGGCGGCTTCGTGCCGACCTTGCTCCTGGAGAACGCGGCCGATCCCGACCTCGCTCCAGACCTGCCCGGCCGGTCCGTCGTGTAGCGAAGCGGCCTCTTGGAAGCTCGTCTCCGCGTCGTCGAGCCGGCGTTGGTCGAGGAAGGCGTTGCCGAGGTTGGTCAGGATCCACGCCTGGGCGGTGCGGTTGTCGAGACGACGGGCTTCGGCCAGGCACGCTTGGAGAGGCCCCAGCCACATCCCCCACGGGTGCCGCCAGTACAGGTAGTCGCCCAGCACGACCGGCAACGCGAACGCCACCTCGTGGACCTCGGAGACCAACGCCTGCTGCACCGCCGCGGCGAGGTTGGCCAGCTCAGTCTCGAACCACTCCAGCGCCTGTTCCGCCGACGCGAACTTGTGTGGTTGCGGCGGCGGGGAGGTCGTCCACCCGTCCATCCGAACCTGCGGCCTCTTCGGCGACATGGTGCGGTTTCCGGCAGCAGCCGTGTGCAGGTACCAGTAGAGCAACCGCCGTTCGACCTCGTCGGCCTCGGCAGCCGGCTCTTCCGCAGCCAGCAGCTCCGCGGCGTAATCCCGGACGAGGTCGTGGAAACGGTATCGGCGCACGCCGGATTCCTGGAGGAGGTGGACACCGACCAACACGTCGATCGCGCGCTGCACCTCAGCGCGGCCAGCGTCGGCGATCACAGCCGCCGCTTCCACGCCGAACTCCCGGCCTGGATGCAGACTCAGCAGGCGGAACAAGCGCCTCTCCGACTGACCCAACGCCCTGTAGGACCACGACAGCACGGTGCGCACCGCACCTTCCCCCGCGGGCGGCGACAACACGTCGAGCCGCCGCCCTGCTTCCGAGAGATCGTCGGCCAACCCCTTGAGCGTCAGGTGGCGGCTCGCCGCCACACGCTCGGCCGCGACCCGGAGCGCCAACGGCAGGCCACCGCACAGACTCGCGATCCGTTCGGTCGCAAGCCGCTCGGCATCGACGCGTTCAGGCCCCACAACGTCACGCAGCAACGCCACCGAACCCGGGCCGTCGAGCATGTCGACGGTCATGCACCGCGCGCCGTAGTGCGTCGCCAAGCCGGACAGCCGTGACCTGCTCGTCACGATCACCAGACAGCCCGGAGAGGCGGGAATGAGCGGTCGGACCTGGTCGAACCGGACGGCGTCGTCCACCAGCAACAGCGTGTTCGTCCCGTCGAGCACCGTGCGCAGCAGAGCCGATCGCCAGTCCAGGGTCGTGGGGATCTCCGCCGCCGGCACTCCGAGGGTCGTCAGCAGGTGTTCCAGGACCTCGTGCGGTCCGATCGGCTCGCCTTCCGCCGCGTGCCCGTGCAGGTCGACGAACAGCACTCCATCGCGGTAGCGGTGCCTGATCCGGTGCGCCCACGCCACGGCGAGGGTCGTCTTGCCGACACCGGCCAAGCCGTCCAATGCGATCACGTTCGCCGACGTGGCGTTGGGTTCGCGCTGCAGGAGCCGCTCCAACGCCACGAACGCGTCGTCCCGGCCGATCACCTGCGGTGTCGGCGGCAGTTGCGCAGGCCGCGCCGGTCCTTCCCGGTCTGCCGCCCGACTCTCGGACCGGAACAACTCGACGAACCTGTTCCCGGTGTCGAACGCGATGTCACACGCTTGGGCGAAGTCCAAGGTCGGAGGCTTGTGACCGTTCTCGACGTTGGAGTAGTGGCTTGCGCTATACCCGATCCGCTGCGCGATCGTCACCTGCGATGTGCGGCCCCGCACGGCCCGAAGCTCTTGCGCGAATGATCGGCGCGGTAGGACGTTCCCGCGACCCCCGTTCGTGCCCTTGTCCATCGTCGAACGCCACGCCCGGCTACGCCCCGAGGACGACATGGCGCCTCCCGGTGGCTCGCTGCTGCCGAGTCTCGGAAACGGGTGTGGTTCGACCAGACGGGACGCCGCGGGGCGCGCCGCATCGAGCGGTGAAGTGCGGGACTCCGCGTGCTGACTGGTCGCAGCGGCAGATGTCCGGCACGCGCGACGCGGCAAGGCAGCACAAGGTGCCACGTGATGGTTGCTGGAAGCTCAATAGTTGCCGAATCACGGTATCCCCGATCGCACAGGAGGCCGGCCACAGGCAGCCTCACCACTGCAACTCAGGGACCAGCTCGATGGCGACAAAGCCGACCCAATCGGCACTACTCCGATTGGCCTAGGGTAGATGCGGTCGTGAGTTGCGTCAAGCTCACAGTGTCCGGCCGCGCACGCAACGTCACGAGCGGCCGGACGGCGTCCGGCGCCGCAACAGTCGCACGAGCTTCGGCACCAGATCCTGGTAGTGGCCGCCGACCACGCGCACCAAGGCTGCCACGAGACGTGCGTCCGACCCTACGAAGACTCGTGCCCGCCCACGCTCGACGCCTTTCAGGACGATCGCGGCGGCCTGCTCCGGGGTCATGCGCGCAATACGTGTTTCGAAGCTCTTCGTCACGGCTTCAGGGTTCTCGCTCGCCGCGAAGAGGCCATTGCGCACTATCGGAGTACGCACGCCGCCCGGATACACGCATGTCACCGGAACCCGGTGGCGGGAGAGGGACATCTCCTGTCGCAATGACTCGCTGAAAGCTCGTACCGCGAATTTCGACGAGTTGTACGCGCTGTACTTCGAGATTGCCGCCAGCCCGAAGGCGCTGGAGAACGTCACGATCCGACCATCCGTCGAGGCGATGACCTGCGCGAGAAAGGCCTTCACCGTGTGGACGACTCCCAACCAGTTCACCGACATGACCAGCTCAATGTCCGAAACCTCGGACTCAAGCACGCTTCCCCGGTGAATTATGCCGGCGACCGCGAAGACTGCACCGGCACCTCCCAACTCCTTGGCGACAGTGCCTGCGGCGGCCTGCATCGAACCCCAGTCGGTGACATCAACGGTCTGGGTAACAACGCGCACGCCGGGAAGTTCGCATCGGCGTGCGGTTTCGGCCAAAGCGGCGCTGTCTTGATCGAGTAGCGCGAGATGCGCTCCCTGGCGCGATAGCTCGACAGCCAGCGCTCGCCCGATCCCTGAGCCGGCGCCGGTGATCACGGCTACCTTGCCGTCGAAATAGCTCATGGTCTCCAACGCCTTGTCGCGGAACGGTTTCCGGATACGAGTCACACGCGTGCGTGGACGGAGGCGGTGTTCAGTCGGCCTGGTCGCCGCCGGGCAGGGCCAGCGTCACCAGGGCAGCCGTGGTGTGCTGATCGAGCAGCATCAGCGCCGCTGTGACGATCACCTTCATCCAGCCACCGTCCTCGGTGCGGAGACGCAGAGTGCCTTGCGTGCGCCCGCTGAAGGCCAACTGGTCCGACATCGTCACCGCGGTGCGAAGATCCATGCGGTGAATGGCGGGCCGGTGTGGGGCGTCGAGCTTCCAGGCGGCTCCCGGGAGCGGATCATCGAGCCATCGCAGCAGCCTCATGGTGCGAAGGTCCACGATCGCGCGCCACCGATCAGGCGTAGCCTCGGCTGCCAGGACCTGCTGAGCGAGGAGGACCGGTGTCGACGGGGGCGCCGCCGGCACGCTCTCGGCCAAGCCAATGTCTTGGGTGATCCCACGTACGACCAGTTCGACCTTGCCCCTGCCGGTCGGGACCTCGACACAACGACAAGCGAAGTGCGCCGCACGCCGTATGCCGTCGTCCCGCCTCACCGTCCACGTGGCCTGATGCTCTGTTCCGGCTGTCGCCCGGACGAGCATCGCCAGAGCCTTCGACTCGTCCGAATTCGTTTGCAAACGCCCGTAGGCGAAGAGTTCGGCGAGGTCGTGTTCATTTCTCCAGTTCTCAGGGGATGTCCCGTACAACCGGAGTAGATCGTCCGACCTGCTGCTGACATGACGAGTGAGATTGATGTGCCACGCGCCTGCAGGGTTCCGGTCTGGTGGCCTCTCATCGACCCGACCAACCCAGACGTAGACGCCGTGCACACCACCGCCGTATGTCTTCAAGGGATGGCCGACCACTCGCCGTTTGCCTGTTGCGGTGGCGGCCTCGGCCGGCATTCCTGTCTCGATCACGTGTCCCACCAAGGCAATGGCGTCCGAAAGGAAAGGACCGCGACCCAGTACCGCTCGTAGCGAAACCATTCCCCTCGGGCTGCTTCCAACGGCTATCACCGTCGGTTCACGGCGATGGCCGCCGAACGTCTCAACCAACAGCCAGTCTGCCGCCATCACTACGCCCCTGGTCGAAGATCGGCTTGACCGGGAGTCTATCGCCGAGCGGCGTTCGGCGCTCGCAACCGACTCCATCGACAGTTCAACCAATCGAGCGAATCGACGCTCCTCGACCTTTTGGCGGTCTCGGCGACCTGCGGCTGGTGGTCGTTGATGGGGCACGGTTGTCGGACTGTTGGGTCCTCTCGGCCGTCGCCGGCCACGAACGAGGAGTGATGACTCAGCGCCGCTTGGATTGATCCACCGATCGTGGCCGGGAGGGTGCTCGGCAACACCGGCCCGGCCACGTCGGCGATCCGTGTCAGCGCTGCGCCGACTTGTCGTCCAGTGACGAGATGAACTTCCTCCAGGACTCCACTGAGAACATCAAGCTTCCAGCCGTGCGGCACTTGGTGTCGCGCGGCGCAAGTGCTTCAGCTCTCCGCGACCACAATCGCGGCTCCTGCGGTTGTGCAGTGTGGCACCTTCCCCGGTCGGGCCGACCGATCCCGTTGAGGGCACCACGGTCGGTCAGCGCAAGAGGCAAACCGGCCGGGAGGACTGTCTCCTGCGTCCTCACACTGTCAGGGCAGGCGGAGTTCGACGCGTTCGGTTCCGCCTGCCGCCGCGGTGGCCTCGGACGGTGTGCCGGTGCGTCCCTCCTTGGTCGCGGAGAACTCGTAGCGGCCCGGCGTCAGGTGCCATGCGAACTGGCCGTCCGGTCCGGAGAAGACGGCCAGTTCGGGCACCGGTTGCGGCGGGTGGTCCAGCGACTTGGGCTGCACGAGCGCACCGTCGACCGGACGCCCGCCGCCGTCCAGGACCACGCCGGTGAACGTGGCCTGCGCGGTGGTCGGGCTCGGCGGCGTGCTCGCGTCGGACGAACCGGTTTCCCCCCGACCGCACGCCCCGAACGCCAGCAGGCCGATCAGCAGAACCGTTTTCGCGGGGTGTGCACGTCCCACGATCCACTCCTCTCGGTCACCGGAAGGACGTAACGGCCGGGGTTCAAGGTTGCCGGGTCGGGCGGTTCACCGCCCGGACGGGGTCAACGCCAACCGATGACCAGGTTGAACCGGCTCTCGGTGATCCGCGGCCCGCTGTTGTGGCCGTTGGAACCGACGCCGTAGGCGTGGAAGGCCAGGGAGCACCGGCCCGAGCACCCGGATGAGCCGGACGCGCGCACGGTGTGGACCGAGCTGCCGCTGTTGCCGCCGACGGTGTCGTTGTCGTAGTACAGCCGCAGCGAGCTGCTCTCCCGCACCTGGTCGGAGTGGGTCCACTGCTGCTGGGCCTTGTCGCCGGGGTAGCCCTGGACCGTGGTGGACGTGCCGTTGAGCGAGGCGGTGGTCCAGTACGCGCCGTACCAGCCGGTGGTGTTGCCGATGGAGCAGTTCAGGGTCGCGCCGCCGTAGTCGGCGTCCGCGCTGCCGTCGGTGGTCCAGCCGGTGTTGGACCGCAGGGTCGCCGCGGTGCAGGAGCCGTACGGGAAGCTGGTCCCGTTCGCGCCGGGGTAGAACCTGAGCTGGCCGGTGTACCAGCCGGTGGTCTGGTTGTAGACGCAGTGCCCGGCGGTGAGCACCAGGCTGGCGCCGAACATCCAGCCGGTGCAGTGCTGCCGCTCGACGCCGTTCACGGTGCGGGTGATGAGCACCGTGGCGCGGGCAGGGAAGCTGGTGGTCGGATCGACCCGGACGCGGTTGTCCGCGCCGATGATCGACTGCGTGCCGAAGTCGTCGCCGGTCGGCGACTCGTAGCCCTGGACCTTGTGCCCGGCGGGCACGCGCTGGGCACCGTAGGCGGTGACGTCGGCCGGCACGCCGGTGCCCTCGTAGCTGGAGACGCCCCGCAGCCCGGTGACCGCGGCGGCCGTCGAGAACGCCCCGGTGTCGCTGGTACCGAGTTCGACGCCCTTCGGCGCGCCCGCCGAAGCCGTCGACACCAGACCGATGGTGGCCAGGACAGCGCTTGCCAGTACCACGCCGACGCGTGTCGACGATCTGCGCATGTTCACGGATGAGTCCCCTCTTCGCGGATGAAGTGCTCGAGGGGTAGGTCTGCCCCGAACCACGATCAGATACAAGAGAAGGGAAAACTCGACCGTATCGCCTATCAGGAGTGGGGCAATGGCCCACCGCGTGCCGCCTGATGGAAGAACCAGGCCGCCCGCCGACGCCGTGCGGCCGACGCCGTGCGGCCGAGGGCGGCCGACCGCACGAGGCAGAGGGCGCTCACCCGTTGCGCCAGGGACGCGCAGTACCGGTACACGCGTCTCGCCGCCGTCCCGTCACCTCCGACCAGGAGGGTGTGGCTGATCTTGCGGATTGTTCCGGATGCTGTGCTTGACCCGATGCGGCATCGCGTTCCGCCGGCTGGTTGGCCGGGGCGACGTGATCAACGGCGGTGGTGTCGACCACGGCCGGTGCTGGCCGTGTGGACCGCCAGTTGGAACTCCAGCAGCGGGCGGCACGGCACCGGTCGGCGGCGCCACCACCGGCCTCCGCGGCAGGCGCGGCATCGGCCTTGGTCGTCGGGTCGGTGCAGGGAGATCAATGCGCGGGTGCCAGCGAGTAGCGCCGGGACCTCCTCCCTCGCCACGCAGATGACCGCCTCGTCCTCCCCGTCCTCGGCGATGTCGCTCACCCGGTCCAAACGGGCGATCACCCCGGCACGGATCTCGTTGTAGGACACGTAGTTGGGCTTCGACGCTGTCAACGTGCACCTCCTGCCGGAAGGCCGCTCACGGACCACTGTGGACGACCGCGGCGGTACGGCTCGTGTCAGTTGCGTGTGGCGTGTTCCGATCGGTGATCGGTGGGTTCCGCTTCCTCGGAGAGGCGGTTGAGGACGAAGCTCACGCTGTCCGCCACCGCCTGGTCGTGTCCGTCGACCCGCAGAAGTCGGTGGTTGATGTCGAGGTCTCGCAGGACGTTCGCCACGTGGTGGTCGGCCAGTTCGCGGAACGTGGCGTCGTTGTCGCGAGGTTTGTCGGTTCCGAGTGGGACCGACTCGTCGAGCGTCGTCCGGTACAGCAGGTCGTAGACGTGGCTGTGGCCTCGGACGATCGTCTCCATGTGGGCGATGAGTCCGGAGTCGGGCTCTTCCCCGCGGTGGGCGAGTGCGGCGCGGTAGTAGCCCAGGGCGTCGGGCACCGCGCGGTCGACCAGCACGGCGTCGGAGTGCGGCCATTGCGCCATCTCCTGGCTGATGCCGTGGGTGATGAACCACATCGTGGAGACCCACGTGTGGTTGTGCAGGATCGGCAACCCCAGCTGCTGTGCGCGTTCACCCAGGTCTACCACCGTGGACACCTGGACGGACTGTCTACGCAGCTCGTGGGTCAGGCGGGCGATGAACGTGCTCTTGCCGGTGGAGTGGGTGCCCATCACCCCGACGATCACAGGTTTGTTCGCGGGCAGCTTCACCACAACCCGCCTTCCGGCTCCGCGATCGGGGCGAACTGGGGAAGTGCGGCCGACGCGACGAGCTCGTCCCACGTCGGGGTCGCGTCTTCGACCAGGGCGAGCAGGAGCAGCCAGGTGCACCACGTGTCGAAGCCGGCTCGATGCGGTCGGCGTTGCCCGGTCGTGGCACCGACGGGCAGGTCGGCGTGGGTGACGAGGTCGGACAGGCCGTAGCCGGGAAGGCCCGGCCACACCTTCCTGGCCAGCTTCAAGGTGTCCAGCACCATCGGCGGCCTCCAGGACGGCAGGTGCTCGCCCAGCACGCGGTAGTCGCCGCCGGCCGAGTGCGCGACCACGGTCCGTCCCTCCAGCAGTTGCTGCACCGCCGGAGCTGTGTCGTGCCACGTAGGGCAGGATTCGACGTCGGTGTTGCCGATGCCGTGGATGCGGTGGGCGATGCCATTGATCTTGTTCTTCGGGCGAACCAACCAGGTGTGCGAGTGGTCCTCGGTGACCGGAGCGCCGTCGACCGGCAGGATCGCGACCTCCACGATCTCGGGTGGCTGGCCACCGTTGCCTTCCAGATCGACCACGGCCAACGCGTGGTCGCGAAGGACGGTGGGAAGTGCTGTCGTCATGACGTCTCCACGGGGACGGGCCAGCCGAGATCGGCTCGACCGTGTCGGTGCGGGTGGTGTGGCTTGGCCACGTCGTGGACCTGGAACCCGAGGGTGTGTTGCATGAGGTAGCGCTGTTGCTCGTCCAGTCCGTCGACCACGACCGCGCGCTCGGTCACCGCGACCAGCCTGCCGCCCAGCTCTTGTGCCATTGCCTCGACTCGCCGTGCGTCGGGCAGTTGCCATCCATTCGCGCAGCGAGTTACCTGCTCTATGGGGCAGATGTCGCACAACTCCCGGATCCCATAGTGTCCGTTGTAGTCCGCGACCCCGTGCGCGTACGCCACGGCGCAGGAAGTCTTGCGGAACAAGGGTGACCCCGCCCCTGCCCGTGCTGCTGCCGTGAGGATGCGCTGCTCCAGGCGCTCGGGAAAGATCTTGCGCCGCGCCGATTCCTCGTAGGGCTCCGGCAGGCCGTGCGCCCGGTAGTAGTTGCGGATCTCGTCACGGAAGAACAACCCGGTGAACACCGTCGCGTGCGCGGAACCGGACAACTCCAACGCCCGCTCCAAGTGCCGGTCGCCGTCGTTGAGCCCCGGCACGATCGGCCGCCAGTACAGGATCACGCGGTACCGCTCGGCGCACCCGAACGCCAACCCCAACGACCGCGCGGCGACACCCGAGTCGACCGGCTCGATACGCTCGTCCTCGATCCCCGAATGGGTGACCAACAGCGTCACCCGCAATTGTCGTAGGGTGTTCAGCCGGGCGCAGTCCTCCTCCTCGACCCGCCACCGCGTGATCAGCAGGACGTGGTTGGTGAACCCTTGCTCGTCCAGCCGGCGCAACACTTCGAACACGTGCGGCTTCACCACCGGCAGCATCGGATCGGTCGCCCGGTTCATCAGCTGCACCGGCGTGAGATGCGGCCGGAAGTACCGGTGCCCGGTCAGCGCCGCCACGGCCTGCTCCGGTCCAACCACCTCGCGCGGAACCTTCATCCCGAAGTTGCCGAACACGTGCCGCACGCAGTAGCCGCAATCGAGTGGACACCCGATCACCGAGTTCAGGCTTAACCCGGACTTCCGGTACTCCACCACATCCAGCAGCTCTGCTTGCACCTGCGCTAGCTCGACCTCGGTCAACCCCCGAAGCCGAGCGGCCATCCTGCCCACGTCATCCACCCGTGCCTCCTCGCGCCGCATCTGTGCGCCTCGGCACCAATACGAGCAGCGGAGGCGCTCGATGCAGAAGGAGGCAAATCGACCACGGATCGCTTTTGCCTCCCAGTCGCAGTCCTACGACCTGCGGAAAGCGTCAGGGTTCAGGAGTGTGAAACGCTCGGCCCGCCACCTCAGCCCGCCGTTGGGTTATGCCACTCAGACGTCTCGGTGGTCGGATGTCGGCGAAACAATGGCCTGCCAGCACGCGCCGTAGGTGCTGGGGTCACTACGCGAAGTACGTTCATGTTTGATCAGTTCGCTCAAACGGCCCCACCGCAAGCTCGTTCGGAACCCCTAGCGTCGTGCGACACGCCGGGAGGTTCCGAAGTGAGGGCTGATGTCTCGTCCCGGTTGATGGGACATGCGACGTTTTCCAAACCGATCGGTCGGTTAGTTCATGCAGGCCGTGCGGGGCAGCGCTGGAACGCACGTCCCAGCGAGGATCGCAACGACGGATTGCCGCCGTCGCGGAATAACATGTCGGGCAGCGCTGGAACTGCACTATCGCATCCGATCCCTACGCACCGGAGACCGGTCCGCCCGTTGGCACGCGATCCCCTGAACCACGTCCCCGCCGACCGAAGCCTGAGGTCCGCCGGGACGGGCTGAGGCCATGTCGGCGTGGTCTTTCCCCAATTGCGACGCAGTCTGGAACGCCGACGGGTGACTCGACAGGGTCACCCGTCGGCGTTTGTGTCGGTATGAGGCCGCCACCGGTCGGCGAACGACCGTGACGTTCGGTCGAACCTGTCGACTTCTCCGGCCGCCTCCGGATGGTGATGCTGGCGGTGTCCGGCTGCTGCGAGTCCCACGCCTTGAAGGTCACGGTGAGCTCGTCCACGGTGGTCTTCGACAAGTCTGATCTCGGACTTGGCACCACCTTGCCGAGCGAGACTTCCATGCTCAGCAGGCGCGCGGTCGTGGTGCTGGGCGATCGCCTTCGCCGCGGCGGTCGGCGCGAAGTCGGCGAAGTTGGCGCTGTGCCCCCGGCACAGGTCGACGGTGCGGGTGCCTTGGGTGTGCAGCACTTCCGCCCGCACGACCCACTTGTAGGGCTACTCGATGTCCGGTGCCACGACGTTCAGGCCCACGATGCGGCTACCGAGGAGAAGGGATACCGAAACAACGTCAAGCCCGGTTGGTGATGTTCAGGAGCATGCTTGGCTGGAGGGCGGGGAGTGGTCACACGGTGGTGCCGGTCTCAGTTGCCCTCCGGTACCAATACATGGCGGCGACGTAATTCCCGCGTGCTTGCAGCAGTTGGCCGAGGTTGTTCATGGCGGCGGCGTGGCCAGCGGCGGCTGCGCGCGCATAGTAGTGCTCGGCCCCTGTGATATCCCCGTGCTGTTGCAGCAGGATGCCGAGGTTGTTCATGGCGCCGCTGTGACCGGCCTCAGCCGCCCGGTAGTACCAATCCCAGGCTGTCCCAAGGTCCCCGCGCTGTTCCAGCAGGACACCAAGGTTGTTCATGGCGACGACCTGACCGGCGTCGGCCGCCCTCCGGAACCAGCGCTCGGCACCCTCAAGATCCTTACGCTCCTTCAGCAGCAGGGCGAGGTTTGTCATGGCTCCGATATGACCGGCGTCGGCCGCCTGCCAGTACCAGCCCTCGGCCCCTTTGAAGTCCCCGTGCCGTTGCAGCAGCAGGCCTAGGTTGTGCATGGCGATGGTGTGGCCAGCGTTGGCCGCGCGCTCGAAGTAGCTCTCGGCCCCTCTGATGTCCCCGCGCTCTAGCAGCAGCTGGCCGAGATTGTTCATGGCGAGGGTCTCGCCAGCGTCGACCGCCTTCCGATACCAGCCCTCCGCCTCCTCGAGATCTCCCCGTTCTTTCAGCAGGAGGCCGAGGTTGTTCATGGCGGCGGCGTGACCGACGTTGACCGCCCTCCGATACCAGCCCTCAGCGTCCGCAAGATCCCCCCGCCCTTCCAGCAGGGCGCCGAGGTTGTTCATGGCCCAGGTGTGGCCGGCGTCTGCCGCCGTCCGATACCAGGCCTCGGCCCCCTCGAGATCCCCCCGCCTTTCCAGCAGGGCGCCGAGGTTGTTCATGGCCCAGGTGTGGCCGGCGTCTGCCGCCGTCCGATACCAGGCCTCGGCCCCCTCAAGATCACCCCGCCCTTTCAGTAGGACGCCAAGGTTGAACATGGCCCGGGTGTGGCCGGTGTCGGCAGCCTTCCGATACCAGACCTCGGCCCCCTCGAGATCACCCCGCCCTTCCAGCAGGAGGCCGAGGTTGGTCATGGCGTCGGTGTGGCCGGTGTCGGCAGCCTTCCGATACCAGGCCTCGGCCTCCTCGAGACCTCCCCGTTCTTTCAGCAGGAGGCCGAGGTTGAACATGGCCCGGGTGTGGCCGGTGTCGGCAGCCTTCCGATACCAGGCCTCGGCCCCCTCGGGATTCCCCCGCGCTTCCAGCAGGATGCCGAGGTTGAACATGGCCCGGGTGTGGCCGGTGTCGGCAGCCTTCCGATACCAGACCTCGGCCCCCTCGAGATCTCCCCGTTCTTTCAGCAGGATGCCGAGGTTGTTCATTGCGTCGGTGTGGCCGGTGTCGGCAGCCCTCCGATACCAGACCTCGGCCCCCTCGAGATCCCCCCGCCCTTCCAGCAGGGCGCCGAGGTTGACCATGGCGCCAGCGACCCCGGTATCAGCCGCCTTCCGATACCAGCCCTCGGCCCATTCAAGATCACCCCGCGCTTCCAGCAGGACACCAATGTTGGCCATGGCGCTGGCGTCCCCGGCATCAGCCGCCTTCCGAAGCCATCCCTCGGCCCCCTTAAGATCACCCTGCCGTTGCAGCAGGAGGCCAAGGTTGGTCTTCGCGCTGGCGACCCCGGCATCAGCCGCCTTCCGAAGCCATCCCTCGGCCCCCTCAAGATCCCCCCGCGCTTCCAGCAGGAGGCCGAGGTTGTTCATCGCGCCGGTGTGACCGGTGTGAGCCGCCTTCCGGTGCCAATCCTCGGCCCCCTCAAGATCACCCCGCCGCCAGAGCAGCAGGCCGAGCCTGATCATGGCGACGGTGTCCCCGGCGTCGGCGGCGTGCTGCAACTTCTGCTCGTAATCCGGCGTCTGGTCGGGTGGTTGCGGCGTGGCAAGCGCGAGATTGGCGACTGTGCGGGTGTTGCGCTGTTCTGGGCGGGGGAGTCCCTGGCGTGGCAGCTCGCGCGCCAGATGCTCGTAGATTTCGCGCAGCGTTAGCGGCCCGGTGCGGTCTGGCGCGCCGTGGCGGAGCACCTTCAGTAGCTCCCCGGTGAATGCAGTGTGCGTCGCGCTGGCCGGTGCGAGGGACACCTGGTTGGCGGGGGACGAGGTGAGCGTGCAGGTTCCAGCGATCTCCACCTGCCCAGCCACCGCAGAGGCGGTGTCCGCCATGGCATCAACGGCCCGACCGGAGAAGCAGCAGTCCAGGATCAGCACCCGGTTGCTGGCGCCCGCCTCCGCCAAAGTCCGGCGCAGCAGCGAGAATGGCAGGCTGGTCCAGGCCACCATGCCACGGTCTCTCCGGGTGCCCGGCAGGGACAGGTACAACTCACCATCCGGCCCGACTACACCGTGGCCAGCGTAGTAGACGAGCAGTAGGTCCTCCGCTTCAGCCGCCAAGGAGTGAAGGTGGCCACCGATCACCGCGGCGCTGGGCTCGTCGGCCAGCACCACGCAATGTGACGCAGGCAGGCCTGTGCCCGACGGGCTGGTCAACAACGTGGCCAGGTCGGCCAAGTTGTTGCGCACCGCCGGTAGGCCAGGCAGTCCCGGGTCGGTGAACTCGCTCGCGCCGAACAGCAGCGCCCGTGATCTGTGCGGGTCGGGCAGCCTCACCTCAACCGGCCTGTCCTTCATCAAGGGCACGTCCGGGGCCTACCGTGTCGAGGGCGCGCCGCACGGCGTCGGCAGCGTCGGTGTGTCGGGCGTCATTCACGCTGAGCCTCACGCTGCGCCCGTCAGGACCGGTGACCTCGATCTCAACGTCCGGTCGGCGGTGGGCCAGCCACGTCGATATCGCACCGGCCAGTACGGCCACCGCGCCACCGCCACCCAGCGCGGCGACCAGCACGTCCGACCAGCCCCCCATTTGACCAGGTACCGGCTCGGGCTGCTCGACAGTCACCCGGCCGCGCAGTTCGTCCTCCAAGCACAACCACTGCAACAGCGATTCCCGTTCAGTGTCCGCGTCTTGGCAGATCACATGCATCCGTACTTCCACCCCGCACACCCTCCCCACCGTCTCCCTGTGTCATCATCCTCAGACCCAGCGTGACAGTCACGGTAATGGTCGCGCGCGGCCGTTGCAGCAACTCCAGTAACGCGCCCGACGGCCGAGTTCAGACACAGGTCACTGCTGCATAACGACGAGCCATGCTTCGCCGTCCACCAGACCGCCGAAGCCCTGCCTCACTCGTGGGGGCTGGTCCGGCCGCGCCCGTGGGCGCTAGGTCTGTCGAGCGACCGGCGCCGCAAAACTCGGTCGACGGCCCTCCACAAGTGCTGAGGTAACGCGGCTGACGGCCGATCTGAATGGGTGCCCAGCAAGCAGGACACCAACTGTGCAAGTCAAGCCGAGGTTCGGCGCACGCGACGACGGTGAGAAACCGCCAGTCCCCCTTCCAGGCCGTCGGCTCCTGCGCGACGCAGTCCGGTTACACAGCCGACCCGGTCGCCCGGGGGCCGGCGTGGCGACCGGTTCCAACTCCAAGCCACAAGCGGGGACGGGCGCCCTGCCCATCGGTTGCCAGGAGCATTGCCCGTACCTGCTGCTCGTCGAGGCACGTCACGGCCGTCACCGACCTCCAAGTGCCTGGCGGGTCAACTCCACGCCGTAGCGCACCGCCGACACACTGGCAGGCAAGCCCAGACACCCCAGCATCTGGTCGATCGGGATCTTGTGCGCAGCCGCCGAAGGAGCGACCCATGAGGCGAACCCCTCACCGCTGTGCGGAACCGGGACGCTGGCCAGCTGGCCGAATCTCAGCCGCCCGTCCTGAGGCCACAGCGGCATGGCAGTCGCATTACCTCTTCGCGCACCCGTTCATGCTCACGCTGAGCCGCCCTGGCGGTCTTCACCCGATCGGCGGTTTCCAGAAGCCGAAGCCGGTCCTGCTTGGTCAACCAACGTGGCTGGGGCGGCGGTCGGCGCTGGTCGTGGCGGTGGTGAGGCGGCGGTGGAGTTCGGCTGCGAGTGCGGTGTTGCTGATCGCGGCCAGGTCCGGTTGGGCTTGGCGGAGCTCGGCTTCGTCGGCGGTGATCAGTCCGGCCGCGACCAGGACTTCGAGCAGGGGGCATTCGAAGAAGCGGGCGAGTGTGCGGGCGCTGTCGATGGTGATCTTGCCTCCGCGTCGCCAGGTGCTGAGTTGGCTGCGGTTGATGCCGGTGGCCCTGGAGAGGTCTCCGCTGGAGAGTCCTCGGGCGCTCAACTGGAACGCGACGTAGTTCCACAGCTGGGGTGATGTGTCGTTGGCCGGGCACATGCGCAGAGTGTAGCGCGTGCAAACAGGACGTTGTGCGTGTGGTGCGCGCCGATGGTCCGATTAGTAGCGATCGCGGGCTACGATGACGCAACGAGCCACATCGACTACTTACAGTGTCCGGCATGGTCGTGTGTGCGAGCGACCGGACGGGGGCAGTCATGAACCAGGAGCGCCGGCCCATCGAGGAGACGGTTTCGGCTGCCGCACGTCTTCGGCAGGAGATCAAGTCCCTGAGGGGTGGTCTGAGTCAGGCGAAGCTGGCGGCTCGTATCGGCTACACCCGCCAGTACGTGTCGATGGCGGAGCGTGAAGGACACAACCTCCCTTCGCGGGACCTGGTGGCTGCGATCGACGCCGCTCAGGGTGGTGGCGGCAGGTTGCTCTCGCTGTACGAGCAAGCCCGACAGGAGCAGCGCCGGTTGCGGCAACGGAATCGCGTGGGTGCGGTGCCGCTCGACCCTGGGGCAGGATCGGCTGGTCGTCGGGGTGCTGGGCGGTTCATAGCGGCGGCGCTGGACGCGTTGCACCGGGATTACCAGGCGGCGCGGTATCACGCAGTGGAGGTCGGTCTGCCCGATGTGCTCCAGGCGGTGGCCGCTCTGTGCGAGAACAGTTCCGGGGATCAGCACCGACGGGCGTTGAGGTTGCGCAGCGGGGTGTTGGCGTTGCGGGCGAAGCTGGCGACCAAGCTGGGTGACGGTGTGGCCGCGTACGCCGCCGCCGACAAGGCCCTGTCGTCCGCCGAGGAAGCCGAGGACGCCATCGGTCGGGCCGCCGCGTCCTACCAACTGTCCTGTGCGCTGCTCAAGCTCGACGGGATCGAGGACGCGGAGCACAACGCGGTCGAGTCGGCGGATCTGGTCCGTGGTGACGATCCGGCCGGGCTGACCTGGCGCGGGTCCCTGACGTTGATCGCCGCGATCATCGCCGCCCGGCGAGCCGACGCCGCGGAGGCGCGGGCGCGGTTGGACCACGCCGAGCTGCTGGCGCGGCGGCTGGGCCGGGACGGCAACATCGGGTTCAGCGCGTTCGGGCCGACCAACGTGAAGATCCACCGCATGTCGGCCGCGGTCGCGTTGGAGGACCCCGACACCGTGCTGGCGCTGGGCGAACAGCTCGACCTGACGGCGATGCCCGAGGGGTTGCACGGGCGCCAGGGCCAGTACCACCTGGACAACGCCTGGGCGCACGGCCAGCGCAAGCGGGACGCGGAGGCGGTCATCCACCTGCTCGAAGCCGAGCGGATCGCGCCGGAGCTGCTGGGCACCAGCCGCACCGCCCGTCGAGTCCTGGAGGACCTGATGAGTCGTGAGCGTCGCCAGGCGGTCCCGGGGTTGCGGGGGTTGGCCGGTCGGGTCGGTGTCCTCGCGTGACCGCCCGGCGGTGGCTGTACCTGGTGTGCTCGGCCGCACCGCCTGTTCTGCGCATCGAGGGCATGGTCGAGCTGCTGACGCGGGCGGGCTGGGAGGTCGTGCTGATCGCCACCCCGACGGCCGCGTCCTGGGTGGACCTGGACACGATCGGCACCCGGACCGGGTGCCTGGTCCGGGTGGCGGCGCGACCGCCGGGTGAGGACATGTCGTTGCCGCGCGCGGACGCGGTGGTCGCGGCGCCGTTGACGTTCAACACGATCAACAAGTGGGCGGCGGGGTTCAGCGACTCGGTGGCGCTGGGTGTGCTCAACGAGTTGTTGTCGGCGGACGTGCCGATCCTCGCCGCCCCCTGCGTCAAGGCACTGTTGCGCGCGCACCCGGCCTACGACGAGAGCATCACCAGGTTGACGGCCGCCAGGGTGAAGGTGCTCGACCCCGACGCCATCACCGGGCGCGGGCCGGACGGTCTCGCCACGTTCGACTGGCGGTTCATCGCCGACGAGCTGGCACGGCTCACCGGGTGACTTCGGGTTCACCGTCGGACGGCGGTTCGCCGGCACCGGCTTGTCGTCGCGCGTGCAGTCGGCGGTTCACTTCGAACACCAGCGCGGAGTCGCTGTACTCGTAGAGCGCTCGCGGGTACCGCTCGGATTCGCCTCTTCCGCGGTGAGCACACCGCTGACGACCAGGATGTCGAGAATGGGCTTGCCGAGGAACTTCGCCATTGCCCGCGCCGTCTCGACGCTCATCGACTTGCCGCGCTTCCAGTCGGTGAACCGGCTGCGGTGGATGCCCAGCGCATCCGCCAGTTGGGCGGGGACCAGACCGAGCTCGGCCAGGTTCTCCTCGATGTAGGCCCAGAGGGGCGATCGGTTGTCGTTCGCGTGGTACAAGGGTCTTCCGCCTGATTCAGAGTCGGTCAGGGTCGTGGGAGCCGGTGTCGGGTGTGCCGGCGGCTGCCGACATGGCGTGCAGGTGCGCGCCGCTGTGTTCGTGGTTGAGGTCGGGTTGCCCAGGCGTGTGGTCGGTGGCGGCCTGCGCATGGAGAGCACGTTGGCCTGAACCGCGACTTTGGCGAGGCGGTGTCCGCGCCCCGTTCCTGATCACCTGAGCAGCCTCCGTGAGCGCGTGCGCAAGGTCGGTCGCGACCTGGCCCACGTCGGTGGTGTACTCGGTGGTGCACAACGGGTTCGTCTCGTCCATGAGCCGGACGATGTAGCGCCCGAGGTCCTGGTTGACCCGACTCAGCCAGGTGACGAACTCAAGTTCCTCCTTCGTCACGTGCCACCGCCTCGACACCCGGCCCGTCCTCCCGACATCGCCATCACCTCCAGCCTGTTCACCACTCCGGCCCGGCCACTGTGAGGGGCGCTGCCCTGTGGAGGTAAGGGGGCAACAACGTTGCGGGGGCATTTGCCTCCCACCTGACGAACCGAAGCGGCCGCCGGTGCGGGCACTCCGGCGGAACGTCCGGTCCTCCGTCGAGGATCACCCGGTCGTGTCAACTGGCCTGCCGGCAGGGTTCGCGGTGGATCGACGATGTTGTCGCCGCCATCGGCGCCGGAAGAATGGACTGACTCGCGATGCCGACCACCGGCCGAGTACTGCTGATCGACCTGGAGAACGTCGTCGGCACCCTCGGCAAGCCGGCCGCGCTGCGGTCGAAGGTGGTGGCGTTGGTGGACGCCGCCGGACTCCACGACCACATCGTGGCGGCCTTTGCCAAGCGCCCTCCCTCCAGCGATGCGATCGCCGCGACCCTGACCGCGCTCGGCGTCGTGCCGATACCGGTCGAACCCGGCCCGGACGCCGCCGAGGAGGCCCTGATCGCACACGCGGTGGGGATGCATGCCAGAGGTTGTCGTCACTTCACCGTGTGCTCCTGCGACGGCGCGTTCGCGAGATTGGCCGACTCCACGGACGCCCGTCTCGATGTCCTTGTCTGGCAGGGACAGCCGATCGCGACCCGACTACGCAAGGTGGCCGACACCATCCGGCAGGTCCCTCGACCGGGTGCAGGCGCGAGCGCAAGCGCCGCCGCGTCTGGGCCTGCGGCGGCTGCGCGAAACCGCACACAGTCACCACCTCGTCCTTCGAGCGTTCTGCTGGCCACCATGTTGGCGTTGTTCGCAGGGGCGGTGTGGGTCGGAATCGGTGTGGCCGTGGGACAACGCCCGGCCGACGTGCTTCTTCGTCGCAGATGACAGTGAGCCGGCCTCTGTGGTCCGTGGCGGGCAGGGCTGGTCACGCTGGACGGCGGCGGGGGTCGTGTCAACCGCGGCGCGAGTGCCGGGTTCTGCTGCTTCCTCCCTTCGGTCGGGCAGAACCCGGCACTCGCGCTGCTCGCGGTGTGACACGGCCCCCGCCGCCGTCCTGGGGCACGTGAGCCCCGCCCGCCACGGACCACAGAGCCCCGTGGCGGTCGAGGCGTGTCCAGGACCGCCAGGCCGGTGGGTGCGTCACGGTGTTCGCCCATCGCCCGGTGCAGTTGCCGCCTGCGGTCCTTTCGCCTGTCACGAGGAGGAGCCCGCTGTGGCCACCATGACGTGGAAGAACACGCGGTTCGAGTTGCTGGATCCGCGCACGCTGCTGACCGACCGGAACTCGCGCACGATCGTCGACATCAAGCAGGACAACCCGGAGCTGTACCAGAGTGTCCGGGAGCACGGTGTGAGCATCCCGGTGATCGCCAACCCGACGCCCGAAGGCGGGATCCGCGTCCGGGACGGGCACTGCCGGACGATCATCGCGTGCTCGCTGGTCGAGAAGCACCCGGTGATCCCGGTATTGGTCACCGAGTCCGAGGACGTCGCGGAGTGGGAGGTGCTGCGCGACCACTGGCTGGCCAACGAGGTCCGCAGCGGCTACACCACGGCCGACCGGATCAGGCTGTTCGAGCAGATGACCTTGTTCGGCTTGTCGACCGAGGACATCGCGGCGCAGCTCAGCCTCCAGCCGGAGGTGGTCGAGGCCGGGTTGAAGGCCCGCCGCAGCACGGCGGTCGCCGCGACGCTGACCGAGTTCCCGCAGCTGACCCTGGAGCAGGCCGCGGGGTTGGCCGACTTCGAGGACGACGGCGAGGCCTACGCCGATCTGATGGACACCCTGTCGACCGAGCCCGAGGCGTTCGACCACGAACTGGCCGAGTGGCGGCAGGAGCGGCAGCTCCGTGAGGCGCGGGAGGCGCTGAGCCGAGAGCTGGAAGCAGAGGGCGTCGTGGTGGTCGGCGATTCGCTCCCGGTCGGGGCGCGGCGGCTGGACCGGTTGCACCGCAGCCGTGAGGACCGCACCCCGCTCGGTGACGACCCCGCCTCGCACTCCTCGTGCCCTGGCCATGGGGCGATGGTCACCACGAACAACGTCGAGGGTGTGGCGACGGCGGTATTCGTCTGCCGGGACTGGGAACGGCACGGCCACGTCGACAGCTGGAGCGCATCGGTCTCGGGCGGGGTGAAGGAGGAGTGGACGGCGGAGAAGCGCGCGGAGCGGGCGCGGGTGGTGCGCAACAACAAGGCGTGGCGTGCCGCGGAAACGGTGCGGCGCAAGAAGTTGGCCGAGTTGGTGCAGCGCAAGACCCCGCCCCGGCTGGTCGCCCAGTTCCTCGCCCGCAGCCTCGCCGAGGGCGGGCACGAGATCCGGCGCGGCATGGAGACGCAACACCGGTTCGCCTGCACCCTGCTGGGCTTGAAGGAACCCAAGTACGGCAAGCCCAACCCGCTGGTCACCGGCCTGGGCAAGGCGAGCGCCAACCAAGCCACCATGATCAGCCTGGCCGTGGTCGTCGCGGCGTTCGAGGCCTCCACCAGCGTCGACACCTGGCGCAACCCCACGCCGGAGCAGAAGCGGTACTTCGCCGCGCTGGCCGACTGGGGCATCCGGCTGCACTGGGTCGAGCGGCTGGTCAACGACCCCGCCGCCGACGCCCACGTCGGCACTGACACCGGGCTGGACACCGAGACCCTGTCCGCCGAGGACCTGCAGCAGGCGAGCTAGCCACCTCCGCAACCGTCACGGGCTCGGACCGCACAGCGGTCCGAGCCCGTCGCCGTGCTCAGAAAGGACGACACCATGTACCCGTCATCGGAAGGCACCCACCTCTATCCCTACCGGCACAGCGCCTGGCACCAGGTCGGAACGTCGGTCACCGGCCACCGCGGCGCGATGAGCGCGTTGGAGGCCGCACGGCTGACCGGGTGGAACATCCGCAAGCTCGCGCAGATCGGTGTGGAGGAGACACCGGACGGGCCGAGGCGGATCGGGAACCCCGACCAGGTGATGCTCGCGCGCACCGACCCGAGGACCGGCGCGACCCGCTACCTGAGTTCGGTCGGTGTCGGCTACGGGGTGCGGCAGAACGAGGACCAGGCCGCTCTCCTGGACGCCCTGGTCGCCGAGTCCGGCGCGGGCGGGTTCGCGCACGCCGGGGCGATCGACGAGGGCCGGCGCACCTTCGTGACGATGAAACTGCCCGACGCCCTGAGTGTGGCGGGGCTCGACCCGGTGGAGCTGTACCTGGTGGTGTTCAACTCCCACGACGGCAGCGCCGCGTTCCGGGTCAGTCTGGTGCCGTTTCGGGTGTTGTGCGCCAACCAGCTCCCGATGGTGATCCGCGACCAGGTCGCGTCGGTGGCCATCCGCCACACCCGCAACGCCACGATCGACGTCGCCGAGATCAGGTCGAAGCTGCGGCTGATGTACGGCTATGCCGAGGCCTTCGAACAACAGGCTGGCCGGATGATCGAGGCCGAGCTGTCCACGGAGGAGTTCCGCGAGGTCGTCGAGGTCCTGTGGCCGGTCAACGACGCCACCGCCCCGCCCCGCACCCGGTTCAACGCCGACCGTCGCCGCCACCAGCTGATGCGGCTGTGGACCGACGCCGGAACCCAGCACAACATCCGCGGCACCCGCTGGGCCGGATTGCAGGCGATCACCGAGTACCTGGACCACTACGAGCCCGCCCGCGACGCCAACACACGAGCGCTGCGCGTGCTCACCGGCAGCGGAGTCCTCAAACGCAAACAGGAAGCCTTCGATCTTCTCAGCGTCTAAATCGGACGGTTCTACCGAGTGTGGTGATGCGGTCGTGCTGGCTCAAACCGTGCGGTGCAACGGAGGAATTGCCAGTTGGACGACCGCACGCCGACCCTATCTCTGACACCGGGGACCCTTTATGAGGAGGAAACCTCCATACGACAACGCTGCGACGCCCATCCCGTACATCTGGTCCTATGGGATGGGCGCGGAATCTACCGCCGGTATCCACCGCATGCACATCGAGCCAACGCACGCACGCCCGGTCGCTGCTCCGTGATGCTTGGCCTACGCCAGGCACTCCGGCCGCGTGGTGACGCGCAGCGTCCCGTGCTCGGTGATGAACCAGGCCTTCTTCAACTGCCCGACCACCGTGCAGATGTATTTGACGGCCCTCGATCGGATTGCCCACACATCGTTTCACCACCGCTGTCATATGAGGCTTGCTCGCGCTCCACTCAGGGTGCGTCACCTTCGAGCGATCCGAACGCGTACCTGTTCCCGATGGTCAGAGTTCCGACCACGAACGCCTTGGGCAGGCTCTTGCCGTTCACCTCGATCTCGATCCAACTCGGCGTCCAGGCATGGGTGAAGAAGTTGTAGTGGTCGGCGGGGCCACTGCCCAGGAAGAGGCCGACGTCCTTGAGGTCGCGGCCGGTCCACGACTTCCCCGTGACCTTGTCGGGGAACATAGCGAACAGGTCGTACTCGCCCGTCGCTCCGGCCTCGAAGTCGTTGCCCCACCGGTCCAGCGGCCCCCACCGCGTGCCGAGCAGGTCGATGAAGACGTCGTTGTTCGTCCCCGCGCCCCACGAGTTCGCCGTCTTGATCCGCACTGTGAGGCTGGTGATCCGGTCGTTCGGCTTCAGTCGCGCGCCCGCCCGCACCCGGTACTCCGGGCCGCGCAGGACGCACTCCTCGTAGTAGGTGTCCAGGTAGTGCGCCCCGATTTCGATGCCGTCGGACCCCAGCACTCCTTCGGTCCCCACGTGCTCGTAGTCCACCCACTTGGTGGCGTCCGGTGCCGGCAGGTAGCCGCGAGGCGGGAACTGGGTCACGTTGTCCTGGCGGTTCCAGATCCGGTAGCCGGTCACCCGGTCCTGGACCGCCCGCGCGAACGCTTGGTCGCCGACTCGTGGCGCGCCGAAGGTGTAGAGAATCGGTCTCGGCAGCAGGACACCCGGTGACGTGGCGACGTCCAGGGCGCAGATCGTGGCTAGCGCGCCTCCGAGGCTGTGCCCCGTCACGTACAGGTTCGGCGGCTTGGACCCCGGCCCGAACGCGGCCTCCACATGACGCCGCACGGAGTCCCGGAACAGCTGGTACCTCGCCAGGAACCCTTTGTGCACCAACAACTTGTCGGGATTGGCGAGCATCGGTTGCCAGGCCGCGAACTCGAGGGAGGCGCCGAACCAGTCCTTGTCGGTCCAGAACGGCCACAAACCGCTCAGGTTGGTGGCCCAGTCGCCCCGCGTCTCCGAGCCCCGGAACGCGACCACCAGCGAGCCGTCCGCGGCCGTGGTGACGATGCCCATGAAGCGCGTGTCCAGGGATGTCCCGGCGGCGTTCTCGATGGCCTTGTAGGCGTTGTCCTTCAGCCACGTCTCCCGGTTGGCGGCCTGACGGAACACGCGGTCGATCCGTTGGTACCCTGTGCGGAAGAAAGCGTCTTCGTAGTACGACTTGTATGCCTCGCTCGCGTACAGGGCCATCTCGACGGCCTTGGTCCAGTCGATCGTCATCACACCACGCCCGTGAGCGCGTAGCGGTACCGGCCGAGCGGATCGGTGACCGCACCCGTGGGCAAGTGTTGGCCTACGGTGACCTGATCCCCCACGTGTGCCCACCCCTTGCCGAGGCTGTTCACCACCGGGTCACCGGGCAGCACGACCCGGTACGACGTGAGCACCACGCGCCGGTGCACCGACGCGAACACCGCGTCGCCCGTGGGCGGCGCGCCGAAGGTCACGCACGTGACGTCGCGAATCCCGTCCGTGTCGTGCCGCTTGGCGAGCCGGAAGTCCAGCGCCGCGAGCACGGCCAGAGCACCGCCCTGGCCGTAGCCGGTGATCAGCAGTTCGGCGTTGTCGCGGGGCACCATCGTGAGCAGCGTCATCCGGTGGCTCTGGTAGTCCGCGAGGACGTGGTCGGTGACCTTGGACCGGTTGACGTGCCCCGGGCCGAGGATGGTGTCGGGTAGTTCGACGAGCTTCGCCGTGGCCGGGTTGTAGGCGGCGGGCGCGGCGCCGGGCCGAGTGCCGAACGCGACCAGCCCGACCTCGCGGTCGTCGGACGGCAGCCGCAGCCGGGCGACGACAACAGAGGTGAACTTGGCGCTACCGCTCCAGTACCCCAACACCTTCCAGTCGGGCGGCAGCGGTGGACGCTGGTCCTTCTCGACACGCTCGGCCGCTGTGGCGGCGATCAGCGCGACCGCCATGTCCAGCGGGGACATCAGCGCGGTGGTCGACTTGCCCGGAAAGGCGAAGCCGGATCCCATGTACGTGTTGACGTGCACCGAACCGGAGAACACGGTGGGCGCGCTCACCGGCGTGCCGACTCGGCGGCCGTCCAGGACACGCGACATCCCGGTCCGGGTGACTTCCGAAGCCCAGAGCATGTCACCGTCGGTCTCGTAGAGGACGTCGTCGGCGACCGCGAGACCAACCGGCTGCGTGGACCGGGTCGGCCCCGTCCAGAGCCGCTCGCCGGTCCACTCGTCGTACGCCTCGACCATGCTGCCCACCGCAGCCGCGATGACCATCCCGTTGTGCCGTACGGGACGCGCGGTGATCGTCGCGTTCTCCGATTGTGCCCCGGTCCACCGATGCTGCCCCGATTCCGGATTGAGCGCGAACACCTTTCCGCTAGTGGTTCCGAAGTAGATGCCCGATTCGTCGGTCAGGATCTCGCTGACCGCCGAGCCCGCGTCGTGAAGCCACCGCTGTGTCCCGGTGCGGTTGTCCACCCCGTACACCGATCCGGCGGTAGACCCCACCACGACTGTACGGCCGCTGATCGCCGGAGTGCCATGCAGTCCTTTGGCCTCGAACTTCCAGCGCTGCGTACCGTCATGCGCCGACAGGGCGTGCAGCACGCCGCCGGTGGTCGTGACGTAGACGTCGTCGGCGAACGCGCGGGGCCGGGCCGTGATCGTGGTCGCCGCCTCGAACGACCACACGGCCTTCGCCGTGTCCAGCGACACCGCGTGCACCTTCTTGCCGGCAGCGGCGACGGCGGTGCGGGTCACCCAACTCACCGCGACCGGACTCGTGGCCGGATCGCCGTCGAAGGTCCACACCACATGCCCGGTCAACCCATCCAGGCAGGTCAGGAACGGGCCTCGACCACTGCTGATCCGGTAGCCGCCGAACATCGCAGGCGCCCCGGACGCCGCGTCGCCCAGCCGGCGGCGCCAGAACGGCGGCACGGGGAATAGCGTCCTATTGAGCGCCCCACCGACGAGAGTCAACAGCGCGGGTTCCACGCCGCTCGCCCGACTCACGGCGAGCTTCTTTCTCACCCCGTCGTGGACCACCGTCCACCGTGCGCCAGGAGGGCCGCCCTTGATGGACAGCGCCGTGGCCCGACGCTGGTAGAGCGTGAAGAGGGTGCCAGTCTTGCCAGGCGGGGCGAGCGCCAGCGCATCGGAGTCGACCAGCAAGGGCCGTTGCGTGGCGGTGTCGGTCAGGTAGGCGTCGACCTCCGAGTCGCGGGACGACTCCACGCTGAAATCGAACAGCACCCCCGGCCGGACGTCCACGGTGGTCAGCGGCCAGGATCGGTCGTCGGCCAATCTCGGCGCGGCGAGGTAGCCGCCGTCGACCCACAGGTGCCACGGCCCCCGCGTTACGTTCTCCAGCAACATAAACCCCGACGTTAGCGAGACCGCCCCCAATCCTCATTCGGCTAAGCAGGTGGCTCAACTGGGTGCCCCTGACGACAGCCCTTGATTCTTGATGATGGTTCGAGGTAGGTCGAGTCTTCCGATGAGCGATCTCGGCGGCGTAGGCGGGCCGCGTGTTGCCTACGAGTTGGGTCCAGCGTATGGCGGTGGTGACGTGCAGGCCGAGCAGTTCGGCGAGCACAGATGCTGGCAGTTGTGCGGAAAGGTCCATGATTGCGGTGTTGCGGGTGTGCCGCCCCCGGATGCCGAGTTCCTGCAGTCGGCGCCTGAGTTGCCTGGCGCTGATGGGCTGGCCGGGCGCTCCTCCGGGTAGGAGCCCGCTGAGATCGTGTGTGCGGCCCACAACGGTGCTGCAGTGCCGTCGATCGACCAGGTCGAGCACCAGCCGAGGTGGGCGTGATCCTGGCGCGCTCGTCACCCCACACCGGTGACGCTGCGCGGTTGGCCCGAGCAGATCCCGCGCCAGGCGCACGTTGCAAGGCGCGTCGTCGGCGACGTCATGCATCAAGTCGCACGACTGGTCAGCCTGCCCGGTGCGAGATGCGGTCATCCCGGGCAGCCCGCGTCGGCACGCGGACACCGACGTGCACAGCCGGTTGTGGCTGCGCGCGCGGTGCGGCACGCGGTACCCGCAGATCGAGGAGTTCTACGTTCCCGCGCCGGCCCAGGCGCTGGACAAGGCGACCGCTGGGTTCCCCGCCGCGTGGACCAACGCCACCGACCCGCGCTGGCCGACTCCGAGCACCGCGTGGACGAGGCGTTCGCGCTCGCCTGCGACGCGGCCGGTGTCGCCTACCTGGGCCAGACCGCCTCCTGAGTTTCCGCCAGTCATTCGACCCGACAGGGAGTGGATCATGTCTTTGGACCGATCGGAACTGCATGCGTTGCTCTACATCAAACGCGTCGCCGAGCCTCCGGCTCCGGCGGCGCACGACTTCGTCGCCACGGTCGGGGTCGTCGAGGTCGCAGCCGCGATCCGGGCGGGCACGGCACCGGCCGCGGTGGCGGCGGAGGTCAACCGGCCTGACGCCGACATCGGACCCGATCTCGAGGCCTTGGATCGTGGTCAGGTGCGGCTGCTCACCCCGGAGGACGCCGAATGGCCCCGTGAGCGCTTGGCCTGCCTGGAGGCCGGAGGTCTGACGCCGCCGTTGGCGCTGTGGGTGCGTGGCACCGCGTCGCTGGCCGAGCTCACGGCGTCGTCGGTGACCGTCACCGGGTCACGGGCGGCCACCGGCTACGGGAACCACGTCGCCGCCGAGTTCGGGTTCGACTTCGCCGAGGCCGGGGTGACGGTGGTGGGCGGGGGCGGGTACGGCATCGAGGGCGCGGCCCACCGCGGCGCGCTCATCGCAGAGCGGCCGACGGTGGTCGTCCTGCCCTGCGGCGTGGACCGGCCCTATCCGGCCGGGCACGCGGTGCTGCTGGACAACGTTGCCGAGCGGGGCGGGTTGCTGGTGGGGGAGTACCCGGTCGGGGCAGCGCCGGCTCGACACCGGTTCGCCGCGCGCGTCCGCCTGCTGGCCGCGTTGGGCGGGGCGACCGTCGTGGTGGAGGCAGGTCGGCGCAGCGGTGCGGCTGCGATCGCGCGCACCTCGGCGTCGCTGGGCCGCCGGGTCTACGGGGTGCCCGGGCCGATCACCTCGACGCTGTCGGTGGGCGTGCACGAGCTGCTGCGCGACGGACCCGCCCGTCTGGCCACCGCGGTAGCCGACGTCGAGCTCGACGGCCTGTCGGTCGCCGCCGACGGGGCGGTGCCGTGACCGAGCATCCGCTGGTCGAGGCGGCGCTGGCCGCCATCCGCCGCGGGTGGCCGGTGTTCCCCGCCCGCCCGGGTGACAAGCGACCGGCCGTCCCGGAATGGGAACGCTGGGCGTGCACCGACCCGGACCGGATCACCGGGTGGTGGACCGAGCACCCGTACGCCAACCCGGCGATCGCCACCGGCCCGGCCGGGCTGGTCGTGCTGGACCTCGACGACGGCACCGGCCACGGCCACCGGGTCGCGGGCCACGGCAAGCACACCCTCGCCAGGGCGGCGGCAGCTGCGGGCGAGCGGGTGCCGTGGGCCACCTACACGGTCCGTACCCCGAACAACGGCCTGCACCTGTACTTCAGCGAGCCCACGGGCACACGCCTGCACAACACCCACGGCAGACTCGGCGAGCTGGTCGACACCCGCGCCCACCACGGCTACGTCCTCGCGGCAGGCGCACGGATCGGAGCCAGCCGCTACGCGGCGGTCGTCGACGCACCTATCGCGCCGCTGCCGCGCTGGCTGGCCGACGCACTGACACCACCGGAACCCACCGACACCCTGGTGGCCCTGCGGGACGGCGACGTCGACGTCTACGCCCGCGCCGCACTGTCCGACGAAGCGCACCGCGTCCGCACCGCGCTACCTGGGACCCGCCGCTACTCGCTGCTGCGCGCCGCCGCCCGGATGGGGCGGCTCCCGGGCTTGGACAAGGCACTGATCGCCAAGACGTTGTGCGCCGCGTCGGACCGGCACGTGGCCGAGGGCGCCTACAGCGAGACGGAACGCGAACGGGCGATCAGCGACGGCATCGCCTGGGGACGCCGACACCCACGCCACATCACACCCGACGGCACCTGAGTTCCGTTCCGCCGGGACGTCCGCCGCCGCGCCGCGAGACCTACAGGAGGGCGGGGTCGGGGGGCAAACAAACAGCGGTTGCCCCCGGCACCGCCCTCCTGTCTGCGCGCTCCACGGCGGCGAACTCGCAGCGGAGACCCGTCAACCACTCACTGTTGGACAGGAGAAGTCGTCATGCCCACCGTCCACACCGTCCTCCTGCACGGCCTGACCGGCCACCTGCTCACCCTCACCGCGACCCTCACCGACGGTCCACGACCCGCACTCGACCTGATCGGCAGGCCCCGGAGCGACGGCTGCGAGCTGCGCGACCGGGTCCGAGCCGCCCTGATCAACTCGACCCCGAGAAGCCGTGGCCACAGCGTCGAGGTGCACATCGACCCCGCGGGATCCGAGCCCGACGCCGCCGCCGTAGCGGTCGCGGTGCTCGCCGCCACCCACCAGGTCTCGGCGAAGCGCCTGTCCGGCACCGCCGTGCTCGGAGAACTCGGGCAGGACGGCAGCCTCCATCCCGTCCCGGGGATCCTGCCCGCCGTCCAAGCCGCCCGCGCGCACGGCCTCCACCGCGTCATCGTGCCCACCGCCGCCCTGGCCCAGGCCGCGCTCGTCGACGACATCGACGTGCTCGGTGCCACGACATTGGCCGAGGTCGCCGCCTGGCTCGCAGGCGACGACACCGCGCTCCGCCGACCCGAAGCACCCACCACACCCTCCTCCGACGACCCGCTCCCACCGACCCGAGCCCTGACCGCTCCGCTGTCCCACGCCATCGAGATCGCCGCCGCCGGCGGGCACCACCTGCTGATCGAGGCACCTGACAGCGCGGCCACCCTGGCCGCCGCACGCTGGCTCCACCACCTGTTGCCCGACCTCACGCCGGCGCAGCAGCTGGAGGTCGCCGCCATCAGGTCGTTGATCGGGCTTCGTGAGGACGACCCTGTTCTCGTCAGCACCCCGCCGATGGTGACGGTGCACCACAGCGCCTCGACCGCGTCGCTGATCGGCACCGCACTGCCGGGCGCCATCAGCCGCGCACACCATGGTCTGCTGGTCGCCCCCCACCTGGACCAGTTCCCCGGCGCCGTCCTCGGCACCCTGCGCGGCGCGATGCTCCAACGCGCCGTCCTGCTCGCCCGCGGTGGGCACCCGCTGCGCTACCCAGCCGGCTTCCAACTGTTCGCCACAAGCACCCGAACACCGGGCCGCCGACGATCGAAACTCCCACCCGAACTGCTGGACGCAGTGGACATCCGACTTGCCACCGCAGCCCACTCGGTGACGATCCGCAACCCGGGAACCGGCGAAGGCGACGCGGTCGCCCGCTCCCTGGCACACGCACGAGCACGAGTCCGCACGGCCCGCCTCCGTGCCGCCGCCCGCTGGCGCGAACTCTCCCCACCCGACCACACCGGCGACGTCACCAACGCCGCCGTCCCCGTCGACGTGCTGCACAGCGTGCCCATGCCCGCCGACGTCACCGCGCCAGTGCGCCGCGCCCGCGAAGCCGGAGCGCTGTCCCGACACGGGTTCGACGCGGTCCTGCGCATGGCGTGGACCGCCGCCGACCTCGGCGGCACCGACGGGCCCGAACGCCACCACGTCGAGCAGGCGCTGCTCCTGCGACAAGCCGTCACCACACACCCGTCTGAAAGGTGATCTCCGATGACCGACGACGCCCGACACGACAGCGACCAGCAGCACTCTTGGCCCTCCGACGTGGTCGAGGTGAACGACCCCGGGCAGCTGATCGCCGCCATACCGCACCTCTTGGGCTTCTACCCCACGGACTCCATCGTCGTGCTCGTCGTCAAGGACGACCACGTCGACTGCGTGATGCGCACCGACTGCCCGACCGACCAAGCCCTCTACGCACGCGTCGCGGCCCAGCTCGCCCGAGAAGTCGACGACCCAGTCGGAGCACGTGTCGCCGTCGTCGTGGTCGGCACACCCGACCGCGATCTGGCTGGCCACCTGCGCGACGCGTTCACCGCCGCGGACATGGCCGTGATGCTGTTCGGTGTCCCGGAAATCTCTCACGGCGCGCCCTGGATCGACTACGACCACAGCGAGCCCAGCGGAATCCTGCCGGACCCCGAGGTGTCCGTCATGGCCGTGCACACCGTGGCGAAAGGACTCGTCACACTGCCCAGCCGGGAAGCCCTGGTCGCCCGGATCACTCCGGCACCCGACGACGTGCTCGCTCGACGCGCCGCACTACTCGCCGCCGCCCGCAACGACCAGGACGTCGAGCCGACAGCCGACGACGTCATGGACCTGGTCCGCCGCTACACCCAACGGATCGTCGACGGCGACGAGCGGTTCACCGACGACGACATCGTGCAGGCCTGCCGTGCGCTCACCGCACCGGAAGTACGCAACGCGTGCCTGCTGCCGATCGAATCGCACCCCGAGGCGACGGAGAAGCTGTGGCTGATCCTGACCCGGCAGTGCCCCGCGCCCGCCAGCGCCGAAGCCGCCGCTCTGCTCGCGGTCAGCGCCTACATCCGCGGCGACGGACCCTTCGCCCGGGTCGCACTCGACCGCGCACTCGACATCGACCCGCAGCACACGCTGGCCCGGCTGGCACTCGACGCCCTGAACCGAGGCGTGCGACCCCGGAACATCCACCAGTTGATCAGCTCGACGCAGAACCGGGTCCTCTGAAACCCAGCGGGACAACGACTCTGGCGAAACCCACGGCCGCGCCGCGTCCACATCGGACGCGGCGCGGCCGTTCCCTTTCCGCAATTGCCGAGCACGAAGGGATGACCACCCATGACTTCCGACGACCACGCCTCCCGCCCAACACCACCCCGTTCCGTCGACCGCATCCTGTTGACCGAACCCGCAGCACTGATCGCCGCCACCCCACACCTGCTGGGATTCTTCCCCTCCCAGTCCCTCGTCATGCACGTCGTGAACGGCGACACGCTCACCGTCACCATGCGCATGACGCTGCCCGAGGAACCCTGGCAGTACCGGTCGACGGCCCAGCACGTCGTCGACATAGTGCGCAGCCACCACGGAACAGCCGCCGCACTGCTCCTCGTCAGCGCATCAAGAACTCCCACCCTGGCCAGCCATCTGCACGCCGAATTCGCCGCCGCCGACATCCCCGTCGAGATCTTCGGCACGCCCGCGATCAGCAAGGGCTCCGAGTGGTTCTCCTACGGCCCGGACCAGGCGCACGGCGAGATACCCGACCCCACCACATCACCGCTGGCGCTGGACTCCGTCCTGCGCGGCCAAGTCACCTACCCCAGCCGCGAAGCGTTGGCCGCCACACTGGCCCCCGACCCTGACGAGGCACTGGCCCGCCGAGCCACGCTCATCACGGCCATACAGCAAGCCTCGGCGGCAGATCACGACGCCGTCGAGCCGAAGTACGACACCGTCCGCCGCGAGATCGACCGCACCGCCGACCGCACCACGCCGTTGTCCGACGAGGAGATCACGGCATTGGCAGTCGCGCTGGACGACCGGCGGGTCAGGGACCGGTGCCTGCGCTTCACCACCGGCCGGCGGGCGTTGGCGGCCGAGCGGCTGTGGACGGAGTTGACCCGGCAGTGCCCCGCGCCCCAGCGGGCTGAACCTGCGTTGCTGCTGGCGATGTTCGCCTACATCCGCGGCGACGGCGCGCTGGCGATGATCGCACTGGACCGCGCACTGGAGGCCCGACCCGACCACACACTGGCCGAGCTGGTGCGGCGTGCTGTGAACCGCAGAATCCCACCCGGCGAACTCGCGGACATCGTCGACGTCTCCCGCGAATGGGCGTTCTGAACACCCGGATCGGGTGTGGTGCCCGCCGCCGCTCGGGGGTCTTACAGGGTGTAGTGGTGGGGGCAAACAAACCGCGTTTGCCCCCACCACTACACCCTGTCCACACGCCCCGCGCGGCGGGCACCACACCCGATCCGCGCCCCTACAAGCAGTGTCGGGGCAGGGCAAACGGACAGCTCCCACGACTTCAGCCAGTCGAACGATCCTGTCTCCGACCTCGACCAGCAGTGGTGAGGCGAACAACCATGAACCAGCCCGACATCAACGACGACGACACCAGCCTGCACATCTCCCAGGCACCGAGCGAACTGTCCGACCCGGGCAGTCTCATCGCGTCGATCCCGGCCGTCATGGGCTATTACCCGACCGGCGGCGTGGTGCTCTTCGCGCTCTACGAAGGCGCGATGCTGCTCACCACCCACTACTCCCCGGACCCGACCACCACCAACCGCGCCTTCGCCGCCATCGTCGCCGAGGGCGGACTGAACTTCCTCGGCTACCGACAGCCGGCCGCGACAGGACCTGTTCGCCGCCCACCTGCTGGCCGCATTCGCCCGCAACAGGCAAGAACTCGACGTGTTCGGCGTTCCGTCGATCGACACCGGACAACGCTGGTTCCAGTACGCCAACACCGGCCGCGGCGGCCCACTACCCGACCCTGAGGGCACCCCACTGCCGTTGGTCGCCGCCCGCAACCAGGTCGCCTTCCCCGACCAGGGTGCCCTCCTCGCGATGCTCGCACCCGACCCTGACGACGTCCTCGCACGACGCAGCGCAATGGTCGCCGCCGCCCTCGATCGCCTCGCCGGCCACCCCGACCCGGACCAGCTCACCCAATCGTTGTTCGCACTCGTCCAGCGCGAGGTCGAACGCGCCGAGTACCGCCGAGAACCGCTCACCGACCAGGAAATCGTGGACCTGGCGTGCGCCCTGGCGCACGTGGACGTGCGAGACAGGTGTCTGACCTTCGCGCTGGGACACCGCGCCGCCGCCGCAGAACGCTTGTGGACCGAACTCACCAGGGCCTGCCCCGCACCCGAATGCGCCGAACCCGCAGTCCTTCTCGCCCTGTTCGCCTACATCCGCGGCAACGTCTCGCTCGCCATCCTCGCGCAACGCCACGCCGAAAGCACCGTTCCCGACCACCGCTTGGCAACGCTGATCCGGATGGCACTGGACGCTGGAGCACCGTCCTCGATGATCCACGGTCTCGCCGAAAAGGCACAGCAGCGCTTCGGCACCGCCACACCCCGATCCGACTCCAGTGACGCCTGATCACCACGGTCGGGCCTCCACACCATCGCCCCAATCCGAAGGAGTATCGACATGGCCGGCGAAATCACTCTGACCGTCATCGGGCGCCTCACCGCCGATCCCGAACTGCGTTTCACGCAAGCCGGTACCCCGGTCAGCAACTTCACCATCGCCTCCAACCCCCGCACGTTCGACCGCGGCACAGGGGAGTGGCGCGACGCCGACGCAGTATTCCTGCGCTGCACCTGCTGGAAACAGCTGGCCGAGAACACCGCCGCCTCCCTGCACCGCGGTTCACACGTCATCGCCCACGGCCGACTGCGGCAACGAACGTTCGAGAAAGACGGCGTCAAGCACACCATCGTCGAACTCGACGTGGACGAGATCGGCGCCGCACTGCGCTTCGCCACCGTCACCATCACCAAACCCGACCGCGCCGGCACTCGCGCCGAGGACACGGCCGGCGATCTGGTACCGGTCGGACCGGACGAACCGAACTTCTGACAACCACCACGGCTTCCCGTTGGGGTGACGCTACAGCCGATCCGGCCATCTCGACGAGACGAACCGTTAACCTGTCAGGCGGCATCCGTGATTTCCTGCGGGCTGATAATCCCCGGTACCGGTCACGGATGCCGCACTGGCGCGGTCTTGGTCGACCACCCACCAGGTGGGTGGGAGCCCCTCGGGGCTTACGTTCCGGTGCACAGTGGGGCGGTCGGCTCAGGCCGACCGCCCCACGCCTTCTCCCTGTGGACCGGTCCCGAGTCACCTCACCTCCAGGAATGCCCGGAGGGGCGGCGCAGTGTATGGGCCGGTGCCGTCCTGTCAAATCACCGCCCGGAACAATTTCAACCCGCACAAAATCCGCGGGGCCCCCGACCCCACGGATTTTGCTGAAATTGTCCCGGGCGAAGCGTGTGATTTGACAGGGCGGCACCGGCCCGCGGTCAGGAAGACGCGGGCAGGCCAGGGGCCTGCCCTTGCAGGTCGCGCCGCCCCACCGGACATTCCTTCCCGCATTCCACGGCCCGTAAAAGCGGCAATCACCCGAACGTGACACCGGTAATTATTGTGCCGAAGGCGAGGGGTCGATACGATCGAATTGCAAGGAACACCGGAAAGGCCAAGTCCGGTGCGGTACGTCGATTAATCGAGAAAGCGAAACGTCATGACCGAGAACGCCAGTTTCTCCCGATGCCTGACCGACGTGACCACCGCCGTACAACGCGGGGACATCACCACCGCCAAGCGCTACGCCGCACACCTGCTCGACCAGCTGGACGACACCACCCACGGCATCGTCGCCGCCTGCGTCGAGACCATCGAACGCTTCCCCCAACGCGCCGACGTCCACCTCCGCGCCCGGTGGAAAGCCGCCACCAGCGACACCGCCAAGACCGTCATCGCCGCCTTCGGCACCGCGTTCGCCCAACGCGACCACAACCCCAAGCCCACGCCCGAGCCGCCAGACCGCCGCAAGTGGGAGACCGCACCCCGCGACCTGCGCACCGAGTTCCGCCCGGAAGCCCGCCGCACCCTCACCGAACACGACCGCGCCCGCCTCCGCGCCCAAAACCGCTCCGACGCCCAAGCCGCCGCCTACGCCGACCGCGCCGGCATCGACGACCAACCCCCACCCGCCCCCGTCTACGCCAGCGGCCTCGACTACGACCGCGCCGCCGTCCACGCCCTACGCGGCACCCCGTGCGTGCGCTGCTGGCTCGAACGCACGCCCGCCGACTACCGCACCCACAGCGACGACGGACTGTGCGGCGAATGCCGGGACAAAGGCCGACCCGGCATCCCCGAACTCCCCGCCGGCCACACCCGCGCCGACGCCGTCCGCGCCCGCTGCGACTTCCTCGCCGCCACCTACGGCAACAGCCGCGCCCTGCTGGCCCAGTGGTGGAAGACCTACGCCACCCCCGCCGACCGCCACGTGATCACCGACTGGGCGCACCACCACCCGTTCACCGAACCACCCGCCACCGACCAGACCCCCACGCCCCACACCGACGCCACCGACGCCGACACCGGTGAGCTGTGCACCCGATGCGACTACCCGCGAGCCGACGACGCCCCCGACACCCTGTGCGACGACTGCCGCGAAGTCGACCAGATGATCACCAACGCCTGACCCCGACCACAACGCCCGGCGGTACACCCCGGTGGACCGCCGGGCACCCGCACGCCTGAGCCGCAACCGGCGGCGCATCGAGCACCATCGCCCCCGGTGAGCACTGCCGCCATCCCGCCCACCCTCCCCGAGGGCCGGCCTCCGGCCGGACACGGAGCCGCGCCCGCTCGTCCCTCACGGGCCCGGCACTGTCCCTCTCCGCCGCACGGCCACCCACGTGCACCGGACCCATCGGCGACCACCCGTCACCCACCACCCAACCGTCCAGGGTGGACACCGCTCGCCTCTGAGCCGTTGACGGCAGCACCACTCTCCAACGCCAACGCCTTCAACACACGCACACGGCCCACCCCGACCCCCAACAACGAGGCCACCGCACCCACCGACTCACCCAACGCCAACAACTCGACCACCGGCACCGCCGACGCCACCTCGTGCCGCCGACGAAGCTCCTCATGCTCGTAGAACACCTCAGCCAACCGACCGATCCGGTTCTCCCGCTCCCGCAACGCTTCCTGCCGCCGGCCGCGCGCCAACCGCGCACGCTCCCGCGCCGCCACCTTCGCCGAAGTCGAACCCATATCACCGACACTAAAACCCCGACCACACCAGCACCCCAGCCAAGCGTCCCGACTTCACGGGTCCCCGCCATCGGCGATCACCTGCACATTTTGATCACCGCCGAGAAGCACGGACACCCAAGAGACACCTCTGGCACTCCGCAGTGCGCGGCCCTATATCCCAACCCGTAAACCCCGCACCACCACAGCCACAACCACCCGAACCCGACACCTAACGTCGGTGCATGATGGCGCTGAAGGTGCTGCACGCCGGCGACGGCTACCAGTACCTGATGCGCCAAGTCGCCACCGGCGACATCCTCCGCCAAGGCCGAGACCCGCTCACCGCCTACTACCACCAGGAAGGCAACCCGCCGGGGGAGTGGATCGGCGCCGGCACCACCGACCTCGGCATCCACGGCGAGGTCCGCGAAGACCAGATGCAGGCTCTGTTCGGCGAGCGCCTGCACCCCGAAGCCAACATCCTCATCGCCGCAGCCCTCGCTCAAGGCAAGAGCTTCAAGGAAGCCGCAGCCGGGGTCCGGCTGGGACGCAAACTCGCCCAGTACGACAACACCGTCCCGCTACTGACCGAACTCCGCGCCGCCTACGACCGCTTCGAACACGACCACCAGCGACGCCCGAGCATCCAGGAACGCCGCGACATCAAGGAAAACGTCGCCGCCGCCCTGCTCTCCCTCCAAGACCCCGCCCGCACGTGGTCGGACACCGAGATCCGCACTTACATCACCAACGAACTCGGCCGCGCCCGCCAACCCGTCTCCGGATTCGACCTGGTCTTCAGCCAACCCACCAAGACCGCCGACATCCTCTGGGCACTGGGCGACCACCACACCCGCACCGCCCTCGAAGCCGCCCATCACGAGGCCGTCCGCACCGCCATCACCTACCTCGAATCCGAGGCCGCCTTCTCCCGCACCGGCAAAGCCGGCATCGCCCAGATCGAAACCACCGGCCTGGTCGCCACCGCCTTCACCCACCGCGAATCCCGCGCCGGCGACCCCAACCTGCACACCCACGTCGCCGTCGCCAACACCGTGCACTGCACCGACGGCCGCTGGCGCACCCTGGACTCCCGACAGCTCCACCACGTCGCCGTCTCGGCCTCCGAGGTCTACAACGCCGCCTGGGAACGCGGCGTCACCCGCCGCCTCGACGTCCGCTTCGAGACCCGCCCTCGCGGCCCCGGCAAACGCCCCGTCCGCGACATCGCCGGCATCCCCGAGGAGTGGATCACGGGGTTCTCCCAACGCCGCAGCCAAGTCGAGCACGTCTACAACCAACTCGTCGCCCAGTACGTCCGAACCCACGACACCAGCCCACCCCGCACCGTCCAACTCAAGCTCGCCCAACAAGCCGCCGTCACCGACCGCCCCGACAAAGGCGCCCTCAAACCCCTCCACCAACTACTCGCCGACTGGCGTGACCGCGCCCACCAGATGCGCCCCGACCTCGACATCCAGGCCGTCACCACCGCCGCAGTCCACAACACCCCCGGCCCGCCCACCCCCGCCCACCTCGACCTCGCCGCCCTGGCTATTCAGGTGGTCGACGCCGTGTCGGAATACCGCGCCACCTGGACCATCTACCACGTGCGCGCCGAAGCCGAACGCCAACTACGCGGCATCCGCTTCACCGACGAACACCACCACGACACCACCGTCGACACCCTCACCCAGCAGGCCCTCACCCGCCACTGCGTACGCCTGGACCCGGAACCCGAACCCACCCCGCAACTGCTGTCGCTGTCCACCGGCGAGTCGGTGTTCCACCGCCACGGCCAGACCCGCTACACCAGCCCCGCCATCCTCGACGCCGAGCAACGCCTGCTCGACGCGGCCCGCACACCACGCGGACCGACCGTCCCCACGAAGACCCTCGACAAGGTGCTGCGGAGCCTGCAACGCACCCGCACACCCAGCCGCCACCGCATCACCCTCAACGCCGGCCAACGCGAACTCGTGCGCTGGTTCGTCAGCTCCGGCCGCGCCCTCGCCCTGGCCATCGGCCCTCCCGGCTCCGGCAAGAGCACCGCCATGAAAGCCGTCGCCAGGGCTTGGGCGAGAACCGGCGGCCGGGTCATCGGTCTGGCACCCTCCGCAGCCGCCGCCGGAGTCCTCGGCGACGTCCTCGACGTGCCCGCCGACACCCTCCACCGCCTCGTCTACAGCTACGACCGTGGCCTGCCCGTCGACGTACGGCGAGGCGACATGCTCCTGGTCGACGAAGCCGGAATGGCCGGAACCCGCATGCTCGACCGCATCACCACCCTCGCCGAACAACGCGGCGCCGTCGTCCGCCTCGTCGGCGACTACCGCCAACTCACCGCCGTCGAAGCAGGCGGCGCACTACGCCTGCTCCACCACGACACCGGCGGCGCCCAACTCACCGACCTCCTCCGCTTCACCAACCCCGAGGAAGCCCAAGCCATCCTCCACATCCGCGTCGGCGACCACCGAGCCATCACCTGGTACACCGACCACAACCGACTCCACGGCGGCCCCCAAGCGGCAATCCTCGACCAACTCTTCACCGCCTGGCGCACCGACCGCGACAACGGCCACACCACCATCATGTCCGCCGACACCAACGACATCGTCGCCGAACTCTCCGCCCGCGCCCAAACCGAACTCCGCGCCACCGGCACCGTCGAACCCACCGGAATCCTGCTCCGCGACGGCAACCTCGCCGGCCGAGGCGACACCATCGTCACCCGCCTCAACAAACGCACCCTGCGCCCACGCCTACACGACCACGTCAAAAACGGCGACCTGTGGACCGTCCTACGCCGCAACCCCGACGGCAGCCTCAAAGTCCGCCACCAGAAACACCGCGGCACCATCACCCTGCCCGCCCACTACGTCAAACACCACGTAGAACTCGGCTACGCCGCCACCATCCACCGCACCCAAGGCCTCACCGTCGACATCAGCCGAGCCACCCTCTCACCCGGCGCCACCCGCGAACTCGCCACCGTCGCCCTCTCCCGCGGCACCGACCAAAACCACCTCTACCTAGACACCACGCAACTCCTCACCCCCGACGAACCCGCAACTCTCCCCGGCGACCTCTACTACCGCCACCGCCAAACCCAAGCCACCCAAGGCGCCCTAGCCGCCATCCTCAACCGCGAAGGCGCAGAACTCTCCGCCACCGAAACCCACCGCGAAGCCCAAGAAGCCCCACACCGCCTGGACGTCCAAGTCCCCGAATACGAACACGCGCTAGCCGTCTACCACGGCATCGACCACGAAACCCAAGCCGAAGACTGGGTCACCGAAGCCCTCCCCGACCTCGCCGACCACATCCTCACCGACGAAGCCTGGCCCGCCCTACGCGCAGCCCTCCACGAAGCCCACGACACCGGCCACAACCCCTCCACTCTCCTCCGCCAACGCACCCACGAACGCGAACTCCACACCGCCAACAACATCACCCGCGTCCTACACCACCGCATCACCACCTACCTCGACGACAACCCCCCAAACGACTTCACCTTCACCGACACCCCCGCTCACACATGGCTTCCGCCCTGGATCCCACCACCGCCACCAGAAGACCAACCCACCCCCGACACCGCCCACGCCGAACTGCGCACCTGGCTTCACACCAAGGCTCAACACATCAGCAAGCGAATCGACCAACTGACCGATCAAGCCCTGAACACCCGACCGCAATGGCTCACGCGCCTCATGCCTCCACCAGAGAGGTCAGCAGAACATGAACACTGGCGGGACCTCGTCAAACACATCACGGCCTACCGAGAACGCTGGAACATCCCCGACACCGAGCCAACCCCTCTAGGCTGTGAAGGCAGAGGAATCCAGAAGCGTGCTCACCGATGGCTCCACCGGAGACTTCTCGCAATCACTCGCCATGACGGCACCTCCGTCCAAGGCGAGCACGACCTCGCCGCGATGAGGACCCGAGCCTTCCGAGTCAGGCGCGAAGCTGCGAAGGCGGCTAGGCAACCACAACCGCCGATGATCGCGCCGTCCGAGGGTCCACGCGCACAGGACCCCAAAACCCGCCCAAACTTGACACCCTGAGATGGCCCACCACGCCTTTCACTCGCCGTCGGCCATTGCACATGCGCGCGACCATTGCTGGTTCGGAACCCCAAGCGTCGTGCGACGCGCCGAGAGGTTCCGAAGCCGAGAACGGCGTGTCCTCTCAAATTGTGGGACCTGAGACGATGTGGATAGTGCACACGTGAGCATCCGTCCACGTCGTGCAGGGCAGCGCTGGGACGTGCGTCCCAGCGAGGATCGCAACGTGAGCACCAGGTACGTGTGGCGCGGCGTCACGCTCGCAGCGCTGGGACGTGCGTCCCAGCGAGGATCGCAACGTGAGCACCAGGTACGTGTGGCGCGGCGTCACGCTCGCAGCGCTGGGACGTGCGTCCCAGCGAGGATCGCAACCACGGCAACGCCTACTGGCGGCACCTGCGCGACAAGCAGCGCTGGGACGTGCGCTCCAGCGAGGATCGCAACCCCTTGGAGCCGGACGTGCGCGACGTGATGGAGAAGCAGCGCTGGGACGTGGTCCGAGGGAGGTTCGCAACCGGACGGGGTCCGGCGAGCGGCGCGCTGTACGGAGCAGCGCTGGGACATGCGTCCCAGCGAGGGTCGCAACGACTACGTGTCGGCGCTGGGCGACCGGCTTGGTGCGCAGCGCTGGGACGTGCGTTCTGGCGAGGATCGCAACCATGTCGAGCTGCCTGCCGGGGTTGCGGCGCGACGGACGTGTGTTGGATGCGCGCCCGTCTGCTGGGCCACAGGAACCTCAACACGGCCCAGGCTTACATGGCCGTCTTCGACGAGGAACTCGTCCGCTCCTACCGGGCTTTCCTCGGCAATCGCCGCGCCCTGCGCCCCGAGGCCGAACACCGCGAGGCCACCGAGCAGGAGTGGCGCGAGTTCCAGCAGCACTTCCAGACCCGCAAGCTCGAACTCGGCGAATGCGGACGCCCCTACGGCGCCCCCTGCAAGCACGAACACGCCTGCATCCGCTGCCCCAGCCTCCGCGTCGACCCCCGCGCCCGCCCCCGCCTGGTGGAGATCATCGACAACCTGCGCGACCGCATCGCCGAAGCCCGGATGAACGGTTGGCTGGGTGAAGTCCAGGGACTTCAGGTCAGCCTCAACGAGGCTGCACGCAAACTGGCCGGCTTCGACCGGGCACGCGACCGTCAACCCGCCGGCACGGTCAACCTCGGCATGCCGGTCATCACCCACAACAACACCTAGCGCTCCGGTCGGAGCATCGGACAGAACACTTGATGCCCCGACCGCATCATCCAGCGCTGAGCACCGTCGTGTTCCTCGTCGGCTACGCGGTCCGACTTCATGCTCGACGTCGACGCCTCAACTCCTCGGCGACACTGCACGACTCCACCAGGCACCACCTGAACGCCCCGGAGTGGTGCTCCTCATGCACGTTCCTGATCGCGTCGAGCAGCACGTCGCACGAGTGCTCCGCTCGCACGACCCTGCTCAGCAGGTCATGCCACTGCGCCGACTCGTCGCCTAACTGCCCCGAGAACATCCGACCTCCCGCAAGATCAACCAGGGAGAACTCGCCCAGGGGCGGGCATTCCCATGTGCCGCTCTGACGCTCTGACCTGCTGAAACGAGTATCGGGGGCTCGGGGGAGCACTTGATCTCTGATGTTGCTTCGAGGCGTCAAGAGGTCTGGTTTGCTACCAAGCGTCAGGCCATGTTCACTGTTGTCATCAGTTGCCAAGAGTGGCTGTCAGCAGTCCTTCTGGGCCATGAGTGGTCGAGCAGAGTCAGGAGTCGTCGTATGGCACCGAGGATTCGCATGCCCTCCACGCGCGACCTGCCCGAGGGGCCCCGGCGGGAGTTCGTGGAGGAACTGTTCTCCTACTACCGCGATGCCGGACGTCCCACTCTCAGGCACATCAGCGACTTCATCGCCACCAACGACGACCTAGCGGGCACGGCCAGCAAGGAAACCGTGCGCCGCATGCTCCAAGGGCTAACCGTCCCCGCCCAGTGGGAGACCGCCCACACGGTTTTTCTTGCCCTGTGTCACCTCGCGGGCCACGACCCGGACGAAAGTCGCCAGACCGACGGCTGGGGAGAGACCCGTCGATCAGTGATCAAAGACCTCTGGAACAGCGCGATCGATGAACTCGACGAGCCGAGCCCATCACCTGCCACCGCTTGGCGGGACGAGCCGCCGTTCTAACTCTCGAAGCCGCGACCCTGAGAGCGCTTGGTCGCTCGACGCGGTGAGCGGGTCGTCCGACTTGCCGGGCCGGACCACCCGCCGCCTCTCAACCCGCTCGCCCGACCAACGAGTGCAGGGCCCCCGCAGCCGTCAGGCCGCTGATCAGCGCAGCCGCGATACCGCTGATAAGACCGACCAGGAGCCCGATTCTCGTGCTGGAGGTCCCGGCCGCCGCGCCGATACCCGCGGGAAGGCCAGCCGCCAGACCGACGAACAGAGCGATCACCATCGCCAACGCCACGATCACCGCCGAGCGCAGCGGGAACAGTGAGTCACTCTCGGTGACATCCCCTTGGGCGTGATCTTTTTTGGCCGCCAGGCCCATACCCTCTACAGTCATAGACGACCCTTCTGTTCACAGGCAGAACTGGGCAACGACGGCTCCCGTTGGCGCGGGGGCCGTTTGCCGTTTCGGCGCAGGCCATGCTGTCGTCAGCCGTTAGGGTCGCACGGGGGTCTCGGCAACCCGTCAGCTACATTTGACCAGGTGAGCATGCGCTGGCCCGGCTATCGCCCCGATGATGAAGAGTGGGCCGAGTCGAGCCCGTCCGAAGGCGGCAAGGCCATCCGCCACGGCATCGACTACCTACTCACCCATCCCTGGTATCGGTTCGCCGGCCGTCCCGTCACCCCACTGACGGCTCTGGAAGCCCTTCGTTGGATGGAACGCGCGCTCGAGCTCGAACGCGCCCTTCTCATCGCGCAGGCCCGCTTCGAGGGTGCTAGCTGGAACGACGTGGCTCGTCAGCTCGGACTGACCAAGCAAGCCGTCTACCGCTACAACCAAGTGGTCAAAGACCTCATCGCGATCTACAGCAAGGAGGACGGGACGGGCGAGGAGGTCATGGACTACATCGACGCCAACTTCAACGCCTGGGTTACCGACCCATACGGCTACGAGGAAGACGTTGCTGGCGAAGGTGAGGACGCTTAGTCCGGATAAGTTTCCCGACAAGGCGCGTGAATTCTGCTCATCGGACCAGAAAGTGGCCAAGATCCGGGCCGCACTCACCTCGATCGTGGACCTGCTGCACTACCGCCTCAAGCGCCCGGTGCGGATCCTGGCCATCACCGGCCTGCGCGCCGAGGAAGCAAGGATCGCCGCGAAATGTTAGAGCCGGAGATCTTGATCGATGGCTCGGACTAACCGGCTCAGTGATCTCCGCGCCCGAACAACATAGGTGAGTTCGAAGGCGGCCTTACCTCCGGACGGCTGAACCGGTCGCTCGGTAACTGCGACCAGGTAGAGGCTCTGAACGGCATGTCGACCGCGCTTACGCACCTTCTTTGGGATTTCCAACACCGATTTGTCCAATATACGTGCCGCCGCAGCTTGCCGTGCTAAACGACATCCAGACGTTGCGCCATGATCAGCCTCCGATCTGCGCAACGAACCACTGCTGCAAGAAGACGTCGATGGCCTGCTGGCGCAACCTGCTCACACGTACGACGGGCTCTGGGTCGTGGCCGTAATACCGAGCGTATGCGTCCATGACGATGATGGATGCGTCGATCGCAGTCGTCACAGCGGCGCCGATGCCAGGGGCATCCGGCCCCAGCTCCAGCTCTGGAACCAGAGGCGACGACCTAATGGTGTCGCCGAGCATCCACGGGTTGCTGTGCACGATGCCCGAGGTGGATCGGTACGAGCCCGGCCTCTCCGGGAAGTATTTCGCCACCAAAGCGGTGAGGTTCAGCTTGTACGGCTCGGCCTGGACTGGGTCACCGAGTTCAAGCCGCGTCGTCTTGTTCTTCGTATCACGGATGATGCTGATGCCAGCTAGCTCGATCGTACGCAGCACAGCATCGCGCTGAGCGATCGCTCGATCAAGCGTTATCGGAAGTTCGGATCGACCCTCCATGACCTCACGGGTGGCGGTGACCCTCCCTTCGGCATCGACAAGGAGCGGCACCGCTGCGCGCAACAGACGTGCGTCGTAGCTCGCGCGAGCGTCCAGCAGGTAAGCGATTCGCGCCGCCCCTTCACAGGCGACACGAGTCAGCGTCTGGTGGCTGTACAAGGTGATTGACTCAGCGCTAAGCACCTGAGAGGTCGCCCACAGATGGTCCAGCACGTTCGCGAGGGTCAACCTCGACAAGCTCAATCCCTGCTGCCACAGGCGTCGTCGGTGACTACGCTGCGAATGCTGCGCGACGACCTTCCAGCCCTCCCTCTCTTGGAGATAGAGGCATCCCGCTTGCGGAGCGGACGCGTACTTCTCGACATGACGCTTGAGCGCTTCGAGCTCCTGGGCCAACGCCTTGCATGACTTGGTCACCAACAGCGGCTTGACCGCGTCGGGATGGCTTGGAGTCGCTGTCATATCCAGAGCGTAGGCGGTGCCACACTACGACCTCGGGATGGCGAGGGCGGCACCCATGCTCATGTCCTGTCACTCAGCGTCACTACCTTAGGCTTCGCATTCGTCGCGAACGAGCATTGCTGGCTGCCAGCAACCGGTCTACAGCGTGCGTGAGTCGTTGGAGAACCGGCACGAGGATGTGTGGCTGCGCGTGCACGACGTCGCGACCGTCCAGATCCGGGCACGGGTGGACGACAACCCGGTCGGACACCACTGGGCCCACGACAGCTGGCCCGGCGCCCGGGACTGGCGGGGCAGCTCGCGCGTGTCGTGCTCGGAGTAGGTGCTTCCTGTTGACCGGACTACGAGGCGACACGCCGCTGTGACGGGCTTTGCTGCAATTGTGGTGGTCGGTCACCGCAGCGCCGGGACCCCGGCGAGGGTCGCAACGACGTGATCGTCAGCATCTGCAACCGCGGCGACCAGCAGCCTGGGACGCGCGTGCTGGTGAGGATCGCAACCTGGAGGATTGTCGAGGCGAGCCGGGTCGGGCCGGGCAGCGCCGGGACCCGTGTTCCGGCGAGGATTGCAACGAGGGCGGCAGTCGCGCGGCGCCGGTCGGTGTGAGGGTCAGTGCCGCGACATATGACGGCGGCGATCGCAACTCCGCCCGACTCCGCCTGGCGAAACTGGACGGCCGCGTTGGCGGCGTCGGGATTCGCGTCCCAGCGATGACCCAACCCTGTTCGGATGCCCGAGGCTCGCGCCGTGGTGTCGGGGCCGTCGCTGCTGCCAGCAATCTGGGGGTAGCAGGTGCAGGTGGGGGAGATGGGCATACGGATGCTGTTCTCTGCCCTGGTCGACGCCGATCACCTGGCCACTGCGGTACATGACTGAGGGTTCACCGCGCCGCGTGTGGCACCGCAGGTCGACATGGAAGAGATGCTGCGCCGCTTTGAGCACAACTGATTGGTGCTGCTGAACGTTGGTCGTGGTCCTAATGTCGGCCGCCACCGTAGCGTTGCTTGTGAGGTGGCGCGTTGGCTAGCTTCCTTTGCTCCATCCGGGTGGTCCTGGTCCGGTTGCCTGGGGTGAGCGGCCGTTTCTGTCGGTGCTCGTCTTTAAGGTCGCGTCGTGCGTCGAGGGACGACGATGTGAGAGGGATCTTCTAGGTGTGGGCGCATAGCGCGAACGACGAGGGTGATCGTCACGGTTTGGGTGAGCACTCTTCATGTTCGGCAGACCTGGCACGGAGTTTCGCGTCGGTGTTCGGTGCCGGCGAGCTGGCTTACGCGGTCGCGTTGATGCACGACGCGGGCAAGGCGCGTCGTGGGTGGCAGGCGGGTTTGCTGCGGGTCGAGGGAGCCGACGATCGGGTTGGCTTTCCGCATAAGGATCTGGGCGCGCGTCTGCTCGCTGTGGCGCCTGGGGATCGTGATGCGTGCTGGGCTGCGGCGTTGATGGTGTGGGGGCACCACGGTGGTTTGCGGACTCCGTCCGAGCTGAAGCAGATGCTGCGCAAGCCGGGCGAGGAGGACGATGAGGAGGCGGTGCAGCGGTTTCTGGAGGAGGTGCCGCAGGCGCGGGCGGTTCTCGATGGACCCATCGAGTTGCCCGAGACGTGGCGGAAGCGGCCGGGTGTGCGGGAGTTGGGCGTCCGCTTGACGTACTCGGCGTTGGTCGATGCGGACTTCCTGGACACAGCCACTCACTTTGGGCGCAGGGGTGAGCCGCTGTTGGGCCGTTCCGCCGTGATGACAGGGCTGAGGGATCGGTTCGAGCGTCGGCGCATCGACTACCTGGAGGAGCGTCGGACGAAGGCGGAACAGGCCGGCCGTGTGTCGTCGATGGGCAACCTGCGGGAGGAGTTGTACTCGGCATCGCTGGCCGCGGCGATGGGCAAGCCGGGCGTGTACCGGATGTCCGCGCCGACGGGTACGGGCAAGACCATCGCTGGCGCGGGATTCGCCCTGCACCACGCCGCGAAGCACGGCAAGTCGAGGGTGATCGTGGCGGTGCCGTACACGTCGATCACCGAGCAGAACGCCGACGTATTCCGCAGGCTGCTCGATCCTCGGCCGGACGATCCGGACGATGCCGGTGACGACCTCGTGGTTCTGGAGCACCATTCCAACGTCGACCTGGACAGGGTGCCGGGCAACGGCGGCCAGCAGCGGTGGCAACGGCTGGCGTCGGAGAACTGGGACGCGCCGTTCGTCGTGACCACCACGGTGCAGTTGCTCGACTCCCTGTTCGCACGGACGCCTTCACGAGTGCGCAAGCTCCACCGCCTGGCCAACGCCGTCCTCGTCCTGGACGAGGTGCAGGCACTGCCCAAACCCCTACTGTTGCCCATCCTGGACGCCTTGCGTGCGCTGTCGGAGCACTTCGGCACGACCGTGTTGCTGACCTCTGCCACCCAGCCGGTGTTCGAGAGCCTTTCGCCCTGGCACGAGTTGAATGTGCCGGAGATCGTGCCGGACCCGGTGCGGATGGCGAAGGCGGCGAGGCGTGTCGAGTTTCGCTGGTGGGCACGGCCGACACTGGCGCAACTCGCTGAGAACGCCCGGCAGCAGCGCCAGGCGCTGATCATCCTCAACACCATCGACGACGCCCGCCGCCTCTTCAGGATGCTCAATGACGACAGCGACACCACGGTCGTGCACCTGTCTACTCGGATGCACCCCAACCACCGTCGCGCTGCGCTGAAGACCATCGCGGACAAGTTGGAGCACGACCAGCCACTCCTCGTGGTATCCACTCAACTGATCGAGGCCGGGGTAGACGTCGATTTCCCGGTTGTCTACCGGGCCATGGCGCCGGTCGACTCACTGCTGCAAGCCGCCGGCCGAGCCAACCGTGAAGGCGGTGACACGCCGGGCGAGGTGGTCATCGTCGACCTCGCCGACGGCGGAAGGCCCGGCGATTACGGCCCGGCGATCGCGGTGAGCGGCTACTACTTCGGCCCGGACAAGGCCCAACCGGACGACCTCGGTGCGCTGGCACGCTACTACCGCCACTTGTACAAGGCACTGGAGTTGGACGCCCCGCCCGTGATCGACAGCCAGAAGCTCCCGCGCGGCCAGCTCATCCAGCACCACCGGCACAAGTGGGACTTCCCGGCAGTCGCGGACGGACCGCTGGTCTCACCCGGCGACTCGCTGAACCGTGACCCACGACGGGCGTTCAGGATGATCGACCAGGACGACCTGCCCGTTGTCATCACCGCCGGACTCGACCGCGACAAGATCATGCGCTTGCTGCGGCAGGCCCGCGACATTCCCCAGGCCCGCTTCGCGGCCCTGCGCAAACTCCAACGCTGGACGGTGACGCTACCCCGACGTCTCGCCGAGACCGACCTCGTCCAAGGCCATCTGCGTCCTGTGGTGGGCGACTTGCACGAGTGGCTCGGACCATACGACGAGAACGTCGGCCTGGACGAGACCGCACTGAGCTAAGGGCGGAGGTTACCGAGATGCCGGTTCGGTCGTGTGCACGCGCGCTGCGGGGACGCCTCGCGCACCTATGCTGCTGTGCACGCGTCGGCTCCGTGGGGAAGCGGTCGGCGAGGGTCGCAACTATCGCTAGCTGCTGCTCGCGCACTTCGGAGGAGGGTCGGAACCGGAAGACTGTTCCGACCCTCCTCTGTTCCGGTACGCCGCAGGTCCTCACCCATTCGGGTAGCGCGGTCCACAGGAGCTACCGATAGAAGTCTCGCCCGTGATTGTCTGTAGCGCGCAAGATCGATCGGCGTGGGAATCGCGCCGCGAAGGTGCTGTCAATCGGCTTTGCCGCACAGTGCTCGAAGTGATCAATCCTCGGTAAAGATCGGCCGAGAAAGGATTCCATGGCAACGACGATGCGTGATGAGCCTGTGCCCGTAGCGGTGCAGGTGTGGGGCCCCGGTGCGTTATTCACACGCCCAGAGCTGAAGGTTGAACGGGTCAGCTACCCCGTGATGACACCGTCAGCGGCGGTCGGGGTGCTGGAGGCGATCTTCTGGAAACCGGAGATGCGCTGGCGCGTCAAGCGCATCGAGGTCCTGCGTCCGATCGAGCAATTCACCCAGCGCCGCAACGAAACCACCGAGCTCGCGTCCTTGGCTGACGCGGTCTCCGGTCGTCGGCGTCTCGACACCGTGGCGCACCGCGTACAGCGCAACGCGGTCTGCCTGCGCGACGTGGCGTACCGCATCCACGCCCAGATCGACCTCGCGGAGCACGCCGACAAGCCGGTCACGGCCTACCGAGACCAGTTCCGACGTCGGGTCGCCAAGGGACGGTGCTTCACTCAGCCCTACCTCGGGACCCGCGAGTTCTCCGCCTACTTCGGAGAGCCTGACGATCAACAGCCCATCAAACGTGACGAAGACTTCGGATTGATGCTGCACAGCGTCGACCACGGCAGCGACCCCGTCTCCTTCACCTGGTTCGACGCACGACTGCGCGGCGGCGTCCTCAAGGTCCCCGACCGCGGCATTCCCGGCCGTCCCCGTATCGACACCGAGCCGGACAGTGTCGGCGGGAGCGAGGGCTGATGTTGCTTCAACGTCTGGTTGAATACAGCGATACGCGCCTCGGCCACGCCCGGCCCTTTCACCGCGAGCGCGAATTCCGTTGGCGCCTCGACCTCGACCTCGACGGTCGACCGCTCAGCGGTGAGCTGGCCCCGCTCGTTGACGAACAGCGTCGCAACAGGGGCCTCGTTCTCACCGTCCCCGCAGTCGTCCGCACGGTCGGAGTCGCCGCCAACCTCGCGGCGGACGACGCCCAGTACGTCCTGGGTTGGGGTGACGACACGACCAAGCCCGCTCGGGTGGCCCAGTGCCACAACGCGTTCGTCGGCCTCATCGAGAAGTGGGCCACCAGCGACGACGGTCGCGACGACGAGATCGCTCAAGCCGTGGCCAAGTTCTACCGCTCCGGGCTGGCGTCCGGTCTGGCACGCCCCGACGAGGTCACGTCGAAGCAAGGGATCGTCATCGCGGTCAACGGCGAGTTGGCGTGTCGAAGCGACTCCGTCGTCGCGTTCTGGACTGCAGAAGTCGCCTCTCGTAAGGGCGGTAAGACCGGCAGCCGCCACGGCCTGTGCCTGGTGTGCGGCAAGTACCGTGAACTGGTCGAAACCGTTCCCGGCAAGGTCCCCGGCCGTCTCGTACCCGGCGCCAGCAACGACACCGCCCTGGTCAGCGTCAACGAAAGGGTGTTCGGCTACGACCTGACCACCGGACTGGAAAACACGCCGATCTGCTTCCGCTGCGGCGACGCAGTCTCCACCGGCCTGGTCGCGGTCCTGTCCTCCCCACACAGCATCGCCCCGCGCGGCCAGAACACCCGCACCTCCTGGTGGATCATCGGCGAAACCGACGACGACCCGATCGCGCTGCTCGACAAGGCCGACCCCGACGACGTCGCCACGTTCCTGGCCACCATTCACACCGGCGTGCCCGACGACGATCCGCCCGACATGGAGGTGTTCTGCTCGTTGAGCATCGCGGGCAACGTCGCCCGCATCATGGTCCGGGACTGGATCGAGATGCCGCTGATCAAAGTCAAGCGCAACATCGCCGCGTGGTTCCACAACCAGGAAATCGCCAGCGCCTGGCCGACCGGTCGACGCCACCATCCACTGTGGAGGCTCGCACTGGCCACCGGCCGCTGGTACGGCAACCGCTACGCCGACTTCGGCGCGTCGGGCGAAGCGCGTCCGCACAACGTCTACCAACAACTGCTCAGCGCCGCGCTACGCAAAACCGCGATCCCACCTGTGGTCCTGGCACACCTGGTGAACCGGATCAGAAATGACGGTCACCTCGACGACACGCGAGCAGCACTGCTGCGCCTGGCGCTGACCCACGGCAAGACCACCAAGGAGACCGTCATGCCCGACCTCGACCCGGGCAACACCGACACCGCCTACCAAGCCGGCCGTGCCTTCGCCCTGCTCGAACAGATCCAGAACGCCGCAGGCTCCGGCGAACGCGTCAACACCACCTACGGCGACCGATTCTTCGGCGGCGCAATCACCAACCCGCGCGCCGCTCTCGTCGCCGGAAGCCGCAACGCCAAGGCGTGGCAGAAGAAGCTCCGCCGCACCAAGCCCGGCCTCGCCGTCTACTTCGACAAGCAACTCGACGAAGTCTTCGCGCTCATCCCCGAAGGCAAAGGGCTGCCGGCGGCGATGAACCTCCGCCAGCAGGCCCAGTTCCTGCTCGGCTACCACCACCAACGCGGCCACCGCGCCTCCAGCACCGCTGGACCAGAAACCAACAGCGGCGACACCGCCGCAACCGCCTAACGCCGACCTGCCCGAACAAGCCAAGGACGAGCCCAGCCATGACCAGCACGACCACCGCCGCGCACCTCGACCCCACCGTGCGCCACGACATCGTCTACCTGTTCGACGTCACCGACGGGAACCCCAACGGCGACCCCGACGCCGGCAACCGGCCCCGCATGGACGACGAATCCGGCCACGGCCTCGTCACCGACGTCGCCCTCAAGCGAAAGATCCGCGACACCCTCGCCCTCGCCGCCGAAGACGACCCCCGCTACGGCATCTTCGTCCAGGCCGGACACGCCCTCAACCCGCGCCTCGAAGCCTCCTACGAGGCCAACGGCCTCAAACTCGGCTCAAAGATCACCAAGGACGAAGCCGACCACGCCCGCGCCTGGCTCTGCGACCGCTACGTCGACATCCGCCTCTTCGGCGCTGTCCTCTCCGTCGGCAAGACCAACGCCCTCGGCCAGGTCCGCGGCCCCCTCCAGCTCACGATGGCCCGAACCATCGACCCCATCCTCCCCATGGACCACGCAATCACCCGCGTCACCCAAACCCGCCAAGCCGACATCGACAAGGGCGAGACCACCGAGATGGGCGGCAAATGGACCGTCCCCTACGGCCTCTACCGCGCCGAGATCTACTACTCCGCCAACCACGCCCGCAAAACCGGCGTCGACACCAAAGACCTCGAACTCCTCTACCGCACCCTCGAAATGATGTTCGACCACGACCGCTCCGCCACCCGCGGCCGACTCACTTCCCGCGGCCTCTACGTCTTCAGCCACCCCGATGCCTTCGGCGCCGCTCCAGCCCATCGCCTCACCGAGCGTGTCACGGCCATGCTGAGGAAACCCGACACTCCGCCCCGAGGCTTCAGTGATTACACGGTCACCGTCAACGACAGTGACCTTCCCGCAGGCGTCACGCTCGCGAAAATCATCTCTTAGCGGAGACGTGAGCTGCGTCTCGATGAGGACGACAATATGTCGCCATTGTGACTTGGATTTGCGCCAGGTATGAGCGAGGACCGTGAGGTCCTTGCTAGCGCCCTGGATCTGCACGTACAGTTGCAGTATCTGCATTGAAATCGAGTTCCGGCGCAACGCGAAACGATAGTTGGGCTATGGCTGCCTGGGTTCTGACCGTGTTGCGCTGGAACGTCAGTTTGTCGGAAAACAGAAAGTCGAGTCGCGAGCTTGCCCGTTCGATTCATCGCCACGTAGCGTCGTGCTTCTCAGCTCAGCTTCGGCGGCCGACAGGGAGCCGAAAGCGGAGTCTTGCTGCGGCAGAAACCCACTGTGTACGCCATCGCGGTGAGAGGCAGTTCTCGATGACCTCGGGTACGCACCACTATCGAGCGTCGAGGTGTGGGATCACCCGTGGCGGTCGGTCATCGACACGGCCCTGCAGGTTTGCCCGAACTGCGCCCAACGCAGGTCGATCGGCGACTGGCACCTGACCGCACCCCTCCGGGTCTGCGCGCACCACTGCGGTGAGGCCGCAGTTCTACGGCCCGGCTTCGCGATCGCCGCGCCACGATGTTCTCCTCGGAGCGGTGTCGTCTGGGAAGGGCAAGAATGCACTCGGATTCTCTGGCCGGTCAGATCGTGGGTCTGATGGTGCGCCACCTGCACGATGATGATGGCGACCAGCCGTCGGGCGGCGGGGTGGAGTGGCTGTACTCCCTGGTCATGGAGCAGGCGAGGTCGGTGCCGCTGTGGCAGGGAGTGCTGGACCGGCTTGCGATCACCCCCGGCGACCGGGATGCGCAGGCCCAGGCCGTAGACGTGGTGGCTGCGATGTTGGCCAGTGACGCCGCGTTCGCTCACGCGGTACAGACCGCCGCCTCCGATGTAATGCGCCCCACCCACACCGCCGATCTGTTCGTGCGTAACACGCTCCAGGACAGCACGGTCACAGGTCCGGCGATCCAGACCGGCACGTTCAGCATGAGCGGTGGTGCCATCGCTGCAGGTGACGTCGATCAGTCCCGGCACCGCTCGCTCCGGATCGGACTGGGCGGACTGCTTGCCGTGGTGTTGGTGGGCTCGGGCGGAGTGGTGGGCTATCGACTCGGTGCCGAGCAGTCCTCACCCCATAGTGGGGCGACTATTTCGGCGGCTTCCGCCCAGGACGGTCGAAGCGACAAGGGCGGACCGCTCGACTCGGAGCGAGGGTTGTCGCCTTACAAGCACACGTTCGTCTACGCCAAACAGGTGCAGGGGTCTAACGGCCGCACGATCAACGCGGACGTCAATGCCGAGATCACGGTTCAATTCGCTGGGTTCAGCGAACGGGTTGCCGACTGTGGCCTCACGTCCTCCACCGGCAACCACATCGCCGTGTTCACGCTGTCTGCGAGTAACCTCAACCCGAAGGCAGGCGACGAGGCGGTAGACACAAACCCGTTTCTCGACCTGCGGCCGATCGGCGGTGACCGCATCTACGGGGTCAAGGAGGCCACCCCCTACCGCAAAAAGAGCTGCCCCCGCGAGTATCCGGCTGTCGTTGACCCATTCGATGGCCCGATCTTATACGCGGTGCCGGATGAGCAGTTCGAGTTCGTCGACTACACTCTTGTCCTGGCTGGCGTACCGGACGCACCGGGCACCGAGTTCGGGTTCGAGATCAGGCTCTGGCACACGACCCCGTCCGACGAACACTACGAGTCGGACAAAGCGATCTTCAAGTCTTGAATGGCTCAATGGCGGGCAACCAATTGCTGACGGCGGTCAAGCCGCCGTGTTGTGGCGTGTGTGTGGGTGCCCGGCTCGCAGGCGGGCCAGCCGTCGGGTTGGGCAGCTTGTAAAGGATCATCGGCCGAGCCCGTGCTCACCCAGGCCGCCTGTCAACGGCCGAGCTGCCCAACACACGTTCAGACGTAGGCGATGGGGTTGCGCGCGAGCGGTGTGGCGCGGTGGTCGGCTTGCCATACACGGGTCACCGGACAACACCTCGCTGTCGATGGCGTACCGCTCGGGCTCAGGAGTCTTGCCCCCTTTGATCCTGGCGATGGCCAGCACGAGCCCGTCGAGGCTGACGATCTGGGCTCGTCCTCGGACAACGCGCGGTCGAAGTTGAGCCGCCACGTGCCACGCCCCGCCGTTCACGCCTCCTCCGTCATGCCTTCATGGTGGCCCACCAAGGACCTGCGCAGTGGGTCCGTCGCGGGGGATCTCACGTTAGCGAACGATCTGAATCTGCAACACCGTGAACTTCTCTACAAGTTAACCTTTTTTTTGTTGCAAAGTTAAAGCCGTCAATGCTGCTGGGCCGCAGGTGGTTCCAGGAATCGCCGGACAGTGTGCTGAAGCAGATGTGTTTCGAGTTCCCGCATGTGAGGCGTCACTGAAGACGTCAGTCAGTAGTACCGTCCATCCGGGCGACGAACTTCTGGGTGACGGCGCCCATTGACGATGGCCGTCACCCGGAAGTTCAGCAATCAGACGAGTTCAAGCCGGCCGCCTCTACTGGATGAGTGATTTGCACCCGAGGTACAGTTACTGCTATTAGCGATGTCTCTGCGCGCGGCCCGCGGGCGGAGGTGTCCGACCAGTCCTGCTCCGAGCGCAACGCGCTCGGAGCAGGACCGCTGGAGCCGTGCTTCCTGTCCGGTTTTCTGTTCCGGGCATCGGGCGTGAGGTGCGGTCAGTTCTGTTTGGGCTCCGTTCACGAATGGCCTTCATCCAGCGCACCAGGCCGCGCCGGTCAGAAGGTCCAGCGCTGCTCGCGGCTAAATTCGACCAGATTGAGACAGGGAACCCCCAGTGCATCGCACACATCAGGGATACGAGGCTTATCGAGGTTGCCGCTGCGTGTCTCCTCTGTCACTACTACGCCTTTGCGAGCGCAGGCGAGTGCGATCACGAACGGATCAGCTTCGTTGCGACCGCCCCCTTTTCCCATTAGCTTGGGGTGGGCGCTCAGGATCTGACGGGTGGCTTTCTGGATATCTTCGTCCAAGGGGACAAATAGGCCGGATTGTGCGGCAGCCCATTCCTTGATTGCATCATCGCGTTTGACGATCTCGCGCCTTACCTCATCGCTAGACCGAATCATCCCAGAAGCGATAGACTGCTCGATCCGCGTCCACAATGTGGCAAACACGTCGGGCGGCAGGAGATCGCGCCGACCTTTGATGAAGGCGCTAGTGTCGAATGAGTAGAGGCCGCCTGTCACACGTACTCCGACAATGCGGCCATCTGGGCGAGACGGTCGATTTGGTCGACTTTGACGTTCAAGAACGATGCTGCCGTGTGGCTGTCGATCACACGTCGACGCCGGGCGTCAGCAACGCGTCGCACATATCCTTTGCCCAGATCGCGCGCCGTCGTCCGGTACCAGTTGCCGCCGCCGATGGACGATTGGCTTTCTTCGCGTTGATATGCTTCGATAAACTCGGCACGCCTGGCTTGATAGAATGTTTGATTGATGTAACCCAATGTCAGGAGTCTTCGAGCGAATGCTTCGGCGCTGACTCCGAAGGGGGCGGCGGCGGCGCGTAGCGACGAATAATCCCAGGAGTCGGGGTGCCTTCTCCGCCGTCGGACGTCAGGACTTGTCAACACGGCACTTCTTGGCATGAGGACGGCTGCTGCGATTCGATTGCACCGTGCTTCCAGCGCGCGGTCGGGATCGGTAGCCCTTGCGTCGGTAATCGTGTCGCACAGCCCGCCGGTGTGCAGAATAAGGTGGGCATACTCGTGCAGCATTGAAAATAGACGGCCGCGCACCGCATCGCTACCATTGACCATGATTACCGGAAGAGAATCATAGTACAATGAGAACGCCCGCATTTCGGTAGTTGACACGCGACCACCGGAAGTTGCCATTACCAGGATGCCGACCTCTTCCAGTGCGGCTGTCCAGGTGTTAAGATGGTCGTATTTCGTCCCGCTCGCCCTGGGCAGTGAGAGCGGGCTGTTGTCGAGCAACAGCGTTCGGGCAGCGCCAGCAATCTGCTCGTCGTCATCAGGTACCGGCTCCAGCCGCCAAATCGCGAGTGGGGGCTTCTCGTCAATCTCGGCCAGTTCCAGCGCAGCCTCTCGCTGGGCGATAGCTCGGCGGTATTCACCATGCAGTTCGGCAGACCATTCACCGGCACTGGCCTCCGCGTGGCGGCGGAAGTCACGCATCGCGTCAAAGTCTGCTGGCGGCTCGGCCAGAAAGAAAACACCGAGAGGGCGCTTGTAGGCTTCAGCGGCCTTCCGGAGTTGGACGATGGTCGGTGTTGAGGCGCCAGTTTCCCACTGCTCGACCCGATCGTCGGGGAGCTGCATCTTCCGGGCTGCCGCCACGGGGGTTAGGTTCACGCTCTCGCGGGCCCAGCGCAGCACCGAGGGCTCAACGAGCGCCGGTGTCGACCTGGGCATGTCTCAATCCTTCCCCGGCTTGAACTCGTCTGCACGTCGGCAGCGTGCTGGCAGCGCCGTTGTACCGCGTACCCGACCTTCTGTCGAGAGACCACTCGTGGTCTCCCGTCTGGTCGGGCCCGGCCCCGTCAACGTAACCTGCGTCGACGGGGCTGGAGGACTGTCTCTGGCTTCCGTAGGCGCGGCCCAGAGGGACGTGGGAGCCTCGAGCGCCTTGCGGGTGGCTTCGACGTCACCGACGGGGCCCTCGTACTCGTGGGTGTGGGATTTGATCACGGCGTCGGCAGGGTGCCACAGCTTGTAGTTGAGCGAGGAGCCGCGCGGCTCCTCGGGTACTGGGTGTGGTAGACGGACATTGCCGGACTCGGCAACAGACCACGCCCCTAAGCGTTGCGCGCCACCTCACCCCGAAGGGTGATTTTCGGAGGCGGTGCCAGGCGGCACGGAGGCTTCACTAGTTGATCTCCGGGGCCAGACGGAGCGATCAGGCAGTGATCTCTGACATCGTGACCGGTGTGACGCGGGACGTGACGCGAGGCGGCGTCGATTGGAGCGGCTGGCGGGTCTGTTGAGGCGACCGGGGATAACGTCTTTGCAGGTAGAGGCTGGTGTGACTGTTGGATCCGCTCTCCGGAGGCGGGCGCGCCAACTCGAATCCTTCCAGGCCGTGGCCCACCCATCTGCATCACAATTCTTCGGCCGCATCCTCCGCCCATCGACAAAAATCGCGACCCAAGATCGTGATCGCGAACCGTCCACCCTGCGGCGCGCCGGGTTGTCCGTCCAGCTCCGAGTAGGAGGTCGGGTACCGCGGCGACAGGAACTGGTGCACGGTGCGAACCAGCCCGTTGCGGCTCAGGGTGCTGAGCGTGGAGTCCACGAACTGAGGCGGATCGAGCAACGTTGCCAGGTGAACTAGCGTCGCCTCCTCGACCGACGCCAACTCCTTCAAAAGGAGGAAGTGTGGCTGTTCGAGGTCGTTGAGAATGCGGGCCATGTAGACCCTGTTCTCCAGCTTGGCCGGGTCCGGCTCTCCGTACCCTTCGGCCAGCAGTCGGGCCAGCATGCGTCGCTTGACGTGGAGGGGTGTCCGAGCCGACGCCTCAACGCACGCCCCGAACAAATCAAGCAGTCCCTCCGTGCCGAGAACTGACGTCAGCATTGCCTCGGCCGAGACGTTGGCCATTGCTGCCGCCTCCTCACAAGTGTTAATCGCGCGGGTGAGCCGCAGGTCACCTAGCTTGCGAAGCCCGGCGTCAAGACCCACGGCCGCAGACGCGGCCACACCTACGATCATGGGCGAGCCGGTCGCGTCCGCGAGCCCTGCCAACGGACCGACCAGCGCGGCTGCAACCACCGGCACCCAGGGCTGACCATGTTTCTCTGACACGGGGACGTGTCTACCTGGCCAAGCTGTGACCTGCCTCCCCCGCCGCGGTCCGTGAGGCACGATTGTCGCCGCCCGACACGCCTCTGCGCGGTGAGGCGGACACTTGCCTCCGGTTGAACATCCGGGGCCAGCAGGTACTGGAGGTTGAGCCGCGCCATGTCGTTGCGCGGGCTGCCGCATGGCGTGGCAGCTCCGAGAGGAGTCGGCAAGCTGTCGGGGTGCGCCAGGCACAGAAGTCAGGCCGGTGCGCGTGCCTGTGTGGTCGGCTGCGCACGTTGACGTGCAGTCGTGGTGGCCGAGACTGCATCGGTCGCAACGGTGAGGCGGATGATCGCCAGCGCGGCGGCTTCGCCCATTCGGGTGGTTTCAACAGTTGGCGACGAGGAGCGACAGCGTGGCTGAGGGTGGCGCCACGCGAGCATCGGCTTCTGGACTGACAACGGAAAGTGCTGGGTGACTGGGCAGGAAGGCGCCAAACGCGAAGCTGGGACGTCGGCAGGAGGTGCGAAGGCAGTCGCTCTGACTGCCCGACCGGCGCTAGACGGTCGTCGTCCGGTAGATGTAGCACTCGCTGCGAGTTGGACGACTAGTGGGTCGTGGAGCCGGACAACTGGCGGGTGTCGCGTGCAGCCGACCGCCTTGCGCAGTCGCGTAGGAGAGCGTCGGCGCTGCGGTCGGAATACCGATCGTGGTTCGCGGCCCGGCGGTCTGATGAGCGATTCGTTCGGTTCACGAATCACTTGGATGTGCTGGAAGCGGTCTTGGTGGTCATGCACGACCGAGTCGCCGACGAGCAGGACGCGATCGAGGTCGACACCCCACCAGGCGTCGTCCATGACCGGTGTCGGATGGTGGAGAGATCGTTAGACCTAGTGCGCCGGGTGTTCTGGGTGGTACCGGGACAAGTACGACCAGCGGTTGGCCGACCAACCGACGCTCCTGGCCGCGGATGAGGTGGTACGCAGCTGCTGGACGGAGCCGTTCGCCAGATTAGGACGCCGTCCGCCGACGGGTCCGCTGGTGTACCTGGACGCTCGTTACGACGCGTCGGCGACCCCGCGCGTCTCCGTGCCACCGGACCTGCGCGGACCCGACGACGGTGCTGTGGCCCGGTGCGTGCTCGAACTGCCGGTGCCTGTCATCGCCCTGCCCGCGGCGGCGGAGCATGAGCCGTGGTGGCTGGTGCTCGCCGCTCACGAGACGGGGCACCACGTGCAGCACGACCTGGGGCTGGTGCGGCGGACCGCGGAGGCGTTGGAGGCGGTCATGCCCGACGACACTGCCGACCACTGGCACGATTGGGCACGTGAGGCGTTCGCGGACGCCTATTCGGTGCTGATGGTGGGCACGGCGGCGGCTTGGGCCGTCGCCGAGCTGGAGTTCGGCCCACCTGCCCAACTGGCCCGCGTGCCGCGCGACGGTGACCGCTACCCGCCTCCGTGCGTGCGGTTGGCACTGCTGGGCGAGATCGCTCGTGTGCTCGGCCTGGCTGACCCGGGCCCCGGAGCCACTGAGGTCGCGGACTGGCTCGCCGCGTCGCCCTTTGGAGAAGTGCCCGCATCGGTCCGAGTACGGCTGAAGCGGTACCTCGACACGACTCCGGCTGCCGCCAAGGTTCTCGTGGATCTCCCGGTGGACGGGGTCCCGCTGCGCGAGTTGTGCGGCTTCGACGCAAGGGCGTTCGGCGACGATGGGCGCGTCGGTGCCTGGGCCCGCGCTGTCGCCACATCAAGCCCCGTCATCACCGGTCGAGCGGATCGAGAAGCGGCTCGGCTGGGAGTAGCCGGCGGAGTGGCCGCGTATCTGTCCGCAGTGGGCGCGGATGCGGCGGTCGAGTCGGTGCGCGATAACCTGCCGGCTCGGCTGGCGGAGTGCGGCCCGACGGGCGTGCTGGCGGGCGCTGCGGATCTCGACGTGGCCACGATCGCAGCCCGTCTCGCTGAGCACGCGATCAAGGCGGGCCGGAGGGGGCGAAACTGATGCACCGTGTGTTGGTGCGGGTCGATCCGATCGAGGGCGGCGGGTGGCTGGTGTCCGTGCTCGGTCGGTCGCCTGATGGGAGTGACCACGCGCTTGTCCCGCCGTATCGGATGGATGCTGTTCATGTCCGGCAGCGCTTGGTCCCCGCCGTTCCCCGGGACCGGGCCGTGTCCGGCGAGGGTGCGCACGTGCCGCTGTGTTCTGGCGACGCCCAAGTCGTGGATGCGCTGCTCAGGCGCATCCGGACGGGTCCTGCCGAAGGAGATGTCGCCACCTACGGCCGATGGCTGTTCGAATGTCTCCTCGCCCCGGCGTGGTCGGAAATTCTGCGCAGCATCGAGGACGAGCGCGCGCAGGCGGTGGAGATCGTGCTGCGATGGCCGGCCGAGGACGTCGGGTTGCATCGGCTCGTGTGGGAGGCGATGCGCGACGACGTGGCCCCGCTGGCCGGGCACCCGGCGGGGCTGGTGGCGATCACCCGTGCCGTACCTGCGGGCGACGTGCGCGTAGACACGATCACCGGTGTGCCGAGGGTTCTTTTCGCGACGAGCGTGCGGATCTCTGACCCGACCATCCGGCCCGGCGCCATGTTCGTAGGCCTGCTGCGAGGCCTTGATTCACAGGGCCGCTGCCGTGCTCGGGTCGAGCAGGGAGTGTCGGTCAGGGCACTCGCTGAGGCGTGTGCTTCATTCCAGCCGGATGTGGTCCACGTCGTCGCGCATGGCACAACCTTCCCCGATGGGCGAGGGGCGCTCATGTTGGCCGACGAGAGGGGCGGCACGGAGGCTGTCGACGCTACCCGGCTGGTGGCGGCACTTGCAGCCAACGGGGCAGGCTCCCTGCCCACGGCGGTCATCCTGTCCGCGTGCAGCTCTGGATCGGGCGACGAAGGGCTCGACGACCCCACGGACGCCTCGCCGCTCGCCGCCGAACTCGTGGCCGCCGGTGTGCCGTTGGTGTCGGCGATGATCGGCGAGATAAGCGAGTCGGCGTGCCGGCTGTACACCCGCCGGCTCGCCGACGCCTTGCACGCCGGCTCGTCGCCCTCCATCGCGAGTGCGCACGGTCGGCGGGCCGCCCTGCTGGGACAGGAATCACCGAGTCGGTACATCGACTGGGCACGACCCGCGTTCTTCACCGCCGAGTCGCTCGATCCCGACGTCCGCTTGATCGACCCCACCCGGGTGCAGGCGTTGATCGCGCAAGCGGACGGACTCAAGCTGCGCCGAGATCCCGTGTTCATCGGCAGGGACGACGCGCTGGAGGCCGCTGACCTCGCCGTCGCGCCGGACGGCGGGATTGGCGTCATCGCGCTGCTGGCGCGGGAGTCCACCACCGACTTGGGCGGTACTCGACTGCTGCGCGAGATCGGCTGGCGGATGCTGCGCTCCGGTCACGTCCCTCTGATGTTGGGGCCCTACCCCGAGAACAACGCGCCGTCGACCGGGCGGCAGCTCATTGCCGAGATCGTGCGCACGTCGGTCAAGGTCGGCGAGAAGCTCGGTCTACCGCCGCTCGTACCGTCGGTGCTGGAGCCGGAGGACGGGTTCCCTGCCATCGGCACTGCGGGGTCTCCTGTGCCCGAGGCCAAGGTCCGTGCCGCCATCCGCAAGCAGGCCAAGCTGTTCGAAGAGCCGGGGGAGGACCTCGACTCCGACTCGGTCCGCGACTACTTGGCCGACGACTTCGCCGCGCTGGCGGCGGCGGCCACTACGTTGGGGGAGCCGTTCGGCGGGCACTCACGGGTGGTTCTGTTGTGCGACGACGTCCACACCTGGGGGACCCCCGACACCGCGGCGGCAGGGACGAGCGCCCTGGACCTGCTGCTGGACCTGCTCGACGCGAGCGGGCTCGGACGGACGCAGCGAACCGCGCCGGTGGTGTTCACCGGTTCGACCGTCGGGTCGGGTGGTCTGCTGGGCACCTGGCGCGGCAAGGTACAACCCGGCTACCGCGTCATCGAACTCGGCGAACTCACCCCTGACGAGGCCGTGCTCGGCTTCCAGTGGGTGCTGCTGCACCCGTGGACGACAGCACCGTTGGAGGATCAGGACCTCTTCCGCGTCTCCTACACGGGCAACCCGGACAGCCGGGCGGAATGGGAAGCCAAGTTGCTCAGGGTCGGCCTGCGTCCCACCAACGTGCGCGGCAAGCTCTACTACTACGCCGATGCCGTTACCGGTGCGCTGTGCCGGCGCAACGACGACGAACAGGTCTTCCGCGACTACGCGGAACTGCACAAGGGGTTCGAGCTGTGAACGCGCCTCCCGCGCGCGACGACATGCAGAACCTGGAGGTCGCCTACGAGGACCGGCGGTTGTCCGCCTACGACCCGAAGGTGTTGCTCCGGGTGGCGGCGATCCCGGAGTGGACGCTGGACCAGGCACAGGCCGCGGGTATCGACCCCGACCTCGTCGAACAGTGGGAAGCCAACGGGTTGGTGGAGACCCGCGAGGTGGTGGATGACGACGGCGAGGTCACCACCGCGTTCTGGCTGCCCACGTCACGCCGCCCGGACATCGGGGCGTACCTGCGTCGGCGGTGGTCGGTGGACTGGATCGTCAGAGCCCTCCGGGAGTTGGCCGCCCATCTTGAGCGGTTCGGGGAAGTCTCCGCCGAACTGGTGGCCTGGTTCGACGTGGTGCGGAACGACCTACCTCCCGCCACCGGCTCCACACTGGTGTCGGACGTGGACCAGATGCTCCGGCAAGGGGCGACCGAGGACGCCTTGTACCTCGTCGGTGCGGCCCAGGCGCTGGGTGACCTCGTCGGCGACCCTCTGGTCTCGGCCGCGCGACGGGCGAAGTGGCGGCTCGACCGCAGCTACCGAGAAGCGGTCGACGCGCGATCCTTGACGCACTACCTGCCGCGGCTCGCCGTCGAGGACATGCTGGGCGACCTGCTGTTCGGCACATCGGGCACGTGGGCCGCCCACCTGCTCGGCAGCGGCGGTGTCGGCAAGACGATGGCGGTGCGCGACCTGGTCTCCGGGCAGTACGCCACCCGCCACGGCTTGCGTCAGTTTCCGGTGGCTCGCGTCGATTTCGATCACGTCGACCCGCGGTACCCGCACCGTCGGCCGGGCGAGCTGCTCCTTGCCCTCGCCGCGGAGCTCATGGGGTTCACCACCACGCGAGCCGCCTTCAGCCACCGGCGTCACCTCGAAGACGCGGTCGCCGCGCTGCACGAGAAGCTGGCGTCGGGCGGGGACCATTACGTCGACACCCAAGCCATGAAGCCCATGTTGGAGGGCTTCGCCCGGTACCTCTACGAACTGGATGCGCCGGTCCTGCTCGTCTTGGACACGTGCGAAGAGCTGGCGAAGCTCTACGGCCCCGGCGGTCGGGCACTCGCCGTGGACCACACCTTCACGCTGCTGGAAGGCCTGCACGACCTGCTGCCCGACGTGCGGGTGCTCCTCGCCGGCCGTCGGTGGCTCACCTCCCCGCCCACACCGGCCGAAGCCGGAGGGCTTTCCCTGCTCCCGCGGCCTTACTTGCGGGTCGTGCCGCTCCGCGGCTTCACTGATGACGAGGCGCACGCCTACCTGTCCTTGCGCGATGAGGCCGGAACCCTGTCCGGTGGCCTGCGGGATGCCATCGTGGCGCGCTCCCGCCACGGCGGCGCCGAGGCCAATCCGTTCGAACTCGCCGGTTATTGCGAATGGGCCCTGGAGGAGCCGGGACTCGACATCGCTCGGCTCGACGCCGCCACCGACGACCCGTACATCCGCCAACGCATCATCGGTCGCGTCACCAACGCGGCGGTCCGAGACTGCCTGCCCGCCGCCGTGGAACTGGGTCGGTTCGACCTGCGCATGATCGAGCCCTACCTGACCCGGCGCAGGATCGACCCGCGTGCCGCGTTCGACGGACTGGTCGGCCAGGAATGGGTCACCGCCTCGACGTTCGACGCGCACGGCAGGCCCGTGGTGGTGGAACTGGACCAGCAGCTGCTGCCGCGTATTCGTGCAGTCCTGGCCACTGAACCCCATCGCTTCCCGCTCGACCGCCGCCGTCTCGGCGAGGATCTCGCGGAGCTGATCGGGCAAACCCCCGTCGACGAACTGCCTATCGAGGCGGTCGAGGGTGCGTTGCGCCTGCTGCCGGTCGCGGAGGCGGCACGGCTGTGGGCGTCGCTGGAGCGGCGGATCACCGAAGCCGACGCGTGGGCGTGGGCGGCCAACGCCACCGTCCGCGCCGCGGCCGTCGAGAACGCGCTGAGGCCGGAGGGGCCAACTCTGACAGCTGCGATTCGGGCCACCCAGGCATGCGCGGTGACCCGGCTGCCCGGCGCGCCGGGTGCCGCCGAACTGTGGTTGGAGGTGGCCGCCTTCGCTCCGCGACACCCGGACTCGGCGCATGCCGCGCTGCTGCAGTTCCGAGCGGCGTGCGGTGTGGTCGTCGCAGGAGGGCCGGTCGGGGACGGCACGGACATCGTCCGCCGCTGCGTCGCGCTGGACCACGCATCGGCCCAGGGGCCGCTGATCGCCCTGTTCGACGCGCTGACCGCCAGGGACGAGCCGGCACCGCCGGCGCTGCTGCCGCTGTTGGACCAATTGTGCGCCGCGGAGGCTGAGATCGCCGCGACCGCGTGGGAGGCGAAGGTCCTCCGCAGGCTCCACCACTGGCACCAGCGAGGGGCGATCGAGGCCGCGGACCTCGCCGTTCTGCACGCTCAAGAACGCTCCAAGAGGCGCTGGGCCGAGTGGGCGCCGCCGCTCCTTCTGCTCGACCGGGCCCGGCTCGCGCGGGTGGTGGTGGCCCTCCACGGGCACGAGCGCTTCGACCGCCGCTATTCCGAATGGCGTGACGACGCTTTGCGGCGGCTCGATGACATCGACGCCGAACGGCTCGCCGCCGCAGTCACGGAACTGGAGCGACGGTGGCGACCTGTCGATCGAGGGGTGCTCGACGAGGCGGCGACCCTCGAACGCTACCGACGACAACGCGTGCCGACGCACACCTGGCACCGACGGGTGCCGGCGCTGCGGACCGTCCTGAGCATCGGCTTGGCCGCCTGCGGGGAAGTCCGACAAGCGATCGCCGACCTCCAGCAGCGGCGGGAGGCCGCCGTGTCGGCGGGCGACGACCCCGCGACGATCGCGGAGTGCGATGCGGCGTTGGTCACGCTGTGCCGCAGGTACCGGGTGGAGGACCTGATGAAGTCCACGGTGCGGCTCACCCGCTCCCCGGACGCGGTGATCCGGGCGGCCGCCTGGGCGGCCCTGGTCCTGGTCGCCGGAACGCCACCGCGTACCCCGGACGAGGTCGGCGGGTGGCGGCACTGGTGGCGGATGCAGCCTGTCCCGCCGGAGCGACCGGCGACCACCGACCACTTGCCGCCCCCATCCCGTGACTGGGCTGACATCATCGCCCAAATGGAGTTCGAGTCGACCCTTCTCCGGGTCGATCCGCCCGCGAACGTGGCGTGGTCCGCAGTCCAAGGCATCGAGCAGGCGGCACGCCGGGCTCCCTGGTCGGAGGAACACGTCGGAATCGTCCTGATGGCGGCCGCCCTCGTCGACGACTGGGCCATAGCCAGGATCGTCGAACACCTGCCGACCCGCCTCCTCGCGGAAATCGCCGAGTCCGAGGCGGAGTTGATGGCGCTGCGTCGGCCGGAGCGTGCGGTCCACCTGCTGACCTTCGCCAGGGACTTGTTCCAAGCTTGCGGGGACCGGGGAGGGGTGCTGCGCACGACCATCCTCTTGGTGCACACGTCGCCCTTGGCGGACGAGCCGGCTGGAGGCCTTCCCGACCTCCGGGAGACGTCCGCGCTGCTCGGCCGCGATTGGGCTGGCCAACACGAGGCGGCGCTGATCATGGGACAACTCCTCGACAGCCCGCGCTCCGACTCACCGAGAACGAGTCCCCCGACGACCGCAATGGAGCAACCGCTTTCGGGAGTCCCTGAGTGGATGCAGTCGAGCACCGTCTGGCAGCGCACTGCGATGCTGGACTGGTCCACCAATCGGATCAACGCGTGCCGCGTCGTGGAATTGGACGGCGACACGCTCCGTTTCGAGGCCGAGTGGCAGACCCCCCCGCCATCCGTTGCCTCGGTCGACACACCCTACGTGGTGATCCCGATCCTGGTCGGCGACCACGAATTGTGGCGCCGCGCAAAGGCACCGGACATCCCCACGCTGGGCAAGGCTCGCTTGCCGGTCTGGTTCCGCAAACACCGTCGCAGCGCGGACTTCTGGATATGGCGTCCGACCATCCATTCCCTCCTCGAGCCCTCTTCGACTCGAGGACACGAATCACGGCGGTTCCACGGACCTGCCGGTTTGCAGCCCCGACGTATTGCCGGGTCACAGGCGTTCCACGTGGTGGGTGCCGCCATCGAGACCTCGGCCGGCTGGCGGATGCGAGTAGTGGACGACTTCGTGCCCCAGGGTGGTCCGTACCAGACGACGGGGCGAGGCACCTGGACCGGCGAGCGCCTGCTTGGCCCCGACGACCTGCCCTCAGGCGACACGTCGCTCGTGGTGCTCCAGTGCGACCCGGCCGACTGGCCGCCGGCGCAGTTGAGACACCAGCGCGAACCTATGTGCCGACTGGCGCTGGAGTTCGGCGACAGTGGGGTTGCCGTGCTCGTCGTACCGCCGCTTCCCGAGGACCTCGCCCGCGGTGTCGCCGAACTCGTGTCGGGGTGGGGCGGCGCGTCGGGGACAGGAGCGATCGACCTCCTCCACCTGGTCCACCACGTCCGTGAACTGGTCCGTCCTCAATCGGACGACGAAATCCTGATGATCGTGTAAAGGCAAGGGATACGACATGGCAAAAGCAGGCGGCATGTGGGACCGAGTACGGGGCTGGTTCGTCGCCAACGCCGAGCAGGTGACCATCGCCTTCATCCCGGACCCTGACGGGCAGCCCGTGCGCCCCAATGCCGGCTACTTGCGCGTCCTGCTCGCCGAAGGCGCGCTGGCGCGGTCCAGGACTTGGGGCAACGACCACTTTCCGGTCCTGCACGGTGGAGTCTCGCTCAATGCGCTGGGAGCCGCGCCGATCACGTTCACCTCGTTCAGCAGGGCGCCGGAGGAGTGGACCACGCCGGGAGTGGTGCTCGACCACCCTTTGACCATGCTCCTGCCGTTCACCGGCGGAACCGTCGAGATCGAGGCGGCGCTCTACCAGGCGACCGCCGACGGCCCGCTCAAGACGGCCGTGGATCTGGTGGGCAACTTGGCTTCCTTGATGGGGCCGCCATTGTCGTTCGCGAGCCAAATCGCGGACAAGGTGTCCACCGGTCTCGACCAGGTGCTGGACGCGACCGGAAACCAGCCGGTCCTCGGCCTGCACATGACGATGGTGTCGCCCGGCGGCGGCGGGCGAGTGCTGCGTCCCGGTCACCTGGTCGTGGTCAACACACCTCCGGCGGCGCTCAATGGCAGCACACTCGTCATCCACGACGGCAGGCTGCACTTGCGGGACGGTGACAACGTGCGTCTGCCAGAAGGCGTCGACTACCTGGTCGTCCGGGTCGAGTGCCGCGCTGAACGAGACGACTGGCGGTTCCCCGAACTGGACGACCTGATCCGCGCCGCCGGGCAGGCTTGGATCGAGGGGTTCGAGGACATGTACCGTGCCCGTCGCACGGAGGCGCTCGTCCGGGCCTGGAACAGCACGGACCTCACGCCGGTCGACCGCAGAAGGGTCGCGTTGCTGGTGCGCGAGGAACTGGACGCAGTGCGCGAACTGGGAGCGGTTGCCGCGACAACCGGCACGCTCGGCGACATCGCTCCGCATCGCCTGCGTGCGACCGACGACGACGCCGTCCACAAGCTGGACCTGGCGCAGCTCCTCGCCTAGGGCCTGTATCGAAGTCGGTCATAGTCATTCGTTGATCGCGGCGACGTGGACGGTGGCTTCGTAGCGCACGGCGAGCTTGTCGTAGCGTGTGGCGACCGCGCGGTGGCGTTTGAGCCGGTTGATGCCGCACTCCACCGCATGGCGTTGTTTGTAGGTCTCGGGGTCGAAGGCCGGTGGCCTGCCGCCTTTCGACCCTTTGGCCTTGCGGTGGGCGTCCTGGTCGGCCTTGCTGGGGATGGTGGCCTTGATCCCGCGGCGGCGCAGGTGTTCCCGGTTGGCCTTCGAGGTGTAGGCCTTGTCCGCCAGCACACGGTCCGGACGGGTCCGGGACCGGCCACCGGTCAGCCGGGGCACCCGGATCCCCGCCAGCACCGGGACGAACTGCGGACTGTCGCCCCGCTGACCGGCGGTCAGCACGATCGACAACGGCTTCCGCCCTGTTCACAGCTCAGATGCAGTTTCGTGGTCCACCCGCCACGCGAGCGGCCCAACGCGTGGTCCTCCGGCTCGGTGGTGATCCCGCCCGGCGGCTCGGCCTGCAGATCCCCCTTTTCCGCGCACCGGCGGCATGCTGATGCGCCCGCACGATCGTGGAATCCACACTGACATCCCACGTGATCCGCCCTGCCGCATCGGCCAAGGCCTGCAACGTGATCAGCATCCGCCGCCAGGCACCGCCGCGCTGCCACCGCCGAAACAACCCGTATGCCGCCGCCCAGGATCCGTACTCCGGCGGCATGTCACGCCACGGCGCGCCGGTGCGCACCCGCCACCGGATCCCGTCGATCAACTGCCGCTTGCTCCACAACGACGGCCGACCCGGCCGCGACGGCGAGGGCAGCAACGGCTCCAGCCGCTCCCACAGCGCGTCGGTCAGGTCGAACCGCCTCGCCACCGCTAAGGTGTCCACGAGGTCTCCGGTGTTCAGGTTTCTCTTCGCAGACAAACCCTCTACCGGAGACCTCGCCCATTCTTGATCATCGACACGCCCACCAGCCCAAACTCAGCCGAGGCAGTCACAACCGACTTCGATATACGGCCTAGGCGCCGACATCCTGCTGGAATCCAGTGCCCAGGCAACCAGATGCGAGTGGGGCGGAGACAGGCCAACTAGACGGAATTGTCGGATCGGTTCTGCGGCGCCTCGGCCGCGACCGTCGACCTCCAGGCACTAGCGTCGGAATATTGGGCCCGATCGCCGGTGTGGTTTGGTACGCGTCACCGCTGCTTCCAGGAGCCGCAGGAGGCGAAGTTGTCCTAGACAGTTGCAGCTGCTGGAGCGAGGCTTCCAGCATGCACCGCAATGGCTCGTCGTCGCTGCGATGAGCCGCTTCAACGGGCACGCGCCTGCATGTCACGTCCGTCGAGCTTCGACGTTGCCACTGTGACGCGGCTTCCGGTACGTGAGAAACCATTTTCCTACGTGGATAGCAACCACATCACCTCGCGTACGGGTGACACTCGGCATCTCCCAGCGGAAGCGGAGGCGGTGGTGCTGGTGCTGTCGAGTCAGGGTACGCGGTCGCGCGGCGAGCGTGGACGTGGTGTGCGCTGGTTCGCTCTTCCTTGGTTGCCCGCAGGTCTTGGAGGTGTGCCGTGTGGCCAGAATTGGAGCGGTTGACCCGCGGTCTACCGAACCTCTGGGCAGGGTTCATGCGGGACTGGGATCGGTCGTTGCGGTCGCGGAACCATCCGGAGACGACGCGGTACAACTACCTGCTGGCGGTGTCGCAGTTGGCGAGGTTCCTGTCCACGGAGGCGAAGGTCGATGCCGACTGTGTAGCGGCGGCGGGTGATCCGACCGAGGTGCGTCGCGGGCATGTGGAGGCGTTCCAGGCGTGGATGATCGAGTCCCGGTCGGCGGCGACGGCGTTGAACAAGCACAAGGGGTTGCAGCAGTTCTTCAAGTGGTTGCAGTGGGATGAGGAGGAGATCGAGCGGTCGCCGATGGATCGGCTGCGGCAGCCGAAGGTTGAGAAGCGGCTGGTTCCGGTGATCCGTGACGACGATACCGGGAAGGTGTTGCGGACCTGCAAGGGCAAGGAGTTCGTGCACCTGCGGGACGAGGCGATCATCAGGCTCTACTACAACACCGGTGCACGTCTGTCCGAAGTGGGCAATCTGAATCTGGCCGACATCGACCTCGATCGTGATGCGGTGTTGTACCGGGGTAAGGGTGGTAAGGAGCGTCGGGTGCGGTTCGGTCCTCGGACAGGTCGCGCTCTCAGTCGTTACCTGCGGGCGCGTGAGCGTCACGCTGCCGCAGCTTTGCCGGAGCTGTGGTTGGCCGAGCGTGGGCAGCGATGCCTCACACCCAACGGGATCAAGTTGATGCTCAAGCGTCGTGGCCGGGCGGCCGGGGTTTCGAAGGTGCATGCGCATCGGTGGCGACACAACTTCGCGCATGAGTGGAAACGTGCCGGGGGAGACACCGGTGACCTCATGTTGTTGCTGGGGTGGAGTTCGGAGGACATGCCGCGTCACTACGGTGCCAGCGCTGCGGCTGAACGGGCGCAGGAAACCCAACTACGCATGGGGATCGGCGAGAATGTCTGATCAAGGAGAGGCTGCTGCGGACCGGACGTTGCGGGCTCGTGCTGCTGCGCACGCATCGTGGGCACGTACGACGGATCGACGTGCACGGACGGCCAACGCAACCCAGGCGCGATTGGAGGGTTTCGAGCGGGAGGTCGATCCGACCGGTGAGCTTCCGGCGGACGTCCGCCGTGAGATGGCCTTGCATGCGAGGACTGCGTACATGCTCAACCTGTCGCGCCGGTCGGCAGCCGTCCGGCGTAGGCAACGTCGCCGCTACGAGTAAGTGCCGGGCAGGCAACGGTCGGTTGGGCCACTATAGGCTCCGCGAAGGGTTCAGTATTGATCAAATCAACTCTCAGTGCACTGCATGGCAGGTCCTTTCGAGTGGATGATGTGTCCGGCTTCACGCAGAACCTGGTCCACATTGGACATAGGGCTTCTCGGTGTTTCGGTGCTCCGAAGGTGCCCGAGGTGCGCTCGGAATCGTCTTTTGCTGGGTCTTTCGTTGATCGACTTTAGTTGTCGGCGGTCCGGTGGTTGGGATTGCTCCGTTTGGCTCTGTGGTGGTGTGGCGCGTGTTAGTTAGCGTCCCTAGCTGCACACGCCGCGTAGCTTGTCGGTCACCGGGGGGTGGCAGCTGGCGGCGGTGGACCAGGGGGGTTCATGCGACCGCCGCGTGGCTTCAGCCTGCTCTCGCGACTGTTGATCTTGTTGTCGGTGTTGGTGTTGGCGGTGGTGGGGTTGCCCGCCGGGCCGCCGGTCACCGGGCCGGGGCAGTTGCCTGATCTCGGGCTTTCGGGTTTGTGGAGAACGGTTTCGGGGTGGTTCGGGCCTGGGGAGGCGCAGGCGGAGCCGGAGCCGCCTGCTGCTGAGGGTTCGGCGGTGAAGTCGCCGAAGCGGGTTCGGGAGTTGGTCGAGCGGCGGACGCCGTCGTTGCGGGTGTTCCAGTTGTCCAACGGTGAGGTTGAGGCCGAGGTGTCGGCGCGGCCTCGGTACTTCCGGGACGGGCAGGGGCGTTGGCAGGGCATCGACACCGCGGTGCGTGAGTCGGGCCGTGAGGGTTACCGGTTCTCCAACGACAGCAACGTGTTCGGCAGCTTGTTCGGTGAGCGTACGGATCGGTTGGTGCGGTTCGAGCACGACGGCAAGCACATCGCGTTGGGTGTGGACGCCGATGCCCGTGGGGTGCAGCCGAAGGTCGACGGTGCGCGGGTGACGTACCCGGGTGTGTTCGACGGTGCGGACCTGTCGTATGTGGTGTCGGGGGAGGCGTTGAAGGAGGAGATCGTTCTCCGTCAGGCGCCGAAGGATGCGACCTTCCGGTTCACGCTGCAGTTGGGTGGTGTGACGGCGCAGGCGTTGGCGGACGGGTCGATCGGGTTCTTCGAGGATCCTGATGGTCCGCCGGTGTTCGTGATGCCCAAGCCGTTCATGTTCGACAGTGCGGAGGACCGTAAGTCGCCGCACGGCAGGGCGTGGAGCGACAAGGTTTCGCAGACTGTCGAGCAGCAGGGCTCGAAGATCACGGTCACGGTGAAGGCGGATCAGGACTGGCTGCGGGCGGGGGAGCGGAAGTTCCCGGTCGTGATCGACCCGACGATCAAGATCCAGCCGACCGTGACGACCGGTCAGGACGTGCAGATCTGGTCGGACACGCCGGACCGCAACGACGGCAGCAGCTATCAGTTGTCGGTGGGTACGGACCCGTGGGGCAAGGCGCGCAGCCTGGTCAAGTTCGACACCTCGGTCGTCCCGGCGGGGACGGCGTTGACGTCGGCGAAGCTGCGGTTGTACTACGACTCCGAGTTGCACACGGGCGCGAACAGCAATGTGCACGAGGTGCGTCGGGTCACCAGTGGGTGGAGTGAGGACTCCGTGACCTGGAACTCGATCAACGCCGCGTTTGCCGAGGCGGGGTTGTCGACGGCGACCAAGCAGGCCAACGCGTCGAACGTGTGGCACGAGTGGGATGTCCGCAACATCGCGCAGCAGTGGGTGTCGGGGTCGTCGCCGAACTTCGGTCTGATGGTGAAGTCGACCGACGAGACCCTGGGCCGTGGTGGCGCGATCTACCAGGCGGCGGAGTTCGCCTACAACGGTGAGACCGCGCAGACGCCGACCCTCGTCCTCACCTACGGTCGGCCGAGCGCGGACCTCAAGCAGCCGACGAAGATCTACTCCACGGGTGCGGAGCTGACCTGGGGTCCGTACGTGGACCCGGATCCGAACAACGCGGGTGACGACGCGGTGGAGTACCAGGTGCACCGCTCGGTGTACCAGACGTTCACGCCGTCGGAGTCGACGTTGATCGCGCCGCTGGCCGCCAACGCGACCACCTTCACCGACACCACCGCTCGGCCGACGCCGGCGGATTCGCCGGACCCGTTCGGCAACGCCTACTACTACATGGTCGCGGTGAAGACCCGTGACGGACAGGTGATTCCCGGTCCGACGCAGCTGGTTCGGTTGCCGAAGGCGGGTCTGATCACGCAGGTGTTCCGCGGGGGAGCGGCGGACACGACGTTGTCGTCCGCGCAGCCGAACACCAACCTGGACACCATCGGCGGTCAGCCGTGGTTGATGGTGGGCAACAACTCCGGCACCTACGGCAAGACCCGTGCGGTGGTGAAGTGGAACGACCTGTCGGCGCTGCCTGCCAACGCGCGGGTGGTGGACGCTGACCTGACCCTGTGGGGGTTCTTCAGCAGCGGCAGCGGCGCGATCTTCGACGGACACGCGCTGACGAGATCCCCGGTGGAGGCCGAGGCCACGTGGAACCGGGCGTCGACGGCGACCGCGTGGACCACTCCGGGTGGTGACATCGGGACGGCGCAGGACAACGTCTCCGGCATCACGAACGACCCGAACCGGCACCAGTGGTTCTTCCCGTCGGTGGTGCAGGGCTGGATCAGCAACCCGGCCACCAACCACGGCTTCGAGGTCAAGGTCCGCGACGAGGCGGGGGCGGGTCAGCGGGTGCTGTTCCTGTCCGACGAGGCCGCCGAGCCCGCGCTGCGGCCAAAGCTCACGGTCACCTACACGCAGCCGATCGCGGAGATGACCTACTACGCGCCCGACACACCGTCGCTGCGCATGATCCCCGGCGACGAGTACACCGTCCCGGTCACCCTCACCAACTCGACCACAGCGACGTGGCGTGCGGCGGACCAGGTCGTGTCCTACCGCTGGAACCTGCCGGACGGCACGGACGTCACCACGGGTGGCAACCGCTTGGAGACCGCGTTGCCTGCCGACGTGCCGCCCAACGGCACGGTCACGGTGCAGGCGAAGGTCAAGACGCCGATCCAGACCGAGGCGGGCAACAAGCGCGAGCAGTTCGTGCTGAACTGGGACCTGCGCAACAAGACCACCGGCACCTGGCTGTCGGCGACCGGCAACATCCCGGCGCTGCCGCAGAACGTCACGGTTGAGGACCCGACCTCCGACCAGCTCGGTCTGGAGAAGTTCTACTCCTACGCCGGGAAGACGGCAGGCTCCGGGGCGAACGTCCTGGTGAACCAGTTCGCCGGCAACGCGGTCTTCTCCTACGACGCCTTCACCAACCCCGGTCGCGGCCTGAACAGCTTCGTCCGCCTGACCTACAACAGCCTGGACACCTCGGCCACATCCCTGGGCCAGGGTTGGTCGTTGGCGGCGAGCGGCCTGACTCGCCTGGGCGCTTACCTGGAATTGCACCCGAAGGGCCAGGACTACCCGTCCCGCATCACGCTCCCCGACGGTGACGGCACCAGTCACACGTTCAACCTCAACAAGCACAACAGCACGGACCCGGCGCAGTGGACCTACGACAAGCCGGCCGGTGTGCACTACTTCGTACAGCGTGACGGCAGCGCCGACGCGTCCCGCCGGTGGAAGCTGACGCGTCCGGATCGCACAGAGTTCCTGTTCGACGACCAGGGCTGGCTGACGGCGGTGCGGGACCGCAACGGCAACGAGCAGCGGTTCACCTACACCGAGCGCAAGTCCAACAACCAGCCGCGCAAGTTCCTGGCCTACGTCACGGACCCGTCCGGCCGGCAGGTCCTCACCCTCGACTACTACGAGAAGGGTGAGACCAACAACCCGAAGATCATCGACAACGTCCAGTCCCTCAAGGACGTCTCGGGTCGCACGATCAGCTTTTACTACGACGACAAGGGTCTGCTGACCCAGTTCGTCGACGGTGCCGGCACCGCGCAGGCGAAGACGTTCAAGTTCACCTACGACGCCACGCAGGGCAACAAGAACGTCAAGCTGGTCAAGATCACCGACCCGCGCCAGAACTCCACTGACCTGGCCTACTTCACCGCGCCGGTCGACCCGAAGGACAAGTGGAAGCTCCAGACGATCACCGACCGCCTGGGCCACAACACCGGCTTCGCCTACAGCGACCCGGACGGCTCGGCTGGTTCGGAAGTCGAGTCGAAGGTCACCGACGCGGAGAACCACACCACCACCTACCGCATCGACGGCTACGGCCGCTCCATCCGGGCGACCAACGCCAAGAACCAGACCACCCAGCTGGAGTGGGACGCGGACAACAACGTCGTCAAGCTGACCGAGGACAACGGCGCGGTCTCCACCTGGACCTACGACCCGAAGACCGGCTACCCGACCGCGATCCGCGACGCCGAAGCCGTCGCCAACAACTGGCCCGCTATGCAACTGGGATACCAGACCGGCCTCAACGGCTACACGGCGGAGCTGACTTCCAAGACCAGTCCCGAGGGTAGGCGCTGGGAGTTCGGCTACGACGTCAAGGGCAACCTGACTTCGATCACCGACCCCAAGGGCACCACTACCGCTGACACTGGCGACTACAAGTCCGTCTACACCTACGACGAGTTCGGTCAGCTCAAGACCTCGACCGACGCCAACGAGAACACGAGCATGTTCTCCGACTACGACCCCAACGGCTTCCCGAAGAAGACGGTTGATGCGCTGAACAACACCACGACAGTCGTGTACGACGTACGCGGCAACGTCACGTCGATCACCGACGCCCTCGGCAAGACCACCACGGTCGCCTACGACCTCTTCGGGCGGCCGATGGAGCAGCGCAGACCGAAGGACCAGGCAGCAGGAGATGTCATCGTCATCCCTGCACCGGTGTACGACCTGAACGACAACGTCACCCAGTCCACCGCTCCCAACGGCGCGGTGTGGACGGCCGTCTACGACAAGGCCGACCAAGTGGTGGAAGCCACTGAGCCCAGGGACAGCGAGACCGGCCCCGAGCGTCGGACAACCTTCGCCTACGACAAGGTCGGCAACCTGGTCACCGAAACCCAACCCCTCGGCAACCTCACGCCGTCGGTGACCGGAGACTACGTGACTCGCCACGTCTACGACGAGATCTACCAGCTCGTCGAGACGGCCGACGCGAGGAACCAGAAGACGACCTACAGCTACGACCGCGTAGGCAACCTGGTCACCGTGGTCGACGCCGTCAAGAACGCCACAAGTGACCCGACGGACTACTCCACAAAGATCGCGTACGACCTCATCCATCGGGCTGTCGATGCGTTCGACGCAGCCGGGAAAGCCGAGCACACCGGCTACGACAAGGACGGCAACGTGGTGTCCCGGCGCGACCGAGCCGGAATCACGACGACGTTCAAGTACGACGAGCGCGCGCTGCCGGTCGAGGTCCGCGTCCCGCACAGCACCGGCGTGGACCGGATCACGCGGTTCGAGTACGACGAGGCGGCCAACCGCACACGGGTCGTGACACCGCGCGGCGTCGAGACCGCGGATGACCCCGATGACTTCGTCGCGCAAACCGTCTACGACAAGTTGAACCGACCGGTCGAGAAGCTCACGCCGTTTGACAAGGACGACGTGCGCTACAAGGCTCCCGACAAGACCATCTTCTCCTACGACCCCGTCGGTCGGCTCAGCGAGGTCAGCGCGCCGCCGTCGGCAGGACAGACGATCCGCAACACCACCAAGTACTCGTACTTCGACAACGGCTGGATCCGCACGTCCACGGACCCGTGGGGCATCGTCACCAGCTACGACTACACCGTGCTCGGCCAGCAGGCCAGCCGTACGATCGCCGACGGTTCCGGATCGTCGAGCCGCACAATGACGTGGGACTACTACCCCGACGGCAAGCTCAAGTCCCGCTCGGACAGCGGGGTGCCGTTCGGCGGCTACGTCTCACTGGTCGACAACTCGGACACCGGGTACGTGGAAGTCGCCGGGAACTGGGCCTCCGAGGCGACGGGTACCGGGTTCCAGGGTTACGACTACCGGCGGACAGCCAGGGGCACGGGCGCCACCAAGTTCACCTGGAAACCGGTGGTCGGACAGGACGGCAACTACGAGGTGTTCGTCAAGTTCCCGTCAGGTGTGCCGGGAACCGCGACCGACGCGCCGTTCACGATCGAGACGGGCACGGGCTCGACCACGGTGCGGGTGGACCAGTCGCAGCGGGGCGGGGAATGGGTCAGCCTCGGCACTCATTCATTGACCGCCGGCAATGCGGCGAGGGTCTCGTTGACCGACAACGCGAATGGCACGGTCCTGGCCGACGCCGTGAAACTCGTCCGGGTGGCGTCCGAGCCAGACAACGAGCGCAAGGTCTTCAGTCAGTCGTACGACGCCAACGGCAACCTCGTATCGCTCACCGACACCTCGCCCGGAGCGAAGATCGACACGTACGCGATGACGTACAACGATCTGAACCAGTTGACCACTGTCGAGGAGAAGTTGGCCGCGGTCGTAAAAACCACGACCACCTTCGGCTACAACGCCCGAGGTGCCCTGGTGACACGCGGGCACGACCAACAGTCCACCGAGTTGTCCTACAACACCCGCGACCTCGTCGAGTGGGTCAAGAACACGGAGACCGGTGGCGTCGCGAAGACAACCACGTACACGTACACGGATCGCGGGCAGGTCAAGGAAGAGACCAAGTCGAACGGCAACAAGGTCGTCTACGACTACCACCTCGACGGGGCGCTCGCGTCCCAGGTTGAGACGAAGTCCAACGGTGTACTCGTTTCACAGCACTTCCTGGCTTACAACGCCAACGGCCACCGGACGAAGGACACGTCCAAGGTCCAGAACGCGGACGACTCCGCCGCATATCTGGAGGAGGTGCGTGAGTACGCGTACGACCCCCTCGACCGAATCCGCAATCTCACCAAGAAGAACGCGGCCGGAGCGGTCCTGGAGACCGAGGACTACGTCCACGACGCCAACAACAACATCACCACCTCGACGGTGGAAGGCAAGACCACCACGTACGAGTACGACCGGAACCGCCTGCTGAGCACGTCGTCATCGGGTGTCACCGCGGCGTACAACTACGACCCGTTCGGGAGGTTGGATACTGTCACGGCGGGTGGCTCCATCATCGAGTCGTACCGATACGACGGGTTCGACCGCACGGTCGAGCACCGCAAGCAGGTCGCCGGCGGAACCCTCGAAGCCACCACCTACACCTACGACCCGCTGGACCGCACCACCTCGAAGACGGCGAAGGGCAAGACGACGGATTTCGCCTACCTCGGCCTCACCGACAAGGTGGTGTCCGAAGCGGTCGCCGGGCAGCTCCAACGCACCTATCAGTACGACGCGTTCGGGCAACGGTTGGCACAGCTCAAGAAGGACACCGACGGCGCGGGGCCGGACGTCGCCGAGGATTCGTACTACGGCTACAACCCGCACACCGATGTCGAGACGGTGACCAAGGACAACGGCGACACTCGGGCAACGTACGGCTACACCGCCTACGGCAAGGACGACTCGGAATCCTTCACTGGCATCGACAAGCCCGACGTGCAGCAGCCGGGGAAGGAGCCGTTCAACTTCTACCGCTACAACGGCAAGCGCTTCGACCCGTCGTCCGGCTCGTACGACATGGGTTTCCGCGACTACAACCCGGGTCTGAACAGGTTCATGACCAGGGACTCGTACAACGGTGCCCTGGCGGACCTCAACCTCGGGGTCGATGCTTTCACCGGCAACCGCTATGCGTTCGTCGGGGGCAACCCGATCTCGGGTGTCGAACTCGACGGCCACCGGCCCGAGGACGAGCCCGGGTACTGCCTCGGATACCAGGGTGACTGCGGGATCGACCCCTCGGCGGGCAACCTGGTCCGCGGTGAGTTCAGCCCCCAGGAGTTGGAGCACATCGGGGTCACGCGGACACAACAGGCCGCCAAGGCCGACCTGGTGAGCGAATGGCTGTACGCGACGTGCAGCACGGCGACACCGGTGTGCCCGGTCGACGACAAGACCGGACAAGTCAACCCGAACGCGCTGGCCGTGCAGATCGCCACCGCCTGTCTGCGCGTTGTGCAGTGCCGGGAGAAGGAAGACCTCGACGACGCGCTCGACGCGCTGTTCGAGGAGAAGCTGGACGAGATCCAGGACGGCTTCGAGAAGATGACCCGCATCGCCGGGCTGCTGGGACTCGCGGGCCAGGCACTCGGGATCTACGCGGGCGCCCGGTCGGCCGTCGCCGCTCCCTCGGTGACGAGGTTGGCCCAGGACATCAACGTCAACCCGGTTCCGCCCCCGGCTCTGCGGCTGAACCGGCCGGTCGGCGGGAGCCCCACCCAGAACCAGTTCGTCCAGCAGCGGATCGCCGATCTGACGAAGGCAGGTGCGACCGACTTCCGGGTCAACCAGCAGCAGGTCAACATCAACGGAGAACGTGTCGGGGTCAACCGGCCGGACCTCCAGTACACGCTCAACGGGAAGCGGCACTACGAGGAGTTCGACACGTCCACGTCCACCCGCGGTCCCGGTCACCGCGATCGCATCCTCGCCAACGATCCGGACGGAATCGTGACCCTCTGGACGGTGAACTAGATTGGTGGTCATGGCTGCACACTCGGCAACCGACGAGGACGTCGTCGAGTTCTTCACCGCATCCGCCGGTTTCATCGAGGGCACGATCGACGAGGTCGGCGAGACACTGGCCGCTTGGCGGCGCGAATTGGGTGCTGCGCCGCAGGTGCGCGAGGTCCGGGGAAGCCTTGCCGACCAGTTGAGGGCACTCAACCCGCTGCTGAGCGGCGCCCGGCCGCGGGAGTTGCTGGTGCCGGCAGGCAAGTGGGTCGCGTACTTCGACTGCTTCGCTCGCGACACCGACGCGGCAAGTGTGTGCTCGGTGCTCGCCGACCGCTTGGGGGTGCGGGCGTTGAAGGTGCACCGTGCGGCCGACGTGATCCGTTGCGCGGGCATGGAGTCCGGCGTCGGCGTGCAATTCCACCTGTGGGGACCTGGTGGTGAGAAGCCGTTGGGCTACATCAGGACGCTGGAGGCGGTGCACGACGGTAATCGGTGGGTGTTCGACCAGTCGGGCGATCCTCTCGCGTTCGAGGAGACGGAGCACTACAGCAAACGACGAGTGAAGGATCGGTTCACCGTCGAGATGCTCGATCGGTATTGCGCGGCGCTTGGCATCCGCCTGGCAGACCCTGCCTTCTACGGTCGAACGGGGTTGCTGGTGGAAAGTGCCGTTGTGGTACCGCCCGGCGGGAAAGAAATCTGGATTTGACACTATGCGGGTGCCCGCCCGTCGCGGCGGGCACCCGCGCCATCAGCCGTCGTTCGTGGTCGGCGGTGCCATCGGCGTGGTGGCGGGAAACTGTCCGGGTGATCACGCACCCTGGCTTGCTCAGCGACAGCAGTTTGCATCACCGCACGGAGGTGGTTCCTCGTTATCTGAATTTCCCGTGAACGAGCGCAGCGTCGACGTCGGCACACTGGGACAGCTTGCCTAGCTGGTGAGCCGGTGCGGTGCGACTTGTGTTGCCTATATCTTAGGCAATTCATCGCCGGAGTCTCGCATATCGTGCCGATGTCGAGGCGGTAAGAACACCCAGTCTCGACATTGCTATGGCGGGCAAGGACTCGGAGATCCTCTCTGTTCGGCGCCGGCGCGCCGAGGGTGCGCGACGACTCTGCCGCGGATCTGAAGCGTCGGACCATTTCTGGCCCGGTGATCGTGATAGGTGCCGGCGGTTGGACCCGCTGCCCTCCCTGATGGGGCCTCTGTTGCAGTTGGTGATTTCAGGCTTCCGGTAAGTAGTCCGGTGCGGCAGTATGGCGGAGTGACGCTCTACGCCTATGACGAAGTACGACGGGCACTGATTGCAGTGTGGGAGACCGGTGGTGGCCATGTGGCCCGTACGTGTGGGGTGCCAGAAGTCGGCCACATTGTCTGACCTGTGGTTAGGCTGCTCTGGGTTCGTACTCGTTGATCAGGCCGCCGAGGACTGGTCGGCGGCGTATCGAGGTACGGCCCGGCTCTGCGCTCGGCCGGTCCGATCGTGGTGGTGTGAGTTGCAGTGCCCGGTGGGGTCGGCGGTGGTTGTAGTGGGCCGCGTAGCGGCCCACTACGACCCGCAGGTGGTTTTCGTTGATGATGAGCAGTCGGTCGGTGACTTCGCGTCTGACGGTGCCGACGAATCGTTCGGCGTGGGCGTTGGCTCGTGGGCACTGTGGTGGGATCTTCACGACTTGGACACCTGCGCCGGAGAAGACCGCGTCGAACGAGGTGGTGAACTGGCCGGCCCGGTCTCGGATGAGGAATCGGAAGTCGTCTGCCTGGTCGCCGAGGTTCATCAGTAGGTTGCGGGCTTGTTGGGTGGTCCATGCCCCGTCGGGGTGGGTGGTGGTTCCGAGGATGTGGATGTAGCGGGTGGCGACCTCGATTACGAAGAAGACGTAGACCCGTTTGAGCGTCAGGGCGCAGTCGACGTGGAAGAAATCGCAGGCCAGGATGCTCAAGGCCTGGGCGCGGAGGAACCGTCGCCAGGAGGTGTCGGTGTCGCGCTGGGGCGCGGGCGGTATCCGCAGGCGCTTGAGCACGCGGCGCACGGTCGACGCGGCTACCCGGTGGCCGAGCTTGAGCAGCTCGCCCTGGATCCGGCGGTAACCCCAGCGGGCGTTCTCCTGGCCATCCGCTCGATCAACGCTACGACGGCGTCGTCGACCGGTGGACGCCCGGTGCGGTGGGGATGGGTCCACTTCTTCGCGACCAGACGTCGGTGCCATCGCAGGAGGGTTCCCGGTGTCACTAATCGGTGTTCCCGTAACCAGCTGGGTAGGCGTCGGACCAGCGCGGCGAGCATCGCGCGATCGGCCCAGTCCAACCGTGGGCGAGGGTTGGTTCGGCGCAGCACGGCGACTTCGTGCCGCAGCACGAGCAACTCCACGTCCTTGGCCGCTGACGATCGGCCGAGCAGAACCAACCAGCCGACGAGCCGGACGAAGATCAGGTACAGCAGTGGTAGCACCACGCCTCACGATCATGCTCCTGCAGCACGTGGTGCGCGATCACCGCAGCTCAGCGCCTCAGTGCAGAGTTCTGAAACCCCACAGCCTGTAGCAACAGCGGCTATCCCGCCAGCGCCCCGAGGTGCTCGGAACCCGTGTCGACCGGATCGGGTCTCGGCTACCTCGCATGCTCAAACTGTCCGAATTACGGCAGCAGGGAGAAGACGCATCTCATTCTCGATGGCTTGGGCATGCTGCCGGTCATCGGCGAGCCCATGGACGCCCTCAACTGCCAGGCATACGCTATGGAGGGCCAGTACGTTGACGCCGCGATGTCGTGTGCCGACGCAATTCCGGTCCTCGGAATTGGCTTCACCCTGGTGAAATGGGCGAAGAACAGCGTCAGGGCTGGTGAGGCGGCCGATGCCGCAAGGGGGGCGGTCAAGTGCGTCAACAGCTTCACAGGCGACACCCTCGTGCTAATGGCCGACGGCACCGCCAAAAGCATCGACCAGATCAAGGTCGGCGACAAAATCGCCAACAGCGAGCCTGAAAGTGACGAGGCCGAAGAGCACGAGGTTCTCGCCGCCCACATCACCGACGCCGACAAGGAATATGTCGACGTCACCATCGAGACAACGATGGGTTTGAAGGTGATCCATGCGACGGCGCATCATCCGTTCTTCAATGCTGCCACCCGGCAATGGGTCGATGCGGCAGACCTCTCAGTCGGCGATGAGCTCAAGAAGTACGGCGTGGCGAACCTTGGTCCAAGGGTTGCGCACCTTCGTTGCCAAGCTTCGCACCTACAACCTGACGGCCCGTGGCGTCCACACCTATTATGTCCTGGCGGGTGGCACTGCGGTTCTAGTGCATAATTCCAGTTGCGGGCCGGAATTGACCGGCGTTGGGGGGCCGCAATTTGGAGAAAAATAGGGTAAGCACTCGAAGAATTACGGGTTGGACCCTTCGGACCCGGCCGCTCGTGAATGGTTCATGAATCGGATCCAGGAGGTGCGCAACAGTCATGACGAGGTGCGGCGGGGACCTTGGAACCCGAAGTCGGGCGGCGGTGATGATTACTGGTTCTACCGGAAAGATGACGACCTGCTGCTAACCAAGGGTGACGGTACCTTTGTTACTATGTTCCCACTAGGGGAGCGAGGCAATGGTTGGTGGGATGAAGCCGCCCCGGTCAAGTGCACCTGCTAGAGTGGTCAGAGTGGGCAGATGGGGTTGCGGTTCACTTGCAGCGTGGTCGCTGTTGTCGTGATCGGAGGTCCGAATGAGTTCTCGGCCGGCAGGAGTGGACGCTGAAGCCATCCGTGGGGCTCGAGTGGCAACAATCTCCGAAATTGTCAACGGTGATGGTAAACCGGTGGCTCTGCAGCTTGCTGTTATCGACGGATCGTCCTTCGTGTGCACGGTTTGGACCGATTGGTCGCTGCTCATCGACCGGCGGCTCGACCAACGTATTCCGGATTATTTCTGGCCCGAGGAAGGGTTCTTCCTGCGCGAAGCCTCGGTCAGGTTGCCTGAAACAGGGTCGCAAGTGCTTTCATCGGCTGCCATCAAGGATGATGTCGGCATCGTTGTCGGTGTTGACTTTAGGGTTGGAGAGCACTTCGTCACGGTTCGATCCATTGGAGGGGAGCTCACTATAGCGATCCGGTGGGCCTGAAGAGCGAGCTTCGGCGTCGACGTGGAGCCACGTGAACTCTTCCCCGCGGTGCTGGCGCAGTTTCGTGCCCGGCGGTGCCTGCTGGTGCTGGACAACCTGGAGTCGGTGTTGGCGACCGGGCCGCAAGCCGGCCGGCTGCGCGAGGAATACGCGGACTACGAGACGTTCCTGGACGTGGTGACGAGCGCGGAGCACCGCAGCCAAGTGTTGATCATGACCGGGAAGTGCCGACCGACTTGCACTGGGACGGCGTGCGCCTGCTGAAGTTGTCGGGGCTGGACTCGGGTGCAGGGGTCGGCGGCGGACCGCGACCGGGTCATCGACATCTACGGCGACAACCAGCTGGAGCTGATCATCACGGCGGAGAACATCCGGACCCTCTACGACGGCGACGTCGGTGCCTTCCTCGCCGACGACGTGGCGACCGGCGGCGACACCTACGGCCTGCTGGAGCGACAGGTGGATCGGCTCGACCCGTTGGCCCGGGACGTTGTGCTTGGCGAAAATGTCGTCCCAGCAGGTCAGGTGGCGTGGTGGTACTCGTTGAGGATGCCGCCCAGTCGTTGCCTCCGGCGGATGTCGAGTCGGGTGACCGCTGCTTGATCGGTGGTCGGTTGTGGCAGTGGTTGTAGTGGTCGGGCGTTGGCGATGCCTTGGTGGGGTCGGTGGCAGGGTTCCGGCAAAGTCTGTTTGTGCTGTTCAGCCGGTGATTCCGAGGAGTTGGAGTGGTCGTTCGGGGTTGCGGGCGGTGTTGCGTAGTGCTTTGGCGATGTTGGTGACGCCGGTGTGTCGGTGGGCGTTGATGGCGAGCTTGCGCAGGCTTGCCATGACGCGGGGTGCGTTGCCGGTGCGGATGCGGGAGGCGTCCTCGGTGTAGGTGACGTCGCGGACCCAGTGGAGTCTGTTCTCGATGTGCCAGTGTCGGCGTAGGTGTGCGGCGATGCGGTCGGGTGTGGCGTCGGGGCCGGTGAGGCTGGTGACGCCGAGTTCGGCGTAGGCGCTGCGGGTGCCGGTGGTGTGGTGGTGGGTGTAGCGCTCGACCAGGAAGGCGTGGGTGGCGTGCGGGAAGTCCACCACCAGCCGGTCGTGGCCGCCCAGGGGGATGACCCGGGTGGTGCGGCGTTCGGTGCGGCCGTGGCCGCGGTCGAAGGTTTCCAGTGCCGGGGCCTCGTGCCAGGGCAGGGTGTCCAGTTGCGGGAACACCCTGCGCCACCCGGTTTTGACGGTGAGCACGAAGTGGGCGCCGCGCGCGTGCAGGTAGTCGGCGTTGGCGCGGGTGGTGTGCAGGGCGTCGGCGGTGACCACCACCCCCGACAGGTCGATCGTGTCCAGCAGCGGGACGAACGCGGCCGGCTCCCCGCCCCCGGCCGCCTGGCGTTGCGCGAGCACGATGCCGTCGCCGTGGCGCAGCGCCGCCACCAGCTGCACCCCCGCGCCGCCCTCGCGTGGATAGGTGCCGGCCAACGATTTGCCGTCCACCGCCACCACCACCGGCCCGTCGGGCTCGCGTGCGGGTTCCCGCGCCGTGTGGGGTTCCAAAAGTCAGCCGCATGGCCTGACCTGTGGTTAGGCGGCTGTGGTTCGTACTCGTTGATGAGGCCGCCGAGGACTGGTCGGCGACGTATCGAGGTGCAGCGCGGCTGCGTGATCGGCTGGTCTGGTCGCGGTGGTGCAAGCTGTAGCGCCTGGTGGGGTCGGCGGTGGTTGTAGTGGGAGACGTAGCGGTCGAGTATCGCTCTCAGGTGGTGGTCGTTGAGGATGAGTAATCGGTCGGTGGCTTCACGTCGGATGGTGCCGACGAACCGTTCGGCGTGGGCGTTGGCTCTCGGGCAGCGTGGTGGAATTTCCACGACCTGGGTGCCGGTGTCGGAAAAGACAGCGTCGAACGAGGCGGTGAACTGGCCGGCCCGGTCCCGGATGAGGAACCGGAAGTCGTCGGTCCGATCGGCCAGGTCTATCAGCAGGTTGCGGGCCTGCTGGGTAGTCCAAGGACCATCGGGGTTGGTGGTGGCGCCGAGGATGTGGACGGAGCGGGTGGCGACTTCCATCACGAAGAAGACGTACACGCGTTTGAGGGTGACGGCGCAGTCGACGTGGAAGAAGTCGCAGGCCAACATGCTCGTGGCCTGGGCGCGGAGGAATCGTCGCCAGGAGGTGTCGGTGTCGCGCTGGGGTGCGGGCGGTATGCGTAGGCGCTTGAGCACGCGGCGGACCGTTGCAGCGCCTACCCGGTGGCCGAGCTTGAGTAGGTCACCTTGGATTTTGCGTTAGCCCCAGCCGGCGTTCTCCCGGGCCATCCGCTCGATCAACGCCACGACGGCACCGTCGACCGGTGGGCGGCCGGTCCGGTTGGGGTAGGTCCACTTCTTCGCGACCAGGCGCCGGTGCCATTGAAGGATGGTGCCCGGTGTCACCAAACGGTGCTCGCGCAGCATCTGGGGGAGTCGGCGCACCAGCGCGGCGAGCACCGCGCGATCGGCCCACTCCAGCCGCAGGTGGGGGTTAGTGCGGCGTAGTACGGCGACTTCGTGCCGCAGTACCAGCAGCTCCAAGTCCTTGGCCGCCGATGACCGGCCGAGCAGGACCAGCCAGCCAACGAGCCGGACGAAGATCAGGTACAGCAGTCGTAGCACCACGCCTCACGATCCTGCCTCTACAGCTCATAATGCGCGATCACCGCAGCTCAGCGCTCAGGTGCAGAGTTGTGGAACCCCCACACGCCCTTCGGCTCGATCACCCCGACAACCCGCTTCATGCGCTACCCCTGTAACCACACTCACCAGATTGGGCGAACCGCACACCGGACGTCCTGCTGGCGCTCCTAACATGTTCGTGTGAGCACACACGACAAGGCGACGTCGTCGCAATGGGCCTACCTCGACGGTGAACTCCGCAAGAGAGGCCTGACCACCGAAGACCTCGCCCGCCGCGCCGGCGTGGCACGCAGCGACATCACCGCCTGGCGCAACGGCCAACCCCCGAGCGTGCCCACCGCACGCGCCATCGCCACCTTCCTCGGCATGTCCACCCTGGACATCCTGGTCGAAGCAGGCATCATCGCCGAACAAGAGGCGTCACGCCGGCCGGTCGAAGGCCTCGACCCGACCGCTCTCACCGATGACGAACTGCTCCTCGAACTGGCCAAGTGGCTGCGCAGCCGTCGCCGACCGTCCTCGCCTGCGCCGCATTCGCAGTCCTCGACGGCCACCGGCGACAACGACAACGGTCACGATCGGCTCGACGCGGATCGACCCTGAAGGTCAGCGGCCTCGCCGCGCCCACCGCAGGTGCCTCGGACGTGGACACCGGAAGGCGCGCGGGCGTGGATGTGCGGCCATCGCACGAGTGGTCGAGGACATGACCGGACGGCCGCGCCGTACCGGTCGTTCTGGTTCAACGCGCGCACGCTTTGTGCCCGTCACGGGATCGACTCTCGACGATGACCTTCGGGTGGACCGGCCATGTCGGGGTTGAGGTCGGCGAGCATTCCCAGTGACGCGGGGCCGTGCTCGCGGTCGACGGGTGCAGGCGGCGACGTGACGCCGCATGCGGCTTTGGGTGTCGATGTCGACCGGACTACTCCTGGTATCACGTCGATCCCCGATGGAGTGCAAATGCCCAACCGATGCGGTGACGGGAGCCGGGATGCGGCCAGGGTGAGCCTTACTGTCCCAGCGTTCTGATCCGCCCCACGACGACGGAGGCCGCCTGTGGCAGTTCCGGCGAATCTGGACAAGCAGTTGGACAAGGCATACGAGAACCTCGACCTGTCGGCGATCCTCGACGCCCCGGTCGATGCCCTGGCAGGCGTCAGCGCGGGCGATGCGGAGAAGTTGGCCGCGGCGTTCAACATCAAGACCATTCGGCAACTCGGCACCAACAAGTACTTCGCCCTCGCCGCGAGCCTCGTCCAGCTGGAAAAGGCCAGCGGCTGACAGGTGAGGATCGACCGCCGGTGCGGGCGATCAGCCCGCACCGGCGGTCGATCCCTCCCAGGCGGGCCAAGTCGACATCGCGGACTCACCAGACATCGCCGACGGCCCGATGACCACAGCGCTTGACGCTGCGCGCCTGCTCGCCTCGCTCTTGGCGACGAATCCGTCCGCCACTGCCGTTATCGAGGAGGCGCGGGACGACTACGACGCCGCCCTGCGGACCGTGCGAGGGCGGATGCGCGCCGACCTCGCCGGCTAGGTCCTCGCGGCCCCGGCGCGCGGGGGTGTCGTGGAGGTGCGCGCGGAACGCGTACCTCCGGATACGGCTTGGGTACTTCGAGGCCCCTGTACAGCCCGTGCCGCGTCGCTGGTGACCTGCCCGACCATCCGGATGACCGTCTCACCGACGGCACGCACATCGACCTCGTCCTCAGAGTCGTCATGCCGTGGAAGTCGACCCTGCGCGTCCACTGCTCCACCCGTTCGCCCCCGTTGGTGACCCGTGTCTGGGGCCGCTCTGGCAAGCGGGTGATGCATGGCTTTTCGAGCGGTTCCGAGTCGGTCGTCGTGATAGGCACCAGGGAGGTCTCCGGTTCTGTGGTGAGTCGGCCGCGGTCGGCGGCTGCTACAAGACGGACCGGCTGTGTGTCGTGGACGGTGGAGGGTCGCGTGGCGGTGGCGGGGATCGACGAGGTCGTCGACGTGCTGCGTCGTCAGGGGGCTGTGCGGGTCCCGTTGCGGGATGCGCCGGACCCGGAGAGTTGGCGACGAGAGGTGCGAAGAGCCTGCAAGTCGGCCGGGATTCGAGTTCGGACCGGCATCAGGGAGGACCTGGGCGCGGTGTTCGCGCAAAGCCTGGACCACGGCCCCAAGCGCGTGGAGGACGCTCCGGTGATCCTCCCGTTCGAGGTGGATTCGCTCATCCTCCGCTACGGCCATCGCCAGTACGCGTTCCGCACCGATGACGACCGGCACCTGGCTCAGTGGTCCGCGAGCTTGGAGTTGACCGACGACGACGGCGAGGTCGTGCAGGGGATCGGTCACATCCTCGCGTACACGGTGGAGTTCGAGTCGATGGCCGACCCGTTCGGTGAACTCGACGCGGAAACGGCCGACTTGAGCGACATCGCTGCGGCGGTGTTCGACTCCTCCGGTGATCTCGACGCGAGCCTGGACGACATGGTCGAGGCGTTCGGCTCGGGGATGCTCGTCATCGACACGGTCCGGCTCGAACCCGCCTGGCGTGGCTACGGTTTGGGCCCGCTGTGCGTGGGCCTGATGATCGAGCGCTTGGCCGCCGGCCGTCGCTTGGTGGTCCTCCGGGCGGCGCCGGCGGAGCGTCGCACCGCGAAGGGAGAGGTGGTGGAGGAGAGCTCCGACGCGGAGCGCGACATCGCCGTGGCGAAACTCGGCCGGCTGTGGTCGCGATTGGGCTTTGAACACTTCAAGGACGAGGTGTGGGTGCTCGACCTCGGTCTGCGCACCTTCGAGAAGGCGATGGACTTGGTTCGGGCAAAAGTCGGCCTGCGGCGCTGATCTGCCAACCGGTTCACCATCGTAATGATCAGAAGTCGCGCATGTCGCAAGGCGCCCATAGTCCACAGTCTCCCTACGGGCCCCACCAGCCTCAGGTCGGCAAGTAACAGCCGCCGCAGTACAAGTCGCCGGTGAGGAGGGCTCGCCGAAATGGATCCAGGCCATCGGCGCCATCGCGGTGCTGTTGGCGCTGGGTGCGGTTGGCTGTTGGACAGGAGAGCGCGATCGACGGGCGCGTTCGGGGTCGGCGTTGTCGGGCCCGAGGTCCCGGGGTCACGATCACACATCCACTGGTGATAGGCAGGAATGCCGTGGCGGGGAGCCGCGAGCCCCAGTCCTCCCGGCTGCTCGCCAGGGTGTGCGGGCCGCCTGAGCATGCCGGCACGCGGTTGCCGCCGCCACAGCGCAACGAGTCGACCACAACGGTTCGTCGCCATCCTCTGTTGCTTCCGCGAGTCGAGGTGCTCTGGCCATGCCGGGGCGAAGCGACCCAACGGCACCGAAGTACCGGACCACTGCGGCACAAGGCTCACCCGTCCACGTCGGACGACAACAACGGGGCCGGTCCTCGGTGCGCGACACCACCCACTCCGACCGACGACCCGCTCGGGACGCCCTCCACCAAGCCCTGGCCTCGCTGACTGCGATCGAACTCGTGTCGTCGTGTAGCGGGCCAACGACGAAGGACGATGATCTCTCCGTGAGACGACTCAGCACCACTGCGGTCGCGTTGCCGCTGCTCCTGACTGCTTGCGGCGCTTCGGTGGAAGCTCCGGCCCAGCAGGCCCCAACGGCCTCGTCCCAACCCTCCGAGACCGCCCGGCAGCCGGACACCACCGCGCTGGAGGCGCAGGTGCGCGCCTACTCCGCCGCGTACCTGGGCGGGCGAGGTGACGAGGCCTACGACCTGCTGTCGACGCGCTGCCGGGAGCGGCACACCCGAGTGGACTTCGTGCGGCTGGTGGAGCTGGCCGGCGCTCAGTACGGGCCGCTTGAGGTGGAGACTTTGACCGTGGACCAAGCCGCCGGTGACCTGGCCCGCGTCACGTACACGTTCGCGAAGCCGGAGCTGGACCAGCGGGGTGAACCGTGGGTTCGCGAGTCGGGTGCATGGCGGGTCGACGACTGCTGACACCCGGAGTGTGATCGCCGCACGACAACGAGCCCTGGTCGGACTGGCGTGCTTGTGCGTGGTGTCGTTCCGGTCGGACTGCCGACACGATTATGTGCAACTCGTTTCCGACCGGTCCGCGACCGGGCTGCTTCACACCTTCGGGAACTGGGCACGAAATGGTGAGATGGATGCGGTTCCATCCCCGTTGGTCCCGAATGGGCGCAGAACCGGCCGGCCAGCTGGCCGGGGCGACGGCGAACCACGCGCCGCTCGGGCTGCGCCAGGGCTGAGACCAGCACGGACAACCCAGATGAAGCCAGGGAAGCCACGTCGTCGAGTGCGAGGATCCCTCGCGGGTCACGCGCCGGCGTGTCCGCCGTGATCACCGATCCTCATGACACAGTGCGCTGCGACCGACAGCCGGAGCAGGCTGTCGGACCGGCGGGGCTGGCAATGCGCCGTTAGTTCGTCAGCTTGCGGACGATGTGCTGGAGGTCGCCCCGGTACGTCGTGCCCAGCGCGGTCACCGTGCCTTCCCGGGGGCCTGGTCCGTTCTTCAGCGCGCTGAGCCAGTTCTCGGGCACGAGGACGCGATCGCCGACCTCCAGTGGCGTGGCCCCGCGCCACCGGTAGGCGTACCCGTCGACGGTGACGACCTGGTCGCCGGCGATCTCGTACGTGCGGGTCGCGTCATCGAGGCGCTTCTCGAGTTCCTCGACCCGGCGGCGGAGGTGCTCGATGGTCAGCTCCGAGCTGCCGCGAGCGGATGCGAGGCCGCTCTCGTACCCCGCACGGTGCCCGCGCTGGTAGGCGGTCGCCAGGGCACGCTCCTCGTCCGTGATGTGGATGCCGCACGCCACGTCGTCGCTGTAGACGCGTGCGCGGCACGGCGCGCCTGAACGGGTGGGTCGGCCGCACGTGCGCACTTCGAACTGTTCACTCACGCCGACGAAGGCATCATGGTCGCGGCACGTGGTCAAGACGGCCGGACGAGTGAACGTCCTGGACGCAGCTGTTGGAGGCCGTCGGGCACCGTGACGGCGGTTCTCGGGTGCGGCCCGGGGCCGTTGGGATGAATTCCGATGCCATTGGTGGATTGGCGGCGGTCGTGGCTGGTGCTGATAGGGCGGCGGGATTCGGACGGGGCGCGGCGAGAGGCCGAGGTCCGCAACGAGGCATCAAGCGGCACCGGGCCGGTCGTGCAGTGCGGGCCGGCCACCGGGAACGTCGTGGTCGCCGGCTCCAGGATCGCGCCGAGCGTCCCGCCGGACCAGGTGCCGCGTCGGCCGGTGCGCTCCATTGTTCGCTGCCGTGCAGTTGGGGCGAGGCTAAGCCATTGGCGCCATCTACATCGTGCGGTCCCGCCGCTCAAGCAGTTCGTCGATCTCGACGTGCTGCAACAGCTCCTTGAGCGCCGGCTCCTGCTCCAGGTTGACGGGTTGTAGCTCGTGGGTTGTGCGCTTGATGTTGAGCACCAGGTCGGTGGCCGCGTCCTGCACTATGACGTTGGCGTCCGCCTGGTCCCAGCGGACGGCCGCCAGCTTCGACCGCTCGAATCGGGCTGCCAGAAGTACGTCGATCCGCGGGGCGCCGAACGCATCCACTCGTGATTGCTGCAGGGCGACGACTCGCACGGCTGTGAGGCTCGGCGCGACCGCCAGGGCCTCACGGGCCGTCAACAGCATGTGGGAGGCCACCAGGATGGTGTGGAAGGCGTATCGCTCCGTCTTGGTCAGCTTCTTGAGCGTGAGGTTGCCGGCCGGGGTGGTGGCCGGTTTCTTCTCCGGCACGATGTCGACCGTGGGGACGAGCACCACGGTGGTGAGTTCCGATCCGCTCACTCCGACCGGGGCGCTCGGCGCCTCGTTGTCCTCGAAGGCCGCGGACACCTCATCCAGGACGACCTCTTCGTGGTTGGCCAGCAGCGCCGTCCACCACTGGTCGAGCTCAGCTTGGTGTTGCGCCCTGGCCGCCTGCCGCTGCCGCTCCAACTGCTCGATCTCGGCGGCTGCCGAGATGTCCGCCTGTGCTTTGGCGGCTCGGCGGGCCGCCCGGTTGAAGAAACCGATACCGGTCAGAGCGAGCTGACGGTGCCGATCTCGAACGGAGTCGGAGGTCACCCGGGGTGGCTCCGGCGCGATCGGCCGCTGAGCGGGCGGGAAGTCCTGTCGGTGCAGGTTCAGGATGTCGGTGAGCGCGGATCGCAACTCTTCGGCCTGCTGAGCCTTGGCGGCCTGGGCCAGCGCTCGCTGTGACGTGCCGACACTGCGGCGGCTACTCGTGCGCCCACGGGATCCCCCGGACAACGAGGTGTAGTAGCCCACCGGCCCGACGCCGGTCGAGAACCCGGTCCGGCCGGCACCAACGTGCAGTCGCGCCGCCCGCGGACCCACGCTGGCGCGAAGCCCCCGGCTCGACGCCCGGATGCGCACGCCAGGTGCCAGCTTGACCGAGAACCCCATGACTGCCTCCTCGACCGCTTCTGTACGCGGAGTGCATCGTGAGGTCATAGGTTCGAGTTACAACCCGGGACCGTTTGTGCGTAGCCCTGCCCATGAGGACGGTCCTGCGCGTAAACGCTTGCCTCGCTGTCAAGAGACTCGACAAGAGTGGACTTCGCTCAGTGCTGTTCCGGTGTGGCCTGGAGCGTTCCGGTCCGAGTTCATGATCTGCGGTTTCGTGCGTTGCCTGGCCACCTCGGGTGGGCGGTACATCTGATCGGGTTATGTGGTTCTGATCTGTGAGTCGCGCGCTTGTTCGCCGCGTATAACCCCTTCTGTCCTGGTCGGAGCGAGGGAGGGCTTCGGGTGGCGTTCGAGGTTGTGCCGGGTGAGGTGCGGGAGCACGCCGAGCAGGTGCAGGGACAGGGTGATCTGTTGGCACAGGCGTTGGACGCGGCGCGGCAAGTGTCCATGCCGTCGGATGCCTACGGCGTGTTGTGCCAGCCGTTCGCGATGATGCTCGACCCGCTGGAGAAGTGGGGCGTGGACACGTTGTCTCAAGCGGTGGAGGCGTTGGCGTCGATGTCGGAGTCGTTGAAGGCGACTGCCGAGGTGTACGAGCAGGCTGACAAGGACAACGCGGACCGGTTCGGTCGGCTGGGTCCGCGGTGAACAACCCGTTCATCGCCCAACCGAAGGACGACACCACCCCGATCACCGGTATCGGGCTGCTCGAGGCGGGCCAGGCCGCACTGGACGGGATCAACAACGGGGACTGGGTCGAGGCCGGTCTCGGCGTCGTCGGGGTCGGGCTTGAGGCGCTCGGTGTCTACATGGACCCGGTCGGCACGTTGGCTTCCTACGGTGTCGGATGGTTGATCGAGCACGTCCAGCCGCTGCAGGACATGTTGAACGACCTGGCCGGGACACCACCGGTCATCCGCGCTTACGCACAGACCTGGCAAAACGTCAGCGAAGGGGTCGAGCGGGCGGCCGGGGAGTTGGAGACCACTTCGCGTGATCGCACGGCCGGTTGGCTCGGTGCCGCTGGGGAGGCGTACCGGGCGCGGGCGGCTGAGGTGGTCGACGCGTTGCGTGGTGCGGCGAAGGTGTGCAGCGGTGTCGGTGCGGTGGTCACCGTCATGGGCGAGCTCGTGGCCGCGGTGCGCGAGTTCGTGCGTGACCTGATCGCCGACGCGGTGGGCAGGTTGGTCGTGTGGGGGTTGGAGCTGCTGGTCACCGGCGGTGCGGCGGCGCCGGTGGTCGCGATGCAAGCGACGAGCCTGGTCGCCAAGTACGCGGCCAAGATCGCCGACATCCTGCGCAAGCTGCTCAAGACCATCTCCAACGTCGCCAAACGGCTTGACGGGCTGGCTGAGGTGCTGCGCCTGGTGTGGCGCAAGCTCAAGGAACTAGTCGAGAGGTTGCGTCGGAAGGACCCGGATCCGCAGCGCAAGAACCCTCGTGAAGTCGAGCGGCAGCGCAAGGAGCGGGAGAAGCGGGAGCTGATCGAGGAAGCCCAGCGCGACGGGGTGAAGCTCGACCCGGACAAGGTGGTCGAGATCGGCAAGGACCCGAACGGGAAGATCGTGTTCCTCGAGGAGGGCGGGGTGAACCCGCGCACCGGTAAGGAAGCCGGTCTGGCGCACGTGATGAAGCACAAGGACGAATTCGTCGCCGGGGGCATCCCCGAGGACAAGATCGCCGAGGTCGTTCATCGCGCTGCCACGGAGGGCCGGTACACGGGTTATTGCCAGGGCAAACCGCCGGGACGGCCGATCTTCGAGGTCGAGTACGGTGGCCAGAAGCACTACGTGTCGGTGTCGGTGGGCAACAACGGCTACATCGTCGGGGCCAACATGCGCAGCGCCGACAGCCCGTTCGACGGTGCTCGACGCGACCCGCGCGCGGAGACCGATCCGAACTACAGGGGATGGGGAAGATGAACGGCGTGGTTTCGGTGCGGCTGGCCCCCGAGTGGGGTACGGACCCGCTGTGGGTGCGCAGGGACGGCGACCCGATTCCGGCGAACTACGCGGCGGACCGGTTGGGGCGCGAGTTCGGTGTGCCGGCCGGGCTCGTGGCGGCCATCGACGCGTGGGACGACGAGTTTCAAGGGGTGTACGACCCGGACGACCCTGCCGATTCCGGCTTCCCCGACGAGGCGGCCACCGTGGCGTGGCATGAGCGGGGCGAACGGTTGGCTGAACAGTTGGCCGAGGTACTCCAGGTTCGGACGGAGTTCCACACAGCGCGTGGAGACAGCGTTTTCGGCGGTTAGATTACCGGCGTCCGACCTCGCGGGCGACGTAACGCCGAGACTCGGGCGCACATCGCGTTGTGGCCGTGGCACCCGGTCGCACCACTTGACACTCGACCAGGAGAGTGGTCGAGGAGGAGCGCATGGGGGAGAGTTCGTTGTGCTGCAACGGAATCTCGCCGCGTCGAACTGCACTCAACCGAGCTGTCCCAAGCTGCGCTGCCCCTGTTTCCGCTGGTCAGCGCATGATCTAGGCGACCCTGGGGTCAAGGGGTCGCAGGTTCAAATCCTGTCGTCCCGACGGTCTGAAGGAGCTCGCTGGCTCTGGGTACATGCCCAGGTCAGCGGGCTCTTTCACGTTGTGATGTGGATCTTTATTTGGTTACGAAACGGTAACTTTTCGATCTTGGTAAACGCTGTTTAGGGGCGAAATCAGGAGCGGGCCGCTCCAGATCTTTGACCAGCGCCAAATGCGGTCGTCCCGAAGGGGGGTGAATACGGCCAGCTGACCCCAACGACCACCCGTTCGCGTGAACTGCCGTCAACCTGCCCCAGGAAGTCGTCGTAGTAGAAGACCTGCTTGACGCCGTCGAGCCATGCCTTGTCCAGTTCGTCGACGTCCCTGGACACCTCGACCAGCTGATAGCCCTCCTCGATGCAGCGTCTCGCGAGCATCCGGGCCAGCGTCGTCTTCCCGATGCCGGGGATTCCGGCAAGCAGACAAACGGAACTCTCCCGAAACAACTCCCACGCTCGGTCGAACGCTGGTGTCGGCACGAACGTCCGAGCGCACTCGTCCAACTCGTCGAGGAGGTCGGAGGACCTGATCAGGATGTCCTGGTGCAAGACGTCCCGCATCACTGCCGTGCTGCTCTTGCACATCCGGAAGTGACGGCGCACCAGCTCCGGCCGCTTCCGGAGCTCCTCCACGATCTGTTCCACGCCGTAGAGGTCCCCAGTGGTCCGGACGTAAGGGCCGAGGTCCGCCTTCAGCGTGTCCATGGCGTCCGCTGTGAGTTCGACGGTAGTCGCCAGGATGTAGCGGTCCGGCATCAACGCGGCGACCTTGGGGCGCGCGTGGTCCCGCATGTGGCGGAGCAGCCCGGCCCGACCGGTCCGTGCCCAGTGCTTGCACTGGATCACAACCGACGCCCCGTCGGTGGCCACGTGCCGCAGGTCGACACCGCGGTCCCTGCCGCGTGCGAGAACCTCCAGCGGCGTCCCGAGGATCTCTTCGAACAGGTCCCGGCAGAGCACCTCGAAGTCGTGGTCGCTGAGCCGACCCAGGTCGGACGCGTCCATCCGTCCAGTCTTACACCACCCCAACCGCAACTGGTCGGGGCGAACTACTGCCCACGCGGCCGGAGCAGCATCCCGTTGAGACCTATCTCGTCACCGGCATCAACTCGGCACCATCGGCAGCTCAGTTCCGCACTGATGATGGTCTGTTTCCACAGCATGGCGAGCACAGCAATCATCCCGGCGGGGGACGGTGACGATGCGGATCAGGCGGTCATCGCGGCTCGCTCGCCCCTGTCATCACGATCACCCGACCGGGTGGACGGACGTCCTCTTCCACCACGTCTGGGGCACAACGGGGAGGTCGATCGGGTCGATACCCGGTCGATCCACGAGCCGGGCGACCGCCGGCTCCGGAGCGAGATCACCTCGTCCGGCACGAACCCCAACTACGGCACCGTGCACAACGCCACCGTCAAACTAAGCCGGTGCGCACGACCACGCTCACACCTAGAGTTCCCGGACACTGGACCAGCGGAGATCAGCGTGGAGAACCGGAATCACTCGTCCCGGCCGATCCTGAGAACCCTGCAGATCACCGTGCTCTGGGCTGACTCCCCTACGCCTGAAGCCGCGTCGCCTGGGCCAAGACTTGCCTCAACATCGCCCTCAGAGTCGTGCCCGCCCACCCAACGTCATCGAGTTCGTCGTGCTGCTCCGCCGTTGGGTCGCGGAGAGGGCGCCGTCCAGGCTGCTGCGCGCCCGCCGAAACGTGCGCGACCACGAACGACTGCCCATCCTCAGCGAGGCCGCCCGGACCTGGACCGCGATCACGTTGCTCACCCGCCACCTCACCGGTCCGATCCGGGTTACCCCCCGCCCGGAGGTTGCCTGACCCGGCCGGATCGGAAGGTGTGATCGCGGTCCTCGCGTTCCAGTACGTGAACCGCGCCAGGCGGACCCTGAGGGGTCGGCGTCGGCGCGGGTTGAACTGGTCCACGCTGCGGGTGAACCGGTCGGCAAGCCGACTGTTCGGTCGGGTCAGGGTGCGCTGTGCGGGTGGCCTGCAACGACAGGCCGATGAACATCGCACGGCTACCGTTGGTGCCACCGGACACGCTGTCAGCGCCTCGTGGTCGAACAGCGTGTCATCGCCGTTCTGGCCGTCGAACTGTCGGTGCCCGAACCGCCGTAGATCGTGACGGCGCAGTTGTCGAGCAGACTGAGCAGGTCCTCGCATGCGCGGCGCCTGGGGAGACGCATGTCGTCCGACGTAGTCGCAATTCTGCGGACTGCCCTTGATGTGTTCGGGGGACCTCACCCAGGATTGATGATCACGGTGGTGGTCGATGGTGCACCATCGCCTCGTGGGCACGAACAACGGCGACGTTCGCCAACAGGCGACGGCATGGAACGGGGCACAGGCCGTGCAGGCCGGCCGGGACGCCACCGTGATCACGCATCACCACGAGAGCCGGGCATGGTTCAGCCGTCGTCCCGACCCGCCCGCCGCCGATCGACTGGCCAGGGAGGTGTACGGGCAGTGGGCACGGGCGGCGGAGGAGCGCATGCTCACCGTTGAGACGCTGCCGATCAGGTGGCGTCGGTCGCGCCTTCCTGTCGCGGTGCCCGTGGCGGCGGCGACGGGCGGTGGGCACGGTCGGTTGCGGTTCCCGCCGCTGCCCGGCGCGACCCAGATCACTGAAACCGGGCTCCGCGGGGAAGAGGACCGCACGCTCTACGACCTCTACGCGGGTCTGCCCTCCGGTCGACTCGTGATCACTGGGGGCGCCGGCTCGGGCAAGAGCGCCGCCGCGATCCTGCTGCTGTTATCCGCGCTGGCGGCTCGTGCGGAGGCTCCGGAGGGCGTACCGGTTCCGGTGATGTTCCCACTGCATGGTTGGGACCCCGAACGCACACCGGTGCGCGAGTGGCTCAGCCACAAGCTCGTGGAGACGACTCCGTTGCGGAGTAAGGACGTCGCGCCGCTCATCCGAGACCGGCGGATCGCGGTGTTGATGGATGGTTTCGACGAGATGCCGAAGCGGCTGCGGCCGATCGCGTTGCGTGCGTTGAGTCATCAGGCGGACTTTCGTCTCGTGCTGCTCAGCCGGGCACGTGAGTTCGCAGACGCCGCCCGGCACGTGCCGCTGCTGGGTGCCGCCGTGGTGCAACTCGACCCCGTGGGCCCGTCCGACGCTGTCGACTACCTGCTGCGCCACGTCGTCTCACCGCCGTCGCCGGGCTGGCGTGCCGTCGCAGAAGAGGTTGACGCCAAGCCGTCGAGCCCGCTTGCCCGGACGTTGCGAAGACCGCTCGCTGTCACGCTGATCCGCGACACGTACGGGCAGCTCGGACAAGTGGAGGAACTGCTCGACCGGAAGCGCTTCCCGACCGTCGAGCGGATCCACGGTCACCTGCTGGACAAGGTGGTCGACGTCGCGTACACCCGGCAGCCGGCCGGTCCGGAACCCCGCTACACGGCGAACCGGGCCCGGCAGGTGCTCGGTCACCTCGCGCGCCGCATGGCCCAGGACGGGACCCGTGAATTCGCCTGGTGGACCGTTCACCGGTGGGTTGACAGCCCCGGTGCCGTGCTCGTGCGGGCGCTGGCCGTCTGGTACGCGACCGCGATCGTGATCGCCCTGCCCTTCGGGCTGGCGTACTGGATCGCCGATGGCAGGGGATTCGGCTACGGGCTCCCGGTCGGACTCTCCACCGGGTTCATGGCAGGTGTGATCACCATGGCGAGGAAGATACGGCCCCGGCGAATCATCTACCGGTGGTGGCTCGGCCCGATCACCGCACGAGGGTTGTTGATCTCGCTGCCGGTGGGCGCTGCGGCGGCGTTCGGCGCCGTGATCGTCCAAGTCGGGGACATCCGGTTCGAATGGCGGCTCGCACTCGTGGCCGTCTTCTGGCTGGTCTTCGGTTTCGCGGGGTCGTTGTTCTCACCAGTGCGGGACGACGACCCGTACGACCCGATCGAGTCGTGGCGACAGGACACCAGAACGGGTCTGGCTTTCGGGATCATGGCCGGCTTCGGCGTGGCGGCGTTGGCACTGCTGCACCTCGGCACGCGATTCGATCCCGGTCCGTCGGAGATGGTCGCGATCGGGCTACTGGCCGGTTTCGCCGGACTGCTGTCCGCCGGGCCTGTCCCCACGGCAGCGTGGCCCGTGTTCTGGTGCCAGGTCCAGTTGGCCCTGCGGCACCGGACGCCCGTGCGGCTGTTGCGGTTCCTGGAGGACGCGCGCCGGCGCGGTGTACTACAGGCGGTAGGACCGGTCTACCAGTTCCGACACGCCGAGCTGCAGGACCGGCTCGCGGTCGGCGGATCACTCGACGGTAAGAGACGCTCGACTCAGACGAGGAAGTAGCCGTACAGCGTGGTGTGCGACCGCCGTGGGCCGGTGTCACCCCAGACGCGTTCCACGAGCCGGTCGGCGGTGTGTGGTTCCTTGGGCTCCAGCAGCAGCACGCCGAGCACGGCTCGCTGACGGGCGTGGCCCAGGTCGACCTGCGAGCCTGCGGATCGGGCGCGGATGGTCCCCAGCAACTCCAGTTGCACTGTCGTCCTCCGTTCGGCCGTCGTGGCGGTTTCGTGTGTAGGCCGTCGCGGTTGTCCGCCGTCGGGCGCGTGGGCAGTGGACAACGAGGTTCGGACAGTCGGCGGTCGGCTGGGCGAGGGGGTACCCGGCCGACCCCCGATCACGTGGAAGGAGCTCTCCGGCTGTCCGTCGACGGGGTGGAGGTGATCGGCACGGCCCGCCGGACTGCCCGTACGGCCATTGACGCTGGCTGGTGGCCGGGGTGCCATCTGGGAGTGCGCCCGTTACCCGTGCAGGAAACAGCGTCCCCGCCTCCCGTGCGGCGGCCCGTCGCACCGGCGCGTCCGATGACCGCGGACCTGCGGCACCTCCAGCAGACCGCCGGCAACCGAGCGGTCGCGGGACGGCTGGCGGTGCAGAAGAGCGCCGCAACCCATGCCGCCGCGACAGGCGTCGCTGGGCGCCAAGCCGCCGCCGCGCCCCACGTCGTGGGAGGCCTGGTGGCCGCGGGCCAAGTCGCTGTTCAGCGCCAGCGGCGGCGTTCGCGGGTCAGCGTGCTGGAGGACCGTGTCGGGCAGCTCGAGCGCGCCAACGCCCGGCTGCACAAGCGACAGCAGGCGATGGACATCGACACCGAGTTCGCCGAGTCCGGCCGTCGTGTCCACGCCGACTGGGAGGCGGGCATCTCGCGCCTGCACGGCGGCTACGCGGTGGCCTACAGCCGCTACCAGACCGCCCTGTCCGACGCCGCCGCCGCGCGCGTGTTCTGGGCGACGGTCGCCGCGGGCGTGCTGAACGTCGCCGCCGCCGTGGTGATGGAACGGTTCCTGCTGACGCTGGGCGCGCACTCTGCGGACATCCCGCCCAACATCGGGCTGCTCCGGCGGTTGACCTACGTGGAAGGCGCGGAGAACCCGGCCAACGCGGTAGTCGGCGCGGTCACCTCCAGCGCCGCCCAGGCCTACGGCGATTCCGGTGGTGCGTGGCGACCTGCCGCACCGGCCCGTCCGCCCGCGGCCGAGGGCGGCGCCCAGCCGTCCGCAGGCCCGGACGTCTCCGACCCGTTCGCCCTCTACGCCTTCGCCCACGAACGCGTCGCCCGCAGCCAGTCCGAGATGGCCCATGCGTTCGAACGGCAGGCGCGCGAGCGCAACGACCCGGCCCACGAGCACGACGACTACTGGGACCGCTTCGACCCCGCCGCCTACCGTCAACGCCTCCAGGAATGGCACACCCGCGCGCTGGAAGTGCCCGGCGGTTCCCGTTTCCACACCGAGAACTTCATCAGCGACACGCTGGAACGCGCGATGTGGGCCCGCTGGCTGCCGTCCCACATGGAGCACCGGTACGTCGATCGCGGCGGCGAGCTGCGCACCTCCCTCGACGGGCCGCCGCGGGCGATCGGCGCGCGCTTGGACGCCCTGGGCGTCACGGATGTCGCGGGTGTGAACTCGTTGGCGGGCTGGTGGTTCGTCTCCGAGGGCAATCTCCGCAACCTGCGCAATTGGGCGAGTTCGCACCAACCGCCCTCGTTGTACACGTGATCGGACTTCGTCAGTGCCCCACTCCTTGGACGGCGTGTTCCGAGCCGACGACCTCGTAGTCGCGGTGTCGTGTCAGTTGCTTCGACGCCATACCAGGCACCCGTCTTGCACTGCGGGCACGTATGAGGGAGTGCGGATGCCGTAGGGGCGGGCCCGCTCGACGTAGGATCGCAGTGCGGGAGATCCGGTGTGGAGTGCGTTGGCGATGTCGGTGAGCATGTCGGTCACGTTGTCCCAGTATGGGGTGACCTGGCTGCCGTCGTCGCGGCTCCAGTGGTGGACGCAGCCGTGCCATCGGCCTGGCCGCAGGTCGACGAAGAGGTGATCGCCGTTGCCGAGTGCCGCAATCGGCACGAAGGTCTCGAGGAACGCGCCAGAACGCGTGCCGGCCTCGTCGACGGGGTCGGCGGTGCGTGCCGGAGCCGGGCCTACGAGGTATCGCCGCTTTTCCAGCGCGTGCTTGGTCGAGCAGGGTTCGAAGTACGGTGGCAGCAACTCGGTCCGCCCGTCCGGCAGGCCGGAGCCATCGCACAGCCGCCACCAGGTGGACAGGTCGTCGGGAAGCGGAGTCGGGACGTCGGATGCCAGTGCCGCGAGGTCGCGTTCGTCGGCGGGAGGAGCAAGGCTGTCGAAGGTCGAGGGCGCGTGTGCTCGCAGCCAAGTGGTGATCCGAGCCCATGAATCCGCGACGGATGCGCTCATGCCACCAGGATGCATCATCGGCCTCGACCCTGGCTTCCGACCGCGACGGCCAACACGGCTGTCGCAACCGTGGCGCGCTCGATCGTTTCGGACGGCGTGGTGATCAGCGGTCTCGGACGGCGGCACTCAGTCGGCTTGGAAGCTGAGCGGGGCTGCCTTGGATCTGTCGGGGTCGCGTGGCACTCAGCACCATCCGCAAGTGGTTGGCATGAGTGCCCCTCGGGGCGCTTCGCTCACGATCCGGCGGGGGCTTGCCTTCGGTGCCTAAGCTCGGGTGGCATGGCTGTGGTTCGAGGGGTGGCGTGCGGATTGGTGGTCCTGGGGCTCGTGGTGGGTCTGGGGGCGTGCGGTGGCTCGGGGGAGCCGGGGCGGGCGGATGTCGTTGTGAAGATCAAGTCTGATCCCGGCATGGCCGGAAGTCCCGACGCGGCGGTGGAATGTGTCGCCGACTGGTACATGACTTACGCCTCGGTCGAGGAGCGGAAGGCGTTCGTCGCGGGAGAGTCGGGTGATCGTGGCGTCGAGCGGGTCGCCGGGACCGACGAGGCGCGGGCGGCGATCCTCGAATGCCTCAAGGGGACCGCCGGGACCAGCTGAGACCGGTCCTGCGGGACCGGGAGGAGAGTGGCGCGAGATGTCCTCGCACCAGAGTGGTGGGCCTGAGGTTCGCCATCGTGGTGGAGGTGCACGTGCCTGGCTTGTGGGGGGCCGCGACCGGCGCGCGGCGGGGTAGACGGACGACGATCCTCCTGGTCGTCGCTTGTCTCGTCTTGTCCGCGTTCGTGGTCGTGAGCGGGGTTCTGGACGGACGCGGGCGCGAGTGCCCGGCACACCAACCCGATGCCGCCGCGGCCCGTGCCGCGGCGGCTCGGTGTGGGGAACCGGTGGAGGCGCGCGGGTTGAGCGGCACGACCGAACTGGTGACCGCCAACCCGGACGGCACCATGACCGCCGTCCTGCACGGAACGCCGCAGCGCGTGGCTCGCGAGGGTGGTTGGGCACCGGTCGACACGTCGCTCGACCGGGTGGCCGGACGCGGTGGCGAGCGCCTCGTGCCGCGGGCGGGTGCGGTGGACCTGGAGCTGTCGACCGGTGGCCCCGGACCGGTGGCCGTGGTCAGAGAAGGTGTCCACGGGCTGGATTGGGGCTCGACGCCCGATCCCCTGCCCGAACCCCGGGTACGGGACAACACCGCGGTGTACCCGGATGTCACGCCCGGTGAGAGCGTTCGTGTCGAGGCGGCTCCGGATGGTTTCACGCACGTCGTCACCGGTCCGGCCGGCGCGGCGCGCACTGTGCGCGTGCCGATCGGCGTCGAGCGGCTGGCGTTGAGCGCCGCCGCGGACGGCACCATCCGCGCGCTCGACGACCGCCACCGTGCCGTCTTCACCGTGGACCCGGCGATCCTCGGCGTGGGCGGCTCCGGGCACTTCGACCGGGTGCCGGCGACGCTCGCCGACGGGGGGATCACCTACTCACTGCCCGCCACCACCGAACCGTGGACGCTGAGCATCCGCGTGCGGACCGGGAGCGCCGTGTCGATGGTCGCGGACAGCGCGGGAACGGCCTCCCGCTGGAACCCGCAGGAAACCGAGGTTTCGCGAACGGCCATCGGATTCCTCCAGCTCGACACCTCGCACCTGGCGGGCCGCGCGGTCCGTTCGGCGCGGTTGGTGATCCCGGTCGTCGGAGCTGCCGCCGACGCGGGCGAGGTGGAGTTGCACGCCACCGGTCCGGTCGATGCCACGACCAGTCACGGCCACCAGCCGGCTTGGGAGCGCGAGCTGGGCGAGCAACAGCCCACGCGAGAGCTGTCCTTCGAGGTGACGCAACTCGCGACTTCGGCCGCGGCCGAGCACCGACGTCAGGTGACGTTCGGCCTGCGCACCGGGGCGGGCGCGGTCCGGCTCGGCGCGCCGCGGCTGGAAGTGACCTACGGGCCGCAGAACGGCGTGGCGCCACGCGTGTTCTCGGAGGACTACCCGGCTGACGGTCGGGCGCACGGCGCTCCCCGCCACGAAGGCAAGTTCCTGCTCACCGCGACGCAGGCCACCACGGAGTTCCGCTACCGCTGGAACGGGCAGGACGCGTTCACCCGCGTGCCCGCGGCCGAGGGCCGTGCGGAACTGACGGCCGCTCCGCCCGCGGCGGGCAAGCAGGTCCTCGAAGTCCGCGCGGTCGACACCGCCGGCCACGAGTCCGAGTCCGCGGTGCACGCGGTCGAGGTGGCGGCGCTGGCCGCGCCGACCGTCTCCGACCAGCTGGAGCTGGGCCCCGGCGGCGCGGTCGCACCGCACGGCTACCGGTTCCGCTGGGACGGCACGGACGAGTGGGTCTACCAGGACGCCACCGACGGCAAGGCCACGCTGGCACCGCGCGGCGGCGAGGCGGTCGAGGTGGTCGCGGTCGGCGCGGACCCGTCCGTCGAGTCCGCGATCACCCGCCACCTGGTCGCGCAGGCAGCCCCGGGCGCCCCGCTGGTGTCCTCCGCCGAATACCCGTCCGACGGCGCCGAGCACGGCGCGCCCTACGTGGCGGGCAACTTCACCTTCCGGGCGACGGGGACCGAACCGGTCGTCGGGTTCCGCTACCAGTACGCCTCCGGCGAGATCAAGCAGATCGCGGGCACGGGGAAAGCCACGGCGCGGATCATCCCGACCCTCCCGGGGGACAAGACCCTCACGGTCCGTTCCTTCACCGCCGACGGCCAGGAGTCGCCCGCGACCACCTACCGCTTCAAGGTCGCGCCGGCTCTCCCGCAGGTGCCGCAGGCCCCGGCCGTCAGGTCGGCGGACTACCCGGCGGACGGGCAGCCGCACGGCGCCCCCGGCCAAGCGGGGACGTTCACCCTCGCGCCCGGCGGGCGGACGGCGGTCGTCGCCTACCGCTACCGGGTCAACGACGGTCCGATCCGGACGGTGGCTGGTTCCGGCGAGGTGACCGTGCAGGCGACCCCATCCACCTCCGGCACGCACACCCTGACCGCGTGGGCGGTCGACAGCGCGGGCGTCGCGTCGGAACCGGCGCGCCACACGTTCGTGGTGGGCGGTCTGCCGGTGCCCGCACCCGAGTCCCCCGTCGTCACGTCCACCGATTTCCCGGCGGACGGGCAGCCGCACGGCAGCGTCGGCCAAGCGGGCTCGGTCACCGTGCGCACGGCGGGAGCCGTCGCGCCGGACGTGGTCGTCTACCAGCTCGACACCGACGCCAACCCGACCGAGCAGGCCGCCGGCGCCGGCACGGTCACGCTGAGCGTGACGCCGGTCCGTTCCGGCCGGCGGACGCTGACCGTGTGGGCCAAGGTCGCCGCGACCGGCGCGCTCTCCGCGCCGACCCGGCACGCGTTCGTGGTCGGCGCGCCGTCCGGCCCGCGTGAGTTCTTCTACGACGCCGCGGGCCAGCTCGCCGGGGTCGCGAACAGTTCCGGCGAGTCCGCCGCCTACCGGTACGACGACAGCGGCAACCTGGAGCGGACCGAGCGGTACGACCGGGATGCCTCGGCGGTGTTCGCGCTGGTCCCCGAGCAGGGGCCGGTCGGCGCGTCGGTGGAGATCAGCGGCACCGGTTTCGGCGCCCAACCGGCCGACAACGCGGTGGTGTTCGACGGCATCCCCGCCCAGGTGACCGCCGCGTCGCCGAACCGGCTCACCGTGGTCGTCCCCGCGGGCATCTCCGACGGCCACGTCCGGGTGACCGCCAACGGCCGCACGGCCGCCGCGCACCGCCCGTTCGTCAAGGCCCGAGCGGTGGTCGCGCCGTCGATCACCGCCGTGTCGGCGGCACGTGGCGACAAGGGCGACCGGCTGACCATCACCGGCACGGGTTTCGACCGGGACCGGGCCCGTGACGTCGTGCACTTCCACCAGACCACCGCGCGGGTCCTGGAGGCTTCGGACACCAGCCTGGTCGTGGAGGTGCCCGACGCGGCGGCGTCCGGGCGCGTCACGGTGCGCACCCCCGGCGGGGAGGCCACCAGCCCGGCCGACTTCCTGGTCGCGCCGCGCGGGTTCGCCGCCGCCGACCTCGTGCACGGCGATCGGCTGGTCGTCGGCACACCGCTGGACCTGGACATCCCGGCGGGCAAGGCCGCCGTGGTGCTCGTCGACGGCAAGGCGGGTGAGCGGCTGAACCTGAACCTGGAGAACAACACCATCCCGGTCCGGTCGGCCATGTGGATGTTCACCCCGCACGGCGCGGACTTCGCCCGCCGCGCGCTGGGCGACCCGCTGGACCTGTGGTCGGGCAGCCGCCTGCACCAGGACTTGCCGGTCTTCACCAGCACCGGCACCTACACCATCGTCGTCGCACCCGACGACGGCGAGGCCGGCAAGGTGCGCGTCACGTTGTCGCGCGACCTGATCGGCGACAAGTTGACGCGGGACGGCTCCGGCGTCCCGTTCACCGTCAAGGAGGCCGAGAAGCCGGTCGAGATGCCGTTCGAGGCCACCGCGGGCGAGTGGGTGAGCCTGGGCCTGACGGACGTCAGCCAGCCCGCCAACACCTTCGTGGTCAAGATCATCGCACCGGACGGCAGCTACGCGACCTGGCGGGCGAACCTCGCCGACTACGTGCCGACGATGGTCTACAAGGTCAAGAAGACCGGCACGCACAAGGTGAGCGTGACCTTCGGCCCAAGCCAGCTCGGCTTCGGCAAGGTGTGGCTGTCCAACGTGGTGGACGCGCCGCGCCTCAACGTCGACGGAGACCCGGTGCCGTACAAGGTGCTGCGGCCCGGGCAGTCGGTGCGGCTGCCGTTCACCGGCACCGCGGGCAAGCCGCTGATCCTGGGCCACACCGACAACACCATGCGGGAGAACGGCCGACAGGGCTACCCGGTCAGCATCATGGTGGAGCCGGACGACGTCCAGGTCGAACTGCGCACCGGTTCGGCCGAAACCCGCAACCTCACCATCCGCAAGACCGGGGAGCACAGCCTCTTCATCAGCGGGTGGGAAGCCGTCGGCACGGCACGGGCGTGGCTGTCCTCGCCCTTGGAGGGCGGCACCATCGCGCTCAACGCCCTGACGCCCGTCGAGGTCAAGCGGCCGGGCCAGGAGGTGTGGCTCAACTTCGACGGCGTCAAGGACAAGCCGTTGACGATGCTCCTGCGCGACAACGCCATCGCGGGCCAGGTGACGTTCCGGATCAACAAGCCCAGCGGCTCGGTGCTGACCTTCGTCACCGACGGCAAGATCGACGTGCCGGCGCTGCCGGAGACCGGCCGCTACCGCGTCCTGATCGACCCGGCCTACGCGAGCACCGGCAAGGCGAACATCGCCGCCTCCGAGCCGTTGGACCTGGGCGTCATCCCGATCGACGGGGCGCCGGTCAACGCCGACCTGGTGGTACCCGGCCAGCGGATCGTCGGCCGGTTCACCGGCGCGGTGGGACAGCGGTTGACGCTGAGCACCGCCTCGACGAGCGCGCAGTACATCACGCCCAAGATCACCAAACCGGACGGCTCGAACCTGGAGTTCTACAGCGCCTACCGGACCGGTGACGGCCAAGACCTGATCGCCTTGCCCGTGGCGGGCGAGTACAAGGTGCAGCTCTCGCCGATCAACTCCGATTCCCAACCGGTGTCCGGTCGGGTGGCGTTGGGGCTGTTCACAGAGGTCGACGGTGGCAAGGTGGTCGTCGGCGGCGCGGCCGGCACGATCACGATCGACCAACCCGGTCGCAACGGCAAGATCACCTTCGACGGGGCGACCGGCGAAGTGCTGCAGCTGCAGGTCACCCGCCAGTTCCCGGACAACACGGGTGTCTACTACTCGGTGGTCAACCCGGACGGGACGATCGCGGTCCGGCGCACCTTCGCCTCGTCCGACCGGTTCCGGCTGGCGGCGTTGAAGGCCACGGGCACCCACACGTTGGTGTTCGACCCCGCCAACGGCGTCACCGGTTCGATGACCGCGGCGCTGAGCAAACCGGCGACACTGGCCGCGACCGAGCAGACCACGCGGATCGACCCGCCGCGCAGGGTCCGACCGACCTGCGTGGCACCGGAACCGGCTCCGCCGATCGCGAAGGCCGTCGCCGGCCCGGAGGGCTCCGAGCGCACCGAGCCGGAACGGCCGCGGCCGGCCGAGCCGGAGCAGGTCTGCGGCGCCGGCGGGTGGCGGCCGGACAGCGCGAACCTCGACGGCGTCGACTGGACTACGCGGTTCAACCCGCAGCCGGTGCGGGAGAAGCCGTTGGAGTTCCCGGTCGGCTTCACCGGCGTGGTCGGCTTGGTCCAGTCGACCGACGGCACCGCGCTGCGCGGCGTGCGGGTCTCGACCGGTGACGACTCGACCACCACCGACGACAAGGGCCGCTTCGCCCTGGTGGGCCTGGACGAGGGACACTTGTCGCTGCGCGTGGACGGGCGCACGGCCGAGGCGGGCGGGCGCGTCTACGGCGCGTTCGACATCGGCGTGGACGTCAAGGCGGGCGAGGTCCTGGTCCTGCCGCACACCGTGTTCCTGCCCGAGATCGACCAGAGCACGGTCGTGCGCGTCGACAGCCCCACCACCGAGGAGACCGTCCTCACCACGCCCGCCATCCCGGGCTTGGAGGTGCGGCTGCCCGCCGGCACCGTCGTCCGCGACGCCGACGGCGACGTGGCGACCGAGCTGAGCCTCACGCCCATCCCGATCGACCGCCCGCCGTTCCCGTTGCCGCCCACGCGGGTTCCGGTGTACTTCACCGTCCAGCCCGGCGGCGGGTACCTGTTCCCCGAGGGCGCGACGATCGTCTACCCCAACTACACCAAGGAAGCGCCCGGCACCCGCACCGAGTTCTGGAACTACGACCCGGACGGCAAGGGCTGGCACGTCTACGGCCACGGCACGGTGTCCGCCGACGGCAAGCAGATCGTGCCGGACGCGGACGTGCGGTTCTACCGGCTCACCGGGGCCATGACGGCGGTACCCGGCCTGAACCCGCCCAAGAGCGCGCCGATCCCCAACAACACCCGTCGTGGCGACCCGGTCGACCCGGCCACGGGCCTGCTGGTGGACGAAGCGGTCGACCTGACCGTGGACGACGTCCTGCCGATCCAGCTCAAGCGCACCTACCAGCAGGGTGACCTGGAGGTCCGGCCGTTCGGCCTGGCGACCAACTTCGACTACGGGGTCTTCCCCTGGTCGGACGTCAGCGGCGGCCAGACCTTCCAGCGGTTCGACCTCGTCCAGCCGGACGGCAGCAGGGTCGGGTTCCACCGCACCTCACCCGGCACCGACTACGCCGGCGCCGAATTCGCCGCCGACCCGACCACGACGATCTTCGACGGCGCGGTGGTGCGCTGGAACGACGCCGGCTGGGACGTGAAGCTGCGCGACGGCACGGTGTACGTCATCGGTGAAGAGGCGCCCCTGCAGGAGATCCGCGACAAGTACGGCAACGCGGTCACCATCACCAGGGCACCCGCGCCTCCGGGCACCGACGGCAAAGTCCGCGCCAACGGCCCGGTCACCCAGGTGACCACGCCGAGCGGCCGGTGGATCAGGCTGACCTACGACGAGGCCAACCCGCCGCGGGTCAAGCTCGCCGAGGACAACCTGGGCCGGAAGGTGTCCTACACCTACGACACGGCCGGCCGACTGGCCACCGTGACCGACCCGGACGGCGGGGTCACCCGCTACGGCTGGGACACCACCAAGGGCTTCCTGACGAGCATCACCGACGGCGAGAACGTCCGGTACCTGCTCAACGAGTACGACGACAAGGGCCGGGTCAAGCAGCAGACCGCCGCCGACAACGGCATCACCAAGTTCGAGTACGTCGACGTCGGCGGGAAGATCACCGAAACCAAGATCGCCGACCCGAAGGGCAATGTCGAGCGCCTGGTCTTCAACGACAAGGGGCAGTTGGTCGGCGAGACCAAGGCGTACGGCACGGCGCTCGCCCAGACCACGTCGTACGAGTACGACACCGACGGCGTGCACCGCAAGTCGGTGACCGACGCGCTGAACCGCAAGACCACCTTCCTCTACGACGACAAGGGGTACGTCAAGGAGCAGACCACCCTGGCCGGCACGGCCGAGGCGCGGACGGAGAAGTTCGAGCGCAACGGCCCGAACCGCGAACTGACCAAGTACACGGACTCGTACAACAAGTCGACCGTGTACGAGGTGGACGCCCGCGGTGCGCTGAAGTCCGTCACCGACCCGGAGAACCGCAAGACCCAGTACGAGGTCAACGCCAAGGGGCTGGTGACCAGGGTGACCGACCCGGCGCTGAAGTCGACCACGGTGGACTACCTCGGCACCGACCCGGTCCGCACGACCGATCCGCTCGGACGGGTGTCCGGCACGGCTTTCGACGGTGCGGGGCGCCCGGTGCGGGACGTCGACCCGCTCGGCGCGGTGAGCGAGACGGCGTACCTGCCGACCGGCCGGGTGGCGTGGGAGGCGGACGGCTTGGGCCGCCGGGTGGCGTACGAGTACAACCGCAACGGCAAGCGCACGAGGGTGATCGACCCGCGCGGCGGTGCGACCGTCTACGAGTACGACGCGATGGACCGGGTGCGAGCCGTGACCGACCCGCTGGGCGTCAAGCCGGCGATCGGGGCGCAGTACGACCTCAACGGCAACCTGGAGAAGACCACCAGCCGCTCGGGGATCGAGGTCGAGCACAAGTACGACGCGCTCAACCGGCGGACGGAGACCAGGTACGGCACGGAGAGCACCGTGACGTACGGGTACGACGCCGGCAACCGCCTCCGGACCACGACCGACACCAAGGCGGGCGCGGCCTCGGTGGACTACGACGCCTTCGACCGGGTGACCGCGGAGAACACGGCCTCCGGTTCCGTCACCTACTCCTACAGCCCCGCCGAGCGGGACCGCACGGTGACCGTCGCGGGTCGCGCAGCGGTGCGCCACGTGTACGACTCGCTCGGGCAGTTGAAGGAGATCCGGCACGGGACCTCGGTGGTGAGCTCGGTCAGCCGCGACGCGGTGGGCCGGCCGGAGCGGGTCGGTGATCCGGTCGGTGGGGTGTCCCAGACCTACGCCTACGACGACGCCGGCCAGGTCAAGTCCATCACCTACCGCTCCGGCACCACCGTGCTGGGCGACCTGGCCTACACCTACGACGGCGCCGGGCAACCGGTGCGCACGACCGGCGCGTACTCGCGGACGATGCTGCCCGAGCCGTTCGGCACCGCCACCTACGACCAGGCGAACCGGCTCCGGACGATCGACGGTGCGACGGTGACCTACGACGCGGACGGCAACCTCACCTCGGACGGCCGCTCGTCGTACACGTGGAACGCCCGCGGGCAGCTCGCCTCGGTGTCCGGCGGCGGACTGGACGCCGCCTTCTCGTACCTCACCGACGGGCGCCGGTCGACCCGCACCGTGAACGGGACGACCACCGGCTTCCTGTACGACGGCCTGAACCCGTTGCAGGAGAAGGTGGGTGACCGGACGACGGACCTGACTTCGTCGGGTGTGGACGGACACCACCTCCGTTCCGCGGGCGGCGCGACGCGCCGGTTCCTGACCGACGGGCTGGGCAGCACGGTCGGCCTGGTCGACGCGAACGGCAACGGGGTGTCGTACACCTACGAGCCGTTCGGCCGGACGTACGCCTCCGGCGTCGACGACAACGCGAACCGGTTCACCGGCCGGGAGGACGACGGAACGGGCCTGTACTTCCACCGCGCGCGTTACTACAGCCCCGTGCTGCAGCGCTTCCTCAGCGAGGACCCGATCGGCTTCGACGGTGGCTTCAACCTGCACGCCTACGTCGGCAACCGGCCGACCACGTCGATCGACCCGCTGGGCACCAAGCCGACCCAGCCCGAGGACTGCGTGTCCAACAGCTTCACCCCGGACACGCGGGTCCGCATGGCCGACGGCAGCGCCAAGCCGATCGGCGACGTACGGCCCGGTGAGCGGGTCCTGGCCACCGATCCCCGCAGCGGTCGCACCGAGGGCCGCAAGGTGTCCGCGACCGTCGTCGGCGATGGCGCCAAGGCGTTGGTGACGGTGTCGGTCGAGGCGGGCGACGGGAAGCCCGACAACACCTTCACCGCGACCGCCGGTCATCCGTTCTGGCTGGAGAACGCCCGCGTGTGGCGGGACGCCGCGGACCTCCGTCCCGGTGACCTGCTCCGCACACCCGACGGCACCACGGCCCGGGTCACGGGTGTCGTCTCCCGTGACGCCGTGCAGCGCGTGCACAACCTCACGGTGGAGGGTCTGCACACGTTCTACGTGCTCGCGGGCGAGACCTCGGTGCTGTCGCACAACTGCGCGGCGAAGCGTCGGGACTGGGGCGACGACGATGCCGGCGGGTTCGAGAAGCACAGGGCGGGGAAGGGCGGCACGCCGCAGAACAACCAGGCGCAGAACAGGGAGTTCAACGACGCCCTGCGCGCGATCGAGAGGGAGATCGGGAGGAAGTTGAGCAAGTCCGAGCAACGGCAACTGCACAACGAGATCACCGGTCAGGGCTACGGCTACCACGACATCGTGGACATCGGCGTGGGCTTGTTCGGCTGACCACCGGGGAGCCGTACGATCTCGGGGGAGGGGAGCATGTCGGAACCTGGTGTCGCCGCGTTGGTGGAGGTCCTGGACTCGCTGGTCGGCCTGGCGCCGTGGCGGGTGCGGCTCGGGCACGGCAACTTCGTGACCGCCGATTTCGGCCGGGTGGTCGTTCCTCCCGGCGAGAGCGGTGAACGCGGTGAGTGGCACCTCTGGATCTACGGGGCCGCTTGGCGGATCGACTCGGCGCGGGACGTGGTCGCCGGGTCCGAGGACACCCGCGAGGTGATGTCCGCGGCGGTGGGGGGTCTGGAGGGTGAGCGGCTCTTGGGCGTTCGCCTCCGGACCCCCTCCCTCGGGCTCGACCTCGACTTCGGTGGGGTCGTGCTGCGGGTCTTCCCGGTGACGACCCGGGTGGAGGACCACTGGATGCTGTTCACGCCGTCCGGTGAGGTCTTCGTCGCGGGACCGGGGTCGCGCTGGCGTTCGGGTGACGCGTCGCGGATCGGGTGAGCCGGTGCCGCGGTGCGAACGGTGGTCGGGAACGGGGTGGTGGGAGTGGGCGTGCCGGACGTGCTCGACGAGCTGGTCGGCTCGGCGCCGTGGCGGGTGAAGCTCGGCCGGGGCAACTCCGTGGCGTTGCACTTCGGGGACGTCGTGCCCGCGACCGAGCAGTCGCCCGAGCGCGGTGCGTGGATGCTGTGGATCCCCGGTGCCGCGTGGCGGCTCGAATCGGCGGACGACGTGATCGCCGCGTGGGCGGACGACCCGGACGTGGCTCGGTCCGTCGAGCGTCTGGCGGGCCTCGAGGTGCGGGCGGTCTCGGTGACGACGCCGGGCCTGGAGCTCGACGTGGACTTCGGCGAGGAGGTGCTCCGGGTCTTCCCGCTGCGGGCGGACGGCGATGTCGAGCAGTGGGTGCTGTACACGCCGTCGGACGCGGTGCTGGTCGCGGGACCGGGGGCGAACTGGCGCTGGGAGGGATGAGCCGACCCGGCGTCACCGCCACGTCCGGCCCCACCTGGGACCACGGTTCAGGCAGCGGTTCGGCCCGCACCTCGGCCCGCACCTCGGCCCGCACCTCGGACCGCGGTTCGGGCAGCGCGAGGTCTCGCGTCGAACGTCCGCGTCGGGCCGGCGCCCACTGAAGGCGCCGGCCCGCACGTCGGCGGACCTCCCGGCCGTGCGGCGTCGCGACGGACCGGCGGGCCCGGGTCGGTGGATCAGGTGCGGTGCCGGCCGCCCGCGGCGAGGATGGCCGCGTGGCGCTCGCGCAGTTCCGCGCCCGGGGCGAGCCCCAGTTCGTCGGACAGCAGGCGGTACACGTGGTGGTAGGTCTCCAGCGCCTCCGCCTGCCGGCTGGAGCGGTGCAGGGCGGTCATCAGCTGGCTCCAGAAACGTTCCCGCAGCGGGTGTTCGGCGGTCAGGGCGCGCAGTTCCGGCACCAGGCCGGTGTGCTTGCCGAGATCCAGTTCCGCCTCGATGCGCTGCTCCACGGCGTTGAGCCGCAGCTCCTCCAACCGGGCGCCGTGCTCGCGCAGCAGCGGCTCCGACGTGACACCGGCCAAAGCCGGTCCTCGCCACAGCGTGAGCGCCTCCGACAGCAGGCGTGAGCGCACGGCCGGATCGCGTGCCGCGTCGGCCCGCGCGACCAGGCCTTCGAACCTCGTCACGTCGAACCGCGCCGGGTCGACGGCGATCAGGTAGCCCCCGTCGGTCGTGCGGATCACCGTTCCGTCGTCGCTCAGGGCCTGGCGCAACCGCAGGACGTAGTTCCGCAGAACCGCCACGGCTCTGAGCGGAGGTCTGTCCGCCCACACCCGCTGCACGAGAGCCTCCGTGGTGACGGTCCGGTTGTGCTTCACCAGCAGTGCGGCCAGTAGGGCGCGCAGCTTCGCGGCGCCGATCGTGACGGGTGCCCCGTCGGCGCGCACGTCCACTGGGCCCAGCAGTCCGAATTCGAGCACTGTCCCCCCTGGTAGTTCAGGTTTCGAGCATCGTCCGGCCCGGGAAGTCCCCCGCTGTGCCGTTGGTACCGGGCAGGACGAAGAAGTAGCCGCCGCCGAACGGCATCACGTACTTCTCCAACGCCTCGCCGGCCAACCCCTGTTGGATGGCCGCGAAACCGCGTCGAACGTCCCGCTGGTAGCAGATGAACACTTGGCCCGTGTCGTCGTCGGCCAACCGGTACGAGTAACCACGTCGCAGGACGCGGGCACCGCTCGCCGCGGCCCGTCGCACGTGCGAGTCCACCGGCAGCTTCCCGTGGTCCGGCGAGCCGTCCGCTGTGGTCGCGAGGGGCGCGTCGGAGTCCTTGTGCCGACCGAAAACCTGTTCCTGATCGGTGACGGACTTGCGGTCCCACGTCGGCATGGCCAGGCGGTTCAGGCGCACCACCTGGTAGGTCCCGCCCACACACCACGCGGGCTCGTCGTCGCCCGAGCCGACCCACACCAACTCGTCCATGAGCGCGGGATCCCCGTGGTCCGGGTTCCCGGCGCCCTCCCGGAAGCCGAACAGGTTGCGCGGCTCCCCGGACGGGAGGAAGCCGTCGACACGCCATCGCGGGCGCAGACCCGGCAGGTCCACCGTGGTGCCACCGGGGACCTGGAGCAGCAGGTCGCCGTGGCACCACTCGGGTTTGAGCACGTCGTTGCGGAACTCCGGCATCGGCTCCAGCAGCCGCGGCCGGTCGAGCGTTCCGAAACGACCGTCGAACAGCGACGCCCCGACGGCGACCGTCACCGACGGTCCCAGCGCACCCACGGCCCGCAGCACGGTTCTGAGGTCCGCGTCCGCCGGGAGGTCGAAAGCGTGCAGTGTCACCGTTGTCGGTGGTGTGGCGAGGACACCGTGCTGGTGGCGGACTGTTCGCGGCGGTGGCGCGGGCGTGCAGCCGATGAGGCCGCTCGCCACGCCCGCGGCCACCGCCGTGAGGAACGCCCTTCGCCCGATGGGGGCTAGAGGCTCAACGTCCACCCGAGCAGCGCTCCTTCGTCGAGCCCGAAGTTGTCCCGCACGACCAGCCTCCACGTCCCGTTGGCGTCCAGCGTCGACAGGCTCAGCGGGTACTCCTGGTCGAGGTCCACCGCCTGGTCACCCGCGTCGGCGTTCTTCAGTGCCACCTCGGTCCCGTTGGGGGCCTTCAGCGTGACGGACAGGTCGCCGCGGAACGGGTGCTGTGCCCGCACGCGAACCTTCGCCGTGGTGGCGACCTTGCGGCCGCAGGAGGTCACCTCGATGACGCTCTCCACGCTGGCCAGATCGGGCACGGGCTGCCGGGCGTCGTTCGAGACCGTGCAAACCGGGACGGCAAGCGGTCCGGTGTAGAGGAACTTGTTGGGTGAGCCGGTGCCCAGCGTGCTCGCCTTGAGGATGTTGGGCGTCGAGCGGTCCGTGAGCGCCTTGGCGATCTGCGCCGGCGTGGAGGCCGGCGACTGCGACAGCAACAACGCCGCCGCGCCCGCCACGTGCGGGGACGCCATCGACGTGCCGCGCAGGACCACCGTCGCCTGGTCGGTGGCGTTGTGCGCGGACTTGATCGACTCGCCGGGAGCGAACAGGTCGAGGCAGGAGCCGTAGTTCGAGCCCGTGTCCAGACCGGTGCCCTTCCACCCGGTGGCGCGCTCCTCGACCGGGTTGGACGCGCCGACCGTGACGGCCTCGGGCACGCTCGCCGGGCTGTAGCTGCAGGCGTTCGAGTCGCGGTTGCCCGCTGCCACCACGTACGTGATGCCCGAGGCGATGGACCTCTTGATCGCGTCGTTCTCCAAGGTGGACGACGAGCCACCCAGGCTCATGTTGACCACCGCGGGCCGCGCCGTTTCCGCGGTCACCCAGTTGACCCCGTCGATGATCTGGCTGACCGTGCCGGAGTTCTCGCAGCTCAACACCCGCACCGATTTGATCGACACCTTCGGCGCCACCCCGAACGTCGCGCCGCCGATGGTGGCCGCCACGTGCGTGCCGTGACCCGAGGTGCTGCAGTCGTCCCCGTTCGGCGTCGGGCGACCGTCCTTGATCGCGTCGTAACCGAGGCTCGCGCGCCCCTGGAACTCCTCGTGCGTGGTCCGCACACCGGTGTCCATCACGTAGACCGTCACGCCCTGCCCACCCGGTTCGGGGTACTCGTAGGCGCTGTCCAGCACGGTGGAGCGCTGGTCGATCCGGTCGAGGTTCCAGATCGGGTTCTCCCGGACGCCGGTGCCGTGCACGACGGCGTCGGCCTCCACCCGCTCCACGCGCGGGTCGGCGGCCAGCCGTCTGGCCTGCCGTTCCGTTGCGGAGAGCAGGAACCCGTTCAAGGCGGCCCCGTAGACTTTCTCGACCCGACCGCCGTGCCGCGCGACGACCGCGTCAGCCCCGGACGTGGTGTGGACGCCGGGTCTCAGCGAGACGATGTACCTGCCTTCGACGATCTCCGCTCCCGCGGACTTGACCACTTCCCCTTCGGCGGCTTGCGCGGGCACTGCCTGCCCGCCGAGCACTACCAGGGCCAGGACGGCCACGACCGACCGGCCCTGCGCGAATGCGCGCATGGCGGATGAACCCCCCGTTGACATCAGCGGGCTTTCCAGCCCGCACCCCCGTGCGGTTGCTTCGAGCAACCTGCCCGACCTTGGCACAAGATCTTCACAGCCCCGTACCGCCGTACCGGTGACGTGTCAGGGGGCCTGTTCACGCTCCGGAAGTACCGGGGAGGGGCTGTCCTGGCGGGCCGGGGGGAGCGTTCAGCCAGCCGGACCTCGCCCGTCGCCGGGCTCCGGGTTCACCCTGTGCCGCTCGAAAAGTCATAGTGCTGGTCAGGCCACATGTGTGTACTCATTGATGAGGCCGCCGGGGATGCGGGTCCGGAGCACTCTGCGGGCGTCGAGGTCGTGCGCCGTGGCGGGGTGCTGCTGGGCTTGGGGTGGTAGTTGGTCTGGGGCCTGGTGAGGTCGGTGTCGGTTGTAGTGGTCTTCGTAGGTCTTGAGGACCTGTCGTGCGTGGGTCTCTCCCGTGATGAGGATGTGGTCGAGGAGTTCGCGTCGGAGGGTGTCGATGACCCGTTCGCGGTGGGCGTTCATCCGGGGTGCCTGCGGCGCGCTCTTGATCACGTGGAGATCGTCGGCCTGGAAGACGCTGTCGAACGTCTGGCTGTACTTGCCGTCGCGGTCGCGGAGCAGGAAGCGCAAGGACTCCCCGGTGTCCGAGGTCGGCGGTGAGGTTTCTGGCTTGCTGTGTCGTCCACTCCCGGGGCGGGTGGGCGGTGACGCCGGTGATGTGCAGGCGTCGGGTGTCGTGTTCGAGGAACGCCAGCGCGTAGAGGCGTGTGCCGAGCACGGTGTCGAGATGGAGGAAGTCCGCTGCGATGATGCCCTGGGCCTGGGCGGTGAGGAACTGCCGCCAGGTCGGGCCGCAACGGCGGGGTGCCGGGTCGATGCCCGCGTCGTGCAGGATCTGCCAGACGGTCGAGTGGGCGATGTGGTGGCCGAGTCGGGCCAGTTCGCCCTGGATGCGCCGATGACCCCATCGTGGGTTCTCCCTGGCGAGCCGCAGTACGAGCGTGTTGATCGCCGTCCGGGTCGGTGGGCGCCCGATGCGTCGCCGCGCGCTGTGGTCCCACTTGCGGGCCACGAGTCTGCGGTGCCAGGCGAGCAGGGTGCCCGGCGTGACCGGGAAGGCTTGCTGCCATCGGCGACGATCGAGCAGCTCGGGCAGGGCGGCGAACCATAACCGGTCCGCGGGCTCGTAGCGGACCGGTCCCGTCAGTTGGCGGCGAAGGACTGCGTTCTCGTGCCGCAGCACGAGCAGTTCGGCGTCCTTGGCTGCCTCGCAGCGGAGAAGCACCGCCCCGCGGTCCGAACGGGGACTGGGACTGCGACGAGTATCCTTTCCGCAGCACGTATGAAGGTGCGTACTTCAGCGTCGAGTTCCCGAACGCGCCGTGGTCGTATTCGGCCAAGCCCGTCGACCGCAGCCAGAACCGCCGGGCGGGTGCCCTGCTCGGCAACTGGTACACCGAGGACCACATCCTGCACGGCGACACCTTCTGGGTGAAGGTGACCGGGTGCGACGGCTGCGGCGGCGAACCCGGGCCGACTCCGCCCGGCAACACGCCGCCGACGGTGGACGCCGGGCCTGACGTCAGTGGCAACGAGGGAGCGTCGATCGCCCTGAACGGGTCGGTCACCGATCCGGACGATTCCCCGGCGATCTCCTGGACGTATCAGCTCGGCCCCGATGTGGACGCCGGCACCACCTGCCAGTTCGGCGACGTTCACAACCCCGGTACCACGATCACGTGCACCGACGATGGCACCATCACCGTCACCCTGACCGCGAACGACGGCCACGGCGAGCCCGCACCGGTGTCGGACTCGGCCACCGTCACCCTGGCGAACGTGGCACCGACATCGGCCATCACGTCACCGACGTCAGGGCAGCTGTTCAAGGCGAGGCAACCTGTACCGGTGACGGTGACGTTCACCGATGCCGGTACGAACGACCGGCACACCTGCAGCCTGACCTTCGGTGACGGCAGTCCGGCTGTGACCGGCACGGTGACCGAGTCGGGTGGATCCGGTACCTGCACCGCCAGTCACACCTATGGATTCGACGGTCTCGGGCCCCGCACCGTTCAGGCGACGGTGACCGACGACGACGGCGGAAAGGCCACGGCCGCGGTCGACCTCGTGATCTACGTACCGGGCCACGGCTTCGCACTCGAGGCCACCGGTCTGATCCCGGTCGCCCGCACGCCGGACGTGCACTGTCCGCCCAACGACTCACGATCCCAGGCAGTGCTCGACACCGGTGTGGGGCGCATCGACGGCCTCAGCGTCAGCTGCACCCTCGATCCGAAGAGCGGCAGGACCGTGGTGAACACCGCGATCACCGGTGCGAGCCTGCTGGCCGGGCTGGTGAAGATCTCGGACGTCGAAAGCGCCTGCGCCGCCGGTGCCGAAGGCATCGACCGCTCTTCGCGGGTGGGCACGATCAACGGCATCCCGATCGGCACGGGCAGCGGCGTGCTCCAGATACCCGGTGTGGCCTCGGTCTACTACAACGAGACCAGCGCCAACGCCAACGGTGACCTCGTACAGAACGCCGTTCGGGTGGTGACGCCGGTTCAGGAGATCGTGCTGGCCAACTGTCGGTTGGGCTAGGACTGCGATAGACAGGACAGGATCAACGAAAAGTTGAGATGTGCCGCCACGGCTCAGGCCATGGCGGCACCACTCACACCTGGTGGTAAGGCGACGATGGCATCTGGCGAACCGCTCGCGGTCCTCGAAGAAGAGGTCCGGGTCGAGCACGGCACTTTCTCCCTCATCGATCCCGACGCCGACTACTGGCGTAGCGAACCGCACTTCACCGGCAACCCGATCGTGACCACAGATCCACACCGGATCTGGTTCTACAGCGCCGGAAACGACCACTACGCCACCGTCCGGGTTGAACTGTGGGAGGCACGGCCACCCGAGATCACAGACGCCGACGCATGCGAGTCGCACACGGTGTCTTTCACCGCAGCGCGGCTCTGCCTTGCAACCACCGTCGGTGGACCGGTTGTACATGCGCCTGCTGACACAGCCGAAGCCGAACCACGGACTCACTATCTCGAGGTGCCAACGCCAGGACAGTTCATCCTCGAGGTCACCGTCCACGGACGCGACGCGGCGGCCGACCTCGAGGAAGCGACCTGGGCTCGCGGCGTCGAGTCCTGGCTGATCCGAATGTGGCCGGCCTAGTCGCACTGCCGTGAGAGGTCGCGCAAGGCCCGATTGGTAGCCGGATGATCTCGAGATGAGGGAAAGAGGGGCACGTACTCGTTGCGGGAGACCCGTCGTGCTCGCGGTCCGCTCGCAGCGGACGATGGCTAGCGCGGGCCTCCCGGCCGATGCGGCGGTACGGGCGGCCGTGGTGCGGTACAGCCGCCACGCCTCCGCCATGTTCGCCTCACGGGCTGATGGATCGGCTGCAGCCTGCTCTATCAGGTCCTGTATACGGGCGTTGGCTCCCTGGTGCCCGGTTCGGCGTTGTTGGGCGGGACGTTCCTGCCCTGATCCCGCCGCATCCGTGGATCGGGGGCCAGGTGTAGGTGGGCGGCGGTGTCCTCCGAGCCGCGAAGTAGGGGGCGGATGGAGGAGAGTTGGTTGTGCTGCAACGGAACCCGCCGGTGGGGATCAAGGGGTCGCAGGTTCAAATCCTGTCGTCCACGACGGTCGATGACCAGCGGGTTCACCATCATGGTGAACGCGCTGGTTTCGTTTTAGGGGTCTATGTGGTCGCGGTGTGGTCGTCGCATGCTGCCGTTGCGGCGACTTGGTCCGCTGCGTGGAGTGCGTTGGCGATGACGTCGACGGCGTCGTGGGCGACGTGTCGTAGCAGGTGTCCGTAGACCTCGGTGGTGGTGGAGAGGTTTGAGTGGCGCATCGCGCGTGAGATCACCGCGAGTGGGACGCGGGAGTTGAGCATCGTGGTCGCGGCGAAGTGGCGGAGGTCGTGGACGCGGATTCGGGGGAGTCCCGCTGCTGCGGTGAGGCTGTGGAAGCGGTGCAGGCTGCATAGATGGATCTCTCGGCAGGCACACGGTGCAAGCCCTGTCGTCACGACGGTCTGAAGGAGTCCGCTGGCTCTGGGTAGAACCCCAGATCAGTGGTCTTCGTAAGAACAAGGTGTCAGGATCGGGAGCTTCGCCAGCTCTCGTACTTCGCGATCGCGGCGGCCAGATCGTCGAGTGGACCGTGGTCTTCTTCGAGTTCCGTGGTGCCCGTTTCGTGCAGGTGGCGGGCGGCTTCGAGGATCGCCGTCAGGAAGTCGTCCACTGAGGACACGTCGAGGACCTGTTTGCCCTGGCGGGTTTCGACCTTGCCCTTCCTGAGGGTGAAGTCCAGGGCGAAGGACGAGTCGGCGCCGACGAACGTTCGGGTGCCCCGGCCCGCTTCGACCAGCACCCGCGCGTCCCACAGCAGTTGGGCCGCGGACAGGTAGACCATCAGCCGCTGGTCCGGGGTGTGACCGCGTGTGGTGGCGCTGCCGTTGCGGCTGGAGACGTCGAGGTGGCCCAGGGAGAAGCCGCTGTGGGGTGGGTCGTCGTCGACGGAGAAAGCGAAGGAGGGCATGTCACCTGCCGATCGGGAACATGGTGATGATGTTGTTGCCATCGGTCGAGTCGACGATGAGGCGGTAGTTCGTGCGCAGGCCGTTGATCGTCATCCTACGTTCGAACACCTGGTAGGCCGGGCTCGGGTCCGACTGCCTGGTGCCCTTGCGGACCATCTCCTCGGCGGCCTTTTCGATCTGGTCGCGGGTGGTGCCGGGGGCGAACAGCGAACCCTGCTTGGACGGGTCGTCGCCGCCCGGGATGTGCCGCTTCTCGATGTGCCGCCAACCCTGCTTGGAGTTGCCGTCCTCCATGCGCGGTGTGGTGCGGCACGGGGTGAGGCCGAACGGGTCGGCCCAGCTGAACCCGTTGGGCACGTACCAGGACGGGTTGAGCCCGCCCGCCAGGCCGAGGGGGTCGATCGAGGTGTACCGGCCGGCCTCGGGGTCGTAGTGCCGGAAGTAGTTGTAGTGCAGGCCCGTCTCGACGTCGTGGTACTGGCCGGGGAACCGCAGCGGGCAGCTCACCCCGTGGCCGGGACCGTCCGCCGGCTGCCCCCACAGGGTGGTGCGGGCGCGCCACGCCAGGTCACCGTTCGGGTCGATCATCTCCGCGGGGTGCCGGCGAGGTCGGTGACCAGCGCGTAGAACTGCCGGTCGACCCACTCCTGCGGTGCGTCGCGAAGCGGAGCGCGCTCAACCTGGGTCACGGGTCGCTGTGTCGTCGGGTCCCAGTCCCACGTGGTGACGGTGTGGTCCTGGTCCTGCTCGGCCAGGACCACACCGTCCCAGGTGAACAGCGTCCGCTCGGCGACACCGCCGTCGGCGGCCAGGCGCTCCTTGGCGAGACGGCGACCGAGGCCGTCGTAGCGGTACCGCCAGCGGCTCCCGTCCGGTGTCACCACGCCGACCAGCCGGTCCTCGGCGTCCCAGGTGTAGGTCCACTCCTCGCGCCGACCCGACAACGTGGTCCTGCGGCGGTGGACGACCCGACCCTGCGCGTCGTGCCGGTAGGTGACGTTGCCGGCGCGCCGCACCAGGGTGCCGGTGTACTCGTGCGGTCCGCGCGCGGTGGGAGTGGTGGCGGCGGCGATGTTGCCCGCGCTGTCGTAGGCGTAGGACTCCGTCCACCCGGTGGCCTGCACGGTGGTGACCCGCCCGAGCGCGTCGAGGTCGAAGCGCCTGGTGCCACCGAGGTGTTCGGCGATGCCGATCAGGTGGCCGTCGGGGCGGTAGCGGTAGGAGCGCTGCTGCACCAGGCGAGACCCGCGCCCGGTCACGGTCTGGGCGACCAGTCGGTGGTTGGCGTCCCACCCCTGGGTCAGGGTGGCGCCGGCGCCTACCGAGCGGGTGGTTTCCCGGCCTGCCGCGTCGTAGCCGAACCGGAGGATCTGGCCGCCGGTGGTCAACTCGACCGGGCGGTCCTCGGCGTCGTAGCGCCAGTGGGACTCGGCCCCTGACGGCGTGCGGCGGTGGACACGGCGCCCGAGCGCGTCGAACGCGGAGGCCGTGGTGCGGCCGTTGACGGTCTCCGCCGTGACGCGGCCGGTCGCGTCCCGGGTGAGGACGACGTCCGCGTCGGGGTTGGTGGCGCGGACCGTTCGCCCGGCGGCGTCGAAGACGTAGGTGGTCACGACGCCGGCGGCGTTCTTCTCCACCGCGTTGCCCAGCGCGTCGTAGCGGAAGGTGATCACCTCGCTGGCGCCGTTGACCTTGGTGGTCTGCCGGCCCGCGGCGTCGTAGGCGTAGTGCAGGGTACGGCCGTTGAAGTCCGTCTCCCGGACCAGGCGGCCCGCGGCGTCGTAGTCGTAACGCCACACCAGGCCCTGCGGGTTGATCGCCGAGGTGATGTTGAGGTTGGCGTCATAGGTGAAGCGGTAGTGCGCGCCGTCGGGAGTGGTGTGGGCGACGGGCAGGTCGAAGCCGCCGTACTCCGTGCGCGTCACCTGACCGGCGGCGTCCCGGTGTTCGACGACGTTGCCCTCGCCGTCGTAGCGCCAGTGCTCGCTGGTGCCGTCGGGCAGGGTGCGCGAGGTGATCTTGCCCTCCACCGTCCACGTCATCCCGGTGTACCCGCCGACCGGGTCGACGACGCGGCTGATCCGCCCGAAGACGTCGCGCTCCAGGCGGACGGTGCCGCCCTCGCCGTCGGTGACGGCGATCGGCAGGCCCGCGGCGTCGGTCTCGAAGCGCCGGGTGGCGCCGAGCGCGTCGGTGATCGCGGTGACCTCTCCGTGCGGGCCGTAGGCGTAGCGGGTGGCTGCGCCGGCGGGGTCGGTGACCACGACCGGGTTGCCCCGCTCGTCGTACTCCCGCACCCATCGCGCGCCGTCCGGCCCCACCAGGACGGTCAGCCTGCCCTGGTCGTCGTACTCGGCTTCGGTGCGGCTGCCGTCGGGCCAGACAGTGCGGACGAGGTCGGTGCCCTGGTACTCGTACCGGGTGGTGTGGCCCAGCGGGTCGGTGCGCGAGCGCAGCCGGTCCTGCTCGTCCCACGTCGAGGTCGTCGTGTGGCCCAGCGGGTCGGTCTCGGCCACGATGTTGTTGCGGTGGTCGAGCCGGTAGGTGGTGGTGTTGCCCAGCGCGTCGGTGAAGCGAGTGGTCTTGTGCCCGGTCACCGGGTCGCGTTCGTAGACGAACGTGCCGTTGAGCAGGCCGCCGGAGCCCTGGTTGGCGATGCAGCGGCCGTCGGAGTCGTAGAAGTAGCGGTACCACTCGCCGTTGCGGTCGGTCCACTGGGTGATCCGGTCGTCGTCGTAGTCGAACCGGACCGGGAGGTTGGACGAGTTGTAGACCTCTCGCAGCCTGCCCAGGTCGTCGTAGCGGTAGCGGACCGCGCTGACGCCCGCCACCGCGAGTTCGGTGACCAGTCCGCTCGCGTCGGTGTGGATGGTGAGCCGGTATCCGCCGGAGTGGTCGACCCCGGTGACGGCACCCGCCTCGGCGCGGCGGATGTCGATACGGTTGTCGTTGCGGTCGGTGATGGCGGTGAGCAGCCCGTCGGCGGCGAAGTGCAGGGTCCGGCCGGACTCGGGCTGCGCGAGCACGTACCCGCTGTCCTCGCGGCGCAGGGGCCACCGCGGGCCGACCAGCGGTAATTCCTCCCCGCGCGGGTAGACCAGCAGCACGCCGTCCTCGGCGACGAACACCGCTCCCTCGCGGTCGTGCTCCACCCGCTGGTCCAGGGTGGACGCCCAGGAACGCCCGAACGACCGTCCCGCCCGGTAAGAGGAGACGTGGACCCGGCGCAGCACCAACGGCAACGTGCCGGGCAGTTCGACGTCGGTCTGTTCCAGGATCATCTCGCCAGTGGCGATGTCGATCGGGTCGTTGCAGGTGGTGCGCTTGTCGGCCGGGGTCTTGGTGTCGTTCGGATCGGACGGGCGGTTCGTCGTGTTCGGGCGGTCGGAGGGCTTGCCGTTCCCTGTCGTGGACGGCGAGGTGCTCGACGGGCTCGTCGTGCCGGACGGGGGGGTGGTGCCGGATGGGCTGGTGGTTCCGTCGGGGCCTTTGACGGTGGGTGTGTCGGGTGCGCCGGGGGTGCTGGAGGGGGTGGTGGTGCCGGGGCTGCTGGGGCTGTCGGCTTTGCGGCCGAGTTTGCCCAGCTGATGCAGCCCGGGTGCGCAGGTTTGAATCCTCTGAGATTCGGGTTGATCACGTGATCAGCGACAGGACCGACACCTGGACAGACCTGTGGTCGTCTGCGATCGGGGAACCGGGCGACCATCGGACACCACGACGACTTCCTCCCCTTCATTCGCCGTACTCGATGGAACCGTCGGCGCGTCCGCTCTCGGCCAGCCACCGGAAGGTGAGTGACGCGATCAGCAGCCAGCCAACGAGAACGCACATCTCCAAGCCGACCGACCCCAGGATCGCGCCCACGGGGGCACCAGCGAACAGGTCGCGCACGGCGTGCAGCCCGTGCGTCAACGGCAACACGGACGCCACCACCTGCACCGGCTCAGGCCAGAACGATGTCGGGACCTGCACGCCGCAGAACACCATCAGGCTCAGACTGGCAAGGTTGCCCACCAGGTTGCGCAGCTCCATCTTCCGCAGCACGAGGCCCGCGAGGGCCAGGCCGAAGCAGTAGGCGGACACCGAGATCAGGAGGATCACGGGGATGGCGGCGAGCATCCGGGACAGCGGCACACCCAGGCCGAAGAGCGGTCCGAGCACGAACAGCGACACCGAGGCGCACACCGTGCCGTCGACGATCCACTGCGCGCTGCGCCCGGCGAACACCACGAACGGGTGGCTCGCTGAGGCGATGAGCAACGGCAGCGTGCCCGTCTGCCGCTCCCACGACGTCGATGCGCACACCAGCATCGACACCAGCACAGCGATGAAGACCGCGTTGCCCACCAACAGAAAGCGGGTCCGCTCCGGGGAGTCCAACAGTCGACCGATGATCGCGAAGAAGGCGACCTGCACGATGATCCGCGTCAGCCAGGCGAACCCCCACGTCCACCACGTGTAGATCGCCCGGAAGTCCGCCAGCGCACTGATGAGCGCCCCGCGCAGGACGCGGGCGTTGTCCCTGATCACGCGAATCCCATCGTTCCATCGGCGCGCACCCGGTTCACGATGCGGGAGAGCGCGTACAAACCGGCGAGGTAGGCGGCCACGCCGAGTCCGAGCACGACCCCGACGCGCAGGGCGGCGTCGGGGACGGGGGCACGTTGCAGGCAGTCCCGGATCAGGTCGGTCGCCCAGGACAGGAAGATGACCCTGGCCAACGGTTGCAGCCATTCCGGAAGCAGCGCCACGGGTACGACGGCACCGCTGAGCAGGTAGAACGGGTACGACAGCGAGTTCTGGAACGTGCGCGCGGAGCGGGCGAGCACGAACAGCCCGGCGAACGCGGTCGCCGTGCCCACCATCGCGACGGTCGTGGCGACCAGCGTGCTCACGAAGACGCCGAGGTGCTGGACCTCCGGGCGGACGCCGAAGACGAGCCAGGCCACCAGCACGCTCTCCCCGAGCGAGAGCAGGCTGACCACCGTCGTCGTCACCGTCCGCCCCAGGACCACCGCCGTCAGCGAACCGGGCGCGGCGACGAGCGCCTCCAGTGATCCGTTCTCCCGTTCTCCGGAGACGACCTCTCCGGAGACGAGCAGCGCCATGTTCCACACCGCGATCACCGTGGCGGCGACGACGGCGTGGGGAGCGAGGTCCGCCCGGCCGGCCGCGACCATGATGGAGACCAGCGCGAGCGTGAACAGGGGCACGGTGATGAGCGCGTGCAGGTCGGCGAGGCGACGCAGCACCAGCGCCTGGAACACCACCGCGGCGAGGAAGGTCCGCATCACCGCACCCGGCTGCCGCGGTCACCGATGACGTGCAGGTAAACCTCGGTGAGCGACGGTCGACCGGTGCTGATCGCTGTCACCCCCGCCGCGACGAGCGCGCGCAGCACCCCGGCGGTGGCGCCTTCCGCGCCCGTCTCCACCGTCACCTCGCCCGCGACGGTGGTCACCGCGGTGACACCGGGCAGCTCGCGGATCGTCACGACCACCGGTTCGGGCACGTCCTTCGCGACCACGCGTTCGTAGGCGCCCAACCAGCTCCCGATGGTGCGCGGGTCCTCCGTGGCGACGATCTTCCCGTTGTCCACAAGGGACACCCGGTCGCACACCGCCTCGGCTTCGGCCATGTCGTGCGTGGTCATCAACACCGTCCTGCCCTCGGCGCGCAATTCGTCGACGAGCTTGCGGAAGTCGTGCGCGGCCACGGGGTCCATGCCCACGGTTGGCTCGTCGAGGATGACCAGGCGCGGGTCTCCGATGAGCCCGCGCGCCAGGTGCAGGCGTTGCTTCATGCCGCGCGAGAAGCGCTCGACTCGTTCGTCGGCACGGTCGGCGAGCCCTACCCTGGCCAGCAGCCTCTCGGTCCGTTCCCGCCCGACAGCGGACGGTTGGCGGTACAGGGCGGCCCAGTAGCGCAGGTTCTGGCGTGCGGTCAGCCGACCGTACAAGCCCCGCTCGCCGCCGAAGACGATGCCGATCAGGCCGCGCACGGCGCGGGTGTCGACGACGACATCGTGTCCCAACACGTGCGCGGACCCCGACGTCGGCAGCAGCACCGTCGACAGGATCTTGCACAGCGTGGTCTTGCCGGCGCCGTTGGGGCCGAGCAGCCCGTGCACCTCGCCTTCCCCGACCGCCAACGAGAGCCCGTCGAGCGCGACTCGCGGCGGTGTGCGTCCGGTCTCGTAGACCCTGCGCAGCTCGACGACTTCGACCGCGTTCACGGACGTGCCCCCTTGGCGTCGAACCGGGCGAGTTCGGCCAGCGCGGCGTGGTAGTCGTCCTCGTCGACCAGCGGGTCGTCGACGGCCATGAAGTCGCCCAACGGTGTGATCAGCAGTGCCCCGCCGGCGTAGCGGTGGACGTGGACGCCGGGCAGCCGCGAGCGCCATGCGGTGCGACGCAACAACAGTCCGCCCACGACCCGGCCCGACGCGAGCGCTTCGCCGATCCGATCCACCTCGGCGGGCGCGGGTGGTGGCTCCCACGCCGCGCGGCGGGTGCGTTCGTCCTCGGCCGCGCTGCGCAGGCCGGGGAGCGCGGGCGCCAGCGCCCCGAGCACACCGGCCTCGTCGGCCCGGTCGAACAGCTCGACCAGCTCGGGGGCGAGCAGCAGGCGGCGAGCCGCGTCGACGAGGTCGTCGACGGCGAGCCGCTCGACGCCGCCGACGACAGCGATGTCGAGCAGGTCCTTGGCGGAGAACGGGCGCTGGAACCGCTCCTCGCCGAGCGCCAGCAGGTCCGCCACCCGGCGATCGGCGGGTAGGCCGGAGCGAACGGGAACGGCCGCGGCGTCACCGGCGAAGGGCGTCGTGCAGATCTCGACCTTGAAGTCGTTGTCCAGCACGGGGTCGTCGGCTTGCCACTCGAGCACGACGAGCACGCCGCGCTCGGGCTGCCCGAACAGCGAGAGGTTGATCGTCTCGACCGGGTGCCGGTCGAGCACGACGGCGGCAGCCCTCCAGAGCGCCGCCTCGTCCGGCACGATGAAGTCGATGTCGCCCACCGCGCGGTCCACGCCGTCCGGGTACAGCTCGGCCAACGAAGGACCCTTCACGACCCGGCCCCCGGTCGCGGTGACCATCGCGTCGACCGTGCCGGCGTACTCGGCCTTGCGCGCCCTGGCGCGGCGCAGCTCGTCGCCGGAGCCGCTGCCGAGCGCCACCCCGTCGCGGGCCAACAACGACAGCACCGTCACGGGCAACGACCAGCCCTGTTCCCGTGCCGCACGCAAGAGCAGGCGCGGGTGCTCATCCGGGTCCACGCCGAGCAATCGGGCGCACAGCGCCAGGTCGAGCGTGACGTGGTCGGACCTCGTCGAGGTTGTCATCGAGAACCCTCCGGACGGACGACTGCCAGTAGTTCCTCGCGCACGTGTGCGGCGGCGTCGGCGACTTCGTCGGCCGTGACCGCGCGCAGCCGGTCCAGCTCGTCGTCCACCGACCAGTCGGCGGCACCGTCCAGGACGCGGTCCGCGGTCGTCCGGGCGAGCCGCGCGGGGTCCTCCGCGTCCAGCAGCAGGCCGGTGCCGACGCGGCGCACGGTGGCGGCGAGTGCCGCGGGTGCGACCGCGCCGCGAGCCACCCGATCGAGCACGTCGGTGACCGCCTGCACCACCCGCGGCGCCGTACCGGGCTCCACGCCCACCAACACGCGCCAAGCCCCCGCTTCCCCGTACCCGCGGTCCCAGGTCTCGAACGAGTGCCCCAGTCCCAGCACCCCGCGCAGTTCCCGGAACAGCAGCGACGCGGACGACGTGCCGAGCAGGTGGGTGAGCAGGTCGAACGCCGGTCTGCGGCGGTCGCCTGCCGCCGGCGAGCGCGCGCCCAGGCACAGCCAGCCGAAGGTGTCCGGCCAGATCGGCTCCGCGTGCCGCGGCGGGCCGAGCGGGGTGGGTGGGCGGACAAGGGCCGGTTCCGCGCCGTGGCCGGGTGCGTCGGGGGTTTCGGGTCCGACGACGACGAGGGCCGCGCGGCGGCGCGCGAAGACTTCGGCGTGGTGGGCGCGGAGGTCGGCGAGGTCGGTGCCGGTGATGCCGGCAGGGGTCCCGCCCACCGGTCTGCCCAGCGGGTGATCGGGGAACAGCGCGTCGAGCACCGCGTGCTGTGCGGCCTCCACGGGGTCGGCGTCGCCCCCTGCCAGTTCGTTCACCACGACCGCCCGCTCCGTGCGCAGGGTGTCGGCGTCGAACCGCGGTCGCAGCACGGCGTCCACCAGCCGCTCGACGGTGTCGGCGGTGTCCTCGGCCGCCACCTGGGCCGTGAATCGGAGGCGGTCCAGCCCGGTCTCCGCCGTCACCTTGCCCCCGTCGTGCTCGACGTGGTCGAGGAACGGGGTGCCGTTGACGGTCGGCGTGGTCATCAGGAGGTGCTCCAGCAGGTGCGCCAGACCACCGCGCTCCTCCGGGTCGTCCCGGGAGCCGCAGTCGACGGTCAGGCAGATCGCGGACGTGCGCAGCCGCGCGTCGGTCACCGGGTGGTAGCTCAGCCGGGTCATCGGACCGCCCCGGTGGGTGCGGTCAGCGGCAGCGACCAGTAGCCGAGGTCGGGCAGCCAGCCCTTGGCCAGCAGCGCGGTGTGGACGGCGTCGGCGGCGTCACCACCGCCGGACACGTGACCGCGCAGGGGTCGCCCGAGTTCCCGGGCGGTGCGGACCGCCACCGAGGTCAGCGCCGAGCCGCCGCCGCTGCCCTCCGGCAACAGGTAGAGGTCGAAGAGCTCCAAGCGCTCGTCACCGGTCAGTTCGTCCACATCGGACAGAAGCGTGACGTGGCCGACGAAGGCCCCGTCGCGGTGCGCCACGAAGACGGCTCCCGTGTCGACGGCCGCCTCGTAGATCGCCCCGGCGTGCTCGCCGAAGACGTCCGCGGTGACCGTGGCGCCCGGGTACCCGCGGACCAGCGCGCGGACCAGCAGGTCCTCGACGCCGGCGCGGTCGCCGGGTCGTGCCCGCCGCACGGTCCACCCCGGTGGCGGGCCGGTGAGCGCGATCTCCGGCCCGGCGACGACGTAGCGCATGTGCGGTCGCGCGTCCCGGTGCACCGGTGTGCGGCGCGCCGCGAGCAGCAACTCGTCGCAACCGGGGTGCCGGTCGCGGGCCACGCGCAGCACTTCGTCCACCGCCTCGGCCGGCAGCGGAGCGTGAGACGGGACCGGGACGACGAGCACGCGCGTGCGCCCGGTGATCTCGTCGTCCGCTCGGGTCATCACCATCGGCACGCCACCGACCAGCGGTACGAGATCGGCTTCCACGAGCGTCGCTGCGACGTGCGGGTGGACACGCGCCCGGATCAAGTCCGTGATCAGCGGTGCGGGATCGGTCGAGGACATCGCTCTCCACAGTGGGTGTGGGGGGCGGGAATGCGCGCCCACCCCCCACGGCAATCACTTCTTCTTGACAACGACCTTCGGACGCAGCGTGGCAACCATTTTTCCTCCTTCGGTTTTCGCGGAAACCCCTGACGATGTCGACGGGCCGAGAATCACGGCCCCGACACCACAAACGCTAGAGGAGGCGAAGCTGGTCCGGCAAGAGCAAAACATGTCGATCCCGGACGGAAATGGAACCTGTCTTTTTCGGGCAGCACGAATACCACCCCGGGAACATTCGGGGTGGTATTCGCGGCAAGCGGACGCGGCTTCCGCGTACCGGAAGAGCCTCGGTCAGAAGGCCGGAACGGCTGCCGCGGTCGGCGGCGCGCACCCTAGTCGGTGCATCTGTTGGAACCGCCCGCTCCCCGCAGCGACAGGGCGTAGTTCTGCTGCCTCTTCAGGGCGATGTCTTTCCAGTCCGACCGGACCTCGTAACCACCGATCATCGCCTTGTACGCGTCCGTGGGTGCCGGCACCCAGAAGAACGAGAACTCGTCCTGTAGGTACCCCAAGGCCTCGTCACGCCGGCTGTAGCGGCTGATGACGTCGAGGAGGAAGAACGGATCGGTGCCCGCGAACCCGATCCCCAGCTCGGCGCAGTGCTCGGAGACCCGCTTGACCCGCCGCACCACGGCGTCCGCGTCCGGTTCACCCCGTCGGCGTCGCGGTACTTCCACCACCCCGAGTCGAAGCCGGTGAGCTGGATGCCGAACGAGCCGGGATCGCGCGCGATCGGCGTGTCGGGCGGCAGGTAGAACGGGTTGATCCGCACGGAGTGGATGGCGGCCGCGTTGCGGTCGAGGAAGCGGATCGTCTCGTCGATGTCGGACTCCTCCTCACCGGGGAAGCCCACCAGGAAGTTGACGTGGTTCCAGATGTCGGCGTCGGCGGCGGCGTGCAGCGTCCGCTCCATCGTGGGCACGTGGTAGTCCTTGCGCATCAGGTCGAGCAAGCGCTGAGAACCCGATTCGACGCCGTAACGGGCGAGCCTGCCGCCCACCGCACGCATCCGCGCGAGGTCGTCGGGCTCCAGCCGGTCGGCGCGCACGTAGGTGAACCAGTCCGCGCTGTCACAGCCTGCGTCCTCCATCGCGTCCAGGAACCGCAGCATGTACTTCCGCGACGGGTTCAGCTCGTTGGTCATGAAGTTCAACTGCCGGACGCCGTGCTCGATCAGGCCCTCGAACGACGACACCGCGGTCTGCGGCGGCGTCAGCACCGCCTTGCTCCCGGTGGCGACCCTGCAGAACGCGCACCGGAAGTTGCACTGCTTGTCCCAGACGTAGAGGTGGGCACGCCGGACGGGGCGTGAGTCGCGGTAGGTCGCGGCGCCGAAGGCCTCGTAGCGGTCCCACCGCACCCACGAGTAGTCGGGTTGCGGCGGCAGGCTCTTCGCCGCCACGACCGGACCGGCCACCGCGCCACCGGAGGTGGTGGTCACCCCGTTGGGTATCCGCTCGGGCGAGGTCCGCCGGGCGAACGCCTCGACCGCGTCCCACCCGTCGCCCACCACCACCGTCACGGAACCGAACGGCGCGAGGGCCTCGCCCACCTCGTTCGCGGAAGCCGGGGTGAAGAACTGGCCACCGAACGCCACTCGACACCCGTTGGCCAGCGCCACCCTGGCCAGCAGCAACGCGGAGGCGACTTGCTCGTAGCCCATCACCGAGATCGCGATGTCCTGGGTGGCGCCGCCGTCGATCGCCCGCCACAGCTGCGCGCCGTACTCCGCCACCTCGTCGGAGAGGTTCTCGCGCAGCACGGTGTCGCTGTCCACGCCCACCTCGTACAGCAGGCAACTCCGACCCGCGAGGCGCTCCCACGCCAACTCGATCTCGAGGTCGTAGGCCTCGAAATCGACCCCGGCGCTCGCCAACTGTGCTGCCAGCACGGCGATCCCCACGGGCGGATAAGGCACGATCCGGCGCGCCGAAGGCGCATAGACAAGACGCATTTTCCCCCCAAGTCAAAGGCAGAACGGCACCCGCGGAACTCGACTCCTCGGCACTCTCACAGGTAGCGCCGGTAACCGCGAGCGGATTGCGCGAAGCCGTGCCCCTCGTAGAACGAGTGAGCTTCTTCCCGCTTGGCGTTGGACAACAGTTGCACTTTGTAGCAACCGCACTCCCGAGCCCACGAAAACGCGGTGTCGAGCAACGCCGACCCCACTCCCCGGCGACGCGCGGCGGATTCGACCACCATGTTCTCCACGAGCATGAACGGCTGGGCCCCGCGGGTCAGGTTGGGCACGACGATCGTGTCGATCGAGCCCACGAGGTGCGCGCCGGCTTCGGCGAGGAACACACGCCTGCCTTCCTGCGCGACCACCGCACGCCACACCGAGCGCAGCCTGCCGGGCTCAGGCCGGTCATCCTCAGGCGCCAACGCCCACAGCAGGTCGAACAGGCGCTCCGGGTCGTCGTCGGCGTTCGCGACCCGGATCCGGACCTCCTCAGCCACCGACGACCTCCGGCACCCCGGCCAGGTGCGGGAGGGCCCGCAGCACGGCCTGCCGCATGTCCTGCGCGACCTCGTCGGGCGACTGGTTGCCGTCGACCACGCTGAAGGTGCGGTACTCAGGCAACGACCGGTAAGCGTCCTGGAACGCGCGCAGGAACTCCATGCTCTCGCTGTCGATGCCCCGGGCCTCGATCCGACGGTGCGCCTCCACCGGGTTGACGTCGAGGAAGATGGTGAGGTCCGGGACGGGCAGCGCGGCGTTGATCCTCCTGAGGAACTCCTCGTTGCCCGCGCCCTGGGCCCGTGCGGCGGCGTACTGGCAGTAGGTGTAGCGGTCGACCACCACGACGGAATCCGACGTGTCCAACGTCCTGCGCAGCCGTGACAGGTACGCCAGCTTGGCGCATGCCGAGATCAGGCGCATCGTGCCCACGCCCAGCATGTCGTAGTGGTCGGCGAAGCCGTCCTCGCGCGCGATCTCCGTGAGGACCGCGCGCACCGGCGCCAGCGACTGGTTCGGCAGCACCTCCACCGGGACCGCTCGTGCGCCCAGCCACTTCCCCAGCTCTTCGACCTGGGTGGTCTTGCCGGCGCCGTCGAGGCCGACCACCACGACGAGGGTGCCGCGCCTGCTGTTGTGCCGCGGGTTCACCGCTCGGCTCCTCTCTCCTCACCGAGTAGGGCGAGGACCTGCGCCAACCGACGCCGGTAGTGCTCGATCTGGCCGACCCGCACGAACTCGTTCGGCTGGTGGTTGCGGTTGTCGGGCAGGCCGCCGGCCACCACCACGCAGCGCTCCGGGGGTGTCCAGCGGGCGCCGCCGAAGCGTGACGAGAACGGCGCGGGGTCCGGTGAGCACCCGGCGTCGAGGACCACCGTCCTCCGGCCCCACACGGGGTGCAGCACCGAGTGCCGCAGCCGGTGCGGCCGGCGGACCAGGAACCGGTCGACGTGCTCGGCTGCGGGACCGGGGAACCGCCAGTCGAAACGCACGTCCACGCTCTGGAGGCTCAGCGAGCGCACCGAGTCCTCCGCCACGATCCCGGTCACCGTGAACCTGCCGGGTAGCTCGGCCACCTCGCCGGCGAGTCCGCTCAGCAGGCCGAGCACATCGCAGGTCGACCGCGCCGGGTGGCTCCGCGGCGCACCGGTGTCGAGGGTGAGGAACCCGTCCACCTGGCCGACCATGCCGTTGAACACGTCGTGGCCGTCCCGACTCGAACCGTCGCACACCACGAGCGTCCGCGGTCGGTGCTCCTCGATGAGCGCCGCCGCGTCCGCGCAGCCGTCGGTCTCCTCGCAGGTGTCGATGACGACGCAGTGCCGCTGCGGGTCGGCGACCGCGAGTGCCGTGAGGAGCTGGAACTTCGAGTCGGACACGCCGAGACCGACGAGGGTGTCGTCGACGGGGGTCAGCCGCCACGGATCCGTTCTCCACTGCGCCAAGGGCTCCGCGGGCTTGGTGTCCACGTGCGTGTACAGCCAGGTCGGCGACGCGGTGTCACCCACGACGAACACGCCCTCGCGCACCCGCCGCGCGCCGAAACGGGCGAAGAAGGTCTCGCACCGGTCCAGCGCTCGGGGCGGCATCGGGCTCACCGTGTCCAACGAGACGAGTTCGGCGAGTGAGCCGAGCAGTTCGGTCGTCGGCGGGGTCATGCCGAGCGCTCCTGGACGGGCACGCTGAACGACACGCCCGGTGGCGTGACGAGCACGACCGGACGAGCCGACAGGCCTTCGGCGTACGCGCGGTTGCGCACCTGGTAGCAGTGGTGCCACCGCCCGGTGTGCCGATCCAGGTCAACGCCCGCGCACACCAGCCTGCCGTGCCGCGCCGCCCGCTCGCGGTCGGCTTCGCCGACCAGCACGTCGACGTACCAGTCGTCCGCGACCTCGCCGCTCGTCAGCAACTCGGCGAGGGGCGCCAACCCGACGGCCCGGGCACGCCTGCGCCGCCGGTCGAGGCGGATACCGGCCGCCGCCGGCTCGCCCACCTCGGCGCGGCAGTTCGTGAAGACGACCGAACTGCCCCAGACACCCACACCGCTGACCCCGCGCCGGTACCCCAGCCGCACGGCGGTCGGTCGCAGCCCGAGCCCGAATTTGAGCCGCTGACTCCGCGCGTCCTCACACACGCAGCTGCTGTAGCAGGCGAGACCGGCCGCGCTCGCGTGGTCCAGCCGCCGCTGCTCCAACCCCGCGCCGACGCCCCGGCCGCGCCAGTCCGCGGCCACGAGGAAGTTGGCCAGGTGCGCCACTCCGGCGACGGGTTCGTAGGCCGCGTATCCCACCACCCGATCGTCCTGCACCGCCAGGAACCTGGCCAGCCGGACGTCGCCGAGGGACGACGTGTAGTGGTAGTCCGCGTAGCTGTCGGCGAACAAGCGGCGTACCGATCGCATGCGGTCGAGCGGGAGCACCCCGCCGCACTCGTGGGCCTCGAACCGCATCAGGCGTACTGGTCCTGGTCGAAGAACATGCCGTACTTCATCCCGATCTCGGCGAGTTCCGCCTTGACCAGGGGGGAGTAGAAGTGCACGCTCAGCTCGTCCCCGAAGAAGTAGCCCAGCTCCGTCGGTCGCACGGCGGTGTCCGTGACCTCCAGCAAGCCGTGGCGGACCGCGACGGAGATCTCCTCCGCGTACTGGTCCATGCAGTCCACGCCGAACTTGGCGTGGAACGCCTGCCGGTCGATGCCGCCGCTGGTGTGCACGCCGAGGACGAAGGACTTGCGCATGATCTCGTCCTTGTCGAGCACCCGGCCCATCCACACGGGGATCTCCCCGTCGCGCATCCGGGCGCCCCACTCGCCGAGCGACTTGGTGTTCCAGTAGAAGGTGGAGTTCAGGAAGCCGTACGCGCCGCAGCCGGCGCTGAGCAGCTGTGCGCTGGAGACGCCGCGCTTCTGCTCCGGCTGCCGTTGGGTCTTCTTGCGGTCGCTGACGTACTTCTGGCTCGTCACCCGGAGGTACCCGGCGTCCTGCATGAGCATCGAGTGCGCGAGCTGCATCTTCAGACCGTCCTCATAGGACGGGTACAACTCGGCCTCCAGCTTGGAGATGCGCTTCATCGGGTGCAAGCGGAGCCGGTAGACGGTCACGGACTCCAACTGCCACTTGGCGATCTCGTTCAGCGTGTCGACCCAGGACGCCAGTGTTTGAGCGGGCAACGCGTAGATCAGGTCGGCGTTGACGTTGTCGAACCCGGCGGCGCGCACGTTCTCCAACGACCGCAGCGTCATGTCCGAACCGTGCCGCCGGGCCATGACCTTGAGTACCCTGTCGTCGAGGCTCTCGACGCCGACGCTGATGCGGTTCACCCCACCGTCCCGCATGGCCTTCAGCTTGTCCAAGTCGTCGTGGACGGTCTCCGGAGCGCACTCGACCGTGATCTCCAGGTCCGGGGCGGTGTTGAGGGAGAACAGGTACTTGAGGATCTTGTCCATCTGGTGGTTCTCGAGGATGGACGGGGTTCCGCCGCCGATGTGGACATTGGAGATGACGGCGTTCGGGTTGTACCGCGCCATCTTCTGCTCCAGCTCCCGGATCAGCAGGTCCGGGTAGTCTTCCTTCGCGATCGGCGAGTTGCCGTTGTCCACGACCTTCGCGAAGTAGCAGTACGAGCAGATGCCGCTGCAGTACGGGATGTGCAGGTACAGGCTGACACGGTCGCGGACCGGCTCCCACTCGGACGGGCGGAAGATGTCCTCCGAGGTGATCGGCTTCAGGGTGCGCACCGGCGGGTAGCTGTAGATGAAGCAGTAGTCGCCCCGCTTGTCGAATCCCGCTTCCGACAGCCCCGCCCAGTCGATGGAGCGGTACGCGGTCTCGATGCGGTCGCTCGTGGCCGGGTCGAGGACCAACTGGTCGTTGTCCTCCTTGATTCGGCGACGCAAGTCCCGTGCCGGAATGTACGAAACCATCTAGGCCCCCCTGAGGCTGAGCAGTTCGGGATGACGCGGTCACTTCACCGCGATGACAACTAACCGAGTTCAGTCGGCACGCCTAGGGGAGCCATCGCACTGCGCGCGACAGCGAATACCCCACGTTGACGCGCGGGAAATGTCGAAACCCAAAGGTCCGGTGTTGGACAACCCGGCGATGCGGCCCCTACCGATGAGCGATCCGCCTACCGCCGACCCCATCTGTACACAGGTGTTCGGTCACGCCGGACAGCAGAAAAGACAAGCAACTTGGCCCCCCAAGATGCCATCGTGGCCCGTGTCGAGAAGATCGACACAGTGACCTGGCTTCGCATTGCTCTGGCGCAAGCCCCCTCACGCCCCGACGCCCGAAGCTAGCAGCAGTCGCGCGCCGGCGACAAGGATCTTCTCAGCGGTCGGACGTCGATGTGTCGAACGCACTGTTCATCCATCGACTATCACCGATTCGGAGGTACCGCGCGCTTCGATGCGACTCGCCCGCGCAGATGGATTCGAAATACTTTCGACGTCGACGGGCTGCGTGAGCGGTGTGCGTGGAGAACTCGGCCAGGCGGTGCCAAGCTGCGTCTCGGGCAGGCTCTGTGATGCCGTGCCGTGCCGGATCCTCGGCGAAGGCGTGGACGACGTCGTGCGCGTGGTACCAGTCGGCGTCGCCTCGGGTGAGCAGTGACGACTGCTCCAAACCACGCAGGACGGTCCTGGCATCGCGGACCGGTGTTCCGGCGAGCGCGGCGGCGGCTTCCACGCTGATGTCCGCACTCGGGACCAGGCCCAGTAGGGCGAACATCTCGGCGTGACGCGGGTTGAGCGCGCGGTAGGACCACGACGGCACAGCCTTCACGTCGGTGCCCGGTTCACCGTCCTCCAGACCGTCGAGCCCGGACTCGCGCAATTGTCGACCACTGTGCTCAACGGCAACCGGATGCGCCGCAGCCGTCCCGCCACGACGCTCAACGCCAGCGGAAGGCCGCCACAGCAGAGGAGCAGCGCTCGGACGGCCTCGGGCTCGCGGGCGAGCCGGGCGGATCCCAGCCGCGTCGCGAGCAACCCACGCGCCTCCCGGTCGCGCAGCGCATCGAGCACGAGATGCCGTGCTCAGGCGGCGCTGATCAACCGGCCCGGCCTGCGCCGGCTGGTGATCACCACGGTGCATGTCGGAGATCCGGGCAGCAGCGGCGTCACCTGGTCGGAGTCGGCCGCGTTGTCCAGGACGACCAGCATGCGACGCCGGGCGACCAGCGTCCGGAACAAGGTCCGCACGGTGTACGAGGTCGATCTCGGCATCCACGTGTCCACCGTCGAGGCCCACCTGCCCAGCCGCGGCGACAAGATCTACTTCAACGCGACCGTCGACCTGGAGTGGAAGGTGGCCGACCCCGCGCAGGTCGTCCGGGCCGGCGTCACCGACGTGCGCAAGGTTCTGTCCCCGCGCCTTCTCGCACGGCTGCGGGCGGTGACGCGCAGGTTCGACATCGCGGACGCCGCCCAGGCCGAGAACTGTGCGAACGAGGAGCTGGACGACGACTCGCTGGGCGCGGACTGCGGCTTGTGGGTGCGGCCGCACGTCCGCTTGGCGATGGACGACACCAGTCTCGGGCAGTCGGACATCCAGCGGAAGGTCGACCACTTCCGAACGATCATCGCCGAAGGCGACTTCGACCAGTTCGCGTTGCAACTCACCCTGAAGCCCCAGGACATCGACTCCGTGGTCAAGGTCCTCGTGGACGAACGGGACAGCCGCCTCCGGGCGACCTTCGACTTCATGAACCGCCTGCTCGAATCCGACGCGCTCGACCGCTGGCAGATCGACGACCAGGTGCGGACCGCCCTGCAGATGGCGCAGGAGTCGATCTTCAGGGTGCTCACCGGCAGCGGGCAGCCGCGCCTGATCCCCTCCGGCGAGGCGATCAGGGAACCGGTGACCAGCGGCAACGGCAGTGCGAACCTGCCGTGACCCTCGCCGCGCGGATCGTCGGCCCGCTCGTCCCGTCGGGTGTCCTATTCGTCGCGGCCGTGGTCGTGTGCGCTTGCCTGGCCACACGCTGGGCGGTGCCGTTACTCCTGCGCTTGGCGGCGTCAGTACTGCGCGGTGCCATCGCCGTGGCGGCCTTGCTGCTGGTCTACCCCGAGTACCGTTGGAGCACCCGACGGGTTGTTCGCTGCAGCGTTGTCGCTCGACCTCATCACGCCCTGGTGACGGGAGGCGGTAACCCTTCATCGTTGTGGTGCGAGAACTTCCCGTGGACCACTATGGCCCACCCACGCTCGACCCATCCGCCGCGTCGCTCACCGCATGACCGCATGTCAAGGACGTCGACAAGGAGGAGTGGGCGGAGGAGAGTTCGTTGTGCCGCAAGGAAAGGCTCCTTCGCTGTACTGCGTCCAACGGAGCGGTTCGGCTCTGTTCAAACAGTTTCCGCAGGTCAACGCATGGTCAAGGCGATCCTGGGGCCAAGCGGTCGCAGGTTCGAATCCTGTTGTCCCGACGGTCGCAGAAGGGTCGCTGACTCAGGCGTGATGACTGGTCGGCGGCCCTTTTGCATTGGTTGGTATGGATCTTGGTAGTGATCTTCCCGGCGACTGTTCCCGGTAGGACTCGACGTGTTCGTCGTGGCGTCGGTGGCGGAGGTGGATGGTGATGGCGCGGGTGGTGATGGTGTCGGGCATCCGTCCGGCCAGCGCGGCGGGGGCGAGGATGGGGAGGCGTTCGACCGTGAACCCGCTCGCCGGGTCGCCTTTGGTCTTGGGGGTGGTGGCGGTACGCGAGCTGGTCTGCGATGCCCGCAGGGACCACGAGCGCGACCGCCCCACCCCTCGTCGTCAGCCGGGCCATCTCGGCGACGGCTCGGGCGCGGTCCGGGAGGAGCATCAGCGCCATCTGTGACAGCACGCGGTCGAAGGCACCCGCCGGGAACGGCGAGTCGGTCGCGTCGCCGCGTTGTCAGGACAGGCTTGGGCGCAGGCGGCGCGCCGCGGTGAGCATCGCGTCGTTGAGGTCCAGGCCCACGGCGGGCCGCGTCCGGGAAGCGGTCGGCCGCGGTGCGCGTGACCATGCCGGTTGCGCAGCCGACGTCAACGAACGCCGGTGCGGGGCCGACGTTGACGTGAACGGTCGTGGGCGTCGACGAGTTGTTCCCCACCTGCGGTGTCGGCGACTTCGGTGATGTCGGAGCCGCTCGACGCACGCTGCTCGAGCGCGGGCGGAACTGAGCGGTGTAGCGATCGGCCCGGTGACGGCGGTGGGCAATGCGCTGGGGATCGACATGACCACGGCGACGGCCGCGGCCGGACTCAGCGGAGGGTGAGTGGTGTCTCGGCGTCGACGTGGGTCAGTTTGTGCGGGTTGCGGACGAAGTAGAGCCCGGTGATGCGGCCGTCCTCGACGCGCGCCGCGAGGACACCGTCGAGTTCCCCGTCGACGTAGAGGGCCAGTGCGGGGGCGGCGTTGATCGCGGTTGGGCGGACGGTGAGCGCGACGTCGTGCTTGGCGAGGCCCTTGACCACGAACCGCGCCACCCTGTCCGCGCCGATGACGGGCCGTGGGGTGGCTTGCCTGATGCCGCCTCCGTCGCTGATCGCCACCACCTCGGGGGCGAGGACGTCGAGCAGGCCCTGGAGGTCCCGGGTCTCCAGCGCGCGTCGGAACGCGTCGACGGCCGCTTGCGCCTCGCGTGGGGTGACGGTGCGGCGTGGTCGGCGGGCTTCGACGTGGCGGCGGGCGCGGTGGGCGAGCTGGTGCACGGCGGCGAGGGACTTCTCCAGCGCGGCGGCGATCTCGTCATAGCCCAGTCCGAACGCTTCGCGCAGCACGAACACCGCTCGTTCGGACGGGGTCAAGGTCTCCAGCACGACCATCAGCCCCATCGACACGCTTTCGGCGAGTTCCACGTCGGCGGCCAGGTCCGGAGTGGTGAGCAGCGGCTCCGGCAGCCAGGAGCCCACGTAGGCCTCCCGCCGGCGTTTCACCGATCGCAGCCGGTTGAGCGCCTGCCGGGTGGTGATGCGGACCAGGTAGGCGCGCGGGTCGTCGACGTGCGCCGTGTCGACACCGACCCAGCGCAACCAGGTTTCCTGCAGGACGTCGTCGGCGTCGGCCCCGGATCCGAGCATCTCGTAGGCGACGGTGAACAGCAGGTTGCGGTGCGCGACGAACGTTTCCGTCGCCGCCAGGGTCGCTCGGTCGCTGTCGCCGCGGTTCGCCGGCCCGCCCGTGGCCCGCCGGGCCGCACCGGCTTTGTCTGTGGTGTGCAATGGGTTTCTCTCCTGGACAGCGTCTACTCGGTCGGAGTCGTCACGTTCCCGCTTCGGGCTCGCAGTAGGGCGGGCCGGTGTTCACCGTCCTTGGGCCAGTGGTGCGAGCCGGGCTTGCGCGCCTCGGTCACGAGGTGCTTGACGCTGGCGGCGCACGAGAACTCCTTGAGCTTGCGGCCCAGGAACCCGGTGAAGTAGAGCCGTTTCGGCGTGTCGTCCTTGTGCAGGAGCTGGAAGATCCCGGCACCGCGGCCGAAGCTGAAGCACATGGCCGGGAACGCCAGGTCGATCGGCGCGGGCCGCTCGCCCGCGATCCGGGCCAGCACCGTGTCGGCGGCGTGGGCGCCCAGGCAGCCCGCGATGTAGGCACTCATGCGGAACGGCAGGTCCGAGGGCGCCGACGCGTCGCCCGCCGCGACGATGCGATCGCTGTCGACGCTGGTCAGCGTCTCGTCGGTGCACAGCCGCCCGGCGGCGTCGGTGCGCAGCCCGCTGCGGTGGGCCAGGTCGGGCACGCCGAAACCCGCGGCCCACACGGTCACCTGACTGGGCAGGGTGCGGCCGTCAGCGAGTTCCACCGCTCCCGACCGCACCGCGGTGACCGACGTGTCCGGGCCGTCGATCACCTCGACGCCCAGGCGGGTCAGGTACTCGCGGGCGGTGCGCCGGGCGCTCGGGTGCAGGTTCGGGCCCAGGACACCGCCGCAGACCAGCCGGGCACGCCGGCCCCGTTCGGCGAGTTCCGCCGCGGTCTCGATGCCGACCGGACCGCCTCCGACGACCGTCACCGCGGCCGTGGTGGGCGTGTCGGAGAGCACCGACCGCAGCCGCCGCGCGTCCTCCAGGGTCGCGACCGGATGAGCGAACTCGGCCGCGCCCGGCACCCGCGGTCCGCCGCCGGCACTCCCCACCGCGTAGACCAGGTAGTCGTAGCCGATGCCGCCGCCCTCGGCGAGGGTGACGGTGCGCGCGGTCGCGTCGATACCCGCCGCCGTGCCGACCACCAGTTCGACGCCCTCGGCGAGTACCTCCCGGTAGTCCACGACCGCGTCGTGGGTCCCGCCCACGAACTGGTGCAGCCGCAGCCGCGGGACGAACACGCGCCGCGGGTTGATCACGGTCACCGTCACGTCGTCGCGCTGGGTCATCCGATTGGCCGCCATCACCCCGGCGTAACCGCCACCGACCACGACCACCTCGATCCTCTTGTCCACGGTGTCTCCTCCGATCCGAGTGGGCTGGGCACAAGACACCGCGTCGACACCGGATCTGACACCGTGTGATGCAGGACACGTGATCGTTCCGCTCGGTCAGGAAATCGCGACCGGCGGTGTCTTGTGCCCGACCGGTCACACCGTCGGGAAGCCGCCCGAGTCACCCCGTCCCTGGAGAAAACCCATGAATCTCGCCCTCTGGATCGTCGCCGGGCTGCTCGCCGCCCTCGCCCTGTTCAGCGGCGCCACCAAGGTGTTCCTGCCCAAATCCAAGCTGGACGAATCGACGGATTGGACCGTGGCCGCGGTGGGCCTGGTCCTGCCCGCGGCGCTCGGCATCGCGCCGGTGATGGTGCCGGTGACCGCCATCTGCTGGGTCCTGTTGATGATCGGCGGGATGGTCACCCACGCCCGCCACGGGCACTACAAGAACGTCGCGCTGTGCCTCGCCCTCCTCGCCGCGGCGGCCTTCGTCGCCTGGGGCCGCTTCGGCTTCGAGCCGTTCACGGGCTGAAGTGCGGCAGTCCGGCCTTGCCCTTCTGCCGGGGTCGGGGTCGGCCGTGTCGCGAAGTGGCGACGGAAGGCTTGCTCGGCGTCAGCGGAATCGACAGGCCCGGATGATCTCCTGCGAGCGGCCGGCGACCTGAGCGCGTGCCGTGGCGAGGGTGGCCCTACCAGGGCTCGAACGCGCACAGCGTCATCGCGCCCACCGGCGACCACTTCGGCTTTGTCAGGGGAGTGCAATCGCAGGAGCGAGTGGAGAAGTTCCTTGTGCCGCAACGGTCGTCCTGTTGTCGCTGGGCTGCTTGATCCACGGCCGTCCCGCCGAGGTGCGGAACCGGAGGCGTGTCGCGCGGGTTTGATCGCGAAACCGGGCCCTCCGACCCGGAAGCGCCGGGCTGGATCAAGCTCACGACGTGGCGCAGCCGCCGGATGAGGTTGGAACGGCTCACTCAAGCCGATGCTTCGAGCGATCCGACGCATCCGTTCCCGCCGCAGGCCGCGTCGCTTCCGACCCCGCGAAGTTCCACGCGGACAAGGCCTACGACATCGTCCACCTCCGCCGCTGGTTACGCGACCGCGCGGTGTAGTGAAGCACTCGTCGCTGTACGAGTCATCGTGTGGCTGCTCATCCGGCGACCGGTCGGATGAGGGTGGTCACCTCGACGGTCGCGCCGCAGTCATGGACATCCCATTTTCGCCGCGTCGTCGTTGGTAGCCCGACGGTCAGGTGGATCAAGTGGCCGGAGGGGCCACTTCGGCGTGGAAGGGGGTCGGATTGTCGGGGAGGCGCATCCCGCTGCCGCCCGAGCCGTAGGCGTGGGCGTGGTTGTTGCGGGAACCGAGTGCGGCGGTGGTCCGGGTCGTGCAGGGTGCTCGTGGATGGCGAGGGTCACGCGGTACAGCGGGATGACCGGTCGAGGACCCCTGCTGCGGTGAATGCGCTGGCGGGGCGTTCCGCGCGGTCGGCATCACAGCGGCGTCCGGACCGGCTGCGCGTTCGAGTTGCGCCGCCTCCAGCATCGGATGGCGCGTCGGATGTCGCCGATCGCGGCGCTGCGATGTCCGCCGCCCGGGTGGTCGTCGAGCGGGTGGTCACCGGTCGGGGTGAATGGAAGGATTTCCCGTGACCGGGGTGATCGTTCGCAACCGGGGCGGCGACGTCCAGGTCGGCAACTCCCGAATCGAGGCCACTTACTCGTGGTGTGCTGCCGGGCCAAAGAGATGAGGGCGGTGTGGAAGCAGACCTGGGGGACGCCGTCACCGTGATCCGCCGCCGCACCGATGTCGTCTTCGGGTCCGTGCTCAGCGTGGTCCTGGTGGCCTTCATGGTGTGGGCGCTGACCGACCCCTATCCAGGCAGTGACTTCGCGGACCAGGTCGAGTTGACGGTTATCGCGATGTTGTCGGGCTGGCCCGGTGTGCTCGCCACCGTCCATCCTCGGGTGGAGGTGCGCGCACGAGGCCTGCTGGTGGTCAACTGGTTCACCAAGAGTCGGATCCCATGGTCGGCGATCGAATCCGTCCTGGTGGAGGGTCGACTCGTCCTCCTCCTGCGCGGCGGGCGACGCATCGACATCGCCGCCGGCGCGGGTTCGCTCGCCAGTGCGGTGACGGGATACCGGATGCAGGCACGCATGAAGCGCCTGATCGAGGACGCCCGGCAACCGGATCCCCGCGATGACGGGCAGGTACGAACTCAACCGGATCTGTGGCCGGTCCCGTTCCTCGTCGCGTCGACGGTGTTGCTTCTGATCGGTTGGTTGGCAGTGGCGTAGCTGTCGCGTTGATGTGACGAGGCTTCGCGGAGGGCGGGATGTGCGGCGGGCGTCGATGCCGAGTGACCGGAACGTGCCACCGCCGCCCTCCGGCCTGTTCGTCGCCCTAGCCTCGGGCTCCCCGACTGGAGGAGTGGCCGCATGGGCTGGGAGATCGGCATGGATCCCGACGCCACCGAGCAGGCGTTGGCCCGTGTCCAGGCGTTGGAGGAGGACACCGGCACGGTGTGGCGGCGGTTGCGTGGTGAGGTCGCCGGGCAGGAGGAGGGCATCGGTCACGGTCGGTTGGCGCAGGCGTTCCGGCCGACCTACACACCGTTGGCCGACCCCGCCCGCGTGCTCGCAGACTCGGCACTGGCGCAGTTGGAGGCGTCCTTGCACGGCGGCCGGGTGTCCGTCCAGCGCTACCGCGAGGCCGATCAGGCGGCGGCTGGTGGCTTCCCCCGTCCCCGTTAGGAGAGTCGTGATGACGATCGCCGAGCCGTCGGGCGAACTGTGGTCGAAGGTCAAGCCGCACACGGAGTGGCCCGACACCGACGAGGACATGATGGGCCGCCTGTTCTTCGCCCTCGTTGATTCCGCCGCCGCGTTTCGTGGCCTCACCAAAGCCGACGTCGACGCCGTCGCGGTGGCGTGGTGGGACGAGGCCGGCGTGGACATGGCGCGCACCCTCAGGTGGCAGATCGCCGCGGTGTCGGATGTCGCCGACCGCCTGGACAAGCTCGGTGGTCTGGCGGGTGCGTTCGCCGTAGACGTCAAGGATGCCAAGAGCTACATCAGCTCACGCATCCCGGCGGCAAGAACCCGTCCACGTTCTACAACGATCTCGGCGCCTATTGGGTGCCGCGCAACGACGAGCAGAAGGCGGCGGCGCTCTCGACGTCCCCGCCGCTGCAGGCGCTGGTGCCGCTGAGCAACGCCGTTCACGACGGGATCGCGGAGGACAACTCCGGCCAAGCCGCGCGTGACGAGGCGCGGGCACGGGCGCGGCTGGGGGTGCGGTGACCGTGCGACCCGAGCTGAGCGGCCTGGAAGGCCTGGCCGAGGGCATCCGCGCCTTCCGCGACAAGCTCGCCACCGTCCGTGCTACCGCCCGCTCGCGGGACGGCCTGGTGACCGCCACCACCAGTGGACGGGGCGAGTTGCTGGACCTGGTGATCGACCCCCGCGTGTACCGGCACCCCGATTCACTCGGGCTGGCGGAGTCGGTGACCGACGCCGTGCACCGGGCCACCGAACAGGCGCAGCGCGAAGCGTTCGCCCTCGCCCGCCCGTTCTTGCCGCCCGACGCCCGCCGGGACGACACTGACCTGGACTTCGATCCGGCGTTGCACCAGTTCGACCGTCTGCTCGGCCGCGGCTGAACGCTTCGAGCCGCGGCCGTGGTCCGAAGTGCCGGGATGCGAATCTGTGCGCATGGTGCGGAGGAAGAAGTCGGCGGACGCGACGGTGTTGGACGTGGCTGATGTCGCCGTGCGGGCGAGCCGGGATGCGGGGGGTGTTCCGCCGGATCTGCTCGACGGTTATCTGGAGGCGTTGGTCGAGGTCAGTGCGAGCGGTGGCCGGTTGACGCGGGGGTATCTGGAGTCGCGGCGGGCGGTTGGTGCGGTGGCGGTGGAGCGCGGGGTGTCCATGCGGGAGGTCATCGACCTCTACCTGAGTGCGACGTGGTTGGCGTGGCCGTCGTTGCCGGGGGTGCGCGGGTCGACGGGTGCGGAGATGTCGGGTGTGGTGGGGCGGGCGGTGTTCCGGGCCGCGGACGCGGCGGTGGGGGCGTTGGCGGAGGGGTACGAGGAGGCGCAGCGCTGGTCGTTGCGGCGGGAGGAGTCGTCGCGGCGGGAGTTCGTGGACGACCTGCTCGACGGTCGCCGGCTGGACGACCTGGTGGAACGGGCGGAGCGACTGGGGTTCCGGCTGTCCGGGAGGACCGTGGTCGCGGTGGCGACCGCCCGGGAGTCCATCGTGGACGGTGGGGTGGCGGCGCGTCGGGTGGAGGACTCGGTGCGCGGCCGGGTCGACCGCCGGGACGTGCTGGTGACGACCAAGGACGGGATGCTGGTGTGTGTCGCGCCGGACACGCTGATCGGGTTGGTGGAGGAGTTCGTCGGGCAGGTGGGTGCGGCGTTGGGCGAGGACGCCGGGTGGCGGGTCGGGGTCGGGCGGGCGCAGTCGGGTCCGGGTGGGCCGGTGCGGTCGTTCGGGCAGGCGCGGGACGCGTTGGAGGTGGCGGCGCGGCTGGACCTGCCGGGGCGGGTGCACCACGCGTCGGACCTGTTGGTGTTCCCGGTGCTGATGCGGGACCGGGCGGCGTTGGCGGACCTGGTGTCGGCGGTGCTGTCGCCGTTGGAGCAGGCGCGGGGTGGCGGGGGAGTGCTGGTGGAGACGTTGGCGGCGTACTTCGCCTGCGGTCGGGTGGCGACGGAGTGCGCGCGGGCGCTGCACATCGGGGTGCGGACGGTGACCTATCGGCTCGACCGGGTCGAGGAGTTGACCGGGTACTCGGCCGACGACCCGATCCAGGGGCTCGCCCTGCACGTCGCCGTGCTCGGAGCGAAGCTGCTCTGAGATTGCCGGAGGTCGGCAAACAACGCGCGGTTTCCTGGCCGATCACGGTCGTTGTCGGCCGGTTTGTCGCGCGGCAGCATTAGCGCCACGCCGACGCGGGGGTGTCGGTGGCGAGGACCGGCCAGGGGGGAGGAACACGCGCGATGTGGGTGCTCTGGCTGGTCCTCGCAGGGGTCTTCGGCGTCGCGGAGGCGGTGACGCTCACCGCGGCGCTGTCCGTGCTCGGCGGCGCGGCGCTGCTCACCGCGCCGTTCGCCGCGCTCGGCACGCCCCTGTGGGGCCAGCTGGTCGTGTTCACCGTCGTCTCGGGCGTCGGACTGGTGCTGCTGCGGCCGATCGCGCTGCGCCACCGCACCCCGGCTGCCGACCGCAGGTTCGGGGTGGACGCGCTGATCGGCGAACCCGCGCAGGTGCTGCGCGAGGTGCGGCCGGACGCGGGCCTGGTGAAGGTGCGCGGCGAGGAGTGGACCGCTCGGTCGTTCAACGACACCACCGTGATCCCCGCCGGAACCACCGTCGAGGTGCTGCGCATCAGCGGCACCACGGCCTTCGTCCACCCGAGGAGTTGATCGTGGAGTCTCCCGTCGCACTGGTAGTGGCGCTGGCCGTGGTGCTGCTCGCCGTGTTCACGGTCGCCCGCGCCGTGCGGATCGTGCCGCAGGGCAAGGCGAGCAACATCGAGCGGCTGGGCCGGTTCCACCGCACGCTGCGGCCCGGCCTGAACCTGGTCATCCCGTTCGTGGACCGGGTCCGGCAGACCATCGACCTGCGCGAGCAAGTGGTCTCGTTCCAGCCGCAGCCGGTGATCACCGAGGACAACCTGGTCGTGGAGATCGACACGGTGGTGTACTTCCAGGTCACCGAACCCCGGGCCGCCGCCTACGAGATCGCCGACTACCTGCAGGCCGTCGAGCAGTTGACCGTCACGACCCTGCGCAACGTCGTCGGCTCGATGGACCTGGAAGCCACGCTCACCTCCCGCGACACCATCAACAGCAGGTTGCGCGGGGTGCTCGACGACGCGACCGGCAAGTGGGGCCTGCGCGTGAGCCGGGTGGAGATCAAGGCCATCGACCCGCCGCAGTCCATCAAGGACGCGATGGAGAAGCAGATGCGTGCCGAACGCGACAAGCGCGCGGCCATCCTCACCGCCGAGGGGCAGCGGCAGGCGCAGATCCTGACCGCCGAGGGCGACCAGCGCGCGGCCGTGCTGCGGGCGCAGGGCGACCGGGAGGCCGAGGTGCTGCGCGCGAAGGGGCAGGCGAGCGCGATCGACGAGGTCTTCCAGGCGGTGCACCGCAACAACCCCGACCCAAAGCTGCTGGCCTACCAGTACCTGCAGACTCTGCCGCAACTCGCTCAGGGCAGCGGCAACACCGTCTGGGTGGTGCCGGGCGAACTCACCGCGGCACTCCAAGGTCTGTCCCAGGCGTTCACCCCGACGACCCGCGCCACCGACCCGATCCCCGGGGCACCGGCGCACCACACGACCAACGGGCACTCCTGACCGCCGGACAACAGCTGCGGGCAGGCCCTCGCCAGGACACGCCGGGCGTAGCGGCTCGCGTGCGCGCCACAGCAGAGGTACCGCGAGCAGCACGACCGTGGCGGTGAGGATCGCTCGCGGGGGGCGGCGGCCCCGCCACCGTCGTCGGCGGACCCGACGGTCCGGCCACGTCCCGAAGAGGCCGAGCGCGCCCGCCGCAGGTGCTTCAACGACACCACCTCCGACCCCGCTGCCCCACTTGGTCTGCGTCACGCCGCGCCGGCTGGCAGCACCAGTGGAGGTCCGCCGGCAGCGGCAGCGCGGGCACATCCGCCAACGGGAGCGTGTTCACCGTGGCCACGGTCGTGCGCAGGTCGTCAGGCACGAAGGTCGCGGTAGCGCAGGGTGTGGGCGCAGTCGGCCGCGGTCGGGCGGCGGTGGGGCACCAGGGAGGTCATCCGGCCCAGAAGCCGGGTCAGGTCGTCGGGGAGGTCGGCTGGGAGGTGTGGTGGTCGGTGCAGGCGGGCCGCGGCGGCTTCGGCGCGTCCGCCGGGGAACTCGCGGTGGCCGGTGAGGCATTCGAGCAGGACCAGTCCCAACGCGTAGATGTCGGTGGCGGTGGTGATGTCCTGGCCGCGGACCTGTTCGGGGGCGAGGTAGGCGGCGGTGCCCATGACGTGGCCGGTTTTGGTCAGCTGGGGGCTGTCGGGCAGCCGGGCGAGTCCGAAGTCGGCCAGGTGGGGTCGTCCTCGGTCGTCGAGCAGGATGTTGGCCGGGGTGATGTCGCGGTGCACGATGCCGCGTGCGTGGACGTGGTCCAGCGCCTCGGCGATGTGTGCGCCGAGTTCGCGTACCGTGTCGACGTCCATCGCGCCGACCGCCATCCGGTCGCGCAGGGTGCCGCCGTCGACCAGGCGCATCACGACGAAGGACCTGGACCCGTCGGTGCCGGCGTCGAGCACCGACACCACGCCGGGGTGCTGCAACCCGGCCAACGTCCGAACCTCGTGCCGGAACCGTCTGCGCGTCGCGCCGCCGGCGTCCCAGCGAACGATCTTCACCGCCACCGGCCGGTTGAACGTCGTGTCCCACGCCCTGCGGACCTCACCGGCGCCGCCTGAACCGAGCAGCTCTCCCAGCCGGTAGCGACCAGCCAGCAGTTCACGTTCGGCAGCCGCAGACACCAACAGGCCCTTTCGTCCAGAACCGGACTTCCGTGACTACCGGGAGGATCGGGCCGGGTAAACCCGCGGACTTCGGGATGGCGCAGGGGAAGCGGTGCGCGCACGAGGCGGCCAGGCTGGTGCGACAGCAACGCCGACTACATCGTCGTGAATGTCGAAGTCTGGCCCGGCGAAGCGTCGTGACGGCCTGAAGCACGCCACTGCGACGCCGACCGGGGCGCTTCGGACAGGGGTGACCGGTCCGCGGTGGTGGTCGTTTCAGGTGGTGGTCGGCTGTCGGTCGCGTGGCGTGGTGCCGGACCAGCGGGTGATGACCGGGCCGGCGGTGGCCAGCAGGAGGACGTAGGCGGTCACGAGCGGGCCGAGGCGGTCGTGTCCGGTGCCGGCGAGGCCGATGATGACGATGGAGAACTCGCCGCGGGCGATCAGCGCGGTGCCCGCCCGCAGCCGTCCGCGCCGCCCGGCGCCGTCGCGTCCGGCCGCGTACCAGCCGGTGACCACCTTGGTGACCGCGCCCGCTGCGGCCAGCGCCAGTGCGACCGGCAGGACCGGCACCAGGTCGGCGGGGCTGACAGCCAGTCCGATGGCGAGGAAGAACGCGGCGGCGACCAGGTCGCGCAGCGGGGCCAGCACGGCGCGGGCGCGTTCGGCGGCCTCACCGGTGAGGGTCAGGCCGACCAGGAAGGCGCCGACCGCCGCCGAGACGTCCACGAACTCGGCCAGGGCGGCGACGACGAGCGTGGCCCCGAGGACGCGCAGCATGAGCTGCTCGGCGTCGGGGTGGGCCAGCCACCGGTTGACGTGGTGGCCGTAGCGGTGGGAGGCGAGGAACGCCGCCCCGACCGCCCCGACCGCCACCAGCACCCCTAGCGACGCCTCCCACCACGCGCCGCCGGCGGCGAGCACCGCCAGCACGGGCAGGTAGAGGGCCATGGCGAAGTCCTCCATCACCAGGACGGCCAGCACCGCCGGGGTCTCCCGGTTGCCCAGGCGGCGCAGGTCGTCCAGCAGCCGCGCGACGATCCCCGACGACGACACCCAGGTGGCGCCGGCCAGGGCCAGCACGCCCACGGTGTCCAGTCCGAGCAGCAGTCCCACGATCGCGCCGGGCGCCGCACCCAGCACCAGGTCGACCAGCGCCGAAGGCAGGTGGCGGCGCACGCTGTGGGTGAACTCGGCGGTCGAGAACTCCAGGCCCAGGGTGAGCAGCAGGAGCACGACGCCGATCGTCGCGCCGGTCCTGACGAACTCGCCCGCGGCCGGCACCGGGGCGATGCCGCCCTCGCCCAGCACCAGGCCGGCCAGCAGGTACAGCGGGATGGGGGACAGGCCGAGCCTGCGGGCGAACGCGCCGAGCGCGCTGAGCGCCAGGAGGATGACGCCCAGTTCCAGCAGCAGCGCGAGCGAGTCGTGCACGTCTCAGCCCTCGATGATGCGCCGCACGCCCTCGATGCCGTCGTGCGTGCCGATCACCACCAGGACGTCACCGGGGCGCAGCACCTGGGTAGGTGCGGGTGAGGCGATCACGTCCTCGCCCCGCACCACGGCCACGATGGACGCGCCCGTCCGGGTCCGGGCGCGGGTGGCGCCGAGCGGCTGGTCGGCGTGCGGCGACGCGGGCGGCACGACCACCTGTCCCGCCGCCAGCCCCGGGACCTCCTTGGTGAGGTCGGCGAAGCGCTCGGCGATGCGCGGCGCGCCCAGGATCTCGGCCACCGTGTCCGCCTCTTCGCGGGTCAGGCGCAGCAACGGCCGGCTCTCGTCGGGGTCGGCCGCCGAGTAGGCGACCACCTCGAACCCGCCCGACCGGCGCGCGATGACGCCGATCCGCTGCCCCTCGGCGTTGGTGAACTCGTACCGCAGCCCGACGCCCGGCAGCAGCACCTCGTTGACGTCCATCGCCCCATGATGGCGCGGGCGGGAGCCCCACACCTCCTCGGTTCGCGCTGTGCGGGTGGGGCACCTGCGGGTAGGGTGACGCGCGGTGTGCCGGGAAGCCTGGTCGGCGGTGGACGACGTCGTACCCACGACCGGGAGCAGACATGACCGCGCACACGGTGCTGACCGGCTACGGGCGCGCCGCCGCCTCGGCCGGCACCCGGGACCTCGTGGTCCTCGACGTCGACCACTCGCGCACGTCCCTGGCCGTCGAGGACGGCGCGCAAGCGGTGCTCGGCGACGGCCGCGCGGGCGAAGCGCTGATCGCGGTGGGTGGGGCTCGCGCTGAGTCGTGGGGCACTGTCGACCGTGCGGGCCGACGACGAACTCGTCGTCCTGCGGTCGGTCAGGGAGCCGTGACCGTGGTCAATGCCGTTCGACGGTCCGCAGCACGATCGCGATCAGCAGGAACCCCGCGACCAGCAGGGCCGCGATTACCAGCCCGGACATGTCTGCCCACCCCGTGTGCGCTGTGCTGACAACAGTCCGATGCTAGCGCACGCTGTGACCGCTGCCACAACAACCAGTTCCGGGGGTGTCGATCATGCGTGCTCATGACCTGGCGGAGGACTACCCGCTCGTCCGGTTGAGCGACAACGCGTTGGACGCGGCCAGGCTGATCGCCGAGCAACGGCGACCCGGCGTGGTCGTGGTCGGCGACGACGGGGAGCCGGTGACGGTGCTGCCCGCCTCCCAGGTGCTGCGGTTCAGCGTGCCCGGGTACGTGCAGGAGGACCCCTCGCTGGCCCGGGTCTACGACGAGCAGGGCGGCGCGGACGTCTGCGTGCGCAAGCTGTCGGACCGGTCGGTCAAGGAAGTGCTGCCGCCCAAGGAAAAGCGGTACGAGCTGCCCATGGTGTCCGGCGACGCGACGGTGCTGGAGTGCGCGGCGACGATGGCCCGGCTGCACACCCCGCTGATCGTCGTCGCCGATCACGGGGAGATCCACGGTGTCGTCACGGCATCACATCTGCTGGAGGTCATCCTGAACGCCTCGGAGTCGCCCGCATGACGCTCAGCCAGGTCCTGTCGGTGGTCGTGTTCGTCGGCGCCTACATCCTGATCGCCACCGAGCGGGTCCACCGCGTCGCCGCTGCCCTCGGTGGTGCCGCGCTCATGCTCGCCCTCGGTCTGACCGACGGTGAGACCGCGTTCCATTCCCTCGACGCCGGCATCGACTGGAACGTGGTGTTCCTGCTGCTGGGCATGATGGTCATCGTCGGGGTGCTCAAGCAGACCGGCCTGTTCGAGTACCTGGCCATCGCCGCGGCCAAGCGTGCTCGCGGCAGGCCCTACGCGATGCTGGTCATGCTGGTCGTGATCACCGCTGTCGCCTCCGCGGCGCTGGACAACGTCACCACGGTGCTGCTGATCGCGCCGGTGACCTTCCTGGTGTGCGACCGGCTGGGGCTCAACCCGATCCCGTTCCTGATCGCCGAGGTGATGGCGTCCAACATCGGCGGCACGGCGACCCTGATCGGCGACCCGCCCAACATCATCATCGCCAGCCGCGCCGGGTTCTCGTTCAACGACTTCCTCGTTCACCTGGCACCGTTCGTCGTGGTGTTGATGGTGGTGTTCGTGGTCGTGTGCCGGTGGTTGTTCCGCGATGCCTTCCGCTACGACGAGAAGCGCGTCGCCGAGGTCATGGCGCTGTCGGAGCGGGAAGCGATCCGCAACCGGACGCTGCTGTGGCAGAGCTTGCTCGTGCTGGCGTTGGTGTTGGCCGGGTTCACGTTGCACAGCGCGTTGCACGTGGAGCCGTCGGTGGTGGCGCTGCTGGGTGCGGGCCTGCTGGTGCTGATCTCGAAGGTGACCACCGAGGAGGCCATCGCCGACGTCGAGTGGGAGACCCTGGTCTTCTTCATGGGCCTGTTCGTCATGGTCGGTGCGCTGGTCAAGACCGGCGTGATCGGCGAGGTGTCGCGGGCTTTGGCGGACGCGGTGGGTGGGCAGCCGCTGGTCGCCGTGATGGCGCTGCTGGTGATCTCCGCTGTGCTCTCGGCCATTGTGGACAACATCCCGTACGTCGCGACGATGTCCCCGATCGTGGCCGACCTGGTGTCCGCGCAGGGCGGCACGACCCAGGCCGAGTCACTGTGGTGGTCGCTGGCGCTGGGCGCGGACCTGGGCGGCAACGCGACCGCCGTGGGCGCGAGCGCGAACGTGGTCGTGCTGGGGCTGGCGGCGCGCAACGGCACACCGATCAGCTTCTGGACCTTCACCCGGTACGGGCTGGTGGTCGCGGGGCTGTCGGTCCTGCTGTCCGCGCCCTACCTGTGGCTGCGCTACTTCGTGCTGGCGTGAGCGGCGGCCTCGCGGCAGAGCGGCCTTGGTCACGTCGACGGGTGGTGGCGGGTCGGGTCTGTACCGACACCGCCCGTGGCGGGTCGCCGGTCGGCGGCTCGGCCCACGATGTCGGATCAGGCCGGGCGGTGGCCTGGCTCTTCTTCAGTTCGTTGAGCGCCCTCCAGAACGCGTCGAACAGGTCCCGCAGCTGCACCAGGCAGGTGAGGGCGCTGGCCAGCGCCTTGAGCAGGCCGGCCACGATCCGCACCACCTGCGCGATCTTCGCCGTGGCCTGGGCGACCACCACCGGCGCCGCTGCCCCGAGCGTGCATGCCAGCTCGATGGCCCAGCTCACCAGCGCGCCCGCGAGGGCGGCCAGCAGGTCGCGGATGGCCACGCGGATGCCCCCCGACGACCTCGGCCATCGCCAGCGTGATGCCGACGATGCCGTGCGCGCCGCCGGCCGCGCCCTTGGCGATCCCGGCGATGCCCTCGGCCTTGCGCAGGGCCACCGGGCTCACTGATCGGTCCGGGCGGTGTCGGGGCGTCCGGTGGGCAGGTTGTCCGGGGGTTCGATGCTGAGGGCCTTGGCGACGGGGACGTCGGTGGAGGAGTGCAGCACGATCGACAGGGCGATGGTGATGGCCACGAGGTCGAAGACGTGTTCGCCGGCGGGTATCCCCGCTTGCAGGGCGAGCAGGCCGTAGACGACGGAGGCGAAGCCCTTGGGGCCGAACCAGGCCGCGACCGAGCGTTCACGGGCGGGCAGCGGGGTGCGAAGCAGCGAGAACAGCATCGCCGCGGGCCGCACGAGCAGGATCGCGATGATCGCTACGGCCCAGTCGCCGAGGCTGAGGTGGGAGATCCGGTCGGGGGTGATGAGGGCGCCGAAGACGAGCAGGGCGGCGAATTTCGTGGTTTCGGAAAGCAGGTCGCCGAAGTGTTCGAAGTGCTCGGCGGTGACGCGGTCGAGGGTGGCCAGGGTGGAGCCGGCGGCGAAGGCGGCGAGGTAGGGGTTGGCGTGGGTGAGGTGGCAGCCGGCGTAGACGATGACGCCGATGGCCAGCGGGCCCAGGGCTTGCAGGCGGGGTTCGGCGGTGAGGATCTTGAGTCGCCAGGCCAGTGCCACGACGGCGGCGACGGCGATGCCGAGGGCGAGGCCGGAGACCAGTTCGATGGCGATGGTGGCGAAGTCGGTGTCGCGGTTGGTGGCGGTGGCGAGGAAGATCAGGACGAAGGGCAGGGCGAGGCCGTCGTTGAGCCCGGATTCGACGTTGAGCAGTCGGCGCAGGCGCAGCGGCACGTCGGTGCGGCCCACGATCGCGGAGGCGAAGACCGGGTCGGTGGGGGACAGGATCGCGCCGACCAGCAGCGCGGTCGTCCAGTCCAGACCGGCGAGGAAGTGGGCGGGGACGGCGATGCCGACCATGGTCAGCGGCATGGCCAGGCCGAGGGCGCGGCCGGACAGCCGCCAGCCCTCGCGCAGTGCGGGGAGGCCGGCGCGTTGGCCGTCGGTGAACAGCACGGTGAACAGCGCGAGGTCGGCCAGGCCGGTGACGAACGCACCGTTGGAGGGGATGTCCACCCAGCCGAAGCCGCCCTGCCCGATCAGCGCGCTGGCGAGCAGGAACAACAGCGCGGTGGACAGGATCGTGCGGGCGGCGACGCCCGACAGCGACACGCTGATGAGCAGCACGACACCGAACGCCAACACCAGCGCCATCGACGAACTCCGTCCAGGTCGAACGCCCTCGACGCGGTGTGCGTGAGGGTGTGCCGACCAGACTTCCCGGCGTTCCGGGCGCAAACATGCCGCAAAAGCGGGGCGGAGGCAAACCCTGGCTCCGGGGGCGGGTGGTGAGGCCCGTGGCCACGATGTCCACCAGCAGGTAGACGATCCGGGGGTACAGGGCCGGGTCGCCGAGCCGGTCCGCGAACAGGGGGGTGAGCACGACCGCCTGCACCACGACCACGACCATGGCCGGCTCGACGTCGATCAGCTCGCCGGAGCGCCGTCGTTCGGTGATGAACTCCGTCAGCGCCGTGACGGGGTTGTCGACGGCCGCGGTGACCCGTTCCGGGTCCAGCTTGGCGGCCACCGCGCGCATCTCCTCGGGGTGGCGGATCGACCGGCTCCACAGTGGACTGGTCTCCAGCTCGTGCAGGTGGCGTGCAAGAACTTCCGCAGCCCGTCGCGCGCGTCGGTGGCGGCGAGGGATGAAGGCCAAGGCCACCATGAACAGCCCCGCGAACACCAACGGCGTGACCGTACTTCGGGAGGAGATCGAGGTGTGAATCCGGCCGCCGGGATGCGCGAGGCCCGGTCCGGCGGGTCGGCGCAAAGAAACCATCAAGGTCGACCGCGTGGCCTGGACGCGACTGAACACTTGTTCAATGATCTGAACATGCGTTCAGATCTCACCGCCCGCGCACGGATCCGCGACGCGGCGCTGGCCCGGTTCGGCACCGACGGCATCGGTGGCACGTCGGTGCGCTCGGTGGCGGCCGATGCGGGGGTATCGCCCGCGTTGGTGGTGCACCACTTCGGTTCCAAGGAGGGATTGCGGCAGGCGTGCGACGAGTACGTGCTCGACGCGATCCGGTCCGGTGGTTCGACCGACGCGGACGCGTTGGGCGAAGTGTTGCGGGCGGCCACACCGGTTCGGCGGTACCTGGCGCGGGCGTTGCTGGACGGGTCGGACGCGGCGACGGCGTTGTTCGGTGAGATCGTGGCGCGCACCGAGCAGTGGTTGGCCGAGGGTGAGGCTCAGGGGTGGGTGCGACCCAGCGCCGACGCGCGGGCTCGGGCCGTGACCTACGTGTCCTGGTTGCTGGCGCCCCTCGTGCTCGGGGACCAGGTCGGACGGCTGCTGGGTGGTGACCCTGCGGAGACCGCCGTGGCCGTGTGCGGCGCGCGGGCGGGTCTGGAGATGTTGACCGGCGGGCTGTTCACCGACGACCGGTGGCTCACCGCGTTCACGGCGATCGAGCGGGAGGGCCGGTGAAGGCGCTCCTGGTCACCCACGGCACCCGCGGCGACGTCCAGCCGATGCTTGCGCTGGCCGTGGCGCTGCGCGAGGCCGGCCACCATGCCCTGCTGGCGGCTCCGGCGTCGTTCGCTCCGGCCGCGCGGGACAACGGGGTGGAGTTCGCCGCCCTGGACGAAGGACCCAACCGGCTGATGGACGACCCCGTGGTCCGGCGAGCCGTGGACGGCGGCTACCGCGGCCTGCGCGGCAAGATCACCGCGTTGCGCACGGCCGGTCGCATCAAGCCGCTGATGGCGGACGTGCTGCGCGACCTCGGACCGGTGGCGCGTGCCTCGGGTGCCGACGTCGTGGTGCACACGCCCAGCGTCCCGGCCCAGCACGTCGCCGAGCTGCTCGGTGTGCCTGCCGTGCTCGCGACGTTCCAGCCCGGGTGGGTGCCGACCTCGGCGTTCCCCTGCCCGATGGTGCCGCTGCCCAGGCTGCCGCGGTTCCTCAACCGGACGACGTACCTGACCGTGTCGGCGACCCTGCGCGCGTTCGCCGGGATCGTGGAGAAGTGGCGCGTCCGAGACCTGGGTCTGCCGCGCCGCAAGGGCGAGCACGACCTACTCCACGGTCCAGACGGGCGCGACCGATGGGTGTTGCAGGCGTTCAGCCCCGCTGCCTCCCCGGTCGCCCCGGACTGGCCGGCGTCGGTGCACACCACCGGGTTCTGGTACCTGCCCTCCGGGCCCTGGACACCACCCGCGCGGCTTTCGGAGTTCCTGGCCGCCGGACCGCCTCCTGTCTACGTCGGGTTCGGCAGCATGGCCGGCCGCGACGCCGAACGCACCGGCCGGACCGTGGTCGACGCGGTGCGCGCGGCCGGGGTGCGGGCGGTGCTGGCCACGGGCTGGGGCGGGATCGACGCCGCCGCCTCCCCCGACGTGCTGGTCATCGACCAGGCTCCGCATGACTGGCTGTTCCCGCGCATGGCCGCCGTCGTGCACCACGGGGGTGGCGGTACGACGGCCGCCGCGCTGGCCGCCGGGGTGCCGCAGGTGGTGTGCCCGTTCGTCGCCGACCAGCCGTACTGGGCGAGCCGGATGCACGCGCTCGGCGTCGCGCCCCGGCCGGTGCGGCAGCAGCGACTCGACGCCGACACCCTGGCCGCCGCCATCACCACTGCCCTCACCCTGCGCTCACGCGCCGCCGATGTCGCCCACGTCGTCCGGGCCGAGCCAGGCACGGGCGAAGCCGTGCGGCTGCTGGAAGAACTACTCGAACCTCGACTGTCCACAATGGATCAATCTGCGGTTTGACCGGGTCACCGGTCCTGGTCGGCGTCGCGCCACCACCACGCCGTGCCGAGCACGCCGCCGATCCCGACCAGTGCCACCAAGCCGAAGCCGATCGCGCCGGGCATGGCGCGGTCGGGTCCGGCGACGCCGCTGAACAACGCGGGCACCGACCACGGGAAGTGGTGTCCATGGCCCAGCGCGGCCACGACCTGGGCGAGGAACACGGTGGCGATCACCGCGGCGATGCCGGACAGGTACCCACGACCGGCGCTGGCCGCCAAGGCGACCGGGCTCATCACGGCCACGGTCATGCCCGCCACGGCGAGCAGCCGCAGCAGTGCGGTGAGCGCGATGCCGGCGTTCCAGCCCGGCAGCCCCAGCACCGCACCGACCGCCAGGCCCAGCACGGCGAGCTGGACGGTCAGGAGCAGGCACCACCCGGCGGCGACGACGAACTTGGCCACGACGATCGTCGTGCGGGAGGTGGGCAGGGCGAGCAGGTCCTTGACGGTGCCCTGGCTGAACTCGCGACCGAACAGCCACACCACCACCAGCCCGAACAGCACCGTGCCGCCGACTGCCGCGGTCTGCGCGAGCATGGCGAAGTAGCCGGGCCAGTCCGCCTCCGCGCCGGCCAACGTCGCCTTGGCCCCCAGCAGCCCCAACGACCGCGCCCGCCGCTGGTCCTGCAGGACGAACATGAACAGGCCACCGACCAGGGCGGCGAACGCGAAAGCCGCGGCCGTGGCCACCGGGACCCGCGACCGGCGGGTTTTGAGCGCCTCGACCCGCACGGCGACGACCAGCCGGCTCACCGGGCACCGACCAGGCGGAGGAAGACGGTCTCCAGGTCGTCCTGCTCGACAGTCAGCCCGGTGGGCGGGCACCCGGCGCGCACGAGCACCGTGGCGACCACGTCCGGCTCGCGCACCGCGCGTTCCTGGGCCAGCGTGACGCCGCCCTCCTCCTCCTGGACCTCCAACCCCGCCGCCCGCAGCACCGCGGCGCCGGTCGCCGGGTCGCGGGTGGTCACCCGCAGCCGCGGGCGCGCCCGCGCGGCCAGGTCGTCCTGCAGCAGGCGCCCCTCGTGCAGGACGCCGATCCGGGTCGCCAGCCGCGCGACCTCGGCCAGGACGTGGCTGGACAGCACGACCGTCACCCCGTGCTCCCGGCTCAGCCCGCGCAGCAGCTCCCGGACCTCCACCACACCGGCCGGGTCCAACGCGTTGGCCGGCTCGTCGAGCACCAGCAGCTCCGGCCGGTGCAGCAACGCCTTGGCCAACCCCAAGCGTTGTGCGTTGCCCTGCGACAGCGTCCCCGCCCGGCGGTCGGCGTAGGCGTCCAAACCCAGCCGGGACACCACTTCCTCCACCTCCCGCCGCCCGCGCAGACCACGCAACCCGGCCACCACACGGAGGTTCTCCACGACCGTGAGCTCGGGATAGGCGGCCGGTTCCTCCACCAGGTAACCCACCCGCGCCCACACCTCGCGACGACCACGCCCGACCACCGAACCGAGCACCCGCACCGAGCCTTCAGTCGGCCGGACCATGCCCAGCAGCATCCGGATCGTGGTCGTCTTGCCGGCGCCGTTGAGCCCCAGCAGCGCGTACACCTCGCCCCGCCCGATCGACAACGACACACCGTCCACAGCAACCACGTCGCCGTACCGCTTCACCAACCCGGCGGCCTCCACCACGCCGGTCACGACTTCACCGCGCGCACGCAGCGCTCGATCTCCGACGCCGGACCAGCCTGCGGGTACCGCTCGGCGTACTCACGCGGCCCCACCTGCTCGACCTCGCGCCACCCGAACTCGGCCAGGAACGACCCGACCTCCTCAGGCGCGAGCCCGAACCGCCACAACCGCCCCTTGAGGACGAAACGCCGGTGTGCCGCGTCCCCGCCGTACAGCTCGACGCCCTCGAGGAAGTCCCGGCGCACGTAGGTGAACACCAACTCGCTGCCGGAGGGCGCGCCGGCCAGGTACGCGAACGTCGCCCGCACCGACTCCTCGTCCAGGTACTGGGTCACTGCCTCCCCCACAAACAGCGTCCGCCGGTCACCCCGGTAGCCGTGGGATGCGAGCACCTCACCCAGGTCCTGCGCACCGAAATCAACCGGCACCAGCGTGACACCGTCCGCAACCTCCCCGGACAGGCGACGCATCCGAGCCTGTTTGCGCACGGTGTTCGCCGGCAGGTCCACCTCGAAAGCCGGCACCCCGGCGGGCGCGACGAGCCGGTAGGCACGTGTGTCGAACCCGGCCCCGAGGACCACCACGGCCTCGACACCGCCCCGCACGGCCGCGACCGTCACGTCGTCGATGTACCGCTTGCGGCACAACATGCTCGACCACAGGCCAGGAACCTGCTTCTCCGTGGCCGACATCAGCGCCCGCCGCACCGGCGCCCACCGCGCACAAGCCACCGCGACCCGTCCGTCCCACGGGATCAACCGCGCGGCCAACTCATCGCGCACCACAGGCGAGTCCGAATACTGGTCGACCGCCACGACCACCATCGGACCCACCGCGGTCTGCGCCGCACCACTGCTCATGTGTGCTCCATCCAGGGAAGCGTTCGGGCAATCACGCCGACCAGGCTTCCCGGCACACCGAATGCCACCCTACCGCCGGGACAGCTCGTGAACCGATGGCTCCGCGGTACGGCGGCGTCAGGATCGCGTAAGGACGACCCGAACCGCCCGTACGGAGTCCGCAAACACACCAGGCGCCGACCGGGCCGGCACGGTGCAGTACAGCGATGCGCCTACCTCGCAGGACCAAGCCCCCGGTGCACGGACCGGCCGGCTACGCGCTGGGCTTCACCGCGGCGGTCTTCGCCGGCCTGCTCGCCGTCGCCGCCGGCGCGACCAACCACCCCATCCTGTCGCTGATCGCGATGGTGGCCGTCGTCGACCTGATCGCGATGCTCAGCACCGTCCCGGCGATGCTGGCGACCGCCATCGTGTGCTGGCTGCTGCACGCCGGCTTCGTCCTCGGCCGCCGCGGCGACCTGGTCTTCGACGACGACTCCCGCGACTTCGGCCTCACCCTGCTCGCCGCCGGCCTCTGCTCGGCCGCGGTGGCCACCGCCCTGCGCGGTTCGCGCCGCCCGACGCGAACCGCTGTGCCACGGCAGCGCACCGCCGAGCCCGACCTGCCGAGTCGTGCGGTCGTTCTCGCGCCGACCGTGGAGAGGTCACCGCGATGACCCCGCGGCCACCCGCGGAGGACGACCCCGGCTCCCGGGGGGTGGAAAGCCGGGATCGCCTCGATCGCCGGGCGGGGGGATTCCCGGCCCGCGCATGGTAGACCGCCGGCGAGCCGCAGTGGCCCGGCGATGTCGAACTCCACGATCCGGTGACGCCCGCGGGGAAAGCTGCGATGTGCCCACTACACTTGCGCGCATTGGTTCGGAGCCCCGTCCGGTGACGTTCATGGTGTGCCGGGAAGCCTGGTCGGCCGACATCGGCTACCCGTGCGGAGACCACACCATGACCCGAGCACCCGGACTCAGACCCAGTGACCCGGCGACGCCGTCACCTGCCACCGACGCCACCGACCGGGCGCTGTTCCTCCTGGCGGCCACGTTCGTCGTGATCGCGACGACCGACCTGGTGATCGGCATCTGCATCACCGAGCTGTGGCCCTACCTCGTCGCCGCGCTGTGCGGCCTCGCCGCCAGTGCTCTGACCTGGCTTCGCCGACGCAGTCGAGTCGACCACTGACCCGACTGCTCCATAACCTGTTCCCGAACGAGACGAACCACTCGCCCGACGGTCCACTTCGCCCATTGGTGCCGCGCCCCGGCCGAACCGCGCGCGACGGTGGCGGAGGGCATCGGCCGGCGGCAACCCCGGAGGGTCCCAGACGCCGTGCCCGTGACTCGACCGTGCGGGGCGCAGCGGGTGAGCCGGCCACCGTCGCCTACCCGAACGGCAGTTCGCTGGCCTTGGTGGAGAAGGACGCGGCAGGCCGGGTGGTGTTGCAACGCTGGCAGACCAGTGATGGCGTTCGGATCGATTCGACTGTGGGCCTCACCCGAGCGGGCACGATCACCGATGAGACGCTGGGTGGGGTCGACGCTCGTCCGGGCGCACCGAACCACGTCTACGACGCGGCGGGCCGGTTGACCGAGGCGTGGGTGGCGGGACACCACTACACCTACGACTTCACCTCCACCGCGCCCGTCGGCATGCCCTTCGGGCAAACGCCGAGCAGCTCGCAGATCACCAGGATCGGCAGTGGCAGGGCGAGGGCGGTATGCGGGTCACTCGCGATCGCCGCGTTGTCCGGACGGTGGCGTGGGCTGTGCCGTAGCCTTTCGATCGCAGACCGTAGTGGGAGTGGAACCGAGGGCGTCGTGACGGATCCTCAGCAGCGTGTGCAGGCGATGATGCGTTCCTTCCAGGAGCAGGTGGCCAAGGCGGGTCAGCTCCAGGAGGCGATGAAGGACATCCGCGGTGTGGGGCGCAGCCGTGATGGCGCGGTCACGGTCACCGCGGCGTCTTCCGGCGCGGTCCTCGGGCTCCAGTTGTCGCCGGCTGCGATGAGTCGCACGCACGTGGCGCTCCAGCAGGACATCCTGGACGCCATCCGGATGGCTACTCAGAACGCAGCCCAGCAGCTGGACGCGGCGGTGGCGCCGGTCTTGGGCGATCGGTTGCAGGAGTTCAAGGCGGGCTTGGCCGCGTCCGGGGTGCAGCCGATCATGCCGTCGGCGCCCGCGCCGCCGGGTGCTCCGCCTTCGGCTCCGGTGCCGCCGGACCCGGTGCAGCGGAACCGGCCGCCGCGCCCGCCGGTCCAAGACGACGACGAACCGCCGAGCACGTACTTGCGTTGAGGGGGAAGTACCGGTGACGTTCCAGGTGGTGCCGGAGGCGTTGACCGCCTTCGCCGCGGGCAGCGAGAGCCTGGGGGAGAAGTTCGGGCAGCTGGCGAGTCTGCTGGAGCAGGCACGGGTGGACGACCAGTGTTTCGGCCCGATCGGCGACGCCGTGGGGTTGAGCAGCGGCTACTTCTCCAGCCTTCAGGAGTGCCAACAGCTGGCCACCGACGCGCAGGAGTTCCTGAAGCAGACTGGTGACCAGTTGCGGCAGAGCTTCGAGGTCTACCAGGGTGTCGAGGACGGCATCGCGCAGGGGCTCGGGCAGATCGGCAAGGGCCTGGGCGGTGGCCGGTGAACGACGGGCCGGGCAGCTTCGCCGACCTCAACGGCGGTGACCAGAAGAACTGGTTCGAGCAGGCTGCCGGACGCGGCAGCTCCGCGGTCGGCGCGCTGCAGGACCTCGCCGACGCCACCACAGCGCCGGAGATGACCGCCGCGACGATCTCCGGGCGGCTGGAGCTGCTGCAGACCATCGCCAGCCCCGGTCAGGCGTTGCTGGACAACGGCCTGGGGTTCCTGGTGTCGATCGTGCTCAGCCCGCTGATCGAGATCGCCGAGTGGGCCATCGGCGACCCGGAGCAGATGCGCGCCACCGGCAACGGCTGGGAGCAGGTCGCGACCTGGCTGGACGAGGTCGCGGAGGCGGAGACCAAGCGCGCCGAGGCCACGACCGCGATGTGGTCCGGTGCCGCCGGTGACGCGTTCCGCAACCAGATCACCGAGTTCAGCGCCGGCGTGGCGGCGTTGGCCGAGGACGTGCGCGGGCTCAAGCGGACCCTGGACACGATCGCCGAGCTGTTCGACATGTTCGTCGAGTTCGTCGTCCAGGTCCTCACCGAGCTGATCATCGGTCTGATCGTGCAGTGGCTGGCGGCGCTCGCGGCGTCGTGGATCACCGCCGGCGGCTCGGTCGCCGCCGCGGGCGCGACCACGACGGTCCAGGTCGGCAGCACCGGGATGCGGATCACCATGCGGGTGTCCAAGCTCCAGATGGAGCTGTTCAAGATCGTGCGGGAGATCGAGAAGCTGCTGGTGCGGTTGCGCGGGCCGTTGCGCCAGGTCATCCAGCGGATGAACACCCTGCGCGGTGGCAACATGGCCCAGCAGTTCGCCGGTCGCCACGTCGGGGCCAACCCGCTGGTCAACATCGTGACGCGTGCGGACGGCACCACGCTGGCCTCCACGACCGGCAACCGGTTCATGCAGGGTGTGACCGGGGAGGGCGCGCTGGCGGGCAACATCAGCCAGACCGTGCTGTCCGGGATGCTCGGCGGTCAGACCAGGGTCGGCGGCGCGTTGTTCAGCGCCGGCGTGGACACCGCGATCGACGGCGGCATCAAGTTCGGCACGCAGGCCGCCGCCGACGCGGCGGAGAACAAGCCGTCCGAAGAAGAACGCCGGGACACGCAGGAACGCGGGTTCACCTGGTGAAGCTCGACGGTGTGCTCGCCATCCGCGAGTCCTGGGCGGGGCCCGACGAACCGGTCCTGCTGTGCGCCGGCGTCGACCCGAGCAGCGTCCGCTACGACGTGGCCGGCCTGGACTGGTGGGGCCGGCCCGAGCGCGGTGGCCTGGGCAAGGTCGCGGGCGGCCTGGGCAACGCGGTGTTCGCCGTCGCCAACGCCGCGACCGGCGGATCCGGCCCGGAGGACGGCGGGCCGGACGCACCCGCCGTCGTGCTGTGGGGTCCGCAGCCGGACACCATCGCCACCCGCGGCTGCCGTGTCACGTCCGCGCGGTCCTGGCTCGTGCTGACTCCCCGGCGGCTGGGCTGCGTCGCGGTAGCCGAGCGGCCGGCGGAACCGGAGCCTGAGAAGAGCCTGTTCGACCGCGTTTCCGGAATCGCCAAGAGCGCCCGCGACATGTTCACCGGTCCGCTGTACCCAGCGGGCCACCCTGTGGAGACCGAGGAGATCATCGCCGTGAGCGAGGTGCCACGCGACCACGTCTCCGGTGTCGCGCTCGCCGACCGCAGGCTGCCGCGTGGCTCCGCCCAGCGGCAGGTACACGTGCTGAGGTTGTCCTTTGTGGACGGGTCCGGTGTAGATGTCGTCGCCGCGCGTGGGGTCGACCATGCGCAACGGCTGATGAGCTTGGTCCAGGGGTAGCCGCCGTGCCGAAGAGCAGGACGAAACTGGCCGAGATCGCGCAGAAGACGTGGTGCGCGCGCGGCGAGCAGGTGGTGTGGGCGGTCAACCGCGACGGCCACGTCGGCAGCACGGTCGGTTCCACCCGGACGGCGCCGCACGTACCGGTCGGGCAGGTCCCGGAGGTTCACGTGTCGGAACCGGAGTGGCCGCTGCCGACCCGCGCGGTCGGCGAGGGCCGCTTCCACCTCGACGAGTGGGCGCACGACCCGGCGATCTGGGGCTGGGCGCACGCTGCGCACCCTGGCCAGGCGGCAGCCCGCTGGGCCGACCTGTTCACCGCCGGCGCGGACGAGTGTTGGCTGCTGCTGAGCAATCGCCGCCTGGCCCTGGTCGTCGAGAGCGGGTTGACGCAGCCTGAACAACCCTCCGGCGGCTTGCTCGGCAAGGTCCTGACCCGAAGCCCGCAGCGGCCCGACGGCCCGCCGCTGGTGATGTGGTGGGAGGCACCGGCGGGCGATGCGCGTTACACCGCCGCGCCGCTGGGCCGTGAGGTCCAGCCGCGGTGGTTCGTGCGCGTCGCCTTCCCCGACGGCTCCCGCTTCGAGTTCCGCGACGCCCAGGCCGAGCAGTCCGTCGTCACCGCCTACGCGAACCTGTGAGGCGGCTCGGCGCGCTGGAGGAGTCCGCCAAGTAGGCCGTTCCCCGACAGGTGGCGCTGCCGTCTCCCGGTAGCGCCACCTCTCCCACGGCCGGGCACGTTCGCACCGGCAGCGTTGCTCCGATCGTGTGGTCCGGGGAGCGGCGTGGACGGGTAAGGGTTCGACATCGCGTTGGTCGCGGTGCTGGTGTTGCTCAACGCGGTGTTCGCGGGCAGCGAGATGGCGTTGATCTCGCTGCGTGAGGGTCAGTTGCGGGCGTTGGAACGCGACGGGCAGGCCGGGGCGCGCACGCTGGTGCGGCTGGCGCGCGACCCGAACCGGTTCCTGGCGACCATCCAGATCGGCATCATGCTGGCCGGGTTCCTGGCCTCCACGACGGCCGCGGTGTTGCTGGCCGCGCCGGTGGTGCCGTCGTTGTAGTTCCTCGGCGGCGCGGCGGAGGCGGTCGCGGTCGTGCTGGCCACTGTCGTGTTGACCTTCCTGACCCTGGTGTTCGGGGAGTTGGCGCCCAAGCGCCTGGCGTGCAGTACTCCCTGCGGTGGGCGTTGCTGGTGGTCCTGCGCTTGCCGAAAATGTCGTCCTTGCTGGTCAGGCGGCGTGGTGGTACTCGTTGAGGATGCCGCCCAGCCGTTGCCGTCTGCGGATGCCGAGATGGGTGAGGGTGCCTGATCGGGGCTGGCTGTGGCAGTGGTTGTAGTGGTCGGGCGTTGTCGATGCCTTGGTGGGGCCGGTGTGGAAGTGCTCGTACTCGCGCAGCGCGTGGAGCAGGTGCTGCTGGTTCCAGATCGGTGTTCGGTCGAGAAGCTCGCGGCGGCAGCTGTGAATCCAGCGCTCCATGATCGCGTTCATGCGTGGGATCCGGACTCCGCTGAGAACGACCTGGATGCCCGCGTCGGCGAGGACGGCGTCGAACAGTGCCGGGAAATTGCCGTCGCGGTCGCGGATCAGGAACCGCGCGTGTTGGTCCCGGTCTTCGAGGTCCATGACGAGGTTTCTGGCGGCTTGGGTGACCCAGGATGTGGTCGGGTGCGCCGTGGCGCCGAGGACGCGGATCCGGCGGTTGGAGTGTTCGATGATCGTGAACACGTAGAGGGGGGTGCCGGTCAGGGTGGTGGTCTCGAAGAAGTCGCAGGCCAGGGGCGCGTCGGTGTACTGATCACCCCGAAGAACACCCCACAAGTCGCACACGCCACATCGCCACCCACCGGCCAGAACCCGCTCGACCTCAGCAAGAGCCGGTGGTGGCGGCGCTCGGAGCGTCGGCAGCCCAGCGTCCGGGGTCAGGGTCCGCTTGGAAGTTGCCGCACCGCGCACCGCGCCCTAGGCGCCGATGCCGGCAGGCTGTGGCTCGGCTGAGAGCGGAACCCGATCTACTGCGCCACTGACGAAACGCGCAATGCCAATCACCGACTTGAGGGCAACCATCAGCAATAGCTCAACCATAACGATCGACCGTCGATGTACTGCGTCAACGTGCCCATTGGACTTTCAACAGCAACGTGATCCACCGGAACCGGTGGCACGCCACGAACTCGGCGCGCCACCGGCGGCCGCTACGTCAGCTGCCCTGCTGCCGGCGCTCTTCCCAGCGGGTGGCCATCCCCGCCAACTCGTCGATCATCTCGTGCAACTCTTCCGACTTATGCTCGGCGGCCGTTTCGGCGAGCGGACCGCGGATCACCCGGACGATGTCGGCGGCGTTCTCCTCGCCGAAGTTCGACAACACCACCATCCCGGGCCGGAACGCCGCGAGACCGACCAACTCGTCGCGGAGTCCTGGATCCCGCACGTGCTCCGCGATGACCTCAAGCGCCCACTGGAGCGTGCCGGTGGGCACGTGCCAATCGTCGGAGTCCGCCGACCCGGCGCGGTCGATGAAGAAGTGCGCGGACAAGGCCTTCCTTCCTAAAGCGTCGCGATGAAGATGCGGGGACCCAGCGGAGCGATGAAGTCTACGATCATCTTCACCTGCTCCGGCGACAGGCCGGTGACATCGATGGGCATGATGTCCGCCTTCTCGAGGTGGGCCACGAGTCCTCTCTTGGTCTGTTCCCAGTTTTGCATGAAGTACTCCGGACAGGGGAACGGCCCTAACGCGTCGTAGGTGATGCCGTTGTGGTCGTACCCGTCCCCGGAGTTCCGAATCCCTTTCCACCGGTGGACAGAGCCCGGGACGCCTACCGCTGGGCGAGCCACCTCGGCGTGGACGAATTGCGACGGCAAGCCATCGATCTGCTGCGCCAACTCGCTCAAGTGCCGTCCGAGCGTGAGGATGTGCGCTTCCTGTGGAAGACCCTGGAAATTCCGGAGCCGGCGCCGTAGCTGCGGCGAGTTCTCGCAGTGCTGCCGCGCAGTGCTGCCGCGCAGTGATTCGCGTGCGTGCATGCGGGTGAGCAACGGGGCTCCGCCGGTGCGGACACCGACCTGTCCGCGCTCGGCCTCGCGCAGTATGACGGCAAGACCCGGGCTACGTGGCCGGACCAACCACCCCGTCTGGGGCGCAGCACCAAACCCGACCTCATGGTCAGGATGCTGGAACTGCTCGACGTCCACGACGGCCACCGCGTCCTGGAGATCGGCACCGGCCTCCGACACCCGACCGGACCGACCGTCGAGACGACTGTTCGTGCCACCTGCCAAGGGTGGGCGGCCGATTGTGTGAACCTTTCGGAGAACCCTGCATCCCGCTGGTGAGACCGGTATTCCTGGTTGCCGGGGAGAACCGCGGTGCCGGAGGGAACGGTCATGGGGGTGTGGATCGGTCTGCTGGGTGAGGTGACGGCGCACCTCGACGGCCGGCCGCTGGAGCTGGGTCCTGCCAAGCAGCGGTGCGTGTTGGCGGCGCTGGCGGTGGACGCGCCCCGGCTGGTGACCGCGGACCGGCTGGTCGAGCGGGTCTGGGGGACGGAGCCGCCTCGACTGGGGCGGCGGACGCTGTACAGCTACCTCTCGCGGTTGCGCGGGGCACTGTCGGCCGCGGGTGTCGTGGAGATCGTCAGCCGGTCCGGCGGCTACGCCTTGGCGCTGGACCAGCCCGGGCCCGCGACCGACCTGCACCGCTTCCGCGACCTGTGCGCCCAGGCTCGCGCGGGCGCCGACGACGCTCGGGCGGAGCGGTTGCTGACCGAGGCGCTGGAGTTGTGGCGTGGGCAGGCGCTGACCGGCCTGGACGGCGAGTGGGTCGAGGCCGAACGCGACCGGCTGCGCCGGGAGAGGCTGGACGCCGAGCACGCCCTCACCGAGGTCAGGCTGCGGCTGGGTCACGGCCCGGACCTGGTGGCCGGGCTCCGCGCTCGCGCCGACGCCGACGTGCTGGACGAGCGGCTGGCCGGCCAGTACATGCTCGCCCTGTCCCGCGCCGGGCGTGCGGCGGAGGCCTTGGCGCATTACCAGCGAGTGCGGGAACGGCTGGCCGAGGAACTGGGCACCGATCCCGGTGCGGAGTTGCGGCGGGTGCACGCCGGGATCCTGCGCACCGTGCCGGAGGACGGGCACGGCCCCAGCTACCTGCCTTACCGGACACCGGACTTCGTCGGGCGGGAACGCGAACTCGCCGAGGTGCTCGGAGCCCTCCGCGGCGGGGCCGCGGTACTGGTCCACGGCATGGCCGGGGTGGGCAAGACCGCCCTGGCGATCCGCGCCTGCCACGACGTCGCGGCCGACTTCCCCGACGGTCGGGTGTTCGTCGACCTGCACGGCTACTCGCCGGCGCAGGAACCACTGGGGCCCGCCGCCGCGCTGGCGGCCCTGCTGGCGCAGGTGGACGTCCCGCCGGCACAGCACCCGGACAGCCTCGACGGGCGCGCCGCGCTGTGGCGCGCGCGGACGGCGGGGCGCAGGTTCCTGGTCCTGGTCGACAACGTGGCGAGCGCCGATCAGCTCCGGCCGTTGCTGCCGGGTCCGTCGGGCTCGACCGTCCTGGCGACGAGCCGTCGTCGGCTCACCGCCGTCGACGGCATGGTGCCCGTGCCCGTCGACCTGTTGCCCGAAGCGGACGCCGACACGCTGTTCGCCTTGGTGTCGGGACGGACCGACGCGGGCGCGGTCGCCCGCCTGTGCGGTGGTCTGCCCCTGGCGATCCGCATCGCCGCCGCCCGGCTGCGCAACCGTCCGATGTGGACGACCGACGACTTCGTCCGGCGATTGGGCGGCCACCGGTCGAAGTTGCCGGAACTGCGCACGACCGACCAGGACCTCGCCGCCGTCTTCGCCCTGTCCTACCGTGAACTGGCCGGCGACCGGCAGCGGTTGTTCCGGCTGCTCGGACTGCACCCGGGAACACGGATCACGCCGGACGCCGCCGCCGCGCTCGCCGGGACGACGGCCGCGAAGGTCGAGCCCTTGCTCGAAGACCTGCACGACATCCACCTGCTCAGCCAGGAAGACCGGTTCGGTTACCGGCTCCACGACCTGCTCGCCGAGCACGCCCGCAGCCTCGGGCACCCCGACGAGGCACCCGCCGCGCTCGACCGCCTGCTGGACCACTACCGCGACGGCGGTGACGAGCACTGGCACCACCGCGAGGAGCCGAACCTGCGCGCGGTGGTCGAACTGGCGCTGGAGCGGCAGCGGTACGAGCACGCGTGGCGCATCGCCGACCACACCGCACGCCACCTGCGCGCGCGAGGCCGCCGTGACGACTTCCTCGCCGTGGCCCGAGGCGGATTGGAGGCCGCGCGAGTGGTCGGCGAACCACACGCGCTGGTGCGGAGCCTGGACAACCTCGCCAACGCCCATTGGGAATGCGGCGACCTCGAGCGCGCCATGTCCACGGCAGGGGAGTGGTTGCGGGTCGCGACGGCCATGGGCGACCCGGTCGCCCGCAGCGCTTCCCTGTCCCGCATCGGCACCCTCTACGGCATGTTCGGCGACTACGACAAAGCCGTCACCACGTATGAGGTGGCGCTGGCCGAGGAGGCCCCCGACTACGCGGTGACCGCGCTGCTGCTCGGCAACCTCAGCCACGCGCAGGAGATGCGCGGTGACTTCGCCGCCGCCCTCGACACCGCGATCCGATCCCGGAAGCTGCGCGAGCACGCCGACGACACACCCGGCTGGGTGTTGAGCACCGCACAACTGGCCCTGGTCCTGGCCCGACTCGGGCGCCGTGAGGAAGCGCTCCTCACCGCACGGGAGGCGGTCGACACCGCGGTGCGCATCGACTACCTGTTCGGGGAGGCCTGGGCGCGTACCGACTACGCGGAAGTCCTCCTCGCGGCGGACTTGCCCGAGGAGGCCCGTCAACAGGCCGAACGTGCCTGTGCGCTGCTCACCCAACCCACCCACCCCCTGCTGCTCACCCTGGCCGCCAACGCCCTGGGTGACGCCCACCGCGCCCTCGGCCAGCCGAACCTGGCACTGGACCACTACTGCCTGGCCCACGACACCGCGGAACGCATCGGTTACCGCCGCCAACAGGACCGCGCCCGCGCGGGCCACGAACGCGCAAGAGCCGAACTGCTCACCTGACCGCCCGATCCTGTTCCTCCGGGCACAGCACGGAAGCCGGCGTGGTGCCCCCGTTCGCTCGCGTCCTGCGCGAACAGGGGCACCACGCCGTGAAGCCGACCGGTTCATGCGTTGGAGCAGAACCTCCGGAAGGGCGGGTTGACCCCGGGGTCGGTCGGGATGACCATGGTGATCTCCCACGGGTTGCCCGCTCGTTCGTGCAGGCCGATGCCGCGGCATGGGCCGTACGCGGTGTCCGAATCGACCGCGGGGAGCTTGGTGAAGTTGAACCAGTCACCGCGTAGGACGGGCTGGGAGTTCCCGGTGCGGACGCCGTTGCGGTCGATGGCCAGGCCGCGGTGGTAGAGGTAGTTGTCCGGCATCCAGCTGGCTCGCAGGATCGGCGTCCACTGGTCGACCTTGCGCACCGTGCCGTCCACACAGGCCAGGAAGTTCAGTTCCTGCCAGATGGGCGGTGCGTCGTTGAAGGCCGACGCGCTCACCCCGGCTATGGCGCCGGCGTTGAAGAACATCTCCCAGACGTCGGCCACCAGTTGTTTGAGCCCGGCGGGGATCCGGCCGTCGCCGTCGATGCGGTCGCGCCAGGCCGCGGCGGCGTTCACCGGTCCGGACTGGCTCAGGATCGGCCGGTAGCCGGTCGAACCGCCGCCCGTGGTCTGCGCCCGGACGCACGAGGCGTTGGTGGGTGCCGCCGCGCCCGAGGCGTCGGTGAGCTGAGGGGCTTGGCGGCCCTCGGCGTAGGCACGTCCCGGTAGTCTGCCGTCGCGGCTCGGGTCGGCCGATCGCCAGGCGCCGTCGTGCACGTTGAGGTCGACCATGCGGTAGCGCAGGTCTGGCCGGGTGATCCCGTAGTCGGTTTCGAGGGCGGCGAACAGGTCGACCACGAACGGTGGCAGGTGCGAGTTGCCGGTGCGGTGCTCGTACTCGGCGAACTCGGTGCCGGGGATGATCCTCGCGTCATCGCCCGTCACGAACGAGATGGTGGCCTTGGTCCTGATCTTGAACCGGTCCACGTCGTCGAACCACCCCGGCCGCTGGTCGCCGGTCGGCCGGTCGGTGTAGGGCTCGGCGAATCCGATCCAGGTTCCGGCGCTGTTGCCGTCCGGGTGGTCGACCGGGTCCGATCCCGCGGCTTCCACCTGGTCCTTCCAGGCGCTGATCACCTGTCTGGTGGCCGAGCCGAGGTTGCTCGCGGAGAGCACGCGGCCGGCCGAGTCCCGGCCCCACTGGTACAGGGTCGCGTTGCCGGCGATCGGCCCCGCCACCCACGAGGCGGGCGCGGCGGTGTCGATGTTCTGGTCCTCGTCGTAGACGGCGACCGATTCGACCGACTCTTCGTGGTACTGGCCGGTGACGGGCACGAACGCGAGGGCGTCCCAGGCGATGCGGACGGTGCCGTCCCCGTCGGCGGTGCGGTTGCTCAGGCTCACTCGCGGTTGGGTGCCGTTGAACAGGAAGATGCCGATGGCGACCCACCGGTTCCCGCTGCCCTCCTGGCTGACGAACCGGCCCCGCTCCCCGCCTTCGGCGTTGACGCGGTATTCGGCGAGCCGGGTCCGGGCGCCTGGATCGGGGATGTGCGCCAGGATCTTCATCGGGCCGGTGCGGGTCTGGTTCAGCGTCCACGTGCCGACCGCTTCACGGCTTTCGGAGTCGTGCGTGTTGCTCATCCAGAAGTGCCCGCCGTAGGCGGCGCCGATCTGGTGGACGTCGATCTTGCCGGGGTAGGTGCCGTTCGGGGCTTGCCCGAAGGTGAAGGAGAAGGTGCCCGAGCTGGGTGGTTTGGTGCAGCCGGGACGGATCGACGGCACGTTCTGCGGCAGGTTGTCCACCACCAGTGCGTTGGACGGCAGCCCGGACAGCGAGCAGACCGGCGGGTAGCTGGTGGCGTCTTCCTGGTAGGCGTAACCCGGGTCGAACCGCAGCAACTCCCGTCCGCAGCTGTCCTGGCAGTTGGCCTTCCACGTGTTCGGCTGGTGGTACCAGCACTTCAGGTCGTACTGGTCGGCGCTGTTCTTGTGCGCGCAGGGCCCGGCAGGCTCACCGAGCACCTCCTCGGCTCCCGGCAGGAACGTCCCGCCCGGCACGCACTGGTTGCCGGCGTCGCAGAACTGCACGGTGGGCGGCTTCACGGCCCAGCGGTCCGCGTCGGTCAGCCACCAGGCCGGCCGGAAGGCGTGGACGAGCGTGCCGGGGCTTTCGATCAGCTCGATCGGGTGCCCCGCGAAACCGAGCACCTTCTCCGGGTAGGGCCAGTGCTGCGGATGCGCGGCGTCGGCGTACGAGGTCTCCATGAACGGGGGCCGGTCGGCCGGGTAACGCGGGTTCGCCGGGTTGTTGAGCCAGCCGACTCCCCACGGCTGCCCGTTGCCCGGGTTCTGGTGGAAGCCGGAGTTGTACGCCCACACCGCGAAGAACCAGTTCTCCAGCCGGTCGGCAGTGCCGTTGTTGACCTTCAGCCCGGCGCGGCGGGTCTCGTTCCACTTGTCCTGCAGCATCCGCAGGCCGCGGGCGATGTTGGCGGCGAAGTCCAGCGCGATCGCCCGCTGCTTGTCGTACGGCATCGCGGTCTCACCGGGCCGTTCCTTGCCCGCCAGTCGCATCCCGTCGGTGATCTGCATGACGCCGTAACCGCAGTCGGCCTTGTCCCACCGGATGGTCCAGTCGTCGCCCTCGTCGTTGTCGTAGTAGTCGATCCCGAAGTAGTTGCCGATCAACGGGTTCGCCGTCACCCCCGGCACCGCGAACTTGGCCGCCTGCCAGGTGTTCGACTCCTGCGTGGCGATGCCGAGCAGCACCTGCGCGGGTACGTTCCCACCGCCGTCCAGCGCAGTCGGCGGGAACAGGCCCTGAGGTGTGTACGCGGGCATGCCGAGGTTCTTCCAGTTGTTCTCCCGCTGGACGGTGAGCACTCCGCGCACGGCCTGGTCGACGGCCCACTCGACCTGGCGTGGCTTCGGCTGCATGGCCTGGTTTCGCGGGTCGTTGCGGGCCACCGAGCAGTAGCGCTGGTCACCGTCGGCAGGGTCGTTCGGAGCCCCGGCGGTGACCGACGCCTGCCCCAGCGCCGGGCTCGCCGCGGAGCCGTTGCCGGCGCCGGTCGCAGGGGTTGCCGACAGGGTGAAGGCCTTGCTCGTGGCCAGCGAGGTGGCCGTGATGTCGACCCGCTGCGGCGCGGTGGGGTCGGCGGGCGCCGCCCGGGGGTCGGGGTTCTCGGTCCGCACCACGGAGGTGACCGCGAGTTCGCCGGACAACGACATCTCCACGTCGTCGGGCACGGTGACCAGCGAAACCGACTGGGTCGCCGTGCGGGCGGTTCCGGCGCCCGTCACGAAGACGCGGCCGCCGCGGCCCGAGCGCACGCTCACGTCCGTGCGACCACCGGCGGCCAGTTCGGTGACCTTGTTGCCCGCCTTCGGGTCCACCCGGCGCACACTCGCCGCTGACTCGCCCTCCGCCTGCGCGTAGACGACCCCGCCGTCGGCGTCCGCGGCCAGCCGGTACGGCACGCCGTTCGCCGGTGTCAGCACCGTCCGCGTGCCGTCGGGACGCACTCGCACCACCGCACCGGAATCGGCGGCCACGATGCCGTCCGCGGCCGGCACCGCCGAGGTGAGTTGGCCGGGCACATCGATCGGCTCGGCCAGCTCACCGGTGACGGTGTCGAGTCGCAGGAGCCGCGTCGCGGTGAGGTCCTCACCGCCACCCTGGGTGAGCACCGCGGTCTCGGTGGGACCACAGCCGGGGTTGAAATAGGCGAGACTGGTCTGCACAGGCAGTTTGCGCACCGGGCCACCGGTCAGGTCGACGATCGCGGTGAACGCGCCGCGGTCGTTCAGGACCGCCTCGTTGGTGAAGGTCCGCGGCGCGTAGGCCACGACCGCCCGGTCACCCGACGCCGTCACACAGGCGTTGCCGATCCACGCGTCGGTGTCGAACCCGGGCTCCGACAACGACGCCGCCGTCCGCCACCGGTACCCGTCACGGGCCTCGGCCACCAGCACGTGGAACCCGGTGCCGTCGCCCGTCGTGGTCACCGCACGGTCGGTGGACCGCTCCCAGCCGCCACCGAGCACCGCAGCGCGTTCGGTGGACCGGACGCTGCCCGGCGACGCGGGTTTCGGGGCCGGGGCCGGAAGGTCGTCGTCGGCCGGAGTGGCCATCGCGCCACCCGGCATCAGCCACAACGAACAGAGAACGCACAACAACAAGACGAGCGGTTTTCGCACGGCCACTCCTCGGGCGATGAGATGCGTGGAGTCGGGGGCTCCGGCGCTCGGATCGAGCGCCGGAGGGAAAGCGCACGTGGCGATCACTCGCCGGGGATCAGGGACGCGCTACTTCCACGGGGTGCAGTGATCCAGTCCTTCCCAACTGCTGTGCCCGCACGCCCGGGTCGACCTGCCCGCCTTGCTCATCGTCGTGGTGGACGCGGAACACGCGTCCCCGCTGCTCACCGACGCGGTACGCGTCCTGACGCCCGTGCTGTTGTTGATTCCTTCATGCCAGGCGGTCAGGGAGTAGTAGCAATCCGGCTGGTTGATGTCGGTCACCCTGGTCCAGGTCGTCCCGCACGACGCCGAATAGCGGTGATCGACGAGGAACTCCCTGGCCCCGGCCCCGAGCAGGACGATGTTGGCCAGCGAGACCGACCCGCTCGTGCAATTCGCGGAGATCGGGCTCAACCCCTCACACGTCTCCCCGTAACAGGTCGGGGAAGCGGAACCGGATGACGCTTCGGATGTTTGCGCGGAGACAGGCGCGCTAGCCCCGATCACGGCGGCCAGCGCCGCGATCGCCACCCCGGCGGTGGTGAAGAGCTTACGTTGCATGAAGACCTCCAAGGTAGTTTCGACGAACAAGAAGGTGGTGACGCGCCGAATTCGGCGCCTGTCCGCAGTCGAGGCCGGCCGTGCTGTGCCGGTGGATCGGCTGGTCGGGCGGATCCTGGTTGCGAACTCGCCGCCGTGGACCGGGCGACAATGCGCGGTCACATCTCCCGGCTGCGCCGGGCGTTGGCGCACGCGCCCGTCACTCGGTCATTTCCAGGGCAGTTGCTGTCGCGACGGCGACAGCGAGCAAGACGCGTCGTAGCACGCGTTCCTCCTCACGTCGTGCCCTGCGGTGCGGGGCGCTGACGGGACTGTGCGCCGCCGAACGTGTGAAAGGGTTGCGTCTCTTCTGAAATCCGCAGGTCGGAGTGGGGTTCACGGTGCGGCTCGCGGTGCCCGGGAAGGCGTCGAGCGGCGACGTCTCAGACTGTTAGGTTTTCGATGAAAGCCCAGGTGGATTGGACTCATCGTCGTGGGCAGATTCACGTGGACTGCGTCGACCGCCGGGCTGGCGCAGAGTGCAAGAGCGGCAAGGACGAGCCGTTCTACGACGTGCGCGCCGCGCGGGTGCTCGGACAGTTCCTCGGCCGCCCGCCGTCGGCTCCACGCTTGCTGCGGTCGGTGAAGTCGCAGTGCTCCACCCCGAGCGTGGTGCCACTGCTGGTCCGCCGCGGGACCACGGTGGGTCGGGACGATCCGTCGCCGGAGAGCTGGACCTCGAACGGCGAGTTCCCTGATATCCCTTCTGTGCCGCCGCGCGCGACCGGGAGGACACGACGGGTTGGTGTCGTCGGTAGCTGCCTTGATCGGAGACGCGACGTGCGTGCAGCGTGTCCGGACGGCCGTGGGGTCAGTCCTCGATCAGCGGGGCGCGCGGCCGGTGCGGCGGATCGCGTTCTTGATGTAGTCGAGGACCGGTCCCCGGTCGACGGCCAACTCGCGCTGGTTGTTGAAGTTCCACGCGAACAGCCCCTGCTTGTTGAGACCGGCGATCGACTCGTCGCTCAACAGCGTCCGGACGTCCAGGTCCAGGACCTCGCCGGTGGTGTCCAGGTAAGCGGCCACCATGACCTTGCCGTACTCGCCGAGGATGCGGACGCTCTCCCGCACCTGGAAGACGTTGCCGTACCGCTGCTTGGCCACCACCGCCTGGTAGTCCGACGCCCGCAGCGCGCGGGCGAAGTGCGAGAACATCGACCGACCGCCACCGCTCTCCGCGTCGTCGTCCTCGACCTGGTAACCGTCCCAACCCAGCGCCACCTGCGCATTGGGAGCCGTTTCCTTGATGATCCGCCGAACGTCGAGGTAGCTGTCCTGCAACGCCTCGTAGTAGGCCGGGCTGGCGGCGTACGAGCCGTCCTCGCACGCCATCTTGTTGACCTCGTTGAACACGGTGACGTACAAGGGCGGATCGTCGGCCTTGCCGGCGAAGATGCGCGCGAGCGCACGCATGTGCTCGCCGAACGCCGGGGACAGCGGGTAGGAACGCCCGCAGCCGGGACCGTACTTGGTGTCGACCGGGACTTCGGGGTCGTCGATCTCCCAGTCCGCCACGAGCACGTGCAGCGCGTACCCGCGCGCGTAGGCGTCGGGAACCTCCTTGTCCCGCCACGGCGTCATCGTCGGCAGGTCGCTCGGCTTGTGGTAGTTGGTGGTCAGCATCGTCACCGGCGTCTCGCGCACGAACTCGGACTCCATCGCCGTGCCGATCAGGTCGCCGATGCCGTACAGGAGCGTGCCGGGAGGCGGCGCGCCCCGCGTGGCCGCGCTGCTGAACGGACCGCTGGAGGCCGTCAGCGTGGCCGCGAGCACGGCCACCAGCGCCACGGCCGCTCCCACTGTCACCAGCACGGGATTCGACGGCCCCCGGGTCGCCCCGAACAGCCGTGCCGCCCACTCCGCGTCGGGCCGGCGGGCGGGGTCCGGGTCGGTCATCGCGGCCAGGACGCCCGCTAAGCGCTTGTCGACCCGCCCTTCCGCCGCGGCCGACAACGCCACGCCCAGCGAGTACACGTCCGCCGCCGGAGTGGCGCGGTGGCCCCGGCGCACCTCGGGCGCCAGGTAGCCGTCGGTACCCGCTTCCCGCGCGCTCCCGGTCACCGTGACCTCGTCCCACATCGCGACGCCCAGGTCGGCGAGCTTGGCGGTGCCGTCCGGGGTGACCAGGACGTTGGCGAGGGTGATGTCGCGGTGCACCATCCCCTTGGCGTGCATGGCCGCCAGCGCGGTGGCGATCTGCGCGCCGACCCGGGTGGCGAGGTCGGGGGCGATCGGGCCGTCCGTGCGGCAGATCTCGGCGAGGCTGCGGGCGGGCAGGTATTCCATGACCAGCCAGCGCCGGTCGCCGTCGACGACGGTGTCGAAGACGGAGATCACGTGCGCGTGGTGCAGCCCGGCCCCGATCCGCGCCTCCCGCCGGGTGGCCTCGCCGTCCCCCGTCGTCGCCTGCTTGAGCGCGACGACCCGGCGCAACTCCAGGTCGGTGGCCCGCCAGACCTCGCCCATCCCGCCGACACCGACGACTTCATCGAGCCGATACCGGCCCGCGACCACGTCCCCGCTACGCACCGATCCATCTTAGTCACCCAGCGCAGTCGCCCGGAGGGGAACGCGACTCTTCGCCGACGCCAAGGTGCGGTCCCAGACGGCTGCCGTCCAGGAAGACGATGTGGTCGGCGTTGCGCACGGTCCGCAGCCGGTGCGCCACCACCGCCGTCCGGCCCGCCATCAGCCGTTCGACGCCGTCGTGGACGGCTGCTTCGTTGTCCAGGGCGGAGGTCGCTGCGGCGCGGACCTCGGCTCGGTGGCGTAGGCGCGGCCGAGCCGGATGTTGTCCTCGACGCCGCCGGCGAAGTGGTAGACGTCCTGGAAGAGGATCGCGATCCGGGCCGCGGCGACCAACGCCCCGTTCAAGGTCGAGATTGGCATCAGCACCACGACGGTCGCGGTGAACCAGACCCAGCGCGGTGGCGAGTGGGTCAGCCTCGGCTGGTTCACCCTCGCCCAGGGCAACGCCGCGAAGATCACGCTGTCGGACAACGCCGACGGCACCGTGCTTGCTGATGCGGTGAAGCTGGTGCGGAACAACAGCAACGATGTCGACAACGAGAAGAAGACGTTCGCCCACTCCTACGACGCCAACAGCAACGTCACCACGCAAACCCTCGAAGGCAAGACCACCACCTTCAACTAGGACGGCAACCGCCTGCTCACCGCCACCACCTCGGGCGTCACGGCGGCCTACAACTACGACCCCTTCGGCCGCCTCGACTCCGTCACCAGCGGTGGCCAGATCATCGAGTTCTACAAGTACGACGGCTTCGACCGCACTGCCGAACACACCAAACTCGGCGACGGCGGCGCACTGAAAACCACCACCTACACCTACGACCCGCTGGACCGCACCACCTCCAAGACCCAGGACGGCAAGACCACCGACTATGCCTACCTCGGTCTCACGGACAAGGTCGTCGGCGAGGAGATCGCCGGCCAACTCCAGCGCACCTACCAGTACGACGCCTTCGGCCAGCGCCTCACTCGGATCAAGAACGACACCGACGGCGCAGGCCCAGAGGTCGCGGAGGACTCCTACTAACTTCTACCGATACAACGGCAAATGCTGGGACCCCAACTCTGGCTCGTACGACATGGGGTTCCGCGACTACAGCCCCGGCCTCAACCGCTTCCTCGCCCGTGACAACTACAACGGCGCCCTCGGCGACCTCAACCTCGGCCCCAACCCGTTCACGGGCAACCGCTACGCCTTCACCGGCGGCAACCCCATCAGCAAGATCGAGAACGACGGCCACTGCTGGGACTGGCTGCAAAGCGTGTGCGACGCAGCCAATGACGTAGGGGCAGCCGTCGCCGAAGGGCTCGACGACATCGGCGACTTCTTTGAAGAGCATGGCGATGACATCGGCAACACGCTTCTCGGTGGCGCATCGGTGGTCGGCGGTGCCCTTCTGGCGCAGCTCGGTTTTGGTGTCGCGACAGGCGGAGTTGTTCTCTGCGGAACCGGAGGAGGGTGCCTTCTTGGTGGACCCGCAGTTGCGCTGGGAACCGCCGGTGTGGTGACGGGCGGCGGACTCGTGATCGGTGGCGCGATGCTCGTCCAACAGAGCCTGGGCAACATCTTCGGCGGCTCCAGTTCGAACAGAAGTTCGAGTAGTAACAGTGGTAGCTCTACACGGTTGTTCGAGAACCAGTACCCTCAAGACCTCGCGGAGGAAGTTGCCACTGCCGAGCGTTTGGGTGTCAAGCCGGTCACTCCCGGAACGGGAGAGGCGCAGATCGCGGGCAGTCGGGGTCAGTGCTTCGGCCTGGAGATCGACAACAACAGCGGCCACTACCTGCCTTCGTTGGAGAGCCTCCAGATCGGCAAGGATGCGTTCCGGACAATCGGCGTCGGGTTTTGATGATGGAAGTGCACTTGGACCAACTGCTGGAGTTGAGCGCCAACGAATTGCGGGCCTGGCTGCTCGCTGCCCAGCCAGGCGGAGAGCAACGCGCCAACTGGTGGCTTGGGCTCGTGCAGCCACTCGAGACCCGGGTCAACAACGTTGCACTCGACAGTGGAGTCAGGTCGAGGTGGGCCGCGTTGAGTGTGCAGGTTCTGGAGATTGCACGGGCGGTCGGCGCTCTGAGTGACCAGGAGGTCGCAAACCGATTGGTATACCTGAGTCACGCCGTTGCTGCTGCTCCCGGCTCGACGGTGCCGCCTGCGCTGGAACCCGACATCGCTGCGCGACGCAGCCTGGCCAACATCCGCCTCTCTCGAGCAGAGGCATTGCGCATGGCAAAGGATTGGCAAGATCGACCGATCGATCAAATTCGCACCCTACGCGCCGTGAAAAACGTTCTTCATCCTCTCGTCTACCTTGTTGACCGGATCACTGACGACGACGTGGCCTGCGAAGTGAGAAGCTGGTTGGAGATCAAAGACAATCTGCCTTGATTGTTGCCGTCCGGCCGTTGCAGGACATGTTTGACAACCTGGCGGGAACACCGCAGGTCATCCGCGCCTACCCGCAGACCTGGCAGAACGTCAGCGACGGGCCGTCCGCGGCGGCGTTGTTGACTTTCGCTGGTTGTCCTGTCAGGTGCTTCGACGCCATACGAGGCATCCTTCTTCCACTGCGGGCACGTATGAGGGAGTGCGGATGCCGTAGGGGCGGGCCCGCTCGACGTAGGATCGCAGTGCGGGAGATCCGGTGTGGAGTGCGTTGGCGATGTCGGTGAGCATGTCGGCCACGTTGTCCCAGAACGGGGTGACCTGGCTGCCGTCGTCCCGACTCCAGTGGTGGACGCAGCCGTGCCATCGGCCTGGCCGCAGGTCGACGAAGAGGTGATCGCCGTTGCCGAGTGCCGCAATCGGCACGAAGGTCTTGAGGAACGCGCCAGACCGCGTGCCGGCCTCGTCGACGGGGTCGGCGGTGCGTGCCGGAGCCGGGCCTACGAGGTATCGCCGCTTTTCCAGCGCGTGCTTGGTCGAGCAGGGTTCGAAGTACGGCGGCAGCAACTCGGTCCGCCCGTCCGGCAGGCCGGAGCCATCGCACAGCCGCCACCAGGTGGCCAGGTCGTCGGGAAGCGGAGTCGGGACGTCGGATGCGAGCGCCGCGAGGTCGCGTTCGTCGGCGGGAGGAGCAAGGCTGTCGAAGGTCGAGGGCGCGTGTGCTCGCAGCCACGTGGTGATCCGAGCCCATGAATCCGTGACGGATGCGCTCATGCCACCAGGATGCACCATCGGCTGAAGTGGGATGTGGGGGAGTGCTCACGCACTCCCCCACACAGGGGTCGGGGCTTGTGCGGTGATCTGCAGGTCAGGTTGTGACGCGCGCACGAAGAACTTGTCGTTGTCGAGGATTCGGTCGTAGGAGTACCAGACGGCCAACCAGAGTCCAGCCGCTTGGTTGTCCTCGGACGGCAGAACCCTCACCGAGAAGTTGCGCTGCGGGTTGTAGTACGGCGACGCGCCCTCGTACGTGCTGGCGAACGGGTACTCGTCACAGTCCTGACCTGGTTGCGGGTAGTCGTTCGGGAACTCTGTGCGACAGGTCTTCACCGCCTCCCGGTTGTTCTCCGCCCGTCGCCCGCTGTCGAACCACAGCCGGTGCAGAGGCTGCCCACCGATCGCGCCGGGGATCTGCTTGCCCGGCACCGCAGGGATCGTGGCCGCCGGGTTCGTCATGGCGTCGCGGTAGTGGTGCGCGGCTTGGGTCATCGCCGCGAACTCTGGCCTGTTGACCGGGAAGTTCAGCACCGCCTCCACTTCGGTGAAGATCGCTCCTGCCTTGCCGTTGTGCGAGATGTAGTCCGCGGAGTCGAAGCGGACCTTGTGCGGCACGGAGGTGATGTCCCGGGTGGAGCCCTGTGGCAGCGTGCCGGTGACCTTGACCCACGCCGACGCGTAGCCCAGGCGCTCCGGGTTGAGCAGGGGGTCCAGGGCAGGCTCCGGACCGCGCAGCTTCAGCCTGACCTCACCCGAGCTCACCCACTCGCCCAGCGGTCGCTTCACGGGCGGTGTGGCGGGATCAGGTTCGCAGTCGTTGACACCGACCAACGGGTGGCACTTCGCCTCGACGGTCAGGTCCAGGACACCTTCGAAAGGACGCGCGTGCTGGAAGTCGGTCAGGAACACGTCGTAGCGGACCTCCCGCGAGGCGTCCGAACCGTCCCCGATCACGGTGAGGGTGTAGAACAGGTTCCGCTCGACGCAGAACAACCCGCCCAGCCAGCAGGCAGGCCGGAAGCTGATCACGGCCTGGTGGGACCAGCAGTACGAGTAGTGGTTCTTCGCCGTGCCCGGGTTGTTCTTGTCGCCGACGTTCGCCTTGCACTGGTCGAGGGTGAAGTGGTCGTACTGGAAGGCCGGCGGTGTCCACCCCGTCGCCGACGGGGAGTTCTTGGCGGTGACACCTTCGGCGTAGTGCCCGGGCCTGCCGTCCTCTGCGCGTACCTCGGCCAACGGTCGCAGGGGCGGAGCCGCCGGTTCCGCGCGTTGAGCCGAAACCTCGTCAGCACCGTGGACGATTGCTGCGAAGGCGTCGCTCGTGTCGTCGTTGTAGACCGCGATCCAAGAGCCGTCGGCCAGACCCGCCCCGGACAGGTCCTGCCGGCCCGTCGCAGGAGCACCGTGTGGCACGAAATCCTGCCAACCCGACGCCGCGACCCTGCCCCGGGTGGTCGGGTCGACGCCGAAGCGGCCGTGGAAGACGCGGCGGTACGCATCGGAGGACAGCACGTCCAGCGCACCGTCCGGACCGAGGATCACCGCCGGCCGCCCGAAACCGGTGTGGCCGGCGAGCACCGACCACGCCGCCCAGGCTCCGCCCGGTGCGATCTGGCGGCGGGTGGCGAGGGTCGAATCGGCTTTCCGCACCATGACTTCCAGGCTGCGGTCGGCGCGGGTGATCACCTGCGGGACGAAGCCGCTGATGGCGAACCCGGTGTCGGTGAACTGCTCCCAGACACCGAACCCGCCGCTGCTCTGCCGCGACTTCCACAGCGCCCGCGACGTCGTGTTCACGAAGACCTCCAAGAGGTCACCGGGTCCTCGTCCGACGGCGGGAGTGCCGGTTGCCCCGCTACCGCCCAACGAGGTCCACGCTCCCCACGGGCCGCCCTTCACCTGCTGAGCGACTGCCCGAACGCTGCCGTCGGCCGCGGTCGTGAACACCCAGAGCGCTTCACCGGCTCCTCTGGTGACCGCGGGTGCGGCGAAGGACAGGTTGGAACCGCCGATCGACACCCAGCCGGACCAGGTGCCGCCTTTGCCCTGCTGCCGACTGGTCCAGACCGCGCCATCCACGACGGTGAAGACCTGCATCGCTCCGTCGTGGGTCTCCACCGCGGAGACGTTGCCCATCGACATGCCGGACAGGTAAGGCAAGCTTCGGCGCGTCCCCTCGTCGTCGAGGCTCTTCTTGGAGACGTGTTCCACGACGATCCCGTTGAAATCGAAGTACTCGATCGTCTGGTCCGAAGTGGACAAGACGATCGGCGACGCCGGGCGCGGCACTGCCGGCCGGACACCCGGGTCCGCGTGCGCGCTCGGCACCGCCACTGCCTGGCTGCCGATCGCGACGGCCAGCACGGCTATCGCAACAGTGGCGCGTCTGATCGTGTTTTGGACGTGCAACAACAGAACTTCCCCCCTCGGGAATGTTTCCCGACCCCGTTGGGATCATGTCGGCACCGGGCGACCGCCTGCACCGCCGATCGGGTGGTCACGTCGAACCCGGACGGCGTGATGATCAGCGGCAACGGACGTCGGCACAGGACCGGCAATCCGCAACCCATCTCCCGCGAGCTCGCGCTGATCCGGTCCACCGGTCGATCGCCCGGCTTCTGGGCGGCGCCACCCCGTGGTCTCCGGGAGACCGCCCGCAACGGCGGCACACTGGACTGCCGGGCGATCTCCGCCCACGACCGCACCACCACCCGAAACCGCGCAAACCGGTGGCCACGGGTGGTTGCTGGATTTCGTGCGCGACGGCCCCAGTGCCTGCCAGTCACCGCGGCAGGTCAGTGCCAGGCTCGCCGGACTCCACCCCGACGACCAGGAGTGCGCGTGCCACCCGAGACGATCTACGAGACGTCGTTCCCCCAAGGCCCGCGACGAACAGCGACTGGAGTTGAGGCCGGCGTTGTGCACCGGCCGAGCCCGGCGCGTCAGCCAAACGCGGCACCAACGGCCTGCTACGGCAATACTTTCCCAAGAGCACGGACGTGTCCCTCCACACCCGGGCCGACCTCGACGCCGTCTCGGGGTGGGGCTCGGGCGTTCCGCGTGTCGCCGCTTTCCCGTGTGTAGTTGTCAGGTCGAGATTGTGCTGAGGTCAGTGGTTGCCTCGAAGAATTGCCCTGATCATGATCAGAACACTCAGGGCGATCGAGCCGCCCACCTCGCCGACTACACAGCCCCAAACGTGGTGTTTGGGGCAGGTAGGCCAGTCGGAGCAGCACAGTCGGTCACCATGCCCTGCTGGTGTTATGGCCGACGGCGGCCGTGCCCATGAGCGCTTCGAGGTCTTCGGGCCGAACCCGCCGTGTTGCGCATGTACGTGACCGCTCGGGAGATCACCACCGACATCGCGCCCCAGGACGTACTGCGCGCCGAACTGTTCCAGGCGGTGGCGATGACGCGCCTACTCGCCGACCGCTGGTACGAGCCCCCTGCTGTCGCCGGTCCGACGGGCTGACGGTGGCTACCAGATCCACGCCGAGACACCGCTTTGGCCCGACCGCTGACGTCTTGCGGAGGACAGCCGGTGCCGTGTCCGGTGCTCCTCGGCTGTGGGACACCGAATAGCGGTACTAAGGAGAGGGGGAGATGTCGACGGTCCATCCGCCGCGGTAGACCGGTTGCGCTCGGTCTGCCACGCCGAACGCGTCGGCTACCGCGAGGGCCGCTGCCGTCCGCACGGCCGACACTTCGATGTCGGTCAGGTCGAGTTGGGCGTGCACGACCTCGACTGCGACGCCCGCGTTGTCCGCCCCGCAACGGGTCACCAGGTCGAGGCCGTCCGTCGCGCCCGCCAGTGCCGCGTCCACGAACTCGCGGTCCGGACCCGGCTGGAGTGAGGACCTGTCGTCGGGGTCGACGACCCAGGTGACCGGTGGTCGGCCCTCCTCCGCGGTCGTCAACCGGACTCTGACCTGACCGAAGTAGCCGACTCCCGCGTGCTGGCGCCTGAGTCGGTATTCGCCGGTGCGATCGTCGGGCATGTTCAACTCCTGGTGTTCACGAACAGGTGGTAGATCGTATTCCGGAAGTAGTGCTCGTTGCCGAACCGCCCGGTCGTGCGTTGGATGTGGTCGTAGTCGTGCCTTCCGCCGGAGTTCCACAGGTCCGTCGCGGCGTCGTCGTCCATGGTGGACATGTCCGCGTGCCGCAGGTTGTCGAAGTCCTCGCCGCGGATGCGGTGCTCGATGATGCTCAGGTCGGTCGGACCGCCCGGGCGGCTGCTGACCGCTTCCAGGTACCGCTCGGCTTGCTCCCGCGTCTCCCAGGCGTAGAGCCCGTCACCGAGTTCGGAGCGCGGCCTGCCGTTGCTGTCCACGCCGGAGGGCCACGGCTCGCCGCCGTTGTTGATCAGGCGGTCCGCGTCCGCGGGGCCCTGCACGCTCGGACACTGCAGTCACCAGGTCGGTGACGATCGAGTGGAATTCGCGGTCGACCCAGCCCTGGTCGTCGCGGACCCGCTCAACCTGGCACAGGGGGGCGAAGCGCCGTTCCCGCACGCGACCGGCCGCGTCCCGGAGGAAGGCGACTTCCTCGCCGAGGTCGTTGCCAGTCTTTGACCAGCGCCGAATGAAGTCGTCCCGAACGGGTGAATCCGGCGCGTCGACCCCAACGGCCAACCGTTCGCGTGAACTGCCGTCAACCTGCGCTGAACGACTCAAGTTGGCCGCAACTGCCCGAAGCTGCCGAGTGTGCGACGGCGGATCCGGCTCGCTGTGGGAGCACGTCGAGAACGTGTGGCGAGCCTGGAACGACAGCGGTCGGCCCGGCTGGGACCCCTTCGTGCCCACCGACTTCCCCGCCGCCCGCACTCTTTGGCTCGACCATCCCGGCAACCTCCTCCCCGTGCCTGCCTGGGTGGCACTCCATTGTTGCGGGCGGGTGGCGCACCGAACGTCCTGTGTGCGCGTCTAGTATGCTCGTGTGAGCACACATCACCGGGCGACCTCGCCGCAATGGGCCTACCTCGACGGCGAACTCCGCAAGCGCGGCCTGACCGCCGGAGACCTCATTCGCGGCACCGGTCTGCCGCGCAGCTGCTTGACCATCTTGCGCAACGGGCGATTTCCGAGCATCCCCACTGCACGGGCCATCGCCCGCTTTCTCGGCGTGTCCACCCTCGAGGTCCTTGTCGGAACTCGCATCCTCACCGAGGACGAGGCCCGGCATCGGCCTGTGCGGATGCCGGACCTGACCGCTCTCACCGATGCGGAGCTGTTCATCGAACTGCGTGAGCGTCTCCGCCACCGCCTCTGGTTGTTGTCGTTCGTCCCCCAGTCGCTGTCCTTGGCGACTGCCGGCGACAGCGACCGGCTCGGCGTCGAATTGGAGGCGAGCGAGGACCTCCAGGTACAGCGCGAATGACCGAGACCTGACCGGATAGTGCTCCGCACTATCCGGTCGACCCGCCCCGCCGGCCGGTGGGAACGGGTCAGCGGTGGGTGTCCGCCGGTTTGTGGGTGAGTGCGCCGCTGGACCAAGGACCCTGCTGACGGAGGACCTAAGGCCGCGTCGGCGGTCGTGAGGGCGCTCTAGCGTCGGTGCAAGGACTGCGTTCCTGGGAGGTGCCCGATGCGTGCTCGCGAGTTCATGACCAGCCCCGTCATCGCCGTGACGCCGGACGTGCCGATCCACGAGGCCGCCGCGCTGCTGTCCTCGCACGGGTTCACCGCGCTGGCGGTGGTGGACGGGCAGCGGTTGGTCGGTGTCGTCACCGACGCCGACCTGCTGCGCGGCGAGCACACCGACCACCGGCCGGGGGAGACACCGGTGCGGGCGGTCATGTCGACGCCGGTTCTTGGTGTGGACCCGGACGCACCGATCGGAGCGGTCGCTCGGATCATGGTGGAGGACCACGTGCGCTGGGTGCCCGTGGTGGCCGGAGCGGCGCTCGTCGGGGTGGTGACCAGGCGGGACCTTGTCCGGGTGATGGCCCACACCGGGACCTAGGTCACCGATGCGAGGAGCCCATCCGCACTGCCGTCGACATCCGACCGCGCGGAGGCTGTCCGATATGGACGCTGCAGAAGTGATGACCCGCCCGGTCGTGACGGTCGAACCGTCCACGACCATTCGCGCCGCGAATGCGCTGCTGATCGACCACGGTTTCTCCGCGCTGCCGGTGGTGGAGCACGGTGGGCGGTTGGTCGGGATCGTGTCCGGCATCGACCTGCTGGTGCAGAGCATCGGGCAGGGCGCGGGCGCGACCACCGTCGGGCAGGTGATGAACAAGGTCGTGATCAGCGCGCCCCTGACCGCCACGCCGACCGAGCTGGCGAGCGCGATGCTCGGTCACCGGTTGCGTTGTCTGCCGGTCGTGGACGCGCGCGGGTGCGTCGTCGGGGTGGTGAGTCGCAGCGATCTGCTGCGCGTGCTGACCCCGGACGACGACGTGATGACCGCTCGCGTGGACCGGCTGCTGCGCGCCTACAGCCGGACTCGACGCTGGACCGTGGAGGTGGTTGGCGGTCGGGTCGCGGTCAGCGGGCCGTTCGAGGACCAAGCCGAGCGGCAGGTGGTCGCGGCGCTGGTGCGGACCGTGCCGGGAGTGGTCGGGGTCGTGCTGGGCGGTGTCCCGGTCGACGCCACGACCTGATGGACCTCGCTGCCGCCGCCGCGCTGGCCACGGCGTTGGCGATCGGGCTGCTGCTCGGGGTGGAGCGCGAGCACGACGTGACAGGCCGGCGGCCGGCCGGGTCGCGCACGTTCCCGTTGATCGCGCTGGCCGGGGCGGTGGCTGCCGCGTTGTCGCCGGCGGTGGTCGCGGTCGGGTTCGCGGGGGTGAGCGCACTGGTGGTCCTCTGGTACTGGCGGGAACTGCGGTCGGCGGAGCCCGATGTCGGGGCCACCACGGAGGTCGCCGCGGTGGTGGCGTACCTGTTGGGCGCGTTGGCGTGGCACCGGCCGCAGCTCGCGGTGGCGGCCGGGGTGCTGGTGGCGGTGTTGCTGGCGGCCAAGCGGCCGTTGCACCGGTTCGCCACCCGGCTGGTGAGCGACCGGGACGTGACCGACGCGATGACGGTGTTCGTGGTGGCGTTCGTGGTGCTGCCGCTGCTGCCCAACCGGCCGCTGGGCCCGTACGGGGTGCTCAACCCGGCCAAGGTGTGGGGCCTGGTGCTGGCGGTGACGCTGATCGGCTGGGCCGGGTACCTGGCCGCGCGGGCGTTGGGCCGGCGGTGGGGGCTGCTGGTGGCGGGGTTCGGCGGCGGGTTCGTGTCCGGTTCGGCCACCACCGCCGTGATGGGACGCCGGTTCCGCGAGGTCGGTGCGCCCGCGGTGCCCGCCGCGTTGGCGGCGAACGTCTCGACGTTGGCGCAGCTGGTGGCGGTGACGGCGGTGGCGAGCCCGGTGGTGTCGCTGCGGCTGCTGCCCGCCGCCGCGACCGGTGTGGTGGTGCTGCTGGCCGAGATCGCCTGGTTGACCTGGCGGCTGCCCGAGTCCGGCGAGGAGCACGACGAGGTCGTGGAGCGGCCGTTGTCGTTGCGGGCGGCGGTCGGGTTGGCGTTGGTCCTGGTCACGTTGCTGGTGGTCACGCGCGGGGCGGCGGAGTGGCTGGGCGGCGGGGGAGCGGTGCTGGCGGCGGGGCTCGGTGGGCTGGCCGACGCGCACGCCTCGGCGATCGCGGCGGCCTCGCTCGCGCCGGGGACCATCCCCGTCAGCACGGCCGTGCTGGCGTGTGGGGCGGCGCTGGCGGCCAACACGGTGGTGAAGCTGGTGCTCGCCCTGGTGGCCGGTGGACCGCGGTTCGCGCTGGGGCTGGCCGGGTGGCTGCTGCCCGTGGTCGCCGCGTTCGCCGGCGTCGTGGCCCTGTGACGCGGGGTCGAAGGTCCCGGGCTCGTCGGGACCGCCGCCACTGACCGCCCGGCTCGCGTGGCGGGAGGCTCGTGGGCAGACGAACCGAGGAGGCGGGATGGGTCGGGCCAAGCCGCCGGCGGGCGTGGTCGGTGACGCGCGGTTCAGCGGACGCGCGGGTGCGGCCGAGCCCGGTGACCCGTTCCGCGACACGCCCCGACCGGGGCCGGACATCGAGGAGGAGTCGTGAACGAGGGACCGATCGTGGTGGGCGTGGACGGGACGTCGGCGGGCGTGCGCGCGCTGTCCTGGGCCATGGACGAGGCGACGTTGCGGGGCGTCCCGCTGCACGTGGTCAACGTGTGGAACTACGAGCCGCTGGCCGATTGGGCGATGACCTCCGAGCAGGAGGCACGCGGCAGGTCCGAGGCGACCGTGGAGAGCGCGCTGCGGGAGGTGGCGGTCGGGCGGGAGACCTTCCCGCGGATCATCCGCAAGTGCCTGCGCGGGTCGGCCGCCGAGGTGCTGGAGGAGCAGGCGCGCGGCGCGGCGCTGCTGGTCGTGGCCGCGCACACCGGCGGCGGGCTGCGCCGGATCGTCCTGGGCAGCACGACCGCGCACTGCGTGCGGCACTCGACCGCGCCGGTCGTGGTCCTGCCGCCGGCTGCGGTGGAGGCGCCGCATGACGGCGCCAAGGTCGAGGAGGGTGCGCGATGAGGGCGCGGGATGTCATGACGCGCGACGTGGTGGTCGTGCACCCCGGTGCGGCGGCGCGGGACGCCGGGGCTTTGTTGGCCGCCAAGGGTTTCACCATGCTGCCCGTGGTGGACGGGGCCGGTGTGCTGGTCGGTGTGGTCACCGAGGCCGACGTGCTGCGCGACCGCCTGCCGCTGGACCCGCGCACCCTGGTCCACGGCGAACCCGCCCGCGGCCGGCCCGTGCCCCGCCAGACCGTCGCCGACGTGATGACCCGACCGGAGGCCGTCGCCCACCCGGGCACCGACCTCGGCGACCTGGCCCGGCTGATGCTGGAGCACCGCGTGCGCAGCGCGCCCGTCGTGGACGGCCGCCGGCTGGTGGGCGTGGTGACCCGTCGCGACATGCTGCGCGCCATCACCCGCGACGACCGCGCACTTGCGGCAGAGGTGCGCCACCGACTGGGCCTGTACGCGGACCCCCACCGGTGGACGGTGTCCGTGGTGGACGGTCAAGTGTCCATCGTGGACGCTCTGGACGACGAGCGTGACCGGCACGTGGCCGAGGTGCTCGCGGGAGCGGTGGCCGGTGTGGCGGGGGTCCGGTTCCCGGAGACCGGTCACGCCGTCCACGGGTGAGGGTTGTCGACCGAACCGCGGTCCCGCCCGTCTAGCCGTCTTCGGACGCGGACGGGTGGGGCTTGCGGAGCTTGGTGGCCATGACGGCGGCTTGGGTGCGGCGTTCGAGGCCGAGTTTGGCGAGCAGGTGGGAGACGTAGTTCTTGACCGTCTTCTCCGCGAGGAACATCTTCTCCGCGATCTGCCGGTTGGTCAGGCCCTGGCCGATGAGGTCGAGCACGGTGCGCTCCTGCTCGGTGAGCATGCGGACCGGGTCGCCCTCTTCGCGTTCGCGGCGGATGCGGTTGAGCAGGGCGGTGGTGGAGCGGGCGTCCAGGAGGGAGCCGCCGGAGGCGACGGTGCGGACGGCGTTGACCAGGTCGTTGCCGAGGATGCGCTTGAGGACGAAGCCCGAGGCGCCGGCCATGATGGCGTCGAACAGGGCCTCGTCGTCGGTGAACGAGGTGAGCATCAGGCAGTTCAGGTCGGGCAGGCGGGAGCGCAGTTCCCGGCACAGCTCGATGCCGTTGCCGTCGGGTAGGCGCACGTCCAGGACGGCGACGTCCGCGCCGCTGCCGGGGACGCGGGCCAGCGCTTCGGCGACCGAGCCGGCCTCGCCGACCACCTCCAGGTCGTCGGCGCTGTTGAGCAGCTCCCTGACCCCGACCCGGACGACCTCGTGGTCGTCCACCAAGAACACCTTCACCCTGCCCACCTCCGCCGCACGGACCCGACTGTCCCCGCCGGACGTGCTGCCGACCAGGGTAGAAGGTCCCTGGTGCGGGTCAGGGCGCGTGGGCGGGGATCACCACGATCGGGCAGGTCGCGTGGCGGACGCAGTCGGCCGCGACACTGCCCAGGAACACCTCGGCGAGCGGCCCGTGGCCGTGGCTGCCGATGACGAGCAGGTCGGCTTGGCGTGCGGCGGCGGTGAGCGCGGTGGCGGCGTCGCCGACGATGGTCACCTCGGCCACCTCCGGCGCGCCGGGGACCTCGGCCCGGACCTCCTCGACGATCGCGTGCAGCTCCCGCGCCGGGTGCCGGTGGTCGGGCCGGTCGCCGTGCGGGTGCACGCCCATCGACACGGCGGCCACGTACTCGGGTTCACGCAGCCACGCCATCGTGGCCTCGACGGTCTCGCCCGTGCGAGCCGCCTGCTCCAGTGCCCAGCGCAGCGCCTTGCGGCTCGCGGGCGATCCGTCCACGCCTACCAGGATCATCACCGAACTCCTTCCGGGGTGACTCAAGCCTCGGCCGGGGCCGGAGCGTTGGGCAGAGTCGTACGTCCTCGGGGCGGAGGGACGTCCGCGCGTCCGGTGGAGTCGCACGACTCTGCTGCGCCGCGTCGGCGGTCGGCAGGCTGGACGGCGGAGGTCACGACCATGACGCGAACCACCCCCGAGGTGACGGACGAGTCCGTCGCCCACCTGCCCGAAGCGGCTCGGCGCTACCTGGACTTCGCCGGTGTCCCGCGCCGTCCGCGCGACACCGGGTTCACGCTGCGTGCCCGCGGCTGGTTCCGGCGCAAGCCCACCGACCGCTGGACGGCGTGCCGGGTCGAGCAGCGCAACACCGCGCCGGAGATCAGCCGCGACTACCACCTGCACCTCGCCCTCGGGCACGTGGTGCCGGTCCACGCGACCGACTCGTACGACCACGGGCACGGTCGGCTGCATGCCACCGCGCTGGGCGCGATCACCGTCGCCGACGCGGCCGGTCCGGAGATGGACCGGGCCGAGTTGGTCACCTACCTCGCCGACGCGATCCTGTTCGCCCCGTCCACGCTGCTCGACCTGCCCGTCACCTGGACCGCCGTCGCCGACGACACCTTCGCCGTCACCCTCACCGACCGGGACGTCCAGGTCACCGCCCGCGTGACGACCGACCACGGCGGGGCTCCGCGCGAGGTCGCCACCGACGACCGGTGGGCCGACCTGCCCGGCGGACCGGTCCGGAGGCGGTGGTCGATCCCGGTCGACGGGTGGGTGCTGGTGGCGGGTCGGGTGCGACCGCGTCGCGTGTGCGCGGTGTGGCACCTGCCGGACGGGCCGTTCACCTACGCCCAGTTCGACCTCGCCGACGCGGACATCACCTACCTGACCGCCGGCTGATCCCACTGCGGGAGGTGGGCGTGCCGCTCCCGCCGGATCCGCCGGTGTGGTCGTCACGGCGATGCTCCTGCCCGGCGGGCGCGGTCGAGGACCAGGCGGCGTTCGGCCGACCCGATCACGGACCTGGCGGCGGTGACGGCGTCGGGGTTGACCGACACCGACGTGATGCCCAGGCGGACCAGGTGTTCGGCGAACTCGGGTCGGTTGGACGGGGCCTGGCCGCACAGCGACGACGTGATGCCGGCGTCGCGGGCGGCGGTGATGATGCGGCCGATGAAGTCCAGGACCGCCGGGTCGGATTCGTCGAACAGCTCCGCGCACACCTCGGAGTCGCGGTCGACGCCGAGGACGAGTTGGGTGAGGTCGTTGCTGCCGATGGAGACGCCGTCGACACCCATGCGGGCGTACTCGGGGATCCAGTGGACGATCGAGGGGACCTCGGCCATGACCCAGCGGTGCAGGCCGCGCTGGTGGCCCAGGGGGCTGCGGTCGACCTGCTCCAGGCACGCCTCCAGTTCCCACTTGGTGCGCACGAACGGGATCATCAGGTGCAGGTTGGGCGTCTGCTCGCGGACCCTGGCCAGGGCTTGGAGCTCCAGCGCGAACAGCATGGGGTCGCGGACGTACCGGTAGCAGCCGCGGTAGCCGATCATCGGGTTGTGCTCGACGGGTTCGAACTCCGCGCCGCCGGCCAGTTCGCGGAACTCGTTGGTGCGGAAGTCCATCGTCCGGTAGACGACCGGGCGCGACCCGAAGGGCCGGGTGATGCGCAGCAGGGACTCGGACATCGCGTGCAGGAAGCCCTCGCTGCCGTGGGTGGCCAGGTAGCGGCGCGGGTGTTCGGCGTTCAGGGCTTCGGTGAGCATGAACTCCGCGCGCAGCAGGCCGACCCCGTCGACGGGCAGCGCGGCGGTCTCCTCGGCGTGCTCGGGCAGGGCGAGGTTGACGTAGACGCGGGTCGCCAGCGGCTCGACGGCGGCCGGTGCGGCTCTCTCGACGGTGGTGGTCGGGGCGGACACCGTGCCGGCCGTGACGGTTCCGGCGCTGCCGTCGACGGTGACCTGTTGCCCGTCGCGCAGCACGGACGTCGCTGTGCCGGTGCCGACCACGCACGGCACACCCAGTTCGCGGGCCACGATGGCGGCGTGGCAGGTGATGCCGCCGCCGTCGGTGACCACGGCGGCCGCGCGCCGCATGGCGGGGACCCAGTCCGGGTTGGTCATCTCGGCGACGAGGACCTCGCCGTCGCGCAGGCGCGTGCCCTCGGCGGGCGAGGCCAGCACGCGCACGCGGCCGGACACCGTGCCGGGGGACGCGCCGAGACCGGTCACCAGGTTCGTGTCCGGCGGGGTGAGCGTGGTGATGGGGCGGGACTGGACGAGCCAGGTGTCGTCGCCGACCATCGCCCACTCGATGTCCTGGGGCGTGCCGTAGTGCCGTTCGACCCGGACACCCAGGCGTCCCAACGCCTCGGCCTCGGACGGATCGAGCACGCGCCGGGCGGAGTCCTCCGGTCCCAACGGCACGCGCAGGTCGCGCCCGTCCTCGCCGCGCACCACCTGGTGGGTCTTGCGGCCGATCCGGGTGTCCACAAGGGACACCGCGTCACCGGACCGGTGGAGGGTGTAGGTGTCGGGCTCCACCGACCCGCTCACCACGACCTCGCCCAGCCCGAACGCGGCCTCGACCACGACGGTGTCCCGGTCGCCGGTGGCGGGGTCGGCGGTGAACATGACGCCGGAGCGCTCGGAGTGCACCATCCGCTGCACGACCACCGCGATGGCCGGTTCCTCGGTCAGGCCCTGCTCGGCGCGGTAGGCCAGCGAGCGGGTGCCGAACAGCGACACCCAGCAGTCCAGCAGCCGCGCCAGTACGTCGTCCGCGCCGGTGGTGTTGGTGAACGTGCTGTTCATGCCCGCGAACGACGCCCCGGCGGTGTCCTCGGAGGTGGCCGAGGACCGGATCGCGACCGGCACGTCCGCACCCAGGCGGGCGTGGGCGGCCAGGACGTCAGCGGCGACCTCCGGGGCCACACCCGCCTGGCGCACCAGCGCCTGCAGGCGCTCCGCGACCTCGTCGTCCGGGGTGACCAGCGCCTTGGCGAGCAGCTCGTCGAGTTCCTCGCGCACCGGGCGCATCGACGTCAGGTAGGCGTCGGCGGTGACCACGAAACCCGGCGGCACGGGCAGGCCCGCGGCGGTCAGTTCGCCGAGGTTGGCACCCTTGCCACCGGCGACGGCCGTGTCGTGGACGCGCAGGTCCGCGAAGTCCCGGACGTAGCCGTTCATGCGCCCTCCCACCCGTCGATGACGTCGCGCAGCGGGCGGCGCGGGGTGGCGGGGATCTCGTCGGCGTTGAAGGGCGCCCAGCCGACGCGGAGCACGATGTGCGGGTGCAGGGCACCGTCCAGCACTCCGGACCGGACGCGCTCCCGGGTCTCGGCGACTTCGAGGGGTTGGCTGATCGGGGTGGTGGCCAGGCCGGCGACGGTGGCTTCGAGCAGTACCGCGCTCGTGGCCTCGCCGGCGCGCAGGACCGAGAGCCGGTCGTCGGAGGAGGTGCCGAGGACGAGCAGGGCCGCGCCGTCGTCCTCCCAGTCGCCGGCGCGTTGGTCGAGCAGTTCGCCGCCGGGGAACTCGCGCAGCTGCACGTCACCGTGCTGGGGCAGCCCGGACGGCGCGTTCGCGGCGGGCACGCCGTCGAAGTCGGCGTGGGTGCCGCTCCACGTCCGGGTTTCGAACCGGTAGGCGGGGTCGGCGTCCTGTATGGCGGCAGCCGTGCCGATGGCGGTGGCCAGCTCGTAGCGCTCGCGGGACCCGGTGGCCTCGCGGGCGACCGCGCCCTCGGCGGCGGCCCGGTCCTCCAGCAGGAGCAGCACCGAGCTCGGGACGCCCCAGGAGGAGAAGCGGCGGCGGTCGGTGCGCCGCCGCGGGATGGCGCCGGCGAGGGCGACCCGGTCGGCGGTCGGGTCGTGGCGGGTGAACTCCACGGCCGCCAGGTGGTCCGGGTCGGCGGGGTTGGGCAGCCGGTGCACCACGGACCGCCAGCCCAGGGCCGCCAGCGCCACCCGCAGGTGGTGCAGGGCCGCGCCGCAGCTGAGCAGCAGGTCGCGCCCCTCGGGGTCGGTGGCGGGCAGCCTGCGGCTGTCGTCGGCGTACAGGTGCACGCTCCGATCGCCGATCCGCCACCGCCAGGGCTGGGTGTTGTGCACCGAAGGGGCACGGCACGCCAGCGCCAGGGCGGTCCGGATGGTCTCGTCGTCGGGCCGACCGGGTTCCATGCGACTCACCTCCGCACTCGTGTCCATGCCCTTGACGGTGGCCCGCGGGCGCACCCCGGGAGCAGGGTCGGAGGTCCCCAGCCGGCAGGGACCGCCGTCGCGCCGGCGTGCCCCGAGGCCCCTGGGGTCGGCGCGCCCGCCACGGGAACGCTGGCTGCCACGGGAGGTGCACGTCGATGGAGTCCTTGACCGAACCGGTGACTGCTGTGCGACGCGGCGGGTTGACCGCGGGGGAGGCGGCCGAGCGGCTGCGCGCGGACGGGCCGAACACGCTGCCCCGGGAGCGCGGTCGGCACCCGCTGGTGGTGCTGCTGCTGCAATTCGTGCACTTCTTCGCGCTGATGCTGTGGGTGGCGTCCGGGTTGGCGCTGGTGGCCGGGATGCCGGAGCTGTCCGTGGCGATCGTGCTGGTCGTGCTGCTCAACGGTGGCTTCTCGTTCGCGCAGGAGTACCGCGCGGACCGGGCCGCGCAGCGCCTGCGGGACCTCATGCCGTCCCGGGCCACGGTCCGTCGCGACGGCGTGCCGGTGGTCGTGGACGCCGCCGACCTGGTCGTGGGTGACGAGGTGCTGGTGCAGGGCGGTGACCGGGTGTGCGCCGACGCCGAGCTGGTCGAGGCGGCGGGGTTGGCCGTGGACGAGTCGATGCTGACCGGGGAGAGCGTGCCCGTGCGCCCCGCAGCGGGGGCGGTGCTGCGCGCCGGGACCCACGTGGTGGAAGGGGAAGCGGTCGCGACGGTGGTCGCCACCGGGGCCCGCACCCAGCTCGCGGGCATCGCGGAGCTGACCCGGCGGGCGGACCGGCCCAAGAGCCCGCTGGCGCTGCGGCTGCACCGGGTGGTGACCGTGGTCGGGGTGATCGCCGCGGGCGTCGGGGTGGCGTTCTTCGGCTTGGCGATGCTGCTGGGGCTGGAACCGACGCAGGGGTTCCTGTTCGCGGTCGGCGTGACGGTCGCGTTGGTGCCGGAAGGGTTGTTGCCCACGGTCACGTTGTCGCTGGCGCGGGCCGCGCAGGCGATGGCCCACCGCAAGGCGTTGGTGCGTCGGCTGGAGTCCGTGGAGACCTTGGGTGCCACCACGTTCATCTGCACCGACAAGACGGGCACGTTGACCCGCAACGAGATGTCGGTGGTGCAGGTGTGGACGCCCAGCGGCGAAGCGGTGATCCACGGCGAGGGCTACGCGCCCGAGGCCGAGGTGAGCGGTGCGCTCGACGCAGCGCGAGTCGTCGCGCTCAGTGCCGTGCGCTGCACGCCCACCGCCCGCGCCGAGCTGCACGAGGGGCGCTGGCGTCCCGTGGGCGACCCCATGGAGGTCGCGCTGCACGTCCTGGCCACCCGGCTCGACGTGGACGGCGCGCTGCCCGACGCGGTGCGCCACCCGTTCGACCCGCGCCGGCGGCGCTCGTCGGTGGTGGACGCCGACGGCGTGCACGTGATCGGCGCACCGGACGCGGTGCTGCCCCTGTGCTCGTCCGACCCGGGCGCGCAGGAGGCCGTGCGGCGCTTCGGCCGGCGGGGCCTGCGTGTGCTCGCCGTGGCCCGGGGACCCCGGCGGGACGGCTCGCAAGAGGCGGTGGAGCGGGACCTGGTCCTGCTGGGGCTCGTGGCCTTGCAGGACCCGCCGCGCACCGACGTCGCCGAGTCGATCGCCGCCTGCCGCACGGCGGGCATCCGGCTGGCGATGGTCACCGGCGACCACCCCGCGACCGCCCGCGCCATCGCCGACCAGGTGGGGCTGCTCGGCCCGGACCGGCTCGTGGTGACCGGCGCGGAGCTGCCCGAGGACCAGGCGGCGCTGGGGGAGTTGCTGGACCGCGACGGCGTGGTGGTGGCGCGGGTGACCCCGGAGGACAAGCTGCGCATCGCCCAGGCGTTGCAGCACCGGGGTCACGTGGTGGCGATGACCGGCGACGGCGTCAACGACGGACCGGCCCTGCGCGCCGCCGACATCGGCGTGGCGATGGGCGCTTCGGGCACGGACGTGGCGCGGGAAGCGGCGGACCTGGTGCTGCTGGACGACCACTTCGGCACCATCGTCGCCGCCGTGGAGCTGGGTCGGGCGACCTTCGCCAACATCCGCCGGTTCCTGACCTACCACCTGACCGACAACGTCGCCGAGCTGACGCCGTTCGTGGTGTGGGCGCTGTCGGGCGGGTCGTTCCCGTTGGCGTTGAGCGTGTTGCAGGTGCTGGCGCTGGACATCGGCACCGACCTGCTGCCCGCGCTGGCCCTGGGCGCCGAGCCGCCCAACCCGCGCACCATGCGGGGGCCGGCCCGGACCGGCGGGTTGATCGACAGATCGGTGCTGTGGCGGGCGTTCGGCGTCCTGGGGCCGGCGGAGGCGTCGGCGTCGATGGGGGCCTTCGCGCTCGTGCTGTGGGCCGGCGGCTGGGACCTGGGGAACCCGGCCCTGCTCGCCACCGCGTCCGGGACGGCGTTCACGGCCATCGTCCTGGGGCAGTTGGCCAACGCGTTCGCGTGCCGCAGCGCCACCCACCCCGTGCGGACGCCGCGGGGCAACCCGCTGCTGCTGGGCGCGGTCGGGTTCGAGGTGGCCGTGCTGGCGGTGTTCCTGTTCGTGCCGCCCCTGCCGCGGTTGCTGGGCGGCAGCCCGCCCACCGGGTGGGGGTGGGTGTTCGCCGCACTGGCGGCACCGGCCGTGCTGGCGGCGGACGCGCTGCACAAGCGCTTGCGGAGGGCGGGTCGAGGACCGTGGTGATCGCGGGTGGCGGGCTGAGCCTGGCCGCTCACCTCGCGCCCCTACCGGTGACCGTGGTCGACGACGGCCACCGTGACCTCCCGGCCGTGTCGTGGGCGTCCTGGTCGACGTCGTGACCAGCATCCCGCCCCACCCTCCGGTGCTCGTCCGGCCGCGGGGTGGGTGGCAGTGGCCAAGGTCCCGGGTGAACAGGGACCTGCTGGACGACCAAGGACTCTGTGGCCGGCGGCGCGCGGGGACGAGCGTGGGAGCCGACAGGAGGTGGTCGGTGGTGGACCTGAGGACGGCGGCGCGGAGGGTGTTCCCCGGCCGCAACCCGGTCGCCCGGCGCGGCGACCGGCTCGAAGGGGCCGCGGTGGTCGTGGCCGTGGTGGTGGCCCTGCTGGGCCTGCCGGTCGCCGCCGCGTTCGGTTCGGAGGCTTATGCGTCGCGCGCGGCCCAGTCCCGCGAGCAGCAGGCGACCCGGTACGAGGTGACGGCGGTGCTGACCGCGGACGCGCCGCTCGTCCTGCCTGCCGGAGAGGGCGCCATCGCGGTGTCCTCCGCACGCGCCCGCTGGGTCGCCGCGGACGACTCGGTGCGCCAGGGGACCGTCGAGACGGTGCCTGGCCTGCCCGCCGGCGCGCCGGTGCGGATCTGGCTGGACGCCGCCGGGAACCCGGCCGACCCGCCGGTCACGGCGGAAGGCGCGGTGGCCGGAGCGGTCGCGGTCGCCGCCGTGGTGTGGGTGCTGTTCGTGGCCGCGGTGGCCGCGTTGTGCGTCGGATTGCGCTTGGTGCGCAACGGGATCAACGACCGCCGTTGGGCGCGGGAGTGGGCCGTGGTGGAACCGCTGTGGAGGAGGGTGTCATGACGACGTATCCCGTGCGGGTGCGCGCCCGGCTCGACCCGGGGTTGAACCGGTGGCTGTGGCTGGTGAAGTGGTTCCTGGCCATCCCGCACTACCTCGTGCTGTCCCTGCTGTGGGCGGCTTTCACGGTGTTGAGCGTGGTCGCGTTCGTGGCGATCCTGGTCACCGGCCGCTACCCGCGCTCGCTGTTCGAGTTCAACCTCGGCGTGCTGCGCTGGACCTGGCGGGTGGGGTACTACACGGTCGGCGCGCTGGGCACCGACCGCTACCCGCCGTTCAGCCTCGGGGAGGAGCCGGACTACCCGGCCACCCTCGACATCGCCTACCCGGAACGCCTCTCGCGCGGCCTGGCGCTGGTCAAGTGGCTGCTGGTCGTGCCGCACCTGCTGGTCGTGGGCGTGTTCCTCGGTGGTGGCGGCTACGCGGTGTCGCGCGGCGGCGAGTGGGCGTTCGGGCTGGTGGGGCTGTTCGTGCTGATCGCAGGGGTGGCGTTGCTGTTCACCGGCCGCTACCCGCGCGGGGTGTTCGACTTCGTGCTGGGCATGGACCGGTGGGTGCTGCGCGTGGCCGCCTACGCGGGCCTGATGACCGACGCCTACCCGCCGTTCCGGCTGGACACCGGCGGCGACGAACCCGGCCCCGCCTTCGACCCACCAGCTCCCGCTACGCGCGGCGGCGGTGCGGCGGGTGGTGCGGCGGGCGGCGGTGCGGCCGGCGGCGGCGCGGTGGGCGGCGCGGTGGGCGGCGCGGCGGGCGGCGGTGCGGGCGGCGGTGCGGCGGGTGGTGCGGCGGCGGGTGGTGGTGCGGCGGGCCGGATCGTGGCGGCGGTGTTCGGCGTGCTGCTGCTGGTGGCCGGCGCGGGCTTCTCGGCCACGGGCGCTATCACGCTGTGGGCGCACCAGACCCAGCGCGGCGCCGACGGGATGCTGAGCACCCCGTCACAGCCGCTGCACAGCAACGGTTACGCCCTGGAGATGGGCGCGGCGGACCTGCACCGCACCGGCACCGGCTGGTTCCTCGGCGACGACTGGCTCGGCGAGGTCGGGTTGCGCGCGGACCCGGGCACCTTCGTCGGTATCGGCCCGTCCGACGACGTGGACCGCTACCTGTCCACTGTGGACCGCGACCGCGTGCTGAGCATCGGCGAGCGGGTGGAGTACAACCACGTCACCGGCGGCGCCCCGGTCACCGTGCCGTCCGCGCAGCGGTTCTGGGTCGCTTCCGGGACCGGGTCGCTGACCTGGCAGGTGGTGCCCGGCCGGTGGACCGCCGTGGTGATGAACGCCGACGGCACCCGGGTCGTGGACACGACCGTCGCCGCGTCGGCATCCCTGCCCGCCCTCGCACTGGTGGCGTGGCTGCTGATCCCCGCGGGCGTGCTGATGTTGGTCTTCGGCGGCGTCCTGCTGTTCTTCGCCGCCTTCCGATCGAACCGGACCAGAGGAGAGAAAACCCATGCGTGAGCCCGAGATCCAGACGGTGATGACGCGCGAGGTGGTGACCGTGCGCCCCGACGCGGCGTTCAAGGAGATCGTCGAACGGCTGGCCGCGGGCTCGTTCAGCGCGGTGCCCGTGGTGGATGACGACGGCCGCCCGATCGGCGTGGTGTCCGAGGCCGACCTGCTGCCCAAGGAGGAGTTCCGGGGCGGCGTCGACGACCGGCCCGGCGTGCTCGCCGGCCGCGCCCCGCGACGGCGGTGGCGGCAGGCGCACGGCGTGACCGCGCAGGACCTGATGACCGCGCCCGTGCGCACCACCACCCCGACCACCCGACTCAGCGACGCCGCCGGGCAGCTCGCCGAGTCCGGGGTGCGCCGGCTGTTCGTGGTGGACCGGGACGGGCGGCTGGTCGGGGTGCTGTCCCGGCGCGACCTGCTCAGCGTGTTCCTGCGCGGGGACGCGGAGGTGAAGGCCGACGTCGTCCAGCAGATCCTGGGGCGGGCGCTGTGGCTGGAGCCGGCGGCGGTGGCGGTCGAGGTGGTCGACGGGGTGGTGACCCTGCGCGGGCACGTCGAGCGGCGCAGCGAGCTCGACATGGCCCTGCGGCTGACCCGCGCACTGCCCGGCGTGGTGGACGTCGAGTCGCACCTGTCCTACGGCTGGGACGACACCCGGCACGCGACGGAGGTGTGACGGTGACGGTGACCGTGGGGGTCGACGGGTCGGAGTCCGCGCTGGAGGCCGTGCGCTGGGCCGTGGAGGAGGCGCGGACGCGGGGCGAGCGGCTGCGCCTGGTGCACGCCGAGACGCCGCTGTTCGACGCGCCCGACCTGGACCGGAAGGTGCGGGCGCGGCTGAACGACCAGGCCTGGCAGGTGCTGCGCGAGGCGGCGCGGGTGGCCGGGGACGGGGAACCGGAGCTGCACGTCGAGGTGGGCGCGGCGGCGGAGGTGCTGGTCGCCGAGTCCACGCGCGCCGGGGTGCTGGTGCTGGGCACGCGCGGGCTGGGCGGGTTCGGGGCGCTGGCCGTCGGGTCGACGGCGATCGCGGTGACCGCGCACGCCTCGTGCCCGGTGGTCGTGGTGCGCGGCGAGAAGCCCGCGCGCCCCGGCCCGGTGGTGGTCGGCGTGCACGGCGGCCCGCACAGCGTTCCCGTGCTGGCGCACGCGTTCGAGGAGGCCGCGGCGCGCGGGGTCGGGGTGGTCGCGGTGCACACGTGGCACCCGGTCGTCGGCGACGTGGTCGCGCTGTCGGCCGGCGTCGACCTGGCCGAGTACGACGCGCTTCACGGCGGCCGGCTGGCCCGGCTGCTGTCCCCGTGGCGCACCCGCTACCGGGACGTGCCGGTGGAGGTGGTGGTCGGACGTGGTTCGGCGTCGGTCGCGCTGCTGGAGCGGGCGGAGGACGCCGCGCTCGTCGTCGTGGGCGGCCGGGGCCACAACTCGCTGACCGGCCTGCTGCTGGGCTCCACGTCCCACGCCCTGCTGCACCACGCGCCCTGCCCGGTGATGGTCGTGCACACCGAGCCGCGGAACACGTGACCCACCGCTCTCAGGAGTACCCCATGAGCACCCCTTGCGCCGCCGCCCTCGCCGGCCGCCTGTCCGTGGAGCACGGGTGGAACGCGGTCGTGCCCCGGGACGGCGAACGCGTGCTGGTCTGACGCCGCGGGCGTGACCTGCCGGGGTCACGCCCGCAGCCCGTGCGCGGCGAAGCGGGCGCGGACCGCGTCCACCAGCGCCGGGTCGGGTGTGGGCGTGTCGGCGAGCGGGAACGGGATGCCCAGCGCCGCGTACTTGGGCGCGCCGAGCTTGTGGAACGGCAGCACGTCCACCCGTTCCACCGTGCCGAGGCCGGCCGCGAAGGCGGCGACCCCTTCCACGTTGGCGGGGTCGTCGGTCGAACCGGGCACCAGGACGAACCTGACCCATATCGGCTTGCCCAGGTCGGCGAGCCGTAGGGCGAAGTCCAGCGTCGGACCCACGTCCCCGCCGGTGAGCCGCCGGTGCAGGGCCCGGTCCCAGGACTTGATGTCCAGCAGCACCAGGTCGGTGTCGGCGAGCAGCGCGTCGGAGGCCCGCGCGCCGAGGTGGCCGGAGGTGTCCAGCGCGGTGTGCAGGCCCAGCCCCTTCACCTCGTGCAGCAGCTCGCCCACGAAACCCGGTTGCAGCAGCGGTTCGCCGCCGCTGACGGTCACGCCGCCGCCGGCGACCTCGATGAACCGCTGGTAGGGCCGTAGTTCCGCGAGCACGTCGGCGACCTCGGTGCGGCGGCCGTCGCGCTCGTGCCAGGACTCCGGGTTCTGGCAGTACAGGCAGCGCAGCGGGCACCCGGCCGTGAAGACCACGAACCGGGTGCCGGGGCCGTCCACCGCCGTGGCGATGTCCCAGGACAGGACCGACCCGGTGGTCACAGCGACCCGTGGAAGGTCCGGTGCAGCACGTCCAGTTGCTGTTCCCGGGTCAGGCGCACGAAGTTCACCGCGTACCCGGAGACCCGGATGGTCAGCTGCGGGTACTTCTCCGGGTGGTCCATCGCGTCGAGCAGGGTCTCCCGGTTCAGGACGTTGGCGTTGAGGTGGAAGCCGCCCGCGTCGGTGTAGGCGTCCAGCACACCCACGAGGTTGTCCACCCGCTCCTCGGGCGAGCGGCCCAGCCCGTCGGGCGCGATGGTCGCGGTCAGCGAGATGCCGTCCAGGGCGTCGTCGTAGGGCAGCTTGGCCACCGACAGCGCCGCCGCCACCAGGCCGTGCCGGTCGCGGCCGTTCATCGGGTTCGCGCCGGGCGCGAACGGCTCGCCGGCGCGACGGCCGTCGGGGGTGTTGCCGGTGTGCCGGCCGTAGACGATGTTCGAGGTGATGGTCAGCACGGACTGGGTGTGCCGGGCGCCGCGGTGGGCGGGGTAGCGGCGCACCAACGCCATGAAGTCCTCGACCAGGCCGACCGCGATGGCGTCCGCGCGGTCGTCGTTGTTGCCGTAGCGCGGGAAGTCGCCCTCTACCACGTAGTCGACCGCCAGGCCCGTCTCGTCGCGCACTACGCGGACCCGGGCGTGCTTTATGGCCGAGAGGCTGTCGGCGACGACCGACAGGCCCGCGATACCGCAGCCGAGCAGCCGTTGCACCGGGTGGTCGTGCAGCGCCATCTCGATGCGCTCGTAGGCGTACTTGTCGTGCATGTAGTGGATGACGTTCAACGCGTCCACGTACGTGCGCGCCAACCAGTCCAGCATCCGGTCGAACGCCGCGCGGACCTCCCGGTACTCCAGGTACTCGCCGGTGACCGGCGGGTGCACGGGCCCGACCTGCTCGCCGGTCAGCTCGTCCCGGCCGCCGTTGATGGCGTACAGCAGCGCCTTGGCGAGGTTGGCGCGTGCGCCGAAGTACTGCATCTGCTTGCCGACGCGCATCGCCGACACGCAGCACGCGATGGCGGCGTCGTCGCCGAAGCGCGGGCGGATCAGCTCGTCGTTCTCGTACTGGATCGAGCTGGTGTCCACCGACACGCGGGCGCAGAACCGCTTGAACCCGTCGGGCAGCCGCGGGGACCACAGGACGGTGAGGTTGGGTTCCGGCGCGGGACCGAGGGTGTAGAGGGTCTGCAGGAACCGGAAGCTGGTGCGGGTGACCAGCGGCCGGCCGTCCTCGCCGACGCCGCCGATGCTCTCGGTGACCCACGTCGGGTCGCCGGAGAACAGCTCGTCGTAGGCCGGGGTGCGCAGGAACCGCACGATCCGCAACTTGATCACCAGGTCGTCCACCAGCTCCTGCGCCCGTTCTTCGGTCAGCACACCGGCGTCGAGGTCGCGCTGGAGGTAGACGTCCAGGAAGGTCGAGGTGCGGCCCAGGGACATGGCGGCGCCGTTCTGCTCCTTCACCGCCGCCAGGTAGGCGTAGTACAGCCACTGCACCGCTTCGCGCGCGGTGCGGGCGGGTACCGAGATGTCGTCGCCGTAGGCCGCCGCCATCTCCTGCAACTCTTCCAGGGCGCGGATCTGCTCCGCCAGTTCCTCCCGGTCGCGGATGACGGACCCGGTGGAACGCACGTCGTCCAGCGCCGCCCGCTCGGCGCGCTTGGCCTCGACGAGCCGTGCCACGCCGTACAGGGGGACCCGGCGGTAGTCGCCGATGATCCGCCCGCGTCCGTAGGCGTCGGGCAAGCCGGTGATGATGCCCGCGCGGCGGGCCCGGAGGATCTCCGGGGTGTAGGCGTCGAAGACACCGTCGTTGTGGGTCTTGCGGTACTTGGTGAAGATCTCCCGCACCGCAGGGTCAAGCTCGTGGCCGTACGCCTCCAGACTGGTCTCCACCATGCGCAGACCGCCGTTGGGCATGATCGCCCGCTTGAGCGGCGCGTCGGTTTGCAGCCCGACGACGATCTCGTTGGCGCGGTCGAGGTACCCGGGTCGGTGGGAGGTGATCGTGGACGGCGTGCGCGCGTCGACGTCGAGCACGCCGCGTCGGCGTTCCTCGGCGAACAACCCGGACAGGTCGCGCCACAGCGCGTTCGTGCGTGCCGTGGGTCCACTGAGGAAACCCGCATCCCCTTCGTAAGGCGTGAAGTTGTCCTGGATGAACCCGCGCGCGTCGATGCCGTCCCGCCAGCGCATGCCGCGGAAGCCGGCCCACGCCTCGACGCGCTCCTCCACCGCCGTCACCGGGTCAGCACCACCTTCAGCGCGCCGGTCTCGCCCGCCCGGGAGAACACGTCGTACGCGGTGTCCATGTCGGACAGGTCGAAGTGGTGGGTGGCGAACCGGCTCGCGTCCAGCCGCCCGGTGGTCACCATCCGCAGCAGGTCGGGGGTGGAGACGGTGTCGACCAGGCCGGTGGTGATGGTGACGTTGCGGATCCACAGGTCTTCCAGGTGCAGTGTGGCGGGCCGCCCGTGCACGCCCACGTTCGCCACCCGCCCGCCGGGCCGCACCAGCCGCGCGCACAGCTCGAACGTCTCCGGCACGCCGACGGCCTCGATGGCCACGTCCGCGCCCAACCCGCCGGTCAGCTCCGCGACCACGGCCTCCGGGTCGTCTCCGGCGTCCACGACGACGTCCGCGCCGAACTGCTTGGCCGCCTCCAACCGCGCCGCCGCGAGGTCGACGGCGACGATCCGGCCGGGGCTGTAGAGCTTGGCGGTCTCGATCGCCGCGAGCCCGATCGGACCCGCGCCGACCACCACGACGGTCTGCCCCGGCTCGACCCGGCCGTTGCGCACGCCCACCTCGTAGGCCGTGGGCAGGATGTCGGACAGCATCACCGCGTCGGCATCGGCCACGCCGTCGGGCAGCAGGTGCGTGGACAGGTCGGCGAACGGCACCCGCACGTACTCGGCGTGCGTGCCGTCGACGAGGTGCCCCAGCACCCAACCTCCGCCGCCCCGGCACTGCCCGTAGGACCCGGTGCGGCAGTACGCGCACCGCCCGCAGCCGCTGATGCACGACACCAGCACCCGGTCGCCCGGCTTGATCCCGGTGACGGCCGCGCCGACCTGCTCCACGACCCCGACCGCCTCGTGCCCGAGCACCCGGCCCGGCGTCACCTCGGGCACGTCGCCCTTGAGGATGTGCAGGTCCGTGCCGCAGATCGTGACGGCCGTGACCCGCACGACCGCGTCCGTCGGCTCGACCAGCGCGGCGTCCGGCACGTCCTCCCACGCCCGCTGCCCGGGACCGTGGAACACCATCGCCTTCATCGTGAACCTCCTCGCAGTGGCTTCCACACCCACCCTTCCCAGCGGCGACCGGCGCAAGGAGAGACCGAGGGCCTCCGGGGGCCGGCACGAAGGTCCCTGCGCCGGCCGGGCCTTCGCCACTGCCCGTGCGCACCACGGCCGAGAAGTCTGGGAGCGAGACCAACGGCGCGGGCAAGACGACCACGCTGCGCGTCCTGCTCGGCCTGCTGCGCGCCGACGCGGGTCGCGCACCGTCCACGACGAGGCGGCGGTAGCCGCGAGACCGGGCCGTTGGTCACTGATCCACCGCCGCGTGCCGGTGGACCCTCTGAGGGGGACGGCGCACCGGCAGGAGGCGCCACCGGGGAAGGGATGCGGACGATGTCACGATTAGGGGCTTCGAGCAGGCTCGCGGCGGCGATCGCGTTGTGGGTCGGCGTGGTGGCGACCCCCGCCTGGGCGGCCGGCCCGCCACCGGCCGGCGAGACCACCACCACGGCGACCACGCCCACCGCGACGACCGACGAGCCGACCACCACAGCGACCACCACAGCGACCGCCGCGCCCACCACAGTGACCGACGAGCCGACCGGGACACCCGCCGGTGAACCGACCTCGACCACGGTCACCGGTCAGCCCACCGCGGAAGAGCCCACGCACCCGACGGGCTCCGGGGTGCCGTTCGACCTGCGGGTCACGGCGGCGTTCGAGCGGCCCGCCTACCGGGCCGACGAGGACATCACCGTCCGCGCGACCGTGACCAACAACGGCACCGGGGTCGCCGAAGGCGTCCAGGTGTCCGCGCGCGGCGACTTCTCCAGCGACTACTGGCCCGAGTTCGGCTACCAGGGTGTCCGGCTCGACGCCGGCGCGTCCGCGTCGGGCACCCTGGTCGGACGGGTGACGACGGTCGCGGACTCCCTGAGCCTGGTGGTGTCGACCCGGGCGTCCGGCGGGGAGGACGCGAACCCCGCCGACGACGCCGTCACGATCACCGTCCCGATCACGGTGGTGCGGGGTGGGATGACCGGCCGGGTCTACCGCGACACCGACCTGGACGGTGTGTCCGACCCGGGCGAGGACGCGTCGGGCGTCGAGGTGACCGCGGCCGGTGGGTCTCCGTTCCGGGAGTACCGGACCACGACCACCTCGCAGGGTCGTTTCTCCTTCGAGGACCTGCCGCTGGGCGCCTACTCGGTCCGGACGCAGCCCGATGACGACTGGTTCTACCCGTACACCCAGGTCGACGTGGGCGAGGCCGCGTCACCGGAGCTCGTGGTCCGCGGCATCCAGTGGCTGGAGCGGGTCGTCGCGGCGTCCGTGTCCTTCGACCGGCAGACCTACCGGCCGGGGGAGACCGCGGTGTTGACCATCAGCCTGACCAACAGCGGCGCGACGCGGTCCGGGATCGCCGCGAGCTGGTCCACCGAGGGCGGCACGCCGCACCTCGACCTCGGGGAGTTGCGCGACTGGAGACCCGGCGCCACGCTGCCGACGGGGGAGACGCGCGTGTTCACGGTGCCGGTCCCGATCGACGGGGGCATGGCCGACACCGGCTACCTGCGCGTGCACCTGACGTTCTCCTCGCCCCTCCTGTTCAGCGGCAGCTTCTCCCGGTCGGCGGTGTTGCGCGTGCCCGGCGCGCGTGCGCCGCGGGTGGTCGGGCTGCTCGCGAAGCAGCGCGGAGCGCAGGGCGGACCGCTGATCGGCGACCCGGTGCCGAACACGGTCGTGTACCTGCGCGACCAGGTCGGCGGTGCCGTGCTGGTGCGCGCGACGACCGACGCCGCCGGGCGCTTCGAGTTCACCGACGTCCCGGTCGGCCTGCACGACTTCGGCGTCGTCGGACCGTGGCGGCTCCTCACGGGCCGGGAGTTCGCCGTCCGGGCGAGCGACACCCCGGACCTCGTGCGCCACGTCGTCCTCGTCGCCCCCGGCCCCGACCAACCCGACCCGGGTCAACCCGGCCCCGTGCCGCCCGCGCCCGAACCGCCCGCGACCGGCCCGCGCCCCGGCGAGCCCGACGCGCTGGCCGCCACGGGTGCCGACGTGCTGTGGTCGCTGGTGGCGGGCTTGCTCACGCTGGCGGCCGGCGCGGGCGCGGTCTTCGCCGCCCGCCGCCGCCTGACCTGACGCCGGGAGCGGCTCCGACGCGGACCGGGCGGGGCACGGGGAACGACTCGTGCCCCACCGGAGGGTCGGCCGACCCGGCTGTCCTCGCCCCGGTCGGGACCAAGGTCTCTGGGCCGCTCGGCACCGGGGGCGCGCACCGGCGGCGGCCTGGAGGTCGGTCGGCTCGTCGGGCTGCGATCCTCAGATGTACATCGAGTTGGGCTCAAGCCCGCAGAGCACCCGGCCGTAGAGTTCGAGGTTGGTGTTCGGGTGCATCAACGCGTGCAGGTTCAGCGTCTGGATGTCGCGGGAGATGCGCTGGATCGGCACGTCCGAGTACACGGACGTACCACCGCTCGCCGTGGCGAGGATGTCCACCGATTCCTTGACCAGGCCCAGCACTCGGCCGAGGGCAGCACGAGCGGCGACGCGGTCCAGCACCGTCCACGGTTCCCCGGTGGCGGACTTCTCGTCCACGGTCGCCGCCAGCCTGGTGGCGTGGAACCCCGCCTCGTCGGCCTTCAGCGTCGCCTCGGCCAGTTGCAGGTGGGTCAGCGGTGCCTCGCGCTGGCTGGGGTACTCGGTGTAGGTGATCCTGCGGCCGGGCAGTCGGTCGAGGAACGCCTCCCGGGCCGCCTTGGCCAGCCCCACGGCGCTGCCCGCGAACGCGACGCAGCCGGTGGCGATCATGGGCGCCCGGTAGATGGGCGACGCGGCGTTGAGGACCGACGCGTACTGCCCCTCCAGGATCGCCACCATCGGCAGCACGCGGTCCCCCGGCACGAACACACCGCGGGCCACCGTGGTGACGCTCCCGGTACCGCGCAGGCCGGCGGTGTGCCAGTCGTCCACGACCTCCAGGTCCGACAGCGGGACCAGGGCCATGACCGGCCACTGCGCGCTGCCGTCCGGGGTCGGCGCCATCGCCAGCACGAGCTGCCACCCGCTGTGCAACGCCCCGCTGATGAACTGCCACCGGCCGTCGACGACGATGCCACCGTCGCGGGGCACCGCGGTCGCGGTCGGGCTCAGGACGCCGCACACCAGCACGTCCGGGCTGGAGAACACCTCGTCCTGCACGTGGTCGGGGAACAACCCGGCGAGCCACGCGCAGGTGGACCACACCGCCGCGACCCACGCGGCCGAGCCGTCACCGCGGCCGACCTGCTCCAGCGTCCGCAGCATCGTGCTCGCGTCGGCCTCGGCGCCGCCGTACCGCGCGGGCACCCGCATCCGGAAGACACCGGCCCTGCCCAACGCCGCGAGCACGTCGTCGTGCAGACGCCGGTTCTCGTCGCCCCACAACGCGTGCTCGCGCAGCAGCGGCGTCAACGCCGCCGCCCGGTCCGGGAAGTCCGTCGGGGGCAGGGTCTGGGTTGTCGATGTCATGGAACCCTCCGGGTTTGCACCGTGGAATCGTCTGGCAACGGGTCGATCACCGGGTTCGGGCCTGCCAGAGGACCCGGGAGAGCACGGGCAGCCGCATCAACGCGGTGGGCGGGTCGACCAGACCGGCGACCCGCATGAACGCTCGTGACACGTCGCTGTCCCGGGTCGCCGCGACCTGCAACCGGGACATCAGCGCGTTGCCCATCCGGACCTTCAGCGTGCGACGGCCCTGGACACCCGGGAAACCCAGGTCCCCGCCCGCCGACATGTCCCACGGCGCGTCGATCGCCCGAGCCAGGTCGCGGAAGTACCGCCGGACCGGCCGGGGCCCGTGGCGGAGGTGCTCGCGCAGGACGAGCGCGCCGATCGCGGCCACGGACAGGCCCTGGGCGTAGATCGGGTTGAAGACGCACGCGGCGTCGCCCAGGGCGAGCAGGCCTTCGGGCAACCGCGCCATCCTCTCGTACCGGCGGCGGACGCTGCTGGGGAAGCGGAAGGAGACCGGCGCGCACATCGGCTCGGCGTGGCGGACCGACTCGAAGATCGACGGCACCGGCAGGGAGCGGAGGTAGGCCAGGAAGCCGTCCAGGTCGGTGGGCGGCCGGTCGCCGAGGATCCCGTTGAGCGACACGGAGTAGCGGTCGGGCAGCCGCGCGAACGTCGCGCCGCGCGGGTTGCCGGGCGTGGCCACGGAGATGATCGCTATGTCGTCGCCGATCGGGTCGTGCGCGAGCGGACCGCGGAAGTCGCAGGTGGTGTAGGTGAGGTCCATGCGGACCTGCTCCTCCTCCACCGACGGGTAGCCCATCTCCCGCAGCCACCGGGGTGTCCGCGTGCCACGACCGGTCGCGTCGACGGTCAGGTCGGCAGTCAGCGGTCGCGCCGGCTGCGACCCGTCGTGGTCCTGCACCAAGGCGCCGGTGACCCGGTCGCCGTCCGGCACCGCCTGAAGCCCGACGACGTCGGTGTTGTCGAGGAAGGTCACGTTGGGCAGCTCGGCCACGCGATCGCGCATCCGTTCTTCGAGCCGCCACCGGCCGGCGGAGATGCACACCAGGTCGGTCTCCACCTTGCGGATGCCGCGGCCGTTGAAGTGCCAGCCGAGACTGGTGCCGAAGTCGCGGGTCGGCACCCCGGTGCCGGCCAGGTCCGCGGTGAAGCCGGGGAACAGCTCCTCCAGGATCTGCTGCCCGCGGGCCAGCAGCCCGTGGATGTGGTGCCCCTGCGGCACCGCCCGGCGCGGTCCCGTCACGCCGATCAGCCGGTCCCGGTCCACGACCGTCACCTCGCGGTAGAAGTCCGCGAGCACCCGGGCCGCGAACAGCCCCGCGACGCTGCCGCCCAGGACGACTGCCCGGTCTCCGATCCGATCCGCCATGTGGCCTCCCCCGGCCGTAAGCCGACTAGGACGATCGTTGCAGAGCACCACAACCGATGCACCTTCCAAATTGCGCCACCAGGACCGGGTCTGTCCTTTGTGGACTGAACCGGGGCGTGCGTGCGCTCAAGGTGCAGCACTCTGGAAGATCCCGACGCGCCTGCCGCCGATTTACCGTGAGGCGGACCGCGCGATCGGCACCCGGTTCCGGGAACGGGACCCGATCGCAGTGGTCGAGCTGCCGGGCGGGGTGCGTGCCTGGTCGGTCGACTTCGAACGCCCGCGGCGAATCAAGTCCTTTGTGGACACAGAGTCGGGGTCAACCGAGGTGGAGGGTGACCTCTTCGAGCCGGCGGGCCAGGAAGTCCCGTTCCACGTCGTTGTCGGTCAACGCCAGGGCCTCCTCGTAGGAGGTGGCCGCCTGCGCCCACCGGCCGAGTCGGCGCAGGAAGTCCGCGCGGGCCGCGCTCAGGTACGCGTAGGTGCCCAGCGCCGGCTCCTCCAGCAGCGGCGCGAGCGCCGCGAGGCCTGCCTCCGGGCCGTCCCGGAACCCGATCGCGACCGCGCGGTTGAGCTCCACGACCGGCGACGGCCACAGCCGGACCAGCACCTCGTAGAGGCCGACCACCTCCACCCAGTCCGTGTCCTCCCAGGTCGCCGCCTCGGTGTGCACCGCGGCGATCGCCGCTTGGACCGAGTACTTCGTCGGACGTCCCCGGCGGAGGGCCTCGGTCAGCAGCGTGGTGCCCTCCCGGATCAGGTCGACGTCCCACCGCGTCCGGTCCTGCTCGGCCAGCAGGACCAGTCGGCCGTCGGCGGACAGCCGACTGTCCCGACGGGCGTCGGTGAGCAGCATCAACGCCAGCAGGCCGGTGATGTCGGTGTTGTCCGGCAGGAGCTGGTGCAGCGTGCGCGCCAGGTGGATGGCGCCGTCCACGAGGTCCTCCCGCACGAGGTCCTTGCCGACCGGGGCGGCGTGGCCGGTGGTGAACACCAGGTGCACGACCTCCATGACGGCGGCGACGCGTTCGGGCAGATCGGCGCTCGACGGCACGCGGTACGGGATCCGGGCGCCGCTGATCTTCTTCTTGGCGCGGGTGATCCGCGCGGCCATGGCCGTTTCCTGGACCAGGAACGCCCGCGCCACCTCGGTCGTGGACAGGCCGCACACCAGCCGCAGGGTCAACGCCACCTGGGCGTCGCGGGACAGCGCCGGGTGGCAGCAGGTGAAGATCAGGCGCAACCGGTCGTCGTCGAACACCGACCCCTCCGGCCGGTCCTCCGGGCCCGGCACGACGTCGTCGGTGACCAGCAGCGGCAACGCCGAGCGCAGCACCGACTCCCGGCGCAGGACGTCCTTCGCGCGGTTGCGCGCGACCGTGGTCAGCCAGGCACCCGGCTTGGCCGGCACGCCGTTCACCGCCCAGGTGCGCAACGCGTGGGCGTACGCGTCCTGGGCGCACTCCTCGGCCAGGTCCAGGTCGCGCACCAGGCGCACCGTCGCGGCGAGCACCACCGCCCACTCCCGGCGGTGCGCCCGCGCGACCGCTTCCCGCACCTCGCTGTCGTCGGTCACGCCGTGCCGTCCCGGCTCAGCCGGCCTCGACGATCGGCCGGATCTCGACCCCGCTGTGCGACACCGAGACCTCCGGCAGCAGCTTGGCCAGCGCGATCGCCGCGTCCAGGTCGGGCGCCTCGATCAGGTAGAAGCCGCCCAGCGCCTCCTTGGTCTCCAGGAACGGGCCATCGGTCGTCGTCGGCTCACCGGTCGCGCGGCCGCGCAGGCTCGTCGCCGTCGTCGTCGACATCAGCTCGTGACCACCGAGGACGGCGTCGCCGGCCGCGGCGACGAACTTGCCGTGCGCCGCCTCGTTGTCCTTGCGCTCCTGTTCCGACATCGACTCCCAGATCTGTTCGTCGCCGTAGATCAGGACCAGGTACTTCGCCATCGTACGCATCCCATCGATCGCTTCCGGGCCGATTCGCGACCCTCTACCTACACGACGAACGAGCCGGCCACGAATCGACGGTCCGCCGCCGCGTTCTCCGTCGACGCGCCCGGCACGAGGTCGCGCAGCTCGGCGTCCACCCCGACCCGTGGTTGCGCCGGATGCGGGGATTCGCGGTGCGGGTCGTCCGAGGCGAGCGTGACCGAGCCTCGGCAACCTACCGCGGGGGTTCCACTGCTCGCTGCCCTTCACCCTCGGCGAGGTTCGTCGTCCCGTGTCGGGGCGCTGGAGGTGGGCATTTCAGGAGATGTGGGCGTGACAGCGGGTGTGGTCGAGTGTGGTGTCGGCGCTGGCGCGGGGCTGGGTGGTGGCCGTCTGTTCGGCGGTCGGGAGGTTGTCGTGAGGGTTGGTCGCGAGGTGCGTCTGGTCGCTCGTCCCGCGGGGTTGATCCCCGGTCCGGGAGACGTGCGGGTGGTGGAGGTGTCGGTGCCTTCGCCCGCCCCGGGGCAGGCCTTGGTGCGCAATGTGTTCATGTCGATCGATCCCGGCGCCTTGATGCACATGGCGGACCTGTCGATGTTGGACATCCCGCATTTCGAGCTCGGTGCCACCATGTGGTGCGACGCAGTCGGCGAGGTGATCGAGTCGGCCAGCGAGGACTTCCGACCCGGGGATGTCGTGTGGCACCGGTTCGGGTGGCGCGACTACGCGGTGGCGGACGGTTCGCTGTTCCGCCGGGTGGACCCGGACGCCTATCCTTCGCTCACCCACCACCTCTGTTTCGGGATCGTCGCGTACATCGGTGTCGAGTTGGCGGCCATCCGTCCCGGCGACACGCTCCTGGTGTCCAGTGCGGTGGGCGGGGTCGGCAGCATCGTCGGGCAGGTCGCCCGGTTGCGGGGTGCCGCGAAGGTCATCGGTTCGGTGGGCTCCGCCGAGAAGGTGGCGTACGCGACGGAGGTCCTCGGCTATGACGCCGCTTTCGACCACCACGACGAGGATTTCCGGTTGGGTGACGACTTGGACGTCTACTTCGACAGCGTGGGGGGTCGCCAGCTCGAAGCCGCCATCGACGCGATGAGGCCGCGTGGGCGGATCGTCGTGTGCGGGCAGACCGCGCAACTGCGGTCGGGGGTGCCCACGGGCCCGCGCAACATGATGACCCTGGTGCGCAAACGGCTGACGCTTCAGGCCTACTACACCTTCGACCACCCCGATCTCGTGCCGAAGTTCGAGGAGGAGTTCCCCCAGTGGGTCCGCTCCGGTGCGGTCGTGGTGGCCGAGACGGTGGTGGAGGGGCTGGAGAACGGCGTCGAGGCGGCGGTTCGTCAGATGCACGGGGAATACACGGGCAAGGTGGTGCTCAAGCTGTGAGGGGTCGACTCCCGCTCGACGACGTCCGCACGTTCACCGCTGTGCCCGAACGCGAGAGGAATGGCGATCCACCGATGCGCGAAACCGAGGGCGCGGTCCGGTATCCCCTCACTCTTCAGCTCACGATGTGCTGCATCAACGAGGCGGCCGGGCAGGACATGCTGAAGTACACCATGCCGATCGCCCTGCGGATCACCGGACGCGTGGATTCCGCGGCGCTGCGCGGGGCGTTGGACGACCTGGTGGTCCGCCACGAGTCGCTGCGGACCGTGATCACCTGCGGGTGCGAGGACGACGGCGGCGGCTTCCAGACCGTCCGGCCGGCCGAGCCGGTGCCCTTCACCGAGCACCGGTTGGTGCCGGGGCCGGGCAGGTCGCGCGAGGACCTCGCCGAGGACGTCCTCGCCGAGCTGTTCACGCAGACCATGTCGAGGTACGACAACCCGCTGCTGCGGGCCGCGCTGCACCGCTTCGACGACGGCGACTCGGTGCTGGCCTTGCTGACCCACCACATCGCGGGCGACGCGCTGTCGACCGGCGTGCTCCGCCGCGACCTGGCCGCCTTCTACCGGGCCCGCACGACCGGGACCGAGCCCGAGCTGCCCCCGGTCCGCCAGTACGGGGAGTACGCCCGCTGGCAGCGGGCGAGATGGACCGAGGCGAGGGTCCGCGCCGTTCGGGAGTACTGGGCCGAGAACCTCGCCGGGGCCCAGGTCTTCGCACCGCCGGCCGATCGTGCGGCGGGCACGGTGGCGAGCGGCGCGCCGTACGGCACGGTCACCTTCGACCTGGACCCGCGCGAGATGGGTGCGGTACGCGCCGTGGCACGCGGTGCGCGCGGATCCACCTGGCACGTCCTGGTCGCCGCGGCGGCGCTGTTGGCCACCGGGCTCACCGGAAGGACCGATCCGGCGCTGATGGCCGTCCGGGCTCCCCGGGACCACCCGTCGTTCGACGACACGGTCGGCCTGTTCGTCGACGCGTTGCCGCTGCGGGTCGACCTCGACGGCTGCGTGACCTTCCGGGACGTCCTGCTGCGCGCGCGGAGCACGTGCATGCGGTCCTACCGGAATCCGCTGCCGAACTGCGACCTCGAACGCCACATGCCGGAGTTCCTGGAGCCGAACCGGGACCCGGCGAACGTGCCGATCTTCTTCAACTACCTCGCGTCGGTCCCGAAACCGGAGGAGATCCCGTTCGCGGACGGCGCCGAGCGCGTGGCGTTCCGGGACGAGATCCCCCTCGACCGGGGCGGCATCTGCGTCTGGGGGATGTGGGAACTGCCGTCCGGCGGGCTCCGGGCCCAGTTCGAGTACCCCCCGGACCGGCTCGACGCGGCCACCGCCGAGCGCTGGACGAACGGCTTCCGCGACCTCGTCCTGCGCCTCGCCTGCACCCCCGACGAGCCGTGGGGGGACGCCCACCGGGCGTGACCCTCCCGTGGCTCGACCGGAGGGGTTCAGCGTCCGAAGTGGACACCGCGACGCCGCAGCGCCTGCCGGAACTCGCGCAGGTCGCCGACGAAGAGGTCGGGTTCCTCCAGCGCGGCGAAGTGCCCGCCGTGGTCGTGTTCGTTCCACTGCACGATCTCGGAGAACGCCTGCTCGGCCAGGCGCCGGACCGGCTTCATGAGGTCGCCCGCGTACACGCCGACACCGAGCGGGACGGGCATCGGTGCGCCGCCCGTCTGCGGTTCCTGCGCCGAGGACGTGGGCAGGAAGGCGGCCATCTCGTAGTAGAACTGGGCGGAGGAGGCGGCCGTGCCGGTCAGCCAGTACAGCATGACGTTGGTCAGCAGGTCGTCGCGGTCCACCGCGTCCTCGGGCGACTTCACGGCGTCGGACCACTCCAGGAACTTCTCGACGATCCACGCCAACTGCCCGACTGGGGAGTCGATGAGCCCGTAGGAGATCGTGTTCGGGCGGGTGGCCTGGAGCGCCATGTAGGCCGAGTCGTTCGCGAGGAACTCGTCCGCCATCCGCATGCGGTCGCGGTCGTCGTCGTCGAGGTCGACCGACCGGTCGAACCCGCTGGACGAGGTGTCCATGAAGTTCACGTGCGCCGCCCGCACGTGCTCGGAGTCCAGACCGGCGAGCGTGAGGCTGATCCAGGCCGCGATGTCCCCGCCCTGCACCACGTAGTGCTCGTACCCCAGGCGGCGCATGAGTTCGGCCCAGGCGCCCGCGATGCGCTCGACGCCCCAGCCGTCGTCCCGGGTCGGGCCGGAGAACCCGAATCCCGGCAGTGACGGCAGGACGAGGTGGAAGGCGGTGCTCGGGTCACCACCGTGCGCCCGTGGATCGGTGAGCGGCCCGACGACACCGAGGAACTCCACAATGGAGCCGGGCCACCCGTGCGTGATGATCAGCGGCACGGCGTCCGGTTCCGGCGACCGGATGTGCATGAAATGCACTCGGGCCCCGTCGATCTCGGTGGTGAAGTGGGGGAACGCGTTCAACCGCGCCTCGGCGGCCCGCCAGTCGTACTCGGTGCGCCAGTAGTCCGCCAACTCCTTGAGGTAGTCCAGCGGGACACCGCGGTCCCAGCCGGTGCCGCCGACCCTCGTCGGCCAGCGGGTGGCGTCCAGTCGGCGGTTCAGGTCGTCCAGCGCGGCCTGGGGGACTTCGATGCGGAACGGTTCCATGTCCACTCCTCGTGCCTGCGTCGCAGCCGCCCGATCGGTCCCACCGTAGGCGTCGACACCGGCCGACAGACCTTCCAGGTTGCTGCATCGGCGCCCGGACACCAGCGAGCGGACCGTGCTGTCGTGGTCTCCGCAATCCAAGAGATGCCCGACCGCGGCAGGGAGTCGTAGCTTGGGTCCATTCGTCCAGCGGCGTCTGGACGCTCTCTCTCTTCGCTGCCAGGACGGCTGGGGGAATCGACCACCACGGAGGCGAGATCATGGCAGGAGCCGTGTACCCGTACGCCCTTGACCCGACGGGCGTCGACATCCACGCCGAGACGACCCGACTGCGCGAGCAGGGACCGATAGCGCGCGTCAAGCTCCCCGGCGACGTGCTCGCCTGGTCGGTGCACGGCTATCACGTGGCGAAGGCGATCATGGCCGACGAGCGGTTCTCCAAGAACCCCCGCCGGAGCTGGCCCGCGTACATGAACGGGGAGATCTCGTCGGGTTTCCCGCTGATCACCTGGGCGGCGATGGACAACATGGCGACCCACGACGGCATCGACCACGGCCGCCTGCGCAGGTTGCTGCTGAGGGCTTTCACCTCGCACCGCGTGGCGGCCATGAGGTCGCACATCGTGAAGACCGTGGAGGACCTCCTCCAGGAACTCGACGACGCCTGCGAGCCGGGCGGCGTCGTGGACCTCAAGAAGCGGTTCCACGGAGAACTGCCCACCCGCATCATGTGCGACCTGTTCGGCGTGCCCGCCGAGGCCCGCGCCGAGGTGCTGGCAGGCGGCCACAAGAACGTCGACACCACGATGACCGACGACGTCGCCGAGGCCAACCTCGACCAGTGGCAGAAGGCCATCGCCGACCTCGTGGACTACAAGCGCGCCAACCCCGGGGACGACCTGACCACCGGGTTGATCGCCGCCAAGGACGACGACGGCTCGCGGTTGAGCGACTCGGAGATGATCGGCACCCTGCACCTGCTGCTCGGCGCCGGCTCCGAGACCCTGGTGAACGCGCTCGCCCACGCCTCCCTGGCCCTGCTCGACGACCCCGACCTGCGCGAGAAGGTGACCACCGGGCAGATCCCGTGGGACGAGGTGTTCGAGGAGACGCTCCGGGTGGAGTCGCCGGTGGGCCACTTGCCGTTCCGGTTCGCCACCGAGGACATCGAGATCGGCGGCGTGACGATGGCCAAGGGCGACGTGATCCTCGTGAACTTCGCGGGCATCGGTCGCGACCCGGAGATCCACGGCGAGACCGCGGACACCTTCGACGCCCTGCGCGCCGACAAGCGGCACCTGTCGTTCGGGTTCGGCGTGCACTACTGCCTGGGCCACGTCCTGGCCAAGCACGCCTGGATGATCGGCATCCCGGCGTTGTTCGAGCGCTACCCGGCCATGCGGCTCGCGGTCCGCCGCGACGAGCTGGTCGGGCAGGGCAGCTTCGTCGTGAACGGCCACGCCAGCCAGCCCGTCTACCTCAAGGGTTAGCGTCCGGCGGTGGCACGGGCGCCGCACCCGGACGCGATTTCCGCGGGGTTGTCGAAATGGGCACGACTCGTTCGTCGTAGTAGTGAGAACAGCCCACCGGGGCGCGACGAGAGGACGATCGGCATGGCGAAGTACCTGGTGCTCATCTACGGCGACGAGCGCGAGTGGGCGGGGATGTCCGACGAGGTTCGGCAGCAGCTCGGCGCGGGTCACCGCGACCTCGTCGAGGCGGCCGGGGCGGCCGTCCTGGACACCCGCGAGCTGGAGCCGGCGAGCGTCGCGACCACGCTGCGCGCGGACGCCTCGGGGAAGCTCACCACGACCGACGGCCCGTTCCTGAAGACCAAGGAAGCCGTCGGCGGCTACTACCTGATCGAGGCGCGCGACCTCGACGAGGTGATGGGCCTGGCGTCACGGCTGTACGAGGCCACCGCGGGTCACAGCGGGGTGGAGATCCGCCCGGTGGTGGAACGGGGATGAGCGACGAGGTCGCCGCGGTGGTGGCGCGGGCGTACCACCACGAGGGGCTGCGGGTGTTCGCGGCGACCGTGAAACCGGCCCTGGACCTCGACACCGCCGAGGCCCATGAGGAGGCGCTCGTCCCGTGCGACGACGACGTCGAGCGCGCCTTCCTCACATCCTCAAACGCCACACGGGCCGCCTGGTGCCCTTCATCGCACAAGGAGGGCCATGTCCGCGACCGATCCGCCGTCCGCCGCCCCGAAGTCCTTCCTGAAATCGCTCGTCCCGGAGCCGGGCGACAAGCGGACGTTCGTCACCTCGCAGTTCATCAGCGGCATCGGCGGCGGCATCATCATGCCGATCAGCATCCTCTACTTCACCCGGATCGTCGGCATCGCCGCGGGCGAGGTCGGTGTGGCGTTCATGGTGGCGGGGCTGCTGGCCATCCCCTTCTCGGTGCCGGCGGGTGATCTCGCCGACCGGATCGGTCCGCGACGCGTGGCCTTGTCGGGTCTGCTCGGGCTGAGCGCCGCGGGCGTCGGGTTCCTGTTCGTGCAGAACTCCTGGACGCTGCTCGCCGCCCAGTCCGTGATCACCTTCAGCTTCGCGGCCTACCTCCCGTCGGCGGGGGCGCTGATGCGCCGGGTGGGCGGCGAGCAGACGGTCACCCTGCGCTCCCAGGTCCGGGTGGTCGCCAACGGCGGGGTCGCGCTCGGCACGCTGGTGGCCGGGATCGGCGTCGACATCGGCGGGCCACTGGCCTACCGGGTGCTGCTGGTCCTGTTCGTCCTGGCGCAACTGAGCGCGGGACTGCTGCTCCTGCGCCTGCCGAGGCTGCCGGCGCCGCCACGGCCCCCGAAGCAGACCGGGGGCACGCGGGCACCGAGGTGGATCGCGCTGCGGGACTTGCCCTTCGTCGCCTACACCTTCGTCGGCGGCGCGATGATGTTGCAGAGCATGATCCTGGAGATCCTGATCCCGGTGTGGATCGTGTCCCACACGGTCGCACCGGCCTGGGGCATCACAGTGGCGTTCGTCCTCAACACCGTGATGGTCGTGCTGCTCCAGGTCAGGCTCGGCTCCAAGGTCCAGACCGTCGGGGACGGTGGTGTCGCGCTGCGCCGGGCGGGCCTGGTCCTGCTGCTCGGGTGCGTCGCGCTCAGCCTGATGGCGGAGGTGTCCTCGTGGGTGGCACTGCTGCTGCTGATCGCGGGCATGGTCCTGCTGACGCTGGGCGAGATCTGGCACGCGTCCGGCACGTTCGCCTTCGAGTACGGACTCCCTCCCGCCCACGCCCAGGGCCAGTACCAGGGGCTCTCCACCACCACGTCCGGAGTCGTGAAAGCCGCCGCGCCGGCCCTGCTGCTCGGCGTCACGCTGAGCTTCGGCAGCACCGGGTGGATCGGACTCGGCGTGCTCCTCCTCGTGCTCGGCCTGCTCGGACCGGCCATCGCCGGCTGGGGCGAGCGCACCCGGCAGGAAGCCGAACCGGAACCAACGCAAGCCGACACGACGACGGGTTCGTCGACATGAGCGCGGAAGGACGACCGATGGACACCGCAGAGAGCGACGACCTCGCCGACCGGGTGCTCGCCTCAGTTCTCGCCGCCGCCCGGCAGGCCTTCCGCACGGACGTCGACCCGACGCTCGACCCGATCGAGGCCGGGTTCGACTCGATCGCCGCGATGGGGATGGCCGGCACGCTCGAACAGGAGCTCGGCGTCGAGTGCGCGATCGAGGACGTCTTCGACACCACGTCGCTCGCCGAACTGGCCGACCTCCTGGTCCAGCGCATCGACGCGGCCGGCAGCCGGTAGCGCCGTGAGCACGGCCGCAGCCTGCCCGGTCGTCGACAGGGTCGTGCGCACCGCCGCGCGCCACCCCGAGCACACGGCCGTGGTCACCGCGCACGGTCGGCTGACCTACCGGGACCTGGTCCGGCAGGTGGAACGGTGGCGGGACCGCTGCGCCTCGTCCGGCCTGCCGCCCGGTTCGCTGGTCGCGGTGCCCGCCGGTGACGGGGAGGCCCTGCCCGCGGCCTTCCTCGGCGTCCGGGCCGCCGGGCTGGTGCCCTTGCTCGTCGACGACCGGCAACCGACCCGTGCCGCCGACGTGCTGGCCGCGGGACGGCCGGCGGCCGTGCTCCGGGTGGAGACCGGCGAGATCGAGCCGACCGGCGCACCCGACGGGCGATCCCTGCCGGCCGGCGCCGGTTACGTGGTGTTCTCCTCGGGCAGCCAGGGGACGCCGAAGGGCATCGTGGGCAGCGCGGCCGGGCTGCTGGCCTTCATCGACTGGGAGATCGGCGAGTTGGGGCTCGCTCCGGGCACGCGGGTGGCGATGCTGACGTCCCCGGCGTTCGACGTGGTCTACCGCGATCTGCTGCTCCCCCTGTGCTCCGGCGGTGAGCTGCACATCGCCGCCCCGGCGGTCCGCACCGTGCCGGCCGCGGTGCTGCCGTGGCTGGCCGAACACGCGATCGAGGTGGTGCACGCGGTGCCGAGCCTGAGCGCGCGCTGGCTCGCCGACGCCCCGTCGACGACCGTGGACTCGTTGCGCCACACGCTGTTCGCCGGTGAACCGCTGTACGGGCGGCACGTGCGGCGGTGGCGGAGGGCGGCTCCGTCGACGAGGGTCGTCAACCTCTACGGCCCGTCGGAGACGACGCTGGCCAAGTTCGGGTACGAGGTCCCCGACGAGTGCGACCCCGGTCTGCAACCGGTCGGCAAGCCGCTGCCCGGAACCGCGGTCACCTTCGACGACATCGCGTCGTCGGGGACGACGGACTTCCGGCAGGTCGTCATCACCACACCGGACGGCTCGCTCGGCTACCTCCCGGACACGTGCTCGGACGACGACTTGGACCGGCTGCGCCGCGCCGACGGCGTCACCCGGTTCCGCACCAGCGACCGCGGACGGGTCGACGACGGGTCGAACCTGGTCATCGCCGGCCGGGTGGACTCGCTGGTCAAGCGCAGGGGGACGTTCGTGGACCTCGCCCGCGTCGAGGCCGCCGCGACCGCGTTGCCGGCGGTGCGGGCGGCGTGCTGCGTCCAGCTCACGACCAGCGACGTCGTCCTGGTGGTCGAGGGCCCCTCCCCGGACGCGGCTGCCGGGCTGCGCCGTCCGCTGCACGCCGCGCTCGGGTCCGACATGCCGGACCGGGTGCTGGCCGTCCCGGCCCTGCCGCTGCTCCCCGGCGGCAAGGCCGACCGGCGGGGGATCGAGGAACTGCTCAACCTGGAGGTGGCCGATGACGGTCGAGCGCCCTAGCGACACCGGTCCTTGCACCGTCGTCGTCTGCAAGTACCAGCCGGAGCTGCTCGCCGCGCTGCTGGACTCACCGGCCCGCGCCGGACGCGAGGTCGACGTCTGCCTGGTGCTGGAACGCGCCGAGGTCGTGTACAAGTCGCCGGACCAGGCGCTGCTCGCGCGGTGCCGCAAGGTCTACACGGTCGGCAGCTTCGACTCGCTGGCCGAGCTGTCCGCGGTCGCCGTCGACCTGCGGCTCACCGGCGCACCGGTCATCCGCGTGTGCTGCCAGGACGAGCTGAGCCAGTTCGGCGCCGGATACCTGCGACAGCTGCTCGACGACGCTCCGCCCGACCCCCGGTTCCACGTCGCGTACCGGGACAAGCGGCTGATGAAGCAGCTCGTCGCCGCGGCCGGCGTGCCGGTGACGGGGTTCCGGTCGCTGGCGGACGCCCACGACGCGGACACCGTGGCCGCGGTCGCGCGGGAACTGACCGCGCCGCTGATCGTCAAACCGGCGGCCGGTTTCGGCACCAGCTCCACCGTGAAGGTCGACGACCCCGCCGAACTGGGTCCGGCCGCGACCGGGTTGGCGTTCGACCAGGCGCAACGGTCCCGCCAACTCATCGTCGAGGAGTTCGTCCCGGGCGACGAGGTGTGCGTGGACGCGATCTGGTCCGGCGGGAAGGAGCTGACGTTCCTGGTGCACCGCTACCTGCGGCCACGGATCACGGTCCTGGAGAACGCGCTGGACGGCTCGATCATCCTCGCGCCGGAGGAGCACCCCGGGCTGTACGAGAGGCTCAGGGACATGCACGCGCGCATCAACCCGGCGCTGGGCATCGAGGACGGACCGACCCACCTGGAGGTGTTCTCGCGCCCGGACGGGGAACTGGTCTTCTCCGAGATCGCCACGCGCGCGGGAGGCGCCTGGGTGCAGTACATGATCGGCGCCTTCCACGGCCGTTCCACCTGGTCGCTGCTCGCCGACTCCGTGCTGACCGGAGGCATCCCGCCGCTGAACCGGGCCAAGGCGCACATCGGCGGGGTCAGCATCCGGCCGACGAAGCCCGGCGTCATCACCGGGGTACCGACCGACGAGGAGCTGCTGGCCTTCCCGGGCACCATCACCTGGCACCGGCGCAGGTCGATCGGTGAACGGGCCAGGCTGACCGGGCCGTCCGACTGGTACTTCTTCCTGATCGTCGGCGCGGACACCGCCGAGGAACTCCTCGACACCTGCGTGCGCGCCGTCCGCACGTTCACCATCGAGACCGACGCCGCCTGACAGGTGCACAGCGACGGCGTCCACATCAACCTCGGGTAGCAACTGCTGCCCCGGCACGCGCGGCCCAAGCCTGACCGGGGTGGCGTGTTCCCGACCTTCCCGGGGTCGGCGCCACCGCGGAACGATCAATCACCACCTGCCGCACCTGGTCTGCCGAGGCTCGAGTCCGCCTTCCGGTCGTTCGGCTGTTGTGCGGATGTCCGGCGGCCGTGCGTGGTGACGACAATACGAGCATGGTCGAACACCACAACGACGTCGGGGGAACGGCGTTCGGCCCTGTCGTGCAGGCCCGTGACATCAGCGGTGATGTGCACATCTCGCACACCCCCACGCCGCTCGCCCGGTCGCGCTACCGCGAGCAGGTCCGGCAGATCGCCCCGCCGGAGCTGCTGGGGCGGGCGGCGGAGATGGCCTGGTTGCACCGGTTCTGCACCGACGACGACGTGCCACACGACTACCTGTGGTGGCGCGCTCCGAAGTGGGCGGGCAAATCCGCCCTGATGGCGTGCTTCGTGCTCGACCCGCCGCCGGGTGTGCGGGTGGTGTCGTTCTTCGTCACCGGGCGGCTGGCGGGCCAGGACCACCGGGCGGCGTTCGTGGACGTCCTGGTGGAGCAGCTGGCGGAACTGCTCGGCGAGCCGATGCCGGTCGCGGTGTCGGAGGCCACCCGCGAGGCGCACCTGATCGGGATGGTGACCGAGGCGGCGCAGCTGTGCCGGGACCGGGGCGAGCGGTTGGTGCTGGTCGTGGACGGCTTGGACGAGGACCGCGGCCTCGTCGTCGGTGCCCGTTCGCACAGCATCGCCGCCCTGCTGCCGACCCGGCTCGCCGCCGGCATGCGCGTGGTGGTCACCAGCAGGCCCAACCCGCCGCCGCCCGCCGACGTCGGCCCGCACCACCCGTTGCGCGATCCGGCGGTGGCGCACGACCTCCCGCCCTCGCCGCACGCCCTCGTGCTGCGCGACGACATGGAGCTGGAGCTCGACCGCCTGCTCGGCGGCGACCCCGCCGCCCGCGACCTGCTGGGCCTGCTCACCGCCGCGGGTGGCGGGTTGAGCGCCCGGGACCTCGGTGAGCTGACCGGGCGGGGGGAGCGCGACGTCCGGGCGCTGCTGCGGACGGTGGCGGGCCGCACGTTCGACGTGCGGCCGGGGCACTGGCACCCGGAGACCGCGATCTACCTGCTGGGCCACGAGGAGTTGCAGACCACCGCGGAGGAGGGCTTCGGCCCCGCGGGCCTGGCCGGCTACCGCGCCCGCCTGCACGCCTGGGCCGACCGCCACCGTGCCGCGGGCTGGCCGGAGGACACACCCGAGTACCTGTTGCGCGGCTACTTCCGCCTCCTGGTGGCCACCGGGGAGGTGGCGCGCGTGGTGGCCTGTGCGATCGACCCGGCGCGGCACGACCGGATGCTGAGCCTGTCCGGCAGCGACCTGGGCGCCTTGGGCGAGATCACCGCCGCCCAGGCCGCCGTGCTCGCCACCGCCGAACCCGACGCGGTGGTCCTGGCCCGCCTGTCCTACCACCGCGAGCGGCTGACCGACCGCAACGCGACCATCCCGTCCCGCCTGCCGGCGCTGTGGGCGGCGCTGGGCCGGACCAGGAGGGTGGAGGTGCCGGCCGACCCGGCCTCGGCGGTGGCGTTGTGCGTCGCGTTGGCCGAGCGGGGCCAGTTCGACCGGGCCGACGAGGTCCTGCGCGGGGTGGACGGCATCGAGCACCGGGACGAAGCGCTCGCGGGGATCGCGGTCGCGCTGGCGCGGCACGGGGCGGTCGCCGACGCGCTCGTGGTCGTGGACCGCGTCTTCGGCGGCGTCGACCGGGCGGTGGCGACCGCTGAACTGGCGGTGGTCACGCACCGGGACGAGATCGCCGGCCAGGCGCGGGCCCTGCTGGAGGCGCTGGCCGAGCACAACGCGGGAGCATCGGGGAAAGCCGCGGCCCGGCTCGCCGGCGCCGCCGCCGCGCTCGGCGACCTGGCACTGGCCAGGCGGTTCCTGCAGGCCGTGGACGAACCGCGCTGGGGATCGCGGGCCCGCGCCGCGATCGCCCGCGCGGGCGACCCGGACGCGGCGGAGTTGATCGACACCGCCGACCGGCTCGCGGAGGGCATCACCGACCCGGATCTCAAGGCCGCGGCGCTGGCGGACCTCGCGGTCGCGACGGACGACCTCGACCGGCTGGCCCGCGCGGAACGCGCCGGCCCGCTGGGCCCGGACGCGGTCGCGCACGTCGTGCGGGCGGCGGCACTGCTGGGCCGCTGGGAGCACGCGGAAACGCTGTGCGGCACCCTGGCCCCGGGGTCCCCCGCGGTGCTGGTCGCGCTGGGGGAGGCCGCCGCGTCGGCCGGGAGGACCGCGGCGGCCGAGCGGATCGCCGCCGTGGCCGAGGGGATGGCCCGCGACTTCGTGGACGACCGGCGTCGGGACGCGGCGCTCGCGGCCCTGGTGGCGGCGAACGACGAGATCGGCGACACCGAGGCGGTCCGGGCCCTGCTCGACGTCGTCGAGGCCGAGGGCCGGGGGACGCCCCGCACCACGGCGCCCGATCCACCCGACCCCGACCGGGGACCGCTCGCCCTCGACGACCTGATCAGGCGCACGCCGAACGCGTTCACGCGGGCGCGCGGGCTGCTCGCACTCGCCCGCACGAACCGGTCGCTGCTGTTCCGGGCCACCGCCGCGATCGAGGAGATCCAGGGTGCGGCGCACCGGGTGCGGCTGGACGCGGCGGTGGTGACGACGATGGCCGGCCTGGGCGATCTCGACCAGGCGGTGGCCCACGCCCGGTCGGTCGGCACGTCGGTGGCGATGGTGGCGGCGGTGAAGGCGGTGGCGGCGACCGAGGACTTCGACCGCGCCCTGTCGTTGGTCGGCGAGATCACGGACCCGGTGCGGGCCTGGGAAGCGCGAGGGTTCGTCGTCAAGGCCGTCGCGGTCGCGGGTGACGTGCCGCGTGCCCTGTCCCTGCTGGCCGACCTCCCCGCCGGCCGCTACCGCGACAAGCTGGTGGAGGCGCTGGCCGCCATCACCACCGGGTCCTCGCGGTCGTGGGTCGCCGACCTCCTGCCGTGGGCGGACCGGATCGCCGACGCCCCTCGCCGGGCCCGCACGGTGTCCCACCTGATCACCGCCGCCCTGCGCCACGGTGACCGGACGCGCGCCCGGTCGCTGGTCGACACCGTCGAGCCCCCGGCCCTGCAGGCGCGGGCGTGGGCGGCCCTGCTGGACGACCCGGGCGCGCACGCGGCGGCCCACATCCTCCACCTGCTCGACTGGCCTGCCGCCCTGCCGCTGGTCGCCGCCCGGCACCCGGAAGTGGTCCAAGCGCTGACCGCCGACGTCCTGGGCCGGTGACGGCGGGCTGCCAGGGGCGTGCCGGCGGCGTGTGCGGGCGGTGCCGGCGGGCCGCGGCAGTGTGCGTGTCGAGGGCGGAGCCGGCACGGCCCCGGCCCGAGGCGGAAGGACAAGGCATGAGCGATCTTGTGGTGCACGACGTTGTCATCGTCGGTGCGGGCCCGGTCGGGCTCTTCCTCGCGATCGAGCTCGGGACAGCGGGGGTGAAGCCGCTCGTGCTGGAGCGGCTCGTGGAGCCCGACCGCGGGATCAAGGCCGCGGCGATCGGTGCGGTGGGGGCCGAGGCGCTGGAGCGACGCGGGTTCGCGCGGGCGCTCGAGGAGGAACAGGTGATGATGCCGATGGCGAAGGCGGCACGTGCCGGATCCGGGCCGGTGAAGAAGCCGGGAGGCCATTTCTCCGCGTTGTTCGTGATCGAGCAGGAGCTCCAACGCGACCCGGAGCGCCACAGCCGCATGGTGCCGCAGGAGGCGCTCGAGAGGATCCTGACCGCGCGGGCGGGCGAGCTCGGGATCGAGATCCGTCGTGGCGTCGCGGTGGAGGACCTCGAGCAGGACGAGGACGGCGTGACCGTGCGGACGAGCGCGGGCCTGCTGCGCGCGACGTACCTGGTCGGCTGCGATGGTGGCCGGAGCCGCGTCCGCAAGCTCGCCGGCTTCGAGTTCCCCGGTACGGATCCGACCATCACCGGCTACCAGGCGCTCGTCGAGTTCGACGCGCCGGAGAAGCTCGCGAGGGGGTGGCGGCGAACGCCGCGCGGTCTCATCACGTCGATCCCGGGTCGCGTTTTCACGGCGGAGTTCGACGGGCCGCCGCCGGATCGGGACGCGCCGGTCACGCGGGCCGAGGTCGAGGCGTCGATCCGGCGCGTGAGCGGCACCGACGTCAGGGTCCTGTCGATGTCGAAGGCGACGCGCTGGTCCGACAACGCGCGGCAGGCGACGACCTACCGCAGGGGCCGCGTCCTGCTCGCGGGCGACGCCGCGCACGTCCACTCGCCCTTCGGCGGCCAGGGCCTGAACCTCGGACTCGTCGATGCCGCGAACCTCGGCTGGAAGCTCGCCGCGGCGGTGAAAGGGCGTGATCACCTCCTCGACTCCTACACCGCTGAGCGCCATCCCGTCGGTGCGCGCGTCCTGGAGAACACCCGCGCGCAAGTCGCGCTGATGCGTCCTGACCCGCTCACGAGCGCGTTGCGCACCATCGTGAGCGACCTGATCACCCTGCCCGAAGGCAACCGCCACATCGGCGAGATGCTCTCGGGTGTCGGCATCCGCTACGACCTCGGCGACGACGACCCGCTCGTCGGCACTCTCGTGAAGGACCAGCTCCTCACGCTCGCAGACGGCGGCGAAGAGCGGCTCTACGCGCGGGCGGAACAGGGTGGTGGCCTGTTCGTCTCGCCCTCGGCGCGGTCGCTGCCACCGAACGTGCACCACGTGCACACCAAGGAAGGGCCATCGATGCTCGTCCGTCCCGACGGCTGCGTCGCGTGGACAGAAGCGTCGGCCAAACCACTCGACGCGGCGCTCACGCGCTGGTTCTGAACGGGAGCTCCGACATGGCAACGAGGACGATCCCGGCGAGCCGGGGGCACTGGATCGCCACCTGGGGCACGGCGCAGCAGTTGGCGCGACCTGCCGAGTCCGGTGGAGGGCCGCAGATGCCGGGTCTGCCGGACGACGACGCGTCGGCACAGGATTCCGCGCTCCAGGCGGACGAACCGCCCTGGGCTCCGACGAAGGTCGGCGCGCAGACCGTGCGCATGGTGGCGCGTGCCACCGCGGGCGGCACGGCCGTGCGCGTCGCGCTGTCGAACTCCTTCGGGCACGCGCCGGTGCGCATCGATGCCGCGTGGATCGCGCGGCACGAGCGCGGCTCGGCGATCCACGCGGGCAGCGCCCGCGCACTGACCTTCGGCGGGCGCGCCACGGTGGTGTTGCCGACGGGCGCGCACATCCACAGCGACCCCGTCGAGTACGACGTGCCCGCGCAGACCGATCTGGTGGTCTCGCTGCACATCCCCGACGAGGACGTCATTCCCACGACGCACGAGGTCGGACTGCGCACGGCGTGGCTCGCACCCGGCGACCAGACCGCCGCGCGGAACCTGCGCAACGCCACCGCGTTCCAGTCCTACCTGTGGCTCGCTGGTGTCGACGTGCTGGCGGGGTCCACGGCGGCCACCGTCGTCGCCATCGGCGATTCCGTCGTCGACGGGATGGAGACCACGCCGGACGCGGACGCGTCGTGGCCGTCGGCGCTGGCGCGCAGGCTGGCCGCATGGGAGGACGTGCCGCCGCGTGCGGTGATCAACATGGGTATCGCGGGCAACCGCGTCCTGCGCGAGACCGACGGCATGGGCGCCAGTGCGCTGGCGCGCTTCGACCGCGACGTGCTGGCCCGGCCCGGCGTGCGCTGGGTGGTGTTGTCCGAAGGGCTCAACGACATGTTCTTCGGCTTCATGCCGGGCATGCCGCAGAGCGAGCGTGCGACGGCGGAGGACATCATCGTCGGCTACCGCATGCTGATCGGCCGCGCGCACCTGCACGGCCTGCGGATCATCGGCTGCACGCTGCTCCCCATCGGCGGCACGTTCCTCTTCACCGCGGAGCTCGAGCGCATGCGCCAGGAGGTGAACCGCTGGATCCGCGGCAGCGGCGAGTTCGACGCGGTGGTCGACCTGGAGGCGGCCACCCGCGCGCCGGGCCCCGCCGAACCGGTGCGGATGCGCGCGGAGTTCGTGTCCGCTGACGGCATCCATCCCAGCGACGCGGGTCAGCGGGCGATCGCCGAGGCGTTCGACCTGGAGCTGTTCCGGGAGTAGGGCTCACGTCCGCGCTGGGGCGACCTGGAGCGAGGCCGTCTTCCCGTCCAAGTGCCAACCGCCTTGGTACGCCGCGGCGAAGACGTCCTCGCCCAGCACCGTGCGGCCGCGGGTGACCATCGCCTGGATCCGCGGGTCGCTGCGGTCGTGGGTGCCGCGCAGCCGTGACGCCGCGCCGAGCAGCAGGGCCACGTCCCGGTGCCGCCCCCGCAGCTCCGCCAGCTCGGCCCCGGCCACGGCGACCAGCGCCATGATCGGCAGGTCCCGGCTCGCCAGGGCCGTCGCGTACGCGCGGGCCAGCGCCACCTCGGCGCCCTCGGCGTCGCCCCGCCGCACGGACAGCGAGGCTCGCACCGAGCCGACGATCGCCCGGGCGTGGTCGCCGCCGACCGAGGACTCGCCTGCCACTCCCGCCTCGGCCACCTCGATGCGGGCCTGCGCGCGGTCCAGGTCGCCGAGCCGCAGCCAGGTGCCGGCCTCGAGCGCGGTGACGATGACGACCAGCTCCGGCGACGCCGATCGCTCCGCCCGCTCGCGGACCGCGTCGAGCATCGCCCTCGCCGAGGCGTCCTCGCCGCGGCGCAGGTGGAGTTCGATCCAGCGAACGTCGAGGAAGATCTCGTCGGCCAGGCTCGGCGAACCGAATTCCCGCGCCTGTGCCCTGGCCTCCCGCAGGTCCGCCAACGCCCCGTCGAGGTCCCCGTCGTACTGCCGCAGCATCGCGCGCATCGGCAGCGCGGAGGCCATCCCCCAGCGATCGCCGGTCCGGCCGAAGGCGTCGAGAGCCGCGGCCACGTCGACGCGCACCTGGTCCAGGTCGCCCTCGTTCTCGGCGAACGAGGCCCGGAACAGGTGGGCCAGCCCGGACAGCCAGACGTCGGGGCCGTCGACGAGACGGTCGACCAGGGCGAGCGACGCCTCGTGCTCCCGCAGGAAGTGCAGCGTGATCGCGGCCAGCACGGCGGTGACGCCGGGCAGCGACGGGTGGGCGAGCAGGCGATCGGCCACGGCCCGCAGCGCGGACTCGTTCTCGTCCAGGCCCTCGATGGCCAGCGGTGAGCGGGCGTTGATGCGGTTGAGCAGAAGCATCGCCTCCGCGGAATCGCGGTCCAGCGCGGGCCCCTCGGCAGGTAGCGCCAGCGCCTCCCCTTGCCAGTACGCCGCGTCGGCATGCCGGCCGAGCACCTGCCAGTACCAGGAGAGGTCCCTGGCGAGCCCGACGGCCGCGGTGGCGTCTCCGGTGTCGCACAGGTGGCGCAGGGCGGCGAGCGCGTTGTCGTACTCGGTGGAGATCACGCGCAGTGCGGCGAGCTGGTCGGGGCCGCGCAGCAGCGGCTCCTCGCGGGCGACCAGGGTGGCCAGGTAGCGGGCGGCGAGATCCCGGACGGCGTCGAGCACGCCCCGCTCGGCGAGCCGCTCGATCCCGTACTCGCGCAGGGTCTCGAGCATCCGGTAACGGCCCGCATCGGGCGCCAGGTGCAGCAACGACTTGTCGATCAGCGCGGAGAGCAGCTCGGGGACCTCATCGGGGAGCACCGCGGTGCCCGCGCAGACCGCGGCAGCCGACTCCGAGGTCACGCCACCGGGCAGGACCGCGACCCGCTCGGCCACCGTGCGCTCGTCCTCGTCGAGCAGGTCCCAGCTCCAGGCGATGACCCCGCGCAGCGTGCGGTGCCGGGGCGACGCCGCCCGGCGGCCCGTGGCGAGCAGCCGGAACCGGTCGGACAGCCCGGCGGCGAGCTCGGCCGGCGACAGGGTCCGCATCCGGGCCGCGGCCAGCTCCAGCGCCAGCGGCATGCCGTCCAGGCCGCGCACCAGCCGGACCACGTCCGCGCGGGTCCGCTCGTCGACGTCGAAACCGGGGCGCACCGCCGCGGCCCGTTCGGTGAGCAGGCGCACCGACGCGCTCCGGCGGACGTCCTCGAGGTCGTCGTCGGGGGCGGGCAGCGCCAGCGGGCCGAGCGGGACCAGCGCCTCACCGTCGATCGCGAGCGGCTCGCGGCTGGTCGCCAGCACCCGCAGCCCCGCGCAGCGCGGCAGCAACGCCGCGATCAGGTGCGCGACGGCGTCGACCAGGTGCTCGCAGTTGTCCACCACGAGCAGGCACTCCCGACCGTTGAGCCGGTCGGTGAGCATGTCCAGCTCGCTGCCCCCGGCTCGCATCCAGCCGGACGCTTCGAAGAGCGCGGTGCCCCGCAGCCCGATCGCGGCCAGCACCGCCGAGCCCGCCTTGGCGGGCTCGGTGACCGCGGCGAGGTCGACCAGCCAGGTGCCGTCGCGGTACTCGTGGCGGTAGCGGCGACCCGCCTCGACCGCGAGCCGGGTCTTGCCCGCCCCACCCGGCCCGACCACCGTGACCAGGCGCCCGCGGGTGAGCAGCGCGTCGATCCGGGCGAGGTCGTCGTCACGCCCGATGAAGCTGGTCAGGGCGGCGGGCAGAGTGCTCGCCGGCGCCTCGGGAGCGGGAGCGGGCGACTGCAGCAGGCGCAGGTGGCGCTCGCGCAGGGCAGCGCCGGGGTCGGCGCCGAGCCGGTCGGCGAGGGCTTCACGCACCCGCTCGTACACGTCGAGGGCCTCGGCCTGGCGGCCCTGGGCGGCCAGCGCGTCCATCTGCAGCGCGGCCACCCGCTCGTCCGCCGGGTGCTCGGCGAGCAGGGCGCTCAGCCGGCCGGCGGCGTCGTCGGCGCGGCCCAGCGCCAGCTCCGCCTCGGCCAAACCCGCGCCGGCCTCGACCGCGGTGCGGGCCAACCGCGTCGCGACCGCCGGGGCGACCGCGGCGATCACCGACGGATCGCCGCACAGCGCCACCGCCTCACCCAGCAACTCGGCCGCCGCCGGCGGATCGCCGGCCCGCAGCCGGGCGCGACCGAGCGCGGCCAGCCGCTCGAACCGCAGCACGTCGACGTCGTCCTCCGTGACGTCGAGGCGGTAGCCGCCCTCGGACTGCGTGACCGCGCCGGCCCCGCCGAGCACCCGACGCAGCCGAGAGACCAACGACTGCAACGCGTTCACCGGGTCGGCCGGGAGCTCCCCCGGCCACAGCGCACCGACCAGGACGCCCGGCTCCACCGGCCGGCCGCCCGCCAGCGCCAGCCGCGCGACCAGGCTGCGCAGCCGGGCACCGGGAACGGCCACCACGGCGTCACCGCGGCACACCTCGAAGGTGCCGAGCAACGTCACCCGCAGGCGCGTCTCGTTTCCGTGCACCGCCCGATCCTCCCGCGCACGGCCCGCGTGCCCCAACCCGCCATCCACTCATGCCGTGGCTGCGACCGCGAAGTCGGTCGACAGGACCGGCGGGACGGGCGACGAGGTCTTGCGGGTGATCGGGTCCGGGCCACCGTCGACCAGGCGGCGGCGTCGGGTGAGGCGGTAGCGGACGTGGCCGCTCGTCACACGTGGTCGGTCTCGACCGTCGTCGCGGGCTGACTACCGGGCCGGCGGCGGTTCTCGATCGTGATGTCGCACTTGCGGGCCAGCGCGACACCGGCACCGATGGTCGTGGCGACCGGAGCAGCGAGCGCCGCGACCAGTCCGAGAGCGACCGGCACCTCCAGCACCACGTCCTCCTTGCGGTCACGGACAACGACACGACGGTTGATGCCCTCGCTCACGAGCCCGCGAACGGTGTCGACCACCGAGTCGAGGGCGGCACGGGTGGACTCGGACTTGGACTCGCTCATGACTCTCCTCGCACTGCGGATCCCCTTGACGAACTCCAGCCTGCCCGCCGCCGCGCGCCCCGCCATCAGGGTTCCCCCTGACCCCCACCTGATTCAGCCCCCAGGACACCCCGGTGGTCGATCTCCACCGGTGAAGGGGTGTGCGGCGGTGGTCAGGACGTGATCAGCTTCCTGAGCACTTCCTGGCCGCTGCGGATGCCGGGCACCTGCACCTTCTCCCCGGTGTTCATCGCGAAGAGCGTTTCGACCTGCTTGGCCGGATCCACCGCCTTGATCACACGGTGCACCTCTTCGACGCCCTCGTCGAACTTGGGCAGGTAGACGTCCGGGCTGATCGTGAAGCCGTCGAGGTCGTTGTTGAGCTTGGTGAAGAACTTCCGCTTCGCCTGGTCGAGATCGGCGAGCATGCCCTCGAGCTTCTCACCGCCGAAATCGTAGTAAGCGTTCACACCCACCACCTGGTCGATCGCGTGGATCTTGCGGTCCTCGCCGAGGCGCAGGTTCTCCGGGTGCCGGTCGGGGTTGTGGATCAGCAGGTCGAGCAGCCACACCCGGCCGAGTTCCTTGACCCACCCGCCGCGGGTCTCCTCGTCGGCCGCCTTCCACTGGCTCGACGCGTCTTTCAGGTCGACGCCCTTGATGTAGGGCATCACCAGGATCTGACCGTGCTTCGTCCCGCCGATCGCGTCGGCGAGGGTGTTCCCCTGCGCACCCAGCCGGCGGAAGTGCGCCAGCGCTCGGGTGATCTCGACGGAGTCCACCCGGATCGCCTCGGTCTGCACGGTGTTGACGCCCACCACCGTCCCGATCTGGGAGCCGACCACCTCGGCGGCAGGGGAGGTGTCCGCGGCGGTCTTCACCACCAGCGCCTCATCGTCCTTGCTCACCACGTAGACCCCTTGGCGCAGGGTGCGCACGCGGTCGGTCTCGCCCCAGGTCCGGTCGTTGATCCCGAACCGCTGCAGCACCGGTGCGGAAGCGGCCGGGGCGGGCGTCGCCGGAGCGGCGGACGGGCAGTCGCCTGAGGTGCTGCGCTGCACGTCGGCGCCTTGGTCGGCCGCGCCGAGCAACGCCGCGGACAACTCGGCCCGGAACCACCACAGCAGATAGGCCAGAACCGGCACGGACACGGCACCGGCGATGACGCGCCACGGAATGGCCGGCTCTGCGGCGGCGGCCAGCCGGCTCAACGCGTCCTGGCCCCGGTTGCCCCCCTTGGGGGTCAACGCTTCCTGGTGGTACGTCTCGTAAGACGCGCGTGCCGGCAGGCCCAGGGCGGTGCGCAGCGCGTTCTCCGTCACGTCGTTGTCCGCCGCCACGTCCCCGGCCAGTTTGAGCAACTGGTCCGCCTTGTCGGAGCGTTCGAACGCTTGGAGGGCGCCGCCCTCGGCCAGCGCGGATTCCAGTTCCGCCGCGCCGATCGGGGTCAGGCCGACGGTGAGCACCTCTTCCAGGTGCCCGATCTGGAGCTTGCCGTCCGCGCGCCGGTAGACGGTGACCTGGCGGGCGCCGGTGCCCGGGTGGTTCGCCGCCCGGCCACGCATGATCCGGCCGGCGTGGATCAACTCGTGGGCGAGCACCAGGAAGGCGGGCATCTCCCGCCGGTCGAGGCGGCCGCGGCCCGCGTCCCACACCTCGACCACGCGGTTCTCCATCGCCGTCTTCGGGTCGAAGTAGACGATCGCGTCGGCGCCGGTCGTGGCCGCCGCCGCGATGCCCGCGCGCACCGCGGCCCGGCCCGAACCGGTGACCGCGACATCGGTGCGGTTGTCGCCGGTGGTGTCCCGCCGGATGGTCACCGTGCGGGCGCTGTCGACCAGATCGCGGATGAGCCGGTACCGGGGATCGCCGTGCTCCCGGGGCTCACCGTTGAGCACGATCCGGCCGTCCCGCTCGGCCGCGCTGACGCCGGTGCCGGCCAGCAGCGCGTCGATCGCGCCGACCACCTGGTTCTTGAACCGGTCCGCCGGGCTGCGCAGGGAGTCCAGGTAGTAGCCCCGCTCGATCTGGATGGTGCGCTGCACCGCGCGGTTCCCGGCCGCGCGTTGCAGGGCCAGCAGCGCCTGCGGGCCTGCCGGTGTGGCCTGCCGCCCCGTCGGGTGTCGTGTCCTGGCCCCGGCCTCCGGCCCTTGCGGTTGCCGAGTGAACTGGGTCATCACGAATCCCCGGAGGTGACGGAGCGTGCGGGAAACGGGTCAACAGACCGAGGCTAGGACCACCACACCGGCTGGACCACCGGGAACCCCGGTCTCCGCCCCACCGGGCAGGGTTCGCTGCCCATTGGGGCAGGCGCGCCCGACAGCAGTGCCTTCAGGGCAGAAGGACGCGGTGTCTTGGTGACGGAACCGTCCACAGCGGACCAATCTCGACACCGTTGGTGAGACTTGGCGGAACAGTTGGCCGAGGTGCCTCAGGTCCGCACAGCGCGTGGAGATCGTCGCGTCGCTTGCTACTGGGCGCGAGCGGTTTCACGGTCCGGGCTGGTGGCCGTGGTCGCCGATGGTGCGGTGCGGGGCCAGGTCCAGGCGTACCGCAGGATGAGGGCGAGGAGGATCAGTTCCAGGACGACGCCGAGGCCGTAGAAGTACCTCCAGGACTCGCCGACCGCGTTGAACGCCGCGAAGGGGACCTGTACCGAGGCCACGATGAGGTTGGTGATCCGGTTCGCCCGTGCGGGCAGTGTCATCGACAGCACGATCATGGAGATCGGGATCGCCATGAGCGTGAGGAAGACGATGAACAACGTCTGGCTGATGTCGAACTCGAAGACGACGCCCGCGAGGATGTCCGTGACGATTCCGGGCTTGAAGAAGCCGAGGATGTCGACGTAGGCGTAGAGGAACATGAAGCTCGTCCACGCCGCGGCGAGCTTGATCCGCACCGGGATCCGCGGGTCTTCCAGTGTGGTGGGTTGAGGTGTTCTCATCGTGGGCTCCGTTGTGGTTGGTGATCGGTAGGTCCACGATCTCCGAGCGCGGCGGCGGGCACATCGGTGTAGAGGCCGGGCCGGCCTCGTTCCGTGGGAGGAGCCGCGTCTCGTTCTTTCGGTCGGTCCCCGCCGCCTCGGCGGTTCCTAGACTGGGTGGGTGATCACCAACGCCCTGGGCTCGCTGTGGGCCGAGCCCCGCGCCACGGGCGCTCCCGAACGGGTGTCGCGCGACTGGGTCCTGGTCGGGGTGTTGATGGTGACGGCGCTGCTCGAGGGCGTCCTGCGGGACGACGTCGCCTGGCGGCCGTTGGCGACGATCGTGGCGGTCGGACTCGCGCCGGTGCTGCTGTGGCGGCGTACTCACCCGTTGGCCTGTGTGGTGGTGGCCTTCGGCACCGCGATGGCGTTGGGGCTGGCGAGCCTGCTGGGCGGGGCCCCGAGCGTGGGCCTCGACACGATGATCTACGTCCTGGTGCTCGTCTACGCGCTGGTCCGCTGGGGCTCGGGGCGCGAGATCGTGATCGGGCTGGCGGTGGTGGCGGTCGCCGCGGGGATCGGCATGGTCCCCGACCACGTCGGGCCGGCCGACGTCGTCGGCGGGTTCGGCGTCCTGGCCGCGGCGGCGGCGGGCGGAGCGGCGTTGCGCTACCGTGCCGAGAGCTGGCGCCGGGCGTTGGAGCAGATCCGCGGCCAGGAGCGGGTCGGCCTCGCGCGCGAACTGCACGACACGGTCGCCCACCACGTCTCGGCGATCGCCGTGCAGGCGCAGGCGGGCCGCGCGATGGCCGGGCAGCGACCCGAAGCGGCGCTCGAGACACTGGCGGTCATCGAAGGGGAAGCGTCGCGGACGCTGGCGGAGATGCGGGCGATGGTCCGGGTGCTGCGCGACGGGGCGCCGGCGGAGTACGCCCCCCAGCCCGGCGTCGCCGACCTGGTGTCCCTCGCCCGCCGCGCCCCGGTCCCCGTCGTCGACGTGGAGTTGCCGGACGACCTGGGCGAACTCCCGACCCAGGTCGACGCGGCGGTCTACCGGCTGGCACAAGAGGCGCTGACCAACGCCCTGCGGCACGCCCGCAACGCCTCGCGTGTGCGGATCCGGGTCGTGGAGAGCGCGGGCAGGCTGCGACTGCGCGTGACCGACGACGGCCGGCTCGACCCGGCACGGCCGGTGAACCACGGCTTCGGCCTGCTGGGGATGACCGAGCGCGTACAGCTCCTCGGCGGCACGCTGCGGGCCGGGCCGGCACCCGAGGGCGGGTGGACGGTCGACGCCGACCTGCCGACGAAGCTGCGCCGATGACGGTGCGCGTTCTTCGAGATCACGATGTCGGCCTACGACACCGGCAGACGCCGAACCAGTCCGCGATGTGCCACTGATTCGCACGTTCTGGCGTGCTGACATGTGGGCGAGGCAGGCACCCCGAAGAACCAGTGGTCGGCAGGCGCGGTTATCGGATCTTCGACTTGGCCGTGTTGCGGACGCGCTTGGTACGGCCGACTTCCGCCAACACCTCCAGGACCACAGGGCTGGTCACGTTGTCGGCGATCTTGCGCTGCAGCCAGTCCGACGCCTCGCGCAGTCGGTCCTGGTCCGGTTCGCCGCCTGCCGCCAGGTCCCGGTAGAGGAGCCATTCGGCGACTCGGCGGGTGGGGAACTCGCGACCGCCGAGCACGGGCAGTACCGCGTCGGCCCAGGTGTCGAAGTCGGGGTGCGACTCGCCCATCCGATCCAGGTGCCGCACGACGGCGGACACCGCCATCACCTGGTCCGGATCGTCGAGCACGCGCGCGATGATCGGAAGGTCGTCGGGTGGTGTGGCGTCGGCCAGCACGCGCAGGTACACCTCGTGCCGCACGTGTTCGTCGTGCACGCCCGCGGCCACGTCCACGTCTCGCAGGCCGGTCGCCGCGACGAACTCGGGGAACCGGTCGTGCTCGGTCACGCTCCTCCTCCCGAGCCTCCGCAGGGCCGGTAGCGGCGGATGGCGTCGCAGGTCTCCCGGATGTGGTCGTCCACGACCTGCTGCTGCCTGCAGGTCGACTCGGGGTCGCCGGCCAGCGGTGTGCCGTTCTGGCCGATCCGGGTTTCGCCGCCGGTCAGGCCGAGCGGGTCGAACCAGGTGCCCGGGTTGCGGACGTAGCCGTGTGGAGCGTAGCCGCCGCCGAGCCCCAGCGGGTCGGCGGCGGCTGTAGGCGGGTCCACGGACAGTGCTGCGGTCCGCCAACCCGGGGGTCGATGATCCGCAAGACCCCTGGCCGCGTACCCACATCCCGCCGCAGGTGCACCCATCGGAGGTCTAGGGTGATCCACCCGACCCTGGGAGCGGGTCGGGCAGCGTCGTCATCGGAGGGGGAGATCTGATGGACACCTGGTGGCGTCCGCCGGCGTCGGCGGACTCCGCGGAGTTCGTCGCGGCATTGCGGGAGCTGCGCGTCCGGACCGGGTTGAGCTACCGCGCGTTGGAGCGCCGGGCGGCGCAGGTTGGTGACGTGCTGCCCACCTCGACGCTCAACAGTGCGTTGGCCCGCACCACCGTGCCGGGCGAGCAACTGCTGGTGGCGTTCCTGCGGGCGTGTGGCGCGAGTCCCGAAGTGGTCGCCGAGTGGGTGAAGGCGCGTGCGGACCTGGTGGTCGAGCGGGTGCTTCCCGAGGAGGGCGAGCCGGCGGGTGATGTGGCACCCGACGACACGTCGGACGCACCCGCACGCCGTGATCCCGACACGACGCGGCGCCGGGTGGCACTCGTGGCGGCGTTGGCGTTGCTCGTGGTCGCGGCGGGGGTCCTGGTCGCGTTGGCCCCTGGTCGTCGTGACACGCCGTCGGGGCCCCACGCCGACGCGACTTCCACCTCCACCACGGCGGTCGCGCCGGCGGAGCCCGTGGGGCAGACCCATGCCTCCACCGACGTGACCACCACCGGTCAGCCGGCGCAGAGGACCACCACGACGACCGCACCGGCCGCCACCCCGACACCGGCGCCAGAGCCGCCTCCCGGCGGCGTACCGACCACGACGACGGAGACGCGACGCTGGACGACCACCACCACCACGACGACCGGTCTTGAAGCACCCGAACCCACTTACGAGTGCAACCCGCCTCCGTCCAACATCTGCTTCGTCCGCCCCTGACGTCGCACTCGTCGCCGGCCAGCCTGACGGGATCGCCATCGTTGTGGGCGGTGAGGCTGGAGGAAGCGCACGGCGACACGGCCCGACGGGGCGGGTGCGCGGGGCAGCGCACCCGCCCGTGGCCTCAGGGGGCGGTGGTCTGCACGAAGTACCACTTCTGGTGGTCGTCGCCGATGAAGGAGTACTGGACCACCATCGACGTGCCGCTGCCGACGCCGTCGAGGTAGAGACCGCTGGCGGCGTTGCGGATCAGTGTGTCCTGGCCGTCGAAGCCGTACCAGAGCTGGTCGGTGTTGGTCGAGCACGTCCAGATGATCGGCTCGACGAAGGGTTCCGTCGTCCCACCCGGGATGGCCAGGCACAGGTTCGAGTTCACGCCGTAGCGCAGGGTGCTGCGCCCGGTGCCGGTGATCAGCCACTTCTGCTCGTTGCGGCCGTTGCAGGTCCACTGGACCGCCTTGGTGCCCACCGCGGTGGTCCCGTCGGGGATCGCCAGGCACTTCCGGGTCGCCGTGTTGACGACGTACACCCAGCCGGTGACGGCTTCCGCGTGCGCCGCGGCCGGCGCCAGGCCCAGGGTCGCCAGGACGGTCAGCAGAAGGATCGGGATTCGTCTCATCGGGCTGCCTTTCGTGGTCGTGGCACGTGCCGACCACACCGTGACCGTTCCTCCTTTCGGTTTTCTCCCAACGACCTCCCGGTCGTCCTGTGCTTCAATCCCCCGGGGAGGGGCGAGGGGTGGAGTTCGGGGTCCTGGGGCCGGTGGAAGTCCGGACGGCGGGTGGGCCGGTGCACCCCGGCGTGCGCAAGCAGCGCCTGGTCCTCGCGGTGCTGCTGCTGGAGGCCGGCCGGCTCGTCCCGGTGGACCGGCTGATCTCGTTGCTGTGGCCGGACGAGCCGCCCCGCTCCGCGCGGGCCGTCGTGCACACCCAGATCAGCCGGCTGCGGTCGGTGTTGGCGACGGCCGGGGCGGCGCGGGCCGGTGTGGCGCTGATCAGCGACGGTCCCGGCTACCTGCTCCGCTGCGACCCCGACCGCGTGGACGCCCACCGGTTCCGGGCGTTGTGCGCGGCGGCGCGCGGCCAGGACGACGAGCGGCGCGTGGCCACGCTGAAGGAGGCGCTGGCGTTGTGGCGCGGCCCCGCGCTGGCCGGGCTCGAGGTGCCCGCGCTCGGCCACGACCTCGAGCAGGCGCGGTTGGCCGCCTGGGAAGAGCGGTTCGACGCCGAAGCGCGGTTGGGTCGGCACCGCGAGGTCGTGGCGGAGCTGACGGCGCTCGTCGCCGCGCACCCCCACCACGAGAGCCTGGTCGGCCGGTTGATGGTCGCGCTGGACCGCTGCGGGCGGCGGGGCGAGGCGTTGCACGCCTACGGTGAGCTCCACCGCCGACTGGACCGGGAACTGGGCGTCCGACCGTCCGCGCGCCTGCGGCGGATCCACGCGCAGCTCCTCGGCGCGGCGCCGGAGCGGAGCGCGCCGCTCCCGCGCCAACTGCCGCCGGACGTGACGCCGTTCGTGGGCCGGGCGGACGCGCTCGCCGCGCTCGACCGCCTGGCGGGGCCGCGCCCCGTGGTGGTGTCCGCGGTGACCGGCGTTCCGGGCGTCGGCAAGACCTCCTTGGCCGTGCACTGGGCGCACCGCGCGCGCGAACGGTTCCCGGACGGCCAGCTGTACGTCGACCTGCGCGGCTACGACCCGGGCGGCTCGGCGCTCGACCCGGCCGACGTGCTCGGGACGTTCCTGCGCTCGCTCGGCGTCGCGGCCGCGGACGTCCCCGCCGAGGTGCACGCCCGCGCGGCGCTCTACCGGTCGCTGCTCGCGGACAAGGCGGTGCTGGTCGTGCTGGACAACGCCCGCGACGCCGCCCAGGTGCGGCCGCTGCTGCCCGCGTCACCGTCCTCGGCCGTCGTGGTGACCAGCCGCGACGCCCTGTCCGGCCTCGTGGTGCGGTCCGGTGCGGTCCGGGTGCCCCTGGCCGCGCTGAGCCCCGACGAGAGCCTCGGCCTGGTGCGCTCGGTGCTCGGCGACCGGGTGGCGCGGGAGCCGGACGCCGTGGCCCGGCTGTGCCGGCTGTGCGGCCACCTGCCGCTGGCGTTGCGGATCGCCGCCGAGCTGGTGAGCCTCCGGTCCGGCGAGGCGATCGCCGACCTGGTCGCGGAGCTGCGGGACGACCGCGCCCGGCTGTCGCTGCTGTCGACCTCCGACGGGGACGAGCACACGGCGATGCGCGCGGTGTTCGACTGGTCCTACCGCGCGCTGCCCGGTGAGGCGCGGCGGGCCTTCCGGCTGCTCGCCGTGCACCGCGGACCCGACCTCGGCCTCGACGCGGCGGGCGCGCTGCTGGACGTGCCCGACCCGCGTCCGGTGCTCGACACCCTGGTGCACGCCAACCTGGTGGAGCGCGCGGACGGCCGCTACCGGTTCCACGACCTGCTGCGGCTGTTCGCCGCCGACCAGCCGGTCGCGCCGGACGAGCGGCGGGCGGCCGCGCGTCGCCTGCTGCGCTGGTACCTCGGCGCCGCCGGCCGGGCGGACCGCGCGCTGGCACCGGGCCGCCAGGCCGTCCCCGACGAGCACCCGGTCGACGGTCCCGCGTTCGCGACCCAGCGGGCGGCGTTGGCGTGGTTCGACGCGGAGCGGGAGAACCTGGTCGCGGCGGTCCGGCACGCGGCCGACGAGGGCGTCGGGGCGTGGCGCCTCGCGGCCGTCACGGGCGAGTACCTCTACGTGCGGCGGCTGTGGGGCGACTGGGAGGCCACGCACGTCGTGGCGCTGCGCGCGGCCGAACGCGCCGGTGACGCCACCGGCGTCGCGTGGATGTCGAGCAACCTCGGCGTGTTGGCGCTGGAGCGGCACCGCGTCGACGAGGCGGTGCGGCACCTGGAACGGGGCCTCGACCTCGTGGCCGACGTCCCCGGACCGGTGGGGCAGCACCTGCGCGGCCTGCTCGGCACCACGCTCGGGCACGCGCTGCGGCGGCGCGGGGAGTTCGCGCGGTCCCTCGCCTGCCACTCCGCGTCGTTGGACATCCACCGGGCGACCGGGAACGCCTGGGGCGAGGGGGAGACGTTGATCAACCTCGCGACCACCCGTGCCGCGCAGGGTGACCACGCGGCGGCGGTCGCGCTGCTCGCGGAGGCCGTCGAGGTCGAGCGGCGGCTCGGGAACTGGTGCCGGGTCGGGTCGGCGCTGGCCAGGCTGGCGCACGCCCGGCACGTCGCGGGTGATCCGGCCGGTGCGGCGGGGACCTTCCGGGAAGCCGCGGACCTGTTGCTCGAGTCCGGCGACCGGTGGGCCGCGGCGTGGTGCCTCGTCCACCGCGAGGACGCCCGCCTGGCACTGGGCGCCGCCGCGCGGTGGGGCGACGCGGAGGCGTTGTTCGGCGACGGGACCGGGCGGCTCGGGGTGGCCGACCCGCCCGGCTCCCGTCACGCCGTGGTGCCGGCGACCGACGCGTCCGACTTGGTGACGGAGTAGGTCATCAGCGCTCGCCCGGCGGCGGCACCGGGCCGTAGCGGGCAGACGGGCGTCCGGTGACGTGTGCCCAGTACCGGTCGCCGTAGGACCAGTGCCACCACAGCGTCGGGTAGTTCACGAGCTCGACGGCACCCATCGCTCCACTGAGGACACTCCGGTTCGCCCGCTCCTCCGGCGAGATGATCGTGGACGCGGTGACCAGGGCTCGTGCGTTCGCCACGAGGTCGGCGTCGACGGCCGTGCCCATGGGCAGTTCGGCGCCGTCGTCGGTGCACAGGGTCAGGGTCACCGCGGCGCCGGCTACGTGTGGCGCCAGCTCCGGCGGTGCGATGTGTCGGCTCGCGGCCGTGCGCACCTGGTCCACCGTCCACTCCGGATGGTCGGTCGTGAGTCGGACGCTGTGCTCGGCGAAGAGCCGCTCTTGCTCGGCCGGCGACCGGTAGCCCGCCACGACCAGCAGGCGCACGCCGCGCGGCAGCAGGGTCTGCGCGGCGACGAGCCGGTCGGCCACCCCCGTGCGCACGTGGACATCGGCGACGGCCGCTCGGAGCGCCGGGATGTCACGAAGGTCGCAGAGGAGCTCCCCGCAGTCGCGGACCGGGATGGCCGCCACGCGTTCGTCGGAGATCAACAGGATCTTGGGCACGTCCCGATCGTGGAGGGACGGGCTTCTGGCCTTCTGTACGTTTTCTGTAGCCGGTACAGCGCACTGCCCGGCGAGGGCAGGGGCACCCTCGCCGGGCAGTGAAGTCCCGGTCGGTCAGCCGAGGTCGTGCCAGGACGACCAGCCGCCGGCCGACCGCCACCACTTCTCGTTGACGTGCCCGTTGCCGTCGGTGGCGTAGACCTCGACGGTGTCGCCGCCCGCGTTGTGCACGGCGGCGGGCGTGCCGGTGAACCCGGTGCCACCCAGGTCGGTCCACGCCGACCAGCCGGCGCCGTCCCGCCACCACTTCTCGTGGACGTGGCCATCGGTCCCGGTCGCGTAGACCTCGACGGTGCCGCCGATCGGGTTGTGCACGGCGGCGGGCGTGCCGGTGAGGCCGGAGCCGCCGAGGTCGTGCCAGGACGACCAGCCGCCGGCCGATCGCCACCACTTCTCGTACACGTGCCCGTCAGCGGCGGTCGCGTACAGCTCCAGCGTGTCGCCGATCGGGTTGTGCACCGCGGCGGGCGTGCCGGTGAAGCCGGAGCCGCCGAGATCGGCCCACGCCGACCAGCCGGCACCCTCGCGCCACCACTTCTCGTGCACGTGGCCATCCGCGGCGGTCGCGTACAGCTCCAGGGTCCCGCCGATCGGGTTGTGCACCGCGACCGGTGACGCGGTGAAGCTCCCGCCGCCGAGGTCGGTCCACGCCGACCACCCGGCGCCCGCCCGCCACCAGCTCTCGTAGACGTGCCCGTCGGCACCGGTGGCGTACAGCTCCAGCCTGCCGCCGACCGGGTTGTAGGTCGCGGCCGGCGAGCCGACGAAGTTCGCGCCCCCGAGGTCGTGCCAGGACGACCAGCCGCCGGCCGACCGCCACCACTTCTCGTACACGTGGCCGTTGGCGCCCAGGGCGTACACCTCGAGGGTGTTGCCCGCCGGGTTGTGGATCGCGGCCGGCTCGCCGGTGAAGCCGGTGCCGCCGTGGTCGGTCCACGCCGACCAGCCGGCGCCGTCGCGCCACCACTTCTCGTGGACGTGGCCGTCACCGCCGACGCGGTACACCTCCAGGGCGCCGCTGATCGGGTTCCGCACCACCGACTGCGACGGCAGTGCCGGCGCGCCGGGTGCCGGGGCCGACGCGTCCCACAACGCGGTGACGATGCGTTGCGCGTCGGCGGCCTCGGGCTGGTACCGGCTCGGGTAGGCGGAGACCTGCACCGCCTGGCAGACCTCGCCGATCGGTGCGGTCTGCCACGCGTTGCCCGGGTACAGCTTGATCATCTTGTTGAGGAACGCGTTGGTGGCCCAGATCGGGTCGAGCCGCTCGTTCTGGTCGCCCCACGTGCCCCGCTGCTGGAACAGGCCCAGGCTGTCGTGGTCGACCATCTCGGCGACGTTCTGGATGGTCGACTCGACGATGGTGGTCGTGACGGCGATGACGGCGGCCCGTTGCGCCAGGCCGCGGTCCCGGGCGGCCTTGGTGACCATCCGGGCGCACGAGACCCGGTAGGCGTTCATGGCGCCGGCCAGCTTGCCGGTGAGTTGGCCGTTGAGCTGGGTGGCGATCGCGGCGTCGGTGGCGGTCGGGCCGCCGGGGTCGCACGACGCGGTCGCGTACTGCGCCGCCAGGTCACCGGCTTGCGGTGCGGCGCCGGTGGGTTCGGCGTTCGCCGCGGTGGCGAACACGGTCGTCAGGGCCGGGGCGAGCAGCATCGCCACGAGGACGCGCGGCAGTCTCGGTCTCATCGGGATTTCCCCTGTCTGTCAAGAGATGTGGACGCGCGGGTGCTCAGCCGGTGAAGTCGGTGCCGCCGAGGTCGGTCCACGCCGACCAGCCGGTGCCGGCCCGCCACCAGGTCTCGTTCAGGTGCCCGTTGGTGCCGAGGGTGTAGACCTCGACGGTCTTCCCGATCGGGTTGTGCACGACTGACGGCGTCCCGGTGAAGCCGGTGCCGCCGAGGTCGCTCCAGGACGACCAGCCGACGCCGTCCCGCCACCACTTCTCGTGGACGTGCCCGGTGCCGCCGGTCGCGTAGACCTCGACGGTGTTGCCGATCGGGTTGTAGACCGCGCGCGGCGAGCCGGTCAGGTTCGTGCCGCCCAGGTCGTGCCACGAGGACCAGCCGCTGCCGTCCCGCCACCACTTCTCGTAGACGTGGCCATCGGTGCCGGTCGCGTAGAGCTCGAGCGTGTCGCCGATCGGGTTGTGCACTGCGGCGGGCGAGCCGGTGAGGTTGGTGCCGCCGAGGTCGGCCCAGGCCGACCAGCCGGCACCGGAGCGCCACCACTTCTCGTGCACGTGGCCGTTGCTGCTGGTCGCGTAGACCTCGACGGTGTTGCCGATCGGGTTGTAGACCACGGCCGGAGTGCCGGTGAGGTTGGTGCCGCCGAGGTCGGCCCAGGCCGACCAGCCGGAGCCGGAGCGCCACCACTTCTCGTAGACGTGGCCATCGGTGCCGGTCGCGTAGAGCTCCAGCGTGTCGCCGACCGGGTTGTGCACGACGGCCGGAGTGCCGGTGAGGTTGGTGCCACCCAGGTCGGCCCAGGCCGACCAGCCGGCACCGGAGCGCCACCACTTCTCGTAGACGTGGCCATCGGCGCCGGTCGCGTAGACCTCCAGCGTCCCGCCGATCGAGTTGTGGATGGCGGCCGGCGAGGCGGTGAAGCCGGTGCCGCCCAAGTCGTGCCACGACGACCAGGCACCGTCCCGCCACCAGCTCTCGTACACGTGCCCGTTCGCGCCGACGCTGTAGACCTCGAGCGTGTCGCCCATCGGGTTGTGCACGACGGGCTGCGACGACAGCGCCGACTCGGGTTGCGGTGCGGCGTCGACGATGTGGTCGTAGCGAACCGGCGTGTACAGCGCGGCGTTGCTCGCCGACCACGTGCGCTCGACGGTGTCGCGGCTGCCCGACTGCTCGATGACCACCGGCTCGGTGTGCGCCGCGTCGGACCACTTCACGAACAGCGCCACGTGGTTCTCGCTCGGGTCGCCGGTGTACCGCAGCAGCGCGTCGCCGGGTTTCAGGTCACCGCGTGGGATCGGGAACGAGCGGGTGGACAGGTTGCCCGTCCAGAAAGCGCTTCCCGAGCCGCCCAGCCCCCACGCCATCGAGATGAACCCCGAGCAGTCGGTGCGGTAGTCGCCGTACTGGTTCTTGTAGCAGCGCTCCTGGCTGTACGGCACGCCGCCGACGCTGAGCCAGCTGCGGGCCCGGGTCAGCGCCTCGGCGCGGGTCATGACGTGGTCGGCGCCGTTGTCGGCGCACGGGATGGACGTGGTGGACACCGCGGTGGTGCCCAACCCGGACGCCGTCAGGCCGGGGTACTCGGGCAGCGGCGGGTCGTCCGGCACGGCCGACGCCGACCGGGTGAGTGGCGACGCGGCCGCCGCCGGCGCGGTCGCGAGACCGAGCAGGAACAGCACGGGGATGAGCAGGATGCCGCCGAGCCGTCGGTGCCATCGCGTGGATGTGCTCATGGTTGTGTCCTCGTCCTCACGGTGGGGCTCGTCGTCAGCCCGCTTCGGGACGAAAGATGACCCGGCCGCCTCCATCACCCCTGCACGAACGGTGGGCGCGGCGGTACAGCGACCGGCAGCGGCGCGTACAGGGATCCTGCAGGGCTGCTGCAGGGCGGCCGGGTCCGCTACTCCCGGAACTCCCGCGCGCCGTGGGTCTTGAACGTCGCCAGGGCGTTCTCCCGAACCTTCTCGGCCGCCGCGTGGTCGCCGCGGGCGTCCAGCACGCGGGCGAGGTCGCGTTCGGCGCGGGCGCGCATCATGGCGACGTCGAGGTCGGCGAACATGCGGATCGCGCCCGTCAGGTCGTCCTCCGCTTCGGTGAGCCGACCCGCCGCCAGGTGCAGCTCGCCACGGGTGCGCAGCACGAAGGCGACGCCCCACGCGTCGTCGAGCCGCTCGCAGATGGCCATCGCCTGGTCGAGCATCGGCCCGGCCTCGTCGCCCCGGCCCAGTCGCACCAGGGTCTTCGCCACCGCCTGCAGCCCGTACGCCTCGTGCTTCTCGTCGCCGATCGCACGCAGGATGGCCAACGCCTCCGTGCTCAGCGCCAGGGCCTCGTCGAGCTCGCCCACCGCGCGGTGGACCAGGCCGAGGCTGCGCAGCACCAGCGCCTCACCGTGGCGCGACCCGCAGCGGCGGTAGGCGGCGAGGGCTTCGGTGAGGTCGGCCCGCGCCTGGTCGAACTCGCCCTGCTCCAAGAGCGTGGTGCCGATGAGCCGGCCCGTGTAGCCGATCGCCGGGTCCAGCGACGTGGTCGTGAAGTACGCGTGCGCCTGGCGGAGGAAGTGCAGTGCCTCCGGCAGGCGGCCCTGCTCGCGGCAGATCCAGCCCAGCGACGCCTGCGCGGTCGCCTCGCCACGCGGGTCGCCCAGCTCGCGGAAGGTGGTCAGCGCCTCCAGCAGGTGCTGGTGCGCCGGGCCGTAGTTGTCCTGCGTGTAGTACAGCTGCCCGAGCTGCGCCAGCATGACCGCCTCCGCGGCGCGGTCGCCGGCGTCCCGGGCGGCGGCGAGGGCGGCGGTGTGGGTCCGCCGCCAGGCCTCGAACTGGTTGCCGAGCGCGAACACCGACCCGCCCAGTGCCGTGGCCAGCGCGACCGCGCTGTCGACCAGCCCGAGCGCGGCGGCCCGTTCGACGGCCGCCACGAGCGCCGCCTGCTCGGCCTCCAGCCAGGCGGCCGGCGCCGTGCCGCTCGGCCCGGCCGTGACCTGGTCGACCGGGTCGACCGGTTCGTCGCGGGGCAGCTCCGGTGCGAACGGGATGGTGCCGCCGGGCGCGTGCGCTCCTGCCTGGTCGACCAGCCGCAGCCAGGTGCCGAGCACGCGGCGCACGGCGGCGGCGCGGTGCTCCGGCGGGTCGGCCGCCGCGGCCTGCTCCCGGCCGTAGATCTGGATGAGCTCGTGGATGCGGAACCGGGGCTGCCCGACGCCGTCGACCGTGACGACGGCCATCAGGTGGGCGTCGAGGAGCGCCTCGATCGCCAGGTCGGCGTCGTCGGTGGGGATGTCGAGCAGGCGCGCGGTGACCCACGCGGGGAAGTCGGGCAGGCTCATCCAGCACAGGGCGCGCAGCGCGGCCCGGGACCGTTCGTCGAGCCCGCGGTAGGTGACCTCGATGCCGGCGCGCACCTGCTGGTCGGCGACGGCGAGCTCGTCGAGCCGGCGGGTCTCGTCGGCCAGGCGGGCCACCATCGCCGCCAGGGTCCAGTACGAACGGGACGCGAGCCGGGCACCCACGATGCGCACGGGGAGCGGGAGGAACCCGCACAGCCGCACGAGCTCCCGGGCCTGGTCCGGCTCGGCGGCGACCCGCTGCGGACCGGCGATGCGGCCGAGCAGCGCCACCGCCTCGTCCTCGGACATGACGTCGAGCTGGACGTGGGTGGCGCCGGCCAGGCCCGGCAGCCGCCGGCGCGCGGTGACGATGACGGCGTTGCCGGCCCCGCCGGGTAACAGCGGGCGCACCTGCCCCTCGCCGGCCGCGTCGTCGAGCACCACGAGCATGCGGCGGGTGGACAGCAGGGTCCGGAAGTGGTCGGCACGCTCGTCCAGCGAGTCCGGCACCGCGGCCGGGTCGGACCCGAGCGCCCGCAGGAACCGGCCCAGCACCTCGACGGGCGGGGTCGGGCTGCCGCTCGCCCCGCGCAGGTCGACGTAGAGCTGACCATCGGGGAAGGACGGCGCCAGGTCGTGCGCCACCCGCAGCGCCAGGGTGGACTTCCCGGCACCGCCCTGACCGGCGACCACACAGGTCGGCGCGGCGTCCGAGGTGAGCATGGCGACCATCTCGGCGATGGCCGTGGCGCGCCCGGTGAAGTCGGCCGGCACGATCGGGAGCTGCGCGGGCGCGCGCCGCGCGGGCGTGCCGGTCTGTGCCCGCGTCGTCGGGGGTGCTTCGGGCGGGCTCGGTACCTGTTCCGCGGTGGTCGGGGCGTCCGCGGTTGTCGGGGTGCCCGGTGCCGTTGGAGTGTCCCCGGTTGTCTTGTCCGCGGTTGTCGAGGTGTCCGGTGTCGTCCGGGCGTCCGGTGTCGTCGGGAGCAGGACCGGGTCGCCGCGCAGGATCGCCTCGTGGGTGCCGCGCAGCTCGGGGCCGGGCTCGATGCCGAGCGTGTCGACCAGGGCGGCGCGGCCGGCGGCGTAGGTCGCGAGGGCGTCGGCCTGGCGGCCCAGCCGGTAGAGCACCACCATCAGCCGGGCACGCAGCCGTTCGTTGTGCGGCCGGGCCGCGACGACGCCGGTCAGCTCCGACACCAGCTCCCGCTCGCGGCCGAGACCGAGCTCGATGTCGATGCGCTCCTCGATGGCGGCCAGCCGCAGCGCGTCGAGGCGGTTGGCTTCGGCCACGACGGGAGCCGCCTCGACGCCCGCGTAGGCGACGGACCCCCGCCAGAGCGCCTCCGCGGCGCGGTAGGTCCGGATCGCGTCGGTGGCACGCCCACCGGCGGCGGCTTCCCGCGCGTCGCCGACGTCCCGCTCGAAGACGGCGCTGTCCAGGTCGTCGGTGCCGACCCGGAGGAGGTACCCCGGTGGCCGGGTCGTGATCTCGTCACCGGCCTTCAGCGCACGCCGCAGCGTGGCGACGTGGGTGTGGATGAGGGCGCGGCAGGTCTCGGGCGGGTCCTCGGGCCAGAGGATGTCGACCAACCGGTCGACCGCGACGACCCGACCGGCCTCGGTCAGCAGCGCGGCGAGCAGGAGAAGCGGCTTGCCACCGGGAACGGGCAGCCGGCGGTCACCGTCGTAGGCCTCGACGGAGCCGAGAACCCGAAACCGCATGGGTATCCCGCCTCCCCCGGGCCGGCCTCGTGCCCGCGCCGTATCCTTCCAGGAAGTCGGGCGTCGTCAAACCCCTGGGGCGTCGACAGGTGCCTAGGAGCAGGCCCACCGCCACCTGTTCGCTCGCGGTCAGGCGCCGCGCGGTGCCGACGCGCCGCCCGGGCTGCCCGCGTTGCTGGACACGTTGTAGGACAGCGGATCCGACCCGTGGGGAGCGGTCGCCGTTGCGGTGGTCGACAGCCCACCCGTTGACATCGGGCGCTACTGTCTTCAGCCGCCGCGACGACCACCTGTCCTCCGGCTGGCTCAGCGCGTACATCGCCATAGGAAACGGTGAGGGCCGACGCTGGGTCGAACCACGTCACCACCTCCGCACCCTGCCAACCGCACCGCTCGCCACGCGTGCGGGGAACCTCGGGCAGCGCGGGTTCGTGGTTCGGAGCGGAGGCCGTGGGGCCGGTCGTCGACGGAACTCGACCGCGGGGCGAGCCGCGCTGTTGGTGGAAGCGTGCGAAGGGCCTGTCGCACACTCGACGGGCCGTGCTCATCCTCACCGCACGGCCTCGTCCACCGGGTTGGGTCGGACGCCGGGCACCGAGGAAGCCGGTTACTTGTTGTAGACCTCGAAGGCCACGACAAGGCGAGCCGAGACGTCCTCGGGGACGCCCTTGACTCGGCCTCGGAAATCCCGCCCCTCGGGCGTGCGACCACAGATGTAGCTGCCGACGACCAGTTTCCCGGTGGAGGATTTGCCCTTCTCGTCGACCTGCTTGCGGCAGTCGTCGCGGGAAGGTTCCGACTGCGTGGTCCACTCGGCGAGCACGTACGGCGTGTTGTCCTCCGCGCGGAGATCCCGCGAGCCGCACCCGGTCTCGAGGTTCTTGCCGTCCAGGAACCGAGGCGGATTCCAGTCCAGGCTGAAGCCGCCCACCGTGCACTGCTCGAACGCGACGTCTCCGCTGTAGAACAGGCTGCTGCTGTTCGCCTGGGGAGTGCCGGTGGCTGCGGGTGCCGAGCCCGACGCCTGCGCTCGCTCGGTCACCGTCTCCGTGATCGTCTGCGTGACGGTCGTCGCGGCCGACTCCGACGAAGTCGCCTTACCCCAGAAGATGCCCGTCAGCAGGCTGATCACGCCGACGATCGCGGTGATCCAGGCCGGGCCGTGTTCGATGACGCTCGTCTTGCGGTTCACGGGTTGCTGGTCGTCGGCCACCGGACCTCCTCTACGTGTGCAACGGAGCGTAATCATAGAGGTGCCGTAAGTGAGTCCGGGGTCGTCCCGATCTGGCGGAGGTGAGAATGGCGGTATGGACGTCGCCGAGGGCACGCCGGCTGTGGTGGCACGTGCCCCGGTTCAACTCAGCCACTTCGCGCGGTTCAGCGTGCGGCGCGAGACCGTCACGCGCAACATTTCAAAAATCGATGAAGTCCTTGCACGTCGACGCGCGCCGGTGCGAGAGTCCGGAATGAGCCGAAAGCGGTGCGCCGTGCGTTCGTGCTAGTCCGGGAGTGTGGTCGAGGTGGTGGATCGCCGGGCCGGGCTGGTGGGGTTCGACCTGGGTGATCCGGATGACGTGCGGGCCTCGGTGACCGTCACCCCGTTGCCCACGATGCTGGCGCTTCTCGCGGACATCGCGGGTGAGCGGCGGCGTGGTCTTCCGCCTGGCCGGCAGGACGGGATCAGTGCGGCGGTACGGCCGCGGGTCCGCCACGCGTTGTCGGTGTTGACGGTGCCCGGCTACGCCTCGATCCCCGACTGCCTGGTGCCGACCGAGCTCGGCACCCAGGACGGGATCGAGCCCGAGCTGCAGCGGTTGCACGAGCTCACCGACGACGACCTCGTCCGCGGCCTCGAAGCCTGCTACGGACCCGGGCGCATCCCGGCGCACTGGTCGCGCGTTCTCCGGCAGCGGAGGCGGTGGCTCGGTGACTACGCGGACGCGATGGCCGCCGTGTGGAAGGCGGTCGAGGTGGTGTGGCGCCGTGGTGCCCCGCTCCTGGAACGGGAGGTCGAGCGCCTGGGGCGGGCGGTGGTCACGGGTGGGCTGCCGGTGGTCCTCGGTTCGCTCTCGCCCCTCACCCGGTGCGTGGGCGGGACGTTGCTCCTGCCCGCCGGTGGGTCGGGTGGGCCCGGTCTGGCGGGTCGACGACTGGTCTTCGCGCCGATGCTGTCGGCTCCCCGCTCGCTCGTGTTCAACCTCGGTCATCCCGAGCTGCCCTGGCTGGGCTACCCGATCCCCGGGGTGGCGCGCCTCTGGGCGGGCACCGACGACGCCCGGGGACCGGGGCGGGCGAACGCGCTGGAACTGGTGTGCGGCGACGTCCGAGCGGCGATCCTGCGCGCACTCGACCGGCGGACGACGATGGGGCGGCTCGCCGACGTGGTCGGCACCAGCCGCAACGCGTTGAGCTATCACGCCCGGTGCCTGGAGGACGCCGGGCTGGTGCTGCGCCGGCGTGAAGGCCGCGAGGTCGGCATCGAACGCACGGAACGCGGCGACCGCCTCCTCGACCTGCTCACCCGCTGAAAGTCCCCGCACACTCGCGGGCACGCCATCGCCCGCATTCTTCAAATATCCTGGAAACAACTCCGGGTCGAATTGTATCGACCTCCCACCCGGACTCAATGGCGTCTTCCGACAGTCGGCGTCGGCCCGGGATGTCAACGGTTCACATGGTGGCCCGCGGCGCCGGTTCCTAACCTCTGTGAAACACCAGTGACTGCGATCACGTGCGACTGGCGGAAACGGTGTCCCGCCTGTCCGCCAAGAAAAACGAACAACCCACCCTGTCCGTCATCACGTGCTCTTCCGGCGATGGCGGCGCCTGCAATGACGGAGGCGAACACATGCGATTGAAGAACGCGTTGCTCACACTCGGCGCGGCCGTCAGCCTGGCCGCGACCTCCCTGGCCATCTCGACGGCCGCCGTGCCCGCATCGGAGACGGGCGGGCTCGGCAAGTACGACATCACCGGCACCTACGTCAGCGGGTTGTCCTCGGGTGGCTTCATGGCCAACCAGCTGCACGTCGCGTACTCCAGCCTGTTCCAGGGCGCCGGGATCTACTCCGCCGGCCCGTACGACTGCGCCCAGAACAACCTCAGCACCGCGCTGAACGCGTGCATGGACACGTTCATGCCCCGCAAGACACCGGGCGAGCTCGAGCAGTTGACCCGCAACCGCGCCGGCGCCGGCCAGGTCGACCCGCCGCAGAACCTGTCGGGTGACCCGGTGTGGCTGTTCCACGGGGGCGCGGACCAGACGATCGACAGGGCCGTCAACAACGACCTGGCCACCTACTACCGCGACTTCGGCGCGCGGGTCGCCTACAACAACACCAGCCAGGCCGGGCACGCGTGGGTCAGTCCCATCGGCCCGAACAGTTGCGGCTCCACGTCCTCGCCCTACATCAACAACTGCGGCAACGACCCCGTCCGGGAAATGCTCGGCCACCTGTTCGGGGCGGTGAACCCGGCCACCACGGGGGCGTTGACCGGCCGGTTGATCCAGTTCGACCAGAGCGCGTACGTGCCCGGCGGCAACCCGGCCGCGGCGAGCATGGGCCGGGAGGGCTTCGCCTACGTCCCTCGGGCGTGCGAGTCCGGGCCGTGCAAGCTGATGGTCACCCTGCACGGCTGCTACCAGTACTACGGGTTGGTCGGCAAAGCGTTGATGGACAAGAGCTACCTCAACGAGTACGCCGACACCAACAACATGATCGTGCTCTACCCGCAGGCCACCACGATGACCGGCAACCCGCGCGGCTGCTGGGACTGGTGGGGCTACCAGTCCCCCCAGTACCCGCTCAAGAGCGGCCCGCAGATGACCGCCGTGGCGAACATGGCCAAGGCCATGCAAGGCGGTGGCGGACAACCCACCTCCACCACCCAACCGACGTCGACCACCGCACCGACCACCACCGCACCGACCACCACGACCACGCAGCCGACGCCGGAATGCGTCACCGCCAACAACTACGCGCACACCACCGCCGGTCGCGCCTACGCCCTCTGGGGCCAGACCTACGCGATGGGCTCCAACCAGGTGCTCGGCCTGTGGAACGTCTACACCACCAGCAGCATCCGACAGACCTCTCCGGGCTACTGGGTGAAGTGCTAGTCATGCACACCTCGCGCGTGCCCGCGGCTCACCACCGCGGGCACGCCACCCTCAACGGCCGTAGTACTTCTTCCTGGCCTTCAGCGCCAGCCGGGCGATCCCCACCGTCACCAGGACGACGACCGCCACGTAGAAGACCAGGCGGACAGCGAACCTGTCCGCGGGAGCGTTCAGCAGGGCCAGCCACAGCAGGACGCCCACGCCCGCGCCGGTCAGCAGCGTGATCAGCACCGGGTGGCGGCCCGACCACCGGTCGAAGCCGATGGCCCGACGCCGTGACCGCTCGCTCGGGAAGACGGCGGGGTCGGCGTCCTCGGCCAGTTCGAGGTCCTTGTCGGAGCTGAAGCGCATGTCACTCCCCCAGGAGGCACGTTCCGGTCCTGCTGGGGGAGTGCCCGCCACCGCGCCCGGCTACACCCCGGCTCGTCCTGCCGCACCGACCTGTGGCCCGCGTCAGGCGGCGAAGTGCGCCTTCACGGTCGCGATCTCCTGGACGAGGAGGGCTTCCAGGTCGTCGAGGAAGCCGGCCGGCGCGTCGGGGACCACGCGGAACTCGCGTTCCCACTCGATGAAGCTGCGACCCGGTTCGTTCGTCACCGGCCGGACCCGGTAGGTGGCCACGTAGTCCACGATGAACAACACCTGCCCGACCGAGCGGTAGGTGAGCGAGCGTTCGGTCTCCGAGCGGCCCACGACCTCCTCCACCGCCAGGTCGTGGTTGGGCAGGAGGGTGAACTCGAACGTCGACGGCACCTTCTTCGCCGAGCCGCCGTGGGTCCAGTGCGCGTTCTCGACGCCCTCGCCGAACACGATGTCGAGCAGCACCATGATGTCCCGGACCTTCGCCCACACCTCGTCGGCGTCTGCGTCGAGGACGGCTGAGTGGTAGACGGAGTACTTCGGCGACAGGGCCATGGTGGTCTCCTAGTGCGTGGCGAGCACTTCGGGGAAGCGCCGCACGGGCGGGGCCGCGGGGTGCGTGCCCAGTTGAGCAAGTCGTCGAACACCGACGCCGTGTTACCGGACGCCGCAGCGGGTTCCGGCTCAGCCGGTCCGGCGCAGGACGAGGGTCGCGGTGCCCCGGCCGTCGAACACCGCGTCCAGTTCGGGCGGGTACGTGACCTTGCTGTCCGGTGTGACGGTGAACCGGTGCGCCGTCCCGTCCGGCGTGACGACCGCGTGGGCGCCCGGCAGCGGTGATGGAGATCCGCTCGACCTCCTGCCGCATCGCCTAGTACCGGGCGGCTTTCTCCTCGGCGTTGCGCTCCCAGTCGTCCACCAAACGCTGCACGTGGCCAACGGATCAGTCATCGGCTCCCCTCCGGTGACATGACGATCAAGCCAAGCTACCGCGCCTGAGACGAGACGACCCACCAGGCCGATCCGTTCCGAAGATGACCGGTTCGGCCCAACCGGTTGTCCGGAATCGACGCGGCACGGCCGATCCTGCGGCGTTGGAGCAGGCTGCACTGCGGCGAATCGAACAGAACGGCTACTGCGTCGACGAGGTTGGGGCGGAGCCTCAGGCGACGTGCGGACGGCCGAGAGGGACCGCGATTGACGGCACCATCGGTGCGCTTGACTGCACCTCCCGTTCAACTACACTGACGGCCGTCGATTGCCGAAATTCTGTCCGGGGGGACGGTCTGACGATGGAGCACACCGGGACAAGCGTGGTCATGTCGCATCCGCGGTTCTTTTCCGCTGCTGAGCTCCACTAGCCCGAGCGCGGCCCGCATCGAGGCCGTTTCCTTTCGCTGAAGGCCGCGACCTGCGGTTCTTGAAGCTCGGGTCGCCGTCCCGGCACCACACCCGCGTGTGGGCCGGCGAATGCGGCGATGTACCCACCCATGCCACAGGTGCGCGGATTTTGGCCGTTTGGTCGGTTTCCGACTGCCGAAGGTCAAGGGTGGTTCCTCGGCGTGCCTTCACATCGAATGAACGCATCGTCGTTGATGCCTGTCGGGCGGTGCTCCAAGGCGTCCACCGGCACACGCCAGTCAGAAGCGGAAATGTCGCACGTCGCTCGTGACCATTCAAACCGTGGAGGTCGGCAGTGAAGTTGGAGATCCGGCACATCCGGATTCTGCTCACAGTGATCGAGGAGTCGAGCATCCGTCGCGCCGCGCAACGGCTGGGGGTGCCGCAGCCCGCGTTGAGTTCCCAGCTGAGCAGGATCGAACAGACACTTGGGCACCGGCTCTTCGACCGCAGCAGCAACGGCGTCACGCTGACTCGCCACGGCGGGCGCCTGCTGCCGCACCTGCGGGCCATCGACGCGGGGATGCAGGCGCTTGAGCACGACGACGCGACCAAGCCGCGGCCGCACGCCGGTGTTCGATTAGGCCTGTCGTCCACCGCTCTCATGGCCGCGCTGGAGTCCGATGGGAAGCTCCCCACGCGATCCGCGCAGTTCGCGCTGGTCGAAGGATCATCGGGCCTGAAGGCCCTGGTGAACCGGGCGCTGGACTTCGTCGAGACGACGAGGTCGTCCGGTAGTTCGCTCGAGCTCCCGCAACGACTGCGCCTGGCCGACGTCGGGGACGTCCCGATCGGGGTGGTCATCCCGCCCGGGCACTCGCTGCACGACCGCGGCCGGGTCGCCGTCGAGGACCTGCGCGGACAGCAGTGGGTGTCCTGCATGCCGGAGACCGAGCTGCACCAGGAACTGGTCCGGTTCGGCGGGAGGTTCGGCTTCCAACCGGACATCCGCTACTTCACGGCCTCCCGCGCGGCGTTGGTGGACATGCTCGCCAAGCGCCCCATGCTGGCCGCGGGCGACCCGGCCGGGGCCGCGGCGGTCGGCGGTCGGTTCATGCCGTTCGGTCAGGGCAGCGCCCTCCAGGTGGTCGTGGCCTGGGACCCCGTGGCCTGTGCTCCCGAACTCGTGGACGAACTCGTCGTCCGCATCCGCGACTGGTACCGGGCTCCGGACGCGATCGTGGTGGAGTTCGCGGAGTCGTGAGCACGTGGCCGCGCCGCTCGGCCGGCGGACGGCGCGGCCACGTCGCTCGTTCGTTCAGCCCAGGTAGTCCTCTGCGGCGGAACCCTCGCGCACGGTGTCGAGGGTGAAGCAGTGCAGCCCCCCACCGAAGAGGCGGCGGTGCCGGTGTCGCACGGGAACGACTGTGAAGCCGCGGCGCTCCAACACCTGTGCCAATTCCGGGCACGCTTCGTTGACCATGACCGTCGTGGGATCGATCGACAGGACGTTGAGGTCGATGTAGGGGCTGGTGAGGATGAGATCGTCGTCGTCGTACACCGGGAAGTTGTTGCCGCGCGGCTCCGGCGGGAAGATCATGTCCCACTTGCGCAGCGGCTCCGGCAGGGCTTCGGCGATCTGGGGCGTCCGCACGAGCAGGAGGCCGGGCCGCAACGCCAGCACCATGCTGTCGATGTGGTTGTCGGCGAGACCGTGAACGCGGTGGATGCGGAACCTGCCGTCCAGGTGCCGCTCCAGCCAGTCGCAGGCCGCCGCGTGGTTGGCCGTGGAGATGTTGACCAAGAGGTCCTTGCCCAACCGGAGGCACTGCGCCCCGTCGAACATCATCTCGTAACCGACGTCGTACGGAGACGGCTGAGGGTCGTCGATGAACTCGGCAGGCCCTCCCGGCGAACCCTTGGCGTACGACGGGTCGAAGGAGTTGTCCGTCATCAACGGTCTGGGCATCACCGTCCACCGTGCGCCTTCCCGGTGGTAGTCGGCGAAGATGCGCGTGAGGAACTGGGTCTCGAAGTAGCGGGACCGGACCTGCGGCGGTGTCTCGATGATCTCGTCGCCGAGGACGAGCGTGTTGTCCCGGACGTTGAGCGGCGGGACCACCGCTGCCGACCAGGCCAAGGTCTCGACGCGCAGTGAGTCGTCGGCCAGCGGTAGCGGGCGCAGCACCCGCACGCCCAGGGAGGTCAGGGCCTCGGCCATGCCTTCGACGTCCTCTTCGAGTTCCTCCACGTACCGCTGTTTGATCGGTGACCTGGTGGCCTTCCCGCCGTGGGTGCCGGGGTTCGGCGTGGACAGGCGCGGGTAGTACATCCGGTCGTAGAACGACTTGTCGGACAACTGGTCGTAGAAGAACAGGTCGAACGACAGCTCGCGTTCATGCGCCGAATAGTTCGCCGCCGAACCGAGAACGACCTCGCGCAATGGCGACCAGTCGTCGTAGCTGTTGAGTCGCATGGTTCGCTCCCAATCCGCCGGATCGCAGTCGAGCGGAACCGTAGTGCACCTTCGATCGCGCCGGGCTATATCACTCGCGATGCGGCTCGTGCGCGGTTGATATAGCCGACCGCCGCCGGATTCCCGCTAACCTGGCAACAGCCCGACGAGAACGACCGACGTCGTCGACGAGCGTGGTGAACGCGTCGGGCGAACCGGTGAAGGAGGTTGTCATGCGTTACGTCCACTGACTTCGCTGTCCGCGTTGCCGCGGATACCGGTCCGCCCGCCACCGGCGGGCGGACCGGCGTGAACGACCGCTGCGCCTGGTTGACCCCACACCTCCCTCGACCTGCGGTACGGAAGGTTGACAACAGTGTTCGACCCGTTGTCCCCGGAAATGCTCCGGGACCCGTTCCCGGTTTACGCGGCGATGCGTCGTGAAGCGCCGGTGCACTGGCACGAACCGCTGCGAGCGTGGCTGGTCCTGCGGCACGAAGATTGTACGCGTGTGGTGACCGATTCGACGGTGTTCAGCTCGGACATCGCCGTTCTCGGAGAGGAGCCGCCCACCGCTGTGATCGGCATCCAGAACGTCGATCCGCCACACCACGCCGCAGTTCGCCACCTCCTGGTCCGAGGGTTGCGCGGTGTCGACATGCGGGATTGGGTCAAGACGTGCGCGGAATACGCGGAAAAGCTGCTTGCCGGGGCCGATCCGGATCGGTTCGACTTCATCAGGGAATTCGCCGAACCGTTGTCCTTGGAAAGCATGCGGCTCCTGTTCGGTGTACCGGACTTCGGTGAGCCGGACCGGTTCCACGCGGCCCAGCGCGCCCTTGTGCTCAGCATGGACGCGGGCCTGGACCCCACCAGGGGCGCGGCGGGCGTGCCGGCTCGGGAGTACCTGTCGGGGCTGCTCGACCCGTGGGTTGCCGAGCCGCCGGACGACGGCCTGCTCCGGCACGTGGACTTCGACGCCGCGGGCCCGCTGCGCCGCCTGCTGGTCAACTCCCTGCGCCAGGTCCTCGTCGCGGGTTTCTCGTCGTCGAGCAGCCTGCTCGGCCAGGCCGTCCACCTGCTCGTCGAACGCGACCTGCTGGACCAGGACGAGCCGATGACCCTGAGCACGGCCGCGTACAACGAGATCGTCCGCTACACGAGCGTCGTCCAGGCGGACAGCCGCGCGTGTGCGGAGGACGTCGAGATCGGCGGGCAACGGATCGAGCGCGGCCAGGAGGTGCTCGCGGTGCTCGCCTCGGCCAACCGCGACCCCGAGGTGTTCGAACGCCCGGACGAGTTGCGGCTGGACCGGGCGCCCAACCCGCACCTGGGATTCGGCCGCGGTGCCCACTCGTGCCTGGGCACCGCCCTCGCGACGGCCCTGCACGTGCCCACCCTGAACGCCTTGTCCCGGCGCTACCGCGTCGAACCCGCCGCCGCGGCGGAGATCCGCCCCTCCGCGACCCTGCGTGGCCTGGATCGCCTGCCCCTGCGCCTCCTTCCCCGCTGACGCTGTTCCCGACCACTGGAGAAGATCGCCATGCAAGCAGTTGACCCCTGGCCCGCGGCCCCCGTGCTCGCGCAGCTGCCGCCGGTCGCGCGGTTGGCCGCGGCGTTCGATTCGGACGCCCTGCGCGAGGACTTGGCGTCGATCGACGCCGGCACGTGGTCGGCCATCAACATCATGACCGGTGACGGAGTCGGCCTGCCCAGTACGACGCTGGACTGGCGCACCATCCCGCTGCGCTCCATCGGCGGTGCCGCCGACCGCACCGACCCGGGTGGGCCCGAACTCGCGGACTTCGCCGACACGCCGTGGCTGGACCGCCTGCCGGCGTTCCGGGAGGTCCTCGCCGCCATTCCCGGGCCGCTGCGGTCTGCCCGTCTCATGGCACTCGGCCCCGGTGCGGAGTCGCCGCTGCACAGCGACACGAAGGTCGGACTGCCGTGGGGCACGGTCCGGCTGCACGTCCCGGTGCGAACGCTGCCCGAAGCGATCCTCGTGCTCGACGGCGAGACGTACTGCTGGGAGCCCGGCGGTCTGTGGTACGCGGACTTCACGCGGGCGCACTTGGTGCGCAACACCGGCGCGGAGCGCCGGATCCACCTCGTTGTCGACGTCGTGGTCACCGACGACCTGCTCGCGCTGTTCCCGCCCGTGTTCCGCGAACCGTCCAACCGCGCCGGCTACCTGGTCCAGCAGCGCTTCGGCGACACCGCCGTCGACGACCCGTCCCCGGTGTGCGCGTTCGAAGCCCCGAGGTCCTTCCTGTCGTTCGAGGCGGCGGACGGTGCGCACCTGGACGACGACCAACTCGTGCCGATGTCGGTCGAGGACGTGGACGGCGCCCTCGTCTTGGTCGCGGACCGCAAGCCGCGGTTCCGGCTCCTGCCGGTCGGCGACGGCGAGTTCCGCTTCGCCGGCTGGACCCGCGAGCGGACCGTCGAGATCGGGGACGACCACGTCACGCTGCACACCCGCAAGGGTGGTTCGGAGATCTGGAGCCGGCGGGTGCCCGCGCAGCCCGTCGGCGTGCGCGAGGCGGTGTCGTGACGCTCGAGCAGCGCGTCGACCGGATGAACGCGGCGATCCACGAGCACGCTGCCGCGCACGCGGCCGAGATCGCGGACCACTTCGCGGTCGACGGACCCTTGCAGCGGGAGCTGTTGCGGCGCGACGTGCACTCGGCGGGCGAGGTCCTCCCCGTTCCCCCCGCCCTGCTGCCCCGTGAGGCGGTCGAGCGACTGCGGTCCTGCCACGAGGCGTTGAGGCGTGCGTTGGATTTCGTGTTCGACGGCCGCCTGGAGGGCTCGTGGGGGCGGCTCGCCGACGCCCTTCGTCTGGAGCCGCCCACGCGCCGCTACGTCGAGGGTGCGCGGCGGCCGCGGTGGCTGACCATCGCGCGCCCCGACGTCGTGCTGGCCGGCGACGACTTCACGATCGTGGAGCCGAACGCCGGGTCCTCATGCGGGGTCTTGGCCGACGCCGACGTCCAGGCACGGGCGTTCCTGGAAGCACCGGTGATCGGCGACTTCCTGCGCGCGCTGGACGCTCGGCCGCCCGACAACGTCGCCGTGCTGGCCGCCCACCTGAGGAAGCGCCTGTCCGACGCCGGGTTGACGGCAGACCTGGTCGTGGTCACCGAGTTCGCCGACGACCTCGGCGACTACGGCGGCACGTTCGAAGTGCTCGCCGCGGAGCTGCGCCGCCACGGGCTGCGCGCCACCGTGGCCGCGGTGGAGGACCTGGAGGGCGGGAGGGACGGTGTGGCTCTCGCGGGTGAGCGCTGCGGCATCGTCTACCGGCTGGCCGCCGAGGAACCCGACCCGGAGCGCAACCACCCGCTGCTCGCGCCGATCCTGGAAGCGGGCCGGGCGGGCACGGTCGTCATCGCCGACGAACTCGAGGACGCGATCGCCGCGAACAAGACGATCCTGGCCGTGCTGTCGGAGGAGCTGGACGCGGGCCGGCTGCCCGCGGACCTGGCCGGAGTGCTGCGCGGCTTCCTGCCGTGGACACGGGTCTTGGAAGACACGCGGACGACTGTGGACGGTGGCGACGTCGACCTGGTGCAGTGGGTCGTGGCCGACCGCGAGCGGCTGGTCCTCAAGCCGGGCGCGGGTTTTTGCGGGCGCGGTGTGCTGATCGGGTGCGAGGTCGGCGACGGTGAGTGGGCCGCCGCCGTCGACGAGGCGCTCACCTCGTCCGAAGCCTGGATCGTCCAGCGCACGGCCATGTCCGCTCCCACCACCAGTTCGATCGTGCGGGACGGCGTGCTGCGCAGCGAGCGCACGTTCGTCGACTACGGCTACTTCGCGATCGGCGACCAGGTCCCCACCGGCGTGATCCGCAAGAACGCGCCGTTCGGTACGCCGACCAGGCGGGTCAAGCTCGCCGGTACGGGGCCCGTCTTCGTGGTCTGACGGGCCTTGCCGGTGGAAGCGCCCGGCGGGAGCAGCACGCCGCACCCGCCGGCGAACCGGAACTCACCCAGGGAAGGAGGCGAATGTGATGCGCACCATCGTCGAGCAGGCCAAGGCTGCTGCCGCCAAGGCGGAGCGGGCCAAGAAGCAGAACCGGATCAGCAAGCTCGTGTTCAGCGTGCACCGGTGATCGTGGTCGGTCGGGGCCGTCCGATGCGGGCGGCCCCACCCCGTTTTCCACCGAAGGAGGCACCGTGATCGACATCCAGCTCGTCGTGACCGTCGCCGTGGTCGTCTTGATGCTCGACGGTGGCCTCCGTCCTCCGGTCGGGCGGGTCTTCAGTTGGCCGATGTACGCCTGGACGACGGCGGCTCTGGTCCGCATCGAGGTCCGCGACCGCCTCTCGGGGCGGAGAACCCCGGTCAACCCCTACGACGACTTCCCGCCGGGCGAGTTCATCATCCCGCCCGACCTGCTCGACCTGTACCTGGACTACTTGCGCGAGCGGCGCGGCGACGTGGTCTGCGCAGGGCACCTCTACGGGCATTTCGGAGAACTCGAAGTCGAAGTCGGTGATCCGCGTGTGGCTTCTGGAGAGTCTTAGCAACGGCTTCGACACGCCGGTGCGCGACGCCAACCTTCAGGTGTACCGGATGCTGCTCGCGGCGGCCGTGCTGATCAAGATCGGCGCCACGGCGTTCCTCGGCGACTGGAACCGCTTCCGCCCCGGTGGGTTCGGCCGCTACGTGCTGGAGCGGCAGCGCGGCGTGCGGTGGGCCCGGTTCCTGGCGGCGGTGCACAAGCCGCTCGTCGTGGCGCGGGGCATCGCCGCGGTGATGTTGTTCTTCGGTGTCGCGCCGAAGATCGCCGCTCTCATCGCGGCGGTCGGGTTCCTGCACGAGCTGAGCTACGAGTACCGCTTCAACACGATCTACATCAGCCTGTCGCTCCTGTGCCTGCTCCCTGCGGGCAGGCTGGGCGACTCGCTGAGCCTGTCCGACGGCTCCAGTTCGGCCAACACCTGGAGCCAGTTCCTGATCGTGCTGCTCACCGCGGACATGTACTGGAACAGCGCCTACCACAAGGTTCGATCGAGCCAGTTCGTCTCCGGGCTGTCCCTGGCGCAGTTGGCCTACGTCGCCCGCCAGGCGAAACCGCTGCTGCCGATGTGGGAGTACGCGCACCCACCGCTGGGGGCGACCCGTGCCGCCGCGGCAGGTGGGGCCGGCACCCGCTGGCGCGTCCTCGCGGTCACCGTCGTGGTGCTCGAGGTGCTGATCCCCGTCGGCCTACTCGTCCCGGAGACGCGATCCGCCGCGATCGCGGCCGGTGTCGCGCTGCACATGGCGTTCCTGGGCATCCTCCCGCTGCGCCTGGCCCCTTTCACCCTGGCGACCCTCGCCGCCTATCTCGTCTTCGTGCCCTGACCGGCGGCACGTCCTCCAGAGGGAAGGTGAACCTTGAGCATCGACGCGACACGGATCTTCGGCGGAGCCGCGGACGACTACGACCGCTATCGCCCTGACTACCCCGTCGCGGCGGTTCGTGCCGCTGTGCGCGACGTGGAGGTGCCCGCCGACGCGGTGGACATCGGTTGCGGGACCGGCAAGTTCGCGGCGGTCTTGGCCGACATCGGCTTCCGGGTGACGGGCGTGGAGCCGGACGAGCAGATGGCGGCCGTCGCCGCGCGGCGCGGTTTCCCGATCCAGGTCCGCACCTTCGAGGACTGGCGTCCGTCGGCCCGCGCCTACGACGTGGTGGCCTGCGCCCAGGCGTGGCACTGGCTCGATCCCCGGACGAGGGCCGACAAGGTCGCGGAATGCCTCCGCCCCGACGGACTCGTGCTCCTGGCGTGGAACCTGCCGCTCGGTCAGGACGAGCTGGACGCGGATTTGGCCGACATCGCCCACCGCGTGCTGCCGCTCGGCTGGGACCGGGCCGCGCGAGCGGCCGAACGGTCGTTCCCCCTCGACGTAGACCTGTTCGCAGAGGAGTTGCAGACCTCGGGTTTCCGGCAGGTCGACGTCGAAAGCACGCCGTGGACACGGTCCTACACCGCCGTCGAGTGGGCGCGACTGGTCGGCACGGCGAGCACGTACCGCACGCTTCCCGAAGCTTCGCTGGACCGTTTCCTGGACGCGGTGGAGGAACACGTGGACACGCGGCTCGGTGGCGTGGTGCAGGCGGCGTACGCATGCGTTCTGCTGACCGGGAGAGGAGGGCCGCGATGAACGGGGCGGACGTGGCGTGGCGGATCATCCGCTCGTTGACCGACTTCTGGACCGGCCGTTCGGTGGCCCTGCTGCTGCCTGGACTGGACGGCGGCGCACGCGGGGTCATCGAGGACCTGGAGCGGCACGGTGCGACCGTGTCCGTGGTGGTCACGGCTACTCGACCGGCCGCCGACGCACCGCGCGTCCCGCACGTCTGGGACTGCTCCGCCCACGGCGGTCCACTGAGCCGACGGCAGTTCGAGCGGTGGGTCCACGATCCCGGACCGGAGGTGGCGGCGTGGCTGGACGACGTCGACCCGGCGCGCGAGTTGGTGGTCCTGGGCAACCAGTACGCCTCCATCACGGCGTTCTGCGGGCGGACGGCGCACGGCCGCCGGCGCCCGGAGTGGGGGCAGTGGGAGGACAAGGTCCGCGTGGAGCGGTTGTGGCGGGCGACCGGCGTGGCGTCCCCGGACCACGTCGTCGGACCCCCGGGCGACAGCGCGTTGCGAGCCGCCGCCGCCCACCTCTTCGGCGAGTGGGGTGTGGTGGTCGCCCGCGACTCCAGCCGCGGCTTCTGGGGCGGCTCGCGAGGACTGACGTGGGTGCGCCACCCGGCGGACCTGAACACGTGCCTCGACGGGTTGCGCGACCTCGCTGACCGGGTGCGGATCGCGGGTTTCGTGCCCGGCGTGCCGTGCAGCGTGATCGGTCTCGTGTTGCGCGACGGTGTCGCGGTGTTCGACCCGATCGAGATCGTGACGCTGTGCGACCCGGAGCGGAGCGAGCTGCTGTTCTGCGGCACATCGACCTGGTGGCGTCCGGACGACGGGATCGCGCGCGACATCCGGGAGGCGGCCCGTCGCGCAGGCGAGCGACTGGCCGCGGTGGTGGGCTTCCGGGGCATGTTCAGCGTGGACGGCATCGTGTCCGGCGGCCGGTTCCTCGCGACGGAGCTGAACCCGCGGCTGTCGGGAGGGCTGGGGCTTGCGGAGGCGTGGCCTGAGTTGTCGGAGAACCTCCTGCACCGGGGCGCTCAGGAGGCCCTGCCCGGTGTGCACGACGCGGATCCGCAGCTCATCGAGGAAGCCGTCCGCTCGGCGATCAGACGGGTACCGTCGTTGGACGTGGTCGTCCCGCTGCCGGGAGGTGATGTGGTGGAACTGCCGCACGTGCGGCCGCGGGCCGGGGATGGGCTGGTCGCGCCCGCTGTGGTGGCTGCCGTGACCGCTCGAACGCTCGTGTCGGCCGCGGTCGAGCCGGTTCCGCCGGCGGTGTGCTGAGCCTCGAGTTCACACCGCGGGCGCTGGCGCGGTCGCGGTTCGGGATCTCGCCCTTGTTCGAGCTGGTCAGCTTGATCGACCGGCTCGACACCCGCCGTGCGCCCGAGTGGCCGCGCGGGCTGACGAAGGCGTACGGGGCACTGGTCGCCGAGGTCGACATGGACCTGGTCCGGTCGTTGCAGGGCGCGCGGTACGGGGCTGACTTCCTCGCGCGACCGCCGGACGGGCCGGAGCAGACCTGGGAGGACGACCTCGCCGCCTTGCGGGCCACGTCACCGGTTCGCGCGCGTCGGGAGATCGTCCGCTGCCTGCAGCTGAACCCGCCGAGCGACCCGCGGGTGGCGGCCGTGCTCAACGGGAGGAACGCCGTCGAGCGCGTCGCGACGGTGCTGGAGGCTTCGTGGGAGCGACTGCTCGCACCCCATTGGGACGTGCTCCGCGAGCACCACAGGGCGGACATCGCGGACCGGCGGGCCGCCGTGGAGCGGTGCGGGTGGGCCGAGGTGGTCACCGGTCTCCACCCCGAGCTGCGCCGGTCGGGTCACCGGTTGGAGATCCCGTCGGTCCGCGGCAACGCCCGGGTGGTCGTGGACGGCGGTCTGGTGCTGGTCCCGTCGGTGTTCGTCCGGCCGGGGCTGACGGTGTGCGTGGAGGAGGGCGTCGGCCGGAGCCTGGTGTACCCGACGCGGTCGGGCCCTGTCCCACCGCCGGTCGACCCGCAACCGCTCGCCGATCTGCTCGGTCGGTCGCGGGCAGGTCTCCTGGCCGCCCTGGCCGAACCCGGCACCACGACCGACCTGGCCCGGCGGCTCGGGCTGGCGCTCGGCGCGGTCGGCGACCACCTCGCCGTGCTGCGCCGGGCGGGACTCGTGGACCGTACCCGCCGGGGCCGTTCGGTGGTCTACCGGCGCACGGAACTGGGTGACCGCCTCGTGCACGCCGGTCAGGTTCGTGACGGGTCGTAGGTGGCGGGCAGGTCGCGAGTGCGCGCCAGGCCGCCGAGCACCTGCACCGCGACGGCCGACGCCGCGGAGAGCGCCAGGACCCACATCGCGCCGCGCACGCCCAACGCCGACCCGAGCGCCCCCGCCGCGACGGCACCGAGGGGCGCGGTCGCGTAGGCCACCACGCGGGACACGACCATCACGCGGGCGAGCAGTTCCCGTGGGCAGTAGCGCTGGGTGAAGCCGGCCATGAGGACGTTGGCCGCGACCACGGTCGCCACCTGCCCGAGCGTGCCGACCACGAACCACCCGAGCGCCGGACCCGGGCCCGTCAGCGGCACGAGCAGCCCGCACACCACACCGGTGCCGATGATCGCGACCACCGCACGCGCACTGCCCAACCGCCTCGCGATGAAAGTGGCCACCACCGCACCGACCACCCCGCCGAGGCCCGCGAGTCCCACCACCACGCCGGCGAGGGCGGCCGGCACCCCGTTCGTCCGCACGAGGAAGACGACTTGCAGCGCGCCCATGCCGGCGAGCGTGAAGTTGAGCAGGCCCCCGGTGAGGGCGACGACCCGAAGGTAGCGGTCCCGCACGGTGAACCGGACGCCTTCCGCGATCTCGCCACCGATTCCACCCGGCCCGGCCGTGCGCTCCGGCCGCGGCTCGCGAGTGCGGATGCCGAGCAAGCACAGCGCCGACACCAGGAAGGTGACCGCGTCGGCCAGCAGGGCGGCGAGCGCGCCGAACGCTCCCACCACCACCCCGGCCAGCGCGGGACCGGCCACCACCGACGCCGACTCGCTGCCGTGCACGAGCGAGTTCGCCGCGGGCAGTTCGTCGTCCTCGACCAGCAGCGGCAGGTACTTGTAGTGGGCAGGCTCGAAGAACACGGCCCGCACGCCGCTCACGAGGGCCGCCGCGAGCAGTTGACCGACGGTCAGGGCGTCCAACGCCATCGACACGACGAGCAGCACGATCGTCAACGCGCCCACGACGTCGCACCACACCATCACGCCCCGACTGCGCAGCCGGTCGATCAGGGCACCGGCCGGCAGTCCGACCACGAGCCAGGGCAGCCAGATCGCCGCTTCCACCAGGGCGATGACGAACGTTCCCGCGTCCAACACCGTGACCGCGATCAACGGCAGGACGACCGAGGTCATGGCACTGCCCGTGACGCTGGTCGTCTCGCCGAGCCACAGGAGACCGAAGTCCCTGCGCCGGAACAACAGGGACCGTCGCGCGCGGCTGTCGGGCTTGTGAGGGTTCATGGTCGCGATCGTCGCGTGATGCCGAACGCGCGGTGAAGTTTCGCTCCTGGACGAAACCCGCCCCGGCGACCCGGGTCGTCCTCACCGGGCACCACGCCAGGCCCGTCGACGCCGCCCGGCCGACTCCGAACCGAAGCGTGGGCGCAAGGCCGGCGGCATCGCGTTGTGGGCCGTTGGCTGACAGTGGTGCCGGAGAGGCTCCGCGAACCTCACGGCACGACGGTGAGTTGGGACAGGCAGGACCGGGGGCTGGTCGGGGTTGCGGGCCACGTCCACGACCCGGTCGATGATGACGTCGTCCTCCCACCCGTCGGGGAATTCCGTCTTGTTCGGCAGGCCGGTGCCGGGTGCGTGCCCGCCGCCCACGCCGTCGCCGTCACCGTCGAGGATGTGGATGCGGCGGCCGGCGTTGATGTTGATGTTCGTCGGATTCGGGGGGTTGCCCTGGACGTTGCTCCACTGGTTGGTGGGCTGTCCCTGCGGGGTGCCGGTTCCGGTGCCCTGGCCGGCGCCGGCACGACCTCGGGCCGCCGCTTCGGCGGTGGCCTGCTGGGCGCTGGTCATGCCGTTCGCGGCGTCGATGTGGCCGCTCTGCCGGGACGGCCGGCCGGTCGAGTCGCCCGCGTCGTGCGGGTGGCCGGGGCCGTTGCCCGGTGGGCGGCGGTGGAGGGCGAAGGCGACCAGGAGGGCGAGGAGGGTCAGGAGCGTCTTCACGGCGGCTACCCGTCCAGGAGCTTGCTGAGGTTGCCGAGACTGGTGATCAGCGCGGTCGTGTAGACCAGGATGCGGCCCGCCCACTTCACGACCGCCGCCACGATCTGGGACGCGATCACCGGGATGGTCACCACGAAGATCGCTTCCACCGCCCACACGATCACCCTGGCCACGAGGTCGGCGATCAGGTCGCGCACGATCTCGCGGGTCAGCTCGACGAGCCCGCCCGCGCCCTCGGTGGCCACGGCCATCGCCGCCGACACCGCCGCGAGACCGCCGATCGCCTCCACGTTGTTGGCCATCAACGCCCGGTAGGCCTCGCCCGCCGGCCCCCGCCAGTCCGGCAGGTCGCTGTTCAGGTGCTCGCCCAGCTCCTTCGACATCGCGTGCAGCTCGGTGGCCATGGTGTTCCACGTCGCCGCGTGCGACCGCACGACATCGGGCTTGCCGGTCAGCTCGTCCAGCACCTGCCGCAACGGTTCGAAGTACTCCATCGCCCACCGAGGCCGTTCGCGAGCAGCGCGCTGATGGGGTCCATCACGGTCGCGGCGACCTCCACCCCCAGCGCCGCGCCGGCCAGGGCGTCGTCCACCCAGCCCTCGGTCTTGATCGCGTCGACCAGGCCTTCGATGCTGTCCGCGAGCCCTGAGCCCGTCCACGCCTCACGGGTCGACCGGACGGGGGCCACCAGGTCGTTCATCGCCTGCGTGTCGGCCGCCAGCTTGTCGATCCGGCCCTTCCAGGCGGCCATCCGCTCACGGGCCCCGTCCGGGTCGAGAACGCTCTCGTCCATGTTCCCCCGCCGTCACGCGGACGAGGTCGGTACACCCGAACCGGCCGCACCACTCACCGCCCGAGCCGATGCCGGTGTCGTCGTGGTTGATCTCGATGGCGGCCGGTCGGTCGGACGTTGCCGGGGACCCCTCCCGAACCGCGCCCGGTATGACCACACCATGACGTGGAGGTCGTTGAACTCGCCGCCGGGGTCCCGCCGCTGTGACTGAGGGCGAGGGGAGGCTGGTTGCCGGGAGGTATCGGCTGCGCAGGTCGTTGGGGCGCGGTGGGATGGGTGTCGTCTGGCTCGCGCACGACGAGTACCTCGACCGCGAGGTGGCCATCAAGGAGATCGTGCCGCCGAGGGGCCGGGTGATCCGGGACGACGACCCGGAGGTGCGGCGTGCGCTGCGGGAGGCGCGGGCCGCCGCCAAGCTGAGCAAGCACCCCGGGATCATCACGGTCCACGACGTGGTGACCGACGGTGGGTTGCCGATGATCGTGATGGAGCTGCTGCACGGGCGTTCGCTGAGCGAGGTGCTGGAGGCCGAGGGCCCGATGGCGGTGGACCGGGCCGCGCGGATCGGGGCCCAGGTCCTCGACGCGCTGGACTACGCGCACGGCCACGGCGTGCTGCACCGGGACGTCAAGCCGGGCAACGTCATGCTCGTCGACGACCAGGTCGTGCTCACCGACTTCGGCATCGCGCTGGTCGACGGCGACTCGGTGCTCACGGCGACCGGGCAGCTCCCCGGGGTGCCGGAGTACATCTCGCCGGAGCGGATCGGGGGTGCGGAAGCGGGGCCGGCGGCCGACCTGTGGTCGGTCGGCATCATGCTCTACGGCATGGTCGTCGGCCGGACGCCGTTCTCGCGCGGGGACGTCCAGGCCACGCTGGGGGCGGTGCTGTCCTGGGACCCGGCCCCGGACCCGCGGGTCGGCCGGTTGGCGTCGGTGATCAACGGGTTGCTGCGCAAGAAACCCGCCGAGCGCATGACGGCCCGGGACGCGATCGGGAAGCTGTCCGAGATCGCGGCCCGGGGCACCTCGACCCCGCCGGGGAGCAGGGTCCGGCTGGACCTCCCGACCGCGGTGGTCGACCCGGCCGGCGAGCAGACGGTCGCGCACCGGACCGTGCCCAACACGCGCACCGCGGTGCCGCCGTGGCACGCGCCCGGACTGGTCGCACCGGACGCCCCCACGCTGCCCCCGAACTCGCCCACCAGGCGCCGCCGCTCGACGCGCGGGCCGCTGATCGCCGTCGCCGGCGCGGTCGTGGTGGTCGCCCTGGTGGTGACGGTGGTCCTGATGAACCTGCCGCCGAGCGGTCGCGGCGCCGCGTCGCCGACGACCGCCGGGACGACCACGACCGGCGCTCCACCCGTCACGCTGAAGCCCTACCGGGAACGGCTGGGCTTCGAGATCAGCGTCCCGCCCGACTGGCAGCGCTCGTCCTCGATCGACGGCCCGCTCAGCTCCGTCACGTGGGAGGGCAAGCGGACCGACCCCCGGTTCAGCGGCCTGAAGGTGGAGGTGCAGCGCACCAGCGGCAAGCCGGGCGCTGCGGCGATCGACGTGCTGACGGCCGAGGACGCCGCCCAGAGCACGAGGCAGCAGAACTCGGACTACCACAAGATCGAGCTGTCGGGCACGGCGTCGACGGCGGACTTCGAGTGCACCTACCGCACCGGCACCGTGCACTACCGCACCCGCACGCGGGCCGTGGTGTCCGGAGCGGTGTACAAGCTGACGTTCTCGTTGTACGCCACCGACTCGGCGACGTTGGAACAGCAGTGGGCGGCGGCCGAGCCACTGATCGCCGGTATCCGCGACAGCTGGAACCTGACCTGAGGAAGCCGCGGCGGGCCGCCCATCGCCGGCGAACTCGCCGCACTCGTCGAACGCTACGGGTGAGACGCCGGCGGCCCGTGGCGTTCGGGACCGGTCCCCGGGAGTCGCCGTTAGCGTCCGGCGCGTGACGAGGAAACGCTCGGCCGTCCGCGTGAGTCGGCCGTTCGTGCTGCTGGGTGTCGTGTGCGGGGCGGTGGTGGTCGCGGTGGTGGCCGGGGTGGCTCCGCCGTTGTCGGCTGCGCGGTTCGCCAACACCGGGCACTGGATGTACAACTCCGTGCTGGGCACGGTCTTCCACGTCGACGGCGCGACGGCCAACCTCGACACCCGGTTCCCGATGGACGCCGAAGTGGGCAGCCAGGTCCTGCAGAGCGACACCAGCGGCTGGGTGGTCGGCCAGCACCGGATCACCGGGTTCGACAAGGCTTCCCTGGCGCAGCGGCACTCGGCCACCCCGCCCTCGGACGAGATCCCGGTGGGCATCGAGGTCGTCGGCGGGCCGTACGCGGTCTACGCCAACACCGGCCGGATCATCCGGCTCGGCGACCCGGCCGCGTCGATCTCCACCGGGGGCGCGATCGGCCGCCCGGTCGTCACCCAGGACGGCACCGTGTGGTTCCACCGCACCGGGAAGGGCGAGATCTGCGCGCTGGCCAAGGACGCCGTCGACGTGTCCGGCTGCCCGGTGACCGCGCCGGCGGACCACGCGGGCGCGCTGACCGTCGTGGGGGACCGGCCCGCGTTCCTCGACCTGTTCACCAGCAGGCTGCACACCGTCGAGGGCGACGCGCTCGGCGAGGGCGTCGACCTCGGGGTCCTGCTGTCGCCCGACTCCCGACCGGCCACGCGGGACGCGGACGGCAAGCTGGCCATCCTCGACCCGGGCCCGGCGCAGACCAGCCTGGTCCTGGTGGACACCCGCACCACGCCCGCGAAGTCCGTGACGGTGGCGCTGGGCACCGGGGACTACGACGGCCCGGTGTCGACCGGTGAGGTCGTGGCCCTGGTGGACCGGCAGAAGGGCACCGTGCTGACCTACGACGCGGACGGCAAGCGGAAGGACGAGAAGCCGCTCAAGGACAAGACGGGGCAGCCGCGGCTGTCGGTGGGCGAGGACAAGCGGGTCTACGTCGAGGACACCAACGGCACGCAGGTGCTGGTGGTCGACGAGGACGGCAGCGTGACCAACGTCGACGTGACCCGGAAGGCCGCCACGCCGACCGGGGCGACGACCACCACGACGACCTCCGACCAGTCGGCGCAGCCCGGCGACACCCGGCAACCCGGCGACGAAGGCCGGCAGCCGGAACGGACGACCGGACTCCCGCTGCCGCAGACGCCGCCCCCGGTGCCGCCGAGCCGTCCGGGCGCCCCCGCCGGGGTCGACGCGCGGCCCGGCGACGGTTCGGCCACCGTCACCTGGGGCGCCGCGCCGGACAACCGCGCGCCGATCACCTCCTACGTGGTGTCGTGGCAAGGCAGCAACGGCCAGACGGGGTCCGTCGCGGTCGGCGGCGGGGCGAGCGCGTACCAGGTCAACGGCCTGACCAACGGGGTGAGCTACACGTTCACCGTCGCCGCGACCAACCAGATGGGCACCGGCCCCGGCGCGTCCACCGGTCCGGTCACGCCGAGCGCGCCGGTCTCGCCGGCCGCGGCCCCGGTCGGCCTGCGGGCGGACTACGACGTGGACGACCGGCCGACCCGGGACGTCACGCTGACCTGGCAACAGCCCGCGCTCAACGGCGGCACGCTCGTCCACTACGTCGTCACCGCCACCGGCCTGGACACGCGGCAGGTGACCGGGACCCAGGTCGTGTACCCGCAGGTGCGGGCGTCCCAGGCCATCACCTTCACGGTGTCCGCGGTGACCAGGACCCCGGACGGGCAGCTCCTGACCGGCGCGCCCGCGTCGGCCACCCACGAAGCCGCGCCGCTGCCGCAGCTGACCCTGAGCAAGGGCGCTCCCACCGAGGACACCTGCGGCGAGGAACCGGACTGCGCGTGGATGCACATCGTCATGACCGGGTTCGACCCGAACACCCGTTACCACGTCCAGCCGTACTCCAACTCCCCGTACAGCAACCCCGGCCACACGACGACCACCGAACCCGACGGCAGCAAGGTGTTGGACAAGTTCGCCTACACCGGCCCCGGCGAGACGGTGTGGGTGGAAGTGGTCCTCCCGGACGGCACCCCGATCCGGTCCAACCAGGTGGTCTGGTGAGCACTCCAGTCGAGGAAAGGGACATCGTGACGCAGACTCCCGGTCAGGTCTACGAGCTGATCGCGGCGAACGTCCAGAAGGTCGTGCGGGGCAAGCCGCAGGTCGTCCGGTTGGCCGTGGCCGCGCTGTTCAGCGAGGGGCACCTGCTCGTCGAGGACGTGCCGGGCCTGGGCAAGACCACGCTCGCCCGGTGCCTGGCCCGCAGCATCGGCGGCAGCTGGAACCGGATCCAGTTCACGCCGGACCTGCTGCCCGGCGACGTCACCGGTGTCCAGGTCTACCACCAGGGCGACGAGGAGTTCGCGTTCCACCCGGGCAGCGTGTTCGCGAACGTGGTGCTGGCCGACGAGATCAACCGCGGCACCCCGAAGACCCAGTCGGCGCTGCTGGAGGTGATGTCGGAGCGGCGGGTCACGGTCGACGCCGTGAGCCACGAGGTGCCCAGGCCGTTCCTGGTGATCGCCACCCAGAACCCGATCGAGATGGCGGGCACCTACCGGCTGCCCGAGGCCCAGCTGGACCGGTTCCTGATGCGGCTGCGGATGGGGTACCCGGACCGGGCCTCCGAGGCGCTGATCGTCATGAGCGACCGCGCCGGCGTCGACCCCGACGAGCTCCCCGCCGTGGTGGACGTCCCGACGCTGCGCGGCGCCATCGCGCAGGCGCGCGCGGCCCGGATCGACCCCGCCGTGATCGACTACGCGACCAGCATCACCGCCGCGACCCGGCAGCACCCGGAGGTCCGGTACGGCGCCAGCCCGCGCGGCACCATCGCGCTCGTCAGCGCGGCGCAGTCGCTCGCGGCGACCTACGGGCGCGCGTTCGTGACGGTCGACGACATCAAGGAGGTCGCGCACCCGGTGCTCGACCACCGGCTGATCCTCAAGCCGGAGGCGGAACTGCGGCAGCGCGAGGCCGAGGGCGTCGTGGCCGACCTGCTGGCCCAGCTCCCGGTCCCGGTCACGAGCGCGTCGGGGGTCTGACCGTGCGGCTGACCCGGCGTGGCGCGGGCACCCTCGCGGGGGCGGTGGTGCTGCTCGCGCTCGGCGTGGGCGCGGGTTACCCGCTGCTGGTCGTGGTGGGCGCGATGGCCCTGGGCGCGGTGGCCGCCGCGCTCGCCGTCGCCGGGCGCAAGCCGCGGGTGGAGGTGATCCGCGAGCTGTACCCCGACCGGGTCGAGCGCGACGGGCGGGCCGTGCTCACGCTGCGCGTCCACAACCCGGGCACGCGGCGGCAGGGCGGCTTCACCGCCGTCGACCGGGTGGGGGAGGACCGGGTGTCCGTCGCGGTCCGGTCGCTCGCGCCCGGCGCGGAACAGCCCTACCTGAACGAGGTGCCCACCGGGCGGCGCGGCCGGCACGACGTCGGCCCGCTGACCCTGTTCCGCGCCGACGCGCTCGGGCTCGGCCGGTCCGAGCTGTCCCTCGGCGGGACGGCGACGCTGTGGGTGTACCCGCGGACGCACCCGGTCGGCGCGGTCGCCGGCGGGCTTCCGCTGCACCACCACGACGGGGAGGCCACGGAGACCTCGCCGCGGGGCTCGCTGGACCTGCGCGAGGTGCGCCCGTACGTGCCCGGGGACGAGGTCCGCCACCTGCACTGGAAGGCGACGGCCCGGACCGGGCAGGTGATGATCCGCGACTACGCCGACCCGCACCAGCCGCGGTTCACCGTGCTGCTGGACGACCGCCGCGAGGTGACGGCGCCGGAGTTCGAGGAGGCGGTGGAGCTCGCGGCGTCCCTGGTCGTCGCCGCCGTCAAGGCCGACCACCGGTGCCGGCTGGTGACGCCGGGCGGTGTCGACGTCGGCACGCCCTCGGGGGCGGACGCGGTCCAGCGGTACCTGGAGGAGCTGTGCGTCGTGACGCGGACCCGGGGTGCGGGCTTGCCGCTCGTGCCCGGCGTGCTGGCGCGGGCGGGCGGCGGCACCCTCGTCGTGCTCTCGTCCGCGGTGACCGTGTCGGCGGATGACCGTGCGGCGCTGGTCGGGCTGAGGCCCCGGTACGGCGGCGTGGTCCTGGTGGTCGGGTTGTCCGGTGCCGCGCCGGAGGTGCCGGGGGTGCGGGTGCTGCGGGCGGCGAACGCCGTGGACGCCATCCGCCAGTGGCAGGCGGTGATCGCATGACGACGGCGGCAGGCGGTGATCGGGTGGCGCCGGGAGCAAGTGGTGATCGGGTGACGCCGGGAGCAACTGGTGATCGGGTGGCGCGGATCCACGCGGTGTGGTTGCTGCTCGCGACCGCGGTGCCGGGTCTGCTGTTCGCCCCGGTGTTCGGGCTGTGGGCGTTGGTGCCGCCGGTGGCCGGTGTCGTCGTGGCCTGCTACGCCGTGGTCGAGCTGTGCCTCCGGGTTCCCGCGCTGCGGCCGTGGCGTCCCCTGCTCGCGCTGGTCGCGGGTGCGCTCGTGCTGGTCGAGCTGGTGCTGTACGACACCACCCGCAGCGGTCTGCCGACCTCGGCCAGTCTCACCCGGCTGGTCGCCGGCGTGACCGACTCCTGGCAGCTCACCCTCCAGTCGACGTGGCCGGTGCGGCCCGAGGCGGACCTGCTGCTGTTCGTGCCGTTGCTCGTGCTCGTCGTGGGCATGATCGGGATCGAGCTGCTGCGCCGGCCCGCCGCGGCCGTGCTGCCGAGCCTGGCGCTGCTCCTGCTGAGCCAGGCCTTCGTCGCCGCGGAGGGTGCGGTGGTGCTGCCGGCCGCCCTCGCCTACGGGGTCGCCGCGGCGGGGCTGTTCCTGTCCCCGTCCCGGTCCGCGATCGCGCTGACGGTCGCGCTGAGCGTCGTGGCCGCGGTCGTCGGCCTGGCGGTGCCGACCGGACCCGCGTACTCGGTGCGGCACAACGAGTTCGCCCCGGCCCCGTCGGCGCGGGAGGTCAGCCCGCTGGCCGAGGTCGCGGCGCGGTTGGCCGATCCGGACGCGGAGGTGTTCCGGTACACCAGCGACGCTCCCGTGGACCGCTGGCGACTGGTCGTGCTGGACGGTTTCGACGGCGTCACGTGGACGGCCGGCGACCGGTACCGCAGGCTGGGCGCGGAGATCGGGCCGCCGGCCGGGACGACCGTGCCGACGACCGGGCACTCCGCGCGCCTCACCGTGCCCGGCGGGGCGCGGTGGCTGCCGAGCCAGGCCATGCCCACCTCGGTGACGGGCCCGGTGCGGCCCTTGATCGACCAGGACTCCGGCACGCTGCTGCTCCCGGAACGGGGTGGCCCGGTGGCCTACGACCTGCACTGGCGGGAGCCGTTCGGCGACCTCGCCGGGCTCGCCGACGCCGCCGTGTCCGCCGACGTCCGGACCGGCGACCTCGGGACCGTGCCGGGCGAGATCGCCGGGCTGGCGCGCACGGCCACCCGGGACGCGCGGCCGACGTTCCGGACGGCGCTGGTGCTGGAGCAGTACCTCGGCGACAACTACAAGGTCGCGACCGGCGCCGAGCTGCCCACCGGGAGCGGCTGGCCGCAGCTGCGCGAGTTCCTGCTGGACACCAAGCGGGGGACGAGCGAGCAGTTCGCCGCGTCCTACGTGGTGCTCGCCCGGATCGTCGGCATCCCGGCCCGGTTGGCGGTCGGGTTCCGCGCGCCCCGGGAGCCGGCGGACGGGGACGTGGTGGTGCGCAACGAGGACGTGCTCGCCTGGCCCGAGGTCGCGGTGGAGGGTGTCGGGTGGGTGCCGCTCGACCCGGCCGGCGCGGCGAGCGACGCGGGTCCGGCGTCGACCCCGCTGGCCGAGGTGGTGGCGAAGGCCCGGACCGAGCTGCCGCCGCCGACCCAGCCGCTGCCCGACCCGCCGGTGTCCGCGCCCGGACGGGTGGCGCAGGGGAGTTCCGGGGTCGGGGTCGGGACGCTCGCGCTGTGGGGTGGGCTGGGCCTGCTCGCGCTGCTCGGGACGGCGCTGCTCGCCATCCCGGTCGCGAAGCTCGTCCGGACCGCGCGCCGCAAGCGCTACACCGGCGTCCGCGGCGTGGTCGGCGCGTGGTGGGAGGCCCGCGACCTGCTGCGTGCGCACGGCACCCGGATCACCCCCGGCATGACCGCCCGCGACGTCGCCGCCGTGTCCGCCGAGTCCACAGTGGACAGCCTGCGTCGACTTGCCGTCCACCTGGACATGGCGTTGTGGTCGGGAGTCCCGGTGCAGCAGGACACGGTGACCGCGGCGTGGCAGGCCGTGGCGGAGATCCGCGGCACGCTCGCCCGGCGGTCGTTCGGTGCCCGGGTCAAGGCGGTGTTCGCGATCCGATGAGCCAGTTGCTCGGCAGCGGCCCGGTGGCCGAGGTGTACGCGGTCGACGGGGTCGCGTTGAAGGTGTTCCCCGGCAAGTTCGACCGGCGTGCCCTCGCGGTGATCGAGCGGGAACGCGCCAAGCTCGCCGGGCTGTCCGCGCCGGTGCTGCCGCTGGACGGCGTCGAACTGGTCGACGGCGGCAGGCACGCGTTCCGGATGGAGCTGTGCGTCGACTCGCTGGCGAGCCGCGTCGAACGGGACGGGCCGCTGCCGTCCGAGGAGGTGGCGGCGCTGTGCGAGACGCTGCCACGCGCGCTGGCCGCCGCGCACGCGCTCGGCGTGCTGCACGGCGGGATCAGCCCGACCAACGTCCTGTTCCGCGCGAACGGCGAGGTCGTGCTGGCCGACTTCGGCGTCGTGCAACGCCGGCAGTTCCGGCGCGACCCGTTGTCCGGCATCGAGTGGGTGGCGCCGGAGACGCTGCGCACCGGCCTGGTCGAACCGGCCACCGACGTGTACGGCCTCGGCGCGGTGCTGCACTTCGCGCTGACCGGGACCTCGCCGCACCCGAGCCGGCTCGGGGAGCTGACCGGCGAGCGGATCCTGCGCGTGCTCGGCGACCCGGTGCCCGCGGTCAGCCGTCCCGACGTCCCCGTCCCGCTGTCCACCGCCATCGGCCGCATGCTGGCACCCGACCCGGCCCGCCGGTCCTCCCCGGCGACCGACACTTCCGCTTCGGGTACGACCGACGCACCGCAGGCCCGGCCTTCGCGCCGACACCGGTACGCGATCGGGGCGGGGCTGGCCGTGTCAGCCGCCGCGCTGGCGTTCGTGCTCGTCCCGCGCACCACACCCGAGCCGCCCCCGACGAGCACACCGCCACCGGCCCCGGTCTCGGAGGCGGCGGAGCCGGTGGTGGAACTGGCCGAGCCGATCGACCTGGGCGACAAGGTCGCGCTCACCTGGACCTCGAACGACGACAAGCTGTACTACGCCGTCCGCTACTGGGTGGAGGGCGAGCCCGGCCACACGTTCCCCGTGGGGTTCGGGAACACGACGACGGTGAGCGTCGATCCCGACCCGGCCCGCAAGTACTGCTTCCTGGTGCGCGCCACCAAGGGCGAGGAGCCGATCTACGAGAGCCAGACCGAGGACCTGCGAGGGGCGGTCTGCGATGGGTGAGGAGGTCGGCGCGTGGAGCCGAAGGTGACGCATCCGGACGGGCTCGCACTGCCCAGGGGGCACAACAGCCTGACGCACGGCGTCCCGCGGGCCGTGCCCGGTTCCGTGCACGCGCTGGCCCTGGGCGGCGGTTACGCGGTCGGCCCCCGCGACGGCCGGATCGTCTACTTCGGACGGAACCGGCCGCTGGTGCACGTGTGCGTCGGCGAGGACGACCAGCAGGTCAGCCGCAGGCACGGCGAGCTGATCCACCGCCAGGGCAGGTGGTGGCTGCGCAACACCGGACGCCGGCCGATCCGCCTGCCCGGCGCGCAGTGGCTGTTCACCCAGCAGGACCCGATCCCGCTGGCCGAGGGCTACACGCCGTTGCTGGTCCCCGGCTCACGGGACCGCGAACACCTGCTGGAGATCTACGTCACCGGCCACGACAGCGGCCCACCCCGCTCCCGCCACGGCGTCGACACCGACCCGCCCCGGCGCTACGCCCTCACCCCGGACGAGAAGCTGGTGCTCGTCGTCCTCGGCGGCGGCTACCTGTCGAGGGAGCCCAACCCGAAGCCGCTGACGTGGAAGGAAACCGCGCTCCGCCTCGCCGCGCTCCAACCCGACGCGGGGTGGACCGCGAAGAAGGTCGAACGCCGCGTCAGCACGGTCCGCGACCGCCTGTCCCGCCGAGGGGTGCCCGGCCTGACCCGCGAGGAGGTCGGCGAACCACTCGGCAACGCCCTCAACGACAACCTGCTCCGGGAACTCGTCCAGTCCACCGCACTCACCCCGAAGGACCTCGACCTGCTGCGCGGGAGTCCGTGAGCGGATCCCACGCCCGGTCGGCCCGGCTTGCCCGGCCCGGCGCTCGGCCCGCAGTTCACTCGGCCGCCGCCCGGTCGGCCCGGCCTTGCTCGGCCCGGCGCTCGGTCGGCTGGCGGCCCACTTGCTCGGCCCGCGGCCCGCTCCGCTCGGCCAGGCTGTCCTGACCGGCCGAGGGGAGCGCGTCCCGCCGGCCGGGCCACGCCCGCCGCCGAGCTCCCGGTTCACCGCCCCCCGAGCTCCGGGGTGATCATGTTCGAGCACGACACGGCGGAGTGCTCGCCCTTGGCCGTGTTGTTGGAGACCAGGTGGCCGTCGATGGTGATGGTGCACGAGATCGACTCGCCCTCGCCGTTGGTCGCCATCACCTGGGCCACCACGAGTCCCGGCCCGGCGGGCAGGACCACTTCCCGGCGCCACGGCAGGTCGACGGTCTCGGCCTGCTCGGTGGAGTTCACGCCCTCGGTGGCGAACCTGATCAACGGCGCCTTGCCGCCGGGGCCGGTGACCTCGTAGACGACCTTGTGCGTGGTCGGGACCGGGTCGGGCTCCTGGTTCGCGATCGCCCAGGCGGCCGTGCCGGCGGCGGCCAGGGCCACGACGGCGGCGATCGACCGGGTTCGCCGGCCCGCGGACGGTTTCCTCCCGGAGCCGCGGTCGGGGCGCGTGGCGGTGGCGGAGGTCATGTTCCCTCACTTTCTCCCGCCTCCCGGACGGGTTCTCGCATTGTCGCGGCGAGTGCGCGGTCATGGTCGCACCGCGGCGGTGCCTTGACCAGTGCTCCAGAAGGGGGTTATTTCGTTTTTCCGATGCCCCGGGGGTGTCGGTTGTCAACTCTGAAAGGCAAATACACGTCACTTGGACAGGCGCTTCGGGGAGCGCTACCAGGCGTGTGACCTGCGCATACATGGACCATTAGGCGGTTGGTCCGCTGTCGTGCATTCTGCGGCACAAACGGTTCTGTTAGCTGTTGGTCACATCATTGAACGCCGCCGGGTGCGACCCAGTTGACCGACCGTTAACGCACGGGTAATCGCTCGGACATTGGTCGCGGATGTATTGAGGTGCCTTCGGGGCGCCGGTTCACCGGCCAAGCGCGAAGGTTTTCGGATGTGGCGAAATAGGTCTCAGAAGGGGAAACAATGCGCTCTCCGCACGTACCACGCATGTTCTCTTCGGGAGGGAGACGCCGACGCTGGTCACGGGCCGCCGCGCTCGGCTCGGCGCTGCTGCTCTCCCTGGCGGCCGTCGGGCTGAACGCGCCGGCGGCCACCGCGGCCACGTTCACGGTGTCGATGCAGAACCTCCAGTACAACCCGCCGACCCTGAACGTGCAGGTCGGCGACACCGTCAGGTGGACCAACAACGAGACCAACGGCGTCACGCACAGCGTCACCGGCGGCCCGCTGTCCGCGGACGTCAACCCCGGTGAGTCCTTCTCGTTCACCTTCACCTCGGCCGGCACCGTCAACTACCGCTGCCGCTTCCACCCGGACATGCTCGGCTCCGTGGTGGTCAACGGCACGAACCCGACCACCACCACGACACCCACGAGCACCACGGGCCCGACGACGACCACCACGGTGCCCACGACCACGACCACCACCAGCCCCCCGGCGCCCGGCCCGACGACGACCACCGGCTCCGGCGGCACGCCGATCGGTGTCGGCCCGGTCCCGGTGTCGTTCCACCTCACCGACAACCAGGGCTCCTGGTACGACACGAACCTCACCCTGTTCGGCACGCGGTCCCTGGCCGTGGCCGAGCTGCCGCGGGTCAAGCCCGGCAGCATCATCCCCGGCCTGCCGCTCAACGGGCTGCCGCTGCTGGGCAACGGCGCGCTGCTCGGCTCGGCCGCGAGCGACCTGCTCAACGGTGACCTGGCGAGCCTGACCCAGTTGCAGTTCAACAACGGCTCCCCGCTGATCTCGAGCCTCGGCGTCGACCCGGCGCAGCTGCTCGGGCTGGACAACCTGCGCAACGCGATCGGCAAGGTGCTCTCCCCGCTGGACCTGCGGTCGATCAGGGCGAACACGCTGATCACCCAGCTCACCCAGCAGATGGCGGCCCGCCCGGCCAACACCAAGACCAACCTGCTGGACCTGCCGGTCGGCGTCGACCTCATGAAGGTGCTGGCCGACATCCAGGCCTACGTGTCCAGCACGACGATCAGCCTGCCCGTGACGGTGAACTTCGACATCTCGGCACCCGCCGCGCAGTCGGCGCACACCATCACGAACCTGATCTGGCCGGAGGACGCGGCGGGCTTCCCGTTCGACCAGCCGGGCGCCTTCGTCGGCAGCACGACCGCGCAGCTGACCGCACCGGGTCTCTACGCGTTCGTCTGCAAGATCCACCCGTACATGCTGGGCGCCGTCGTCGTGGACGACCCGCTCACCCCCGGCCTGGACTTCGGCAAGAAGCTCAGGGTCAACAGCCGCGCGCTGAACGTCCCCTCCGACGCGGACATCATCTCGCAGCTGGTGAACAAGTTCTTCAACATCACCTCGCCGGGCAACTGGCAGAAGTTCAGCAACACCGAGGCGAAGACGTGGAACCCGACGTTCCCGCCGGCGCCGATCCTGATGTACGACTCGAACGGCTCGCCGCAGCTCGTCCCGATCCTGGACGCCTACTTCAAGAACAAGTTCAACACGCCGAAGACCCTGCCGGCGTTGAACCAGCGGCCGGGCACCCCCGGCGTGGGCGAGGTCTGGATCGACACCGAGATGGAGAAGACCGCGAGCAAGACCAAGTCCGGCACCGCGACCAAGGTCGACGTCACGTCGTGGACGGTGGACCGCAAGGTGGCGCTGCCCGAGGTCAACATGAACAACCCGCACAACATGTGGACCGACAAGGACGAGCGGTACATCTACCAAACCGAGTGGTTCAGCAACAAGCTCGACGTGTTCGAACGGGCGACCGGCCGGTTCGTCCGGCAGGTCGAAGTCGGACCCGACCCCTCGCACGTGATGACCAGGACCGACACCGACCAGCTCCACGTCGCCATCAACGGCGGCGCGTCGGTGGTCGAACTGTCGCCGGGCGGCACGAAGATCGACCGCCGCATCCCGGTCCAGGGCCCGGGGGAGAAGGTCGCGCACCCGCACGCGCACTGGATGACCGGCGACGGCGCGACCATGGTCACGCCGAACGTCAACAGCTACGACTCGACCATCGTGGACATCGCCACGGGCAACATCCGGAAGGAGGCCACCGGCGAGCTGCCGATCGCCACGGGCATCACCCCCGACGGCGCGAAGGCCTACGAGGCGAACTTCATGGGCGGCACGGTCTCGTGCATCTCGCTCAAGGCGGACGCCTGCAAGGACGGCGGCGCCACGGTGCACAACAAGCAGATCGACCTGTGGCGCAACTACGACCCGGTGGCCGGTGAGCGCGGCCCGTTCGGCGGTCTGCCGATCCAGCTGCCGGTCAGCCCGGACGGCAACGCGGTGGTCGTGGCCAACACGTTGTCGTCGAACCTGACCGTCATCGACCCGAAGACCGACGAGATCGTGAAGTGGTTGCCGTGCGACTCCGGTTGCCACGGCATCAACTACGGCGCCAAGCGGGGCGGCGGCTACTACGCCTACGTCTCCAGCAAGTTCGCCAACACGCTCGCCGTCGTCGACATCGACCCCAACGGCGACGGCAGCCCGTCCGACGCCGCCGTGGTCGGCAAGATGGTGCTCGACCCGGCGCCCACGACCGCGACCGACGACCCGGTCGTGGACTACGCGGGCATGGGCGGCATGGGCGTGCTCGCCGTGCCGCTGGTCTACAACGGCTGGGTGCAGAAGGTGCCCAGCAACCCGGTGAACGACCTGCTGACCTGCCGTCAGCGGCACCCGATCACCTACTCCACTGATTGCTGACACCACCCACCACGCGGCCGGGAAGCCACTCCAGGGTGGTTTCCCGGCCCGTGGGCGCCCTGCGGAAGGCGGCCCATGTCCACCGAGTTGGCAAGCGAAGACAGGTTCCTCACCGGCGCGTCCAGGACCTCCGCGAGACGCGCGATCCTGCCCGCCCTGATGGCCTTCGTGCTCACCGTGACCGCGGTCGTGGTGGGTGTGCAGGCGTTCGGCTCCGCCCCGGCCACCGTCGCGGACCCGAAGCTCGTCGCGGACCCCGTGCCGCCGGCCGCGGCGGGGGAAGACCTCGGTGACGGGACGCGGCTCGCGCCGTACGAGGTCGTCGGCGGGGTGAAGGTGTTCCGCCTGCGGGCGGCGCCGATCAACTGGGAGGTCTCGCCCGGCAACGTCCGGCAGGCCTTCGCCTACAACGGGGTCGTGCCCGGACCGGTCATCCGGATCTACGAGGGCGACACCGTGCGCTTCATCCTGCAGAACGACCTGCCGGAGGCCACCGCGCTGCACTGGCACGGCATGGACCTGCCCAACGAGCAGGACGGCGTGCCCAACCTGACCCAGCCGGAGATCGCGCCGGGGCAGAGCTACACCTACGAGTGGAAGGCCATCAGCACCGGAACCCACTGGTACCACTCGCACATGCACGGCGACCAGGAGGGCCGCGGGCTCTACGGCTCGCTGGAGGTGGTGCCCAGGCTGGGCGACATCGCCTCGGACCGCGACTACCGGCTGATCGTCGGCGACGGCGCGCTGGGTTTCGTGTTCAACGGCAAGAGCTTCCCCGCCACCGCGCCGCTGCGGGCCCGGGTGGGCGAGCGGGTGCGCATCCGGCTGATCGGCTCCGGCCCGGAGATGATCCACCCGATCCACCTGCACGGCGGCTACTTCGAAGTGGTGGCGCAGGACGGCAGGCGGTTGCCCTCACCCCAGCAGATGGACACCGTGCTGGTCGGCGTCGGGCAGACCTACGACCTGATCTGGACACCGACCAGGGTCGGCAAGTGGATGATCCACTGCCACATCTTCTCCCACGCCGAAACCCACACGGGCATGGCGGGGCTGGTGTCGATCTTCAACGTCGACCCGCCCACGATCGGACTGCCGCTGCCCCTGCCGATCGGCGGCTGACACCCGAACACCCCCGACCGGGAGGAAACCCATGTCCTGGAACAACTTCACGCGGCGCACCACGTTCGCCCTCGCGCTGGGGGTCGTCGCGTCCGCGACCGTCCTGTTCGCACCGACCGCGTCGGCGCACGTCACTGTCTCCCCGGGCACCGCGGAACCGGGCGGCTACGCCCGCGTGGTGTTCCGCGTGCCCAACGAGCGCCAAGACGCCTCGACGACCCGGCTGGAGGTGTCCCTCCCGACCGACCACCGGTTCCGCTCGGTGTCCGTGCAACCGGTTCCGGGGTGGACGGCCGTGACCACGAAGGAGAAGTCCGACCAGCCCGCGGGGGAGGAGGGGTCGTCCGACGTCGTGACGGCCATCGCCTGGGAGGGCGGCCCGGTGCTGCCCGGCCAGTTCCAGGAGTTCCCCGTCTCCCTGGGGCCGTTGCCGAAGACCGACGGCAAGTTGGTGTTCAAGGCGGTGCAGACCTACTCCAGCGGTGAGGTGGTCCGGTGGATCGACCTCCAGCAGGACGGCGCGGCCCGTCCGGAGCACCCGGCCCCGACGTTGACGGTGGCCGCCGCTCCCGCGCCGCAGGCGGCGCCCGCCCCGCCGCCGTCCACGGGCGCCGACGCGCTCGGCCGGGTGCTCGGCGGCGCCGGGCTGGTGGCGGGCCTCGTCGGGCTCGGCGTGGCGCTGACGACGCGGCGGCGGTCGACGCCGGCGCCCGTCCCCGCGGAACCGGCCGCGAAGTCGCCGGCCCGGGTCTGACACCCGCGCGGGGTCGACGGCCCTTCGCCGGCCGTCGACCCCGCGCCCACCCCTGGTGAGAGGAAGAGCGGTGCGAGGAGCGATCAACACCCTGCTGCGCGCGTGCGTCGCGTTCGCCTTGGCGGTGCTGCCCGTCCTGGGCGGCCAAGGCGTCGCCGAGGCGCACGCCTCCGTCGTCTCGACCAGTCCGACCGGGTGGGACGTGCTGGCCGCGTCGCCCGCCGAGGTGTCGCTGACCTTCAGCGAGCCGGTGGACCTCGGCCTGGCCGCGATCCGGCTCCTGGGACCGGGCGGCGACACGATCACCACCGGTGCGCCCGCCCACCCGGCGGGCCGGCCCGAGGCGGTGGTGGTCGCCGTGCCCCGGGCGTTGTCCGACGGGACCTACACCGTCGACTGGCAGGTCACCTCCGCGGACACCCACCCGATCCGCGGCGGGTTCGTCTTCAGCGTGGGACAGCCGTCCACGTCGTCGCCGGCGGCGCCACCGGCCGACGCGCACGCCGAGCCGGACCGGGTGGTCGGGCTCGCCTACGGGACGGCCAAGTGGTCGTCCTTCGCCGGGCTGGCGCTGCTGGCCGGGGCGGCGTTCTTCGCCGTGTGGTGCCAGGCCGGCACCGCGGTCGGCCGGCGGGTCCGCGGGCTGCTGGCGGGCGGGTGGTGGGCCCTGCTGGGGGCCACCGTCCTGGTGCTGCTGCTGTACGGGCCGTACGCGACGGGCCGGCCGCTGACCGCCGCGCTGGACCCGTCCCTGGTCGCCGCCACGGCGAGCACGCGGCTGGGCCTGGCGATGCTGGCGCGCCTGCTCGTGCTGGTGCTGGTGGGCGTCGCCCTCCGGTGGTTCGCGCGCCACCCGCACGTGATCGCCGACCGGCGGCGGCGCGGCATCGCGGTGCTGGCGGCCACGGGCGTGCTCGCGGCCACGTGGAGCGCGAGTTCCCACAGCGCTGGCGGTGACCTGGTCGGGCTCGCGCTGGTCGCCGACACGGCCCACCTCACCGCGATGGCCGTGTGGCTGGGCGGTCTCGTGGTCGTCGCCGCCGTGGTCGTGCGGTCCGACGACGTGCCCGCGATGCGCGTGGCGGTGCCGCGGTTCTCCCGGGTGGCGCTGGTGTCGGTCCTGGTGCTGGTGGGCACCGGGCTGTTCCAGTCCTGGCGGCTCGTGGGCACACCGTCCGCCCTCGTCGGCACGTCCTACGGGCGGGTGCTGCTCGTCAAGGCCGTGCTGGTGGTCGTGCTCCTCGCGCTCGGCGCCGCGGCTCGGCGCTGGGTGCGGCGCCACTACGGCTTCGCGGTGGTCACGGTGTCGGACAAGCGCCGAGCGGCCCGGGGACCCGGTGACGGGCAGGTCCGGCGCTTCGGGGCGGTCGTGGCCGCCGAGGCGGTCATCGCGACCGTCGTGCTGGGGTTCACCGCGGTGCTGGTCAACACCGAGACCGTCGCCGTGCAGCAGGCCGCGGCGACCCGCCCGGCCCCCACGCCGACGCGGCCCGCTCCCGCGCCGGGCGAGCCGGTCACCGCCGACTTCGACGCCGGCGGGGCCGCCGGTCGCGGCAAGGTCGCGGCACTCGTCGCGCCCGGCGCGTCCGGCGGGCACGAGCTGCACGTGGCCGTGCTGGACGAGCGGGGACAGCCGAAGGCGGTCGCCGAGGTGCGCGCTGCGCTGAGCCACTCGGAGCGGTCACCGGCGCCGCTGCCCGTGCCGTTGCGTTACGGTGGTGTACCAGGACATTACGTCTCGAACGCGTTCTCCGTACCCGTATCCGGAGCATGGTCGTTGTCGTTGGCAATTCGCACGTCCGATGTCGATGAGGCCATCGTTGACGTTCCCGTGGGCATTCCCTGATCCCGCGCACGCGGTGATGAGCCGAACGGACGGTGACGCGACCATGCACCCCCAAGACGCACGCAAGTTACCCCCCGACGCCCTGGAAGCCCTGCGCCGCCGCGCGATCGCGGCGGTCGAGGCCGGGGCTTCCCGGGCGGAGGTCGCGCGGATGCTCGGCGTGTCCAGGCAGACGATCAGCACCTGGCACCGCGAGTACCGGGCGAGAGGGGAGGAAGCGCTGCAGAGCAGACGAAGAGGGAGACGGCAGGGCGAGCAGCTCGCGCTGTCGTACGCCCAGCAGCTGTGGACGATCCGGACCGTGACGACCCGCGGTCCCGAGCAAGCCGGGCTGCGGTACTGGCTGTGGACGAACCAGGCGCTGGCGGAGCTGGTCAACAACCGGTTCGGCATCGCCCTCTCCGTCACGACCGTGCGCAACTACCTGATCCGGTGGGGCGTGCTCACCGAGCCGGTCCTGTCCAACCGGCTCGGCGACCGCCGCGTCGACCAGGTCGCGGGGTCCGCCGCCGCCGCGCCGGTCGGCGGCGAGACGTGGTGGATCGACCGGTCGCCCACCCACCAGCGGACCGGTCCGCGGCTGGACGCGGCCGGCACGGAGGTCGGCGGGCAGGAGATCGCCGTGCTCTACGCCGTGTCCACGCAGGGCACGGTGCTGTTCCTGTCCACTGTGGACCCTTTCGACGGCGCTCGGGTGGCGGACTTCTTCACCCGCCTGCTACGCCAACGCAACCGCCCGCTCACCATCGTGCCCGGCTGGCGGCCGACGCGCGCGGCCGAAGCGCTCACCGCGTGGACCGCGCGGCACGCCGACCGGGTGTCGGTGCGGTTCGCGGTCGAGGAACCGGTGGACGGGCCGGTGCTGCTGGAGAAGCTGTCCCTACCGCTCCCACCGCACGTCGGCACCTCCTGACGAACCCGCACGCGTCGTCGCACGACGTACCGGGCCGCTGCTCCTGGTCCTGCTGCTCGTCCTCGGCGGGCGGCAGGCACCCGGGGCCGGGGCGGTCAGGCGCGGGGGAGGGACCGGGGGAGCCCGAACCACGGCAGGACGCTGTTGTCGAACCGGGTCACGGCGCTGATGCGATCACCCGCCAGGGTGAGGACCACGAGCCCCGTCCCACGCCGGATGCCGTCGCGGCTCGAGCGCAGGTAGGTGCCGAATGCCGGTTGGCCGTTCGCGCGCGTGGGCACCAGGTGGTACTCCCGGTCGGCGCTCATGAGCGCGGCGTAGAACCCGGCGACGGCGTCGCGGCCGAGGTACTCGAGCGGCATCGGCGGCATGGAGACGCGGGCGTCGTCGGTGAGCAGGCCGACCAGGGCCTCGCCGCCACCGACCCGCGCCCTCGCGGTCACGTCTCATCACCCCACCTGGTGCCCTTGCGTGCCCTTCTGGCGGTTCTGACACCGGTCGGTCCGAGAACTGGGCGCACCACGCCCGCCCAATTCCTCGACGGCGTGGTGTCTGCACCGTCGACAGCTCGATCCCACCTCACCGAGGAGCACACGTGACACTCACGGGCAAGACCATCCTGGTCACCGGAGCCAACCGCGGCATCGGAAGGGCGCTGGTCGAGGAGGCGCTGAGCAGGGGCGCGGAGCGCGTCTACGCCGGCGCACGGCAGGCCCTGCAACCGTCGGACGAGCGCATCACGCCCCTGGTCCTGGACCTGACGGACGCCGCCGGGATCAACCGCGCCGCTCGGACCGTCGACTCGCTCGACATCCTGATCAACAACGCGGGCGTCTACGGCCTCGAGGACCTGGCCGATCGAGCTGCCCTCGAACGGCACCTCGCGGTCAACCTCTTCGGCCCCCACGCCGTCACGCAGGCGTTCCTGCCCCGGCTCGTCGAGTCGCGGGGCGCGATCGTCAACGTGCTGTCAGTGGCCGCGGTGGCCGCCGTGCCCATCAGTCCCGCGTACTCGATCTCCAAGGCGGCCGCCTTCTCGCTGACGCAGTCGCTGCGCGCCACCCTCGCGGGCCGGAACGTGGCCGTCCACGCCGTACTACCCGGCCCCGTGGACACCGACATGGTGCGCGACCTCCACCTCCCGAAGGCGTCACCGCAGTCGGTGGCCGCGGCGATCTTCGACGGGCTGGACAAGGGCGAGGACGAGATCTTCCCCGATCCGTTCTCACAGGCACTGGCCGACAGCTGGAACAGCGGGCCGGTCAAGGCACTCGAGCGCCAGAACGCGGCACTGGTCGGCGAGGTCGGGAACCAGTGATGGCGATGCTCAGCGGACTGGTGCCGTGCGCCTGTCGCGCAACACCCGCCGCACCCGCATGACCAAGAGCTGGACGACGACCGTCACACCCGCCGCCGCGAAGAACACGACGCCGCCCATGCGTCCGACGAACACGGCGACGAACAGGCAGAACACCGCGAAGCCGAACAACCCGACGAGCACCCCCGCCAGCGTGCGCGCGGTCGCCGCGGAGCCCTGCTGCGCGTGGACGAAGCCCGCCACCACGGTCGTCGCGACCGGGAACGGCGCGAGCAGACCCGTCCACTGCGGTCCCAGCGCGCCGGACGCCGTGGTGACCGCGAGGACGAGCAGCCCGGTCGCGATCGCGCGACCGGGCAAGTCCCACGACGGCGGGCGAGTCCCGTCCAGCCGCTCCGGTTCGACCGTCGGCATCAGCAGCAGTGCGACCGCCGCGGCGACGACGGTGATGGCGAACGCGCCAACCGCCCATACCCGCAGCAACGACAGCACGACGTCGACCACCAGCACGGCCAACCAGCTCACCGCCGTCGTCACGAGCCAGCCGAACCGACGCGCCACGTGCGCGAAGACGACGGCGAACACCGCCAGCGCCACGAGCCCGAGCAGAGAGGACCTGGCCGCGCCGGCGGTGAAACCCGCACCGTGGAGCAGGTGGGAGATGACCAGGATCGGGCCGGCGACGATCGGCAGGCCGACGAGAATGCCGGCCACGTCGGCTCCCCATCGCCGGCCGGCCACCGTGGAACCCACGACCAGCACGGGAGCCAAGCACAGCTTCAACAAGAGGATGCCCACTTGTCCGCAGTGTGCCACACGCCATCGGCCGCGCGGGTTGTTCGAACGGACGCTGTTGCCGCCGGTCCACGTACCATCCGGCAGGGGGAGCAGATGACCACGAACGAGCCGGTTTACCTTGCCGCCTACTGGGGCGATAGGGCTGACAGCCTCGACTCCTGCGCGGACCGCCTCCGCCGGACGTGCCAGAACCTCGCGCAGGTCCACGATGCCCTCGGCAGGTGGTACCGGAAGGGGCGATCGAAGGCCGCCGCAGAGCCGGTGCCGCACGACTCGGCGGCGTTGCGTGACTTGTTGGTGCGAGGCCGAAATCGTGCGGACGCGGATGGGCGGGTCATCGAGGAGCTCGGGTACTCGGTCGGCTTGTGGAACCGCGGGAACGATCTTCCGGTCAGTCTCAACGTCACATGCGGTCACCATGCGGGTGTGCCCGGGGTGCTGAACTCCGTTGTGCTGGGCCTGCCCGAACTGGCTGGCAGCGGACCTGCGTCGGCCCTGTACCGGTCCGATGTCGCAGTGGGGATGATCTCGGCTGTCGTGGAGCCCTGGGATCCCGACTGGGCGCTGCTGGCGCCGTACTCGCTTCGAGACGCCCAGGCGCGGTCCGGGGCGACCTGGTCTCCGGTGGTCGGCTGGCTGACGTACCTCTCGCCTGCTCGGGCCGCCGAGTTCGAGGCACCCGAGGGAGCCTCGGTGAGTCGACTCGGTGACGGCAGGCTCGTCGTGATCGGCGAGGACCTGGGGAGCCTCTCCCTGACCGTCGCGATGGAGGTACGGCGCAGGCTTGTCGCCGATCAACGCGGGTGAGCTCCTCGAGCGCGGTACCCGCTCGCTCAACCGACCGGCCGCGCCGAGGCAGGCCTCCTCGGTCGCCAACCGGCCCGGTCCCCGCCGGCCCACGGCCCTCCGCGTTGTCCACCTCGGGGCCGTGGCGTGGACAAACAACCATGGACAACAAGGGATTCCCGCCCGGCGGGGACCGGCGACATGATCGGGCTCGGCAGGTGGTCCAGCGAGGAGGTCGTGGTGCCGAGACCTGAGCGTCCGTTGGGGTCTGGTGGGGACGGGTTGCTGCGGTTCGCGGGGGAGTTGCGGGCGTTGCGGCGGGCCGCCGGGAGTCCCGGGTACCGGGAGTTGGCTCGGCGGGCCAACTACTCCGTCACCGCGTTGTCCGAGGCCGCGGGTGGGCGGAAGTTGCCCACGCTTCCGGTGGTCCTCGCTTACGTGCGGGCGTGTGGTGGGGACGTGGTCGAGTGGCAGGCGCGGTGGGAGGCCGTGGCCGCCGAGGTGACCGCGGGCGACGGCGAGGAGGAGGGCACCCCGCCCTACCTCGGGCTGGCCAGTTTCCAACCCGGTGACGCCGACCGGTTCTTCGGCCGGGAACGGCTGGTGGAGGACCTGGTCGGGCTGCTGGCCCACCGCCGGTTCCTCGCCGTGTTCGGCGCGTCGGGCAGCGGCAAGTCGTCGGTGCTGCGGGCCGGGGTGGTGCCCGCGCTCACCGGGCCGCCGCCGCTGCTGTTCACGCCCGGCGAGCGGCCGGTGGAGGAGTGCGCCCGGCACCTGGCCGTCCTGCTGCGCCAACCGGTGGACGACGTCCTGGCCGGGCTGTCCGCCGATCCCGGGTACCTCCACCGCGCGGTCTGCCGGCGCCTCGCCGACGAACCGGCGGCCGTCGACGTGACTCCGGAACCGCCTCGTCGACACCGCGCTCGTCGAGCCGGTCGGCGTGCTCCCGCAGGTAGGCGTCGGGGTCGTCATGGGCAGCGGCCACGCGGGCGGCCACCTGCGGGGTGTCGGGCGCGAGCAGAGCGGCCACGGCCACCAGCGCGTCACGGGCTGATGCCGTCATGGATGTCCTCCGGGGCTGCGGGTTCGACCGCAGTCTTGCAGCTCGGGGTTCGCGGGCGCCGGCCAGGCCGTTCGTTGTCCGGGCGGCGGTCGGACGGTACCCGGACGGCTGCGGCAGTCCGGGGACACGCGTAGTCGGGGGGGGCTACGAGACTCGGAGCGGGTGCGGCTCCGCCGGGACGTGCCGCTTGGGACGCTAGGTTGTTCGCCATGGCCGCACGTTCGGCAACCGACGAGGACGTCGCCGGTTTTTTCACCGCGTCCGCCGGCTTCATCGAGGGCGGGATCGACGAGGTCGGCGCGGCGTTGGTCGCTTGGCGGCGGGAGTTGGGGTTCGGCCCGCGGGTGCGTGAGGTTCGGGGGAGTCTCGTCGACCAGCTCAGGGCGCTCAACCCGTTGTTGAGCGGCGCCCGGCCGCGGGAGTTGTTGGTGTCTGCGGGCGGCTGGGTCGCGTATTTCGACTGCTTCGCCGGTGACACCGACGCGGCGAGCGTGTGCTCGGTGCTCGCCGGACGACTGGGAGTGCGGGCGGTGAAGGTGTACCGCGCGGCGGACGTGGTTCGTTGCGCCGGGATGGCGTCCGGAGTCGGCGTGCAGTTCCACGTGTGGGGACCCGGCGGGGACGAGCCGCTGGGCTACCTCAGGACGCTGGAGGCGGTGCACGACGGCAACCGGTGGGTTTTCGACCAGTCCGGCAGTCCTTTCGACTTCGAGGAGACCGAGCACTACGGCGAGCGGCGCGTGAAGGACCGGTTCACCGTCGAAATGCTCGACCGGTACTGCTCGGCGCTCGGCATCCGCCTCACCGACCCCGGTTCGTACGGTCAAGTGGGGATGCTGGTGGAAAGTGCCGTCGTGGTACCGCCCGGTGCGAAAGAGGTCTGGATCTGACGCCGTGCGAGCGCCCCTTCAGGCCTCTTGCGCGGGGACGTTGATCCGCGTCAGTTTGTCCGGGTTGGTGACGGAGTAGACGCCGCGTACGCGCTGGTTGTCCGGGGTGAGGTCGAGGACCAGGACGGCGATGGGGGAGCCGCTGTCGAACAGGATCGCGGACGGGTCGCCGTTCACGCGGCGGTAGGCGATGTCGAAGCCGTGGGCGTGGGTGGCGACGGCGTGCAGGGTGCGGGCGACGGCCTCGCGTCCGTGGATGGGGTGCAGGCTGGTGGCTGGGCCCTTGCCGCCGCCGTCGGTCCACAGGGTCACGTCCGGGGCCAGCACCTCCAACAGGGCTTGCAGGTCACCGCCCAGTGCGGCGGACAGGAACTTCTCGGTGACCGCACGTCGTGTCCTGGGGTCTGGCTGGTGGAGAGGACGGCGGGCGCGTACGTGTTCGCGGGCGCGGTGGGCTAGTTGGCGGATCGCGGCTGGGTTGCGGTCGAGGATGGTGGCGATTTCGGTGTGCGCGTAGCCGAACACCTCGTGCAGCACGAAGACCGTGCGTTCCAGTGCGGTGAGGGATTCCAGGACCACCAGCAACGCCATCGAGATCGAGTCGGTGCGCAGCGCGGGGGCGGAGGCGTCGGTGGTGTCGGTGAGTGGGGTGACCAGGGGCTCGGGGAGCCATTGGCCGACATAGGTTTCGCGGCGGCGGTCGATCTCGGCTCGCCTCGCGAAGGCCTGGTTGACCGCGATGCGCACGAGGTAGCCACGCGGGTTGTCGATCGGCCGCGCGTCTCGCGCCCGGACGCGGGTGCTCCAGGACAACCACGTCTCCTGGAGCACGTCCTCGGTGTCGGCCACGCTGCCGAGCATGTTGTAGACCACCGAGAACAGCAGTTCCCGGTGCGCGACGAAGACGTCCGTCGCGTGGTCTCCCGCGTCGACTCGTTCCACCACGATGTCCCTCCTCCTGGTCCTCACCACAGAGGCACATCGCCGGGCCGAGTGTGACTCGGTCGGCCGCGGATGTGATCCACCTCTCCGGACGCGGCTGCCGATGTCACTCTCCCGGTCCACGCCCGGCTCTTGGGTCGTGAACGCCGGGGCAGTCCGCCTCGGCTCGACACGCACGGCCCAGGAGGAACCCATGCGCACCCTGATCACCGATGTGCGGGTGTTCGACGGAGAGCGGACCACGTCCCGCGCGAACGTCCTGATCGACGGAGACCGGCTCGCCGAACCCGACGACCGGCCGGTCGACGTCGAGGTGGACGGGTCGGGCCGGACGCTCCTCCCCGGCTTGGTCGACGCCCACACCCACACCTTCGACGGCAGCCTCGCCCAAGCGCTGACCTTCGGGGTCACCACCGAACTGGACATGTTCTGCCTGCCCGGGAACCTCGCCCGGCAACGGGAGTCGGCGGCCGGCCACGACGACGTGGCGGACCTGCGCAGCGCCGGGACGCTGGCCACCGCCCCGGGAGGGCACCCCAGCCAGCTGATGGGCGGGATCGACCAGGCGGACGCGTTCGGAGGCGACGCCGTCGGGGCGTTCGACACCATCGCCGACCCGGGCCAGGCCGAGGCGTTCGTGCGCGCCCGACTCGCCGAGGGCGCCGACTACCTGAAGATCGTCGTCGACGACGGCGCCGTGCACGGCACCCGGCTGCCGGCACTGGCTCCCGAGACCGTGACCGCAGTGGTCGAGGCCGCGCACGCGGCCGGGCTCATGACCATCGCCCACGCGATCACCGCGAGGGAGGTCGCGATCGCCCTCGACGCCGCTGTCGACGGCCTGGCCCACGTGTACGCCGACGCCGAACCGGAGGACCCGGCCGGGTTCGAGCTCGCGGAGCGGATCGCCGCGCAGGGCGTGTTCGTGGTCACCACCCTGGCGTACTTCGAGGCGATCAGCGGACAGGTCGGCGCGGTGGACCACGCGCACCCGGGCAACCTCCGCAACGCCGTCCACGCGGCACGCGTGCTCCACCGAGCCGGCGTGCCGCTGCTGGCGGGCACCGACGCCAACCCGTTCGCACCCCTGCACGGCGCCGCCCTGCACCGCGAGCTGGTCTTGCTGACCGAAGCCGGTTTGAGCGCCGTGGAGGCACTTGCCGCGGCCACCAGCGTGCCGGCCCGCCACTTCGGGTTGACCGACCGTGGCCGCATCGCGCCGGGGCTGCGCGCCGATCTCGTTCTCGTGCAAGGCGATCCGACCCGGGACGTCAGCGCCACCGGCGAGATCGTTGAGGTCTGGCGTCGCGGTGTCCGCCAGGCGCGAAAGTCCATTGTGGACTGACCTCGTGGGGTATTCCGCCCCGCAGCGGGGTCCCGCGGCTGACCAACCGGGAGCCGCCCCACTGAAGTCGGCGTCGTCCTTCTGTCGGGTAGCTTTGGCTTTGCGGAACAGCGGGATCTCGGGTGCCAGGTAGGGGCTGCCGGTGTCGGTGTGGCGGCCGAGGGAGGAGATCGGGCGGGGCGGAGCGTGCCAGGCGGGTCAGGACGACCGTTCGGCGATGAACACGTACTCGCGGCCGGGCCGGTCCGGGGCGTCTCGGACGTCCAGCACGCGGTAGCCCTGGTCGGTCAGGCTCGTCTCGACCTCGTCACGGCCGCGGAAGCGGAGGGTGGAGTCGGAGGTGAGCACCGCGCCGGTCGACCGGAACGTGTAGGTGTGGCGGAAGGAGACGAACGGGAGGCTCACGTCGGTCACCTCGCGGCGGTGCTCCACCGGCCCGACCCCCGCGACGTCGAGCACGACGTGGGCGGGGTCGGCGGCCCAGTCCTCCCAGGCCCGACGTTCCGGACGCCGGGTTTCGAAGACGAGGTGACCGGCGGGGCGCAGGGCCGCGTGGACGCCCTGGAGCGTGGTCGCCCAGTCGTCGTCGGCGAGGAAGACCTGGGCCACGTTCCCGGTCATCACCGCGAGGTCCGCGCCGAGCGGCGGCAGCGACGTGGCATCGCCGTGGATCCAGGTGATCGTGCCGATCGTGTCCTTGCTCCGGGCGACCGCGAGGGACGCCTCGGCGGGATCGACACCCACGACGGTGCGGCCGCTCTCGGCGAGCAGGAGCGCCAGGCTGCCCGTGCCGCAGCCGACGTCCAGCACGTGGTCGGCGCCCAACTCGTCGGCGATGGCGAGGTAGGCGGTCAGGTCGTCGCGTTCACCGTCGAAGGCGTCGTAGACGCGGGCGAGATCGGGGTGGGCGAAGATCGCGTCGGGCACGGGTGCGACCGTAGCCGACCCGTCCCGAGGACGTGCTGTGGCGTCCCGACCCGCAAGAGACCAAGCGGCGGCGCCAACGTCCGTTCTGGCGTGGCCGGCGGGGTCAGTCGTCGGGGTAGCGGGCGGTCCAGGCGGGAGTGGTCGGCGGGGTGGGGCCGAATTCGGCGAGCAGGTCGTCGGCGGTCTCGGTGATCACGTCGCGGAGTTCCAGGCGGTCGAGCCACGCGGAGTTGAGGGCGGCTTCCCCGTACAACGCCCCGACGATGTTGCCGCACACCGCGCCGGTCGAGTCGCTGTCGCCGTCGTGGTTGACCGCCGCCAGGAGGGCGGCGTCGGGGCTGTCGGTGGTCAGGGCGGCGTACAGGGCGATGGCCAGCGCGGACTCGCCGACCGCGCCGGTGCCGAGGGTCGCGGTCCGCTCCGGTGTGGGCGGGCCGGTCAAAGCGCGAGCGGCGTCCACGGCGGCGGTGGTTTCCTCGTGGCCCGCGCGGCGGGTCAGGTGGGTTCGGGCGGTGGCCAGGGCCGTGGGGAGGTCGTGGCCGCGGATCAGGCCGTGGACGAGCACGGCCAGCACGCCGGCGGAGAGGTAGCCCGAGGGGTGGCCGTGGGTGATCGCCGCCGCGGCCGCGGCCACGTCGAACACCACCTCCGGGTCGTCGGACCAGAGCGCGGCGGGAGCGGCGCGCATGACGCCGCCGCAGCCCTTCGAGTCGTTGGGCGGCTGGGCGGGGCTGCCGCCCCGGCCGGTGACGCCGTAGTCCTGGAGGGTGAGGAAGCAGGTGGCGCCGGGCGCGCGGCGCTTGAACAGGCCGCGCACGCCGACCAGCCACCCGTCCGGGGCCTCCTGCGCGTTCCTGGGCCCGCGTGCGCGCGCCCACGGCGTCCCCTGGGTGTGCAGCCAGCGCTGGTAGGCCATCTGCAGCGAGTGCGTGACGTCGGCGCGGCCCCGGCGGCGCTGCTGGGCGTGCGCGCGGATGAGGCCCTCGGCGGTGAACAGGGTCATCTGGGTGTCGTCGGTGATGCGCCCGAGCCCGTCCGCCGAGGTGATCAGGTCGGTGACGCCGTGCGGTCCGGCCAGCGCGCGGACCTGGTCCATCGGCTTGTTCTCGACGGGTGCGCCGAGGGCGTCGCCCAGGGCTCCGCCCAGCAGGCTGCCGCGCCAGCGCGCGGCGTCGACTGTCCTCTGTGGACGTTCGAAGAGGGGCGCTGCGGCCGGTTTCGGGCCCTGGACCAGGAACTTGCGCCCCGCCGGATCGACGGCGATGTGCAGTTCGAGCCGGTGGACGTCCACGCCGGTCGGCGGGGCGTCGGCCTGCGCCCGGACCAGGCGGGCGAGGACTTCGAGGTCGGCGTCGCTCAGGAACATGTCACGTCCTCGGGTAGCGGGTGTCCCACCGGCCCTGCGCGAGGGGGGAGGAGCGGTTGAAGTGGCGGTAGGCGTCGGTGGCCACGTTCTCCACCACGTACCGCAGGTCGAGCTGCTCCAGCCACCGCGCGGGCAGCCCCGGGACGCCGATCCGGGCGCCGAGCAGCGCGCCCGCGAGGGCGCCGGTCAGGGCGCTGCGGCCGGAGTGGTTGACCGCGCGCAGCAGTGCCACCTCGGGGTTGTGCTCGTGACCGGCGATGGCGGACATCGCCTGGCGCAGGGCGGTGGCGGCGTCGCGTCCCGCACCCATGTCGGTGGGGCGCGGCGCGTCGAGCAGGCCGAACTTGGCGTAGTCGGGCAGGGCGTCGGTGACGTCCACGCCCTCGACCCGCACGTCCTTGCCCGCGATCCACAGCGGCAGCGCGTCGTTCTTGAGCACCTCCTCGAAGACGCGCGCGAGGTACACGGCCTCGAGCGCACCGGCGTCGTGGGTGAGGCCGGCGAGCAGCAGGGCGGCCTCCGCCGCGCCGCCGGGCAGCCCGGTCCCGGGTCCCCCTTCGGTGAGCGCCGCCGGGAGTGCCGCGAGCAGGACGGACGCGCCCGTGCCGGTGCCGGGGTGGCCCTCGGCCAGCGCGCGGACGGCCGCTAGGTCGTCGGGGTCGGGGAACCGGTCGGCGTACAGGCCGGGCACGCGGACCAGCCAGCCGTCCACCGGGCCCGCGACGGTGTCGCCCTGCGTGTGCAGCCAGCGGAGCAGTCCGCCGGCGGCGACGTCGGCGAACGACTCGGCCTTGTACGCGCGCATGACGCCTTCGGTCAGGAACAGCAGCCGCTGGGTCAGCGGTCCGATCCGTCCGGGCGCGTCGTAGGCGGCGACCAGGTCGCGGAGGCCGTCCGGGCCGTAGCGCGCGCGGATCTCGTCGAGCGAGGCGTCGTCCACCGCCGCGCCCAGCGCCTCCCCGAGCGCGAACCCGAGGAAGGCGCCGGTGACCTGGCGGTAGCCGTAGCGGAAGCCCTTGGACGCGTCCAGGCAGTACTTGCCGTGCACGTCGACCATCGGGACGGGCGTGCCGTCGTCGGCGTGACGCGGCTGGAGGCCGTGGGCGGCCCAGTCGTCGGGGACCTCGCCGGTGTCCCGGAACCGCCGGTACCAGGCGTTGCCCACGACGGTGCGCCGCACCTCGTCGTCGGTGAGCTCGAAGCCGTTCAGGCGGGCGTGGCGGGCCTCGTGGCGCGGCGCGGGCACCGGCTCGGCCAGCCCGGCGCGGGCCGCGGTCTCCCGGGCGAAGTCCGCGAGCTCCGCGCTGAACTCGTAGCGCGACTCGGTCACGTCCACCGGCGGCGCGACGCGCGGGAACACCTCCAGCGCCGCAAGCACGTTCGCCGTGGGCACCTCCTGGGTGGTGCCGGGGCCGTAGATCCACAGCAGCGGCTGCTGCGTGAACCCGCCGACGAGGGTGGCCAGGTCGACCCGCCGCCAGCGGGTGGTGTCCGCGGGCAGGTAGCGGGGGGAGGAGTACAGGGGGTAGCGGTCCAGCGCGGGACCCCGCCCGCCGCCGTCGAGCGCCTCCAGCACCTCGGTCTGGGTGAGCGCGGTGGCCAGCCGCCGGTCGTCGAACCAGCCGACGGCGGCGAACAGCAGCACCCACTCCAGCCGGTTGACCGGCCGCGGGTACCCCATGCGGACCGGACCGGTGCGGTAGCCGGGGTTGACCCGCTCCCGCGCGGTGCGGGTGCCGTCGGCCTCGACCCACTGCCACCCGGCGACGGCCATGTCCGGCACGCCGAGGTAGCCCAGGCCGGACGCGGTGAACTCGGGGTCCACGAGCTCGGCCCAGTAGCCCTGGCCGGGCAGGCGGGCGGGCACGCTGACCCCCTCCGGCCGGGGCGCGGGGACCCGCAACTGCCCGTCCGGTTCGCGCACGACCAGGCGCGGCGGCGGGTAGACCTGCTTGCCCGCGTCGCCGCCGTCCAGGTAGGCGGTCGTGTTGTACGGCACCGACCAGCCCTCGGGGACCCGCCGGACCCCGTCCCGGTCCACCCGCATCCCGCCGGAGGTGTGGACGGCGCGCACCCACTCCTCGACCTTCGCCACCGCCTGCGCGGCATCCACTGCTCGACTCAGCCCTTCCCCGTCTTGGCCCGCACGGTGAACGTCGGCGGCTGCCCGGCCGCCCTGCGCGCGGCTTCCTCTTCCCACATGCCGAACGTGCGCCGGCGCAGCGCGCGGACCAGCGCCAGTTCCTCCTGCGTCAACCGCTTGCGACCCTCGCGCGCCTTCCGCTCGTAGATGGCGTCGATCGTCTCGTACAGCGCGAACACCGGGCCGTCACCGGTGAGGTGCAGCGCCCGTTCCTCCTCGGTCCGCCAGATGAACCGCTCGCGGTCCACCGACGTGTGGTCGCCGGTCGGGGACGCCGACAGCACCTCCGGGATCGGTCGGTCGTCCCGGTCGAACTGCCCGGTGCGCACGTCGAGCAGGTAACCGACCGGGTTGCCCTCGTCGTCGTCCTCGATCTTGAACGGCCACGTGTGGTACAGGAAGTACGACTCGCTCACCGCTGCTCACCTCCCCGCGTGACGCCGCTTTCCCGCGTGACCCCGCCGCTGCGCCGGAACGCCTCCGCGAACAACTCCCGCTCGCGGGCCAGGATCGAGCCGGCCAACGCCCGCTCCTCAGCGGTCATCGTCCGACCACCCTCCTTGGCCAGCGCCTTGAAGTCCCGGCGGACCTCGAACAGCGCGTGCTCGAAGTCGGCGACGTCGTCCATCGCCTTCAGGTGCAACCGCAGTTCGGCCACGTGGGAGGTGCCGTCGTCCAACTCGAGGCGGACCTTGCACTGGAGGTCGCGGTAACCGCTCTTCTCCGGCTGTGCGATGCGGTCGTCGAAGTCGACCAGCTCGGCCTTCACCCCGTCGTCGTCCAGGCGCGCGAGCAGCGCCTCCAGCCCGCGGTAGGCGTCGGCCACGGTCCGGTACTGGATCTTGGAGCCGACCAGGTCGGTGAGCCGGTCCGCCTCGCCGCGGTAGCCGTTGACCTTGTCCTGGGCGCGCACCCGGCTCTTCTCGGTCTGGCGGGAGAACGCCTCGCCGTCGGTGGCCCGCGCGACCTCGTCGGCCAGGGCGTGCAGCCGGGCCTGCTTGCCCGACCAGTCCCGGTACAGCTCGTCCAGGTAGCGGGCCCGGTAGTCGGCGTCGTCGGCCCGGGAGAGGTCGAACCCGGGCTGGCGGCGGTCCTGGGCGGGCGCGCTGTCCACGGCGTCGCGCGCCTCGGCGGAGACCGCGGCCTGCTCGTCGGTGAGCAGCGCGTGCTCCGGGTCGGGCTCGGCCTCGTGCCGGTCGGCGAGGGGCTCGGGGTCGTCCGCTCGGACCTCCTCGACGCAGTCCGCCAGCACGTCCAGGGCCTCGGGGTGGCGCAACAGGTTGGCCAGGGTCTGCGGGCGCTCCAGGAGGGAGTTCTCCAGGTACGGCGCGTCGCGCAGCAGCCCGACCAGCTCCGGGTGGCGGGGGAGCAGCGCGGCGATGGCCTCGCCGATGTGCAGCTTCTCGCCGTCCACGGTGATGCGGGCGTCCGGGTCCCGGTGGCTGATCGCGTCGGCGACCCGCAGGGCGTCCTGGACCCGGGGCTCGGTGAGGAACCGGCCGACCTCCTCCGGTGTCGGACGGTGGGCCGCGCCGTAGTTGTCCTTTGTGGACTCTGGGCTGTCCGAAGTGGACTGCTCACCGTCCGGTGTGGACTGCTCGTGGCGGGCGACGGCCTCCGCGGGGTCGTAGCGGAGCAGGTCCACCTTGGTCGGCGGGTGCGGCAGGCTCATCAGCGAGTTGGTCTGCGGATCCACGAAAGCCACGCCGTGCCGGGTGTGGACGACCTCGGCGACGTGCCCGTACTCGACGCCGTCGGGTCCGGTGTACTTGACCGCGACGACCGCACGCGTCCCGGGCGGCTCGTCCCGCATCGCGCGGATCACGTCGTCGTAGCCGTCGTGCGACTGCCACTGGCCGCCCAACCGGTCCTGCACGTGGTCGAGCGTGCCCAAGGTCTCCATGTCCTCCGGGCGCAGCGGCCCGGCCTCGACGTCGATGCCCGCGTGCCGCAGCGCCGCGGCCACCACGCCGCGGGTGCAGTTGGTGCGGTAGCCCGCCTCGAACCCGTCGGGGTCGTGGTAGCGGGGGTTCACGCCCCCGAGGTGCGGGTGCTCCTCGGCGAGGTACTTGGCGGCCTGGTTGGCGTTGGCGGTGCCGGCGTGGATCGCCGCCTCCGCCGGTGGGTTGGTGGCGCGCGAGAGCGGCGACCAGTCGTGCCCGCCGATGTCCCCGGAGGGTGCGGTGGGGTCGAGCGCGTGGTCGGCGCCCGCGTAACCGCCGCCGCTGAGCCGATCGGTGATCGTGCTGCGTTCCGGTTGCGCGGGTTCCTCAGCCTTGGCCGGTGGCTTCTCGGCCTCTGGTTGCGCGGGCTCGGGTTGCGCGGCCTCGCGTTGCGCGGGCTCGGGTTGCGCGGCCTCGGGCTCCTTGGCCTCGGGTTGCGCGGCCTCGGTGACCCCGCCGCCGAGGCGGTTGTGGATGTCCGTGGCGGCGGCCCGCTCGAACGCGGCGGCGTTGGCGTTGTTGGCCTCCCGGCGGGCGGCGATCTCCCGCTCGGCGTCGGCCTGGTCGAGGTACCGCGGGTCGCCGGGCAGGACCTCCTCGACGACGATGATCGTCTTCTCCCGCTTCACCCCGTTCCGCTCGACCACGACCGTCTTGTTCTCGTGGGTGAACCACTGGGTGCCGGGCTTGCCGACCGCTTCCTTCTCGTCGGTGTTCTGCGACAGCGCGTGGATGTCGCGGGCGGTCTTGGCCATGATGTGGATCTCGACGTCCTCGCCGAACTTCGAGGTGAAGTCGGGGGAGTCCTTGATCGAGGCGCTGACGATCGTCGGCTCGACCGTCGTGCGGCCGACCTGGTACTGCGCGGCGATCAGGGCGGCGAGGTCGCGCCTGCCCCCGACGTTGATGCCGCGGAGGAGTTCACCCTGGAACGGGGGCAGCTCGTTGATGGCCGAGACGATCTCCCGCACCTGCCCCTGGGTCCGCTCGAACGCCTCCCGCTGCAGCCGGGCACCGGTTTCGTCGTGCCGGCCGAACGAGTCCGAGCCGAGGCGGTGCGCGGTGTTGGCCGCGTCGAACACGTCGTGGCCGGTGTAGGCGTAGAGGGCGAACGCACCCCGGTCCGACAGGCCGGCCAACGCGGGGTCGGCGTCCCTCTTGGCCAGTGCGGTGTCGTGGATCTCCTGCCGGCGCTCGTCCGAGGTGATCGCGTCGGTGAGGGCGGACCGGTCGGCGGCGGTGGCGCGGAAGTCGGGGTCGAACAGGTAGTCCTCGCCGACCCGGGAGGTGCTCTCGGGGGCCGACTGGTGCGTGGTGGGGGTGTCCGGTGGTGTGGGGGTGGTGTCGGGCTCCGGGTGGGGAGCGGGTGGCTGCGCGGGCTCCGGCCGGGCGGCGACGTCCTGCTCCGGGCGTGCGGGTTCCGGGCGCGTGGGTTCCTGGCGTGCGGGTGCGGGGCCTGCGGGTTCTGGGCGTGCGGGTTCCGGCTGGGGCGGGGTGGTGTGTCGGGTGTCGGTGGACCGGCTCGGCGGCGGGGTGCGTTCGGGCGTCGGGTGGCCGACAGGGGGTGCGGTGGCGTCGGGCCGCGCCGGGCGGGGCCGGTCGGCGGAGTGTGGCGGCAGGTCGGGGCGCCGGTTGGCCGGTGGCGGGAGGTCCGGACGTGGCTGGTGTGCCGGTCGCGGCGAGTCGGGGCGTGGTTGGCCGGCCGGCGGTCGGGTTTCCGGACGTGGCCGGTGTGCCGGTGGCGGCAGGTCGGGGCGCGGTTGGCCGGCCGGCGGTCGGGTCTCCGGACGTGGCCGGTTGGCGGGTGGCGGCAGGTCCGGGCGTGGCCGGTTGACCGGTGGCCCGGACGGGCCTGCCGGGCGCGCGGGGGCGTGCGGCGGCACGGGTGCGTGTCCGCGCGGAGGACCGCTGTGCTGCGGCGGAACGGGGCGGGGTGGCAAGGGGCGCGGCGGCGTGGTCGAGCCGTGTGGACCGGTGCCGGGTGTGGCTCGCGGGAGGCCGGGGGTCCCGCCGAACGGGGGCGGGCTGCCTGCCTGGCGTGGTCCGGGAGGTGGTGGTGGCATGCCGGGGCCCGGTGCCGGGTGCTGCGGGCCGGACATCGGCATGTGGTGCGCGGTGCCGGCTGACTGCGGTGCGGTGTGGCCCTGTGGTGCGGTGTGGCCCTGCGGTGCGACGTGGCCCTGGGGTGTCGTGTGGCCTGGCGGTGGGGCCGACCACGCCGGTGATCCGCTCGGGCCGAACGCTGGCCGCGGCCCGCCTTGCCCGCCCTGAGGGGTGGACTGCGGGGGCGGCTGTTGCCCCGGTGGCTGGTGCGCGGATGGCTGGTGGGCCGGTGGCTGGTGCGCGGGTGGCTGGTGCGCAGGTGATTGGTGGGCGGCGGGCTGGTGCGCGGGTGGCTGGTGGGCGGCGGGCTGGTGCGCGAGTGGCTGGTGCGCGGCGGGCTGGTGAGCGGGTTGCGGGGTGTTGTGCGTGCCGGCCGTATGCGCGCTGAACGATGCTGGCGGCGGCGCCATCCCGTACCCGCCGGCCGATCGCTGCGACGACGACGTCGTCGGTTCGGCGGTGGACGGCGCGGTGGCGGCGGTGGCCGCGGAGGTGCCACCGGAGGTGCTCGGCGACGTGGCCGAGGTGGCCGCCGGCGTGCCGGGGGCGGGTGCGTCGACTGTGGTGGCGGCGGACTGGGTGGTCGTACCGCGTGACTGCGGAGCGGGTGTCGGGTCCGGGCGCGAGTCGGTGTCGGACGGGACACCGGCCGTCGAGGAAGTCGAGGAAGTCGAGGAGGTCGAGGAGGGGGAGTGGGTGTCCGGCGTGGTGGTGCCGACCGCGGGGTTCGCCGTGGGCACGTTGATGTCGCCCATCGCGCGGATGCTGTCGGTCGCACCGCCCACGCCCCGGTCGACCGCCCCGCTGGACGCGCCCATCAGCACGTCCTTGGCGGTCAGCTTGTCCAAGTCGCCCGTGACGGCCGCCTCGCCGACCGTCGTGGCGACGCCCTCCACGGCACCGCGCGTGGCGGCCCGCACCGCGCTGTCCGCGATCTGGCCGCCGACGCTGTCCGACAACCCGCGGGTCGCGGACGACGGCACCGCGCCGGACGCCGCCCCGACCACGCCCTCGACGGCACCGCCGATGGCGGCGTCGGCGGTCTTGCTCCAGTCCCACGACTTGCGGTCGCCGGAGGCGATCTGCACGCCCTGGATGGCGGCGTCGAGCGCCACCCCGCCGGCCACGTTGACCGCGACCTCGCGCAGCACCCGCTTGAGCACCTGCTGGGCGACCTTCTTGAACCCCTGCTGAGCCAGCTTCTGCAGCAGCTGCCGGAAGATCATCTGCACGGTGACGCGGGTCGCGATCTGTGCGGGCACGATGCCCGCCGTCGACGCCCCGAAGGTGGCCACCGCGGACGCGATCATCGCCGCGATCGAGATGGCCAGCATGATCAGCGAGGCGATGATCAGGTACTTGGTGTACTCGACGTCCAGCGCGGTGGCGTCGCACGCGTCGCCCAAGGCCTGGCACGCCTCCGCCAAGGACGTGAAGTACGCCTCGTCGCCCTCGACGAACTTCTGCCACGCCCGCTCGAACGCCTCCGCGCTCTCGCCGGTCCACACCTCGATCACGGCCGCGGCACCCCGGTCGGCGGCCGAACCGACGTCGGGTACGGCCGCGGCGGCCTGGTGCCACGCGTCGCGCAGGTCGCGCAGCAGGTCCTCGTCGCCCTCGGGCCAGCTCTCGCCCACCACGATGGGCAGCAGCCACTTGACCTCGTCGGGGATCTCCATGCCCACGGCGCTACCGCCCCCGTCGCCCGGCCGTCACGCGCCCGCCGGCCACCCGCTCACACACCACGGGAGAAGGCCCGCGCACTGCCGTCCTCGATCGTCTCGTAGGTGGTCATCGCGTCGACGACGCTGCCGCGCATCGCGCGCAACCCCTCCGCCAACGAGGCGAACGCCTTCACCGCACCCTCGGAGCCGGGCACGTAGTCCTTGGCGAACTCCTGCCCCGACTCGTCCGCGCCCCAGCACTGGCCGGCCGCCGCGAGCGCCCGGGTCAGGGCGGTGGCCGCGGCCTCCAGCCGGTCGGCGGCGTCGCCGAGGGTCGTCGAGGACTGCTTGGCGACGTCCGGCTCGATGCTGAAACCGGCCATCAGTACCCACCCCGCAGCCACGTGTCCGGCGCGTCCTCGTCCTCACCCGCCGGTCGCGTCGGTCGTGCGGGGCGGGGTGGCGGCTGCGGCGCCGCGGGCCGTTCGGCGAGCGCGCTGTGGTCCTCGAAGGAGCCCTCGTCGGCCTCGGCCGGCGGTTCGGGCTGGTCGAAGCGGGGCAGCAGGGCCGACAGCGAGGGGGCGCCCTCCACCAGGTCGGCCAGGTCCGGGAGGTCGGCGGTCAGCGGCGACATCAGCTCCGCGACCTGCTGCTTGACCTGCGCCGCACCCTCCCGAGCCAACTGCACCACCGACCGCGCCAAAGCCTCCGGTGTGGACCGGTCGAACGCGGACGGCGTGATCTCCAGGGCGGAGAGGACACCGGAGGAGTCCACTGTGGCCCGGACGAGCCCGTCGCGCGACGTCACCGTCGCCGTGGTCGCCGCGGCGGCGCTCTGCGCCTCGCGCAGCATCTCGGTCTGCCGGTGGAACGTGTCGAGCAGGCCGTGCACCTGCTCCCTCATGGCGGCGTTGCGCGCTTCCAGGCGCGCCCGATCGTCGCCCGACATGGCCAGCCCCCCTGGTTCGGTCGGTGTGGGCCCAAACCTTAGCGACGACCCCGCCCCGCCCGCCGGCGGTTCGCCCAAGTCCTCCGCCCCGATGTTCGACGGGCGCTGCGCCGGGCCGGATCGGGCTTCCCGGGGTGGCGGTCAGCGCGGTCCCGCGGCGCGGTGGAGTCGGTTGGACAGGGCGAGGCCCAGGCCGTTCTCGGGTGGGAGGGACGCGAGGATGAGGTCGCAGCCCCGTTCGTCGAGTTCGCGCAGGTACCCGTACAGGCCGCGCGCGTAGTCGGCGGAGGAGGCGGGAACCGCCACCACGGCGTGCGCCTTGACCGGGACGTCGGCGAGGGACGGCGGCAGGAAGACGCCCACCTGGTGCCCCTCCTCCTGAGCGCGTCGCGCTTCGGCCGGGATCTCGTCGGGCTCGACCAGGACGACCCGGGCGCGCGGTGCGTAGTGCGACGGGTGCTGGCCCGGTACCCGGACGCGGGTCGTCGTGCCGACCGCGACCGGACCGCCCAGCACCGCTTCCAGTTCCTCGCGGGTCACGCCGCCGGGGCGCAGGATCGTCGGGGTCCCGCCCGTCACGTCCACGATGGTCGACTCGACGCCGACCTCGCAGGGGCCGCCGTCGAGCACGAAGTCGACGGCGTCGCCGAGGTCCGTGCGGACGTGGTCGGCCGTGGTGGGGCTGACCGAGCCGAAGCGGTTCGCCGACGGGGCCGCGACCGCGCCGCCGAAGGCGGACAGCAGTGCCAGGGCGACGGGGTGGGCGGGCACGCGCACGGCCACCGTCTCCAGGCCGCCGGTCGCGGCGAGGGGCACCCGGTGACCGCGCCGCAGGACCAGGGTGAGCGGACCCGGCCAGCAGTGCTCGGCCAGGAGGCGGGCCGTCTCCGGCACGTCGGCGACCCAGTCGCCCAGCTGCTCCGCCGCGCCGATGTGGACGATCAGCGGGTGGTCGGCGGGTCGGCCCTTGGCCTGGAAGACCCGCGCGAGGGCGGCGGGGTTCTCGGCGTCGGCGGCCAGCCCGTAGACGGTCTCGGTCGGCAGCGCCACTAGACCTCCGCCGCGCAGCACCTCGGCCGCCTTCTGGATGTCCCCGGTCGTCGCCGTCACCCTCGACCTCTCGTCGTCCGCTCGTTCCCGCTGGTAGCAGCCCCAGGATACGGCGGGCCGCGAGACGTCGACCCGCGGGTGACTACGCGGTGCGGGCGCGAGCCCAGTCGAGGATCGCGTCGGCGATGTCGGTCCACCCCTCCTGGCCCAGGCTGAAGTGGCACCGGCCGGGGAATTCGAGGTAGTCGGCGGGGAGGCCGGCGCGGTGGTAGCGGCGGGCGTTGGCGCGGACGACCGAGGGCGGGCTCTGGTTGTCCTCCGTGCCGGCCACGAACAGCAGGGGTGGGCGGTCGGGGCGGTGGTAGCGGACCGCGTAGGGGGACTTCGGGGTCAGTTCGGCCAGGGCGCGGTCGAGGACGAGCCGGGGTGCGGGCGGGATGGTGTGGCGGCGGTAGACGGCCGCGGCCTCGTCCTCGGGCATGGTGTTGGTGAGGGTGTAGCGCATCTGCGCGTACGTCGGCATCACGGGCGTGCGGTGGCGCAGGGCGGGCAGGTGGGTGCGGATGGTGGACCACGGCAGCCACGTCATGCCGCGCGTGGGCGCGGTGCCCAGGGCGACGCCCGCCGCACCCAGGCCGCGGTCGAGCAGGAGTTGGGTGAAGGTCCCGCCGTAGCAGTGGCCGACGACGATCGGCGGCCGGTCGAGCTCGGCGATGATGCGCGCGTAGTGGTCCACGACACCCGCGACCGTCTGCTCCGCCAACGGGGTGGGGTCGCCGCGCAGGGCCGCGACCCCCACCTCCAGGCCGGGCCACGCGGGTGCCAGGACCCGGTAGCCGGCCGCCGTGTACCGGTGCACCCAGCCCTCCCACGCCAGCGGGGTCAGGTGCATGCCGTGGATGAGCACGATGGTGTCCGGTCGCATCGGGCTCCTCCTGCGGCGCTGGGGTCAGGACACGGTACCCAGCACCCGCGCCAGGAACCCGCTCGCCTGCTCGATCGCCGCCTGCGCCGCGTGGGTGCCGCGCAGGGCGTTGAGCATGACGAAGTCGTGGATGATCCCCGTGTACCGCACGGCCGTCACGGGCACACCGGCCTCGCGCAGCCGGGCCGCGTACGCCTCGCCCTCGTCCCGCAGCACGTCGGCCTCGGCGGTGATCACCAGCGCCTCCGGCAGGCCGCGCAGCTGCTCCAACGGCGCCCGCAGCGGTGAGGCGGTGGGCTCGGCGCGGTCGGCTTCCGAGGTCGTGTACTGGTCCCAGAACCACCGCATGGCGTCGCGGCGCAGGAAGTAGCCCTCGGCGAACTGCTCGTAGGACGGGGTGTCGAAGGACGCGTCGGTCACCGGGTAGAACAGCACCTGTCCGGCGAACGGGATCTCCCGCGCGGTCAGGGTGAGCGAGGCGGCCATGTTGCCGCCGACGGAGTCGCCCGCGACGGCGATGCGGGACGCGTCCAGGCCGTGCTCGGCGCCGTGCTCGACGACCCAGCGCGCCGCCGCGTGGTTCTCCTGCGTCGCGACCGGGAAGCGGGCCTCGGGGGACAGGCTGTAGTTGACGAACACCACCGCCGCCCGCGCCCCCAGCGCCAGTTCGCGGGCCAGCCGGCCGTGGGTGTGGTCGTTGCCGAACACCCAGCCCGCGCCGTGGATGTAGAGCACGACGGGCAGCGGTCCGGGCAGGCCGTCCGGGCGGAACAGCGTCAGCGACAGGCCGTCCGGGGTGGTGATCGTCTCCTTGTGCGTGCCGGGGACCTCGATCTCGGGCGACTGGACGTCGTCCACGGTCTTGCGGCCCTCGACCGGGCCGAGGTCGAACAGGTGGGGCGGGTTGGCGGTGGCTTCGACGAAGGCCTGTGCGGCGGGTTCGAGGATCATGCCGTGATCGTGGGACGGGTGGGTGCGCCGGCGAATCCCCGAACGACCCCAGTCCATTAGGTTCCCACCATGACCTTGCTGGACCGGGCCCCCGAACGCGCCGCGCTGGACGAGCTGCTCGCGGCGGCGCGGGACGGGCGCAGCGGGGTCGTGGTGCTGGTGGGGGAACCGGGGATCGGCAAGACCGCCCTGCTGGGGTACGGCGTGGAGGCGGCGACCGGGTTCACGGTGGCGCGGGTCACCGGCGTGGAGTCCGAGCGGGAGTGGGGTTACGCCGGGCTGCACCGGCTGCTGCTGCCGTTGTCCGACGCACGGGCCTCGCTGCCGCAGCCGCAGCGCGACGCGCTGGCCGTGGCGTTCGGCCAGGTCGCCGGGCCGCCGCCGGACCGGTTCCTGGTAGGACTGGCGGTGTTGACGCTGCTGTCCCGGGTGGCGGTGGACGCGCCGGTGCTCGTGGTGTGCGACGACGCGCAGTGGCTGGACCGGGCGAGCGTGGAGGTGCTGGCGTTCGTGGGCCGGCGGTTGCTGGCGGAGCGGGTCGTGCTGCTGTTCGCCGCGCGCCCGGACCTGGACGCCGACCTGACGGCCGACCTGGAGCACCGGACCCTGCCCGGCCTGCCCGCCGCCGACGCGGTGTCCCTGCTGACCGGGGTGGACCGGGCGCTGGGCCTGCGGATCGCGGAGGCCGCCGGCGGGAACCCGTTGGTGCTGGCCGAACTGGCGCGCGAACTGGACAGAGGGGCCACCACCCCGGACCGGCTGGCCGGGGTGCCGCTGCTGGGCGGGCCGTTGCCGGTGGGGCGGAGGCTGGAGGCCCGGTTCGCGGCGCGGGTCGGTGCGCTGGCGGCGTCGACGCGGACGTTCCTGCTGGTGGTGGCCGCCGAGGCGACCGGCGACGCGGGGGTGGTCCGGCGGGCCTGCGCACTGCTGGAGCTCGAGGGCTGGGACGCGGTCGTCGAGGACGCCGTGCGCAGCGGGCTGGTGGTCGCGGAGCCGTCGGCGTGGGCGGCGGAGCGGTTCACGTTCCCGCACCCCGCCGTGCGGTCGGCGGTGTACGCGGGCGGGTCGGTCGCGTTGCGGCGGCGGGTCCACGCGGCGCTGGCGGCGGCGACCCCGGACGACGACCGGCGGGCCTGGCACCTGGCCGCCGCGGTCGAGGGACCGGACGAGGGCGTGGCGGGCGAGGTCGAGCGGTGCGCGGGGCTGGTGGGGGCGCGTGGTGGTCACATGGCCCGTTCGGCGCTGCTGGCGATGGCCGCGCGGCTGAGCCCCGAGCGCGCCGACCACGACCGGCGGTTGGTGGCCGCCGCCGATGCCGCGGTGACCGCGGGGGCCGTGGCGCACGCGCGCGACTTGCTCGACCGGCTCGACCCCGGCTCGGCTGAACACCCGCGGGCGCTGCGCTTGCGGGGCCTGCTGGACGAGGACGTCTCGCTGCTGGTGGACGCTGCCGGCGGGCTGGTGGGGGAGGAGCGGACGGCGGCGCTGCTGGAGGCAGTCGACCTGGCCGTGGTCGGCGGTGGTCCCATCGAGTCGGTCGCTTCGGCGGTCGGTGGCGGGCACCTCGGTGCGGCTGGGCTCGTGCTGGAGTCCGGGGCGGCCCTGCTGTCGGACGGGTTCGTGAGTGCCGCGCCGGGGTTGAGGGCCGCCGTGCGGGCGGTGCGGGACGTCGACGTCGCCGGCCGGTGGTGCCTGCTCGGGCTGCTGTCGGCCGTCGAGCTGTGGGACGAGGAGTCGCTGGGCGTGTGCGCCGCCCGGTTCACCGCCTCCGCGCGGGACCGGGGCGAACCGCGGGCGCTGCTGACGGCGCTGTCCGCCCTGGCCACGTGGGAGGTGTTCTGCGGGCGCCTCACCGCCGCCGCCGGGCACCTGACCGAGTTCGCCGAGACCGCCACCGCGGCGGCCGTCCGGTCACCGCTGGCCGGCGCGGCGGACGCGCTGCTGGCCGCGTGGCGCGGCGACCGGGTCGACACCGGCGGCACCGGTCTGCGAGCGGCCGTCGCGCGGGCGGCGAGCATGGTGCTGGACCTCGGGCACGGTCGGTACCAGGAGGCCCTCGCGACCGGGAAGGCCGTCCTGGACGAGCGGCCGGCGCACTGGGGCGGCGCGGTGCTGGCCGACCTGGTGGAGGCCGCGGTCCGGTCCGGAGACCTCGCCACGGCCCAGCGCGCGCTGCGCGACCTGACCGACCGCGCCGAGGCGAGCGGCACGCCGTGGGCCCGCGGTCTGCTGGCCCGCGCCCGCGCCCTGACCAGCGAGGACGCCGAACCGCACCACCGGGAGGCCGTCGACCGGCTGGGCCGCACTCCGCTGATCCCCGACCTCGCCCGAGCCCACTTGCTCCACGGCGAGTGGCTGCGCCGCCGCCGCAGACGGGCCGAGGCGACGACCAGCCTCCGCACCGCCCACGAGCTGTTCACCGGCATCGGCGCCACCGCCTTCGCCCACCGCGCCGAACAGGAGCTCCGCGCCGCCGGCAGCAGCCCCCGCCCCGCCGTGGCCGCCCCCCGCGCTCCCGAGACCGCCCCCCACCCCGCCGGCACCGACCCCCGCGCCGCCGGTACCGACCCCCGCACGACCGGCCACCCCGCCGCCCTCCCGAGGACCGCCGAACTGACCCCTCAGGAGGCGCGGATCGCGGCCCTGGTCGCGGATGGCGCCACCAACCAGGAGATCGCGACCACGCTGTTCCTCAGCGTCAGCACCGTCGAGTACCACCTCCGCAAGATCTTCCGGAAGCTCGACGTGACCTCCCGCCGCCAGATCCGCCTGGTCCTGCGCTGACCCGGCTCAGACGAACCGCTTCACGAACTCCAACGCCGTCTGCGCGACGTCCCGCCACCCGTGGTCGATGGTCAGCGAGTGGCCGCGGCCCGGCAGCTCCACGATCTCCGTCACGCCCGGGTTGTCCTTCTGCTGCTTGAAGGACGCGTTGGCGATCGCCCACGGCACGGTGTTGTCCTTCTCGCCGCTGATGATCAGCAGCGGGCCGCGGTCGGGGTTGTCGGTGTCGACCTTGACCTCCGTCCACGGGTTGAGGTTCGCGAACGCCGCCTGGAACAGCGGCGCGCCCGGCGCGGGCACGGCGAACTCCTCGAACAACGCGCGCGCCTCCTCCTCCGGCAGCGCGTTGGCGAAGGAGAACCGGAACTGCTCGTAGGTCAACGGCACCGCCCGGCCCCGGTTGGCCGGGTTGCCCAACACCGGCAACGCCGCCCGCAACGACGACACCGGCAGCGGCAGCACCCCGCGGAACGGCGCCGGGTCGATGGCCACCGACGCCGCCGACACCCCGCGCCCGGCGAGGATCTGCGTCAACAGCCCGCCGAACGAGTGCCCGACCACCGCCGGCTTGCGCGTCAACCCGCTGATCACGTCCTGCACGTGGTCCGCCACCTCGCCGACGGTGTGCCCGGCCAACGTCTCGGGGTGCGCGTTGGCCTCGGCCACCGTCTCGGGGTCGCCGGGCCACCCCGGCACGACCACCGCGTACCCGGCCTCCTCGAACACCCCGACCCACCGCTCCCAACTGCTGGGCAACAACCACAACCCGTGGATGAACACCACAGGCACCCGCCCACTCCCGTTGGCCCGCTCCACCTGCTCCGCCTCGTGCCCGCTGACCGCCATCGCCGTTCCCTCCAGAAGTGCCTGTGGACGAGGCGAAAACTACGGACGCGCGGCGCACCGCGAATCCCCGAAACACCCCAGTGGATCGCTCACGCCGGGGCTCGTCGTCGCCTACCGTCATGCGCGAGGGGTGGCGACGGCGGAGAAGGGTGGAGCCCCAGTGGGTGAGCCGAATCTGCGGGTGCTTCACAAGAGCCGGCGCAGGCCTCGCGAGGGCGACATCTTCGCCTTGTCCCCCCGTGACGACCTGTTCGTGTTCGGCCGCGTCGTCTCGACAGAGGCGACGTGGGCGCAGGCCGAACCGCCGCCTCCACCGGTCAACCTCATCTACGTCTACCGGCACACCTCGCCCGTGGCGGCGGTGCCCCCGGACAGCGAACTACAGGCGGACAAGCTGCTCATCCCGCCCGCGATGGTGAACAAGCTGCCGTGGAGCAGGGGGTACTTCCAGACCATCGGCAACATCCCGTTGCGTCCAGGGGAGACGCTGGGCGTCCACTGCTTCCGTGACGCGCGCGGCAGGTACTTCAACGAATTCCTCGAACCACTCGCGGCGCGCACCGAGCCGTACCCCGTCCTCGGGCTCGGCAGTTACCGGACCGTCGACGACCAGGTCTGCGAGGCTCTGGGCATCCCGCTCGCGGACTGATTCCCCGTCGCCATCGGCAGGGGCGTGTTTCACCGAGCACGGCCGAGTCGCCCCGGGACGGTGGGTGTCGACCGTCGCACCGCGTGTAACCGGCCGCACAGCCAGCTTGACACCTGGGTACCCCTACGGGGTATACCTATGTGCAGCAGGGCGAAGGAGGCAGGGCATGCGGGGATACGCGAGCGGCAAGGACGATTACCTCAAGCGGCTGCGGCGGATTGAGGGGCAGGTGCGGGGTTTGCAGCGGATGGTGGAGAACGACGAGTACTGCATCGACGTGCTCACTCAGATCGCTGCGTCGACGAAGGCTCTGCAGGCGGTGTCCCTGGGTCTGCTCGACGAGCACCTGAAGCACTGTGTGGCCGAGGCGTTGTCGGAGGGTGGCGAGAACGCCGAGGCCAAGGTCCGCGAGGCCAGTGACGCGATCGCCCGTCTCGTCCGGTCCTGAAAGACGCGAACAACGAGGAGGAACCACAATGGCCGAGTCCACTTTCACCGTGGTCGGGATGACCTGCGGGCACTGTGTGGCGTCCGTCACCGAGGAGGTCAGCGCCATCGCCGGGGTGTCCGACGTGGCCGTGGACCTGCCGACCGGGCTCGTCACCGTGACCAGCGCGCAGCCGCTGGCCGAGGCCGAGGTGCGTGCCGCGGTCGAGGAGGCGGGCTACTCGCTCGCCGGCTGAGCCGACCGATCCAGGGGAGCCCGTGCGGCGCCCCACGAGTCTTGGGATTTTCGATGAACACAGCAGCGAAGCTCTCCGCCTACGGTGTAGCGCTCGTCCTGGTCGCCGCCGGCGCCTGGGCGATCGGCAACGCTGTCGGTCCCCTTTCCTCCGAGTCGGCCCCGAAGGCCGAGAGCGAGGCGCACGGCAGTGAGGCCGCCGGGCACGGGGACAGCCACAGCGGCACCGTCGCGGAGGGCGCGCAGGACCTGCCCAAGGGGCTGGCGTCGACCAGGGGCGGCTACACCCTCGCGCCCACCGTCACGACGTTGCCCGCGGGGACCAGCCCTTTCTCCTTCCGGATCCTGGGTCCGGAGGGGCATGCGGTGACCTCGTTCGAGGTCGAGCACGACAAGAAGCTTCATCTGATCGTGGTGCGTCGGGACACGTCCGGGTTCCGGCACGTGCACCCCGAGATGGCCGCCGATGGCACGTGGACGGTGCCGTTGGACCTCCCGCAGGCGGGCACGTACCGCGTCTTCGCCGACTTCAAGGCGACCGGTGGCGAGGCAACCACCCTGGGCACCGACGTGTCCGTGGCCGGCGCGTTCGAGCCACGGGCGTACACGCCCTCCCGGGTCGCCGAGGTCGATGGCTACCAGGTGCGTCTGGACGGTGACCTGGTGGCGGGCAAGGCGTCGCCGGTGAAGGTGACGGTGAGCAAGGACGGCAAGCCGGTCACCGACCTCCAGCCTTATCTGGCGGCGTATGGTCACCTGGTGGCGTTGCGCCAGAGCGACCTGGCCTACCTGCACGTCCACCCCGAGGGCGCGCCCGGCGACGGTAAGACCGCCCCCGGTCCGGAGATCGCCTTCGTGGCGGAGGTGCCCAGCGAGGGCGGGTACCGCCTGTTCCTGGACTTCCAGCACAACGGCGTGGTCCGGACCGCCGAGTTCACGGTGTCCACCGACGGCACCCCGGCACCGGCACCCACGACGACGACCGCCGCGGACAACCACGGCACGAGCGAGGACGGACACGGTCATGGCGGCTGAACAGGTCGAACTCTCGATCACCGGCATGACGTGCGCTTCGTGCGCGAACCGGATCGAGCGCAAGCTGAACAAGCTCGAGGGTGTGACGGCGACGGTGAATTACGCCACCGAGAAGGCGAAGGTCACCTTCGAGGGCGTCGACCCGGCGGCCCTGATCGCCACGGTGGAGGCCGCCGGCTATGGCGCGACCCTGCCGACCCCGGCGAACGAGCAGGCCGAGGCCTCGGCAGAGGAGGTCGACCCGACGGCGTCGCTGCGGCAGCGGCTGCTGGTGTCGGTCGTGCTGACGGTGCCGGTGGTCGTGTTGGCGATGGTTCCGGCGTGGCAGTTCGACTTCTGGCAGTGGATCTCCCTGACGTTGGCCGCGCCGGTGATCGTGTGGGGTGCGTGGCCGTTCCACCGTGCGGCGGCGGTGAACCTGCGTCACGGCGCGGCCACGATGGACACCCTGGTCTCCCTGGGCACCCTGGCCGCGTTCGCCTGGTCGGTCTACGCCCTGCTGTGGGGTACGGCCGGGACGCCCGGTATGACCCACCCGTTCGAGTTGACCATCCAGCGTGGTGACGGCACCGGTTCGATCTACCTGGAGGTCGCGGCCGGCGTCACCACCTTCATCCTGGCCGGCCGGTACTTCGAGGCCCGCTCCAAGCGCCGGGCCGGCGCCGCACTGCGAGCGCTGCTCGAACTGGGCGCGAAGGACGTGGCGGTGCTACGCGACGGCCGCGAGACCCGGATCCCGACCGCCGAGCTGAGGGTGGGGGACCGGTTCGTGGTGCGGCCGGGGGAGAAGATCGCCACCGATGGTGTGGTGGAGGACGGTAACTCGGCGGTGGACGCGTCGATGCTGACCGGTGAGTCGGTGCCGGTCGAGGTCGGTCCCGGTGACGCCGTGGTCGGCGCGACCGTCAACGCCGGCGGCCGCCTGGTCGTGCGGGCCACCCGCATCGGCTCGGACACCCAGTTGGCGCAGATGGCGCGGCTGGTGGAGGACGCGCAGAACGGCAAGGCCGAGGTGCAGCGCCTGGCCGACCGCGTCTCGGGGATTTTCGTGCCGATCGTGATCGCGCTGGCGGTGGGGACGTTGGCGTTCTGGTTGGGTGCGGGGCAGGGGACGGCGGCGGCGTTCACCGCCGGCGTCGCGGTCCTGATCATCGCCTGCCCGTGCGCCCTGGGTCTGGCCACGCCGACCGCGCTGCTGGTGGGCACGGGGCGGGGTGCGCAGCTCGGGATTCTGATCAAGGGGCCGGAGGTGTTGGAGTCGACCCGCCGGGTGGACACGGTGGTGCTGGACAAGACCGGCACCGTCACCACCGGCCGGATGAGCCTGGTCGCCGTCCACACCGCCGAGGACACGACCGAAACCGAGGTGCTGCGGCTGGCCGGCGCTCTGGAGCACGCCTCCGAGCACCCCATCGCCAAGGCCGTCGCCACCGGCGCGACCGAGCGGGTCGGTGAGCTGCCCGAGGTGGAGGGGTTCCGGAACCTGGAAGGCCTGGGCGTGCAGGGCGTGGTCGACGGACACGCGGTCATCGTGGGTCGGGAGCGGCTGCTGGCGGAGTGGAGCGTCCACCTGGACGGTGAGCTGGCGGCCGCGAAGGCCGACGCCGAGGGCAAGGGCCGCACGGCCGTCCTGGTCGCCTGGGACGGCCGGGCACGGGCGGTGCTCGTGGTCGCCGACACCGTCAAGCCGACCTCCGCGGAGGCGGTCCGTGAGCTGCGGGCGCTGGGGCTGACCCCGGTGTTGTTGACCGGGGACAACGAGGCCGCGGCGAGGGCGGTCGCGGCCGAGGTGGGCATCGACGAGGTCATCGCCGAAGTCCTGCCCAAGGACAAGGTCGACGTCGTCGCCCGCCTCCAAACCGAGGGCCGGGTCGTGGCGATGGTCGGCGACGGCGTCAACGACGCCGCGGCCCTGGCCAAGGCCGACCTCGGCCTGGCCATGGGCACCGGCACCGACGCGGCGATCGAAGCCTCCGACCTCACCCTGGTCCGCGGCGACCTCCGGGCCGCGGTGGACGCCATCCGCCTGTCACGGCGCACCCTGGCCACCATCAAGGGCAACCTGTTCTGGGCCTTCGCCTACAACATCGCCGCCCTACCATTGGCCGCGGTGGGCCTGCTCAACCCCATGATCGCCGGCGCCGCCATGGCGTTCTCCTCGGTGTTCGTGGTCAGCAACAGCCTCCGCCTGCGCGGCTTCCGCAGCACCCCCACCACGACCAACCCACAGGCACCCACCTCACCCCGCACGCAACGACACCTGGCCACCACACCCTGACACCACCCACCCACGGCCCGCGGCGGTTCCCCCGGACCGCCGCGGGCCCTCGCCCGTGGCACCATGCCCCGCATGACCGGTGAGGGACGGCGGCGAGCGGACGCCGAACGCAACATCGAGGCCATCCTCGACGCGGCACTGGACTGCATCAGCGACCAACCCGACGTCAACATGACCGCCATCGCCAAAGCCGCCGGCGTCAGCAGGGTCACCCTCTACGCCCACTTCCCGTCCAGACACGACCTCGTCGCCCACGTACTCGACCGCGCGGTCACCACAGCCGCCGAAGTACTCGACACCGAAACACTCGACGACCACGACCCCGCCGAAGCCCTCACCCGCCTGATCCGATCGGGATGGCAGATCCTCGCCGGCCACCGCAACCTCATGACCGCCGCCCACGACACCCTCCCACCCGCCCAGGTCCGCAGCTTCCACAACACCGTCCTACGCCGAGTCGAGAAACTCATCACCCGCGGACGCCGCCAAGGCACCTTCCGCACCGACCTCCCCCAAACCTGGCTGGTCACCATCTTCTACAGCCTCCTCCACGCCGCCGCCGAAGAAGTCACCGCAGGCAGACTCCGCCAACGCGACGCAGCCGACGTACTCGCCACCACCATCCTGAGCGCGCTGACCCCACCAACCCGCTAAGGGCACCCGACGGCGGGGGCGGCCCACGTGCTCCAGCCGGACCTCGACCACGTCCCGGCTCATCGCCAGCGCAAACCCGGGGGTGCCGTGCTCGGCCACCCGCAGCACCGCGGCGCCCACGGCGTCCACGGTGAGCACGGCGGTGACCTGGTCGTCGGTGAGGTGGCGGTGCAGCCCCTCGGGTCGCGACCACGACGCCGGACGTGCAGGCCATGCTGAACGCGAGCGGGTGGTCGTGGTCCAGCCACAGCGTGGGAGGCGTCCCAGGTTCCTGCCGGGCGGCGGCACGCAGGACCGCCAGGTGCTCCCGGCGAGCGCGCCTGCTCCTCCGCGCTCAGCGTGTGCTTTTCGGCGCGCGCAGCGCGCTTTTGTGTCGTGGTCTCAACCACAGGTGGAGGGCCTCGGTTCCCCCGCCGTATGGCCTGCCCGAAGGGCTACCACAGATTTCCCGGGGTGCAGCCGAAAGTTTTTGCGAGGAACGAGCAAAAAGTTTTAGCGGCACCCCGGGAAATCTGTGGTTGGCTTTGCCAGGCCATGCGGTGGGGGAACCGACGCCCTTCACCCCCCGCTGGCGGCCTGCCGCGCGGCGAGCGCCGCTTTTCATCTTTCAAGCGCGCAGCGCTCCCAAGAGCGCGAAGCGCGTTCGGCTTGAGAGCGAAGCGTTCCGGTTCAAAGATTAAAAGAGCCTCGCCGGCGGGCAGGCCACCAAAGATGACTCAACTGCAACGGCGGGGGCTTCTTGCTTTTGCCATCTCCGTATGGCCTGGCGGAGCCTACCACATTTTCCAGGGGTTGCCGCTAAAACTTTTGCTCGTTCCTCGCAAAACTTTCGGCTGCAACCCCTGGAAAATGCGGTAGCCCTTCGGGCAGGCCATACGGAGATGACAAAAGCAAGAAGCCCAAGTTGGGTTGTGTCCTCTCCGGTGGACTGCCACCCGGCAAGGCGGGCGGACTGCCACCCCGGCAGAGCGGGCGGACTGTCGCCCGGCAAAGCGGTGGACTGCCGCCCGGTAAGGCGGGTGGACTGCGACTCGCCGGCTTCGCTGAAGAGCGTGCGCGGGGGAGTGGGGACTCAGCCGGCGGGGAGTAGGTCCTTCATCTCCTCGATCTCGGCCTGCTGGGCGTCGATGATCCGCTGGGCCAGCTGTTTGGCCTCGGCGTTGCGGCCTTGCCGTAGTTCGGTGTTCGCCATGTCGATGGCGCCCTGGTGGTGCTTGATCATCATGGCCAGGAACATCATGTCGAACTCGGTGTCCTTGGCCTGCTTCAGCTTCTCCGACTCTGTCGGGTCCATATCGTGCCCGGCGGTGCCGTGGTGTGTGCCGGGGGCTTCGGCGCCCCAGGTCTTCAGCCACTCCGTCATGGTCTTGATCTCGGGGGCCTGCGCCTTCTCGATGCGGGTGGCGAGGTCGAGCACCTTGGGGTTGGTTGTGCGGCCCTGGGCGAGTTTGGCCATGTCGAGCGCGCCGACGTGGTGGGGGATCATGTCTTGCGCGAAGGTGATGTCCGCGTCGTTGCGCTCGTTCGACGAGGTGGCGGTCGTGGTTTTCGTCGTGCTGGGGTTGTGGCTGTTGCCGGGGTTGTTGCTGCAGCCGGCGAGCGTGATTGCGGTCAGGACGGCAAGCGTCGTCCCGACCAGGGTCTTCCTGGTCATGGTGTCCTCTGTGGTTGTCGTTCCCTGGCTGTTGTGAGTCCACTGTGGACTGAACGTCACAGCCTCAGGACGCAGAGGTTTGCGAGCAGTGCCGGTGTACCGCGTGGTGGTGGGGGAGGGGCGCGCAACCGCGCTACCGACAAGGCGTGGATGCGGTTGCGGTTCACCGGCCTGTTCGCCGTGAGCAACGCCAAGGCGAGCACCAAAGCGGCGGACAGGATCGCCAGGCACAGGTGCAGCATGTCGTGGCCGCTGTCCTGTGTGGGCGCGTTTTCGGTTGCGTGTGAGCAGCATTCGTCGGCGGCCATGACCGTCGCGCTCGTTGTCGTGTGGTCGCCGGACGGGTGTGTGCTCAGGTGGTGCATCCCGACCAGCGCGAGCGCTACGGCCCACACGAGGACCCATCGCAGGGCGCTCGCACGGGTGACCACGCCCTCACGATACACAGTCCACCTCGCCTCGCGACCTCTGCTACTACTCTACCTAGTAGGCAAATGCACTCCCGATCCGAGGTGTCATCACCCAGGGCAAGGTGGCACTTGCCCGTGTTCGTCCGGCAGTGCTGTTGGCCGCCGTGTGCGGGGTGCCTACGCTGGGCTACGCCGCAGGCGGGCCTGCCCCAGATCCCTGGGAGCGTCAAGTGAACAGAACCGCGCTGTACGTCGTGCTCGTCGCCTGGGTCGTCGGCCTCTCGCCCGTCGTCGCCCCGCCGAGCGCGTCTGGTCGGAGCGCCTTCCAGCTGTCCAGCACGGCCTTCGCCGACGGCGGCGTGATCCCCAAGGTCCACGAGTGCACGAGCGGCGGCGGTAACGACCCTGGCAAGCGGAACGAGTCCCCGCCCCTGGCGTGGACGGGCGCACCGGACACGGCGAAGAGCTACGCCATCGTCATGCGCGACCTGGACAACCGCAACCTGATCCACTGGGTCATCTACGACATCCCGGTGAGCACGACTTCGTTGCCCCAGAACGTGCAGCACGCCTACCGACCGCCGATCCCCGCCGGTGCCAGGCAGGTCTACTACCGGGGCAGCGCGAGCCTCTACGGCTACCAGGGCCCGTGCTCGCCGTCGACGGTCAACACCTACGAGTTCGTGGTGCACGCGCTCAACCAGACCTCCCTGACCACCCTCAACGCTTCCTCCTCCACCCAAACCGCCGCCAGGACGATCACCGCGGCTACCATCGGTTCGGCTCGGATCACCGGCGAGTCCTGACCGATGGGGGAGGCCCGGGGTGGCGCGGGGAGTGGCGGGTCGAGCGCGGGCGGCCGGCGAGTGGATCGGCGAAGTGGTGCCCGAGTTGGTGCGCCGGCACGGACTGCCCGGTGCCCAGGTCGCCGTGCTGGTGGACGGCGATGTCGTGGACGCCGCGGCGGGCGTGCTCAACCTCGCCACCGGGGTGCCGGTGACCAGCGACGCGGTGTTCCAGATCGGCTCGATCACCAAGGTGTGGACCGCGACCCTGGTGCTGCGGCTGGTGCACGAGGGGTTGCTCGACCTGGACCGGCCGGTGCGCGAGTACCTCGACGGGTTCCGGCTCGCCGACGAGGCCGCGAGCGCGACCGTGACCACCCGGCAACTCCTGAACCACACCGCGGGTTTCGACGGCGACATCTGGACGGACACCGGCCGCAACGACGACGCCGTGCGCAAGTACGTGGAGGCCCTCGCCGACGCCGTCCAGTACTTCGCGCCCGGCGAGCTCTTCTCCTACAGCAACAGCGGTTACGTGGTGCTCGGCCGGCTGGTGGAGGTGCTGCGCGGCAAGCCGTTCAACCGCGTGCTGCGCGAAGAACTGGTCACGCCGCTCGGGCTGTCCCACGTGGCGACGGACGTCGAGGAGGCGATCCTGCTCAGGCCCGCGGTGGGGCACGAGCGGGTGGAGCCGGACGGGCCCCTCGAGCCGGTGCGGAGGTGGTCGCTCGTGCCCGCCACCGCGCCCGCCGGCGCGATGTTCGCGATGAGCGCGCGCGACCTGCTCGGCTTCGTCCGGCACCACCTCTCGACGCCGGGCTACGACGTGATGCGGGAGCCCCAGGTCGAGGTGCGCGAGCCGGGGCTGGTCGACGGACACTGGGGGCTGGGCTGGTCGCTGCCGGACTGCGGCGGGCCGGTCGTCCTGGGCCACAGCGGCTACACCATGGGGCAGCGGGCGTTCGTGCGGGTCGTGCCCGACGCGGGTGTCGCGGTCGCGTTGCTGACCAACGGTGGTGACGTGTTCCCGGTGTTCGCCGAGGTCTTCGGCCACCTGCTGCCCGAGTTGGCGGACGTGCGGCAACCCGAACTCCCCACTCCGCCGGAGAATCCCCGGCCCGTTGACGCGAACCGGGCCGCCGGCACTTTTCGGTCCTCCGCGGGGACGTGGGAGGTGCGCGTGGACGACGACGGCCGCGCCCGGGTCCGCGTGTCGTCGCCGGACGACGACGAAGAGGACGAGGAATTCGAGGTGGTCGCCCTGGACGAGGACACCCTGATCACCCGCGCGCCGCGGGAAGGCAGGCACGTGGTCCTCGGGCTCGGCGACCCGGACGCGGAGGGCCGTGCCCGGTTCCTGCGGTTGACGGGACGGGCGCTGGTCCGCGACACGGGCCGGTAGACGCGCGCGGCCGGAGGTGGTATCCCCGGTTCGAAGGCGGATCGTCGATTTCGATTTCGAACTCGGGTGGCCCGAGCTAACGGTATTCGCGTTATCTTTAGCACCCGACAATGCGCGGTTCGAAACTTTTTCGGGGCGTCTTGACCAGTCGGGGAACGTCCTCCACAGTTTGGAAATGCGACCGGCACCCGCGCCAATGGAATGCGTGCCGGCCCATTCGGCGCAAGCGGTCGTGTGAACGTTGCCCGCGGTTCGCACCCACCTCGACGAAGAGGAGCCCGCACCATGGTCGGATCTGGCCATCACCCGCCCACCGCCGTCCGACGAGCCCGAGGGCGTCGCGTGGCCGGTGTCACCGCTGCCGTCGCCGTGCTGCTCGGCGGGGTCGTGGCGGCCTTGAGCGCGGCGCCGGCGTCGGCGGCGACCGTCGACACGACCGCCTGGTACGTGCTGGTCAACCGCAACAGCGGCAAGGCGTTGGACGTCTACAACCTGGCCACCAACGACGGCGCCCGCATCACGCAGTGGACCCGCAACGACGGCAACCAGCAGCAGTGGCAGTTCGTCGACTCCGGCGGCGGCTACTACCGGGTGAAGTCGCGGCTGTCGGGCAAGGTCCTCGACGTGAGCGGCGCGTCCACCGCGGACGGCGCCGCCATCATCCAGTGGTCCGACCACAACGGCGGCAACCAGCAGTTCCGGCTCGCCGACTCCGACAGCGGCTACGTGCGCCTGATCAACCGCACCAGCGGCAAGGCGGTCGAGGTGCAGGGCGCGGCGACCAACGACGGCGCCAACGTCGTGCAGTACAGCGACTGGGGTGGCGCCAACCAGCAGTGGCAGTTCGTCCGCGTCGGCGGCGGCGGGACGACCACCACCACGACCACGACCACCACGCCGGGCGGCGGGTGCGACCTGCCGTCGACCTACCGCTGGACCTCGACGGGCGTGCTGGCCACCCCGCGGTCGGGCTGGGTGTCGCTCAAGGACTTCACCAACGTCGTCTACAACGGCAAGCACCTGGTCTACGGGACCACGCACGACAACGGCACCAGTTGGGGCTCGATGAACTTCGGCCTGTTCACCAACTGGTCCGACATGGCGTCGGCGCCCCAGCAGGCGATGAACTCCGGCACCGTGGCGCCCACGCTGTTCTACTTCGCGCCGAAGAACATCTGGGTGCTGGCCTACCAGTGGGGCGGCCCGGCGTTCAGCTACCGGACCTCGTCCGACCCGACCAACCCCAACGGCTGGTCCGCGCCGCAGACCCTGTTCACCGGCAGCATCTCCAACTCCGGCACCGGCCCGATCGACCAGACCCTGATCGCCGACGACCAGAACATGTACCTGTTCTTCGCCGGTGACAACGGCCGGATCTACCGGGCGAGCATGCCGATCGGGAACTTCCCGGGCAGCTTCGGCTCGAACTACACCACGATCATGACCGACAGCACGAACAACCTGTTCGAGGCGGTCGAGGTCTACAAGGTCAAGGACCGCAACCAGTACCTGATGATCGTCGAGGCGATCGGGGCCAACGGGCGCTACTTCCGCTCGTTCACCTCCAGCAGCCTCAGCGGCTCGTGGACCCCGCAGGCGGCCAGCGAGAGCAACCCGTTCGCGGGCAAGGCCAACAGCGGTGCCACGTGGACCAACGACATCAGCCACGGCGACATCGTGCGGACCAACCCCGACCAGACCAAGACCATCGACCCCTGCAACCTCCAGTTCCTCTACCAGGGCCGCAGCCCCAACTCCGGCGGCGACTACGGCCTGCTGCCCTACCGTCCGGGCGTGCTGACCCTGCAACGCTGACCGCCTGACGCGGGCCGACCTCGACCGGTCGTCCTCCACCGGGCCGGCGCCCCCACCTCTCACCGGGTGGGGGCGCCGGCTTTTTCCTTCCCGTTTTCGGGGAGATCCGCCGACCGGTCCCCACGTACCCGGTGCGGGCGCCACCTGGGTGCCCGGAGGAGGAGGCTGTCATGAGGAAGTGGTGGGCGGTCGTCGTCGCGCTGGCCCTCGCGCTGGGCTCGACGTCGGCGGTGGCGACGGCCGCGCCGAGCGGCCTGGTCAAGGACCCCGGCTTCGAGAACCAGACCAGCCGGGCGATCGCCGCGCCGTGGGGCTGGGAGGGCGGTGACCCGAAGGGCGTCGACGTGGCCCTGGGGCTGGAGAACACCGGTCGCAACAACGCCTGGATCCGCGCCGCGAGCCGGAACTGGAACGCCCTGACGCAGAAGGTCACCGTCACCCCGAACACCGACTACGCGCTCGGCGCGTGGGTGCGGGTGTCCGGCAACTTCACCGGCGGCTACTTCGGTGCCCGCACCGGCGACAACCGCGCGATCCTCAACGAGGTCCGCTACGGCGCCGCCGCCAACAACCCCGGCGCGTACCAGTACCTGGAGACGAGGTTCAACTCCGGGGCCAACACGTCGGTGATCGTGTTCCTCGGGTACTGGGCGCCGGGCGTCGACTCGTGGGTCCAGGTCGACGACGTGGACCTCGGCGGCGTCTACTTCAACTGGGCCGGGTACGTGCAGGTCAGCAGCCCGTACAACCAGGCGCCGATGCGGTACGTGGCGGCGTCCTGGGTGCAGCCGGCGTTCGGCTGCAACGACCCCAAGCTGTCGCTGGGCATGTGGGTCGGCCTCGGCGGGTTCAACACCAGCGCCCAGGAGAGCCTGGTGCAGGTCGGCACGGCCGTCACGTGCATCACGCGCAACTACCCGAACGAGCTGTACGCCGAGCACCAGGCGTTCTTCGAGGTGATCGACGGCGGCTCGGACACCCACCAGGTCAACCTGAACCTGCCCCTGCACCCCGGTGACGTGATCACGGCGTCGGTCAGCGCCGATCGCGCGGACCCGCACAAGTACACGCTCTACATCGCCAACAGCACGCGGAACTGGACCTGGACCACCCCGGTGACCGCCCCGCACAGCCGCAACCTGTCGGCGGAGGTCATCGTGGAACGCCCGAAGGTCACCCCCTGGGGCGCGAACTGGCCCAACGACCTGAGCATCGCGTTCCGCAACGTCTGGTTCGACGGCGGCATGCCCTACCAGGTCGAACTCCGCGCGGTGAAGGCGATCAACGACACGAAGACCCGCGTCTACGCGCCCACGGAGGTGACCAGCCCCCTGCAGGACGGCTTCACGGTCCGCTCCCTGGCACCGTGACTTCCCACGGCCGCGAGGTGCCCACGTCGGCACCTCGCGGCCGGCTACCGTGAGGCGACACCGAGGTGGGGCGCATGGGCTTCCGCCCGATGCGCTAGGTCACTCCGGCTGCACCGCGTACGCCCGCGGGTACTTGTGGCCGGCCGGGGGAGTGGAGGGACCGGAGAACGAGACGAGCGTCCCGATCGGCAGCGCCGCCGACCCGTCGGCCAGGTCGTCGCGGGACACGAACCACGACGCCCCGCGCGTGTCCGTGATGAACCCGTGCGACTGCCCCGGTTTCCAGCCGGTCACGGTGCCCTTGCGGCGTCCCCGGGGCTCACCGGCCACCGACGCCCCGCTCCCGGAGGTCCGCACGAAAGGCGCCCGCAGCGGATAACCGGCACCCTCGGCCGGCGAGAACAACTCGTCGAACGTGGGCGTCACCGAGGCCGCCGCCCGCAACGGCGCGGCCGTGCGCGGCATCCAGGCGGGCGCGACGACCCCGCCGTCCACCACCGGCACCACGACCCGAACACCCCGCGCCACCAGCCGCTGCGCCAGGGGTGCGAAGTCCGCGTCCCCGGTCACCAGCACGACCCACTGCAACGGCACCGAGGTGGCCCGCTCCCACGCCTCCAGCGCGAGGTGGACGTCGACCCCCTTCTCCTTGCCGGAGTGCAAGGGCAAGTCGTGCCGCACCACTCCAGCCGCCGCCAACACCGCGTCGAAGGCCACGGCCGGCGTGTCGATCCTCCCGCGCACGTAGTGGGCCTCGCTCACCACGCACTCGTCCAACGGCCGGTTCACGACGGTGTGCACGTACCAGCGCAAGGAGTCGTGGAACCCGTCCAACGACACCCGAGCGGCCCGGGGGTGCACCGACGCGAAGTAGTCGCTCACATACGCGAACCAGGTGCCGTCGTAGAACACCCCGATCCGCTCACCGTTCCCCACGCGCGGAACCGTACCCGCCGGGTCCCCGCGGGTCGCTCGCGTGTTGCGGCGGCCGGGGTTGCGGCGGCGGGGCGTGGCGGTGGCGGGGTGTGGTGGCGACGGCTGCGGTGCCGTCGCCACCGACGCCAGGGCTTCAGGACGGGAGGCGGATGGACTGCTCGTGGCGGAAGACGTTGCGCGGGTCGTAGCGCTTCTTGACCTGTTGCAGCCGGCGGTAGTTGTCCTTGTAGTACAGGTCGTGCCACGGGACGCCGGAGCGGTTGTGCTCGGGGTTGCCCAGGTCCACGTCCGGGTAGTTGACGTAGCACCCGTCGGTGACGCCGTTGGGCACCGGCACGCCGCCGGTGTCGGCGAACACGGCGCTGTAGAACTCGCGCAGCCAGCCGATGTGGCGGTCGTCGTCGGCCGCGTCGCCCCACAGCGCCATCCACAGCAGCTGGAACCGGGCGCCCCGGTGCGGTTGGGCGGTGGCGGCGGGGTCCACGGCGGAGACCTTGCCGCCGTAGGAGGACAGCGTCACGGAGAGGTCGCCGTTGTCCAGGTCGGGCCGGGTGAGGAAGTCGTGGAACAGGTCGATCTGGGCGTCGGTGAAGTTCTCGCGCATGTAGGCGGACTTGTAGTCGGCGCGCAGGGTCGGGTCGTTGAGGGAGATGTTCTCCGTCCCGATGAACCGGGTCGCCTGCAGCCACGGCAGTTCGCGGGGCGTCTCGAACGCGGCCATCGCGCGGTGCTCGCCGATGTCGCGGGTCAGGGCCTGGGGCTGGGTGTCGACGCCGTCGAGCACGGCGTGGAGGTAGTCCTCCAGGACGCCCAGGGCGTTGGGCGCGGTGGCGTCGGCCTGGGTGATCAGGCCGATGAACCCGTCGTGGACGTGGGTGAGCGCGAGTTCGCTGCCGATGATGTTCGTCGGGCTGTCGGGGGCGCTGTTGGCGACGTGCCAGGCGCCGAAGTTGCGGACCAGTCGGCGGAACTCGTCGCGGGACACCTCGCTCCACGGCAGGCCGATCGCGCTGACGTACACCGACGCGGGCGGCTTGGGCAGGATCTCGGAGGGCTGCGCGCCCTTCGCGCCGGGGCTGCGGAACAGGTAGCGCGTGACGACGCCGAAGTTGCCGCCGCCACCGCCGGTGTGGGCCCACCACAGGTCGCGGTTCGGGTCGTTCTCGCGGCGGGTGGCCACGACCGTGCGGGCCCGCCCGGCAGCGTCGACGACGACCACCTCGACGGCGAAGAGGTGGTCGACGACCAGACCGTGCTGCCGGGCGAGCATCCCGTAGCCGCCACCGGCGACGTGCCCGCCCATGCCGACGGAGTTGCAGATGCCGGCCGGGATGATGACGCCCCACGTCTTGTAGAGCGCGTCGTACACGTCCATGAGCGTCGCGCCGGACTCCACCGCGACCGCGTTGAGCTGGTGGTCGTAGTAGACGCGGTTGAGCCGGGAGACGTCGAGCACGACCTGCACGTCGGGCTCGAACACGAAGCCCTCCAGGCAGTGCCCGCCGCTGATGACGGTCAGCCGCTTGCCCTCCCGCACCGCCTGCTGCACGACGGGCGCGACCTGGGAGGGGTGGCCCACGAGCCGCACCGCCTCGGGCGAGCCGATGAACCGCTGGTTGAGTTCGCGGCGCACCAGGTCCGCGTACTGCTGGTCGTCGGGCGTGATGGTGACCGGCCCGAACGAGGCGATCACCTCACCGACCCCGTCGAGCACCGACGACGCCGCGTCGTGGGTTCCCTGTGTCATACCCACACCTTCCTTACTAGTCGTTTGAGGACAACTGACTTCATGGAAAGGAGTGGGAACAGGCTTCTCCAGTACACGTGATCGTGCGCAGCAATCGTGCACTTAGTGATATGAATCACACCAACGTAACACCAAGCGGCTCTTGCCGATGGCGAATGGATCTAGTAGTGGCCTATCTAAATCCACGCGAGGTGGCAACCGGCCCGCGCCGACCGGTCGCCACCGCCGCGCCGGGTCACTCGGCGGCCGGTCCGAGCCACATGCCCCCGCTGGCGTCGACCGTCGCGCCGGTGATCCACCGGGCGTCCTCCGAGGCGAGGAACGCGACCACGTCGGCGATGTCGGACGGCTGCCCGAGCCGGCCCGCCGCGGTCGACCCCTCGATCTCCTCCTTGAGCCCCGGAGCGCTGTGGACCCACGACCCCATGTCGGTGTCGGTCACGCCGGGCGCGACCGAGTTGACCGTGATCGACCGCCGCCCCAGCGCCTGGGCGAGGGTGAAGCCCAGGGCCTCGTTGGCCGCCTTGGTCATCGTGTAGTGGAAGAACGTCGAGGCGATGCGGGTCACCGCCGACGAGATGAAGATGATCCGGCCACCGTCGGGGACCAGGCGTAACGCGCGCTGCGTGATGAAGAACGGCGCCTTGACGTTGACCGCGAAGGTCAGGTCGAACGCCTCGGGCGACAGCTCCTCGACCGGGGTCGGGTCGAGGATGCCCGCGTTGTTGACCAGGATGTCCAGCGGCGCACCCGCCAGCTCCGCCTCCAGCGCGGTGAACAGCACGTCGACGTCGCCGGGCACGCCCAACTCGGCCCGGATCGGGAACGCGTTGCCGCCCGCCTGCTCGATGGCCGAGACGACCTCCTTGGCCGCCGCGTCGTTCGAGCCGTAGTGCACCGCGACCCGCGCCCCGTCGGCCGCCAGCCGCAGCGCGATGCCCCGCCCGATGCCCCGCGAAGCGCCCGTGACCAGGGCCGTCTTGCTGCTCAGATCCGCCATCGTGATTGCTCCTCGTGCTCATGGACTGCACAGTCGTGGACTACTTACTTCAGAAACAGTAGCAGCAAGTCCTGGTTATGATGCAAGCATGTCCTGAAGAGGGAGGTAAGATGGTGACCGTGCACCTCAAGCGGAGATACGGCGACGGCTGCGGCGTCGCCCAGGCGTTGGACGTGGTCGGCGAGCGCTGGGCGCTGCTGATCGTCCGCGACCTGCTCCTGGGGCCCAAGCGGTTCACCGACCTCCAGGCGGGCCTGCCCGGCGCCGGGCCGAACATCCTCGCCCAACGCCTGCGCGACCTGGAGAGCACCGGCGTCGTGCGGCGGCGCACCCTGCCACCGCCCGCCGGGTCGAAGGTCTACGAGCTGACCGAGTGGGGCGCCGAGCTGGACCCGATCGTCACGGCACTGGGCCTGTGGGGCGTGCGCTCACCCGTGCTGCCGCTGGAGGGCGAGGTCGGGGCGGACTCGATCATGCTCAACCTGCGCGCGTGCTTCACCCCGAGCGAGAGCCGCCGCTGGACGGCCGACTACGAGATCCACATCGGACGCGACCGGTTCACCATGCGGGTGGTCGAGGGCGAGCTGGTGGAGACCGTGCGCGGCCAAGTGGTCGGCACGCCCGACGCGGAGATCGAGGCCGACCCGGAGACCCTGGACGGGCTCATGCTGGGCAAGCAGACGGTGGCCGAGGCCATCGACGCCGGCTGCCTGCGCGTGACCGGCAGCCTGCACGCCACCCAACTCCTGTTCGACGCCACCCTCATCGCCTGACCCCGCGGGCGCGAACACCGGCGGGAAAGCGGTGGCAGGGCGGCAGCGGATGTTGTTGCCGCCGCTGAGGTGCGCTGCGCGCGGGCGTCAGCTCGCCTCCTGGTCCTCCAGCGGTCCCAGGTCGCGGACGGTTCGGGCGAAGGCGCGGACGAGATCCGTCTCCGCCTCCGTGCGCCACACCGGCGCGAACCGGACGACGTCGAGGTCCCGGACCGGGAGGTAGGCGATGTCGGGCCGCTTCCAGTACCGGCTCACGTGGGCCGGGAACAGGCCCGCGACCTCACCACTGCTGACCAGGGCCAGTGCCTCCTCCGCGTTGCCCACCACGGGTCCGCGTTCGATCACGCGACCCCGGCGGGTGCGTGCCGGCAACAAACCCTCCACCCAGTACCCCGGCGCGTCGACGGTCGGGTGCAGGAGGTCGGCCGCCGCCTCCTGCGAGACCCGGTCGTGCCGGGCCAGGGGGTGGTCGGTCGGCACGGCCAGCACCCGTGGGCCGGTGCACAGCAGGGGACCCACGGTCAGGTCGGGTTCCCGGACCGGCAGCCAGGTGACCAGGACGTCGACGTCCCCGCGGCGCAGCCCGGCGAACGGGTCGGTGACCGGCGCGTGCAGGATCCGCAGCCGCCACCGCGGGTGCCGGGCGCGGAAGGTCTCCCAGTACCGCCTCAGGTCGTGCGCGTTGGGCGGGATCATGCCGACGCGCAGCACGGCGGTGAAGCCCTGCGCGTGCAGGCGGGCGCGGCGCAGGCTGTCGTGCAGGCCCGTGTAGACCGGGCGCAGGTCGTCGCGCAGCTGCCTCCCCAACGGGGTGAGCTCGATGCGCCGGCGGTTCGCGCGGTCGAACAGGGGTGCGCCGAGGTGGCGTTCCTGCCGGCTGATCGCCTGGCTGACGCGTGCCTGCGAGACGTGCAGCCGGGCGGCGGTCCGGCCGAAGTGCAGTTCTTCCGCCAGGGTCAGGAAGATCTCGATGTCACGGAGTTCCACGCCGTCCTTCCCCGCCAAGGTCAAATCTCGGCTCCGATGTTACATAAGTCGACATCGGCCCAGGTGGGAGGCGATTTCGCTGGCGACGAAACTATCCCCGCCGTGATAACCGCGCGGTTATGGGGGCGTGCCGGAGGTTCGCGTTGATCAACCCGGCGCGCCTCGGTGAGGGTGGCAGGACCACACCCGATCGCCCGGAAGCCTTGGATGAACCAGCGACTTCAGCGCCTGCTCGCCGCCGTCTGCGCGTTCGCGGCGGTGGCGGGCTGTTCGAACGCCCCCGAACCCACGCCGCCCGCCACGACCACGCCGCCCGCCACGACCACCCCGCCCGCCACGCCACCGCCGGGCCGCTTCGCCTCGCCCAACCCCGGTTCGGTCAACACCCACTGGATCCCCGGACCGGACGGCCTGGTCCTCGTCGACACCCTCCGCACGCCGGCCGACGCCCGGCAGGCCGTCGCGGAGGTCGAGAAGACCGGCCGGCCCGTCGCCGCGATCCTGCTCACGCACTCCCACCCCGACCACGTCGGCGGGGCAAGCGCTTTCCACGAAGCGTTCCCGCAGGCGCCCATCCACGCGTCCCGCTCGACCGACACGGCGATGCGGGAGGACAAGCGCGGCTTCTACCCGTTGGCGCGCTCGGCGAACCCGGCGTTCCCCGCCGAACTCACCTACGCCGACCGGGTCTTCGACGACGGCGCCACCGTCACCGCGGGCGGCCTCCGCTTCGAGACCGCGACCTTCGTCGACGCCGAGTCCGACACCGCGACCGCGTACTACCGGCCCGACACCGGCGACCTCTACTCCGGCGACCTGGCGACCAGCGGGGTCACCCCGGCGCTGTTCGAGGGCAACACCTGCGGCTGGCTGCGCGTCCTCGACCAGCTCGGCGCACGCTTCCCCGACGCGCGCACGATCCACCCCGGTCACGGCGCCCCGGGACCGGCCAAGGCGCTGATCGACGACCAGCGCCGCTACCTCCGCGACTTCCGCGACCTCGTCCGGCCCGCCGTCGCCCCGGCCTCACCGGGTGGCGGGACGGTCACCACCGAGGAGGAGTCCGCGATCGTCGCCGAGCTGGACCGCACCCACCCCGGCCACCCACCGGTCGCGGACATCCCCGACCTGGCACAGGCGAACGTCAAGGCCGTGGCCGCGGAACTGGCCTCCGGGAACACCGCCTGCGACTAGCCCTCACCCCGGCGCGGTCGCGGGAAGCGCTCGACCAGGCGGTCCAGGGCCGCGGTCAGCAGCTCCCGGCCGAGCCGCACGACGGAACCGGTCAGGCGGCCGTCGCGTTTGACCACCCGGCCGTCCACCAGCACGGTGTGCACGTCGGAAGGCCCGGCGTTGAGCACCACGGAGGTGACCGGGTCGCCGAGCGGGGTGAAGTGCGGTGCGCGGGTGTCGATGACGACGACGTCGGCGCGCTTGCCGGGGGTGAGCGTGCCGATGCGGTCCTCCAGGTGCCAGGCCCGCGCGCCCGCGACGGTGGCCAGGCGCAGCACGTCCCGGTGGTCGAGCTCGACGTGCGCGGGCGGCTCGTGCCGGGCCACCGCGTCGGCGTTGGCGCGGGAGCGTTCGGCGGCCAGGGCCAGGCGCATCTCGCTGAACAGGTCGGTGCCGGCGCCCGTCACGGAGTCGGTGCCCAGCGCGGGGAGCAGCCCCTGGGCCAGGGCGCGGCCGGTGACGGGGTGGGCGCCCAGGGCCATCAGCATGTCGATGCTGGGGCACGGGGTGATCGAGCCGCCGGTGGCGGCGATCCGCTTGAGGTCGTGGTCGGTGAACGCGGTGCCGTGGGCGTGGTGGACGGTCGGCCCCAGCAGGCCGCGTTCGTCCAGCACGTCGATCGTGCGGTAGCGGGGCAGGTAGCCCGGCAGACCGCTGTGCAGGCTGACGGGCAGGTCGAGGTCGCGGGCGAGGGCGAAGTCGTGGGCGGTGGTGTCCGGTGTGGAGAACTCGGGTCCGCGCAGGGCCAAGCCCATCGTGACGAGTTCCCCGGTGGCGGAGGCGAAGTGCTCCGCGCGCATCCGGCGGGCGTCGTCCGGGTGCGGTTCGGAGCTCTCCACGACCCACTTGCGCGCGCCTTGGCCGATGGGCGGGCCGTAGAGGAAGACGGCTCGAACCCCGGAGTCGCGCAGGGCGCGGACGTTCTCGTCGGCGTGGTCGGGGGTGGTGGTGATGTGGGACCAGTCGGCCACGGTGGTGATGCCCGCGTTGAGCGCTTGCAGGGCGCCCCACAGCACGCCGGCGTAGACGTCCTCGGGCTGGTACGCGGGCAGGAAACCGCCCAGGACCACGTCCACGTAGCCGGTCAGGGACAGGTGCGCGGCGCTGCCGCCGATACCGCTCTGCCAGAGGTGGCGGTGGGAGTCCACCAGGCCGGGCAGCACGACCATGCCGGTGGCGTCGAGGACCTCCGCGTCCTCGGCGTCGAGTCCGCGCCCCACGGCGGTGATCGTGCCGTCGGTGACGAGGAGGTCGGTCGCGGGCAGGTCGCCCAGGGTGTCGTCCAGCGTGACGAGGTGGCCGTTCTTGATGATCAGGCGGGAGCGTGCGGCGGGACCGGTCCGCGACGAAGTCCGGGCAAGCGACATGTCCGCAGTCTCGGGTCCGCACGCGACCACCGTCCAACACCGACTGGTGATGGCTTGAGCGGGAGGGGAGATGGACCTGCGCAGGTTGGCGCACTTCGTCGCGGTGGCCGAGGAGCGGAACTTCACCCGGGCCGCCGCCCGGCTGCACATCGTGCAGTCGGGGATCTCGTCGTCCATCCGGGCGCTGGAACGCGAACTCGGCACGGCGCTGTTCGACCGGACCACCCAGCACGTCGAACTGACCGAGGCGGGCCACGCGCTGCTGCCGCACGCCCGGCGGCTCCTGTCCGGTGCGACGGCGGCCCGCCAGGCGGTCGACCAGGCCAAGGGTGGGCTGACCGGTCGGCTGCACCTGGGCATCCTGTACGGCTACACGCCGGCCGCGATCCCCGCGCGCCTGGCCGCGTTCCGCGCCGGGCACCCCGAGGTGGTCGTCCGGATGCGCGGCCCCGGCGAGCACGGCACCACCGACCACGTCCGCGCCCTGTGCGAGGGCACCCTGGACCTGGCGTTCGTCATGGTCACCGGCCCGGTGCCCGGCCTGGACCTGCACGTCCTGACCACCGAAACCGTGCTCCTGGCCTGCCACCCGGCCCACCGGCCCGAGTGGGGCGACCGCGTGGACCCGGCCGACCTCGTCAGCGAGCCCCTGATCGACTTCCCGCCCGGCTGGGGCGTGCGCAACGCGGTCGACCGCACCTTCGCCGCCGCCGGCGTGGAGCGCCGCGCCACCCTGGAGATCAACGACATCACCACGATCCTCGACCTGGTCCGCCACCGGCTCGGCATCGCCTTCGTCCCCGGCTTCCTGGCGGCGGAAGCCCCCGACCTGCGCTTCCTGGCGACCACCGAGCACCAGCCCGCCTTCCAGGTGGCCTTGGCCGCGCCCACCGACCGGCCGCTCACCCCGGTCGCCCGGGCGTTCCTGGGAGCGGTTGCAGGGGACGGGCCGCGCCCGGTACGTTCGGGGCCGCCGTGACGGTCCGCGGCACCTGGTCCGATCGTCCACATGCGACAGGAACAGTCGATGACGAGCGCATCCGCGGGTCCGGCGATCAGTGTGGTCATGCCGACGTTCGACAAAGCGCCGTACCTGGAGCTGACGCTGGCGTCCTACGTCGGCCAGTCGTTGCGGGACTACGAACTCGTCGTCGTGGACGACGGCAGCACCGACGACACCGCCGCGGTGGTGCGGCGGTACGCGGAGCGGTTGCCGATCACCGCCGTGCGCCAGGACAACAAGGGCCGTTCGGCGGCCCGGAACGCCGGGATCAGGGCGGCGGCGGGCGAGGTCGTGGTGTTCTCCGACGACGACCGGATCGTCTCGCCGGACTTCGTGGCGGAGCACGCGAAGGCGTTCGCGGCCGGCGGGGCGCTGCTCGTGCAGGGCGGGCAACGCGGCGTGCTGACCCGCTGGCACCCGGAGCTGCGCGCGGACGAGCGGCTGACGGCGCTGGACTTGGAGTTGCCCGGCTCGCCCGGCTCGCCCGACCTTCCCGACCGTGAGGTCGCTCTTGTCGACGCCCACGCCGTCGAGACCGACCTGGACCAGGTGCTCGCGACCTACGGTGTGCCGGAGCCGTGGTGGGAGCAGCACGTCCAACGGGTGCTGGAGGCCTTCCCCGACCCGGCCGACTTCGCGCTGTCGTGGATGATCGGCACCACCGGCAACATGTCCGCACTGCGCGAGCAGATCGTCGAAGTCGGCCTCCTCGACGAGGGCTTCACCCGCTGGGGGTTGGAGGACACGGACCTGTGCTACCGGCTGGTGCACGCCGGCGCCCGGGTGGTCGTGGCCCCGGACGCGGTGAACCACCACCAGGTGCACCCGAGCACCGGCAGCAAGGCGAGCGAGTGGCTGACCAACTTCCGCCACTTCAGCCGGAAGGTCGACACCGTGGAACCGGCGCTGTTCCGCTTGCTGGCCCAGGGGCTGATCGACGTGCGCACGGCGGACGCGGTGGCCCGGGAGTGCGCCGAGCTGAGCCGAGCCGGCCGCACCGTCCTGGTCGACGAACTCCGCCGCCGGTACGACGACCTGTTCCGCCTGTTCGAGCAGAGCATGGCCGGTTAGCGCCGGCGCGCCCGGCGGGCTTGTGATCCTCTCCGGCCCGGGTGCCCGTGATCACCGCGGCTGGACGGCGGCGTAGAACTGCCGCGCCAGTTCCCTGACCGGGCCGCGGCACTGCTCGTTCCGCCCGTCGGCGAGCGACGTGCGACTACCGCTGTGGGCGATCAACACCGCGTTGTCGTCGAGGATTTCCAGCGTGCAGCCCGTGGTGTCGTTGTCCCTCCAGCGCGCGTCGGACCCGAGGTCCACGCTGCTGTCCTTGTCCCGCGCCGAACCGCGTCCGACGAAGTCCTGCTCGGCGCGCTGTGCTCCCGGGTGGACGCCGGTGATGTCCTTCGTGGTCTCCCAGTACTGGATGCTCAGGACGACGACCGACTCGTCGGACCGGAAGGTGCACACCTTCGAGGCCGACCCGAACCCCTGCTGGTCGGTGTCGGGCAGCAGAGGCGGCAGGGCGACCTGGAGTCGCTGCTGGATCTCCGGGCAGCTCTTCAAGCCCGCGGCGGCGTACTTGACCGGTGCCGGCGGCGGGGTGGTCGACGTCGTGCTCGACCTGGACGTGGACACGGGCACCGGCACCGGCTCCACACCGCCACCGCAACCGGCGAGCACCACCGCCGCGGCCGTCACCCCGATCGCAGACCGGGTCCGGGCACTTCTGGTGGTCACGGCTCCTCCTCGAACACGCCTGTGCTGCTGGCCGGCACGACCGGCACCACCTGCCCGACCGGACGTGAGCCAACCTCGCCAACGCGGCGACCGAAGCCGCCCGCGCCAAGGTCACGACCGGGCTCACCAGCGGCAAAACGGTTTACGGTCAAAATACCAATCCCCTTCTTCGCGGATTAGCCTCCCGGCACCGGCAGAGCGCGCTGTGTCGGCGCTCTCGTCCACGGAGGAGTCGTGATGAGGACCCAGGTCATTCGACGAGGGCTGGTCGCCGCCGCCGTCGTCACCACCGCGGTGGGCGTGTGCGTCGGCCCGCTGTCGGCCTCCCCAGGTGCCACGTCGGGTGGCAACGCCGCCAGCAGTGACAAAGCCACGCAGGCGGGGGTGGACAGCACCAGCGCGCTCGTGCAGCTCAAGGGTGACCCGTTGAGCACCAACGCGCGCACGAAGCCCGCCCAGGGCAAGAAGATCGACTTCTCCAGTTCGGCCGTGAAGTCCGAGCGGGCCGCGCTTTCCGCGTTGCGCAACGACTTCAAGGCGTGGCTGCGCACCAACGCGCCCAAGGCCCAGATCGTCAACGAGTACGACCTGGCCCTCAACGCCGTCGCGGTCCGGCTCAACGGCACCCCGCTCGACACCCTGCGCGGCGCGCCCCAGGTCACCCGCGCGGAGTACGAGCGGACCTACACGATCGCCGACTCCAACGACCCCGACCTCAGCCTGGTCCACGCCGTGCAGGCGTGGCGGTCGAGCCAGGTCGGTGGGGACGCCAACGCGGGCAAGGGCGTCAAGATCGGCATCATCGACACGGGCGTGGACCAGACCCACCCGTGCTTCTCCGACGCCGGCTTCCCGGCCACGACCCAGCTGGGCGACAAGCGGTTCACCAACAACAAGGTGATCGTCGCCAAGGTGTTCAACATGAAGGGCGGCCAGCAGGGCTACACGCCCGAGGCGGTCCAGGAGCACGGCACGCACGTCGCCGGCACGGTGGCCTGCAACCTCGACACCCCGGCCGTCGTCAACGGCGTCGACGTGCCCTACGACGTCTCCGGTGTCGCGCCCGCCGCGCAGGTGGGCAACTACAACGTCTTCCCCGCCGACGTGCAGAACGTCCGCAACGAAGACCTCGTCGACGCCATGGAAGAGGCCTACGTCGACGGCATGGACGTCATCAACATGAGCATCGGCGGCAACGCCTCCGGCGCGCAGGACCTCGGCACGGTCGCGGTGGACAACCTGGACCGGGCCAACATGGTCGTCGCGGTGGCGGCGGGCAACAGCGGTCCCGGCCACTACACCGTCGAGTCGGCGGGCAGCGCCGAGCGCGCGTTGACCGCGGGCGCTTCGACCGTGGGCCACTTCGTCGGTGCCGCGATCACCGTCGGCGCCACGACCTACCGCGCGGCCACCGGTGACTTCCCGGTCGTCTCCTCGCCGCTGACCGCCGCGCTGGGCGTCGTCACCGGCACCACCAACGGCCTCGGCCTGGCCTGCGACACGCTGCCGGCGGGCAGCCTCACCGGCAAGATCGCCGTGGTCTCGCGCGGCTCGTGCAGCTTCGCGACCAAGATCCGCAAGGCGCAGGACGCGGGCGCGGTGGCCGCGGTCGTGGTGAACAACGTCGCCGGCGACCCGATCGCGATGGGCGGCGACGCCGCCGTGCAGCCGGCGCCGACCATCCCGGCGTACATGGTGGACCGGGGTTCGGCCGCGGGCCTGGTGGCCGCCAACGGCCAGTCGGCCACGATCGACGCCACGCTGGCGTACTTCCGCACCGGCAACGACAACATCATGGCCGGCTTCTCCAGCCAGGGACCCACGGACACCTCGGCCCGCCGCGTGAAGCCGGACGTGGTCGCGCCCGGCGTGAACGTCCTGTCCAGCATCCCGACCCACCTGTGCGGCGGCTCGCCGGACTGCTGGACGTTCCTCCAGGGCACGTCCATGGCCACGCCGCACCTGGCGGGCATGGCCGGCGTCGTGCGCGGCGCCCACCCGACGTGGACCGCCGAGCAGGTCCGCTCGGCCATCGTCAACACCGCCGCCGAGGGCGTCCTGACCCGCTACACCGACGGCACGACGGTCGAGCGCGACGTCAACGTCACCGGCGCGGGCCTGGCCAACCTGCTCGCCGCGGTCGGCGCGAGGATCGCGGTCGGCCCGGTCAGCACGTCCTTCGGCACCATCCCGGGCGGCTCGGGCCAGACCCGCACGGCCACCGTGGTGCTGACCAGCCTGACCGGCGCCGCCCAGACCGTGTCGTTGTCGGTGGACTCGGTGCAGGGCGCGGGCGTGACCTTCACGGCCCCGTCCTCGGTGACCATCCCGGCCACCGGCTCGACCACGATCACCGTCACCGCGACCTCCGACAAGGGCGCGGCGGCCGGTGACCACTCGGCGGACCTGCGGTTCGCGGTCGGCGGGGTGGAGATCGCGCACAGCGTGCTCTACGCGTACGTCGGCTGACCACTGCTCGATGCGGAAAGGGCGTCCCTCCCGCCAGGGGCGCCCTTTCCGCTGCCGCGGGTCGTCGGTCAGTCGGACCTCGGTCGGGGTGCCCAGGCGATGAGGTTCCAGAACAGCGCGCCGAGGATCGCGACGCCGAGCATGATGCCGCCGACCCAGGTCGCTTGGTCGTTGTCGGCCAGGGCGGCGTCGACGACCCGCCCGTCCTCCAGGTCGTAGCGGACCGCCACGTGGTCGCCGGGGTTGCGGGCCGGGCCGTTCTCCGACAGGTCCGCGAGCTGCTTGGTGCCGTCCGGCAGCGAGTACTCGACCTTGACCCGGTAGCTCTTGCCCGACCGGAACCGCTCCTGCACGACCCCGTCCGCACTGGGCCACGACCGCTGCTCGGTCGACGACCGGAGCAGGAACACCAGTCCCGCGACCAGCCCGACGAGCACCAGCAAGGCCATGATCCGACCGGCCCGGAACTTCCTCGACTTCGCCACCCACGCCTCCTTTCCCACGACATCGCCGCACCGCACCGGGGTGTGACGGCGGATGTGTCCCACGCCACACGGGCTTCCTGTCAGCAATCGGCGCGCTGTCCCGCTCAACGTCCGACAACGCACTCCAGACAAGGAGCGGCAGGATGAAGCACCGCATCGTCGTCCTCGGCGCCGGCTACGCCGGTGCCTACGTGGCCGGGACCCTGGCCCGCCGGCTGTCCGCGCGGGACGCGGAGATCACCGTGGTCAACGCCGAGCCCGACTTCGTCCAGCGGCTGCGGCTGCACCAGCTCGCGGCCGGGCAGCACGTCGAGGCCCCGCGGCTCTCGGAGGTCTTCGCGGGCACGGGGATCAGGCTGCGCCTGGCCCGCGTCACTGCCGTGGACCCCGAGCGCCGGGTGGTCGCCGTGGCCGACGCGGACGGCGGCGGGGAACTGGGCTACGACACGCTCGTGTACGCGCTCGGCAGCCACGGCGACGACCACGGCGTCCCCGGCGTGGCCGAGCACGCCTTCGACGTCGCCGCCCGACCCTCGGCGCTGCGCCTGCGCGACCGGCTGGACGCACTCCCGGGGCGGGGGAACGTGGTGGTCGTCGGCGACGGGTTGACCGGTATCGAGACCGCCACCGAGATCGCCGAGTCCCGGCCCGGCCTGTCGGTGACGCTGGTCGCGCGCGGCGAGCTCGGCGCACGCCTGTCCGCCGGGGCGAAGGCCCACCTGCGCCGGGCGTGCGACCGGCTGGGGGTCACCGTCGTGGAGCACACCGAGGTCGAAGCCGTCGAGGCCGACCGCGTGCTGTGCGCCGACGGCTCGGTCCTGGCGTCCGACGCGACCGCGTGGACGGCCGGGTTCACGGTCGGCCGCGTCGCCGCCGCGAGCGGGCTGGAGGTCACCGACGACGGGCGGGTCCTGGTGGACCGCACCATGCGGTCGGTGTCGCACCCGGACGTCTACGCCGTCGGCGACAGCGTCCACGCCCTCGGCGACAACGGCCTGCCGCTGCCGATGTCCTGCGCCTCGGCCGGTTACACCGGTCGGCAGGCCGTCGAGGCGATCACGGCCCGTCTGACCGGCGGCGAGGTCACCACGACCAAGCTCGAGTACGTCGCCAACCACATCAGCCTCGGTCGGCGGGACGGCATCATCCAACTGGTCGACGACCGGGGCCGGGCGAAGCCGAAGTACTGGGGCGGCCGGGGTGCCGCGCGCCTCAAGGCGGCCATCCTGCGGACGGCGCTGTGGGCCACCTCGCACCCGACCTTCCTGCTGCCCCGGCGCAAGCACCGCCTGACCGCGCCGGAGGGTCGGCGTCCGCTCGTGAGCGCCTAGGGTTCCGACGCGTGGACACCGCCACCACCGATCACTTCGACACCGGACGGTTCGAGGCCGGCCGCGACCGGCTGGCCGCGCTGGCCTACCGGCTGCTGGGCTCGGCCGCCGACGCCGAGGACGTCGTGCAGGACGCGTTCCTGCACTGGCAGGCCGCCGACCGGACGCTGATCCGGGTGCCGGAGGCGTGGCTGACCAAGGTCGTCACCAACCTGTGCCTGGACCGGCTCCGCTCGGCGCGGGTCCGCCGCGAACGCGCGGCCGGCGCGTGGCTGCCCGAACCGCTGCTCGACGGCGACCCGATGCTGGGTCCGGCCGACACCGTCGAGCAGCGCGCGTCGGTGTCGCTGGCCGTGCTGACGCTCATGGAGCGCCTGTCACCGGTGGAACGGGCCGTCTACGTGCTGCGGGAAGCGTTCTCCTACAGCCACGCGGAGATCGCCGAGATCCTCGACCTCAGCGAGTCCGCCAGCCAGCAGCACCTGCACCGGGCCCGCCGCCGCGTCACCGCCGAGCGCAGGCGCGGCGGCGAGGTGGACCCGGCGTCGGCCCGCCGGATCGTGGCGGAGTTCCTGGCCGCCGCGTCCTCCGGCCGCACCGACCGGCTGGTGGCGCTGCTGACCGACGACGCGACCGCGATCTCCGACGGCGCCGGCCTGAGCAAGACCCTGCTCCGGTACGACACCCCGCGCCGCATCGCCGCCATCGCCCGCGCCGGCTTCACGCCGTCCGAGGCCAAGCACCGACTCGCCGGGGGGACGCCCGCCATCCACTACGCGCTGGTCAACGGTGCTCCGGCGCTGTTGTTCGTGGTGGACGACCAGGTCACGGGCGCGGTCACGTTCGACCTCGCCCACGGCCGGATCACCACCGTGCGGGGCATCGCCGCCCCGGCCCGGCTGGTCCGGCTCGCCGAGTCCTGGCGACGGCACGACCCCGAGCCGCCGCTCGTCGCACGGTGGTGAGGGTTCAGTTGTCGCTGTATTGTTCCGGGAGTGCTGAAGTGTGAGACCCGCGAGGACGCACTGGCCCGGCTGGGTCGGGCGCTGGCCGACCCGACCCGGTGCCGCATCCTGGTCGCCCTGCTCGACGGGGTCAGCTACCCCGCCAAGCTCGCCGACCACCTCGGCCTGACCCGCTCCAACGTCTCCAACCACCTCTCGTGCCTGCGCGGCTGCGGGCTGGTGGTCGCGACCTACGAGGGCCGCCAGGTCCGCTACGCGTTGGCCGACGCGCACCTCGCGCGGGCGTTGAGCGAGTTGGTCAAGGTCGTGCTCGCCGTGGACCCGGCCGAGCCGTGCCTGGACGACGAACCCGCCGCGGTGGAGGCGCTCCGATGAGCGCCGAGCCGTTGCCGCTCGTGGCAGCGGGGGACAACTGTTGCGCTCCACGGCCCCCGGCCGGCCCGGACCCGGCGCGACGGACGGTGCTCACCCGCCGCGTCCGGCTGCTGGTGGCCGCGACCATCACCTACAACGTGGTCGAGGCCGTGGTGGCGTTGGTCGCCGGGTCGATCGCCTCCTCCACCGCGCTCATCGGGTTCGGGTTGGACTCGGTGATCGAGGTCGCGTCGGCGGTCGCGGTGGCGTGGCAGTTCTCCGGCGCGGACCCCGAAGCACGCGAACGGACGGCGTTGAAGGTCATCGCGGTGTCGTTCTTCGCACTGGCCGCGTACGTGACCGTCGAGTCGGTGCGGTCGCTGGTGGGTGGGGAGCCGGCCGACCACTCCACCGCGGGCATCGTGCTGGCGGCGGTGTCGTTGGTGGTGATGCCGTTCCTGTCGCACGCCCAGCGGCGCGCGGGGCGGGAGTTGGGGTCGGTCAGCGCGGTCGCGGACTCCAAGCAGACCCTGCTGTGCACGTACCTGTCCGGGGTGCTGCTGGTCGGGCTGGTGCTCAACGCGCTGTTCGGGTGGTCCTGGGCCGACCCCGTGGTGGCCCTGGCCATCGCCGCCGTCGCGGTGAAGGAGGGCCGGGAGGCCTGGCGCGGCGATCACTGCTGTTGAGCCGACAGCGTCAGGTCGACCACCCGTGACCCGCCGCAGCAGCCGCCGGAGGAGGGCTCGGCGTCGAACACGCCCGACCCGCCGCACACCCCGGTTTCGGGCAACGTCAGCTCCACCCGCCCGGCCGACTCGTGGTCGCCGGCGATCTCCGCGACCACGCTGCGGACCTGCTCGTAGCCGGTCAGGGTGAGGAACGTCGGCGCGCGGCCGTAGCTCTTCATGCCCACCAGGTAGACGCCGGGCTCGGGGTGGCGCAGCTCGTTGGCGCCGTGCGGGTAGACCGTGCCGCAGGAGTGGACGTTCGGGTCGATCAGCGGCGCGAGCCTGACCGGGGCCTGGAGCACCGGGTCCAGCTCCAGTCGCAGCTCGGACAGGAACGACAGGTCCGGCCGGAACCCGGTCAGCACCACGACCTCGTCCACCGGCTCCAGGCGGTGCCCGTCCTCCGACTCCAGCACGAGCCGCTCGCCGTGCCGCTCGACCACGGCCGTGCGGAACCCGGTCACGACCCGCACGGCACCGGCCCGTGCGGCGGCCTTCGCGCGCAACCCCAAAGCACCGCGTGCCGGGAGTTGGTCGGCCTCGCCGCCACCGAAGACGTCGCCCACCGCGCCCCGGCGCAGCAGCCAGGTGACGTGGGTGCCGGGGTGCTCCTCGGCCAGTTCGGCGAGCACGACCAACGCCGTCAACGCCGAGTGCCCGCTACCGGCGACCGCGATCCGCTTGCCCGCGTACCGGTCCAGCTCCTGGTCGAGGTCCGGCACCCGGTAGGCGATCCGGTCGGCGGCGGCCTCCTCGCCGATCGCGGGCAGTCCGTCGCCGCCGAGCGGGTTGGGCGTGCCCCACGTGCCGGAGGCGTCGATGACGGCGCGGGCGGTGATGCGCTCCTCGCCGTGCGGGGTCCGGACGTGCACGGTCAGCGGCTCGGTCGCGCGGCCGGCGTCGACCACCCGGTCCCGTCCCCGCCGCGCCACCCCGACGACCCTCGCGTCGTAGCGGACGTGCTCGCTCAACTCCTTCGACAGCGGCTCCAGGTAGTTCGCCACCCACTCGCCGCCGGTGGGGTAGCCCCGCGGCGCGCTCCACCCGGTGGGCTCCAGCAGCCGGCGGGCGGCCGGGTCCACCAGCTCGGACCACTGCGAGAACAGGCGCACGTAGTTCCACTCCGCGACCGCCGCCCCCGCCCGCGACCCGGCTTCCAGCACCACCGGCCGGAGACCGCGCTCCAGCAGGTTCGCCGCCGCCGACAGACCTGCCGGACCCGCACCCACCACGACCACCGGAAGCTCGTCCACCACGACCACCCTTTCATCGACCGTTCTCGATTGACGACCGAACTCTATAGACCGACTTCGATGGATGCAACCATTGATGTCAGTCGATGGATTCGGCCGGACTTGCATCCGGTACCCGGGTACGGGCTTACCGTGGTGGCATGAGCACAGACCCCGTCCCGTGGACACCGCTCACCGTGGACGCCTGCACCCTGCCGACCGCCGAACAACCGTTGCGGGAGAAGGAGTTCGACGACCTCTTCGCCGCCTCCGCGCGCTCGGTCGAACGGCTCGACCCGACGTGCGTGCGGGTGACCCTCGACCCCGCTCCCGAGGTCGCCGCCCGCACCGCCCACCTGATGGCCCGCGAGACGGGGTGCTGCTCGTTCTTCACCTTCGCCCTCACCACGGCGGGCGACGGCCTGCGCCTCGACATCCGCGTGCCACACCAGCGGGTCGCGGTGCTGGAGGCGCTCGCGGCCCGGGTCCGGCCGTGACCACCCTGCGCAGCGGGCAACTCGCCGCCGCGGCCGGCGTGAACCCGCAGACCCTGCGGTACTACGAGCGCATCGGCCTGCTCACCGCCGCCGAACGCACCCCGGGCGGTCACCGGCTGTACTCGCCGGCGGCGGTCACGGCACTACGGGTGATCAAGGCGGCGCAACGCCTGGGGTTCAGCCTGGACGACATCGCCGACCTGCTGGACCTGGGCGCTCACCGACACGGCCGCCGGCAACCGGGCCGACCGCACCGCGAACCGGGCCTGCCCGACCGGGCCGCCGCGAAGCTCGCCGAGGTCGAGGCGAAGATCGAGGACTTGGTCGTCATCCGCGACACCCTCGAGCGCGCCCTCGACGTCGGCTGCGACGACCTGCTGGCCTGCGCCGAGCGCCCGGGGTGTCCGCTGCCCTTCACCGACTCGCCGGCGCTACCGTCCCAGCGGTGACCGTCCTGCGCTCGATCGTGTTGTTCGTGTTGGCCGCGCTCGCCGAGATCGGTGGCGCGTGGCTGGTGTGGCAGGGCGTGCGCGAGCACCGGGGTCTGCTGTGGATCGCCGCCGGGGTGGTGTCGTTGGGCGCGTACGGGTTCGTGGCGACCTTCCAGCCCGACGCCCACTTCGGCCGCATCCTGGCCGCGTACGGCGGTGTGTTCGTCGCCGGTTCGCTGGCTTGGGGCGTGGTGGTGGACAAGTTCCGCCCGGACCGGTGGGACTACGTCGGAGCGGCGATCTGCCTCCTCGGCGTGGCCGTGATCATGTACGCACCCCGCGGCTAGGTTCTTCGGTGGGTCTCGTACATCCGCATCGCGACGAGCAGGCCCGAGGCAGCGGTGACGGCGGCGACGGCCCACACCGCGGCGCGCAGCCCGTACCGGTCGGCCGCCAAGCCCGCCAGCAGTGCGCCCACGGCGAAGCCGCCGTCCCGCCACAGCCGGTAGACGCCGACCGCGCGGGCCCGCCACGTCGGGTGGGCGACGTCGCCGACGACGGCCAGCAGGGTGGGGTAGACCATCGCGGTGCCGATGCCCAGCAGGGTCGCGGCGAGTGCCCAGGCCGCGAAGCTCTCGCCGACGGCGACCAGGGCCAGGGCGGCGGCCTGGGTGAGCATGCCGGTGGTGATGAGGTGTTTCCGGCCCCAGCGGTCTGACAGGGGGCCGGTGACCAGTTGACCCAGGCCCCAGACCGCGGGGTAGAGGGCAGCCAGCACGCCGATCTGGCTCAGGGACAGGCCTGCCGTGGCGAACAGGACGGGGAACAGGCCCCAGGCCAGGCCGTCGTTGAGGTTGTTGACCATGCCGGCCTGGCTGACGGCGGACAGGGCCGGCTCGGTGAAGCTGGTGCGGGTGAACACCTTCCGGCCGGTCGTCTCGGCGTGGCCGCGTGCTTCGAGGTGGGCGTGGGCGCGGGTGTCCCGGACCAGGAGCAGCGACAGGCCCAAGCCCAGGGCGGTGTAGGACAGGCCCAGCAGGAACGGGGCCGGGCGCAGGCCGTAGCGGGCCGCGAGGTAGCCGGTGGCCAGTGCGGTGCCGGCCACGGCGAGGTAGCCGGCGGCCTCGTTGAGGCCCATCGCCAAGCCCCGGCGGTCGGGGCCGGCCAGGTCGATCTTCATGATCACCGTCGTGGACCAGGTCAGGCCCTGGTTGACGCCCAGCAGCACGTTCGCGGCCACCACCCAACCCCAGTGCGGTGCCCAGATCAGCAGCAGCGGCACCGGGATCGCGACCAGCCACCCGACCACCAGCACGGGCTTGCGGCCCACCCGGTCCGACCACGCCCCGGCCACGTAGTTGGTCGCGGCCTTGGTGAGGCCGAAGGCGGCGACGTAGGTCAGGGCGGCGGTGTGGGCGGTGAGGTGGAAGACGCGGTCGGCCAGCAGGGGCAGGACCGTGCGTTCCTGGCCCAGGGTCCCGCCGACCAGGGCGTTGACGGCCACGAGCAGGCCGAACTGGGCCAGGTTGGCGCGCAGCCCGAGTCTGGGCGTGGTCACGACCCGGTCGCCAGGGTGCCGCCGGTCTGCTCGGCCCAGTCGTGCGGACCGCCGGTGAGCACGGAGACGTCGCGGAGGCCGGCGCGTTCGAGCAGGCTCGCCGCGCCCAGTGCTCGCTCGCCGTGCCCGCACATCACGACCGTGGGCTCGTCGGGCAGGTCGGCGGCGCGCGCGGGCAGGTCACCCAGTTCCACGTGGTCCGCGCCGGGCAGGTGCCCGGAGGCGTACTCGGCCCGTTGCCGCACGTCGAGCACCCGCACGCCCTCGACCTCCCGCGCGGACACGAGCCGGGTGGCGGTGGTCGGTTGGTCGGCCGCGACCCACTCGTCCAGGACGATCTCGCCGGCCAGGTCGTCGTAGCCGATCTTCAGGGCCTGCCACAGGACCTCCGCCGGGTCCTGGTCCGGGTCGCGCACGACCACCAGCGGCCGGTCCGGCGGCGCGAGCCACCCGAGCCAACTGGCGAACACCGGCCGCAGCGGGATGGACAGCGACCCGGGCACGTGCGCCGCCGCGAACCGGGCCAACGGACGCACGTCCACGACCTGTCCGCCGTCCGCCAGGAGCGCTGGCACCTGGGCCGCGGTCAGCGCCGGCAGCGCGGGGGAGTCCGGGAGCACGGCCGGTCCGCGCCGGTTGGTCTCGCCCAGCCACCGGAAGTAGGTCGGGTAGCTGCCCAGCGGGCCCAGCAGCGCGGCGACGAACTCGTCCTCGTCGGCCACGCCCAGCAGCGGGTTCGTCGCCTTCTCGCGGCCGATGGTGCTGACCCGGTCGCCGCCCGCCGGCGCGGCGCAGAACGACCCGCCGCCGTGCGTCGGCCACACCGCGACCTCGTCGGGCAGCGTGGCCAGGCGGCGCAGCGAGGCGTGCTGGGCACGGGCCAGCTCCTCGGTCCGGTCCGGTGCGACCAGGTCGGTGCGGGCGGCCGAGCCGACGAGCAGGGACCCGCCGGTGAACACGCCCAGCGGGCGCGAGCCGTCGGACAGCAGCAGGGACAGGTGCTCGTGGGTGTGGCCGGGGGTGGCGAGGGCGCGCAGGGTCAGGCCGCCCAGGTCCACCTCGTCGCCGTCGTGCAGGCCCTCGTGGTCGAACTCGCGTGCGCCGGCGGCCGACGCCAGGACCCGCGCGCCCCGCGTGGCGGCGAGTTGGCGTGCACCGGAGAGGAAGTCGGCGTGCAGGTGGGTGTCCGCGGCGAAGGCCACCACCAGGCCGCGCCGCGCGGCCTCGCGGTCGACCGCGCGCAGGTCGCGGCTGACGTCCACCGCCAACGCGCGCCCGTCGCCGAGGTCGACGAGGTAGGCGGAGTTGCCCAGGCCCTGGTCGACCAGCGGGACGATCGGTGCTCCGATCATGGCCGCCCTCCTCTACACTGTTCCAAGGATTATTGGAGAAAGGATAGGCGCATGGGCGACCGCGCGGCCAAGTCCGCCTTGTTCGAGCAGTTCGCCCGGGTCGGCAAGGGGCTGGCCAGCGGCAAACGGCTGGAGCTGCTGGACCTGTTGGCGCAGGGCGAGCGCACGGTGGAGGCGTTGGCGCGCACGGCCGGGCTGGGCCTGACCACCGCGTCCGCGCACCTGCAGACCCTCCGGCAGGCCGGCCTGGTGGCGACCCGCCGCGCCGGCACGAAGGTCTACTACCGGCTGGCCGGCGACGACGTGGCCGCGCTGTTCGCGTTCGTGCGGCGGGTGGCCAACGACCACCTGCCCGACGTCGAGGCCGCCCGCGCGACCTACCTCGGCCCGGCCACCGACGAGGTCACCCGCGCAGAGCTCCTCGACCGCGTGCGGTCCGGCGAGGTGACGGTGCTGGACGTGCGGCCGGCCGAGGAGTACGCGGCCGGGCACATCCCCGGCGCGCTCGGCATCCCGCTGGAGGAACTGCCCGCCCGGCTCGCCGAGCTGCCCGCGGACCGGGAGGTCGTCGCCTACTGCCGGGGCGCGTACTGCGTGCTGGCCCACGACGCCGTCCGCTACCTCACCGCCCAGGGCCGACCGGCCCGCCGGCTGGAGGACGGCCTGCTGGAGTGGCGCCTGGCCGACCTCCCACTCGCGGTCTGACGACCGGGGGCGGATGCTGTTACCCGCTTGGCGGAAAGGCCGGTCATGGACGGCACCAGCGAAGTCGTGACACGGGACAAGGCGGCGTTCGAACGCCTCGCCCGCGCGGAGCTGCCCGGCCGCTACGCCCTCACGCGCCGGCTGCGCACCACCCCCAGCGTCCGGTTCCTGGCCGAGCACGTCGTGTGCGACCCCGCGCTGTGGGCGGCCTGTGGCGGCGGCGCGGCGGGGCCTGCGGCGGCGGCCTGTGGCGGCGGTGTGGCGGCGGCGGTGTGGCGGCGGCGGTGTGGCGGCGGCGGTGTGGCGGCGGCGTGTGGCGGCGGCGTGTGGCGGCGGTGCGGCGGGAGCCTGTGGCGGCGGTGTGGCGGCGGCCTGCGTCGGTGGTGCGGCGGCAGCCTGTGGCGGCGGCCTGCGCCGGCGGTGCGGCCCAGGTCGACCGGTACCGGGCGCTCACCCAGGACGCCTGCCCGCGGATCGTCGCCGAGCGCGACAACCCCGCCGGCGCGTTCCGGTCCGGCTCGGCGCGGGCCGCCACCTGCGGCATCAAGAGCACCAGTTTCCTCGCGGTCAAGCCGCGATGAGGTGAAGGAGTCCCCATCATGACCACGTCGACCCGGCTGTCCACCGAGCGTGCGCTGCACGTGGGCGGCAGCCTCATGGCCCTCGCGGGCGTGGCGTTCATCGGCTACGCCGTGATCTTCTTCGTCCGCAACTTCAGCGGGGCGTTCCTCGAGCTCGGCATCGGCCAGGCCGAGGCGGGCGCGACCCGCGAGCAGGTCGAGGCGTTCAGCCCCGAGCTGTACGAGTACATCTCGCACCTGCACCTCGCCGTGGCCGGCTTCATCGCCGCCGCCGGCCTCGCGACCGCCGCCCTGTCCTGGTACGGGGTCAGACGGGGTCTGCCGTGGGCCTACGCCACCGCGGTCGCCACCCCGGTGCTCGGCCTGGCCGTGGCCCTGCCCGCCCACTACCCCTACGACCTGGACACGCTCGGGCACCTCGGGCTGGTCTACCTCGCCACGGCCGTGTTCGTCGTGGGCGCCGGCATCGCCCTGCCCGCCTTCTTGCGGACTCGGAGCTGACCCAGTCGGCACGTCCGGGTGAACCGGCCGCGCGGGTGTTCCGGCGGTGGCGGTGGGCGCACTAACGTCTGGCCGGCTCACGGGTGGAGGTGCCGCATGACCGTGGAACTGGGGCCGGGGTCCGCCGCGTGGGAGCGGTTGGGCGAGTGGCGGTTCCTGCTGGTGATGCACCGGACCCTGGTGCTCCAGGCCGCCCACCCGGCGATCGGCGCGGCGGTGAGCCGGTTCTCGGTCTACAACGCGCGGCCGTGGCGCAGGTTGTTCCGGACGTTGGAGAGCCTGCACACCTACGTCTACGGCAGCGCGTCCGAGCAGCGCCGCGAGCTGGCCCGGCTGGACCGGCTGCACCGGCGGATGCGCGGGACCGACGACCGCGGCCGGGTGTTCTCCGCCGAGCAGGCGCAGGCGCGGGCGTGGGTGCACCTGACGCTGTTCGAAGCGGTCGTCACCATGCAGCGGTTGGCCGGTGACCCGTTGTCGGCGGAGGAGACCGAGCGGTTCTACGCGGAGTGGCTGGCGGTGGGGCGGGTGTTCGGTCTGTCCGAAGAGGACATGCCCGCCACGCCCACCGAGTTCGACGTCTACTTCGACCGCGTGGTCGGTGAGGTGCTGGAGGACAACGCCACCGTGCGGGACCTGCTGTCGGGCAGCGTCCACCGCGTCCCGCCGCCGCCGGGGGTGCCGATCCCGGCGCTGGTGTGGGCGCCCTTGCGGTACTTCGTGGTGTCCGCCGCCGTGCAGGCGACGGTGGCGACGCTGCCGGAGGTGTACCGCGAACGTTTGCGGCTGACCGTCGTACCAGGCGCGGACCTGCTCGTCGGCGGCGTGCACCAGGCCGCGCGCCTGGCCGCCGGCGTGCTGCCCAAGGCGTGGCGGTACATGCCGGTGGCCGCCGCGTCGGTGCGCGCCGCCGCCGTCCCGCGCCGCGAGCGGGTCGCGCCGACCCCGGAGACGTTCTTCACCACCGTGCTCGACCAGACCGGCGACGGCGTGGTGCGGTGGAGCGACCTGCTGGCGATGGCGCGGGAGGTCAGCACCCACTTCGACCTGGACGAGGACGACGAGACCACCGTCCACGACGCCTTCGAGTCCTGGTGGGACGACCTGCGCGAGGCCACCGGCACACCCCCGGACGGCGGCGTGACCCTCGCCGCCTACCGCCACGCCCTGGCCGACGACCGCTACCCCGGTGCCCCCGACCCCGAACGCGGGTACGGCGCGGTGGCGGCCGTCCTCAGACGCCTGGTGGACCGCGACGACAACGGCGAGGTGCGCCGATCCGAGTACGCCCGCCTCCTCGACCACAGCCCCCACCGCCACGAACTGGTCGCGGCCCTGCGCGACCTGGACCGCGACGGCGACGGCACCCTGCACAGCGCCGAGTTCGAGGCGTCCCTGCACGACTTCCTGACCGGCCACCACGACCTCCCCGCCGCCCGCCTCTTGTTGGGCAGGATGTAACCGTGCCCCTGAGCCGGAGAACCCGCGCCGCCCGCAAGCGCAAGCGCCGCATGGACCGCGCGGACAACGACCTGTCCGCCGCGGAGTGGACCGCCCTGAAAACGGCGTGGGCCGGCTGCGCCTACTGCGGCGCCACTGGCACACCCCTCCAGAAGGACTGCGTGCAAGCTCTGTCGCGCGGCGGCCGGTACACCCTGGACAACATCGTGCCCGCCTGCGGCTCGTGCAACGCCAGCAAGTGCAACGCCGAGGTCACCGCCTGGCTCCGCCGCAAACGACTGGACGAGCGCGCGTTCCTGCTGCGGCACGTGGAGGTCAACGCTCAGCTGGCACAACGCTTCGGCCGCGAGGCGGGGTAGCAGGCGCGGCCGGTCAGACCAGGACCACGGTCAGACGTGGACCACGGTCGGGCCGGCGGCTTCCAGTTCCTCTGCCACCGCCGCGTCCACTCCCGTGTCGGTGATGATCGTGTCGATGTCGCTCAAGTCGGCGAACCGCGCGAAGTAGTCGTTGCCGATCTTGGTGTGGTCGGCCAGGAGGACCGCGCGCCGGGCCGCGCCGATGGCGGCCGTCTTCACCATCGCCTCCGCCTGGTCGGGGGTGGTCAGGCCGCGTTCGAGGGACAGGCCGTTGGTGGCCATGAAGGCGACCTCGACGAAGGTGTCCCGGAGTGCCTGCAGCGCCCACGTGTCCACCGATGCCAGGGTGCGGCTGCGGAGGCGGCCGCCGACGAGCATCACGGTCAGGTTGGGGCGGTTGGCCAGGAGCAGGGCGATGTTCACCGAGTGCGTGACCACGGTCAGTTCCCGGTCCGGCGGCAGCAGGTCGGCCAGCTTCGCCGTGGTCGTGCCGGCGTCCAGGAGGATCGTGCCCTCCTCGGGCAGCAGGGCGAGGGCGGCCTTGGCGATCCGCTCCTTCTCGGCGGTCATCACGCCCTCGCGCGCGGCGATGGCGGGCTCGAAACCCAGGCGTTCCACGGGGATGGCGCCGCCGTGCACGCGGCGCAGCAGGCCGTGCCGTTCGAGGGTGGTCAGGTCGCGGCGGATGGTCTCCGTGGTGACGGCGAACTCCTCGGCCAGCGCGGCGACGTCCACCCGGCCCTTGGCCCGGGCCCGTTCGAGGATGACCTGTTGGCGCTCCTCCGCGTACATCGGCTGCCCCTCGCTGTGTCGCTGGACCCCCAGCTTAGGCGATGTGGGTTCATGTGGTGACTCTTGCAATACCCACACAAACCCATCTAATCTCACTCAAACCAAACCGAGCCGGACGAGGTGGTGCGACCGTGTTCCTGACCGTGACGGCCAACCCGAGCGTGGACCGCACCGTCGAGGTCGCCCGCCTGACCAGGGGCGAGCTGCACCGGGCCGCCGCCGTGCACGTCCAGCCCGGCGGCAAGGGCATCAACGTCGCCCGCGCGTTGGTGCGCAACGGCCACCAGGCCCGTGCCGTGGTCCCGGCCGGCGGACCGGAGGGCGACCAGCTCATCCGGCTGCTGACCGGGTACCGCGTGGAGGTGGTGCGCGTCGAGGTCGCCGGCCCGGTGCGCAGCAACATCACCGTGGTCGAGCCGGACGCCACGGTCACGAAGATCAACGAAGCCGGCGCGCCGCTGAGCGCCGCCGAACGGGAATCCCTCCTGGGCGCGGTGCTCGACCACGCGTCCGGGGTGGGCTGGGTGGTCGCGGCGGGCAGCCTGCCGCCGGGGGTGCCCGACGAGTTCTACGCCGACCTGATCCACCGCCTCGCGCCGATCGGGGTGCCGGTCGCGGTGGACACCAGCGGCGCGGCGCTGCCGGCCGCCGTGAAGGCCGGGCCGGCGCTGGTGAAACCCAACCTGGAGGAGCTGGCGGAGGTCGTCGACCGTCCACTGCGGACGCTGCGGGAGGTGGTGGACGCGGCGGGGGAGCTGCGTTCCCGCGGTGCCGCGGCGGTGCTGGCCAGCCTCGGCGGGCACGGTGCCGTGCTGGTCGACGGCGACGGCACCTGGCACGCCGAGGCGCGGGCGCAGGCCCGCAGCTCGGTCGGCGCCGGGGACGCCCTGCTCGCCGGGTTCCTCGCCGCGGGCGGGCGCGGTCCGTCCGCCCTGGCCGCGGGCGTCGCGTGGGGGGCGGCGGCCGTGTCGTTGCCCGGCAGCACCATGCCGGGCCCGGAAGACGTGCGCGCGCACCGGGTGGTGGTGCACCCGGACGTCGAGTGGGAACGCCGGATCGACACCTGATCCGCCCGACCCCTCAACCCTCCCCCGTCCCGACAGCCACGAGTGGAAGTGTCAACGATGACGAGCCACAACACCGAGGTCACCGACACACCGTCCCCCGCCCGCCGCGCCCGGGTCGCGGTCCAGCGCTTCGGCGGCCACCTCGCCGCCATGGTCATGCCGAACATCGGCGCGTTCATCGCGTGGGGCCTGATCACCGCGGTGGTCATCCCCACCGGCTGGCTCCCCAACGCCACGGTCGCGGAACTCGTCGGCCCGATGATCAAGTTCCTGCTGCCGACCCTGATCGGCTACACCGGCGGCCGGCTCGTGCACGGCCAGCGCGGTGCGGTGGTCGGCGCGATCGCCACGTTCGGCGTCATCGTCGGCGCGGACATCCCCATGTTCCTGGGTGCGATGGTCGTCGGCCCGCTGGGCGGCTACCTGATCAAGCTGTGGGACGAGAAGGTCGGCGTGCGGACCGCGCCGGGCTTCAAGATGCTGGTGGACAACTTCAGCGCGGGCATCATCGGCGGCGCGCTCGCGGTGCTGAGCATGTTCTCCATCGGCCCGGTGGTCCAGGCGATCACCAAGGCGCTCGGCGCGGGCGTGCAGTGGCTGCTCGACGTCGGCGTGCTGCCGCTGGCGTCGATCATCGTGGAGCCGGCGAAGATCCTGTTCCTCAACAACGCCATCAACCACGGCGTGCTCAGCCCGCTGGGCGTGGCCGAGGCGCTGGAGCACGGCAAGGCGATCCACTTCCTCATCGAGACCAACCCCGGTCCCGGCCTGGGCGTGCTGGCCGCCCTGACCCTGTTCGGCCCGCGCGCGGCCCGCGCCACCGCGCCCGGCGCGATCGTCATCCACTTCCTCGGCGGCATCCACGAGATCTACTTCCCGTACGTGCTGGCCAACCCGAAGCTGCTGCTGTCGGTGATCGCCGGTGGCGCGACCGGCGTGCTGACCTTCAGCGTGTTCGACGCGGGGCTGGTGGCGACGCCGTCGCCGGGCAGCATCATCGCGCTGATGGCCGTGACGCCCAAGGGCGGGCACCTCGGGGTGATCGCGGGCGTGGTCGCCGCCGCCGCGGTCGCGTTCGTGGTCGCCGCGGCGCTGCTGAAGTTCGGCCGGGACGCCCGCCGCGAGGAACGTGAGCAGCAGGTCGGCAGCGGCGGCGCGGTCGCCGCCTGATGGGAGGGTCGAGGATGAGCATCCAGGGCAAGGACATCAGCAAGGTGGTCATCGCCTGCGACGCGGGCATGGGCAGCAGCGTCATGGTGGCGTCGCAACTGGCCAAGCGGCTCAAGCCGTACAAGGTGACCGTGCAGCACAGCCCGGTCAACGAGATCCCGGCGGACGCGCAGGTCGTGCTGTGCCAGGAAGGACTGCTCGCACGGGCGCGGCAGAACACCTCCGGCGCGGTGGTCATCGGCTTCCACAGCTTCCTGGGCGACCCGGTGTTCGACCGCGTGGAAGCCGCCATCCGGGACGGTGGGGAACTTGGCTGAGCTGCTGACCGCCGACGCCGTGCGCCTGGGCCGCGCCGCGGGCGACCGCGCGGCGGCCATCGACCAGGTCGGCGCGGTGCTGGTGGAGATCGGTGCGGTCGACCCCGACTACGTGGCCGCCATGCACGAGCGCGAGGCGTCGGTGTCGACGTTCATCGGCGAGGGCGTGGCCATTCCCCACGGCACCAACGCTTCCCGCGCGCACGTCCGGCGCACCGCGCTGACCGTCGTGCAGTTCCCGGACGGCGTGGACTGGGGCGGGCACGACGTGCGGCTGTGCGTGGGCATCGCGGCGCGGGACACCGAGCAGGTCGGTGTCCTCAGCGCCCTCGCGCGGGTGCTGATGGTGCCCGAGCAGGCCGCGGAGCTGCGCGAGGCGCCCGACGCGGACACCGTCCTGCGCATCCTGCGGACGGTCGAGATCGACGAGGAGATGGCTCAGTGAAGGTGGCACGGTTCTACGCGCCCGGCGACATCCGCATCGAGGACACGCCCGAACCGGCGGCCGGTCCCGGCGAGCTGAAGCTGGCCGTGCGCAACACCTCGACGTGCGGGACGGACCTCAAGATCTTCCGGCACGGGCACCACCACATCGACCCGCCGCGGGTCATCGGCCACGAGATCGCGGGCGAGGTCGTGGCGGTGGGCGACGGGGTGTCCGAGTGGGCCGTGGGCGACCGGGTGCAGGTCATCGCCGCCATCCCGTGCGGCGAGTGCGACGACTGCCGGCGCGGCTGGATGACCATCTGCCCCAACCAGTTGTCGATGGGCTACCACTTCGAGGGCGGGTTCGCCGAGTACATGATCGTGCCCACGAACGTGTTGAAGGTCGACGGCGTCAACCGCGTCCCGGACGGCGTGAGCTTCGCCGAGGCGTCCGTGGCCGAGCCGCTGGCGTGCGTGCTCAACGGCCAGGAGCTGGCCCGGGTCGGCGAGGGCGACACCGTCGTGGTCGTCGGGGCCGGCCCGATCGGGTGCCTGCACGTGCGGCTCGCGCGCGCCCGGGGTGCGCAGAGCGTTGTCCTGGTGGAGCTCAACCGCGGCCGGCTCGAGATGGCCGCCGAGCTGGTCAAGCCGGACGCCGCGATCTGCGCCGCCGACACCGACCCGGTGGCCGCCGTGCTGGAGCTGACCGGCGGGCGGGGCGCGGACGTGGTGATCACCGCGTCGGCGGCGGGCAAGACGCAGGAGGACGCGCTGCGGATGGTGGCCCGGCGCGGGCGGATCAGCTTCTTCGGCGGCCTGCCGAAGGACAACCCGGTCATCGCGTGCGACTCCAACCTGGTGCACTACCGCGAGCTGACCATCGTCGGCGCGAACGGCTCCAGTCCCGAGCACAACAAGCGGGCGCTGGAGTTGATCGCCACGGGCGCGGTGCCCGTCGCCGACCTGATCACCCACCACCTCCCGCTGGAGAAGGTGTTGGAGGCGCTGGACATCGTGGCCAGTGGCACCGCCATCAAGGTGACGATCGAGCCGTGACGCGGTCGGAGGTTTCCCGAGAGCTGACCGGCAACCCCGCCGGTCGCGGGCAGGCGGTCGGCGTGGTCGCCCGGTTGGCGGCGGCTCCCGTGCTGCCCGCCGAGGTGCCCGCGCCCGGCCCGGCCGACGCCGAGGTCGCCGTTGCCGCCCTGGGCTCGGTGGTCGCGGACCTGCGTGCCCGTGCGGAGGGGCTTTCCGGGGTGGCGCGGGACATCCTCGACACCCAGGTCGCGATGGCCGAGGACCCCGCGCTGATGGCCGGCGTGCGGGACGCCGTGGCGCGGGGCCGTCCCGCCGCGTGGGCGCTGCACGACGCGTTCGAGGTGCACGTGGCGGCGTTGGCGGCGCTCGGCGGGTACCTCGGTGAGCGCGCCGGCGACCTCGTGGACCTGCGGGACCGGGCCATCGCGGCGGTGCTGGGCGTGCCCAGTCCCGGGGTGCCGGTGCGGGCAGAGCCGTTCGTGCTGGTCAGCACGGACCTCGCGCCCGCCGACACCGTCACCCTCGACCCGTCGAAGGTGGTGGCGATCGTCACGGCGAAGGGCGGGCCGACCAGCCACACCGCCATCCTGGCCCGTGCCCTGGGCATTCCCGCGGTCGTCGGGTGTGCCGAGGCGGAGTCCCTGGTCGACGGCGACCTCGTGGTGGTCGACGGGACGCGCGGGGTCGTCGTCGTGTCGCCGGACGACTCCCTTGTCGACCAGGTGAGCCGCGCAGCCGTTGCCGTTCCCGCCCTCCACCACGGTCCCGGGTCCACTTCGGACGGTCACCCCGTGCGGTTGCTGCTGAACGTGGGCGGACCTCTGGACGACGTGGTGGACGCCGAGGGCGTCGGCCTGTTCCGCACGGAGTTCCTGTTCCTGGACCGCACCGAGGCCCCTTCCCGTGAGGAGCAGCGGCGGGTCTACGGGGAGGTGTTCGCGTCCTTCGGCGGACGGCCCGTGGTGGTGCGGACGCTGGACGCGGGTGCCGACAAACCCTTGCCGTTCGCCAACTCCGACGACGAACCCAACCCGGCGCTCGGCGTGCGCGGCTACCGCGTGGCGCGCCGCCGGCCGGAGCTGCTGGCCGACCAGCTGGCCGCCATCGCCGACGCCGCCGCTTCGCACGGCACGGACGTCCGCGTGATGGCCCCGATGATCGCCACGGCCGCCGAGGCCCGGGAATTCGCCGACTTGGCACGCTCTTTCGGCTTCAGCCAGGTCGGCGTGATGATCGAGATCCCGGCCGCCGCGCTGCGTGCCGACGAGGTGCTGGCCGAGGTCGACTTCGTCAGCATCGGCACCAACGACCTGGCGCAGTACACGTTCGCCGCCGACCGCGTGCTGGGCGACCTGGGCGCGCTGCTGGACCCGTGGCAGCCCGCGTTGCTCGACCTGATCGCCTTGGTGGCGGAGGCCGGCCGCCGCGCCGGCAAGCCGGTGGGCGTGTGCGGCGAGGCCGCCGGCGATCCCGCCCTCGCCCCGGTGCTGGTCGGGTTGGGCGTCACGAGCCTGTCCATGTCCGCCCCCGCCCTGCCCCACGTCCGTGCCGCACTGCGCGAACACACCCTCGCCGAGTGCACCGCCTTGGCCCGCCGCGCGCACTGATTCCTGTCAGGAGACCACCTTGCCGAGCAGACGAGTGACCATCGCGTCCCCCTCGGGCCTCCACGCCCGCCCCGCGAAACTCCTCACCGAGGCCGCCCGCAAACACTCGCTGGTGATCCGCATCGGCCGTGGCGAGGACCACCTGGTCGACGCGTCCAGCATCCTCGCCGTCATGTCGCTGGGCGTGCAGTCGGGTGAGGAGGTGCTGCTCACGGCCGAGGGCGACCAGGCCGACCAAGCCCTGGCCGAACTGGCCGACCTGCTGTCCGACCACGACACCTGACCCGACTTCTGTGGGGTGTTGCGCCGGCGCGCTCGTCGCGCGAAAAGCCGCGCTGCGCGTGGAGCACGGGTTCAGCGCAGGCCGGTGAGCTTGTCGGGGTTGACCTGGAGGCGCAGGTTCTGCAGGAGGCCGTCGGCCACGTCGTAGGTCAGGGCGCCGACCGGGGTGCCGCCGAGGGTGAACAGGACGCCCAGCTCCCCGTTGATCGTGGTCGGTTCCAGGGCGATGCCCGCCGACTGCGGCTTGGCCAGTACGCCCAGGAACCAGCGGGCTACGTGGTCCGGGCCGTGCAACGGGCGCAGGGCCGCGGTGACCTTACCGCCGCCGTCGGACCATGCGGTCACGTCGGGGGCCAGCAGTTCCATCACCGCGTTGAGGTCGCCGCCCGCGCACGCCGCGATGAAACGGTCGGTGATCCGCGCCCGGCGGTCCGGGTCGGTGTCGAAGCGGGGGCGGCGGGCCTGGACGTGTTCGCGGGCGCGGTGGGCGATCTGGCGGACGGTGGGCTCGGGGCGGTCGAGGATGTCGGCGACCTCCCCGTGCGAGTAGCCGAAGACCTCGCGGAGCAGGAACACCACGCGTTCGACGGGGGACAGGGTCTCCAGCACCACCATCATCGCGGTGTTCACGGTGTCGGCCACTTCGGTCTCCGCGCCGGCGTCGGGGGTGGTGAGCAGTGGTTCGGGCAGCCACGGGCCCACGTAGGTCTCGCGGGTCGCGCGGGCGGACGTCAGTCGGTTCAACGCCAGGTTGGTGACCGTGCGCACCAGGTACGCCTTCGGGTGCCGGACCTCCGCGCGGTTGGCGGAGTGCCACGCCAGCCAGGTGTCCTGGAGGACGTCCTCGGCGTCGGCGACGCTCCCCAGCATCCGGTAGGCGGTGCTGAAGAGCAGTCGCCGGTGCTCGTCGTACGGGTCGGGTGCCACGCCGCTCATGATCGCAAGCCGCTCAAGCAGTGCGGGTGGCCCGGCCACCCTTCGACACGACGGTGGTGACGTTCAAGCGCTTGCTCAGCCGGTACGTCTTGAGCGGGCTGCCGCTGACCACCTCCTTGTACAGCACGGCGAGCCGGCCCTTCAGGTACGCCCGCACGGGGGTCTCGTCGGCGCGGGTGAACTGGATGACCGCGTCCCGGCGGCCGAGGCTGACCGGCTGGTGGAAGTAGCCGAACCGGAACGGCCGGGCCTGCTCGCCGCGCACCAGGCGGGCGATGGTGTCGGCGGTGTGCTGGGCGGTGGGCAGGCCGCTCTGGCACGTGCCGTGGACCTCTCCCCAGGCCAGCCGGACCGCGGCGGCGTCGCCGATGGCGTGCACCTCCGGGTGCGACACCGACCGCAGCGCCGCGTCCACCACGACCAGTCCCCGCTCGTCCACGGCGATGCCCGACTCGCGAGCCAGCGGCGCCACCGCCACGCCGGCGGTCCACAGGCAGGCGGCCGAGGGCACCAGGTCGCCGTTCGCCAGCTCGACCGCGTCGGGCAGCACCTTGGCGATCCGCTGCCCGGCCAGCACCGTCACGCCGAGGCGGCGCAGCGACCGGTGGAGGTACGCGCGGGCCTTCTCGCCCATCATCGCGCCGGGCTCGGTGGTGCTGATCAGCGTGACGGCCAGGTCGGGCCGGGCCTCCGCGATCTCGGCCGCCGCCTCGACCCCGGTCAGGCCACCGCCGCACACGGTGACCGTGTCGCCCGCGGCGAGGCCCATCAGCGCCTCGGCGAAGCGGGTAGCGGCACGGGGACCGTTGAGCGTGTGGGCGTGGGTGTCCGCGCCGGGGACCCGGCTGGTGTCGGTGGCGCTGCCCAGCGCGTAGACCAGGGTGTCGTAGTCCAGGCGGGTGCCGTCGTCGAGCGTGACGGTCCGGGCGTCGGGGTCGATGGCGGTGGCGGTGCCCTGCACGAAGGTGATGCCGGTGCCCGCCACCAGGTCGGGGATGCGGTGCACGGCCAGCTCCTGCCCCGCCGCGACCTGGTGCATCCGCAGCCGCTCGGTGAACCTCGCCGACGGGTTGACCAGGGTGATCCGGACACCGGTGCGGCGGGTGCGGTGGGCGAGGCGGATGGCGGCGAACATGCCGGTGTAACCGGCGCCCAGGACGACGACGTGGTGGTCGGTGTTCATGGCGTGTCCCCTCTTTTCGGGCCGTGGACTCGGGGTCGAACGGTGATGGGACAAGCGAGCCCGGCGGGACGTGACACCCGCGGGTGTGAGGTGGATCACGGCGCCACACGATCCGGCGCGATTCTCGTTCGATCGAGTGGCCTGGCTTGATCGTCACCGCCGGTGGGTCCGAAACTCCGGGTACTTCGGCGAAAGGTGGACCGTGTCCGATCTGCCGGCGACCGCGTCCGGGCTCACGCACGCCGCGCTGCGAGAGCGCGAGACCGACCCCGGGCGAGCACGCGAGTTGCTCGGGTTGGCGTTGGCCGAGGACGAGGAGTACGAGCCGGCGTGGCGGTGGTTGGCCGAGCTGGTCGACGACCCCGCCGAGCGGCGGTTCTGCCTGGACCGCGCGGCGGAGATCGTGGCCGACCCCGCGACCCTGCGGGCGCGGGCCGCGCTCCGGTCGACGCCGCCGATGCCGCCGGTCGAGGTGGCGGACCTGGTCGAGCCGCCGCGTCCGGACGTCCCGCGGGCGCGGCGGCGGAAGCGACCGTGGGCTTGGGCGGCGGTGGGGCTGGTCGTGGCCCTCCTGCTGGCGGCGGGTGGGATGTGGTCGGCGTGGGGTGGGCAGGCGGGGCCGCCGGTGCACGTGGCGCTGGTGACCGGGTTGACCGGCGAGTTGGCCGAGGCGTCCGCGCACATGGAGAACAGCGTGCGCATGCAGGTGGACGAGGTGAACCGGGCCGGCGGGATCGCCGGGCGGCCCGTCGAGCTGCTGGTCTACGACGACGAGGGCCGGCCCGACCGCGCCGCCGCCATCGCCGAGGAGATCGTGCGCGAGGACAGGGCGATGTACGTCGTCGGGCACGGCGCCAGCAACACCGCCCTTGCCGCGCAACAGATCTACAAGAACGCCGGCATCCCCGCGATCACGCCGTCCGCGGCCTCACCGCGCCTGACGGACGACAGCGACTGGTACTTCCGCAGCATGTTCGGCAACCGGACCCAGGCCGACTTCCTGGCCGTGTACACCTCGCACGTCCTCGGCGCCACCTCCGCCGCGGTCGTGTACGACGACGACGAGTACGGGCAGTCCGTCCACGACGCCTACCAGCGCTCCTTCGACGGCACCGTCACCACCGCCGTGCCGGTCGCCGAAGACGCCGCGGTGGACGCCGCCGCCCGGCGGCTCGTGGACTCCGCACCCGGTTCGGCCGTGCTCGCCATGACCGAGCGACGCGGCTTGGCCATGGTGAAGCGGTTGCGGGACTTCGGTTTCACCGCGCCGATCCTCGGCACCGCCTCGATGGGCACCGATGCGTTGCACGCCGCGCTGGTGCGCGACGAGCAGGGCACGCCCGGCCGCTACACCACCGACCTGCACCTGGGAACGCCCCTGGCCCTGGACTCCCTGTCCGGCCCCGCGCTGGTGTGGTCCCAGGCCTACGAGGAGCGCTTCGGCGTTCGTCCACTGTGGACGGCAGCGACCGCGCGCCAGGCGTTCAACGTCGGCCTGCACGCCGTACGCGGTGGCGGCCTCGCCCTCGACCGGCAGCACCGGGCGGAGGACCGGCGCAAGATCCGGGACGGGCTGGCGGCGCTGAAGGACCGGAAGAACTCGTTCCCGGCGCTGCTCGGTCCGCTGTACTTCACCGCCGCCGGGTCCGCGCAGATGCCGGTGTCGTTCGTGACCAGCGACGGCACGCGGCTGGTGTCCGCGCCCGTGCAACTGGCGATCTACGACCCGCCCTCGCCCAAGGCGCTGCAGGACGGGCTGGCCCGCGGCGAGGTCCTGCGGGTGGGGGAGCGGTACCTGACCCGGCGGCAGGTGGTCGCGACCGGCGTCAACGTCAACGAGATCCGCGACCTGGACACCCGCGACGGCACCTACTTCGCGGACTTCTTCCTGTGGCTCAAGTACACCGGCGACCACAAGGCCTCCGACGTGCACTTCGTCAACGCGGTCAAGGCCGACCTCAAACCGGGCACGCCCCTGCGCGACGTCACCGAGAACGGCCGGACCTACCGGCTCTACCGCGTCGCCGACCGCTTCAAGAGCGGCCTGGAGTTCCGCAGCTTCCCGTTCGACCGCCAGCAACTGGTCTTCAGCCTGCAGAACCGGGTGTTCACCGCCGACCAGGTCGTCTACGTGACCGACAAGGAGATCCTGGGCCAGCGGCCCGAGGACTTCCTGCGCAGCGGCACCGACAGCGAAGCCGGCATCGACGACCTGCCCAACTGGCGAGCCACCTCCGTCCGGTTCTTCCAGCGCACGGTCGGCAGCAGCGACGCGCTGGGCGAGCCCACCACCGGCGGGGCGGCCAACGGCCTGTACTACAGCCAGTACGCCACCGAGATCGTCATCGCCCGCGACCTGCTGCCGTTCCTGCTCAAGAACCTGCTGCCGCTGGTGCTGCTGATCAGCGTCACGTACCTGTCGCTGTTCTTCAAGGCCGCAGACGGCGCGGCCCCGGTGTCGATGGGCGTGACGGCGATCCTGAGCACGGCGGTGCTGCTCAACAACGTCACCTCGCAACTGCCGTCGGTGAGCTACACGGTCGCGCTGGAATGGGGCTACTACGCGTTCATCCTGCTGGCGGCGACCTGCGTCCTGATCGCGATGCTGCGCAAGCGCCTGGTCAACCGGGGACGGCTGGAGACCGAACGCAGACTGGCCACCGCCGCCCGCATCGCCTACCCGGCCTCCATCCTGGCCGTCGTCCTCGCCTACGTCGTGGCGTTCGCCTGACTGTCACGCGGTGCGTTCGCCTGATCGTCACGCGGCGTCGGCGCGCACCACCACCAGTTCCTCGTGTTCCTGGTCGGGCGCCAGGTAGCCGTTGTCGCGCAACCAGTCCGCCCGGCGGCGCAGGACCGGGCCGAAGGGCACGGTGCGACGGGCCACGACGGAGGCCTTCAACCCACCGCCGCGCAACTGGTGCAGCGTCGCCTCTTCATCGCACAGTTCGGAGTGAACGATCAACGCGAAACCTTTGTCCGCCAACAGCAACGGCAGCACCGCGCACAGCCGGTCGAGCACCGCGCGGCCCCGCTCACCAGCGTCCCACGCCCGCGCGCGGCCCTTGGGCTCGAACGACCCACTCGGCACGTAGGGCGGGTTGGCCAACACGACGTCGAACCGCCGCCGTCCCACCAAGTCCCCGAAATCGCACCGGACCGCCTCGACCGGCACCCCGCGCAACAGGCCGTTGACCCGCGCCGCGGCCACCGCCCGACGGCTGACGTCCACGGCCGTCACTGCGCCCGCCCCCGCCAGCCCGGCCACCACGCCCAAGGCCCCCGTGCCGGTGCACGCGTCCAAGACGCTCGCCCCCACCCGGAAACCCGCGCCCGCCAACGCCTCCGCGACCAACCACGTGTCGTCCTGCGGGCGGTACACCCCAGGCGGTCTCCACAGCCACATGGGAGGGAGATGCCCCGTAATCACGCCCCCAAACGCCGGCACCCCGGCACGGGTTCACCTGATCGTGCCGCCTGCGGTAGCTCGGGCTGGCTGCGGTTGCTCAGGCTGGCGGTGGTTGCTCGTGCCGGCTACCGCTGGCTCGTGCCAGCCGCGGTTGCTCGGGCCGGCTATCGCTGCTCGGGCTGGCTGCGGTTGCTCGTGCCGGCTATCGCCGCTCGGGTCGGCTACTGCGACTCCGGCAGCACGGCCTCGATCGCCGCCGCCGGGTCAGGGCGCACGGTGAGCAGCGTGTCCACCTCGGTCGCCGCCAGCGGACGCAGCACACAGGCCTGGTTCGCCGCGATGCCCAGGGGGACGCCGAGGCGCCGGGCGTGGTGCTCGGCCTCGACGAGCATCGAAATGCCGGTGGTGCCGAAGAAGACCACCCGGCGCAGGTCGAGGACGAGGGCGGCGGGCCGGGCGTCGAGGCGTCGGGAGACCTCGGCGCGCACCGGCGGGGAGGTGGCCATGTCGACCTCGCCGACCACCGCGACCACGACGACCCCGTCGGTCTCGGTGGTCTCCAGGCTCAGGGCCCTCTCGACGTCGGGTTGCTCGGCCATACCGCGTCCCACCTCCCTCGCGACGCGCCGCGCGAGGCGCGGACCACCGAAAGTAGGCCCGGACACCCGGCCGGGCAAGTCGAGTCGGCGGGCCGTCGCCTACGCTGGTCGGGGGGTCGACCCCCGGCGGCAGTCCCCGCGGCGGCGCGGGCGCCCGCGCAGGCACGTGGAGTGGGGCGTGAGGCTGGTGGAGACCGAACACCGCGACCGACCCGACCCGCTGACCCGGGAGCTGACCGACGAGTCCCCGACGTTGGCGACGGTGCGCCGCTGGGTGGCCGACGCCCTGGCCGACCTGTCCGACGACCACCGCGACGACTGCCTGCTCGTGGTGAACGAACTGGTCAGCAACGCCTACGACCACGGCTCCGGCCCCCGCGGCATCCGCCTGCGCCGCACCTCCCACCCGTGCGTGGTCCGCTTCGAGGTGGACGACGCCGAACCCGACCACCCCACCCTGGGCCGTTCCCGCCTGGGCGAGGACCGGGGGAGGGGCTTGGTCATCGTGCACAACCTGGCCGCGGACTGGGGCGTCAACGCCCACCGAGACGGCAAAACCGTGTGGGCCGAACTCGCCTGCGCCACCGCCTATCCCGCCAAATCCCACTAACTCCCGCCCGATCCCGCCCGATCCCACCTGACGCCCTGCGCCACCGCGCGCATAGCCATCAGGGGACGGGCAATTTGTTCGTGCGGCACCCACAGTGGGCAGACGCCCACAGTGGGCAGACGCCCACTCCGGGCGAGCGCGCGAAGCGGGCGTGTCCCCAGCGGAGTGGGCGGGTGCCCGCTGCTGACGGGCGCTCTCGCGGTGGGCGGGTGCCCACTGTGCGGCCGGTGCGCGAAGTAGGCGGGTGCCCACTGTGGGCCGATGTCCGGAGTGGGCGCGTGTCCGAAGTGGGCGGGTGCCCATTGTTGGCGGGTGCTCTCGCTGTGGGCGGGTGCCCACTGTGGGGTCGGTTCGCGAAGTGGGCGGGTGCCCACTGTGGGCAGGTGCCCGTGTGTGCGAGTGCCCGAGTGGGCGGGTGCCCGCTGTGGGTGTGTGTGCGGCGAAGTGGGCGGGTGCCCACTGTGAGTGGGGGCGCGGAGGGGGCGGGTGTCCTGAGTGGGCGGGTGCCCATTCTGGGCGTGTGTGCGGTGGAGTGGGCGGGTGCCCACTGTGGCTGGATCCTTACCTCACCGGACCCTCACCGGACCTCGCCGGGTTCTTGGCTCGGTCGTACGCGAGGTGCAGCCAGTCCGACACGGCCACGGCGGTCAGCGCGGTGGTCACCAGTCCGGTGGCGCGGGGCGCGAGCACGCGGGCGGCGGTCAGTGCGCCGGCGATCCACACGCCCGAGCAGAACGGGCACGTCACCAGTTCACCGACGGCGTGCCGGCGCCCGTGTCGCGGCGACTCGTTGACCTCGGCGTGGCCGGCGGGCCCCTCGAAGTGCGTGAACGGCGCCCGCAGCACGCTGGTGACCGCCGCCTTGGTCAGCAGCCGGCTGGCCTTGTGCGTCGCGACCGCCAGCAGCAGCACGTCGCCCGGCGACGACCGGTCCGGTAGCCGCACACCCCGCCGCCGGCCCACGACCGTCGCCGCACCGACCAGCCCCGCGTACGACACCAGCGAAGCCAGGTACCCGCCCAGCGGCCGCCGGTCCTCCCCGGCGTAGGCGGAGCGCACGCGGCGCCACCGTTCGACCATCACCATGCACGCAGAGTTGCCGCCCACGACGGTCCGAAACCCGTCAGCCCGCCGCCTGGGCCACGTCCTGGCTCCACCGCTCGCACCCGGCAAGCGTCTCGGCCGCCACGTGGTGCACCACCCCGCCACCACGCGCGAACACCCGCCGCTGCCGGTCCGCTCCGGTCCCCCGACTGTCCACAACAGACAGAGAGTGCTCCACAAAAGCGAGATCACCGTTGGCGCACAACGCATCCCGCGCAACCTCAACCAGCCGGTCCACCAACAGGCGCATGGGCACCAACCGCCCCGAGAACACGTCCAGACCGCACCCGCCGACCCCGTCACGCGCCGCCCGCCAAGACGCCACCCGCAACCACTCGGTCGGCACCCGAGACGCCCGCAGCCCCCGCCGCAGGTCGCCCAGCGCCGTGGCCACCAGGGCACGCACGAGCCCCGCCAGCAGCACGGCTTCGTCCACCGTGGCCGCCACGTCGGCAACCCGGACCTCCGCCGTGGGCAGGTGCGCGGATGGCCGGACGTCCCAGTAGACCATCCGCGTGTCCCGACCCGCGCCGGACTCCATCAGCATCGCGCACGTCCGCTCGTAGTCCGCCGCCGACTCGAAGTACGGCGGCGGCCCGGCCGAGGGCCACCGCGACCACACCACCGAACGCCAGCTCGCGTAGCCGGTGTCCCGCCCGCAGGCGATCGGCGAGTTGGCGGTGAGCGCGCCGAGCACCGGCAGCCACGGCCGGACGTGGTTGCACACCTGGACGGCCGTCTCCGGGTCCGGCACGCCGACGTGCACGTGGCACCCGCTGATGGACTGCTCCGCCGCCAGCAGCCGGAAGTCCTCGCCCAGCTGCCGGTACCGGACCCCGTCGGTGGTGGGCGTCTCCGGCCCGCCGACCGGCGGCACCCCGACCGCGAGCAGCACCCCGCCCACCCGCCGCGCCGACCCCGCCGCGACCGCGCGCAGCCCGCTCAGCTGCCGCCGCACCTCGCCCAGGTCGTGGCACACGGTCGTCCTGGCCTCCACCTGCGCGGCCGACATCTCGACGTCGAGGTCCGCGCCGAACCGCTCGCGCGCGTACCGGGCGACCTCGGCGCCCAGCGGCACGGGGAGCCCGGAGACCGGGTCGACCACCAGGAACTCCTCTTCGACGCCGAGCGTCGGTCCCGCCGCAGACGTGTCCATTGTGGTCCTCCCGGCGCTGGGACCCCTGGTAGTACCCGGTCCGACGGGTCACCCAAACGGTCGCGCCCGCCGACGCGTTCCAGCCGAACGGACAGCCCGTACGCCAAGCGCCACGCCGCGACGATGCCGTCCGACACCACCGGCGACCTGTCCCTGTTCGACCGGCTCGCCGCCCACGCGTCCAACCTCGTCCCAAGGCCGTGGTAGAGCGGTGGGGCTGGAAGACCGGGAGAGCGCCACCTGGCCGTCACCGCGTGACGTGGTCGGGGCTGGTCCAGCGGGCGAGCAGGACGGTGGCGTCGTCCTGGAGGGTGCCGTGGTGGTGGTCCAGCACGGCCTTCACCAGGCGGCGCGCGGTTTCCGGTGGCGGGTTGCCGGCCGTCGCCTCGCGGCGCAGGAAGTCGGCCAGGCCGTGCTCGCCGAACGGCTCGCCCCGCGCGCCGCCCGCTTCGGTGACGCCGTCGGTGTAGAGGACCAGCCAGTCGTCGGGTTCCAGGACCACCTCGGCGACCCGCGGCTCGCCCACGCCCTGTCCCAGCGGAGGGCAGCGGCCGGCCGTCAACCGCTTGACCACCTCGCCCGAGCGCAGGACCAGCGGCGCCGGGTGACCCGCGTTGAGGTAGCGCAGGCGGCCCGTGGCCAGGTCCAGTTCGGCCAGGACGGCGGTGGCGGAGGCGGTGTCGCCGAACTGGCGGGCGATGGTCCGGTCGATCGCCGCGGCCTGCTCGACCAGGCCGTGCCCGGCGTGGCGCGCGCTGCGGTGGGCCGCCAGCGCGGCGGCCGTGATCAGTCCGCTGCGCAGGTCGTTGCCCACGGCGTCGAGCACGATGAGCGTCGCGGTGGTCTCGGACAGCGCGTAGTCGAACGCGTCGCCGCTCACGCCGTGTCGGGGCTCGAGGGCACCGCTGACGACGAACCGGTCGACGCCCGCGGTCAGCGGCGGCAGCAGCGACCAGATCAGTTCCGCGTTCACCGAGCGGTGCCGGCGCAGCCGGGCGCGGTCCACGCCGTCGCCGTACTGGTCCAGCAGCGTCACCAGGTGCGCGATCAGCATCGCCGACCACCGGCACTGGGTGCGCAGGCCGGGGTCGTAGAGGTCTTCGGGGTCTTCGACACCCACCTCCAGCACACCCAGGCGCTCCACCCCGTCCACCAGGGGCACCCACAGGCGTGGCCGGCCCGGGGTCTCGGCGGCCAGGACGCGCACCTGCCGGTAGGCGCGGCCGGCGAGGGTGGTCTCCACGTCCAGGGCGGGGGCGCCGTCGTCGGGCGGGAGGGGGTGCAGGCAGCGCTGCTCGTAGTCGACCAGGTGGACGGTGAGGGTCACCCCGAGCGCCTCGGCGGCGGCGGCCACGACGCCGGGCAGCCGGTCGGGCGGTGCGAATTCGCTGCCCTCCAGGAGGTGGATCAGCGCGGCGAAGGGGGCGCTGCGGGGCGTGCTGTCGCGGAAGGCGCGGCTGTAGCGGGCGCGGTGGGTCCAGGTGATCTCGTCGAGGCGTTCGTTGACCGCATGGGCGAGGATGTCGCGTTCCAGCGGGGGCAAGGTCGGCCATGCCGTGCACGTAGGCGTCGACCTCCAGGAAGCCCGCGTCACCGCCGAGGCTGAAGTAGCGCATCCAGAGGTCTTCCAGCGTCAGGTCGGCGCGGCGGAACGCCTGGGCCAGGCTGCGCTGCTGGTCGTGGGTGCGGTCCTCACCGCTCATGGCGTCGGTTCTCCCCACACCGGTCCGGCTCCCCACACCGGTCCGGCGGTCACCGGAGCCGCCGGGGTGTGGACCGGGCGAGTCGTTCGGCCGTCTCGCGCAGGGTCGTGCCGCGCTGCTTCGCCGTGCCGGCCAGCGTGAGGAACGCCGTGCGCTCGTCCACCCCGTCCCGCCCCATCACGATGCCCCGGGCCACCGCGAGCACCTCCCGCCCGCGCAGGCCGTCGGCCACCAGCGCGCTGGCGCGTTCGGCGTCCCGCGCGGTCCGCACGTTGGCCAACAGCACCGCGGCCTGGGCCGCGAACATGGTCATCAGGTGCTCCTCCCGCTCCCCGTAAGCCTGCGGCCGCACGGCGCAGACCTTCAGCGCGCCCAACGCCGTGCCGCCCGCCACCACCGGCGCGCTCAGCGCCGACCCCAGCCCGAGGTCCGCCGCCTGCCGCGGCCACGGCGACCACCGGTCCTCCCGCGCGAGGTCGTCGACCCGGACGACCACCCGGTCCGCCCACGCCGTGAGGCAGGGACCCGCGCCGAGCCGGTACTGGATCGCGTCCGCGCGCCGCACGACGTCGTCGGTCGCGGCGGCGGTCAACCGCTCGCCCTCCGCGTCGAGCAGGCTGATGCCCGCGCCGGCCGTGCCGGGAACGGCCTCGACGGCGAGCGAGGTGATCAACTCCAGCGCCGCGTCGACCGTCGCCGACGACAACAGCAACCCGGACATGCGTGCGAACACGGCGGCGAGGTGGTCTTCGATCCCGGTCGAGGGCCGGGCGGAGGACGGGCCGTCCGAGGACATCGCCGGCACCTCCTCCTGCCCGCAAGGCTCCCGACAGGCATACCCGGCAGCCCGTTCCCCAACCGGTTTCGGTTCCAGGGAGGACGTCAGGGCTGGTAGTAGTACGGCCCCTGCGGGTACGGCGGGGGAGGCAGCTGCCGGCGTCGACGCCGGCGGACGCGGACGACCACGACGACCACCACCGCGCAGGCGAGCAACACGACGAGGACCAGCAACGCCACGGTCGCCGCCGTGCCGGACTCCTTGGGCTGGATCTTGCGCGGACCGAACGCCCGTTCCAGCTCCGCCTTGGAGGCCGCTCTCGGCCGGCCGTTGACGCTGACCACGGCCTGGTCCACCTCCTCCGGGTAGGTGTCCCAGATCAGGCGGAAGATCGCCGCGCCGTCGTCGTCGGTCTCCGTGGGCTTGAAGGCGGACACGGAGATCGTGTCGAAGCCGTTGGAGGTCTGGTGGTGGACCGAGACCCCGGAGTAGCCGGCGTCCTGGACCCGGCCGGCCAGCTTGACGACCTCGCCCAGCGAGACGCAGCCCGCCGCCACCAGGACGCACAGCAGCACGCCGAGCAGGCGCGCGAAACCTTTGTTCTGCAACAGGAACCCCTTCGAAATGCCCACCGGACGGCACGCGTGCCGAACCCCGTGCCGCGGGCGGGGCGAGTGCTGGACCGAACTCGGGACCGAGCTCGGGATGGAGCGCGGATGGAGTGCGACTAGCGCGCGGCATTCACGGTGGACACCGTGTGGGTGGGGGTGTGAGGGGCATGGCCGGGTCCTCCGGTTCTGGTCCGAACCGAGGTCTCCCCGACCACCGAACGCGGTGGCGCCGTGACCGAGTCGCCGTGGGGCGACCGTAGTGACGGTCACGAGCCGAGTGGGTACTCCCCTCTGCGGGGGAAGTGTGACGTACCACCGGCACGCCGTCAAGTGCTGTCGATCACGTGGTGGTGGGTCGGGCGGAAGTGTCTGCTGTGGACAGTCCTTTGTGGAGCGTCCTGGTGCGCTCAGGGGTGAAGGTGGGCCTTGAGCGTCTGGGCGATGGTTGTCGCGTCCACCCAGCCGTCGGCGGATCGGGCGGTGGTCGGTAGTTCGATCACGTGCAGGGGCGGTTCGGGCAGGACGAGGCTGTCGGTGAACGGGTAGATGCGGAGCGTGGTCGCTCCGGGGCGCAGTGGCACCAGGACCGGGGTGCCGTCGGCGGTGGTGGTGCGCAGGGTCATCACCTGCTCGTCGCCCTCGGCCGGGTCTGCGCGGACCTGGTGGACCTCGGCCTCGATGCCGGCGGTGGACAGGTGGGCCGTCACGGCGTCGGCCAGGCCGTCGCTGGTGGCGATGAGCTTCGCGCGGCGGCAGATCTCGGTGTAGCGGGCGTCGGGGGAGTGCTCGACGCCGTTGTCGTCGCGGACCGCCGGGGGTGCCGTGCCGAGGTCGGCGAAGCGGGTGCGGGCGTCCTGCTCCGCGCGGGCGGGGTCGAGGGTTCTGGCCACGGTGGACGTGCTCCTGACGGGGTGTGCCGGTGGTACGTGTCGGAGACCCTACGTCCTTCTGTCCGTAAAAATGCGGTCGGCACGCTAAGCCGATCGGTGGGCGCGCATGCCGTCCCGGATCACGGACAACACGCGTTCGCGAGCCCGCGGGTTGGCGGCGGCGTGCTCGGCGGCCCGGGACGCGCCGACCAGGAGTGCGGACAGCTCCGGGACGCCGATGTCGGTGCGGACCGCGCCGGCCCGTTGGGCGTTCTCCAGCAGTTCGCCCAGCGCTTGCTTGAGCGCGTCCGCCGCCTCGCTGGTCACACCCATCACGTCGATGCCGGCGTTCGTCAGGGCCTCGGTCATGGCGTTCTTCGTCGCCGCCTGGTCCACGACCTGGGTGACGAAAGTGAACAGCGCCGCGCCGGGGTCTTCTGCACGGGTCAGCTGGCGGGCGCTGTCGGCGAGGCGTTCCAGCCGGGCCACGTGGACCGCGGTGAGCAGGGATTCCTTGGTGGGGAAGTGACGGAACACCGTGCCCACGCCCACACCGGCGGCCTTGGCGACCTCCTCGGTGGACACAGCGGGCCCCCGCTCGGCGACGAGCTCGTCGGCGGCGGCGAGCACTTTGGCCCGGTTGCGCACGGCGTCGGCGCGCATGGCACCTCTCTTGACAAGTGGAGTGATCACTCCGAATATGGAAAGCGGAGTGCTTGCTCCGGATCCTACCGGGAGGTTGCCCGATGTCCCCGCGTGAGCTGTTCGAACGACTGGTGTCCGGGATCGCCCGCCGCGACTTCGCGACGCTGGCCGACCTGTACGCCGACGACGCCGTGGTCGTCACGCCGATGCGACCCCAGCGACTGGAGGGCAAGGCCGCGCTGCTGGAGTTCTTCGCGGGGGCTGCGCGGCTGCCGCTGGAGTTGGCGCAGGAGAACGTGGTGGTGCACGAGACTGTCGATCCCGAGGTCGTCGTGGTCGAGTGGGACTGGGTGGGCCGCGTGACGACCACCGGCAGCACGTTCCGCGTGCCGAACGTGCAGGTCCTGCGCGCCCGCGACGGCCTGATCGTGGAGACCCGCGACTACCACGACCACCACACCATCGCGAGCGCGCTGGGCGAAGTGCCTGCCTGACTTCGGTGTGTGCCTGACTGCGGTGCCTGCCTGACTGCGTTGTCTGCCTGACTGCGTTGTCTGCCTGACTGCAGCGTCTGCCTGACTTCGGTGTCTGCCTGACTGTGGCGGGCGGTTCCGCCCTGGTGCCGCCGCGTTCGCCTACTACTTCGCTCAACCGAACGAGTGGGCATGTGCCCACTCGCGCGCCGAACGGGCACACGCCCATTCGGTTGCCGAACGGGCGCACGCCCACTCGAGTGCCGAGGGGCGCACGCCCGCTCGGGTGTCGAGTGGGCATGCGCCCACTATGTGCCCAGCGCCGCCGACGCTAGGTCGCCCTCCGTCAGGGTGAAGGCGGCGCCGGTCACGCAATCCACCGCGACGCTCGCCGAACGACAGGGTCAGCGCGCGAAGTCCGAAGCACCGCCCAGCCGGAACCTCAACACCTCGACCACGCCGATGTCAGGTGGGCGCACGCCCACTCAGGCGCCGGGTGGGCGGGCGCCCGGTCGGGTGTCGTGCCCGCTCAGGTGTTGAGTGGGCGGGCGCCCGCTCAGGTGTTGGGTGGGCGGGTGCCCGCTTAAGGGTGCGCCCGTCGGCGCGTGAGTGGGCGTTTGCCCGTTTGGTGCGTGAGTGGGCGCATGCCCGCCCGGCGGGGGAGTGGGCGTGTGCCCACTCGATGTTGGGATGGGTGTTGGCCTGCCGTTCGGTGTTAGCGGAAGGCGGCGGAGTGGGCGGTTGCCCATTCTTCGAATGTGCGGGGTGGGCGGCTGGTCACTTGTTCCACTGTCGGGTGCACGGTGGTTTCGTCGATGGTTTTGTCGCGGTAGAAGCTGAAGAACGCCTTCACGTACTCCGGGGGCGTGGTGGCGCTCATCTGCTCGCGGGCGCGGTCGTCGTCCAAGGCCTCGAAACGCAGGTCGCGGCCCAGGACTCGGCCCAGGATGTGCAACCGGTCCTCCGGCAACAGCGCCTCGGGGCCGGTCAGCGAGTACGCCTTGCCCTCGTGGCCGTCCTCGAGCAACGCCTTGACCGCCACGGCCGCGATGTCCGCCGGGTCGATGGACGCGACCGGCACATCCCCGAACGCGTCGCTGACGACGTCCCCCGCGCGCAGCTGCGGCAGCCAGCGGAACGTGTTGGACATGAACGCGGCGGGCCGCAGAAAAGTCCAGTCCAAAGTGGACTCCCGAAGCGCGGTCTCGGACGCGATCATGTAACCGGACACCACGTTGTCGGTGTCGGTGGCCACCGCTGCCTGGCTGGACAGCAGCACCACCCGGTCCGCGCCGGCCCGGTCGATCCGGTCCACCAACCCCGCCATGTCGCGGTACCCGGGCAGCAGGAAGACCGCCCGCACACCCTCCAGCGCGGCATCGAGGGACGCGGGCTCGTTCAGGTCGCCGACGGCCTGCTCCACGGGCAGGTCGCCAGGTTCGCGGACCAGTGCGCGCACGGGTGCCCCGGCCTCGGTCAGTGCCCGGACGACCTCGCGCCCGACGTTGCCGGTCGCTCCGGTGACGAGGATCATGACAGCGTCCTTCCGAAGTGGGCGACGGCGGTCTCCATCGCGATCGTCACCTGGGTTTCCTGGTCGTAGAAGTCGAACTGCGTGCCCTGCGTCCACAGGATGTCCTTGCGACCCGCGAGTCCCGCGTGGAAGCGGCGGGCGCCGTCGGGGATGGCGGCGTCCTCGCTGTGCACCAGGAGGGTGGGCTGGGTGATCTTCGGGGCCAGCGAGATCGAGTCGTAGGTCAGCCAGTCCGCCCACGCCATGACCGCGAACCGGTTGGGCCACGCGGGGATGCCGCCCCGCTCCGGGTTGAGGTAGAAGTCGATGTCGTACGGCATGGCCGCCCGGGGATCGGTCGTGCTGACCACCGGCACGTAGTCGATCTCGCCGGTCTCGTCGTAGCGGGAGCGGGCCTCGCGGGCGGCGCTGATCCGTGCGGCGACGGCCTCGGCCCCGCCGTAGGCCTGCTCGACGATGGCGGCGTCGTGCAGCCAGGGCGCGACCAGGACCAAGGACTTCACGCGCGGGTCGCGGGAAGCGTTGTCGGACATGTACATCGCCGCCGCGCAGATGCCCAGCGCGGCCAGGCGGTCGGCGTCCACGGCGGGGTGGGAAGCCAGGAACGTCAACGCGTTGTGGATGTCGCGGACCTTGCGCTCGGGGTTCTCGACGTCGCGCGGCTCGCCCTCCGACTCGCCGAAACCGGTGAAGTCGAAGGACAGGGCGGTGTAGCCGTGCTCGGACAGGCGCTGCGCGTAGCGGTCGGCCATCAGTTCCTTGACGCTGGTCCACGTCCCGGCCACGACCACGGCCGGGGTCGGCTCGTAGGTGTCGGGCACGTACAGGTTGCCGGTGAGGGTGGCGCCGTCGCTGTCGAAGGTGATCTTCACGCGTACTCCAGGGTGGCTTTGGTGATCAGGCCGTCGGTGATGTCGAGGTGGTAGTTGGCGCGGAACCCGCCCACGCCGCCGGGTTGGAAGCGGACGAGCATCGTGGTGCCGCCCGCGCGCGGGGTGTGGCCGAGCAGCGTGTAGACGCCACCGACCACTTCGGCCTCCGCCCAGCGCCGGATCGCGTCCCGGCCCTTGATCTCCCGCCCCACGTCCACGACGACCGCGTCGGCGGCGAAGGCGGCGGCCACGGCGTCGGCGTCCTTGGCGGCCACGGCGTCGAGGTAGCGCTGGGCCGCAGGGTCCAGCGGGCCGCTCGCGGCACTGGACGGGGGCAGCGGCTGCACGGCGTCGCTGACCACCGCGCGCAGGAAGTCACTGGCCACCAACGCCCCCGCACCACCCACGAGCAGAACCCCGACCGCCACACCGGCGATGGCGGACTTCCTCACCGCTCTCCCTCTTGCCACGCCACGGTGAGCACGATGCCGCCGATCCGCCAGCCGTCGCCCGTGCGCACGAGGTCGAACCGGTAGGAACCGCCCAGCGTCCACCGGTTTCCGTCCGGCTTGAGGTGGGTGGCCTGGACGGAGGCGGTGCAGACGGCCGTGTCGCCGACGACGGTCACCAGCTGGTTGGCGAGCAGGTGCTGGGTGGCCGTGTACGCGCCGAGCGCCTCCTGCCACCCGTCGATGATCTGCGCGGGCGCCAGCGTGACCGGCTCACCGCCGTTGAGGCTGGTGTAGTCGAGGGTCACCCGGTCCGCGAACACCCAGACGAGCTGGTCCCACTCCCGGTGGTCGGTGTGCCAGACCAGGGCGGTGCAGGTGTCGATGACGTCGAAACGGTCCATGGCCCGAGGATTGCGCCGGCGGGACCAACGCGACAGGGCGAATGGCTGCACACGTGGGTGCAGGAACTTGCACTCGTCCCGGTGAATCCCCTTGACCCTCGTTCACGTTCCGCTCGGCCGGGTATCCCTCCGGCAGAACGGAGGAGGTGCAGTGTCATGGCGGACTGTGGTGCAGCGGCGCGGGTCGGCGGGATTCGGGGGCGGCGGGCCAGGGAGCGCGGGCCTGCCCTCGTGGTGGCTGCGGCCGTGCTCCTGGCGGGGTTGGGCGCGGTGTTCGTCGACGAGCCCGCGGAGGTTCCGGGCGGTCAGGCCCAGGTGAGCTTGAACGGCAACACGTGGCACATGATCGCCGAGTGACCTGACCGGGTGACGCGGGTCACAGGGTGTCACAGCGCGCTGGTGGGCGGTGTCTGGTGAGGACACTGCCGGCACAGCGACAAGGAGACCCTGCGATGGCTGAGAGCCCGGACGCCACCGAGGTGTTCCTCGCCCACCGCAACCTGCTGTTCACCGTGGCCTACGAGATGCTCGGGTCGGCGGCCGACGCCGAGGACGTCTTGCAGGAGACCTGGTTGCGGTGGGTCGGGGTGGACTCGCGCGAGGTGCGGAACCAGCGTGCCTACCTGGTGCGGATCACCACCCGGCAGGCCCTCGGGCGGTTGCGGGCGTTGGGGCGGCGCAAGGAGGCCTACGTCGGGCCGTGGTTGCCCGAGCCGTTGTTGACCGCGCCGGACGTCGCCGAGGACGTCGAGTTGGCCGACAGCGTGTCCATGGCGATGTTGCTGGTCCTGGAGACGTTGACGCCCACCGAGCGGGCGGTGTTCGTGCTGCGCGAGGTGTTCGACCTCGGGTACGACGAGATCGCCGAGGCGGTCGACAAGAGCCCGGCGGCCGTGCGGCAGATCGCCCACCGGGCGCGGGCGCACGTCGCCGCCCGCCGGCCGCGCGAGGTCGTGTCGCCCGCCGAGTCGCGCGAGGTGATCGACGCGTTCCGGCGGGCGGTCGAGACCGGGGACCTGCAAGGGCTGCTGGACCTCCTCGCGCCGGACGTCGTGCTTGTCGGTGACGGCGGCGGGGTCGTCCCGGCCGCGCCGGCGCCGGTGGTGGGCGCCGACGCCGTGGCCGTGGTGCTGGGCCGGATCGCCGCTGCGGGCGAATTGGAGAACGCGCAGGTCAACGGCTATCCGGCATTCCTGTTCCGGATCGGCGGCGAACTGGACTCGGTGGTGGCGGTCCGCGTGGACGGCGGTCGGGTCACCGGGCTGTACGCGGTGCGGAACCCGGCGAAGCTGTCGCACCTGGACCAGACGATCGCCCTGACCCGCTGAAGCGGAGCACCAGCGCCGCGGTCGCCGCGAACAGGACCGCCCCGACGACCCCGGTCACGTGCAGGGCACCGGTGAAGGCTGCTCGGGCTTCCGCGACCAGTTCCGGACCGGCGTCCGCCAGGGAGTCCGACGCACCGCCCATCCTCGCCCGGTACACGGCCGCGCCCAGCACCCCGAGCAGCGCGAACCCCAGTGAACCGCCGAGGTAGTTGCCCGTCTCCGACATCGACGCCGCCGACCCCGCGCGTTCCGGCGCCACCGACCCGACCACGAGACCCGTGCCCAACGCGAACAGCGGGCCGGTGCCCAGCGCCAGCACGGTGGTGCCGACGACCACCGGCACCAGCGAGGTCGCCCCGCCGACCACCAGGCTCCCCACCGCCGAGACCACGAGCCCACCGGCGATCGCGGTCGGCGCGGGCACCCGCCGGGCCGTCGCGGGCGCGGTGATGGTGCCCACCGCCACGCCCAGACCCATCGGCGCGAACAACACCGCCGTGGCGAACGGCGAGTACCCCAGCACGCCCTGGAGGTACTGGGTGACCATCAGCCCGGTCCCGGCCATCGCGACCCCCGCGCTCACCAGCGCCACCAGAACCGCCGTGAACTGGCGGTGGCGCAGCAGCCGCAGGTCCAACAACGGCGTCTCCAGCCGCAACTGCCGACGCGCGAACACCACCCCGACCACGGTGCCCAGCACCAGCGCCGCCACCGGCACGACCGAGATGTCCACGGTCAGCTGCTTGATCCCGTAGACCACCAGCAACACCGCCACCAGCGACAACCCGACACCGCCCAGGTCGAGCCGCCCGGCCCGGTCACCGCGCGACTCCGGCAGCAGCACCGGCCCCGTGACCAGCAGCAACCCCATCGCCGGCACCGCGAGCAGGAACACCGAGCCCCACCAGAAGTGCTGGAGCAGGAACCCGGCGAGCACCGGCCCCAGCGCACCCCCGGTGAACTGGCACGTCGCCCAGATCGCGACGGCCCGCCCGCGTTCCCGCTCGTCGGCGAACATGTTCATGATCAACGCCAGCGTGGACGGCGCCAACGTCGCCCCGGCGACCCCCAGCAACGCCCGCGCCACGATCAACTCCCCCGGACTGGTCGCGAACGCCGCCACCACCGACAGCACCGCGAACGCCGCCGCGCCCACCAGCAGCAACCGGCGGCGACCGATCCGGTCACCCAGCGTGCCCATCGTGATGACCAGCCCGGCCACCACGAACCCGTACCCGTCGCTGATCCACAGCTGCTCGACCCCGCTCGCCCCCAGTTCGGCGCTCAACGCCGGCAGCGCGAGCAGCAGTGCCGTCAGGTCCATCGCCACCAGCAACGTCGGCAGCATGAGGACCGCCAGCCCCAGCCACGCCCGGTTGACCCGCATACCCGTACTCCTGTTCGCTCGACTCTCCACCGGGCGGTCGGAGCGGCCGAGCGAAAATCGACACGCTAAGGACGTCAAGAACGTCGGAACCGCTCCGACCACCCCGTGGGAGGACCCGCCGGAGGGTCCGTCGAGCACGAGGAGCACGAAGGTGAAGTTCCTGATCAGCCTGCACATCAACCCCGCCGTGCTGGATGCGCTGACCGACGAGGAGAAGGCCGCGATCGGCGAGGGGCACCGCGCGTTCATCGACGCGCTGAAGGAGTCCGGCGAGCTGATCACCACGCAGGCGCTGGCCGACCCGTCGCAAGCCGTCGTGGTGTCGGTGCGCAACGGCCAGCCCGTGGTGACCGACGGGCCGTTCGTCGAGGCCAAGGAGTTCGTCGGCGGCTTCTACCTCATCGACTGCGAGGACAAGGCGCGGGCGATCGAGCTGGCCGCGCAGATCCCGGACACCCGGTTCGAGGGCCTGGGCGTCGAGGTCCGCCAGGTGATGTTCGAAGAGGGACTGCTGGAGGCATGACCACCCCGGACGTCGAGGACCTGGTGCGCGACCTGGCGCCCCGGGTCCTCGACGCGCTGGCCCGCCGGCACGGCCGGTTCGAGGGCTGCGAGGACGCCGTGCAGGAGGCCGTGCTGGCCGCCACCCTGCAGTGGCCGGTCGAGGGCGTGCCGGACAACCCGCACGGGTGGCTGGTCACCGTCGCCTCGCGCCGCCTGATCGACCAGGTGCGCAGCGACCACGCCCGCCGGGAGCGCGAGTCCGCGACCGACGTCGTCCCCGGCGAGGTGCCGGACACCGACGACTCGCTGCTCCTGCTGTTCCTGTGCTGCCACCCCAGCCTCACCGCCGCGTCCCAGACCGCCCTGACGCTGCGGGCCGTGGGCGGGCTGACCACCGCCGAGATCGCCCGCGCGTTCCTGGTGCCCGAGGCGACCCTGGCGGCCCGGATCAGCCGCGCCAAGCAGCGCATCAAGGCCGCCGGCAGCGAGTTCCGCCTGCCCGAGGACACCGCCGAACGCGAGGAACGGTTGCGGGTCGTCCTGCACGTGCTGTACCTGATCTTCAACGAGGGCTACACCGCGTCCTCGGGCAGCGCACTGCACCGCGCCGACCTGGCGCACGAGGCGATCCGGCTGGCCCGGGTGGTCCACGCCCAGCTGCCCGACGACAGCGAGGTGACCGGCCTGCTCGCCCTGATGCTGCTGACCCACGCCCGGCGCGACGCGCGGACGACCCCGGCCGGCGACCTGATCCCCCTCGACGAGCAGGACCGGTCGAAGTGGGACCGCGCGCTGGTCGAGGAGGGCACCGAGCTGGCCAAGGCGTCCCTCGCGGGTTCGGCGCTGGGTCCCTACCAGCTGCAAGCCGCCATCGCGGCCACCCACGCCGACGCGGCCACGGCGGCGGAGACGAACTGGGCGCAGGTGCACGCGCTCTACCTGATCCTGGAACGGGTGGCGCCCAACCCGATGGTCACCCTGAACCGGGCGATCGCGCTCGCGGAGGTCAAGGGCGCGGAAGCCGGGCTGGCTCTGCTGTCCACTTTGGACTGTGACGACCGGCTGGCGGGCCACCACCGGTTGCTGTCCGTGCGGGCGCACCTGCTGGAGAAGGGCGGTGACCTGGTCGGGGCGCGGGAGAACTACCGGGCCGCCGCCAAGGCCACCGCCAGCCTCGCCGAACGTCGTTACCTGGAGGGGAAGGCGGGCCGCATCGGCGACCCGCCTTCCGGTTCTAGCTGATCGACCACTGTTGCAGCGCTGACCCGGTGTTCGTCTCCTGCGTCACCAGAGCGCCGTTGGTCGTGGACGCGGTGGTGAGCAGCAGTCCTGAGTGGACGTTCGTCAGCATGTAGAGGCCGTTGGCCAGCTTGGTCGCCTGCCACCGCTGGTTGTCACCGCCGGTGCACGTCCACTGGATCACCTTGGTGCCCGGTGCGGTCGCGCCGGCGTAGTCGTCCATGCAGAGGTTCGACGCCCCGTTGACGATGGTGTAGGAGCCGTCGGCCTGCTGGGTGAACTGCCAGCGCTGGTTCGCGCCCCCGTTCGGGGACCACGTGATCAGCTGGGTGCCGGCGGTGGTCGAGGAGTTCGGGTTGTCCAGCGCCTTGCCCGAGGCCGTGACCGTGCGAGTGCCGTTGAGGGACGGGTCCGCCGTGCCGACCGGGGTGATGGTCAGGGTCTGCTCGGCGGCGGTCCGGGTGCCGCCCACCGCGTTGCCGGTGGTGTTGGTCCAGAACCGCGCCGGGGTCGTCTCGGTCGACCGGGCGGTGTCCGAGCTCAGCGCCAGGACCAGGCCGCTGTACCGGTTGACCAGGCGGTACGTGCTCTGGCCGGTGGTGCGCACGACCCACCACTGCTGGCCGACCGTGGGGCCGCCGGCGGTGGCGGTGGGCTTGGTGCCCCAGGCCCGGGTGCTCGTGGAGCCCGTGCCGACGCCCAGGAGCTGGCCGGTGGAGGCGTTGGCGATCTTGTAGGAGCCGTCGCCGTTGGCGGTGATGCGCCAGGCCTCCAGCGCCGACCCGGTCGCCGCGCCGGACGTCGTGGCGGAGCTGCCGGACACCTGGGAGAGCACCCGGGAGCCCGTGCCGATCGTGTAGGTGCGGGCCGGGTCGAACAGGACCGGCTCGCCCGCGCTGGACGTGATCGTGGTGTTGGCGTACTCGCCGTCCGAGTTCGTGCAGGCGATCGAGCAGTACGAGCGGTAGTCCTTGCCCAGGATGGTGGAGCCGGTCTTGCTGCCGCCGTCGAGGAACCAGCGGTACCAGGACGCGTTGTGGTAGCTGCCGGAGTTGCCCAGCAGGAACCACTTCTGGGTGGTCAGGTCGGCGGTCGCGTAGACCTCCTGCGGCGCGTTGCCGGACTGGTCGACCGCCTGCGGGGTGCCGATGTAGAGGCCCAGGTGGGCGTTGTAGGCGATGTTCATGACGAACAGGGGAGAGGTGGGCGGCATCTTGCCGTCCGCGATCTGCTGGCTCGCGGTGCCGGTGGTGAGCGGGCTGTACTCGGCAGTGGTCGGCACGTACCCGTTCGGGTTGGTCGACGTGGGCACCATCGTGCTCTCGCGACCACCGATGCCCGGCTGCGTCCACGTGCCGTCGTACCACTTCTGCCACGAGCCCTTGGCCATCTTGGACGCGATCGGGGACCGGGCGACGTGTCCGTAGAACGCCTTCCAGCCGCCGGACTTGTCCACGATCCGTGACCCGTAGAACACGTAGAAGTACCCGGACGCGGTGTCCACGAACAGGCGCTGGTCGCCCGTGCCGTAGTGGTAGGTCTGGTTCGGGAACGCCGTGGTGTCACCCCGTTTGGTGCTGTACGGCGAGGTGATCGCGTGGTCCTTGATGGTCCAGGTCTTGCCCTGGTCGGTGGAGAGCGCGTAGTCGATGGAGTCGTAGTGCAGGCCGTCGCCGAAGGGCTGGGGTGTGAACTCGTTGTGCACCAGGCCGTACCAGTGGCCGGTGTCGGGGTCCACCCACACGCCGATCAGGGTGCAGAAGTTGCGCTGGGAGTAGCTCGACCCGGCCGGCGCGTTGGTCGATTCAAGGCCCGTGGGGCTGTTGTTGCAGCGCCAGGTGGTGTCGTTGTTCTTGTCGTTGGCGTTGGCGGGGTTGACCGCGTCGCTGATCGCGCTGGAGCGGGTGGCGGTGTCGAAGTTGGTGCCGGTGAAGAACGCCCAGTAGCGGGGCTGGGTCGCGCCGTACAGTGAGGCCGACTGCTGGAAGTAGAACGTGCCGTCCTTGTCGATGAACGTGCTCGCCGGCGTGTCCGTCGGGTGCGCGTAGGACCCGGTGGTGCCGTAGGTGACGGTGTAGGTGGCGGCGTGCGCGGCAGGCGTCGTCGCGGCAGCCACCACGACCGCGGCGACGACCGCCGCGCTCCGCAGCCTGGCCTTGCTGTGCAGGGATGTCATGCGCTGCTCCATGTGTCCGGTGTGGACGCTCCGGCGGCTCGGGCCGACAGGGTTTCGAGCAGGGTGCAACGATCCGCACCCGCCGGCAATGGAGTTGCGGTCCGCACGCTTGGACTTTTGGGCCGATCCGGTCCGTCGAACCGCCGAGGTCAGTGCGCGAAGTCCCAGCGGGTGGCGCCGTGGGGTTCCGCGGAGGCCACGCCGAAGGCCGTGCGCAGGGTCAGCCGGTACAGGTGCCAGGGTGGCGGGCCGGCGCTCGGGGCGGTGAAGGGGGCCGTGAGTGCGTCGCCCTCCACGGTCGCCGGCCAGCCGCCCGTGCGGTAGACCTCGGCCACGCGCTCCAGGACCTCCGGGTCGGTGACCCGGTGCGCCTCGCCCTCCAGCACCAGGTCCAGGCCGCGCAGCCGCACGGAGATGCTGCACGCCGGGTTCACCGCCAGGTTGCGCGACCGGCGGGTCCCGGGGCCGCCGACGAAGTGCAGCGCGTCGTCCACCCACACGGCGCCGACACCGGCGGTGTGGGGGCGTCCGTCGGGTCGCACGGTCGCCACGAAGAAGGTCAGGTCGGCGGTGGGGGTGTCGGCGACCAGGACGTCCCGCGCGCGGCTCCAGGGCAGCTCGGCGTGCCCGTACTGGTCGAGGTTCCGGGTCGAGGTGGGCTCGCTCATGGTGTTCGTCATACCCCTGCGACGAACGGGCCGCCCGCCGATCGACACCCGTTCTGCAAGTCCTCTGCAAGTCGCCGCCGGTTCGCTGGTCCCGGGGTCGGTTCCGGCCCCGAACCCTGAAGCCCTGGAGAGCATGATGCGCAGCCGTGTCCCCCGTCGCCTCGGGACGGTCGTGGTGGCCACCGGGTTGGTCCTGGCCTCCCTGCTGACCGGACCCGCCGCCCAGGCCGAACCGGTCAGCGACCCCGACCGCGCCGCCGCCCTGGCCGCCGACGCCGCCGCCGACGCCGCCGCCCAGGTGGTCGCCGAGCTCGGTGACACGCGGACCGCGGGCGTCTACCAGGACGACGACGGCCGGGTGGTCGTCGGCGTCACCGACGAGGCCGCCGCCCAGGCCGTCCGCGACGCCGGCGGCACGCCGCAGCTGGTCGCCAACAGCACCGCGGCCCTCACCGCCATCCACGCCGAGTTCGACCAGCTCGCCGGCATCGCCAACACCTCGTGGGGCGTGGACCCCAGCACGAACAAGGTCTCCGTGGAGATCCACGAGGGCGTCTCCGCCGCCGACGAGGCCCGCCTGGTCACCGTCGCCGCCCGCCACGGCGGCGCGGTCAGCGTCGAGCACCTGCCCGGCAAGATCGAGTTCACCGCCTACGACATGCGCGGCGGCGTCGGCATCACGTCCGGCTCGCGCCTGTGCACCGCCGGGTTCAACGTGCAGAACTCGTCGGGCAAGAAGTACATGATCACCGCCGGGCACTGCATGATCGGCGGCTACTACGAGTGGAACCGGTACTCGGGCAACATCCCCCTGGGTCGCATGTCCAGCTTCAACAACGAGCCCGGTGACTGGGCGGTCGTGGAGTACCGGGCCTCCAACGTCAGCCCGCTGGGCATGATCCAGTACCGGGACGGGTCCGCCCACCAGATCACCGGCTCCCGCTGGGTCCGCGACGGCGAGGGCGTGAAGCGCACGGGCACCTCCAGCCAGGACTTCGTGGGCAAGGTGCTGGACCCGAGCGTGACGGTCAACTACGACGGCGGCGTCACCCTCTACAAGATGATCAAGACCAGCCTGTGCTCCATCAAGGGCGACAGCGGCGGCCCGCTGTTCTCCGGCGAAACGGCCCTGGGCATCGCGTCGGGCAGCGACCACCCCACGTCCACGTGCAACGACGGCGTCAGCACCCACCGGTCGTACTACCAGCCGTTGCAGGCGGTGCTGATCGACAAGGGCCTGCGCGTCTACTGAGCCCCGTCCGCGATCCGGCTGACGCGGGCGGCCAAGAGCCGGTAGCCCGCTCGGGTGGCGAGCTCGGCGGCCTGGTCCGCGCACTCCCGTGCGCGGTCCCGGTCGCCGAGCGCCAGCCGTGCCTCGGCCAACCCCGCCAGGGCGGCGGTCTCGCACCACGTGAAGCTCGTCTCGCGGGCGATGGTCAGGGCGCGCTCGAAGTGCTCGGTGGCCTCCGCGGGCGATCCCGACCGCAGGCACACCTCGCCCAACGACACCAGCGCCCACGCCTCCGTGCCCCGGTCGCCGATCACGTGGGTGAGCCGCACGGCCTCCAGCGCGTCCGCCCGCGCGTCTCCGCCGCCGGTCGCTCGCCGGTCACCGCCGCCGGTCGCTCGCCGGTCACCGCCCCCGGACGCCCGTGCGTCACCGCCGGCGGCGAGCAGCGCCCTCCCGGACAGGGCGGCGGCCTCGCCGTAGTGGTAGCCCAGCTCCCGGTTGGCCGCCAGTGCCCGCTCGTAGAACTCCGCCGCCGCGGCCCGGTCGTCCCGGTCGCGGTGCACGTTGCCCAGGTCCACCAGCAGTACCGCCACGCTGAACCGGGCACCGCCGCGCTCGGCCAGCTCCAGCGCCCGCGTGAAGTGCACCAGGGCCTGGTCCAGCTCGCCGATCTGCTCGTAGGCGAAACCCACGTTGGCCAGGGCCATCGAGACCGCACCGGGCGGGGTCGGGTGCTCCTCGGTCAGCCGCAGGCACTCCAGGCCGCGCCGGATCGCCTCCCGGGGCTCGCCCAGCCGCTGGTGGACGGCGCTGAGGTTGTTCAGCACGGCGATCAGCCCGTCGGGCCACGCGTCGGCGAACCCCTCCCGCAGCACCGTCGTCAGGTGCACCCGGGCCTCGTCGTACCGGCCGCTGTTCACGCAGGCCAGGGCGATGCTCAGGTGCATCGCCGTCTGCGGCTGGGGTTCGCCCGCCGACTGGGCGGCGGCCAGGCCCCGGGACGCGACGCGGATCCACTCGGTGCGGTGGCCCCGGTGGTGGAAGTAGGCGCGCAGGGCGTCGGCGATGTGCCAGGCGAACTCCCGCGGACCGTGCTCGGCGGCGTGCTCGACGGCGGCGGCGACGTTCGGCCACTCCTCGTCCAGCCACGCCAGGGCTTCGTCCGCGTCGGCGAAGACCTCCCGCGCGTCCCTGGGCAGGCGCAGGAAGTGGGGGATGAGCAGGCGTCCGGTGGCGTCGGCGGCGGCCAGGTAGTGCTCGAACAGCCGCCGGAGGGCGGTGTCGCGGTCCTCCGGGCGTTCGTCGGCGAGCACCTGGCGGGCGGCGTACCAGCGCAGCAGGTCGTGGAAGCGGTAGCGGCCGGGTCGGTAGCGCTCGACCAGGTTCGCGGCGGCCAGCGCCTTGAGCCGCTGGTTCGCCTGTGGGACGGGGGTGTCCGCCAGCGCCGCCGCCTGGTGGGCGGTGAAGGTCTGGCCGGGGACCAGGGACAGCCGCCGGAACAACCGCCGGTGCTCGGCCCCGACCGCGCGGTAGGACAGGGCGAACGCGGTCGTCACCGCGCTCTCCTCGGCCCCGTCGACGCACAGCCCGGTCAACGGGTCGCCGGCGGCCAGTTCCCGGGCCAGCTCGGCGATCCCGGGCACGTCGCCGTCGCCGAGGTTCGCCGCCGCCAGGCGCAGCGCCAGCGGCAGGTGCCCGCACAGCCGGGCCAGTTCGGCGGCCTCGGACGCCGGCACCGGACCGCCCAGCACGGCTTCCAGCAGCTGGTGGGAGTCCTCTTCGGGCAGCACGCCCACCGGCACCGACAGCGCGCCGCAGCGGGCGATCAGGTCGCCCAGGCGCAGCCGGCTGGTGACCAGGACCGTGCCCGAGGGCGGCAGCAGCGGGACCACCTGGCCGCTGTCGCGGGCGTTGTCCAGCACGAGCAGCACGTGCCGGTCGGCCAGCAGCGACCGCCACAGCGCGAACTGCTCGTCCGGGTCCGGCGGTATCGCGCGCGGGTCGGTGCCCAGGGCGCGCAGCAGGTGGGTCACGGCGACGGCGGGGCGCAGCGGCTCGTGGTCGGCGTCGAAGCCGCGCAGGTCCAGGTAGAGCTGGCCGTCGGGGAAGCGGTGCCGGGCTCGGTGCGCCCAGCGGACGGCCAGCGCGGTCTTGCCGACACCCGCGATGCCGGTCAGGACGCGCACGTCGCAGCCGTCCCCGGCCTGGTCCAGCAGGGCCAGCTCGGCGGTCCGCCCCGCGAACCCGCGCACGTCGTGCGGCAACTGCGCCGGCCGAACCGGCTGCTCTCCGCGCCGGTCCGCCGCCCCGCGCCCCTTCGACGCCCGGCCCCCGTCCGCCGCCCCGCCGCCGTCCCCACCATCGCCGCCGTCGTCCGCCAGGATGGTCGCTTCCAGTTTGCGCAGCTCAGCCGACGGGTCCAGCCCGACCTCCTCGACCAGGCGGGTGCGCAGCGCGCGGTAGGCGTTGAGCGCGTCGTCGGTGCGGCCGTCGCGGTGGAGGGTGAGCATGAGCTGCCCGACGAACCGCTGCCGCGACGGGTGCGCGGCGACCAGCGCGGTCAGCTCGGCCAGCACGTCCCGCCCGCGCCCCAGCCGCAGTTGGGCGTCGATGCGGTCCTCCAACGCGGTCCACCGGGCCTCCTCGACGCCGGCGAGCAGCCGCCGCGCGGTCTCGGGCGCGGCGACGTCGGCCAGCGGCTCGCCCCGCCACAGCGCCAGGGCCTCGTCGAACAGCAGGACGGCCTTTTCGTCGTCGGCCTCCCGGGCGCGGGCGGCGAGCCGGTGGAACCGGTGCAGGTCCACGTCCTCCGGGTCCACGAGCAGCACGTACCCCGCGCCCTCGGACCGCAGCTGTGGCCCGTGCGCCCGGAAGGCCGCGCGGAGCCGGGACACCAGCGTCTGCACGGTGTTGCGGGCGCTCATCGGCGGGTCGTCGGGCCAGAGCAGGTCGGTGATCCGGTCGCGCGGCACGGTGCGCCCGGGTTCGAGCAGGAGGATCGCCAGGAGCAGGCGTTGCTTGCGGGAGCCGAGGTCCAGGCGGACCCCGTCCGACCACGCCTCCACGGCGCCCAAGACCCGGAACTCCACTCCGGTACCCCCCTTGTTGCAAGCCTACTGCAAGTCCGGTCCCCGACGATCTCGCGCAGCACTCATGAGGGGAGATGCGCGACATGCGCAAAAAGTTGCTTTCGCTGCTGGCGTTGCCCGCGTTCGTGGCCGCCTCGGCACTCCTGGGGGCGGGCACGGCGAACGCGTACTCGGGTCCGCACTACTGGATGTACACCGACGACGACAACCCCGGCGGCAAGGTCGAGTTCTGGTCGGACGGCGACATCTTCAAGGTCTGCGACGTCCAGGCCGACGGCGCCAGCGTGCACGTCGTCCTCTACGACATCTACACGTACAAGGGCTACGACATCTCGGCCGCCGGCAACGGCAACTGCACGACCCGCCGCGCCAGCGACGGCGCCCAGTACGACCTGCCCGAGCGGGGCCGGGACCGGGGTTGCATCAGGGTCGACATCCGCCTGTGGAAGGACGGCCACACGGTGTGGGAGAGCCCCGACCAGGCGGCGTGGTGGAACGACAACGACACGAAGGACGACTGCTGATGAAGCGCAAGGTGTTCGCCCTGCTCGCCCTCCTCCTGCTGCTCGGCGCCGCCCCCGCGGCGGCCGACGAGGCAACGGCGTGGACCAAGAAGTGCTACGACGGCCTGGGCAACGACCGCAAGATCGACCTGCCGTGGAAGACCGACCTGAACATCTACGGCATGCCGTGCGTCTACCGCAGCGGCAGCAAGCTGTACGCCGAGGTGGAGCTGCTGACGGCCGAGGCGGAGATCCCGGCGGTCGGCAGCGGCCACAAGTTCGACGGCTTCCACCTCACCGCCGTCCTGGAACGCCACAAGAACGGCCAGTCGGCCGACCAGGACGAGATCATCAAGATCGAGCGGTGCGACTTCAAGGACGAGCTGAACGCCACCTGGGGCCCGCACCTGTACTGCAAGACCGAGGTGTACACCGGGTACAACTCGGACTACGAGTACTCGGCGGACGGCTGGCTCCAGTACGACGTGGACAACGACGGCAAGGGCTGGCTGCCGATCATGGAACTGACCGGCTCCCCGGTCATCCACTGACGCCGGTCGGCGGACCCGGGGTGCCCCGGTGGCGTGGAGCCGCTGTGTGCGGACGGGTCAGTCGAGGCAGAACTCGTTGCCCTCCGGGTCTTGCATGACGATGAAGCCGCCGTCCATCGGCGGGTTGGGTTCGTGGCGGCGGAGGCGGGTGGCGCCGAGGGCGACCAGGCGGGCGCATTCCGCCTCCAAAGCCGCCATGCGCTCCTCGCCCTGGAGGCCGGGGGCGGCGCGGAGGTCCAGGTGGACTCGGTTCTTGGCGACCTTGTCCTCCGGGACCTGCTGGAAGAAGACGCGCGGGCCGTGGCCGTCGGGGTCTTCGATGGCGGAGCGGGTGTTGCGCTGGTCTTCGGGGACGCCGATGCGGGCCAGGAAGTCGTCCCACGCCGCCAGGGGGTCGGCACCTTCGGGGAGGTCCACGCCGGGTGGGGCCGGGTGGACGTAGTGCAGGGCGTCGCGCCAGAAGGTGGAGAGGGCACGCGGGTCGTGGGCGTCGAAGGTGACCTGGAACTGACGGCTCATGCGGCCCACTGTGGCACCTTTTGCGGTCAACGGCTGTCCGCAATCGGCGCCTGCCCAGTGCCCGACCGTCGTGGCGACTAGTCGCCAGGTGGCTGGTTGTGTGTGATTGAGTGCGTTAGCGTGCGGTCCTGAGCGACTGGGGGTTTCCGCATGTACGAGCTGTCCGCCAACCTGGAGTGGCTCTTCGCCGAGCGCGACGACCTTGGGGCGAGGGTGCGGGCGGCTGCCGCGCTCGGTGTGCCAGCGGTCGAGATCTGGGGGTGGCGGGGCCGGGACGTGGGCGGGTTGGAGCTCGCGTTGCGGGAGACCGGGGTCGTGTTGCAGACCATGTGCGTGGACCCGATGGGAACCTTGGTCGACCCGGCTACGCATGAGGTGTTCGTCGACGCGGTGGGGGAGTCGGCTGCCCTGGCTGATCGGCTGGGGTGCCCGTACCTGGTGATCACCGCCGGGGACGAGCGGGGTGGGGTGTCGCGGGAGGAGCAGCGGCGGGCCGTCGTGGACGCCCTGCGGCGGGCGGCGGGGGTGCTGGACGGGTACCGAGCCGTGTTGCTGCTGGAGAACCTGAACTCCCGGGTCGACCACGTCGGGACGTTCCTCGACTCGACCGCCGAGTGCCTCGACATCGTGGACGAGGTGGGCTCGCCGAAGGTCAAGGTGCTCTACGACCACTACCACTCGTTGGTCATGGGCGAGCGGCCCGAGGTGGTGTTGGCCGGGCGGGTCGATCGGGTGGGGCACGTCCAGACGGCTGACGTGCCGGGACGGCACGAACCCGGGACCGGCAAGGTCGACTGGGCGCACGAGCTGAGGGTGTTGCGGGACCTCGGGTACGCCGGGCGGATCGGGCTGGAGTGCGTGCCGACCGTCTCGACGGCGGAGGCGTTGGCCCACATCCGCGAGCACGATCCGCAATAACGGAGAAGCCCTGCCATCCATCACGCTGTTATGGTTCAGCGGCGGACGATGGGGGTGGGCGTGTGGCCGACCAGGTGGCGGTGGTGCGTGAGGTGTTGCCGGGGGTCGCGCGGAGGTTCGCGGAACTGGTGACCGGGGCACCGCCGGCCGTGAAGGCGACTGCCGACTGGACGATCGCGGACACGGCGGCGCATGTGGCCTCCATCGCCACCATGTACACGGCGATCCTGCGGCCCCAAGGCGGGGAAGTCCCGGTCGAGCAGTTGGCCGAGCGGGTGCGTACCGTGACCGTCGAGACCGTGGCCGACCTGAACACCATGGCGTTGCGGCACTTCACCGATCGCGACCCGAGAAGGCTGTCGGAGAACCTGCGGTCCACTGTGGACCGGATCCTGGAGATGACCGACGGCACGGATCACGAGCGGCCGATCCCGTGGTTGGGGGACTCGCGGGTGCCGGTGGGCGGTGTGCTGGCCCACCTGGTCAACGAAATGCTGGTCCACGGCTGGGACATCGCCCGCGCCCTGCGCGCACCCTGGCCGATGCCCGTCCGAGAAGCCGCGCCGTTCTTCGACCTGTTCGTCGTCGGCATGATCCGCAACAGCACGGGCAACATCCTCGACGGCCCGCCACCCGGCGACCGCCGCATCGCGGTCGCCTTCCGGTCCCGCCACACCGCACCGGTCACGCTCGTGCTGCACCGGGGACGGGTGACCGTCGAGGACGAGAAGGCCGACGCGCGGGTCCGCTTCGACCCGGCCACGCTGAACCTCCTGCTGTTCGGCCGGGTCAGCCGGCTGAAGGCGGTGTTGGGCGGGAAGCTGGTCGTCTCCGGGCGGCGGCCGTGGGTGCTGCCGGAGTTCCTGCGCACGGTCCGGCTGCCCACCAACGCCCAGCCGTTGTCGTAATTCGGCCGCGCACGAGCGGTCCGGTCAGTCACACTTCCCCCCGTGTTGCTGACCTTGACCACGACCCACCAACCGGCCACCGACCTGGGACACCTCCTGCACAAGCACCCCGACCGGGCGCAGGAGTTCCGGACCTCGGCGGGGACCGCGCACGTCTTCTACCCGCGCGCCGACGAGCAGGAGACCACCGTCGCGCTGCTCCTGGAGGTCGACCCCGTCGCGCTGGTGCGAGGTCCCGGCAGCACGCTCACCCAGTACGTCAACGACCGCCCGTACGTCGCCGGCTCGCTGTTCACCGTCGCCCTCGGCTCGGTGTTCCGCACGGCGATGAACGGGCGCAGCCAGTCGCGCGCCGAGCTGGCGGCCACGCCGATCCCGCTGCGGGTCCACGTCCCCGTGCTGCCGTTCGCCCTGGTGGAGCGGCTGTTCACGCCCCTGGGCTGGGACGTCGAGGTCGAGCCGATCGCGCTCGGCGACGGCACGGACTCCCGCTACGCGGCGGTCACGTTGACCGGCGCCCTGCGCCTGTCCGCCGCCCTCAAGCACCTCTACGTGCTGCTGCCCGTCCTCGACGGCAGCAAGCACTACTGGGTGGACTCCGACGAGGTCGAGAAGCTGCTGCGCGCCGGTGACGGCTGGCTCGCCGACCACCCCGACCGCGAGCTGATCACCACCCGGTACCTGGCGCGCAAGAAGCCGCTGGTGCAGTCCGCGCTGGCCCGCCTGGCCGACCTCGACGACGTCGAGCCGGAGGAGCTGGACAACGCGCTCGCCGAGCCGACGATCGCGCAGGCCGAGCCCAAGGTGTCGCTGGCCGTGCAGCGTCGGGACGCGGTGGTGGCGGCGCTGAAGGCGGCCGGGGCGCGGCGGGTGCTGGACCTGGGGTGCGGCGGCGGCGCGTTGCTCCGCGCTCTCGTGCAGGTGCCCGAGTTCACCGAGATCCACGGCGTGGACGTGTCGGCGAAGGCGTTGCAGGAGGCGGCGCGCAAGCTGCGGCTGGACCGCATGTCCGACCGGCAGCGGCAGCGGGTCGTGCTGCGCCAGTCGTCGCTGACCTACGCCGACCCCGCGCTCGCCGGGTACGACGCGGCGGTGCTGATGGAGGTCGTGGAGCACCTGGACCCGGTGCGGCTGCCCGCGCTGGAGCACTCGGTGTTCGTCGTGGCCCGGCCCCGGACCGTGCTGGTGACCACGCCGAACGTGGAGTACAACGCGTTGTTCGAGACGCTGCCCGCGGGGCGGTTGCGGCACAACGACCACCGGTTCGAGTGGACCCGCGCGGAGTTCCGCGCGTGGGCGACCGGGGTCGCCGAGCGGCGCGGGTACACCGTGTCGTTCGAGCCGATCGGACCCGAGGACCCGGCGCTGGGCGCGCCGACGCAAATGGCTGTTTTCGTCGTGGGGGAGCAGGACTGATGGAGCTGAAGATCCCGGACCTGTGCCTGGTGGTGCTGGTCGGCGCCTCCGGCTCGGGCAAGTCGACGTTCGCGCGCAAGCACTTCGCGCCGACGCAGGTGTTGTCCAGCGACTACTTCCGCGGCCTGGTGGCCGACGACGAGAACGACCAGACCGCGTCGGGCGCGGCGTTCGACGTGCTGCACTACGTGGCGGGCAAGCGGCTGGCGGCCGGGCGCACGACGGTCGTCGACGCGACCAACGTCCAGCGGGCCGACCGGGCGCAGCTGGTGGAGATCGCGCGCGAGCACGACGTGCTGCCGGTGGCCATCGTGCTGGACCTGCCGGAGGAGGTGTGCCTGGCGCGCAACGCGACCCGGCCCGACCGCGACTTCGGCCCGCACGTCGTGCGCCGGCACCGGACCGCGCTGCGCAAGTCGCTGAAGTTCCTCGCCAAGGAGGGCTTCAAGAAGGTGCACGTGCTGCGCAGCCAGTCCGAAGTGGACGAAGCGGTGATCGTGCCCGAGCCGCTGTACAACGACCTGCGGCACGAGACCGGCCCGTTCGACGTGATCGGCGACGTGCACGGCTGCCGGCAGGAGCTGGAGGACCTGCTCGGCACGCTCGGCTACGACCTGGTGCGCGACGCCGAGGGCCGTCCGGTGGACGCGGTGCCGCCGGCGGGTCGGCGCGCGGTGTTCGTCGGCGACCTGGTCGACCGCGGCCCGGACACGCCGGGTGTGCTGCGGCTGGTCATGGGCATGGTCGAGTCCGGGCACGCGTTCGCCGTGTGCGGCAACCACGAGCAGAAGCTGGTGCGGGCGCTGCGCGGGCGGGACGTCCAGGTCAAGCACGGCCTCGCGGAGTCGCTGGCGCAGCTGTCCGCGGAGACCGAGGAGTTCCGGCGGCGGGTCGAGCGGTTCTGCGACGGCTTGGTGGCGCACTACGTGCTGGACGGCGGTGACCTCGTGGTCGCGCACGCCGGCCTGCCGGAGCGCTACCACGGCCGTGCTTCGGCACGCGTGCGCGGCTTCGCCCTGTACGGCGACACGACCGGCGAGACCGACGAGTACGGCCTGCCGGTGCGCTACCCGTGGGCGACCGAGTACCGCGGCCGGGCGACCGTCCTTTACGGACACACGCCCACGCCGGACGCGGAGTGGGTCAACAACACCATGTGCTTGGACACCGGTGTGGTGTTCGGCGGCAAGCTGACGGCGCTGCGGTACCCGGAGCGCGAGGTCGTGTCGGTGCCCGCGCACAAGGTCTGGTACGAGCCGGTGCGCCCGCTGGTGGCGGCGACGCCGGACCGGGAGCCGGACGTGCTCGCGCTCGACGACGTCGCCGGCCGTCGCACGATCGAGACCGCGCACCGGGGCCGGATCGCCGTGCGTCCCGAGCAGGCCGCGTCCGCGCTGGAGGTGATGAGCCGCTTCGCGATGGACCCGCACCGCCTGCCGTACCTGCCGCCGACGATGGCGCCGACCGCGACCTCCAAGCGGCCGGACGTGCTGGAGCACCCGGAGGACGCCTTCGCCGAGTACCGGGCCGCGGGCGTGCGCGAGGTGATCTGCGAGGAGAAGCACATGGGCTCGCGGGCGGTCGTGCTGGTGGGCAAGGACTCCGGCGCGGTCTACACGCGGACCGGCCGGGCGTTCTTCGACGGCGAGCTGGGGGAGGAGCTGCTGGACCGCGTGCGGTCGGCGGTGACCGACGCCGGCTTCTGGTCGGAGTTCGACACCGACTGGCTGCTGCTGGACGCCGAGCTGATGCCGTGGAACGCCAAGGCCACCGGCCTGATCCGGGACCAGTACGCGGCCGTCGGCGCGGCGGCGGTCGGTGCGCTGGCTCCGGCGGCGGAGGTGTTGCGGGCCACCGCGGCGCGCGGCGTCGACGTGTCGGACCTGTTGGCGCGCACCACGTCCCGCCTGGCCAACGCGGTCGGCTACCGGGACGCCTACCAGCGCTACTGCTGGCCGACCACGGGCCTGGACGGCGTGCGCCTGGCCCCGTTCCAGCTCCTGGCCACGGCCGGCCGCACCTACCACGACCGCTCGCACCTGTGGCACCTGGAGACCTTGGCGCGCTTGGACTCGCCGCTGTTCACCCGCACCCGGCACCTGGTGGTCGACACCGAGGACGCCGAGTCGGTGGCGGCGGGCGTGCGGTGGTGGGAAGAGCTGACCGCGGCCGGCGGGGAGGGCATGGTCGTCAAGCCGCTGGCGAACCTGGTGCGCGGCGAGCGGGGCCTGGTGCAGCCGGGCGTGAAGGTGCGCGGCCGGGAGTACCTGCGCATCATCTACGGCCCGGACTACACCGAACCGGAGAACCTGGAACGCCTGCGGCACCGGGGTCTGGGCGCCAAGCGCTCGCTGGCGCTGCGCGAGTACGCCCTGGGCCTGGAGGCGCTGGAACGCGCGGCACGCGGGGAGCCGCTGTGGCGGGTCCACGAGTGCGTGTTCGCCGTGCTGGCCCTGGAGTCCGAGCCGGTCGACCCGCGGCTGTAGGCCCGGGTCGGGACCGGCTCGGACACGCGCCGGAGGTCAGCCCAGGCCGGAGAAGTCCGCGCCGCCGCCGCCGTCGTCACCGCCGCCGTAGTCGCCGCCGTCGTCACCGCCCTTGTCGGTGTCGTCGTCGTCCTTGCGGTTGCGGTGCTTGTCGTCGTACACGTGGTGCGCGTGCTTGACGCCTTCGCGGATGGCGGCGTTGGTCATCGCGGACAGCGCGCCGGAGCCGCCGGACTTGGTCTCGGCCTCGCGGCGGGCCGCTTCCTCCCTGGCCCGGCGGCGCTTGCCGGCGTTGCGGCGGTGCGCCGCCCCCATGATCGCCATCAGCGACCACAACAGGAACAACAGGCTTCTCGACATCCCGTGCACCCTTCTCGGCGGGGACAAGCGACGCGATCGTCAAGCGCACCGGGAGCGTTGTCAACGGTGAAACCGCATGTCAGCGGCTCGTGAAGGGCCTTTCCCGCCATGCGGACGCGGCCGGCGGCACCGATCGGCTCAGCGCGTCGGGGCACAGGAGGTCCGGCCGGGCCGCCGGGAAGTCCGGCGGCCCGGCCGGCGTCCTACTTCAGGGCGTAGGCCCGGATGATGGTTTGGGACTGGGCGTTGCCGTCGGCGTCGGTGACTCGGGAGCGCAAGGACACGAACTTCGCGTCCGCCGGGTGGAAGGCGAGTGCCGTCCACTGCGCGCGGTCACGGGTCACCGGCGCACGGAGCCAGGTGGCCCCGTCGTCGTAGGAGATCTCCACGACCGGCGTGTTCACCCGGCCGGGGTCGGTGGTGCCGTTCCGCTGCACGTACAGCGGGACGCGGAACGGCCTGCCCGCCGGGGCCGCGTTGGTGTTGTCGAGGGTCGGCGTGAAGCGGACGGCCAGGAGGGGCAGGAGCCTCGGGTCTTGCGTGCCGTCGCCCTCGCTGGTGAAGGTCCAGTCGGCAGTGACCTTTGTGGACAGTCGTGCGTAGGAAGAGCGGTCGGCGGTGGCGCGGAGGGTGTACTGGGCGCGGTCCGGGGAGACCTTGAAGTAGCCCAGGCCCGGGGCCGCCGTCTCCCCGATCACCGTGCCGTCGCGCAGGAGGGCGGTGGTGCCGGAGGCACTGGCGTCCCCGGACCGGCCGCGGCCGTTGTCGGTGAACAGCGGCAGGACGAAACGCGTGTAGTCGCCGATGCGGGCCGCGAAGTACAGCGGGCTGTCGAGGCCGGTCGGGAAGGCCGGGCCGAAGACGCCGGTGTTCCAGCGCTCGGTCGTCGTGCGGCCGAGGGGGAAGCTGCGCGGGCGGGTCTGGTCGACCACGGACACGAACTCGAAGTGCTCCGGGTCCACCATCTCGATGAACTGGCCGTCCCACGGCTCGTCGGGCGTGTAGTACTCCGTGAGCGTGCCGGGCAGCGGCACCACCAGGAAGTTCTCGCGGTAGCCCACGACTCCGGGGGTGGCCGCCGCGTGCTCGGACCGCACCTTCGCCAGGTCGGCGTCGCGGAACCGCCACTGGAGGTCCTGCGGGACCGAGCCGTTCTCGGTGTGCCGCAGGTGGTACAGGTACGGGCTGCCGTCGAAGGACTTGCCGTTCCACGCGCCCATCCTGGCCTCGGCGGTGAAGCTGAAGCGGTCCCGCGCGGAGGTGGTGGTGGGCTTGAAGGTGAACGCCTCGTAGTCCTGGATGAAGGTCGTGGAGCTCAGCTCGCCCCACGCCGTCTTCATGCGGAACCGGTACTTCGCACTGCCGACCTTGGCGTCGGGCCGGTCGGTGGCGAACCCGACCGGCTTGGCCTGCCGGGCGTCCAGCACGATCTCGGTGTCCCCGGTGACGACGAAGGACGGCTCGACGAATTCGGTGTTGCGGTATTGGCGTTCGCCCACCTCGGTCTGCACGAAGCCGGTGAAGTAGAACTCGCCCTTGGGCACGCGGGCCACCACCGTGCCGGACGGGTCGTGGCTGCTGTGGGACTCGCGCTTGTTCACGTCCACGAAGCCGGCGAAGTACTTGTCGGTCGGGGACCCGTTGTGGTCCAGGGCCTTCACGGTGACGTTGTAGCTCTCGACCTCGCGGGTGACGGTCAGGACCGTGCGCACGGTCCGTGACCCGGTCGCGGTGATCGCCCCGCTGTAGACGCCGTCCGGCGCCTCGACGCGGGTGTCGACGGTGGCGGTCGTGGTCGCCGTGCCGCCGGCGGGCACGGTCAGGCGGGCCGGCGAGAAGGTGAACATGCCCTGCGGGGCAAGGGTTCCCTGCGGTCCGGTGACGTCGGCGGCGAGGTCGAGCGTGACCGGTTCGGTGCCGGTGTTGGTGTAGGTGATGGTCTTCGTGATGGGCTGGTCGTCGTGGTGCGGCCACTGCACCGAGCCCAGGCTGAAGCTGCCCGCGTCGGCGAACACGGTGGAGGTGGCGGCGGTGCCCAGGTCCACGCGGCCCGCGCCCTGCTCGACCAGGCTGCCGTTCGGCTTGGCGGTGCCCATCAGCGCGGCCTTGAGCTGCTCGGGACGCCAGTCCGGGTGCTGCCCGGCGAGCACGGCCGCCGCGCCGGCGACGTGCGGGGTGGCCATGGACGTGCCGGACAGCGTGGTGTAGCCGCCACCGGCCTTGGCCGCCGTGATCTCCACGCCCGGCGCGGTGAGGTCGGGCTTGAGCACGCCGTCCACGCGGCCCCGGCTGGAGGAGGGGGCGAGCCGGTCGGACTTGTCCACCGAGCCGACGGTCAGCGCCGCGTCGGCGGCACCGGGGCCGCCGACCTGGCCGCCGGAGTTGCCCGCCGCGATGACGAACAGGGTCCCGGTCTCGGCGGTGATCCGGTTGACGGCCTGCGAGAGCGGGTCGGTGCCGTCGCTGGGCATGGGTGCGCCGAGGCTCATGTTGACCACGTCGGCGTTGTTCGCGGCGGCCCACTCCATGCCGGCGATGATCCAGGACTCCAGGCCGTAGCCGTGGTCGTCGAGCACCTTCCCGTTGAGCAGCTTGGTGTCCGGCGCGACGCCCTTGTACTGGGCCCCGTTGCCGGTGATGGTCGAGGCGACGTGCGTGCCGTGCCCGACGCGGTCGCCCGCGGTGTCCGAGGTGGTGAAGTTCTGCTCGCCCACCACGGCGTCGGACAGGTCGGGGTGCTTGGCGTCCACGCCGGTGTCCAGCACGGCGACCGTCGTCCCCGCGCCCGTGTACCCGGCGGCCCACGCGGTGGGCGCACCGATCTGCGGCACGGACTTGTCGAGCTGCACCCGGACCCGACCGTCGAGCCAGATGTGCTCGGCGTCCCGCGCGGTGGCCCAGAAGTCCGCGTTCCGCTCGACCGACACGGCCGCCGCGCCCAACGCCGGCAGCGCACGCCCGTTCGCCCCGGCCCGCGGCTGGTCGACGATCAGCGGCAGCCGGTCGACGGAGGCGTCGTCGTAGCCGGCGCGCACCAACTCGCTGACGTTGAACAGGCGGGGGTCGAGCTTCCCGCCGGCCAGCCCAGCGACCGCGTCCACCGGCACCACGTGCAGGTCACCGCGCACGTCGGTGCGGGAGGTGAACCCGATGCGCTCCCGGCCCTGCGCGGCCTTGACCGTCACCCCGTCCGAACCGCCCAGCGTGACCTTGTCCCCGGTGACCAGCGTGACCGTCGGCCCCGAGGGCATCACGCCGACATCGGCCGCGGCCTCCGCCGGCACCACCACCACACCCGCGACGAGCACCGCGGCGAGCAGGCTCGACCGAGTCCCCCAGTGGGTCATCAACCCTCCAGAAACCACGTGACGGCACCTCGTCGGCCGTCACTTCCGAAGAGCAGTACGAGAGCGGACTACCGCCGCGTTGCCCTGAGCGCCAAGCGCCGCCGGCGAATCGTGACGACGACGAAGGAGATCAGGAGGGCGAACACGGTGCCGAACACCAACAGCAGGAACGCGCCGATGCCGGCGACCCACTTCACCACGAGGTTCGGGTCGTACTCGACCTCGCGCGGACCGAAGCGCTCCTCCAGTTCCTTGGCGGTGGCCGAGTGGTGCACGCGGCCCAGTTCGACCACGACCCGGTCCACCTCGCCGGGGTAGGTGTCCCACACGAGACGGGCGATGTCCCCGCCGTCATCGCCCTCGGGGCCACCGCTCGCGTAGATGGTGAGGGGGGAGGACAGATCGGGGTCGCTGGGCACGACCCTGACGTCGGAGTAGCCGGCCTCGGTGATGCGCGCGGCCAGGTCCGCGTCCCGGTTCAGCTCGCTGCACCCGGAGGTGACCAGCAGGCACAGCAGCAACACGGTCAGCAGGCGTCGATCGGTCCGCAGCCGCAACGAAATCTCCCCCTCGTGCTCCACGCGGGCGATCGGTCGTGCCATCACCCGAATGGAGCGTACGTCCCGCAGGAGGGCGGAAGGCGGCGGCCGCGTGGGGGTTGCGTGGAGATCATGTGGAGGTCGCGCATTCCGGGAGAAGCGGACGCCGTGCCCGCTGTGACACGGTCGCACGATGGGGAGGCACGCGGTGGTGCTCGGCGGCAGCATGGGTGGTCTGCTGGCCGCGCGGGCGTTGGTGGGGCACTACGAACGGGTGACCGTGGTCGACCGGGACGTGTTCCCCGCCGGGCCGGAGCACCGGAAGGGCGTGTCGCAGGGCAAGCACTTCCACGCCTTGCTGCTGCGTGGCGCGGAGGTGTTGGACCGGATGTTCCCGGGGCTCGTGGACGACTTCGTCGCGGACGGCGTGCCGCGGTCGAACTTCTTGCGCGAAGCGACCTTCGTGCTCAACGGGCAGCAGATGGTCCGCACCGACACGGGCGCCTCGGCGATCCAGCTCACCCGGCCCCTGCTCGAGGGCACGATCCGGTCGCGCCTGGCCTCCTACCCGGGCGTCAAGGTCGTGGACGGGCACGAGGTGCTGGACCCGGTGTTCGACGGCGACCGCGTGACCGGTGTGCGCACCACGGCGGGCGTGCTGGACGCCGACCTCGTCGTGGACGCCCTCGGGCGCGGCGGCCGGAGCCGGAAGTGGCTGGCCGACCACGGGTTCCCGGTGCCCGCCGAGGACTCGATCGACATCGACACCATGTACGTGAGCCGGCTCGTGCGGCCCAAGGTGCCGTACCGGGACAAGCTCGTGCTGGTCGGACCGGTGCCGGGTCGCCCGACCGGGTTCGCCTACGCCGCCCAGGAGGGTGACCGCTGGATGCTCACCGTGGTCGGCATGGCGGGCGACCACCCGCCGACCGACGAGGAGGGCTTCCTGGCGTTCCTGCGCCGGTCCGCGCCGCCGGAGGTGTTCGAGAGCATCGCGGCGGCCGAACCGCTGACCGAGCTGCGGCCCCACCGGTTCCCGGCCAGCCTGCGCCGCCGGTACGAGCGGGTGCGCCGGTTCCCCGAGGGGTTGCTGGTGTTCGGCGACGCGATGTGCAGCTTCAACCCCGTCTACGGGCAGGGCATGACGGTCGCCGCCCTGGAGGCGGAGGCCCTGCGCCGCTGCCTGCGCGCGGGCGAGCACGACCTCGCCCGCCGCTTCTTCCGCGCCGCCGCGAAGATCATCGACCCGGTGTGGCAGCTCAACGCCGGCGGCGACCTGGCCCTGCCGGAGATCCCCGGCCGCCGGCCGCCGGTCACGCGAGCGGTCAACCGCTATGTCGCCCGCCTGCAACGCGTGGCCGGCCACGATCCCGTCGTGGCGAAAGCTTTCGTGCGCACGATCGGTCTACTGGACCCGCCGTCGTCGATGTTCGCGCCACGCGTGCTCGCGCGAGTGGTGCGGGGCTGACCAGCGGCTTTTCCCAGTGTGACCGATCACGTACGCACCGCTACGAATGCACGGGGTGCCGGAAAATCGGGCTCGGATTGTCGGTGTGCGCCGGTAGTGTTGACGTGTCCGGGCGCAGAGGGCTTTTCGCGCGCCGTTTTTCTTCTGGGGGACCTCGCATGACATCCGCAGGTGTGTCCGACGCCGTGGCGCCGCCACCCGTGCTCAGCCGCGCCGACCGCACGGTCATCGGCGTGCTGCTGGTGGCCACGTTCGTGGTCATCCTCAACGAGACCATCATGGGCGTCGCGCTGCCGGTGCTGCTGGACGAGCTGGACGTGACGGCGGCGGTCGGCCAGTGGCTGACGGCCGGCTTCCTGCTCACCATGTCCGTGGTGATCCCGGTCACCGGCTTCCTGATCCAACGCGTGCCCACCCGCGTGCTGTTCGGCGTGGCGATGGGCCTGTTCAGCGCCGGCACGCTCATCGCCGCGCTGGCACCGGGCTTCCCGGTCCTGATGGCCGCCCGCGTGGTGCAGGCGTCCGGCACGGCGATCATGCTGCCGCTGCTGATGACCACGGTCATGACCCTGGTGCCCGCCGAGCGGCGCGGTGCCGTGATGGGCAACATCTCCATCGTCATCTCGGTGGCGCCGGCCATCGGCCCGACGGTGTCCGGCATCGTGCTGGACCTGTGGGGCTGGCGCGCCATGTTCCTGGTCGTGCTGCCGATCGCCCTCGCGGCGATGGCGCTGGGCCTGAAGTGGGTGTCGTCGGTGGGCGAGCGCAGCGACGCGCCGATCGACCCGGTGTCGGTCGTGCTGTCGGTGTTCGGCTTCGGCGGCCTGGTGTACGCGCTGTCCAGCATCGGCCAGCCCGGCGGTTCCGGGTCGGTCACGCTGTGGGCGTCGCTCGTGGTCGGTGTGCTCGGCGTCGTGGCGTTCGTGCTGCGCCAGGTGTCGCTGCAGCGCAAGGACCGGGCGCTGCTGGACCTGCGGACGTTCGGCGTGCGGACCTTCACCATCACCAGCGCGCTGATGATGGTCATGATGGGTCTGTTGCTGGGCGTGGCGACGCTGCTGCCGATCTACATGCAGAACGTCCTCAAGCTCCAGCCGCTGACGACCGGCTTGCTGTTGCTGCCGGGCGGCCTGCTGATGGGCCTGCTGTCCCCGTTCGTGGGCCGGCTCTACGACAAGGTCGGCCCGCGCATCCTGCTCGTGGTCGGCACGGTGGCGACCAGCGCGTCGCTGTGGTTCGCGACGACGTTCACGGCGTCGACGGCGGCGTGGTTCGTGCTGGCGTTCCACCTGCTGCTGAGCCTGGGCCTGGCGTTCTCCTTCACGCCGCTGTTCTCGTCCGGTCTGGGTTCGCTGCCGATGCGCCTGTACTCGCACGGCAGCGCCGTCTTCGCCACGACGCAGCAGCTCGCCGCGGCTGCGGGCGTGGCCCTGCTGGTGAGCGTGATGAGCGCTCGGGCGGCCACCCTGGCGGCGTCGGGTGACGCGGCGGGCGCGGAGATGGGCGGCATCCACACGGCGATGCTGCTGGCGGCCGGCTTGTCGCTGGTCGCGATCGTGGGCGCGTTGACGATCAAGGGCGGCAAGGCGGAAGCACCCGCCGGCCACTGAGGTCCGAGCTGTACGTTCCCGGTGCCGGGGAGCCACAGGGTTCCCCGGCACCACTCTTTCCCCCGAGGTGGGCACCCGCCCACTTCATCCAACGAGTGGGCACCCGCCCACTTCACCGCCCTAGTGGGCACCCGCCCTAGTGGGCACCCGCCCATTTCACTCAGGTTGAGCGCCGGACAACACGGTGATCACGGTTCGCCGCAACGCCTCGATCGTGGGACGCGGGCCGGTGCGGTCGGCGAAGAGCAGGTGGGCCGCGCCGATCAACGTCGGTGCCAGGAGGTCCGCCGAGGCCGACTTCGCGACTCGGCCGGCCTTCTGCTCCGCCCTCAGGTAGTCCGCGAGCATCTCCGCGGCCTCCGTCAGCACCGGGACGCCCGCCGGCCAGGTGTCGCGCAGGCGGGCGCGCAGTTCGTCCCGGAAGGTGATCAGCGGGACGATCGCCATCGCCACCGACATGAACACGGCGTCCAGGGCGGCCGTGATGTTGTCGGCCACCGTGCCCTGTCCGGCGGTGTTGAGCAGGGTTGTGGCCTGCGCGTCGATGCGGTGGGCGCGGTCTTGGACGAAGGCGGCCAGGAAGTCGTCGAAGTCGGTGAAGTGGCGGTGCAGGACACCTTTGGCCACCTCCGCCTCCGCGGTGACCGCTCGGCTGGTCAGGCCGCTCGGGCCGTCGCGCAGCAGAACGCGGTCGGCAGCGGCGAACAGGTGCTCGCGGACATCGCGCAGAGCTACGCCGGTCGGCATGCGGAGACCTTCCCCCGGTCGATCTTGACGAGTGGGCAAGTGCCCACTCATAGTGGGCGCATGCCCACTCTACCGTGGAAGGAACGCCGGGTAGCGGAGTCCTTCGGCACCGACGCCCCCCGCTACGACCGCACCCGCCCGCCATACCCCGACGCCTTGATCGAACGCCTGGCCGCACACCACCAGGCACCGGCACGCTCGGAAGCGCCGGAAGCGCCGGAAGCGCCGGAAGCGCCGGAAGCGCCGGGAGCGGCGGAAGGGTCCGGAGCCCCAGCCGCGGCGGTAGCGGCGGCGGGAGCGGCAGCGGCGGCCGGAGCGGCGGCAGCGGCGGCCGGGACGGCGGCAGCGGCGGGGGCGCCGGACGCGCCGGGAGCGCTGGGAGCGGCGGGAGCGCTGGAAGCGCTGGGAGCCCCGGAAGCGGCGGAAGGGCCCGGAGCCCCGGCCGGCGTCACAGCCGGAGCGGGAGCGGCGGCGGGAGCGTTGGGGGCGGCGGGAGCGTCGGCGGCGGCTGGGGCCTCAGGGGCGGCGCGAGGGCCTGAAGTGCTCGACGTGGGTACCGGTACCGGCATCGCGGCTCGGCAACTCCAGGCGCTCAGGTGCCGGGTGCTCGGGGTCGAGCCCGACGAGCGGATGGCGGAGTTCGCGCGGACCACCGGCGTGGACGTGGAGGTCGCCACCTTCGAGGACTGGGATCCCGCCGGACGGACCTTCGACGTCGTGGTCGCGGCGCAGGCCTGGCACTGGGTGGACCCCGTGGTCGGTGCCGCCAAGGCTGCCCGGGTGCTGCGGTCCGGAGGTCGGCTGGCGGTGTTCTGGCACGTCTCGCAGTTGCCCGAGCAGGTCGCGGACGCCTTCGCGGTGGCCTACGAGCGGGCCGTGCCGGGGACGTCGTTCGACTTCCGGGCCGCCGTCGCCGGGTACCAGCGCATGTTCGACCTCGCCGCCGACGGCATCCGGCGAGCCGAGGCGTTCACCGAACCGGAGGAGTGGCGGTTCGACTGGGCGCAGACCTACACCCGCGGCGCGTACCTGGACCTCATGCCCACCCAGGGCGGTCTGACTCGCCTCCCGCCGGACGCGTTGGCCGAGGTCCTGCACGGCGTCGGCCAGGCGATCGACGCGAAGGGCGGCACCATCACCGTCCCCTACACGACGGTCGCGGTCACCAGCGTCCTGCGGTAGCGGACCTCCTCCAGCCGCACGGTCCCGCCGGCGATCGTCTCGACCCGGGTCGTGCCGTCCGGCGCCCAGCCCGCCCGCTCGTAGAAGCGGCGGGCTCGGTCGTTGGAGCCCAGCACCCACAGGGTGGCGTCCCGGTAGCCCCGGTCGCGCAGTGCGGTGACGGCGTGGTCGAGCAGGGGGCGGCCCAGGCGCCGGTGCCAGTGCGCCGGGTCGAGGTTGATCGCGTGCAGCTCGCCCGTCCCCGGCCCGGCATCGGCGTCGCGACTCGGGCCGACCAGAGCGAACCCGGCGATGACGGACCCCGCCCCTCCGGACCCCGCGCCCGCCGACTCCGAGCCCGCCGACCCTGCGACGGCACCGGACTCCGCGACGGCGGACTCCGTGACGGCATCGGGTGCCTCGATCACGAAGACGTCCGCGGTGCCCTGGGCGAGTTGCCGCTCCCACGCCGCCTGCCGGTCCGCCACCGACAACCCGTTCAGGAACTCCGCGGGCATGTGCCCGGCGTACGCGGCCTGCCACGCCTGCACGTGGATGCGTGCGATCTCGGCGGCGTCGAGAACGGTCGCGGGGCGGATGACGGGCGGCGGCGGGGTCGGCACAGGGCCGAACATTGCACCTCGTCCTCCGCCGCCGCAACCGGGTTCTGTGCAAGGTGTGCTTGAAGCTGTACTCTCGGCGTCAGTTTCGAGCATGTTCGTGCACACTCCCGCGCGGACGAAGTGGATCGTCCATTGTGGACCGATTAGTCGAGGCCGAGGTGCGTGCGGCTATCGCCCGCACCCCCGCTGTCGTGGTCGTGAGCGGCGCGGCGGGCATGGGGAAGTCCACGCTGGTCGCTCGTGTGGTGGCGTCCGCGCCGCACGCCGTCCGCGTGGTGGTGGACTGCCGAGCGCTGCCGGACGAGCCGTTCGTCGTGGTGCGGGAGTTGGTGCGGCTGTTGCCGACGTCCGGTGCCGACGTGGTCGCCGCGATCGAGGCCGCACGGGGGCGGGCCGACTACCGGACGTGCGCGGCGTTGCGGGACCTGCTGACCGCCGCCGGTCCGGCGGTGCTCGTGGTGGTGGACGACGTGGACCGGGCCGATCGCACGTCCCGCGAGGTGCTGCGGTGCTGCGCGTCCCGGCCGCCGGACGGGACCGCCCTGCTGGTCACCCACTCCGCCGGTCACCCGCGGTGGGGGTCACCGGGCGTGACGCACCGGTTCGACCTGGGGCCGCTGACGCCGGAGGAGATCGGGGTGGCGGGCGACCGGGGCGCCGAGGTGCACCGGCTGACCGGGGGAGTGCCGTTGTTCGTCGCGGCCGTGCTCGCCCACGTCCGGCCGGAGGACGGCGAACCGGGAGGAGCGTTGTCCGCCAAGGGGATCCCCGAAGAGCTGAGGGTGTTCGCCGAGGAGCGGTTGCGCGGCGTGGGCGCGCGGCGGCTCGTCGCGGCGGCGGCGTTGTTGCGCGGGGCGTTCCCGGCCGACGTGCCCGCCGAGATGTGCGGGATGGCGGTGGACAAGGCGGAAGCGGCGCTGCTGCGCGCGGCGGACCAAGGGGTCCTGGTCGCGTTGGAGGACGGGACGTTCGAGTTCCGGCCACCCGTGCTGGGGCTGGCGGTGGCGGCGACGCTGTCGGCGACCGACCGGCGGCGGGGGCACGCGGCGGCGGCGCGGGTGCTGGAGCGGCGCGGGGGAGCGGTGCGGGAGCTGGTGCACCACTGCCGCGCGGCCGGTGACGTCGTCGGGATGGCCCGGCACGCCGAACGCGCGGCGGACCGGGCGGTGCGGTCGGACGACCCGGAGACCGCTGTGGACCTGCTGCGGACCGTGCTGCGCGAGCCGGCGCTCCCGCGCCGGACCCGGGCGTCGCTGGCGGGTCGGCTCGGGCGGCTCGCGCTGGGCAGCCTCGCGTACGGGGAGACGCTGCACCTGCTGCACGAGATCGTCTCCGACGACCTCCTCCCCGACGGCGTGCGCGGTGAACTGCGGCTGCACCTGGGCCTGCTGCTGGGCAACCAGGCCGGTGACGGCGAGGCGCAGCGGGCGCAGCTCAAGACCGCCATCCGGGAGTTGCGCCGGCGTCCGCTGCTGGCGGCACGGGCGATGTCGGCGCTGGCCGTGCCGTACTGGGGCAGCGAGCGCGTCGACGAGCACCTGGGGTGGCTGGCGGCGGCCGAACGGACCGTGCCCGCGCGGGGCGATCCGGCGCTGCTCATGGCGGTGCGGGTCAACCGGGCGAGCGTGTTGCTGGAGCTCGGCGACCCGCGCGGGTGGGACGCCGTCGCCGCGCTGCCCGCGGCCGCCACGCCCGGTGAGCGGCAGGAACTGGCCCGGGGGTTCGTCAACTTCACCGACGCGGCGACGTCGTCGGGGCACTACCGGGCCGCGGCGGAGTGCCACGCCCGCGCGGAGGAGCTCGGCGCCGGGCCGTCCTACCTGCGGCACATGAGCACGTCCCACGGGCTGCGGCTCGCACTGGCCACCGGCCGGTGGTCCGGCCTGGACCACGCCGCCCGCGAGCACCTGGTCCGCACCGCCGGGGCGCCGTTCGCGGCGGCCGGCGCGTCCCTGGTCCTGGCGCAGCTGGCCGTGGCGCGGGGCGAGTGGGCGGAGGCGGAGGAGTACCTGCGCGCCCCCGGCCTGCGGTGGGCCAGCGGCTGGTGCGCCCCCGCGGTGGTGGCCGCCGCCGCCACCCGCGTCCGGCTCGCGCTGGCCCGGGAACGGCCGGACGAGGCCGGGGAGGAACTGGCCCGCGCGCTGGACGTGGTGCGGCACAAGGGGGTCTGGGCGTGGGCGACCGAACTGGTCGACGCCGGCGTGCAGGCGCTGCTGCCCGACGCGGAGGCCGCCGCGCGGCTGCTCGCCGAGTTCACCGCCGACGTGACCGCGCGGGACTGCCCGTTCGCGCACGCCACCATCCCCGGCTGCCGGGCCGCGATCGCCGCCACCCACGCCCGGTTCACGGAGGCCGCGGCGCTGTTCACGCAGTCCGCCGAACTGCTCGCGGCACTGCCCCGCCCGTACGAGCGCGCGCGGGCCGTGGAGTCGGCGGCACGCGCCCGCCTCGCCGCCGGACAGGACGCCGTGGCCGAGGTGACCGAAGCGGGCCGCACGTTCACCGCACTCGGCGCCACCTGGGACGCCGCCCGTTGCGACCACCTGGCCCGCGAACACGGCGGCAGCACCGGTCCCCGGCCGGGCCGACGCGGCTACGGCGCGCAACTCTCGCCCCGGGAACGGGAAGTGGCGCGGCTGATGGCGTTGGGCCGCACCAACCGCGAGATCGCCGAGGTGCTGTTCCTGTCGCCGCGCACGGTCGAACGCCACGCCGCCCGCGTCCTGCACAAGCTCGGCGTCACCACACGCGACCAGCTCGAACCGCGGTGAACGCGTACCCCTACGCACGATTCACGGCGTTGTTGTCCGCGCTCATCCGTTCGCACGATTGGTCGCATCCTGACTCCCTGCACCAGGAGGAACTCCAAGTGCGCAACCAGATCTACGGCCTGCTCCTGGGGACGGTGGCGCTGACCGCAGCCACGCTCCCCGCCGCGGCCACCCCCGACACCGGCCCGACCGCCGACTACATCGTCACCCTCCGCGCCGGCACCGACCCGACGGCCCTGGCCCGGTCGGTCACCGACCGGCACGGCGGACACGTCGGCCACGTCTACCGGCACGCGCTCACCGGCTTCTCGGCGACCCTGACGCCGTCCGCCGCACGGGCGCTGCGCCACGACCCGCGCGTGGGCTCGGTCGAGCCGGACGTGCTCGTGCACACCACCGACCAGACCGTGCCGACCGGCGTGGACCGCGCGTTCGCCCCGGACAACCCGAACCTGAAGATCAACGGCGTCAACGACTACAGCGTGGACGTCGACGTGGCCGTGATCGACACCGGCGTGGACGCGGCGCACCCGGACCTCACCGTCGTCGCACGCACCAACTGCCTGAACACCTCCACGTGCACCGACAACACCGGCACCGACGACCACGGCCACGGCACCCACGTGGCCGGCACCATCAGCGCGCGGGACGACGGCGTCGGTGTCGTCGGCGTCGCACCCGGCGCGCGCATCTGGTCGGCCAAGGTGCTCGACGCCAGTGGCAGCGGGCAGCTGTCCGGCGTGGTCGCGGGCGTGGACTGGGTCGGCGCGCACGCCGACGAGATCGAGGTCGCGAACATGAGCCTGGGCTGCGAGAACTGCGCGACCGAGGCCCTGACCCAGGCAATCTCCAACGCCGTGGCCAAGGGCGTGGTGTTCGCCGTCGCGGCGGGCAACAACCACAAGGACGCCCGGACGTTCTCCCCGGCGAACCACCCCGACGTCGTGACCGTCTCGGCCCTGGCCGACTTCAACGGCGCTCCGGGCGGCGGGGCGGCGTCCACGTGCCGCAGCGACCAGGACGACACCCTGGCCGACTTCAGCAACTTCGGCCCGACCGTGGAGATCGCGGCGCCGGGCACGTGCATCCTGTCCACCTCCCCGGGCGGCACGTACAAGGTGCTCAGCGGTACGTCGATGGCGTCCCCGCACGTGGCCGGCGCCGCCGCCCTCCTCACCGCCAACGGCAACCGCGCCGGCGACCGGAACGGCGTGCTGGCGGTCCGACAGCACCTGATCGACACCGCGAACACCCACTGGACCGACGACTCGGGCGACAACGTCAAGGAACCACTGCTGGACGTCGGTTCCGCCACCGACTACCCGGCCGGCACCCCCGACCCAGGCCGCCCGACCGCCGCGTTCACCGCGTCCTGCTCGGTCAGCAGCCTCAGTTGTTCCTTCGACGCCAACGGTTCCACTGACCCGGACGGCACCATCACCTCATACGCGTGGGACTTCGGCGACAGCGCAACAGCCACCGGCAAGACCACCACGCACACCTACGGCCGGGCGGCGTACTACAGCGTGCGCCTGACCGTCACCGACAACCAGGGCAAGACCAACTCCACCCGCCGATTGGTGAAGGCCGGCGACCTCCCCCCGACCGCCTCTTTCACCGCCCGGTGCGATCGCGGAAGCTGTTCCTTCGACGGCAGCGCGTCAACGGATGAGGAGGGCGCGGTGACCGGGTACGCGTGGCAGTTCGGCGACGGGACGACAGGCACGGGCAAGACGGCGACCCACTCGTACCCGAACGTGGCGAAGAACTACACGGTCACTTTGACGGTGACGGACACCAAGAACCAGCCAGGTAGCACGACCCGAACGGTCCGCTGCTACAAGCACATCGACACACCGCTCTGCTTCGCTTCCTGACACGCGGGGTGCCGGTCCCACACGGGGCCGGCACCCCCGCACCACGCGCCGCAGGCGCCACGCCCAAAGGGCGGCACGCTCTTGCGCCGCTGGCACTCTGCCGCCAGCACTCTGCCCACAGGCCGCAACGCTTTCGCGCCGCAGGCGCTCCGCCCGCAGGGCGAGGTTTGCGTTTCGCCGTGCTGCCAAGCCACGGAAAGAAACCGACGCCCTTCCACCCCCGGGGGGGCCTGCCCAGCGGCGAGCGTCCGCTTTTCGCTTTTGGCTTTCGCTTTTGATCTTGAGAGCGCGCCAGCGCGTCCAGCTTGAGAGCGCGAAGCGCGGCCGGCACCTCCGCGCCGTGCCCCGGTCAGACGCTGCGCAGAACCGAGACGACCACGCCCAGGATCACGGCCTCATCCCCGTCGATCACCTCGTACGCCGGGTTGCGGGGCTCCAGCAGGACGTGGCCGTCCCGGCGGCGGAACACCTTGACCGTGGCCTCGCCGTCGATCATGGCCGCGACGATCTGGCCCGAGTGGGCTTCCGGCTGTTGCTTCACCACGACCATGTCGCCGTCGCAGATCGCCGCGTCCACCATCGAGTCGCCCCGGACCCGCAGCGCGAACACCGTGCCCCGGCCCGTGAGCTCGCGCGGCAGCTTGAGGACGTCGTCCACGTGCTCGTCCGCCGCGATCGGGACACCCGCCGCGATGTCACCCACGACCGGCACCGGCACCGAGTCGCCCGACTCCGACGCCGCACGGCCGGTCAGGAACGCGCGGACGTCGATGGGACGGGTCAGGGTGTCGCTCCGGCGGAGGAAACCCTTGTCCTCCAACGCGGCCAGGTGCTTCGACACGGACGACGACGACTTGAGGCCCACGGCGTCGCCGATCTGGCGGGTGCTCGGCGAGTACCCGTGCTCGCCCACCCAGTCCCGGATGGCGACCAGGATGCGTTGCTGGCGCTCGGGCAGGGCGGAGGCGTCGAGGTCGTCGAAGTCGTCGAAGGTCACCCACCCGATCTTAGGCGGGCGGTCGCCCACCTCGGTCGCAGGTGGGCAGTCGCCCACCTCGACCTCAAATGGGCGATCGCCCACTCGAATCTCGGGCGGGTGGCCGCCCACCCCCACCACAAGTGGGCAGTCGCCCACCTCAACCGCACGTGGGCGGTCGCCCATTCCGGCCCCAAGGTGGCGGTTGCCCGTCCCGATCGCGAGTGGGTGGTTGCCCACTCCGATCGCAGGTGGGCGGTTGCCCGCTTCGGCCCGAGTGGGCGGGTGTCCACTTCGATCTTGAGTGGGCGGTTGCCCACTTCGGGCTCAGGCGGGTTGGGTGATCGCCTCGCGCACGGCGGGGACCACCTCTGCCGCCCAGCGGGCGAGGGTGTCGGGGTCGGGGGTGCCGCCGCGCGGGGAGAAGAGGATGAAGCCGGAAGCGCCGTGGTTCAGTACCGCGTCCGTCAGTTCCTCCACCCACTGCTCGACCGAGCCGCCGATCCACCGGCCGTCCTCCTTGCGTGTGGCGGGCAACGGGGAACTCGTGATGCGGCCGGGGAAGTTGTAGATCGTGCGGACCTCCGACGGGTCGCGGCCGACCGATGCCGCCGCCTCGTCCACCACCGGGCGGGACGTGCGGTAGCGCTCGCTGAGCCAGTCCGCCGCGTGGCCGGGGATCCAGCCGTCGGCGACGCGGCCGGTGGCGGCCAAGGACTTCGGGCCCACCGAGCCGGTCCACACGGGAGGGGCCGGCACGGGAGCGGGGTCGATGTTGGTCACTCGGTAGTGGTCACCCTCGTGGGTGACCTTCGGGCCGCCGCCGGCCAGCTTGCGCACCAGGACGATCGCCTCCTCGAAGGCGTCCACCGCATCCCCGGCGGACAGGCGTGGCACGCCCATGTCGGCGATGCGGTCCCACAGCCCGCCCGCGCCCATGCCCAGCACGACCCGGCCGCCGGACAGCGCGGACAGGGTCGTCACCGCGCGGGCCAGCATCGGTGCGGGACGGGTGGGCAGGTTGGTGACGTTGGCGAACCCGGCCAGCCGCCGTGTCTGGCCGAGCACGTAACCGATGGTGGCGTAGGCGTCGAGGCGGTCGCCCAGGTAGGGGTGGTCGGACAGGGAGAAGATGTCGAGGCCTTCGCGGTCGGCCAGCTGCGCCATCCGCAACAGCTCCGGTCCCTCGTCGACGACGCTGTGCGCGCCGAACCCGAAGACGACCTCGGGCAGGGACATGCTCTCCGACGCGGTGGCGGGATCAGACGCGGTGGCGGGATCAGGCGCGGTGGTGCGATCAGGCGCGGTGGTGGGATCAGGCGCGGTGGTGGGATCAGACGCGGTGGTGCGATCAGACATGGTGGTGGTGTCCCCTCAACGCTCGATGCCGAACTGCGCGGCGAAACGGCCGGTGAACAGGTCGGCGCCCTTGTACTCGACCACCGTCTCCACCGGGACGACGAACGGCCCGTCCGGCGAGGGGAACTGCCCGACGCCGCCGCGCGAACCCAGTGGCAGCAGGATCATCGGGTGCGGGGCCGGGTCGTAGGTCGCGGTCGGTTCCTCGCCGCGCAGCCGCGCGGAGATGTTGGCCGCCACGACCTCCGCGTGCTGCATGGCGTAGCCGGCCATCTTCGCCTCGGGCAGGTCCGCGAGGTCGCCCAGCGCGTAGACGTGGTCGTACCCGACGACGTTGAGGCCGCTGGTGACGGCGACCGTGCCGCGCGGGCCGGGGGTGGTCAGCCGGCCGTCGGCCAGATAACCGCTGTTGATCCGGACCCCGTGGGCGCGGAACCAGATGTCGGCGGTGATGTCACCGGCGGTGAACGTGTTCAGCCGACCGGGTTCCACCGACGGGGTGACGCTCGTGCCGAGCCGCACCTCGATGTCCCGTTCCGCCAGCGCCTTGTGGAGCTCTTCGCGCATCTGCGGCAGGAAGCCGGGCATCAGCTCGGCACCCGGGTCCACGACGGTCACCCGCTTGTCCGGCCACACCTCCTTGATCTCACCGGCCAACTCCAGCCCGACCGGTCCCGCGCCGGCGATCAGGACGTGCCCGGCGTCGGCCAGTTCCTTGTGGGTGCGGCGCAGGTCGTCCAGGGCGTCCGCAGTGGACTCCGCGCTCGGCTTGCCGGGGTAGGTGTAGCTGGAGCCGGTGGCCAGGACGAGGTGGTCGGCCTCGATCCGCTCGCCGGAGGCCAGCGTGACGCCCCGCGGGTCGACCGACACAGCCCGGTCGCGGACCACCCGGCCGCGGGTCAGCAGGGCGTCGTAGGGGAAGAACAGGTTGCCGGCCCAGTCCGGGCGGGTCAGCGCCCGCAGCGAGCCGGCGGCGTTGACGAACGCGTCGCGCGGCTCGACCAGGACCACGTCCGCCTCGGCGTCCAGCGCCTTGGCGACCGCGGAACCCCCGTACCCACCACCGATGACGACGACAGTGCTCATGTCTCGCACACTCCCCAGGTTCGTAGTTCGTGCCACGAACTATATTGGTTCGTGGCACGAACTACAAATCCCGGTTTCAGTGACGCTCGTCGCGCTCCAGGAACACCACCGGCACCTCGTTGGCCAGGACCACCCGGCCCAGCAGCTCGGCGAGGGTGTCCCGCTCGGTGTCGGTCAGGCTCGTGGCCAGCAGGTCGACCCGGCGGCACGTCTCGGCGTAGAACTCCTCGGCCAGCTCGCGGCCCTCGGGGGTGAGGCTGACTTGCACCGCCCGGGTGTCCTCCGGGTTCTGCTCCCGCCGCACGTACCCGTTGCGCTCGGTCCGGTCGACCAGTCCGGTCACGCTGGACTTGGCGAGCCCCAGCACCGCCCCCAGCTCGCCCATGCCGTACGGCTGCGCCATGAGGACGCACAGCAACTGCCCCTGCTGGGACGTGATGCCGTACTCCCGGCTCGACTGCGCGTAGACGGCGTCGACCAGGAACGCCGACCGCACGAGCGCCGCCACGACCCCGATCCGACCATCGCCTCGAATGCCCATCGTCCCAGCTTAACAGGCTGGTTCGTACTGCGAACCGTTCGGTGCCGAGGGTCGCCGGCTTCGGCTCACCGGAGTGACTCGGGCCTCATCGACCGCCCGGGTATGCATGATCATGCGTTGTCGTGCATAATTCGAGTCGTGTCCAAGGTGCTCACTTCCCTCCCCGCCGGCGAACGCGTCGGCATCGCCTTCTCCGGCGGCCTCGACACTTCGGTGGCGGTCGCGTGGATGCGTGAGAAGGGTGCGGTGCCGTGCACGTACACCGCAGACATCGGCCAGTACGACGAACCGGACATCGCCTCCGTGCCCGGTCGCGCCGAGACCTACGGCGCCGAGCTGGCCCGCCTGGTCGACTGCCGGGCCGCCCTGGTGGAGGAAGGGCTCGCGGCGCTGGCCTGCGGGGCGTTCCACATCCGGTCCGGTGGCCGGGCGTACTTCAACACCACCCCGCTCGGGCGCGCGGTCACCGGCACCATGCTGGTGCGCGCGATGCTCGACGACGACGTCCAGATCTGGGGCGACGGCTCCACCTACAAGGGCAACGACATCGAGCGGTTCTACCGCTACGGCCTGCTGGCCAACCCGTCGCTGCGGATCTACAAGCCGTGGCTGGACGCGGAGTTCGTCAACGAGCTCGGCGGCCGCAAGGAGATGTCCGAGTGGCTGCTGGCGCGTGACCTGCCCTACCGGGCGAGCACCGAGAAGGCCTACTCCACCGACGCCAACATCTGGGGCGCCACGCACGAGGCCAAGTCCCTGGAGCACCTCAACGCCGGCATCGAGATCGTCGAGCCGATCATGGGCGTGAAGTTCTGGGACCCGTCGGTGGAGATCGAGGCCGAGGACGTCACCATCGGCTTCGAGCAGGGCCGGCCGGTCACCATCGACGGCAAGGAGTTCGGCTCCGCCGTGGACCTGGTGCTGGAGGCCAACGCGATCGGCGGGCGGCACGGCCTGGGCATGTCCGACCAGATCGAGAACCGGGTCATCGAGGCCAAGAGCCGCGGCATCTACGAGGCCCCCGGCATGGCGCTGCTGCACGCCGCCTACGAGCGGCTGGTCAACGCCATCCACAACGAGGACACCGTGGCCGCCTACCACAACGAGGGCCGCAAGCTGGGCCGCCTGCTCTACGAGGGCCGCTGGCTGGACCCGCAGGCGCTGATGATCCGCGAGTCCATCCAGCGCTGGGTCGGCACGGCCATCACCGGCGAGGTGACCCTGCGCCTGCGTCGCGGCGAGGACTACTCCATCCTGGACACCACCGGCCCCGCGTTCAGCTACCACCCGGACAAGCTGTCCATGGAGCGCACCGAGGACTCGGCGTTCGGCCCGGTGGACCGCATCGGCCAGCTCACCATGCGCAACCTGGACATCGCCGACTCGCGCGCCAAGCTGGAGCAGTACGCGGGTCTGGGCATGGTCGGCAGCCGCCACTCGTCCCTGATCAGCGCGGCCCGCGTGGAGCCGACCAAGCTCATCGGCTCCATGCCCGAGGGCGGCGCGGAGGCCATCGCGTCCCGCGGCACCACCGCGGACGACGAACTCCTCGACCACGCCGCCCTGGAAGCCGGCAACGACTGATCGGTCCTCGCCGACGCGTGCACCGCCCTCCTCGAGAGGTGGTGCACGCGTCCGCCGTATCCAGGGTCGTCCGGTCGTGTCTAGGGTCGTCGGGGTGACCGAACTGCGGGCGATCTTCGGCGAGGACGCCGACCACTACGACCGCCACCGCCCCGGCTACCCGGACGCCCTGTTCGACCGGCTGCCCGCCGGCAGGGTCCTGGAGATCGGTTGCGGCACCGGCAAGGCCACCGTGCCGCTGGCCGAACGCGGGCACCGGGTCGTCGCGGTCGAGCTGAGCCCGGCGATGGCGGCGGTGGCGCGGCGGAACCTGGCGCGGTTCCCGGGGGTCGAGGTCGTGGTGGGCGAGTTCGAGACCTGGCCGCTCCCCGCCGAGCCGTTCGACCTGGTCCTGGCCGCCACCGCGTTCCACTGGCTCGACCCGACCATCCGCACCGCCAAGGCCGCCGCCGCGTTGCGCCCCGGCGGCACCCTGGCCATCGTCTCCACCCACCACGTCGCCGGCGGCACCACGGACTTCTTCGCCGAGGTCCAGCGCTGCTACGAGCGGTTCGACCCAAGCACACCGCCGGACCTGCGCCTGACGCCCGCAGCCGAAATCCCGGAGGACACCACCGACTTCGCCGGCTGGTTCGACCCGGTCGAGTTCCACCGCTACGTGTGGGACCGGACCTACACCGCGCCCGAGTACCTCGCCCTGCTGATGACCTACTCCGGCCACCGAGCCCTGGCGCCGGACCGCCGCGCGGGCCTGTTCGCCTGCATCACGGCGATGATCGACGGGAACGGCGGCCGGATCACCAAGCGGTTCATGACCGAGTTGGCGATGGGACAGCGGCACTAGACAGCCCGCGCAAGCCGCCGACCCGCCATCCTCGCGGCAAAGCCTGTCCTTCGGCGAAGCCGGCGAGCGGCAGTCCGCCTTGCCGAGTGGCAGTCCGCCGGAGCGGACACAACTCAACTTGGGCTTCTTGCTTTTGTCATCTCCGTATGGCCTGCCCGAAGGGCTACCACATTTTCCAGGGGTTGCAGCCGAAAGTTTTGCGAGGAACGAGCAAAAGTTTTAGCGGCAACCCCTGGAAAATGTGGTAGGCTCCGCCAGGCCATACGGAGATGGCAAAAGCAAGAAGCCCCCGCCGTTGCAGTTGAGTCATCTTTGGTGGCCTGCCCGCCGGCGAGGCGCTTTTCATCTTTGAACCGGAACGCTTCGCTCTCAAGCCGAACGCGCTTCGCGCTCTTGGGAGCGCTGCGCGCTCGAAAGATGAAAAGCGGCGCTCGCCGCGCGGCAGGCCGCCAGCGGGGGGTGAAGGGCGTCGGTTCCCCCACCGCATGGCCTGGCGGAGCCAACCACAGATTTCCCGGGGTGCCGCTAAAACTTTTTGCTCGTTCCTCGCAAAAACTTTCGGCTGCACCCCGGGAAATCTGTGGTAGCCCTTCGGGCAGGCCATACGGCGGGGGAACCGAGGCCCTCCACCTGTGGTTGGGACCACCACACACAAAAGCCGCGCTGCGCGCGCCGAAAGCAGGGCTGCGCGTGGACGGTGCCTACGCCGACATCAACCGGTGGATCTCGCGCGGCCGGACTTCCCGGTCGTCGAACGCCACGTCCACGTCCGCCGCACTCACCGCCGCGAAGCCCGCCTGGGACGCCGCCTCCGACTCCCACTGCACGGCGGACACCACCGCGCCGCTGTCCGGGGCCAGCCAGCAGTCGGCCGACAGGCACCCCGGTGTGGACCGGAACACCTCGGCCACCGCCCGCACCCGCGCCACGAACTCGTCGCGGTGGTCGGGGGTCGGGTAGTGGAAAGCGACCATGCCGTGCTTCACGCCGCACTCCTCTGCTGCCAGCCGCGTCCGATCATCCGGATCAGCGCCGGGTCGACCACGTGGTGGCGCAGGGGCCGGATCGCCGCCATGTAGGCCCGGCCGAAGCGTCCGTTGGGTTTGACCAGCACGGCCATCTGGCCGCGGTGGCCGCCGGAGCCGTCCGGGACCCAGCTGATGTGCATGACCGTGTGGACCGTGCGGTTCGCCAGTTCGGCGGCCCACTCGTCGTCGGTCTGGTACACCGTGCTGAACGGGACCGCCTTGAACCCCGGGCGTGGTGCGGTGAGCAGGTCGGCGGGCAGTCGGTCGCGCAGGGTGCGCACGCGTGCGCCCAGGCCCTGGTCCTCGCGGTCCCAGCCGAGCAAGCGGCCCAGTTTCCAGCGCAGGGTGAACAGCGTCCGGGTCGGGCCCGAGAACCGGCCCTCGCCCTGCGACATCTGGCGGACCAGGTGACCGAAGTCCTCCGGGCCGCCGGGGGTGGGTAGCGCCCACACGTCCTCGACGCGGAAGTCCGGTGTCAGTTCGTGGATGCGCCACGGCTGCTCCGTGTGCGCGCTGTCGGCAAGTCTCACGCCTGCGCCCTCCTGTCCCATTCGGCCATCAACCCGAACAACGCGAACCGGTCCAGTGCCGGCTGTTCGGGGTCGAGCTCTCGGTACCGCTGGTGGACGTTCACCACGACCCGCTCCGCGTCCAGCCACTCCCGGTACGGGCCGAGGTCCACGCCGAACGCGGCTTCCCGGAAGTCCTTGCCCGCCGCGAAGAACGCGTCCGTCTCGGCCACCACGTGCCGCAGATAACCCTGCACCGCAACGATTCCCGCCGCGTCCGTCAGAGGTCCGTGCCCCGGCACCACGACCTGCGGGTCGAGGGCGAGCATCCGGTCGCAGGCGGTGATCCAGTTCTCGATCGGTCCGCTCCACACGATCGGTGTGCACCCGATGAACAGCAGGTCCCCGGCGAACAGCACACCCGCATCGGGCACGTGCACCACCGTGTCGGACGCGGTGTGCGCGGGACCGAGGTCCAGCAACCGCACCTCCCGGCCACCGACGCTCAACGCGAGCGAGCCGGTGAACGTCTCGTCCGGTGTGCGCAGCCGGATGCCGGCGAAGTCGAAGTCGGCGAAGCGGGCGTGCAGGTACGGGGTGAGCGTCGGTCCCAGGTCCATGATCTGCAACGCCGTCGTCATCTCCGGCGGCAGTTCGGTGCGCATCTCGTGCGCGGTGCCCTCGGCGGCGACGACCCGCGCGTCGGCCGGCAGGAGTTGCCCGCCGTGCGTGTGGTCGCCGTTGGCGTGCGTGAGGACGTGGTGGCGCAACGGGTTCCGGTCGGTGATCTCCGCCATCCCGGCCAGCATCTCGGCGGTCAGCGGCAGGTCGTAGAGGGTGTCCACGAGCAGCGAAGCGCCGTCGCCGACGACGAGGCCCGCGTTGCTGCGCCCGTACCCGCCGTCGGGCAGCAGCCACGCCCACACGTCCTCGGCGACCCGGTGCAGGCCCTTCGCGTACGACCCGGCCGGGTTGACCCGCCGCCGGGGTCGCGCGCCCGGCTCCGGTCGCGGGGGCAGCGCGTGCGGCCGGGGGCTCGCGCGCACGGTCTGCCGCACCTCGCCCAGGCCCTCGGCGCGCAGCACCACGACGTCGCCGTCCTTGAGCCAGCCCGGGAAACCGCTCAGGTCGCCGAAGTTCACGTGCTCGACCAGGCAGCAGCCGGGGACGGTGCCGGAACCGAACACGTCCCCGGGCCGCAGCTCGACCCCGCGCGAGGCGTAGGAGATCACCTCGCCGAACGACCAGTCCATGGTGTCGGTGAACCCGCCACCCACCAGCCGCCCGTTGACCTCCGCCCACACCTCGACGGCCAGTCGGCCGGACGCGTCGAACGGCAGCTCGTCCGGCGTGACCAGCCACGGCCCGAGCGTGGTCGCGCCGTCCTTGCCCTTGGCCTGCCCGATCTTCAGCCGCGCATCGACGCCCTGGAGGTCGCGGGCGGTCCAGTCGCACAGGATCGTGTAGCCCGCGATGTGCTCGACGGCCTGCTCGGGCGTGAGGTCGCGGCCCGGCGTGCCGATGACCGCCGCGATCTCGAGCTCGAAGTCGAACCAGGCGCTGCCGGGGGAGATCGGCACGTCGTCGTGCGGGCCGAGCACGCCGGCCGGGTTGGCGAAGTAGAACGCGGGCACCCGGTACCACGTCGGGTCCAATGTGGATGGACCGCCGGTGGCGACCTGGCAGTTGCTCATGTGGTCGAGGAAGCACAGGCAGTCCCGGATGGAGGGCGGGCGCGGCACGGGTGCCTTGAGCCGGGCTTCGGCGAGTGCGACCACCTCGTCCGGCGCGGCCAGGGCGCGGGCGCCGACCTCCGGTAAGCGGTCGAGGACGTCGAGGAGGGTGGTTCCCCTGGGCAGCGCGTGGATCAGGTCGTGGTCGAGCACGCCGACGCGCTCGCCGTCAGCGGCGGCGTAGGTGACGAGGCGCAAGATGATCTCCTGTGTTGGCCAGCATAGGCTATTATGGTTAGCACAGGAGGAGGTGTCGTGACAACGCGGCGTGAGCAGACCAGCGGGGAGAGCCGGGAGCTGATCCTGGGCGCGGCGGCGGAGCTGTTCGCCGAGAAGGGCTACCGGCAGACGACGTTCGCCGACGTCGCCGAGCGGTCCGGGATCAGCCGCGGGTCGATCCCGTGGCACTTCGGCAGCAAGGAAGGGCTGCTGCTGGCCGTGCTGGAGCGGTCGGTGGAGACCCTGCGGGCCGGCCTGCCCACCGAGCCGGACCTGGACGTGCTGGTGGCGGGCCTCGAAGAGCTGTTCACCCGGCCCACGAGCAAGCTGTTCGTCACGCTGCTGGTCGAGGCGCTCGAACCCGGCTCACCCATCCACGGCCGGTACGCGGCGATCCACGAGACCCTGCGCGAGCACTGCCGGCAGTGGCTGTCCCGGTTCCCGCTGCCCGACGGGGTGTCGGCGGACGCGCTGGCGGTGGCGTTGATCGGGGCGGGCATCGGCATCCACCAGCAGTGGCTCGTGGCACCGGACAAGGTCGATCTGCCCCGGTCGTTGGCGGCTCTGCGCTACCTGGTGGCCGGCGTGGCGTGACCCGGTGGCGGCTGGGGGAGCGGGTGCGCGCCCTCCGGCCGCAGGCCGTCGAAGATGATCGCCAGGTAGCGCTGCCACAGGTCCGGCGGGGCGTCGGGCAGGTAGCGCACGACGTCGTTGGGCGCGCACATCAGCAGGACCACGTCCGTCCCGGTCACGTCGGCGCGCACCACGCCGTGCGCGCGCGCCCGGCCGACCAGCGCGTCGATCACCCGGAACAGCCCGTCCCGCGCCGCCGCCACCTCGGCCCCCTCCTGCCCTTGGAGGGCCGACAGGTCGAGCTGCTGCCGCTCACGCGCGGCGGTGGCCAGGAACTCCAGCAGCGCGGCTCCGGGGTCGGCGGCGTCGGCCAACCGCTCGCCGAGCGCGGTCAGCCGCGTGATGCGGTCCAGCGCGATCGCCGCCACCAGGTCGTCCTTGGTGGGGAAGTGCCGGAAGACGGTGCCCTTGCCGACCCCTGCCCGCCGCGCGATGTCCGCGACCGACGCCTCGAACCCGCGTTCGGCGAACTCCGCCGCCGCCGCTGCCAGCAGCAGGGCGCGGTTGCGCACGGCGTCGGCGCGGGGTGGTCGGGTCACGGCGTCACCCTAACAAGTTGACCGCGCGGTCCGTTTACGGCTAGCGTCCGCCGCGTAACCTGACCGCTCGGTCCGTTTAGGAGTGCCATGAAGGCAGTAGTCGTCACCGCGTACGGCCCGCCGGAGACCTTCACCGTCGGGGACGTGCCGGTGCCGCGCCCGGGACCGGGGCAGGTCCTGGTCCGCGTCGCCGCCGCGTCGATCAACCCCGGCGACGTCCGCCTGCCCAGCGGCGACTACCGGGACGTGACCCCGCTGGACTTCCCGCACGTGCCGGGCAACGACTTCGCCGGCACGGTCGCCGAGGTCGGCCCGGGAGTGGTCGCGTACGAACCCGGTGACGAGATCTTCGGCCAAGCCGTGCCGCGCGTCCTCCAGGGGCTCACCGGCTCGACCCGGCCGTCGCTGAGCACCGGTTCCCTGGCGGAGTACGCGGTGTTCGAGGCCGACACCCCCCTCCTGACCCAACGTCCGCCGCAACTGTCCACAGAGGACGCTGCGGCTCTCGCCACCACCGGGCTGACCGCACGGGCACTGCTCGCCGAAGCCTCGCCGACCCCCGGTGACACCGTCCTGGTGGTCGGCGCGACCGGAGGCGTCGGCACGGCCGTGATCCCCCTTTTCGCCCACGCGGGCGCACACGTCATCGCCACCACCACACCCGAAGACGCCTCCCTCCTCCGCGACCTGGGAGCGCACCGGACCGTGGCCTACGGCGAGTACCCGGACGTCGACCTGGCCCTGAACCTCGTCCTGCCCGGGAACGCCCTCGACGACCTGGCTCGTGCGGTGCGGCCCGGCGGTCGGCTCCTGACCATCACGCCGGACCCGCGTCCGACCGTGCCCGTCGACGCGCGGTTCGTGCTCGACCTCGACGGCCGGACCGGCGGCATGCGCGGGGTGGCCGAAGACGTCCTGCGTGGCGCGCTGAAGGCCACGATCAGCCGCCGCTACACCCTCGACCAGGCACCGCAGGCGTGTGTGGACTTCGTCCGCGAACACACCACCGGGAAGCTCGTGGTCGCCGTGCGGTGAGCGTCACAGACCGATCCGGTCGGTTTACCTACCGGATCGGTCGGTCGAGACGTACCGTCGAGGACATGAGCCGTTTCCGGCAGGAGGCCGACGACCGGATCATCGACCGTGCCGCGGGGTTGTTCGCCCGGCACGGGTTCGAGCACACGTCGCTGCGCGAGCTCGCCGAGGCCGTCGGGCTGTCCAAAGCGGGGCTGCTGCACCACTTCCCGAGCAAGGAAGCGCTGCACGAGGCGGTCCAGGCGTCGTGCCGGGACCTGGAGCGCAGGGTCGCCGACGCCGTCGCGCCGCTGCCGCCGGGGCCGGACAAGGACCGGCGCAGCCTGGAGCTGCTGATCGACGTCGCCCTGGACCGGCCGGGTCTGGTGGCCCTGGCCCTCACCGCGGTCAACGGCACGGATCCGCTGCCCGAGGGCGGGCTCGGTGAGGTCATCGTGCACGAGGCGTTCGGCGTGGCGCGCGAACAAGCGGATTCTCCGCACGAGCTCGAGCGCGCCGTCCGCGTGGTTGGTGCGCTCACCGCGTTGGCCGTGCTCACCCTCCTGGCCAACGGGGCCGACCAGAAGACCGCCTGGCGCCCGCACATCCTCTCGACCTGCTTCGACGCGCTCGGACACCGCGCACCCCTGGAGGCCTGACCATGGCACGACTGCTGTACCGACTCGGCTTCGGCGCGCACCGGCGCCGCCTGGTGGTGGTCCTGCTGTGGCTGCTCGTCCTCGTGGGCACCGCCGTGGGCGCGACCACGCTGGCCGGCGAGACGTCCAACGCCGTCTCCATCCCGGGCCAGGAGTCCACGACCGCGCTGGACAAGATCCGGGAGCGGTTCGGCACCGCCGGCGGCGCGACCGCCCGCGTGGTCGTGAAAGCCCCGGAGGGCAAGAAGTTCGTCGAGCCCGACCAGGCGAAGGCGTTGGGGGACTTGGTCGCCGAGCTCGGCACGCTCCCCGGCGTGACCAACGCCGCCAACCCCCTCGACCCCGCCGCGCCGGCCGTGAACAAGGACGTGAACGTCGCCTACAGCACGGTCACGTTCGAGGCGAAACCCGGTGAGGTGACCGAAGAACAACGCACCGCGCTGCTGAACGCCGCCGCCGACGCCCGCGCCACCGGCCTGACCGTCGAGGTGACCGGCGAGGCCGTGCAGGCGCCGCCGCACGTGGGTGGCGTGGTCGAGGGCATCGGTGTCGTGATGGCGTTGCTGATCCTCGCCATCACCTACGGCTCCCTCGTGATGGCCGGCATGAACCTGCTGACCGCCGCGGTCGGCGTGGGCATCGGGGCGCTGGGCGTCACCATCAGCACCGGTTTCCTGGACTTGCAGTCCACGACCCCGGTCCTGGCGACCATGCTGGGCCTGGCGGTCGGCATCGACTACGCGTTGTTCATCATCAACCGGTACCGCCAGGAGTTGCGGCGCGGCGCGGACGTCGGTGACGCCATCGGCATCGCGGTCGGCACCGCCGGGTCGGCCGTCGTCACCGCCGGTCTCACGGTCGTCATCGCGTTGGCGGGCCTGGCCGTGGCGGGGATCCCGTTCCTGACCCAGATGGGCATCGCCGCCGCCGCGACCATCGTCGTGGCCGTGCTGATCGCCATCACCCTCGTCCCCGCCGTGCTGAGCTACGTCGGCCGCCGCGCCCTGCCCCGCAAGCAGCGCACCGAACCCACCACCGAGCCCCACGAGCGCGGTTTCTACCGGGGCTGGGTCGGCACGGTCACCCGCTACCGCCTACCCGCACTGCTGTTGACCGTTCTCGGCTTGGGCGCGATCGCCATCCCGGTGGCCTCCATGCAGACCACCCTCGTCCCGATCCCCGCCGCCGACAGCACCCAGGCGCGCGCCGAGCGGATGCTGGCGGACGGCTTCGGCGAGGGCTTCAACGGCCCGCTGGTGGTCCTCTTCGAGGGTGGCGACGCGGAGGCGACGGCGACCAGGCTGAAGCCGGAGATCGAGGCCATGGACGACGTGGCCTTCGCCGCCACCCCGAAGGCCACCGACGACCACAGCGCCGCACAGCTGGCCGTCATCCCGAAGTCCGGCCCGACGAGCGAAGCAACCGAACAGCTCGTCACCGACCTCCGCGCGAAGCTGGCGGACCTCGACGGCACCACCGCTTACGTCACCGGCCAGACGGCTGTCAGCGTGGACGTCGCCAAGACCTTGGACCGGGCGTTGCCGCTGTACCTGGCCGTGGTCGTCGGCTTGGCACTCGTGCTGCTGGTACTGGTCTTCCGCTCGCTCCTGGTGCCACTGGTCGGCGTGCTCGGCTTCCTGCTCACCGTGGGCACGTCCCTCGGTGCGACGGTGGCCGTCTTCCAGTGGGGATGGCTGGCCGACGCGGTCAACCTCGACACCACCGGTCCTCTGATCAGCCTCACCCCGATCATCGTGATCGGCATCCTGTTCGGCCTGGCCATGGACTACCAGGTGTTCCTGGTGTCGAGGATGCACGAGGCCCACCACCGCGGAGCCGACCCGCGCGAGGCGATCACGACGGGCTTCCGCCAGGCCGCACCGGTGGTGGTCGCGGCGGCGCTGATCATGTTCTCGGTGTTCGCCGGTTTCGTGCCGTCGGGGGAGGCGACGATCAAGTCGATCTCGTTCGCCCTGGCGATCGGCATCGTGGTGGACGCGTTCGTGATCCGGATGGTCGTGGTGCCGGCGGCGTTGGCGTTGCTGGGCAAGAGCGCGTGGTGGCTGCCGAAGTGGCTGCACTGGCTCCCCCGACTCGACGTGGAAGGCACCGCCCTGACGCCCGAACGCGAAGCCACCGACCGCCCTCGCGAACCGGTCAACGCCTGACCGCCCGCAGCGCGTCCCCAGGCATGTCGGGTCCTGCTGACACTTGATGCGCCCGTTGTGCGCGTCACCCGTTTGGTGTGCGCACATAACATTGCAGCATGATCAAGCACCGCCGCCGGCCTGTGTCGCCGTTCTGGAACTACCTCGAAGCCCGGATGGAAAGGGCCGGGCTCAGCACCAGTGATCTCGTCCGCGCCGTCGGCGTGCACCGCAGTCGGCTCACCGACTGGCGGCGCGGTCGGTCGGTGAGCGTGGAGACCGCTCGCGCGTTGGCCGGGCTGTTCGGGGTGCCGCTGTTGGAGGTGCTCGTGGCCGCCGGGGTGATCAGCGCCGACGAGGCCCGCGCTCAGCGGCTGCGGGACGCGGGTTCGGTCAGCGACGACCTGTTGCTGGTCGAGTTGCGGCGGCGGTTGGCCCGCCGCGAGCAGGAGCCCGGCTGACGGTCGAGCTCACCCGATCGGCGACCGACGACCACCACCCGAGCGGTGGTGGTCGTCACCGGGCACGTCCACTCCGACCGGTCGCGCTCGGCGTGGTCCACCGGCCCCACCCCGTCAGCGGCGGCGCTTCTTCAGGTAGGCCGCCAGCTCGTCGTAGGCGCCGGCGTCGTTCCCGTACAGCGCGTAGTTGCGGGCCGTCTCCATCCACTCGCCGATGCTCGGCCGCACCGACCGCGCCGCCTCCTGCAGGTGCCGTTGCGTGATGGGCGAGTGCCGGCCCGACGCCATGGTCTCGTCCAGCGCGTTCTCCGTCGCCTGCTCGCAGATCAGCGCCAGGTCCGCCCCGGACATCCCGTCCGTCGCCTTGGCGATCTTGCCCAGGTCGAGCCGCTCGGTCGGCCGCCCGCGCAGGTGGAACCGCAGGATCGCCTCCCGGGCCTCGGCGTCCGGCGGCAGCACCAGGACGCTCCGGTCGAACCGCCCCGGCCGCAGCAACGCCGTGTCGATGTCCCACGGGTGGTTGCTGGCGGCCAGCACGAAGACGCCCTCGTTGTTCGTGCTCGCCCCGTCCAGCTCGGCCAGCATCTGGTTCACCACCCCACGCAGGGACGACCCGCCGCCGCGCAGGTTCGAGCGCTTCTGGCCCAAGGCGTCCATCTCGTCGAAGAACAGCACGCACGGGCGGTTGCGGCGGGCGGTGTCGAAGATGGCGTGGAGGTTGCGTTCGCTGCTGCCGATCCACATGTCCAGGACGTCGTTCAGGCCGATCTCGTAGAAGTTCGCGCCCAGCTCACCGGCCAGTGCCCGCGCGATCAACGTCTTCCCGCAGCCCGGCGGCCCCCACAGCAGCAGACCGCCGCGCAGGGACTTGCCGAAGCGCAGGCTCAGCTCCGGGTTGCGCAGCGGCGCGAGGAAGGACAGCTCCAGGCGCTTCTTGACCTCCGCCAAGCCGCCGATGTCGGCCAGCGTCACGCCGGTCGGACCCACGGGCGGCTCGGTCACGGCCTCCTCGTCCGCCCACTGCTGGAGGATCTCGTCCGCGGTGTCCGGCACCGCCGAAGCCCGGATCGGGGCCGGAGGCGCACTGGCCGGGGGAGGGCTCAGGGCGTCGGCCAGCCGCCCGTACGAGACGGCCTTGGCGTCGTCACCCACGGCCCGCGCGGCGGCGGAAGCGACGCGCAAGGCGTCCACGTGGTCGGGAACGGCGGCCAGGACGGTCGTCGCCTGGTCCAGGGCCTCGTCGGGACGGCCGGCGTCGAGCAGCAGCCGGGCGACGTGGGCGCGGACCGCGTGGTTGTCGGGCTCCGCGGTCAGCGCGCCGAGCAGGGCCTGGATCACCGGGTCGTCCGTCACGCGGCGTAGGGTACCCGCTCGGATCCCGGGTGACCTGCGGATTCGAGTCGAGCAGGGGGCGAGGAGATGGCGGGCGAGACGGACGTCGCGGTCCAGCGCGGACGGGTGCTGCTGGACCTGGGGCGGGCGCGCGAGGCCGAGGCGTTGTTCCGGACCGCGCTCGCGGCCGACCCCGGCGACCCCGTGGTGCACACGCTGCTCGCCCGCGCGCTGCTCCGGCAGGAGAAGTACCCGGAGGCGCGGGACGCCAGCCGCACCGCACTGGCCGCCGCACCCGAACACGTCGTGGCGCACTCGACGCTCGCGGCGGCCCTGGCCGGCCTCGGCGAGCACGCCGCCGCCCTCGCCGCCGTCCGCAGCGGGCTGGCGCTGGCACCGGGGGCCGCCGGCCTGCACGTGCAGGAGGCGCACGTCCTCCTCGCCCAGCACCGCAACGACGACGCACTCGCCAGTGCCCGCCGAGCCCGTGCCCTGGCCCCCGACGACGCCGACGCCGCCACGGCCGAAGCCGCCGCCCTTTACGAACTGCGCCGCCTGGACGAGGCGGACGCGGCCGTGCACGACGCCTTGCGGCTCGACCCGCAGCACCTCGACGCGCACCGGATCCGCGGCTTGCTCGCGCTGCGGCGCGGCGGCGGGCGTTCGGCCGTGCGGGCGCACCGCACCGCGATGCGGCTCGACCCCACCGACACGGGCATCCGCGAGGGCCTGTCCTACGCCCTCAAGTCCCGCAACCCGCTCTACGGCCTGCTGCTGCGGACGAGCCTGTGGCTCAACGCCCAGCCCAAGGCGCTGCGCTGGGGCTTCGTGCTGCTCCCGTTCCTCCTCACCCGCCTACTGCGGCCGTTCGAGGGCGAGACCTGGGCGGCCGTGCTGCTGGTGCTCGTGGTGGCGCTGGTGCTGCTGAGCTGGACGCTGGACCCGCTGATGAACCTGGTCCTGCTGGCCACGCGGGACCGCCACCTGCTCACCCGGGCCGCCCGCCGGGCCACCTACGGGTTCGTCGCGTTCGCGGGCGCGGCGGCCGCCGTGGTCGTCCTCGGCACGGTCTGGGGTCCGCCGCGCCTGCTCACCCTCGCCTTCGGCCTGGGCCTGTGGGCGATGGCCGTCGGGTCCGCGCACGCCCTCGCCGCGAAACCCCGCCGCATCCTGGTGACCGGGTCCTGGGTGGCGGGCGCGGTGGCGGTGCTCGCGTTCGCGGCCACGCTCGCCGGTGTGAGCGGTGCCGTCCCGGCCGTGATGCTGGTGTTCCTCAGCGGTATCGCGGCGACCTGGTTCGCCGTCCTGAGCTGAGTCACTTGCGGCGCTTGCGCGGCAAGGCCTTGCGCAGCAACTCCGTCTCCCACTCCGACGCCGACCGCGCGAAGTGCAGCAGCACGCCCTCGGGGTCGCCGGAGGTGGACAGCACCTCGCGCACCGCGTTCGCCGCCGCCTCCGCCCGGCCGATCGCCGGTTCGTAGCGGTAGGCCTTGCCGTCCAACTCGCGCTGGACCCACCCCTTGCGGTGCAGGTTGTCCAGCACGGTCATCACCGTGGTGTACGCGAGCGGCCGGTCCAGCCGGTCGAGCACCTCGCGCACCTTCATCGCCGTCCCGGACGCGCTCCACAGCACGTCCATGACCGCACTCTCCAACTCGCCGAGCCCGTGCATCCCGCCCCCCTTAGCCCCGGCGCCATGCTACCGAGCGTGAGTAATCCGGGACTCACCGTGCCTCCGGCGCGCCGGGCGAAATCGGTGCCGGGAATGATCAACGCCTCCGGAAAAGGTATTCCGACAATCGGGTGAAACCATTCGTAGGGTGCTGTTCGGACGCCCGTAGGCATGCCTTTGCGGGCGTTGACAGCGCAGTGTGACCTGCATAACATGGCGAGCCGCTACCTGGGCGGAAGGGATGGGGCAGGCAGCTCGAAGAGGTGCGGAAAAGCGTCGTCCGGCGTCCGGGGAAAAGGGGGAGTGGTGTCGCGGGCCAATTCCGGGTTCGGCGCCTATTCACGTTTGCTGCGGGGACCCGGGGCGGTCGCGCTCGGATTCTGGGGGATGGTCGGCCGGTTCCCCATCGCGATGCGCCCGCTGAGTTGCCTGCTGCTGATCCCCGCCGTCACCGGGACGCTGGGTGACGCGGGCGTGGTGGCGGCGGCGATGGTGCTCGCGCAGGGCGTGGCGAGCCCGGCGCTGGGTCGGCTCGCCGACCGGGTCGGTCAGCGGCGGGTGCTGCTCACGGCGTGCGCGGCGCACGCGGTGGCGATCGCGGTGCTGCTGGTCGCGATCCTGCTCGACGCCCCGCTGTGGCTGCTGGTCACCGCCGCCGCGGCCACCGGGTGCGCGTCGGTGTCGTTCACGTCGTTCGTGCGGGCGCGGTGGACCGCGCTGGTGGACCACGGCCTGCTGCGCACCGCGTTCGCGCTGGAGTCGGTCCTGGACGAGACGATCTTCCTGCTCGGCCCGTTGCTGGTCACCGCCCTGTCCGCGGCCGTGCACCCGGCGGCCGGACTTGTCGCGTGCGCGGTGCTGACCACGACGGGGTCGGTGGCGCTCGCCCTGCACCGCAGGTCCGAGCCCGCGCCCGCGCCGACCGCCGAACGGCCGCCGCGCGCGATCGGCGTCCCCGGCGTGCGGGTGCTGATGGTCTCCTACGCGGGCATGGGTTTCCTGCTCGGCGCGGTGGACGTCACCATGGTCGCGTTCGCCCGCGAGTGGTCGGTGCCCGCGCTGGGCGGGGTGTTCCTGTCCCTGACGGCGGTCGGCAGCCTGGTCGCGGGCGCGATCTTCGGCGCAGTGGACGCGACACTGCCGCCGGACAGGCTGTTGTGGGTCACGACCGGCGTGCTGGCGCTGGGCGCGATCCCCTTGGCGTTCGCCGGTTCCCCGTTGGTCATGGGCTTTCTCGCCGTGGTCGCGGGGATCGCCATCGCCCCCGCGCTGATCACCGGCAGCACGCTGCTGGAGTCGTTGGCGCCCAGGGGATCCCTGTCGGAGGGGTTCTCGTGGCTGACCAGCGCGGGCGCGTTGGGCATCGCGTCGGGCACGGCCGTGGGCGGGCAGTTGGCAGACGCGGGCTTCCAGCGCTCGGCGTGGGTGGCGGTCGGCGGCGGGGTGCTGGCCCTGGCGGTCGGCGTCGCCGGGCGGGCGGCGCTGCGCCCGCGGCAACCGGACACGACAGCGACAGCCCAGTGCAGGACCGCACAGTGAGGAGCGCAGCGATGAGCACAGCACGCGACGGGGGCTTACCGGTCCCCCACCTGTCGTTCGAGGAGTTCACCGCGTTCGGTCGCGAAGCGCTGATCCGCGCCGACGTGCCGGTGGTGGTCACGCTGCCGGACAGCGTGCAGGGCCTGGGCCGCGAGGGGGTCGCCGAGCGCCTGGGGAACATGCGCGTCACCCTGTTCACCGAGCCCAGCGACAAGAAGAACTCCGAGCGGTGGACCACCCGCGAGATCGAGCTGCGCGAGTTCTTCGAGGACGAGCGCTACCTCAACGACCCCGGCACGTGGAACCGGATCGTCTCCAACATCCGCAACAGCCCGCGGGACGTCAACGCGATCCTGGGCTTCGACGCGGCGAAGCTGTTCGACTACCAGCGCTCCCTCAACGCCGCCAACCTGTGGATCAGCCACAAGGGCGTGTTCACCCAGAGCCACTTCGACGAGCTGGAGAACTTCAACATCGCGCTGGAGGGCCGCAAGCGGTTCGTGCTGGCCCCGCCCGGCTCGTTCGAGTACTACCCGCGCTCGATCCGGCGCGGCTTCGGCGACAAGTCGCAGGCGTTCGACTTCGACGACGTGGACGCCCGCCGCTTCCCCAAGCTGGTCGCCAAGCTCGCCCAGCGCCGCGAACTGGTGCTGGAACCCGGCCAGATGCTGTACCTGCCGCTGGGGTGGTGGCACCAGGCGGAGTCGTTGGAGGACATGAACATCAACATGAACTTCTGGCTGCGCGACCCCAAGATCTTCCGCCGCCCGTACGTGCTGGGCGTCGCCCTCTACACGGCGATCTACCGCAAGCTCAAGGGCGTCTACAACTACCAGCCCGCCGAGGCCGCCCGATGAGGGACATCGCCCCCACCCACCGCTACCGCAACAACGACAAGGCCATCGGCGTCGGCAACGCGTTCTGGGACATGTCCGAGCAGAACGGCCTGGCCGGGATCGTCGCCGAACTGGAGGACGGTGTCCTGCGCACCGCCGAGGGGCACGAGTTCGTCAACTTCACCTGCTGCTCCTACCTCGACCTCGACTCGCACCCGGCGGTGATCGAGGGCGCGATCGCCGCGCTGCGCCGCTTCGGCGTGCTGGACCACTGCATCCCGCGCAGCCGGGTGCAGATCCCGGCCCTGCTGGAGCTGGAGGCGTCACTGGGGGAGCTGTTCGGGGCGGACGTGGTCAGCGCGATCTCGGCGGGCGTGGCCAGCGCGGGCCTGCTGCCGCTGATCGCCTCGGGCCACCTGGGCAACGGGGTCCGGCCGCTGATGGTGTTCGACAAGAACTGCCACGTGTCGATGGCCGGCGCGAAGCCGTCGTGCGCGGACGAGACCGAGGTCGTCTCGTGCGACCACCACGACGTCGGCTTCCTCGAAGACATGTGCAAGCAGTACCGGCGGGTCTGCTACGTCGTGGACGGCTCGGACAGCCTCGGCGGGTACGCGCCCGTGCTCGAACTGGCCGAGTTGCAGGAGAAGTACGGCCTGCTGGTGTACTACGACGACTCGCACTCCATCTCGGCGTACGGGGAGCGCGGCATCGGCTACGTCCGCACGCACTGCCCGGTGCTGGACGAGCGCACGATCACCGTGGCCACGCTGAACAAGGCGTTCGGCACCAGCGGCGCGGCGATCATGCTGGACGGCTACCCCAAGCAGGTGCTGCGGATCGTGGAGCGGTTCGCGGGCGCGTTGAGCTACTCGCAGCCGATGAACACCGCCGCCGTGGGCGCTTCCCTGGCCTCGGCGGAGATCCACCGCACGCCCGAGCTGGGCCTGTTGCAGAAGCGCCTGTACGCCAACATCGAGCTGTTCGACTCGCTGGTGACCTCCGAGCAGGCCGGGTCCACCTACCCCATCCGGGTCGTGCCGGTGAGCGACGAGACCGTGGTGGCGGCGGGGCGGAAGGTGTTCGAGGCCGGGTTCTACGTCTCGCCGGTGTTCTTCCCGATCGTCGCGCGCGGCACGGCCGGGTTGCGGGTGATGCTGCGCGCGGGCCAGACCGAGGAGCAGATCCGGGCGTTGTGCGCGGTGCTGGGGGAGGCGACGGCGGCATGAGAGCGACTCCGCGCAGCATCCTGTACACGCCGGCGTTGTCGCTGGACCGGGTCGTGAAGGCGTGGTCCTACGACGCCGACGTGCACCTGATCGACCTGGAGGACGGCGTGCCCGTCCCCGACAAGCCCTCTGCCCGCGCGATCTGCCTGGCAGCGCTGGAGAAAGCGCCCGAGCCGCGCAACATCGCGGTGCGGATCAACACTTTGAGCACGATCGAGGCCGTCCGGGACGTCGTCATGCTCACCGAAGCGTCGACCCCGCCGGGGATCGTCATGATGACGATGGTCGACTCGGCGGTGGAAGTGGCTCTGTTGCGGGGCATGCTGGCATCGGCGGGCGTGCGGCCCGAGATCTACGTGACCGTGGAGACGCCTGCGGCCATCTCGGTCGTCGACGCCATCGCCGAGGCCGCCGACGGGCTGGTGCTGGGGTCCGCCGACCTCGCCGCCACGCTGGGCGTCGAGATCACGTGGGCGGGCATGTTGTCGGCCCGGCAGGCGATGGCGCTGGCGTGCGCCCGGCACGGCACGGCGTGCATCGACACCGCCAACTTCCGCCTTGCCGAGCCAGACGTGCTGGCAGACGAGATCGAACGCATCCGCGAACTCGGCTTCCACGGCAAGGCGACCGTGCACCCGACCGAGTTGCCCGCGATCAACGCCGCTCTCCGACCCGATCCCGAACGCTTGGCGCACGCCCGGCGCGTGACGGAGGCGGTTCACGCGGCCGGCGGTGGGATCGCGGTGCTGGACGGCAGCATGATCGGCCCACCCTTCGCTCGACTGGCTCGCGACACCGTGGCCGCCGGCGACGCCTGGACCGCCCGCTTCGGGGGTGCGCGATGACGCGCGTGGCGGTGATCGGGACCGGGGCCATCGGCCGTGACCTGGTGAGCAAGGTCCACCGGTCCCCGATCCTGGCGTGCGCCCTGGTGGCCGGCCGCAACCCCGACTCCGAGGGCCTGCGGCACGCCGCCCGGCTGGGCTACCCGACCTCGGCCGGCGGCATCGACGCCGTCCTCGCCGCCGGGCCGTTCCCGATCGTCTTCGACGCCACGAACGCCCTGGCCCACCACGAGCACTGGCAGCGGCTCAAGGACGTCGACACCCTGCTGGTGGACCTCACGCCCAGCCGCGTCGGCGACATGGTCGTCCCCACGGTCACCGGGGTCGAACCGACCGCCCGGGACGTCAGCCTGATCAGCTGCGGCGGTCAGGCGTCGATCCCGGTCGCGCACGCGCTCGCGGGCCGGTTCCCGGTGTCCTACCTCGAGGTCGTGTCCACGGTCGCGAGTCGCATCGCGGGTCGGGCGACCCGGCTCAACCTGGACGAGTACGTGGCCACCACCCAGGCCGCGCTCACCGCGTTCTCCGGCGTGCGGGACACCAAGGCGATCCTCAACATCAGCCCGGCCGTCCCGCCCGCCACGTTCCGCACCGCCGTCCACGCCGTCGTCCCGGACGCGCCGGCCGACGAGGTCCGCGCGGTGGTCGCCGAGGCCGCCGAACGGGTGCGGGCCTTCGCGCCGGGCTACCGGGTCCTGGCGTGCGAGGTGCGCGGCGACCGGGTGGTGGTGTCGCTGGAGGTCGCGGCGGACAGCGACGTGCTGCCCCGGTACGCCGGGAACCTCGACATCATCAACTCGGCCGCCGTCCTGGTCGCCGAGCAGCACGCGGCCCGGCGCGCGGTGGGGGTGGGCGGATGAGACCGGTGACGATCCACGACCCGACCCTGCGGGACGGCCAGCACGCCGTGAAGCACCAGCTGAGCGCGTCGGCCTTGCGCGGGTACGCGGAGGCGGCCGACGCGGCGGGCGTGCCGGTGGTCGAGGTCGGGCACGGCAACGGGCTCGGGGCGTCCTCGCTCCAGGTCGGCCGGGCCGCCGTGAGCGACGACGTGATGCTCTCGACCGTGCGGGAAGCGTTGCGGCACAGCCGGATGGCGGTCTTCATGCTGCCCGGCTGGGGCACGTCCGACGACCTGCGCAAGGCCCTCGCGCACGGCGCGGACGTGGTCCGCATCGGCGTGCACTGCACGGAGACCTCACTGGCCGAACGCCACCTGGAGTTCCTGGCCGGCGAGGGCGTGGAGGCGCACTGCGTGCTGATGATGAGCCACATGGCCTCGCCCGCCGAACTGGCCGAGCACGCGGCGGCCGTCGTCGGGTACGGCGCGCGGGGCGTGGGGATCATGGACTCGGCGGGCCACTTCCTGCCGCGTGACGTCGGCGAGCGCATCGGGGCCATCGCCGCCGCGGTGGACGTGCCGGTGATCTTCCACGGCCACAACAACCTCGGCATGGCCGTGGCGAACTCGGTGGCCGCCGCCGAGGCCGGCGCGAGCATCATCGACGGCTGCGCGCGGGGTTTCGGCGCGGGCGCGGGCAACACGCAGTTGGAGGTGCTGGTGCCGGTCCTGGAGCGCACCGGGTTCGCGACCGGCATCGACCTGTACGCGCTGCTGGACGCGGCCGAGTTCGCCGAGCGGGAGCTGATGCCCGCGCCGCCGACCACGGGGTCGCTGAGCATCGTCAGCGGTCTGGCCGGGGTGTTCTCGGGGTTCCGGCACCCGGTGCTGGAGGCGTCCGCGCGGGCCGGCGTGGACCCGCGGGACGTGTTCTTCGAGCTGGGACGGCGGCAGGCGATCGCCGGTCAGGAGGACCTCATCGTGGACGTGGTGGCGGACCTGCGGGAGGCCGCGCGGTGACCGAGAAGTACGCACGGACCGTCGACGCGCTCGCCGAAGCGTTCGCCGACCTGTCCGCCGGCCGCACCCTCTCGCCGCCCCGCACCGTCGTCGAACACGGCCCGCACCGCCAACTCCTGAGCGGCACGGCGGTGTGGGAGCGGCGCGGCGTGGCCACCGTCAAGATCACCACCATCACCCCGGAGAACCCCTCTCGCGGCCTGCCCCTGATCCACGGCGTGGTCGTCCTGGTGGACCTGGACACCGGCCGCATCGTCGCCCAGTACGACGGCGCCGACCTCACCGCCCTCCGCACCGGCGCCACCGCCGCCCTCGCCACTCGCCTGTGCGCGCCCGAAGACGCCACCGAACTGGCGCTCATCGGCGCCGGCGTCCAAGCCCGCGCTGTGGTGGAGGCCATCTCCACGGTCCGCCCGATCACCACGATCCGCGTCCACTCCCGCACCCGCCCGGAAGCCTTCGCCGGCTGGGCCCGGGAGACCTTCGGCTGTGAAGTCGTGGTGGACGACAACGCGAAGAACGCGGTCAAAGACGCACCGATCGTCTGCACCGCGACATCCACCGACTCCGCCACACCCCTCCTCGACGCCTCCTGGATCGCCGAAGGCGCACACGTCAACGTCATCGGCGGCACCCACGAGAACGCCGTGGAACTCGACCCGGCCCTGCTCCGCAAGGCTTTCGTCGTGGTGGAGCAGAAGGAAGCAGCCCTGGCCGACGCCGGCGAGGTCCGGGCGGCGAACCTCACCCCCGCGGACCTCCACGAGATCGGCACCATCACCGGCCGTCCACCCGGCAGCACTTCGGTGTTCCGCAGCGTCGGTATGCCCATCGAGGACACCGCCGCCGCGGCAGCCCTGTTCAGCCTCGACACCGGACCATGAACGAACGTTCGAACACGATCACCGTCTCGCCGGTCGACTTCGTCCCCGTGGTCTCGACGGTGACGATCCCGTTGCCCGGCCGGGACTTCGACAACCGCTTGGCCAGGACGCGGCTGGTCGCGTAGAGCGTGTCGCCGACGAAGACCGGTTCCTTCAACCGAACCCGGTCCCACCCGAGGTTGGCCACCGCCCGCGCGGACAGCGCCTGCACGGTCATGCCGCCGACCAGGCACAACGTGATCCCGCTGTTGACCAGCACCCGCCCGTACTCCGCTCGCGCCCCGTAGTGGGTGTCGAAGTGCAGCGGGTGCTGGTTCATGGTGAGCAGGGTCAGCCAGGTGTTGTCGGTCTCGGAGATCGTGCGGCCGGGCCAGTGCCGGATCACCATGCCCGGCTCGAAGTCCTCGTAGTCACCGCCGTGCTCCTCGACGAACTCGTTGTCCCCGACGCGGCGCAGGCTCATCGCGCGCTCCTTCCCGAGCGGTATCCGGAAACCGTACAGTCGTTGCCTGCCACAGTGGACGGACCGATTCGGGGGAACACGTGACCACCACCCACCCTTGGTTCGGCACCCACCACCTCCCGCCCGCGGCCCCCGCCGACACCATCCGCGACCTCCTCCGGACCGGCATCCGCGACACCGGCTGGCCGTACCAACCCTTCCTCCCGGCGGCCCCCATCGCCATCCCGCGCGCGTCGTACGCCGAACTCTTCCGCGCGACGGCCGCCCTCCTGGACCTGATCCGCCGCACGGCCCTGGAATCCGCCCCCACCACCGCCGACCGCCTGGCCGCGTACCGGATGCCCGAGTCCGAGCACCAGCTCTTCCTGCCCGACCAGTTCCTGGAGGAGCGCTACGCGGACTGCGTGACCCGCCCCGACATCGTCATCGGTCCCGACGGCCCCCAGTTCCTGGAGTTCAACGTCAGCGGCGCCTTGGGCGGCCCGGTCGAAACCCACTGCCGCCTGGAGGTCTGGCGCACCCTGTACTCCGACGACGGCGGCCGGGTCCCCTTCGACACCACAAGCCCTTTCGCCACCCGCGCGGACATGTTCCGCCACCTGAGCCAGGAGTTGGGCGTCAAGCCACGCATAGCCATCGTGGGCAGCACCCGAGACCAGGGCGTCACCTCAACGCGCTACTTCGACATAGAGGTCGACTACTTCACCGCCCACGGCCTCACCGCGAGGTTCTTCGAGCCGGAAGACCTCCACGAGGCCTGGGACTGCCCACCCCACCTCCGCTACCCGTTGGGACTGCGCAACTTCACCATCCCCGACTGGCAGGAACTGGGCATCGACACCACACCCGTCCAGACGGCCCTGGACCAAGGCTGCCTCCTCGTAGGCACCCAGACGTCGACTTTCTTGTCCAGCAAACTCACCATGGGCCTGCTCTCCGAAGGCCGCCCTTGGATGACCGCCGCCGAGCAAGCCCTGGTAGCCCGCTACCTCCCGTGGACCCGTGTCCTGTCCGACCGCAAGACCACTTGGGGGGACCGAAACGTAGACCTGGTCCCCTTCGCCGTGGAACACAAGGACACCTTGGTCCTCAAGGAGGGCCTGGGGATGAGCGGCAAACAGGTCATCCTCGGCCACGAGACGTCGGAGGAGGACTGGGAAGCCGCCATCCACAGGGCAGCCACCACGGCCACCAGCGTCGTGCAGAAGTACGTGGAGCCCCAAACCTGCACCTTGTCGATGATCGCCGACGACACCGACGAGCCCTACCCGACCCAGGTAGCACCGGTCCTGGGGCCACTACTCTTCGGGGGCCGTCCGGCGGGCTTGTTCACCAGGTTCTTCGGCGACGGACGACGCGGAATCGTCAGCGTCATGGGCACCAACAGCTCCGACAACTGCGCCGTAGCCATCTAGCCCGCCCGCCCCCCGACGCCCCCCAACGCTCTTCGCGCCCGCAGGGCGCGCTTTTCGCGCCCGCAGGGCGCCCGTTAGCTAGCGCAGCAAACCGCACTCCGGGCTTTTCCGTCATCCCCGTATGGCCTGCCCGAAGGGCTACCACAGATTTCCCCGGGTGCAGCCGAAATTTTTTGTGAGGGACGAGCAAAAAATTTTAGCGGCACCCGGGGAAATCTGTGGTAGGTTCCACCAGGCCATACGGGGATGACGGAAAAGCCCCCGCCCTTGCCCTTCCGTCCATCCTTGGCGGCCTGCCCGCCGGCGAGGCGCTTTTCTCTTTTTTCTTTTCTCTCTTCACGATTTCAAGATCTTCAAGATCTTCGAACGGGACGCGCTTCGCGCTCTTGAGAGGCGCTCCGCGCCCACAAGCTTGAACGCGCGAAGCGCTCGAAAGATAAAAGCGGCGCTCGCCGCGCGGCAGGCCCCCGGGGTGGGAAGGGCGTCGGTTTCTTTCCCCGTCCGGCCTGCCGGAGGCAACCACACTTGGCCCGTTTGAGCAACCGGAAAAGCTGGTTGCACAAACGGGCCAAGCGCGGTTGGGCTGCGCCCAGGCCGGACGGGGAAAGAAACCGAGGCCCTTCCCGTGGGCTTGGCAGCATGGCGAAAGCGTGGCGCCCTTCGGGCGTGCGCCTGCGGCGCGGGTGCTACTGCAAGTGGGCGCTGATCGGGATCACCAAGGGTGTGTCCGAGACAGGGTCCGGGATGACCTTCGCCGACAACCCGAAGACCTCCTCCAACATCGCCTCCGTCAACACCTCGCCCGGCGCGCCGTGCGCCAAGATCCGCCCACCTTGCATGGCCACCAACGTATCGGCGTACCGCGCTGCCAAGTTGAGGTCGTGCAGGACCATCACCACCGTCGTCCCGCGCTCCCGGTGCAACCGGTGCACGAGGTCCAGCACATCGATCTGGTGGGCCAGGTCCAGATAGGTGATCGGCTCGTCCAGCAGCAACAGGTCCGTCTCCTGCGCCAACGTCATCGAGATCCACGCCCGCTGCCGCTGACCCCCGGACAGGTGGTCCACCTGTCGGTCCGCGAGCTCCGCCATCCCCGTCAGCTCCAGCGCCCGACCGATCGCCTCCTCGTCGGCCGACGACCACTGCCGGTACCAGCGCTGGTGCGGGTGCCGGCCGCGTGCGACCAGGTCCGACACGGTCAACCCCTCGGGAGCTACCGGCGACTGGGGGAGTAGGCCGACGACCCTTGCGACATCGCGCGTCGGCAACCGGTCGATCTCCTTGCCGTCCAACAACACCGCGCCCGATGACGGCCTCAGCAAACGCGCCAACGCCCGCAGCAGCGTCGACTTCCCGCACCCGTTCGGGCCGATGATCGCGGTCACCGTGCCGTCCAGGACGTCCAGGTCCAGACCGTCGACGACGACGTTCTCGCCGTACCCCAGCCGCAGCGACTCGGCCCTCAGACGAACGTTCACGCTCGCGCCTCCCGGCGGCTCCGGACGAACAGGAAGATCAGGTAAGGCGCGCCGAGGATCGCCGTCAGCACGCCCACGGGCAAATCAGGGATCACCAGCCGGGTCAGCAAGTCCGCCGACACGGTCAGCAGCGCGCCGATCACCATCGACCCGACCAACGGTGGCTGCGGGGAACGGGTCAGGCGCAGTGCGATCTGGGGCGTGGCCAAGGCGACGAACGTGATCGGGCCGGCCGCCGACGTCGCCACGGCCGCCAGTCCAGCGCCCAGCAGCAGCAACGTCCCGCGCGCCGCGTCCACCCGGATCCCGAGTCCGCGCGCGGTCTCGTCGCCGAACTGCAAGCCGCCGATGGTGTGTCCGAGCACCAGGGTTACCGGCACCAGCGTCACCAGCGCCAGCAGCACCGGGCCGACCGCCGCCCAGGAAGCGTCGGACAGGCTGCCCACGATCCACGTCACGGCCCGCGCCGCGTCGTTGACGTCGCCGATGGTCAGCAGCCAGTACACGGTGTTGTACCCGATGGCCGACAACCCGATGCCGATCAGCACCATCCGGTACCCGTCGATCCCGCGCCGCCAGGACAACGCGTAGAGCAGCACCCCGGCGACGAGCCCGCCGACCAAACCGGCGACCGGCATCCCGACCGCGCCGACCGCGCCGCTGACCTGCCCCCGGTACCCGCCGACGACGATCACGGCAACGGTCGCGGCCCCGGCGCCCCACGTGATCCCCAGCACGTCGGGGCTGGCCAACGGGTTCCGCGCCAACGACTGGAACAACGCGCCGGACAACCCCAGCGCCGCGCCGACCAGCACACCCGTCAACGTCCGGGGCAGCCGCAGGTCGAAGATGATCCCGCGCTCGCGCGCGGTGCCACCACCCAGCAACGTCTCCAGCACGTCCAGCACGCCGATGTGCGAGGAACCCATCCCGATGTTGACCGCGGACACCAGGACCAACAGGGCGAATGCCCCCACGGCGACACCGACGACCCGGGGCCGGACCCGGAAGCGAGCCGGCCCGACCGCCACCACCTTCATATCCGGGCCAGTCCCTTCCGCCGCACCAGGACGATGAACACCGGCGCGCCGATGATCGCCAGCAGGATCCCCACCTCGAAGCTGTCCCCGGTCAGCACCCGCCCGAGGACGTCGGCGGCCAGCAACAACACCGCCCCCAGCAACGCCGAGAACGGCACCAACCACCGGTAGTCCGGCCCCGTCACCGCACGCGCCAAGTGCGGCACGACCAACCCCAGGAACGCGATCGGCCCGCACGCCGCCACCGCCGACCCCCCCAGCAACGTGATCGCCACCACGCCCAGCACCCGTGTCCGCGCGACCCGCTGACCCAACGCGGTGGCCACGTCCTCACCCAGCGCCAGCGTGTTCATGCCCGGTGTGTTGACCAAGGCCAGCAGCAGCCCGGCGACCAGGAACGGCAGGATCTGCCCCACCACAGCGAAGTCCCGCCCGGCGATGGACCCGACCCGCCAGAACCGGTAGATCTCCATGCCCTGCTCGTTGCCCAGCACCACGGCGGCGATCAGCCCGTACAGCAACGCGCTCACCGCGGCCCCGGCCAGCGCCAACGTGACCGGCGTCGCCCTGCGCCCGCCCACCGCGCCCAACAGGAACACCGCGACGCTCGCGACCATCGCGCCGGCGAAACCGAACCAGATGAACCCGTAGAGCCGGTCCACGCCGAGCACGACCACCGCGAACACCACACCGAACGCGGCACCCTGGGTGACCCCCAGCAGACCCGGGTCGGCCAACGGGTTGCGCGTGTGCCCCTGCATCAACGCCCCGGCCGCGCCCAGCGCGAGTCCGGCCAGCACACCCACCACCGTGCGCGGCACGCGCAGCGACCACACGATGATGTCGGTCTCCGTCCCGTTCGGACGGACCAGCGCATCCCACACCGCACCAACCGGAATCGCGCGCGCACCGAACGTGATACTCGCAGCGCACACGGCCACGAGCAGCACCGCCAGCACGGCCAACCCGAGGACCCGGCGCCGCCGGCGACCGGAAAGACCGGCCCTGGCCACCACCGTCACACCGGTTCCCCCTGTCATCTGGACAACTCGGACTTCCACTTCGGACGGACGTCATCTTAAGGTCCGTTAGGTAAGCCTAAGCGTAGAGAGAGTGCCCACATGACGACACCGTGGCGAGCCGCCCTGGCCACCACCGCCGCACTGCTGGCCCTGACGGCGTGCACGGCGAGCGACAAAGCCTCGCCGGAGACCAGCACCAGCCAAGCGCCGGGCTACCCGCGCTCCATCGAGCACGTGATGGGCACCGCGACCCTGCAGGCCCAGCCGCAGACCGTCGCGGCGCTGGACTCCAGCTACGTGGACGCGGCCCTGGCCCTGGAGGCGAAGGTCGTCGCGTACACGAAGTACCGCAACTACGACCAGCTGCCCGACTACCTCGGCGACGACCGCAAGTACGGCGAGGGCGCCCAGCAGGTCGGCCCGCTGGAGAACCCGGACGTCGAGAAGCTCTACGACATCAAGCCGGACCTGATCGTCTCCGCGAAGGTCCGCCACGAGAAGTTCTACGACCAGTTCACCAAGGTCGCGCCCACGGTCTTCAGCCAGACCACCGGCGCGAGCTGGAAGGACAACATCCGGCTGCTCGCCAAGGCCCTCGGCAAGGAGAGCCTGGCCGAGCAGAAGATCGGCGACTACGAGAAGCGCGCCAAGCGCATCGGCGACGAGATCAAGTCCAAGCTGGGCAAGGACGCCAAGGTCTCGGTGGTCCGCTTCGTGGAGGGCGAGCCGACCGTCCGCCTCTACAGCAGCGCCTCCTACCCCGGCATCGTGATGGCCGACGCCGGTCTGTCCCGTCCGGACGGTCAGCCGGACGTCAAGGACAAGATCTCGGTGAACCTCAGCCAGGAGGACATCACCAAGCTGGACGCGGACATGATCTTCGTGGCGGCCTACCAGGACGAGACGAAGAACGCCGAGGACCCCAAGGAGAAGTTCCAGACGAACCCGCTGTGGGGCACCCTCAAGGGCAAGGTCGTGGACGTCAACGACGCCACCTGGTTCACGGCGGTCAGCCTCCAGGGCGCCAACGCCATGCTGACGGACCTGGCCAAGCAGTTCGGCGTCACCCCGTAGGCGTCACCCGGAGGCGTCACCATGCAAGCCGAGCCGCACACCGCGCCCGCTCCCGTTCGACCTGGGGCGGGCGCGGTGCGGTTCTCGGTTCTCAGCTTGCGCGCGCCGAAATGTCGGTGGCTCGTGGGATGATCGTTCCGGGGGCCGGAGGCCACCCCACCGGAAGGCCGTGCCACCGGAGGCCGCGCCACCGGAGGCCGCGCCGCGCTTGTTAGCGCCGGCCGACCACCGCGCGTTCCCGCACCCGCCGAACCCCGACTCGCGCCTGCCGCCGGTGCCGTTGCGCCGCCGCCACCACAGTGCTCGGCCGAGTGCTGCCGTGTGCATGTCCCGGCGGGGGAGCGGCTGGGAGCGGGCGGCGGAGGACTCGGTGGGCCAGGGCTGCCCGCCGGTGTGCCGGTGCGGCGAAGACGGTGGCGGCGAAGGCGGTCGCGATGAGGGTGAGGGTTCCGGCCAGTACCAGCGTTTCCGGGGCGCCCAGGTGCTCGCACAGCCAGCCCAGCAGAGGTGCGCCGACCGCGCCCGCCGCCGCGCCCACGGCGTGGTTCACCGCGAGCAGTCGGCCGCGCATCCCGTCCGCCGTGTCCAGTTGCAGCCGGGTGCTCATGGTCGTGTCGATGATCACCGCCCCGGCCGCGATGGGCAGCAGCACCAGAGCGAAACCCCAGGTCCCGGGCATCACGCCGCCGATCGCCTGGAACACGCTCGTCACGCCCGCCGCCACCAGCAGCAGTCGCAGGGTCAACTTCCGGCACGCCGACGCCGCCAAGCCGCCCACCACGGTGCCGATGGCGAACACCGTGGACAGCAGGCCGTAGTGGGTGGCGCTGTCGCTCATCGCGGCCATCGTCACCTGGTAGTTGCGGCCCAGGCTGGACAGCACGAAGCCCAGCGCGAACAGCAGCACCAGCCGCCCGGACGCGCCGATGTACCGCAACCCGGCCCGCACCCCGGCCTGCTCGCGCGGGCTGGCGGCCAACACGTGCAGTTCGCGGGTGCGCATCGACAGCACGGCGACCACCACGGCGAGGAAGCTCACCGCGTTGATCAGGAACAGCGCGGGCGTCCCCAGCGCCGCGGCCAGGACGGCGGCGCTGCTCATGCCGAGGATGCGGCCGGTCGAGCTGAGCACCGAGCCGAGCGCCAGGGCGTTGCCGAGGTCCTCGCGGGAGACGACCTGTGCCCCGAACCGGCCCAGCGCCGGGCCGTCGAACACCGACACCAGCCCGGCGGTCGCGGTCAACGCGAACAGCACCGGGACCGGGGCCTCCCGCCACACCGCGAACGCCAGCACGGCGGCGATCAGGGCGTGCAGCGACTGGCACGCCAGGATGATCCTCTTCACCGGCAACCGGTCGGCCAGCGCGCCCGCCCACGGCCCCAGCAGCACCGACGGCAGCGTGCCCGCGAGCACGGACAGGCCGACCGACGCGGCGGAGCCGGTGCGCTCCATGACAACCCAGTTGAGGCCGATCAACTGCATCCACGTGCCGGTGACCGACACGAGGTCGGCCACGGCCCACAGGCGGTAGTTGCGGCCGCGCAACGCGCGGAACATCTCGAAGCTCCCTGATGTACGATCCTCGGGGCCTCGACGTGCCCTGCGAACGGCGTACACGGTATGCGTCGGTTCTCGGCTTCAAACCTCGTTGATCAGTGAGTTCATTCACGTAACGCGACCGCCCACGGCACGACCGGCGAGGACGTTTCCGCCTTGTGGCCGAGGGCACCCCTCGGCCGGAGGTGGTTGCGATGAGCGAGCCGCACCCCGAGTCGCACCCCGAGGACCCGGAGGAGTTCGCCGAGGAGGTGGGCGTGGACCCGACCCCGCAGGAGGTCGACCACTACCGCGAGCTCGCGGAGGAAGTGCCGCCCTGGTCGGAGTCGGACGGCGAGGAACCCGGCGTTCGCTAGGCTGCTCGACGGCCACGCAGGGGGAGGGACGTCGTGGGAGCCGAGCGGGACGCCGTCGACGAGCTGACCGACCAGTGGCGGGACGAGCGCCCCGACGTGGACGTGTCCCCGATGCACGTGGTCGGCCGCGTGCTGCGGCTGGCGCGGGTGTTCGAGCGCCGCCTGAAGGACTACTTCGCCACCCACGACCTGGAGCGGTGGGAGTTCGACGTCCTGGCCAGCCTGCGCCGGGCGGGCGCCCCGTACGAGCTCACCGCCGGCGCGCTGCTCAAGTCCGCGATGGTGACCTCCGGCGCGATCACCAACCGGATCGACCGCCTGGAGGCCAGGGGCTTCGTGCGCCGCGCCCAGTCGCCCTCGGACCGCCGCCTGGTGCGCGTCCGCCTGACCGACGCCGGCCGCGAGGTGGTGGACGCCGTCCTGGTCGGCCACGTCGCCAACGAGGAAACCCTCCTCGCCCCGCTGTCACCGGTCGAGCGCGAGGCCCTGGCGGGCCTGTTACGCACTCTCCTGCTTGCCCACGACACCCCCTAGAGCGGGTTGCACGCTCAGCAGGCGGCCGTGGGCGCCGAAGGTGAAGTGCGTGGGCGTCGTGCCCGTTTCGTCCAGTCCGAACAACGCCCCGTGCGACCGCAGCCGCGTGACGTCCCGGTGGTCGGCCACGGTCACCGCCGCGCACGGGATGACCTTCTCCCGCCACGCGAACACGTAGATCCCCGGCCGCAGTTCGTACGTGGTGTTCTCGTCGGTGTCGGCCAGCCCCTTCTCCGGGCCCGCCAGGCACTGCCACGTGTACCAGTGCGGGCTCAGGTAGATGTGCTCGTAGGCGTGGTCCGCGCTGTAGACCCACATCGCCCGCCGCCCGATCAGCGAACGGCTCGGGGCCGGGCCGCCGGACGCCGTGAACTCCTGGGTGACCCGCGGTGTCCCGCTGCCGTTGATCGTCGTGGTCACCAGGAGGGAGCTGTCCGAACGCAGGTCGAGGAACAGGGAGAACGCCTCCCGCGCCCCCGTGTGGAACTGGCTGTAGTACAGCCCGTCGTCCACCAGGAACGTCTCGCACGGGTGCGTCCCGCCGTCCCACTCGACCTCGCCGCCCGCGAACCGCACCCGCCGTCCGCCCAGGTCGAAGGTCCGCCCGTCCAGGTCACCGACCACCGGTGCCTTGTTCTGGTCGAAGCCGGGCGCCAGGCCGTCCAAGGGCAGCCAGCTGGTGGTGTCCGACAGCGTCGTCATCGCGGTCCTTTCCCCGGGTCCACCGGGAGTCTGCTGTCTCCCGGGCCTCGGGCGGAACGTCGGCGGGGGACCCCGTGCGGCGGCGGACAAGGGTGGTGCGCGGGCGGCAAAGTCAGCGGGCGCGCACGCCGGTCGCGGCCAGTTCCACGGTCCGCGCGATGCGCCGCTCGCGCGTCTCGGCCTTCTTCGCCCCGACCACCCACGCCACGATCAGCCGCTTGGTCGACGGCGGGAACGCGGCGAAGTGGTCGCGGGCCGGCGCGCAGCCTTCGAGGGCCGTGCGGAGGTCGTCCGGCACGGTGTCCGGGTCGGGCACCGGGTTCCACGTCCCCGACGCCTTCGCCGAGTCGATCACGGCCTGCCCGGCCGGTGTCATGAGCCCGGCCGCGATCATCCGCTCGGCCCGCTCCCGGTTGACCCGGCTCCACGTGCTGCGCGGTGTCCGCGGGGTGAAGCGCAGGCGGGACGAGTGCTCGTCGTTGCCGCGGTGGTGGCCGTCGATCCAGCCGAAGCACAGCGCCTGCTCGACCGCCTCGGCGTAGCGGACGCTCGGGGTGGGGCTGTCCTTGTGGTGCAGCACCAGCCAGACCTCCCTGGCGGATCCGGCGTTCTCCGCCAGCCACGCCCGCCAGTGGACGGCGTCCGGTGCGCCGAAGGTGTCCACGTCACGCCCCCAGCACGTCGAGGTAGTGCTGGTTGAACATGACACCGAGGACGTTGCCGAACGGGTCGACCACGGACGCGGTGACGAATCCCGGACCCCGCTCGATCGGCTCGCGGTACACCGTCGCGCCCAGCGCCAGCAGCCGTTCGAACGCCGCGTGCACGTCGTCCACGGCCCAGTACGCGATCGCGCCGCCGGGCTCCCGCGGCGCGGGCTCGGCGAACCGGCGGTTCACGATGCCCAGTTCGTGCTGGTAGTCGCCGATCCGGAACTCGACGTAGGCGGGCACGCCGTCGACGTCCCGGGCGAAGTAGGGCTGGATGCCGAGCACCTCGGCGTACCACTCGCGGGCGGCGGTGAGGTCGTCGGCGAAGTAGGTGATGGTGGTGAATCCTCGCAACATGAGAACCATCCTCCGCGCCAAAGTGCTCACCCTCTGAGCACTTTTACCGGAGGTTCGCGCGCAACTCCTCGGCCCGTGCGGCGTGCTCGGCCGCCTCCTCCGCCCGTCCCAGCTCGCGCAGCGCCCCGGCCAGCGCGGTGTGGACCCGCACCTGTTCGGCCTGGTAGCCGGTCCGGCGGCTGAAGTCCAGCGCCTCCCGGTACCGCGGCAGGGCGGCTTCGGGGCCGTACAGCCGGTGCTTGGTGGCGGCGGCGTCGAAGAGCATGCCCATCCGCAACATCCCCACCCGATCGCTGGAGTACTTCAACGCCTGCTCGAAGCACTCGTCGGCCTCGGCTTTGTCGCCCAAGTACCCGTGCAGGACGCCCAAAGTGCTCAACGCGACCGCGCCCAACCCCCAGTCGCCCAGCTCGCGCGCGATGTCCACGGACTCCTGCAACCGCAGCCGGGCCTGCTCGTAGCGGCCGAAGCGGATGTCCTGGTCGCCGCAGTTGATCTGCGCCACGGCCACGCTGTGCCGGAACCCGCCGCGCCGCGCCGCCGCCAGCGCCCGCGCGTGGAACTCGGCCGCCTCCTCGTGCCGGCCCAGCCCGCCCACGGTGATGCCGAGCTGGGTGTAGACCAGGTTCTCCAACGCCAGGTCGTCGCCCACGACCGCCTGCGCCCGGCGCAGGAACGGCAACGCCTCCTCGGGCCGGCCCAGGCGGGTCAGGCAGAACCCGCGGTTGGTCAGCGCGAACCCGTCACCGGTCCGTTCGGCGGCCACGGTGTGCAGCGCCAACGCGTCGTGCACCTGCGCGGACGTGTCGAGGTAGCGGGCCAGGGCTCGGGAGAGGTGCGCGGCGTGCCGGGGCTGCCCGTGCACCGCGATGGCGAGCAGGCACGCGCGTTCCTCGTCCACCCACCGCGCCGCCTCCCGGTGATCGGCGAACTCCGGCTCGGGACCCACGAGCGGCGGCACGGGCGGCCGGCGGTGCGGCTCGCCCGGGGTGAACATGGCCGCCGCGACCGACGCCACGTGGCAGTAGTGGTCGCACAGCCGCTCCAAAGCGGCCGGGTCGTCGGCCAGTTCGCGCGCGTGCAGGCGGACCAGGTCGTGCATCCGGTACCGGCCGGGCACGTGCTGCTGCACCAGGTGCGCGTCCTCCAGTTCGCGCAGCGCCCGCCGGACCAGCGGCACGGGCCGGTCCGCCAGCGCCGCCGCCGCGGGCACGCCCACGTCCGGCCCCGGCACGAGCCCGAGCAGGCCGAACAACCGCACCGCGTCCGCGCCGAGCACCCGCAGGGACGCCGAGAACACCGCCCGCAGGCTGGTCGGCAGGTCACCGGTGTCCAGGGCGTCCAACCGGGCCTCGCGGACCTCCTCCGCCAGCGCCGCCAGCGGCACGTGCGGCGCGGCCTTCGCGCGAGCGGCCAGCACGCCCAGCGCCAGCGGCAGGCCACCGCCGTGCCGGGCCAGGACGTCGGCGGCCTCGGGCTCGGCGGCCACCCGGTCCGCGCCCAGGTGACGGGCCAGCACGTCGGCCGCCTGCGGCTCGTCCAGGACGTCCACCGGCACGGGCACCGCGCCCCGCGTCGCGACCAGCCCGGTCAGCCGGTGCCTGCTGGTCACCAGCACCGCGCACGACGTGCCGCCGGGCAGCAGCGGCGCGACCTGGCCGGTGTCGCGGGCGTTGTCCAGCACGACCAGCAGCCGCCGGTCCGCGGTCAGGTCCCGGTACAGGGCCGCCTGGGCGTCCGGCTCGGCGGGCACCTCGCGCGGCGGCACCCCGAGCGCGCCGAGGAACCCGCGCACCACCGCGTCCGGCGCGAGCGGCTCGGCGACCGGGTCGAAGCCGCGCAGGTCCACGTGCAGGCGGCCGTCGGGGAAGTCGTCGCGGTGGCCGTGCGCCCAGCGCAGCGCCAGCCACGTCTTGCCCACCCCGCCGCCCCCGGTGACCACGGCGACGGGGGCGCGGTCCAGCAGCACGTCCAGCGCGGCCAGTTCCCGCTCCCGACCGGTGAACGCGGCCGGCGCGGCGGGCAGCAGCTGCGGCACCCGGCGACCGGACCCGGTGAGCCGGGGATCGGAGTCGAGGACGCGCCGGTGCAGTTCGCGCAGCTCGGGGCCGGGTTCGGTGCCCAGGTGCTCGACCAGCGCGTCCCGGGTCGTGCGGTACTGCCGCAACGCGTCCGCCGCCCGGCCGGCCCGGTAGAGGGCGAGCATGAGCTGCCCGGCCAGCCGCTCGTCCCAGGGCCGTTCGGCGGCGCGGAGGGGCAGTTCGGCGAGCAGTTCGGTGTGCCGTCCGACGCGCAGGGCGAGGTCCACCCGGTGGGCTTGCGCGGCGTCGAGCTCGGCGGCCACCGCCTGCCGCTCGGCCTCGAACCACGGGGTGCCCAGACCCGCGAACGGGTCGCCGGTGCACAGCGCGAGGGCTTGTTCGACCAGCTCGAGCGCCTGCCCGGAGTCGTCCAGGCGGCGGGCGCGGGCGGTCAGGTCGCGGAAGCGGTGCAGGTCCACGTCGTCCGGCTCGGCGTCCAGGAGGTAGCCGCCGTCGCGCCGGACGATCGCGGACCCGAGGACGCGGCGCAGGCGTGACACGTACGTCCTGAGCACGCCTTCTGCCCGTAAGGGTGGCTTGTCGCCCCACACGCGGTCGATGAGCCGTTCGGCGGGCACGGGCCGGTCGAGGTCCACCAGGAGCGCGGCGAGCACGCTCCGCTGGCGGGCGTGCCCCAGGTCGAGCCGCACGCCGTCGGCGACGGCCTCGACCGCACCGAAGACCCGGAACTCCACGCTTCCCCTTCTACCGGGTCGTGCGCGCCGGGTTCAACGCGGTTGCGGGTGGTTCGGGTCGAGCGACCGCCGGGACGGCAGCCGACCCGTGGGGCGGGTGGTGGTCCGCCCCACGGGCCGTGCGGTCAGAACACGTAGCACTCCGTGGCCGAACGGCCTGTGAAGCCCGCCGCCCGCACGTCCTCCGACGCGGCGAGCGAGCCGGCGAAGTTGCGGTCGACCTCGGCGCGCTCGGCCGAGTTGGGCAGGTCGTTCTTGCAGGACACCGGGGCGCTGGAGCCCGACATCAGGTCGGCGCACAGGCCCGTGCGCCGGTCCGGCAGGCCCAGGATGTGGCCGATCTCGTGGGTCGAGATGCGCGGCCGGTAGTAGCCCTGCTGGACGGCCTGGCGGCCCATGTAGACGGTGCCGTTGCCCAGCGACGACACGTAGGCGCGCGGCCAGCCGTTGTCGGCGTAGATCCGGATGTTGGTGGGCGTGCCCGCCGACTTCTTGACGAGCCGGACGTTGACCACGGAGGCGTTCCAGTTCGCCGCCGCCTTGTCCCAGTCCGCCGCGAACTCCTGGGCCTGGCTGGTGTCGTAGTACAGGGTGCGCACCAGCGCCTGGGGCTGCGCGGCCTCCGCCGACGCGCTGGGAGCGGCGACCGCGACGAGCGGCAGCAGCATCCCCAGCGCGACCACGGCGGCGCGTGCGACCTTTCGCACGAGCATGGTGATCTCCTTGTGTACAGGGAAAATCGGGAGCCGGTGACAGGGAGGCTCCCGCTACCCAAACAACCAGTCGTGACGCGCCGCCACCAGACCCGTACGTAGGGTTGTGTGGACCTTTGTCCGCGGGTATGGGCCGTTCGGCGCAGTCAGAGGCCTTGCGCGTAGTCAGAGGCCTTGCGTGCGGAACTTGTCCAGGACCCGGCGCTCGCGCTTGGTCGGCCGGCCCGCGCCCCGGTCGCGCCGGGCGACGGGCAGTTCGGGCGGCGGCGGGGGAGTGCGGTCGAGGTAGCAGGTGGCGGCGTCGGCCGCGCCCACCCGCTTCTGGATGACCCGCACGACCTCGACCACCTTCGTGGTGTCGCCGACCCGGGCCCGCACCTGGTCACCCGGGACCACGGTGCTGGCGGGCTTGGCGGGCTTGTCGTTGATCCGCACGTGCCCGCCGCGGCACGCCGCCGCCGCGTCCGGACGCGTCTTGGTCAGCCGGACCGCCCACAGCCAGCGGTCGATGCGGGTCGACTCCACGCCGTCGAGCCTACGGCGACCCACGGCTCCGGCAGACGGACACCTCGACCCGAGCGGGGCCGGGCCTGGCTGAGCTGGGCTGGGCTGGGCGGGAGGCTGGGCTGGGCGGCGGGCTGGGCTGGGCGGGCTGGGGCTGGGCGGGCTGGGCGGGCTGGGCGGGCTGGGTGGTCGTGGTCAGGGCCTGCCCCAGATGTCCGTGGGTGGTGGGCCGGTCAGGTGGGCCACGTCGAGGGTGTGCAGGGGCTTGGTGCGCTTGCGCAGGCGGGCCTGGATCGAGCGGTGGCGTTGGGCCAGTTCGGTGATGATGGTGGCGGCCGCGGTGTCCGGGTCGGGGGTGTTGCGGTACCAGTTGCCCAGGACCTCCAGCGAGAAGTCGACCACGTGCGACCCGCCGGTGCCCAGCACCAGGTCGCCCTCGGCGCGGAACTGCCCGGAGTGGAAGGTCAGGTTGCGCGCGGTGTAGAGGGCGTCCAGGAAGGTCGCCATGCGTTGCCGGCAGTCCTGGAGCCAGGCCGCGCACGCCGTCGGGTCGGCCAGCCGGTGGGACCAGTCGGCGATCTGCTGGGCCGCCAGGGGCGAGGTGTGCGGCAGGGTCGCGGCCAGGGCCTCGCGGGCGGCGGTCAACGCGGGTGGGTCGGTGGGTCTGGCGGGCAGCAGGACGTCCACCCACGTGTTGAGGTCGTGCAGGCGGGTGAAGCCGTCGCACTTGGCGTAGGCGTTGACCACGGCCAGGTTCGCGGTCAGGTCCCGGTCGGCCGCGCGCTGGTGTTCCTGTGCGGCAAGCAGTTCGGCGCGTGCACGGTCGGCGCGGGCGCGTAGGGGCGGGTAGTCGGGGTGGTCCGGTGGGCACGCGTCCAACGCCCGGTCCAGCGCCGCACTGCGCTGTTCCAGCACTTCCACCCGCGACCGGGCGGCGCGGACGACGGCGGTGGCCGACTGGTGCAACTGCTGGTGCGCCTCGACAACCTGCTGCCGCAACGCCTGCAAGGCCAACGCCGCCGCCAGGTCGCCCCGGTTCTCCAGACCGCACGCCTCCAGCGCCGCCCACGCCAGCGCGGCGGCCGGCAGGGGAGCCTCGGTCACGCGGGCCACGTGCGCCATCCGCAGGCCGTTGCGCAGGGTGCGGGGCCAGCCCGGGACCAGGGGATCGGCGCGTTTCACGGTGGTGCGGCGCGGCGGCAGGTGCCGGACCTGCCTGTCCACATCGGACACCAGCACGTCGTCGCCCAGGGACAGCGTGACCAGCCGGTGCCCGGCCATGTACTGGTCCAGCAGCTCGGACATCGTCCGCCGCGCGGCCCGACCGGCGCTGGGCACGTCCACGGCGTCCACCTGGCAGGACGCCAGGCAGGCGGCACCGTGCGTGGGCACCTCGCGCACGAACGCGCGCAACCGGTTCACCGACCCGAACCCCAGCCGCTCGGGCTCGGTCAACGCGGCCGTCGTGGCGGTCGGGTCCAGCACCGCCAGGTGGGACAGCGCGGTGGCGCCGTGCACGACGACCGCCACCCGGTACCGCCGGGGCGGCGGCAGCAGGAGGTCCAGCACGGACCGGGCGTCGAGCCGGTCGGCGCGGCCCACCCGGTCGGCCAGGTCGGCGAGGTCGCGGCACAGCGTGTCGTGGTCGCGGTCGGTCGCGGCGACCAGGCAGGCCAGCTCGTCGGACAGCAGGTCCAGCCCGGCGACCGTGTTCCAGGACTCGGGCCCGTCCCACACGGCCGTGAAGGTCGCCTCGAGGAACCGCCTCACCTCCGGCAGCAGGGCGCCGACCGACGCCGCAGCCTCCCGCGCCAGTTCCCGCCGCCGCCCCATCGGGATGCGCACCTGGTCGTCGAGGTCCGCGATCACCGAGTCGAGCACGTGCCGCACGTCCAGCAGCACGGCGTCCGGTCCCCACCGCCCGATCCCGCGCTCGACCGCCGCCCGCGTCCCCTCGCACAGCGACCGCAGCAGCGAGATCCGCGGCTGCGCGGTGTCGGCGAAGTTCTCCAGCACCACCCGCGTCCGGGGCAGCTCGGACGCCATCCCGGCCAACGCGGACACGTGCCTGCTGAACAACGACGTCCCGCTCACCGCCCGCAACACCCGCTGCACCACGTACGTGCGGGTCCAGGAGACGCCCGCGCGGCGGAACGCGTCGAGGAGGCGGTGGTCGAACCCGCTGTAGGCCATGGCCCCCAACCTATCCGCGGGGACGCCAGGCCCGTTGGCGGTCGGTCAGCTCCGCGTACATGCGCTTGAAGTCCGCGTACCGCTGCGCGCCGAACGCCTCCGCGTGCCGGGCGTCCATCGCGGCCATGATCGCGTCGGACTCGGCCATGTGGTCGAGCCCCTTCTCCGTCGGCACGACCAGCTTGGCCCGCCGGTCGGTGGGGTCGGGGAGGCGCCGGACGTAGCCGAGGGCTTCCAGCTCGTCCAGCAGCTTGCCGATGACCTGCTTGTGCTGGCCGGAGTGCCGGGCGAGGTCGGTGGCGCGGGTGCCCTCGGCGTCCAGGTAGGCCATCACCGCGCCGTGCTGGGGGCGCAGGTCGGGGTGCCCGCGCTCGGCCAGCGTGGTGAACAGCTCCTCCTGCACGGCGAACAGCAGCCGGCTGGTGAGCACGCCGAGGTCGGGGTCGGTCCGCTTCCGCTCGCTGCGGCGCACGTCTCCTCCAGTGGTCCACAGAAGTGATAGTCACCATATTTGACTATCTCTACAGGTGACTATACCGTGATCGTCGGAAGTGATCACCGGACACCCTTGGGGGACGTAGTGAACAGCCAGGTCAAGGTCGCGATCGTGTACTACTCCGCCACCGGCAGCGTGGCGGCGATCGCGCAGGAGATGGCGGACGCCGCCGAGAAGCTCGGCGCGGAGGTGCGGCTGCGCAAGGTCGCCGAGCTCGCGCCGCGCGCGGTGGTGGAGGCCAAGCCGGAGTGGAAGGCCAACGCCGAGGCCACCGCCGACATCCCGGAAGCCACCGCGGACGACCTCGTGTGGGCCGACGCGGTGATCATGGGGTCGCCGACCCGGTTCGGCAACATCGCCTCGCAGCTCAAGCAGTTCCTGGACACCCTCGGCGGCGTGTGGCAGCAGGGCCTGCTGGCGGACAAGGTCTACAGCGGCTTCACCTCGACCGGCACGCTGCACGGCGGCCAGGAGTCGACGATCCTCGCGCTGACCCACACCTTCCACCACTTCGGCGGCATCGTCGTGGCCCCCGGCTACACCCACCCGCACAAGTTCGTGGACGGCAACCCCTACGGCACCGCCCACCACGACGGCGGCGGCACCCTGGCGGTCGACGAGACCACCCGCGAGTCGGCCCGGGTGCAGGCGGAACGGGTCGTCAAGTTCGCGCGGGCCATCAGCGCCGCGGCGTGAGCCCGTCCAGGACGTGGGCGAGCAGCCGGTCCACCGCGCTCCCGGACCGCCCGCTCGCCCACGCCGGCCCGGTGGCCGGCGTGAGCACCGTCGAGCGGGAACTGGACCTGCCCGCCGGGATCAGTTGACCGGTTCCGGCACCGGGGTGCGTTTGCGCAGGTAGACGAGCTTGAGCAGCGGTCCGGTCATCATCGTGGTGACGACGGCCATCAGCACGAGCTGCGAGTAGAGGTCGGGGCCCAGCAGCCCCAGTTCCAGCCCGATGCCCAGCATCACCAGCTCGGTCAGGCCGCGGGTGTTCATCAGCGTGCCCAGCGCCACCGACTGCCGCCAGCCGACGCCGGCCAGCCGCGCGCCCAGCACCGCGCCGGTGAACTTGCCGCCCACGGCCACCGCCATGATCAGCGCGAACCCGACCCAGCCCACGGCGAGCCCGGACAGGTCCACCTTCAGCCCGGCCACCACGAAGTACACCGGCAGCAGCAGCACCCGGCCGACCTGCTCGACCGGGCTCGTCACCGCCGCCCGCAGCTCCGGGTCGCGCGGCATGACCAGGCCGAACAGGAACGCGCCGAAGATGAAGTGCAGCCCCATCCACTCCGCCAGCGCGCTCCACACCAGCAGCCCGACCAGCACGGCGGCGAACAGGTCCCGGGTGCGGCTCAGCTTGGCCAGCACCGGCCGCACGACCAGGAAGCTCACCGCCACCAGCGGCACGGCCAGCAGCAGCCGCCACTGGTCCGGCGAGCCCGCGCCCAGGGTCGCGATGGCCACCGCCAGCATCGACCACGCCACCAGGTCACCCGCGGCGGCGCTGCCCAGCGCGAGCGCGCCCAGGCGGGTGCCGCCGAGCCGGAAGTCGGTGATGATCCGCGCCAGCACGGGGAACGCAGTGACCGCCATCGCCGTGCCGAGGTAGAGCACGAAACCGACGCGGTCGTCGGCCATCGTCAGCGCCAGCAGGACGCCGAGCACGAACGGCACCAGCATCGACCCGGCGGCCACCGACGCCACCGCTGTGGCCCGCCCGCGCAACAGCTCCCGGTCGAACTCCAGCCCGACCAGGAACATGAAGAACACCAGGCCCACGTTGGCCAGCGACCCGAGCATGGGCCGGATGTCCGCCGGGAACACGACGTCCGCGATCGCGCCGCCGAACAGCGTCGGCCCGACCAGCACTCCCGCGACGATCTCGCCGACCACGGCCGGCTGCGCGAGCCGCCTGGCCAGCGCACCCATGAGCCGGGCCAGGGTCACGATCACGGCCAGCGCGATGAGCAGGAGGACCACTTGGTGCGAGGTCACCGGACACCGACCTCCACCCGGGTCGGCCGCAACCCGACCACCAGGCCCACTACCAGCCCGACCACGGCCAACTGCGCCACCGCCACCCCGGCCACCGCGACCACGGCAGCCACCAGCATCCGCTCCCCGGACCGGCCGTCACCACGCCGGCCGTCCCCATGCCGGCTGTCACTGCTGTGCCGCACCGCTAGGGCCTCCGCGCCTGCGTGGGCAGCTCGCCGACGCTGATCAGGCCCGTCTCGTAGGCGTAGGCGACCGCGCTGGCCCGGTTGGGCAGCCGCAGCTTGCGCAGCAGGTTCTGCACGTGGAACTTCACCGTGCTCTCGGTCAGCGACAGCTCGCGCGCCATCTCGGAGTTGGTCTGGCCGCTGACCAGCAGCCGCAGCACGTCGGTCTCCCGCGGGGTGATCTGCTCGGGCGGCTCGACCGGGTCGGCCGGTTCGGCGCGGGCGGAGAAGGCGTACCCGGCGGCCAGCATCCGGATCGCGCTGAGGAACTCGTCCGGCCCGGCGGCCGGTCGCAGCACCCCCACGCGCGGCGCGGCGGGCAGCACGGCCCGGTCGTCCACGACGAGCACGGCGGTCCGGTCGGAGGTCCGGCAGTCCAGGAACCGCCGGGCGGCCACCGGCGGTCGCGGCACGTCCGCCAGCGCGCCGATCACGACCACGTCCGGCTCCTCGGCGGCGTGCCGGGCGAGCCCCTCGTAGGTGTCGACCTGGTGCACCACCTCCATTCCGGCGGTGTCGTCCAGGATTTTCCGCAGCCCGATCCGGAAAAGCGTTCGGTGTTCCGCAATGACTAATCGCGTCGTTTTCGCCAAGAACGCGTTCTGCACTGGTACAGGCCCCCAACCTGGTCCTCGTGTCGCCCGTCCACCGTGTCTGTCCGCTGTGGACTGATTCCCCCAAGGCCCGATCAATGTTTCCCGCGATCCACGATCAAATCAACCGGCCCGCCGAGATTGGGCCGAACGGGTGGAGCGCGCGTCCAGCCGTTCCCCAGTGGCGTGCGACCCCGGCGCGGGATGATCCGTCCGGACGACTCGGGGGGTTGCTGTGCGATACCGGCGGATCGCGGCGCTGGCCGTGCCGATGGCCTTGCAGACGGCGTTGATGCTCGTCGGCCAGGTGGTCGTGGTCGCCTTGATCGGGCGGATGGGTGGCGGTGCGCTGTACGTGCAGGCCCTGTACGCCCCGGCCGAGTTCCTGCTGGTGGCCGTGGTGAACGGGTTCGCCGTGGCGTTGCAGGTGGCTACCGCGCGGCGGGTCGGAGCGGGGGAACCGGGCGCGGTGGCCGGGTACTACGGCGGGCTGCTGGCGCTGGGCGTCGCGACCTACGCGGTGCTGGCGGCGGCGTTGATCGCGTCGGCGGGGGCGTTGGGCGGGCTGGTGGACGTGGCGCCGGCCGAGGCGGAGCGGTTCCGGTCGTTCCTGGTGGCGATGGTGCTGGTCGGGTCCTTCCGGCTCGGCGGCGAGCTGTGCTCGGCCGTGCTGCGCGGGGTCGGGCGGGGTGCGTCGGCGTTCGGGCTGACGCTGACCTACGTGGTGCTGACGACCGTCGGGGTGGCGGTGTTCGCCTCGGGGTTGGCGGGGGTGCCGGTGGTGGCCGGGGTCGCGGGCGCGGTGGAGTTGGCCGCGGGGTTGTGGCTGGTCACGCGGGCCGGGCTGGTGACGTGGGCCGGGGTGCGGAAGTGGCCGGAAGACGTGGTGCGGCTGGCGGCGGGCGTGGGGTTGCCGGTGGCCGCCACCTACGTCCTGCTGTTCGTGGTGAACCTGCTGCTGGTGCGGATCGTCGCGATCGACGGTCCGGCGGCGGTGGCCGGCTTCAACGCCGGGTACACCCTCCAGACCGCCGTGCTGGTGCCCGCCATCGGGTTCGGGTCGGCGATCGCGGTGCTGGTCAACCAGGGCGTGGCCGGCGGCGACCGGTCGGTCGCGGCGGCGGCGTTCCGGCGCGGGATGGTGCTCGCGACCGCCGGGTACGCGGTGGTGACGGTGGTGTTCGTGCTCTACGGGGTGCCGTTGGCGGACCTGATGGCGGCGGACCCGGCGGTCGTGGCGGAGGTCCGGGACTTCCTCGCGATCATGGGACCGACGTTCGGCTGCAACGGGCTGGTGCTGGTCGCGTTGACCGTGGTGCAGCAGGTCGGGCGCGGCGGTGCGGCGGTCGGGTTGAACCTCGCCTACTTCGTGCTGGTGATCGTGATCGGGTGGCTCGCGGTCGCCGACTCGGGGGACGCGCGCGGCCTGGTGGTGACGATGGCCGTCATGGGGTACGCGAGCGCCGTCGTGGGGTTGCCGGCGTCGGTGTGGTTGGTGCGCAAGGTGATCCGGCCCGCGCTGGTCACCGTGTGAAGGTCTCGCCCAACGCCCCCTCGATCGCACCCGGGGTGCCTTCACCGAGGAACAGTTCGCGCAGCAGCAGGTCCGGCAGGTGCGCCGGGTCCAGCCCGGACTCCTTGCCCTGCAACGCGTGCACGACTCCGGTGAGCCGCAAAGCGGCTTTGACGACACCGGCCGGGAGGCTCCGGACCCGCCGGGGGTGACCGGTGGCGTCCGCGATGCGCCCGAACATCTCCCGCCAGGTGAGGTTCTCGTCGCCGACCGGGATGTCCTCGCCGGACCGGTCCTCCAACGCCCGCACCGCCACCTCCGCGACCCGCCGGGCGGTGGTCGCCGCACTCCCGCCGGGCGGCGCGACCAACGGCGACCGCGACGTGACCCACTTCTCCAGCGGCTCGGCCCAGTTGGGCAGCCGGTCACCCGCGCGCCCGAACACGAACGGCAGCTCCAGCACGGCCACCGGCAGGTCCGCGCCGGCGGCCTCACGGGCGGCCCGCGCCTGCTCGACCCGGCTGCGGATGTAGGGGTGCAGCGCTGCCAGCCGCCACTCGGGGTGGGTGCGGTGGAAGTGCGTGTAGTACGACCCCAGCACAACGGCCCTGGTGAGGCCGTGGTCACGCGCGGCACCCAGGAGCCGGGCGACCGGTTCGACGTTGCCCGCGTGGAAGGTGGGGTAGGCGGGTTTGCGAGGGATGTTCCGATCATCCACACCGGCTGCGAACACCACCCCGTCGTGGCCTTCGAGCGGGGGCGTGTCCTTCGTGGCGTCCAACGCGTGGTCGACGTCCGGGCCGGGCGTGCGCGCGACGGTGGTCGCCTGGTGCCCCCGTTCGTGGAGAACCGCCACGATGTGTCGCCCGACCAGACCGCTTGCGCCCACCACGACGATCCTCATTGGGACATCATGTCGTGCCCATGCTTCGCTATGGCGCGTGGACGGGCGTTTTCCGCAGACCGGTCTGCGGCACTTCGTGACCCAGGTCGAGCAGGCGTGCGCGGAGCACGGTGCCAAGGTGCGCTGGCACTCGGACCACTGGCTGGCCGAGGTGGTCTCCGACGACCGCCGCTTCCTGGTGATCGGCCAGGTCTTCCCGCTCAACACGGCGTCGTCGGCGCAGGTCGCGACCGACAAGGTGGCCACGGCGACCCTGCTGGCCGACCGGGGCGTGGCCGCCGTGCCCCACCACCTGCTGCGCTTCGCCACCGACCACGACCCCGTGGCCCTCACCCGACGCCTGGTGGGCCTGCCCGCCGTGCTCAAGCCGCACCGGGAGAGCAGCGGCGTGGACGTGCTGCGGGCGCGGGACGAAGCCGAGGCGCGGGAGGGCCTGTCGTACCTGGCGGGCCGGTACCGGGCCATCGCGGTGTCGCCGCTGCTGCCCATCGAGGACGAGTTCCGGCTGGTCGTGCTGGACGGCGAGGTGCTGCTGGCGTACCGGAAGGCGATCGCGGCGGGGGAGTGGCGGCACAACCTCAAGTTCGGCGCCCGGCCGGAGCTGGACGTGCGGCCGGACCGGGCCGGGGTGCTGGAGGAGATGGCCCTGGCCGCGATGCGGGCGCTGGAACTGCGGTTCGCCAGCGTGGACATCGCCTGGGTGGACGGCCGGCCGTCGGTGCTGGAGATCAACAGCGGGGTGTCGCTGGAGCACTTCAGCCAGGCCGGACCACGCCACCGCGACCTGGCGGCCGACGTCTACCGGGCCGCGATCCGGGCGTGCCTGGACGTCACGGGCGGATGAGGCCGCGTTCCCGGGCCGCCGCGACCGCCGCCGTGCGGTTGTCCACGCCGAGCTTGGCGTAGACGTGCACCAGGTGGGACTTCACGGTCGCCTGGCTCAGGAACAGCCGCTTGCTGATCTGCTGGTTCGACAACCCCGCCGCCACCAGCTCCAGCACCTCCGCCTCCCGCAGGCTCAACGCCGCCCCCGGCGACCGCAACCGCCCCAGCAACCGCTGCGCCACCGCCGGGGCCAGCGCCGACCGGCCCGCCGCCGCGTCCCGCACGGCCGCCGCGAGGTCCGCCGGGTCGGCGTCCTTGAGCAGGTACCCGGTCGCCCCGGCCTCGATCGCCGCCAGGATGTCCGCGTCGGTGTCGTAGGTGGTCAGCACGAGCACCCGCGGGCCACCCGCCCGGGCGGTGATCGCCGACGTGGCCCCGGCCCCGGTCAACCCCGGCCCGAAGCGCAGGTCCATCAGCACGACGTCCGGTGCGAGCTCGCGGGCCAGCTCCACCGCGCGCTCCCCGGTGGCCGCCTCACCGACGACCTCGAAGTCCGGTTCCGCCGCCAGCACCGCCCGCAGCCCCGACCGCACGATCGGGTGGTCGTCGGCGATCAGCAGCCGGATCACGGCTCGGTCCTCGGGAAGCTGACCGCCAGGGCCGTGCCCTGCCCCGGCGCGGACTCCACCACCAGCGAACCGCCCAGTTCCGCCACCCGCGCCCGCATCGCCACCAGCCCGAACCCGCCGCTCGCGGTCACGGCGTCCGGGTCGAAGCCGACACCGTCGTCCAGGACGTCCAGCGTCACCCGGTCGTCCATGTAGCTCAGGGTGAGGTCCGCGTGCCCGGCCCGCGCGTGCCGCACGGCGTTCGCGACCGCCGACTGGGCGACCCTCAACAGTGCGACTTCGTGCGCGGTGGGCAACGGCACCGGCGTGCCGTCCACGTGCAGGGTCGTGGGCAGCTCGGCGGTGCCCTCGCACAGTCGTCGCAGGGCCGCCGGGAGGGACTTGCCCGCCAGGTCGGGCGGGGTGAGGGCGTGCACGAACCGGCGGGCCTCGGCCAGGTTGTCCTGGGCCGTCGCACGGGCCTGCTCGACGTGCCCGGCCGCGGTGACCGGGTCGTCCGGCAAGGAGCGGGACGCCGCGCGCAGCAGCAGTTGGATGCTGGACAGGCCCTGCGCCAGGGTGTCGTGGATCTCCCGCGCCAACCGCTCCCGCTCACCGAGCACCCCGCGCTCCCGTTCCGCCGCCGCCAGCGACGCCCGGGTCGCCTCCAACTGGTCGATGAGCTGCCGCCGCCGCTCGCTCTCCCGGTACAGCGCCTGGTAGCCGAGCACGCCCGCGACGGTCACCACCGCGCCCAGCGTCGGCCCGACCACCGCCGCCACCGTGAACCCGCCCCGGTGCCACGCGAACCCCGCGACGGCCACCGCGGTCGTCCCCGCGACCGCCAGCAGGCCCGGGACACGCGGCAGCAGGTGCGCCTGGAGCAGGAACAGCGGGAACGCCAGCCACACCCCGTCCGGGCTCGCCACCAGCACGCCCACCCACGCGGCGGTCACCAGCAGCAGCCACCAGCGCGGCGGCACGACCACCCCGAGCGCGTAGACGAGAGCGAACCCGCCCGCGGCGACCGCGCCGCCCCGGAACACCACCACGGCCAGCAGCACGGCCACGAGCACGTGCACCGGCCACGGTCGGGCGAAGCGGTGGGTCGTCACGAGCGTTCGACACTACGTCCCCGCCCACCTGGCATCAACCAATGGCGCATCAATCGAAAGGTTGACTTCCGGCTCCGCACTTCGGTGCCCGCCAAGCGATCTCGGGCGCGATGTCCACAGCGGACGGCTCGACGACCCTGGGTGGTGTCGTGTTGGTGCGAGAGAGGTCCGCTGTGTTCGTCGCGTGGAGAGATCTGCGGTTCGCCCGAGGGCGGTTCGCGTTGATGGGTGCCGTCGTGGTGTTGATGACCATGCTGGTGACGTTGTTGTCCGGGTTGACGGCGGGGTTGGCGCGGGAGAGCACGTTCGCCGTGGCCGATCTGCCTGCGGACCACATCGTCTTCGCCGGGGACACCTTCGCCGAGTCCGCGATCACCCCCGACGTCCGCGACCGGTGGGGCCGCGTCCCGGGCGTGGAGTCGGTGCAGGCGTTGGGGATCTCCACCGGCAAGGCCACCGCGGGCACCCGCACGGCGGTGGTGTCGGTGTTCGGCGTCGAACCAGGCGGTCCTGTCCCTTCAGCCCCCGAAGGACACGCCGTGCTGTCCACCGGCGCCGCCGAAGAACTGGGTGTCACCACCGGTCAGACGGTCGTGCTCAACGGGCGCAGCCTCGAAGTGGCCGGCGTGTCCGGGGACGCCTCCTACAGCCACCTGCCGGTCGTGTGGACGGGTCCGACGCCCGACACGACCGTCCTGGCGATCACCACCAAGGCCGCCGACCTCGACACCGCCGACCGCGACCTCGGCACCCGCACGGTCACCCGCGCCGACGCCCTGTCCGCCATCGGCTCCTACACCTCGGAGAACGGGTCGCTCCAGCTCATGCGCGGGATGTTGTTCGCCATCTCCGCGCTGGTCATCGGCGCGTTCTTCACCGTGTGGACGATCCAGCGCAGCCCGGACATCGCGGTGCTCAAGGCGTTGGGCGCGACCACCGGCCTCCTCCTGCGCGACGCCCTCGGCCAGGCCCTGGTCCTGCTGGTGGCGGGCACCGCGCTGGGCGCGGGCCTGGCCGCCGGGTTGGGGGCGTGGGCCGCGACCGCCGTGCCGTTCGTGCTGGACGCCTCGCTGGCCCTGCCCGCCGTCGTGATGACCGTGCTCGGGCTCCTCGGCGCGGCCCTGGCCGTCCGCCGCATCACCTCCGTCGACCCCCTCACCGCCCTGGGGAGCACCCGATGAGCCTGTCCCTGACCGACGTCACCCTCACCTACCCCGACGGCGACGGCCGCCTGACCGCGCTGGACGGGGTGAGCCTGGCGGTCGACGCCGGCACCACCACGGCGGTCGTCGGCCCCTCCGGTTCGGGCAAGTCCAGCCTGCTCGCCGTCGCCGCCACGCTGGTCACGCCCGACTCGGGCCGGGTCGTCGTGGCCGGCGTGGACACGGCCGACCTCGGCCGCGAGCAGCGGACCGCGTTGCGCCGCACCCGGATCGGGATCGTCTTCCAGCAGCCGAACCTGATCCCGTCGCTGACCGCCGCCGAGCAGGTCGAGCTGATGGGCCGCCTCGCGGGCGTGCGGACCAGGCCTCGCGACCTGCTCGCCGCCGTGGGCCTGGCCGACCACGCCCACCGCCGCCCGCACCAGCTGTCCGGCGGCCAGCGGCAACGCGTGAACATCGCCCGCGCGCTGGCCCACGACCCGGCCGTGCTGCTGGTCGACGAACCCACCAGCGCCCTCGACCACGAGCGCGGCGCGGAGGTGTTCGCGCTGCTCAGGCGGCTGACCGACGAGCGCGGCACGGCCACCGTGGTGGTCACCCACGACACCACCCACCTCGACCGCGCGGACCGGGTGGTCGAGGTGGTGGACGGGAGGTTGCGGCCCGGTGCGTCCGGTAGCGCGACACCCGCCGCCTTGTCAGGATGTGGCCCTCGACCCTAGGGAGGGACGTTATGGCCTCACGCCTGAACCCCTACATCAGCTTCGACGGCACCGCCCGCGAGGCGCTGGAGTTCTACAAGGACGTCTTCGGCGGCGACCTGAGGCTGAGCACGTTCGGCGAGTACGCGCCGCCGGACGCGCCCGGCGGCGACAAGATCATGCACGGCCAGCTGGAGACCCCGAGCGGCTTCACGCTGATGGGTGCCGACACGCCGCCCGGTCAGTCCTACAACCCCGGCGACAACATCGCGGTGAGCCTCAGCGGCGACGACGCCGAGGAACTGCGCGGCTACTGGGAGAAGCTGTCGGGGGCCGGGACCGTGGCCGTGCCGCTGGAGAAGCAGATGTGGGGCGACGAGTTCGGCATGTGCGTGGACCGCTTCGGCGTCACGTGGATGGTCAACATCACCGCTGCCGCCTGAGAAAATCGCTCCGGCCCGACCACCACCGTCCGGCACACTGCACCGCGTGCTGGTGTTGTCGGTGGTGGTCGGTTCGCACGCCTACGGGCTCGCGACCTCGCAGTCCGATGTGGACAGGCGAGGGGTGTTCGTCGCGCCCACGCGCGACTTCTGGCGCTTCGACAAGCCGCCCACCAGCTACGAGGGTCCCCGGCCGGAGGAGCTGAACTGGGAGGTCGAGCGGTTCTGCGCGTTGGCGCTCAAGGCGAACCCGACCGTGCTGGAGGTCTTCGCCTCCCCGCACGTCGAGCACGCCACCGCAGTCGGCCGCGAACTGCGCGACCTGCTGCCGCACGTCCTGTCCCGGCAAGCCGTCGACAGCTTCGCGCGCGCCACGACCGCGCAGTTCACCCGGGCGCTGGACCGTCCGAAGTGGAAGCAGCTCATGCACGTCGTGCGGCAACTGCTGGTGTGCCGGGACCTGGTGCGCACGGGGGTGTTGTCGATCGACGCGACCCCGCACCGCGACCGGCTCATGGCGGTCCGGCGCGGGGAGGTTCCGTTGGCGGAAGTCGGCGAGTGGGTGGACCGGCTGCGCGCCGACATCGCGGCGGCTGAGGGTCCGCTGCCGGAGCGACCCGACCGGGACGCCGTCGAGTCGTGGTTGGTGTCGGTGCGCGAGAGGGGGTTGGCGTGAGCTACGAGGTGCCCGACCTGGCGGACGTGGTCGCCGAACAGCCCAAGCCGCTGCTGTTCGCGACCGTGTCCGGCGCACACCTGTACGGGTTCCCGTCCCGGGACTCCGACGTCGACCTGCGCGGTGTGCACGTGCTGCCGGTGGAGGAGGTCGTGGGGTTGCGGCACGGGCCGGAGACGCTGGAGCGCATGTGGGTGCGTGACGGCGTCGAACTGGACCTGGTCACCCACGACGTGCTCAAGTTCTGCCGACTCCTGCTGCGCCCCAACGGTTACGTGCTGGAGCAACTGCTGTCGCCGCTGGTCGCGCACACCACGCCGGCCCACCGGCGGCTGTGCGAGATCGCCCCGCGCTGCCTGACCCGGTGGCACGCCCGCCACTACCGGGGCTTCGCGCGCAACCAGTGGCGGCTGTTCGAGCGCAGCGGCGAGCTCAAGCCGTTGCTCTACACGTTCCGCGCGCTGCTGACCGGTGTCCACCTGATGCGGGCCGGCGAGGTGCTGGCGAACCTGCCGCGGCTGGTCGAGATCCACGACGGTCCCGCGTACCTGCCGGACCTCGTGGCGGCGAAGGCGGTGGGCGAGCACCGCGCGCTGGAGGGAGTGCCCGGTCGACCGGACCCGGCGCGGGTCGCCGCCGACGTCGAGCACTGGCACGCCGTCCTGGCGGAGGCCCACGAGCGCACCGCGCTCCCGGCGGCGCCGACCGCCGAGCCCGAGTTGGACCACCTGGTACTCGACCTGCGCCTGCCCCGCTGAGCTGGGGATCCGCACCGGATGCAACCCGGTGCGGGTCTCCGGCGTCTTGTCGGTAGTTTGGGGAAAACCGACATGGGATCGCTTGGGGGCAACCGTTGTCGAAACAAGCGCAGCTCAGTGCTGCCGTCCTGGCGTGCGCGCTGGTCGCGACCGCGTGCACCTCCAGCGGTCCTGGGGCCGCCACACCCGACCTGGCGCCACGCGGCACGACCCTGACGACGGCCAAGCCGACCCGGCAGGACCTGACCAACAAGGTCAGCCTCACCGGCAAGGTCGCGATGAACCCGGTCTTCGGCATCACCGCGCCGGTCGCGGGCCAGATCCGGTACCTGGAGGTGGCTCCCGCCACGGCGACCCCGACCCGGCCCACGCGCGTGGCCACGGTGTGGGCCGACGGCTCCCCGAACCACGTCGAGGTACCCGCCGGCTCGACGTTCGGCGGCCGCCTGGTGGACGACCGCGCCACCGTCACCGCCGGGATGCCCGTGGCGTCGGCGAAGTACGCCGGTTACGGCATCGTCGCCGACATCAACGGCGAGCAGGCGTACCAGATCGCCGACGCGGCCACCGGCACCATCCAGGCGCAGATCAAGAACGGCCCCGGCCCGTTCCCGTGCGCCCTGCTCGGCACCATCGCGGCCCTGCCCGCCGGCACCGTGCCCGCGCCGACCCCGCCCCAGCAGGAGGAGGAGACCCCGGAGACGACGGGCCGCCGGACCCTGCCGCAGCAAACGCCGCAGCAACAAAGCGGTTCCTCCGACCCGACCGGCCTGCGCCTGGTCTGCACCGCGCCCGACGACGTGAAGCTGATCAACGGCGCGTCGGCGGTCCTGGAAGTCGTCACCGCCAGCGCCCAGAACGCCTTGGTGGTGCCGGTCGAGGCGGTCGCCGGCGGCCAGGGCAAGGGCAAGGTCGACGTCCTCGGCCCGGACGGCGCGCGGACCACGAAGGACGTCGTGCTCGGGCTGACCGACGGCAAGGTCGTGGAGATCAAGGAGGGCCTGACGGGCGAGGAAACCCTCGCCGTCCCCGGCCCGGACCTCCCGCCGGCGCAGCAGCAGGGCCGACCCGAAGGCGGGTCCAAGTGACCGGACCCGCCCGAACCCCGCTCATCCAGCTCACCGGCGTCACCAAAACCCTGAAGGGCCAGCAGGAGCCGCGCACCATCCTCGCCGGCGTGGACCTCACCGTCCACAGTGGAGAGTCGATCGCCATCCTCGGCCGTTCCGGCTCCGGCAAGTCCACCCTGCTCAGCGTCATCGGCCTGTTCGACCGCCCCGACGACGGCCGCTACCTCCTCGGCGACCGCGACATCACGCGGCTGCCCGAGCGCAAGGCCGCGAGCCTGCGCAGTGCCGAGTTCGGGTTCGTGTTCCAGCGCTTCTTCCTGCTCAAGCACCTCACCGCCGCGCAGAACGTGGCCATGGCGCTGGTCAACGGCCAGGGCTGGCTGTCGCGCCGCAAGCGCCGGGCCAAGGTGCTGGCCGCGCTGGACCGGGTCGGCATCGCCCACCTCGCCAAGCACAAGCCGCCGCGCCTGTCCGGCGGCGAGCAGCAACGGGTCGCGATCGCCCGCGCCCTGGTCCGCGAACCCCGCGTCCTGCTCGCCGACGAACCGACCGGAGCGCTGGACACCGAGACCGGCAACCTGGTCGTCGAGGTCCTGCGCGCGACCACCGACCAGGGCTGCGGCCTGGTGCTGGTCACCCACGACCGCGACCACGCCGCCAAGATGAGCCGCGTGCTGCGCCTGGCCGACGGCGTGCTCAACCCGGCCGACAGCCGACCCGGCGAGCGGGTGGTCGCGTGATCGGGCTGTCCGGGCGCCTGCGGTCGGCGCTGATCATCGGTGGCCAGGGCATCCGCGCCCGCAAGCTGCGCACGTTCCTGTCCATGGTGAGCCTGTTCATGGGCGTGCTCGCGGTGGTCGCGGTGCAGGCCGGCGCGGAGATCGCCAACCGCGCCATGCTGGCCGACGTCGAGCTGAACATGGGCAAGGACGGCACCCGCCAGCTGTACCTGCCGCCCGACGCCGACGTGGACACCGTGCTGGAGGTCGTGCGCGGCCGGTCCGACGCGGTCGCCCTGACCAGCGCGCAGGCGATCATCGGCGAACCGGGCGTCAAACCGGTCAACGAGGGCGGCGGCCCGGTGGACGAACCCGGCGGCTACGGCCCGCGCCTGGCGTGCGACCAGAACGGCTGCCGCGAGCTGTCCGACGGCAACGAGGACGCGCCCAGCGGCCAGGCGGTCGAGCTGCAACTGGTCGGCCTGACCGGCGACGTCCGCACGTTCAAGCCGTTCCGCACGACCTCCGGGCAGTGGCTGGACTTCGGCGGCGACCCGTCCCTGGCGCCCCGCCTGGTGCTCAACGCCAAGGCGGCCAAGGCGTTCGAGCGCTACCGGGTGCCCGCCGAGATGCGGCTGACCGGCGGGACCACCAACGCCACCCCGCGCTTCATCGGCGTGGTCGAGGACGGCGGCTACCAGCCCACCGCCTACGTCCGGTCCGACGAGCTGGCCAACTGGCTGCCGACCAGCGGCCTGAGCGACGGGCGCAGCGGTCCGGGCATCCAGGTCCTGATGTCGCCGTCCGCCTCCGACGTGGAGCACGCCCTGCGCGCCCGCCTGGTCGCCGGCGGCACGCCCGCCGACCAGATCCACGTCAACACGGTCAACACCCTGGAACGCATGTCCACCGAGCTGAAGCTGATGCGCCTGATCTTCCTCGGCATGGCCGCGCTGGTGCTGCTGATCGGCGTCGCGGGCATCCTCAACGTCGGCCTGGCCACGGTCGGCGAGCGGGTCGAGGAGTTCGCGCTGCGGCGGGCCGTGGGCACGCCCCGGTTGCTGCTGGCGGGCATCGTCCTGGCGGAAACCCTGCTCACCGGCCTGCTCACGGCGGCGGCGGCGATCGGCGTGGGGATCGTCGGGCTGCGGGTGGGCGCGTCGGTGTTCGGGTCGCGGTTCCCGTCCCTGGAGGGCGTGGCCTTCCCGTGGCAGGCGGGCGTCGCCGGTGTCGTGGCGGGCCTGGTCGCGGGCGTGCTGGGCGGGTTGGTCCCCGCGCTGCGGGCCGCGCGCATCCCGATCTCGACGGTCATGCGGGCGTAAACCCGGTTGAACCGCCGTGCGAGGCTGGGACGCGTGTGGGAACGCGTGACGATCGGCCAGTCCGGCGCGGCGGTCAGCCGGCGCGCCGGCGTCTACCGGAAGACCTCGGACGTCGAGGACCTGGTGGGCGAGGGCGAGCGCCTGGTGTGGTTGCGCGTGCAGGGGATCCCGGCCGCCGAGGTGCTGGAGTGCGAGCCGGGCCTGCTGGTGACGGCGGAGGTCCCGGGCAGGTCGGCGGCGGAGCCGTGGCCGGACCCGGACCGGATCGTGGACTCCCTCGCCGACTTCACCAGGGCCCTGCACGCCCTGCCGGTCGCGGACTGCCCGTTCGACCGGTCCCTGGCGGTGACCGTGCCGGAAGCCTTGGCCGCGGACCCCGACCTGGACGACCTGGACGACGAACGCGCCGGCTGGACCCGCGACCGGCTCGTGGCGGAGCTGCTCGCCACCCGCCCGGCCGACGAGGACCTGGTGGTGTGCCACGGGGACCTGTCCGTGCCGAACGTCCTGTTCGACCCGGAGACCGGCGACGTGACGGGCGTGGTCGACGCGGGCCGGCTGGGCGTGGCGGACCGGTGGCTGGACCTCGCCATCGCGACCAGATCCCTGGTCGACGAACGCAACTCCCAGTACGGCCCGGACGCGGCGGCCCGCTACCTCGAGCGCTGCGGAACCGAGCCGGACCCCGCGAAAACCGCCTTCTACCGCCTGCTGGACGAGTTCTTCTGACCGCGTCTCACCGCCCGCCCAGCAGCGCTCCACCCGCGGCCAGCCGGGTCGTGTCCAGGTAGCCGGTGCCGTCCTGGTCGAGAACCCGGAACGCGGCCGTCGCGGACTCGGCCGGCGCGCCCAGCGCGGCCAGCAGGCGCTGGAACTCGCCCAAGGTCACCGAGCCGTCCGCGTCGGTGTCCGACAGCAGCAGCACCGCGTCCGCCAGGGGCGCGAAGTCCACCTCCCGCGCCAGGTCCGCGAACACCGCCCGGTCGACCTCCTCCCGCCCGGTGACGCGGGTGAGGGACGTCCAGAACTCCTGGCACGCCGAGTGCACCCGGGCCGCCCGCACGGACTCCGGCGGCTCGTCGAACGCGGCCACCAGGCGGCGGGCGAACGTGGCCAGGTCCTCTTCCCGCAACCACCCGTCGTGGTCGGCGTCCAGCAGGTCGAACGACGACACCTGCTCGGGCACACGCGGCGCGGCGGCGTCCTTCACGTACTCCAGGACCGCCTCACCGGCCACCGCGCCCTGCCCGATCGCGGAGCCGATCCGCTTGACCGTGCCCGACCGCACGTCGCCCGCCGCGAAGACGCCCGGCAGGGTCGTCTCGGTCAGCAACGGGGCCCGTGCCAACGGCCACGCGCCTTCGATCCTGAGCAGGTCGGTGCCGGTGACCAGGAAGCCCCGCGCGTCGGTGACGGCCTGGCCGCCCAGCCAGCCCGTGCACGGGGTCATGCCGATGAGCACGTACAGCGCTGTGCCCGGCCGGACCTCCACGGCACCACCCCGGCGCAGCACGACCTCTGCCAGCCGTCCCTCACCGCGCACGGCCTCGACCGTCGTGCCGGTCAGCACCTCGATCGCCGGCGACTCCGCGATCCGGTTGACGAGGTAGCGCGACATGGGGCTGTCCCCCAGGGAAGGCCCGCGCACCACCAAGGTCACCAGCGTCCCGTGCTCGGCCAGGTGCAGCGCCGCCTGACCGGCCGAGTTGCCCGCGCCCAGCACGAAGGCGTGGTCGTCGGCGGCGATGGTGCTCGCCCCGTGGTAGACGCCCAACCCGGCCAGCTCCGCCGCGCCGGGCACGTCCAGGGTCCGCCACCGCATCCCCGTCGCCACCAGCACCGCCGTGCCGCGGGCGGTGGTGCCGTCGTCGGTGTGCACGGTCCACAGCTCGCCGTCGCGGCGCAGACCGGTGGCCCGTCGCGCCGAGAGCCACCGCACGCCGAACCGCCGGGCCTGGGCCAGGGCGCGGCGGGCCAGGTCCCCGCCGGACAGGCCCGCCGGGAACCCCAGGTAGTTCTCGATGCGGGAGGTCGAGCCGGCCTGGCCGCCGGGGGTGTCGTCCTCGACGACCACCACCCGCAGCCCCTCACACGCCGAGTACACCGCCGCCGAGAGCCCCGCCGGCCCGCCGCCGACCACGACCAGGTCGTGGTCGCCGGGCTCGGCTTCGTCCGTGAGCCCCAACGCGGTGGCCAGCTCGATCAGGCTGGGACCGTTCAGCACCCCACCGCCGGGCAGGTGCACCACGACGGCGTCGGACGCTCCGGGGTCCACCCCCACGTCGAACTGCACCTGGTTGCGCGTCAGGAAGTCCTGGATCGCATGCGCCCGAGCCGACCCCACCCGCGCCACGACCCGCAGCCCCGCTCCGCTCACCGGTGACCTCCCGCCAGCACACCGCCCGACGCTAGCGAGTGATCTTGTCCCGCCAACGCCCCGAGCCGAGTTTCACCCGACCAGGTGGCGGATTCACCCTGCGTGCGTTCAGCCGATCCGAAAGCCGAGCGCGAGCGCGATCGTCACCGCCTGTTCGGGCTCGATGCGTGCCCCGGTCAGGGTGACGGAAGTCGGGTCGACACCGGACAAATCGGCCCCACGCAGATCCGCCCCGCTGAAGTCCGCGCCGTGCAACCAGGCGTCGGACAGGTCCACCTCGGTGAACGCAGCCCCAGCACACTTGGCCCCGCTCAGATCCACGTCGTGCAACCGCACCCCGCTGAACGAGGCCCTCCGCAGATCCGCACCCGGCATCCCGGTGAACGACCAGTCCCCACCACTGACCCGCAACACGTCGAAGCTGCCCCCGTCGAACGTGCTGCCGACCAGCTTGCAGTCGGTGAAGGTGGCGTCGAAGAACTCGCAGCGCACGAAGGTGCAGTTGAGGAACGCGGCCTCGGTGTGCGTGGAGGAGTTGAACTCCACCCCTCGGAACACGCACTCGCGGAACGTCGACCCCCGGTTGAGCAGGTCGGCCATGTCGACGTCCACGAACTCGGTGCGCTCGAAGGTCGCGCCGACCAGCTCGTTCACCGTCCAGTCCCGATCACGCACGACGGTGTGGGTGTGCGGGACCGGAACCCGCCGTCTACGTTCAGCCACCCAGCAACTATCCCAACCCACCGCACCCCACCCCTACCCGCACAGCGCATGCTCTTCGGCGAAGCCGGCAAGCGGCAGTCCACCGGTGAGGACACAACCCAACTTGGGCTTCTTGCTTTTGTCATCTCCGTATGGCCTGCCCGAAGGGCTACCACATTTTCCAGGGGTTGCAGCCGAAAGTTTTGCGAGGAACGAGCAAAAGTTTTAGCGGCAACCCCTGGAAAATGTGGTAGGCTCCGCCAGGCCATACGGAGATGGCAAAAGCAAGAAGCCCCCGCCGTTGCAGTTGAGTCATCTTTGGTGGCCTGCCCGCCGGCGAGGCGCTTTTCGCTTTTAAGAGCTTTGAACCGGAACGCTTCGCTCTCAAGCCGAACGCGCTGCGCGCTCTCAAGATCAAAAGATGAAAAGCGGCGCTCGCCGCGCGGCAGGCCGCCAGCGGGGGGTGAAGGGCGTCGGTTCCCCCGCCGTATGGCCTGGCGGAGCCAACCACACTTTCGGCCGGGTGCCGCTAAATTTTTTGCTCGTCCCTCACAAAAAATTCGGCTGCACCCGACCGAAAGCGTGGTAGCCCTTCGGGCAGGCCATACGGCGGGGGAACCGAGGCCCTCCACCTGTGGTTGAGACCACCACACAACAGCGCGCTGCGCGCGCCGAAAAGCGAAGGGGGTGCCCTGCGTGCGGGAGATCGTGCTGGGCGCTGGAAGAATTGCCGTGTGACTAGCCGGCTGGGGCCAAGGCTCCAGCCGCGAAGAGCACGCCTACCAGCGTCACCACCAGTCCCAGTCCGAATGCGTACTGCCGCACGGTCGTCCGCCCCGGTATCCGGCGCAGCACGACGCCCACCGCCACCAGGGCCGTGACGGCGATCGGGACCAGTGCCCGCCAAGCGTGGTCGAACGACGTCAACGGCAGGAACGTGTCCGCTCCGTACAGCGACAGGATCAACGCCGGCACGCCCAGCCCGGCTGCCGCCGCAGCGGCGATGGTGTTGAACCGTTGTTGTGCCTCGCCGTCCTGGGCCACTGCGAAGGTCGACATGCTGGTGAGCAACGAGTGCAGTCGCCCGGCCTCCTCGGCCAGCTCGGCGTCGATGGCCTCGCAGTGCCGCAGGGCCGCCCGGTGCGTGTCGCCCGGACCTGTGGTGTCGCGGTTGCGGTGGTAGGTCTCCGGATCCCACAGCCATACCCACAGACCGTTCCGGCACGCGTCGCGGGCGTGGTCGCGGGCGCGGCCTGTGGCGATGGACAGTTCGATGATGCCTGCCAGCAATGGGCGTAGGGCTGTGGTGCGTCGTTGTGACAGCAGGTCGGCGATCTGCCGTTCCACCTCGTAGCGGATCCCGCGCAGCCGTGCCAACTCCGCCCGTGAAGCCTCCGCGAACGCCTTGGCCGCTGTCGCCGCGACCGCGCGCGGGTCGCCGGAAACGACGTGCGCCGGTCCGGACAGGGTCGGCACGACATCAAGGTGGTGCGGTTCGTCTTCCTGCCGCCACCCGCCGTTCTCGTGCCAGGTGGCCTGCACGACGACGGTCACCTCCGCCTCGCCGTCCTTGCGCACGGCCACCTCCGTCATCCCGACGACGATCCGCCGGTCGCCCTTCGCGCCCAGCACCCGCAGGTACGGGGCGACCAGCAGGGCCTCCACGTCGAGACCGGCGAAGTACTCCTGGTCCACGGTGTGCTCGCCGGCGGTCCGCACGGTGGCGTGGAAACCGTGGTCGGGCACGGCGGGGGTACCAGCGAGCAGGAGTTCGGACGGCATGCGCCGGATCCTATGTCGATCTTGGCGCGGTCAGGGACGGTTCGCGGGAACCCGGTGGCCCACGACGACCCGGTCCCACAGCTCGCGGTGTGCGGTGATGTGGTCGGCGTCACGCAGGTACAGGTCGGCGTGACCTTCTTCGATGTGGCGGGCGAAGTTCGGGTCGCCGTTCGCGGCGCCGGTGCGCATGAAGTGGACCAGGGCGAGCAGGCGGGGGACCAGGGCGTCCACGACGTCCAGGCGTTCACCGCGGGTGCGGCCGTAGGAGTCGAGGAACAGCCTGGCGCGCGCGGCTTGGTCGGCCGGCTCGTAACCGGCCACAGTGGACAGTCCGGCGAACCGGTAGACGGCGTAGGCCAGGTCCCACGAGCGTGGACCGGGATGGGCGGTGTCGAAGTCGAACACCCCGGTGGTCTCGCCGTCGCGGAACACGCAGTTGTAAGGCGCGAAATCGCCGTGGCACACCACTTCCACCGGCTCCACCGCCGCCAGTTGCCACGGTCGTGACGTCTTGTCCGGTAGGCCGGCCGTGGCGTCGTGGACGCGCCGCAACAGCTTCGCCGCGCTCACCAGCGCCGTCTCCGGACCCCCGTAAGCCCCTCCCGCCTCGCCGGGCAGGAAGTCCAGCACCTCGCGGCCTTCGTCGTCCACGCCGTGCCACCGCGGCACACCACGCACCTGCGCCGCCGCGAGCCCGGCCAGCAGCCACTGCACGGCCTCGCTCCACGCGCGCACCGGTCGCCGCACGGTGCGGCCGATGCGCACGACCGTGGTCATGCCGCCGGAGAGGATCTCGCGGTCCACCCGCCCGACGCTAACCGATGTCCGCCGTCCGGCGAACCGAATTTGCGGCGCGCCAAGCCCACCCGAGCGCGACCGGACCGAGGCGTCAGGCAGGAGGGCAGGCCGGGGGGAGAGGTCAGGTCGCGGCCGGAACCCGGAGCTCGCGGCGGAAACGCCTGTGCAGCCACCACATCGCACCGAGCACGCACAGCACGCCCGCACCGGTGAACAGCGCCGATTCGATCCCCTGGAACCACCAGAACCGGTCACCCGGCTGCACCAGGTCCGCGCCGGACCGGTACCCCAGCGCCGTCATGCAGTCCTCGTACGCCGGGGTGTGCGAGCCGTACGAGGAGATCTCGCACGACCGGGACGCCTCCCGGACCACCTCGTCGCGGTCGGAGATGAAGCGCCCGGTCGCGTCGACGACACCGTCGTCCAACCGCCACCGGTCCTCATCTGCCCGGTAGCCCGCCAGGTCGTCGTCGAACGGTCGCTCGACGACCACGGGCGACATGTAGTGCATCCGCACGAACCGCCGAACCCCGTACAGGGCGGCCAGCCACCCCACCAGCGTCAGCGCCATCGCGGGCACCACGCGGCGCACCGCCAGGCCCACCACGGCACCCAGCCCCACGGCGAACACCGCGTACCCGAACAACGCGGGCGGTTGGGGCTCGAACAGCGCCGCGTGGAACCCCTCGCGCGGGACCAGCAGCTTGCCCAGTGCCGCCGTCCACCACCGGAACAGCGCACCCAGCAGCAGCGCGCCGAGGGCGGCGGGCACCACGACGACCGCGACCTTCGCGGTGAACCAGCGGCTGGGCCGCGCCGACTGGGTCAGCGCGAGCAGGTGCGTGTGCTGCTCGAACTCCCGCGCGAACAGCGGCGCACCGAGGAACACCCCGACCAGCACGCCGTACCCGATGAGGGCCATGCGGATGTTGTCCGCGGTCTCGTACCAGCCCCACACCGTCGGGGTGAGGTTGGGCAGGCAGCCGGATTCGTAGTGCGACACCACGCACGGCCCCAGCCCCTGCGCGTCCACGACCGCCAGCATCGTGGCCCGGTAGTAGGTCATCAGGAACGTCAGCAGCAGCACGTACCCGCCGAGCACGAGCAGCGCCACCCGCTGTTGCCGCCACGCCAACCAGATCACGCGGTCACCGCCCGGTTCCGGCGCAGGTAGGCCACGACCAGCTCGTCCAGGTTCGGCGTGCTCACCTGGTCGTCGGGCAGGTCGAGCGGTCCGCGCAGCCGCACCAGTGCGGTGAGCTGCCGTTCGCCCGTGCGGGACTGGACCACCTCGTGCGCGCCCAGGTCGGTGTCGCGCGGGGCGACGACCAACCGGTGCCCGTCGACGAGCTCGTCCACCGGGTCGTCCAGCCGGACCTCGCCGCGGTCGAGCACCAGCAGCCGGTCGCACACGCCGGCCAGGTCGGCGACGACGTGCGAGGACAGCAGCACGGCCGCCCCCGTCTCCGCGACCGTGACCATGATCGAGCGGACGGCGTCCTCGCGGGTCACCGGGTCCATCTCGGCCAGCGGTTCGTCCAGCAGCAGCACGTCCGGGCGGCGCGCCAGGGCGAGGACGAGGGCGACGTAGGCGCGTTGCCCACCCGACAGCCGGCCGGTCTTGCGGCTGCGCGGCAGGTTCACCCGGTCGACGAGCTCCTGGGCGTACCGGTCGTCCCAGCGGGGGTTGGCGCGCTTGCCGAACTCCAGCATGTCGGCGACGGTGAACTCGCGGTACAGCGGCTTCTCCTGCGCCACGAACCCGACCTCGCCGCCCACCTCCAGCGTGCCCTCGGTCGGGCGCAGCAGCCCGGCGGCCACCTTCAGCAGCGTGGACTTGCCCGCGCCGTTCGCGCCGACCAGCGCGGTGACACCACCCGGCGCCACCTCGAACGAGCAGTCGCGCAACGCCCGGTCACGCCGGTAGCGCACCCCGAGGCCGCGCGCACGCACGGCAACACTCACCCCAGATCCCCCATCACGATCGGAACCGCTGGTCCACCACGGACCGGAACAACGCCTCCACGTCCTCCCGCCCCATGCCCAGCCCCTGCGCCCGGTCCAGCCACTCCAGCAGGTCCCCGCGCAACGGCGAGTCCTCGGCCACGCCCGGCGTGACCAGCGAGCGGCGCACGAACGTGCCCAGCCCGGGTCGCGGTTCGACCAGGCCTTCGCGTTCCAGTTCCCGGTACGCCTTGAGCACCGTGTTCGGGTTGATCGCGGTCTGCTCCACCACCTCGCGGGCGGTGGGCAGGCGGTCGCCGGGCCCGACCAGCCCCAGCCGCAGCGCGTGCTTGACCTGCTGCACGAGCTGGAGGTAGGTGGCCACGCCGGAGCGCCGGTCGATCCGGAACTCGATCACCCGAAGCCTTTCACTATCTCACTAGTGAAAGCACTGTTGCGGAGCCGAAGGTGCTGTGTCAAACCAGCCGGGTGTTCGAGTGTGTGACTGACCGACCACTCACGCGTAGTGACGGATCCCGTTCGACAAGGTGCGCGCCCAGGGCGCGTCGACGTGCTCTGCGTCCACCGCGACCACCAGGTGGCACAACATGCCCCGCGCGAAGAACATCTGCACGAGGTCTTCCGTCGCCCCCGACACCCCGCGCACGTACTCGACCGTCCGCGCGTACCCGTGCTGCACGACTTCCCGCACGGCCGGCTCGGAAATCGCCGCGCACTGGGCGTGCATCTGCACCAGCAGCAAGGCGTTCTCTTCGGCGATCAGGCGAGCGTAGGCGTCACCCATCGCGAACAGCACGGCGTCCGGCGAACTCCCGGACGCCTGCGCCACCCCGTCGGCGAGGCTTTCCCGGATCCGCGCGAAGCAGCGTTCCACCACGGCCAGGAAGAGCGCTTCCTTGTCGGGGAACAGGCGGTACACGTACGCCTGCGAGATCCCGGCGGCCTTCGCGACTTCGCCGGTGGTGGTGCCGTAGTAGCCCTTGGTGCCGAACGTGGCCAACGCCGTCCGGAGCACGGTCTCCCGGCGTTCCTCGGCAGTGGACAGACGACGTTCGGTGGCAGGCATGAGACTAACCAATCACTCACACTCACGCCGTGTCAACTCGCCGCCGCCGGAGTTGCTCCCGCCAGGGGTCGCGCCGATCACCGGTCCTCCCTAGGGTTGCGGACCATGTCGCGTCGTTGGGTGCCGTGCGCACTGCTGGCCGTCGTGCTCACCTCCTGCGGTTCGTCCGTGCAGCCGTTCGCCGCCTCCGCCCGGCCCGCACCCACGACGACGACCACCACGACCACCACTTCCGTCGTCGCCACCACGACGTCGAAGCTCAAGCCCCGCCCCGAATCCATGGCGAACCCGGCCGGAACCGCCGTGGTGCCACCGGAAGCCGAGCCCGAGGACACCTCCAGCCCCACCAAGGTCGTCGGCACCGGCACGTCCGCCAGTTGCACCTCCGACGCCGTCGCCGAAGCGGTGGCCGGCGGCGGCGTGATCACCTTCGACTGCGGCCCGGAGCACGTCACGGTCGTCCTCGACGAGACCGTCCGCATCCGCAACGACAAGGCGCGCGACATCGTCATCGACGGCGGCGGGCTGGTCACCCTCAGCGGCGCGGGCGAGCGGCGCCTGTTCTACCTCAACACGTGCGACCGCAGCCTCGGCGCGGGCACGCGGTGCCAGGACCAGACCCACCCCCGGCTCACCCTCCAGAACCTCACGCTCGCCGACGGGAACGCCACCGGGGAGACCGAAGAGGGCGGGGGAGCGGTGTACGCGCGCGGCGGCAGCCTGAAGGTCGTCAACTCGCGGTTCCTGCGCAACCGGTGCGACCAGGACGGTCCCGACCTCGGCGGTGCGGCGATCCGGGCGTTCGGGCAGAAGGAACCCGTCTACGTCGTCGGCAGCACGTTCCAGAACGGCGAGTGCTCCAACGGCGGCGCGTTGAGCAGCATCGGCACGTCGTGGGTCGTGCTCAACAGCGTCCTGAAGAACAACAAGGCGATCGGTCGCGGCGCGAACCCCGCCCGCGACGGCGAACCCGGCGGCGGCAGTGGCGGCGCGCTCTACGCCGACGGCAACGAGTTCACAGTCAAGATCGCGGGCACGCTCATCGAGGACAACCATGCGAACGAAGGTGGCGGCGCGATCTTCTTCGTGAGCAACGACCGCAGCGGCACGATGGTCGTGGAGGGGTCGACGTTGCGCCGCAACCCCAGCGACGGGTTCGAGACACCGGGCCTGAAAGGGATCTTCTTCCTCGGCGCGACGGAAGTGACCATCACCGGCTCGACCATCGAGTAACACCGCCGAAACACCGGTGACGCCGGAAGAACTCCCGTCGATCGTCGGATTGTGAGCGAGCCTTCCGGCTGCGCATGATGAGCCGCCGGCGTCGACCGGTGCACCACACCCTGCTGACACCACCTCACTCGACGCTCCGGCCGACCCTGCACCGCACCACCTCCGGCCGGGCGCGGGAAGGAACGACTGTGCGCAACACAGCGAAGAAGGCGTTCGCCCTCGCCGTGGGCATCGCCGCCACCCTGGCCGCGTTCGGCGGCCAAGCCCACTCCGCCCCGATGCCGCCGGACCCGGGCGGCGTCACCCCGCAGGTCGTCGGCGGCACCCAGGCCGCCAAGGGCGAGTTCCCGTGGATGGTCCGCCTGTCCATGGGCTGCGGCGGCGCGATGTACACCGAGCAGCTCGTGCTCACCGCCGCCCACTGCGTGAACAGCACCGGCAACAACACCAGCATCACCGCCACCTACGGCGTCGCGGACCTCCAGGACACCTCGGCGATCAAGCGGACCTCCAGCTACGTCCACCGCTCGCCCACCTACGGCACGTCCACCGGCGGCGACTGGGCGCTGATCAAGCTGTCCAGCCCGATCACCGGCGCGTCCCTGCTGCCCATCGCCACCACCAACGCCTACAACAACGGCGTCTTCGACGTCGCCGGCTGGGGCGCGACCCGCGAGGGCGGCAGCCAGTCCCGGTACCTGATGAAGGCCAAGGTGGACTTCATCGACGACACCACGTGCAAGAACGCCGACCCGTACTACCGCGACCTGATCTTCTCCGCGGAGATCTGCGCCGGCGACCTGGCCAACGGCGGCGTCGACACCTGCCAGGGCGACTCGGGCGGCCCGATGTTCCGCCGCGACAGCGCCGGCCAGTGGATCCAGGTCGGCATCGTCAGCCACGGCAACGGGTGCGCGCGCCCCAGCAACCCGGGCGTCTACACCGAGGTGAGCACCTTCGCGGCGGCGATCAAGGCCGCGGCCGACAACCTCGGCGGCACCCCCACCCCGCCCGGCAAGACCTTCGAGAACGGCACGGACGTGTCGATCCCGGACGCCGGCGCGGCGGTCTACAGCAACATCGCGGTCTCGGGCCTGACCGGCAACGCCCCGTCCACGCTCAAGGTCACCGTCGACATCAAGCACTCGTGGAGCGGCGACCTGGTGATCGACCTGGTGGCGCCGGACGGCTCGACCTACCGCCTGAAGAACTCCAGCAGCTCCAGCACGCCCAACGTGAACACCACCTACACGGTGAACGCGTCGAGCGAGCTCGCCAACGGCACCTGGCGCCTGAAGGTCCAGGACGTCTACAGCCAGGACACCGGTTACATCGACATCTGGAAGCTGACCTTCTGACCTGACGGAAGGCTTTGTCGCACACACGACGGGACCCGCTGCGAGGGTGGGTCCCGTCGTCTTGTCCTGCGCTCAGCGGGTGATCGCGGCGAGCATGAGTGACTTGATCTCCGTGGCGATGTCGGCCACGTCCAAAGGCGGGTCGTGGGCCTGCCACTCGCGCAGCAGACCGGTGACCGCGCCTACCAAGGCGATGGCGGTCAGGTGGAAGTCGCGTTGGGGCGCGAAACCCTGTTCGGCGGCGTGCCGGGCCTCGGCCTCGATGAAGTCCGCCCACCGTGCCACCCACTCCTGGTGCTGCCGCTCCAGTTCCGCGTTGACGCCCACCGCCTCTACATAAGCCAGCCTGGGCACGCGGGGGTCCGCGGTCACCGAGGACACAAACGCGTCCAGCAGGGTCGAAATGCGCGTGCCGGGGTCGCGGGACTCCAACGCGGCCAGTGCGGTGGTCACGCGCTCCAAGGCCAGGGCGTTGACGCGGTCGTGCAGGAGGAGGAGCAGGCGCTCCTTGTTCTTGAACTCCTCGTAGAAGTTGCGGGTCGACACGCCCGCCGCCGTGCACAGGGCCGCGATCTTCGTCTGGGCGAAGCCCTGTGTGGTGAACAGGTCCAGCGCGGCCAGCAGCAGGCGGTCGCGGCGTTGGCGGCGGCGTTCGTCCTGGCTGATCCCCGCGTACGGACGGGACACGGGCGACTCCTCGGAAGTGGTAACGGGGATTGTCAGATTACCGGGTGCGGGCCTACATTGCGGAAACGGTGGTTACCACAATCCCCCCTGCGGAGGCGACGATGCCGATCCGACTCCTGGTCACCCTCCTGGCCGCCCTGCTGCTCAGCGCACCCACCGCGGCTGCCGACGAACGTCCGCCGGAGCCGTCCCAGGACGCCTTCTACACCCCGCCCAGCCCCCTGCCCGGCAAGCCCGGCGACATCCTGCGCACCCGCCGAGTCGACTGGTACCCCGAGCCGTTCCGCGTCTTCCCGGCCCCGGTCACGACGACCCAGGTGCTCTACCGCTCCACCTCCGCGACCGGCACGCCCAACGCCGTCACGGGCACCGTCCTGGTCCCGCCCGTGCCCTGGGCCGGCGGCCCCCGTCCGGTGATCGCCTACGCCATGGGCACCCAGGGCCTCGCCGACCGTTGTGCCCCCTCCTACCGGCTGCGCGTCGGCGAAGAGGTGGAAATCGCCTTCCTCGTACAGGCCATGCTGAAGGGCTGGGCGGTGGTGGTGACCGACTACGAAGGTCTCGGCACGCCCGGCACCCACACCTACGCGGTCGGCCAGTCCGAGGGACGGGCCTTGCTCGACGCCGCACGGGCCGCCACGGCACTGCTCCAGACCCCGGACGCCCCGGTCGGCGCGTTCGGCTACTCGCAGGGCGGTCAGGCGGCGGCGTTCGCGGCCGAGCTCCAGCCGACCTACGCGCCGGACGTGCGGTTGGTCGGGGTCGCCGAGGGCGGGGTGCCGGCGGACATGGCCGAGGTCGCGCGGTTCAACGACGGCAACCTCGGGTCGGGGCTCGTGGTCGGTGCGGCGGTCGGGTACGCGACGGCCTACCCGGAGCTGCCGTTGCCGCTCAACGCCCACGGCCGGGAGGTCGCCCGACAGGTCGCCGACGCGTGCGTGGCCGAGATGGCGCTGCTCGCGCCGTTCACCCGGATCGACAGCCTGACCACCGTGCCGGGCGTGATCCGCGACCCGCGCTGGCAGGCCCGGCTCGCCGAGAACCGGCTGGGCACGGTCCGCCCGGCGGTCCCGGTCTACCTGTACCACGGCACGGTCGACGAGCTGATCCCGTACGCCACCGCCACCGGTCTGCGCGACCGGTACTGCGCGCTGGGCGCCGACCTCCAGTGGACCGCCCTGCCGCTGGCCGGCCACATCACGGCGGTCAGCGTCGGCGGTGCCAACGCGTTGGACTGGTTGGGTGAGCGGTTCGCCGGGCAGGCCACCCGACCGTCGTGCTGAAATTTGTCAGGCGGGTGACAAAAGCATTTTCGGAAACGGTGTCCGCATGACAAAACGCCTTTAGGCGCTGGCCCGTCCGGACGATTGTGCCAGAGCGGTGGTCTACTCGCCGGTATACGGTGGGTGACCACCGCTCCCATGTCCGTGACCAGCGCAAACGTGCCAAGGCTCGATGTGTGGAATTAGTCGGGTGTGACAAGTTCTCGCGGTGTTTCGAGGAGGTCTTGCGGGCCGGGACGCGGCGTCGTTAATTTGGCCAGACGTAGCGTGGCTGTAACACACGCATTCCAACCCTGCCCCCTATTTCTGGCGTGCCCTCGGCGTCAGGGAGGACGATCCGTGAGACACAGAAAACAGGTCCGGAGGCTGACCCGCCTGGGCGCGGTCGCCACCGCCGCCATGGTCGTGGGCGGACTCGCCATCGGCACGGGCACCGGAACCGCCGCAGCGGGTGAGCTCAACCAGACCTACACCTGCACCTTCCCGCTGATCGGCGACCAGACCGTCTCGGTCAACATCAAGACCCGGGACAACCAGCCGGCCTCGATCACCACCGGGACCTTCACGCCGGTCATCGAGATCACCGCGATCTCCAACGCCGGCCCGAACGCCACCCAGGGCCTGCGGCTGGTCGGCGCGGAGACCATCCAGGGCGTCGCCCGCGCCACCTCGACCGTGGACGGGCCGGGCTCGCAGGGCGACCTGACCGTGCAGGTCACCACGAACGTCCCGAAGCAGCCCATCCCGGCGTCCGGCGACCTGATCGTCAACGCGGCCGGGGTCGCGCCGGGCCTGCGCTTCGACCAGCCCGGCACCGCCACGCTCTCGGTGACCGACCTGGAACTGGAGATGACCCCGCTCAAGGCCGACGGCACGCCCACCGGCCTGGGCACCTTCATCGCGCCCTGCACCCCCGCGCCGAACCAGCCGACGATCCTGCAGACCTACGAGGTCACCGGCGCGCCGGTCACCCCGGAGGCCGTGATCGGCAGCGGCGCGCACCCGCCGCTCAAGCAGGTCTACAACTGCCCGTTCCCGCTGATCGGCAACCAGAACGTCACCGTCGACATCAGCACCAACCCGCTGCCGAACGAGGTCGCGCAGGGCACGTTCACGCCGAAGATCGACATCACGGCGGTGTCCAACGCGGGCTCGACGGCCACGCAGGGCCTGCGCCTGGTGGGCGGCGAGACGATCCAGGGTTCCGCCCTGGCCACCTCGCTGGTCTCCTCGCCGCAGGGCCACCTGGCCGTGCAGGTGCCGACCGCGATCCCGAACCAGCCGATCCCGGCCTCGGGCGACCTGGTGGTCAACGCGTCCGGTTCCGCGCCGTCGCTGCGGTTCGACCAGCCGGGCACGGCGACGCTGTCCGTGCACGACCTGGTCCTCACCATGACCCCGCTCAAGGCCGACGGCACGCCGACCGGCCTGGGCACCTTCACCTCCGACTGCACCCTGGTCGACGCGGCGGCCCGCAACGTCCTGCAGACCTTCACCATCACCGGCGCCGCGGACACCGAGGCCCCGGCGAAGGTCACCGGCCTGACCGCCGGCGAGACCACGCAGACGTCCGTCCCGCTGTCGTGGGCCGCCTCGACCGACAACGTCGGCGTCGTCGGCTACGACGTGGTCTCCGGCGGGAACGTCGTGAAGTCGGTGACCGGCACGTCGACGACGGTCGACGGTCTGACCCCCGACACCGCGTACTCGTTCACCGTGGTGGCCAAGGACGCCGCCGGCAACCGCTCGCCCGCGAGCGACGCCGTCACCGCCCGCACCAAGGCCGCCCCGGACACCCAGAAGCCGACCGCGCCCGGCCCGCTGACCTCGTCCGCCGCCACGCAGACCTCGGTCTCGCTGGCGTGGGGCGCGTCCTCGGACAACGTGGGCGTGACCGGCTACGACGTGCTGTCCGGCGGAACCGTGGTCAAGTCCGTCACCGGCACCTCCACCACCGTCGACGGCCTGACCGCCGACACCGAGTACACGTTCACGGTCGTGGCCAAGGACGCGGCGGGCAACACCTCCGACCCGAGCAACGCCCTCACCGTCCGCACCCCGGCCGCGCCGGACACCGAGAAGCCCTCCGCGCCAACGGGTCTGGCCATCACCGGCACGTCGGCGAGCAGCATCGGCCTGTCCTGGACCGCGTCCACCGACAACCGCGGTGTCGTCGGCTACGACGTCATCTCCGGCGGGAACGTCGTGAAGTCGGTAACCGGCACATCGGCCACCGTCGACGGCCTGACCGCCGACACCGAGTACACCTTCACCGTGGTGGCCAAGGACGCGGCGGGCAACACCTCCGACGCGAGCGCGGCCGTCACCGGCCGCACGGCGCAGCTGCCCGACACCGAGAAACCGTCCGCGCCCTCGGGCCTGACGGTCACCGGGACGACGCAGTCCACCGTGTCCCTGTCGTGGACCGCGGCCTCCGACAACGTCGGCGTAGTCGGTTACGACGTGCTGTCCGGTGGGACGGTCGTCAAGTCGGTGGAGGGCACGTCCGCCGTCGTGGACGGCCTCGCGCCCAGCACGGACTACTCGTTCACCGTGGTGGCCAAGGACGCCGCTGGCAACCGCTCGGACGCCAGCGCCGCCGTGTCCGCCCGCACCGGCGACGCGCCGGACACCCAGAAGCCGACCGCGCCGTCCGGCCTGAAGTCCACGGGCGAGACGACGTCGAGCGTGTCCCTGGAGTGGACGGCCGCCGCGGACAACGTGGGAGTCGTCGGCTACGACGTGCTCTCCGGCGGAACCGTGGTCAAGTCCGTCACCGGTACGTCCACCACCGTCGACGGCCTGACCGCCGACACCGAGTACACGTTCACGGTGGTGGCCAAGGACGCGGCGGGCAACACGTCCGACGCCAGCGCCGCGCTGAAGGTCCGCACCAAGGCCGCGCCGGACACCGCCGCGCCGACGACGCCCGGGAACCTGCGCTCCACCGGTCAGACCGAGAACAGCATCGGCCTGGCCTGGGACGCGGCCACCGACAACGTCGGGGTCACCGGGTACGACGTGTTCCGGGGCGCCACCAAGGTCGCCACGGTCAGCGGCACGTCCACCAACGTGACGGGCCTGTCGCCGGACACCGAGTACTCCTTCACCGTCGTGGCGTTCGACGCGGCGGGCAACCGTTCGGCGGCGAGCGCAGCGGTCACCGCGCGGACCAAGCCGGGCGGCGGCACGGTCATCCGCTACGGCTACAACCTGGTCGGCAACACGAAGATCAAGGCCGCCAACGGGACCGTGCAGCTCACCGGCGGCATCGACGCCGGGCTGGACCTGGCCACCGGCAAGTTCGAGGCGGACCTGGTGCTGAACCCGACCACGGGCCAGTTCAAGATCTTCGGTTTCGTGCCGGTGACGGCGAAGATCGAGTTCGTGCAGGCGGGCAAGACGGTCGGCACGCTCTCGGGCGGGGTGCTCGACTCCACGTCGTCGGTGACGGTGAAGCTGCCGCGGGTGTCGGTCATGGGCATCCCGGTCAGCACCAGCCCGAACTGCCAGACCAAGACCCCGGCGTCCATCCCGCTCCAGTCGAAGCCCGGCTTCGACCCGCTGGCGGGCGGCACCCTGGCCGGCACGTACACGCTGCCCGACCTCCAGGGCTGCGGCCCGCTCAACCCGCTGATCAGCGCGCTGACCGCGGGCCCGGGCAACACCATCGAGGTCAAGCTGACCCCGAAGTCCGCACGGTAGTCAGCCGGACATGAGCAGGTGGCCCCGTCGCAATCCAGGCGCCGGGGCCACCCTCTACCTCCCGCACGCACCGCGCGCTCTTCGTATGGTGGTTCCCAACCACAGGTGGAGGGCCTCGGTTCCCCCGCCGTATGGCCTGCCCGAAGGGCTACCACGCTTCGGGTCGGGTGCAGCCGAAAGTTTTTGCGAGGAACGAGCAAAAAGTTTTAGCGGCACCCGGCCCGAAGTGTGGTTGGCTCCGCCAGGCCATACGGCGGGGGAACCGACGCCCTTCACCCCCCGCTGGCGGCCTGCCGCGCGGCGAGCGCCGCTTTTCTCTTTTCATCTTTCGATCTTTTGATCTTTCGATCTTGAGAGCACGAAGCGCGTTCAGGACTTCCAGAGCTTGCGAGCGATGAGGAGGCAGCCGACGAGCAGGAGAGCACCGTGGGCCATGCGAACCGGGGGAGCGGTGAAGAACTGGGGGAGGAACAGGACGAACCCGGCGGCGTAGGGCAGGGCGATCCGGCCGAAGTCCCGGGCGGCCGCGATCGCTCCGACCGCCAGCAGGAGAAGGCCCAGCGCGAAGACCGTGATGGCGGCCGGGTGGTAGCGGACGGCGTCGACCATCTGCAGTACCTCCGGCGTTGTGGCGGCTCGCTGGCCCAACGCGAAGAGGCCGAACGTTTCGGCGCCGTAGTAGACGGAGGTGAGGACCGCGCCGGCGGTGGTGATGGCGCGGGCCGTGCCGGTCAGGGCCAGGGAGACCAGGAGGAAACCCACGACGGCCAAGAGGTGCGCGGCCACCCAGGCGGTGGTGCTCATGACGCCCAGGCCGGTGATCGTGGACTCGTCGGCGTACGGGCGGAGCACCGGGTAGAGCAGGAAGGCCACGCCCGCAGTGGCGAAGGCGGCGGCGCGAAGCTTGATCGTCGTGGACACCTTGGACATCGGGACCTCCGTGGAGAGCGGTTCTCTTTTTTGAGAGCGGTGCTCTCTGTTGTGAGAAGTGTGCGGTCGAGCAAGCGGCCGTGTCAAGAGCGGTGCTCTCTTTTGTTGCCGGTGCTCTCTCGGTGGGACATCATGGGCGGCATGAACCCGACACCCAGGCAGCGCGCACGGGCGCAGGCGATCGAGGACATCAAGCGGATCGCCCGGGAGCAGTTGGCCAGCGAGGGCAGCGCGGCCCTGTCGTTGCGGGCGATCGCGCGGGAGTTGGGGATCGTGTCGTCGGCCGTCTACCGGTACGTGCCCAGCCGGGACGACCTGCTGACGATGCTCATCGTGGACGCCTACAACTCCCTCGGCGAGGCCGTGGAGGAGGCCGAAGCGCGGTGTCCGCGTGAAGACCTCGTCGGGCGGTGGCGGGCGATCGGGACCGCGGTGCGGGAGTGGGCGGTGGCGCGGCCGGCGGAGTACGCGTTGCTGTACGGGAGTCCGGTGCCGGGGTACCACGCGCCCGTGGAGCAGACCGGCGATCCCGGCACCCGCGTGATGATGCTGGTGGTGACGTTGCTGGTGGACATCCAGCGCGGTGTGCCGGTGGCGGGGGTGGACGGGGTGCTGGGGCGGGACCTCGCGGTGGTGCGGGAGGCCGTGGGGGTCGAGGTGGGGGAGGAGGTGCTGGCTCGCGGGTACCTGGCGTGGACCTCGATGTTCGGGCTGGTGAGCTTCGAGGTGTTCGGGCAGTACAAGGGGAGCTTCTCGGACTTCGCGGCCCACTTCGCCTACCAGCTCGACCGGATCGCGGCGGGAGTGCTGGGGTTGTGACGACCTCCGCGTGATCTCCGGGTGGCTGTGATGTCTGGGTAGCTTGGGCGACATGCTGCTGTCGTCGGCGATCGCCGCGGTGGGTGTGTGCTACGTGGTGGCCGGCGTGGTGGGGCGGCGGGCTCAGCCGCGCAACCGGATCGGCGTGCTGATGGTCCTGGTCGGTGTCGTGTGGGTGTTGGACTACACCGTGCCGCGCTCGGCGTTCTTCCCGCTGTTCCTGGTGTCCAAGATGTGGCCGGCCGTGTTGGCGCACCTGGTGACGGCGTTCCCGACCGGGCGGCTGCTGACGTGGCCGCGGCGGCTGGTGGTGGGGACCGGGTACGGGCTCGCGGTGTTGCTGTGCGTGGCGAACCGGCGGCCGTGCGACTGGTTCTCGGTGGCGGTGCTGGACGCCGAGACACCGCTGACCGTGGTGCTGGGCTTGGTGATCCTGGGGTTGCAGGTCCACCGGTGGAGCGTCAGCAGCCTGGCGCAGCGGCGGACGTTGACCTCGATGCTGGGCGCGTCGAGCGTGGCGGTGGTGGTGTACGCGGCGTGGGACCCGATGGCGCGGTCCGGGTTCGACCCGCCGGTGGTGACGTTGATGCTGGCGTTGGCCGGTGTGCCGGTGGCGTACGTGGCGGGGTTGTTGCGGCGGCGGATGGACCGGGGCGGGGTGGCCGACCTGGTGGTGCGGTTGAGCGGTGCGCGGGTGGTGCCCGGTGGGGTGCAGGAGGCGTTGGCGGCGGCGTTGAAGGACCCCGGGTTGCGGGTCGGGTACTGGATGGCGGCCGAGGAGCGGTACGTCGACGCGTCCGGCGAGGTGGTCGGGGACGCGGGCGGGGGCGGGAGTGTGGTTGCGGGAGGGGGTGTGGTTGCGGGCGGGGGCGCGCAGACCCGGGTGGATGTGGGTGGCGAGCCGGTTGCGGTGGTGTTGCATGACCCCGGGCTCGACCTGGAGGTGGTGGAGGCGGCGTGCGCGGCGGTGGGGCTGGCGTTGGAGAACGAGCGGCTGACGGCCGAGTTGCGGGCGCGGGTGCGGCAGTTGGCCGAGTCGCGGGGGAAGTTGGTGCTCGCGGCGGACGCCGAGCGGCGGCGGTTGGAGCGCGACCTGCACGACGGGGTGCAGCAGCGGTTGCTGTCGGTGGCGATGACGTTGGGGTTGGCCGAGGCCAACGGCGGGTGGGGGTTGGTGGGCGAGGCCAAGGCGGCCGTGTTGACGACCATCGAGGACGTGCGCGCGGTGTGCCACGGCATCCACCCGCCGGTACTGGCCGAGCGCGGGTTGCACGGTGCCGTGCGGGAGCTGACCGCGTTGGGGCCGTTGCGGGTGGAGGTGTCGTACTCGGTGGACGCCGTGCTGCCGGCGGTGGTGGAGACGACGGCTTACTACGTGGTGGCCGAGGCGTTGGCGAACGTCAGCAAGCACGCCGAGGCGTCGGCGGTGCGGGTGGACATCGGGTTGCGGGACGGGGCGTTGGTGGTGCGGGTGGACGACGACGGGTGCGGTGGGGCGGACGTGGCCGGGACCGGGGCCGGGGCTGGGACCGGGGTCGGGGCTGGGACCGGGGTCGGGGGGTCGGGGTTGCGGGGGCTGGGGGAGCGGGTGGAGGCGGCGGGCGGGACGATGGAGGTCGTCAGCGCGGTCGGGGCGGGGACGAGCGTGCGGGTGGTGCTGCCGTGCGGGTCGTGAGGGGGTTGCCGTGCGGTTAGTGAGAGGGGCTGCCGTGCGGGGCGTGAGGGGGCTGTCGTGCGGGTCGTGATCGCGGAAGATTCGACGTTGTTGCGGGAAGGGCTGACGCGGCTGCTGGCCGAGGCGGGGTTCTCCGTGGTGGCGGCGGTGGAGGACGCGGAGTCGTTGGTGGCGGCGGTCGGGTCGCACCTGCCGGACGTGGCCCTGGTGGACATCCGGATGCCGCCCACCCACACCGACGAGGGGTTGCGGGCGGCGGTGCTGTTGCGGCAGCGGTACCCGGCGGTGGGGGTGGTGGTGCTGTCCCAGTACGTGCGGGTCAGCTACGCGGCCGAGCTGCTCGACGCCGGCGCTGACGGGGTGGGCTACCTGCTGAAGGACCGGGTGTCGGACCTGGCGGAGTTCGCGGCGGCCATCCGGCGGGTGGGCAGCGGGGGTTCGGCGTTCGACCCGTCGGTGGTGGCGCAGCTCCTGACCCGGCGGCGGGGGGACAGCGACGACCGGTTGACGGATCGGGAGCGGGCGGTCCTGGCGTTGATGGCGGAGGGGCGGACGAACCAGGCGATCGCGCAGCGGCTGTTCATCGCGGAGCGGACGGTGGAGAAGCACTGCACGAGCATCTTCGCGAAGCTGGACCTGTCGGCCAGTCCCCATGATCACCGGCGGGTGTTGGCGGTGCTGCGGTACCTCAACGGGTGAGGAAGACAAACGACAAACGCGAAAAGCGCCTCGCCGGCGGGCAGGCCGCCAAGGATGAAGGCGGTCGGGCTCGGCTTGGGTGGGTGGGCTTCGTTTCATCCCCGTATGGCCTGGACAAGCCAACCACAGATTTCCCCGGGTGCCGCGAAATTTTTGCTCGTTCCTCACAAAAATTTGGCCGCACCCGGGGAAATCTGTGGTAGCCCTTCGGGCAGGCCATACGGGGATGAAACGAAGCTGGGTGGCACGTGTGCGCGCTTCGCGCGCCCAAGGGCGGGTGGGGGTGCGGCTCGTGGTGCGGGTAGCCGCACCATGGGGTGGGGCTGGCCGGGTGGTTGGCGCGGGGGTGGGTTGCCAGGCTGGTGATCATGTTGCAACAGGGGCGGATCAGGGCTTCCTACCGCACGGATCTGGTCACCGTGCTGTTGGGCACGTGGTTCTCGTTGGGGTTGTTCCTCGATGCCTGGGCGCACTCGAACGTGCCCGAGCTGGAAACGTTCTTCACGCCGTGGCACGCGGTGTTCTACTCCGGGTTCGCGGCCACCGCCGCCTGGATCCTGTGGCAGGTCTGGCGCAACCTCCAGGACGGGCGGCGGGGGCTTGCGGCGGTGCCGCAGGGGTACGGGCCGGCTGTGGTGGCGTTGCCGGTGTTCGCGGTGTGCGGGTTCGGGGACTACCTCTGGCACACGTTCATCGGGATCGAGCAGGGGATCGACATCCTGTTCAGCCCCACGCACCTCGGGCTGATCACGTCGATGATCGTCATCCTCACCACGCCGTTGCGGACCGCGTGGGCGGAGGGCGGTAGTCCCTCGTTCGCGCGGTTCCTGCCGGCGGCGTTGGCGTTGTCGTTCGCCACCGCGTTGGTGTTGTTGTTCGTGCAGTACGCGGACGCGACGGTGTACGGGGCCGAAGGTGTGGTGCGGGCGTTCAGCTTCGAGAAGGGGCAGGGCGGGTCCGGTGGGGCCAACCGGTTGGCGGCCTCGATCGTGGTGACGAATGTTGTGCTGCTGACGCCGTTGTTGTTGGCGGTACGGCGGTTCCGGGTGCCGGTGGGGACGGCCACCCTGTTGCAGGTCGTGGTGATGTTGTTGAGCACGGCCGTGGCCAACTACGAGAACCTGGAGATCGCGGCGGCCTTCGTGGTGTCGGGTGTGGTCGCGGACGTGTTGCTGTGGAAGTTGCGGCCGTCCGAGGAGCGGTTGCGGGAGTATCGAGTTTTTGCGGCGGTCGTGCCGTTGGTGATGTGGGTGTTGTACTTCGCTGTGGCTGGGGTGTCGGCGGGGCGGATGCCCAGTGTCACCGAGATGTGGACGGGTGCGCCGGTGGTGGCTGCCCTGCACGGGTTGTTGCTCGCGGTGGTGTTCGTGCCCGCTCGACGCTCATGAGGGTGTTGTTGGCGCTGTTGGTCATGGTGTTGTTCCCGGCGCCTGCCCATGCGCACGCGGGTGGGTTGGTGCCGCGGAACGAGTTGAGCCGGGTGGTCGGGATTTCACCGCCGTTGGACGGGGTTTCGGCTCGGGTGGTCAACCACGGCACGCAGTTGGAGGTCCGCAACGGTGGGCGTGAGGCGCTGACCGTGGCGGGGCACCTGATCGCTCCTGGGGAGAACGTTCGTTTTCGGGACGATCGTTTGGCGGGTGATCGGTGGGAGATTCCGATCGGGGCTTCTGTGGTGCAGGGGGTGGTGGAGCGGTATCCGCCGCCGCCGGTGTGGCTGTGGATGGGTGTGGTGGCGGTCCTGGCGGTCGCGGGGGCGTGGGTCGTGCGGTCGCGGTGGGGGTTGGTGGCTGGGGTTGGTGTTGTGGCGCTGGCGCATGTCGTGCATGCGGTGGGGTCGACGTTGGCGGTGACGGGCGGGGCGTTCCTGCCGTTGTTCTTGGGCGCCAGCGGGGTTGGGGTGGTGTGTTGGCCGCTGGCCGTTGTGGCCGGGGTTGCGGCGGCACGGGGGAAGTCGGCGGCGTCGTTCGTGGCGGCCGTGGTGGGGGCGATGTTGGTGGTGGCGGGGATCCCGGACTTCGACAGCTTCCGGTTCGCGCAGCTGCCGTTCGCGGGGCCCGGGGTGGTCGATCGGGTGTTGGTGGCGTTGACGTTGGGCGGGGGAGCGGGGTTGGCCGTGGGTGGGTTCTTGCGGATGCGGAAGGAACTGGCTCGGTGATCCGGGGGCTGTTGGCGTTGTTGTTGGTGGTGGCGGGGTGTTCCGCTGCGCCCGCCGAGTCGCCGCGAGGGCCGTTGGTGTTGTCGTTGTCGGCGGATTCGCCCTCGCCGCAGCGGGTGGAGGCGGTGAAGGGACAGGCAGTCGAGATCACCGTCACCAGTCGGGCGTCCGTCGAGGTCCATGTGCACGGGTTTGACGTGAAGGGCGTTGCCGAGGAGGGGAAGCCGGCGGTCGTGAAGTTCGTGGCTGACCGGACGGGGACCTTCGACGTGGAGGCGCACCCGGACACCTTGCTGGCTCAGTTGGTGGTGCGGTGACGGTTCTCGCCCACGGGGTGGGGGAGAGTCACGACCTGCCGTTGCCCCTCGACCTCGTGCTGCAAGGGGCGGCGGTGGCGTTGTTGGCTTCCTTCCTCGCGTTGGGGGTGTTGTGGACCAAGCCCCGGTTCGTCGTGCGGGTCGAGGTGGTTCGGGCGGACCGGTGGTGGCCGGTGCGGGTGGTGGTGGCGGTCGGGGTTGTGTTCGTGCCTGGCGGGGCCTGGCCGCACCTGGTGTTCGTGGTGGTGTGGGTCGGGGTCGCGTTCCTGTCGATGGTGTTCGGGCCGGTGTGGCGGGTGGTCAACCCGTTGCGGCTGGCGGCTCGGTGGTCGATCGGTCGGGAATACCCGGCGTGGTTGGGGTACTGGCCGGCGGCTCTGGGGTTGTTGGCGTTCACGTGGGTGGAGTTGGTCGAGCCGGGGGCCTTGGGGTGGTTCCTGGTGGGGTATGGCGTGGTGGGGGTAGTGGGCGGGGTGGTGTTCGGGGGCGAGTGGTTCGAGCACGCCGACGGGTTCGAGGTGTACTCGACGTTGTTGGGGCGGTTGTCGCCGGTGCGGGGTAATCCGTTCCGGGGGCTGGTGGGCACGCCGGTGAAGCCTGGGCTGGTGGCGGTGGTCGCGGTGTGCCTGGGGTCGACGGCGTTCGACAGCATCGGGGCCACGCCGTCGTGGGCGCGGCTGGGCTTGCCGGACTGGGTGGGGTTGGTGGGCGCGGTTGTGGTGGTGGCGGGGAGCTACCTGTGGGCCTGCCGGGCGTTCGGGGCGGAGTTGGCGCACTCGTTGATCCCGATCGTGGCGGGGTACGTGGTGGCGCACTACTTCTCGTTGCTGGTCGTGGAAGGGCCGCGGGCGGTGGCGTTGCTGGTCGGGGTGGAGGGGTTCGAGCCGGGTGTCCCGTCGCCGGTCGTGGTGGCGTCCGTGCAGATCGGGGCGGTGTTGGCGGGGCACGTGGTGGCCGTGGTGGCGGCGCACGACCGGTCGTTGCGGCTGCTGTCCCCGGAACGGCAGTTGACCGGGCAGGTGCCGTTGTTGCTGCTCATGGTGGGGTACACGGCGGGTGGACTGGCGTTGTTGTTCGCCGGGTGAGCGTCACAACCGAACCACAACCGGGTCGCCGTAGAACTGCGGGCATGACGTTCACGATGAGACGCGCGGTGGTCGTGCTGGCGGTGGCGCTCGGCGCCGTCGTCCCGGTGACCGCCGCGCACGCCGAGACCTGCACACCCACCAAGTTCGGCGTCACGGCCGCGCAACCCGAGCTGTACGAGGGCGACACGGCCGGGACGGTCGGCTTCCAGCTCACGGCCTCGGTGCCGCAGGGTTGCACGACCAGCGGCGCGGTGGTCTACCGCACGCAGAGCGGCACGGCCACCGCCGGCCAGGACTTCGAGTTCGTGGAGGGCACCTGGCAACCCGGCGGCGGCGTCGGCACGTCGGTGTCGGTGCCGGTGGTCCCCGACGTCGGACCGGAGGAGGACGAGTCGTTCTCCCTCGCCCTCTACACCACGCGCGGCGCGTTCCTCGGGGCCGCCACCGCGACCCTGCTCGACGACGACGGCAAGGTCGCGCCACCCATGGCGATCTCCGTCAGCGGCGGGAAGATCTGCTGGGTCCCGGAGAGCTGCAAGATCCCGTTGCAGCTGTCCACGCCAGCCCGCGCCGCGTTCGTGGTGCGGTACCGGACGCTGGACGTGACCGCGGTGGCCGGGCTGGACTACGTGCCGGCCAAGGACCTCAAGCTGACCGTGCCCAAGGGCGCCACGGCGGTGGACGTCCAGGTCCAGACCCTGCCCGACGTCGAGGTCGAGGGTGAGGAGACCTTCGCGCTGGAGGTGTTCGCCACCTCGGCGGGCACGGTGGGCAACCCGGTCGAGAAGGTCGCGATCAGGCCCGAGTCCTGACCTCCGCCGCCTCGGCCGTCGCGCCGACCCGCTGGAACAGCCGGATCGCCCGGTCCCAGTGGTCGCGCGCGTCGGCCGGGCGGTCGCGGCGGTCGGCCAGGTCGCCCAGGTCCCGTTCCAGGTTGGCCTCCTCGAACGGGTCGGGCACGCGGGACCGCTCGGCCGTGGCCAGCGCCAGGGCGTCCTCCGCCGCCGCGAGGTCGCCCGCCCGCAGGTGGGCGCGGCCGAGCAGGTCCAGGACGGTGGCCACGCCGTGGCGGTCGTCCACCTCGCGGCTGATCTCCAGCGCCTGCGCGAAGAACGGCACCCCGTGGTGGTCGCCGTCGAGGTGGGCGCGGCCGATGTCGACCAGCACCTCCCACTCCAGCCACCGGTCGCCGATGTCGCGGCTCAGCCGCAGGGCGTGTGCCAGGTCGTCCAGGGCCTGCGCGGTGTCGCCGAGACCCAGGTGCGCCTCGCCGAGGGTGTCCAAGGTGCCTGCCTCCAGTCGCACGTTGCCCAGGTCGCGGAACGCGGTGAGCGCGGCCCGCAGCGGCGCGAGGCTTGCTTCCGGGCGGCCCATCCGGATGTAGGTGTGGCCGAGGTTGCGCTGGGACAGCGCGGTGCCCAGCCGACTGCCCGCTCGGGTGCAGCAGTCGACGGCTTCCAGGTGCGCGGTGACGGCGTCGTCGAAGCGGCGCAGTTCGGCGTAGGCGTTGGCGAGGTTGTTGTGCACGTGCCCCTCACCGGCGAGGTCGCCGGCCGCGCGGACGGCGGTGAGCGCGCGGTGGTTGGCGTCCACGGCCGCCTCCAACTGCCGGGTCATGAAGTACGCGACGCCCAACGCGCGCAGCATCTCGGCCTCGGCTCGCGGGTCGCCCGCCGCCGCCTCGACCGCGACCCGGCACAGCTCGACCCGGTCGTGCCAGTGGCCGGTGGCCTCCGCGAAGCTGGTCAGCAGGTAGGTGAGCTGCCAGGCGGCGGTGGGGTCGCGGTCCCGGGCGAACCGCACCACCGGCAGCAGGTTGTCCCGTTCGGCCTCCAGGAACGCCAGGGCCTCGTGGCGGTCCGGGGCGAAGGGCGCCTTGGGTGGCGGGAAGCGCAGGGTCGGCTTGACCAGGTCGCGGTCCGGGTTGACCAGCTCGTTGGCCTCGTGCGCCACGAACAGGTACCAGTCCAGCAGGCGGGCGGCGACCTCCGGCTCGTCGTCGTCCGCCAAGCGCTTGCGCGCGTACTCGCCCACCAGGTCGTGGAAGCGGAACCGGTCCGGTGCCGTTTCGGTGAGCAGGTGGGCGGTGGTCAGCGGGTCCAGGTTCGGGTTGTCCACATCGGACAGTGCGGCGGCCAGCGCGGTGCTGAAGGTCGGGCCGGGTGCGATGCCGGACCGGCGGAACAGGCGGGCGGAGGTGGCGTCCAACGGGCGGTAGGCGCTGGCCAGGACGGTCTCCACGGTCCGCGAGTCGCCGTCCACGGCCAGGTTGTCCAGGCGTGCGGCACGCAGTTCGGCGACCAGCGCGGCGACGGGACGGGCGGGAGCGCCCAACAGCTTCGCGGCGGCGATGCGCAGGGCCAACGGCATCCCGCCGCAGAGACGGGCCAGTTCGGCGGTGGCCTCGGTGTCCGCGCGGGGGCCGAGCACCTTGCGCAGCAGGGCTTCCGAGTCGGTGGGGGACAGGGCGTCCAGCACCACGGCGTGGATGGCGTGCCGGGTCGCCAGGGCGGCGAGTGACCGGCGGCTGGTGACGACCAGCAGGCTCGACCCGCCGGGCACCAGGGGGAGCACGTCGTCGGCGCGACCCGCGTTGTCCAGCACGACCAGGCACCGCCGGTCGTGCAGGAGCGTCCGGTAGAGCGCGGCCCGTTCCTCCTCGTCGGCCGGGATGCGGTCCTCCGGCACGTCCAGCGCCCGCAGGACGTGCGCCAGCGCCTGAGCACCGGTCAGCGCACGGTCGGGGTCGTGCCCGCGCAGGTCCAGGAACAGCCGTCCGCCGGGGAACCGGTGCGCCACGCGGTGCGCCCACTCCACCGCAAGCGACGTCTTGCCCATGCCCGCCGGACCGGACACGACCACCACCGGCACGTCCGCCCGGTCCAGCTCGGCCAGCACGTCCGCGCGCCCGGTGAAGTGGCCCACGGTCGCCGGTAGCTGGGCGGGAGCGGCGGTCGGACGCGGCGGGTCGAGGGACGCGTCCCGGCGCAGGATCGCGGTGTGCAGCTCCAGCACCTCGGGGCCGGGGTCCACGCCGAACTCGTCGGCCAGCAGCTCGCGCAGGCGCTGGAAGGAGTCCAGGGCGTCGGTGTGCCGGCCGCAGCGGTACAGGGCCAGCATGTGCAGCCGGGTCAGCCGCTCGTTCAGCGGGTTCCGCGCCAGCAGCCGGGGTAGTTCCGCCACGGCGGCCTCGTGCTCGCCGTCCCGGATGGCGTGCTCCCACAGCTCCTCGACAGCGCTCTGCCGCAGGTCGTGCAGGCGCTCCACCTCGCGCTCGCCCCAGCCGGTCAGCGGGACGTCGGCGAACGCGTCACCGCGCCACAGCGCCAGCGCCTCCCGCAGCTTCTCCGCCGACCCCTCCCGGCGGCCCGCCGCCAGCAACGCCTCGAACCGGTGCGCGTCCACCTCGACCGCCGCGTCCAGCAGGTACCCGGGCTCGCGGGTGCGCAGCACGTCCGGCAGCCCCGACGCGGCCAGCGCCTGCCGGATGCGCGCCACGTGGCTGTGCAGCGTCTTCACCGCCGTGCGCGGCGGGTCCTCGCCCCACAGCACGTCCACCAGCCGGGTGAACGGCAACACCTGCCCGGCGTGCAGCGCCAACACCCCCAGCACGGCCCGCTGCCGGGCACCGGTCAACGCCGCCGGACCCGCCGGACCTTCCGCCCCGACCGGACCCAGCACGCCGAACCGCGCCACAACCGGCGCGCAGCCGCGCGACAACCCGCCGTCCGTAGACCTCTCCCCGTGACTTCCCCCACGAGAAGGGCTCTCCGATGACCACACACCCCCGCGGTCGCCTCTCGGGCCTCCGCCGTTACGCCGTTCCGCTGCTCGTGCTGGCCGCCGCCGCGACCACCGTGCCCCTCCAGGCGGTCGCGCAGGAGCCCCGGCCGGTGATCACCCAGGACCCCGACGACCTGCCGCCGACCCCCGGACCGGGGCCGGTGCGCGACCCGCAGGTCGCCGCGATCGCCCAGGACGCCAACCAGGCCCTGCGCTACTCCTACGCCGCGGTCGCCGCGGACCTCGGCCACCCCTACGCCGAGGGCACGGTCGAGTTCGACCTCCAGTCCGGCCTGCGCACCCTGCCCGCCGACCGGCTGGAGCCGATCGTCAAGTACGCCCAGACCCTGCTGGAGTCCGACGTCGAGACCCGCACCGCCCAGTTCGGCCGGCACGCGCGGCTCACCCCGGACGAGTTCCGCAAGATCGGCTTCGACGGGGCCTTCTCCGACGTCCGCTTCGACTCCGACGCCCTGAAGAAGTCCCTGCTCGACCGCGCCGCCGCGCTGGAGGCGGCGGAGAAGGCCGCCGAGCAGGACGCCCAGCGCAAGGCGTACGAGCTGCACCTGGACTTCAGCAAGCTGGCCAAGCTGTCCTCGCTGGACTTCCGGGTCGAGCGGGTGAAGTGCGTGGACGAGACCAACCCCGAGTGGCCCGGTGACGACGAGATCGTCGCGGGCGGCCTGCGCGTGGACCACCAGGGCACCACCAAGAAGGTGTCCCAGTGGTTCGTCGGCGACGGCTTCTACGACGGCAAGGCCAAGACCTACGCCGACCCGGGCCGCCTGTTCACCTCCTTCGACCTGGCCGCGTCCGGGCCGTGGCCCCGCAGCTACCTGGCCGTGGTGATGCTGGCCGAGCAGGACGGCAGCGGGTTCGCGGCGGCCGTGCAGGCGGCGTGGGCGAAGGTGAAGGACAAGGTCACGCAGGTCATCGCGCAGGCCGTGGCCGCCGTGCTCACCCCGTACGTCGGCGCGGCCATCGCCGAGGCGCTCGGGCAGCTCGTCGGCTGGCTGGTCGGCGTGTTCGTGGACTGGCTGCTGGAGCTGTTCCAGGACGACCTGTTCGAGGCCCGCACCGCGCACGTCGAGCTGCCGCACCGGTACGAGTTCCTGTACAACAACCCGGCCCACCTGGGCTGGACCAACCACCGGCTGCCCAGCACGTCGATGTGGTTCACCGGGCACGGCGGCCAGTACAAGGTCAACGTCCACTGGCAGGTCAACTCGTAGCGACCCCCGCTCCGGTCCCAGGTCGACGCGCACCGAAACCGCGCGGGCACGGTCCGACGCCGTTCCTTACGGCCTCGTGACCAGCCCGCGCGGTCCGGCGCGTCCGGGTCCACCCTGGACCGCGCTGGGGGCTTCGACGAGGAGGTCGACCATGACGGACGTCTCGGCTCTGCGCGGCCGGTTCGGCGGCACCGTGCTCACCCGGCGGGACGAGGGCTTCGAAGCCGCCCGCGCGGTGTTCAACAGCGCCATCGAGACCACGCCCGAGGTCATCGCCCAGTGCCTCAACCCCACGGACGTGAAAGAAGCGCTCGCTTTCGCCCGTGCGCAAGGCCTGCCGGTGGCGGTCAGAAGCGGCGGGCACAGCGTCGCCGGCGCGTCCCTGGTCCAGGACGGGCTCGTGCTCGACCTGCGCCGGATGAACGCCGTGACCGTCTCCCCGGACGCCCGCACGGCGGTGGTCGGCGGCGGCGCCACCTGGTCGGCCGTGGACCGGGCGTGCCAGGCGCACGGCGTGGCCACCACCGGCGGCCGGGTGTCCACCACCGGCGTCGGCGGGCTCACCCTCGGCGGCGGCTCGGGGTGGCTGGAGCGCAAGTTCGGCCTGGCGTGCGACAACCTGCTGTCGGTGGACCTGGTCCTGGCGGACGGCCGCGAGGTCACCGCGAGCGAGACCGAGCGGCCCGAGCTGTTCTGGGCGCTGCACGGCGGCGGCGGCAACTTCGGCATCGCCACCTCCTTCACCTTCCGCGTGCACCCGCTGCCCGGGTTCTCCTTCGCGCTGGTGCTGCGGCCCGCCTCCGACGGCGAGGACATGGCCCTGCGCTACCGGGACTTCGCCGCCGACGCGCCCGAGGAGATGGGCGGCGGCCTGATCTACCTGACCGCGCCGCCGGAGGACTTCGTGCCCCCGGAACTGGTGGGGCAGTTGTGCTGCGGCGTCCTGGTGACGTGGGTCGGGGGTGCGGAGGAACTGCGGTCCTTCGCCGCGCCCCTGCTGTCCCTGTCGCCGGACACCGCGCTGGTCACCGACATCCCGTACGCGGACTTCCAGTGCAGCCTGGACGACCCGCCCGGGTTCCGGAACTACTGGTCCGCCGAGTACCTGTCGACGCTGCCCGACGAGGCCGTGCGGCGGTTCTGCGCGGGCGCGCGGCGGATGCCCTCCCCGTCGCCCTCGCAGCAGGCGCTGATGCCGTGGGGCGGGGCGGTGGCGCGCGGCACGGACTGGCCGATGGCCGACCGCGACGCACCCTGGGTGGTTCACCCGTTCGGGTTGTGGGAGGACCCGGCCGACGACGACCGCGGTCGGCGCTGGGCGCGGTCGTTGCGCGAAGACCTGGCACCGTGGAGCACGGGGGCGGTCTACCTGAACTTCATCGGCGACGAGGGCGCGGACCGGGTCGTCGCGGGCTTCGGGGCGGCCAACCACGCCCGGCTGGCCGAGGTGAAGGCCGAGTACGACCCGGACAACGTCTTCGACCGGTGGCACAACGTCATCCCCGCGACGCAGCGTCGCCAGACCGCGGACACCGTTGGAGCAGCCGACTAGCCCGAGGAGGGGTGTGGAACCGCATCCGCGCGGACGTGGGCCGGGCATTACTCCACGGTCGGGTGGAAGGTTCACACTACGGTTGGGCTTTTGCCGGCACACGGATGAACGAGCTTGTTGTGGCGGCGGCCCGCTCACTACCTTTCGGAAGCGACGAATTCGCAGATCTGTGGAATTCATTCCGGGTTGTGAGAGGACCGCATGAACGTTTACGCCACGGGTCTGTTGTGGGTGCTCGGCGCGGCGGTGATCGCCGCCGTGCTGGCCTACCTCATCCGCAAGTACGGCGAGGACCAGGGCCGGCCCGACAACAACGAGGCCGCGGGCCAGGTGTTCACGATCGTGGGCGGCCTGCACGCGGTCCTGGTGGCGTTCGTGCTGATCGCCCTGTTCGACGCGGTGAACCAGGCCGACGAATCGTCGTACAAGGAGGCAGACGGGCTGGTGGCGGCGACCTGGGCGTCCGACGCCCTGTCCAAGGAAACCGGTGACGAGGTCCGCTCACTTTCCCGGGCTTACGCGATCACGGTCATCAACGACGAATGGCCGAAACTGCGCGAGGGTGTCGAATTCGAGTCCACCGGCTGGTCGCAGCTCGACCGCATCCGCCAGGTCGTGGCCAACGCGCCCGCCGACAACGAGTGGCAGGTCGACCGCAAGGCCGAGGCCGCCAACCAGCTGTGGCAGGTCTACGAGGCCCGGCAGTCGCGGCTGGACACCGCCGGCGGCGGCGTGAGCACCGTGGTGTGGTTCGTGCTGGTGGTCGGCAGCTTCCTGGCCATCGGGCTGCCGCTGCTGTTCGGCGGGCCGTTGATGCGCACGCACGTGGTCATCGTGGCGACGCTCGCGGCCACCATCACGCTGCTGCTGTACGCGACCTACCAGCTGCAGAACCCCTACGGCGGTGGGGCCGAACTGGGACCGGACGCGTTCCAGGCGGCCGTCGAGCGGTTCGGCTGAGGCCGTGCTGGAGGTCCTGGCCTGCGTGGCCATCCAGGTCGAGGCGGACCAGTGGGGTCCGTCGACGGTGTACCGGGTGGAACTGCCCTCGGGCTCGGCGGAGGTGTTGCACACCCTGGACGCGCGGGTCAACGCCATCGGGTACTCGGCGGCGCAGGACCGGGTGTACGGGGTGGACGACGACGGCGGGATCGTCGTGCTGGACCGCACCGGGCACCCCGTGGCCCGCTCGACCGGCCACCCGGGTTTCCTCAAGCACGCCACCGCCGGCGTGGTGGTGGGGGAGAAGCTCATCGTGCGGGTCGGGCACCTGATGTACTGGGTGGACATCGACCCGGGTAGCTCGCGGTACCTGAAGGTCGTGCGCCAGGCGTGGCTGTGGCCGCCGCAGCACGCGTTGAACGTGGACGACTTCGACGTCAACCCGGCGGACGGGCTGCTGTACGGGGTGGCGACCTTCCCGTACGGGCACGCGTACGTCGTGGCGATCGACCCCGACACCGGACGGGTGGACCGCGTACCCGGAACGGGGACGTTGCCGGCGACGCACGGTTACGGCGCGGTGGTCATGGGGCGGGACGGCGCGCTGTACGTGACCAGCAACCGGGACGACGGGCGCAGCGTGCTGTACCGGGTGGCGTTGGACGGTTCGGAGGCGGTCACGGAGATCACCTCGCGGCCGGCGCGGCGCAGCATCGACGCGGCGGGGTGCTTGAGCGTGCCCCCGATCGTGGACCCGCCGGATCCGACCGTGCCGCCCACGACGCCACCGACGACGCCACCGACGACGCCGGTGACGACCCCACCGGCGACTCCGCCCGCCGAGCCACCCCTGGTGCCGCCCACTTCCACCACCCCCGCACCACCTCCGGTGATCTCACCGACCTCGACCCCCGCGCCGCCGACTCCTCCCGCGTCCGAAGAGCCGCCCGCGCAGACCCCGGCTCCGTCGCGCGAGCCGTTGCGGCGGCCCGAGCCCAAGGCCGAGCTGGCGACGGACGGGCACCGGAACGTGCGGGACCAGCGCCGATGGGGCTTGGTGGCGATCGTGCTGATCCTGGGTGCGGGCGCGGTCGCCCGAGCCCACGCCCGCCACCGCTGACCGGCCGTTCGAGCTGGCCAGCCGTTCGAGCTGACCAGTCGTTCGATGGGCTGAGTCCTACGAAAGTGCGACCTCGCGTGGGTCCTCCGGCCGACTCGCCGACGACGTCGAGCGGCCTACCTTCGGTGCTGATCTTCACCGGAGGGGGACATGAGCAGTCGGATCGACATGGGTGCTCGGATCACGGCCTTGGACGTGCTGCGGGGCGTGGCCATCCTGGGGACGTTGGGCACCAACATCTGGATCTTCACCGACCCGGCCGGACCGGGCGGTTTCCTCGCCGGCGCCGACGACTGGGGCGGGGCGCTGCTGCGGATGCTCAGCAACGGCAAGTTCCTCGGCCTGCTGTCGATCTTGTTCGGCATCGGGCTGGCGTTGCAGCACCGCTCGGCGGTCAAGCGGGGGATGAAGTGGCCCGGCTGGTACCTGTGGCGGTCGGCGCTGCTGCTGGTCGAGGGGGCGCTGCACTACGTGCTCATCTTCGAGTTCGACGTGCTGATGTTCTACGCCCTGGTGTCCGTGCTGGTGGCATTCCTGGTGGGGCGCAGCGACCGGGTGGTGCGGGGGTGGCTCGTCGGCGCTCTCGTGGTGCACCTGGCGTTCATCGCGCTGGTGACGTACGCGATGCACCTGGGCGACGGGTCGCTGGGCGGGTCGCTGCCGGTCGACATGTCCAGCTGGTTCGGGCAGGTGCGGTCGCGGATCGAGTACGTGGACGTGTTCCGCGCCGAGGCCGTGTTCGTGCTGCCGTTGAGCACGGTGCTGTTCCTGGCGGGGGCGCGGCTGCTGCGGGCCGGGGCGTTGGAGGACTCGGAGCGCGGGTTGCGCGTCCAGCGACGGCTGGCCGGGTGGGGGTTGGGCCTGGGGCTGCCGCTGAACGTCGTCACCACGCTGGCCGGCGGCGAGTGGTTCGCGGTCGACCGGTACGTGTGCGCGCCGGCGGTGTCGTTCGGGCTGCTGGGCGCGATCACCATGCTGGTGCACCGGATGCGCTCGCCGGAGGGGTTCCTGCGGCGCGGGGTGACGTCGGTGGGGCGGATGGCGTTGAGCTGCTACATCGCGCAGAACCTCATCGCGTCCCTGCTGTGCTACCAGTGGGCGCTGAACCTGAACGGGCGGTTTGCTCAGTTCGGTGTTTGGTACACGGTCGCGGCGTGGGTGGTCGTGTCGGCGCTGTTGGTGATGGGTGCGACCTGGTGGATGGGGCGGTACTCGCGGGGGCCGGTCGAGGCGGCGTGGAACTGGGCGTACCGGGCGCCGCAGCGACGCTCGGTGGCGGCTTAGCTTCGCGCTCTCAAGGCGGGAGCGCTGGTGCGCTCTCAAGATCGAAAGATCGAAAGATGAAAAGATGAAAAGCTCACAAGCGGCGCTCGCCGCGCGGCAGGCCGCCAGCGGGGGGTGAAGGGCGTCGGTTCCCCCGCCGTATGGCCTGGCGGAGCCAACCACAGATCGCCCCGGGTGCCGCTGAAATTTTTGCTCGTTCCTCGCAAAATTTTCGGCTGCACCCGGGGCGATCTGTGGTAGCCCTTCGGGCAGGCCATACGGCGGGGGAACCGAGGCCCTCCACCTGTGGTTGGGACCACCGCGGACAGCGCGCTGCGCGCGAAAAGCGTTCTAGGCGAGGCGGTCGGGGATCGGGGCCAGGGGGTACTTCTGCCAGAAGAAGGCGTCGGCCGCGTGTTGGTCCGCCGAGAAGTTCACGGCTTCCGCGATCTTGCCGTCCACGATCCGGAAGGCCAGGGCCCACAGGATGTCCAGGCCCTCGGGGTCGGTGCTCCAGCCGCGGTGCAGGTCTACCACCCAGTCGCCGTCGGCCGCCAGGAAGATCGGGTCGGCCTTGAAGCCCGCCTTGGCCAGTTGGCCGAAGAAGGCGAGGACTTCGGTGGCGCCGACCTTGGTGCCCGACAGGGGGTGGTGGCCGGGGATGGTCCAGCGGATGTCGTCGGCGAAGAACTCGGCCAGCGCCTGCGGGTCGTCGCCGCCGTAGGCCTGGTAGAAGCGGTGGATCAGGTCGACGTTGGGGTGTTCGCGCGTCACGCGGTCAGCCAACCAGCGGTGGTTCGGCGACTGCAAGATCTTTCCGCCGCCGGCGAAAACCGTCGCTACTTCGTCAAGTGGGGCGCAGGAGGCGGCGCAGGGCGGTGGGGGTGTGGCCGACCAGGGTGCGGACCGTGCGGGTGAGGTGGGCCTGGTCGGCGAAGCCGAGTTCGGCGGCCAGGCCCGCCAGGTCGGTCTCGCCGTCCTGGATGCGGGCCATCGCGCGGCCCACGCGGACGCGGTTGCGGAAGCGGGTGAGGGACACGCCGAGGTCCTGGCTGAACGCGCGGCTCAGCCGGTAGGGGGAGACGCCGAGCAGCCTCGCCAGCGGCACCAGGCCGCGTGACTCCGGGTGGTCGGCGACGATGGCGGCGCGGGCGGCGGACACGGCGGCCCGGTCCCGTGCACCCGGTAGTGGCCGGTCCTGAGTGGTGGCGACGAGGTGCACGAGTGCTTCCGCCATCCCGAACGCGACATCGACGGCGGGTCCGCCCGTGACCCCTCGGTCCGGGTCGCCTGTCTCGGAGTCGTCCACGACCCGTGCCGGGCCCAGCGGACGTCCGACCGCCAGCAGGCGCCGGTGGGCCAGTTCGACCGCCGCGTCCACGTACAGCACCGACCGCGCCGGCCGGTCCTCGCCCACCACGGACCGCCACAGCTCCGGCGCCACCCACACCGCCGTGCACAGGTCGCCGCCGGCCGGGTGCGCGAACTGCTCCTCCTCCCCGGGCACGCTCACGTACCCCGCCGTGCCGTCCAGCTCCGCCACCCCGTCGCGCGCCCGCCGCCGGAAGGACCCGCGCCGCACCAGCACGATCCGGTGCGACCCCGACTCCTCCGGCGGCGACCAGCCGGTGTGGTGGTCCGAGCACGTGACCGCGCTGACCCCGAAGTCGGCAGTGACGGCCAAGTCCACCGCGGTGCGCATGCCGACGACCCTACGCGCGGGGTACGACAAGAATGTTCAATACGGCCGTCACCCCATCGGGCGAAGCTGTGCCCCACCACGAAGAGAGGGCACGACCGCGATGAAACTCGCCACCGTCATCCTGGACAGCGCGGACCCCGGCAAGCTCGCCGAGTTCTACCGCACCGCGACCGGCTGGGAGGTGACCTACAGCGACGACGACTTCGTCTTCATCGGCGACGGGGGAGCGGTCCAGCTCGGTTTCCAGCGCGTCGAGGGCTACGAAGGCCCCGGCTGGCCCGACGACCGCAAGCACGTCCACCTGGACTTCACCGTGCCGGACGTGGCCGAGGCCGCGGAGAACCTGCTCGGGATCGGCGCGACCAAGCCGGACTTCCAGCCCGGCGAGGGGAACTGGACCGTGCTCGCCGACCCCGAGGGTCACCTGTTCTGCATCTCGGCCGCGAGCTGAGAGCGGTGGGGGTGCCGCGCCGGCGGCACCCCCACCCGTCACGGGTAGCTGACCAGGTAGCGGACCTGGTTGGCGGTGTTCGCGACGCCGCCGACGTTGTTGATCACGTTGTTGATCGTGCCCACCCCGCCCAGCGACACGGTCACCAGGTCGTGGAACCGGACGCCCGAGGTCTGCGGCACCTCGAAGCCGTTCGCCGTCACCACGGACGGGTTGGCGTTGTTGAAGCAGTACACGCCCACGCCCCACGCCTCGTGCGTGGTCACCGAGGGTGCGACCTTGTACGCCGCCCAGCCCGGCGAGGACCCGTTCATCCACGCGGCCTGGTTCGGCGGGTCGTACGGCAGCTCGTTCTGGAAGAAGTACGTCCGGCCGCCGTTGCCGTTCCACACCACGTTGTGCTGCTGGTAGTGCTCCACGAACAAGCCGTACGCGGTGACGTCGTTGCCGTTGACCACCACGCCGTTCTGCGCGGTGTTCACCGTCCAGCCCACGCCCGCGCCGTGGTCGGCCCGCCACACCCACGTGTGGTCGACGATGGTGTTGTTGCTGTTGACCTGCAACGACACCGTGGCCTTGCCCGCCTGCGACCCGCCGACGCGCAGGTACACGTCGTGCAGCGAGGTCGGGTTGGCGGCGTGGTTCGCGGTCGAGCCCGGCGTGCCGACCTGGAGCAGCACGGGGGAGTTGGTCAGGCCCGCGTCCACCAGGAACCCGGCCAGCTTCACACCGTCCACATCGGACACCGACAGTGCGGCCTTGCCGGTCTCCGGCGTCAGCGTCGCCAGGCCGAGGCCGAGCACGACGGTGTCGGGGCGCGTCACCGTGATCGTGTCGGACAGCTTGTGCACACCGGGCGTGAGCAGCAGGTGCTTGCCCGCGGCCAGGGCCGCGTTGGTCAGCGACACCGGCGTGCCCGGCTTGACGATGAAGAAGTCCGCCAGCGAGATCGACGTGCCGGCGGGCGTGCCGGACTCCCAGCTCGTGCCGCGCGCGTTCTGCCGCAGGGCGGGCACGAACACGCGGTACTCGCCGTTGGACAGGTACAGGAACGGCTTCTCCCGCACGACCGGCGAGGTGTCGACGGTGGTGTGCGAGGGGTTGGGGAAGTGCTGCGGCGGTGCGCCCTGGGTGCCGACGAACACCATGTTCCACACCGACCCGCCCCAGCCGCCGGCGAGGTTGCTGTTGCGGGTCAGGAACTGCTGCTGCGAACCGGATTCGGTGTAGCCGTCGATCCTGCTGTCCACGATGAGCCCGCCGGAAGCCCAGCCGTCACCACCGTTCCACAGCTGCACCTGACCGCGCAGGTGCATCCGCCGGTACGCCGCCGCCTGCGACACCGCCCACCGCTCGACCTGCCCGGCGGGCACGGTCACGGACAGGTTCTCCGCGCCCCGCCAGAAGTTCTGCGTGGCGTTGCCGAGGTTGTTCGGGTTGTCGCCCTGCTGGAGCCAGTCCGCCTCGACCCGCACGTGCCCGTTGAGGTTGACGTCGTCGGGCCGCAGCCCCAGGCCCGCGACCTGGGTGTAGAAGCGCAGGTTCACGTCGGCGTTGTACGAGCCCGGCTTGAACAGCACCGCGTACCGCTCGGGGCCGAACTGGTTGGTCTTCATCTGGGTGGAGATGGCGTTGAGCCGGTTCTGCATGTCGGTCTGCGACGACTCGGGGCCGTAGACCAGGACGTTGGGGCCGAAGTCGGGGTTGCGCGGGTCCGTCGGCGGGATCGTCGGGGTGTCGGTGGTGGTGTTGATGCCGAACTCCCAGAGGGAATGCCCCCATTGCGTGGCGCGGGCCGTGCCGTACACGCGGACGTACCGCCCGGTGCCGGTCACGTCGAGGTTCTGGATGCCGCCGGTGCCGGTGGTGGTGGAGTAGACGGTGGTCCAGGTCGACGCGTCGGAGGAGACCTGGACCTGGAAGGCGCGGCTGTACGCGGTCTCCCAGTTGAGGTTGACCCGGCAGACCTGTTGGGAGGAGCCGAGGTCCACCTGGATCCACTGCGGATCGGAGAACGCGCTGGACCACCGCGTGCCGGTGTTGCCGTCCACGGCGGCGGTGGCGGGGGTGCCGGCGTTCTCGGTGGAGGAGGCGGTGGCGGGCCGGTTGAGCGCGGCGTTGGTCGTGCCGCACTCGGCTGCCCAAGCAGAGGCAGACACGGCAGGGGAGACGGACAGGGCGGGGCCGAGCACGGCGACCACGCCCAGGGCTGTCGCGGACGCGAGCAGCCGGGAACGGGAGAGGCTCATGGTCCTACCTGACGAGGTAAGGGGCAGGGAGCAGCCCGGAGAGAAGGCCCCCGTGGCACCGGGGGCGGCTGAGAGAGCGCTCTCTCGGGAGCGTAACGCCGACGTGACACGACCGTCAACGGAGCCCGCTCCCTGCCACACAAGCAAGTCCGCCCGCCACTGCCGCCCGCCGCTGCTGCGCTGCCGCCTGTCCGCCGCCGCTGCTCGGTGCCGTTGGTGCGCTGCCGTGGTTGAAGGCCCGTTCGTCGGCGGCCCTCACAGCCCCACGGCGCACAAAAGCCGGCGCCCCCACCTGCGAGAGGTGAGGGCGCCGACCCCGTGATCCGTCAGGCCGTCAGCGTTGGAGCGTCAGCACGCCCGGTCGCCAGGGCAGGGAGTTGTAGGGGACGTTGGAACCCGGGGTCAGCCCCTGGTACAGGAACTGGAGGTTGCACGGGTCGATGGTCTTGGTCTGGTCCGGGTTGGTCCGCACCAGGTCGCCGTGGCTGATGTCGTTGGTCCAGGTCGCCCCGCTGTTGGCCTTGCCCGCGAACGGGTTGGCCTCGGTGGCGGCCTGCGGGGTCCACGAACCGCTCAGGCTGCTGGAGGTGAACGAGCGGAAGTAGCGGCCGTTCTGGCCCATCGCCTCGACCAGCATCAGGTACTGGTCCTGGTCCTTGACCTTGTACACCTCGACCGCCTCGAACAGGTTCGCGGTCGTGTCGCTCATGATGGTCGTGTACGACGTGCCGAAGCTGCCCGGGAAGTTCCCGATCGGCATGCTGGACCGGTAGATCTGGCCGTTGTCACCGGCGAAGAACATGTAGACGTTCGTGTCGTCGGCGATGATCGTCTGGTCGAGGGCGGTGTTGCCCGGCACGTTGCCGCGGAAGAGCTCCTGCGGCGCCGACCAGCCGTTGGCGTTCGTCGGGTCGCTGGAGGTCCGGTAGCTGAACGTCGTCGCGCCCCACTGGTAGGTCAGCACCCAGATGTTCTTCGGCGCGAAGTAGAACAACGTGGGTGCGACGGCACCGATGTCCATCTTGTTCTGCGGGGCCGACGCCATGTCCGACCAGTTCGTGAACGGCCCGAAGGCCATCGAGCCGTAGTTCTGGCCGCTCGAGTCGACCGTCGAGCCGTAGACGACGTGCTTGCCGTTGTAGACGACGTTGGTGAAGTCCTTGAGCGAGATCCACCCCGATTTCGGGGTCGCCAGCGCGCCCGTCGAAGTCCAGCGGTAGGTGGACGGGAGGGAACACGTCGTGCCGCTGCCCACGCGGACGAGTTGCCATTGCTGGTTCGCGCCGTTCCAATCGCCGTACTGCACGACGGCCGCGCCGTCCGCGGTCGACAGGCCGGTCACTTCCACGGCTTTACCGCTGTTGCGGTTGAGCAGCCGGACGTAGCCGCTGTCGGAGTCCGCCAACCGGAACTGCTGGTTGGTGCCGTTGTGGTCCGTCCACTGCTGGACCTTCGCGCCGTCCGCGGTCGACCAGTTGTCGACTTCGAGGACCTTGCCGGAGTTCTTCGACTTCAACCGGTAATAGCCGCCGCCGGAATCCACGAATTGCCACTGCTGGTTCGCGCCGTCGTGCCGGGACCACTGCGTGACCGCCGCACCGTCGGCGGTGGACGCGCCCGAGACGTCCATCGCCTTGCCGCTGTTGCGGTTGACCAGCACGTACCAGGCGTTCGTGTCCACGGTCGCCGCCGTCGCCGCGCTCGGGCTGAGCGCGACCGCGGTGCCGGTCACCAGCACGGTCGCCACCAGCGCGGACGCCCAACGACCGCGCCGGCCGTTCACCCGCTTCGACCCGCTCGGTGGGACTTGGCCCATCGAATCCACAGCGATTCTCCTCCACCGTCGAGGTTTGTCGGCTCCAATGGCCGGTTCGAGCAGGCCTGTTAGCGCTAACATCCTGTGCTGGGAGGTTGCCAGATCGTTTCCGGACCGGTCAATCGGTTCGACCAAATGGGACGTCGGGCGATGTTGTCGAATTACAGTCGAAATTCGCGTCTCGGCTGGTGCGCATCGGCGGCTCCGTCCAGCAGGGCCGCCACGGGGAGCGTCGCCGCGCCCACCGCCACCGCGTCCGGTCCCAACTGCCCCAGCGCGATGGAGGTCTGCTCGTAGGGGTGGCGCAGGGAATGGGCTCGGGTGGCCGCCACGATCCGGTCGAAGCAGTGCTCGCCCAACGCCAACCCCGCCCACCCGCCGAGGATTATCCGCTCCGGGTTGAACAAGTTGACCAGGTTCGCGATCCCCGCTCCGAGGTACCCTGCCGTCTCCTCCAGCACGCGCGCCGCCGTCTTCGAGGAGGCCGCCGCGCGGATCAGACCGTCCACACCGGACTGCTCGTCGGTTCCCGGTACTTCCCGGCCCCCGCGCGCTTTCCGGTACCGCTCCAGGATCCCCTCGGCCCCGACGTAGGCCTCCAGGCACCCGGAGCTCCCGCACCGGCAGGGCCGACCGCCGTAGACGATCGTCGTGTGCCCCCACTCGCCGGCCGACGAGGTGGCACCCCGGTACACCGCGCCCTCGGTCACGACCGCCGCGCCCACCCCGGAACCCACCAGCGCCACCACGACGTGCCGCGCGCCCCGACCCGCGCCGAACCACATCTCGGCCTGGCCCTGGGTCTTGGCCCCGTTCTGCACGTACAGCGGCAGGTCGACCCCCGCCGCCCGGACCATCTCCTCCAGCGGGACGCCGTTCCACCCCAGCGTCTGGGCGTGCACGATCGCCGAAGCGCCCTGCTCGACCGTCCCGGGCACACCGATCCCCACGCCCAGCACGGAAGGAGCCGGCACCTCGGCGACGACCTTCGCGACCCCGGACGCGATCAGGCCGGCGACCGCGGCGGGATCGCCGGGCGGCAGGGCGTGCTCCACGGCCGCCAGCTGGGTCATGCCCAGGTCGAACAGTTCGACCTTGATCCCGGTCTCGCCGACGTCCACCCCGATCACGTGCCCGAACGCCGGGTTCACCCGCAGCAGCACGCGCGGCCGGCCGCCGTCGGAGTCCACCGATCCCGCCTCGACCACCAGGCCGTCCTCGACCAGTTCGCCGGTCACGTTGGACACCGTCGCGGCGGACAGCCCGGAGCGCGCACCCAGCTCGTGCCGGCTCAGCGGCCCGTCGAAGAACAGCGTCGACAGCAGGGTGGAGCGGTTCTGTCGGCGCAGGTCGCGGACGGTGGTGCGCTTGGGCGGCATGGCGTACAGCATGACGGCCAGTTAGTTCATGACTTAAAATTAGACTAAGTTTGTAACCTGTTCGTTATTGACGTGACCTGGCTCACCGGGGTTGAGTCTCCCCCGACACGAGGACGCCCCGGCGTCCCAGCCGCGATGGCACGCGCGGTCCGCCCCCACCCTGCGCTCGCTCCGCCCCCCGGTCCCGACAAGGAGAACTCATGCGACTCAGGCGAACGTCCGCCCTCGCCGTCGCGGTAGCACTGCTGTTCTCGGCCGCCTGCTCCAGCAGCAACGAAGGCGCCAAGAGCGGTGGCAACGGTGTGCTCAACGTGGGCATGCCGAACGGTCCCCAGACCGAGAACAACAACCCGTTCCTCAACTCGTCGGCGGCCAGCTCCCTGGGCTACCGCAGGCTCATCTTCGAGCCGCTGGCGATGGTCAACGAGGTCAAGGTGACCGAGCCGTTCAAGCCGTGGCTGGCCACCAAGTGGGACTGGACCGACAACTACAGCAAGCTCAAGCTGACCATCCGCGACGGCGCGACCTGGTCCGACGGCAAGCCGCTGACGGCCGAGGACGTCGCCTTCACCTTCGAGCTGCTCAAGAAGAACCCCGGCCTGAACATCGAGGGCGTGCAGTACGGCGACATCTCCTTCGCCGGCAACGAGGTGACCCTGGGCTTCGCCCGGTCGCAGTTCGTGAACCAGAAGAAGATCATGGAGCAGTTCGTCGTCCCGAAGCACATCTGGTCGTCGATCTCGAACCCCTCCACCGAGACGCTGAAGAACCCGGTCGGCTCCGGCCCGTACGTGCTCAAGTCGTTCACGCCGCAGACGGTGACGCTGACCGTGCGCGACAAGTACTGGCAGGACCTGCCGCAGGTCAAGGAGGTCCGCTACACCTCCTACAGCGACAACAACGCGCAGACCACCGCGCTCGCCACCGGTGCCAGCGAGTGGTCGTTCGTGTTCATCCCGAACTACCAGGCCGTCTACACCAGCAAGGACCCGCAGCACTACAAGCTGTGGTTCCCGCCGGTGCTGGGCGTGCACGGCCTGTGGTTCAACACCAAGAGCAAGCCGTGGGACAACCCGGTCCTGCGCCGGGCGGTCAACCAGGTCGTCAACCGCGACGACATCTTCACCCAGGGCGAGGCCGGCTACTTCTACCCGAAGGTCGACAACATCACCGGCATCCCGACCCCGGCCGGCGAGTCCTTCATCGCGCCCGAGTTCAAGGACAAGACCGTCAAGGTCGACGTCGAGGCGGCGAAGAAGCTGTTGACCGACAACGGTTTCAAGTACGAGGGCGACAAGCTCAAGACGCCCGAGGGCGAGCAGGTCACGCTCAAGATGACCGTCCCGTCCGGCTGGTCGGACTACGTGACGGACCTGGAGATCATCAAGGACAACGTGACCAAGATCGGCGTCGAGGCCACGGTCGACCTCCAGAACGCCGACTCGTGGACCAAGGCCCTGGACACCGGCGACTTCCAGGCCGCCATGCACTGGACCAACAACGGCCCGACCCTGTACGACATCTACCAGTCCATCATGGACGGTGACCTCTACAAGCCGGTCGGCACCGGCGGCATCAACGGCAACTACGGCCGGTACGAGAGCGCCGAGGCCACCAAGGCGCTGCGCGACTACGCCAACGCGCCCGACGAGAAGACCCGCACCGAGGCGCTGTACGCGCTCCAGCGGCTGCACGTCAAGGACATGCCGGTGGTGATCACGTCCGCGGCCAACGGCGGCGGCCAGTACAGCACCAAGAACTGGACCGGCTGGCCGGAGGAGTCCAACCCCTACGCGCCCGCCCAGCCGACGCTGGAGAACGCGCTGGACGTCGTGATGCACCTGAAGCCGGCCGCATGACGACGGCACCACAGCCGACGGCCTCCGGGACCACCGACGTGGTCCTGGAGGCCGAAGGCCTGACCAAGCACTTCCCCGTGCGCAAACGGGGACGCGAACTGCTCTCGAAGACCGTCCGCAGCGTGCGCGCGGTCGAGGACGTGACGCTGCGGCTGCACCGCGGCCGGGTCACCGCGCTGGTCGGCGAGTCCGGTTCGGGCAAGTCCAGCGTCGCCCGGCTGCTGGCGCAGCTGCACCTCCAGACCTCGGGCACCATCAAGCTGCACGGGGAGGAGGTGCACGCCAAGGGCGGCCGGAAGTTCCGCGCGTACAGCAAGCGGGTCCAGATGATCTTCCAGGACCCGTTCGCCTCGCTGAACCCCGTGCACACCGTGCGCTACCACCTCACCCGCGCGCTGAAGATTCACGGCCGGGCCGGCAAGACGCCCCAGGACCTGGAAGAGGCGCTGTACGACCTGCTCACGCGGGTGCAGCTCACCCCGCCCGAGCGGTACGTGGACAAGTTCCCGCACGAGCTGTCCGGCGGCCAACGCCAGCGCGTGGCCATCGCCCGAGCCCTGGGAGCGGACCCGGAGGCACTCCTCGCCGACGAACCGGTCTCGATGCTCGACGTGTCCATCCGGCTCGGCGTCCTCAACCTCCTCCGCGACCTGAAAGACCGGCTGCGGCTGGCCATCCTCTACATCACCCACGACATCGCGTCGGCGCGGTACTTCGCCGACGAGACCTACGTGATGTACGCGGGCCGGGTGGTCGAGGGCGGCGACAGCGAGTCCGTCACCCAGCACCCCGCCCACCCCTACACCCAACTCCTGATCGACTCCGCCCCCGATCCCGACCGGCCGGCGGCCGAGGAGAAGGACGGCGGCACGGGTGAGCCACCGTCGCTGATCGACCCGCCGCCGGGCTGCCGGTTCCACCCGCGCTGCCCGCACGCGATGAAGATCTGCTCGGACCAGGTCCCGCCGCGCTTCGACGTCGGCGAGGGCCACTTCGCCGCCTGCTGGCTGTACGGGGAGGACCGGTGAGCTTCCTCCTCAAGCGGATCGCGTTCTACCTGTTCACCGCGTGGGCGGCGATCACGATCAATTTCTTCGTGCCGCGCCTGATCCCCGGCGACCCGGTGCAGGCGTTGATCACCAAGTCCCGCGGCCAGATGACCACCGAGGCCGTGCAGTCCCTGTACGTGCTCTTCGGTCTGGACAAGGACGAGAGCGTCGTCGAGCAGTACTTCCGGTACTGGGGCCAGCTCTTCCGCGGCGACCTGGGCCTCTCGTTCACGTTCTTCCCGTCCCCGGTGGCGGACGTGATCGGCGACGGCCTGCCGTGGACGGTCGGCCTGGTCGGCATCACCACCGTCGTCGGCTTCCTGCTCGGCACGGCCGCCGGCACGGTCGTCGGCTGGCGGCGCGGGTCGTGGGCGGACCTGCTGATCCCGGTGACGACGTTCGTGTCCTCGATCCCGTACTTCTGGCTCGGCCTGATCGCGATCACCCTGCTGACCGGCCCGGACAGCTTCTTCCCGGCCTCGGGCGCCTACGACACCGGGCTGGTGCCGGGTTGGGACTGGGAGTTCGTCGGCAGCACCCTGCGGTACGGCCTGCTGCCCGCCGCCACCATCCTGATCTCGTCCATGAGCGGCTGGATCTTGAGCATGCGCAACATGATGGTCACGGTGGCTTCCGAGGACTACGTGACCGTCGCCCACGCCAAGGGGTTGAGCGAGCGGCGGGTCATGGTCGGGTACGCGGCGCGCAACGCGTTGCTGCCCAACGTGTCCGGGTTCGCGTTGTCGCTGGGCTTCATCGTCGGCGGCACGCTGCTGGTGGAGATCGTGTTCTCCTACCCCGGACTCGGGTTGCAGCTGTTCCAGGCGGTCGGGGCGAAGGACTACCCGTTGATGCAGGGCATCTTCCTGATCATCACGCTGTCGGTGCTGCTGGCCAACTTCCTCGCCGACGTGGCCTACCTGGCGCTGGACCCGCGGACCCGGAGGGAGGGCTGATGGCCGTCGTACCCACCACGGTGGTGAGCGCGCCGGTGAAGCGGCGCAAGCTGCGGTTCGTGGCCAACCCGAAGGCCACCACGGGCCTGCTGCTCATGGGGTTCTTCGTGCTCATGGCGGTCGTCGGGCCGTGGATCGCGCCCTTCGACCCGTCCGAGCGCAGCGCCGACCTGTTGCAGCCGCCCTCGGGCAAGCACTGGTTCGGCACCACCCACCTCGGGCAGGACATCTTCAGCCAGGTCCTGGTCGGGACGCGGAGCGTGATCCTGGTCGGGCTCATCGCGGGTGTCGTGGCGACCGTGCTGTCCGTGCTGGTCGGCGTGACCTCCGGGTACCTGAGCGGGGCCGGCGCGGAGGGGTTGTCCGCGCTGTCGAACGTGTTCCTCGTGATCCCGGCGCTGCCGCTGATCATCATCATCACGTCCACCCTGCCCGACACCGGCAACATCACGATCGCGCTGGTCATCGGCTTCACCTCGTGGGCCTGGGGCGCACGGGTGCTGCGCGCGCAAACGTTGTCGTTGCGGCGCCGGGACTACGTGGAGGCCGCGCGGGCGACCGGCGAGTCGACGTGGCGGATCATCCTGTTCGAGATCCTGCCCAACCTGACCGCGGTCATCGCGTCCGGGTTCGTCGGCACGGTGATCTTCGCGGTGATCTCGGAGATCACGCTGGCGTTCATCGGCGTGTCCGACGCGGGCGGCTGGAACTGGGGCACGGTGCTGTTCTGGGCGCAGAGCCAGCAGGCGCTCGCGCAGGGCGCGTGGTGGTGGTTCGTGCCCGCGGGTCTGGCGATCGCGTTGCTGGGCACGGCGTTGTCGCTGGTCAACTTCGGCATCGACGAGTTCGTCAGCCCGCGCCTGCGCGGCGGCGGGAAGACCACCGTGAAGACCGCGGCCGGGCGGAAGGTCCGGATGCGCGTCGGGTTCACGCCGGTGCTGGGCGAGGAGGCCAAGTGAGCGACGCCGTGTTGGAGGTCCGCGACCTCAACGTGGACTACGGGCTCGGCGACGACGCCGTGCGCGCCCTGCGGGACGTGAACCTGACCCTGTACAAGGGCGAAGTCCTCGGGCTGGCGGGGGAGAGCGGCAGCGGCAAGTCCACCCTCGCCTACGGCCTGACCCGCTTGCTGCCGCCACCCGGGGTGGTGCGCTCCGGCGAGGTGTTCTACCACCGCGACGGCGGCGACCCGGTGGACGTGCTGCGGATGAGCCACGCCGAGCTGCGCCGGTTCCGGTGGGCGGAGACCGCGATCGTGTTCCAGGGCGCGATGAACTCGCTCAACCCGGTGCACCGGATCTCCACGCAGCTCACCGACGTGATCAAGGCGCACGACCCGCGCAGCACCCGGGCGTCGCGGCTGGACCGGGCGCGGGAGTTGCTGAACCTGGTCGGGATCTCCGCCGACCGGCTCGACAGCTACCCGCACCAGCTGTCCGGCGGGATGCGGCAGCGCGTGATGATCGGCATGGCGCTCGCGCTGGAGCCCAAGGTCGTCATCATGGACGAGCCGACCACGGCGCTGGACGTGGTGGTGCAGCGGCAGATCCTGCGCCAGCTCGTGGACCTGCGCGAACGGCTCGGGTTCTCGGTCGTGTTCATCACCCACGACCTGTCGCTGCTGGTCGAGTTCTCCGACCGGATCGCGATCATGTACGGCGGGCGGATCGTGGAGGAGGCCGCGTCCGCCGACCTGTACCGCGACCCGCTGCACCCCTACAGCCACGGCCTGCTCAACTCGTTCCCCGCGCTGCGCGGGCCGAAGCGCGAGCTGACCGGCATCCCCGGCTCACCACCCGACCTGCGCGCGATGCCCTCGGGCTGCGCGTTCCACCCACGCTGCCCGCGCGCAACGGAGCGTTGCGGTGTGGAGGTCCCGGTGCTCGGCATTCCCGGTTCACATCGGGACCGAACCGTGGCCTGCTTGCTGCATCCCGTTCACGACAACGGGTTCTGAACTCCAGAGGAGATCCATGGACACCACGGCGCCGACCGTCGGGAGCAACCCCGCGATCGACACCTTGCCCGCCACCTTCCGCTGGGGTGTGGCGACTTCCGCGTACCAGATCGAGGGCGCGGTGCACGAGGACGGTCGCGGACCGTCCATCTGGGACACTTACTGCCGGACGCCCGGCATGGTGCACGACGATGACAACGGGGACATCGCGTGCGACCACTACCACCGGATGCCCGAGGACGTGGCCCTCATCGCCTCGCTCGGCGTGGACACCTACCGGTTCTCCGTGGCGTGGCCGCGGGTCCAGCCCGGCGGCAAGGGCCCGGTGAACGCGGCCGGTCTGGCGTTCTACGACCGCCTGGTGGACGAGCTGCTGGGCAAGGGCGTGGACCCGTGGGTCACGCTCTACCACTGGGACCTGCCGCAGGAACTGGAGGACGCCGGCGGCTGGCCCGAGCGCGACACCGCCTACCGGTTCGCCGACTACTCCATGCTGGTCTTCGACGCCCTGTCCGACCGCGTCCGCACGTGGACCACGCTGAACGAGCCGTGGTGCTCGGCGATGCTCGGCTACTACGAGGGCAGGCAGGCCCCGGGCCGCCAGGACTTCGAGGCCGCCATCCACGCCGTGCACCACCTGCTGCTGGGGCACGGCCTCGCCACCCAACGGATGCGCGCGGCGGCGACCGCACCCACGGAGTTCGGCATCACCCTGAACATGGCCCACGCCTCACCGGCGACCGACAGCGAGGCAGACCGCGAGGCCGCCCGCCGCGCGGACGGCCTGTCCCGCCGGATCTACCTGGACCCGCTGCTGCGCGGCCACTACCCGGCCGACGTGGTGGAGGACCTGGCGGCGCGCAGTGTGAAGCTGCCGGTGAACGACGGCGACCTGGAGATCATCGCGCAGCCGATCGACGTGCTGGGCGTGAACTACTACTCCAGCCACCGCTTCTCGGGCGTGGACGAGGAGGGCCGCACGACCGACGCGTCCGGCCTGCCGGTCGACCGCACGGTCCCGTTCGGCCGTCCGGTGACGGCGATGGACTGGGAGATCGTGCCCGAGGGGTTCACGTCGCTGCTGGTGCAGATCAGCCAGGAGTACCCCGGGGTGCCGATGGTGATCACCGAGAACGGGGCCGCGTTCGATGACGCTTTCGCTGATGGTGGCGTCCAGGACGACGACCGGATCGAGTACCTGGCCTCGCACATCGGGGCGGTGGCCCTCGCACGGTCGCAGGGGGCGGACGTGCGCGGGTACTTCGCCTGGTCGCTGATGGACAACTTCGAGTGGTCGTACGGGTACGCGAAGCGGTTCGGCTTGGTGCACGTCGACTACGACACCCAGGTGCGCACGCCCAAGAGCAGCGCTTTGTGGTACCGCGACACGATCCGCCGGGTCCGCGGGCGGTGACTCGTGGGACGCCCCCGTCTTGATGGCGGGGGCGTCCTTTTTCCGGAATAACCCGGGGGTTTTCGGCGTAGCTCCGGGTATGAGCGAACGAGGGCGGGTGCGGGTCGAGCAGGGGTTGAAGCGGGTCAGGGCGTACCTGGGCGGGTCGGTGGTGGTGGACACCGTGCGGCCGTTCCTGGTGTGGGAGAAGCCCTACTACCCGACCTACTACCTGCCGGCCGAGGACGTGCGGGCGTCGCTGGTGGAGACCGGCGAGGTGCGGCGGTCCCCGAGCCGGGGCGACGGCGCGGTGTACGACGTGAAGGTCGACGGTGCCGTGGCCGAGGGGGCGGCGGTGCGGTACGCGGAGTCTCCGTTCGAGGAACTGCGGTCGCTGGTGCGGCTGGAGTGGGACGCGATGGACGAGTGGTTCGAGGAAGACGAGCCGGTGTACGTCCACCCGCGCGACCCCTACACGCGGGTGGACGCCCTGCCGAGCTCGCGGCACATCCGGGTCGAGGTGGGCGGGGTGACGGTGGCCGAGTCGTCGCGGCCGGTGGTGCTGTTCGAGACCGGGTTGCCGGCGCGGTACTACCTGCCGATGACGGACGTGCGGATGGACCTGTTGCGGCCGACCGACCTGCGGACCAGTTGCCCGTACAAGGGGACGGCCGAGTACTGGTCCGTGGTGGTGGGGGACGCGGTGCACGAGAACGTGGTGTGGGGGTACCGGACGCCGTTGGAGGAGAGCCGGCGGATCGCCGGGCTGGTCGCCTTCTACAACGAGAAGGTGGACATCTTCGTGGACGGCGTCCGCGAGGAGCGCCCGCGTACGCCCTTCAGTTGACCGGCTTTCCGCACACCTGCGGAAAGACACGGACCGTCAGGGGCGTGAACCGGTTCGACCGCCCGGACGGCGGATGGTCGCGTGGTGGGGACGCGTTGGACAGTCGGGTACGTGCCCACCAACGTGTTCCCCGCGGCGCCCAAAGGCCATCGCGATCCGCGGATCGTCCTGCGGAAGAAGGCGTTGCTCACCGCGCCGCACATGAAGCCGCTCACCGAGTTCGCCCAGAAGATCGCTCAGGAGCGCAAGGCGGAGGTACCGCTGTTCGACCCCGCCAGTGGCGGGATCAACGCGAAGGTGTTGTTGTTGCTGGAGTCGCCGGGGCCGAAGTCGGTCGCCAAGGGCGGGTCCGGGTTCATCTCGCTGGACAACGACGACCAGACGGCGGTCAACGGGTTCACCGCGATGGCCGAGGCGGGGTTGTCGCGGCAGGTGTGCCTGAACTGGAACGTCGTCCCCTGGTACTTGAGTGGGCACGCGCCCACTCCGGCCGACCTGCGGGCGGCGATCCCGTACCTGGTCGAGCTGCTGCGGATGCTCAAGAGCCTCAAGGCGGTGGTCGTACTCGGGACCCCGGCCGGGACCGGGTGGAACCTCTCCGGCAAGGGGTACGGGCTGAAGGTGTTCAACGCGCCGCACCCCTCGCCGCAGTCCATCAACCGGGACCGGGCGACGCGGTGGCCGCAGTTGGTGGAGGCGTTCCGGCAGGCGGCGGCGGCGATCGAGTAGGCGGGCGTCCGGCAGTCGGCGGACGGCGGGTCCACCGGGGGTCCACAGGGGGGTCCACCAGGGGTCCATAGGGCGCGGTGATGGCGGTGGCGGGGTTTCACAATCGGGTCGAGTGAGGTGCGAGCAGGAGTTCACGGAGTCGGAATCGGTACACCCGAGAATTTCCTCAGGGGTGTCGAATCCCGGCAGGCTGCTTCGTCGAACGGGTAGTAGGGACAACCCCGCCCCGACCCGGAAGGAGTACCGCCATGAACGCCACCACCACCGACCGCGACCGAGCCGTCCTCCGCGCCGTCGCCGCCGGCCGCTGCGCCTACGTGGCGGGCACCCTGCTGGTCGACGGACTGGCCTGCTGCGACCAGTTCCTCGGCCCACGCCTGGTGCGCGCCGGCCTCATCGTGGGCCAGGGCGGGGGTCCGGCCCGGTTGACCCCGGCCGGCCGCGCCGTCCTGGACGCGACCCCGATCGCCGCCTAGCACCGGGGCCACGCCGTGAGCCGAGGGCCTTGAGCAGAGTGCGTTCGCGTGGTCAGGCGAGGGCCTTGAGCAATGCGCGTTCGCGTGGTCAGCCGAGGGCGTCGAGCAATTCGCGCCGGCGCCGTCAGGCGAGGGCGTCGAGCAATTCGCGTTCGCGTCGTGCGCTCAGGCCCGCGTGCCTTTCCCGATCCAAGCCCTGCTCGCGTTCCCAGCGCAGTGTGTCGGTCAGGACCTCCGCCCGAGGCCGGTGCCGCAGTCCGGCGGCGAGGGCCGCGGACCCGTCCCGGGTCGACCACCCCTCCCAGCCCGGCTCGACCAGCCACATCGCCAGCGATTCGGGCCCCATGTACTGGGCCACGCCCTGGCCGAGCAGCCACTCCTTCCCGGCGGTGACCACCGGACCGGTGTGCCCGCCGACCGCCCGGGACAGCTCGACCCACTCCCCGAACGGGACGACCGGGCCGGTGGCGTTGTACGTGCCGGTGGTGCCCGTTTCCGCCGAGTCGAGCAACCAGGAGGCGAGGTCCCGCACGTCGACCACCTGGGTGGGTGCGTCCGGTGTGTCGGGGACCAGCATCGGGCCTCGCGGGTCGCGGGCGGCCCTGGCGACCCAGTAGCCCGAGCGCCCGGTGTGGTCGCCCGGACCACCGATGAGCCCGGCTCGCGCGATGAGCAAGCGGTCGCCCACGGCGGCCGTCGACGCCTGCTCGCACGCGACCTTCGCCTCGCCGTACAACCCCTGGTCGACCTCGTCCCGGTCGGTCGGCGTCAGCAGGGGCGCGGACTCGTCGGCACCCACGACGGCGTGGGAGGCGTAGACGTTCCCGGACGAGACGTACACCCAGTGCCCGGCCTTGCCGCCCAGCACGTCGAGCGCTCGGCGGACGAAGCCCGGCTGCCACGACACCTCGACGACGGCGTCCCACACCCGGTCGAGCACGGGGTCGTACGCGGACCGATCACGCCGGTCGGCGGCGACCAGTGCCGCTCCGCCCGCGACCTCTCCGCTCTTGCCGCGCGCGAGGCAGGTCACCCGCCTGCCGCGTTCGACCGCCTGCCGCGACAGCTCCCGGGCCACCCACGCCGTTCCGCCGAGCACAAGGATCTCCACACCGACACACAACCACCGCCGATCACCGCCCGGCCAGGCCGATCCGCTGTCAGCAGACGGTCAGCCGACCTTCCGCGCCCACTGCTCGAACGGGGTCGCCGGCCGTCCCAGGACGCGTTCGACGGTGTCGGTCACCACCGCGCTGTGCCCGGCCCGCGCCCACAGCACGCCGCCGCGCCACGACGGGTCGATCGTGGCCGGGTCCACGTCCACCACCTCGACCGGCCGGAACTCCCGCAGGACCGCCGCCTGCTCGGGCACGCTCAGCGCCTCCGGACCGGTCAGCGTGAGCACCTCGCCGCGGTGGTCGCCCAGCAGGGCCTCCACCGCGACCGCCGCGATGTCCGCCGGGTCGATCACACCGTGCTTGGCGTCGTCGGTCAGGTTGTAGACCGGGGTGCGCAGCATGTTGGTGGCGAAGGTCGAAGGCCGCAGGACTGTCCACTCCAAGCCACTGTCGCGCAGGGCTTCGTCGGCCGTGTGGTGGTGGGGTGCCAGGACGGAACCCTCGAACACCTCCCCGGTTCCGATGGCGGACAGCCGCACGATCCGCCGGACACCGGCTGCCTGGGCCGCCGCGAGGAACGCCAGATCGTCGTCGGGAACCGGGGTTTCGGGCGCGGTGACCAGGTAGGCGGCCGTGACACCGGTCAGCGCGGAGGCCAGGGAATCGGGGGAGGTGAAGTCGCCGCGCACGTCGTCTGGACGGGACGGGGTGCGGGTCATGCCCCGGACGGGCAGGCCGCGGTCGAGCAGGAGTCGGCGGACGAGACTGCCGGTGGTGCCGGTGACGCCGGTGATCAGGAACATGCGCCCAGCATCGCCGGCGGGGGACCCCGGCCGATTGGAAAAACCGGCACTACTTCTCCGTGCGAAGGGGACGACGCGCGGAGTCACTTCTTCGCGCGGCTCGGGGCGACGCGGGGCGGTTCGTTGGGCATCTTCGGGTACACGGGCGGCCAGGGCGCGTCCATCAGGCCGTTCTCCAGGTCCCGCCGGGACATCTCCAGCAGCGGCTCGATCGACTGCGGGCGCTCGGGCATGGCCTCCCACGGGTCCGGGCGGCCCGGCACGGTGGCGATGGTGAGCCGGTCCGGTTCGACGGACGCCAGTTCCTCCCACGAGATCGGCGTGGACACCTGCGCCCCGACCCGCGGCCGGACGCACCACGCGCCGAACACCGTCTTGTGCGGGGCGTTCTGGTTGAAGTCCACGAACACGCGGGACCCGCGCTCCTCCTTCCACCACTGCGCGGTGATCTGCTCGGGGTGGCGGCGTTCCAGCTCACGGGCCAGCGCCACGGCCGCCGCGCGCACCTGGTAGCCGTCCCACCTCGGTTGCAGGGCGACGTAGAGGTGCAGGCCGCGCGACCCGGTGGTCTTGACGTAGGCCTCGATGCCCAACTCGGCCAGCAGCGACCGGGTCAGTCGCGCGGCCTCTCGCAGTTGCGGGAAGTCGACACCGGGGGAGGGGTCGAGGTCCACGCGCAGCTCGTCGGTGACCTCCGGGCGCTCGGCCCGGACCGGCCACACGTGGAAGCCCAGGCAGCCGATGTTCACCGCCCACAGGACGTGCCGGATGTCGGCCGCGACCAGGGCCTCGCTGGTGGTGCCGTTGGGCGTGGACACCGTGGTGGTCTCGAGCCAGTCCGGCGGCGACTTCGGCACCCGCTTCTGGAAGAACGACTTCCCGCCCGCGCCCTCCGGGTACCGCTCCATCAGCAGCGGACGGCCGCGCATGGTCCGCAGGAGCGGTTCGGCGACCGAGACGTAGTAGTTGACCAGGTCGAGCTTGGTCTCGCCGCGCTGCGGGAAGAACACCTTGTCCGGGCTGGTGATGACGACACCCTCGACCTCGGTGGCAGCCGCGTCGCTCGCAGCCGTCTTGCTCACAGCCGTGTCGCTCGCATCTGTGTCGCTCACAGCCCGAACACCTCCGCCAGCTCGGCGGGCGGTGCCTCGTCCAGCTGCTCGTAGGTGCAGGAGTCGGGCGTCCGGTCGGGGCGGAACCGGACCAGCCGGGCGGTGTGCCGGAACCGACGGCCCTCGACGTGCTCGTACCGGACTTCGGCGACCAGCTCGGGCCGCAGCGGTTGCCACGCCATGTCCTTCGTCGGCGCCCACCGGCTCGCGGCACCCGGGGTGCGGGCGTCCACTTGCGCCCACTCGCCCCATGGATGGTCGTCGAGCGCGTTCTCCCGGTAGGGCGCGAGCTCGTCGACCAGCTCGCGGCGACGCGCGGCGGTGAAGCTGCTCGCCACACCCACGTGCTGCAACCGGCCGTCGTCGTAGAGCCCGAGCATCAGCGACCCGACGCCCTCGCCGTCCTTGTGCCACCGGAACCCGGCGACCACGCAGTCCGCCGTGCGCTCGTGCTTGACCTTCCACATCACCCGTTTGTCCTGCTCGTAGGGCAGGTCGGTGCGCTTGGCGACGACCCCGTCGAACCCGGCGCCCTCGAAGCGGGTGAACCAGTCCTGGGCGACGTCCGGGTCGTCGGTCGCCGGGGTGAGGTGGAGGCCCTTCGCGGGGCGCAGGGCCTGTTCCAGCAGCTTGCGGCGCTCGCCGAAGGGCGTGGCGGTCAGGTCCCGGTCGCCCAGCGCGAGCAGGTCGAACGCCACGAAGTCGGCCGGCGTCTCGGCGGCGAGCTTCCGGACGCGGGATGCCGCCGGGTGCAGGCGGAGCTGGAGCAACCCGAAGTCCAGGCCTTCGGGTGTGACGATGACGATCTCCCCGTCCACCACGCACCGCTCCGGCAGACCCTGTTTGAGCAGCTCCACGACCTCGGGGAAGTACCGGGTCAGGGGCCGGTCGTTGCGCGAGCCGAGCTCGAGCTCGTCCCCGTCCCGGAAGACGACACAGCGGAACCCGTCCCACTTGGGCTCGAACACCAGACCGTCCCCACGCGGCACCTCGCGCACGGCCTTGGCCAGCATCGGGCGGACGGGCGGCATCACGGGCAGGTCCACGCAGGGGAGCGTAAGCCGGGAAGGAGATTTTCACTCGACTTCCGCATTGAGGACACGAGTTGACCGCAATGCTCCGTAGTGTTGACCACAACGACGAGGACGAGGACGAAGGACGGACCCGATGACCACCGCAACGCTCTCTGCCGAGAAGCTCTCCGCGGAGAAGACCGACCTGCTCAGCACGCTGGCCAAGCACCGCGGCTTCCTGAAGTACACCGTGCAGGGCATCACCGAGGAGCAGGCCCGCGAGACGCCGACTGCGAGCGCCCTGTCCCTGGGTGGCTTGATCAAGCACGTGCGGACGGTCGAGGAGAGCTGGATGCGCTTCGCGGTGGGTGGCGCGGAGCTGATGGAGAGCGAGCAGGCCGACTGGGAGAACGGCTTCCGCCTCACGTCCGAGGAAAGCTTGGCGGACACCCTGGCCGCGTACGAGGAGACGGCCCGCAAGACGGACGCCCTGATCGCGGAACTGGACCTCGACACCGCCCACCCGCTGCCCGAGGCACCCTGGTTCGCGAAGGAGTCGTGGACGGTTCGTCGGGTTCTGCTGCATTTGATCGCTGAGACGTCCCAGCATGCCGGGCACGCCGACATCATCCGCGAGACCCTGGATGGGCAGAAGACGATGGGGTGAGCCATGCGCTGCGGGCTCTGAAGATCGAAAGATCAAAAGATGAAAAGCGGCGCTCGCCGCGCGGCAGGCCGCCAGCGGGGGGTGAAGGGCGTCGGTTCCCCCGCCGTATGGCCTGGCGGAGCCAACCACACTTCGGGCCGGGTGCCGCTAAAACTTTTTGCTCGTTCCTCGCAAAAACTTTTGGCTGCACCCGACCCGAAGTGTGGTAGCCCTTCGGGCAGGCCATACGGCGGGGGAACCGAGGCCCTCCACCTGTGGTTGAGACCACCGCACACCGCGCTGCGCGCGACGAAAAGCCGGGCGTGCGGGGAATGATCATTCGTCGGGGGCGGTTGGCCGAAGTGGGTCTCGTTAGAGTGCGGCGAGGTCCGGGTCGGTATCGGGGAGCGGAGCGGGTATGGGTGTGAAGGTCGGGTACAAGGCGTCTGCCGAGCAGTTCGGGCCTCGGGAGTTGGTCGAGTACGCCGTGTTGGCCGAGGAAGTCGGGTTGGACAGCGTGACCGTGTCCGACCACTTCCTGCCCTGGCGGCACGAAGGGGGGCATGCGCCGTTCGCCCTGTCGTGGCTGTCCGCCGTGGGGGAGCGGACCAAGCGGGTGACGCTCGGGACCAGCGTGTTGACGCCCACGTTCCGGTACAACCCCGCCGTGATCGCGCAGGCGTTCGCCACGCTCGCCCTGCTCTACCCGAACCGGGTGTTCCTGGGGGTCGGGTCCGGGGAGGCGCTCAACGAGATCGCCGTGTCCGGGCGGGAGTGGCCCGAGTTCAAGGAGCGGTTCGCGCGGTTGCGGGAGGCCGTGCGGTTGATCCGCGAGTTGTGGACGCAGGACAACGTCAACTTCGACGGCGAGTACTACCGGCTCGTCAACGCCAACATCTACGACCGGCCCGAGCAGCCCGTGCCGATCTACATCGCCGCCGGCGGGCCGACCGTGGCCAAGTACGCCGGGCGGGCCGGGGACGGGTTCATCTGCACCTCGGGCAAGGGCATGGAGCTCTACACCGAGCAGCTGCTGCCGGCGGTCGCGGCCGGGGCGGAGGCTGCCGGGCGTGATGCCGGTGTGGTGGACCGGATGATCGAGATCAAGCTGTCCTACGACCGCGACCCCGGGAAGGCGTTGGAGAACACCCGGTTCTGGGCGCCGCTGTCGCTCACCCCCGAGCAGAAGCACAGCGTGGACAGCGCCGAGGAGATGGAGCGCCTGGCCGACGAGCTGCCGATCGAGCAGGTCGCCAAGCGCTGGATCGTCGCCTCCGACCCGGAGGAGGCCCTCGCCCAGATCCGGCCGTACGTGGACGCGGGCCTGAACCACCTGGTCTTCCACGGCCCTGGTCACGACCAGGAGCGGTTCCTCACCCAGTTCTCCGAGGACGTGCTCCCGCTGCTGCGCAAGCTCGGCTGACCGCCGTGTCGAGGACGGGGTCGCCGAACAGCGTGATCCGGGCGATCCCGTCCTCCGCCAGGTCGAGGACGACTAGGGCGAACCGTCGTCCGCGCAGGTAGGACACCGCGCCCAGGCGGCCGTTGACGCGGAGGGGTTCCATCCGCCAGTCGCCCGGCTCCTCCATGGCGTGGGTTGCGAGGTAGGGCGCGCAGGTTGTTTTGCCGGCGAACCAGGTGCGCGCCGGCACCATTTCCAGCGCCGCGTCGGCTCGCAGCAGTTCTTCCAGTGCGGCGGCATCGCTTTGTTCGAATGCGTCGAGGTATCGGCGTAGGAGCTCCCGTGCTCGTTGGTCGGTGGGCTCGGGGGTTGGTCGGGTGGCTGGGGACACCTCCGCCAGGCGAACGCGGGCTCGGCGCAGGGCGCTCTTCACCGCGTCGACCGACATGTCCAGGACCTCGGCGACCTCGGGTGCGGTGAACGCCAGGACGTCCCGCAGGACCAGGACCGCCCGTTGTCGTGGCGGGAGGTGCTGGAGGCTTGCGATCAGGGCCAGGCGGATGCTGTCGCGCATGGCCGTGATCGCCGCCGGGTCGTCGTCCTCCGAGGTCACGAGTGCGTCGGGCAGTGGCTGGAGCCATCGGACCTCCGGGTCGGCGAAGGCCGTTTGGCGGTGCGGGTCGTCGGACGGGGCGGTCAGCCCCGACGGCAGCACGCGGCGGCTGTGGTGGCTCAGCGCGGTCAGGCACACGTTGGTGGCGATCCGGTAGAGCCAGACGCGCAGCGACGACCGCCCCTCGAAGTCGTCGATCGCGCGCCACGCCCGCAGGTAGGTCTCCTGCACCGCGTCCTCGGCGTCGTCCACCGAGCCGAGCATCCGGTAGCAGTGCGCCACCAGCTCCCGCCGGTGGCGCTCCGCCTCGTGCCCGAAGCTCACCCGAGGAACTCCGCGGCGAACCGCTCGAGCGGCTCGACGTCCGTCCCGAGGAACCCGATCACCAGCTCCTGCACGCCCACTTCCGCGTACCGGGCGATCCGCTCGCGGATGGTGTCGAGGGTGCCGATCAGGCCGTAGGAGGCCAGGTCGCCCGGGAACGCGAACTCCGACCCGGGCGGCACGAGCGCGCGGGCCTCCTCGTCGGTGTCGGCGATGATGCACGCGGTGGTGGCCGTGCGCTTGATGCGGTCGTAGTCGGTCCCCAGGTCGGCGCAGTGCTTGCGCAGCACCTCGAACTTGTGCGCCAACCCCTCGGGCGACTCGATGACGTTGCACGCGTCCGCGTACCGGGCCACGATCCGCAGCGTCACGCGCTCGCCGGCGCCGGCGATCATCAGCGGGATGCGCTCCTGCACGCCCTTGGGCTGGTTGATCGCCCTGCGCACCGAGTAGTGCCTGCCCTCGAAGGTCGCTTCCTCGGCCGCCCACAGCGCGCGGACGACCTGCACGGCCTCCTCCAGCCGCCGCAGCCGCTCGCCCGGCGGCGGGAACTCGTAGCCGTAGCCGACGTGGTCGGGCTCGTACCAGCCGGCCCCGATGCCGAAGGTGAACCGGCCGCGGGACAGGACGTCGACGGTGGAGGCCATCTTCGCCTGGAGCGCCGGGTTGCGGTACCCGTTGCCGGTGACCAGGTGGCCCAGGCGGATGCGGGACGTCTCGCGGGCCAGCGCGGACAGCGTGGTCCACGACTCGAACAGGAAGTCCTGCGAGGGCGGGATGGTGTGCAGGTGGTCGGGTGCCCAGAGGCCGGCGTACCCGAGCTCGTCGGCGGCCTTGGCGAGCCGGGTGAGGGTGTCGAAGGCGTCGACGGGGTCGGTGGCGCCGGCCCAGTCGCGGCCGAAGCCGGTGGGCAGGAAGACGGAGAACTCCATGGACGTGCAGACCTCGCCGGGATCCGAAAGGGGTCGCTGAGTCAGAAACGGCAGAAGCGGCGGATGAGGTCGGCGTGTTCCGGGTACTCGGCGGCGATCTCGTCGGCCTTGGCGAAGCTCACCACGTCGTCGGTGTACGGCGGGACGACGACCGTTCCGACCAGGGACCACTCGCCGGCCGGCTCGCTGGCCTGCCACACCCCGGCGGGCACGATCACCTGGGGTCGTTGGCCGGCCTGGAGGTCCGGGCCGAGTACGGGCTGCTCGACCCGGCCGTCCGGGTGCAGCAGCAGCATCCGCAGTGGCGCGCCGGCGTGGTAGGCGTAGATCTCCAGGTGGGTCAGCGCGTGCAGGCCGGAGAACTCCGGCGCGCGCAGCAGGTAGTAGATCGCCGACGCCTCCGCCGAGCGCCACGACTGGCCGAAGTGCCCGCCCTCCACCGGCAGCTCTTCCAGTCCCAGCAGGGAGATCGCCTCGTCCGGGGTCATGTCAGCTCCGCCTCCACCGATCCGTGCACCACGACCATGCCCTTGCCCAGTCGTTTCGCCGTGTACATGGCCGCGTCCGCGCTGCCCAGCAGGTCGTCCGCGGTGAGCGCCGGGTCGTGGGACTCCCGGTGCGAGATGCCGATGCTGGCCCGGATGAGGTGCTCGCCCTGGGGCGTGCGGTGCGGGGACGCCATCGCCGCCAGCACCCGGTTGCCGATCTCCTCCGGCGCCGCGGGGTAGCCGTCGACCAGGATGCCGAACTCGTCACCGCCGAGCCGGGCCACCGTGTCCTGCGGCCGGACGCAGTGCTGGAGGCGTTCGGCGACGATCCGCAGGACGGCGTCACCCTCGGCGTGACCGTAGTTGTCGTTGACGTCCTTGAACCCGTCCACGTCGATGAACAGCACGACCAGCGGGTCCGGGCCGTCGAGTGCCGCGTTGAGCCGTTCCCGGAACAGCACGCGGTTCGCCACACCCGTGAGGGGGTCGTGGTAGGCCTGGTGCCGCAGGCGTTCGCGGCTGTCGCGGAGTTGTTCGAGCAGCTTGACGTTGTCGATCAGGGTGAACAGCTGCCGGGCGATGACCAGCAGCACCACCCCGAGGCCCACGTAGATCTCGAACGGGTTCAGCCGCACGCCGGTGGCCGTGCCGACCACGATGAACAGGCCGGTGACCAGCATCGGCAGGTACGGCACCAGGATGTGCAGCATCTCGCCCGCGCGCAGCCGTCCGGTCCCGGACCGCTCCCGGCGCGGGCTGCTCGGGGCGATCGAGGACAGGAAGAACATCGCCGGGCAGATCATGAACCCGATGTCCGCCGCCGTGGGGATCGCCGTCGCGCCCTTGCTGACCAGGAACGCGAACACCCAGCCCGACGACGACTGCGCCAACCCCGCGATCGCCACGAACAGCATCGGCAGCTGCCGCACCGACCGGTGCGACCACGACGACACCAGCAGCACGACCAGCATCACCAAGTACGCCGCCGGGTGCGCCACGACGGTCGCGAACCCCGGCCCCGAGGTGGCCCACGCGCGGACCATCGACTCCAGCAGCGACACCCACGTGAGGACGAACAGCGAGCCGACGACGATCAGGCCGTCCAGCACGACGACGACCTTGCTGCGGTGGTTGGGCAGCGACCCCGAACCGCCGTGCCCGAGGACCAGCACTGCGAACAGCGTCAGCACCGGCACGAGGATGAACCCCAGCGGCGCCACGGTGGTCGAGGGCAGCGAGACGCCGAGGAACACCTGTCCCCAGATCCACGCGCACATCCCGACCACGAGACTGGCCATCGCCGCCGCCATCCACAGCCGCCACCGCCGGGCCGTGCCCTGCCGGCGCAACCCGGCCCGCCAGTAGCAGACCATCGCGGCGACGGCCCCGGTCAGCTGTGCGAACTTGTCGACGGCGACGGAGGTAGACCGATCCAGCACCCCGGAGACCACGAGGGACACGACCGCCACCAAGAGGAGGCAGACGGCAGCCGTGATGAGGCTGAACCGTCTCAAGGTCATGGCACCCCGCCTATGCCGCGACTGGAGTCGATCAGATGACCGAGCCACTGTAGTGACACCGTAACGCTCCGTCGAAGGCGGGGTGTCCCATTGTGATTGAAAGCGTGTCGAACAGGGGGCGTGGACCTCCACCCGGTACGGTTCGAACGCGTGTTCGTTGCGGCGTTTCTGAGAGGACCAGCGTGCGTGTGTTCGGAGTCGACCCCGGCCTGACCCGATGCGGTTTCGGGGTGGTCGACGGCGGTCCGGGCCGCACGGTTCGTCCGGTGGCGGTGGATGTCATCAGGACTCCCGTGGACGCCGACTTGGCGATTCGGCTGCTGGAGCTCTCTGATGCCGTCGAGACCTGGCTGGACCAGTACAAGCCCGATGTCGTCGCCGTAGAGCGGGTCTTCAGCCAGTACAACGTCCGGACCGCGATGGGTACCGCCCAGGCCGGCGGGGTGGTGGCGCTGGCCGCCGCGCGGCGGAACCTGCCGGTCATGTTCCACACGCCCAGCGAGGTCAAGGCCGCCGTCACCGGGTCCGGTCGCGCGGACAAGAAGCAGGTCACCGCGATGGTGACCAAGCTGCTGGGTCTCAAGACCGCGCCGAAGCCCGCCGACGCCGCCGACGCCCTGGCCCTGGCGATCTGCCACCTGTGGCGCGCTCCCATGCGGTCGCGGCTCGAAGAAGCCCAAGCCAGGGCCGCCGACATCGCCCGCACCCACCGCGCGAGACTTGCCCAAGCCGCCGCACGCACGACCGGAGGGAAGACCCAGTGATTTCGTCGCTTCGTGGACAGGTGCTGTCCATCGGACTCGATCACGCGGTCGTCGAGGTGGGGGGCGTCGGGTTCGCCGTGCAGGCCACGCCCGCCACGCTGGCGACCCTGCGCCGGGGCGAGGAGACCGCCCTGGCCACCGCCCTGGTCGTGCGCGAGGACTCGCTGACCCTGTTCGGGTTCGCCGACGCCGAGTCGCGTGAGCTGTTCGGCCTGCTCCAGACCGTGTCCGGCATCGGTCCCCGGCTGGCCCTGGCGACCCTGGCCGTGCTGGAACCGGACAAGCTGCGCGCGGCCATCGCCGAGGGCAACCTGACCGTGCTCACCCAGGTGCCCGGCATCGGCCGCAAGGGCGCCGAGCGGCTGTGCATCGAACTGCGGGACAAGGTCGGGCAGCTCCCGTCCGCGCCCGCCGCCTCGAACACCGGCCAGGTGCGCACTCAGGTCGCCGAGGCCCTGCTGGGTCTGGGCTTCCCTGCCAAGCAGGCCGAGCAGGCCGTGGACACCGTGCTGGCCGACGACTCCGCGCAGGGCACCTCCGAGGTCCTCCGCAAGGCGCTGGCGCTGCTGGGTCGCAAGCGATGACGTCCTTCGAAGGCGACGACGACATGCTGGACCCGCTGCCCGACCCGGCCGAGCGGGACGTCGAGTCCACCCTGCGCCCCAAGGACCTGCACGAGTTCGTCGGCCAGCCCAAGGTCCGCGAACAGCTGGAACTGGTGCTGCGCGGGGCCATGCGGCGGGGTGCCCCGCCGGACCACGTGCTGCTGTCCGGGCCGCCCGGCCTGGGCAAGACGTCGCTGGCCATGATCATCGCGGCCGAGCTGGGAGCGTCCCTTCGCATCACCTCCGGCCCGGCCCTGGAACGCGCCGGCGACCTCGCCGCGATGCTGTCCAACCTGGTCGAGGGTGACGTCCTGTTCATCGACGAGATCCACCGCATGGCCCGCCCCGCCGAGGAGATGCTGTACCTGGCGATGGAGGACTTCCGCGTGGACGTGGTCGTCGGCAAGGGGCCGGGCGCGACCAGCATCCCGCTCGACATCGCCCCGTTCACGCTGGTCGGGGCCACCACCCGGTCCGGCGCGCTGACCGGCCCGCTGCGCGACCGGTTCGGCTTCACCGGGCACATGGAGTTCTACAGCCCCGACGAGCTGGAGCTGATCATCCGCCGGTCGGCCAAGATCCTCGGCGTGGACCTGCGCGAGGACGGCGGCCGGGAGATCGCGGGCCGCTCCCGCGGCACACCCCGCATCGCCAACCGGCTGCTGCGCCGGGTCCGGGACTTCGCCGAGGTGCGCGCGGACGGCGCGGTCACCCGCGAGGTCGCCCGGGACGCCCTGGCCGTCTACGACGTGGACGAACTGGGCCTGGACCGGCTGGACCGGGCCGTGCTGGGCGCGCTGGTGCGCAGCTTCGGCGGCGGGCCGGTGGGCGTGTCCACGCTGGCCGTCGCCGTGGGGGAGGAGCCCACGACGGTCGAGGAGGTGTGCGAGCCCTACCTGGTGCGCGCGGGCATGCTGGCCCGCACGCCGCGCGGCCGGGTCGCGACCGCCGCCGCCTGGCTGCACCTGGGCCTCCAGCCGCCCGCGAAGGCCCCCGGCGAGGGCACCCGGAGCCTGTTCGACGACGCCGGGGACTGACGGGGTTCGCTCACCTGGCACAATCGGCGACGGCACCCCAGGAAATCCGGACGTTCCGGGCAGACCAGTCCCGCCGCGCCCGGTTGAACGGAGAATGATGGGCAACCTGTCTTCCTTGATGTTCCCGCTGCTGCTCGTGCTGCTGGCCGTGCCGCTGTTCCTCAGCGCGCGCAAGCAGAAGCGGGCCGCGGCCGAGCAGCAGGCGCTCCTCAAGTCCCTCGAGCCCGGCGACCGGGTCATGACGACCTCGGGTCTGTACGCCACGGTCGCCGACGCGAGCGACGACGAGACGATCGACCTGGAGATCGCGCCCGGCGTGGTCACCACGTGGCTGCGTCCCGCGATCCGCGAGAAGGTCGTCGCCACCGACGTGGAGGAGACCGACGCCGTCGTGGACGACGTGGTCGAGGACGCGCCCGCCGCGGACGCCGAGCCGGCACAGCAGGACACCAAGAAGTAAGGCGCACGGCGATCGGGGTTGTGTCGCACGCGCGGCACAATCCTTTCGCCGCCGCGCACCTGTTGGGACGACTCCGGTAATCGGGGTCAAGTGTGAACGCCGTACGGCCGATGTGATTGGTCCAGTCAACGCATTATGGCCGGTCGAAAAGCCGGTCGGCGGTGGCCGAACCGGTTCGCCAACCGGTGACAGACAACTCACACGGTGCGGGGTACGCTGCGCAATCACCCGGCAGGGCAGTGCCGGGTGGACAAGCGCTGCCCTGGTCCGTGTCCCACGGTCGCGGCGGCGTCGACATCTCAACGACAGTTGCAGGAGACGGACGGACCGTGGCACCCCCGGCCGGGCAAATCCGCCCCGCGAAGTACCTGGGCGCGTTTGTCCTCATCGTGGTCGCGCTGTACTCCTTGGTGTTCTTCACCGGGGGCGGCAAGGCGACACCCAAGCTCGGCATCGATCTCCAGGGCGGCACGCGGGTCACGCTGACCGCGCGCGCCCCAGACGGCCAAACGCCGACCGACCAGGCCCTCAACCAGGCCAGGGAGTTGATCGAGACCCGGGTGAACGGGCTCGGTGTCTCCGGCGCGGAGGTCGTCCGCGACGGCACCAACCTGGTGATCACGGTCCCCGGCACGGACAGCGAGAACGCCAAGCGCCTGGGCCAGACCGCGAAGCTGAACTTCCGCAAGGTCGTCGGCTCGCCGCAGCCCAACGCGCCCGAGCCCGCGCCGACCACGACCGCCCCGAGCACGTCGGGTTCGGCCGCGCCGACCACCACGGCCCCGCCGTCGGGCTCGGAGACCGCGTCCGCCGCGCCGACCACCACCGCCCAGGGCCGCCCGGCCCCGGCGCTGGAGCAGCAGCCGACCGACACCGCCACGCCGCCCGCGACGACCACCCCGTCGACGCCGGCCGAGCCGCAGGTGGACTGCCGCAAGGTGTTCAACGGCGAGTACTCCCAGAAGGTCGAGGACGCCATCAAGGAGTCCCGGACCTGCCGCCAGGACCCGGCGCTGACCACGCTGGACGCGCAGACGGTGTCCCAGGCGCTGGCCGCCTTCACCTGCCCGAAGAAGGACCCGCTGCTGGGCAACGACGACCCGGCGCTGCCGCTGCTGACCTGCGACCAGAAGAACGAGTTCAAGTACGTGCTCGCGCCGGTCTTCCCGGCCAAGGACGCCCAGGTCAAGGACGACGACTACAGCCTGTACTCGCGGCTGACCGGTGAGGACATCTCCAACGCCATCTCCGGCACCGACCCGCAGGGCGCGGGCTTCGTCGTCGACCTGACGTTCAAGAGCGAGGGCGGCCAGAAGTGGGGCAAGTTCACCTCGGCGAACGTGTCCCAGCAGGTCGCGGTGGTGCTGGACAGCCAGGTCGTGTCCGCGCCGAACATCAACGAGCCCATCCTGGGCGGCAACACCCAGATCTCCGGCAAGTTCACCCAGAAGGACGCCGAAGGCCTGGCCAACGTCCTGAAGTACGGCTCGCTGCCGCTGTCCTTCGAGGCCTCCGAGGCCGAGACGGTGTCCGCGACGCTGGGCCTGGCCTCGCTCAAGGCCGGCCTGATCGCGGGCGGCATCGGCCTGGCGCTGGTGTTCGTGTACTGCCTGTTCTACTACCGCCTGCTCGGTGTGCTGACGATCCTGTCGCTGGCGCTGTCCGGTGCCGTGGTCTACGCGGTGCTGGTGCTGCTGGGCCGCTGGATCGGGTTCACCCTGGACCTGGCGGGCATCGCCGGTTTCATCGTGGCGATCGGTATCACCGCGGACTCGTTCGTGGTGTTCTTCGAACGCTTGAAGGACGAAGTGCGTGAAGGCCGGACGTTCCGCTCGGCCGTGCCGCGCGCGTGGGTCCGCTCGCGTCGTACGATCCTGTCGGCGGACGCGGTCAGCTTCCTCGCCTCGGCCATCCTGTACGTGATCGCGGTGGGCCAGGTGAAGGGCTTCGCGTTCACCCTCGGCATGTCGACCGTCCTGGACCTGGTCGTGGTCTTCCTGGTCACGCACCCGCTGGTCGCGATGGTCTCCAAGTCGAAGTCCCTGTCCAGCCCGAAGCTGTCCGGTCTCGGTGGCGCCGCCCAGGTGGGCGCCGGCGAGCGGGCCGCCGTGTCGGCGGGCAAGACCGCCGCGAAGGAGGTCTGAGTCCGATGGCGCAGTCCAAGGGCAACGTGTTCCAGCGGTTGTACGTCGGCAACGGCGCGTTCGACATCGTCGGCAAGCGCAAGCGCTGGTACGTGCTGTTCGGCGCGATCCTGCTGGTGTGCCTGGCGTCGATCGTCTTCCGCCAGTTCAACCTCGGCATCGACTTCACCGGCGGCACGCGGATCCAGCTGCCCGCGCAGAGCGCGTCCGGCACGATCAGCGTCGAAGCCGCCAAGGAGTCGTTCACCAAGGCCATCGGCAAGGAGCCGACCGCGGTGCAGACCGTGGGCACCGGCGCGGCGACGACCATCCAGTTCCGGTCCGAGACGCTCGACGCGCCCCAGGTCGCCAAGCTGAAGGAAGGCCTGGACGCCGACCTGAAGCCCAACGGCGGCGTGAGCGCGATCAGCGACAGCGCCGTGTCGGCGTCGTGGGGCGGCGAGATCACCACCAAGGCCCTGATCGCGCTCGGCGTGTTCTTCCTGGCCGTGGCGATCTTCCTGGCGCTGTACTTCGAGTGGCAGATGGCCGTGGCCGCGCTCGTCGCGGTGCTGCACGACGTGATCATCACCGCCGGCGTGTACTCGCTGGTCGGCTTCGAGGTCTCGCCGGCGACGGTGATCGGTCTGCTCACCATCCTGGGCTTCTCCCTGTACGACACGGTCGTCGTGTTCGACAAGGTCAAGGAGAACACCCGGGGTCTGCTGGGGTTGACCCGCCGGACCTACGGCGAGGCGGCCAACCTGGCGGTCAACCAGACCCTGATGCGGTCCATCAACACCTCGCTCATCGCGCTGCTGCCCGTCCTGGGCCTGCTCGCGATCGGCGTGGGCCTGCTCGGCGTCGGCACGCTGAAGGACCTGGCGCTGGTGCAGCTGACCGGTATGGCCATCGGCGCCATCTCGTCCATCTTCATCGCGACCCCGGTCGCGGTGGAGCTGAAGATGCGCGACCCGAAGTACAAGGCGCAGGCGGCCCGAGTGCAGCAACGCCGCGACAACCTGGCCCGCAAGGCGTCGGGCGAGGTCGTCACCGGTGGCGATGTCGTGGAGTCCACCGACGACGAGTCGCTCAAGGCGGAACTGCGGCACGAGAAGGCCCTGGCCGCGGCAGCCGGTGTCCCGTCCCGAACCGGCAAGGCCACTGACGCCCGCCGTCGTCCGACGGGTAAGAAGCACCGTTGAAGCTGGACAAAGCCCTAGGGCTGCTGCGTGAGGTCCCGGACTTCCCCCAACCGGGGGTGGTCTTCCGGGACCTCACGCCCGTCCTGGCCAATCCCGATGCCCTGAGGTCCGTGGTCGACGCACTCCAGGACAAGATCCACCCGGACACGCAGGTGGTGGCGGCGATCGAGTCGCGCGGTTTCCTGCTCGGCGCGGCTCTGGGTTACGGCTGGCGCTATGGGGTCGTGCCTTTGCGCAAGCCCGGGAAGCTGCCGGCGGTGGCTCACCGGCTGTCGTACGACCTGGAGTACGGGACGGCCACCCTGGAACTGCCCGCGGACGCCATCGTGCCTGGTCAGCAGGTTGTGGTGGTGGACGACGTGCTGGCCACCGGCGGTACCGCGGCGGCGGCTTGCGCGCTCGTCGAGCGGGCTGGCGGCGTCGTGACGGGCGTGTCGGTCGTGCTGGAGATCCCCGGCTTGGGCGGCCGCGAACGCCTGGCCGGCCGCTCGGTCAACGCCCTGCTAGCCGTATAACACCCCTAAAGCACCCGCTTCGCGCGAAGCGCACTCTGAGGCGCGCGCAGCGCGTGCTTTTTGGCGCGCGGAGCGCGCGGTAGCTCAGCTACAAGTGGAGGGCCTCGGTTCCCCCACCGTATGGCCTGCCCGAAGGGCTACCGCATTTTCCAGGGGTTGCAGCCGAAAGTTTTTGCGAGGAACGAGCAAAAAGTTTTAGCGGCAACCCCTGGAAAATGTGGTTGGCTCCGCCAGGTCATACGGTGGGGGAACCGACGCCGTTCACCCCCCCCATCGGTGGTCTCCCCAGCCGCTTTTGATCTTGAGAGCGCGCCAGCGCGTTCAGCTTGAGAGCGAAGCGTTCTGCTTGAAGATCTTGAAAAGCGAAAAGCGAAAAGCGCCTCGCCGGCGGGCAGGCCGCCAAGGATGACTCAACTGCAACGGCGGGGGCTTCTCGCTTTTGTCATCTCCGTATGGCCTGGCGGAGCCTACCACAGATTTCCCCGGGTGCCGCTAAAACTTTTTGCTCGTTCCTCGCAAAAACTTTCGGCTGCACCCGGGGAAATCTGTGGTAGCCCTTCGGGCAGGCCATACGGGGATGACAAAAGCAAGAAGCCCAAGTTGAGTTGTGTCCCCCCGGAGGACTGCCCGCTCGCCGGCTCCGCCGAGTGCCCGCGCTGCGGTGGCGGGGGTGTGTCGGTTGCGTTCGGGCGACAGGTCGGGCTGATGGGGGGCTGCAACTCGTCGTGTGAAGTTCGCCGCTCACCGGGTCGGCGCCGGAACGTGGCCCCGCGCGGAGTTATCCTCGGTTCCTAGACCCGAGGAGCGTGGTTGAGCCAGGACATCGAGCCCGCCCAGACGACGCAGCCCGTGCCCGCACGGCCTCCGTCGGCCACCAGGCGCGTTCGCGCGCGCCTTGCCCGGCGCATCACCGCGCAGCGGGCCGCGCCGGTCAAGCAGGTGTTGGAGCCGCTTGCGGCTGTGCACCGGGACCTGCACCCCAAGGCGGACCTCGCGCTCCTCCAGCACGCCTACGACGTGGCCGAGGAGAAGCACCGGCCGCAGCGGCGCAAGTCCGGCGACCCCTACATCACCCACCCGCTCGCCGTGGCGACCATCCTGGCCGAGCTGGGCATGGACACGACGACCCTGGTCGCCGCCCTCCTGCACGACACGGTCGAGGACACCGACTACTCGCTGGACCAGCTGCGCGACGACTTCGGCAACGAGGTCGCCCTGCTGGTCGACGGCGTCACCAAGCTGGACAAGGTCAAGCTCGGCGCGGCGGCCGAGGCCGAGACCATCCGCAAGATGGTCATCGCGATGGCCAAGGACCCGCGCGTGCTGGTCATCAAGCTGGCCGACCGGCTGCACAACATGCGCACCATGCGGTTCCTGCCGCCGGAGAAGCAGGCCCGCAAGGCGCGGGAGACGCTCGAGGTGCTCGCCCCGCTGGCCCACCGGCTGGGCATGGCCACGGTGAAGTGGGAGCTGGAGGACCTCGCGTTCGCCATCCTCCAGCCGAAGAAGTACGACGAGATCGTGCGCCTGGTCGCCAACCGCGCGCCCTCGCGGGACACCTACCTCAGCGGCGTGATCAACGAGCTGTCCACGCAACTGGAGTCCGCCCGGATCACCGCCAAGGTCGAGGGCAGGCCCAAGCACTACTACTCGATCCACCAGAAGATGATCGTGCGCGGCCGGGACTTCGACGACATCCACGACCTGGTCGGCGTGCGCATCCAGGTGGACGAGGTCCGCGACTGCTACGCCGCGATGGGCGTGGTGCACGCGTTGTGGCAGCCCATGCCCGGCCGGTTCAAGGACTACATCGCCCAGCCCCGCTTCGGCGTGTACCAGTCGCTGCACACGACCGTGATCGGCCCGGACGGCAAGCCGCTGGAAGTGCAGATCCGGACCTACGACATGCACCGCACCGCCGAGTACGGCATCGCGGCGCACTGGCGGTACAAGGAGACCCGGGGCACCCACAGCGGCAAGGGCGTCGAGGTCGACGAGATGGCGTGGATGCGCCAACTGCTCGACTGGCAGCGCGAGGCGGCGGACCCCGGCGAGTTCCTGGAGTCCCTGCGCTTTGACCTGGCCGCGCGGGAGATCTTCGTCTTCACGCCCAAGGGTGACGTGGTCACCCTGCCGACCGGCTCGACCCCGGTCGACTTCGCCTACGCCGTGCACACCGAGGTGGGCCACCGCTGCATCGGCGCGCGCGTGAACGGCCGGCTGGTCGCGCTGGAGCGCAAGCTGGAGAACGGCGAGGTCGTCGAGATCTTCACCTCGAAGGCGGAAGGGGCGGGTCCGTCGCGGGACTGGCTGTCCTTCGCCGCCTCGCCGCGCGCCAAGGCCAAGATCAAGCAGTGGTTCGCGAAGGAGCGCAAGGAAGAGGCCATCGAGGTCGGCAAGGACGCCATCGCGAAGGAGGTCCGGCGGGTCGGCCTGCCGCTCCAGCGCCTGGTGTCGGCGGACTCGATGGGCGCGCTGTCCAAGGAACTGCACTACCCGGACGTGTCCGCGCTGTACGCGGCGGTCGGCGAGGGCCACACCTCGGCCCGGCACGTGGTGCAGCGGCTCGTGGCGCAGCTGGGTGGCGTCGAGCACGCCGAGGACGAGCTGGCCGAGCGCTCCACCCCGTCCACGGTGGCCCGGCGGCGGGTGACCGGCGACGCGGGCGTCATCGTCAAGGACGCGGCCGACGTGTGGGTCAAACTGGCCCGCTGCTGCACGCCCGTGCCCGGTGACGACATCCTGGGCTTCGTGACCCGGGGCGGTGGCGTGTCGGTGCACCGGACGGACTGCACCAACGCCGACGAGCTGCTCAAGACGCCCGAGCGGCTGTTGGACGTGGAGTGGGCGCCGTCGTCGTCCTCGGTGTTCCTGGTCGCGATCCAGGTCGAGGCGCTGGACCGGCACCGCCTGCTGTCGGACGTGACGAAGGTGCTGGCCGACGAGAAGGTCAACATCCTGTCGGCGTCGGTGACGACGTCCCGGGACCGGGTGGCGGTGAGCCGCTTCTCCTTCGAGATGGGCGACCCGAAGCATCTGGGCCACGTGCTCAAGGCGGTCCGCAGCGTGGAGGGCGTGTACGACGTGTACCGGGTGACGTCGGCGTCCTGATCAGGGCTTCCAGATCCGGTTCAGGGCGGTCACCGACGCCAGGTAGAGCACCGCGGCGAGCACGAGCCCGAGGACGAAGGCCGTTCCGCCCCACTCGCCCGCCGGCGGCACCACCGCACCGCCCGCCAGCGCCACCGCGCCGGACACCCACCGGGCGCGGCGTCGCAGGGTCTCCAGGTGTGCGCGTCGCGCCGGTGGTGGTGGGAGCGTGTGGACCTCGCGCAGCCCGGTGAGGTCGTCGCGGTCGCGTGCCCACACCCACACGTCCCGGAACGCGGGCTCGCCGGGCTCGGTGGCCGCGAGGAACCTGCCGTCCGGGCTGAGCGCGACGCTCGCCACCTCGGTCGGGATGCGTTGCACCATCCGGCGCTCTGTCAGGTCCCACAGTTCGAGGCCGTCCCAGGTCTGGACCGCCAGGTCGCGCAGGTCGGCACCGAACGCCAGCGGGCCCGGGGTGCGGAAGCCGAGGTCCACCAGCCGGCTCCAGTCCGAGGTGCGCCACACCACCACCCGTCCCCCGCCCGCGGCGGCGACCTGCGTTGCGTCCCGGTTCACGGCGACCACCTCGGCGACGAAGGGCGCCGAGCCCAGGTGTCGCCACGGCCGGGTGCCCCACAAGTCGACGGTGTGGGCCGTGGAGGCGCTGACCGCGAACGGGCCGCCGGCACTGAACCGGAAGGCCCTCGTGGATGCGCTCAGGCGAGGACTGAGCAGGGAGGTCCAGCCGGTGGGACCCGCCTCCCACAGCTCGATCCCGCTCGGCCGAGTGGTGGCGGCGAGAAGCGTCCTGTCGTGGTTGAAGCTCAGCGACTCGACGGTGCCGGCGCTCGTGAGCTTCTCGATGCGGCCGGTGGGCACCACGTCGTCGATGGTGATCTCGTTCGCGCGCGCGACGGCGAACTGCGTTCCGTGCGGGGCGAAGGCCATGGGGCCGGGGTGCGGGAGCGGGTCCCTCGAACGCCAACCGCGGGTGTTCCACAGGTGGGAGCCACTGGCGAGCAGCGCCGAGTCGGGGCTGAACTCGATGGTCCGATCGGCGCGACCGACGAGGGCGGCGGCGGTGAACGGCGGCCTGGGACGTGCGGGGGCCTCCGGTGGGGTCACCTGGACCGGCTCCGGGGTGCGCGGGACGACCCGGGTCCGGGTGGGGCGCGGTTCCGGTGTGGCGATGGGTGGGGGGTCGGGTGCCGGTGGGGAGACCGGGGTGGGCTTGGGCTGCGGGCTTGGTGTGGGTTGGCGTCGCGAGGTCAGGGCCTCGGTGGCTGCTGCGGCGAGGTCCGGGCGGGGGCCGGCGGCCAGCACTTCCAGGGTCGTCCGGGCCACCGGGTCGCCCTCGTCGGCACGGGTGCCCAGGAGGCGTACGCCGGCCAGGCGCAGCGCCGGGTCGGAGCTGCGGAGCAGGCGGCGTAATTCGTCCGGTAGAGCGCGGGGTAACGGGGTGCCGGCGTAGGCGATGCGCAGGTCGCCGCTGAGGACACCGCTGTGCGTCGGCGTCTGGTCGGGGCTCTCGCGGCGCACGCGCTCGTACACGTACCCGTACAGGTCCCGGTCGCTGATCTCGCCGTCGCCGTCGAGGTCCGCGTCGCCCGTGCGCAGGCCCTCGATGATCGCCTTGGTGAACACCGACGGTTCGGCCCGGTCCTCCACCCGCCCGCTGTCGGGCTCGTACGCGTACTGGATGTGGGTGGACGCGGTCATCACCACGCAGCCGCGGCCCTCGTCCAACTGCTCGACGACGTCCACGGTCCCGGCCGACCGCGGCAGCATCCCGCTCGGGAACGCGCCGCCGTAGCAGCAGTCCAGCCAGACCACGACCTGCGCGGCGAGGCTGTGGTCGATGCGTTCGCGCACGAACTGCGCGGAGACGGCCGTCGACGCGAGCAGGTGGTTGCGGGTGTCGGTGGTGGCGAAGTGCAGGTGCCCGGAGAAGCGGTCCTTCACGCCGTGGCCCGACACGTACAGCAGGACCACGTCGTCGTGCTGGGCCTCGGTGAACAGGCCGTCCACGTGCTCGCGCAGCAGCTGGGCGGACGGGTTGAGCAGCACCTCGGTCCGGAACCCGCCGATCGCCTCGTCGCGCAGCACCGCTTCCAGTTCTTCGGCGTCTCGGCGGGGTGCCCGCAGCGCGCGGAACGTGGGGTCGCCGTACGTGTCGGTGGCGATCAACAAGGCCCGGCGCATGGCACGAAAGACTACGGAAAGCACCTGCTCGACGACACGCCGCAGCACGTCAGCGAAACGTCAGGTGCCGCTGCGATCATCGCGACTGCCGGTCACCTCACGGCCGGCGGGGAAGACGAAGGGGCCGGCTCGAGCACTCCTCTCCCGAGTGCGCGAGCCGGCCCCTTCGTGTTGGTCTGGTCTACTCGACGGTCACCGACTCGAACTTGACTTCCTTGTTCGGCTTGCCGCCGCCGGGGGACGGGTCGAAGGAGCCGTCGTGGCCGGCGCGGGCCACCTCGTCGATCAGCTTCAGGCCGGCCTCGTCCACGCTGCCGAACACCGTGTAGTCCGGGGACAGCTGGGCGTCGCCGTAGACGATGAAGAACTGGCTGCCGTTCGTGCCCTTCTGGGTCTCCTGGTCGATGCCCGCGTTGGCCATCGCGAGGTAGCCGCGGCCGTAGGTCAGCTCCGGCCAGGTCTCGTTGTCGAACGCGTAGCCGGGGCCGCCGCGGCCGGTGCCGGTCGGGTCGCCGCACTGGAGCATCTGGAGGCCCTCGGTGCCGATGCGGTGGCAGGAGGTGCCGTTGAAGTAGCCCTGCTTGGCCAGGCTGACGAAGCTGTTCACCGTGCACGGCGCCAGCGACTTGTCCAGCGTCAGCTTCAGGTCGCCGATGTTGGCCTTGATGGTGGCCGTCTGGGTGCCGGTGGCGGAGACGCCGGTGCCCTCGGGGGCCTTCGTGCCCTCCTTGGACGACGGCTCCTTCGACGCCCGGTACTCGCAGTTCACCGGGTCGGCGAGCGGGGTCGGGCGCTTGGGCAGGGCCTTGACCTCGGTCGGGATCTGGATCGGCTTGGGAGTGGTCGAGGTGGCCGCCGTGTCGTCCGACTTGCCGAAGTCGGCCGTGGACAGCCAGTAGATGCCGCCGCCGACCACGACGACCGCGATGACGGTCACCACCACCGAGATGATCCGGCGCCGCTTCGCGCGCTCCGCTCGGCGGGCGAGCTGTCGTTCCAGCTTCCGCTTGGCCTGCTCGCGGCGCTGCACGTTGGTCGGCACCTGCAACCTCCCTGTTCTCGCGTCGACCGGCGACGATCGGTGTGCAGTCTAGGGGGCACGTATATGGCTGGTGTGTGCCGGATAGGCTGGTGGTGCTGTCCACAGCGATCCGTTGCCGTTCTGTTGCCGTCGAGAGCCGTCGAGGAGTGTCCGCGTGCTGGTGATCGGGTTCCCCACCGGCGCCCTCCAGGCCAACTGCTTCGTGCTGGCCGCGGAGGCGGGCGGGCCGTGCGTCGTGGTCGACCCCGGCCAGGACGCCGAGGAACCGCTGGCCCAGGCGCTGCGCGAACACCGCCTCACGCCGGTCGCCGCCCTGCTCACGCACGGCCACTTCGACCACTGCTTCGCCGTCGCCCCCGTGTGCGACGGCAACGACATCCCGGCGTGGGTGCACCCGGACGACCGGGTCCTGCTGTCCGACCCGCTCAAGGGCATCAGCGCCGAGTCGCGCGCGTTCTTCGGCGGGAACCTGGAGATGCGCGAACCGCGCGAGGTGCGCGAGCTGTCCGACGGGGCCGAGCTGGACCTGGCGGGCCTGCGGCTGACCGTCGACCACACACCGGGCCATACCGGCGGGTCGGTGATGTTCCGCGCCGGCACCGAGGAGGGCGGACGGCTCGTGCTGTCCGGCGACACCCTCTTCGCCGGCTCCATCGGACGCACCGACCTGCCGGGCGGCGACCACCGCGCCATGCTGGCGTCACTGCGCACGAAGGTGCTGACGCTGCACGACGACACGGTGGTCCTGCCCGGCCACGGCCCGACGACCACCATTGGCCGTGAGCGCGTGGGCAACCCGTTCCTGCTGGACCTGGGCGACGACGCGCCGGCCGCACCGCACCGAGGACTGTGAAACCCGTGACGACGTTCTCCGCCCCCAAGGGCGTGCCCGACTACTTCCCTCCGGTCTCGGCGACCTTCACCGCAGTCCGCGACACCCTGGTGGACTCCGCCCGCCGCGCCGGCTACGGCTACATCGAGCTGCCCGTCTTCGAGGACACGGCGCTGTTCGCGCGCGGCGTCGGCGAGTCGACCGACGTGGTGACCAAGGAGATGTACACCTTCACCGACCGCGGCGGCCGGTCCATCACGCTGCGCCCCGAGGGCACCGCGGGCGTGATGCGGGCGGTCATCGAGCACGGCCTGGACAAGGGCCAGCTGCCGGTCAAGCTCGCCTACGCGGGCCAGTTCTTCCGCGCCGAGCAGCCGCAGGCCGGCCGGTACCGGCAGTTCCACCAGGTCGGCGTCGAGGCGATCGGCGTGGACGACCCGGCGCTGGACGCCGAGGTCATCGCCATCGCCGACGAGGCGTTCCGGCGGATGGGGCTGACCGGCTACCGCCTGGAGCTGACGTCCCTGGGCGACTCGTCGGACCGACCCGCGTACCGCGAGCTGCTCCAGGCGTTCCTGGCGAAGCTGCCGCTGGACGACGAGACCCGCAGGCGTGCGCAGATCAACCCGCTGCGGGTGCTGGACGACAAGCGCCCCGAGGTGCGGGCGATGGTGGAGGACGCGCCGCTGATGCGCGACCACCTCTCCGACGCCTCGCGCGCGCACTACGAGCAGGTCAAGGACTACCTGAACGACCTGGGCGTGAAGTTCGTGGAGAACCCGCGGATGGTGCGCGGCCTGGACTACTACACCAAGACGTGCTTCGAGTTCGTGCACGACGGCCTCGGCGCGCAGTCCGCGATCGGCGGCGGTGGCCGCTACGACGGGCTCATGGAGCAGTTGGGCGGCCAGCCGCTGTCCGGGGTCGGGTTCGGCCTGGGCGTGGACCGGTCACTGCTGGCGTGCCAGGTCGAGGGCGTGCAGCCGGGTGACGTGGCCCGGTGCGACGTGTACGGCGTGCCGCTGGGCGAGGCGGCGAAGTCGCGGCTGGTGGCGTTGTCGGCGGCGTTGCGCGGTGCCGGGGTGCGGTTCGACCTGGCGTACGGCGGCAAGGGGCTCAAGGGCGCCATGAAGGGCGCCGACCGGTCCGGGGCGCGGTTCGCGCTGGTCCTGGGCGAGCGGGACATCGAGGCCGGGGTCGTGCAGCTCAAGGAGCTGGCGTCGGGCGACCAGCGCGAGGTGCCGCTGGCGGACGTGGTGATCGCGGTGCGCGAGGCGTTGGGCCGGTGACGGGCGTGGTGGTCGCCGGGGCGTCGGGTCGGTGAGGGACTTCGTGGTGTGGGAGGCGTGGGACCGGTGAGCGACGAGCGGATCCCGCTGGACCTGCTGGACCCGGCCGCGGTGCGCAAGCGCGCCCGGACGGTGGCGATCGGCGCCGTGATGGTCGCCGCCGCGTTCGGTGGTCTGCTGGGTCTGCTCGCCGGTCGCACGGCCGGCCTGGTGACGGCGGCGGTGTTCGCGCTGCCGCTGTTGCTGCTGGCCTGGTCGGAGGCGCGGCGGCGGGTGTGGCTGACCGGCCGCGTCCTGTCCGTGCGCGCCTTCGGCACCCGGTCGGTCGACCTGCACACCGCGGACCAGTTGGACCTGCTGGTGACCGACATGCGCGGCAGCCGCACGGTCGGGCTGTTCGTGCGGGGTGGCGGCAAGGCGATCAACCTGGCCCTGGCCATCTACGCCGGCACCGGTGGGCGGGAGCAGGGCGTGCTGGCGTTGCGCAAGCTGGCCGACGTGCTCGCGGGCCGGGGTGACGCCCCGGGGCTGGTGTTCTCCGAGCTGCTGGTGGCGCAGCTGCGGGCGGAGGCCCGCGGGTTGGCCGCCGCCGACCGGCCGCTCTACCAGTTGGGGTCGCTGGCCCCCTCGGGTCGCCTGGCGCAGAAGCTCAACCCGGACGCCATCTCCCGCTTCGTCTCCACCCTGGACTGATCTCCTGCTCGTTCCTCACGAAGGATCTCGGCTGTACCCGGCGGGGTCGGTGCTGTAGGCGACCATCCAGGTGGGGTCGATGCGGTACCAGATGTTCTCGTCCCAGAACGGGTCGTCGCTGTCGCCGTCGTAGTGGTTGACGAGGTAGTCGCGGATCGCGGGCCAGGTCGGGTCGCTGCTCGTCCCCTCGGGGTTGAGCGGAACGGCGTGTCCGTGCGTGAAGATGCCGAGCTGCTCGCCGCGCATGAAGGTCGCGCTGATGCCGGGCCGCGCCGCGAGGTGACGGGCTTTGGCGGCCTGGCGGTGGGTGCCGACGACCCAGCGGCCGTGCAGGAAGTGCCCGTCGGCGCCGCTGATGCGCGGCTCACCGCGCCGGGTGACCGTGGCGATGGCCAGGGTGCACATGCCTTGGCAGACCTGGACGACCTGCTCGGCGTCCAACGTGCTTTCACCTGGCCGGATGATTGATCTGAGGTGGCTGCTGGAGTCGGCCAAGGACGTGTCGAGCAGGACTTGGAGGCGGTTGAGCTCGTCGGGGGTTTCGAACACCCGGCCAGTCAACCAGCTCCCACCGACCGCGCCGGCTCAGGCGGGTGTGGTCAGTCGGTGGGGAGGCCCCACGTGCCCTTGGGTGGGGGAGGGGACTGGGTGGCGGTCTCGTCGGTGGTCACCGGGGCGCCGCCGATGAAGCGGGTCAGGGAGTCGTCGTGTTCCACCCGGCCCGGGAACGGGTCGCCGGCCGTGCGGCGGGTCAGGTCCGCGACCGGCAGCTCCAGGTGTGAGCCGAGGATGACGAAGTTGCCGAAGCGGCGGCCTCGGAAGACCGCGGGTTCGGCCAGGACGCAGACGTGGCGGAACACCGATCGGACGGTCGCCGCCTGGGCTCGGGCGAAGGCGAGCTTGCCGCCGTCGCCGATGTTGGACGCGTAGACCCCGCCGCCGCGCAGGGTGCGGGCCGCGAGCTCCACGAACTCGACGGACGTGAGGTGGGCGGGGGTGCGGGCGCCGGCGAAGACGTCCGTCACGACCAGGTCGAACGTGTCCGGTGGGGCCTTGGCCAGCACGGCTCGGGCGTCGCCGTGGCGGATCTTCACGCGCCACGACTTGTCCAGCGGGAGCAGGCCGCGCACGAGCTCGATCAGGGCGCCGTCGACCTCCACCACCTGCTGCGTCGAGCGCGGGCGGGTCGCGGCGATGTAGCGGGGCAGGGTCAGGGCGCCGCCGCCCAGGTGCAGGGCGCGGACCGGCTCGCCGGTCGGGGCGAGCAGGTCGGCCACGTGGCCCAGCCGCCGCACGTACTCGAACTCGAGGTGGCACGGGTCGTCCAAGTCCACGTGCGACTGCGGCGTGCCGTTCAGGCGCAGGGTCCACGCGTCGGGGACGTCGTGGTCGGGGACGAGTTCCGCGATGCCCGAGTCGACCTCCCTGGTGATCGTCTCGTCGGCCTTCCGGGTGCGTCCCACGGCGGTGATTATCCCGGCAGCGCCTGGTTGCGCCGCCGCCGGTCGGGCAGCCGGTCGACCAGCCGGCCGAGGCGTTCGGTGGTGCCCTGCAACGGTCCGAGTGCGGCGGCCAGGACGCGGATCGACTCGTCCAGCTGACCCGTGTTGCCGGCGAGGGCGGTGATCCTGGGTTCCAGCTCGACCAGCTGGGCGTGGACGGCCTCCATCTGGTGCAGCGCCTCGGGCAGCTCGTTGGCGAGGAACGTCGCGAGCTGTTCCAGCCGGTCGAGGGTGCCGCGCAGCTCGGCGACCTGGGGGAGCGCGTCGGCGAGCGGGGTCAGCTTGTCCAGCGCGTCGGCGATGCGCGGCAGCGCCAGCACACCGGCCACCAGTCCGCCCGCGACCCGGGCGGTCGTGCTCAGCACGGTCCGCAGCATGCCGGTACGGTACCCGCCGTGCAGATCGCCGCGAACGTGTTCACCGCGCTGGTCGCGGCCATCCACGTCTACATCCTGGTGCTGGAGATGTTCCTGTGGACGACCCCGCGCGGGCGGGCCGCGTTCGGGACGACGGAGGAGTTCGCCGCCGAGACGAAGGTGCTGGCGGCCAACCAGGGCCTCTACAACGGCTTCCTCGCCGCCGGGTTGGTCTTCGGGCTGATCAGGGGCGGTGAGGTGGGGTACGCGTTCGTCGTGTTCTTCCTGCTGTGCGTGATCGTGGCCGGGCTGTACGGGGCGGCCACGTCGAGCCGGCGGATCCTGTTCGTCCAGTCCGTGCCGGCGGCGATCGCGCTGCTGTTCGCGTTCCTGGCGAGCTGACATCCACTCGATCGTGTGACATCGGGGGTGTGGTGGGGGACCTAGCATCGGGTCCCCGACCCCTCGGAGCCGACCATGCAGCCCCTGTCGCGGTGCTTGTCAGCCGTCCTCCTCGCCGTGGTCCTCCTCCCCGTCCCGGGCACTGCGCAAGCGTCCGGACCCATCACCGAGTACGGGCCGGTGCCGTCGTCCATCCCGGTCGGCGGGGTGTGCGAGGTCGAGTTCGACCACACCGGTCACCTGTGGGTGGAGCAGTACCTGAGCAGCCAGGTCGCCCGCTTCGACCCGGCCACCGGCGGGTTCGAGAACTTCTCGACGCCGATGCCGTTGTCCGTGCCCGGCGGCATGGACCTCGACCTGGCGGGCGACCTGTGGATGCCGCAGGTCACCGGCAACAGCCTGCTGCGCGTGGACACCGACGACGGCAGCATGACCGAGATCCCGTTGCCGTGGGCGAACGCGTTCAACGCCGAGCCGTTGGGCCTGCCCGTGCACAGCGGGGTGGGCCTCGCCAACGACCTGGCGCGCGGCGCGGACGGCGCCCTGTGGTTCACCCTCGGCGGCCTGGACTCGATCGGCCGCTACGACCCGGTGACGGGGGAGTGGAGCAAGTACCGCGTGCCCGGCGAGGTCCTGGGCCAGGTCGGCGCGCTGTTCGGCATCATCAAGCCCGGTCCGGGGCGCACGGTCGTGTTCGACCTGCCGCAACTGAACAAGGTGGCCACGCTGGACGTGGACACCCACGTGTTCACGCAGTACACGATGCCGACGCCGAACTCGTTCCCGGTGGGCGTGCGCACGGCGCGGGACGGCACGATCTGGGTGGGCGAGTCGCTGGGCATGAAGATCGCCCGCATCGACCCGACCACGGGCGTGATCACCGAGTACCCGCTGTTGGGCGTGAACGGGCTGCTCACGAGCGTGCTGGGCGGCCTGCTGGTGGGCAGCGTCGGCAACCCGCTGCCGATGCCGGGGCCCATCGCGGAGGCCAGTGACGGCAACATCTACTTCTCGGTCAGCTTCCCGGCGGCGTTCGGCCTGGGCAACCAGGTGGCGCGGTTCGACCCGACCACGCACGCGGTCCGGATGTGGAGCACGCCCTCGTCGGCGTCCTACCCGTGCGACGTCAACGTGACGGAGCCGGGCTCGGTGTGGTTCGGCCTGCTGACCGCGAACAAGATCGGGAGGCTGGACATCAGCGCGACCTGAACGACCTAGGCAATGTCCTGCAAGTCGCCCTCGCGCAGGCCCCGCCACCAAGCCGCGCGCAGCACGTGCTTTGGCTTTTCGGCGCGCGAAGCGCGCTGTCTTCGGTGGTGACCACCACAGGTGGAGGGCCTCGGTTCCCCCGCCGTATGGCCTGCCCGAAGGGCTACCACAGATTTCCCGGGGTGCAGCCGAAAGTTTTTGCGAGGAACGAGCAAAAAGTTTTAGCGGCACCCCGGGAAATCTGTGGTTGGCTTTGCCAGGCCATGCGGCGGGGGAACCGACGCCCTTCACCCCCCGCTGGCGGCCTGCCGCGCGGCGAGCGCCGCTTTTCATCTTTCGAGCGCTTCGCGCGTTCCAAGCGCGAAGCGCGTTCGGCTTGAGAGCGAAGCGTTCCGGTTTAAAGCGCTTAAAAGCGAAAAGCGCCTCGCCGGCGGGCAGGCCACCAAAGATGACTCAACTGCAACGGCGGGGGCTTCTTGCTTTTGTCATCTCCGTATGGCCTGGCGGAGCCTACCACATTTTCCAGGGGTTGCCGCTAAAACTTTTGCTCGTTCCTCGCAAAACTTTCGGCTGCAACCCCTGGAAAATGTGGTAGCCCTTCGGGCAGGCCATACGGAGATGACAAAAGCAAGAAGCCCAAGTTGAGTTGTGTCCCCTCCGGCGGACTGCCCACTCAGCAAGGCGGACTGCTGCTCGCCGGCTTCGCCGAAGAGCGTGCTGCAGATGGCGTGCTACTGCAGGACGCGGTCTAGACGCGCCGCCAGGGGCCTTTGGACGGGTCGTAGCCGGTGCGCAGGTCGCCGGTGACGCGTTCGAAGCGGGACGGGGGTTGGGGCTCCTCGGGTTCCTCGTCCCAGTCCTCCTCGAGCTCGTCGTCGTGTTCGTGTTCGGGTTCGGGGTCTGGTTCGGGTTCGGGGAGGTCTTCGCGGCCGGCGACGAAGGCGGCCAGGGCGGTGGTGATCGGGACGGCGGCTACCAGGCCGATGCTGCCCACCAGGGTCCGCACGACCTCTTGGGCGACCTGCTGGGCGGTCAGGATCTCGGTCAGGTTGCGGCCGGACAGGGCGAAGGCCAGCAGGAGCGGGAGTGCGGCGCCGGCGTAGGCCATGACCAGGGTGTTCACCACCGAGGACAGGTGGTCGCGGCCGATCCGGGAGCCTGCCGCGTACAGCTCGCGGAAACCCATCGCCGGGTTGGCGCGGCGCAGTTCCCACACGGCGCTGGTCTGGGTGACGGTCACGTCGTCCAGCACGCCCAGCGCGCCGATGATGGTGCCCGCCAGCAGCAGGCCGCGGGTGTCGATGCCGTGGCCTAGGACGGCGACCAGGTTCGCGGTGTCCTGGTCCAGGCCGGTGAGCTTGCCGAACGCCGTGAACGCCACGCCGAGCACGCCGATCAGCGCGAGGCTGACCAGCGTGCCGAGCACGGCGGTGGACGTCCGGGCCGAGATGCCGTGGGTCAGGTACAGGACGATGAACATGATCAAGCCGGCGCCGACGACGGCCACCGGCACCGGGTTCTCGCCGGCCAGCAGCGCGGGCAGCACGAACAGCACCAGCACCACGAAGCTCAACGCCAGCGCGCCCAGCGCGGCCAGGCCCTGCCACCGGCCCAGCAGCAGGACCGCGGCGGCGAACAGCACCGCCAGCAGGGCCATCGGCGTGCCGCGCTGGAAGTCCGCGAGTTGGTAGGACGTGTTGGACGTCGGGTCGCCGCCGCCGAACGCCAGCACCACCTCGTCCCCGACGGCGAAGGTCGGCGAGGACGGCTGCTCGGGCACGGGGATGCGCACCTCCCGCCCGGCCGCCGCCCCGTCGGACATCTTCACGGCGACCAGCGCGCACCCGCTCGCCCCGGGCTGGTCCCCCTCCGGCCCGCACCCGCCCTTGGTGACCTGCGTGACCACACCGCGGACGGGGATCTGCGTGATGCCGACCTCCGCGCCGGTGGGCTGCTCGCGCCCGAACGGGTAGAGCAGCAGCGCGCCGACGACGGTCGCCAGGACCAGCGGCAGCAGCAGGACCAGCAGCAGTCTGCGGACGGGCGCGGAGGCGGGTTCGGCGTGGCGGCCGTGCCCGTGGCCGTGAGCTGCGAGGAGGTCCTTGGCGTGCACGCTCACATCCTGCCGCACCCGCCGATCGGCGGTCGGTCGTGGCAGCGGCGGTGCCGGGTGTTCGGCAAGCGGACACTTTGCCTCGAATTTCGGGCTCTCCTCTTCAACGAGCCCCAGCCCGGTGCCACAGTCGCAGGCGTGACGAACTGGACTCCCATCCACGGCCGCCCGTTCGACCCCGTTCCCTACCGGCCCGCCCGGATGCCGGTCGAGCAGTCCCTGGCGACCGCCGCCGACCTGCGCCGCCGCATGGACGAGCGCCGGACCGTACGGATGTTCTCCCCCGACCCCGTGCCGACGCAGGTCGTGCTCGACGCGATCGCCGTCGCCTCCACCGCGCCCAGCGGCGCGCACCAGCAGCCCTGGACGTTCGTGCGCGTGGTGGACCCCGAGGTGCGCAAGGCGATCCGGGAAGCCGCCGAGAACGAGGAGCGCATCTCCTACGCCGGGCGCCTCGGCGACGAGTGGCTGGACGCCCTGCGCCCCCTGGGCACCGACGACGTCAAGCCGCACCTGACCGACGCGCCGGAGTTGATCGTCGTCTTCCAGCAGCGGTTCTACCTCGACGAGAACGGTCGGAGCCGGAAGCACTACTACGTGGACGAGTCGGTGGGCATCGCGGTCGGGATGCTGCTCACCGCCCTGCACCTGGCCGGCCTCGCCGCGCTCACGCACACGCCGTCGCCGATGAAGTTCCTCGGCGAAGTCCTGGGACGGCCGCGCAACGAGAAGGCGTTCGCGGTGATCCCGGTCGGCTACCCGGCCGAGGACTGCGTGGTGCCGAACCTGGTCCGCAAGTCGCTGGACCAGGTCCTGGTCACCATCTGAGGCTCAGCCGAGCGGGTCGGCGAAGGTGAACTGGTCGGCGACAGCGGTCCTGGCCGCCGCCAGGGCCTGCGCCAACCGCGCCTCCGGCGACCCGGTCACCTTCACCCACGGCACGCCCCGCGCCGCCAGCCCCTCCTCGAACAGCCCGGTCATCCACGCCCGGAGGTGCTCGCCGTCCCGCCACCCGTCCTGCTCGAACGGCACGCCCTCGTGGTCGGTCAGGACGTACAGGGCGGGGCGGCGGGCGTCGACGGTGATCGGGTGCCCCAGGTACCGGTGGCCCCACACCGAAGCCGCCCAGGAGTCGTTGTCGCACACCAGGACCGGGCGCTCGACCGCGGCCGCGTCGGCCAGCTCCCGCTGTCGCGCGGCCACGTCGTGGAAGTCGCCGAGTGTCCACACGAGACCGTCCAGCGACGCCTCGGGCGTGAAAGCCCGCAGAGCGGCCAGCTTGTGCTCGGTGTGCTCCCGGCCGTACTCGGGGATCCAGGACGCGTCCAACGCCGAGGCCAGCGCCCGGGACAACGTAGTCGTGCCGGTGCTCTCCGCGCCCACGACGACGATCCGCGCGCACAACCCGGCCCGCACGGCAGGGGCCAGCATCTCCCAGTTGTCGGCGACGGACGCCCGCACCGCCGTCCCGGACACCGGGAACGCCACCCGGTCCGGGTCCACGGGCACGTGCCGCGCGCCCAGGCGCTTGGCCATCTCGTCGCCGTACGCCTCGCTGGAGAACACGGCGTCCACCACCGCCGAAGCGGGCGACCCGTCCAGGATCGCCCGCCGGGCCAGCACCGCCCGCGCCACGCCCATGTGCAGCTCCCACACGGTGTCGCTGTGGAAGTCCATCGGGTGGTCGTCCAGGTCGCCCAGCACGACCACCCCGGGCTCGCTCGCGTGCTCCGCCCGCAGCCACGCCACCCGCGATTCCACCGGGATCGACTCGACGCTGGACGCGAGCACCGCCACGGTCACCCGCTCGCTGCGGGAAGCCGCCGTGCGGATGAGGTGGTGGTGACCCCGGTGGGGCGGGTAGAACTTGCCGAGGACCAGTGAGTGCTCGAAGGTCACGCGGCGACCGCCTCGTCCGAGCGCAGCGCGCGCGTCCAGTTGCGCAAACCCAGCACGCACAGCGCCATGAACCCCACGTACAGGATCGCGGTGAGCCAGAGGTCCTTGTAGGCGTACAACGGAACATAGATCACGTCGGCCGCGATCCACAGCCACCAGCACTCGAGCTTCTTGCGGGTCTGGCCCCAGGTGGCCAGCAGGGACAGCACCGTCGTGACCGAGTCCGCCCACGGCACCGTCGAGGTGGTGAACGTCATGAGCACCCAGGCGATCAACACCGTCCCCGCCACGCCGGCGGCCAGCAGCGCCCACCACTGGCCGGCGGTGGTGCGGCTGACCGGCAGCGCCGAGTGGTCCGCGCCGCCGCGCAGCCAGGCCCACCACCCGTACAGCGCAAGAGCGATGTAGACGACCTGGAGCCCCGAGTCCGCGTAGAGGCCGCCGGCCGCGAACAGCACGAGGAAGGCGAGGTTGTTGAGGATGCCGATCGGCCAGTTCCACGGGTTCTGCCGGGCGACGAGCCACACGCACAGGGCGCCCGTGACGAAACCCGCCACTTCGCCCCAGCTCGTCGAGACCCCGGCGACCGTGACGGCCGGGGTGTTGAAGGGCACCAGGATGACGTCCAGTAGCGACACCAGTACTCCGTTTGACGGTCGTTCGAACACGTGTTCGAATGTGGGTATGCGATGGGACGGTCAGAAGGACGGGGCGGACCGGCAGCAGGCCCTGCCGGGGTTGCCGGGACTGGTTCGCAGCGTACGAACTCCGGACTTCGCCGACGTCGTGTTCCACGAGGTGCGTGCGAAGTCGGTGCTCAACAAGGTGCCCGGCGGGCGGCTCCCGTTCTCCTGGACGGTCAACCCGTACCGGGGCTGCACCCACGGCTGCACCTACTGCCTGTCCGGCGACACCCCGGTCCTGCTCGCCGACGGGCGCACCAAGCCGATCGCCGAGTTGGCGCTGGGCGAGGAGGTGTTCGGCACGCGCCAGGGTCGTTTCGTCACAACCCGTGTCCAGGCGCACTGGACGACGGTGAAACCGGCCTACCGCGTGACCCTGGAGGACGGCACCCAGGTCGTCGCCAGCGGTGACCACCGGTTCCTGTCCGACGACGGCTGGAAGCACGTGACCCCGGGCCGGTGCGCCGACTTCGAGGAGCGGCCGTTCCTGACCAAGGGCACCCGGCTGCTCGGCACCGGCCGGTTCGCCACCCCGCCCGCGCGCACGGCGGAGTACCGGCGGGGTTACCTGTGGGGTGTGGTGCGCGGCGGGCTGCCCGCCGACCCGGACGTGCTGGCGCGGGCGCAGGAGTACGCCGGCGGGCGGGTGCCCCGCGACGGCGAGCTGGTCGAGTGGCCGACCACGCCGGACGACGAGTGGTCCAAGGGCTTCCTGGCGGGCTTGTTCGACGCGCGCGGCACGGCGACCGGTGGCGAGCTGGTGCTGTCCTCTTCGGACAGTGCGGTGTTCGAGGCGGCCGTGGTGTCGTTGATGCGCTTGAAGATCTCGCACGTGATCGAGGTGCGCGGGGTGCGCATCACGGGCGGGTTGGCCGAGCGGCTGCGGTTCCTGCACCTGGTCGGGCCGGCGGTCGCGCGCGGCAACGCCGTGGAGGGCATGCCGGTGCCGACCTCCCCGCGGCTGGGTGTCGTGTCGGTCGAGGCGCTGGGGGTGAACCGGACGCTGTACGACATCAGCACCGGCACCGGCGACTTCGTGGCCAACGGCCTGGTCAGCCACAACTGCTTCGCCCGCAACACCCACACCTACCTCGACCTGGACGCCGGGCACGACTTCGACAGCCAGGTCGTGGTGAAGGTCAACGCGGTCGAGGTGCTCACGGCGCAGCTGAAGTCCAAGCGGTGGCGGCGCGAACACGTGGCGATGGGCACCAACACCGACCCGTACCAGCGGGCCGAGGGCCGGTACGCGTTGATGCCGGGGATCGTGAAGGCGTTGGCGGACTCCGGGACGCCGTTCTCCATCCTCACCAAGGGGACCGTGCTGTCCCGGGACATCCCGCTGCTGGCTCGGGTGTCGGAGTCGGTGCCGGTGGGGCTGGGGGTGTCGATCGCGCTGCTGGACCGGGAGTTGCAGTCGGGGCTGGAGCCCGGCACACCCAGTCCGCAGGCGCGGCTGGAGCTGGTGCGGCGGGTGCGGGACGCGGGGTTGCCGTGCGGGGTGTTCGTCGCGCCCGTGCTGCCCGGGTTGACCGACTCGGAGGAGCAGTTGGACGGGCTGCTGGCCCAGATCGCCGCGGCGGGCGCGAGCGGCGTGACCGTGCTGCCGCTGCACTTGCGGCCCGGTGCGCGCGAGTGGTTCGCGCGGTGGCTGGTGGCGTCCCGGCCGGACCTGGCCGCCACGTACCGCCGGCTCTACGCACGCGGGTCCTATGTGGACGCCCGTTACCGGAAGTGGCTGGCCGACCGCATCCAGCCACTGCTGCGCCGTCACGGCCTGGACGTGAAAGGTGGTCGCGACGCGGTCGGCGTGCCGGGTGACGACGACGGCGTGTGGCCCGAGGGCAGCCTGCCGGCGGACGTGCCCGGTCCGCGCGCGGTGGACCAGGAGCAGTTGACCTTGCTCTGAGCCCCGGATGGAGGGAAAGTCCTCACCGGTTCGAGTGGTTGTGCCGTCCTGCGCGCGCTGAGCCGCTTCGGCTGTGGCCAAGCTTTCTGGTCCGCACTGTTGCGGGGTGCCGCCGATCTTGGAGGACGACGTGCGCACGACCCTCACCCGGACCTGCCAGTTGGCGGCCTGTCTGCTCGCCGTCGGTGTGGTGTGGTTCGGCACAGCCAACGCCCAACCGCCGGACGACCCGCCGCCCGTCTCGGGTGACTCCCGCGCCACCGCCTACCCGGGCAACGCCACCACCTGCGCGGACGCCGGTCTGGCCGGGGAGATCATCCAGGTCACGTCGACCGACGACGGCACGTACCTCGACGTGACCGCCGTGCCGGAGGGCTACACCCTGACCGGCGTCGTGGTGAAGGGCACCAACGCCTACAACGTCTACAAGGGCTTGGGCGACCTGCCGTGGCTGGACCTGCACGCGCCCCTGGCGAGTTCGGGTCAGCCGGCGGAGATCAGCCACTGGTACGCCTGCGGCACCAAGACGACGACCACCACGACCACCACCACGACGACGACCACCTCGCCGACCACCACGACGACGACGTCCGTGGGCGCAACCACCACGACCACTTCCACGTCGAGCACGACCTACCCGACCACCACCACTACGACGTCCAGCACGACCGCCACGACCACCACGACGTCGGGCACCACGACGTCGGCCACGACCACGACCACCACGCCGACGTCCGGCAGCACCACGACCACCACGCCGACGTCGGGCAGCACCACGACCACGACCCCGGTGACGACGACCACGACCCCGGTGACGACCACCACGACTCCGGCGGCGACGACCACGACGTCCGGTGCCCAGGTCACGACGACGACCACCACCGCCCCGCTGGCCGCCGACCAGCAGAAGCCGTTGGCCTCCACGGGTTCCCGCACGGCGTGGCTCGTCCCGGTCGGCACGCTGCTCGTCCTGCTCGGCGGCGCGTGCGTCGCGCTGGCCCGGCGTCGACGCTTCGGCCAGTAGTCCTTGGTGAGTGCCCCGGGCGGTTCCCGACCGGAACCGCCCGGGGCTAGGCGAGGGGCAGGAGGTCCGGGCGCTTGGCGGTCCGGCCGTCACCCGACGACCGGCCCCGCACCCGGCGCAGCAGCCACGGCGCCAAGAAGCCCGCCAGCCACCGGATCTCGGTCATCGCGGTGACCCGCCCCGCCGGGTCCGGGAACGGACGTCGCCACGAGTCGTCGGCACCCGGCAGCCCGAGACCGTGCGCCACCGCGTCGGCGATGAGCGCGTGCCCCAATGCGTTGGCGTGCAACCGGTCCGCGCTCCACAGCCGCGCGTCGCACACCGCCGGGTACGGGTGGGTGTCCACCACCGTCACCCCGTGCCGTTCCGCCGCCGCCCGGATGGCCGCGTTGAGCGCCAGCACGCGCGGGCGCAGGGGTCGGGCGAGCGGGGTGACGACGCCGATGTCGGGGAAGGTCAGCGTGACGACGTGCGCGCCGGCACCGGTCAGCGCCGCGAACACCGCCTCCAGGTGCCCCGCGACCTCGGCCGCCGAGAACTTCGGGCGCAGCAGGTCGTTCATCCCGGCCACCACGCTCGCCAGGTCCGGCCGCAGCGCGAGGGCGGGGGCGAGCTGGTCCCGCCGCACGTCGGCGGCGAGCTTCCCGCGCACGGCCAGGTTGGCGTAGGTCAGGTCGGGGTTGGTCGTCGCCAGTCGCTCGGCGAGCCGGTCGGCCCAGCCCCGGTGGCCGGTGAGGTCGTCGCCGTCGCCGATGCCCTCGGTCTGGCTGTCACCCAGTGCGACGAAACGCGAGTACGCCATGCGAGTGACCGTAATATGCGCCGGGTTGCTGTGCAACGAGTTGCATAGGTCGAAATTTCTTCTTGAACATGTTCAAAACGCGGGCGTACGCTCGCCCCCAGGGAGTTGAACACGTTCAAAAAGGGGGAACGCATGGACCCGCTGGTCCTCACCTACGTCCTGTACCTGCTGCTCAGCATCGGTCTGACCATCTGGGTCGGGAACACCCTCAGCCGCAACGGGAAGGTCTTCCTGGTCGACGTCTTCGGCGGCAACGAGGAGCTGGCACGGACGGTCAACCACCTGCTGGTGGTCGGCTTCTACCTGGTCAACTTCGGCTTCGTCGCCTGGTACCTGCGCACCGCCGACGCGGTCGGCCAGACCCGGGAGGTGTTCGAGACGCTGTCGGTGAAGGTCGGGACGGTGCTGATCGTGCTGGGCGTCCTGCACCTGGGCAACGTCTTCGTCCTCGGCCGCATGCGCCGCCGCAGCCTGCACCAGGCCCAGTCGCTGCCGCCGGTCGGTCCCGACGCCTACACGAAGCTCGCATGACCACGCCGACCGCGGTGCCGACCACAGTGCGGACCGCCGCCCTCACCGTCCTCTACGACGCGGACTGCCCGTTCTGCCGCAAGGCCAAGGGGTGGCTGTCCCGGCAGGAGCAGCTCGTGCGGCTGGAGTTCGTCCCCGCGAACTCGGACGTGGCCCGCCGGCGGTTCCCCGAGCTCGACCACGCCCAGACCCTCCAGGTGATCACCGTCATCGGCGACCGGGGCGAGGTCTACCGGGGCGAACGGGCCTGGCTGGTGTGCCTGTGGGCGTTGCGCGCGTGGCGGCCGATGGCGAACCGGCTCTCCCGGTCGGGGCACCGGCTCTTCCTGCGCGCCGCGACCGAACTGGCCGACCGGCTGCGTGCGATGACCAAGGATGAGGACTGTGGAGAAACCTGCCAAGAGTGAGCAGACGCGGGCCCTCATCGTGGACACCGCGCTGCGCCTGTTCCGCGAGCACGGCTACGACCGCACCACGATGAGGGCCATCGCGAAGGAAGCGGGGGTGTCCGTCGGCAACGCCTACTACTACTTCCCGTCCAAGGAACACCTGGTCCAAGGCTTCTACGACCAGATGGCCGAGGCCCACCGGCGGGCCTCCGCGGCCGTGTTCGACGCCGACGCCGACTTCACCTCCCGGCTGACGGCGGTGCTGCTGGCGTGGCTGGAGGTGTCCGCGCCCTACCACGAGTTCGCCGTGCAGTTCTTCAAGAACGCGATCGACCCGAACAGCCCGCTCAGTCCGTTCTCCACCGAGTCCGGCAACGCGCGGGAGACCGCGATCGACGTCCACCGGCGGCTGCTGGAGGGCGTGAAGGTCGATCCCCAGCTGCGCGAGGACCTGCCGGAGCTGCTGTGGCTGTTCCAGATGGGCGTGGTGCTGTACTGGGTGCACGACAAGTCCGAGGGGCAGCGCGGCACGCGGACGCTGATCACCCGCAGCGCGCCCCTGATCGGCAAGCTGCTGGCGATGTCCCGGGTCCCGGGCCTGCGTTCGGTGACCCGCGAGGCCGTGCAGTTGTTCCGGGACATCGGGTTGAGCCGGCTGGGTTGACACCGCCGGCGTGTTCTGGCCATCCTGGGACGTGCGGCCGAGAGGCGCTGCGACGGACCCGGGAGGTCCGCCACGCTCGGTCCGCGATCACTCGACCCAAGGGCGCCTCCTGACCACAGGAGGTTCCGCTTTGGGCAGGCCCCCGAACTGACGGTGCACCCCGTCGTGCCGCACCGCTCGCGCTCGTCGTGAGCGGAGTTCGGCGTGCCCTGGCGGTTCCTCCACATTGGACTGAGGGACACATGAGTGACAAGCTGAAGACGGTCGACGGCATCGAGTTCGCCGTGGCGGACCTGGCGCTGGCCGAGGCCGGCCGGCACCAGATCCGGCTCGCCGAGCACGAGATGCCGGGCCTGATGGCGTTGCGCCGGGAGTACGCGGCGGCCCAGCCGCTGCGCGGCGCGCGCATCGCCGGGTCGCTGCACATGACCGTGCAGACCGCCGTGCTGATCGAGACGCTGGTGGCGCTGGGCGCGGAGGTGCGCTGGGCGTCCTGCAACATCTTCTCCACCCAGGACGAGGCCGCCGCCGCGGTCGTCGTCGGGCCGGAGGGGACGGTCGACGCGCCGGCCGGCACCCCGGTGTTCGCCTGGAAGGGCGAGACGCTGGAGGAGTACTGGTGGTGCGCCGAGAAGATCTTCGGGTTCCCCGAGGGGCCGAACCTGGTGGTCGACGACGGCGGCGACGCCACCCTGCTGGTGCACAAGGGCGTCGAGTTCGAGGCCGCGGACGCGGTGCCGCGGGCCGCGGAGGAGGACGGCGAGGAGTACCGGATCATCCTGGCGACCCTGGCCGACAGCATCGCCGACGACCCCCAGCGGTTCACCCGGATCGCCGCCGGCATCCGGGGCGTGTCGGAGGAGACCACCAACGGCGTCAACCGGCTCTACAAGCTGGCCGAGGTCGGCGAACTGCTGTTCCCCGGGTTCAACGTCAACGACTCGGTCACCAAGTCGAAGTTCGACAACCGGTACGGCATCCGGCACTCCCTGGCCGACGGGCTCAACCGGGCCACGGACGTCATGCTGGGCGGCAAGCTGGCCGTGGTGTGCGGGTACGGCGACGTCGGCAAGGGCGCGGCGGACTCGCTGCGCGGGCAGGGCGCGCGGGTCGTGGTGACCGAGATCGACCCGATCTGCGCGTTGCAGGCGTCGATGGACGGCCTGGAGGTGCGCCGGCTGGACGAGGTGGTGGAACGCGGTGACATCTTCATCACCACGACCGGCAACGTCGACGTGATCCGCGTCGAGCACCTGGCGCGCATGAAGCACAACGCGATCGTCGGCAACGTGGGCCACTTCGACCACGAGATCGACATGGCGGGGCTGGCGAAGGTGCCGGGCATCCGGCGGATCGAGATCAAGCCGCAGGTGCACGAGTGGGTGTTCCCGGACGGGCACTCGATCCTGGTGCTGTCCGAGGGGCGGCTGATGAACCTGGGCAACGCGACCGGGCACCCGAGCTTCGTCATGTCCAACTCGTTCGCCAACCAGGTGCTGGCGCAGATCGAGCTGTTCACCAAGCCGGGGGAGTACGGGCGGTCGGTGTACCGGCTGCCGAAGCTGCTGGACGAGAAGGTGGCGCGGCTGCACCTGGACGCGCTGGACGTGCACCTGACCGAGCTGACGAAGAAGCAGGCGGAGTACGCGGGCGTGGCGGTGGAGGGGCCGTACAAGCCGGAGCACTACCGCTACTGAAAGTAGTCCTGCGGTCGCCGTACATCGTACGGTACAACGTACGGCATGAGTGCTGTGCCGGATAGTGGTGCTGGGTTCGTGCCGACCGACGAGGACGTCCGAGGCGTTCTGGAGTGGTTCGAGCAGTGGGACGCGTTGGCGGTGGCCAAGGACGTGGAGGCGATGGCCGGGATGGCGTTGTTCCCGGTCAACGCCGTCACCGACGGGGCGGCCGAGTCGTGGGACCGGGAGCGGTTCCTGCGGGACATGGCCGCGCAGCTCGGGGACGGGGACGTGCACATGGAGTCCGTGCGGACGCCGGTGTTCGTCAACGCCAACCTCGTCTTCGTGATCACCGACGCGACCATCACCGTGGGTGAGTACAGCCAGGTCGTGCGGTACGGCGACCTGCTGGTGAAGGCCGGCGGGAAGTGGCTGTTCCAAACGATGGTCCAGGGCGGCTGGTGACGGGTTCCGCGCCACTAACAATCAGTCTTGACTGTTTGTTAGTGGCGCGGAACACTCCGCTGCATGGGTACCGAGACCAGGCAGCGGCAGGCCGACCGCAGCCGCGAGACCCGGCGCAAGCTGATGGAAGCGACCGTCGAGTGCCTGGTGGAACTGGGCTGGTCGGGCACGACGACGACGGTGGTCGCCGAGCGCGCGGGAGTGTCCCGGGGCGCTCAGCTGCACCACTTCCGCACCCGCGGTGAGCTGGTCGCCGCCGCGGTGGAGCACCTCGGTGCGGAGAGCGTGCAGCACCTCAAGGAGCGGGCCGCGCGGGTCAACGGCAGCACGGTCGCGGTGGTCGAGCTGATCGCCGACTTCTACGCCAGCGACCTGTTCACCGCCGCCCTGGAGCTGTGGGTCGCGGCCCGGACCGATCCCGACCTGAAGACGGTCGTGGTCCCACTGGAAGTCCGGCTCGGGCGCGAGACCCACCGCCTGGCCGTGGAGCTGTTGGGCGCCGACGAGACGAAGCCGGGCGTCCGCGAAGCCGTGCAGATCACCCTCGACCTGGTGCGCGGCTTGGCCCTGGCCAACCAGCTCACCGACGACGGCAAGCGGCGCGCGCGGATCGTCCGGCACTGGGCGACGATGCTGGAGGACGCGCTGTGATCGACGAGGTGTTGGCCGATCTCAAAGCCGAAAGCCAGGTGTTGGACGACCTGGTGGCCCCGCTTGAAGACTGGTCGATCGCCACACCTGCGCCGGGCTGGACGATCGCGCACCAGATCAGCCACCTGCGCTGGACCGACCGCATCGCCGCGCTGGCGGCGACCGACCCGGAAGCGTTCGCGGAAGCGCTGAGGACCGCGACCCCGGACCTGGTGGACAAGGGCGCGGAAGAGCCGGTGACGCTGGAGGAGTGGCGGGCCGGTCGCGACGAGCTGGAACGGGCGTTGCTCGCGGTGCCGGCCGGGGTGAAGGTGCCGTGGTTCGGGCCTCCGATGAGTCCGGCCTCGATGGCGACCGCGCGGTTGATGGAGACGTGGGCGCACGGACAGGACGTCGCCGACGCGCTGGGCGTGACCCGCGAACCGACCCACCGCCTCAAGCACGTCGCCCACATCGCCGTGCGGGCGATGGGGTACGCGTTCCTGGTCAACGGCCTCCCGGCGCCGACCGCCCCCGTCCGGGTCGAGCTGGTCGGGCCGGCTGGCGAGCTGTGGACGTGGGGTCCGGAGGACGCCTCCGACCGCATCACCGGACCCGCCCTGGACTTCTGCCTGCTCGCGACCCAGCGGCGGCACCGCGACGACCTCGACGTGAAGGCAGAAGGTGAAGTGGCCTCCGCCTGGCTGCCGATCGCCCAGGCCTTCGCCGGACCGCCCGGACCGGGCCGCGAGAAGGCCGTGCCGGACCCGGAAGAGGGGTCGGCGTGATCCGGATCGGCAACGCCTCGGGGTTCTACGGCGACCGCTTCTCCGCCGTCCGGGAGATGCTGGAGGGCGGTGACCTCGACGTCCTCACCGGCGACTACCTGGCCGAGCTCACCATGCTCATCCTCGGCCGCGACCGCATGAAGGACGCCGACCTCGGCTACGCCCGCACCTTCCTGCGCCAGCTCGAAGACACCCTCGGCCTCGCCCTCGACCGCGGGGTCAAGATCGTCTCCAACGCGGGCGGTCTCAACCCCGCCGGGCTCGCGCAAGCGATCGACAAGCTCGGCCTCCAGGCCAAGGTCGCCCACGTGACCGGGGACGACCTGCGCCCCCGGTTCCCGGAAGCCCTGACCGCCAACGCCTACCTGGGCGCGTGGGGCATCGCGGAGTGCCTGAAGGCCGGTGCGGACGTCGTCGTCACGGGCCGGGTCACCGACGCCTCGCTGGTCGTCGGACCGGCCGCCGCCCACTTCGGCTGGGGCCGCACCGACTGGGACAAGCTCGCCGGCGCGACCGTCGCCGGGCACGTCCTGGAGTGCGGCACCCAGGCCACGGGCGGCAACTACGCCTTCTTCACCGAGATCGACGCGACCCGTCCCGGCTTCCCGATCGCCGAGATCGAGGCCGACGGTTCCGCGCTGATCACCAAGCACGACGGCACGGGCGGCGCGGTCACGATCGACACGGTCACCGCCCAACTCCTGTACGAGATCGGCGCACCGGCCTACCTCGGCCCGGACGTCACCAGCCACTTCGACACCATCCGGCTCGAAGACCACCCCAGGGGCGTCCGCATCACCGGCACGAAGGGCTCCCCGCCGCCGGACATGCTCAAGGTGTGCCTGAACCACCTCGGCGGCTTCCGCAACTCCACCACGTTCGTTCTCTGCGGACTGGACATCGAGCGCAAAGCCGAACTGGTGCGACGGCAACTCGAAGACGCCATCGGCAAAGACGGCCTGACCTGGACGTTGGCCCGCACCGACCACCCCGACGCCGAGACCGAGGAAACCGCCTCGGCCCTGCTCCACGCCACGATCAAGACCTCGGACCCCAAGCGGGCCAAGGCGTTCTCCCGGGCGGGCATCGAGCTGGCGCTGGCCTCCTACCCGGGCTTCCACGTCACCGCGCCACCCGGCGACGGCACGCCGTACGGGGTCTACAAGGCCGCTTACGTCGGCCGGCACGAGGTGCGCCACGAAGCGGTCCTGCCGAACGGGGAGGTGGTCGCGGTATGAGGGTCCCGTTGGGCACGATCGCGGGCGCGCGGTCAGGCGACAAGGGCGGTGACGCGAACCTCGGCGTGTGGGTGCGCACCGACGCCCAGTACGCGTGGCTGGTCGAAGAGCTGACCGTGGCCCGCCTCAAGGAACTGCTGCCCGAGGCGGGCGAGGTGGACCGGTACGAGCTGCCGAACCTCAAGGCGCTGAACTTCGTGCTGCACGGCCTGCTGGGCGAGGGCGTGGCGTCCTCGACCCGGTTCGACCCGCAGGCCAAGGCGCTGGGCGAGTGGCTGCGGTCCCGGCACGTGGACATCCCGGAGGACTTGCTGTGAACACCACCTCGGACCTGTTCGAGACGCCGGAGCGCCGGGACCTGCGGGCCACCGTCCGCCGGTTCACCGAGCAGGAGGTCGTCCCGCACCTGGGCGACTGGGAGCGCGACGGCGAAGTCCCCCGCGCCCTGCACCGGAAAGCCGCCAAGATCGGCCTGCTGGGCATCGGTTTCCCCGAGAGCGTCGGCGGGGCGGGCGATCTGCTCGACACCGTCGTCGTCACCGAGGAGCTGATCCAGGCGGGCGGGTCGTCCGGCCTGATCGCGGCCCTGCTCACGCACGGCATCGCGCTCCCGCACATCGTGGACGCGGGCGGCCCCGACCTGGTCGACCGGTTCGTGCGGCCGACGCTGGAGGGCGAGCTGATCGGCGCGCTGGCGGTCACCGAGCCCGGCGGCGGGTCGGACGTGGCCGCTCTCCGCACGAAAGCCGTCAAGGACGGCGACCACTACGTCGTCAACGGGTCGAAGACGTTCATCACCTCGGGCGACCGTGCGGACTTCGTGACCACGGCGGTGCGGACCGGCGGCGAGGGCTACCAGGGCATCAGCCTGCTCGTGGTCGAGAAGGGCACCCCGGGCTTCACCGTGGACCGGCGGCTGGACAAGATGGGCTGGCACTGCTCGGACACCGCAGAACTGTCCTTTGTGGACGCGAGAGTTCCGGCGGCCAACCTGGTCGGCCCGGAGAACGGCGGGTTCGGCCTGATCATGCGCCAGTTCCAGGTCGAGCGGATCTCCCTGGCCGTGCAGGCGTACGCGACGGCCCAGCGCTGCCTCGACCTGACGATCGCCTACACCCGCCAACGGGAGACCTTCGGCCGCCCGCTCATGGGCCGCCAGGTAGTCCGGCACAAGCTGGTGGAGATGGCACAACGCACCGACCTCGCCCGTACCTACACCCGCGAGGTGGCGGTCAAGGTGGCGCGCGGCGAGGAGGCGGTGGCACAGGTGTGCTTCGCCAAGAACGCGGCCGTCGAGGCGTGTTCAGCAGTCGTGGACGCGGCCGTCCAGCTGCACGGCGGCGCGGGGTACATGCGTGACAGCGAGGTCGAGCGGCACTACCGGGACGCGCGCATCCTCGGCATCGGCGGCGGCGCCACCGAGGTGATGGTGGAGCTGGCCGCGAAGCGATTGGGGTTCACGGCATGACGACGTTGGGCACGAGGCTGGACACGCGGGCCGTGGAGTACCACGAGAACCGCGAGGCGTTGCTGGCCAAGCTCGCCGACCTGGACGCCGAGCACGCCAAGGCGCTCGCGGGCGGCGGGCCGAAGTACACCGAACGGCACCACAAGCGCGGCAAGTTGCTGGCCCGGGAGCGCATCGAGCTGCTGGTGGACCAGGACAGCCCGTTCCTGGAGCTGTCCCCGCTGGCCGCGTGGGGCACCGACTACCCGGTGGGCGCGAGCGTCGTCACGGGCATCGGCGTGGTCGAGGGCGTCGAGTGCGTGATCGTCGCCAACGACCCGACCGTGCGCGGCGGCGCGAGCAACCCCTACACCCTGCGCAAGACGTTCCGCGCCAACGACATCGCGCTCCAGAACCGGCTGCCGCTGATCGGCCTGGTCGAGTCCGGTGGGGCGGACCTGCCCAGCCAGAGCGAGATCTTCATCCCCGGCGGGCGGGCGTTCCGGGACCTGACCCGGCTGAGCGCGGCCGGCATCCCGACCATCAGCACGGTGTTCGGCAACGCCACCGCCGGCGGCGCGTACGTGCCGGGCATGTCCGACTACGTGGTGATGATCGACCAGCGCTCCAAGGTGTTCCTCGGCGGCCCGCCGCTGGTCAAGATGGCCACCGGCGAGGAGTCCGACGACGAGTCGCTGGGCGGCGCGCGGATGCACGGCACCACCTCCGGCCTCGCGGACTTCGTGGCGACCGACGAGGTGGACGCGATCCGCCTCACCCGCCGGATCGTCGCCCGCCTGAACTGGCGCAAGCTCGGACCACGGCCCAAGCCCAGCGAACCGCCGCTCTACGACGAGGAAGAGCTGCTCGGCCTGGTCCCGACCGACCTGCGGGTGCCGTTCGACCCGCGCGAGGTCATCGCCCGGATCGTGGACGGCTCGCGGTTCGACGAGTTCAAGCCCGACTACGGCACCAGCCTGGTCACCGGGTGGGCCGACCTGCACGGGTACCCGATCGGCGTCCTCGCCAACGCGCGGGGCGTGCTGTTCAGCGCGGAAGCCCAGAAGGCCACCCAGTTCATCCAGCTGGCCAACAAGCAGGACACCCCGCTGCTGTTCCTCCAGAACACCACCGGCTACATGGTCGGCGCGCAGTACGAGCAGGGCGGGATCATCAAGCACGGCGCCATGATGATCAACGCGGTGTCCAACAGCCGGGTGCCGCACCTGACCGTGACGATGGGCGCGTCCTACGGCGCGGGCAACTACGGCATGTGCGGCCGGGCCTACGACCCGCGCTTCCTGTTCACCTGGCCCAACGCCAAGTCCGCCGTGATGGGGCCGGTGCAGCTCGCGGGCGTGCTGTCGATCGTGGCGCGGCAGGCCGCCGCCGCGAAGGGGCAGGAGTACAACGAGGAGCACGACGCGGCCATGCGGCAGATGGTCGAGGGTCAGATCGAGCAGCAGTCCCTGGCCGCCTTCCTGTCCGGCCGGCTCTACGACGACGGCGTGATCGACCCGCGCGACACCCGCACGGTGCTCGGCCTGTGCCTGTCGGCGATCCACAGTGGACAGATCAAGGGCGCCGACGGCTACGGCGTCTTCCGGATGTGAGGTCACCCGTGATCAGCAAGCTCCTGATCGCCAACCGGGGCGAGATCGCCCGCCGCGTCGCGCGCACGTGCCGCGCGGTGGGCGTCAGCCCGGTGGCGGTGTTCTCCGACCCGGACGCCGACGCGCCGCACGTCCGGGAGGCCGACGTGGCGGTGCGCCTGCCCGGCGCCGCGCCCGCCGAGACCTACCTGCGGATCGACGCGCTGGTGGCGGCGGCGAAGGCGGCCGGCGCGGACGCCGTGCACCCCGGCTACGGGTTCCTGTCCGAGAACGCCGAGTTCGCGCGGGCCGTGCAGCGGGCCGGTCTCACGTGGGTCGGTCCGGACCCCGAGGTCATCGAGGCGATGGGCTCGAAGGTCGCCGCGAAGAAGCGCATGGCCGACGCCGGCGTGCCGGTGCTGCCCGAGCTGGACCCCGAGACCGCGACGGAGTTCCCGTTGCTGGTCAAGGCGTCCGCCGGCGGCGGTGGCCGGGGCATGCGGGTCGTGCGGACCCGCGAAGAACTGGCCGAGGCCGTCGCCGCCGCCCGCCGCGAGGCCGAGTCGGCGTTCGGCGACGGCACGGTGTTCTGCGAGCCGCTGCTGGAGAACGCGCGGCACGTCGAGGTGCAGATCCTCGCCGACACCCACGGCACGGTGTGGGCGCTGGGGGAGCGGGAGTGCTCCATCCAGCGGCGGCACCAGAAGATCATCGAGGAGACGCCGAGCCCGGCGGTGCGCTCCGAGGCCCGGCAGCGGCTGTTCGACGCCGCCACGAAGGCCGCGCACGCCATCGGGTACGTCGGCGCGGGCACGGTCGAGTTCCTGTTCACCGACGACCAGGAGTTCCACTTCCTGGAGGTCAACACCCGCCTCCAGGTCGAGCACCCGGTCACCGAGGAGGTCTTCGGCCTGGACCTGGTGGCCTGGCAGCTCGCCATCGCCGAGGGCGCACGGCTGCCCGCCGAACCGCCCACCCCGCACGGCCACGCGATCGAGGCCCGCCTGTACGCGGAGGACCCGGCGCACGACTGGCGGCCGGCGTCGGGCACCCTGCACCGCTTCCGCGTCCCGGACGGCGTCCGCGTGGACAGCGGCGTGGAGGACGGCAGCGTCGTGGGGGTGCACTACGACCCCATGCTGGCCAAGGTCGTGGCGTGGGGCGAGACGCGTGCCGCCGCCGTGCGCAAACTGGCCAACGCGCTGGACCGGGCGGAGCTGCACGGCTTGGTCACCAACCGCGAACTCCTGGTGCGGACGTTGCGCCATCCGGCCTTCGCGGCGGGCGACACCCACACCGGGTTCCTGGCCCAACACGGCCTGACAAAGCGGCCTGACGTGGACGTTCGCCCCGCCGCGCTGGCCGCCGCGCTGGCTCTGGCGGAGAATCGCCGCACCGCCCTGCCGCTGGGCTGGCGCAATGTGCCGTCGCAGCCGCAAAAAGTCGGTTTCGAATTCGACGGTGAATCGGTGGAGATCTCCTACCGGCACACCCGCGATGGAGTCATATGCAGTCCTGAAGTCGAAGTCGTGCGCGCGGCTAAAGATTTCGTCGTGCTCGCGCAAGACGGAGTGCAGGTCACATACCCCGTTGCCGTATATGGGGATCGGGTGGAGGTCGGCGGGTTGTCACTGCGCGTGCTGCCCCGCTTCCCGGAACCCACCTCCAGGGTCGCCGAGGGCGCGACCGTCGCGCCCATGCCGGGAACCGTGGTGCGGGTGTCCGTCGAGGCCGGGCAGCACGTCGAGGCCGGCACGGAGTTGTTGGTGCTGGAGGCGATGAAGATGGAGCACCGCGTGCTCGCCGCGACCGGCGGCACGGTCGCCGAAGTCCTCGTCCAGCCGGGTCACCAGGTCGATGCGGGCGACGTGCTCGCCGTTGTGGAGGGGTCATGACCAACTTCGTGGAGAGCGAGGAGCGGCGGGCGCTGCGCAAGGCCGTCGCCGACCTGGCCGGCAAGTACGGGCCGGACTACTTCGTCGCCAAGGCGCGGGCGGGGGAGAAGACCGACGAGCTGTGGGCCGAGGCGGGCAAGCTCGGCTACCTCGGTGTCGCCGTCCCCACCGAGTACGGCGGCGGTGGCGGCGGGATCGGCGACCTCGCGGCGGTGTGCGAGGAACTGGCCGCCGCGGGCTGCCCGCTGCTGCTGATGGTCGTCTCCCCGGCCATCTGCGCCACCGTCATCGCCCGCTTCGGCACCGAGGAGCAGAAGCGGCGGTGGCTGCCCGGGTTCGCCGACGGCACCACCAAGATGGCCTTCGCCATCACCGAGCCCGACGCCGGCTCCAACTCCCACAAGCTCGCCACCGCCGTGCGCCGCGACGGTGACGAGTGGGTCCTGTCCGGCGGCAAGTACTACATCTCCGGTGTCGACGAGGTCGCCGCGGTGCTGGTCGTGGCCCGGCACGTCGACGCGACGGGCAACCGGCTGCTGCCGTCGCTGATGATCGTCCCCACCGACGCCGAAGGGTTCACCTTCCAGCACATCCCGATGGAGATCGTGTCCCCGGAGAAGCAGTTCACGTGCTTCTTCGACGACGTCCGCCTGCCCGCCGACGCCCTCGTGGGCGCCGAGGACGCCGGGTTGGCCCAGCTGTTCGCCGGGCTCAACCCGGAGCGCGTCATGGCGGCGTCACTGGCCACCGGCATGGCCCGCCGCGCGCTCGACCAGGCGTCGGAGTACGCCCGCACCCGCACCGTCTGGGACAAGCCGATCGGCGCGCACCAGGGCGTCGCGCACCCGTTGGCGCAGTGCGCGATCCAGGTCGAGCTCGCTCGGCTGATGACCCAGAAGGCCGCGGCTCTCTACGACGCTGGAGAAGACCGGGCTGCGGGCGAGGCGGCCAACATGGCCAAGTACGCGGCGGGGGAGGCGGTGGCGGCGGCGGTGGACCAGGCCATCCAGGTGCACGGCGGGAACGGGTTGGCCTCCGAGTACGGACTCGGGGCCCTGCTCGCCGCGTCAAGGCTGTCCCGGATCGCTCCGGTCAGCCGCGAGATGATCCTGAACTTCGTCGCGCAGCACACCTTGCGGTTGCCGCGCTCGTACTAGTCGATCACGTCCAATCCCAGCGCAGTCCCACCACGCCGGGACCGAAGTCCAGCGCCACGGCGTACGCGTAACCCCAGGTGTCCACCGGGGTCTCGCGGACGTCGGCGGGCTCGCCGCCGGACAGGTCCGTCGTGAACTGCTCGCACCGCGCAGGCCTGCACCGGGAGTCGTACCTGACCTCCAGGACGTACTCCCGGACCGGGTGGCGGAACCGGCGCGAGTAGGTGTTGTCGTGCGTGGGGTGGTGCGGGGCCATGTGGATCAGCTCGTACTCCACCGCGGTCCGCTCGCCCCGGCGCAACGGCCGTTCGAACAGCAGCTCGGCGATCATCAGACCGTTGCGCGGGTCCGCGGACACCCGTCCCAGCCGGCACGAGCGCAGCGTGCCGATCACCGGCAGCGGGTCACCCGGCAGCCGGGTGTCGTAGCCGAGCAGGACCCGGTCCACGCCCGCCCGTTCGGCCCGCAGCACCTGCCGCGAGCGCACCCGCCGGGTGCTGCCGTCCATCGCCAGCTCCACCTGGTCCCGCAGGCTGAGCCGGGTGAGGTCCTGGTCGGTGCTCGTGTCGACGTCGGCGAGCAGCTCGGCCATGGTCTCGTAGTCGTTCCGGTGGACCCACCCCTCCGGACCGGTGTGCCGAGACCTCGGCCGCGCCTTCCCGCGCGGACGCGGCGGACCGAGCAGGGTGCTCAGGCCGCCCTCCCCGACGTCGAGGATCTCCTCCAGGTGCCCGACCGCCGCGAGCGAGTCGGGCCGCTCCGGGCGGCGCCGCCCGGACTGCCAGTAGCTCAGCGCGGCGATGCTGACCGCCACGCCGCGTGACCGCAGCTTGTGCTGGATGCGCTCCAGGCTCAGTCCCTTCGCCCGGATCGCCGATCGCAGTGCGTCCGCGAAGGGGTCTGCTCCTCCGTCGATCCGTCGGGGATCGCGCACCCGCGAATCCGGCCCGACGACTGGCGTTGGCATCTCCACTCCGTTCTCCCGAGGACAAGGCGAGCGACGTTATCGTGGGAAATCACCCCGGCGGTACAGCCGATCGGGTTTCCCGACGTGAATTTAACCGAATCGGCGGGCAAAATCCCCCGGACCGTGAAATGTTTGAATTCTCATTAACAGCGGGGGTGTGAAGGTCCCGGTCCCGGCGATCGTCGCACTCCCGCTGGGACAAGTGGTCGCTTCCCGGTACCCGAACCGCCCCATAGCCTCGGGTACGTGGGGTGATGCAGCCCACACGAGGCGGTCCGCGGCCCCGCCCCTGCCGCTCCACCGGGCGCCGCGCGCCGTTCCCTGCGAAGAACGGACCAGGTATGCGCAAGCTCCGTTGGATCGCCACGGCGGGCGCGAGAGCCCCTGTGGCCGCCGTCACTTCGACCACCGTTCATGCCCCCGAAAGGACCATCGCGGCGGCGGGCGCCATCCCGAACCGCAACACCGTTGCGCTGAAGGATTTCTCCACAGCGCGTGCCAACTCGCCTGCCGCTCGCTTCGGTCGTTGCGTGGACCGTATTTTCTCCACAGCGTTGAATGGGTTCTCCGGCACGTTGTCGGAGCCGGCTACGCGGAGCAACCCCTCCGCCTGACCCTCGTCCCACCCCTGCAAAGGACGACATCCATGCGCAAACCCCTGTTACCCGGCTTGGCCGCCGCGGCACTGCTGGTCGCCGTCGTGGTCACCCCCGCCACGGCTTCGGAAGGCGCGGTCCTGCGCGCCGCCTCGCCGTGGGCCGTGCCCGGCAGTTACCTCGTCAAGCTCAAGCCCGGCGCCACCGCGCCCGTCGCCGCCGACCGGGTCTTCACCGGCGGGTTCTCCACCCGGTTGACCGCGCGCGAGGCCCGCCGCCTGGCCGCCCACCCGGCCGTCGAGTACGTCGAGCAGGACCAGTACGTCCACGCCCTCTCGACCCAGCCCGACGCGCCGTGGGGCCTGGACCGCACCGACCAGCGCGCCCTGCCGCTGGACACCACCTACAGCTACACCTCCACCGGTGCGACGACCTCGGTGTACGTCGTCGACACCGGCATCCGGACCACGCACGAGGAGTTCGGCGGACGCGCGTTCCACGGCTGGGACGCCGTCGACAACGACCCCGTGGCCCAGGACGACAACGGGCACGGCACGCACGTCGCCGGCACCATCGCCGGGCGCACCTACGGCGTGGCGAAGGGCGTCGACGTCTACGGCGTGCGCGTCCTGAACGGGTCGGGCAGCGGCACGATCTCCGGTGTGATCGCCGGCGTCGACTGGGTGGCCGCGCACGCCCGCAAGCCCGCCGTCGCGAACTTCAGCCTCGGCGGCGGGGCGTCCACCGCGCTGGACGACGCCGTGCGCCGCCTCATCGCCTCGGGCGTCACCGCGTCGGTGACCGCGGGCAGCAGCGGCAGCGGCACCGTGAACACCTCGCCGGCGCGGGTGGCGGAGGCGATCACGTCCGGCGCGACGACCTCCACCGACGCACGGGCGTCGTTCTCCAACTACGGCTCCGGGGTGGACCTGTTCGCGCCCGGCGTCGGCATCAAGTCCGCCTGGCACACCAGTGACACCGCGACCAACACGCTGAGCGGCACGTCGATGGCGACCGGTTTCGTCAGCGGGGTGGCCGTGCGGTTCCTCCAGTTCAACCCCACCGCCACGCCGGCACAGGTGCACGCCGAGCTCGTGCGCGAGGCCACCCCGCTGCCGTGGGGCGGCAAGCTCCTCTACTGGTCCCCGTCCCGCTGACCCCCGCGAAGGAATCGCCATGCGCAAGCTCATCCCCGGCGCGGCGGTCGCCGCCCTGGTCGTCGCCGGCCTCGCCACACCCGCCGAGGCCGAAGGTGCCGTCCTGCACGCCGGATCTCCTTCGGCCGTGCCCGGCAGTTACATAGTCAAGCTCAAGGACACCGCAGCCCTGTCCACTGTGGACCGGTTCGCTCCCGAGCGGGTCTACAGTGGACTGTTCCACGGGTTCTCGGTGCGGTTGAGCGCTCGTGAGGCCCGTCGACTGGCCGCCGACCCGGCGGTGGAGTACGTGGAGCAGGACCAGGTGGTGCGGGCGCACACGACCCAGTACAACCCGCCGTGGGGCCTGGACCGCATCGACCAGCGCGCCCTGCCGCTGGACGCCAAGTACAGCTACACGTCCACCGGCCTGGGGACCACGGCGTACGTGATCGACACCGGCATCCGCGTCACGCACACGGAGTTCGGCGGACGCGCGTGCAACGGCTGGGACGCGGTGGACGACGACACCATCGCCCAGGACGACAACGGCCACGGCACCCACATCGCGTCCTTGATCGCCGGCCGCACGTACGGGGTGGCCAAGCAGGCGCGGGTGTGCGGCGTCCGGGTCCTCAACGGGTCCGGCAGCGGCACCACGGCCGGTGTCATCGCCGGGATCGACTGGGTGGCCCGGAACGCCGTCAGGCCGGCCGTGGCGAACCTGTCACTGGGTGGTGGCCCGTCCACGGCGATGGACGACGCCGTGCGGAAGTTGATCGCGTCCGGCGTCAGCGCGTCCGTGACGGCGGGCGGCAGCAACAGCGACGCTTCCGGCTACTCGCCCGCGCGGGTGGTCGAGGCGATCACGTCGGGCGCGTCGACCACTACGGACAGCAAGGCCACTTTCTCGAACTACGGATCGGTCGTGGACCTTTATGCGCCGGGTGTGTCCATCACGGGTGCGTGGTACACGAGCGACACGGCGACCAACACCATCAGCGGGACGTCGATGTCGACCGGGTACGTGACCGGCGTGGCCCTGCGGTACCTGCACCTGAACCGCGCCGCCACACCGGCCCAGGTCCACGGGGAACTGGTCCGCGAGGCGACCCCGTTGTCGTGGGGCAAGCTCCTGTACTGGTCCCCCGCACGCTGACCGCCGGCCGCCGGGGGAGTGGTCGGCCCCCGGCGGCCCGGTCTCGGTGGGCTGACCGCGTCCGGTTCTGCGGTTGACGAAACCCCGGCGCGGAGTTGCACTGGATGGCTTAACGCCGCGGCTACTCCGTTCAGGGGAGAGCGCCATGACAACCACGCAGAGTTTCAACCTGTTGCAGCCGTACAAGATCGCCGAGGAGACGTTCGTCATCCCGTGGGCGCTGGAGGCCCCGCCGGTCGGTCACTTCCACATGAACTCGATGGTGATCCGGGGAGCCGAACCGGTCCTCGTCGACACCGGGGCGCCCGCGGTGCGCGCGCAGTGGCTCGAGGCGGCCTGGTCCGTCGTGGACCCCTTGGACGTGCGGTGGATCTTCCTCACCCACGACGACCGCGACCACGCCGGCAACCTCTTGGCGGCCCTCGCGGCGTGCCCGAACGCGACCCTGCTGACGACGTGGTTCTCCATCGGCCGCATGGCCGAGGAGTGGGAGGTCCCGATCAACCGGTGCCGCTTCATGACGGATGGCGACACGATCGACGCCGGCGACCGCACCCTGGTCGCCAAAAGACCGCCCCTCTACGACAACCCGACGACCCGCGCCCTCTTCGACTCGAAGACCGACGTCCTGTGGTCGGTCGACACCTTCGCCACGAACGTGCCGACCCCCATGCCCGAAACGGCGGACCTGTCCCCGGAGGACTTCCGCGACGGCCAGTTGTTCGGGGGACGCTTGGTCGCCCCCTGGGCCGCGCTGCTGGACGCCGCGAAGTTCGAGGCGGTCGTGGCGGACTTCCAGCACCTGAACGCCGAGGTCATCGCCGGCTGCCACTGCCCGGTCCTGCGCGCCCCCCAGATCCCCGAGGCCTACGACCTCCTCCGCCGGCTCCCGGAGGTCCCGCCGTGGACGGAGTTCACACAAGCCGACCTGGACCAGTGGATGGCGCTCGCCGAGAGCTCGGTCCCCCCAGAGCAACCCCGCCCGTCCGGAACGTGAGCCACCCACGCGCTTTCCAACGCGCGCAGCGCCTGTTTTTCGGCGCGCGCAGCGCGCTTTTGTGTGGTGGTCCCAACCACAGGTGGAGGGCCTCGGTTCCCCCGCCGTATGGCCTGCCCGAAGGGCTACCGCATTTTCCAGGGGTTGCAGCCGAAAGTTTTGCGAGGAACGAGCAAAAGTTTTAGCGGCAACCCCTGGAAAATGTGGTTGGCTCCGCCAGGCCATACGGCGGGGGAACCGACGCCCTTCACCCCCCGCTGGCGGCCTGCCGCGCGGCGAGCGCCGCTTGTCATCTTGAGAGCGCGCAGCGCGTACCAGCGCGAAGCGCGTTCGGCTTGAGAGTGAAGCGCCGCTTCTAAAAGATCTTGAAAAGCGAAAAGCGAAAAGAGCCTCGCCGGCGGGCAGGCCGCCAAGGATGGACACAAAAGAAAGGGCGGGGGCTTCTTGCTTGTGCCATCCCCGTATGACCTGGCGGAGCCTACCACATTTTCCGGGGGTTGCCGCTAAAATTTTTGCTCGTTCCTCACAAAAATTTCGGCCGCAACCCCCGGAAAATGCGGTAGCCCTTCGGGCAGGCCATACGGGGATGACACAAGCAAGAAGCCCAGGCAGGCGGGTGCCGCGCGGCAGCCCGAACGAAAAGCATGCCGCGCGGGGAGGTGGTGCTGAAGCATGCGCGCGGGGCGGTGGGCTGAAGCGCGCCGCGCGGGGCGGTGGTGCTGAAGTGTGCCGCGCGGCGGTCGTGTTGGAGCCTGCCGCGCGCGGCGGTCGTGTTGGAGCGTGCCGGGTGGTCCTGCTCAAGGGTGGCGGGCGGGGGTTAGGTCGTGCTTCATGACGATCTCGTCGCCCTCCATCTCGCCGGTCTCCTTGAAACCGAACGCCGCGTACAAGCCGTGCGCGACCGCGTTGCCCGGCACCAGGCTCAGCGACAGCTGCGTCCGTCCCTCGCCCCGAGCCACCTCCGCGATCGCTGCCAGCCCCTTCCGTCCCAGGCCTCGCCCCTGCGCCCTTCGGTCGATCATGAACCGGACTATGTGGAGGTCGTGCGGTTCGTCCCGGTAGAGCAGTGTGAAGCCGACCAGCTCCTCGCCCGAGTACAGCGCGAGCGGTTGCATCTTCGGGCGGTAGATCCAGGCGTCTGCGATCGAGCGCAGGTTGGTGGCCACGAAGCCGCGCTGCTCCTCGTGGACCTCCAGGGCGATGACGGCGCGGTAGTTGTCCTCGGTGACGGGTTCCAGGCGCATGCGGGGAAGGTAGCGCCGCGACCCCTAGCAGGTCTCCCGCAATTCGGGAAAGGGCAGGTCAGGTGACTTCTTCACGCAGTGTGATAACTGGCAATCTTTCACACTTCCGGCAGTACGGACGTCCCGGTTAGCGTTGGTGACTGTCAGCGAGGGCAAGGTGGCCCAGCGTCACGCCCGAGCCCCTGCACGCATGTCCCACTCGGGGGTGACGGTCGAGCCGCCGTCAGCGAGAAGGAAGCACCCATGCGACAGTCACGACAGGTCCGGTTCCTGGCCGGGGTCGGCGCGACGGCGATCGTCGCCGCGGCGAGTTCCCTGTTGGCGTCACCCGCTCAGGCCGCGGAGGGCGAGATCCGTGCCGCCGACGCGGCCGAGAAGGTGCAGAACAGCTTCATCGTCAAGCTCAAGGACGGCTCCGCCGCGTCCGCCGAGAAGCTGGCGAACCAGTACGGCGGCAAGGTCGACCGCGTCTTCGGCAGCGCGCTCAACGGCTTCACCGTGAGCCTGCCCGAGTCCGCCGCGAAGCGCCTGGCCGCCAACCCGGCGGTCGACTACGTGGAGCAGGACCAGGTGCTCCACCTCCAGGCCACCCAGACCAACCCGCCGTCGTGGGGCCTGGACCGCATCGACCAGCGCGACCTGCCGCTCAACTCCGCCTACAGCTACACCTCGACCGGCGCGGGCGTGAACGTCTACGTCATCGACACCGGTGTCCGCATCAGCCACAGCACCTTCGGCGGCCGGGCGCGCAACGGCTACGACGCCGTGGACAACGACAGCGTCGCCCAGGACGGCAACGGCCACGGCACGCACGTGGCGGGCACGATCGCGGGCAGCCAGTACGGCGTCGCCAAGGGCGCCACGATCTACGGCGTCCGCGTGCTGAACAACTCCGGCTCCGGCACCACCGCCGGTGTCGTCGCGGGCATCGACTGGGTGACCCGCAACCACGTCAAGCCGGCCGTGGCGAACATGAGCCTGGGCGGCGGCGCGTCCACCACCCTGGACGACGCCGTGCGCCGGTCCATCGCGGCGGGCGTCACCTACGCCATCGCGGCGGGCAACAGCAACGCCAACGCGTCCAGCTACTCGCCGGCCCGGGTCACCGAGGCCATCACGGTCGGCGCGACCACCAACACCGACGCCCGCGCGAGCTACTCGAACTACGGCTCGGTGCTGGACATCTTCGCGCCCGGCTCGTCCATCACCTCGGCGTGGAACACCGGCGACACCGCCACCAACACCATCTCCGGCACGTCGATGGCGACCCCGCACGTGGCCGGCGCGGCGGCCCGCTACCTGCAGAACAACCGGTCGGCGACCCCGGCCCAGGTGGCGAGCTACCTGACCGGCCAGGCCACCACGGGCAAGGTCACCAGCCCGGGCACCGGCTCGCCGAACCGCCTGCTCTACCTGGCGCCCAGCGCCTGACGCGACCAGCGTGACCGGGGCCGTCTCCTCACGAGGGAGGCGGCCCCGCCTACTTCTCCTTCAGCGACACGAACTTCAGCGGCACCACGGGGCGGCCGTCCGTCTCCGAGAACCCGGTGCCCGGCACCACGCCGCCGGCCGCCACCTTGTCGATCACGTCCATGCCCTTCGACACCCGCCCGAGCACCGGGAAGTCCGGGTCGAACGAGCTGTCCTTGTGCACGATGAAGAACTGGCTGCTGTTGGTGCCGGCCTCCTGCCGGTTGGCCATCGCGATCACGCCCCGGTCGTAGCCGCCGGTCTTCGCGTCCGGGTCGTCGAACTCGTAGCCGGTCGTCCCCTGGCCGGTGTCGGTGGCGTCGCCGCACTGGAGCACCCACAGGCCGTCGACGGTCAGCCGGTGGCACGACGTCCCCTCGAAGAACTTCTCCGCCACCAGGTGCCGGAAGTTGTGCACCGAACAGGGCGCGCTCGCGGCGTCCAGGGAGAACTCCAGCGCGCCCTGGCTGGTCTCGACCTCGACCACGACCGTGCCCTCGGCGTCGGCCCGCTCCACCGGCGGGTCCACGTCCTTGGCCGGACCGTCCACCGGGTGGTCGTAGTCGCACGCCACGGTGGGCACCTCGGGCAGCGGCCCGGCCACCGGCCGACCCGCCACCGCCGTCGTGCACCCCGCGGTCAGGGCCAAGGGAACCAAGAGCAGGAGCACGCGTCTGGCCACAGCCGGAGATCCTAAGCCGACCAGTTGCCGGAAACGAAGGACGCGTAGAGGAACCCGAAGGCGAGCATGTGGGTGAACACCAGCCCGAACACCACCGGCCGGGCCGCGGGCCGCCGGGCGAACAGCACCGTCAACCCGACGTAGACCACCAGCAGCGGCAGGACGTACCGGTGCACCGACACCAGGTTGCTGTTGAGGCTCAGCATCACCAGCGCCGCCACGCCGAACAGCGCCAACGGCACGCCTTGGCCGCGCAGCTCGACCACCAGGTACACCGACACCGCCAGTACCACGGTCAACGCGACCACCGGCAGGACGTGGTCGACCACCTGCACCGCGTCCAACGGCCCGTACCGCAGCGCGCGGACCGCCGCGGTGACCTCCGCACCCCACGTGGCGAAGATGTCGGGGTTGAACACCTGGTAGGGCCACATGCGGTGCCCGGCGAAGTTGGCGAACGGGTTGCCGGTGAGCCGCCACAGGAACACCCAGTACGCGCCAAGCCCGGCGAACGCCGCCGGGAACCACAGCAGGTGCCACGACCAGGGCCGCCGCCGGCCCCGCGACCGCAGGAATTCCACCAGGCAGAGCCCGACGAACAACGCGGCGGTGATCCGGCTCGCGGTCAGCGGGATGAGGCACAGCCCCATCGGCACCCAACGCCTCTCCAAGGCGAACAGGTATGCCCAGAAAGCGATCGCGCAGAACAGCGCCTCGCTGTACATGACGTGCAGGAAATACGCCGAGGGCGCGGTGAGGAAGAGCGCGGGTGTGAGCCAGTGGAGGGTTTTGTCGGCGATGAAATGACGAGCGGTCCTCAAGAGGGCGACCACGGCGAACCACGACCCGAGGACGTTGACGACGAGTCCCGCGCCGAGGATGCCCAACTGGGCGAAAGTGATCTTGTGGACGACCCAGGTGGCGAGCGGGAACAGCGGGTAGAAGGCCGCCAGGTGGGGCTTGTTCCGCAGGTCGTAGCCGTTGGCGACGATGTCGACGTAGTACAGGGCGTCGAAGCGGAGCATGTGTGACAACGGGGTCGGCTGGGGGCTCAGGACCGGCGGGTAGGCGTAGTTGAGGTGCTGCGAACCCTGGAAGACGTAGGCGGTCAGGCTCAACACCACGTGCCACGCCACCACGGCGGTCAGCGCCTTGGTCCAGTCATTCCACTGGACTGCTCTCCGCAGAACGCGGGAAACGGGTCTTCGGGTTCGCGTGGAATCGGGACCGGGCACGGGCCGGTCCACTGTCTGCGTTTCCGGCATGACCCACGAGAATAGGCCGGCGGGATATTCCGGACGACCTGTGCGCGAATTCATCGGCGAGCTATTGTTCGGCCGAGGTCGGTCCGGGAGCCGCGTTGGGGAAACCTGGTGGCGTGCGGCACGGGGTCGTTGGCTAGCCTTGACGACCAGTCGCCGTTCAGCTAGCACGAGGAGAGCAGTACCCGTGATGCGCACGCACGAGGCCGGGACGCTCCGGGCCGAGCACGCCGGGCAGTCCGTCACCCTGACCGGGTGGGTCGCCCGCCGGCGCGATCACGGAGGCGTGATCTTCATCGACTTCCGCGACGCCTCCGGGGTCGCCCAGGTCGTCTTCCGCGAGGGCGAGATGGCCGAGCGCGCCCACAAGCTGCGCTCCGAGTTCGTCGTCAAGGTCGTCGGCGACGTCACCCGCCGCCCCGAGGGCAGCGAGAACCCCGACCTGCCCACCGGTGACATCGAGGTCTACGCCACCGAGCTGGAGGTCCTCAACGAGGCCGCGCCGCTGCCCTTCCAGCTCGACGAGCACCTGGAGGTCGGCGAGGAGGCCCGCCTCAAGCACCGCTACCTGGACCTGCGCCGCTCCGGCCCGGCCAAGGCGATGCGGCTGCGCAGCGAGGCCAACCGGATCGCCCGCGAGGTGCTGCACGCGGAGAAGTTCGTCGAGGTCGAGACCCCGACCCTGACCCGCTCCACGCCCGAGGGTGCGCGCGACTTCCTGGTGCCCGCTCGCCTGCGGCCCGGCTCCTGGTACGCGCTGCCCCAGTCGCCGCAGCTGTTCAAGCAGCTGCTCATGGTCGGCGGCCTGGAGCGGTACTACCAGATCGCCCGCTGCTACCGGGACGAGGACTTCCGCGCCGACCGGCAGCCCGAGTTCACCCAGCTCGACATCGAGATGAGCTTCGTCGAGCAGGACGACGTCATCGCGCTGGGCGAGAAGATCATCACGGCGCTGTGGAAGGGCATCGCGGACCACGACATCCCGACCCCGTTCCGCCGCATCTCCTACGCCGAGGCGATGGCCAAGTACGGCTCGGACAAGCCGGACCTGCGCTTCGACCTCGAGCTCACCGAGCTGACCGAGTACTTCAAGGACACCCCGTTCCGCGTCTTCCAGGCGCCGTACGTGGGCGCGGTCGTCATGCCCGGCGGCGCCTCCCAGCCGCGCCGCACGCTCGACGCGTGGCAGGAGTGGGCCAAGCAGCGCGGCGCGAAGGGCCTGGCCTACGTGCTGGTCCAGGAGGACGGCACCCTGGGCGGCCCGGTCGCGAAGAACCTCTCCGACTCCGAGCGCGACGGCCTGGCCAAGGCGGTCGGCGCGAACCCCGGTGACTGCGTGTTCTTCGGCGCGGGCGACCCGGACAGCGCGCGCGCCCTGCTCGGCGCGGCCCGCGTGGAGATCGCGAACCGGATCGGCCTGATCGAAGAGGGCTCCTGGTCGTTCGTGTGGGTCGTGGACTTCCCGATGTTCGAGGCCACCGACAAGCTCGCCGAGGGCGACGTGGCCGTGGGCGGCGGCAAGTGGACCGCGCTGCACCACGCGTTCACCTCGCCCACCCCGGAGTGGATCGACCGCTTCGAGGAGGACCCGGGCAACGCCAAGGCCTACGCCTACGACATCGTCTGCAACGGCAACGAGATCGGCGGCGGCTCCATCCGTATCCACCGGGCGGACGTGCAGCAGCGGGCGTTCAACGTCATGGGCATCGGCGCGGAGGAGGCGCAGGAGAAGTTCGGCTTCCTGCTCGACGCCTTCAAGTACGGCGCCCCGCCGCACGGCGGCATCGCGTTCGGCTGGGACCGCATCGCCATGCTGCTGGCCGGCGCGGACTCCATCCGCGAGGTCATCGCGTTCCCGAAGAGCGGCGGCGGCTACGACCCGCTGACCGCCGCGCCCGCGCCGATCACCGCGCAGCAGCGCAAGGAAGCGGGCGTGGACGCGAAGCCGCAGGCGAAGCAGGGCGACCAGAAGCAGGGCGACCTGAAGCCCCACCAGGCGCAGGGCGACCTGAAGCCGCAGTAGGCGCAGGGTGACCTGAAGCCGCAGTAGGAGTGGTAAGCGGCGGCGGAGCGGTCGGCGGCGGTACCCAGGCAGAAGTAGCAAGCGGCAGCGGCGGGAAAGGCGATCGGGCACAGTTGTGGCCATGTTGCACATGCGTGCGGTGTGCCCGGTCGACCACACCGACCAGGTCCTGGCCGTGCTCAAGGAGCACCCCGGCGTCACCCACGTCGTGCTGCTCCGGGGCGCGGCCATCGACCCGGCCGGTGACGTGGTCGAGGCCGACGTGGCGCGTGAGGCCACCGACGAGGTGGTCGGCGCGTTGTGCGCGATGGGCATCGACCGCGCCGGCGGCGTGACGCTGGAGCAGATCGACACGGCGCTGTCGGACGCGGCGGACCGGGCCGAGGAGGCCGCGCCAGGCGAGGGCGCCGACGCCGTGGTGTGGGAGGAGTTGATCTCCCGGACCGGCGAGGAGTCCCGGCTCAACGTCACCTTCCAGGCGTTCCTGAGCATCGCGTGCCTGCTGGCGGCGGTGGGCGTCGTGACGAACTCGCCGGTCACGATCGTCGGCGCGATGGTCGTCGGACCCGAGTTCGGGCCGCTGGCCGCGCTCGCGGTCGGCACGGTGCTGCGGCGCTGGGACCTGGTCAGACGGGCGGCGGCGGCGCTGGCCATCGGGTTCCCGGTGGCCATGGTGATCACGTTCGGCGCGGCCGTCGTCGGCTCCTACACCGGGTTGTTCGACCGGGACATGGTGCTGGCCGCCCACCAGGTGGACTTCGTGTTCCAGGTCGGGCCGTTCTCGCTGATCGTGGCGCTGCTGGCGGGCGCGGCGGGGATGCTGTCCATGACGTCGGCGAAGTCGGCGGCCCTGGTCGGGGTGTTCATCTCGGTGACGACCGTGCCGGCCGCCGGGTACGCGGCCATCGCGGCCGTGCTGGGCGAGTGGGCGATCTGCGGGTACTCGGTGCTGCAACTGGCGGTGAACCTGGTGGGCATCGTGGTCGCGGCGGCGTTGGTGCTCGCGCTGCGCAACCGGCGGGGGCGCACCAGGGCGGTCGGCAGGCCGCTGTCGAACGGGTAGGTGTCCACCCGGTAGCGCGGCCGTTCCACCAGTTGGTCGGTTCCGTTATCGACAAGTGGTGGTCCAACCATGCATATGAGCACTACCGTCACGGTGCCCGGACGGGTTCTGTCAGGTCGGTGGCCACCGGGGTAGGGTCGGAGGGGATGAGCGTGGAGATCACCGCCGGCCCAGCGGACATCGACGACGCCGACCACTCCGACCTGCTCGCGGCGGTGGCCGCCGCCGAGTCCGTGCTGAGCAGGCGCTTCGGAGCGCAGGTCAGACTGGCCGACCCCGAACGACTCGGGGGCGCCGGCCGGTCGGTCGTCGTGCGGGTGCGGGTCGCCTCGACGCCGTTCTCCCTGCCCCGGACGCTGGTCGTGAAGCGCTACCCGTCGGCCGTGGCCGACCGGGACCCGTTCGCCCACGAGGCGGTCAGCCACAAGCTCCTGACGGCCCTGCCCGGTGAGGACCGGTTGACCCCGGAGCTGGTCGCCCAGGACGCCGAGGCCCGGTTGGTCGTCCTGGAGGACCTCGGCAAGGCGCCCCGGCTGGCGGAGAAGCTGCTGGGCTCCGACGCGCGGGCGGCCGAGCGCGGGCTGCTGTCGTGGGCGCACGCGATGGGCCGCCTGCACGCGACCACGGCGGGGCGGGACGCCGACTTCGACGCGTTGATGCGGCGGCAGGGCAGCCAGTGCTGCGCCGACCCGATCGCGGTGGACGTGCACGCGGCGCTGGCCGGGTTACCGACGTTGCTGGCCACGGCGTGGGACGTCGACACGCCGGCTCCGGTGGTGGAGTTCGCCGAACAGGCGGTGCGCGGGTTCGTGCACTCGCGCCGGCGGGCGTTCTCGCCGTCGACCTCGTGCCCGGACAACCACCTGGTGACCAGCAAGGGCGTGCGGTTCCTCGACTTCGAGGGCGGGTGCGTGCGGGACATCGTGTTCGACGCGGCGTGCCTGCGGGTGCCGTTCCCGTCGTGCTGGTGCGGCTACGGGCTGCCGGCGGGGATGTCCGAGGCGATGGTGGCGGCGTGGCGGGCCGAGGTCGGCGGCGTGTGGCCGGACCTGGACGACGACGCGGTGTTCCTGCCGAAGTTGTTGGAAGCGCAGTTGCTGTGGGTGTGGCTGGCGACGTGGCGGGGGTTGCCGCGGTTGGACCTGGCGCTGCCTTCGGGGCACCGGCCGTTGGACTCGCCGCCGCGGAGCACGGTGTTGGCTTCGCGGTGGGTGCGGTTGCGGGCTGACGCGTTGGCTCTGGGGGTGAAGCCGGTGGCGTTCCACGCTGAGGCCGTGGTGGAGGCGTTGGTGGCTCGGTTTGGGGAAGCGTCGGTGGAGCTGCCGCTGTACCCGGCGTTTCGCTAGCGCTTCGCGCTGATCAAGAGCTGAAGAGCTGAAAAGCTGAAAAGCGGCGCTCGCCGCGCGGCAGGCCCCCGGGGGTGGAAGGGCGTCGGTTTCTCCCCCGTACGGCCTGCCGGAGGCAACCACACTTGGCCCGTTTGAGCAACCGGAAAAGCTGGTTGCACAAACGGGCCAAGCGTGGTTGGGCTGCGCCCAGGCCGTACGGGGGAGAAACCGAGGCCCTTCCTGTGGCTGGTAGCCAACGTGAAAAGCAACGTGCGGGGGGCGTTCTGCCTGCTGTTCCCGGGTGGACACGTCGTTGCGGGATCGTCGTCGCGTGGCCGATGTGGTGCGTAGCCTGGTGGTGCTGGGGGACTCGACCACGGTCGGGGTGGGGGATCCCGTTCGGGGTGGGTGGCGTGGGGTGGGGGCGTTGCTCGCGGCGGCGTTTCCGGGGGCTCGGTACCTCAACCCGTCGGTTCAAGGGGCTCGGGTGGCGTCTGTTCGGTTCGAGCAGTTGCCGGCGGCGCTTCGGGCTCGGCCTGATGCGGCTGTGGTGTTGGTGGGGATGAACGACACGCTTCGGTCGGATTTTGACCCGGTTCGGGTGCATGAGGATCTGGATGCGATTGTGGGGGAGCTGGCGGCTGTTGGGGCGCGGGTGGTGACTGTGCGGTTCCACGACCACAGTCGGGTGTTCCGGTTGCCTGGGCCGTTGCGGCGGGCGTTGTCGGCTCGGGTGGCCGAGTTGAACGCCGTCATCGACGCTGTGGTGCGGCGGCACGGGGTTGGGTGTGTCGATCTTGATCTGATGGACGGTGCGTACTCGTTGGACACCTGGGCGGTGGATCGGTTGCACCCGTCCGAGTTGGGGCACCGGAAGCTGGCCAAGGCGTTCGCGGAGCGGTTGGCTGAGCAGGGGTGTGAGGTCGTCGCGCCGGTGAGTCTGGTGTGCACGGGCGGGCTGAAGATCACGCCGTTGCACCACGCCGCTTGGCTGCTGTTCAAGGGGATCCCGTGGTTGTGGCGGCGGGGCAGGGACTTCCTGCCCTACGCCGCCACGATCGTCTACCGGTCCTGGGTGGGGCAGGAGGCGCCCCAGCAGCCGGTCGAGGCCTTCCGCAGGACTAGCTGAGCCGGTAGACGGTGGTGCCGTCCACGGTGGTCGCGGTGTAGTTCGCCGCGACCCAGTCGGCGATCTCGCCGCCGCCCCGGCCGCCCATGCCGCCGCCGGAGACGAAGTAGCCGATGCGGCCCTCCGCCACGTACCGCTGGAACTCCTCCAGCGTGGGCGCGGGGTCGCCGCCGCTCCAGCCGCCGATGCCGATGACGGCCTTGCCGCTGGCCAGGGACAGGTTCGCCGCCGACTGCGCGCTGACCGTCGCCGCCGCCCACGTGCCGGTGGTGTTGCGCAGCAGGTCGGCGACCTGCTCGGACGTGCCGATGCCGCGCACGCCCTGGTCGGAGGCGTAGGACGCGGGGCCGGACATGGGGATCGAGCCGCCGTGCGGGGTGGCCGCTGTCGCCAGGCCGAACGCGACGGACGACAGCAGCGCGGTCGCGGTGGTCAGGGCGGCGGTCCGCTTGGCGCCCATGATGATCGCCGTGGTGACGAGGATCGTGAGGACCAGGACGGTCCAGCGGATGGCGGGCTGCCAGTCGGCGAACCGGGCGAGCAGGATGAAGCCCCAGAAACCGGACGCGGCCACCATGACCGCGAGCGCGATCCGCACCGGCTGGATGTGCCGGCCCCGCCACATCTCGCGGCCGGCGATGGCGACGATGGCGGCGACGCCCGGGGCGACCGCGACCGTGTAGTACGGGTGCGTGATGCCGCTCATGAAGCTGAACACGACCCCGTTGACCAGCACCCACAGTCCCCACAGGACCAGTGCCGCGCGGGTGCGGTCGGTGCGCGGTGCCTTGCGGGTGAACCACAGGCCCGCCAGGACGCCGACGATCGCCGCCGGCAGCAGCCACGAGATCTCGGCGCCCATGCTGGCCCCGAAGAGCCGGTCGATGCCGGTCTCGCCGCCGAAACCGAGGTTGGCGTTGCCGCCGCCGCCGACGACCGCGCCGCGTCCACCGCCGAAGATGCGGCCCAGGCCGTTGTAGCCCATGGCCAACTGCCACAGCGAGTCGTTCGTGGAACCGCCGATGTACGGGCGGGAGTCGGTGGGCCACAGCTCGACCAGGGCGATGAACCAACCGGCCGAGACCACGACCGCCAACCCGGCTCCCACCAGGTGCAGCAAACGCTTGCCCAGCGTGGTGGGTGCGGCGAGGAGGTAGGCGGCGGTGAAAGCCGGGAGCACTTGGAGCGCTTGGCCCATCTTTGCCAGGAACGCGAAACCGATGGCGACGCCGGCGAGTGCGAGCCACTTCGGGGAAGCGTTTTCCAGCGCGCGGACGGTGCAGTACGCCCCGGCCACCATGAGCAGCACGAGGAGTGCGTCCGGCAGGTTGAAGCGGAACATCAGCACCGCGACCGGTGTCACGGCCAGTGCCGCGCCCGCGAGTAGCCCGGCGACCGCGCCGGACGTGCGCTTGACGGTGGCGTAGAGCAGCCAGACGGTGAGGACGCCCTCGATCGCCTGGGGAGCCAGGACGGTGAAGCTGGAGAACCCGAAGACCCGCGCGAACAACCCGCTCACCCACAGCGACGCCGGCGGCTTGTCCACGGTGATCACGCCGCCCGCGTCCAGCCCGCCGAACAACCACGCCGTCCAGCTTTGGGAGCCGGCCTGGGTGGCGGCGGCGTAGTACTCGTTGCCCCAGCCGGAATCGGTGAGGTGCCACAGGTACAGCACCGCCGTGCCCGCGAGCAGCACGACCAGCGCCGGTGTCGTCCACTTCGGGGTGGCGCGCGGTGGCGCGGGTGTGGGGGTGGGTGCGGTCAGGGTGGCGGTCATGAGGTGGACTCCTGGGGACGGTTGCGGAAGACCCAGTTGCGCAGCAACAGGAAGCGCACGACGGTGGCCAGCAGGTTCGCGCCGACGACGGCGGCCAGCTCGGCACCGCCGCCGGGGTCGGTGACGTGGTGCAGCAGCGCGAGGGCGCCGCTGGTGAGGGCGAGGCACAGGCCGAACACGATCAAGCCCTCGAACTGGTGGCGGCCCGCGCCGTGCCGGCCGCGCACGCCGAAGGTGAACCGGCGGTTGGCGGCCGTGTTGGCGATGGCCGTGGCCAGCAGTGCCACCAGGTTCGCGCCTTGTGCGGTGAAAGTGCCGCGCAGCAGGACGAAGAGGAGCAGGTAGGCGAGTGTGCTGGCGATGCCGATGGCGGCGAACCGGACCAACTGGCGGAACAGGCCCTTCGGGACGCCGGGGGTCGTCGGCTCCAGGGGAGCGCGGCCGAGTTGCGCGCGGAGTTCGCCGATCGGGATGCGCCCGGTCAGCAGGCCCCGCCCGACCCGGGCCACGCCCTTGAGGTCGGCGACGGCGGTGGCGACGATGTCCACCCGGCTGTCCGGGTCGTCCACCCAGTCCACCGGCACCTCGTGGATGCGCGCGCCCGCCCGTTCGGCCAGCACGAGCAGTTCGGTGTCGAAGAACCAGCCGGTGTCCTCGACGTGCGGAAGCAGGCGGCGCGCCACGTCCGCCCGGATCGCCTTGAACCCGCACTGCGCGTCGGAGAACCGGATCGCCAGCGCGCCGCGCAGGATCAGGTTGTAGCAGCGGGAGATGAACTCGCGCTTGGGGCCCCTCACGACTCGCGCGCCGCGCGCCAGCCGGCTGCCGATCGCGATGTCGGAGTGGCCGGAGATCAGCGGCGCGACCAGCGGGGCGAGGGCGGCCAGGTCGGTGGAGAGGTCCACGTCCATGTACGCCAGGACTTTCGCGTCCGACGCCGACCACACGGCGTTGAGCGCCCGTCCCCGGCCTTTCTGGTCGAGGTGGACCGCTTCCACCTCCTCGATCTCCGCCGCGAGCTCGTCGGCGACCGCGCGGGTGCCGTCCGTGCTGGCGTTGTTGGCGATGGTGATGCGGAACCGGTAGGGGAAGGTCTGGGTCAGGTCGGCGTGCAGCTTGCGCACGCACGGTGCCAGGTCGCGCTCCTCGTTGTAGACGGGGACCACCACGTCGAGCACGGGGGTCGTCGTGAGCGTCGCCGTGGCCGTCGGGCTCGGGGTCGTCATGGGATCAGCCTCGGGTGCTTCGCTGGGCGACTCGTGTGTCATCCCTGTGCCTCCGCTGTGAGGTCGTAGACGGTGACGTCGTCCACGGTGGTGGCCTGGAACGTGGCCTCGACCCACTCGGCGATCCGCTGGGAGGCGTCGCTGCCGGTCTCGGCGGGCATGAAGGCGCCGCCGAGGAAGTAGTGGATCTGTCCACTGCGGACCAGCTGCTGGAATTGCTCGAGCGTGGGCGCGGGATCGGTGCCGTTGAACCCGCCCACCGCCATCACGGGCACGCCGCTGCCCAACTGGTAGCCGGCGGCGTTGTTGGACCCGACCACGGCAGCGGCCCACTTGTACCTGCCGCTGTTGTCGCGGAGGAGGTCGACCAGCTGCGCCCCCGGTGTCGGCGCGCTGAGCAGACCACCCATGCCGCGGTTCGCCCCACCGAACACGACCACGCCTCCACCCCTCGAGGAGGCCGGGCCGGCACTGGGGATGGCGCCGGAGTGCGGGGTGGCGGCGGTGGCCACCGAGTACGCGCCCGGCCCGAGCAGCGCCGCCACCACCGCGACCGGCACCACGAGGGCCGGCGGCGCGGCCGCGGACAGGAACAGGCCGACCGCCGCCAGCAGCCCGAGCACCAGGACGGCCGTGGCCAGCGCCGGGGACCAGCCCAGGAGCAGCAGGTAGCACTGGAGCGCCGTCACCGCGAGCGCCCCCGACAACGCCGCCGCCGCCCCGGGTTCGGTCCTGCGCCGCCACAACACGACCGCGCCGGTGCCGATGATCGCGCCGATCGCGGGTGCCAGGGCGACGGTGTAGTACGCGTGGATGATCCCGTTCATGAAGCTGAAGACACCGGCGGTCACCAGGAGCCACCCGCCCCAGAGCAGCAACCCCACTCGCTCGCGCCGCCGTCCCGCCCAGGCCCCCGCGACCAGCAGCACCAACGCGGTCGGCAGCAACCAGGCGATCTGGCCACCCATCTCCGCGCCCAGCAGCCGGCTCCACCCCACCGAGCCCCACCCGCGCCCGCCGCCGACACTGCCGACCTCGTCGCCGGTCAGCCGGCCCAACCCGTTGTAGCCCAGGGCCAGTTCCAGCACGCTGTTGCCCTGCGACCCGCCGATGTAAGGCCGGTCGGGCACCAGTTCGACGACCAGCACCCACCACCCGCCGGCGACGACCATCGCCCCCAGCGCACCCGACAGGTGCAGGACCTTGCGCCCCCAACTGGTGGGCGCCGCGAACGCGTACGCCGCCCCGAACGCCGGCAACACCAGGAACGCCTGCAACATCTTGGTGAGGAACCCGACGCCCACCGCCGCCCCGGCCAGCACCAACCACCGCCAGGAAGCGCTTTCCGCCGCCCGGACCGTGCAGTAGGCCCCGGCGACGAGCAGCAGCACCAACAACGCGTCGGGGTTGTTGAACCGGAACATCAACACCGCGACCGGCGTCAACGCGAACACCACACCCGCGATCAACCCGGCGGCCTGCCCCGCGGTCCTCTTCACGGTGGCGTACAGGAGTCCGACGCTCGCCACCCCCATCAGGGCCTGCGGGACCAGCACGCTCCAGGCGTTGACGCCGAAGAGCCGGGCCGAGAGCCCCATGACCCACACGGACGCCGGTGTCTTGTCGACCGTGATGGACCCGGAAGCGTCGGTGGCCCCGAAGAACCACGCCCGCCAACTGGCGGCACCGGCCTGGGCGGCGGCCGAGTAGTAGGCGTTGGCCCACCCGGAGTCCCCCAGCCGCCACAGGTACAACACGGCCGTCCCGCCCAGCAACAACAACAGGGGAAGTCGCGCTCGCATACCCCAGACCCTGGTGGCCCACCCTGGGCACGACTTGTGCCGAACCTGTGAACCGCCTGTGCGGCAGGTGTCAGCGCGGGAGGGTCACGGTGAACCGGGTGCGGCCCGGCCGCGACTCGACTCCGACCTCGCCGTCATGGGCCGCCACCACGGCCGCCACGATGGACAGGCCCAAGCCCGTGCTGCCCGCCGCCCGCGACCTCGACGTGTCACCGCGGGCGAACCGTTCGAACACCTCGGGCAGCAACGACGCCGGGATCCCCGGACCGTCGTCGGTCACGGTCAGGGCCACGCCGTTCCCCACCACCGCCAACGCCGTGGTCACGGTGGTCCCGGGCGGGGTGTGGGTGCGGGCGTTGGACAGCAGGTTCACCAGGACCTGTTGGAGCTTGTGCGCGTCGCCCCGCACCACGACGGGCTCGGCGGGCACCTCCAAGCGCCAGTCGTGGTCCGGGCCGGCGATCCGGGCGTCGCTCACCGCGTCGACCACCACCCGGGACAGGTCCACGTCGTCCCTGGACAGCGGCCGGCCGGCGTCCAGGCGGGCCAACAGCAACAGGTCTTCCACCAAGGACGTCATCCGGACCGCCTCGGACTCCACCCGCCGCATGGCGTGCGCGATCTGCTCGGGCACGTCGTCCCGGGTGCGGCGGGTCAGTTCGGCGTACCCCCGGATCGCGGCCAGCGGGGTGCGCAGCTCGTGGCTCGCGTCCGCCACGAACTGCCGCACGCGGGTCTCGCTCTCGTGCCGGGCCTCCAGGGCGTTGCCGACGTGCCCGAGCATCTTGTTCAACGCCAACCCGACCTGCCCGACCTCGGTGTGCGGGTTGGTGTCCTGCTCGGGCACGCGTTCGGCCAGCGCCACCTTGCCCTCGTGCAACGGCAGTTCGGCCACCCGGGACGCGGTCGCGGCCACGCGTTCCAAGGGGCGCAAGGTCTTCCGGATGATCAACGCGCCGGCGAGGCTCACCGCCACCAGACCCGCCAACGCCACCCCGCCGAGGATCAACCCCACCCGCAGCACGATGTCGTCCACCTCGGCCATCGGCAGCGCGGTGACGATCCGGGCGCCGTCCCGCGCGCGGAACGACAGCACGCGGTAGTCGCCCGCCGCACCCAGCGAGGCCGTGTGCGGCAGGGCGTCCACCGGCACGGCCATCAGGGCGGACTGCTCGTTCGACGACAGCACCTGGGTCTCGCGCCCGGTCAGCCGGTCCGCGTCCTGCACGGCCTCGCCGTAGGTGATCAGCACGACCGTGCCCTGCCCGAACCCCGGCCCCTCCAGCGGACCCTTCATCCCGGGCAGCGGCGCGGGCAGCGGGAAGCCGTGCGCCCGCTCCACGCGCCCGGCCGTGTCGCGCAGGTCGTTGTCGAGCTTGCCGATCAGGAAGTCGCGCAGCGCGAACCCGGTCACCAGGCCGATCCCGGCGCACACGATCGCGATCAGCACCACCTGCTCCACGATGAGCCGGGTGCGCAGCGGCCAGCGCTCAGGGTGCAGGCTTGAGGACATACCCGGCGCCCCGCATCGTGTGGATCATCGGCGTGCGGCCCGCGTCGATCTTCTTGCGCAGGTACGAGATGTAGAGCTCCACGATGTTCGCCTGACCGCCGAAGTCGTAGCTCCACACCCGGTCCAGGATCTGCGCCTTGCTCAGCACCCGCTTCGGGTTGCGCATCAGGAACCGCAGCAGCTCGAACTCCGTCGCGGTCAGCTCCACGGCCTGCCCGCCGCGCCGCACCTCGCGGGTGTCCTCGTCCAGCACCAGGTCGCCCACCACCAGCTCCGACCCGGCCGACGCCCCGGCCACCCCGGCGCGCCGCAGCAGCCCGCGCAGCCGCAGCACGACCTCCTCCAGGCTGAACGGCTTGGTCACGTAGTCGTCCCCGCCCGCGGTCAGCCCCGCGATCCGGTCCTCCACGGCGTCCTTCGCGGTCAGGAACAGCACGGGCAGCGCGGGCGCGTCGGCACGCAGCCGGCGCAGCACCTCCAGCCCGTCGAAGTCGGGCAGCATGACGTCCAGCACGACCACGTCCGGCCGGAACTCGCGGGCCGTCCGCACCGCCGCGGTCCCGTCCAGCGCGGTGCGCACCTCCCACTTCTCCATACGCAGCGCCATCGACATCAGCTCGGCGAGCGTCGACTCGTCGTCGACCACCAGCACCCGCACCGGACTGCCGTCGGGTCGACGGATCTCGGGAGAAGTCACCGCACGCATGGTCCTCATCGTCCGGCGGGTGGTTGAGCCCACCCTGTGCCGACCCTGTGTACCACCTGTGAACCGGGTCCGCACAAGGCACAGGCGCCACCCAACGCGCGCACAGCCCACGCACAGGCTTCGCCGACACCGTTGCCCCATGACTACCGAAACCGAGAACCCGACCTGGGGCGAGGAGCCACCGCCCCGGGCCGATGCTCCCGGACCGCGCTGGTCCGGCCGCAAAACCCTGGTCGCGGTCGCGATCGCGGTCGGCATCGCCGCCGTGGGCGGAGGGGTCATCTACGCGGCGAGCAACTCCGAGGCGGCCCAGCAGTTCGGCGGCCCGCGCGGCTACGGCGGCCCCGGCGGGCTGCGGATCGTGGGCCCCGGCCCGTTCGGCGACGCCACGCACGGCGAGTTCCAGAACGGCGAGGTCACCGCGGTCACCGACGACTCCGTCACGGTCAAGAGCGGCGACGGCTTCAGCCACACCTACAAGATCGACGACAACACCGAGGTCAACGGGGCCAAGGGCGGCACGGGCAGCCTCGCCGCCGGCGACAAGGTCATGGTGGTCGCGCAGGACGACCTCGCCAAGTCCGTCATCGAGGGCGACTTCGGGCGCGGCGGCAACCCCGGTGACGGGCAGGGGCAACCGGGTCAGCGTCCGGGCGACGGGCAGCAGGTGCCGCCGACCCGGTAGAACTACGGGGCATGAAGCGACTGGCGCTCTCGGCACTCGTGGCACTGGGCCTGCTCGCCGCCGCACCCGCGGCGTGGGCCCACACCGAACTGGTCGGCAGCGACCCGGCCGACGGGGCGACCCTGCCCCAACCGCCGACCCGGCTGACGTTGACGTTCAGCCAACCCGTGCCCGCCGAGAGCGCCACGATCACCGTGACCGCGCCGGACGGCACCACGTGGACCGTGGGGGAGGCGTCCGCGTCCGGCCCGACCGTGGCCGTGGCGCTGACCCCGGGCGCCTCGCCCGCCGGGCGGTACGTGGTCAGCTGGCAGGTGGAGAGCCTCGACGGCGACTTCGTCAGCGGCAAGACGTCCTTCTCGCTCGCCCCCACCCAGGGTGATCCCAACCCGGCCCAGCCCGCGCCGGTCACCACCGTCCCGGGTGCCGCGGGCACCACGTCCGCGTCGCCCACCGGCACGTCACCGGCGGGGACGATCACGCTGGTGGCCACCGCGCCGCCGACGATCCAGTCCGCGCCCGCCGAGGGCGGCGGGTTCCCGGTCTGGGGGTGGGTCGTCGGGGCGCTGGTGGTCGTCGCGGCGGGCGTGGCGGTGGCGCTGCGGCTGCGGGGCCGGTCGGGGTGACCCTGCCGGACCTGGTCGGGCCCGGTCTGGACGTGCTGTTCTGCGGCATCAACCCGGGCCTGCTGTCGGCGGCGACCGGCCACCACTTCGCGCGTCCGGGCAACCGCTTCTGGCCCGCGCTGCACCTGTCCGGCTTCACGCCCCGCCGGCTCGCGCCGGAGGAGCAGGAGGAACTGCTGGAGCACGGGCTGGGGATCACGAACCTCTCCGACCGGCCGACCGCGAAGGCCGACGAGCTGTCGGCGGAGGAGCTGCGGGCGGGTGGGGAGCGGCTGACCGCGCTGGCGGCGGCGTACGCGCCGAAGGTGGTCGCGGTCGTGGGGATCACCGCGTACCGGACGGCGTTCGGGCGGCCCCGGGCCGTGGTCGGTCCGCAGCCGGAGTCGATCGCGTCGTCGCGGCTGTGGGTCGTGCCGAACCCGTCGGGGTTGAACGCCCACTACCGGTTGGACGACTTCGTCGAGGTGTTCCGGCGGCTGCGGTCAGAGGTTGCGCAGGCCTTGTAGGACCCGTTCCATGAGCATGAGGTCCGGACCGGCGGCGGCGTTGTGGTGGGCGGCCACGACGCCCATGTCGATCAGGTCGCCCAGCAGGACGCGGACCACCCCCAGGGGGAGGCTGAGCAGCGCGGACACCTCCGCGACCGAGCGCGTGCTCGCGCACAGCTCCACGATCGCGCGCTGCTCGGGGGTGGTGTCGCGCATGGCGATGGCGATGCCGTGTTCCTCTAACGACACCAGCGTCTCGATGCGCAGGTCGTGCTGGGAGGAGGTCCGGCCGCGGGTCCAGGCGTAGGGGCGGACGAGCGGGCCGCTCCACTCCAGGGCCGGTTCCGGTTCGGGCTCGGCCCTGACCTCGGTCTCCACCTCGTCGAAGTGCCCGCTGAACGGCGCCGTCTCCTCCGGGTCCGACTCCTCGCGAGGTGCCGGCGGCTGTGGTGGGTCCTCGGCTTCCAGGCTCCTGCGCAACGCGGCCGACCCGAACCGCGCCCCGGTGGCCCCGACCTCGCCCCGCAACGACCGGCGCTTCCTCGGCGGCTTGGGCACTTCGGCGGGCTGCTCCTCCTCCAGGTGCCTGCGGAGGGCGGGCGACCCGAACCGTGCGCCGGTCGTGCCGACTTCGCCGCGCAGGGACCTGCGGCGTCTGGGGGCCTCGGGGTGCTCGGAGCCGGCGGTGCTCACACTTGGGGAACCGTAGACCTCACCGCGCCCGGCTCATGTCGGTCTTGTTTCAACCTCGTGCAATCCTCGTTACCGGATGCACGTGCAGCCGCGCGCGCGGGGTTGGGCGATGATGTCACGATGCGCATCCGCGAGGTGGAGATCTCCGACGACATGATCCGGCTGGGCCAGTTCCTCAAGCTGGCGGGCCTGGCGGAGAACGGCGCCCACGCGCGGGAACTGGTGGAGGACGGCGAGGTGACCGTCAACGGCCGCGTCGAGGTGCAGCGCGGCAAGCAGCTGCGCAACGGCGACGTGGTCGCGATCGGCCCGGACAAGGTCCGCCTGGTGGCCAACGCCTGACGCGGGCGCGGCTCGACGCGACGAACCGACCGCGGCTGCCGACCACCGACCCACGCCGGTCAGCCGCCGGGCGGTGTGCCCTGCACCCGGTAGGCCCACTCCTCGTGCCAGCAGTGCGGGTACACGCCGCGTTCGAAGTACGCCCGCACGCCGGTGATCGGTGCGCGTTCCCGGTCGTGGTACAGCAGCCAGTACGGCAGGACCGTCGCCACCACCCAGTTCGCCGCCACCAACGGCAGGTAGCACGGCCCGAACACCCGCGCCTGCAGCACGTGGACGGCCTCGTGCGCGTCCACGCCCATCGACACGCCCGCCTGCACCGGGCCGACCGTCGTCGCGAAGCCCTTGATCACGCCGTCCCGCAAGCCGAGGACGCCCCGGTGCCGGCTGAACTCCCGGTCGACCTGGTTGCCCCGGCCCAACGCGTAGGCCAACAGCAGGACGCCGGCGACCGTGTTCGGCAGGCTCCACGTGAAGTCGATCACGGCCAGCGCGACCCCGCGCGCCGACCGCGGGTACAGCCGGACGCGCCACGCCCAGCCGCCGTGCAGCGCACCGAGCACCGCGCCGGCCACCAACGCGACCTCCACGGTCCACATTGTCGCGCGGGCGGTGAACTGCGTCACTCTTGATCGGCCGGCCGGGCGTTGAATTTTCCACGTTGTGACGGGAAGTGGTCGGATCGTTGCGCCGAATAGCTGCTTCCGGTCTGTGAATGGGTGACCGCGTGCCGCCACCGGACAGCCGAGCGGCATAGGGTCTTTCGACTCTTTTTGGACTGTTAGCGCTCTCCTTCGACCGAAGTCGAAAAGGTGTGTAACGCCGGCCGTCCCAGATTCGATGGATGTGCCCGCACGCGTGCCCGACCCGCGCCGCGACCGCACCACCGGCCACTGTGGACCTATTTCTCCGCCCTTCGCGGGTTTCTGCAACGAACCGTCAGGTGACCGGTCGTCACCTCCCGGCACCGGTCGGTGCCCGGTCGTGGCGGGAGCGAACCGGAATCGGCCGAAACTCGTTCACCGTGCGTGTAACGCGCCGACCCGGCCGGACGAATCACGGTTTGCCGAGGCGTGAGAAAGCGCCGGCGGCACATTTGCGGAAGACCACACGCGGGTTGTCGGGGATGCCCTGCGATGTTGCACGTGTCGAACCGGCCCAACCGGGGAGCGAGAGCGATGAGCGAGCAGGTCCGATCCACGCGCCGCAGACCGGCGGCGCGGTCGGCCGCGACCGATCCGACGACCAGTCCGGCCACCCACCGCACCACCCACCCCACCGTCAGCAGCTGGGAGCCCGCCTACCGGTACGGCGTGATCGCCGCCGACACCGTCTGCACCGTCCTGGTCGTGGTGCTGGCGGGTCTGGTGCTCTCCGCCCACCACCTGACCTTCGGCCCCCTCCCGCTGCTGGCCCTGGAAGCGGTGACGGTCGCCGTCGTGCTCTCCTCGCTCTACGTCAACCGCGTCTGGAACGCCTCGGTGCTCGGCCAGGGCGCCGAGGAGTTCCGCAGGCTGGGCCGCGGCCTGTTCGCCTCGGTCGTGGCGCTGGGCCTGGGCGCGCTGGCCGCCGGGCTGCCCGGCGCGCGGCTGTGGGTGTTCCTGGTCGGACCGGCCATCGCGCTGGTCGCCTTCCCCACCCGCTACCTGCTGCGCCGACCGCTGCACCGGGCGCGCGGCGAGGGCAAGTGCCTGCTGCCGGTGCTCGCGGCGGGCAACGTCGACACCGTCAAGGACCTGATCAGCCGCACCCGCCGCGCGCCGCACCTGGGGTGGCGGGTGGACGCGGTGTGCACTGTGGACGGTCGGGCGGACCTGGGCGTCGAGCTGGACGGGATCGCCGTGGTGGGCCGGTTCGCCGAGGTCGCCGAGCAGGTGCGCCGGGGCGGCTACCGGATCGTCGCGGTCACCCCGGACGCCTACTGGACGCCGCGCAGGCTCCAGCAGCTGGCCTGGGACCTGGAGGGCACCGGCGCGGAGATGGTCGTCGCGCCCGCCCTGATGGACTTCGCCGGGCCCCGGCTGCACGTCACCGGCGTGCTGGGGATGCCGCTGCTGCGGGTCAGCGAGCCGTCGTTCACCGGTATCCGCCGCGTGGTCAAGGCGACCGTGGACCGGATCGGGTCGTTCGTCCTGCTCGTCCTGTTCGCGCCGGTCCTGCTGGCCTGCGCGGTCGCGGTCATGGTCGACACCCGCGGCCCGGTGCTCTACAAGCAGCGCCGCGTCGGCAAGGACGGCGCGCACTTCACGATCATCAAGTTCCGGACCATGATCACCGACGCCGACGCGCTGCGCGGCCAGTTGGAGCAGGTCAACGAGGGTGCGGGCGTGCTGTTCAAGATGCGCCGCGACCCCCGGGTGACCACCGTGGGCCGGTTCCTGCGCCGCTACTCCCTCGACGAGCTGCCGCAGCTGCTCAACGTCCTGGGCGGCTCGATGTCGCTGGTCGGGCCGCGCCCGCCGCTGCCGGAGGAGAGCGCGAAGTACGGGCCCGCGATGCGGCGGCGCCTGCTGGTCAAGCCGGGCCTGACCGGGTTGTGGCAGGTCTCCGGCCGCAGCGACCTGAGCTGGGAGGAGTCCGTGCGGCTGGACCTGCGCTACGTCGAGGACTGGTCCCTGGCGCTGGACGCGCTGATCTTGTGGAAGACCTTCCGGGCCGTCTTCGGCGGCCACGGGGCCTACTGAATGAGGAGCGAGATGGACCAGCCGATCGGCATCGCCGTCGTCGGCGCCGGGTACTGGGGACCGAACCTGGTGCGCAACGCCCAGGCCACCCCGGGCCTGAAGCTGCGGTACCTGTGCGACCTGGACACCGAGCGCGCCCGCCGCGTGCTGGGCGACTACTCGACCGTGCGGGTCTCGGGCTCCCTGGACGACGTGCTGGCCGACCCGGCGGTGGACGCCGTCGCCATCGCCACCCCCGCCGCCACGCACCTGCCGGTCGCGCTGGCCGCGCTGCGGGCGGGCAAGCACGTGCTGGTGGAGAAGCCGCTGGCGGCCGGGTACGCGGCCGGGCTGGAGCTGGTCGAGGAGGCCGAGGCCCGCGGCCTGACCCTCATGCTCGACCACACCTTCGTCTACACGCCGACCGTGCAGCACCTGCGGCACCTGGTGCGCTCCGGCGAGATCGGCACCGTCCAGTACCTGGACTCGGTGCGGGTGAACCTGGGCCTGGTGCAGCCCGACGTGGACGTGTTCTGGGACCTGGCCCCGCACGACCTGTCGATCTTCGACGCGGTCCTGCCGGACGGGGTCCACGTGCGCCGCGTCTCGGCGCACGGCTCGGACCCGATCGGCGCCGGCCGGGCGTGCGTCGGGCACCTCACCCTGGAGCTCTCCGATGGCGTGCTGGCCCACGTGCACGTGAACTGGCTGTCCCCGACGAAGATCCGCACCATGATCGTCGGCGGGTCGCGGCGCACGGTCGTGTGGGACGACCTGAACGTGGTGCAGCGGCTCTCGGTGCACGACCGGGGCGCGGACGTCATCGACGGTGACGAGGAGCGCACCCAGGCCATCATCTCCTACCGGCGCGGCGACACCGTCGCGCCCGCCCTGCCCGAGCGGGAGGCGCTGCGCGGCGTCATGGCGGAGTTCGCCGCGGCGATCACCGAGAAGCGCGCGCCGCTCACCGACGGCTGGTCGGGCCTGCGGGTGCTGGCGATCCTGGAGGCGGCGTCGGCGAGCCTGGCGGCCGGCGGCGAGTTCGTGCGAGTGCGGGACGTGCGTCCCGCGGAACTGGAAGAGGCGGTGGCATGACTGGGGTAGCGGCCCCGAAGCAGGGCATGGACATGACGGTGACCCCCACCGAGCTGGAGGGCGTCTTCGTGATCCAGCCCGAGTGGTTCGAGGACGAACGGGGGTTCTTCTTCGAGTCCTACAGCAAGCGCCGCTGGGAGCAGCACGGCCTGTCGCTGGACTTCGTGCAGGACAACCACTCCCGCTCCACCAAGGGAGTGCTGCGCGGGTTCCACTTCCAGAACACCCTCGCGCCCCAGCACCGCCTGGTGCGCTGCACGGTCGGCGCGATCTTCGACGTGGTGGTGGACCTGCGGGTCGGCTCGCCGACCTTCGGGAAGTGGTACGGCATCGAGCTGACCGCGCAGAACCGCACGCAACTGCTCATCGGCCCCGAGTTCGCGCACGGCTTCGCGGTGCTGTCGGACGTGGCCGAGGTGCAGTACAAGACCACCGGCTTCCACAACCCGCTGGCCGAGGGCCTGCTGGCGTGGAACGACCCGGACGTCGGCGTGGAGTGGCCGATCAGCGACCCGATCCTGTCGGCCAAGGACAGCACCAACCCCAGCCTCGCCGAGTACCTGGAACACCCGGCCTTCACCTTGGGAGCCCACGCGTGAACCTGCGTGACGCACGTGTCCTGATCACCGGCGGGGCGGGCCTGATCGGCTCGACCATCGCCGACCACCTGCTCGACGAGGGCGTCGCCGAGATCGTCGTGCTGGACAACCTGGTGCGCGGCCGGCTGGAGAACCTCGCCGGTCCGCTCCAGGCCGGCGCGGTGAAGTTCGTCGAGGGCGACATCCGCGACCTCGACGCCGTCCGGTCCACGATGGACGGCATCGACCTGGTCTTCCACCAGGCCGCCATCCGCATCACGCAGTGCGCGGAGGAGCCCCGGCTGGCGCACGACGTGCTGGCCACCGGCACGTTCAACGTGCTGGAGGCGGCGGTCCAGGCGAACGTGACCAAGGTCGTCGCGGCGTCCTCGGCGTCGGTCTACGGCCTGGCGGAGCTGTTCCCCACGCAGGAGAACCACCACGCCTACGCCAACCGCACCCTCTACGGCGCGGCGAAGGTCTACAACGAGGGCCTGCTGCGCAGCTTCAACGAGATGTACGGCCTGGACTACGTGGCCCTGCGCTACTTCAACGTCTACGGCCCGCGCATGGACGTCTTCGGCGTCTACACCGAGGTGCTCGTCCGCTGGATGGAGCGCATCGCCGCGGGCACCCCGCCGCTGATCCTGGGCGACGGCAGCCAGACCATGGACTTCGTCTACAGCACCGACATCGCGCGCGCGAACGTGCTGGCCGCCAAGAGCGACGTCTCCGACGAGGTCTTCAACGTGGCCTCCGGCGTCGAGACCAGCCTCGCCCAGCTCGCCGACGCGCTGCTGGAGGTCATGGGCCGCAGCGACCTCCGCCCCGAGCACGGCCCCGAGCGCAAGGTCAACGCCGTGCCGCGCCGGCTCGCGAGCACCGAGGCCGCGCGCGAGAAGCTGGGCTTCGAGGCGAGCGTGTCCCTCCACGAAGGACTGACCAAGCTGGTGTCCTGGTGGCAGAGCGAGCTCGAAGGAGCGCAGGCATGATCCCGATCACCCGTCTGTACGTCGGCCAGGAAGAGGCCGACGCCGCCGCCGAGGCGGTGCTGTCGGGGTGGCTGTCGGTCGGCCCGCGCGCGGCGAAGTTCGAGGAGCTGGTGGCCGAGCAGGTCGGCGCGAAGTACGCGGTGGCCGTGAACAGCGCCACCACCGGCCTGCACCTGGCCCTGGCCGCGCTGGGCATCGGCCCCGGCGACGAGGTGATCTGCCCGTCGTTCACCTTCATCGCCACGCCGAACTCCATCCGCTACACCGGCGCCACCCCGGTGTTCGCCGACATCGACGAGCGCACCTACAACATCGACCCCGCGCACGTCGAGCAGCTGATCACCCCGCGCACCAAGGCGATCATGCCCGCGAGCCAGATCGGCCTGCCCGCGGACCTGCACGCCCTCAAGGCGATCGCGCGCGAGCACGGTCTCCACCTGGTCGAGGACGCCGCGCCGGCCTACGGCGCGACCATCGACGGTGTCCGCCTGGGCACCATCAGCGACATCACCGTGTTCTCCTTCGACGCGCGCAAGATCCTCACCACCGGTGAGGGCGGCGTAGTCACCACCGACGACGCCGAGGTGGCGGCGAAGCTCAAGGCGCTGCGCGCGCACGCGGCCTCGATCTCCACGCTGGCCCGGCACACGTCGACCGCGGTGATCGCGGAGAGCTACGACGAGGTCGGCTTCAACTACAAGATGACCGACATCCAGGCCGCGGTCGGCGTGGTGCAGCTGGGCAAGCTGGACCACGTGGTGAAGGTGCGCCGCGCCCTGGCGGCCCGCTACGACGAGTTGTTGGCGGGCAACGAGTCCCTGGTCCTGCCGCACGAGCCGGCGGGCTTCGGGCACGTCTACCAGTCGTACCTGGTGCGGCTGCGCAACCACACCCGCATCGACGTCATGAACGCGATGGCCCAGCGCGGTGTCGCGACCAGGCGCATCACCGCGTGCCACCTCGAACCCGTCTACCACGCCGGTGCCGACACGCCGTCGTTGCCGGTGACGGAAAGGGTTGCGGCGGACCACATCCTGCTACCGCACTTCGTCGGGCTGACCGACGAGGAGCAGGACGAGGTCGTCGCCGCGCTGAACGCCGCTACCGCTTAGCGGGGCGGACGTCCGGCGGAACCCGGTGGTCGGGGGCAGGGCCCGACCACCGGGTCCCGCTGTGTCCAGAGTGACTACACAGCGTGACTACGGCATTCGGGTTCGCGTTGTCATCCAATTGAGATCTCCACTGTAGTAACGGGTTCACTGTTAAAGGCGACCTTTGGAGCAACAAGGTTGCACTACGGGGAGTAGTGACTGCCGCACTACGGAGTGCGTTCGAGGAGATGAGTGGTCGATGGCGTCCCCGGTGAGACGTCTTGTCAGAACCCTGTGTGCCGTGCTCATGGTGACCGGCTGTGTCACGCCCCTGGTGCTCCTCAACGCCACAGTGGCCAACGCCGCGCCCTGTGACGCCCCCGTGGTCAACAAAGTGGCGTGCGAGAACACGAAAGCCGGCACACCCGACTGGCAGGTGACCTCCCGGGACGACTCCATCCTGGGCTACACCACCGACATCAGCGCCACCCCCGGCGGCCAGGTCGCGTTCAAGATGCTGACCAACGCCTCCTCGTACACCATCGACATCTTCCGGCTCGGCTGGTACGGCGGCGTGGGCGCGCGCAAGATCGGCTCCGTCTCGCGCAACACCCCGCAGAACCAGCCGCCGTGCCTGCGCGACACCCCGAGCGCGCTCATCGACTGCGGCAACTGGGCCGTCTCGGTCACCTGGAACGTCCCGACCGACGCGGTGTCGGGCCTTTACTACGCCCGCGTCACGCGCAACGACAACCAGCTGAAGAACGAGATCGCGTTCGTCGTGCGCGACGACACCAGCACGTCGAAGATCCTGTTCCAGACCTCGGACTCCACCTGGGTGGCCTACAACCGCTACGGCGGCAACTCGCTGTACTTCGGCGACGGCCCCGGGCAGGGCGGCCAGGCCTACAAGGTCAGCTACAACCGCCCGTACACCGGCGGCGACGGCGACGAGAACTTCATCTTCAACGCCGAGTACCCGATGCTGCGCTTCCTGGAGCGCAACGGCTACGACCTGAGCTACACCACCGACGTCGACAGCGCCCGCCGCGGCCACCTGATCAAGAACCACAAGGTGTTCATGGCCGTCGGCCACGACGAGTACTGGTCCAACGAGCAGCGCGCCAACGTCGAGGCCGCCCGGGACGCCGGCGTGCACCTGGCGTTCCTCACCGGCAACGAGGTCTTCTGGAAGACCCGCTGGGAGAAGAGCATCGACTCCTCCCAGACCGACTGGCGCACCGTCGCCTGCTACAAGGAGACCAAGGGCACCCAGAACGACGGCCTGAACGACTGGACCGGCACCTGGCGCGACCCGCGCTACAGCCCGCCGCAGGACGGCGGCCGGCCGGAGAACGCGTTGCTGGGCAACATCTTCACCGTCAACGGCCGCCGCGAGGACTCGCTGAAGGTGCCGGCCGAGTACGGCCGGATGCGGCTGTGGCGGCACACCTCGCTGCAGTCCATGAGCAGCGGCACCACCTACACGTTCCAGCCCGGCACGCTGGGCTACGAGTGGAACACGGTGGAGGACAACGGCTACCAGCCCGCCGGCGTCGGCCAGTTCTCCCGCACCACGGTGACCATGAACGACGGCCCGTACGTGCTCCAGAACTACGGCGACTACTACACGCCCGACACCAAGACCCACGCCATCACCTACTACAAGCACTCCTCGGGCGCGCTGGTGTTCGGCGCGGGCACGGTGCAGTGGGCGTGGGGCGTGGACGACGAGCACGCGTTCCTCACCAACACGCCGACCTCCGACATCCGGATGCAGCAGGCGACGGTGAACTTCCTGGCCGACATGGGCGTGCAGGCCACGACCCTGATGTCCGGCCTGGTGCAGGCGACCGCGTCCACCGACTCGGCCGCGCCGGTGGTCGCCTACACCACCGTGCCGCCCACCTCCACGGTCGGCCAGCTCTACACCTTCGCGGGTACCGTCACCGACGCCGCCGGCCGCGTGACCGGCGTGGAGGTGTCCACGGACGGCGGGGTGCGCTGGCACCCGGCGGTGTGGCAGGCCGGGCAGACCGCGTGGAGCTACACCTACACCCCGTCCGCTTCCGGCCCCGCCCAGCTGCGGGTGCGCGCGGTGGACGACTCGCTGAACCTGTCCACGCCCGTCTCGGCCTCGCCCGGGGTGAACGCCCGGACCTGCCCGTGCGGTCTGTGGACGAACAACGACACCCCGAAGACGCCGGACATCGTGGACGGCTCCGCGCTGGAGCTGGGCGTCAAGTGGCGGGCCAACACCGATGGGTACGTCCGGGGCGTCAAGTTCTACAAGGGGCCGGGCAACACCGGCACCCACACCGGCACCCTGTGGACGACGGCCGGTCAGCAGCTCGCCACCGGCACGTTCGCCAACGAGACGGCGTCGGGCTGGCAGACGCTGCTGTTCCCGGTGCCCGTGGCGGTCACGGCCAACACGACCTACATCGTGTCGTACCTGTCGCCGACCGGGCACTTCTCGGTCGACACCGAGTACTTCAGCCGGTCCAGCCGCTACCTGGAGCCCCTGACGGGCCTGCAAACGGGCGTGTCCGGCGCGAACGGCGTGTTCCGCTCCGGCGCGGGCTTCCCCGACCGCAGCTCGCAGGACAGCAACTATTGGGTGGACGTGGTGTGGGCGCCGGACCCCGGCCCCGACACCCGCGCGCCCGAACTGGTCAGCACCAACCCGTTGTCCAGCGCGAACAGCGTCAGCCTGAACCCCACGGTGACCGCCACCTACGACGAGGCCGTCAACCCGAGCACGCTGGTGTTCACCCTCACCGGGCCGGGCGCCACCGCGGTCGCGGGCCAGTCCTCGGTCACCGGCAACGGCAAGACCGCCCAGTTCGTCCCGAACGCGGCCCTGACCGCCGGCACCACCTACACCGCGTCGGTGAAGGTCAAGGACGCTGCCGGCAACGAGACCGTGCAGCACAACTGGACGTTCACCACCGGCTACAACCGCCCGGCCACGTGCCCGTGCACGGTGTGGGACGACTTCGCGTCCCCGGCGGTCAACAGCGCCGACGACACCAACGCGGTCGAGCTGGGCGTGAAGGTCCGGTTCGACGGCAAGGGCGAGGTGCAGGGCGTCCGCTTCTACAAGGGCGCGGGCAACACCGGCACCCACAAGGGTTCGCTGTGGTCCTCCAGCGGGCTGCTGCTGGCCACCGGCACGTTCTCCAACGAGACCGCGTCCGGCTGGCAGACGCTGACCTTCACGTCCCCCGTGGTCGTGCAGGCCAACACCACCTACGTCGTCTCCTACTACGCCCCCAACGGCCGCTACTCCGTGACGCCCGGCTACTTCAACGGGCAGAGCGCGAGCTACGGCGCACTGAGGGCGCTGTCCAACGGCACTGACGGCCCCAACGGCGTCTACCGGTACGGCACCGGCGGCGGGTTCCCGACGTCGTCGTACAACGCGGCCAACTACTGGGTCGACGTCATCTACAAGAACGGCCTCAACGGCGACACCACGCCGCCGACGCTCAACACCCGCACGCCGGGGACGGACGCGACCGGTGTGGGCCTGAACTCGTCGCTGGCGCTGGGCTTCTCCGAGCCGATGGACCCGGCCTCCAGCCAGATCTGGCTGACCGACCCGGGCGGCGCCAAGCTCTACGGCACCGTGCAGCTCTCGGGCGACCAGAAGACGGTCACGTGGACGCCCAACGGCGCCCTGAAGCCCAACACCCGGTACACGGCCAGCGTCCTGCTCGCCGACGTCAACGGCAACGCGATGACGTCCACGGCTACCTGGTCGTTCACCACGACCACCACGGCGACCTGCCCGTGCTCGCTGTTCAGCACGGCGACGGTGCCCACGGTGCCTTCGGCGGACGACAGCGGGTCCTACGAGCTGGGCGTCCGGTTCAGCCCGACCCAGAGCGGCCAGATCACCGGGGTTCGCTTCTACAAGGGCGAGGGCAACACCGGCACGCACACCGGTTCGCTGTGGTCGTCGGCGGGCGTGCGCCTGGCGACGGGCACGTTCAGCGGGGAGAGCGCGTCGGGTTGGCAGACGTTGACCTTCAGCTCGCCGGTCACCGTCGCGCCGGGCCTGATGTACACGGCGTCCTACTACGCGCCGAACGGTCACTACGCGATCAACCAGGGCTACTTCGCTGCGACCGGCGTGACCGCGGCCCCGCTGACCGCGCCGCAGACCGGTGACAGCAACCCCAACGGCGTGTTCATGCCGGGCGGCGGGTTCCCGACGAACAGCTACCAGGGCAACAACTACTGGGTGGACGTCGTCTACACGCCCAACAGCGACACCACGGCACCGAACCACGCCAGCCACACGCCGCTGACCGACGCGGTGGACGTCTCGCGCACCAGCCAGGTCACGGCGTCCTTCGACGAGCCGGTCGACACGACCAACTCGCAGTTCACCGTCAGCGACCCGGGCGGCGCGAAGCTCACCGGCACCGTGACCCGGTCGGCCGACCAGCAGACCCTGCTGTGGACGCCGTCCGCGCCGATGGCGGCCGGCACGCGGTACACGGCGAGCGTGCGGGCGGCCGACACCGGTGGCAACATCATGGCGGCGGCGGTCACCTGGTCGTTCACGGTGACCACCACGCAGACGTGCCCGTGCTCGCTGTTCAGCTCGGCGACGGTGCCCACGGTGCCTTCGGCGGATGATGGCGGGGCGTACGAGATGGGTGTGCGGTTCACGCCGTCGGTCAACGGCCAGGTCACCGGGGTGAAGTTCTACAAGGGCACCGGGAACACCGGCACCCACACCGGCACGATCTGGTCGGCGGCCGGGGTGTCGTTGAAGACGGGGACGTTTACGGGCGAAACGGCTTCGGGGTGGCAGACCTTGACGTTCAGCACGCCGCTGGCCGTCACGGCGGGCACCACCTACGTGGCCTCGTACACCGTGCCCAACGGCCATTACTCGGTGAACCACGGCTACTTCGCGGGCTACACGGTGACTTCGCCGCCGCTGTCGGCGCCGGCTACCGCCGAGGGTGCGTTCAACGGCCTGTACGCGGTGGGCAGCGGGTTCCCGACGAACAGCTACCAAGGCAACCACTACTGGGTGGATGTCGTCTTCACCAGTTGAGGGGGATGACATGACGCCACGGCCGCTGCTGCTGGTGGGTGGGGGAGGGCTCGCGCGGGAAGTGCTCGCCGCGGTCCGGCTCCTGCTTGAGGAGTGGAAGCCCGTGGGCGCGCTGGACGACGACCCGGCCCGGCACGGCGCGGACCTCGACGGTCTGCCCGTGCTGGGCGGGTCGGAGCTGGTGCACGAGATGCCCGACGCCGCCGTGCTGGTGTGCATCGCCAGCGCACGGCGGCCGTTGGGGCGCATGAACGTGGTGCGGCGGTTGGCGTTGCCGGAGGACCGGTACGCCACCGTCGTGCATCCGGCGGCGTCCGTGCCCGAGGGCGCGGTGCCGGGGCCGGGGACGGTCCTGCTGGCCGGGACCGTCGTGACGACACCGCTGCGCTTGGGGGCGCACGTCGTCGCGATGCCGCACGTGCTCATCACCCACGACGACGAGGTCGGCGACGGTGTCACGTTCGCCGGCCGGGCGTCGCTGGGCGGTGCGGTGCGGGTGGGTGAGAGCGCTTATCTGGGGCAGGGGTCGTGTGTCCGGGAAGGCGTGTCGATCGGCGCGGGGGCGGTGGTGGGCATGGGCGCGGTGGTGCTCACGGACGTGCCCGCGGGTGAGGTCTGGGTGGGGAACCCCGCCCGGAGACTGCGAGAGGGGAACGGTTCGTGATCGACATCCCGCTGGTGGACCTGCGTGCCCAGCACGACCAGGTCGCCGACGAGGTCGCCGAGGGCTGGGCACGGGTGCTGAAGACCACCGCCTTCATCGGGGGACCGCAGGTCGCCGAGTTCGAGGCGGAGTTCGCGGCTTACCAGGAGGTGCCGCACTGCGTGGGCGTCGGCAACGGCACCGACGCGATCGAGCTGGCGTTGCGGGCGTTGGAGGTCGGGCACGGCGACGAATGCGTGTTGCCGGCGAACACTTTTATCGCGACCGCGGAGGCCGTGGCCCGTACGGGTGCCACTCCGGTCCTGGTCGACTGCGTGGCTTCGACCGGGCTGATCGACCCTGCTTTGATCGCTGAGGCTGTGACTCCGCGGACCAAGGCGATCATCCCCGTGCACTTGTACGGTCAGGCCGCGCCGGTGGAGGAGCTGCGGTCGTTCGGCCTGCCGATCGTCGAGGACGCCGCCCAGGCCCAGGGGGCCCGGCGGTTCGGTGTTCCTGTGGGTGGGCTGGGGGACATCGCCGCGACCAGCTTCTACCCCGGCAAGAACCTGGGCGCATACGGTGATGGTGGGGCGGTGTTGACGTCGTCGGACACCCTGGCCACGTCGGTCCGGTTGCTGCGTGAGCACGGGTCGCCGCGCAAGTACGAGCACACGGTGTTGGGCTTTAACAGCCGCCTGGACACCTTGCAGGCCGTGGTCCTGTCGGCGAAGCTGCGTCGGTTGGAAGCCTGGAACACCGCTCGCCGTGTGGCGGCTGATCGGTACTCGGCCCTGCTGGCCTCTGTGTCCGGTGTGACCCTGCCCGTGGTGCTGGAGGGCAACCTGCCGGTGTGGCACCTGTACGTGGTGCGCGTGCCGGAGCGGGACCGGGTGCTGTCGGCGTTGCACGCGGCCGGGATCGGTGCGGGCATCCACTACCCGACGCCCGTGCACCTGACCGGCGCGTTCGACTGCCTCGGGCACGCGGCCGGGGACTTTCCGGTGGCTGAGGCGGTGGCGGGGGAGATCTTGTCCCTGCCGCTGTTCCCGGAGATCACGGCGGCGCAGCAGGAGCGGGTGGTCGAGGCGTTGGCGGAGGCGTTGGCGGAGGCCGTGCGATGAGCGTGTACGTGCACCCGCGCGGGTTGTGCGAGAGTTCCGACGTCGGGGACGGGACGCGCGTGTGGGCGTTCGCGCACGTCCTGCCTGGCGCGCGGATCGGTCGGGACTGCAACATCTGCGACGGCGCTTTCGTCGAGGGCCGGGCGGTGCTGGGCGACCGGGTGACGGTGAAGAACGGAACCCTGGTGTTCGACGGGGTGGTGTGCGAGGACGAGGTGTTCCTCGGGCCGAACGTGTTGTTCACCAACGACTTGCGGCCGCGTGCGGCGATCCGGAAGACCGGTGACGAGCTGCTGTCCACTGTGGTGCGTCGCGGGGCTTCGCTGGGTGCTGGGACGGTTGTGGTGTGCGGGGTGGAGATCGGCGAGTACGCCTTCGCCGGTGCGGGTGCGGTGGTGACGCGGGATGTGGCCGCGCACTCGTTCGTGGCGGGCAATCCGGCTGTTCACAAGGGGTGGGTGTGTGCTTGCGGCCACCGGTTGGATGGTGCGTTGAGCTGCCCTGAGTGCGGCAACCGGTACGTCGAGGGCGACAAGGGTCTCGTTCAAGAGGTTTGAGAGCTTAAAGCGTTACGCGCTGGCGCGCTCTCAAGATCACAAGCAGCGCTCGCCGCGCGGCAGGCCGCCAGCGGGGGGTGAAGGGCGTCGGTTCCCCCGCCGTATGGCCTGGCGGAGCCGACCACAGATTTCCCGGGGTGCCGCTAAAACTTTTTGCTCGTTCCTCGCAAAAACTTTCGGCTGCACCCCGGGAAATCTGTGGTAGCCCTTCGGGCAGGCCATACGGCGGGGGAACCGAGGCCCTCCACCTGTGGTTGGGACCACCACACGAAAAGCGCCGCGCTGCGCGCGTCGGGCGGTGGCTAGGTTGTGAGGGCCTGGGGGGTTTGGGATTCCTCGCGGGCGATGCGGAGCATGGCGCCGGCTAGGCCGATGTAGGTGAAGACCAGGCCCGTTGCCACGCCGAAGCCCAGCAGGTCGAAGGTGATCGACGCGATGCCGCCGGCCAGCACTGCCGACAGGGCGCACGCGGCCAGGCCGCGCAGGTGTTCGTCCTTGCTGATCATGCGGACACGGACCACCGCGAACGCCGCCGCCAGGAACATGCCGATCAGGGCGAACATGCCCAGGTAGCCGTTCTCGATCAGGGTCAGCAGGAACTGGTTGTCCAGGATCGTGTACTTGGTCGGCAGGAACGTGCCGAAACCCCTGCCCAGCAACGGGTTCAGGTCGATCTGCTCCGAGGCCGCCGCGTAGTCCGCGGTGCGCGCCTTCACGCTCGGGTCGTCCTCGATGTTGGAGAACATGCCGCGCAGCGTGCCGAACAGGCCCGGTACCGCGACCGCCGCGCCGAGGAAGAAGCCGCCGCCCACGATCGCTGCGGTGATGCGCTGGCGGCGGGGCAGGGTGATCACCATGATGATGCCGGCGACCGTCATGCCCAGGATCGCCGTGCGGGACAACGCGGTCATCGCGCCAAGGCCGCACAGCCCCAGGCACACCAGCCAGCGCACGTGCGGGGTGCCCTCGTCCCGGGCGCGGAAGACGTAGTGCGCGCCCAGCGGGACGGCCATCGCGCAGATCAGGCCGTACTCGATGGGGTGGTTGGTGGTGCCGGTGGGTCGCCGGAAGATCGACCGGGTCTCCATGACGGCGTAACCGTTCTCCTGCGCGCGCAGCCCGGGGATGCTCACGTAGCTCGCCAGGTCCACGCCCAGCCCGAACTGCACCAAGCCGACGAACGCGATCACCGCCGCGCACGCCAGGATCAGCTTGAGCACCTTGTCCAGGCGCTCGCGGGTGCGCACGGCGTCGCAGATGAACACCGCCAGCGCGATGGTCGCGGTGATGCGCACGATGCTGGAGTCGGCCACGGTCAGCTCGTCGGTCGGCAGCCACCGCCGCGTCGCCACCGCGTAGGTCGCCAGGTGCGCGGCCAGGTAGAGGCCGATGGCGGTCCGGACGAGGTTGCGGCCCTTGCCCATGCCGAGGGTGTCGACCATCTGCGCGGACAGCCACAGCACGCCCAGCAGCAGTGCTACGACCAGCGCGGGCGGCAGGGTCATCGGCACGAACGACAGCACGAGCCGGGCCGGGACGATCAGGAGGGCGACGAGGTAGACGCAGACGAGCGTGGCTCCGTCCGCACGCCGCCGGACGTGCGTGCGCTGCGGCGTGTGCTGCGGAGTCAAGAGCCGTCGTCGTTGGTCGGCCATGCCGGTTTGGGCGGCGGCACGGCGATCTTCACCGTCTTCTCGCTGGCCGTGGGCTGGGCCTGCGGCTTGGGTGCCTGCACCTTCACGGTCTGCTCGCTGGCCGTGGGGCGGTGCACGGGCGGGCCGGGTGGGCGGCGTTGGACGCCGTTGGGTACCGGCTGACCGGGGTGCGGCGCGGGCTGCGGCTGGCCCGAGACCGGGGGCCTGGGCTGGCCGTTCGACCCGCCGGCTGCGGCCTGAGTGCCGGTGGGCTGAGTGCCGGTGGGCTGCGCGGAGGGTGCTTGCCCGGTCGGGGCGTGGGGCGCGGTGGGAGGCTGGGCGGCGGGCTGGGCGGCGGGCTGGGCGGCCGGGGCGGGCTTGGGTGTGTCCTCGTCGGTGGGCGAGGGGGCGTCGTCGGTGGCGGCCTTGGCGGTGGCTTCTCGGCGGCGGCGGAGGTGGTTCAGGACGCTGTCCGAGCCGAAGGTTGCGGCTGTGGTCAGCAGCATCAGCAGGACGAAGGCGGCGCCCGCGTAGCGGACCTTGCCGCCGATCTGCGCCTCCGCCTCGGTCGGGTTGACGATCACCTGCGAGGTGATGAACGTCGACTCCGGCGCCTTCAGCTTGCGCTGCTGGTCCTCCAGTTCCTTGGTGGCGAAGTCCAGGACCGTCGTGACCAGCTTCTCGGCCGCCTCGGGGGTGTCGCTGTCCGCGGTGACGAACAGGAACGGGCCGTTCTGGCCGCCGCCGGTCGCCGTGTAGTTCAGCGGCGAGCCCTTGACGATGCCGAGCTTCTCGCGGGTCTTCGGGTCGGCCAGGATCTGCGACAGGATCTGCGAGGTCGTGGCCAGGCTGCCGTCGAAGGCCAGCAGCGGGTTGATCTTCACCGCTTCCTCGGGCGTGACCTTCTGCGAGAACGTGCCACCCGCCGCCGGGGTGGTCAGCACCATCACACCCGAGGACTGGTAGCGGGTGGGGATGGACAGGAAGATGCCCGCCGCCACCGCGACCGCGACAACCGCCGACGGCACGGCGATGTACCACCGCCTCCGCAGCGTCCGCACGGCGCCCCAGAAGTCCATCCGCTCCCCGATCCGCGTTTACCCCGAGTGCGTGCCCGCAGGGGCTTGTTACTGTGGAAATCGGCCGACTCCGGCCCGGTCGTTACAGGTGGTGATGGAGTTTGGGCTCGCGGCGCGTGGTGCTCGCCGTCGTCGCCATCGTACTGGTCGTCGCGGCCGGTGTGGTGTACGTGACCAGGGTCGTCACCGATCGACCGGTCGTGCCGGCCGCCTCGGCGGACGCGGACCTGATGTTCGTCGAACTGGCCGACGGCCGCAGCCGGGTCGAGCAGGTCGCCCTGGCGTCCCCGGACGCGCGCGGTGGCACGGACCTGACCTGCCAACGCGTGTACCGGGCGGGTGGGACCACGGTGTGCCTGCGCCTGGCCGGTCCGGGCCCCACCTACGCGGCCGAGATTTCCCGGGGTGGGACCGTGCTGCGCACCGTGCCGTTGCCGGGTGTGCCGAGCCGGGCGAAGGTGTCGGCATCGGGTCGGGTCGTGTCGTGGACGTCCTTTGTCACCGGTGACTCGTACCTGGTGCCCGGCGGGTTCTCGACGCGCACCGGCTACTTCGACGTGAGCACCGGCGAGGTGGTCGAGTCCCTGGAGGGCTTCCAGGCCGAGGTGGAGGGCACGGCCCTGACCGCGCAGGACGCGAACTACTGGGGCCTGACGGTCGGCGCGGACGACCGGACCTTCTACGCCACCCTGGCGTCGGGCGGCTTCACCTGGCTGGTGAAGGGCGACCTGACCACCCGTCGCGTGACGTCACTGCGCCGTGACGCCGAGTGCCCGTCCCTGTCCCCGGACGGCACCAAGGTGGCGTACAAGAAGCGGATCGGCCGCCTGGGTCCGTGGGACCTCGCGGTGCTGGACCTGAAGACCGGCGAGGAACGCCGCCTGCCGGGCACGGCGGGCGTGGACGACCAGGCGACCTGGCTGTCGAACGACCGCCTGGCCTTCGCGGCGGTCCCGAAGGACACCAAGCTGTCCGCGATCCACACCGTCCCGGCGGACGGCTCCAGCCCGGCGACCCTGGTGATCAAGGACGCCACCTCACCGTCCCCGATCTAGGTCGGCGACACGGTCAACCGGTGAGACCGGCGCTGACGATCGCCACGACGTGGCCGAGGTCGGAGCCCCGGCCGGTCGGGTTCAGCGAGTAGACGACGCGGTGGCGGAGGTCGCGGGTGGCGAAGAACCCGTTGTCCAAGCCGGGCCGGGAGCCGGTCTTGCCCCACGCGTGCTCGCCGTTCGCGAGCCGGTAGCGCATCAAACCGCCGGCGCTGTAGCACGCCTCGGTGCCGAAGCAGTACCGCGTGTTGGTCGCGGCGCCCGGCACGTTCGGCACGTCGAACAGCAGCTGCTGCTGGGCGGGCGGCAGCAGGCGGCCCCGGAACAACGCGACGAGGAAGCGGTCGAGGTCGGCGGCGGTGGAGATGATGCCGCCCTCGGCCCACGGGTACGGGCTCTGCTCGGTCACGTCGTACCCGTCGACGTGCACCCGGGCGTGGGGCGAGGGGATCTCCAGGTCGTCGGCGGAGGGGAGGCTGGTGTGCCGCAGCCGCAGCGGCCGGATGATCCGGTGTCGCAGTTCGTGGGTGAACGAGTGGCCGGTGACCTGTTCGACGAGCAGGCCGAGGACGAGCGAGTTGAGCCCGTTGTACTGCTGCTCGGAGCCCGGCGCGGGTGGCGTTCCGGTGGCCGCGGCGAACGAGTCGCGCAGGGCGTCCCGAGGGGCGACGGCCACGCGCCACCACCCGGGACCGTCTGCCGGACCGGGTCCTGCCGCGGGCTTGGGCAGGCCGCTGGTGTGGTTGAGCAGGTGACGCACGGTGACGCCGTGATACGCAGGGGGCACCACGTCCGGGACGTAGGACCGCGCCGGCGCATCGACGTCCACGCGGTGTTCGGCGACGAGTTGGAGCACCAGGGTGTTGGTGAACACCTTCGTGACGCTGCCGATCCGGAAGTGGGCGTCGGCGGTGACCGGACCGGCCGCGGCCCCCACACCGTCCCACCTGACCAGCGCGCCCGCCACGACGTCGTCGGGCAACCGGTCGAGGACGTCCCGCACGCCGGACGGGGCGGCGGTCGCGGGCGACACCGCGCCGATCGCGACGGCGGTGGCGAGCGCCAGGGCGGCGGTGGCGCGGGGTGTGCGCATCGTGGGCTGCTCCGAGGTGCGAGGTGATCTTGGTGACGGCGTCGACTCTGCTGTGCGGAGCCGCCGCCGCCCATCGGTGATCACCCCGGTTCGCCCCTGACCCGTCCCCGGGAACCGCCGGCGGTCTAGGTGGTGACGACGATCTTCCCGGTGTGGAGGCCCTTGTCGAGGTGGCGGTGGGCCTCGACCACCTGGTCCAGCGTGAACACCGCGTCGACGGCGGGCCGCAGCGTGTCCAGGCGGACGCCGGCGTTCAGGAAGGCGGCCATGCGCCGCACCACGACCGGGTCGAGGGTGTGTTCGAAGCTGCGGTAGCTGTAGATCGTGAGCGGGGTGCCCGCCGGGAAGGGGGTGGGGCGCCGGTCGAGGAAGCCGGCGGCGACCAGGGTTCCGCCGGGGCGGGTCGCCTTGATGAGGTTCTGCTGGTCGGGGCCCATGACGACGTCCAGGACGATGTCGGCGCCGGCGCCGTGGGTGTGGTGGTGGACGGCTTCGACCACGTCTTCCTGGTCGGTGGCGATCACGGCGGCGGCGGGCAGGTCGTCCTTCTTCGCGGTGTGCCGGGTCAGCGCGATGGGGACCGCGCCGAGGTGGTTGGCGATCTGCACCGCCGCCCGGCCTACGCCGCCGGACGCGGCGGTGATGAGCACGTGGTCGCCGGGGCGCATCCCCGCCTTCTCGACCAGGGCGCCGTACGCGGTGGAGTACGCGACCCAGACGGCCGCCGCCTCCGGAACGCTGAGCCCGGCCGGCCGGGGCACGACCCGGCTCGCAGGGACGGTGGTGTACTCGGCGTAGGTGCCCCTGGTGGTCGCGTCGGGGACGGCCGCCAGGACGACGGGGTCGCCTACCGCCAAGCCGGTCACCCCGGGGCCCAGCGCGTCGACCACGCCGGTCCCCTCGACGCCCAGGCGGGCGCGGGGCAGGGGGACGGGAGCGGGGGAGGTGCCGGAGCGCATCATCCGGTCCAGCGGGTTGACGGCGAACGCCTCGATCCTGACCCGCACCTCGCCGGGGCCCGGGTCGATCACCGGCTGCTCGACGACGTGCAGGACGTCCGGTCCGCCGAACTCGTCGAACACGACGACTCGTGGCATGGTGTGGCTCCTTCGCTTGTGGCTGCGCGAAAGACGCTACGGAGCCTTGAGTTACCTCCTGGTACCTTCGACTCCCATGCAGAACGCGGCCGGACCGGCCTTCCTCGTCGACTGCCCGACGCGCCTGGCGGTCGAGATCATCTCCGACAAGTGGGCGGTGCTCGTCGTGTTCGGGCTCAGCCGGCAACCCCGCCGGCACGGGGAGCTGGTGGACCTCATCGGTGGCGGGATCTCCCGCAAGGTGCTCACCCAGACGCTGCGCCGGCTCCAGCAGTACGGCCTGGTCGAACGGCACGCCGCGGCCCCGCGGCACGTCGAGTACAGCCTGACCGAGCTCGGCCGGACGCTGGTCGAGCCCATCGAGGTACTGACGACGTGGGCGCACGACCACGGTGGCGCCATCGCGGACGCCGTGGAAGCCGCTGGTGCCTAGACCAGGAGTTCGCGGCGCAGGACCTTCTCCAGTTCGTGCCCGGCGGCGTCCCAGGAACGGCCGGACACGCTGGCGGAAGCCGCCTGGGCCAGCGCGGCGAAATCGGGCGTGGTGACCACATCGGACAGTGCGCGGGCCAGGTCGTGCGGGGTGGCGGGGGCGTAGCGGACGTGGTCGTTGTCCAGGACTACCCGGTTGTGGTTGGCCTCGTTGACCACCGGAATGCAGCCGGCGGCGAGCATCTCGTGCGGCACCAGCGACACGTTGGTCATCGACAGGGAAAGCCCGGCGTAGCAACGGTTGTAGATGTCGTTCAGCTGGTCGGGCGTGACCAGGCCGTGGTCCACGTGCTTCGGCCCCAGGGAGCCGATCTTCTCGCCGTAGGTGTGGATCGCGATGTCCGGGTGGCGTTCGGCGAACACCTCCAGCGCCAGCAGGCCGACTTCGATCGCCCGTCTCGGAGCGAGCCGGCGTGCGTAGAAGACGACGCCGTCGCGGGCAACACCCTCGCGGAGGTGGTAACGGTCGGCGTCGCAGCCGAAGTCGAACCAGTCCGCGGGCATGCCGACGTCGGTGCGCAGCTTCTCCGCCAGGAAACGGCCGGCGGTGAAGCCGTGGAAGCCCATCCGGTACGTGTTCTCCGCCAGCGCCGACAGTCCGCCCACCGGGAAGAACCACGGCTCGTAGTCCTGCACCAGGTAGAACCGCTTGCCGGCGCACCGGTCGTTGAACGCCGGGTACGCGGTCATCCACGCGGTCGCGAACACGGCGTGCGCGTCGGCCATCCCCGCGGTCACGTCGAGCACCGGGCCGCGGAAACCGGGGTACGCGGCCCGGATCACCGGCTCGTGGTCGACCGCCCGGCTGCCGTACACGTCGTACAGGTACAGCCGGCACGTGTGCCCCAAGGACTCCAAGTGCTGGATCAGCCGGAACATCGTCGTGTGGCCACCGGAGCCGGGAGCGGGCGGGGTGCTGATCCAGTTGATCGTCAGCGAGCCGTCGGCCGGCACGGGCGGGACCACGACGGGCCGGCGCTCACCCAGGTCCGCCGCGCGCACGTCCTCCAAGCGCACGGGGAAGACCTCGGAGTCCGCGCCGAGGCGCTTGGCGGCCATGCGCAGGGCACGGGCGCTGACCCCGCGCACGCCCTGTTCCCGCACGATCCGCGAGACCTGGTGCGCTCGGCGCCGGATCACCTGGACAGGCTTCACGCTAACCCCTTCGCAGCAGACTCAGCGCCTCGTGGCGCAGCGGGAACACGACGACGGCATAAGCCAGGAGCGACAACGCCCCGCCGATCAGCAGGCGCCACAACGCGTCCGCCACGAACCACTGCACGGCCAGGGCGACGGCGATCATGACCACACCGCCCAGCACCGGCCGTGCGACCGCCGCGCCCAACGCCCGCGCCCGCACCCCGTAAGGCCGGAACGCGATCAAGTACGCGGGCACGATGAACACCAGCACCACCACGCTCTGCGCGAGCGCCACCCCGCGAATCCCGTCCAGGTGCGCGCCCAACGCCAGCAGCGGCACCAGAGCGGCCAGCCACACGACGTGGATCACCAGGATCGCGCGCGACCGCCCGGCACTGGCCAGGTAGTCGTAACCGAGTTCGAGCGCCACGCGCAGCGCGCCCAGCAGCACCAACGCCGCCAACGCCGCCGCCGTGGGCGCCCAACGCTCGCCGTAGACCGTGCGGACGAGGGGATCGGCGAGTGAAGCCAGCAGCACGCACGCCGGCACGGTGAACAGGGCCAACAAGCCCAGAGCGCGCCCGAACGCCCGCTGGAACGCCTCCGGGTCGTCCCGCAGCTTGGAGAACGCGGCCAGCGACACACTGCGCACCGGCTGCGAGAACGCCCCCACCGGCCAGTTCGCCAGGTTGGTCGCCAGCAGGTAGAACCCCAGCGGCACGGTGCCCAGCACGCTGCCCACGATGATGCTGTCCACGTTGAGCACGCCGAAGATCAGCAGCGACGCCCCGGCCAGCGGCAGCCCGAACCCGAGCAGCTCGCGGGCGCGGCGGGGGTCGAACCCCGGCCGGTAACGCTCCTTGGTGAACGCGAACATCACCACGGCGGCGGTCAGGTTGGTCGCGATGCGCGACCACGCCAGGCTCCACGCCCCGAACCCGAGCAGGGCCAGCACCACCACGACGGCGGTCCCGACGACGAACGCCGACGTGTCCGCCGCGAACTTGTGGTCCTGCCGCAACTCCCGTTGCAGCATCGCGCCCGGCACGGCCGAAGCGCCCGCGATCACCAGCGCCACCGACATGAGCTGGATCACGCCCGTGGCCTGCGGCGTCCCCATCGCGTCGGCGAAGAACGGCGCGCCGACCACGCAGATGCCGCACAACAGGCACCCGGAGAGGATCGACACCGTGGTCACGGTCGGCGCGATCTGCTCGACCGGCTCGTCCGTGCGGACCAGGGCCACGCTCACGCCCATCTCGCTGACGCTCAACACGATGTTGAGCACCACCAGCGCGACCGCGAACACCCCGAACTGCTCGGGCGCGATCAGCCGCGCCAGCAGGACGCCGACACCGACCTGCGACACCCGTTGGAGGAGGCTGTTGATCGCGCTCCACCGGATCGCCGAGCTGACCTTGCGCTCCAGCGTGGTCACTGGCCGCGCCACTTCCAGACCTGCTTGCCGACCAGGCCCCGCCCGCGCTTGACCAGGTGCGCGCCGACGAAGACCTGGGTGCGGCTGCACAGCTTGGCCCCCAGCGCCCTGCGCCGCCGCAACGCCCGGTACTCGGGCAGTCGCTCGGCGTGCGGGTAGACCGAGCGGGCGAACTCGACCAGCTCCTCCACCGGGATCTCGGCCAGCTTGTCGCGGTCGTAGGCGCGCACGGCCCGCCACAGGGCGTCCTTGGCGATGGACCGGTTGGCCAGGTGCTTCAGGCGCGGTGGCAGGTCGGGGTGCTCGGAGAAGAACCGGTCGAACACGGCCTGTCGCTGCTCCAGGTCGGCGAACACCGACGAGAACTGCGTCCGGAACATGCTCTGCTGGTGCACCCGGTAGTACGCGGCGGGCTTGCCGCGCACGTACCCGATGTCGGACACGGCGGCGATCCGCATCCACATCTCCAGGTCGCCGGCGTGCGGCAGGTCCGGCCGGTAGCCGCCGACCTGCTGCTGCACCGACGTGCGCACCACGGCCTCGGGCGAGGACAGCACGTTCTGCCCGGTGCGGCAACGGTTCTCGATCCAGTCCACACCGGACCACACCGTCGTGCCGGCCGGGGGCGTGACGATCTTGGGCAGGTCGTCGTGGTCGGAGTAGTACACGACCCGCCCGTAGACCATGCCGACGTTCGGGTTCGCCTCGAAGACCGCGGCGGCACGGGCGAGCGCGCCCGGCGCCAACAGGTCGTCAGCGGACAGCAGCACGGTGTAGTCGGCCTTGGCCCACTCCAGCAGGCCCTCGTTGTAGGTGGCGATGTGGCCCTGGTTGACCTCGTGGCGGCGGCCCTCGACCCGCGGGTCGGCGGCCATCAGCTCGGCCATGACCTCGGGCGTGTCGTCGCTGGACGTGTCGTCGATGACCAGCACCCGCACGTCCACGCCGGGCTGGTCCAGCACGCTGCGCACACAGGCCCGCAGGAACCGCGCGTAGTTGTAGCAGGGGATGACGACGTCGACCGTGGGTCGTGTCGGGGCTTCAGTCACGCCCTACACATCGTGCGCGCGCACGGATCGTTAGCGGGGGCCAGTACGGATCGTTAACTCGCCGGCGATAACAGCTCGAGCTGGATCCCGATGTAGTGGGCAACGGGAAGGGGTCGTTGATGGACCACGTTGTTCTGACGCGCTTCAACCTGCCCTCGGTCGGCGCGGAGAGCGTCGTCCGGGCGCGGGAGGGGTGGTTGACCGAGCGCGTCGGGCTGTTCGAGCGGTACTGCCTGCCGTCGGTGCGCGCGCAGACGTCCGCGGACTTCCGGTGGATCATCTACTTCGACCCCGAGAGCCCCGAGTGGCTCAAGGACCGCATCCGGGAGCACGGTGACACCTACACACCGATCTTCCGCGAGCAGGTCAGCCGGGAGGAGCTGCTGGAGGACATCGCCAAGCTGTTCCCGACCAGGGGCGACGCCCTGCTGACCACCAACCTCGACAACGACGACGGCCTCGCCACCGACTTCGTCGCCCGCCTCCAGGCCGTCCGCACGACCGCACCGCGCACCGCGCTGTACCTGGCGAACGGCCTGGTCAAGAGCCCGACCGGGCTGTACGCGCACCGCGACCCGGACAACGCGTTCGCCTCGGTGCTGGAGTCCTGGGACGCCCCGATCACGTGCTGGGCCGACTGGCACAACCGGCTGCACCGGCACGCCGAGGTCCGGTCCCTGGGCGGCGCGCCCGGCTGGCTCCAGGTCGTGCACGGCGGCAACGTGAGCAACCGCACGCGCGGCCGGCTCGTGTCGCCGACCCCGCACCGGCCGCTGTTCGGCGACGCGCTGGACGACGTGCCGGAGCCCGACCGCCGGGTCCTGGCCCGTGACCGGTTCGTGGGACATCCCTTGCGGGTGGCCCGTGACGGAGCCAGATACTTGGCCAAGACGGCGGCGATGCGGCTGTTGGGACCGGACGGCTTCGAGAAGGCCAAGCGGGTGCTGGCGAGCCGCTGAACCGCACAACCGCCGGACTAAGGACAACCGTCATGGCTCGTGCCCGATTCGTCGCGCTGGCCGTTCTGCTCACCGCCACCGCGTGCAAGGCCGAGGCCGAACCGCCGCCGTCGTCGTCGCCCGCGACGCAGCCGCCGGTGGTCGACTACTACAAGAAGTGGGCCAACGGCCCCAACCCGACCGGCGACCCGAACGTCTTCCCGATCACGGTGTGGATGCAGGACCCCTCGGGCGTCGAGAACGGCGTCAAGCTCGGCAAGGCCTACCCCGAGATCGGCATCGACGTCGGTCTCGGGCTGTGGGAGGACGAGTGGTGGTACCTCCGGCAGGAGGGCCTGCTCCAGACCGACTGGCGGGTCTACCTCGACCCCAAGCGCGTGGACACCGTCCTGGCCGACACCGCGCACGCCCGCAACTACGTGGGCTACCTGGTCGCCGACGAGCCGGACATGAACAAGGTCTACGGCGACGTGTTCCACCCCGAGATGCAGCCCTCGGCGATCCTGAAGAAGTCCGACGAGACCCGCGCCAAGGACCCGTCCCGGCCGACCTACATCAACTTCGGCGTGTGGATGGGCACCCCGGACGGCGGCGTCGGGTACGGGTACATCGAGAAGTCCTACGAAGAGGACATGAAGACCTACTGCTCGGCGGCGGACATCGCGTCGGCGGACTACTACGGGTGGACCCACCCCGACCGCGGCGACCGGGTGGGCGCGTTCAGCTACGGCGAGGTCATCGACACCATGCGCAAGTGGTGCGGACCGGACAAACCGCTGTACGGGTTCGTCGAGACCGGGCACCCGCACACGCACGGCGAGACCATCACACCGGACCAGCTCGAATCTGCCGTGTGGAACACCATCCTCCACGGTGCCACGGGAATCAACTACTTCGCGCACAGCTTCTACACCGATGGCAAGGGCGAGTACAGCAGTGTGCTCACGCGTCCGGAGATCACCGCGCGGGTGAAGTCGGTCAACGCGCGCCTGAAGTCGTTGGCGCCGGTGCTCAACGCGGTGAGCCTGCCCGGGGTGACGGCCAAGAGCGACAACGGGATCCCGGTGTCCGTGCTGCACAAGCAGGTTGACGGCGCTGGGTGGGTGATCGCGCAGACGGACGGGAACACGAAGGTGCCGCGCAGTGGTGCGGCGCGGGTGGAGATCGGTGTGCCGGTGCAGTCGGGGACTGCGTCCGTGGTGGGCGAAGATCGCACTGTATCCATTGAGAATGGAAAGATCGTTGACGACTTCGGGGCCTACCAGGTTCACGTGTACCGGTTCTGAGGGCTTGGATTTCGGTTCTGGCTAACGGACGGGACCACTACGGCGATTGGGGCAATGCGGGATCCCAGTCGACTTGGAGGCCGAAAGTGCCCGGAACAGAACGGCTCAGACCGATCCGCAAGATGCCCGCGCTGTGCGGTGTCGCAGCCTTGGGCGCTGCCCTGCTCGTGCCGTCCGCGTCGGCCGTGGCCGCACCCACCCGGGTGCTCGGCTACATCGCGAACAACGGTGGTGGTGTGTCCGTCCTGGACACCGCCACCGACACCCTGACCAGCACCCTGTCGGACGCGGGCGGTGATTCGCCTTACGGCGTCGGCGTCGCGTTCGACGGCGCGCGCGGGTATGTGACGAACGTTCGGAACAACACGCTCACGGTCATCGACACGCCCACCAACACGATCGACGCGGCCGTGCCGGTCGGTGACGGCCCGGCGGGTGTGGTGGTGTCGCCCAGCGGCGGCCACGTGTACGTGTCGAACTACCGCGCCGGCACGGTGTCCGTGGTGGACGCCGCCACGCTGACCGCGACCGAGACCATCGACGTCGGCCCGAACGCGGACGGTGTCGCCATCACGCCGGACGGCAAGAAGCTGTTCGTCGCGCACGACGTGGTCGGCGCGGGGACGGTGTCCGTGGTGGACACGATGACCAACGCCGAGGTCACCGAGATCCCGACGGGCAACACGCCGACCGCGGTCGCTGTGACGCCCGATGGCGCGAAGTTGTTGGTGGTCAACAAGTTCTCCAACAACGTGGCTGTGGTGGACGTGGCTTCCCTGTCCGTGGTGGGGACGATCCCGGTCAGCTTCATCCCGCACGGGGTGGCCATCTCGCCGGACGGCAAGCGCGCGTTCGTGACCAACAGCGAGGACGACTCGGTGTCGGTGCTGGACATCCCGGCGATGGCCCCGGTCCTGGCGATCCGGGTCGGGGATCGGCCCATCGGGGTGGCGTTGACGCCGGACGGTGCTCGGGCTTACGTGACCAACTTCAACAGCAACTCGGTGTCCATTGTGGATACCGCTGGGTTGACCGTGGTGAACACGATCTCGGTGGGCGTGAACCCGGTGGGGATCGCGATCCACGGGGTGCCGCCCGCGCCGACGAAGCTGGTCGGTGGGAAGGCGACCTTGCAGCTGCGGTTGCTCGGGTTCACCGTGCGGGGCATGGACGCCACGTTGACCGAGTCGCACACCGGGCGGCCGGTGGCGGGCAAGACGGTGGCGTTCCGGACGGTGAAGGGTCAGGCGCTGTGCACCGCGGTGACCAACACGTACGGGAAAGCCTCGTGTGACGCCAACGTGCCGTTGTTGGTGGGGCTGGCGACGTTGTTGCAGGGGTACACGGCGGCGTTCCCCGGGGACAGCACGCACGGGCCTTCGGTGGCGCACGGGTCGATCGTGTTGCTGTAAGCGGTTCGGTGTTTGGTTCTGGCTCGGCCCGTGCGGTGGGTGCACGGGCCGAGTTCTTTTTGTGGCTGAGAGGTTCGCCGGGGGTTGCTGAGGGTTGCTGAGGGGCGCTGAGGGTTGCTGAGGTTTTATGGCAGGCGCCAGGCGATGACGAGGGCGATGAGCAGTGCGGCGACGGCGCTGTAGACGGCGGTGCCGAAGGTGGCGAACTGGAGCAGGAAGCCGAACGCGACCGACGAGACCAGGCGGGCCAGGGCTTGGCCGGTCTGGACGACGGACAGGCCGGACGCGCGGAGGGACTCGGGGACGAGGGTGCTGATCCGGGCCGAGAGGACGCCGTCGGTCGCCGCGTAGAACAGGCCGTGGAGGAGGAGCGCGATCGCCATGCCGAGGTAGCCGGAGTTCGGGGCGAGGAGGAGCACGTACACGGCCAGGAGGAGGACGTGCCCGGCCAGGAACACGCGCCAGCGGCCGATCTTGTCCGCCACGATGCCGAGCGGGGTGGCGGTCAGGAGGAAGACGAGTGCGGTGCCGAGGGGGAGCAGGGGGAGGTAGGAGGGGGAGATGGCGGTGGATTTCTGGATCAGGATGAAGACGAAGGCGTCGGACAGGGTGGCCAGGCCGAGGGTGGCGGAGAGGATGGCCACCTTGCGGTAGTCGGCGTTCTTGAGCAGGGCCAGGCCTGCCTTGATGGACGGGCGGGGGCCGGGGGTGCTTCGGGTGCGGTTTTCGCGCACGAATGCGATGAGGACGATCAGGCCCACTGCCGCGAAACACGCGCTGATGACGAATACCGGGCCGGCGACCATGCCGATTTGCTGGAGGAGGAGGAAGGTCACCAGGGGGCCGAGGAGTGCGCCGATGGTGTCCATGGTGCGGTGGACGCCGAAGGCGGTGCCGAGGGAGGGGGCGGGTGTGGCCAGGGAGATCAGGGCGTCGCGAGGGGCGGTGCGCAGGCCCTTGCCGGCGCGGTCGGCGGCCAGGGTCGCGCCGATGCCGAACGCGTTCGCGCCGACGAGGGGGAAGAGCAGCTTGGTGGCTGCGGACAGTCCGTAACCGGTCGCGGCCACCGCCTTGTGGCGGTGGGTGCGGTCGGAGACGTGGCCGCCGATCAGGCGGAGGACGGCGGTGGCGCCGGTGTACAGACCGTCGAGGACACCGAACTGCGCGTAGCCCATCTGGAGCGTGAAGAGCAGGTAGACGGGCATGAACGCGGTGACCATCTCGGCCGACACGTCGGTGAGGAGGCTGACGGTGCCCAGGGCCAGGACCGTGCCCGGCACCTTGCCCCGGAGGTGGCCCCGGACGCGGTTGGTCGGCCGGACGGATGCGACGTACATGCCCCCTTATCGGTCACACCTCGTAGTCGTTACCCCTCTTACTGCGGTTTGGGACTTGCGCTGCGCGCTCTAGGGCATTGCGCTCCGCGCTCTAGGGCATTGCGCGCTGGCGCGCTCTCAAGATGAAAAGCCGGCTTGGGAGGTCTCCGGGGAGGTCACAAGCGGGGGCTTCTTGCGTCATCCCCGTATGACCTGGACAAGCCAACCACAGATTTCCCGGGTGCCGCGAAATTTTTTGCTCGTTCCTCACAAAAAATTTGGCTGCACCCGGGAAATCTGTGGTAGCCCTTCGGGCAGGTCATACGGGGATGACGCAAGAAGCCCGGCTCGGGGTGTGGGCGCGCTTTGCGCGCTCCGGAGGGGAGGACCGGAAGCACGCGCTGCGCGCGGAAGGGTGGGTGTGGTGTTGGTCGTGGGGGGTAACGAGGGGGTGGGTCGGCTCGATGTCGCGGGTATGTCGTTGCCTCATGCCCGGGTGCGGGTTGGTGCTGTTGACGTGTGGGCTGTCAGTGAGCCTGACGTTGCCGCTCATGTCGTCCGGTGTTGGGGGCGGGGTGAGGGTGGGGCTGTGGTGACGGCCAACGTGGACATCGTTCGGGCTGCTACGCGGGATCCGGCCTTGGGGGCGTTGGTGGCCGGGGCCGAGCTGGTGGTCGCGGACGGGATGCCTGTGGTGTGGGCTGGGCGGCTGGCCGGGGTGGCGGTGCCGGAGCGGGTTACCGGGGCGTCTTTGGTGTTCACGTTGTCCGAGGCTGCTGCTCGGGAGGGGCGGTCGGTGTACCTCCTGGGGGGTGAGCCGGGGGTGCCGGAGAAGGCTGCCGAAGTCCTGCGGGGGCGGTATCCCGGGTTGCGGGTGGTGGGGACCGATTCGCCGCCGTTCGGGTTTGATTCCGATGCCCTCCTGTTGGGGGAGGCGGTGGCGAAGGTTGTCTCGGCCAAGCCTGATCTGGTGTTGGTGGGGTTGGGGTTTCCCAAGCAGGAGAGGGTGATTCGGGAGCTGCGGGGGTTGTTGCCGGCTGCCTGGTACCTGGGGTGTGGGGCCGGCATCCCGATGGCCGCGGGGGAGTTCAAGAGAGCTTCCGGGGTGGTGCAGAAGATGGGGGCCGAGTGGGTGCACCGGCTTGCGCTCGAGCCCCGGCGGTTGGCGAAGCGGTACTTGCGGGACGATCTGCCGTTCGCGTTTCGGCTGTTGGCCGGTGCGGTGAAGACCCGGCTGAAGGGGAAGTGAAGACCGTGCCGCTCGCCGTGGTCATCGTGACCTACCACAGTGCTGGTGTGGTGGAAGAGTGCTTGAAGTCGGTTGCGGTGGCTCTGGAGTCCATTCCGGACAGTCGTGTCGTGGTGGTGGACAACGCGTCCGGGGACGACACGGTGGAGGTTGTCCGGCGGGTCGCGCCTTGGGCCGAGGTCGTCGTGCGGGGGTCGAACGACGGGTTTGCGGCTGGGGTGAACGCGGGGTTTGCGGCTGCGCCTGACTGTGACGTGTTGGTGCTGAACCCGGACGTGCGGCTTGAGCCGGACGCGGTGGTGTTGTTGCGGGCCGCGTTGGCGATGCCGGGGACCGGGATCGTCGCGCCCCGGTTGTTCTCGGCTGACGGTGGGCAGCAGTTGTCGCTGCGGCGGGCGCCCGGGGTGTTGCGGGCGTGGGGAGAGGCCGTGGTGGGTGGCGAGCGGGCCGGGCGGGTCGAGGCGTTGGGGGAGGTGGTGACGGATCGGCGGCGGTATGAGACCGCTGGGGTTGCCGATTGGGTCACCGGGGCCGCTTGGCTGATCTCGCGGGAGTGCCGGGAAGCCACCGGGGTGTTGGAGGAGCGGTACTTCCTGTACTCCGAAGAGACCGAGTACATGCTTCGGGCGGGGGATCGCGGGTTTGCGGTCCGGTACGAGCCGCGTGCGAGGGCTGTTCACCTGGGGGGCGAGCAGTCCACGTCTGCTTGGTTGTGGGCGATGGCTGCCACCAACCGGGTGCGGATGGTGCGGGAGCGGCGGGGGCGGCTGGCGGCGTTCGCCATGTGGTGGGCCGTGTTGGTGAACGAGGTGCTGCGGGTGCCGCGCGGGGCCAAGCACCGGCGGGCGGTGCGGGACCTGGTGCGGTGGCGGAAGTGGCCGGTGGCGGGTGGCGGTGCCGGGTGGATTTGCTTTTCCGCTCAGGACTGGTGGTACCACAACCGGGCGCACTCGGACTTCCAGCTCATGCGGTCGGTGGCGGGCAGTCGCCGGGTGCTGGTGGTGAACAGCATCGGGATGCGGATGCCCACTCGGGGCAACAGCACGCATGTGGCGCGGCGGATCCTGCGGAAGCTGAAGAGCGTGGCGAAGTTCGTGCGCAAGCCGTTGCCGAACTTCTACGTCATGTCACCGTTGCCGTTGCCGTTCTACGGCTCGCCTTTCATGCGTCGGGTCAACGCGGTGTTGGTGCGGGCGCAGGTGCGGGTCGTGGCGTTCTTCCTGCGGTTGGGGACGCCGGTGATCATGGTCACGATCCCGACTGCCTGGGACGTTGTTGCGCCTATGCGTCGGCGGAGTCTGGTGTTCAACCGGTCGGATCGGCACTCCGACTTTCCCGAGGCTGACCGGGAGGCGATCCAGGGGCTGGAACAGCAGCTGTTGCGAGGGGCTGATCACGTGGTCTACGTCAGCCACGTGTTGATGGACGACGAGCGTGAGCTGACGGGAGAGCGTGCGCACTTCCTGGACCACGGGGTGGACGTCGACCACTTCACGGCGCGGCCGGAGTACGAGTGGCCCGATGACATTCGGTCTGTTGATGGCCCGCGGGTCGGGTTCTTCGGCGCGCTGGACGACTTCCTGGTGGACTTCGACCTGCTGGAACGCCTCGCGGCCGAGCTGCCGGACGTCTCGTTGGTGCTGATCGGCGACGCCACGCACCCGATGGAGCGCTTCGACAAGTACCCCAACGTGCACTGGCTGGGCTTCCGCCCCTACGACACCATCCCGGCCTACGGCTCGGCGTTCGACGTGGCGATCATGCCGTGGCTGGACAACGACTGGATCCGCCACTCCAACCCGATCAAGCTCAAGGAGTACCTGGCCCTGGGCCTGCCGGTGGTCAGCACGGACTTCGCCGAGCTGGACGCCTACCGCGACCGGGTGCGCGGGGTGACCGGGCACGCGGAGTTCGTCGAGGCGGTCCGCCGCACCCTCACCGAGGGCGGCCTCAAGCCCGCGAACGCCCTGCGCCAGTCGGTGCTGACCTACTCGTGGCACTCGCGCGCCGCCGAGTTGCTCGACCTCGCGGAACGGTGACGGGGATAACGATGACGGCCTGAACCGGGCCGAGTCCGCTCGGCGGGCGGTGCGTTTCTCTACTGTGGGAGGTGTGCAGCCACTGCCCTCGGACGCCCCGCAGCGGATCGGCGACTACACGCTGCTCGCCGCCCTGGGTCGCGGGGCGATGGGTTCCGTGTTCCTCGCCCGCTCCCGCGGCGGGCGGCCGGTCGCGGTCAAGGTCGCCAAGGCCGAGCTCGCCGACAACCCGCAGTTCCGGGAACGGTTCCGGCGCGAGGTGGAGATGGCGCGGGCGGTCGGCGGGTTCTGGACGGCCACCGTCGTCGGGGCCGACCCGGACGCCGACCGGCCGTGGATGGCCACCGAGTACGTCGCCGGACCGACCCTCCAGCAGGCCGTCCACGACTTCGGTCCGCTGCCGGAGAAGGCCGTGCGCCGGCTCGCCGGCGGCCTGGCCGAGGCCCTGGTGGCGATCCACGGCGCGGGCCTGGTGCACCGCGACCTCAAGCCGTCGAACGTGCTGCTGGCCACCGACGGGCCGCGGGTCATCGACTTCGGCATCGCCCGCGCGCTGGAGAGCTCCGGCCTGACCGAGGCCGGGATCGTGTTCGGCACGCCCGGCTACCTCTCGCCCGAGCAGGTCGTGGGCTCGAAGATCACCCCGCAGAGCGACGTGTTCGCGCTGGGCTCGGTGCTGGTGTTCGCGGCGACCGGCGCCGGACCGTTCGGCGAGGGGGCCACGTCGGCGCTGGTCTACCGGGTGGTGCACCAGGAGCCCGACCTGTCCCGCGTGCCGCCGGGGCTGGTGCCGCTGATCGTGCCGTGCCTGGTCCGCGACCCCGCGCACCGGCCGACGCCCGCCCGCCTGCTGGAGCTGGTCGGGCCGCCGTCCAACGACCCGTCGTGGCTGCCGGCGCAGGTCCGGACGCTGGTCGAGGAGCGGCACACCCAGCTGCGCGACCTGCCCGCCAAGCCGCCCACGCGGGTCATGGCCGAGCCGGGCAAGCCGCCGACCCGCCTGCTGGTGGAGGAACCGCCGCCGGCGCAGCCGCAGCGGGTCGTACCGCCGATCAAGCCCTACACGCCGCCGGTGAAGAAGAGCGGGTCGCAGTTCAAGACGTCCCGCGCGGTCGGGCTGGGCTGGATGACCGCGCACGGCAGCGCCGCCCTGCTGTCCCTGGCGATCGCGGGCGACACCGCGAACACGCCCGCCGGGGTGCGGGCGGCGGCGCTGGTGTTGTTCGTGGTGTTCGCGTCGGTGGCGGTGCGGCTGCTGGTCGGGGCGCTCCGGTCGCCGCTGACCATCGACATCGGGCCGGACGGGATCGTGCTGTCCAACGGCGCCCAGAGCCGTCGCCTGCCCTGGTACGCGATCTCGCGCGTCCGGGTGGACGCCCACCACTCGCGGCCGTGGGTGATGGTGTGGCTGCATGGGGCCGCCAAGGCGCCCGAATCGCTGGGGCGCGGCAGCTTCCACAGCCACAAGGGCGGCCTGCGGGTGTACCCGATCTCGCACGAGCGGTACCGCAAACGGCGGGAGCGGGACGTGGCGGAGATCCGGTCCGCGCTGGCCTGGTACGGCTCGTCGGTCTACGACCCCCGTTAGGGTGCGTGCGTGGACAAGGATCACCCGGTCAAGGCGGGGCTGACGCCGGCGGAACTCGCGCTGGACCTGTTGGGGCGCATCGAGAAGGCCACCGAGTACGGCCGGTCCCGCAAGGACCGCTTCCGCCGCCGGTCGGCGGCCCTGAAGGTGTCGGTGCTGTCGTTGTCCGCGACGGCCACGATCATCCTGGGCTGGCAGGACCTGGACTTCTGGACCGGCCTGGCGTTCTCCCTGGTCGCCCTGACCACCGTGGTCAGCGCCCTGGAGCCGTTCTTCGCGTGGCGGTCGCTGTGGGTGCTGATGGAGGAGTCCCAGTACCGCTTCTACCGCCTGCGCGACGACCTGGCGCACTACATCGCCGCCACCAAGCCCGAGGACGTCGACCGCGCCCGGGTGGAGGAGCTGTTCGCCCAGTACCAGGCCATCTGGGCGCAGGTCAGCGACCGGTGGCTGGAGTACCGGCGGATCAGCGACCGGTGAAGGTGGCCTTGCCCGGCCCGTCCGCCAGGAACGACGCCACCCCGTGGCGCAGGTCCTCGGTCTCGAACAGGTCCGCCGCGATGGACGTGACGTGCTCGTTGGCCTCGGCCACGCCGCCGCGCTCGTAGTAGGCCAGCACCTGCTTGGTGGCCGCGTGCGCCATCGTCGGACCGGCCGCCAGGGACGTGGCGAACTCCAGCGCCGCGTCGTCGAAGCCGTCGTGCGGCAGGACCCGGTTGACCACGTTCCACCGCTCCAGCGTGGCCGCGTCGTACCGGTCGCCGGTCATCACGAACTCCTTGGCCCGCCCCACGCCGGCGCGCGCGGCCAGCCGCTGCGTGCCGCCCATCGTCGGGGTCAGCCCGATGACCTTCTCCACCAGCCCGAACGACGCCCGCTCCGAGGCCAGCAGGATGTCGCACGCCACCGCGACCTCGAACGCCCACGTCAGGCACAGGCCGTGCGCGGCGAAGACGGTCGGGAACGGCAGGGCCGCGACCCGGTCGGGCAGGTCGAGCATCTGGTCGAACAGGGCCTTCGCGCGCGCCCTGGTCTCCTGCGCGGCGAACAGCCGCACGTCCACCCCGCCGCTGACCACCTTGCCCTCGAACCGGATCAGCAGGGCGCGGGCGGGCCGGTCCTCCAGGTCGCCGACTGCGGCGTCCAGCAGGTCCTGGAGCTCGGCGGTGTAGAGGTTCAGCGGGGGAGCGTCGACGGTGAGCACGGCGACACCCGCCGCGTCCCGCTCGACGCGGACCTGTTGCGCTGCCACGGGCGAGGACTTTACACGCGTCCGGAATGGCGAAAACCAGGTGGCCGAATGGCCCATCGCGTGCGTTGAATAGCCGCGTGAGCACTTGGACCGTTCAGCCCGTTGCGCCCGACAGCCCCGCTGCGGTACGCCTGATCCGGACGTACCTGGCCGACATCATCGGCCGCTACTACGGCCGCCCGGCCACCGACACCGAGGTGGACCAGGCGATCGCGGACGACCCGACCGACGATCTTTCGATGTTCTACGTGGCCTCCCGGGACGGGCGCGACCTGGGCTGTGCCGGCTTCCGGATGGTCGACCCGACAACCGCGGAGCTCAAGCGGCTCTTCATCCATTCGGACGCACGCGGGCTCGGCGGCGGGGCAGCACTCCTGGTAGCCGTCGAGGCCGGAGCTGTCTCGAATGGCGCATCCTCCATTCGCCTCGACACCCGCGCTGACCTGGTGGAAGCCCGCAAGCTGTACGCCCGGCACGGTTACGCTGAGGTGCCGGCCTTCAATGACGACCGCTATGCGGAGCACTGGTTCGAAAAGCGGCTATAGGACCCATAGGCTTCGGGAATCCCCCGTGTGAGGTGTCTCACTTGACACTGAATTAGGGGGACAGTTGAGTGTGTCACGAAAGTCGGCCGCGGAATGAAATGGGGATCAGTCCAGTGGCTTTCGCCGTTGAGTTGACATTTCGTGATGCGCGCCAGGTGCGGAGATCCATTCATCTCGCACATCGCGAATACTGGCGACCGCTCGCAGAGCAGGGCGTCCTGGTGGGCACGGGACCGTGGGCCGACGGCTCCGGCGTCCTGTTGATCTGCCAGGTGCCCGACGAGTCCGCCGCGCGAGACCTGGTGCGCGGTGACCCGTACGTGCGCTCGCAGTCCATCGCGGAGGTGCGCATCCGCCAGTGGCACGTGCTGATGGGTGTGCCGGAGGGCGAACGCGTCCCCGGCATGGTGCGGCCACGCGACGGGCAGAGCGCCGACGCCCGGACGCGGGAGCAGCTGACACCGCACGAGCACCGGATCGCGCTGATGATGCTGGAGGGCATGACCAACCGGCAGATCGCCGAGCACTTCTCGGTGTCCACCCGGGCGGTCGAACTGCACATCACGCGCATCTACCGCAAGCTCGACATCGGCCGCCGCGCCCAGCTGGCCGCGGCGATGCCGTGGGGGCAACGCTCTTACTTATGAACTGATCGGCCGACTGAACTACGACGGAGGGCCTGCGGCGTGGACGCGGGCCCTCCTTCACGTCACCAGTTCGGCCCGCGAGGTCACGCCGAGCTTGCGCAGGACGCGGGCCACGTGCTGCTCGACGGTCCGGGGCGACAGGAACAGCACTTCGGCGATCTCCCGGTTGGTGTGCCCCTGCGACAGCAGCCGCGCCACGTCCCGCTCGCGCGGCGACAACGCGTTGCCGTAGCCGCGCCGCCCCCGCCGTGACGGGGTCGCCACGCCCGCGCCGCGCACCAGGTGCCGGCAGCGTGCCGCGTCCCGGCTCGCGCCCAACGCGTCGAACCGGTCCGCCACCTCGCCCAGCGCCGCGGGATCGTCCCCGCACAACGCGATCCGCTCGGACAGCACCGCCGAGTAGTACGCCAGCCCGAGTTCGTCGGCGGCCCGCCGCGCGTCCTGCAACAGGAACACGGCGTCCTCGTCCCGCGCCACCGCCAGCAGCGCCCGGCACACCCGCACCGCCACCCCGGCCAACGGCGCGTCCCGGTCGGCGATCCCGGCGGACAGCTCCTCCACCAGCTTGGCGGCGTCCTCGACCCGCCCGGCGGCGCACCAGGCGTCCACGGCGGCCGGCGCGAGCTCACCGGCCCACGCCCAGACCCCCTTGCGCCGCAACAACTCCACACCCCGGTCCGCCTCGGCGCACGCCCGCGCCACGTCACCGCGCTCCAGCCACAACCGGGTCAGCGCGGCGAACCCGCCCAGCGCGATCGGCGTGATCGAGTTCTCCACCGACCGCACCCCGGACTCCGCGAGGTACCGCTCGGCCTCCTCCCAGTCGCCCCGCGCCACCGCGAGGCACCCCAGCACCAGCGAGATCTCGCCGGCCACCGGTAAGAGCTCCCGGTACTCCTCCAGCAGCCGCCCGGCGCGGGACACCAGCGACCCCCAGTCGCCGGAGTACCAGTCCAGGTGGATCTGGGTGGACTGGCCGGTGCTCGCGGTGAACGGCACGCCCGCGCCGACCGTGAGCCGCAGCCCCTTGTCCAGGAAGTCCCGCGCCAGGTCGAAGTGCCCGACGAGCATGCACGCGTCGGCCAGGTTGCAGTTGGCGCGAGCCAGGTGCCGCCGCGTCTCCACGTCGTCCGCCCCGGCGGGCAACCGGTCCAGCTCGGCCAGGACGCCCCGGTCGCCGATCGACAGCCGCGACCCCAGCTCGTTGGCCAGCAACGAGTACCGCACGGCGGGGTCGTCGCACCGCTCGATGAACGAGTCCACCACCCGCATCCACCGCAGGTGCTCGGCCAACGGCGTGGCGCCCACGAACGGCTGCCCCAGCACGGCCCGCCCGCGCATGGCCAGGTCCGGCCGGTGGTCGGCCAACTCCTCGACCGCCAGCTCGATCTGCATCCGCGCCTGCACGACGCTCTCGAACTGCCGGACCAGCAGGAACCCCAGGTTCAGCCGCACCTCACCGCGCGCCTCCCGGGACAGCCGCCGGTCGTTCAGCAGCCGCTCCAACGTGGTGCGCGGGTCGTGCTGGTCGATCCCGCCCCGGGCCACCTGGCCGAGTTTGACGGCCAGCCGGTCCACGTCGGCGGGCGTCAGCGACGCCTCGTCCAGCAGCCGCTGGTAGAGGTGGGTCGCGGTGGACGGGTCGCCCACCTCCAACGCCCGGTCCGCCGCCGCTTCACCGTTGCGCAGCCAGTCCGCCGACCTCCCGGCCCGCCGGCTGTGCTCGGCCAGTTGCATCACCGGCCGGGGCGTCACGTCCTCCAGCGCCTCCAACGCCCGGACGTGCAACCGCTGCCGTTCCGGTCCGGTGAGCGTGTCGTAGACGGCCTGCTGGGCGAGCGCGTGCCGGAACCCGTACCGCATCTCGTCGTGCTCGAACAACACCCCGCTGTGCAGGGCGTGGTTCAACGCGGTCCGCGTCTTCTCCACCGCCGCCACCCGTGCCAGCAACCCCTCCGACGCCGGCACCCCCAGCACGGCGGCGGCCTGTGCGATCCGCCGCCCGGCGACGGGCAGCCGGTCCAGCCGCTCGGCCATCGCGTCCCGCAGCAGCGCGGGCACGGACACGTCGTCCAGCAGCCGCCAGTCCGCCTCCGGCAGGACCCGCAGCACCTCTTCCACCACGAACGGGATGCCCGCCGTGCGCTCGTGCAGCTTCGCCGCGAACTCGGCGGAAACCCCGTTCACCCCGAGGATCCCGGCCGCCAAGTCCTTCACCTGCGCGCGGTCCAGCGGCCCCAACTCCACCACCGCGCCGGTCACCCCGGCGGGCGGCCGGTAGGCGGCGCCCAACGCCATCCCGCCCGGCGCGTCCTCCCGCCGGTAGGTGACCAGGATCGCGAGGTTCGCGGGCGGGTCGGACATGAGGAACCGCAACAGGTGCCGACACCCGTCGTCCGCCCAGTGCAGGTCCTCCACGACGAGCAGCGCCGGCCCGGCCGCCGCCAACACCTCCCGCACCGCCCGGAACAGGTGGTGCCGTTCGTGCCGGGGGTCACCGGGTCGTGCGGGCGGCTCGGGCAACCACTCGGCGATCTCCGGCACCAGCGCGCGCAGCACTCCCGTGACCGGACTCAGCGACCCGCGAACCCGCACCGTCCGCAAGGCATCCAGGACCGCCCCGTACGGGAAGGGCTCGCGCAGGGGCTGGCAAAACCCCGCCAACACCCGCAACCCGCCCACCTCGGGCCGCCGCACCAACTCCCGGACCAGCCGGCTCTTCCCGACCCCGGCCTCACCCTCCACCAGCACCACCGACGGCTGCGCCGACACGGTCCGGACCAACGCGGCCAACTCACCACCCCGCCCGACCAGGACGGAAGAACTGGTGCGCGGAGGTGTCATGTGCGACTCCAGGGAGATCGGCCGACCCCTGTATTAGAACCCGGATCGTTCACAGACAGCACCCCCCGCGTTCACGCGCAGCCACCCCCCGCCCGGTCCACACCACTGCCGCGTCCCCCGATTCACCCTGCCGCCCCCGCTGCCCTCGGAATGCATTCCGAAAGGCTCGTCAAGGTCCGCTCGCGCGCGTTACGGATCGCCGCACCACAAGTTCACCGGCGTGGGTCATGTCACATGATGAGGTCATCCTGGCGGCCGCACCGAATACTCCTACTGGTCGGTAGCGGATTTGTGGGAGTCATTCGTGCGTAACCTCGTGATCACCCTGGTCACCGCCCTGGTCCTCGGCGGCTGCGCGGCCGGCGCGGACAACGCCCAGGTCAAGGCCGGTCCCGGGGTCACGGCGGACACGATCTCCCTCGGCGTGCTCACCGACCTGACCGGACCGTTCTCGCAGTCGGCGCTGATCCGGATCAAGGGCTACGAGCTGTTCCTGAGCGAGCTGAACGAACGCGGCGGCATCTGCGGCCGCAAGGTGGAATTGAAGCAGAAGGACCACGGCTACAACGTCGACCGCGCCCTCGAGGGCTATTTCGAGCTCGAACCCCAGGTGCTCGGCTTCATCGACGTGACGGGCGCCCAGATGACCGCCGCCGTCGCCCCCGACCTCATGCAGACCCGGGCCATCGTCGCGCCCGCGTCCTGGTCGGCGTCCCTGCTCGGCAACCCGCACATGATGATCGTCGGCACCACCTACGACCTCGACGTCATCAACGGCCTCGACCACCTCCGCCGCGAGAACCTCCTCAAGCCCGGCGACACCATCGGGCACGTCCACGTCGACAGCGACTACGGCCGCAACAGCCTGGAGGGCAGCCAGTTCGCCGCCGACCAGTGGGGCCTGAAGCTGATCACCAAGACCGTCCCCGAGGCCGTCACCGACGTGATCACCCCGGTCCAGGAGCTCAAGGCCGCCGGCGCGAAGGCCGTCTTCCTGAGCACCTCGCCGCCGCAGACCGCGTCCGCTGTCGGCACCGCCGACAAGCTCGGCTGGGATGCTCCGTTCCTGGTCAACGCCGTCGGCTACGACCCCCTGATCCTCGACTCACCGGTCGCCGACGCCGTGGTCAAGCGGGTTCGAGTGGTGTCCCCGATCGCGCCCTACGCGGCCGACCTGCCCGGCCCGAAGGCCGTGGCGCAGAAGTTCGAGCGCAAGTTCCCCGGCCAGAAGCCGACCGGGTCGGTCGACCACGGGTACGCCATCGGCATCGCGTTCGCCGCCGTGCTGGAGAAGGCGTGCGCGGCGCGCGACCTGAGCCGGGACGGCGTGCTGCGGGCGTTCCAGGACACCAACGCCGTGGACACCGACAGCCTGACCGGGCCGCTGCGGTTCTCCCTGGTCGGACGACCGTCGAGCACTCAGTCCTACATCGCCAGGCCCGACCGGCAGGCGCCCGGCGGTCTGGCCGTGCTCGCCAACCTGTTCGAATCCGACCTGGTCAAGCTCAAGGGCACCCGGGCGAAGTAGTTTCCGGCACGCCGCCCGGGGAACCCGCACGTCATGGTCGAGGTGAGCCTGCAGGTGCCCGCACCGGCGGACCGGGTGTTCGCCGTGCTGTCGGACGGCTGGTCCTACGCGAGCTGGGTGGTGGGCGCGGCCCACATCCGCGAGGTCGACGCGGGCTGGCCCGAGCCCGGCACCCGCATCCACCACAGCATCGGCACCTGGCCCGCACTCGTGTCGGACGTGACCTCGGTCCGGTCCTGCGAGCCGGGCCGCTCGCTGGAACTGGAAGCCGGCATGTGGCCCTTCGGCGCGGCCCGCATCCGGTTCGACCTGGCCGAGGAGAACGGCGGCACCCTGGTCCGGATGCGCGAAGAGGTCGTCAAGGGCCCCCTCTCCGTCCTGCCCTCCGCCGCGCAAGCCCTCTTCCTGGGCCCCCGCAACAAGGAAACCCTGCACCGCCTGGCCGACCTAGCCGCCCACCGCGAATCTCGAAACTAAGCCCCGAGAGCAATCCCGGCGTTGCCGAGTGGCAGTCCGCCGGAGGGGACACAACCCAACTTGGGCTTCTTGCTTTTGTCATCTCCGTATGGCCTGCCCGAAGGGCTACCGCATTTTCCAGGGGTTGCAGCCGAAAGTTTTGCGAGGAACGAGCAAAAGTTTTAGCGGCAACCCCTGGAAAATGTGGTAGGCTCCGCCAGGTCATACGGAGATGACAAAAACAAGAAGCCCCCGCCGTTGCAGTTGAGTCATCTTTGGTGGCCTGCCCGCCGGCGAGGCGCTTTTCGCTTTTCGCTTTTAAGAGCTTTGAACGGAACGCTTCGCTCTCAAGCCGAACGCGCTTCGCGCTCGAGAGGCGCGCAGCGCTCACCAGCTTGAACGCGCTTCGCGCTCTCAAGATCACAAGCGGCGCTCGCCGCGCGGCAGGCCGCCAGCGGGGGGTGAAGGGCGTCGGTTCCCCCGCCGTATGGCCTGGCGGAGCCAACCACATTTTCCAGGGGTTGCCGCTAAAACTTTTGCTCGTTCCTCGCAAAACTTTCGGCTGCAACCCCTGGAAAATGTGGTAGCCCTTCGGGCAGGCCATACGGCGGGGGAACCGAGGCCCTCCACCTGTGGTTGGGACCACTGCACAAAGCGCGCTTCGCGCGCCGAAAACGGCGAGCCGGGTCGGTCAGTACACCAATTTCGTGATCCCTCGCATCAACAACCGGTAGGCGTCCCCGGCCAACCCGTTGCGTGCCAACGCGGCCCGCGCCGCGTTTGCCCCGGCTGCTCCGTGCACGCCACCGCCGGGATGGGCCGACGCGCCCGCCAGGAACAACCGGTCCACCGGCGTGTCCGACCGCCCCGTCCCCGGCACCGGCCGGAACACCAGTTGCTGGTGGATCGCCGCCGTCCCGGCGTTGATCGATCCCCCGACCAGGCTGGGGTTGCGCTCCTCCAGGTCCCCGGGCCCCAGCACGGACCTCTTCAGGATCAGACTCCGGAACCCGGGCGCGTGCTGCTCGATCAGTTGCTCCACCCGGTCGGCCCGCCGCCGCAGTCGGTCCGCCGACCAGTTCTCGCCGCGTGGCACGTGCGTGTAGGCCCACGCCGCCTCTGTGCCCGCCGGTGATCGCGTCGGGTCGGCCGTGGTCATCTGTCCCATGATCACGAACGGTGTGCGCGGCAGTCGGCCGATCGCGATCTCCGTGCTCCCGACGGCCAGACCGTTGAAGTCGCCGCCGAGGTGGACCGTGCCGGCGCCGCGCGGTTCCGGGGCTGTCCACGGGATCGGTCCGGACAACGCCCAGTCGACCTTCACCGTGGCGTCGTCCCACTCGAACTTGGCCAGGTCGTCCACCAGTCGGGCCGGCAGGTGCTCCTCACCCACCAGGTCCAGGTACAGCGTGGGCGCGGGCACGTCCGCCAGCACGGCCTTGCGCGCCCGCACGAACCCGCCGGAGGTGTCCTGCACGCCCAGAGCCCGACCCTGCGCCACGACGACCCGCGACACCCGCCGTCCGCACTCCACGACCCCGCCGAGCCGCTTGACCAGCGCCTCCGTCAACACCCCCGCCCCGCCCTCGGGCACGGGGTAGCCGAAGTCCTGACCCAGCATGCACAGCAGCCACCCGAACGCCGTGCTGCCCGCCTGGTCCGGCCCGAGGTCGGTGTGCATGGCGTTGCCCGCCAACAACAACGGCCCGCCCTCGCCGTGGAACCGCTCGTTGCCGAACGCCCGCACCGACAGGGTGAACATCCGCGCCAACCGCAGCGCTTCCGCCGGTCCGATCGCGCCCAGCAGCCCGGCCGACGCCCGCACCGGCGGGAACGGCCGCATCAGGGCCTCGATCAGCGCGTCCCGGACCTGCTGCCACCGCCGGAACTCCTCGTGCCACCTCTCGCCGTCGCCCGCGCCGAACGACTCGACCGACGCCGCCGTGCGCTCGACGTCCCGGGACAGCAGCACGGCCCGGTCGTCGGGCAGGACGTGGGCGAGCACCTCGGGTGCGTGCCGCCAGCGCAGGCCGTGCCGGTCCAGCCCGAGACCGGCGATGATCGGCGACGCCGCGCCGAGCGGGTAGAAGGCGCTGAACAGGTCGTTGCGGAACCCCGGCGCGGTCAGCTCGGCCGTGCGCACCGCGCCGCCGGGCTCGTCGGCGGCCTCCAGGACCGCCACCTCCCAGCCCGCGTCGGCGAGCAGGTTCGCCGCGACCAGCCCGTTGGGTCCGGACCCGATGACCACCGCGTCCACGACGTCGGCCACTCAGCCTCCTTGGCTCTGATGGAGGGGACGTCCCCACCCCAGTCTGCCCAACCGCGACCCGCCGCGCGGGGCGAGCGGACCCCACGACCCGCGTCCCTCGGCCACCGCCGCCACGAACTCCGCCAACGCCTCCCGGGCGTCGTGCCGGGGTTCCCAGCCCAGCGCCCGCAGCCGGGTCGTGTCCACAATGGACGCTCGATCGGCGAGTCGCAGCCAGCCCGGGTGCAGGGGCTGGAGCCCCAGCCGCCAGGTGGGCCAGGCCAGCGCCGTCAACACCGGCAGCGGCACCGGCAGCCGGAACCCGCCGAAGGTCCGGGCCAGGTCGTCGGCGTCCAGCAGGGGTTCCCCGGCCACGTTGAACGCGCCCTCGGCACCGTGCAGCAGGATGACCACGATCGCCCGCGCCACGTCGTCGGCGTGCACGACCTGGGCGCGCAGCCCCGACCACAGCGGCACCGGCAGCCACGGCTTGCGCAGGAGGCCGGGCGGGACGAGTGGGCTCAACGCCCAGCGGTCCAGTTCGGCACCGGCCTCGGGCTGCACGACCGCACACGGCCGGATCCGGGCGACCGGAGCGCCGTCGTACTGGTCGAGCAGGTGCTCCAACCTGGCCTTGTGCAGGCTGTACGCGCTGCCGGGGACACCGTCGCACGGCCACGTCTCGTCCACCACGTGCCGCGCGGGCGTGTAGGCGGCGACCGAGGAGGCCACCACGACGTGCGGGACGCCGGCCGCCGCCGCGAGCACGTGGGCGCTGCCGTCGAGGTTGGTGCGCCGCATGGGCGGGTCGTCGGGACCGGGCTGGACCGCCCACGCCAGGTGGACGACGGCGTCGGCCCCGGCGAAGACCTCGCGCAACAGGACATCCGCCGCCGGAGCGCCGACGTCGCAGCCCACCCACGTCTCGGTGCCGGACGCGGCCGACCCGGCGGTGCGCGGTGGAGGCGACCCGGCGGCGCTCTCGGGCACGCGCCGGGCCACGCACACCACGTCCGCGCCCAACCCGGCCAAGGCCCGGCGCAGGGCCGTCCCCACGTTGCCGCTGGCACCCGTGACGACGACCCTCATGGCAGGTCGGGTACCCCTACTCCGACCCGCCAAGCCCCGTCACTTCGAGCCGCCGAGCCCCGCGCGCCGCAACGCCTCGGCCATCGCCCCGTTCGCCGGCGGGCGCTCCTGCCGCTGCTGCGGCTTGCCACCCCGGCCGCCGCCGCCACCGCCGCGCGAACCACGCTGGTCGCGCTGGTCACGCTGCTGCGGACCCTTGCGGCCCGGCTCGTCCTCCAGCCGCAGCGTCAACCCGATCCGCTTGCGCGCGATGTCCACTTCGAGGACCTTCACGCGCACCACGTCACCGGACTTCACGACATCGCGCGGGTCCTTCACGTACGTGTTGGACAGCGCCGAGATGTGCACCAGCCCGTCCTGGTGGACGCCGATGTCCACGAACGCGCCGAACGCCGCCACGTTGGTGACCACGCCCTCCAGCACCATGCCGGGCTTGAGGTCGGCGATCTTCTCCACGCCCTCGGCGAAGGTGGCCGTCTTGAACGCCGGACGCGGGTCGCGGCCCGGCTTCTCCAGCTCGCGCAGGATGTCGGTGACGGTCGGCAGGCCGAACTGCTCGTCCACGAACTGCTCGGGCCGCAGCGACTTGAGCACCTTGGTGTTGCCGATCAGCTCGACACCCGCGTGCTCCTGGATGCGCCGCACCACCGGGTACGCCTCGGGGTGCACGGCGGAGGCGTCCAGCGGGTCGTCGCCGTTGGGGATGCGCAGGAAGCCCGCGCACTGCTCGAACGCCTTCGGGCCCAGGCGCGGCACGTCCTTCAGCGCCCGCCGCGTCCGGAACGGGCCGTTGGCGTCGCGGTGCTGCACGATGTTCTCCGCGAGGCCCGCGGTGATGCCCGAGACGCGGGTCAGCAGCGGCACGGACGCGGTGTTGAGGTCCACGCCGACCGCGTTCACGCAGTCCTCGACCACGGCGTCCAGCGAGCGCGACAGCTTGGTCTCGGTGATGTCGTGCTGGTACTGGCCGACACCGATGGACTTCGGGTCGATCTTGACCAGCTCGGCCAGCGGGTCCTGCAACCGGCGCGCGATGGACACCGCGCCGCGCAGCGACACGTCCAGGCCGGGCAGTTCGGCCGAGGCGAACGCCGACGCCGAGTACACCGACGCGCCCGCCTCGGACACCACGGCCTTGGTCAGCTTCAGCTCGGGGTGCCGCTTGAGCAGGTCCGCGGCCAGCTTGTCGGTCTCGCGGGAGGCGGTGCCGTTGCCGATGGCGATCAGGTCCACGGAGTGCTTGTGCGCCAACGCGGCCAGCTTGGCGATCGACTCGTCCCACTTGTTCGCGGGCACGTGCGGGTAGATGGTGTCGGTGGCGACGACCTTGCCGGTCGCGTCGACCACGGCCACCTTCACGCCGGTGCGGAACCCGGGGTCCAGGCCCATCGTGGCGCGGGTGCCGGCGGGCGCGGCCAGCAGCAGGTCGCGCAGGTTGGACGCGAACACCTTCACGGCCTCGTCCTCGGCGAACTGCCGCAGCCGGGAGCGCAGGTCGATGCCCAGGTGCACCAGGATGCGGGTGCGCCACGCCCAGCGGACGGTGTCGGCGAGCCACTTGTCGGCCGGTCGGCCCTGGTTGTCCACGCCGAACCGGGCCGCGATGGCGACCTCGTAGGACGAGGGCTCCTCGTCGTCGTCACCCGGCTCCAGGTGCAGGTCGAGGACCTCTTCCTTCTCGCCGCGGAACAGCGCGAGGATGCGGTGCGAGGGCAGCTTGCCGAAGGGCTCGGAGAAGTCGAAGTAGTCGGAGAACTTGGCGCCCTCCTCCTCCTTGCCCTCCCGCACCTTCGACGCCACCCGGCCGCGCGACCACATGCGTTCGCGCAGCTCACCGATGAGGTCACCGTCCTCGCCGAACCGCTCGACCAGGATCGCGCGCGCACCCTGGAGGGCGGCGGCCACGTCCGGGACCTCCTCGGTCAGGTAGTCCTTGGCGACGACCTGCGGGTCCTGGGTGGGGTCGGTGAGCAGCCCGTCGGCCAGCGGCTCGAGCCCCTGCTCGCGGGCGATCTGCGCCTTGGTGCGCCGCTTGGGCTTGTAGGGCAGGTAGAGGTCTTCGAGGCGGGCCTTGGAGTCGGCGGCCAGGATGGCGGCCTCCAGGGCGTCGTCCAGCTTGCCCTGCGACCGGATGGACTCCAGGACGGCGGCCCGGCGCTCCTCCAGCTCCCGCAGGTAGCCCAGCCGCTCTTCCAGCGTGCGCAGCTGGGCGTCGTCCAGCGCGCCGGTCGCCTCCTTGCGGTAGCGGGCGATGAACGGCACGGTCGAGCCCCCGTCGAGCAGTTCGACGGCGGCACTGACCTGTCCGGCACGCACGCCCAGCTCGTCGGCGATCCTCTGGTGGATGGCTGTGGTCACGACGGGCATTCTGCCCGCCCGCGCGACCGGCGGACGGGCAGGGGCCGAACTGGGCGGGTCGCGCGGGAGTGGCCCGGGTGGGGGTCGCGCGCGGGAAAACCGGGTGCCGGCCGGCGGGTCCGCCGGGATCATGACGGCCGTGGGCGACCTCGTTGACCGGCTGTTCCGGCGGCTGCGCACGCTCTTCGGCCGGGTTCCGGCGGCCGCTGTGCCAGCGCGCGGGGCCGCTGTGCGCGACCTCCGTGCCACCGTGCCCGCCCGTCCCGCTGTGCCTGACCTCCCTGAAGGGGTGCCGGACCTGCTGCTCGCCGCGTGCCACCCGAACGGGTACGTCCGGGAGGCGGCCGTCACCGCTCTGGGTGAACGCGACGACGTCACCGCACTGCCCGTGCTGGCGCTGAGGGCGGCGGACTGGGTCCCCGAGGTCCGCGACCGGGCGCGGCGGGTGTGCGCCCGGTGGCTCGACCGCGCCCCGGCCGAGGCGATCGCCGGACTGGCCCCAGCCGCACTCGCCCTGCAAGCGCGGCAGGAGGGGCGCTGGCTGGCCCAGGCCGTGGGGGATGTCCTGCGGGACGGTCCTCCCGAGGCCCTGGCCGCCGCGTTGGCGTCCGAGGACCGGCGGACCAGGCGCCTTGCGTACACCACCGGCGTGCGCACGCTCGACGTCGACCACCTGGTCCACGCGGCCAGGACCGACTCCGACCTGCCGATCCGCGTCCTGTGCGCGGAAGCCGCCATCCGCTCCACCGGAGACCCCGAGGTGGCCCGCCGACTGCTCACCAGCCGGACTGCCGCCGTCCGCGCCGAAGCCGTCCGCGCCCTGGCCGCCGCCGGCGACACCGGCCCCGCGGTCGAGGCGCTGACCGACCGCAGTGCGCTGGTCCGCGCGACCGCCCAGGTGGCCCTGCGCCGCGCCGGCACGGACCCGGCCACCCGGTACCGCGCACTGCTCGCCGACCAGCGACCACCCCGCCCCGCGGTCATCGCCGGCTTGGCCGAAACCGGCACCCGCGCCGACGCCGCCTTGCTCCGGCCGTGGCTGGCGCACCCGTCGTCACGCGGCCGCGCCGAGACCGTCCGGGCCCTGCGCCACCTCGGCGACACCCCGCGGGACCTCCTGCTGCCGCTGCTCACCGACGAGGTGTCCTCGGTGACGCGCCAGGTCGTGCAGTCCCTCGAGGGCCACACCCTCGATGAACACCACCTGCGCCCCCTGCTCCACCCCCCACACCCACTCCACGTGCAGCGGGCCGCCTACCGCCTGCTGTGCGCCCAGGGCGTCTGGACGCGGATCAGCGTCGACCTGGAACTGGTCGCCACCCCCGACCACGCCCTGTGCGGCACGGCCCGGTCGGACCTCGGCGAGTGGCTCCGCCGCGATGCCGCCACCACCTACTCCGTCCCGGACGGTCCCCGGGCGACCGAACTGTCCGGACTGCTCGCCGAGGCGGAACCCTTCCTGAGCCGCGAAAGCACCCGCTCCCTGCGCTTCTGCCTCAACCTGACCTGAGCCGGAGGGCGGACAGCGCGGCCGGCGGCGGGCCGGGGTGCACGACGCCGAGTCGGTGGGTGGCCCTGGTCATGGCGACGTAGAGGTCGTGGTGGCCCAGTGGGGTGGCGTCGAGGATGCCCGCCGGGTCGGCGATCAGGACCGAGTCGAACTCCAACCCCTTGGCCTGGTCCGGGGTGAGCAGCACGACCTGGTCGGTCAGGTCCGGCGGGGTGGTGAGGGACAGCGCGGCGGCCAAGGGTTCGATGCGGGTGCTCGGGGCGATGACCGCGAGGCGGCCTTCGGTGTGCGCCTCGGCGAGGTCCGCGACGACTCCGGGCAGGTCGGCGCGGGTGGTGCCGATCCGCCAGGGTGTCTCGCCGGCCTCGCGGACCGACCGGGGTGGCGGTGTCGCGAGCAGGGTGGCGGCGGCGGTCATGATCTCCGCCGGGGTGCGGTAGTTGACGGTGAGCTCGGCGAGCTCCCAGCGGTCGCGCACGTGTGGCCGCAGCACGCGGTCCCACGACGAGGTGCCGGCGGGGTTGCCGGTCTGGGCGAGGTCCCCGACGACGGTCATCGACCTGGTGGGGCACCGGCGCATCAGCATCCGCCAGGCCATTTCGGACAGTTCCTGCGCTTCGTCCACGACCACGTGCCCGTAGGTGGGCAGGTCCGCGGTGTGGCCGATCAGGGCGGCGGCTTCGTCCAGCAACGGCACGTCCGCGGCGCTCCAGCCGTCGACCCGTTCGACCAAGTCGGAGACCACCTGGTCGGGGGTGAGCGGGGGCCACAGCGCGTCGAGTGCGGCCTGGATGCCGGGGTCGGCGATCAGCGAGTCCCGCAGAGCGGCGCGGTCGGTCTCGTCCAGCAGGGTCCTCGGCTCGTCGTCGTCCTCGACCACGACTCCCGCCGCGGCCAAGGCGCGCAGGTCGGCCTCGCTGAGCCGGCCGTCCGGACTGCCGCCGTCGAGCGCTTCGCCGGTGTCGCCGAGGACGAGCGCCTCCATGCGCTCGACCAGGTGGTGCGCGAGCACGTCCGCGATCTCCCGCTGGAACACCAACCTGGCCGCGTTGTGCGGGAGTCCGGTCCGCCGGGCCTTGCGCACCGCACGGGCGCAGGTGCGCGGATCGAGCTCGAGCACCTGCTCCTCGAACTCGACCTCGACCGGGTGCTCCGGAATCCGCACCCGGTCCCGCACCGCCGCCGCGAGCCGGTCGGCCATGACCGCCGCTCCCTTGGCCGCGACCACCTCGGGCGGGTCGATCCGGCTGACCTCGACGCCCGGCACCAGGTCGGCGGTGGTCGCGGTGACCACGCTGTGCTCGCCGAGCCCCGGCAGGACCTGGCCGATGTAGTCGAGGAAGACCCGGCTGGGACCCACCACCAGCACACCGCGCGTGCGCAGGTGGGGCCGGGTGTAGAGCAGGTAGGCGACCCGGTGCAGGGCCACCGCGGTCTTGCCCGTGCCGGGACCGCCCTGCACCACGAGCACCCCACTGGCGTCGCTGCGGACGATCCGGTCCTGCTCGGCCTGGAGCGTGGTCACGACGTCCCGCATCCGCCCGGTCCGCTCGGCCGTCACCGCCGCCAACAACGCGGCCCCGCCCACCAGCCCTTCCTGCCCGGCATCGCCCAGCAACTCGTCGTCCAACGCGACGACCTCGCGCCCCCGCGTGGTGATCCGCCGTCGTCGCGCCACGCCCTGCGGGTCGGCGGCGGTAGCGGTGTAGAAGGCCCGCGCGACCGGAGCCCGCCAGTCCACCAGCAGCGGCTCGCCACCGTCCTCCCGGAACAACCCCAGCCTGCCGACGTACACCCGCGACCCGTCCCGCAGGTCCAACCGCCCGAAACACAACCCCTGCTCCACCCCTCCGAGCCGCCCCACCTCCGCCCGCCAGACCTCCACGGCTTCCCGATCCCCGACCCGCCGCGCACCCTCCAACCGCTGGACGGCCTCTTTCCGCAGACCGTCCAGCAGCCCGTACAGCCCGTCGACGTACTCCTGCTCGACCCGGATCTCCCGCTCGACACCGCTGGTCACGCGCCCCCCAATCGACGATCAGTGCGATCGAGGGTGCAGGGAGATCCAGAGCAGGAACAGTCTTGTTCTTCCGCCGCGCGTCAGCCGCCCGAGCCGGCGCCCTGGGGTCGGCTCACACCGCGGCCAGCGCGAACTGGTTGGCCGGGCGCGGTAGGCCGTAGTGGTCGCGCAGGGTGGGGCCGGTGTACTCGCGCCGGAACAGGCCTCGGCGTTGCAGGATCGGCACGACCTCCGACGCGAACACCTCCAGGCCGGACGGCAGCACCGCGGGCATGATGTTGAAGCCGTCCGCCGCGCCCTCTCGGTACCAATGCTCGATGGTGTCGGCGACCTGCTCCGGCGTGCCCGCGAACGTCTTGTGCCCGCGTCCGCCGCCCAGTCGCCCGATCAGTTCCCGCACGGTCAAGGACTCCCGCCGCGCCAGCTCCACGATCAGCGTGTACCGCGACTTGGCGCCTTCGATTTCGTCCTCCGTCGGCAGGTCGGCCGGCAGCGGGCGGTCCAGGTGCAGGGTCGACGGGTCGACGCGCAGGGTCTTGGCCAACTGCTCGCGGGCGTACTCGGGCACGATCAGCCGGTCCAGTTCGGCGTCGGCGGCCCGCGCCTCGGCCTCGGTGGACCCGATCACCGGCACCAAGCCGGGCAGGATCTTGACGTGGTCGGGGTCGCGGCCGGCCGCGCGTGCCCGGTCCTTGACGTCGGCGTAGAACGCCTTGGCCTCGGCCAGGGTCTGCTGCGCGGTGAACACCGCTTCGGCGTGCCGGGCCGCGAAGTCCTTGCCGTCCTCCGACGAACCGGCCTGCACCAGCACCGGGTACGCCTGCGGTGAGCGCGGCAGGTTGAGCGGTCCTCGGACGCGGAAGTGCTTGCCCTCGTGGTCGATCGGGCGCACGCGGTCGGCCTCGGCGTGCACGCCCCGCTCCTTGTCGGCCACGATGGCGTCGTCGTCCCACGAGTCCCACAGCTTCTTGGCCACCTGCAGGAACTCGTCGGCCCGCTCGTAGCGCTCGACGTGCGCCGGTTGCGACTCCAGGCCGAAGTTGCGCGCCGCGTCGTCGCCGGCGGTGGTGACGATGTTCCAGCCGGCCCGGCCGCCGCTGACGTGGTCCAGCGAGGCGAACCGCCGGGCCAGGTTGAACGGGTCGTTGTAGGTGGTGGACGCGGTGGCGATCAGGCCGATCCGGGACGTGGCGCGGGCCAGTGCGGTCAGCAGGACCGTGGGTTCGAGCTTGCCCGACGGGCGGCGGCCGACTTGCCCCCACAGCACCGGCGAGTCGGCCAGGAAGACCGAGTCGAACTTGGCGTCCTCGGCGATCCTCGCCAGTCGCTCGTGGTACTCGATGCTCAGGTGCCCGTGCGGGTCGCTATCCGGCAGCCGCCAGGACGCCTCGTGGTGACCGGTGTCGTGCAGGAACAGGTTGAGGTGCAGGCCCGGCGGGGTCACGGTGTGGCTCCTTCGGTGATGGCCGGCGCGTGGATGCCCAGCGCGTGCAGCAGGCGGTCGCGGTGGGACTGGAACAGCGGGTCGCGGTGGGACCGGGGTGCGGGCAGGTCGACGTGGACGTCCAGCCCGATCCGGCCGCGCTCCAGCACGACGATCCGGTCGGCGAGATCCACGGCCTCGTCCACGTCGTGGGTGACGAGCAGGACGGCGGGGCGGTGGCGTGCGCACAGTTCGCGCAGCAGGTCGTGCATCTTGATGCGGGTCAACGCGTCGAGCGAGCCGAAGGGTTCGTCGGCCAGCAGCAGCGCGGGTTCGCGCACCAGGCAGCGGGCCAGTGCCACGCGTTGCTGCTCACCGCCGGACAGCTCGCTGGGCCACGCGCGTTCCCGTCCCTCCAGTCCGACCTCGGCCAGCGCGCGGCGACCGCGGTCACGGGCACCGGGCAGGCCCAGCACCACGTTGTCCAGCACGCGCAGCCACGGCAGCAGCCGCGAGTCCTGGAAAGCGACGGAAACCTCCCGCGGCACCCGCAGTTCGCCGCTGCCCTCGACGTCGTAGTCCAGGCCCGCGATGGCCCGCAGCAGCGTGGACTTGCCCGAACCGCTGCGCCCCAGCAGCGCTACGAACTCGCCGGGCGCGATGTCCAGGTCGAGGTGGTCCAGCACGGCCCGGTCGCCGAAGCGCCGCACCAGGTCCCGCACCACGACCGCGCTGGTCAGCTGGTCAGCGTCCGCCGCCACGACAGCACCCTCCTCTCCACGAGCCGCAGCAGGGCGTCGGAGGTGAACCCGAACAGCCCGTAGACGACCAGGCCCACCAGGATCACGTCGCTCTGCCCGTAGGTCTGGGCCTGGAACATCAGGTAGCCGATGCCACTGGTGGCGTTGATCTGCTCCAGCACGATCAGGAACAGCCACGACCCGGTCACGCCCAGCCGCAGGCCCACGAAGAACCCGGGCAGCGCACCGGGGAACACCACCTTGCGCACGAACTGCCCGCGCGAGAGCCCCACCACCTCCGCCAGCTCCACGTACCGCTGGTCGATGCCGGTCAGCGACGCGTGGGTCTGGATGTAGAGGGTGATGGCCACACCGGTCGCGATGACGACGACTTTGAAGCCCTCGCCGATGCCCAGCCACAGGATCAACAGCGGGATCAGGCCCAGCGCCGGGATCGCCCGCTTGACCTGCACGGTGCCGTCGATCAGCGCCTCGCCGACCCGGCTCAGCCCCGCCGCGACGGCCAGCGCGGTGCCGACGACCGCGCCGAGCAGGAAACCCAGGCCGGCCCGCCGCACGGACGCCAGCACGCTGTCGGGCAGCTTCCCGTTGGCCACCAGCTCGATCCCGGTCTCCACCACCGTCCAGGGCGCGGACAGCGCGCGCGGGTCCAACCACCCGGCCGCCGACGCCACGCTCCACACGAGCACCACCAGCAGCGGACCGGCGGCCCGGCCGTAGGGGATGGGCTTGCCGGGACCCAGCCTCCGCCGCCGCGGCGCGGTCGGGGCAAATGCTGTCGTTGGCGCGATCGGCGTGGGTGCGGTCGTGGTGGGCGCGGCGGCACGGGCCGGCGGCGGAAGCGTGTGCGTCATGGCTTGCTCCGGTACGTGTCGGGGACGGATTCCGCGGCGAGGTGCTCGAAGCGGCGGTCGAACAGGTCGGCGGCCTTGACCCGGGGCGTGAACCCGCCCTGGGCGAGCAGGTCCGCGGTCTCCTGCTCCCACTCGACCGCCTTGTCCCAGCTCGGCGGGAAGTACGGGCGGGGGATGGACTTGACGATCCGCTGCCCGTCCGTGGCGGTCACGTTCTGGTCCTTGACGTAGTAGTGCTCGATCCACTGCTCGGGGTGCTCCCACGCCCACACCTGCCCGCGCGTCCAGAACGGGATGAACGCGCGGATCGCGGCGGACTTGGCGTCGTCCTTAAGGACCGACGTGGGCGCCCAGAGCACGGTCAGCAGGTCGACGGCGGTCATGTCGATCGTGCGCGCGCCGTCCTTGCCGTACTGGCTCAGGTACTTCGTGGTGCTGGGCTCGGCGAGCACGGCCACGTCGACCTGCCGGGACTGCAAAGCGGTGAGGAACTGCGGGCTGGTCAACGGGATCAGCTCGACATCGTCGTTCTTCCACCCCAGTTCCTTGATCGTGCGCAGCACGACCACGCCCTGCGCCTGCCCCTGGGAAAACGCGATCTTCTTGCCCTTGAAGTCCCGCAACGACTTGATGTCCGTGCCGGGCGCGGTGGCGAACTGGTAGGTCGGGGTCTCCCGGTGCGCCACCGCGACGATCTTGGCGTCGAGGCCGATCGCGGCGGCCTGGATGGGCGGGATGCCCGCGTTCGACCCCAGGTCCACCGACCCGGCGCGGAACGCCTGGATCACGTCGGGACCCGCGGTGACGTTGGGCCACTCGGGCACCTCGAACGGCAGCTTGGCCAGCTCTCCGGACGCTTCGAGCTGCTTGAGCGTGGTGCGGATGGAGATGTTCAGCTTGGTGCCGGGCGGGATCGTCGTGGGCAGCGGTCCGGCGGGTGCCGGACCGCCCGCGCCGCCGGCGGGCGCGCAGCCCACGACGCCGAGCGCCCCCACGCCCACCAGTCCGGCCAGGAACGAGCGCCGGCGCAAGACCGACGTGGATGGCTGTGTCATCAGAGGTCTTCCTAGATCGTGTGGTAGCGGCCGTCGTGGTAGAGCAGGGGCCCGGTGTCCTCGTGCAGCACGGTGTCCACCACGCGGGCCAGGACCAGGTGGTGGTCGCCCACGGGGATCAGCGACTCGACCTCGGCGCGCAGCCACCCGGCCACGTCGTCGAGCACCGGTTCGCCGCCCGCGAGCCTGCGCCACCTCGTCGGGGTGGCGAACCGGTCGAGGCCGCTCGTCGCGAACCGCCGCGCGAGCTCTTCCTGGTGCGCGCCCAGGAAGTGCACGACGACGGAGTGCGCCTCCCGCACGTGCGGCCAGCTTGAAGAAGTCGTGGAGATGCCGAAGGACACCAGCGGCGGTTCGGCGGAGACCGACGTCAGCGAGGTGGCGGTGAAGCCGACCGGTCCGTGCTCGGAGTCGGTGGTGATGACCACGACCCCGGCCGGGTGCCGTCGGAACGCCGCGCGGAACGCCGACGAGGGCAGCACGGCGGTCATCAGTCGACCTTGACCGTGTGCTCGGAGGTGAAGGGCTTGCCCGCCACCAGTTCCGACTCGCGGCCGTCCGGCCCGACCGGCACGTCGCCGATGAGCGTCACGCGGTGCAGGCGGCGCTCGACGTCGAGGTGGTCCAGGTCGCGCGGCGCGAGGTGGGCGGTGGCGCGGTTGTCCCAGAACGCCACGCTGCCCGGCTCCCAGCGGAACCGCACGGTGTACTCCGGGCGGGTGATCTCGGCGTAGAGGAGGTCGAGGACCGCCTTGGACTCGCGCGGCGACACGTCGACGACGTGGCTGGTGAAGCCGGGGTTGACGAACAGCGCCTTCTCGCCGGTCTCCGGGTGGACGCGGACCACCGGGTGCACGGCCACCAGCAGGTTGTCGTTGACCCGCTTGGCGTAGGCGTCGCTGCCGGTGCCGGTGGCCCCGCCGTAGCGGTGCTCGGCCCGCAGCCCGTCCACGAAGGACTTGACCGGCGCGGACAGGCCCTCGTAAGCCGCGACCAGGTTGGTCCACGTCGTGTCGCCGCCACGCTCGGGCACGGTCTCGGCGCGCAGGATCGACCCGGACGGCGGGTTCACCGCGGCCGTGACGTCGGTGTGCCAGCCGGAGAAGTAGCTGTACTGGCGGCGCCGCACCTGCTTGGTGAAGTCCGCGCCGTAGCGCTCCTCGTAGCGGCGCGGGTCGATGGTGAAGATCTCCGGGAAACCGCCGGGAGGGGCGTCGTCGTGCGGGTGGGCGTAGGTCAGTTCGCCGAATTGGCGGCCGAACGCGATCTGGCTCGCGTGGTCGAGCTCCTGATTCCGGAAGAACACCACCTTGTACTCGTTCAACGCGTTCTTCACCAGGTCGAGGGTGGCCGCGTCCAATGGTCGGGAAATGTCGATCCCCGAGATGTCCGCGCCGATGTGGCCTGCCACCGGGCGCACCGAAACCTTGTTCAGGGTAGCCGTCACTGTTGACCCCTTCGCAGGTCAGAATGGGTTTTGGGGTAATCACAGTTTCGCCCGGCATCGGGCTGAGGTCAATTTTGCGATTCGGTGAATTAACTGATCAGGCGCACAGGTCGAGCGGGCTGCCGTAAATGGCGTCCAACACCACCGAGCCGGCGGCGACGCTGAGCACATCGCGCCCGAAACTCGTCGGCACGACGTCGGTGGCCCGGTCGCCGACCTGTGCGCGCACTTCGGCCAGGCATTCCGGGAAACCGATGACCCCGGCCTCGGTGACCACCAGCACTTCGGGGTTGATCACGTCCAGCAGCAGCCCGGCGGCCCGGCCGACGTGCCTCGCCCGTTCCCGCAGCAGGGACCGGGCGTCGGAGTCGTGCTCGGCCCTGTCGAGGAGCAGGGGCAGGGACGGTTCGGGGATCAGCCCGGCCCGCGCCGCCCGCTCGGCCACCGCGCGGTCGGACACGGTGGCCTGGAGACACCCGCGTCGGCCGCAGGGGCACTCGGCGGTGCTGCCCTCCAGTCGCAGGTGCGCCACGTCGCCGGACGCCGAGCGCGGCCCGTGGTGCACCGTGCCGCCGGTGGCGATCGCCGCGTCCACCACGTTGCCGACGAACAGGTGCACCAGGCTGAACCGGGTCCGCTGGTCGCCGAACAGCTGCTCGGCGCGGGCCAGTGCCCGGCTGTGGCTCTCGACGTGCACGGGAAGTCCCAGTGGTGCCAACGCTTCCCGCGCGGGCACGTCCCGCCAGCCCAGTTGGCTGTGCCGGACCACCAGCCCGCGCTCGGGGTCCACCCAGCCGCCGGTCGCCAGGCCGATGCCCAGCGGCGTGCGGCCGGCGCGGGTGGCTTCCAGGAAGGCCGGGAACCGGTCCAGGACCCGGCCGAACACCGCCTCGGGCGTGCGCTCGCCGTGCGGCTCCCGCTCCTGGTGCAGCACGCGACCGCGCAGGTCCATCAAGGACAGGGTCGTGTGCGGGACGGCGATGTGCACCCCGCACACCGCGAACCGGTCCACGTCGATGTCCACCGGGATGTGCGGCCGACCCACGGTGGCCCGCGGCACCCGCCGCTCCTGCACCTCGCGCAACAGTCCGAGGTCGGCCAGTTCGGCGTACTGCCGGGTGACCGCGGCCGGCGACAGCCCGGTCAGCCGCGCGATGGTGCTGCGGGCGACCGGACCGTTGTCCAGCACCGAGCGCAGGACGGTCGCGGCGGTCGAGGTTCTGCGGCGGGTGTGCATGGGTGTGTCCCTCCCGTGCTTGTGTCCACAGTGGACTGGTCAAGCGGGCACGGCACACATCGCGCTCGCCTGTCGTCGGAAGTCGACGTGGCGGCGCGTGCACAGCACGGATGCCTGGGACATGGCTCGATGCTGGCACCCCGGCCGACGTCCGGCCAAGGGCGTTCGGATCGTGGGAAGGGCTGGTCGACCCGCCACCGGCGTGCCACGCGGGAGGACGGGTGGCGTCCTGGAGGTCGTGCGACGATGCGGGTGTGATCGAACTTCCGGGTCCCGTCGGGTTCGTGCTGGGCGGCGGGGGCAGCTTGGGTGCGGGGCAGGTCGGCATGTTGCGGGCGCTGGCCGAGCGCGGGGTCGTGCCGGACCTGGTCGTCGGCACGTCCGTCGGCTCGGTGAACGGCGCCCTGCTCGCCCTCGACCCGGCCCACGCCGCCACCCGCCTGGCCGAGATCTGGCACCACATGACCCGCGCCCGCGTGTTCCCCGGCGGGCTGCTGGCCCAGGCCCGCACCCTCCGGCAGCACAAGACGCACCTGTTCCCCAACACCGGCCTGGCCGAGGTGCTGGAGTTCGGGCTGGGCGGCGCCGCGGACTTCGCCGCCCTGACCCTGCCCTTCGGCGCGGTCGCGGTGGACTGCGTGACCGGCACGGCGGTCACCCTGACCGAGGGCGACCTGGTGTCGGCGGTGCTGGCCAGCGCCGCCATCCCCGGCATCTACCCGGCGGTCCACCGCGAGGGCCGCGTGCTCTACGACGGCGGCGTGCTGGCGAACGTCCCCATCCGGCAGGCGCTGGCGATGGGCGCGCGGTCGCTGGTGGTGCTGGACTGCGCGTTCCCCGGCCACCTGCCGACCGTGCCCGCCACCCTGGCCGAGACCCTGCTGTTCTGGGCCACGCTGGGCATGCGCAACCAGGCCGTGCTGGAGGTCGAGCTGGCGGCCACGCAGGTCCCGGTCCTGTACCTGCCCGGCCCGCCCGTGCAGCCGGTGACCCCGCTGGACTTCGGGCACACGGCCGAGCTGGTGGAGGCGTCTTACGCGGCCTCGTCGGCGTTCCTGGCCGGGGTGCGCATCGACGGTCCCGGGCTCTACGGCCACCCTTCCGGAGCGGCGACATGACCTACTTCGAAGCGACCACCCACATCGCGGCCCCGCCACAGCGCGTCTTCGACGTGTCCCTGGAGGTCGAGACCCACACCGCGTCCATGGCCGGCTCGGGCGAACGCGCGGTCGCCGGCGTCACCAGCGGCCGGCTCGGCCCCGGCGACACCGTCACCTGGGAGGCCAGGCACTTCGGCCTGCCGTGGCGGATGACCTCGCGGATCACCGTGCACGAACCCCCGGCGCACTTCGTGGACGAGCAGGTGAGGGGACCGTTCCGCCACTGGCACCACGCCCACCACTTCACCCCCGACGGCCGGGGCGGCACGGTGATGCGCGACGTCATCACCTTCGCCGCGCCGCTCGGGGTGCTGGGGCGGGTGGCGGAGGTGCTCGTGTTGAACCGGTACATGCCCCACCTCATCCGGGTGCGCAACGAGCACGTCAAAGCCATCGCCGAGGCCGGCTGAGCGCGGGCGATACCCGGTTGAGACGTATCCGGGGCTGGTGCGAGCGGTTCTTGAGAAACATCATGGAAACTCGGGGACAGCTCGACGACGAGCGGGGGAGGCGCCATGTCGGCACTACCGGAGGTCCCGCCGGACGAACCCGCAGCCCTCGACGCCGCGCCCGAGGTTCCCGGTGCCGCGTCCCCGGCTTCGAGTGGTGCGCCGAGTCTGCTGTGGTACCTGACCGAGCCGACCCGGGCCGTCGTGGACATCGGGCAGTTCGCCGCCACCCGGTCCCTCCTGCGGGCCGCGCCCAGCGGGGACGGGCACACCGTGCTGGTCCTGCCCGGTCTGGGTGCCGCGGACGGTGCCACCGGGATGCTGCGGAAGTTCCTCGCCGGGCTCGGCTACGACGTCCACGGCTGGGGTCTGGGGCGCAACATCGGGCCGTCCGTCTCCGTCGTCACCGGGATGCGCTCGCTGCTGGACGAGTTGGCCGCGGCCGGCCCGGTCAGCCTCGTCGGGTGGAGCCTGGGCGGCATCTTCGCCCGCGAACTGGCCCGGGAGACGCCCGAGCTGGTGCGCCAGGTCGTCACCCTCGGCAGCCCCTACGCGATGACCGACCTCCGGCAGACCCGGGTCAACCCCGTCTACCAGCTGCTGGCCCGCTTCTACGTGGCCGGCGCGGACCGGCCGCCGCCCGAGCACACCCGGCCGCCCATCCCGGTGCCGGCGACGTCGGTCTACTCCCGCTCGGACGGGATCGTGGCGTGGCGGACGTGCATCGAGGAACCGGGGCCGCGCCGGGAGAACGTGGCCGTCGCCTCCAGCCACCTCGGCTACGGCTACAACACGACCGTGTGGTGGGTCGTCGCGGACCGTTTGGCGCAACCGGTGGACGACTGGCGGCCGTTCACCCCTCCGCCCGGTATGGCGAAGCTGTTCCCGGCTCCCTGAAAGCCGGGACAGAACCGTTGTCCCCCAGGGAAACTCGACGTACCGACCCTATCCCGAGGGGGGACATGAGATCGTCCGGAAGACCCGTGCCCGCCGCGTTCCTCGCCGCCGCCCTGGTCGGCGGACTCCTCCTGGCCGTGCCCGGCACCGCCGCCGCGGCCCAGGACCCGAACTCCGCCCTGCTGAGCCCGACCCGGTGGCTCGGCACCGACTCCCGCACCCCGTTCCGCGCCACCACCACGGGCGACGCCCGAGTCGGCTCGTGGCGTGACGAGAGCGGCCTCCACCACATCGGCAAGTCCTACTTCACCTTCGACCTGTCCCGGTTGCAGGGCACGACGGTGTTCACCGCCACCCTGACCACTCACGAGACCTCGGTGAACGACTGCGCCAAGCCGCGCGCGGTCGAGCTGTGGAGCACCGACCCGCGCGGGACGATCACGTGGGCGTTCCAGCCGCGCGAGCTGGTCAAGGCCCCGGGCCCGGCCGCCGGCGCGCCGTGCGCGAACCCGTGGCTGTCCTGGGACCTCGGCGAGATCGTCAAGGGGGCCGTCGCCGAGGGACGCACCTCCTTGACGCTCGTGGCCCGCATCGCCCGCGATTTCCAGGGCGACGTGGCGTACGGCCGCAGCCTGTCGACCCGCCCGGAGCTGAACGTCACCTTCAACTCACCGCCCGGCACGCCCACGGACCTCAGGGTGGGGAACCAGTCCTGCGCCGAACCGATCGTCACCTCCTCCCGGCGACCTCGCGTCGCGGCGGTGGTGTCGGACCCGGACGGCACGCGCGGCCTGGAGGCGCGGATGGCGTTCTGGCCGGTCGACGCCCCCGATCAGCGCGTCGAGCACACCGCCTCCGGCGATGGTGGCGTGATCGGCGGGTACTTCCCCGAGGACATGGTGCAGGACGGCCGGCAGTTCGCCTTCGCCGCGCGCACCGAGGACGGCCACGCGACCTCCGAGTGGACCGCGCCCTGCGTGATCACCGCCGACTTCACCGCGCCCGCGAACGCGCCCACCGTGACCTCCACGGTCTACCGGGAGGACGCCGGCCCGCCCGGTGACGGTGGCGAGGGCATCCCGGGCGACTTCACCTTCAGCGGCGACGGCGACCCGGACGTGGTCGCGTTCGACTACGAGGGCATCGGCATCGGCGGCGCTCGGGTGGCGGCCGACCGGCCGGGCGGGTCCGCCACGATCACCGTGACGCCCACGACAGACGGCCCGGTATCGGTCGAGGTCGTCGGCGTGGACCGGGCGGGCAACCGGTCACCGCTGCGCTCCTACCGCTACTGGGTCGGCACCACCGCGCCGCGGGTCAGGATGCCGATCTTCGAGGTGGGCGTGCCGCGGGACATCGTGTTCACCGCGACCCAGCAAGGGGCGACGGCGTTCTGGTACACCATGGACGACGGCGAGGCGCAGCAGGTGGCGGTCGGACCTGACGGCACCGCACGAGCCACGTTCACCTTCTACGCGGCCGAGAACGACCGGCACGTCCTGAAGGTCTGGACGGTGAACGGCACCGGTTTCCGGTCGGGGATCACCGACCGGGACTTCTACGTCGTGCAGTACGAGCCGACTGTCTACGTCGACCGGTACGACCTGGTGGTCGGTGAGAAGGTGGTCGTCGTCGCCGAGCCGTTCTACGAGCGGGAAGGCGTGCACGCCTACGTCTTCCAGGTCGGGGACGAGCCCGAGGTGGTCGTCCCGGTCGGGGCGGACGGGTCGGCGCGGTACGAGTACACGACGACCCGGACGGGGTTCCACCGCGTGCGCGCGGCGAGCCTGAACCGGTCGTCCGTGCGCTCGGGCTGGGGTGAGGACTACTTCACCGTCACCGCCCCGGGTCCGGTCGTGTCGAGCACCGACTACCCGTCCGGCCGGGAGAGCGGCGGTCCGGGCGTGCCCGGCACGTTCACCTTCGCGCCCTCGCCGCGGCTGCCGGTGGCGGAGTACCGGTACGAGTTCAGCGACGGGCAGCAGGGCAAGGTGCCGGCGGGTCCGGACGGCCGGGTGTCGGTCCGGTGGACGCCCAAGGCGCCCGGCTTCCAGTGGGTGCGCGTGACGGGCGTGACCGCGACCGGGGTCGAGACCGAGCGCGGGTCCTACTCGTTCCCGGTGAAGTCGTCGCCGCCCACCCTGACCAGCCCGCAGTACCCGGAGGGCGGGCCGTCGACCGGCCGGGTGGGTCAGCCGATCGAGTTCGTGGCGACGCCGAACGTGGCCGGGTCGCACGAGGTGGTCTGGAGCGCGCGCTTCGGCGCCGAACAGGTCGTGCCGGTCGGCGCGGACGGGACGGCGAGGTTCACCTACACACCGACCTCCCAGGGGAACCTCGACATCGCCGTGTCGAGCCGGACGCCCGACGGGACCGTGTCGGGTACGGGTTACCGCAGCTTCTACGTGTCCCCGTAAAGCTCATCTGATCAACGCCTTGCGTTGGTCGCCGCTTCACCGCAGGGTTCCGCGTGGCCCGTTGGCTCTGCCGACGGGCCACATCCCTGTCAGGAAGGTGGAGCACCTTGTCCCCTGCACGCAAAGCCGCTGCGGTCCTGCTGACCGCGGCAGCGCTCACCGCGACCCTCACCTCGCCCGCGTCCGCCGCGACCGACGCCGAGCTGGCGTTCCACTGGGCACCGGTCCACTACCAGGACACCGACTCGTCCGACTACGACGCCGACTACGTGTCCACTGTGGACTTCGACGGCGAGTGGAACACCCTGAACAACTGGGAGAGCCAGGACGACACCGTCTCCCGGTTGACCGGCGCCGCGTACTACTCGGTGGTGGAGACCTCGACGCACTGGTTCCTGGTCTACAGCTTCTACCACCCGCGCGACTGGGAGGACTTCCCGGACCCGTTCGGCCAGTACACCCACGAGAACGACATGGAAGGTCTGCTGGCAACCGTGCGCAAGGACGGCACGGTGTACGGCAAGCTCGAAGCCGTGGTCACGGTGGCGCACAGCGACTTCTACTCGTACGTGCCCGCCGGCAGCACCTTCACCAGCGGCCGGGAGAGCGTGGACGGCACGCTGCTGCTGCAGGACGGCCGGCCCACCACGCGGCAGGAAGCCAAGGGGCACGGCCTGTACGCGTGGAACGGCACCGAGTTCCCCGGCGGCGACGGCGTGGTGTACGTCCCGTCGACCACGGGTGAGGTGCCCTCGGGCGGCAACGACCGTTCCGTCGGCTACCGCCTGGTGGACTCGTTCGCGTCCGGCGGCCTGTGGGCGCGGCGCAACGACTCGACCACCTACGCGAGCTGGGGCACCTTCCGCGGCGACAACGGTAAAGACAACGCCGCAAATACGGCATGGGGCTGGGACGACGGCAACGACGGCAGCGACGTCCCACGCGGCCTGCTCGCCACCGACCCGGCGTACCTGGTGTCGGTGTACTTCGCCAACCGGGGGACCTTCAGCCTGACCTACACCCGCAACGCGTACCGCCAGTAGTCCCGTCACACGGCCCGGTGGTCGTGGGCGATCTTGCCGTCGCCCGCGGCCACCGCGCTTTACGCTGCGCTGCATGGCCATCTCCACGCCGCCGTTACTCGCCCGAGTGGTGACGGAGCTGCTCGCGCCGTGGGTGCTGGTGCTGAGCCTGCCGCTGCTGGTGGCCTGGCACGCGACCGGCGACCCGGTGGCGACGGTGGTGTGGGGGACGGTCGTCGGGGTGTGCGGGTCGGTGATCCCGATGCTCGTGGTCGTGCGCGGCGCACGGCGGGGCCGGTGGCAGGGCCACCACGTGACCAACCGCGAGGGCCGCCTGGTGCCGCTGTTCACGTGCGCTTTGTCGTTGGGCGTCGGGATCGTGCTGCTGGTGTGGGGCGGCGCGCCGCACCGGATGCTGGCGCTGGCGGTGTCGATGTTCCTGAGCCTGCTGGTGAGCATCGGGGTGACGTTCCTGTGGCCGGTGCCCGGCGGGCGGGGGTGGAAGATCTCGGTGCACGCGGCCGTGGCGTCCGGGGCGCTGGCGGTGCTCGTGGTGACGTTCGGGTGGTGGACCCTGGTGTTCTCGCCCGCGGTGGCGCTGGTGGCGTGGTCGCGGGTGGCGCTGCGGGACCACACGGTGGCGCAGGTCGTCGGCGGTGTCGCGATGGGACTGGTGGTCGGCGGGTTCACGTTCTGGTGGCTGACGTGAGGGCGGTCACGGGGTGCCTGTGCTCTTGGGGCCTTACCCTCCGGTGATGACGCTGAGGTTGGACACGTCCGGGCCGGTCGCGACACTGACCATCGACCGCCCCGCCAAGCGCAACGCCATGAGCTACGAGATGTGGTCGGCCCTGCCGGGGCTGATGGCGACCGTCGCGGCGGCCCCCGAGGTGCGGGTGCTGGTCGTGCGGGGCGGCGAGCACTTCTCGGCGGGCGCGGACATCAGCGAGTTCTCGACCCTGCGCGCTGGCGCTTCCGGGGCGGCTCGGTACAGCGAGGCCGTGCACAACGGGGAGCGGGCCATCGCCACGCTGGGCAAGCCGACGATCGCGGCGGTGAACGGGTTCTGCGTGGGCGGCGGGTGCGAGATCGCGCTGGCGTGCGACCTGCGCATCGCTTCTTCCGGGGCGCGGTTCGGCATCACACCCGCGAAGCTGGGGATCGTGTACAACTTCACGTCCACCAAGCAGTTGGTCGACGTGGTGGGTCCGGCGTGGGCCAAGCAGATCCTGTTCAGCGGCGAACTGATCGACGCGGCGACCGCGTTGCGGATCGGTTTGGTGAACGAGGTGCACGACGACCTGGACGCGCGGGTGAAGGAGCTGTCGGAGGTCATCGCGTCGCGGGCGCAGGTGAGCGTGCGGGGGGCGAAGGAGATCGTCAACCGGGTGACGGCGGGGCAGGTGGAGGAGGACGCGGCGGTGCAGGCCCTGTACGACGCGGCCGTGCACAGCGCGGAGTACGCGGAGGGCGTGGCGGCGTTCCTGGAAAAGCGCACGCCGAGGTTCTGACCGCGGACCTACGCTGAGCCGGTGTTGGTACCCGTGATCGAGGACTCCCGGTCGCAGAGCTTCGGGTTGTGGCCGGTGTCGGAACCGGCCCGGTGGCTGGTGCTGGGGGCCGCGATGACGGCGGATCAGGTCGGGACGGCCCTGTACTGGGTGCTGTCGGGTTGTGCGGACCGCGAGCCGCCGGCCGACCTCCCCGCGGCCGTCGAGCGGGTCATCACCGCCGACGACGTCGTGGTGGCGGGCGGGCTGGTGGTGCGCGGTCCGGGGGTCGTGGTCGAGCCCGGGTGCTGCTGCGGGCTGGAGGACTGGCGCGACTGGACGGACGTGGCGCGCGGCGAGATCCCCTACCTGGGCCACGACCCGTCACCCCAGCCGGAGTTCCTCGACGGCGTGGTGCGGGTGTGGGTGGACGAGGACCGGCGCCAGGGGTACGTGGACGTGGAACAGGTCGCGCTGCCGGGCCTTCTGGAGTCCGCGCAGCGCGACCTGATGGCGTTCCTCGACCGGACGCGGGCGTGGGCGGAGCGGTATGCACCGGGGCGGGCGGCCGAGTTGGTGGCCGCCCTCGACCGGCTGCTCCACGTCACCGGGCCGCTGTGAGCTACTTGTCCACGTCGCCCGTGTCGCCGGGCCACTCGCCGGTCAGCTTGTCGTAGCCGGTGGCGCCGCCCCGGTCGATCGCGGCCTTCACCAGGCCGAAGATCGCGCCCTGGACGGTGGCCGCCAGCAGGACCTCGCCCCACCCGCGGTCCTTCTGGGTGGCGGTCGGTGCGACCTTGTCGCCGCTGATCAGCTTCCACACCTGGGCGAACAGCCGCGACGCCGCCAGGCCGCCCAGGACGCTGAACAGCATGCCCAGCGGTCGGTACAGCAGTTTGTTCATGACCTGCCCCTCACCAGCCGCCACAGCACCAAGACGGCCGCAGCCGCCCCGAGCGCCAGCGCGGCCGGGTGGCGGCGGACCTGCTCGGCGACCGGTTGCGGCAGGGCCTGCACGGCCCGGTCGGTCACCTGGGAGGCCTGCACGGTCACCTTCGACGCCGCCTCCTGCGCCTTCTCCGCGGCCACGGCGGCGGCGGTGTTGACGCGTTCCGCGACGGTCGCGGCCTGTTCCTTCACCTGCACCGCGCTCTGCTGCGCGGTCTCCTTCACGCGGTCCGCACCCTGCTGCACGGTGTCCTTCACGCGGTCCGCGCCCTGTTGCGCGCTGTCCTTCACCTGGTCCACCTTCTCGTGCGCCGCCTCCTTTACCCGCGCCGGCACGTCGGCCTTGTGCACCAGCGCTTCGACGGTGTCGCCGAGGTCGCCGCGCGTCCGCTCGATGTCGGCGCGCAGTTCGGCGGGGTTCTGCGGGTTGTCCTTGCTCATCGGTGCGCCCTCGCCTTCACCTGGGAGATGTCCCGCTTGACGCTCTCCGCGGCCTGTTCGGGGATGGGCGGCGTGCCCCGGTCGATCTGCCTGCGGCCGATCAGGGCGAGCACGCCGGCCACCGCGAACACCACGCCGGCGACGACGAGCGCCGCGCCCCACGCGGGCATGACCAGCGCCAGCGCCAGGATCGCCCCGGCGATCAGCGCCATCACGCCGAACCAGGCCAGCACCCCGGCACCGCCCAGCAGCCCCGCGCCGACACCGACGTGCTTGCCCTTGTCCTTGACCTCCGCGACGGCGAGCCTGATCTCGTCCCGGGCCAACCGGCTGACCTGTTCGGACAGCCGGCTGACCAGCTCGGCGGTGGACGGGTCGCGGTCGCTGGCGACGTGGTTCATGGGCCGTCTCCTCTCATCGGCCCAGGACTACCCACATCACGCACGGTGTACGCACACCGGACACGTCACAGCAGCGGGCGCAGGCGCTCCACGAACGGGGCAGGGTCCTCCGCGAACGCGACGTGCCCGCCGGGGAACATCGTCGGCTCGACGCCCAGCGCGGCGGCCAGCGCCCGCGAGGTCCGGTCGCACAGCTGGCCGGTCGACTCCTCGCCGAGCCCGACCAGGACCCGCGTGGACGTCGTCCGCAGCACGTCCAGGTCGGGCACCCACTGGGTGGTCGGCAGCAGCATCCGGGCGTTCTGGTACCAGGCGTCGGCGGCGGCCTGCGGGTCCTGTTGGGCGGCGGCCATGTGCTCGACCACCTCGTCGGGCAGGTGGATGTTCGCCACTGCGAGGAACTTCTTCCACGCGCCCAGCACGTCGCCGGCGAGGTGCGTGGCCACGATGTCCTCGGTCTTGACGCGCAGCTCCTCCCGGTCGTCCAACAGCTGGTCCAGCGGCGGCTCGTGCGCGATGACGGTGTGCGCGGCGGACGGGTGGTGCTGCGCGAGCGCCAACGCGCTGACCGCGCCACCGCTGGACCCGAACACCGCGGCAGGGCCGGTGCCGACGTGCTCGACCAGCCGGCGCAGGTCGTCGGCGCGCAGTTCGGGCGTGGAGTCGCGGTCCCGGTCGTCCACCGCGCTGCGCAGGATGCCGCGCGGGTCGGTGGTGAGCACGGTGTGGTCGGCCGCGAGCAGGTCGGCCATCGGCTCGAACGCCCGCGCGTCCATCGGCGCGCCGACCAGCACGACCAGCGGCCCGCTGCCGCGCAGCTCGTAGTGCAGGGTGGCGTCGTCCACGCGGAGCGTGTCGGCGGTGACGGTGTGGCTCATCGGGGTTCCTCCGAGTCGGTGAACCGGCTGTTCCGGCGTTCGGAGAGGGGTGACTCCCGGCGCGGGGCAGAATCGTCGCTCGTGAGCGAGGTTCCTGTTCTCGAGCCCGGCGACCCGGACGTGGCCCGCGCCCGATCGGGCGACCACGAGGCGTTCACCCGCCTGGTGGAACCCCTGCGGCGCGAGGTCCACGCCCACTGCTACCGCATGCTCGGGTCCGTCCACGACGCCGACGACGCCCTGCAGGAGGCGCTGCTGCGGGCGTGGCGCGGGTTCGGGCGGTTCGAGGGGCGGTCGTCGGTGCGCAACTGGCTGTACGCGATCTCGACCAACGCGTGCCTGGACGTGGTGGAGCGGAGGGGCAGGCGTGCCCTGCCGGTGGACCTCGGCCCGGCGAGCACGGAGGTCGGCGAGCACGTCCCGCGCACGGACGTGGCGTGGCTCGGGCCGTACCCGGACGCCCGGTACGAGCAGCGCGAGGCCGTGGAGCTGGCGTTCGTCGCGGCTTTGCAGCACCTGCCCGGCAACCAGCGCGCGGCCCTGCTGCTGTTCGAGGTGCTCGGGTTCACCGCCGCCGAGATCGCCGACGTCATGAAGACCACCGTGACCAGCGTGAACTCGGCCCTGGCGCGGGCACGGAGGGTGCTGACGGCCAAGGTCGGCGGGCCGGCCGGACTGCCCGCGCTGAGCAAGGTCCAGGACGCCCGGGTCCGCGAGGTCGTCGCGGGGTACACCGCCGCTCTGGAGCGCGGCGACGCGGACGCCTTCGTGGCCCTGCTCACCGAGGACGTCACGTGGTCCATGCCGCCGATGCCGCACTGGTACCGGGGCCGGGAGTCGGTGATGGACTTCGTCTCCCGCGTGCCGATGACCACCTGCGGGGCGTGGCGACACGTCGTGACCAGCGCGAACGGGCAGCCGGCGGTGGCTTGCTACTTGCGCCGGGAGGGGGAGGACCGGCACGACGCCTGGTCCATCACGGTGCTGACGCTGCGGGACGGCCTGATCGCCGAGCTGACGTCCTTCATCGGCGACGACCACTTCAAGCTGTTCGCCCTACCCCTCAGCCTGCCCGCTACCTCCTAGCCGCGTGCGTGCCGACACCGCTTCGGCCGCCTCCGCCCCACGATCCTGTCGGTCCCTCGTGGGACAATGGGATCGGGGGCCGGAGGCCGGCGGGCCTGCGCCTGCAGGCGGGTCGCAGCGCGAGCGGAGCCGCGCGAGCCGGGCGTACGGGGCCGAGTCGACTCCCGCTACCCGCGCCGACTGGTCGCGGTCAGGCCTGCTGCTCGGCGACCTGCTTGCGGACCTCGTCCATGTCGACCTTGCGGGCCTGGTCGATCAGGTCCTCCAGGGCCGCCTCGGGCAGGGCACCCGGCTGGGCGTAGAGCACGACGCCGTCGCGCACGATCATCAGGGTCGGGATCGACCGGATCTGGAAGGCCGCCGCGAGCTGCTGCTGGTCCTCGGTGTCGACCTTGCCGAACACGATGTCCTGGTGCTTCTCGGCCGACCGCTCGAACACCGGCGCGAACTGCTTGCACGGGCCGCACCAGTCCGCCCAGAAGTCCACGAGGACCAAGTCGGAACCGCCGACCACCTCGTCGAAGTTCTGCGTGGTCAGCTCCACCGTCGCCATGGGTTCTCCTCGCCTCGACTCGGGGGTTTCGCCCCCGGTTACCCGGGTCAACGCGCGCGCGAACCCCGAGATTCCATTCAACAACTTGTGGACGTCTTCAACAAACAGTTGTAACTTCCAGAGCCACCTGCTCCAGGAGGTGGCCTATGACCCGCTGGATCCCTGCTCTTGTCCTGGTCGTGCTCGCCGCGTGCGCCCCCGAACCCGACAGTGCCCCACCTGCGACCGAGACACCCGTGGTCGCCAAGGACGACGGCCTTGCCGCGCTTGTCCCGCCGCAGGTCGCCCAGGCGGGCAAGTTGCGGGTCGGCTCGAACATCCAGAACCCGCCGAACAACTTCTACGCCGAGGACGGCAAGACCCCGATCGGCAGCGAGGTGGACCTGATCACCGCCGTCGCCGCCAAGCTCGGGCTCAAGGCCGAGCACCAGGACATGGCGTTCAGCTCCCTGATCACCAGCCTCCAGGCCGGCCGCATCGACGTCACGATGGCCGCGATGAACGACACCGCCGAACGGCAGCAGAAGATCGACTTCGTGGACTACTTCACGTCCGGCATCACGATCATGGTCCGCAAGGGCAATCCGGACGGCATCAAAGCCCCGCAGGACCTGTGCGGCAAGGCCGTCGCCGTGAACCTGGGCAGCAGCCAGGAGCAGTACGCCAAGACCTTCCCCTGCCCGACCGGGTCCATCGCCGTCACCGCGACCGACAGCGACACCCAGAACCAGAACCAGCTGCGCACCGGCCGGGTCACGGCCATCCTCAACGACCTGCCCACCGCCGTCTACGTCGCCAAGACCGCCGGTGACGGCCAGTTCTTCGAGGTCGTCGACGCTGCCCCGATCAACGGCGGCCCCTACGGCATCGGCGTCAACAAGAGCACCCCGCAGCTGGCGACGGCGATCCAGAAGGCCCTCCAAGCGCTGATCGACGACGGGACCTACCGCAAGATCATGGACAAGTGGGGCGTCACGCAGGGCGCGATCGCGAAGGCGACCATCAATGGCCGGTGACGAGTTGCCCGTAGTCCCGCTGCGGCACTGGGGGCGCTGGGTCGGCGGCGTGGTGATCCTCGGACTGCTGGTCGCGTTGGGCTTCGCGCTCGCGGACGCGCAGATCGACTACGCGGCCGTGCCGGGGTTCTTCGTGCACGACATCATGTTGCGGGGCCTGTGGAACACGATCGTGCTGGCGGTGTGCGCGCAGGCCGGGGCGATCGTGCTCGGGGTCGGGATCGCGTTGCTGCGGCGGTCGGCGAACCCGGTGGCGCGGTGGTTCGCGGCCGGGTACGTGTGGTTGTTCCGCGGGTTGCCGGTGTTGTTGCAGATCCTGTTGTGGTTCAACCTGGCGCTGGTGTTCGAGCACATCTCGATCCCGATGCTGTTCGAGGCCAAGACGAACGTGCTCATCACCGCGTTCGTCGCCGCACTGCTCGGGTTGGGCCTGAACGAGAGCGCCTACATGGCCGAGATCGTGCGTGCCGGGCTGAACAGCGTCGACCACGGCCAGGTCGAAGCGGCGAAGGCGATCGGCATGACCCCCGTGGTCGCGTTGCGGAGGGTCGTGCTGCCGCAGGCCATGCGTGTGATCATCCCGCCCACCGGCAACAACTTCATCAACATGCTCAAGGGCACGTCGATGGCGTCGGTGATCGGGTTCCTGGAACTCGTGCACGCGGCCAACAACATCGCGTCCCGCAACCTCCAGATCATGGAGACCCTGCTGGCCGCCGCGGCCTGGTACATGGTCGTGGTGAGCCTCGCGTCGGTCGGTCAGCACTTCCTGGAACGCTTCTACGGCAAGGGAGTCGCCCGATGAGCGTGGTGCGCGCGGTCGGGGTGCGGAAGTCGTACGGGACGGTCGAGGTGTTGCGGGGTGTGGACCTTTCCGTGGCACAGGGCCAGGTTGTGTGCCTGCTGGGACCTTCGGGTGCCGGGAAGTCGACGTTCCTCAGGTGCGTCAACCACCTGGAGACCATCGACGCCGGGCGGATCTGGGTGGACGGGCAGCCGGTCGGCTTCCGGGAGCGCGGTGGACGGCTGTACGAGCTGCGCGAACGGGAAGTGGCGCGGCAGCGGCGGGGGATCGGGATGGTGTTCCAGCGGTTCAACCTGTTCCCGCACCGGACCGCCGTGGAGAACGTCGCCGAGGGGCCGGTGCACGTGCTGGGCGTGCCCCGCCGCGAGGCCCTGTCGGACGCCGCCGAGCTGCTGGCACGGGTCGGGCTGGCGGACCGGGCGGGCGCGTACCCGCACCAGTTGTCCGGCGGGCAGCAGCAACGGGTGGCGATCGCGCGGGCGCTGGCCATGCGACCGTCGCTGATGCTGTTCGACGAGCCGACGTCCGCGTTGGACCCCGAGCTGGTGGGGGAGGTGCTGGACGTGATGGCGGACCTCGCGCGGGACGGGATGACCATGATCGTCGTGACGCACGAGATCGGGTTCGCGCGGCAGGTCGCGGACGAGGTGGTGTTCCTGGTGGACGGCGCGGTGGTCGAGTCCGGGCCGCCGGGGCAGGTGCTGGACAATCCCCGGGAACCACGGACCCGGCAGTTCCTCGCGAAGGTGCTCTGATCATGCGCATCCCCTCCTCCTACCTGATCCAGTTCGCCGAGCCGGAGGGCTACCTGGACTTCGCCCGGTTCGGGCCGCCCGCGCACGCCGTGGTGGAGGAGTCGACGCGGCTGCTGGAGCGCTCGGCGGCGGCCGGGCCGTCCACTGTGGACGAGCTGATGCGGGAGGAGGTCCGGGCGAAGGCCGCGGTGGCGCGGCTGTGCGGGGTGGACACCGAGCACGTCGTGCTGCTGCCCAACACCAGCACGGGCCTGTTCCAGGTGGCGCTGGGGTTGTCCGGCGAGGTCCTGGTGTCGCCCGCGGAGTTCCCCGCCAACACCTACCCGTGGACCCGGTCCGGCCGCGCTTCCGTCCGCCCGCTCCCACCCGCCCCCGTGACCCCGCAGGCGGTCCGGGACGGGCTGACCGCCCGGACCACCGCGCTCTCGGTGAGCGCCGTCGACTTCCGGACCGGCTACCGGGCGGACCTGGCGGCGCTGCGGGACGTCCTCGGCGACCGGTTGCTGGTCGTGGACGGCATCCAGGGCTTCGGCGTGGTGGACGAGCCGTGGTCGGTGGCGGACGTGCTGGTGGTGGGCGGCCAGAAGTGGCTGCGGGCGGGGTGGTCGACCGGGTTCATGGTGCTGTCGGACCGGGCGCTGGAGCGGCTGGAGCCGGTCGTGTCGGGGTGGACGGGTGCCGAGGACGCCGGGTTGTTCGACGGTGCGGTGCACCCGGTGGCCGAGGGCGCGGCGGGCTGGTCGATCACCAACCTGAGCCCGGTGGCGGCGGGTGCACTGGCCACGGCCCTGGAGCTGGTGGAACTCGCCGGCGTCCCGGCGCTGGAGGCCCGGATCGCCGAGCACGTCGACACCCTGGCGGACGTGGTGCGGGAGGCGGGTGGAACGGTCGTCTCGGCGCAGGACCGGCGGGCAGGCATCCTCGCCTTCACCGTGGGCGACCTCCCGTCCACACTGGTGGGCGAGACTCTCACCCGATCAGGCATCACGGCGACCATCCGCCCGGAACACATCCGCGTGTCCCCGCACGTCTCCACCAAGCCGGAGAGCATCGCCCGCTTCACCGAGGCCCTGACCACCCTCACCTCCTCCGGCACCGCCACGAGGACCACTGTCGTACCCGGGTGGGAGAATGGAGACGGGGGCCGGAGGCCCCACCAAGCACCCACCGCCGACGTGTTCGCCGCGCTCATCCCGACCGTCCACAGCCTCGCCGACGCCCTCGGCCCCGGCACCGAAGTCGTCCTCCACGACCTCTCCGCGCTGCCCAACTCCATCGTCGCCATCGCGGGCGACCTCACCGGCCGCAAGGTCGGCGGCCCCATGACCGACCTCCTCCTCGGACTGGTCCGCCGGGGCACCACCCAGGACCTCTCCGGCTACGAGACCTACGCGCCCGACGGCCGGCCCATCCGCTCTTCCACCGTCTTCCTGCGCGACGCCCGGGGCGTGGCGATCGGCTGCCTCTGCGTCAACAGCGACCCCGGCCGGCCCGCCACCGAACCCATCGAACCCGTCGAGACCTTCCCCGGTGACGTCGACACCCTCCAGCGGGTCCTGGTCGACCGGGCCGTCCGCAGCGTCGGCGTCCCCGTCGAGCTGATGAAGAAGTCCCACAAGTCGCAAGTGGTGAAGATCCTCGACGACGCCGGCCTGTTCCTCATCCGCGACTCCGTCGACCACCTCGCCGGTGTGCTCGGCGTCACCCGCTACACGATCTACAACTACCTCAACGAGCACCGGAAGCCGGAATAGTGGTCCGCGACACGGCGTTGGCGGTGACCAGTTGCCGGCGATCACCACCAGTCGCCGGCGATCATCAGACGACCACTGGAGTGATCAATGAGCCTGTTGCCCGACCCGTCGACCGCGCTGGGCGCCCGGGTGGCCCGTGACCTGTCCGAGCGCATGATCGGCTGGATCACCTCGGTCGACCGCGCCGGCACGCCGCAGCCGGCGCCGGTCTGGTTCCTGTGGCACGAGGACCGGGTCCTGTTCTACTCCCAGCCCAGCGCCAAGCGGCTCGAACGGATCAAGGCCAACCCGCGCGCCTCCTTCCACCTCAACGACGAAGGCCTCGCCCACCAGCTCACCCTCTTCACCGGCACGCTGGCCCAGGCCGCGGACGTCCCGCCCGCGGCCGAGCACCCGGATTTCCTGAAGAAGTACGAGGACCTGGCCATCCGGTCGTTCGGTTCGGTCCAGCGGTTCTCCGACCTCTTCAACGTCGCCTTCGTCTTCACCCCCGAGAAGGCGCGCATGCACTGACGGACAGAGACCCTTCGTGGACCGCGGCGTACACGGCGTCGCGGGCCGCGTTGGCCTCCGCGTCGGTCAACGTCCGGGTCGGGTGCCGGAGGACCAAGCGCAGCAACAGGTTCTTCTGCCCCTCGACCGCGCCCAGCCTCGCCACGGCGGCCGGCGGCAGCTCCGACACGGGCGTCTCGCTCACCACGTGCACGGCCTCCACCAGCTCACCCAGCACCGACCGCACGGTGTCCCCGACGGTCTCGAGATCCTGCTCCGCGCCCACCGCCACCGAGATGTCCCGCAGCACCGGCGGGTGCTTGGACACGGGCCGGTAGGGCGTGAGATCCAGCATCTGGGAGGCCACCCGGGGATCGGTCGCGGACAGCAGGCGGATGTCCGGGACACCCTTGTGCAGCATGAGCAACCGGTCCAGGCCCAAGCCCATCGCCAGACCGTGCGCCGACGAGGGCAACCACGCCCGCCGCAGCACGTGCGAAGCGGCCAGGCCGCACTCGCCGACCTCCAGCCACTCGCCGTCGACCAGCACGTCGATCTGCCGTCCGGCCGTGGTGTACGGGTGAGTGGCGGGCGTGGTCCGGTAGCGCATCCCGGGTAGCGCGGCCGTGACCACCGTGTCGATCAGCTCGTCCAGATCGGCCCGCTCACGCGAGATCCGCCACAGGTCGAGCTGGTGCGGAGTACCGGAGTGCACGCGGTCCACGGTGTCGCGCCGGTACACCATCCCGACGCACGCCAGGACGACGTCGTCCCACTCCTCGGTACCCAGCACCCGCAGTGCGGGCGGGATCATCGCGGACGTGTGGCTGCGCAGCATCCGGCCGGGCGTGGTGTAGCGGGTGTAACGGGCGTCACGGGTCACGGCGTCCGGTGTGTAGCCCAGGTTGTCGTAGTTGTCCTCGACCGCCACCTCCGGGTTCTCCCGGATCAGGCGCACTTCCGGCACGTCGAGCGCGGAAAGGATGCGGTCGAGCAGCAGCTGCATGGCGTGCGGCCCCTGCGCGGGGTCGGTGAGGTCGCGTGGCATCGCGGAGGTCCTTTGTGAGAGCCGGCACGGAAGGGAGTCGTCCCCCTGGGCCGGTCCGCCACCTCGGGACCCGCGTCAGCGCACGCCCCGGATGGCCGGGTCTCCCGGCCAGGGGCGGCTAAATCGACGCGTCACGTTTTCGACCATAGCGGGTCGGTGCCGCATGATGCACGCATGTTGTCGAGCAAGGGCGAGGACTTCCGCGCGTTCTGGACCGAGCGCCACCTGTGCACGCTGACCACCGTGCGACCCGACGGCACACCGCACGTGGTGCCGGTCGGCGTCACGCTGGACGTGGACACGGCGACCGCACGCGTGATCGCCTCGCGCGGCTCGCACAAGGTGCGCCAGGTGCTCGCGGCCGGGCCGGAGGGCGCGGTCGTCGCCGTGTGCCAAGTGGACGGTGCCCGCTGGTCGACGCTGGAGGGGCGCGCGGTGGTGCGGCAGTCGCCCGAGGAGGTCGCCGACGCCGTGCGCCGCTACGCCGAGCGCTACCGCCAGCCCCGGCCCAACCCCGAGCGGGTCGTGATCGAGATCGCCGTCACGCGCGTCCTGGGCACGGTCTGATGCTCACCGTGGTCGGCATCGGCGCGGACGGCTGGGACGGCCTGTCCCCGGCCGCGCGCGCCGAGATCAGCTCCGCCGAGGTCGTCATGGGCAGCGCCCGGCAGCTCGACCTGGTGCCGGGGTCGTTCGACCGGGTGACCTGGCCGTCGCCGCTGGTGCCCGCCCTGCCCGGCCTGCTCGACGCGCACGCCGGCCGCCGGATCTGCGTGCTGGCCAGCGGTGACCCGATGTTCCACGGCATCGGCACGACCCTGGTCCGGCTGCTCGGGCCGGCGAACGTCCGCGTGATCCCGCATCCCTCGTCCGTGTCGCTGGCGTGCGCGCGGCTGGGGTGGGCGCTGGACGACGTGGACGTGGTGAGCCTGGTCGGCAAGCCCGCGTCCCTGGTGGTGCCGTTCCTGCACCCCGGCCGGCGCGTCCTGGTGCTGGGCTCGACCCCGCGTGAGGTGGCCGCGCTGACCGGGGACGCCCGGCTGACCGTGCTCGAACAGCTCGGCGGGCCGAAGGAACGCGTCCACCACGACTTGGACGCCGCCGACCCGCTGCACGTCCTGGCCGTCGAGTGCGGGACGGGCGGGTTCTCGCTGGTCCCGGGCCTGCCCGACGACGCCTACGAGCACGACGGCCAGCTCACCAAGCGCGAGGTGAGGGCGGTGACGCTGGCCCTGCTCGCCCCGCGTCCCGGTGAGCTGCTGTGGGACGTGGGCGCGGGGTCGGGCAGCATCGCCGTCGAGTGGTGCCGGACGCACCCGTCGTGCCGGGCGTTCGCGGTGGAGCGGTCACCCGAGCGTGTCGAGAGGATCCGGCGCAACGCCGAGGCGCTGGGCGTGCCGCGCGTCGAGGTCGTGGCGGGCTCCAGCCCGGAAGCCTTGGACCTGCCGGTCCCGGACGCCGTGTTCATCGGCGGTGGCCTGACCGCTGAAGGGGTCGTGGAGCGCTGCTGGGCGGCGTTGCGGCCCGGCGGGCGGCTGGTGGCCAACGCCGTGACGCTGGAGTCCGAGGCCGTGCTCGCCCGGTGGCACGGCGAGCTGGGCGGCTCGCTCACCCGGCTGTCGGTCAGCCGGGACACCCGCGTCGGCGGCTTCACCGGCTGGCGCCCGCACATGCCCGTGACCACCTGGTCCGTGACGAAGGAGAACGCGTGACCGTCCACTTCATCGGCGCCGGACCGGGCGCGGCCGACCTGCTGACGCTGCGCGCGGTGCGGCTGCTGGAGTCCTCGCCGGTGTGCCTGTACGCGGGGGCGCTGGTGCCGGTCGAGGTGCTCGCGCACTGCCCGCCGGACGTCCGTCTGGTGGACACGGCCAACCTCGACCTGGACCGGATCACCGCCGAGCTGTCCGCCGCGCACGCCGCCGGGCACGACGTGGCCCGGCTGCACTCCGGTGACCCGTCGGTGTACTCGGCGATGGCCGAGCAGATGCGCCGCCTGGACGCCCTCGGCATCCCCTACGACGTCACCCCGGGCGTGCCCGCGTTCGCGGCGGCGGCGGCTTCCCTGAAGCGGGAGCTGACCGTGCCGGGCGTCGGCCAGACCGTGATCCTGACCCGGACCTCCGCCCGCGCTACCCCGATGCCGCCGGGGGAGGACCTGGCCACTTTGGGCCAGTCCCGCTCGACGCTCGTCCTGCACCTGGCCGTGCAGCGGGTGGACGAGGTCGTTGCCGAGCTGCTGCCCTCCTACGGCCCCGACTGCCCGACCGCCGTCGTCGCCTACGCCAGCCGCTCCGACGAGGTCGTGCTGCGCGGGACGCTGTCCACGATCGCCGGGGCCGTTCACGCGGCCGGCATCAAGCGGACCGCCGTGATCATCGTGGGGGACGTCCTGGCCGCCGAGGGCTTCCTCGACAGCCACCTGTACTCCGTGGACCGATGCCGAAGCTAGGCCCGGCCCACGATCGTGCCCGCCCGGTCGATGACGATCACGTCCACCTCGACCGGGGCGCCCTTGAGCACGGCGTCGGCGGTGTCCTTGGCCTTGGCGGCGATGAGGTCGCCGAACGGGACGCCGGCCTCCTGGCACAGCTGCAACGCGCCCAGCGCGGTGTTGGCGGTGCGGACGCGTTCGGCCAGGTCGGGGTCGTCGATGAGGGACGCCAGGAAGTCGTGGTTGACCTGCGACCGGCCGGAGTGCAGGTCGAGGTGGCCGTCCGCGAGCTTGGACAGCTTCCCGATGCCGCCCGCGATGGTCAGCCGGGGCACGGGGTGGCGCTTGAGGTACTTCAGCACCGCGCCCGCGAAGTCGCCCATGTCCAGCAGGGCGTCCTCGGGCAGCCCGTGCAGGTCCGCCGCGACCTTCTCCGACGTGCTGCCAGTGCACCCGGCGACGTGGGTGTAGCCGGCGGCGCGGGCCACGTCGATGCCCCGGCGGATGCTGTCGATCCACGCCGAGCACGAGTAGGGCACGACGATGCCGGTGGTGCCCAGGATGGACAGGCCGCCGAGGATGCCCAGGCGGGGGTTCCAGGTCTTCTTGGCCAGTTCCTCGCCGTGGTCCACGGAGATCTCGACGACCACGTCCCCGGTGCCGCCGTGCTCGCGGGCGACGCGTTCGACGTGCTCGCGCATCATCCGGCGGGGGACGGGGTTGATGGCCGGCTCGCCCACGGGGAGCGGCAGGCCGGGCTTGGTGACCGTGCCGACGCCGGGGCCGGCTTTGAACGTGACACCCGTGCCCGGTGCGCCGTGGCGGACCGTCGAGCGGATGAGCGCGCCGTGCGTGACGTCCGGGTCGTCGCCCGCGTCCTTGACCACGGCGGCGGAGGCGTGGTCGGCGGTGAGGTCCTCCTGGGCGAGGGCGAAGCTCGGGGTCTGGCCCTTGGGCAGCAGGATCTCGACCGGGTCGGGGAACTCGCCGGTGAGCAGCGCCGTGTAGGCGGCGGTGGTGGCGGCCGTGGCGCAGGCCCCGGTCGTCCACCCGTAGCGCAGGTTCACGGGGTCAGGATGCAACAGTGGTGAGAACGGTGTTGGTCCTGGGTGGCACCGGCGAGGCCCGAGCCCTCGCCGCCGAGCTGACCGGCGTGCGGGTGGTGTCGTCGCTGGCCGGGCGGGTCAGTGCGCCCCGGTTGCCGGTGGGCGAGGTGCGGATCGGCGGGTTCGGCGGGGTCGACGGGCTGGTCGAGTACCTGCGGGCGGAACACGTGTCAGCGGTGGTCGATGCCACGCACCCCTTCGCCGCGGGGATCACCGCCAACGCCGTCGCGGCCTGTCGGGTGGCAGGGGTGCCGTTGCTCGTGCTCCGGAGGCCCGGGTGGCCGGCGGAAGAGGGCTGGACCTGGGTGGACTCGCTGGAAGAGGCGGCGGCAGCGGTGGGGGAGCGCAGGGCGTTCATCACCACCGGGCGGCAAGGGCTGGGGGCGTTCTCCAGCGGCGTCGCGCGGACTGTGGACCCGCCCGACCCGCCGGTGCCCGGTGTGGAGGTCCTGCTTGATCGCGGACCGTACACAGTGGACAGCGAGCTGGAACTCTTGCGCGCGCACGACATCGAGGTGCTGGTCACCAAGGACAGCGGCGGGCCGATGACCGCCGCCAAGCTCGAAGCCGCGAAAACGCTCGGCATCCCGGTCATCGTCGTTCGGCGACCGCCCCTGCCCGACGGGGTCGAGGTGGTCGGGACGGTCGCCGCAGCGGTCGAGTGGGTCAGCCGGGGTAGCGGCGGGGCGTGAAGACGGTGCCGCGGTCGGTCAGCTTGGTCTGGGACGAGCCGATCAGCAGCAGGCAGCGCATGTCCACGGTCGACGGGTCCAGGTCGGCCAGCCGCACCACCCGGACCTCCTCCTCCGGACCGCCGACGTCCCGCCCCACGACCACCGGCGTGTCCGGCGAGCGGTGCTCCAGCAGCAGGTCACGGGCTTTCTCCACCTGCCACGTCCGGCTGCGCGAGGCTGGGTTGTAGATCGCCAGCACCAGGTCGGCGGCAGCCGCGGCGGCCAGGCGGGACGCGATGACGTCCCACGGCTTGAGCCGGTCGGACAGCGAGATCACGGCGTAGTCGTGCCCCAGCGGCGCGCCCGCCCGGCTGGCCACCGCGTGCGCGGCGGTCAACCCCGGCAGCACCCGCACGGGCACGTCGGCGAACTGCTCCTCGGCCGCCACCTCCAGCACCGCGCTGGCCATCGCGAACACGCCCGGGTCGCCGGAGGACACCACGGCCACCCGCCGCCCCCGCTTGGCCAGGTCCAGCGCGAACGCCGCCCGCTCGGACTCCACCTTGTTGTCCGACGCGTGCTTGCGCTGCCGCGGCGACACCGTCACCCGGTCGAGGTAGGTGACGTAGCCGACCAGGTCGTCGGCCGACGCCAACGCCTGCCGCGCCTCGGGCGTCAGCCACTGCGGCCCCGCCGGACCCAACCCCACCACCACGACCTCGCCCCGACCCTCGGGGGAGCTGGGGGACTTGCTCGGCAGCAGCGCCAGCGAGAAGTACGGCACCCCGTCGGCGTCCACTTCGGACAGTGGTGAGGTGCGCTGCTTCCCGGTCGTGGCCCGCTCGACGTACCAGGCCTCGTCCAGCCGCCCCGACCGCTCCAGCGCCGCCCGCACCTGCGGGAACGTCCGCCCCAGCTTCATGATCGCCACCGGGTCGCCGGACGCGAGGTGCGCGGCCAGGGTGTCGGCGGGCAGCGTGCCGGGCAGCACGGTCAGCACTTCGTCCCGCTCCACCAACGGCTTCCCGATCACCGCCGCACCCGCCGACACCGACGTCACCCCGGGCACGACCTCCGCCGGGTACCGGTCCGCCAACCGCTTGTGCAGGTGCATGTACGAGCCGTAGAAGAACGGGTCGCCCGCCGCCAGCACCACCACGGTCCGCCCGGCGTCCAGGTGCGCCGCCAGCCGCGCCGCGCACTCCTCGTAGAACGCGTCGATCTCGCCCTGGTAGTCGTCGCTGTCCTCGGTGGTCACCGGGTAGACGAGCTGCTCTTCGATCTGGCCTTCGCGCATGTAGCAGGCGGCGATGTTCCGCGCCACGCTCCGGCCGTGCCGCGCGCTGTGGAACACCACCACGTCGGCCTCGCCGATCAGCCGCGCCGCCTTGACGGTCACCAGCTCCGGGTCGCCCGGCCCGACTCCGACCCCGTACAGCCTGCCCGTCATTCTTCCTCGCTCGCGATCGCGTTGACGGCCGCCGCGGTCATGGCGCTGCCGCCCCGACGCCCGCGCACGACCAGGTACTCCAGGCCGAGGTCGTTGGCCGCCAAGGCGTCCTTCGACTCGGCCGCGCCGATGAACCCGACCGGCACGCCCAGCACGGCGGCGGGCTTCGGCGCGCCCGCGGCCACCATGTCCAGCAGGTGGAACAACGCGGTCGGCGCGTTGCCGATGGCCACCACCGCGCCGTCCAACCGGTCTCCCCACAGCTCCAGCGCCGCCGCACTCCGGGTGTTGCCCATCTCCGCGGCCAGGCCGAGCACGCGCGGGTCGGACAACGTGCACAGCACCTCGTTGTCCGCGGGCAACCGCTTGCGCGTCACGCCCGCCGCGACCATCTGCGCGTCGCACAGGATCGGCGCACCGGCGAGCAGCGCCTTGCGCGCCGACTCCACGACACCGGGGGAGTAGGCGAGGTCCGCGACCAGGTCGACCATCCCGCAGGCGTGGATCATCCGCACCGCGACCCGCGCGACGTCCGCCGGCAGCCCGGACAGGTCCGCCTCGGCGCGGATGGTCGCGAACGACTGGCGGTAGATCTCCGCGCCGTCCTTGATGTAGCTGGTCACCTGATCTCCTCGTAGCCGTCGCCGGTCGCGACGTACTCCACCACGTCCCCCGCCGGCCGCCCGCACCGCCGCGCGCAGCCCGACCAGTGCACCCGGCCCGCGTGCGGCGTGCCGATCCACGCGGTGACGTCCGCCCGCACGTCCGACAGCGACTTCGCGCACCCCGGCCGCCCGGTGCACGCGCTCACGCCGTGCCACGGCGAGTCCGGCGAGGTGAACAGCCCTGTCGTGTCCGTCCCACGCGGCACCACCACACTGCGCCACGGCGTGATCCGCACCGGCACCCCGGCGAGCAGCCGTGCGTCCAACCGCCCGAGCGGCACCCCCGCGACGACGACGTCCCCGTACTCCCCGGGTGCGACCGGAGTCACAGTGGGGGCAAGCCTTTCGGCGACCGGCCCACCGAGGGCGTCCGTGATCTTCCGCACACCGGAGTCCACTTCGGACAGCCGCCAGGCGCTGCCCCGGATCTCCTGGAACAGCCGGGCGGCGGTCACCACCGCCGCCACTGGATCGGTCACGCGGACGCCGGAATCGGTTCCGGCGAGGAACAGCGCGTCACCCACCAGGCCGACGTCCCCACCCAGCCCGCTCACGCCCGCACCCACCGTGACCAGGAACCGCCCCGGCAGGTCGGCCAGCTCCGGCACCGCGCACAGCGCCCGGTCGATCGCGTCCACCAGGTCCTGGTTGTCCTCCAGCGGCGCGGCGACGATGTTGCGCACCCGCTCGTGCGTCCGCGAGGGCAGCAGGCCGACGTCGGCCAGGAGCGCTCCCAGGACGTGCTCGTCACCCGGCTTCAAGCCCCTGATCTGCACGTTCGCCCGCGAGGTGAGCTCCAGTGACCCGTCACCGAGCTCCAGGGCGGCCCCGCGCAAGGCGTCGAACTGGACCGCCGACAACGTCCCGCCGGGCACCCGGACGCGCGCCAGCCCGCCGTCGGCCGCCTGGTGCACGTCGACGGCACCGGGGCACGCGTCGGGTCGTTCACGCTCCTGGGGCATGGGCTGGATGCTAACGCCCGTTAGGGTTGGCCCCGAACGGCGAAGCACAGCAGAGGAAGCCGGTGCGAATCCGGCGCGGTCCCGCCACTGTCACCGGGTGTGCACCCGGGAGCCAGGAACTCTCGCCCAGCCGTTTCCCTACGACCTGGGGCGAGGACCCCCGAGGGATGGAGCCCGCACGTGATCCTGCTGCTGTCGACCTCCGACACCGACCTGCTGTCCGCCCGCTCGAGCGGCGCGGACTTCCGCCTGGGCAACCCGGCCCGCCTGACCGTGGACGACCTGCCCGCCCTGGTGGAGGGCGTGGACCTGGTGGTCGTGCGCATCCTCGGCGGCCGGCGGATGTGGGAGGAGGGCCTGGACTGGCTGCTGGCCGGCCCCCGCCCGGTCGTCGTGCTCGGCGGCGAGCAGAACCCCGACGCGCCGCTGATGGAGCTGTCCACCGTGCCCGGCGGGGTGTGCGCGGAGGCGCACGCGTACCTGGCGCACGGCGGTCCGGCGAACCTGGCCGAGCTGCACAACTTCTTGAGCGACACGGTCCTGCTCACGGGCTACGGCTTCAACCCCCCGGTGGCCGCGCCCTCCTGGGGCGTGCTGGAGCGGCCTCCGGCCCCCGCTTCCATTGTCCCACCGACCACCGACAATTCGGCCTCGCCGGCCACGGAGGACTCGGCCGATCGTCCCGTTGTGGCGGTGCTGTACTACCGGGCGCACCACGTGGCCGGGAACACCGCGTTCGTGCACGCGCTCTGCGACGCGATCGAGGCCAAGGGCGGCCGTCCCCTCCCGGTCTACTGCGCGTCCCTGCGCACCGCCGAGCCCGAGTTGCTGGCCGAGCTGGGCAAGGCCGACGCCCTCGTGGTCACCGTGCTCGCCGCCGGTGGCACCAAGCCCGCCACGGCCTCCGCCGGCGGCGACGACGACGCCTGGGACGTCGGCGCGCTGGCCGCCCTCGACATCCCGATCCTCCAGGGCCTGTGCCTGACCTCCAGCCGCGCCGCGTGGGACGAGAACGACGACGGACTGTCCCCTTTGGACACCGCCACCCAGGTCGCCATCCCCGAGTTCGACGGCCGGATCATCACCGTTCCGTTCTCCTTCAAGGAGATCGACGAGGACGGCCTCACCGTCTACGTCGCCGACCCCGAGCGCGCCCTGCGCGTGGCCGGCATCGCCGTGCGGCACGGGAAGCTGCGCCACATCCCCAACGCCGACAAGAAGATCGTCGTCATGCTGTCGGCGTACCCGACCAAGCACTCCCGCATCGGCAACGCGGTCGGCCTGGACACCCCCGCCAGCGTCGTCCGACTGCTCAAGGCCCTCCGCGACAACGGGTACGACATCGGCGACGACCTGCCCGGCGTGGACAACCTCGACGGCGACGCCCTGATCCACGCCCTCATCGCCGCCGGCGGCCAGGACGCGGACTGGCTCACCGAAGACCAACTCCAGAGCAACCCCGTGCGGATCAAGGCCTCCGCCTACCGCGAGTGGTTCGCCACCCTCCCGGAGGACACCCGGCAGGAGATCGAACAGCACTGGGGTGAAGCCCCCGGCGAGCTGTTCGTGGACCGCTCCCGCGACAAGGACGGCGAGATCGTCCTGGCCGCGCTCCGGTCGGGCAACGTCGTCGTCATGGTCCAGCCGCCGCGCGGCTTCGGCGAGAACCCCATCGCCATCTACCACGACCCCGACCTCCCGCCCTCCCACCACTACCTCGGTGCGTACCGGTGGCTGGAGTCGGAGTTCGGCGCGGACGCCGTCGTGCACGTCGGCAAGCACGGCAACCTGGAGTGGCTGCCCGGCAAGGCGGTCGGCCTGTCCGCCGGCTGCGGCCCGGACGCGGCCCTGGGCGACCTGCCGCTGATCTACCCGTTCCTGGTCAACGACCCGGGCGAGGGCACCCAGGCCAAGCGCCGCGTGCACGCCACCCTGGTCGACCACCTGGTGCCGCCGATGGCCCGCGCCGACAGCTACGGCGACATCGCCCGGTTGGAGCAGCTGCTGGACGAGCACGGCAACATCGCCGCGATGGACCCGGCGAAGCTGCCCGCGATCCGCGCCCAGATCTGGACCCTGATCCAGGCCGCGAAGCTCGACCACGACCTGGGCCTCGAGGACCGCCCGCACGACGCCGAGTTCGACGAGCTGATCCTGCACGTGGACGGCTGGCTGTGCGAGGTCAAGGACGTCCAGATCCGCGACGGCCTGCACGTGCTCGGCGAGCCGCCGACGGGGGAGACCCGCGTCAACCTGGTCCTGGCGATCCTGCAGGCCAAGCAGATGTGGGCCGGCCAGGTCGCCGCCCTGCCCGGCCTGCGCGAGGCCTTGGGCCTGAAGGACCAAACCCGCACCTCGGTCGACACCATCGAGGCCGAGGCGCGGCGCCTGGTCCAGGCCATGGAAGACGCCGACTGGGACCCGGCAGCCGCCCGCACCCTCACCGACGACGAGGACGTGGCCCGCATCCTGGAGTTCGGCGCGACCGAGGTCGTCCCCCGCCTCGCCCGCACCACCGACGAGCTGACCAACACCCTGCACGCCCTCGACGGCGGCTACGTCCCCGCAGGCCCCAGCGGTTCCCCTCTGCGCGGCCTGGTGAACGTGCTGCCGACCGGCCGCAACTTCTACTCCGTGGACCCCAAGGCGGTGCCGTCCAAGCTGGCCTGGGAAACCGGCCAGGCGATGGCCGACTCCCTCCTGGACCGCTACCGCACCGACCACGACGGCCAGTGGCCCGCGTCGGTCGGCCTCTCGGTGTGGGGCACCAGCGCCATGCGCACCGCCGGCGACGACATCGCGGAAGTCCTGGCCATGATGGGCGTCCGCCCGGTGTGGGACGACCAGTCCCGCCGCGTGACGGGCCTGGAACCGATCCCCCTGGACGAACTGGGCCGCCCCCGCATCGACGTCACGGTCCGCATCTCGGGCTTCTTCCGAGACGCGTTCCCGCACGTAGTGGCACTCCTGGACGACGCCGTCCAGTTGGTAGCGGCCCTGGACGAACCCGCCGACCAGAACTACGTCCGCGCCCACTCCCAAGCAGCGGAAGCCGACCACGGCGACCGCCGCCGAGCCACCCTCCGCATCTTCGGCTCCAAGCCCGGCGCGTACGGGGCGGGCCTGCTCCCGCTCATCGACAGCCGCAACTGGCGCGACGACGCCGACCTGGCCGAGGTGTACGCGGTGTGGGGCGGCTACGCGTACGGCCGCGAACTAGACGGAGTCGAGGCCCGAACCGACATGGAGAACGCCTACAAGCGCATCGCCGTGGCGGCCAAGAACATCGACACCCGCGAACACGACATCGCCGACTCGGACGACTACTTCCAGTACCACGGCGGCATGGTCGCCACCGTCCGAGCCCTGACCGGCAAGGCCCCGGCGGCCTACGTGGGCGACAGCACCCGCCCCGACGCGGTCCGCACCCGAACCCTGCACGAGGAAACCAACCGCATCTTCCGAGCCCGAGTGGTCAACCCGCGCTGGCTGTCCGCGATGCGCAAACACGGCTACAAGGGCGCGTTCGAACTGGCCGCGACCGTGGACTACCTCTTCGGCTACGACGCGACCACGGGTGTCGTGGCGGACTGGATGTACGAGCAGCTGGCCGCCAGCTACGTGCTGGACCCGGAGAACCGCAAGTTCCTGTCGGAATCCAACCCGTGGGCCCTGCACGGCATCTCGGAACGCCTGCTGGAGGCAGCCGACCGGGGGATGTGGGAGCACCCGGAGCAGGACACGCTGGACGCCCTCAAGGCGGTCTACCTGGAAACGGAAGGCGACCTGGAAGACGGCCGCTGACACCCCCAGCCCCAGGCGACTGCTTCACCCCCCGCAGGCGACTGCTTCACGCCCGCAGCGCGTTGCCTTTGCGCCCGCAGGGCGTCGCTTTTGCGCCCGCAGGGCGCCCGTTAGCTAGCGCAGCAAACCGCTCTCCGGGCTTTTCCGTCATCCCCGTATGGCCTGCCCGAAGGGCTACCACAGATTTCCCCGGGTGCAGCCGAAATTTTTTGTGAGGGACGAGCAAAAAATTTTAGCGGCACCCGGGGAAATCTGTGGTAGGTTCCACCAGGCCATACGGGGATGACGGAAAAGCCCCCGCCCTTGTCCTTCCGTCCATCCTTGGCGGCCTGCCCGCCGGCGAGGCGCTTTTCGCTTTTCTTCTTTCAAGCTCTTCAAGATCTTCAAGATCTTCGAACGGGACGCGCTTCGCGCTCTTGAGAGGCGCGCAGCGCCCACAAGCTTGAACGCGCGAAGCGCTCGAAAGACAAAAGCGGCGCTCGCCGCTGGGCAGGCCCCCGGGGGTGGAAGGGCGTCGGTTTCTTTCCCCGTCCGGCCTGCCGGAGGCAACCACACTTGGCCCGTTTGAGCAACCGGAAAAGCTGGTTGCACAAACGGGCCAAGCGCGGTTGGGCTGCGCCCAGGCCGGACGGGGAAAGAAACCGAGGCCCTTCCCGTGGGCTCTGCAGCTCGGGCTCGCGCCTTCGGCGAAAAGCATCCGCCCTTCGGGCGTGTGGCTTCGGCGGCCGGAGGGTTAGTAGGGGTGGGGAGTCTTGTTAATGGGGGCCGACGCAGGTCGGTTAATAGGGGGTGCGGCAGGCTGCGGTGGTGCTGGGAGGGCGTGCGGACTGGGCGTCCGGACTCTCTGCCGCGCCTCTGGGAGCGCTCCACGTCGTAACACGCCGTGCGGAGACCGTCTCCGTGCGGATACGTCGGCCCACGTCCGGTCATCACTCGTTGGTGTGTAGGTAACAGCGCGGACACAGGTGCTTGACACGTGTGCGTGGGGAGAACCACACTCGCCAAAACCTGGGAGCGCTCCCAGAACGTCACCGCCGATCAACTGAGGAGTTCTCGTGCGCAACCGTCGAGCGGGCTTGGCCAAGGTCGTGGCCTGCACCGCAGTGCTCGCCGCTGTCACCGCGGCATGTGGGTCCGGGGGTTCCGGAGGAGCTTCGGACGGCAAGGTCGAGCTGACCGTGGCCACGTTCAACGAGTTCGGCTACGAGGACCTGTTCAAGGAGTACGAAAGCGCCAACCCGAACGTCAAGATCACCCACCGCAAGACCGGTCAGGGCAACCCGCACCACCAGAACCTGTTCACCAAGCTCGGCGCCGGCTCGGGTCTGGCCGACATCGAGGCCGTCGAGGAGGGCTACCTCTCCCAGGTCATGGCCAAGTCCGGCCAGTTCAACGACCTCAAGGAGATCGGCCCGTCGGACGTGCGCGCCGACCGCTGGCTGCAGTGGAAGACCGACGCCGTCACGACCAAGGACGGCAAGCTCATCGGCTACGGCACCGACATCGGCCCGCTGGCCATGTGCTACCGCAAGGACCTCTTCGAGGCCGCCGGCCTGCCCAGCGACCCCGAGGGCGTGAAGGCCCTGTTCGCCACCTGGGACGCCTACTTCGAGGCCGGCGACAAGTACGTCAAGGCGACCAACAAGCCGTGGTTCGACTCGGCCGCCCAGATCTTCAACCCGATGCACAACCAGGCCAAGACCGGCTACTTCGACCGCGACGACAAGCTGGTCATCGAGACCAACGACGACAAGAAGATCTGGTCGCAGGTCACCGGCGCGGTCGCGCGCGGGCAGTCGGCCAAGCTCGTCGCGTGGTCCCCGGAGTGGCAGAACGGCTTCAAGCAGTCCGCCTTCGCCACCAAGACCTGCCCGTCGTGGATGCTCGGCGTGATCGAGGGCAACGCCGGTCCTGAGCTCAAGGGCAAGTGGGCCGTCACGGCCGCCTTCCCCGGTGGCGGCGGCAACTGGGGCGGCTCGTACCTGACCGTGCCCAAGCAGAGCAAGAACGCCAAGGAGGCCGCGAAGCTGGCCGCGTGGCTGACCGCCCCCGAGCAGCAGATCAAGGCGTTCGTCGCCAAGGGCACCTTCCCCAGCCAGACCCAGGCGCTGATCTCGCCCGAGCTGCTGAACAAGACCAACGACTACTTCGGTGGCGAGAAGGTCGGCCTGCTGTTCGCCGAGCAGGCGAACAAGGTCTCCGGCGCCCAGTACAAGGGCCCGAAGGACGGCGAGATCCAGGACAACGTGATCGCGCCGGCGCTCCAGGCCGTCGAGCAGGGCAAGTCCGCCGACGAGGGCTGGCAGCAGGTCGTCGAGGGAGCCAAGAAGGCTGCCAAGTGACCACCGAACTCACGGTCGCGCGCGGGCGGGGCGTCGAGCCCCGCCCGCCGCGGCGCGCGGACGACGAGGACGTCAAGGTCCCGTGGCGGCACCGGCTCACCCGGCTTGACGTCAGGTACACCCCCTACCTGTTCATCGCCCCCTTCTTCGTCCTGTTCGCCATCACGGGTCTGTTCCCGCTGGTCTACACGGCCTACGTGTCGTTGTTCGACTGGGAGCTGGGTGCCGACGAGACGCCGTTCATCGGCATCGACAACTACGTCACCCTGGTCACCGACAGCCAGTTCTGGAACGCCCTGGTCAACACGCTGAGCATCTTCGTGCTCTCCAGCGGCCCGCAGCTCGTGATCGCGGTGCTGCTGGCCGTGCTGCTCAACACCGCGCTGCGCGCGCGGACCGCGTGGCGGATGGGCGTGCTGCTGCCCTACGTGGCCAGCCTCGTGGCGTTGACGATCATCTTCGGCGACATGTTCGGGCCGCAGTACGGCATGGTCAACGACATCCTGGAGTTCTTCGGGCTCGGGCGCATCGACTGGCAGGCCGAGCGGTGGTGGAGCCACATCGCCATCGCCACCATGGTCAACTGGCGGTGGACCGGCTACAACGCGCTGATCGTGCTGGCCGCCATGCAGGCCATCCCGCGGGACGTCTACGAAGCCGCCATCGTGGACGGCGCGAGCAAGGTGCGCCAGTTCTTCAGCATCACGCTTCCGCTGCTGCGCCCGACGCTGATCTTCGTGGTCGTCACGTCGTCCATCGGCGGCATGCAGATCTTCACCGAGCCCAAGCTGTTCAACCCCGCCGGCGGCAACAACGGCGGCGCGACCAACCAGTACCAGACGGTCGTGCTCTACATGTACCAGTCGGGCTTCCAGTCGCAGGACCTCGGCTACGCCTCGGCGATGGCCTGGGTGCTGTTCCTGATCATCATCGCCATCGCGGGGATCAACTACCTGCTCACGCGCCGCCTCGCCGGCACCGGGGAGGGCTGACGTGTTGAAGAAAGGTGCCACGCCCGCGCGGCGCGGCTCGTCGTCGACGGTCAAGCGCCCCGGCATCGGGGTCTACGGGCCGCTGATCGCCTTCATCCTGGGCTCGGTGTTCCCGTTCTACTGGTCGTTCGTGGTGGCCAGCAACGACGACAGCGCGGACTCGCCGCTGCTGCCGGGCGGGAAGTTCTTCCACAACGCCGGCCGCGTCTTCGACACCATCCCGTTCTGGAAGGCGCTGGGCAACAGCATCATCGTCTCCGGCACGGTCACGCTGTCGGTCGTGCTGCTGTCCACGCTGGCCGGGTTCGCCTTCGCCAAGCTGCGCTTCCGCGGCCGCGGGCCGCTGATGGTGTTCGTGATCGCCACGCTGGCCGTGCCGACCCAGCTCGGCATCATCCCGCTCTACATGGCGATGGCCGAGTTCGGCTGGTCCGGCACGCTCGGCGCGGTGATCATCCCGAACCTGATCACCGCCTTCGGCGTGTTCTGGATGCGCCAGTACATCGTCGACGCCGTCCCGGACGAGCTGATCGAAGCCGCCCGCATGGACGGGTGCAGCCTGCTGCGCACGTTCTGGCACGTGTGCCTGCCGGCCGTGCGCCCGGCCGCCGCGATGCTGGGCGTGTTCACGTTCATGATGTCCTGGAACGACTTCCTGTGGCCGCTGGTCGTCCTCGACGCCGAGAACCCGACCATGCAGGTGGCCCTGGAGAAGCTCCAGAGCGGCTACTACGTCGACAACTCGCTCGTGCTCGCCGGGACCACGCTCGCGACGGTCCCGATTCTGCTCGTGTTCCTCGTCCTCGGGCGGCAGATCGTCGCCGGGATCATGCAGGGTGCTGTGAAGGGGTAGCTGTGGAGTCGATTTCCTTTCCCGAGGGCTTCGTCTGGGGCGCCGCGACCGCGGCGTTCCAGGTCGAGGGCGCGACCACCGCGGACGGTCGCACCAAGTCCATCTGGGACACGTTCTGCGAGGTGCCCGGCGCCGTGGTCGGCGGAGACACCGGTGAGCCCGCGGCCGACCACTACTACCGCGTGGAATCCGACGTCCAGCTGATGGCCGACCTGGGCCTGCACGCCTACCGGTTCTCCACCGCCTGGCCGCGGGTGCGGCCCGACGCGGGCCCGGTCAACCAGGCCGGCCTGGACTTCTACTCCCGGCTGGTCGACGCGCTGCTGGAGAAGGGCATCACGCCCTGGCTGACCCTCTACCACTGGGACCTGCCGCAGACCCTGGAGGACAAGGGCGGCTGGGCCAACCGGGACACCGCGTACCGCTTCGCGGAGTACGCGGAGTCGGTCGTGGGCGCGCTGGGCGACCGGGTGGTCAACTGGACCACGCTCAACGAGCCGTGGTGCTCCTCGTTCCTCAGCTACGCGGCGGGCGTCCACGCGCCCGGCCGGCAGGAGCCGGAGGCGGCCGTGGCCGCGGTCCACCACCTGCTCCTGGGGCACGGTCTTGCCGTCGAAGCGATTCGCGCGCAGCAGACCGACGCCAAGGTCGGCATCACGCTCAACATGTACCCGATCATCCCGGCCGACCCGGAGGACCCCGCCGACCTGGACGCGGCCCGGCGGCTGGACGGCCTGCAGAACCGGATCTTCCTGGACCCGCTGTTCAAGGGCGAGTACCCCGAGGACGTCGTGCAGGACCTGACGCCGTACGGGTTCACCAAGCACATCCGGGAGAACGACCTGGAGATCATCTCCACGCCGTTGGACCAGCTGGGCGTCAACTACTACGCCGAGCACTTCGTCAGCGCCAAGCCGGCGGAGCCCGCCCCGGTCGCCGAGGGCCGCCGCCCCACCGGGTCGCCGTGGGTGGGCGCCGAGCACGTGTCCTTCCCCAGCCGCGGGCTGCCCCGCACCGACATGGACTGGGAGGTCGAGCCGGACGGGCTGAAGAAGGTGCTGGTCCGGGTCGCGCGGGAGTACACCGACATCCCGCTGTACGTGACCGAGAACGGCGCGGCCTACCCGGACGCGATCGGCGACGACGGCTCGATCGCGGACATCGACCGGCTCAACTACATCGACGGGCACCTCCGGGCGGCGTGGGAGGCCATCCAGGAGGGCGTCGACCTGCGCGGCTACTTCGCGTGGTCGCTGATGGACAACTTCGAATGGGCCGAGGGTTACGCCAAGCGGTTCGGGATCGTGCATGTCGACTACGAGACGCAGGTGCGGACACCTAAGATGAGCGCCATGTGGTACTCGAAGGTTGCCCGGGGCAACGCGCTCGCAGCGACGGCCGCCTCGTGACCGATGCCGTTGACCCGCCCAAGGCGCGCCGACCCAACACCCGGCTCGAAGAGGTGGCCCGGGCCGCCGGGGTGTCCAAGTCCACCGTCTCTCGGGTGATCAACGGCGAACCGTACGTCAGCTCGAAGGCGCGTGAAGCGGTCCACCAGGCCATCACGCGCCTCGGCTACAGCCCCAACCAGGCGGCGCGCACGCTCGCCGGCAGCCGCGCGAACTGCATCGCGCTGGTCGTGTCGGAGCAGGGCAGCCGGGTGCTCGCGGACCCGTTCTTCGCGGGCGTCCTGCGCGGCGTGCACGCCGAACTGGCGGGGAAGCGCGTCCAGCTCGTCCTCATGATGAGCAAGGAGGGCGACGAGCAGGACCTGGTCAACTACCTGTGCGGCGGTCACGTGGACGGCGTCCTGGTGATCAGCCTGCACGGCCAGGACCCGCTGCCCCGCACGCTGGCCGACGCGGGCCTGCCGACCGTCGTGGGCGGCAGGCCCCTGGGCGCCGGCGGGGTGCCCTATGTGGACTCGGACAACTTCAACGGGGCCATGGAAGCGGCCCGGTACCTGGCGACGCTCGGCCGCAAGCGAATCGCTTCGATCGCCGGTCCCCGGGACATGGCCGTGGGCATGGACCGGCTGTCCGGGTGGAAGCGCGGGATGTCGCAGGCCAGGCTCCCGGTCGACCTGGTGGCCTACGGCGACTTCACCCCGGAGAGCGGCGCGGCGGCGATGGAGGAGCTGCTGTCGCGCGAGCCGGACATCGACGCCGTGTTCGTCGCGGCCGACATCATGGCGCTCGGCGCGTTGCAGACCCTGCACGCCCACGGCAAGCGGGTGCCCGACGACGTGGCCGTGGTCGGGTTCGACGACCTCATGATCGCCTCCACGGCGGTGCCGCCGCTGACCACGATCCGGCAGGACGTCGAGCAGCTCGGGCGGACCATGACGTGGCGGCTGATGGCGGAGCTGGCGGGCGAGGAGAACCTGCCGCCGTTCCTGCTGCTGCCGACGTCCATGGTGAAGCGGACCAGCGCCTGAACCCTTCGAGCGCAACCGCGTGACCCTTTCGAGCGCAACCGCCTGACGCCTTCGAGCGCAACCGCCTGACGCCTTCGAGCGCGCTCGCCTGATCACTCGTTCGGTCTAGTGCCTCGGTGTGGCCGGGGCGTTAACGTTCGAACGGAGCAGTTCTGGGAGCGCTCCCAGGTTGGTCGGAGCGCTCGTGGGGCTGCCGGTGTGACCGGCTCGCGCACCGACCCCGTGGACCTGACCGCCATCGTGGTCCGCCTCCCTGATCCCTGCGCAAAGGAGCGCTTGATCAATGGCACCCCGACTCGTGGTGAAGCGGCTGGTCGCCGTGGTGGCCGCGGTGTGCGCGGCGGTGGGGCTGGTGCTGGTGTCCACCCAGACCCGACCCGCCGTCGCGGCGGCCGAGCAGAAGTACGACTGGAAGAACGTCGAGATCGCGGGCGGCGGGTTCGTGCCCGGGATCGTGTTCTCCCCGGCCGAGAAGGACCTGATCTACGCCCGGACCGACATCGGCGGCGCGTACCGGTGGGACAAGACCACCGGCCGGTGGATCCCCCTGCTCGACTGGGTCGGCTACGACCGGTGGGGCTGGAACGGCGTCGCCTCCATCGCGCCCGACCCGAAGGACGCGTCCAAGGTGTACGCGGCGGTCGGCATGTACACCAACAGCTGGGACCCCGGGAACGGCGGCATCCTGCGCTCCTCCGACCGCGGCGCGACCTGGCAGGCCTCGGTGCTGCCGTTCAAGCTCGGCGGCAACATGCCCGGTCGCGGCATGGGCGAGCGGCTGGCCGTCGACCCCAACGACGGCCGGGTCCTCTACTTCGGTGCGCCCAGCGGCAAGGGGTTGTGGCGCAGCACCGACGGCGGGGCCACCTGGGGGCAGGTGACGTCGTTCCCGAACCCGGGCAACTACGTGGCCGACCCGAACGACACCAGCGGGTACCAGAGCGACAACCAGGGTGTCGTGTGGGTGACCTTCGACCCGAAGTCGTCGGCGGGCGGTGTCAGCCGGACGATCTACGTCGGGGTCGCGGACAAGCAGAACACCGTGTACCGGAGTGTGGACGGTGGGGCGACCTGGGCCCGCGTGCCGGGTCAGCCCACCGGGTTCCTGGCGCACAAGGGCGTGCTGGCCGGGTCCACGCTGTACATCGCGACCAGCGACACCGGCGGGCCGTACGACGGCGGCAAGGGTGACGTGTGGAAGTACGACACCGTGGGCGGGACGTGGACGCGGATCAGCCCGGTGCCGTCGACCAGCGCCGACAACACCTTCGGGTACTCCGGGCTGACCGTCGACCGGCAGAACCCGAACGTCCTCATGGTGTCCACGCAGATCTCGTGGTGGCCGGACGTCGTCCTGTTCCGGTCGGTCGACGGCGGTGCCACGTGGACGCGGGCGTGGGACTTCACCTCGTACCCGAACCGGAGCTTCCGGTACAAGATGGACATCTCGGCCGCGCCGTGGCTGTCGTGGGGCGCCAACCCGCAGCCGCCGGAGGTCACGCCGAAGCTCGGGTGGATGGTCGAGTCGATGGAGATCGACCCGTTCGACTCCAACCGGATGCTCTACGGGACCGGCGCGACCGTCTACGGGACCACTGATCTGTTGAAGTGGGACAGCGGCGGGCAGATCACCATCAAGCCGGTGGTGGCCGGCCTGGAGGAGACCGCCGTGCTGGACCTGATCAGCCCGCCGGCCGGTGCGCCACTGGTGAGCGGGTTGGGCGACATCGGCGGGTTCCGGCACGCGGACCTGACCAAGGTGCCGCCGATGATGTTCCTCCAGCCGAACTTCACCTCCACGACCTCGCTGGACTACGCCGAGACGAACCCCGCCGTGATGGTGCGGTCGGGCAACGTCGACGGTGCCGCGCACGTGGCGTTCTCGACCGATGGCGGGGCCAACTGGTTCGCCGGGTCGGAGCCGGGTGGGGTGAGCGGCGGCGGGACGGTCGCCGCGGCGGCGGACGGGTCGCGGTTCGTGTGGAGCCCGGCGGGCGCTGCCGTGCACTACTCGGTCGGGTTCGGCAACTCGTGGACGGCGGCGAGCGGGGTGCCGACCGGGGCCGTGGTGGAGTCCGACCGGGTGAACCCGCGGCGGTTCTACGCGTTGGCCGGCGGGCGGGTGTACTCCAGTGTGGACGGGGGCGCTTCTTTCACGGCCGGGGCTTCGGTGGCGGCCTCCAAGCTGCACGCGGTGCCGGGCAAGGAAGGCGAGCTGTGGCTGGCCGGGGAAGGCGGGTTGTTCCGGTCGGTCGACGGCGGAGCTTCGGTGGTCCGGGTCGGCGGGGTGACCTCGGCGGTGAACATCGGGTTCGGCAAGGCGGCGGAGGGGAAGACGTACCCGGCGCTGTACGCGGTGGCCGACCTGGGGGCCGGGAACGGGGTCTACCGGTCGGACGACGTGGGCGCGAACTGGGTCCGGATCAACGACGACCGGCACCAGTACGGGAACATGGGCGAGGCGATCACCGGTGATCCCCGGGTGTACGGGCGGGTCTACCTCGGGACCAACGGGCGGGGGATCTTGTACGCCGACCCGGTGGGTGCGCCGCCGGTGACCTCGACGACGTCGTCCACGACGTCGTCCACGACCACGACTTCTTCCTCTTCTACTACTACTAGTACGACTACGACTACGACGACCACGACGACTACCGCTCCGCCGGTGGCGTGTCAGGTGGACTACAAGGTCTCCAGTCAGTGGTCTGGTGGGTTCACGGCTTCGGTGAAGATCACCAACCGGGGCGTGAGCGCGGTGCAGGGCTGGGCGCTCAAGTTCACCTTCCCGAGCGGACAGGTGATCACCAACGCCTGGAACGGCAAGGCGTCGCAGAGCGGCGCGGTTGCCACGGTGACCAACGAGGGTTGGAACGGGACCATCGCGGCGGGTGGCTCGGTGGAGTTCGGATTCCAGGCGAGCTGGCAGGGCAGCAACGTCACACCCACCGGCTTCACGCTGAACGGCGGTCCGTGTTCGGCTTAGCGGTCGGAAGCGCGGCCTAGTGGTTGGAGGCGCGCAACCCTCGTTTGGCCTGGCGGCGCAGCTGGAGGATCCTGGCTGCGCCGACCAGCGCCACCATCACCGCACCACCGATGGCGGCGAACAGCAGCGCCACGCCCAGCGGCAGGGTCGTCGCGATGCCGAGGAAGTGGACGGTGGCGTCGGTCAGGTTCTGCAAGATGAAGATCAGCAGGAAGATCAGGACGACGATCGAGGCCAGGACGGCGACCCACGTGCCGCTGATCCGGGTTGATTTGATCTTGGTGGTACCCGGTGCGGGCGCGCCCTTGTCGGGGGTGAGGCGGCTCTCGGGTTGCCGGTCGACTGCGGTCGGGCCTACCGGGGGCGGACCTTCCGGGATGGGGGCGGTGGGGATCGCGTCCGTGCGGTCCTCGTCACGGGGAGTGGTCACGTGGCGATTATCGGACCGGTGCTGGTCGCTCGCCAGTCAGGCGCTTCAAGAGCTTTGAGCTCCACGCGCTTCGCGCTCTCAAGATCAAAAGATAAAAAGCGGCGCTCGCCGCGCGGCAGGCCGCCAGCGGGGGGTGAAGGGCGTCGGTTCCCCCGCCGTATGGCCTGGCGGAGCCAACCACAGATTTCCCCGGTGCCGCGAAATTTTTGGCTCGTTCCTCGCAAAAAATTTGGCTGCACCGGGGAAATCTGTGGTAGCCCTTCGGGCAGGCCATACGGCGGGGGAACCGAGGCCCTCCACCTGTGGTGGTCACCACTGCAGACAGCGCGCTGCGCGGAGGGCGAGTGAAGGTGTGTGGTTAGCGGCAGGGTGGGTGGTAGTTGATGCCGTTGAAGTTGCGGCGCCATTCTTCCTGGGTTAGAGGCTGGCCGGCCGTTTCGCACATGTTCGCGATGGCCAGGTCCAGGTTGAACTCCCATGAGCGGCTGGTGCCGTCGGAGTTGGAGGTGGTCACCCAGTCGGGTGCGTCGCCGAAGTTGACGGCGTAGATGTTGTCCGTGTTGCCGCTGATCCGGCCTCGTTGCACCGGGTTCCGGCGGCTCGACAGGTCCCACATGCGGACCGTGCTGTCCTTGCCGACGCTGGCCAGGGCGGTGCCGTCGCGGCGGAAGCCCAGGGCGGTCACCTGGTCCTGGTGGGCGTCGATGGTGGTGATCCTGGTGGGGTCCCAGGGGTTCTTCGACAGGTCCCACAGGCGGATCGAGCCGGAGCGGCCCGCTACCGCGAGGGTGCCGGTGTCCTGGGTCAGGGCTGTGGTGGAGACGTCTTCGCCGTCGTCCAGTTCGGCGATCTGCTTCGGGGTGGCGGGGTTGGTGATGTCCCAGAGGCGGACGGTGCTCTGGTTGTCGACGGTGGACAGGATGTTGCCCTTGAACGGGGAGAAGGCGATGTTGTCGATGAACCTCGGGTGCGTGGTGATGGTGCCGACCTGGACCGGCTGGTACGGGTTGGTGGTGTCCCACAGGCGCACCACGGCCGAGCCTTCCACCGTGGCCAGGACCTGGCCGTTCGGGGAGAACACGGCGTGGATCAGGGGCCTGGCGAACCGGTACGCCACGACGGGCGCTCGGGCGTCGGTGAGGTCCCAGATCTGGGTGTCCGGGGACTCGTCGGTGGTGGCGAAGGCCTGTTCGCTCGGGGTCACCACCAGGCTGGTCACGGAGTTGCGCGGGGTCAGGACCGAGCCGAGGCGCTTGTAGATGTGGTCGTCCGCCGGGACGGGCACGCGGGCGTTGGGCAGGGCCGTGCCGTCGGGGCCGGTGGTGGGGCCGGTTTGGTAGACCGAGCGGGTGACCATGTCGGCGCTGGAGGCCGCGTGGAAGCTCAGGACCTGGTCGCGCAGGTCGTCGGTGCGGCTGAGCTGGTAGGCCGCGATGATCAGCTGGTTGGCCATGCGCTGGTCGGTGGTGCGTTTGCTCTGGGCCTCGTTGGCGACCAAGCGGGCGACGGACAGGTTGCGTTCCTGGGCCGCCTGTTTCTGGGCGCGGATGGCCAGGACGACCGCGCTCCCGGCGAAGAGGAGGAGGACCAGGAGCAGGGCGACCAACTGGCGCAGCCGGCGGGTCTGGCGGTGGTCGCGCCTGCGCTGCTCGTTGCGGGCCTCCTCGCTGGCCTTGAGGAAGGCGCGTTCGGTGGTGCTGGTGCGGACGCCGTCGCGGGTGGTCCACTCCAGGGCCGTGTCCAGGCGGGTGCCGCGGTAGAGGGCGTCCGGGTCGCGGTCCAGGGAGTCCCAGGTGGCCGCCGCCTCGGTGAGCTGGCGCATGGTGCGCAGCCCGTCGCGGTCGGTGCTCAGCCAGTTGCGCAGGCGGGGCCACGAGCGGATCAGGGCCTCGTGGGAGATCTCCACCGTGTCTCGGTCGAGGGTGAGCAGGCGGGCGTGGGCCAGGCGGTCGAGGACCACGTCCACGTCCACGTCGTGGTCCAGTTCGGCGCGGGGGAGGCGGCGTTTGGTGTCCTCGGTGCCGTCGCCCAGGGCCGTGAGGCGGAGGAAGACCTGGCGGGCCAAGGCTCGTTGTTGCTTCTCGAGGGACGTGAAGGTGCGTTCCGCGGTTTGGGCGATGGCGTGCTGGATGCCGCCGGCCGCCTCGTAGCCGGCGAGGGTGAGGGTGGTGCCGCGCCTGCGCCGCCAGGTTTCCAGGAGGGCGTGGGACAGCAGGGGCAGGACGCCGGCCTGGCCGGTCGCGTCGGCGATCAGGCGGGAGACCAGGGCCGTCTCGACCGTGCAGTTCGCCTTGACGGCGGGCTGCATGATCACCTGGCGGAGCTCCTCCGGACCCATCGGGCCGAGCAGGAGCTGACCGTCGGTGATGGCTTCCACCAGGTTCGGGTACTGGGCGCAGTGGCCGTAGAAGTCGGCCCGGACGCCCACGACCACCCGGCAGTCGGCGGTGAGCAGCGCGTCGATGAAGGCGGTGCGCTGGTCGGGGTCGGTGCAGAGGGTGAACAGCTCCTCGAACTGGTCGACGATCAGCAGGTCCTGGTCGTCCGCGGTGAGGGCGAACGCGGTCTCGGACGGGGTGATGACCATCGTCTTGTCCTTGCGCCGGGGCACCAGGCCCGCCCGCAGCAGGGACGACTTGCCCGCGCCGGACGCGCCGAAGACGGCGACGAACCGGCGTTGGGCGATGCGGTGCTCCAAGTCCTCCAGCACGTGGTCGCGGCCGAAGAACCACTCGGCGTCCTCGGTGCCGTAGGCGGCCAGGCCCGCGTAGGGCGGGTGGCTCTCGTCCGGGGTCGGCTCGGGCGTGGGCAGCACCTCGGCGGCGACCTGGTGCCAGCGGTCCTCCCACTCGGCCACGTCGCCCTCGCACGCGCGGACGTAGGCCAGGGTGACGGCGAGGGTGGGCAGCTTCCGGCCGCCGGCCGCGTCGGACAGCGTGGTGGCCGAGTAGTGGGCGCGCGCGCCCAACTGGCGGTAGCTGTACCCGCCCGCCTTGTCGCGCAGCGACCGCAGGTCCGCCGCGAACTTGAGCAGCGGGCTGTCGCCCACGTCCAACGGGCGTTCTCCACGCGGCACCGGCTCACCCCCTGACCAAGGTCCCCGAGTTCTCGGGTGTCGTCCAGGCTTTCAGATCCTGCCTCTGGACGAGTCCGCTTCGGGCGTGCGCATCCGGGTGAACCGGTCCAGGGGCGCACCCACAGTGTGCCTGGCCCCCGTTACGACTGAGCGGCGGTGATGTACGGGTCCGGGTCCGCCAGGATCGCGCGGACGGCCGTGGTCGCCGCGCCGCGCACGGCCGCCTCCGCGCCCAACGTCGAGGTCAGGACGGTGGTGGGGGACCAGCGGGCGCCCAGGACGCGCTCGCGGAGGGTGGTTTCCAGCGTGGTCGTGAGCCAGGGGGCCAGGCGGGCGTAGGTGCCGCCGAGGACGACCGTGGGCAGGTCGAGCAGGTTCACCGCGCCCGACAACGCCGTGGCCAGCCACTTCGCCGCCTCGGACACGGCGGTGGTGGCCGACGGGTCGCCCGCGCGCAGGGCCTTGAGCAGGTCGTCGAAGGTGGGGCAGCCCGCACTCTTGAGGATCTCGTCCTGGCCGGCCAGGCGCTCCAGGCAGCCGCGCGACCCGCACGTGCACGGCGGGCCGTTCGGGTCCACCTGGAGGTGGCCGATCTCACCCCCGAAGCCCCGCACGCCGTCGAACAGGGCACCGGCCACGACGATGCCGGCGCCGATGCCGATCTCGCCGGAGACGTGCACGAAGTCCTGCGTCCCGTGGCCGTGCCACAGCTCGGCCAGCGCCGCCAGGTTCGCCTCGTTGCCGACCTGGACGGGGACCTCCAGCGCCACCCGGGCGCGCAGTTCGTCCCGGATGTCGACCTCCTCCCAGCCCAGGTTCGGCGCGACGCGCAGGGTGCCGGTCGCGGTCTCCACCAGGCCCGGCACGGCCACGCCCACGCCGCCGATCGGCACGTCCCGCTTGAGGGTGTTGCGGATCGCCGTGGCGACCTTGGTCAGCACGCGGGCGGGAGAGGAGGTCCGGTTGTCGCTCGCGCGCAGCGTGCGGTGGCGGACCCGGCCGGTCAGGTCGACCAGGCAGGTGGCCACGTAGTCGACGCCGATCTCGACGCCCAGCCCGTGCGGGCCGTCCGGGGAGGGGTGCAGGGCGGTGCCGCGCCGGCCGGGGCCGGACCTGGCCTGCGCCTCGCCCTCGACCACCAGGCCGGCCGCGATCATGCGGTCCACCAGGCTCGACACGGTCGCCTTGGTCAGGCCGGTCCGGGCGGACACGGCGGCGCGGGACGACCCGGGGTGCGTGGTGATGGCGTCCAGCACCAGAGCGGAGTTGTGCCGTCGCACGGTGTGCTGGCTCGCGGGCTGCGGTCGGGACACCACTGGAGGATAGCCGGATCGTGCGATAAGTTCAGGCATCAAACTTATTGGAGGTGCCCTCGTGGACAAGTTCAGCTTCGGCCTGTGGACCGTCGGGTGGCAGGGCCGCGACCCGTTCGGCCTCGCCAGCCGTCCGCCGCTGGACCCGGCCGTGACCGTGCGCAAGCTGGCGGAGTTGGGTGCGTGGGGCGTCACGTTCCACGACGACGACCTGGTCCCGTTCGGCGCGGACGCGGCGGTGCGCGACAAGCGCATCACCGACTTCCGCAAGGCCCTGGACGAGACCGGCCTGGTCGTGCCGATGGTGACCACGGACCTGTTCACCCAGCCGGTCTTCAAGGACGGCGGGTTCACCAGCAACGACCGGCGGGTGCGCCGGTTCGCGCTGCGCAAGGTGCTGCGGAACCTCGAACTGGCCGCCGAGCTCGGCGCCCAGACGATCGTGCTGTGGGGCGGTCGGGAGGGTTCGGAGGTCGACGCCGGCAAGGACGTCAAGGCCGCGCTCGACCGGTACCGGGAGGCCCTGGACACCATCGCCGCGTACTCCGAGAGCCAGGGCTACGGCTTCCGCTTCGCGCTCGAGCCCAAGCCCAACGAGCCGCGCGGCGACATCCTGCTGCCCACCATCGGCCACGCCCTGGCGTTCATCTCCACGCTGGAGCACGAGCCGCTGTTCGGCGTGAACCCCGAGGTCGGGCACGAGCAGATGGCGGGCCTGAACTTCGTGCACGGCATCGGCCAGGCGCTGTGGCAGGGCAAGCTGTTCCACATCGACCTCAACGGCCAGAAGGGCCCGCGCTACGACCAGGACTTCGTGTTCGGGCACGGCGACCTGCTGTCCGCGTTCTTCCTGGTGGACCTGCTGGAGAACGGCGGCTACGAGGGTCCGCGGCACTTCGACTACAAGCCGTTGCGGACCGAGGACTTCGACGGCGTGTGGGCCAGCGCGGCGGCCAACATGCGCACCTACAAGCTCCTGAAGGAGCGCGTGGCGGCGTTCCGCGCCGACCCGGAGGTCCAGGAGGCGTTGCAGGCCAGCGGTGTCTTCGAGCAGTCGGAGTCCACGCTGGACGCCGGTGAGTCCATCGAGGACTTCATCAAGGCCGACGAGGACATCACCGCCGCGACCGAGAGGGGTTACGGCTTCGTGCACCTCAGCCAGCTCGCGCTCGAGCACGTGTTGGGCGCGCGCGGATGACCCTCGTCGCGGGTGTCGACTCGTCCACCCAGTCCTGCAAGGTGGTCGTGCGCGACGCCGAGAGCGGTGCGCTGGTGCGGGAAGGCCGGGCGGCGCACCCGGCCGGCACGGAGGTCGACCCGGCGGCGTGGTGGGACGCGTTGCAGGAGGCTGCTGCCGCGGCCGGCGGCCTGGACGACGTGGCGGCCGTTTCGGTTGCGGCGCAACAGCACGGGATGGTGTGCCTGGACTCGTCCGGCGAGGTCGTGCGGCCCGCGCTGCTGTGGAACGACACGCGGTCGGCGGGCGCGGCGGCGGACTTGGTCGAGGAGCTGGGCGGTCCGGCGAAGTGGGCGGAGGCGGTCGGCAACGTGCCGGTCGCGTCCCTCACCGTGACCAAGCTGCGGTGGTTGGCGCGCAACGAGCCGGCCAACGCGGACCGGACCGCCGCGGTGTGCCTGCCGCACGACTGGCTCACCTGGCGGTTGGCGGGCGGTTCGGGCGGTTCGGGCGGTTCGTCGCTGGAGGCGTTGACCACCGATCGCAGCGACGTCAGCGGCACCGGGTACTGGTCACCGTCCACAGAGGACTACCGGCCGGAGCTGCTGGAGCTGGCGTTCGGGAAGGTGCCGGTGCTGCCGTCCGTGCTGGGTCCGGCGGAGCTGGTCGCCGGCCGGTTCGGCGTCGGCGCGGGGGACAACGCGTCCGCCGCGCTGGGCGTGCAGGCCCGACCCGGTGACGTCGTGGTGTCCATCGGCACGTCCGGCACGGCGTTCGCACGGGCGCTGGCTCCGGTGGCGGACGGCAGCGGGACGGTGAACGGGTTCGCCGACGCCGAGGGCGGTTACCTGCCGCTGGTGTGCACGCTCAACGCGTCCCGCGTGCTCGACGCGACCGCCGCGTTGTTGGGGGTCGGGTTGGACGAGCTGTCCCGGTTGGCGCTGAGCGCGCCCGCCGGGGCGGACGGCCTGGTGCTGGTGCCGTACCTGGAGGGCGAGCGCACGCCCAACAAGCCGGACTCGACGGGCGCGGTGCACGGGTTGCGCCTGGACACCGCCACCCCCGCCCACCTGGCGCGGGCGGCGGTGGAAGGGCTGCTGTGCAGCCTGGCCGACGCCATCGACGCGCTCAAGGAGCTCGGGACGCCGGTCGAACGGGTGCTGCTGATCGGCGGCGGCGCCCAGTCCGAGGCGGTGCGGGCCCTCGCGCCCGCGGTGTTCGGGTGCCCGGTGGTCCTGCCCGCGACCAGCGAGTACGTGGCCGACGGCGCCGCTCGGCAGGCGGCGTGGGCGGTGTCCGGTGCGGCCGAGCCGCCGCACTGGTCGGAGCTGACCTCGACGCTGTTCGAGGCCGACCCGACCCCGTGGGTGCGGGAGCGCTACGCCGCCGCGCGGGAGCTGACCGTGGCCAAGTGAGCGCGGTAGTTGACCGTCGCTCAGTGAGGTGGCCCGCGATCGGGGCTTTTCACGTCCCCGATCGCGGGTAACCCGCGGGCATGAGCGACGAAGAAGACGTGATCGCACTGCTGGTCCGCCAGCACGCCGAGATCCGCGACCTGTTCGCCGAGGTCGAGACAGCGCACGGGGACGCCCGCAAGGACGCGTTCCGGCGGCTGGTCCGGCTGCTCGCGGTGCACGAGACGGCGGAGGAGGAGGTCGTCCACCCCGCCGCCCGGCGCGGCGAGGGCGGTGACGCCGTCGTGGACGCCCGCGTGGCCGAGGAGCGGCGGGCCAAGGAACTGCTGTCCACCCTCGACGACATCGGCCCCGACGCCGAGGGCTTCGACACCCTGCTGTTCGAACTGCGCGACGACGTGCTGGCCCACGCCCGGCACGAGGAGCAGGAGGAGTTCCCCCGCCTGCGCGAGGAGTACGACGGCGACCGCCTGCGCGCCCTGGCCAAGGCCGTGCGGGCCGCGGAGACCATCGCCCCGACCCGGCCGCACCCGGGCGTCGAGTCGCCGGCGGCGAACATGCTGCTCGGGCCGCCCGTGGCCATCATGGACCGGGCCCGCGACCTGATCCGGTCCGCGCTGGGGCGGAAGTGATGCGGGCGGTCGTCCTGCACTGCACGCTCAAGAAGTCCCCCGAGCGGTCGAACACCGAGCTGCTGTCGGCCGTGGTGGAGAACGAGCTGCGGGAACGTGGGGTGGAGGTTCACCCGATCCGGGTGGTCGACCGGAACGTGCCGCCGGGCGTTGTCACCGATCTGGGTGACGGCGACGAGTGGCCCGCCATTCACGAGGAGTTGTTGCGGTCGGAGATCCTGGTCGTGGCGACCCCGACGTGGGTGGGGCGGCCGTCGTCGATCGCCCAGCGGGTGCTGGAGCGGATGGACGCCATGATCTCGGAGCAGGACGACGAGGGTCGGCCGGTGGCGTACAACCGGGTCGCGGGTGTCGTGGTGACCGGGAACGAGGACGGGGCGCACCACGTGATCAGCGAGGTGGCCGGGGCGTTGGGGGACATCGGGTACACCGTGCCGGGGCAGGCGTGGACGTACTGGAACATGGGTCCGGGGCCTGGTCCTAGCTTTACCGACACCGACCACGGGCATGAGTGGTCGGTCACCACGGGCAAGGCGATGGCCGCGAACTTGTACGCGGTGGCCGAGGCGTTGGCCAAGAACCCGATTCCCGCGCCGCCGAGCTAGCCGAACGCGCTTCGCGCGCTCAAGATCAAAAGATCAAAAGATCGAAAGATGAAAAGATGACAAGCGGCGCTCGCCGCGCGGCAGGCCGCCAGCGGGGGGTGAAGGGCGTCGGTTCCCCCGCCGTATGGCCTGGCGGAGCCGACCACATTTTGGGCCGGGTGCCGCGAAATTTTTGGCTCGTTCCTCGCAAAAAATTTGGCTGCACCCGGCCCAAAATGTGGTAGCCCTTCGGGCAGGCCATACGGCGGGGGAACCGAGGCCCTCCACCTGTGGTTGGGAACCACCGCGCGCTTCGCGCGCCGAAAAGCGGGTGGTCAGGTGTGGGAGAGGGCGAAGGCGGTCAGGAAGCCCGCGACCGTCACCAGTCCGACCAGCAGGTGGGCGTCCTCGAAGGCCTCCGGGATCATGGTGTCCGCGATCATCGCCAGGATCGCCCCACCCGCGAACGCCGTGATCCCGGCCAGCCACGCCGGGTCCGCGCCCGCCAGGGCCACGTTGCCCAGCATCGCCGCCAAGCCGCTGACCAGCGCGATCGCCGTCCACAGCCCGAACACGTACACCCGGCTGCGGCCGGCTTGGCGCATACCGGCGGCGCTGGACAAGCCCTCGGGCACGTTGCTGATGAACACCGCCGCGACCGTCACCGCGCTCACGCCGCCACCGCCGATCAGGCTCGCGCCGATGACGACCGACTCGGGGATGCCGTCCAGCAGAGCCCCGATGGCGATGGCCGTGCCCGACCCGGCCTGTTCCGACTCGCTGGGCTGCTGACCGCCGGAACGCTTGCGGTGGCGGGCACCGCGTGAGGCCAGGTAGACGTTCGCCGCCGTGTAGACGACCGCGCCGGTGGCCGCGCCGCCCGCCGTGGGCACCAGGCCGCCCAGGTCGTGGGCCTCGTCGATCAGGTCGAACGCCACCGCCGACATCAGCACGCCGCTGCCGAACCCCATCACGGCGGCGATCACCCCGGCCGGCACCCGCACCAGGTAGCCCAGCAGCGCCCCCACCAGCAGCGCCGACCCGGCCAGCAGTCCCCATCCCGCCGCTGCGAACACGCGTGCCCCTCCCGTGGGTTGCGCCCGGCCCCAGCGCGGGTAACCGGTCCGGCATGAGGATCGTCGTCACGGGCGCCACCGGCAACGTGGGTACCGCCCTGTTGCGCAGGCTGGCCGAGGAACCGGACACCACCGTGCACGGCGTCTCCCGCCGTCCACCCGAGCCCGAACCGCCCTACGACATCGCCTGGACACCGGTGGACATCGCCAAGCCCGGCGCGGAGGAGCCGTTGGCCGACGTCATGCGCGGGGCCGACGCCGTCGTGCACCTGGCGTGGCTGATCCAGCCGAGCCACGACGAGCCGATGATGTACCGGACCAACGTGGCCGGCAGCGACAGCGTCTTCCGGGCCGCGCTGAAGGCGGGCGTGCCGCACCTGGTGCACATGTCGTCGGTGGGCGCGTACTCGCCGGCTGCCAAGAACGGGCTCAAGGACGAGAGCTGGCCGACGGACGGGGTGTCGACGTCCTACTACAGCCGCCACAAGTCGGCCGTGGAGCACCAGTTGGACCGGATCGAGCGCGAGCACCCGACCATGACGGTGACGCGCGTGCGCCCGTCCCTGATCCTCCAGCCGGACGCGGCGGCGGAGGTCAAGCGGTACTTCCTGGGGCCGTTGGTGCCGCACCTGCTGTTCAAGCTGAACGTGCCGATCCTGCCGTTGCCGAAGAGCATGGTGCTGCAGTTCGTGCACAGCGACGACGTGGCCGAAGCCTTGGTGCTGGTGTTGCGGAAGAAGCTCGGGGGAGCGGTGAACCTCGCCTCCGACCCGGTGATCACGCCCCAGGTGCTGGCCGAGGTCATGCGGTCGCGGCACGTGCCCATCCCGCCGCTCGCCCTGCGCACGGCGGCCCGGTTGACGTGGTTGGCCCACCTCCAACCGACCTCGCACGGTTGGGTGGACCTCGCCCTGACCTCGCCCCTGCTGGACACGACCCGGGCGCGCGACGAGCTGGGCTGGACGCCCCGCCACAACGCGCGGGACGTCCTGAACGAACTGCTCGACGGCCTCGGGCGCAAGGAGGGCGTGTCCGCCAGCCCGCCGCTCAAGCCCTAGAACAGGTTCGACCAGCCCATCACCTGGGCAACCACGAAGCCGAGCGCCAGCGCGGTCAGCAGCAGGACCACGACCAGCGCGGCGATGTTGCGGCCCCGCGAGGGCTGCGGCTCGTGGTGGGACACGCCTGACGTCTGACCCGATTCCGGAGGGGTGTCGCCGGGTGCGACGCCGCCACCGGGTTCCAGGCCGGGGGTGCGGGCCGGGTCCGGGTCGGGAGGGGTTGCTGTCATGGGCGTCGGGTACCCGGGTGGACCCGTGTGAAGCCTGGTGGCTCGGGGTAGTCAGGACCATGAGCGGCGTTCAAGACCAGTTGTTGCGCACCTTGACCAAGGTCGCGAAGGTGTTGCGCGAGCAGCAGATCCCGTTCGCGTTGTCCGGCGGTTGCGCCGTCTACGCGCGGGGTGGTCCGGCGACCGAGCACGACGTGGACATCCTGGTCCGCGAGGAGGACGCCAAGCCGGCGGTGAGCGCGTTGGTCGCGGCGGGCATGAGAGCCGCCGACGCGCCCGAGGACTGGCTGCTGAAGGTCTACGACGGCGACTCGCTGGTGGACCTGCTGTTCCGCCCGAACGAGTGGCCGGTGACCGACGAGACGCTGTCCCGGGCCGAGGAGCTGGCCGTCGGGTCGGTGACGTTGCCGGTGATGCCCGCGACCGAGGTGATGATCAGCAAGCTGCTCGTGCTGGACGGCCACCGCTGCGACTTCAGCGAGCTGCTGCCGTTCGCGCGGGCGTTGCGCGAGCAGATCGACTGGCGGCGCGTGCGCGAGGCGACCGCCCATTCCCCGTACGCGGAGGCGTTCCTCGTGCTCATCGAGCGCCTCGGGATCACAGGAGCCCCTGATGACCGCTGAGCAGTACCTCGCCGCCCGGTTGCGCCGGGCGCTGGCCGAAGACCCCCGCACCACCGAACTGGGTGTGCGGGTGACCGTGCGCGGTGACCACGTGCTGCTGTCCGGTGACGTGGCGTGCGCCGAGCGGCGTGACGAGCTGGAAGCGGTGATCCACGACGTCGCGCCCGAGCTGACCGTGCTGGACGACGTGAAGGTCACGCCGGTCGGTGAACCCGAGGGCAGGGAGGAGTTGCGATGATCCGCGTCGCCGCGGTCGGGGACGTGCACCTCGGCGAGGACGCGCGCGGGCGGTTGCGGCCCGCGCTGGAGAAGGTCGGCGAGCACGCCGACGTGCTGCTGCTCGCCGGCGACCTCACCCGGCACGGCACGGTGTCGGAGGCCCGGGTCGTGGCCGACGAGTTCGGCGGCCTGCCGGTGCCCGTGGTGGCGGTGCTGGGCAACCACGACCACCACGACGACAAGCCCGAGGAGGTCACGCGGGTGCTGCGGGACGCCGGGCTGACCGTGCTGGAGGGCGACTCGGTGACCATCCCGGTCGACGGGCACACCCTCGGCGTGGCCGGCGTGAAGGGCTTCGGCGGCGGGTTCGCGGGCAAGTGCGGGAGCGCGTTCGGCGAGCGGGAGATGAAGGCGTTCATCCAGCACACCACCGAGATCGCCGGTTCGCTGGAGAACGCGCTGACCTCGCTCGACACCGACGTGAAGGTGGCGTTGACGCACTACGCGCCGGTCCCGGACACGCTGCGCGGCGAGCCGCCGGAGATCTACCCGTTCCTCGGCTCGTACCTGCTGGGCGAGGCGATCGACAGCACCGGCACCCACCTCGCGGTGCACGGGCACGCCCACTTCGGCGTGGAGCACGGCATGACCCCCGGCGGGGTGCGGGTGCGCAACGTGGCGCAGCCGATCATCCGCTCCGCCTTCACCGTCTACTGCGTGGAACCGGCCGTGCTGGAGGTGTCGCATGGGTGAGACCAGGACCAAGGGGCCGTCCGCGGTGTGGGCGGGTCCCGTCGACGCGCCCGCGGTGGTCGTCCTCGACCCCTCCGGTGCCGCGCCGCACGGCGACCTGCCCGCCACGTGGCGCCCGCTGACCGAGCACCTGCAGGTGATGTGGTGCCGGCTGCCCGCGGCCGACCAGCCGTGGCAGGAGGTGGACGACGTGCTGGCCGAGTACCGCGACCGGGACGTGCCGGTGCACCTCGTGGCCGGCGCGGCGGCGGGCGCCCGGGTCGGTGACCTGGCCAACGAGCACGAGGGCGTGGTGAAGTCCGTGCAGACCTTCGCCGCGCCGCTGCCGCTGGGGCACCCGGACGTGGTGCTCGCGGTGGTGGGCCGGCTGCTGGCGCAGGACGTGCACCCCAAGGAGGACGGCGACGCGGGCATCGAGATCGCGCGCGGCACGGGCCCGTCCCTGCTGGGTGACGCGGCCTCGGCGCTGTGGCAGTCGGTCAACCAGGTGTTCGAACGGCTCAAGCGCGGCTGAGCGCGTAGCACGTGAAGAAGGGTGGCCTCCCGAGTTCGGGAGGCCACCCTTCGTGTGCTGGGGGCCTGTGGTTTCAAGCCCCGGCGTTCAGGTGTAGAGCGTTCAGGCGTGCAAGTCGACGGGCGGGCGGGGGCGCGGGATGGGTGGGTGTGCCCAGCTCCGTCTCCGCGGCCCCCGTGCCGCCCGCGTGCTCATCGGATCGGGTCGCCCGGACGACCGCCGCCGGGCAGGTCGTGACGCGTCTCGCCGGCCTGCGGCGGCCGGGTCACGTCACCGCGCCAGCCGCCGGTCTCGGTGCCGCGGCGCTCGATGTACTCCTTGAACCGCTTCAGGTCGCCCGAGATGCGCGTCTGCACGACGCCCAGGGCCGTGCCCGCCTTCTCGGTGAGGGTCTGCGGGTCGTACTCCATCTGCAGGTGGACCCGGGTGTGCCGGTCGTCGAGCCGGTGGAAGGTCACCACGCCGCCCTGCGGCGGGCCGTCGACGGTGTGCCACGCGACCCGCTCGTCCGGGTGCTGCTCGGTGATCTCGGCGTCGAACTCCCGCTCCACGCCACCGATCTTGGTCACCCAGTGGGTGCGGGTGGCGGTCACCTGCTCGATGCGCTCGACACCCTCCATGAACTCCGGGAACGACTCGAACTGCGTCCACTGGTTGTACGCGGTCTGCACCGGGACCTCGACGTCCACGGACTTTTCGATCGTCGTCACAGGAAACAACCTCTCCTCTGGTCGAGTGGTCGAGTTCTCTCCGGGGCTACCCCCGACCGCGCCGCCCCACACATGGGTGACAGTGAGTAGCGCTTCGCCGAGAAGTGTTTGTCCGCCGGAGAACCGGCTAACTCTCCGATGTGGACCAGTACCCCCAGGCCGTGCTGTTCGACCGCGACGGCACGCTAGTTCGAGACGTGCCGTACAACGGTGACCCGGCACGCGTTTCGCTCATGCCGGGAGCCGTGGAAACGGTGCGTGAGCTGCGCGCACGCGGTGTGAAGACCGGTGTGGTGAGCAACCAGTCCGGCATCGGCCGCGGCCTGCTCACGCCCGAGCAGGTGGCGGCCGTCAACGCGCGCGTCGAGGAGTTGCTGGGCCGTTTCGGCACGTGGCAGATCTGTCCACACCACCCGGACGAGGGGTGCGAGTGCCGCAAACCCAAACCTGGTCTGGTGATCGCCGCGTGCGCCGCGTTGGGCGTCGAGCCGTCACGGACCGTGGTCATCGGGGACATCGGCGCGGACGTGGACGCGGCGCACGCCGCCGGCGCCCGCGCGGTGCTGGTCCCGACCGATCGGACGTTGCGGGAGGAAGTCGATCGCGCTCCCCGCACGGCGGAGGACCTGGTGTCGGCGCTGGGGGTGATCGGATGAACGGTCCACAGAGGACGCTCGTGGCCCGGCTGGACAGCGACGGCGATGTGCTGCTGGCCGGTCCGGCGATCCGCGCGGCGGCGGCGTCGAGCGAGGTCGTGCTGTTGTGCGGGCACAAGGGCGCGCAGGCGGCCGAGTTGCTGCCCGGTGTGCGGCGCATCATCAAGTGGGACTGCCCGTGGATCGCCTCACCACCGCCGGAAGTGCGCGCGCCGGACGTGGAAGGCCTTGTGGCGCTGCTGAAAGGCGTGCGCGCGGACGTCGCCCTGATCCTCACCTCCTTCCACCAGAGCCCGTTGCCGCTGGCGTTGTTGTTGCGGTTGGCCGGTGTGCCGAGGATCGTGGCGCGGTCGGTGGACTACCCGGGGTCGCTGCTGGACGTGCGGCTGCGCGACGACCCGGACATCCCGGAGGCCAGCCGGGCGCTGGGGGTGGCGCGGGCCGCCGGCTTCGACCTGCCGCCCGGTGACGACGGCCGGCTCGCGGTGCTGCCGCCGCCGGAATCGCCGTTCCCGCCGCCGTACGTGGTGGTGCACCCCGGTGCGTCGGTGCCCGCGCGGGCCTGGTCGCCGGAGCGGTGCCGGGCGACGGTCGAGGCGTTGTGCGAGGCGGGCCACCGGGTCGTGGTGACCGGCGGTCCCGCGGAGACCGAGCTGACCGCGTACGTGGCCGGCGCGCAGGGCCTGGACCTGGGCGGGCGCACGACGTTCGCGCAGCTGGCCGGGGTGCTGGCGGCGGCGGACGCGGTGGTGGTGGGCAACACCGGCCCCGCGCACCTCGCGGTCGCCGTGGGCACGCCGGTGGTGTCGTTGTTCGCGCCCGTCGTGCCCGCCGCCCGGTGGGCGCCGCACGGGCCGCATGTCCTGTTGGGCGACCAGCGCGCGGCGTGCGCGGGGACGCGGGCGCGCGAGTGCCCGGTGCCCGGCCACCCGTGCCTGGACCGGGTGACGCCCGGTCATGTGGTCGCCGCTGTCCAGCAACTGGTGGGGGTGCGGGCGTGAAGGTCCTGGTGTGGCACGTGCACGGGTCGTGGGCGAACGCGTTCGTCCGGGGCGGCCACGAGTACTTGATCCCCGGCCCCCCGCACGGCAAGGGCCTGCTGGGCCGCGACTGGCCGTCCGCCCGCGAGGTCGATCTGTCCGAAGTGGACGCGGATGTCGCCGTGGTCCAAGAAGTCGAGCAACTGGCGTTGGTGCCCAAGGGAATCCCGGTCATCTACCTGGAGCACAACACCCCGAAGATGCCCAATCAGAAGCACCCGATGGCCGATTGGCCCGGACTTCTGGTGCACGTGACTCATTTCAACGACTTGATGTGGGACTGCGGCACCACCCGCACCACGGTGATCGAGCACGGCGTGGTGGACCCCGGCCACCTCTACACCGGCGAGCTGCCGCACGCGGCCGTTGTGGTGAACGACCCGGTTCGGCGCGGCAGGGTCGTGGGTACGGACCTGTTGACGCGGTTCGCGGCAGTGGCGCCGCTGGACGTGTTCGGCATGGGCACCGAAGAGCTCGGCGAGTGGGGTCGCGGTGACCACCCGCTGGACGTGTTGCACCGCGAAGTGGCCCGGCGACGGCTCTACCTGCACCCGGTGCGGTGGACGTCGCTGGGGTTGTCGCTGATCGAGGCGATGCACCTGGGCATGCCGATCGTGGCGCTCGCGTGCACCGAGGTGGTCCGCGCCGTGCCGCCCGAGGCGGGCGTGGTGTCCACCGACGTCGCGGAGCTGGAACGTGGCGTGGCGCAGCTGGTCGCCGATCCGGCGCTGGCGGCCGAGCAGGGCAAGCAGGCCAGGGAGTTCGCCCTGGCCAGGTACGGCCTCGACGCGTTCCTGCGTGGTTGGGACCGGTTGTTGGCGGAGGTGAGTCGATGAAGATCGCGATGGTGTCCGAGCACGCCAGCCCGTTGGCGGCGTTGGGCGGGGTGGACGCGGGCGGTCAGAACGTCCACGTGGCGTCCCTGTCCGCCGCGCTGGCGGCGCAGGGGCACGAGGTCGCGGTGTACACCCGCCGCGACAGCCCCGACCTGCCCGAGGTCGTGCGCACCGAACACGGCTACGAGGTCGTCCACGTACCCGCCGGACCACCCGAGCAGGTGCCCAAGGACGAACTCCTGCCGCACATGGGCGACTTCGCCAAGTTCCTGCGCGCCCGGTGGGAGCTCGACGCGCCCGACGTCGTGCACGGGCACTTCTGGATGTCCGGCCTGGCGTCCGTGCTGGCCACGCGGGGTCTGGGCATCCCGGTCGTGCAGACCTTCCACGCGCTGGGCACGGTCAAGCGCCGCCACCAGGGCCGGGCCGACACCAGCCCGGTCGAGCGCATCGCCACCGAGCGGCTGGTCGGACGGGAGGTGTCCCGGGTCGCGGCCACCTGCGCGGACGAGGTGTTCGAGCTGCTGCGCATGGGCGTGCCGCGCTCGCGGATCTCGGTGGTGCCGTGCGGGGTGGACCCGAAGCTGTTCAAGCCCGAGGGTCCGCGGGACCGGCGGATGCTGCCGCACCGGATCGTCACGGTCGGCCGGCTGGTGCCGCGCAAGGGGTTCGTCGACGTGATCACCGCGCTGCGGTCGGTGCCGGACACCGAGCTGGTCGTGGCGGGCGGGTCGGCGGACATGGCGAGCGACCCGGAGGCGTTGCGGCTGCTGGAGCACGCCCGGGAGATGGGCGTGCGGGACCGGGTGCGGTTCATCGGCCAGGTGTCGCGCACGCAGATGCCGTCGCTGCTGCGCTCGGCCGACCTGGTGGTGTGCGTGCCGTGGTACGAGCCGTTCGGGATCGTGCCGCTGGAGGCGATGGCGTGCGGCGTGCCGGTCGTGGCCTCGGCGGTGGGCGGGCTGACCGACACCGTCGTGGACGACGTGACCGGGTGCCTGGTGCCGCCGCGCGACCCGGTGGCGCTGGCGCGGGCGGTGCGCTCGCTGCTGGCCGACCAGGGTCGGCGGGAGGCGTTCGGGCTGGCCGGCACGGACCGGGTGCACGCCCGCTACACGTGGGACCGGGTCGCCGCGGACACCGCCCGGGTCTACGAGCGCGCCGGCGCGGGTGTGCCCGCCGACGTGGCCGTGGGAGGTGCGAAGTGACGGTCCAGGAGCACCTGCGCGGCCTGGCGGAGACCTTGGCGGGGCTGGAGCAGCAGGCCTCGCGCGTGACGCGCTGGGGCTCGCTGCTGGCTCGCAGGCTGACCGCGGGCGGGAGACTCCTCGCGGCGGGCAACGGCGGGTCGGCGGCCGAGGCGCAGCACCTGACCGCGGAGCTGGTGGGGCGGTTCCGCGACGACCGGCAGCCGTTCTCGGCGATCGCGCTGTGCGCGGAGTCCTCCAGCGTGACCGCGATCGGCAACGACTACGGCTACGAACAGGTCTTCGCCCGGCAGGTGACCGCACACGCGCGGCCCGGTGACGTGGTGGTGCTGCTGTCCACCAGCGGCAAGAGCCCGAACCTGATCGAGGCGGCGCACGCCGGTCGGCGCGCGGGCGCGGTGGTGTGGGCGCTGACCGGTCCCGCGCCCAACCCGCTGGCCTCGGTGGTCGACGAGGTGCTGGCGCTGCCCGGCTCGACGGCGAACGTGCAGGAAGCCCAGTTGGTCGCGGTCCACGCGCTGTGCGAGGCGTTCGAGGCCGCGTTGCCGCTGTCCTCCCGGAGGGTGTCGTGAAGCTGGTCGTGGTCGGTGACTCGCTGCTGGACGTGGACATCGAGGGCACGGCCGAGCGGCTGTGCCCGGACGCGCCCGCGCCGGTGCTGGACGTGCGGGAGGAGCGCGTGCGGCCCGGTGGCGCGGGGCTGGCGGCGTCGCTGGCCCGCCGGGACGGGGTGGACGTGACCCTGGTGACGGCGGTGGCCGACGACGCCGACGGGTGGCGGCTGCGGGACGCGCTGGCGGACGTGCCGACCGTGTTCGGGCCGTCGCCTGCGGCCACGTCGGTCAAGACCAGGCTGCGCTGCGCCGGGCACTCGATCGCGCGCATGGACCGGGGTGGCGGGCGCGGCAAGCCCACCGCCACCGACGAGATGCTGGACGCGGTGCGCGAAGCGGACATGGTGCTGGTGTCGGACTACGGGCGCGGGTTGGCGTTCGACGAGCGGCTGCGGCAGGCGTTGGCGGGCAAGCCGGTGGTGTGGGACCCGCACCCGCGTGGCCCCGAGCCGACCCCGGACGCCCGGCTGGTGACGCCCAACCACAGCGAGGCGACCCGGTTCAGCGGGTGCGAGGACCCCGAGGACGCGGCTGCTCTGCTGCGCAAGCGTTGGGGCGCAAGGGCTGTGGTGGTCACGCTGGGCGCGGATGGTGCTTTGCTGCATTACGGCGGCACGCCCGTTGCCGTGCCCGCGCCGCGTGTGGCGGTGATGGACCCGTGTGGCGCGGGGGACCGGTTCGCGGTCACCGCGGCCGTGCGGTTGATGCGGGGTGAGGCGTCCGACGACGCCGTGGCTGCCGCGGTGGCGTCCGCTGCGGATTTTCTGGCGGCTGGTGGGGCTTCCGGGTTCCACACGGTCCGTAGGTCCGGCGTGGATGCCACGCGGGCGCGTGGTGGTGTGGTCGTGGCGACCGGTGGGTGCTTCGACCTGCTGCACGCCGGGCACGTGCGCACGCTGGAGGCGGCGCGGGCGTTGGGCGACTGCCTGGTGGTGTGCCTGAACTCGGACGATTCCGTGCGGCGGCTCAAGGGGCCGGACCGGCCCGTGACCAAGCAGCACGACCGGGCGGAGATCCTGCGCGCGCTGGAGTGCGTGGACGACGTGGTGATCTTCGACGAGGACACCCCGGAACGGGTGCTGGACCGGCTGCGGCCCGACATCTGGGTCAAGGGCGGCGACTACAGCGCCGAATCCCTGCCCGAGGCCGCGCTGGTGCGGTCGTGGGGCGGGCGGACCGTGGTCGTGCCGTACCACCAGGGGCGGTCGACGACCCGGCTACTGGCTAGGAGGGGTTAGGACATGGTGGGGCGGGACATGGTGGGGCAGGTGTTGGTGACCGGCGGCGCGTCCGGGCTGGGCGCGGCCGTGGTGCACGCGGTGCGTGAGGCCGGCGGGCAGCCGTTGGTGCTGGACAAGGCGGCACCCGCGTCGGACGAGGCGGTGGACTTCGAGTCCGTCGACCTGTCCGACACGCGGGCGGCCGAACGGGCGGTGCGCGACATCGCCGAGCGCAACGGCGGGCTGCGGGCCGTGGTGACGGCGGCGGGGACGGACGCGTGCGGCAAGCTGGTGGACGTCCCGGCGGCGGACTGGGAGCGGGTGGTGCTGGTGAACCTGCTCGGCACCGCCGCGGTGGTGCGAGCGGCCCTGCCGTACCTGGACGGCGGCGGCCGGGTGGTGACGGTGGCGTCCACGCTGGGCATCAAGGCCGTCAGCGACGCGACCGCGTACTGCGCCTCGAAGTTCGGTGTCGTCGGCTTCACGCGGGCGTTGGCGGCCGAGACCGCCGGCCGGGTCGGGGTGACGTTGTTGATCCCCGGCGGCATGAAGACCAAGTTCTTCGACGGGCGCGCGGAGCAGTACCGGCCGCCGGACGACTCGAAGCTCAACCCGCCCGAGCACGTGGCCGACGCGATCCTGTTCGCGCTGCGCCAGCCGGCGGGTTGCGAGGTCCGGGAACTCGTCGTGGCGCATGAGGAGGAAGGGTCATGGCCGTAGCCTCCCGGTTGGACACCGGCAAAGCGTTCGCGCGGGTTCTGTTGCCCACGCTGGCCAAAGGTGTGATCGTGCGCCGACCGCCCGTGCTGGCGATGGCGGAGAAGGTGCAGGCCGACGCGTTGGCCGTGCGGACGATGAAGGCGTTGCGGGACAAGTACGGTCCCGAGCCGCTGCGGCTGCGGGTGACCGGGCGCAGCGTCGCGCTGGTGCTCGACCCGGAGGACGTGGGGCGGCTGCTGGACGAGACGCCGGAGCCGTTCCACCCGGCCACGGCCGAGAAGCGGGCCGCCCTGAAGCACTTCCAGCCGCACGGCTCGCTGGCCACGCGCGGGCCGGAGCGGGAGAAGCGCAGGCGGTTCAACGACGTCGTGCTGCGGCCGGAGAAGCTCGACGTCGAGGCCGTGGTGCGCGACGAGGCCGACCTGTTGGTGCGGCACGCGATGAGCACCGGCGTGCTGACGTGGGACGACTTCGCGCAGGTGTGGTGGAAGGTGGCGCGGCGGATCGTCCTCGGCGCGAGCGCGCGGGACGACGAGGCGTTGACCGACGACCTGAAGACGTTGCGGGGCAACGCGAACTGGGCGTTCCTGCACCCCAAGCGGCGAGGGCTGCGCAAGCGGTTCGAGCGGCGGTTGCGCGAGCACCTGGAGCGCGCCGAGCCCAACAGCCTGGCCTCGCTCGCGCCCGCCTCCGAGGTGGCCTCGCAGGCACCGCACTGGCTGTTCGCCTTCGATGCCGCCGGGATCGTGACCATGCGGGCGCTGGCCATCGGCGGGTCCGGTCCCGCGGGCGTCCTGGAGTCGGCGCGGCTGTGGCCGACCACGCCGGTGATCCTGCGGGAGAGCACCATCGCGACCCGGTGGCACGGGACGTGGCTGCCGGAGAACACGCTGTTCATCGTGTTCTCGCCGTACTTCCACCGGTTCTACGGCGACACCTACCGGCCCGAGCTGTGGCCGACGCAGGAGCCGGCGCTGGTGCCGTTCAGCGGCGGTCCGGGGGTGTGCCCGGGGCGGGACCTGGTGCTGGTCAGCGCCGGGACCATGCTGGACACCCTCCGCGCCCACCTGGACTTCTCGACCCTCGAGCCGCCGTTCCCGGCCACCCTCAACCACTTCGCGTTGAAGCTGCGCGCCACCCGGAAGGGCGACGACGGTTTGGAGGTGGTGTGACCGTGGCACACGGGCGTATGGACCACTCGAAAGCACCCGTGCTGGACGCCATCGCCGAGTACCACCGGCGCGGCCACGTGCCGTTCATCCCGCCCGGCCACAAGCAGGGGCGCGGCGTGGACCCGCGGGTGCTGGAGGTGCTGGGGAAGGACGTGTTCCGGTCCGACATCATCATGATGAACGGCCTGGACGACCGGATGATGAGCGGCGGGGTGCTGTCGGAGGCCGAGGAGCTGATGGCCGACGCCGTGGACGCGGACAAGGCGTTCTTCTCCACGTGCGGCAGCTCGCTGTCGGTGAAGACGTGCATCATCACCGTGGCGCGGCCGGGGCAGAAGCTGCTGCTGTCGCGCAACGCCCACAAGTCGGTGATCGCGGGGGTGATCATCAGCGGGGTCGAGCCGGTGTGGGTGCACCCGCGGTGGGACGCGTTCTGGGAGTGGTCCTACCCGCCCGCGCCGGACGACGTGGCGGAGGCGTTCTCGCGCGCGCCGGACGCGGTCGGCATGCTGCTGATCACGCCCACCGACTACGGGACGTGCGCGGCCATCAAGAAGACCGCCGAGGTGTGCCACGCGCACGACAAGCCGCTCATCGTGGACGAGGCGTGGGGCGCCCACCTGCCGTTCCACCCCGGTCTGCCGGCGTGGGCGATGGACGCCGGCGCGGACCTGTGCGTGACCAGCGTGCACAAGATGGGCGCGGGCCTGGAGCAGGGCTCGGTGTACCACCTGCAAGGCGACCGGGTGGACCCGGACGTGCTGTCGATGCGGTCGGACATCCTGGACACCACCAGCCCGTCCGCGCTGGTCTACGCGGGCCTGGACGGCTGGCGCCGCCAGATGGTCGAGCACGGTTCGCAGTTGCTCGACCGGACGTTGAAGCTGTGCGCCGAGGTGCGCGACCGGTTGCGCGGCCTGGTCACGGTGGTGGAGCGCGAGCACGTCGTCAGCCCCGACCGGGCCGACGACCACGACCCGCTCAAGATCGTCATGGACCTGTCCGAGCTGGGCATCTCCGGCTACACGGCCAACGAGTGGCTGCGCTCGGAGTGCGCGGTGGACGTGGGCCTGTCCGACCACCGCCGCATCGCCGCCCAGATCACCGTGGCCGACGACGAGTCCACCGCCGAACGCCTGGTGACGGCGATCGCCGCCCTGGTGGAGAAGTCGGGCTCCCTGCCGCGCGCCAAGCGGGTGGAGATCCCCGACCCGGGGGAGTTGGAGCTGGAACAGGCGATGCTCCCGCGCGAGGCCCACTTCGCCGACGCCTCCCACGTGCCCGCGCGCGAGGCGGTGGGCCGCATCTGCGCCGAGACGCTGAGCCCGTACCCGCCCGGCGTCCCCGCCGCGCTGCCCGGTGAGGTGATCACCCAGCCGGTGGTGGACTACCTGCTCAGCGGGCACGAGGCCGGGATGTACCTGCCCGACCCGACGGACGCGTCCCTGAAGACCATCAGGGTGGTTGACCAGCACTGATGCCGGGTATTCGTACCGAATGAGCGAAGCCGAACTCTCCGACCAACGCCGCTTGGCCCGCAACCTCAACGAGTTGCTCCAGGAACTGCGCGTCGCCCAGGCCGGCGTGCAGATCCTGTTCGGCTTCCTGCTGTCCATCGCCTTCACCGAGCGGTACGCGTCAGCGGACATGTACGTCCGCACGACCCACTCGATCACGATCCTCTTCGCCGCCGGCGCGGTAGCCCTGCTGACCGCACCGGCGTCCTGGCACCGCATCCTGTTCCGGAGGGGCAGGCGCGAGGACATCATCGAGGTGGCGAACCGCTTCGCGGTCCTGGGCCTGGCCTGCCTGGCCGTGGCGATGACGGGGACGATCCTGCTGCTGGCGGAAGTCATCGTGGGCGGCTGGTTGGCCATCCTGATGGGCGCGCTGGCGGCCGCGCTGTTCGGCACCTTGTGGTTCCTGCTCCCGTGGCGCGAACGCGGCCAGGACACCATCGAAGCCTCCGACGAGGCCGACCTCGACTGACTTCCGAAACGAGGTGGGCGTTGCTCGTGGCGGGGTCGGTGCCGAACCGTCCGAGGGCTCCTGCCGTCGAGTCGCCAGGCAGCGGCGCTCGCTCTGGCCGCACTTCCACGCGGCGACGGCCCCGCCGCGATCGACGCGGCGGGGCCGTCGCCGGGGAACCTCCTGAGCCGTCGCCGGTCAGCCGGACTCGTCGGTCGTGTCGTGGGGCGCGCCGACGGGTTTGGACTCCGACGAGCCGCGTTGGCGCAGGTACACGCTGAAGATGGCCATCGACCCGATCGCCAGGAACTCGGACTGCCAGTTCTGCAGCGACCGGTTCCAGAAGTCGGCCGACAGCACGTAGTCCCACCAGCTCACCGGGTCCTGGAAGTCGACGAGCTGCTCGTTGTTGTACGCGCTGCGTCCCGCGATGGACTGCGCCAGCCAGGAACCGATGAACAGCAGCAGCATGATCAGCCCGAGCGAGTTCGAGTACAGCCGCGTGCGCCACCCGCCGGCGCGGGCCCACGGCGGCGAGTTCGGTTTCGCGTGCTCGCCCAGGTACTGCTGCTCGTCGGACTCCGGGCCCAGGCGCTTCGAGGGTTTGGACTCGTTGGAGCCGCGCTGCATCAGCCACACCGTGGCGAAGATGAACAGGAAGAACTGGAGGTACTCGGACTGCCAGTTCTCCGCCACGTCCACCGCGAAGTCCGACGACGTGATGTACTGCCACAGGCCGATCGGGTCCCCGCCGTCCACCAGCCGCCGGTCGTTGAGGGCCGCGTTGCCCGCGAACGCCTGCCCCACCAGCGAGCCCAGGAACAGCAGCCCGAACACCAGCGCCAAACCGTTGTCCCGCAAGAACCTCTTCACAGCCCCATCACCCCGATGACGATGAAGCACACCAGCCCCGCCAGGACGCCGACGAGGTAGACGTAGAACATCCCGCGCTGGGTCACGGCCCACCCACCTCGCACTCGTAGGGGCGCTCGGGGACGGTCTTGCAGCCCGCGCCCGAGACGCGCCAGCCGGAGTTCAGCTCGCGCAGGAACAGCGTGTCACCCGAGGACGTGCGCACCTGTGCCGCGTCACCCCACACGTGGACCTCTTCGACGGTCCCACCCGGGATGTCCACAGTGGAGCAGTCCTGCCCGGCGCGTTCGGTCAGCAGCGAACACGCGCGCTCGTTGTCACCCGATGACGCCGCCGCCAGGAACTCCTCGGCCGCGCTCCGAACCAGGTCCGTGCTGCTCGAACCGCACGCGCTCACCACGAAAGCCGTGGCCAGCACACCCAACCACCGCATCATGTGCGGACGATAGCTCCTCATGGCTTGAGCAGCACTTTGACGGCGTTGTCGCGCTTCTGCTGGAAGATCTCGTATCCGTGCGGCGCCTGGTCCAGCGGCAGGTGGTGGGTCGCGAAGTCCTCGGTGCCCAACGGGTCGCCGTCGGTCAGCAACGGCAGGATCTCCGGCACCCAGCGCCACACGTTGGCCTGCCCCATGCGCAGCTGTACCTGCTTGTCGAACAGCGTCAGCATCGGCATCGGGTCGGCCATGCCGCCGTAGACGCCGACGACGGAGATCGTGCCACCGCGGCGGACCAGGTCGATCGCCAGGCGCAGCGCGTGCAACCGGTCCACACCCGCGGTCTTCATGAACCGGGCCGCGATGGCGTCCGGCAGCAGACCCACGGCCTGGTGGGCGAGCTTCGCGACGGGCGCGCCGTGCGCCTCCATGCCGACCGCGTCGATGACCGCGTCCGGGCCGCGCCCGTCGGTCAGGTCCTTGACGTGCTCGACGAGGTGGCTGTCCCGCACGTTCATCACGGTCACGCCCCGCTGCCGCGCCCGCGCCATGCGCTCGGGCACCAGGTCCACGCCGATGACGTTGGCGACACCCTTCTGCTTGGCGACCCGGCACGCCATGTCACCGATCGGCCCGAGCCCGAGCACGACCAGGCTGCCGCCTTCGGGGACGTTCGCGTACTCGACCGCCTGCCACGCCGTGGGGAGCACGTCGGAGAGGTAGACGAACCGGTCGTCCGGCGGACCCTCCGGCACCTTGATGGGCAGCGTGTTGCCGAACGGGACCCGCAGGAACTCGGCCTGCCCGCCGGGGACCTGCCCGTAGAGCTTGGTGTACCCGAACAGCGCCGCACCCGTGCCCTGCTCGCGCACCTGGGTGGTCTCGCACTGCGACTGGAGCCCTTGCCCGCACATGAAGCAGGTGCCGCAGGAGATGTTGAAGGGCACCACCACCCGGTCCCCGGGCTTGACCTCCGTGACCTGCGCGCCCACCTCCTCCACCACGCCCATCGCCTCGTGCCCGAGGATGTCGCCTTCGTCGATGAACGGACCCATCACCTCGTAAAGGTGCAGGTCGGAGCCGCAGATGCCGGTGGAGGTGACGCGGACGACGACGTCGGTGGGCTCCTTGATGATGGGGTCGGGGACGTCGTCCACGCGAACGTCCCGCTTGCCGTGCCAGGTGACGGCCTTCATGGCTGGACTTCTCCCTACCTCGTACTCCTGCTGCGTTTACCCCTGCTGCGTTCCCGTCACGGTGTGTCGCAAACCCGGCCGGGGGTACCCGCAGGTCATGGGCACACCACTCCCGCAGGACCGCAGGGGCGCGCCGCTGCGCGCCATCGTGACCGGCTCGGACTCGGGGATCGGGGAGGCCATCGCCGTAGCCCTGGCGGGCGGCGGCGCGGACGTCGGCATCACGTGGCACACGGACGAGGAGGGTGCCTCCAGCACCGCCGAGAAGGTCCGTGACCTGGGCGTACGGGCTGCGGTCCGCCGCTTGGACCTGTCGGACCTGCCCGCTGCCGCGTACGTGATCGACGCGATCGCGGAGGAACTCGGCGGTGTCGACGTGCTGGTGAACAACGCGGGCACCGGCTCGACCACGAAGGCGATGGACATGGACTTCGCCCTGTGGCGGCACGTGCTGTCGGTGGACCTGGACGGGGCGTTCCTGTGCTCCCAACACGCTGCGCGGCACATGATCGAGGCCGGCAAGGGCGGGCGGATCATCAACATCACGTCGGTGCACGAACACGCACCCCGCGTCGGTTCCGCGCCTTATTGCGCGGCCAAGGCAGGCTTGGGCGCGCTGACGAAGGTGCTGGCCCTGGAGCTGGCCGAACACGACATAACGGTCAATTCGGTCGCACCGGGCGAAATCTCCACCCCGATGACCGGCCAGGAAGACGTAGACCCCCGCACCCAGCCCCGCCCCGGCGTCCCCCTGGGCCGACCTGGGCACGCGAAGGAGGTGGCGGCGGTGGTGGCGTTCCTGGCGACCCCGGCGGCAGGGTACGTGACCGGCGCATCGTTCGTGGTGGACGGCGGCATGCTCCTCATGGGCCCCCAGGCCTCCGGCATGCTCACCGACACCAAGTGGCGCACCCCTTAACCCTCACGCGCCCCCACCCACGCACGCGCCCGCGCCCACGCACACACGCGCCCCTCGGCCCCCACGCACGCTCGCGCCCCTAGCCACACGCACGCGCCCGCATCCCCAGGCCCCTGCACGCGCCTCCACGCCCGCACGCGCCCCACGCCCGCAGACCCGCGCCGCTCGCAGACCCGCGCCGCCGCCCGCACCGCCACGCCCGCGCCCTACTCCACGCGCGCCCCGTCCGCAGGCAACGACCCCGAACCGCTCCCGCCATCCCGCCCGCGCGCCAGGGCCGCCCCACCTGCAGCGCGCCTCAGCCCAGGTCCGCCTCAGCCCCGCCCGACCGCGCCCGGCCCGACCGCTCCGGCCCTACCGGCTCCCGACCCCGAACCGGGTCCCGCGCCGGCACAGCCCCCCGTTTCCCGCGCTCCTCCTCATACACGGGACGCGCGAGCAGCCGATCGGTGCCAAATTCGACATGTCACCCGATAGTGGGAAGTTCCCGAAGCGGCCCGGACCAGCATGATCCTACCCCGCCCCACCTCCGAAACCGGCTGATCAGGACTCAAGGACTCAAGAACTCGAGGACTCAAGGACTCAAGAGCGAGCCTTCGCCGTCTTCCGGTTGTTCGCCTTCTTGATCGCCTCCACCAGCTCCTGCTTGGTCATGCTCGACCGCCCCGGCACGTCCAGCCGCTTGGCCAGGTCGTACAGGTGCTGCTTGCTCGCGTTCGCGTCCACGCCACCCGCCGTCTTGCCCTGCTTCGGCGTGCTGCGGGCGGCCTGCTTGTCGGAAGGTCCCTTGTGGTCCTTCGGTTCCCAGTGGTCGCCGACCTTCTCGAACGAGTGCTTCAACGCCGAGAACGCCGTGCGGTGGGCGCGTTCGCCCTCGCCGTACGTCTCCACCGCCGAGTCGTGTGCCTTGATCCACGTCCGCTGCGCCTTCTTCGGCGACCGGGCGACCGTGCTGGGCAGTTCCTTGCGTCCAGGCATGGCTGCTCCTCCCTGGTGTTTGCCAGTCGCGCCTCGGGTACCCGGTCGCCATGACCGACATGCGTGCCCTCGATATCCGCAGCCCCCGTGACGGCCACCCCGTCGGCCACCTCCCCACCGCCTCCGAGCACGACATCGCCGGTGCCGTGCTCACCGCGCGGGAGGTCCAGCCGAAGTGGGCCGCGACGCCGGCTGCCGAGCGCGGGGCGGCGCTGCGGCAGGCGGCCGGGGTGTTGCGGGCGCATGCCGATGAGGTGGCCACGGTGTTGGAGCAGGAGACCGGGCGGCCGGTGGCGTCGGCGCGGGAAGGGGTGTTGGCCGGCGTGTCCACCCTGGAGCAGTACGCCGAGCTCGGGCCGGTCCACCGTGGACGGTCGTTGCTGGGGTCGTGGGACGCCGCCGACTTCATGGTGCCCGAGCCGCGGGGCGTGGTGGTGGCGTTGACGCCGTGGAACGACCCGGTCGCGGTCGCGTGCGGGCTCATCGGTGCCGCCCTGGTGACCGGCAACGCCGTCGTGCACAAGCCCAGCGAACGCTGCCCGCACACCGGCCTGCTCATGGGGCAGCTCGTCGCCGAGTCCTTCCCGGACGGCGTCCTGCAAACCCTGATCGGCAACGGTCAGGTCGGCGCGCGCCTGGCCGCCGACCAGCACGTGGACGTCGTCGCCCACGTCGGCGGCACGGCCACCGGGCGCTCGATCCTCGCCGCCACCGCCAAGACCGGCGCCAAGGCGCTGCTGGAGAACGGCGGCAACGACGCCCTCGTCATCGACGCCGACGTGGACCCCAAGTGGGCGGCGGCGCAGGCGGCGCTGGGGGCGTTCACCAACGCGGGTCAGCTGTGCACGTCCGTGGAGCGCATCTTCGTCCACGAGGCCGTCGCCGACGAGTTCCTCCAGGCCCTGGAAGCCGAGGCGCGCAACTGGGTGGCGCAGCCGCTCGTGGACGTCGAGCACCGCAAGCTCGTGCACGCCCACGTCGCCGAGGCGGTCGCGGACGGGGCCGAGGTGCTGATCGGCGGCGAGGTCCCGGACGGTCCGGGCGCGTTCTACCCGGCGACCGTGCTCACCCGCTGCACCCCGGACATGCGCGTGATGCGCCAGGAGACCTTCGGCCCGGTCGCACCCGTCTGCGTGGTGGAGTCCTTCGAGGAAGGCCTGGCCGAGGCGGTGGTGGACGAGCACGGTCTGGCCGCGACGGTCCTGACGGGGTCGATGGCGCACGCGCAACAGGCGTGGCGGGCGTTGCCGGTCGGCACGGTCAAGGTCAACGCGGTGTTCGGCGGCGCACCCGGCGGGGCCGCGCAGCCCCGGCGGATGTCGGGCACCGGCTTCGGCTACGGCCCCGAGCTGCTGGACGAGATGACCACCGTCAAGGTCGTGCACCTCGGCCAGGCCCAGCCCCGGCGTCAGGCGGAGGCGGACTGGCGGCGCACGGCCTCGGCCAGCCGCGCGGTGTCCTCCAGCACGTAGTCGTCGACCATGCGCCCCCAGCGCAGCCGCACCCACTGCACGCCCTCGTTGCGGTAGGGCGTGCCGTCGGCCAGCTTCGCCTCGACGTGGAAGCGGGTGACCACGGTCGTGTTCCACGGCCACCCGCGCGCGATGACCTCGTAGGGCGTCAGCCGGATGCCGGGGAACAGGTCGAGCAGGTCGCGGAACCACCGGTCGAAGGCGTCCCGACCGGTGAAGGACGCGGCCGGCGGCGCGTCGCCGACGAACCGGAACCGCACGTCCGGGTCGGCCAGCCGGACCGCCGCGCGGTAGTCCCCGTCGGCGATGCGCGCCCACAGGCTCCGGACTTTGGCGCGCACGATCGCGTGGTACATGTGTCCTCCCGGGAGTGGCTTGCAAACAGCAAGCTACTTGGGTGACTTGTTCATCGCAAGCCACTACCCTCCACACCCGTGAACAGAGACCGCTTCACCGCGATGGCGTGCTCGGTGGCGCGCACGTCGGGCCTGATCGGCGACCCGTGGACCCTGCTGGTCCTGCGCGACCTGTTCCTGGGCTTGACTCGGTTCGACGAGCTGCACCGCGACTTGGGCGTGGCGACCAACGTCCTGTCCGACCGCCTCGACCGGCTCATGTCCGCCGGCCTGGTCGAACGCAAGCCCTACCAGCGCAACCCCGTGCGCTACCGCTACGAGCTCACCGAGCCGGGCAAGGAGCTGTACGGGGTGGTCCTGAGCCTGCTGGCGTGGGGCGACCGCTACATGGCCGTCGACGGGGCACCGATGGAGCTGGTGCACCGGGACTGCGGCGAGCTCACCACACCGCTCGTGACCTGCGACAACTGCGGCGGAGAGCTGCACGTGGACGACGTCGAGGTGCGGCCCGGACCCGGTGGCCGGCACGCGCCGGGCACGGTCGTCATCGCCGAGCTGCTCACCGGCCACTCGGGGTCGTGACGGACGTCAGCGGCCCAAGTCGGCGGCCAAGTCAGCGGCCCAGCGCGACCAACTGGAAACCGCTCTCGGTGACCTTGTCCGCCGGCAGCAGGTTGCGGGTGTCCACGATGACGGGGCACGCCATCCCGGCCGCCAACGCGGGCCAGTCCAGTTCGGCGAACTCGGGCCACTCGGTCAGCACCACCAGGGCGGCGGCACCACGGGCAGCGGCGGCGGGTGAATCGGTGACCCGCACCGGTCCGGCGTCGTGGTCCACGCAGGGGTCGTAACCCGCCAGCACCGCGCCTTCCCGCGCCAGCAGGTCGGCCACGGCCAACGCGGGGGAGTCGCGCAGGTCGTCGGTGCCGGCCTTGAACGTCAACCCCAGCAACCCGATCCGCTTGCCCCGCAACGCCCCGACCGCCGCCCGCACCTTGTCCACGACCCGGTGCGCCTGGCGCTCGTTCGTGTCGATAGTGGCGCGCAGCAACGAGAAGTCGACGTGCTTCTCGTCCGAAGTGGACAGTAGTGCCTTGGTGTCCTTGGGGAAGCAGGACCCGCCCCAGCCCGGACCCGGCCGCAGGAACGCCGACCCGATGCGCTCGTCCAGCCGCATCCCCTCGGTGACGTCCTCGATGTCCGCGCCCGCCTCCTCGCACAGCTCGGCCAGGCTGTTGACGTAGGACAGCTTCATGGCCAGGAAGCAGTTGCTGGCGTACTTCACCAGCTCCGCGCTGGCCCGGTCGGTCACCAGCGCCGGAGCGTTCGGGTAGAGGGCGACGACTCGCCGCGCCGGCTCCTCCTCGCCGCCCACGACGATCCGCTGCGGGCGCAGGAAGTCGTCCACCGCGTGGCCCTCGCGCAGGAACTCCGGGTTGGCCACCACCGGCACCGGCTGCGACCGGGCGATCCGGTCGGACGTGCCCGGCGGCACCGTGGACTTCACCACCAGCACGCAGTCGGTCAGCTCGGCCTCGGCCAGCACCGCCTCCACCGCACTGAGGTCCGCCGCGCCGTCCTCGGCGGTCGGCGTGGGCACGCACAGGAACACGAAGTCCACATCGGACAGCGCGGGACCGTTGCCCAGCACGAACTCCAGTGAGCCGTCGTGCACGCCGTCGGCCACCAGCTCCGCCAGGCGCGGCTCGTGCGCGGTCACCTCCGCCCGCCGCAGCGCCGCCACCTTGCCGGCGTCCACGTCCGCGCACACCACGCGGTGCCCGAGGTGGGCGAAGCAGGCGGCGGTGGTCAGACCGACATAGCCCGCGCCGATGACACCGATCCGGGCCATGACACACCTCCCAACGCCGTCAACACTTCCTCGACGGTGATCTCGAGCAGGCCGGGGTCGGGCTCGTCGGCGAACGTGTCGCCGGTCCGGCCGTGCCACAGGACTTTGTGGGGACCCGAGCGCGGACCCCAGTGGGCCGGCGACACCGGCCCGAACAGCAGGACCGAGGGCGTCCCGTAAGCGGTGGCGACGTGCGCGACACCGGTGTCCCCGCAGATCACCGCCCGTGCGCCCGCCACGAGGTCCAGCAACTCCGCCAGGCTGCCCACCTGGACGCGTGACGCGCCCGCCGACGCCACGGCCCGCGCCAGCCCCGCCTCGGCGGGACTGCCGGTCACCACGGCGTCGGACCCGATCGCCCGCACCACGGCCGCGAACCGCTCCACCGGCCACCGCCGCGCGCCGTGCGACGCGCCGGGGTGCACGACCACCGGCCCGTCCCGGTGGGCGAACTCGCCCGAGCCCTGACGCGCGGTGGGGACGGCCGGGTCGAGGTGCAGGTTCTCCGGGTCGCACGGGATGCCGTGCCGCGCCAGCAATCGGCACCAGCGGTCCACCTCGTGCTGGTCGTGGCGCCACGGCACGTGCGTGCCGTGCGTGATCAGCCGTTTCGGGTTGGTCACCCGCAGCAGGTCCACGCTGCGCGGCCCGGACCCGTGCAGGTTCACCGCCAGGTCGGGGCGGTCGAAGTCGATCGGCACCAGGCCCTCGGTGGGCAGCAGCCGGTCCACCGCGTCGATCCGGTCCACCGCGTCGGACAGCCACGCGGGCGCGGCCAGGGTGATCTCCGCGTCCGGGAACGCCCGCCGCAGCCCGCGCAGGGCGGGCACGGCCGTCAGCAGGTCGCCCAACCCCAACGCACGCAACACCAACACCCTCATGGACGCACCGCCCGGTGCCGGAGCTCGCCGCGCAACCGGTGCACGCACGCGGCCGGCGGGATGGCGACGCTCGTCACCAGCATCCGCACGACCTCGTCACGCGTCCGAGGCCCGGGAGCGATGCGCTCCAAGGCGAACTTCCCCGTCAGGACCGCCCACACCGCCCCGGTGACCAGGGCCAATCGCGACCGCAACAGTCCGAAGAGGATGGTCAAGCCGAACGCCGCCGTGGTCACCGCGTGCCGGCGCAACGTGCCGGGGTGCCCGCCGATCCGGGACCGCCAACCCGTGCCCAGCAGGCGGCGCATCAACGCGTCGTCGGCGTTGCCGCGCTGCTGCTTGAGGCTGGCGAAGAAGTCGGACTGCCGCACCGGGTGCGTCGTCTGCCGCGACCCGCGCACGATCCGGTACCCGTGCTCCTGCACGCGCAACGCCAACTCCGCGTCCTCCCGGTAAGCCCGGGGGAAGCGCTCGTCGAACCCGCCCGCGTGCACCAGGGCCGCCCGCCGGTACGCCATGTCCGCCGTGATCCACTTCGCGTCCGCCAGGCCCGCCGTCCCGCGCTCCCAGTCCGTGGGCGCCCGGTCCTCGGGCAGCGGCACGGTGATGCGTGCCTGCGAGGCCCCGACGTCGAGGTCCGCCGCGTCCAGGTCGGCCGCGAGCTGCTTCTTCCAGTCGTGCGGCGGGACCACGTCGTCGTCCAAGAACGCGATCCACTCGCAGCACGCCGCCCGCCAGCCGACGTTGCGCGCCGCCGCCGGGCCCCGCCCGCCGCTGTGCAGCACGCGCGCGCCGTGCGTGGGCGGCAACGGGCCACCGGGGTCGGGTCGGTCGTCCACCACGATCACCTCGCGCGGCGGCGGACCGGACCCGTGCTCCAGCGCGTCCAGCACCACTCTGAGGCTCTCCCGGCCCACGGTCGGGATCACCACGGCATAGTCGGGACTCATCGCCGCACCACGAACTTCCCGATCGCCAGCAGGTCCACCGGCGAGGAGCCGAAGCACTCCAGCGCGTCCCGCGGGTCGTCCACCATCGGCCGCCCGGCGGTGTTCAGGCTGGTGTTCACGATCACCGGCACGCCCGTGCGCTCGGCGAACCGCTCCAGCACCCGTGCCACCAGCGGTTCTGTGGTCGGGTCGACGGTCTGCACACGCGCGGTGCCATCCACGTGCACCACTGCCGGGATGCGGTCCCTCCACTCAGGACGGACGTCGTGCACGAAGAGCATGTAAGGACTGGGCAACGGTCCACGCGTGAACAGCCCGGACGCCCGGTCCGCCAGCACCATCGGCGCGATCGGCCGGAACTGCTCGCGCCCCTTCACGTCGTTCATCCGCTCCAGGTTCTCGGCGTAGCACGGGTTCGCCAGCAGCGACCGGCGACCCAACGCGCGCGGCCCGTACTCGCTGCGACCCTGGAACCACGCCACGACCTTGTTGTCCGCCAACGCCTGCGCGACCTCCTCGGCCACGTCCGCGGGCTCCTCGTAGGAGATCTTGGCCCGCTTCAGGTACGCCTCGATCTCGTCGTCGCTCCAGCCGCGCCCGAGGTCCGCGCCCGGCATGGCGGCGGCGGGCTCGCCGGCCTCGGCCACCACGTGCAGCGCCGCGCCCAGCGCGGTACCGGCGTCACCGGCGGCCGGCTGCACCCACACCTCGTCGAACGGCCCCTCGGCGAAGATCCGCGTGTTCGCCACGCAGTTCAGCGCCACACCGCCGGCCATCGTCAGCCGCCGCTGCCCGGTGCGCTCGTGCAGCCACCGCACCAGGTCCAGCAGCACCTCTTCGAGCCGGACCTGCACGCTGGCGGCCAGTTCGGCGTGCTCACGGGTCATCTCGTCGTCCGCGCCGCGCCGCTTGGCCAGCGTCTGCCAGTCGACCGGCGTGACGCGGAAACCGCCGTCGTCGGTCGCCTTGATGTGCTCCCGCATGAGGTCCAGGTGCACGGGCTTGGCGTAGGAGGCCAGTGCCATCACCTTGTACTCGTCGCTGGACCGCAGGAACCCCAGGTGCTCGGTCAGGTCCTCGTACAGCAGGCCCAGGGAGTGGGGTAGCTTTTGAGCTGCAAGCGTCTCCAGCCGGTGCCCGCGGTAGCTGCCCGCGAGGTGCGACCCGCACTCACCGCGCCCGTCGGACACCAGCACCGCGCAGTCACCGTCGAACGGTGCCGCCAGACCCGTGGACCCGGCGTGGGCCACGTGGTGCGGCACGAACCGCACGATCCCCGGGTCCAGGCCGGGCAGGGCCGTGGCCAGGAACTGCGGCGCGCGGCGGGCGTACTCCGTGCGCAGGTCCTCCCACGGCACGTCGTTCGGCTCGACCAGCGCCGGGTCGTAGGAGTAGGCGACCGCGTCCAGGTCACCCGGCGACAGCCCGGCGTGCGCCAGGCACCACCGGGCGGCCTGCTCCGGCAGTTCCCACGCCGAGAACGGCACCGGCCGCTTGCCGTGTTTGCGCCGGGAGAACCGTTCCTCCTCGGCGGCGGCCACGATGCGTCCGTCCACGACGAGCGCTGCGGCGGGGTCGTGGAAGATCGCGTTGATCCCGAGCACGCGCACGGTCGTCCCCTTTCTCCGTTGGCTGGCGACTACCCGACGAGAAGTCGGTCAAACGAGCGGCGCAGACCCTCGGCGAGGTCGATCCGCGGCTCCCACCCCAGGACCTCGCGGGCCAGGGAGATGTCCGGCCGGCGGCGGCGCGGGTCGTCCTCCATGGGCTCGACGTGCCGGATCTCCGACGAGCTGCCGGTCGCTTCGACCACCCGGCGGGCCACTTCGAGGACGGTGACCTCCTCGGGGTTGCCGAGGTTGATCGGCCCGGGGTGGTCGCTGTGCGCCATCGCGATCAGGCCGCGGACCAGGTCGTCCACGTGGCACAACGACCGCGTCTGGCTGCCGTCGCCGTGGACGGTCAGCGGCTCGCCGCTCAGGGCCTGGTCGAAGAACGTGGGGATCATGCGGCCGTCGTCGGTGCGCATGCGCGGGCCGTAGGTGTTGAAGATCCGCACAATGCCGGTGTTCGTGCCGTACTCCCGCCGAAACGCGCAGGTCAGCGCTTCACCAAACCGCTTCGCTTCGTCGTAGACACTGCGCGGCCCGATCGGGTTGACGTTCCCCCAGTAGCTTTCCTTCTGCGGGTGTTCCAGCGGATCGCCGTACACCTCGCTGGTGGAGGCGACCACGATCCGGGCGCCCTTGGTCTTCGCGAGCTCCAGCGCGTGCAGCGTGCCCAGACCGCCGGACTTCATCGTGCCGACCGGGTCGCGCAGGTAGTCCACGGGGGAGGCGGGGCAGGCCAGGTGCATCACCAGGTCGACCGGCCCGAGCAGGTCCAACGGCTTGCCGACGTCGGCGACCACCACGCCGACCCCGGCCGGGACGTTGTCCCGAGACCCGGTCCGGAAGTCGTCCACGCAGGTGACCGCCGTGCCCCGCTTGAGCAGCGCCTCGCACACGTGCGACCCCAGGAAGCCGGCGCCGCCGGTCACCACAGCCCTTTCGAAGCCCATGTCGAGGAGCTACCCGTGGAATCGGGGTGTAACCACTTGTTGTGCGGGTAGTACCCGGCGGTGGAGGGGACGACGGTGGTGATCGCCACGCGCGACCGCGTGGCCGACCTGACGCGCACCCTCACCCGGTTGGCGGAGCTGGACGTGCCGGTCGTCGTGGTGGACAACGGATCATCCGACGACACCGTGCGTGTTTCCCGCCGATTCCCGCGTGTCGAAGTCCTCCCGATGGGCCGCAACCTCGGAGCCATCGCCCGCAACCACGGCGTCCGACACGCAAGCACCCCGTACGTGGCTTTCTCCGACGACGACTCGTGGTGGTCTCCTGACGCTCTGCCCCGTGCGGAGGACTTGTTCTCGCGGCACCCGCGCTTGGGCCTGATCGCCGCCAAGACCCTGGTAGAGCCCTCCGGCCGGGTAGACCCGATCTGCGAGGACATGGCTTCGTCCCCGCTGGGTCAGTCGGCGGACCTGCCGGGCCCGTCGGTCTTCGGCTTCTTGTGCTGCGCGTCGATCGTGCGGCGAAGCGCGTTCCTGGAGGTGGGCGGCTTCCACCCGTTGCTGTTCTTCAGGGGTGAGGAGCGCTTGTTCGCCTGGGACCTGGCGGCGAGAGGCTGGGCGTGCGCGTACGTGGACTCGGTAACAGCCCACCACCACCCTTCCCCAACCCGAGCCTCCCCCTCAGCCGGCCGCCGCCGAGAACTCCGCAACGACCTGCTCACCACCTGGCTCCGCCGCCCACCCGCGGTAGCGATCCGCGCAGCCCTACACCTGGCCCGCCAGGCAGCGCACGACCCCGCCGCCCGCGGCGCGTTGGCTGAGGCACTTCTCCGGCTGCGGCCGGTACTCAGATCGCGCCACCGGCTTCCTCCACATGTCGAGCAGCAGATAGGCCGAATGGCCTGATCCGGCGGTAGGGTGATCAGCGGCCTCGGGTCCGGTGTCTCGGGTCCGTGTCTCGGGTCCGGTTGGGTTCCACCCCATCGAGTGACATACAGGATCTGCGACCAAACGCCGACTCGCGCGTCCCGTAGAGAGGAAGGAACGCGGGAGGCGGGACGGGGGCGTGGTCGCGGCTCCCGAGGCGCAGGTCAGGAAGCGTCGGCTTGGCCTGGCCTGGCCTGGCTTGGCGGGGCATGGCCGGGCATGGCCGGGCCGGAAGGCAGCGCGCGAGGCCAGGCGAGGACCGGGCCGGCGCGCACGTCCAGGCGGCCGACCGGCGGTGGCGCGGCGGGCTGGCCGGCGGTGGTGCGGCTGGCTGGCTGGCCGGCGGTGGCTCGGCTTATTGGCGGTGGCGGGGCGGGCTGGCCGGCCGGCGGTGGCGGCCGTGGCGGGACGTTTGCGAGGGCCGTGGGCGAGGGTGGGCCGTGGGCGAGGGCGGGTCGTGAGGGGGCGCGGGCGAAGCGCAGGTCGGTGGGGGCCGCCGGCGGAGGGGCCGCTGGCAGAGGGGGTACGCGGCGGAGGGGTCAGCCGGCTAGGGCGTCGTGTTCGACCGAGACCGCGAACGGGTTGTCCACGCGGTAGCCGACGCCGCGGACCGTGGTGATCAGGGAGGCGGCCTCGCCGAGTTTGCGGCGGATTCGGCGTACGTGCACGTCGACCGTTCGGGTGTCCACGAACGAGGTCGCGCCCCAGACGCTGTTCATCAGCGCCGTTCGTCGGTGGACCTGCCTGGGGTGGGTGCACAGGTGGTGCAGCAGGTCGAACTCCAGCCTCGTCAGCTCCACGTCCCGGCCCCGGTGCAGCACGCGGCGCGAGTCGGCCAGGATGCGCAGTTCCGCTCGGGGCAGGGGCAGGTCCACCACCACCTCCGCGGCGGGCACGTCCAGGGCCTCGCGCAGCGTCTCCGCCAGGTGCGCGGCGGTGTCCACCACCTGCCCGGACGGTGCGCTCAGGCGGATGGAGACGGTCACCTCCACGGTCGTCACCTCGGTCACGGGACTGATCGGACCAGACGATCCACAACCCGGTCAACGCCGTCCAGGACGTGGGAGTCGTTGACAGGGCGCATGATTACCCCATGACGACCATCACCCTCAACAACGGCGTCACCATGCCGCAGCTCGGGTTCGGCGTGTTCCAGGTGTCCAATCAGGACACCGAGGCGGCGGTCCGCGAAGCGCTCCGCGTCGGTTACCGCAGCATCGACACCGCGGCCATCTACGGCAACGAGGAGGCCGTCGGCCGCGCCATCGCCGACCAGCCCCGCGACGACCTGTTCATCACCACCAAGCTGTGGAACTCCGACCAGGGCTACGACGAGGCCCTGCGCGCGTTCGACACCAGCGTCGCCAAGCTCGGCCTCGACCAGCTCGACCTCTACCTGATCCACTGGCCCGCCCCGAAGCGCGACCGCTACGTCGACAGCTGGCGCGCCCTGGGCAAGCTGCTCGCCGACGGCCGCGTCCGCGCGATCGGCGTGTCCAACTTCCAGCCCAGCCACCTCGAACGCGTGATCGACGCGACCGGCACCGTGCCCGTGCTCAACCAGGTCGAGCTGCACCCGCGCCTCCAGCAGGCCGACCTGCGCCGCTTCCACACCGAGCACGGCATCGTCACCGAGGCGTGGAGCCCGTTGGCCCAGGGCGGTGACCTGCTGCGCGACGACGTGATCACGAGCATCGCAGACAAGCACGGCCGCACCCCGGCTCAGGTCGTGCTGCGCTGGCACCTCCAGCTCGGGAACGTCGTCATCCCCAAGTCGGTGACGCCCAGCCGCATCGCGGAGAACTTCGACGTGTTCGACTTCGAGCTCGACCAGTCCGACCTGGACCGGATCGCGACCCTGGACACCGGCGACCGCATCGGACCCCACCCGGACCACTTCAGCTGACGACACCGACACTGCCACCTGTGCACGAACGCTGACGACCGCACGTGACGGCGGCGCGTGACGACCGCGCGTGATCACTGCATGTGATCACTGCAGGTGAAGGCGGCACGTGCAGTCTGCACGTGCAGGCTGTGATGCAGGTGACAGCGGGGGTGGAGCGTCAGTCGACCTCGACCGGGCCGCCGGAGCGCCAGTAGTGACCGTCGGCCCGGTCCAGCAACCCCTCGTCCACCAGGTACCGGCGCACGGTCACGTGGTCGACCTCGCCGCCCTCGCAACACCGGCGCAACTCGTCGGTCACCTCGCGTTCGCTGTACCGACGACCCGGCTCGAACACCACGCACACCCGTTCCAGCACCTCGCGCCGACGTCCGCGCTGTGCCGGCAGCTTGAGCAGGCGTCCGTCCCGCAGGAACGGATCCTCCTTCGGCCGCTCCACGCGGGCCAGGTGTGTGAAGACCTCCTCCCGCAGGACCAGCACCTCGCCGTAGGCTTCCACCAATCCCGCGGTGCGGAGCCTGCGCAGCGCCCGGTCCACGACGCGGTTGTCCAAACGGGTCGCTTCCGTGATCTCCGTAACGTTGCGGGCACCCAGGACCAGCGCGGCCACCACGCGCAACCGGTCTGGACCGGCGAGGAGTCCGATCAGCGCATCAGGGGTCACGCTTAGAGCTAACCGAAGCCGGCGCTCTGGTGCACGCGCATTTCGGGCGGACCTTAATACCCGTGCGCACTGATCACCTCTTCCCCATGGCGTCGGTGGAGCCGGTTTTCGGCATGCCCACCGAGAACGCCCGCAAGTTCCAGCAGGTGGCCGCTGAGCAGGACCTCGTCATCGACGTGCGGGCGACCAACCCGCACTCGGTGGCCTGGCTGCGCGACGGCGCGTTGCCCAAGCCCGAGGCCGTGAAGGCGAAGACCATCGACGACCTGGACGTCCGCCTCGGCGCCCGCCACCGCTACCGCGGCCTGGTCGGGTTCTTCCGGCCGCGGTTACCCCGCTACGGCGTCACGGACCGGTTGCTGAAGCGCTTCACCCAGCGCTGCGAGGAGTTCGACCTCCTGCGATCGAAGATGGCGCTGCTGGAACGGCTCGGTGAATACCTCGTGCGCGACGGCGTCGTGCACGGCTACGACCGGCGCGGGGTGCTGCGCCCGCTGACCGGCGACCACGACGTGTTCGACATCCACGCCTCCGGCGGCCTGCCGCTGACCGGAAAGCGCTACGACCGGGCCGTCGCCACGATGATCGACCTGGACATGGGTGTCACCCACGGCGCCCACATGTACTGGCGGCCGACCACCGCCGCCGACCGGTCGATGTTCGAGTCGATCGCCCGCAGCAGCAGCCCGAAGCTGCGCTTCCACCCCGACGGCACGATGACCGCGGGCGACTACCGGCGGTTGGACGGCGCGGTGGCGGTGGGTGAGCAGCGGCGCCTTGACGGCGCGGTGGCCGTGGGTGAGCAGCGGCGGTTGGAGGGCGCGGTGGCCGTGGGGGATTACCGGCGGGTGACCGCGGGCACCAGCGCGATGACCAGGCCGGCTACCGCCGAACGCCCGTTGGCGACCGTTTCCAGTGTCGGCAGCTGAAGCCAGGAGGTGGACGCGTCGACGCCGTCGAGGTAGAGCTTGCCGTACACCAGGAGCAGCGCGATGCCGTACAGGCGGGCGTACTGGTGCTTCCACGCCAGCGCCAGCCCGACCAGCCCGGTGCACACGTGCAGGGCCTGGTTCCCCGTGCTCATCGGCAGGACCGGCACCAGCGCGAACACGATCTGGAGCGAGCCGACGACGAGTGCGAGCAGCTGGGCGCGGGTCAGCCAGGGGCGCGTCTCGGTGTCGCCCTTCTCGACCTTGTCCTTCACGGGTGCCTCTTTCCGCATGTCCGCCGGGTACCCCGGTCGCCGCGGCACGACGCCCGGGTCCGGTCACCTTGCCCTGCTCCACGCACGGATGTCCCCACTTTCGGGGGTGTCGTCGGTGAACGGCATGGGCGCTGGTGTGAACGGTTCGCTGCCAACGATCTGCAACTTGCAAGCTACAAAAGGAACTCAGCGCAGCAGGGCGGCGAGGCGGGGCTGCGTGTCGGTCACGGCGTCGGCGGGCGGGCGGTCCTCGTGCAGCACTGCGCGCAGCATGGTCGACAGCTCGGCGGAGACCTCCGGGTGGCGCGGGGTGTAGGGGGAGCGGGCGGAGGTGAGCTGGGTGGTGAACGCGGGCAGGTTGGGGTCCCACTGCCAGCCGGGGTCGCGCGCGGTGTCCGGCCGGTTGGGCACCGCCTGGAGCGCCGCGCCGAACTCGGTGGCGTTGTCGCGCTCCTCCGCGAGCCACCGCAGCACGTCCCACGCCCGGTCGGCGTGCGGGCTGCCGGCGCCCACCACCCACGCCTCGCCGCCGACGAGGGACGCGGTGCCGGCGGGTCCGGCGGGCAGGGGTGCGGCGGCCCAGTCGAGACCGGCCTGGTTGAGCGCGGGGACGGCGCGCGGGCCGTTCACCATCATCGCGCACCGGCCTTCTGTGAACGCGGTGGTGACGTCGGAGTTGTTCCACCGCAGGGAGTCCGGGTGCGCATAAGCCACCAGCGAGTCCATAAAGGACACCGAAGAAGCCGTGATGTCCCGCAGGTCCCCGCCGGACTGCCACAGCAACGGCAGGAACGTGCCGGTCAGGTCGTCGCCCGGCGCGGCGGCCAGGCACAGGCCCCACCGCCCCGCCCCGGTCAGCGACTGGGCCTTGACCCGCAGGTCCTGCCACGTCGTGGGCGGTCCGGCGACCCCGCCCGCGGCGAACAGGTCGCGGTTGACCAGCAGGGCGGTGGTCTCGGTGCGCAGCGGCACGCCGTAGTAGCGGCCGTCGTGCCGGACGCTGTCCCGCGCCGGGCCGACGAACCCGGGGTCCCAGCCGGCGAACCGGCCGCTCAGGTCGGTCAGGGCGGAGGCGGCGGCCAGGCGGGGGAGCGCGGCGACGTCCACGACCGCGATGTCGGGCCGCGGGCCGCGCTCCAGCTCCTGCTCCAGCTGCGGCACGGTCGTGCGCTTGATCTCGACGTTCGGGTGGGCCGCGTGGTAGCGGGCGATCAGGGACCCGACGGCCTGGTTGGCGACGGGGGAGTGGTCCAGGTGGTCCCACCAGGTCAGGGTCACGTGCTCCGGGGGCGCGGTCGCGCACGCCGCCACCAGCAGGACCGCCGTGAGCACCGCGCGCATGCCGCTCCCTACGACCGGCGGCGGCCTGGTCACGTCACCAGTCGTACTACCCCCGGGGGCGGCGGGGTGTCAAGATCACGCCTTGGCGCGTCCCCGGGTCGGCGGCTCGGTCGGCGGTGCGGGCTCGGGCGCGACGACGGGCTCGGGCCCGGGCCGGTCCAGGGCGCTGAGGTCGAGGTCGGCGAGGTAGGTCGCCGCCAGCTCGTCGTAGATGGGTGTTGAGCTCACAACCGGGGATACTGTCCGGCGTACCGCTTCCACGCCGCTCTTCTCACCTGTGTGGGTTACCCATCTTCAGGTGAAATCCGCAGAACTGCGGTAACACTCCCCGCTGTGCGGGAGGGTGATCCGATCGTGCATCCTGGCGCCGCTGACATCGGGGAGGCGGCTCTTGAGCACTGAACACGACTACGCGGTCCCGGCCGGTGTGGATAGTCCGGTTCGTCCGGTAGCACCCCGCTCGGCCCTGGGCCGGTGGCTGCTGCGCCACCGCGTGGCGCCGGTCGGCCCGGAGAGCGACGAGGCGCACGCCGAGCCGCAGGCCTGGTGGAAGGTCATGTGCCTGACCGGCGTGGACTACTTCTCCACCCTGTCCTACCTGCCCGCCATCGCCGCCCTGGCCGCCGGCGCGCTGTCCCCGCTGGCCACCCTGCTGATCGTGGCGCTGACCCTGCTCGGGATGCTGCCCATGTACCGGCGGGTGGCCCGCGAGAGCCCGCACGGGCAGGGCTCGGTGGCGATGCTGGAAGACCTGCTGCCGTTCTGGCGCGGCAAGATCTTCGTGCTGGTGCTGCTCGGGTTCGTGGCCACGTCGTGGATCATCACCATCACGCTGTCCGCGGCCGACGCCTCCGTGCACCTGCTGGAGAACCCGCACGCGCCCGGCTTCCTGCACGGCCACGAAGTCCTGGTGACGGTGTTCCTGCTGCTGGTGCTGGGTGGGGTGTTCCTGCTCGGGTTCAGCGAGGCGGTCGGCGTGGCCATCCCGCTGGTCGGGGTCTTCCTGGCGCTCAACGCCGCCATCGTCGCCGCGGGCGTGGTCCGGCTCGTCTCCGAACCGGTCGCCCTCGACCGCTGGGTGGACGCCCTGACCGCCGGCGGCGGCTTCGGCGACGTCGTCGGACCCGCGATCCTGGCGTTCCCGCTGCTCGTGCTCGGCCTGTCCGGCTTCGAGACCGGCGTGAGCATGATGCCGCTGGTGGCGGCGGACGGGAAGACGCCCGAGGAGCGGCTCGAATCGCGCATCCGCAACACGCGCAAGCTGCTCACCACCGCCGCGCTCATCATGTCCGTCTACCTCATCGCGACCAGCTTCATCACCACGGTCCTGATCCCCGCCGAGGCGTTCCAACCCGGCGGCCCCGCCAACGGCCGCGCCCTGGCCTACCTCGCGCACGAGCACCTCGGCGAGGTCTTCGGCACGGTCTACGACATCAGCAGCGTGCTCATCCTGTGGTTCGCCGGCGCGTCGGCGATGGCCGGCCTGATCAACATCGTCCCGCGCTACCTCCCCGCCTACGGCATGGCGCCGGAGTGGGGCCGGGCGGTGCGGCCGGTGGTGCTCGTCTACACGGTCATCAGCATCGGCATCACCCTCGCGTTCAGGGCCGACGTCAACGCGCAGGCCGGTGCCTACGCGACCGGCATCCTGGCCATGATGGTGTCCGGTTCGGTCGCCGTGACCATCTCGGCGTGGCGGCGGCGGCAGCGCGGGGCCGGTGTCGGGTTCTCCGTGCTCACCCTGGTCCTGCTGTACGCGTTGGTGGAGAACGTCCTGGAGAAGCCCGACGGCATCGCGATCTCCGCCGCGTTCATCCTCGGCATCGTCGTGATCTCCCTGGTGTCCCGGGTGTCCCGGACCACCGAGCTGCGCGCCGACCGCATCGAGTTCGACGACGACGCCCGCCGGTTCGTCACCGACTCCCTGGCCCACGACAGCGCGCTCAACATCATCGCCAACAAGCGCCAGGCGGGCGACCGCGCGGAGTACGCGGCGAAGGAGACCGCCCAGCGCGGCATGAACCCCGTGCCCGGCCCGGCGGACGTGCTGTTCCTGGAGGTCGACGTGGTCGACCCGTCGGAGTTCAGCGACGTGCTCCACGTGCGCGGGGTCGAAGTGGACGGTCACCGCGTGCTGCGGGTGGAGAGCCCGGCGGTGCCCAACGCGATCGCGGCCGTCCTGCTGGCGCTGCGCGATACGACGAACGTGCGTCCCCATTGCTATTTCGAATGGTCGGAAGGAAATCCGCTGGCACACCTGTTCCGCTACCTCATCCTCGGGCAGGGTGACACCGCGCCAGTGGTGCGGGAGATCCTGCGCAAGAGCGAGGACGACCCCGATCGCCGCCCCGGTATCCACGTGGGTGGCTGATCACCGCGTAACGGGGGTGCCCGCGCCCACGATGATGGCGTAGGCGGCCGCAGCCCCCCAAGGCCGCCTGCAAGTCCCGGCCAGGGCTCCCCTCCCCCCGAGGAGCCCTGGCCGGGCGCCCCTCACCGCTTCAACGGGTCGTGGCCCCAGTTCATCAGCGAGTACCGCCACGGCGTGTCCTCGACGTCCCCGCCGGGCCGTTGCGCCAGGTGCCGGTGCACGTACCCGACGACTTTGCGCATGTGGGCGTAGTCGTCGTCGGTCAGGTCGTCCTTCTTGGTGCGCAGCAACTCCACGATGCGCCGCCCGGAGGCGTGGCCGACCGACTCGCCGCCGTCCTTCTGGCCGACCGCCCGGGACTCGTCGGTGTCCAGCCAGTCCTCCAACTCCTTGGGCGTGAGGTTCACCGCGTCCCGGAACTCCCGCCGCACCTGCTCCCGATCCTCCATGCCCGCCTCCGTTGGTCGCCGTGCCGGAGTGGGTACCCGTGCGGGACAAGAAGATTCGGTGGAGGAGAAGTCATGGGTGAAACGTTCCGCAAGGGTGACGAAGTCGAGTGGTCCTCCCACGGCAGCACCACGCACGGCAAGGTGGAGGAGAAGATCACCTCCGACACCGAGGCCGCCGGCCGCAAGGTGAAGGCGTCCAAGGACGACCCGCAGTACCGGGTGCGCAGCGCCAAGAGCGGCCGGGACGCGGTCCACAAGCCCTCGGCGCTGCGCCGGCACCAGGACGACGACTAGGGCTTCGGCGTCCGCCGCACCGGTTCCCGCCCGTACGGCTGCCGCACCTCCGGCGGCACGGGGGCCTCCGGGATCGGCAGGGTCAGCGACGCGCCGGGTTCGACCACGATCGGCTTGCCGTGGTGGGCGGTCCGCAGTGCACCACCCGAGACGATCCGGTACGTGGCCTCGTCCCGCGTCACCGTCACGCACAACCTCGTGCCCCGGTAGGACATCCGGAACGCCATCCGCGCCAAGCTGGGTGGCAGCCGTGGCGCGAAGGTCAGCCCGGAGTGGTCGCGCATCCCGCCGAACCCGGCCACCACGGCGATCCAGGCGCCCGCCAACGACGCCATGTGCAGTCCGTTGTGGACGTTGTGGTGCAGGTCGTGCAGGTCGGTGAACGCCGCCTCCGCCAGGTAGTCCCACGCCAGCTCCAGCGCCCCGACCTCCGCGGCCAGCACCGACTGCGTCCCCGCCGACAACGACGAGTCGCGCACGGTCCGGGCCTCGTAGTACGCGAAGTTCGCCGCCTTCTGCTCCGGGGTGAACACGTCACCGCGCACGTGCATGGCCAGCACCAAGTCCGCCTGCTTCACCACCTGCTTGCGGTACAGGTCGAAGTACGGCTTGGTCAGCAGCAGCGGGTACTCGTCCTCCTCCGTGTGCTCGAAGTCCCACTCGGCGTGGGCCGTGAAGCCCTGCCCCTGTTCGTGCACGCCCAGCAGCTCGTCGAACGGCACCAGCATCTTGTCCGCCGCCAACCGCCACGCCCGCACCTCCTCCGGCTTCACGCCCAGGTCGGCCGCCTGCTCCGGGTTGCGCTCGGCCGCGTCCGCCGCCTCCCGCAGGTTCTTCTGCGCGATGAGGTTGGTGTAGATGTTGTTGTCCACGATGGCCGAGTACTCGTCCGGGCCGGTCACGCCGTCGATGCGGAACCCGTCGTGCTGGTCGTGGTGGCCCAGTGACATCCACAGCCGGGCGGTCTCCACTAGCAGTTCCGTGCCGCATTCGCGGTCGAAGTCGGCGTCGCCGGTGGCCGCGGTGTACTGGGCGACCGCGTGCGCCACGTCGCCGGAGACGTGGAAGGCGGCGGTGCCCGCGGGCCAGTACGCCGAGCACTCCGCGCCGTTGATGGACCGCCACGGGAACGCCGCCCCGTGCTGGCCCAGCACCACGGCCCGCTCCCGCGCCTTGCCCAGGGTGGAGTGCCGCCAGCGCAACGCGTCCCGGGCCGCGTCGGGCACGGTGTAGGTCAGCACCGGCAGCACGAACATCTCGGTGTCCCAGAACGCGTGCCCGTCGTACCCGGGACCGGTCAGGCCCTTGCCCGCGATGGCCCGGGTCTCACCGCGCGCCCCGGCCTGGAGGATGTGGAACAACCCGAACCGCAGCGCCTGCTGGATCTCGTCGTCGCCGTCGACCTCGATGTCGGCGACCTCCCAGAAGTCGTCCAGGAACGCCCGCTGCTCACGCAGCAACCCCTCCCAACCGGTTTGGCGGGCACCCGCGAGCGCCGCGTCCACCTGCGCCCGCAATGCGGGGATGGACCGCTGCGCCGACCACCCGTAACCCAGGTACTTGGTCAGCGTGAGGGCACCGCCCGCCGGGACGTCCACGGCGGCGGTGAAGCGGGCCAGGTCCGGCTCGGCGTGGATGTCGGTGCGGACGCCGTCGCTGACCTCCAGCTCGTGGTCCATGCCCGCGGCCATGCGCAGGTTCGAGCGCCGGGTGTGGTGCGCCAGCACCGCCCGCGTCCCCTCGGCCCACGCGAAGTCCGACACCAGCGGCGCGTCCAGCGCGGCGGCCACGCGCGGGTCGCCGCCCGCGTGCTCGATGGGCTCGTTGGCCAGCAGGTCGGACTGCACGACGAGTTGCAGGTCGTCGTGCGGTTCGACGACGTAGTGGATCGCCGCGACCGCGCGCTGGGTGAACGACACCAGCCGCTCGCTGCGCACGGTGATCCGGCGGCCGGTCGGGGACTCCCACTCCGTGCGCCGCCGCAGCGTGCCGGTGCGGAAGTCCAGGACCCGCTCGTGGTCCAGCGCCCGCCCGTAGCGCATGTCCAGCGGCTCGTCCTCGACCAGCAGCCGGATCACCTTGCCGTCGGTGACGTTCACGACCGTCTGGCCGGCCTCGGGGTAGCCGTACCCGCCCTCGCCGTAGGGCAGGGCGTGCTCCTCGTAGAAGCCGTTCAGGTACGTGCCGGGCAGGCCGCGCGGCTCGCCCTCGTCCAGGGTGCCGCGCATGCCGATGTGCCCGTTGGACAGGGCGAACGTGGACTCGGTCCGCCGCAGGTCGGGCACGGACAGGCCGTGCCAGCGCAGTGCCCAGGGCTGGATCTCGTAACCGGTCACAGCAGCTCCGCCAAGTCCTCGACCACCACGTCCGCCCCGTTCTCCAGCAGCGCCGCGCGCTGCCCCGCCCGGTCCACCCCGACCACGTACCCGAACCCGCCCGCACGCCCCGCCGCGACCCCGGCCAGCGCGTCCTCGAAGACGGCGGCGTGCGCGGGCTCCACTCCCAGCATCCGCGCGCCGGCCAGGAACGAGTCCGGCGCGGGCTTGCCGCGCAGCCCGTCGCGGCTGATCACCACGCCGTCCACCAGCGCCTCGACGTACTTGGTCAGATCGGCGGCGTCCAGCACGCGGGAGGCGTTGGCGGAGGAGGTGACGACCCCGATCTTCTGGTGGCCGGCGACGGCGTCGAGGTAGCGGACCGTGCCCGGGTAGGGGGTCACGCCCTCCTGCCGGATGATCGCGTCGATCAGCTCGTTCTTGCGGTTGCCCACGCCGTGGACGGTGTCGCGGTCCGGCGGGTCGTCCGGCGACCCCTCGGGCAACGTGATGCCGCGGGAGGCCAGGAACGTGCGCACCCCGTCGTAGCGGGGACGGCCGTCCACGTACTTGATGTAGTCCGATTCGGCGAACGGCGGTTCGCCGCGCGGGCGCAGGAAGTCGTCGAAGGTGCGCCGCCACGCGCGGCGGTGCAGCACGGCGGTGCTGGTCAGCACGCCGTCCAGGTCGAAGAGGCAGGCGGTGATCCCGTCGGGCAGCCCGATGCTCATGACCACGTGTCTACCCCTTCCCGGCGCGGGGTACCCGGTGACTTCGGGAGGTGGTCGGATCATGGCCAAGCCACGGGTGCTGGTCGTCGGGACGGGGTTCGCGGGCTACCACTGCCTGCGCGCGTTGGAGCGGTCGCTGCCGCCGGACGCCGCCGAGCTGGTGGCGGTCAACCCCACCGACTACATGCTCTACGTCCCGCTGCTGCCGGAGGTGGCGGGCGGGTCGCTGGACCCGCGCCGGGTGGCCGTGCCGCTGCGGCCCAAGCTGCCGCGCACCCGGCTGGTGCAGGCGCACGCGACCAGCGTGGACCTGGCGGAGCGGACGTGCCGGGCGGTGGACGTCGAGGGGCGCGAGCAGGTCCTGGAGTGGGACCGGATCGTGCTGACCTCGGGCAGCGTGACCCGGCTGCTGTCCATCCCGGGCGTCGCCGAGCACGCCTACGGGTTCAAGTCGGTGGCCGAGGCGGTGTTCCTGCGCGACCACGTGCTGCGCCAGGTCGAACTGGCCGAACAGGCCACCGACCCGGCCGAACGCGCCGCCCGCGCCACGATCGTCGTGGTCGGCGCCGGGTACACCGGGACCGAGCTGGTGGCGCAGGGGCAGCAGCTGACCAACGCGGCGCTGCGGGGCCGGCCGGGCGCGCCGCCGGTGAAGTGGATCCTGGTCGACATGGCTCCGCGCGTGCTGCCGGGCCTGGACGAGCGGTTGTCCGGTCCGGCTTTGGAGGTGCTGCGGTCGCGCGGGGTGGACGTGCGGTTGGGGACCAGCGTGGCCGAGGTGACGCCGTCGTGCGCCAAGCTGACCGACGGCAGCGAGATCCCGTCGAAGACCGTGGTGTGGTGCGTGGGCGTCCGCCCGGACCCGCTGGTGGAGTCGGTGTCCCTCCCGACGGAGAAGGGCCGCTTGGTCGTGGGCGAGGACCTGACCGTGCCCGGCCACCCGCACGTCTTCGCCGCCGGCGACGTGGCCGCGGTGCCGGACGTGCACAACGGCGGCAAGCCCACTCCCATGACCGCCCAACACGCCCAACGCCAGGGCAAACTCGCCGGCCGCAACGTGGCGGCGTCCCTGGGCCACGGCTCTCCGGGTGTGTACCGGCACCGCGACCTGGGTTTCGTGGTGGACCTGTCCGGCGGCCAGGCGGTGGCCAACCCGCTGCACGTCCCGCTGACCGGCTGGCCCGCGAAGCTCGTGGCCCGCGGCTACCACCTGCTGGCGATGCCGGGCAACCGCGTGCGCGTGGCGGCGGACTGGCTGACCGAACTCCTGACCCGCCGCCAGGTGGTGCAGTTCGGCCTGGTCCCGGCCTCGGGCGTCCGCCTGGCCGACGCCGACCGCGTGGACGCCGGCCCAGCCGTGCGCTGAGGGGTCTCGACTCGAAACGCTCCCACCGGCCGACGCGGGAACCTGTCGGTGCCGCGTGCGATCATGGAACCGGGGGCCGGAGGCCGCCGGGGGGATCGCATGAGCTTCACCAGCCACGCCGGGAAGGTGCGCGACCCGACCTTGCCGCACGCACACCGCGTCTCCGCGCTGAAGTCCTGCGTGCAGCTGTACCACCCGCTCGGCTTCCAGGAGACCCTGGAGTTCTTGCGGACCACGGCCGGCCGCTTCGAGCGCGACGAAAACGCCCTGCTCGCGGCGTTGGAGGTGCTTGAACAGAGCCGCGCGGCTTGGCAGGCGGCGGTCGCGGAGTACGCGGAGCGGCGGCGTGCCGAGAAGCGCGCGGGATCGCGGGTGCCGCGGGAGCCGAACCCCTACCGGCCGACCCGCTGGTACGGGTGAGGTGCCCTGCCCGGAGTCGACCCGGGCAGGACCGGTCGGCGTCCGTCAGGCGGGCTTGAGCGGGTCGTGGCCGATGGACATCAGGCGGTGCCGCCAGTGGGCCTCGCCGGCGGTCGGCTCCAGGTCCTCGCGGCGCTGCTCGTGGACGCGTTCCACGACCTTGCGCATCACGCGCACGTCTTCGGTGGTCAGGTCGGTGCGCCGCTTGCGCAGCACCCTCAGCACGTCCTGGCCGGTCGGGGTGCCCGCCTGGTCGGGCAGGGTTTCGGTGTTCTCGTCCGCCGAGCGGGTGCGCAGCCAGTCCTCCAGTTCGTGCGAGGTCATGTTGACCACGCGGTGGAACTCGTCCCACAGGGTGTCGGTCATGGCGCGGAGGGTTGCCGGTGCGAGCACTCCTCAAACCCCGGTCTTTGCACAACCCGAACACTCGCCGCACGGAGCGCTCACCGCGTCCCGCCATCGTGGACGCATGAACACATGGATCCGTCGCATCGCCGTCGCCGCCGCGGTCGCCGGGGTCGGCCTGGCCACGACCGGTGTCGCGTCCGCGCAGGACAAGACCTACGCGCCCGTCACGCTCAGCCCCGAGCAGGTCAAGAAGATCTGCGAGCAGCGGCTGCCCCGCATCGAGGACCGCGTGAACCGCCTGACCAGCCGCATCAACGGCGGCGCCGACGCCATCGGCTCCACCGCCTGGCTCAAGGCGCAGGCCCAGAAGGCGCGCGACGCCGGCGACACCGCCCGCGCCGAACGCCTGGACAAGCGCGCCGAGCGCCGCGGTGAGCAGCTCGCCCACCTGGGCAAGGTGCAGGAGCGGGTGGACAAGTTCCAGTCCGAGCACTGCGGTGTGAAGTGAGGGCGGCCCTGGTCCTCGCGGCCCTGCTCGCCTCGCTGGTGGCGTGCCGCGACGACGCCGTGCAGGACCCCGGCTTCGACGACGTCGAGTCGACGTTGAGCAGCATCGAAGCCGACGTCGACGCGCCCTGACCCTGCCCCCAACCGACCGCGACGGCCTCGTGCCGCCGCGGTCTTCGGCGTTCTGACCTGCAGTTTTCACCTCCCGGTCAGGAAGTTCGCACGCTGGCCCCCCGAAATTGTCGTACCCCTCTGGCACCATCTCGAACAGTTGTTCGGTACGCGTTCGGAAGGGAGCTAGGGATGCGCGTACAACTCGATCCCCGGCAGTGGCCCGGCCGTGTCATCCCCGAGACCGACGACGAGATCGACACGGCCGTCGAGGCGCTGTGCCTGCGGGCGAGCTGGGGTGACGCGGACCGCGCGCTGCTGCGCGAGGTCGTGGCGCCGTGGTTCGCCGAGGGGTGGAGCGTCGACGCCCTGCTGGCGGCCGTGGACTCCCGTCCCGACGGGACCAGGCAGGGCAGACCCAGGAGCCGCGACCAGGCCGCGCACGACTTCCTCCGCGTGCGGCTCTGGTCGTGGTGGCAGGGGGGCGCGCGACGGGCGCGCCCCCCGGTCCCCGGCATGACACTCGGGCAGTGGTGGCGGGTCAACCGCCGCAACGCCCGGCTCACCGCGCCCCGACCCCGGCGGCCGTTGGGCGAGTCGGGGGAGCAGGCCCGGGAGGAGGTGCGGTCGCGGGCCCGGCAGCGGGACCCGGTGGAGCGGGCGCGGGCGCGGGCCCGGAGGTGGCAGGAGGTGCTGGACTCGTTGTTAGTGCCCGGCCGGCGGCCACCGACGTTCGAGGACTCGCGTCGGCTGCTGGCCGAGGTCGTGGTGCAGGTGCCCGCGCACCCGGTGTGCAGCAGGTGCGGATGCCGAACGGGGGTGTTGCCGAACGCAGCTTGAAGGTGACGAACATGCGGTGATGAACGATCGCGCTGTGACGAACGATCACGCTGTGGCTTGAGGGCGTGAGCGGGATGGCGCACGCCTTGGGGCGTGCGGTCTTCTCCGGCGATCCGCTGGTGTGGATCGGACGACTCGCTGGTTCGAAGGCAACCGGCCGGGCCGTGAATTCGCCGTGCCCGCAAGACTTCCGCGTGCTCTGGCGTTCGCTCGGAGGAACCCTACCCCGTCCCGTCCGAACGGTCGCGCCGGGGTCCGATCTTCGCGGACGCGCGCTGTGCGGTGGGTTCGCCGGGCGTCGGGTTCCTCTCGCCGTCGGATGATCGTCACCTGGACAGGTGAATTGCCGGGCTCTGTCCTGCGCGTACGTCGAGCGCTGGTGGCATCGGCACGGGCACTTCCGGTACTAACGCCCGGTGCTGAGATCCCCGGCGTGGCGCGCGTGGCTCGTCAGTGCGGTGCTGGTGCCCGCTCTGCTCGCGGCATCGGGGGTCTTCGCCCGCGCGCGGATCGCGGAGCGGGAAGCCGCCGGGCGTGTCGTGATGGCCGTGCGGACGGACGAGGTGCTGCTCGTCGGCGACGTCGCCGACGAGTCGGAGCACCGCGCGCTGCTGGACGCCGTCCGAGGTGCGATCACCACGCACCGCGTGACGGACCTGTTGGCGGAGCACGGCAACCGGTCACCGCTGACGGCCTCCGCTGCCGCCGGCGTGGTCGCCGCCGCGGTCGCCGCGTCCGCACACGACCTGACGGCCGTCGCGACGGCAGGCACGGTGACCGCGCGCGCCACCGTGCCCGACGAGCGCCGCGCCGCGACCCTGCGCGGGGCGCTCACCGCCTTGGGCGTCCAGGACCCGCGGGTCGAGATCGGCCCAGGTGCCGGTCCTGCGGTCGGCTCGGGTGCCGGTGCTGCGGTCGGCTCGGGGGCTGGTGCAGCGGTCGGCTCGAAGGTCGGCGCTGCGGTCGGCTCGGGGGTCGGCTCGGGGTCGGTGCGGACGGCGGTCGTGCTCGACGTCGTGCCCGAGAACACGGACCCGGCCGCGCGCCAGGTCGACGTCCTGATTAGCTAGGAGCAGCGGTGTTCTGGTTGTTCGCCCAGATGTTCGTCCTGTGCGGGTTCGCGTTCCTGGCGGGCGCGGTGCTGACGTGGCTGCCCCTGCGCGCCACGATCCGCAGCCTCCGCACCGAACTGACCCTGGCCCGCCCCACCTCGCGCCCGGCTCTACCTGCGGCCACGGTGATCATCCCGACCCAGCCCCAGCCGGTCCTGGACCCGGAGCCGCAGCCGGTATCGGGGTCGGGGTGGGGGTCGGAGCCGGGGTCGGGGTCGGAGCCGCTGTCGGTGCCGGAGGTGGGTTCGGAGTTGGAGTCCGCGCTGGAGTCCGCGCTGGAGGTCGCCCCGGAGGCGGCCTTGGTGCCCGCCCCCGAGACTGCCGCCTCCAAGACCGCCGTCCCCGAGACCGCGCCCCCGGCGGGTGCAGAGCCGGCGGTGGTCGTGGTGAAGGGGAGTTCGAAGTCGATGATCTTCCACACGCCGGACTCGCCGTACTTCAAGCGCATGAAGGGCGACGTCACCTTCCGCTCGATCGCCGAGGCCGAAGAGGCCGGCTACACCCAATGGCGACCGAAGACCGCGGCCGCTCAGGCGAGGTGACCGTCCCCGAGGTCGACAGCGCCGGTGTTCGGGTGGGCTCAGCGGTGGTTGCGGGCGATGAGGTGGCGTAGTTCGCTTTCGCCCAGGCCGCCCCAGATGCCGTAGGTCTCCTCCACCGCGAGCGCGTGCGCCCGGCACTCCGCCACCACCGGGCACCGGGCGCACACCGCCTTCGCCTGCGCCTCCCGGTGCTGTCGGGCGGCGCCGCGTTCGTTGGGGGTGTGGAAGAACAGTCCGCTGTCCATGCCGCGGCAGAGGCCTTGCAGTTGCCAGTCCCAGGATTCGGCGACCGGTCGGGGGAGGCGGGACAGCTCGGGCATGGGGCTCACGTCCTCCGGTAGGGGTGACGTGTCGAGCCTAAATTCGATTCAAAATCGGTTCAACTCCAGGACCGCGTCCACGGCCTCACCCAGCGACCCGACCCACCGCGCCCCCGGCGGCACGACGGTCCACCCCGCACCCCCGAGCAGCACGTCACTGCCACGTTCCAGCAGGTCGGTGACCGGTGCCAGGGCCGCGTACCCCGGCGCGTGCGCCCACAGCACCACCACCCGCGGCTCCAACAACTTCACCGCATCGAGTAGTGCCGCGGCAGGCACGCGAGCGCCCAGGTGTCGGGTCGGGCAGCCCTTTTCCGCCAGGGCCGCGCCGAGGACGTTCAGGGGCAGGCTGTGCTGCTCGTCAGGGGCGCACGCCAGCAGCGCCGGCAGCCGCCCCGACACCGGCAGCACGCCACCCCGCACCGCCTCCAGGATGGCCGTGGTCGCGAGGTGCTCCACTTCGACCCCCGACCCCCGCGCGGCCACCTTCTCGCCCAACGCGACCAGGAACGGCACCAGCACCCGCTCCCACGCCCGCACCACGCCGTGCCGCGCCACCAAGCCGCCCGCGAGGTCGATCATCAGGGGCAGGTCGAGCCGGAACGCCGCCCGTGCGAACCCGCGCGTCTCCGGGGACCACGGCCGCCCGGCGACACCGTCCAACCCAACGGCCGCGTCGCCAGGCACCTCGGGCGGTCGTGAGTCGGCCGGCACCTCGCGGGGTGGTGAGTCGGCCGGCACCTCCTGCTCGCGCGGCGGTGGAAGATCCGGCTCGACCTCCAGCGTCCGGCCGAGCGCGATCGCCGCCGCCGCGGCGGGCACGACCCCGCGCCCGGTCAAGGCGAGCATCCGCCGCAGCCGGGCCACGTCCTCCTCGCTGTACCGGCGGTGCCGGCCCTCCTCGCGCCTGCTCGGCCCCAGCCCGTACCGGCGGTCCCAGGTGCGCAGGGTGGTGGGGGAGACGCCGAGCATGCGCGCCACCGCGCCGGCACTCCACAGCACCGCCCCACCGCCGTCCCGTGTCGAGACCCCGAGGTCGGAATCGTAACGAGTACCCTCCGGATCACCGGGGTATCCACGACCAGAGGTGACCCCATGCCATCGAGGGACCTGATCGTCGTCGGGGCGTCGGCCGGAGGTGTCGAGGCGTTGCGGGCGTTCGTCGGCGGACTTCCGGACGACTTGCCCGCCGCGGTCGCGGTCGTCCTGCACATGCCCGCCGGTGGCACGAGCGCTTTGGCGGCCATCCTCGACCGCAGCGGCCCCCTGCCGGCCGTGAGCGCCCGGCACGGCATGCCGCTGCGCAAGGGTCGCGTGCACGTCGCCCCGCCCGACCACCACCTGATCGTGACCGGCGGCGAGGTGCACCTCTCCCACGGTCCCACCGAGAACGGCCACCGCCCGTCGGTCGACGCGTTGTTCCGGTCGGCCGCCGTCGCGCGCGGTCCCGCCGTCGTCGGTGTCGTCCTCTCGGGCACGTTGGACGACGGGGCGGCGGGCATGGTCGCGATCACCTCGCGCGGCGGCCTGGCGGTCGTGCAGGACCCGGAGGAGGCTCTCTACTCGGGCATGCCCAACGCGGTCCTGCGCACGGTCGAGGTCGAGCACGTGCTGCCGGCGGCCAAGATGGGTGTCGTCCTGCGGGAAGTCGTGGGCGGTCCGGTCGAGGACGCCGGTGAACCCTCCGACCTGCTGCGCAAGGAGACCGCACTGGCCGCCGACCAGGCGGGCGCGCCACCCGGTGAGGTGAGTCGGATGGGGACACCGTCGAACTTCAGCTGCCCGGACTGCAACGGGACGCTGGTCGCCCTGGACGCCGAGCACACCCGGTTCCGCTGCCACGTCGGCCACGGCTGGACCGCTGAGGCGCTCCTGGACGCCCAGGACGCCGCCCTGGAGAAAGCCCTCTGGACCGCGCTGCGGACCCTGGAGGAGAAGGCCACACTGGCGCGGCGGATGGGACGGGCGGCGGTGGCGCGCAACAGCGGGCCGCTGGTCGAGCGGTACCGGGCCGCGGAGGCCGAGGCGTCCTCGGCGGCCGAGGTGCTGCGGTCCCACCTGCTGTCCGGCGCGTTCCTCCGACACACCCGCGTGGAGCCCGACACATGACCTTGACCTTCGACGTCGACACCGAGGCGGGCGCGGCGGTCGTCCACCCCGCCGGACGGCTCGACCTGAGCACCTACGCGCAGTTCCGCGACGGCTTGCTGAAGTGCGCGCTCGAGGAGCCGACCGCGGTGGTCGTGGTGCTCGACGACGACTTCGAGGTCGCCACACCGGCCGTGATGTCGGTGTTCACCACGGTGTGGATGCGGGTGTCGGAGTGGCCCGGCGTCCCCGTGGTGCTGGTCGGGCTGGGCGCGGCGCACCGGCGGCTGCTCGACGAGGGCGGCGCGGGGCGGTTCGTCCGCCACTACCCGTCCGTGCGGGAGGCGCTCGCCCAGCGCGAGCCCGACCGGCGGCGCGACGAGACGTGGCTGCCCGCGTCGCCGGTGAGCGCGCTCATGGCCCGCCGGTTCGTCCGCGACACGTGCGTGCGGTGGAACCTGCCGGAGGTGCTCGACGACGCGCTGCTCGTGGTCACCGAACTGGTGGAGAACGCCGTCGACCACGGCCACAGCGCACCCCACCTGCGGCTGGAGCTGCGGGACCGGGCGCTGGCCATCGCCGTGCGCGACGACGAGCCGACCCCGCCCGAGCGCCGCGAGCCGGGCACGCGGCCCGGTGGGCGCGGCATCGCCCTGGTCGAGGAGATCAGCCGGGTGTGGGGCCACACGCCGTGGCCGGGCGGCGGCAAGGTGGTGTGGGCGGTGCTCGACCCCGGCGCTTGACGACGTCCCAGCCGGCGCGGACGCCGCGACCGCGTGCCGTGATCGGATGCCGCCTGCCCCGGCGAGTAGCGTTCTGCGGTGTGAGTGACGGGCAGATCCCCGATGCCGACTTCGAAGAGGTGCTGCGCTACCTGAAGGAGTCGCGCGGGTTCGACTTCACCGGGTACAAGCGGACCAGCCTCATGCGCCGCGTCCGGCACCGGATGGCGCAGGTCGGCATCGACAACGACATCGACTACATCGACCACCTCCAGGTCAACGCCGAAGAGTTCAACGCCCTCTTCAACACGATCCTGATCAACGTCACCGCGTTCTTCCGGGACACCGAGGCCTGGGACTACCTGCGCGAGGACGTGGTGCCGACGCTGCTGGCCGAGCGCGGTCCCGACGACCCGGTCCGGGTGTGGAGCGCGGGTTGCGCGTCGGGCGAGGAGGCCTACAGCCTGGCGATGGTGCTGGCCGAGGCGCTGGGCCCGGAGCGGTTCCGGCAGCGGGTCAAGATCTACGCCACCGACGTCGACGACGAGGCCCTCACCCACGCCCGGCACGCCCTCTACACCGAGCGCGAGCTCCAGGGCGTGCCCGCCGACCTGGTCGCCAAGTACTTCGACCACCAGAACGGCCGCTACGCCTTCCGCAAGGACCTGCGGCGGTCGGTGATCTTCGGCCGCAACGACCTGGTCCAGGACGCCCCGATCTCGCGCATAGACCTCCTGGTGTGCCGCAACACCCTCATGTACTTCACCCAGGAGACGCAGGCCAAGATCCTCAGCCGGTTCCACTTCGCCCTGGTGCCGCGCGGCGTGCTGTTCCTGGGCAAGGCGGAGATGCTGCTGTCGCACACCCGGATCTTCGACCCGATCGACCTGAAGCGGCGCGTCTTCCGCAAGGTGGCCAACGGCTCCGGCGGCCCGGTGCACTTCGTGACCCAGGCCCTGGTCCAGGACCGGCGCTTCGACGTGGGCGGCCTGGACCAACTGCGCGAGCACGCCTTCTCGGCGGGCCCGGTCGCCCAGGTCGTGGTCACCGGCGACGACGTCCTGGCCCTGGCCAACCAGCAGGCCGAGACGATGTTCGGCCTGGGCGCCAAGGACATCGGCCGCCCCCTGCGCGACCTGGACCTGTCCTACCGCCCGGTCGAGCTGCGCGGCTACCTGGAGCAGTGCCGCGCCGAGCGCCGCGCCGTGCGCATCAAGGAGGTCGAGTGGACGCGACCGCCGGGCGAGTCCCTGTGGTTCGAGGTCCACCTCAACCCGTTGATCGCGGCGGACAACACCATCCTGGGCGTGTCGATCGTCTTCCACGACGTCACCGCGACCCGGAGGCTGCTGGAGGACCTGGAGTACGCCAACCGCCAGTTGGAGTCCGCCTACGAGGAGCTGCAGTCGACCAACGAGGAGTTGGAGACCACGAACGAGGAACTGCAGTCCACTGTGGAGGAGCTGGAGACCACCAACGAGGAGCTCCAGTCCACCAACGAGGAACTGGAGACGATGAACGAGGAGCTCCAGTCCACCAACGACGAGCTCCAGAACATCAACGACACCCTGCGCGACCGCACCCAGGAGCTGGACCAGGTCAACGAGTTCCTGGAGTCCATCCTGACCTCGCTGCGGGCGGGCGTGGCCGTGCTGGACGTCGGGATGCGGGTCATCGCCTGGAACCGGGGCGCGGAGGAGCTGTGGGGCCTGCGCCGCGACGAGGCCGAGGGCGAGCACCTGCTCAACCTCGACATCGGCCTCCCGGTGGCCGAACTCCGCCCGGTCGTCCGCCAGGCCCTGGCCGACGCTTCGTTCATGAGCGAGGTGAAGGTCAACGCCGTGAACCGGAAGGGCCGCGAGATCGTCGCGCGGGTGGTGTGCAGCTCGTTGCGCTCCAACTCCGGCCAGCCCAACGGGGCCATCCTGGTCATGGAGCAGAACGGCTAGCGGACTTCCTCGGTGTCGGTGGTGATCGCGAAGTGCTCGCGCAGCCCCGACACCTCCAGCGGGTGCAGGACCGCCTGGCTCGTGGCCACCACGCGCAGCGACTTGCCGACCGCCTGGCACGCCGAGCGCATGGTCAGCAGCAGGGAGATCCCGTCGGAGGCGAAGAAGGTCACGCCGCTCAAGTCGAGCACGAGTTCCCGCCGCGTCCGGCCCAGGTGGGCGTGGGCGAACGCGGTGGCCTCCGGGACGGTGGCCATGTCGAGCTCACCCGCGATCCGCAGGACCACGGTGTCCGGTGTCGACTCCACCACCGACAGCTCGACGGGGCTGTCCTCCATGCTCACCTCGGGTGCGCGGACCTCCGCCGAACGGTTCGCCGGCGCCCGCCCCACCAGCCTAGGCCCGCACACCCGGGTGATGCACGTCATCAGGACGAGTGGAGCGCCTTTTCGAGCTGGTCCTTGCTCATCGAGGACGCGCCGTTGACGCCCTTGTTCATCGCCTGGGCCACCAGCTCCTCCTTGGTGGCCTGGCCGGGCAGCTCGCCCAGGTGCTTGGCGCGGCTGGCGGCGAAGGCCTCGCCGAGCTCCTCGCGCCGGGTGTCCTCCAGCTGCCGGCGCATCCCGGGCAGCACGGTGGACTCCTCTTCCTCCACGTGGTGGGTGACGCCCTCGATCAGCTTCTCCAGCACCCGGTCGTACTCCGGCGAGGTCGGGTCGGTGGCGATGAGCTTGGCCAGCAGCGTCTCGGCCTCGACGTGCTCCTCCTGGCTGTGCTGGATCTCCTCCTGCTCGCCGGCCTCGTCCCGCGCCACCGGGTACACCGAGTCCTCCTCGGCCCGGCTGTGGGCGGTCAGCACCGCGGACAGCACGGGCGTGAGCAGTGGTCGCTTCTCGGGGTTGTTCTTGAGCTCGTCGAACAGGCGCTCCACCTCGCGGTGGTCCTGCATGATGAGGTCGACGACATCGGGCACGGGGTCCCTCCTCGGCTCGGTCGGTCACGGGTCGAGCAGGGAGTACCCGCGTTTCAGCCGACCACTCGCCGGATCGTGTTGACCGGGCCGATGGACTCGATGTCCTGGATCTTCACCGGGACGCCCTCGGTGGAGGCGTGCACGGCGCGGATGCCGTCGATGGCCATCGCCACGTGGCTCTGGCCCGAGTAGTAGATGATCAGGTCGCCGGCCTTCACCTCGTTGAGCGACACCGGCCGCCCGATCGTGGCCTGGCCGTAGGTGGTGCGGGGGATGGCGATGCCCACCGACCGGTAGGCGGCCTGCATGAGGCTGGAGCAGTCCCACGTGTCGGGGCCGTTGGAGCCGAACACGTAGTCCTTGCCGCGCTGGCCCAGCGCCCACTGCACCGCGTCGCCGGCCTGGCCGGGCGGGGTGCTCACGGGACCGGTGTAGCCCTCGCCGGCCAGCCGGTCGCGCTCGGCCCGGGGCAGGGCCCGGTACACCGCCCGCACCTCGTTGATCTGCTCGTCGAGCGCGGCCTTGCGCTGGTCGATGTCGGCGATGGCCTTGTTGGCGTTGTCGACCGCCTCGTTGGCGCGCCGGGTCGCCTCGTTGGCCTTGTCCACGGCGGCGCTCAGGCCGGCGACCGCCTCGGCGTTCTCGCCGGCCAGCACGCCCAGCGCGCTCATCCGGTTGAGGAAGTCCTGCTGGGAGTCGCTGACCAGCAGCGCCGAGAGCTGGTTGAACCGGGCGCCCTCGAAGGAGGCCTCGGTGAGCAGGTCCACCTGGCCCTGCAACTGGCCCTGCGCCTGCTGGGCGGCGGCGAGATCGCGGTTGGCCTGTTCGATGGTGGCCTGGGCGGCGGCCAGCTCGTCCACGGCGCGCAGGTGCTGCTCGTTGAGCTGCTCGGCCTCGTGGGCGAGGTCGAAGTACCTCTTGACCGCCTCGTCGCCGTTGGTCGGCTGGGCGGCGGCGTGCGGCACGGACACTCCACCGGCCAGCGCGAGGGCGGCGGTGGCCGCCAGAGCCGCGCGGACGGTGCGCTGAACGGGGTACGACGCCACGATCGCGCGGTCCTCCTTGAACACCGGATCCCCCGAACGAGTGAAGGTCGTCGAGGTCTCGGACAGGTTACGGAACCCGACCACCCGCGTCCATCACGGGGTCGGGTTCCGGCACCTGTAGGGGCAGCGCGCTTCGCGGGTCCGTAGCGGTGTCACTCGCCGGGTGTGCGCAGTCCGCCGAGGTCCGTGCGTCCGCCCGCGTGGTCGACGGCCCGGCCCGCGGCGGCCACCGCCAGCCGACCGGCCTCCTCGGGGCGCTCGCCCCGGGCCAGCGCCACGGCCAGCGCGGCCACGAACGCGTCGCCGCCGCCGGTCGTGTCCACCACGTCCTCCTCGGTCAGCGGCACGACCACCTCGCCCGACGACCACACCAGCACGTTCGCCTCGCCCGCGACCTCCAGCGCCACCAGGTCCGGCCCGCGCCCGACCAGCGTCCGCCCGGCGGCGACCGCGTCGCCCGGCGAGCCGATGGACCGGCCGGTCAGCTCCTCGCCCTCCTGGTGGTCGGCCCGCAGCACGTCGGCGCGTTCGAGCAGGTCGGGCGTTGCCACGCCGTCGAGCACGACGAGCCCGCCGGCCTTGCGGACGGCGGCCAGCGCGGTGTCGTGCGGCTGCTGGAGCTGCACCACCACCGCGTCCGCCTCGGCCACCGCCGGCCCGAGGTCGGTCGGCGCGACCAGGGAGGTCTCCGGGATGTCCTGGAGGTAGCGCCACTTCCCGCCGCACACGACGTCCACGATCAGCGCGGACTTCCCGCGCCGTGCGACGGACGAGGTGTCGACGCCGTCCGCCCGCAACCGCTCGACCAGGTGGTCGCCGACTTCGTCGTCCCCGGCGACGCCCACCAGTGCCGCCGACGCGCCCAACTGCACCGCGTTCACGGCGATGTTCGCGCCCTTGCCACCGAGCACTTCACGGCGTTCCAGGACGGGGGAGGTGGCGCCCGCGCCGGGCACTTCGGGTACGACGAGGACGAGGTCGCGGGCCAGCTGCCCGACCACGGCGATGCGCATGGTCGAGCGATACCCGGCGACCACCAAATGAAACGAGTCGTTGACGCGCGGTCACCGGGCTGTCATGGTGTTTCTGGGAGCGCTCCCAGATGTGTGTTCCTGCGCGCACCCCTGCCAGATCACCGTCGATCTGAAGGAGACATCCTTTGCGACTCAAGCGCTTCGGGGCACTGGCCCTGGCCGCCCTCGGTGTCGCCGGTGTGACCACCGTGCTCGTGCAGACGGGCGTCGCCGTGGCACACGGCTCGATGACCTACCCGGCCAGCCGCACCTACGCCTGCTACGAGGACGGCCGCAAGGGCAGCGGCGGCGGTGACCTGCTGCCCACCAACCCGGCGTGCAAGGAGGCCGTGGCCATCGGCGGCAAGCAGCCGCTGTGGGACTGGTACGGCAACCTGATCTCCCAGGCCGCCGGCCGGCACCGCGAGATCATCGCCGACGGCGACCTGTGCGGCCCGACCACCAAGTACGACGCCTACAACCTGGCCCGCGACGACTGGCCCACCACCACCCTGCGCGCGGGGTCGACGATCACCCTGCACTACAACGCGTGGGCGCCGCACCCCGGCACGTGGGACCAGTACGTGACCCGCGACGGTTTCGACGTCACCAAGCCGCTGAAGTGGTCGGACCTGGAGCCGGCGCCGTTCAACTCGATCACCAACCCGGTCGCGCAGGGCGGCGAGTACGCGTGGCAGGCCACGCTGCCGAACAAGTCCGGTCGGCACATCATCTACTCGATCTGGCAGCGCAACGACAGCCCCGAGGCGTTCTACAGCTGCTCGGACGTGATCTTCGAGGGCGGCAGCGGCGGCGACACCCAGGCACCCACCGCGCCCGGCACGCCCACCGCGACCGCCGGGTCCAACTCGGTGAGCCTGTCGTGGGCGGCGTCCTCGGACAACGTCGGCGTCTCCAGCTACCAGGTGTTCCGCGAGGCGGGCGCGACGGACGTGCAGGTCGCGTCCGGCAGCGGCACCACCGCGACGATCACCGGCCTGTCGCCGGCCACGGCCTACCAGTTCTACGTGGTGGCGCGCGACGCCGTGGGCAACACGTCACCGCCGTCCGCGGCGGTCAGCGTGACCACCCTGCCCGGCAGCGGCGAGCCCGGTGCGTGCACGGTGACGTGGGCGACGCCGAGCGTGTGGTCCGGCGGGTTCACCGCGAACGTGACGATCAAGAACACCGGCACGGCCGCGGTCAACAACTGGGAACTGGTGTGGGACGTGCCCTCCGGGCAGACCTACGGCCAGGCGTGGTCGGGCACCGTGACCGTGGCCAACGGCAAGGCCACGGCCAAGGGTGCGAGCTGGAACCAGAACCTCGCGGCGGGGGCGTCCACGTCCTTCGGGTTCAACGGGACCGGCTCACCCACCGCGCCCACCGGGTTCACCCTGAACGGCGCGCGGTGCGCGTGATGTTCGCCCGGTGCGTGGCCCTGGTCGCGCTGCTGGTGGGGTCGGTCGCGTGCGGCGCGTCCGACTCCACCGGCCTGGGCTCGGGCGCCCTCGGCCCGCCGCTGGGCAGCCCGGCGGAGGTCGCGGCGTGGGTGGAGGAGAAGACCGGCGAGTGCGACGACCCGACCGACCGCACGATCGAGGAGTTCGCCGAGTTCGTCGGTCCGCTGCGGGCGACGCTGTACGCGCCCTATGTCGATCGATGGGCGACGTGCAAGGCCGGTCCGTACGAGCGGTTGGGGTTGGTGGTGTTCCAGCGCGAGAAGCTGGCGGACTTCCAGCGGTCGTGGCAGGAAGCGATGAAGACCGGGCAGATCAGCGACAACCCGGACTTCGGCTTCGGCAACGGCTTCGCGCTCAGCGGCACCCTCGGCCTGGAACTGCTCGGGCTGCACCAACTCACCTGCACCTCGGCACCACCCCCGCCCAGCGCCGGCCACACGCTGCCGGCCGAGGCGCCGGGCTGCCAGTACGTCCAGTTCGAGGGCCATCACCACCACTGACGGCTCGTCCCCACCGACCTCCACGGCGAACCGACTCGGCGGTGTCCGGCTTCGCCCTCAACGACGGTGGCGGACGAGACGGGAACCCGCCCCCGGCCGCGACTCCGCTAGCGGTTGCCGGAGCTCGCGACCCGGGGGCGGGTCCACCTACCCGCCCTCACGCGCCGATTTGTCGGTGCTCGGTGGGACAATGGAGACGGGGGCCGGAGGCCACGCCCGCGTGTTGAGGGAGACCGGGCCGGAAGCCGCACCACCGCCGCCGCCGCGCCGCCAAGCCGCACCACCGCCGCCGCCGCGCCGCCAAGCCGCACCACCGCCGCCGCCGCGCCGCCAAGCCGCACCACCGCCGCCGCCGCGCCGCCAAGCCGCACCACCGCCGCCGCCGCGCCGCCAAGCCGCACCACCGCCGCCGCCGCGCCGCCAAGCCGCACCACCGCCGCCGCCAAGCCGCGCCGCCGCCAAGCCGCACCGCCGCCAAGCCGCACCGCCGCCGCCAAGCCGCACTGCGCCGCTGTCGCCGGATCCGCACTGCCGCCGTTGCCGCCGCTGAGTCGCCGCTGCCGCCGCTGTCGTGGGCGAGCCGCCACTGTCGCCGCTGTGCCGTCGCCGCTCGCATTGCCGTCGCCGGGTCGTCCGTGCGCTCGCAGTCGGTGTGGCCTCCGGCCCCCGTCTCCATTGTCCCACCGCGCACCGACAGTCCCAGTCGTGGTCGTCGCGGAAGGCCGGCGAAAAAGCGGTCGCCGGCACCGATCGACCCCGCGTACGGTCCGCGCATGGTTCGTCGTACGCCACAGGAGAAGAAGCGGCTGAGCTACGCCAAGGACCGCCGCAACACCTACGGCGAGAACCCCCAGAGCTCCCGCCGCAACATCACGCGCAACCGGCAGCACGCCCACCGCGCCAACCGCCACGCCGCCGACCAGGCACTGCGGGAAGCGCTCGGCGTGCGCGACGAAGCGGTGGCCGAGCGTGCCGAGAACACCCTGCGCGCGGCCCGGCCCAAGCGGTTCCGCAAGGCACCCGACACGCCGCTGGGTGAAGTCGTGGCCTCCAAGCTGCGGCGCCGGGCCGAAGTGGGGATGTTCCGCGCGGCGGAGGAAGCTCAGACGAGTTCCGACCGGTAGGCGTCCACGGCCGCCGTCGCCAACGCCGCGTCCACCGACAGGTGGGCGCGGGCATCGGCCAAGAGCCGCACGGGGTTCGTCTCGTCGGAGTCCACAGTGGACAACTTCGCGATCACCTCGCCCGACCGCTCCTGGAACGACTGCAACACCACCGCCGCATACGACAGGTAAGCCTGGAACCGCTCCCGCACCGCCCACAGCTCCGGCGGCCAGTTCCGGAACGCCCCGCCGGACGGCGCGTTGTCGCGGTGGGCGACCAACGAGTCGTGGTCCACGGGCACGCGCGCGGTCTGGGCCAGCCAGCGAAGCAAAGCGCCGCTCACCGCGTCGGACCCGGCGTCCACCTGCAACACCTGCCCGTGCGTCACGACCTCCAGGTCCTGCCGCACGAGCTCACCCGCCAGCGCCCCCAGGTCGGACACCCCGGTGGCGGCCCGGATGTCGTACAGCTGCCGCACGGTCCGGTTCAGGTCGCGGGGCAGGCCGGCGGACAGGGCGTGGCACAGCCACACGTACGGCTCGGGCAGCCGCAGCACCCGTTGCACCAGCAGCCGCCGGGTCTGGGTCAGCGACAACCGGCTCACCTGGATCACGTTGTCGAAGGCCGAGTCGAACGCGGTCCGCACGGTCAGCGCCCGCCGCGAGAACGACGCCAGCGCGTCCTCCGACACCGCCACCAGGAAGAAGCACCCGGGCACCCCGAACACGGACTTGACGTCGTTGATGAACTGCTCGGCCGCCTCGGCGGTGGCGATCTTGTCCACCTCGTCGATGCACACCACGATCCGCGGCGCCCGCCGGTCGGGCCGGGTCGGCAGGTGGGACACCAGGAACGCCAGGAAGTCCCGGAACTCGCCGACCAGCTCCGGGTACGTCTTGACCTGCTCGGCCCGCTGCCGCGCCAGCGAACCACCCAGTTCCACCCCGGGCTTCACCGCCGCGGTCGCGGTGCGGGTGGTCGTCTCCAGGTACCGCAGGGCACGCAGGTGCGCCCGCGCCACGTCCTCCACCGACGTGTCACCGCGCCGGAACCCCCGCCGCACCACCACTTCCACGACCAACGCGACCGACAACGCCACCCCGACGCCGACCGCGACGCCGCGCACGTTCCGCCACGCCCACCGCCCGGCCTCCACCGCGGACGGCCACAGCACCGCCCCCACGACCAGCAGCACCGCGACCACGGCGGTCACCACCCACCGCACCCGCACCCGCCGCGACGCCCGGGGAGCCGTCTGCGGGTCGGCAGGCAGCACGGCCATGCACATCCGGCTGAACAGGTGGACCAGGAAGTCCCGGCTGTTGTAGTTGGTCGGCGCGGGCACGACGACGGTCAGGTCGTCGGGGTTCCCGCCCAGCCGCCGGTCGCCGAAGATGCCCAGCACGGTGCTCTTGCCGATCCCGCGCGGACCGCTCAGCCCGATCGCACCGCCGGACATCGCGTCGAGCATCCGGTTCAGCCGTGCACTGGTGTCGGTCGGCACGAACTGCGCGCTCTCGGTCAGGTCGCCGAGCCACTTGACCGACGCGTCGGGCAACCGGGTGTCGTAGGACCGCCGCGCCAGCACCTCGACCCGCGCCGCCACCATCGGCAGCACCCCGTTCTCCACCAACGCTTCTACGAGCGCCTCCCACGCCCGCACCGCGTCCCGCCGCGCCTGCGCCGCCCCGCGCGGCAACGCCGTCTCCGCCGGCCACACCGCCGGGTTGTCGACCGACAGCCTGTCCCACCGCTTCTTCAACGGCCGGGACCACGCCCACAGCACCCCGAACACGACGGCCGCGCCACCCAGGACGTACACCGACACCGGGTGCACAGCCCGCATGACCGCCACGACCTCCGCCGGTGACATGACGGAGACGACCAGCAAGCCGCAGGACACCACGACACCGGCGTAGGCGCTCAAGTGCACCCGGTGCAGCGGTGCCAGCCGGACGGCCACCGCGCGGTGCCACCGGGCGAGCCGGTCCATGAACCGCGACTGGTAGGCGTCCGTCAGGTCCAGCTGCCAGATGAGCGGTTGCAGGAACCCAGCCGCCGCCATGACCACGATCCCCACCCACGCGACCGACAAGGTCACCGCCGGTGCCGCGCCCACCGCGAGGGCCGCCCCCGTGGCCAGTGCCGCCAACGGCCCGCCGACGTGGCCGAAGAACCGTGCGGCCCGCGCCGGCCGGGGCACTCCGGCCCGCGCCAGCAACCTCTCCTTGACCGCCACGTAACGCTCGCGCGCCGCGCTCGTGGCCACGACGAGGTCTTCCCGCGTGTCCTCGATCTCGGCGACGATCTCCAGCTTCAACCGCCGGATGCTCGGCGCCTCGATCACCGCCTGCACGTCGGCCCGCGCGAACGCCCGTTCCACCAGGTCACCGCGCAGCAGCCCGACCATCCGCACGGCGTCCTCGTCCACCGGCGGCTTGGTGGACCCGTACTCGGCGGCCAGGTGTTCTTGGAGCAGGCGGTGGCGGAACTGGTACACGCCACCGGAGTGCCGCAACAGCCCCAGCCGCCATTCGGCTTCGAGGAACGTCATCAAGCGCCACGGCAGCCGCCCGCGCAACGCCAGCCAGATCCGGCTCACCGAGTAGCGGGCGTAGGCGCTGAACGACACCCCCACCAGCCCCAGGCAGACCACCAGCAGCACACCCGCCCCGGTCCAGCCGGCCAACCCCGCCGCGAACGCCCCCGTCAACCCGGTGACGCCGCCCTGCACCAGCGCCATGCGCCGGTCGCGCCACAACGATTCCTGCGGGTGCCGGGCGACGTCGGCGTCCGGCGACCGGGTGACCGCCACCCGCGACGCGCCGAGCGCGCCGACGACGACCCCGACCGCCACCCACAGCCACGCACCCACGACCGACCCGCCGAACGCCCGGACCGCCACCGCCGTCACCCCGCCGGCGACCGACCCGAGCGCGAACACCGCCAGGCTGCGCGGCTCGCCCAGCCGGATGCGCGCGGGGAAGGGCGCCGACCGCGCGCTGAACCCCAGCCGCAGGAGGGCCGCGACCGTGCCCCCGCCCAGCAGCACCCCCGCCCACACCCCGAACAGCAACGCGCCGGCGAGCCCGGTGGCCGAGCCGAGCAGCAGCGCCGCCGCGGCGAACACCCCGCGCGGCACGCTCTCGCCCAGGTGCCACCAGGCCAGTTCCGTGCTGCCCAGCCGTTCGAGGTGCGCGGCCAGGAACCCGAGCCTGTCGACCGCCCGCTCACCGGGTTCGTAGCCGTCCGGGGAGGTGCCGGGCGCGGCGCGGACCAGCGCGGTCTCCAGCAGGTGCCGCTCGACGGCGTCGCGGGTGGGGAACCGGGTCGTGTCGAGCAGTTCGGCCGGCGAGGTGCTCGGCGCGGCGTAGGCGCGCAGCACCAGGTCGATCGCGCGCGGCGAGGACAACGTGCGGGCCAGCGGGCCGTCGGGGTCGGCGTCGAGGAGGTCGAGCAGCGGTGCCCACCGGTCGTCCTCGTGCGGCACCCGGTCGTGCAGGTAGGTGCGTACGTCGAGCGGTGCGAGCGGCAGCAGTTCCACCACGGGGACCCGGGGGGTCGCGCGCCGCAGGTGGTCGCCACCGGTGAGGACGAACGGGGAGTCCGAGCGTTCGAGCTGCCACAGCAACTCGGACTGCCACACCGGGTGCATCTCGTCGAACCCGTCGAAGAGGGGCAACACCGGCGTGGACTCGACGAGGGAGCGTGTCGAGTCGGGGCCCAGCACGGTCAGCAGGGGGAACTCGGCGGCGAGCCACTCCGACAACGGGACGTCGGGGGTCCAGTGCACGAGCGGGACGACCACGGGCACCGGGTCACCGGGCTCCCAGTTGTCCAGGAGCTCCGACGCCAACCGGGCGGCGGCGGTGGTCTTGCCGGAGCCGGGCGCCCCGACGATCACCAGTTGCCGGTCGGGCAACGCGAGGAAGGCGGCCGTGAGGCTCCAGGGCTCCACCGGGCCACGCCCGGCGGGTTCGACCCACCGCATCGGCACCCGCAACCACATGTCGGTGGCGGCGAGCCGGCTGCGCGCGGAGCTGGCCAGGGTGGCGATCAGCGAGTCGATGGACAGGTCGGTGGAGGGTGCCCGGAAGCTCCGCAGCTGGAGCACCACGGTGATGACGGTCAGCGCGGCGACCAGCACCCACGACCAGGGCCGCAGGCTGTCCGGGATGGCGCCGGCGTTGGTGAGGAGGTTGCCCACCACGCCGACACCGCCGGCTAACAGGACGGAAACGCCGAAAGCCGCCGACGAACGTCGCATGCCGCATTATCGACGTTCGCCGCGCCGGTGTTTCGATCAAGCCCTGGGGGGAGCGGTGCTCTGCCGGACCACCAGGGTCGTGGCCAGTTCGATCCGGCGGTGTTCGGGCTCGTCGCCGCGGGCCAGCGTGATCGCCAGGCGGGTGCCCGCGGCGGCCATGTCCTGCAACGGCTGCCGGACCGTGGTCAACGGCGGGCCGACCCACTGGGCCACCGGCAGGTCGTCGAAGCCGACCACCGACAGGTCCTCCGGCACCCGCAGCCCCGCCGCCCGCGCGGCCTCGTAGACGCCCAACGCCTGCAGGTCGCTACCGGCGAACACGGCCGTGGGCGGGTCGGGCAGGTCGAGCAGGGGAGCGAACTGGCGGCGGCCCGACTCGACGTGGAAGTCGCCGTAGCGGACCAGGTCCGGGTCGAAGGCCAGGCCCGCGGTCTCCAGCGCCGCGCGGTAGCCGTCCACCCGGGCCCGGCTGCACAGCACGCGCTCGGGGCCGCCGATCATCGCGATCCGGCGGTGGCCCAGTTCGATCAGGTGGCGGGTCGCGGTGAGGCCGCCGTTCCAGTTCGTGGCCCCTATGGACGGCGTCGAGTCCTGGGGTTCACCGATCGGGTCGACCACCACGACCGGGATGTCCCGGGCCCGCAGCTTCGCCAGCTGCTGGGCGGTCAGGTCGGAGAACACCGAGATCACGCCCAGTGGCCGGCGCGCGATCACGCCCTCCAGCCAGCCGTGGCCGGGGGTGAGCCGCCCCTGGGACTCCGACAGCACCAGCGCCAGACCCTGCTCGGCGGCGACCTGCTCGGCACCCCGGATGATCTCCAGCGCCCACGCGCTCTCCAGCTCGTGGAACATCAGCTCCACCAGGTTCGACCGGCGGGAGCGCTCGTCGGATCGGCGCTGGTAGCCGTGCCGGCGGATGATCGCCTCGACCCGCTCCCGGGTGTGCGGGGCGACGTCGGCGCGGCCGTTCATCACCTTCGAAACTGTCGGTACCGATACGCCGGCCTCGGCCGCGATGTCGGCAATGGTGATCTTGCCGGAGGTGGTGTCATCCGGCGAAGACGGGTCGGCTTTGGTCGGCATGGCCGCAGTCTACGGCACCGAAACTATCGGAAGGTAAAAAGTGTGCCGGACGGCTCAAGCCGTCCGGCACCCGTCTCACCAGCCGAAATCGGTACTCACCGACCGCGACCGGTGCTCACTTCCCGAATCCGGCAGTCAGGCCGCTGAGCAGGAACCGCCGCGCGAACAGGTACACCGCGAAGATCGGCAGCACCGACAGCAGCACGGCCGCCATCAGGGCCGGCACGTTGGTGCCGAACTGGCCCTGGAAGTTCCACAGGCCCAGGGTCAGCACCCGGCTGGACTCGGACTGCGTGAGCACCAGCGGGAACAGGAAGCCGTTCCACGCGTTGAGCGCCGTGTACACGACCACGGTCATGATCGCGGGTCGGGCCAGCGGCAGCACCAGGCTCACCAGCACCCGGAACGGCCCCGCCCCGTCGATCGCCTGCGCCTCGTACAGCTCGGACGGCACGTCGCGCAGGCTGTTGGTCAGCACCAGCGTCGCCACGGGCAGCGCGAACGCCGCCGTCGGCAGGATGATCGCCGTCAGGCTGTCGTACAGGTGCATGCGGGTGATGAGCAGGTACACCGGGATGATCGTGGCCTGCGCGGGGATCGCCAGGCCCATCAGCAGCAGGGTGAACCCGCGCTGCACGAACCGCCCGGTGCCGCGCACCACCGCGTACGCGCACGGCACGCCGACCAGCAGCACGATCGCCACGGTCGCGACCGTCACCACGATGTTGTTCACCAGGTACTTGCCGAAGCCGCCGTCCAGCACGGTGACGTAGTTGTCCAGCGTGGGGTTGGCCGGGAACTCCAGCGGGTGCGAACCCAGGTACTCCTGCCGGGTGCGCAGGCTCGCGGTCACCACGTAGTACAGCGGTCCGACGACGATCGCCAGCCACACCAGGGCGAAGAGCCCGGCGGGCCAGTTCGGACGTGACTTCACGAGCCCTCCTGCTGGCTGCTCATCGCGCGGAACCCGCTCCACCGCATGACCGCGACCGACAGCGCGGTCCCGAGCACCACCAGCACCACGGCGATCGAGCTGGCGTAACCCATCTCGAACCCGCTGAAGCCGGTGATGTACATGTGCAGCGGCAGGATCCGCGTGGCCGTGCCCGGCCCACCGCCGGTGAGGATGAGCACGGTGTCGAACGTCGTCAGCGACCCGACGAGCATCAGCACCGACGAGGTCACCAGCGTGTACCGCAGCTGCGGCAGCGTGATGTGCAGGAACTTGCTCACGCGCGACGCCCCGTCGATGGTGGCCGCCTCGTACAGCGACGCCGGGATGGCCCGCGCCGCGCCCTGGTACATCAGCGTGTGGAACGGGATGTACTGCCAGGAGATCACGAACACCACGGTGTAGATCGCGATGTCGGGGTCGCCCAGGAACTGCATCCCACCCGCGGCGATGCCGAAGTTCGGGTCCAGCAGCGCCTGCCACAGCAGCGCGATGGCCGCCGTGGACAGCAGCAGGGGCAGGAAGAAGATCGAGCTCAGCACCGCGCGGGACCGCTGCGGCCCGGCCGCCCAGACCCCGATCAGCAGTGCGATCGGGGTCTGGAACAGCCAGGACACGACCATGAGCAGCACGGTCCGCCCCACGGCGGCGTGGGCTTCCCCGTCGGCGATCAGGCGGGACCAGTTGGCGGTCCCGTTGGGCACCGGGGTGCCCAGTCCCTGCCACGACGTGAAGCTCAAGTACACCACCAGCACCATGGGCAGCACCGCGAACAGCGCGAAGAACCCGTAGGCGGGGACGGCGTACCAGCCGGACGGTCGCTGTGAACGCATCAGCGCGCGGCCACCGCGTCGACGAACTGCTGCGGGGAGACCTTGCCCAGGAAGAACTCCTGCAGCTGGGTCAGCATGGCCGTCGCCTTCTCGGCGGGCAGGTCCTGGTCCCAGGACAGCTGGAAGCTCTTGGCCTCCTTGACCTGGCCGTAGATCCACGTCGTGTACTCGGAGTTGGCGGCCTTGGCCAGCTTGCTCTCCACGCCGACCACGGCCGGCACGTCACCGGCGTCGATCAGCGCCTGCACGTAGGAGTCCTCGTGCAGCGCGGTGGAGACGAACTTCTTCGCCGCCTCGACCTGGGAGGAGCCCGAGGTCACCGAGTAGTAGTTGCTCGCGTTGCCGACCACGTTGCCAGGATCGCCCTTGCCGCCCGGGATGGACGGGAACGCCACCCAGCCGAGGGACCCCTTCTTGACGAAGTCGGGGCTCTGGCCGAGCTGGTTGACGTACTCCCACGAGCCCATGAGGTGCATGGCGGCCTTGCCCTGCGCCAGGATCGTCGAGGCGCCACCCACGTCGTAGCCGACGGAGGCGAAGTTGGTGCCGAAGCCGCCCCGGTCGATGAGCTCCTTGAGCTTGGTCAGCGCCTCGGTCACGGCCGGGTCCTTCCAGCCCTGGCCCTTGCCGTCGCGGATGTTGCGGAACACCTCGGGGCCGCCGATGCGGTCCAGGATGTACTCGATCCACATCAGCTCGGTCCAGGCCTGAGAGCCGGCCAGCGAGATCGGCTGGATGCCCTTGGCCTTGAAGGTGTCCACCAGCGCGAGCAGGTCGTCCCACGTCTTCGGCGGCTGCGCGCCGGCGGCGGCGAACACCTCCTTGTTGAAGAACAGCAGCACGGGCTGCATGCCGCGCATCGGGATGCCGTAGTACTTGCCGTCGATCTTCGCGCCGTCCAGCACGCTGGGCAGGAACGCGCTCTTGAGCGCGCTGTTCTGGTCGAGCACCGGGGTCAGGTCGGCGATCTTGCCGGCGTCGACGTACTCCTTGAGGTTGCCGCCGCCCCAGTTGAAGAACACGTCCGGCGCGTTCGGCGAGCCGATCGCGACCCGCAGCTTCTGCTTGTACGGGTCGTTGCCGAACGTCTCCAGCGACGCGTTGCCGCCGCCGGACTTGAAGAAGTCGATCGACTTCTGCTCGATCGGGTTGAGGACGGGGTCCTGGAGCGCCCACACCTTCACCCCACCCGCGCCCGGCTCGGCCGGACCGGCCGTGCCACACGCGGACACCACTGCTGCCACGGCGACGAGCCCTGCGGAAACCAGGGTTCGCATCCATGATCGGCGGGACATGCGACCGCCACCCTTCTGCCACGCTGCGGATTGTTCGCGGCGTCGAAAAGTTTCGAAACATCCACGACTTGCGGGAACCCTAGGCAGGTGAACACCGCGTGTCAAGGGTCACTGCGGGGTGTCGAAATGAGACGTTTCCGCAGGTTTCCGCTGGTCGGGTCAACCCTATTGAGTTTCGATCTGGTTTCGATACTATCGGCGGCATGCGACGAGCCACATTGGCCACGATCGCCGCCGCAGCCGGAGTGTCGCTCCCGACGGTGTCCAAAGTCCTCAACGGCAAGGACGACGTCGGCCCCGAGACCAGGGCCCGCGTGCGGCGGCTGCTGGCCGAATACGACTACGTGCCGGTGGGCGCGCGCAGGGCCTCCGGGCAGCTGCTGGTGGACCTGGTGTTCACCGCGCTGGACAGCCCGTGGGCGGTGGAGATCATCCGCGGGGTCGTGGACAGCGGGCTGCACGTGGTCGTCTCCTCCGCGGCCGGTCAGCGCGGCCACTCCTCCTGGGCGGCGTCCCTGGTCGACGCCAAGCGCGCCGGCGCGCTGCTGGTGACCTCCCAGCTCACGGCCGCGGACCGGCGGGTGCTCGCGGGCTCGCGCATCCCGGTCGTCGTCATCGACCCGGTCGACCTGCCCAACCCGGACGTGCCCAGCGTCGGCGCGACCAACTGGGCGGGCGGCCTGGCCGCGACCGAGCACCTGATCCGGCTGGGCCACCAGCGGGTCGCCGTCATCGGCGGACCGGCCGGGATGCTGTGCAGCCGCGCCCGGGTGGACGGCTACCGGGCCGCGCTGGACCGCGCCGGCCTGCCGTTCGACCCGGGCCTGGTGCGCCACGGCGACTTCAAGCACGAGGGCGGCTTCCGGTGCGCCACGGAGCTGCTGCGCCTGCCGGACCGGCCCACGGCCGTGTTCGCGGGCAACGACGAGCAGGCGCTGGGCGTGATCGAGGCCGCCCGCGTGGCGGGCCTGTCCGTGCCGAACGACCTCAGCGTCGTGGGGTTCGACGACTTACCCGTCGCGGTGTGGTCGTCGCCCGCCCTGACCACCGTCCGCCAGCCGCTCACCGAGATGGGCCGGCACGCGGGGCGGATGTTGGCGGACCTGATCGCGGGCCGCCCGGTGGAGACCGAGCGGGTGGAGCTGGCCACCGAACTCGTCGTCCGATCGTCAACGAAGGAGCCTCCGTGCACGTGAACACCTGGGCCGACCCGGGCCGACCGGTCGGCGAGCGCGTCGCCGCGCTGCTGGCCGAGATGACCCTGGAGGAGAAGCTGGCCCAGTTGGTGGGCGTGTGGGTGGGTGTCACCGAGGACGACGAGGAGGTCGCGCCGGCGCAGCACGAGTTCGCCGAGCCGCTGCCGCCGTGGGACGAGCTGACCAAGCCCGGCCTGGGCCAGCTGACCCGCGTGTTCGGCACCCGGCCGGTGGACCCGCTGGTGGGCGCGCGGGTGCTGGCCGAGACGCAGCGCAAGCTGGTGGCCAACAACCGGTTCGGCATCCCCGCGATGGCGCACGAGGAGTGCCTGTCGGGGTTCACGGCGTGGCGGGCGACGGTGTTCCCGACGCCGCTGGCGTGGGGCGCGTCGTTCGACCCGACGCTGGTGGAGCGGATGGCCCGCGAGGTCGGGCTGTCCATGCGGGACGTCGGCGTGCACCAAGGGCTCGCTCCCGTGCTGGACGTGACCCGCGACCCGCGGTGGGGCCGGACCGAGGAGACCATCGGCGAGGACCCGTACCTCGTCGGGCTGCTGGGCGCGGCCTACACGCGCGGGCTCGAGTCGACCGGGATCGTGGCCACGCTCAAGCACTTCGCCGGGTACTCGGCCTCGCGCGCCGGGCGCAACCACGCCCCCGTGCACATGGGGCGGCGCGAGTTCGCCGACGTGGTGCTGCCGCCGTTCGAGATGGCGTTGCGCGAGGGCGGGGCCCGGTCGGTCATGCACTCCTACGCCGAGGTGGACGGGGTGCCGCCGGCGTCGGACACTTCCCTGTTGACGGGGTTGCTGCGCGAGGAGTGGGGCTTCACCGGGGTCGTGGTCGCGGACTACTTCGGCGTGTCGTTCCTGGAGACCGCGCACGGCGTCGCGGGGTCGCCCGGCGAGGCCGCCGCGCTGGCGCTGGCCGCCGGCGTGGACGTCGAGCTGCCCTCGGTGCGCTGCTACGGGCACCCGCTGGCGGACATGGTCCGGTCGGGCGCGGTGGCGGAGGCCTTCGTGGACCGCGCGGTGACCCGGGTGCTGACCCAGAAGGTCGAGCTGGGGCTGCTCGACCCGGACTGGACCCCGGACTCGCCGGCCGTGGTGCGCGGCGAGCCCGTCGAGCTGGACCCGCCGGCGTTGCGCGAGCTGGCGCGGGACATGGCCGAGAAGTCCGTGGTGCTGCTGGACAACTCCGGCGGGGTGCTGCCGCTCAACGCGTCGAGCGTCGCGGTGGTGGGACCGTGCGCGGACGACGTGCTGTCCCTGATGGGCTGCTACGCCTTCCCGAACCACGTCGGGGTGCAGCACCCCGAGGTGGCGCTGGGCATCGAGATCGCGACCTTCCTCGAGGCGTTCCGGGCGGAGTTCCCGGGCGCGGACGTGGTGACCGCGAAGGGCTGCGAGGTCTCCGGCGACGACCGGTCCGGGATCGCGGCGGCGGTGGAGACCGCGTCCGGGGCGGACGTGGTGGTGGCCGTGCTGGGTGACCTGGCCGGGCTGTTCGGGCGGGGGACGTCGGGCGAGGGGTGCGACGCCGAGGACCTGTCCCTGCCGGGTGTCCAGGGCGAGCTGCTGGAGGCGCTGCTGGCGACCGGGAAGCCGGTCGTGCTGGTGCTGCTGGCCGGGCGGCCGTACGCGCTCGGCGGGTACTCGCCGGCCGCGGTGGTGCAGGCGTTCTTCCCCGGCGAGGAAGGCGCGGGGGCGGTCGCGGGCGTGTTGAGCGGTCGCGTGAACCCGTCCGGGAAGCTGCCGGTGAGCGTGCCGCGCGGGGTCGGCGGGCAGCCGACCACCTACCTGCGGCCGATCCTGGGCGGGCCGGGCGGCATCAGCTCGGTGGACCCGTCGCCGCTGTACGCCTTCGGGCACGGGCTGTCCTACACGTCGTTCGAGCTGTCGGAGTTCTCGGCCGGGGACTCGTGGGCGTCCGACGGGGAGATCGAGGTGTCGGCGGTCGTGCGCAACACCGGGGCGCGGGACGGGGCCGAGGTGGTGCAGCTGTACTTGAGCGACCCGGTGGCGAGCGTGACGCGGCCCGTGCGGCAGCTGGTCGGGTTCGCGCGGGTGGAGCTGGCGGCGGGTGCGTCGGCTCGGGTGTCGTTCCGGGTGCACGCCGACCGCACCTCCTTCACCGGGCGGGACCTCCGGCGGGTGGTCGAGCCGGGTGAGCTGCGGCTGCTGGTCGGCACGTCCAGCGAGGACATCAAGTGGGAGCACTCCGTCGAGCTCACCGGGGAGGCCCGGGTCGTGGGGCACGACCGCGTGCTGGTGACCCCGGTCGAGGTTTCGGCGCTGGGGAGCGCCGTGTGAGGGTCCTGTCGGTGTTGCTGCCGTTGGCGTTGTTGGCGCCGGTGGTGCCCACGGCGTCCGCTGAGCCGGCCGCCCAGTCGCACGTCGAGGGGTACGTGGTCGACGTGGGCGGGCCGGGGCGGTTCCCGTTGGCTTCCCGGGGTCGGGTCGCGCCGCTGGTGGTCAGCGCCGAGGACTTCCCCGGTGTGGTGCGGGTCGTGGGGGATCTGCGGGACGATCTCTCGCGCGTGACGGGTGTTGAGCCTTCGGTTGGCGGGACCGTCGTCGACGGGGCTGTGATCGTGGGTACGGTCGGACGCAGCCCCTTGGTCGACGATCTGGTGCGGCGGGGCAAGCTCGACGTGTCGGACCTGGTCGGCAAGTGGGAGACGTCGGTCCAGCAGGTCGTCCAGAACCCGCTGCCAGGGGTACGGCGGGCGCTGGTCATCGCCGGGTCCGACCAGCGCGGCACCATCTACGGGGCCTACGACGTGTCCCGCGAGATCGGGGTGTCGCCCTGGTACTTCTGGGACGACGTCCAGCCGCGGAAGCGCACCGAGCTGCACGTCCTGCCCGGCCGGCACAGCCAGGGCACACCGGCGGTGAAGTACCGCGGGTTCTTCATCAACGACGAGAACCCGCAGCTGGGGCGGTGGGCGCCGAAGTTCTTCGGCGGTGGGTCGGCGCCTGGGTTCCCCAATGGGTTCAACCACCTCTTCTACGCCAAGGTCTTCGAGACCATGCTGCGGCTCAAGGCCAACTACCTGTGGCCGGCGGTGTGGGGGCGGGCGTTCGCCGAGGACGACCCGCTCAACCACCGGACGGCCAAGGAGTACGGCGTCGTCATGGGCACCTCGCACGAGGCCCCGATGATGCGCGGCATCGAGGAGTGGAACCGGCACGCGCGGTCGGGTGTCGGCGATCCGTACGGGGGCAACGGGGACTGGAGCTTCCGGCGCAACCGGTCGGCCATCGAGCAGTACTGGACCGACGGCGTGCGGCGGATGAAGGAGCAGGACTTCGAGGGCGTGGTGACCCTCGGCATGCGCGGCAACGGTGACGTGGGCCTGCCGGACGGCGACGGCATCGAGCTGATGCAGGAGATCCTGGCTTCGCAGCGGGAGATCCTGAAGCGCGAGGGCATGCTGAACGTGCCGCAGGTGCAGACCCTCTACAAGGAGGTCCAGCGGTACTGGGACCAGGGGTTGCGCCCGCCGGACGACGTGACGGTCGTCTTCGCGGACGACAACTGGGGCAACATGCGCAAGCTGCCGGCGCGGGACTTGCCGCGGCGGGCCGGTGGTTACGGGCTGTACTACCACTTCGACTACGTGGGCGGCGGCCGGAACTACAAGTGGGTGGACACCAACCTGCTGCCGAACGTGTGGGAACAGCTCGACCAGGCCTACGCGTACGGGGTCGACCGGCTGTGGGTCGTGAACGTCGGCGACATGAAGAACAACGAGCTGCCGTTGCAGTTCTTCCTCGACTACGCCTGGAACCCGAAGCGGTGGCCGCTGGAGAAGCTGGGCGAGTGGGAACGGCGGTACGCGGCGCAGAACTTCGGCGTGGCGCGGGCGGCCGGGATCGCGTCGGTGCTGCGGGACTACTCGAAGTTGCAGTCGGACCGGAAGCCGGAGCTGCTGAACCGCAAGATCAGCGGCGAGGGGACCGTGGTTTCGTATGACGACCAAGCCACGCCGTTCAGCCTGACGGACTACCGGGAGATCGAGCGGGTCACCGCCGAGTGGCAGGAGCTGGCGGAGCGGGCCGAGCGGATTCGGCGGTCGTTGCCGGCGTGGCAGCAGGACGCGTACTACCAGTTGGTGTACTACCCGGTGAAGGCGTCGGCGAACCTGTACGCGTTGCGGTTGGCGGAGTTCACCAACCTGCTGTACGTGGCGCAGGGGCGGGCGTCGGCGAATGCGTTGGCGGCCGAGACCGAGGCGCGGTTCGCCGAAGACCAGGCGATGTCGGACTACTACAACAACGTCCTGGCCGGCGGGAAGTGGCAGGGGTTCCAGACCCAGCCCAAGATCGGGTACGGCGACGTCGCCCGGTACGGTCCCAACGCGCCCTGGCAGCAGCCGGAGTCGAACAACGAAGCCCTGCCGGACGAGGTCTTTCCGGCGGTGAAGAGGGTGTCGTTGCCGGCGGTGGCCGAGATGGGCGTGGCCGTCGACGGGTCGGACCAGTGGTTCGGTTCCGGGACGGCGGTGTTGCCGGAGTTCAGTCGGTGGCAGTCGCAGCCCGGGCAGTACGTGGATGTCTTCAACCGGGGGTCGGTGCCGTTCTCGTACTCGGTGTCGGCGCCGCCGTGGGTGGTCGTGGACCGGCCGTCGGGGACGGTCGACGACCAGGTCCGGTTGTCGGTGGGGGTCGACTGGTCGCGGGTGCCGGCGGGGAAGACCACGTCGCCGGTGGTGGTGACGGGGGCTGGTCGAAGCGTTCGGGTGGACGTGGTCGTGGACAACACGCCGTTGCGTGGGCGTGGTTTTGTCGAGGCCAACGGGTACGTGTCGATGGAGGCCTCGCACGCTTCGCGGATGGTCGGCGGGGACGGTGTGCGGTGGCAGGTGATCCCTGACCTCGGGCGGACCGGCGACGCGGTGAAGCCGTTCCCGGTGACCGCGCCGAGCCGTGCGCCGGACGGGCCGCGCCTGGAGTACGAGCTGACGGTCAAGGCGAGTGGTCCGGTGACGGTGTGGGCCTACCTGTCGCCGCGCAACCCGGTGCTGAGCGGGCCGGGGCTGCGGTACGGGGTGTCGTTCGACGACCAGGCGCCGCAGGTCGTGGACATCACGGCGGCGACCGGCGCCAACGACACGACCATGAACAAGCAGTGGGAGCGCAACACGTCAGACAACGTGAACCGAACCGCCACGCGCCACGAGTTGGCGGCGGGGGTGCACACCCTGAAGTTCTGGGTGGTGGACCCGACCGTGGTGGTGCAGAAGCTGGTCGTGGACACCGGCGGGCTCCGCCCCAGTTACCTGGGGCCACCGGAGAGCCGAAGCGTCCGCTGACCGGGTAGGGCCGTGAGGGGGCTATGGCGGTGGCCCCCTCACGGCCCGTTTGTGTTGTGGGGCTGGGGGGAAGAAGCGTGAAGAGTAGAGCGAAGGGCAAGAGCGAAGAGCGAAAAGCGCCTCGCCGGCGGGCAGGCCGCCAAGGATGAAGGGCGGTCGGGCTCGGCTTGGGTGGGTGGGCTTCGTTTCATCCCCGTATGGCCTGGCGGAGCCAACCACACTTTTGGCCGGGTGCCGCTAACTTTTTTGCTCGTTCCTCACAAAAAAGTCGGCTGCACCCGACCAAAAGTGTGGTAGCCCTTCGGGCAGGCCATACGGGGATGAAACGAAGCGGCGGCTGTGTGCGCGCTTCACGCGCCTCCGGTTTAGAGGTGCTCGTGCAGGTGGCGGAGCTTGGTTTCCTCGTGGTTGCGCGGGGTTTGGTGGCCGCTGAACGGGAAGACCTCGATGGACTTCGGGGCCTTGATCTCGTTGTAGGCCGCGTAGACCGTCGAGGGTGGGCAGACCTCGTCCATCAGGCCGACGCTGAGTAGTGATGTTGCGGTGATGCGGCGGGACAGCAGGGCCGCGTCTACGTAGCGCAGGGTGTCGAGCGCCTGGGGGATGAGGTTCGTTTGGTGGGCCAGGAAGGCCGAGATCTCTGCGTAGGGCTCGGCGGCTGTGAGGGTGATGGCTCGTTGGAAGTCGCACAGGAACGGCACATCGGCGTGGCAGACCCGTACCGCGTCGGTGGTGAGGGCGGCTGCGGCCAACGCCAGGCCGCCGCCCTGGCTGGCGCCGGAGACGGCGAGTCGGGTGGGGTCCACGCCGTCCAGGGAGGCGGCTGCTTCTACGGCCAGGGCGGCGTCGGTCATCAGGCGGGTGTAGTAGTAGGTCTCCGGGCTGGTGATGCCTCGGGTCATGACGCCGGGGAACTCCGGGCCGGCATCGGCGCGGTCCGGTGTCTGGCCGGTGGCCCAGCGGCCGCCTTGGCCTCGGGTGTCCATGACGAAGACCGCGTAGCCGGCCGACGGGAGCAGGGTGTGGTCCGCGGGGACGGAACGGCCGCCGCCGTAGCCGATGTAGGTGACCACGGTCGGGAGGTCGTCGGTGGTCGGCGGGCGCAGGTACCAGGCTCGGATGCGGTCGCCGTTGGCGCCGGAGAACTCGACGTCCCAGATCCTGAGGGGGCCGTAGGTGTCCGTGCCGTACGGCGTGACGGTTGGGGGTTCGGCTGCGGTTCGGGCTTCGGTCAGGCGGGATTGCCACCACGTGTCGAGGGCCTCGGGCTCCTCGGTCGTGGTGCGGTAGGTCGCCAGGTCGGCTTCCGGGAGGTCGAACCAGGGCATCGGGCCACCTCGGGGATCGTGGTTAAGCGCTTAACCACACTAGTGCAGCACCGGGGGTGGGCGCCGGTCTAGACTCGGCGATCACCCTGGCAAGGAGGCACGGGTGGGAGCTAAGCGTCCGACCATCTCGGACATCGCCAAGGCCGCGGGTGTGTCGACCGGTGCGGTGTCGTACGCGCTCAACAACCGGCCCGGGGTGTCCGAACCCACCCGGCGGCGGATCATGGACATCGCCGACCGGCTCGGGTGGGTGCCCAGCAGCGCGGCGCGGTCGTTGAGCGACGGTCGGGCGAACGCGATCGGGCTGGTCGTGGACCGGCCGGCGCGGGTGATCGGGGTCGAGCCCTACTTCATGCAGTTGATCGCGGGCATCCAAGGGGCGTTGGCGGGTGGGCCGACGGCGTTGTTGTTGCAGGTGACCGACAACGCGCAGGCTGAACTGGCGGCTTATCGGCGGTGGTGGGGGGAGCGGCGGGTCGACGGGGTACTGCTCGTGGATCTTGTGGAGGACGATCCGCGGGTGGAGTTGGTCCGGGAGTTGAGGTTGCCGGCGGTGGTGTTGGGGGAGCCGGTCGTCGACGACGTGCCGTGCGTGTGGACCGATGACGAGGCCGCGGTCGCCGAGGTGTTGGAGTACCTGGTCGCCTTGGGGCATCGGAGGATTGTGCGGGTCGCCGGGCCGACCCGGTTCGTGCACACACAGACTCGGTCGCGGGCCTTCACCACGGCGGCGGCGCGGCTGGGGTTGAGTGAAGCGCGGGTGGTGCACACCGACTACTCGGACGAGGCGGCGGCTCGGGTGACGCGCCGGGTGTTGACCGGGGGAGATGCGCCCACGGCGCTGGTGTTCGACAACGACGTGATGGCGGTGTCGGCGCTGGGGGTCGCGCACGAGCTGGGGTTGTCGGTGCCCGAGCAGTTGTCGTTGGTGGCGTGGGACGACTCGGCGTTGTGCCGGCTGGTGCGGCCGGCGTTGTCGGCGGTGCGGCGGCCGATCGCGGAGCGTGGTGCGGCGGCGGTGCGGTTGTTGCTCGACGTGATCGGCGGGGAGTCGGTGGAGCACGTGAAGACCTCCGATCCCGAGCTGGTGCCGAGGGCGAGCACGGGGCCGGTGGGCTGAAGTCCGGGGTGGTTCCGGTAGTCGGCCGTTGACACTTAAGCGGTTAATTGATTTGGTGTGGGAGCGCTGCCCTGCGCTCGCCCGTGTCAGTGTCGACAACTACGCGAGGAACACCCATGCGCAAGCGATTCACCGTGGTCGGCGCCGCCATCGCCGCCATGGTCCTCTCCCTGCTGACCGCGGCGCCGCCCGCGTCGGCGGCCACCGGGTTCTACGTCAGCGGCGGCAAGCTGTACGAGTCCAACGGCGCCGAGTTCGTCATGCGCGGCGTCAACCACGCCCACACCTGGTACACCAGCCGCACCACCCAGGCCCTCAAGGACGTCAAGGCGCTGGGCGCGAACACCGTCCGCGTGGTGCTCTCCAGCGGCGACCGGTGGACGCGCAACGACGCGGCGGACGTCGCCAACGTCGTCAGCCAGTGCAAGGCCAACAAGCTGATCTGCGTGCTGGAGGTGCACGACACCACCGGCTACGGCGAGCAGAGCGGCGCGGTGACCCTGGCCAAGGCCGTCGACTACTGGATCGGCATCAAGAGCGCGCTGGTCGGCCAGGAGCAGTACGTCCTGCTCAACATCGGCAACGAGCCCTACGGCAACCAGGGCTACGCGACCTGGGCGGCCGACAACAAGGACGCCATCGCCCGGCTGCGCGCGGCCGGCTTCCAGCACACGATCATGGTCGACGCCCCGAACTGGGGCCAGGACTGGTCGTTCACCATGCGCGACAACGCGGCCGCGGTGTTCGCCGCCGACCCGGCCAAGAACGTCGTGTTCTCCATCCACATGTACGGCGTGTTCGACACGGCCGCGGAGATCAACGACTACCTGGGCCGGTTCGTCAGCGCCGGCCTGCCGATCGTGGTCGGCGAGTTCGGCGACAACCACTCCGACGGCAACCCCGACGAGGACACCATCTTCGCCACCACCCAGCAGCGCGGCATCGGCTACCTGGCCTGGTCGTGGTCGGGCAACGGCGGCGGCGTCGAGTACCTCGACCTGGCCGTCAACTGGGACCCCGCCAACCTGTCCGCGTGGGGCCGGCGGGCGTTCAACGGCGCCAACGGCATCAAGGCCACCTCGAAGGAGGCCACGGTGTTCGGCGGCGGCAACGGCGGCGACACCCAGGCGCCGTCGGTCCCCGGCACGCCCACCGCGTCCGGCGTGACCGCCGATTCGGTGACCCTGAGCTGGGCCGCCTCGACCGACAACGTGGGCGTGACGGGGTACGACGTGGTCCGGGTCAGCGGGACGACGGAGTCGCCGGCCGGCTCTTCCAGCGGAACTTCGGTGACGGTGACCGGGCTGTCGGCGGCCACCTCGTACACCTTCGCCGTCTACGCGCGCGACGCCGCCGGCAACCGGTCCGGGAGGTCGGGCACGGTGGCCGTCACGACCTTGCCCGGCGGCGGTGGCGGGTCGTGCTCGGTGGCGTACAAGGTCGCGGGCCAGTGGCAGGGTGGGTTCCAGGGTGACGTGAAGATCACCAACACGGGCTCGGCCGCGATCAACGGCTGGAACCTGAAGTGGACCTATGCGAACGGTCAGACGATCACGCAGAGCTGGGGCGCTTCTTTTGCGCAGGCGTCCAGCGCGGTCACCATGACCAACGCCCCCTACACGGCGACCATCCCGCCGGCGGGGTCGGTGAGCTTCGGGTTCATCGGGACGTGGAACGGCACGAACTCCGTGCCGACCGCGTTCACCCTCAACGGCGCGACCTGTGCGGTGGGGTGATGGCCGTGCGGAGTGCCTTGGTCGCGTTGTTGGGCGCGGTGGCGGCGGTCGTGGCGTTGGTGGTGGCCGCGCCTGGTTCGGCTGCGCCGGCCGAGCCGGTGCGGATCATGGCCCTGGGTGACTCGATCACCGGCTCGCCGGGCTGCTGGCGGGCGTTGCTGGACCGGGACCTGCGGGCGGCCGGGCACACGGCGATCGACTTCGTGGGCACGCTGCCGGGGCAGGGCTGCGGGTTCCCCTACGACGGGGAGAACGAGGGCCACGGCGGGTACCTGGCGACGAACGTGGCCGACCAGAACCAGCTCGTCGGCTGGCTCGCGCAGACCCACCCGCACGTGGTGCTGATGCACTTCGGCACCAACGACGTGTGGAACAACCGCTCGCCTTCGACCATCCTGGCCGCGTTCGGCAAGCTGGTCGACCAGATGCGTGCGGACAACCCGGACGTGAAGGTCCTGGTCGCGCAGATCATCCCGATGAACCCGGCCAACTGCGCCGAGTGCGCGCAGCGGGTGGTCGACCTGAACGCGGCGATCCCCGGCTGGGCGGCGGCGAAGTCCACCGCGCGGTCGCCGGTGACCGTGGTCGACCAGTGGACCGGGTTCTCCACGTCCGCCGACACCGGCGACGGGGTGCACCCGAACGCGTCGGGCGACCGGAAGATCGCCGATCGCTGGTTCCCCGCCCTGGTGAACGCCCTGGGTGGGGTCTCGCCGACCAGCACGACCACGACCACCACGACGACTTCGCCCGGGGTCGCGTGTGACGCGGTGGTCAAGGTGGTCAACAAGTGGCCGGGCGGGTTCCAGGTCGAGGTCACCTTCACCAACCGGGGCACGACGCCCACGTCCGGCTGGTCGGTCGGGTTCGCGTTGAACTCCGGCATGACCGTGGCGCAGGTGTGGAGCGGCACGGTGAGCCAGTCCGGGCTGAACCTCACCGTCCGCAACGCTTCGTGGAACGGGCAGGTCGCGCCGGCCGGCTCGGCGACCGTCGGGATGATCGTCAACGGCGATCCGACCGGCTGGAACCCCGTGCCGATCTGCTCACTGTCCTGAGTGGACTGCCTGCCGGTTGTGCCCCTTCGCGGGGCACAACCGGCAGTCGGCTCAGAAGTCCTCGTCCAGCGAGACCGTGCCCGACACCGCGACCTGGTAGGCCGAGACGCGCCGCTCGAAGAAGTTGGTCAGCTCCTGCACGTCCTGCAACTCCATGAACGGGAACGGGTTCGTCGCGCCGAACACCGGTTCCATGCCCAAGCGCACCAGCCGCTGGTCGGCCACGTAGGACAGGTACTCGCGCATGTCGCGCGCGTTCATGCCGGCCAGGCCGTCGCCGCACACGTCCTGCGCGAACCGGAACTCCGCCTCGACCGCTTCGCGGAGCATGTCGGTCACCTGCGCGCGCAGGTCGTCGTCGAACAGGTCCGGCTCCTCGGCGCGGACGGTGTCCACGACGCTGAACGCGAAGTTCATGTGCATGGACTCGTCCCGGAACACCCAGTTCGTGCCGGTGGCCAGGCCTTGCAGCAGTCCGCGCGAGCGCAGCCAGTACACGTAGGCGAAGGCCCCGTAGAAGAACAAGCCCTCGATGCACGCGGCGAAGCAGATGAGGTTGAGCAGGAACGCGCGGCGGTCCTCGCGGGTGCGCAGCGCGGTCAGGCCGTTGATCGAGTCGATCCACTTGAAGCAGAACTCGCCCTTGGCGCGGATGGACGGGATGTGCTCGATGGCCGCGAACGCTTGCGCGCGCTCGTCGTGGTCGGGCAGGTAGGTGTCCAGCAGGGTCAGGTAGAACTGGACGTGCACGGCCTCCTCGAACAGCTGCCGGGACAGGTAGAGGCGGGCTTCGGGGGCGTTGACGTGCTGGTAGAGGTTGAGCACGAGGTTGTTGGCCACGATCGAGTCGCCGGTGGCGAAGAACGCGACCAGCCGCTTGACCAGGTGGTGCTCGGCGGGGGACAGGCGGGCCAGGTCGGCGACGTCGGCGGCGAGGTCCACCTCCTCCACCGTCCAGGTGTTGCGGATCGCGGCCCGGTACTGCTCGTAGAAGTCCGGGTAGCGCATCGGGCGCAGGGTCAGGTCCATGCCGGGGTCGAGCAGGAGGGCGGTCACTGGCAGGCCTCGCAGGTCTCGGGGTTCTCCAGGGAGCAGGCGATCGCGGGTGCCACCGTCGTTTGGGCGATGCGGGTGGCCGGGCGGGAGCGCAGGTAGTAGGTGGTCTTGAGGCCCGCGCGCCAGGCGTAGGCGTACATCGAGGACAGCTTGCCGATCGTGGGCGCGGCGGAGAACAGGTTGAGCGACTGGCTCTGGTCCACGTACGGCGTGCGGGCGGCGGCCAGGTCGATCAGCGCCTTCTGCGGCAGTTCCCACGCGGTGCGGTAGCGGGCCTTGAGGTCCGCGGGCAGGTCGAGTCCCTGGATCGAGCCGTCGGCCTGCTTGATGGCGTCGCGGGTGGCTTGGTCCCAGCGGCCCAGGTCCTTGAGGTCGCGCACCAGGTACGGGTTGACCTGCAGGAACTCGCCGGACAGGGTTTCCCGCTTGAACAGCGTCGAGACCACCGGCTCGATGCACTCCGAGCAGCCCGCGATGGAGGCGATGGTGGCGGTGGGCGCGATGGCCACGATCAGCGAGTTGCGCAGACCGTGGCGGGCGATCCGGGTTTTCAGTCGTCGCCAGCGCTCGGGTTGGCTCGGGGTGGCGTCGGGGAAGTGGTCGAGGTGCAGTTGGCCGCGCGCGGCGCGGGTGGCGCCGAACTCCGGGTGCGGACCGTGCTTCTCGGCCAGCTCCGCCGAGGTCTCGAACGCGGTCAGCGCGATCTCCTCGGCGATGCGGGTGGACAGCTCCAGCGCCTCGGGGGAGTCGAAGGCGAGCTTGCGCTGGAAGAACACGTCCGCCAACCCCATCACGCCCAGCCCCACCGGCCGCCACCGCCGGTTGCCGCCGCCCGCCGACGAAGTGGGGTAGTAGGTGAGGTCGATCGTGCGGTCCAGGAACTTCACCGCCGTGCGGACGGTCGCGCGCAGGCGGTCCCAGTCCACACCGTCGGCGGTGACGTGCCGGGCCAGGTTCACCGAGCCGAGGTTGCAGACGGCGGTCTCGTCGTCGCTGGTGACCTCCAGGATCTCGGTGCACAGGTTGGACAGGTGGATGACGTTGCCCGGGAGCGCCGTCTGGTTGGACGCGCGGTTGGCGGCGTCCTTGAACGTCATCCAGCCGTTGCCCGTCTGGGCCAGCGTGCGCATCATCCGTCCGTAGAGCGCGCGGGCCGGCACCGTCCTCTTGGCCAAGCCCTGCTGTTCGGCTGTTTTGTAGGCGGTGTCGAAGTCCGCGCCCCAGAGGTCGGTCAGGTGCGGGACGTCCTTGGGGTCGAACAGCGACCAGTCGGCGTCGGCCTCGACGCGGCGCATGAACTCGTCGGGCACCCAGAGCGCCAGGTTGAGGTTGTGCGTGCGCTGGGCTTCGTCACCGGTGTTGTCGCGCAGCTCCAGGAACTCCTCGACGTCGGCGTGCCAGGGTTCGAGGTAGACGCAGGCCGCGCCCTTGCGCCGGCCGCCCTGGTTGACGGCGGCGACCGAGGCGTCCAGCGTGCGCAGCCAGGGCACGATGCCGTTGGACCGGCCGTTGGTGCCCCGGATCAGCGAGCCGCGGGAGCGGACGCGCGTCCACGAGATGCCGATGCCGCCGGAGAACTTCGACAGCCGGGCGACCTCGGAGTAGCGGTGGTAGATCGACTCCAGCTCGTCGCGCGGCGAGTCGAGCAGGAAGCAGGAGGACAGCTGCGGGTGGCGGGTGCCGGAGTTGAACAGGGTGGGTGAGCTGGGCAGGTAGTCGAGGCGGGAGAGGAGGGCGTAGAGCTCGCGGGCTTCCTCGACCGTCTCGGACAGGCCGCAGGCGACGCGCAGGAAGAAGTGCTGCGGCGTCTCGATGGCGGTGCGCTTCTCGGGGTGTCGCAACAGGTAGCGGTCGTAGACCGTGCGCAACCCGAAGTACTCGAACCGGTCGGTGGCCTCGGGATCGATGATCGCGTCGAGCTCGTCGGCATGCCTGGCGACAAAGCCCACCAGCCGCTCGGACAACAACCTCAACTCGGCCCCCCGCGCCACGACCGCCGAGAACCGCTGTTCCCCCACTTCTTCGTCGATCGTGAGGGTGAGCAGGCGTGCGGCGAGCTTGGAGTACTGCGGGTCGGTCGCGGTCAGCGCGGCAGCGGCGCGAACCGCCAGGTCACGCGGATCGGCGTCGGCGGTCGCCCCCGACTCGACCAGGCGCAGGACCCGGTCGCTCTCCACGTCCGGCAGATCGGCAGCCAACCGCGGCACTTCCAGCCGGATCGCTTCCAGCCACGTCGCTTCCAGAGGCCGCGCGTCGACAACGGTCAAGGCTCTCTCCTCGTGAGCAGGACCAAACCGCGCGCCGAGTGGGTTCGGCACGCGCACGGGTGGCAGGTTTTCGGACTCGCGGGCACCAACCACAGACCTACTGGCCGTCGCTTCCCAGGCACACGCGGCACCCAGTGCTCCTTGACGACGTTCGTTCCCGCTCACCGCTGCGGGGCAGTCCCGGAGTCGCACCGGGTTCCCTCTTGCGTCACCGGGTAGGACGGTGATCCACCAGCGGGCTGGACACTACATGTTGTGGGTCGATCTGTGAACAGGCCCCAGGTGGTGTGTCGGGGAGATCGACTCTGGTAGTGGGGGATGATCTACCCGATCGAGTGACATGCAGGATCGGGAACCATTCCGGGGGTCCGGCGTCCCGTGATAGGGAACGAGCGGCCAGGACGGCACCCCCACCCCACAGCCCCCACCCACCCCTCAGCCACCCACCCCACCCCGCCGCGCTCACCCCCACCCCGCTCCGCCCTGCCGCCTCGCACGCCCTGCCGCCTCGCACGCCCCGCCGCGCCGCCACCGCCGCGCCGCCTCGCCGCGCCGCAACGTCACCGCCCCGCCACCGCGCCCATGCCGCCCCGCACGCCCCGCCGCCGCCCCGCGCCGCGCTGCCGCCGTCCCGCCGCCGCCCCGCGCCGCGCTGCCGCCGTCCCGCCGCGCCCGTGCCGCCGCGCCCGTGCCGCCGCGCCGTCCCGCCGCGCCCGCCCCGCCGCCCGCGCCCGCCCCTCCGCCACCCACCTCGCCAAATTCGCCCCCGCCGAGTCCGCCCCTCCGCGCCCGCCCCCGCATCCCCACCGCATCCACTCGCCGCCGTCCCCTCCCAGCGGTCGGCGGGCGATCGGCTGCGGCGACAGCGAAAGGTGTGGTGGGGCGGGTACCGTCGGGGTATGACCCAGCGCAAGCCTGCCGGTGTCGGCTTCGAGACGTGGGTGGAGCGGCAGATTCGGGAAGCTCAGGAGAAGGGCGAGTTCGACGGGTTGCCCGGTGCCGGCAAGCCGTTGAGCGGGTTGGCCGGGCCGCATGACGAGTTGTGGTGGGTCAAGGAGAAGGTTCGTCGTGAAGAGGGCACCGTGTTGCCGCCGACCCTCCAACTCCGCAAGGAAGCAGCGGAGGCGCGGGAGGCGGCGGGGCGGGCGGCGTCCGAGGAGGAGGTTCGGCGGATTCTCGGGGAGATCAACGCGAAGATCACCGAGGCGATCCGCAAGCCGATGTCCGGGCCGCCGTTGAACCTGATGACCTTCGACGTCGAGCACGTCGTGCGGGAGTGGCGGATCAGCCGTTCCTGAGTGCTTGCAGGAAGGTTCCGAACGTCGTTGGGGGGAAGCGCAGCGGGTGGGCGTGTGGGGCCTTCGAGTCGCGGACCAGGATCGCTGTGGTGGTGTGGGCCAGTTCGACGCAGTCGCCGCCGGTGCCGCCGCTGTGGCTTGACTTGCGCCAGGTCGTCATCCGGGCCTTCGGAGTCATCGGGCACGTTCCAATGTGGACAGCAGGGTGGCCGCTTTTTGGGGTGACAGGGCGGTTCGGTGGAGGGTTTCGAAGGCTTCCTCGTAGCGCGTGATGTGGCTCGGATCCTCGACGGTGGCGGCGGTGGTGAGTGCTTCCAGGTAGACGATCGGGTCGCTGTCCGGGAAGCGCAGCATGACGAACGGGTAGCCGGTCAGGGCGTGTGCGGGGGCGTCCAGCGGCAGGACCTGGAGCGTCACGTTCGGCAATGCGGCTAGCTCGCGCAGGTGGCGGTGCTGGCCGCGCATGACGTCGCGTGTCCCGACGCCTGCTCGTACGGCGGCTTCGTGCAGGACTACGTGCAAGCACTGCTCGCCGTCGATGATGCGGTCCAGCCGGGCCATGCGCGCCTCGACGAGTCGCTCGACGTCGTCCGGTCGGTGGTGCGGGTGGGCGGTGAGCAGGGCGCGGGCGTAGTCGGGGGTCTGGAGCGGGCCGGGGACCAGTTCCGCTTGGTAGCGCAGGACTTCGGTCGCCAGCTCCTCCAAGGCGTGGAACCTGCGGAAGAAACCGGGCAGCGCCGCGCCCAGACCGGTGCGGGGACGGCGTTTGCGGGCTTCGCGGGCGAGGTGCTCGATCGGTTCGCGGTCGGCGCAGCAGGTGCCGTAGTGGTCCAGCAAGACCCTCAACTCGGCCTGCCGAACGGCCACGTCGCCGACCTCGATGCGCCGGATCTTGGCGGGCGAGCACTCCAACACCTCGGCCATGTGCTCCTGGCTGGTGCCGGTGGCTTCGCGCAGTCGGGCTAGCGCTTGCCCGAGCCTCCGCTTGGCCGCGGTGGGACTCGCGCCGTTGCCGGGCACTCGGCTACCTCCTCTCTCGTTCGCCGGCCACGGGGTGGCGGATGGCGGGCAGTGGTCGGTCGTGAGTCTGCCGCAATGTTGTGTCTGACAGGACAACCTTCACCTGAAGGTGTACTCGTGAAGTCTGCACGTGCAGGTTTAGCGTGAAGAGTGAGAACTCCGGGGGGAGGAACCGCGCGAGTGGGGAACTGCGCGAGTGGGGATCCGCGCGAGTGGGGAACTGGGGGCGGGGCTGCGTGGGTGAGCGGGCTGCGGGCCAGGCGGTGGGGTGAGCTGTCGTGGTGGGTGGTCGTGCTGTGCTTGCGGGCGCGGGCTGAGCTGTCAGTGGTGTCCCTCCGGCGTGCCGCGTGTGCGTGCTGCGAGGAGGGATTCACCGATGAGCTTCACCCGGACCGTCGTCAAGGGCTACGCCAAGGGGCAGACGATCCGCGCGCTGGCCGCCGCGACAGGCCGGTCCTACGGCGCCGTCCGCAGCACACTCGTCGCCGAAGGCGTGCGGTTGCGGGGGCGGGGGAACCGGCGGGCCGGCAAGCGGGTGCTCCCGGTTCGGGACGCTCGGGTGCGGCGGCAGGAGTTGTCGCTGGAGCTGTTGCGGGCCCGTCTGGCTTCGGGGCTGACGGGGGCCGCGGCGGGGCGGCGGGCCGGCATCAGCCAGTCCAAGGTGTCCAAAGTGGAGACCGGGCGGCTGGTGCCCAAGCTCGTCGACGTGCAGCGGCTCGCCGACGTCTACCGGGTGCCGCCCGAAGTGCGGCGGCGGTTGCTCGCGTTGGCGGAGGAGGTGGTGGGGGAGGCGGCGCACCGGCGGGCCGTGGTGCACCGCAGGGTTTCCGGGCGGCAGGTCGTCGTGGCGCGGACCGAGGCGGCGGCGGACACCGTGCGGGTGCTGGGGTTGACCAGCCTGCCGCCTCAGCTGCTGCGCACCCCGAGTCGTGACCGGCGGTTGTTCGTCGTGCTGTCGGAGAGCGCGCTGCGGTCCGATCCGGACAACTGGCCGTGGCTGCGCGAGGTCAGCCGGTCGCCGTTCGTGGAGCTGGGTGTGATCCCGTGGCTGACGCGGGTGGACGTGCCGGACGCCGGGTTCCGGGTCTACGACGAGTCGATGGTGGTCTTCGGGCTGCTGGCGGGCGACGTGGTGATCACCGACCCGGACGACGTCCGGCACCACGTCGAGACGTTCGACCGGCTGCGCCGCAGCGCCCTGACCGGCGCCCGGCTCCGCATCCACCTCGACCACTTGCAGGGAGAACACGACCGCTAGCCGACGCGGTAGAGAGACCGCCTGGCCGGTGGGACGAGGTGGGCCAGGCGGTGGTGCCACGCCGCGGACAGGCGGGTGGTGGGCTTTCCGGTGATCACGGTCAGCACCTGGATCCCCACCACCGCCGACACGATCGCCTCCGCCTCCCGCCGCGGGTCGAGGTTCGGGTTCAGCTCGCCCGCCGCCGCGGCCTCGCGGAGCAGCTCGCGGGCGGTCGTGGTGAGGCTGGTGAAGTGCAGGCCCGCCAAGAGGTCGAACAGCTCGGTGGTGAACAGCAGGCGCACGCCCACCCGGACCGTCGGGTCGGTCGCGGTCAGCTCGGCCATGCGGTGCGTCAGGTCCACCAACGCCTGCAACGGCCCGACCCCCGTTTCACAGTCGGCGCGCACCAGGTGCCACCGCCGGAAGTACTCCTCGACCACCGCCACGGCCAAGGCCTGCTTGGACGGGAAGTGCCGGTACAGCGCGCCTTTCGTCACCGACACGCTGCGGCACACGGCGTCCAGCGACGTGCCCTCGTACCCGTCCCGGTCGAACAGGTCGATGCCCGCGGCCACCAGCGCGGCACGCGTGCGAGCACCCTGGGCCACGTTCACCTCGGCGCGATCCGCAGTGCCGCGTACACCGGGGGCTTCGCCACGCCCGGCAACCACGTCCGCCACACCTCGGCGACCGCGTCGTCCGGCACGTCCACCGCCATCGCCATCAGGTGCACCCCCACCAGCGCGGAGACCACGCCGTCGGCGCACCCCGCCAGGTCGACCCCGGCCCGCAGCTCACCGCGGTTCTCGGCGTGCCGCAACAGGTCCAGCACCGTCGCCGTCCACCGGGCGACGTGGTGCTGCGCCGCGTCGTCGCACAGCGGCGCCTGGAACAGCAGCCGCTGCACGACGGCGCGGTCCCGGTTCACCGCGTACCCGAAGTCCACCAGGACCTGCAACGGGCTGCGGTGGACGCGCTGGAGGCGTTCGCGGATCCGCGCCCACTCCCGCGCCTGCCGCTCCAGCACGGCCAGCGCCAGCGCCTTCTTGGAGCTGAAGTGCCCGTACAGGGCCCCTTTCGTCACACCCGCGCGGTCGCACACCTCGTCGATGGTCGCCCGCGCGTAGCCGTCGCGGTCGAACACCTCCGCCGCGGCGGCCAGCAGTTCGTCCCTGGTGGTCGGCACGTCGTGGATTGTCACCACAGTCCGCGCCGCGCGACAACCGCCGAGTGTGAAGGGCCTCAATGCCTGCGCCGCGCGGCCCGTTCGATTGCGGCGGCACGTTCCAATTCCTGCTGCGGAGTGTCCAGCACCTGTCCCAGCCAGCCCCGCCAGTAGGGTCCCGGGATGCGTTTGCCGCGTTCCCACCGGGACACCTCTTCCCTGGTGACGCTGGTGTTCCCGGATGCGGCGTGCAGTCGTGCGGCCAGGTCGTCCTGGGTCAGCCCCCGGCCGCGACGCAGGTGGGCGAGGATTTCGCTGATGGGACCCGACACCGGCACCGTGCCTCCCCTTTCTCTCCTCGATCGCGGATTGTGCGTCCATTCTTCCAGCGCGTCCGGGTGAATCGGGAAAGCATCACGGTGATACCGGCGGAACATCCTGTGCGAGTGCACGTGCGATTGCCAGTGTGTCGGCGTGCAGCCGGAAGTCGGTGATGCGCCCGCGGTGCACGCCCAGGATCAGCGCGAAGTCGGAGGACAGCGGCGACCCGGTGGCGCGGACGCGGGCGTGCAGCCGGCCGGTGAGGACGGCGTCGGCGTCGTCGACGACCAGGTCGCGGGTGGTGATGCCGGTCAGCTCCAGCACCGCGCGGAACCCGAGGAAGAACGATTCCACCTCGCGCGGGTTGTGCACCTCGGCGGGCCACGGGGCACCCGGCACCGACGCGGTCCACCAGCGGACGTCGTCGGCGAACAACCTGCTCAGCCCGGCGGTGTCCTTCGCGGCCCACCGGGCGACGAGTCTCTCCACCAGCATCGTCATCTCAGCGCGCCGGCGTCTCATACCCCGCCCGTGCTCGCCCCGCCCACGCCTGCCCCGCCGGGAATTCCACCGGCGGCACTGCCTCCGCCCACGGCCGACAGCGCACTCGTGCCTCCCCGCCCGGGGCCACCCGCACCGCGCCCGCCGCGCACAACATCCGCGCCACCGCGCGGTTCCCGGGCAGGTGGGTCACGCTGAACCAGTGGAAACCGTTGCGCAGGGCGGTGTCCGAGAGCCGCCGGACCAGCAGGGTGCCCAGCCCCACGCGCCGCCACCCGGTGGCCACGGCGACCGCGACCTCCGCCACGTGCGGGGTGCCGGTGGCTTCGTAGCGACCGATGCCGACGCCGCGCCCGTCGCGGTCCCGCGCCACCAGGGCGTGCCGCCGCACGTGGTCGAGTTCCGTCAGGTGCGCCAGCAGCGCGGGCGTGACCGGCGGCGGTGCGCCGCAGAACCGCTGGAACAGCGTGTCCAGGTCGGCGTGGCGGATCGCGTCGGCCAGTTCCTCCCGGTCGTCGGGGCGCAGCGGTGTCATCCAGACCTCCCGTCCGTCGTGCAGGCGCAGGGCGGTCGCCAATGCCTGTCCGTACATGAGTACTCCTCGAGGTGTCGACTGGGGCAGCCACACCGTCGGAGCCGCGGGTGATCACGGGAGCAAGCCTGGTACGGACCACTCGGTCAGGACAGGGGCCAATGTCCACGCTCGGCGAGGGGTGCGTCCGGTGGGGTGGTACCGGCGGTGTACCACCTTCCGGTTGCCCCGCGCCGCGAGTTTGATCGCCGACGATGGGCGGAGACGACTGTGAGGTGCGGCGATGGTGGAGCAACGACATGTCCCCGCGCGCATCGGCGTGCGTGACGTGGTCAGGTTGGAGGAGGAGACGGACCGGTTGCGCGGTATGGACTACCGCCTGGGCGGGGGAGCTTCACGGGACTCGGCGATCGTCACCGCGGCGTGGAGCGACCAGTTGCTGCGCGCCAAGTCGACCGCCGCCGTGCGCACCCGCCTGCTGGTCGCGTTGGCCGATCTGCACAACCTCGCGGGCTGGACCTGCTTCGACACCGGTCTGGACCAGGCGGCAGCCCGGCACTGGGACCGGGCGCTGGTGCTGGCCGCCGAGGCGGGCCACGACGAGCTGGTCGCCAACATCCACTACCGCGCCGGCCGGATGCGCCTGCACAACGCGCGCCGCCGGGAGGCACTGGAGATCTTCGAACTGGGCGTCCTGGCCGCCAAGCGGGCGCGGTCGACGCACGCGGTCGCGATGCTGCGCGCGAACGAGGCCTGGGCGCACGCGGGGCTGGGCGACCAGGGCCTGGCGCTGATCAGGCTGCGCCAGGCCCACGAGGAGTTCGACCGCTCGGCACCCGGCGACGCCCCCGCCTGGGCGCGGTTCTTCGACGAAACGGACCTGTCCGCGATGACCGGCGTGGTCCACACCGAACTGGCCCGCACGGTCGACCCCTCGCACACCGCGACCGCCATCCCGGCGCTGACCGCGGCGGTCGAGGGCTACCCGTCGGGGATGGCGCGCAGCCGGACGTTCAGCCTGATCGCCCTGACCACGAACCACCTGCTGGACGGCGATTTCGACCAGGCCGACGCCGTGGGCCGGCGGGCGGTCGCGCAGGCGTGCGAGCTGAGCTCGATCCGGGTGGCGGACCGGCTGCAACCCCTGCGCCACCTGGCCGACCGGTACCGGGGCGACCCGCACGCCCGGATGCTGACCGCTCGGATCGCGGCCTTCACGCCGAACATCTGACCGCCCGGACCCCGGCGTCCACGCCGAACACCCGGCCTCGACCACGTGTTGTGCCACCGCGCGTCGAAATCGAATCGAATTCGACGCGCGTTCGACGTGCGCTGTCGAATGACGGTCGATCGAAAACGATTCGTTGACGCAGGCGGCGCGCCGTCGTAATACTCGGTTCGCACTTCTGGAAAGCGTTCACAAATCTGAACAAATCTTCGGTCGAGGACGTCGCCATGCGGATTGCCGTGGTTGCGGTTGTGCTGTGCTGCCTGTCGGCCGCCCCTGCTCAGGCGGGGCGTGACTGGGGCAGACAGGTGTTGCCGGCCGGTGACGGCTGGGCCAGTGCCGGGTCCGGCACCACCGGTGGCTCGAATGCGTCGAGCGTGCACGTGGTGCGGACGCCGGCCGAATTGAAGGCCGCTTTGGCGGCTCCCGCGCCGCGTTTGGTGAAAGTCCGCGGGGTCATCGACCTGCGTGCGGACTGCGCCACTTTCGCGACCGGTGGTTATTCCTTGGCGGCTTATCTCGCTGCATATGACCCCGAAGTCTGGGGTCGTGACCGCGAACCTTCCGGGCCGTTGGAGGACGCCCGTGCCGCCTCCGCCCGCAACCAAGCGGCGGCCATCACCCTGAAGGTCGGCGACGACACCACGATCGTCGGCGACGGCCCCGGCGCGGGCATCACGGGCGGAAGTCTGCACGTGCAGTCTGCACGTAACGTCATCATCCGCAATCTTACCTTCCGAGATGTCCGTGACTGTTTTCCGCAGTGGGACCCCACGGACGGCGCCACGGGCAACTGGAACTCGTCCTACGACTCCGTCTCGCTCAGCGGCGCCACGAACGTGTGGGTGGACCACTCCACCTTCACCGACCAGCCGAAACCCGCCGAAACCGTCTACTTCGGACGCCCGTTCGAGCAGCACGACGGCTTGCTGGACATCACCAACGGCTCCGACCTGGTCACGGTCTCCTACAACCGGTTCGAGGACCACGGCAAGACCATGCTGATCGGCTCCTCGAACTCCTCCACCACCGACCCCGGCAAGCTCCGCGTCTCGGTGCACCACAACGTCTTCCGCAACGTCGAGGAACGCGCCCCGCGCGTCCGGTTCGGCCAGGTGCACGTCTACGACAACCTGTACGAAGCCGGCCCCACCTACATCTACGCGTGGGGCGTGGGCGTGCAGTCCAAGATCGTCGCGGAGAACAACTACATCAAGGGCGTGCCCGCCGAGAACGTGATCCGCCACTGGGGCGGCACCGCGATCACCGCGCGCGGCAACCTGGTCGACGGTCGGGAGGTCGACGTCGTCGCCGCCTTCAACGCCGCGCACCCGGACACGCCGCTGGCCGGCGACGCGGGTTGGACGCCGACGCTGACCCGTGGCCTGGAGCCCGCGCACAAGGTCAAGCACCTGCGGGCGGGCGCCCAGCGAGGACCGGCCCGGTGAGGACGAAGAGGTGGGCGCCTTACGCGCTGATCGCGCCGACGCTGGTGCTGATGGCGGTGTTCCTGGTCTACCCCATCGGCAGCGTCGTGTACTACAGCCTCCAGCGCTACAACGTCACCCAGCCCTGGAAGAACGGGTTCGTCGGGCTGGAGAACTTCCGCTCCATGTTCACCGAGGACCCGCTGTTCTGGCAGAGCCTCGCGTTCAGCGCCAAGTGGGTCGTGGTGGAGGTCGGCCTCCAGCTCCTGCTCGGCCTGGTGCTGGCGCTGATCGTGAACGAGACCTTCCTCGGACGCGGGATGGCACGGGCGATGGTGTTCTCGCCGTGGGCGGTGTCCGGCGTGCTCACCACGGGCATCTGGATCCTGCTCTACAACCCGTCCACCGGCATCTTCCAGGAGCTGGCGCGGTGGGGGATCGGGGACCCGGGCACATCGGTGCTCGGCGACCCCGCCACCGTCTTCCCCGCCACGGTGGTCACCGAGCTGTGGCGGGGGGTGCCGTTCTTCGCGATCCTGCTGCTGGCCGACCTCCAGTCGATCCCCAACGACCTGTACGAGGCGGCGGCGGTGGACGGCGCGGGCCGGTGGCGGCGGTTCATCAGCGTCACGCTGCCGCACCTCAAGGACGCGATCATCCTGTCCACGCTGCTGCGGGCGGTGTGGGAGTTCAACAACGTGGACCTGATCTACACGCTCACCGGTGGTGGTCCGGCCAACCAGACCACCACCCTTCCCCTCTACGTGGCGCGGAAAGCCGTCGACTCGCACGACTTCGGGTACGGCTCGGCGCTGACCGTCGCCGGGTTCGTGGTCCTGCTGTTCTTCTCGATCCTGTACCTGCGGTTGTCGAAGTTCGGGAGTCGCGCATGAGCCGGGTGTTGCGGCTGCACGTGCCGCTGGCGCTGTACCTGCTGTTCACGCTCGTGCCGTTCTACTGGATGCTGGTTTTCGCGTTGCGCCCCACGGGGTCCACCGCGCTGGTGCCGTGGCCGATCACCTTCGAGCACTTCGACACCGTGTGGAACGGCATCGGGTTCGGCACCTTCTTCTACAACAGCATGGTCATCGCACTGGGTGTGCTGGTGTTCGTGTCGATCCTGTCGCTGATGGGCGGCTACGCGTTGGCACGCTTCAAGTTCCGCGGGCAACGGCTGTTCCTGGTGGCGTTGTTGTGCACGCAGTTCATCCCGGGCGCGATGATGCTGATCCCGCTGTTCGTGATCTTCCGCGAAGCCGGGCTGCTCAACAGCCTCACCGGCCTGATCGTGGCGGACGTGGCCTTCCAGCTGCCGTTGGCGCTGATCCTGATGAGCGGGTTCGTGCGCAACATCCCGGTGGAGCTGGAGGAAGCCGCGATGGTGGACGGCTGCACGCGGCTGCGGGCGTTCTTCGCGGTGATGCTGCCCCAGCTGAAGCCGGCGCTGGTGGCGGTCGGGTCGTTCGCGTTCATCGGGGCGTGGAACAACTTCCTGTTCGCGCTGATGTTCGCGTCGAGGCAGGACAAGTTCACGCTGCCGGTCGGGTTGAGCTACGCGCTGGGGGAGTTCAACACCGACTTCGGCGCGCTGGCCGCGGGTGGCGTGGTCGCGGCCGTGCCGGTGGTGCTGGTGTTCGCCGTCGTGCAGCGGTTCCTGGTGCAGGGCCTGAGCGCCGGGGCGGTCAAGGGATGAGGATTGCGGGAGGAACCATGCGGGCTCTGCTGGTCGTGCTGGCCCTGGTGCTGTCGGCCTGTTCTTCGAGCGGCGACGGCGGCAAGACCACGATCGTCTTCTGGGACAACAACGGCGGCCCCGGGCGGACGCCGATCTACGAGGAGCTGATCAAGCGGTTCGAGGCGGCGAACCCGGACATCCACGTCGAGTACGTCGGCATCCCGAGCTCGTCGGTGCAGCAGAAGTACGACACGGCCATCGCGGGCGGCTCGACGCCGGACGTCGGCGGCGTGACCACGTCGTACCTGGCGCACCTGGTCGGGCAGGAAGCGCTGGCACCGCTGGACGAGCGGATCGACGGCAGCTCGTTGAAGGGCAAGCTGCTGCCGTCGCTGGTGGAGACCGTGCGGCAGACCGCGCCGGACGGCAAGCTGTACTCGGTGCCGTCGTCGGGCAACCTCGACGTCATCTGGTACCGCACGGACTGGTTCACGCAGGCCGGGATCACACCGCCGAAGACGTGGGACGAGCTGGTGGCGGCGGCGGAGAAGCTGACCGACCCGGGCGCGAACAAGTACGGCTTCACCATCCGCGGCGGCGCGGGGTCGGTGTTCCAGCTGTTGACCGAGGCGTACTCGTACTCCGGGGTGACGGAGTTCTTCAGCGGCGGGAAGTCCACGGTCGGCGACGCGCGCAACGCCGAGCTGGTCGGCAAGGTCGCCGGGCTGTACCGCAAGGCCACGCCCGAGGCGGACGTCAACAACAGCTACACGCAGATGGTCGCCCAGTTCACCGGCGGGTCGGTCGCGATGATGCACCACAACCTGGGGTCCTACGGCGACGTCACCAAGGCGCTGGGCGACCGGGTCGCGGCGCTGCCGCTACCGGTGGGGCCGTCGGGCAAGCGGACCGTCGTGCCCAACCCGACCGACGGGTTCGCGGTGTTCAAGAACAGCGAGAACCCCGACGCCGCCTGGAAGTTCGTCGAGTTCCTGACGTCGAAGGAGTCGAACTCGTACTGGAACGAGAAGGTCGGGCAGATCCCCGCGAACACCGACGTGCGCGACGCCGCGTGGATCGCGTCCAACCAGCCGGTGAAGATGGCACTGGGGGTGCTGGAGGACCCGGCGACGGTGACCGTGCCGGCTCCCGTGTACCTGCCGCAGTACTCGTCGATCACCAAGGCCGACAGCGAGCCGCAGTACCAGAAGGTGCTGCTGGGACAGCTCGCGCCGCAGGCGTTCCTGGACGAGATGGCGTCGAAGCTGACCGCCGCCCAGAAGGAGTGGGAGGAGCGGAAGTGAGCATCGAGCGGGTCGAGGTGGTCGTGTTCACCACGACCGCGTGGACGGCGGTGGACTCCGGCGGGCACCGGCACCCCAGCGCCGAGCACGAGGTGCGCGAGGCGGTGCTGGAGATCACCGACTCGGACGGGGTGGTGGGGCGTGTGGGCGTGCACCCCGACCAGTTGCGGCCCGCGGTGTTGGAGTCCTACGTCCGGCCGGTGCTGGTGGGGGCCGATCCGTGGGACCGGGAACGGTTGTGGCGTTTGATGGCTCGACGTCAGCGCGGGTCGCACGGCCGGTTCACGGACCGCGCTCTGGGTTCCGTGGACACCGCGTTGTGGGACCTGGTGGGGAAACGTGCCGAGTTGCCGGTGTGGAAGCTGTTGGGCGGGGCTCGGTCTTCGGTGCCGGCTTATGCCAGCACGATGTGCGGGGACTCGACTCCGGGTGGTCTGAGCACTCCGGCCGATTACGCTTCGTTCGCCAAGGAGTTGGTGGATCGTGGCTATCGGGCGATCAAGCTGCACACGTGGATGCCGCCCGTGCCCGGTGCGCCCAGCGTGCAGGCGGACATCGAGGCGTGTGCGGCGGTGCGGGACGCTGTCGGTCCCGGCGTCGCTTTGATGCTGGACGCCAACCACTGGTACTCGCGCACCGAGGCGTTGGAGCTCGGGAAAGCGTTGGAGGAGTTGGACTTCTACTGGTTCGAGGAGCCGATGGAGGAGGCGTCGATGTCCTCCTACCGGTGGCTGGCCGACCAGTTGCTGATCCCGGTGATCGGGCCGGAAGTGGCGTGGGGCAAGCACATGAGCCGGGCGGAGTGGGTCGGGTCCGGCGCGTGCGACATCCTGCGCGCCGGACCGACCGACGTCGGCGGGATCACGCCCACGATCAAGGCCGTGCACCTGGCGGAGGCGTTCAACGTCGACTGCGAGATCCACGGCGACGGCAGCGCGTCGCTGGCCGTGCTGGGCGGCACCGACGCCGGCCGCTGGTACGAACGCGGCCTCCTGCACCCGCACCACGACTTCGACCGCGTGCCGCCCCACCGGCTCGCGGCCGTGGACCCGCTCGACAACGCCGGGAACGTCACCCTGCCGACGTCGCCCGGCCTCGGGGATGCCTGGGACGTCGAGCACATCCGTTCCCACACCGTGGAGAGGTGGTGATCGGCTTCTAGTTCTGCGGAAAAACCGCCGCCGTCCATCCACAGTCGTATGGAGGAAACCTGATGTCCCGCACGATCTCGCGTGCGCTGGCCGCGGCCGTGGCGGTGGCCGCTGCTTCGGCGGTCGCCGTCGTCCCTGCGCAAGCCGCCTCGTTCAACCTGGAGGGTTGGGCGACCCAGGGCGGTGGCACCACCGGTGGCGGCAGCGCCACCCCGGTGACCGTCTCCACCGCCTCGGCGTTCGTCTCGGCGGTCGGCTCGTCGAGCGCGGCCGTGATCCGCGTGTCCGGCACCATCACCCTGTCCAGCATGACGAGGGTGACGTCCAACAAGACCATCATCGGCGTCGGCTCGACGGCCACCATCACCGGCCAGGGCCTGAACATCTCCAACGCGTCGAACGTGATCGTCCGCAACCTGAACTTCCGCAACTGGGGCGACGACGCGATCAACGTCCAGTACTCGACCCGGGTCTGGGTGGACCACAACAGCTTCTCCAGCGGGTACGACGGCGCGGTCGACGTGAAGCGCGCGTCGGACTACGTGACCGTGTCGTGGAACAAGTTCTCCAGCCACAACAAGACCATGCTGCTCGGCCACGACGACGGCAATGGTGGAGAGGACCGGGGCAAGCTCCGCGTCAGCTACCACCACAACTGGTTCAACGGCACGCAGCAACGCCACCCGCGCGTGCGGTTCGGCAACCCCGTGCACGTGTACAACAACTACTACGGCGGGGTGACGGACTACGGCGTGGCGTCCACGATGGAGGCCGGGGTGCTCGTGGAGGGCAACTACTTCGAGAACACCAGGGACCCGTTCCACCGCGGCGAGGGCGACTCACCGGCGGCGAACCTGGTGGCCCGGAACAACTACTTCGTGGCGTCCGGGTCGGGTGACCAGGGCGGGACCGTGAAGACGATCCCGTACGGGTACTCGCTGGACCCGGCGAGCAACGTGAAGTCGATCGTGACCGGCGGGGCGGGGACGGGCAAGATCTCCTCCTGATCCGGGCTCGGGACGGCCCTCGGCGGGTGCTGCGCCGGGGGCCGTTTCGCGCTGCGGGGGTGGGTGGGGGTTGGTAGGGTGGCGGGGCTGTGATCGACAAGGTCACCCGATCGTGTGACATGCAGGATCTGCGACCAACTGCCGACTCGCGCGTCCCGTGAATAGGAAGGTCGGCGCGGGACGGGGCCTGGGTTTGGGCTTGGGCCTGGAGCGCGGGACCGCGGTGACCGGACGCGGAACGGCGGTGGCCGGAGGCCGGAGGTCGGAGTCAGGGCCGGGGCCAAAGGGCTGATTCGGGGCGCGCTTGGCGGTCGGTGGTGCGGTAGCCGCGCGAGGTAGCTGCGGCAGCCGGGTGATGCAGCCGCCGAAGCCGCGCGCGAGAGCCGCCGCCGGCGCGAGGCAGCCGCCGCAGCCGGGCGTGAGGTAGCCGCCGGGGCCGCGCGAGGAAGCCCCGCGCCGCGCGTGAGGTAGCCGCCGGCGCCGCGCAGGGGAGTCGCCGCAGGCGCGCGAGGGACGCCCACATGCTCGCCCGTGGGTCAGCGCGAGTGGGATCGGCGCGAAGCTTCGGCTGGGGGTGCGGCTGCGGCTGGGGTGCGGCTGGGGCTGGGCCGGGGTGGAGTGCTGGCGTGCGTGGTGGGGTGGGCGTGGCGGGGTGGGGTCGGGTGCTGGCGTGCGTGGCGGGGTGGGGGTTAGAGGAGTAGGGCGTCGGTGAGCATGAAGGCCGCTACGCCTAGCAGGGTGATGGCGAAGAGTTTGCGCAGCGTGGTGGGGCGGATCTTGGTGGCCAGGCGCTTGCCGTCCCACGCGCCTAGCAGGGCTGTCGCGGCGAAGGGGCCGATCAACGTCCAGTTCAGGGTGGCGACCGTGCCCAGGCGGACGGCGAAGGCGGTGCCGGCGTTGACGCTGATCACCAAGAGGCTGGTGCCTACGGCGGTGGTCATGGGGACGGCCAGTGCGCCTACCAAGGCCGGGACGGTGAGGAAGCCGCCGCCTACGCCCAGGAAGCCGGTGAGCGCACCCAAGCCGGCGCCTACGCCGGCGGCGCGTAGGGGGCGGACCTGTTGGGTGGGGGTGGGTTTGCGGAGCATGACTACGGCGGCTGCGGTGGCGACGAGGGCGAAAGCGCAGGTCAGAGCGGTAGCCGGGAGGCGGGAGTGGTAGGTGCCTGCCAAGGCGGCGGGGGCCACGCCCGCCGCGGCGAAGAGCAGGCCCAGGCGCCAGCGGACTGCGCCTGCGCGGGCGTGGGTGTAGAGGGCCGTCAAGGATGTCGTGAGGACGATCGCCAGGGCCGCGGTCGTCGCCTGTTGGGGTGTGAAGTGCAGGAAGTAGATCAGCGCGGGCACGGTGAGGACGCTGCCGCCGGCACCCAGGGCACCCAGCGAGAGGCCCACCACCGCGCCGGCGACCAAGGCCAGGCACAGCGCGGTCATGTTGTCGGCACGCCGTGGACCTGTGACCAGTCGGCGTCCAGGTGCACGACCTCGCGACCCGCGCGGTGCAGCAGGCTCGCCGCCACGCCCGCCCGGTAGCCCGACGCGCAGTGCACCCACACCGTGCCGGCCGGGATCTCGCCCAGGCGGTGCGGCAACTCGTGCAGGGGGATGTTGAGGGCGCCGACGATGTGGCCGGACGCGAACTCCTCCGGGCGACGCACGTCCAGGACGACCGGGGAGGTGGCGTCAACCAGGGCGGACCAGCCCGCGCGCCGGTAGGAGACGATGTCGGGCGCGGTCTGCCAGGACGTGGGGTCGCCGAAGGACGCCGATGGGTGGTCGATGCCGATGCGGGACAGATCTCGGATCGCTGCCCGCACGTCCTCCTCCGACCCGAGCAACGTCACCGGCTCGCCCCACGGCAGGATCCACCCCAGGTAGGTCGCGAAGCTGGTGCCGTACTCGAAGCCGACCGTCCCGCGCAGGTGCCCCGCGGCGAACGCCACGCGCGACCGCAGGTCCACCACCCAGTGCCCGGCGGCGACCCGATCGACCACCTCCGCCGGACGCAGCGGTGCCGGCACGGTCAGGTCGGCGGCGGACGGCCCGACGCGGTTCAGGGGCGCCATGTGCGAGTAGTACGACGGGTACGCGCTGAGGTTCGCGATCAAGCTCGTCACGAAGTGCTGCTCGTCGGGGTCGGTGAGCGCGTGGTTGGTCCGCAGCTGCTCGCCGATCGTGGACGCGTCCGCCCCGCTCGCCGGACCCGACGAGCAGAAGCTGCCGAAACCGTGCGTCGGGTGCAGGGTCGCGGTCTCCAGCGCCAGGGACGCCAAAGCGCGTGCCGAGCGGTACTGGGCGTGGGTCAGGTCGACGGTGAGAGAAGGGGACATCAGGTCCGTCCGGCCGACCGACCCGTACAGCAGGCTGCCGCCGGAGAACACGGCCTGCCGAGCGTCCCGCCCGACGACGTAGGCCAGGTGGTGCGGGGTGTGGCCGGGGGTGGCGACGGCGGTCACCGACAACGCGCCCACGGAGAGCGTGTCGCCGGGGTGCACGGCCAGCCGCTCGTAGGCCACGTCCTCGGCGGCGGCCACGAGGTACTGCGCGTCGTGCCGCCGGGACAGGGCCAGGCCGCCGGTGACGTAGTCGTTGTGCACGTGGGTCTCGGCGACGTGCGTGATCCGCACGCCCAGCCGGGCCGCGACCTCCTCCACCCGGTCCAGGTCGCGCTGCGGGTCCACGACCAGGGCCACCTCGCCGTCGTGCACCAGGTAGCTCCGGTCGCCCAGCGAAGCGGTGCCGATCGTCTCGACGTCCATCGCACGCACCTCCGTCATATGTACGTACATTATGACGGACCGGGGCGCGTGGCGTCAGCGGTGTGTCACAGACCTCGTCGGCCGGGGACCCACCGCCGGGAACTCGGAGGTCACCGCGAACCGGTCGCCACGCACCATCGTGTGCCGCCACTCCACGGGCCGCCCGCCCGAGCTGCCCTGCCGGTGGATCGACAGGCACGCCACGTCCGGGCCGCACCCCAGCAGCGCGCGTTCGGCGGCGGTGGGGACCACGGCCTTGATCGTCTCCCGGCTCCCGTCCAGGCGGACGCCGGTCCGTTCCGCGAGCACCGCGTACAGGCTGGTGTGCGTGAAGTCGGCGGTCAGCAGCGGCCTCGCGAGGTCGGCCGGCAGCCACACCCGGTCGATCGCGAACGGCTCCCCATCGGCCAGCCGCAGCCGTTCCAGGTGCACCAGCGGGGTGGATCCTTCGAGGTCGAGGCGGTCGGCCACGACGCCGTCCGCGCGCACGTCGAGCACCCGCACGACGCTGCGCTGCTCCATGCCCGCCGCCTCGACCGAGGCGAACAGGCTGTAGAGCGTGTCCAGCGGCTGCTCGACGGCGGCAGCGGCGCTGACCCTCGGCTGACGTCCGCGTTCGGCGACCACCAGGCCCTCGGCACGCAGCCGCTGCAACGCCTGCCGCACGGTGTGCCGGCTGACCCCGTAGTCGTCCATGAGGGCGAGCTCGCCGGGGAAGCCCGCCTGGAACTCGCCCGACCGCAGCCGGGTGACGAGGTCGTCCTGGAGTTGCCGCCACAGCGGCGTGGAGGCGGACCGGTCCAGCGTGCGGGACGTCATGCCCGAAGTCTCCCTTGAAGCACTGCCGCCTCCAGCGCTAGCGTCATTGTACGGACATTTCAGGTGGCGGGGAGGTCCCCATGCACCACGAGGTCGTGATCATCGGCGGCGGCGCGGCCGGCATCTCCACGGCGGCCCGATTACGCCGGCTCGGCCGGGACGTCGCCCTGGTGGAACCCTCCGACGTGCACCACTACCAGCCGTTGTGGACGCTGATCGGCGGCGGGCGGGCGCCGGCCGGTGCGTCGGCCCGTCCGATGCGCAAGCTCGTGCCGCGCGGAACGCACTGGCTTCGGACGGCCGCGGTCGGCGTGGACCCGTTCGAGCGGCGGGTGGACCTGGCCGACGGGACGTCGCTCCGCTACGCACGGCTGGTCGTGTGCCCCGGCCTCCAACTCGACTGGCACCGCCTGGACGGCCTGGTCGAGGCACTCGGCCACGACGGCGTCGCCAGCAACTACTCCGCGTCGTACGCGCCGCTGACCTGGGAGTTCATCCAGCGGACCCGGTCGGGCACGGCCGTGTTCACCATGCCCTCCGGCCCGATCAAGTGCGGTGGGGCACCGCAGAAGATCGCCTACCTCGCCGCCGACCACTGGCGTGAGACGGGCGTGCTGAAGGACATCGACATCCACCTGGTGCTGCCCACGCCCGCGATGTTCGCCGTGCCGGAGTACGCGTCGGTGCTGGAGGGCGTGGCCCGGCGGTACGGCATCCACGTGCACCTGGAGAGCGAGGCCGTGGCCGTGCGGTCCTCGCGGGACGTCGTGGTGCGCGGCCCTGACGGCGTGACGACGCTGCCGTACTCCTTCGCCCACCTCGTGCCGCCGCAGAGCGCACCCGACTGGATCAAGTCCTCCGCGCTGGCCGGACTGTCCGGGTACGTGGACGTGGACGGGTCCACGCTGCGGCACAACGAGTTCCCGGACGTGTTCGCGTTGGGCGACGTGGCCGGCACCCCGAACTCCAAGACCGGCGCGGCCGTGCGCAAGCAAGTCCCGGTGGTGGTGGCCAACCTGCTGGCGTCCCTGGCCGGCCACGACCTGCCCGGCGTCTACGACGGGTACGCGTCCTGCCCGATCACCACCGGGCGACGGACGCTGCTGCTGGCCGAGTTCGACTACACGGGACGTCCACGCCCGTCGATCCCGTTCCTGAACACCATGCGCGAAATCACCGACCACACCGTCTTCAAGCGGCGGGTTCTGCCCTGGCTGTACTGGGGGTTGATGCTGCGGGGGCTCGCCTGAGCCCCCGCAGCGGTGGGTCAGTTGATGGTGATCTTGAAGGTGGTCGTGGTGTTCCTGATGTTCTCGGTGTTGTCAGCGAACCGCAGGTTGTAGAAGGTCACCGCGCCCACGGCCGGTCCTTGGCCCTGTTCCGGCATCTCGTTGGCCCACAACCCGAAGCCGGACTTCGCGTTGAACTCGTCACCGCTCTTGTGCGCCCCGGTGATGGAGATGTTGCGGAACTCCGTGTCCTGGATGGGGTTCCCCGGCGTGGTGCCGTTGTACTTGGTCTGGAACATGATGCCGCTGTAGGTCGGGTCGATGATGTCCACGTCCTGCACTCGGATGCCCCGGAACGGCTTGGACGCCGAGAACAGCCAGATCGCCGGGAACGTCTGCTGTCCCCAGAAGTGGCCGCCGGTGCGGACCAGGGTGATGCCGCTGAACGTCGTCGGGTCGGGGCCGAAGCCGTTCATCGGGTAGCCGAAGTCCAGGGAGCTGATCGTGACGCCCGAGTACACCAGGGTGTCGGCGATGTAGATGTTGCGGAACGTGTTGAGGTAGCCGCCGTAGACCGCCAGGCCCGCCGCACGCCAGGTCAGCAGCGAGGTCAGGTTCTCGTAGACGTTGTTCTTCTCGTCCGCGCCGCCGGCGTCGATGGCGGAGAACAGGGCGAAGCTGTCGTCACCCGTGGACCTGGCCTCGATGTTGGCCACCCGGTTGTCCGTGCTGCCGTTGGTCATGTTGATGCCGTCCGCGAACGTGTCGCGGATGCGGGAGTCCTTGATGGTCATGGCGTCGGTGTTCGCGCCCCAGTAGAGGCACACCATGTGCTCGGCCCACAGGTTCTCGATCGTGATGTTCGAGACGTTCTGGAAGTCGAACACCTTGCCCGGCCCGTCGATGCGGCTGGTGTAGTTGCCGAAGTAGGCGAAACCGCTGAACAGCGAGCCGTTCGCGGACGCTTCCGCGCGCCAGCCCACGTCGGTGTTCTCCTGGCCGGACGGGGCGAAGAACCGGGTGAACCACGGTCCCGCGCCGACCACGTGGACCGGCTTGCCGTACACCTGGAACTTCTGCGCGGTCTCGTACCGGCCCGCCGGCAGGTACACGCCGAGCAGGTTTCCGGTGGTGTCCATGCGGAACTTGTCCAGGGCGTTCTGCACGTCCTGGTGGGAGAAACCGGCGGGCGTGACGTACCGGGCCGGGTCGGGGTTGGGTCGGGCCGTCGCTTCCTCGAAGTTCACGAAGTCGATGGCGTAGGAGGTGGTGTTGGCCGCGTCCTTTTGCAGCTTGATCTTGGTGCCCGGCGGGAACGTGCTGGACAGCAGGATGTTGGCTTCGTCGTAGATGTGCCGGGGACCGCCCGCGCCGGGCGAGTTCTGCGGGCTGGCCTCGTTGCCGTAGAGCCAGATGTGCCGCGAGGTCAGGTCGAGGGCCTTGTGGAAGGTGCCGTTGACGTAGACGTTGAGCGTGGCGTCGATCCCGCCGCCGCCGGGGGCGTCCGGGATGGAGAACCGGGTGACCAGGGTGTTGGTCGGGACCGTGGTGGTGAACTCGACCGACGCGCCCGTGGTGTTCAGGGTCACCGCCCGGCGGCCGGACGCCTCGCCGGCCAGGTCGCCGATCGTGCGGTTCGGGCCGATCTTCGTCGCACCGCCGGCCGTCACGCCGTCCTCGGCCTCGACGTGCGTCCACGGGACGTTCGCGCCTCGGCCGACGAACAGCGGTTGCTCGGTGGTGTTGTTGGCGCGCTTGGCCGGGATCTCGTTGGCGTCGGGCGCGATCGAGGTGCGGACGGTGTACTTGCCGTTGGCCGCCGTCCACGTGCCCAGGGTGATGGGGCCGGCGGTGGTGCCGGCGGCCAGGGAACCGTTGCGGGACGCGGTGAACGTGCGCAGGGTCGCGCCCGTGGTGGCGTCCAGGAGGGTGAGGGTGACGTTCTGCGTGGCGGCGGTGGCGATGGTGCCCTGGTTGCGCAGTGCCACGGTGAACGTCGTCGGCTGGCCGTTGGCCGGGTTGCCCGGTGACCACGCGGTCGGCGAGGCCAGGAGGTCCGAGCTGGGGACCGGGGTGACGACCAGGCGGTCCGGGTGGAGGCGGGCGTTGTTGGTCTCGTTCTGCTCCACGACCTTCTTCGTCTCGTCCACCTTCGCCGTGTACTCGTACGACCCCTCGGCGCGCGGGCCGGCGTTGAAGGTGACGGTCGCGGACGCGCCCGGTTGCAGCGCGCCGACCTCCGCGGTGCCGACGGAGTCGTTGCCCAGGAAGAAGGTCACGTCGGTGGCGGACGACGGGGCCGTGCCGGCGTTGCGGACGGTGGCCGAGAGGGTGACGTTGTCGGTCTCGACCGGCGCGGCCGGCGTGAAGGACGTGCCGGTGACGGTGAGGTCCGGGTTGGGCGCGGGCGTGCCGAACACCTGGAACTCCGCGACCTGCCCGCCGGGCGCACCCGAGTTGGCGGTGAACCGCAGCTGCACATCCGCCACCCGCCCGGACACCGGGATGGTGACCGTGTTCCCGGAGGCCGGGTTCCACGTGTAGTCCCTGGCGGACACCAGGTTCGCGAACGTGGACGCGCCCTGCTCACGGCCGAGCACCTGCACGTTCTGGGTGCGGGTGCCCCAGACCGGGTCGGGGTCCAGGCGCAGGGTCACCGAGCTGAGGTCGGCGTTCGCGCCCAGCTGCACGGTCAGCGTGTTCGGGTACGCCGAGCCTTCCCAGTACGTCTTCACGTTGTCGTCGTTGGCGTTGCCGGCGACGTAGGTGTGGGTGTGCCCGGACGACGTGATCGGCTTGCCGCGCGCCAGGTTCTCGTTGTTGGTGCCGCCGCGGGTCACGGTGTTGCTGGCCGGGGAGGTGTTGCCGGCGGCGTCCTTGGCCACGACGTGGTAGGTCACGGCGAGCCCGTCCGGCTGGGTGTCGGTGTAGGTGGTGCCGGTGACCGTGGCGCGCAGGGTGCCGTTGGCGTAGACGTCGTAGCCGGTGACGCCGACGTTGTCGGTGGACGCGGTCCAGGTCAGACGGATCTGCCCGGACTGCGGCTGGGTGTAGGCGAGGTTCGTCGGCGCGGTCGGCGGCTGGGTGTCGCCGCCGGTGGGACCGTGCAGTTCGAACTCGCCGAGCTGACCCGCCGGCCAACCGGTGTTGCCGGTGACGAGCAGCCGCACGTACCGGGTGGTGGCGGCGGTGAACTCGATGGTCACCGTGTTGCCGGTGGCGGGGTCGAAGGTGTAGCCGGCCGAGGGGACCAGGTCGCTGAACGCCGTGCCGTCCGCGCTGTGCTGCACCGCGAGGGTCTGGGTGCGGGCGCCCCAGTTGGCCGTGGGCAGCTTGAGCACGAGCCGGTCGACCTTCTTCGCCGTGCCGAGGTCGGCCTGGATCCACTGCGGGAAGGCGTTGTTGCGGCTCTCCCAGTAGGTGGCGGGGTTGCCGTCACCGGCGTTGGCGGGCTGGTAGACGTCGGTGTGGCTGCTCGCGGAGTAGGTGGCGGCGAGCTGGACGCCGGGGCCCGCCTGGCGGACGTCGAGCGAGGCCGCTTCGCCGACGACCCGGACGTGTCGGACCAGCGTCGGGTCGAGGTGCAGGGTCGTGGGGTTGGGGCCGAGCCGGTGCGACCGGGTGGGGACGAGCGTGGCATAGGAGTGGCCGTCGAGGCTGGCTTCCACGGCGAGGGTGCGGTCACCGGTGTCGGGGGCGGTGAGGCTGACCTGGTCGATGCGCGTGGGCGTGCCCAGGTCCAGGTGGGTGACCGGGGCCGCGTGCGCGGCGGGGGCGGTGACCAGGGAGAGAGCGGTCAGGGCGAGGGCGGTGAGCAGGGCTGGGGCACGTGTCGTCGTTGACATGGGCGTGTTGTTCCCGTCGTTTGTCAGGAAGTTCCGCTCGGCTGTCGAGTTTTTGCAGTGCTGGGTTCGCAGAGTTGCAGAGCCGCGCGGCGAAAGTCAACGGTTCAGACCACGGGCCGAGCTGGGCCGGCAGGCGGCGGAAACTTCCTGGTGAGGACCGGCCGGTGGCCGCCCTAGCCTCGCTGTCGTGGGAGGTGGGCGGCGGTGAGCGACCCGAGGTCCGAGTTCGCGGCGGCGTTCGCGCGCCTGCGCGGGCGGGTGCCGGACTTGACCGACGAAGCGCTGGCGCGGCGCGCGTGCCGGGTGGCGCTGCCGTCCGGGCGGCGGGTGGCGGTGGACGCGCGGCGGCTCGGCGAGTGGGTGAGCGGGCGGTCCGTGCCCAGGGAGTTCGACGCGGTGCTCGCGGTGGTGCTGGCTTCCGGCGGTGCGCGGGACGTGGGCCGGCTGCGCGAGTTGTGGCGCGCGGCGCGGGAGAAGCGGGCCCAGGTGGCGCAACCCGAGGTGGTGCGGCGGGTTGCGGTGGGGCAGGTGCCCGGCGCGGCGGCGGCTTCGCGCGGACGTCCCGAGGTGGTCGAGGCGGCGTCGGCGGTCGGGCGGGTCGTGCTGACCGGTGCGGGTGGGGTGGGGAAGTCGCAGGTGGCCGCCGCGGTGTTCCGCCGGGCCTGCGTCGAGGTGGCGGTGTGGGTGTCGGCGTCGAGTCGCCGATCGGTGATCGCCGGGTATGCGCGCGGCTGGCGGGCGTTGGGCAACCCGGCGGCGTCCGACGAGGAGGCGGCGGACCTGTTCCTGGCGTGGCTCCGCACGACGAGCACGTCGTGGCTGGTGGTGTTGGACGACCTCGACGACCCGGCCGTGCTGTCCGGGCTGTGGCCCGAGGGGTGTGGGCGGACTCTGGTGACCACCCGTCGCCGGGACGCCGTGTTGCTGCGCCCGGACGTGAAGGTCGTGCCGGTCGGGGTGTTCACGCGGGAGGAAGCCGCCGGGTATCTCGTGGAGCGGTTGTCGGTCGATCCCCGGCACGACGTGTCCGACCTGGAGGCCTTGGCCGAGGCGCTGGGTGGTCACCCGTTGGCGTTGGCGCAGGCGGCGGCGTTCCTCATCGACACCGGCCTGACCGTGCCCGCTTACCTGGACCGGCTGGCCGACCGCCGGCGACCGGTGGCCGAACTGTTCCCGCCCTCGTCCCCTGCCGACGAGCACGACGGCACGGTCACCGAGGTCGTGGCACGGGCGGTGGAGGCGGCGCGGGTGTTGTCACCGGGTGCGCCGGCGATGCTCGAACTTGTCTCGTTGCTCGGGTCTGACGGCATCCCTGAAGAGGTGCTGTTGCACGGACACGACCTGCCGGCCTTGCGCGCCCTGCACCGGGTGCACCTGGTGACCCACCGGGACGGGTTCGTCCAGGTCCACCCGCTGGTGCAACGGGTGGTCCGCGAGCTGCTGAAGGTGCCGCCGGCGGTGGTGGTGCCGGTCGCGGCCAGCGCCTGAGCCTGCACGCTCCTTGCGCATTCTCTGACCAAAAGTGCATGATTGCGCGCAGTTGAGCGCAGTCGTGAACAGGTGGTGCGCGGGTGGAGCTGGTGGTCGGGGTCGACGTGGGCGGTACGGCCACCAAGGCCGTGCTCGTCGACGGCGATCGGGTCCTCGCGCAGGCCACCGCGCCCACACCCCGCCCTGGGCCGGACGTCGTGGCCGGCGTGCTCGACGTCGTGGCCGGGCTGGTCGGCGAGCTGGACCCGGAGCGGGCGGCGCGCGTCGGCGTGGTCGTGCCCGGGATCGTGGACGACGCGCGCGGTGTGGCGGTGTGGTCGGAGAACCTCGGGTGGCGGGACGTGCCGTTCGCCGCCCTGCTCGCCGACCGGCTCGGCCGGGTGACCGCGTTCGGGCACGACGTGCGCGCGGGCGGGCTGGCGGAGTCCGCGTTCGGCGGCGGGCGCGGGGTGCGGGACTCGCTGTTCCTGCCGATCGGGACCGGTATCGCGGCGGCGCTCGTGCTGGGCGGGCGCGTGCACGACGCCGGCGGGTACGCCGGGGAGATCGGGCACGTCGACGTGGGCCACGACGAGCCGTGCGCGTGCGGGCGGACGGGGTGCCTGGAGGCGATCGCCTCGGCGTCCGCGATCGCCCGCCGCTACACCGCCCGCACCGGCACACCCGCCGAAGCCGCGGACGTGGCACGGCTGGTCGCTCGCGACGACGCCGACGCCGTGCGCGTGTGGGACGACGCTGTGCAAGGCCTTGCGCACGCGCTGGCCTGGACGGCGAGCGTGCTCGCGCCGGAGGTGGTGGTCGTCGGCGGCGGGCTGTCCGCGGCGGGCGACGTGCTGCTGCGGCCCCTGACCGAGGCGCTGCGCGAGCGCCTGACCTTCCAACGCCGGCCGCGCCTGGTGGCGGCCGAACTCGGCGGGCTGGCCGGCTGCCGTGGCGCGGCCCTGCTCGCGGCCAAGAGGAGTGCATTGTGCTGAGGCCTACCGCCGCCATCGTGTCCGCCGCCGTCGCGGGCGGGCACGGAGTGGGCGCGTTCAACGTCATCCAGCTCGAACACGCGTCCGCGATCGTGGCCGGGGCCGAGCGCGCGGGCACCGCGGTGCTGTTGCAGATCAGCGAGAACTGCGTGCGCTACCACCGTTCCCTCGCGCCGCTGCTGGAGGCGACGCTGGCGGTGGCGGCGGAGTCGGCGGTGCCGGTGGCGGTGCACCTGGACCACATCGAGTCCGTGCCGCTGGTGCGGGAGGGGGCGTTGCACCGGATCGGGTCGGTGATGTTCGACGCCTCGACCGCGCCCTACGCCGAGAACGTCGTGCAGACCAGGGAGGTCGCCGAGTTCTGCCACGCCCGCGGCATCTGGGTGGAGGCCGAGCTGGGCGAGGTCGGCGGCAAGGACGGCGTGCACGCGCCCGGCGTGCGCACCGACCCCGGCGAGGCCAAGGAGTACGTGACCGCCACGGGCGTGGACGCGCTGGCCGTCGCGGTCGGCAGCTCGCACGCGATGACCACGCGGGACGCGGCCCTGGACTACGACCTCATCGCCGCGATCAAGTCCACTGTGGACGTCCCGCTGGTGCTGCACGGTTCCTCCGGCGTGTCGGACGAGGGCCTGCGGCGCGCGGTGGCGGCGGGCATCACGAAGGTGAACATCTCCACGCACCTCAACAAGGTCTTCACCGACGAGGTCCGCGACCGGCTCGGCGACGCCAAGCTGGTGGACACGCGCAAGTACCTCGGTCCGGCGCGGGACCGGATGGCGGGCGAGGTGGCGCGGCTGCTGGGCGTGCTGGACGCGGTGCCCGCCGGGAGCGTCCGGTGATCCTCACCGTGACCCCGAACCCGGCGCTGGACGTCAGCTACCGGGTGGAGCGGCTCGTGCCGGGGACGACCCACCGGGTGCGGTCGGTGCGGGAACGGGCCGGCGGCAAGGGTTTCAACGTCAGCCGCGTGCTGCACGAGATGGGCATCGCGACGCTGGCCGTCGGGCCGGTGGGCGGGGTGCTGGGCGAGTCGCTGCGCGCGGACCTGGTGGCCTCCGAGTTGCCGCACGCGTTGCTGGTCGTGGACGCGCCGACGCGGATGACCGTGGCCGTGGTGGACGACGAGGACGCGACCCTGTTCAACGAGGCCGGCGCGGCGCTGCTGGACACCGAGTGGGACAAGCTGCTCGACCTGGTGCGGGGGCGGTTGCCCGAGGCGTCCGCGCTGGTGTGCTCGGGCAGCCTGCCCCAGGCGACGCCCCGGGACACGTGCGCGCGGGTCGTGGCGGCGGCTCGGGACGCGGGGGTGCCCGTCGTCGTGGACACCAGCGGGCCGGCTTTGCTGGCTGCCGCGGCGGCCGGGGCGGATGTGCTCAAGCCGAACGCGGCGGAGTTGCGCGAGGTCGTGGACTGCGCGGATGTCGTGGAGGGCGCGGAACGGCTGCGGTCGCTGGGTGCCGGGGCGGTGGTGTTGTCGTTGGGTCCGGAAGGGATGGTCGCGGTGACGGGGGAGGGCCGGTGGCGGGCCGTGCCGCCGTTCCCGGTGCGCGGCAACCCGACCGGAGCCGGGGACGCGGCCGTCGCGGCGCTGGCGAACGGGCTGGTCGAGCAGTCGTCGTGGCCGATGCGGTTGCGCGCGGCGGTCGCCTGGTCGGCTGCGGCGGTGGCGGCGCCGGTCGCGGGCAGCGTGGACGTGCCGTTGCTGCGCAAGCTGCACGACCAGGTGCGTGTCGAGACGCTGTGAGCGTGTGTTCAGCGGACGCACTTTTGCGCATCTGTAATGTGCATTAATGTTCATGCACAGGAGGTAGCCCCGTGAATCGGTACGAGCGGTTGAACGCGCTGCTGGAGCTGCTGGCCGAGCGCGGCAAGATCGAGGTCGACGACATCGCCGAGGAACTGGCGGTGTCCGGCGCGACGATCCGCCGCGACCTCGACCACCTGGCCGAGCAGCAACTGCTCACCCGGACGCGGGGCGGGGCCGTGGCGCACTCGGTCGCCTACGACCTGCCGTTGCGCTACAAGACCGTGCGCCGGGCCGGCGAGAAGCAACGCATCGGCCGCGCGGCGGCGGAACAGGTGCACCGCGGCGCGGTCGTCGGGATGAACGGCGGCACCACGACCACCGAGGTCGCGCGGGCGTTGATGACCAGTGCGGATGTCGGCGGGGCCGAGGGCGACGGCGTGATCACCGTCGTGACGAACGCGCTGAACATCGCCAACGAGTTGGCGGTGCGGCCGCAGGTGAAGCTCGTGGTGACCGGTGGTGTGGCGCGACCGCAGTCCTATGAGCTGATGTCGCCCCTGGCTGGGCGGATCTTGAGCGGGTTGAGCCTGGACGTGACGTTCCTGGGTGTCGACGCGATCGACCCCGACGCCGGTGCGTCCGCTCATCACGAGGGTGAGGCGGACATCAACCGGATGCTGGCGGAACGGGCGCGGCGGGTCGTGGTGGTGGCGGACTCGTCGAAGATCGGGGCGCGGGCGTTCGCGTCGATCTGCCCGATCACGCAGGTGCACGTGCTGGTGACGGACACCGACGCGCGGGAGGAGGACGTGCGCCGGTTCCGCGAGCGCGGGGTCGAGGTCGTGCAGGTCTGACACCGCGCTGTTCGGCGGGTGAGCAGTTTTGCGCAATGCTCCCGGATCGAACCCGGCCGTGGTCGTGCATCAGCACGTCCGGGTGGGGCATCTGGTTGGCATGGGAGTGTGTGCGGAACAATCCGGCCTTGTGGGCGAGGACAACGCATCGCTGCTCTCCGCCGCCGCCCGGGGTGACCAAGCGGCGTGGAACGAGCTGGTGGCTCGGTACACACCCCTGCTCTGGTCCGTTGCCCGCGGCTTCCGGCTCGGGACCGCCGACTGCGCCGACGTCGTCCAGAACACCTGGTTGAAGCTGGTCGAGAAGCTCGACACGGTCACCGAGCCCGACCGACTGGCCGCCTGGCTCGCCACCACCGCCCGGCGCGAGTGCCTCCAGCTGCTGCGCCGGGCCGAGCGGCGCAGGGCGGCCGACGAGGAGCCGCCCGACGTGGCCGACGACGCCCCGCCGCTGGACGACGCGTTGTTGCTGGCCGAACGGGACTTGGCGCTGTGGCGGGCGGTGGACCGGTTGCCGGAGGCGTGTCGGCGGTTGATCCGGCTCCTGATGGCCGACCCGCCACCCTCCTACGCCGAGATCGCCCGGGTCCTGGACATCGCGGTCGGCAGCATCGGGCCCTCGCGGGGTCGGTGCCTGGACCGGTTGCGCAAGCTCGCCGAGGAGGTGTGATGGACGACGACGAGCTGGTCGAGCGGTTGCGGTCGATCGCGAGCCGGGTGGACCCCGTGCCCGCGTGGGTGGAGAGCGCGGCGCGGGCCGCGTTCACGACCCGGCGGCTGGACGAGGAGCTGGCCGAGTTGGTGCACGACTCGTGGGACTCGCCGCAGCTGGTCCGCTCCGGCGGCGACGACACCCATGTGCTGGCCTTCGAGACCGACGCGGTGTCGGTGGACGTCCAGGCCGGGGCCGGCGGGTTGCGCGCGCTGGTCGGGGGCGCGTCCGGTGAGGTCGTGGTGGAGACGCCGGTGGGGGAGGTGCGGGTCCCGATCGGGGAGGACGGCTGGGTGGTGGTGCCCGAGTTGCCGCACCCGACCGTCCGGCTGCGACTGGTCGGCGACGACGGCCGGGCCGTCCTCACGCCCTGGTTCACGGCGTGAGGACGGCCCACGAGACCTAAGGCAGCTTCCACTGCTGGGCGCCGGTGCCGTTGCAGTCGTAGATCTGCAACTGGACGCCGTTCGCGGTGTTGCTGTTCGGCACGTCCAGGCACTTGCCGGACGGCGGGTTCACCAGCGCACCGCCGCGCGGCCACCACTGCTGGGCGCCCGTGGCGTTGCACTCCCACAACTGGACCTTCGTCCCGTTGGCCCGGCCGCTGCCGCTGACGTCGAGGCACCGGCCGAGGGCGCGGACCGTGCCGTCCGACGCCAGCGTCCACTGCTGGGCGGGGGTGCCGTTGCAGTCCCACAGCCGCACGGGCGCCCCGTTGCCCGCGATGCTCGGGTCCGCGTCGGCGCACTTGGCGGCCAAGCCGGTGATGGCACCCGAACGCGCCGGGTACGGGCCGACGTCGTGCGACGGCGGTGCGTCGGCCGGCGCGGTGCCCCAGGACGAGGGGGTGGTGCCGAGGGTGAACTCGACCGTCCCGCCGTCGCTGACCAGGGACGCGGGCAGCCACGGCTTGCTCGACGCGACCCCGTTCACGCGCAGGGACTGCACGTACTTCGCGGTGTCCGACGCGTCCGGCGCGGTGATGGTGATGGTGCGCCCGTTGCCGCGCGTGATCCGGACGGCCGGGAACTGCGGGCTGGCCAGCACCAATTCTGCCCGTCCCGGGGTCTGCGGGTACATGCCGAGCGCCGCCCACACCGCCCACGACGACATCTGGCCGAGGTCGTCGTTGCCGACCAGGCCCTCCGGAACCGGCCGGAAGATCGACGTCAACGCGCGGCGCACGACGTCCTGCGTCTTGGCGGGCGCACCGGCGTAGGCGTAGGCCCACGGCGTGTTCAGCGTCGGTTCGTTGCCCAGGTACGCGTAAGGCTTCTTGGGGCCGGCGTTCAACTCGGTGAAGAAAGTGTCCAAACGGGACACTACGTTCGCGTTGCCGCCCATGGCGTCGAACAGCCCACGGTGGTTGTAGGGGACCATCCACGTGTATTGGGCGGCGTTGCCCTCGACATACTCGTTCTCCTGCGTCGGGCTGAACGCGGGCCACGTCAGATCGGCGTTGCGCGGCTTGAGGTACTTCGCGCCGGACTCGAAGATGTTGCGCCAGTTCTGCGCTCGCCGCAGGAAGTTCTCCGCCGTGGCGGTGTTGCCCAGGCGTGCGGCGAACTGGGAGATGGCGAAGTCCGCGCTGGTGTACTCCAGGGTCGTGGCCGCCGAACCCCAGACGTCCGGCAGACCGGTCGGGACATAACCGTAGTTGTTGAACTGCAACCACCCTGGCCGCTGCCGGATGTCGTTGACGCCGTTGACCATGCGGGTCAGGGCTTGGGCGGTGTCGAAGGACGTGCCGCCGAACGCGTGGATCGTGGACACGATGACGGCCATCGGGTCGCCGTTCATCACGCCCGTGCCGCCGTTGGCGACGGTCCACCGGTCGAAGTACCCGCCCTGCGCGGCCTGGTTGACGGCCGACTGGGCGATGTCGGCGGCCTCTTGTGGTGCCAGCAGGGCGATGAGAGCTATCTGGGACCGGTAGACGTCCCAGCCGGAGAAGTTCGCGTACTGGGTGGTGGTGGCGGTGTGGACCTGGTTGTCGAACCCGGTGTACCGGCGGTCCACGTCGCTGAACACGTTGGGGTGCAGCAGCGAGTGGTACAACGACGTGTAGAGGGTGCGCAGCTGGGTGGTGGTGCCGCCGGTGACGTCGATGCGGCTCAGCCAGCCGTTCCACGCGGCCCGGGACTGGGCGCGGACCTCGTCGAACGACTTCGTGCCGGTCTCGGCGGACAGGTTGGCCTTCGCGCCGTCGAGGCTGACGAACGAGATGCCGACGCGGGCGGTGACGGTGGTCGCGTCGAACGACACGAACGCGGCGGCGGCGAACGGCTGCACGTCCTGGGTGGCGGCCGGTGCCGGCGGTACGCCCTGCGTCTGCGCGGTCTTCGGCGCGGGCGGCACGCTGCCGTTCGAGCTGCCCTCGACCTTGCGGCGGGTGGTGTCGACGGTGTCGCCCTGGAGGACGCCGGCCGTGCTGAACGGGCGGTCGAACGTGATGTGGAAGTGCAGCCGGTACCGGTTGCCCGCGCCGCAGAACCCGCCGCTGTCGGTGTAGCCGGACAGGGAGTTGGTGCCGACCGTGATGGACCCGCCGGCCGCGTTGAAGGCGCGGGCGGCGTCCACGGACAGGGAAGCCTTCTGCCCGGCGGGGTAGGTGAAGCGGGCGATGCCGGAGCGCTGGTTGGCGGTCAGTTCGGTGCGGATGCCGTTGTCGAACGCGACGGAGTAGTAGCCGGGGCTCGCCTGCTCGTTGGCGTGGCTGAAGGTGGAGTAGGAGACCGGGCTGGTGCCCAGGACGGGCATGAAGGGGACGTTGCCGAAGTCGCTGCACCCGGGACCGGACAGGTGGGTGAGGCTGAAGCCCCGGATGCGGTTGTCGTCGTAGTGGTAGCCGCCGTGCTGGTGGGTGACGGTGTCCGGGCTCCACTGGAGCATCCCGAACGGGGCGACCGCACCGGGGAAGGTGTTGCCCGCACCGCCGCCGTGCCCGAAGTCGGGGCCGCCGGGTTTGGTGCCGACGAACGGGTCGACGTGCTGGGCGGGGTCGGTGATCGCCGAGGCCGTGCCGGACAGCGGCACGGCGAGGGCCGCGAACGTCAGGAACGCGAGCGCAGGGGAACGCAGGCGCATGGCTCTTCCTCCCGCAGGGTAGGAGGGGATGACAACGTTGTCACCTGCGATTTTCCCACCGAGCGGGCCACACGCGAAACCCGCCGGCCGGGTCAACCTGCCTATGCGGACCGGGTCAGAGTGGTGCGGGGGAGTTGGCCTCCGGGATCAGGACCGCGGGGGTGCCGGTGCCGTCCGCCGGCACGGACCACACGTCGTTGGTCCCGTCGGGCCGTTGCATCCCGTAGGCGACGGTCGATCCGTCGAGCCACGCCGGCTGGTCGTCCACCGACCGGTTTTCCGCCAGTGGTGTGATCGAGCGCGTGGCCAGGTCCATGACCGAGACCCGCCAGCCCTGCTGCGGGTCGCCGTTCACCGCCGCCTTGTACGCGATCCGGGTGCCGTCCGGTGACAGCGAAGGGCATTCCACGTTGTCCACCAACGGTTTCAGGGTGCGCGCCGCGAAGTCGCCCTCCACCAGGTACCGGTGTCCGCCGGTCGACATGGTGGCGTAGAAGCGGTTGTCGTCGGAGGTGAACGTGACGCCCCAGAAGTTCCGGTCCGCGCCGGCCTCGCCGACGACGGTGAACTCCTCCAGTGACGGCACCACGGTCCCGGTCCGCACGTCGAGGATGCCGGTGCTGGTGGAGAAGCCGTTGGCGGCGTAGGAGTGGCCGTCCACGAAGAGGGTCCAGCCGACCATCCGTCCGCTGGCCGACACGCGCGTCCGGTTCGGGAAGCCGGTCAGGGGCACGGTCTTGACCACGTTGAGCCCTGAGTCCAACACCGCCAGCTCGCCGGCCTTCAGAGCTCCGGCCGGACGCAGGCACGAGATGGTGCCGCCGGCGGCGTAGGCGCGGTCGCAGCGCTGGTCGGTCAGCTCGCGCGGGCCGGACGGGTCGGTGCGCGACACGGTGGACAGGACGCCGTTGCTGAGCACCTGGATCTTCGGGCCGGTCACGCTACCGGTCGGGGCGCCGCCGCGTGGCTGGGCGGACAGGGCGGTGTAGCCGACGGCCACGCCGCCCAGCACGAGGGCGGCGACGGCGGTCACGGTGAGGCGGGTTCGGGTGGAGGTCATGAGCGGCGTCCGAGCAGGTTGGAGGGGGAGAGCAGGCTGAAGGTGGCGAGGAGGGCTACGGCGACGCCGATGGCGGCGGCGCGGGTGGCGGTTTCGGGGCCCCAGAACTGCCAGGCCAGGCCGAACAGCACCGAGGAACCCAGGTACGCCAACGCCTGCCCGGTCTGGATCAAAGCGATACCGGTGGTGCGCAGGGACTCCGGCAGCAACGGCCCGGCCAACGCCATCAGCACCCCGTCCGTGGCGGCGTAGAACACCCCGTACAGCAGCACCACGACCACCACCAGCGGCCACCCGCCGAGCGGGCCGAAGACCAGCAGGTACGCGGCGGCCAGGCAGGCGTACCCGCCGAGCATCACCGGCAGCCGCCCGACCCGGTCGGCCAAGGCGCCCAGCGGTGCAGCCAGCAGCAGGTAGACCAGGCTCGTCCCGACCGCCAGCAACGGGAACCAGCCGACCGCCAGGTTCTCCCGCTTCTGCAGCAACAGGTACACGAACCCGTCGCCGATCGTGGCCAACCCCAGCACCGAGGCCGCCAGCACTACCCGCCGAACCCGAGCGTCGCGCAACAGACCGAAGGCCGCCGAGGGACGCACCGGCTTGGCCGGCACGGGCGCCCGGTGGTCGCGGACGAACACCACCAGGACCACCACGCCCATGGCGGCGATGCAGAAGCTCGTGACGAAAACGGAGTCGAACGAGTTGCCGGCCGCGGCGAGCACCGCCAGCGCCACCAGCGGACCGAGGAACGCGCCCACCCCGTCCATCGCCCGGTGCACGCCGAACGCCCGCCCGAGGTCCTTCTCCGGTGTGGACAACGTGATCAGCGCGTCCCGGGGAGCGGTCCGCAGACCCTTGCCCGCCCGGTCGGCGGTGATCACCGCGCCCAGCAACGCCGTGGACGTGCCGGCGACCAGCAACCCGAGCTTGGCCACCGCGGACAGGCCGTACCCGAAGCCCGCCACGGCCTTGCGCTTGGTGGTGCGGTCGGCGAGGTAGCCGCCGACCAGCCGCAGGATCGTCGTCGCGCCCGTGTACAGGCCGTCGACCACGCCGTACGCGGCGGGGCTGAGCTGGAGCCCGATGACGAGGTAGAGCGGCAGGACGGCGGTGACCATCTCCGACGAGACGTCGGTGACCAGGCTGACCGCGCCGAGCGCGAACACGGTGCCGCTCAGGCCCTTCCAGCCCGCGGTCTTCGGGCGGTCGATCGTGGACAGGTACACGGCGGTTTGCCTCCAACCCGAGGGGTGCCGCACCCGGCCCACGCGCGGACCGGGTGCGGCGGGGTGCGACTAGTGGCAGGCCTGGGTTCCGCTGTCGGAGTAGGTCTTGCCCGCCTCCGGCACGAACTGCCAGTCGAAGCTGTTGCTGTGCAGGGTCAGCTTGATCACGCCGTAGGTGTCGCTGTTGCGCGCCTCGCTGTTGGGCTGGATGGTGCCGAAGCTGTAGTGGCTCGCGCCGCCCATGCCCACGACGAACGACCGGATGCCGCGGGTGGTGTCCAGGCCGCCGGTCGGGTTCATCGGCGCGAACCGCTCGTACTGGTGGTTGTGGCCGGTGAGCACCAGGTCGGCGTTGTAGTCGTACAGCGCCTGGAACAGCGGGCGCGTGGCGGTGTTCGGGGCGTGGTTGGCGCCCGAGGTGTAGAGCGGGTGGTGCCAGTACGCCGCCGTGCACGGCTTGGTGTTGGCCGCCAGGTCGTTGCGCAGCCACGTCTCCTGCGCCGAACCGGCCGACATGCTGATGTTGGAGTTCAGCGCGACGATGTGCCAGTTGCCCAGGTCGTAGGAGTAGTAGCCCTGCCCCGCCGTGCCGGCCAGCGAGCCGAAGTAGCCGTAGTAGCCGCTCGCGCCGGAGGTGTTGTAGTCGTGGTTGCCCGGCGAGGGGCGGGTGCGCGCCTTGTGGCGGCCCCACGTCGGGTCGTAGTAGGTGGTGAACTCCGAGGTGGTGCCGCTGTCGTAGACGTTGTCGCCGGCGGTGAACACCGTGCCGGAGATGCCGTCGAGCAGGGCGGCGGTGGCGCTGTCGCCGGAGCCGGAGTTGGAGATGTCACCCGCGCCGACGAGCACCGGGTCACCGCTGGGCGGCGCGGTCGTCGTCGTGGTGGTGGTGCCGGTGGTGACCACGAGCTGCGGAGCGGTGGTCGAGCCGGACTCACGGGAGTCGTAGTCGGCGCCGTCGCTGCTGGAGGAGGTGACACCGATGCTGAAGGTGCCGTTGCCCTTGACGTAGGAGGTCACGTCGACCTCGTACCAGGCGTTCTGGGCCACGGAGCCCAGCGAGCCCAGCGTGGCGCCGTCGATGGCGGGCTGGTTGTTGTAGGTGACACCGGTCTCCGACCACGTGGTGTTGGTCATCGACTTGAAGGTGCCGCCGTTGGGGCTCTGCGCCCCGGCGACGTTGTCGGTGTGGACGCGCAGCTTCGCGCTGGTGACCGTGCCGGACACGTTGGACACCACGAACTTCAGGAACATCCGCTTGATCGGCGAGTTGTCCACGCCGAGCTGGCCGGAGGTGCCGTAGTTGGTGCCCGCGGCCGAGCTGTCGACGTAGGTGTCCGCGCTCGGGGTGAACGTGGACGTGGCCGCCGAGGCGGTCGGGAGCTGGTCGGAGCTGGCGATGACGGTGAGGGTGGTCGCGGTGACGACGCCGACGGCGACGACCGCGAGGGGGAGCCTGGCCTTGCGACCCTGCATGCCGAAACCCTTCGCTTCCTGATCTACCGGACAAGGGCCCGGCGAACGGTAGGGACGCGTGGGCACGGTGGCGTGAGCGCCCGGCGGCGGGATGGTGAACTGCTCGCGAACGCCGTCACCCGCCGGCGATGACGTCGTTGTCGTTGTGGAAGAACCTCGGGAGGGCTTGCGGATGTACGACCTGGTGCTGTTCGGTGCCACGGGCTTCACCGGCCGGTTGACCGCCGAGTACCTGGCGCGGCAGTTGCCCGCCGGTGCGCGCTGGGCGCTGGCCGGGCGGGATCGGGGCAAGCTCGACGCCGTGCGGTCGTCGCTGCCGGGAGAGCCCGATGTGCTGGTCGCGGACGTGACCGACCCGGCCTCCCTGCGCGCGGTCGCCGAGTCCACGCGGGTCGTCATCACGACCGTCGGGCCGTACATCCACTACGGGGACGGGCTCGTGGCCGCGTGCGCGCGGGCCGGGACGGACTACGTGGACCTGACCGGCGAACCCGAGTTCGTCGACCGGACCTACCTGCGCCACCACGCGACCGCCGTGGAGTCCGGGGCGCGGCTGGTGCACGCGTGCGGCTTCGACTCCGTCCCCTACGACCTCGGTGTCCACTTCACGGTCGGCCACCTGCCCGAGGGCGTGCCGCTGGCGGTGGAGGGGTTCGTCACCGCGTCGGGGACGTTCTCGGGCGGGACGTTCCACTCGGCGGTCACCGCGTTCTCCCGCTGGCGGTCGATGGCGGAGGTGGCGCGGCGGCGGCGGTCGGTGGAAGGCCGGCCGTCCGGGCGGGTCGTGCGCGGGAAGGTCGGTGCGCCGCGGTACGACCGGCGGGTGGGCGCGTGGGTGCTGCCCGCCCCGACCATCGACCCGCAGGTCGTGTTGCGCTCGGCCGCCGCGCTGGACCGGTACGGGCCGGAGTTCACCTACAGCCACCACATCGCGGTGCGCCGGCTGCCGGTCGCGGTGGGCGTGGTCGGCGGCGTGGGCGCCTTGATGGGGCTGGCGCAGGTGCCGCCCGTGCGGCGGTGGCTGCTGGACCGGCGCAAGCCCGGGTCGGGTCCGAGCGAGGCGCAGCGGGCGCGGTCGTGGTTCAAGGTGCTGTTCTACGGCGAGGGCGGCGGGAAGCGGGTGGTCACCGAGGTCTCCGGCGGCGACCCGGGCTACGGGGAGACGGCGAAGATGCTCGGCGAGTCCGCGCTGTGCCTGGCTTTCGACTCCCTGCCGGAGACGTCCGGTCAGGTGACCACGGCGGTGGCCATGGGTGACGCGTTGACCGAACGACTGGTGAAGGCGGGGATCACGTTCCGGGTGCGCTGATGTGGAGTTCGCCTCGCGCCGCGCGGAAAACGGCGTCCGCGACGCGTTGCAGCGGTGGGGAGTCGAGTTTCCACTGCTGCCAGTGCAGGGGCACGTCCACCGGGTCGTCCGGGTAGAGGTGGACCAGGCCGCGGTGGCGCTTGACCTGGTGTTCGCTGAGCAGCGCCCAGCCCGCGCCCGCGACGACGGCGTCTTCGAAGACCGGGCCGTCGGGCAGGTAGTGGCGGTGGGATGAGGCTTGTTTGCCGGTGATGCGGCGGCAGAAGGCGTCCTGGAGGTCGTCCTTGTCGTCGAACACGACCACGGGCACGGTGGACAAGTCCTTGCCCTGCCAGCGTTTCGCGAAGGTCTTGTTGGCCACGGCGTGGTAGCGCATGCTCCCCAGCGGACGGACGCTGCACCCCTGCACCGGTTGCGGTGAGGACGTGACGGCGGCGACCACCAGGCCTTGGCGCAGGGCTTCGGCGGTGTGGTCCTGGTCGTCGCGCAGGACGCCCAGCACGATGTCGTCGTCGCCGGCCAGTTCGCGGACCACGTCCCGGAACCACGTGTTGAGCGAGTCGGCGTTGACGGCCACCTGGATCGCCGTGGGCCGTTCGGTGAGCCCCAGGCCGGCGGCGGTGTCCTGTTCCAGCAGCGCCAGTTGGCGGCCGTAGCGGGCGATGACCTGGCCGGACTCGGTCAGCCGTGCGGGTTTGGTGCGCACCAGCAGGACCCGGCCGGTGCGTTGCTCCAACGCCTTGATGCGCTGGCTGACCGCGCTGGGGGTGACGTGCAGGGCCTTGGCGGCGGCGTCGAAGGTGCCCTCGTCCACGACGGCCAGGAGGGTCTTGACGGCTTCCGGGTCCAGCATCACGGCTGCTAACGATACTTAAGGAAGTTTAGCTGGCCTAATCCTTGATGCGTTCTTAGCGTCGGTGGACGTGATGCACGCGTTGCTGGCCGGCTTGGGCATGGGGTTGTCGTTGATCGTCGTCATCGGGGCGCAGAACGCGTTGGTGTTGCGGCAAGGCGTGCTGCGCCAAGGGGTGGTGGCGATCGTGGCGATCTGCGCCGCGTCCGATGCGGTGTTGATCGCGGTGGGTGTGGGCGGGGTGGGGACGGTGCTGTCGGCGTGGCCGGTGGTGCTGGAGGTGGTGCGCTGGTTCGGCGCGGCGTTCCTGGTCGGGTACGGGGTGCTGGCGGTGCGGCGGATGCTGCGGCCGGGGGTGCTGGTCGGGGGCGCGGGCGGGACGATCCTGACGTGCCTGGCGCTGACCTGGCTCAACCCGCACGTCTACCTGGACACCGTGCTCCTGCTGGGCACCGCGTCCACCGGGTTCGGCGACCGGCGGTGGTGGTTCGCGGTGGGGGCGATGGCGGCGAGCGTGCTGTGGTTCTGCTGCTTGGGGTTCGGTGCGCGGTGGTTGTCGGGGGTGTTCGCGCGGGCTTCGGCGTGGCGGGTGCTGGACGGGGCGGTCGCCGTCGTCGTGACGGCGACCGGGGTGTCACTGGTGGTCTAGCGCAGTTCGGCGAAGAACGCTCGGACGTCCTCCGCGAGCAGGTCGGGGACCTCCAGGGCCGGGAAGTGGCCGCCGCGGTCGAACTCGGTCCACCGGCGCACGTCGAGCTGCCGCTCCACCACCCCGCGCACGGCCAGGATGATGTCCGCCGGGAACACCGCCACGCCCACCGGCACCGGGCACCGGGCCGCGCCGCCGGGACCCTCCTTGGCCAGGCGCAGCGCGGAACCCGCGGTGCCGGTGAGCCAGTAGAGAGTCACGGCCTCCAGCAGGCGGTCGTCGCTGACGTCCGAACTCGGGTCGAGCCACTCGAAGAACTTGTCCGCCACCCACCCCAGCAGGCCGACCGGGGAGTCGGTGATCCCGTAGGCCACGACCTGCGGCTTGGTCATGTGCATGACCTGGTAGCCGGGGCGCTGCGCCAGGAACCGCTTGATGTGCTCGATGCGTTCCAAGTCGGTCGACGACAGGCCCTCGGTGCTCGCCGGCGGAGGGGTGGGCATGTAGTTGATGTGGACGCCCACGACCTTGTCCGGGGCCGCCGCCGCGATCGCCTGGGAGATGCCCGAGCCGAAGTCGCCGCCCTGGGCGCCGTAGCGGTCGTAGCCGAGTCGGTCCATCAGCTCCGCCCACGCGCGGCCGACGCGTTCGACGGTCCAGCCGCGCTCGCGGGTGGGACCGGACGGGCCGAAGCCGGGGACGGACGGGATGACCAGGTGGAAGTCCCGGCGCAAGGGCTCGATGACGTCCAGGAAGTCCAGCACCGAGCTCGGCCACCCGTGGGTGAGGACCAGGGGCAGGGCGTCGTCGCGGTCGGAGCGGACGTGGAGGAAGTGCACGGTCTGGCCGTCGATGGTGGTGGTGAACTGCGGGTATGCGTTGAGCTTGGCCTCGACGGCCCGCCAGTCGAAAGACTTCCAGCGCTCGACCAGGTCCCGCACGCGGGCCAGGGGGATGCCGTAGTCGCCGCCGGCCTCGGGGAGCTCGTCGGGCCAGCGGGTGCGGGCGAGGCGGTCCATGAGGTCGTCGAGGTCGGACTGGAGGACGTCCAGCGTGAAGGGCTCGATCACGGCGTGCTCCGTTGGTCTGTCCAATGTTGGTGACGCCAACGTTAGCAGTCAATCGTTGGTCATGCCAACGATCAAAGTGGAGGGTTAGGCTGCGCCATGGCCACTTGGGACGACGTGCGCCGGATCGCCCTGGCGCTGCCGGAGACCGCCGAGCACCCCTCCTACGACGGGCTGCCCGCCTGGCGGGTCAAGGACAAGACGTTCGTGTGGGACCGACCGCTGCGCAAGCGCGACCGCGAGGACCTGGGCGGCACCGTGCCGGAAGGACCGATCCTGGGCGTCCGCGTGGCCGACGAGGGCGTCAAGCAGGCGCTGCTGGCCGACGACCCGGAGGTCTACTTCACCATCCCGCACTTCGACGGGTTCCCGGGCGTGCTGGTGCGGCTGGAGCGGATCGGCGAGGACGAGCTGGCCGAGCTGGTCACGGAGGCGTGGCTGTGCCGCGCGCCCAAGCGGCTGGCCAAGCAGTACCAGGACGGTGCGCTCCCGTAGCGGGAGCGCACCGTCCGAGGGGTCACCAGTTGCTGTTCTGCCAGCCGGTGCCCAGGTAGACCTGGTCGAAGCCGTTGCCGTCGTTGTCGTCGGTGTAGGCGATGGTGATCAGGCCCCACGCGTCCACGCCCAGCGCGGGCTCGTCCTGGCGGCCGGTCGTGGTCTGGTCGGTGGCCTGGCGGGTCAGGCGGCCTTCGGTGGAGCCGTCGGGGTTGAAGCCCTGCGTCCACACGTCCGACGTCACCACCGTGGTGACCACCACGCCGCGCTGGTCGTCGATGCCCACCTGCGGGTCCGCACCGGCCAGCAGGGTGTCCACAGTGGACGAAGCCGTGCCGGAGGCGAGGAACGAGCGGACCGCGGTCTGGGCCGTGCCGGTGTGGTCGGTCTCCCAGGCCACCGCGTAGTCGCCGTTGAAGTTCGCCGCCACCGCCGGACGGCGTTGCTGCCCGCCGCCGGACGCGTTGGCCACGCCCTGCGCCAGCTTCACCCCGCCGGACGGGGTCAGGATCTTGCGGCCCACGTTGAAGTAGCCGTTGCCGTCACCGTCCTCCTCCCACACGACGACGGCGTTGCCCGCCGCGCCCATCGCCACGTCCGGACGCTGGTGCGTGCCGCCCGAGCTGTGCACCTGGGCCTCGTACGTCTTGGAAGTCACCGACGCGAAACCCGCGATGCGCACGGTCGGGTTGGTGGTGGACTGCTTGTCCTCCCACACCACGGCGAACCCGGCGGTGTCGGGATCGGCGGCCACGGCCGGGTTGAGCTGCTGGCCGTCCGAGGACGCGTTCGCGGTCGCCGAACCGGCGATCGTCCCGTCGGTCCGCACCACCCGCACGGCGATGTTGTAGAACCCGTTGCCGTCCGGGTCTTCCGCCCACACCACGACCGCGCTGCCGTCGTCGTGCACGGCCACATCGGGCTGCACGTGCCGCCAGTTGCCGGTGCCGCCGGCGGACAGCTTCTTCTCGTAGCGGGACACGCCGTCCTTGAACAGCCTGATCCACACGTCGCTGTGCACGGGGTCGGTGGGGGTCTCGGTGTCGCGGTCGTCCTCCCACACCACGGCGGTCCACCCGTTGCGCACCGCCGACACGGCCGCGTTGTCCTGGTCGCCGGTCGCCGTGCTGTTCGCGGTGGACCACGTGACGGCCGCCGACGCGGTACCGGTCACCGCCAGCATCAGAGCCGCGGTCAGAGCGAGGATCTTCTTCATGGCGCCTGCAATCCGGGGTTGCCCGCTTGGATGACGTAGCTCTGGATGGTCTTGACGGGGTAGTCGCGCGCGGTGACCTTGTCCACGCAGCGGAAGTCCACCGCCATCTGGGTGGAGGTGGTGACGGTGCGGACGTACCCGCGCAGGTTCTTGTAGAACTTCACGTGCGGGTTAAGGCTGGACAGGCCGGTCTCGGCCGCGTTGCCGTCACCGCCGGAGGTCACCGACGTGGTCACCAGCTCGGTGCCGATGATCTTGTCCTGGGTGTTGTAGTTCAGCATCAGGTTGCTCGCCCACGACCGGTGCACGTCACCGGTCAGCACTACGGTGTTCCGCAACCCGGCCGCGTCCCACCCGCGCTGCAACCGGTCCCGGTTGGCGGTGTAGCCGTCCCACGAGTCCATCGACTTGGCGCCGTCGGCGGAGGCGAGCTTCTGCGCGAAGAACACCTGCTGCCCCAGGAAGTCCCAGGTGGCCGACTTCTGCCGCATCCCGTCGAGCAGCCACGACTCCTGCGCCGTGCCGGTGAGCGTGCGTGCCGGGTCGTCGGCCTCCGGGCACACCTTGGTGCCGTCGCCGCACGCCTGGTCGTCGCGGTACTGGCGGGTGTCGAGCATGTGGAACGTGGCCAGGCTGCCCCACCGCACCCGCCGGTACAGCTGCATGTTCTCCGCCACCGGGGCCTGCGCGGGCCGCAGCGGCATGTGCTCGTAGTACGCCTTGTACGCCGCCGCCCGCCGCGCCCGGAAGTCGCCGGCGGGGGAGGAGTCGTTGCGGACGAGGTTGGCGTAGTTGTTCTCCACCTCGTGGTCGTCCCACACGACCAGCCACGGCGCGGCGGCGTGCGCGGCCTGGAGGTCCGGGTCGCCCTTGTACTGGGCGTGCCGCACGCGGTAGTCGGCCAGGTCGTCGATCTCGACGGTGGGGGCGTGCTTGCGGACGTTCGTGGTGGACGCCGCACCCTCGTAGATGTAGTCGCCCAGGTGCAGGATCAGGTGCGGGTTCTCCTCGGCCATGCGCCGGTAGGCGGTGAAGTACCCGGCCTCGTAGTGCGAGCACGAGGTGAACAGCATGGTCAGCGCGGGCGAGGTGCCCACGGCGGGCGCGGTGACGGCGCGGCCGACCTGCGAGAGGTAACCCAGCGCGCGGAACCGGTAGTAGTACTCGCGGCCCGGCTCCAGGCCGGTGACCTCGACGTGCACGCTGTGCGCCCACGACTGGGTGGCGGTGAACGTCCCGGAGCGCACCACCGTCGCGAACCGCTGGTCGGTGGCGACCTGCCAGTCCACGGCCACGTTCGCGCTGGACATCCCGCCCAGGCCGTCGGCGTTGAGCGGGCTGGGGGCGAGTCTGGTCCAGATCACGAAGCCGTCCGGCGCGGGCTCACCGGACGCGACGCCGAGGGTGAACGGGTAGGCGATGGCGTTGGCGGAGGAGGGGGCGAGGACCGTGACGCCGGCACTGGCGATGCCGCCGGCGATCAGGGTTCGCCGTGTCAGTGGGGACATACACAGTGCGTACACCGGCAAGGTGAGCGAGGACCATCCTTGACTTCGACGGGGAAGTGTCGGCCAGGTGTCCGAGCAGTGTGACGGCTACCGCTCCGCGCGGGCACCGGCCGAGGCGGTCGCGGTGAAGAACTCGGGTGCCGTGAAGTCGTTGTCGGCGAACGCCCGCTGCACGGCTTCCTCGCACCCGGCCGCGTTGTCCGCGTCCACCAGGGCGATCACGCAGCCGCCGAACCCGCCGCCGGTCATGCGGGCGCCCAGTGCACCGGCGTCCAGCAGCGCCTCGACAGCCACGTCCAGTTCGGGCACGGTGACCTCGTAGTCGTCCCGCAACGACAGGTGGGACGCCGTCAGCAGCGGGCCGATCGCACGCAACTGCCCGGCCCGCAACAACTCCGCGACCTCCAGCACCCGCCGGTTCTCGGTGACGACGTGCCGCACCCGCCGCAGCAAGTCCTCCGGCAGCCCTTCCGGCACCTCGTCCACGTCCCGCAGCGCCGGCACCCCCAGCACCTCGGCGGCCTTGTGGCAGGCCGCCCGCCGTGCCGCGTACTCGCCGTCCACCAGCCGGTGCGGCGCGCGGGTGTCCACGACCAGCAGCCGCAGCCCGTGGGAGGTCAGGTCGAAGGGGATGTGGGCCGTGTCGAGGGTCCGCGTGTCCAGCAGCAGCGCGTGACCCTCCCGCGCGAGCAGCGAAGCGGACTGGTCCATGATCCCGCACGGCATGCCGACGAAGTCGTTCTCGGCCCGCTGCGCCAGCCGCGCCAGGGCGAACCGGTCGACGTCCAGCCCGGACAGTTCCGCCACGGCCAGCGCGGTGGCGCACTCCAACGCCGCAGACGACGACAGGCCCGCGCCCAGCGGCACGTTGCCGTCCACCAGCAGGTCGAAGCCGCCGACGTCGTACCCGGCCTCGCGCAGCACCCACACCACGCCGGCCACGTACGCCGCCCACCCCGTCACCACACCGGGCGCGAGGTCCGCGACCGGCACCTCCGTCACCCCGAGGGCCTGGCGCGACCGCACGCGCAGCACGCCGTCGTCCCTGCGCGCGGCGGTGATCCGCACGGCGTGGGGCAGGGCGATCGGCAGCACGAAGCCGTCGTTGTAGTCGGTGTGCTCGCCGATGAGGTTGATCCGGCCCGGCGCGACCCACACATCAGCCAACGGTGCTCTCCCTGCTCTCCGGCGCGAACTCGGGAAGCGTAGAGGGCCGACAGCTGTTTTACAACGTTGCATCCCACGGAAACCGGTCGCGGGCGCGCCGGTGGCACCGCTAGCGTCCGCGCGCATGGAGAACCGTTGACCACGGACCTGCTCACGCAGCTCAACCACGACGTGTGGGAGCCGTTCCGGCGCGCTTACGCCGGACTCGACGCCCAGGCCTTCCTGGCCGTGCACAGCCCGGACCTGATCCGCGCCGGAGGTCCGGCGAAGCAGGTCCGGGGCCATGCCGACTTCGTCCGCGACATCGAGGAGTTCTTCGCCCGGGTCGCCGCCAACGGCGACTCGCTGTCGATCGCCCTGCGCTTCACCGAGCGCCTGGCCTCGGCCGACCTCGCCAGCGAACGCGGGACCTTCCGCATCGACGCCGTCAAGGGCGGCGAACCGAAGACCGTCTACGGCCACTTCCACGTGTTCTGCCGGCGGACCGACCGGTGGCGGATCGTCGTGGACTACGAGCCGGCCGACGTGGCGACCGAGGAGGAGTTCGCGGCGGCCGTCCCGGAGGAGGACGTGGCCGCCTTCGGGTAGACCGCCTTCGCGTTCACCGACACCGCCAGCCAGACCAGCGCGCCGCCGACGAGCACGTGCAGCGCGCTGGTCAACGGCGTGTCCGGCAGGCGGGCGGCGAGCGTGAACACCGGCAGCGCGACCAGGTAGATCCACACCGGCACCCTCGGGTGCACGCCCGCGCGCAACATGCCCGCCGCGAACCACACGCACCCCACGGCGAACACCACGGCGCTGGCCAGCAGCACGACCCGCGTCGGCGCGGCGGGCGTGACCCCGAGGGGGAACAGCACGACGTTCAACGCGTAGGCCGCCGCGCCGAACAGGCCGAGCCCGACGACGTTGACCGCGTACCCGCTGGTGGCCAGGTGGCCGGCGGCGTGGCGTTGCGCGAGGTGCAGGGCGGTGAGCAGGGGGAGGGCAAGGGCGGGGGAGACGCCGATCACCAGGCTGGTCGCCAGGGTTTCGCCGGTGAACGCCTCCAACGCGCCGGGGACGGCGATGAACAGACCGGACAGTGCGCCGCAGACGGCGCCGAACCGCAACAGGAAGCTCATGGCCGGCGACGCTAGGTGTGCGCGGGTCACGCCCGGGAGTGCCGACCGGCCGCGCTCAGCGATGCCGACCGGCCGGTCCGAGCGGTGCGGAGTGGCCGGCGGATGGTGCCGATCGGCACTTCGGCGTGGCGGCGGAACGGAAGTAGCCTGCGGTCGTGCGTCCGGTCGCGTGGTTGTCGCCCCTGCTCTACGGCGCGGTGCTGCTCGCCGGCGGGTACGCGGGGCTGGCGGGGCTGGGGGAGACCCGGTTCGGCTGGTTCGTCGGCGGGCTGGTGGCGCTGGTCGTGCTGGACCTGGCCGAGCCCCGGTACGCGCGCCCGGTGCCGTTCCTGGTGGTGCGGGCGGCGTTGGTGGTGCTCGTGGCGGCCTCGGACGGGTCGGGCATGGCTCGGGTGTTGTTGTTGCTGCTGCCCTTCGGCGCGTACTTCGCGTTCGGTCGGGTGGTGGCGGTCGTGCTCGGGGTGGGGTGCGTCGGGCTGGTCGTGGTGGCCTTCGGGGTGACCGCGCCGGGCTGGACGCACGACGTGGAGCGCGTGTCGGACCTGCTGATGTTCGCCGTGGGCCTGGTGCTGACGCTCGCGATGGCCGCGGTGGCGGTGGAGGAGCAGCGAGGTCGGGTCAGGCTCGCGGAGTTGTCCGCCGCCGCCGAGCGCAACCGGCTCGCCCGGGACGTCCACGACGGGCTGGGGCACCACCTGACCGCGGTGTCGGTGTTGCTGGAGAAGGCGTCGGCGTTCCGGGAACTCGACCCGTCCGTGGCCGACCAGGCGTTGGACGACGCCCGCGAGTCGGCTCGGCGGGCCTTGGAGGACGTGCGGCGGTCGGTGCGAGCGTTGCGCGAACCGTTCCGGCTGTCGTCGGCGTTGGCGGAACTGGCGCAGGGGCTGAAGGTGGACGTGGAGTGCGCCGGCGACGAGAACGGGTACGACCCGGCCGTGCTGCTGGCGGTGTACCGGGCGGCGCAGGAAGGCATCACCAACGCGCTGCGGCACGCCGACGCCCGCACGGTGTCGGTGCGAGTCCACTGTGGACGTTCCGGGGCGGAGTTGGTCGTGGCCGACGACGGGCGTGGGTTCTCCGCGGCCGAGGAGGGTTTCGGGTTGTCCGGCATGCGGGAACGGGTCGCCGCCGTGGGTGGCGCGGTGGACGTGCGCAGCGCGCCGGGCCAGGGCACCCGGCTGACGGTGCGGGTGCCGCGGTGACCGACGTGCGCGTGCTGGTGGTGGACGACCAGCGGCTGATCCGGGAGAGCATCGCGTCGCTGCTGGACATCCAGGACGGCATCGCGGTCGTCGGCACCGCCGGTGACGGGCGCGAGGCGGTGGACCTCGCGGTGGCGCTGACGCCGGACGTGGTCCTGATGGACGTCCGCATGCCGGTGCTGGACGGCATCGAGGCCTTGGGCGAGCTGCGGACGCGGCTGCCGTCGTGCCGGGTGGTGATGTTGACGACGTTCGACGACGAGGACTACGTGGTACGGGCGCTGCGCGGCGGCGCGAGCGGCTACCTCCTCAAGGACCGGCCCGCGCGCGAGCTGGCGGCGGCGGTGCGGCTCGCACACGACGGCATCGCCCAGTTCGACCCCGCCGCGACGAGCCGGCTCGCGAACGCCGTCCGGCCCCGAGCTGTCGGTGACCATTCGCTTACAGAGCGCGAAATCGAGGTGCTGCGACTGGTCGCGGCGGGCAGCACCAACCGCGAGATCGGCCGCCGCCTGCACCTGGCCGAAGGCACGGTGAAGAACCACATCTCCCGCGTGCTGGGCCGATTGGGCCTGCGCGACCGCACGCAGGCCGCGCTGTACGCCCGCGATCACGGACTCCTTTAGCTGACTTAGGATCTTGCGCTACCGCACGTTCGTCCAACGGTCATGTTCCCTTGGCAGCGTTGTGGTTGAGGACGTTCGGAGGTGCGCGCTGGGCTGAACGGGTGAACGCGCCGCCGGATGGCTAACAAGGCGTAAGAGCACGTCGACAGCAAGGCCACCGACGTGCGCACACAGGGGGTCGCGCTCATGGCCAAGAAGAAGAACGACGCGCTGATGGCGGCGCTGCGGCAGTTCGTGCGCACCAAGGGCGCCGACTACCTGCGGGACGGCAACGTGTCCTCGATCGGCATCGGCTACAAGGTCGAGGACGGCAAGCAGACCGACGAGATCGCCATCCAGTTCACCGTCAAGGAGAAGGCGGAGGAGTCCGCGCTGGAAGCGCTGGGCACCGAACCGCTGCCCAAGTGCATCGTCGTCGACGGCGTGGAAGTGCCCACCGACGTGCTCCAGCGCGACTACAAGGCCAACTTCCAGGTCGTCACGGAAAGGTCGTCGGGCGAGCGGAAGTCCCGTATCGACCCTGTGGTGCCCGGCATCAGCCTCTCGCACCCGTCGGTACCCGCCGGCACGTTGGGCACGATCGTCTACGACCGGGTCGACGGCGCGCCTTACGTGCTGTCGTGCTGGCACGTGCTGCACGGCCCGAACGGCGCGTTGGGGGACGCGATCGTCCAGCCGGGCCCGCACGACGACAACCGCACCGACCTCAACCGCCTCGGTCGTCTCGTCCGCTCGCACCTGGGCGCGGCCGGCGACTGTGCCATCGCCAGCATCGAGGACCGGAGGTTCGGCACGGAGATCGTCGACCTCGGCGTGACCGTCGAGAAGATCGGCGAGCCGGAACTGGGCGACAAGGTCGTCAAGAGCGGCCGGACCACCGGCGTCACGCACGGCATCGTGCGCCGCGTCGACGCCCTGGTCAAGATCAACTACGGCGGCGCGGTCGGCGAGAAGGAGATCGGCTGCTTCGAGATCGGCCCCGACCCCGCCAAACCCGGGCCCGGCGGCGAGATCAGCATGCCCGGCGACTCCGGCGCGGCCTGGATGTTCAAGGCCGCCAACGGCAAGGTCACCCGCACCATGGCAGGCCTGCACTTCGGCGGCGAGACCAACGGCAGCACCGACGAGCACGCGCTCGCGTGCCTGCCGCAGTCGGTGTTCGAGAAGCTCGGCGTCACCGTCAAGCCGCCCAAGAAGCCGGTGGGCCGCCAGAAGGGGTTCGCGCCCGACTTCCTCAGCGTCCCCGTCGGCCTGCCCACGCTCGGCGCGGTGGCCCAGGCGGACGCGGTGCTGCTGGGCGGCAGCGAGGTCGTGGACTACACGCACTTCTCGCTGGCGATGAGCAAGTCGCGCCGGTTCGCGTTCTGGGTGGCGTGGAACATCGACGGCAAGACCCTGAAGACGTTGAACCGCAGCGGGATCCCGTTCATCCTCGACTCCCGCATCCCTCCCGAGTTCCAGGTCGGCGACGACCTCTACAAGGGCAACCGCCTCGACCGCGGCCACATCGCGCGCCGGGCGGACCTGCTGTGGGGTTCGCTGGAGGAAGCGGAACAAGCCAACGTCGACTCGTTCTTCTTCACCAACATCACGCCCCAGATGGACGACTTCAACCAGAGCGCGAAACGCGGCCTGTGGGGTCGGCTGGAGGACGCGGTGCTGGCCGACGTGGACGTGGACGACCTGCGCGTCAGCGTCTACGGCGGTCCCGTGTTCCAGGCCGACGACCGGGTGTTCCGCGGCGTGCGCCTGCCGCGCGAGTACTGGAAGGTCATCGCGTTCGTGGAGCAGGGCGTGCTCAAGGCGAGGGCGTTCATCCTGACCCAGAACCTGAACCAGCTGGAGGCCCTGGAGCTGGACGAGTTCCGCGTCTTCCAGGTCCGCCTGTCCGACATCGAGACCCGCTGCGGCTTCACCTTCCCGCCGTCGCTGCAGGCCGCGGACTCGCTGGCCATGCCGGAGTCCCTGGACGACCGGCAGCCGCTGGACTCGCTGGAATCCATCCAGTGGTGAGGTGGCGGGTTCCCCCGGTTTTCGGGGCCGGGGGAACCCGCTTCTTCAGTCTTGGCCGACCAGCTCGGGGTACTGCTTGATCTCGACGTCGTCGTGCAACCGGAGCGAGCCGCCGTTCGCCTTCATCAGTGCCCGGCCCAGAGGGCTCGGGAGACGGGTGAGCAGCCGACCCGCGTTGCGCAGCAGCCACACGTCCCGGTTCGTGCTCGGGATCAGGCGGCGGGCGGCGGTCAGGGCGAACGCACGGCTGCGCCGCACGTAGTCCCCGATCTCGCGCTCGTACGCGGCAAACGCCTCAGCCAGCCCGCGCTCGTCGCCGCGGTCACTGCGGTGACCGGCCAGCGCCTGTGCCAACTCGTTCGCCAACACGTACGCGCCGACCACCGCGAGGCTGGTACTCCCACCCACCGCCGGCCCCGGGCAGTAGGCAGCGTCGCCGACCAGGGTCACGCGGTCCCGAGACCAGGTGTCCAGGCGCAGTTGCGTGATGGAGTCGAAGTAGAACGCACCGTCCTGCTCGAGCCACGGCCCCACCTCCGGCACATCCGCGAACGCCTCCCGCAGCAACTCCTTCTGCCGCGCGGTGTCCCGGTAGTGGTAGTCCAGCCGTTCACCGCGGAACAGGAACACCGCCCGCGCGTCCGGCAGGTGGTTCGCCGTGTAGACCGCGGCCGTCTTGCCCGGCCGCAGGTAGCACGTCGTGTGGTTGTCCCGACCGAATCGCCGCGGCAACGACTGCACCGCCAGGTACGCACCGACGAAGTGCTCCGGCACCTCGCCGAACACCAGGCGCCGCACGTTCGAGTGCAACCCGTCCGCCCCCACGACCACGTCGAACCGCCGGGGCGCGCCACGCTCGAAGGTCACCTCGCCCTCCGGCGAGATCGACGTGATCGAGTCGCCGAACACGTACTCCACATCGCCCCGGGTGGCGTCGAAGAACACCTCGCTCAGGTCGTCCCGCATGATCTCGACGTGCCGGTCGGACAACGTCCCGAAGAACCGGTGCAGGTCGAGGTCCACCGGACGCGCGCCCGGCGAGTGCACGGTCATCCGGTCGGTCCCGGTCGCGCGCTCGAGGACTCGCGGCAAGACCCCCATCCGCTCGGCGATGTCCATCGCGGGCCGGAAGAGGTCGACCGCGTGCCCCCCGGTCTTCCGCAACGCCGGCGCCCGCTCCACCACCGTCACCTCGACCCCGCGCCGAGCGAGCCAGTACGCCACCACCGGCCCGGCCACGCTCGCACCCGACACCAGGACCCCCACGACCCCACCCCCTGACTGACCGACCGGCAATTCTGACTTAACGGACGGTAAGGAACTTACTTAACGGATGGTAAGTCACCTAGGGTCGCCCGGCAATACTTACCGACCGTTAAGTCGGTAAGCTGCGGCAATGTCCCGAGGGCGGTCCGACACGAGGGAGCGCGCGCAGGCCGTGGCGCGCGAGTTGTTCCTCAAGCAGGGGTTGCAGCGCACGAGCCTCCAGGAGATCGCCGACCGGATCGGCGTCACCAAGCCCGCGCTGTACTACCACTTCGCGTCCCGCGAGGACCTGGTGCGCAGCATCATCGAGCCACTGGTCGCCGATGGCGACGCCTTCGTGCTCGCGGCCGAGCGGGACCAGCCCCACCCGCGCGAGCTGCTGGAGCGGTACTTCGCCCTGAACCACCAGCACCGCGACGTGGTGATGTTGATCGTCCGCGAGCTGACCGCCCTCCAAGACCTCGGGCTGGTGGAGAAGGTGTTCGACTGGCGGCACCGGCTGGCGCGCCTGCTGGTCGGCCCGGACCTGCCGTTCGACGGCGCCGTCCGGGCGACCGTGGCGTTGGGCGGGCTGGCCGACACGGTGGTGGTCTTCCCCGACGCGCCCTTCGACGCCCTGTGCGAAGTGGCTGTGGACGCCGCTATGGCCGCCCTGGGCATGTGACAACGCCGCCCCTGCGCAACGGTGGGTCGGTGCACGCGGGCGGCGTCGTCGGGTGGTGGTGCGGCTTACTTCGTGGACCCGGCCAGCACGCCTTGGACGAAGTAGCGCTGGAAGGCCAGGAACACCGCCAGCGGCACGATCATCGACAGGAACGCGCCCGTCGACAGCAGGTCGATGTTGGTGCCGAACTGCCGCAACTGGGCGCGCAGCGCCACGGTGATCGGCGCGGAGTCCTGGTCGGCGAACACCAGCGCCACCAGCAGGTCGTTCCACACCCACAGGAACTGGAAGATCGTCAGCGACGCGATCGCGGGCTTCGCGATCGGCAGCACCACCCGCTTGAAGATCACCCACTCGCGCGCGCCGTCCATCCGCGCCGCCTCCACGAGGTCCTTCGGGATGCCCACGAAGAAGTTGCGCAGCAGGAAGATCGCGAACGGCAGGCCGAACGCCACGTGGAACAGCACCACGCCGGCGATGGTGCCGAACAGCCCCAGCGACCCGAACAGCTTCGCCACCGGGATCAGCGCCACCTGGATCGGCATGACCAGCAGCCCGACGACCAGCGTGGTCAGCCAGATCCGGCCCGGGAACTCGATCCACGCCAGCCCGTAGGCGGCCAGCGCGGAGATCACGACGACCAGCACGGTCGACGGCACGGCGATGTAGACGGTGTTCAGGAACGACCGCAGCACCGTGGAGTTGCCCACCAGGTCGGCGTAGTTGGCCAGGGTCAGCTCGGAGGGCTTGGTGAAGATCGTCCACCAGCCCGACGCGGTGTTCGCCGACTCCGGCCGCAGCGACGCCACCAGCAGGCCGAACACCGGAACCAGCCAGAAGATCGCCACCAGCGCCAGCAGCACCTGCACCACGCCGCTGCCCAGCCGCGACACCACCCGGGACGCGAGGCCCCGCCGGGGCGCCCCGCTCACCGACACCTCGACCACGGTCACGACTGCTCCCGCCTGAATCGCCTGATGTTGAACAGCATCGCCGGGGCCACCAGCAGGAACAGCACCACGGCCAGCGCACTGCCCACGCCCTGGTCGCCGCCCGCGCCGAACGACACCTGCCACATCTGCAGCGCCAGCACGTTCGCCTCCTCCTGCACGGAGCCGGGCGCGATGACGAACACCAGCTCGAAGATCTTCAACACGTTGATCACCAGCGTCACGAACACGACCAGCAGCACCGGCGACAGCAGCGGCACGGTGACCCGCTTGAACACCTGCCACTCGGTGGCGCCGTCCACCCGCGCCGCCTCCAGCGCGTCGCGCGGGATCGCGGACAGGCCGGCGGCGATGAACGTGATCGCGAAACCGGTCATGATCCAGATCCACGACGAGATGATCACCGGGGTGATCAGCGACGGCCCCAGCCACGTCAGCCCCCGGAACGGCAGCGCGAAGTTCGTCGGCGGCAGCCGCAGGGTGTAGTCGCCCGAGGTCAGGTCCGGGAAGGTGAAGCGGCCGTCGTTGCCGGTCGTGGTCCGGCCGACGACCTGCCCGTCCCGCACGGCCTCCACCACCAGACCGGGCATGCCGCGTTCGCCCTGGTCGAGCTGCCCGGCCTTGCCGCCCACCGACACGTCCAGCCACACCACACCGCGCAGCTCGCGCGCGTCGGAGGACGGTTGCGACGCGGGGGAGGCCTGCTTCGGGACCTGACCCGGCTGGAACCCGACCAGCGGCACGGACACCGCTGTGCCCGGCGTGAACGTCTTGGTGCTGGTGAAACCCTCCTCCACCGGGGTGAAGGGTTGCCCGTCCCGGGGACGCGCGCCGGGGTAGGGCGACGGGTCGACGAACAGGTCGTGCACGCCGACCGTCACGGCGTTGACCACGCCCTGCTTCGGGTCTTCCTCGTAGACCAGCCGGAAGATGATGCCGGAGGCGAACAGCGAGATCGCCATCGGCATGAACAGCACCAGCCGGAACGCGGTGGCCCACTTGATGCGCTCGGTCAGCACGGCGAAGATCAACCCGAGGCCGGTGACCACGGCGGGCGCGACCACCACCCAGATCACGTTGTTCTTGAACGCGGTCAGCGTGCGCGGGTCGGTGAACAGGTTCACGTAGTTCGACACACCCACGAAGCCCGAGCCGGACCGGTCGAAGAAGCTGCGCACCAGCGAGTACACCAGCGGGTAGAGCACCAGCGCGGACAGCACGAGCAGCGCGGGCAGCAGGAACGGCACCGCCTGGCGCGGCGAACGCCCGGGGGTGGGGTCGACGGCGAGCTTGCGGCGACCCCCGCCGGCCCGGGAGCCGGCGGGGGACCGCGGTGCGGTGACGGTCACTTCTGGTACGCCTTCGCGGCCTCGGACTCCAACCGCTGGAGCGTCCCGTCGACGTCGGCGGGGTTGGCCAGGAAGTCCTGCAACGCCTTCCACTCGCCCGCGCCCTTCGTGCCGCCGAACGCCGCCGGCGCCAGGTCGGACATGTCGAACCGGACGTTGTCGCCCGCGTCGACCAGCTGCTTGGCCAGCTCGCGCGTCACGTCGTCGGGGTAGTTGTCCTCGGGGATGTCCTTGTTCGGCGACAGGAAACCGCCCAGCTGCGCCCACACCTTGCCCGCGTCGGGCGAGGCGAGGAACTTCATCAGCTCGTTGGTGGCCTCGTCGTCCTTGAGCTGCACGGCCACGTCACCACCGGCGACCACGGCGTCCTTGCTGCCGCCGATCGACGGGAACTTGAAGAACTTCGCGTCCTCGCCGACCTTCGCCTTGGTGTTGGTGGAGATCACCGACGCCACGAAGTCCGCCTCGAACACCATCGCGGCCTTCGGCGGCTCGCCGAACACGTTGATCACCGACTTGGGGAACTCCGTCTGCAGCGCGCCCGCGCCGCCGCCGTCGACCAGCCGCGGGTCGCCCCACAGCTGCGCCAGGGTCTCCAGCGCCTTGCGCACCGACGGGTCGGTCCACGGGATCTCGTGCTTGGCCAGCTTGTCGTAGTTCTCGGGGCCCGCGGTGCGCAGGTAGACGTTCTCGAACCAGTCGGTCAACGTCCAGCCGTCCGCGCCGCCCACCGACACGGCGGCCTGGCCGGTGTCCACCACCGCGCGGCCGACCTTGAGGAAGTCCTCCCACGTCTTCGGCGCCTCGGCGCCCACCTGCCCGAACGCCTTCTCGCTGTACCAGACGGTGGACTTGTTGGCGGCCTTGAAGTAGACGCCGTACAGCTTGCCCTCGAACGTGCCGAGCTTCTTCCACACCGCCGCGTTGTGCTCGGAGACCAGCTTCTCCACGTCGGCCGACAGCGGCTTGACCGACCCGGCCTTGGCCAGCTGCTCGACCAGGCCCGGCTGGGCCACCAGCGCCACGTTCGGCGGTGTCCCGCCCTGCACCCTGGTCTGCAGCACGGTCGGCAGCTCGTCGCCGGCCGGCGTGTAGCGCACCTCGGCGCCGGTCTTCTCCTTGAACGCGCTCAGCACCTGCTCGAACCGGAGCTGCTCGTCACCGGACCAGGTGCCGACCACCTCGACGGTCTGCCCGCTCAGGGACTTCCCGCCCCCTCCACCGGCGGTCGTGCCACCACTGCACGCGCTCACCGTCGCGATCGCCGCGACCAGTGCGGCGGTCACCTTCAAGCGGCTCATTCGGTCTCTCCTGACGTGTCGGTCCACAGCGACAACCCGGTGGCCGGGTCGAAGAAGTGCAGTCGGGACGTGTCCACCCACGTGGCCACCGGCTGGCCCTCGTAGATGTGCGTCCGGGGCGAGAAGCGGCCCACCAGGACCACACCCCCGCCCTTGGGCAGGTCGGCGGTGCCGTCGTCCTCGGCGAGCGCGCGGGTGTCGTCGGTGACCACGGGCGCGGCGTCGACCGGGAAGTGCACCAGCACGTCCGAGCCCATCGCCTCGACCAGGTCGGCCACCGAGTGCAGGATCGACCCCTCCTGCACGTCGGCCAGGGCCGCGTCCTCCATGTCCTCGGGCCGGATGCCCAGCACCACGTCCCGGCCCGCGTAGTCGGCCAGCACGGGGCGGGCCAGCAGCACGGACTCGGGCAGCAGCAACGCGTCCGACCCGACGGTCACCCAGTAGCGCCCGTCGTCGTCGCGGTCCAGCCGCGCGGTCACCAGGTTCATGCCCGGTGACCCGATGAACCCGGCGACGAACAGGTTCACCGGCCGGTCGTAGAGCTCCTGCGGCGGGCCGACCTGCTGCAGGACGCCCCGCTTCATCACCGCCACCCGGTCGCCCAGCGTCATCGCCTCGGTCTGGTCGTGGGTGACGTAGACCGTGGTGACACCGAGGTCGCGCTGGATGCGCGCGATCTGCGCCCGCATCTGCACGCGCAGTTTCGCGTCCAGGTTGGACAGCGGTTCGTCCATCAGGAACGCCTGCGGGGCGCGCACGATCGCGCGTCCCATCGCGACCCGCTGGCGTTGTCCGCCGGACAGGTTGCGCGGTTTCCGGTCGAGGTGCTCGTGCAATTCCAGCACTTCGGCCACCTCGCGGACCCGCTTGTCGATCTCCTTCTTGGGCAGCTTCCGCAGGGTGAGTCCGAACGCGATGTTGTCGTACACGTTCAGGTGCGGGTAGAGCGCGTAGGACTGGAAGACCATCGCCACGTCCCGGTCCCGCGACGGGACCTCGTTGACGACCTTCTCCCCGATCCGGATCGCTCCCTCGCTCACGCTTTCCAGGCCCGCGATCATCCGCAACGCCGTGGTCTTGCCGCACCCCGAGGGGCCGACCAGCACCAGGAATTCCCCGTCGCGGATTTCCAGGTTCAGGTCGTCGACCGCGCGGGTGCCGTCGACGTACACTTTCCCGAGACCGCTCAGAACGACTTCCGCCACGCCCGCTCCTCGTGTGCGGTCCCGCGGGACCGCACAATTGCAATTCCCACCGCGGTGTGATCCGCGGCACCCTGGATTTCGGTGGAGCAGACAGTAGCCCGGTCTTCCCTAAGGGATCGTTAAGGGCCAGGCACGGTTGCCATAAGTCGCAACAACCCGCTAACGCCCCGGCAACCGGGCACCGGCAGGCCTTACCCTCCCTGCATGTCCAAGGTGCTGCTGGTCGAGGACGACCCGGTGGTCCAGGCGGCGCTGGTCCACGCGCTGACCGACCTCGGGCACGACGTGCGCGCGGTGGGCACGGCGGTGGCCGCGTTGCGCGAGGCGGGCACCCGCGAGCCGGACCTGGTGATCCTGGACCTCGGCCTGCCCGACCTCGACGGTGTCGCCGCCCTGCGCATGCTGCGCGGGGTCAGCGACGTGCCGGTGATCATCGCCACCGCGCGCGGCGCCGAGAGCTCCGTCGTGGGTTCCCTGAACGCCGGCGCCGACGACTACATCGTCAAGCCGTTCTCCGCCGAGCACCTCAACGCCCGGATCAACGCCCTGCTGCGCCGCACCACCGCCGGCGCCCGCCCGGAGAAGCGGGACGTGCTGGCCGTGGGCGACCTGCGGGTGGACCTGGCGCAGCGCCAGGCCTTCCGCGCCGACCAGCCGCTGTCGCTGAGCCGCCGCGAGTTCGACCTCCTCTCCTACCTGGCGGAACGACCGGGTCGGGTCGTGCCGCGCCGTGAGCTGTTCCAAGCGGTGTGGGGGCAGCCGTACCTGGGTGACGACAAGACCATCGACGTCCACGTGTCGTGGCTGCGCAGCAAACTGGGGGAGACCGCCGCGAAACCGCGCTACCTGCACACCGTGCGCGGTGTCGGGTTCAAGCTGGTGGCGCCGGAATGAGGAGCCTCCTCACCCGTGCGCTGCGGTGGTCGGCGACGCTGGTGGGTGTGGTCCTGGTGGTGGGCGCGGGGGCGCTGCTGGTGGCGGCGGACCGCTCACGGGCCGCCGCGGACGACCGGCACGAGGTCACCACGGTCGCGGCCGTGCTCTCGGTGACCACGGACCCGGACGCGGTGCGCAGCGCGCTGGCCCGGACGGCGGCCGGCGCGCAGGGCCGGTTGGCCGTGCACCTGCCCGACGGCACCACGATCGGCGCGGGCCGCGGTTCGGTGTCTTCGACGGGCGAGGGCTTGACGCCGGTGTCCACTGTGGATGGTCGGCGGGCGGTCGTGGAGGTCTCCTCGCCCGCCCCCGTGGTCACCGCGGGATTGGTCGCGCGCCTGGCTGCGCTGGTGCTGCTGGCCTGTGCCGCGGTGGTGGCTGCGGTCGCGTTGGGGCGGCGGGTGCTCGCCCCGGCGATGCGAGCCCTGCGCACCATGGCCGACACCGCCGAGGAGATCGCCCACGGCGACCGCAGGGTCCGCATCCGAGCCGACGGCCCGCCCGAGCTGACCGCACTGGCCACCGCGATCAACGCCGCCGCCGACCGCACCGAACGCCTGCTGGCCAAGGAGAGGGAGATGATCGCCGACGTCTCCCACCGGCTGCGCACCCCGCTCACCGCACTGCGACTGGACGCCGACGCCATCGGCGCGGGCCCCGTGGCCGACCGCATCCGCAGCGCCGTGACCGCGCTGGAGCACGACGTGGACCGGATCATCGAGTCGCTGCACCCCGTCGCGACATCCACCGAGCCCGGCAGCTGTGACGTGGCCGAGGTAGTCGGGGCGCGCATGGGCTTCTGGTCCGCGCACGCGGAGGACCAGGGGCGGCCGTGCGAGGTCGACCTGCCGGTCGAGCCCACGCCCGTGCTGCTGTCGGCGGACGCCCTGGGCGCGGTGGTGGACGCCCTGCTGGAGAACGTCTTCCACCACACCCCGCCCCGCACGGCCGTGACCGTGGCCGTGGTCAAGCACGCCGGGTGGGTGACCCTCGTGGTCGAGGACGGCGGACCGGGCATCGCCGACCCCGAACGCGCACTGCACCGGGGCGCCTCGGGCGGCGGGTCGACCGGGCTGGGCCTGGACATCGCCCGCGCGGCGGCCGAGGCGACCGGCGGCACGATCCACGTCGAGCGGGGAAGGCTCGGCGGGGCCCGCATCCGGCTGCGGTTCGGCGAGGCGCACAGCCACCACGCCCCGGCCAGCCCCCGCGCGTGGCGACTGTGGCGGGGGCGGGCCTGAGCGCGTGCGCGGCGGGGGGGCTTGAGCGCGTGCGCGGCGAGGGCGGCGGGGGCGGCGGGGGCGGGTCTGAGGGCGTGCGGCGGTGCCAACCGGCGCCCGGGGTGGTGCGGGGCAGGCCGGCGGGGCTGGTGCGGGGACGGGTGTGCGGGGCGGGGCGGGAACGGCGGTTCATGGCGGATCACCTCTCGGTAGTCGGTGGGGTGCGCCCGACGTTGGTTTCGAGCGCACGTCAACGATACCTCCGAACCGCCGAAACCTGCCGTCGCTTGATCGGGTGATCTTGCTCAGGGCCCCCGAGGGCCGCCGGGAAGCGCTACTCGACGGTGACGCTCTTGGCGAGGTTGCGCGGTCGGTCGATGTCGCGGCCCAGGGCGCGGGCCAGGTGGTAGGCGAACAGCTGGAGCGGCACGGACAGCGTGATCGGGGTCAGGGCGTCGTGCGCCTTGGGGATGCGGATCACGTCGGTGGCCAGGCCCGGCGGCAGGTCGGCGTCGGTCACCGCGATCACCGGACCGCCGCGCGCCTTGATCTCCTCGATCGTGGAGATGTTCTTGCTCAGCAGCTCGTCGTCCGGGACGACCACCACCGACGGCATCTCGGGGTTGATCAGCGCCAGCGGACCGTGCTTGAGCTCGGCGGACTGGTAGGCCTCGGCGTGCAGGTAGGAGATCTCCTTGAGCTTTTGCGCGCCCTCCCGCGCGACCGGCCAGCCCCGCACCCGGCCGAGGAAGAACATGTGCTGGGCGTGCGCGTACTTGCGGGCGATCTCGGCGATCTCCGGTTCCGCGCCGAGGATCTTGGCGATCGTGGCGGGCAGCTCGGCCAGGCCGGTGACCACGCGGCGGCCCTCGGTGATCGACAGGTCGCGGACCCGGCCCAGGTCCAGGGCGAGCATCGCCAGCGCCACCGACATCGTGGTGAACGACTTCGTCGCCGCGACCGACACCTCCGGCCCGGCGTGCAGGAAGATCCCGCTGCCGCACTCGCGGGCGATGGTGCTGCCGACCGCGTTGACGACGCCGATCACGTGCCCGCCCTTGCGCTTGAGCTCCTGCACGGCGGCGAGCGTGTCCAGGGTTTCACCGGATTGGCTGATGGCCACGTAGAGCGTGTCCGGGTCCACCACGGGGTTGCGGTAGCGGAACTCCGAGGCGGGTTCCGCGTCGGCGGGGATGCGCGCCAGCTCCTCGATCAGGCCCGCGCCGACCTGCCCCGCGTAGTAGGCCGACCCGCAGCCCAGCAGCTTGACCCGGCGGATGCGCTGGTAGTCCTGCGGGCTGAGGTTCACCCCGCCGAGGCGGGCGGACTGGAACCGGTGGTCCAGGCGGCCGCGCAGGCAGCGGTCCACGGCTTCGGGCTGCTCGGCCATCTCCTTGTACATGAAGTCCGGGTGCTCGCCCAGCTCGTACTCCGAGGTGGCCACGTCGATCGACGTCGGCGACTTGGTGGTGGAGCGGGCGTCCATGGTGCTGGTGCGGTAGCCCTCGGCGGTGACCGTGGCCAGCTCGTCGTCGTCCAGGTAGATGACCTGCTGGGTGAACCTGACCAGCGCGGACACGTCCGAGGCGACCAGCATCTCGTGCTCGCCCACGCCCAGCACGACCGGGCTGCCGCGCCGGGCCGCGACCAGTTCGCCCGGTCGGTCCGCGTCCATGACGATCACGCCGTAGGTGCCCTCGACCTGGCTCAACGCCTCCCGCACGGCGTCTTCCAGGGTGGTCTTGCCGCTGCGGGCGACCAGGTGGGCCAGGACCTCGCTGTCGGTGTCCGAGGCGAGCGTGACGCCCTGCGCGGTGAGCTGGGCGCGCAGCCGGTCGGAGTTCTCGAAGACGCCGTTGTGCACGATGGCGATGCGGCCGGACGTGTGCGGGTGGGCGTTGCGGTCGCTGGGCTCGCCGTGGGTGGCCCAGCGGGTGTGGGCGATGCCGGTGGTGCCGGCCATGTCCGCGGGGACGACCCGGCGCAGGTCGGCGACCCGGCCGGCGGTCTTCGCGACCTGGAGCTCCTCGCCCGCCACGGCCACGCCCGCCGAGTCGTAGCCCCGGTACTCCAGGCGGTGCAGGCCCTCCAGCAGGAGGGGCACCGCGTCCCGGGAGCCGACGTACCCGACGATTCCGCACATGACGTTCTCCTCTTGAGCCGTAGACGGTCTATCCGTAGACGATCCGGCGCAGCTGGCGCTCGGTGAACTTCGGCGCGGCCACCGGTCGGGTGTCCAGCTCCCGGCGGAGCCGGTCCCAGATGGCGGCGTTCTTCAGTCCCTGCGCTTGCAGCTCCGCGTGGCGTCGTCGCACGTACTCGGTGGCGGTCTCGACGAAGTAGCCCATGACGTCGGAGACGAGCCGGTGCGCCAGGCCCGGCGGTATCCCGGTCGTCCGCACGACGTGCCGCAGCAGGTCCTCCGGCACTTCGTCGTCCACGGCGTCCAGCATGGTCACCAGCCAACCACCCGGCCAAACGGCGTGCCCGGTTTCGGGCAGGCGCGCGAGTCGCGGGGTCGGGGAGGCGGGCCTATGGTCCGCTTGGGAGGTCGCCGTGGTCGAACGGGTCGAGGGCGGGCGGGTCGAGGGCGGGCGGGTCGAGGTCGGGCGGCGGGCGCGCAACGCCATCGTCGCCGTGATCATGCTGGGGATGCTGCTGGCGGCGCTGGACCAGACGATCGTGGCCACCGCGCTGCCCACGATCGTCAGCGACCTCGGGGGCGCGGGACACCTGTCGTGGGTGGTCACCGCCTACCTGCTGGCCGAGACGATCATGACCGCGCTGATCGGCAAGTTCGGGGACCTGTTCGGCCGCAAGCCCGCGTTCCTGGCCAGCGTCGCCCTGTTCATGGTCGGGTCGTTCCTGTGCGGCTGGTCGGACTCGATGACGTGGCTGATCGTGTCGCGGGCGATCCAGGGGCTGGGCGCGGGCGGGTTGCTGGTGACGTCGTCGGCCGTCATCGCCGACGTCGTGCCGCTGTCCGAGCGCGGCAAGTACCAGGGCCTGATCGGGGCGCTGTTCGGGGTGTCCACTGTGGTGGGACCGCTGCTGGGCGGGTTGTTCGTGGACCACTTGAGCTGGCGGTGGGCGTTCTACGTCAACCTGCCGCTGGGTGTGCTGGTGCTGGTGGTGGGCGCGCTGACGTTGCCGAAGGCGCGCACCGGCGGGAAGCCCCGGATCGACTACCTGGGCATCCTGCTGATCGCGCTGGCCGCGACCGGGTTGACGCTGGTCACCAGTTGGGGTGGTGTCGAGTACGAGTGGTTGTCGCCGACGATCCTGTGGATGGCCGCCGGGTCGCTCGTGGCGCTGGCGCTGTTCGTGTGGGCCGAGCGGCGGGCCGCGGAGCCGATGCTGCCGATGCGGTTGTTCCGCAACCGGGTGTTCACGGTGTGCAGCGTGCTGAGTTTCGTGGTCGGGTTCGCGATGCTCGGCGGGGTGACGTTCCTGCCGACGTACCTCCAGTACGTGCACGGGGCGTCGGCCACGCAGTCCGGGTTGGAGATGCTGCCGCTGGTGATCGGCATCCTGATCGCGTCCATCACCACCGGCAACGTGATCGGCAAGACCGGCCGATATCGGGTGTTTCCCATAGTGGGCAGCATTTTGATGGTGTGCGGGATGCTCTTGTTGTCCCTCTTGGACACTGATACGGCGTTCTGGCAGGCTTCGACGTACATGCTGGTGTTGGGGTTGGGCGTGGGCATGTGCATGCCGGTGCCCGTGGTGGTCGTGCAGAGCACCAGCAATTACGAAGACCTCGGGGTCGCGACCTCGGGCGTGACGTTCCTGAGGACCCTGGGCAGCTCGTTCGGCGTGGCGGTGTTCGGCACCATCTATGCGAGCCGTTTGCCCGAACACCTCGCCGCCGCCATCCCACCGGGCGTGGACCCGCGCGCGGCGAGCAACGTGCAGGCCTTGCACGCCTTGCCCGACGCGGTGAAGGCCCCGATCACGGCTGCTTATGCGGACACCCTGCAAGGGGTGTTCCTGGCCGCCGCGCCGGTGGCGGCGGTGGCGTTCCTGGTGGCGCTTTTCCTGCGCGAGGTACCTCTGCGCGACACCGCCCGGGTGGCCGCGTCCGGCAACAACGGCGTGGGGGAGAGCTTCGCCGTGCCGCAGTCCACGGGGTCGAGCCAGGAGTTGGAGAAGCTGGTCGCGCTCATCGTCAGCAAGGAGGACCGCGATCCCACACCGCAGGTCCTGGCCCGGGGCGGCCTGCCGTTGAGCCACGCCCAGGCCTGGCTGCTGGTGAAGGTGTTCCGGCAGAGCGTCCACGAAGGGGACGCCTCCCTGGAGCGGCTGGCGCGGGACACCAAGGTCCCGGCGGGGATCTTCGAGCCCACCGCCCGGCAGTTGATGACCAAGGGGTTGGTGACCGAGGACGACGGCCGCTACCGGCTCAGCGCCGAGGGCACGGAGGCGTTCACCCGGCTGGTGGGGGCGTGGCGGTCGTGGCTGCACGACAAGCTGGTGGACTGGCGGTGCGACGATCCGGAGTTCACCGAGGCGGTGGACCGGGTGGCCACGGACCTGATCACCACGGGTCGCGCGTTGAGCGAACGGGAGCCGGCCGGGGTCTAGCGCGACCGCATCAGGCAGGATGGGCACAGCACAAAGGGGGAACGACGTGATCATCCGGCTTGCCACCGCCGAGGACGTGCCCGCCATCGTCGCGCTGCTCGCCGACGACGAGCTGGGCGCCCAGCGGGAGACCCCGCACGACCTGGAGCCCTACCGCACCGCCTTCGCCGTCCTGGACGCCAGTCCGCACGACGAGCTGGTCGTGGCCGAAGTGGACGGTGAGGTCGTGGGCACCTTGCAGTTCCGCGTCCTGCCCGGGTTGGCGCAGCGCGGCATGGTGCGCGGCCAGGTCGAAGCCGTGCGGGTGGCCAGTCGCCTGCGTGGGCAGGGGCTGGGTGAGCAGTTGATGAAGTGGGTCGTCGAGCGCGCCCGCGACAAGGGCTGCTCGGTCGTGCAGCTCACCTCCGACCGGAAGCGCGAGGCGGCCCACCGGTTCTACGCGCGCCTCGGCTTCCAGGCCACGCACGAGGGTTTCAAGCTGCGGCTGTAGCGGGTGGCCCGCCGGCGTGGGGCACCGGCGGGCCACCCGCGGCTAGCTCCGGCGGCGCGACCCCAACAGCAGCAGCACCGCGCACACCAGCACCAGGTTCTTCAGCACGAACTCGCCGGTCGCGGTCAGCAGCAACGGGTTGCCGTCCGACCACGCCAGTGCCGGCGCCTGCACGAACACCAGGAACGTGCCCAGCAGGTGCGCCGCGGTCACCACCAGCGTGGCGCGGCGCGGTTTGCCGACCAGCAGCGCGACGCCCAGCACGACCTCCACCGCCCCGAGGGCCGGCAGCAGGAAGCCGCGCGGCACCCAGGGCAGGGTGGCGCTCACGAGGTCGGCCACCGGCGACTGCCCGGCCACCTTGAGCAGGCCGAACCAGACGAACAGCAACCCGATCGACCCCCGCAACGCGGTCGGCGCGACCTGTCTCAGCACGCCCTCGAACCGGTCCCACCGCCGGGGCGGGACCGTTTCGAGCGAGAAGTCCTTGGTCGCGGACATCTCAGTCACCCAGCGGGTTGAGCAGGTCCGCCTTGCCCTCGAAGGCGAACAGCAGCAGGTCGGTCATCCGGAACGTGTTCGAGTCCGGCCCGAACACCGGCCGCCACGACGGCTCCCGCACGATCGAGGTCCGCGACCCCTCCATCGCCCGGTGGAAGACCTCCGCCACGATCCGGCCGCCGACCGGCCCCAGCCGACCGTTGCCGAACTCCGCCTCGCGCAGGATGTAGAACCACAGCGGCGTGTTCGCCACCACCGCGGCCTTCTGCTCCTCGGTCAGCGAGTCCAGCGTGACGCCACCGTTGCCGACGAGGATCTGCTCGGGCGTCAGCGGCTCGACGCCGAACAGCTCGGCGATCTGCTGACCGGTCGCGAGCTTGACCATCAAGGCCCGCGTGAGGTTGCGGAACGCCAGGTTGCGGTGGATCGGCGGGAACTGCGTGCCCCGCCCGTCGAACGTGCCCGCCGGCAGCTGCGTCAGCGGGTTCACCAGCTGCGTGTCGATCTTCTTGGTGACGTTGCCGCCGTTGGGCGGCGCCGCCAGGTCCGGTCGGCCGGCCTCGGTGAAGTCGTACAGCCTGCGGAAGTCCGCGATCCAGTTGGTGGGCAGGGTGTCCACCCCGGCGACGGTCGGGTCGTCGAGGTCGGTGCCCGGCTGGAAGTTGCCGCTGGTGCCGGTGAAGGTGAACAGCAGCCCCACCGTCGCGATCCCGCCCTGGCCGCCGTTGCTGTTGAACACCCGGTTCCACTGGTAGGCGGCCCGGATCATGCTGTGCCCGAGCCGGTAGGCCGCCACCGAGAACTCCAGCGGCATGGTGGGCGGCTGCATCGCACCGGTGTACCCGCGGCCGGGTGCCTCGAAGAAGCGGCGGCCGTGGGTGAACACGTCGTCCACGATCGCCGGGTCGACGATCCGCGGCAGGTGGTCGGTGCGCAGCATCCACTGGTAGTGCCGCACGACCTGGGCGCGGGCCAGGCGGAACAGCCGCTGCCCGCTCAGGCCGGTCAGCGCCAGCTCGTCCACGACCCGGTTGTGGAACCGGATGAACGCCAGGTGCGTCTGGGCGATCACCAGGTTCTCGTCGTTGCGCTGGTCCGGGATCAGCGGCCGGCGCCGCTCCGCCCCGGTGGCCCCGACGCCCGCGCGGGGCAGGTCGAAGCCCTCCAGCTCCACGTTGACCCGCTCGTCGGGGAACGTGGTCGCGGAGGTCTTGCCGACCTTGAGCTTGACCTTGTCGTCGGCGTAGAACACGCGGTCGGCGGGGTCGAGGGGACCCCGGCCGTACACCGAGTCCAGGTCCAGCGCGGGCGAGCGGCCCTGGACCAGGTCGTCCAGGTTGACGTCCCCGCCCAGCTGGGACTCGGTGCGGTCCATGGTCAGGTCGTGGTCGACGAACTGGCCCAGGTAGGTGAACCCGGCCGGGATGGTCGGGTTCTCCGAGTCGGGCTGCGGGACGTCGGCGGTCATCGCGGTCGCCAGAGCGGTACGCGTGGCCTCGTCCAGCTGGACCCCCTCCGGTCCCAGTCGCGAGAACCGGAACCGGCGCAGCTCCTCGACCGTGAGGGGCCGCCGGACGGTGGGCTCCCCAGCTCCACCGAACTCCAGCACGCCCTCGCCGACCACGAAGAAGCTGTCACTCCCGTGATGTTTCATGTACTTGTCTCCCCCGTTCACCCGGGATCACCGGGCTCCGGCACCGCACCCCCTGCGCGATGCCTTCATAGAGACAAGTGTCGACCGCCGTTCGGTGGATACACAGATTTCCTCGATGTGAACGATGGTCGCATTCGGTGACCGCGGCTGAGCCGTCCGGGTGCTCATCCCGCCGTGCTGACCAGCGCCAATGCGCCGACCAGCGGAACCGCTCCCACAGCCAGGAGAACGGCCCGGCGGCTCGGGCGCGGCCCGTCGAGCAGCACCCGCACGCCCAGGGGCACCAGGGCCGCGCACAGCCCGACCGTGCCGACGATCGAGAGGAGTTCCGTGCCCTTCAGGACGCCCAACGGCAGCAGTCCGGCCGATGCCAGGCACAGCGACCGCGCCACGCCCAGCACTCCCGACCGGTAGGCGGCGAAGGCCAGCACGTACCAGCCGAACATGATCGTGAAGGACAGGTAGCTGAACAGGTGCAGGTCACCGTAGGAGGCCGCGACCAGCTCGGTCGCGAACTGCGGGCCGTGTCGCCGCACCAGCCCTTGCGCAGCCTGGTCGACGCCCGCGTGGAAGGTCCGCTCGAACAGGCCCACCAGCACGAACACCCCTGCCCACACGCCCAGCGGCCGGGCGATGCGTTGCGCCAGCGTCACCACCGCGAAGCCCAGCACGACGTTGCCGGCCGCGAACGCCGTGTACGCGGCGGTCATCAGACCGGGGTGCTCGGCCATCGCCCGAAGCTGGTCCGGGAAGAAGAAGTGGAACGGCGACCGCAGCAGGGTGCCGAGCAGGAGCAGCACGGGGCCGAGCACCAGCGCGGTGCCGCCGACCCAACGACCGGGGAAGGTGTTCATGGCCCGAAACGGTGTCAGCGCGCGAGCTCACCCGGATCGGACTCAGGTCCGACCCCGGTCGTCCGACCACGGGCTCACAGGTGCGTCTGGAACCACCCGACGATCAGGTCCACCGTGTCGGCCAGACCTTCCCGGTGCACCTCGTGACCCACTCCGGGGTGCAACTCCAACCGCACGGGCTTGCCCAGCTCCTTAAGGCGCGCGTACATCCGCTCCGACTCCTCAGGGTTCACGCGCGTGTCGTTCTCACCGTGCAGCATGAGCACGGGTGCCTGCACCCGCTCGGCGTGCGTGATCGGGCTGCGCTCCACCAGGGAAGCACGCTGCGCCGGGTCGTCCGGGTCGCCGATCCACTCCTTCGTGCGCCTGCGCCACGTCGGTGGGCAGTCGCGGATGTCCGTGAGGAGGTCCGAAGTCCCGCACTCGCTGACCGCCGCCTTGAACGTCCCCGGCAGCCGCGTGACGCACGACAGTGCCGCGAAACCGCCGTAAGAAGCGCCGTGCACGCCCAGTCGGGTCTCGTCGGCCCACTCCACGTCCGCGAGCAGCGCGGCGGCAGCGGCCAGGTCGTCGAGGTCGCCGCCGCCCCAGTCCCCGTAGACCAGGCGCTGGAAGGCCAGGCCGTACCCGGAGGAGCCGCGGAAGTTCGGTGCCAGCACGCCGATCCCGCCGGCCAGCAACGCCTGCACGGTCGGGTCGTAGGACGGAGCGGCCTGCCACTCGGGGCCGCCGTGCACGGACAGGACGACCGGCGCGGCGACCGCGTTGTGCGGTTTGTAGAGCAGGCAAGGGATGCGCAGGCCGTCGCGGCTCACCGCGTGCACGACGGTGGGGGAGACCAGGTCGTCGGGCAGGCCCGCGCCGAAGTCGGTGAGGCGCTCGGCGGTGCCGGCGTCGAGGTCGGCCAGGTACAGCTCGGTCGCCGCGTCCGCGCGGGCCAGTGGGACCAGCAGTCGGCCGTCCGGGACGAACCGCAGGACGTGGCCGTCGTAGCCGAACTCGGTCACCGCGAGCCCGTCCGGCAACCCGCGCACCGGGCGGACTTCGCCGTCCTGGGACCAGAACAGGCGGGTCCAGCCGTGCTCGTTCTCGCCCCACGCCAGCCGTGTCCCGGACACCGCGGCACCGGGCACGTCCGCGTCGGGCGTGTGCAGCCAGGTCAGGGTGCCGTCGAGCGAAAGGGCGGCCAGACCCAGGAAGTCGCGGCCCTGCGTGGTGCACAGGACGATGCCGGACGAGTCGGGCAGCCACGCCACCGGCAGGTACTTCGCGGGACCGGCGAAGTCGGTGATCCGCCGGACGGAATCGTCGGACAGGTCCACCACGAACAACTCGTGGTCGGCGTTCTGGTGGAACTTCAGCACCAGCAGCAGACGCGAGTCGGGGGAGAAGCCCAACGGCAAGTACCGGTCGTCGCCGCGCAACACCATCCGCGACCCGTGATCGTCCCGCACGAACACGTCGAACACCTCGGGGTCACGCGCGTTGTTCGCGTACGCCAACAGCTTCCCGTCGGCGCTGTAAGGACTTCCACCGCCGGCATAAGGAACACCGACCTCGCAGCGCACGCCGTCCTCGGCCACCAGCCAGGTGATCTCCCCGCTGTCGACGTCCACTTCGGCCAGTCGGTGCGCCTCGCCACCATCGGGATCGGTCAGCACCAACAGCTTCGTGCCGCCGGGGTGCCACGCGCACCGCCGCGCCGACCCCGGCACCGGCACCAACCGCCCGTCCACGTACGGCTGGGGCCGGCCGGTGGCGTCGCTCAGGTACGCGATCCGCCCGTCCGGCCCGGGTTCCGCCCCGGACACCCACTCGAAGTCGGTCAGGCTCACCGCCCCACCTCCGCGATCGCGTGCTGCACCGTCGCCGCCGCCACGATCCCGCGCCGGAACCAGTCCAGCACCAGGTTCTCGTTGGGCGCGTGGTTGCACTCGTCGACGTTGGCCAGCGGCACGCCGTAGCAGGGCACGTCCAGCTCGTCGGTGAACGGCGCGATCGGCAGGCTGCCGCCCAGCGCGGGCACCAGCAGCGGCTCCTCGCCCAGACCCTCCCGCGCCCCGCGCAGGACCGCCTGCGTCCACGGCGTCTCCGGCAGCGTCCGGGACGGCTCCATCGCCGCGCCGGGCACGAACTCCACGTCCGGCGCGTGCCGGTCCAGGTGGGCGCGGATCGCGGCGGCCACGTCGGCCGCGCGCTGCCCGCCGACCAGCCGCATGTCGCACTTCGCGACCGCCACGTGCGGGATGACCGTCCGGTGCTCGCCGGCGTCCTCGCAGGTCAGCGAGTTGACGGTGAAGGTGGGGCCGGTGAGGCGCTCGTAGAAGCCCAGGCCCGCGGGCGGTTCCATGCCGGTCACGCCGATCTCGGCGAGCACCCGCGGCACGTCCACCGGCAGCGCGGCCAGCGCGGACCGTTCACCGGGGCTCAACGGCTCGACGGCGTCGGCGAAACCGTCGATCAGCACCCGGCCGTCCGGTGAGCGCATGGTGCCCAGCACGTGCACCAGCCGCCAGGCCGGGTTGGGCGCGACACCGCCCCAGTTGCCCGAGTGCAGCGCGCCCGACGCGCCCCGCGCCCGCAGTTCGAACGCCAGCACCCCGCGCACGCCGAGCACGACCGAGGCACGCCCCGACTCGTGCACCGGCCCGTCGCTCCACACCACCAGGTCCGGTTTCTCCAGTTGCCGCAACGCCTTCGCCAGGTTCGGGCTGCCGATCTCCTCCTCGCCGTCGAGCAGCACGGTGACCCGGCACGGCAGGCCGCCCAGCTCGCGCAACGCGCGCAACCCGAGGAGCTGGGCCAGGTGCTGGCCCTTGTTGTCGCCGGTGCCGCGCCCGTACATGCGGCCGTCGCGGACGTCGGGCTGGAACGGCGGGGTGACCCACTCGTGCAGCGGCCCGGCGGGCTGCACGTCGTAGTGGCCGTAGACCAGGACGTGCGGCGCGCCCGGCGGCCCCGGCGCGGTGCCCACCAGCGCCGGCCACCCGCCGGTCTCCACCACTTCGGGCGTCAACCCGCTGCGGCGCAACAGTTCCACGCCGTGCGCGACCGCGCCGGACATGCCCTCGCCGGTGCGGCTGACGCTGGGCTGCGCGATCCACGCGGCCAGCTCCGCCACCAGTTCCGGCTCCCGTTCGCGCACCCAGGCGCCGACCCGCTCCGCCAGTTCCACGCCGCCTCCGATTTCACGAAGTGCAATCGATAGCAGTGAAGCAAATCACTGGCGGGCGCGGCAAGGGGTCGTCCGTTAACCTTCCACGCGTGCCCGCAGACCCACCCGCCCGAACCGCCTCGGTCGAGGAGTTGAAGGCGCTGGCGCACCCGCTGCGGTGGCGCATCCTCCGGCTGTGCTTCGACCGCGCGTGGACCAACCAGGAGCTGGCCGAACGCCTCGACGTCGCCCCCGCGACCGTCCTGCGGCACGTGCGCGCCCTGGTCGGCACGGGTTTCCTAGCCGCCGAACCGGTGCGCACGGGCGCGAAAGGCGCGCTGGAACGCCCTTACCGTGCCACCGGACGCACGTGGCGGTTGGGCCTGGTGGACGACGGCGAAGGCTTGGTGCAGCAAGTCGACCTGGCCATGTTGGGCGCGCACCGCGCCGAGATCATCGAGGCCGGACCGGACGCGAGCCGGGACGTGCGGCGCGGCGTCCTGCGCCTGGGGCCCGAGTCGCAGGCCGAGCTGCACGCGCGCCTGGTGGAACTGCTCACCGAGTTCATCGAACGGGACGAGCCGGAGGGTGAGCCGTTGAGCTACCTCTGGTCGTTGGTGGCGCGGCCCGACCGGTAGCGCAGGCCGTCCATCACCAGGTCCAGCATCCGGCCCGCCTGCTCGGGGTCGGCCAGTTCCGCCGCGGCCAGGCCGACGCCGCCGAGCGTGCCGAGCACGTCCATGGGGCGCACCCGTTCGCGCAGCGGGCCGTCGGTCGCGTCCAGGAGGGTGGCCACCGCGTCCAGCAGCAGCCGCCTGCTCTCGGCGAACGGGTCCCCGCCGGAGGCGATGACGGCCTTGAGCGCGTCGCCCATGCCCTGCTTGGTGCCCATGTACTCGACGAACCGGTCCATCCACGCCCGCATCGCCTGCTCCGGAGGCAGCTCCGCGAGCAGGTCGGGCACCGAGTCGCACAGCTTCGCCAGTTCGCTGCGGTAGACGGCCTCGACCAGCGCCTCCCGGGTGGGGAAGTGGCGGTAGAGCGTGCCGATGCCCACCCCGGCCCGCTTGGCGACCGTCTCCAGCGCCACCTCGCCGTCGGCGGAGAACGCTTCCAGGGCCACCGCGATCAGCTTGTCGCGGTTGCGCTGGGCGTCGGCGCGCAGCGGGCGTGTCATGGCGGCTCCCCGAGTGTGGTGCAGGTCACGATGCTAAGCGGAGGACCCTCCGGTTACCGTCGAATTAGCGGAGGCACCTCCGCTTCAAGCCTAACAGGGAGAGGGACCCGTGTCCGAGCGCATCACCACCCCCTTCACCGCCGACTCCACCGCCGCCGAGGTGGCCGCGGGCGTCGACCTGACCGGGAAGCGGGCCGTCGTCACCGGCGGCGCGTCCGGCATCGGCGTCGAGACCGCCCGTGTCCTGGTCGCCGCCGGCGCCGAGGTCACCATCGCCGTGCGCAACGCCGACGCCGGCCGCCGCACCGCCGCCGACATCGAGGCCACCACCGGCCGAGAGGTCCGCGTCGCCCCGCTCGACCTCGCCGACCAGGCCTCCGCCGCCGCGTTCGCGGCGAACTGGGACGGCCCGCTGCACATCCTGGTCAACAATGCCGGCGTCATGGCCACGCCCGAGACCCGCACGCCCGAGGGCTGGGAACTCCAGTTCGCCACCAACCACCTGGGCCACTTCACACTGACCACCGGCCTGCACCGCGCGCTGGCCGCCGAGGGCGCACGGGTCGTCGTGGTCAGCTCCAGTGCCCACCTCATGTCGCCGGTGGTGTTCGAGGACATCCACTTCCACGAGCGTCCTTACGAGCCGTGGCCCGCCTACGGCCAGTCCAAGACCGCGAACATCCTGTTCGCCGTCGAGGCGGCGCAGCGGTGGGCGGCCGACGGGATCACCGTCAACGCCCTGATGCCCGGCAGCATCGCCACCAACCTCCAGCGGCACGTCGACCCCGAGGAGTTGGCGCGCCTGGCGGCGTCCGTGCCCGGGCGCGTGCTCAAGACCGTCGAGCAGGGCGCGGCCACGTCGGTGCTGCTGGCAGCCTCGCCGCTGGTCGAGGGCGTGACCGGCCGGTACTTCGAGGACTCCAACGAGGCTTTGCCGAACCAGGGCGGCCTTACCGGCGGTGTCGCGGCCTACGCCCTCGATCGCGAGGCGGCCTCACGACTGTGGAAGGTCTCCGAGGAGACGGTCTGACGCCACCCGTCCGCTGCATTGCCGCGCCCCGCCGGCGGTCGTTGAATCGGCTACGGCCGTGCCGCGACAAGCAGGGAGCCCTCCGATGACGGACCTCAAGCTCGACCCCGCCAAGACCGCCGTGGTGCTCATCGAGTACCAGAACGACTTCACCAGCGAGGGCGGCGTCCTGCACGACGCCGTCAGCCCGGTCATGGCGGACACCGGCATGCTGCCCAAGACCGTGGCGCTGGTCGAGGCGGCCCGCGCGGCCGGCGCCACCGTGATGCACGCGCCCATCACCTTCGCCGAGGGCTACCACGAGATCTCCCGGCACCCCTACGGCATCCTCAAGGGCGTCGTGGACGGCAAGGCGTTCGTGAAGGGCACCTGGGGCGCGGCGATCGTGGACGACCTCGCGCCCCAGCAGGGCGACATCGTGGTCGAGGGCAAGCGCGGACTCGACACGTTCGCCAGCACCAACCTCGATTTCATCCTGCGCAGCAAAGGCATCGACACCATCGTGCTCGGCGGGTTCCTCACCAACTGCTGCGTCGAATCGACCATGCGCACGGGGTACGAGAACGGCTACAAGGTCATCACGTTGACCGACTGCGTGGCGGCGACCTCGGCCGAAGAGCACGAGAACGCGATCAAGTACGACTACCCGATGTTCTCGGTGACCGCGACCGCCGAGGAGGTCACCGCGGCCCTGCGGTGAAACGCGAACCCTAAGCTTTTCCCAAATCCTTCGACGGGTGTGACGCAGATCCCTAGCCTTGCTCCATGAGGCTGCTGCTTTGGACCGTCCTGGTCTGCGCATGCGCAGTCCGGGGCGGGGAAACGCTGGTCCTGGTGTCGGGCGCGCTGCTCGCCGGCTGCGCGGCCGACCACACCTTCGTGCGGCGCAAGCGGGTGCGCGCGGACAAGCTCCGCGTGGCCCGCTAGCCCCCTCACGGCGTCCGCAGTGGACTCGGTGTGAGGGCCGGGGAGTCCCGTGGACGGACTCCCCGGCCATTCGCAGGCGTCAAGCGGGACTGGGGGACCTCGCCTGACGCGAAGACCTGCGTGCCCGCGGTGGGGGGAAGGCGCGAAACGTTCCGCGTGGAAACGTCGAAAGGAGACCCCACAAATCCCCTCGCCCCCGTCCCCCGGAGGAACCGCGATGTCCCGATCGGCGGTCCGGAGAGGACCGTATTCGGCGCGGCACCAATTCGGGAAGCGGCTGAACGGGTGAATTGGGCGTCGGTGCGCGCACTCGGTCAGGTCGTCCGTTCTGTATTGGGTACGTATCCGCGCGCCGCTTGCCCAATTGTGGAAAGTGATTCGCGGAGCAAGAATATTCCACGCCGCCGCTGATCGCCGTGCGCCGCGACGGTGCCGCCCGGGGCGCGGGAGCCGCACTGGTCGTGGCCCGGTTCGGCCGAACGCCCCGTGCGTACGGCCGAGCGGGTGTGCGGAGGGTGCTCCCGAGCCGCCCGGCGGGCTCGACCCCGACCCCGGCGCACCTCCGGCGGGTCCGCGAACCTCCCCGGTCGGCACCGCGGCGGCGCAGTCGATTCCCCCGTGAATTCGTCCGAGTGGAAGCGGCTATTGCCCCGGTTCGGCGCGGGTTTCCGCAGCAGGCGGAAAACCGCAATTCAGGCCCGGACCAGGGTCGCCACGAGTTGTTCCAGCGCACCCAGGTGCGTGGCGCGGATGCGGGCGTACTCGGCGTCGGTCGCGCCGGTCATCGTCGTGGTGATGGTGATGTCCAGCGGTTCGGCCAGCTCGGGCAGTGCGATCAGGGTTCGGCCGCGGCTGTTCGCCACCTTCGCGTAGTGCCCGGCGACGGTGCGCTGCTCATGCGGCGGGTAGGCGGCCTTCAGGTCGTCGAACGCGCTGCCGCCGTCCGGGCCGCGGTCGGTGAACACCGCGACCTCCACCGCTTCCACGTGCGGCGTGCCGCGCCCGGACGGCGGGAACGCCCACTTCCCGTAGGCCCGCAGCGGTCGGGTGTCGGTCGGCTCGGCGGTGCAGCGGGCGTCGTCCACGGCCAAGCCCTCGGCGCGCATCCACGCCACCAGGTCGCCGGGGTCGTCGCACAGGCTCACCCGCAGGGGCGCGGCCGTGGTGGTGACGGGTGCGGGACCGGCGGGGGCGGACTGCTGCGCGCAACCGGTCAGCGCGAGGAAGACGACGAGGGCGGCGGCGGTGCCACGTGATCTCACCATGTCCGTCTACATCGCCGGACGGACGCCGGACGTGACACTGAATGGATCACGTCCGGCGTTTCGACCGTCTACTTGGTGCGGAAGAGCTTCACCCGCATCGACGTGCCGGATTGCGTCAACACGCGTAGACCGACGCCGACCGCGGGCAGCTTGACGCCGGTCGTCGGGGTCTCCGGGTACCAGAACTGCTTGGTGTCGTCGAACACCGGCCGCGCCGGCTGACCGCGCACATAGGACGCCTTGCCGTTGATGTGCAGCGTGAACGAGTCCGACTTCTGCAACCCGAAGGGCGCGTCGTAGCCGCCGACGGTCGGCGACCACGGCTTGCCTTCCAGGTGGTAGATCGGCGCGGGGTTGGCGTCGATCGGCAGGATCAGGCCCTCACCGGGGTGCTCGCTGGTGTTGTTGTCCAGGAAGCTCGTGTCCCACAGCGACACCAGCAAGCCGTCCTGGTAGGGGAAGTGCTCCACCCAGTCCGGCTTGTCCGGGAAGCTGTAGCGGTAGGGGCCGGTCCGGTTGTAGGCGCCGTAGGACTCGTAGGTTCGGTTCGAGGCGATGTAGAACTGGTCGAACGCCTTCGTCTCCGTGCCCGCCGTGGCCCGGAAACCCTTGAGCGCCCAGCCGGAACCGGTCTCGGCGCCGTCCTCCAGCACCGGCGCGCCGTCCGCGGTCACCGTGATCGCGTCGGCGAAGAACCCCTGCAGCGCAAGGCCGCCATCGGTGCGGTAGGCGAAGCGCAGCTTGGTGTTCTGGCCCGCGTAGGCGGTCAGCGGGACGCGGACGTCGACCCAGCGACCACCCGAGGTGCCGCTGATCGAGGGAGCGTTCCCGGAGTCCCGGACGAACGGCTTGCCGTCCACGGTGCCGTCGAGCTGGGTCCAGCTGCCGTCCGGGTTGGCGGCCTCGACGTAGAGGTAGTCGAAGTCCTCCTCGATGTCGAAGCGCGCCTTCAGGGTCAGCTCGGCGGTGGACTTTCCGGTCAGGTCCACCGGCCGGGTCATCGAGTGGTCGAGGTCGTTGCCCTTGTCGCTCCACCACATCTTCGAGCCCGCGAACGGGTCGCCGTAGTCGAAGGTCTTGGACACGTCCGGCAGCACGACCACCAGGCCCTGCGCGCGAGCGCTGTTGTACTCGTGCGGGCCGAGGTCGAACACCCGCTCCTGGCCCGCGACGGCGACCTCGTAGTCCAGCCAGCCCAGTTGGAGCTTGTCCCACGCGGACAGCTCGTTGGCGCGCGTGCCGGGCGGTTCGTTGCCGACGCCGACGCGGGTCTGGCCCATGATCGACCACCAGTTGACGCCGTTGGTGCCGCCGCCGCTGGTGTCGTAGTGGTCGGGCAGGCCCAGGTCGTGGCCGTACTCGTGGGCGAACACGCTGACGCCGCCGTTCTCCGGCTGCATGGTGTAGTCGCCGACCCACAGGCCCGTGTCGCCGATGGGTGCGCCGCCGAGCTTGTTGCTGCCCGGACCGGAGTTGTAGTTCTTGGACGCGTAACCGCGGTGGCTCCAGATCGCGTCCTCGCCCTGCCACGGGTCGCCATCGGCCTGGTCGCCACCGGCGTGCACGACCTGGAAGTGGTCCAGGTAGCCGTCCGGCTCGGAGAAGTTGCCGTCGGCGTCGAAGTCGTAGCGGTCCCACGTGTCGTACTGGGCCAGCTGGGCGCGGACGTCCTCGGTGGAACGGCCCGCGGCCTTCTGGTCGGCGAACCACTGGCTGACGGCGTCGCGCACCAGGTCGTAGGAGTTGTTGCAGACGTTGCCGCCGCACGGGTAGCCGTTGGACCGGCCGTAGCGGGCCTCGTTGTAGCGGACCTTCACCCAGTCGGTGACGGTGCCCTCGACGGTGTAGCGGCCGGAGGACTGCTTGTCGAAGTAGTTGGCCACGGAGTTCGCGCCGGGCGCGGTGGCGAAGTACAGGTCCTGGAAGTAGGCGCGGCTGAAGTCCGGGTGCCAGATGGTGGTGTTGTCCACCGACCGGTCGGGCTCGGGGATCGCGTTGTGCACCGGGCCGTCGAACCGCTTCGGGCCCGGGGTGGCGGGCGCGGTGTCCTGGTCGGGGTACTGCGGGTGGCGCTCGTCGCCGAACTCGGCCAGCACGACGAAGATCTTGTCGGTCTTCTGGCGCTCCAGCTCGACGTACTGGTCCACCTTGCCGTTCTTGCCGCCCAGCTTGACCACCTTGCTGCCGTCGCGCTGCACGGCGGTGGCCTCGCCGGTCAGCACCTTGGCCAGCGCCTCCTGCTTCAACGCCCGCCGCTTGTCCTCCAGCGGGTGCGGCAGCTCGTCGGTGACCTGGAGCGGCTGTTCGGCGGCGGTGTCCTCGGGCACGGCGTGGGCCGCCGGCGCGAGTCCTGCGGTCAGCAGGGTCAGCGCCGCGGCGGCGGTTAAGAGTCTTCGCACGAGTCCTCCTCACTCGGGGTGCGCGTGACGTTGCCGCAGTCGCCGGTGCGCCGGGCACGGCCGAAGGTCGGGTTCGACGGAGGGTGATCACGGAGCGTGGTTGCTGCTACACTCCGCTCTTGTGTGGGTCATCTTCGGTTCCTCCGACGGTGCGGTGCGCCGCGTCGTCGCGGAGTGTCGGGCGTCGGTGAATTCCTGAGCACCGATTCCGAAAACACCCGAGGGAGATCCTGCGGTGTCTCTTCGTCTTTTCAACACGCTCACCAAGCGCAAAGAACCGTTCGAGCCCATGACGCCCGGCGTGGTCCGGATGTTCGTCTGCGGCCCGACCGTCTACGACTTCAGCCACATCGGCCACGCCAAGACCTACACGCATTTCGACTTCGTCGCGCGTTTCCTCAAGAACCGCGGTTACGACGTCACCTATGTGCAGAACATCACCGATGTGGACGACAAGATCATCAAGCGGGCGGCGGAACTGGGCGTCGCCCCGCGCGAGCTGTCGGCGCAGTTCGAGGCGCGCTACCTGGAGGACATGGCGGCGCTGCACAACGCGTCCGTCGACACCTACGAGCGTGCCCACGACCACATCGACGACATCGTCGCCCAGGTCCAGGCGCTGATCGACCGCGGCCACGCCTACCGCCTGGACGACGGCTGGTACTTCGACCTGTCCACCTTCCCCGACTACGGCAAGCTGTCCGGCCGCACGCACGTCGAGGCGGAGGACTCGGTCGCCCGCATCGACGAGCACGCGGGCAAGCGGAACCCGGGCGACTTCGCGCTGTGGAAGGCGCGCAAGCCCGGCGAGCCGTACTGGGACACCCCGCTGGGCCCCGGCCGGCCCGGCTGGCACATCGAGGACACCGCGATCACCGAGGCCGTGTTCGGGCCGCAGTACGACCTGCACGGCGGGGCGGTGGACCTGATCTTCCCGCACCACGAGGCCGAGATCGCCCAGCAGGAGGCGGCGTCGGGCAAGGTCCCGCTGGTCCGGCACTGGCTGCACGCGGGCCTGCTGCGCGTGGACGGCGCGAAGATGGCCAAGAGCGCGGGCAACTTCCTGACCATCCGGCAGGCGCTGGAGCTCGCCGACTTCCGCACCCTGCGCTACGCGTTCCTCAGCCAGCACTACCGGTCGTCGATGGAGTTCAACGACGTCACCCTCGCGCACGCCCGCGCGGCCAGGCGGCGGGTGGAGAACTTCGCGCGGCTGGTGGACGTGCGAGTGGCTGAGTCGCCGGCGGCGCTGGAGCTGGTCGAGCGGACCCGGGAGCGGTTCTACGCGCACCTGGAGGACGACCTGGACACGCCCGGCGCGGTCGCCGTGCTGTTCGAGTACATCCGCGAGCAGAACCGCACCGGTGAGTCGCCGGGTCCGGCCGCGCTGGCCCTGCTGCGCGAGGTGGACGGCCTGTTCGACGCCTTCGACCTGGAGCAGCCGGCCGGCGAGGACGCCTACGTGGAGGCGGAGCTGGCGCGTCGGCGCGAGCTGCGGGCGGCTTGGCAGTTCGCGGAGGCGGACAAGATCCGGGACGACCTGCGCGACCGCGGAATCGCGATCGAGGACACGGCGGACGGCACCCGGTGGTGGTACCAGAACGGGTGAGCCGGGTGTTTTCCGCATTCGTTCACCAATTCGTGGTAGATCACCGTGCTAGCGTCGGGGAGCAGTGCGGGAACCGGCCGCCGACCGATTCGGAAAGGCATTCGCCAGTGAAGCGTCTCCTCACCCTCCTCGGCGCGGCGCTCGTCGTCACCGCCGGCACCGCGAGCGCGGCCCCGGAGGACACCGGCGGCGGCAGCGGCGTCGCGGTGACCCTCGCGCGGTTCGAGACCCCGGACGCGGCCACGAAGGCGTTCACCTACGACACCGCGCTCATCGCGCCGGGCGCCAAGGTGCTGGTGGTCGCCACGCCACGCCGGGACAGCACGAAGGTGGTGCTCGGCGTGTACGGGCTCGTGCCCGACCGCACCTACAGCGCGCACGCGCACCAGAAGCCGTGCGGCCCGCTGCCGACCGACGCCGGCGCGCACCACCAGCACGTGGTGGACCCGAACCAGCCCTCGGTGGACCCGGACTTCGCCAACCCCACCAACGAGATCTGGCTGGACTTCACCACCGACGACCGCGGCCACGCGGTGGTCACCACGACCGTGCCGTGGCAGTTCACCGACCGCCGCGCGGGCTCGGTCGTGATCCACGCGCAGAAGACCGCCACCGAACCGGGCAAGGCGGGCACCGCCGGACCGCGCCTGGGCTGCGCGACCGTCAAGTTCTAGCCGTCGGCGGACGGGCGGACCGGCCGACCTCCGCCCGTCACCGCCGCCGTCGCGCGACCAACGTCCGCACCACGGGGACACCGAGGCCGAGCAGGAGCAGCAGCACGCCGTTGCGCCCCTGCGCGGCCGTGGCGGCGTTGTCCACCGGAGTGGCCAGCGACCCCACCAGCAGCGCCCCGAGCACGACGGCGACCACGGCCAGCGCCGGCGTCGAGGTCGCCCGCACGCAGCGCGGCACCCAGCGGGCGAGGACCCGGCCCAGGTAGGCGGGGAACGACGAGTCCCGCGCCACCCGCTGCCACCGCAGCGCCAGGACCGCCAGCGCCACCAGCAGCAGCACGCCGTCGGCCGCGAGGTTGGCCACGAAGGGTCCCCGGCCGACCGCGAGGCTGATCAGGTAGGAGCCGAACCCGGCCACCAGGAACACCAGGAGCACGACCGGTAGCCACGACCGCAGGACCGAGCGGTCCCGCCGCCGAACCGGGACCGGGGGCGGGAAGGGTGGCGGCTGGTAGGCGGGCGTCGTGTGGAAGTGGATGCCTCCGGCGACGTAACCGGCCTGCACGGAGGGGCCGTGGACGTCGCCTGCGGTGTTGGCGACGTGCGGCGGCCGGCCGGGTAAGCCGCCTTCGGGTGGGGGCACTGCGCCGGTCATGCTCCCTTGATCGTTTCCGGGGGTCCGCCCGTTACGCACGTAAGCTGGAGCGCGTGCGCACGCGCCCCACGTTGAGCTGGACCGACACCGCCGCGCCCCTGCCGCGCAGCACCAGCCTGGACGAGGTCGTCCCGGTGGTCGCCGCGGGGGGCGCGGTGGTGCTCAGCGGCGCCGGGCTGTCCACCGAGTCCGGCATCCCCGACTACCGGGGCGCGACCGGCAGCCTGCGCCGGCACACGCCGATGACCTACGACGAGTTCGTCGGCAGCGTCGACGGCCGCCGCCGGTACTGGGCGCGCAGCCACCTCGGGTGGCGCACCATCGCCCGCGCCCACCCCAACGACGGCCACCGCGCCGTCCAGCGGTTGCGCGAGGCGGGGTTCGTCTCCGGCGTCATCACCCAGAACGTCGACGGCCTGCACCACGCGGCGGGCACCCGGGACACCGTCGAGCTGCACGGCAACCTCGACCGCGTGCTGTGCCTGGACTGCCGCCGCACCACCCCGCGCGAGGACCTCGACCGCCGGTTGCGCGCGGCCAACCCCGACTTCCGGGCCACCGCCACGCGCATCAACCCCGACGGCGACGTGGAGCTGTCGGCGGAGGACGTGCGCGACTTCCGGGTCGTGTCGTGCGCCGACTGCGGCGGGATCCTCAAGCCGGACGTCGTGTTCTTCGGCGAGAACGTGCCCAAGCCGCGCGTGGACGAGTGCTACCGGCTGGTCGACGCGGCCCGATCCCTTGTGGTGCTGGGTTCTTCGCTGACCGTCATGTCCGGCCTGCGGTTCGTGCGGCACGCGGCCAAGACCGGGAAGACCGTGGTGATCGTCAACCAGGGCCGCACGCGCGGCGACGTGCACGCGTCGGTCCGGGTCGACCTGCCGCTCGGTCCCGCGCTGACCGAGCTGTGCGCGGTCCTGCGGTGCGGGTGAGTTCACACTGATGCAGCAACGGAAATCCGCTTGTCACCGCACGGAAACGGGTAGTTGACAGGCATCCACCGAGTCGGCCCCGCCCGCCAGCCGGGGCCACCCACCCCGCGAGGAGGTCGTGATGGCGCATGTCCGGGATCTGATCGACATCCGCAGCGGTGACGAGTTCGACCAGCCCGTGCCCTTCGGGCTGGTGTACCCGATGCGCAACGCGGACGGCTCCGCGCCGCCCAGCCAGCGCGGCCGGACCTGGGAGCACCTCACCGCCTCCGGCCGCGACCTGCGCCCCGCCCGGTGATCGCACCACGGGTTCCTCGCCAGTGCGGTGTCCGCTGGCGAGGAACCCGTTGCACGCCAAGCTATCGCTGAGCGTTGTACTCCTTGACCGCGTCCAGGTACTCGGAGATCGCGTCCCGGTTGCGGGTCAGGCACGCCACGCGGGCGCTCATCCGGTCACGTTCCTGCTCCAGGGTGGCGAGCATCTCCGGTGTGGCGTCGGGGAAGTAGATGACGCGGGGCTTGTCCAGGCACGGCAGGATCTGCTTGATGATCCGGGTCGGCAGCCCGGCGTCGAGCAGGCCCCGGATCTGCAGCACGCGGTCCACCAGGCGCTCGTCGTAGTCGCGGTAGCCGTTGGCGCAACGGGTGGACGTGATCAGGCCGCGTTCCTCGTAGTAGCGCAGCAGGCGGCGGGACGTCCCCGTTCGCTCCGACAGCTCGCCGATGCGCATGTGCTCCCCCTCACTTTGACCTTCACACCTGTGTGAGGGTTTGAGCATACGGCTCATGGTGATGACATCGGTGAGGCTGCCGCTGGGGGCGCTGCTCGCCCTGACCACGGCGGCGTTCGTGACCGTGCTGACCGAGGCGCTGCCCGCCGGCGTCCTGCCCGCGATGAGCGCGGACCTGGGCGTGGGCGAGTCGGCGACCGGGCAGCTGGTGACCGTGTACGCGATCGGGACGGCGGTCACGGCCATCCCGCTGGTCGCGGCGACGGCGTCGTGGCGGCGCAGGCGGTTGCTGCTGGTGGCCGTGGCCGGGTTCGCGGTGGCCAACACGGTGACGGCGGTCTCGGCGGTCTACGCGGTGACGTTGGGGGCGCGGTTCGTGGCCGGTGTGGCGGCGGGCGTGGTGTGGGCGCTGCTGGCCGGCTACGCCCGCCGGGTGGCGCCGGTCGAGCTGGCGGGCAAGGCGATCGCGGTGGTGATGGCCGGCATCCCGCTGGCGCTGTCGCTGGGGATCCCGGCGGGGACGTTCCTCGGGCAGGCCGTGGGGTGGCGGGCGGCGTTCTGGGTGATGACCGGGATCGCCGTCGTGCTGGTCGGGTGGATCGTGGTCGCCGTGCCCGACTTCCCCGGCGAGGCGTCGGGGCGGCGGCAGGTCGTGGCCGCGCTGCGGATGCCCGGGGTCGTGGCGGTGCTGGTCGTGACGGCGGCTTTCGTGTTGGGGCACAACATCCTCTACACCTACATCGCCACGTTCCTGGGTGCCGTGGGGATGGGCGGTTCGGTGGACGTCGTGCTGCTGGTGTTCGGGGTGGCGTCGATCGTGAGCATCTGGCTGGTGGGCGCGTCCATCGACCGGCGGCTGCGTGCGTTGACGGTGGCGGCGACCCTCCTGGTGGCCGTGGCCGCCGCCGGGTTGCTGTTCGAGAGCCCGGTGGCCGTGTTCGTCGCGGTCGGGTTGTGGGGCTTGGGTTGGGGTGGCGTGCCGACGCTGCTCCAGACCGCCGTCGCGCACGCTGGCGGTCCGGCGGCCGACACGGCACAGGCCATGCTGGTGACCTTGTGGAACGTGGCCATGGCCGGTGGCGGCGTGGTGGGCGGTGTCCTGCTCGACGCGGCCGGCCCGACGTCGTTCCCGTGGAGCGTCCTGGTCCTGCTGGTCCCGGTGCTCGTGGTGGTGCGCCGCTTCCCGCGCGCGCTCAGCTGAGGGCGTCGGCGAGGCGGAGGGCGGCACGGCGCACGCGGTCCGGACCCAGGTCGGGCAGGACCGCGTGCACGTGCTCGGCGGACAGGGCGGCCAGCAGGGTGTGCGCGTCGGCGTCCGGGTCGGGGCCGGTCAGCAGCAGGGCGAGGTGGCGGTGCCAGAACCGGTAGGCGCCGATCCGGTAGCGCGCGCCCGGCGAGGCCGTCTCCGACATGCGGACGAGGGCGAGGTGCGGCAGCAGGTAGTCAAGGTAGGCCTCGACGAACGCCCTGACCCGGGCGTGGGCGTCGGCACCCGGCCCCAGCGGCGGCGGCCCGGACAGGACGGCCTCCTGGAGGGTGCGCTCTTGGTCGTCCAGCAGGGCGGCCGCCAGCCCGGCCTTGTCCCCGAACCGGCGGAACAGCGTGCCCTTGCCCACCCCGGCCGCGGCGGCGATGGCGTCCATCGACACGGCGTCCACCCCGTGCTCCCGGAACAACGCGGCGGCGGCCCCCAACACGGCAGCCCGGTTCCGCGCGGCATCGGCCCGCTCCTTCGGCCGTGAGCCGCGCAGGACGTGCAGTTCGTGGTCCGTCTCGGGCACAACCGGACTGTAGTCCAAATGCGGTCTCCGTACGATGTGGAGCATGTTCTCGCTGGTCGAACCGCCCCTGGTCACCGCCTGAAGTCGGCTCGACCTCGACGACTGGATCGCACCCGACCTGGCGGCGGTGCGCCCCGACAGCGCCGGGTCGGACGACTACTTCCCGGAACGCACGCTGGCGCGGTGGCTCGCCGAGCAGTACCTGCCCACCACCGTGCACGCCTTGCCCCGCACCGGAGTCCGCCCCTTGACCGCCGCCTACCGAGCCTTGGTGGGCACGCTGGGCGTCGATGCGGTCGTGCTGGTCAACGGCGGTACGGACATCCTGCTGCGCGGCGACGAAGCCGGCCTCGGCACGCCGGAGGAGGACATGGCGAGCCTCGCCGCCGTGGCCGCGCTAAACGGGTGACCCGGCTGGTGGTGTCGCTGCTTCGGCACTGTCGCCTTCCACGGCGCCGCCGCGCGACGTCCTGGAGAACCTCGCCGCACTGGCCGAGTCGATGCATGACCTCAGCCGGTTGAGCGGCTCCCGAGACCTCGATCGACGTGTCCCTTGCGATCGCCGGCTACCGGGACGAGATCACCGCGCGAGCCCGGCGGGTGTTCCCGCACTGATGCCGAGGGGGCCGTGGGCGGGTTCGGTGCAGGCCGGAGCCCGCCCACGGCCGGTTCAGCAAGCAGCCGCCACCGGTTCGTTGGAGCCCGTGTCCACGAACCCGTCGCTGATCCACTTGCCGTCTTCGAGGCGGTTCCACAGGTCGGTCGGACCCCACACGCCCTGCACCGTCTCGCCGCGCGCCGTGCACGCGATGGACACGACGGTGCCGTTCGCGACCGTGCCCACGGTGTCGTAGCTCAGGCCCGGCCCGGAGCGCAGGTTCACCGAACTGTTCGAGCCGCCGTTCACGGTGCCGGTCGGCAACGTCGTCCCGCCGCCGTAGTTGGTGACCTTGCCGCCCACGTTCACGCGAGTGCTGCCGCGCTGCGCGTACCCGCCATACGCCTGCGAGCCCTCGTAGAACGTCCAACCACCGATGGTCATCCCGTTGACGCTGATGTGCGTGTTGCCCTTCAGCAGCGAGAAGTGCACGTGCGCACCGGTGCTGGAACCGCCGCACGGCAGTTCGTTGCCGATGTGCCCGAGGTACGTCCCGGTGCGCACGGCGCTGCCGTCGGCCAGCGTGGTCAGGTCGTACATGTGGTAGTACGTGGTGCTGTAACCGTTGTCGTGCACGACTTTCACGAGCGCACTACGGCCCGCGATGCAGCTCTTGTAGACGCGCCCCGCCCCGGCGGACAGCACACGCCCGTCGCCGCCGTTGAAGTCGATCGAGCTGAACGGCCGGCTGCTGCCGCTGTTGCCGTGCGGTCCGCCGCCCATCCACCACGCCACGCCCTGCGGCCACGGCAGGCCGAGGCCGGTGTCGGCGAGGGTCTGGACGCCGGCGGCGTTGTTGCGGAACGTCACCTTTTCGCCGTCGCTGAGCACGGGCGCGTCCTGCGCGAGGGCAGCGAACCCGGGAGTGCCGTCGAACTCGACCCTCCACGAGTTCCGGTCGCGCCGCGCCAGGAACAAGGCCATCAGCGGAGCCCCGTGCCCCTGCCCGTACGCGAGGGGGACGGTGGTGCTGCCGAACACCCAGTCACCGGACACGCGGGTTGGTTCGAACAGCGGCTCGCGCAGCGACCGGGTGCCCCACTGCTCTTGCAGCGCGGCACCGTGCTTCGCGAGCACGGCGGAGCGGACGGTCGTCGCCAGGTCCGGCTGCGCGGTGGCGGTCGGCGGCCCGACCAGCACCGCCGCGCCGGCGGCCAGCGACGCCCCGAGGGCGAGGAATCGCCGCAGGGTAAAGGACATGTGCCCTCCAGGACACTTGCAGGGAACCGGCGGCCCGGTGCAGGGAAGGACCGCCGCGCGCCCGATGACACTCCGGGCCGCGCCGAGTGGTCAAGACCACCGGGGGCCGGTGGCGGCTTACTGTGGAACCGGCGGGAAAACTGTGAACGGCTACCGTCGTTCGTCGGTCATGTCGGCCGGAACCGGGCTCCTAGACTGTTTTCTTCCACAGTCGAGGGGGCACGCCGTGTCCGTCGGACCCGACGTCGACGTGCTGCTGCGCACCGGCCCGTTCCACGAGGCGCTGCGCGCGGCGATCGAGCGCAGCGGGCTGACCCTGGAACGCCTGCGCGAGCGCCTCGCGCGGCGCGGCATCCACGTCAGCCTGGCCACGCTGAGCTACTGGCGGCTGGGCCGCAGCCGTCCCGAACGGGCCGACTCGCTGCGGGCCGTGCAGGCCATCGAAGCCATCCTGGGGTTGCCGAGGCACTCGCTGGAGTCGCTGCTGGGTCCACCCCGCCCGCGTGGCCGGTGGGCGGCGCGCCGGCGGGCGACCGGCCGGTACGGCAGCATGTTGCAGCCCGCGCAGTCCCTGGCGGAGACGGTGGACGCGCTGGTCGGACCGTCGGACGGCAACCTGCGGCTGTGGTGCCAGGACGACGCCGTGTCCGTGGGCGGCTGCGGGTCGATCCGGCGCGTGCACACCCGGCAGGTGCTGCTCGCCGTCGACGGCCACCCGGACCGGCACCTGGCGGTGTACTGCGCGGACCCCGGCACCGACCCGGACGCGATCGTGCCGGAGGCGGTGGAGAACTGCCGCCTGGGCCGGGTTCGACGGCACCCGCACGCCCCGGTCATCGCGGTGGAACTGCTGCTCGACCACGCCCTGCGCGCCGGCCAGACGCACCTGCTGGAGTACGCGTTCACCGTGGAGGACGGCACAGAGGCCTTGGACTACCGCCGTGCGTTCCGCTACCCCGTGGGCAGTTACGTGATGAGCGTCCGCTTCACCGAGCCACGCCTGCCGGTGCGCTGCTTCGCACTGTCCCAACACGACGACGGCCCGGTGGAACGCGGCGCGGACCTGGTCCTCGCCCCAGGCCGCCTGGTGCACCTGACGGCGAAGGACGTGCCGCGCGGTGTGCTCGGGATAGGGTGGGAGTGGACATGACACCTTGTGCCCGATGCGGTGGAACGGTCGCGCCCGACGCCCACTGCTGGGATTGCGGCCTGGACCAGACCGATTTCCGCGCCCACGTGGAGTCCACTGTGGACAGTGCGGCCTTGGTGACGGATCGCGGTCTGCGGCGAGCGGTCAACGCCGACGCGGCCGTGCTGACGTCGGTGGGGGAGTGGACGGTCGGGGTGGTGTGCGACGGCGTGTCCCTGTCGGCCCGTCCCGAACGAGCGGCGCAGGTGGCGGCCGAGGCCGGCGCGGAGAGACTGGCCAAGGCGCTCGCCGCCGACGCCCTGCCGGAAACCGCGCTCACCGACGCCGTCGCCCACGCGTCCCGAGCCGTGACCGCCCTCGCCGGCGGCTCGTCCGCCCTGGGCGTCGCCCCGGCCAGCACGTTCGTGGCCGCGGTCGTCGGTCCCCTCGGTCTGTGGGTGGCCGGGGTGGGCGACAGCCGCGCGTACTGGCTGCCCGACCGGGGTCCGGGCGTGCTGCTCACCGAGGACGACACCGGCGAGCACGACGCCATCACCGCCTGGCTCGGCGCGGACGCCCCGGACCCGCGGCCCCGCCTGCGCAGCCACCGCCCGTCCGTGCCCGGCCGGGTGCTGCTGTGCACCGACGGCCTGACGCGCTACCTGAGCGACCCGGCGGACCTGCGTGCGACGGCGGGGTCGGGCGACTGCCTGCACGCCGCCCGCACCCTCGTCGCCCACGCCCTGGCCGCCGGCGGCCACGACAACGTGACCGCTCTGCTCATCCCGCGGCCCGCCGCTCCAGCAACCGCCGCTCCGCCTCGGTAGGCGCCACCGCGGCAGCCGCCCGGTAAGCCTCCGCCGCCTCGGACCGACCCAGCCGCCGCAGCAGGTCGGCCCGGGTCGCGTGCCACAGGTGGTGGTCGGACAGCCGGTCCGCCAGCGCCTCGACCAGCGCCAACCCCGCCTCCGGGCCGTCCGCCTCGGCCACCGCCACCGCCCGGTTCAACGCCACCACCGGCGACGGCACCAGCTCCAGCAGCCGCCCGTACAGCAGCGCGATCTGCGGCCAGTCCGGCCCGCCCTCCGCCACGTGGCACGCGGCGATCGCCGCCTGCACCTGGTACGGACCCGGCTGCCCGCGCCGCAGGACCCGGTCCAGCAGGGCCGTGCCCTCTGCGATGCGCGCGGCGTCCCACGACGACCGGTCCTGCTCGGCGAAGGGCACCAGGTCGTCGCCGGACACGCGGGCCGCGCGGCGCGAGTCGTGCAGGAGCATCAGCGCCAGCAGGCCCACTGCCTCGGGCTCGTCGGGCATCAGCGCCACCAGCGTGCGGGTCAACCGGATCGCCTCCGCGCACAGCTCCCACCGCTCGACCGCCGAGTACCCCTGGTTGAACAGCAGGTACAGCACGGCCAGCACCCCGCCCGTCCGCTCCGGCAGCAGGTGGGCGGGCGGCACGCGGTACGGGATGCGAGCGGCCCGGATCTTCGCCCGGGCCCGCACCAGCCGCTTCGCCATGGTCGACTCGGCGACCATGAACGCCCGCGCGATGTCGCCGACCGCCAGGCCCGCCACCGTGTGCAGGGTCAGCGCGACCCGTGCCTCCAGGGACAGCGCCGGGTGGCAGCACGTGAAGATCAGCCGCAGCACGTCGTCGCCGAACCCGTCGTCCTCCACGGGGTCGCTCAGCGTCAACGGCAGCTTGGCCGCCTCCACCGCCGCCCGCCGCAACCGGTCCACGGCGCGATGGCGGGCGGCGGTGGTCAGCCAGGCGCCGGGGCGGTGCGGCACGCCTTCTCGCGGCCACCGTTCCAGCGCCTGCGCGAACGCGTCCTGCACGCACTCCTCGGCCAGCTCGAAGTCACCGGTGACCCGGATGAGCGTCGCCACGATCCGGGTCCGCTCGGCCCGGAACACCTCGGCGACGACCGCATCAGGCGCGGCCTCCGGCCCCCGGTTCCATTCTCCCACCGGGGTACGACGCTCCGGTTCGGCAGCCATCAGCGAAGCCCCTCAGAGGTCCGCGAACGGTCGGATCTCCACCGCGCCGAACCGCGCCACCGGGTGCCGGGACGCGATGAGGACCGCCTCGTCCAGGTCCGCGCACTCGACCACGTCGTAGCCGACGATGTGCTCCTTGGTCTCGGCGAACGGCCCGTCCGTCAGCAGCACCTCCTCGCCGCGCGTCCGCACGGTCGTCGCGGTGCGCCGGGACGCCAGCTCCGACCCGTCCAGCCGCTTGCCCTCCACCTCGGCGAGCCACTGGTCGATCGTGATGCCGCCGCCGTCGGGCTCGGCGTCCGGGGAAGCGCAGATCAGCAGCATGTACTTCATGGGGTCGACTCCTGTCGTCGGTGCCATTCCACCACTACGACGAACGGGACCCCTCGTTCGAGGACACCTTCGCCCAGTCCGGCACGACCTGATCCGCGATCCGGTCGTACAGGCCGCGCACCCCGGCCTCCGGGATACCACCCGATACGGTGTTGAACCTCACCCGACGTGAGGTTTTATGGTCAGTGCGTGACCGGAACCGAGCACGTGAAGCAGCCGCGCTGGAGCGTCGGCGCCCTGGCGAAGGTCACCGGTCTCACGGTGCGCACGCTGCACCACTACGACGAGCTGGGCCTCCTGCGCCCCAGTGAGCGCACGGCCTCCGGCCACCGCCGCTACACCGAACCCGACCTCCAGCGCCTCTACCGCATCCGCCTGCTGCGGCAGCTGGGCATGTCGCTGGACGAGATCGGCGAGGCGCTGGCCGACCCGGCGGGCCTGCGCGACGTGCTGACCGCGCACCTGGAGCAGCTCGACGACCAGGTGTGGCGGCTGGAGACGCTGCGCCGGCAGACCCGCGGCCTGCTCGACCAGCTCGACGGACCCCGTCCGGACCCCAGCGCCCTGCTCGCGCTGCTGGGCTCCACCACGATCTTCGACGAGTCGCTGAGCCGTGACCAGCGGCAGTACCTGTTCGACCTGGCCGACCGCCTGACCGACGACGAGCGCCGCCACCTGGACGCCGAGTGGCCCAAGGTGCTGTCGGCGATCATCGCCCACTACCGCGCCGCCACCCCGGTGGAGGACCCGGAGGTGCAGGCCGAGGGGCGGCGGCTGGTGAAGATCGGCCGCATGTTCGCCGGGGACGACCCGGACCTGCTGCGGTCGATGAGCGCGTTCTTCCGGCAGCACGGCCACGGCGTGCTGCGCGAGGTGCTGCCCGACCAGTCGCTGTCGGACCTGGGCGACGGCCTGTGGGACTACGTGGGGCGCATGTACGCGGCCTCGCGGTGAACCGGCGCCCGGCGGGCAGGGGGTGCCCGCCGGTCGCCACTGGATGAGGGGGATTTTTGTGTTGCGCAAGATCATCGGGATGACGGCTGCGCTGCTCGCCATGAGCACCGTGCCGGCCGTGGCCGAACCGGAGGCGGGGCTGTTGCCCGCGCCGACCGGACCGCACAAGGTGGGTGTCACGACACTGCACCTGGTCGACCACCAGCGCACCGACCCGTGGCCGGACGCCGTGGGCAAGCCGCGCGAACTGGTCGTGTCGGTGCACTACCCGGCGCGGTCCGTGCGCGGCTACCCTGTCGCGCCGCAGATGACGCCGCAGGCCGCCGCGGTGTTCGGGCAGTTGGACGCGGTGTACGGGCACCCGGAGCTGCCGAAGTCCGGAGTGGACTGGGCCGCCACCAAGACGCACTCGCACGTCGGCGCACCCGCGCTGCCCGGACGACGTCCGGTGCTCCTCTACAGCACGGGCGGCGGCGACCCGCGCACGATCAACACCGCGCTGGCGGAAGACCTCGCGAGCCGGGGGTTCGTGGTGGTGTCGATGGACCACCCCGGCGAGACCAGCGAGGTCGAGTTCCCCGACGGCCGGGTGCGCACCATCGCCCTGCCCGAGGACCCGCGCGTCAAGCCCGCGATCTTCCGGGACATGATCGCGGTCCGGCTCACGGACACGAAGTTCGTGCTCGACCAGCTCGAGGTGCTCGCGGCCGGCGGCAACCCGGACGCGGCCGGCCGTGAGCTGCCGCGCGACCTGGCCCGGTCGCTGGACCTGCGCCGGATCGGCATGTACGGGCACTCGGCGGGCGGCACCACGGCGTCCCAGGCGATGTACGACGACCCGCGCATCGACGCGGCCGTGAACCTGGAGGGCCACCTGGACTACGCGGTCGAACCGGGCAAGCCCGGCGAACTGCTCCCGGTCGCCCGCGACGGCGTGGACCGGCCGTTGTTCCTGGTCGGCACGGACGGCTACCTCGACGACCGGTACCGCACGTCGTGGGCCGCCATGCTCTCCCACGGTCCGCGCACCCGGCACCACCAGATCAGCCACGCCACGCACTGGGTGTTCACCGACTTCGCGCCCATGACGGAAGCGTTCGTCAACGCCCGCCTGATGCCCGAGCAGGACCGGGTGAAGCTCGTCGGCGAGATCCGTGCCGAACGGTCGGTCCCGGTCGTCCGCGACCTCGTGGGTGCGTTCTTCCAGCGCACTCTGCGCCGCTGAACCGTCCGCCCGCCGCGAAACCGCGTGCGTCGAGCCCAAGATCACGGCCATCATCGGCACGTGACCGAGCAGCAAACGATGTACGAGGCCATCGGCGGCAGCAAGGTGCTGGACGAGCTGGTGGAGGTGTTCTACGCCAAGGTGCTCGACGACCCGCTGCTCAAGCCACTGTTCGAGAACTTCACGCGCACGCACCTGGAGCACGTGTCGGTGTGGCTGGCGGAGGTGTTCGGCGGCCCGGCCGGCTTCACCGAGGAGTTGGGCGGGCACCTGCACATCCTCCAGGCGCACCACGGCCTGGGCATCAGCGAGGAGCAGCGGGCCAGGTGGGCGGAGCTGATGAAGGAGTCGGCGCGCGAGGTGCTGCCGGCCGACGAACGGCTGCAGGACAGCTTCGGCCGCTACATCGACTGGGGCACCGCCATCGCCCGGGACGTGTCGCAGCCGGGCGAGGCCTACCCGGAGAGCGCGGGGGACGTCCCGCGCCGGCACTGGCAGTGATCGGGTTGTCAGACCTGAGGCTGATTCCCGGCCAGCCATAAGGCGGACGGGGACCCTCCGATGGTCCGATGCGCGCCGGCCGCGCGCAGGGGTGGACTGGACGCATCGCGCCGACGATGTGACGGGAAGCCCGGGTGCTCGACCTTTCGCTGATCAACGGACCCATCCCGGCGGCGGTCACAGTGGTGGCCGCCGCCGGTTTGGTGTTGTTGGCGGTCGGTGTCCGTCCTTTCCGGATAGTCCTGTTCGCGGTGCTCGCCGGTGTGCTGTCCGCCGCCTTGGTGGGGCTGGTCGTCAACGTGGTGTGGCGGCCGTTTCCCGAGCCGTTGCCGCTGAAAGTGCTGGTGTGCCTGGGCGCTCTCGTGCTCGCCGTGGTGTTGGCCGTGGTGCGGTGGCGGGCGCGTGTGCACCGGGTGATCGCCTTGTTCGCCGTGGTGACCGTTCTGGTGGGCGCGTTGTCAGGGGTGAACACCTTTTACGGGCAGTACCCGACCATGCGGGCGGTTCTGGGGCCGTTGCTGGCCGAAACCGTGGACCTGGACGAAGCCGCCCGGCCCGCCGGTGACCTCGTCGTGCCGGACGGGTCCGTGCTCGCCGACGTGTGGCAACCGGCGAGCGTGCCGGACAAGGGGACGGTGTCGTCGGCGGACATCCCGGCGAGCACCGACTACCGGCCGCGTGGCGCCTGGGTGTACCTGCCGCCCGCCTACGCTGTGTCGCCGCGCCCCCGGTTGCCCGTGGTCGTGCTGCTGGCCGGCCAGCCGGGCACGCCCCGCGACTGGCTCGACGCCGGCCAACTCGCGCAACACCTGGACGCGTTCGCCCGGCAGCACCGCGGGCTCGCGCCGATCGTCGTCATGGCCGACCAGTTGGGTTCCCTGATGGCCAACCCGATCTGCGTCGACTCCTCGCGCGGCGCGCTGGAGACCTACCTGGCCAAGGACGTACCGAACTGGGTCAAGCAGCGGCTCACCGTCGACCAGCGGCGCACGGCGTGGACCATCGCCGGGTTCTCCCAAGGCGGCACGTGCGCGCTGCAACTGGCCGTGCGCGCGCCGGACGTCTACGGGAAGTTCATCGACATCTCCGGCCAGGCCGAGCCGACCCTGGGCAACCGCGCGGACACCATTCGGCAGGTGTTCGGCGGCGACGCCGAGGCCTTCCGGCGGGTCAACCCGCTGGACGTCCTCGCGACCCGGCGGTTCCCCGACACCGAGGGCGTGGTGGTGGCGGGCCAGGGCGACGTCTACTACCGCGACGAGGACAGGAAGGTGTACGAAGCGTGCCAACGGGCGGGGATGGACGTGCGGTGGGCGGAACTGCCCGGCGGCCACGACTGGAACGTCTGGCGGCCGGGGCTGTACGACTCGCTGCCGTGGCTCGCGCAGCGCACCGGCTTGGCCCGCTGATCCGGCGGGCGCCCGTCACGACGGCGTTGCTGGTCGTGTTGTGGGGCGTGGGCGCGGTCAGCGGGACGCTGTGGTCGGGGCCGTCCGACGAACTGCTCGACCAGATCGGGTTCGGGGTGTCGTCTCCACTGTGGACGGCCCTCGGGTCCTCGTTGTGGTGCGCGAACCTGGCCGGGTACCTGGGGACCAGCGTGCTGCTGGTGGTGTTCGGACCGGTCGCGGAGCGCGAGTTCGGGCCGTGGCGGGCGGTGGCGCTGCTGGTCGGGTGCCAGGTGGCGGCGGTGTTCGCGGGAGCCGGGCTGGTGCGGGTGGGCGCGTCGACCGGGTGGAGTTGGCCGTCGTCGCTGGAGTACGACCTGGCGGTGGGGGTGTCGCCGGGGGTGGCGGGGCTGGCGTTGGCGTTGAGCTTCCGGCTGCCGCCGCTGTGGCGTCGACGGGTGCGGGTGTTCCTGGTGCTCGGGCTGCTGGTGCTGGCGCTGTACTCGGGGTACCTGGAGGACGTGCTGCGGCTGTGCGGAGGGGTCGTCGGGCTGCTGGTGGGGGCGGTGCGACGACGTCCGGTGGCGGTGCTGGCGTCGGAGACCCGGGTGCTGGTGGCCTTGCTGTTGGCGGCTTCGGCGTTGGGGCCGATCGTGGTGTGGTTGTCGCCTTACGCCAACGGGCCGCTGTCGTGGTTCACCGACGTGGTGGCGGTGCCGCAGCCGGACGCGGACACCGTGGCCGGGTTGTGCGCGGACCCGGAGTCGTGGTCGCAGTGCCGGACCGCGCAGGCCCAGGCGGCGTACGACCGGTTGCCCGCGTTGCTGATGTCGGTGGTGCCCGCGTTGTTGTTGCTGGTGCTGGCGGAAGGGCTGCGGCGGGGGCGGCGGTTCGCGTGGTGGGCGGCGCTGGTGCTCAACGTCGGGATGGCGGCGCTGTTCGGCTGGTACGTGGTGGACCTGGGGGACGTGCTGACGCCTTCGGTGTTCGCCGAGTTCGCGCTGCCGTTGGTGTTGCCGGTGGCGATCGTGGTCGTGTTGTTGTGCACTCGGCGGCACTTCCCGTTGCCCACGCCGGTCCGCCGGTTCTGGGCGGTGTCGTTGGGCGGGTTCCTGGCGTTGAGCGCGGTGTACGTGCTCGGCGGGTACGTGGTGCGCGAGCAGTTCACGCCCGTGCCCGGGTTCGGCGACCTGGTGGCGGACCTGCCGGCGCGGTTCCTCCCACCGGGCTACCTGGGGTTGGTGGCGCTGCCGTTCCGGCCCGACGACTTCGTGGCGGCGGTGCTGTTCGAGTACACCGGGGTGGTGTTCTGGCTGGTCGTGCTGGGCGGGTTGCTGCAGGCGCTGTGGCACGCGCGGCGGGTCGAGCAGGGGGATGCGGCGGCGCGGGCGTGGGAGCTGGTGCAGCTGCACGGCGGGACGTCCCTGTCGTACATGACGACCTGGCGCGGCAACCGGTACTGGTTCACCCCTGACGGTGAGGCGGTGGTCGCCTATCGGGTGGTGGCGACGATCGCGTTGACGGTGGGTGATCCGATCGGGCCTCCGGGGACCCGGTTCGAGGCCGTACGCGGTTTCGCGGCGTTCTGCGCCCACGAAGGCTGGACACCGTGCCTCTACAGCATCAGCGAGGAGCTGCGGGACGAGGTGGCGGTGAGCGGGTGGCACGCGGTGCAGGTCGCCGAGGACACCGTGATCCCGCTGCCGGACTTGACGTTCACCGGCCGCAAGTGGCAGGACGTGCGGACAGCGCTGAACAAGGCGGGCAAGCGCGGCATCACCGCCGAGTGGGTCCGCTACGCCGAGGCGCCACCCGCGCTGACCGACCAGGTGCGGTCGATCTCGGCGGAGTGGGTGGCCGACAAGGGGTTGCCGGAGATGGGGTTCACGCTGGGCGGGCTCGCGGAGCTGTCCGGCGACGGGGTGCGCTGCCTGGTCGCGGTGGACGCCGACCGGACCGTGCACGCGGTGACCAGCTGGCTGCCGGTGCACGTGGACGGCCGGGTGGTCGGGTGGACGCTGGACTTCATGCGGCGGCGGGGGAGCGCGTTCCCGGGGGCGATGGAGTTCCTGATCGCATCGGCGGCGCTGGCGCTGCGGGAAGAGGGGTACGCGTTCCTGAGCCTGTCCGGGGCGCCGCTGGCACGGTTGGACCGGGGTGCGCGGGCGTGCGGGGTGCAGCGGGTGCTGGACTTCACCGGGCGGGTGCTGGAGCCGGTGTACGGGTTCCGGTCGCTGCTGGCGTTCAAGGCGAAGTTCCAACCCGTGTACCGGCCGCTGTACATGGCCTACCCCGACCCGGCGGCGCTGCCGCGCATCGCGAACGCCGTGGGGCGGGCGTACCTGCCGGGGATGAGCGTGCGCCAGGGTGTGCGACTGGCCGGCCGCGTTCTGCGGTCGGTCCGCCACGCGCCGGCCCGACCCGTCGCCTAGTGGGGCTGGAGCCGGGTCCGGTTCGCCGCGAGCCGGGGCATCCGGTCGCGCAGCTGGGCGGGTGCCCCGGGTCGGTTCGGCGCGAGTCGGCGCGGTTCCGGTGTCAGCTCGTCGCGAGCCGGTGCAGCCAGTCGCGCAGCAGGGCCGCCTCCGCCGGCGTCAACGGGTGGCTCTGGCCGTTCAGCGTCGAGTCCAGGGCCAGGGCGTGGGCGGACAGCGTGGTGTCCTCCGGGGGCAACTCGTCGGTCGTGATCGAGGCCAACACCATGTCCCGCGTCCTTGTCGACACACCCAGGTCCTTCTCCTGCGCCGAGATCAGGCTGAGCGTGACCCCGGTGTTGGTCGCGTGCACGATGCTCGCCGCCGTCTCGACGGGCACCTTCAACCGGCCCTGCGCGGCGACGCGTTCCAGGATGCCGACCAGCAGCCGGTAGGCGTCGTCGGCGGCGGTCGGACGACGTCCGGGCTGGGGGACGCCGTACATCAGCACGTAGAACGCCGGGTGGGTGAGCCCGAACTCGACGTGCAGGTCCCAGCCGCGCCGCAGGTCCTCGACCGGGTCGTCGCTGGGCGCGACGGTCTTCTTGGCGGCCAGGTACCGCTCGAACCCGTGCGCGGTGACCGCGTCCAGCAGCCCCTGCTTGTCGCCGAACAGCCGGTACAGGGCCGGTGCCTGCACGCCCGCGGCGGCGGCGACGGCCCGCGTGGAGACCGCGTCGATCCCGCCGTCGGCCAGCAGTTCGGCCGCGGCCTGGATGATCCGCTCGCGCGTGGTGACGCTCCGCTCTCCGCCCATGCATCAATGTTAACCCCATCGTGGGTAGCACTGATACTGGAATCGGTGCTACCGTCTTTCTCGTAGCGCCGATACCACTTTGGAGCCTCCGATGACCACGCAGTTCCGCACCCTCGGCAAGACCGGTCCCACCGTCTCGTCCCCGGGGCTGGGCCTGATGGGGATGTCCGACCTCTACGGCCCCGCCGACGAGGCCGAGAGCACCGCCACCATCCACGCGGCCCTCGACGCCGGCGTCACCCTGTTCGACACCGGCGACTTCTACGGCATGGGCCACAACGAACTGCTGCTCCGCGACGCCCTGCGCGCCCGCCCGGGTGCCCGGGACGACGCGGTGATCAGCGTCAAGTTCGGGGCCCTGCGGGACCCGGACGGCGGCTGGTCGGGCTACGACGCCCGCCCGGCGGCGGTGAAGAACTTCGCCGCCTACAGCCTGCGCCGCCTGGGCACGGACCACATCGACATCTACCGCCCGGCCCGCCTCGACCCGGCCGTGCCGATCGAGGACACAGTCGGCGCCATCGCGGAGTTGGTGGAGGCAGGCCACGTGCGCCACATCGGCCTGTCCGAGGTCGGCGCGGAGACCCTCCGCAGGGCCGCCGCCGTGCACCCGATCTCCGACCTCCAGATCGAGTACTCCCTGCTGTCCCGGGGCATCGAGCAGGAGGTCCTGCCGGCGGCCCGGGAGTTGGGCATCGGCATCACGGCCTACGGGGTCCTCTCGCGAGGCCTGCTGTCCGGCCACTGGCAACCGACCCGCGCCCTCGCCAACGACTTCCGCGCCATCAGCCCCCGCTTCCAGCCCGGCAACGTCGAGCACAACCTGGCCCTGGTGGAGTCCCTGCGTGCCATCGCCACAGCCAAGGACGCGACAGTCGCGCAAGTGGCCATCGCGTGGGTCGCCGCCCAGGGCGAGGACATCGTCCCGCTGGTGGGCGCCCGCACACGCAGCCGCCTGACCGAGTCCCTGGCCGCCACAACCCTGACCCTGACCGACTCGGACCTGGCCACCATCAGCGAGGCGATCCCCGCCGACGCCGCCGCCGGCACCCGCTACGCCACACCCCTGATGGCCGACCTCGACAGCGAACGCTGACCCAGACCCGCGATCCCCGCACGCGCAGCCCCGCACGCGCAGCCCCGCACCCCGCTGCCCCGCACCCCGCTGCCCCGCACCTCGCAGCCCTACAACCGCAGCCCTACACGCGCGGTCGCGGGTCAGCCGCCAAGTCCTGCTCGATCGCCGCACACGTGGCCAACAGCCGCGGCACGGTCTCCTCCCGCATGCGGTCCACCGTGGTCCGACTGGCATGGGTGGACACGTTGACCGCCGCCACCACCCGCCCCGACCGATCGCGAACCGGAGCCGCCACCGACCGCAGCCCTTCCTCCAACTCCTGGTCCACCAGCGCCCATCCCTGGGCCCGCACCCCGTCCAACTCGTCCCGGAGCCGCTCCACGGAGGTGATCGTGTGCGACGTCAACGGCTCCAACCGCACCGAACCCAGGTACCGCTCCAACTCCCCGGCGGACAGCCCGGCCAGCAACACGTGTCCCATCGACGTGGCGTACGCCGGGAACCGGGTGCCCACGGTGATCGACACGGCCATGATCCGAGACACGGCGAACCGCGCCACGTACACGACATCCGCCCCGTCCAGCACCGAGGCGGAGGTGGACTCGCCCACCTCGCCGGAGAGCCGTTCGAGGTGGGGCTGGGCGATCTCGGGCAGCGACATGCTCGACAGGAACGCGTACCCGAGTTCCAGCACCCGCGCGGTCAACGAGAACAGCTTCCCGTCGGTCCGCACGTACCCGAGGTCCACCAGCGTCAGCAGGAACCGCCGTGCCGCCGCCCGGGTCAGCCCGGTGGCCTTGGCGACGTCGGTGAGCGTCAGCGCGGGCGTGTCGGCGCTGAACGCGCGGACCACCGCCAACCCGCGCTCCAACGACTGCACGTAGTACGCGCCGCGCTCCACCGACTCACCCATGATCCGCACACCCTAGCGACCACCCGGGAGGGTCATGCCTCGACAACCACGGCCAGCCCTTGGCCGACACCGATGCACAGCGCCGCCAAACCCCACCCGCCGCCGCGCCGACGCAGCTCGTGGGCGAGTTGCAGCACGACCCGCCCGCCGGACGCGCCGAGGGGGTGACCGATGGCGATCGCACCACCGTTGACGTTGACGATCTCGGGGTCCAGCGCGGGCCAGGACTTCAGGCAGGCCAGCGACTGGGCGGCGAACGCCTCGTTGAGCTCCACCGCCGCCAGGTCGTCCCAGCCGATCCCGGCTCGGCGCAGGGCGATCTCGGCCGCCTCGACGGGGCCGATGCCGAACACGTCCGGGTCGACACCCGCCGCGCCGCGTCCGGCGATGCGTGCCAACGGCGTCACACCCAGGCGGTCGGCGGCGGCCTGCGAACCCAGCAGCAGTGCCGACGCGCCGTCGTTGAGCGGTGAGGCGTTGCCTGCCGTCACCGTCCCCTGTGGACGGAAGGCGGGCTTCAGGGTGGCGAGCTTCTCCAGGCTGGTGTCGGCGCGGATGCCTTCGTCGCGGGTCAGGTCCGTGCCCGGCACGGGGACCACGTGGCCGTCGTAGAAGCCGTTGTCCCAGGCCTTCGCGGCGAGCTGGTGGCTGCGCAGCGCGAACGCGTCCTGCTCCTCGCGGCCGATGCCGAAGCGGTCGGCGAGGGCCTCGGTGGACTCGCCGAGCGACACGGTCCACTCGGCGGGCATCTTCGGGTTGGTCATGCGCCACCCGAGGGTGGTGGAGTGCAGGGTCTCGTGGCCGGACGGGAAGCCCTTGGCGGGCTTCTGCAGCACCCACGGCGCCCGGCTCATCGACTCGACCCCGCCCGCGACGACCAAGGAGGCGTCATCGACGGCGATGGTGCGCGAAGCCTGCATGACGGCGTCCAGGCCGGACCCGCACAGCCGGTTCACGGTCGTCCCGGGCACGGACGTCGGCCACCCGGCGAGCAGGGCCGCCATCCGGGCGACGTTCCGGTTGTCCTCGCCCGCCTGGTTGGCGTCGCCGAACACGACCTCGTCGACCTGCGCCGGGTCGAGGTCGGAGCGCTCGGCGAGCGTGCCCACGACGTGGGCGGCCAGGTCGTCGGGGCGCACGCCGGACAGGGCGCCGCCGTAGCGGCCGAACGGGGTGCGCACGCCGTCGAGCACGAACACGTCGGTCACGTCGAAGCCTCCTTGAGCGACCGCAGCGCGGCCAGTTCCTCAGCGGTCGGTGGGGGAGTGCGGCCGAGGTCGGGGGCGACCTTCAGGTCCCACCCGGTCGCGGCGCGCACGTCGTCCAGGGATACACCGTCGTGCAGGTCGGTGAGCACGAGTTCGGCCGTCTCGGCGTCCGGCCGGAACACCCCCAGGTCGGTGATCACCAGCGTCGGGCCCGCCCCGCGAAGGCCCAGCCGCTCCCGGTCACCACGCCCGCCGCCGTGCCCGAAGGAGGTCACGAAGTCGACCCGCTCCACGAAACTGCGCCTGCTCTGCCGCACCACGACGTACACCTCGCCGCACGAGGCGGCGATCTCCGGCGCGCCACCCGCCCCCGGCAGCCGCACCCGGGGCCGGGCGTAGTCGCCGACCACGGTCGTGTTGATGTTGCCGAACCGGTCCAACTGGGCCGCGCCGAGGAAGCCGATGTCGATGCGGCCGGGCTGGAGCCAGTAGTTGAACACCTCGGGCACGCTGATCACCGCGTCCGCGGTCTCGGCGAGGATGCCGTCACCGATGGACGCGGGCAGCCGGTCGGGCTTGGACCCGAGCGTCCCCGACTCGTACACCAGCACGAGTTCGGGCGCGTGCGTGCGCCGCGCGAGGTTCGCGGCCGTGGACGGCAACCCGATCCCGACGAACACCCGCTGCCGCCCCGACAACGCCCGCGCCGCCGCGACCGCCATCATCTCGTCGGAGGTGTGGTCCACGCCGTCTCCACTCCCGCCCGCCACGCCGCCGCCGTCGCGCCCGGCCGACACCGCGCTCACGCCGCCGCCTCCCTGATCCGCTCGACCCAGGCGCCGAACCCGTCCCGGTCGCGGCTGATCGCGTCCCAGGCCGCGTAGTAGGCGTTGTCCCGCTCCGAATACCCCTGCGCGTACGAGGGGTGCGCCCCGCCCGGCACCTCCGCCACGGCCGTCACCGCCCACGACGGCAGCACGACCGCGCCCGGCACCGGCGTCAACTCGTCCACGACCTCCTCGACCGTGACCAGGCTGCGCCGCGCCGCCAGCACCGCCTCCTTCTGCACCCCGAGCAACCCCCACAGCTGGACGTTGCCGCGCCGGTCGGCGCGCTGGGCGTGCACGATCGTCACGTCCGGGTTCAGCGCGGGCACGGCGGTCAGGACCTCGCCGGTGAACGGGCACGTGATCGGCTTGATCGACGCCGTGACCGAGGCCAGGTCGGTGCCGACGTACCCGCGCAGCACCGCGAACGGCAACCCGGACGCGCCGGCGACGTACCGGTTGGCCATGCCGGCGTGGCTGTGCTCCTCGATCTCCAACGCCCGCGGCCACCCGTTCTCCACCGCGTCCCGGAACCGGTGCAGTGAGCCGACACCGGGGTTGCCACCCCACGAGAACACCAGCTTCCGCGCGCACCCGGCGCCGATGAGCTGGTCGTAGACGATGTCCGGCGTCATCCGCACGAGCGTCAGGTCCCGCCGGCCCTGGCGGATGATCTCGTGCCCCGCCGCCACGGGGATCAGGTGGGTGAAGCCCTCCAGCGCGACGACGTCCCCATCGGCCACGAGCTCGCCGACCGCGTCCGCCAGCGTTGCGATCTCGGCCACGTCACCTCACATGTTCGCATGCCGAACACAAGTTCTCCATACGAACACTACGAGCGCCGCGCTGCACCGGTCAACCCTTGGGCAGCGTCCGGTGATCCTCTACATTCCGGAACGTGAGCGATCCGGATGCACGGGCGAGCGTCGACGTGGCCGCACCCGCCGAGCACGTGTACGAGCTGGTCAGCGACTTGGCGGGGATGGCGGAACTGGCCGAGGAGTACTCGGGCGGCCGGTGGCTGGACGGTGCGAGCGGTCCGGGCGTCGGCGCGCGCTTCCGCGGCACGAACCGGCGCGGGATCAGGCTGTGGACCACGGTCGCCACGGTGACCGACGCGCGCACGGAGCGTTTCGCGTTCGTCGTGCACTCGCTGGGGATGCCGGTGTCCCGCTGGCAGTACGACATCGAGCCGTCCGACACCGGCTGCCGCGTCACGGAAAGCACGTGGGACCTGCGCCCGTCCTGGTTCAAGCCGCTGACGGTGCTCGCGACGGGCGTCCGCGACCGCGGCACCCGCAACCAGGCCAACATCGAATCCACCCTCGCCCGCTTGAAGCAGGCCGCTGAACGCAGCCGCCGGCCGTACCCGTGAGGGCCGGCCGGCGAGGCTGGGGGCGGAGGTCGGGCGTCGGGTGGGGGCGGTTCGCGCTCAGTTCGCGAGGCGCTTGAGGCGGCGGCGCAGTTCGGCCACCAGTTCGTCGTCGGTGAGGTCCGCCGGGTCGGGCCTGGTGTGCTTGAGCTGGGCTTCGTCGGCCGTGATCAGTTCGGCGGCGACCATCACCTCCAGCGGGCTGACCTCGAACAGCCTGGCGATCGCGCGGGCGGTGTCGATGTTGATCGACTTGCCCCGCCGCCAGTCCGTGAACCGGCTGCGGTGCACGCCGGTCGCTCGGGAGAGGTCGCCGGTGCTCAGGCCGCGGTTCTCCAGGTTGGTCTCGATGTAGGTCCACAGGGACGACGTGGTGGTGGAATCTTCGCTCACACCGCGCAGTCTAGTTGTGAGCGCGCAACCGACGTCAGGTGCGTCCGGTATCGGCGTGTCGCGCGCCCGTCAGACGCCCCTGTGGACCACACCCACCGCTCAGACGGCCCCGCGCCGACCGACCCGGGACGACCGGCCGAGGCTGAAGCCCAAGGCGACCATGCCGAGGCCCAGCCCCAGGTGCAGCCAGTTGTCCGCGGTGTTCACCGGCACGAAGTTGGCTCCGCTGTCGTGGTCGATGAGCAGACCGTAGAGCCACAGCACCAGGTACACCACTCCGCCGCCCACGAGGTAGGTCGTCGCGCCGGCGGCGGTGCGGGCCATCAGGAAGCCGACCACGCCGAACGCCAGGTGCACGAGGTTGTGCAGGATGGACACGTTGAAGACGCCCAACAGCTGCGCCTGCGACTCATGCCCCGCGAACTGCATGGTGTCGTAGTCGGTGGTCAGACCGGGGATGAAGCCGGCGATTCCGACCAACGCGAACACGATGCTCACCGCGAGCGCGGCGGACTGCACCGGTGTGCGCGTGATCGCTCCGCTTGTGCTCATGTCAAGCTCCCTGTCCCGAGGGTGTTCGAGCCTGCCCACCGACTACCCTCGGCGACCCGCGCAAAACACCCGGCCACGACCGGGCGCAACGGGCCGCACGAGCACCCCCACGACCAGCACGAACACCGCCGGCCGCCGCCACTTCACCGCGCCTGCCCGGCTCGCCTGCCCGGCCGCGCTCGCCTCGCGCCAGGCCACCTCGCCGAGTCCCTGGCCTCAGTGGCGGTGGGTGCAGTCCGGTTGGGTCGGGTCGCCGGGGTGTTCGAAGCCGGGGGCTGTGCGTACTGCCGCTGCCCTGCGGTGGTCCAGCCAGCGGCTGAATTCGCGCAGGCGGGTGCCCCTCGACCTTCGGCTCGGTGAGTCCTCGTCCACCGGGCGGTCCTCGTGCTCGTCGGCAACCGCGTAGTGGTGCCGGCCGCCGTGCTCGACCGGGCCTACGAGGGTGCCCAACGGGGCAACACGGAGGGCGTCGGCCAGCGGGGTGGGGAGGTCGTCCAGTGTGGTCCACCCGATCGGGGCCAGTTTTTCGCCGTATCGGACTCGCCACCAGCGGCGGACCGGACCGGCGTCGACCACGGACACCGGCGGGACCACCGCCGCGAACACGGCTCCCACCTCCGGGCACGACTGCCACGCCGCCGAACCGATCGATCCCAACTGGACCGCCGCCACCGGGTCCAACGGCTCGTGACCCGTGACGGGCAGCGAGCGGGCCGCCGCTTCTCGCCGGCACAGCTCTTCGGTCAGGAGCACGTGCGCGGTCCACCGGACCAACTGCCGGTCCTCGCTGGTGCCGGGCTTGGGCAGCGCGCCGGGGCGGGTTCGCAGAGCGGCCAGGCGGGCGTCCAAGGCCGCTCGGGGCACGGGCACGTCCTCGACCCAGCCGATCACCGCCGCCTCCCGCTGAGCCCGCGCGGCGGCCTCCTTGGTCGAAGGGTGGTGGTGGTTCATCGCACCTCCAGCCGGATCGCCGGGGTGTACTGCACGCGCCCGAACCACATCAGCTTCACCATCCCCCACCACGTCCCGGGCTCGGCGTCCACCGGCACGTCCACCTCGAACTCCACTCGACCGGTCCCGCCCGCCGGCACGCTGAACCCCCGCGCGTGCGGCCCGACGAACCCCCAAGTCCCCCACGGGCTCACCGGCATGGCCTCACCGTCCACCCCGGACGACGAGTCGTTGGCCAGCGCCACCGCCACCACCGCCCGCCCGCCGGGAGCCACCACGACCCGCTCGTCCACCCCGGTCACCCGCAGCCCGGTCACCCGGCCGGAGGTGGCGGTGGTGCCCTCGATCTGCTTGCCGTGGTCGATCTCCGGGCCGGGCGGCGGGGGGACGACCTCGTCCAGCGGGCCGCCGGGCACGAGCACGCTCACCACGTCCTCGACCAGGTCCTCGCCGACCTCCAACTGCACCCGGACGAAGTACAAGCCCGGCCCACCCGCCGGCACGACCTCCAGGGGGAACGTGGTGTGCCCGCCGGGCGCGAGCGTGATCGGCCGCAGCAAAGGTGTCGCGCTCCACCCGTCCGGCACGACCACCCGCACCGTCCCGCTGAACTCCGCCGCCACCTGGCTCGCAACGGTCACGGAAACCGACGAACCGGTCAGCACGGTCGGCGAGACGGTCACGCTGACCGGGAAGAACCCCATCGGCGCCGGCCCCCGGTTGTGCAGCCAGTACCGCGCGTACACCGGCTGAGCCACCTCCGCCGACGCCCCCAGCACGCCACCACCGGACAACGGCACGTCCGCGACCACCGTGGCGATCTGCGCACCGTCCAGCGGCACCACCACCCGCCCGTCGACCAGCACCGACGCCCGCCGCTCCTGCTCCACCAGGTCGGTCGTGTGCGCGGCCGTCCACGGCACCACCGACGACACGGTCGCGGTCACCGGACGCCCGGTCGTCTCCACCAACCGGACGGTCATGCCCGACGCCTGCGACACCGACCCGACCGCGCTCGGGTTGCCCGCCCGCTTCACCGTCTGCACCTGCACCCGCCGCTCCGGCGACACCGTCAGCAGGGCGTGCGACGCCGGCAGGTCACCGGCGTGCGGCTCGACCACCCGGCCGTGCAGGGGAGCCGAGAACCCCTGGCCGCGTGCCACCAGGTCGGCCTGCCGCCAGTCGCCGGCACCGCTGACCAGGGCGTAGTCGAAGTCGTGGGTCCAGTGCTGCAACTGGAACGCCGACCCGTCCGGCGCGCGCCGCACGGGCGGGTCCAGCCAGATCCCGGACGGCCACCCGGTGCACGACCGCATCAGCGACAGGTGCAGCGCGCCCGACGGGTCCACGGCGAAGCCGGGGATGCCGTAGGACAGCAGCCCGACGGTGTGCGCGTCGAGCAGCCGCGTCGACCCGACCTCCACGGCGGTCACGTCGGCGTCCCCGACCGCGAACTCGCCGGCGAAAGCGGCGATCTCACCCGACAGCGCAGCGTCGTCCACCCCGTCCACCACCACGACCGGCAAGGCCCGCAAGGACCGCAGGTCGGCGTTGGGCTGCCACGCCTCCTCGACCGCCGACGCCGCCGGCACGAACAGCCGTGCCGCGCCCCGCGCGTCCAGTTGCCGTTTCAGCTCCTCCCGTCCGGCCGCGTCCAGCACCTCGGCGGCGATCGGGTTGCGGTCCGGGCCGCCCAGCACGATCCGCACGTCCGGCAGGTTCGAGTCCACCCGCAGCCACCCGTAGCGCGCGCCCTCGGCCGTGGACGTGGTCGCCGTGACCCCGACTCGCGCCAACGCCACCACCAGCTCCCGCGCGAGCGGCGCGGCGTCACCCAGCGCAGGCACGACCACTTCGGCGACGGCGATCGACGCCCGCCCCAGCTCGGAACCGTCCGGAGACCGCAGCCGCAGCGCGGCGGTAGAACTCAGCCCGAAGAACGTGTTGGCCGGGTTGTCCAGCGTCCACGGCGCGACGGCCGTGTCGGAGTCCGGCAGGGCGAACCCGCGCGCGATGACCGCGCCGCCGACCTCGCTGACCGGCCGCGCGCCCGGCACGTCCAGCGGGAACTTCACCCGCAGCAACTGGTCGGACCCGGTGAACTCCGGCACGCGGGTGCGCAGGTCGAGCCGGTCCACGCCGTGCCACAGCGTGATCCGCTGCTCGTACCGGACGTCCCCGACCCGCCCGACGACCACGAGCCGGCTGCCCACCGGGCTGTGCAGCACCCGCACCTCCGCCGGTGACGCCGCCGAGGACACCACGTTCCCGTTGGGCAGCAGGTGCCACGGCCCCTCGCCGAACTCCGGGTGCTGCGGGTACTCGTCGTAGAGCCGCAGCTCGTTGCCCACCTCCCCGGCCCGCACCAGCTCCCGCCCGGACACCACCTCGCGCACGCTGCGCAGCCCGCCGCCCCGCGCCGGATCGGCCTCGACGGCGAAGTAGGAGTTGGCGATCGCCACCCCCGACCCCGCCTCCCACACCGGCAGAGCGTCCTCGCAAGCCTCCAACCGCCACGTCCGCCAGCCCATACCGGGCACGTCGGTGGCGACGAACGCGATCACCGTCGACTCCCCGACCGCCTCGGCCACGAACGGCACCACCGCGCCGGACGAGTCCAGCAGTCGCAGCCCCGACGCCCCGGGCACCGTCACCCGCACGACGTCGGCCCGCGCGAACGCCAAGGTGTTGACCACCGTCACCGCCCGCCCCACCCCGGACGTGTCCACCCGCCCGAGGATCGCCGACATCGCCCGGTCCCGGACGTCCACGGCGAGGTCGTGCGCCTCCCGCCACCCCGACACCAGGTCGATGTACACCTGGTCGGACTCGGACCCGGTGATGGCGTCGTGGTGCGCGCCGTACGCCAGCTGCCGCCACACCTTGTCCAGCGCTGCCTCCGGGTACGACCCCAGCCCCAACGCGGACGCGAACACCGCCAGCTTCTCGGCGTCCGTGGCGGCCACCTCGGCCGCCCGCTGCGCCTGCTTGGTGTCGATGTAGGAGACGTCCTTGCCGGTGTAGACGGGGTTCATGTCCCGCGTCTGCGGACTGGGCTCGATCCCGCGCGCGGTCAGCTCCTCGTGCACGGCGGCGAAGAAGTCCCGGGGCGTCCCGCACACGAACTTCGGCCACACGTACCGCGCCGCCCACTCGCGGTGGATCAACGTCACCCACTTGTTCGGCGGCGTGTAGTCCGTGCCGACCGGCAGCAGCGTGTTCCGCGTGGCGGCGGCCGGCTTCACGGCCCGGAACAGGTCGTAGACCTTGCCGCACGCCTCCTCCAGCGTGGCGGAGGAGTCCATCCACCAGCCGGCGGAGTAGTGGTTGGGCATGTAGTGCGTGAGCACCCCGCGCCCGGACGGGGAGATCCACTCGAACTCGGCCGGGAACTGCATGGTCGCCGCGTCCCCGCCGGCCTCGTTGAACTTGGTCAGCAGCGGCCCCCACTGGTGGAACGGCCCGCGCGCCCACGACGTGCTGGTCAGCCCGGCCTCGGCGACCAGCCCGGGGAACTGCGGGTCGTGCCCGAACACGTCGAGCTGCCACGCCGTGCGCGGGTCGGCGCCCATGATGTCCCGCTGGTAGCCCACGCCGTAGACCAGGTTGCGGATCGTCGTCTCGGACCCGGTGAGGTTGGTGTTGGGCTCGTTGTACGTGCCGCCCATGACCTCGACCCGCCCTTCGGCGATGAGGTCGCGCAGCACCTGCCGGTACTCGGGGTGCACGTCCCAGAACGGCTTCAGGTAGTCGACTTCCGCCAGCACGAACGCGTAATCGGGGTCGGACAACGCCATGTCCAGGTGCGCCCGGACCAGGTTGAACCCGTTGTGCTCCCACACCGGCCGGGTGGTGCCGTCGTTGCCTTGCAGCTCCCACGTCTGCGTGTAGGCGGCCTGGGTGTTCCACCAGACGGGGTCGTAGTGGAAGTGCGAGACCAGGAACATCCGCCACCCGGTCTCCTCCACCGTGACCACACCATCCACAGTGGACTCGCCGGCAGTAGCAGTCACCCGCACTTCGGCCCCGACCGGTGCGGAGGCGACCACCCCGACCTCGACCACCACCTCCCCGCTACCGGCCTCCACCACACCCGACCCGCGCACGCCCTCGCCGGTCACCTCGACCGGCAGCGCCGCGGACCCCGCCCCTCGGTCGACGGTGACCCGCACCACCTGCCGGGGCTGGTCCTCGGTCCCGATGAACAGGTCGGTCGACTCGATGGACAGGATCCGCGTCACCACTGCACTCCTCAGTAAGCTTCGAACTCGTAGATGCGGGCCGCCGGGTCACTCGTCTGAGTGGGCGTTGTGACGTTCAGCCGCAGGTACCGCGCACTGACGGGCGTGATCGGGTGAGTGGTCACGCTCGCCGTGTTGCCCGAGACGGTCACCCGAGTGGTCCAGTTGGTGCCGTCGGTGGACGTCTGGATCGTGAACGCCTTGGTGTTGTACGACGTCGACTCGCCGCCCGCTCCCGCGTGCCGCACGGTGAAGCTGCCGACCGTCTGCGCCGAGCCCAGGTCCACCCGCAGCCACTTGGACGACACCAGCGAGCAGAACTTGTCGCTGTTCCCGCCCGACACGCTGCCGTTCACGGCCTTCGCCGGGCCCTCGTTCGAGTTGCACGCGCTCGACCCGGTCGCAGGCTTGTTCAGCGCGAGGTTGGTCGACGGGGGAGTGCCGCCCTGCTGGTAGGACGAGATCAGAGCCGCCCACTCCCACGGCCGGGCCGTGCCACCGGGGTTGGAGGTGAAGTACTCCCACCCCGCGACCCCGCCGAAGGTCGGGTACTTCTGCACCAGCGACTGGATGGTGGACTTCAACGTCGTGGTCACGTCCACGTACCCGCCGCACAACGACGGGTGGGTCAGCGAACTGGCCACCACCTTGTCCGGCGTGAACAACCCCCGCCGGATGATGTTGTCGTAGGCGGTGGTGTTCGACAGGGACGCCCAGCCGCAGTAGAACTGCGCGTTGTACCAGTTGATCTGGGCACCCCGGTCGCGTTCGAGCTGCTCGTAGTCGAAGCCGGACAGGTTGCCGCCGCCGGACAGCGCCGGCGCTACCGGGGCCAGCGTGATGATGAACCCCGAGCCGAAGTCGGCGCGCAGCGCGTCGATGACCCGCTTGATGCCGGCGAGCGACATGTTCTCTTCGACGTCCAGGTCCACGCCGTCCAGCTTGTACGTGCTGATGACGTTGCGCAGCCTGGGGTAGTACGTGTCGAACTCGGTGTCCAGCCGCTGGAACGAGCCCTGCGCCGCGCCGCCGACCATCAGCGACACGTGCACACCGCGGGCCTGCATGGCGGCCAGGTCCGCCCACATCTGGGTGTACCGGGCGTCACCCGGCGGGTGGTCGTTGAGGTGCACGGTGCCGTCGCCGTTGAGGTGCAGGGCGGCGACCAACACGTCTGTAGCGCCATTGTCCGCAAGGGGCTTCGGCGACACATAAGTGCCGTTGTAGTACTGCGTCTGGTAGTAGACGACGGTCCGCTTGGACGTGGCCGCCTGGGCGGCGGGAGCGGCGAGCAGGGTGGAGCCCAGCAGCGCTAACGCTGTGGCGGTGCGGAGTATCGTTGTTTTCACAGGGAACAACCTCCGTTGTGTGTTACCCCTTGATGGCGCCCTCTTCGACGCCGCGGAAGAAGAAGCGCTGGAGCGTGGCGAACACGACCACGATCGGGATGAACGCGATCATCGTCCCGGCCGCCACCACCCGCGGGTTGGACGTGAACGACGAGTTCAGGTACTGGAGACCCACGGTGAGCGTGTAGTTCTCCGGGTCGGTCAGCACGATCAGCGGCCACAGGAAGTCGTCCCACGCCCCGATGAACGCGAAGATCACCACCACGCTGAGCATCCCGCGCACGCTGGGCAACCCGATGTGGACGAACCGCTGCCACGCGTTGGCCCCGTCGATGTAGGCGGCCTCGTCCAGCTCGCGCGGGATGGCCTGGAACGCCGCTCGCATCAGCAGGACGTTGAGCATCCCGATCGCGCCCGGCAGGGCCACGCCGACCAGCGTGTCGGCCAGCCCCAGCTCGCGGACGGTCACGTACTGCGAGACGATCGTGACCTCGCCGGGCAGGACCAGCGTGGCCAGGATCAGCCCGAGCACGAGCTTGCCGCCCCGGAACCGCAGCCGGGCCAGCGCGAACCCGGCCAGCGTCGCGCCGATCGCGTTGCCCGCGATCGTCAGGAACGCCACCACCAGCGAGTTGCCGATGTAGTCCCACACCGGGATCGCGCGGGCGACCTCGGCGTAGTTGCCGAGGGTGGGCTGTTCGGGCAGGAACCTCGGCGTGGCGGTGTAGATGTCCTCGCCGGGCCCCTTGAACGACGTCGCCAGCTGCCACAGGAACGGGCCGACCGTGATCAGCAGGACGAACGCCAGCAGCACGTACCGCAGGACCTTCTCGCGCGGTCCGACGCTGTTGAACCCCCGGCTCACGCGTCGGCCCCCTTCCGGTTCAGGCGCAGCAACAGCAGCATCGGCCCCAGCGTCACCACGAACAGCAGGATGCTCAGCGCGGACGCGTACCCCAGGTGACCGGTGAAGCCCCGGCTGTACATCTGGATCAGCATGACCACCGACATGTCCCGCCCGCCGGGGCCGCCCGTGCCGTTGGTCAGCACGTACAGCTCCGAGAACACCCGCAGCGCCGACACCGTGATCAGCACCGTCACCAACAACATCGTGTTGCGCACCCCCGGCACCGTCACCGACAGGAAGCGGCGGACGGGCCCCGCGCCGTCCACGGCCGCCGCCTCGTGCAGGTCCCGGCTCACGTTCCCCAGCGCCGACAGGTAGATCACCATGTAGTACCCGAGGCCCTTCCACACCGTCAGCCCGATCGCGCTGAAGATCAGCAGCCACCGGTCGGTCAGGAACGGCACCGGTCCGGACACCAGCCCCAGCTGCTGCGCCAGGCCGTTGACCGCGCCCCGGTCCTCCAGCAGCCAGTTCCAGATCAGCGCCACCACCACGGCGGAGGCGATCACCGGCGAGTAGAACGACGTGCGGAAGAACGTGATGCCCGGCAGCCGCTTCTCCACCAGCACCGCCAGCAGCAGCGGCAGGACCGTCAGCAGCGGCAGGCACACCAGCATGTAGACCACGCTGTTGAGCAGCGCGTCGGCCAGCTGATCGTCGGTCAGCAGCCGCTGGAAGTTCGCGGTGCCGACGAACGTGCCGCCGCCCAGCGGTTTGGCGTTGGTGAACGACAGCACGACCGTGTTCAGCGACGGCCAGAGGTTGAACACCGCCAGCCACACCAGGGCGGGCAGCACCAACAGCCAGGGGGTGAACCAGCGGTGCGCGGGCATGTCAGCTCTTCAGCAGTTCGTCGCACTTGGCGACGGCCCGGTCCAGGGCTTCCTTCGACGGGATCTCCCCGTTGATGGCCAACGAGATCTGCTGCTTGATGTAGTCGCCCATGGCCTCGCTGACGACCGGCGGCTGCAACAGCTTCGCCTTGGCGAGCGCCTGGAACGCCAGCACCTTCGCGTCGCCGGCGTTGGTGCCGTCGCTCTGGCTGAACTGCGGATCGCTCGCCGACGCCGTGGTGGACGGGAAGATGCCCGGCACCAGCTTGGCGAACGCGGCCTGGTTCTCCGGGCTGGTCACGAACCGGGCCAGCGCCAGCGCCGCCGGCAGGTTCTTGCTCTTCTTCGACACCGACAACCCCTGCACGTACAGCGGGGGTGTGCCGAACGCCGCCGAGGGCACGATCTTGGTGGCCAGCGACGGGTTGTCGACCTTGATGCTGTTGATGGTGTTGCCGCCGCCGGTGGTCCACGCGACCTGCTGCTTCTTGAACAGCTCGCTGTTGCCCAGGTACTTGTCGGTCAGCACGTCCCGGGGCATCAGGCCCTCGGCGAACGCGGCACGGTACTTGTCCAGCACGGCCGCCGCCTCCGGCGTGTTGAACGTGAACTTCTTGCCGTCGTCGGACAGCAGCTTGACGCCCGCGTTGGCCAGGTCGCCCAGTTCGGGCTTGCGGCTCATCAGGAACATCTGCCCGCCCGAACGCTCCTTCATCACGCGGGCCTGCGCGATGAGGTCGTCCACGGAGGTCGGCAGCTTCTTCGGGTCCAGCCCGTTCTGCGTCAGCAGGTCCGCGTTCCAGTAGTTGACGTCGGTGTTGAGGTACCAGGGGTAGGCGTACGCGCCTTGCTGCCCCGCGAACTCGTACGCGCTCACGCCGCCGGTCACGTAGTCCGCGCGGAGCTTGTCGTCGTTGGCGGCGACGTCGAGCAGCATGCCCTGCTTGGCCAGCGGCAGCGCCATGTCCGGCGGCAGGTTCACCACGTCCGGCAGTTCGCCCGACGCGGCCTGGCTGAGCACCTTGTCGGCGTAGCCGTCGCCGGGCTGGTCGAGCCACTTCACGGTGGTGCCGGGGTACTTCTCCTGGAACGCGTCGATCACGCCCTGCACGTAGTCGGTGAACTTCGGTTTGAGCGCCCAGGTCTGGAGGCTCACCTCGCCCTTGACCTCGCCGGTGGCCTTCACCTCGCCGCCGGACTCGCCACCGCCCAGTCCGCACCCGGCGAGCACCACCGCGGTCGCCGTGAACACGGCCGACCGGGCCAGAAGCGTGCGCATACGCCCTCCCGTCCACTCTGACGCAGGAACCAGATAAACCGGTATAGTGCCGGGACTATCCCCGCCGGCGAATCACGGTGTCAATACCGCCGACCGGCGGGGACCGGACAGAAAACAGGACACCGGAGGCCGGCGGATGAGCAGACCCACGATCGCCGACATCGCGCGCCGGGCGGGCGTGTCCAAGGGCGCGGTGTCCTTCGCGCTCAACGGTCGCCCCGGGGTCAGCGAGGACACCCGGGCGCGCATCCTGGCCGTGGCCGAGGAGATGAACTGGCGTCCGCACAGCGTGGCCCGCGCCCTGGGCGGCGCGCGCGCCGACTCCGTGGGCCTGGTGATCGCCCGCCCCGCGCGCACGCTGGGCGTGGAGCCGTTCTTCGCCAAGCTGCTGTCCGGGCTGCAAGCCGGGCTGTCCGCGCACTCGATCACGTTGCAACTGATGATCGTCGAGGACGTGCAGGAGGAGATCCGCGTCTACCGGCGGTGGGCCTCCGAGCAGCGCGTGGACGGGCTGATCCTCGTCGACCTGCGCACCCGCGACCCGCGCATCGACGTGGTGGACGAACTGCTGCTGCCCGCCGTGGTGGTCGGGGGACCGGGCCGGCACGGCAACCTGTGCAGCGTGTGGGCCGACGACCGCGAGGCCATGACGTCGATCGTGGAGTACCTGGCGGCCCTGGGGCACACCCGGATCGCGCACGTCGCCGGCACGCCGGAGTTCCGGCACACCCAGCGGCGCACCCGCGCGCTGCGGGACGCGGCGGCCCGGCTCGGCCTGGCCGGCGTGGAGTCGCTGCACACCGACTTCAGCGACACCGAGGGCGCGGCGACCACCCGCAACCTGCTGAGCAGGCGCGATCGACCCTCGGCGATCATCTACGACAGCGACCTGATGGCCGTGGCGGGGCTGGGCGTGGCCACGGAGATGGGCGTGTCCGTGCCCGGCGAAGTGTCCATCGCGTCCTTCGACGACTCCGTGCTCACCGAGTTGACCCACCCCGCGATCACCGCGCTGTCCCGCGACACCTACGCCTTCGGGGAACGGGCGGCGCTGGCCCTGTTGGACCTGCTCGCGGACCCGAACGCGCCCCGGGACGTCAAGACCGAGACGCCCCGGCTGACCGTCCGGGAGAGCACCGCCCCTTGGTCCTGGCGCTAAAACGGTTTAGTTTGAAGCGCGTGACCACCTCCCTGCGCCTCGGGGCGAACTACGTGCCGTCCGCCGGCTGGTTCTACAGCTGGCTCGACTTCTCCGCCGACGCGGTCCGCCGCGACTTCGCCGACCTGGCGGGCCTGGGCCTGGACCACGTGCGGGTGTTCCCGATCTGGCCGTGGATCCAGCCCAACCGGGGGCTGCTGCGACCGGTGGACGACCTGCTGACCACCCTCGACATCGCCGCCGAGTTCGGCCTGGAGGTCGCGGTCGACCTGCTCCAGGGTCACCTGTCCAGCTTCGACTTCCTGCCGTCGTGGGTGCTGACGTGGCACCGCCGCAGCGTGTTCACCGATCGGGACGTGCGCGACGGCATCGCCGCCTACGCCGCTTACGTGTCCGAGGCGGCGGCGTCTCGGGCGAACGTCTTCGCCATCACCTTGGGCAACGAGGTCAACAACCTCTGGCCCGCGAACCCCGCCACGCCGGAGGCGTCGCGGGCGTGGGCGGCGGAACTGGTGGACGTGGTGCGCGAGGCCGCGCCGGGCGTCGCCGCGCTGTACTCGGTCTACGACGACGCCTGGTACGCGCCGGACCATCCCTTCCACCCGGCCGACGCCGTGGAGCTGGGCGACCTGACCACCGTGCACTCGTGGGTGTTCAACGGGACATCGCGCATCGACGGGCCGCTGGGTCCGGCGACCCTGACCCACGCCGACTACCTCGTGTCCCTGGCCGCCGCCGCGGCTCCGGGGCGTCCGGTGTGGTTGCAGGAGGTGGGCGTGCCGCGCCCGGACGTGCCGGCCGGGAACGCGGCGGCGTTCGTGCGGGGGACGCTGGCGGCGGTGGCGGACAACCCGGCGCTGTGGGGCGTGACGTGGTGGTCCTCCCACGACATCGACCGCTCCCTGCTGGACTTCCCCGACCGCGAGTACGACCTGGGCCTGTTCACCACCGACCACCGCCGCAAACCCGCCGCCGAGGCCTTGGCCGAGTTCGCGGGCACCACCCGCGCCGCCGCCGCCCGCCCGACCGCAGTGGCCTGCCCCGTCGATCTGCTCACCGAGCCCCATCGCAGGGCGGAGGTCGCCCCGGGCAGCGCCTTCCACCTCGAGTGGGTCCGCCGCCGCCAGGAAGGGCCGGTGATGATCGAGCCCGCGCACGTCAGCGCTCGCGGTTGACCACCAGGTGCGCCAGCGCGGCCAGTTCGGCGGCGGGGCGGGGTGCGGGCGCGGTGTCGGCCAGCCGGTCCAGGGCCTCGTCCAGCAGGCGGCGCGACTCGTCCCGGCTCCACGACCGGCCCCCGGCCCGTTCCACCAGGTCGGCCATGCGGACGACGTCGTCGGGGCTCGGCGGCGCGGTCCGCCGGTACAGAGTGGACAGTTCGCGGCCGGGCGGGGTGTCCGAGGCGAGGGCCGCCACCACGGGCAGGGACTTCTTGCGGCTGCGCAGGTCGGTGTGCGCGGGCTTGCCGGTCTTGGCCGGGTCGCCCCAGATGCCGAGCAGGTCGTCCACGTGCTGGTACGCGATGCCCAGCAGCCGACCGAACTCGTGCAGGTGCGCCACGGTCGAGGGCGGCGCGCCGGCGAAGGTCGCCCCCAGCGCGCACGCCGCCGCGAGCAGGGGAGCGGTCTTGTGCTCCACCATCTCCAGGCACTCCCGCACCCCGACGTCGGGCCGCCGTTCGAAGGTCAGGTCGGCGTGCTCGCCGTCCACCAGGTCCAGCAACGCCCTGGTCAGCACCCGGGCCGCCGCCGGGTGGTCGGACCCCGCCAGCACGTCGGCCGCCAACGCCAGCAACGCGTCACCGGCGAGGATGGCCGCGCTCACCCCGAAGACCGCCCACGCCGTGGGCCGGTGCCGGCGGGTGCGGTCGCGGTCCAGGACGTCGTCGTGCAGCAACGTGAAGTTGTGCGCCAACTCGACCGCGACGGCGGCCGGCACGGCGTCGTCCGGTCGCGCCCCCGACGCTTCGGCGGCCAGCAGCACCAACGCGGGCCGCACCGCCTTGCCGCCGGCGGCGTCCACCGGGTCGCCGAACTGGTCCCACCACCCGAGGTGGTACCCGGCGATGCGGCGCATCGGCGCGGGCAGCCGGTCCACGGCGGCGCGGAGCGCGGGTTGGACCAGGTCACGACTCCAGGTCAGCACGGCGGACGCCGGCCGGGCCGGGGCGACGGTCATCGCACCTCCACCACTTGCGGGGACGACGGCGGGTGCCGGGCGACCACGCCGTCACCCTCGGCCCAACCCATGCTTCCGCGAACCGGCAAGGCTGTCTGTCCACCACTCCGGCGTACCGCTTACCCCCGGGTGGTGCCGAACTCGGCCAGCGCGTCGAGCAGACGGCCCACCTCCGCGGCCGTCGAGTACGGGGCCAGGCCCATGCGCAACCCGCCCCGGTCGCCCAACCCGAGGTGGCGGGAGGTCTCGATGGCGTAGAACGACCCCGCGGGGGCGTTGACGTTCCGGGTGGCCAGGAACCGGTAGGCGTCGGCCGGGTCGCGGTCGGCGAAAGTGGCCAGCAGGGTCGGGGTCCGCCGCTTCGCCCGCGAGTGCACGGTGAGGCCGGGCAGCGCCAGCAACCCCGTTTCCAACTCCGCGCGCAACCCGTCCTCGTACTCGGCCACCGCCGCCATGGACGCCGTGATGCGGGATCGCCGGTCGCCCTCACCCGGCACCAGGCCGGCGATGAAGTCGACCGCAGCCGTCGCCCCGGCCAGCAGCTCGTAGGGCAGGGTGCCCAGCTCGAACCGCTCCGGCACGGCGTCGGTGGACGGCAGCAGCTTGTCCGGCCGCAACCCCTCCAGCAGTTCCGGCCGGGCCACGAGCACACCGCAGTGCGGACCGAAGAACTTGTACGGCGAGCACACGAAGAAGTCAGCGCCTGTCGCCACGACGTCCACCGGCTCGTGGGCGGCCAGGTGCACGCCGTCGACGTAGAAGAGCGCACCCACGTCGTGCACGGCTTGGGCGATGGCCGGCAGGTCGGGCCGGGTGCCGATGAGGTTGGACGCGCCGGTCACCGCGACCAGCCGGGTCCGGTCGGTCACCGGCACCTCGTCCAGCTCGCCGGTCCCGGGGTCGAACGCCACCCACCGCACCGCGGCCCCGACCGCCTCCGCCGCCTGCACCCACGGCCGCACGTTGGCGTCGTGGTCGAGCCTGGTCACCACCACCTCGTCACCCGGCCGCCACGTCCGCGCCAGGGTCCGGGCGAAGTCGTAGGTCAACTGGGTGGCACTGCGCCCGAACACGACACCGCCCGGGTCGGCGCCCAGCAGGTCGGCCAGGGCGTGCCGCGCGGCCAGGACGATGTCGTCGGCGGCGCGTTCGGCGGCGGTCACCCGACCCCGGTTGGCCAGCGGGGACACCAGGGCGTCCCGGACGGCGTCGGCGACCGCGGCCGGGACCTGCGAGCCGCCGGGGCCGTCGAAGTGCGCCGTCCCGGTGGCCAGGGACGGGAAGTGGGCGCGGACGGAGTCGACGTCGTAGCTCATGGGGGCACTCTCGCACGCGCCACGGCCGCCCGGCCGGCATCGCGGGGTCTGACCCTTCACGCGTGACGGTGGCCCGGAGTTGACCCGCTTCGGGCCATTCGTATGCCCGAACGTGGCAATTAGCGCCACTTTCCGCGCATCTCTTGACACGGCGTGCGCATGATGGGTGCACTGATCCGCGCAATTGGTCCAGACCAGCACCCTGCCTGGAAGGAACCTCCATGCCCCTTCTCCGCACCCTCGGCGCGGCACTTGCCGTGCTCGCCGCGTCGACCGCCATACCCGGCACCGCCACCGCGCAGGCCGTCAACCCCAAGCCGCAGACCATTCCTGCCCTGCGCGAGTGGACCGGCGGGACCGGCGACTTCACCTTCTCCGCCACGTCCCGCGTCGTCCGCGACCCCGCACTCGCGACGACCGCCGCCGTGTTCGCCGACGACCTCACCGCCCGGTTCGGCCACCCGGTCGCCCAGACCGACACCGGAGCACGGGCCGGGGACGTCGTGCTCCGGCTCGGCTCCACCGACACCGCGCTGGGCGAGGAGGGGTACGCGCTCAGCGTCACCGACCGGGTCGTCATCACCGCCCGTACGGACACCGGCGCGTTCTACGGCACCCGCACGGTCCTGCAACTGCTCAAGCAGCGCACCACCATCCCACGGGGCACGGCCCGCGACTGGCCGCTCAAGCCCGAACGCGGCCTGATGGTCGACAACGGCCGCAAGTACTTCACGCCGCAGTGGTTGGCCGACCACGTCAAGGAGTTGGCCTACCTCAAGATGAACTACCTGCACCTGCACCTGTCCGACAACCTCGGCTTCCGCATCGAGAGCGAGAAGCACCCCGAGTACGTCTCCGCGCAGCACCTCACCAAGCAGCAGGTCCGCGACCTGATCGCGTTGGCCGCCCGGTACAAGGTCACCGTGGTGCCGGAGTTCGACGCGCCCGGCCACATGGACACCATCCTCGCCAAGCACCCCGACCTGAAGCTGGTGAGCAGCAGCGGCCAGGTGAACAACGGGTTCATCGACCTGAGCAAGCCGGCCGCGTACACGCTGATCAAGGACATCTACGACGAGTACCTGCCGCTGTTCCCAGCCCCGTACTTCCACATCGGCGCGGACGAGTACGTGACGGACTACGCGTCCTACCCGCAACTGCTCACCTACGCCCGCGCCACCTACGGCTCGACCGCCAACGCCAAGGACGCCTACCTCGGTTTCGTCAACTGGGCCAACGGGATCGTGCGCGCGGCGGGCAAGACCACCCGGGCGTGGAACGACGGTCTGCACGGCGGTTCGGCGGTGCGCGTGCAGTCGAACATCGTCATCGAGTTCTGGTACAAGTACGGGCTCACGCCGCAGCAGCACGTCGACAACGGGCACCTGATCTCCAACGAGAGCTGGGACCCGACCTACTACGTGCTGTACAACGGCAGCGTCGGCCGGCCGAACACCACGTGGGGCTACGAAACCTGGAACACCAACGTCTTCCAGGGCAACCAGACCCTCAACTCGGCCTCGCAGAGCCGCAACCTGGGCTCGAAGATCCACGTGTGGTGCGACTACCCGGCGGGGGAGACCGAGGCGCAGATCGCGTCCGGCATCCGGGACCCGCTGCGGATGCTGGCCCAGCAGACGTGGGGCTCGCCGAAGCTGGTGTCGACGTGGTCGGCGTTCACGTCCGTCATCGCGGTGATCGGGCGCAACCCGGCGTGGCCGTCGTCGGCGCAGCCCGGGAACCTGGCGTTCGGGAAGCCGGTGACCGTGTCCAGCACGGAAACCCCGGCGTTCCCGGGGGTGAACGCGGTGGACGGGGACTACGGGTCGCGGTGGTCCAGCGCGTACACCGATCGGGAGTGGATCACCGTGGATCTTGGGGTCACCCGGCAGGTCGGGCGGGTGAAGCTGTCGTGGGAGACCGCTTACGGGCGGGGTTATCTGGTGCAGTCCTCTGTGGATGGTGTTTCGTGGACGACCCTGCGGACCGTGACCGGCGGGGACGGTGGGGTCGACGACTTGACCGGGCTGGCCGGGTCGGGTCGGTACGTGCGGGTTCAGGGCACCGCTCGCGCGACTTCTTGGGGGTTCTCGTTGTACGAGTTCGAGGTTTACGGAGCTTAGGGCCGACGCGCTGCGCGCTCTCAAGATTAAGAGCGCCTGCCGGCGGCGAACCACCGATGGGGGGTGAAGGGCGTCGGTTCCCCCACCGCATGACCCGGCGGAGCCAACCACAGATTCTCCGGGTGCCGCTAAAAATCTTGCTCGTTCCTCACAAGATTTTCGGCTGCACCCGGAGAATCTGTGGTAGCCCTTCGGGCGGGCCATACGGTGGGGGAACCGAGGCCCTCCACTTGTGGCTGACACCACCGCGCGCTGCGCGCGAAGGAACGCCGCGCTGCGCGCGGGAAGAACGCGGCGCTGCGCGCGGAAGAGCGCGCAGCGCACGGTTTGGGTGGGCAGCGCGCGGTTTGGGTGGGCGGCGCGCGGTTTGGGTGGGCGGCGAGGGAGTGAGCGCGGGGAGAGGGGTGCGGGGCCCTCAGCCCGGCAGCGACGCTAGGGCGGCCAGTTCGCGTTGGTAGGCGCGGTAGGCCACGCGCAGGTCGTCGGCGGGCCAGGGGCGGGGGAGCAGGGGGGTGGGCAGGATCGGGTCGGCTAGCAGGTGGCGCACGATGGCCGCCGCCGTGGTGAACCGGTCCACGGGCTGGTCCACGGCGCGGAAGTGGTGCAGGAGGGCGCGGCCGTGGGCGGCCCACTCGTCCAGGTCCCACAGTGTGCGGGCCAGGGTGGCGGATGGGGTTTCCGGCTGGGCGGTGAACCGTTGCACGCCCGGGTCCGGGGTCCACGTGCGGCGCAGGTTGGTGGGGCGTAGCCACAGGCCTTCGCGCAGCTCGCCCAGGCGCAGGGCGGTCATGCGGGCGCGGAGGGCGGCGCGGTCGGCGGGGCTGCGGCCGGTGGCGGTGACGGCGACGATCTCCCACGTGCCGTCCCACGTGGTGGTGCTGGGGTCCACGCCCTCGTCCTGGCGGCGTTGGCGGTCCACCAGGCGTTCGTTGAGCCGGTAGGTGCCGTCCGTGCGGTGCAGGTCGCCGGCGGAGACCATGCGGGTCAGGGCCACGCGCAGCGCGGTGTCGTTGATGCCGAACAGGGCGGCGATCCGGACCAGCTCGCGCACCGGCAGCTCCGGTGGGTGCGCGCCGAGCAGGGTGCTGAGCACCACCGAGCGCGCGGTCAGCGGTCGCAGCCGGAGCTCCTGCGTCACGCACGCCTCCCTCTCCGCCGGAAGGTCATCCTACCGGTATTACAGTCTTGCTGCGGCTGTGCTGAGAGCGTAATACTGAGGACATGGTCCTGCCGCTGACGACCCCGACCGCCACCCACGAGGTCACCAACCAGCCGCCGCCGCTCGCGCCCTACGACGCCTCGGCGGACGCCGCCCTGCTGGAGGGCCTGCGGCGCGAGGGCGCGGCGTGGTTCGAGGACGACCTGCGCCGGCTGGGCCGGCACGCGGGCAGCGAGGAAGCCCAGCGCTGGGCGGCCGAGGCCAACACCTTCGAACCGGTCCTGCGCACCCACGACCGCTACGGCAACCGGGTGGACGAGGTCGAGTTCCACTCCAGCTGGCACGACCTGATGCGCGTCGCGGTGGCCGAGGGCAACGCCGCCTCCGCGTGGGCCGACACCAGGCCGGGCGCGCACGTCGCCCGCTACGCCGGCCTCCTGACCTGGGGTCACACCGAGGCCGGCCACGGCTGCCCGATGGCCATGACCTACGCGGTCGTGCCCGCGCTGCGCCACGAGCCGGCGCTGGCGGCGGTGTACGAGCCGCTGCTGACCAGCCGGGTGTACGACCCGGGCCTGCGCGTGCCCACGTCGAAGCGGGGCCTGCTGGCCGGCATGGGCATGACCGAGAAGCAGGGCGGCTCGGACGTCCGCACCAACACCACCGTCGCCACCCCGACCGGCGAAGACGGCGTCTACACCCTGCGCGGCCACAAGTGGTTCACCTCCGCGCCCATGTGCGACGTCTTCCTGGTGCTGGCCCAGGCCCCCGGCGGCCTGTCGTGCTTCCTGGTGCCGCGCGTGCTGCCCGACGGCACCCGGAACGTGTTCCGCATCCAGCGGTTGAAGGACAAGCTGGGCAACCGGTCCAACGCGTCCTCCGAGCCGGAGTTCGACGGCACGGTGGCCTGGCTGGTCGGTGCCGAGGGGCGGGGCGTGAAGACCATCATCGAAATGGTCAACTGCACCCGGCTGGACTGTGTTTCCGGCTCGGCGGCCCTCATGCGCAAGGCGCTCGTGGAAGCCCTGCACCACACCCGGCACCGCAGCGCGTTCGGCGCGAAGCTCGTGGACCAGCCGTTGATGCGCAACGTGCTGGCCGACCTGGCGGTCGAGTCCGAGGCGGCCACGACGTTGACCTTGCGGCTGGCGGGTGCCGCCGACCGGGCCATCCGGGGTGACGAGGGCGAACGGGCGTTCCGCCGGATCGCGACCGCCATCGGCAAGTACTGGGTGACCAAGCGCGCGCCGATGTTCGCCGCCGAGGCGCTCGAGTGCCTGGGTGGGAACGGGTACGTGGAGGACTCGGGCATGCCCCGGCTCTACCGGGAGGCCCCGTTGAACTCGATCTGGGAGGGGTCGGGCAACGTCAACGCCCTCGACGTGCTGCGGGTGCTGGGCAAGGAGCCGGAGGCGGCCCAGGCGCTGCTGGCGGAGTTGTCCTTGGCTCGTGGCGCGGACCCCAGGCTGGACGCGGCGGTGAACGACATCGCGGCGGCCCTCGCCGCGCCGGCCGACGTCGAAGTCCGGGCTCGTCACCTGGTGGAGCGCATGGCCCTGGCGTTGCAGGCGTCGCTGCTGGTCCGGCACGCCCCGAACGCCGTGGCCGACGCCTTCTGCGCCTCTCGGCTGGGTGGCGGCGGCTACGCGTTCGGCACCCTGCCCGCCGGCACCGACTTCACGGCCGTCCTGGACCGCGCTTCTTCCTAGGTTTTCCGGCGTTTGGGTGTCGGAACCGCAGGGCATCCGGGGTGCGTGACCGCGCAAGCCTTCCGTGGCCGTCTGCTGGCCGACCGCTACCGGCTCGACGGGCTCGTCGGGGCCGGGGGCATGGCACAGGTCCACCGGGGGTGGGACGTGCTGCTGAGGCGGCCGGTCGCGATCAAGCTCTTCCCCGGCGTCGAGGATGCGGTGACCGAGCGGCGGATCGAGAACGAGATCCGGACGCTCGCCGCCCTCTCCCACCCCGGCCTCGTCGCCGTCTACGACGCCGGCACCAGCAGCGGGACGCGGTTCGTCGTCATGCGGCTGGTCGAGGGGCGGACGCTGCGGGCCGAGATCAACCGGGGTCCGCTGGCCTTGAGCGAGGTTCGCCGGTTGGGGGCGGCGATCGCCGACGCGCTGGCCCACGTGCACGCGCACGGGGTCGTGCACCGCGACCTCAAGCCGTCGAACATCCTCCTCGACGCCGACCGGGAGCCGCTGCTGGCGGACTTCGGGCTGGCGCTGAGCAGCGGCGCGGCCCGGGTGACGCTGTCGCAGCAGGTGGTCGGCACGGCCCCCTACCTGGCGCCCGAGCAGGTGCGGGGCGGGACGATCGGGCCGGCCGTCGACGTCTACGCCCTGGGGCTGGTGCTGCTGGAGTGCCTGTCCGGGCGGACCGAGTACGACGGCGGCGGGGTGGAGGCGGCGGTGGCACGCCTGCACCGGCCGCCGCACGTGCCCAGCCACCTGCCGTCGGAACTCGTCCGGCTGTTCTCGCTGATGACGGCCATGACCCCGAGGCGGCGGCCGACTGCCGAGGAGTGCGCGCGGGTGTTGCGGGGCGATGACCCGCCGGTGCCGTTGCCGCGCCCGGCGCACGGCGACCCGGCCGGCGGTGACCTGGACACCAAGGTCGACAGCGGTCCGGACACCCGGGCCTACAGCGATCCGGACACGCTGGCGAGCGTCGAGGCGGTGCCGGACGCGCCCCAGTCCGCGCGCCGGTGGCTGATCTCCGGGTCGCTGGTGGCGGTGCTGGGGCTCGGCGGGCTGGCCTGGTCGACGGCCGGCACCACGCCGCCGGCCACGTCGTCCCCGGACACCTCCACCGTGGTCCCGGTGCCGGTCGACGTCGCTCCGGTGACGCCCACCAGCGCGCTCGTCCCGGAGACGACCCGGGTGCGGCCGGTCGCGGAGACGCATCCGGAACCGGCCCCGCCCGCCGGCAAGGAGAAGAAGGGCGGCAAGCCCGGCAAGGGCAAGGGTTAGAGGCTCGTCACGATCCGTTCGCACAGTTCGTGCGTGACCAGGGCGTCGCCCGCGTCGAGGCGGGTGCCGGAGCGGACGGCGTCGAGGAAGTGGCGGCACATGTCGTCCATGCCCCGGCGCTTGGCCACCGGCGTCCAGTCGTCGCCGCGCCGGGTGGTGGGCGAGCCGTCGTGGTCGACCACGTCGACCAGGTTGTGGACGTCCCGCCGGCGGTTGCCCCCGGAGACCGTGAGCAGTTCGCCGCCGGAGCCACCGGCCCGGTTCATGATCGCCAGGCCGGTGTGCCCGGGGGTCGCCAGGCGCAGGACGACGTGCCGGAGCTGCCCGTCCACCACCGAGCCGCGAACGTCCACGTCGTCGGCGTCCGGAACGAACAGGCGCAGGGTGTCGACCAGGTGGATGAAGTCGTCCAGCACGGCCGTCCGCACGTCGCCGGTGCCGGCGTGCCGGTCCTTCTGGAGCACGACCAGGTCGCGGGGCAGGGTGAGCGCGTCGACGTAGGCGGGGGCGAAGCGGCGGTTGAAGCCGACCGCGAGCGACCGGCCGCGGGTGCGGGCGAGCTCGACCAGTGCCCGGCTCTCGGCCAGTGAGTAGGACAGCGGCTTGTCGACGAACACGTCCACGTCCGCTTCGAGCAGGCGGGTGACGATCTCGGCGTGGTGCTCGGTCGGGGCGTGCACGAACGCGGCCTGGACCCCGGCGGCGAGCAGGCCGTCGAGGGTGGTGTGGCGGTGGGTGACGCGGTGGGCGTCGCCGATCCGGTCCAGCTTGGCCCGGTCGCGGGTCATCAGGTGCAGGTCCAAGCCGGGCAGCGCGGTCACGACCGGGAGGTAGGCCTTGCGGGCGATGTCGCCGAGGCCGATCACGCCGACGGGGAGCATCCCCACCTCCGGTATAGGTCTGGACCAATCGTGACCGCGCCACTCTAGCTCAGTACTCCGCGGTCACGGTCACCCCGGTGCAGCCCTGCTTGCCGTGCAGACTCACGAAACCGTAGCCGGAGGCGGGAGCGGTGACCGTGATGGACTCGCTGTTGGTGGTGTTCGTGGAACGGTGGGTGTACGCGGTGGTGGTGGCCCAGGTGGTGCGGTTGAAGTACAGGTCGCAGTCACCGGTGCCGCCGGTCGCGGTCAGCTTGAGGGTGCTCACGCCTGCCGGCACCCACAGGTAGAGGTAGTCGTAGTCGTTGAGTGCGGCGGACCGGTTGCTGCGTGCGCAGTCCTCGCCCAACGCCCGCGTGTCGGCGGCGGTGCACTCCGCGATGGTGTCGCACTTGCCCGACGCGCAGGCGGAAAGCCAGCTGTACCAATGGGTGTCGTAGCGGGTGCCGATGGTTTTGATGTACGTCCGTGCCGCTTGCCACTGTCCTGCGCGGTAGTAGCGCAGGATTGTGTCCACATCGGACCGGTGGTGTTGCAGGAGGTAGCGGACCGCCAGGTAGCCCCACGGGTACACACGGGTCACGTCGTGGTCGTAGGTCGTGTCGAACAGCGTGCTGAGCGCGTAAGTGCGGCGACCGGCCTCCGTAAGGGCGTTCTGGTACACCACGCCCCGGTAGTGGTACGACACGTACTCCGCGAAGCCCTCGACCCACCACACGGTCGGCGTCTGCATGTTTTCGGTGAAGTCGCCGTGCATGTCGAAACGGCCGTCGAGGTAGTGGGTGTACTCGTGGTTGAGGTTCCAGATCTCGAAGGCCGGGCGCAACCAGTCGGCTTCGTGCGCGATGAACCGGGGGAGGTTGCCGGGGGTCGCCGGGTCGCCCTCCAGGTACATGCCGCCGTTGTTGGTGTCGATGCCGAACATCGGTCCGGCGTAAGTGCGGTAGTCGCGCGCGGAGTCGAAGACGACGACCTCCAGCAGCGTGTTGAGGTCGCCGGCCACCGGGCCGTCGTCCTTGACCGTGTTGTGGAAGAAGGCGTCCTGGTTGCGCAGGCTGGTGCAGGTGGTGTCGAGTTCGGTGGTGCTCATGGCCTGGGCGCGGATGCGCAGGGTCGGGCCGCACGTGTGGTTGATCGGCAGGATCGCGTTGCTCAACTTGGTCGGCAGGTCGCACACGTCGTAGTACGCGCACTCGGCCTTGTCGTAGGCGTCGGCCATCGCGGCGACTGCGACCCAGAGCGCGCCCGTCGGGCCGGTGATGGTCGATCGGGTCAGCAGGTCGCGTGCCCTCGGGCGGACGTCGGCGCGCAGGGTGTCGTGGCGCAGGAACCGCGCCAGCTCCGCGCCCGCGTTGGACACGAGGTAGGACTTGTCGGTGCCGAGCAGCGCGGTGTTGCGGACCGCGAACCCTTGCAGGGAGTCGAAAACGCGTCGGTCGGCGGTGACGGCCGTGACGAACTCGGGGAGTTGGTGGCCGCGGAAGAGGATCGTGTAGGCGTTGTTGACCGCGGCGAGCATCGAGGGGGAGCCGTTGTAGGTGCTGTCGTAGCGGTCCAGGAGGCGGCGCACGAGGGGGAGGTGGCGGGCGTTCTCCTGCGCGCTGTCGACCAGGGTCACCGCTTCGGCGAGGACCTCCCCGTTGGCCTGGGTGACGTCGGTGGTGCGCGGGTTGGCGAAGAAGGTGTCGAGGGCGGGTCGGATCGCTTGGGTCAGCGCGGGTCCGTACTGGCCGACGTCGTCAGGGTGGTACCACTGCACGTAGTAGCCGGCGCGCAGGAACAGGACGAGTTGCGCGGTGGAGGTCCGGTTGTCGCCCGCGTAGGTGGCGGCGTCGGCGCGCAGCGCGTCCGCCACGGACACCATTTGCGCCTCCCGGAACACGTTCCGGGCGTCACTTCCGGTGAGTCCGAACAACGTGTTGACACACGACGTGTCCGCCCCTCGCACCACTTTCACCAGCTGCGCTCCAGTAGCCGACGCAAAATCCGCCACCGCACACGCGCCTTGTTCCTGCATGCGCCTTTCAGCGACATCGAAGGCCTGAACCGGTCGCCGCTCGTCGGTGACGCCGTCGTGCCCGACCACAACTCCATCCGTTCCACCGGCCGGTGGCACAGAAATCCGCTGAATGGCGGACCGTCCGTTCGGTTCCGCATGTGCAGGTATTATCGCGGTAGCCAGTGTGACGCTAAGTAGTGTTAGCAGGGCAAGTAGTCGACGCACGGTTGGTCTCCTCCGCAGCAGGGTGGCGGTATGGCGCGGAAAGCGTCGCCAATGCAGATCTGGTCCGGCAACGTGCGATGCCGATAACATTTGCTGATGGAACTGGAACTGCGGCATCTCCGGGCGATCTGCGCCATTGCGGACGCCGGCAGCCTGTCCCGAGCGGCCGTGCGACTGGGCGTGACCCAGCCCGCGCTGACCATGCTGCTGGCGAGGGTCGAGGAGGCGGTGGGCGGCCGGTTGTTCGTCCGCGACCGGGCCGGCGCCAGACCCACCGACCTGGGCGACAACGCGTTGCGACAGGCCAGACTGCTGCTGGCCGACCTCGACACCTTCGCCGCCGACCTGGCGGCCCGCAGCGTCGGCGCACGTCCGCCCAGGGTGGCAAGTGCGCACTTGGCGTGTTTGTCGAGGATCGTCGATGTGCTGGAGGAGCACTTCCCGTCCGGCGACCTGACCGTGCAGGTCGAGTCGTCAACGCTGGTGCTGTGCAACCTGCTGGAACGCGCTCAGGCTGACTTGGCGATAATCGGTCAACTGGACAACCAGGAGCTGCCCTTATCCGCGGACATCCACCGCCGAACCATAATCCCGAAGTTCCCCATATTCGTCGCCTTGTCCCACGCTCACCCCCTAGCGGCTCGCCCAGAAATAGCTCTGGAGGATTTGGCAGACGAACGCTGGATCTGTCCCCCAGGCGCCGACGATGGCTCTCTCGCGGCACTACGCGCAATGTGCAGAAAAGCCGGGTTCACCCCAAAAATCCGTTTCCACGTACCCAGCGGCGGCGGCACAGACCTCATAGCGGCAGGCCACGCGATCCGCTTGGTAGACCCAGGCAGCAACCCCGCAACCTGCGCAATCCGCCCCCTGAAAAACGACCCCAGCACCGGCCGCTTGCTCTTGGCCTGGCACCGCCAATCCTTCCCAGAAGACACGATCCGCACGCTGTGCCACAACCTGGCCCAGGCCTACACCACCCACGCCCAAGAATCCCCCACTTACGCCCACTGGTGGCAATCCCACCCAGAAGCCCACCCCTGGACCCCTTAACACCCCCACCTCCCTCAACCCACCCCCACCGCACTCCCCCCTCACCCGCACGCCCCAGCCGCGCCCCGCACGCCCTCGCCGAGCCCGCACACCCTCGCCGAGTCCGCCGCGCCACCCGCTGCGCCCCGCCGAGCCCGCCGCGCCCCTGCGTCGCCGCGTCCGGTGCCGGGTGGACCGACCGGGGGGCCGTGTGGTCGCGCTGTCGGACGGCAAGCACCCCTCGCTCCCACCGCCACCGGCAGCCCCCCAGCCGGCGGCCCCGACCAGCGGCACCCACGGCCGGCAGCTCGGCCGTGCCGCCGCCGTGCTGCCCCTGGCCGTCCGCGTTCCTTGTTCTACGGGACGTGCGAGTCGGGGTTTGGTCGCGAAATTCGTCATTCACACGATCGGGTGATCGCGGCTCGGGTCGGCGGACAGCGGGGCCGGCCCGAGCGCGATCATACCGTATGCCCAGGTCAGAACCGCCCTCAGCGGCGGGAAGAGACCCAGGACTCCAGGCCTGCCGCGTCGCGGGGTAGGGCGGCGGTCAGGATCCGGTTGCCGGTCGCCGTGACCACCAAGTCCTCCTCGATGCGGACGCCGATACCGCGCAGTTCCGGCGGCACGGTCTGGTCGTGCGGGTGGAAGTACAGGCCCGGCTCCACCGTCAGTGCCATGCCCTCCTCCAGCAGGCCCTCGTGGTAGGCCTCGGGCGAGGCGTTCGCGCAGTCGTGCACGTCCAAGCCCAGCAGGTGCCCGATCCCGCACACGATGTACCGCCGGTGGTGCTGGCCGTCGTCGTCCAGGGACTCGTCGACCGACACCGGCAGCAGGCCCCAGTCGTGGAGGCCGGTCGCCAGCACGCGCATCGCGGCGCGGTGGAACTCGCGGTAGGGCACGCCCGGACGGACCTCCGCCAGGGCCGCCTCGGTGGCGCGTTCCACCAGGTCGTGCACCTGCCGCTGGGCATCGGAGAACACGCCGGACACGGGCAGCGTCCGCGTGACGTCCGCGGTGTACAAGGTGTTCAGCTCGACCCCGGCGTCCAGCAGCAGCACGCCGTCCTCCGGCACCGGACCGTCGTTGCGGACCCAGTGCAGGACCGGCGCGTGCGGACCGGCAGCCACGATGGACGCGTAACCCGGACCGTTGCCGGCGGTGCGGGCTCGGCGGTCGAAGGTGCCCTGGAGCCAGCGCTCACCGCCGCCGGCCACGGCCACCTTCAACTCCGCGGCCACGTCCGCGAAGCCCTGGACGGTCGCGTCGACCGCCTCCTGCAGCTGGCCGATCTCCCACTCGTCCTTGATCCGCCGCAGCTCCGCCAGCACCCGCCGCAGCTCGGCGCTGTGTCCGGCCAAAGCGTCCAGCAGCGGGTCCACGCCACCGGTCGCCAACACCGCGGGCAGCCGGCCGCGCAGCGCGGACGGCAAGTCCTGGATCGGCCTGCACCGCACGCCCAGCGCCGCCGACCACTCGGCCAACCCGGGCACCGCCCCGATCCACAGCTCGCCGTCGCGCGCGTTGGCGAAGAAGTCGGCGTCGTCCGGACCCGCCGGCTCGCGCAGGTACAGCTCGGCGTCACCATCGGGGTGCAGCACCAGCACCGCACCCTCCGCGTTGCACCCGGTCAGCCACGAGAAGTCGCTGTCGGGCCGGAACCCGTAGTCGGTGTCGTTGGACCGCACCGACGCCCACCCCGACGCCACCACGATCCGCGTCCCGGGCAGCACGGACCGCAGTTGCTCGCGGTGGCGGGCGGCGGCCTCGGCGGCGCCGGGGGCGAGGCGGACCGTGCGGTCGCCGGTGCCCCAGCCGTCGCGGACGAAGTCGCGGAAACCGGTGGCCTCGGTCAGCCTGCTCGGGTCGCGGCGGGCGGGTCTGGTCACAGCGTGAACCCCTTCGGGAACGGATCGGTCGGATCGAGGAGGTACTGTGCCATGCCGGTGATCCACGCCCGTCCGGACACCGTCGGCAGCACCGCCGTGGTGGACCCGAGGGTGGTCTCGCCGGTCAGGCGGCCGGTGAAGCGGGTGCCGATGAACGACTCGTTGACGAAGTCCTCCGCCAGCCCCAGCTCACCACGCGCGTGCAACTGCGCCATGCGCGCGCAAGTGCCGGTGCCGCACGGGGAACGGTCGAACCAACCCGGGTGGATCGCCATCGCGTTGCGCGAGTGCGCGCCCTCCTGACCCGGCGCGGTGAACTGGACGTGCTTGCACCCAGCGATGTCCGGTTCGGTCACGTGCACGGGTTTCCGTTGCGCGTTGATGGCGTCCATGATGGACAGTCCGGCGGCCAGGATTTCTTCCTTGTAACTACGGTCGAACGGGATGCCCAGCTGCTCCAACGGCAGGATGGCGTAGAAGTTGCCGCCGTACGCCATGTCGTACCGGACTTCACCCAGCGACGGCACGGTCACCACCGCGTCCAGCTCGTGCGCGTACGCGGGCACGTTCCGGATCGTCACGTGCAGCGCCCGACCGTCCCGCACCGCCACCTCGGCCAGCACCAGACCCGCCGGCGTGTCCAGCCGCACGGTCGTCACCGGCTCCACGACCTCCACCATGCCGGTCTCGACCAGCACGGTCGCGACGCCGATCGTTCCGTGCCCGCACATCGGCAGGCACCCGGACACCTCGATGTAGAGCACGCCCCAGTCGGCGTCGGGCCGGGTCGGCGGCTGGAGGATCGCCCCGGACATCGCCGAGTGCCCGCGCGGCTCGTTCATCAGGAACTCGCGGATGTGGTCCAGGTGCGCCATGAAGTGCAGCCGCCGCTCGGCCATGGTCGCGCCGGGGATCACGCCGACGCCGCCGGTGATCACCCGGGTCGGCATGCCCTCGGTGTGCGAGTCGACCGCGCTGAAGTACCGCGAGGCCCTCACCGCAGCACCTCCAGCGCTCGACGCAGGTCCTCGTCCAACCGCGCCCGGTGCTCGGGCGTCAGCGGACCGCGCGGCGGGCGGCACGGACCGCCGTACCGGCCGACCGCGTCCATGCAGTGTTTGATCGCCTGCACGAACTCCGTCCGCGAGTCCCACCGGAACACCGCGACCAGCGCCTCGTACAGCTCTCGCGCCTCGTCGAGCTTTCCCTGGCGTGCCAACGAGAACAGCCGAACCGACTCGGCCGGGAAGACGTTCGGGAACCCCGCGAACCACCCCTCCGCGCCCATGAGGACGCTCTCCAGCAGCACGTCGTCCGCCCCGGCGATCACGGCCAGGTTCGGCGCGGTCTCCCGGATCTCCAGCACGCGCCGGACGTCGCCGGAGAACTCCTTCACCGCCACCACGTTGTCGATCTGCGCCAGCTCCGCCAGCAGCGACGGGGTCAGGTCGACCTTGGTGTCGATGGGGTTGTTGTAGACCATGACCGGCAGCCCGACCGCCGCCACCTCGGCGAAGTGGTCCACGACCTGGGCGGGGCTCGCCCGGTACATCGTCGGCGGCAGGCACAGCACACCGTCCGCGCCGTCCTCGGCGGCCAGTTCCGCCCAGTGCCGGGCCTGGTGCGCGCCCGGACCGTGCACGCCGACCACGACCAGGCCCCGACCGCCCACGGCGTCGATCGCGGTCTTGGCCACGGCCCGGCGCTCGGCGTCGGTGAGCGCGGAGTACTCGCCCAGCGAGCCGTTCGGGCCGACGCCCCGGCAGCCGTTGTCCACCAGCCACCGGCAGTGCTCGGCGTACCGGTCGAGGTCGGGCCGCAGGCCGGCGGGCGCGCTCGGGTCGGGCGCGTAGGGCAGGGCCGTGGCGACGACCACGCCGTCCAGCCGTTCGGTCATGTCACTCCTCGGGGTCTTCGGGCTCGAGCGGGGTGTCGGCGAGTTCACCCAGTCGTAGTGGCGCGGCGATCGGCCGGCGCGAGAACCGCTCGGCGTCGTACGGGAAGCCCGCCAGTTCGGCGGCGTTGCGCAGGCACACCCGGCCCTGGCACAGACCGAGGCCGACCCGGCACGTCAGCTTCAACGACCGCAGGCCCAACGCGGCGTGCTCCTCGACCGAGGTGCGCAGCGCACCCAGGTCCACCTCTTCGCACCGGCACACCAACGTCCGGTCGTCCGGCCAGGTTCGCCAGCCGGGTCGTATATGATATACGCGGTCCAGGGCGGCGGCGAAGGTTCGTCCTCTGCGCGCGGCACCGAGGAGCCGGCTCGACGGTGTGCCCCCGGCGGCGCAGGTGCCGGCGATCTCGCCTTCCGCCCGTGCCAGGTCCGCGCCACCGATCCCGGTGATCTCGCCGGCCGCGTAGACGTTCGGCACGGACGTTGCCTGGCGCTCGTCCACGCGCACGAAACCGTCCTGCACCGAGCACCCGGCCGCGACCGCCAGCTCCAGGCGCGGGGTGAAGCCGAAGCCCACGCACACGGCGTCCACCTCGATCCGGCGTTCGGTGCCCGGCCGGACGTTCCAGTCCCGGTCCAGCTTCGCCACGGTCACGGCGGTCACGCGGTCCGTGCCGTGCGCCGCCACGACCGCGGACCGCGTCCGGTAGCGGGGGAGGACGGCCCGGTAGCGGACGATCTCCGCCACCTTGGCGCGCCCGGCGAACACGCCCGCCGGCTCCCGCGCCCACGCCAGCGGACTGCCCGCTTCCAGCACCTCTGCAACCCGCACGTGCAGTCTGCGCAGGACGTCTGCGACGGGCAGCAGGAACGGTCCGGTGCCCGCGACCACGACCCGCTTTCCGATGGTCACACCATGAGCTTTGGCCATCGCTTGCGCCGCGCCGGCGGTGACCACGCCGGGGAGGTCCCAGCCGGGGAACGGCAGTGCCCGGTCGTGCGCGCCGGTCGCCAGGACCAGGGCGTCGGCGTCCAGGACCCGCGCCACGCGGTCCGGGGCGTCGGCGGGACCGGTGCGCAGGTGCAGCCGCGTGCCCTCCAAGGCCCAGACCGCGGTGTTCGGGAGGTGCTCGACTCCTTGTGGCACAACGATGTTCTCGCCCCGGTGGTACTGGCCGCCCACCGAAGGTTCGGCGTCCACCAAGACGACCGAAGCACCCTGGTGCACCGCCGCCCGAGCCGCCGCCAGGCCCGCCGGACCCGCGCCCACCACCACGACCCTCATCGCGGCAGCTCCGCACCGCGCTGGGTGCGGATGTCGTCGCCGTCGGCCAGAACCCGCTGGCACGCGCGCACGTCCGGCACCCCGTTGACCACCACCAGGCAGTCGAAGCACACGCCGATCCCGCAGAACAACCCGCGCGGACGGCCGCCGCCCCTCGTGTCGCGCCACGTCGGGCGACCGGCCGCGAGCAGCGCGGCGGCGACCGTCTGCCCCGGTCGGGCGGGCACGGCGGTCCCGTCGACGGTGACCTTCATGCGGCCGACACCTCCGGCCCGTCGACCACGGTCCTCACGCGGCCATCACCTCCGGTCGGTCCACCCGGAACGGCTCCGGGTCCACGTGCGGCGTGCGCCCGGTGAGCAGTTCGGCGACCAGCAACCCGGTCGCGGCGGCCAGGCCGATGCCCGCGCCCTCGTGCCCGGTCGCGTGCCACAGGCCCGGCAGGCGCGGGTCCTCGCCGATGACCGGCAGGTGGTCGGGCGCGTACGGTCGGAACCCGCCGTAGGCGCGCATCACCGGCACCCCGGCCAGCACCGGGAACAACGTGACCGCCTTGCGCGCCAACGCCTTCAGCACCGGCACCTCGAACCGCTCGGTGAACCCGACGCGCTGCCGACTCGACCCGATCAGCACTGTCCCGGCCCGCGTCGACTCGACCACGCCCGAAGTCTGGAGGGCGGCGTCACCGGAGGCCACCGCGCCGACGTAGTCCGCGTCGTACACCTTGTGCCGCACCACGGTCGGCAGGGGAGCGGTGACCAGCACGATCCCGCGCCGGGGCAGGATCGCCAGCCCCGCCCGGTCCACCAGCGACCCCGCCCACGGACCGCACGCGTTCACCACGGCGTGGCAGGGGATCGTGCCTTGCGGAGTGCGCACGCCCGTGACCCGACGCTCACCGTCCACACCGGACACTTCGGTGAACGGTCTGGTCTCCCCGCCGCGCCGGCGGACGGCGGTCAGCAGGGTCGTCGCCGCCAGCACGGGGTTGAGCTGGGCGTCCTCGGCGTAGTGCACGGCCGTCGCGACCTCGGGCGTCAGGTGCGGTTCGAGGGCGCGGGCTTCGGCGGGGGCGAGCACGCAGGCGTCCACGCCGGCCTCGCGCTGGGCCGCCGCGAACCGGTGCAGCGGCTCGACCGCCTCGGGGGAGGTGGCGACGACCAGGCCGCCCTTCTCCTCCCACTCCACGTCCGCGCCCGACCCCGTCTCCGCGCTCAACTCGGCGAGCAGGCGGGGCCAGCGCTCGCGGGAGGCCCGTGCGAGGGCCAGTTCGGGGCCGGGTCCCTTGTCCGACACCAGGACGTTGCCCTCGCCCGCGGCGGTGGTGCCGGCGGCGAGCGGGCCGCGGTCGAGCACGAGCACGCGCAGTCCGGCGGCGGTCAGCGCTTCCGCGCACGCCGCTCCCACGATCCCCGCGCCGACGACCACGACGTCCGGGTGTGCCACACCGCTCACCACCGTTCACTAAACTGAACGCTGCTGAGCGTAGGTTCGCGGCCGGCGGAGCGTCAAGCCTTGGGGTACTCCAGCATCAGCACGGAGGTCACCGGGCCGCCCACGGTCTCGTAGACGTGCGGGACGTCGCCGGGGTAGCAGACGTAGTCGCCCGGACCCAGCTCGAACGTCCCGCCGACCGGCCCGACCCGCAGCACACCGGCCGTGACCACGACGTGTTCCAGCCCGGGGTGGCCGTCCGTGCGCTGCACCCCGCCGGGTCGCACGCGCTGGTCGTAGATCTCCAGCACCTTGTCGGTGAGGTCGAGGCGGCGCAGCAGGCGCAGGTCCACGGCGTTGCTGCTGAGCACCTCCAGGTCCGCCGACCGCACCAGCACCACCTCGGGCACCGACCGCTCGGTCAGCAGCTCCGACACCGGCACCTGCAGAGCGTTCGACAAACTGAACACTGTCTCGATGGTGGGGTTGCCGGTGCCCGCTTCGAGCTGCGACAGCGTCCCCTTCGCGATGGACGACTGGCGGGCCAGCTCGGACAGCGACCAGCCGCGCGCCTCGCGCAGCGCCTTGATGTTGACCCCGAGCACTTCACCGGCACGAGCGGCACTCATGCCGGGAGATCCTGCCCTACGGACCGGTCCCGCCCTACGGGCCCGGTGCCTCGTCGACCCGTTGCCGCGGGATCTCCAGCGCCCGCTCCACCGAAGGCAGCACGGTCAGCACGCTGCCCAGGTCGGTCACCTCGATCGGCCGCAGCACCGCCCGGTGCCCGGCGACCAGGCGCAGGCAGGTGCCGCGCCCGGCGCAGCGGAGGTGGTGGGTGAGCATCAGCGACAGCCCCGACGAGCCGAAGAAGGTCACCCCGCCCAGGTCGACCACGACCGGCCCGGGCGGTTCGACCAGGTCTTCGGCTTGTCTCAGGTGCCCTTCGAGCACCGCGGAGGTCTGCTGGTCCAGTTCCCCGGACACGTGCAGCACGACGGCGGCACCGCGGACGTCGCGGCGCACTCGGATCAGTTCCGGAGCTGAGTCGAGCATCAGGCGTCCTCCATCGCGACCGTGACGCCGCTGTCGAGCAGGCTGCCTGTTGAACCCGCACACCCGAGCGTACGAGCCACCGTGCCGCTTGTCACTCCGACCGGCGCGAACCGGTCACCGGAACCAGCGGGCGGGCACCGCGTCGGCCAGCGCCTGGTAGCCGGCGGGGTTGAAGTGCAGGTGGTCGCCGGTGTCGTAGGCGGGGTTGAGCCGGCGCGGGTCCCGCGGGTCGCGGGCGACCCGGTCGAAGTCGACGACCTCGGCGAACGCGCCGCTGGTCCGGATCCACTCGTTGACCCGCTGCCGGGCGCGCTCGCGGTGGCCGTCCGGGTCGTCGTAGCCGGTGTTGCCGCCGAACGGGGTGATGGTCGCCCCGTAGACGCGCAGGCCCACCGAGCGGGCGACGAGCTGCTGGTAGGCGGCGATCAGGTCGTCGGCGACCTGCTTCTGCGCGGCCTCGGTGGCGGGCGCGGTGCCCAGGTCGTTCACCCCTTCGAACACCAGCACGGAGGTCACGCCCGTGGTGGCGAGGACGTCCCGGTCGTAGCGGGCCAGCACGTTCGGGCCGAGGCCGTCGGCGAGCACGCGGTTGCCGCCGGCGGCCTGGTTGAGCACCGCGGTGCGGGCCGTGGTCGGGTGCTGCTGGAGCCGGGCGAGCAGGCGGTCCGGCCAGCGGTCGTTGCCGTTGGTGGTGGAGCCCCGGCCGTCGGTCAGGGAGTCGCCGACGATCGCGACCGCGGTGGCCCGGGACAGGACCTCGACGCCGCTGAGGAGGTACCAGTGGTCGGTGCGGGTGGCGCCGGGCAGGTCGTCGTCGGTGACGTGGTTGCCCGCCAGCAGGTGCGACGAGGTGCGGGAGCCGGGGTGGGAGGTGATCGCGTTCGACGCCTGCCCGGCGGCCAGGTAGGTGGTGACGGTCAGGTTGGACTGCGGGGCCAGGCGGAAGTCGATCGGGTCGGAGACGACCAGCGCGCCCATCGGGACGACGGTGGAGGCCCGGCCGTTGAAGGTGACCGGGCGGGCGCTGCCGGGCTGGACCGCGCCGACCCCGGCCTTCCCCTCGGCGGGCAGGGCGATCGAGACGGCGGTGATCGGCAGGGGCGCGCCGCCGAACGCGTTGGAGAACCGGAGTCGGATCTGCTCGCCGCCGACCGAGACGTGCACGGTTTGCCGCAGGGTGGCGTCTTTGAACGTGACACCGTCCTGGGTGAACGGCGCGGGCGGCATGTTGTGCGGTTCGGCTTGCTGCGGCATGGACACCCAGGTGTGCGTCCACTCGCGGGGTTTGTCGGCCGTGGCCGGGGAGGTCGTGACCGCCGCCGCGGCCAGGACGAGGGCGATGGCGAGGACGGACGTCGTTCGGCTCACGGGTGCGCCTCTCGGGGTTCGACAGTTTCTCCATGTGATCAGAAAGTTTCGATCATCGGCAAGTCGGAAAGGTCCATTTGAGACCCGAAACCGCATCGAAACATCTTGTGAAATACAAGATCAAGTGCGAATAGTTCGTGGTATGAAGACATTAGGCGCATTGCTCGCGGCGCTGGTCGCCGTGACGGCCGTGCTGCTCGCCCCGAGCGCGTCTGCGGCGACGCTGACCGAGGTCACCGGCTTCGGCACGAACCCGTCGAACCTGCGCATGCACCTGTACGTGCCCGACCGCGTCCAGGCCAAGCCGCCGGTGCTGCTGGCCGTGCACTACTGCACGGGGTCCGGCCCGGCGATGTACTCCGGCACCGAGTTCGCGCGGCTGGCCGACCAGTACGGGTTCATCGTGATCTACCCGTCGGCCACGCGCAGCGGCGCGTGCTTCGACGTCTCCTCGCCGCAGGCGCTGCGGCGCGACGGCGGCAGCGACCCGGTCGGGTTGATGTCGATGGTCCGGTACGTGCTGCAGCGCTACAACGGCGACGCCGGGCGGGTGTTCGTCACCGGCATCTCGTCCGGTGCCATGACCACCAACGTCATGCTCGCCAACTACCCGGACGTCTTCCAGGCCGGCGCCGTCTTCGCCGGCGTCCCGGACGGGTGCTTCGCCACCACGGACGGGTCGGGTTGGAACAGCGCGTGCGCCAACGGCCAGGTGTTGAAGACCCCCCAGCAGTGGGGCGACATCGCCCGTTCGGCGTACCCCGGCTACACCGGCCCACGACCGCGCGTGCAGCTGTGGCACGGCACGAACGACGAGACCCTGCGGTACCCGAACTTCGGCGAGGAGATCGACCAGTGGACCAACGTCCACGGCGTGTCGACGACGCCGACGTCCACCGACTACCCGCAGTCCGGGTGGACCAGGACGCGGTACGGGAGCGGGGTCGAGGCGATCTCGTTGCAGGGGGTCACCCACAACGTCATGTCGTCCGGGATGGCTTTGCGTGCGATCCAGTTCTTCGGGCTGGACCGCAGTGGCCCCACCAGTACGACGACCACGACTACTACGACTACCACTTCCACCACTACGACTACTTCCACGACTACTTCTACGACTACTTCTACGACTACTTCCACGACTACGACGTCGCCTCAGCCGGGTGGTGCTTGCCGGGTGACGTACGTGGTGAACGCTTGGAACACCGGGCTCACCGCCACGATCACCATCGCCAACACCGGGACCAGTGCCGTTAACGGGTGGTCGCTGGGCTTCACGTTGCCGGCGGGGCAGGCGATCACCGGCGGTTGGAATGCGACGTATGCGCCGAGCAGTGGGGCGGTGACGGCGAAGAACGTGTCGTACAACGCCGCGATCCCGGTGGGGTCGTCCGTGGAGATCGGGTTCCAGGCGACGCACACCGGTGACGCGGGCAAGCCGGCGGCGTTCACCCTCAACGGTGCGAACTGCACCGTGGCATGACGAGTTCGGCATGACGAACTGCACTTCAGGATGACGAGCTGCACTTCGGCATGACGGGACGAGCCGCGACCGCGGTCTGGGAGCCGCGGTCCGCGGCGGCGGCCGAGCACGGTCCCACTCTCGCGGGCGGGTCGTGGGGTCGTGGGCGGACTCTTTTGCGGGTTGTGGGTCCGCCGAGCCGGGTCGGTGCGGGCCCGGCTCCTCGGTCGGTTCCCGGGGGGCGGTTCCGGGTGTGTGGGGTGTACCCGATCGAGTGACATGCAGGATCCGCGACTTTTTGGCCGCTCGTGCGTCCCGTAGAGAGAGGAACGCGGGGAGCCGGGTCGGGGCCGTGCGTGGACGGGGTAGTGGGTCACGGGGAGGGTGGGGGGTGCCGCTGGCCGGCCCGTGTGTGGGTAACTGGCGAGCGGGCCGGGCGAGGGCCGCCGGTGCGCGTTGCGGGCGCGGCCGGGTGGTGCGGGCGGGCGGTGAGTGCCAGCCCGAATGACCCGCCACCCGCCACCCGCCCACCGCCACCGCTGCTGCCCGCCGCGCCCGCCGCTGCGTGCCGCCGCCGCCCGCTGCCGCTGCGTGCCGCCGCCGCCCGCTGCCGCTGCGTGCCGCCGCCGCCCGCTGCCGCTGCGTGCCGCCGCCGCCCGCTGCCGCTGCGTGCCGCCGCCGCCCGCTGCCGCTGCGTGCCGCCGCCCGCTGCCGCCTGCCGCCGCGGCTGCGTGCCGCCGCCCGCTGCCGCCTGCCGCCGCGGCTGCGTGCCGCCGCCCGCTGCCGCCTGCCGCCGCGGCTGCGTGCCGCCGCCCGCTGCCGCCTGCCGCCGCGGCTGCGTGCCGCCGCCCGCTGCCGCCTGCCGCCGCGGCTGCGTGCCGCCGCCCGCTGCCGCCTGCCGCCGCGGCTGCGTGCCGCCGCCCGCTGCCGCCTGCCGCCGCGGCTGCGTGCCGCCGCCCGCTGCCGCCTGCCGCCGCGGCTGCGTGCCGCCGCCCGCTGCCGCCTGCCGCCGCGGCTGCGTGCCGCCGCCCGCTGCCGCCTGCCGCCGCGGCTGCGTGCCGCCGCCCGCTGCCGCCTGCCGCCGCGGCTGCGTGCCGCCGCCCGCTGCCGCCTGCCGCCGCGGCTGCGTGCCGCCGCCCGCTGCCGCCTGCCGCCGCGGCTGCGTGCCGCCGCCCGCTGCCGCCTGCCGCCGCGGCTGCGTGCCGCCGCCCGCTGCCGCCTGCCGCCGCGGCTGCGTGCCGCCGCCCGCTGCCGCCTGCCGCCGCGGCTGCGTGCCGCCGCCCGCTGCCGCCTGCCGCCGCGGCTGCGTGCCGCCGCCTGCCGCCGCTGCCCGTCGCCGCTGCCCGCCCGCCGGCTTCCGTCGTTGCCCCCGGCTGCCGCGCCCGTCGCCGCTGCCCGCCATCTACCGCAGCCTGACGCCGCCGGCCGCGCGCCGCCGCCTGCGGCGTGTCGCTGCGCGCCGCTGGCCGCGACCTGCCGCTGCGCGCGGCTGCTGGCCTCCGTCGCCCCGCGCCGCCGACCCCGCCGCCGGTGTCCGCTGCGCGCAGCCCGCCGTCGGTGCCGGCCGCCCACCGCCGCCCCTGCCCGCTGCCGCCCCTGCCCGCTGCCGCCCCCTGCGCGCCGCGCCCGCTGCTCGCCCTGCCTGCCGCCCTGCCCGCTGCCCGCCGCAGCCTGCCGCCCACCGCTGCGTGCTCCCGGCTGCGGCGCGGGGCGGCGCAGCCGGCAGGGCGGGGCGGCGTGGTGGATGGTTGGGGGAGTGGGGGTTAGGGCGTGGTGAGGTGGGAGCGGGTGCGGTGGGTGGCGAGGGTGTGGGGGTTTAGGAGGTGGCCGAAGCCGGCCTTGGTTAGGCGTTGGCCGAAGGCTTCTGGGGTTGTGCCGAGGGATTCCGCCGCCGTCGCCAGGTGCCAGTCGTGGGTGGCCAGGGTGTTGAGCAGGTGGCCGCGGCGGATTTGGGACTCGGACAGGCGGAAGGTTTTCAGGTACGCCGTCCGGCCGCGCTGGTCGGTGATCAGTTCGCCGATGTGGTTCTCCTCCTTCGGGCGGAACCCCGGGAGGAAACGGGACAGGGTGAAGCGGCCGGCTCGGTACACGCGGCGGATGTCGTACGTCGCGTCCAGCAGGCCGGCGGCCATGGTGGTGGTGTGGAAGGTTGCCCACTCGGTCGACTGGCGGGTCGCCGCAAGCCTCAGATCCGCGAGGGAACGCACGTGGGTGTCGTCCACGAACGCGTGGAAGGCTGGGACGGGAGTGGAGAGCAAGGCGTAGTGGTGGATCAGCTCGCCGTACATGTCCAGCAGCAGCGTCCCGTGCAGCGCACGGTAGTCGTCGGGGTGCGGGACCACGAAAGCGGCGGCCAGGGCGTCGGCCACGTACAGCGCCACGCCGCACTGGTCCGGGTGGATCTCGAAGATCTTCAGGGCATCGGCCAAACCCTCGATCTGCGCACCGGTGTACGCCTGCTCGGCCCGCGGCGACAAGCCCCGGCGGATCGCGCGCTGCGACCACTCGTCCCACAGCACGGTCGGACCGTTGAAGTGCAGTGCCAGGTAACCCTCGACGGCCAGGTGCAACGGCAGGAAGCGCAGGCGGTTGCGTTCCTCGCGGCGGGCCATTCGGCGGTGGAAGCGCAGGCGGACCGTGGAAGTGGGCGTGGGCGGAGCCAGGTGGGTGCCGTAGGTGGCGGCGGGGGAGTCTGACCATGTCGCCACGAAACCGTGTGGGATGTAAGCGGTGTACGCGGTGTTGTCGGGGAGGTCGACGACCCCTACCTCGTCGCCGTACAAGCGGGCGTGCAGGCGCAGGCCTGGGACGGGACGGTCGCGGACCAAGGGCACCAGGCGGACGGCACCCCACACCTGGGCGGGCAGTGCGGTCAGGCCCGTGAGGTCGAGGGTGGCCATCAGGAGGTCTCCAGGAAACGGGTCACCCGGTCGGTGAAGTGGGCGCTCAGGTCCGCGAAACCGGTGCGGCCCTCGGTGAAACGCGCGAACTCGACCAGCGCGGGCAAGTCCTCGGCGTTGCGGACGCCCACGGTCGGCACCTCGGGCGTCAGGCGCTTCACGTCGTAGTCCCCGGCGTCGTAGACGGGGTTGAGGTGGGTGGCGCTCACCCGCCGGTCCGGGTCCAGCCTCGTGCGCCACACCCGCAGCACCTCGCCGGCCAGGCCGGGCGGGGAGTTGTCCCAGCCGTCGGAGATGATCAGCAACCGGTCCGGGTCGTGGGACAGGGCGTCCAGGACGCGGTGCCCCAACGGGGTCGTGCCGCGCGGGTGCGCCATCAGCGGGTCGGTCGCGCCCGACGTCCACAGTGGAACGTACTCCGCGGCCAAGGCCTCCAGCAGGTAGTGACCGGCCACCGCCACGGCCAGCGGGCGTCGGCGCTTCACCCCGGAACCGTAGGAGGAGAAGCTGTCGTCCAGGACGGCCGCCACCCGGCCCCACTGACCGGCGTTGCGGCCCGCGGTGCGCACAGCGGCGGCGCGCAGTGCGGCGGTCAGCTCGGTACGCCGGGCGACGCGGTCGGCGAACGGCAGGGACAGGACGTAGGTCGCCAAGCGGGTCAGGGGCATGGCGGCCAGGTCCACGTCGGTGTTCGCCGACTCGCGCAGGCGCAGCGACTCCAGCCGGGTCAGGTTGGGCTTGATCTTCGCCAGGAACACCGACCGGTCGACCCCGTGTTTGGCGGCGAAACCCTCGGCGACGGTGTAGGGCAGGTCGTAGATCGCGGCCTGCTCGTAGTGCGCGCGCCGCCAGCTCTCCAGCAGCGGGGTCCGGAAGCGGGGAGCGACACCACCGAAGAGGAAGGTGCCCAGCTCGTCGTGCAGGGCCGGGGCGACGCGGGACGGGGTGACGTGGGCGTGCCGGAGCGCCCGCTTGAGGCCCTGGCGGTACTTGACGGCGTCGAAGGCCTGGTCGGGGCGCGCGGCCAGCCAGTCCCGGATGATCGCCCGGGTCCGCCGGTTGTTCACCCCCGCCCGGCGCAGGTCGTGGAACAGGTCGTAGACGCGCTGCGGCGGCATGACGGCCAGGCGGCGGGCGATCAAGCGGCCCTCGACGGCGCGCTGCTCCGGCGTGGCCTCGGCGGACGTGGCCAGCAGGCGGCGGGTGATCAGGGCCGCGTTGAGGTCGTTGATGTCCAGGGCCAGGACGGCGGCGTAGAGGTCGCGGTAGTTCCCGGCGACGTACTCGTGCAGGAACTCCAGCGACGCCCGCTGCTCGGCGGCCTGGCTGTGGAACTCGCGTTGCCCGGTGGACGTGGTGGCCGCGTTCACGAACATGACCATGTCTTCGGCGGCCAGGCGGTCCATCGCGTCTCCGGTGCAGGGGTGTGCGGGGCCGACCGGGGAATGGGAGCGCGATCAGCGAAGCATCGCTTCAAAGGCGGGTTCCGGAAGTCGCACTGGAGTCCCGCGGTCGGCCCGCACACGGTAACAGCGCCGGTCGCGATCAGGGATCGAGTTCGTGACCCGGCTCGCCCGGGGTCACGTTGCGCTCCTTCATCTCGGCCTCGTACACGTGCGCCGCGCCGCCCATCAGGTCGTCGCGCACCTTCCGCTCCCACTCGCGGAACACCGAGTAGTACGTCTCCTCGTAGTCCTCGACCAGCTGGAACGTCCACCGGCCGGGCAGGACGTTGCGGCCCACCAGGTGCTGTTCGAGGCCCTCGGCCAGCGCCGTGTGGCCGGCTTCGCGCAGCAGCCGGGCCGCCTTGATCACCTTGGCGTCGGCGCTGCCGGTCAGCTGGTGGAAGTCGAAGAGGTGGCCGCGGGCGCGTTCGGTGGTCTCCAGGGCCTCGGTGAGCGCGCCGACGGCTTCCACCGTGGCGTCGTCCACCCCTGCCGGGCGTCGGTGCTCGACTCGGTCGCTCATGACCACCGGAGTATCCGGCGCACGGGCCGACCATGCCGGCCGAACAGGTCAGGATCGGGTGAGCAGGGCCAGGGCCGCGGTGCGGGCGTGGTCGCCCACGGCGTCGGCACCGTGCTGGTCGGCGACGATCGTCGCGCCTTCCAGCAGCATGAGCAGTTGCCGGCCCACGGCGTCGGGGTCCGGGCACCGGGCGCGGCGGGCGATGTCGGTGAGCAGCGCCAGGTGCTTGTCCAGGTGCCGGGACGTGATGGCGCGGACGCGCGGGGCGTGGTGCTGGGCCGCCGCGTTGACCAGGGCGCACCCGCGGAAGGTCGGTTCGGAGTACCACTGCCGCAGCGCGTCGAACACCGCGGCCAGGCGGGCGGCCGGGTCGGGGCCGGCGGACTCGGCGGCGTCGGACAGCCACCGGGTCACGCGCTCGCTGCGCCGCTCCAGCACGGCGTCGACCAGGCCGTCCTTGGTGCCGAAGTGCCGGTACAGGGTCTCCTTCGACACCCCGATCAGGCCGCACAGCTCGGCGACGCCGACGCCGTCGAGACCGCGTTCGTAGAACACCGCGACAGCGGCGTCGAGGATCGCGGCACGCGTGCGGGCCGGGTCGACGGTCGAGCCTTTGGCCACGGGCACGACGCAGATCGTACCGCTCGGTTCGATCCGTCTGCTAGCGTGATCGAACCGATCGGTACGATCTCGCGGGAGGTGGCATGCGCCGGTTCGGCACGGCCGCGCGACTGGCGCTGGGCACCGCCTCCGCGCTCGGGCTCGCGCGCTTCGCCTACGGACTGCTGCTGCCCGGCATGCGCGACGACCTCGGCTGGACGCTCGCCGAAGCCGGCGCGATGAGCACCGCCAACGGGCTGGGCTACCTCGTCGGCGCGCTGGCGACCGCGCCCCTGGTCCGCCGCCTGGGCACGACCGCCGCCTTCCGCTGGGGCATGGCCGTCACGGCGGCGACCCTCGCGGGCACCGCCGTCAGCGCCGACTTCACCGTGCTGCTGGTGGTGCGGGCCGCGTCCGGGGTGTCCGGCGCGGTGGTGTTCGTGACCGGCGGGGTGATCGCGGCGCGGCGGAACGTGCTCACTGTGTACTTCGCCGGTGCCGGGCTGGGGATCGCGGTCAGCGGCGCGACGATCCCGTTGCTGGGCGGGCACTGGCGTGCGGTGTGGCTCGGCATGGGGCTCGCCGCTGCGCTCGCGACCGCCGTCTCGTGGACCGCCGCCCGCACCGACGACGTGGTTGGCGGGACTCTCGGTCGGGCCGTGATCAGGCCGTTGGCACCGGTCGCCGTGGCGTACGCGTTGTTCGCCGTCGGGTACATCACCTACATCACGTTCTTGTCCGCCTACCTCGCCGAGCGCGACACCCTGGCTTGGGGCGTTGCCTCGACCTGGACCGCGCTCGGGTTGGCGGTGGTGTTCTCGCCGGTGTTGTGGGACCGGCCCTTGCGGACCTGGCGGGGCGGGCGGGCGTTGGCGGCGATCCTCGCGTTGCTCGGCGGGAGTGCCGTGGTGGCGTTGGTGGGGGCGGTGGTGCCTTCGGCGGTGCTGTACGGGTTGACGTTCATGTGCGTGCCGGCGGCGGTGACGGCGTTGATCAAGGCGAGGGTGGCCGACCCGACCGCGACCCTCGCCGCGTTCACGACGCTGTTCGCGGCCGGGCAGACGGTCGGGCCGTGGCTGGCGGGGGTGGTGGCGGACCGGACGTCGACGGATGCGACCGTGCTGTGGACGGCCGTGCTGTGCTGGGCCGGCGCGCTGGTCGCGTTGTGCGTGAAGGGCTCGGCTAGCGCCGGACGCGGCCCACGCCCGCGTACACGCCGCGCGCCGGGTCCTCCGGGTCGGTCGAGCCCGGTTCCGGGCGCCACAGGTCGGCGTCCACCAGGCCCGGCTCGACCAGGTCCAGACCCGCGAACAGAGGCGTGATCTGGCCCAACGGCCGGAAGAACATGGGGTTCGGGCTGGTGGCCATGGTCTCGGCCACCTCCGCCATGCCCTCGGGGTCGTGGTCGGCCGTCAGGTGCGAGATGGCCGCCAGGCTGCCCGCGGGCAACGCCGACAGGTACTTGTGGACCAGGCCCGCCGGGTCCTTGTGGTCGGGGACGAAGTGGAACACCGCCACCAGCAGCAGCCCGACCGGCTCGTCGGTGTCCAGCAGGGCCCGGACGTCCTCGTCCGCCAGCACGGTGTCCGGGTCGGTCAGGTCCGCCTCCACCACGGCGGTCCGCTCGTCGCCGTCGAGCAGGAGTCGGCTGTGCGCGACCGCGACCGACTCGAAGTCCACGTAGACGACCCGGCTGTCGGGGTTGGCGTCGCGGGCGATCTCGTGCACGTTGCCGACGGTGGGGATGCCCGAGCCCAGGTCCAGGAACCGGGTGATGCCTTGGGACGCCATGTACCGCACGGCCCGCCGCAGGAAGGCACGGTTGGACCTGGCCACCCGGCGCGCGTTGGGCAGCACCTGCTCGATGCGCGCGGCGGCGGCGCGGTCGGCGGCGAAGTTGTGGCCGCCGCCGAGCAGGAAGTCGTAGACGCGGGCGGCGGAGGGCCTGGTCGTGTCGGTTTCGTCGGGAACCCAGGCGCCGGTGGTGGTCTGGTCGGGAAGCCAAGCGCTGGTGTCGGTCACGTCGTCCCCCTCGGGTCGATCACGGCGGCGACCACCCTAGCGACCACCGCAACGACCACCCTGGCGACCACCCCGGCGGTCCTGCTGCGCCTGCCCTCGTCGACGGCCATGCTGGACGGCGTGACTGCTGACCAGACGCCTGACCAGACGCCCTGGTGGACTTCCGCTGTCGTATATCAGATATACCCGCGCAGCTTCGCCGACTCGAACGGCGACGGCGTCGGCGACCTCAACGGGATCACCGCCCGGCTCGACCACCTGGCCCGGCTCGGCGTGGACGTGGTGTGGCTGTCCCCCGTGTACGCCTCCCCGCAGGCCGACAACGGCTACGACATCTCCGACTACCAGGCGATCGACCCCGTGTTCGGGACGTTGGACGACTTCGACCGGCTGTTGTCCGAGCTCCACGCCCGGGGCATGAAGCTGATCATGGACCTGGTCGTGAACCACACCTCCGACGAGCACCCGTGGTTCGTGGAGTCCCGCTCCTCCAAGGACAACCCGAAGCGCGACTGGTACTGGTGGCGCCCGCCGCGCGACGGGTTCCGGCCCGGTGAGCCGGGTGCCGAGCCGACGAACTGGGAGTCCTTCTTCTCCGGCCCGACCTGGACCCTGGACGAGACCACCGGCGAGTACTACCTGCACCTGTTCGACCGCAAGCAACCGGACCTGAACTGGGAGAACCCCGAGGTCCGGCACGCGGTGTACGACATGATGCGCTGGTGGCTGGACCGCGGGGTCGACGGCTTCCGCATGGACGTGATCAACGTGATCGCCAAGGACCCGGACCTCCCGGACGGCGCGCTCACCGGCACCAGCGGCCTGGGCAACGGCTACCCGCACTACGGGACCCGGCCGCGCGTGCACGACTTCCTGCAGGAGATGCACCGCGAGGTGTTCGCGGGCCGCGACGGCGAGTACCTCACGGTGGGGGAGATGCCGGGCGTGACGTGGGAGCAGGCCCGGTTGTTCACCGACCCCGCGCGGCACGAGGTGGACATGGTGTTCCAGTTCGAGCACGTGTCCCTCGACCACGGCCCCGGCGGCAAGTTCGACCCGAAACCGCTGGACCTGCGCGACCTCAAGGCGTCGCTGGGTCGCTGGCAGACCGCGTTGCGGGACGTCGGCTGGAACTCGTTGTACTGGAACAACCACGACCAGGCCCGGGTGGTGTCGAGGTTCGGCGACGACCGGACCTACTGGCGTGAGTCGGCGACCGCCCTGGCCACCGTGCTGCACCTGCACCGCGGCACACCCTATGTGTACCAAGGCGAAGAGCTCGGCATGACCAACGCCGGGTTCACCGACCTGGCCGACCTGCGCGACGTCGAGTCGCTCAACCACTACCGCCACGCGGTGGCCGCCGGCACGCCGCCCGAGGTCGTGCTCGACGGCATCCACCGCATGGGCCGCGACAACGCCCGCACCCCGGTCCAGTGGGACGCGTCCCCGCAGGCGGGGTTCACCACGGGCACCCCGTGGATCGCGGTGAACCCCAACCACACCTGGCTCAACGCCCAGGCCCAGTACGACGACCCTAAGTCCGTCTTCAACCACTACCGGCGGCTCGTCGAGCTGCGCCACACCCTCCCCGTGGTGGCGCTGGGCGACTTCCACATGCTGCTCGCCGACCACCCGCACATCTACGCCTACCAGCGGGAACTCGACGGCACCCGCCTGCTGGTGGTCGCGAACCTGTGCGGCAGCGAGCAGTCCGCCGAACTGGACTGGCCGGAGGCGGAGGTCGTGCTGTCCAACACGGGCGAACTCCGTTGGGAGGACGGGAAGATCACGCTCGGCCCGTGGGAAGCGCACGTCCTGGTGCACGATCAGTAGGTCAGTTTCCGGACGCCCGGCGCGGACACCACCTGCACGACGTCCGCGCCGGGCACCCGGACGTGCACGAACCCGCCTTCGATGGTGATCTCCGCCTGCTCGACGCGCGCGGACTCGCGGCCGTCGACGGTGAGGGTGTAGCCGTCGACCAGCTCGACGGTCGCGATCCGCGCGGTCGGGCTCACGATGCCTCCGGGAAGTCCAGCTCGGGCTGGGCCAAGTGGTTGAAGTAGTTGGACAGCGTGTTCAGGGCGACGTGCGCGACGATCTCGGCCAGTTCGGCGTCGGTCACGCCGGCGGCGCGGGCGTCGGCCAGCACGGCGTCCTTCACGTCCCCGTGGTCGGCCTGCACCGCGCGGGCCACGCGCAGGATCGCGGCGGTGTGCGGGTCGGCGTCCTCGCCCCGCCGGGTGGCGGCCAGTTGCTCGTCGGTGAAGCCCATCCGCTTGCCGCGGAACGTGTGCGCGGACACGCAGTAGGTGCAGCTGTTGTCACTGGCGACGACCAGGGCGAGCTGTTCTCGTTGCCGTGCGGTCAAAACGCCTCTGGTGAGCGCGTTGCGCAGGGCGAGGTAGCCGTCGAGCGCGGCCGGTCCGTTGGCCAGTGCCGCGTACAGGTTGGGCACGCGACCCAGTTGGCGCTCGGTTTCGACCAGCAGAGCGCGCTGCTCGTCGTTCGCCGTGTCGGGGGTCAGCTGCGGTAGGCGGGGCATGTTCCCTCCCTCAAGACGGTACCGATCGGTACCGTTCTGGACGAGACGGTACCGATCGGTGCCATTTCCGTCAATCGGCGCTAGGGTGGGCGCATGGCGACCCGAGCCCGTGCCCGACTCCTGGACACCGCCGAGGACCTCTTCTACGCCGAGGGTGTCCGGGCGGTCGGGGTGGAGCGCATCCTGGCCGAGTCCGGGGTGGGGCGGGCGTCGTTCTACCGGCACTTCGCGAGCAAGGACGACCTCGTCGTGGCCGTGCTGCGGCAGCGCGACGAGCGGTGGCGGGAGTGGCTGCGCGACGCCGTGGAACGGCACGGCGGCGGGCCGCTGGCGGTGTTCGACGCCCTGGCGGAACGGTTCGCGCGCGCGGACTTCCGGGGCTGCGCGTTCATCAACACGATGGTGGAGGCGGCCGACCCGGGCAGTCCCGCGCACCGGGCGGCGGCCGACCACAAGCGCGCGGTGGCCGACTACGTGGCCGGGCTGCTGGGCGACCGCCCCGACGCCGCCGAGGTGGCGCGGCGAGTGGTGATGCTCATGGACGGCGCGATCGTGACCGCGTTGCGGGAGCGCACGGTCGAGCCCGCGCGCCAAGCCCGCGAGGTGGCTGCACTCCTGCTGTCCACATAGGACTGGGCCGCCCCCGCGCCGGGACGGCCCAGTGGTGGTCGAGCGGTTATCCCAGTCGTCGTCGGCCGTACATCCCGGCCACGATGCTCACGCCGACCGCCGCCAGCGCCACCTGGATGATGACCTCGATCCAGTCGATGCCGGCCGTGTCGCCCACGCCCATCGCGTTGGCGATGAACGTGCCGATGATCGCGGCGACGATGCCGACCAGGATGGTCAGCCAGATCGGGATGCTCTGCCGTCCGGGCAGGACCAGTCTGCCGAGCGCGCCGATGATGAGACCCACTACCAGCGCGCTGATGATCCCGGTCACCGTCATGGTCCGACTCCTTCCTCCGAGCTTCGGTGTCCAGCCGCCTGTACCCCGAAAGGGGTGCGCTCAATCCTCGATCGCGCGGGTGTCACGGGGCGGAGCCACGGGGTCACTCCCGTCGGACTGCCCGGCCTGCATCCGGCGGCCCCGCTCCAACTCCGCGTCCAGTTCCGCGCCCAGCAGCAGGGCGAGGTTCGAGATCCACAGCCACACCAGGAAGATGATCACGCCCGCCAGCGAGCCGTAGGTCTTGTTGTACGACCCCGCGTTGGCCACGTACAGCGCGAACCCGGTCGACGCCACCGCCCACGCCAGCACCGCCAGCACCCCGCCCGGTGTGATCCACAGCCACGACGGCTGCCGCACGTTCGGCGAGGCCCAGAACAGCAGCCCGATCGCCAGGCTCGCCAACAGGAACAGCACCGGCCACTTCGCGATGTCCCACACCGTGACGAACGTCGAACCCACCCCCAGCACGTCGCCCAGCCACTCGGCGACCCCGCCGGTGAGCGTGACCCCGAGCCCGGTCAGGGCCAGCAGCACCACGACACCGATGGTCAGGACGAGCCGCAGCGGGATGACCTTCCAGAACGGGCGGCCCTCCTCGACGTCGTAGATCGAGTTGGCGGCGCGCATGAACGCGCCCACGTACCCGGAAGCCGACCACAGCGCGGTGACCAGACCGACGATCGCGAGCGGTCCCGCGATGGCGCTGGACTTCTGGAGGTTGTCGATCCCGTCGATGATGAGGTCCTTGGCCTCACCGGGTCCCAGCAGGTCCAGACTGTCCTTAATGGATTGAGTGGCGTCCGGGCCGAGGAGTCCGAGCAGCGACGTGAGCAGCAGGATGCCGGGGAACAGCGACAACACCGCGTAGTAGGTGAGCGCGGCGGCCCAGTCGGTGAGGTTGTCGTCGTTGAACTCCTTGACCGTCCGCTTGAGCACGGCCCACCAGGACCGCTTGGGCAGGTCGGTCGGAGCGTCGGGTGCGTGCGCCATGCAGGGCGGGTTACCCGCTCGCGCCCCGCGTACACGCGCTGCGGTCGGGCCAGTCAAGACGCGAAACTTCCGCGAAACCCCTGGCTGGCGGTCGAATCGCGGACGGATAGTGGGCCGCGTTCGACGGACGGACGAGAAGAGGTGCACGGATGCGGTGGAGAACCGTCCTGCTGACCACGGGGTTGCTGCTGGGGATGGCGACCGGCACGGCCGGCGCCGAGGGCGCGACGATCGTGGACTCGACCCGGCACGGCGGGCGCACGGTCGCCTTCACCTTCGACGACGGGCCCAACCCCGTCGACACGCCGAGGTTGCTGCGGGTGCTGCGGAAGCACCACGTCAAGGCCACCTTCTGCCTGTGGGGTGAGCGGGTCGAGCAGTACCCGGAGGTGGTGCGGGCGATCGTCGCCGGCAGGCACGAGCTGTGCAACCACAGCTGGGCGCACGTCGACATGAGCACGTGGACGCCCGAGCAGATCAAGGCGGACCTGGAGCGCACCGACGCGGCGATCCACCGTGCGGTGCCCGGGGTGCCGGTGCGGTACTTCCGCGCGCCCTTCGGCGCTTGGGGCCGGACGCCCGAGGTGGCGGTGGCGATGGGGAAGAGCGCGCTGGGCTGGCGACTCGCGATCGGCGACTGGGACCCGCCGCCCAGCACCGACGAGCTGGTGCAGCGGCTGCGCGACGGCATCACCGAGGGTGCGGTGGTGCTGATGCACGACGGTCCGGCCAGTCGCGCCAACACCGTGGACGCCGTCGACCGGATCGTGCCCGAGCTGCGGCAGTCCGGCTACCGCTTCGACCGGCCGGCGCGATGAAGCGTCTCCTGCTGCTGGCGGTCGTGCTGCTCCTGGTCCCGGCCGGGACCGCGACCGCCTCCGGTGGCCGGGCTTGGGTCGGGGCGTGGGCGACGTCCCCGACGGGCGTGCCCGCGTCGGACACCATGACGTTCGCGGACCAGACGTTGCGGCAGGTCGTGCACCTGTCCACCGGCGGGCGCGAGGTGCGGGTGCGGTTGTCCAACGAGTTCGGGTCGCAGCCGCTGGTGATCGGCGAGGCCCGTGTCGCGCGCGGCGCCGGCGGTTCCTCGGTGGTCGCCGGGTCTGATCGGCGGCTGACGTTCGGTGGGCGGGGTGCGGTGACCGTGCCGCCGGGGGTGCCGGTGGTGAGCGATCCGGTTCCGTTGGGCGTGACCGCGGACTCGGACCTGGTGGTCAGCGTCTACCTGCCGGTGTCGACTCCGGCGACGACCGTGCACGCTTTCCCCTTCCAGGACGGGTGGGTGGCGTCGGGCAACGTGACCGCCGCGCCGACCATCAGCCCGACCGGCGTGCTGGGCAAGTGGCACTTCCTGACCGGCGTCAGCGTGTCCGGCGTCCCGTCGACGGCACCCGGCGGCCCTTCGACGGTCGTGGCTTTCGGCGACTCCATCACAGACGGCGCCGAGACCACCCGCGGCGCGAACCGCCGGTGGCCCGACGTCCTGGCCCGGCGCCTGCACGGCCGCTTGGGCGTGGTGAACGCCGGCATCAGCGGCAACCGCCTGCTCCACGACCCCAACCCGCCCGCGGGCCACCCGGCGGAGGCGTTCGCTGCGTACTTCGGCGAGTCGGCGCTGCGCCGGTTCGACCGTGACGTGCTGGCCCAACCCGGCGTGCGGCACGTGGTGGTGCTGCTGGGCGTGAACGACCTCGGCCACCCCGGGACCGTCGCGCCCGTGGAGGAGGCGGTGACGGCGGAGGACATCATCGCCGCGCACCGCCAGCTCATCGCTCGGGCGCACGCGGCCGGGTTGCGGATCGTGGGCGGGACCATCACGCCGTTCAAGGGTGACACGTTCGGCTTCTACAGCCCGGAGCACGAGGCTGCCAGGCAGGCCGTGAACCGGTGGATCCGGACGTCCGGGGAGCACGACGGTGTGGTCGACTTCGACCAGGCCCTGCGCGACCCGGCGGACCCCGAGCGCTTGCGCCCGGAGTACGACAGCGGCGACCACCTGCACCCCAACGACGCCGGCATGGCCGCAATGGCCGGCGCCGTGCCGCTGCAACTGTTCCGCTGAGCGGTTTTTGTTGTGGGGTCCCGGACTTCTCCGGGGCCCCACACGCCTATACTCCGTTCTTCCGGGGAGTGTGCGGGGGATCGCGGTGGGCGTGCGGAGTGACGAGTTCTTCCGGGTCGTGAACCGGCTCGGGGAGGTCAAGCGGGCGGAGAGCGGGACTTACAGCTCGTTCAGCGTGCGGGGGAAGAAGTTCGGGTACTACTGGCCGCGGACGCAGACGGTCGGGCTGAAGCAGACGCTGTCCGAGCAGCTGGCGCTGGTGGCCGAGCGGCCGGACGTGTTCGAGGAGCAGTTCACGGCCGGCGGGTTCGGCTGGGTGGTCGTGTACTTGGAGAAGATCGAGCTGGACGAGCTGACGGAGCTGGTCTTCGAGGCCTGGCGCCTGACGGCCCCGGAAGACCTGATCTCCCAAACCCCAGACCCAGCCCACTCCCGCCCCTAACCCACTCCCGGCCCTAACCCACCCCCAACCCGACCCACCCCCAACCCGACCCACCCCCAACCCGCGCCGCCACCGCCGCATCCCCCACGCCGCCCCTCCGCCGACTGCCTGCCCGGGCCGTCTGCCCGCTCGCTGCCGCTTGCCCGCCGACTGCCCGCCCGCCGGCTGCCTGCCCGCTGCCGCCTGCCCGCGTTGCCGCCGCGCGTTGTCGCAGTCAGCCGCCCGCCCCGCTGTCGCGCGCCCCCTCGCCTGCCGCCGCACGCCTGCCTGCCGCCGCCCGCCGCCGCCTGCCCGCCTGCTGCCTGCCCGCCGCCGCCGCCTGCCCGCCGCCGCCCGCCCGCCTGCTGGCGCCCGCCTGCTGGCGCCCGCCTGCCCCTCCACGCCTGCCGCCGCACCTCACTGCCGCCGCACCTCACTGCCGGGCGTGCCGCTGCGCAGGGGGTGGCGTCCCGTCTCGCGTGTCGGCGGATCGCCGCGCCTGGCCGGGCGTCCGCGCGGCTTCACCCAGGGCCGGCCGGAGCCGCCCGGCGTGGCCGGGGCGTCGTGCGGGGCTCGGCCTGGTGCGTGCCTGGGCTGGGCACCCGGACCCCGGACCGCGTACCCCCTCCCCACGGGGGCCGTTGACCGCGCTCCTTGTTTACGGGACGCGCGAGTCGCCACTTGGTCGCGGATCCTGCGACTCACACGATCGGGTGATGTCTGTTTTGCCTGGTCAAGCCAGGTGTGCGGCCTCGGACGGGATCAGCTTAAGGGTTCGGCACGAGGACTCGTGCGTAGAGCCGGCGGAGGAAATTCGGGGCGGGTGGCTGGTGACTTTGGGGGCTTCATGCAGTAGGAATGCCGTGGTGCCCGAAGTTGCGCGGAAAGGGGTTGTAGTGAGCAACTTTGAACGTCGCTCGCGCAGAAAGCTGCGGAGGGTCGGGGTCGCTGCGGCCTTGTTGGTGTCATTGAGTCCCCTGCAGCCGGCCCTGGCGGCCGAAGGGGAGCAGTTGGGCGCGGTCACCGGGGTTGAGGTGGAGGCCGGCGGGGTCGTGCTCGACGCTGGGCGGGCCAAGGTCCGGGTTTCGTTCCTCGCCGACGACGTCTTCCGGATCTGGCTCGCACCGGACGGCACGTTCACCGACCCCGCGAACACCGCCCCCACCGACCCGACCCAGCCCTCCTCGAACATCGTCGTCAAGACCGACTACGCCAAGCCCGCCACCCACTGGTCGGACCAGGGCCCCTACTACTCCCTGCGCACCGCCAAAGCCGAGGTCCGGGCCCAGAAGAACCCGCTGCGGTTCTCCCTGCACCGGCCGGACGGCGCGACCATCTGGTCGGAGGTCAAGCCCCTGACCTGGACCGACACCGCCACCACGCAAACCCTCAGCCGCGCCGCCAACGAGCAGTTCGTCGGCGGTGGCATGCAGAACGGGCGGTTCTCCCACCGGGGCCAGACCATCCGGATCTCGCGCGACTTCACCTGGACCGACGGCGGCAACCCCAACGCCTCGCCCTACTACATGAGCACCGCCGGCTACGGCGTCCTGCGCAACACGTTCGCCCCGGGCACCTACGCGTTCAACGAACCGCTCGCCACCAAGCACGAAGAGAAGCGCTTCGACGCCTACTACTTCGTCGGCGACCTGAAAACCTCCCTCGACCGCTACACCGAACTCACCGGACGCCCGTTCCTGCCACCCCTCTACGGCATGGAGTACGGCGACTCCGACTGCTACAACCGCGGCCACTACCGCCCGGGCCTCGACCCCGACCCGAACAACGACTGGAAGTACCACCCGGACAAGGAAGTCACGACCGACGCGGCCAAGGTCGCCCAGAAGTTCGTCGACCACGACATGCCCCGCGGCTGGATGCTCGTCAACGACGACTACGGCTGCGGCTACAGCGCCGACCGCGACGCGTACATCCCCAACCCCAACCAAGGCGGCGTGGAGAAGTACGTCGGCACCCGCGACATCGCAGCCCTCACGGCCACCGGTGAAGCGTTGCGCCAACGCGGTGTGCAGATGGGTCTGTGGACCGAAGCCGCGCTGGACCGCCAGCCCGAAGAGGTCGGCCAGGCCGGGGTGCGGGTGCGCAAGCTCGACGTCGCCTGGGTCGGACCCGGCTACCGGCACGCCCTGTCCGCCTGCGACACCGCCCACCGCGGCATCGAGCAGCACAGCGACGCCCGCGGCTACAGCTGGATGGTCGAAGGCTGGGCGGGCGCGCAACGTTGCGCGGTGCAGTGGACCGGTGACCACAGCGGCACGCTGGACAACATCAAGTGGCAGATCCCCGCGATCCACGGCTCCGGCAACTCCGGGATCGCTTACGCGGCCGGCGACGTCGACGGCATCTTCGGCGGCAGCGCCACCAGCTACGTGCGCGACCTCCAGTGGAAGGCGTTCAACCCCGCCCTGATGACGATGTCGGGCTGGTCGACGCCGAAGTTCAAGCAGCCCTGGGCGTACGGCGAGCCGTACACGGCGATCAACCGCCAGTACCTCAAGCTGCGCGAACGGCTCCTGCCCTACTTCTACAGCTACGCCGCCGAAGCGCACCGCACCGGCGCGCCGATCGACCGGTCCCTCATCCTGGAGTACCCCAACGACCCCAAGACCTGGGACGACACCACCAAGTACGAGTTCCTGGCGGGCAAGGAGTTCCTGGTCGCGCCCGTCTTCACCGACAGCGAGGTCAAGAACGGCATCTACCTGCCCGAGGGCACGTGGATCGACTACTGGACCGGCCGGCCGCACCGCGGCCCGACCACGCTCAACGGCTACCACGCCCCGCTGGACCGGCTGCCGCTGTTCGTCAAGGCGGGCGCGGTCGTGCCGATGTGGCGGGACGGCATCAACGGGCACGCCGAGCAGCGGCCCGGCGACCGCGTGACGCTCGACGTCTACCCGAAGGGCCGCTCGTCCTTCGAGCTGTACGAGGACGACCGCGTCACCCGCGCCCACCGCGACGGCGCCTCGGCCACCCAGAAGTTCGAGGTGACCGCGCCGACCACGGGGCGCGGCGACGTCGTGGTGCGCATCGGCCGCAGTGAAGGCGACTACGCGGGCAAGCCGGCGCAACGCCCGTACGAGCTGACCGCGCACACCGGCACCAGGCCCGGTGCGGTCGTGGTCGACGGGAAGGCGCTCAAGCCGGTCGCGTCCAAGCAGGACTACGACACCGCCGACACCGGCTGGTTCTACGACGAGTCCGACCGGGGCGGCGTCGTCCTGGTCAAGACGGCTCCGGTGGCGACGTCCGCGCAGGCCACCGTCGTGCTGGCCGGCGCGAGCGCGGTCGGCGGCGGGCACGCGTCCGACTCGTTCGGCGTCGCCGAGCTGTCCGCGCCGGACCTGTGGAACGCGCCCGGCCGGCCCACCGAGGTCACGGCGACCTTCCGCAACGACTCCACCTCCGTCATGCGGGACGTCCAGCTCGGCCTCTCCCTGCCCGAGGGCTGGGCCGCGCAGGGTGACGCGGAGTTCCGCTGGGTCGTGCCGGGGCAGACCGTGCAGCGCACGATCGCCGTCACGCCGAGCGGCAAGGCCGGACAGTTCACCATCGGCGTGCGCGCCGACTACACCGCGCGGGGTGCGCGGTACGAGAGCACGGCGGTCGCGAGCGCGTTGGTACCGTTCGGGTCGGTGGGGGAGGCGGCGGACACCGTCGGCATCACCGACGCCGCCACTTACGCGTCCGGCAAGTTCGACCCCGATGGCAACAGCTTCGCGGCGGAGTTGTTGGCGCAGAAGGGTTTCACGCCCGGCGCGAAGGTCGTGGCGAACGGGGCGGAGTTCACGCTGCCGTCCGGCGCGCCCGGCACGCCGAACATGGTGAAGAACACCAGCCTGCCGATCCTGGTGTCCGGCAAGGGCAGCCACCTCGCGTTCCTGGCGTCCGGGGCGAGCACGAACGCGACCGGCTCGGTCACCGTGCTCTACACCGACGGGACCGAGTCGCGGCACAGCCTCCAGGTGCCGAACTGGTCGTTCCAGGACGCGGGCACGGGTGGCGCGAAGCTCGCCGTGTCGGTCAAGGGCCGTTACACGCCAACGGGTCTTGCCAACACCGATGTGGACTACCGAATGTTCTACAACACCGTCGAGCTGACACCCGGCAAGACCGCGCGGGCGGTGAAGCTGCCCGCCGGCACGTCGATCGGGTTCTTCGCGGCCACCGTGCACGACCGCCCGCTCCCGCCCGCGCCGAAGGGCGAGGCGTGGGTCAGCGACCTGGAGTGGATCAACGCGGTCAACGGGTGGGGCCCGGTCGAGCGGGACCGGAGCAACAACGAGAGCGCGGGCGGTGACGGCAAACCGTTGACCCTCAACGGGACCGTCTACGGCAAGGGGCTCGGCGCGCACGCCGTGTCGGACGTGAAGGTCAACCTCGGCGGGACGTGCTCGAAGTTCACCGCGAAGGTCGGCGTGGACGACGAGATGGCCGACCGCGGCTCGGTGGTGTTCAAGGTCGTGGTGGATGGGGTGGAGAAGTACGCCTCACCCGTGCTGACCGGCACGTCCGCGACGGCGTCGGTCGAGGTCGACGTCACGGGAGGGAAGGTGCTCGACCTGGTCCTCGGGGACGGCGGCAACGGCATCGGCAGCGACCACGGCGACTGGGCGGAGGCGAAGCTGACCTGCGCGCCTTAGCGGGTCCGCGGATCATATATGAGACATGAGATATGACGGAGGCTGGATCGGCTGTATGGCCTCCGTCATATCTCATATACGACGATGTCCGCGTGATCAGGCCCGGGGACGCCAGCGCTTCCACACGGCGGTGGCCTCGGCGCGGGTCTTGCCGTCCCACACCAGGGACACGTCCACGGTGATCTGGGGCTCGGTCGCCTCCTTGACCACGGCACGCAGTTCCACCGCGTCCGACAGCGGGGACGGTCGCAGGTAACGCACGTCCAGCCCGGCGGTCACGTACGACAGGGCCGCATCGCCCAGTGGCGGCCACCCCTGCTGCTCGGCTTCCAGCATCACGGCGGCGGCGCTGTGGCAGTCGAGGACCGTGCAGATGATGCCGCCGTTGAGGAAGCCGAGGCCGTTGTCGTGCTCGGGCCACGGCGTGAAGGACGCGGTCACCACCCCGTCCTCGCCCGGGTAGCTGCGCAGCCGCAGCCCTTTCTCGTTGGCGTGGCCGCAGCCGAAGCACGGCAGCGTCGGGTAGAGGCGTTCCTGGATGCTGATCAGGGCGGTGCTGGTCACGGGTCCAATGTAGGCGGACGGCGCTGGGTCACCGGCCGGGGACGTCCGGTAGTGGGGGCGGGAGGGGGACCAGCAGGTCTTCCTCGGCGGTGAGGACGTCGCCGGTGAACTCGGCTCGGGCGGCGGCCGCGGCGGCGGATCGGTCGTTGCCGGGCCAGAAGTGGGTCAGCATGAGCGTGCGGGCGCCGGCGCGGGACGCCCAGCGGCCGGCTTCGGTGGAGGTGAGCAGGTTGCGGCACGGTTGTTCGGTCTCGCCGATCCGGTCGGTGGCCTCCACGATGTAGAGGTCGGCGTCCCGGCCCAGTTCGGCCAGCGCGGGGGACGGGCCGGTGTCGCCGGTGTAGGCGAGGACTACGCCGTCGGCCTCCAGGCGCACGCCCGCGTTGGGCACGTAGTGGGGCAGCGGCACGCCGGTCAGTTCGAACGGGCCGACGCGGTAGCGGCCGGGCAGGTCGTGCACGTCGAAGACCGCGGTCAGGTCCACCTCGGGCTCCAGCGCACCCAGCCTGGTCAGCACCCCGGGCGGGCAGTACAACGGCACCCGGCCGCCCGCCGCCCCTCCGCCTGCCGCACCGCTGCCCGCCGCACCGCCGTAGAAGCGCATGCGGAACAGGCCGTGGAGGTCGATGCAGTGGTCGGGGTGTTCGTGTGTCACCACGACGGCGTCCACCGACCCGTCCGGGCAGTGGCGCAGCAGTCGGGGCAAGGTCGCGTACCCCAGGTCCAGCACCAGCCGGAACCCGTCCCACTCGACCAGGAACCCGCTGCACGCCCGTCCCGGCTCCGGGTACGCCCCGCAGCCGCCCAGCACCCGCACCGCACGCATGGCTGAAATCTTGCCCGATCACTGGATCGGAACAGCCTCTTACGGCCGATTCGCCGGACACCTCACGGGGGTACCTCTAGCAAGCGCGCGATGACTCCCGGGGCTGGGTGGAGGTTGCGGTGGACGTGGACTTCGACGACACGACGGCCCGGGAACTGCGGCGTTACGTGGAGCGCGTCGGGGACGCGTTGGACCTGGCCGGTGAGTGCTGGTGCTGTGACGCCGGCCCGCCCGCCACCGCCTACCTGGCCCTGGAAGGCCGGCTGCCCTCCCACCCGGACCGCGATGTCGCCCTGGTCTGGGACGAGCGGCAGGGGTGGTCGGTGGCCGTGGAGACCGGGTGTGGTGAGGACCTGCTGGTGGTCGTCGGGTTGCCGGGGCTGGTGCCGCGGCCGGAGGTGGTGGCGCGGTTCGTCGCGCGTCTGTTGCGTGGCCAGGCGCTGCCGGATCCCGCGCCCGACTGCACCGGCCCCAGCCTGCTGGCCCGGCTGCGGGAGGCCAACCGGGCCGAGACGGCGCTGGTGTCGGTGCACAGCACCCGGCGGCGGGACGCGATCGTGACCATGGTGTCCGGGGAGGTCGACGCGGCGACCGTGGACGTGGTGCGGGCGGAACTGGTGGCGCAGTTGGCGAACCGGCCGGCGCGGCTGGTGGTGGACCTCGCGGACGTCGACTTCCTCGGCGCGCGCGGGATCGCGGTGCTGATCGACGTGGACCGGCGGGCGCGGCGCGTGCACGTGCCGGTGACGGTGGTGGCGCCGACGAGCCGGGTGCTCAAACCGTTGCAGGCCACCGGCGCGCACCTGATCCTGCACGTGTGCCCGTCGGTGCTCCGCGAGGGTGCGTGAAGGAGTCGACCGGGTGGACGTGCTGATCACCAACGACGACGGGATCGACTCGCCGGGTCTCGCGGCCCTGGCGCGGGCCGCGGTGGCGCACGGCTGGCGGGTCGTGGTCGCCGCGCCGGCGCAGGAGGCCAGCGGCACGGGGGCCGGACTGACGGCCACCGAGGAGGAGCGGGACACGACCGAGGGGAAGCGGGGCGCAGAGGACGGGCGTGGCGCAGACGACGGGCGTGGCGCAGAGGACGGGCGTGGCGTAGAGGACGGGCGGGGCGCAGACGACGGGCGGGGCGTAGAGGATGGGCCGCGGGTGGCGGTGCGCAAGCGGTCGTTGCCGGGGCTGGACGGCGTGCCGGCCTACGCGGTGTCCGCGCACCCCGGGCTGATCGCGCTCGTGGCCTCCCAGGGCGCGTTCGGCGACCCGCCGCGGATCGTGCTGTCCGGGGTGAACCGGGGTGCGAACGTCGGCCGGGCGGTCCTGCACTCGGGCACCGTCGGCGCGGCCCTGACGGCGGCGCTCAACGGCGCTCGGGCGATGGCCGTCTCGCTGGACGTGGACCTGGACCCGCGAACCGAACCGCACTGGGACACCGCGGTCGCCGTGGCCGCGGGCCTGTTCGACCGGCTCGCCGCCCTGCCACCGGGCACGACGCTGAACCTCAACGTCCCCGACCGCCCCCACGCCGGCCCGCCGCGCCGGGCCGACCTCGCCGAGTTCGGCCTGGTCCGCAGCCGGGTGCAGGAGAGCGACGACGGCTCGATCCACTTGGCCGCCGTCGTCGTCGAAGGCGACCTGCCGCCGGGCAGCGACGCCGCCCTGCTGGCCGAGGGCCACGCCACGCTCACCCCGCTGCGGTCGATCGTCGAGGACCCGGGCGTTCAGCTGTAGCGCAGCAGCCGCACGGACGTGATGGCGTGGTGCTCGACCCCGAGCACCTCGACCGTCCAGCCCGACACCTCGACCCGGTCGCCCGGACGCTCCGGGATGCGCCCGAGCAGCACCAGCACCAGACCGGCGATGGTGGCGTAGTCGCCCTCGGGCGCGTCGGGCAGGTCGACGCCGATGTCGGTCAGGTCGTGCACCGGGAACGTGCCGGGCAGGACCAGCGACCCGTCGTCGTCCGTGCGCACCGCCAGGACGTTGCGGTCGGTCTCGTCGTAGATCTCGCCGACGACCTCCTCCAGCAGGTCCTCCAGCGTCACGATGCCCGCGATGGCGCCGTGCTCGTCCACGACCACCCCCAGCTGCTCGCGCTCGGCCTTGAACCGGCGCAACGCGTCGGCGACCCGCAGCGAATCCGGGAACACCGCGGGCGGGCGGGCCACCTTGACCAGGTCGGCCTCGTCGTCCAGCAGGTCCCGCAGGTGCACGACGCCGACCACGTCGTCCAGGTGCCCCTTCACCGCGACCGGCGCACGCGAATGCCCGGACGCGGCCAGCTCGGCCCGTGCGGTCGGCACGTCGGTCTCGGCGGCCAGCGTCACCACCGCCCGGCGCGGCACCAGCACCTCCCGCAGCCGGCGCTCGTGGATCTCCAGCGCGCCCATGATGATCATGCGCTGCTCGACGTTGAGCCCGCGCTGGGCCTCCACCAGCTCCCGCAGCTCCTCCGGGGACAGCTGCCCGGAGTCGGCCTCCGGTTTCCCGCCGAACAGCCGCACCACCACGTTGGTCGACGCGCTCAACGCCCACACCACCGGCCGGGACAGCGCGGACAGGAAGTCCAGCGGGCGGGCGACGAGCATGGCCCACCGCAGGGCGTACTGCATCGCCAGCCGCTTGGGCGCCAACTCGCCGAACACCAGGGTCAGGAACGTCAGCACCACGGTCACCGCCGCGACCGCGACCGCCTCCGCCGCGCCGCCCAGGAACCGGAACACCGGAACGAGCGGCCCGGCCAGCGACACGGCCGCGGTCGCCGAGGCCAGGAACCCGGCGAGCGTGATGCCGACCTGGATCGTGGCCAGGAACCGGTTCGGGTCGCGGGCGAGCCGGACGAGCGTGCGCCCGGTGTGCCCGCCCTCCCGTTCCAGGGCCCGCAGCTGCCCTTCGCGCAGGGAGATCAGGGCCATCTCGCTGCCCGCGAACACGGCGTTGAGCAGCACCAGGACCACGACCAGCGTCACCGTGAACCCGTACCCGTCCACCCTGCCTCCCCGCCCGCCCGGACCGGTGTCCGACGCTACTGCGGCGCCGGGCCACCCGCTGGTTACCGCGAGGCCGGTGGGGAACCCTCCCGAGGTGGACGAACTGCCCCCACCGGCCCCGCCCCGCAGCGCGCTGACCTTGCGGCTGTGGCTGGCCGGGTTCGGCGTCCTGCTCAACGCCGGCGCCGCGATCCTGCTCTGGCGCGCGGACTTCCCGTGGTTGGCGGTCTTCCTGATCGCCATCGCGGTCGGTCTGGTGGTGGACTTCGCCTGGGTCGTGCACCGGAAGCGGCGCGGCGACCCGGGCTGACGCTAGGACGTGTGGCTCAGGATCGCGGCCCGCATGACCTCCAACCCGATCAGGTTGAACTGCCTGCCCAGGCTCCTCATCAGGGAGTTCTCCGTGGGCCGGTAGACACCGCGCTTGTGGTAGTACGCGCCTTCGTACGTGCCGACCACCCCACCGTCCGGAGACGCCTTGCCCAGGTGCGCGTACCACTTGAGCCGGTACTGGGTCATCTGCGCGCTGGTGTACTTGGAGACGTTCGGCTCGGTCGGCTCCGACCCCGTGTACAGGTCGTCGGGGTAGTCGTACTCGTCGGCCAGCCCGCCGATGGAGTGCCCCAGCTCGTGGGCCACGATCCAGGTGGCCTGGGCGTTGCCGCCCGACGACGTGGCCACGCCACCACCAGCGCCGCCGTACTTGGTGGTGTTGGCCAGCGCCAGGACCTGGTCGGCCTCGGGCGCGGCGGCGGCGTACTGCTTGGCCTTCGTCTCGTTCACGCACAACAAGCGTTCGATGTTGCCGCACCAGAAGTACATGTCCAGCGCGGTGTTGCGGCGGATGCCCCGGGTCGGGTCGTTGTCCACACCGGACTGTTGGGACACCACGTTGACCTGCCACACGTTGAACGACTGCTTGAGCGACTTGTACGGCTCGATGGCGCTCAGCTCCGCCCACCGGGCCAGGACGTGCTGGTGGAACGTGCCCAGCTCGCCGGCGGTGTAGCCGTCGCCGACGAACACCAGGTCGAACCGGGACGACGACGGCCCGGTCTGCTGGATCGGCACCACCTCGGCGGCGCTCGCCAGGACAGCCGACGACGTGGGCGGCTGCGGCACGCGAGCGCGCGTGATGGTGCCGTCGGGCGCGAAAACCTCCTTGACCACCATGGGGGCGGCGGTGGCGGTGAGTGGTTGGGCCAGCAGGGCGGCCAAAGCCACTAGAACGGACAGAATGCGCATGAAGGCGCTCCATTCCGTGCAGGGAGCCACAAAACGCATGTGGCCGGAACGCAGCCCACTATGGGACCGCTGCTCCCGTTGGTGGAAATACCGTTCCCGATCCACGCCGGTTATGGATGCGCCCACCCGCGGCTCCTACGCTCGTCGGATGGAGCTGGAGCTTCGCCACCTGCGGACGGTGTGCGCGATCGCGGAGAGCGGCAGCCTCACCAAAGCCGCCGCCGTGCTGCGGATGTCCCAGCCGGCCCTGTCCGCGCGCCTCAAACGGCTGGAGGAGGAGATCGGCGCGCCCCTGTTCGCGCGCCTGCCGCAGGGCATGGCGCCGACGCTGGTGGGTGACTTCGTGCTGCTGCGGGCGAGGGCGATCCTGCACGGCGTGGCCGAGCTGCGCCGGGACGCGGCCCGGCTGACCGAGCGGGCCACGACGGTGGTCGCCCTGGGCGGGGTGGTCGGGTCGGTGTCCATCGGGCTGGCCGAGCGGCTGGGGGAGCACCTGCCCGACCACGAGGTCCGGTTGACCATGGACTACTCGCCGGCGCTGCTGTGGGACCTGGTGGCGGCCGGGCGCCTGGACGTGGCCACGACCGTCGACTACCCGGGCTACGAGCTGCACTCCACGGCCGCGATGGCGTGCGAGCCCATCGCGCGCGAACCGGTGTTCGTCGCCGTCGCCGCCGGCGACCCGCTGGCCCGCCGCGCGGAGGTGCCGCTGGGGGAGCTGGCGGACCGGGTGTGGGTGATGACCCCCTCGGACGGCGCCGGGTGGCCGGACTGCTTCCACGCGGTGTGCGAGCAGCGCGGGTTCCGGCCGCGCGTGCGGTACTCGATCTCCAGCAGCGACTCGATCCGGGCGCTGGTGGCGGCGGGCCGGGCGGTGGCGCCGTGCCAGCCGGTGTACCCGTCCGACGACGAGGTGGTGGTGCGCCCGATCGCGGGCAGCCCGGTGTGGATGCGGCACGTCGTGGTGTGCCGCCGGGACGGCGTCCTGGCGGCCCGGCTCACGGTGATCGCCGACCTGGCCCGCGAGGCCTACTGGGCGCACGTGCGCGACCGCACGGCCCACTTCGACCTGCTCCGGTCCGGCCAGACGGGGTGAGAGGCACGTCTCGCGGGGCGTCAACGACCCGTAAAGGCGGCGTTCACGGCCGTCAAGGACCCGTCAGTCCGTGCTGATCCTTCGCCGCCCGGCCGCACGCTCTCCGGCGTGAACCGGCTTTTCGAAGGGGGAAGCGCACATGGCCGACCTGGCCTACGCGGTGCTGCTGATCGGGGTTTTCGCGCTGCTGGCGCTGGGCGTGCGCGGGCTGGAGAAGCTGTGAGCGGCGCACTGGCCAACACCGTCGGTGGCGTGCTGGCGCTGCTGCTGATCGGGTACCTGGTCGTGGCGCTGGTCCGGCCGGAGAGGTTCTGATGTCCTCGACCACCGCCGGCCTGCTCCAGGTCGGCCTGCTGATCGCCGCCCTGGCCGCGGTGCACCGGCCGTTCGGCGACTACCTGGCCCGCGTCTACACCTCCACCCGGCACCTGCGGGTGGAGCGGGCGATCTACCGGCTGGCCCGCGTGGACCCCGACTCCGAGCAGCGGTGGACCACCTACGCGTACGGCGTGCTGGGGTTCTCGTTCGTCGGGGTCGTGCTGCTGTACGTGCTCCAGCGGGTCCAGTCGGCGCTGCCGTTCGACTTCGGGCGGGGCGACGTCCCGCCGGGGATGGCGTTCAACACCGCCGTCAGCTTCGTGACCAACACGAACTGGCAGTCCTACGTGCCCGAGACCGTCCTGGGCCACACCGTGCAGGTGGTCGGGCTGACCGTGCAGAACTTCGTGTCCGCCGCGGTCGGGATGGCCGTGGCGATCGCGTTGGTCCGGGGGTTCGCGCGGCAGCGGACCGACCGGCTGGGCAACTTCTGGGTGGACCTGGTGCGCGGGGTCACGCGCGTCCTGCTGCCGGTCGCGTTCGTGTTCGCGCTGGTGCTGGTGGCGTTGGGCGTGGTGATGAGCTTCCGGTCCGGCGTCGCCGTGGACGGGCACACCGTCGCCACCGCCCCGGTCGCGAGCCAGGAGGCGATCAAGGAGCTGGGCACCAACGGAGGCGGGGTGCTCAACGCCAACTCCGCGCACCCGTTCGAGAACCCGTCCGGCTGGTCGAACCTGGTCGAGGTCTTCCTCATCCTGGTCATCCCGGTGTCGCTGACCCGCACGTTCGGCACGCTGGTCGGCGACCGGCGGCAGGGGTACGTGCTGCTGAGCGTCATGGGCGTGCTGTGGGGCGCGATGCTCGCGGTGATCTGGACGGCCGAGGCGCACGGGCTGCGGCCGTTGGAGGGCAAGGAGGTCCGGTTCGGTGTGCCGTCCTCGGCGTTGTTCGCGAACAGCACGACCGGCACGTCCACGGGCGCGGTGAACTCGCTGCACGACAGCTACACCGGGCTCGGTGGCGGCGGGACGCTGCTGAACATGCTGTTCGGCGAGATGACGCCGGGCGGTGTGGGCACCGGGCTCTACAGCATCCTGGTCATGGCCGTGATCGCGATGTTCCTCGCCGGGCTGATGGTCGGCCGCACGCCGGAGTACCTGGGCAAGAAGCTGGGTCGGCGTGAGGTGACCGCGGCGGCGGTGTCGATCCTGGCCATGCCGGCGGTGTTGCTGATCGGTGCGGGCATCGCGGCGATCCTCCCCAGCACACAAGGCGCATTGAACAACCCCGGTGCGCACGGGTTGTCGGAAATCCTTTATGCGTACGCGTCGGCGTCCAACAACAACGGCAGCGCGTTCGGCGGCCTAACGGTGACCAGCGACTGGTTCCAGGCGTCGCTGGGCGTGTGCATGGCGCTGGGCCGGTTCGTGCCGATCGTGGCCGTGCTGTGCCTGGCCGGATCGCTGGCCGCGCAGCGGAAGGTGCCGGCGACGGCGGGCACGCTGCCCACCACCGGCCCGTTGTTCGCCTCGCTGCTCACCGGCGCGATCGTGCTGGTCGCGGCGCTCACGTTCGTCCCCGCTCTCGCTCTCGGTCCCATCGCGGAGGCTCTGCTGTGACCCTCACGGAAGTGCGCCCGCCGGAAGTCGCGGTGCGCCCGGTGCCCGCCGCGTTCCCGGAGGCGCTGCGCAAGCTGCACCCGCGCCACCAGGTGCGCAACCCGGTGATGTTCGTCGTCTGGGTCGGCTCGGTGCTGGTCACGGTGTTCGCGATCGGCGAGCCGAGCGTGTTCACGGTCGCGGTGGCGGTGTGGCTGTGGTTCACCGTGCTGTTCGCGAACCTGGCCGAGGCGGTCGCCGAGGGGCGCGGCAAGGCGCAGGCGGAGTCGTTGCGGCGCACCAAGAAGGACACGGTGGCGCGGCTCGTGGACGGCCGGACCGTGCCCGGTGCGGAGTTGGCGGTCGGCGACCTCGTCGTGGTCGAGGCCGGGGAGACCATCCCCGGAGACGGTGACGTGGTCGAGGGCATCGCCACCGTGGACGAGTCGGCCATCACGGGCGAGTCCGCGCCGGTGGTCCGGGAGTCCGGCGGCGACCGATCGGCGGTGACCGGTGGCACGACCGTGCTGTCGGACCGGATCGTCGTGCGGATCACCACCCGGCCCGGCGAGTCCTTCGTGGACCGGATGATCGCGCTCGTGGAAGGTGCCAAGCGGCAGAAGACGCCCAACGAGATCGCGTTGACGATCCTGTTGTCCACCTTGACGATCATCTTCCTGCTGGCCGTGGTGGCGTTGCAGCCCTTCGCGGTGTACTCCGGCGGCGAGCAGTCGGTGGTCGTGCTGACCGCGCTGCTGGTGTGCCTGATCCCGACCACGATCGGCGCGTTGCTGTCGGCGATCGGCATCGCCGGCATGGACCGGCTGGTGCGGCGCAACGTCCTGGCCGGTTCCGGCAAGGCGGTCGAGGCGGCCGGGGACATCGACACGCTGCTGCTGGACAAGACCGGCACCATCACGTGGGGCAACCGGCGTGCCACCGAGTTCATCCCGATCGGCTGCGAGATGGACGTCCTGGTCGACGCCGTGCGGCTGGCCAGCCTGGCGGACGGCACACCCGAGGGGCGCAGCATCGTGGAGCTGTGCGTGACCGAGTACGGCCGGCCCGCCGAGGCCACGGACCACGAGAAGACCGGCGAGGTCGTGCCGTTCACCGCGCAGACCCGGGTCAGCGGCATCGACCTGGACGGGCGTCGGGTGCGCAAGGGCGCGGCCAGCGCGTTCACGGTGTCCGCAGAGGTCCGCCGGGTCGTGGACTCGATCGGTTCCGAAGGCGGGACCCCATTGGTGGTGGCCGTCGATGACGTCGTGCTGGGCGTGGTCCGGCTGTCGGACGTGGTGAAGCCCGGCATCAAGGAACGTTTCGCCGAGCTGCGCGCCATGGGCATCCGGACCGTGATGGTCACCGGCGACAACCCGTTGACCGCCAAGGCGATCGCGGCCGAGGCCGGCGTGGACGACTACCTGGCCGAAGCCACACCCGAGGACAAGCTGGCACTGATCCGGCGCGAGCAGGACGGCGGGCGGCTGGTCGCCATGACCGGCGACGGCACCAACGACGCTCCCGCGCTGGCCCAGGCGGACGTGGGCGTGGCCATGAACACCGGCACCTCCGCCGCGAAGGAGGCCGGGAACATGGTGGACCTGGACTCCGACCCGACCAAGCTGATCGAGATCGTGGAGGTCGGCAAGCAGTTGCTGATCACGCGAGGTGCGCTGACGACGTTCAGCGTGGCCAACGACCTGGCCAAGTACTTCGCGATCCTGCCGGCCATGTTCGCGGCCATCTACCCGCAGCTGGACCGGTTGAACGTCATGCACCTGGGCTCTCCGCAGTCGGCGATCCTGTCGGCGGTGGTGTTCAACGCGCTGATCATCGTGGCGCTGATCCCGTTGGCGTTGCGGGGCGTGCGGTACCGGCCGTCCGGGGCGGCGGCGTTGTTGCGGCGGAACCTGCTGGTGTACGGGGTGGGTGGCGTGGTGACGCCGTTCGTCGGGATCTGGGTGATCGACTTGCTGGTGCGGCACATCCCTGGGATCGGGTGATTTCTGTGGTGAAGCAGGTGGTGGCGGGGCTGCGGGTGCTGCTCGTGCTGACCGTGTTGACCGGCGTGCTCTACCCGTTGGCGGTGTGGGGCGTGTCGCGGCTGCCGGGGTTGCGGGCGAACGCCGAGGCCGTGGACACGACGTTGGTGGCGGTGGACCGTCCCGGGAACCAGTGGTTCCACACCCGGCCTTCGCTGGCGACCCTGCCCGCCTCGGGAGGGTCGAACAAGGGGGAGCGCAACGCCGATTACGACGTGGTGGTGGCGCAGCGGCGGGCTGAGGTGGCGGTGCGGGAAGGGGTGCCGGAGAGCGCAGTGCCGGAAGATGCCGTGACGGCGTCGGCGTCCGGGCTCGATCCGCACATCAGCCTGGCTTACGCCGAGTTGCAGGTGCGGCGGGTGGCCCGGGTGAACGGGTTGCGGGAGGACGTGGTGCGGCAGTTGGTTTCCGATCACGTGGAGGGGGGAGTTGTCGGTGAGCCGGGGGTGAACGTGACGGCGTTGAACCGTGCGCTGGAGGCCGCGCGCTGAGACAGTGGCGGTCATGCGCGCGTGGAGGGTGCTGCGGCCCGGACCGCGGTTGACGGCGTCGGAGGAGCCGGTGCCGGAGCCCGGTCCGGGGGAGGTGCTGGTCCGGGTGACGGCGTGCGGGGTGTGCCGGACGGACCTGCACGTGGCGTCGGGCGACCTGCCGGTGCACCGGCCCGGGGTGGTGCCGGGGCACGAGGTGGTGGGTTCGGTCGTCGCCGGTGCGCTGCCGGAGGGCACCCGGGTGGGCGTGGCGTGGCTGCGGGGGACGTGCGGGACGTGCCGGTACTGCGTGCGCGGCGCGGAGAACCTGTGCCCGGCCTCGGTGTACACGGGTTGGGACGCCGACGGCGGGTACGCGGAGTACACGACGGTGCCGGCGTCCTTCGCCCACCCGCTGCCGTCCGGGTACGCGGATGTGGAGTTGGCGCCGTTGCTGTGCGCCGGGATCATCGGGTACCGGGCTCTGCGGCGGACGTCCCTGCCCGCGGGTGGCCGGTTGGGGATCTACGGGTTCGGGGCAAGCGCCCACTTGGCCGCGCAGGTCGCGCTGGCGGAGGGGGCGGTGGTGCACGTCATGACCCGCAGTCCGGCGGCTCGTGAGTTGGCGTTGGCGTTGGGCGCGGCGTCAGCCTCGGGGGCGGCGGACCGGCCGCCGGAGCCGTTGGACGCGGCCGTGCTGTTCGCGCCGGCGGGGGAGTTGGTGCTCCCGGCGTTGGAGGCGTTGGACCGGGGTGGGGTGTTGGCGATCGCGGGCATCCACCTCAGCGACGTGCCACGGCTGGACTACCAGCGGCACTTGTTCTACGAGAAGGAGGTCCGGAGTGTCACGGCCAACACGCGGGCGGACGCGCGGGAGTTCCTGGCGTTCGCCGGGGAGCACCGGCTGGCTGTGACGACTTCGGAGTACCCGCTGGAGCGGGCGGACCGGGCACTGGCGGACCTCGCCGCCGACCGGGTCAACGGGGCGGCGGTGCTCGTCCCCTGACGCGGCAAGCGATTCTCCGGCCCCTCCCGCCGCTCCCGCTCCGCGCCGCAGGCGCGAGCCGCTGGGCTGACGAGCCCACGGGAAGGGCCTCGGTTTCTTTTCCCCGTCCGGCCTGGGCGCAGCCCAACCGCGCTTCGCCCGGGTTTGCAACCACGCTTCACCGGTTGCGAACCCGGGCGAAGGGTGGTTGCCTCCGGCAGGCCGGACGGGGAAAAGAAACCGACGCCCTTCCCTCCCTGGGGGCCTGCCCAGCGGCGAGCGTCGCTTTTCCGCTTGTGATCTTGAGAGCGCGCCGGCGCGCTCGAGCTTGAGAGCGAAGCGTCCGCTCGAACCCCAAGCGCAGCGAGGACTAGCGAGAAGCGTTGGCGCGGTTGGCCATGACCGCGGGCATGTTGGCTTCCAGGTGGTCGATCAACGTCTGCACGTGATCGGCCGTCGACTCGCCCAGCGGGGTGAGGGAGTAGGTCACGCAGGGCGGCATCGCGGTCAGGACCTCGCGGTGGACGAAGCCGTCGCGTTCCAGGGCCTGCAAGGTCTGGGCCAGCATCTTCTCGCTGACCCCGTCGACCCGGCGGCGCAGGGCGTTGAACCTGGTCGGGCCCTGGCGCAGGCCGGCCAGGACCAGGACGGCCCAGCGGCCGGTCAGGTGGTCCAGGGTCCCTCGGGACGGGCAGTCCTTCGCGAAGACGTCGTACTTCACCCGCACCGCTCCCGTGTACTGTGGAATAGTTAGTGCTCTCCACCGGTAAGTGTACTCACGTGAGGAAGCCCGTGCGCGTCGAAATCTGGAGTGACCTGGTCTGCCCGTGGTGCTACATCGGCACCGCCCGCTTCGAGCAGGCCCTCGCGGGCTTCGAGCACCGTGCCGACGTCGAGGTGGTGCACCGCTCCTTCGAGCTCGACCCGCACCGCGAGCGCACCGAGCCGGTGGCCGACATGCTGGTCGACATGCTGGTCGAGAAGTTCGGGGCCGGCGGGGTCGGCCTGGACGGCAAGGTCGCGGCCGTCGCCCACGGGGACGGGCTGGCCTACGTCTCCGACCGCGAGGTCGGCAACACCGTCGACGCGCACCGGCTGCTGCACCTGGCCCGTGAGCGCGGCGTGGAGCGCGAGGTGTTGCAGGCGATGTACCGGGCCCACTTCGCCGAGGGCCGCTCGCTGTTCACGCCCGAAGCGCTGACCAAGGTCGCGGTGGACGCGGGGCTGGACGAGGACGACGTCCGGCGCGTGCTGGAGTCCGACGCCTACCTCGACGCCGTGCGCGCGGACGAGCGCGAGGCGGCGCGGCTGGGTGCCAACGGGGTGCCGTTCTTCGTGGTGGACGGCCGCTACGGCATCTCCGGCGCGCAGCCGGTGGAGCTGTTCACCAAGGCGCTGGAGACGGCGTGGGCCGACCGTCCGGTGGCCGTGCTCCAGGACGTGAACGCCTGCTCGGTCGACGGCTGCTAGGACGGTCCTGTCAGCCGGTAGCCGACGCCGGGGGTGGTGGTGATGACCGGCGGCGAGCCGAGTTTGCGGCGCAGGCGGCCCACGGTGACGGTCACGGTGTTGGTGAACGGGTCGGCGTGCTCGTCCCACACCCGCTCCAGCAGGCCCTCCGCGCTCAGGAACCCCGGCCACGCCCGCAGCAGCGCCTCCAGCACCGCGAACTCCTTCACCGACAACGCCAACGGCACGCCGTCACGCGTCGCCGTTCGCCGCACCGGGTCCAGTTCGACGCCGCCCACGCGCAGCGTCCGGGCCCGGGAGGACGGGCGGCGGCGGGACAGGGCGCGCACGCGCAGCACCAGTTCGGGGAAGTGGAACGGCTTGGCCAGGTAGTCGTCCGCGCCCAGGGTCAGGCCGCGGACGCGGTCCTCCGGCGTGCCCGACGCGGTCAGCATGAGGACCATCGGCCGGTCGTCCGCCGAGGTGATCACCTGGCACAGGTCGTCGCCGTGCAGGCCGGGCAGGTCGCGGTCCAGCACGACCACCTCGTAGTCGGTCACGTCGAGCTTGGCGGCGGCGGTGAGGCCGTCGTGCGCCACGTCCACCGCCATGCCCTGGTCCCGCAGCCCCTCGGCGACGACCTCGGCGAGCGCCCGCGCGTCCTCGACCACCAGCACCCTCACCGCTTCGCTCCGAAGTGGACGGTGACCCGCAGTCCGCCTTCGGGTCGTGCGGTGATCGAGAGGCAACCGTCGTGGGCGGTGGCGATGGCGGCGACGATCGACAGGCCCAGACCGGACCCGCGGTCCGACCCGGTACGGTTGGTCAGCCGCTGGAACGGCCGCCCCAGCCGCTCGACGTCCGCCTGCGCCAGCACCGGCCCGCCGCTCTCCACCACCAGGGAGTCGCCCGCGGTGACCTTCATCCAGCCGCCGTCGACGTTGTGGCGCACCGCGTTGTCCACCACGTTGTCGACCAGTTGCGCGAGCAGGACAGGGCTGCCGAAAATTTCCCCGTTCTGAAAATTCCTGTCCACTGAAATTTTCCGGACGCCAAGAATTTCAGCTCGGGCAAGGAGGGCCTGGTCGGCGAGCGCGGACAGGCTCACCGGGGCGAGGTCGGTGGGGGTGCCGGCTCTGGCCAAGGTGAGGAGCGCGTCCAAGAGGTGGTCCACGTTCGTGAGTTGAGCGCGGAGGCGGTCGGCCAGCGCGACGGTCTGGGGGTGCGCGTGCGGCTTGGCCGTCGCCACGTCCAGGGACGCGCGCATGGTCGCGAGCGGGGTGCGGAGTTCGTGTGACGCGTTGGCGACGAACGCGCGCTGCGCCGAGAAGGACGTCTCCAGGCGTTCCAGGAGGTCGTCCACGGTGTCGGCCAGCTGCTTGACCTCGTCCGCCGGCCCGGTCACCGCCAAGCGCTCGTGCAGGTTCTCGGCGGTGATCCGCCGGGTCGCGGCGGTGATCGTCCGCAACGGCCGCAGCACCCGGCCCGCGATCGCCTTGCCGACCAGCACCGACACCGCCGCCATGACGGCCAGCGCCGCCAGCGTGCCGACCAGCAGCTGCCGTGAGCGGGCCTGCTCCCACCCCGGGTCCGGCGGCGGCCCACCCACCGGGGCCACGCTCGTCAGGTCCCCGCCGAACAGGTTGATCAGCGCCGCCAACGCCGCCCCGGACACCAGGAACACCACCGCGTAAAGCACGGTGAACCGCAGTCCCACCGTCATCCGGCCGCGCAACATGCCCGTCAGCATGCCCCGCCCGACCTAACAGCGGTGTGACAGCGGCTGTTCGGCCCGTGTGACCGTGCGGCCCGTAGAACCGGATGCCGTGCGAACCCCAGTCGTCGCGGCCGTCGCCGCGCTCTTGCTCATCGCCCTGCCCGGACTGCTCCTGCCGCTGCTGGACCGCTCGTCGTGCAGCGAGGGGACGGTCGAGGTCGAGTGCCCCACCGACCCCGTCGGACCGGACGGGACCCCGGTCAGCGACCGGTTCTTCGTCATGCACCGGCCGTTGGGCGTCCACGGCTCCATCACCGCCCGCGTCGCGTCGATGGAAGGCACCATCACCTACCCGCCGCCCGACCACGACAAGATCGTTCCCGGGCTGGTGCCGTGGGCCAAGGCGGGCGTGATCGTCAAGGACGGGCTCGCGCAGGGGTCTTCGTACGCGGCGCTGATGCTGACCGGTGCGCACGGCGTGCGGATGCAGCACGACTACGTCCACGACACCGCCGGTTCGGCGACGGCCCGGTGGCTGCGGTTGAGCCGGGACGGGGACGTCGTGACGGGGGAGGACTCCGTCGACGGCGTGTCGTGGACGCGGGTCGGGTCGGTGCGGTTGTCCTTGCCGGACACCGTCCTGGTGGGACTGTTCGTCACCTCGCCGGGGGACCTGACCGTGCGGGACGGGGCGTCCCAGGTGCGGTTCACGCAGGCGACCGGGGTGTTCGACCACGTGGTGGTGGACGGGCCGGCGGCGTCGTGGACGAGTGCGGCGGTGGGGGGAGCGGGGACCACCGACTGGGAGAAGTTCCACCGGGCCGCCGGCGGGGTCGAGTCGGGCGGGACGTTCACCGTCACTGGATCGGGTGACATCGGGCCCCTGCCGGGTCCTTCGGCGGCGGGTGCGTTGGTGGGGTTGATTTTGGCGGTGGTCGTGCTGGTGCTGTGGTCGGTGCGGTGGCCGTTCGTGGTGGGCGTGGTGGGTGCCGGGGCGGCGGTGGTGTTCGTGGACGGGGTGCCTTGGCTGACCTTGGCGCGGGTGGTGCTCGGGGTCGGGGTGTTCATGGCGTTGGTTGCGGCGTATTCGTGGGCGTTGCGGGGGTTGCTGCGGCGGTGGGTGGCCGTTGTGGTGGCGTTGGGGACCGTGGTGGTGCCTTATGTGGTGGCGTTGGTGGTGCCGGGGTTGGGGTGGTTGTTGCGGGTGACACCGGCGGCAGGGTTCTCGGTGGTCGGCACGCGGGTCGCGTATCCCCAGGTGGTCGACTACTACGCACCGGCCGGTGGGTACTTCCCGCTGCCGTGGTGGGCGGGGTTGGCGGTGCTGGGCGGGTACGCGGCGGTCTTGATCGGGTTGAGGCGCGTGCGGACGGGTACACGCACAGCATGAGCACTGGCGACGACAGGACCGACGAGCTGGCGTCCTACGCGGCGCCGCAGGACACCGGGGCGCCGGACTCGGTCGAAACCGATCCGGCGGCGCTGAACAGCGCCGAGGACCTGGACGAGGACCGCTTGCGCGCGGACCCGCTGGAGGCCGCGATGGACCCGCCGGAGCGGTGGTCGGGGGCGGACAAGTACGGGACGACACCGTACGAGCAGGCCCACCCGCGGCCGTTGGACGACCGGCTGGCGGAGGAGGAACCCGACACGGCCCGGGACCCCGCGGCGGCGGAGGACGTGGCCGAGGCCGTGGGGCGCGGGCAGTCGGCCGATGAGGCGGGCGGCTCGGCGGGCAGCGCGGCGCGGGAGCCGGGGCCTGCGGACTGACGGGGTTCACGCGCGGCCGGTCGCCTCCGGGGCGGCCGGCCGCGTGCTGCTGTGGGTGGCGGTGGCTGGGTCAGACCGCGTGGGGGTAGGTCTCGGGGAGGTCGCCGCTGTTCCATCGCGGTGTGCGCTCCAAGGGCTCCAGGGCGGTCGTCCGGTCCACGTGGATCAGGGCGTCGAACTGGTCGGCTGGGCGGGCGCGGAAGTAGTGGCTGTGGCGTTCCGTGTGGGGGCGGTAGATGACGCCGATGGCCCGTTCCAGGCGGGACGTCCGGAGCACTCGTGCGCTGCGCGGGGCTTGCGGGAAGACCAGGGCGAAGTCGCCGCCGACCTCGTGCAACTGCTCCTCCACGCTCCCGGGTAGCGCCGGGCGGACGCGTTTGCGGTCCGCCTCCTCACCCCAGTTGTCGGCGGCGGTGACGGTGCCGGTGTAGGTGGTGAAGCCGATCAGGCGGCAGTCGTCGGGGTGGTGTTCGCGGACCAACTGGCCCACGTTCAGCTCGCCGCGGGACGCGAACTCGGTCGCCCGCGCGTCACCGAGGTGCGAGTTGTGCGCCCAGACCACGATCTTGCCGCCGTCCAGGTGGTCGCGCAGGGCCTCCAACGTCTCCGCCATGTGCCGGTCGCGCAGGTTCCACGAGGACACCCGGCCGCCGAACATCGTCCGGTAGTACTCCTCCGCCGACCGCACCAGCTGGGCGTTGCGTTCGGCGTGGAAACGTTCGTCGGCGGAACGATCGTTTTCGGGACGATCGTCCCTGGCGCGATAGTTCGAGCAGAGTTCGGTCAGCTGGGCGATCACGCGCCGCTCGCAGTCCTCGCCGGCGCCGAACGCCGCCGCCCGCGCGTAGGCACGACCGTCCTCGCCGTGCTCCAGGCACGAGTACCGCTCCCGCGCCCGCGCGGCGGCCTGCGGGTCCACGCCCTCCAGGTACGCCACGACCTGCGCGGCCGACCGGTGCAGGCTGTAGAGGTCCAAGCCGTAGAACCCGACCGGCTCGTCGGCCCGCTCGTTGTGCGCCCGCAGCCACGCCACGAACTCCAGCACCTCGGTGTTGCGCCACATCCACGCCGGGAACCGCTCGAACCCGCGCAGCGCCTCCTCGGCGTCGCGGTCCTCCCCGTACCCCCGCACGTACCGGTCGACGCGGTAGGCGTCCGGCCAGTCCGCCTCCACCGCCACCGCGCGGAACCCCTTCTCCTGCACCAACCGCCGGGTCATCGCGGCCCGCGCGGCGTAGAACTCGTGCGTCCCGTGCGACGCCTCCCCGAACAGCACCAGCCCGGCGTCCCCGACCAGGTCGAACAGCACCTCGTCGGGCAGCACCCCACCGGGCGCGGGCACGGCGTCCGCCCGCAGGACCGCCACGGTGGTGTCCGCGACCGGGGTCCCCTCAGCACCGCGCAGCAACGACCGCACCTCGTCGTCGGTCGTCTGCCCGAAGGTCATATATGACCCGCCCACGGCGACGAAGTCGGCCGGCGTGGACGCGCACACCATGTCGTCGACCTCGCGCGCCAACTCCCGGCACGTCGACGCGGGCGCGGTCGGCACGGCCACGACCAGCCGCGCGGGACGCAACTGGCGCAACGCCCGCACGGCGGCACGCGTGCTGGCGCCCGTCGCCAAGCCGTCGTCCACGAGCACCACGGTCTTGTCGGCCACGTCGATCATGTCCGCGGCACCCCGGTACGCGCGCTCGCGCCGCAGCAGCTCCTTCTGCTCGTGCTCGGTGACGCGCCGCAGGGTGTCGTCGTCCACGCGGGCCTGCCGGACGATGTCGTCGTTGAGCACGACCACGCCCCCGGACGCCAGCGCGCCCATCGCCAGCTCCGGCTGACGCGGCAGACCGAGCTTGCGCACGACGAACACGTCCAGCGGCGCCCGCAACGCCCGAGCCACCTCGTAGGCGACCGGCACCCCGCCGCGTGGCAGCGCCAGCACGACCACGTCGTCCCGGTCGCGGTAGTGGGACAGCAGTCCGGCCAGCACCCGTCCCGCGTCACGGCGGTCCCGGAAGAGCCGGTCGCGTCGGTTCCGCACGGTCCTCACTCCCCGGCGTCGGCGGAAGTTCCCGGGTTACCCGCGCGCCGGGGCCACTACACGTTGGGCGCCCACTACACGTTTGGCGCACCGACGGGCCGTGAACTCCCACCTCGTGGAGGACCCGGTCGCGGTGCGGGTCGGCGACCTGGCGGGTGACCTCGGCGTGCCGCCGGACCCGGTGGGCGTCGTGGTGTTCGCGCACGGCTCGGGCAGTTCCCGGCACAGCGGGCGCAACCGGGCGGTGGCGGCGTTCCTGCGCGACCAGGGCCTGGCCACCCTGCTGGTGGACCTGCTCACCGCGGACGAGGAGCGTGTGGACGTGCGCACCGGGCGGCTGCGGTTCGACATCGGGCTGCTCGCCGGGCGGGTGGCCGACGCCGTGCGGTGGTGCGGGACCTGCGGCGAGACCGCCGGGCTGCCGATCGGGCTGTTCGGAGCGAGCACCGGGGCCGCCGCCGCGCTGGTGGCCGCCGCCGAGGTGCCGGTCGGGGCCGTGGTGTCCCGGGGCGGGCGGCCGGACCTGGCGCGCGCCGCGCTGAGCCGCGTGCTGGTGCCCACGCTGCTCATCGTGGGCAGCCGCGACCACCAGGTGCTCGACCTCAACCGGGCGGCGGCGGCGCGGCTGGGCGGCCGGTGGGCGATCGAGGTGGTCCAGGGGGCGACCCACCTGTTCGAGGAACCCGGTGCGCTCGACCGGGTGGCCCGGCTCGCGGCCGGGTGGTTCCGCACGCACCTCGCTCCTTACGGAACGCGAACACGCATTGCCGAGTAGCCCGTTCGGGCGGACGATTGCTCCGTCTGGAGGAGGTACTCGAATGCTCACCGATACGAGAACCACGACCGTCCTGCCCGTCTCCGACATGGACCGGGCGAGCCGCTTCTACACCGACCAGCTCGGCCTCAAGGAGGTCGGGAGACTGCCCGACGGCAGCCGCACGTTCGACCTCGGTCACGGCAACGGCGTGAGCCTGCTGCCCGCCGAGGAGGGTTCGCAGACCAAGCACACCGTCCTCAGCTTCGAGGTCTCCGACATCTCCGGGGAGATCCGGGAGTTGGAGGGGCGCGGCGTCCGGTTCGAGGACTACGACACGCCCGACATCAAGACCGTGGACCACATCGCCGACATGAACGGCGAGAAGGCCGCCTGGTTCTGCGACTCCGAGGGAAACTACCTGTGCCTGCACCAGGCACCGTGACATGATCGCCGCCGTGGGGCTGCGAGCGGCGACGAGAGCGGACGTGCCGGCGATCGGCGAGCTGATGCGGCGCTCCGTCCTCGACGTCTTCCCGCGCTTCCACGACGACCGCGCCACGGCCTCCGCCGCGCGCCACCTGACCGTCCCGGACACCGTGCTGATCGACGACGGCACCTACTACGTCCACGAGGAGGACGGCGACGTGGTGGCGTGCGGCGGCTGGAGCAAGCGCGACAAGCTCTACACCGGGTCCGGGCCGGGCGCGTCCGACGACCGCCTGCTCGACCCGGCCACCGAGCCCGCCCGGGTCCGCGCGATGTTCGTGCGCGGCGACTGGACCCGGCGCGGGCTGGGCAAGGCGATCCTGGCCCGGTGCGTCCGGGACGCTCGGGCGGAGGGCTTCCGGTCGCTGGTGCTGATGGCGACCCTGCCCGGCGAGCCGCTGTACCGGTCCTTCGGCTTCCGCGAGGTGCGCCGGACCCGCGTGCCGCTGCCCGACGGCGTGGTGCTCGACGGCGTCGAGATGGACTACCCGCTGACGACGAGCTAGCCGCTGAGCCGGGCGGGCAGCGGTTCGTCGGCGGTGTAGGGCGGGGACGGGTCGTACTGGATCGTGCGGCGGACCTCGCGCGCGTGGTCGCGGCCGTGCAGGTGCCCGACCAGCCACAGGGCGCTGTCGATGCCCGCGGACACGCCCTGGCTGGTCAGCAGCGTGCCGTCCACCACGTACCGGGCGTCCCGCACGACCGTGACGCCGCCGAGGTCTTCCAACTCCTGCTCGTGCTGCCAGTGGGTCGCGACCCGCCGTCCGCGCGTCACGCCCGCCGCGTGCAGCAGGAACGCGCCCGTGCACACGCCGACCACCCACCGCGCCCCGGTGCCGGCGATCCAGTCGGTCACCACCGGGTTGCGCGTCTGCACAAGCCGGGCACCGCGACCGCCCGGGACCACCAGCACGTCCAGCGGGGGGTGGTCGGCCAGCGTCCGGTCGGGCAGCACCCGCAGCCCCTTGGCGCACCGCACCGGGTCCAGGCTCTCCGCGACCAGCACGGCGGTGTCCCCGGCGGCGCGGACCAGCGCCGAGGCGGTGAACACCTCCCAGGGGCCGACGAAGTCCAGCTCCTCGACCTCGTCGAAGACCAGCAGTCCGTACGTGGTCATCACGCCCCCGATCCGGGTCGGACGATCATCAGCACGACGACGACCGTCCAGAGGATGTTGTAGACGCCGACCAGGCCGGACAGCGTCTTGAGCTTGCGCGCGTCACCGGGCTCGCGCAGGGCGGCCCGCTGGCGCGGGTGGATCTGGAGGGCCAGCAGGAACCCGGCCGCGGCGGTCAGGACCATCGCCACGACGACCCAGATCTCGCCCATGCGGCCCTGGACGGACGCCAGGACGATGCCCGCCACGGGCACGACGACACCCGCGACGGCGTAGCCGCCGGTCACTCGGTGCAGCAGGGCGGCGACGGCGGGGTTGCGCTCGTCCGACCCGGTGCCGGAGACCGGGACGTAGCGGGGGAACAGGCTCGCGGCGACCGCCGAGCCGCCGACGAAGACGATGCCGGCGACCACGTGGATCGACAGCAGGACATGGTGCACGACGACCTCCAACCTTCAGTCTTCCTGAAGCCTAGCGCATGCTTCAGGCGACTTGAAGGTTGGGTGCGGTCAGTCGGTGATCAGGAGGAGAACGTCGCCCGCACCACCCGGCCGACTTCGCGTTGGGCGGGGTCGGCGTCGGGACCGAAGAGGCGTTCGTCCACTTCGGACACCTTCGCGCGGGCGGCGTCGAGCAGGCGCGTGCCCTCGGGGGTCAGCTCGATCGTGGACGCCGAGCCGGCGCGCGCGGTGCGGTCCTGCACGAGCCCGGCGGCGACCAGCGCTTTCACCGCGCCGTGCACGGACTGGACCGAGATGCCGGACATGCGGGCCAGGTCGGAGAAGGACGCGCCGGGGACGCCGGAGATGTGGCCGAGGAGTCCGAGCTTGCTCACCGTCAGCTCCAGGGGCGCGAGTGCGGCGGTCAGCTCGGCCTCGACCCGGCGCGCGAGGGTGAGGACGACGATCGAGGTGCTCGGCGCGGACGGCTGCGGGTCGTTCGGGGCGGTCACAGCGGGTATTTTCGCGCACCGGCGCCGGAGGCGGGGAAGGTGCGCGCGAGGGGGTGGCGCGGGCGGCCGACCGACCGCGCCACCCCGCCGTCACATCGCCGCGGCGGCGCGCTTGATCGCGTCGCGGATGCGGCAGTAGGTGCCGCAGCGGCAGACGTTCTCGATCGCGTCGATCTCCGCGTCCGTCGGCGACTTGGTCTTCTTCAGCAGCGCGGCGGCGGCCATGATCTGGCCCGGCTGGCAGAAGCCGCACTGGGCCACGTCCTCGGTCAGCCACGCCTCCTGCACCGGGTGCAGGTCGTCGCCGTCGGCCAGGCCCTCGATGGTGGTGACCTTGCGGCCCTGGCAGTCCGACACGGGCACGGTGCACGGGGTCACCGCCGCGCCGTCGATGTGGCTGGTGCACGCCTTGCACACGCCGACACCGCAGCCGTACTTCGGCCCGGTGATGCCGAGGCGGTCGCGCAGCACCCACAGCAGCGGGGTGTCGGCGGGTGCGTCGACCGCGACCTGCTCGCCGTTGACGGAGAACCGGTAGGTGGGCACGGGAACTCCTCAGAAGTTGATCGGGAAGCTGCGGGGACGGGTGCGGGTCGCGCGGGCGTAGGCGTTGGCCACGGCCGCCGCCGCCGCGGGCACGCCCAGCTCGCCCGCGCCGCCGGGCCGGCCGTTGGGCGGCATGACGAACACGTCGAGCTTGATCGGCGCGTGCTTCTGGCGGGCGTAGTGGAAGTCGCCGAAGCTGCCTTCCCGCACGCGCCCGTCGTCGATGTGCACCCCGGCCTGCAGGACCGTCGAGATGGCGTCCATCAGGCCGCCCATCATCTGCGCCTTGAGCCCGGTCGGGTTGACCGGCAGGCCGACGTCCACCGCGATGGTCGCCCGGGTCACCCGCGGCGCCTTCGGGTCGCGCGCGTCGATCTCCACCAGGCACGCCGTGGCCGACCGGTACTCCTCGTGCACGCCGACGCCCTGCGCCGTCCCGGCGGGCATCGCCTTGCCCCACTGGCCTTCCGCCGCGACCTTGGCCAGCACCGCCTTGACCCGCGCGGACTTCAGCACCTGGGTGCGGAACTTCACCGGGTCGCGCCCGAGCTTCGCGGCCAGCTCGTCCACCACGATCTCTTCGGCGGTCCGCAGGTTCGCCGAGTACACCGACCGCCAGCTGCCGGTGGGCACCGGCACCGGCACCTCGCTGAGCACCTGCGTCACGACGCCGAAGTTGTACGGGCAGGTCGCCGACAGGTGGAAGAACAGCAGGCCGTCCGCCGGGCCGGACACCGCCGCGCCGCTGGCGCTGACGATCTCGCCGAACCCGTGCTTGAGGTCGGTCTCCACGGCCGCCATGCGGTGCTCGAAGGCCTGCACGTCGCCGAGCAGGTGGGTGGCGCGGATCTTGTGGTGCGACGCGGGCCGCATCCGGCCGTGCTTGGTGTCGTCCTGGCGGGTCCACATCAGGCGGACCGGCTTGCCGATCTTCTTGGACACCGCCGCCGCCTCCAGCGCCGGGTCCCAGAACAGCCGGCGCCCGAACGACCCGCCGGCCCGCGACACGTGCACGGTCACCCGGTCCACCGGCAGGCCGACGACCCGGGCGATCTCGTTCTGCGCCACGATCGGCGACTGGCACGGGAACCACACCTCGGCCCGGTCCTCGCGCACGTCGGCGACCGCGTTGAGCACCTCCATCGGCGCGTGCGGCACGAACGCGAAGTCGAACTCGGCGTCGATGTAGCTCGACAGCAGCCCCGGCACCACCAGGGGCGCGACCGCCGACCGGAGCTTGGACCGGATGTTCGTGTCGGACAGCCCGACCGCCGGCCCGTCCTTCCAGGTGATCTTCAGGGCGTCGCGGGCCTTGAGCGCGATGTCGAACGACTTCGCGCTCACCGCGACACCGCTGTCGATCCGGGTCACCGCGACCACGCCGGGGATCGCCTTCGCCGCGGTGTCGTCCACCGAGACGACGGTCCCGCGGATCGTGGGCGGCCGGGCGACGACCGTGGCCAGCGCGCCCTCCACCTCGACGTCCATCGTGTACTTGGCCTTGCCGGTGACGATGTCGCGGGCGTCCACCCGGCCGGTCGGGGTGCCGACGAGCTTGTAGTTCTTGGCGTCCTTGGGCAGCCCGGTGACCGGGGCGGCCGTGGTGGCGGCGGCCTCGACGGCCAGCGCGCCGAAGCTCAGGGTGCGGCCATCGGCGGCGACCACCGTAGAGTCGCGGGTGGTCAGCGCGGAGGCCTCGACGCCCCACCGCTTGGCGGCGGCGGTGACCAGGCGGCCCCGCGTGGCGGCGGCGATCTGGCGGACCGGCTCCCACAGCGTGCGCATGCCGGTCGAGCCGCCGGTGAACTGGTTCCACAGCAGGCTCGGCGTGGCGTCGGCGAGCTCCACCCGCACGTCGGACAGCTTCGCGTCCAGCTCCTCGGCCACGAGCATGGCCACGGCGGTGGTGATGCCCTGCCCGGACTCGGCGCGCGGCAGCTCGAAGACGACCGTGCCATCGGTCTCCACGCGCAGCGCCATGGTCCACGCGGTGGGCCGGCTGGCCAGCGTGATCACGTCGCCGAGGTCGAGCAGGTCGGCGGGCTGCGGCAGGCTGGGCAGCGCCTCGGCGTCGGTGGCGTCGTAGGCGACGTAGCCGCCCACGGCCAGCGTCGGCGCGGCGATGGCGAAGGTCAGGAATCTGCGCCGACCGATCCCGCGCTTGCGCTCGCCCGACTTGTCCGGGTCAATCCGCCCGTCGGCGCCGGCCATCGGCAACTCCTCACCAGAGCTATTGCAGGGTGTTTGCAGGGGTAACACGACAAAACCATCGACATTCGCCTGCGGAGTTTGTGCGGTTCCGCGAGGTCAGCGGGTGCGGAAGCGAAATGAGACAACCTCTCACGTTCGCCGGACCTACTCGGACAGGTGTAGTCGACGGCCCGGGACGGGGGTACGGCGTCCCTTTGGCCGTGGTTGCGCGACACTCTAGGTAACCCTAAGCGGGTAGATCCATCCGCCGTTCGGAGTAACTAGGGGTTCACGGATGGTCAACCACGTGTACTACCTACCCTGGGGTAGGCAGCAGTTGCGAGATCTGCTATAAAAGCCCCCGCACACCAGTCCAGCGCGTCACCACAAATGAACCGCAGGGGACTTCGGGGAACCTGCGGATGCCTTGTCGGCCGTTGTCGGGGTTATTTCCGCTCTTGGGGGCGCGTTAGTGCCGTGCGCCGCCAGTTCGTTGTCGTTGCGATTCCGCGATCCGGTGATGGCGATCGATCCCGCTGCGAGCCGACGAGCCGGGGAAGGTTGAAGAGACGACGTCCATGCGCACACTCAAGCGGCTGCGGGGATCGGGCACGATCCAGTCCCGCGTCCTGGCCATCGCCCTCATCCCGTCGATCGCGATCATGGTCGTGGGTGTCGTCCTGTCCGGCTACCTGGCCTACCAGGGGATCAACACAAGATCCTTCGCGGACAACGTCCGCAGCTCGCTCGGTCCCAGCTCGCGGGTGATCCAGGCGGTGCAGGAGGAGCGGCGGCTGACCACGCTGCAGCTCAACGACCCCGGCGCCGACCGCAAGAAGCTCGCCGAGCAGCGCGGAGCCGTCGACACCGCCCTGGTCGAGCTGTCCCGGACGGTCGAGCGCCTGGCCGAGGACGCCCCCGACGAGCTGCGCAAGCCCCTCCAGCTGCTCGGCGACGCCGCCCGCGACCTGCCGCAGATGCGCCAGCGGGCCGACTTCGGCGCGGTCACCCCCGGCCAGGTCTACGACTTCTACGGCGACCTGGTCGACTTCGTCGGCCTCAGCGTCCAGGGCATCGCCCGGTCGGCCACCGACGGCGAGGTCGCCTTCGAGCAGACGATCAGCTCCGAGCTGCTGCGCTCGGTGGAGGCCCAGGCCCGCTCCCACGTCCTGGTGCAGCGCGCGATGACGCGCGGCCTGGACGAGAAGGAGTACCACGAGCTGGCCCACCAGATGGGCACCTACCACGAGCTCATCGAGACGATCGTGCCGCGCCTGACCGACCAGGAGCGCACCGACTACACCAACCTCAAGGGCACCGACTCCTGGAAGACCCTCGTCGCGGGCGACGACAAGATCATGGCCAAGGGGCCGGGCAAGCACCCCGCCGACTTCGACGTCGACGCCTGGGAGAAGGCCCACCAGGTCGTCTCGGAGAACCTGCTCAAGCTCTACGCCGCCCACTCCACCTACGCCGCCGACCTCGGCCACGAGCGCGGCGGCGCGGTGCTGACCGCCTCGCTCACCGCGGGCGGCGTGATCCTGCTGCTCGCCATCGCCGCGATGGTCGTCGCCCTGCGCCAGTCCCGCTCGCTGATCCGCCGCCTGACCACGCTGCGCAAGGACACCCTGGAGGTGGCCGAGCACAAGCTGCCCGACGTGGTGGCGCGCATCGGGCGCGGCGAGCGCGTGGACGTCGAGTCCGAGCTGCCCACCTTCGACCACGGTGACGACGAGATCGGCCAGGTCGCGCGGGCGTTCGAGAAGGCGCAGCGGTTCGCGGTGTCCGCCGCCGCCGAGGAGGCCGAGACCCGGCAGGGCGTCCGGTCGGTGTTCCTCAACATGGCCCACCGCAACCAGGTCATGGTGCACAAGCAGTTGCAGGTGCTGGACAAGGCCGAGCGCTCCGAGGAGGACCCCGACCAGCTCGCCCTGCTGTTCCAGCTCGACCACCTGGCCACCCGCAGCCGCCGCAACGCCGAGAGCCTGATCATCCTGGGCGGCAAGCGGCCCGGCCGGCAGTGGCGCAACCCCGTGCCGCTGCTGGACGTGGTGCGCGGCGCGGTGTCGGAGACCGAGCACTACAGCCGCGTGGACACCGGGTCGCTGCCGGACGTGAAGCTCACCGGCGCGGTCGTCGCCGACGTCATCCACCTGCTGGCCGAGCTGGTCGACAACGCCACCGCGTTCTCCCCGGCGGAGACGCACGTGGACATCGTCGCCACCCGCGTCGGGCGCGGCGTGGTCATCGAGATCGAGGACCAGGGCCAGGGCATCCAGGAAGAGCGGCTGGCCGAGCTCAACCGCCGGTTGCAGAGCCCGCCGGACTTCGGCGTGATGGCGCTGACCGGCGAGACCCGCATCGGCCTGTTCGTGGTCGGTCAGCTGGCCAACCGCAACGGCATCAAGGTCGCGCTGCGCGAGTCGATCTACGGGGGCGTGCAGGCGGTCGTGATGCTGCCCAACGAGCTCATCGCCGAGGAGTCGCCGGTGGAGCAGACGGCGACGCTGGCCCCGGTCGTCGCGCCCCAGCCGCGCCGCGCCCCGCTGGAGCGCCGCACGCCCGGCGAGTCGCTGGCCACCCGCACGCCCGGCGAGTCGCTGGGCAGCCTGTCCGGGTCGCTGGGCAGCGTGTCCGGGTCGCTGCCGCTGTTCGAGCCGGCGGTGGAGCCGGAGCCGGAGCGGTCGCGGGCGGGGTTCTCCGCGTTCCAGCGGGGCGTGCAGCAGGCGCGGGGTGAGGACGCGTGACGGTGGTCGCCGCCGGGGGAGGGGTGCCCGCGTCGTGACCGACGACGAGGACGCCTGGTACGACCAGGACGCCGGCCCCCTGGTGCGCCCGTACCAGGTCACCCGGGGGCGGACCAAGCCGGTCGGCCCGCAGTTGGACCTGATCACCCTCGTCGTCGCCACCGGCCTGCAGCCGCACGGGCTCAACCCGGAGTACCTGCGGGTGCTGGAGGTGTGCGCGGTGCCGCAGTCGGTCGCGGAGATCTCCGCCAAGGTCGGGCTCGCGCTGGGCGTGGCCCGGGTGGTGATCAGCGACCTGCTCGAACGGGACTTCCTGATGTTCCGCTCGCGGACGATCTCCGCGATGCCGGACCTGGAGATGCTCCAGCGGGTGCTGGAGGGGATTCGCAGGCTCTAAGGGCCCCGCTCAGGGGCTTGAGCAAGGTAGGACAACGCGGGGCCCGCCAGCCCCGCACGGTGTAGGAGGCCGCGATCCACGCACGCACGGTTGCCGTTCTGACCCTCGCCGCCGCCCTCTCGGGCTGCGGCGCGAACGGCGCACAGAGCACCACCTCGACCACCCCGTCCACGCCGCCGCCGTCGGTGGCGCTGCGCGGCGGTGGCACGTTCGCCGCGTGGTCGCCGGAAGCCCCGGCGACCACGTACAACCCCGAACTGCTCCCGGCGGGCTCGACCGCCGAGGTGGCGGTGACGACGTCGTCCGAAGGCGTCGTCACGGAGCTGAAGGTCACCGGCCTGCAGCCCGGCCGGGCCTACGGTGCGCACGCGCACGTCAAGGCGTGCGGGGAGAAGGGAGACGCGGCCGGCCCGCACTTCCAGGACAAGGCCGACCCGGTGACCCCTTCGGTCGACCCCGAGTACGCCAACCCGCGCAACGAGATCTGGCTGGACTTCACCACCGACGACAAGGGCTCGGGCACCGCGAAGTCCACAGTGGACTGGAAGCTCGGTGACCGCAAGCCGGCCTCGGTCGTCATCCACGAGAAGGCGACCGCCACCCACGCGGGCCACGCCGGCACCGCCGGTGCTCGCCTGGGCTGCGTGACCCTCAAGCCGTGAGTGTCAACCCCCGCGAGGCTGAACCGCAGCTTCGCGGGGGTTCGACCGGGGTTCCTCCGGGGTACTCCCGGCCCGAACAAGAGCAATTCCACCCTGGCGCACAGGGTGGCTCTTCGGGTGATACTGGACGGGTCGGGACCCCGCGCGCGGAGGTGGCTGGTCATGGGCTTGAGGGACCGTGAGAAACGCGCACTGGAGGAGATCGAGCGCAACCTCGCCGGCGAGGACCCGCGCCTGGCCAACCGCCTGGCCCGCATGCGCCGCGGTCCGCGTCTGTCCGGCCGGCTGGGCATCGCCGTGGGCCTCACCGTCGTCTACCTGCTGGGCCTGACCGTGGTCGTCTTCGGCGTCACGACCGGCTCGGCCGCCCTGGTCGTGCTCGGCGCGGCCCTGACGGCGGTGTTCCCGGTGTTGCTGGTCGTCGACGCCGTCCGCGCCGGCCGCCGCCCCGACCCCTACACGGTCGTCGACCGGACCCCGTCGGTCGGGTAGCACAGGCACCGCGCGCACGACTCGGCGAACTCGCGCACCACCGCACGCCGGTCGTCGGCCCGCCACACCACGGCCAGGCGGCCGGGCGTCAGGCCGTCGACCGGGCGGCACACCACGTCGAAGCCCGGTGACACGTCCGTGTTCTCCGCGGGCAGCAGCGCCACGCCCACCCCCGCGGCGACCAGTTCGAGCAGTTCGTCGGCGCTCCCGGCCTCGGCGGCCACCCGGGCGGGCGTCGTCCGGTGGTCCTCGGCCAGCCAGAACGACCGCAGCGCCCCGGCCGACGCGGGGTGCGCGACGAACGGCTCGTCCGCCAGGTCGGCGAACCCGACCGCGGTCCGGTCGGCCAGCGGGTGACCCGCGGGCAGCGCGACCCAGCGGTCCTCGGTGCTGACGACCTTCCACGCGAACCGGCCGTCGTCGGGCACCGGCAGCCACGCCAGCGCCACGTCCACGCCGTCCGCGAGCCCGGCGGTCGGGTCGCCCCACGACACCTGCCGGAACCGCAGCCGCCACCCCTCCATCCGCGCGGTCACCGAGGGCACCAGGCCGCGGCCGATGCGCGTGTGGAACCCGACCGTGAGCGTGCGCGCGGCACCGGCCACGTCGTGCCGGGCGTCGTCCCACCGGCCCAGCAGCGCGCGGGCGTGGGGCAGCAGGGCCTCGCCGGCCGGCGTCAGCGACACGCCGTGCCGGTCCCGCTCGAACAGCGGCGTCCGCAGCTCCGCCTCCAGGCGCCGGACCTGCTTGCTCAGCGTCGGCTGCGCGACGAACAGCCGACCGGCGGCGCGGGTGAAGCTGCGCTCCTCGGCGACGGTGAGGAAGTACCGGAGGTCGCGCAGGTGCACACCCATGCCCTCAGGCTATAGCCGCCGCTCTTGGACGCGGCGGGCCGGCGCGGTCGAAGATCGTCCCGTGGAACTCGGTGTCTTCGGACTCAACGCCAAAGCGGCCATCCCGCACACCACCCGCCTCGCCCGGCTGGCCGAGGACCTGGGCTACCGGTCCTGGTGGTGCGGGGAACACGTCGTCCTGCCCAGCCCGCGCGTCGCCCCGTCCCCGATGGATCCCGAGGACCCGATCCTCGACCCGCTGGTGCACCTGGCGCACGTCGCCGCGGTGACCGAGCGGCTGGAGCTGGGCACCGGGGTGCTCGTGCTGCCGCAGCGCCACCCGCTGCTGCTGGCCAAGCAGGCGGCGAGCCTGGACGTGCTGTCCGGCGGGCGGCTGCTGCTCGGGGTCGGCGCGGGCTACCTGGAGCCGGAACTGGCGGCGCTGGGCGTGCCGATGTCCGAGCGCGGCGGGCGCACCGACGACTACATCGACGCCATGCGCGCGCTGTGGACCGACCCGGCGCCGGTGTCCTTCGCGGGCAGGCACGTGGACTTCCGGAACCTCGACGCGCACCCGAGACCGGTGCGCGGTCCCCGGATCGTGGTGGGCGGGCACAGCCGGGCCGCGTTCCGCCGGGCGGTGGCGCGCGGGCACGGCTGGCTCGGCGTCGGCGGCGGCCCGGACGACCTGGCCGCCCACCTGCGCGGCCTGGCCCGCGCGGCCGAGGAGGTCGAACGGCCGGCCCACCTGGGCCGGTTGGAGGTCAACTTCGTCCAGATCGACCCCGTCGAGGTCACCCCCGCCGACCGCGACCGCTACGCGGAGTCGGGGGTGGACCGGTTGGCGCTCTACCCGTTGCCGCTGGAGGACGTCGACGACGTGGCGAGGTTCCTGGAGCGCCACGCGGGTTGACACCCGAAAGGGTGGCCGGCCCTGGCATTCGGGGACGAAGAGGGGCAGAGTTTCCGCATACCCCAACCTCCACGCGCGCGAGGCGAGCCATGTCGAGAGTCGTCGCAGAATCCGTCGAGGCCCTTCCCCGGTTCGGCGCCCGCCGGACGATCGCGGTCGGCTCGGACGGTTCCGAGGCGGCCAAGCGCGCGCTGGACTGGGCGGTCGAGCACGCCGCCGCCACCCGGGCGGAACTGGTCGTGGTCGGCCGGACGCGGACGGTCGGCCGGTTCGTCCCCGGCGGCCCGGACGAGCTGCGCGCCCTGGAGTGCGACACGCTCGTGGTCGGCTCGCGCGGTGAGCCGTTCCACGGGCTGGCCTCCGCCGCCGAGAACCCCGAACGCCGCCTGGTGGTCGTCCGGGGCCTGCCCCGGCTGCGCACCGGCGTGGTGACGGCGGCGGTCGGCGGCGTCTCCGACCGGGCCGTGCTCCGCGCCGCCGCCGAGACCTGCCGCGCCCGCTCGGCCCGCCTGCGCCTGCTGCACCTGCACCTGCACTTCGGCGGGGTGGCCGAGGTGGGCGAGCCGGACGACACCCCGCTGCGGCACGCGACCAAGTACCTGCGCGCGATCGCCCCGGACGTGGAGCCGACGACCCTGCTCGACCGGCGAGCACCCCACGAGGCCTTCGGGGCGCCCGACACGGACCTGCTGATCATCGGCCGCGGCTACGGCGGCACCGTGGGCCGGGTGGCGAAGACCGCCTTCTACCACTCGGCCTGCCCGGTCCTGCTCGCCTGACGCTCAGGCCATCGGTCCCGCCACGGTCGCGACGACACCGCCGTCGACCACCAAGTCCTGCCCGTTGACGTACGCGCCCTCGTCCGACGCGAGGAAGGCGACCGCCGCCGCCACCTCCTCCGACGTCCCCAGCCGCCCGGCCGCCACCCCGGCGACCACGCTGTCGTGCAGGTCCGGCGACACGTTCTCGTGGTACATCCGCGTCTCGATGTACCCGGGGCTCACCGAGTTCACCCGGATCCGCCTCGGCGCCAGCTCGGCCGCCAACGTCCGCGACAGGTTGTGCACGGCGGCCTTGGTCGCGGCATAAAGAGACGCCCCCGCCATGCCCCGGTGCAGCGTCCACGACGCGTTGATCACCACCGCGCCCCCGTCCACCAGCAGCGGCAGGGTCTTGACGACGGTGAAGTAGACGCCCTTGAAGTTCACGCCCACCACCCGGTCGAACTCCGCCTCCGTCACCTCGGCCGCGGGCTGGAACGAGCCGACGCCCGCGTTGGCGAACACGACGTCCAGCCGGCCGAAGCGGGAGCGCACCTCGTCCACCAGCGCGTCCAGGTCGGCCAGGGAGGACACGTCCCCGGCCACGCCGTGCACGCCGGGCTCGAGGGCGGCGTCCAGGCGGGCCTTGTCGCGGCCGGTGATCACGACCCGCGCACCCTCGGCGACTAGGCGGCGGGCGACCGCCAGGCCCATGCCGCTGGTGCCGCCGGTCACGAGAGCGGTCTTGCCGTCGAATCGGTTGTTCATGACCACCAGCCTGGCCATCGGGAACACGTCCAGGCAGTGCGCACCTAACCTGGGTGTGCCACCACCACCCTGGGCAAGGACAGCCGCTCGACCAGCTCGGCGGTCGGCGTGCCCGGCCTCGGGTGGTACAGCTCCAGGTACCAGTCCGGGTGGTCGGTGACGGTCAGCGTGGTCAGGTCGAACAGCAGCTCGCCGACCTCGGGGTGGTGCACGGCCTTCACCGCCTGCTCGGGCACGCCCACGTCGTGCCGCGCCCACAGCCGGGCGAACTCCGGGCTCAGGTCGGTCAGCTCGGCGACCAGCCGCTGGAACTCCGGGTCGTCGGGGGCGTGCGCCGCCGCCGCGCGGAACGAGGCCACGACCACGGGCGCCACGGACGCCCAGTGCTCGTGGGGTTCGCGGTAGCGGACGTGGGTGAAGAAGGAGATCAGGCAGTTGTGGTCGGTGTCGTCGTAGCCGAGCACGGTCCGCGTGCCGTCGTTGATCGCGAGCAGGTTGTGGTACCGGTCGCGCAGGATGGCGGGGTTGGGCGACCACGCGTCCACCAGCCGGCGCAGCTGCGGGGTGACCTCGCGGTCCCGGCCCACCGGGCGCGGCGGGTTCAGGCCGGCCAGCACGTACAGGTGCGCCCGCTCGGTGTCGCTCAGCCGCAGCGCGCGGGCGACGGCGTCGAGGACCTCGCCCGAGACGCGGATGTCGCGGCCCTGCTCCAGCCACGTGTACCAGGACACCCCGACCCCGGCGAGCACGGCGACCTCCTCGCGCCGCAACCCCGGCGTGCGCCGCCGTCCCGCCGCGGGCATGCCGACGTCCTCGGGCGTGATCCGCGCCCGCCGGGCGCGCAGGAAGTCGCGGAGCTGGTGACGCCGTGCGGTCGTCGATCCGGTGGCCACGGCGTCCACGTTAGCCGGCCAGGACGCGGTCCAGGGCGCGGCGGGTGCGGGCGACGGCGTCGGCGGCGCCGAACAGGTGGATCTCCTGGTTCAGCGCGAAGAACACGCCGAAGACCTCGAACGCGACCTGCTCGGGGTCGGTGTCCGCGGGCAGGTCGCCGTGCGCGACGGCGGTGCGGACCTCGCCCGCCAGGCGCCGCCGCCACGCGGTGAACAGGCGGGCGACGAAGTCGCGCACGGGGCCGCCGCGCGCGTCGAACTCGATCGAGGCCGTGGTGAACAGGCACCCGCCGGGGAAGCTGTCCCGCTCGGTCTCCAGGTAGTCCGCCCACGTCCCGAACAGCGCCCGCAGCCGGGTCAGCCCCGGTTCGAGGTGCTCGACCGGCCGCCACACCGTCCGCGTGAACACCTCCGAGGCCGTCCGCAGCGCGGCGAGCTGCAACGCCTGCTTGGTGCCGAAGTGGCCCAGCACCCCGGCCTTGCTCATGCCGAGGTCGGCGGCCAACCGCCCGATGGTCAACCCCTCCAGGCCGTCGACGGAGGCGAGCGCCATCCCGCGCGCCACGATGCGGTCCCGGGTGCCGCGGGCTTCGACGGCGGACTTGCGCGGACTCATGTCGACCATCTTAGCTTCCGACCGATCGGTTGCTATATTCGCGCCACCTTCGAGCCGAGGAGAACCACCGTGCCGGGAAGCCGGATCGCCGCCCTGGGGCACCACCAGCCCGCCCGCGTCCTGACCAACGACGACCTGGCGACGATGGTCGACACCAACGACGAGTGGATCCGCCGCCGCACCGGCATCGCCACCCGCCGCATCGCCGCGCCCGACGAGTCGGTCACCGACCTCGCCGCCGCCGCGGCGGCCAAGGCCGTGGCCGGCGCGGGCCTGGAACCGGCCGACATCGGCCTGGTCACGGTCGCGACCTGCTCGGCGATCGACCGCTGCCCGTCCATCGCCGCCCAGGTCGCGGCCCGGCTGGGCATCCCGGCGGCGGTGGCGTTCGACCTGAACAACGGCTGCGCCGGGTTCTGCACGGCCCTGGCCGTCGCCGACCACTCGCTGCGCGCGGGCGCCGCCCGGCACGCCCTGGTGATCGGCGCGGAGAAGATGTCCGACGTCACCGACTGGACCGACCGCAGCACGTGCGTCCTGCTCGGCGACGGCGCCGGCGCGGCCGTGCTCAGCGCGTCCGAACAGGCCGGGATCGGGCCGGTCACCTGGGGTTCGGACCCGACGCGGGGGGACGCCGTGCGCCTGGTCGACGAGTGGCGGCCCAGGTTCGCCCAGGAGGGGCAGGCGGTGTTCCGGTGGGCCACCGGCGAACTGCCCGCCGTCGTGCGGCAGGCGTGCGAGGCGGCGGGTCTCGCCCCGGCGGACCTGGCCGGGATCGTGACCCACCAGGCCAACCTGCGGATCATCGAGGCCATCGCGCGGCAGTTGGACCTGCCCGAGCAGGTCGTGGTGGCCCAGGACGTCGTGGAGTCGGGCAACACCTCCGCCGCGTCGGTGCCACTCGCGCTGTCCAAGCTGGTCGACCGGGGCGACCTGCCCTCGGGCGCTCCCGTGCTGCTGTTCGCGTTCGGCGGCGGCCTGTCGTGGGCCGGTCAGGTCGTCACGGCCCCGTGATCGCGTAGAACTGCTCATGCGCTCGTCACGGGCGCATGAGCAGACTCGCGGTCATGACCGAGATCGACCAGCGCCGGCTGTGGGGACTGGGCGGGTTCCTGCTGCCGTGCGCGCTGCTGGTGGGCTTGTTCCTCGCGTACTCGTCGGACACCTTCGGCTCGTGGGGCTGGAAGGGCGGCGAGTACGCGTACGCGTTCATCGGCGTGGCGGTCGGGGCGATCCTGCTCGGCTGCGTGCTCAAGCTGGTGTGGCTGGAGTCCCCGCGGGGCGCGCTGGGCACCGGACTCCTGCTCGGCGGCACCCTCGGCGTGGTCGTGGTGTTCGCGATCGTCGTGCTGTTCTTCCTGGCCTGGTCCCGGATCTGACCCTCACGGGAAGTCCAGCCGCATCACCACCCGGCGCGGGAAGGGGTGCGTGACCTCGGTGAACCCGGCCTCCTCGAACACCTGCCGCACGCCCACGTGCGTCTCGCCCCACGTGATGTGCTTGCCGGGCGGGACGACCATCGGGTATGCCTCGACCGCCCTGGCCCCGCCCCGCCGCGCGTGCTCGACCGCCGCGCGGGCCAGCGGGTAGGTCAGACCCCGCCCCCGGAACCCCTTGCGCACCACGAAACACGTCACCGCCCACACGCCAGGGTCGTCCTTGTCCTCCGCGCGCCCCAGCCACGGGACGCGGGTGCCGCGCAGCTTCGGGTAGGCCGTGCGCGGTTCGACGGCGACCCAGCCCACCGGCTCACCGTCCAGGTAGGCCACCAGGCCGCTGGTCGCCGGCGCGCCCGGGTCGCCGCACGCGGTCTGCTGGTAGAGCCGCGCGATCCGCTCGTCCTCGGTGGTGTCACGCCAGATCCAGCCGGCGACCTTGAACCGCTGGCACCGGCAATGACCGGCGTCGGTGGTACCGAAGATCGCGTCCACGTCCTCAGGTGCCGCCTGGTTGGCCGACACGACGACCAACTCTTCACTCACTGCGGCGGGTCCTCTCCGACCAGACCGTCGATCGCCTCCCGCATGAGGTCGGCGTGACCGGTGTGCCGGGCGTACTCGTCGTGCAGGTCGCACAGCACACGCCGCAGGTTCGGCCGTGCCCCGTTGCCGTAGGTGTGCGCGGAGAGCCGATCCAGTCCTCCGTCGGCCAGCGCCTCGGCCCACGCCTTCCGCGACCGCTCGACCGCCACCCGCCACCGCGCGTACAGCTCGCCCGGGTCGTCGTCGGCGGCCGAGATCCACTCCCACTCCTCGTCCGGCGCGCTGTCCCACGGCGGGGAGATCGGCCGGCCGAGCAGGTCCAGGTCCGTGCGCTGGTCCTCGACCCGGGTCAGGTGCTTGAGCAGGCCGCCCAGGGTCATCGCGGACGGCGGGTGGGGCCGACGCAGGGCCGCGCCGTCCAGCCCGCCGACCTTCCAGGCGAACTGGGCACGCGAGCGCTCCAACGCGAAGAGCATCATCTCGACCTCGCCCGCCCTCATCGGCGGCTCGTGGATCGTGGTGTCGCCGGTCATGGCACCGGACGTTAGGCTCCTTTCCGGACGTTCCACTTCCGGATTGGCGACCTCGTGCCTTCCTCCTCCGACGTGAGCCCCACGGCCCGCGCCTTGCTGGCGCTGGAACTCCTGCAAGGCAGCCCCGGCATCACCGCGGACCGCCTGGCCGACAAGCTGGGCGTGTCCGAACGCGCCGCCCGCCGGTACGTCGGCATCCTGCGCGAAGCGGGCGTGCCGATCGAGTCCGAACGCGGCCCCTACGGCGGCTACCGCGTCGGCAGGGGCCTGCGCCCGTCGCTGCTGATGCTCACCTCGACGGAGGCGTTGGCCCTGGTCATGGCCGTGCTGGACGGCCACCACGAGGCCGGCGACCCGACCGACCCGGTCGGCAGCGCACTGGGCAAGCTCATCAAAGCCCTACCCGAACCAGTAGCGGCCCAGGCCCAAGCCGTCCGCCGCACAACCGCACCGGCCCCGGACCGCGCCGCCGCCCGCCCGGCCCCCGACACCACGGCAACCCTGGTCCGAGCCTGCGCGGACCACCACGCGGTCCGCCTGGACTACCGCTCGGAAGCCGGCTCGGAGTGGACTACCGACGTAGACCCGTGGGCAGTGGTAGTCCGCCACGGCCGCTGGTACCTCCTGTGCCGCTCCCGCCACTCCGACACCCGCCGCGCGTACCGGGTAGACCGCGTCCGTGCGGTGACCGTGCTGGACGAACCCTTCACCCCACCGGTCGGCCTGGACCCGGTAGCCGAACTCGAGGACCACCTGGCCGTGGGCTGGGAGTACGAGGTAGAGGTCCTGATCAACGCACCCCTCGCCCGCATAGCCCCGTGCGTACCCCGCATCCTGGGCCGCCTGACCGAGCCCGACCCCACAACCACACTCCTGACCGGCAGCACCAGCAACCCGACCTGGTACGCCGAACAACTGGCCGCCGTCCCAGCCCCTTTCAAGGTCCTGCACTGCCCAGAACTCCGCACCGCCGTAACCACCCTGGGCCAACGACTACTGGCCGCAGCCGAGCCCGACTAGCCCCAACGGCCCAGCCTCGGCGAAGCCGGCAAGCGGGCAGTCCGCTCGCCTTGCCGAGTGGCAGTCCGCCGGAAGGACACAACTCAACTTGGGCTTCTTGCTTTTGTCATCTCCGTATGGCCTGCCCGAAGGGCTACCACAGATTTCCCCGGGTGCAGCCGAAAGTTTTTGCGAGGAACGAGCAAAAAGTTTTAGCGGCACCCGGGGAAATCTGTGGTAGGCTCCGCCAGGCCATACGGAGATGACAAAAGCAAGAAGCCCCCGCCGTTGCAGTTGAGTCATCTTTGGTGGCCTGCCCGCCGGCGAGGCGCTTTTCGCTTTTAAGAGCTTTGAACCGGAACGCTTCGCTCTCAAGCCGAACGCGCTTCGCGCTGGTACGCGCGAAGCGCTCGAAAGATCAAAAGATGAAAAGCGGCGCTCGCCGCGCGGCAGGCCGCCAGCGGGGGGTGAAGGGCGTCGGTTCCCCCGCCGTATGGCCTGGCGGAGCCAACCACAGATTTCCCGGGGTGCCGCTAAAACTTTTTGCTCGTTCCTCGCAAAAACTTTCGGCTGCACCCCGGCAAATCTGTGGTAGCCCTTCGGGCACGCCATACGGCGGGGGAACCGAGGCCCTCCACCTGTGGTTGGGACCACGACACAGCGCGCTGCGCGCGCCGAAAAGCCAAAGCCACGCGCTGCGTGCGCCGGAAAAAGCTGGGACCGTAAAGGGCGGCGGTGTCTAGACGCGCTCGAACACCACGACCGGGATCACCCGTTCGGTCTTCTTCTCGTACTCCGCGAACACCGGCGAGTACGCCACCATGCCCGCGTACAGCCGGTCGCGCTCGGCCCGGTCCTCGATGACGGTCGCGGTCGCCTCGAAGGTCTCCTCGCCCACCTCCAGGGTGACCTTCGGGTTGGCCAGGATGTTGAAGTACCACGCCGGGTGCTTGGGCGAGCCCGCGTAGGAGCCTGCCACGACGTACCGGTCGCCGTCGCGCGTGTAGGCCAGCGGTGACACCCGCTCCTGGCCGCTCTTCGCGCCCACGGTGGTGAGCAGCAGCAGGTTCGCGCCTTCGAACCGGCCGCCGACGCGTCCGCCGTTGGCGCGGAACTCGGCGACCAGTCGCTGGTTGAACTCCCCCAGTGCCTCGGCCATGCGGGTCACGTCCCTTCGTAGTTCGGTTCCTTTCGAACGACTATAGGGGTGACGATCACGCGGTCCGCTCGGTGGGACGCAACGCCGGGGCCGCGCGGAACGAGATCGCCTCCATCACCGGCTTGCGCTTGGTGTTGTGGAAGGCCGCGATGCGCCACCGGTCGTCCTGGCGCACGAGGGTGTAGGTCTGGACCTTGGTCAGCTTCTTGGGCGGGGTGCCCTTGTAGGTGTCGCCGCGACCGGTCACCACCGCCGTGTCCGGGGTCAGGAAGCGGACGTCGACCACCTCGTCGGCCAATCGGGTGCCCTTGAGGAACTTCTCGAACAGCGTCCGGTGGCTCTCCACGATCTCGGTCCGGCCCTGGTAGCGCGTGCCGACGAAGGTCACGTAGGTGGCGTCCTCGGTGAACAGTTCGCCGTACGCGTCGGCGTCGTGCCGCCTCCAGGCGTCGACCAGGTCGGACAGGACGGTGAGCACGGCGTTGCGGTCGGGCATGATTCCTCCTCGTACTTGATGCAGTATCTGCACGTGTGCAATCTCTGCACACGTGCAGATACTAGGCACGGGAGGGTTACATGGCAAGCGACCGACACCTGGTCTTCCGCGCCTACCTGGACGCGGTGGGGCTGCACGGGATGGCCGGGGCCGAGGCCGCCGGCCTGCACGCGACCGAGTGGTACGCCCTGAGCCAGATCTCCCTCGACGGCCCGCTCACCTCGGGCGAACTGGCCACCGCGACCGGCCTCACCACCGGCGCCACCACCCGCCTGATCGACCGGCTGGAACGCGCCGGCTACGTGCGGCGGACCGCCGACCCGGCCGACCGACGCAAGGTGCGGGTCGAGGTCGTCCCGGAGGCCTTGGCGCGCATAGACGAGGTCGTGACCCCCGCTCGGGCCAAGATCGCCGAAGTCCTCGCCCGCTACAGCGAGGAGCAGTTGGACACCCTCTTCGACTACTTCGCCCACGCCACCCCGGCCTACCGGGCGGCGACGGCGGAGCTGCGGGCCGCGCGCAAGCGCGGGGACTAAGCGGTACCCGTCAGGTAGCGCTGGAGGGTGGGGCCGACCCACGCCACCAGCTCGTCCCGGCTCATCTCCACCACCGGCGGCAGTCGCAGCACGTACCGGGACAGGGCGATGCCCAGCACCTGCGTGGCCACCAACCCGGCCCGTGTCCCGATCGCGTCGGGCGCGACCGCCGCGACCGCCGGTCCCAGCTGCGAGGCGAAGATCTCGCGCATCCGTTCTACGGCGGTCGTGTTGGTGACGGCTGCCCGGAGCAGGGCCATCAGGGTCTCGTCGCCGTCCCACCGGTCGATGACGTGCCCGGCCAGGCGGTGGCCGACCTCGGCCTCGGGCATGGTCGTGACGTCCGGTAGGCGCAGGTCGAACTCGGCCGCCGCCGCGAAGAGCTTCTCCTTGTTGCCGAAGTAGCGCATGACCATCGACGGGTCGATGTCGGCGTCCGCCGCGATGGCCCGGATCGTCGCGCGCTCGTAGCCGTCCTCGGCGAAGCGCTCGCGGGCGGCGGCGAGGATCGCCTCCTTCGTGGTGTCCGAGCGCTTCGCCTTGGTCATGCCAACAAGTGTAGGCCAACAGGCGTTGACAGGGCGAGTCGGGGCGTGCTCTCCTTGGTGCCAACAAGCGTTGGCAAACAAGCGTTGACCTGAGGGAGGGCGTCATGGCCGAGGTGATCGTGGTCGGGGCCGGGCCGACCGGGCTGCTGCTCGCGGGGGACCTGGCGGAGGCCGGTGTCCGGGTGACGGTGCTGGAGCGGCGGGACGGCAAGGTGTCCAACCTGTCCCGGGCCTTCGGCGTCCACGCCCGCACGTTGGAGCAGTTCGACGCCCGTGACCTGGCCGAACGGCTGCTGCCGACCGGCGCGGCGGTGGCCGGGGTGCGGCTGTTCGGCGGGGTGGAGGTGGATCTGGGTCGGTTGCCCAGCCGGTTCCCGTACCTGCTGATCACGCCGCAGTACCACGTCGAGGAGCTGCTGCGGGAACGTGCGCTCAAGGCCGGTGTCGAGATCGTGCACAACGCCGAGGTGCGCGGCATCGCCCAGGACGCCGACGGGGTCACCGTCACCACCGCCGACCGGACCCACCGGGCCGCGTACGTGGTCGGTGCCGACGGGTACCGCAGTGCGGTCCGGCAGGCGATCGGGCAGCCGTTCCCGGGCAAGTCGGTGCTCAAGTCGATCATGCTGGCGGACGTCCGGGTCACCGAGCCGCCCGCCGACCTGCTCGCGGTCAACGGGGTGGGGGACGCGTTCGCGTTCATCGCGCCCTTCGGCGACGGCTACTACCGCGTGTTCGCCTGGGACCGCCGCCACCCCCGCGGCGACGACGAGCCGCTCACGCTGGACGAGGTCCGCGCGGTGACCCAGCGCGCCCTGGGCACGGACTTCGGCATGCACGACGCCCGCTGGCTGTCCCGCTTCCACAGCGACGAGCGGCAGGCCCCGAACTACCGGGTCGGTCGTGTGTTCCTCGCGGGCGACGCGGCGCACGTCCACTCGCCGGCGGGTGGTCAGGGCATGAACACCGGCCTGCAGGACGCGGCCAACCTGAGCTGGAAGCTCGCCGCCGTGCTGCGCGGTGCGCCGGACCGGCTGCTGGACACCTACCAGGCCGAACGGCACCCGGTGGGCCGGTCGGTGCTGCGCAGCAGCGGGGGCATCATCCGGGCCGCCATGATCAAGTCGCGGGTGGGGCGGGCGGTCCGGGGTGTCGTGGCCCGCCTGGCGCTGTCCGTGCCGGCGATCGCCCGCAAGGTCACCGGACAGCTCAGCGGTGTCGGCTACACCTACCCCAAGCCCGCCGGCGCGCACGCCCTCGTCGGCACCCGCGCCGAGGACCGCCCGCTGGCCGATGGCCGCCGCCTGTACGAGGCGCTGCGCGGACAGCGGTTCGTCCTCCTGGGTGACGCCGACGTGACCGGGTGGGAGGACCACGTCGAGGTCGCGCCGCAGACGGGCGGCCCGCTGGTGCTGGTCCGCCCGGACGGCTACGTGGGCTGGGCCGGCACCGACCCGGCCGCGCTGCGCCAGGCCCTCGCGGAGCTGGTGGGTCGGTGATTGGCGGCGGGGCCGGGGTACCCGGTGTGTCCGAAGTGGATGCCGAGACGAGGAGGGCGTGCCGTGGAACGGGAGAGCACCCAGCACGGTCCACTGGTGGACGACGAGCTGAAGCACGAGGTGGAGGACCAGCTGCGAGCGGGCGGCCCCACCCACGCCGAGCAGTTCCGCGACCCGGAGATGCCCGACCCGGAGGAGTCCGACGACCTGGGCCTGGACCCGGCTCGCCGCGCCGACCCGCCCACCAGCTGACCCTTCGGCCGGCCCGCCGCCCGGTTAGCCCTCGCGGCTCTGGTCGATCGGCACCGAGGTGAGCACCTCGTCGAACGAGCCGAAGGGGCCGACGCCGTCGGGGATCGAGCGCAGGACGTGCACGGTGTCCTCGTCGGCGTTGTTGCGGGAGGCGTGGTCGGCCAGCTGTGCCTTGTCCGCCGGGTACCGGACGTCGCGGAGGGCGGTGCGCAGCCGGTCGACGGTGGTCGTGTCGCTCATGTCCGGCCGACTACCCGCACGACCCCCGCGTAAACGGCGGCACGGCGGGCAACCCCGGTGGCATGGATCTCGACGTGAGGGAAGACCTGCGCCGGTTCGTGCTCGACCGGCTGGCCGAGGACGAGCGGCGGCTGGCCGAGGGCGGGTCGTCGCTGCTGGAGGACGCCGAGGGCCGTGGCCGGCTGCGGATCGTGCGTGACGACGAGGGCGAGGGCCTGCTGCTGCTCCCGGGGTCCGAGTCCGCCGACCACGACCACGCGCCGGTCCCGTTCGAGGAGAAGGCGGCGATGCTGCGCCAGGAGTTGGAGTCCGGGGCGGACGACGCGACCCTGCGCCTCCTGGCCACCGCCTACGACACCCACCACGCCTGGCAGGAGGAGTGGCGCACCTACTAGGCCGTGCGCGACAGGCCCGCCGTGCTGGAGGTGCGCAGTCGCCGGGTGAGGTCGGTGACGGGCCGCGGCACGGTCTCCCCGCGCAGCACCTCGTTCGCCCACGACGCCACGACGCCCGGTGCCGGCAGGACGTCACCGTCCAGGCGTTCCCGCACCACCAGATCCTGCCCGCTGTCCGACTCGACGGCCGCCGCCCACCCCCGGCGCTCGTCCCACACCAGCGCCGCGTCGCACTCCGGGAACCCGGGCAGGTGGCCGTCCACCGCCAGGTACGCGCTCGCCGGCCGCTCCGCCTGGACCACCGAGCACTCGCCGCTCAACCCCAGCGCCTTCGTGACCAGCCGCACGTACTCGCGCAACGCGCTGGTCGCCGCGTCCTCGAAGTCCAGTGCCATCGCCAACCGCCCTCTTCTGCCCGAACCGCCGGCGCCGACTGCTTGACGCTGGCGTCGAAGTACCCCAACCGGGTGAGAAGCCAAACGGACGAAGGCTCTGTAACGATCCAGTGAGAGCTACACCATAGCGCTGGCCGCCACCTCGGTGGCGGCGCGCACGAACGCCGCGACGGCCTGCGAGCGGGAGTTCCGGGGCCACGCCACGGACAGCGTGAACAGCGGCAGGTCCACGACCGGCCGGTACGCGACGCCGGGTCGCGGGTGGCGCTGGGCCAGGGACGTGGGCGGGAACCACACCATCCCGCCCACCTCGACCATGTTGAAGATCTCCGCCAGGTTCCGGGCCCGGGGACCACCCCGCGCGGGCGGGCCGGCGCCGTCCTCCTCGGCGGGGGTGCCGTCGGGCAGCGTGCGGCCGGCGAGGTCGGCCAGGCGCAGTTCCGGCCGGCCCGCCAGCGGGTCGCCGGCCGCCAGCGCGACCACGCGGGTCTCGGTGAGCAGCGGTTCGGCGTCCAGGTCCGCGCCGTCGAACGGGCCGGGCAGCAGGGCGACGTCGGCCCGCCCGTCCCGCAGCGCCACGACCTGGTCACCGCGTCCGCCCAGCACCAACTCGACCGGCGGAAGGCCTTGCCCCCGTTGGTACTCGGTGATCATCCTGGGCAGCAGCCCGCCGTCGAAGTCGGCTTTGAGCGCCAGCCGCAGCGCCGGTGCGGGGCGGCCCGCGTGGCGGGTCCGGCGGGCGGCGGCGGTGACGGCCTCCAGCGCGGCCCGGCCCTCGCGCAGCAGCACCTCGCCGGCGGCGGTGAGGGCGACGTGGTGGGTGGTGCGGTCGAGCAGCCGCACACCCAGGGTGCGCTCCAGGTCCCGGATCGCTCGCGACAGCGGCGGCTGCGCCATGCCCAACCGCCGCGCGGCCCGCCCGAAGTGCAACTCCTCGGCGACGGCGACGAAGTAGCGCAGCTGCCGGACCTCCAGGTCGTCCATACCCGCACGGTATCAACACGGACCGGATCGGTCCTTCAGGTTCGCGGCACCCGCCGGTTGACTCGATGTCGTTGTGCCCCAACGAAACGCACTGGAGAGAATCCGCATGATCGTCGTGACCACACCGACGGGCAACACCGGCCGCAGGGTCGTCCGCGGCCTGCTCGACCGGGGCGCACCCGTCCGCGTCGTCGCCCGCGACCCGTCCCACCTGCCCGACGACGTCCGCGAGCGGGTGGAGGTCGTCCCGGGCTCGCACGCCGACCCCGACGTCGTGACCAAGGCCTTCGCCGGCGCGGACACCGTGTACTGGGTGCCCACGCCGGACCGCCGGACCACCGACTTCCGCACCGCCTACACCGAGTTCACCGAGGCGGCGTGCCGGGCGTTCACCGAGCAGGGCGTCCGCCGGGTCGTCGGCGTCTCGGCGCTGGGACGCGGGACGGCGGTGGCCGGCGAGGCGGGGCTGGTGACCGCGTCGCTGGCGATGGACGACCAGATCGCCGACACCGGCGTGCACTACCGGGCGCTGACCATGCCGTCGTTCATGGACAACGTGCTGCGGCAGGCGGAGACCATCCGGGACCACGGCGTGTTCTTCGACATGCTGTCCGGTGACCGCAAGCTGCCCCTGTGCGCCACCCGGGACATCGCCGACGTCGCCCTGCGCCTCCTGCTGGACGACTCGTGGCACGGGCGTGGGGAGGTGCCCGTGCTCGGACCGGAGGACCTGTCCCAGAACGACCTCGCCGCCGTCATGACCGAGGTGTTGGGCCGGCCGGTGCGTTACCAGCAGGTGCCGGAGGAGGCGTTCGAGGCGCGGATGGTCGAGGTCGGCATGTCCGAGTCGTTCGCCCGGGGCATGGTCGACATGATGCGCGCCAAGGACAACGGCCTGGACAGCGCCGCGCCCCGCACGCCGGAGTCCACCACGCCCACCACCTTCCGCCAGTGGTGCGAGGAGGTGCTCAAGCCGGCCGTCGCCTGACCCGTCCGCACCCGCGTGGCCGTCGCCGACTCGGCGGCGGCCACGCGATCGTGTGAAGGTCGGGCGTGAACGCGGCGGGCGCCTACGGGCAACACCAGGTGTGAGGACGATGACCCAACACACGACGGCGGGCGCGGCGTCCGACGCGGACGACCGGCCGGACCTGTCCGGGCCGACGCCGAGCCGGGTCTTCGGGCAGCTGTTCGACCGGCACGCCCGTCCGCTGCACCGCTACCTGGCCCGCCGCGTGGGCGACCTGGCCGACGACCTGGTCGGCGAGACGTTCCTGGTCGCCTACCAGACCCGCACGGGCTACGACCCGCAACGCGGCACGGCCCGCTCGTGGCTCTACGGCATCGCGACCAACCTGCTGCGCCGCCACGTGCGCCAGGAGGTGCGCGGCCTGGCCGCCGCCGCCCGCGCGGCCGGCTCCACCGCGGGCGGCGAGGACCACGGCGGCCGGGTGGCCGAGCAGGTCGACGCCGCCGCGCGGACCCGGCTGCTGGCCGGCGCGCTGGCCGAGCTGGACGCGGGCGACCGGGACGTCCTCCTGCTGACCAGCTGGGCCGGGCTGGACTCGAACGAGGTCGCCGAGGCCCTCGGCATCCCGGTCGGGACCGTCCGCTCCCGGCTGCACCGCGTGCGGCGCCGCCTGCGCGCCCACGCACCCGAGACCGACGCGAGGACCGGCGATGAGTGACGACAACATCCACCGCATCTGGACCGAGGCCGAGCTGGACGCCGCGCTCGACGCCCTCAACGCCGACGCCGACAGCGACGAGCGGGTGCTGGCCCAAGCCCGGGCCGCGCTCATGCACATCACCGAACAGGGGGAGACCGACGTGACCACTGATCTGGGGAAGCCGGACGCACCAACCGGCCAAGCCGAGCCCGCGACGGCCGGCGTGGGCGAGTCGCGCCCCGTGCGCTCGAAGCGGCGCTGGGTGTTCGGTGCGGCGGCCGTGGCCGTGCTGGTGGCGGCCGGACTGGTCGTGCAGACCGTGTCGTTCGGTCGCGGACCGGCTCCTGCCACCGCCGAGGCCGCGGCGACCCTGGACCGCGCGGCGGCGCAGGCGATCGGCGCGGCGGACGAGCCGGTCGGGCCCGGCCAGTACCGGTACGTCGCCACGCACGCCTGGTGGATGGCCTCCAGCGCGGGCGACGGCCGCGACTTCGCCCGCCTGGCCGAGAACCTCCTGGAGACCTGGGCGCCGGCCGACGAGCAGGGCGAGTGGCTGCTGCGCCGCGACGTCACCGGCAACCAGCAGTGGGTCGTCGGCACGGAACAGGAGGCCAAGGCCGCCGGCGTCGAGACCGAGGGCGGCTGGCCGGAGGGGGAGTGGCGCGCGAAGTGCGGCGGCTTCTTCGCCGAACCGGGCAAGGAGTGCGCGGACGAGGGCAGCTGGCAGCACCCCACCGCCGAGTGGCAGGCGGGCCTGCCCACCGACCCGGACGCCCTGTTCCAGCGCCTCCGGAAGGACGCTCCCGACAACTCCCGGGGCGAGGCCGAACTCCTGGTCTACGCGGCGGACGCGTTGCGCAGCGGCCTGATCCGCAGCGACGTGCGCGCCAACATCTACAAGGCGCTGGCCAAGGTGCCGGGTCTCCAGGTGACCGAGAAGCAGGCCAACCTGGGCGGCCGGCTGGGCACCGCGCTGGGCATCGACGACGGCGACACCCGGCAGGACATCATCATCGACCCGGAGACGGGCCAGTTCATCGGCGAGCGCCAGGTGACGACGTCCGATGTGGACCGGTTCAAGGCGGGCACGGTCCTGGAGTTCACCGCCGTGGAAACCGGTGTGGTGGACCGGATCGGCGTCAAGCCCACCCGCTGACCCGAGCAGGACGAGGACCCGTGCGACCGTCGGGGGCGCACGGGTCCTCCGCCGTCCCGGTACGCCAGAGAAGTACCGGGACGCAAGCGCACCCTTGGAAAACGCGACCCCACCGGGTAGAAATGGCGCACCCGCTCGTGAGAGCGCTCTCTCACCGGTGGTCTCCGCCCCGTTCCCCGGCTTAGGCAGGTCGATGACGATCATGCGCTCCACCCCGCGACGCGCCCGAAGACAAGCGCCGGCCCTCGTCCTGGCCGTGCTCGCCGCGGCCCTGGCCGCGCCCGGCGCCGCCACCGCCGACCCGCCGCGCGCCCAGGACCTCGGCGCCGACGTCCGCGTGTTCGACCCGACCACCCCGGTCGCCGAGATCCAGGCCGCGCTCGACGCCACCCACGCCGCCCGCGTGGACGACGAGATGGGCACCCGCCGGCACGCGTTCCTGTTCAAGCCGGGCACCTACGGCACCGCCGACCAGCCGCTGCAGATCAAGGTCGGCTACTACACCGAGATCGCGGGCCTGGGCGCGTCGCCCACCGACGTCGTCATCAACGGCAAGGTCGAGGTCTACAACCGCTGCCTGGCCGAGGGCGGCACCGGCAACTGCCTCGCCCTGGTCAACTTCTGGCGCACCCTGTCCAACCTCACCGTCAACGTGAACGCCAAGGGCCAGGACGGCTGCCGGTCGTCGGCGAACTTCTGGGCCGTGTCGCAGGCGGTCTCGGTCCGGCGCCTCAACGTCACCGGCGGCACGTTCTCCCTGATGGACTACTGCACCGCCGGCCCCCAGTACGCCAGCGGCGGGTTCATCGCCGATTCGAAGCTGCCGCAGGTCGTCAACGGCTCGCAGCAGCAGTGGTTGACCCGCAACAGCGAGGTGGCAGGCTGGTCCAACGGCGTGTGGAACCAGGTCTTCTCCGGCGTGGTCGGCGCACCGGACGACTCGGCCTTCCCGAACCCGCCTTACACGACCCTCGACCGCACGCCCATCAGCCGCGAGAAGCCGTACTTGTTCGTCGACGACGAGGGCTACCAGGTCCGCGTCCCGCAGGCCCGCCGCGACAGCCGCGGCACCTCGTGGGCAGACGGCCCCACCCCCGGCCGGACGGTCCCGCTGACCGACTTCTTCGTCGCCAAGCCCACCGACTCCGTCCGCGAGATCAACCGCCAACTGGCCCGCGGCAAGCACCTCCTGCTCACCCCCGGCGTGTACGACATCGCGCGCAGCATCGAGGTCAAGCGCCCCGGCACGGTCGTGCTCGGCCTCGGCCACGCCACGCTGACCGCGGTCGGCGGCGCGATCCCGCTCGACGTCGCCGACGTGCCGGGCGTGGTCGTCGCGGGCGTCACCGTCGACGCGGGCACCGAGGAGTCGCCGGTGCTGCTGCGCGTGGGCAGCAAGAACAACCGGGGCTGGAGCGTGCCGGGCAACCCGACCACGCTGTCCGATGTGTACTTCCGCGTCGGCGGCCCGCACGTCGGCAAGACCGACACGGCGCTGGAGGTCAACAGCGACAACGTCCTCATCGACCACACGTGGGTGTGGCGCGGCGACCACGGCGTCGAGGGCTTCACCGACACCCAGCGCTGGAACACCAACACCGGCCGCACCGGCGTCGTCGTCAACGGCGACCACGTGACCGCGACCGGCCTGTTCGTCGAGCACTTCCAGCGGCACAACACGGTCTGGAACGGCGAGCACGGCACCACCGTGCTGTACCAGAACGAACTGCCCTACGACCCGCCCACGCAGGCCGACTGGATGAACGGCGACGTCGAGGGCTACGCCGCCTACAAGGTCGCCGACCGCGTCCGCAACCACACCCTGCACGGCGGCGGTGTCTACGTCTTCAACCAGAACAACCCGTCCATCCACACGGAGAACGGCTTCGAGGTGCCGTCCACGCCCGGCGTGCGGCTGCACCACATCATGACCGTGAACCTCAGCGCGGGCACGATCGACCACGTCGTCAACGGCGTGGGCGAGGCTGCCGACACGACCAAGGTCGGCGTGCCGGTGTACGTGAACTCCTACCCCTAATGCTGTTTCCGTTGGACGCTCGCGATGTTTTCGGCCCGAGAACATCGCGAGCGTCTTTCGTGTGTGCCCTCAGCTCACCGTCCACACGCGAATCGTCCCGTCACCGGCGGCCGACACCAGGGTCCGGCCGTCCGCGCTGTAGGTCAGGTCGGTGACGCGGGCGGTGTGGCCGGTCAGCGTGCGCTGGGTGGCGGTGGTCCTGGCGTCGACCAGGAGGACCGAGTGGTCGGGCGCGCCGACCGCGACCGTCCGGTGGTCGGGGCTGACCGCCCACGGGCCGTCCGGGGTGGTCGTGCCGACGAGCTTGCCGGTCGCGACTTCCCACAACTGCACCGCTTTCCGGTCGAAGCCGGTGGTGACAAGGGTCTTGCCGTCGGTGCTGAACGAGACCGGTTCGCCGGTGGTGTCGAGTTGGCGGATGCGGCGGCCGGTGGTGTCCCACAGGCTGATCTTCTCGGTGAAGTGGCTGCTTGCGGCGATGAGCGTGCTGTCGGGGCTGAACCGGGCGGTGTAGCCGGCGTCGAGGGTGGCGGTGTTCTTGCCGGTGGCGACGTCCCACACGCGGGTCGTGCGGTCGACCGCGGCGGTGAGCAACAGGCGGCCGTCGCGGCTGAAGGACAGGTCCTGGACGCCGTTGGTGTGGCCGGTGAGCGCGGCTTTTTCCTGTCCGTCTTCGGTGTTCCAGAGGTGGACCGGGTTGTCGAACGGCGGGTCGCAGGCGCAGGTGCCGGCGGTGGCGAGGGTCTTGCCGTCCGGGGTGAACGCGACCCTTGGTCCGGCGTTGCTGCCCGGGAGGGTCGCGCGGGCGAGGTGGGTGGTTCGATCCCAGAGCACCGCGGTTCCGGGTCCCGAGCTCAGGGCGATGGTGTTGGGGTCTGGGCTGAAGACCGGGGTGTTGGCGTCGAGGGTGTCGATGTCCTGGCCGGTGGTGAGGTCCCAGAGGTGGACGCGTTCGCCGGCGTCTGTGCTGAAGCCGGCGAGGGTCTTGGCGTCGGGACTGAGCAGGAGTCGTTCGGCGGTGGCGGCGATGACGCGGGCCTCCGGCGAGGTGTTGGACGGGCTTTGGTCGCGGTTCAGCCAGAGGACCGCGGTCACGGCCAGGGCTGCGGCGGCGACGAGTGCGATCAGGGCGCGGCGTGAGGTGAGGGCGCGGCGGAGCGCGGATCCGGCACGGGGTGGCGCGGGCCGGGGCGGGTGCGGCTTGGCAGGGGGAGGGGCAGCCGGGGCGCCGGCGAGGAGGGCGGTGGCGGCGGTGGACACCTCCTGGCTGTCGTCTTCGGTCAGGCGGTGGATCTCCTCTTCGGCTCGGGCGCGCACGACGTCGTTGCCGACCCGGCGGAGGTGGGCCAGGCCGTCGAGCGCGTTGCGGCGGTCGGCGGGGAGGGGACTAGCGAGCGCGTTGGCCAGGTGGGTGGGCAGGGTCCAGTTGACGTTGCGCGCGATGACCGTGCGACCCTGCACGTCGTCCTGCTTCTTCGGGCGTTGCTGCGGCACCTCCTCGACCACCCGGTCGTGGACGTAGCTGTAGAGCTCGTCCACCGTGATGTCCCCGTCGCCGTCGAGGTCCGCGCTGCCGTCCCGCAGACCCTCGACCAGGTACCGGGTGAACACCGACTGCGTGGCGCGCCCGTGCGGCCGGTCGCCCTCGAAGGAGTACTGGGTGGCGTCCGACGCGGTGAGCACCGTTCGGCCCCGGCCCTGGAAGCGTTCGAGCGTGTGGACGGTGGTGTCGGCCTTGGCGAGGCGGCCGGGCGGGAAGGCGCCGCTGTAGCAGCAGTCCAGCACCAGGACCTTCTGGCGGGACGCGCAGTTCTCCAGCGCCTGGTCGACCTGCTCGGCCGGGAGGCCGGTGAACAGCAGGTTGTCCCGGTGGGTGTTGGTCATCGCCAGGTACAGGCGGCCCTCGTCGTCCTTGAGGCCGTGGCCGGTGAAGTACAGCAGGGTCAGGTCGTCGCGGCGGCGGTCGCGGTAGAACTCGCCGATCGCCGCGCCCACGCGGTGCAGCGGCTCGTTGACCAGGGTGGTGACCTCGAACCCGGCGATCGACGGGTCGGCCAGCACCTCGGCGAGGGCTTCGGCGTCGTGCGCGGGGGTGGTCAGGCGGCGCAGCCCGGTGTCCTCGTACTCGTAGGTCGCGATCAGCAGCGCGACCCGCCGGCCCACGGCGTCACCCCGAGTGCCGCTGCACGAAGGCGTCGACCAGCACCCGCCGCTCGTCCGCGGACGCCCGCTCCAGCGCGATGGTGTCCCCGTCGATGGTGACCGACACCCGGTGCCGCGCGGCCTGGCGGGCGAGCCAGTCCCGAACCGTCTCGATGACCAGCGGGAACACCCCACCGGCCGCACTCAGGGACACCACGACCGCGCCCAGGGTCGCCGCGTCGACGCCTTTGGCGCCCTCCGGCACGGGTCCGTCCACGGCCAGCCGGGTGTCGACGTCGAGCTGGGCGACCTCGGCCCGCAGCCGGCGCGCGAGGCGGTCGGCGCTGTCCGGGTCGACGTCCGGGTCCGGCTCGACCACCAGCAGCACGACGCGTTCGTCCTCCATCGGCCCTCCCGTCGCGGCAGCAGCCCACACCCGGGATGTCGCAAACGGCGGACGGGGGGTTACTCCGGTCAGAAGAGCGCGATGATCAGCAGGATCACGGCCACGGCGACCACGATCGGCAACCACGGCACACTGCCCGGCGGGCGGCGGTAGTGGCTGCGGACGGTGGTGCCGCGGAACCAGCTGTACGGCGTGGCGCGGCGGTGTCGGCGAACCCAAGGCATGGCTTCAGCTCCACGGTTTCGGCATCGTCGTTCATTCGACCGAGGGATACCCGCACCGCGCCTGCGGCATGCCCGGGAGCACCGGACGAGCCGCACGTCCACCCGGCCGCAGTCCCCCAGCCGCCGCCTGGTCGTCGACGGCGTCTACTGGGAAGCGGCGGCCGTCTTGCGCCACGCCGACCGGCCGTGGTTCACCGAGGCCGAGGTAGGCGCGCCGGCCGCGCTGTCGACGGCCCCGCACCATCGCCCCCTGATCGGAACCGCCTGGAAAAAATCTTCACCCCGAGGTGTCGGATCGCGGCGATCCCGTTCGTGGTGGTGACGAGACCGCCCACCGCGGGCGGTGCCAAGGCGAAGGACCGGCGACCATGAAGCTGACGACCATGACCCAGGTCACCCTCGACGGCGTGATGCAGGGCAACGGCGCCACGTCGGACGACCCCAGGAACGGTTTCGACCGCGGCGGATGGGCCCTGGGGAAGGGCGACGACGACACCAGGGCGCTCATCACGGACACCTACCAGCGAGCGGAGGCGTTCCTGTTCGGCCGGCACACCTACGAGCTGTTCGCCCGCTCCTGGGGCACGGTCGAGGAGATGCGCGCACACCCCATCGGCGTGGCCCTGGACAACACCCCGAAGTACGTCGCCTCGACCACCCTCACCACACCCCGCTGGAAGGACACCACCGTCCTCCGCGGCGACCTCGTCGCGCAGATCGAGAACCTGAAGGCCCAGCCCGGCGGCGAACTCCAGGTCCACGGCAGCGGCGCCCTGGTCCGCTGGCTGCTGGCGAACGACCTGGTGGACGAACTGACCCTGCTCGTGGTCCCGGTGGTCGTCGGCCAGGGCACGCGGCTCTTCCCACACACCGGTCCGGACATCGCGTTCGAACTGGTCGAGTCCCACGTCGACACCAAGGGCGTGACGACGCAAACCCTCCAACCCACCGGACGCCCGCGATACGCGACCCCCTGAACCCCGCCGGCCGGAGTCGGAGCGCGGGCGGGGTCGACGTGCGGTCGGCAAGGACCGCCCAGACCGGGCGCAATGAGTCGACACCGACGAGCATCCGCCGCGGAGCCGCCCTCCAGGCAGTGCGCGAACGACAGGGCCACGCGAGCCGCCGTGGTCCCCGACCGTGAGACGTACCTCACGGTCGGGGACCACGGTCGAAACGGCAGCGGCCGGTGGGCGATGATCGCCTACCGGCCGCTGACCTGCACTTCTGTTGTGGACGATACTGGGATTGAACCAGTGACCCCTACCGTGTCAAAAAGAGGCGACGGTGAGGCTCTGGCCTGCGCTCGAGGCAGTTCGCGCAGGTCAGAGCCGGTCGTACCGGCTCGTTGCACCGCACGGCGACAGGTTCCACCGGGTTCCCGTCGCCGCCAAATCGCCATTTGATCTCGGCTGTCGACCGGGGTCGAACCACCGAGCCACCCCGATGTCTGGCTGTAGAGGAGCTCCGACGGTGCGGTAGTTGATCCGGCCTGCGGTGAGGGGCAACGTCGATGACCAGCTTGGCGACATGTTCGCATCGAGAATCAGGTAACTGACGAGAGAGCTTGGGTACTGCCGATGTGGGTCGAGATGATGTCCGCACTGCTTCCCGACGCACGCTTCTTCCCACCTGCGGAGGAGGCGCGGTTGGGCGAGGTCGCGGAGCAGCTCGATGCGCCTCTGCCGAATGACCTGCTGTCGCTGCTTGCTGAGACGAACGGCGTCCAGGGAGCGTTCCTGGTGGACGTCGTGTGGTCGGTCGACCGGATCCTGTCCGATAACCGAGACTTCCGAACTCGATCAGAGTTTGCCGGTCTGTATGAGGGTTTCGAAGGACTGCTGTTCTTCGGTGACAACGGTGGGGGTGACCAGTTCGCGTTCCTCTCGGACGGCCGACCCGGCGTGCTGGTGTGGCAACACGAGGACGACGAGAGAAGGGTTGTCGCCAGTGACCTTGCGGAATACTTGAACAGAGCCCTGACGTCTGGTGGTGAGGACTGGTACCGCGACGAGTGACTTCATCGGCCGTGCGGCCGTGCATGCGGGGCGGTGTAGTTCTCGACGTCATTCAGCGAGAGGGTGGAGAGCCGCCACGGAGTGTCGTGAACTGGCCACTCCGTTGACGGGAAGACTCAAGCGCCAACCACAGGATCGGGTGCTTGACTAGTTCGGGTGGCACGTCGAACGGAGTTCCGCCACCGTTCTGCGAAGTCGTCGAACGTGCGTTCGCCCGGCTGGCTCGGTAGCTTCGCTCGATCGTGTAGTCGGTGCTTGTGCGAAGGTCACGTAGCGTCCGGTGAGGACGTTTCGTGCTCGGAGGTGCGCCGTGCGCATCACTCTGTACCTGCTGAAGAGCCAGGTCGAGCTCGCTCAGGCGACTTTGCGCGGCTACGAGCACTTTCGGTCGCGCGCGCTGGTCCCGCCGCCGGATGGGTCGATGGAGTGGCTGCTGTTCGTGCGTGACACTCCGGCGCATGAGGTGACGTGGTTCGACTACCTGAGTCCGATCGTGGCCTCGTCGGAGGAGCGCCCTCCGACGTCGAAGTCGGCCGGGGCGGTGCTGTTGGTCAAAGCGCACGGCAGGGTCTTCGCCGTGACCTTCGGTACCGGATTCCACGCCATCGACCACGCGGACGTCGAGCCGGACTTCGGGCTCAAGGTCACCGCCAACTGCATCGCCGCCAACAGTCTGACGTTGGCCGAGGCCCGCGGTCTGGGCAAGGGCAAGCGCAATGCGATGAGCAGGCTCGCGCTGCCCGGCGCGATGTTCGCTCTGGGCCTGTTGACCGATGAGGAGTGGATCAGGAAGTTCGGCGGCCAGGTCGTCATCGACGGGTTCGCGCGCAGTGCGAAGGGTGCCGACTCGCTGCAACTGGACTTCGACGAGACGTTCGCCCTGGCGGAGTTGACGACGAAGCTGCGCCGGGCGCTGGACCTCTACGAGTCGATGTCGTACCGGGACCACTTCCCGTTCCTGGACTACTTCCGCAGGGAAACCGACAAAGAACGGATCGCGGAACTGGACGCGCGCATCGCCGAGTGCATGCGCGCGCGTGACCCGGAAGTCGGCTTCGCGATGCCCGACGAGGTGGAGGTCGTCGCCGACGCCTACCGGGTGTCCCGTTACCGGCGCGAGGTGCCCCTGAGCCAGTTGATCACCGAAGACGTCTACAGCGCCATCGACACCCTGGACGGATGGCAGGACCCGTTGCAGTGCGTGAAGATCCGGCCGCTGGACGCGGCCGGGCAGCCGATCGGCTCGAAGGAGGACCTTCGGCGCTACGTCGTCGGTCTTGTTCGCCGGGAGGTCGACGGCACGTGCCAGGACTACGCCGTGACGGCGGGCGCCTGGTTCCGAGTCGACCGGGCCTACGCCGAGCTCGTGGACCGCTACTTGGCCGACCACATCCTGGACCTCACCGACGAGCTCGGACTGCCGGAGTGGGACGACGAGTACCTGACCGCGCACGTCGAGGGCAAGTACGGCGAGGACCGCTACAACCGCCACAGCTGCCGGCAGCGCGGGTACGCCCTGCTCGACCAGGACTTCTACCGGGGGAGCGCCGGTGAGCGGGTTGAGATCTGCGACCAGTTGACGCCGGACAAGAAGCTCATCTGCGTCAAGCGGATGGACGGCTCGGACAAGATGAGCCACCTGTTCCAGCAGGGCTCGGTGTCCGCCCAGTTGATCGTGTCGAACGACGACTACAAGGCCAAGCTGATGGCGAAGCTGCACGAGTTGGACCCGGCCGCGGAGTTCGGCGAGCCCTCGGACTGGACGGTCGTCTACGCCATTGCCACCGGCAGGCCAGGGCCGTTGAAGAAGTCGATGTACTTCTTCACCCGGGCCGCGCTGCGCACCCATGCGCAGTCCATTAGGAGCATGGGCTTCAAGGTCGCGATCGCCAAGATCGACCGCTGACATCCCCCAGAGGGGCTGGTTGAGTCGTTCGGCGGTGCGGGGTCCGGTCGTGGCGCCGGTGCTGTTGCGGGTGCTGGAGCCGGGTGAACTCGACGCTGTGCTGGAGGCGTTGCCGGGGGAGCCGTGGCGGCTGATGGTGGAGGTCGCGGTCGAGACCGGTGTGCGGTGGGGCTAGCAGATGGTGCGCGAGCGACTGGGCCATGCGAGCCTTCATGCCACGGAGCGCTACCTGCACACCCTCGCCAGTTCGGACGAACACACGTTGGCAGCCTTCGGACGCATCCGAGACCGCAGCGGCACCGCGAGGAGACGACCGACACGACCGACCATGAGACGTATCTCACGGTCGATGGACGGTCGAGAACGGCGCTCGGGCGTCCCGACACGGAAGCCACGAGCTGTGTCTGAGCTGCGGGGTACTTGAGGAGCTGCAGACTGGAGCCGTCCTGCTCCACAGCGTCGCTCACGGGCGAGGCGGTCGAAACGACAGCGGCCCGGTGGGCGATGATCGCCTACCGGGCCGCTGACCTGCACTTCTGTTGTGGACGATACTGGGATTGAACCAGTGACCCCTACCGTGTCAAGGTAGTGCTCTCCCGCTGAGCTAATCGTCCGAGGCGGAGACGGGAATCGAACCCGTGTACAGGGCTTTGCAGGCCCTTGCCTAAGCCACTCGGCCACTCCGCCAAGATTCCTGAAGGCTAGCACCAGGAAGACTGGCCTGAGCCCAAGGGGCCCTCTGCCGAGCGGATGACGAGACTCGAACTCGCGACCCTCACCTTGGCAAGGTGATGCGCTACCAACTGCGCTACATCCGCATGCTCCGTGATTTCCCGGACCTTTTACCCTTTTGGGGTCTTGCCGTTCCGGTCTCTCTCGGTGCAGGAGGAACTTTATTACATCCCCCCACGCGGGATCAAATCGGGGGGTCGTTTAGCCCCCGGCAGGCCCGCGACCTGCGCTTTTAGGTCAAGTCGTTCGAGATCAGGTGGGTCAGGGCCTCGTCCACGTCCACCCACAGGTGCTCGTTGCCGGGCACGACCACGTCGTAGGTGCGGTCCAGGAAGTCGGCCAGCTCCTGCGCGGACGCCTCGAACATGGCGTGGCCGGACGGGGAGCTCAGTTCGATCACGACGACCTCCGGGTCGTCGGCGGCGGGGCGGATCCGGACGTCGCCGTCGCCCGCGTCCGCGATCAGGCCGTCCGCCAGGAGGTCGCGGGCGAACACCCATTCGACCCAACCGGCGCGGCCGGTGCGGAAGGCGGCCACCACCGCGTACGGATCTTTCGTGTCATATCGAAGCTCCACCTGCACCGGCACTGCCGGTGTCCTCGGCGCCAACAGGTCGAAGACCGCTGTTGAGCGGAGCGTCACGTGGTCGTTGCGCATCGTCGTTACCCACTTCTCCCTTCCCCGTCAAGGAAACGACCGGATTCTCTAGATGTGACGTGTATGTGGCGAGGAACGCTCGACATCGGGTGGTTTATCACCCATCCGGGCCAATGGGACTCCGTTGGGCGACCAAGTCGCTGCGTTGCGTGTCCGTGCCATCTGCGCCGCTCCACATCTTGCTGGGTTTAACCTGAACCCGGTACCGGCTGTTGCGCGAATGTTGGACGTGAGGACATCTCTGGTGGCTGACTCACCCGCACCGGCGCCAGGACACGGCCCCGACGGGCGACCCTCCGACAGCGCGCTGGTGCAGCGGGTGTCCGAAGGTGACCGCGGTGCGTTCGGCGAGCTCTACGACCGCTACGCGCGCCCGGCGTACTCGCTGGCGCGGCGGGTGTGCGTCGACCCGGACCTCGCCGAGGACGTCGTCCAGGAGGCGTTCCTCGTGCTGTGGCGCAACCCCAGCGGCTACGACGCGTCGCGCGGCAGCTTCGGGACGTGGCTGATGACCGTCGTCCACCACCGCGCGGTGGACGCCGTGCGGCGCGAGGACACGCGGCGGCGGCGCAACGTGCCGCTGACCGACGAGGTGTCCGAGCGCACGGTGCCGCCGGCGGAGGGCGCGGACCACGCGGCGTTGACCGGCGTGGTCGGCGCGGAGGTGCGGGCGGCGCTGCAACGGCTGCCCGAGGACCAGCGGCAGGTGATCGCCCTGGCGTACCTGGGCGGTTACACGCAGATAGAAGTCGCGGCGCTGACCGGCATCCCGCTGGGGACGGTCAAGTCGCGGACGTTCGCGGCGATCCGGAGGTTGCGCACGTCACTGCGGACGGCATGGGCCGGCGAAACCGGCGGCGAGACGACGGGAGCACATCGGTGACCGGGGAGCGGAGGGACGACTGGTGCCCTCACGAGGAGCTCGCGGTCGGTTGGGCGATGCACTCGCTCGAACCGGACGAGGAGGCGCTGCTGCGCGCCCACCTGCCCGGCTGCGCGCGGTGCCAGGAGACGGTGCGGTCCACCGAAGAGGTGACCGCCGCGCTGGGCGGTTCCGTGCAGCAGTACGACCCACCCGCCCGGCTCAAGGCACGCCTGATGACCGCCGTCGAGCACACACCGCAGGAACACGCGACGCCGGTGGTGGCGCGCCCGATCCCGTTGGACCGCAAGCGCAACACCGCCCCGCGCCTGCTGGCCGCAGCGGCAGCCGTCGTGCTCGTGGCCGCCGTGGTGTTCGGCGGGGTGCGCATCGGCCAGCTAGGTGACCAGGTCGCTGAGCAGCAGCAACGCGTGGCCCTGCTGGACCAGGCCCTGCGGATGGCCGCCGACCCGGACACCAACCGGGCCGTGCTGCGCTCGGAGTCCGGCGACAAGCTCGGCGTCCTGCTGTCCGGCACCGACGACGCGATGGTCGTCGAAACCGCCCTACCGCCGAACAACGCTTCGGACCAGGTCTACGTGGTGTGGGGCGCGAGCACACCGGAGCCCGTCGCCCTGGCCACCTTCGACGTCAAGTCCGGTGGGCTGGAGCGCCTCACCTGGTCCCAGGAGGCGCACAAGCACCAGCTGTTCGCGATCTCCCTGGAACCGGGCCGCACCGCGCCCGCGAAGCCGACGAACAAGCTGGCTTCCGGCCAAGTGGAGGCGTCGTGAGCGATGATGTGTCGGTGACCACCGAGCAACACGACGAGACCAAGCCGGAACACCGCCACTGGTTCCGCCGCAACCCGGCCCTGAACCTGACCTACCGCATCGGCGTGGGCGTGGTGGGCGGCTTGGTGCTGGTCGCCGGCGTCCTCATGATCCCGTACCCCGGTCCGGGCTGGCTCGTCGTCTTCGCCGGCCTGGCGATCCTGGCGACGGAGTTCGAGTGGGCCGGCCGCGTGCTGCGCTTCGCCAAGCGCTACTACGACGCGTGGGTCGAGTGGCTCAAGCGCCAGAACCTGGCCGTGAAGGCCCTGGTGCTGGCCGCCACCGGCCTGGTGGTCGTGGCTACCTGCTGGCTGCTCGGGGCGTTCGCGCTGGTCGGAGGCTGGTTCGGCCTCGACTGGCCGTGGTTGGCCAGCCCGATTTTTAGCTAGCCGGGTTGATGTTGTAGGGTATGGACACACCGCGAGAGCGGGGCAGGAAAACCAAATACGGGCGATTAGCTCAGCGGGAGAGCGCTTCGTTCACACCGAAGAGGTCACAGGTTCGATCCCTGTATCGCCCACACCGCAAAGATCCCCTCTGACCAGCACGGTCAGAGGGGATCTTGCTTTATCCGGGCGCGCTGAAGTGGTCGCGACCACACCGCCGTAGCAAAAGTGGTAGCAAATCGGGTGTTTCTAGGTCAGGCGGACTCCTCGTCGGCCGGCGGCAGGAACAGGCCGCCGATGTCCTCTGCGGCTTGCTGGTCGAGGTCGGGGATGTCCGCCGAGTAGGTGTCGAGGGTGAAGGCGACCGTGGCGTGGCCCAGTCGGCTGCTCACGATCTTCGGGTGGACTCCGGAGCGGAGTGCGATCGTCGCGTAGCTGTGACGTAGGTCATGCAGCCGGATGGGCGGGAGTCCAGCCCGGTCGACCAGGCGGTTGAACTGCTCGGTGATGGTGTCGGGGTAGATCGGCCGGCCGTCCTCCCAGCAGAAGACGAGCCCGTGGTCCTGGTAGCCGTCACCCCAGTTCGCCTTCTCCGAGTCGAGCCGCTTGAGGTGCGTTCGGAGCGCCTGGACGGTGAACCTGTCCAAGGCCAGCGCTCGCCGACTCCGCGCGCTCTTCCCGCTGCCGTCCCTCACCGCACCCGCCGCGACGACGCGGGTCGAGGTCATACGGACGACCGCCGCGTCGAGGTCGAGCGCGGCCCGCTTGAGCCCGCACAGCTCGGACCGGCGCATCCCGGTCGAGGCGTCGAGCACCCACAGCCCGAACAGCCGGTCGGTGCTGGCGACCTTGAGGAACCGCGCCATCTGCTCGGGACTCCACGTGTTGTGTGAGCGGCGGGGCACCGTGGGCGGCTTCACCCCATCGGTCGGGTTGCTGCTGAGGTACTTCCAGCGGACCGCCGTGCTCAATTGCCGAGCTGAGCATGATGTGCACGCTCTTGGCCGCGAGCCCTGGTTCCGGCTTGGTCGGCACTCGACCGACCTCGTACCGCCGGACCGCCTTGCGGGCTGCCGCGTAGGAGACGCCCACCTTGTCGGCGATCTCGCGCGGCCGGATCTCGCGCTTGGCGGTTCGGGCGTCGAGCCAGAGCTGGTACATCTCCCAGTTCGTGTTCCGCTTCCGTCGGCCCTGCGTCAACAGGTGCTCGTGCAGCGCCGCGACCACGGAGGGCAGGAAGTCCTGGATCGGCCGCTTGCCGACCCAGGGAAGGACGTAGGCGCGCGCCAACATCTCGTAGTTCGCGGCGGTGGTCGGTTCGGTCGAGGTGCGGACGTACGGGAACCACGCCTCGAGCGTGGGGTCGTTCGGGTTGATCCCCTGGCGTTGAGTCGCGGTCCTGCGCGGCTTCTGGTCTTGGTACACCGAACTCTCCGACTCCAGCGGCAGCCAGGTCACGGGCCCGCTGATGAACAAACTTCGCGCCTTCCTCCAGCGTCCCTTCGTCCGCGACACCATCGCCGCCGGAACCTCCACAGTGGACCTGAACGCGGTGCCGGACGGCGGCATCTGCTCCGGGCGCATCACGAAAGGCTCACTGGGGGAGGAGACCAACCAGACTTGTCGGCTCCTGACACGCAAACGGCCCCGTACCGATGTGTGCGTCGGAAGCGTTGCCGCTGGTCGCCAGGGGACGCGTTCTCGTGTTGAGGAGCGGATGCGCTGTGGGCTCGTTCGTGGTCTGGGTTGGCACGGTGGTTTCGCTGGTTAGGGTGAATCATGGTTCGGTTGCTGGACGATCAGGCGTTGGAGCGTTCCTCGGTGGTCGCGAACTGCGCCATGAACCGTGAACGTGGGCTCACCGGCTCGAACGGGTATGGTCGCGAGCTCGGCATCGACGTGGTCGGCCTGATCACCGAACGGTTGGCCCGTGGAGCTGAGGTCTTCCGCTGGCTCGACCTGTGTTGTGGTACCGGCACGGCGCTGTTGGAGTGTGCTCGCCTGGTGGACGACCCGAGGCTGCATGTCACCGGTGTCGACCTCGTGGACTTCTTCGCGGGGCCGCCGCATCCCAGGGTGGAGTTCGTGACGACATCGGTGGGTTCCTTCACCCCGGAGCGTTGTTTCGACCTGGTGACCTGCGTCCACGGCCTGCACTACGTCGGCGACAAGCTCGACGTCCTCGCCCGCGCGGCGTCGTGGCTCGCCGCCGACGGTCTGTTGGTGGCGAACCTGGACCTGGCTGCCGTCGTGTCGGAGCAGGGCCGCCCGTGGCGTCGGCGGCTGGCCGGGGTGCTGAGGTCGGCCGGGTTCGACTATGACGCACGACGTCGCCGCATCACGTGCACCGGACGCCGGCAGGTGCGTTTGCCGTTCGAGTACCTCGGTGCCGACGATCAAGCCGGGCCCAACTACACCGGTCAACCGGCTGTGAACTCGTACTACGCCGACACACGTGCAGGTCTCGGGTAGGACGGTCGGACGTTTCGCGAGGATGTCCAAGGCACTGCGCCAGGAACCGCGGGTCGGCGGCACTTCCGGCCGGACTCACGCCATCGGCGCGGTACCTGGGCGTCGCCTCTGCCGGTGATGAAGAGGAGCGGCGTCCGGCGAGGTCGTCCGTCGGTGGTGCGACCGTGGGGAATGGCGTTGCTACCGCTGAACGTCGCGATGGTGGTGCTGGGTGGGCTGGTCATCACGGCCGGCTCCGCACCTTCAAGATCCCCTATCAGGAAGTGGGGGAGGTGACGTTCTCCTGGCACACCGAGACGGTGGGCGGCGGCAACGATCAAGGCTCCACCGCCGGCGACGTCACCTACGTCGTGATCCGCTACGGGGCCTCCGAGCAACGGCTCTACGAGCACGGCGGCACCCTGGCGGAGCTGGTCCAGACGATCGGTCGACTCACCGGCCCCGAGTAGCCGTCCCCGAGCTGTTGACGCCGGCAGGGTGGCTTCCAGTGCCAAGCCGGCGTGACTCACGGACGTAACCTCCCGGAAGTCAAGGAGCGGACGTTCCCGACACCTGGAGTTTTGGGTGTGCCTCCGCTGTGCTGCTGGGCCGTTCGGGTAATGGCCGCCGTGTCCCGAAACGTTCTCGCTGCCCGCCGGTATAGATCGAGTGCTGCGGCGGACACGGCGAGGGACAGCGGTGGGGAGGTTCCAGGTCGAGTACCGGGGCCGGGAGGTCACCGGCTACTGGGCGAAGCGCTTGGGCTGCCTCTGGATCGTCGTGGTGTTCCCGGCCGTGGTGCTGCTGTACGCGGCGGTGGGGGCGGTGTTCGCGGCGTTCAGCCTGCCCGAGGGGACCGCGAAGCTCGCGGCCCGGGACGGGTGGGCGTCGTTGCGGTGGCTGGCAGGTGCCAGTGCCGCGGTCAACCGAGCCCTGCCGGCGTACCCGCTGCTGCTGACGTGCCTCATCTGGGCGACCGGGGTCTTCCTGCTGGCGGTTCTCGCTCTCGCCGCGCGGTACCGGGAGCCCGTGTTCGTGCTCAACGCGCTGCTCATGGTGCCCCTCGCGGCGGCCGGGCTGCACGCGGTGGCGTGGGTGGGTGCGGCGGTGCACTGGGTGGTCAGGACCATCGGCCCGTGGTTCCTCGCGGCCTCCGCGTGGGTCCGCGGCTGGGACTGGTGGGTGTGGGGGCTCTTGGTGGTCCTCGCCGTCCTGTCCTGGATCGCGTTCTTCTCGGACGGGTCGGACTTCGCGTCCGTGCTCGGGATGGTGGGCTTGACGGTCGTCGGCAACGCCTTGGTCATCGGGCTCGGCCTGCTGCTCGTCGGGCTCGTCTTCACAGTCCCGTTCTTGCTGTTCCTGTCGGTGCTGACGGCCCTGTGCGTGCTCGGCCTGCTGGTCGTCGACCAGCTCACCGGGACGGTGCGGGCCGGGCGCGGGCGCCGGGGCGTGCTGCTGGGCGCGCTGGGCGTCGGCACGTCCTGGTCGATGCTGATGGTCGTCGGCAACGTCGGCGGAAGCCACGCCCTCTACCCCCAGGTCGCCCGCGACTGGGTGGCGAACACCCTGATGGCCAACAGCCCGCCGCAGTTCGACACGTTCATGGCCCTGGTCGTCGTGGCCGGGTCGGCGCTCTCGGTCTTGGCCAACGTGCACCGCATGCGCGAGGAGCCGACGCACCAGGAGTTCAAGCAGTCGGTCGTGTTCACCTTCTACAGCACGGTGTTCGCCGCGCTCATCGCCGCGATCGGGCACCGGACCGAGACCGGCGGGAACCGTCAGGGCTGACCGACCCGTCGGCCGGGAGTGGTGACGGCCATGCCCATCACCACCGTCACCGCGAGCCGAACCGCCGGTCGGACTTCGTGGGCACCAACCGGTGGCTGCACCCGGGCGGCGTGCGTGACTACTCCGAGCGGACTCTTGTGGCGTCGATGGGAGCGCTGCCACGATCAAGACGAATTGCATGAGACCGGGGGGATTCATGAAATCGCGTACGACATACGCGTCTGCACTCACCTGTGCCGCCGTTCTTCTCCTGTCGTCACCGCCGTCTGCACTGGCCGGTGAGGACGTCAAGAATCCGGTACGCATCAAAATCACGGATTCCATCTGGCAAAACCAGGAGAAGATCGACAACGTCGTCAAAGACATCCGCACGAGCGGTGCGGCCGAGGGAATTTCCGGAGTCGTTGTCGACCCGGAGAACAGGAAAGTGTCGCTGTACTGGAAAGGCGCGCCGCCTGCGGCGGTCGCCGACCGGATCAAGGCGGCGACGGCGGATGGCGTCGAGGTCACGGTGCGGCAGGCGCCCTACACCGAGGCCGAGCTGCTGGCCGAGGCCGACCGGATCTCGCGAAAGCCGCTGTTCAACGGGCAGCGTACCGGGCAGCGGATGATGAAGGTCAGCCCGCGCCCGGACGGTACCGGGCTGGACGTGGGGCTGCACGGGCTGCCGTCGGACGTCGCGCCGCAGCAGGCCAAGCAGGTCGTGCCCGCACTCGACAGCGCAGTGCCGCTGAAGGTCACCGCCACGGACCCGGTGTCGTTCACCAGTCGCGCGTTCGACTCCGCTCCGTACTGGGGCGGCAGCTACATCCACCGCCGCGCCAACGGCAACTCGTGCACCAGTGCATTCGGGGTGACCGGCCTCAACGGCGCTGCCACCTATTTGCTGACTGCGGCGCACTGTGGCGAAGGGACGTGGGGCAGCGCGCTGTACACCGACGCGAACGGGAACACCCAGCAGATCGTCTACGGCGACACCATTCCGGCCGGCCGTGCGACCGATATCGACGCGCAACTCATCCTCACGCCGGCGATCGATGGAGCGGCCATTTACTGGGGCAGCTACGTGAACCCGCCCGCAAGCGATCCAGGCACCAACGACGGAGTGTCGGTGCGCGGCTGGACGCCCAACAGCACCGGCAACGCGTTCTGCCTCTCCGGCTCCTACTCCGGCACGGTGTGCCCAGGCTCCGACATCCGGATCACCGGCACCAACATCACGATCACGTACGACCCGCCGTCGAACGGTGTCGCGCGGGTGACGAACCTCGTCCAGGGCTCCGACGTGACAGGAACGCGCGGTATCGGCATCGTCGGGAACGGCGACAGCGGAGGGCCCGTCGTCAGCCCGACCAACGACGGCGGAGTGCTGGCGCGTGGTGTGATCAGCGGGATGGCGACCGGATCCGGCTTCGAGCAGCCGTGTCAGGGTTGGGTGCCACCCGGGCGGGTGTGTTCCAGGGTGGTGTACTTCGCCGACCTGCAGAACGCGATGACCAGGGTGGGCGTGCGGCTCAACACCACCACCGGCTGAGCAACGAGCAACCAGGAAGGCGCCTGTTTCCGTCCTCGGAGGGGACGGAACCAGGCCCGAAGGCGAGTCGAGATGGCACACAGAGCAGCGGCGGTGGCGCTGCTGGTAGCAGCGGTGTTCACCGTGGCTTCCTGCGGGCGGAACACCACCGGACCCGGCAGCCCACCGACCACCGGCGCGACGGTCGATCCTGCGCTGGACGCAGCCGCAGCCGCGGTCCAGCCCTTGCTGCACTCGTCGTTCGCCGGCACCTTCGCCGGGCTCGAGCTCCGCCACGACGTGCCGATGATGGTGGTCTACCGCAAGCCCGATCCACGTCTGGACGCCGAGGTGGCCAAGGCCGCGCCCGGTGTGCGGACGGAGTTCCGCGACGCGAGGTACACGCTGGTCGAGATGAAGGCGGCCGGCGAGCGGGTCATGGACGACCGCGAGTACTGGAAAGGCCGCGGCATGACCGTGTCCGCGGTAGGGCCGGCAGTCGACGGGACGGGCGTCGAGGTGACGACCGTGAACGAGGCAGACGAGTTCGTCGGCGCACTGCACGAGCGCTACCCGGACATGTCGTTCAGAGTGCGCAAGGGCGGCGAGGTCGTCCCGCCCGTCCACACCGGCACGCCGCCCGTCTATTCCGGCCCACCCCCGACCGCTCGCAAGTGACCCGGGCGGGCGTAGGCCGACAGGCGACTCGTGCGGCGGACTTCAGGTGTCGGGTGGCACGATCGGTGCCATCCGCAGGGGCGGGTGACCGCGGTGGTCACCGTCGTGCTGTCGCCCGCCTGTCGCGCAGCGCCCGCCGCACCCGGACGACCAGGAGCTGGACGACGACGGTCACCCCGGCCGCGGCGAGGAACACGGCACCGCCCATGCGTTCGACGAACACGGCGACGAACAGGCCGAACACCGCGAAGCTGAACAGCCCGACGAGCACGCCCGCCAGCGTGCGCCCGGTCGCCGCGGCTCCCTGCTGGGCGTGGACGAAGCCCGCGACCACGCTCGTCGCGACCGGGAACGGTGCGAGCAGGCCCGTCCACAGCGGGCCCAGCGCGCCGGAGGCGGTGGTGACTGCGAGGACGAGCAGCCCGGTCGCGAGGGCGCGGCCGGGCAGGTCCCACGGCGGTGACGGTCGGCGCGGCGCACCCGGCGGGTCGGGTTCGACCGCCGGCACCAGCAGCAGGGCGAGCGCGGCGGTGGCGACGGTGACGGTGAACGCGGCGGCCGTCGAGAAGTGCGGCAACGACAGCGCGAAGTCGACTGCCGGCACGGCCGACCAGCTCACCGCGGTCGTGACGAACCAGCCGAACCGGCGTGCCACGTGGGCGAACACCACGGCGAACACCGCCGGCGCGACCAGCCCGAGCATGGCGGACCTCGCCGCGCCGGCGGTGAACCGCGCGCCGTGGAGCAGGTGCGAGATGAACAGGATCGGGCCGGCCACGATCGGCAGGCCGACGAGGATGCCGGCCACGTCCGCGGGCTGTTCGAGCGATTCACGTTGAACAGCCCGAAATGCTTCGACCGGGATGCGCAGGCCGGTGCTGGAGTTCAGCCTGTCGCGCGGGTCGCGGAAGCGTTCTCGGACCTTCTCAGTACGCCCGTTCGGCGATGAACACGTACTCGCGGCCAGGGCGGTCCGGGGCGTCGCGGACGTCCAGGACGCGGAAGCCCCGGGTGACCAGGGTTGATTCCACTTCCTCGCGGCTGCGGAAGCGGAGGGTGGAGTCGGAGGTGATCACCGTGTCGGCCGACAGGAAACGGTAGGTGTGGCGGAAGGAGACGAACGGAGGGGTCACGTCGGTGACCTCGCGCCGGTGCTCCACCGGCCCGACCCCGGCGATGTCGAGGACCACGTGGGCGGGGTCGGTGGCCCACTCCTCCCAAGCCCGGCGTTCGGGGCGCCTGGTCTCGAACACCAGATGGCCGGTGGGGCGCAAGGCGGTGTGGATGCCCTGGAGGGTGTTCGACCAGTCGTCGTCGGTGAGGAAGACCTGGGCCACGTTTCCCGTCATCACCGCGAGATCGGCGTCGAGTGCGGGCAGGGACGTCGCGTCGCCGTGGATCCACGTGATCGTGCCGGAGGTGTCCTTCGCCCTGGCGACCGCGAGGGACGCGGCGAGCTTGGCCATGCGGCCGCCGAAGCGCGCCATCGCCGACGCCAGCTTCGACAGCCGGGTCGCGATCTTGGTCGCCATCATCGCCGCGCGGGTGCCCGCGAAGCCCGCTAACGCCGCGATGGAGCTGCCCAGCGTGACCACGGCGGACGCGGCGGCGATCAGCGCGCCCGCGATCAGCTCGCCGACCAGGTCGGAGATCCAGCCGAACACAAGCGACCGCAGCTCGCACACCAGGGCGCCCGACAACGCGTAGATCGCGGCGGTGCCGTCCATGGTCTTGCCCAGCGCCTCGTACTCGCCGGCCAGCTGCTCCATCTCGCGCCGGAACGCGTCGGCGGACTCGCCCTCCCAGTCGGCCACGCCGCGCAGGTCCTCGCGGTGCTCCTGGGCGATCGTCCTCATCTCCAGCGCGGCCTGTTTGAGGTGGTCGGTGTTGGCGTTGATCTCGTCGGGGTTGCCCAGCAACGCGTCCAGCGGCTCGCGCAGGAAGTCGACGTGCTCCAACAGCCAGCCGACGCCCGCGGACGCGAGCATGCTCAGCGGGTTGGCGGCGGTGGCCACCAGGTCCACCACCATGCCCGCGCCTCCCAACGCGACGTCGATGACGTCGACGCCCTCGCCCTCCGAGTCGGCGGTCAGCGAGTCGACGAAGCCTGCGACGCTGTCCACGACACCGGCGCCGGTCGACCACGTGGTGGTGCTGTTCTCCTCGGACACAGTTCCCCCCGGCCCGGTCTAGCGGTCTTTGAAGATCGAGTTGTCGCTGAAGTCGTCGTCCTCGTGGGCACGAGGCGCCGGTCGACGCACCGGTGGCGGGGGCGGGGCGGTGGCCTCGTACTCCTCGTTGAAGGTGTACCGGGGCCGCTCGTCCCGGTCCTGCTCGTCCTCGGGCGGCGGGAGGTACTCGGTGATCACCCGGCAGGCGCCGCAGACCCGCCCGCACCCGCGAGACCCTCCTGGACGGCGGCCGCCTTCGCCTGCGCGTCGGCGATCTTCGCCTCGAAGTCGCGCATCCACTCCTCGGGCGTCTTCACCCGTCCCCCACACCCCTGTCACGCGACCATCCGGCCAAAGAGAATTCCACAGCGACGCCGACGACGAGACGGGGACCGCGAGAACCGTCCTCGGCGCCTCGCGACAGGCCGCCGGCGGTGTGAGGGCAGCAGCTCAAGCGGTGATGTCCGAGGGGGATTTGTCGGGGCGCAGGCCGCGCCAGCTGGGGTGGCGGAGGCGGCCGTCCGGGGTCCAGGTTCGGAATTGGACTTCGCCTACCAGGACCGGGTTCACCCAGTGCGCGTTTCGGGCGTGGTCGGTGGGGACCTCGTCTTTGAACGGTGGGGTGGGGCGGTGTAGGGGGTGTAGGCGGGATTGGAGGTCGGACAGCATTGGAGCCGTGAAGCCCGTGCCGACCTTGCCGGCGTAGCGGAGGCCGGATGGGGTGGGGACGCCCAGCAGGAGTGCGCCGATGGTGCCGGAGCGGCGGCCCTCGCCTGGGCGCCAGCCGCCGATGACCACCTCCTGGGTGCGGATGAGCGGGACCTTGATCCACGACGGGGAGCGCCGGCCGGGGTCGTAGCGGGAGTCCAGGCGTTTGGCCACCACGCCCTCCAAGCCGTGGTCGGCGGCGATGGACTGGACCGTTTCGCCGGGGAGGTCGGTGAAGCACGGAGGCACGCGGATGGACGGGTGAGCCGGCAGGTCTAGGTCGGCCAAGGCCTCTCGGCGGTGGGTGTAGGGCTCGCCCAGGAGGGAGCGGCCGTCCAGGTGGAGGAGGTCGAAGACGTAGTACGACACCGGGATGCGGCGCAGGAGGTCGTCGGTGGGGCGGCGGGTGTGGATGCGGGACTGGAGGCGGCTGAAGTTGGGGCGGCCCTCGGGGTCCAGGGCGACTATCTCGCCGTCCAGGACCGCCGGGCGGGTCAGGAGACCGGTCAGGGCGTGCAGCTCCGGGTACGTGCGGGACGCGTCCAGGTCGTTGCGGGTCAGGACGCGGAGGCGGTCGTCCCGGACGTACGTCGTCGCCCGCACGCCGTCCCACTTGAACTCGAACGCCCAGCCCGGTCCCTGCGGCAGGTCGCCGAGGACCGCCAGCATCGGGCGGATGAGGTCCGGGAACTCGTGGGAGCGCTGTGGTGTCAATGTGAACCGTCCCTTGTAGACGGCCCCCTGTCCACCGAGTGTCACCCGGAGCCAAGCCCGCCGCAGGCCGGGTAGCTCGGCTAACGACACAGTTCACCCGGTGCTTCACCCGTTCAGGTCGTACCGTGCCACCTGCGAGGGGGACATCCCTGCTCGGAGGCGTGACATGCGTGGCTTCAGAAGAAGAATGGGCGTACTGGGTGCGGCTACCGCCGTGCTGGGCGCCACGGTCACCGGCCTGGCCGGCGCCCACCCCGACCACGGGGGCGGCCGGGAGGCCTTCCCCGGCGAGGGCGTCGTCGACCACGACCAGCACGGCGGCGCCGCGGGCCACCTGCCCCCGGTGAACCGGAACGTGACCCTCGTCGGCAAGGCCGGGGTCTCCCACCCCGGAGGCACGACCGGCCGCGTCGCGGACGTCACCGCGTTCGGCGACTACGCCTACCTCAACGCCTTCCGGGAACCGGACTGCCAGACCACCGGCGTACACGTGGTCGACCTGCACGACCCGGCTCACCCGTTCGAGGTCACCGACGCGTTCATCCCGACCACGGACGGCAACTACGTCGGCGAAGGCATCCAGATCCTGCACGTGGACAACGCCTACTTCCAGGGCGACCTGCTCGCCCACCAGAACGAGACCTGCCCCGGCGCCACCCCGGCCAACGCGGGCGGCATCTCGCTGTGGAACGTCACCGACCCGACCCACCCCCAGCCGGTCACCCTCCACACCGGCGACTTCACCAACCCCGCTGGCGGCCTGGACGCCACCCCGAACCAGACGCACAGCATGCGGATGTGGACCAGCGCCCTGGACAGGCGGACCTACGTCGTCCTGGTCGACGACGAGGAGCTGACCGACATCGACATCATGGACATCACCGACCCGTACCACCCGGTGATGGTCAACGACACCCTCGACCTGGTCGAGCTGTTCGGCGTCGACCAGGCCACGCCCGCCAACCTGACCTCGATCTTCAGCCACGACATGATGGTGAACAAGATCGGCTCCCGGTACGTCATGAACATGAACTACTGGGACGGCGGCTACGTCCTGCTCGATGTCACCGACCCCCGCAACGTCACCCTCGTCGCCGAGACCGACTACGCCGCCCTGGACGAGGAGCGCGCCGCCCGTGGCCAGCAGATCTCGCCCGAGGGCAACGCGCACCAGTCCGAGCTGTCGCCGAACAACAAGTTCCTGATCGGCACGGACGAGGACTTCAACCCCTACCGCGTGGTCGCGACGATCGACTCCGGCCCGTACGCGGGTGAGCAGTACACGGCGGTCTCGGCCTCCGCGACCCCGCCGGTGGACGAGAACACCACCATCAGCGGCCCGGTCACCTTCGTCGGCCAGGCGTGCGACCCGCTGCCCGCCGGCTCCGGCACGGCACTGGTGGAACGCGGTGTGTGCTCGTTCCAGGTCAAGCTGGACAACATCACCGCCGCCGGCTACTCGGCCGGCATCGTGTTCAACACCGTCCGCGAGGACTGCCTGTCCTACGTCCGGATGCTCGCCTCCGGCACCCTCCCGTTCCTGTTCGTCAACCGGACCACCGGTCTGAAGCTGCTCGGCGTGCCGGGCGTGACCGACGAGACCGCCTGCACCACCGCGTCCCCCGCGTCCGGCGGCGAGGCGACCACGATCCGGGCGGTGTTCGACGGCTGGGGTTACGTGCGGCTGTTCGCCGCCGACATCCCCAAGGCCGGCGCGGGCTCGTTGACCCAGGTCGACACCTACGCCGTCCCCGAGTCGCAGGACCCGGCGTACGCGCGCGGCTTCGGTGACCTGTCGGTGCACGAGGTCGCGATGGACCCGGACAACAGCTCGATCGCCTACCTGTCGTACTACGCGGCGGGCTTCCGGGTCGTGCAGTACGGCAAGAACGGCATCCAGGAGGTCGGCGCGTTCATCGACCAGGGCGGCAACAACTTCTGGGGCGTCGAGGTCTGGCGCGACGAACTGGGCACCAAGTACGTCCTGGCCAGTGACCGGGACTTCGGGCTCTACGTCTTCCAGTACACCCCGTGAGCCCAGGGGGCGGGCCTGGGACCAAGGCCCGCCCCCGCACCCTCACAGCGGGATCTCGAAGTGCACGGTCTGGAACGAGATCGGGTCGCCGTCCCGGGCGTCGTGCACCTCCCGGGCCACCGACCGCCAGAACGGCTCCGCGCCCGCGATCCGGGTGTCGGTGTGCAGGTACAGCTTCGAGTACCCCGGCGTGGCGGCCACGAACGACACCGCCATGCCCACCAGGGCACGGGCCAGCCCGGCACGCCGGTGGTCCGGGCGCACGTACACGCGGAACAGCTGCGCGGTGCTCTCCGCCGGGTACCGCGCGGCCAGCCACGAAGGGTGCGGCGGGCTCGACGGACCCTGCGCCCGCACGCCCGTCGTCCCGACCACCTCGTCACCCTTCAAAGCGACGAACAACGCGTGCCGCTCGGGCCGCAGGTAGGCCCCTTCGAGGTCCACGACGTCGCCGTGCCACTCGGGCCGGTAGCCGTAGCCGAACTCGTGGTAGAAGGTGTCGAGCATGACGCTGCGCGCGCCCGGCAGGTCCGCCTCCCTCGCCTGGCGCACCTCGTACGGCCCCACTTCGCGGTGGTTCATGTCTTGTTCTCCTGTTCCATGGCGCGGCCCAGCAGGCCGATGGTCACCGGGTGGGTGGGGGAGCCCAGGACGTCGCCCGCCGAGCCGTGCTCGACCAGCAGGCCCTGGTGCAGCACGGCGACCCGGTCGGCCAGCCGGGCCACCACGGCCAGGTCGTGGCTGACCAGGACGACCGCGCAGGGCAGGCCCGCCAGCAGGTCCAGCAGGCTCGCCTGGGTCAGGGTGTCCAGTCCGGACGTGATCTCGTCGCACACGAGCACGTCCGGCCGGGCCAGCAGGGCGCGCACGAGCGCCGCCCGCTGGAGCTCGCCGCCGGACAGCGCGCCGGGTCTGCGCCGCACGGTGGCCTCGTCCAGTCCGACGGCGGCGAGCCCGTCCAGCGCGCCCGTGCCGTCGCCCAGCCGCACGGCCGTCCGCTCGACCTGTTCCAGCACCGTGCGCCGGGGGTCGAACGACGACCGGGGATCCTGGAAGACGTACTGCACGGCCGCCAGCTGGGACCGCGTCCGCCGCCGCAACGACTTGGGCAGCACCGTGTCGCCCACCCGGACCGACCCGGCGTAGCGGGCGTGCAGCCCGGCCAGGCACCGGGCCAGCGTGGTCTTGCCGCTGCCCGAGCGCCCCACGACCGCCAGGCACTCCCCGGCCCCCAGGTCCAGGTCCACGTCCCGCAGCACGACCGTCTTCCGGTGCCGGGCGGTCAGGCCCCTGACCTGCAACAACGGCGAACGAAGAGCCGATGGGAGAGGCACGGTGACCCGGGGCTGGGCCGCGACCAGGTCCCGCGTGTACGCCTCACGCGGCCGGTCCAGCAACCCCACCGGCCCGGCCTCCACGACCCGCCCGTTCCTCAGCACGACCACCTCGTCGGCCAGCGCCCGCATCACGTCCAGGTCGTGGGTCAGCAGCACCACCGCGACCCCCTGGGCCGCGAGCGACGCCAACTCGTCCACGATCTCCGCCCGCGTGATCGGGTCCTGCCCGGTGGTCGGCTCGTCCGCGACCACCAGCGCCGGGTCGCCCACCAGCGCCTGCGCCAGCACCACCCGCTGCTGCTGCCCGCCGGACAGCTCGTGCGGGAACCGCCGCAGCAACTCCACGGGCACCCGCGCCCGCCGCAACGCCGTGGCCACGTCACCGCCCGGGATCTCCCGGAACACCCCGCCGATCCGCCGCACGGGGTTCAACGCGCCGGCGGGCTGCTGCGGCACGAACCCGACCCGACCAGCCACCGACACGCGCCCGGTCACGGTCACCCCCGGCGCGTGCTCGCCCAGCAACGCCAACCCCGTGGTCGTCTTGCCGCTGCCCGACGCCCCGACCAGCGCGAGCACCCGACCGGCGGACAGCGCGAAGCTCACCCCGTCCACCAGCACCCGCTCACCGGCGACCGCCCGCAGGTCCTCGACGTGCACGACCGTCACACGGCCTCCTTGCGCAGGGCGCGGTCGAAGGTCAGGTTCAGCCCGACCGACAGCGACACGATCAGCAGCGCGGGCACGACGACGGCCCACGGTTGCAGGAACAGCCCGACCCGGTTGCGGTCCACCATCACCGCCCAGTCCGCGGCGTCCGGCGGCACGCCCACGCCGAGAAAGCTCGCCGACGCCACCAGGTACAGCGCGCCCGTCAGTCGCACACCGGCGTCGGCGGCCACGGTCCGCAGCATGGCCCGCCCGGTGTAGAGCACGGACGTCCGCCACCACGTCTCGTCCTGCAACCGCATGGCTTCCAGGGCGGGCCGGGCCGCGATCTCCAGCGCCGCACCACGGGAAATCCGGGCCACGTCGGGGAAGTTGACCAGCGTCACGATCCCGATCAGCACCGGCAACCCCGGCCCGGCGATCGCCGCCGCCAGGATCAGCACCAGCAGCGACGGCACCGCCAGCAGCAGGTCCAACGGCCGCATCAGGACGTCGTCCACCACCCGGGACATCGCGGCCACCACACCCCACGGCACCCCGACCGCGTAGGACAACACCGTGGCCACCAACGCCACGAACACGACGGTCTGCCCGCCCAGCAGCACCTGCTGCCACACGTCCCGACCGACGAAATCAGTGCCCAGCACGGAGTTCGACACAAAAGGAGCCCCGCGCCCGACGTCGGACACGAACAACGGCCCCAGCAACGCCAACGCCAGCGGCACCACGACCAGCACGGCCCCGATCACGCGACCACCGCCGAGCGCGGCGCGAGCCGGAAGCCGATCAGGTCCGCCACCAGGTTCACCAGCACGGTCGTGACCGCGAAGACCACCGCCAGTCCCTGCACCACGGGCAGGTCCCGCCCGGCGACCGCGTCCACCAGGATCGTCCCCAACCCCGGGATCACGAACACCGCCTCGACCACGATCACCCCGCCCAGCAACCAGTCCGTGGTCCGCGCGAGCTGCTGCACCGCCGGTGCCACCGCGTTGGGCAGGGCGTGCGCGAACCGGACCCGCCGCTCGGAGATGCCCAGCCGCCGGGCGTGCCGGACGTGGTCGGAGGCCAGGGCCTCGACCATGCCCGCCCGCACCAGCCGGCTCACCGAGCACACCGGCCGAGCCAGCAACACCACCAGCGGCAGCACCAGGACCTGCGGCTGGGCCAGCAGATCCGCGCCGACCGCGGTCGGCGGCAACCACCGCAACTGCACCCCGAACACCGCGATCAGCACCACGGCCAGCGCGAACTCGGGGATCGAGTGGAGGCCGACCGTCACGGTGGTCAGCACCCGGTCCACCACGCCGCCCTCGCGCAGCGCGGCCACCACACCGAGCAGCACCGACAGCGGAACCAGCAGCACCAACGCCAACACCGCCAGGACCAGCGTCGGCCCCAGTCCGTCGGTCAGGAACTCCACCACCGGCCGCCCCGACACCAGCGACACCCCGAGGTCGCCCCGGACCAACCCGCCCAGCCACGCCCCGAACCGTTCGAGCGCCGGCCGGTCGAGCCCCATCGCGGAACGGATCTCCTCGATCCGGCGCGGGTCGGGGTTGTCCCCGGCCAACGCCACCGCCGCGTCCCCCGGCAAGGCCTGGACCAGCAGGAACACGGCGGTGACGACGGCGAGCACCTGCACCAGCCCGATGGCCAGCCGGCGCAGCGCGTACCGGGTCACCCCAGCCACACCTTGTCGAAGCGCGCCCAGTCCAGGGTGTTCGCGGGCGCGGTGGAGATGCCGCCGACGTTCGGCGCGGCGCCCACGATCCAGTCCGCGAAGCCCCACATCAGGTAGCCGCCCTCGGCGTGCAGGGACCGCTGCATCTCCCGGTACACGCCCGCCCGCTCGGCCGGGTCCACAGTGGACACCGCCTTGCGGTACAGCTCGTCGAACTCCGGCCGCGCCCACTTGGTCACGTTGGTGCCCGAGTCGGTGAGCAGCCGCTGCGCGATGTGGGTCTCGATGGGCATCGCGCCGGACCGGAAGCTGGACAGCGAGCCGTTCTTGAGCGTGTCGGACCAGTAGCTGTCCTTGTTGCCGGTCACCACCTCGATGGTCAGCCCGGACCCCTTGACCTGGTCGGCGAACACCGTGGCCGCCTCGACCATGCCGGCGGCGGCCGTGGACGTGTCGAGCTTGACCGTCAGGCCCTCCGCGCCCGCCTTGCGGATGAGGAACTTCGCCTTGTCCAGGTCACGGGTGCGCTGCGGGATGTCGTCGGCGTAGTACTGGTAGCCCTTGCCGAACAGGTCGTTCGCGACCTGCCCGCTGCCCGCCAGCACCGACTCCACCAGCTGCTGCCGGTCGGCCAGCAGGAACATCGCCTCGCGCAGGTCCCGGTTGTCGAACGGCGGCCGGTCCAGCTTCATCGCGAACGCCTGCACCGCGCTGTTGGGGGAGCGGTGGATGGCGATCCGGCCGTCGGTGTGGCTGCGGGCGGTGGTGGGGGTGAGGTCGTGCGCGTACTGGACCTGCCCGCCGAGCAGGGCGTTCGCGCGCGCGGACTCCTCGTTGGCGATGACGAACTCCAGCTCGTCCAGGTGCGGCGCGCCCTCCCAGTAGTCCGGGTTCTTCTTGAGCAGCACCGACTTGCCCGGCTCGAAGGACACGAAGCTGAACGGGCCGGAGCCGACCGGGTGCGCGAAGTCCTCCGCGCCGGCGGGCACGATGTACGCGCCGAACGCGGCCAGCGCGTTAGGGAACTCGATGAACGGCCGCTTCAGCGCGAACTCGACGGTCCGGGCGTCCACCGCGCGGCTGGCGGCCAGGTCGATCAGGCTCAGGCTGGACTTGGCGCGGAACGCCCGGTTCGGGTCGAGGATGCGGGCGTAGCTGGCCAGGACGTCCTCCGCGCGCACCGGCTGCCCGTTGTGGAACTTGGTGTCCCGTAGGGTGATCCGCCACTTGGTCAGGGTCGCGTCGGGCTCCCACTTCTCGGCCAGTCTGGGCTGCGCCGAGACGTCCGCGCCGAGGTCGGCGAGCTTGTCGAACAGCGCCTTGGACCGGGCGGCCTCCACGAACAGGTTGGCCAGGTGCGGGTCCAGCACCTCCTTCGCGCCGCCGCCCGCGAACGCCGCGCGCAGCCGTCCGCCGTTCTTGGGCGCGGCGGCTTGCTGTGCGGTGGGGGCGGCGCAGCCGGACAGGGCGGCCAGGGACAGCAGGCCGAGGAAGTGGCGGCGGGTGGGCATGGCGGTTCCTTTCACGAGCGGCGGGCGACCACGTGCAGGCGGTCGCCGGACAGGGCCTCGCTCAGCGGCGCGTCCGGCGACCACGGGTCGTCGGTGCGCGGGCCGGGCGAGTCGAACAGGGCGAGCACCTCGAACCCGGCGAGGTCGAGCAGGTGGCGCAGCTCCTGCGGGAACAGCAGCCGCCACGCCGAGGTCTGCACCAGCGGATCGGCACCCGGCCACGTCCACTCGCGGCGGCGGCGCAGCAGCTGGGCGGCGTGGTCGATCCACAGCCGGGTGTGGGAGGTGTAGGGCACGCCGTCCCACTCGACGGTCCGGGTGCGGACGCCGTCGAGCAGTTCGGTGTTGCCCAGGAAGAACGCGCCGTTGCGCATCTCGGCGACGAGCAGCCCGCCGGGGTCGAGGTGGGCGTGGCAGCGGGCCAGGAACGCGGTCAGGTCGGCGTTGGTGTGGCAGTACAGGAACGCGCTGTCCAGGCAGGTGACGACCCCGAACGTCCGGCCGAGGTCGAAGGTCCGCATGTCGCCGACCACGAACTGCGTCGGGTGGTGCTCGCGGGCGTAGGCCACCATCCGCTCGGAGCTGTCCAGGCCCACGACGTCGTAGCCGTGGCGGGCCAGCCAGCCCGCGTCACGGCCGGTGCCGCTACCCACGTCGAGCACGGACGTGCTGCCGCCGAAGCGGGCGACGACGTCGTGCACCCAGCGGGCGGCCACGTGGTCGGGGTCGGGGAACTGGTGCTCGTACAGCGCCGGGTTGTCGGTCAGCAGGTTCTGGCCCGCGCTCATCGGGCTACCTCTCGGGTCGGGGACAGGACGCCCCGGCGGTGCAGCCACAGCACGGCCGCCGCGCACGCGAGCCCCACGGCCACGCACACCAGCGACGCCGCCGTGCCCGACACGCCGAACACCCAGCCGACGCCGGCGTTGCCGACCGTGGCGGCCAGGCCCGAGACCAGGTAGAACACGCCGAAGTAGGTGCCGGACAGGCCGGTGCGGCCGAACGCGGGGATCAGCTCGTAGACGAACGGGTGCGCGATCATCACGCCGAGGGACAGGAAGAACGCGGCCGTCAAAGGCCCGAGGAGCCCGGCCCAGACGTGGCTGAGCGCGGTCGCGGTGAACCCCAGGCCCATCACGGCCATGCCGACCGCGATGGCCCGGCCGCGCGGCATCCGCTCGAACCACCGCGTGACCCGGACCTGGAGCAGCAGGGTCGCCACCGTGGAGACCAGGAACACCGCCGCCACAGCCCGCGCCGACCCGGTCACCCGCTCCACCTCCAGCGGCAGCACGAGGTAGAGCTGGTTCTGGAGCACGAACATCCCGGTCAACGCGACCGTGAAGGCCAGGAACCGCTTGTCCGCCAGGCTCTCCCGCCAGTCGTCCAGCACGGTGCCCCGGTGCGGCGGCACGTCCCGGGCGGGCAGGACGAGCGCCTGCGCCACCGTCAGCACCGCGAAGATCCCCGCCGCGACCAGCGCCGACACCCGGAAGTCCCACAGCAGCAGCACACTGCCCAGCAGGGGACCGGCCAGCGCGCCCGCCTGCCCGTAGACGTTGAACAACGCGAACGCCCCGACCCGGTCGTCGGACTCCTCGGCGATGTAGGCGCGCACGGCCGGGTTGAACAGCGCCCCGGCCAGTCCGCTGAGGACGGACGCGGCGAGCAGCACGGTCATCGTGTCGCCGATCGCGAACAGGCCGAAGCCGACCGTCCGCAGCGCGCAGCCGGCGATGATGACCCGGCGCGGCCCGAGCCGGTCCGACGCCGAGCCGCCCAGCAGGAACAGGCCCTGCTGGCTCAGCGTCCGCACGCCCAGCACCACACCGGTGGCCGCCGCCGACAGGCCCACGTCGCCCAGGTGCGTGGCCAGGTAGGGGATGAGCAGGTAGAAGCCGGTGTTGACGCCGAACTGGTTGACCAGCAGCAGCCGGACGGGCAGCGGGAACCGCCTCATCGCGGCACCACGCCGAGTCCCGGTGCGCCCGTGAGCCGCAGCGTCCCGTCCTCGCCGCCGAGGCCCTGCCAGGGGTCACGAGCGAGCAGGAGGTGGCCGTCGAGGTCGACCCAGCGGGCGTGCGAGGTCAGGTGGACCGCCGGCGCGATGCCCAGCGAACTCGCGACCAGGCAGCCCAGCATGACATCCAGGTCGGCGTCCCGGGCGGTGTCGATGATCTCGCGGGCCTTGGCGATCCCGCCGCACTTGGCGAGCTTGACGTTCACGCCGTCCACCAGACCGGCCAACGCCTTCACGTCATCGGCGGTGGCGGCGTCCTCATCGGCCACCAACGGGACCGGGCAGCGCTCCCGCAGCCAGGCCAACTCGTCGAAGCGGCCGGGCGGGAAGGGCTGTTCGAGCGCGTCGACGGCGGGCAGTTCTTCGAGCACGCGCACGGCCTGCTCTGCCGTCCAGCCCCCGTTGGGGTCCAGGATCAGCCGGGCGTCGGGGGCGGCTTCGCGGACTGCTCGCACGGTCGCCACGTCGTCCGGACCGCCGACTTTCACCTTGAGCACCGAGAAGCCGCGACCGGTCAGCTCGGCGGCTTGCGCGGCGCAGGACCGCGGATCGCCGATGCCGATGGTGAAGGCGGTCGGCACGTCCGTCCACTGTGGATCGCCGACCAGCGAGTACAGCGGGATGCCGGCGCGGACGGCGAGCAAGTCGTGCACGGCCGCGTCGAGCGCTGCCAGCACGCCCGGAGGCAGGGGCGGCAGTGCGGCGAGCAGGTCTTCCGGGTCCACGGCTGACACCACCGGGGCCGCCTCGGTCAGCAACTCGACGATCCGGGGCACGTCCAGGTCGTAGAAGACGCTGGTCACGACCTCGCCGTGGCCCCGGAACCCGTCGTGCTCCAGCACCACCCGCACGGCGTCACGCCGGGTCGTCACCGACCGGGAGATCCGCAGCGGTGTCCGCAGGTCCAGGCCGTAGACGTGCCAGGAGAGCTTCACGCCGGCACCCCCACCGCGTGCGGGGCGGTGACGTTGGAGCACCTTGCCCAGCTGGTCACCTCGATCTCGCCGCAGTGCCCGATCTCCACCGGGCGGTCGGCGGGCACGCCCAGCAGGCCGCGCGACTCGCAGAAGTCGTCGTCGTAGATCGTCCCCAGGTACCGGTGGGGTCCGTCGGGGAAGACCGTCACCACCCGCGCGCCGGGCTCCAGCCGCGCCACCCACGCCGCCACCAGGGCGACCGCGCCGGTGCTCCACCCGCCGGTGACGAACCCGTCGCGGGCCAGCCGCCGGCACGCGTCCACCACCTCGACCGGGCCGAGCCAGTGCACCTCGTCGAACTGGTGGTAGGCCACGTTGCGCGGGTGGATGCTGCTGCCCAGCCCGCGCATCACGCGTTGTCGCGCGGGCTGGCCGAAGATGGTCGAGCCCACGGTGTCCACGCCGACCAGGCGCAGCAGCGGCCAGTACCGGCGCAGGGCGGTCACGATGCCGGCGCTGTGCCCGCCCGTGCCGACGCTGCACACCAGCACGTCCGCCCGGTCCAGCTGCTCGACCAGCTCGCGCGCCAAGCCCGCGTAGCCGGCCGGGTTGTCGGGGTTGTTGTACTGGTCGGGCCAGTACGCGCCGGGCAGGCCGCGCAGCACGGCCTGCAGCCGGTCCAGGCGCGCCTGCTGCCAGCCGCCGGTGGGGTGGGGCCGGTCCACGATCTCCAGCCGGGCGCCGTGGGCGCGCAGCAGCGCCCGCATCGACGGCTCCAGCTCGTGGTCCACCACCAGCACCACGGGGTGACCCAGCGCCTGGCCCGCGAACGCCAGGCCCAGCCCGAGCGTGCCGCTGGTCGATTCCACGACCACCGCGCCCGGACGCAGGTCGCCGCGCTTCTTGGCGGCCAGCAGCATGGCGACCGCCGAGCGCGCCTTCATGCCGCCCGCGCTGAGGTGTTCGAGCTTGGCCCAGAACCCGCCGTGCCGGTGGGGGAGCGGGGTTTCGATGCGGGCCACCGGCGTGTTGCCGAGCAGGTCCAGCAGTGTCGCGCGCATGGGTCACGGTTCCCGGTAGTGGAACAGGGTGGACGGGCCGCCGTGCAGCCAGAAGAACGGGTAGGGCTCCGCCGAGACGGCCCGCACGCCCGAACCGAGGAACCAGGGCGCGATGGCGCTGGCGGTCTGGGCGAACAGGGTCACGGGCGCGCCGGTGGCCAGCAGCGGCTCGAAGGTGCCGTTGCCCAGGGTCATGCCCGAGGCCAGCACCAGGTCGAAGTCGGTGTCCCGGAAGTCGGTGACGATCGGCTCGTCCCACTCCGTCCGGCCGCCCTTGAGGTCGCACGGCACGTACGGGACGCCCCTGGCGCGCAGGTGGTGCAGCAGCGAGTTCACCACGCCGACGACGAGCACCCGCTGTCCCGGCCGGGCGTCGAGCAGGTCGACCACCGCCTCGGCGCGGTCCATCGACTTGGTCAGCGAGTCGCCCGCGCCGATCCGCACCACCTCCGCCTGGGACGTCTCGTGCGGGTGGGCGTGCATGAGGTAGGCGTCGAGGGTCGCCGTGCGGACGGCCGCGTGCGGGTGGTCGAGCAGGTCGGCGACGGAGGCCCCGGCGCAGTCGGCCACGTCCGGCTCGTCATCGGGCTCGACCGCGCACGAGCCCACCGCCTCGCCGACCCGCAGGCTGACGACGGTGTTGCGGTAGGACCGGCCGCGACCGGCGTGCCGGGCACCCTGGCGGGTGGTGAAGGCGACGCTGACCGCGCAGCCCGCCGGGTCGGGTCCGAGCCGGCCGAGGCGGACCCGGTGGACGAGGTCGGCAGTGGTGCGCCGGCCGGTTGGCTCCGGTTCGCGGCCGTCGGCGGGCGGGGTCACCGGGCGTCCTCGGCGTAGCGGACCTCCATCCCCGCGACGGCCTGCTCCGCGCGGGCACGGGCGTCGTGGTCGGGCGAGGTGGTCATGACGTGGCCGAGGTAGGTGTTGTTGCTGGTGGGCTCGCCCGCGCGGTGCCCGGCGGGCTTGGCCGACCAGTCCACGACGTCGGGGTGGTCCGGCGCGTCGATGCCGGCCACGACCCCCGCGCGCGGCGGCAGCAGGAAGGAGATCGCGGCGCTGCGGACACCGGTCGTGCGGGGGCGCAGGTCGGGTTGCTCGCCCACGGCGAGCTGGGCGAACACGGCGGGCAGGTCGATGCCCGTGACGCGGCGGACCAGTTCGGTGATCTGGTTGCCCGCCGGACGCGGGTTGACCTCGATCAGCTTGGGGCCGTCGGCGGTCAGCTTGACCTCGGTGTGCGCGACGGAGTCGTCCAGCCCGAGCGCTTCGATCGCGGCCTTCGCGGTGTCGATCGCTTGGCGCGTCCGGGTTTCATCGAGCGCGGCGGGGAACATGTGCCCGCTCTCCACGAACCACGGGTCCCCGGCGATGCTCTTGTCCGTCACGCCGATCACGTGGGTGGTGCCGCCGGTCGTGACGGTCTCCACGCTGACCTCCGGGCCGACCAACAGCTCCTCCAGCAGCACCGTGGGCACTCGCGGCTGGTTGCGGGCGTTGACCGGGAACGCCTCCAGCGCCAGGAACGCCTCCCGCAACCCGTTCTCGTCCCGGACCGCGCGAACGTGCATGCCCGCGCACAGGTCCACCGGCTTGACCACCAGCGGGTAGCCCAGGTCGGCGGCGGCCTTCGCGGTGGAGGGCCAGTCGTGCGCGAGCGCCCAGCGCGGTCCGGGGACGTCGGTGGTGGCCTGGCGGGTGAGGTCCTTGCGGTAGGCGCGTTCGACGGCGTCGGCGCGCGGGCCGGGCAGGCCGAGGTGGTTGGCGACCCGGGCGACGGTGGCGAGGTAGTAGTCGCAGGAGGAGATCACGCCGTCGAAGCGCAGCAGGGCGTGGGCCCGCTCCACGAAGGGCAGCAGGGTGTCCAGGTCGTTGGTCTCGGCGGTGAGCACGTTGTCCGCGGTGAGCAGCGGGTGCGGGTGGCTCGGGGCCGAGCGCAGGTAGTGGTGCAGGTCCCGGGTCAGGAACGTGAACCGGTGCCCCGACTCGCGGATCGCGCGCGGCAGCAGGGTGCTCATCGCACCCACCCAACTCTCGATCATCAGCAAGTGCGCCACGCGTGGTTCCTCCGACGACGGTCCTGCGGTCAGGTGATCATCGGGAATGGTAACCGTTATCAGTTTCAGGTCACGCCGCCGGGTGGGTGATCCGGGTCACTCGGCGCTCACGCAGCGCTCGGACCACGGGGAACACGACGACGGTGAGCAGCGACAGCGCGGGCACCGGGGTCCCCAGGACGAACTGGCCCAGTGCGTAGTCCGCCGCCGGTACCGCCAGGCAGGCCAGGAAGGCGCGGGCCGGGGCCGTGGGCGGCTTGCCGGGCTTGACCCACGGCGTGCGGCCGAACGGCTTGGCCACCGACAGCCACACCTGGAACGCCAGGGCTGACGCCATGAGCAGCGACCCGACGCGCATCAACGTGGGCGAGCCGCCCGGGTGCAGGTTGGGGCTGAGCACGAAGATGCCGGTGTAGAGCTGCGAGAACGTGACCGCGGTCTTGACCAGGACCCACCAGTGGCGGAAGAAGCCCCAGGGCGTCAGGCCGGCCAGCATCAGGCCGCTGAACGCCGAGGTCGTGGCCATGAACTGGAGCACCTGGACGTCGATCAGCAGGGCCACGTCGAACGCGGCCGGGTGGGTGAGGGCGTGGTCGACCACGACGAACAGCGCCAAGGCCATGCACATCCAGCCCGTGGACGTGACGACGTGCAACCACACCAACAACTTCCGCGCCATCACTGTCTCCTTATAGGTAGGGGTCTTACGTATAGCGAGCCTACCTATTGCGGTGGTCGGGTGTGCGGTTCGGCGGCGCGGTGTGCATGATCCCGGCATGACGAGGGCGTGGTACCGGCCGATGACGGCCCGGAGGTCCGACGAGGAGCACCGGGTCGCCACCCCGCTGGAGCTGTTGTTCGACCTGAGCTTCGTGGTCGCGGTCGCGTCCGCCGCCGCGAACCTGCACCACGCGCTGACCGAGGACCACATCGGGCACGGCGTGGCGGGCTACCTGTCGGTGTTCTTCGCGATCTGGTGGGCGTGGCTGAACTTCACGTGGTTCGCCTCCGCCTACGACACCGACGACGTCCCCTACCGCCTGACGACGTTGGTGCAGATCGCGGGCGTGCTGGTGGTGGCGGCGGGTGTGCCGCGGGCGTTCGACCGGGCCGACTTCACCGTCATCACGGTCGGGTACGTGATCATGCGGCTGGCCATGGTCACCCAGTGGCTGCGGGCGGCGAGGTCGGACCGGGAGCGGGCCGCGTCCGCCCGGCGGTACGCGCTGGGCATCACGCTCGTGCAGCTCGGGTGGGTGGCGCGGCTGTGGTTGCCGGACAGCGTGTTCTGGGTCGGGTTCCTGGTGCTGGTCCTGGCCGAGCTCGCCGTGCCGGTGTGGGCCGAGCGGGTCGAACGGACGACCTGGCACCCGCACCACATCACCGAGCGGTACGGGCTGTTCACGTTGATCGTGCTCGGCGAGTCCATCCTGGCCGCGACGGGCGCGATCGCGGAGGCGCTGGACGCGGGCCACTCGCAGACCGAGCTGATCTCACTGGCGGTGGCGGGCCTGGTGATCGTGTTCTCGCTGTGGTGGCTGTACTTCGACCACCCGGCGCAGGACCTGCTGATCACGCTGCGGTTCTCCCTGACGTGGGGGTACGGGCACTTCCTGATCTTCGCCTCGGTCGCGGCGGTGGGGGCGGGGCTGGAGGTGGCGGTCGACCACGACCTGCACGTGTCCCACCTGCCGGCGCCGGCGGCGGGGTTGGCGACCACGGTGCCGATCGCGGTGTTCCTGATGGTGGTGTGGTACATCCAGGTGTGCCCGACCCAGCGGGGCCTGATCACGTGGGCGTTCCCGGCGGCTGCTGTGCTGGCCCTGCTGTCGTCGTTGTCGCCGGCGCCGGTCCACGTGGTCGCGCTGGTCCTGGCGGCGCTGGTCGCGGTGCTGGTGGCCGTGGAACACAGGCACGAACCCAGCCGAGCTTGACATACTGCGCCGCATGGCCCTCCACCAGCAGCTCGCCCGCATCCCGGCGGCGGACTTGGCCACCTGCCGGACGTCGGTGGAGCGGCTCCACGAAGTGTGCTCGTTCGACCTGGCGCCGGAGCGCGACCACCTCGACATGGACTGGTGGCCGCAGGATCTCGTGACCATCTGGGCGCTGCTGGGCGTGCCGGACGGGCTGCGCCACGCCTTCGACGGCGACGACGAGGTCAACCCGGCCTACCGGGACCGCCCGGACTCGGTCTTCGTGCACCCCGTCACCGCGCTGGAGCCGCACCGGGTCGGGGAGGTGGCCGAGGCCTTGCGCGCGATCACCGTCGAAGCGGTGCGGGCGGTCGTGCCCGCCGACCGGCGGAGGGCTGCGGCGGTGCTGGGTGAGCACGTGAGCGACATCCGGGCGAGTCTCCCCGAGCTGTTCGCCGAGCAGCACGGGCTCCTGCGCGACTTCTACCTCGACGCCGCACGCCGTGGTCTGGCCGTGGTGCTGTGGTGGGATTGAGCCCCACGAACCACACCACAGGGGGAACGATGGTCCGCGAACTGCGCCTGGTCGTCACGGCCGACGACTACGACGAGGCACTCCGCTTCTACCGGGACGTCCTGGGCCTGCCCGAACGGGCCGCGTTCAGCTCGCCCGGCGGGCGGGTCACCATCCTGGAGGCCGGGCGCGCGACGCTGGAGATCACCGACCCGCCGCACGCCGAGTACATCGACCAGGTCGAGGTCGGGCGGCGGGTCGCCGGGCACATCCGGGTGGCCTTCGAGGTGGACGACTCCACCGCCACCACTCGGGAGCTCGAAGAGGCCGGCGCTACTGTGGTTGCCGAGCCCACCAGGACGCCTTGGAACTCTCTCAACTCCCGGCTTGACGCGCCTGCCGGGCTTCAGCTCACCCTCTTCACCGAGCTCGACTAGCTTCGAGAGGTTCGAGAGGTTCGAGAGGTTAAAAGCTTCGCTCTCAAGCGGACGCGCTGGCGCGCTCTCAAGATCAAAAGCGGGCTGGGGAGGCCGCCAGTGGGGGGTGAAGGGCGTCGGTTCCCCCACCGCATGGCCTGGCGGAGCCAACCACACTTCGCCGGGGTTGTCCAAAAAACTTTTGCTCGTTCCTCGCAAAACTTTTTCAGGACAACCCCGGCGAAGTGTGGTTGCCCTTCGGGCAGGCCATACGGTGGGGGAACCGAGGCCCTCCACTGTGGTGCGACCACAGCGCGCTGCGCGCGCCGGAAAGCGCGGGGGCCTGCCCGCTTGCGGACAGGCCCCCTTGGTGACTTTGGTGACTACCGGGGGAACAGTTCCCGGTAGTGGCCCTGGGTCTGGACGTTCAGCTCATCCACGCGGATCAGCTTCGCCGTGGCCGTCCGCGGGTCGCGGATGTCCAGGACGTCGAAGCCCTTGGCGATGTCGGACGAGTAGATGTAGCCGTTGTAGTAGTACGTCGACCACGCGCCACCGCCCTTGCCGTCGGGGAGCGGGCCGCGTTCGAACCAGCCGATCTCCTTCGGGTTGCGGGAGTCGGTGAAGTCCCACACCGAGATGCCGCCCTGGTACCACGCCTGCACCATGATGTCGCGGCCCTGGACGGGGATCAGCGAACCGTTGTGCGCCACGCAGTTCTCGGTGTCGGCCTGGGTCCGGGAGATCTTGTAGTACGACCGGAACTCCAGCTTGCGGCCGTCGCCCTGGCCGGTGATGTCGTAGATGCCGTCGGCGCCGCGCAGGGGACCGATCTTCGGGTTGCAGGTGGCCGCGCCGCCGCCGCCGAGCTCGTCGGTGAAGACGACCTTGGTGCCGGTGTTGTTGAACGTGGCCGAGTGCCAGAACGCGAAGTTCACGTTGTCCTGCACGCGGTTGATCTCGCGCGGGTTCTCGCGGTCGGAGATGTCCCACAGCACGCCGTCACCCATGCACGCGCCCGCGGCGAGGTCCTTGGACGGGTACACGGTGATGTCGTGGCAGCCCGAGGTCGCGCGCACGTAGCCGGTGTCGACGTCGCCGTCGCGGCCCGGGTTGCCGCCGTCGGGGAACACCACGCGCTCGGCCAGCAGGCTCGCCGAGGCCGGGTCCTTCAGCGGGACCTTGACGATGGAGATCAGGTCGTGCGGCGGCTGGCAGTCCGGGAAGGTCGCGTTGGGCGAGTAGGACGAGACGTACAGGTAGACGTCCTTGCCCTTCTTGTCCGGCACCAGTGTGTGGGTGTGCGAGCCGCACTTGGTCTCGACCGCGGCGACGTACTTCGGGTTGCGCTTGTCGCTGATGTCGAAGACCTTGATGCCCTCCCACGACTCCTTGATCGTGGCCGGCTGCGGCTTGCTGTTGCAGGAGTTGTCGGTGCGCGACGAGTCGGTGGACAGGAAGAGCAGGTTCCCGTGCACCGAGATGTCGTTCTGCGAGCCCGGGCACAGCACGGTGCTCACGATCGACGGCTTGTGCGGGTTGCGGATGTCGTAGATGACGAAGCCGTCGTAGTTGCCGTCGAACGCGTAGCCGTCCTGGAAGGCCAGGTCCGACCACGTCGACGACTCGGTGAACGGGGCCGGCTTCGGCAGGTTCGCCAGGTGCTTGATGTTGCGGGTGTGGCGGATCTCGTCGACACCCGGGATTTCACTGCCCGTCTGGGCGGGCTCGGACAGCTGGGCCTCCGACAGCCCGGCTACGTCCGCGTCCACCTCGGGCGCGGCCAGCGCCTGCGGGCCGAGCACGAGTGACGTGGCGGCCAGCGCCAGCGCCCCCAGGGCCGCGCCGGCCTTGCGGCGGCGGGCCGAATCGCGTGCGTTCACTTCAGGTCTCCCCTTCCAACCTGTAGCAGGGACCGCAGTATTGCCGTTTGCAACGCTAACCACCAGCCCCATTAGTCGGTAAGGAGCACACTTCCGGCAGGTGGGACGGGCGGGTACGTTGTCGCCGAGTCGAGGGGGTCGTGGAACAGATGCGGATGTTGTTCGTGGTGGCGGTGGTGGCGTTCCTGGCCGCCTGCACCGCGCGGGAGTCGGACGCGCCGAACGTGATCGTGCCGGGCGGGCCCGGTGAGCAGGCGCAGACGCTCGCGCCCGAGGACGTCGGCACCGACCGGTGGGTGGCGCCCAACGAGGCGGACCTGAAGTACGTCGTCGGCATGATCGGCCACCACCGGCAGGCGCTGGAGATGGCCGCGCTGGCGCCCGAGCGCGCGCAGAACGAGACGGTGAAGGCGCTGGCCTCGCGCATCTACGACACCCAAGGCCCCGAGATCGGTGCGATGGAGCAGTGGCAGCGCCAGTTCGGCGAGAAGGCCCCCGCGCACGGCCACTCCGGCAAGATGCCCGAGGTCGACCACAAGTCCATGCCGGGCATGGCGACCGACGAGCAGCTGGCCGCGCTCAAGGCCGCCCGCGGCGCGGACTTCGACCGGCTGTTCCTGCAGTTGATGATCGCCCACCACGAGGGCGCGCTGAAGATGGCCCTGGACCTGTTGTCCACGGGCTCGGACGCCCGCGTGGAGGAGATGGCGAACGACGTGATGGTGTCTCAACAGGACGAGATCAACACCATGAAGGCCATCAAGATTCCGTGAGCACCAGGTCTTCGCTGGGCTGAAATGTTTCCACGGCGTTGCCCGTCACGTGGCGGGCGATGCCGGCGTTGCGCCGGTGCGCCTCCTTGAAGGACGCCGACGCCACCCACGCCTTGAAGTCCTCCTCGGTGTCGAACTCGTTCACCGAGACGTAAGGCTGGTCGGGGCGGGTGGGGCGGAGCAGGGTGCTGCGGCGCAGGCCCGGCACGCCCGGCAGGAACGTGCGCATGTTGCTGCGGAAGTGCTCTTCGAACTCCTCCGCGCGCTCGGCGGGCACGAACAGGCGGTTGGTCGCCACGAACATCCGACACCTCCAGGTTCCCGACGCTGTGTAGGCAACTATTCCAACGGGGCGTCGGGAAAACAAGGGGGGTAGGCTCTGGCGCGTGCCCAGGATCAGCGCCGAGACCCTCGCGGAGCACCGCGCGAACCGGTTGCGGTCCCTGCTGGCCGCGGGCCGCGAGATCGTGGCGGAGGAAGGTCCGGACGCCCTGACGCTGGCCGCGCTGGCCCGCCGCGTCGGCCTGTCCCGGCCCTCGCTGTACGAGTACTTCAAGTCCCGCGAGGAACTGGTCGCGGCGATCGTGACCGACGAGCTGCCCGACCAGGCCCGGCGGCTGGCCGAGGCGGTGCACGCGGTGGACGGCGTGCCCGCGAAGGTCGAGGCCTACCTGCGGACCGTGCTGGAGATCATCGTCGACGGCAGCCACGGCGCGGTCGTGGCGCTGTCCGCGCACGCCCTGCCGGAGGAGTCCCGGCGCCGCATCCGCGCCGAGCACGAGAAGCTGCTGGCGCCCCTGGCGGGCGTGCTGCTGGAGGCCCGCGTGCCGCAGCCGGGGTTGCGGGCGCTGCTGATCCACGGGTCGGTGGAGGCGGCGGCGCGAACCCTGCGGCCCGGCGACGTGGCGCAGAGCGAGGCCGTGGTGGCGGCCCTGCTCGACCAGACCCTGCACGGCCTGCGGCCCCGGTCCTCTTGAGAGCACCGGGTGTGGGCCGGCGGGTCACTCGCCGAGCAGGTGCACGCCCTTCTCCGCCTCGTCCGTCGCGGTGAACAGGCCGCGGGTGTGGGTGATGAACTCGTCCAGGGTGAGGCGGCCGTCGCCGTCCAGGTCCATCTCGGCGAACGCGATCGCGGCGACCCGCGGGTCGGTGATGCCCGCGCCCCGGTAGAGGCGGCCGAACTCGGTCTCGTCCAGGCGCTCGTCGGCGTCGCGGTCGGCGATGGCGAAGGCCTCCTCGGCCGCGGTCTCCCACTTGGCGAGCAGACCGCTGGTGGTCAGGCGCCCGCTTTCGTGGGCCACGCGGAACTCGGCCCGGGTCACCACCCCGTCCTGGTCCACGTCCGCGCCGCGGATGTAGTCCCACACGCCCTGGTAGGCCCGCGTGAGCGCCCGGACCTCCGGCGAGGCGTCGTCCAGCCCGAACTCCCGGCCGATGCCGCGGGCCTTCACGGTGAAGTCGGCCCAGGTGATCTCGCTGTCGTCGTCGGTGTCGAAGGCGGTGAAGATGCGGAAGATGTTGTCCAGGCGCACCTGCTCGGACATGCCGATCCCCTTGTTCGGTGGGCTTTGCGCCGAGCGTAGGAGCGGTGCGTCCGGTGGGCGCGGTGAATCCGGGTGGAGTGGTTCACCCGATCCGGTCGGGTTGCGGACCGGGTCACCCCATCGTGGTCACCCCTTCCGGCCCAGGTAGGCGCGCCAGTCGCCCACCGCCGTGATGTCGGTCAGCTCCGCGCTGCCCAGGTACGCGTCGCGCAGCACGGTGGCCAGGGCGGCGCTGCCGTCGGCCAGTTCGACCACGCCGATCTCCAGCTCGGGCGGTTCGGCGGGGAGCAGGTGGTCGCGCAGCACGGTCAGCGGCAGGTCGTACAGCTCGCCGACGACGCTCCCGGTGCCCGACGCGTGCATCGCCGGGAACCGGTCGCCCACCGAGAAGTACCGGTACTTCGGCGCACTACGCGCGACACACAACAGGGGCGTGCCCTGCAACTGGTGGTGCAGCGGGCCGCCACGCATCCCGCCGCCGTTGAGGAAGATCAGGGCCATTCGGGTCCTCCTTGTGGATCGGGGTGTCGGTGGTCGTCAACGGCAGCCCGCCGCCACCGCGCCGCACCGCGATGATCTCGGCGGCGATGGACACGGCGGTCTCCTCGGGTGTCCGCGCGCCCAGGTCGAGGCCGATGGGGGAGCGCAGTCGCGCCAGCTCGGCCTCGGTCACGCCTTCCGCGCGCAGCCGCGCGAGTCGGTCGAGGTGGGTGCGCCGGGAACCCAGCGCGCCGACGAACCCGACCGGCAGCCGCAGCGCCTCTTTCAGCAGCGGCACGTCGAACTTCGGGTCGTGGGTCAGCACGCACACGGCGGTGTCCGGGTCCACCGGGGTCGAGGCGAGGTAGCGGTGCGGCCAGTCCACCACGACCTCGTCGGCGGCCGGGAACCGTTCGGGTGTCGCGAACACCGGCCGCGCGTCGCACACGGTCACGTGGTAGCCGAGGAGCTTACCCTGCCGTGCCAGGGCCGCCGCGTAGTCGATCGCGCCGAACACCAGCAACCTCGGTGCCGTTCCCCAGGATTCGACCAGCCGACCGTCCACGACGGACGAACGGCTAACCGCGTAGGACGGGAACGCCACCTCGCAGGAGCCGGTCTCCAACGACCGTGTCAACACCACCGGGCGGCCGTCGAGTGACGCTTGAAGCGCTGAACGGATCTCCGGTGTCACGACCTGGACGAACACCTCCAGCTCGCCGCCGCACGTCAACCCCACGGCGAAGGCGTCCTCCGCCGAGTACCCGAAGCGCGCGAGCTGGGGCGTGCCGGTCTCCAGCACGGACAGCGCCAGCTCGTACACCGCGCCCTCCACGCACCCGCCGGACACGCTGCCCACGACCCGCCCGTCCGGGTGGACCGCCAGCGCCGCACCGACCTCGCGGGGCGCGCTGCCCCGCACGGCCACCACGGACGCCACGGCGAACGGACCCTCCCAGTCCGCCACGTCGGAAGCCAGCTCGCGCACTCCGGGACCTCCTCTAGTGCAGGACCGCGGTCACGCCCTCGACCCCGAAGTACAGGACGAACAGCGCCGCGATCACCGTCATCAGCCAGCCGACGGACCGCCACTGGCCCTTGCAGATCTTGATCACCACGTAGGACACGAGCCCCGCGCCGATGCCGTTGGTGATCGAGTAGGTGAACGGGATGACCGCCACCGTCAGGAACACCGGGATCGTGTAATCGGTGTCGTGCCACGGGATCCGGCGGCACTGGGCCATCATCAGCCCGCCGATCACGACCAGCGCGGGGGCGGCGGCCTGCGCCGGCACCACCGCGGCCAGCGGCGTGAACAGCAGCGTCGCCGCCAGCAACCCGCCGGTCACCACGCTGGCCAGCCCGGTCCGCGCGCCCTCGCCCACGCCCGCCGCCGACTCCAGGAACACCGTGTTCGGCGACGACCCGGTCACCCCGCCCGCCACCGCGCCCGCGCCGTCGACCAGCAGGATCCGGCCCATGCCCTGGACCTTGCCGTCCCGGGTCAGCCCGGCCTCGTCGGAGACGGAGGTGATGGTGCCCATCGCGTCGAAGAACCCGGACAGCACCAGCGTGAACAGGAACACCGTCGCCGTGATCACCCCTGCCGAGACGAACCCGCCGAACAGGTCCACCCGCCCGAACAGCCCGAAGTCGGGGGCGGCGACGACGCTGTCCGGCAGGTTCGGCGTGACCAGCCCCCAGCCCTCGACGTCGAACACCGCGTTCACCCCGATGGCCGCCAGGGTCGCCACCGCGATGCTGATCAGCACCGCCCCCGGCACACCCCGGGCCATCAGCACGATCATCAGCAGCAGACCCAGGCAGAAGATCGCGATCGGCCAGCCGCTCAGGTGCCCGTCGAGGCCCATGCGGACCGGGACGGTGGAGTGCGCCGCGTCCGGCGTGCGGGTGACGAACCCGGCGCTGACCAGGCCGACCAGGGCGATGTAGAGGCCGATGCCGACCGTGATGGCGGTCTTCAGCGGCCCCGGGATGGCGTTGATGATCTTCTCGCGGACGCCGGAGGCGGCCATCACCACGATGCACAGGCCTTCGAGCACGACCAGGCCGAACGCCTGCGCCCACGTCATCGCGGGCGCCATCTGGAACGCCACGACCCCGTTCACGCCGAGGCCGGCGGCCAGGGCGAGCGGTGCGTTGCCGACCAGTCCCATCAGGATGGTCATGACGCCCGCGGCCAGCGCGGTCGCGGTGGTGAGCTGCTCGGTGGTCAGGCGCGCGCCGGTGATGTCGGCCGACGCGCCCAGGATGAGCGGGTTGAGCAATACGATGTACGACATCGCCACGAACGTGGTGATACCGCCGCGCACTTCGCGACCTATGGTGCTGCCGCGCTCGGTTATGCGGAAGAACCGGTCGAGCTGTGTGGAACGCGTGGGTACGTCATCCCTGAGCTGGGTCATGACGATCCTTTCCCATGCCGGTGGGCGCGTTCGGTGGGGCGAGGCCGGCAAGCATGGCCCCACCGAACGCGTTTGAAAGAGATTTCGTGCTCCGGTCAGCACTCGACGGCTTGTGGCCGCTCCGGGTTGAGCGTCTAGTAGTCGACGCGGTCGGATCGGGACAGCCAGGCCGTGAACGGCGCGTTGTCCTCGCCCGTGGAGATCTGGTGCACCGGCAGGCTCCACAGCTCGCGGGGCTTGCCGAACAGCTCGTAGAACTCGCGGTCGTCGAAGCCGGCCGCGGCGGCGTCGTGCCGGTCGGCGGCGTAGACGACCCGGTCCACCCGCGCCCACAGCGCGGCGGACAGGCACAGCGGGCACGGCTCGCAGGACGACACCAGCACGCAGCCGGTGAGCCTGAAGTCCCCGATGGCCTGGCAGGCGGCGCGGATCGCCACCACCTCGGCGTGCGCGGTCGGGTCCAGCGTCGGGGTGACCTGGTTGGTGCCGGTGGCGATCACCTGCCCGTCCCGGATGATCACCGCGCCGAACGGCCCGCCGCCCGCGGCGACGTTGCGGGTGGCCAGCTCGATCGACTCCCGCAGCCAGGCGTGGTCGGGCGAAACAGACGTGGTCATTGTGCGAAGCTCCAAAAGCTCAGGTGTTGGTGATGTGCTCGGGGCGCACCGGAACACGGGTCAAAGCAAGGCCGGTGGCGTTGCGAATGGCGGCCACGATGGCGGGAGTCGAAGAGATCGTGGGCGGCTCGCCCACGCCGCGCACGCCGTAAGGGGCGTTCGGGTCGGCCAGTTCGAGCACGTCGATGCTCATGGGCGGCATGTCCAGCACGGTCGGGATCAGGTAATCGGTGAAGGACGGGTTCCGGACCTTGCCGTCCACGGTCTGGATCTCCTCCATGACCGCCAAGCCCAGGCCCTGCGCCGAACCGCCCTGGATCTGCCCCAGCACGGCCTGCGGGTTGAGCGCCTTGCCGACGTCCTGCGCGCAGTCCAGCTCGACCACCTTCACCAGGCCCAGCTCGACGTCCACGTCCACCACCGCCCGGTGCGCGGCGAAGCCGTACTGCACGTGGGCGTTGCCCTGCCCGGTCTCCGGGTCCAGCGGCTCGGTCGCCCGGTGCCGCCACTCGACCGTCTCGTCGATGACCTCGTCGCCCAGCAGTTCCACCAGGTCCGTCGTCGAGCGGCCGGCGGCGAGCTTGGCCAGCTTCTCCTTCACCGCCGCGCACGCCGCCCGCACCGCGCCACCGGTGACGTAGGTCTGGCGGGACGCCGAGGTGGAGCCGCCGTTGCCGATGCTGGTGTCCATCGGCAGGATCGTCACCCGCTCGACACCCAGCTCCGTGCGCACGATCTGCTGCATGATCGTCACCAGGCCTTGCCCGACCTCGCACGCGGCGGTGTGCGCCAGCGCGGCCGGTTCGCCGTTGATGACCTGCAACCGCACGCGGGCGGTGGAGTAGTCGTCGTAGCCCTCGGAGAAGCAGATGTTCTTGATCCCCACCGCGTACCCGACCCCGCGCACCACGCCCTCGCCGTGGGTGGTGTTCGAGACGCCACCGGGGAGGTTGCGCAGGTCCCGATCGGAAGGAGGCGGCAGTGGCTTGTCCTTGACCAGCTTGAGCAGTTGCGCCACGGGTGCGGCGGAGTCGACCACCTGGCCGGTCGGCATGACCGACCCCTCGGTCATCGCGTTGACGATCCGCACGTCCACCGGGTCCATGCCCAGCGCCTCGGCCAGCTTGTCCATCTGAGACTCATAGGCGAACCCGGCCTGCACCGCGCCGAAACCGCGCATCGCGCCGCACGGCGGGTTGTTGGTGTAGACGCCCCAGGCGTCGACGTGCACGTTGTCCACCTCGTACGGCCCGATGCCGAGCGTGGCCGCGTTGGCGACGACCGCGGGCGTGCTGGACGCGTAAGCACCGCCGTCGAGGTACATCTTGGCCTTGACGTACACGAGCTTGCCGGTCCGGTCGGCCCCGTGCTCGTAGTACAACACCGCTGGGTGCCGGTGCACGTGCCCGTAGAAGGACTCCTCGCGGTTGTAGACCATCTTGGTCGGCTTGCCGGTGTGCAGCGCCAGCAGGCACGCGTGCACCTGCATCGACAGGTCCTCGCGCCCGCCGAACGCCCCACCCACACCGGACAGCGTCGGCCGCACCTTCTCCAGCGGCATCCCCAGCGCCGCCGCCACCTGCCCCTGGTCGACGTGCAGCCACTGGGTGGCGATGTAGAGGTCCACCCCGCCGTCCTCGGCGGGCACCGCCAGCCCGGACTCCGGACCCAGGAAGGCCTGGTCCTGCATGCCGACCTCGTACCGGCCGGTCACCACGACGTCGGCCTTCGCGTTCGGGTCGCCCCGGCGGATCGGTACGTGCCGAACGAGGTTGCCGCCAGGGTGCAGGGGCGTGTCGTCGATCGCGGTCTCCATGTCCACGACCGGCGTCAGCACCTCGTACTCGACCTTGATGCGCTTCATGGCGCGCAACGCGGTCTCCGGGTGGTCCGCGCCCACGAGCGCCACCGGCTCGCCTTGGTAGCGCACGACGTCCTCTGCGAGCACGGGCTGGTCCTTGTGCTCCAAGCCGTACAGGTTGCGCCCGGGTACGTCCTTGTGCGTCAGCACCGCGTACACGCCGGGCACCTTGAGCGCCTCGGTCAGGTCGATCGAGAGGATCTTCGCGTACGGGTGCGGGCTGCGCAGGGTCGCGCCCCAGATCATGTCCTCGTGCCACAGGTCCGAGGCGTAGGCGAACTCGCCGCGCACCTTGAGGTTGCCGTCCGGGCGCTGCGGGCTGGAGCCGATGCCACCGGACACCGAGGACGTCAGTTCAGCGGGCGTGAGGCTCATCGGGTCACCTTCAGTCGTGCGCTCGCGGCACGCAGGTCGCGTGCGAGGTCGGATTCGGATGCGGTGCGCAGCTCGCCGTCGTCCACGACCACCCGGCCGCCCACCAGCAGCAGCTTCAACCGCGGCAGGGGCCCCAGGACCAGCGCGGCCACCGGGTCGTCGATGCCCGCGTGGTCGAGGCCGTCCAGCCGCCACACGGCCAGGTCCGCGAGCTTGCCCGGCTCGATCGAGCCGATCTCGTCGGCCCGGCCCAGGCACCGCGCGCCACCCATCGTGCCCAGCCACAGGGCTTCACGGACGTCCAGCGCCTTCGGGCCACCGCGCTGCCGGGCCTGCAACACGGCCTGGTGCAGCTCCTCGACCATCCCGCAGGACTCGTTGGACGCGGCCCCGTCCACGCCCAAGCCCACCGGCGCGCCCGCGTCGAGCAGGTCGCGGACGGGGGCGATGCCCGTGCCCAGGCGGCCGTTGGACGTGGGGCAGTGGGCGGAACCCGTGCTGGTGGCGCCGAGCTTCTTCACCGCGTCCGGCGAGAGGTGCACGGTGTGGGCCAGCCACACGTCGTCGCCCAGCCAGCCGACGCGTTCGGCGTACTCGGTGGGGGAGCAGCCGAACTCGGCCTGGCACTGGTCCTCCTCGTCCAGCGTCTCGGCCAGGTGGGTGTGCAGGCGGACGCCCTTGCGGCGGGCCAGTTCCGCCGCGCCGGTCATCAGCTCCTGGCTCACCGAGAACGGCGAGCACGGGCCGACCGCGACCTTGACCAGGGCGTCCGGGGACGGGTCGTGGTGGTCGTCGATCGCCTGCTCGGTGGCGACCAACGCGGCTTCGGTCTCCTCGACCAGGTTGTCCGGCGGGAGGCCGCCGTGGGACTCGCCACGGTCCATCGAGCCGCGGATGGCGTGCAGGCGGATGCCGATCTTGCGACCGGCTCCGACCAGGGCCTCGAACTGGTCGCCGCCCTCGCGCGGGAACACGTAGTGGTGGTCGGCGGCGGTCGTGCAGCCGGTCAGGGCGAGCTTGGCCAGGCCCGCCGACGCCGCCGCGTGCGTGACCTCCGCGTCCAGCCCGCGCCACACCGGGTACAGCGTGGTCAGCCACTCGAACAGGGTCGCGTCCTGCGCGTAGCCGCGGGTGGCCCACTGGTAGAGGTGGTGGTGGGTGTTGACCAGGCCGGGCGTGACCAGGCAGCCGCTGCCGTCGACCCAGGTGTGCGGTCCGGTCGGCTTCGGGGCCTGACCGGGGCCCACGGCGGTGATCCGGCCGTCCTCGAAGACCACGTGCCCGAAGGCGTGCTCGGTGCCGCGACCGTCCATGGTGGACACGGCCACGCCGTCGAGGATGGTCGGGGTCATCGCGCGCTCTTCTTTTGGGCAGCGAGCTTGACCGCGTCGAGGATCTTCTCGTAACCCGTGCAGCGGCACAGGTTCCCGGCCAGCGCCTCCCGGATCTCCGGGTCGGACGGCTGCGGCACCCGGTTGACCAGGTCGTGCGCGGCGACCACCAGACCGGGCGTGCAGAACCCGCACTGCACCGCGCCCGCCTCCACGAACGCCTCCTGCACCGGGTCCAACGCGTCGCCCTCGGCCAGGCCCTCGACCGTGCGCACCTCGCGGTCCTGCGCCTGACCGGCCGCCACGAGACACGAACACACCGGCACGCCGTCCAGGTACACCGTGCACGAGCCGCATTCGCCCTGCTCACAGGCGTTCTTCGACCCGGGCAGGCCCAGCCGCTCGCGCAGCACGTAGAGCAGGCTCTCGCCCTCCCAGACGTCGTCGGCCTGCCGCTGCTCGCCGTTGACCGTCACGTTCACGCGCATCGCCCTAGGCCGCCTTCCCGGTGTAGTCCTGCCACGCCCAGCCCAGCGTCCGGCGGGCCAGCACGGACAGTGCGTGCTTGCGGTACGCGGCCGAGCCGCGCACGTCGTCGATGGGGCTGGCCGCCTGCGCCACCAGCTCCCCGAACCGGCGTTTCACCGAGTCCAGCAGCGGCTTGGGCGACTCCCACTGGTCGGTCGCGGTCAGCTCGCCGGACAGGAACTCCTCCGCCTCGGTGGCCCGGCGCGGCGTCGGCGCGGCACTGCCCACGGCCGCGCCCACCCGCTGCTCCCCGGGGTGCAGCGCCACCGCGAACGAGCACACGGCGATCACCATCGCGTTGCGCGTGCCGACCTTCGAGAACTGCTGCGGCGCCCGGGTCGCGGGCACGTGAACGGCCGTGATCAGCTCGTCCGGCTCCAGCGCGTTGCGCTTGACGCCCAGGTAGAACTCGGTCGCCGGGATGAACCGCACCCCGCGCGCCGACGCCACCTCCACGGTCGCGCCCGCCGCCAGCAGCACCGGGTGCGTGTCGCCGGCCGGCGAGGCCGCGCCCAGGTTGCCGCCGACCGTGCCCCGGTTGCGGATCTGCGGGGAACCGACCGTGCGGGACGCCATCGCCAGGCCGGGCAGCGCGCCACCCAGCTCCTCGATGATCCGCACGTACGGCACGCCCGCGCCGATCCGGACCACGCCGTTCTCGGTGGAGTGCTCGCGCAGCTCGGGCACGCGGGTCAGGTCCAGCAGCGCGGCCGGGCGGCGGTGGTCGAAGTTCAGCTCCACCATCACGTCCGTGCCGCCCGCGATCGGCACGGCGTCGGGGCGCTGCGACTTGAGCGCCAGCGCCTCGGCGAGGGTGTCGGGTCGAAGGAAGTCCATCAGCTGCCTCGGTAGGTGGAGTACGCGAACGGGGACAACAGCAGGGGCACGTGGTGGTGCTCGCCGGGCTCGGTGACCCGGAAGGTCAACACCACCTCGGGGAAGAACGGGGCGAAGTCGCCGGTGTCGAACACCAGCCGGTAGACCCCCGCCCGGTCGCTGGGCCAGCCGGTGATCCGGCCGTCCTCGCCGGTGCGGGCTTGGGCCACCGTCTCGCCGTCGTGCTCCAGGCGCACCGCCAGGCCGACCGCCGGCCTGCCGCGCTGTGCGTCGAGCACGTGGGTGCTGATCGTCACTCGCCCTCCCATCGGTGTGTGAGCCAGTACACAGACCGGGCCGGCCGGTCGGCTACGGCCGCGGCGCATGAATCCCAGGCTCCTCCGGCGAGTGGTTTTGTGCTTTCCTACAAACACGATCGGACGAAGGTAAACCGCCCCGATGACGTGGAGGAGGCGATCGTGTTGCTGGTACGCAGCCTGCTGCGGATGCCGGAACTGCGACTGCGCCTCGTCGTCGGCGAGGAGTACCTGGACAGGCCCGTGACCAGGCTTTACGGCACCGAGCTGCCCGATCCGGCGCGGTACCTGTCCGGCGGTGAACTGGTCCTGTCCGGCCTGCTCTGGCACCGTTCGGCGACCGATTGCGAGACCTTCGTCGGCTCTTTGGCGCACGCCGGGGTGGCCGCGTTGGCGGCGAGCGATCCGGAGGCCCGTGAATTGCCGGCCGCCCTTGTCGAGGCCTGCCGGCGGCACGGGGTGCCGTTGTTGGAGGTTCCGATCGACCTGTCCTTCGCGACCATCACCGAGCGGGTCGTGCTGGAGCTGGCCGCCGAACGCGTCGGCGACGCGGGCGCGCAACTGGGCCGGCACCGGCGGCTGCTGACCGTCGTCGCGGACGGCGGCGGGCTGGGCGAGCTGGTGGCGGCGGGCGCGGCGGAACTGGACGCGCCGGTGCGGGTCCTGTCCACCACCGGGCACGTCGTGGCCGGCCCGGAGCTACCGGACGCGGCCGTGTTCGTGCGGGAGTTCCTCCAGGCCGACCGGCTGCCCCGGGTGGTGCGGCGGACGACGCTGCTGCCGGTGTCCGAGCGCGGCGGGTCGCGGGTGGCGACCTGGATCGTGGTCGTCGAGGGCGACCGGGCGCACGACGAGGTGGCCGCCGAGCTGGCCAGCCTGGTGGGGGTCGAGCGGACCCGGGTGGTGCAGGAGCGGCGCATCGAGAACCGGGCGGCCGGGCCGCTGCTGCGCGAGGTGCTGACCGGGTCGGGCGACCTGGGGCCGCGCCTGGCGGCGGTCGGGTGGGACGCGGCCGAGTTCCGGGTGGTCGTCGCGTCGAGCTCGGACGGGCGGGTGGAGCAGACGGCGGCGCTGCTGGAGGAGGTCTTGGCACCGGTCGCGCCGCACGCACTGGTGTCCGTGCACGGCGACGAGGTCTACGCGATCGCACCCTCGGGTCCGGGCTGGGCGGACGCCGTGCGCCGGGCGTTGCGGACCGTAGAGCCCGGGTTGGGGTCGGTGCGGGTGTTGGTCGGGATCTCCTCCGCCGTGGGGGCCGCCGGGTTGCGCGGGGCGGCGGAGGAGGCGTCGCACGCGCGGCGGCTGGGGGAGCGGCGGCCGGGCCGGACCTGCGTGGTGGCGGGCGAGGAGATCGCGCTGCACCAGCTGCTGCTGGCCGGGGTGCCGGAGGAGCTGCGCGGGTCGTTGCGGCGGCGGGTGCTGGGGCCGGTGCTGGACTACGACGCCGAGCACGGGTCGGACCTGGTGGGGACCCTGCGGGTGTTCCTGGACTGCTCCGGGTCGTGGACGACGGCGGCGGCGCGGCTGCACGTCCACGTGAACACCCTGCGCTACCGGGTGGGGCGGGTGGAGGAGTTGTTGGGCGTGGATCTGTCGGATTTCACGTCCCGGGTGGACCTGTACCTGGCGTTGCACGCGGGTTGATACTGGGCGCATGGCCTCCGCGCCGTGGGGCAATGTCGCCTTGTTCGCGGGCGTCGCACTCGCGCCGTCCGCGCTGTGCTGGGCCGTGCTCCACATCCCCCGGCTGGTCCGGCGGTTGCGTCGTGATCCGGTGGGGCCGCAGGGCCTTCCGATCGAGCAGTTGGCCGCCGACCTGAGGCGGGTGCACCGGGTGCTGGCGCTCATCCGGCCCGGCACGCCGTACGCCCGCCGCGCAGGGGTACGGCAGGCGTACGACGTCCTGTTGGCACAGGCCTGTGCGGCGGTCGGGGTGGTCCACCGGCTGGACGAGCTGCCCGAGGGCGTGGACCGGGACATCGAGCGGTTGCGCGTGGAGGAAGCGCTGCGGCAGGAAGGCCTGGCGATCCCGTGAGAACGGTTCGCGCTGGAACTGACCGCCTGTGAACGGGCCGCCCCCGTGGACCCCGCCGTTGGTCCGCCGGGGGCGGCCCGCCTTCACCGCACCTGCTGCCAGGGCACCCGCGTCGGGCGCTGGCCCGTCGCGAGGAACTCCTCGATCGCCACGGCCAGGTCGGCCACGGGGATCTCGCAGTGGGTGGGGAACCGCACCCCGGCGTAGCGGGGGCGCTGTCGGGGGCCTTCGCCGAGGCTGGCCCACGAGCCGGTGAACACGTCGGTGAACAGCATCGCCCCGCGGTCGCCGCGCACCCCGACCCACACCCGGTTGTCCGGGGTGTCGCGGTGCACGAGGGTCGCGTCCTCGGCGACGGAGAGCAGGTCCAGCAGGCGGCGGACGTCCTCGGTGCCGCGCACCTCGTCCACGCCGGTCCGGTGGTGTGCCTGGATCATGGTCACTCCTTGCACTTCTTGCCGCTGTTGATGCAGTCCACGACCCGGTTCATGAGCTCCTCGGACATCACGTTGGCGAAGTCGTCGTGGTCGGACAGCGGGTTGTGCTTCTCCTCGGGGAACGCGTCCACGGCGTACTGGCCGTTCTGCTGCACGTCCCGGGGGATGTTGTAGGTCAGGCTGATCCGCAGCTGCGGCACGGCCCGGAAACCCTTGGGGCACTTGCCGTTCTCGTTCGGGTAGACGATGTGGTCGCGGTGGTTGGCGCTGTCGGTGTTCTTGCCGTCCCAGCAGCTGGGGAAGTCGTGGATGCGCTTGACCTTGCTGCCCTGCGGGCACACCGGGTATTTGTCCAGCTGCACCTTGTCCTCGAAACCGGTGCAGGTCCAGGACTTGCGGGCGTTCTTCGGGCCGTTCTTGGTGACCTTGGCGTCGCCGTAGAGGACGCGCAGGAACTGCGGCATCGCGACGACCTTGCCGGTGGGGCTGCCGCGGAAGGTCAGGTCCACGACCTCGGGGCGCTGGATCTCGCCCTCGTTGCCGGGCAACTCGTTCTCGTCGCTCTTGCTCTTGCCGTCACCCTTCTCCGGCGCGTCGGCCTCGGCTTCCTTCTGCTGCTCGGCGACTTTGACGTCCTTGCTGTCGCCGTCCTTGACCGTGCACGGGGCCAGGCGCTGCAACCCGCGCGGCCGTTGCGCGACCCGGTCGATGGCCTCCACGATCCGGCCGATCGCCGCGGACCGCTTGTCCCGCAACGGTCCCAGGATCGCGTTGTTGACGAAGTTCGGGTCGTCGACGTTCGCGGCCTTCTTGAGCTTGTCGTTGGCCTCGGCGATCTGCTGCTTGAGCTGCTGGAGGTTGCGGTCGACCTCGGCGCGGGCCTGCTGGGGGACGTTGCGCAGCTTGCGCTTGACGTCCGGGCACTCGACCTCGGCGTCGGCGGGCTTGCCGGGTTCTTCCTCCTCGTTGTCGCGGTCGATGCGGACCACCGGCCAGAAGTAGGCGGACTTGTCGCCGTTCTTGCAGGTCGTGTCGGCGTCGAGCAGGCTCTCGTTGGTCGAGTCGGCGTCGGTGGACAGGTTGCCGACGTAGTCGTGCAGGTGCTGGGCGCCGTTGCGGACACCGGGCTGGGCGATGAAGTTGTCCGGGTTGAAGTGCCCGTTCTCGTTGCGCCCGCAGTCGACGGTGAAGGTGCCGTTGGTGGCGTCGCCTTCCGGCCTGGGCGCCTTGACGTTGCGCGCCTGCTTGGTGATGTCGACGAACAGGGACTTGTCGGCCCCGTCCGCCTGGGCGGTGCCCTGGTCTCCGGTGGTGGAGATCGCGACCGCCAGGCCGATCGTGAGCGCCAGCCCGGCGGCCCCGGCTGTGAGCTTGGTGCGCCGCGAGAAGCGGTGCCGCCCCTGGTTTCGCGTCATGGATGTGTCACCTCGTCGTAGGTACGCGCATTCGCTTCGAACCCCGACCGCCGGTGGGCGGTGGACACCGGGGCATACGTACCGAGCCCAGTCCGCGACCTGGCCGTTACCTGTTCGTTATCTTCCGCCGACCCCTAACCTTGGAGACTGGAACGGGTGGACCACGGCGCAGAGAACGTCATCTCCGGCACCACCCACGGACCGGTCGTCCAAGCGGGCCAGGTCAACGACATCCACTTCCACCACCACGCACCCGCCGCCCCGGTGATCCCCCGCCAACTCCCACCCGCCCCGAGGCTCTTCGCCGGCCGCCGCCGCGAACTGGCCGACCTCGACCGCTGGTTCGCCGCCGAGGAGGCCTTGGTGGCCGTCGTCAGCGGCCCCGGCGGGGTGGGCAAGACGTCCTTGGCGTTGCGCTGGCTGCACAACGCCCGAACCCGCTTCCCCGACGGCCAGCTCTACGTGGAGCTGGGCGCGCACGCCCCCAACGGCCCCGCCACCCCGTCCGAAGTCCTGGAGTGGTTCCTCCTGGCCCTGGGCACCCCGGCCGCCGACATTCCCCCCGAGCTGTCCCGAAGACAGGCCCTGTTCCGCACCCTGACCGCCGACCGCAGACTGGCCCTCCTCCTCGACGACGCCGTCTCCGCCGCCCAGGTCCGCCCCCTGCTCCCCACCTCGCCGCACAGCGCGGTCCTGATCACCAGCCGCTGGCGCCTGAGCGCCCTGGCCGTCGACGGCGCCCGGTTCGTGGAGGTCGAGTCCTTCGACGAGGACGCGTCCCTGGAACTGCTCGAACGAGCCCTGGGCCCCAGAGTCACCTCCGAACCCGACGCGGCCCGCGAACTGGCCCACCTGTGCGGCGGCCTCCCGATAGCCCTGTCCGTGGTGGGCGCCCGCCTCTCCACCCACCCGCGCAGAACCCTGTCGACCGAAGTCGGCTCCCTGCGCACCGAACGCCTGGCCACCTTGACGCTGGACGACGGCGTGTCGGTGGAAGCGGTACTAGATCTGTCCTATGTGGACTTGCCGCCCCAGCACGCCAAGGTCTACCGGTTGTGCGCACTGCACCCCGGCCCGTCGTTCGGGGTGGAGGCGGCGGCGGCCGTCGCGGGCGAACCCGCCCGCGAGGTCGAACCGGTGCTGACCGACCTGGTGGAGAAGAACCTGCTGGCCGAGATCGCCGACGCCCGCTTCCGGTTCCACGACCTGATGCGGGTGCACGCGCGCACGCAGGCCGAGTGGGACTCGGAGGCGGAGCGCGACGCCGCGTCTCGGCGGGTCGTCGAGTGGTACCTGGACCGACTGGCCGCCGCGGACCTGGTGCTGCGGCCGACCAGGCACCGCGTCGGGCCCCGCTACCACCGGGGTGCCAAGCCCGTGGGCACGGCTCGCGCCGCGTTGGAGTGGTTGGAGACCGAACGCGGCAACCTGCGCGAGGCCTGCCGGGTCGCTGCGGACCTCGGCTGGGACGACCTGGTCTGGCAGTTCTGCGAGGCCCTGTGGGGTTTCTTCCTGCACGCCCGGCACTACGACGACTGGTTCGCCATGCACGACCTGGGCGTGCCGGCGGCCGTCCGCGAGGGCAACCGGGCGGCGGAGGCGAGGCTGCGCGCCCAGCTCACCTACGCCTACAGCGGCCTGGGCCGGTTCGCCGACGCCGAGCCGGAAGGCTTGCGAGCCTTGGAGATCGCCGAGCAGGACGGCGACCGGCAGGCGATCGCGGTGGCCCTCACCGAACTCGCCGGGGTCGCGCAGGGGGCGGGGCAGCTCACCGTGGCCCTCGACCGGCTCACCCGGGCGCGCGAGATCCGCCGCGAGATCGGCACCCGGCGGGCGGAGGCCTTGTGCGGGCGGCGGATCGGCGAGGTGCTCGCCGACCTCGGTCGTGACGGCGAGGCGGTCGCCGAGCTGACCGCCGCGGCGGAGGTGATGGCGGATCTGGGCGACGACGTGGCCCAGGCCAGGTGCCTGCGGTCGCTGGGCGCGATCCACCTGCGCCGCGGGCAGCACGCGCAGGCCGCCGAGCACCTGGAGTCCGCGCTCGACGTCCTGCGCCGCGTCGGTTCGCCGTTCTACGAGGCCGAAGTCCGGTTGCTGCTCGGTGAGGCCGTCGCCGGGCTCGGCGACCCCACCGCCGCGCGGGTCCACTACGAGGCCGCGCACGAGTTCTTCGCCGCCACCGGGAACCCGAAGGCCAGCACGACCAGTGCCCGCCTGGCCGACCTCGACCGCCCCTGACCGGGGTCGACGAGCACGTCCGCCAGGGCGAGGCGCTCCGGGTCCACCCGGCCGACCTCGCCGACGACGACCTGTTCCGGGCGGCCGGAGCGGGTGCCGACGACGAGGCGGTGCAACCCGGGCCCGATCCCGTTCACCACCAGCCACACGATCACGGCAGCACCGGCCGCAGCGGACGGGGCGCCGGCAGCGGGTCGACGGCGGCCGGGTGCGCCGGCTCGGGCAACCCCATCAGCCGGTAGATCGTCTGCCGCAGGGCAGCCGCCGCCGCGCCGGGACGCGACGACACCATCCGCGCCACCCGGCGGGACCGGGCGGTGGGCACGAGCTGCCGGGCGATCGGCCGGTCCGGGTCCAGCTCGGTGAACTCCTCCCGCACGAGCTGGGCCAGGCTGCCTGGCCGCACGTTGTCACGGGGGTGGGCCGCGAGCGCCACCGGTCGGCCGATCGCCGCCGCGTACTGGGTGGTCGAGCCGTGGTCGCCCAGCACGTGGTCGCTGGCGATCATCGTGGCGCGCCAGCCCTCCTCGGGCGGGATGACCAGCAGCCCGGCCTGGATGCAGTCGTGCAGCCAGGAGCGGATCTGCCACTCGCCGTGCACCGACCAGGCGTTGGGGTGCAGGACCAGCGCCACGCGGTCGTCGGGCAGTTCGTCCAGCAGCGTCCGGCACAGCGAGAACCAGCGGCCGAACGCGGAGTCGGTCGCCCACGTCGAGCTGACGGTCACCAGTCGCCTGTCCTCGGGCACGCCCAGCGCCGCCCGGTAGTGGTCGCGCAGCGGGAGGCTCGCCGTCATCCGGTCCAGGCACACGTCCCCGACCACGACGGCGGTGTGCGCCGCCTCCGGGCACGAGGACCGCAACGCCGCCACTTCGTCGTCGTGGGTCAGCGCGATGGCCGCCGGCAGCACCCGCCCGCGCCGCGTGAGCGACTCCCGGCTCAGCCCCGGGTGCGGGACCGCACCCGGTCCGGCGTGCCGGCTGAACTTGCGCGAGGCCAGGTGCCCGGCGCCGTGCGGCAGCAGCAGGATCGGCCCGCGCGCCTGGTCCAGGTCGTTGTGCGCGGCGGCCAGCACGACGTCGAACTCGTGGTGCGCGGCCTGTTCCCAGGGGACGACGACCCCGCCGTGCCGGCGCACCAGGTCCTCCGTTCCGTGCCAACGCCTGCCGGTGTCGGTCACGGAGAACACCACCTGCACGCGCGGGTCGTTGCGCAGCAGGGGGACCACGTCGGAGATCAACCGGATGCCCGCCACGGGGTGGGGCACCATCGCCAGCACCGTCCGGCAGCCCGCGACCGTGACCCGGCGCTCGGCGTCCGGCCCGATCGGCCCCCGGATCCACGTCCCGCTCATGCCGCCACCCGCCCGTCCACGCCACCCCGCCCGAACACGCCACCCCACGCGACCGGGTGCCCCGACGAGCAGTCGACCACCGGCACGGACCACCCGCCCACCTGCCGATAGGCGGCGTGCGGCGTCATCAGCACCACCAGGTCGAACCTCTCGGGCCGCCGCAGGTCCGCCGCGCCGAGCACCGTCCCGTCGGCCATCTCGACCCGGTCGACGTACGGGTCGTGGAAGGCCACTTCGGCCTCCCGCCGCAACTCCTCCAGCACGGCGATCGCGGCGGACCTCCGGATGTCCGGCACGTCGGGCTTGTAGGTCACCCCGAGCACCAGCACCCGCTTGCCGCCCAACGACCCGACCGCCTGCCTGAGCCGGTGCACGGTGTGCGCCGGCATCGCGTCGTTGACCGCCACCGCCGCGTCCACCACCGGACACGACAACCCGACCTGCCGAGCAACGGCCCCGAACACCCTGGCCGCGACAGGAACGCAGTCCCCACCGGCCCCCGCGCTGGGCCGATGCCCGAGAAACCCGAACCCCTTGCTCCCCGCTGCCCGCAACACCTCGTCGACGTCGACCCCGAGCTCACCGCACACCGCCGCCAGCTCGTTGACCAGCGAGATGTTGACCAGCCGAAACGTGTTCTCGAAGAGCTTGACCAGCTCGGCCACCCGAGCCCCCGACACCTCGACCACCTCGTGCCCCAGCGCCCGCAAGAACCTCCCGGCCCGCTCCGCACACCCCTCCGTGCACCCACCCACGACCCGCGTCGCTCGCGCCGATGCCGGGGAGCCGGGGTCGAGTCGACTGGGCGCACAGGCCATGGAGAACCCCACCCCCGCGCGCAGCCCGCTCACCCGCTCCAGCTCGGGCACCACCGCACCCGCCGTCGTCCCGGGCGGGCAGCTGCTCTGCACGAGCACCAGGTCCCCGTTCCGCAACACGCCGCCGACCGCTCGCGTCGCCGAGATCAGCGCCCGCCGGTCGACCCGGCCGCTCCCGTCGGAGGGCGTCGGCAGGCACAGCACGTGCACGTCCGCCGCCGGCACACCGCCGTCGACGCCACGCACCTCCAGCCGACCACCCGCGAGCACGCGCCCCAGCTCCCGCTCCGACACCGTCCCCAGCCCGCACCCGGGCCGCACCGCCGCGACGTCCCGCACACGGCCGGCCGCGCTGTCCAGACCGACGACCCGGAACCCCACCCGCGCCGCCGCGACCGCGGTCGACAGGCCCGTGACACCCAGGCCGACGACGACCACATCCACCGAATCCATCGAGTCCTCCCGGTCCGCCCGCGCCGAGCCCGTCCCGGCGGTGCGGTCTGGAACGAGCGTGGCGATCCGATCTGTCGAATCCGGTTCAGCCGGACCTCATTCCGGCGGTGGCCAGGTGGGAGCGGCCCGATGATCGTTCTGCGGGTCGCATTGCGAGGTGTTGCGAATCGACGCGGAATATGTGCCCGGCAACCTTTCAATGCGCTTTCAGCGCTGGTTGCGCCGATTGGACGCCACATCGTCACATAACGGTCTCGAACCGCGGCGCGCTCGTGGAGCGACCACGTCTTTTCGTGGCACAATCCCACTCGGATCACTGGCTCCAGCGAGGGGTGGCGCTGGTGGAAGTACTCTTCAAGATCCTAGGGCGGACCCGCGTGCGTCATCAAAGCGGTTTCACCGATGAATGGGGCAAGCCGAAGGAGCGGGCAGTCCTCGCGGTGCTGCTGCTGCACATCGGCAGACCGGTGGCGGTCCGCACTTTGGCGGAATGGGTGTGGCCCGACGGTTCCGGACCGCGCGATCCGGCCGCCACGTTGTCCACCTATATCGCCCGAATACGCGCGGCGATGAAACAGTGGGACCTGCCCGGAAGCCTGGCGACGGAGGAAGGCGCCTACCGTTTCACCGCCGATCCGGCTTTCGTGGACTACCACGCCTTCCAGCGCTGCTTGCGCGACGGCAGGCGGCTCGTCCGGGGCGGCGAGCACGAGGCCGCGCTCGACCTCGTCGACTCGGCCCTGCGGCTGTGGGACGGGGATCCCCTCGCGGACCTGGACACCGACCGCGCCCGCAACCAGCGGCTGGTGATGGTGCGCGACCAGTGGCTGCCCGCCGTCGACACGATGCTCGAAGGCCTCGCCGAACTCGGCGACCACGACGAGGTGCTCCGGCTGCTGGACACCGCCCAGGCCGAGCACGACATGGACGTCCAGCTCGCGAAGCGGCGGCTCCAGGCGCTGTACGCGTTGGACCGCCAAGAGGACGCGGTGCGCTACCTGCACGACTTCCACCGCCGGGCCCGTGCCGCCGATGAGCCGGAACGGGCCGATGAACTGCGCAGGTTCCACGACGGCATCCTCGACACCCCGCCCCGGCCCACCCGGCGGCCCGCGGGTGTGGTGCCCCCGCGCCACCTGCCCTACGACGTCGACGGCTTCGCCGGGCACACCGAGCTGATCGCGGAGCTGGACGCCCTGATCGGCGGGCGTCCCAAGCCGCGCCTGATCGCGCTCGACGGCCTCCCGGGCGTGGGCAAGACCGCGCTGGCCGTCCACTGGGCGCACCGCGTGCGCGACCGGTTCCCCGACGGGTTCTGGTTCGTGAACCTGGGCGGCTTCGGCGATGGTCCTTCGACCACGGAGGAAGAGGTGGTCACCGGGTTGCTGGAGGCGCTCCACGTCCCCATCGACCGATTACCCGGCACGGCGGCCCGGCGTGCCCGACTCCGCGACCTCCTCTCGACGAAGCGGATGCTCGTGCTCCTGGACAACGCCGCCGACGACGAGCACGTGCACGGCCTGCTGTCTCTGCTGTCCGGGTCCGTCGTGGTCGTGACCAGCCGCGTGCGGCTGAGCGGGTTGACGTTGCGCCACGGCGCCCGTTGCTTCACGGTGTCCCCACTGGACCACGACCTGGCGTGCCGCTGGCTGCACGACCGTCTGGGGGCGCGCGCCAACGCAGAGCCGGACGCGGTGGAGCAGTTGGCCGCACTGGCCGGCGGACTGCCCCTGGCTCTGGGCATCATCGGTGAACACGTGGCGGCCCAGCCCCGCAAACCCCTCCGCGACTTCGTGAACCGCCTGCGCGCGCGCCGGTCGATCCTGGACCTCCGGATCAGCGGCGGTCGCGCGATGGTCTCGCTGCGAGCCGTCTTCGACTGCTCCTACCGCGAACTGAGCCCGCAGTTGCGCAGGCTGTTCCGCCTGGTCGGCCGCTACCCCGGGCAGTCCGTCCCGGTCGCCGTGGCCGCCGCCCTGGCCGGTGCGCCGGAAGACGAGGTGCACGACCAACTGGAGGCACTGGTCTGGGCACGGCTCCTGGAAGCGCGAGAGGGCGACCGGTACGCGTTGCACGACCTGCTGCGCCACTACGCGGTCGAGCAGTTCGAAGCCGACGACGGCGAGGCCGTGCGCCGGATGCTCGACTGGTTCCTGCACACCGCCCACAACGCCGAGTTGTGCATCTACCCCCACCGCGAAGGGGTGCCGATGCTCGAACGAGCGCCGGGCGTGGTGCCGCACACGTTCGACGACCCCGAGTCGGCGATGGACTGGTACGCCCGCGAACGGGGTGAGTTGAGCGCTGTGTGCCAGTTCGCCGCCGCGCACGGCTTCAACGAGCACCTCTGGCGCCTGAGCAACGCGATGGAGGTCCTGATGCGCCTCGGTTTCAAGGACGAGGTGGTTCAGGCCTTGCGCGCGGCGGTGCGCGCGGCGAGAGCGGCCGGAGACCGTTTCGGCGAGGCAGGGTCCCTGTCGAACCTCGGTTTCGCGCTGTCCCGCTTCAACGACCACGACGAAGCCGACCGGTGCCACCGCGAGGCCCATGCGATCGCGTTGGAGATCGGCGACCGCGTGGGTGTCGCCGTGGCACTGCGGAACATGGCCGAGCGGCTGGCGATGACCGGGGACACCGGACCCGCACTGGAAATGTTCCAACGGGCGTTGGCGATAGCGCGGGAGACCGACGACCTCGACACAGAGGCGGGCGTCCTGCACCGGATGGGTGAGGCGTTGCGGCTCGGTGGCCGCACGCAGGAGGCGATCGTGCAGCTTCACCTGGCGTGGTCGCTGCGCGAGCGGATCGGCGACCGCGCGGGTGCCGGTGCGACCCTGGCGTGCCTCGCCGCGGCGCACCACGAGCAGGGTGACCACTACGGCGCGCTCAGCCTGGCGCACCGCGCTGCCCTTGAGCTGCACCAGGTCAGAGAAGTGAGCTTGGAGGCCCAGGCGCACCTGACGCTCGCGGCGGTCAACCGCGACTTGGACGAACTGGAGACCGCGGAGTCGTATGCCGCGGGCGCCGTGGAGCTCGCGCGCACCGCGCGGGACCCGGTGCGTCAGGCGGCTGCTTTCGACCTGGTGGCGCAGGTGCAATGGCGCCGGGGCGAGCACTTGGCCGCGCGGCGGAACTGGGAAGCGGCACTGGAGCTGTACGCGGCGCTGGACGACGCCAGGGCGGGTGCCATCGAGGCACAACTGGCGGAGTGGACCGAACCCCAGGTACCGCGTGGGCGCACCTCCGAGTCGGTGACCGACTCGTCAGCCTTCAAGTAAGTCCGCCGACCGACCTCATAAGCGTGAGCGCACTATTGCGGAGTGGGTCACCCCATTGAGTGTGATCTCGCGCTCGATGAAGTCCTGAGCTGGGCCGGCGATGCCAGGGGTGTCGTGTACTGCGAACACGCCGTGGTGGAAGATCTGCGCGTGATGCTCAATTCACGCAGCGTCAAGCTGCAAACATGTAAAGGACTCGCGATCGTGGCGAGTGGCGTCGTGGCCGTGGTGACCGCGATGATGTTGTGGGGGGTGGCCGCGCCTGCCAGCACGACCACCCCGTCGGCGGCTCCGACTGACGAGGTCAGCTTCAGCCGCCAAACCATGCGGTGGGGGTAGCACCTGTGAGCTCGTCGGCGCAATGCCGGCGATAGGGTGAGTTCTCCCGACCGCACAGTGCCCGGCTCGGTTGCCGCCGAGTCGGGCACACTTATGTTCACTGTCAGCATTGCCGCTCTTCGGCCGGGCGTACAAGCGCCACACGGCCCATGTGTCGCATATAACCTGTACGGGTGGTAGCCGATTCCACGCCGCTCGGCACATCGGCGTGGTCCCCGGCCGGCGATAGCCGCCCGGCTGCGGATTCGGCTGGTTCCTGTCGGTTTGCTGCAAGCGGTTCACCCCACCCGTCGCTCTGCGCGAGACTCGCGGCACGGACAAGTGAAGGAGTGGTCATGTCTCGCACACTGGGGGTGCTGGCCGCGGTCGTGGTCGGGGTCTCGTTGGTCACCGTCGCGCCGGCCACCGCCGACCCCACGCAGTCCGGCCGAGTTCAGCCCTTCCCCGACGAGTTCGCCCTGCCGGACGGGTTCCTGCCCGAGGGCATCGCGATCGGTGGCGCGCCGGTCGCCTACTTCGGCTCGCGGGCTGACGGGGATCTGTTCCGCGTCGACCTGCGGAGCGGGCGTGGTGAGGTGTTCAGCCAAGGGCCCGGGACGGCGTCGGTCGGGATGAAGGTCGATCGGCGCGGGCGGTTGTTCGTCGCGGGTAGTGGGGGTGGGGATGCGCGGGTGGTGGACGCGGAAACGGGAGAGGTCCTCAAGTCTTATGCATTCGCCGCGTCCGACACGTTCGTCAACGACGTCGTGATCACCGAACACGCCGCGTACTTCACCGACTCGCGCAAGCCCGTCCTCTACAAGGTCGCATTCGGCCGGCACGGCGAACTGCCCGCCACCCACACCGAAGTCCCGCTGACCGGCGACTTCCGGCTCACCCCCGGCGTGATCAACGCGAACGGCATTGCGCGGACGCCGGACCGGGAAGCGCTGCTGGTCGTCCAGAGCAACACCGGGCTGCTGCACCGGGTCGGCCCCGATGGCGCCACCACGGTCGTCGACCTGGGCGGGTACGTCCTGACCAGCGGCGACGGCCTGCTGGTGGAAGGCCGCACGCTCCTCGTGGTGCAGAACCGGCTCAACACGGTCTCGGTGTTCACCCTGGACAAGGCCGGTACCAGCGGAAAGCTCGTGACGAAGATCACGGACCCGCGTTTCGACACGCCGACGACGGTGGCTTCGTTCGGTCACCGCCTCTATCTGCCCAATGCCCGTTTCACCACCGCGCCGACACCGACGACCTCGTACAGCGCAGTAGCGGTCAGCCGGCCATAGGCGATCCCAAGGGTTAAGAGTCAGGGGGCTGATGAGCGCAAAGTTCACATCAGCCCCCTGTTCGCCATGTCACTCGACTGGGTAACCTCGCAGTCGCGTCGCGCACGTGATCGCTGTCTCTTCGTAATGATGATCTTCGGGTGTTACCGTTCCGTGGCCACGATCAGGTGACGAAGAGGCGGCGCTCGTTGTGCTGCGCCTGACCAGGTGGACGAGTTCACGAGGCTGCGGAGCACTGTGAAGCAGAAGAGCAAGGCGGAGACGAGCCAGAAGACGATCCGCTCGCGGCTCACCGGCGTGGTGGTGGTGCCGAGCGTCGTCCTGCTGGTGATGTGGTTGGCGTTCTCCTCCTACACGGTGTTCGACGGCTTCTACACCCGTGCGGTCGCGGTCAGCGTCAAGGACGCCTCCATCCCCGCCGTCAGCGCGTTCGTCGCCATCCAGAAGGAACGCGAACTGGCGATGACCGCGCTGGGCCAGCGCAGCCCCGACCTGGGCGAACTGCACCGCCAGCAGCGGGTCGTGGACGAGTCCACGGCGTCCATGCGGTCGGCCTTCGACGCCGTGTCGGGCAACGCGCCCGACGAGGTCCTCGCCCGGATCACCACCCTGAACACCCTGCTGGGCGAGCTGACCCAGCGACGCGCGGCCGTCGAGTCGGGCAAGGTCGACAAGCGCGAGGTCTACGACTACTACAACCGGGTCGTCGACGCCGGCACCGCGCTGTTCGGCACGCAGGCCCGCGTCGTCCCCGACTCCGTGGCCTCCCAGGAGGGCCTCAACGCCACCGACCTCTTCCGCGCGGCGGACTGGATGGCGCGTGCGTCCTCGGTCGCCGCCGCCATGCTCGCCGCCGGCAACCCCTCCGCCGAGGAACGCCTGGAGTTCGTCACCCTGGTCGGCTCCTACCACGCCCAGTTCACCACGACCACGCCGTTCGCGGCCGACGCCGTGCAGCGCGACTACCGGTCCCTGACCGAGTCGGAGGCCTGGCGCAAGCTGGTCCGGCTGGAGAACGACCTGATCGCCACGCCCGGCGCCAAGGTCGCGCTGGAGGACTGGCAGGCCGTCGCCGGGCCGGTGTCGGACAAGCTCGTCGCCCTCGCCGTCGACCAGGCCTCCCACGCCTCCGACACCGGCCTGGAGCGCGGCAACACCCGGTTCATCACCGTCCTGATCGGATCGCTGATCGCGCTGGTCGTGGTGCTCGGCGGCATCGTCTTCGCGGTCCGCATCTCCAACCGCCTGGTCAACCGCGCCCTGATCACCCGCCTGACCTCGCTGAAGAAGGACTCCCTGGCCCTGGCCCACGAGCGGCTGCCCGACATCGTCGACCGGCTGCGCGAGGGCAAGCACGTCGACGTCGAGGCCGAGGTGCCGCCGCTGGACTACGGCACCGACGAGATCGGCCAGGTGGCCGACGCGTTCAACGCCGCCCAGTACACCGCCGTGGCCGCCGCGGTGAAGGAGAGCCAGGCCCGCGAGGGCGTGAACCGGGTCTTCCTCGACATCGCCCACCGCAACCAGGGCCTGGTGCACCGCCAGCTCAAGATCCTGGACCGGCTGGAGCGCGAGGAGGAGAACCCCGAGCAGCTCGACGCGCTGTTCCAGCTCGACCACCTGGCCACCCGCGCCCGCCGCAACGCCGAGAACCTGATCATCCTCGCGGGCGAGCAGCCCGGCCGGCAGTGGCGCAAACCCGTGCGGCTGCTGGACGTCCTGCGCGCCGCGGTCGCCGAGACCGAGCAGTACGTGCGGGTCAAGGTCAACCCGGTGCCCGACACGGCCCTGGTCGGCGCGGCCGTCGCCGACACCATCCACCTGATCGCCGAGCTGGTGGACAACGCCACCGCGTTCTCCTCGCCCCGCTCCCAGGTGCAGGTGCACGCCAGCGAGGTGCCGCAGGGCGTGGTGGTGGAGATCGAGGACCACGGCCTGGGCATCAACCCCGAGGACCGCGAACAGCACAACGCGATGCTGGCCGACCCGCCGGAGTTCGACGCCATGCGGCTGCGCGGCGAGTCCCGGCTGGGCCTGTTCGTGGTCGCGCGCCTGGCCGCCCGCCGCGGCATCCACGTGGAGCTGCGCGAGTCGCCCTACGGCGGCACGTTGGCCCTGGTGCTGATCCCGTCCGCGATCGTGGCCGGACCCTCGGGTGCCGCCGAGGTCGCCGAGACCGGCCAGCTGCCGCGCCGCGCCTACGAAGAGCACCTGGTGCCGGAGCCTGCCGAGGAGGCGGTGCCGCAGGCCAGGTTTCCCGGTACTTCCCGAGAGCTGGAAGGCTTCTGGGCCGCCGCCGAGGCCGCGGCCAACCGCGATTCCCTTCCAGCGGACGACCGACTCAGCGGAGGACTGAACCTGCCCTCGCACAGCGGATCGCTCGACGTGACCCCGTTCGACCCCAGCGTGTCCGACCTCAGCCGGCACAGCGGGTCCCTGGACCTGTCCCAGCGCAGCGGCGACCTGGAGCTGCCGCAGCGCAAGCGCACCACCGCGAACGACGAGCCCTCGGCCGACAAGCCGGAGCTGCCCCGCCGCCGCCGGCAGCAGAACCTCGCCCCGCAGTTGGTGCGCAACGATTTCCACCCCACGCCCGAGCCGCTCGCCGAGGTCGACGTCGAGCATTCCGCCGAACGGTCCCGCAAGGGCCTGTCGGCGTTCCAGCGGGGCACGCGCGACGCCCGCCGCTCCGACGACGCACTCGAACCGTAGACCCCGACCGCGACCGGACGAGACGGAAACCCCGAAAGGCAATCCGATGAACGACATGACCAGCCAGCACAACGAACTGAACTGGTTGTTGGACGACCTGGTCAGCCGTGTGGTGGGAGCCCGGCACGCGGTGGTGCTGTCCGCGGACGGCCTGCTGCTCGGTCGCTCACCGGGACTGTCCAAGGACGACTCCGACCACCTGTCGGCGATGGCCTCGGCGTTCCAGAGCCTCGCCCGCGGCACGGGACGGCACTTCGGCGGCGGCGCGGTGCGGCAGACCATCGTGGAGATGGAGCACGCCTACCTCTTCGTCACCGCGGCCGGGCACGGCGCGTGCCTGGCGGTGCTGGGCGAGGAGGACTCCGACATGGGCATGATCGCCTACGAGATGAACATGCTCGTCAAGCGGGTCGGCACCTACCTGTCCTCGGCGCCGCGCGGCACCACCGGCTCGGCCTTGCCCACCGCCCGGCGGTCGTCGTGAAGTCCGGCCGCGGGGACTGGTGGTACGACGAGGCGGCGGGCCCGCTGGTCCGCCCGTACGCGATGGTGCGCGGCCGGACCCGTCCGCTGCGCCCGGAGCTGCACCTGGTGACCCAGGTGCGGGCGATGCCGTCGCCGTCGGACCCGGACGCGCTGTCGGTGGAGCACCTGGAGATCATGGAGCTGTGCCGGCGCCCGCTGTCGGTGGCCGAGGTCGCCGCGTACCTGGACGTGCCGCTGGTGGTGGTGAAGGTGCTGTTGAGCGACCTGATCCAGCGCGGTGACGTCGTGATCAGAGACCCCTCCCGGGTACCGGTGGTGCCGGACCGGAACCTGTTGCAGGCAGTGCTGGATGGTGTCCGTGGAATCTGAGCGGCCGGGCGGGGAACTGCTGGTCCCCACCCCAGTCAAGATCGTCATCGCCGGTGGTTTCGGCACCGGCAAGACGACGATGGTCAACTCGGTCAGCGAGATACCGCCGCTGCACACCGAGGAGCTGCTCACCGAGGCCGGCGTCGGGGTCGACGACGTGGTGGGGCTGGAGCAGAAGGAGACCACGACGGTCGCCCTCGACTTCGGTCGCATCACCATCAACCCCGAGGTGGTGCTGTACCTGTTCGGCACGCCCGGCCAGAACCGCTTCTGGTTCATGTGGGACGAGCTGGCCTACGGTGCGATCGGCGCGGTGATCCTGGTGGACACGCGGCGGCTGGACTCGAGCTTCCCGTCCATCGACTTCTTCGAGCGGCGCGGCATCCCGTTCGTCATCGGGGTCAACTGCTTCGAGGGCTCGCACCGGTACGAAGCGGACGAGGTGCGGCGGGCGCTGGACGTGGACGACGCGATCCCGGTGGTGCTGTGCGACGCGCGGGAACGCGAGTCGAGCAAGGCGGTGCTGGTGAGCCTGATCCAGCACACCATGGACCGCCTCGACGCGACGGTCTGACCCCGGGCCGGCTCTCCGCCGGGCCGGGCCGCACCAGGCCCGGCCGCACCCGCGTTGTCAGCCCCTCCGCGTGGTGAGCACCTTCGAGCGGCGCTGTTTGCGCAGCGCCGCCAGGTACGGCGCGAAGTCCACCTGGATCGAGCCCGCGCGCGTGGTGCCGTAGCGGGCCGCCGCGGCGGTGAGGTGCCGGTCGACCTCGCGCCGCATCACCGACGCCGGCGGCAGTTCCGCCACCCCCTCGACGAGGTCGGCGATCCACTCCGCCTGCGCCTCGACCAGCCGTGTGATCGCGCCGAAGGGCCGGATCAGGCCGGCGAAGTACAGGTCGGGCGCGGCGAGCGAGACGACCCGCTGGAAGAGTGCGACGCGACCCGATTCCTCGAACACCCATTCGAATGGCAGGAATGGGAACTCGATGTGGTACCCGGTGCAGTAGAGCAGGTCGTCGACCTCCTCGCTGGTGCCGTCCGAGAAGTGCACGACGGGTCCCTCGACGCGGTCCACGGCTGGCTTCACGGTGAGCGTCCCGTGGTTGATCCGGCTGAGCAGTTCGTCCGATATCGTCAACGCCCCGCCGAAGACCCGGTGGTCCGGCTCGGCCAAGCCGTAGTCGGTGAGCCGGCCGCGCACCAACCGCAACAGCGTTTCGATGAGACCGCGTTGTTGCGGGAAGCTCAGCCGGGCCCACCAGGGCGCCGAGGCGATCTCGTCGATCGGCATCCCCAGCAGGGTCTTGGGCACCACGTGCACGCCCCGCCGTTGCACCAGAATTGTTTTCCTGGCGACCCGCGACAATTCGACGGAAATGTCTGCGGCCGAATTCCCGAAACCGATCACGACCACCCGTCTGCCCGCGTGGGGCACCGGGTCGGAGTAGTCGAACGAGTGCAGGGCGCGGCCGGGGAACGTCTCGTCCCCCGGGATCTCGGGCAGCCGCGGGGACCAGTGGTGCCCGGTGGCGACCACCACGTGCCCGAACTGCCGCCGCCTGCGGGCCCCGGTCCGGTCACGGCTGGTCACGAGCCACGTCCCGGCGTCGGTCCGGGTCAGGTCCTCGACCTCGGTGCCGAGCTCCACGTGGTCGGTCACGCCCTTGTGATCCGCGTAACGTCGCAGGTAGGAGGCCACCTGGTCGTGCCGGGGATAGCGCGGGTAGTCGGCCGGCATCGGGAAGTCGCGGAAGCCGGTGAGCTTCGCCGAGGTGTTCAGGTGCAGCGAGGAGTAGGCCGGTCCGGGGGTGTCCGGGCCCTCGTGGCGCCACAGCCCGCCGATACCCCCGGCCCGTTCCAGAACCGTCACCGGGAGTTCTCTCGAGCGGAGCGTTCCGGCGACCGCGAGTCCCGACACGCCGGCGCCGATCACGCACGTGTGATCTTGGATGGGACGTTCGGCGTATTGACTTACCAGGAATTCAGCCACAAGTCACACCACTCGTTCGGCGCAATTGCGTCACCCTGCGTGCCCGTCGTCCCGGGTCTGTGATCTGCGTCAACCGCTCGATCCTCCGTTGCGTTTCGGCCGGTGCACCGGGTAAGCCTTGCGCCCGGAGGTGCCTAGTGTCCAGTTCCCCCGCTGTGGCAGCGACCTCAAACCGTGAGGGCCTGTTCGACGTCGCTTGTTCGACCTATCGAGAATTCATCAACGAAAAATGGCGAGCAGCGGCGCTCGCCCTGGACCACCCGGCGGGCGCCACGGCGGAGACCGAGTTGAACTCGTTGCTCGGCGCGTGGGCGGACCGACCGATCGGATTTACCTGCGAATACCCGTCGTTCGTCGCGCGCGACGGATTTCCGGTGGAATTCTCGGTGAGCTGGCGGAACGGCGTGCCCGAACTGCGGGTGCTGTTCGAGTCCCTGGGCGCCGTGCCGACCGCGCGGTCGGCCCAGGACGCCGGTCGGGCGCTGACCCGGTCGCTGGCCGGGCGGCCGGGCGTCTCCATCGAGCGGTACCTCGCCGTGGAGGACCTGTTCGTCGTGGACGACCCCGAGGCGTTCCGGCCGACGGTGTGGCACTCGCTGACCCACCGCCCCGGCCGCCCGCCCGGGTACAAGGTCTACCTCAACCCCCAGGCGCGCGGCGTGCCGGCGGTGCCGGAGGTGATGCTCGAGGCGATGTCCAGGCTCGGGCTGGCGCGGGCGTGGGAGCCGGTGGCCCGGTCCCACGACGCGCTGGCCGAGGCGGGTCACCAGGTGGAGTTCTTCGCCCTGGACCTCGCGGACTCCCCGGAGGCGCGGGTGAAGGTCTACTTCCGCCACGTCGGGCCGGTGGACCTGGACGAGGTGGCCGCCCTGGCGCGGCGGCACGACCCGGCGCTGCTCGAACCGGCCTACCGGGACGTGTACGGCTCGCCGGTGCTGCCCGACAACGAGCCCATGACGTGCCTGGCGTTCCGGGCCGGGGTGGACGGTCCCGACGAGGCCAACGTCTACCTGAGGCTGCCCGGGGTGGTGCGGGACGACGAGGAGGCGGCCGAGCGCATCGGGACGGTGCTGCGGCGGTACGGCGTGGACCCGGCCCGGTACCGGGCGGTGGCGGCGGCGCTGGCGCCGCGGGAGCCGGCCACGACCCTGGGGCTGCACGAGCTGCTGAGCGTGCGCGCGGCCGGGGCGCGGCCGGACCTGGGCGTGTACTTCCGGTTCGGCGTGTACGACCGGCCCGTGCCCGGCCTGCACGTCTGAGGCGCGTGCGGGTCTCCCGGGTTGTCAGGAGACCCGCACACGCGCCGTCGTCGGCGGGGTGGCCTTCCGGCGGGTCAGCGGGAGTAGTTGTGGAACCCGCGGCCGCTCTTCTTGCCCAGCAGGCCGGCGTCGACCATGCGCAGCAGCAGCGGCGGCGGCGAGTACAGGGGCTCCTTGAACTCCTCGTACATCGACTCGGCGATCGCCTTGGTGGTGTCCAGGCCGATCAGGTCGGCCAGGCGCAGCGGACCCATCGGGTGCGCGCAGCCCAGCACCATGCCGTTGTCGATGTCCTCGGCGGAGGCGAAGCCGGACTCCAGCATCCGGATCGAGGACAGCAGGTACGGGATGAGCAGGGCGTTCACCACGAACCCGGCCCGGTCCTGCGACAGGATGACCTCCTTGTGCAGGACACCGGTCACGAACGCCTCCGCGCGCTGCTTGGTCTGCTCGCCGGTCAGCAGCGACGGGACCAGCTCGACCAGCTTCAACACCGGGACCGGGTTGAAGAAGTGCACGCCGATGACCTGCTCGGGCCGGCTGGTGGCCATGCCCAGCTTCATGATCGGGATCGAGGAGGTGTTCGAGGCGAAGATCGCCCGGCGGTCCTCGACGACCTTGTCCAGCGCGGCGAAGACCTCGGTCTTGACCTGCTCGTTCTCCGCGACGGCCTCGACGACCAGGTTCCGGTCGGCGAAGTCGGCGAGGTCGGTGGTGAACCGGAGTCGCTCCAGTGCGGCGTCCCGGTCCTCGGCGCTGAGCTTGCCGCTGCGCACGCCCTTGCCGAGCGAGGAGGCGATCCGCCCCCGCGCGGCCTCGGTGGCGTCGTGGCTGACCTCGGAGACCAGCACGTCGAGGCCGGCCCGCGCGCACACCTCGGCGATGCCGGACCCCATGAGCCCGCCACCCACCACTCCAACACGTTGAATGTCACTCACGCCCTGGATCCTGCCAGGGCGGACCTCACGCGCACATCTCCACCAGGAGGGCGACCGGCCAGTAGGTTCCCCGGCCGGCCGCCCGTCCCGCCGACGATCTTCCACCCAGCGGGGTAGTTGACCGGTCGTCTACTGGCCGCAGGGGGAAGCGTTGACCGTGCAGTCGAGCGGCACGCCGGTGCCGGTGACGCCGAAGCCGAAGTCGGTCGACGCGCCGAGGGCGAGGGTGCCGTTGTAGGGCTTGTTGGTCAGGGTGTAGTGGCTGCCGTTCCGGGTCACGTCCGCTCGCCAGGCGCTGCCGAGGGTCGTGCCGGGCGGGAGGTCGAACTCGACGCGCCAGGAGGTGACCTGGGTGGGGCCGCCGTTGGTGATCACGTACTGGCCGTTGTAGCCGGTGGACCAGACGTTGGTCTGCGCGAACCTCGCGGTCAGCCCGCCGGTCGGGGGCCTGGTGGTCGTCGTGGTGGTCGAGGTGGGCGGAGTGGTGGTGGTTGTGGGCGGGGTCGTGCCGGTGGACTTCAGGAACAGGGACGGGCCGGGATCGGTCAGAGCGGTGTGGACGCCGGAGCCCGAGTAGTCCAGGGTTTCGCGCTTCGCCCAGTCCGGGATCGGCACCCCGGCTTGCGCGAGGTGCTGGTAGCCGGTGCCGTTCCAGCCGAACTGGTAGACCGTCGACCGGTTCGCGTAGTACGGCACGAAGGCGCCACCCGGTGCCGTCTGCTTCCACAGGTCGTTGTTGAAGAACACGTTCTGCGGCCCCGACGCCCCGGACCACTTCACCGCCTTCTTCCCCGCGCCCCACCAGATCGGGTACCACGTGCTGTCGTCCGGACCGCCGCCGCCCTCCTCGCCGCAGTTCGCGGTGCACGAGCCCGACCGGTGCTCGAACGGCACGCGGACGGTGTTCAGCTCGAACAGGTTGTGCCGCTCCCACCCGCCGTGCAGGTTGAGGTCGCTGTCGAAGTCGTTGCCGATCACCACGTTCTTCGACGCCGACCACTGGAACGTGAAGTGCCGCAGGTTCCGGGTCGTGTTGCCGGCGTACAGGCTGTCCCACACCCGGCTCCCGCGCAGGTACCCGTTGCCGCCCTTGCCCTTGTTCCACGAGCCGTCCAGCGTGTTGCCGACGACCTGGATGTTCTTGGCCTCCTCGGTCACGATCGGGTGCGACCCGGTCATCTCGATCCGCATCCCGCGCACCCACGAGTCGGCCGCCCACTTGAAGACGATCCCGTGCATCGAGTACTCCGGCGCGATGTTGCCGTAGTTGTGCACGGCGTCGGCCCGGGTGACCGAGTACGTGCCGCCGCCGAGCTTGGGCAGGCCGTCGAGCTCCAACCCGAAGGAGAAGTTCTCGAACCCGACGCCGACGACCGGGTCCACCAGCGGGCTGGCCTTGCTCGCGTACACCGACCCGTCGATGGGCGCGGAACCGTCCGAAGTGGAGTCGACCGGCAGGTCGAACTCCAGCGGCGTGTCCAGGGTGATCTGCCCGGACCCGACCGCTACGACCCGGTGGAGGCGTTGTCGCATGTGCAGGTTCTGCAACGGCCAGTCGGTGGGCAGCGCCTGCTGCTCCTCGTAGAACTTCAGGCTGTTGGCGGCCCGGATGTTCACCAGCCCGCCCACGGTGAACCCGGTCGTGCGCGAGACCCGGACGACGGTCTCACCCTTGCGCGAGGGCGCGGACAGCGTGACGCCGGCCTTCCAGTGCACGTTCACCGTGCCCTTCACCAGGTCGGCCCGGTTGGGTTCGGTGCACGTGCCGGCGTACGCGCTGTGCACCTGCCGGCTCTGCACGCGGAACAGCCCGCGTCCCGGCCACAGCCAGCCGCCCTTGGGGCCGCCGCCGCACGTCATGCCGTCCTCGTCCCAGTCGCTGCCGTCCGGGGTGAGGGTGTCGTAGCGGGTGTTGACGTCCGGCCGGTAGGCGATCCGGGTGCCGGTGGACCCGCGCAGGGTCAGGAAGTCGGCGTCCACGAACAGTTCCCGGGTCACGTCGAGCGTGCCCGGCGGCAGGGTGATCAGGGACAGGGTGGTGTACCCGGCGGTGGGGGAGCACGACGTGCGGATGGTGTCGATCGCGGACTGGAGGCCGGTCGTGTCGTCCACGCCGTCGTCGGGGCGCACACCCAGCGCGGCCAGTTCCTCGGGCGTGATGCGGCAGGCCGCGTTGGAGGTGTAGTCGCTGTCGCCGGGGAGGTTCTGCCCGCCCCGGTAACCCGCCTTGCTCCAGTCGGGCAGGCCGGGCAGGGCAGCGCGGCGGTTGGCGGGGCTCAGGTCCAGACCGGTCTGGGGGTCGGCGGCGACCCCGGTGACCACGAAAACGGCGGAGAAAGCGATGGCCGCGAGCGTGGCGGCGCTCGCGGCTAACGCGCGGATCTTCATGGGGGCTCCTACGGGACTCGTCCGTAGGCGGCGGTTGCCCGGGAGGTTATTCGGGACTGGTCTAGACCGTCAAGCATGTGGACGGAGTTCAGGTATGCGAATCAGCCCAGTTCGCGCTCGGCCTGCTCGATGGCCGCGAACTCCTCCTCCGGCGCGGACGCGACCAGGTGGTGGCGGCTGTAGAACCAGAAGTAGGCCAGGGCGACCACCACGATCCCCGCCGTGATGCCGGCGGCCAGCTCGTCCACGAAGAACGTCGCCACCACGGCCGCCACCGCCAGCACCAGCGCCACGCCCGTGGTGATCACGCCGCCGGGCGTCCGGTACGGCCGCTCCAGGTTCGGCTCCCGCACCCGCAACACGATGTGCGACAACATCATCAGCACGTACGACAGCGCCGCCCCGAACACCGCGATGTTGATGAGCAGAGCGCCGTTCTGCGTCACCGAGGCCAGGACGAACCCGATCGCGCCGGGCACGATCAGCGCCAGGTACGGCGTCTTGCGCTTGCCGGTCCGCGACAGCCACCGCGGCAGGTACCCGGCGCGGGACAACGCGAACAGCTGCCGCGAGTAGGCGAAGATGATCGAGAAGAAGCTCGCCACCAGACCGGCCAGACCCACGTAGTTCACCACCTGCGCAAGCAGGTTGTCCCCGCCGTACGCGGCCCGCACGGCGTCGGGCAGCGGGTTGTTCGACCCCTTCAACGCCTCCGACCCGGCCCCGCCCGGCGCGAACACCAGGATGGCCCCGGCGAACAGCAGCAGCGCCAGCATCGCGCCGATGATCCCGCGCGGCATGTCCCGCTTGGGGTCGCGCGCCTCCTCGGCGGCCAGCGGAACGCCTTCCACGGCCAGGAAGAACCAGATCGCGAACACCAGCGCGCCCAGCGCCCCGGTCACCCCGAACGGCAGGAACGACCCGCCGCCGATGTCGAACAGCTTGTCCGCGTCGAACTTGGGGACCATGCCGATGACGAACGCCAGCAGCGCCACCACGGCGATGCCGGTGATCACGAACATCAGCCGCAGCGCCTCGCCCACCCCGTACAGGTGCACGCCGACGAAGATCAGGAAGCACACCAGGTACACCGGCCACGCGTTGGTCAGCCCGAACAGGCCGAGCGTCTCGACGTACCCGCCGATGAACACGGCGATGGCGGCGGGCGCGATGGCGTACTCGATGAGGATGGCGATGCCGGTGGCGAACCCGCCCAGCGGGCCGAGCGCGCGGCGGGCGAACCCGTAGCCCGCGCCCGCCACGGGCAGCGCGGCGGCCAGTTCGGCCAGGCCGAACACCATGCACGTGTACATGGCGCCCATCAGCACGGTGGCGACCAGGAGGCCACCCCAACCGCCCTCGGCGAGGCCGAAGTTCCAGCCGGCGAAGTCGCCGGAGATCACGTACGAGACACCGAGTCCGGCCAGCAGGACCCAGCCCGCCGCCCCGCGTTTGAGCTGTCGGTGCTCCAGGTACTCGTCGCCCACCTTCTCGTACTCGACGTGCTTCGCCATCTGCGCTCCCTAATGGGTTAGTTGCGCTCCTTTGAAGGTGGTTGAGGGTGGCGTGCTCCTGACCCTGGTGTCAATGGGGGGATTGAGTGAAGGCGGGGCTGGTGCGTTCGGGCCGGGGCTGCCAGGATGGGGCGTCCAATGGCTCGCAGTCATACCTTTGGAGGTCGCCGGATGCTCAGTGTCGACGAGTTGCGCGTGCTGGTGGACGCCGGTGAGATCGACACCGTGCTGGTGGCGATCGTGGACATGCAGGGGCGCTTGCAAGGCAAGCGCTGCGCCGCGCGCTACTTCCTCGACGAGGTCGTCGCGCACGCCGCCGAGGGCTGCAACTACCTGCTCGCGGTGGACGTCGACATGAACACCGTCGCCGGGTACGCCATGTCGTCCTGGGACAAGGGCTACGGCGACTTCGTGATGAAGCCCGACCTGTCCACCCTGCGCCGCGTCCCGTGGCACGAGGGCACCGCGATGGTCCTGTGCGACATCGAGTGGGAGAACGGCGAGCCCGTCGTCGCCTCGCCCCGCCAGATCCTGCGCCGCCAGCTCGACCGGCTCGCCGAGCGCGGGTTGCAGGCGTTCGTGGGCACCGAACTGGAGTTCATCGTCTTCGACGACACCTACGAGGACGCCTGGCGGCGCGGGTACCGCGACCTGACCCCCTCGAACCAGTACAACGTCGACTACTCCCTGCTCGGCACGGCCCGCATCGAGCCGCTGCTGCGCGCCATCCGCAACCACATGGCCGGCGCGGGCCTGGAGGTCGAGTCCGCCAAGGGCGAGTGCAACCCCGGTCAGCACGAGATCGCCTTCCGCTACAAGGAAGCGCTGGTCACGTGCGACAACCACAGCATCTACAAGACCGGCGCCAAGGAGATCGCGTCCCAGCACGGGAAGTCGCTGACCTTCATGGCCAAGTACAACGAGCGCGAGGGCAACTCGTGCCACATCCACCTCAGCCTGCGCTCGGCCGACGGCGAGCCGGTGTTCGCCGAGGGGCACGACATGTCCGGGCTGATGAAGTCCTTCCTGGCGGGCCAGCTGGCCGGGCTGCGCGAGCTGACCTACTTCCTCGCGCCCAACGTCAACTCCTACAAGCGGTTCGTGCCGGGCAGCTTCGCGCCGACCGCCGTGGCGTGGGGCCGCGACAACCGGACGTGCGCGCTGCGCGTGGTCGGGCACGGCCAGTCCCTGCGGTTCGAGAACCGGGTGCCCGGCGGTGACGTCAACCCGTACCTGGCGGTGGCGGCGCTCATCGCGGCCGGGCTGCACGGCGTGGAGAACGACCTCCAGCTGGAGGACGCGTTCGAGGGCAACGCCTACGGCTCGGACCGGGCGACCGTGCCGACGACCCTGCGCGACGCGGCCTCGCTGTTGGCGCAGAGCGAGATCGCGCGCGAGGCGTTCGGCAAGGACGTCGTGGACCACTACCTCAACGCGGCCCGGGTGGAGCTGGCCGCCTACGACTCGACCGTCACCGACTGGGAGCGCATCCGTGGCTTCGAACGGCTCTAGGCCGCTCATCGGGATCAGCACCTACCTGGACCGGGCGCGGTTCGGCGTGTGGGACGTCGAGGCCGCCGTGCTGCACCGGGACTACCTCGACTCCGTCGTCCGCGCCGGCGGGCAGCCCGTGCTGCTGCCGCCGGTGGGGGAGTGGACCGACGTGTCCTTCCTGGACGGGCTGGTGCTGGCCGGCGGGGCGGACGTGGACCCGGCGCTCTACGGCGCTGCCCGCGATCCTCGTACGGGTCCGGCGGCGGTCGAGCGGGACGCCGCCGAACTGGCGTTGGCCCGCGCGGCGCTGGCGGCGGACCTGCCGTTGCTGGCGGTGTGCCGGGGGATGCAGATCCTGAACGTGGCCCTGGGCGGCACGTTGGTCCAGCACGTGGACGGGCACAACGTGACCCCGGCGGTGTTCGAGAAGGTCGACGTCACCGTGTCGGGCGGCCGGCTGGCCGCGGTCGTCGGGTCGACGGTGTCGGTGATGTGCCACCACCACCAGGCGCTGGACGTGCTGGGGGACGGTCTCGTGGTCACCGGTCGCGCGCCGGACGGGGTGGTGGAAGCGGTGGAGCTGCCGGACCGGCGGTTCGTGGTGGGTGTCCAGTCGCACCCGGAGGCGAGCCGGGAGGACCGGGTGTTCGGTGCGTTCGTCGAGGCGGCGAGGAAGGGTGGCGGCGAGTGACTGCCTTCGAGGTCATCAACCCGGCGACGGCGGAGGTCGTGCGGTCGGTCGAGCTGGCGTCGGTCGAGGAGACCGACGCGGCGATCGCGCGGGCGCAGGCCGCGTTCCCGGCGTGGAAGGCGGTCGCGCCGGGCGACCGGGCGCGGTTGCTGCGCCGGTTCGCCGACAAGGTGGACGGGGCGATCGAGGAGCTGGCGGCGTTGGAGGTGCTCAACGCCGGGCACACCATCGGCAACGCCCGCTGGGAGGCCGGGAACGTCCGGGACGTCCTGCACTACTACGCCGCCGCGCCGGAACGGCTGTTCGGGCGGCAGATCCCGGTGGCGGGCGGCTGGGACGTGACGTTCCAGGAGCCGCTGGGCGTGGTCGGCGTGATCGTGCCGTGGAACTTCCCGATGCCCATCGCCGGCTGGGGTTTCGCGCCCGCGTTGGCCGCCGGGAACACCGTGGTGCTCAAGCCCGCCGAGCTGACCCCGTTGACCGCGCTGCGGTTGGCCGAGCTGGCGCTGGAGGCGGGCATCCCGGAGGACGTGTTCCAGGTGCTGCCGGGGGCCGGACCGGTTGTGGGGCAACGGTTCGTCACGCACCCGGCGGTGCGCAAGGTCGTGTTCACCGGGTCTACTCGGGTCGGCAAGCAGATCATGGCCGGGTGTGCCGAGCAGGTGAAGCGGGTGACCCTGGAGCTGGGCGGCAAGTCGGCCAACATCGTCTTCGCCGACGCGGACCTGGAGCAGGCGGCGGCCACCGCGCCCTACGGCGTGTTCGACAACGCGGGCCAGGACTGCTGCGCGCGGTCGCGGATCCTGGTGCAGGCCTCGGTGTACGACAAGTTCATGGAGCTGCTGGAGCCCGCCGTCAAGGGTGTCGTGGTCGGCGAGCCCGGTGACGAGAAGACCGAGATGGGGCCGCTGATCTCGGCCACGCAGTTGGCACGGGTGTCGGCTTACGTTCCCGACGACGCTCCGGTGGCGTTCCGGGGTTCCGCGCCCGATGGACCCGGGTTCTGGTTCCCCCCGACGGTTCTCGCGCCCGTGTCGCCGCGCGACCCGGCGGCGGTGGACGAGATCTTCGGGCCGGTGGTGGCCGTGATCCCGTTCGCCGAGGAGGAGGACGCCGTGCGGCTGGCCAACGACAGCGAGTACGGGCTGTCCGGGTCGATCTGGACGCGGGACGTGGGCCGGGCGCTGCGGGTGTCGCGGGCCGTCGAGGCCGGGAACCTGTCGGTGAACTCGCACTCGTCGGTGCGGTACTGGACGCCGTTCGGCGGGTTCAAGCAGTCCGGGCTGGGTCGGGAGCTGGGTCCGGACGCGCTGGGACCGTTCACCGAGACCAAGAACGTCTTCATCGCTCATTGATGATTGGGAGAGACATGGCACAGCGACTGGACGGCAGGGTGGCCGTGGTCACCGGCGGCGGCAGCGGGATCGGCCTGGCCTCCGTGCGCAGGCTCGCGAGCGAGGGCGCGCGGGTGGTCGTCGCGGACCTCGACGCGGGCACCGGCAAGGCCGCCGCCGACGAGGTGGACGGGCTGTTCGTGCAGGTGGACGTGACCGACGAGGAGCAGGTGTCGGCGCTCTACCAGACCACGGTCGACACGTACGGGTCGGTGGACATCGCGTTCAACAACGCGGGCATCTCGCCGCCGGACGACGACTCGATCCTCACCACCGGCATCGAGGCGTGGGACCGGGTGCAGAAGGTCAACCTGACGTCGGTGTACCTGTGCTGCAAGTACTCCATCCCCCACATGCTGGAGCGGGGCAAGGGTTCCGTGATCAACACGGCGTCCTTCGTGGCGACGATGGGCGCGGCCACGTCCCAGATCTCCTACACCGCCTCCAAGGGCGGCGTGCTGGCGATGAGCCGGGAACTGGGCGTGCAGTTCGCACGGCAGGGGGTGCGGGTCAACGCCCTGTCGCCCGGACCGGTCAACACGCCGCTGCTGCGGGAGCTGTTCGCCAAGGACCCGGAGCGGGCGGCGCGGCGGCTGGTGCACGTGCCGCTAGGTCGGTTCGCCGAGCCCGAGGAGATCGCGGCGGCGGTGGCGTTCCTGGCCAGCGACGACTCGTCCTTCATCACCGCGTCGAACTTCCTGGTGGACGGCGGGATCGCGGGCGCTTACGTTACCCCGCTGTGATGATGCCCTTGCAGGACGCGTTGTTCCGCCCGGTCCGGGCGGGCAACGCGTTCGAGGAGACCGTCGAGCGGCTCATGCAGGCGATCCGGCTGGGCGTGGTCCCGCCGGGCGAGCGCCTGCCCGCGGAACGGGAACTCGCGACCCGGCTGGGTGTCAGCCGGGTGACGCTGCGCGAGGCGATCCGGTCGTTGCAGGACGCCGGGTACGTCGAGTCGCGGCGCGGCCGGTACGGCGGGACGTTCGTCAACACCACGTTGCCGGCGGTCTCCCCGGGACGTCCGATCGCGACTCCGGAGCTGCTGGACGCCCTCACCCTGCGCGCGGTGCTGGAGGCCGGTGCCGCCGAGTGCGCCGCGTCGCGTTCGCTGGGTCCCGCCGAGCGCCGCAACCTGGGTGCCCGGCTGACCGAGTGCTCGTGCGCGGCGCTGGACGAGTACCGGCGCAAGGACTCCCGGCTGCACCTGGCGATCGCGGAGTCCACCGGCTCGGCGTCCCTGACCGCCGCGATCGCCGACGTGCGGATGCGGGTGAACGAGCTGCTGGACCGCATCCCGCTGCTGCCGCCCAACCTGGCGCACTCGAACGACCAGCACGAGCGGATCGTGACGCACATCCTGGCGGGCGACCCGGAGGCCGCGCGGCGGGCGATGGCCGAGCACCTGGACGGCACGGCCTCCCTGCTGCGCGGCTTCCTGAGCTAGACGTCCTCAGCGGTCGCGGAAGTCCCGGAACTCGCGGCCGTGGCCCCGGTCGTCCAGGCGGGAGTGCCCCGGCCGGTCGAACCCGGCACCCCGCCGGTCGTGCCCGCGGTCGTGGTCGAGCAGGGCGACGAACCCACCGCCGAGGACCAGCCCGAGCAGCCCGACCGCGACCAGTTGGGTGGCCCGGTGCCGTGCGAACCTGCCGACCGCCGCACCTCGGCGGGGCGGCGTGGGGTGGTCGGCCGCGGGAGGTGCAGCGGGTGGTGGCTCGGCTCCGGCCGCGTGAGCTTCGGCGGGCTGCTCGGCGGTCGGCCCGGCCGGGGTCGGCTGGTCCGGCGTGCCCTCGGGATGCGGCTGGTCTGGCATGGCGGTGCTCCTGTGCTCATGGGTGTGCTCCACCAGCCTCCGTCCTGTTCCTGAGCAGATCCTGATGGCCGGCTGTGAATCCGCTGTTGGTCGTCAGCATGTGTTGACGACCGCCGATCGTCAGCATATGTTGACGGCATGTCCACCATCGCCGATCTCGGCCAGGCCGCGCAGGGGACCGACCCCGACGCCGGGTTGCGCGCCGTGGCCCGGCTCCGGGTCCTGGTCGAGCAGCTGGAGGCCGCGCACGTCGCCGCCGCCCGCCGTGCCGGCTGGTCGTGGCGCGACATCGCCACCCGCCTCGGCGTCACCAAGCAGACCGTGCACCGCAAGTACGGACGGAGTGAGCCCGATGTTCCGCGCTGATCCCGAACTCGACCGCGCGGTCGGCCGCGCCCTCGTCCTCGCCCGCGACCTCGGCCACCCCCGCACCGGCAGCGAACACCTCCTGCTCGCCCTGACCCACCTCACCGGGCACGCCGAGGCGATCCGCGAGGCCGTCGACCAGGCCGCACCGCTCGGCGCGGGCGCGGCGGCGGACCGGGCCGCGCTCAAGACCCTCGGCATCGACTTCGACCAGCTCATGGCCGGTGTCCGCCTCGACCGACCACCCGCCCGCGAGCCGTTGTTCCCGCTCGGCGCGGCCAAGGCCCGTGCCCGCTGCGCCCGACTCGACCCGCCGCTGGGCCTGGACGCCCAGGCCGCCTTCGAAGCCTCCCTCCGCTTCGCCCTGGCCCGCCGCGAACGCCGGCACGGCCCGGAACACCTGGCGCTGGTCCTGGTCGCGCTCGACCCCGGCGTGGCGTGGGTCCTCGACACCGCCCGCGTCGACCGCACCGCTCTCGTCCACGACCTGGCCCGCCGGTTCCCGCCGCCGCGCCGCAACCCGGTGCTGCGCTGGGAAAGGCGCCTGGGCAGCGCGATCCGCCACCGCGACCTGGTCGCGCGCTACCAGCGCACCACGGGCCGCACGACGACCTCCTCAGTGGCCGCCTTCATCACCGACTAGCACCTCCCGCACCAACCCGCGCAGCCACCGGTGAGCGGCGTCGGCGTCGTTGCGCGGGTGCCACGCCATGCCGATCGACACCGCGGGCAGGTCCAGCGGGATCTCGAACGTCGTCAAGCCGGGGAACGGGGTGCCGGCCGGCGCCAGCGTCACCACGTCGTGCACGGCGGCGAGCGACAACGCCGCCGAGTACGACGGCACGGACGCCACCACCCGCCTCGACAACCCTTGCCGCGCAAGCACTTCGTCGACCGGCCCGGACAACCGCCCCCGCCGCGACACCGTCACGTGCGCCGCCGCCGCGAACCGCCGAACCGTCACCCGTCCCCGCGCCAACGGGTGCGACGGCCGCACCGCCCCGACCATCCGCGTGGTCAGCAGCGGTTCCACGCGGGTCTCCGGGTCGACGTGGTCCAGCACGCCGATCTCCAGGTCCACCCGCCCCTCCCGCAACGCCGGCGTGCCCTCCAAGCTGTCGGGCAGGAACCGGAACACCACGTGCGGCGCAACGGCGTGCGCGCGTTCCAACAGCCGTCCGGCGAGCCGCGAGGCCAGCAGGTCCCCGGTCTGCAAGGCGAACGTCCGCCGCAGCCCACCGAGGTCGGCCACCGGAGCCGGTGCCAGCAAAGCCTTCGCCTGCTCCACCACCGCCCGCACGGACTCCCGCAACTCGACCGCCCGCGGCGTGGGCACCAACCCCCGTCCCGCCCGCACCAGCACCGGATCGCCCAACACCCGCCGCAGCCGCCCCAACGTCCGACTCATGGCGGGCGCGGACGTCCGCAGCCGCTCCGCCGCACCGGTCACGCTGCCTTCCTCCAGCAACGCGTCCAACGCCAGCAACAGGTTCAAGTCCACCGGTCGATTATCACCAGTGGAAAGAGTCCTTGCCACGATTGCACTGGTGGTAATCCACGCTCGTCCCTAGCGTCGATGCCATGACCGATCAGTTGGCAGTCGCCTGTCAGGACGCATCCACCATCACCTTCTTCACCACCGACACGTGGGAACCCACGACCGTGCTGGACGTCGTGGCCCAACCCCACGAACTCCTCTTCGACCACGACCGCCGGTTGCTGCTGTGCAGCCACGCCTACCGCTCGGGCTTCTACGGCGACTTCACCGAACGCGCCCACGAGATCAGCCTCATCGACCCGGACACGCACCAGGTCGTGGACGTGATCGACGTCCCGCACGCCCCGCACGGCCTTGCCCTCAAGGACAACCTGCTGCACGTCAGCGTCGAGGCCTCCGAGCACGAGGAGGGCGGCATCGTCGTGGTGGACCTGGACAAGCGGAAGGTGGTCGACCGCTTCGACGTCCACGCCGGCGGGCCGCACTGGGTGACCCTCAACGGGGACAAGGCCTACACGTCCAACAAGGAGGCCCGTTTCGTCACGTCGGTGGACCTGGGGACCAAGGCCACCGAACGCATCGAGGTGCCGGGGAGCGAGGGGATCGCCTCGGACGGCCGCCGGTACGTCTACGTGTCCACGCCGGTGCTCGGTGCGCAGGGCGTGGACCGGGGCGTGCGGGTGATCGACACGGAGGTGGACCGGGTCGTGCGCATCCTGCCGACCGAGGAGTACCCCATGCCCGTGCACGTGACGGGCGACCTGGTGCTGGTGGGGGAGAATTCGCTCTCGGGCAACGGTTTCCTGTCCGTGTTCCGCGACTTCGAGCGCGTTGCCCGGATCGAGGTCGGCCGCTTCCCGTTGACGTTGGAGTCGAGCCCGGACGGTCGGGTGGCGTACGTGTCCAACCTGATGAGCGGCACGGTGTCCATTGTGGATCTCGCCGGGTTGGCGGTGGTGAAGGAGCTCGACCTTGCCACACCCGGCACCGCCGGTCCTCACGGCCTCGCGTACCTGAGCTAGACGCGGAGCCGGGCCGCCGCGTCTCGCAGGGCGTCCGTGAAGGGGTGTGTCGTGTCGTCCGTCCGGGTCGCGATGACGACCGTGCGCCTGGCCTGCGGGTCCCGCACCCGCACCAGGGCCACGTCCGGCCGCACGGACGGCGCGGCCAGGCCCGGCACCAGGGTCACGCCCAGCCCGGCGGCCACGAGCCCCAGCTTGGCCGTCCACTCCCGCACCGCGAACTCCACCTTCGGCGGGTCCGGCCAGGCGCCCAGGAAGGTGTCGCTGGGGTCGTGGCTGCCCGCGATCCACCGCTGCCCGGCCAGGTCCGCCAACCCCACGGCTCCCCGTCCCGCCAGCGGGTGGTCACGGGAGACCGCGAGCAGCAGCACGTCGTCCAGCAGCGGTTCGAACGCCAGACCTTCCTCGGCGGGCACGTCGGGCGAGGTCGCCACCACGGCGACGTCCACGGTCCGGGCCCGCAGTCGCCGCAGGTGGGTGGGGGTCAGGCCCTCGCGCAGCACGACCTCCGACCCGGGGTGGGCGGCCCGGTAGGTCGCGATGGCGCGGGGCACGAGGGCCGCGACCGCGGTGGGGAACGCGCCGACGCGCAACCGGCCCCGCGAGCCGCGCACGCCGTCCAGGTCGCGGCGGGCCGCGTCGAGCTGGTCGAGGACGGTGTCCGCGTGCCGGCGCAGGAGGTGACCGGCGGCGGTCAGGCGGACGCCCCTCGCCGTCCGCTCGAACAGGGGCACGCCCGCCGCCGCCTCCAGGGCGGCCACCTGGCGGGACACGGCCGACTGCGTGTAGCCCAGGGCCTCGGCGGCGGAGGTGAAGGTGCCGCGGGTCGCCACCTCGCGCAGCACCCGCAGGCCGACCAGCGTGAACTCCGGCATGGAGGTATGCCTACCACGCATGGGTCGTGTTCCGGACTGTCATTTGTCGCATGGCTGGGGTGAACCTACGTTCGGAGGCATGAAGATCGGCCTGTTCGGCATCAACATGGGTCCGTGCGCGGAGCCGGGAGCGCTCGCCAAGATCGGCGGGCTCGCCGAAGACCTCGGGTACCACCGGCTGTGGGTGGGCGAGCACGTCGTGGCCCCGTCGCCGCGCGTGCCGCCGTCCCCGGTGGACCCCGACCTGCCGATCCTGGACCCGTTGCTCGCCCTCGCCCACCTGGCGGCCGTCACCCGTCAGATCCGGCTGGCCACCGGGATCGTGATCCTGCCCCAGCGCAACCCGGTCGTGCTGGCGAAGGAACTGGCCACCCTGGACGTGCTCAGCGGCGGCCGGCTGGACCTCGGCGTCGGCGTCGGCTACCTCGAACCGGAGATGGCGGCGGTCGGCGTGCCCATGGCCGGGCGAGGGGCGCGGGCCGACGAGTACCTGGCGGCCATGAAGGCGCTCTGGGAGATGCCCGAGCCGGCGTTCCACGGCGAGCACGTGTCGTTCCGCGGGGTGGACGCCCATCCGAGACCGCGGCAGACACCCGTTCCGGTGTACGTCGGTGGACACAGCGTGACCGCCCACCGCCGTGCGGCCCGTCACCAGGGCTGGTACGGGTTCATGCTCGACCGGCAGCAGACCGCCGAGCAGGTCGCCGACCTGCCCCGGGACATCGAGCTGGTGGTGACCCCGTCCGAACGGCTCGACCCGGACGTGATCGCCGACTACGCCGAGCTGGGCGTGCACGAACTGGCGGTGTGCCCGCCGGTGCGGCCCGGCGTCGGGGTGGACGCGTGGGAGGAGTTCGTGCGGGTGAACGCACCGACAACCCATGTCGGCCGATAAGCGCTGGGTGAGCACCGATAACATCTCGGGGAAAGGCACCAACCGCGACCCGAGGAGTCACCGTGTCCCAGTCGAGCCCCGCAGCCGCTCTCGCCCCACCGCGCGTGGTGGTGCCGGCCGGGACCACTGCGGGCACGGCCGTCCGGGAAGCCGGGCTGCCGGGCAAGGGCCCCGACGCGATCGTCGTCGTCCGCGACGCCGAGGGCCACCTGCGCGACCTGTCGTGGGCGCCGGAGGTGGACGTCGAGGTCGAGGCGGTCGCCGCCGACACGCCCGAGGGCCGCAGCGTGATCCGGCACTCCGCCGCGCACGTCCTCGCCCAGGCCGTCCAGCAGCAGTTCCCCGAGGCCAAGCTGGGCATCGGCCCGCCGGTCAAGGACGGCTTCTACTACGACTTCCAGGTCGACAAGCCCTTCACGCCCGAGGACCTGCAGGCGCTGGAGAAGCGCATGAAGCAGATCATCAAGGGCGCGCAGCGGTTCGACCGGCGGGTCGTGGAGTCCGTCGACGCCGCCAAGGCAGAGCTCGCGAACGAGCCGTTCAAGCTGGAGCTCGTCGACATCAAGAGCGATGTGGACACCGCCGAGGTCATGGAGGTCGGCGGCGGCGAGCTGACCATCTACGACAACCTCGACCCGCGCTCGGGCGAGCGGGTGTGGGGCGACCTGTGCCGCGGCCCGCACGTGCCCACGACCAAGCACATCCCGGCGTTCAAGCTCACCCGCGTGGCCGCCGCGTACTGGCGCGGCAACGAGAACAACCCGCAGCTGCAGCGCATCTACGGCACGGCGTGGGAGTCCCAGGAGGCGCTGGACGCCTACCTGGAGCTGCTGGCCGAGGCCGAGCGCCGCGACCACCGCAAGCTCGGCGTCGAGCTGGACCTGTTCAGCTTCCCCGACGAGCTCGGCTCGGGCCTCGCGGTGTTCCACCCCAAGGGCGGCATCATCCGCCGGGAGCTGGAGAACTACTCGCGCCGCCGGCACGAGGAGTCCGACTACGAGTTCGTGAACACGCCGCACATCAGCAAGAGCGGCCTGTTCCACACCTCCGGGCACCTGCCGTACTACGCGGACACCATGTTCCCGCCCATCGAGTTCGAGGGCGAGGACTACTACCTCAAGGCCATGAACTGCCCGATGCACAACCTGATCTTCAGGTCGCGCGGGCGGTCCTACCGCGAGCTGCCGCTGCGGCTGTTCGAGTTCGGCACGGTCTACCGGTACGAGAAGTCCGGCGTGGTGCACGGCCTCACCCGCGTGCGCGGCCTGACGATGGACGACTCCCACATCTACTGCACCAAGGAGCAGATGCCGGGCGAGCTGCGGTCGCTGCTCAAGTTCGTCCTCGACCTGCTCGCCGACTACGGCCTGACGGACTTCTACCTGGAACTGTCCACCCGGGACGACTCGCCGAAGTTCATCGGCGACCCGCAGGAGTGGGAGGACGCCACCGAGTCGCTGCGGCAGGCGGCCCTGGACTCCGGGCTGGAACTGGTCCCCGACCCGGGCGGCGCCGCGTTCTACGGGCCGAAGATCTCGGTGCAGGCCAAGGACGCCATCGGCCGGTCGTGGCAGATGTCGACCATCCAGCTGGACTTCAACCAGCCCAAGCGGTTCGAGCTGGAGTACACCGCGCCGGACGGCTCGCGGCAGCGGCCCATCATGATCCACCGGGCGCTGTTCGGGTCCATCGAGCGGTTCTTCGGCGTGCTGACCGAGCACTACGCGGGCGCGTTCCCGGCGTGGCTGGCCCCGGTGCAGGTGGTCGGCATCCCGATCGCCGACGAGCACGTCCCGCACCTGGAGCAGGTGGCGGCGGCGTTGAAGGCGCAGGGCATCCGCGTCGAAGTGGACGCCTCCGACGACCGCATGCAGAAGAAGATCCGCAACCACACCACGCAGAAGGTGCCGTTCATGCTGCTGGCCGGCGCCAAGGACGTGGAGAACGGCGCGGTGTCGTTCCGGTTCCGCGACGGCACGCAGATCAACGGCGTGCCGGTGGCGCGGGCCGTGGAGACCATCGTGGACTGGGTGGCGCGGCGCGAGAACGCCTCGCCCACGGCGGACCTGGTCCAGTGACGCCGCGGTACGAGGAACAGGACGGGGTCGGGGTCCACGACGCACTGCAGCGGCTGTGGACCCCGCACCGCCTCTCCTACGTGCGCGGCGAGGGCAAGGCGGTCGGCGACGAGCCGGAGGGCTGCCCGTTCTGCCGGGTGGTCGAACTGGACGACGCCGACGGCCTGATCCTCGCGCGCGGCGAGCGGGTGTTCGCGGTGCTCAACCTGTACCCGTACAACCCCGGGCACCTGATGGTGCTGCCGTACCGGCACGTCCCGGACTACACGGACCTGACGGTGGAGGAGACGGCCGAGTTCGCCGCGTTCACCCAGCAGGCGATGCGCGTGATCCGGGCCGTGGCTTCGCCGCACGGGTTCAACATCGGCATGAACCAGGGCGTCGTGGCCGGGGCCGGGATCGCGGCGCACCTGCACCAGCACGTGGTGCCCCGCTGGGGCGGCGACGCCAACTTCATGCCGGTGATCGGGCACACCAAGGTGCTGCCGCAGCTGCTGGGCGAAACCCGGCAGTTGTTGTCCGAGGCGTGGCATTTGTGATTCGCCGTCAGTGGTAATCGCACGTGCAGGTGCAATGGCGCTTGTGCTTGCTTGTGCCCTCTTGTGTCGTGCTTGTGTCGTGAATCACGGGCACAATCGGGGTTGATCACCGAGTAACCGGCAGTATTCCCTGTGTGGCCGATCGTCACGGACCGCGTTCATCGATAACGTGCGTTTCATGACCGCACCTGAGCGTTCGCGGCTGGCCCGAGAACGGCTCTCGCGCGAGTTACGCAGGCTGCGCACGGAGGCCAAGATGACCGGCACGGCCACCGCGCGGGCGACCGGGATGAGCCAGTCCAAGCTGTCCAAGATCGAGAACGGCATGCTCCTCCCGTCCGTGACCGACGTGGAGCGCCTGGTCGCCGAGCTGTCGGCGACCCGCGAGACCAGGCTCGAACTGGTGGAGCTGGCCCGCCAGCTGCACGCCGAAGCCGAGACGAGGAGGGTCGTCCTCCACCGAGGCGCCCACCGCCACCAGCAGACGGTGGCCCGCATCGAGGCCCGAGCGACCACGAGCCGCTTCTTCCAGAACGCCGGCGTACCCGCGCTGCTGCAGAGCGAGAACTACCTGAGGGTGGTCCTGTCGGCGACCCCGGCACACGAGCAGGAGACCGCCGTGGCGACCCTGAGGAGTCGCCGGGCGAGGATGGACGACCTGGGCAAGCGCTTCGTGTTCCTGCTGGCCGAGGCGGCGCTGCGGTGGCGGATGGGGTCGGCGGACCTGATGTGCGAGCAGATCGACCACCTGCGGGGCCTGATGCGGCGGCCGAACGTGCAGCTGGGGGTCGTGCCGTGGACTGCGGACGTCAACACGGTCGCTCTGCACGGGTTCCAGGTGTACGACGAGCGGGTCGTGACGTTGAGCGTGTTGACGGGGAACGCGACCATCACGGACCCGCACGACGTGCGCGAGTACTTGACGCTGTTCAACCGGCTGGAGCGGTTGGCCATGCGGGGGGAGCAGCTGGAGGACCTGCTGGACTCGATCGCGACGGACCACCGCAAGCTGGGCTGAACCGGGCGGGGTCGGCTGGCTGCGTCGCGCTGCGTCGGGCGGGTCGGCCGGCTGGTCGGGTCGGCCGGCTGGGTCGGGGGTCGGGCCGGGTCGGCTGGTCGGGTCGGCCCGCGGGGTCGGGGGTCGGGCGGGGTCGACTGGCTGAGCGGCGCAGGTCGGGCTGGTGCGGGGCGGTGCGGCGGCGTGTGGCCGCGGCGTTGTCGACCGGTGCGGGGCGGTCCGGCGACTTCCGGAAGGCCGATGGTCGCCACGGCACACCGCGCACAAGCCAGGGCGGCGCTACCGCCGCCTCGCGGCTCCGCCGCGCGCGACTTCGTCGCCGGCCCCTGCCGCACCCCGCAAGTCCCTCCCCCGACCGCCGGCTGACTGCCCACCACTCCACCGTCGCTTGCCGGCCCTCCCTCGCCCACCCGCCTCCGCCGGCCTTCCCATTTCGGGTGGTGCTTCGCCGGCTGTTCTCGGTGGTTTGTCGGTGGGGCGTGGGATGATGGTGTCGGGGGCCGGAGGCCGGGCGCTGGGGTGTTCGTGCTGGTCGTGGCCGACACGACACGGATCTTGCGGCTACCGCGTCGGCTTGTGGTGAGCTGGGCCGTTAGGCTGCCCGGGACCCAGTCGTCCCCACCGGTAGGTGCAGTCGCCGCCCCATGCTGAACATCTTCGCCCGCGCGTCGGTCTCGCGCGTCACCGATCCGATCGGGGCGTGGCTGCTGCGCCGCGGCCTCACGCCGAACGTCGTCACGGTCGCCGGGACCGTGGGGTCCGTTGCCGCCTCGCTGTGGTTCATCCCGCGCGGGATGTTGTTCGTCGGGGCTGCCGTGGTCACGGCGTTCGTCCTGTTCGACCTGATCGACGGCGCGATGGCGCGGGCGCAGGGCGGTGGGACGAAGTTCGGGGCCGTGTTGGACGCCAGTTGTGACCGGATCGCGGACGGGGCCCTGTTCGCCGCCGTGGCGTGGTGGTGCTTCGGGGCCGGGGAGAAGGGGCTGGCCGCGGCCGCCCTGGTGTCGCTGGTCGGGGCGCAGGTCATCTCGTACGTGAAGGCGCGGGCGGAGGCGTCGGGGCTGTCCGCTGACGGCGGCGTGGCCGAGCGGGCCGAGCGGTTCATCGTCGTGCTGGTCGGGGTCGGGCTGCACGGGTTGGGCGTGCCGTACATCCTGCCCGTGGCGCTGTACCTGCTGGCCGCGCTGGTCGTGGTCACGGTCGTGCAGCGGGTGGTGGCCGTGTGGCGTGCCGCGAAGGAGCTGGGGACATGAAGGAGCGGCTGGCCGACCTCGGGTACGCGGCGGGGTGGCGGCTGGTGCGGTTGCTGCCCGAGCGGGTGGCGGTCGCGCTGTTCGACCGGGGTGCCGACTTCGCGGCCAAGCGGGGCGGTGGTGGGGTCCAGCAGTTGCGCGCGAACCTGCGTCGGGTGGTGCCGCAGGCCGGCGAGGCGGAGCTGGACGAGCTGGTCCGGCTGAGCCTGCGGTCCTACGCGCGGTACTGGCGGGAGGCGTTCCGGCTGCCGTCGATGGATCTTGCGGCCGCGTTCGCCGAGTGTGACCGGACGATCAGCGGCGTCGAGAACCTGGACGCGGCGCTCAAGGCGGGCAACGGCGCGGTGGCCGCGCTGCCGCACTGCGGCAACTGGGACATGGCCGGTGTGTGGCTGGTCGGTCACGCCGGCTCGTTCACCACCGTCGCCGAACGGCTCCAGCCCGAGTCGCTCTACCAGCGGTTCATCCGGTTCCGGGAGTCCCTGGGCTTCGAAGTGCTGCCGCTGACCGGCGGCGAGCGCAACCCCGCGGTGGTGCTGTCGGAGCGGCTGCGGGCGAACAAGGTCGTGTGCCTGCTCGCCGACCGCGACCTGACCGCGGGCGGCGTGCCGGTGACGTTCTTCGGCGAACGCACCCTCATGCCCGCCGGCCCCGCCCACCTGGCCGCGACGACCGGCGCCGCGCTGCTCCCGGTCGGGTTGTGGTTCACCGACGGGGGCTGGTCCTTCCGGATCCACCCGCCGATCCGGGTCGCGGGCACCGGTGGTGTCGGTCCGGCGACACAGCAGTTGGCGGACGTGTTCGCCGCGGACATCGCCGCGCACCCCACCGACTGGCACATGCTCCAGAAGCTGTGGCTCGCCGACCTGCCCGAGAGCAGGCAGAAGGCGCTGCAACGGGTGCTGGCCCGCAGGGAGGGCACCCGGTGAAGGTCGGCATCGTCTGCCCGTACTCCTTCGAGGTCCCCGGAGGGGTGCAGGCGCACGTGGTCGACCTGGCACGCGCCCTGCGGTCGCTGGGGCACGAGGTCGAGGTGCTGGGGCCGGCGGACGACGACACCCCCGTGCCCGAGTTCGTCACGCCCGCCGGGCGCGCGGTGAGCATTCCCTACAACGGGTCCGTGGCGCGGCTGTCGTTCGGGCCGGTGTCGTTCGCGCGGGTGCGGCGGTGGATCGCGGAGCACGACTTCGACGTGCTCCACCTGCACGAACCCACCGCGCCGTCGCTGTCGATGCTGGCGCTGATGGTCGCCGACGGGCCGATCGTGGCGACCTTCCACACCTCAACGCCCCGGTCGAAGATGCTGGCGGCGTTCCAGGGGGTGCTCCAGCCGTTCCTGGAGAAGATCACGGCCCGGATCGCGGTGTCCGCGCTGGCCCGGCGGGTGCAGGTCGAGCACCTGGGCGGGGACGCGGTGGAGATCCCCAACGGGGTGGACGTCGGGTTCTTCGCCGACGCGTCGCCCTTGGACGGCTACCCGCGACCCGGCGGGACGGTCGGGTTCGTCGGCCGGTTCAGCGAGCCGCGCAAGGGGATGCCGGTGCTGCTGGAGGCGTTCCGGGAGTTGCCGCCCGAGGTCCGGCTGCTGGTCGTCGGGCGCGGGGACGAGGACGAGTTCCGCAAGGCCGCGGGGCCGGAGTTGGCGGCGCGGACGGTGTTCCTGGGCATGGTCGACGACGAGACAAAAGCGCGCGCACTGCGCAGCGTCGATGTGTACTGTGCGCCGAACACCGGTGGGGAGAGCTTCGGGATCATCCTGACCGAGGCGATGTCGGCCGGTGCGGCGGTGGTGGCCAGCGACCTGGACGCGTTCCGCCGGGTGCTCGACGACGGCAAGGCGGGCGTGCTGACCCCGGTGGGGGACTCGGCGGCGCTGGCGGCGGCGTTGCGTGAGCTGTTGGCGGACCCGGGTCGGCGGGCGGAGTACGTGGACGCGGCGCGGCAGCGGGTCATGACCTACGACTGGGCCGTGGTGGCCGCGCAGGTGCTGCGGGTGTACGAGAGCGCGATGGCGGCCGACCCGCGGCGGGTGGGCGAGGCGTGACCGGCTCCGGTGCCCGGGGCGTGGCCGGCTGGGGTGGGCGGGGCGTGGCTGGCTCGGGTGGGCGGGGCGTGGCTGGCTGGGGTGCCCGGGGCGAGGCTGGCTCGGGTGGGCGGAGTGTGGCGGGCGGCGGTGCTCGGGGTGTGGCGGGCGGCGGTGCTCGGGGTGTGGGTGGCTCGGGTGTGCGGGCTGGGTGGGGTGTGGCTAGTTACCGGGTGGGTGGGGTGTGACCAGTTCCGGCGTGGCGTGGACGTTCCTGGTGTTGTTGGGAGTCGTGGTCCTGGTCGGGCCGTGGGTGTTGGGCACGGCGAACCGGTTGGACCGGCTGCACGTGCGCACCGACGCGGCGTGGGCGGCGTTGGACGCGGCGTTGGCGCGGCGGGCCGTGGTGACGCGGGCCGTTGCGGTGGTGTGCGGGACTGACGAGTTGCGGGCGGCGGCTGATCGGGCCGAGCGGGCCGGGCGGGCGGATCGCGAGACGGCCGAGAACGAGCTGAGCGCGCTGCTGGACGGGTTGGACCGGTCCGTGCTCGCGCCGGCGTTGGCGGCGGAGTTGGCCGACGCCGAGCAGCGGGTGGTGTTGGCGCGGCGCGTGCACAACGACGCCGTGCGGGACACGTTGGCGTTGCGGCAGTGGCGGCTGGTCCGGTGGCTGCGTCTGGCGGGGACCGCGCCGACGCCGTCGTACTTCGAGATCGCCGAGCCCGAGCACGACGTGCCGACCCAGCGCGTGTCGGCCCGGGTGGTGCTCGCCGACCGGGACGGGCGGGTGCTGCTGTTCGAGGGCTTCGACCCCGCGCGGCCGGACGAGCTGTTCTGGTTCACCGTGGGCGGTGGGGTCGAGCCGGGGGAGGAGCTGCCGGCCGCCGCCGTGCGCGAGGTGTTCGAGGAGACCGGGCTGGAGGTGTCGGCGGACGACCTCGTCGGGCCGGTGTGGAAGCGGCGGGCGGTGTTCAGCTTCGACGGGTTGAGCTACGCGGCCGAGGAGTGGTTCTTCGTGTGCCGGATCGAGACGGCGGACGTCGTGGACACCTCGCGGTTCAACGCGCTCGAGCAGCAGACCATCACCCGGCACCGGTGGTGGTCGGTGGACGAGCTGCGGGCGACCGACGACACCGTGTACCCGGTGCAGCTGGCCGAGCTGCTGCCGGAGGTGTTGGACGGTGCGCCGGGTGGTGGTGCGCCGGGTGGTGCCCCCAGCGGTGGTGCCCCGAGCGGTGGTGCTGCGAGGAACGGCTGGGACGGGATCACGCGCTCAGTCCGCTGACCTGGCCCGTGTGTCCCCCCGTCCCGCACTCCTTGTTTACGGGACGCGCGAGTCGTCGGTTGGTGCCGAGATTGACATGTCGCACGATCGGGTGATGGCGGAAGGGGCCTCCAGAGGACTCGGTCAGAGGACGAAGGTGGCGATCATCTGGCCCAGCAGGCGCACGTCGGCGTGCCCGCGGAACTCCAGGCGCACCTTGCCCAGGCCGGAGAACCACAGGTCCAGTTCGGCGTCCATGTCGAACGTGCCCGCCGTCTCGATGGAGAACGCCTGCACGCGGCTGTAGGGCAGGGACGTGAAGTCCTTCTTCCGCCCCGTCATGCCCTGCACGTTCACGGCGATCACGCGCTTGTTCGTGAACACCACGAAGTCGCGCACCGTCTTGAAGCACGACACGATCTGCTCGCCCTGGATGAGGATCGGGGACACCTGGCCCGCGATGTCCTCGGGCTTGCACGGGGCGAGCTTGAACACCGACGCCTTCTCGAAGTCGATCACACCTCCGACGGTACCTCCGCTCCCGCCCAGCCGGCCCGGTTCGCGCCGGATTCCCGGGAGATCCCCGACCCGGTCTCCGGGAAGTCCCCGAACCGCTCCTGGTGCAACTGGGCGAAGAAGTAGCAGAAGTCCTCGGCCTCCGCGTCACCCACCGCCAACCGCGGGTCGCGCGCGACCGCCTCGTAGAACTCCCGCCCCAGCACGACGATGAACCCGCGCGCGTAGAGGAAGCCGTCGTCGGACCCGTCTGTGTGGTCGTGGACGTCGGCCCGGTCGATTTCGTACAGCTTCCGCTCGGCCACCCGGTCCAGTGCTGTCAGCTCCGCGCTCGACAACTCCGCGCACAGCTCGGTCAGCCGGTCGAGCACGCCCTCGACCTGCTCCTCCAGCACGGCGGCGTGGTCGAACCCGTCGTCCTCCTCGGGGTCGCGCTCGACCAGCGCGCGCCGCGCCGCCGCCGCATCCGGCCCGGCACCGGCCCACGACTCTTCCAAAAACGCCCAGAACCGGGCCTCGTCCTCAGTGGTGATCATGTGGAGCACGGTAGCGACGGGGTACGACAATTCCGGGGGTTCCGCCGGCGAAGAACTTCCGAGAAGTTCAGCCGTTGACGAAGGTGAGGCTCGTTTCGTCGTAGCGGGCGCCGGCGACCTGGGCGGCGGCCCCGTCGAGCACCACCAGGTCGTCCGCCGACAGCTCCACGGTCAGCGCCGCCAGGTTCTCCTCCAGGTTGCGCTGCCGCCGCGTGCCCGGGATCGGCACCACGTCCGCGCCCCGGTGCTGCACCCACGCCAACGCCAGCTGACCTGCGGTGATCCCCTTCGAAGCAGCCAGTTCCTCCAGCACACCGACCACCGCCAGGTTCCGCGCCAGGTTGCCCTCGGCGAACCGGGGCTGGCTCCGCCGCACGTCACCGAGAGCGAACGAGTCGGCCGACCGGTACCGCCCGGTCAGGAACCCCCGCCCCAGCGGCGAGAACGGCACCAGGCCGATCCCCAGCTCCCGGCACACCGGCACGACCTCCGCCTCCACGTCCCGGGTCCACAACGACCACTCGCTCTGCAACGCCGAGATCGGGTGCACCGCGTGCGCCCGCCGGATCGTCGCCGCGCTCGCCTCCGACAACCCGAGGTGCCGCACCTTGCCCAGCCGGACCAGCTCGGACATCGCCGACACGGTCTCCTCGATCGGCACCGCCGGGTCCACCCGGTGCAGGTAGTACAGGTCGATGTGCTCGACCCCCAACCGCCGCAACGAGTCCTCGCACGCCCGCCGCACGTGGAAGGCGTCCCCGCGGATGACGGTCGGCTCACCGAGCCGGTTGGCGAAGCCGAACTTCGTGGCCACCACCACCTCGTCCCGCCGCCCGGCGATGGCCCGTCCGACCAGCTCCTCGTTGTGCCCGGACCCGTAGAAGTCGGCGGTGTCCAGCATCGTCACGCCCAGGTCGAGCGCACGGCGCACCGTCGCCACCGACTGGTCGTCGTCGCTGGCGCCGTAGCCGTGGCTCATGCCCATGCACCCGAGTCCCTGGGCGGAAACGACGAGGTCGCCGAGCTGTCGAGTGGGAATGCGCGTCATGTTCTGCCTCCTGTGGTGGACCTTCCACCACAGGACGCTAAGAACTGGAGCGCGCACCAGGTCAAGTCGGCGCCGGGTCAAGTCACGTGCGGGATGACCTCGTTCCCGTACGCGGTCAGGGTTTTCTCCTTCTCGTCGTGCATCAGGTACAGGGCGAAGTTGTCCACCCCCAATTCCTTCAGCTCCTGGAGCCGTTCCACGTGCGCCGAGGCGGGGCCGAGCAGGCAGAACCGGTCCACGATGTAGTCGGGCACGAAGTCCGTCGAACGGTTGCCCGCCTTGCCGTGGTGGGAGTAGTCGTAGCCCTCCCGGTCCTTGATGTAGTCGGTCAACGCCTTCGGGACCACGCCCTCCGCGCCGTACCGCGCCACCAGGTCGGCGACGTGGTTGCCCACCATCCCGCCGAACCACCGCAGCTGTTCCCGCTGGTGGGGCAGGTCGTCACCGACGTAAGCCGGCGCGGCGACGCACATGGTGATCTCCGCCGGATCGCGCCCACAAGCGACCGCCGCCGAACGCACCGACCCGATGGTCCACCGCGCGATGTCCGGGTCGGCGGTCTGGAGGATGAACCCGTCCGCCTGCTCGCCGACCATCCGCAGGGCGCGCGGACCGTAGGCGGCCATCCACATCTCCAGCTTCCCGTCACGCACCCACGGGATGCGCACCGGCGTGCCGTGGTGCTCGACCTCCCGGCCCTCGGCCAACCCCTTGATCACGGTCATGGCCTGCGACAGGTACGCCAGCGACGCCGGTTTCTGCCCGATGACCCGCCGCGCCGAGTCACCGCGCCCGATGCCGCACACCGTGCGGTTGCCGAACATGTCGTTCAGGGTGGCGAACAGCGAGGCCAGCACGGACCAGTCCCGGGTGCTCGGGTTGGTCACCATCGGCCCCACCACCAGCGACGACGTCCGCGCCAGCACCTGCGAGTAGATGACGAACGGCTCCTGCCACAGCACGGTGGAGTCGAACGTCCAGCCGTAGCGGAAGCCGTTGTCCTCGGCGGCTTCCAGGCCCGCGATCACGTCCCGCGCGGGCGGGTCGGTCTGCAACACGACGCCGAAGTCCACGGCCGTCACCCCTCACACCAGGTACTGGTTCAGGTCGCGGGACAGGAACCGGCCGTGGCCGGTCGAGCCGTGGAAGCCCGAGCCGTCCACGACGACCCGGCCGCGCGAGAGCACGGTGTCCACCCGGCCGGTGATCTCCATGCCCTCGTACGCGGAGTAGTCCACGTTCATGTGGTGCGTGGCCGCCGAGATCGTCTGGCGTGGTTTCGGGTCGTACACCACGAGGTCGGCGTCCGCACCGGGCGCCACGACACCCTTGCGCGGGTACAGGCCGAACATGCGCGCGGGCGTGGTCGAGCAGATCTCCACCCACCGCTCCACGCTGATCTCGCCCTTCACCACGCCCTGGTGCAGCAGGTCCATCCGGTGCTCGACGCCGGGGATCCCGTTGGGGATCTTGGAGAAGTCCCCGCGACCGAGCTCCTTCTGGTCCTTGAAGCAGAACGGGCAGTGGTCGGTCGACACCACCGACAGGTCGTTGGTGCGCAGGCCCCGCCACAGCTCGGACTGGTGCTCCTTGGGCCGCAGCGGGGGAGAGGCCACGTACTTCGAGCCCTCGAAGTCCGGTTTCGCCAGGTCCTCCAACGACAGGTACAGGTACTGCGGGCACGTTTCAGCGAACACGTTCTGCCCGGTGTCCCGCGCCTTGGTCACGGCGTCCAGCGCCTGCGCCGCCGACAGGTGCACGATGTAGAGCGGCGAGCCCGTCACGCGGGCCAGCGTGATCGCCCGCGAGGTCGCCTCGCCCTCCAGTTCGGCCGGCCGGGTCAGGCCGTGTTCCACCGGCTCGGTACGCCCCGACGCGAGCGCTTGCGCCACCAACTGGTCGATCGCGATGCCGTTCTCGGCGTGCATCATGATCGTGGACCCCGTCTCGCGCGCCTTCTGCATCGCGCGCAGGATCTCGCCGTCCGTGGCGTAGAAGACGCCGGGGTAGGCCATGAACATCTTGAACGTGTTCACGCCCGCCTCGACGCAGGACTCCATCTCCTTCAACGACGTGTCCGTCACGTCGGAGATGATCATGTGGAACCCGTAGTCGATCGCGCAGTTCCCGTCCGCCTTCGCGTGCCACTTGTCCAGGGTGGACAGCAGTGAGGTGCCCTTGGCCTGCACGGCGAAGTCGATGATGGTCGTCGTGCCGCCCCACGCCGCCGCCGTGGTGCCGGTGGCGAACGTGTCGGCGGAGAACGTGCCGCCGAAGGGCATCTCCATGTGGGTGTGCGCGTCGATCCCGCCGGGGATCACGTACTTCCCGGCAGCGTCCACCACTTCGTCGGCCTGCAAAGGAAAGCCGGGTGCGAGCAGCGCGGCGATCTTCTCGCCGTCCACCAGCACGTCCGCCGCGACGGCCCCGGTGGCGTTGACCACCAGGCCGCCCTTGATCAGCAAGGTCATGGCTTCACCAGCGATTCGTACGAGTCGGGGCGGCGGTCGCGGTAGAACGCCCACAGGTCGCGCACCTCGGCCAGCTTGTCCATGTCGAGGTCGCGCACGACGACCTCCTCCTCCGTGTCCGACGCCGCCTCGCCCACGAGCTGGCCGCGGGGGTCCACGAAGTACGACTGGCCGTAGAACTCGTTGTCCCCCAGCGGTTCCACGCCCACCCGGTTGATCGTGCCGACGTAGTACTCGTTGGCCACGGCCGCCGCCGGCTGCTCCAGCCGCCACAGGTACTCCGACAGCCCGCGCGAGGTCGCGGACGGGTTGAACACGATCTGCGCGCCGCCCAACCCCAGCGCCCGCCAGCCCTCGGGGAAGTGCCGCTCGTAGCAGATGTAGACGCCGACCTTGCCCACCGCCGTGTCGAACACCGGGTAACCCAGGTTGCCGGGCCGGAAGTAGAACTTCTCCCAGAACCCCTTCACCTGCGGGATGTGGTTCTTGCGGTGCTTGCCCAGGTAGGTGCCGTCCGCGTCGATCACGGCGGCGGTGTTGAAGTAGACGCCCGGCTGCTCCTGCTCGTACATCGGCACGACGAGCACGACGCCGTTCTGCTCGGCCACCTGGCACATCAGCTCGGTGGTCGGCCCGTCGGGGATCGCTTCGGTGTAGGAGTAGTAGTCCGCGTCTTGCACCTGGCAGAAGTACGGCCCGTAGAACAGCTCCTGCAGGCACACGACCTGCGCGCCCTGCGACGCGGCGGTGCGGACCGCTTCCACCGCGTTCGCGATCATCGACTCCTTGTCGCCGGTCCACTTCTGCTGGACCAGCCCGGCTCGGACGATGTTGCTCACGCGTGCTCCCTCCGCGGCGCAAGCGCCAGGTAGACGAGGAGGCCGCCGAGCAGGCCGACGACCCAGTTGTAGTCGTAGAGCGGTTTCAGCACCGGGATCAGCCCGTCCTGCGGGAACGGACCCCCGTACGCGCCGCCCACCGCGAGCACCGAGCCCACGGCGGTGGCCAGCACCGCCCGCCAGTTCCAGCCCGCGCGGAACCAGTAGGCGCCGCGCCCGGACAGGTACAGGTCGGGCAGCTCCAGCCGGGTCTTCGAGATCAGCCAGTAGCCCGCGACGAACACGCCGGCCACCGACGCCAGCAGGCCGCCGTAGAAGCCCAGCCAGGCGAAGATGTAGATGCTCGGGTCGGAGATCAGTCGCCACGGCTGGATCAGCACGCCGATCACGCCGGTGATCAGGCCGCCCAGCGCGAACGAGATCTTCTTCGGGAACGCGTTGGAGAAGTCATAGGACGGGCTGACCACGTTGGCCGCGAGGTTGGCCGAGATGGTCGCCAGCACCAGCGCGACCAGTGCCACCAGCACGACCGCGGTGGAGTCGAACCGGCTGGCCAGCGCCGCCGGGTCCCAGATCGCCTCGCCGTAGAGCGCCACCGCGCCGGACGTGGTCAGGATGGCCACCAGGGCGATGAACGACATCGTCGTGGGCAGCCCGAGCACCTGGCCGATCGCCTGCTTGCGCTGGCTGCCGCCGAACCGCGTGAAGTCGGGCATGTTCAGCGACAGCGTGGACCAGAACGCGATCATGCCCATCAGGGCCGGGAAGAACACCTTCCAGAACTCCGGGCCCCAGCCCAGCTTCGACGGCTCGGACAGGATCGGCCCGAACCCGCCCGCCTTGATCGCCACGTAGGCCAGCAGGATCAGGAACCCGACGCTGACCAGGGGCGCGGTCCAGTTCTCGAACCGGCGGATGGCGTCCATGCCGCGCCAGATCACCAGCATCTGCACCACCCAGAAGCCCAGGAAGCACAGCCACAGCGTCCACACCTGGCCCAGCACGACCGGCGCGTTCACCCAGCCGTCCCCGGCCAGCCGCCCGACGATGACGTGCAGCGCCTTGCCGCCCACCCACGTCTGGATGCCGAACCACGCGCACGCGATGAACGCCCGCAGCAACGCCACCAGGTTCGCGCCCCGCACCCCGTAGAACGCGCGGGCGAACACCGGGAACGGGATACCGTACTTCGTCCCGGCGTGGCTGTTGAGCAGCATGGGCACCAGCACGATCAGGTTGCCCAGGGTGATGGTCACGAACGCCTGCACCCAGTCCATCCCCAGCGCGACCAGCGACGCGGCCAGGGTGTAGCTGGGGATGTTGTGCGCCATGCCCATCCACAGCGCGAAGAAGTTGTAGGTGGTCCAGGTGCGCTGTTCGAGCGGCACGGGGGCCAGTTCGGGGTTGTAGTGCGGGCTGTCGGCGATGGCGGAGTGGTCGCGCAGCTCCACGCGGCCGTCAGGGTCGGATGTGACCTGGGTTGCGGAGTCGAGGGCCATCGGTCACTCCCCTGTTACGCTCGTGAAACACCGTGCACGCGGGCGAATCGGCGCGTTGTTCATCCCGGCATCCTCGGGTCGGCCCGCGTGCGAAGGGCAGTGTCAGAGTGTCCACGTTTGCCATGATCAGGGCACACTCTGTCCATTGCCACTCCGACCGGGCCTGTCAGCGGGGCCGGGACGCCCCCGGTGGCCCTCGACACCCCCGTTCACAGTCCCTACCTTCGGGTGGGTGAAGCTCGAACTGCGGCACCTGCGGGTGGTCTGCGCCATCGCCGACGCCGGCAGCCTGTCCAAGGCGTCCTCCGTGCTCGGACTGGCCCAACCCGCCCTCACCGCCCAACTGCACCGCATCGAAGGACTGCTCGGCGGCAAGCTGTTCGACCGCGACCACAAGGGCGCGCGACCCACCGCGCTGGGCGAACTGGTGCTCGAACGCGCCCGGGTGCTCCTGCCCGCGTTCTCCCGTTTGCAGGAGGACGCGCTGCGCCTGGTGGACGAGGACCAGCCGACCGACCGGTTCCGGGTGGGCGCGGTGAACGGGCCGATGCTCGGCGGCCTGGTGCACCGGCTGACCGAGGCCCACCCCGGCGCGCACGTCGGCACCCAGGTGTCCTGGTCGGGCGACGAGCTGGCGGCGGCGGTGGCGCAGGGGCGGCTGGACTACGTGCTGGTCGGGGTGTGCGGCGACGCGCCGCCGCCCTCGGAGTACGGGCTGACCTGGAGCGTGGTCGCCGTGGACCCGGTGTGCGTGCTGATCTCCGAGGACCACCCGCTGACCCTGCTGGACGAGGTGCCGCTGTCGGCGTTGAAGGACATGCAGTGGGCCGCGACCCCCGGTGACGGGTGCTTCGGCGACTGCTTCTCGGCGGCCTGCACGCGGGCCGGGTTCGCCCCGCGCACGCTGTACGAGGTGGACATCATGGGCTGCATCGACCTGGCGCAGTCCGGCGACGTGATCGCGTTGTGCCAGCCGACGTTCCGCCGCACGCCAGGCCTGGCCGTGCTGCCCCTCGCGGGCGTGCCGCTGCGGTGGCGGCACCTGATCGGCTGGGACCCGGAGAGCGCGGCGGCGGCGCTGGGGCCGCAGGTCCTGCGGTACGCGGCGGAGGCGTACCGGGAGAAGGCCGAGCGCAACCCCCGGTACACGGGCTGGCTCGCCGACCACCCGGAGTTCGGGGCGGTGCCGCACCACGCCGCCGTGTGACCCCATCAGCGGGTCTTATGACCGAAGCGGTATTACCGCGAACGGACGGGCGGAATTACTTTTCACGGGGAATCCCTGCACTCCCTTCGAGGAGAATCCCCATGTCAAGACTGTTGAGACCGCTCGTGGTCGCGGTTTTGGTAGCCGGCTTCGCGGCGAGCCCTGCTGTCGCCTCCCCGTCCCAGGACGCCGAGGTCCTGGCGGCGATCCAGCGCGACCTGGGACTGTCCGCCGAGCAGGCGACGGCCCGGTTGGCGGCGGACAAGGCGGCCGGCGCGAAGGCCGCCGACCTGCGCAAGCGGCTGGGCGACCGGTTCGGCGGGGCGTGGATCGACGCGTCCGGCGCCCTCCAGGTCGCCGTGACGGACGCGTCGGCGTTCGCCGGCGGCAAGGTGGTGGCACGCAGCGAACGCGAACTGGACCTCCTGAAGTCCAAGTTGGACGGTCGGGCGGCGGCGGCGCCGCGGTCGGTGCCCGGCTGGTACGTGGACGTGGCCACCAACTCGGTGGTCGTGAAGTCGCACCCGGCGAAGCTGGCGGCGGCACGGGCGTTCGTGGCGGCCAGCGGTGTCCCGGCGGCGGCGGTGCGGTACGTGACGACCGACGAGTCCCCGCGTCCCCTGATCGACGTCATCGGCGGCAACGCGTACTACATCGGCAGCGGCACGCGGTGCTCGGTGGGCTTCTCGGTCAACGGCGGCTTCATCACGGCCGGGCACTGCGGCACGACCGGCGCCACGACCACCAACCCCAGCGGCACGTTCCGCGGGTCGAGCTTCCCCGGCAACGACTACGCCTGGGTGCAGGTCGCGGCCGGCAACACCCCGCGCGGCCTGGTGAACAACTACTCCGGCGGCACGGTGTCCGTGGCCGGCTCGCAGGAGGCGGCCGTCGGCGCCACGGTCTGCCGCTCCGGCTCCACCACGGGCTGGCACTGCGGCACCATCCAGGCCCGCAACTCGTCGGTGACCTACCCGCAGGGCACGGTGACCGGCCTGATCCAGACGACGGTGTGCGCCGAACCCGGCGACTCCGGCGGCTCCCTGCTGGCCGGCACCCAGGCCCAGGGCGTGACCTCGGGCGGTTCGGGCGACTGCACCTCCGGCGGCACGACGTACTTCCAGCCGGTCAACGAGATCCTCCAGACCTACGGCCTGACCCTGGTGACCGGCGGCGGCGGCGACCCCAACCCGCCCACCGGCTGCTCGTCCGCGGAGGCCACGTACAACGGGTCGCTCGCGTCGGGCGGTCAGGCGTACCAGCCCAACGGCAGCTACTACCAGTCCACGGTCTCGGGCGCGCACGTCGGCTGCCTTGTCGGCCCGAGCGGCGCGGACTTCGACCTGTACCTGCAGAAGTGGAACGGCAGCTCGTGGGTCGTGGTGGCCAAGGGCGACAGCCCGGAGGCGAACGAGTCGGTGACCTACAACGGCACCCCGGGCTACTACCGCTACCAGGTCCACGCGTACAGCGGCTCGGGCTCGTACACCCTGGGCATCACCAACCCCTAGCCTCCAGGGCTTGGTGAGCAACGGTCCCGTGCCCCCGTCCCCCGGGCACGGGACCGTCACGCGTTCTCCAGCTTCGCGCGGACGACGGCGGCGTCGGGGTGACCGAGGTCGTCGAACACCTCGGCGGCCCGCTGCCAGGCGCTCCGTGCCGCGTCCACCTCGCCGAGAGCCGCGTGGATGTCGCCGAGCCGGTGCCACGACACCGATTCCCACCACCGGTCGCCGACCTCCCGGTAGAGCGCGATCGCCCGTTCGCAATGCGCTCTCGCCCGCGCCGGCTCGCCGAGCCGCAGGAGCGCGCGTGCCATGCCCTCGGCGGCGTCCGCGAGACCGGACTGGTCGTCGGAACCCGCGAGGACCTCCGCCACCCGGGCACAGCAGTGGTGCGCCGCCCGGTGGTCGCCCAGCTCCGACCACACCCTCCCGAGCTGGGCGAGCGCTCGTGCCTCCCGGATGCGGTGACCGGCACGCCGGGCCAGGTCGAGCGCGTCCTCCGCGTACGACCGCGCCATCTCGAGCTCACCGTCGCGCTCGTGCACCAGGCTGAGCGCTTCGTGGACGTGCGCCGCACCGGCGGGGTCCGTGGTGACCTCCAACGCCTCCTCCAGCCATCTCACCGCTTCTTGGCGTTGGCCGGCCAGGGTGCGGATGCGGCCCAGCACCAGCAGGCCCAGCGCCTCCGCGGCGCGGTCGCCCGTCGCTCGGGCGATCGAGAGCGCGGCGAGCTGGCTGAGCTCCCAATCCCGCCACTGCCCGACCCGCCCCAGGTAGGACGACAGCGCCCAGGGCAGCACGATCGCGTGGCGGTCGAACCCTTCCCGGGCAGCGAGGAAGAGCACCGCCATCAAGTTCGCGCGCTCGGCACCGAACCACTCCCAGGCCGCACCGCGGTCGGGTACGTCGGGCAGCACCACTCCCGGTGCGGGTCCGGGCAGCGCGATCGCGTCCCGGGACGGGTAGATGCGGCGCTCACCGGCGTAGCTGGTGTGCGTGTAGTGGTCGAGCAGGCGGACGATCGCCGAGCGCCGGTCGGCTGCGGCCTCGTCCTCCGCCGCCCGCTCGGCCGCGTACTCGTGCAGGAGGTCGTGGACCTGGAAGCGGTCGCCGGGCAGGGCGGTGAGCAGCGAGGCGCGGGTCAGGGCGGTGAGCAGCGTGCGTGTCGCGGCGAGCGGCAGGCCGGCCAGGCTCGCGGCGGCGGGGTGCGCGATGTCCCCGCCCGGGTGCAGGCCGAGCAGCCGGAAGAGCCTGGCTTCGCCGGGTGCCAGCGCGCGGTACGACGAGTCGAAGACCGCCCGCAGGTCGGTGTCCGGGCTGTCACCCGTGGACAGGTCGTCCAGGTCGGGCACCAGGTGGTCGAGCGGGCGGTGGGGCTCGGTGACCGCTCGCGCGCCGGCGATGGCCAGCGCCAGAGGCAGTCGGCCGCACCGGGCCACCAGGCGGTCGACGGCCTCGTCGTCGGTGACGCGGGGATCGGTGAGGCGGGCGGTCAGCAGCGTGCGGGACTCCTGTGCGGACAAGCGGTCCAGCGGGAGGTGGTCAGCCTGTTCGCGCGCGATCAGGCTGTCCAGGCGGTATCGGCTGGTGATCAGGACGGCGCTGGTCGGGCTGCCGGGCAGCAGTGGGCGGACCTGGTCGGCCGCGCGGGCGTTGTCGAGCAGCACGAGCATCCGCCGGTCCCGGATCAGGCTGCGGTACAAGGCCGCCTGGGCGTCGACGCCGGCGGGGACGCGCTCGGCGGGCACGCGGAAGGCGTCGAGGAAGTCCCGCACCACGGTCGCGGGGGGCACGGCGTCACCGGGGCCGAAGCCGCGCAGGTTCGCGTAGAGGACACCGTCGGGGAAGCGGTGCAGTTCCCGATGCGCCCAGTGGACCGCCAGCGTGGTCTTCCCCATGCCGCCCGTGCCGCTGATCGCCGCGATGGGGAGTGCGGTCCCGCGGTCGAGGTGTGCCGTCAGGAGAGCGAGTTCCGCTGCCCGTCCGACGAAGTGGGGCACGTCCGGCGGCAGTTGGTTGATCGGTGCGGGCGGTGTGGGCGGGTGGAAGTGGATGTTGCCGGTGATGGTGCCCGCCTGCACGACCGGGCCGGACGGGGAGCCGGTGAGGGAGTTGGACAAGTCGCCGTCCACAAGAGGCCTCGTTCGGGTGACGTAGGTGCACGGAGCGTCAGTCACCCTATTGAGCGGGTGTGGAAAACGGGGGTGGGTGCCGATGTCGGAGAGGTCAAGTGATCGGTCCCCAAAAGGTTAGGAAAATCGTGTCTGCACACCGCACCCGCGGAATCCTGCGTGCCGCCGCTCTCCTCGCCGTCGGTGCCTCGCCGCTGATGGCCGGTGCCGCTTCGGCGGCCGAGGTGCCCGACCTCGCCGAGGGCAAGCTGGGTGAAGCTCCGAAGGTCGACAACGACGTCACCAGGCCGGTGACCGACCTCCTCGACGGCAAGACCCTCAAGCTGCCGGTCTCGCTGCCCCAGGCCCAGGCCGCCCTCCAGACCTCGGACCTGCCGGTCGAGGCGCCCACGGCGCCGGAGGTCGAGGGAGAGCGCAGCCTGACCAACGGCGTCGCGCTGCCGGCCACCCCGAACGCGATCGCCCCACCGGAGATCAAGCTGCCCAACGTGCAGCAGCCGAAGCTGCCGGACGTCCCGACCGCGCTGCCGGACGTGGCCAAGCCGCCGGTGGACGCGCCCGAGGAGGGCTGAGCGAACCGTGCGGGGCCGTCCACGGCGGCCCCGCACGAAGGTCAGTCGGCCATCTCGCGCACGAGCAGGGCCACGTACAGCGAGAGCACCGACTCCGGGTCCTCCAGCGACACCCCCAGCACCTGCTCGATCCGCCCCAACTGCTGGTAGTACGCCGTTCGCGAGAGGTGCGCCGCCGCGGCCGCCGCCGACTTGTTGCCCCCGTGCTCGCAGTAGCACCGCAGCAGCTCCAGCAACCGGCTGCCCTGGCCCTCGTCCCGCGTGACCAGCGCACCCAGTTCCCGCTCCGCGAACGCCCGCACCCGCTCGTCGTCGCGCAACAGGTGCAGCAGGCCGCGCAGCCGGACGTCGTCGAGCCGGTGGTACAGCCGGGTCCCGGGTGACCGCAGTGCCGCGCCGGCGATGTGCGCGGCTTCCCCGAGGCTGCGCCGCACGTCCGGCACCGAGGACACCGTCGTCCCCACGGCCATCACGACGGGCAGCGCGTGCTGGGTCGCGGCGGCGGTCCGGTGCACTTCCCGCGCCAGTCGCCGCAGCACACCCTCCAGCCCGGCGGCGGGCGGCAGCGACAGCAGAGCGCGCACCGAGGTGTCGTCCACGACCCCGACCAAAGCAGGCACGGTCACCCGCCGGGTCGCCAGAGCCGTCGCCTCCGCCAAGTCCCGCAGCACCTCCTGGGTCGCGAGCGCTTGCGCGGGCACCGAGGCGGTACCGGGTCGGATCGCGACCCCGACCAGCTGCCGTCGCTCCAGGGGCACGCCCAACGCCGCCGCCCGCGCGGGCAGGTCGTGCGGCGGGTGGCCGAGGAGCTGGGTCAGCAACGTCCGGTGGGTCTGGCGTTCCAGCGACTCCCGGTCCCGCGCCACCAACCGGTGCACCGCCAGCGCCGACGCCGCCCGTTCGGCCACCACGACCAGGCGGTGCGGCGGCGGTTCCGGGGTCACGACCACCAACCGGCCCCAGTCCGCGCCGCGCGCCCCGACGACGGTCACCAGCCAGCCCGCACCTTCGTGGTACGCCGTCCGCTCCGGCACGGTCACCGCGTGCGACCGCGTGCCCCAGTCGGCGAGCAGCGCGGTCGGGTCCTGACCGGCGGCGTCGTAGGCGAGCACCTCGTGACCGAGGGTCTCCAGCACCACGGGCAGCCCGGACGTCCGCGCCACCTCGCGCAGCACCTCCGCCGGCTCCGCGCCCGCGACGGTCAGCGCCGTGAACGTCTCGTGCACCTGCTCGGCCGCCCGCAGCTCGGCGAGCTGGGCGTCCACGATCAGCGACACCACGGCCTCGGTCACCGCCACGAACCGCGTCTCCCGCGCGAGCGCCACCAGCGGCAGCCCGTGCCGCTCGGCGGCGGCCACCAACGCGCCCGGCACCCCGTCGCTCCACCGCCGCACCAGCTCCACGACCAGCCCCGACGCGCCCACGTCCGCCAGGTCGTCCACGTACTTGCGCAGCCCCACCGGGTCGTCGGGCAGCGCGATCCCGGTGGTCAGCACCAGCTCGCCGCCGCGCAGCAGGTGGGCGATGTCGGCGACCTCGGCCGCGTGCACCCACCTGACCCGCCGCTGCATGCCGGCCGCGCCCGCGAGCACCCTGGGCTCGCCGCGCCGGACCACGGGCAGGGCCAGGGCTTCCGCCACCGTGGGGTACATGGACACAACGTAATGCGAAGACCCGAAAAGCGGTACAGGTTGTCCATGGCGGGCATCGCGCGGTCCCACCAGACTTCCGAGCAGGGACCCGACGAGGAGGACGCGATGTCACCCACCGAAGGTGATCAGCTGTTGACCCGGCACCGGGCGGTGATGCCGAAGTGGCTCGCCCTCTACTACGAGAACCCCATCGAGCTGGCCAGCGCCTCCGGCCGGCGGGTCACCGACCGTGACGGCCGCACCTACCTGGACTTCTTCGCGGGCATCCTGACCAACGCGATCGGCTACGACGTGGCCGAGATCAGCGACGCGATCCGGTCCCAGCTCGCCACCGGCGTCCTGCACACCTCCACGCTGTACCTGATCCGGTCCCAGGTCGAGCTGGCGGAGAAGATCGCGGAGCTGTCGGGCATCCCGGACGCCAAGGTGTTCTTCACCAACTCCGGCACCGAGGCCAACGAGACCGCGCTCATGCTGGCCACCCAGTTCCGCCGCAGCGACCAGGTCCTCGCGCTGCGCAACTCCTACCACGGCCGCTCGTTCGCCAGCCAGGCGATCACCGGCAACCGGGGCTGGTCGGCGTCCTCGCTCAGCCCGGTGAAGGTGAGCTGGGTGCACGGCGGCTACCGGTTCCGCAGCCCCTTCAAGGACTACTCCGACGCCGACTACATCAAGGCGTGCGTCGCCGACCTGCGCGAGGTCATCGAGACCACCACCGCCGGCGACGTCGCCTGCATGATCGCCGAGCCGATCCAGGGCGTAGGCGGCTTCGCGACCCCGCCGGACGGGTTGTTCACCGCCTTCAAGGAAGTCCTCGACGAGTACGGCATCCTGTTCATCTCCGACGAGGTGCAGACCGGCTGGGGCCGCATCGGCTCGCACTTCTGGGGCATCCAGGCGCACGGCGTGGTCCCCGACGCGATGACCTTCGCCAAGGGCCTGGGCAACGGCCTGGCCATCGGCGGCGTGGTCGCGCGCGGCGACCTGATGGACTGCATCACCGCCAACTCCATCTCCACCTTCGGCGGCAACCCGGTGTCCACCACCGGCGCGCTGGCGACGCTGAACTTCCTGCTGGACAACGACTTGCAGCAGAACGCGGAGAAGATGGGCGAGCGGCTCATCGACGGTCTGCGCACCATCGCCGAGGACCGCCCGGCGGTCGGGGACGTGCGCGGCAAGGGCCTGATGGTGGGCGTCGAACTGGTCGGACCGGCCGGTGAACCGGACCCGAAGAAGGCCGCCGGCGTGCTGGAAGGCGCGCGAGAGCGCGGGTTGCTGGTCGGCAAGGGCGGGTTGTACGGCAACGTGATCCGGCTGGCGCCGCCGATGACGGTGACCGAGGAAGAAGTCGAGGAAGCACTGGGCATCCTGGGAGACGTGCTGTGACCATCACCCACTGGATCGGCGGTAAGTCGTGGCAGGGCGAAGGAGCGCGGACCGGTGACGTCTACGACCCGGCGACCGGGCAGGTGGCGAACCGGGTGGACTTCGCTGACGCGTCCACTGTGGACGAAGCGGTCGCGGCGGCGCGGGAGGCGTTCACCGTGTGGCGCGGCGCTTCTCTGGCGCAGCGGGCCAACGTCATGTTCGCGTTCCGGGAGCTGCTGAACGCGCGCAAGTCCGAGTTGGCGGCGATCGTGACCGCCGAGCACGGCAAGGTGCTCTCCGACGCCGCGGGCGAGGTGCAGCGGGCGCTGGAGGCGGTCGAGTTCGCGTGCGGCATCCCGCACCTGCTCAAGGGCGGGTTCAGCGAGAACGCCTCCACGAAGGTGGACGTCTACTCCATCCAGCAGCCGCTGGGGGTGGTGGGCGTGATCTCGCCGTTCAACTTCCCCGCCATGGTGCCGCTGTGGTTCGTGCCCAACGCGATCGCGTGCGGGAACACCGTCGTGCTCAAGCCCTCGGAGAAGGACCCTTCGGCGTCGGTGTTCATCGCGGAGTTGTTCGCCGAGGCCGGGTTGCCCGACGGCGTGCTGAACGTCGTGCACGGTGACAAGGTGGCCGTGGACCGGCTGCTGGAGCACCCGGACGTCAAGGCGGTGTCGTTCGTGGGGTCGACGCCGATCGCCCGGTACGTCTACGAGACCGGGACCCGGCACGGCAAGCGCGTGCAGGCGCTGGGCGGGGCCAAGAACCACATGGTCGTGCTGCCCGACGCGGACCTCGACCTGGCGGCGGACGCGGCGGTGTCCGCCGGGTTCGGGTCGGCGGGGGAGCGGTGCATGGCGATCTCGGTCGTGGTCGCGGTGGACCCCGTGGGCGACGAGTTGGTGGCCAAGATCAAGGAACGCATCGCCCGGCTGCACGTGGGCGACGGTCGTCGGCCGGGCTGCGAGATGGGGCCGCTGGTGACCGGGGCGCACCGGGATCGAGTGGTGTCCTATGTGGACGCCGGTGTGGCCGAAGGTGCATCGCTGGTGGTGGACGGGCGTGGGCACCCGATCGACGGGGAGGCGGACGGGTTCTGGCTGGGGCCGACCCTGTTCGACCACGTCGGGACGGACATGTCGATCTACCGGGACGAGATCTTCGGGCCGGTGCTGTCGGTGATGCGGACCTCGACGTACGACGACGCCGTGGAGGTGGTCAACGCCAACCCGTACGGCAACGGGACGGCGATCTTCACCAACGACGGCGGTGCCGCGCGGCGGTTCCAGAACGAGGTCGAGGTGGGGATGGTCGGCGTGAACGTGCCGATCCCGGTGCCGGTGGCCTATTACTCGTTCGGCGGCTGGAAGGACTCGCTGTTCGGCGACTCGCACGCCTACGGGCCGGAGGGCGTCCACTTCTTCACCCGCACCAAGGTCGTGACCGGCCGGTGGCTCGACCCGTCGCACGGCGGCGTGAACCTGGGCTTCCCGCAGAACACCTGAGCACGAACCGCCCCCGACCGTCACGCGGCGGTCGGGGGCGGTCGCGTCACTTGGCTTGGGCGGCCAGGGACTGGGGGAGGGGGTCGTAGCGGCAGAAGTGGCGGGTGTAGGTGCCGGTGCCCGAGGTCAGGGAACGCAGTTCGATCGCGTACCTCAGCAGTTCGGTCTGGGGGACCTCGGCGCGGATGACCGTGTAGCCGGCGGTGTCGGCCTCGGTGCCCAGGACCCGCCCGCGGCGGCCGGACAGGTCGCCCAGGACGGTGCCCAGGTGCTCGTCGGGCAGGCGGATGGCCACTTCGTCCATCGGCTCCAGCAGCTGGATCTTGCCGTTCGCGGCGGCGTCCTTGAGGGCCAGGGAGCCCGCGGTCTGGAAGGCCGCGTCGGAGGAGTCGACCGAGTGGGCCTTGCCGTCCACCAACGTGACCTTGATGTCCACGACCGGGTAGCCGCCGTGCAGGCCGCGTTCGAGCTGGGCCCGGACGCCCTTCTCCACGCTGGGGATGAACTGGTTCGGGATCGCGCCGCCCACGATCTTGTCCACGAACTGGAAGCCCGAGCCGCGCGGCAGGGGTTCGACGACGATGTCGCAGACGGCGTACTGGCCGTGCCCGCCGGACTGCTTGACGTGCCGGCCGTGGCCCTTGGACTGCGCGGCGAAGGTCTCCCGCAGCGCCACGCGGACCGGTTCGGTGTCCACCTCGGCGCCGCCGGCGCGCAACCGGGCCAGGACGACGTCCGCGTGTGCTTCGCCCATGCACCACAGGACGAGTTGGTGGGTCTCGGCGTTGCGCTCCAGGCGCAGGGTCGGGTCGCCGGCGACCAGCTTGCTCAGGTTGCGGGCCAGGTTGTCCTCGTCGCTGCGGGACCGGGGGACGACCGCGACCGGGAGCAGGGGTTCGGGCATCTCCCACGGGGTCATCAGGAGCGGTTTCTCGGGGGCGGAGACGGTGTCGCCGGTCTCCGCCGAGCCGAGCTTGGTCAGCGCGCACAGGTCGCCCGCCACGCAGTAGGGGACCTCGCGGAGGTTGGCGCCCAGCGGTGAGTAGACGTGGGCCACGCGCTCGTCGGCGTCGTGGTCCTCGTGGCCGCGGTCGGCCATGCCGTGCCCGGAGACGTGCACCGGGCGTTCGGGGCGCAGGGTGCCGGAGAAGACCCGGACCAGGGACACGCGGCCGACGTAGGAGTCGACGGCGGTGCGCACGACCTCGGCGACCAGCGGGCCGTCCGGGTCCGCGGCCAGGCGGGGCTGCGGGATCCCGTCCAGGCCGGTCACGTCCGGCAGCGGGTGCTCCAGCGGCGACGGGAACGCGCGGGAGATGCCGTCGAGCAGCTCGGTCAGGCCTTGGCCGGTCAGCGCGCACACCGGCATGACCGGGTGGAACGAGCCGCGCGCCACCGCGGTCTCGAGGTCGGCGACCAGGGTCGCCTGGTCGACCTCCTCGCCGGCCAGGTAGCGGTCCATGAGGGTCTCGTCCTCGCTCTCGGCGATGATCCCCTCGATCAGGGCGTTGCGCTGCTCCTCGTAGCGCGGGTCGTCCGTGGTGAGCAGGTTGACCAGGGTGTCGCCCTCACCCGGCAGGTACAGCGGGACCACCCCGGCGCCGAAGGCCTCCTGGCAGGCCGCGATCTCGGCCGTCACGTCGGCCCGGTGGTGGTCGGTGCGGGCGATCACCACGGCCCGCGGCATGCCGACCGCCGCGCACTCCTCCCACAGCGCGATGGTCGACGCGTCCACGCCCTCGGCGGCGCTGACCACGAACAGCGCCGCGTCGGCGGCGCGCAACCCGGCGCGCAGCTCACCGACGAAGTCGGCGTACCCGGGCGTGTCGATCAGGTTGATCTTCACGTCCCCGTGCTGGACGGGGGCGACGGCCAGCCCGACCGACCGCTGCTGCCGGACGGCGGCGGGGTCGTGGTCGCAGACCGTGTTGCCCTCGGTGACCGACCCGGCTCGGGTCAGGACGCCGGTGGTGGCGAGCAGGGCCTCGGTGAGCGTCGTCTTGCCGGAGCCGGACGGGCCGACCAGCACGACGTTGCGGACCTTGGCCGGGTCGTCCACAGCGACCGCGCCTGCCGAGTGGCCGTTGTCGGAGGTTTTCGTTGCCATGGTGACCACCCTCCACAAGTGTTTAGTGCTCGATCTCACACCCGTGGCGAGATTGGGACAACCCCAAGTGCCCCGGCAGGAGGAACCCGCTCGGTGGTGCACGCAGAGTCACCGGATGGTGGTCGTCCGGGCTTCGGGGTGGTGGCGGGCCAGGTCGTGGAAGAAGCGGTCCGGGTCGAGGACGGCTTCCGGCGGGTGCACGCCCGGCGGCACGGTGTCGAGTTGGGCCAGGGCGAGGGCGAGCGGGAGGCCGGTCGCCTCGGCCATGTCGTCGAGGAGGGTCGGGTGGTCCAGCCGCACTTCGACCGCCCGGCCGCCGCCGGTCGCCACGGCGAAGAAGCGCGGCAGGGTGCCGGGCCCGGCCGGGCGGCGCAGCAGCGACTTGGCAAGGCGGACCGGGGTCGGGCGGAGCAGGGCGGTGGCGGCGGTGTCGGGGGTCAGGCGGCCGGTGTCGATGTCGTGGCGCAGCACGTCCAGGTAGGCGATCGTGCCCGGCCGGGCGACCATGAGGGTCGTCGCCCGGCGCGGGCGGAAGGTGGTGTGGAAGGTCAGCGGTTCCGGGTGACCCACGGTGTGGGCGGTGCCCGTCGCGCCGCTGGGCAAGGTCAGCGCGACCGGACGCAGGGGCGGTTCCTCGGTGATCTCGCCGTTCTCGACCACGGCGATCCGACCGCTGATCTGGAGCATCCAGTGCACCACCGCGGCCGTGGCCGCCGCGTCCCCGTCGCCCTCGGCCGGCCAGGCGGTGTGGACCTCCTCGACCACGTCCAGTTCGCGCACCGCCAGCGCGGCCAGCAGGTTGCTCGCGCCGGGGCTCGCACCCATCCCGACCACCGCCCGCACACCGGCTTGCCGCGCGGCACCGTCCATCGCGAGCAGGTCGCGGGTGGGTTGCCAGTCGTCGCAGATGTCGAGGTAGTGGGTGCCGGTGTCGATCGCGGCTTCCAGGACGGCCGGGCCGTAGCGGTAGAAGGGGCCGACCGTGTTGAGCACGACGTCGGCGGACTTGAGGAGGTCGCGCAGCGCTCGGCCGTCCGCGATGTCGATGCGCACGCCGCCGGCGCGGTCGGCAACGGTCACTTCGCGCACCTGTGGCAGGTTCGCGGCGACCCGGGCGGCCACCGCACCCGTCGCGCCGGTGCCGCCCAGTGCCACGACCTTCATCGGACCCGCTCCAGGAACCGGACCTGGTCGTCCAGGACGCCGGGGGCGAACAGCGAGCGCGGCGCGGCGATGGCGGTGACCGTGAGGACGAACTGGTCGGTGTCGCGGGTCAGGCCGTGGGTGGCGTTGGGGTAGCGGTGCACCTCCAGGTCCTTGATCAACTGGCGGTAGGTGGTCTCGGTCTCGGTGACGTCGACGTTCCGGTCGTGGTCGCCCACCAGCAGGAGGACGGGGGCGTGCACGCGGGCCAGGTCGGCGGTCGCGTCGGACTCGAAGTTGGCCAGCACGAACCGCCAGCGGTCCGGGGTCATCTCCTGGTCGCCGGTGCTGCGCTGGTACTCCTCGAAGGAGACGCGGCGGCGGGCGAGGTCGAGCCGTTCCTCGCGCCGGGCCAGGGCGGCCTGCGGGTCCTCGCCCTCGGGCAGTTCGGCCAGCAGGTTGTAGCGGCCCTGGCGCAACCAGTTCACGGCGGTGCCCACGGCGATCACGAAGTGGACGTCGGTGTCGGCGGCGACGGCGGGCATGACCCAGCCGGCCTGGCTCGCGCCCCACAGACCGATGCGGTTCGGGTCGATCTCGGGCCTGGTGCGCGCCCAGGCGATGGCCCGGCGGACCTCGTCGGCGCGGTCGGCCATGGTCTGGTGCAGCCAGTTGCCGGGGGCTCCGGCGACACCGGGCTTGTCCCACGAGAGGGAGGCGTACCCGGCGCGGGCGAAGGCTTCCCACAGCGGGCGGTAGAAGGTGTCGTGGGTGGCGTCGATCGGGCCGTCGCCGTGCACGAAGATCACCAGCCCGTGCCGGTCGCCGGTCTCGGGCCGGGCCATGACACCCCGAAGCTCACCACCGCTCCCTGTGCCGCCGATGGTCACCCGCTCCTCTCTCAGCGCGTATTCGTGCTGGTAGACGACCCACCCGCCCGCCAGCAGCGCCAGCACCACCAGCACGCTGAGCACGCGCAGTGCCTTCCCCCATTTCATACAAACTCCAAACTATCGTTTTCGCTACGATCGTTGTAGATTTGAACACATGGACGTGGATGTGCCAACCAGGACCGTCGTGGAAGCGCTCGTGCAGGCCGACGGCACCGTGGACATGGGTGAGCTGTACGACGTCGCCGCCGAGCTCGGGATGTCCGACCAGCAGGTGCGGCTGTGCGCGAAACGACTGGTGGCGGACGGGAAGTTCACCTCGGAGGGTCGCGGCCGGCGCGGGGTGCTGCGCATGACGCCCGAGGCGCTGCGGGCCGCCGAGCCGGACGTGGAGTTCGTCCGGTTCATGTACCGGCAGGACGCGGGCGAGGTGACGTGGGACGGCAACTGGCACCTGGTTGCCTTCGCCGTACCGGAGTCCCAGCGGCCGGCGCGGGACGCGTTCCGGGACGCCGTCGTGCGGTTCGGCGGGGCACCGCTCCAAGGTGGCCTCTACGTGTCACCGCACGACTGGGAACCGCTGGTCGAGGGCGAAGCCGAGCGGCTCGGCGTGCTCGACTCGGTGACCTTCCTGACCAGCCGGGACCTGCGCATCGGCACGGAACGCGGTGCGGTCGCGCTGACCGCCCGGCTCTGGCCGCTGGCCGAGATCGCCGCCCGGCACGTCCGGCTCGCCGAGGTGGCGGAGGAACGGTTGCGGCTGCTGGAGGAGGGGCCGGACCGCACGACCTTGCTGCGGATCGCGGTGGAGGTGGCGGCGGAGTTCACCCGGGCCGTCGAGCCGGACCCGCTGCTGCCGCCGGCGCTGCTGCCCCGGCCGTGGGCGGGGGCGCAGGCGCGGGCACTGGTCGCCCGGTGCTGGGAGGCGCTGGAGCGGCGGTCGGCCGAACTGCCCCTGTTGTTCCGGGCCTACGCGGGTGTCCGCTGATCGGTCGCTGGTCGACGCTTCGGGGTGGCGTAGGCCACTACCTGCGGCGCAGCAGTGAGTGGCCTGCCGAGAACGGGTCGGAGTGGCCTTCTTGGAGGGTCCACGTCGGACGTACGATTGGCCTGTTCGTCCACTCGACTTCGAAAGGTTCGCCGTGACCACTGAAACCGACTCCGGTACCCACGTCACCGGCACCGGCCGCGTCAAGCGCGGCATGGCGGAGATGCTCAAGGGCGGCGTGATCATGGACGTGGTCACCCCCGAGCAGGCCAAGATCGCCGAGGACGCCGGCGCGGTGGCGGTCATGGCGCTCGAGCGCGTGCCCGCCGACATCCGCGCGCAGGGCGGCGTGTCCCGGATGAGCGACCCGGACATGATCGACGGCATCATCAACGCGGTGTCCATCCCGGTCATGGCCAAGGCGCGCATCGGCCACTTCGTCGAGGCCCAGGTGCTGCAGTCGCTGGGCGTGGACTACATCGACGAGTCCGAGGTGCTGACCCCGGCCGACTACGCCAACCACATCGACAAGTGGCAGTTCACCGTGCCCTTCGTGTGCGGTGCGACCAACCTCGGCGAGGCCCTGCGCCGCATCACCGAGGGCGCGGCGATGATCCGGTCCAAGGGCGAGGCCGGCACCGGTGACGTCTCCAACGCCACCACCCACATGCGCAAGATCCGCGCGGAGATCCGCCGCCTGCAGAACCTGCCCGCCGACGAGCTGTACGTGGCCGCCAAGGAGCTCCAGGCGCCCTACGAGCTGGTCCGCGAGGTGGCGGAGGCCGGCAAGCTGCCGGTCGTGCTGTTCACCGCCGGCGGCATCGCCACCCCGGCCGACGCGGCGATGATGATGCAGCTGGGCGCCGAGGGCGTGTTCGTCGGCTCGGGCATCTTCAAGTCCGGCAACCCGGCGCAGCGCGCCGAGGCCATCGTGAAGGCCACCACCTTCTACGACGACCCGGACGTGATCGCCAAGGTCTCGCGCGGCCTGGGCGAGGCCATGGTCGGCATCAACGTCGACGAGATCCCGCAGCCGCACCGCCTGGCGGAGCGCGGCTGGTAGTCCCAGCACCGTCCAGCGAAAGCGCCCCGGCACATCCGCCGGGGCGCTTTTTCATCGGCTCAGTCCCACGAGCTTCGTCAGGAACCGGTCCACCTGGTCGGCGGCGGGTGGCCACGGCAGGTCCGGCTCGTTGATGCGCTGCGTCAGCATGCCGTTGACCGCCGTGCGCAGGTCGATCGTGACGACGTCGGCGTCGTCGGCCGGCGCGACACCCGCGTCCATGCACCGCTGCACGGCGTCCCGCGTCCGCGCGACCAGGACCTCTTTGAACGGCATGCCGAGCCGCCGGTGCACCCCGCTCTCGTGCAGGACCTTGTAGAGCCCGGGGTGCTGCTCCGCCCACGCGACCTGGGCGAGGATCCGCGCCCGCAGCCGCGCCGCCGGCTCGTCGTGTCGCGCCTCGGCCTCGTCGCCGACCCGGACCAGGTCCTCGTGGCAGCGCGCCATCGCCGCCTGGACCAGCGTGTCCCGGTCGGCGAAGTGCAGGTACACCGAGGTCGCCGCGATCGACACCTCCCGAGCCACCGCGCGCAGTGACAACGCCTCGTCGTCGGCGAGCTCGTCCAGCATCCGCACGGCCGCCGAGACGATCTCCTCGCGCAGCCGCGCGCCTTGGTTGCGGGGATTGGGCTTGCGGGTCTTCTCCATCGCGGCCGATTGTAGCCGAACAGAAGTAGCGCTACGGTTGTAGGGCTACAGCCGTAGCGCTACAACCGTTCCAGGAGGCTCGGTGACCGACGATTTCGTGTTCCTGCAGATGGCCGAGGCGACGACGCGCCAGGCGTGGGCGGTGCCCGAACTGGACGACCGCGAGAAGATCCTCATCGCCGTGGTCGCGGACGTGTGCAACCAGACGCTGGGACGGCCGTTCGAGCAGCACGTCCGCGAGGGCCACGCCCGCGGGGTGACCACCGCCGACCTCCGCGCGCTGCTGCGGCTCGTCGCCTTCGACACCGGCTACCCGGCGGCGTCGGCCGCGCTCGACCGCCTGGCGGAGATCGACCCCGGGGCCGACGACGAGGCGGAACCCTCCCGGCGGCCTTGGCGTCGGCCGCGCTCGACCGCCTGGCGGAGATCGACCCCGGGGCCGACGACGAGGCGGAACCCTCCCGGCGGCCTTGCTGTCCACCGGCCCGGACGCCGCCCCGAGCCCGCTGCCCGCCCACGTCGCCGCCCAGGCGGACGAACTCGACCCGCACTTCGGCGAGTACCTGCGGCTCCAGTCCCGGATGCGGTCGGTGTCGGGTCCGGGGACGCTCACCGTGCGGGAGCGGGCGTTCGCCACGATGAGCGTGGACGTGCACTACCAGACTCTGGAGGAGAGCTTCGAGGTCCACGTCCGGCGGGCACTCGGCGCGGGCGCGACCGAACAGGACGTCCGGGCGGTGCTGCGGTTCAACGCGCAGTTCGGGACGACCCGCGCGTGGCGAGCGTGGAAGGCGCTGAACGCCCTCCTCGTCACCGCGTGACAGTCACCTGACCACCCGGCGACGCGGCCCCGGCACCACCGCCGGGGCCGCGTCGGCGTTTCAGGAGACCGGGTAGACCTCGATCGCCGCGTCGTGACCGTGTGATCGTGCGAGCTTCCCGTCGCACGTCACGAGCGGAGCGTCGAGCAGTTCCGCGAGCGCCACGAAAAAGGCGTCCCGCGACGAGACGGTGTGTCGGATCTCCCAGCAGCGCCGCACCAGGTCGCGGTGGGAAGTCCGGGTGATGGGCATGTCCCGGACGTTGCCCAGGACGAACTCGGCCTGGTCGTCGGTGAGCGTGCCCTTGCGGTTGAGCCTCCGCACCACGCCGAGCAGTTCCACGTCGATCAGTTCCGGGGCGGCGGCAGCACCGCTGAGCAGCCGTTGCGCCAGCGCGGTGTTCGGTCGCGGGTTGACCACCAGTTCGACGAGCGCCGAGGTGTCGACGACGGCCGTGAACCTCACTCGTCCCCCTCGCGGGCGGCGGCGACCTCGGCGAGCAGCGTCGCACCGTCGATCTCCCACGGGCGTGGCCAGCTCCGGTGGTACACCTCGGCCATCGTCGGCGTGTTCGCCAACTCCACGAGGAATCGGCGGAGGTAGGCGGTGAGCGAGATGCCCTCGGCGCTCGCGCGGGCTTGGAGGACCTCGATGACGCCCACGGGGACGTCACGGATCTGGACGGGCTTCACCTCGTGCTCGCTCATGGGGTCGAGCCTAGGTGGTGCGAGTGCAGTCTGCATGCAACCCGCATCGGGATATTCGCGATTGATCAGGATCGCTCGAACGGGTGTTCTAGATGTGCTCCATGATCAGCACCACCGACGTCCCCGGTTCCAGCGCCTGGGCCGTGTGGGGCACGTCGCCGGGGTACATCGCGTAGTCACCCGGACCCAGCTCCACCGGGTCGCTCTTCGGCCCCGTCAACACGCGCCCGCGGCTCACGATCGCGTGCTCGACCGTGCCCGGCATGTGCGGCTCGGACTCGCGGGGGTTGCCGGGTTCCAGGTCCAGCACGTAGATGTCCCGGCGGGCGCCCGGCGGGCAGGACGCCAGCAGGGTCGCGGTGTAGTGGGCGCGTTCCGAGTAGATCGCCGGGCCCTGGCCCGCGCGGATGACCTGGACGCGGGTCGTGGGCGGGTCGACCAGGCGGCTGAAGGGGACGCCCAGCGCCACGCCCAGGGCCCACAGGGTCTCGACGCTCGGGTTGCCGGTGCCGGCCTCCAACTGCGACAGCGTCGACTTCGCGATCCCCGCCCGCTTGGCGAGCTCGCTGAGCGACAGGCCCACGCGGTCGCGTTCGCGGCGGAGGGAGGCGGCGATGACCTCCAGCGGCGCACCTGTGTTCGGCATGACAGTCCAATCGTTCGCCTTGACGAACGGCCACCTACCGTTCATCGTGGAAGACGATGCGTTCGATATGGCGAACTCTAGACCCCGAGCTGCTGCGTGACGTCGCCGCGGTGGCCGCTGGTGCCGCGGTGAACGGTGCCTCCTTCGGCGCGATCTCGGTCGCGGCCGGGTTGCCCTGGTGGTTGCCCGTCCTGATGTCGCTGCTCGTGTTCGCGGGCGGCGCGCAGTTCATGGCGGTCGGGGTGGTCGCGAGTGGTGGCAGTCCGGCCGCGGCGGTGGTGGCGGGGCTCGTGCTCAACGCCCGGCACCTGCCGTTCGGGCTGGCCGTGGGTGACGTGCTGGGACGTGGGCTGCTCGCCCGGCTGATCGGCAGCCACCTGCTGATCGACGAGACGGTCGCCTTCGCGATCGCCCAACGGGACCCGGCGAAGGCACGTGCGGCGTACTGGGCGTGCGGGACCTCGCTGTTCGCCGCCTGGAACCTCGCCGTCGTGGCCGGCGCGCTGGTCGGCCAGGCCATCGGCGACCCGGGCGCGTTCGGCCTGGACGCCGCCTTCCCGGCCGCCCTCCTGGCCCTGACCCTGCCCGCTCTCAAGGACCCCCGGACCCGCAACGCCGCCCTCCTCGGCTCGGCGGTCGCGCTGGCGACGACCCCGTTCCTGCCCGCGGGCCTGCCCGTGCTGCTCGCCCTGACCGGCCTGGTGGCGGCGATGACGACCCGACAGGAGGCCCGGACGTGCCCGTGACCGCCGTCCTCGTGCTCGCCGCCGGCACCTACGCCTTCCGCCTGGCCGGCCCCCTGCTGCGGGACCGGCTGCGCCTGCCGGACCGGGTGAAGGAACTCATGTCGATCAGCGCGACCGTGCTGCTGGTCGCCCTCGTGGCCACGGCCTCGCTGACCAGGGGGCAGGGCTTCGCGGGGTGGGCGCTGCCGGCGGGCGTGCTGGTCGGGGGCCTCGCGGCCTGGCGGAAGGCCCCGTTCGTGGTGGTCGTGCTGCTGGCCGCCGCGACCACGGCCGGCCTGCGCTACCTGGGCGTGGAGTAGGGGCGCAACCGGACGGCCAGCGCCTGCCGGTTGCCCTTCGCCGTCGGCTCCGGCCCGCCGGGTCGGCCGGCCAGCACGTCGGCCACGAACCGGGCCACCACCCGCGGCGGCGGTACGAGCGGGTGGCCCAGGTGGGCCAGCACCACGGGGGTCTCGAAGGGCGCCGTCTCCACCGCGACCGACCAACCGTGGACGTCGCTCCACACCAGCATCAGGTCGCGTTCGGTGTCCTCGCCGAGCGCCAGGTACGCGGTGACGGTGTCGCTGACCTCGTACTCCGTGCCCTCCGGGGGGACGCCGACCTGCTGGGCGACCGCGCGCACGTACCCGGCCAGGCCTTCGGTCAGCTCGTCCATACGGCCCATTGTGTCCCTCTCACCCGATGATCGGAGCCCCCAACCAGGACTCCGGCACGCCGAACGCGTCCACCAACCGCCGCGCGTCGGGCCGCAACGCCCCGCACAGGTCGTTCACCGCCTGGGTCACCGCCTTGGCCCGCTGCGGGGTCAGCCGCCCGTGCTCCAGGAACCACGCCCGGTCGGCCTCGATGACCGACAGCGCGTACAAGTCGCACACCCGGTCCAGCAACTCCTTCGTCGCAGTGTCGCCGCACCGGTCGACGGCCGCCACGAAAGCCTCCAGCACCACCCGGTCCACGTGTGCGCGTGCCGCGTGCAGCACGTGGTCCTGGGCCGCGTTGAACACGTCGAACGCGTTCTCCGGAGTGGCCCGCCGCAGCCGCCGCGCCAAGCCCTCCACCACGTGCCGCTCGCGGTCCTCGAACTGCCGGACCTGCCAGCCCCGGTCCAGCAGGGCGTCGGAACTGCCGCTGACCAGCCGGTCGATGATGGCCCGCGCCGCCGTCCGCTCGATGACCACGCCCACCGCCTGGTCGGCGACGAACCTCGCCATGCCCCACGGGTCCAGGTCGCCCACGTGGTCGCGGTAACTGGTCAGCAGACCCTTGGCGACGAGCTGGAGCAACACGGTGTTGTCGCCCTCGAACGTCGTGAAGACGTCGGTGTCCGCCTTGAGGCCCGCCAACAGGTTCTCGCTCAGGTACCCCGCGCCGCCGCACGCCTCCCGGCACGCCTGGATGGTCGCGGTCGCGTGCCAGGTGGCCACCGCCTTCAGCCCGGCGGCCCGGGACTCCAGCTCGCGCTGCGCCCGGTCGTCGGACACGTCGTGCAGCGCCGACACCAGCTCCTCCTGCGCGAAGTGCAGCGCGTAGGTGGTGGCCAGGGCGGGCAGCAGGCGGCGCTGGTGGGCCAGGTAGTCCAGGACCACGACCTCCTCGCCGGTGTCGGGCCGGGTGAACTGCCGGCGTCGCTCGGCGTACCGGATCGCGATGGTCAGCGCCTTCTTCGTCGCGCTGCCCGCCCCGCCGGCCACGCTGATCCGCCCGCGCACCAACGTGCCGAGCATGGTGAAGAACCGCCGGCTCTCGCCCTCGATCGGGCTGTCGTACGTGCCGTCGGCGGCGACTTTTCCGTACCGGTCAAGGAGGTTCGCGCGCGGCACCCGGACGTGGTCGAACGTCAACCGCCCGTTGTCCACGCCGTTGAGCCCTGCTTTCGGCCCGCAGTCCTCGATCCGCACGCCCGGCACCGGGTTGCCGTCAGCGTCCCGGATCTGCACCAGCAGCGCGTGCACGCCGTGCTCGTCGCCACCGCTGACCAGTTGCGCGAACACGACCGCCATCCGCCCGTCGCGGGCGGCGTTGCCGATGTAGTCCTTGCGGGCGGACGGGTCGGGGGTGTGGACGACGAACTCGTCGGTCTCGGGGTCGAAGGTCGCGGTGGTGCGCAGGTGCTGCACGTCCGACCCGTGCCCGGTCTCCGTCATGGCGAAGCAGCCGGGCAGGTCGAGGCTCATGATCGCGGGCAGGTGCTCGGCGTGGTGCCGTTCCGTGCCCAGCGCCTGCACCGCGCCGCCGAACAGCCCCCACTGCACACCGGCCTTGACCATCAGCGACAGGTCCCCGAACCCGAGCACCTCGAACGCCACGACCGACCCGCCGATGTCGTCCTTGCCGCCGTACTCGGTCGGGAAGCCGATGAGCGGGTGGCCGCCGTCCGCGAGCGCGTGCAACTGCTCCAGCACCCACGCCCGGTAGGCCTCGCGGTCGAGCTCGCCCGGCGGTTCCAGCTTGCCCAGCAGTTCCAAGGAGGTGCGGCGCAGTGCCGCCCAACGCCCGTCCAGCAGGTCCCGCAGTGCGTCGGCCATGCCTTTACCTAACACACCGCTCGGCGTGTCGCCGTTCGTCATGACCAAGGGCCGCGGCCCTCGACCGGCGGCACGGTGTGCTTGCGGACGTGCTGGAACAGCAGGTTCGTGTGCAGTTCGCTGACTTCGCGGCGGGTGGTGAAGCGGTCCAGGACCAGGCGTTGCAGGTGGGCGGTGTCGGCGACGGCCACGTGCACGAGGAAGTCCTCCGGACCGGCCACGTGGGACAGCGCGAGCACCTCGGGCAGCGACAGCACGTACTCCATGAACGGCTCCACGATGGCCCTGGTGTGCGGGCGCACGCGGACCGCGATCACGGCCTGCACCGGGCGGCCGATGGCGGCCAAGTCCACCTCGGCGTGGTAGCCGGTGATCACGCCCCGCTCGCGCAGCGCCCGGTGCCGGACCACGCACGTCGACGCCGCTACGTTGACCCGGTCGGCCAGGTCCTTGTTGGGCAGCCGAGCGTCGTTCTGGAGCTCCCGCACGATGGCGGCGTCGATCGAATCCATTGCGGTGAACTCCCTTGTCCGCCGAATGACCTGCGGAATCATGGCCGTTGCGCCGAGGATAAGTCCACGATTCCGCCATGACACGCTTGCGAACGACGGCGGTGCACGGTGGGCGCGATGACCTCGCGGACCTGGGCGTGCACGCCCCGCCGATCGACCTGTCCACCACCTACCCGGTGCCCGACCAGGTCGCGGGCGGCCAGGCCCTCCAGGACCTCGCCGAAGGAGCCGCGCACGCCGCGTCGCCGGTGTACTCGCGGCTGCACAACCCGACCGTGGCCCGGTTCGAGGAGGCGCTGGCCGCGCTGGAGCACACCGAGACGTCGGTGGCGTTCGGCAGCGGCATGGCCGCCGTGACCGCCGTCGTGCAGGCGGCCTGCGTGATGCGCGGTCTTCCCCATGTCGTGGCCGTGCGCCCGATCTACGGCGGCACCGACCACCTGCTGTCCTCCGGCCTGCTGGGGGTGCGCACCACCTACGCCCGCGCTGATCGTGTCGCCGACGCCATCACGCCTGAGACCGGTCTGGTGGTGCTGGAGACCCCGGCCAACCCGAACCTCGACCTGGTCGACATCGCGGCGGTGGTCTCCCAGGCGGGCGGTGTGCCGGTCATGGTGGACAACACCTTTGCCACACCCGTGTTGCAGAACCCGGCCCTGCTCGGCGCGACCTACGTGCTGCACTCGGCCACCAAGTACCTCGGCGGGCACGGGGACGTGCTCGGCGGCGTCGTGGCGTGCGAGGAGGACGTGGCCCGCGCGCTGCGGCAAGTCCGGATCATCACCGGCGCGGTCCTGCACCCGCTCGGCGGCTACCTCCTGCACCGCGGCCTGGCGACCCTGCCGCTGCGCGTCGAGGCCGCGCAGGCGTCGGCGGTGGAGTTGGCCCGGCGGCTGGACGCGCACCCCGGCGTGGGCCTGGTGCGCCACCCGAGCCTCACCACCTCGCCGTTGCTCGGCACGCAGATGCGGGGGACCGGCGCGGTGCTGGCGTTCACCACCCGCGAGGCCCCGGCTGTCGTCGTGCGCAGGCTGACCCTGGTGACCCCCGCGGTGTCGCTCGGCTCGGTCGACACCCTCATCGAGCACCCCGCCGCCCTGACCCACCGACTGGTGGACTCGCGCGACCGGGTCGCGTCCGGTGTGCCGGAGAACCTGCTGCGCGTGAGCGTGGGCCTGGAGGACGTCGAGGACATTTGGGACGATCTCGACCAAGCCCTCTCGAGTGAATGTGAGGGTGATTACATCAAGCCTTCCTCAAGCGATTCTTACGCGGCCGTGTAGAACCGCTAACGTCCGGCCACCATGAATGAGCAGATGGCAATGGAGCCGGACGCCGACGGCTACACCAAAGCGCTGTCGAAGCGTCAAGTCCAGATGATCGCCATCGGTGGCGCCATCGGCGTCGGCCTGTTCCTGGGCGCGGGCGGGAGACTCGCCCAGGCCGGGCCGTCGCTGGTGTTCTCGTACGCGGCGTGCGGCATCGCGGCTTTCTTCGTGATGCGCGCGCTCGGCGAATTGGTGCTGCACCGGCCGACCGCCGGCAGTTTCGTGGAATACGCCCGCGAGTTCATCGGCCCGTGGGCGGGATTCACCTCGGGCTGGATGTACTGGGTGAACTGGGCGATGACCGGCATCGCCGAGATCACCGCGGTGGCGATCTACGTTCACCGCTGGCTGCCCGACCTGCCGCAGTGGGTGACCGCGCTGATCGCGCTGGGCGCACTCGTGGCGATCAACCTGTTGTCGGTGAAGCTGTTCGGCGAACTGGAGTTCTGGTTCAGCGTCATCAAGGTCACCGCGATCGTGGTGTTCCTGTTCACCGGCGCGGCGCTGGTCATCGGCAGCGCCGACGTCGGCGGGCACCAGGCGGGCGTGCACAACCTGGTCGGCAACGGGGGCATGTTCCCGGCCGGGGTGGGCATCGCGCTGATGACGCTGCAGGCCGTGATCTTCGCGTACTCGGCCATCGAACTGGTCGGCATCGCGGCCGGCGAGACCGCGAACCCGCGGGGCGTCATGCCGAAGGCGATCAACGGCGTGGTGTACCGGATCGGCGTCTTCTACGTCGGGTCGGTGCTGCTGCTGGCGATGCTGCTGCCGTGGAACCTGTACAGCGGGGCGGAGAGCCCGTTCGTCACGGTGTTCTCGGCGCTGGGCATCGCCGGTGTGGGTGACGTGATGAACGCCGTGGTGCTGACGGCCGCGTTGTCGTCGTGCAACTCGGGGTTGTACTCGACCGGGCGAATCCTGCGGTCGCTGGCGCAGAAGGGCGAGGCACCCGCGTTCACCGGGCGGATGAGTGCCCGGCACGTGCCTTACGGCGGGATCCTGTTCACGTCCGTGGCTTACCTGGCGGGTGTGGTCCTGAACTACGTCGTGCCCAAGGAGGCGTTCGACATCGCGATCGCCATCGCGTCTTTGGGTGTGGTGGCGACATGGGCTACGTTGATCTTGTGCCAGTTGCGGTTGCGGAAGGCGGCGTTGCGCGGTGAGGTCGAGCGGCCGTCTTACCGGATGCCCGGTGCGCCTTACACGGGCTACGCCACTCTGGGGTTCCTCGCGCTGGTCATCGTGCTGATGGCCTTCGCCGGAACCGCTGAACGCATCGCGTTCTGGTCCATCCCCGTGCTCGCGGTCGTCCTCGCGGTCGGCTGGCGAGCCGTCAAGTCCCGTCGTTCGTCGGCCCACCAGGCCGAGGAACGGGTCGCGGCGAGCGACTAGCACCTCACCCGCCGCGGGAACATCGGGCGGCCGGTCCGGACGAGCGCCACGAGCCCTCACTCCGGCCCGGCCGCCTGCCTTTCCCACCCTGATCACCCGCCACCCCCGCCGCCCCCATCCCCGCCCCCGCCGCTGCCGCGCCTGCCGCTGCCGCGCCTGCCGCTGCCGCGCCTGCCGCTGCCGCGCCTGCCGCTGCCGCGCCTGCCGCTGCCGCGCCTGCCGCTGCCGCGCCTGCCGCTGCCGCGCCTGCCGCTGCCGCGCCTGCCGCTGCCGCGCCTGCCGCTGCCGCGCCTGCCGCTGCCGCGCCTGCCGCTGCCGCGCCTGCCGCTGCCGCGCCTGCCGCTGCCGCGCCTGCCGCTGCCGCCCCCGCCCCCCGCCACCCGTCACCCCTGCCGCCCCCGCGCCGCCGCGCCTGCCGCCCGCAGCGCTGCTCGTGGCCGTCGCGCCCGCACCGCACCTGCCGGACGTGCCGGCCGGGAAATGTCGGTGGCTCGTGGGATGATCGACTCGGGGGCCGGAGGCCGGCGGATCGCGCCTGGTGAGGGGCGCTCACGCCGCGCCAGCTAGGCTGGTGGGCAGCGCACAAGGAGGAAGTCCAGTCGTGTCCGTCGTCGGTGTCCTCGCCCTCCAGGGCGACGTCCGTGAGCACCTCGTCTCCCTCGCCGAGGCCGACGTGCTCGCCCGTCCCATCCGCCGTCCCGAGGAGCTCGCCGAGGTCGACGGGGTGGTGCTGCCCGGTGGCGAGTCGACGACCATCAGCCGGCTGCTGGAGACCTTCGAGCTGCTCGAACCGCTCCGCCAGCGCATCAAGGACGGGATGCCGGCCTACGGCTCCTGCGCGGGCATGATCCTGCTCGCCGACCAGGTCCTCGACGGCCGCCCCGACCAGCACCAGCTCGGCGGCCTCGACATCGTCGTCCGGCGCAACGCGTTCGGGCGGCAGGTGGATTCGTTCGAGGCGGAACTGGACTTCACCGAGGTCGGTCCCGTGCACGCCGTGTTCATCCGCGCCCCGTGGGTGGAAAGTGTCGGGGAAGGCGTGGAAGTGCTCGCCAGGGTTCCCGAATCCGCCGAAGCCGGAGAGGCCGCCGGTAGGATCGTCGCGGTTCGGCAGGGGCACGTGCTCGCCACCTCGTTCCACCCGGAACTGACCGGTGACGGACGCGTGCACCGCCTGTTCGTGGACATGGTCCGCTCGGCGAGCTGAGCAGGGCTGAGTACGGCAGAGTAAATCGACGGAGGATTTTGATGAGCGGCCACTCCAAGTGGGCCACCACTAAGCACAAGAAGGCCGCCCTCGACGCCAAGCGCGGCAAGCTGTTCGCCAAGCTCATCAAGAACATCGAGGTCGCCGCGCGCACCGGCGGGGGTGACCCGGACGGCAACCCGACGCTGTACGACGCCATCCAGAAGGCGCGCAAGAACTCGGTGCCGCTGGACAACATCGAGCGCGCCCGCAAGCGCGGCGCGGGCGAGGAAGCCGGTGGCGCGGACTGGCAGACGATCATGTACGAGGGCTACGGCCCCAACGGCGTCGCCGTCCTGGTCGAGTGCCTCACCGACAACCGCAACCGCGCGGCGTCCGAGGTGCGCACCGCCATGACCCGCAACGGCGGCAACATGGCCGACCCGGGTTCGGTGGCCTACATGTTCACGCGCAAGGGCGTCGTGATCGTGCCGAAGAACGGCCTGTCCGAGGACGACGTCCTGATGGCCGTCCTGGACGCGGGTGCCGAGGAGGTCAACGACCTCGGCGAGAGCTACGAGGTGGTCAGCGAGGCGAGCGACATGGTCGCCGTCCGCACCGCCCTCCAGGACGCCGGCTACGACTACGAGAGCGCCGAGGCGAACTTCCTCCCGTCGGTCACCGTGCAGCTGGAAGCCGAAGGCGCGCGGAAGATCTTCAAGCTGATCGACGCCCTGGAGGACTGCGACGACGTGCAGAACGTCTTCGCCAACTTCGACGTCTCCGACGACGTCATGGCCGAGGTCGACGCGTAGAACGCGTGAAGCCGAAGCCGCGTGTGACCCCTGACGGACCGTACGCAGGGGTCACACGCGGTTGGGCAGGATGGCCGACGTGACGAGCCCTCAAGAATCACAGCTGCGGGAGTGGCTGTTCGACCAGGCCGAACGGCACGGGCACGCGGTGGTCAACGTCGCCGCCGACCGCGAGGGCGCGGGCTACTCGTTCTCCGTGGGGGCCTGGCGGCGGTTCGGCGTGGCCGAAGCGGTCGTGCTGGGCCTGCCCACCGACATCGCCGAAGTGCTCATCCGCAGCTACGTGGACCGGGCCAGCCGGGGTGAGCGGTTCGTGCCCGGCAAGCTGTACTTCGACTTCTTCGACAACGTGCCGATCACGTTCGAGCGCGTCTTCAAGGGGTTCTACCCCGAGTTCTTCGGCAGCGCGTTCCTGCTCTACGGCAAGGGCGACTTCGCCGCCGTGCAGATCCTCATCCCGACCGTCGACGGCGTCTTCCCGTGGCAGCCGGGCGCGCCCGAGGGGTTCGCCGACTGGCAGCTGGTGCTGACCGAGAGCGGCGTGCCGGAGAGCTGGACCCCGGGCATCAGCGGCCCCTGAGCCTGTCACCTGCGCTTTTCCCCTTGTCCACCGCGCGGTCGTCTCGGACGTCGTTGTCAGGCGATCGTTGTCAGTCGTCCGGTCGCCGACACCGGACAACGCCCGCGGGCTGACACTGCTGGTGTGCCCGAGGAGTCGGGGACTTGAGCACACACCACAGGGGGAGGCGCGTCCCGCTCCGCGAATGCGGGGAGATTCGTGGAGCGGGACGCGCGCACAACCGGGTTCGGGCGAGGACTTGGCCACCGGGACGCCCCGCTCGGGGTCAAGGAACAGGTCGTGGGGGAAGCCTCCGACAGGTTTCCCCCACGACAAGAACCGGGGATCTCAGCTCTGTCCGCCCAGCCGCGCCCGTCACGGCGTCCGACCCAGCAACGCCACGAGCTTGCTCTGGTCGTCGGCGTCGTCGGGCACCGGCACGGGGGCGTCGAACAGCCCGGTCTCGGCGTAGGAACCGGCGTTGGCCTGCGCGTACTCCAGCAGCGTGTGCGCGAGGTCGGGATCGAGCCGGTCGTCCACGCCGATCGCCCGCGCCAGGTCCCAGGCGTGCACGCCGAGGTCGAGCGTCATCTGCCAGCAGTACTCGGTCGCCGGGATCCGGCCCCAGCTGACGTGCACGGTCTTGGCCAGCGCCCCCGGTTCGATCCACGCCTCGCGCGCCGCCGCCGCGGCCACCACCCACGTGTGCAGCGGGTCCTCGCCGAGCTGGTCGCCGTCGAACCGGTCGCCGACCTGCTCCACCGTGCAGCCGGCCAGCAGTTCCGGCGCCCACAGCTGCTCGTACACGAGGTGGTTCACCAGGTCGTGGACCGACCACTCCTTGCACGGGGTACCCAGGTCCCAGTGGTCGGGGCGCACCCGGCGCACCCGCGAGTCGAACTCCGTCATCGCGCGTCCGTGAGCCTCGATCAGATCCACCCCCCGAGTGCACCAAACCTTGACCGGGATCGCACTCCGAAGCTGTGCGTTAGGCCACCTGGGGGCTTCTCGGTTTCTTGCAGTACGTCCGTACGGCGTAACGTGACCCGGAACGCCGGGGTGACATCGTTGACACCAGCAGGAGGAACCAGTGAGCGCCACGAGCGCGGTTTCCACTCCGCAGCGCGGCTTCTTCGGGCATCCCCGAGGACTGTCGACGCTGTTCTTCGCCGAACTGTGGGAGCGCTTCTCCTACTACGGCATGAAGGCCATCCTCGCCTACTACCTCTACCGCTCGACGGCTGAGGGCGCGCTGGGCCTGGACAAGAGCTTCGCCCTGTCCCTGGTCGCCATCTACGGCGCCTCGGTCTACATGTCCGGCGTGGCCGGCGGCTGGCTGGCCGACCGCGTGCTGGGCGGGCAGCGGGCGGTGTTCTACGGCGGCGTGCTGATCATGTTCGGCCACATCGCGCTCGCGCTGCCCATCGGCGTCGCCGGCGTGTACACGGGCCTGATCCTGATCGTGCTGGGCACTGGCCTGCTCAAGCCGAACATCTCCACCGTGGTCGGTGGGCTCTACGCGGCCGACGACCCGCGCCGCGACTCCGGCTTCACGATCTTCTACATGGGCATCAACCTCGGCGGCTTCCTCGCGCCGCTGGTGTGCGGGTGGCTGGGCGAGGAGGTCGACTGGCACTTCGGCTTCGGCGCGGCGGCCGTCGGCATGGCGCTGGGCCTGATCGCCTACCGCTTCGGGCGGCGCAACCTCGGCGACTCGGCCCTGGTCCCGCCCAACCCGCTGCCCGCGTCCGAGCGCGGTGCGCTGATCGGGCGGATCGTCGGGTTCTCGCTGGGCGCGGTGGCCGTGGTGGCGGCGCTGGTGCTGACCGGGCTGGTGGGCGCGGAGGGCGTGATCAACCTGATCAGCGCCGCGTCCGTGGTGCTGCCCATCGGCTACTTCGTGGTGATGATGCGCAGCCCCAAGACCACGTCCGTGGAACGGTCCCGGCTGACCGCCTACATCCCGCTGTTCATCGCGGCGGCCATGTTCTGGCTGCTGTTCGAGCAGAGCGCGACGGTGATCGCGGCCTTCGCCGACACCCGGCTGGACCGGCACTTCCTGGGCTTCGACGTGCCGCCGTCGTTCATCCAGTCCATCAACCCGGTCATGATCATCCTGTTCGCGCCGCTGTTCGCGCTGCTGTGGGTGAAGCTGGGCAAGCGCCAGCCGTCCACGCCGCGCAAGTTCGCGTACGCGTTGCTGCTGGTGGGGTTGTCGTACGTGCTGATGATGGTCGCCAGCCAGGGCGACCCGGCGGTGCGGGCGTCGTTCCTGTGGATCATCGCCATGTACGCGGTGATGACGTCCGGTGAGCTGCTGCTCTCGCCGGTCGGGTTGTCGGTGACCACCAAGCTCGCGCCGCGCGCGTTCGCGTCGCAGACCATGGGCCTGTGGTTCCTGGCGTCGGCGGCGGGCCAGGGCGTGGGCGCGATCGTGGTCCGGTTCTACAGCGACGAGAACGCGGTGGCGTACTTCGGCGTGCTGGGCGGCGTGTCGATCGCATTGGGCCTGCTGCTGGCGGCCGGCACGAAGAACATCCGGAAGCTGATGCACGGCGTGGACTGATTGCCGAACGGGCACAGTCGTTTTCCGCAATGGTGCGGAAAACGTGGGCGACCCGCCGCGGCGGCGGTGCGGCGGGTCGCCCACGCGCAGTCAAGCATGCCGCAGAAACCTGTGGTTCAGCTGATGTTCTCCACCATCGTGTGGTGTTTCGTCGTTCCCGCGTGGACGGGGAAGCGGGCCGCGCCCCGGATCACCCGCGACGGCCGCCGCCGCACCCGGCCCGCCGCGCGCAGATCCGGGAACCGCCCGAACAGCCCGCGCAACGCCGCCGCCGCCTCCATCCGCGCCAGGCCCGCGCCCAGGCAGTAGTGGATGCCCGACGAGAACGCCAGGTGCTCCCGCCCGTCCGCGCGGCCCGGGTCGAAGCGGTGCGGGTCGGCGAACACGGCCGGGTCGCGGTTCGCGGCGGCCAGCATGAGCATGATCGGCGTGCCCTTCGGGATCCACGTGCCCGCGACCCGGGTCGACTTGAACGGCACGCGGACCGTGTACTGGACGGGCGGGTCCAACCGCAGCGTCTCCTCGACCACGGCGTCGGCGTAGGTCGGGTCTTCGACGAGGCGCGCCCGGACCTGCGGATGTGCGAGGACGGCCAGGACCGCGTTGCCGATCAGGTTCACCGTCGTCTCGAACCCCGCGACCAGCAGGAGCTCGGTGGTCGCGATGAGGTCCTCGCGGGACAGGTCGTCGTGCGCGACCAGGGCGCTGACGATGTCGTCGCCCGGACTCTCGCGGCGGTGCTCGACCAGGTCGTCCAGGAACGCCTCGAACTCGCGCAGACCCCGGTGCAGCGCGCGCATCTCGCCCATGTCCCGGACGCCGTCGAGCGCGTTGACCAGGGCGCTGCCCCAGCGGGCGAACGCCTGGTGGTCCGCGCCCGGCACGCCGAGCAGGTCGGCGATCACCTGGATCGGGACGCGCGCGGCGAAGTCCCCGACGAGGTCGAAGGTGGACTTGCGCGCGGCGTCGTCGAGGTATTCGTCCACCACCCGCTCGACCGTGGCCGCCTGTGCGCGCAGGCCCTTCGGGGTGAACCAGGGCGCGACGAGCCGGCGCAGGCGGGTGTGGTCGGGCGGGTTGCGGACCAGGAAGGACTCCTCGACCGGGTTGACCAGCCGTCTTCCGTCGACGTACGCGTCGGAGTCGACGGGGGACAGGGCGCCGGCGGGGAGGGTGCCGAAGTCCGGGTCGCGCAACAGGTCCAGGCACAGCTCGTGCGAGGCGGTGAGGTAGAGCCCCATGCGGCTCTTCACGAGCGTGCCCCGGGCGCGGACCGCTTCGTAGGCGGGGTAGGGGTCCCGGGAAGGGCTCATGTCGAACAACTTGGCGGCGGGATCGCCGAGCAGGGCCTGCGCCCGGACGATGGTGCGCCCCAGGAACAGCAACGTTGCGTTCTTCACCACGGACGACATGCCACCACGGTGACCCCCGGCCGCCGAACTCTCAAGGACGGAAACGATCAGTTCCGCCCGCTGCGACCGTGCCCGAGCGTCACCACCGGGAGTGTGGCCAGGCGCCAGGTCCCGCCGTCCGGGGTGCGCTCCGGCTGTCCGGCGAGGGCGAGGTCGGGGTAGCGGGTGATCAGGGCCGTCAGGGCGATCTCCGTTTCGGTCCGGGCGAAGGCGGCACCGAGGCAGAAGTGTGGACCGTGGGCGTAGCCGAGGTGGTTCGGGCCGGTTCGGGTCAGGTCGAGGGTGTCCGGGTCCGTGTAGGCCCTCGGGTCGCGGTTGGCCGACACGATCGCCACGCTGACCCGTTCGCCCTTGCGCACCGTGACGTCGTCGAAGGTCACGTCCTCCTTCGCGAACCTCGGCGTGGTCAGCAGTTGCGGACCGGCCAGGCGGGTCAGTTCCTCCACCGCGCGGGGCATGAGGGACGGGTCGGCGCGCAGTGCCGCCAGGTGCTCGGGATGGGTCAGCAGGACCTCGACCGCGTTGCCGATGAGGTTCGCCGGCGTCTGGCCCGCCAGGACCAGGTGCCACACGAGCGTGACCAGTTCGTCGTCGGTCAGGCGGTCGCCGTCCTCGGCGCGGACCTGGAGCAACGTGGAGATCAGGTCGTCGGCGGGGTCCTCCTTGCGCCGCGCGACGGCCGCCTGTGCGCCCTCGACGATGCGCGGGACGGCGTCCACGAACGCCGGCCCGAACCCGCCGACCACGGCCACGCCGTACTCCCTCCACTGTGGACGGTCCTCGACCGGGATGCCCACCAGTTCGCAGATGACGTCCATGGGGAGCGGGCGGGCGAAGTGCTCCAGGAGGTCGACTTCGCCCTCGGGTGAAGCGGCACCGGGCAGGGCGTCGAGCAGGTCGGTGACGATCCGCTCGATGCTCGACCGGAACGCCCGTGCCCGGCTCGCGGTGAACGCGGGTGCGGCGAGCGTGCGGAGGCGCAGGTGCTCGGCGCCTTCCATCTCGGCCATCGTGCGCAGGTAGCGGTGGCAGTGCTCCGGGATGCCGGGTGGTCGCATGAAGCTCTCACCGGTCAACTCGAACTTGCCGCCGCCGAGCACCTCCCGGGCGTCTTCGTGCCGGGTCGCGATCCACAAGGTGCCCAGGCCGGGCAGTCGCATGCGGGCGAGCCGACCTTCCTCCCTGGCTTTGCCGTACGCGGTGAACGGGTCGGCCAGGACGGCGGGGTCGGTCGGGTCGATCTCGGCAACGGTCATGGGTCCCTCCAGGTGGCGCCGACAGATGTTCGGATCAGATGATTCACTCAGATGCTCTCATCATCTGAGTGTGGACGTTATCGTGATCTTGGCGATCGGGCAAGGAGGAGCTGTGGCGGCAGGGCCGAAGGCGCACGCCGGTGGGGTCGCGGGGGTGCGGACTCGGCGCGCGGAGACCCAGGAGCGGAACCGGGCGAAGGTGTTGGCGGCGGCTCGGGAGGAGTTCGCCGAGCGCGGGTTCCGGGACGCCAAGGTCGACGCCATCGCGCAGCGGGTCGGGCTGACGCGGGGTGCGGTGTACTCCAACTTCCCGGGGAAGCGGGCGCTGTACTTCGCGGTGCTGGCCGACCTCGCGGAGCAGGCGTACCCGCCGGCGGTGGACGGCGGCCGGTTCGCCGACCCCGGACCGGACGGGGGAGCGTTCGCCCTCAAGCGGCCCGCCGAGGTGGCGGACAACGCCGGCCGGCGCGCCTTCGGGGCACTGGCCCTGGCCTGGGTCCGGCCGCTGGCCGCCGACGACTGGCTGGGCCGTGACCTGCTCCCCGAGTTGCTCGCCGAAGACGTCCGCCGCCCCTACACGCAGCTCCTGGGACTGGACGCGCTCCTGCTCGGCCTCGCCGTCGAACGCCTCCGCCCGCCGAACCCGAACCCCGCGGACCCGCCGATCCGCCGCGTCCGCCACGCCCGCGCGCTCCTGACCACCCTCCTCGGAGCGACCCAACTGGCCGCCTCGGCACCGGGCCTCCTGGAGCCCTACGACGTGGTCACCGCGGTCGAGCAGCTCGCCGACCTCCCGATCAACGACTTCTGGGCCCCACCACCCTCCGGCCCCCCGGTCCGCCGCACCGACGAACCCTGGAACCCGCCACCGGCCACCGACCTGGTCCGCGGCACCCCGCACGAACCCGCCGAAGGCGTGGTGGCGGTCCTCGGGCTCAACCGCCTGGACGCCGTCGAACAAGCCGCACGGCACGGGGAGACGACCGTCGTCCTGGTGACCGGCGCGCCCCAAGAGCTGGCACCCCTGGCCCGCCTCACCGTCGCCCAGCTGACCGGACCGCTGCGCCAGGCGTTCCCGCCGGCGACCTGGCCGGACCTGCGGGTCGTGTGCGACGAGACGGGCGAGGTGGCCAGGGCGGCGGGTGTGCCGGCGGTCAGCGACGAGACCGAGGTGGCCGTGCGGGTCCGGGACGGTCGGATCGTGGCGCGGGCGGACGGGTTCGCCGCCTGTCACGCCATCGCCACCGAGACCACGTGACCGGGACGGCCTGGCCGAGGGCGGCCGGGTCGAGCGATCGCTAGCGGTTGGGTGAGCGTCCGGCCGAACCGGGGCGTTGGACCGTGCCCGCGCCGACCGAGCCGGTGTTCGACCGGGGCGCGCTCGAACGGTCGGTGGAGGGGGCAGCGGCGCGGGTGGTCGGGCGGCGGGGTTGGAAGAGGCGGCGGAAGTCGTCCGGGATGGGGGTCGAGCGCAGCTCCGGGGTGCCGAAGGAGACGTACCGGTTCCAGCCCGTCGCGACCGGGGTGCCGTCCACGTCCGCGTCGAAGCCGACGGTCAGCGTCGTCGTCCCGAGCGTCCGGACGCGCACCGCGATGCGCAGCAGGTCGTCGAACCGCGCGGGGCTGAGGTAGCGGATCGACGTCTCGGCCATCACGAAGTCGATGCCGTGCTTCTCCAGCTCCTTGTACGAGCCGAGCAGCGAGCGCAGCGTCTCGACCATCGCCGCCTCGAAGAACACCGGGTACCGGGAGGCGTGCACGATCCCCTGGCGGTCGCAGTCGACCGGGCGCACCCGCACCCGGTGCACGTGTGCGGCAGGACGCGGGTCAGCCATGCAGGTGATCCTATGGGGTCACCCGAACGGCTTGCGACGCCCGGGCGGCGAGCACGCCCAGCGCCGCCGCGAGCAGGTGCACGCCCGCGACCAGCAAGATCACCGTCGACGGGCCCGTCCGGACGACGAGCACACCGCCGACCGCCGCACCGATCGCGAACCCGCCCAGCTTGAGGCTCGCCCCGGTGGTGGACACCTGCCCCAGCAATTCCGCCGGCGTGTAGACCTGCCGGGCGGTGATGAGCGAGGTCAACGTCGGCCCTTGCGCGAACCCCGCCACGAGCACCAACCCCACCAGCACCGGCACGCCCGACGCGAGGGGCCACCACGCCACCGCGACCCCGAACGACGCGACCGCGCCGAACACCACCCGCTCGGGCCGCCACCGCGGCAGGAACCGGCGCAGCGCCAGCAGCCCGACCACGCACCCGACCTCCAGCACCGCCCACACCACCCCGGTGAAGCCCTCGCCGTACCCGAGCGACACCACGTGCACCGGCAGCGTCGGCGCGAGCATCCCGATCGACCCGTACGCCACCACCGACGCCAGCGTCGCGCCGCGCAGCGGGGGAGTGGTGACGAGGTGCCGCAGCCCGCTGCGCATCGCGCCCAGCAACGACGAGTGCGCACCACCGGTCGTCGGCACCCGCAACGTCAACGTGCACAAACCGCCCAGCAGGGCCAAACCCGCCAGCACCAGCACCGCCGACACCGGGCCCCACACCGCCACGAGCACCCCGGACAACGCCGGCCCGCCGATCGAAGCGAAGTTGAACAGCAGGGCGTCGTAGGACGTCAACCGCCGCACGTCGGACGCCAACCGCGGCACCAGGCTGGTGAACCCGCCGCTGGTCATCGGCAACGTGACCCCCGCCAGGCACGCCAACCCGACGAACGCCCACGGGGCCGACACCACCACCAGCCCACAAGCGACCACCGCGAGCACGAACTGGTTGCCCGCCAACGCGAGCACCGGCCGCCGCGTCCGGTCCAGCCACGCCCCCAAGAACGGTCCGGACAGGATCGAAGGGATCGTGTAGGCCGCGACGACCATGCCCGCCAACACCGAAGACCCCGTGCGCGCCAACACGAGCAGCACCACGGACACCCCGACCATCTCGTCGGCGAACCGCGCCAGCCCCGCCGACAGCAGGTACCGGGCGACCCCGTGCTGCCCGAAGACGCTCACGACCCCGAACGGCGGTGCCGGCGGACCGACTCCTCGACCAGGTCCAGCACGGGCTCCAGGTCGTCGGCGGGCAGGCCCATCGCCAGGTGCGACACCAGCCCTTCCAGCACCAGCTCCAGGAACGACGTCAGCACGTCGATGTCCACGTCGTCGCGCAGGTTGCCCGCCTCCCGCTGCCGCACGAGGCGCTGCCGGGTGGCGTCGGTGAGCTGCCGCGACCGCTCGGCCCACCGGCCCCGGAACTCGGGGTCCGTGCGCAGCCGGCGCGACACCTCCAGCCGGGTGCCCAACCAGTCGGCCGGGTGCTCGGCGTCGGGTTCGGGCGCGGACAGCAGGTCGCGCATCACCTGCACGAGACCTTGCTGGGCCACCACGTCGGCCATGCGCAGCGCGTCGTCCTCGGCCAGCGCGAGGAAGAGGGACTCCTTGTCGCGGAAGTGGTGGAAGATCGCTCCCCTGGACAGACCGGTAGCCTCTTCCAGACGGCGTACGGTGGCACCTTCGTAGCCGTAGCGCGCGAAACACGCACGAGCGCCGTCCAGGATCTGGCGGCGGCGGGCATCGAGGTGGTCCTGGCTCACCCTGGGCACCGGTCGATGTTGCCAGGAGCGGCTCGGGAAATCCAATCAGTACGTACGGATTGGTCGGGTCCACTTTGGGGTGGTCTTCCGGCCGCGGGGTCGAAACCCCTGGTCACGCGCCACTACGGTCTCCCACCGTGATGAAGGACATCAGCCGGTTCGCGCGATTGGGCCGCCGCTCGACCGAGGGGGACGTGCGGCGCGGGATCGACCTGATCGACCTCGTCCGGCTCGCCCACTACGACCTCGCCGACCCCGACGGGCCGGACGCGTTGCGCGCCGCCGAACGCCGGGCCACCCGGATCGTCGCCTACGACACCCTGGCGGTGCCCGCACTGCTCCAGACACCGGAGTACGCGCGGTTGCTGGGCAACGACCCGGGCCGCGCCGACGTGCTGCACCGCCACCTGCCGCCCGCGAGCGAGTTCTTCGTGCACGAGACCGTGCTGCACGCGTGGGCGGGCGACCAGGAGGTGCTCGACGACCAGTTGGCGGCGCTGGCGCGGCGCGACGACGTGCGGCTGGTGCCGTTCACCGCCGGGTGCCGTCCGGAGCTGCGGCACTCGTTCACCCTGCTGACCTTCGCGGTCGGCGGTCCGGCGGTGCACGCGGAGACGTTGTCCGAGCGGGTGGACGTCGTGGCGCGGTTCCAGGCGGTGGTCGAGGTGCTGCGGTGGTGCGCGCTGGACGTCGAGGAGTCCCGGCGCGTGTTCGCGAGTCCGTGCGAGGCGGCGAGGTAGGCGATGCGGACAGTGGCAGCCGTGTGCACGGCGATCGTCCTGGTCACCGCGGCGACCGCGCACGCGGCCGGCACTCCCGAGCCCGGCCCGGTCACGACCGTCCTGGGCGCCACCGACATCCCGTGGGGCCTGGCGTTCCTGCCGGACGGGAGCGCGCTGGTCACCGAACGCGAGACCTCCTCCGTCTACCGGCTCACCGGATCGGGCACCCGCACCGACCTCGGCAAGGTCCCGGGCACGCAGGTCACCGGCGGTGAGGGCGGGGTGCTGGGGCTGGAGGTGTCGCCGACGTTCGCCACCGACCGGCACGTGTTCGTCTACCACACGGCGTCCTCGGGCAACCAGGTCGTGCGGGCCACCCTCGCCGGCAACACCCTCACCGGCTGGACGACCCTGCTGTCGGGCGTGCCCAAGAACCGCTACCACAACGGCGGTCGGCTGCGGTTCAGCCCGGACGGCCGGTACCTGTTCATCTCCACCGGCGACGCGCAGAACGGCGCCAACGCCCAGGACCTCGGCACCAACGCGGGCAAGGTCCTGCGCATCCACCCCGACGGCTCGATCCCGGCGGACAACCCGTTCCCGGGCAAGGCCGTCTGGAGTTACGGCCACCGCAACGTGCAGGGCCTGGACTTCGACTCGAAGGGCCGGCTGTGGGCGTCGGAGTTCGGCGCCTCCAGCCAGGACGAGGTCAACCTGATCGAGAAGGGCGGCAACTACGGCTGGCCCGCGTGCGAGGGCACGTCCGGTTCGTGCGCGGGCACGGTGCCGCCGAAGACGACGTGGCCCACCTCCAGCGCCTCGCCCAGCGGGCTGACCATCGTCGACGACCACGTCTTCGTGGCCACGACGGTCGGCCGGCGGGTGTACCGGCTGCGGATCGACGCGTCGGCGAACCTGGTGGACCAGCGGACGTACTTCGAGGGCGCGTACGGGCGGCTGCGGACGGTGGAGGTGGACCGGGACGGCGACATCTGGCTCACCACGACCACGGACCGGGACGGCACGCCGAACAACGACCGGGTGCTGCACGTGGACGTCGTGTACTCGACCGAGTGATTGCGCAGGCCTGCCGCCCCACGCCGCGGGCTTCCGGACGCCCCTCCTGCCTGGCATGCGCGCGATCCGGCCGCCGTCCGGTGGCAATCGCCGCGTCGAGACGGGCTACCCGCCGGTAACCCGGGCACTGTCCGAAACGCCCCGAATACACCACGCGAACAGCGGTTGTCCTTGTTCCGCAAGGGTTTCCGGGCATGCGATTGTCGGTCCCCCCGTGTAGCGTCGAAAACACCTGATTGATCACGGGGAGTACCGAAGGTGACTGCTGTCCGTAACACCCCGCCCGCGGGGCCGAGCCCGGCGGTGTTCCGGGACCGAGCGGAGGCCGAGGCCTACGTGGCTTCGGTCTGCTTCAAGCACGGGCCTCCGAGGCTGCTCGGAGTCGAGATCGAATGGACCGTCCACCACCGAGAAGACCACACCAAGCCCGTCGACGCGACCGCACTCGCCGCCGCTCTGGGCAAGCACGCGCCTCCCACGCTCGTCCCCGACAGCCCCCAGCAGCCGCTTCCCGGCGGCACACCGCTCACGGTCGAGCCGGGCGGCCAGGTCGAGATCTCCACCCCGCCGAGCACCTCGCTCACCGAGCTGCTCAAGACCGTCGCGGACGACGTCGACCACCTCACCCGCCTGCTGGAGCCCCACGGCCTCGTCCTCGGGCACCGCGGCGCCGATCCCCACCGACCACCGCGCCGGGTGCTCCAAGTGCCCCGGTACGCGGCCATGGAACAGGCCTTCGCGCCACGCGGTCCCGACGGCCTCACGATGATGTGCAGCACGGCCGGGCTCCAGGTGTGCCTGGACTTCGGTCTCCAAGAAGACCTGCCCGCGCGCTGGGCCGCCGTGCACGCGCTGGGTCCCGTGCTGATGGCGTTGTTCGCCAACTCGCCCGGCGTCGGCGGCCGGCGCACCGAGTGGGCCAGCGCCCGCATGCGCAGCCTCTACGCGACCGACCCCGTCCGCACCCGGCCGGCGGCGGTGTGCGCCGACCCGGCGGCGGCGTGGGCGCGGCGCGTGGTGGACTCGCCGGTGATCGTGGTGCGCAGACCGGGGCCGAACTGGCTGCCGCCGCACCCGCTCACCTTCGCCGACTGGATCGACGGCGCCCTGCCGACCCGACCGACCACCGACGACCTCGACTACCACCTGACGCTCCAGTTCCCGCCGGTGCGCCCGCGCGGCTACCTGGAGGTCCGCTACCTCGACACACCGCCGGACGGGCAGTGGCTGCCGCCGGTGGTGCTGATGGCCGCGCTGTTCAGCGACCGGTCCGTGGTGGACGGCGTCCTCGCGGCCACCGAGACCGCCGCCAACCGCTGGCTCGCCGCCGCCCGCCACGGCCTGGACGACCCGGTCCTGGCCCGTGCCGCGCGGGACGTGGTCGAGCTGGGCTGCGCGGCGCTGCACCGCACGGACCTGTCCGTCGGCCAGACCGACGCGATCGCAGAACTCCTGCACCGACAGCTCGCTGAGAAGACCGGAGGGGGCCGATCATGACCAGCCAGTTCACCAGGGGGACCGAGCAGGTCCGCGACCACGTCGCCGCGCAGCTGGAACGGGCGCGGCAGCGCAGCAAGCTGCTCACCGACGCCGTCGACGACCACGACCTCGTGCGCCAGCACTCCAAGCTCATGTCGCCGCTGGTGTGGGACCTCGCCCACATCGGCAACCAGGAGGAGCTGTGGCTCGTCCGCGACGTCGGCGGGCGCGAGCCGGTGCGCCAGGACATCGACGAGCTGTACGACGCGTTCAAGCACGCCCGCGCGGTGCGCCCCGAGCTGCCGCTGCTGGGCCCGGCGGAGGCCCGCCGGTACGTGTCCCAGGTGCGGGAGAAGGTCTTCGACGTGCTGGAGACCAGCCCGCTGGAGGGCCGCCGGCTCGTGGACGGCGGGTTCGCGTTCGGCATGATCGTGCAGCACGAGCAGCAGCACGACGAGACCATGCTGGCCACCCACCAGCTGCGCGTCGGACCGCCGGTGCTGGACGCGCCGCCACCGCCGCGCGGCGGCCCGGTCGGGCCGGCCGAGGTGCTGGTGCCCGGCGGCCCGTTCACCATGGGCACGTCCACCGAGGCGTGGGCGCTGGACAACGAGCGCCCGGCGCACCAGGCGTTCACCGACCCGTTCTTCATCGACACGACCCCGGTCACCAACCGCGCCTACGCCGAGTTCATCGCCGCCGGCGGGTACACCGACCCGCGCTGGTGGTCCGAGGCCGGCTGGGCGCACGTCCAGAAGGCCGGTCTCGTCGCACCCCGCTTCTGGGAGCGCGACGGCGACCAGTGGTACCGCACGGCCTTCGGCGTGACCGCGCCGCTGGACCCGGACCAGCCGGTCGTCCACGTCTGCTACTACGAGGCCGAGGCGTACGCGAAGTGGGCGGGCAAGCGGCTGCCCACCGAGGTGGAGTGGGAGAAGGCGGCCCGCTTCGACCCGGCGACCGGCCGGTCCCGGCGCTACCCGTGGGGCGACGAGGAGCCGACCGAGGCCCACGCCAACCTCAACCAGCGGCACCTGTCCCCGGCGCCGGTCGGCGCGTACCCGGCGGGCGTGTCGCCGCTGGGCGTGCACCAGCTGATCGGTGACGTCTGGGAGTGGACCAGCTCGGACTTCCACGGCTACACCGGGTTCGAGGTGTTCCCGTACGCGGAGTACTCGCAGGTCTTCTTCGGGCCGGACTACAAGGTGCTGCGCGGCGGCTCGTTCGGCAGCGACCAGGCGGCGGTGCGCTCGACGTTCCGCAACTGGGACTACCCGATCCGGCGGCAGATCTTCGCGGGCTTCCGCTGCGCGCGCGACGCGAGTCCGGAAGAACTGGCCTGACGTGTGCCGCCACCTGGGTTACCTCGGCCCCGCCGTGCCCATCGCGAGTCTCGTGCACGACCCGCCGCATTCGCTGATGCGCCAGTCGTACGCGCCGAGGGACATGCGCGGCGGCGGCACGGTGAACGTGGACGGCTACGGCGTCGGCTGGTACCCGACGCCGGGCCAGGCCGTCCGCTACCGCCGGGTCGGGACGCTGTGGTCGGACGCGAACCTGGCCCAGCTGAGCCGGATCACCTCCTCCGGCGCCATCCTGGCCGCCGTCCGCTCCGCCACGGTCGGCATGCCGATCGTGGAGACCGCCTGCGCGCCGTTCACCGACGGGCAGTGGCTGTTCAGCCACAACGGCCGCGTCACCGACTGGCCCGGTTCGGTCGCCGACCTGGCCGGGACCCTGCCCACCACCGACCTGCTGACCCTGGACGCGCCCACCGACTCCGCCCTGCTGTGGGCGTTGCTGAGGTCGCGCCTGGCCACCACCCCGCCCGCGCGAGCGGTGGCGGACGTGGTCGCCGAAGTGGCCGCCGCCGCCCCCGGCTCGCGGCTGAACCTGTTGCTCACCAACGGATCCGTGCTCGTCGGCACCACGTGGACCCACTCCCTGTGGGTCCGGCGCGCCGACGACGCGGTGACCGTGTCCTCGGAACCGCTCGACGACGACCCGCGCTGGCGGGAGGTGCCCGAGGGGCACGTCGTCACGGCCGATCCCTCCACTGTGGACGTTCAACCGATGGGACGACGATGACCGAGCCAGTGCTGGACGTGCACCTGACCCCCGAGGAGGCCGCCGTCGCCCTCCGGGCGGAGGCGAAGGCGGGCCTGACCGCGACGCCGAAGTGGCTGTCCCCGAAGTGGTTCTACGACGCGGTCGGCAGCGACCTGTTCGAGGAGATCACCCGCCTGCCCGAGTACTACCCGACCCGGGCCGAGCGCGAGATCCTGGTGGCCCGCGCCGCCGAGATCGCCGCGACGACCGGCGCCCACGCCCTGGTCGAACTGGGTTCGGGCTCCTCGGAGAAGACCCGCCTGCTCCTGGACGCCTTGCGCGACCACGGGACGTTGAACGAGTTCGTGCCGCTGGACGTGTCGGTGTCCGCCCTGACCGACGCGGCCCGGCAGATCCTGGCCGACTACCCGGGCCTGAAGGTGCACGGCGTGGTCGGCGACTTCACCGAACACCTGGGCCTGCTCCCGGGCGCGTCACCGCGGTTGGTGGCGTTCCTCGGCGGCACCATCGGCAACCTCATCCCGGAGGAGCGCGACAAGTTCTTCGCCTCCGTGCGGGACGTGCTGGAGCCGGGGGAGTGGCTGCTGCTGGGCACCGACCTGGTGAAGGACCCCGAAGTCCTGGTCCGCGCCTACGACGACGCCCGCGGGGTGACGGCGGAGTTCAACCGGAACGTGCTGCGCGTGCTCAACCGGGACCTGGGCGCGAACTTCGTCCCGGAACAGTTCCGGCACATCGCCCTGTGGAACGCGGAGGAGGAGTGGATCGAGATGCGCCTGCGCGCGGACCGCGCGGCCACGGTCCGGGTGGAGGCGCTGGACCTGGACGTCGAGTTCGCGGCGGGCGAGGAGCTGCGCACGGAGGTGTCGGCGAAGTTCCGGCGGGAGGGCGTGACCCGGGAGCTGGCCGAGGCGGGCTTCGAACTGCACCGCTGGTGGACCGACGAGCAGGGCCGGTTCGCGCTGTCCCTCTCCCGAGCCATCGGCTGAGCTAGCAAGGCGCCCTGCCCCACCGCCCGCCCCGGCCCCACGTCCCCCGCACGTTGCTTTTCACGTTGGCTACCAGCCACAGGAAGGGCCTCGGTTTCTCCCCCGTACGGCCTGGGCGCAGCCCAACCGCGCTTGGCCCGTTTGTGCAACCAGCTTTTCCGGTTGCTCAAACGGGCCAAGTGTGGTTGCCTCCGGCAGGCCGTGCGGGGGAGAAACCGACGCCCTTCCACCCCCGGGGGCCTGCCCGCCGGCGAGGCGCTTTTGATCTTGAGAGCGCGCCAGCGCGTTCGTCTTGAAAGCTTGAAAGTTTGAAAGCTTGAAAGCGCGAAGTGCGTCCGAAGTCGGGACAAGACCATCCGTTCTGCGGGTGTTCGTCGGGGCGTCGGGGTGGGAGCCTCGCGCGACGGTGCCGTGGAACGACGACGAGGGGCGGCACCGACTCGGACGCGAGGGAGTACCGCTCGTGAAGTTTGGTAGTAGAACGCTGGTCGTCGCGCTGGCCCTGGGGACCGCGGTCTCCGGCCTCACGGCGACCGGATCCGCCTCCGCACAGGAAGCCCAAGCGCAGGGCGCCCCGATCCAGTGGGGCAAGTGCGCGGACGACGTGCTGGCCGAGATCCCCGCCGCCCAGCGCGAGCGGGTCAGCTGCGCCAACCACCCCGTGCCACTGGACCACCGCAAGCCGCGCGGCGAGAAGATCACCATCGCGCTGATGAAGGCCCCGGCGACCGACCAGGCCAACAAGGTCGGCTCGCTGTTCATCAACCCCGGCGGGCCGGGCGGCGCCGGGCTCATCTACTCCGCGTACGGCAGCTCGTTCTTCCAGCCGGAGATCATGAAGCGGTTCGACCTCATCGGGTTCGACCCGCGCGGGGTGGGCCGCAGCACGCCGCTGCGGTGCTTCAAGACCCAGGAAGAGGCGGACGCGGTCTTCAACCGCATGTCGTCGGTCCCGGTCACCCGCACCGAGATCCGCGACACCATGGACGCCACCAAGGACTACACCGACTCGTGCGCGAGGGTCGCCGGTCCGCTGCTGGACCACATGTCGACCGAGGACGTGGCGCGTGACCTGGACCTGCTCCGCCAGGGCGTGGGCGACCGCGACCTGACCTACGTCGGGTTCTCCTACGGCACGCTGCTCGGCGCGACCTACGCGAACCTGTTCCCGCAGCGCTCCCGCGCGCTGGTGCTGGACGGCAACGTGGACCCGGCGCTGCGCACCTCCAACGGCGCGGAGTACGACCGGCAGCGCGCGCAGGGCTTCGAGCTGGCCCTGGACGCGTTCCTCAAGCGCTGCGACGCCGAGGGCGACAAGTGCGCGTACAGCGACGGCAACCCGCGGGCCAAGTTCGACGAGGTGCGCGACGCGCTGCGCAAGGCCCCGATCACGCTGCCCTCGGGCACGGTCGTGACCTACTCCGGCTACATCGGCCGGGTCACCGGCGACCTGTACGCGCCGACCCGGTTCAAGGCGCTGGCCACCTGGTTGCAGTCGATCTACGCCGTGCTGCACCCGAGCGCGGCGCTGACCGTGCAGGCGGAGCCGGAGCTGGAGAAGCCGTTGGCCAACAAGCACGGCCTGGCCGACGTGCGCGCGGGGCTGGCCGACGCCGAGTATCTGTCCGACGACTCGTACTACGGCGTGAACTGCACGGACAAGCCGTTCGTGCGCATCCCGGAGCTGTTCCCGTACGTGGCGGCGAAGTGGGAGCGCGAGTCGCCCACCTTCGGCCGCCAGCAGGCCGCGTCCGACCTGCTGACCTGCGCCTCGTGGCCCGTGCCGCGCCCGGACCGCTACGCCGGGCCGTGGAACAAGCGCACCAAGAACCCGGTCGTCGTGGTCGGCAACTACTACGACCCGGCGACGCAGTACAAGTTCTCCCAGCGCATGACCCGTGAGCTCGGCAACGCCGTGCTGCTGAGCGTGGACTCCTTCGGGCACTGCATCCTGGGTGACAGCGCGGGTGCGGACACCGCGGTGACCGACTACCTGGTGAACCTCAAGACGCCGGCGCCCGGGCAGGTCTTCCAGCCCAACGTCCAGCCGTTCTAAGGGGTTCGCGTGCGGCGGTCGCGCAGGACGAGCGCGACCGCCGCACCGGCCAGTCCCACCACGGGCGCCAACAGCGCGTCCGCCGCCGGGGCGTAGACCTCGAACGGCTCGTAGGTGTCGAGGGGTTCGTAGGCGAACCACCCGAAGTCCTCACCGCCCGGGTAGGAGGACGGTCCCACCGCGAGCAGCAGACCGAGCACGACGAACGTGAGCGGCACCCAGTCCCGCCACCCGTGCGCCAGCCCGTACGCGAGGGCCGCGCCGACGAACAGCGCGACTTCCGGCCGCAGCGCCACCTCCGCCGTCGAGAACGCGGCCTCGAACTGCTCCTGGCTCAGGAACTGCATCCCCGGCTGCGACGCCTCCGGTTCCCGGTACCAGGCAAGGGCCAGGTAGGCGGCGGCCGTGCCCGCCACCACCAGACTGCGCGCCCGCCACGCCCACCACCCCAACCCGAGCGCCACCACCACCGCGACCAGCACGGTCAGCGCCGGGTCGAGGTCGGCGGCGGCCCCGACGGCGACCACCACCCCGGTGACCAGCAACGGGAACCACTCGCCCGGCCGCCGCGCGTGCAGGTCGTGCGCCGCGATCACCAGCGCTCCCGCCAACGCCACCACGGCCGGCACCGGCTGCTGCTCGACCAGCGCGGCCACGAAGAACGCCGCCGTCGCCGCGCCGAGCCGCCACGACCGCGTCCACCCGGTCACCACCGCGAGCACACCGGTGCCCACCAGCGGCCCGAACTCCCACAGCGGGCTGAGCAGCCCGACCACCGCCAACGCGACCATCCTCGACCCCCTCGAAGGGGATCACCCTAGCGAGCCCTCCGACAGCCCGAACCGCGCGTGCACCCGGCGCAGGAACGGCGGTGCCCACCAGTTCGCGCGGCCCGCCACCGCATCAACGACGGCACCAGCACCGCCCGCACGACCGTCGCGTCCACCAGCACCGCGACCGCCATGCCCACCCCGAGCATCTGCAGGATCACGACACTGCCCGTGGCGTACGCGGCGAACGACAGGGACAGGATCGCGGCGGCGGCGGTGATCAGCGGCGCGGAGCGTTGCAGGCCCGTGGTGACGGCGGTCCGCTCGTCGCCGGTGCGGTGGTACTCCTCGGAGATCCGCGAGACCATGAACACCTCGTAGTCCATGGACAGCCCGTAGGCGATGCAGAACATCAGGATCGGGATGCTCGGCTCGACGGTCCCGATGGCGGTGAAGCCCAGCACGTGCGCCAGGTTGCCGTCCTGGAACCCCCACACCACCACGCCGAACATCACCGCGAGGCTGAGCAGGTTGAGGGCGGTCGCCTTGAGCGGCAACAGGATGCTGCCGGTCATCAGGAACAGCAGCACGAACGTGACACCCAGGATCAGCGCCACGACCAGCGGCAGGCGGTCGGTGAGCGCGTCGCGGAAGTCGGCCAGTTCGGCGGGGTAGCCGCCGACCAGGTGGTCCGGCTCCAGTTCGCGCACTTGCCGCACGAGCCCCGGCACGTCACCGGCCAGGGCCTCCTGGCTCGGGATCGCGGTCCAGAGCGTGCCGTAGTCGGTGGTGCGGTGGTCGACCTGGACGATGCCGGGCACGTCGTCCAGCCGGCGCGCGAAGTCCGCGGCGTCGTGCACGCCGGCCCCGACCACCCGGATCGCGTCCGTCTGCTCCTGCCCGAACCCCGAGCGGATCTGGTCCTGCACGACCCGGCTGGACGCGTCCGCCGGCAGGATGCGGTCGTCGGGCAACCCGAACCGCAGCCCCAGCACCGGCGCCGCCACCAGCAGCAGCCCGACGAGGGCGACTCCGCCCGTCCACAGTGGACGCTTCATCACCGCGTCGGCGGTGCGTGCCCAGAACCCGTTGGTCCGCTCCCTCGCCGGGTGCGGCTTCAGCGACGCCAAGACGGCGGGCAGGATCGTCAACGCCCCCACCACGGACAGCGCGACCACCAGCACACCCGCGTAGGCGAACGAGCGCAGGAACGGGAAGGGGAACAGCAGCAGCATCGCCAGCGACGCGGCCACCGTCAGCCCGCTGAACAGCACCGTCCGCCCGGCCGTCCCGACCGCCCGCTCCACCGCCGTGGCCACGTCCGCGCCGCCGGCCAACTCCTCCCGGTACCGGGCGATGACGAACAGGCAGTAGTCCACGCCCAGCGCCAGCCCCATGACCAGCGTGACGTTGGCCGCGAACGTCGAGACCTCGGTGAAGTACGTGAGCCCCCGCAGGCCCGCCAGGGTCGCGACCATCGCGAACAGCCCGATGCCGATCGTCGTCAACGCCATCGAGACCCGCCGGTACAGCAGCACCAGCAGCAACAACACCGCCGGCACGACGATCAGTTCCGCACGCAGGAAGTCCCGCGCGGCCTGCGCGCCGACCTGCCGGAACACCTCGTCCTGCCCGCCGACCCCGACCGACACCACGTCGTTCCGGACCGTGAACCGCTGCGACAACTCGGCGATGGCGGCCCGTGCTTCGGTCGCCGACCCCGGCACGCGTCCCAGCACCAGGGCTTGCGCGCCGTCCTCGGACCGCAGCGCCGGGCTGCGGTCGTCCCAGTAGGAGGTGGCCTCGGCGGTGCTCTTCCGCAACTCGTCCGTCAGCCGCCGCCCTTCGGCCGCCACGGCGGGGTCGTCCACCGAGCCCCGTGCGCTGACCAGCAGCGTGATGTTCGGGTTGCCGGTCCCGAACTCCCGCTCGAGCACGTCGGCGGCCCGCAGCGAGTCCGTCCCCGGAACCTCGTACCGGGACAGCGATAGGGCCGACAGCGCACCACTCCCGACCGCCGCCGCCACCACGGTCACGACGACGGCGACGGCAAGCACCCACCGCCTTCGGCGCACGGCGAATCGCCCCAGCTCGTACACGGTCTGCTCCTCGGCCTCGGTAGGGTGAAATGCGAGCGAGTGCTCGTGTTTCGAAAATACGAGTAATTGCTCGTGTTTGTCAACGAGGTGAGAGGGTGGTGCCGTGACGGTGCGCAGGCAGGCACGGGGCGAGCGGCGGATGGCCGAGCTGCAGGACGCGGCGGCGGCGGTGTTCGCGGAGGTCGGCTACGAGGCGGCGACCACCAACGCGATCGCCGCGCGGGCGGGCGTCTCGCCGGGCACGCTGTACCAGTTCTACGGCAACAAGGAGGCCATCGCGCAGGCCTTGGCGGACCGGTACCTGGAGGCGTTGCGGGAGGCCCACGCCTCACTCACGCCGGAGCACGCCGACCTGCCGCTGGACGAGCTGATCGACCGCATGGCCGACCCGATGGTGGCGGTGAACGTGGCGAACCCGGGCTTCAAGGCGCTGTTCGGCCGCCCCGACATGCCGGAGAAGCTGGTCATCCCCACCCGGAACGTCCACGCAGCCGTCTTCGGCCGCCTGGACGCGGTGTTCGCCGCCCGCTGTCCTGATCTGGACCCGGTGCAGCGGGGTCGAACGGTGATGGTGACCATGCAGCTCTTCGGCGGCCTGATCCCGATGATCGTGGCCGCGGCACCCGAGGAACGGCCGGCGTTGGTGGTCGAGCTGAAGAAGGTCCTGCGCGGCTACCTGGCACCAGTGTTGGGAGAGGGCTCCTCATGAACATCGAGTACGAACACATCGAGCTGATCGACGGAGCCGTCCTCTTCAGGAGGCCCCAGACGATCTTCCACATGATGGTCGTCGATGAACTCGGCCGGCAGTCGCCGGAAGGGCTCACCACGGTCAGGGAGATGGACATCGTGCTGGGGGAGCGGCAGCGGCCGTGCCCCGATGTGTCGAGAACGGCGACGGCCAGCCGGTCGTCTACGTGTACGAACTCGACCCTGCCACCGAGTCCTACGCCTTGACCGGCATCTTCCACGACCGGTTGAAGACCACCGTGCCGTTCCCGGTGGACATCGACCTCGGCGCGTTGATCCGGTAGCGAAGCGAAAGGGCCGTCCACCCGGCTGGGTGGACGGCCCATTCACACCAACGAGTTAGCTGCGGACCATCTTGCGCAGCACGTACTGCATGATGCCGCCGTTGCGGTAGTAGTCGGCCTCGCCGGGCGTGTCGATGCGGACGACCGCGTCGAACTCGACCTTCGTGCCGTCCGCCTTGGTGGCCACGACCTTGACCGTGCGCGGGGTCTCACCGTTGTTCAGCGCGGTGATGCCGGTGAAGTCGAAGGTCTCCGTGCCGTCCAGGCCCAGCGACGCCGCGGTCTCGCCCGCCGGGAACTGCAGCGGCAGCACGCCCATGCCGATCAGGTTCGACCGGTGGATGCGCTCGAAGGACTCGGCGATCACGGCCCGCACGCCCAGCAGCGAGGTGCCCTTGGCAGCCCAGTCGCGCGACGAACCCGAGCCGTACTCCTTGCCCGCCAGCACCACCAGCGGGACGCCGGCCTCGGCGTAGGCCACGGACGCGTCGTAGATGGTGGTCTGCGGCGCGCCCTCCTCCAGGAAGTTGCGGGTGAAGCCGCCCTGGACATCGTCCAGCAGCAGGTTGCGCAACCGGATGTTGGCGAAGGTGCCGCGGATCATCACCTCGTGGTTGCCGCGGCGGGAGCCGTACGAGTTGAAGTCCTTGCGGTCCACGCCGTGCTCGGTGAGGTACTTGCCCGCCGGCGAGTCGGCCTTGATCGCACCGGCCGGGGAGATGTGGTCCGTGGTGACCGAGTCGCCCAGCAGCGCCAGCACGCGCGCGCCCGCGATCTCGGTGACCGGCTTGGGCTCCATCTCCATGCCCTCGAAGTACGGGGGCTTGCGCACGTAGGTGGACTCGGCGTCCCACTCGAAGGTCTTGCCGGTCGGCGTGGGCAGCGACTGCCAGCGCTGGTCGCCCGCGAACACGTCCGCGTAGCCCTTGGTGAAGCCCTCCGGCGAGATCGCCGACGCGACGACCTCGGAGATCTCCTGCGGCGACGGCCAGATGTCGGACAGGTACACCGGGTTGCCCTGCGGGTCGGTGCCCAGCGGCTCGGTGGTGATGTCCTTGTCCATCGAACCGGCCAGCGCGTACGCCACCACCAGCGGCGGGGACGCGAGGTAGTTCATCTTGATGTCCGGGTTGATCCGGCCCTCGAAGTTCCGGTTGCCCGACAGCACGGACACGGCGGCCAGGTCACCCTGGTTGATACCGGCCGAGATCTCGTCCTGGAGCGGACCGGAGTTGCCGATGCACGTGGTGCAGCCGTAGCCGACCAGGTGGAAGCCCAGCTTCTCCAGGTAGGGCAGCAGGCCGGCGCGCTCGTAGTAGTCCATGACGACCTTCGAGCCCGGCGCGAGGGTCGTCTTGACCCACGGCTTGCGCTCCAGGCCCTTCTCCACGGCCTTCTTCGCCAGCAGCGCCGCGCCGATCATCACCGACGGGTTGGACGTGTTGGTGCACGAGGTGATCGCGGCGATCGCGACCGCGCCGTGGTCCAGCTCGAACTCGGCGCCGTCCACGGTGACCTTGACCGGGTTGGACGGACGGCCCTGCGCGCCCTCGGCGGCGGAGTGGAACACCCGCGGCGCGCCGCCGGCGTCGCCGTTGGACACCGAGATCGGGTCGCTGGCCGGGAACGTCTCGTCCACGGCCTCGTCCACAGTGGACTTCGGCGCGGACTCGTCGTGCGCCACGTACGCGCCCAGCGCCTGCCGGAACGCCTCCTTGGCGTTGGACAGCTCGATGCGGTCCTGCGGGCGCTTGGGGCCGGCGATCGACGGGACGACCGTCGACAGGTCCAGCTCCAGCGTCTCGGAGTACACCGGCTCGTGCGCCGGGTCGTGCCACAGGCCCTGCTCCTTGGCGTAGGCCTCGACCAGCGCCAGCTGCTCGGCCGAGCGGCCGGTCAGCTTCAGGTAGTCGATGGTCTCGCCGTCGATCGGGAAGATCGCGCAGGTCGAGCCGAACTCGGGGCTCATGTTGCCGATGGTGGCGCGGTTGGCCAGCGGCACCGCGCCCACGCCCGAGCCGTAGAACTCGACGAACTTGCCGACCACGCCGTGCTTGCGCAGCATCTCGGTGATCGTGAGCACCAGGTCGGTCGCGGTCGCGCCGGCGGGCAGCTCGCCGTGCAGCTTGAAGCCGACCACGCGCGGGATCAGCATCGACACCGGCTGGCCCAGCATGGCGGCCTCGGCCTCGATGCCGCCGACGCCCCAGCCCAGCACGCCGATGCCGTTGACCATCGTGGTGTGCGAGTCGGTGCCGACCAGCGTGTCCGGGTAGGCCTGGCCGCCGCGGACCATGACCACGCGCGCCAGGTGCTCGATGTTGACCTGGTGCACGATGCCGGTGCCGGGCGGGACGACCTTGAACTCGTCGAACGCGGTCTGGCCCCACCGCAGGAACTGGTAGCGCTCCTTGTTGCGGTCGTACTCCAGGTCGACGTTGAGCTCGAAGGCGTCCGGGCGGCCGAAGATGTCGGCGATGACCGAGTGGTCGATGACCAGCTCGGCGGGCGCGAGCGGGTTGACCTTGGACGGGTCGCCGCCGAGCTGGGTGACGGCCTCGCGCATGGTGGCGAGGTCCACCACGCAGGGCACGCCGGTGAAGTCCTGCATCACCACGCGGGCGGGGGTGAACTGGATCTCCGTGTCCGGCTCGGCGGACGGGTCCCAGGAGCCCAGGGCCCGCACGTGGTCGGCGGTGATGTTCGCGCCGTCCTCGGTGCGCAGCAGGTTCTCCAGCAGGATCTTCAAGCTGTACGGCAGACGCTCGGCGCCCTCGACCGCGCTCAGCCGGAACACCTCGTACGAGGCGTCCCCCACGGTGAGCGTGCCGCGGGCGCCGAAGCTGTCCTTGCTCGCTGGTGCAGTCACGTGAAACTCCATCTGGTGACGCGCAAAGTCGGTTTGGGAACTTCTGGTGAGTCTTCCGCACCCGGGAGTGCGGCGCGCTCTCGACCTAAACAGTACGCGTGTCCTGTATTCGGCTTCAAGCCGGCCCCACGTAGATCGGAGCATCATCACACCCGTGGTCCGTCTTGATCGAATCGGCAAGCGCTACGGGCGGGGTCCGTGGGTGCTGCGGGACGTGACGCTGTCCGTCGAGCCCGGCGAGGCGGTGGTCGTCACCGGGGGCAACGGCTCCGGCAAGTCCACCCTGCTGCGCATCGCGGCGGGACTGAGCAAGCCCACCTCGGGCTCGGTGTCCAGGCCGCGCTCGGTGGGGTGGATGCCCGAGCGGTTCCCGCCCGGCGTGCGCCTCTCGGCCCGTGACTACCTGCGGCACCTGGCGGCGGTGCGGGGCGTGCCGGTGCGGTGGGACCTGGTCGAGGCGCTGGGGTTCGTGGGGGACCCGGACGCGCCCATGGCGACCCTGTCGAAGGGCAACACCCAGAAGATCGCGCTGGTCCAGGCCCTGATGGCCCGGGACTTGCTCGTGCTGGACGAGCCGTGGTCGGGCTTGGACGTCGCTGCCGCTGCCACTCTGCGTGCTTTTTTGACCTCTTCGGAGGCCGCCGTCCTGGTCACCGACCACCACGGCCACGACCTGCCGGGCGCGCGCGTGCTGCCGCTGGGTGCTTCGTCGGGCGGTGTGGTGATCGAACTGGCGCGGGTCGGGTCGTTGTTGCCGCAGGTCAGCGCGTTGGAGGGCGTGCTGTCGGCGGCCGCGGTCGGTTCGGGGGCGCGAGTGGAGGTCGCGGCTGCCCACAGCGACGAGGTGCTGGCGTCGGTGCTGCGGCTGGGGTGCTCGGTGCGGAGCGTGCGGTCGTGACGGCGTTGGTGCGGAGGGTGCGGTCGTGACGGCGTTGATGCGGAGGGTGCGGTCGTGACGGCGTTGGTGCGGTACCTGCTGGCGGACGTCCTGCGCACCCAGCGCTGGCTGCCGCCGTTGCTGCTGTTCGGGGCCGTCCTGGCGATGCTGAACTCGTCCGACGCGGGGCCGCCGCTGTCGGCTTACGCCGGGATGTGCGTGTTCGTGTACCCGGTCGCGGTGTGGCTGACGATCGTGATCGCGACTTCCGAGGACCCGGTGCGGCGGACGGTGACCGTGGCGACGGCCGGGTGGTTGCGGGTCCACGCGGCGGTGACGGTGCTGTCGGGGTTGGCGGTGCTGTTCGTGGCGGCTCTGGCGACGGTGGTGCCCTTGCTGACCCAACCCAGGCCGTACCCGCTGCCGGTGGTGGCCGTGGGGTTCGCGGCGATGGTGGTGTGCGGGCTGACCGGGGTGGGCGTGGGTGTGCTGTGCACGCGCCCGGTCGTGACCCAGCCGGGGTGGACGGTGCTGCTGGCGGTGGCCCTGGTGGTGGCGGCGTTCGTGTTCGGCCAGGTCCCACCCATCGGCAACATCCTCGGCGCCCTCGGGCACGACAGCGGCATCACCCAAGCCCTCACCGTGTCGGGCGTCTGCGCCCTGGCCCTGACGACCGGCAGCACCTGGCTCGCGCACACCCTCGGACCTCGCCGGACATGAGCCGTACGCCGATGCTCGACGCATTGCCTGATCAAGATGACACCACCTATGCGGGTGCCGATCGCCACCATTCGCTAGCGCTGCCACACGCGCGCAGCCACGCCAGTTCTGGTTGATTCACGATGAGATTGCCACCGACGACAGGCATCTGGTCCATCACGGCGGAAAGATCCATGTCTCCGAGCGTTCTGGCCAGCTCCTTGAACGTCGGGTCGCTCAGTTGCTCGGCCAGTTGACTGGCGGTCGTCAGACCCAGCTTGCTCAGTCGCTCACCCATGGTCAAGGTGTCGGGCGTGATCTCGATGGGATTCCAGCCCCAGTCGCTGTGCAGGAGGGTGGCGGTGCTCTCGCCACGACGCTGTCGGTACACCAGGTGTTCGCCGTACTCGTTCATGAAATACGCGACGTAGTCGGTGGTGTCGAAGACGCGCCCGCTGAGTTTGCCGAGAGCGTGCCGGATTTCGCCTCGCTGGGCGATGTACTCGCGCATCCTTCGGGCGAATGAATGTGCCGAATCCGCGTCCAGCACGTCGTCCCGTGAAATCGAGATCGAGCGGGGTTCATTCTTGCCACTCTGGGCGCGGTGGAGCTGTTCGGAGGCGTTGGCCCAGTACAGTGCATCTGTGTCGGGGTCGTAGACCACGCACACGACGGGCACGTTCGTGTCGAGCCAAGAACGTCCGTGTTGTCCGACCCGCACGCGATAGCCACCGGCGCTGCGATAAGAAGATCCACCTTTCACCTGCACCGCGATCGTGTCACCAGTGGTGTGGTGGTCTTCGACAAAGCTGATGTACAGGTCTTCGCCGAAGTCGTTGTGGCCATCGATCTTGTGAACGATGTGGCCCTGGTCCTGCAGCAACGAGGTCACGCGGTTGACTGCTCTGTCTTCCACGATCCTTTTCGGGTCTACTCTGCTCATCGCCTGTTCTCGTGGTCGGTCGACATGTGTAGGCGGTTGACACAGCGACGAAGCCCCCGCCGGCCGGAGCCGAGCGGGGGCCTCGTTCAGGGACCTACTTGACCAGCTTGAGCAGCTCGTCGATGTCCTTCGGCTGCAAGCCGCGCATCAGCGTCAGCACGATCTCGCTGTACGTCCGGATCGGGCTGACGTACCACTTGCCGTCCACCTCGGTCGCCACCACGCCCAGGCCGTCCTTGAGCACCTGCGCGCCGACGCGGGAGATCACGTCCACGGCCGCCGGCGGCACGTCGCGGCCGCCCTGTTGCTCCACCAGCTGCGCGATCTCGTCGGCGCAGATCTTCTGCGTCTTGCCGTCCGCCGCCTTCGCGGTGTAGCAGTCGCCGTCGCGGCTGATCTCGGCCTTCTTGCCCTTGACCTCGAGCACCAGCTTCTTGATGGTCAGCTGCTTGCCGCCGGTGACGTCCTTCGAGTCCGTCTGGAGCTCCACCAGCTTGGCGCCGCTGTCGCCCACGTTGCCGGCCTCGTCCAGCAGCACCGGGCCGATGTCCTGGATGACGCCCATCTCGTCCGGCGGCAGCAGGGCGATGACGCCCTCCAGGTCACCGGCCAGGCTCTTCTCCACGATCTGCTTGGCCGCGGCCTCGGGGGTGTCCGCGCCGGCCGGCTTGATGCCCTGCGCCGGCCACTTCAGGTCCTCGTCCTCGAGGTAGGCGTTGGCGATCGTGTAGAACAGCGACGGGTACCAGTCGTCGCCGACCTTGATCGTCGCGATGCCGATCGGCTTGCCCTTGCGCTTCTCCTTCTCCTTGGCGAAGTCGAGCGTCTCGGTCTCGGGCTCCTGGTCCAGCTTCGCGCCCAGCGCCTCGACCAGCTTGTCGGTCAGCGGGATCTTCTTGACGTCCGACGTCACCGTGATCTTGCCCTCGACCACCTTGTTGATGGTCAGGCGGTCGTTGACCTTCTCGGCGGCGGCGTCGTCGAACTTGATGCCCTCGCTCTTGATCTCGACACCGCTGATCTTCTGCGGGTCGGCTTCCTTCTTCAGGATCTCCAGCCGCTTGGCCTCGTCGACCGTGGCCTCGGTGTAGTCCTTGCTCAGCTTCGCCTCGGCCGGCGCGAGGCCGTTCATGATGCCCAGGACGTCACCGCTGCCCAGCGCGCTGAGCAGGTTGTTCGCCGCCGTGGTCGGGTTTTCCGAGCCCGCGGCCACGTCCGAGCTGCGCAGCGCCTGCACCGTGAAGAAGGTGCCCGCGGCCAGCGCGATCACGGCCACGATCGCCGTGATGATCAGGCCGGTGCGCTTCTTCTTCGGCGGCTCACCGCCCGCGAAGCCGTAGGGCTGCTGCCCGTACGGCTGCTGGGGACCGCCGAACCCGGGCTGCTGTCCGTACCCCGGCTGGCCGAACCCCTGCTCCTGGCCGTACCCCGGCTGCTGGCCGTAACCCTGCTGGGGGAAGCCCTGCGGGCCGGTCTGCGGGAAGCCCTGCTGGGGCTGCGGACCGGTCTGCGGGTACCCGCCCGGCTGCTGCTGCCCGTAACCGGGCTGCGGCTGCTGCTGCGGGTAGCCGCCCTGCTGGCCGAAGCCGGGCTGGGGCTGGCCGTAGGGGTTGTTCTGCGGTGGCCATTCGCCTCCGCCGCCACCTGGGTAGCTCACGGTGCTCCTCCTGGACTCACGATCACGGTGCGGGATTTCGCGGTGAGCACGGTGATCGCACCCGCGACCCCCAGCAACGCACCACCGAGGGTCACCAGCGGTCCGGTCGGGGTGATCCCGACCAGTGCTCCCTCGTTGCCCCCTTGGACGGCGGCAAGGGCCGCCACCGTTCCCGCAATCGTGCCAAAAACAAGTCCGACACATGCGGCGAACCGGTGAAGTCGCAGCACCCAAAGCACCACGCAGCACACCGCCAAGGGGGTGATCGCCACCCACACGCCCCGCACGACCTCGCCCGCCGTGCCGTCCAACCCGGCGAAACCACGGAACGCGAGCACCTCGTAACTGTTCCGCACCACCGTCCCCGACCGCAGCCACGGCAGGAACGTCCCCGCCACCCCTGTGATCAAGCCGACAACCCCGACCACCGCACCCCACGTCCTGCGCACCGGGCCATGCTCGCAAACCGGCGGCGTGCGAGGGTGGGTGCATGGACGCACGGGACGCGATGGCCGCGGCGCGGCGGATCACCGTGCTCACCGGGGCCGGGGTGTCGACCGGGTCGGGCATCCCCGACTTCCGCGGACCGTCCGGGCTGTGGACCGAGCTGGGCCGCGAGTTCACCCTGGAGAGCTACCTGAACGACTCGTCCGTGCGGCGGGCGGCGTGGCGGTTCCGAGCCGAGCACCCGATGTGGACGGCCGAGCCCAACGCGGCCCACCGGGCGCTGGTGGACCTGGAGCAGGCCGGGCGGCTGCGGACCCTGCTCACCCAGAACGTCGACGGGCTGCACCAGCGGGCCGGGTCGTCCGGGGTGGTCGAGCTGCACGGGTCGATGCTGGGGACCCTGTGCGTGGACTGCGGCACGCCGGGCTCGATGGCGGACGCGCTGGCGCGCGTGCGGGCGGGGGAGGAGGACCCGGACTGCACCACGTGCGGCGGGGTCCTCAAGTCCACGGCCGTGGTGTTCGGCGAGCCGCTGGACCCCGACGTGCTGCGGGTGTCCCGGGTGGCGGCGCTGGACTGCGACCTGATGCTGGTGGCCGGCACTTCTCTCCTGGTCGAACCCGCCGCCGGGCTGGTGGGGTTGGCTGCCCGGGCCGGCGCTCATGTCGTGATCTGCAACGACGAGCCGACGCCCTACGACCGGATGGCGACAGCTCTGGTGCGCGGGCGGGTCGAGGAGGTGCTGCCTTCGCTCGTGGCGGTGCCCGTCGTGGACTCCGGTCCGGTCCGGACGTGGGGCGACCCGAGCACGTGGTGAACCGGTGAGTAGCCGTGTGTGACGCAGGTCAATAAGGTTCTCGCGTATGCGCGTACCCCTCACAGTCGCCGACTTCCTCTACCGCGCCGAGCACGTCCACGCGGACACCACCGCCACCGTCGACGAGCCGAACCAGCCCGCCGCGCCCGTGCCCACCACGACCTACCGCCGGTTCGCCGACCGGGTCCGCGCCTGGCAGGCGGGGCTGGACGCGTTGGGGGTCGGCGAAGGCGAGCGGGTCGCCGTGGTCAGCCACAACTCCGCTCGTCTGCTGGAGCTGCTGCACGCCGTCCCGGCGAGCGGTCGGATCTGCGTGCCGGTGAACTTCCGGCTGCGGCCCGACGAGGTGTCCTACATCGTCGAGCACAGCGGGGCCTCGGTGCTGCTCGTGGACCCCGAACTGGAGCTCGACCAGGTCACCGCCCGCCACCGCTTCACCCTCGGGGAGGAGACCGAACAGCTGCTGCGCTTCGACACCGAGCCCCGCCCGTGGGCCGAGCCGGACGAGGACGCGACCGCCACGATCAACTACACCTCCGGCACGACGGCGCGCCCCAAGGGCGTCCAGATGACGCACCGCAACATCTGGCTCAACGCCGTCACCTTCGCCATGCACACCCGCGCGTGGGAGCGGGACGTCTACATGCACGTCCTGCCGATGTTCCACTGCAACGGCTGGGGCATGCCGTTCGGCCTCGCGGGCCTGGGTGTGCCGCAGGTGGTGCTGCGCAAGGTCGACGGCGCGGAGATCCTGCGCCGCGTGCGCGACCACGGCGTCACGCTCATGTGCGGTGCGCCGGCGGTGTGGAACGCGGTGCTGGACGCGGCGCAGACGTGGGACGGGGAGATCCCCGGCCGGGACAAGGTGCGCATCGTGTGCGCGGGCGCGCCGCCGCCGAGCCGGACCATCGCCCGCGTGGGTGAGGAGCTTGGTTGGGAATTCCTCCAGCTCTACGGCCTCACCGAGACCTCGCCGCTGCTCACGTTCAACCGCACCCGCCCCGGCGACGACGACCTGCCCGCCGAGGACCGCGCGCGCAAGCTGTCGCGGGCGGGCGCGCCGGGGTTGGGCGTCCGGCTGCGGATCGCCGAGAGCGGCGAGGTCATGGCGCGCACCAACAACGTCATGGCCGGGTACTGGGACAACCCGGAGGCCACCGCCGAGGCGATCGAGGACGGCTGGTTCCACACCGGTGACGGCGGCACGCTCGACGACGAGGGCCACCTCACCATCTCCGACCGCAAGAAGGACGTGATCATCACCGGCGGGGAGAACGTGTCGTCCATCGAGGTCGAGGACGCCCTGTTCAGCCACCCCGCCGTGGCCGAGGCGGCGGTCATCGGGGTGCCGCACGACAAGTGGGGTGAAACGATCAAGGCGCTGGTCGTCCTGGCCGAGGGCGCGCAGACCACCGAGGCCGAGCTGATCGCGCACTGCAAGCAGCGGCTGGCCGGGTACAAGGCGCCCACGTCGGTGGAGTTCCGGGACGCGATCCCGCGCACCGCGACCGGCAAGGTGCAGAAGTTCAAGCTGCGCGAGCCGTACTGGGCCGACCTCGACCGGAAGGTCAACTAGCACATACCGGCGGTAAACATCTGTGACCCGTGTGGCTGAAGTTCTTGCCGGGTCAATTGGAAACCTTGGTGCTGAAGTGGCACGCTTCCGGAACGTGTCCGCGTCACGCCATTCGGTGGAACGCGGTTCGGCCGAGCGGGGTGGGGAGGCGGGTGTCGTGACTCGGTGGGTGATCATGCTGGCCGCGGCGCTCGTCCTGTTCCCCGGTGTGGCGGCAGCGGTGCCACCACCGCCGCCCAACCCCAGTGACGACCAGATCAGCGCGGGTCGGGCCGAAGCCGACGCCAAGGCCGCCCGGGTCGGCGAGCTGACCGGTCAGCTCACCGCCGCCGAGGCGGAGTTGCAGAAGCTCACCGACGACGTCGCCTACAAGATGGAGCTGGCCAACAAGGCCCGCGTCGACCTGGAGACCGCGCAGGACGAGGCGACCAAGGCCAGGCAGGCCGCCGACGCCGCCCGCACCGAGGCCGACGCGGCGGGCCGCGCGGTCGCCGAGGCCCGCACCGCGCTGGACGAGTTCGCCGCCGCCAGCTACCAGCAGGGCAGCGTGGTCGGGTCGCTGTCGGCGTACCTGGGCGCATCGAGCCCGGAGGACCTGCTGGCCCGCAACCAGCTGCTCAAGGCGGTCGGCGACGCCAACCTCAACGCCCTGGACGACGTCGAGTGGGCGCGCTCGGAGCAGGCCAACAAGGACGCGGCGGCCCGCGCCGCGCTGGACGTGGCCAACCAGAAGCAGGCCGCGGCGCAGCAGGCCAAGCGCGACGCCGACGCCGCCCACCAGGTCGCCGCCCTGGCCCAGCAGGGCCAGGCCGCGCGGGCGGCGGCGATCGAGGGCGACAAGAGCCGGGTCGAGGCCGAGCTGACCCAGGCGCTGGGCGCGGTGCAGAGCCTGGAGGGCCAGCGCGCCCAGTACAACGAGTGGGCCGAGGCCAAGCGCCGCGAGGAGGAGGAAGCCGCCCGCCAGGCCGCGCTCGCCGCCCGGCCCAGCGCTCCGGCCAACCGCCCGGTGTCCGCGCCCAGCGGCGGCGGGGACGTGGAGACGGTGATCGCGCGGGCGTTGTCCCAGCTGGGCGTGCGCTACTCGTGGGGCGGCGGCAACTACAACGGCCCGACCGTGGGCGTGCGCGACTGGGGCGTGGGCGACTCGTACGGCGACTACTACACCGTCGGCTTCGACTGCTCGGGCCTGATGATGTACGCCTTCGCCGGCGCCGGCGTCTACCTCCAGCACTACAGCGGCTACCAGTACAACTCCGGCCGCAAGGTGCCGCTGGCGCAGGCCGAACGCGGCGACATGCTCTTCTGGGGGCCGGGCGGCGGCACGCACGTGGCCCTGTACCTGGGCGACGGCATGATGGTCGAGGCCCCGTACTCCGGCTCGGCCGTCCGCGTCGCCCCGGTCCGCTACGGCGGCATCATGCCCTACGCCGTGCGCGTGCTGTAGGAACCGCGGCCCACCACCGGCCGGCTGCGGCGCGGTGGTGGGCCTCCTCTGCGACCGTCAGTCCACGCAGGACGGTCCGCTGCCCGGTGCCGGCGTGCCCGAGGACGTCCCGCCGGCCGGCTGGTCGGCGAAGAAGGTCTCGACGAACTGCCGCGTGGTCGGGGCCGGGCGCAGGACCCGCGCGTTCCCCACCTCGCCGTCCTCGACCGGGATGGTGGTCGTGCGGACCGGAACGCCCGCGGTCAGGCCGCGGGCGAAGGCGAGCAGGTCCCAGCCCTCGTCGGTCTGGACGCTCGACCTGATCACGCCCAGCAGCGACGTGACGCCCGCGGTGTTCTCCAGGAACGCCCGGTCCAGGAGCTTGGCGCCCAGGCCGGACAGGAACGCCTGGTGCCGGCGCACGCGGTCCAGGTCGCCGTTGACCAGGCCGAAGCGTTGGCGCACGAAGTCCAGGGCGCGGTCGCCGGAGAGGACCTGGCGGCCCGCCGGGAACTCCGCTCCGGTGACGATGTCCTTCGTCGGCCCGTTCAGGCACACCTCTACCCCGCCGACGGCGTCGGCCAGTCGGGCGAACGCGCTCATCTCGACCACCGCGTAGTGGTCGATCTGGGCACCCGTCAACGCCGACACGGTCTTGGACAGCGCCTGGGCGCCGCCCGCCACGCCGCCGGACTCCTGCCCCTTCGTGTAGACCAGGGTCAGCCGCTCCGCGCCCTCGCCGGGCACTTCGACCCACGAGTCGCGGGGCAGCGACACCACCGCCACGCCGGTCGGTGTCACCCTGGCCAGGGCGACGGTGTCGGCGTGCGCGTACTCGTCCAAGCCCACCAGCAGCACGTTCTGCGGTGCGAGCGGTGTCGCGACCGTGGACGAGGTGCCGGGCGGTGCGGCCTCGCGGGACACCGTCATCGGCACGACGACCGCCACGGCCGCCGCGGCGGCGGTCAGCGCGGCCACCGCGAGCAGGGGACCGGGGCGGCGGCGCGCGCGGCGGCTGCGCAGTTGGGCCATCACCTCGCGGGCGTCCAGCGCCTCGGCGGCCTCGGCCGCGATGGCCTCCCGGATCAAGCGATCGTTCACCGCAGCACCTCCACCGGCGTGTTCTCGTTGACGCGCAACGTCTTCAGCGCGCGTGAAATGTGGCTGCGCACGGTGCTCTCCGTGCAGCCGAGCACGGCGGCGATCTCCGCGTCCGTGCTGTCCTCGTAGTAGCGCATCACCAGCGCCGCCCGTTGCCGGCGCGGCAGTACGGCGATCCGCCGCCGCATGGCGTCCCGCTCCGCGTGTCGCACGGCGTGGTCGGCCACCGGGGGCGCGACCTCGTCCAGCGAGGCGTGCGAGGCGGTCACGTCCCGCGCGGCCCGACGGCGGCGCCACGAGAGGTACTCGTTGGTCACCATCCGCTTCACGTAGAGGTAGGGCGCGTCCATGTCGGAGATGCGCTCCCACCGCCCGCGGGCGCGCAGCAACACGTCCTGGACGATGTCGCTCGCGAGGTGCTTGTCGCACGTCATCGCGGTGGCGTAGCGCAAAAGCCGATCGAGCCGATCGGCGACGAACTCGTCGAACCCGTCTGGCACGTCGCCCCCTTCTGCCGAAGTGTCGTCTGCGGCCGGGAAACCCCTCGACGCGACCCCACCGTTGAACGGTGTGACCGGGCTCACTCCCCAAGTGCGGCGCGGGCGGCGTCGACCACGCCCGCCAGACCCCCTCGCAACGCCGCTACCAGCGGATTCAAGGATCGTTCCACGCCCGCGCCCTACGCTGCGCGCATCCTGTCGACGCGGGGCCGCACCCGACGGGGAAGGCGGGTCGGCGCCGCGACCCGGGTCCGGACCGGGGGGCACGTGGTTCGGCCGCGGGGTCGCAGGAAGCAGGGGGGACTGGGGGGTGGAGGTGCCGTCGGGAACCGGCGTTCCCGACGGCACCTGGACCCGGGGTGTGATGATCCTCCCGTGGACGACGCGTGGGACGCCGTGGTGCTGGCCGGCGGGCGCGGCAGCAGGCTCGGCGGGGTGGACAAGGCCGCGGTCGAGGTCGGCGGGCGGACCCTGCTCGACCGGGCGCTGGACGCCGTGCGCGGCGCGCGCCGGGTCGTCGTGGTCGGACCGGAGAAACCCGTGCCGGGCGTCGTGTGGACGCGCGAGGACCCGCCGGGCGGGGGACCGGTCGCGGGCTTGGCCGCCGGGCTCGCCCTGGTCACGGCACCGCGCGTGGTCGTGCTGGCCGTCGACCAGCCGGGTGTGGGTGCGGGGACCGTGGCCCGGTTGCTGGCCGTCGGTGCCCCGGCGGTGCTGGTCGACGCGGATGGCCGGGAGCAGTGGCTGACCGGGGTGTGGCGCACCGCCGACCTGCGCGCGGCGGTGCCCGCGGACCCCAAGGACAAGTCGATGCGGTCGGTCGTCGGGCCACTTCAACCCGTTCGAGTGAAGGGTTCCCCCGAAGAGACCAGTGACGTGGACACGCCGGGTGATCTCGGGCGTTAGGACCCCTTCACAAGCGCCACACCGCCGACAGGGAAGACTTGGGCACCGTCGCACAACCCCGTCGAGGAGGACCGTTGTCCGAGCCCGCCGCCGAGGCGCCCAACACGCCGGCTCGTGACGCCCAGTTGCTCGAACGCACCGTGTTCGAGGTCAAGCGGGTGATCGTCGGCCAGGACCGGCTGGTCGAGCGCATGCTCGTCGGCCTGCTGGCCAAGGGGCACCTGCTGCTGGAAGGCGTGCCCGGCGTGGCCAAGACGCTGGCCGTGGAGACCTTCGCCACCGTCGTCGGCGGGTCGTTCTCGCGCGTCCAGTTCACCCCGGACCTGGTGCCCGCCGACATCCTCGGCACCCGCATCTACCGGCAGGGCAGCGAGAGCTTCGACGTCGAACTCGGCCCCGTGGTGGCCAACTTCGTGCTCGCCGACGAGATCAACCGCGCGCCCGCCAAGGTGCAGAGCGCGATGCTGGAGGTCATGGCCGAGCGGCACGTGTCCATCGGCGGCAAGACCTTCCCCATGCCCACCCCGTTCCTGGTGCTGGCCACCCAGAACCCCATCGAGAACGAGGGCGTCTACCCGCTGCCCGAGGCGCAGCGCGACCGCTTCCTGTTCAAGATCCAGGTCGAGTACCCGACCGCGGAGGAGGAGCGGGAGATCGTCTACCGGATGGGCGTCGAACCGCCCGTCCCGCACCAGGTGCTCAGCCCCGAGGAACTGGTCCGCCTGCAGGGCGTGGCGTCCAAGGTGTTCGTGCACCACGCGCTGGTGGACTACGTGGTGCGGCTGGTCATCGCGACCCGCGCGCCCAAGGAGCACCAGCTCACCGACGTGGCCGGCTGGGTCGCCTACGGCGCCTCGCCGCGCGCCTCGCTGGGCATCATCGCCGCCGCCCGCGCGCTGGCCCTGGTCCGCGGCCGGGACTACGTGCTGCCCCAGGACATCGTGGACGTCGTGCCCGACGTGCTGCGGCACCGGCTCGTGCTGTCCTACGACGCGCTGGCCGACGGCGTGCCGCTGGACCACATCATCACGCGGGTGCTCCAGACCGTGCCGCTGCCGCAGGTCTCCGCCCGTCCGCAGGCGCCGCAGCCCGCGGGTAGGCCGTGACCTCCGAAGAGCCCTCGGGGCGGCCCTCCTGGGCGCCGCCCGTCCTGCACGGCGGTCGCATGGAGGCCGCGCTGCGCACCCTGGAGCTGGAGGTCCGCCGCCGGCTGGACGGCCTGCTCCAGGGCAACCACCTGGGCCTGGTGCCCGGACCGGGTTCCGAGCCCGGCGAGGCCCGGCCCTACCAGCCCGGCGACGACGTGCGCCGGATGGACTGGGCGGTGACCGCGCGCACCACCGTGCCGCACATCCGCGAGACCGTCGCCGACCGCGAGCTGGAGACGTGGCTGGCGATCGACCTGTCCCCGTCGCTGGACTTCGGCACCGCCGTGTGCGAGAAGCGCGACCTGGTCGTGGCGGCCACGGCGGCCGTCGCGCACCTGACCCGGGGCGGCGGCAACCGGATCGGCGCGCTGGTGTCCACCGGCGAGAAGCTCGTCCGCGTGCCCGCCCGGGGCGGTCTGGCGCACGCGCGCGGCCTGATCCGCAAGGTCGCCGAGACGCCCCGCGCGCCGGAAGGCACCCGCGCTTCGCTGGCCGACCTGATCGAGCAGTTGCGCCGCCCGCCGCGCCGGCGGGGCCTGGTCGTGGTGATCTCGGACTTCCTGGGCGGCACGGAGTGGCAGCGCCCGCTGCGCGCCCTGTCCGCGCGGCACGACCTGGTGGCCATCGAGGTCGTCGACCCGCGCGACATCGACCTGCCCGAGGTGGGCACGGTCGTCCTGGCCGACCCGGAGTCCGGGCGGCAGCGCGAGGTCGTGGCCTCGCCGTTGCTGCGCCGGGAGTTCGCGGCGGCGGCGGCCGAGCACCGCGCGGGCGTGGCGGCCGGGCTGCGCCAGGCGGGCGCCGGGCACCTGGTGCTGCGCACCGACTCGGACTGGATCGCCGACACCGTGCGCTTCGTGGTGGCTCGCAAGCGCCGCTGGTCGGGAGGGGTGGCCTGATGAGCTTCTCGGGTTTCACCGCGCCGTGGTGGTTCCTGCTGCTGATCGCGGTGGCCGGCGTCGCCGCGCTGTACGTGGTGATCCAGCGCGTGCTGCGCAAGCGGATGCTGCGGTTCGCGAACCTGTCCATGTTGGAGAAGGTCGCGCCGCGCAAGCAGGGTTGGTGGCGCCACGCGCCCGCCGCCGTGCTGCTGGTCGCGTTCCTCCTGCTGACGGTGGCGCTGGCCGGCCCGACCGCGGAGCAGAAGGTGCCCCGCAACCGGGCGACGGTCATGCTGGTGATCGACACGTCCCTGTCCATGAAGGCCACCGACGTCCAGCCCTCGCGGCTGGAGGCGGCGCAGGTGGCGGCGAAGTCGTTCGCGGAGGGGCTGACGCCGGGCATCAACCTGGGCCTGATCTCCTTCGCCGGCAGCGCGACGGTCCTGGTGGCGCCGACCACCGACCGCGGTGCCGTGACCCAGAGCATCGACGGCCTGAAACTGGCCCAGGCCACCGCGACCGGCGACGCCATCGTGGCGGCCCTCGCGGCGATCGACTCCTTCGGCAAGGTCGTCGGCGGCGCGGACGGCCCACCTCCGGCCCGCATCGTGCTGATGACCGACGGCAAGGAGACCGTGGGCACGCGGCGCGCGTTCGACGCGGCGGAGGACGCCAAGAAGGCGGGCATCCCGATCTCCACGATCTCCTTCGGCACGGAGGACGGCGTGGTCGAGATCGAGGGCCGCCGGCAGGAGGTGCCGGTGGACGACGACTCGATGAAGGAGATCGCCAAGCTGTCCGGCGGCGAGTTCTTCAAGGCGGCGAGCGCCGAGGAACTGCGGCGGGTGTACGACACGCTGGGCGAGCAGATCGGCTACGAGAAGAAGCAGGCCGACGCCAGCCGCCCGTGGGTGGTCCTGGGCACCTTGGCCGCCCTGCTCGCGGTAGCCGGCGCCCTGGTCCTGGGCCAACGCCTCCCCTGACCCGCACCGCCCACCCCGACCCGCGCTGCCGCCCACCTGACCCGCACCCCGACCCGCGCCGCCGCCCACCTGACCCGCACCCCGGCCCGAGCCTCCGCCGGATTCCTCCGCCGGTGCCACGCCCGGGACTGTCGGTCCCGCGTGCGATGATCGAAGCGGGGGCCGGAGGCCACGCCTGGCGGGCTTGCGGTGCGTCCGGCGCGGGCGGCACTGTGGCGGCGGTGTTGCGGGCGTGTTGCCGGGTGCGGGTGGGCTTGGTGTATCGCGAGCGGCGGCGGCGATCACGCGGCAGGATGATCGGCATGGTCCAGGTGAAGAACTGGCGCGAGATGGTCGACTGGTCCGCCGACCTGCTCGTGCGCACCACCGGTGAGGGCGTGCCGGAGTGGAACCGGCGGGTGCTGGAGTCCGGTGTCGCCACCGAGCCCGAGTTGCGCGACTGGCTGCGCGCCCAGCACGTCACCGGCTACGCCCAGCTGCTGCTGGTCATGGAGCGCTTCGGCTACCCCCACTTCACGACCGCCTCCTCCGACGACCTGGTCGACCACCAGTACGCCGACCGCCCCGAGCTGCGCCCCATCCTGGACCGCCTGCTCACCGAAGCCGCCCTCCTCGGCCCGCTGCACGTCCAAGCCCGCAAGACCTACGTCGCCCTGGTCTCGCCCCGCCGCACCTTCGCGATCGTCAAGGCCACCACCCGCACCCGCGTCGACCTGGGCCTGCGCCTGGCCGGGCACGAACCGGAGGGCCGCCTGCAAGGCGCGGGCTCCCTCGGGAACGACACCATCACCGTCCGGATCGGCATCTCCAGCGCCGACGACATCGACGACGAAACCCTGACGTGGCTCCGGCACGCCTACACCAGCAACCTCTAACGCCAGACGTCCCCACCTGGTGACGGCATGCCCGCCAGGTGCTCGCGCAGCAGCCGCAGCGCCGGGTGCGGGTTGTCGCGCAAGTGCAGCAGGGAGTGCGGGTACACCGGTGTCGGCCGGTGCAGGGGGATGCGCCGCAGGTCGTAGTCGCCGGGCCACAGCAGCCTGGTCCGCTCGCCGACGAGTGTGGCGATGTCGGGCGAGTCGGCAACGACGTCCAGCAGCGGCGACGTGCCGTAGTTCGGACCGACCGCGTCGATGGTGAGGCCGAACGCGGCGGCGAACCGGGCGTAGTGCGCGGCCCACTCGGTGCCGGCGACGAGTCCCGGCATCCAGATCCGGTGCGGCGCGAGCTCTTCCGGTCTCACCTCGCGACGGTCGGCGAGCGCGTGGCGGGGACCCGTGAGCAGCTGGATGGGCTCGTCGAGCACCGGGGTCGCCACGATGTCCGACACGGACCGGTCGAGCAGTCGGAAGGACGCGTCGATCGTGCCGGACCGGAGCGCCGCCACCGCCGTGTCCAGGTCGGCCAGGCGCAGGACGGCCAGTTCGGTGTCCGGGTGCGCCCGGTGGAAGGCGCGCACCAGGGTGGCGGGGGCGAGGCTGCGGCCGATCACGTCCACGCGCAGCGCCCTCCGGTCCGGCCGGACCGCCGCCAGCGCCCGCTCCTCCGCGCGCAGCAGGTCGCGGGCGTGCGGCAGGAACGCCTGCCCGTCGATGGTGAGCACCGCACCGCGCGGGGTGCGGGTGAACAGCCGGACGCCGAGTTCCTTCTCCAGCACGGCGATCCGCTTCGACACGGCCTGCTGCGTGACCGACAACTCAGCAGCGGCGTCCTGGAACTGCCCCACGTCGGCGGCAACGACGAACGTCCGAACAGCCTCGAGGTCCACAACTACGACGATACAACCAGAAGTTGTAGAACAAAGACCGTGGGTTGTTTGCGGCAGCCCTACGAGCGCGGCTTGGATCGCACGCATGGGGCGGGGGTTCGGGTGGTTGTGGGCGGCGTACTCGGTGAGCGCCCTGGGCACGTGGCTGGCGTTCGACGCACTCGCTCTGGTCGCCATCTTCGTGTTGGAAGCCGGTCCCGGCGAGGTTTCCGCGCTCAAGGCGGCCGGTCTGGCGGTGGGTGCGGTCCTGGCCGTGCCGCTGGGACCGTGGGTGGAGTTCCGCCGGAAGCGTCCGGTGATGGTCGCGACGGACCTCGTCCGGTGTGCCGCCGTGATGAGCGTCCCGCTCGCCTTCGCGCTCGACATGCTCACTTTCCAACAACTGCTGGTTGTAGCAGTGGCAACCGCAGTGGCGGACAACGCGTTCCAAGCGGCCAGTGGAGCGCACCTGAAAACGTTGGTGCCCAAGCAAGACCTGCTCACCGCGACCAGCCGGTTCGAGGCCACGACGTGGACCGCGAGCATCATCGGCCCACCACTGGGCGGCCTTGCGGTGGCGTGGCTGGGAACGGTCACCACCCTCGCCGTCGACGCGGCCAGTTACCTCCTGTCCGCCCTGGGCATCCGCGCCATCCGCACCCCGGAACCCCCGCCCGCCCGACCGACAGGACGCCGCAAGGACCTGGTCGCGGGCTGGCGGCACATCCTGACCCACCCGACCCTGCGCCCCCTGCTGGCCAACACCGTCCTGGTCAGCGGCCTCATCATCGCCACCTCGCCGCTGCTGGCCGTCCTCATGCTCGCCGACCTCGGGTTCACCCCGACCCAGTACGGCCTGGCGTTCGGCGCGGCCTGCACCGGCGGACTGCTCGGCTCCCGCCTGGCCCGACCGCTGGCCGCCCGGTTCGGGCACCGCAGGACGCTCCTGGTCGCCGGCACCCTCCGCGCGTGCTGGTCGGTGTGGCTCGCCCTGATCGGCCCGGGTCCGCTGGGCCTCGCCGTCGTCATCGTGGTCGAGTTCGGCCTGGTCCTCTGCATGGGCGTGTTCACCCCGGTGTTCGCCACCCACCGCTTGAACCACATCCCACCCCACCTCGTCGCCCGCACGCTGTCGGCGTGGTCGGTGACGACGAAAGCGGGCTGTGCGGCGATGTCCGCGTTGTGGGGCGTGCTCGCGCACTTCACGGGAGCCCGCACGGCCATCGCGATCGCCGGCGTCCTGATCCTGGCCAGCCCGCTGCTGCTCCCGCGCCGGACCATTCTTGACTCGCAATCAAGAGCAGCTTAGCCTTCGCGTCCACAAGTTCTTGATTGCAAGTCAAGAGCGGGCGAGCTGGACGAGGTGGGCGATGGGAACTTCGGCGGAGAAGGACAGCCACACGGCGTCGGTGCGGCGGGACGTGTGGTTCGAGTCCGGGGGTGTGCGGTGCGCGGCGTGGCTGTACGTGCCGACCGCCGAAGGCGGGCCTCGGCCGTTGGTGGTCATGGCGCACGGATTGGGCGCGGTGCGGGGGTGGCGGTTGGACGCGTTCGCGGAGCGGTTCGCCGCGCAGGGGTGGGTGGTGCTGGTGTTCGACTACCGGTACCTGGGCGCCAGTGAGGGCTCTCCTCGGCAACTGCTCGACATCGGCGACCAGCTCGACGACTGGCGGGCGGCACTGGCCTACGGCCGGTCCCTGCCGGAGGTCGACCCGGACCGGATCGCGGTGTGGGGGACCTCGTTCGGCGGCGGGCACGTGCTGCGGGTCGCGAGCGAGGACCACGGCGTGGCCGCCGTGGTGGCCCAGTGCCCGTTCACCGACGGTCCGGCGTCGCTGCTCTCCCGGTTCCGGGCCGGTCCGCTGAGCATGATCGGGCTCGTCATCGCCGCCGTCCTCGACGTCGTCGGGTCGGTGTTCGGCGCGAGGCCGGTGCTGGCTCCGGTGGTCGGGGTGTGGTGGATGCCCGCCTTCCTGGTGTCGCCGACCGCGATCGCCGCGGCGACCAAGCTGATACCGGCGGGGTCTCGGCTCTCGCCGCGCACCGCCCGGGTCCTCGCCCGGCTCCCGGCCGTGGGCAAGGGGCTGTCCCCGACCGTCGAGACGGGCGGGCAGCCGTTCCGCCCCGGCGACACCGCTGTCGGCCGCGACACGATCTGGGGTGTCATGACGGGCCCGGACGGCGACAGCGCCAACGCGATCGCGGCCCGGCTCGCGTTGCGGCTGCCGCTGTACCGGCCGGGCAAGGACCTGCGCAAGATCGCCGCGCCGACCCTGTTGTGCGTGTGCGACGACGACCGCGCCGCCCCCGCGCGCGCCACGGCCCGCCTCGCGGCCGGGCAGGAGCACGTCCAGGTCAACCACTACGACGGCGACCACTTCGACATCTACGTCGGCGACCTGTTCGAGCGTGCCGTCGCGGACCAGATCCGGTTCCTCACCACCCGGTTCACGGCCCCGGCGGGCCGGTAGTCCACCCGCCCCGTCACCCGGAGCCGCGGGAGCTCGGCACGGCGGCGATGCCGCGGGCACTGCGCACCAACGTCTCGACGATGGCGCGATCGCCCGTGGTGTCGCCCGTGTGTGTCAGCATCCCTTCGACGACGAACACCCCGATCCGGGTCATCGCGTCCTGCTCGGCCTCCGGCACGCCCAACGCGGCCAGGTGCCACCGCAGGATCGCCTCCACCTGCCCGTGGAAGCCGTCGTGCCACACCCGCAGCGACTCCGATGCCGCGACCCTGGCGTGCACCGTCGTGATCAGCCGATCGACCCGCCGCAACTCGCCGACCGCCCACAACAACTGCTCGACCGGCGATTCGGCCGAGCGTTCCGCCACGCCGGCCAGGAACTGCGCGAACAGCGCGTCCAGAACAGCGACCAGTACCTCGTCCTTGTCCTTGAAGTACCAGTAGACGGTGTTGGAGGTCACCCCGGCCTCGCGCCCGATCCGCGCCACCGTCGTGGGGTCGTAGCCTTCTTCCACGAACAACCGCGTGGCCGCGGCGACGATCTCCCCGCGCTTCTCTTCCCGGTCCTGCGGGCGTCGGTTACGCGGCATCCCCCACCTGGCCAGATCGGTCATGCTGGAACCACACTGTAAAGGGGCGCGGCACCAGCCGCCGTACCGGTCCACGTTCCCGGACAGAGCACTAGCCGTGCAGGTCGCGGTACGTCTCGGCGGCACCGGGGTGCAGCGGCAGGCCCGCCGTGCCGATCAGGCTGCGCACGTCGAGGAACTGCGTCCCCAACGCCTGGTCCGGCACCAGGGCCGCCGCCCGCGACACCAGCGTCCGGGTCACCTCGGCGGCCACGTCGTCGGGTAGCGACGCCCGGCACACCAGCAGGTTCGCCACGCCGATGGTCGGCACCTCGCGCCCCGCCCCGTACACGCCGACCGGCACGGGGACCTGTTCGTACACCGACCCGTACGCGTTCCGCAGCCCGCCGAGCAGGCTCGCCAGCGGCAGCAGGCGGATGCCGGACAGGCGCGCCAGGGTGGGCGTCGGCACCCCGCCGGACCACAGCAGCGCGTCGATCCGCTTGTCCACCAACGCCTGCGCGGCCTCGCCCAGCCGCAGGTGCTCCACCTGCACGGTCCGGGCCAAGCCGGTGGTGGCCAGCATCCGCTCGCCGGACAGCGACGCGCCCGACCCCGCCGCGCCGAGGGACACCCGCCGGCCCGCCAGGTCCGCCACGGTCTGGGCCGGGTCGTCCTCGCGCACCACCAGTTGCAGGTAGTTCTCGTACACCCGGCCCAGGGCGCGCAGTTCCAGGGCCGGGTCGGCGGTGCCGGCCGCGTCGGCGAGCGCCAGGGCGATCTGGGCACGGCCGTCGCGCAGCTGGTCCAGGTTCTCCAGGCTGCCCTGGGTCTCCACCACCACGCCGGGCAGCTGGGCGGCCAGCAGGGTGGCGAAGTCGAAGTACAGGCCGCCCTTCTCGCCGGCGGCGATGCGCAGGCCCGCGGCGGACGAGCCACCGGTGCAGCCGGCGGTGAGCAGGGCCAGCAGGAACAGGCGGCGGTTCACAGGGTCGGCTCCAGCGGCAGGACGACCCGGGCCACCAGGCCGTCCACAGTGGACAGTTCGAGGGTGCCGCCGTGCGCCTGCGCCAACCGGTCGGCGATGGCCAGGCCCAGGCCGGTGCCGGGCTGGTCGGTCCGGCCGCGCCAGAACCGCGAGGTGGCCAACGAGAGCTCCTCGTCGGTCAGGCCGGGGCCGTCGTCGGCCACCTCGACCCAGCCCACGCCGGCCGCGCGGTCCGCGCCGAGGGTCACCCGCACGCCGCCGCCGTACTTGATCGCGTTGTCCAGCAGCACGTCCAGCACCTGCGCCAGGTCGGACTCCGGGCACCGCACCAGCACCGGCACCCGCGGCGCGGCCGGCACCGGGACCTGCCAGAAGTCGGCGCGGTCGGCGACCACCACCCCCAGGTCGGCCAACTCGGGCTCTTGACCACCCGCGGCGACCTCGGTCGCGGTGCTCTCCGCCGACGCCAGCGCCAGCAGGCCGTCCAGCAGCGACTCCAGCCGCTCGAACTCCGCCACCCCGGCCTGGTAGACGCGCCGGCCCTCCGGCTTGACCTGCGCGCTCAACGTGTCCATGCGCAGCCGCAGCGCGGCCATCGGGTTGCGCAGCTGGTGCGAGGCGTCCGCGATGAGCCGTCGTTGCTGGTCGGCGGCCTCGGTCACCGCGTCGGACATGCGGTTGAACGACTCCGACAGCTCCCGCACCTCCGGCGGGCCGAACCGCTCGGGCACGTGCGCACGCCGTTCGCCCGCCGCGACCGCCCGCACGCCCACCGCCAGGTCCGCCAGCGGCTTGAGCAGCCACCGCGCCAGCGCCAGCACCAGCAGCAGCGACCCGCCCGCCGCCGCCAACGCCCCCGCCGCCACCATCAGCCACCGCGACATCACGTCCCCGGCCGCCCGGTCCAGCGACGCCCGCAGCACCACCGCGCCCGCCACCCGCGTGCCCGTCCCGACCGGCCGCGCGAACACCACCGTCCCCGTCGACCACGGTTTGATCGTCGGCACGGCCGGCGCGGGCTGGTTGCGCAGCGCCGCGTCCAGCACGTCGGCCAGCGCCGGGTCGTCGGCGGTCAGCCCCGCCTGGGCGACCGGCCGGCGGCGCGCGTCCACCACCACGACCGGCTCCCCGTACAGGGCGACGTACGCGGTCACCTCGTCGACCAGCGCCGCGCTGTCCCCGGACGTCTCCGCCTGCTGGGCCAGCGCCGCGAACCGGTCCAGGTCGGCGGTCCGGCTGATCGCGAACCGCTGGGTCCGCTCGGTCGCGGTCGCCGACAGCAGCGGCACGGCGAAGGCCGTCACGGCGGCGGCGGAGAACAGCAGCAGCACCAGCAGCAGGCGGCGGCGCATTCAGTCGCCGTCCCCGGAGGCCAGCCGGTAGCCGAACCCGCGGATCGTGGTCAGCAGGCCCGGCCGGTCCAGCTTCGCGCGCAGCCCCGCCAGGTGGACGTCCAGCGACCGCGACACCGCCAGGTAGGCGTCGCCCCACACCTCGTCCATCAGCTGCTGCCGGCTCACCGCCGTGCCCGCGCGCCGCGCCAGCGCCGCCAGCACGTCGAACTCCTTCGTGGTCAGCGGCACCTCGGCGGCCCCGACGACCACCCGCCGGCCCTCCAGGTCGATGGTCACGTCCCCCACCCGCACCACCCGGTCGGCCGGTCCCACCCGGACGCTGCGCCGCGCCACCGCGTCCATCCGGGCCAGCAGCTCGCCCAGGCGCACCGGTTTGACCAGGTAGTCGTCCGCCCCCAAGCGCAGCCCCCGCACGATGGACCGCTCGTCGCCCCGCGCGGTCAGCACCAGCACCGGCGTCTGCGCCACCTTGCGGATCTTGCGCAGCACCTCCAGGCCGTCGATGTCGGGCAGGACCAAGTCCAGCAGGAGCAGGTCGAAGTCCCGGTGCGCGGTCAACGCGTCCGAGCCCCTCCCGACCCGCCGCGGGTGGTGCCCGTTGGCCTCCAGAGCCTCCACGAGCGCCTCGGCGACACCGTCGTCGTCCTCGACCAGCAGCACGCGCACCGCTTCACCCCCATCCGGTAGCGGCGATTATGGCGCGCGCGGTGTAAACAGTGCTGGTGAGCATCGAAGACAGAGCGCCGGCGTCGGTCCTGGACGAGGCGAGCGAGGCGTTCGAGCACCTCGCGGCCGTGCTGGCCGACGAGCAGCCCCTGGGTGAGGTGCTCCAGCAACTCGTGGAGTCCGCGTCGCGGGTCATCTCCGACGCCGAGAACGTCTCCGTGACCGTGGTCACCGGCGGGTCCGCCCAGACCGCGGCGGCCACCGACCAGAGGGTCGTGGCGATCGACACCGACCAGTACGCCGCCGGCAACGGCCCGTGCCTGGAGGCGTCCCGGACCGAGCGGCCGGTGCGGGTGGGCGTGGCCGAGGCGCGCGAGAAGTGGCCCGAGTTCGCGGCGGCGGCCGAGGCCGTGGGCGTCAAGGCGTACCTGTCCGCGCCGCTGCTGGTCGAGGGCTCGGTGCTGGGCGCGCTCAACCTCTACAGCTCCGAGCCGCGCGCGTTCGACCCCTTCGACGAGGCGCTGCTGCGCCTGTTCACCACGGCCGCGTCCACCGCCATCACCGGTTTCCGCCGGTACGAGCGCTCCCGGGAGCTGGTCAAGAGCCTGGAGCGGGCGCTGGAGTCCCGGGCGGAGATCGACCAGGCCAAGGGCGTGCTCATGGCGGCGCACGGGGTGAGCGCGGACGAGGCGTTCGCGACCCTGGTGGCCGAGTCGCAGCTCAACAACACCAAGCTCCGGGTGGTGGCGCGCAACCTGCTGGACTCGGTGCGCAAGCCGTAGTTCTTGTCACGGCTTTTACAGTTCTCCACGGTGTTGTTGCGCATTTGTTCGAAGCTGCAAACGGTCCGCTACGAATCGTTCTCGCCGTGGTTACAGTGGCCCGGTCGGGGAATTGTTCGACCATTCCGGACCGAGGAGAAGCATGCGCGCCCACCGTGTCGTCCTGGCCGCACTGGCCGCCGTGTCCCTGTCCGCCTGCACCGGCGAACCGGCGTCGTCGGGCCTGCGCACCTTCGACAGCCCGCAGGCGCTGGCCGAGGCCAACCGGGTGGCGGCGGAGGGCAAGCAGTCGGTGACCGTGGACCTCGACCTGGCCACCAGCGGCAAGGGCAGCTGCGGGCTGCGGACCAGCGACTACGCGGCCACGTGCGAGATCTCCATCGCCGACGCCGAGAAGGTCGCCTACGTGATGGTGCCGGACGGGATCTTCGTGCGCATCCCGGACGGCCAGGCGCCGCAGCCGGACAAGCCGTGGCTCAAGCTGGACCCGGCGGACACCCGCAACCCGTTGGGCCAGGCCATGGCGGACGTGGCCGTGCACATCCGCGACTCCGCCGACATCCGCAAGGCGCTGCCCGAAGGTGCGCAGCTCGTGGAGAAGGCGGAGGAGCCGGTGAACGGGCGGACGGCCGTCCGCTACACCGCGCACGTCACCGTCAACGGGCAGGCGTCGGTGCTCAAGCTGTGGGTGGACGACGCCGACCTGCCGGTGAAGACCGAGCTGAAGACCCCGGTGCCCGAGGGCGAGCCGGTGACCGTGACGGCGGTGTTCCGGGACTGGGGCAAGCCGGTCACCATCACCCCGCCCACGCCCGACCAGCTGACCACCCTGCCGACCGCCTGATTGTCCGCGGACCCACAAAACCGGCGACCGGATTTGTCACGCGGGTGCTGGAACACCGGGTAACAGTTGTCCGCGCGGTCGCGTGAGCTTAATTTTTGCGAGAATGCGCGGAAGGGGTTGTTCCGGGTGAGGGTCGCACTGGTCGTCGCGGTGGTGGCGGTGCTCGCGCTGGCCCTCGCGCCGCGCGGGTACGTCGTGCGGTACGCGCAGGTCAAGCCGCCCTTGCCGGCCGCCGGGCTGAAGCTCAAGTACAAGGTCGACGGCGTGAACCGGGTCGCCAAGCTGCAGTCCGACCTGGTCATCGGGCCGGGCACCCTGGAGACCGAGATCGACCTGATCACCGGCGACCTCAAGGGCGACCTCACCCTGCCCCCGAGCAACGGCTACTTCATCGTGTTCGGCTTCATGCCCAACACCGCGCGCGTGGACCTCATCCCGACCGCGCAGGTCGTCGGCAAGATCGCCGCCGGGCAGATCAAGGCCAACTCCCAGCTGCACATCAAGCTCAGCGAGGTCCACGTCAACGGCCAGCCCCTCGACGTGGGCCCGGACTGCAAGACCGCCACGCCCGCGTCGATCGACCTGGAAGGCCCGTTCGACCTGGCGAAGATCCCGATGAAGGCGACCTTCACCATCCCGCCGTTCGCCGGCTGCCAGGGCGCGGAGAAGCTCGACCCGCTGTTCTCCGGCCTGATCTCCGGTCCGGACAACAAGCTGGAGATGACCCTGACCGCGCAGTTCTAGGCGGGTTCCAGCCGGCTCCGGGCGGGGGCCGGCCGGTTGGCGGGCTTCAGGCGGTTCGTCGGGTGTCGAGCAGCCGGAGCGCCCGCAGCGCGATGCCCATGTCGAACAACGCGTCCGGGTCGTGCAGGCGGTCGCCGAACAGCTCCTCCAGCTGCCGCAGCCGGTACCGCACGGTCTGCGGGTGCACGGCCAGCGACGACGCCACCTCCGGCGCGCTGCCCCGGGTCTCCACCCAGGCGGTCATGGTTTCCCGCATGCGCTGCTGCTGCTTGGGGGTCAGCCCGTCCAGCGGGGCCAGCGTCCGGCGCACCAGTTCCCGCAGCAGCTCCTCGTCGCCGAGCAGGAGCAGCGTGGACAGGTGCTCGGTGGTGTCCACCATCGGCCGGTCCGGGATGACCCGGGACTGGATCAGCGTGATGGTCCGCCGCGCCCACCGCAGCGACTGCCGCGCCTTGGCCAGCGGCACCACCGGCCCGACCGCCGCGCGCCACCCGCCGAGCTTGTGCTCCAGGGCGACCAGTTGCCGTTCGGGGTCGGTCAGCAGCAGGCACGGTTCGCTGCCTTCGAGGTCCATCAGGATGTCCTCGTGCAGGGCCGGGATCGGCAGCTGGTGCTGGTCGGTGCGTCTCTCCAGGGCCACCACGACGACCTTCTCCGGCACCGGCCAGTGCGCGGCGTCGGCGAGGTCGGCCAGGGCGCTGGGGTGGTAGCCGGGTTCGCCCAGGATCAGGTCCAGCAGCCGCTTGCGCCGGCGCTGGACGGCCCCGGCGTGGCGGGCCTGCGCCTCGGCGTAGCCCTCCATGCTGCGCAGGGACAGTTCGTCGATGTAGGCGAAGATCGCCTCGGCGATCAGGCACATGGTGGCCAGCGGCACCCGCTCGCGCAGCCCGAACTCCGAGATCCGCCGCCACGCGACCCGCGCGCCGATCCGGTAGGCGGTCTGCAGCAGGTCCAGGCTGCGGCCCGCGCTGACCTCGAGCTTGCCCAGCAGCCGGAACAGCTTCGCGCGGTCCTCGCGCTGCGCGGTCGGGTCGACCATCCGGTCGATGAACTGGTGGATCGCCTGCTCGACGCCCTCGACGACCACCTGGCCGAACATCCCCTCCAACTTCTGGGAGTATTCGGCGATCGAGCACTGGATTTCCCGGACCATGTCCGTGGCCACCGCGCCGGCGTTGGCCCGGAACTTCGGCGCCAGGTCGGCGGGGAGTTGCTCCCACAGGTCCACGTTCCCGATGAGCGGTAATTCCGGGGCGTGTAGTTCTCCGGTTCTGTTCATGCGGTTCGCCCACCACCAAACGCCTCAGGTGTGATTCCGAACACTGTATTTTTGATCTTGCTCGCGGTCAACCAAGGCGCACTTCCGTGACAAAACGTCCGCGCGCTTTGTGCCGCCGGTGACAAAAACGTGGCACCGCCTTGCGGGTCGGGGCTCGGGGCTCGGGGCCGGGGATCCGGGGATCGAGGGCCGGGGCCGGGGATCGGGGGGGGGCGAGGGCCGGGGGCGGGGGTCGCGGGGCGGAGGTTGCGGGGCCGGGGGTTGCGGGGCGGGGGTTGCGGGGCCGGGAGTTGCGGGGCGGGGGTGGGGCTGTGTCGCGTCGGGCGTATCCGCCCGCCCACCCCCACCCGGGCCACCCCGCACAAGCCCCAACTGCACCGCCTGCGGCGGGCACGGCCGGCTTCGCCGGGCCGTGCGACCGCGCGCAGCGCGAGGTCCGCGTGCGAAGCGCGCTGGGGCGCGCCCGCGCGCCGGCTTGTGCGGGGTGGCCTGGGAGGGGGTGGGCGGGTGGATGCCCGGGTGACTTGGCGTCGCAGTGGCGAGGGATGCCTGGGTGACTCGGCCTTCGCCGTGGCGGGAGAAGCCTGCGTGACCCGGTCGAGAAAAGCCTGCGTGACCCGGTCGAGAGGAGCCTGCGTGACATGGCACCCCGCTACCGCAGCTCGCGCCGCAGCACCTTGCCGGTCGCGTTGCGTGGCAGCGCCGGCAACAACACCACCTCCCGGGGCACCTTGTGCCGGGCCAGCCGGTCCCGCACGAAGACCTTCAAAGCCTCCGGGTCGATCCGCGCCCCCGGCACCGGCACCACGAACGCCCGCAGCCGCTGCCCGAACTCCTCGTCCGGCACGCCCAGCACCACCGACTCGCGCACCTGGTAGTGCGTGGCCAGCAGTTGCTCCACCTCCGACGGGTAGACGTTCTCCCCGCCCGAGACGATCATGTCGTCCTCGCGGCCGTCCACGAACAGCCGGCCGCCCGCGTCGAAGTGGCCGAGGTCGCCGGTGGAGACCAGGCCGTCGAGGGTGTCCTTGCCGCCGCCGCCCGAGTAGCCGCTGAACCGCAGTCCGCTGCCGACGAACACCCGGCCGACCGCTCCCGGCTTCGTCACCCGCCGGCCCTCCGCGTCGTACAGGCGCACCTCGCACGTGCGCGGCGGTCGGCCGACGGTGCCCGGGGCGGTCCGCAAGTCCAAAGGCGTGGCCACGGTCGCCACGGCCACCTCGGTCGACCCGTACAGGTCGTACACGACCTCGCCGAACCGCTTGGTCGCCTCCGCGGCCAGTGGCGCGGGCAGGTCCGAGCCGGAGCTGAGCACGACCCGCAGCGCCGACAGGTCGTGCGACTCCAGCTCCACCGGACCCAGGTCGAGGATGCGCCGCAGCATGGTCGGCACCAGCATGATCGCCGTGCAGCGGTGTCGGGCCAGCAGCTCCACCGCCTCGCGCGCGTCGAACCGGCGGCGCAGCACGACCGTCGAGCCCAGGCCCAGCGCGAGCACCAGGTGGGCGAACCCGATGCCGTGGAACACCGGCGCGGCGATGAGCGAGGTCTCCCGGGCGCGCAGCGGGATGCGGTCGAGGAAGTCCACGGCCGCGAACGCCGAGCGCACCTCGCGGTGTGCGCCCTTCGGCGTTCCGGTGGTGCCGCTGGTCAGCAGCACGACCTGACCGGGACGCGAAGGCCGAGGCGGTTCCGCGAAGGGCGCGGACGACACCAGCGCGTCGAACTCGTCGGTGGGGAAGCGGGCCACCTCGGGCGGCACCTCGGCCACCACCGGGGCGAAGTCGGGGTCGTGCAGCAGCGCCACGACCCGCTCCCGCCGGGTGACGTCGGCCAGCTGCGGCCCGGCGAAACCGGTGTTGAGCAGCAGCGCCCGCGACCCGATCCGGGCGCACGCCAGCATGGCCAGCACCGCGCCCCGGTGGTTGCGGCACAGCAGCGCCACCACGTGCTCGGCCCGCACGCCCGACCCGTGCAGCGCACGGGCCAGCGCCGAGGACTGTTCGTGCAGCTCGCGGTAGGTGAGAGAGCCGTGCTCGTCGATCAAGGCGACGTGGTCGGGCTGGTACCGGGCGCCCCGCAGCACCGACCCGAGCAGCGGGCCGTGCGCACGCACCTCGACCAGCGAGCGCACCGCCCGAACGGGCCGCAGCGGCTCCACCAGACCGGCGCGGTGCAGCACCCGGACGCAGTGCACGAACCTGACCATGCTCCACCCCCCGACTAGGACTCGGCCGAAACATTCGTAGCCCCACGATCACCCGCGGCGCCAGGGCGGGACCGGTTTTTGTGCGGGTGTGAGTGGTCTGTGCCACGGTCTTTGTCACGGAACTGACAAGCCTTTTCGGCTGCTTGTGCGGCCGGACACCCGACAGTAACGTACTGGTCGGTAATGTTATTTCGGCCGCATTCACAAATCCCTTCCCGGAGAATAACCGATGGCATTCCGCCGACGGCTGCTGGGGCTGGTCTTCGTGGCGCTGATCGTCGCGCTGTGCGGGCTGTCCGTCGCGGCTTACCTGAAGGTGTTCACCACCCGGGTGACCGTGCTGCTGCGCACCGACCACGTCGGCAACCAGCTCCAGGTCGACTCGGACGTCAAGCTGCTCGGCGTCCAGGTCGGGCAGGTCGGCGCCGTGCGGTCGCACGGGTCCGGCGCGGAGGTCGAGCTGTCGATGTGGCCCGAGGAGGTCGGCCGCATCCCGGCCAACGTCTCCGCCCGGCTGCTGCCCAAGACCCTGTTCGGCGAGCGGTTCGTGAGCTTGGAGCTGCCCGACGCCCCGGCCGGCGCGCTCCACCAGGGCGCGGTGGTCGAGCAGGACCGCACGTCCGGCGCGATCGAGATCGAGCGGGTGTTCAACGACCTGCTGCCGACGTTGCAGGCGGTGCGGCCGGACAAGCTGTCCGCCACCCTCAGCGCGATGGCGCAGGCCCTGGACGGGCGGGGCGCGGCCCTGGGCGAGACGATCACCAGGCTGGACGCCTACCTGCGTGAACTCAACCCGCAGCTGCCGGTGCTCAAGCAGGACATCACCAAGTTCGCCGACATGTCCGGCGTCTACGCCGACGCCGGTCCCGACCTGGTGCAGGCCCTGAAGGACCTGACCACGACCAGCCGCACCATCGCGCAGCAGCGGGCGGACCTGGACTCCGTCTACGCCAGCCTCACCACGGCCGCCGCCGACCTGACGGCGTTCTTCAAGGACCACGGCGAGACGTTCGTGGGCCTGTCCGACCGCAGCCGCCCGACGCTGGAGCTGTTCGCCACCTACTCGCCGTCGTTCCCGTGCGTGCTGGTCGCGGTCAACGACCTGCGCCCGCGCATGGACCAGGTGCTCGGCAAGGGCACCGACCAACCCGGCATGCACGCGAACGTGACCGTCGTGCCGCCGGGGCAGAAGTACGTGCCGGGGCGCGACGACCCGGTCCTGCGCCGGGGCGGCACGCCGCACTGCCCGGCGGGACCGGTCAACGCCGTCGCGCCGGACCAGGTGCCGGGGTGGGCCGGCCTGCTGATGGGGGTCCGATGAGGTCGATAGCGGCACCGCTGACCAAGTTCTTGATCTTCGTGGTGGTGACGGTCGCGGCCACGACGTTCCTCGCCTCGACCATCGCGGGGACCAACGTGGGGTCGACCGCCACCTACACCGCCCGGTTCACCGACGTCACCGCGGTCGCCGAGGGCGACGACGTGCGCATGTCGGGGGTGAAGGTCGGCCAGGTCGAGGGCGTGAAGCTGGTCGACGACGAACTGGTGGACGTCGAGTTCTCGGTGGACAACGGGCGTTCGCTGTCCGCCGCGGTGACCGCGACCATCAAGTACCGCAACATGGTCGGCCAGCGGTACATCGCCCTGGAGCAGCCCGCCGGGCGGGTCTCCGAGCGGCTGCCCGAGGGCGGGCTGATCCCGGTCGAGCGCACCCGACCCGCGCTGGACCTGACCCTGCTGTTCAACGGGTTCAAGCCGCTGTTCCAGGCCCTGAACCCGGACGACGTGAACAAGCTGTCCCACGAGATCATCCAGGTGCTCCAAGGCGAGGGCGGCACGGTGGAGAGCCTGCTCGCCCACACCGCCTCCCTGACCACCGCGCTGGCCGCCAAGGACGACGTGATCGGCAAGGTGGTGGAGAACCTCAACGCCGTGCTGGAGACCGTGAACTCCCGGGACGACCGGTTCGGCACCCTGCTGACCTCCCTGCGCCAGTTGGTGTCCGGGTTCGCCGCCGACCGCCAACCCATCGGCAACGCGATCACCGGCCTGGCCGCGCTCAGCGATGCCACCGCCTCGCTGCTGGAACAGGGCCGGCAGCCGTTGAAGGACGACATCGCGGCCCTCGGCGTGCTCTCGAGCAACCTCGGCAACGCCCCCGAGCTGGAACCGTTCCTGCGCACCCTGCCGGTGAAGTTCGAGGCGATCGGCCGGATCTCCTCCTACGGCTCGTGGCTGAACTTCTACCTGTGCCTGGCGTCCTCGGACGCCCAGCCCGCGCCGGGCGGACCGCCGGTGGGGCTCCCGATCACCGAACAGAGGTGCCACCGATGACCCGGCGTCCGGTCCTGCTCGGCGCGGCGGGGCTCGCGTTCATCGCGATCACCTCGCTGCTGGCCTTCTTCATCGAGGACGTGCCGTTCTTCGGCGGCGGCACCCGGTACGAGGCCTATTTCAAGGAGTCCGCCGGGCTGCGCGCGGACGACGAGGTGCGGGTGGCCGGCATGAAGGTCGGGCACGTGACCGACGTGCGGCTGCACGACGGCAAGGTGCGGGTGACCTTCCGCGTGAAGGGCCTGGAGCTGGGCGACCGCAGCCGCGCCGACATCCGCATCAAGACGCTGCTGGGCCAGAAGTTCCTCGCCCTGGACTCCGAGGGCCGCGACAAGCTCGACCCCGACACACCGATCCCGGTGGAGCGCACGACGTCCCCGTACGACGTGATCGAGGCGTTCAGCGGCCTGTCCGACACCATCACCAAGATCGACACCGACCAGCTCGCGCAGAGCTTCCGGGTCCTGTCCGACACCTTCCGCGACTCGCCGCAGCACGTGAAGCAGGCGCTGGAGGGGCTGTCGGCGCTGTCCAAGACGATCTCCTCGCGCGACGAGCAGCTGGCCGACCTGGTCAAGGGCGCCAACAAGATCAGCGGCGCGCTGGCCGACCGCACGAACGACTTCGCCGCGCTCATCACCGACGGGGTGAAGCTGCTGGAGGAGATCGGCCACCGCCGCCAGGCCATCGCCGCGCTGCTGGACGGCACGCGCGAGCTGTCCCGGCAGCTGTCCGGGCTGGTGCAGGACAACCAGCAGCAGCTCGGCCCGGCGCTGGAGCAGCTGGAGAAGGTGACCGACGTGCTGCGCCGCAACCAGGAGAACCTCGACCGGGGGCTGGCGCTGGCCGGGCCGTACTACCGGCTGCTGAACAACTCGCTGGGCAACGGGCAGTGGGTGGACACCTACCTGTGCGGACTGGTCGCCCAACCCGGCGGTCGCCGCGACTGCGCACCGGGAGGCCGCTGATGTTCGTCCGGACTCGGGGCAGGCGGCGGCTGTTCGTGGCGCTGGCGCAGGGGTTGGTGCTGGTGCTGTTGGCCACCGTCGCCGTGTGGTGGATCTTCCTGCGGCCCGCTTCCCAGCACGTGACGGCCTACTTCACCGCGGCGGTGGGTGTGTACGAGGGGTCGGACGTGCGGGTGCTGGGCGTGAAGGTCGGCGAGGTCGTCGCCGTGGTGCCCGAGGGCGGGTCGGTGCGGGTGGAGCTGGAGATCGACCACGACGTGGACGTGCCGGCCGACGTGCGGGCCGTGGTCGTGTCGCCCAACATCGTGGCCGACCGGTACGTGCAGCTCGCCCCCGTCTACACGGGTGGGGAGAAGTTGGCGGCCGGCGCGGTGATCACCACCATCCGCACGGCCGGCACGGTCGAGCTGGACGACCTCTACAAGAGCCTGGACACGTTGCTCACCGCGTTGGGGCCTGACGGCGCCAACAAGGAGGGCGCGCTGTCGGACCTGCTCAAGACGGGCGCGGCGAACCTCGACGGCACCGGGACCACGCTGGGGGAGTCCATCCGGCAGCTGGCCGACGCCGCGCGAACGCTGTCCGGGTCGCGGGAGGACCTGTTCGGCACGATCGACCACCTCCAGGAGTTCACCAGCATGCTGGCCGCCAATGACGAACAGGTCGGCACGCTCGCCGAGCAGCTGGCCGACGTGTCCGGCTTCTTCGCCGCCGAGCGGGACGACCTCGGTGCCGCGCTGGGCGAGTTGGCCACGGCGTTGGAGCAGGTGCGCGGGTTCGTGCGGGACAACCGCGACCGGGTCAAGTCCACTGTGGACGACCTCGCCGGCATCACCGGGACCCTGGTGAACCAGCAGAAGTCGCTGGCCGAGGTGCTGGACGTGGCCCCGGTCGCCCTGCACAACGTGGTCAACGCCTACGACCCGACCACCGGGACGCTCAACGCGCGGGCCAACCTGAACGAGTTCGTCGCCGATCTGCTGAGCGTGCCCGGGGGTGTCCGATGAGGGTGTTGGTGCTCGCGCTGGTGCTGGTGCTGACCGGCTGTTCGGCGATCCCCAGCGCCTACGACCTGCCGCTGCCCGGCGGCGCGGACCTGGGCGACCGGCCGTACCGGGTGGTGGTGGAGTTCGACGACGTGCTCGACCTCGTGCCGCACGCGGGCGTCAAGGTGGACGACGTGCCGGTGGGGAAGGTCGAGCGGGTCGAGCTGTCCGAGGACGGGTCGATGGCGCTGGTGCACCTGGCCGTGCGCGGGGACGTGCGGCTGCCGGCGAACGCCTTGGCGCGGCTTCGGCAGTCCAGCCTGCTGGGGGAGAAGTTCGTGGAGCTGGACGCTCCGGCCGACCCTGCAGCCTCCCCGTTGGCGGACGGCGCGGTGATCCCGTTGGCGCGCACCAACCGCAACCCCGAGGTGGAGGAGGTGTTCGGGGCGCTGTCCATGCTGCTCAACGGTGGCGGGATCGGGCAGATCCAGGACATCTCGCGCGAGCTGAGCGCGGCCCTGGACGGCAACGAGACGGCGGTGAAGTCGCTCCTGTCCACTGTGGACACTTTCGTGGGTGCGCTGGACGAGCACAAGGGCGAGATCACGCGGGCCATCGAGGGGATGGACCGGTTCGCCAAGTCGTTGGAGGCCAAGAAGGGCGAGATCGGCGAGGTGCTCGACGGCTTGGAGCCGGGGTTGCGGGTGCTGAACGAGCAGCGCGGGCAGTTGGTCACCATGCTCACCACGCTGCACGAGTTGTCGGGCGTCGCGGTGGACACGGTGAACCGGAGCCGTGAGGACCTGGTCGCTGATTTGCGCGCTTTGGAGCCGACTCTGCGGAAGCTGGCCGAGGCGGGGCAGGCGTTGCCGCAGTCGTTGGAGCTGTTGTTGACGTTCCCGTTCACCGACGCGGTGTTGGACGGGGTCAAGGGCGACTACCTGAACACGTACCTGACGCTGAAGACCGGGGGCCGTTGATGATCACGGGTCGGATGCGGTTGCAGATCCTGTTGTTCGCGGTGATCGCCTTGTTGGGCGTTACTTATGTGGGGGCGAAGTACGCGGGTGTCGTGGTGGTGGACGACGGTTATCGGGTGAAGTTGGAGCTGGCCCGGACCGGCGGGCTGTTCACCGGGGGCGAGGTGACGTACCGGGGTGTGCCCGTGGGGCGGGTCGGTCCGATCCGGTGGGTGGACCGGCGGGTGGAGGTCGAGCTGCGCATCGCCGCCGGTGCGCCGGCGATCCCGGCGGACCTGGAGGCCGTGGTCGCCAACCGGTCGGCGGTGGGGGAGCAGTACGTCGACCTGCGGCCACGGGGGAGCGGCGGGCCGTTCCTGGGGGAGGGGTCGGTGATCTCGCAGTGGCAGACGAAGTTGCCGCTGCCGGTGGAGCAGGTGCTGACCAGCTTGGACGACCTGGCCAGGTCGGTGCCGATCGAGTCGTTGCAGACCGTGGTGGAGGAGCTGGACAACGCGCTGCGCGGGACCGGCCCGGACCTGCAGGTGCTGCTGGACGCGACCCGCGAGTTCACCGAGACGGCCGGCAAGCACCTGCCGCAGACCACCAAGTTGCTGAACGATTCCTTGGTGGTGCTCCAGACGCAGTTGGACCACTCGGCGGCCATCAACTCCTTCGCCGACTCGGCGTTGCTGGTGGCGGAGCGATTGCGCTCGGCGGACGGTGACTTGCGTCGGCTGATCGCGTCCGCGCCCGGTGCGGCGGCGGAGGTGAGCGCTTTGTTGCGGGAGTCGGGGCCGAACCTGGGGATCCTGCTGGCGAACCTGCTGACCACCGCGGACGTGATGGTGACCCGGCAGGGGCAGCTGGAGGAGGTGCTGGTGACCGTGCCGGACGTGGTCAGCGTGGGGGCTTCGACCGTGCGCGGCGGGCAGGCGTCCTTCGGGTTGGCTTTGACGTTCTTCGAGCCGGCGCCCTGTGTGGCGGGGTACGAGGGAACGGCTCGGAAGGGTGGCCTGGACACGTCGGCGGGTGGGCTGAACACCGGGGCGAGCTGCACCTTGCCGCGCGGGAGTGAGACCGGCGTGCGAGGGTCCCAGAACGTGCCGCGCTAGAGAGGGGTCACACCGGTTCGACGTACAGCCAGCGGTTGTTCTCGCGGACGAAACGGCTGTTCTCGTGGAGTTCCTGGGGTTCGCCCTGGTAGCGGTAGTGGGCGGTGAACTCGACGGTGCCGGTGGTGTGGAAGGGGGTGCCGTCGGTGCGGTCGTGGACGACCAGGTGGGTCCAGTGCTGGTCGGGGTCGAAGTCGATGCGCTTGGGCCTGGTGGTGGGGTGCCAGGTCTGCAGGAGGTAGGGCTCGTTGCCCAGGGCGAAGGCGGTGAAACGGGAGCGCATCAGGGCTTCGGCGGTGGGGGCGGGCTTGGTCCCGTGGTGGAGGGGTCCGCAACAGGACTCGTAGGGCTCGCCCAAGCCGCAGGGGCAGGTCTTCGGCACCCGCTCATTGTCCCGCACGACCGGCCGGTGGGCCTCTCGGGCTAGTCGGCGTCGCAGGCCGTGCGGCCGGAGCGGTTCCAGCGCAGGTAGTGCAGGGCGGCTTCCGCCTCCCGGTCGCCCGACGCCGCGGCCGCGGTCAGGTCCGCGTGGGCCTGGTAGCGGTCCTCGGCCGGGGACTCCGGGTCGGTCAGCAGGGCCACTGCCTCGTCGGGGGTCATGGGGCCAAGGATAGGCGGCTCCCCGCACCGGGACTGCCATCACCGGTGCGGGGAGCCGCGGGGCTGGGAACGGTCGTCAGGAGCAGGCCGTGCCGTTCAAGGTGGGAGACGAGAACGGAGGTGTGCTTCCCGAGTAGCTCGCCTGGTAGCCGATGGTCGCGGTGCCACCGGTGGCGAGGTTGCCGTTCCAGGACGCGTTCCCGACGCGGACCACGTCGCCGCTGTCGGTCCACGTCCCGTTCCAGCCCTGGGTGACGGTCACGCCGGGGGCGGAGAAGGTCAGGGTCCAGCCGTTGATCGGCGCGCCCCGGTTCTCGATCACGATCTCCCCGGTGTAACCGCCCGACCACGCGCTCGTCACGCGGTGCCGCACCGCGCACCCGTTGCCGGGCTGGGGCGTGGTCGTGGTGGTCGTGGTGGTGGTCGTAGTAGTGGTGGTGCTGGTCGAAGTGGTGGTGCTGGTGATGGGGCCCGCGGCGATGGCCAGGTCGTAGGCCCGCTGCGGCACGAACTGGCCCGCCGCGGCGATGCAGCCGTCGGCCTCGCCCGGGAGCTTGATCCACAGGAAGGCGTCGATCAGCGAGTCACCGGTGTTGGTGGTGCTCGGCGTGCCGATCGCCCGGCCGGCCGGGTCGCACCACTCGCTGCCCGCGGGGCCGTTGCCGTTGCGGCTGGTGTCGATCACGGCCTTCAGCCGCGAGTCGCCCACCGCGCTGAGCACGCTGCGGGCGTAGGCCACCTCCGTGCTGGTGTAGCGGTAGTTCGACACGTTGAGCGAGATGCCGTCCGCGCTGTTGGAGATGTCCGCGCTGCGCAAGCGGTTGGCCGCCTCGGACGCGCTGAGCCACGCCGAGTGGCCGATGTCGAAGTAGACCTTGGCCTGCGACGACCCGGACTTGAGCTTCTTGCCCGCGTACGCGATCGACGCCCGCGTCTCGTTCTGCTGGTCGGCGGACTGGCAGTTGGTCATGATCGGCAGCACGTCCGGTTCCAGGATGATCGACGCCCGCCGCCCGGCCAGACCCGCCGCCACCTGGTCCACCCACGCCCGGTACTCCGAGTGCGAGCGCGCGCCGCCACCGCTGGCGCCGCCGCAGTCGCGGTTGGGGATGTTGTAGACGACGAGGATCGGGATCTTGCCCGCTGCCGCCGCCGCTCCCACGAAGGAGTCCACCTCGGCGCGGACCGTCGAGGTGTTGGTCGTGGTGTACCAGCGGGCCTGGGGGACCGACGCGATCCGGTCGCGGATCACCGGTGTCCGCGAGTCGCCGGGGTTCGCCGCCACCCACCTCGCCGCGCCGGTGTTCGGGTCCACGTAGAACGCCGAGTCGGCCGCGTGCGCGGCGGGCACGCCGCCGCCGAGGGCCAGGACCGCCGCGCCCGCAACCAGGGTGCCGGCCAGCGCGGCCGTGGCCGCCGCCTTGCCTTTCCTCATCGCCATCCTTCCGCCGACGTCGATGTCGGGAGGAGCCCTCGCCTATTGGGAGCGCTCCCAGTCGGCGGCACTGTAACCATTCCGAAGGCCTCGGCAAAAGGGGTAAGCCGTTGCGGTCGTCGGCCGCAGGACGTTGATCGTTTTCACGGTCGGTGGATCGAAGCGCGTCGAATCGACGGGGTGAAGGTGCTCGTCAGCGCCTTGCAACGTTACAACGGCACGCTGAGTAGGCATTTTCCGCGCGCATTGCTCCATTCCGGTCTGTTGAGACGGTGTCGAACGCCGATCGGGCGCGATTCGCGAATTGCGGCATTCGGCGCAGTTGTGCGACGGCGTTCGGTGCATTGGTCTGCGGGCTGCGGTTCAGCCTCTTTTCACGGTGTTGCGTTGCGGTTACAGTCCCTCGCTGGGAGCGCTCCCAGAATCCCCTGCTTCCTGGAGGCACCGCATGCGACGACGCATGTCCGGTGCGGCGGCCGGCACGCTCGCGGTGCTGGTCGGCGCGCTGACGCTCACCCCGTTGCAACCCGTGGCAACGGCCGCGCCCGCTTTCAACTACGGCGAGGCGCTGCAGAAGTCGATCTGGTTCTACGACGCCCAACGCTCCGGCGACCTGCCCGCCGACAACCGCGTGAACTGGCGCGGCGACTCGGCGATGCGCGACGGCTCGGACGTCGGCCTGGACCTGACCGGCGGGTTCTACGACGCCGGCGACCACGTGAAGTTCGGCCTGCCCTTCGGCGCGTCCATGACGATGCTGGCGTGGGGCGCGGTGGAGAACCGCGACGCCTACGAGGGTTCCGGCCAGCTGAAGTACCTGCTGTCCAACCTCAAGTGGGGCACGGACTGGATCGTCAAGGCGCACCCGTCGCCCAACGTGGTCTACGGCCAGGTCGGCGCGGGCAACCCCGACCACGCCTGGTGGGGTCCCGCCGAGGTGATGCGGATGGCGCGCCCGTCGTACAAGGTGGACGCCTCCTGCCCCGGCTCCGACCTCGCCGGCGAGTACGCCGCCGCCCTGGCCGCGTCCTCGATGGTCTTCAAGCCCACCGACCCCACCTACGCCGCGACGCTGCTGACCCACGCCAAGCAGTTGTACACCTTCGCCGACACCTACCGCGGCAAGTACAGCTCCTGCATCACCGACGCCGCGAACTTCTACAACTCGTGGAGCGGCTACCAGGACGAGCTGGTGTGGGGCGCGATCTGGCTCTACCGCGCGACCGGTGACACCTCCTACCTGACCAAGGCCAAGGCGGAGTACCCGAAGCTGGGCACCGAGCCGCAGAGCACCACCCGGTCCTACAAGTGGACGATCGCGTGGGACGACAAGTCCTACGGCGCCTACGCCCTGATGGCCAAGCTGACCGGCGAGGCCGAGTACGTCGCCGACGCCAACCGCTGGCTGGACTACTGGACCACCGGCTACAACGGCAACCGGATCCGCTACTCGCCCGGCGGCCAGGCGGTGCTGGACACCTGGGGTTCGCTGCGGTACGCGGCCAACACGGCGTTCGTCGCCCTGCTCTACAGCGACTGGCTGCGCGCCACCGACGCCACCCGGGCCGCGACCTACCACGACTTCGGCGTCAAGCAGATCAACTACGCGCTGGGCGACAACCCGCGCAACTCCAGCTACGTCGTCGGCTTCGGCGCCAACGCCCCGCGCAACCCGCACCACCGCACCGCGCACGGCGCGTGGGCCGACAGCATCCAGGAACCGGTCACCAGCCGGCACACCCTCTACGGCGCGCTGGTCGGCGGACCGAGCACCAACGACGACAAGTACACCGACAGCCGCCAGGACTACGTGGCCAACGAGGTCGCGCTGGACTACAACGCCGGCTTCACCGGTGCGCTCGCCCGCCTCTACAAGGAGTACGGCGGCACCCCGCTGGCCAACTTCCCGGTCGCCGAGACCCCGGACGGCCCGGAGCTGACCGTGCAGGCGTCGGTCACCCAGTCGTCGGCGCAGTTCAGCGAGTTCAAGGCGTTCATCCTCAACAAGTCCGCGTGGCCCGCCCGCACGTTCAACGGCTCGCTGCGCTACTACTTCACCCTCGACGGCTCGACCACGCCCGAGCAGATCACCGTCACCACGAACTACAACCAGTGCGGCACGGCCTCCGGCCCGGTCCGGTTCAGCGGCAACGTCTACTACGTGGACATCCCGTGCGCCGACGTCTACCCGGGCGGCCAGTCCGCGTACCGGCACGAGGTGCAGTTCCGCATCACCAGCGCCGGCACGTGGGACCCGACCAACGACTGGTCCTACACCGGCCTCGGCTCGGGCAACACCGTCGTCCAGACCGACCGGGTGGTCCTGCGCGAGAGCGGCAACGTCGTCTGGGGCAAGGAACCCGGCGAGGTCCCGGTGGACCGCGAGGCGCCGACCGTCCCGAGTGGACTGACCGCGACCACCATCACCGGTTCCAGCGCCACGCTGACCTGGACCGCGTCCACGGACGACGTCGGCGTCGCCGGCTACGACGTCCTGCGCCCGGACGGCACGGTGGCCGCCACGGCGAGCGGCACCACCGCCCAGGTCACCGGCCTCACCCCGGACACGTCCTACACGTTCTCGGTGCGCGCCAAGGACACCTCGGGCAACGTCTCGGCGGCGAGCACCGCGGTCACCTTCCGCACCAAGACCGGCTCGGTCACCGGCGGCCTGGTGGCGCAGCAGCGCGGCAACGGCGGCGCGACCTCCAACCAGATCGGCACCACGCTGAACCTGGTCAACCGCGGCACCTCCGCGGTCGGGCTGGACACCGTGACCCTGCGGTACTGGTTCACCGGCGACGCCGCCAACGCCAACTACCAGGTGTTCTGCGACTGGGCCGTGGTCGGCTGCGGCAACGTCCGCGCCACGGTGGTGAAGCTGGCGACCGCCCGCACCGGTGCGGACGCCTACCTCCAGGTCACCTTCGCCGCCGGGACGCTCAACGCGGGCGCCCAGACCGGTGACATCCAGCTGCGCGTGGCCAAGTCCGACTGGTCGTCCTTCGACCAGACCAACGACTACAGCTACCGGGTCAGCTCCACCCTGACCGACTTCGACCGCGTCACCGCGCACACCGGCGGCGCGCTCGTCTGGGGCGTCGAGCCCTAGCCACGACCTCGGCACGGGGCGTTCTGCGCGCCCAGGCGTCCCGTGCCGATTCCAACCCCCACCGCCCTTTCGCAGGCTCGCGGGTCAACGGCTGATCCGTGCAGGAGGAGGACGCATGAGGTACCGCACCAGAGCCGGACGGTCGCGCAGTCGACCGCTCGCGCTGATCGCGGCGGCGGCGACCGCCGCAGGCATTATGCCGCTCGTGGCACCGGTCGCGCAGGCCGCGATCACGTGCACGGTGAACTACCAGGTCACCAACCAGTGGCAGGGCGGCTTCGGCGCCAACGTCACGATCAAGAACTCGGGCGACCCGGTCAACAACTGGCGCCTCACGTGGACCTTCCCGGACGGCCAGCGGGTCCAGCAGGGCTGGAACGGCACGTTCACCCAGTCCGGCGCCGTGGTCACCGTGGCCGCGCCGTCCTGGGCGCCCAACCTGGGGGCGAACTCCGAGTACTCGGTGGGCTTCAACGGCTCGTGGACGACCCAGAACCGCGCGCCCGAGGACTTCGCGATCAACGGCACCCGGTGCACCGGCCCGAACGTGGCGCCGACTGTGGCGGTGACCTCGCCCACGGCGGGCCAGGCCTTCCAGTCCGGCCAGGCGATCCCGCTGGAGGCGACCGCGACCGACAGCGACGGCACCGTCAGCAAGGTCGAGTTCCTGGCCGACGGCGTGGTCGTCGCGACCGACACCAGCGCGCCGTTCAGCGGCTCGTGGGCCGGTGCGGCGGTCGGTGAGCACACCATCTCCGCGCGTGCCACGGACAACAAGGGCGGCATCGGCAACTCCGCGCCGGTGGGCATCCGGGTGCTGGCCGGGCAGGCGATCCAGATCAGCCCGCCCACGCTGAACGTGCGCCAGGGCGGCACGGCGACCTTCTCGGTGTCGCTGGCCACCGCGCCCTCGTCCAGCGTCACGGTCAACATCGGCCGCACCGCGGGTAGCGCCGACCTCACGGCGGCCCCGACGTCGCTGACGTTCACGACGACCAACTGGTCGACCAAGCAGAACGTCACGGTCACCTCGGCGGACAACGGCGGCGACCTCGCGTCGGCGACGTTCACCGCGAGCGCCACCGGGGTCACCTCGGCCACGGCCACGGTCACCGAGATCGCCAAGGGCTCGTCGGACTTCACCCAGGCGTTCCTGGACCAGTACAACAAGATCCACGACCCGGCCAGCGGCTACTTCCGGACCTTCCCGGACGGTCTGAAGGTGCCCTACCACTCGGTCGAGACCCTGATGGTCGAGGCGCCCGACCACGGCCACCAGACGACGTCCGAGGCCTACAGCTACTACCTGTGGCTGGAGGCCAGCTACGGCCGGATCACCGGCAACTGGGCGCCGTTCAAGTCCGCGTGGGCGTCGATGGAGAAGTACATCATCCCGGCCACGGCCGACCAGCCGACCAACGACAAGTACAACGCGTCCAAGCCGGCGACCTACGCTCCCGAGCACCCGCGCATGGACCTGTACCCGTCGCAGTTGGACAGCAACGTCCCGGTGGGCTCGGACCCGATCGCGGGCGAGCTGAAGTCCGCCTACGGCACGCCGGACATCTACGGCATGCACTGGCTGATGGACGTGGACAACACCTACGGCTTCGGCCGTTGCGGTGACGGCACCAACACCGCGCCCGCGTACATCAACACCTACCAGCGCGGCTCGTCGGAGTCGGTGTGGGAGACCGTGCCGCAGCCCTCGTGCGACACGTTCAAGCACGGCGGCCCGAACGGCTTCCTGGACCTGTTCACCAAGGACTCGTCCTACGCCAAGCAGTGGAAGTACACCAACGCCCCGGACGCCGACGCGCGTGCGGTGCAGGTGGCGCTGCTGGCCCAGCAGTGGGCGACCGCGCAGGGCAAGAGCGCCGACATCGCCACCGAGGTCGGCAAGGCCGCCAAGATGGGCGACTACCTGCGCTACGCCATGTTCGACAAGTACTTCAAGAAGATCGGCAACTGCACCAGCCCGACCTCGTGCCCGGCCGCGACCGGCAAGGACAGCGCGCACTACCTGATGTCCTGGTACTACGCCTGGGGCGGCGCGACGGACACGTCCGCCGGCTGGGCGTGGCGCATCGGTGACGGCGCGTCGCACCAGGGCTACCAGAACCCGCTGGCGGCCTACGCGCTGTCGCAGGTGGCGGCGCTGAAGCCCAAGTCGGCCACCGGCCAGCAGGACTGGGCCAAGTCCCTGGACCGCCAGCTGGAGCTGCTGCAGTGGTTGCAGTCCACCGACGGCGGCATCGCCGGTGGTGTCACCAACACGTGGGAGGGGCAGTACGCCACCCCGCCGGCGGGCACGCCGACGTTCTACGGCATGTTCTACGACGCCCACCCGGTGTGGCGCGACCCGCCGTCGAACCGCTGGTTCGGCTTCCAGGTGTGGCAGATGGAGCGCACCGCGTCGCTGTACCAGATGACCGGTGACCCGCGCGCCAAGAAGATCCTCGACAAGTGGGTCCCCTGGGCGCTGGCCAACACCACCGTCGGCACCGGCGGCAACTTCCAGATCCCGTCCGACCTGAGCTGGACGGGTGCGCCGGACAACTGGAACCCGACCTCGCCGGGCGCCAACGCCAACCTCCGGGTGAGCGTGCTGAACTACAGCCAGGACGTCGGTGTCGGTGCCTCGCTGGCCAAGACGCTGCTCAACTACGCGGCCCGCAGCGGCAACGCCGCCGCCAAGGCCACGGGTGAGGGTCTGCTGACCGCGTTCCTGGCGCACCAGGACTCGAAGGGCATCGCGGTTCCGGAGACCCGGACCGACTACAACCGCTTCGACGACCCGTACAACTCGTCGACCGGTGAAGGTGTCTACATCCCGTCGGGCTGGACCGGCAAGATGCCCAACGGCGACACCATCAACAGCTCGTCGACGTTCCTGTCGATCCGTTCGTTCTTCAAGAACGACCCCGATTGGCCCAAGGTTCAGGCTTACCTGAACGGCGGGTCCGCGCCGACCTTCACCTACCACAGGTTCTGGGCGCAGTCCGAGATCGCCACGGCGTTCTCCCTGCACGCGGAACTGTTCGGGTAATACTCGAAGGTCGCCGTCGCCCCTCGCACACCGTGGTGCGAGGGGCGTTCGGCGTGCTCGGGAAATGGTGTACACCATTCTCGAAACGAGACGTTGGAAATACTTCGGGGTGTTGACCGGGATGTGCGGCCTGTGCCACATTTCCGGTACTCCGACCCGTGGTCCTGCCGCAGGTGATTCCGGGGGCGCGTCGAATCGTTTCGAAACGCCCAGCAGTCCGTTCGAGCCGTTCGATTCCCGCGCGAGGTGTGCTGAAGGTGCTCCCGTTCCGCGATCCGGCGTTGCCGGTCCCCATCCGCGTGGCCGACCTGCTGGGCCGGCTCACCGACGAGGAGAAGGTGGCGATGCTGCACCAGCGCCAGCCCGCGGTGCCGCGCCTGGACGTCGAGGAGTTCCGCACCGGCACCGAGGCGCTGCACGGCGTGGCGTGGCTGGGCGAGGCCACCGTGTTCCCGCAGGCGATCGGGTTGGCGGCGTCGTGGAACCCGGACCTGCTGCACGCGGTGGGCACGGCGGTCGGCGTGGAGGCGCGGGGTTTCCACCACCGGGACCCGGTGTCGCACAGCCTGAACGTGTGGGCGCCCGTGGTGAACCCGTTGCGCGACCCGCGGTGGGGCCGCAACGAGGAGGGCTACTCCGAGGACCCGGTGCTCACGTCGGCGCTGGCCACCGCGTACGCGTCGGGCCTGCGTGGCGACCACCCGCGCTACCTGCGCACCGCGCCGACGCTCAAGCACTTCCTGGGCTACAACAACGAGACCGACCGGTGCGTCACGTCGTCGGACCTGCGCCCCCGGGTGCTGCACGAGTACGAGCTGCCGTGCTTCCTGGGTCCGCTGGCCGCCGCCGTGGCGGTGATGCCGTCGTACAACCTGGTCAACGGCCGTCCCGCGCACGTGAGCCCGTTGCTGGGCCTCCTGCCGCCGGACGTGGCCGTGCTCAGCGACGCGTACGCGCCCTCCAACATCGCGGGCCTGCAAGGGTTCCTGCCCACCCAGGCGGAGGGGCACGCCGCCGCGCTCATCGCGGGCCTGGACAGCTTCACCGACCAGGGCGACGACAACACGCTGACGGTCGAGAGCGTGACCACGGCGTTGAAGGACGGCCTGCTCACCTGGGACGTGGTGGAGCGGGCCGTGGGCCGGGTGCTGGCGCTGCGGTTCCGCCTGGGCGAGTTCGACCCACCCGACGACAACCCGTACGCCGCCATCACCTCCGACGTCATCGGCGCGCACAGCGAGCTGGCCTTGGAAGCGGCACGCCAAGCGGTCGTGCTGCTGCGCAACAACGACGTCCTGCCCCTGCCACGCGGCCTGAAGCTCGCCGTGATCGGTTCACACGCCGACACCGTCCACGAAGACTGGTACAGCGGCACCCTGCCCTACCGGACGACCGTCCTCGACGGACTCTCCGACTTCGCTTCCGTCTCCTACTGCGAGGGCGTGGACCGGGTGGCCTTCCGCGCCGCCGACGGCCGGTACCTGGGCGTGCGGGACGGGACCGTCGGCCTCGGCGAACGGGCGGAGTTCGACGTCTTCGACTGGGGCGACGGCGTGTGGACGCTCCGGCACGTGGGGACGCGCAAGTACCTCGGCGTGTCCGAGGACGGCGACCTGGTGGCCGAGGCGGACGCGCCCGGCGGGTGGGACGTGCGCGAGCTGTTCGAGCCGCGCACCCAGGACGGTGGTGTCGTGCTGCACAACGTCGTGCACGGCACCGAGACCGAGGTGTTCACCGTCGAGCCGGTGGTGGACGGGACCGCCGCGGCGGCGGAGGTGGCGGCCGAAGCCGACGCGGCGGTCGTGGTGGTGGGCAACGACCCGCACATCAACGGCCGGGAGACCCAGGACCGGACGGGGCTGGGTCTCCCGCAGGCCGAGTTGGTGCGGGCCGTGCTCGCCGCCAACCCGCGCACCGTGCTCGTGCTGGTCAGCAGCTACCCGTACGCGCTGGACGTCGACGTGCCCGCGGTGGTGTGGACGGCGCACGGCGGGCAGGAGCAGGGACGGGCGGTGGCGCAGGCGCTGGTGGGGGAGTACTCGCCGGCCGGGCGGCTCACCCAGACCTGGTACGCCTCCGACGCCGACCTGCCGGACCTGTTCGACTACGACGTCATCCGGGCCAGGAGCACGTACCTGTACTTCGAGGGCGAGCCGCTGTTCCCGTTCGGCCACGGCCTGAGCTACACGACCTTCGCCTACGACAGTCCACAATGGAGTGGCGGCACCCTGTCCACCGGCGTGACCAACACCGGGACGATGCCGGGCGCGGAGGTCGTCCAGCTGTACTCGACCGCGCTGGACTCCCGGGTCCGGCAGCCGCTGCGCCGGCTCCAGTCGTTCCGGCGGGTGCACCTGGAGCCGGGGGAGCGGCAGGTGGTCGAACTGCCGGTCGAGCACCTGTGGCACTGGGACGTCGTGTCCGGCCGCCGGCTGACCGAGGCCGGGCAGTACGAACTGCTGGTCGGGTCGTCCTCCCAGGACATCCGCGCCAGACTCGTGGTCGACGTGCCCGGCGAGCTGGTCGAGCCGCGCTCGGGGGTGTTGCGAGCCATCGACTTCGACGACTGCGACGGCGTGCGGCTGGTGGACGACACAGTGGTGTTCACCCACGCCGGCGCCTGGATTTCCTTCCACGACGTGACACCGGGGCACCGGACGGCCCCGGAGGGCACGCGCGTGGACTTGACCGACGGAGTGCTCACGATGACCGCCGAAGAAGCCGGTGTGCGCGTTGCGGAGGTGGGTTGATTTGGTCACGATCGCCGATGTGGCTCGACACGCGGGGGTCGCGCCCAGCACGGTGTCCTACGCGTTGACGGGCCGCCGGTCCATCTCGCAGGCCACCAAGGCCCGTGTGGAGGCCAGCGTGCGGGCTCTGGGCTACCACCCGCACGCGGGCGCCCGGTCCCTGGCCAGCAGCCGGGCGAACGTGCTCGCCCTGGTGGTCCCGATGCGCGAGGGCATGCACATGCCCGTGATGATGCAGTTCGTGGTCGCGGTGGCCGGCGCGGCCCGCCGCCACGAGCACGACGTCCTCCTGGTGACGGCGGACCAGGGCGCGGCCGGTCTGCGCAGGGTCGCGGGCAGCGCGCAGGTGGACGGCCTGCTCGTGATGGACGTCGAGATGCACGACGAACGCGTACCCGTCCTGCGCGAGCTCGACCGCCCCTCGGTCCTCATCGGCTTCCCAGCGGACGCCGCCCGCCTGACCTGCGTGGACTTGGACTTCGCCGAGGCGGGCGCGAGGTGCGTGGACCACCTGGCCGACCTGGGCCACACCTCGGTGGCCCTGATCGGCGCACCGAGGGCGGTCTACCAACGCGACACCGGCTACGCCCACCGCACCATGGCCGGCTTCAGCGCGGCGGCGATGCGCCGAGGAGTCTCCTCCACCACCGTCCCCACGGAAACCGACCACGAGTCCGTGCACCGAACCGTGACCAGCCTCCTGGAACGCCACCCGCAGCTGACCGGCTTGGTGGTCCACAACGAGGCCGCACTCCAGTCGGTCCTGGACGTGCTCCGCTCCCTGGGCCGCCGCATCCCCGACGACATCGCCGTGGTCGCCATCTGCCCAGACGACCAGGCCGAACGCCTGAGGCCCGCACTGACCTCAGTCCACGTCCCAGCAGAACAACTCGGCCACCACGCAGTCGCCTTGCTCATGGCCAAGCTCAACCGAGCCCCCACCCCGGCCCTAACCCTCCTCCCTCCCCGCCTGACCGAACGAGCCAGCACCACCCGCTGACCCCGCCACACGCGCGCTGCTTTTCCTGTTGGCTACCAGCCACAGGAAGGGCCTCGGTTTCTTCCCCCCGTACGGCCTGGGCGCAGCCCAACCACGCTTGGTCCGTTTCTGCAACCAGCTTTTCCGGTTGCGGAAACGGGCCAAGCGTGGTTGCCTCCGGCAGGCCGTACGGGGGGAAGAAACCGACGCCCTTCCCACCCCCGGGGGCCTGCCCAGCGGCGAGCGTCGCTTTTAGCTCTTCGCTTTCCGCTCTTCGCTTTCCGCTTTCCGCTCTTGGGATCGCGAAGCACGTCAGAGAGGTCGTTAGTCTCCGCAGGATGAGCGACAACCACGTCGTGGCCATCACGACCACCGACAGCGAGGACGCCGCCGCCACCCTGGCCCGCGCACTGGTCGAGCACCGGCTGGCGGCGTGCGTCCAGATCAGCGCCCCGGTGCGCAGCATCTACCGCTGGGACGACGCCATCCAGGACGACCGCGAGTGGCAGCTGTGGATCAAGACGACCTACGACCGCCTCGACGAGCTGACCACCTTCATCCAGGCCAACCACTCCTACGACACCCCGGAGGTCATCGCCCTCCCCGTCCTGGCCGGCAGCCCCGACTACCTGACCTGGATCACCGAGCAGACCCGCTGACCCCCGCCCCTACCCCCTACCCCCGCCCCGCGCCCCTACCTCCGCCCCGCGCCCCTACCTCCGCGCCACCCCCTACCCCCGCGCCGCCCTACCCCCGCGCCACCCCCAACGCCCGCGCCACCCCCAACGCCCGCGCCACCAGCGTCGCCGTGTGCACGGGTTCCACCGCCGCCCCCTGCCGCACCTGGGTCCGACAGCTGAACCCGTCCGCCACCACAGCCGCCCCCTCCGACGAAGCCGCACGCACCGCAGGCAGCAACTCCAACTCCGCCACCGCCATCGACACGTCGTAGTGCCCCTTCTCGAACCCGAAGTTCCCCGCCAGCCCACAGCACCCCGACACCATCGAAGCGCTCACCCCGACCCGCTCCAGCAACTCCCGGTCCGCCGCCGTCCCGGACTCCGCGTACTGGTGGCAATGCGGCTGCACCACCGCCGATCCACCACCCGACACCGGTTCCACCAACGGCGATACGTGCTCCGCGAACGTCCGCACCGACGACGCCAGCCGCACCACGTCCGGGTCGTCCCCGGCCACCTCCAGCGCGTCCGACCGCAGGAACGCCGTGCAACTGGGCTCCAACCCCACCACCGGCACCCCGTCCCGCGTCCACGGCCGCAACACCTTCGCGGTCCGCCGCACGACCCGCCGAGCCACGTCCACCTGCCCGGTCGAGAACCACGTCAGCCCACAGCACACCGCGCCCCGCGGTACCTCCACCCCTTGCCCGACGTGCCCCAACACCGCCGCCGCGTCCAACCCGATCCGAGGCTCGAAGAAGTTCGTGAAGGTGTCCGGGAAGAGCACCACCCGTTCCCCCTCACCACCACCCTCGAACACGCGCTGGAACGTCCGCCGAGCCAGCGTCGGCAACGGCCTCTCCTCCGCCACCCCGGCGAACCGGGCGAACCGGGCCGTCACCCCGTTCACCATCCGCAACCGCAGCCACAACGGCAGCCACCCCATCGAGTAATGCGACAACGGCCGCACCCGCCCCTTGTAGTGGTGGTGCAGGAATTCCGCCTTGTAGGTGGCCATGTCCACGTCCACGGGACAGTCGCGCTTGCACCCCTTGCACCCCAGACACAAGTCCAGGGCTTCGCGCACTTCCTCCGACCGCCACCCGCCGCGCACGACCTGGCCGCCCAACATCTCGAACAGCAGCCGCGCCCGCCCTCGCGTCGAGTGCTTTTCCTCCCGCGTCACCCGATAACTCGGGCACATCACCCCACCCGAGGTGTTCAGGCACTTCCCGACGCCCACGCACCGCCGCGTCGCCGCCGCCAGATCGCCACCATCGGCTCGCAGCGCCAAAGCAGCCCGAGTCGGGATCACCGGGGGAGCGACGACCACCCGCAGGTCGGCGTCCAACGGCAACGGGTCCACGATCCGGCCGGGATTCATCCGGTTCTCGGGGTCGAACGCGCGCTTGAACCGCCCGAACGCCTCGATCGCCGCCTTGGGGTACATCCGCGTCAACAGTTCCGACCGGGCCTGCCCGTCCCCGTGCTCACCGGACAGCGACCCGCCGTGCGCCACCACCAGGTCCGCCGCGTCCTCCAAGAACGCCCGATAGCCGGACCTCAGGTCGAAGTCGATCCGCACGTGCAGGCACCCCTCGCCGAAGTGCCCGTACGTCACGCCCCGCCGCCCGTGGCCGGCCAGCAACGCGTCGAATTCCCGCAGGTACGCGCCCAGCCGCTCGGGCGGGACGGCCGCGTCCTCCCACCCCGACCACGCCTCGCTCCCGTCGGCCATCCGGGTCGCCAGGCCCGCGCCGTCCTCCCTCACCCGCCACAGCGCCCGCTGCCGCGCCGGGTCGGTCACCACCACCGAGTGCGCGGCCAGGGCCGCCGCCGCGTGCGCGGTGTCCTCGTCGGCGGTCTCCACGAACAGCCAGCTCACGCCGCGCGGCAGCAGCGTCCGGGAGTCGCCCGCCGACTCGGCCAGCTTCACGTCGATGCCCTCGACCGCGAGCACCGGCAGCGCGCGCACGAGCGGGGCGTGGTCGGCGGCGTCGTACGGCCCGTCGAACCCCAGCACCGCGAGCACCCGCCGCTGGGGCGCCTCGACCAGCTTCAGCGTCGCGCCCAGCACCGTCACGCAGGTGCCCTCGGACCCGACCAGCGCCCGGGTCAGGTCGGGCAGCGCGTCCAGCCGGTACCCGGAGACCCGCCGGTCCAGCGCCGGGAACCACCCCGGGTCCACGGCCGGCAGGTCCAGCGCGGGCGGCGTCCGGGTGTCGAAGCGCCGCCCATCCGCCAGCAGGACGTCCAGCCCGAGCACGTTGTCGCTGGTCTTGCCCCACGCGACCGAGTGCGCGCCGCAGGCGTCGTTGCCGATCATCCCGCCGATCGTGCACCGCGAGTGCGTGGACGGGTCCGGGCCGAACACCAGCCCGAAGTCCCTGACAACCGCGTTGAGCCGGTCCAGTACGACCCCGGGCTGCACCACGGCGACCCGCGCGTCCGGGTCGATCGAGACCACCCGGTCGAGGTACTTCGCGAAGTCGATCACCAGTCCCGGTCCGGCGGAGTTGCCCGCGATGCTGGTCCCGGCGCCCCGGTTGGTGATCGGCACGTCGAACGCGGTCGCCACCCCGACCGCCGCCACCACCGCGTCCACCGACCGGGGGCGCACCACCACGCGCGGCACGTGCCGGTAGTTGGAGGCGTCCACCGAGTACAGCGCGCGGCTGGCGGGGTCGGCGAGGACGTCGCCGTCGACCGCGGCGCGCAGTTGTTCCACGAAACCGGTCACGCGGCCGATTGTGATCCACCCCCGGCCCGTGGTGGCGTACCTGGCGGTAGGAGATAGCCTCGCCCCGCATCAACCAGCAGCGATGGGAGCAGGGTGTGTCGAGGTCCGTACTGGTCACCGGCGGCAACCGGGGTATCGGTCTGGCGATCGCGCAGGCGTTCGCCGCGCAGGGCGACAAGGTCGCGGTGACCCACCGGGGCTCGGGCTCGCCGGAGGGCCTGCTCGGCGTCAAGTGCGACGTCACCAGCGCGGCCGAGGTGGACGCCGCGTTCGCCGAGGTCGAGGCCGCGCACGGCCCCGTCGAGGTGCTGATCGCCAACGCCGGCATCACCGACGACACGTTGCTGCTGCGGATGACCGACGAGCAGTTCACCCGCGTCCTGGACGCCAACCTGACCGGCGCGTTCCGGGTGGCGCAGCGCGCGTCCAAGGGCATGCTGCGCAAGCGCTACGGCCGGATCGTGTTCATCTCCTCCGTCGTGGGCCTGATGGGCGGCGCCGGCCAGGTCAACTACGCCGCCAGCAAGGCAGGCCTCGTGGGCGTGGCCCGCTCGATCGCCCGCGAACTGGGGTCGCGCAACATCACCGCGAACGTCGTCGCGCCCGGCTTCATCACCACGGACATGACCGACGCGCTGCCCGAGGAGCGCCGCAAGCAGATCCTCGCCCAGGTGCCCGCCGGCCGGTACGGCACCACCGAGGAGATCGCGTCCGCCGTCACGTTCCTGGCCTCCGACGCCGCCGCCTACATCACCGGCGCGGTGCTGCCGGTCGACGGCGGCCTCGGCATGGGCCACTGAGCGGTTCGGCACCGACCTTCCCCTTTTCGCACAACTCTCGGAGGAAAGACACGTGACGGGTCTGCTCGAAGGCAAGCGGCTGCTGGTCACCGGGGTGATCACCGACGCGTCGATCGCCTTCCACGTGGCCAAGGTCGCCCAGGAGCAGGGCGCCCAGGTGGTGCTCACCGGGTTCGGCCGGCTGAGCCTGGTGGAGCGGATCGCGAAGCGGCTGCCGCAGCCCGCGCCCGTGGTCGAGCTGGACGTGCAGAACCAGGAGCACCTGGACACGCTGGCCGACCGGGTCCGCGAGCACGTGGACGGCCTCGACGGCGTCGTGCACGCCATCGGCTACGCCCCGCCGTCCTGCCTGGGCGCGCCGTTCATGGACGCGCCGTGGGAGGACGTCGCCACCGCGATGCACGTCTCGGCGTACTCGTACAAGGCGCTGGTCCAGGCCACCCTGCCGCTGCTGGGCCGGGGCGCGTCGGTCGTGGGCCTGGACTTCGACGCCCGCCAGGCCTGGCCCGCCTACAACTGGATGGGCGCGGCGAAGGCCGCGTTCGAGTCGATCAACCGCTACCTGGCCCGCGACCTGGGCCCGCAGGGCATCCGGGTGAACCTGGTCTCGGCCGGCCCGGTGCGCACGATGGCGGCGAAGTCCATCCCGGGCTTCGCGGACCTGGAGGCGATGTGGGGCGAGAAGGCCCCGCTGGGCTGGGACGTCAACGACCCGACCCCGGTCGCGCAGTCGGTGTGCGGCCTGCTGTCCGACTGGTTCCCGGCCACCACGGGTTCCATGGTCTTCGTGGACGGCGGCGTCCACTTCCTGGGCCTCTAGACGCACCTGCCGGGAGGGGCCGCGTCGCCCCTCCCGGCGAGGTCGTGCACACGGTGTTCGTGATCACCCGGACCCGGTTGTGCGGCCTCGCGCGCTCAGCGCGAGGATGGACCCCGTGAGTTACGACGCGCTGCTCTGGCTGTCCTTCGGCGGCCCGGAAGGACCCGAGGACGTTCGGCCGTTCCTGGAGAACGTGACCCGGGGCCGTGGTGTCCCGCCCGAACGCCTCGACGAGGTGGAGCAGCACTACCTGCACTTCGGCGGCGTCTCGCCGATCAACGCCCTCAACCGGCAGGCCATCGCCGCCGTCGAGCCGCTGCTGGACCTGCCGATCTACTTCGGCAACCGCAACTGGCACCCCATGGTCGAGGACACCCTCGCGCGGATGAAGGCCGATGGCGTCCGCCGCGCCCTGGTGTTCCCGACCAGCGCTTACGGCGGCTACTCGGCGTGCCGGCAGTACGACGAGGACATCCTGCGCGCCCGCGCCGCCGTGCCGGACGCGCCCGAACTGGTGAAGCTGCGCCAGTTCTTCGACCACCCGCTGTTCATCGACTCCTTCGCGGAATCCGTTCGCGCGGCGGCCGAGCCCTTCGACGAGTACCGGGTGGTGTTCACCGCGCACTCGGTCCCGGTGTCGGCGGACAAGGCCGCCGGTCCGCCGGAGGAGGGCGGTCACCGGTACTCCCGGCAGGTGGAAGAGGCGTCCCGGCTGGTGGCGTCCGCGCTGTCGCTGCCCGAGTACGACGTGGTGTGGCAGTCGCGTTCCGGGCCGCCGCAGATCCCGTGGCTGGAGCCCGACGTCGTCGACCACATCGAGGCCCTGCACGACAAGGGCGTGGCGAACGTCGTGGTGTGCCCGATCGGGTTCGTCAGCGATCACCTGGAAGTGGTGTGGGACCTCGACACCGAGGCCCGCGACCGGGCGGCCGAACTCGGCATGGGCTTCGCCCGCGCGGCCACGCCCAACGGCGACCCGCGGTTCGCACAGCTCGTCGCGGAGCTGGTGGGGGAGCACACCTCCGACCTCCCGGCCCGCAAGCTCTCGGCGTTCCCGGCGGCCGGGTGCACGCTGAACGGCGCTCCGTGCGTACCGCTGTGCTGCGAACCCGCGAAGCGGCCCGCCCGGTGAGCGAGGAAGCGGTGAACGACGAAGCGGTGAACGAAGGAGCGGCCCGCCCGGCCAGCGTCGACTTCACCTGGTCGCCGCACCCGTCGGACTGGCGGCAGGCCCTGCGCACGGCGATCCCGCTCTACCGGTGGGCGCCGTGGTTCGGCCTGGTGCTGGGTGTGTTCGGGGCGGTGGTGCTGGCCCTGGGCATGACGTGGGCGGGCGTGTTCGGGCTGGCCCTGGCTGTGATCATCATCGCACTGGTGCCCATCGGCACCGCGGTGAACTTCCACAACCACCCGCTGGCCGCCAAGACCGTCACCGGCACGGCGGACGCCCACTCGCTGCGCATGTCGGTCGGCGAGGCGGCGCGCAGCGAAGTGGACTGGTCGGACCTGCCGGCGTGGTCGGAGACCGGCGGGGTGTTCGTGCTCCGGACCGCCACCACGGCGATGTACGCGGTGCCGCACCGCGCCTTCCCCGACCCGGACGCCGTCGCCCGCTTCCGCTCCCTGCTGGCCGAACACGTCGGGCCGGCCGCCTGATCCACCGAACACCCGTCCGAACCCCCGGACCGTCCGCCTGAACTGTCGGTGGGCGCGCGTAAGGTTGAGTCCCGTGTCCTGTGCGAGTGCGACGATGGTCGTGTGGACGTCCGCCTGGCTCCACGGAGCGGCGGCGGCCGACGACGTCCTGGACGCCCTGGGGTTCTGGGCGGAGCTGCACGAGGTGGTCGCCGACGACGACGGCACCGCCACCGCCCTCGACCTCCCGGGCCCGGACGAGTCCCCCGTGGGCGCGGCCCTGCTGCTGGCCGCCCTGCGCCGGGCGTCGGCGTCCACGGCCCGGCTCGTGCTGCCGGTCGCCGGAGACGTCCGAGGTCTGGGTGGCCGCGGGCCGTTGAGCGCGAGCGCGCTGCGCGCGGGGCAGGCCGTCGTGCTGCCGGACGTGGGCGTGGGCCTGGTGCCCCGCCTGGTCGCCGAGGGCGTGCTGCGCTGGACGGTGTTCGACCTGCCCACCGTGACCCCGGCCGAGCACGTGCCCATCGGCGAGGCCGAACACGGCCTGGCGTCGGCGATGCGCGAGGCGGCCACCGCCCTGATCACCCTGGACGTCGCCCGCCACCGGCCGAACGTGCGCGAGGAGATCGCCGACCTGTCCTCCGCGCACACCAAGCTCCCGTGGCCCACCGGCATGCCACCCCGAGCCCTGCGCGTCCTCCAACGCGCCGCCGAGGTCGCGGCCATCCTCCAGGTAGCCGCGTCCGACGCCCCGGGCGGCGCGCTCTCCGCCTCCGCCCAGACCGCCCGCGACGAGGCCCTGCGCCCGCTGTCGGAAGCGGTCCGCAAAGCGCGCCTCGCGGCGGTGGACGAAGCGGTCCGCGTGCTGTCGGACCAAGCGGCGGGCCGGCACTAGGGCACCGCGTCGCGGCGAATCGGGTCCCACTCGCGCCTGGCGACGGGTTGTATTAGGCTGAACTTGCCGGAAACGTCATACGTGTGTTGTCCGGCCGAACAGCGCACATTCTCTGCGGCTTTTCACGGCATTACTTAGCCTCTTCGGTCGCGCGCCATTTCGGTGCACCGTTCCGACGTTGGTGAAAACCTCGCCGCATCGCCCCTGGTCAGCGCCTTTGCGACCGGGCCACCCGCGCACGCACTGTGAATGAACCCCTCGTCAACGTGATGTGTCGTGGGTTACGGTACGTCTGGGAGCGCTCCCAGTCCCCATTCCCCGGTAACCGGCTCACCGTTGAGCCGGGACATGCTGGGAGCGCTCCCAGACGAGATGAATTGCTCGCAAGGAGGCGATGCATGAGTCCTCGCACATTCCTCCGGTCGCGGAGAACGGCCGGAGCGATGGCGATGGTGTCGGTGGGTGCCCTCTCGGCCGCGGCGGTGGTGTTCGGCGGAGCCACCGCCAACGCCGCGCCGGGGTGCAAGGTCGACTACACCATCACCAGCCAGTGGCAGGGCGGTTTCGGGGCCAGTGTCACGGTCACCAACCTCGGGGACGCGATCTCCGGCGGCTGGACGTTGGACTGGGACTTCGCCGCGGGCCAGACGGTCCAGCAGGGCTGGAACGGCCGGTTCAGCCAGTCCGGGACGAAGGTGACCGTCCAGAACCCCGAGTGGGCCGCGACCCTCGGGTCCGGCGCGACGGCCACTCCCGGGTTCAACGGCTCCTGGAACGGCTCGAACCCCAAGCCGACCCAGTTCCGGCTCAACGGCACGGTCTGCACCGGCACGGTGACGACCACGACCACCACCACGACGACCACGACCACCACGACGACGACCACCACCTCGGGCAACCCCAACCCGGGCACGCGGGCGGACAACCCGTACGTCGGCGCGGGCGTGTACGTCAACCCGCAGTGGAGCCGGCAGGCGGCGGCCGAGCCGGGTGGCTCGCGCGTGGCCAACCAGCCGACCGGCGTGTGGATGGACCGGATCAGTGCGATCGACGGCAACGGCTCGCCGACCACCGGCAGCATGGGGCTGGCCGACCACCTGAACGAGGCGGAGCGCCAGCGCGCCGCGTCGCCGACCGGTGAGCTGGTCTTCCAGGTCGTCATCTACAACCTGCCCGGCCGCGACTGCGCGGCGCTGGCGTCCAACGGCGAGCTCAAGCCCGACGAGCTGCCGCGCTACAAGGCCGAGTACATCGACAAGATCGCGGGCATCCTGGCCCGGCCGGAGTACGCGCGCCTGCGCATCGTGGCGGTCATCGAGATCGACTCGCTGCCCAACCTGGTCACCAACGTCACGCCGCGGGCCACGGCCACGCCGAACTGCGACGTGATGAAGCAGAACCAGAACTACCAGAACGGCGTGGCGTACGCGGTGTCCAAGCTGGGCGACATCCCGAACGTCTACAACTACCTCGACTCCGGCCACCACGGCTGGATCGGGTGGGGCGACACCGTTCCCGAGTACGACAACTTCTTCGCCTCGGCGAAGATGATGGCCTCCATCCTGGGCCGCGAGGGCGTCACGAAGTCCGACGTCCACGGCTTCATCACCAACACGGCGAACTACTCCGCGCTGGAGGAGCCGTTCTGGACCGTGGACGACGTGGTCGGCGGCCAGCAGGTGAAGCAGGCGTCGAAGTGGGTGGACTGGAACGACTTCAACGGCGAGCTGGGCTTCGCCACGGCGTTCCGGGCCGAACTGGTCAAGCAGGGCTTCGACAGCGGGATCGGCATGCTGATCGACACCTCCCGCAACGGCTGGGGCGGCGCGAACCGCCCGACCGCGAAGTCGACCAGCACCGACGCGGCGAAGTACGTCGACGAGTCCCGCATCGACCGCCGCTTCCAGAAGGGCAACTGGTGCAACCAGAGCGGTGCCGGCCTCGGCGAGCGCCCGAAGGCGGCGCCGAAGCCGAACATCGACGCCTACGTCTGGATCAAGCCGCCGGGCGAGTCCGACGGTTCGAGCACGGCGATCCCGAACGACGAGGGCAAGGGCTTCGACCGGATGTGCGACCCGACGTACACCGGCAACCCGCGCAACGGCTACAACCTGTCGGGCGCCCTGCCCAACGCGCCGCTGTCGGGCCACTGGTTCTCCGCCCAGTTCCAGGAGCTCATGCGCAACGCCTACCCGCCGCTGTCCTGACGGGTGACCCACCCCGTGGGCGGTGTCCTCACCCCGAGGACACCGCCCACGGGCGTTCACGGGGACAGCACCTCCGCGAGCCGGATCAGCTCGCCGTCGTCGAGCGGTCGCAGGTGCGCCAGCGCGTTGCGCACGTCGCGCAGGCGGAAGAGCAACTCCCGCTCCGCGGCGGACAGGCGGACCCGCGAGGTCTGGACGGCCCACGCCATCGCGCCGAGTTCGAGGATCGTGCGCTCGCCGGTGTCCTGGCCGGGCGGGGCGGTGCCGCGGGACATCTCGTCCAGCACGGCGAGGCTCGCGCGGGACCGGACCCGCGCCTCCAAGCGCGCCCGGTGCCCGTCGACGATCGTCGTGAGCGCCCTGTTCTGGCCTCGCCAGACCAGGCTCGCCAAGTTCGCGGACGACGGCGTCGACCCGTTCGCGACCGGGCTGATCCGCAGCTGGCCGTCCCAGTAGTCGACGAGCCCGGCGTCCCAGACCGGCCGCAGCTCCGCCGGTGGGCGCTCGGGGTTGCCCCGCACGTGCCGCAGGTCGCGGGGCATGTCCACGTCCACCTCGTGCGTGAACGCTTCCAGGTGCGCGGGCAGCGCCGCCAGCGAGCCGTCCCAACCCGCCGCCAGGAACGCCGCCAGCGCGAGGTCGGGCCCGGCGACCTCCACGAGCACCTCGTCGGCCACCAGCTCGCGGACGATGCTCCCGCGGTCGGCCCGGCGGACTCCGGGCCGCCGCGTCGTGGCCGCGACCACCGCCGTGTCGAGGCGACCGCACGTTCCCCACCACCAGTGCACGCGGGTGGTCACGGCGTCCACGTGGTCGAGGAGCCGGAACGGCACGTCGGAGGTGCGCGCGGCGAGCAGGAGGCGCGGTCGTTCGCCGGGCGGCAGACCGCGTTCCTTCGCGAACGCGGGGAGCCGGGTGAGCAGCGCCCCCACGTCATCGGGGTCGTGTTCCTCCCACGCGCACAGCACGACCACCTGCCCCCGCAGGTGGCCCCGTGCGGCGAGCTCGCCGATAGGGTCGCCGGGCGGCTCCTCGGCACCCGCGCACGCGGTCCAGAGCCGCTGCGCCACCGTGGAGGTGCTCTCCACCCCGGTCTCCGGCGGCGTCTCCCGGGGCGCTTCCCAGTCGAACACCCCCAACGTCGCGCGCGCCCACGCGGGGGTGTCGGCACTCGGCACGGGTGCGGCGGAGGGCTGAGGCGTTGTCCGGCGCTTCCGACGGGCTTGGGGAGCGGGTACCCGGACGGCGTCGGCGCGGGATTCGAGCACGCCGAGGAGGTTGTCGGCGTCGCCGCTGCCGACGAGGGAGTCCGGGACGAGCCAGACGCAGCTCCAGCCCCCGTCGAGGTCGTCCGCGATGGCGCGGAGGTGGCCCGCCGGACCCGGGAGCGACTCCAGCGGCGGCCCGCCCGCGTTCATGCGCGGTCGTGGACGGCGGTGGTGCACCGGTGCACCACCACGTCCAGCGCCACCCCGTCGGCGGTCTCGTCGAGCACGCCGAACCGGGCCAGCCCGTCGAGGAACTCGCCGGTCGCGGCGAGGTCCAGCTCGAGCGCGGCGGCGACGTCCGCGGGCGACAGCGGCTCGCCGGGATCGACGTACGCCGCCCACTGGCCGATGCGGGCCAGCGCGGCGGCGGGCAACTCCGTCCGGTCGAGGAACGCGGCGGCCCACCGCGGGTCCGCCTGGACCTTCAGCACCCGGTCGAGTGCCTGAGCCTGCGTAGCGCCGCGCACCTCCACGTTGGCGATGACCTCCTCGACCAACTCGATCCACCCGCCGGTGGCGGCGATGAGCCGCACCCGTGCCTGGACGACGTCGAACGGGCACTCGGGCCAGCTGCGCAGGCTGCTGGACGTCCACCGGGCCGGTCGCACCACCTCGACCCCGGCCAGCGCGGCGACCTGCGTGGCGACCTCGGGCTCGACCAGCACGGCGCACGCCGGTTTCTCTTTGAGCAGCCGGTCCACGACCTGCTTGACGTCGGTGAACGGCATGCGGCGGAGGTCGGCCACCAGCACGGTCGCCTTCTTCCGCCGGGCCGCGTTCGTGATCGCCTTGGCGATGTCGGCGGCCGACGTGTGCACCTCCACCTTGCTGCCCCGCAGCTCGGCGTAGTCCTTGATCGCGTCCGCGACGCGGTCTGTGCCCAGCGCGACCGTGCCGGTGACCACGGAGGTCGCGCCGGCGGCCGTCAACTCGAAGAGCTGCCCGTCGGTGAGGGGACTGCGCCGCTTGAAGGGATCGGTGCCCAGCAACCGGCGCGCGTCGCGCGGGTTGTACTCGTAGGGCAGGTCGAAGTCGGTCTCGGCCAGCTCGCGCAGCAGGTCCGCCTTGGTGCCGAGCATGTTCACCACGTTCGGGCTGCGGACCGCGTAGCGAGCTTGGCCCGACAGGCGGATGAGCAAGCCCAGGCCCACCATTTCGTCCAGGTAGATGCGCACCTGCGACACCGTCAGGTCGTCGAAGCCGGCGGCCCAGTGCCTGCGCGCCTCCTCCAGCAGCTCCTCGGGCCCGTAATCGGCCCCGAACATGTCGTTGAGGCTGAGCACCGCGATGACCAGGGTCAGGACGCGGTACCGGTCTTCCAGGTTGATCGTGATCCGCAGGCGTTCGGCGATGCGGGCCCGGACGTGGTCGCTCGCCGCCACGGCCTCGACATCGGCCTCCCGGATCGGCACCGGCAGCTCCAACGACTGCGCCACGCGGTCGTGCAGCGTGCGCACCAGCTCCTGGCAGAAGATCTGGATGAGACTCGCCTGGTAGTTGGTGGCGGACAGCAGTCGCCACACCAGTTCGGGGCGCTCGAACCGGTACCCCAGCGCGGCGAGCGGGGCGACGACGAGCCGCCGCGCGTCGGCCGGGTCCAGCGGTCCGACGAGGATGTCCGGTCCACCGTGGACCAGCGGCACGTTGGACAGGTGCCCGAACCGCTGCACCTGGTGCAGACCGGCGAACACGATCTTGAACCGGCGCTCGGTGGACTCCATGAGCTCCTTGAGCCGCAACACGTTCGGGAAGTGGGCGACCCCGCCGCCCTCCGACTTCACGCCGCGCGAGTCGGCGGTGAGGAACGCGTCGGCCTCGTCCGCGAGGAGCAGCAGCCGCCGGTTCGAGTTGTGGTTGAGCCAGGCCTTGACGTGGTTGACCACCACGTCCGGCGGCGGGTCCTGGGACATGCTCTCGGGCAGCACGCTGCGCTTCTTGAGCTCGACCACGAGCTCGGGCCAGATCCTCGACGCCGGCTCGGCTTCGCCGATGCCCTTGCCCTTCAGGTCGAGGTAGACGGCGTGGCGCAGCCCGCCGTCGTTGAACGTCGCCTCCACCCGGCGCAGCAGCGCCGACTTGCCCAGCTGGCGGCCGCCATAGATGAAGAGCCCGCCGTTCGGGTCGACCACCTCCGCCATCTCGCGATCCCGGCCGACGAACACCTCCGGCGGCACCAGGCCCGCGACGAACGGCGTGTACGGGTTGAGCGCCGTCCAGGGCAGGGTGACCCGCTGGGTGGCGCGCCAGGAGCCGGGCGCGTTCGCGGCGATCCACCCCACCACGGCGGGGTCGACCACGAGCGCCTGGACCGATCCGCGGTCGGCCTCGGCGGCGAGCGCCCTCCGCGCGGGCAGGTCCAGGGCGTAGAGGTAGAGCAGCACGTTGGCGCGCCCGGTGTCCTCCGTGCCCAGCACGTCGAGCACGGACCGCCGACCCCGGCGCTCCTCCGTGATCACCACGACGTTGTACTCGTTCGCCGCCGAGCCCAGCGTGGAGACGTAGGAGCCGTCGGTCGGCGTGCCTTGGACGCGGAACCTGCGGAAGCCCTGTCGTGCGCCTCGACCGATCTCCTGCGGCCGACTGGGCGCTTGGAGGCCGAGCACGCGCAGGATGTCCCGAACGGAGTTGGCCAGCCGGTCGCCGGTGAGCCCCCGCGGGACCTTCAACGAGTCCCACGCGTCGATGCCGACGGTCGCCAGCGGGGTCAGGGTCGCACCGCCGGCGGCCAGTTCCGCCCACGCCTGTGCGCTGTCCCGGTGCGCGGGACCACTCCGGGCGACACCGACCGCCACCAGGTCGGCGAACGCCTTGAGGTCGTCGGGCGCGTCGGTGACCTGGTCGGGCAGCGTCTTGCCCGCCCGCACGAAGGCGAGGAACTCGGCGGCCGTCACCGTGTCGCCGTCGTCGAGGAGCGCCAGCATCCGGTCCCGGCCCGCGGCGTCCACGTCGAGCGCGGCGATCTCGGCCCGCAGTTCGTCGACACGGGACCCCTGTTTGGCGGCGAGGTCCTCGGCGAGTCGGGCGAGCGCGCTTTCCGCGACGTCGAACGCGCCGTCGTCGACGGTCGTGAGCGCTTCGAGGCGGCCCGCGACGGTGGTCTCGTCCGCGGGGTCGAGGAGGTTCTGCGTGCGGATGCGCGCGAACAGGTCGCGAGCGCGCTCGAGGTCCGACCGGTGCCGCTTGGCCCACGTCGTCGTCGCTCGGTCGAGCACCTGGCGCAGCGGCTCGACCTCGACGTCGCCCCAGGTGCCGACCGCGGCGAGTTCGACCACCCGGCGTGCCCGCAGGAGGTCTCCGCGCTCGCAGTAGGACGACACCGCACCGCCCACGTCGAGCGGCCGGACGAGGTCGGCCAGCACGACGCTGGTGCGCGGGTCGTCCGGGTCGGGTCGGCCCGTGGCGTCGCGCGGCAGGTCGGGCAGGATGAGCAGCACGTCGGGGCTGGGTTCGATCACCGCCGACGTCGTGTCGCCCTCGACGACGGGTGCGCCGCGAACGGCGTCGGTGGGGCGCTGGAGCCACCGGCGGAACAGGGACATGGCCACGCCGACCATGCCGGGCGGCGGTTCCTCGCCCTCGACGTCGGCCAGGGCGCGGGACAGTTGGGCGGCCAAGCTGTGGTCGTCGGACTCCGCCGCCGTCAACCGCCTGCTGACCACGTCCGCCTCGCGCACCACCTCGCGGACCTCTTCGATGGCGCGGACGAGCGTGCGCAGGGCGCTGGCCACGATGCGCTCCCGCGCCTGCTTGGGCGTGCGCATGGCGGCGTCCGCCGCTTCGATCATCGTCTCGACCGCGTCGTGCGCCGTCAGCCGGTCGAGCACGGTCGCGATCGCGCGACCGTCCCCGCCCTCCGACCACCGCACCACCGCGTCCAGCGCCGTGCACAGGGGCTGGTTGGGCAGCATCAGCCGCTGGAGCACGCGCGTCGCACGCTGGTAGGGGTTCTTCCGGCGGGGCAGCTCCTCGGCGAGGTTGCGCGCACGCCGGCCGAGTTCGGCGCGGGTCTCGTCGGACCGCGAGTCGGTCAGCAGCACGCCCGTGCCGTCGTCGACGCGGAACCCGCGGCGCACGGCGTCGATGGCCGTGTCGATCAGCGCACCCCACCGGGCGGGCAGCACCAGGCCGTTGCGCAGACCGGTCAGCACGGAGTGCCCCCACCCGGCGAGCAGACCCGCGCGCAGTGCCGCCGTCGTGGCGAGCGCTGTGGCGTCGGGGTCACCCGTCAGGTCTTGGACGTCCAGTTCCAGCCCGGCGAGCACGGCCGTCGCGTCGGCGTTGTTGGTGACGGCGAACGCCATCGCGGCGAAGCGCAGGGTGGCGGTGCGACGGTCGGGTTCTCCCGACACCGCCGTCACCCAGTAGGCCTCGACGAGCCTTCCCGCCGACGCCAGCTCGACCGCGAGGGGCGGATCGCCCTCCTCCCAGGGGAACCCGAGGGCCATGTCGTTGACCTCGACCCGCTCGGCTTCGTCGGGCAAGGGCACCGGTGGGGCCCCGGGCGGAGGGGAGTCGTCGACAGGGGGCGCCGCGGTTTCGCGGGCGCTTCCGGCCTCGGACGGTGCGCTGTCGACAGGGCCGATGGGCGGCTGCGGGGACGGGGTGGAGACGGGCGGGGACTCCGCGACGGGAGACTCCGCGACGGGAGACTCCGCGAGGGGCGGTTCTGCGAGGGGCGGTTCTGCGAGGGGTTCGGCCGTCGGGGCTTCCGCATCCCCGGTCCCGGCGCGGTCGGTCGTCGGCTCCAGCGCGCCCAGCGCGGCCAGCAGTTCGTCGCGCGCGGACCGGAGCGCCTCGAAGGCCACACCGTGGTCGGCACCGAGCATCGCTTCCACCGCGGCGAGCTGCTCCTCGAGGCGGACCCGCCGGGAGGCTTGCGCCGATTCGGCCTCCTGCCGGGCCGCCCGTTCCTCCCGCGCGCGCCTGCGTGCGGCGATGGTCTCGGCGACGAGGCTCGACAAGGCGGCGAAGTCCGCGTCCGGCGGGATCTCGACCACGGCGGAAATCGTGTCGAGCAGGTCTTGCCGACGCTCGTGGAACCGCTCGAGTGCGATGTCGACCCCCTCGGGCGGGGCGGATCCGGCTTCGACCGCGTCCGCGGCCCGCCGCAGCAGTGCAGCCGTGTCGACAGCGAATGCCCGGACTTCGTCGAGTCGAGCCGAGAGTTCGTCGGACTCGTCACCTCGGGGCACCTCGCCCGCGCGTGGTCTTGTCGTGGTGTCGTCGACGGTCCCGGCTTCCATGGATTCCCTTGTCGAGTGGACGGGGTTGCTGTTCCGATCGAGCAGGACGTGCCCGATCAGCGGAGAGGTGCGTGGCGCGGTGACGAGTGCCGCTTCCAGTTCCGATCTCCACCGGGTGGCCAGCGGAGTGGCTTGGGCATTTCCGAGCAGCAAGCCGAACAGCACCAGTCGACCGAACTGCTTGCCCAACGAGGTGAGCATGGCGCGGAGGTCGTCCAGACCGGGGTCCGCGATCGTCGACCGCTCGAAGCGGCCCTGTGCCAGGAGCACGCGGGTGCCGAACGACAGAGCCCCGATGGCCAGGTCGACCAGGTGCGACGACGGTGCCCTGGCGAGGTGGGCCCGTGCCGCCAGGATCTCCCGCCGGACCGGGGCGCGGGTGTTCCTGCCGGGCGGTGGCATCTGCGCGGCGACCCGGAGGGGGTCGCACACCGCGAGCAGCGCGCTGAAGTCGGCGTCGTTGAGCGACGCGAGCCATTTCCGAAGTTCGGGGACCAGATCGGCCGTCACGGCACGTACTCATACCCCACGACTTCGTTAACTCGTCCGAGCGACGACGAATTGTGAGACAGGGCGAGGAGATATCACTCGAACAGCGCAAGGCCGGCCATTCTTCCGCAATTCTGCGGAACTTCGGCGCGCACACGTTCCGGCAACGCATTCGAATCGGGCGTAACGAATGCCGATTCGACAACCGATTGACCACGCCGGCTCTCCGGACGGTCCGGAGGCGGTCGAGTCCCGCTGGATGACCTCGGAAGTTCGGCTCTAGGCGAACGGAGTCCGGGTCTGGAGGTACTCCACGTCGACATCGCACCGCTCACCTGCGTAGCGTCGAAAGAGTGACGATCGGACTCCCCAAGACCGCGGGCGAGCTGAGGGCCGCCGGGTACGTGCCGCGCAGTGTCAAGGTCGAGCTGCGGGACAACCTGGTGGCCGCCCTGCGGGAGAAGCGCAACCCCTGGCCCGGCATCGTCGGGTTCGAGCGGACCGTGTTGCCGCAGTTGGAGCGGGCCATCCTCGCCGGGCACGACGTCGTGCTGCTCGGTGAGCGCGGGCAGGGCAAGACGCGGCTGTTGCGCACGTTGGTCGGGCTGCTGGACGAGTGGACGCCGGTGATCGAGGGCGCCGAGCTCAACGAGCACCCGCTGGACCCCATCACCCCCGAGTCTCAGCGCAGAGCCGAAGAACTCGGCGACGACCTCCCGGTGGCCTGGAAGCACCGCGACGAGCGCTTCTCCGAGAAGCTGGCCACCCCCGACACCAGCGTCGGCGACCTGGTCGGCGACGTCGACCCCGTCAAGGTCGCCCAGGGGCGCAGCCTCGGCGACCCGGAGACCATCCACTACGGCCTGCTCCCGCGCAGCCACCGCGGCATCATCGCGGTCAACGAGCTGCCCGACCTGGCCGAGCGCATCCAGGTCTCGCTGCTCAACGTGATGGAGGAGCGGGACATCCAGATCCGCGGCTACACGCTGCGCCTGCCGCTGGACGTGCTGCTCGTCGCCACCGCGAACCCCGAGGACTACACCAACCGCGGCCGGATCATCACCCCGCTCAAGGACCGCTTCGGCGCGGAGATCCGCACGCACTACCCGCTGGAGATCGCCGCCGAGGTGGACCTGGTGCGCCAGGAGGCGGACCTGGTCGCGGAGGTCGGCGACCACCTGCTGGAGGTCATCGCCCGGTTCGTGCGGCACCTGCGCGAGTCCTCCGCGATCGACCAGCGCTCCGGCGTCTCGGCGCGGTTCCCGGTGGCGGCGGCGGAGACGGTGGCCGCGAGCGCGTTGCGGCGCAGCGCGCTGATCGGCGAGAACCCGGCGATCGCGCGGCCGGTGGACCTGGAGTCGGTGCCGGAGGTGCTGCGCGGCAAGCTGGAGTTCGAGGCCGGCGAGGAGGGTCGGGAGCAGGAGGTGCTGACCCACCTGCTGCGCCGCTCGATCGCCGACACCGCGCGCGCCCGGTTCGCCGGGCTCAACCTGCGCCAGCTCGCGGAACTGGTGTCCGACGGGCACCCGGTGGCCACCGGCGAACGCGTCCACGCGGGCGACCTGCTGGCCGCGCTGCCCGAACTGCCGCTGCTGCACGAGGTGGCCCAGCGGGTCGGCGCGGGACCAAAGGACCCGGCGGGCCGCATCGCCTCGGCCGTCGAACTGGCGCTGGAGGCCCTCTACCTGACCCGTCAGCTGTCCAAGGACAGCGACGACGACCGATCGGTGTACGGATGACCGGTTACCGCTACGGCCGGTACGTCGACGGCCCGGACCCGCTGGCCCCGCCGACCGACCTGCGGGCGGCGATGGACGAGCTGGGCCGCGAGGTCATGGAGGGCGCCTCGCCGGAGTCGGCGCTGCGCGAGCTGCTGCGGCGGGGCCTGCCCGGTCAACGCGGGCTGGACGACCTGACCTCCCGGCTGTGGCAGCGCCGAGCCGCCATCCAGCGCCGGCACCGGCTGGACGGCACGCTCCAGGAGATCCGGCGGCTGCTGGACCAGGCGCTGGAGGCCGAACGGGCGGCGCTGTTCCCCGACCCCGACGACGAGGCCCGCTTCCGCGAGGCGCAGCTGGACGCGCTGCCGCAGGGCACGGCGGCGGCCGTCCGCGAGCTGGCCGAGTACGACTGGCGGTCGCCGCAGGCGCGCGAGTCCTACGAGCAGATCCAGAACCTGCTCGGCAAGGAGCTGCTGGACCAGCGGTTCCAGGGCATGAAGCAGGCGATGCAGAACGTCTCGCCGCAGGACGTCGAACGCATCCGGGAGATGCTCGACGACCTGAACGGCCTGCTCGCCGCGCACGCCCAAGGCCAGGACACGCCCGAGCAGTTCCAGGAGTTCATGCGCAAGCACGGCGAGTTCTTCCCGGAGAACCCGCGCAACGTCGAGGAGCTGATCGACGCCCTCGCGGCCCGTTCGGCGGCGGCGCAGCGCATGATGAACTCGATGACGGAGGAGCAGCGGCAGGAGCTGAACGCCCTGTCCCAACAGGCCTTCGGCAACTCGGGCATCGGCCAGCAACTGTCCACACTGGACTCGTTGTTGCAGGACCTGCGCCCCGGCGAGGACTGGAACGGCTCCGCCCGGTTCCGCGGCAACCAGCCGCTGGGCCTGGGCGAGGGCGCACAGGCGATGGCGGACCTGGCCGAGCTGGACGCGCTGGCCGAGCAGCTCGCCCAGTCCTACCCCGGCGCACGCCTGGAGGACATCGACCTGGAGGCCCTGGTCCGCCAGCTCGGCGACGAGGCCGGGGTGGACGCGCGGCGGCTGGCCGAGCTGGAACGCGAGCTGCGGCAGCAGAACCTGCTCGAACGCGCGCCAGACGGCTCGTTGCGGCTGACCCCGAAGGCGTTGCGGCGCCTGGGGGAGACCGCGCTGCGGGGCGTGATCGACAGCGTCCGGGCGCAAGGTCAGCGGGACAACACGCGGGCCGGCGCGGCGGGCGAGCTGATCGGCAGCACCCGGCCGTGGGAGTTCGGCGACACCGAGCCGTGGAACGTGCCCCGGACGGTCACCAACGCGGTGCTGCGCGGCGGCACCGGCGAGATCAGCCTGGACGTGGTGGACGTCGAGGTCAGCGAGACCGAGCAGCGGTCCCGGGCGGCGGTCGCGCTGTGCGTGGACACGTCCTGGTCGATGGTGCAGGACGGCCGATGGGTGCCGATGAAGCGCACCGCGCTCGCCCTGCACCACCTGGTCCGCACCCGGTTCCGCACGGACGCGTTGCAGCTGATCACCTTCGGGCGGCACGCGGAGACGGTGGACATCGGGCAGCTCACCGCGTTGGAAGGCGTGTGGGAGCAGGGCACGAACCTGCACCACGCCCTGCTGCTGGCCGCCCGGCACCTGCGCCGCCACCCCGACGCGCAGCCGGTGGTCCTGGTGGTGACCGATGGTGAGCCGACCGCGCACCTGGAGGCGGACGGCGAGGCCGAGTTCTTCTACCCGCCGCAGCCCCGGACGCTGGCCAAGACCGTCGCCGAGGTGGACGGCCTGGCCCGGATGGGCGCGGCGATCACGGTGTTCAAGCTCGGCGACGACCCGCGGCTGGCGCGGTTCGTGGACCTGGTCGCCCGGCGCAGCGGCGGCCGGGTCGTCGCGCCCGGCGAGGACGGCCTGGGTGCGGCCGTGGTCAGCGACTACCTGAGGTCGCGCCGCAGGCGCTGACGCGACCCCGGCACTCGGTGCAACCCCGTGCGCCGTCGCTTCCGTCCTGGGAGCGACGGCGCAACGGGAGGTCTGCAACGTGAACCGGGTCGTACCTGTGGTCTTGCTGGCGGTGGTGCTGGGCGGTTGTGCCCGCGTGGAACCCGGCAACCCGCCATCCGCGCCGCCCGCCACCACCACAAGCGCGGGCGGGCAGACCAATGACCCGGCGCTCCAGTCCGCCGCGCAGGCGCTGGAGCCGATGTTGAAGTCGAAGTTCCACGGCACCTACTCGGGGCTCGAGGTCAACGGCCCGGACGGGGTGATCGTGGTGTACCGGGTGCCCGACGAGGCCCTGGACAGGGCCGTGCACGAGGCCGCGCCCGACGTGCGGGTGCGGTTCAAGCAATCCGTGTACCCGCTGTCGAAGATGGAGAGCGTGGTGGAGCGGCTCGACGCCGACGCCGACTACTGGAAGAGCCAGGGCGTGCAGCTCACCACGTGGGGTCCGGCCCCGGACGGGTCCGGCGTGAACGTCACGACGGTCGCCGGCGAGGTGGACCGGCCCAAGCTGGTCGAGCGGTACGGCGACATCATCCGCGTGACGCGGGCGGACTACCCGGTCCCGGTGCCGAAGTCGATCCCCGCTACGCCGACGCGGTGAACAGTCGGGCCGATCACGGAAAGTTTCGTTGAAGTTTCGTTCTGTGACGGATAGTGTGGAACCCTGCTCCGGGAGCGCTCCCAGGATCCGCCGTCGTATCCTTCGGAGAACGGAGATCCCTCCATGCGCATGCGTAGCGTCAGCCGGCGGAACGTCATCGCGCTGGTCGTCGGCATGCTCGCCTGCCTGTTCGTCTGGACCCCGACCGCCTCGGCCCACGGGACGATCGTCGGTCCCCCGACCCGCGCCTACCAGTGCTGGCAGACGTGGGGCAGCCACCACACCGACCCGGCCATGCAGACGCAGGACCCGATGTGCTGGCAGGCGTTCCAGGCCAACGCCGACACCATGTGGAACTGGATGAGCGCGCTGCGGGACGGGCTGCGCGGCAACTTCCAGGGTTCCACGCCCGACGGGCAGCTCTGCAGCAACGCGCTGGCCCGCAACAACGCCCTGAACACGCCCGGGGCGTGGAAGATGACCAACGTCGGCGCCAACTTCTCGATGCACCTGTACGACCAGGCCAGCCACGGCGCGGACTACTTCCGGGTGTACATCAGCAAGAACGGGTTCGACCCGACCACCCAGCGCCTCGGGTGGGGCAACCTGGACTTCATCCTCCAGACCGGCAGGTACGCCCCGGCCAAGGACATCACGTTCAACGTCCAGACCAACGGCACCTACCGGGGACGCCACGTGATCTTCACGATCTGGCAGGCCTCGCACCTCGACCAGACCTACATGTGGTGCAGTGACGTGAACTTCGGCTAGCGGACCGGCCCGGCGTCGACTCGGCGCCGGGCCTCCGCGCGGACGTCGTCGTCGGTGTCGGCGTCGTCGTCGGCTCGGTGAGGTAGTCGGCGGCGGAGAAGTCCTTGATGCGCTTGGTCATCCGGACCGTCGACCACGGCCAGAGCGTGCTGTTCCGGCCGTTGGCGTCGATGTAGTAGCTCATGCAGCCGCCGGCGTTGTAGACGGTCGTGCTGAGGGCTTCCTGCACCTCGGTGTTGAACACCTCCTGCACCGGTCGACGCACCTCCACGCTGTGCCAGCCGTTGCGGCGCATGGTGTTCAGGGCGTCCAGCAGGTAGCGGAGCTGGGTCTCGATGATGGTGAACGCCGATGAGTGCCCGGTGCCGAGGTTGGGGCCCAGCAGCAGGAACAGGTTGGGGAAGCCGTGCACGGCGGTGCCCAGGTAGGCCTGCGGGCTGCCCTGCCACACGTCGTCGAGGCTGCGGCCGTCCGCGCCGAAGACGTGCTTGGCCACCGGCGGGTCGCTGAAGTGGAACCCGGTGCCGAAGATGATCGCGTCCACCTCGCGGCGGGTGCCGTCCTCGGCGATCACGGCGTTGCCCTCGACGCGTGCGATGGCCTGGGGGAGCACCTCGACGTTCGGCTTGGTCAGCGCGGGGTAGTAGGTGTTGGACATCAGCAGGCGCTTGCAGCCCAGGACGAAGTCCGGTGTGAGGGCTTCGCGCAGGGCCGGGTCCTTGATGGACCGGTGCAGGTTCCACAGACCCGCCTTTTGGATCACCTTCATCACGTTCGGGTGGCGGAACGCGAAGCTGAACGCTTCCAAGCCGCCGTAGAACGCGTTGCGGTACCACCGTTGGGTGAGCGGGACGTATCGGAAGAGTGTCCTTTCGATCCACGGCATCCGGTGGTCGACCTTCGGCAGCACCCAGGAGGCGGTGCGCTGGAACAGGTGCAGTCGCGCCACTTCCGGTTGGATCTTCGGCACGAACTGGATCGCGCTGGCGCCCGTGCCGACCACGGCGACCCGCTTGCCGGTCAGGTCGTAGTCGTGGTTCCAGCGGGAGGAGTGGAAGATCTCGCCGGGGAAGTCGGCCAGTCCGGGAAGGTCGGGGAGCAGCGGTTCGTGCCACGGTCCGGTGCCCGAGACCAGGATGCGGGCCGTGTAGTGGCCGTTCGAGGTGTCGACCTGCCAGTGCTGGCCGTCCCAGCGGGCCTCGGTGACGGTGGTGTCGAACCGGATCAGCGGCACGAGACCGAAACGGTGGGCGGTCCGTTCGAGGTAGGCCCGGATCTCCGGCTGCTCGGCGAAGACGCGACCCCAGTCGGGGTTGGGCGCGAAGGAGTACGAGTACAGCGAGGACGGGATGTCGCACGCGCACCCGGGATAGGTGTTGTCCCGCCAGGTACCGCCGACCGAACTGCCCTTTTCGAGGACCAGCAGGTCGAAGCCCGCCTCCTTGAGCTTGATGGCCGCCCCGATGCCCGAGGCCCCCGCACCCACCACCAGCACGTCCACGGCCTGCGCTTCCACCGTCGTCATGGATACCGACGGTATTTAGATACTGATGGTCTGTCAACGTAGGCTGACCGGGTGCCCCGACTGACCCGCGCGGAGAGCCAGGCCCGCACCCGCGACCTGCTCACCGACACCGCACAACGCCTCTTCCTCCGCGACGGCTACCACGCCACCTCCCTGGACAAGGTCGCCGAAGCCGCCGGCTTCTCCAAGGGCGCGGTGTACTCGAACTTCCGCAACAAGGACGAGCTGTGCCTGGTCGTCCTGGACCGGCTCTACGCCGAGCGGATCGCCGAGATCGGGCGGGCGTTCAGCGGTGGGACGCTGGAGGACCGGTTCCGGGCGTTCGAGGAGTACGCGGAGGGCATGCTCGGCGACGCGCCCCGGACCCAGTTCGAGGTGGAGTTCGCGTTGCAGGCGCGGCAGAACCGGGAGCTGCAGGCGGACCTGGGGCGGCGGGACGCGCTGGTGGTCAGCGCCCTGGAGCAGTTGGTCCAGTCCCAGGTGGACGAGTTCGGGTTGACGCCGTTGCTGCCTGCCCGGGAGTTGGCGCGGACGTTGCTCAGCTTGGGCATCGGGCTGGGGGTGCAGCGGTTCGTGGTGCAGGACGTCCTGCCGGTGCGGGTGCTCACGGATACGGTGCGCGTGCTGCTCGGTGTCCGGCGGGAGGCGTAGCGCGCTCTCAGGGATCAGGCACAAAAGATCACAAGCGGCGCTCGCCGCGCGGCAGGCCGCCAGCGGGGGGTGAAGGGCGTCGGTTCCCCCACCGCATGGCCTGGCGGAGCCAACCACACTTTCGGCCGGGTGCCGCTAAATTTTTTGCTCGTCCCTCACAAAAAATTCGGCTGCACCCGACCGAAAGCGTGGTAGCCCTTCGGGCAGGCCATACGGCGGGGGAACCGAGGCCCTCCACCTGTGGTTGGGACCACTACACCGCGCGCTTCGCGCGCGAAGAACCCGCGAGGGGTGCGGAAGGCGGGGCTGGGCTAGTCCTGGTCGTCCTTGTCGGTGGTCTTGATGTCTCTGTCGGTCGATGCCAGCGCCACCTCGGTGGCCTCGTCCGGCTTCACGCGGTGTTTGCCGGGCTTGGTGATCGAGAAGTGTGCTTCCTCGCGCATCCGCTCCACCATGTGCGGGTAGTGCAGTTCGAACGCCGGGCGTTCCGAGCGGATTCGGGGCAGTTCGGTGAAGTTGTGGCGTGGTGGTGGGGAGGAGGTCGCCCATTCGAGGGAGTTGCCGAAGCCCCACGGGTCGTCGGCGTTGGCTGGGTCGCCGAAGCGGTAGCTGCGGAAGACGTTCCACACGAACGGCAGGACTGAGGCGCCCAGCAGGAACGCGCCGATGGTCGAGATCGTGTTCATCGTGGTGAAGCCGTCCTGCGGCAGGTAGTCCGCGTACCGGCGCGGGAAGCCGATGTTGCCCAGCCAGTGCTGGATCAGGAACGTCAGGTGGAAGCCGATGAACGTGGTCCAGAAGTGCAGCTTGCCCAGTGGTTCGTTGAGCATCCGGCCGGTCATCTTCGGGAACCAGAAGTAGATGCCCGCGTAGGTGGCGAACACGATCGTGCCGAACAGCACGTAGTGGAAGTGGGCGACCACGAAGTAGGTGTCGGTGACGTGGAAGTCGACCGGGGGCGAGGCCAGGAGGATGCCGGTCAGGCCGCCCAGCAGGAACGTGACCAGGAAGCCGACGCTGAACAACATCGGCGTCTCGAACGACAGCTGGCCCCGCCACATGGTGCCGATCCAGTTGAAGAACTTGATGCCGGTCGGCACCGCGATCAGGAACGTCATCAGCGAGAAGAACGGCAGCAGCACGGCTCCGGTGGCGAACATGTGGTGCGCCCACACCGCCACCGACAGCGCGGCGATCGCGAAGGTGGCGAACACCAGGCCCTTGTAGCCGAACAGCGGTTTGCGGCTGAAGACCGGAAAGATCTCGCTGACGATCCCGAAGAACGGCAGCGCCACGATGTAGACCTCGGGGTGGCCGAAGAACCAGAACAGGTGCTGCCACAGGATCACGCCGCCGTTGGCCGGGTCGAACACGTGCGCGCCCAGGTGGCGGTCGGCGGCCAGGCCCATCAGCGCCGCGGTGAGGATCGGGAAGGCCAGCAGGATCAGGATGCTGGTGACGAAGATGTTCCAGGTGAAGATCGGCATCCGGAACATGGTCATGCCGGGCGCGCGCAGGCAGCACACCGTGGTCGCCATGTTCACGCCGCCGAGGATGGTGCCCAGGCCGGACACCGCCAGGCCCATGATCCACAGGTCCGCGCCGACGCCGGGGGAGTGGACCGCCGAGGTCAGCGGGGTGTAGGCGGTCCAGCCGAAGTCGGCCGCGCCGCCCGGGGTCATGAAGCTGATGACCACCATCGTGCCGCCGAACAGGAACAGCCAGTACGAGAAGGCGTTCAGGCGGGGGAACGCGACGTCCGGGGCGCCGATCTGCAGCGGCAGGATGTAGTTGGCGAAGCCGAACAGGATCGGCGTCGCGTACAGCAGCAGCATGATCGTGCCGTGCATGGTGAACAGCTGGTTGTACTGCTCGGTCGACAGGAACTGCAGGCCCGGCCGCGCCAGCTCGCCCCGGATGAGCAGCGCCATCAGGCCGCCGATCATGAAGAACGCGAACGACGTGGTCAGGTAGAGCAGCCCGATCTGCTTCGGGTCGGTGGTCTTGAACAGCGCGAGCAGCGCGGCGCCCTTGGGGCGTCGGCGGGCGGCACCCGGATGGGTGATGACGGGTTCCGGCTTGAGCGCGGTCATGACCGCCTCCCTCGTGGTGACGCTGGTCCCGGGAGCCGGTCTCATGGTCCACCCGCCGGGGCGTACCGGCAATCGCTCAGCCGGGGAGCTGCTCCGGCTCTGGCTCGGCCTCGGAGGGCGTGACCTGCTGCGATATGTGCGCCGAGGCCCGTTCCAAGAACCTCAGCAGTTCCACCGGGAAGGGCAGCACGAGGGTCGAGTTCTTCTCCGCCGCCACCTCGACGATGGTCTGCAGCAGCCGCAGCTGGAGCGCGGCGGGCGTGTCGGCCATGCGGGCCGCCGCCTCGGACAGCTTCAGCGACGCCTGCAGCTCGCCGTCCGCGGTGATGATGCGGGCACGCCGCTCGCGCTCGGCCTCCGCCTGCCTGGACATGGACCGCTTCATGCTCTCCGGCAGGGCCACGTCCTTGATCTCCACCCGGTCGATGTCGATGCCCCACGACACGGCCGGGTTGTCGATCATCAGCTCCAGGCCCTGGTTGAGCCGTTCCCGGTTGGACAGCAGGTCGTCCAGCTCGCTCTTGCCGATGATCGAGCGCAGCGAGGTCTGCGCGACCTGGAGCATGGCGAACCGGTAGTCCTCGACCGTGACGACCGCCTTCACCGGGTCCACGACCTTGAAGTACACGACCGCGTCCACCCGGACGGTGACGTTGTCGCGGGTGATGCCGTCCTGCGCCGGGATGGGCAGGGTGACGATCTGCAGGTTCACCTTCTTGAGCCGGTCCACGCCCGGCACGATCATGGTCAACCCCGGTCCGCGCAGCGCCTGCTGCACGCGGCCGAACCGGAACACCAGGCCTTGCTCGAACTGCTTGATCACGCGGGCCGAGGACGCCAGGCCCAGCGCGGCCAGTCCGAGGACGCCGATGACGATGTCGAAGACCATCGCGACCATCTCCCACGACCAGGTGCTGTTCAGGGTACGCCCGCGAGTCCCGCCAGGCGGACGTCCGCTTGGGCGGTCGGGTTAGGGTCGATCCCATGCAGACCTGGTCATCCACCCCAGTCCCGCGCCTCGCGGGGGAGCCGCGCCCGCTGCGGCTGCACGACACGGCCACCGGAGAGGTCCGACCCACCGCCCCCGGTGACACCGCCAGGCTGTACGTCTGCGGCATCACGCCCTACGACGCGACCCACCTGGGCCACGCCGCGACCTACCTGACCTTCGACCTGGTGCACCGCGTGTGGCTGGACAACGGCCACGACGTGCACTACGTGCAGAACGTCACCGACATCGACGACCCGCTGCTGGAGCGGGCGCAGCGCGACCAGGACGACTGGGTGGTCCTGGGCATGCGCGAGACCGCCCTGTTCCGCGAGGACATGGTGGCGCTGCGGGTGCTGCCGCCCCGCCAGTACATCGGGGCCGTCGAGTCGATCCCCGAGGTCGTGGAGGCGGTGGCGAAGCTCCTCGCCGACGGCGCCGCCTACCGGGTGGACGACCCGCAGTACCCGGACGTGTACTTCGACCACGCGGCGACCGGCCGGTTCGGTTACGAGTCGAACTACGACCTGGAGACGATGTCGCGCTACTTCGCCGAGCGCGGCGGCGACCCGGACCGCGCCGGCAAGCGCCACCCGCTGGACGCCCTGCTGTGGCGAGTCGCCCGACCGGGTGAACCGTCGTGGCCGTCCGAGCTGGGCGACGGCCGTCCGGGCTGGCACATCGAGTGCAGCGCGATCGCCCTGAACCGCCTGGGCACGGGCTTCGACGTGCAGGGCGGCGGCTCCGACCTGATCTTCCCGCACCACGAGTTCAGCGCCGCGCACGCCGAGGCGCTGACCGGGCAGCACCCGTTCGCCCGGCACTACGTGCACGCGGGGATGATCGGCCTGGACGGCGAGAAGATGTCCAAGTCCCGGGGCAACCTGGTGTTCGTGTCGAAGCTGCGGGCGCAGCGCGTCGACCCGGGCGCGATCCGCCTCGCGCTGTTCGCCGGCCACTACCGCAGCGACCGGCCGTGGAGCGACGAACTGCTGGCGGCGGCCAACGCACGCCTGGACACCTGGCGTCGGGCGGCGGCGCTGGCGTCGGGTCCTTCGGCGGTCGACACCGTGGCCCGTCTCCGGGACCACCTGGGCAACGACCTCGACACGCCCTCGGCTCTGGCGGCCCTGGACGCGTGGGCGGACTCGGCGTTGACGTCGGGCGGTTCCGACGCGTCGGCTCCGGGCTTGTTCCGCGACGCCGTGGACGCGCTGCTGGGCGTCGAGCTGTAGGTCTTCCGGTGGTCGGGGTGGCGCCGCCGGTGTCACCCTGACCAGCATGCCGACGTTCGCGTTCGTGGCCGCCCACCCCGACGACGACGCGTACGGCGCGGCCGGGACGGTCGCCCTGCACGCCGGCGACCCCGATTTCCGGTTCGTGCTGGTCCACGCGACGTCCGGCGAGGCCGGGGACATCCGCGAGGGCTTCCCGGCCACGCGCGAGACGCTGGGCGCGGTGCGGCGGGCGGAGTGCGCCGCGGCGTGGCGGGCGGTGGGCCGGGTGCCCGACCGGCACGAGTGGCTGGGCTTCCCCGACGGCGGGCTGGCGGACGTGCCGTTCGACGACCTGGTGGACGCCATCTCGGCGGTCCTGGCCGAGGAGTCACCCGACGTGGTCGGCACGTTCGGCCCGGACGGCATCTTCGGCCACCCCGACCACATCGCGGTCGGCGCGGCCACCGACGCGGCCTTCCACCGCCTGGCCGGCACCCGGCCGGGCTTCCGCCGCTTGCTGCACGGTGCCATCCCGCAGTCGGTGTTCGAGCGCTGGAACGCTCAGCGGGCGGCTCTGGGCCTGTTCGTGTTCGACCCTTCGGAGACCTACCACATGCGCGGGGTACCCGACGAGACGATCGGCGTGACGGTGGACTGCCGTCCGGTCGCCTCGCGGATCGTCGCCGGTCTGCGCGAACACCGCAGCCAACTGCACGTGATGTCCGACGACCCCGACGACACCCGCCAGTGGGAACGCCGCGTGAGCCGCGAGTGGCACGTCATCGCCTGGCCACCCCACGACGGACCCGCGCTGACCGACGTCTTCGAGGGCTTGTCCTGACCCGCGGTGGCGGGTCGGCGGCCCTGGCACCTCGCCCAGCGGAAAGGCCGCCCGCACGAGGAGCGGACGGCCCTTCCGGTCAAGCCGGGGTCACACGTCGAGGGTCCAGCTGTCGATGCGGCCCGTGTCGATGGCGGCCTGGTCGCGGACGCGCAGCTTCCAGGTGCCGGCGGCCGTCTCCGAGGAGGCGTTCACCGTGTAGGTGCGGTTGATGTTGTCCGCGCTGCCGCCCGAGCGGTTGTGCAGGTTGTAGACGGTGCCGTCCGGCGCCACCAGGTCGACGATCAGGTCGCCGATGTAGGTGTGCACGATGTTGACCGTCACCTGCGTGGTCGCCGAGGCGGTGCCGGTGCAGTTCAGCGTGATCGGGCTGTTGACGTCGGAGAAGTCGCCGATCGCCACGTCGGTGTCGTTGGTGACCGGGTCGCAGCCCGTGCCGGGCTCGCGGATGGTCCACGTGAACGTGGCGCTACCCGTGCGCGACGCCGAGTCCGTCACCGTCACGGTCACGTTGTAGGTACCCGAGGTGGTCGGGGTGCCGGTGACCGTGCCGTTCGAGCCGCCGGTCAGGCCCGGGGGCAGGCCGGTGAAGGAGAACGTGTACGGCGGGGTGCCGCCGGTGGCCGTGACGGTCAGGTTGACCGCGGTGCCCACGGTGCCGGTCTGGTTGCCCGGGTTGTTCACCGAGGGGCCGCTGGGGGTGGTGCCGCCGACGTACAGCAGCTTGTTCGCCGAACCGGTACCCGGGTTGGTGATCTTGCCCGAGGTGGCCGCGTTCACCAGCGCCGTCTGCACCGCAGACGGGGTCGCCGTCGGGTTGCTCGACAGGTACAGCGCCGCCGCACCCGCCACGTGCGGCGACGCCATCGAGGTGCCGGAGATGGTGTTGGTCGCCGAGTCGCTGGTGTTCCAGGTCGACGTGATGTTCTGGCCCGGCGCGAAGATGTCCGTGCAGGTGCCGTAGTTGGAGAACGACGCCCGCGCGTCGGTGTTGGTGGAGGCGTTGGTGCTGATCGCCTCGGCCACGCGCGCCGGCGAGTAGTTGCAGGCGTTGGCGTTGTCGTTGCCCGACGCGACCGCGTAGGTGACGCCCGAGGAGATCGAGTTGCGCACGGCGTTGTCCAGCGCGGTGTCGGCGCCGCCGCCCAGGGACATGTTGGCCACGGCCGGCTTGACCGCGTTCTGGGTCACCCAGTCGACGCCGTTGACGACGCCCGCGGTGGTGCCGGAGCCCTGGCAGTTGAGCACCTTCACCGCGATGAGCTTGACCTCCTTGGCCACGCCGTGCGCGGTGCCGCCGACCGTGCCCGCCACGTGGGTGCCGTGGCCGTGGCAGTCGGTGTTGTTGCTGTCGACGGTGTTGGTGCCCCAGGTGGCGCGACCGCCGAAGTCCTGGTGGGTGGTCCGGATGCCGGTGTCGATGATGTAGGCCCGGACGTTGCTCGCCGTGTTGGGGTAGGTGTAGCTGCTGTCCAGCGGCAGGTTCTGCTGGTCGATGCGGTCCAGGCCCCACGACGGCGGGTTGGTCTGCGTGCCGGTGACGTGGACGGGCAGGTCCGCCTGCACGTACTGCACGCGCGGGTCGGCCGCGAGCCGGCGCGCTTGGCCGGCCGACAGGTCCGTGGCGTGGAAGCCGTTGAGGGCGTGCCGCCAGGCGACCTGGACCTTGCCGCCGTACTTGCCGACCAGGGCGCTCGCGGTGTCCGCCGAGGCGGCGCGGGGCGAGGCGCTGTCGCGCAGGACCACGACGTACGAGCCGGCGACGGCGTCCGCGCGGTCGGCGGCCAGCACGTCGGCTTCGGCCGAGGCCACGCCGGCGGTGCTGAACGCCAAGGTCACGGCCGATATGCCGGCCAGGCCGAGTATGGCCGTCCTTCTGGTGGTGCGGGCGTCTCCCATGGCAGGGTTCTCCCTAAGGGCAGGGTCGCTCGCCCGTGCCGGCGGGTGAGCCGGACGGTGCCAGCGGTGCAGGGTTGGGGACGTTCGCGCGAACGGGGTGGAGCCGACCTGGTCACATGCATGGTCGGGGCGAAACCCGGCGGCGAACAGCACCGCACGGCCTAATCAAGTGCCGCCGCAGCTACTCGATCGAGTAAAACCGCAGGTACACAGGTTGACCGTCAGGAGTTAAAGCGCTCGTCGCGGTAGGCGCGCCACCGTTCGAGCATCCCGGGCAGCTCGCGGTGGAAGAACTGGAAGAACGCGAGCGTCTCCTCGATGCGCCGACCGGCCGCCGTGTCGCCGCCGAGCACCTCGACGCCCTCCTTGAGCGGTCCCTCCCAGCGGGCCAGCTGCTGGTCGCGGCGGAAGATCGCCTCGTACCAGACGTCGTCGTAGACCCGGTAGACGTCCCGGCGGGTGCCGGTCTCGCGCTCGCGGCTGACCAGGCCGACCTGGGTCAGGTAGCGCACGGCGCCGGAGATCGCGGCGGGGGAGACGCGCAGCAGGTCGGCCAGCTCGGCGGCCGTGCACGTGCCCTCGTCGGAGGCGAGCAGGGCGACGAACACGCGCGCGGGCATCCTCGGCATGCCCGACTCGGCGAAGGCCGCCGCGAAGCGTTCGATGAAGCGCAGCACCGCCTGTTCGTCCCGCTCACTCACCTGGGTCACCGCCGCATCCTGCCTTCCGCCGCCACGAACGGGTGGCAGTTTATACGCTTCCTTAACTTCACGAGTTTGTGAAATGACTGTAACTTACCGCCCATGACAGCTGCGATATCCGTGTCGGGCCTGGTCAAGACCTTCGGCCCGACACGTGCACTGGACGGGTTGGACCTGACCGTCCGCGAGGGGGAGGTGCACGGCTTCCTCGGCCCCAACGGGGCGGGCAAGTCGACCACCATCCGGGTCCTGTTGGGACTGCTGCGCGCCGACGCCGGCACCGCCACCCTGCTGGGCGGCGACCCGTGGCGGGACGCGGCGGCCCTGCACCGCCGCCTGGCCTACGTGCCCGGCGACGTCAGCCTGTGGCCGAACCTGACCGGCGGCGAGGTCATCGACCTGCTGGGCCGGCTGCGCGGAGGCCTCAACGAGAAGCGCCGTAAGGTCCTGCTCGACCGGTTCGAGCTGGACCCGCGCAAGAAGGGCCGCACCTACTCCAAGGGCAACCGGCAGAAAGTGGCGCTGGTCGCGGCGCTGGCCTCGGACGTCGAACTGCTCATCCTCGACGAGCCGACCTCGGGCCTGGACCCGCTGGTGGAGGCGGTCTTCCAGGAGGCGGTGGAGGAGGAGCGCGGCCGACGGACCGTGCTGCTGTCCAGCCACATCCTGGCCGAGGTCGAGGCGCTGTGCGACCGGGTCAGCATCATCCGCAACGGCCGCACGGTCGAGTCCGGCACGCTGGCCGAGCTGCGGCACCTCACCCGCACCAGCGTGTCCGCCGAACTGGCCGGCCCGCCGAACGGCCTGGCGTCCCTGCCCGGGGTGCACGACCTCAAGGTCGACGGGCAGCGCGTCCGGTTCGAAGTGGACACCGACAACCTCGACGGGGCGTTGAAGGCCCTGGTGTCCTCGGGCGTGCGGACCCTGACCAGCCAGCCGCCGACGCTGGAGGAGCTGTTCCTGCGCCACTACGAGGACGAACTGCCGAAGGTGTCGTCATGACCGGCACGCTCGCCCTGCTCCGGCTGGCGCTGCGGCGCGACCGGCTGCTGCTGCCGGTCTGGGTGATCGGCCTGGTCGGCATCACGCTGTCCACCGCCTCCGCCATGTCCGAGCTGTACGGCACGCAGGCGCTGCGGCAGCAGATCGGCGTGACGGCCGGCTCGAACCCGGCGTTCCTGGCCATGCTCGGCCCGATCTACGACTACACCACCATCGGCGGCATCCTGGCCTGGCGGTGGGGCGTGTTCGGCGCGCTGCTCATCGCGCTGATGGCGATGTTCCTGGTCACCCGGCACACCCGCGCCGAGGAGGAGACCGGTCGGCTGGAGCTGATCGGGTCCACGGTCACCGGGCGGCACGCGCCGCTGGCCGCCGCCGTGCTGCTGTCGGCGTTGGCGAGCCTGCTCATCGGCGTGCTGGTCGCGCTGGGCCTGATCGGGCTCGGTGAGGGCGCTGCGGGCTCGTTCGCCCTCGGCCTGGGGTTCACCGGCGCCGGGTGGGTGTTCACCGGGGTCGGCGCGGTCGCCGCGCAGCTCACCGAGAGCGCCCGCACCGGCAACGCCATCGCGGGTGGCGTGCTGGGCGTGGCCTACCTGCTGCGCGCGGTGGGCGACGCGGCCGGCGACTCCGGTCCGCAGTGGCTGACCTGGCTGTCGCCGCTGGGCTGGGTCGAGCTGGTGAAGGCGTTCGCGGGCGACCGGTGGTGGGTGCTGGGGCTGTCGGTCCTGCTCGCGGTGGTGCTGGTGGGCGCGGCGGCGGTGCTCGTGGCGCGGCGCGACCTGACCGCGGGCCTGCTGCCCACCCGCCTGGGACCGGCCCGCGCGCCGGCGTCGCTGAGCAGCGCGTTCGGGCTGGCGTGGCGGTTGCAGCGGGGGATGCTGCTGGGCTGGACGCTGAGCCTGTTCGTGCTGGGCGGGGTCTACGGGGCGGTCGCGCGGGCGGTCGAGGACATGCTCAAGGCCAACCCGGCGCTGGAGAAGGTGATGTCCCAGCTGGGCGGGACGGGCGGGATCGTCGACGTCTACCTCGCCTCGATCCTGGGCATCATCGGGTTGTTCAGCGCGATCTACGTGGTGCAGGCGGTCTTGCGGCTGCGTGCCGAGGAGGCGGACTTCCGCGCCGAGCCCGTGCTGGCGACGTCGGTGCGGCGGGTGTCCTGGGTGGCCGGTCACGTCGTGTTCGCGACGCTGGGCGTGGCCGTCGTGCTGGCCGCCGCCGGTCTGGGCGCGGGGCTCGTGCACGGCGCGCGGGTCGGTGACGTCGGCGGACAGGTCGCGCGGCTGGTCGGGTCGGCGTTGGCGCACGTCCCGGCGGTGTGGGTGGTCGCGGGCATCGCGCTCGTGCTGTTCGGGCTGTTCCCCAAGCTCACGTCGATGAGCTGGGCGTTCCTGGTGGTGTTCCTCGTGCTCGGCCAGCTCGGGCCGCTGCTGGAGCTGGACCAGTGGGCGTTGGACCTCTCGCCGTTCACGCATGTCCCGAAGGTGCCCGGCGCGGACCTCACGGCGACGCCGCTGGTGTGGCTGACGGTCGTGGCGCTGGCTTTCGTGGCTGTCGGGATCGGCGGGTTCCGGCGACGGGACATCGGCTGAAAGAACTCTTTCGAAAGAACCCTTTCAGGTATACCGTCGGGGCGTGGACCTTCCCCAGCCCCGACGGGTCACCGATGTCGACGCGCTGAAAGCGCTGGCCCACCCGCTGCGGGTGTCGCTGGTGCAGCACCTGCTGGCGGTCGGGCCGCGCACGGCCAGCGAGTGCGCCGCCGAGGTCGGCTCGACCGCCTCGAACTGCAGCTGGCACCTGCGGCAGCTGGCGAAGTACGGCTTCGTCGAGCGAGCCGAGGCGACCGGCGGGCGGGAGCGGCCCTGGCGGGCCACCGACGTCGGCCTGGACGTCGGCGCGTTCGACGACGACCCGGCCGTGCGGACCCAGCAGGACGCACTCGTCGCGTTGCAGCTCAACGAGGACAACCGGCTCGCGCAGCGGTTCCTGGACCGGCAGCACGAGCTGCCCGAGGAGTGGCGGCAGGCCGCCGCCATGCACGGCTACTCGGTCAACGTGACCGCCGAGGAGCTGACCGGCCTGCTGGGCATGATCGACGACATCCTCCGCCCCTACCTCACGCCGCTGCGCGCCGACGTGCCCGAGGGCGCGCGGCCGGCCCACATCGGACTGCGGGCGTTCCCGCGGTGACCGGGCCACTGGGGGTGCCCGCGTTCCGCCGGCTGCTGGTCGCGGCGTTCGTGTCGGAGGTGGGGGACTGGGTGCTGCTGGTCGCCCTGCCCGTGTACGTCTACCAGCGCACCGGTTCGGTCGGGTCGACGGCGACGACGTTCGTGGTGGCGTTGCTGCCGAGCCTGGCGCTGTCCCCGGTGGCGGGCGTGCTGGCGGACCGGTGGGACCGGCGGCGGCTCATGCTGGGGGTGACCCTGGCCCAGGCGGTGGCGCTGCTGCCGCTGCTGACCGGTGACCTGGTGCTGGTCGACGTGGTGGTGGCGGTGCAGGCGGCGCTGGCCGCGTTGTTCGAACCCGCCCGCAGCGCCCTGGTGCCCGAGGTCGTCGGGCGCGAGCACGTGGCCGCCGCGAACGGGCTCGTGGGCCTCGACGCCAACCTCGCGCGGCTGATCGGCGCTTCGCTGGGCGGCCTGGTGCTCGCGTGGGGCGGGCTGCCGGCCGTGCTGTGGGTGGACGTGGTCTCGTTCGTGCTGGCGGCGGCGTTGTTGGTGCGGCGGTTCCCGGTCGAGTCCGTCCCGTCGGCGGGTGGGCACCCGTGGCGGGCGTGGCTGGACGGGCTGCGCGCGATCCGGGGGCCGTTGCGCGGGATGGTCGCCGTGGTGGGGCTGATGGCGGCCGGCCAGGGCATGTTCGTGGTGCTGTTCGTGGTGTTCGTGACCGAACGCCTGGGCGGCGGCGAGGCCGAGGTGGGCTTGTTGCGCGGGGTCCAGGCGATGGGCGGGCTGGCGGGCGGCGCGGCGGTCGGGTGGCTGGCGCGGCGGTTCTCGGCGTGGTCGCTGCTGGGGTGGTCGCTGGTGGCGTTCGCGGGTGTCGCCGCCACCGGGTGGAACGGCGTGCACGTGACCACGGCGTTCGGGTTCTACCTGGCGGTGTTCGTGGTGTGCGGCGCGCCGGGCGTGGTGGCCGGCGCGGGCATGATGTCGGTGCTCCAACTGCACACCTCGGACACGGTGCGTGGTCGGGTGCTGGCCACGTTCCTCAGCCTCTACGACGGCTTCCAAGCACTCGGCATGGTGCTGGCCGGGCTCCTCGCCACCCCGCTGGGGCTCACCGTCCTGCTGAACACGCAAGCGGCCCTCTACCTGGCCGCGGGCCTGCTCGTGCTACTCAGGGTGGGCCTTGCAGGGTCGAACGGCCTTGATGGAAACAGGATCTCAGCTATTCGTGAAAATCGTGTTTACGATCCGTGAGTTCGGCTGACCCGGACCGCCGCCCCTGCCAACGACTCTCCCGCCGGCCGTTCACTCCCAGTGACTAGCGGATGTGGAGACGACCATGCGCAGACGTGTCGCGGTTGCCGCTGCTGCGGTAGCCGCCCTGTTCCTCGGTGTGCTCGGACCGGCCGGCCCCGCCGTCGCCGGATCGGTCGGCAACGCCGCGGGGTTCGAGGACGACGACGGCGACCTCGCCGTGCAGTCCACCTTCGACTGGAACGGCTTCGACCCGACGACGTGGACCGGCACCGCGCCGAACCGCACGTCCACCAAGGTGGCCGCGGGCTGGGCGTTCACCGGCCTGGAGGACGCGCAGGCGACCGGGACCGACACCGGGTTCGCCGGCGGCACCAAGCAGGACTCGATCTGTCCCTCGGTGATCGGCCAGAAAGCGGCCAACAAGGACGACCTCAAGCGCGTGTACGTGGCGAGCAAGACCGTCGACAGCAACGTCTACCTGACGCTGGCGTGGGTCCGCATCCCGCAGAACACGACCTCGCCGTCCGCGCACGTGGCGTTCGAGTTCAACAAGGGCACGACCGCGTGCGGCGGCTCGTCCGGCGCGCTGGTCCGGCGCACCGCCGGTGACATGCTGATCGTCTACGACTTCGAGGGCGGCAGCGCCGACGACCCGACCCTGCGCCTGTCCCGCTGGGTGACCTCCGGGGCCTGCGAGGTCGGCAGCAACTCCGCCCCGTGCTGGGGACCGGCCGTGGCGCTGGCGGACGGTGTCGCCGAGGCGAAGGTCAACACCGGCGCCTCCGCGCTGGACGCCATCGCGCCCACCGACGAGACCCTGGGGCTCAACGAGTTCGGCGAGGCGGGCATCAACCTGACCGCCGCCGGCGTGTTCACGGCCGGCGTGTGCGAGGGCTTCGGCAAGGCCTACGCGGTGAGCCGCTCGTCCGGCAACTCCTCCACCGCGCAGATGAAGGACCTCGTGGGTCCGGGCAACGTCAACATCCGCAACTGCGGCTCGGCCGCGGTCACCAAGACCGGCACAGACGGCGGCAGCCAGGCCGGCGCGGTGTTCACGCTGTACGCCGGCGCGAACACCAGCGGGACGGTCCTGGGCACCTGCACCGTCCAGGCCAACGGCACCTGCTCGCCGACCTTCGTCGACCTGCCCGTGGGCACGTACACCGTCGACGAGACCACCGTCCCCGCCGGGTACGACAAGGACCCGACACTGCCCTACACGTTCAGCGTGTCCGCCGGTGAGAACAAGTCGCTGCCCTTCGTGGACGTCGCCCGCCCCGCCACAGTGAACGTCACCAAGACCAACGACGCCGGAGCGGCCGTGCCGGGCGCGGTGTTCACCCTGTACTCGGGCGGTAACCAGGTCGGCACCTGCACCACGGACGCGAACGGCGTCTGCCAGCCTCCGTTCACCGGACTGGCCCCGGGCACGTACACGATCGACGAGACGACCACCCCGACCGGCTACGTGAAGGACGCCGACCTCCCGGAGATCTTCACCATCACCCGTGGTGAGACGAAGAACCTGTCCTACACCAACGTCCGCACGTTCAAGGTGATCGTCCTGGTGTGCCGCGAGAGCGACGGCACCCTGTACCCGAGCCCGGTCACGATCGACGGCCAGGCCGCGGGGAGCACCCTGTCCGGTGGCCAGGCGTCGGCGGCCGGGCTGTCCGAGGCCGCCCTGTGCGGCATCGGCACCGGTCAGCGCGGTGGCCTGACCACCGGCAACCACAACGCCAACCCGATCGGCATCAGCTAGTCGCCCCCGGTCGCCCCGCCACCACCAGCGGCGGGGCGACCGCCGCGACCAGGGCGGCCGGCACGAGGAAGGCCGTGGTCGGGTCCAGGTGGTAGAGCGGCACGAACGCCACCGGCGCCGCCGCGCCGCCCAGGAACCGGAACGACTGGAGCACCGACACCGCGCCGCCCCGGTTGTCGCCGCGGAGCACCAGGGCGTTGAGCCCGACGATCACCTGCTGGCTGAACCCGCCCGCCAACGCCCACAACACCCCCACCGCGACCAGGCTGGGCAGGACACCCACCAGCGCCAGCAGTCCCGCGCCGACCAGCGCGCCCAGCAGCACGCTGCGTCGGGCACCGACGTGGTCGATCAGCCACCCGGTGAGCCGCGCGGTCAGGATCGAGACCACCCCGAACCCCGTCAACACCAACCCGCGCTGCCCCGACCCGAGCCCGAACGCGTCCCCGAGCCGCAACGCGACCAGGAAGCTCAAGCCGCCCAGGCACCCCCACCCGACGAACCCGACCACCGCGAGCCGGACCACCGCCGGCGTCCACGCGCTGCTCAGCCGGGGCTTGGCCGACCTGGGCGGGTCGGCCGGCAACCCCGCCGCCGCCAACGCCGCCGCCACCACGGCCGCCCCGACGAACGCCCACCGCCACGACGCCTCGGCCGCCAGCCCGCCGACCAGCGGCGCGGAGGTCTGACCGGCCGCCTGCATCGACGCGAACACGCCCAGCGCGCGACCCAGCCGGTGCTTCGGCGTGATCGCCGCGATCGCCGCCAGCAGCAGCGGGGTGGTGAACGCGTTGGCCGCCCCCTGCAACGCCCGCGCCCCCAGGAGCAGCGGGAACGTCCACGAGACGGCACACAGCGCGGAGGCGGCGGTGTAGACGACGTAGGCGGCGCGGACCGTGCGGCGCGCGCCCCAGCGCTCGCCGAGCGTGCCGGACACCAGCATGAACGCGGCGAACGGCAGCAGGTACCCGGTGAGGGTGGCGGCGGCCGACCCGGCGGACACGCCGAAGTCGGCCCCGATCTCGGGCAGGACGGACGAGGTCATCGCCCCGCCGAACGGCCCCAGGAACCCACCGGCGTACAGCCCGCCCACCGCCAGCCGCCGCCGGTCCACCACACCCCCCGCGATCACCTGCCGGGGATACCCCGAACCGCGCCGACCAGTCGTCAGATGCCCGTCGGGCCGCGCCCCGGACCCCGACCGCGCCGCCGCAGGTAGCGCTCGAACTCCGCCGCGATCGCGTCGCCGCTGGCCTCGGTGATCTGGATCTCCGCGTCGCCGCGTTCCTCCAGCGCCCGGACGTAGTTGCGCACGTCCTCGTCCTCGTCGGCCATCTCGCTGACCGTGCGCTCCCACTCCTCGGCCTGCTCGGGCAGCGCGCCCAGCGGCACCTCGACGTCCAGCACCTCCTCCACCCGGTGCAGCAGCGCCAGGGTGGCCTTCGGCGACGGGGGCTGGGACACGTAGTGCGGCACGGCCGCCCAGAACGAGATCGCCGGCACGCCGGCCTGCACGCACAGGTCCTGGAAGACGCCGACGATGCCGGTCGGGCCCTCGTACCTCGAACGTTCCAACCCGAACTTCGCCGCCGCCGCCGCGTCGTAGGCGGTGCCCGTCACGGGCACGGGACGGGTGTGCGGGGTGTCCATGAGCAGCGCGCCGAGGGTCACCACGGTGGTGATGCCCAGGGTCTCGATGTGGCCCAGGAGTTCGCCCGCGAACTTCCGCCACCGCATGTTCGGTTCGATGCCGTGCACGAGCACCACGTCGGTGGAGGACCCCGGCGGGCGGCACACCGTGAGCCGAGTGGTCGGGAATTCCACCCTTCGGGTGACGCCGTCCACCATGCGGACGGTGGGGCGCGTCACCTGGAAGTCGTAGTAGTCGTCCGGGTCGATCTCTGCGAGCGGTTGCGCGTCCCAGGTCAGTTGGAGGTGCTCGATCGCCGTGCTGGCAGCGTCTCCAGCGTCGTTCCACCCCTCGAACGCCGCCACCATGATCGGGTTGGTGAGCGGTTTCGTGGGGTCGAAGGGGGTCTTGGCGGCCTGGTCCGGATCGGTCACCGGGTCAGCCTACGACCACCGGCGCGCACCCACGCCGTAGGCTTGGCCCATGCCCGGTCGTGTCTCGTCGCCTTTCCTGGACGCCCTGGCGCAGCGCGTGGTCGTGGCGGACGGCGCGATGGGCACCATGCTCCAGGCCGTGGACCTGACGCTGGACGACTTCGCAGGTCACGAGGGTTGCAACGAGATCTTGAACGTGACCCGGCCGGACGTGGTGCGGCAGGTCCACCGGGGTTACCTGGAGGCCGGCGCGGACGCCGTCGAGACCAACACCTTCGGGGCGAACCTCGCGAACCTGGCCGAATACGGCATCGAGGAGAGGATCTTCGAGCTGTCCCGCGCGGGCGCCGCGCTGGCCCGCGAGGTCGCCGACGAGTTCGCCGAGCCGAACCGCCCGCGCTTCGTCCTGGGCTCGGTCGGCCCCGGCACCAAGCTGCCCACCCTCGGGCACGCCCCCTTCGCCACGCTGCGCGACGCCTACGTCGACCAGGTGCGCGGGCTGCTGGTCGGCGGCGCGGACGTGGTGATCGTCGAGACGTCCCAGGACCTGCTCCAGACCAAGGCCGCCGTCATCGGGGCGAAGCGGGCGATGGCCGCCGAGGGCGTCACCGTCCCGATCATCGCGCAGGTCACGGTGGAGACCACCGGCACGATGCTGCTCGGTTCCGAGATCGGCGCGGCCCTCACCGCCCTGGAACCGCTGGGCGTCGACCTGATCGGCCTGAACTGCGCCACCGGCCCCGCCGAGATGAGCGAGCACCTGCGGCAGTTGTCCAAGCACGCCCGCATCCCGCTGTCGGTGATGCCCAACGCCGGGCTGCCCGAGCTGGGGCCGCGCGGCGCGGTGTACCCGTTGACCCCCGACGAGCTGGCCGCCGCCCTGTCCGGGTTCGTGACCGAGTTCGGAGTGCGGCTGGTCGGCGGCTGCTGCGGCACCACCACCGAGCACGTCCGGCAGGTCGTCGACGCGGTCCGCGACCTCGCACCGGCCCCGCGCCGGCCGCGCCCGGAGCCGGGCGTGTCGTCGCTGTACCAGGCGGTGCCGTTCCGCCAGGACGCCTCCGTGCTGATGATCGGCGAGCGCACCAACGCCAACGGGTCCAAGGCGTTCCGCGAGGCCATGCTGGCCGACCGGTTCGAGGACTGCGTCGAGATCGCCCGCGACCAGACCCGCGACGGCGCCCACCTGCTCGACCTCAACGTCGACTACGTGGGCCGCGACGGCGCGGCGGACATGCGCGCGCTGGCGTCCCGCCTGGCCACCGCGTCCACGTTGCCGATCATGCTGGACTCGACCGAGCCGGAAGTGCTCCAGGCCGGCCTGGAGTGCCTGGGCGGCCGGTGCGCGGTCAACTCGGTCAACTACGAGGACGGCGACGGCCCCGACTCCCGCTTCCAGCGCACCATGCGGCTGGTGTCCGAGCACGGCGCGGCGGTGGTCGGCCTGTGCATCGACGAGGAGGGCCAGGCCCGCACCGCCGAGTGGAAGGTGCGCGTGGCGGTCCGGCTGATCGAGGACCTGACGCGCAACTGGGGCGTGCGGACCAGCGACATCATCATCGACTGCCTGACCTTCCCCATCTCCACCGGCCAGGAGGAGGTCCGGCGCGACGGCGTGGAGACCATCGACGCCATCCGCGAGCTCAAGCGCCGCTACCCCGAGGTGCAGACGACGCTGGGCATCTCGAACGTGTCCTTCGGCCTCAACCCGGCCGCGCGGCAGGTGCTCAACTCGGTGTTCCTGCACGAGTGCGTGCAGGCCGGGCTGGACACCGCGATCGTGCACGCGTCCAAGATCGTCCCGATGGCGCGCATCCCCGCCGAGCAGCGGGCCGTCGCACTGGACCTGGTCTACGACCGCCGCCGCGAGGGCTACGACCCGTTGCAGCGGCTGATGGAGCTGTTCGAGGGCGTCAGCACGTCTTCGAACAAGGCTTCCCGAGCCGCGGAGCTGGCCGCGTTGCCGCTGTTCGAACGGCTGGAACGGCGGATCGTGGACGGCGAGCGCAACGGCCTGGAAGCCGACCTGGACGCGGCGCTGCGCGAGCGCCCGGCGTTGCAGATCATCAACGACACCCTGCTGTCGGGCATGAAGACCGTCGGTGAGCTGTTCGGGTCCGGCCAGATGCAGCTCCCGTTCGTGCTCCAGTCCGCCGAGGTCATGAAGTCGGCCGTGGCCCACCTGGAGCCCCACATGGAGCGCTCGGAGGACGGCGGCAAGGGCCGGATCGTGCTGGCCACGGTCAAGGGGGACGTGCACGACATCGGCAAGAACCTGGTGGACATCATCCTGTCCAACAACGGCTACGAGGTCGTGAACATCGGCATCAAGCAGCCGATCAACGCCATCCTGGAGGCCGCCGAGGAGCACCGCGCCGACGCCATCGGCATGTCCGGGCTGCTGGTCAAGTCCACGGTGGTCATGAAGGAGAACCTGGAGGAGATGAACTCGCGCGGTGTCGCCGCGCGGTGGCCGGTCCTCTTGGGTGGCGCCGCCCTGACCAGGGCTTATGTCGAGAACGACCTGACCGAGACGTACCTGGGGGAGGTCCGCTACGCGCGGGACGCGTTCGAGGGCCTGCGGCTGATGGACGCGATCATGGCCGCCAAGCGCGGCGAGACGCCGCTGGTGGACCCCGAGGCCGAGCGGAAGGCCGCCGAGCGCAAGGCCCGCCGCGAGCGGTCGCTGCGCATCGCGGCTGCCCGCAAGGCAGCTCAGGTCGAGGAACCCCTGCCGACCGGCCGGTCGGACGTGGCGGTGGACGTGCCCATCCCGACGCCGCCGTTCTGGGGCACGCGGGTGGTCAAGGGCGTGCCGGTCGCGGAGTACTCGGCGATGCTGGACGAGCGGGCCACCTTCATGGGCCAGTGGGGGCTGCGCGGCTCACGCGGCGACGGCCCCACCTACGAGGAGTTGGTGGAGACCGAGGGCCGGCCGCGCCTGCGCTACTGGCTGGACCGGCTGGCCACCGAGGGCGTGCTGGCGCACGCGGCCGTCGTCTACGGCTACTTCCCGTGCGTGTCCGAGGACGACACGCTGGTGATCCTGTCGGAACCGTCGATCGACGCCCCCGAACGCACCCGGTTCACCTTCCCCCGCCAGAAGCGGGACCGGCGGCTGTGCCTGGCGGACTTCTGGCGGCCCCGGTCGGCCGGCGAGGTGGACGTGATCGCGTTCCACCTGGTCACCATGGGTCAGCCGATCGCGGACTACGCCAACGAGCTGTTCGCCAAGGACGCCTACCGCGAGTACCTGGAGGTCCACGGCCTGGGCGTCCAGCTCACCGAGGCGCTGGCCGAGTACTGGCACCGGCGCATCCGCGAGGAGCTGCGCTGGCCGGACGGCGGGTCGGTCGCGGCGGAGGACCCGGCGGACGTCGAGGAGTTCTTCAAGCTCGGCTACCGCGGGGCCCGCTACTCGCTGGGTTACGGGGCGTGCCCGAACATGGAGGACCGGGTCAAGGTCGTGGACCTGCTGGAACCGGGCCGGATCGGGGTCGAGCTGTCGGAGGGGTTGCAGCTGCACCCGGAGCAGTCGACGGACGCGTTCGTGGCGCACCACCCCGAGGCCAAGTACTTCAACGCCTGATGGGGGCGTTCAGGTGGAGAGGGGCGGCATGACCGTCGAGGCCGTGCTGTGGGACATGGACGGCACCCTGCTGGACTCGGAGAAGCTGTGGGACGTCCCGCTCTACGAGTTCGCCGAGAAGCTGGGCGGCACGTTGTCGCTGGAGACCCGCCAGGCGATGGTGGGCTCGAACGTGCCGACGACCATGGCCCTGCTGTTCGCCGAGGTCGGGGTCGTGCCGACGCCGGAGGAGACCGCGGACGGCGCGGCCTGGATCCTGCGGCGCACCGAGGAGCTGTTCCGGGCGGGCCTGCCGTGGCGGCCGGGCGCTCAGGAGGCCCTGCGGGCGGTGCGGGCGTCCGGCGTCCCGATGGCGCTGGTGACGTCGACCGAGCGCGGGCTGACGGAGGTCGCTTTGGACACCATCGGCCGCGAGCTGTTCGACGCGACCGTGTGCGGCGACGAGGTCGAGGGCCGCAACAAGCCGTTGCCGGACCCGTACTTGAAGGCGGCCCGACTGCTCGGCGTGGACGCGTCCCGCTGCGTCGCCATCGAGGACTCGCCCACCGGCGCCGCTTCGGCGGTCGCGGCGGGCTGCACCGTGCTGGTCGTGCCGTGCGACGTGCCCGTGCCCGCGGGGGAGCGGCGGATCTTCCGCGAGTCCCTGGTCGGTGTGGACCTCGACGTACTGGCCTCGCTGCCCGCCTGACGCCGCCTGGATCGGGTTCCGGGCGCGGAGATGCCGCCCGGAACCCGACCGGTCAGGCCGCGAGGGCTTGCGCGCGAGCCGTCGACTGGCGCACCGAGGGATCGGTGAGCAGGCCGAAGACCACGCCCAAGCCCAGCCACAGGATGGCGGTTTCGCCCAGTGACGCCAGGCGGAACTGCCACAGGACCTCGCTGGGCATGTCCGCCGGGATCGGGTCCGGCGAGGCCGGGAAGGCCAGCAGGATCACCGCCACGCCGGCGATCGCGGCCAGCGCGACCACCGTCGAGCGGACCGGCCCGGCCAGGTGGGTCAGGCGGGAGGCCAGGTAGCTGGACCCGTAGACCACCACCAGGCCCGCCGCGATGACGCCCAGGTAGAGCATCGTCCGGTAGTCCACCGTGTCCTGGTTGCCCACCGCGGGCGGGTTGGCCGGGTACTTCACCGCGGGCAGCAGAGCCGCCGCGCCGAAGACCGCCGCACCCAGGGTCACGCTGCGGGTGAACGGCGGGCGGCCGACGAACCAGCGGCGGCTGCCGGCGAGGGCGGTGGCGAACAGCGCGCCGATCGCCAGGCCGACGATCACCGCGCCCAGCACGCCGCCGACCATCTGGGTGCCCCGGCCGAACATCTCACCGTGGTCGTGCCCGCCCGACTCCACCGCGGGACGTGCCTCCTCGACGGCCAACGCCGCCCGGATGGGCACCTCCACGACGACGAGCCCGAACAGGCCCGCCAACAATCCGGCGATGCCGCCCGCGCCGACTCCGCGCAGCAGCACGCCCGTGTACGTGGTCATGGTCGGATGCCTAGTGGCACGGGACGCCGAGCGCGTGGCGCCCGTCGTGGAAGAACTCGTGCAGCGACTCGGCCGCGTGACCGAGGGCGATGCCGTTCTCCTGCAGGACGAGCCAGGTCACCATCAGCGCCAACAGCGCGACGGCATAGGCCCACCGGGGGATGGGAAGGGAAAGGTGGTGCGCGGGGCTCGTCATGACGGCCTCCTCCATACCTCGTGGAAGGTCAACAACAACTCGCGCCGCAGCCGGTCTCCTGACTCCCGGATCGACACCGTCCCCGCGTCTTCCCAGCCGCACCGTGCGACCAGTGACGTTCTCGGCGGGTTGGCTCCCCGGTCACAGTGGCGAGGACCGCGCCGGATTCCCACCGGCTTCCCGTCCACTGCGGCGGTGGAACCGTAAAGGTCCACAACGCCCCGGCACAACCGACCAGACGAGTTGTCATCCACCTCACGCTCGGTCGACACCGACGAATGGAGCAGTGCGGGGCAGGTGGAAGCGCGCAGTCGGCGGTGGTGGGGCGGCGGATTCCGGTGGCGGGTGGCGGTTCCCGCGGCGGGGCGGCGGGTGGCGGAGTGGCCGGGTGGTGGTTCCCGCGGTGGGGCGGCGGCTGGTGGCGGCCGGCGGACCAGTGCGGCCGGGTGGGTCACCTCGGAGGGAGGGGGCAGTCGCCGCAGGTGCCGCCGCCGTCCAGGCGGTAGTACAGGCAGCAGCTGCGCCGCCGGAACGCGACCTCTCCGGGGAACGGGATGAAGTCGCCCGAGCCCTTGAGCGGTGGTTCGGACAGCAACCGTTCGCCGACCGCCACGCAGTGCTCCGCCGGAGCGATGCCACTGCGCGCGACCGTCTTCAGCGCGCCCGCGATCGAGGACGCGGCGTTGCCCCACAGCAGTCCGCTCGCCACCGGCACCACCGCCCGGACCGCCTCGACCACCGGCTCCAGCGACTCGGCGATCCCGACACCCGGCGTGGCTTGATCGATCCGCACGCGCAGCCCGTCCGGCCCGTAGTGCCACCACAGGTTCCCCGGGCGGATGTCGGGCGGAGTCCCGTCCACGGCGTGCGCGGCGGCGGTCGGGCACAGCAGGCGCGCGGTGTAGCTGAGGAAGAACAGCGATGCCGCCACCCGTCGTTCCCGCGTCCGGTACCGCTCCCCGATGGCGTCGAGCGCCTGCGGCAGCGCCGGCCCGTCGAGCAGGTCGGCACCCGACCGCCACTCCTCGCCGGGACGGCCGATGTCGAGCGCGAAGAACGGGCTGAGACCGCGCACCTGGCGCAGGGTGGACAACACGGCGGCGAAGTCGGACACGTGTCCTAGTCTGCCGCCCGTGGACGCACTGGGGCTGGGACTCACCTTCGGCTTGGCGGCGAGCATCAGCCCCGGACCGCTGTTGGTGCTGGTGGTGACCTCGGCACTGCGGTCGGGCTGGCGTGCCGGCGCGCTGGCCGCGTGCGCGCCCCTGTTGTCCGACGCTGTCGTGGTGGGCGTGACCGTGGTGGTGCTCGACCGGCTCCCGGGACGGGCGCTGGGCGTCCTCGGTGTTGTCGGCGCGGTGTTCGTCGTGTGGAGCGGCGTGCGGACCGTGCGCGAAGCCCGGACCGCCACCCTCGACGGCTCCGCCGAGGCCGGCGGCGACGCCCTGCGCCGCGCGGTCCTGCTGAACCTCCTCAGCCCACACCCGTGGGTCGCCTGGGCCACCGCTCTGGGTCCGCTGACGATCACCACGTGGCGCGCGTCGGCGGGGGCGGCGGTGGCCCTGCTGATCGGCTTCTACGTGACGCTCGTCGGCGGCAAGGTCGTCGTCGCCGTCCTCGTCGCGCGCGGACGGCGACGGCTCAGCGACACCGGTTACCGGCGCGCGCTGACCTGCGCTGGCGTGCTGTTGGCGTTGGCCGGTGTGGCGCTGGGGATCGAGTTCGCCGGCTACGGCACCTGAGCGTGTGGCCGCGGCCGGTCGCCGCACCTCGGGCGGGCGCGGGCAGGGGTCAGGGCAGGTAGAAGGTGATCAGGTCGGAGCGGATCGGCGGGAACAGGGTGTGCATCAGGGCCGCGTTCGGGCCCGGGTAGACGTCCGGCTCGCGGGCGGCCAGGCCGCGCAGGCCGTGCGGCCCGAACAGCAGGGACGCCAACTGGTCCGGAGCCACACCGCAGCCGCCCACCACGCCCGGCGCCTGCATGGTGCCGCCCGCGACCACCTCACCCACCTCGCCGGCCTTGTACGGCAGGCGCACGTGGGAGCGGTAGAACGACACCACGGCCTCGCCCTCCGCGTCGGCGAACTCGGACGCGGTCAGCCGCCGGCCGAACACCGGGCGCAGGTGGTCCAGCAGCGCCACCGGGTCGGGGATGCGCACGTAGTACGAGTCCGCCTCCTCCGGAGCAGGACCCAGGAACGGTTCCAGGGCCTCGCCGGCCAGCGTGCCCGGACGCTCGTTCGCCGTCGTCGCACCGGTGTGCGCCAGCAGCGCACCCACCGCACCGGCCTCCGTCACGGCGACCTCGGCCAGGCGCACGCCCTCGTCCGGCGGCGTCGACCGACCGGAGCCGACCGGCACGCCGTCGCGCTCGACCAGCCACTGCGTGCTGCCGTCGCGCGCGATCAGCCAACGCCACAGCGCGGGGGAGTGCGGCATCGACAGGTCCGCCCGCGCCTGTTCGGCCTCCTGGAGGCGGTGCAGCGCCGGGATGTCGTCGAACGTCGCCTCGCGGACGGTGTACCCGTCGGGGGACGCGCCCGTGGCGACCACGGGCCGGACCGGTGAGATGGGGATCGCGTACGTGTACCCGAACAGCCGGTAGAAGTACGGGATGCCCACCATCACCTGCACGAGGTGCCCGCGCGCGGCGGACCGCTCGTGCGCCCACCCCATGAGGGCCCGGACCAGCCCGCGACCCTCGTAGTCGCGATGGGTGGCGACCAGTTCCACCTGCCCCGCCGGGATCTCGACGCCGTCGAGGACCAGCGTCTCGTCCAGCAGGGTGGCGGTGGAGACCACCCGATCACCGTCCACGACGACCGCGCACGCCTCCCACCCGGCGTCCGGGTCCTCGACCACCAGGCGGTGGTCGACGGCGTCCTCGGGTTCGCCGCGTTCGGTGAGCAACGCGCCGATCTGGTCGAGGTCCCGCGGCTCGGCGGTGCGCAGCACCAGCCCGTCCGACAGCGTCATGGGCGCAGTGTCGAGGCTGACCCTCCTTTCCTGCCACCGGTTTTCCGGCTGGTCTGATGTGGACTGGGCGGTCGGTGAGTGGTCGGGTGATCGGGCGGGGTGGTCGGGCGGGGTTTACGCCGGTGTGCCGAACCACCTCCTGAGTGCGGAGTTGAGGTCGGCCGTGTTGTCGCCGGCCCAGGCCACGTAACCGTCGGGGCGGACCAGGACCGCGGCGGCGGGTGGTGTGGGTGTCGGGGCTGTGTGGATGGTGATGCGGTCGGTCCAGGGGCTTGCCGTCGTGCGGAGGTCCGGGTGGTCGGTGAAGTCAAGGAGCAGGGGCTTCGCCGGGTGGGAGAGGCGGGCGACGGTGGTGTCGCCGACCGGGAGGTCGGGCATCCAGCGGCCGGTCAGCGGGTGGGTGGTCGTGCCCATCTCGTAGACGGTGTCGGCGCCGGACATCCGGTGGGACAGGCGGCGGACGGCCTGCTGGTCCTGAAGGAGTTCGGTCAGGACTTCGCGCAGGGCCGTGGTGTTCGGGCCCTCGGCCAGCAGGGCTGTCTGGGCGCGGCTGTGGGTGATCACGCGTTGGGCGACCGGTCGGCGTTCGGACTCGTAGGTGTCGAGCAGGTCCGGCGGAGCCCAGCCGCGCACCTCGGCGGCGAGCTTCCAACCGAGGTTCAAGGCGTCCTGCAGGCCCAGGTTGAGGCCGGGGCCGCCGATGCCGGACTGGACGTGGGCGGCGTCGCCGACCAACAGCACGCGGTGTGCGCGGTAGGTCTCGGCCAGGCGGGAGTTGATGCCCTCGGCCCGGCGGGTCAGCGCCGGTGGTTGGCCGGCCGGGGGAGCCGACAGCGGCAGGTCGACGCCCAGCACGCGTTTGGCCGCCGCGCGCAGTTCCTCCAGGGGCATGTCGTCGGTGTCGGTGAGGCCCGGTTCGGCCGCCTCGATCAGCGCGATCCGGAAGAGGCCGGGCTGGAACATGCCGAACGCGAACACGCCGTGCTCTGTGCGGTGGAACGTGCCGGGCCACAGGACGCCCAGGCCGGGCACGGTGAGCCGCCCGGTGGCGTGGTCGGCGACCGGCTCGTCGACCACCACCTGGCCGGAACGGTGGGTGAAGCCCCGGTCGGTGATGCCCGGGAAGTCGATGCCGGCGCGCTTGCGAACCGCGCTGCGGCCACCGTCAGCGCCCACCATGTACCGGGCGGCGAGGGTGTGCGGGCCGTCCGGACCCGACACGTGGAGCACCACGTGGTCGTCGTGCTGGACCAGGTCGGTGACCTCGTGGCCCCGGTGGACCTCCACCCCGGCGTGGGCTTCCAGCACCTCCTCCAGCCGCCGTTGTGGTACGGGGAGGAGGTAGAGGGCGTTGTCGTCCAGTGTGGACATGTCGAGCGGGAGTGCGCCGAACTGGAAGAAGGGCGCGGGTCGGGGCGGCGCGGGATCGCCGGTGATCCGCTCCCGGATGCCCCGGTAGTCCAGCGCCTGCACGACCCGGCCGACCAGTCCGTTGGCCTTGGGCAGGGTGGGGCGTTCCGGCAGCGCTTCCAGGACGGTGGGGCGGACGCCGGCGCGGGCGAGTTCGCCGGCGAGCAGGAGACCGGTGGGGCCGGCGCCGACGATGACGACGTCGGTGACGGTTTCGGGGGCGGGCCCGGTGACAGGGGCGGGGGCGGTGGTGGCGGTGGCGGTGGTGGCGGTGGTGGCGGTGTGCATGGCTTTGCTCCGTTTCAGGGTGTGGTTGACCGAGCCCGCGCTGCTGGGGCTTGTTTTTTGGGTGCGCTGAAGAGAGCCCGGGTCGCGCCGGGCCTGTGGTGTGGGAGGTGGGGTCTGGGGCGGCCTGCCGGCCGCGGCGGTCAGGGTGTGTTGGGTTCGGGTAGGCCGGCGGCGACCTGGGTGATCGCCTCGCGGACCAGGGGCTTGAGCGGGACCGGGGGGTCGGCGTGGACCCAGCGGTCGGTCGCGACCTGGATGGCCGCGCCGACCGAGGCCGCCACCAGGCGGGGGTAGAGCTGCTCGACGTCGGTGCCCGTGCGTTCGGCGATGGCCCGCGCCAGCTCGCGCTCGATCTCCGTGCCGGCTCGGGACAGCTCGCCGATGAGGGCGGGCTCGCTGACCATCAGCCGGACGCCGGCGGTCCACTCCGGTTGCGGCTCCGCCTCGCTGCCGAACTCGGCCAGCACGGCCTCCGTGATCGCCTCCCACAGCGGCTCCTCCCGCGGGCGCAGCCGCACCTGGGCGGTGAGCCTGCGCACGCGGTCCACGTGCCGCCACGTGATCGCCTCGGCCTTGCTGGAGAAGTAGTTGTTGAAGGTGCGGGCCGACACCCCCGCCGCCGCGGCGATGTCCTCCACCAGGACGTTCTCCAGGCCGCGCTCGACCGCCAGCCGCAGCGCCGCCCAGCTCAACGCCTGGCGGGTCTCCAGCTTCTTGCGCTCACGCAAGCCCATTCCGTCGTCCATGTGATCAAGGTACCAGAAGTTGCGGGCCCCGCAAGTTTTCGGGGCACGCAACTTTGGGGTGATTGTGTGCGCCCGTTCGGGGGATGGGAGGATGAGCCCCCGTGAAGACCTTCGACGAGCTGTTCGCCGAGCTGAGCGAACGCGCCCGCACCCGCCCCGAGGGCTCCGCCACCGCAGCGGCCCTGGCGGCGGGCGTCCATGCGCAGGGCAAGAAGGTGCTCGAGGAGGCCGGTGAGGTCTGGATCGCCGCGGAGCACGAGTCCGACGAGCGGCTGGCCGAGGAGGTCTCCCAACTGCTGTACCGGGTGCAGGTGCTCATGCTCGGCCGCGGGCTGACCCTCGAAGACGTGTACAAGCACCTGTGAGCTGACTTGGCCGGGGTGCTCAGCGGGTTCGTGCCCATCTGGGTGCTCACGGTCGTCGGGTTCGTCGCCGCGCGCACCAACGTGCTCGGCGACCGCGCCGAAACGGTGCTCGGCCGGTTCGCGTTCTACCTCGCCATGCCGGCGGTCCTGTTCACGACCCTGCTCAACGGCAAGCCTGGCGCGTTGGCGAACAAGGGCGTGCTGGCGTTCGTCATCGCCACCTTCGTGGTCGGTGCGATCGGCCTGCTCGTGCACTGGAAGGCCTTCGGCCGCCCGCTGCCCGACCGGACGCTCGCCGCGATGGCGGGCGCCTACGTCAACTCCGGCAACCTCGGCATCCCGGTGGCGGTCGGCATCCTCGGCGACTCGTCGTTCATGGTCGCCGTGCTGCTGTTCCAGCCGGTTTTCGTGATGCCGATGGTCCTGGCGGCCGTCGAGGTCGGTTCCGGCAAGCGCGGCGGCACGCTGAAGACCCTGGTCACGCTGCCCGTGCGCAACCCGATCATCCTCGCCTCGCTGCTGGGCGTGGTGGTCGGCGCGACCGGGTGGCGACCGCCGGACCTGGTGCTGGAACCGCTGGCGGCACTGGGTTCCGCGGGCGTGCCCACGGCGTTGGTGGTGCTGGGCATGTCGTTGGGCGGGATGCGCCTGCCGGACCGGGCGGGCCGTGCGCAGCTCGGCGTGACCGTGCTGCTCAAGCTCCTGCTGCACCCGCTGGTGACGTTCCTGGGCTGCCTGGCGCTGGGCGTGGACGGGCCGCTGCGGCTGGCCGCCGTGGTGTGCGCGGCCCTGCCGACCGCCCAGAACGTCTACGTGCTGGCCCGCCAGTACCGGCCGGACGCCCGGCTGCCCCGCGACGCCGTGCTGCTGTCCACGGCCCTGTCGATGATCACGTTGTCAGTGGTGACCGTGCTGCTCCAGTAGCGCCAGCACCTCGGCGTCCGTGGTCTGGTCGAACCGCCGGTAGAACCGCCCGACCGAGCGGAAGTCGGCACGTTCGCGCGGGCACACCACCAGGTCGGCCACCCGGGACAGCTCCCGCACGGCCTCCGTGGCGCCCACGGGCACCGCCAGCACCAGCCGCCGCGGACCGGCCGCCCGCGCCTCGCGCAACGCCGCCCGCGCGGTCACGCCCGTGGCCAGGCCGTCGTCCACGACCAGGACGTCCCGCCCGGCGGGGTCATGCCGTCCCGCCTGGTAGACGTCGAGCCTGCGACGCGCTTCCCGGCGCTCCTCCTCGACGGTCGGCGCCAGGTCGGCCGGCGACACGCCGAGGTACGCCAGCGCGCGGGCGTCGAAGATCGGCTCGCCGGAGGCGGTCACCGCGCCGACCCCGAACTCCGGCCGGCCCGGCGCACCGATCTTGCGCGCCACCGCCACGTCCAGGTCCGCGCCCAGCGCCGCCGCCACCTCGTGCGCCACCGGCACACCACCCCGCGCCAAGCCGAGGACCAGCGGATTCGTCCACTCGAAGCGCCGCAACGCGCGGGCCAGGACCCGGCCCGCGTCGGCGCGGTCCGCGAACTTCACCCCACCATCGTGGCGGGGGCGCGGCAGGCCCGCACAGGCTCAGCGTTCCCGCACGTACAAGGCCTGCGCGGTGCGGCCCACCGGACCCAGCTCGTCGTGCAGCACGCTGCCGGCCACCCCGACCCCGGACGGTCCCACCACGGTCTGGGCGTCTAGCGCGAACCACTCGCCGACCGGCTCGCGGTGCAGGTGCACCGACAGGTCGGTGTTGATCGCGTACCACTTCGAGATGTCCAGCCGGGACGACACCCCGCTCGCCGAGTCGGCCACCGTGAACAGCCGCTGCGCCGCCGTCGCCTCCTCACCCGCCACGACCTGGGCCAACGGGCGCGCCCACACCACCGCGTCACCGGGCGTGAAGATGCCGCCGGACACCGACCGCCACTCCATCGCCGCCAGGTACCCGCACTGCCAATCGTCCGGGATCGTCATCGGCGCGCACGCCGCCGGCGGCACCAGGGACTCGCCCTCGCCCGACGCGACCGCCGCCGTGTCGCCGGACACGACCCGCCACGCCCGCGCCCGCAGCACCGGCCGCCCGTCGTGGGACAGGGCGGCGGACAGCAGCTCCACCGACCGCCCCGGCCGTTCCAGCACCGCCTCGACGGTCAGCTCCGCCACCGGCACCGGGCCCAGCACCTCGAAGGTCACCCGGGACAGCACCGTGCCCTCCCGCGGGGCGCACCGCTCCAGCTCGCGTACCAGCAGCGCCGACGGTGGACCCAGGTGCTGGTGCTCGTCGGTCCACGGCCCGGCGGTGTGCCCGGTCGCGCGGAACCGGTGCTCGTCCAGCTGCTCGAAGAACGCCGTCATCTAGTCCGCCCTGTCCAGTGCCGTCTCCACGCCCGCGTCCGGCTCCGGCCACCCCGGGTAGGGCGGCGGTGTGCCGTCGAACGCCGGGCACAGCGCCTTGTGGTCGCAGTAGTCGCACAGCCTGCTCGGGCTGGGCCGGAAGTCGCCGGACTTCGCCGCGCGCAGGATGGCGTCCCAGATCGCCTCCAGCGTGCGCTCGAACCGCGCGAGCTCCGCCTCGTCCGGTGTGTAGGCCAGCGCCTGCCGGTCCGCCAGGTACATCAGCCGCAGCTGGCGCGGCACCACCCCGCGCAGCCGCCACAGCACCAGGGCGTAGAACTTCATCTGGAACAGCGCCTTGGCCTCGCCGACCTCGCGCGGCGCGGCGCCGGTCTTGTAGTCGACCACCCGGATCTCGCCGGTCGGCGCCACGTCCACGCGGTCGATGTAGCCGCGCAGCAGGACGCCGGAGGGCAGTTCCCACTCGACCAGCAGCTCCCGGGCCTCCGGGTCGAACCGGCGCGGGTCCTCCAGCCCGAAGTAGCCCTCCAGCAGCCCTTCCGCGGAGGCCAGCCACTCGGCCTGCTCGGCCGCGTCCTCGGCGGTGAACAGGTCGGCGAACTCCGGGCGCTCGGCGCGCACCCGCTCCCACGCGGGGCCGATCAGCTCGCGGGCGCGCTCGGGCAGGCGCTGGTCGGCGGGCAGGCCGAACAGGTCTTCCAGGACGGCGTGCACGACGGTGCCGCGCACCTGCGCCTTGGTCGGCTTCTCCGGCAGCCGGTCCACCGCGCGGAAGCGGTACAGCAGCGGGCACTGCTTGAAGTCGCCCGCTCTCGACGGGGACAGCGCGGGCCTGCGCACTGGGCGTTCGGAGATCGTCGGCACTGCCATGCCCAAGACCTTAGGGGACACCACCGACAAGATCGGGTTGTGCGCGGGTCACAGCGTCAACACACCGCAACCCCTAGGCTTTCGCCGTGGTGACGGAGCAGAGCTGGCGGCGGGTCGGGCGGGACGGCGGGTTGCCGTTGTTCCGCGTGGCCGGCATCCCCGTGCTGCTCGCGCCTTCCTGGTGGCTCGGGTCGGCGGCGATCGTCGTGCTGTACGCGCCGATGGTCGAGCGTCTCGTGCCGGGCACGGGCGGCACCGCCGGGGTGTTGCTCGCCGCCACGCTCGCGCTCCTCCTCGGGCTCTCCGTGCTGGCCCACGAACTCGGGCACAGCCTGGTCGCGCTGCGGCTGGGGATGCCCGTGCGGCGGTTGCGGCTGTTCCTGCTCGGCGGCGTGTCGGAGATGATGCGCACCCCGGACAACCCGCGCCACGAAGGGTTGATCGCCGCGGGTGGTCCGGTGGTGTCGATCCTGCTCGCGGGGGCCTTCTCCCTGGGGGCGTTCGCCATCCCGTACCGGGACGCGGTGTGGTTGCTGATCGCGCAGACCGCGTTCGCCAACGCCGCCGTGGCCGTGTTCAACCTCCTGCCGGGCCTGCCGCTGGACGGTGGGCGCATCCTGCGGGCGGGGGTGTGGTCGATCACCGGGCGGCGGGCGGCGGGCACCAAGGCGGCCGTCGTGGGCGGTGGCGTGGTGGCCGTGCTCCTGGTCGCCTGGGCCGTGATGGGGCTGCTCGACGGCGCCGAGGACCGGTGGTTGGTGTTCGGCGTGTGCCTGATCACGGCGTGGGTCGTGGTCGCGGGCGCGCGGGGCGAGTTGACCGCGGAACGCCGTCGCACCTGGCCGGAGGGGCTCACGTTGAGCCAGCTCATGCAGCCGGTGTTGCAACTGCCCGCCGAGAGCCCGGTGTCGGGCGCGCTCACCGCCTCCGCCGGTCGCGGTGTCGTGCTGGTGCGCGCGGACGGTGTCGCCGCGGGCCTGCTGGACCGGGGCATGGCCGAACGCCTGGCCAGCACGTCCCCGCACGCGCCCGCCGAGCAGGCCGCCGTCCCGATCCGGCCGGAGACCGTGCTGCTGGAGAACGAGACCGGTGACGAGGTGGCCGAACGGGTCATGGGCACCCCCGCCTGGGAGTACCTGGTGGTGGACCTCGAGGGCCGGCCGTCGGGCGTGCTGCGCCGCGCGGACCTCAAGGCCGCGCTCGACCGCGGTTAGAGCAGCCCGGCTTCCTGCGCGAGAATCGCCGCCTGCACCCGCGACCGCAGGTCCAGCTTGGTCAGCACCCGCGACACGTGCGTCTTCACGGTCGTCTCGCCGATGTGCAGCTTTCGCCCGATCTGGTGATTGGACAGGCCTTCGCCGAGGCACCGCAGCACCTCCACCTCCCGATCGGTCAACGCGTCCAGCGCCGCCGGCCGGGGCTTGGGCGCCGCCGCCGCGAACTGGGCGATCACCCGCCGGGTCACGCTCGGCGCCAGCACGCCGTCGCCCGCCGCGACCTGCCGGACCGCGTCCACCAGGGCCGCCGCCTCGACGGACTTGAGCAGGAACCCGGCCGCGCCCGCCCGCAGCGCCCCGTGCACGTACTCGTCCAGGTCGAACGTGGTCAGCACCAGCACCGCGCACACCCCGGACAGCTGCCGGGTCGCCTCGATGCCGTCCGTCCCGGGCATCCGGATGTCCATCAGCACCACGTCGGGCCGCAGCGCGCGGGCCATCCGCACGGCCGCCGCACCGTCCGACGCCTCACCCACGACCTCGACGTCCGGCGCGCCGCCGAGGATCAGCACCAGGCCCGCCCGGATCGCCGCGTGGTCGTCGGCCACCACCACCCGGATCACAGCGGCAGCTCCGCCCGCACGACCCACTCCGCCCCGTCCGGACCCGCCGCGAAGGTCCCGCCCACCGCGTGCGCCCGTTCCGCCATGCTCACCAAACCCGTCCCCGACCCCTCGCCGGCCGTCCGCACCGCGTTGCGCACCACCAGCACCAACCGCCTGACCTGCCGTTCCACCCGCACGGACGCGTCGGCGCCGTGTTTCAGGGCGTTCGTCAGCGACTCCTGCAAGATCCGGTAGGCCGCCAGGTCCACCGCCACCGGCAGCCCGTCGACGTCGTCCGCCGCGTACTCCACCGCGAGGCCGCCCGCCCGCGCCGACTCCACCAGCCGCGACGCGTCCGCCAGTCGCACGGTGACCGGCTCGTCCACCGGGTCGTCGGCCCGCAGCACGTCGATCATGGTCCGCATCTCCGCCAGCGACGCGAGGCTGTTTTCCCGGACCGACCGGAGCACCGTGCGCACGGTGTCGGAGTCCGCGGGCATCGACAGGACCGCCTCGGACTGGATCGCGATCGCCGACAGGTGCCCGGCGACCACGTCGTGCAGGTCACGCGCCATCCGGGCGCGCTCGGCGTCCACCGCCGCCCGCCGGTCCAGCTCCGCGATCCGGGCCAGCTGCTCGGCGCTGTCGCGGTGCTGCCGGACGTTGGTCGCCCACCACACCGGTATCACGACCAGCGAGAACATCTGCAAGCCCGCGTTGAGCGACTCGCGCCAGTCGGCGTTGAGCACGCCCACGGCCAGCGTCACGCCCAGCGAGGCCACGGCCACCGCGCCGATCAGCACCCGGTGCAGCCGCCGCGAACCGTCCAGCGTCGCCACGAACAGCACGTCGATGAACACCATCACCACCGGGACGCCCAGCCCGCGGGTCAGGTCCAGCAGCACCGCGCCGCACACGAGGACCAGCGCCAGGGCCGGGGCCGTGCGGCGGACCAGCGTGCCCAGGCACCCGAGCGCCAGGATCGCCAGCCGCGCCCACAGCGGGGTGGGCAGGTCGTCGCGGCCCAGCGCCAGGTCCAGCCCACCCGCGTAGATGATCGTCCCGAGGGTGAAGAAACCGAGCGTGACCAGCACTTCTCGGCGTTTCGGGCGGATCTGCACCCCGGAATCACAACACACCTCCGGTGCGGGCTGCGTCCTACGAAGTGATGACCTCCGGTCGATCCAGTCGCCGACGCGGCGCACCGCCCGTGAACAGCACGCTTGTCCCGTGGTTGATCCGTTGGTCGTGGTGATCGTGGCGTGCGAAGTGGGGCTGTGGGTCGTGCTCGGCCTGGGGCTGCTCGCCCGGTACGTGCTGCGCATGCGCAAGGTGGGTGGCGTGCTGCTGGTGTGCACGCCGTTGGTGGACGTCGTGCTGCTCGTGGCGACCGTGGTCGACCTGCGGGGCGGGGGCGAGGCCAACGGCGCACACGGGCTCGCGGCCATCTACCTGGGTGTGAGCGTGGCGTTCGGGCACAGCATGCTGCGCTGGGCCGACCAGCGGGTCGCGCACCGGTTCGCCGGTGGGCCGCCGCCGTGGCGACCGCCGAGAAGGGGGCGCGCGAGGGTGCGCTACGAGTGGCGCGAGTGGGGGAAGTTCGTCCTCGCGTGGGCGGTCACCGCGGCGGTGATCACGCTGCTGGTGTTGGTCGTGGGGGACCCCGGGCGCACTCAGGCGCTGTGGGGACAGTTGTGGGGCATGACCGTCGTGGGACTGATCTGGCTGGTCGGGTGGCCGGTGTACCACTCGGTCGCGGAGGCGGCCGGACGACGAGGCCGCTGAGGGCGGGGCGCGGGGCTTCTGCGACCATCGTGCGCTGTTGTTCCGCACTTAAGCAGGAGGTTCGCCGCGGTGAGCACCGCCAGTGGTCCGTTCCAGCCCGGAGACCGGGTGCAGTTGACCGACCCGAAGGGACGGCACTACACGATCGTGCTCGAACCGGGCAAGGAGTACCACACCCACCGCGGCGCGCTGTCGCACGACAAGCTGATCGGGCAGCCCGAGGGGTCGGTGGTGCAGTCCGTGGGCGGCACGTCGTTCCTGGCGCTGCGGCCCCTGCTGGCCGACTACGTGCTGTCCATGCCGCGCGGCGCGCAGGTGATCTACCCCAAGGACGCCGCCCAGATCGTGATGTACGGGGACGTCTTCCCCGGTGCGCGGGTGCTGGAGGCCGGGGCCGGGTCGGGTGCGCTGACGTGCTCGCTGCTGCGGGCCGTGGGGGAGAAGGGCAGCGTGACCTCCTACGAGGTGCGCCAGGACCACGCCGACCACGCCGTGCGCAACGTCGAGCAGTTCTTCGGCGAGCGGCCCGGTAACTGGTCGTTGACGGTCGGTGACGTGGCGTCGCACGAGGGTGAGGTGGACCGGGTCGTCCTGGACATGCTCGCGCCCTGGGACGTGTTGCCGACGATCTCGAAGGCCTTGATCCCCGGTGGTGTCCTGGTGGTGTACGTGGCCACGACGACCCAGCTGTCGAAGGTGACCGAGGCGATCCGGGAGCAGCAGCACTGGACCGAGCCGCAGGCGTGGGAGACCCTCGTGCGGCCGTGGCACGTGGTGGGGCTGGCCGTGCGGCCGGAGCACCGCATGATCGCGCACACCGCGTTCCTGCTGACCACCCGGCGGCTGGCCGACGGGGTCACGCCGCCTCGGCCGCAGCGGCGGCCGTCGAAGGGCTGATCACCGGCCTGACCAGGCAAAACGGCCCGTGCGCAGGGGTGCGCACGGGCCGTTGGGGCAGGTGGGTCAGCTGCCGATGCCTTCGAGGTCCTTGTACATGCCGCAGATCTTCCAGTCGCCGTCTTCCTTCACCATCTCGATGGTGTAGTCCTTGTCCTTGAACAGGTCCTTGTACTTGGACGGCACGTTGGAGTAGGCGACCTTCGCCTGGGCCGTGGCCTTGTCCCCGGTCTCGGTGACCTCGCCCAGCGTGTGCTTGGCCTTCATGTCCTTGAAGTCGTTCTCGGTCGCCGCGCTCGCCGGGGTGTCCTTGGCCTTGTCGCGGAACTCGTCGAACTTCGACTGGTCGCCTTTGCACAGCAGCTTGCGGAACGAGTCCGCGTCCGCGTCGGAGTCGGAGTTCTTGTTCAGCAGGGCCACGTAGGACTCGGCGGTGTCCTTGGGCGAGCTGCCGCCCACGAGCGTCACCAGCAGGACCGCGACGACGGCGATCACGACGACGCCGACACCGCCCAGGACCCACGGCAGGGCGCTCTTCTTGCGCGGCGCGCCGTAAGGATCACCGAAACCACCCGGTTGGCCGTAACCGGGCTGACCGAACTGGCCGGGCGGCCCGTACGGCTGCGGGCCGGCACCCGGCGCGCCGGGGTGACCGGGCGGCGGGAAACCACCCGGAGGCGGCCCGTAGGGCTGCTGCTGCCCACCCTGTGGGAAACCCTGCGGCGGTGGCGGGAACCCGCCAGGCTGCCCGCCGAACCCCTGCTGCGGACCGAATTGGCCTGGTTGTTGGCCGAATCCACCCGGCTGCTGACCGTACGGTCCCGGCTGCTGAGGGGGGACGGACATCACATGCTCCTAGAACTTTGCGCTGGTGACGGGCGAGGATGCCCGGAACACGAAAGGTGACCCGAACTAGGACGCACCGTAGCGGGCAGGAGGTTCCGTCAGACACCGATATGGAGCAGTTCATCCGGCCGAGCGGGCGGAATGTGTGATCACACGACCGCCGGGAACCCGGTCGATGGCCGCTTTTGTCGGTGATCGCCGGTACCGTTGTCGTACGAACACGGGAGGAGGGTGCCGACATGCAGCACGGTCATCCCGGCAGCCAGCCCGATGAGGGTGGCGAGCTGAACAAGGGCAACAACTCTGGTGAGCTGACAGCGCAGATCAGGTTCCTGGAGGACGAGATCGCGTTGTTGCGCCGCAAGCTGACCGAATCCCCCAGGCACGTCCGCTTGCTCGAGCAGCGGTTGGCGGAAGCCACGGAACGTGTCAGCCAACTGACCGAGCGCAATACGAAGCTCATCGACACCCTTCGAGAAGCACGGAGCCAACTGCTCGCCCTGCGCGAGGAAGTGGACCGCCTGGCGCAGCCGCCGAGCGGTTACGGCGTGTTCCTGGCGCGGTTCGAGGACGGCACGGTCGACGTGTTCACCTCCGGCCGCCGCATGCGGGTCTCGGTGTCGCCCGCGGTCGAGACGGCGTCGCTGGTGCTGGGCCAGTCGGTCCGGCTCAACGAGGCGCTGACCGTCGTCGAGGGCGGCGGTTTCGAGCGGACCGGCGAGGTCTGCACGCTGCGCGAGGTGCTGGAGTCCGAGGAGGGGTCCTCCATCGGGCGCGCGCTGGTCGTCGGGCACGCCGACGAGGAGCGCGTGGTGTGGTTGGCGCAGCCGCTGATGGACTCGCCGTTGAAGGCGGGCGACTCGCTGCTGGTCGACTCGAAGGCGGGCTTCGCCTACGAGCGGGTCCCCAAGGCCGAGGTCGAGGACCTCGTGCTGGAGGAGGTCCCGGACGTCAAGTACGAGGACATCGGTGGTCTGTTCCGGCAGATCGAGCAGATCCGCGACGCGGTGGAGCTGCCGTTCCTGCACGCCGACCTGTTCCGCGAGTACAAGCTGCGCCCGCCCAAGGGCGTGCTGCTCTACGGCCCTCCCGGGTGCGGCAAGACCCTCATCGCCAAGGCCGTGGCGAACTCGCTGGCCAAGCAGGTCGCGGCGGCCCGCGGCGACGACCGGCGCGAGGCCAAGAGCTACTTCCTCAACATCAAGGGCCCGGAGCTGCTCAACAAGTTCGTCGGCGAGACCGAGCGGCACATCCGGCTGATCTTCCAGCGGGCGCGCGAGAAGGCGTCCGAGGGCACCCCGGTGATCGTGTTCTTCGACGAGATGGACTCGATCTTCCGCACCCGCGGCTCCGGCGTGTCCTCCGACGTCGAGACCACGATCGTCCCCCAGCTGCTCTCGGAGATCGACGGCGTCGAGGGCCTGGAGAACGTGATCGTGATCGGCGCGTCCAACCGGGAGGACATGATCGACCCGGCGATCCTGCGGCCGGGCCGGCTCGACGTCAAGATCAAGATCGAGCGTCCCGACGCCGAGGGCGCCAAGGACATCTTCAACAAGTACCTCACGCCCGACCTGCCGATCCACGCCGACGACCTGGCGGAGTTCGGCGGCGACCCGGTGGCCTGCATCGAGGGCATGGTGCAGCACACCGTCGAGCGGATGTACGAGGAGTCGGAGGAGAACCGGTTCCTGGAGGTGACCTACGCCAACGGCGACAAGGAGGTCCTGTACTTCCGGGACTTCAACTCCGGCGCGATGATCCAGAACATCGTCGACCGGGCCAAGAAGGCGGCCATCAAGTCGCTGCTGGACACCAAGCAGCCGGGTCTGTCGGTGCGGCACCTGCTCGACGCGATCGTGGACGAGTTCGCGGAGAACGAGGACCTGCCGAACACGACCAACCCGGACGACTGGGCCCGGATCTCCGGCAAGAAGGGGGAGCGGATCGTCTACATCCGCACCCTCGTCACCGGCAAGAACCAGGAGTCCGGTCGGGCGATCGACACGGCCACCAACACCGGCCAGTACCTGTAGGCACTCTCCCCGGGAAGCCCGTCCACCTCGCGTGGGCGGGCTTCCCGCATGTCCGGGCCCGGTCGCGGGTAGTCGTCCGGGCATGGGGTGGTGGGCTGGGGCGCTGTTGGCGTGCTACGCGGCGGCGGTCTTCTTCACGGCCAAGGACGCGGGGCACTTCTCGGCGCTGTCGATCGCGGTCGTGGTGGTGCTGGCGGTCGGCGCGGTGGCGACGTGGACCGGGCGGCGGGTCGGGCTGTGGGTCGGGCTGGGCACGAGCGTGGCGGCGGCGGTGTCGCTGCTGGTCCTGGCGTTGCGGGACGGGGAGACGTCCGGGTTGTGGCTGGCCGGCGCGGCGGTCGCGCCGGCTCTGATGATCGTGGGGCGGTTCGTGCGGCGGCCCGCGGAGGAGCGTCCGGACCGGACGTGGCTGTGGTTCCTGGTCTTCGGCGTGCTCGGGGTGGTGGGCGGCGGGGTGCTCCTGGTCTGGTGGGGGTGGCCGGCGCTGGGCGTGGCGGTGTTCTCGGCCGGGGCGGCGCTGTTCGGCGCCCTGCTCGGTGGGCGGGTGCCCGCGCGGTGGCGGGTTCCGGGCCTGCTCACCGCGTTCGCGGCGATGGCCGGCGGGACCGGGCTCGGGGCGGTCTGGTTCGCGCTGGACGGGCGGTTCGGGGGAGCGTGGGCGTTCGGCCTGGCGGCAGCGGCGCTGCTGTGGGGACTGGCCCTGCTCGTGGTGCGCGCCGCGCGTGGTCGGCCGGTGTCGTGGGTGGTCAGCCGCCCGCCGACACCAGACCCGACTCGTACGCCGCGATGACCAGTTGTGCCCGGTCGCGGGCCTGGAGCTTGTGCAGCAGTCGTCCGATGTGGGTCTTCACGGTGCCCACGGACAGGTGCAGGGTCTGGGTGATCTCGGTGTTCGACAGGCCGCGCGCGATCAGGGCCAGCACCTCGCGTTCGCGGTCGGTGATGCCGTCCAGGCGGACGGCACGGGTCTCGGGCAGGCGGGCGAACTCCGCGATCAACCGCCTGGTCACGGACGGCGACAGCAGGCCGTCACCGTCCGCTACGACCCGGATCGCGGTCAGCAGTTCGGCGGGCGGTGTGTCCTTGAGCAGGAAGCCGCTGGCGCCCGCGCGCAGCGCCGAATACACGTATTCGTCCAGGTCGAACGTGGTCAGGATGAGCACCCGCGACCCCGGCGACGACACCGCCACCTCCCGCGTGGCCGCGATGCCGTCCATGCCGGGCATCCGCACGTCCATCAGCACCACGTCCGGCCGCGTGCGGGTCACCACCCGCACCGCCTCCGCCCCGTCACCGGCCTCGCCGACGACCCGCAGGTCCGGCGCGGAGTCCACCAGCACCCGGAAGCTGCCGCGCAGCAGCGCCTGGTCGTCCACCACCACGACGTCGATCACGCGAACGGCACCTCCGCCCGCACCTGGAACCCGCCACCGCCGCGCGGACCCGCCGCGAACGTCCCCCCGTACACCGCCACCCGCTCCCGCATCCCGATCAACCCGTGCCCGCCGCCACCGGTGAGCACCCGTTCCCCCGGACCGTCGTCGGTGACCGCGACCCGCACCGACGACTCGCCCACCGCCACCTCGACCCGACACCGCGCTGGTGCCGCGTGCTTGACCACGTTGGTCACCGACTCCTGCACGATCCGGTACACCGTCAGCCCCAACGCGTCGGGCAGCGGACCGCCGGACACGTCCAGCTCCACCGGCACGCCCGCGAGCCCGGCCCGCTCGACCAGGCCGGGGAGGTCGTCCAGGCCCGGCATGGGCTCCAGTTCCGCCGCCGAGTCCTCCGAGCGCAGCACGCCCAGCAGCCGCCGCATCTCCACCAGCGTGCCCCGGCTCGTGGTCTCGATGACGGCCAGCGCCTCCCGGGCCAGCTCCGGCTGCGTGTCGGCCACGTGGTTGGCGATGCCCGCCTTCACCGTGATCAACGACAGGCTGTGCGCGACCACGTCGTGCAGCTCGCGCGCGATGCGCAGCCGTTCGTCGGCGACCGCCTTGGCGGCCTCGTCGGCGGCGGCGCGGTCGGCGAAGGCGCGGCGGACGCGCGTGGAGTGGCCCAGCGCCCACGACCCGCTCAGCAGCACCGCCACCACGATCGCCAGGCCCACGTCGTCGGGCCACGGCTCGGCGTGGAAGATTGTGGCCGCACCGACCACCAGCGAGTACCCCAGCACCGCCACCGACCGGGTGCGTGGCGCGGTCGCGGCGGCCATGTAGAGGGCGAACGCGGCGGCCGAGTACGGCTCGCGGGTCATGTGCAGGACGGTGGCCAGGCCCAGTGCGGTCACCACGACCAGCGCCACGGTCAGCGGCCACTTCCGGCGCACCGCCAGCGGCAGCCCGACCAGCGCGGCGAGCGCGTAGCCCAGCCAGTTCGGGCCGTCGCTGTCCGCGACGAACTCGGTGTAGACCAGCGTCACGAGCACGCCCGCCACCACGTCCAGCAGGTACAGGTAGACCGTGGGCAGCCAGGCGGGCAGACGTGATCGCACGCCGCTGACGGTATCCGGGGCGACAGCGCCCGACATCGGACCACGGTCCGACCCGGCTCGAAGACCGCCGTCCGATCCGTTCGAGGTCCCGCCCGACGACGCTGGCGGCCGTGATCGAAGTACGCGAACTCACCAAGCGCTACGGCGCCCACCGGGCCGTGGACGGGCTCAGCTTCCAGGTCGAACCCGGCTACGTGGCCGGCTTCCTCGGGCCCAACGGCGCCGGCAAGTCCACGACCATGCGCGCGGTCCTCGGCCTGGACCGCCCCACCAGCGGCGAGGCCCTGGTCGGCGGCCGGCGCTACGCCGACATCCCCCGACCGCTGCACCACGTCGGCGCGCTCCTCGACGCGAACGCCGTGCACGGCGGCCGAAGCGCCTACAACCACCTCCGGGTCCTGGCGCGCAGCAACGGCATCGGCGTCAAGCGGGTCGTGGAGGTGCTGGAACAGGTCGGGCTCGCCGGTGTCGCACGCCGCCGGGTCGGCACGTTGTCGCTGGGCATGAAGCAGCGGTTGGGGGTCGCGGCGGCCCTGCTCGGCGACCCGGCGGTGCTGCTGTTCGACGAACCGGTCAACGGCCTGGACCCGGAGGGCATCCGCTGGATCCGCCACCTGATGCGCGGCCTGGCGGCGGAGGGCCGCACGGTGCTGGTGTCCAGCCACCTGATGAGCGAGATGGCGCTGACCGCCGACCGGGTCGTGGTGATCGGGCGCGGCCGGCTCATCCTCGAAGCCTCGATGCGGGAGCTGACCGAGCGGTTCCAGCGGGATGTCCTGGTCCGGGCGGCTACCAGCGGGAACTGGCGGCCGTGGTCGAACGCCTCGGCGCGACCGTCCGGCACGAGGACGGTGCACTCCTGGTGCACGGCCTGAGCGCCTACGACATCGGCGAGGCCGCCGCCCACCGGCGCATCCCGGTGCACGAGCTCACCCCGCGCAGCGCGTCGCTGGAGGACGCCTACCTGGAGCTGACCGACGACAGCGTGGAGTACCGGACGGTGGCCCGATGACCGACGTGCCGGCCTCGGAGTTCCTCAAGCTGCGGACCGTCCGCTCGACGGTCTACCTGCTGGTGGCGCTGGTCCTGGCGCTGGCTGCGGGCGTGCTGGTGTCCTACCTGATGACCGCCGACTACGACAGCCAGCCGCCGGACGTGCAGGCCCACTTCGGCACGGCCGACCCGGGCGTGGTGGTGCTGCCGTTCGGGCAGTTCGTGCTGGGTGTGCTGGGCGCGCTGGCGGTGACCTCGGAGTACGGCAGCGGCATGATCCGCACGGCCCTGGTCAGCGTCCCGCGCCGCCGGTCGCTGCTGCTGGCCAAGACCGCCGTCGTCGGCGGGGTGTCGGTGGTCGTGGGTGCGGTGGTGACGTTCCTGGGGTTCCTGTTCGGCGAACTGGTCACGGGCGACCGGCCCAAGCCGATCTCGGCCTACGACTCGCTGTCCGAGGCGGTGCCGACGCTGCTGGCGAACACGGCCTCGCTGACCACGATGGGCCTGTTCGGGCTGGGTCTGGGCTTCCTGCTGCGGTCCACCGCGGGCGCGTTGGTGACGTTGTGCGGGCTGCTGTTCGTGCTGCCGGGCATCACGCTGCTGCTGCCCGCGCCGTGGAACGACCGGCTGTACGCGATCATGCCGCCGGTCCTCGCCCCACAGCTGGCGGGGGAGCTGCCGGGTGCGCCGCTGGGGCAGTGGGCAGCCGGTCTGGTGATGGTGGCGTACCTCGTGGTCGCGCTCGGGGGCGGTGCGCTGGTGCTGCTGCGCCGAGACGCCTGAGGTGCGCGTGACCGGCGGCCGGCGACGGTCGCCGGTTACGGTGTCGGCGTGCCCGACTTCGCTCTTGGACTCGCTGCCCTGGGTCGTCCGGCCTACATCAACCTGGGGCGCGAGCACGCGCTGCCCGCCGACCGGGACGTCGACGCCATGCGCGCCGCGTGCCACGCCGTGCTCGACGCGGCCTACGCGGCAGGCGTGCGGAGAGTGGACGCGGCCCGCTCCTACGGCCGGGCCGAGGAGTTCCTGGCGCAGTGGCTGGACGACCGGGGACACCGGGACGTGCGCGTGTCCAGCAAGTGGGGCTACGAGTACGTCGCCGACTGGCGGCGGGACGTCGACACGCACGAGGTCAAGGAGCACTCGCTGGAGCGGTTCACCCGGCAGTGGGCCGAGACCGAAGCGCTGCTCGGCGCGCACGTCGGCCTCTACAAGGTGCACTCGCTCACCGACGACAGCCCGCTGTTCGGCAACCCCGAGCTGCTGGGCGCGCTGGGCCGGCTGCGCGACTCGGGCGTGCGCCTGGGCTTCTCCACCTCGGGGCCGAAGCAGGCGGACACCGTGCGCCGCGCCCTGGACCTGGAGGTCGAGGGGCGGCGGCTGTTCGAGGCCGTCCAGTCCACCTGGAACGTGCTGGAGCCCTCGGTGGGGCCGGCGCTGGCGTGGGCGCACGAGTCGGGTGCGGAGGTGTTCGTCAAGGAGGGCATGGCCAACGGGCGGCTCGCCGTGGACCCGCCCGCCGCCGTGCGCGAGCTGGCCGCCAAGCACGACGTGGGTCCGGACGCGATCGCGCTGGCCGCCGTGCGCGCCCAGCCGTGGGTGGACGTGGTGCTCTCCGGCGCGGCGAGCGTGGACCAGCTGCGCTCCAACCTGCGGGCGGGCGAGGTCGAGCTGGACCCCGGCGACCTCGCTGACCTGGCCGAACCCGCGCCGGACTACTGGGCTACGCGGGCGGCGCTGGCTTGGGAGTGAGCCGGACCGCGCCGGAGTCGAGGTCGATCGGACCGCGCGGGGGAGCGCCGTCCTCCTCGTCGTCGCGCCGCATCAGCTCGGTCTGCCGCTCGTCCAGCTCGATGCGCTTGCTGCCGTGCATGATCTGGGTGAACTCGTCGAACGCCGCCCGCGACACGACCGGGTGACCCCGGCGGCGGCGGACGGCGCGCCACACCCGTTCCCCGGCCGCCAGCGCCACCAGCAGCACGGCGAGGCCGGGGATCGACATCGCGAAGATCATGCCCAGCACGAGAACCACCCCAGGATCAGCGCCCGACCGTCCGGCACCACCGGCCACTCGGGGTCGTCGACCTTCGCGCGCACGTCGGCGAGGTCCATCCAGCCGCCCCACGCCACTTCCTCGGGCTGGAGGGTGAACGGGCCGTCCGTGCGCACCTGGTAAACGTGCGCCAGGTAGCGGATGGTTCCGTCCACGAACGGGGTCGTGAAGCAGAACTCCGGGGTGGCGTGGACGCCGAGCTCCTCGGCCAGCTCGCGCGCGGCGCACTCGTCCGGCGTCTCGTCCGCCGCGACCACGCCGCCGCAGGTCGGGTCGTACAAGCCGGGGTAGACGTCCTTGGTGTCGGTGCGGCGGTGCACGAACAGCCGTTCGCCGTCCAGGGACCGCACGACGATCGCCGCGCAGGCGTGCCACAGGCCCTCCGCGCGCACCCGCTCCCGGGTCGCCGACCCGACCGGTGTGCCGTTCTCGTCCACCACCAGCACGTGTTCCACGCCAAGATCCTCCCCAGGTCGTACCGGACCTTGCTACCGCAGACCGACGCCCGGCGACGAACGGCGTTCCTACCTTCAGTGGCGGTCGGTGTCACTAGGAGGAGAGTTGTCCACATCCCTGCGCCTTGCGGTCGCCGAGTTCCGGGCTCGGCCTGGTCGCGCGGTGCTGCCCGGTATCGCGTTGGTCGTCGGCGTTGCGTGTCTGTTGGCGTCCCTGATGCTCAGCACAGCCATGGACCGCGCGGTCAACGACGGTGCGCCGGTCGTCCCATCGGACGTCGACCTGGTGGTCCGCACGATGCCCTACGAGCGCACGGTGCTCGACCAGGCGGTGGCGGACAAGGTCGCGGCGGTGCCGGGGGTGCGGCAGGTCGTGCCCGCGCGGCTGGTCGAGGCGGACCTGCTGCTGGACGGCCGGGCGAGCGAGCAGCGGGCGCGGGCCGACATCGAGGTGGACCGGGACGGGCTGCGCCGGGTGCCGATCCTGGACGGTCGGTCACCCGCCCGCGACGGCGAGATCGCGGTCGACCGGGTGACCGCCTACCAGCACGGCCTGCGGCCCGGCGCGTCGGTGAAGGTGGCCGACGCCGCCGGCAAGCCGATCGACGTCGTGGTCCGGGGCATCACCAAGCGCGGCGCGACCGGCGAAGAGCCCAAGATCGTCGTGGGAGAGGGCCTGGCGGCCCGGCTGGGCGGCACGCCGGACTTCCTGTCCCTGCACGTCATCGGCGGTGACGCGACGGCGGTCGCGCAGGCCCTGGGGGAGGGCTACCGGGTGGACCCGGCGGCCTCCGTGCGGACCGAACCGCTGGGCGACGACCTGACCGTGGTGTTCCTGCCCTTCAGCATCCTGGCGTTGGCGACCTCCGTGTTCGTGGCGTCGGCGACCTTCCGCGCGGTCTACGCGCAGCGGCAGCGGCACACGGCCCTGCTGCGCTGCCTGGGCGCTCACCGCGGCCCGCTGGTGTGGTCGAACCTGCTGGAAGCGCTGCTGACCGGTGCCGTGGCGGGCGCGGTGGGCTCGGTGCTGGGCGGCACGGTGGCGTGGCTGCTGGCGCGGCTGTTCGACGTCACGGGCCTGTCCGCGCTGCTGGGCGCGGTGGAGCTGAGCCCGCCGCTGTTGCCGACCGGGTGGCAGCTGGTGCTGGGCGTGTCGGTCGCCGCGGTGCTCAGCGCGTTCGCCGCCGTCCGGCCGTCGCTGGCCGCCGCGCGGATCTCGCCGCTGGCCGCGCTGCGCACGTCCGAGGGGCAGACGCCCGATCGGGCCGTGGTGCGTCGCCGGCGGGTGTTCGGCCTGGTCCTGGTCGTGGCGGCGGCGGTGATGGCGGTCCTGGGCGTACTGGCCAAGGGGTCGATGGCGGCGATCTTCCTCATCCTGTTCTCCGGCATCGCGGCGGTCGCGGGCCTGTTCGGCGTGCTCGGACCGGTCGTCGTGCCGGGGCTGGGCCGGATCTTCGGGTCGGTCGCGAGCCGGTTCGGCGGCGCGCAGTGGAAGCTGGCGGCGGCCGAGGTGCGGCGGGTGCCGCAGCGGTCGGCGTCGGTGGCGATGCCGCTGCTGCTGTCCGCCGCGATGGTCACCTACTTCGCCGTCACCGTGGGCTCGGCGCAGCGGCTGGAGGACGAGTTCAGCAACGAGCCCCGGCCCGACGCCGTGGTCGTGGACTCCGGTGGCCGGGCGCTGGACGCGGCCGCGGCGGCCGCGGTCAACCGGCCCGAGGTGGCGGGCAGCGTCGTCTTCCACACCGCCCGCGGGACCCAGACCGACGAGGACGGCGACAAGATCCCGACCACCGTGGCGGGTGTCGACCCCGAACGGATGAAGGCGTGGCTGGCCGCGCAGCACGCGGGTGGCGCGGACTTCCGGACCGGCACCGTGCTGCTCGACGAGTACACGGCCCGCGAGATGGGCGCGGTGGTCGGGCAGCCGGTCACCCTCGACGGGCTGCCCGGCGGCGCGCGGACGGGCACGTTCGTCGGCACGGTGCCCAGCACGCTGGTCGACCACGTGGACGCGATCATCGCCGACACGACCCTCGCACCGGCCTCCCGCGTGCTGGTGGCGCTGCGCCCGGGGACCGACCCGGCCGCGTTCCAGGACGCCGTTCGGGCGGGGTTGAAGGACGCGCCGACCGTGCTCGTGCGGACCAGGGCCGAGTCGACCGCACAGAATCAGCGCTATCTCGACCTCGGCATCCTGATGCTGATGGTGCTGCTGGGACTGTCCGTGGCCGTCGCCGTGACAGGCATCGGCACCGCCTTGACGATCTCCGTGCAGGAGCGGCGCAAGGAGATGGCGCTGCGGCGTGCACTGGGCGTCACCAAGGGCGGCCTTCAAGGCGGCGTGATGGCCGAGGCGGTGCTGTTGGCGCTGGTAGGCGTGCTCGGCGGGGGTCTGTTCGGGTTGGTGTACGCGGAGCTGACGCTGCTGGCCTTCGGGGTGTTCGCCTGGCCCACGGCCTCGCTGGTCCCGCTGCTGGTCGGGGGTGCGGGCGTGGTCGTGCTGGCCGTCCTGGCGGCCTTCGGACCGGCCCGCGGGGCGTCCCGCATCCGGCCCGCGGCGGGTCTGGCCGCCGGGTGAAACGCGTCGGCGGCACACACGGAATGTCGGTGGTACGTCGTAGGCTGCGGGGTATGCGGCGGATCATGGGAACCGAAGTCGAGTACGGCATCGCGGTGCCGGGTGACGCGACCGCCAACCCGGTCCTCACCTCCACACAGGTGGTGCTGGCCTACGCGGCCGCCGCCGACATACCGCGGGCCCGGCGGGCGCGCTGGGACTACGAGGTGGAGTCGCCGCTGCGCGACGCCCGCGGCTTCGACCTCGGCGCGCCCGGCGGCCACCCCGGCGACAGCGACGTGGAGGACCTCGGCGCCGCCAACGTCATCCTCACCAACGGCGCCCGGCTCTACGTCGACCACGCCCACCCCGAGTACTCCGCGCCCGAGGTCACCAACGCGCGCGACGCGGTGATCTGGGACAAGGCGGGGGAGCGGGTCATGGAGGAGGCGGCCATGCGCGCCGCCACCGTCCCCGGCCAGCCGCGCTTGCAGCTGTACAAGAACAACGTGGACGGCAAGGGCGCCAGCTACGGCACCCACGAGAACTACCTGATGCAGCGCAGCACCCCGTTCACCGCCGTGATCGCGGGTCTCACGCCGTTCTTCGTGTCCCGCCAGGTCGTGGTGGGCTCCGGGCGGGTCGGCATCGGCCCGTCCGGCGAGGAGGCGGGCTTCCAGCTGTCCCAGCGCTCGGACTACATCGAGGTCGAGGTCGGCCTGGAGACCACGCTCAAGCGCGGCATCATCAACACCCGCGACGAGCCGCACGCCGACGCCGACAAGTACCGCCGGCTGCACGTCATCATCGGCGACGCGAACCTGGCCGAGTACTCCACCTACCTCAAGGTCGGCACCACCTCGCTGGTGCTGGACATGATCGAGGCCGGCCGCCGCTTCGACGACCTGCGCCTGCAGGACCCGGTGCGCGCGGTGCACCAGATCAGCCACGACCCGACCCTCAAGACCCGCGTCGAGCTGGCCGGCGGGCGCAAGTTCACCGGATTGGACCTGCAGTACGCCTACTTCGAGCGCGCCTCCGAGTTCATCGACAAGGAGGGCACCGGCGACCGCGAGGTGCTGCGCGTGTGGGGCGAGGTGCTCGACGCGCTGGCCCGCGACCCGCAGGAGTGCGCCGACCGGCTGGACTGGCCCGCCAAGCTGCGCCTGCTGGAGGGCTACCGGGCGCGCGACGGCCTGGCCTGGGGCTCGCCCCGGCTGCACCTGGTCGACCTGCAGTACTCCGACGTGCGGCTGGACAAGGGCCTGTACAACCGGCTGGTCGCCCGCGGCTCGATGAAACGCCTGGTCAGCGAGGAGGAGGTGCGGGCCGCGGTGCTCGCGCCGCCGGAGGACACCCGCGCCTACTTCCGCGGCCGGTGCCTGGAGCGCTACCCCACCTCGGTGGCGGCGGCCTCGTGGGACTCCGTGATCTTCGACCTCGGGCGCGAATCCCTCGTCCGCATCCCCACACTGGAGCCCCTGCGCGGGACGAAAGCCCACGTCGGGGCGCTGCTGGAGGCCTCGGACACCGCCGAGCAGCTCGTGGAGGCACTCACCCGCGGTTGATCGACAAACCCGAGTGGCAGGCACCAAATGTCGGACCTGATGGGTAATGTTGACCGCAAGGACCGCTGAAACGGGGAGGTCGACATGGCCCAGGAACAGGTCCAGAAGCAGGGCGGCGGCGACGGCGACGACGGTGCCGACGGCGCAGCCGCCGCCGGTCAGGAGCGCCGCGAGAAGCTCGGCGAGGACGTGGACGCCATCCTCGACGAGATCGACGACGTGCTGGAGGAGAACGCCGAGGACTTCGTCCGCGCGTACGTGCAAAAGGGCGGCGAGTAGCAGCCACCTGCGGATCTAGGAGAAAAACGCACCTATGGACCACAGCTCGACCGGGCACTACCCGGCCGCGTCGCTGCCCCCGGCCTACCTCCGGCCGGGGTCGTCGTCGTTCACCGACTTCCTGCGCGCCCAAGCCCCCGAACTGCTGCCTTCCGCGCGGCACTACCCCGAGGGCTCGGTCGTGCAGGCGCCGCACGGCACCACGATCGTGGCGCTGACGTTCAAGGGCGGCGTGGTGATCGCGGGCGACCGGCGCGCCACGATGGGCAACATGATCGCCCAGCGCGACATGAAGAAGGTCTTCGTCACCGACGACTACTCGGCGGTGGGCATCGCGGGCACGGCGGGCATCGCGGTCGAGATCGTCCGGCTGTTCGCGGTCGAGCTGCGGCACTACGAGAAGATCGAGGGCGTCTCGCTGTCGCTGGACGGCAAGGCGAACCGGCTCTCGGCGATGATCAAGGGCAACCTCGACGCGGCGCTGGCGGGCCTGGCGGTCGTGCCGCTGTTCGCGGGCTTCGACACCGACGCGCCCGACCCCGACCGCGCCGGCCGGATCGTGTCCTACGACGTCACCGGCGGCCGGTACGAGGAGACGCAGGGCTACGCGGCCGTGGGCTCGGGCTCGGTGTTCGCCAAGTCGGCGCTGAAGAAGCTCTACGACCCGGACGCGGAGGTCGAGAAGGCCGTGCGCACCGCGGTCGAGTCGCTCTACGACGCGGCCGACGACGACTCGGGCACCGGCGGGCCGGACGTGATCCGGAAGATCTACCCGGTGGTCGTGACGATCACCGGCGCCGAGGGCGCCGTGCAGCTGACCGACGAGCAGGCCGCCGCGCACGCCGAGGCGGTCGTCGAAGGCCGCCGGTCCAGCCCCACGGGCTGAGCTTCTCCTCCCCACCCGCCGACTTGTAGGAGCCGCACCAGTGACCCTGCCGTTGTACGCCTCACCCGAGCAGATCCTCCGGGACCGCTCGGAGTACGCCCGGAAAGGCATCGCCCGGGGCCGCAGCGTGGTCGTGCTGCGCTACGCCGACGGCGTGCTGTTCGTGGCGGAGAACCCGTCGTCGACCCTCCACAAGGTCTCCGAGATCTACGACCGCATCGGCTTCGCGGCCGTGGGTCGGTACAGCGAGTTCGAGAACCTGCGCCAGGCGGGCATCCGCTTCGCCGACATCCGCGGCTACCAGAACGACCCGCGCGACGTGACGGGCCGGTCGCTGGCGAACGTGTACGCGCAGACCCTGGGCTCGGTGTTCAGCGAGCAGATCAAGCCGCTCGAGGTGGAGATCTGCGTCGCCGAGGTCGGCACGGAACCCGAGGAGGACACCCTCTACCGGCTGACCTACGACGGGTCGATCGTGGAGGAGCCGCAGTACGTCGTGATGGGCGGGCAGGCCGAGGCGACCGGCAACGCCCTGAAGGACGCCTACGCCGAGAACCTGCCGCTGGCCGAGGCCGTGGGCGTGGCGGTGAAGGCCCTCAGCGCCGGCAGCACGAGCACCGGCAACGGCAAGCCGGAACTGCTCGACCAGCCGAAGCTGGAGGTGGCGGTCCTGGAACGCAACCGCCCCCGCCGAGCCTTCCGCCGCATCAGCGGCGCGGCCCTGACCCCGCTGCTGCCCGCCGACACCCCGGCCGCGCCGGCGAAGGGCGGCAAGAAGAAGCCGGTGACGGACGTGCAACTGCCGCCCAACGGCGACGAGAAGTAGCTCTGCCGCACCACCTCGGCGAAGGCCCCCGCGATCCCTCGGGGGCCTTCGCCGTCCTCACAGGAAGATCTTGACCAGCTGGTCGCGCCCGTCGGGGTCGCGCAGCACGACGTTGTTGCCCGCGCGCAGCTCGGCGTCGATGAACTCGTAGACCAGCAGGGCCCTGTTGACCAGGTCCACCTTCTTCAGCCCGGTGCGCGCCTGCAACTCGCCCAGCGCCGCCGCTGCTTCGGCGATCAGCGCCACGTTGACGCGCTCCACGACAGCCGGCCGTTCGGCCATGCGCACCTCCCGCTCTCGGACCCAGGCTAACCCCGCCGGTGCGGTCGAGCCACATTTTCGGTGCGGAGCATGTGGGGAATCTGGTCAGTTCGTGTGCTGCGCGTTACAGTGGGAGTCGCTTCATGCGAGTGCGTCCGACCAGCCGACCCGCCGAACCCCCACACCGAGGGGGCCTGGGGGGATCCGGGGGATCGGAGGGTCGCCGGTGTGCATGGGGTCCGGCCCGGGCCCCGACCGGCCGAGCGGAAGGACGCTGGCGCATGGGTGCAGGAGAAGCGGACCGGGTGGAAGAACCCACGTCCGCGGCACGGATCCGCGTGGAGAAGACGGGTCTGCGGGTCGAGGTGGCGGTGCCACCCGGCCAGGCTCCCCGCCTGCTCACCGCGGCCGGGTACGCGGTGGTGTCGGTCGGGGTGCTGGTCGGCCCCGCGCTCACCGTCCGGGCCGTGCCGGCGGACTTCCCGGTGTGGGCGACGCTCGGCCTGGTCGCCGGCCAGATCGGCCTGTTGGGCCTGGTCGCGCTGGCGGTGCGGTCGGTCGCGCGTCGGGACCCGGTTCGATGAGCGCCTGGTGGGGGCCGGCTCGCCAGCCGACCCCCACCAGGTGGTCAGGCGGTGGCCAGCAGTCGGCCCGTGCGCTCGCGGACCGACGGGGTGTCCAGGCCGCGCACCACGACCGTGGTCCGGCGGCGCAGGACGTCGTCCACCTCCGTCGCCCACTCGTAGCGCTTCGCGTGTGCGACCTGGGCCCAGATGTCGGGACCGTCCGGGTGCACGCGGTCCAACAGGCTCGGGTCCTCCAGGGCCAGGGCCAGGACCTCGTGGCTCACCGTGCCGTAGTGCGTGGCCAGGTGCTTGACCACGTCGTCGGGCAAGGTGGGGAGTTCGCGTTCCAACACGGCACCCACCCGATCGGGCAGAGCCGCGCCGGGGAGGGCGGACGGGACGCCGTCGAAGGCGTGGGACAGGTCGCGGCCCAGGGCCTCGCCCACCCGTGCCAGGACGGCGCCGCCGATGCGGCGGAACGTGGTCCACTTGCCGCCGGCCACGCTGATCATGCCGCCGCGGCCCGCGGTGATGACCGTTTCGCGCTTGGCGTGGCTGGTGTCGCCCGCCCCGCCGGGCAGCACGCGCAGGCCCGCGAAGGAGTAGGCGAGCTTGGACCGGTCCAGAGCCTCGGACTGGATGCCGGTGGACGCCTCGCCCAGGATCTGCGCGATGTCGGCCTCCGAGCACGACACCTCGGCGGGGTCGCCTTCGTAGGCCTCGTCGGTCGTACCGAGGAGGAGTTGGCCCTCCCACGGGATCGCGAACGACACGCGCACGTCGTCCACCGGGATGGTCATGGCCGCACGCCACGGGGTGTCCGTCCGCAGCACCAGGTGCGCGCCCTTGGACAGGCGGATGCTCGGCGCGGCCGACGGGTCCTCCATGCGGCGCACCACGTCCAGCCACGGGCCGGTCGCGTTGACCACCACCGTGGCGTCCACCCCGAAGGACGAGCCGTCCAGGCGGTCGCGGAGCTCCACGCCGGTGACGAGGGAGCCGCGCTTGCGCAGGGCCACCACCTCGACGTGGTTCAGGAGGACCGCCCCGGCCTCGGCCGCCGCGCGCGCCGCCGTGATGGCGACGCGGCTGTCGTTCATCTGGTGGTCGTAGTACAGGGCCGCGCCGCGCAGGCCGGTCGTCCGGATCTGCGGCACGTACTCCTGGGCCCGCCGCACCGACAGCACCTTGCCCAAGCCGTCGCCGAACCCGGACAGCGCCGAGTACAGCATCACGCCCGCGCCCAGGACGGGCCGCGAGTGCGGCCCGCCCCGGTAGACCGGCACCAGGAACGGCAGGGGCCGGACCAGGTGCGGCGCCAACCGGTCGCCCAGCGCGCGCCGTTCGGCGTGGTTCTCGCGCACCATCGGCACGGCGCTCGGGCCCATCGCCAGGTACCGCAGCCCGCCGTGCACGAGCTTGGACGAGGCGCTGGAGGTGGCGCCGGCGAAGTCACCGGCCTCCACCAGCGCCACCCGCAGGCCCGACCGGGCCGCCGCCCACGTCGTGGCGATGCCCAGGGCGCCGCCACCGATCACGACCAGGTCGAACGCGCCCTGTCCCAGCGCCTCGCGTGCCCTGGCCCGCTGCTCACTCATCGTTGTCGTCCTCGTCGATCCAGCCGACGGTCCGCTCGACCGCCTTCTTCCACTTGCGGTATCCCTTGTCCCTGGTCTTCGCGTCCATGGACGGCAGCCACTCGGCGGCCTTGTGCCAGTTCTCCCGCAGCGACTCGGTGTCCGACCAGTAGCCGACCGCCAGACCGGCCGCGTACGCCGCGCCCAGGCAGGTGGTCTCGGCGATGATCGGGCGCACCACGGGCACGTCCAGGACGTCGGCCAGGAAACCCATCAGCAGGTTGTTGGCGGTCATGCCGCCGTCGACCTTCAGCGTCGTCAGGTCCACGCCGGAGTCGGCGTTCATCGCGTCCACGACCTCGCGGGTCTGCCACGCGGTCGCCTCCAGCACGGCGCGCGCGATGTGGCCCTTGTCGATGTAGCCGGTGAGGCCCGCGATGACGCCGCGCGCGTCGGAGCGCCAGTGCGGCGCGAACAGGCCGGAGAACGCGGGCACGAAGTACGCGCCGCCGTTGTCCTCGACCGACCGGGCCAGCGTCTCGATCTCGGGAGCGGACGAGATCAGGCCCATCTTGTCGCGGAACCACTGCACCAGCGCGCCGGTCACCGCGATCGCGCCTTCGAGCGCGTAGGACGCGGGCTGGTCGCCGATCTTGTAGCCGACCGTGGTGAGCAGGCCGTTCTGCGACAGGATCGGCTTGTCACCGGTGTTGACCAGCAGGAAGCTGCCGGTCCCGTAGGTGCACTTGCCCTCGCCGGGGGAGTAGCAGGTCTGGCCGAACAGGGCCGCCTGCTGGTCGCCCAGCGCGGAGGCCACCGGGACGCCTTCGAGGGTGCCGGTCGCGTGGCCGTAGACCTCGGCGGAGGAGCGGATCTCCGGCAGCATCGCCTTCGGCACGCCGATCGCCTCGACCAGCTCGTCGTCCCAGTCGAGCGTCTCCAGGTTCATCAGCATGGTGCGGCTGGCGTTGGTGACGTCGGTGACGTGGCGGCCGGTGAGCTTCCAGATCAGCCAGGTGTCCATGGTGCCGAACAGCACCTCGCCCCGCTCACCGCGCTCGCGCAGGCCGTCGACGTGGTCGAGCAGCCAACGCAGCTTCGGGCCGGAGAAGTAGGTGGCCAGCGGCAGGCCGCACTTGTCGCGGAAGCGGTCCTGGTCGCCCAGTTCCTTGACCAGCTGGTCGGTGCGGGTGTCCTGCCAGACGATCGCGTTGTGCACGGGGACGCCGGTCGCCTTGTCCCACACGACGGTGGTCTCGCGCTGGTTGGTGATGCCGACCGCGGCGAGGTCGTGGACGGTCAGCGACGCCTTCTGGAGGGCGCCGTGCACCACGTCCAGCACGTTGGCCCAGATCTCCTCGGCGTCGTGCTCGACCCAGCCGGGCTTGGGGAAGATCTGCCGGTGCTCCTTCTGCGCCACGGAGACGATGCCGCCGCCGTGGTCGAAGACGATGCAGCGCGATGACGTGGTGCCCTGGTCGATGGCGGCGATGTAAGTGCTCACGGGGTTGCTCCTCAGAAGACGGCGATGTCGACCAGACCGGCAAATGCTCCACCGATCAGCGGACCAACGACGGGGATCCAGGCGTATCCCCAGTCCGATCCACCCTTTCCGGGGATCGGCAGGACGGCGTGCGCGATGCGGGGACCGAGGTCGCGCGCGGGGTTGATGGCGTACCCGGTGGGGCCGCCGAGGGACATGCCGATGCCGACCACGAGCAGCGCGACGATCAGCACGCCGGTGCCCGAGGTGGACAGGCCCTTGGTCTGGCCGGTGGCCAGGATGACGAAGACCAGCACGAACGTCGCGATGACCTCGGTGAGCAGGTTCTGCACGGTGTTGCGGATCTCGGGACCGGTGGAGAAGATCCCGAGCACCTCGCCCTCGTTGGCCTTGAACTGGCCCAGGTAGGCCAGGTAGCACAGGACCGCGCCGACGAACGCGCCGAGGAACTGGGCGACCAGGTAGAGCGGCACGGTGGCCCAGTCGCCCGAGTGGATCGCGAGGCCCAGCGTCACCGCGGGGTTGAGGTGCGCGCCGGACAGGGGCGCGGTCGCGTAGGCCGCCGCCAGCACGGCGAAGCCCCAGCCGAACGTGATCACCACCCAGCCGGCCCCGTTGGACTTCGACCTCGCCAACACCACACCCGCCACCACGCCGTTGCCCAGGAGCAACAGCAGGGCGGTGCCCAGGAACTCCCCGATGAAGATCGACTGGTTGGTCATCCGCGCGCCCTCTCTGGCCTGAATGCCGTTCGACAATGTCGTACGGTGCGCGTGAATCCTGTGCCGACGCTCACAAGATGTCAACCCTCCGGAAACAGCCGATTTACCAGGGGATGGCGCCGAGCTCGCGCGAGATCGACCGCGCGGCCTCACGCACGTAGGACACCAGCTCGGTGCGCGGCTGCCGGTCGCCATCGCACAGCCGCTCGATGGGTCCGGAGATCCCTATCGCGCCGACCGTCACCGCCCGCCGGTCCCGGATGGGCGCGGCGAGCGACACCTCACCCTCGACCAGCTCCTCCGCTTCGAACGCCCACCCACGCTGTCTGACCTGCTCCAACGCGTCGCTGAGCCGGTCGAGGTCGGTGATCGTGGCGGAGGTGAACGCCTTGAGCGGCTCGTCGTCGACGTGCCCGACGGGGTCGTTGGCCAGCAGGACCTTGCCCAGGGCGCTGGCGTGCGCGGGCAGCAGTGCGCCCACTTCGAGCACCTGGCGGGAGTTGTCCGGCCGGAAGACGTGGTGCACGACCAGGACTTGGCCCTCGTGCAGCGTGCCGATGCGGACGCTCTCCATGCTGCGGGCGGCCAGCGAGTCCGACCAGTTCAGCGCGCGGGTGCGCAGCTCGTTGCCGTCGAGGTAGCTGGAACCGATGTGGAACAGCGCCGCGCCCAGCTGGTACTTGCCGGTGTCGGGGCTCTGTTCGACGAAGCCGACCAGCTGGAGCGTGCGCAGGATGCCGTGCACGGTGGGTTTGGGCAGCTCCAGCGCTCGGGCGAGCTCGCCGACCCCCATCCGACGCGCACCACTGGCAAGCAGCCGCAGCACCGCGGCTGCCCGCTCGATGGACTGGATCGGACCGGGCACGCGATCACTCTAGCGCGGAACCGTTCGACCATGTCGAATCAACGTGGCACGAGCGTGCGCCACAGGCGGCGCACCATCCCGCTGGGGTCCAACTCCCGCTCGACCCGGAACAGGTACCCGACGGGCGAGTCGGCCACGACCTTCCGCCGCTTCGCCCGCGCGCTCACCGGCACGGCGACGACGGCGGAAGCCAGTGCCGCGGGCGCTGTGGCCTCCACCGGCACCCCTGCCCACGTGGCGGCGGCGGCCACCCCCGACGGCAAGGACAGCGGCGACTTGATGTTCACCAGCGCCTTCACCGACTCGAACCCGACACCCCGGAGTTCGCGCTTGAGGCGGTCCAGTTCCCGGCTGACCTTGCTCCGCACCTCGTCCTCGAGGTAGGCCCGGTAGACCTCGACGTCGCGGACGTCGGTCAGGTCCGTCAGGCCCGCCGCCTGCCGTCCGGGTCGGCGGGGACCAAGGTCTCGAAGGCTGTGAGCACGAACAGGTCCAGCGCGTCGGATCGAGCGGGTCCCGTGAAGCCGTCACCGAGCAGCACCTCGGTCAGCTTCGGCAGCGTCCAGCCGGACAAGGCGGCGTGCGCCGAAGGCTGGTCGGTGATCGGGTGCAACTTCTCCACCGACATGGCGGCGCGCCGAGGGTCTACTTCGAGCAGCCAGTCCAGTTCCTGGGCGAGCGCGCGTGCCGTGGGCGAGTCTTCGGGCGTGTAGTCGCCGACCCGGAGCCTGGCCAGGCGCGGCCAGTAGAGCGCGGCGCATTTGAGCCAGCGCTCGTCGCGGAGGTGGACGTAGGGGTAGTAGAGGGCGATTGGGTGCACGGGTCGACCTCCGGTGGGAGCGGCGCCTTCGACCGTATGTCGTCGCTCCGGTGCGGACTGTCACACTCGCAGGTCGAGTGTCCAGGTCTCCTCGACCAGGTCCGCGCCCCACTTGCGGACCGGCTTGGCTTCGACGGGCTCGAACCCGGCGCGCTTGTAGATGCCGCGGGCCACCTCGACGTCGGACACCGTCTCCAGCACGATCCGCCGGTAGCCGGCGCCGCGGGCGAAGCGGACGCACTCCTCGACCAGGCGTTTTCCCACGCCCAGGCCCCGGGCCTGGGGCTCGACCAGCAGCAGGCGCAGTTGGGCGGTGTGCTCGTCGGCCTTCACGCAGAAGATCGACCCGGCCGGCTCGCCGTCCACCTCGGCGATCCACGCCGCCTCCCGGTGCGGGTCGTGGTGTTCGACGTAGTCGGCGACGATCCGGGCGACCAGCGCTTCGAAGGTCTGGTCCCAGCCGCGCTCCTCGGCGTAGCGGACGCCGTGCCGGTGCACGACCCAGCCCAGGTCGCCGGGCTTGAGGGGGCGCAGTAGGTAGGTGGGCTCGGCCCCGGTGAGCAGGCGCTGGATCCGTCGCATGGCCCCGACCAGGGACGCCAGGTCGGACGGCGGCACGCGGTCGAGCAGCGCCCCGATCTCGGCGTTCGAGCGGGCGTCGAGGTCGGCCAGCACGGTCCGGCCGGCGTCGGTCAGGCCGACGACCTGGCGGCGGGCGTCGTCGGGGGACGGCGAGCGGGTGATCAGGCCCTCGCGGTCGAAGCGGGTCAGGATGCGGCTGAGGTAGCCGGCGTCCAGGCCCAGGCCGGTGCGCAGGGCGGCGGTCTCCGCGACGCCCGTGGACAGTTCGAACAGCACGCGGACCTCGGTCAACGAGTACGGGGAGTCCAGGTAGGCGTTGTCGAGGATGCCGATCACCCCGGTGTAGAAGCGGTTGAACGCCCGGACATCTGCCACCGACATCGTTGACCCCCTCAACAGAACCGTTGACTGGGTCAAACGATACCGGTCAGGGGCGGTAGATGGCCAGGGCCGCCGGGCGGGCGCGGAAGGCGAACTGCGAACCGGTCGGGCCCACCTCGCCGTCCGTGGCGATCGCGACCGAACCGTCCAGCACGCGCACGTCCAGCCAGCGCGTTTCCAGGTGGCGGTAGGTGCGGCTGCTGTTCAGCGACCCCAGCAGCGCGCCGACGAAGAACCTGACCCGCGAGAACCGGGTGTCCGCCCGGATGTACCGCACGTCCATCAGGCCCCGGTCCAGCGCCGGGCGCATGGTGGGCGCGAAACCCTTGGGCCGGTACGGGCCGTTGCCCACGAACAGCATCCACACCAGGTGCCGCTCGCCGTTGAGCTCCACGCGCAGCGGGCGGGACGTGCGCAGGACCTTGAACAGCGCGATCACCGCCGCCGGCCACTTGCCCCACCGGTCCTGCAACTTCTCGCGCAGCTGGACCATGTCGGGGTAGCCACCCAACGACGCCGTGTTGACGAACCAGCGCGGACCTTCGCCGTCCACGGTCACCGCCGCCAGGTCCACCAGCACGCCGTCACCCGCCGCCACCGCGCGCACCGAGTCGTCCAGGCCGGTCACGCCGACGTCCCGGGCGAAGTGGTTCAGGGTGCCCGCCGGGATGAGCACCAGCGGCAGCCGGTTCGCCGCCGCCACGGCCGCGACCGCCGCGACCGTCCCGTCCCCGCCGGCCACGCCCAGCGCGCGCGGGTTGTAGTCGGCGACCACGGTGTCCAGGTCGTCCACGTCCACCAGCCGCGCCTTCGGCCACGCCCGCGCGATGTCCTCCGACGGGTCGCCGCCGAAGCCCGACGCCGGGTTGACCACCACGACCAGCCCCTCACCGTCCTCCAGCGCGTCCAGGGTGTGGTGCTCGCGCGCCGAGGCCGCCTCGTTCTGCCCGATCGGCCACCAACGCCTGGTCAGCAGGGCCGCGCCGGTCCCGATGAGCGCGCCGGCGGCCACGTCGGAGGGCCAGTGCACCCCGGTGTGCACCCGCGAGTACGCCACCGCCGCCGCCACCGGAGCGACCGCGACCGCCAGCGCGGGCGACTCCATCGCCACCGCCGTGGTGAACGCCGCCGCCGACGCCGCGTGCCCGGACGGGAACGACGACGACGTGGGCCGCTTGGTCAGCCTCCGGTGCACGGGCAGCAGCTCGGCGGCCGGCCGCCTTCGCGGGAACAGGCGCTTGGCGACCAGGCTCGCGCTGAAGCTCGCCCCCGCGATCGAGGCCACCCCGCGCAGCCCGGCCCGCCGCGGCCGACCCTTGCGCAGCGCGAGCACGCCGGCCACGCACAGCCACAGCACGCTGTGGTTGGCCGCCTTCGAAAGTTTTTTCATCCCCCGGTCGAGCGAGGAGGCGGGCAGGCGCCCGCTCTGCCTCATCAGGGCCTCGTCCAGGCGGTTCACTCGTCGGAGCACACAAGAACGTTATCGGCGAACACCGCGCGCCGCCCGATTGGATCACTGAGGAAACGACCGAATGCGCCTACTGTTGAGGGATGCAGCGGCGGATCTTCGGCATTGAGACTGAGTTCGGGGTGACCTGCACCTTCCACGGGCAGCGCAGGCTGTCCCCGGATGAGGTCGCGCGGTATCTGTTCCGCCGGGTCGTCTCGTGGGGCCGTTCCTCGAACGTGTTCCTGCGCAACGGCTCTCGGCTCTACCTGGACGTGGGGTCGCACCCCGAGTACGCGACCGCGGAGTGCGACGACCTCGCCCAGTTGGTGACGCACGACAAAGCCGGCGAACGAATCCTCGAGGACCTGCTCGTCGACGCCGAGCGCAGGCTCGCCGACGAGGGCATCGGGGGCGACATCTTCCTGTTCAAGAACAACACCGACTCGGCGGGCAACTCCTACGGCTGCCACGAGAACTACCTGGTCGCACGGGCCGGGGAGTTCTCGCGGATCGCGGACGTGCTGCTGCCGTTCCTGGTGACCCGGCAGCTCATCTGCGGCGCGGGCAAGGTGCTCCAGACCCCGCGCGGCGCCGTGTACTGCCTGTCCCAGCGCGCCGAGCACATCTGGGAGGGGGTGTCCAGTGCCACGACCCGGTCCCGACCCATCATCAACACCCGCGACGAACCGCACGCCGACGCCGAGCGGTACCGCCGCCTGCACGTGATCGTCGGCGACTCGAACATGTCCGAGGTGACCACGCTGCTCAAGGTGGGCAGCGCGAACCTGGTCCTGGAGATGATCGAGCAGGGCGTCCAGTTCCGCGACTTCAGCCTGGACAACCCGATCCGGGCCATCCGCGAGATCAGCCACGACCTGACCGGGCGGCGGACCGTGCGCCTGGCGGGCGGCAAGGAGGCCTCGGCGCTGGACATCCAGCGCGAGTACTACGAGCGGGCCGTCGAGCACGTGGCCAAGCGGGCGCCGGACCCGATGGCCGAGCGCGTGCTGGAGCTGTGGGGCCGCACGCTGGACGCGGTCGAGGCGGAGGACCTGTCCAAGATCGACCGCGAGATCGACTGGGCCATCAAGTACCGCCTGATGGAGCGCTACCAGGCCAAGCACGACATGGACCTGTCCAACCCGCGCATCGCCCAGCTCGACCTCGCCTACCACGACATCCGGCGCGGCCGGGGCATCTTCGACCTGCTCCAGCGCAAGGGCCAGGTCGACCGGGTGACCGACGACGGCGAGATCGAGGCCGCCAAGGACACCCCGCCGCAGACCACGCGGGCCAAGCTGCGCGGTGACTTCATCGCGGCGGCGCAGGCGGCCGGGCGGGACTTCACCGTCGACTGGGTGCACTTGAAGCTCAACGACCAGGCGCAGCGGACCGTGCTGTGCAAGGACCCGTTCCGCGCGGTGGACGAGCGGGTGGAGCGCCTGATCTCCTCCCTCTAGCCCTAGCGGACCCGGAAGGCTCTTCGTGAGGCTCACACCTCATGAAGAGCCTTCTGCTTGTCGCGGCCGTGGTGGGGTCGCTGCTGGTCGCCCCGGTCGCTTCGGCTTCCTCGGGTTGGGAGATGCGGCCCACCGGGGTGGACGCGCGGTTGCGCGGTCTGTCGGCGGTGTCGCCCCGGGTGGCGTGGGTGAGTGGCAGCGCGGGGACCGTGCTGCGGACGGTCGACGGCGGTGCTTCCTGGGCGTCGGTGGGGCCTCCGGGGACCGCTGACCTGCAGTTCCGGGACATCCAGGCGTTCGACGCGCGGCACGCGGTCGTGCTGTCGATCGGGCCGGGGGAGTCGTCGCGGATCTACCGGACGGTGGACGGCGGAGCTTCCTGGACCGAGACGTTCCGCAACACCGATCCGGCGGCGTTCTACGACTGCGTGGCGTTCTTCGACCGGTGGCGCGGGCTGGCGATGAGCGACCCGGTGGACGGGCGGTTCCGCGTGCTGCGGACGGCTGATGGTGGTCGGACGTGGTCGCAGGTGCCGCCGGAGAACTTCCCGCCGGCGTTGCCCGGGGAGGCCGGGTTCGCGGCCAGTGGGCAGTGCGTGGCGACGGCCGGGGGTCGGGACGCGTGGATCGCCACCGGGGGCGGGGCGACGGCGCGGGTGCTGCACTCGTCGGACGGCGGGTGGCGGTGGACGGTGGCCGACACGCCCTTGCTGTCGTCGCCTTCGGCGGGGGTGTTCGCGGTCACGTTCCGGGACCCGCGGCACGGGCTGGCGATCGGCGGGGACTACGCGAACCCGACCGGGGCGGTGGCGAACCTGGCCGGCTCGCGGGACGGCGGGCGGACGTGGTCGAGCCTGAGCGGGCCGGTGGGCTACCGGTCGGGGCTGGCGTGGCACGGGTCGTCGGTGATCGCGGTGGGGCCGACCGGGAGTGACGTGAGCCGGGACGGCGGGCGGACGTGGCAGCGGCTCGGGGATGGCAGCTTCGACACCGTGGACTGCGCGGGGGTGTGCTGGGCGGCCGGTGAGAAGGGCCGTGTGGGCGTGCTGACCAGGGGATGAGCCGGTAGCGGGGCGAGCCGTCCTCGTGCCGGAGGATTGACAAAAAAGTTCTGAACGTTCAAAGTGGTTTTTGCGATGAGAGACGTCCTGTACCTGGAAGAGATCGAGCAGGCCGAAGCGCTGCTCAAGCCGCAACGCGTCGAGGTGCTGCGGTTGTTGGCCGAGCCCAAGTCGTGCACCGAGGTGGCCGCCGTGCTCGACCAGACGCCGCAGCGCGTGCACTACCACGTCAAGCGGCTGGTCGAGGCCGGGCTGGTCACGCAGGTGTCCGAGCGCAAGGTGCGCGGGGTGCACGAAGGGCTCTACCAGGCCGCCGCCCGCGCCTACTGGCTCTCGCCCGGGTTGGTCGGGCGGTTGGGGCTGCGGCGGGCTCGGGACGAGCTCAGCCTGGGGTACCTCGTGGACCTCGCCGAGCAGGTCCAGGCCGACATCGCCGCGCTCGACCGGGACCGGCCCGAGCTGCCGTCGCTGGGCGTGTCCGGGGACATCCGGGTGCGGCCCGAGCAGCGGCGGGAGTTCTTCGCCGAGCTCCAGAGCACGCTGCAAGACCTGTTCCGCCGCTACGGCGGTGCGGAGGGCGACGCCTTCCGGCTGGCCGTGGCCTGCTACCCGAAGGAGACCACCGATGAGTGAGACCGTCACCCTGCGCGCCCGCGTCGACGTCCCGGTCGAGCGCGTCCACCAGGCCCTGACCTCGGCCGACGAGCTGCGCGTGTGGCTCGCCGAGCACGCCGAGGTGGACCTGCCCGACCGGTACGCGTTCTGGGGACGCCACACACCCGAAGGGGACGCCCCGCGCCAGACGCTCCTGCACGTGGACGACACGTCCCTGCGCTTCACCTGGCACGTCGGCGGCGAGGACACGACCGTCGAGTTCACGCTGGCCCCCGACGAGACCGGGACCGTCGTCACCGTCTCCCAGAGCCACTTCCCGGGCTGGGCGGACGCGGTGCAGGAGACCGGTGTCCTGGGCTGGCTCTACACGTTCTGGGCGCTGAACCTGGCCAACCTGGTCGAACACCTCGAAGGCCGCGAGCTGACCCCCAAGGCGGACTTCACCAGCACGGACATGCGCGCCTCGGTGGACATCGCCGCCACCAAGGAGGCCGTCTACCGGGCGCTGGTCGACGCGGACGAGTACTCGACGTGGTTCGGCGCGAAGATCGACATCGAGCCGTGGGCCGGCGGCCGGGTCGCGATGGGCGGCTTCGAGAACAACCCGGAGCCCGGGAAGGTCCTGGACCTGGTCGAGGGCGAGCGGATGACCGTCGACTGGGGCGACTCCGTCGTCTCCACCTGGGAGCTGGCCGAGTCCGAGGGCAGGACCCGGCTGACGTTCGTGCAGAGCGGGTTCGTCGACGGTCGGCCGCCCTACGGCGCGTGGCTGGGCTGGCTGTCCGGCGTGGCCGAGCTGCGGCGGTACGTGGAGCTGGCGGACTGGCGGCCGATCTGGTTGCGGCCCGAGGTCCCCGGCCTGCCCGAAGGCATGCTCACGGGCGAGTGAGGCGGATCAGCTTGCGCTCGACGGCGGTCGTCACGGCCGCCGTCCTGGTCTCCACGCCCAGCTTGTCGAAGATGCGCACCAGGTGCGTCTTGACCGTCGCCTCGCTGATGAACAGCGCCTTGGCGATCTCCCGGTTGGACAGGCCGCGCGCCAGGTGGTCCAGGATCTCCACCTCGCGCTTGCTCAACGCCGGCGCCGGGTCGCGGACCGTGCGCATGAGCCGTCTGGCGATGTCGGGTGACAGCACGGTCTGGCCCTGCGCGGCGCGGCGGACCGCGTCGGCCAGCTCGTCCGGCGGTGCGTCCTTGAGCAGGTAGCCGGTGGCGCCCGCCTCGACTGCGCGGACCACGTCGGCGTCGGAGTCGTACGTGGTCAACACGACCACCTCGGGCGGGTCGGGCAGCGCCCGGATGCGTTTGGTGGCCTCGACGCCGTCGATGCCCGCCCCGAGCTGGAGGTCCATCAGCACGACGTCGGGCTTGAGGGTGGTGGCGTGCCGGATGGCGTCCTCGCCGGTCGCGGCCTCGGCGACCACCTCGAAGTCGCGCTGCAACAACCCGGCCAGCCCGAACCGGACCACCGGGTGGTCGTCCACGACCAGCACCCGCAACGTCATCGCGACCCCGTCGTGCCCGTCGTTCTCGTCGGCACCGTCACCGCCAGCGCCGTGCCCTCGCCCGGCGCGCTTTCCACCGACAGCGTGCCGCCCAGCTCGGCGATCCGCCCGCGGATCGAGGCCAGGCCGTAACCGCGGCCCTCGCGCGGGCTGACCGCCGCCGGGTCGAAACCGCGGCCGTCGTCGCGGACGTCCAGCGCCACGGCGTCGTCGAGGTACGACAGGGTCACCACCACGGTGGACGCCTCCGCGTGCTCCCGGACGTTGGCCAGCGCGCCCTGCGCCACCCGCAGCAGCGCCACCTCCGTCTGCACGGTCAGCGGGTACGGCTCGCCGTGCACCTCGACCCGCTCGCACAGCCCCCGCAACGCGTCCTCCAGCGACCGGCCCTGCAACGGCGACAGGTCCCGCACGAACCGCCGCGCCTCGGCGAGGTTCTCCCGGGCCACGTCCGCCGCCCGCCGGGTGTCGCCCAGCTCGAGCAGCAGGTTGATGCTGGACAGGCCCTGCGCGAGGGTGTCGTGGATCTCCCGGGCCAGCCGCTGCCGTTCCTGGAGCACGCCGGCCTCGTGGATCAGCCGCCGCCGGTCGAAGAACACCGCCGCCGTGATCACCGCGACCCCCACCGGCCCCAGCACCAGGCTGGGGTCCACCACGTCGGCCAGCCTGACCTGCGCCAACACCACTGCGATCGTGAGCACGCCGGCGATCGGCACGGCGATCCGGGGCCGCAACTGGCGCAGGCACTGGAAGAACAGCGGGATCGCGCACCACCCGAAGCTCGGTGCCAGCCACACCAGTACCAGCCACGTCGCCAGCACCACCGCCAGCCCGCGCGTCCACCGCACCCCGGCCGGGTAGAGCGCACCCAGCACCACGGCCACGCCCAGCACGACGGAGTCGACGCCGTGGTAAGCGACGTACCGCGCCGCCGACGCCGCCAACAGCACGTAGAACCCCGCGTGCATCGCCCGGTGCAGCCACACGCCGCAGACGGTAGGCCGGCGTGCCCGGTGCGCGGGTCAACCGATGGGTTGAACCGGGGTTCAACCGGAACCACCAGGTCACGCGGCCCCGCGCCGGGGAGGGTGGTCCCCAGGACTTCGAGCGAGGGAGAACCGATGAGGAAGACGACGGTGGCCGTGCTGGTGGCGCTGAGCATCGCCGGCGCGGGCGGCTACGCGATCGCCGAGCAGGGCTCGGTGCAGCGACAGGGCGGCCCGGGGGTCGACGTCGTGCGCACCACCAAGGCCGTCACCCTCGACGCCGCGGTGAAGGCCGCGCAAGCCGCGCTGGACGCCGCCGAGGCCGAGGGTCAGCGGGTCACGGTCGCGGTGGTGGACCGGGGCGGTGACCTGGTGGTGCTCCTGCACGGCGACGGCGCCGGTCCGCAGACCGAGGAGTCGGCCAAGCGCAAGGCGTTCACCTCTGCCTCCTTCGGCGCGGCGACCTCCGAGCTGGCGGGCCGGGTGACCGGGGCGGGCGCGACCCTGCGCGACATGCCGGGGACGTTGTTCCTGGCCGGCGGTGTGCCGGTGCGGGCCGAGGGCGCGGTCATCGCGGGTATCGGCGTGGGCGGTGCGCCCAGCGGCGACCTCGACGAGAAGTTCGCCAAGGCGGGCCTGGCCGCGATCGGCCTGTAGAGGGGTTGATCGACTGCCGCGCGGGGTAGGGGACCGGTTGTGTTCCCAGACTTCACGCTGACCACGGTCGACACGGGCGGGGCGGAGCTGCGGGTGCGTCACGGCGGCTCCGGCCCGCCCGTCCTGCTGCTGCACGGCCATCCACGGACCCACACCACCTGGCGGCACGTGGCACCGCTGCTCGCCGAGCACCACACCGTCGTGTGCCCGGACCTGCGGGGTTACGGCCGCTCGTCCAAGCCGCCCACGACCCCCGACCACGAGCCGTACTCGAAACGGGCGATGGCGGGGGACATGGCCGTGCTGATGCGCGCGCTCGGCCACGAGCGGTTCGCCGTCGTCGGGCACGACCGGGGCGGGTACGTCGCCACCCGGCTCGCACTCGACCACCCCGACCGCGTCACGCACCTGGCCGCGCTGGACGTCGTCCCCATCGGGTCCGCCCTGGCCCGCTGCGGCGCGGAGTTCGCCCAGAGCTGGTGGCACTGGTTCTTCCTGGCCCAACCCGAAGTGCCCGAACGGGTGATCAACGCCGACCCCGACGCCTGGTACCGGACGGCCGGGAAGGACCTCGACGAGGACACCCTGGCCGCCATGCACGACCCGGCGACCGTCCACTGCATGGTTGAGGACTACCGGGCCGGGCTGGGCATCGACCGGGCGCACGACGACGCGGACCTGGCCGCCGGCGTCAAGATCCAGTGCCCCGTGCTGGTGCTGTGGGCCGAGGGCGACGACCTGCCCGACCTCTACGGCGACGTGCTGGGGGTGTGGCGGGACTGGACCCCGGACCCGCGCGGCCGGGGACTGGAGTCCGGGCACCACCTCGCCGAGGACGTCCCCGAGGAGCTGGCGGCCGAGCTGCGGGCGTTCTTCGCGGACACCACGGCCCCCACAAGCGGCTGAATGGACCATTCACCGGACTTGGGGTGGGTCTGTGCGACACCGGGCGTTCGGACGGGGTTAGGGTTCTCCGGTGGCCATCGCACGTGCCGAACGGCTCGTCAACCTGGTGCTGTGCCTGCTCTCCACCCGGCAGTACCTGACCGCCGAGCGCATCCGCGCCATCGTCCCCGGCTATTCCGACGCCGCGACGGACGAGGCGTTCTTCCGCATGTTCGAACGCGACAAGACCGAGCTGCGGGACCTGGGCGTGCCCCTGGAGATCGGGCGCAGCGCCGAGTTCGACAACACCGACGGGTACCGCATCGCCCGCCGCGACTACGAGCTGGGCGACGTCGACCTGGAGCCCGACGAGGCCGCCGCGGTCGCGCTGGCCGCCCGGCTGTGGGACTCGCCCCAGCTCACCGGGGCCGCCCACGGCGCCCTGATCAAGCTGCGCGCGGCCGGCGTGGACGTGGACCACGAGGTGCACACCGCCGTCGAGCCGAAGGTGCGCACCTCCGAACCCGCCTTCCCGCCGCTGCTGGCCGCCGTGCAGGAAGGCCGCGTGGTGGAGTTCGACTACCGCAAGCCCGTGCCGGTCGAGGTGCGCACCCGCACCGTCGAGCCGTGGGGCGTGGTCGCCTGGCGGGGCCGCTGGTACCTGGTCGGCCACGACCGCGACCGGCGCGCGCCGCGCTGCTTCCGGCTGTCCCGGATCGTCGGGGACGTCCGCGCGGTCGGCAAGCCCGGCGTCGTGGAGCGGCCCGCCGACGTCGACCTGCTCAGCTTCGTCAAGCGCAGCGAGCCGTCGACGCAGGCCGTGGCCACCGCGCGGCTGTGGGTGGCGCGGGACCGGGCGCAGGGCGTGCGGCGGCGCGCGCGGGTCGTGGGGGAGCGGGAAGTGGACGGCGTGGTCGGCGACGTGCTGGAGATCGACCTGAGGTTCCCCGACTCGGCGGCGACCTGGATCGCCGGGTTCGGGCCCGACGTGCTCGTGCTGGAACCCGAAGTGCTGGCCAAGACCGTGCGGGAGAAGCTCGTCGGCGCGCTGCGCGGTGCGGGGGTGCGGGCGTGAACGCCTCCGCCGACCGGCTGCCCCGGCTGCTGGCCCTGGTGCCCTACCTGCTGGCCCGGCCCGGCATCCCCATCGACGAGGCCGCCGCCGACTTCGACGTCACCCCGCGCCAGCTGCGCAAGGACCTCGAACTGCTGTGGATGTGCGGCCTGCCCGGCTACGGCCCCGGCGACCTGATCGACCTGTCCTTCGAGGGCGAGACGGTCACCGTCACCTTCGACGCGGGCATGAGCCGCCCGCTGCGGCTGACCGCCGCCGAGGCCACCGCGCTGCTGGTGGCGCTGCGCGCGCTGGCCGAGACGCCCGGCGTGGTGGACAAGGACGCCGTGCAGCGGGCCGTGGCGAAGATCGAGGCTGCGGTGGGCCAGGCGCAGCCCGCCGGCGTGGCCGTGGGCCTGGCGATGCGGGAAGCGCCGGAGACCGCGGTGGTGCGGGACGCGGTGTCGGACGGGGTTCGTCGGGGTCGCGCCTTGCGGTTGCGGTACTACACCCCGTCACGCGACGAGGTGACGGATCGGGTCGTCGACCCCATGCGGATGCTGCTGGTCGAGGGCCGCAGCTACCTCGAAGCGTGGTGCCGGCTGGCCGACGACGTCCGGCTGTTCCGGCTGGACCGCATCGACGGCGTGCAGGTCCTGGACGAGCCCGCGTCGCCCCCGCCGCACGCCACGCCCACCGACACCTCGGAGGGGCTGTTCCGCCCGGACCCCTCGCAGCAGACCGCTGTGCTGGTGCTGGAACCCGACGCCCGGTGGGTCGCCGAGTACTACCCCGTGGACGGCCTGACCGAGCTCGAGGACGGCCGCGCGCGGGTCCTCATGCGCTACGCCGACACCGCGTGGATGGTGCGGCTGCTGCTCGGGCTGGGCGGAGAGGTGCACGTCGAGCAGCCCGCCGACCTGGTGGCGGCGGTCACCCGGCAGGCCGAGGCCGCGTTGCGCCGGGCGGATCACCTCCCGGCAACCTAGGCCCTATACGGTGGTGCCGTGCCGTACTTGCCGAGCCTGGTCTTGATCCTGGTCGGAATGGTCCTTCTGATCGTTCTGGTGGCCAAATTGGTCGGATCCTTGCGTCGTTTCCGCGCCGCAAGCACTCTGGTGGGCGACAGGGTCGGCGACGGCGTCGGACTGCTGCGGGCGCGCTTGGCCGCGCTCGGGGTGGCCTTCGCCGAACGGCGTCCGGACCGGGCCCGTCAGGGCAACCCCCGCGTACCATCGACGGACCGGGGCAGACAGGAGGACCACCGTGGGTAACCTCGGAGCTACTGAGCTGATCATCATCGCCGTGGTGATCATCCTGCTGTTCGGGGCGAAGAAACTGCCCGACATGGCGCGCTCGCTGGGCCGCTCGGCCAAGATCCTCAAGGCCGAGACCAAGGGCCTGCGCGAGGACGACCAGCCGCAGGACACCCCGCCGCAGCAGGCCGCTCCCCAGCAGCTGCCGCCCGCGCAGCCCCAGCAGGTCGTGCAGCAGCCCGCGCAGCAGCAGCCGCAGGTCGCGCAGCCGATCGAGCAGAGCGCGCAGAACCTCCAGAACAAGCAGAACTAGCCAGAAGGACGGTCCGCAGCGTGGGGGCAAGTCCGTCCCGGTGGAAGCAGCGCCGGGAGCGCCGCAAGCTGACGAGCCGTCGGGCCAACCCCGACGGCACCATGTCGCTGAAGGATCACCTGTACGACCTCCGGCACCGGCTGGGCCTGGCCCTGCTGATCATCGCCGGCGGCGCGCTGTTCGGCTTCTTCTGGTGGGAGCTGCACATCCTCGGACTCCCCAGCCTGGGTGACATCGTCGTCGCCCCGTACTGCGGCATCCCGGTGGAGCAGCGCCTGACCCAGGGCGGTCAGGGCTGCCAGCTGCTGCAGACCCAGCCGTTCGAGGTCTTCATGATCCGGCTGAAGGTCGGCGCGGGCGCGGGCATGGCGCTGACCGCGCCGCTGTGGCTGTACCAGGTGTGGCGGTTCATCGCGCCGGGCCTGTACGCCAAGGAGCGCAAGTTCGCGCTGTCGTTCGTGGCGTGCGCCTCGGTGCTGTTCGTGGCGGGCGCGACGCTGGCGTTCTACGTCGTGCCGCAGGGCCTGTCGGTGCTGGTGGGCTTCGGTGACGAGAAGTTCATCACCGCGCTGACGGCGGGCGAGTACATCAGCTTCGTCATGGCGTTGCTGCTGATCTTCGGCGTGAGCTTCGAGCTGCCGTTGATCGTGGTGATGCTGAACCTGGTCGGGGTGCTGACCTACGACAAGCTGCGGCGTTGGCGGCGTGGGATCGTTTTCGCGCTGTTCATCTTCGCCGCGGTCGCCACGCCGGGCACCGACCCCATCTCGATGGTCGCGCTGGCCGTCGCGTTGACGTTGTTGTTCGAGCTGGCGATCCAGATCGCCCGCATCCACGACAAGCGCGCGGCACGCAAGCGCAAGGCCGAGGGCTGGGACGACCTCGCCGACGACGAGGCTTCCCCGTTCGACTACACCCCGTCGGGCGTCGACGGCTCCGATCCTTCGGAGGAGCCGGCGTCGGTGGCCCCTGAGGAACCCCATCGCGTCCGATACGACGACGCCACATGACCCGGGCCGCCCTCCTGGTTTGCCCCGCGTCGGGCAAGGGCCGGGCCGCCCGCATGGCGGGCACGGTCGCCGCTCGGTTGCGCACCGCCGTGGACTCGCTGGACCTGCACGTGGCTTCGTCGGCCGAGGGCACGCTGGCGTTGGCGCGGCGGGCCGTGGACGACGGTGTGGACGTGCTGGTGGTTCTGGGCGGCGACGGCGGTGCCCACTTGGGCGTCCAGGCGTGTGCCGGGACGTCCACGGCGTTGGCCGTCGTGCCGGCGGGGACCGGGAACGACCTGGCTACGGCGTTGGGGACGCTGTCGGTCGATGACGTGGTCGGGGCGTTGTGCGATGGGGCTCGGCGGTCGTTGGACCTGGGTCGGGTGGGCAACGGGACGTGGTTCGCGACCGTGCTGTGCGCCGGGTTCGACTCGGCGGTCAACGAGCGGGCCAACGCCATGCGGTGGCCGGCCGGGCCTCGGCGGTACGACCTGGCGATCCTGGCCGAGTTGGCGGGGTTGAGGCCGGAGCGGTTGGTGGTGGAGACCGAGGGCGGCACGCTGGAGTTGGACGCGTTGCTGGTCGCGATCGGGAACACGACCAGTTATGGCGGCGGCATTCCGGTGTGCCCGGACGCCGATCCGGCTGACGGCTTGTTCGACGTGACGGTGGTGAGCGCGGCTCCTCGGCGGACGTTGTTGAGGATGCTGCCGACCTTGCGCACGGGGCGGCACGTGGACCACCCGGCGGTGCGGACGCTGCGGGCTTCGGCGGTGCGGCTGGCCGGGCCGGGGTGGGTCGGGTATGCGGATGGGGAGCGGGTGCACGGGCTGCCGTTGGAGGTTTCGTGCAGGCCGGGGGCGTTGACGGCGGTCAGCCCGGCCGTGTGACGCACCCGAAGGCCGTGCTTTTGCCCGAAGGGCGTGCTTTCGGCCGAAGGGCGTTGCTTTGCGCCCGCAGGGCGCTGCTTTTGCGCCCGCAGGGCGCTCGTGTGAGCTAGCGCAGCAGACCTCTCTCTGGGCTTTTCCGTCATCCCCGTATGGCCTGCCCGAAGGGCTACCACACTTTCCTGGGGTTGCAGCCGAAAATTTTTGTGAGGGACGAGCAAAAATTTTTAGCGGCAACCCCAGGAAAGTGTGGTTGGCTTTGCCAGGCCATACGGGGATGACGGAAAAGCCCCCGCCCTTGTTCTTCCGTCCATCCTTGGCGGCCTGCCCGCCGGCGAGGCGCTTTTCGCTTTTCTTTTCATGATTTCAAGATCTTCAAGATCTTCGAACGGGACGCGCTTCGCGCTCTTGAGAGGCGCGCAGCGCCCACAAGCTTGAACGCGCTGCGCGCTCTCAAGATCAAAAGCAAGCGCTCGCCGCGCGGCAGGCCCCCGGGGGGAAGGGCGTCGGTTTCTTTCCCCGTCCGGCCTGCCGGAGGCAACCACGCGTGGCCCGTTTCCGCAACCGGAAAAGCTGGTTGCAGAAACGGGCCAAGCGTGGTTGGGCTGCGCCCAGGCCGGACGGGGAAAGAAACCGAGGCCCTTCCTGTGGGCTTGGCAGCACGGCGAAACGCAATCCGCCCTCCGGGCGTGCGCCTTCGGCGGAAAAGCGCGCCTTCGGTGGAAAAGCGGCGCGGGCGGTGGGTGGTGGTGGCGTGGGCTTGCGGCTGGCGGGTCCGAACGGCGGACTGGGGTGGGGGGTGTGCCGGTGGTGCACTGCGGTCGTTGTGGTTGGTGGTCTCTATTGCTTCAGTGGAGGTTGAGTGCGCGCAACCTGGGCGGGTGGGCGCGACACCTGGGGGCGGGGCAAAGAACGGAGCTTTTGTCGGTGCCATGTGACAGCCTTGAGGGGTGTCACGCTCCTCGCGGTCTCCGGCCGATGCCTACGCGGACTTCCGCAAGCGGTCATCACGGCCCAAGCTGACCGACTTCCTCTCGGTCCTCTCGTTCGACCTCGACCCGTTCCAGCAGCGTGCCTGTGAGGCGCTGGAGGACGGGCACGGGGTGCTGGTGTGCGCGCCCACCGGTGCGGGCAAGACGGTGGTGGGTGAGTTCGCCGTGCACCTGGCGTTGTCGGAGGGGCGCAAGTGCTTCTACACGACGCCGATCAAAGCCCTGTCGAACCAGAAGTACGCCGACCTCGTCGCGCGGTACGGGGCCAAGAACGTCGGGCTGCTGACCGGTGACACCTCGGTCAACGGCGGTGCGCCTGTGGTGGTGATGACCACCGAGGTGTTGCGGAACATGCTCTACGCCGGGTCCTCGACGTTGGACAACCTGGCGTATGTCGTGATGGACGAGGTGCACTACCTGGCCGACCGGTTCCGGGGGCCGGTGTGGGAGGAAGTGATCCTGCACCTGCCGGAGGCGGTGCGGTTGGTGTCGCTGTCCGCGACCGTGTCGAATGCCGAGGAGTTCGGCGAGTGGCTGGTCGAGGTGCGGGGGGACACGACGGTGGTCGTGGACGAGCACCGGCCTGTGCCGTTGTGGCAGCACATGATGGCGGGCGGGCGGATGATGGATCTGTTCGCCGGTGAAGGGCCGGACGGGGCCGCTCGGATCAACCCGCAGTTGCTGCGGCACACGGAGGACCTGGCTCGGTTTCACGTGCCGTGGAGTCGGGGGCGGAATGGCAAGGGGGCTGGGAGGCCTCCTCGGTCGAGTGGGTTCAAGCCGCCGTCTCGGGTGGACATCGTGCAGCGGCTGGACGGTGCCGGGTTGTTGCCGGCGATCGACTTCGTGTTCAGTCGGGCCGGGTGTGACGCGGCGGTGGTGCAGTGCGTGCGGGCCGGGCTGCGGCTCAACACCGATGCGGAGATCGAGGAGATCCGCGCGGTCATCGAGGAGAAGACCAAGGATCTGCCCCAGGGCGACCTGATGGTGCTGGGGTACTGGGAGTGGCGGGAGGCCCTGGAGCGGGGCATCGCGAGTCACCACGCCGGGTTGTTGCCGGCGTTCAAGGAGACCGTCGAGGAGCTGTTCGTCCGCGGGTTGGTGAAGGTCGTTTTCGCGACCGAGACGCTCGCGCTGGGCATCAACATGCCCGCTCGGACCGTGGTGCTGGAGAAGCTGGTCAAGTACAACGGCGAGGCGCACGTCGACCTGACGCCGGGGGAGTACACGCAGCTCACCGGGCGTGCGGGGCGGCGGGGGATCGACGTCGAGGGGCACGCCGTCGTGGTGTGGCAGCCGGGCGTTGATCCGAAGGCGGTGGCCGGGCTCGCGTCGACGCGGACCTACCCGCTGCGGTCGTCGTTCCGGCCGGGCTACAACATGGCCGTCAACCTGGTGCACCAGCTGGGCGCGGCGGCGGCGCGGGAGATCCTGGAGCAGTCGTTCGCGCAGTTCCAGGCCGACCGGTCGGTGGTGGGGCTGGCGCGGCGCATCGAGCGCAACCGGGAGGCGCTGGGGGGTTACGCCGAGGCGATGGCGTGCCACCTGGGCGACTTCACCGAGTACGCGTCGCTGCGGCGGCGGGTCGCGGACCGGGAGAAGGCGTTGGCGCGGCAGAACACGTCCGCGCGGCGGGCGGAGGCGGCGGCGTCGCTGGAGCGGTTGCGCAAGGGGGACGTGATCGCGGTGCCGTCGGGGCGGCGGTCGGGGTTGGCGGTGGTGATCGACCCCGGTCTGGAGCCGTTGGGCGAGGCGCGTCCGCTGGTGCTGACCGAGGACCGGTGGGCGGGGCGGCTGTCGGCGGCGGACTTCCCGACGCCGGTGGAGGTGCTGGGCCGGATGCGGTTGCCCAAGCAGGTGGACACGCGGTCGCCGCGGTCGCGTCGGGACCTGGCGTCGTCGTTGCGCAACACCGGGATCGTGCCGCCGTCGTTCCGCCGGAAGCGGGCGGGGGCGGACGAGGACGCGGAGCTGGCGACGTTGCGGCGGGCGTTGCGGGCGCACCCGTGCCACGGCTGCGAGAAGCGCGAGGAGCACGCCCGGTGGGGCGAGCGGTACCACCGGCTGCTGGCCGAGACCGAGCAGCTGGAGCGGAAGGTCGCGGCGACCACGCACTCGTTGGCGCGGCAGTTCGACCGCATCCGGGGGCTGCTGCGGGAGCGCGGCTACCTGCACGAGGAGGAGTCGGGTCCGGGTGAGGAGGTCACCGAGCACGGCAAGCGGCTGACCCGCATCTACAGCGAGTCGGACCTGCTGGCGGCGGAGTGCCTGCGGCACGGGGTGTGGCGGGACCTGGAGGCGCCGGAGCTGGCGGCGGTGGTGTCGGCGCTGGTCTACGAGGCGCGGCGGGACGGTCCGCTGGAGACGCGGCTGCCGCCGGGTGCGGTGACCGACGCGTTGACGGCGACCGCGCGGCTGTGGGCGGAGCTGGAGGACGACGAGCGCCGGCACAAGCTGGACCGCACGCGCCAGCCGGACCCGGGGTTCGCGTGGCCGGTGTACCGGTGGGCGCGGGGCGAGTCGCTGGAGAAGGTGCTCGGCTCGGCCGAGGCGTCGGGCACGGAGCTGGGCGCGGGCGACTTCGTGCGCTGGTGCCGGCAGGTGATCGACTTCCTGGACCAGATCCGGGACGTGGTCGGGACGGACGACCCGGTGGGCGGTACGGCCAAACGGGCGGTGGAGGCGTTGCGCCGAGGGGTGGTGGCGATGGCCACGGTCTGAGAAAGGTTCGCGGGGTGGCTGGGTGTGCCCGGCGGCTCTGTGGTTTGATCGCGCCCGCAAGGCATGAACACCGTTTTTCCTCTACCGACCGTCGGAGGCCGAGCATGACCAGTCCGTACGGACCGTCCGGAGGGAACGACCCGCAGCAGCAGTGGGGCCAGCAGCCCTACGGTGGCGGCGGGTACCCCGGCACGCCGTCGGGTGGTTTCCCCGCTCAGCAGCCCGGTTACGGGCAGCCGGACCCGTCGCAGCAGCAGCCGCAGTGGGGGCAGCAGCCCGCGCAGCAGCAGCAGTACACGCAGCAGTACCCCGGCGGTTACGACCCGACCCAGCAGCAGCCGCAGAACCCCTACGGCCAGCCGGACCCGTCGCAGCAGCAGTGGGGTCAGCAGCCGGGGCAGTACGGCCAGTACGGGCAGCAGAACCCGTACGGCCAGCCCGGGTACGGCGCGGTGCCGCCGCCCGCGAAGAAGTCCAGCGCGCTGCTGTGGGTGATCGTCGCCGTGGTCGTGCTGGCCGTCGGCGCGGTGGGCGTCCTGGGTTTCGTCACGCCCGGCTGGTTCAAGAAGAAGATCTTCGACAACACGGCCGTGCAGGACGGGATCGTGAAGATCCTCAAGGACGACTACAAGATCTCCGACGTGGAGAGCGCGACCTGCACCGGGGAGAACCCGGTGGAGCCGAACCGCACGTTCACCTGCAAGGTGAAGATCGGCGGCAAGGACAAGGACGTGAAGATCACCGTCAAGACCGCGGACGGCGAGTACGAGGTCGGCCAGCCCACCGGCTGAGTGAGTTCCGGTTCGAGGCCGCCCCCGGGTTTTCCCGGGGGCGGCCTCGCCGTTTTTAATGCGATGGCGGTTCACGTGTGCGGCAGGCACGATCGGCGTGTGACCGACCTCGACATCCGTGTTCTCGACGACGAAGCCCAGCGGCGGGCTGCCCACAGCCTGTTCCGGGGCACCTTGCACCACGCTCCCGCGCCCGACGAGCTGTGGGAGGTGGTGAAGGGGACGTACGAGCCGGGGCGGGCGTTCGGCGCGTACTCCGGTGACGACCTCGTGGGCACGGTGCAGTCGTTCCCGTCGGCGTTGGCGGTGCCCGGTGGTGCCGTGGTGCCGATGGCGGCGGTGTCGCGGGTCGGGGTGCGGGCGGACTGGACGCGGCGCGGGGTGCTCAGCGCGTTGCAGCGGACGCAGTTGAAGGCGCTGCGGGACGGCGGGGACGTGGCGGCGACCCTGCGCGCGAGCGAGGGCGTGATCTACGAGCGGTTCGGCTACGGGGTGGCCACCCGGTACCGGGAGGTCCGCATCCGCAAGAGGCAGGCGACGCCCAGGGTGCCGATCACGGGTCGGGTGCGGCTGGTGCCGGCGGACGAGGCCGCGCCGCTGGTGCGGAAGCTGTTCGAGCGCTTGTCACCCGGTCGGGCGGGCACGATCGGGCGGTGGTCGGGGTGGTGGGACCTGAACGTGGTGCGGCCCGCCGAGGGCCGGGAGAAGCTGCGGTTCGCGGTGTGCTCGGGCGAGGACGGCGACGACGGCTACCTGGTCTACAAGGTCGAGCCCGGCTCGTGGGACCGGGGCGTGGAGAAGCCGACCGTGCTGGAGGTGACGGACCTCTGGGCGGGCAACGAGCGGGCGTGGGCGGACCTGTGGGGGTTCGCGCTGCGGGTGGACCTGGTGGGCGAGGTGTTCGCGCACGGGCGTCCGTTGGACGAGCCGCTGGAGTGGCTCGTGGTGGACCGGCGGGCCGTGTTCGTGGAGGACGTGGCCGACGAGACGTGGTTGCGGCTGCTGGACGTCCCGGCGGCACTGGCCGCGCGGACCTACGGTGACGCCGAGCCGGTCGTGGTCGGGGTGCGGGACCGGTACCTGCCGGAGAACGAGGGCTCCTACCGGGTCACCTCTTCGGGTGCTTCGCGGACCGACGCCGAGCCGGAGTTCGTGGTGGACGTGGAGGTGCTCGGCGCGGCCTACCTGGGTGACGTGTCGTTCTCGGCGCTGGCCATGACGGGTCACTTCGCGGGCGCGTCCAAGGACGTGCTGAAGCGGGCGGACAAGTTGTTCGCCGGTGACGAGGTGCCGTGGGCGGGGACGTTCTTCTAACCCCGGCGGCGTTCGAGGGCGTTGAGGAGCCTGGGCAGTGAGCTGCCCAGGCCCCACCGCTGCGTGAGCTCCTCGACGCGGTCGCGGTCGGCGGGTGCCACGGGGACGTCGTCGGGCCGGTCCTGGAGGATCTTCGCGTCGGTGGCCACGTTGACCACCGTGGGTGCGACGGCCAGGTAGTCCTGGGCGGCCAGCAGGGCCGTGCGGGCGCGGGTGGTGAGCTTGCGGTCGCGCGGGTCGTGCACGGCGTCCAGCACGGCCTGGAGGGACCCGAACTCCTTGACCAGCTTGGCGGCGGTCTTCTCGCCGATCCCGGCCACGCCGGGCAGCCCGTCGGACGGGTCGCCGCGCAGCACAGCCATGCCCGCGTAGGCGGGGCCCGCGTCGGTCTCGGGCAGGCCGTACTTGGCGGCCAGCTCCACCGGCCCGAGCAGCTCGGCCTTGGCCCAGCCGCGACCCAGGTAGAGCACGCGCACCGGCACCGGCTCGTCGCGCACCACCTGGAACAGGTCGCGGTCGCCGGTGATGACCTCCACCGGGTCGGTCGTCTCGCGCGCGGCGAGGGTGCCGATCACGTCGTCGGCCTCGTAGCCGACGGCCTCGGCGGTGGCGATGCCGACCGCGTCGAGCACGTCGAGGATGATCGGGACCTGCGGGGTGAGGGTGTCGGGCACGTCCTCCTCACCGCCGACACCGCCCTCCGCCACCCGGTGCGCCTTGTAGGAGGGCAGGGCGGCGACGCGGAACTCCGGCCGCCAGTCGGCGTCCAGGCACGCGACCAGCCGGGTGGCGCCGCGGTCGGTGATCACCTTGGTGATGGTGTCGATGAAGCCGCGCACGGCGTTGACCGGTGTGCCGTCGGGCGCGGTCATCGACTCGGGCAGCGCGTAGAACGCCCGGAAGTACAGGCTGGCGGAGTCCAGGAGGACCAGTCGGCTCGACACGGGCGCCAGCATGCCAGAAGGCACCGACAACGCCGGTTCGATCACCCTGCCGGCGTGCCGCAGGCGGTGGGGAGGCGAGAGCCCGCAAGCCCCTCTGCACCCCCACACGCCCTCTCGGCGCGCGCAGCGCGGCTTTTCGGCGCGCGTAGCGCGCTGTGGTCGCACCGCAGTGGAGGGCCTCGGTTCCCCCACCGTATGGCCTGCCCGAAGGGCAACCACACTTCGCCGGGGTTGTCCTGAAAAAGTTTTGTGAGGAACGAGCAAAAGTTTTTTGGACAACCCCGGCGAAGTGTGGTTGGCTCCGCCAGGTCATGCGGTGGGGGAACCGACGCCCTTCACCCCCCCACTGGCGGCCTCCCCAGCCCGCTTTTGATCTTGAGAGCGCGCCAGCGCGTTCGCTTTCGAAGAGCTTGAAGGGCTTGAAGGGCTTGAAGAGCTTGAAGAGCTTGAAGAGCTTTAAGGGCTTTAAGGCTGAAAAGCGCCTCGCCGGCGGGCAGGCCGCCAAGGATGACTCAACTGCAACTGCGGGGGCTTCTTGCTTTTGTCATCCCCGCATGGCCTGGCAAAGCCAACCACAGATTCCCCTGGGTGCCGCTAAAACTTTTTGCTCGTTCCTCGCAAAAACTTTCGGCTGCACCCAGGGGAATCTGTGGTAGCCCTTCGGGCAGGCCATACGGGGATGACAAAAGCAAGAAGCCCAAGTTGAGTTGTGTCCGCTCCGGCGGACTGCCACTCGGGAAGGCGGCTCGACTGCCACTCGGGAAGGCGAGCGGACTGCCCACTCGCTGGCTCCGCCGGAGAACCCGCGTTGCGCGCGTGTGGGGCAAGGGGTGGGGACTAGGCTTCTCGAGCATGTCGACCCGTGTTGGACCCCTTGACGTGGACGCCCTCCGCGCCCGGCTGGACAAGGCCGCTACCGCGGCGTCCCTCGCCGGTGTGGACGCCCTGCTGATCACTCCCGGTTCGGACCTGCGCTACCTGATCGGTGCTGGTGGGTCCTCTTTCGAGCGGCTGACGTGCCTGGTGTTGCCGGTGGGCGGTACGCCGGTGTTGGTGGTGCCGAAGTTGGAGCACCCCGGGTACGCGGGCATCCCGACCGATCGGCTCGGGGTGGACGTGGTGACGTGGGTGGACGGTGAGGACCCGTACGCGCTGGTCCGGGCCGCGTTGAAGGGCAACCGGGTGGCCGTGTCGGACATGATGCCGGCGCTGCACACGCTGGGGTTGCGCGACGCGCTTGGTGGTGAGCAGGTGTTGGCTGGGCCGGTGCTGCGGGAGCTTCGGATGCGCAAGGACGCCTCCGAGGTCGCGGCGTTGCGCACGGCGGGTGCGGCGATCGACCGGGTGCATGCGCGCATGGGCGAGTGGTTGCGGCCGGGGCGGACCGAGGCTGAGGTGGGTGCGGACATCGCGGCGGCGATCGTGGACGAAGGGCACGTGCAGGCCGACTTCGTCATCGTCGGGTCCGGTCCGAACGGGGCCTCGCCGCACCACAGCCTGTCCGACCGGGTGATCGAGGCCGGGGACGTGGTGGTGGTGGACATCGGCGGCTTGATCGCCGAGGGGTACTGCTCCGACTCGACCCGCAACTACGTGCTGGGCGAGCCGCGTGACGCCGACGTGTGGGAGACCTACGCCGTGCTGCAGGCCGCGCAGAAGGCGGCCGTCGAGGCGGTTCGGCCGGGTGTGACGTGTGCGCAGGTGGACGCGGCGGCGCGGGAGATCATCGCCGACGCCGGGTTCGGCGAGTTCTTCGTGCACCGCACCGGCCACGGCATCGGGCTGGACGTCCACGAGGAGCCCTACATCGTCGGCGGCAACGACCTGCCGCTGGAGCCGGGCATGGCCTTCAGCGTCGAGCCGGGCATCTACCTGCCGGGCCGGTGGGGGTCGCGGATCGAGGACATCGTCGTGGTCACCGAGGACGGCGTGGAGAGCGTGAACAACCGACCGCATGAACTGGTGGTGCTGCCGGCGTGACCAACCTGGAGCCGATAGACCGGGCGATCCTGCGTGAGCTGGCGGCCGACGGCCGGTGCAGCTTCACCGACCTGGCCGAACGCGTGGGCCTGAGCGTGTCCGCCGTGCACCAGCGGGTGCGCCGGCTGGAGCAGCGGGGGGTGGTGCGCGGCTACGCGGCCCGCCTGGACGGCGACGAGATCGGCCTGCCGCTGACGGCGTTCATCTCGCTCACCCCGATCGACCCGGCGGCTCCGGACGACTACCCGAAGCGGCTGGAGCACCTGCCGCAGATCGAGGCGTGCTACTCGGTCGCGGGGGACGCCTCGTACGTCCTGCGCGTCCGGGTGGCCTCGCCGACGGCGCTGGAGGAGTTGCTGCGCCAGATCCGGGAGGTGGCCCACGTGTCCACCCGGACCACCGTGGTGCTGTCCACCCCGTACGAGGACCGCCCGCCCGCCGTGTAGTCAGCGGGCGGCGGTCAGGCGGGACAGGGTCTGGCCGAGCCGTTGCAGGACGTCGCGGTTGCGGCGGTCCGGGGCCATCGGGAGCAGGCGCTTGACCTCGTCGTCCGTCGCCGACCGCGCGGAGGCGAGGAAGGCGCGGACGGCGTCCTTCGGGACCTGCTCGGACATCTCGGCCACGACCTCGTAGCCCTGCTCGCGGCGGATGTAGAGGTGGTCGCCCGCCCACGTCCGGTAGACCAGGTCGCCCTCGCGGACGTCGCCGGGCTGGTCGCGGGACACCGGGCGGGTGATCAGCGCCGGCGCGTAGGACAGCGGCTTGGCCGCGCCCTTGGGGCGGTACTCGAGCACCGCGTGGTCGTCCTTGCGGGTCAGGGTGGGGAAGCCGTAGTCGGGCGGGGTGGCCAGGAGCAGGACACCGCCCGGCAGGTTCGCGTGGGCGATGCGGGACGCGGCGTCGTCCGGGGGCAGGGTGGTGGGCAGCCAGATGCCCAGGGCGACGGTGGCGACCGTGATGGCCACTGCGACTACCTGCACGACCCAGTGCCGCACCAGCACGGCGGTGAGCAGCGCGAACGGCAGGCCGATGCCGACGAACCCGACGACCTTGCCCGGCCCGCCCGGTCCACTGGCCTCCAGGACCTCCAGGTAGAACACCGCGCCCAACGTCCCGACCAGGGTCACCAGCAGCGCCCAGCCGATGCGCGGCAGCCAGCGGACCGTCAGCAGGCCCGCGGTGCGGGTCAGGGTGGCGACCAGGAAGAAGATCAGCAGCGGCCCCACCAGGGACACGGCCACCAGGCCGGGGCTCTTGAGGTAGAAGCCGAGCAGGGTGAGCCAGCCGGTGCCCGCGAACGCGACCAGGGCCGCCAGCCACACGCCGCCGATCTGTCCGACGAGCGCCGGCCACCGGCGCGGTAATCGGGTGCTGTTGATCACGGGCACACCCTCCCGCGTCCCGGGCGGGGTGGACATCCGGGGTTCTACTCATCCAGGGCGTCCCACGGCACGGCCGCGAGCGCCCCTCGAACGCGGTCGATCGCGGTCTCGTCCACCGGGTAGGCGAGGTCGTCGATCCCGGACACGGCGGTCACGCCGATGGAGTTGCTCAGGAACGCGCCCCGGTAGAGCGGCAGGTCCGCCCGCCGCACCACGGCCCGCCGGGACGGCAGTTCCCGCTCCAGCAGCTGCATGGCGATGCCGTGCAGCCAGTCCGCCTCCGGCCACACGATGCCGCCGTCGTGGTCGAAGAACGCGATGTTCGCGATGGCGCCCTCGATCACCACACCGTCCGGCGTGGTCAGCAGGGCGTCGTCGTAGCCGGCGGCCTTCGCGCGGTTGCCGTGTAGGAGTTGGCCGAACCCGCCGATGTGCTTCACGTGCGGCAGGTGCCGCTGGTAGTCCACCGAGATCAGGCGCTGCGGGCGGTCCGAGGGGCCGGCCGGCGGGCGGACGACGACCATCAGCTTCGGCGCTTCCGGGCCGAACGCGATGACCCGCACGGCCGCATCGCGCACCTCGCCCAACGCGCGGGCGATCAGGGCGCGGACGCGGTCACCGGGCAGGCCCTCCCCGTACAGCTCGCGGTGCTGGGCGTCCAGCCGCCGCAGGTGCAGGTCCAGGCCCTGCACCCGGCGGTCGCGGACCTGCATCGCGGTGAAGTGGCCGTAGTTGGCGAGCAGGCCCACGGCCAGCTGGTCGGTGGTCGGCTCCCCGCCGTCGATCTCGATCCTCAGCACGGGGAGACCGTAACCGCCGGTCGGTCAGAGGGTCGCGGGCAGGCCGAACCGCTCGAACACCGCCGGGCCGAACGTGAGCACCTGGGTGACCAGGCCGTCCTCGACCCGCAGCACGTCCAGCGCGACCGGCTCGAACACCTCGGAGCCGGGCCGCTTCACGTAGTTCGCCACCGCCGGCTGCCGGTTCGCCCACGTCTCCACGGCACGCCACTCGCCGAACGCCTCCGGGCCGACCATGATCGGCGTCCACATCCCGATGAGCTCGTCCCGACCGCGGTGCCACTCCGGCTGCGGCGGCATGGTCCACACGGCGTCCTCGCGCAGCACCGCCGCCAGGGCCGCCATGTCGCCGTTCTCGGTGGCCTCCACGAACCGCCGCACCACCGCCTTCTCCTGCGCAGACGGGTCCGCGGACCACTCCGCGCGCCGCTCCGGCAGGTGCTTGCGCAGCGTCACGCGGGCGCGTTGCAGGGCGCTGTTCACCGCCGGGACGGTGTCCTCCAGCAGCGCGGCCGTCTCGGCCGCCGGCCACCCCAGGACGTCCCGCAGCACCAGCACGGCCCGCTGCTTGGCGGGCAGGTGCTGGAGAGCCGCCAGGAACGCCAGCTCGATCGTCTCCTTCGCGACCGCCTCGGCGTCCGGGCCGGCCGCCTGGTCCAGCAGGACGTCCGGGTAGGGCTGCAGCCACGGCACGTCCAGCACCGGCTCGCCCGCGGTGGGTGTGAGCGCGGGACGGCGGTGGATCGCGTCCAGGCACGCGTTGGTCGCGATCCGGTACAGCCACGCCCGCAGCGTCGAGCGCCCCTCGAAGGTGTCGCGGCTGCGCCACGCCCTGAGCAACGTCTCCTGCACCAGGTCCTCGGCCTCGTCGAACGAGCCGAGCAGGCGGTAGCAGTGCACCCGCAGCTCGTGCCGGTACCGCTCGGTCTCCCTGGTGAACTCGACCGTCATCGTCAGGACCTCGCTCATCGCAACCTCCGGGCTTGTACGGTGACGTGCCGGGCCGCACGCCGCACCACGTATGACCGGACCGCACGCGGAAACTCATCGGAGGAGCATGGGGACGGGTTTCCGGGCGGCGTTCGCCGTGCCCGAGTTCCGGGTGTTGTGGTGCGCCGCCGCACTGTCGACAGTCGGCGACCAGCTGGCCCGCGTGGCGCTGTCGGTGCTGGTGTTCCAACGCACCGGCTCAGCCGCGTGGACCGCGCTGACCTACGCGTTGACCATGCTGCCCGCGTTCGTGTCGGGCGTGCTGCTGAGCGGGCTGGCCGACCGGTTCCCGCGCCGGACCGTGATGGTCGCGGCCGACGTGCTGCGCGCGGCACTGCTGGCCCTGATGGCGGTGCCCGGCATGCCGTTGCCGCTGGTCGCCGCCCTGCTGGTGGTGGCACAACTGGCTGAGCCACCGTTCGCGGCCGCGCAGGGGGCGCTGCTGCCGACCGTGTTGGGCGACCGGTACGAGGCCGGGCAGTCGGTGCACCTGATCACCCACCAAGCCGGGCTGCTGCTCGGGTTCGCCGGCGGTGGTGTGGTCGTGGCGTGGCTGGGGACTTCGGGGGCGCTGCTGGCCGACGCCGTCACCTTCGCTGCTTCGGCCGTGCTGTTGCGATTCGGTTTGCTCGCTCGACCGGCGGCCGGGGCGGTGTCGCGCGTGGGTTTCCGGCTGCGGACGGGTGCGCTCTTGGTGTGGCGCGACCGGCGGTTGCGGCTGCTGGTGGCGCTGGGGTGGCTGGCGTTGTTCACCGTCGTGCCCGAGGGGCTGGCCGCGCCGTTCTCGGCCGAGGTCGGCGTGGGGGCGGAGGGCGTCGGGCTGCTGTTGGCGGCGGACCCGGCCGGCATGGTGCTGGGGACCGTGCTGCTGCGGTTCCTGCCGACCGCCCGGAGGGTGCGGCTGCTCGGGCTGTTGGCGGTGGCGACGGCGTTGCCCCTGGTGGGGTACTGGCTCGAACCGGGTCTTCTCGGGGCGGTCGCGTTGCTTGCTCTGAGTGGCGTGTTCAGCGCTTATCAGGTGACGGCCGGGGCCACTTTCGTGCGGCTGGTTCCCGACGCTCAGCGTGGCCAGGCTCTCGGCTTCGCGCGGAGTGGGTTGGTCGCGGCGCAGGGCGTCGGTGTGGCGGGTGGCGGTGTGCTGGCCACGGGTCTGGGGTCCGCTGGGACTGCGATCGCGGTGGCGGGTGCAGTGGGGGTGGTTGCGGCTTGCGCGGTCACGGCGTTGTGGTCGGGTGTGTCCGCGAGTGCCGTTCCGGATGACTAGGCCGTTCCTGCTGCTGTGGTTCGGGCAGTCGGTCTCGTTGGTGGGGTCGCAGGTCACCGCGCTTGCCCTGCCCCTGGTCGCCGCCCTCACCCTGGGTGCCGGCCCGTGGGAGATGGGGCTGCTCGCCGCTTGCGCCCGTGCGCCCTACTTGGTCCTCGGACTGCCCGCCGGGGTGTGGGTCGATCGTTTGCCTCGCCGTCCGCTGCTGGTCGCCTGCGCGCTCGGGCAGGCCGTTGCACTGGCCGTCGTCCCGCTCGCGGACGTCACTGGCGTCCTGTCCGTGCCGTTGCTGTGCGGGGTGGCGCTCGTGGCTGGGGCGTTTGCGGTGTTCGGGGACATCGGGACGCTTGCCCTGGTCCCGCTCGTCGTGCCGGCCGAGCGTTTGACGCGGGCGCAGGGGGCGTTCGAGACCAGCCAGTCCACCGCGCAGATCGCCGGACCGGCCCTCGCCGGCTGGCTGGTGGCGGTGGTCGGTGCGCCCGTCGCGCTGCTGGCCGACGCCCTCAGTTTTCTGGTCTCCGCGGCGACCTTGGCGGGCATCCGCGTGCGTGACCGGCTCGATCGGGTCGGGGGCGTGCTGGACGGGGTGCGGCTGGTGTTCGGGCAGGCGCTCTTGCGCCGGGTGACGCTGTGCACGGCCACGCACGTGTTCTGGGTGAACGCCTTCCTCGCCCTGCTCCCGCTGCACCTGGCCCGGGAAGGCCTGTCACCAGGGCGGATCGGTGTCACGCTCGCCATCGGGGCGGCGGGAGGGCTGGTCGGTGCGCTGATCGCCCCACGGCTGGGTGAACGGGTGATGCCGGTGGCGGTCGCCGTCGCCGGGGTGGGCGCCGCGGGGGTGGTGTGGCACCCGCTGGTCATCGCCGTGATGTGGTTCGGCGTGCAGGTCTACCACGTGTTGCAGGTCCCGGTTCGCTACCGGCTCACCCCGCCCGAGCTGCACGGTCGGGTGAACGCGGCGATCCGCACCACCGTCTGGGGTTCGGCACCCCTGGGCGCGCTGCTCGGCGGCGTGCTCGCGGAGACCGCGGGACTCGCGCCCGCGCTCGTCGTCAGCGGCGCGGGAGCCGGGCTGGCGTGCCTCTGGCTGGTTCGGGGGTGAGCGGGGCCGCGGCCGGCGCGCGGCACCCGCACCCGTCGCCCGCACATCACCAGATCTTGTCGCGCATGGCGGCGCACCTCCCCTCGGGGCTCGGTGGTCGGCGGCAAGGGGGGTCACCAGATCTTGTCGCGCACCGCAATCACCTCCTGTGGGTCGTGTCACCCCGCTAGCGGCTGACATCCGCCCAGGTCACAATTACTGTGACGGTCCGTTCGGACGCGTTCACAGTCCGAGTTAGACGGTCTAGAAGGAACCATGGGCACAGTGCGGTCAGCGTCGTCGGGCGATCGACGCTGGTCACTATGGTCCCTGCCACGGCAGGCCCTGGTGTACGTGCTGTCGGTGGATCTGCTGGCGCTGATCGCCATCGCGGCGACCACGGCGTGGCCGGTCCCGGCGGGCGCGTGGCCGGTGTTCGGCGTGCTGGCCGGGTGTGCCGCGCTGCACCTGCACTGCTCGCGCTGGATCGAGCGCATCCGGCGCGACCACAGCCACCTGCCGCACGTCGACCTGTGCAGCATCTGGATGCTGGCCGGCGCCCTGGTGCTGCCGCCCTCGCTCGCGGTCGCGCTGGTCGTGCTCGTGTACGCGCACCGCTGGTGGGTGGTGGGGCGCTGGGACGCGTCCCGGCCACCGCACCGGAACGTGTTCACCACCTCCATGATGGTCCTCGCCACGTCGGCGGCGGGCGCGGTGGCGGGCGTGACGGGCCTGCGCGAGCACCTGGCGTCGGGGCGTCCCTCGGGCTGGCTGGACTTCGTCGGGCTGGTGGGGGCGGGCGCGGCGCAGTGGCTGGTCAACACGGCTCTGGTCGCGATCGTGATCCTGCTGACCGTGCGGCCCCGGTCGGTGCGCGACGCCGTGGGCAGCGCCTCGGACAACCTGCTGGAGGCCGGTCAGCTCGCGATGGGCGTGTTCGTGGCGCTGGCGGTGGCGTGGTGGCCGGGGTTCGCGCTGCCGATGGTCGTGGCCGCCGTCGCCCTGCACCGGACGGTGCTGATCCACCAGCTCGAGCTCGCCGCGCGGACCGACGCCAAGACCGGGCTGCTCAACGCCGAGGCGTGGCACCTGCAAGCGTCGCTGGAACTGGACCGGACCCGCCGGCAGCCGCCGGGCGCGACCGTGGGCCTGTTCATGATCGACGTGGACCACTTCAAGGACATCAACGACACCCACGGTCACCAGATCGGTGACGCCGTGCTGCGCCGCATCGCCGTGGCCCTGTCGGGCGCGGTGCGCCGGGGCGACGCGGTGGGCCGGTTCGGCGGCGAGGAGTTCGCCGTCCTGCTGCCCGGGGTCGAGCCGGGCGAGGCGGAGGCGATCGCCGAACGCATCCGGCGGCAGGTGCACCAGGTCGTGGCCGACGACGCCGAGGGTGGCCGGGTCGACGGGCTGACGGTGAGCATCGGCATCGCCGTGTGGCCGTCGGTCGCGGAGGACACGGTCGAAGGCCTGCTGGCGGCGGCCGACGCGGCGCTGTACGAGGCCAAGCGGCAGGGCCGCGACCAGGTGCAGGTGGCCGGACGGCACCGCCGGGTCCGCTGGATGCCCGCCGCCCGCTCGGAACACCCCGGTGCCTGACCCGGCGATAGCGGACCAAACCGGACAGCCGGCGCTGTGATCCACGCGGCAGCGTGTGTAACAACCTCATTGACCTGCGGGATGTTGTACCGGTGGAGCGTCGCGGTGGCGTAGTTTCTGCGCGCCACCACTCGTCGGCGGTGGAGTCGTCGCAGCAAGGGTTGGGAGCCAGTGGACCTCGGTGCCCCGCACGGAATCCGGTTCCGCTTCGAGGCGGGGCTGTTGCGCGCCGTCCTGCTCGACGTGCACCGCAAGCCGCCGCTGCCGGTCAGCGAGCACCTCACCGCCGAGGCCGGCGCCCGCGACCTGCTGGTCGACGAGCACCGCGACGGCCACGTCCGCACGGTGCTCAAGCAGCGCTTCGACCTGCCCGCGCCCGCCGAGTGGCGGCTGACCGTGGCCGCCCCCGGCACCGAGACCGGTGACGGCGTCCGGTTCGCGCTCTCCGACCACGTGTCGCTGCACGTCAGCGGCTCCTCGCCGTGCACGACCCTGGACGACGGCGTGCGCGTGGCGCTGCCGGCGGGGGAGTCGGAACTGCACGTCACCGTGACCAGCGCGCCCGTCTACGGGGTCGCGGACACCGCCGTGGTGTGCCGGCCCGACCAGACGCAGGCGGCGGCCGTCGTGCTGTCCTGCCTGCCGGGTTTCGCGCCGCTGCTGGTGGTCGAAGACCCCGACCCGCGCCTGGACCAGCGACTCGCGCACCTGCTCCACCAGACCGGCGTGCGTCGAGCGGTCCTGCTGTGCGACTACGACGGCGACCTGCTCGACGGCCTGGACCTGGTCCGCCTGTCCCCGGACGACGACCTGACCCACACCGCGTGGCGGGCGCTGCGCGAAGGCGACCCCGACGTCCTGGACGCCCCGCCGGGCACCGAGGTCCAAGCGCTGCACACGGCCCTGCACACCGGTCGTCCGCTCCGGTTCGCCGCCTCCGCGCCGATGCCCGAGCCGGTCGGGTCCGACACCGACGAAGCCGTCCTGGTGGAGGACACCGGCACCGCCCACACCCTGGTCGCCGCGCAGTACGCGCACCACCGAAGAGCCGCGCTGGTCACCGCGCCCGTCCCCGACCTGACCGAGGTGCACCGGGTCGTCGCCGAGGAGCAGGACCGGGTCACCGCCGCCGCCCGCGCCATCGGCGACGCCGTCAAGGGCATCGGGTTCGTCGAAGCCCTGTGGCGCTACCTGTCCGCCGGCGACCACGACCCGTTCGCCGCGCTGGAAGCCGTCGTCACCGCGCAGGTCCCGGCGGAGGTGGTGCACGCGGTGGGTGACCGGCGGCTGACCGCGTTCACCACCGGCCTGCCCTACTCGTTCGTCCGCACCGACGACGCCAACTGGACCCGCAAACCCATCGGGCACGTCGCCGCCGACCCGACCCTGGTCGTCCTGACCGAGCTGTACGGCGAGGGCGCCGCCCGCGAACCCGGCGCGTTCAGCCTGCTCTTCGACACCACCGCACCCGAGCCCGACGGCCGGCGCGTAGGCCACTTCACCCACCCGCTGGTGCTCTCCGGTACCGACGCCTCCCCGGAGGCCCTCGCCACCCTCGCCCGCGACCTGCCCGTCGAACTGGTCTTCTTCAACACCCACGGCGACGACGACGGCATCGTGCTCGGCGACCAGCCCCTGTCCACCATCCCCGACCTCGGCCACCGCCCGATCGTGGTCAACAACTCCCGCCGCCCGTGGACCGAGGTCGGCCGCGAGTTCCTGCGCGCCGGCGCGCGCGGCTACATCGGCACGCTGTGGGCGATCCCGCCCGGCCTGGCGTCGAGCTTCGCGACGACCGTCGCGCACCGCCTGACCGCCGAGGAGGTGCCCGCCGCCCACGCCGTGGTCAACACCGGCACGCCCGGCGGCATCGAGCGGTCCTACCTGTACCTGGGCACGGTCAACGGCCGCCTGGACGAGTGGCGCGACCGGTCCACCACCGACGGCGAGGCCGCCCTGGCCGAAGCCGACCTCCTCGGCCGCCTCGCCCGCACCTGCCCCGCACCGCTGACCACCGTGCTGCACCGCGAGATCACCGCGCTGCGCCACACCGCCGAACAGCGCGGAGCCGCCGACACACCGTCCTATGTGGACGTCCTACTGGCCGAACTGGCACTGGGCGGCGACCCGGCCCTGGCCGACCGCGTCGACGCGGCGCTGCACGAACTGGACCTGCCCGAGGAGGAGGCCGCACCCCGCCGCGCACTGCGCCACGAGCTGACCGGCCGCGCCCACGAGGAACGCGGGGAATACGACGCCGCGCTCGCGGACTTCGAGAAGTGTGTGGAGCGGGGCGACGCGTGCCGGGACCGGGCGGACGTGTTGCTGCGCATGGCGCACCTGCTGGTGCGGCAGGACAGACCGGAGGACGCGCGGCGGGCCGCGCTGGAGGCGTGCGAGGTGTTCCGGACCCGGGGCGCCCGCGCGCGGCTGGTGGAGGCGATCGGCGTGCTGGGTGAGCTGAGCGGGGACGACCACGAGAGCGCGCTGCGCTACGCGGCCGAGGGCCACGAGGTGGCCGTGGAACTGCAGGACCGGCGCAAGCAGGCCGAGTTCAAGCTGGAGGAGTGCCTGCGCCACCACCACCTCGGAAACCTCGACGCGGCCATCGAGGCAGGCGTGGCGGCCGTCGAGCTGTTCCGAGCCGAACACGACGACGCCGCCGAACTGACGGTGGTCCGCGAACTCGGCGCTTGCCACCGCGACCTGGGCGAACTGGAGACCGCACAGCACTACGCCACCGTGGGCCTGGCCCTGGCCGAACGCCGAGGAGCCCCCGCCGACATCGCGGCGTGCCACGACGAACTCGGCCGCGTGCTCACATCGCGCGGCGACCACGCCAAGGCCTTGGACCACTACCGGCACGCCGTGGAACTGTCGGTGGCCAAGGGCCTGTGGACCCAGGGCGCCGAACTGCTGCCGGACTTGGCCGTGGGAGCCGTGCGGGCGAACGACCCGGGCGCGTTGTGGACCACCGCCCTGTGCGGCGGCCTGATCTGCGAGGTCGCGGAACGCTCGACGTGGGCCACCGTCGTGCCCCTGGTCGTGGATTCGATGAAGCGCGCCATCGAGGTAGGACCCCGAGAGCTGACCGAACGCGGCATGACCGACTTCGCCCACGCCGTAACCGCCGGCAACCGCGACGAGATGCCGTTCCAGGTCGGAGTGTTGGCAGACGTGGTGGTGGTGTTGTTGGCCTGGCTGATGGACCGGACGGATCGCGGCATCATCGCGTTCGCGCGGGAGCTGGACCGGACGACCGGCGGGGTATTGAACCTGGAGAACTACATCGCGGTGCCTTTCGCCCAACGCTCCCGACACGCAGCCCACGGCTGGACCCACACCGCTTAGACACCCAGAGCCCCGAAGCGCGGCTTCTAGTTTTTCCGCGCGCGCAGCGCGCTGTCTGCGTGGTGACCACCACAGGTGGAGGGCCTCGGTTCCCCCGCCGTATGGCCTGCCCGAAGGGCTACCACAGATTTCCCGGGGTGCAGCCGAAAGTTTTTGCGAGGAACGAGCAAAAAGTTTTAGCGGCACCCCGGGAAATCTGTGGTTGGCTCCGCCAGGCCATACGGCGGGGGAACCGACGCCCTTCACCCCCCGCTGGCGGCCTGCCGCGCGGCGAGCGCCGCTTTTCATCTTTCGAGCGCGCCAGCGCTCCCAAGAGCGCGAAGCGCGTTCGGCTTGAGAGCGAAGCGTTTCTGTTTAAAGCGCTTAAAAGCGAAAAGCGCCTCGCCAGCGGGCAGGCCACCAAAGATGACTCAACTGCAACGGCGGGGGCTTCTTGCTTTTGTCATCTCCGTATGGCCTGGCGGAGCCTACCACATTTTCCAGGGGTTGCCGCTAAAACTTTTGCTCGTTCCTCGCAAAACTTTCGGCTGCAACCCCTGGAAAATGTGGTAGCCCTTCGGGCAGGCCATACGGAGATGACAAAAGCAAGAAGCCCAAGTTGAGTTGTGTCCCCTCCGGTGGACTGCCGCTTGTCGCGTGCATCAGGCAGTCCGGCTCCGGTAACCCGCGCCTGTCAGTGGGTACTGCTCCCGATACGCCGTCAGGTGTCCCCACGGCGTTGTCACGGACTCCGCCGCCAGCAGGCCGTGCACCAGAGCTCGGGCGAACACGTGTCGTGCGGCCTCCAGCACGGTCTGGAGGTCGCCGTCGTGGGTGCCGGTGGATGCGGCGAAGACGGTGTCGCCGTCGGGCATCCCGTGTGCCGGGTCCACGGCCAGGGCCAGGCCGTCCTGGCCGGCGGTGGCCAGTGCGTAGGCGGGTACTCGGGCGTTGGTGGCGACTACTCCGATCACGGTGTTGAACGGCCGCACGACCTCGGGCAGCGGGCGGCTCAAGTCGTCGCCGGCGGGGGGTGGGAACTCGTCCGGCAGGCCCAGGTTGTGCGCCAAGGGCAGGCCGGTGGTGGCATCGATGCTGGTGCCGGCGGCGTTGAGGGCGGCTATCGCGCCGACTATCACGCCACCGCCGAGGTCAACGCTGGCGGTGCCCAGGCCGCCTTTCAGGGACACGTTCATCGCGCCGGTTCCCGCGCCTACGTTGCCCTGCGGTACCTCGACGGCTGCCGCGCGCACGGCTGAAGCGCCCATCTCCGGCGTCGGGTAAGTGTCGAACACCCCGCCGCGCCCCAAGTCGTACAGCGCCGCCGTGGGTACGAACGAGCCGACCTCGGCTGCCGCGCCGTCCGCTGCGGCCAAGCCGTACGCGCTGCCGCCGGTCAGCAGGACGCACCGCACGGTCCGTCCGCCGTGCCTCGGGTCGAGGGCCGCTGTGTCGCGGGTCGCGGGTGCGCCGCCTCGGACGTCCACTGTGCACACCGTCCCGGGTGGGAACAGCACCGCCGTCGAACCGGTCAGCGCGCCGTCGCCGGTCCGGGTGGAGTGGCCGACCAGCACGCCGGGTACGTCGGTGATCGCGTTGCGCACGACCGCGATGCTACTGATCGAGGAGGCGGCCACCGATCTCGCGGACCACCTCCACCAGCAGGTCCACGTCCGCCTCGGTCGTCCGCCAGTTCACGATCGCGGGCCGCAGTGCGACCACGCCCCGGTACACCGTGGTGCCCGCGTACACCCGCCCGTCCTCGACCAGTTCCGCGCCCAGCCGCCGGTTCAACTCGTCCAACCGGTCCTCGGGTACGCCGGGCGGCCGGTAGCGGAAGCAGACGACGAACAGGGTGACCGGGGCCATCAGCTCGAGGTCGTCGGACTCCTCGACGGTCCGGCCCAGGTGCACCGCTAGGTCCCGGTGCCGCTCGACCATCGCCCGGTGCCCCGACCGCCCGTACGCGCGCAGGGTCGCCCAGATCGGCAATGCGCGCGCACGCCGGGACGACTCCGGGCCCAGCATGTTGTAGTTGACCAGCTCGTCGTCCGGGGCCGGCAGGTACGGTGCGTTCCACCCGCCGAACGCCCGCCCCAGCACCGACGGGTCCTTCACGAACACGAACCCGCTCTCGTACGGCACGTTGAGCCACTTGTGCCCGTCCGCCGCCACCGAGTCGGCCCGCTCGACACCCCGCACCAGGTGCGCGGTCTCCGGCGACAGCGCGGCGAACAGGCCGAACGCCCCGTCCACGTGCAGCCACGCGCCGTGCTCCTCCGCCAGGTCGGCCATGTCCGACAGGGGGTCGAAGTCGCACGCGTTGACCTCGCCCGCGTTGGCGATCACCACCGCCGGACCCGCCGCGGCCAGCTCGCGGTCCAGCGCGTCCAGGTCGATCCGACCGGCGTCGTCGCGGGTCAGGGTGCGCACGCTGTCGCGCCCCAAACCCAGCAGCTGCAACGCCTTCCGGTCGCTGGCGTGCACGTACCCGCTGGAGAACACCGGCATCCGGGGCAGCCCGGCGAGCCCGTCCGCCGTGACGTCCGTCCCGTGCCGCGCCGCCCACCAGTGCCGGGCGCACGCCAGACCGGTGAGGTTCGCGAAGGTCGCGCTGGGCGTGAGCACCCCGCCGAAGGACTCCGGCAGCCCGACCAGCTCGCGCAGCCACCGCAGCACGACCGTCTCCGCCCGCGCGGCCAGCGGCGAGGTCAGCCACAGCCCCGAGGCCTGGTCCAGCAGCGACGTGACCCAGTCGCCGGCCTGCGCGGCGGGCGTGGACCCGCCGACGACGAAGTGGAAGAACCGCGGCCCGGACGAGTGCGTGGCCGCGCGCGTCCCGATCCGCAGCAGCTCCGCGACCGCCGCCGGCGCGCCTTCGCCGTCCTCGGGCAGCGGACCGTCCAAGTCCTTCAGCAGGTGCGCCTGCGCGGCGTCGCGCACCGGCAGGTCCGGTAGCGCGGCCAGGTAAGGCCCGGCCGCCTCCGCCACCAGGCCCAGCGCCTCGGCGGCGTCCTGTCGTCCCATCAGCGGATCGGCCACCATGGCAGAGTAGACGCCGATGAGCACACGTGGGCGTTTTCGGGGCCGGGCGGTCGAGTCCGGTGTGGACGCCTTCCTGGGCATCCGGTACGCCGAACCGCCCTTCGGCCCACGCCGGTTCGCCGCGCCGGTCCGCGCCGACCACACCGGCGACTGCCTGGACTTCGGCCCGATCGCGCCGCAGTCCGCCGCACTGCCCGGCGCGCCGGTGTGGCGGCCCGGGGACGAGGACGTGCTGACCCTCAACGTGTGGGCGCCCGCGCGCGGCGACGGGTGGCCCGTCCTGCTCTACCTGCACGGCGGTGCCTACACCTTCGGCTCCTCCGCCCAGCCCGACTACGACGGCGCCGCCCTGGCCCGCGCTGGCCTCGTCGTCGTGACCTGCAACTACCGGCTGGGTTTCGAGGGCTTCGGTCGGGTGGAGGGTTTTCCGGCCAACCGGGGGTTGCTCGACCAGCGGGCCGCGCTGGACTGGGTGCGGGACGAGATCGCGGTGTTCGGGGGCGATCCGGACAACATCACCGTCGGCGGCCAGTCCGCGGGCGCGGGCTCGGCGTTGTTCCTGGCCGACGCGCCGGGCGTGCGCCGCGTGATCGCCCACAGCGTGCCGAACGCTTGCTACACCGAGGACTTCGCCCGCCGCGTGGCCGAGTGGATCGACCCGAGGACCCCGGAGTCCGCGGTGGCCTCCGCGGACGCGCTGATCGCCGCGCAGAAGGCGGGCCCGCTGGGCTACGACCCCGTCCTGTTCGGACCCGTCGCCGACCGCCTGCCCGCCCTGCCGCCGCACGTGGACGCCCTGCTGTGCCACACCACGTCGGAGTACCGCCTGTTCGAGGCGGTCGGCACGCTGACCCCGGTGCGCACCGACGCCGAGTACGCGCGGTTCGGCCGGGACCACGGCCTGCCGCAAGACCTCCTCGACGGCTACCGAGCCCTGTTCCCGACCGTCGCCGACGCGTTCGTGGAACTCATGGGGGACATGGTGTTCGCCGAACCCACCACCCGCATCGCCGAGGCCCACGGTCGCGCGCACCTGGCCCGGTTCGGCTGCCCGCCGGCCTGGCACACCGCCGACGTCCCGTTCTGCTTCGGCAACCTGGCCGGCGCGGACTTCCTCATCGGCGGCCCCGCCGGTCCCGCCGAGCACGCCCTGTCGGACCGGATGCTCCGGGCGTGGGTGGACTTCTGCCGCACCGGTGACCCCGGTTGGACCGGGGTGCGGCACTGGGGTGAGCAGGTCGACCTGTCCGCCCGCCGCGCGCTGTGGCGGGAGGTCGACCTGGACACCCCGCGCGACCACCCGGTCGGCGCGCCCCCGGTCAGCGCGCCCCCGGTCGGCGTGGCTCCTGGCGGCGCCGCCCCGGTCAGCGGAACCGGCGTTCGCCCGCCTCGACCGCGACCGTGAGCACGTTGCCCTCCGGCGGCTTCGGGCACGTCCCGTAGGGCGTGAGGTGCGAGGGCAGGTTCAGCGCCCGGTTGAAGTCCAGCCGCACCCGCCCGTCGGCCGGCGCGTCGGCGAACAGCGTCCGCCACGCCGAGGTCGTGTCGCCGTTGGTCGTGTCGTGGAACAGCGCCTGCACCCGGTCGCCGAGCTGCGTGAGGACCAGCCGCTGCGGCTGCCCGTCCACCTCGAAGGTGGCCACCCCGACCGCGGTGAGGTGGTGCTCCAGCCCGTCCCGCGCCGCGCCGACCACGACCGTCCGCGGCTCGGGGTAGGCCTCGAACCCGGCGTCCACCACCCACCGCGGGTCGAAGTCGAACGTCGGCACGCCCGCGAAGGTCGCCAGGTCGGGGTGGCGCGGGTCGCGCACCCGCAGCCCGTACCGGCCGGTGCGCAGCACGACCTCGACCTTCACCCCGTCCTCGCCGTCCACCAGCGTCGAGCCGGCCTCGGCCAGGGTGTACTCGGTGTCGCCGGTGCGGGCGGCGGTCCCGTCCGTGCTCCACTCGCCGGGCACGCCCGGGAACGACCGCGGGGTCGCGTCCAGCCAGTGCAGCGCGCTGATGCTCAGCCACCCGTGCGGGTCGCGCAGCCCGTTGTCGCGCTCGGCGCGGAACGCGGCCCACTCGGTCTCCAGGCTTCCGACCGTGGTCATCGGTGTCCTCCCTCGCGAAGTTCGTCCACCGGCGAATCAACCACGGTCGCGCTCGCCCCACCACCACGTCCACATGCTGATCGGGTCTGGACAGCCGGCCCGGTCACCGCCCGGTCAGGCGGGCGAAGGCCGAAGTGGTCCGCCTTAGCTGCCGGGCGTGGGCGTCCAGGCCTTCCCGGCGGGCCAGTGCGGCGGCGGCCAGCACGTTGTCGTACTCGGTGGTGAACCAGGCCAGCGCGTCGGACCGGGTGGCCAGCGCCGGCAGCAGCTCGGGCCGCAGGCACGGCCCGAGCGGCACCGGGTGCCGGCCGTCGATCAGCCGGTCGGCCCGGTCGGCGGCGTGCAGCTGGTGGTCGAGCAGGGCGGTCCGGCTCGTCCGCCGCTCGGCCGGGTCGATCGCCGAGGCCTGCTCGGCGGCGAAGACGTGGGTGAGCGCGTGGAAGGCGAACCGGCCCGAGGACGTGCGGCCCAGCAGGTGGCAGCGCACCAGCTCCCGGAGCGTCTCCCGCGCCCGGAACGTGTCGCCGCCGGTCATCGCCGCCGCGGCGGCCGCGTCGAACTCCGCGCCCGGGTGCAGCGCCAGCGTCCGGAAGTCCCGCCGCACGCCCGTCGGCAGGTTCTCGCAGGCCAGCGACAGCACGGCGGCCACGGCGGTCGGTCCGGGCCCGCCGCCCCGGCTCTCCAGCTCACCGACGACCACGTCCAGCGACTCGGCCGGGTCCGCCGCGCGGGCCGCCACGACGCTCAGCGCCAGCGGGTGGCCGCCGCACGCCGCGACCACGCGGGCCACGGCAGCGTGCTCGGACCGCACCCGGTGGGTGCTCAGGTGCTCGGCGAGCAGCCGCACCGACTCCGCCGGGCGCAGCGGCCCGACCGGGACGTGCGCGGCGCCGTGGTGCACGGTCAGCTCGTCCAGGCGGTGCCGCGAGGTCACCACCGTGAAGCACCCGTGTGACGACGGCAGCAGGGGTCGGACCTGGTCGCTGTCGCGCGCGTTGTCCAGCACGAGCAGCAGCCGCCGGTCCAGCACCTCGCGCAGCAGGGCCGACCGGTCGTCGGGGTGGGTCGGCACCGACGACAGCGGCACGTGCAGCGCGCCCAGGACCAGCCGGTGCGCCTCGGCCGGGTCGAGCGCCGGCCGCACCGGGTCGAAAGCGCGCAGGTCCACGTAGACCTGGCCGTCCGGGAACAGGCTGCGCGCACTCGCAGCCCACTGCACCGCCAATTCGGTTTTGCCGATTCCCGGTGGCCCGGCCAGAACGCACACCCGACCGGTGCCGCCGGCCGTCGCCAGTGCGGTCAGCAGGTCCAGTTCACGGTGGCGGCCGACGAACCGGTGAACCGGCGGCGGGAGGTTGTGCGGCACCGGGACCTGCGGTGATGTCGGCCCGACCGGGTCCGCGAGAATGGAGTTGTCCGCGGTCACGAGAGCTCCCTCCCGCCCCGAGCGCATATCGCCGCAAAAGTGCGGTGATCTCCCGGAATTCGTCCGCGCGAATACTCCGGTGCGCTCCTGTCCGGCCTCGAATCATATCGGTGCGCCGGTGCTGAGAAAGGGGATGAGCAGTCGAACGGGCGGCTGCCGAGCGGGCGGTGCGGCCCGCCCGGCAGGGGTGTGCGGAGGTGGTGCTACCGGGTCAGCGGTTGTCGTCGCGTTCGCGGCGGATGGTGACCTTGCGGCCCTTGATGGTGGCGCCGCGCAGGGCCGTGATCACCTGCTGCGCCGCGCTGTCGGGCACCTCCACCAGGGAGAACCGGTCGGCGATCTCGATCGCGCCGATCTCGCGGCCGTTGAGCCGGGCCTCGCCCGCGATCGCGCCCACGATGTCCTGCGGTCGGATGCCCGCACTGCGGCCGGCGCCCACGAACAGCCGGGTCATGCCGGCCGTGGGGCGGCGCGGCCGGCGTTCCCGGCGCTCGCCGCCCGCCGGAGCGCCCCGGCGGTCACGGTCGCGCGGCACGAACTCGGGGATCTCCTCCTCGTCGGCCGCCGCGCCCGTGGCCTCGTGCGCCAGCTTGACCGCCGCCAACGCGATCTCCACCACGTCGAACTCGTCGGCCAGCGTCTCCACCACGACCCGGAACCCCTCCAGGTCGTCCTCCAGCAGGCTCTCGTGCAGCGCCGCCCGGGTCAGCTCCAGCCGGCGGGCCCGCAGGTCGGCGACGGTGGGCACCTTCTCCATCTGGATGCGCTGCTTGGTGACCCGCTCGATGGTCTTGAGCATCCCGTGCTCGCGCGGCTCGGCCAGCGTGATCGCCACGCCCTCGCGGCCCGCCCGCCCGACCCGGCCGATGCGGTGCACGTAGGACTCCGGCGCGGAGGGCACGTTGTAGTTGACGACGTGCGTGAGCTGCTCCACGTCCAACCCGCGCGCGGCCACGTCGGTGGCCACCAGCAGGTCCGCGGTCCCGTTGCGCAGCCGCGCCATGACCCGGTCGCGCTGCTCCTGGCTGATGCCGCCGTGCAGCGACTCGGCCCGGTAGCCGCGGCCGTTGAGCGTCTCGGTGAGCTGGTCCACCTCGTCGCGGGTGCGGCAGAACACGATCGCCGCCGTGGGCGCCTCGACGTCCAGCACGCGGCCCAGCGCGGCCGGCTTGTGGGCGCGCGGCACGACGTAGGCGCTCTGCCGCACGCGCGGCGCCTCGCCGGGCTCGGTCTGCTCGCGGCCGATGGTGATGCGCACCGGGTCGGTCAGGTGCTGGCGGGCCAGCCGGTCGATGCGCGGCGGCATGGTCGCGGAGAACAGCACGGTCTGCCGGTCCTCGGGCGCTTCGGCCAGGATCGCGTCCAGGTCCTCGGCGAAGCCCATGTCGAGCATCTCGTCGGCCTCGTCGAGGACGACGATCTGGAGCTTGTCCAGCTTCAACGTGCCCCGGTTGAGGTGGTCCACCGCACGACCGGGCGTGGCCACGACGACGTCCACGCCCTGCTCCAGCACCCGCAGCTGCCGCCCGATCGGCTGGCCGCCGTAGATCGGCAGCACGCGTGCGCCCAGCTCGCGCCCGTACCGGTGCACGGCCTCGGACACCTGCACCGCCAGCTCCCGCGTCGGCACCAGGACCAGCGCGAACGGCTCGGTGTCGGTGCGCCCGCCGTCGCCCATGCGCTCCAGCACGGGCAGGGCGAACGCGGCGGTCTTGCCGGTGCCGGTGGCGGCTTGGCCGAGCAGGTCGCGGCCTTCGACCAAGGGGGTGATGGCCTCCCGCTGGATGGGGGTGGGTTCCTCGTAGCCGAGTCCGGAGAGCGCCCGCAGCAGCTCGGGGCGCAGCCCGAGGTCGGCGAAGCTGGTCCTGTCGTCGTCGGGCGCGTCGGCGGTCATGGGGTCAAGTTTCGCTGATCGCCCGCGAACCGCTCGGCGAGGGGGGTGTGGTGGCGGGCACCGGCGTGCTCGCGTGAATCGGTTAAGGTCTGCGCGGCTCGTCGGCTTCGGGAGGACTTCATGCTGCGGTGGGGCGTTCTGGGCGCGACGGCGTTCATCAGCACCCGAGTGGCGCCCGCCATCCACCGGGTCGTGGACAACCGGGTCGTGGCCGTCGCCGCCCGCCCGGGCCGGGTGGAGGCGTCCGGCCGATTCGCCGCGCAGTTCGACGCGCGGGTGCACGACGGCTTCGAGGCACTGCTGAACGACTCCGAAGTGGACGCCGTCTACATCGCCCTGCCGAACTCGGAGCACGTGCCGTGGACCTTGCGCGCTCTGGAGGCCGGCAAGCACGTGCTGTGCGAGAAGCCGTTGGCGCTGTCGGCCGCCGATGTCGAGCGCGTCGAGGCGGCGGCAGGTGGGCTGACCGCGATGGAGGCCTACTGGTACCGGTTCCACCCGCAGCAGCGGCGGGTGGTGGAGCTGCTGGCGTCGGGCGTGATCGGTGAGCTGTGCGTGGTGCGGGCGGCGTTCGCGGGTCTGATGGACCCCGTGGGCAACATCCGGTACCTGCCCGAACTGGGCGGCGGGGCGACTTGGGACGTCGGCTGCTACGCCTTCGACGTGCCCCTGTGGGCGTTCGGCCAGACCCCGGTCAGCGTGCAGGCCCGGTTCCACTCGAAGGACGGCGCGCCCGTGGACACCAGCGGCGCGGCCACCCTCGACTTCGGCGACGGCCGCGTGGCCCAGATCGACTACGGCTTCGACTACGGCCCTTGCGCGCGCTACGAGTTGCAGGGCACCCACGGATCGATCGCGGTCCGCAACGCCTGGACCGCGCCGGACGAGGAGTGCGTGATCACGATCATCACCAACGACGGACACCGCGAAGAACGGGTGCCGGCCGCCGACGCCTACGAGCACCAGGCGGCGGCGTTCGCTGAGGCCGTGCGCACGGGGACCCCGCCGCTGGTGACGTTGGCCGACTCGAAGCGGACCGCCCGGGTGGGCGAGGCGCTGGTGGAGTCGGCGCGGACCGGCGCGGTGCAGGTCGTCTGATCCGCGCCGGTCCTCCGGCCAGGTCAGGAGTTCATGGCCTCCCGGAGGGAACGGGGGCGCATGTCGGTCCACACCGAGTCCACGTGCGCCGAGCACTCGTCCAAGGTGCCGGTCTTCCCGTCGGCCACCCACCCCGCCGGGACGGGCTGGTGGGCGGGCCACAGGGAGTACTGGCCCTCGTCGTTGACCAGCACCTGGTAAGCGATGTCAGACCTCACGAGACAACCTCCTGATCAGCGTAGCGCCGCAAGGTGGGGCTCACCGTCACGAACGCGGTCACCAAAGCGATCCCGACGGCACACACGACGACCGCGTCGGTGGGCGCCAGGAATTCCGTCAACACACCGCCGAGCACGGGGCCGAGCACGCCCGCGAGCCCCACGGCCACCGCCAGCACCCCGCTGAGCCGCCCGCGCAGCTCGTCGGGTGTCAGCAGGAGCTGGTGCGTCGAGATGGTCGTGTTCGCGGTGGGCGCCAGGACCATCATCAAGGCGAACAACCCACCCAACGCGTACCCGTCGGCAACCAGCAGGGAAACCGGGGTCAGCACGGTCACCGCCCAGAACACGCCGGCGATCGACACGTACGGCCCCAGCACCCGGTGCAGCCTGGGCGCGAGCAGCGACCCGACCACGCCGCCGACGCCGAGCATGGCGGCCATGACGCCGATCACCGCCGGCGACACGCCCCGGTGCTGCGCCAGCACGATCACGACCAGGTAGAAAGCACCGAAGAACAGGTTGAGCACCACCGCGCACAACGCTGTCACCCGGATCTCCCGCAGCTGCCACACCCACCGCAGGCCGGCGCGGATGTCGGCGAGGAAGTTCGTGTCCCCGATGGCCGGAGTCCGGGCAGGCACCCGCAGGAACAGCAGCGTCAAGAAGGCCACGCAGTGGGTCAGAAGGTCCACCAGGAACGGCAGCCACCGGGTCACCGCGAACAACGCACCACCCAACGCCGTCCCGGCCATCTGCCCGAGGGACGTCCGAGCGGAGTTCATCGCCACCGCGGTCGCCAACTGCTCGTCCGGCACCAGCCGCGGCAAACAGGCGTCCTCCGCCGGCTCGAACAACGCCCGGCACACGCCCATCACGGCGGCGACCACGGCCATGTGCGCGACCGAGGCCACCCCGTTCACCAGGGCCAGCACCAGCGACCCCAACGCCACGGCCTGGGCCGCCTCGCAGGCCAGCATGATCCGCCGCCGGTCCCACCGGTCCACCAGCACACCCGCGGGCAGGCCGGCGACCAGTTGGGCCGCCGCGTCCACCGCCAGCACCAGGCCGGACGCGGCCGGCGACCCGGTGACCGCCAGCACCAGCAGCGGGAAGGCGATCAGCGACGCCGAGAAGCCGACCTCGGCCAACGCCTGCCCGCTCCACAGCAGCGTGTAGTTCCGGTTGCGCGCCAACGAGGTGCTCATCGGCAGTCCTCGGCGATCGCCCGCAGCGCGTCCGCGAAGTCCGCCACCACGGCCCGGACCTCGGCCTCCGGGTGCACCTCCGGGTGGAAGTACCAGGAGAACACCAGCCGCCCGTCCCCGGCCTCGCCGACGACCTCGACGAGGTGGTTGGCGGGATCGGACGGGTCGTGGTCGCGGCCGATGGCGGGCAGCACCGCCCGGTACAGCCCTTCGGACTCGTCCGACCCGGTGTCGAACTGCCCCAGGTAGTTGAACGCCACCGCGGGCGTACCGGTCACCGGCAACCGGCCGTGCTGCCGCAGCGCCCCGCACCCCAGGCCACCGCCCGGCACCGCCCGCAACTGCCGCCGCACCGCCTTGACCCGCGCCCGCCAATCGCCCTCGGGCACGTCCAGCACCACCGGGAAGACCGTGGTGAACCACCCGACCGTGCGGGACAGGTCCACCCCGTCGAACAGGTCTTCCCGGCCGTGCCCTTCGAGGTCCACGGCGACCCGCGATTCGCCCGTCCACCGGCCCAGCGCGTGCGCCAGCGCGGCCAGCAGCACGTCGTTGACCCGCGTCCGGTAGGCCACCGGCGCACCGCGCAGCAACGCGTCCGTGTCCTCGGGCGACAACTCCACGGTGACCACGTCGACCGGGCCGCGCGGCTGTTCCGACGCCGGCACCGGGGTGCTCCAGTGGTCGATCTCGGCGTCGAACCCGCCTTCTTCGACGTGCGCCGACAGCCGCCGCGCCCACTCCTGGAACGACGTCGTCTTGGCACCCAGGTCACCGCCCGAGTAGGCGGTCTCCAGGTCGTCCATCAAGATCCGCCACGACACCCCGTCCACCACCAGGTGGTGCGCCACCAGCAGCAACTCCGGCTCGTCCCCGGCGAACAGCACCGCCTTCAGCAACGGGCCGTTCTCCAGCGAGAAACTGGCGTGCACCGCGTCCGCGTACGCCTCCCGGTCGTCCACATCGGACACCACGGTGAGCACGTCCACGTCCGACACGGGCGCGTTCTCCTGCCGCCACTCGCCGTCGACCTCGCTGTACCGCATCCGCAGGGCGTCGTGGTGCGCCATGAGTGCCTGCAACGCCGACCGCAGGCGCGAGACGTCCACCGCCGGGTCCAGCCGCACGAAGTGGGACTGGTTGAAGTGGTGCGGGTTGCGCCGCCCCGAGTGCAGGAACCAGTGCTGCACGGGCGTGAGCGGCACGTCGCCGACGACCGCCTCCTGCACCCCGGCCGCCGCCTCGACGGTCACCACCGGGGCCAGCTCGGCGATGCTCTGGTGGGCGAACAGGTCCCGCGTGGTGAACCGCAGCCCGGCCTGCCGGGACCGCGCCACGACCTGCATGCTCAGGATCGAGTCGCCGCCCAGCGCGAAGAAGTTGTCCGCCGTGCCGACCCGCGGCACGCCCAGGACGTCCGCCCACACCGCCACCAGCGCCTCCTCGACCGGGCCGGCCGGCGGCACGTACTCCGCCGTGGCCAGGGCCGAGAAGTCCGGCTCGGGCAGCCGCGCCCGGTCCACCTTCCCGTTCGGGCTCACCGGCAGCTCCGCGACCGGCACGAACAGCGACGGCACCAGGTACTCCGGCAGCGACTCGCCGAGGAACTCCCGCAGCCCTTCGACCGCGTCGGATGGCCGTGCACCTCCACCACGCACGCTCGCGCCGACGACGTAGGCGACCAGCCGCTTGTGCCCTGCCCCGTCCGCCCGCGCCACCACGACGGCCTCCCGCACGTCCGGGTGCCGTAGCAACGCCGTCTCGACCTCGCCCAGCTCCACCCGGAACCCGCGGATCTTGACCTGCTCGTCCGCGCGGCCGACGAACTCCAGCTCGCCGCGCCGGTTCCAGCGCACCACGTCCCCGGTCCGGTACATCCGCGACCCGGGCGGGCCGAACGGGTCGGCCACGAACCGCGAGGCGGTCAGGCCGGGCCGGTCCAGGTAGCCGCGCGCGAGGCCGACACCGGACACGAACAGCTCGCCCGGGACCCCGATCGGCACCTGCTGACCTTCGGCGTCGAGGACGTGGACCCGTGTGCCGGGCAGCGGCCGGCCGATCGGCGGCAGCCCGCCCGGCTCCAGCGGTCCGCTCCAGCTCGTGACCACGGTCGACTCGGTGGGGCCGTAGGCGTTGACCATCCGCCGTCCGGGGGCCCACCGCCGGACCAGGTCCGCCGAACACGCGTCACCGCCCACCACGAGCGAGCGGAAGGACGCCAGCGGCCGGTCCGGCACGGTGGCCAGCGCGACCGGCGGGATGAGGGCGTGGGTCACGCCGTGCTCGTCGATGACGTCCGCGAGCTGGTCGCCCAGCAGCGGACCCGGCGGCGGCACGACCAGCGCCGCACCGGCCGGGAGCGCCATGCACAGCTCCAGCACGGAGGCGTCGAAGCTGGGGGAGGAGAACTCCAGCACCCGGTCGCCGGGCCGCACGTCCAGGTGCGCGATCTCGGCCGCCGAGAACGTCGAGATGCCCGCGTGCGTCACCACGACGCCCTTCGGCCGCCCGGTCGAGCCGGAGGTGTAGATCACGTACGCCGGGTGCTCCGGCCGCACCGCCACCCCGGGGTCGTGGTCGGGGCGGCCCGACACGTCGACCGGCCCGTCCAGCACCAGCAGCGGCCGGGCGTCGGCCAGCATGAACTCGATCCGCTCGGCCGGGTACTCCGGGTCGACCGGCAGGAACGCCGCACCCGCCTTGAGCACCGCCAGCTCCGCCACGACCAGGTCCGCCGACCTCGGCAGCCGCACGGCGATCACCGACTCCGGACCCGCGCCGGCCGCGATGAGGTGGTGCGCCAACCGGTTGGCCGCCGCGTTCAGCTCGGCGTAGGTCATCTCCGCCGCACCCGTCAGGGCGAGGGCGTTCGGCGTGCGCTCGACCTGCGCTTCGACCAGGCCCGCGAAGGACACGAACGGGCTCGCCGGACCGCCGTCGCCGAACTCCGCCAACGCCTGGCGCTCGGCGCGGGGCAGCGGCAGGCTCCACAGTGGACGGTCGTCGGCGAGGTCGTCGAGGATGGTCACCAGGTGTTCGGTCAGCCGCTCGACGGTGGAGAGGTCGAACAGGTCGGTGTTGTACTCGACGGACCCGCTCAGCGCGCCGCCGTCCTCCTCGGTGAACTCCACGGTCACGTCGAACCCGGTCGACACCACCGGTCGGCCCACGTCGGTGGCCTCCAGCCCGGCGAACCCGGTCGGTCGTGGCGCGTTCTGCAACGCCACCACCGCCTGGAAGATCGGCGTGCGGCTGGTGTCGCGGTCGGGCTGCACGGCGTCCACGACCCGCTCGAACGGCACGTCCTGGTGGGCGAACGCGGCCAGCACGGTCTCCCGCACCCGGCCCAGCAGCTCGGGGAAGGCCTCGGTCGGCTCGACGTGCGCCCGCAGGGCGAGGGTGTTGACGAAGAACCCGGCCACCCGCTCCAGCTCGGGCCGCTCGCGCCCGGCCGCGACCGTGCCCAGCGCGAAGTCCTGCTGCCCCGACCAGCGGTGGAACAGCACCTGGCAGGCCGCGACCAGCGCCATGAACAGGGTGCAGTCGTGCCGGCGGGCGATGTCCCGCAGCCGGTCGGCGATCTCGCGCGGCACCGCGAACTCCACCTGCGCGCCCGCCGTGGTCTGCACGGGCGGTCGGGGCCGGTCGGTGGGCAGCTCCAGCGCGGGCACGCCGCGCAGCTGCTCGCGCCAGTGGTCCAGCTGGGCGTCCAGGGGCTGCTCGCGTTGCCAGGCCGCGAAGTCCACGTACCGGACGGGCAGGTCGGGCAGGTCTTCACCCTGGTAGAGCGCGGCCAGGTCCGACACCAGCACCCCGCCGGACCACCCGTCGGTGATGATGTGGTGCATGGTCAGCGCGAGCACGTGCTCGTCCGGCGCGATGCGGACCAGCGCGGGCCGGAACAGCGGGCCTTCGCCGAGGTCGAACGGCTCCACCTCGGGCAGCTCGTCCAGCAGCGGCAGCTCGACCTCGTGCGGCGGGTGCACCACCTGCACCGGCAGGCCGTCCACCGCCGGGAACGTCGTGCGCAGCGACTCGTGCCGGGCGACCAGCGCGGTCAGGGCCTGCCGCAGCCGCTCGACGTCCAGCTCACCGCGCAGCCGCACGGCCAGCGGGGTCACGTACTCGGTGCCGCCGGGGGAGAACTGGTCCAGGAACCACAGCCGCTGCTGCGCGAACGACAACGGGAACCCGCCGGACTGTTCGCCGCCGGCCCGCGCGGAGCCGGGCAGCGCGATCGTCGGGTTCGCGCGCGGGATCGGGGTCAGCGCCTCACCGGACAGCGCCGCCGCGAGGCCGGCCACCGTGGGGTGGTCGAACAGGGCGCGCGGCGAGACGTCGAACCGTTCGCGCAGTCGCGCCGCCACCCGGATGCTGCTGATGGAGTCGCCGCCCAGCGCGAAGAAGTCGTCCTCCGCGCCCACCCGGGCCAGGCCCAGCACGTCCGCCCAGATGCCCGCCACCAGCCGTTCGGTGTCGGTGCGCGGCTCGACGTACCCGTCGGCCACGGTCGCGTCCCGGTCGGGCGCGGGCAGCGCGGCCCGGTCCAGCTTGCCGTTGTTGTTCAGCGGCAACCGGTCCAGCCCCACGTACGCCGCCGGCACCATGTGGTCGGGCAGCGACCGGGCGGCGTGCTCGCGCAGCGCGGCGGCCGGCACCGGCTCGTCGGCGACCACGTAGGCCACCAGCCGGTCCTCCCGCGCCACCACGGCGACCTGCCGCACCCCCGGGTACCCGGCCAGCACCGCCTCGACCTCGCCGGGCTCGATGCGGAACCCGCGCACCTTCACCTGCTGGTCGGCGCGGCCGAGGTAGTCCAGCTTGCCGTCCACCCAGCGGGCCAGGTCACCCGACCGGTACATGCGCGACCCGGGCTCGCCGAACGGGTTCGCCACGAACCTCGACGCGGTCAGCCCCGGCCGGTCGAGGTAACCGCGGGCCAGGCCCGGCCCGGCCACGTACATCTCGCCGACCACCCCGGGCGGCACGGGCTGGAGGTCGTCGTCCAGCACGTAGACCCGCAGGTCGGGGATGGGGACGCCGACCGTGCCGTCCGCTTCGGTGTAGGTGACGTGCACGGTGGTCTCGGTGATGCCGTACATGTTGATCAGCTCGCCCGAGCCCTCCCACGCCGACACCTTGCGCAGGTCCAGGGCCTCGCCGCCGAAGATCACGTACCGGGCGCCGGGCTTCTCCGGGATGAGCTGGTAGAACGCCGAAGGCGTCTGGTTGAGCACGGTGACGCCTTCGTCGCGCATGAGCCGGGCGAAGTCGCGCGGCGACCGGGAGACCTCGTAGGGCACGACCACGAGTCGGCCGCCGTGCAGCAGCGGTCCCCAGAGTTCCCAGACGGAGAAGTCGAAGGCGTAGCTGTGGAAGAGGGTCCAGACGTCGTGCTCGTCGAACCGGAACCAGTGCTCGGTGGCGGTGAACAGCCGGATCACGTTGCTGTGGGGGATGATCACGCCCTTGGGCTTGCCGGTCGAGCCCGAGGTGTAGATGACGTACGCCGGGTTCTCCGGCCGCAGCGACGTCTTCGGCGCGTGCACGGGGTAGGCGGACAGGTCCGGCAGCCGGTCGAGCACGGCCACCGGGCGGGCGTCCTCGACCATGCCCGCGATGCGTTCGGCCGGGTAGGCCGGGTCGATCGGCACGTAAGCCGCGCCCGCCTTCAGCACGCCCAGCACCGCGACGACCAGCTCCAGCGACCGGGGGAGCAGGAGTGCCACGAACTGCTCCGGACCCGCTCCCTCGGCGATCAGGTGGTGCGCCAGCCGGTTCGCGCGTTCGTCCAGCTCGCGGTACGTCAGCGACGAGCCGTCGAACGTCACCGCGACCGCGTCGGGCGTGCGGGCGGCCTGGGTCGCGAAGACCTCGGGGATGGTCGTGGTGGGGGCGCTGTGCTCGGTGCCGTTCCAGGCCACCAGGACCTGGTGGCGCTCGTCGTCGGACAGCCAGGGCAGCTCGCCGATGCGGCGGGCCGGGTCGGTGCCCAGCGCGTCGAGCAGCCGGGACAGCCGTGCGCCCAAGGCCTCGACGGTGGTCGCGTCGAACAGGCGAGGGTCGTAGGTCAGCTCGACGTGCAGCGACGAGTCCGCGTGCGCCCGCACGGTCAGCGGGAACGTCGTGGTGTCCAGCCCGTCCACCTCGCCGACCGCCGGCGCGTCACCGGAAGGGGCCTGCACGGGGTAGTTCTCGAACGCCAGCAGGCTGTCGAACAGCCGCCCGCCGGCCAGCGCCTGGACCTGCGCCAGCGACACGAAGTCGTGCCGCCGGGACTCGATCTGCGCGTCCTGGAGCCGCCGCAGCCACGGCACGGTCTCGTCCAGCGGGTCCACGGACACGCGGGTCGGCACGGTGTTGATGAACATGCCCACCATGTCCTCGACACCGGGCAGTTCCGCCGGTCGCCCGGACACCGTGGTGCCGAACACGACGTCCCGCTCACCCGAAGTGCGGGCCAGCAGCAGCGCCCACGCGCCCTGGACCAGCGTGTTCACCGTGAGGCCGTGCGCGCGGGCGACCGCGTCGAGCCGGTCCACCGGCAGGTCCAGCACCACCTGCGCGGAGGACTCGGCGCGGTGGGCGTCGGCGGGCGGGCGGTCGAAGGGCAGGGGAGTGGGCGCGGTGCGGCCCGCCACGACGGTCCGCCAGTGCGCCTCGGCCGCCGCGTGGTCCTGCTCGCCCAGCCACGCCAGGTAGTCGCGGAACGGCCGCCGCGCGACCGGCGCGTCCCCGGTGTACTCGGCCAGCACCTCACCGAACACCTGGGACGTGCTCCACCCGTCGAGCAGCAGGTGGTGCGAGGTCCACAGGACGTCCACCTCGGTGTCGGACACCCGCCCGATCACCAGCCGCATGAGCGGGGCGCGGGTGAGGTCGAGGCCTGCTTCGGCGTCCCGCGCCACCAGGTCGTCGGTGACCGGCGCGAACTCCACCGGCACGACGACGTCGCGGTTGACGACCTGCACCGGCTCGTCCACGCCCTCCCACACCACGCTGGTGCGCAGCACGGGGGTGCGGTCCACGACCCGTTGCCAGGCCTGGGCGAGCTTCTCCGGGGAGTCCACACCGGACAGTCGGACGCGGAGCTGGTTGAAGTAGGCCGAACCGTCGTCGACCAGGCTGTGGAACAGCATGCCGGTCTGCAACGGCGTCAGCGGGTAGACGTCCTCGACGTCCGGCGTGACGAGCCGGTCCACCTGCTCCTGGGTCAGCCGGGCGAGCGGGAAGTCCGAGGGCGTCCGGCCCCAGGCGTCCGCGCAGTGCGCCACGATCTCGCGCAGGGCGTCCAGCATCCGGTCGGCCAGCGCGCGGACACCGTCCTCGGTGTCGACCTCGGTCGAGTACTCCCAGTCCAGCACCAGTTCGCCGCCGGTGACGGCCGCCGTGACGTCCAGGAGGTTGGGGCGGATGACGTCGTCGGGCACCTCGCGGCCGTGCTCGACGTCCACGGTGTCCTCGTCGAACCGGCCCAGGTAGTTGAACGAAACCCGGGGCAGCGGGCCGCTCAGCTTGCCCGCGTATTTCAGGGCCTCGTAGCTCAACCCCTTGTGCGGCACGGCCCGGAGCTGTTCCTTGACGGCCTTGAGCGCGTCGCCCCAGTCGGCGGGCACGTCCAGGGCCACCGGGAACTGGGTGGTGAACCAGCCGACCGTGCGGGAGAGATCGGCGTCGGGGAACAGTTCCTCGCGGCCGTGGCCCTCCAGCACCACCAGCACCCGGCCCGCGAACGCCGCCGCCAACGCGGCCAGCAGCACGTCGTTGACCTGCGTCCGGTACGCCTCGGGCACCTGGTGGAGCAGGGCTTCGGTCTCGTCCCGGCCCAGCCGCACGACGACGTTCCGCGCGCTGCCGGCGGTGGTGGGCACGGGTTCTTCGGTCGGCACGGCCTGCCAGTACGGCACGGCGTCGTCCAGCGCGCCTTCACGCACGTGGGCGTCCAGGCGGTGGGCCCAGTCGGTGAACGGCAAGCTCCGCGGACCCAGGTCGCCGCCGTCGTAGGCCGTGCGGAGGTCTTCGAGGACCACTCGCCAGGAGACGGCGTCCACGACCAGGTGGTGCGCGGTGAGGAACAGCCGGCCGTCCGGGAACAGCACGGCCCGGAACAGCGGACCCCGCCGCAGGTCGAGGCTCTGCCGGGCGGCCGTCGCCTCGGCCTCGTAGTCCACAGTGGACGCGAGGTGTAGGACGTCGTGGACTTCGCCGACCTCCTGCCGCCACTCGCCGTCGACCTCGACGAACCGGGTGCGCAGGGCCGGGTGGTGCGCCACCACGGCGTTCAGGGCGTCGCGCAGGCGGGGGACCACGACGTCGCCCCACTCCGTGAGCACCGACATCGTGAAGTGCGACAGCGGTCCGTGCTCGGCGAAGAACCACCGCTGGATCGGGGTCAGCGGGGCCGGGCCCGTGAAGGCCTCGGTGGTCGTGGTGTCCTCGGTCGCGGTGACCGCCAGGGCGAGGTCGGCGACCGTCTGGCGCAGGAACACGTCCTTCGAGGTCAGCCGCAGGCCGGCCTGCCGTGCGCGGGACACCACCTGCATGCTCAGGATGGAGTCGCCGCCCAGGCCGAAGAAGTTGTCCCGTGCGCCGACCCGCTCGACCCCGAGCACCTCGGCCCAGATCCGCGCCAGTTCCGCCTCGACGGGGGTGCGCGGCTGCACGTACCCGGCGTCGGAGAACGTGGGCGCGGGCAGCGCGCGGCGGTCCACCTTGCCGGTGACGGTCAGCGGGATCGCGTCGAGCGTGACGAACGCGGACGGCACCAGGTGTTCGGGCAGTCGGTCCTTCAGCCAGGCGCCCAGGTCGGTCGCGGTGCCCACGACGTAGGCGACGAGCCGCTGGTGGCCGTGGTGCTCGCGGGCGACGACCACGGCCTGCCGCACGTCCGGGTGGGTCAGCAGCGCGGTCTCGACCTCGGCGGGTTCGACCCGGTAGCCGCGGACCTTGACCTGGTCGTCGGTGCGGCCCAGGTACTCCAGCTGGTCGCCGACCCAGCGGACGCGGTCGCCGGTGCGGTACATGCGTCCGCCGGTGAAGGGGTCGGGCAGGAACCGTTGAGCGGTCAGGCCGGGGCGGTTCAGGTAGCCGCGGGCGACCTGGGGTCCGGCGATGTAGAGCTCGCCGGGGACGCCTTCGGGTTGGGGCTGGAGGTTGGCGTCGAGGACGTAGGCGGTGAGGTTGTGCAGGGGGCGGCCGATGAACGGGCGGTCACCCTGTACGGGTGTGGAGACCGCGTCCACCGTGGTTTCCGTGGGGCCGTAGAAGTTGTAGGCGCGGGTGTTCGACGCGGCCAGTTGGCGCCAGAGCGCGGTGTCGAGGGCTTCGCCGCCGAGGGTGAGGATCTTCGGCGTGTGCTCGCCGTGCTCGCCGTCGAGGAGCCCGGCGGCCAGGAGTTGCCGCGCGAACGGCGGGCCGGCGTCGACCAGGTCGAGGCGGTGGTCGCGGACGTACCGGACGAACTCGGCCGGTTCCAGGCGGACGTCGTCGGTGATGACGTGCACCTCGTGCCCGTCGGCCAGCAGGACCAGGCCCTCCCAGGAGGTGTCGAAGGAGAACACCGCCGACAGCGCGACCCGCAGGTGCTCGCCGGCGAAGTCGTGGCGGTGGTTGTGCAGGAGGTTCACCAGGTTGCGGTGCTCGACCACGACGCCCTTGGGCGTGCCCGTGGAGCCGGAGGTGTAGATGACGTAGGCCGCGTTGTCGGGCCTGAGGTCCACGTGCGGCGGGGTGTCCGGGCATCGGGTGAGGTCGGGCCAGGTGTCCAGCACGACGACCGGGGCGGCGTCGCTGAGCAGGAGGTCCGCGCGCTCGGCGGGCAGGTTCGGGTCCACCGGCAGGTACACCGCGCCCGCCTTGTGCACGGCGAGGACTGCCACGACGGCGTCGGCCGACCGGGGCAGGCGCACCGCCACCGTCCGCTCGGGGCGTGCGCCTCGGCTGATGAGGTGGTGGGCCAGGCGGTTGGCGCGGGCGTCCAGTTCGGCGAAGGTGAGCCGGACGTCCCCGCAGACCACGGCGGTCGCGTCGGGCGTCTTGCGGGCCTGCGCCTCGAACAGGGCTGGGAACGTCGTGGCGGGAACGTCCAGCCGTGGTCCGTGCGGGCTCGGCTCGTCGCCCAGCAGGAGGGGGATCTCGCGCAGCGGGCGGTCGGGGTCGGTCACGACTTCGGCGAGCAGGGTCACGAGGTGCCGGCACAGCCGCTCGACCGTGGCCGCGTCGAACAGGTCCGTGCTGTACTCGACCGCGCCCAGCAGGTCGTCGCCGGACTCGCCGAACTCGAAGGTCAGGTCGCACAGGGCCGACACGGTCGGGATGCGCAGCTCCTCGACGTGCAGGCCGGGCAGCTCGGGGACCTCGCTCGCGGTGTTCTGCACCAGGACCATCACGTCGAACAGGGCGTTGCGGCTCGGGTCGCGCTCGGGGCGCACCGCCTCCACCACCCGCTCGAACGGCACGTCCTGGTGGGCGAAGGCGTCCAGCGCGGTGGCCTTGGCCCGGGCCAGCAGGCCGGTGAAGGTGTCGTCGGTGTCCACAGTGGACCGCAGCACGAGCGTGTTGACGAACAGGCCGACCACGTCGTCCAGCTCGGCCCGGCCGCGACCGGACACGGCGGTGCCGACCGCGATGTCGTCCTGGCCGGTGTAGCGGGCCAGCAGCGCCTGGCAGGCCGCGACCAGCGTGGTGAAGAGGGTGTCGCCGCGTTGTTGCGCCAGCTTCCTCAGGTTCCTCGCCACCTCCGCCGGGACGGTGAACGCGTGCGCCGCGCCCTGTCCGGTGCGCACCGCCGGCCGGGGGCGGTCGGTGGGCAGTTCCAGCGGGGGCACGCCCTTGAGCACGTCCGCCCAGTGGTCGGCGGGCGGGTCCTCGTGCCAGGCCGTGTAGTCGACGTACTGCACGGGCAGCGGCGGGAGGTCGTCGCCGGCGTAGAGGGCGGTGAGGTCGCGGGCCAGCACGCCCGTGGACCAGCCGTCGGTGATGATGTGGTGCAGGGTCAGGACGAACACGTGGTCGTCGTCGGCGACGCGGACCAGGCGTGCCCGGACCAGCGGGCCTTCGCGCAGGTCGAACGGGGTGCTGACCTCCTGGCGCAGCACGTCCTGCCAGTCACCGCGTTCGACGGACAGGGGCAGGTCGAACGGCTCGTGGATGATCTGGACGTCGTCGTCGAACGTGGTGCGCAGCGACTCGTGCCTCCGGATCAGGCCGTTGAGCGCTTGGCGGAGGGCTTCGAGGTCGAGCGGTCCGCGCAGGCGCAGGGCGGTGGGGGTGACGTAGTCGGTGCTGCCGGGTTCGAAGCGGTCCAGGAACCACAGCCGCCGCTGGGCGGGGGACTGGGGGTGGACGCCACCACGCGGGATCACCGGGATGGCGTCCACCGCACTCATTCCGGCGATCGCGGTCGCGAGGCCGGACACCGTGGGGTGCTGGAAGACGGCACGGGGGGACAGCTGCACGCCGAACGCCTCGCGCAGCCGCGAGGTGACACCGATGCTGAGGATCGAGTCACCGCCGAGCGCGAAGAAGTTGTCGTCCGCGCCGACCCGGTCGAGCTTGAGCACGTCCGCCCAGACCCGCGCGACCGTGCGCTCGGCCGGCGTGCGCGGCTCGGTGAACCCGCCCGCGAACTGCGGTGTCGGCAGCGCCTTGTGGTCGAGTTTCCCGCTGGGCGACAGGGGGAAGGCGTCGAGGACGACGACCGCCGAGGGGACCATGTAGTCGGGCAGGGTCTTGGCGAGGTGGTCGCGCGGGTCTTCGTCGGGCGTGCCGGTGACGTACCCGACGAGCCTCTGGTCCCGGAGGACCACCACGGCGTCCCGCACCCCCGGCACGCCCCGCAACGCCGCCGCCACTTCCCCCGGTTCGATCCGGAAGCCGCGCAGCTTCACCTGGTCGTCGGCGCGGCCGAGGTAGTCGAGGGTGCCGTCGTCGAGCCAGCGGACCCGGTCGCCGGTGCGGTACATGCGTCCGCCGGTGAACGGGTCGGGCAGGAACCGCTGGGCGGTCAGGCCGGGCCGGTTCAGGTAGCCGCGCCCGACCTGCGCGCCACCGACGTACAGCTCGCCGGGGATGCCGGGCGGCACCGGGCGCAGGTCGTCGTCCAGCACGTAGGCCTTGGCGTTGCGCAGCGGGCGCCCGATGAGCGGCCGGTCGCCGGTCACCTCGGTCGAAGTCGCGTCGACCGCGGCCTCCGTGGGGCCGTAGTAGTTGAAGCCGCGGACGGGGGAGTCGGCGATCCTGCGCCACAGCGCGGCGTCCACGGCTTCGCCGCCCAGCATGAGCTGTCGCAAGCCGGAGTCGAGGAGGCCGGCGGCGATGAGGCGGTGGGCGTAGGAGGGGGTGAGGTCCATCGTGCCGATGCGGTGGTCGCGGACGTAGGCGACCAGGCGGTCGGGGTCCAGGCGCAGCTCGTCGTCGATGACGTGCAGCTCGTGGCCGGCGGCGAGGAAGAGCAGCCCTTCCCAGGAGGTGTCGAAGGAGAAGGTGGCGGTGAGGGCGAAGCTGGTGCGCTCGTCGGTCATGAGCTCACGCCGGTTGGCCTCGAAGAGGTTGGCCAACTGCCGGTGCTCCACAACCACGCCCTTCGGCTTGCCGGTGGAGCCGGACGTGTAGATGATGTAGGCCGCTTGCTCGGGCCGGATCACGACGTCCGGCGGCTGGTCCTGGTCCTGGTCCCGGTCTTGGTCCTGGTTCGGCCGGCCGTCCGGCAGATTCACCTGATCGGGCGACATGCAGGATCCGCGACCAACTCCCGACTCGCGCGTCCCGTAAGTGAGGAACGCGGGGGGCAGGCAGTCGAGCACGAGCTTGGGCCGGGCGTCGGCGAGCAGGAGCTCGATCCGGTCCCGGGGCAGGGTGGGGTCGATCGGCAGGTAGACACCCCCGGCCTTGAGGATGCCCAACATGGCGACGACGACCTCGGCCGACCGCGCCATCCGCACCGCGACCACGTCCTCGGCCCCGACACCGGCGGCCAGGAGGTAGTGCGCCACCCGATTCGCCGCCGCCTCGAGCTCGGCAAACGTCAACACCACGCTGCCGCTGGGCCCGGTGGTGGCGGCTGGGCTGGCGGTGGCGGTTGGGCTGGCGGTGGCGGTTGGGCTGGCGGTGGCGGTTGGGCTGGCGGTGGCGGTTGGGCTGGCGGTGGCGGTCGCGCTGGTGGCGGCGGTCGCGCTGGTGGCGGCGGAGGGGCTGGTGGCGCTCGGGGTGTCGGCAGGGCGGGCGGCGTCGGTGGGGAGGGCGGGCCTCGCGTCGGCAGGCGTCGTGCCCGCGGTGGGGGCGGCGAGGCGGGGCGCGCCGGCGGGGTGGGGCGCGCTGGGGCTGGTCGCGTCGGCGGGGTCGGGTGCGCCGGCCGGGTGGGGCGTGTCGGCTGGGTGGGGCGCGTCGGCTGGGTGGGGCGTGCCGGGGGATGTGGGGTGACTGCCGGTGGTCGTGGGGTGGAAGACGAGGGCGATTGCGTCCGGGGTTTTGCGGGCCTGGGCGGCGAAGACGGTCGGGTAGGGGGTGCCGGGGGTGGGGAGGTCGGTGTGGTTCCAGTCGGTGAGGACTTGGCGTTCGTCCTCGGGGGACAGCCACGGGAGGTCGCCCAGGCGGGTCTCCGGCTGGGTGACCAGGGCCGTGACCAGGGCGCGCAGCCAGTCGGCCAGGCGGGTGGCGGTGGTGGTGTCGAAGAGGGTCGGGTCGTAGGCCAGGTCCAGGGTCAGGTGGGTGTTGCCGTGGGCGGTGAGGGTCAGGGGGAGGGTGGTGTTGTCGATCGCGTCCACCTCGGCCACCCGGGGGCCGTCACCTGACTGGTCGAACGGGTAGTTCTCGAAGACGACGACCGCGTCGAACAGGCGCGTCCCCACCCACGACTGGATGTCCGCCAGCGACGTGTGGTCGTAGCGGCGGGCTTCGGCCTGGGCCGACTGGAGGTCTTGCAACCAGGTGGCGGTCTGCGCGGCCGTGTCGACGGCGACCCTCGTGGGGACGGTGTTGATCAGCATGCCGACCATGTCCTCGACGCCGGGCAACTCGGCGGGACGGCCGGAGACCGTGCTGCCGAAGACCACGTCCCGCTCGCCCGACACCCGCGACAGCAGCAAACCCCACGCGCCCTGCACGACGGTGTTCACGGTCAGGCCCAAGCGTTGCGGAGCGTCCCCGAGGTCCACGCTGACCTGCACGTGTGCCGTCGACTCGGCCCGGTGCGCCTCGGCGGGAGGACGGTCGTAGGGGAGAGGCGTGGGAACGTCCACATCGGACAGAGCGGCGCGCCAGTACGGCTCGGCGTCGGGTTGTTCGGAGAGCCAGTCCAGGTAGTCGCGGAACGGGCGGCGGGTCGGCACCCGCGCCGTCGAACCGGTGGTGATGGCACGGTAGTGCTCCAAGACCTCCGCGAAGACCTGACCGGTGCTCCACCCGTCCAGCACGACGTGGTGCGAGGTCCACACGACCTCCACCCGGTCCCCGCCCAACGGCGTGACCGACACCCGCAGCAGCGGAGCGGAATCAAGGGTGATCTCGCCGGACGAAGGCAGCACCACCGACCGGTGCACCACCTGCACGGGCTCGTCCACCCCGTCCCACACGACCGACGTGCGCAACACCGGCGTCCGGTCCACCACCCGCTGCCACGCCTCGCGCAGCGCCGCCGCGTCCGACACCCCGTCGAGCACCAGTCGCACGCGGTCCACGTACGCCCCGGGCTCCACCAGGCTGTGGAACACCATGCCCGCCTGCAACGGCGTCAGCCGGTAGACGTCCTCGACGTCCGGCCCCGCGATGCGGTCCACCTGCTCCTGCGTCAACCGCGCCAACGGGAAGTCCGACGGCGTCCGCCCACCGGCACCGGGTGTCGCACAATGCGCCACGATCTCCCGCAACGCCTCCACGACCCGCTCGGCCAACCGCCGCACAGTGGCTTCGGAGTGCACGTTCGCCGAGTAGTCCCAGCGCAGCTCCAGCGACCCGTTCTCCACCAGCCCGGTCACGTCCAGCAGGTGCGGCCGGGTCTGCGCGGGGTCCACGTCGTCGTCGGGCAGGTCCCGCCGCGCCCGGAACAGCCCGCCACCGCCGACGTCGAACCGGCCGTGGTAGTTGAACGACACCTCCGGCAGCCCGGTCAGCCCCAGGGCCTCGTAGCTCAACCCCCGGTGCGGCACCGCCCGCAGGGCCTCCTTCACCGCCTTGAGCGTGCGCCCCCAGTCGTCACTCGTCTCCAGCACGACCGGGAACTGCGTGGTGAACCAGCCGACCGTGCGCGCGAGATCCGCGTCGAACAGCTCCTCGCGCCCGTGCCCCTCCAGCGCGACGCTCACCGCGGACTGCCCGGTCCACTCCGCCAACGCCCGCCCGACCGCGCTCAGCAGCACGTCGTTGACCTGCGTCCGGTACACCGGCGGCACGTCGTGCAGCAGGGCGTCCGTGGTCTCCCGGTCCAACCGCACCGACACCGACCGCGTCGAGGCGACGGTGTTGTCCCCGTCGAGGTCCACCGGCAGCGGCACCGCCGGGGGCAGCGACCGCCAGTACTCCCGGGCGTCGTCCAACCCGCCCTGCCGGACGTGCTCGTCCAGCCGGTGCGCCCAGTCGGTGAACGACGTTCCGACGGCGTCCAAAGGTTCGCCCCGGTACGCCTTCTCCAAGTCCTCCAACAAGATCCGCCACGACACACCGTCGACCACCAGGTGGTGGACGACCAGCAGCAGCGACGGCGGGTCACCGGGGAGGAACACCGCCCGCAGCAACGGCCCGCGCGAGATGTCCAACGACCGCCGTGCCGCAGAAGCCGCAGCCGTCACGTCCGAGCCGACCGAGAACACCTCGGCCGAGTCAGGGGCGACTTCCTGCACCCAACCCGAGCCGTCACGGCGGAACCGCAGCCGCAGGGCGTCGTGGTGCGCCACCACCGCACGCACTGCGGCACGGAGAGCGTCCGGGTCGACCGCCGGGTCCAGCTCCACCAGCAGCGACATGGTGAAGTGCGCCAACGGCCCGTGCTCGGCGAAGAACCACCGCTGGATCGGCGTCAGTGGCGCGGGACCGGTGAACACCCGCGCCGGCGCGGCCTCCTCCGCCTCCGGGGAGGCGGCGACCGACGCCAGCTCGGCGATGGTCTGGTGCCGGAACACGTCCCGCGAGGTCAGCCGCAGCCCGGCCTGCCGGGCCAACGACACCACCCGGATGGACAGGATCGAGTCGCCGCCCAGGGTGAAGAAGTTGTCGTGCACACCGACCTGCGCGGCACCCAGCACGTCCGCCCAGATCCGGGCCAGCGCTGCCTCCGCCGCCGTCCGCGGGGCGACCACCTCGCCGGCCGCACGCACCTCCGGCGCGGGCAGGGCCGCCTTGTCCAGCTTCCCGTTGGGCGTCAACGGGATGCGCTCCAGCTCCACGAACGCCGCCGGGACCTGGTAGTCCGGCAGCAGCCGCTTGAGGTGGTCGCGCAGGTCGGTCGGCACGTCGGCCACCACGTAGGCGACCAGGCGGGTGTGGCCGTCGTCGGTGCGGGCCACCACGGCGGCCTCGCGGACGTCCGGGTGCGACAGCAGCGCCGCCTCCACCTCGCCGGGTTCGATGCGGTAGCCGCGGACCTTCACCTGGTCGTCGGTGCGGCCCAGGTACTCGAGCTGGTCGCCGACCCACCGCACCCGGTCGCCGGTCCGGTACATGCGGGACCCGGGCGCGCCGAACGGGTCGGCCAGGAACCGGGACGCGGTCAGGCCGGGCCGGTCGAGGTAGCCGCGCGCGACCTGGGGGCCCGCGATGAACAGCTCACCGGGCACGCCCACCGGCTGCGGCTGGAGGTTCTCGTCCAGCACGTACGCCGTGAGGTTGTGCAACGGACGCCCGATGACCGGCCGGTCGCCCTCCACCAGCGTCGACACCGCGTCGACCGTGGTCTCGGTCGGCCCGTAGAAGTTGTAGGCCCGGGTCGGGGACGCCGCCAGCTCCCGCCACAGCGCGGCACCCAGCGCCTCGCCGCCCAGCATCAGCACCTTCGGCCGGTGCGGGCCGTCGAGGAGTCCGGCGGGCAGGAGTTGCTGCACGTAGGACGGGGTGAGGTCGAGGAAGTCGATCCGGTGCTCCCGCACGTAGGACACCAGTGCGGCGGGCTCCAGCCGGACCTCGTCGGTCAGCACGTGCAGCTCGTGGCCGTCGGCCATGAGCACCAGGCCTTCCCACGACGTGTCGAACGAGAACACCGCCGACAACGCGACCCGCAGGTGCTCGGAGGCGAAGTCGTTGCGGTGGTTGTGCAGCAGGTGCACGAGGTTGCGGTGCTCCACCACGACACCCTTGGGCGTGCCGGTGGAGCCGGAGGTGTAGATGACGTAAGCGGCCTGGTCCGCTCTGATCCGCACGTCCGGCGGCGTGTCGGGCATCCCGGTGGTGTCCGGGAGGCGGTCGAGCACCCGCACCGCGCCCGAGTCCGTGACCAGGTGCGCCTTGCGCTGCTCGGGCAGCGTCGGGTCCACCGGCAGGTACACCGCGCCCGCCTTCAGCACGCCCAGCACCGCGACCACCGCGTCCACCCCGCGCGGCAGCGACAACGCGACCACCTGCTCCGACCGCACGCCGTCGGCCAGCAACCGGTGCGCGAGGCGGTTCGCGCGGGCCTCCACCTCGGCGTAGGTCAGGCGGTCGGTGCCGCACACCAGCGCGGTCGCGTCCGGAGTGCGCGAGACCTGGGCCTCGAACAGCGCCGGGAACGTGGTGTCCGGGACCTCCAGCGCCGGACCGTGCGGCGACGGCTCGTCCCCGAGCAGCAGCGGCACCTCGGCCAGCGGCCGGTCCGGCTCGGCGACCACCCGGGCCAGCAGGATCAGCAGGTGGCGGCACAGCCGTGCGACGGTCTCGGCGTCGAACAGGTCCGTGCTGTACTCGACCAGCCCGTGCACGCCCTCGCCGGTCTCGGTGAAGTCCAGGCTCAGGTCGAAGTTCGCGTGCCGCCGGGTGAGCGGGTGCTCGCTGACCTCCAACCCGGGCAGGGCGGGCAGCGCGGTCCCGGCGTTCTGCATCACCACCATCACGTCGAACAGCGGCGTGCGGCTCGGGTCGCGGGGCACGCCCAGCGCCTCCACGACCTTGTCGAACGGGACGTCGTCGTGCGCGAACGCGTCCAGCACACCCGTCCGGGCCTCCGCCAGCAGCGCGGCGAACGACCGTGAGGTGTCCACAGTGGACCGCAACACGACCGTGCCGACGAAGAAGCCCACCAGCCGCTGGAGTTCGGGCCGGTTGCGGCCGGTCGTCACCGTGCCGACCGCGATGTCGTCCTGACCGGTGTACCGGGCCAGCAGCGCCTGGCACGCCGTCAGCAGCACCGTGAACAGCGTCGTCTCGTGCGCGCGGGCCAGCTCGACCAGCCGTGACGACAGCAGCGGCGGCACGGTGAACTCGTGCGACGCACCCGCCGACGTGCGCTCCGCCGGACGCGGCCGGTCGGTCGGCAGCTCCAGCGGCGCCACCCCGGCCAGCCGCTCGCGCCAGTAGTCCAGGTCGAGGGACCTGCCGCGCTGCCACACCGCGTAATCGGCGTACCGCAGGGCGACCGGCGGCAGGGTCTCGCCCCGGTACAGCGCGCCCAGCTCCTCGGCCAGCACGCCCAGCGACCAGCCGTCCACGACGATGTGGTGCGAGGTCAGCAGCAGCACGTGGTCACCGGCGTGCCGGTACAGCGCCGCCCGGAACAGCGGCCCGTTCACCAGGTCGAACGGCCGCTCGACCTCGGCGCGCAGCACGGCGTCGAGGTCGTCGGCGTCGAGCACCGGCACGTCCAGGACCACGTCCCGCACGACCTGCACCGGCTCGCCGCCGACCTCGGTGAACGTGGTGCGCAGCGACTCGTGCCGCCGCACCAGCTCCCGCAACGCACCGGTCAGCCGGGGCACGTCCAGCGCCCCGCGCAGTCGCAGGGCCAGCGCGGTGTTGTACTCGGTCGGCTGCATCTGGTGCAGGAACCACAGCCGCTGCTGACCCGCCGACAGCGGGAACGGCCCGTCACCGGGCGCGGTCGGGATCACGTCGGCGGGCGCGGCGGTGCGGCCGGCGAGCCGCTGGCGCAGCTTGTCGCGCAGGTGGGCGGGCAGCGCGGAGATGCGGTCTTCCCTGGAGGTGGTCATGGTTCACGCTTCCCGGTCGGCGAGGGCTTCGAGGTCGGCCAGCACGAGTTCCTCCACCAGGCCGGCGAGGCTCGACACGGTGCGGGCGGTCAGCACGTCGCGGGGCGACAGGTCGACGTCGAACGCCGCCTTGGTCCGGGACGTGATGCGCAGGCTGCGGATCGAGTCGCCGCCCAGCGCGAAGAAGCTGTCCTCCACGCCGACCCGGTCGACGTCGAGCACCTCCGCCCAGATGGCGGCGATCGCTTCCTCGGTCTCCGTGCGCGGGGCCACGTACTCGGTGGAGGTGACCGCGTCGCGCTCGGGCGCGGGGAGCGCGACGCGGTCCAACTTGCCGTTGGCGTTGAGCGGCAGCCGATCCAGTGCCACGAACGCCGACGGGACCATGTGCGCCGGCAGCACGGCCGAAGCGTGGTCGCGCAGGCCCGAAACCCGCACGTCCCCGTTCGGCACGTAGTACGCGACCAAACGCTGGTCCTGTTCCAGCACAACGACCTGGGCGACGCGGGGATGCGCGTTGAGCGCGGCTTCGATCTCGCCGGGTTCGACCCGGAAGCCCCGGATCTTGATCTGGTGGTCGGCGCGGCCCAGGTAGTGCAGCCGGCCGTCCCGCCACACGGCGAGGTCGCCGCTGCGGTACATGCGGGAACCCGCTGCGTCGAACGGGTTCGCCACGAACCTCGACGCGGTCAGGCCGGGCCGGTCCAGGTAGCCGCGCGCCAGACCCGGTCCGGCCACGTACATCTCGCCGACGACCCCGGGCGGCACCGGTTGCAGGTCCTCGTCCAGCACGTAGACCCGCAGGTCGGGGATGGGGACGCCGACCGAGCCGTCCGCTTCGGTGTAGGTGACGTGGACGGTGGTCTCCGTGATCCCGTACATGTTGATCAACGTGCCGGTGCCCTGCCAGTCCTTGGTCTTGTCCAGGTCCAGGGCCTCGCCGCCGAAGATCACCCGCGGCACGTCCGGTTGCTCGGGTATGAGCTGGTAGAACGCCGACGGCGTCTGGTTGAGCACGGTCACGCCCTCTTCCCGGAGCAACCGCGCGAACTCCTGCGGCGACCGGGAGACGTCGTACGGCACGACCACGAGTCGGCCGCCGTGCAGGAGGGGTCCCCAGAGCTCCCAGACGGAGAAGTCGAAGGCGTAGCTGTGGAACAGGGTCCAGACGTCCTGGGGGCCGAACCCGAACCAGTGGTCCGTGGCGGTGAACAGCCTGATCACGTTGCTGTGCGGGATGATCACGCCCTTGGGCTTGCCGGTCGAGCCCGAGGTGTAGATGACGTACGCCGGGTTCTCCGGCCGCAGGGACGTTTCGGGAGGCTCAGGCGGGTACTGGGACAAGTCGGGTAAGGCGTCGAGCACCGCCACGGGCCGGGCGTCGGCGATCGTGCCCGCGATCCGCTCGGCCGGGTAGGCCGGGTCGATCGGCAGGTAGGCCGCGCCGGACTTGAGCACGCCCAGCACCGCCACGACCAGGTCCGCCGACCGCTCGAACGTCAACGCCACCAGGCGTTCCGGCCCCGCGCCCGCGGCGACCAGGTGGTGTGCCAGCCGGTTCGCCCGCTCGTCCAGCTCCCGGTAGGTCAACGAAGTCCCGCCGAAGGTCACCGCGACCGCGTCGGGCGTGCGCGCGGCTTGTGCGGCGAACACCTCCGGGATCGTCGTGGTGACGGTGCTCGTCGAGGAGCCGTTCCACTCGACCAGGACTTGCCGCAGCTCCTCGTCCGACAGCCACGGCACGCGCCCCACCGGCCGCTCGGGGTCGGCGACCAGGCCCAGCAACAGGGCGGTCAGCCGCTCGCCCAGCCGGGCCACCGTGTCGGCGTCGAACATCGCGGGCTCGTAGCCCAGCAGCACGCCCAGCTTCTCCGACGGGTAGACGGTCGCGCTGAGCGGGAAGCTCGTGGTCTCCACGGCCTCGATGTCCCGCAGGCCCATGCCGTCGCCCAGTTCGACGGGGTAGTTCTCGAACACCACCGCGCTGTCGAACAGGTTCGCGCCCTCGGGCACCGCGCTCCACGACCGCAACCTGGTCAGCGGCACGTGCTCGAACCGCCGCGACTCCGCCTGCCGGTCCTGCAACTCCCGCAGCCACGCCACCACCGGCCGCGTCCCGTCCACCCGGACCCTCACCGGCAGGGTGTTGATGAAGATGCCGGTGATGGCGTCCGCGCCCGGCAGGTCCGCGGGCCGGCCCGACACGGTCGCGCCGAAGCACACGTCCCGCTGCCCCGACGATCGAGCGAGCAGCAACGCCCACGCGGCCTGGACCAGCGTGTTCACCGTGAGGCCGTGGGTGCGGGCGAACTCGTAGAGCCGGGCCGAGTCCTGCGCCGACAGCTCCACCGCGTGCCGCTCCGACGACGCGGCCGGGCCGTCCTGAGGTCGGTCGGCGGGCAGCGGGGTGGGGGAGTCGAAGGTGCCGAGGACGTCCCGCCAGTGCCGTTCGGCGGCCTCGTCGTCCTGGGCGGCCAGCCACGCCACGTAGTCCCGGAACGGCCGCCGTTCGGCGGGCTCGCCCAGCACGTCCGACAGCACCTGGAAGACGCTCCAGCCGTCGAGCAGCACGTGGTGGAACGTCCACACCACCCGCACGGTCTCGGGCGCCACCCGGATGATCGCCACCCGCATCAGCGGCGGCACGGACAGGTCGATGCCCTGCTCCCGGTCCTGCTCCAGGAACTCCCGCAACCGGGCGGGGTCGTCCTGCCCGGTCCAGTCCAGGAACGTGAACGGGACCTCGGCGTGCGCGTGCACCACCTGCAACGGCTCGGGCACGTCGTCCCACAGCACGCTCGACCGCAGCACCGGCGTCCGGTCCACGACCCGCTGCCAGGCACGGGCGAACGCGTGCGAGTCGGGCACCCCGTCCACCAGGAACGTCGTCTGCTGGAAGTACACACCGGTGTCTGATTGCGCCGCCTCCGGCGTCGCGGCGCGGTCGCCTGGAAGTCGGTACGTCGAACCTGGATTTCCGCCGATCGAAGAACGTGATCGACGGAAATCCAGGCCCGACCCACCGACGCGACCGCGCTCGCCCAGGCTGTGGAAGACCATGCCGGCCTGCATGGGCGTGAGCGGGTAGGCGTCCTCGCCGGTGATCCGGTCCACCTGCTCCTGCGTCAGCCGCGCCAGCGGGAAGTCCGACGGCGTCCGACCGCCCGCGCCCGGTGTCGCGCAGTGGGCGATGATCGCCCGCAGGGCCGCCGCGTAGGACTCGGCGAGCCGCGCCACGGTGGCCTCGTCGTGGTTGGCGTCGCTGTAGTGCCAGGAGATCTCCAGCCGACCGTCCTGCACGCGGCCCACCACGTCCAGCAGGTGCGGACGCGGCATGTCGGGGTCGGCGGCCAGGTCGAGGTCCCGCTCGCCGGTCCGGAAGCTGCCCAGGTAGTTCAGGCTCACCGCCGGGTAGCACGCGGGTCCGCCGGCCAGGTGGCGCAGCGCACCGCAGCCGATGCCCCGGCGCGGCACGGCCCGCAGTCGCTCCTTGACGGCCTTCAGCGCCGCGCCCCACTCGCGCGGCACGTCCAGCGCCACCGGGTAGACGGTGGTGAACCAGCCGACCGTGCGGGACAGGTCCACGTCGTCGAACAACTCCTCGCGGCCGTGGCCCTCGAGGTCCACCACCACGTGGTCGTCGCCGGTCCAGTCGGCCAGCACCCGGCCCAACGCGGTCAGCAGCACGTCGTTGACCTGCGTCCGGTACACCTCCGGCACGTCCCGCAGCAGCGCTGTGGTGTCCTGTTCGGACAGTCGGACGGTGACTTCCCGCGCGGTGGCGTAGGTGTTGGGGCCGTGGCGGTCGGTCGGGACGGCACTGCCGGAGATCCCCGACCAGTGCGGCAGCTCGTCGTCGAACCCGCCTTCGAGGGTGTGCCGGGCCAGGCGGCGCGCCCAGTCCCGGAACGACGTCGTCTTGCGCCCCAACGGCCGCCCGCTCAGCACGGTGACCAGGTCCTCGGCCAGGACGCGCCACGACACCCCGTCCACGACCAGGTGGTGTGCCGCCAGCCGCACCGACCGGGGGCCGACGAGTTCCGCGCGCAGCAACGGTTCCGGGCACCCGACCGGCCGGTTGACCTGCCGGTCGGCCTCGAACCGCATCCGCAGGGCGTCGTGGTGCTCGACCAGCGCGGCCACGGCGTCGTCCAGGGCTTCGCGCGAGACGTCGAAGTCCAGGTCCACCACCAGGGACTGCTCGAACAGCGTCGCCCCGGTGCCCAGGAACCACCGCTGGATCGGGGTCAGCGGCGCGTCCCCGGTCACGGGACCCTGGTCGGCGTCCGGCGGCAGGTCGCGGGTGACGTGCGGGGCCAGCGCGGCGACCGTCTGGTGGGCGAAGATGTCCCGCGAGGTCAGCACGAGCCCGGCCGCGCGGGCCTTGGTGACCACCTGGATGCCGAGGATGGAGTCGCCGCCCAGCGCGAAGAAGTTGTCCCGCACGCCGACCCTCGCCGCGCCCAGCACCTCGGCGAACACGTCCGCCAGCACGGCCTCGGTGGGCGTGCGCGGTGCGACGTAGACGCCGGGCTCCTCGGGCGGGGCGGGCAGGTCGGCGCGGTCGAGGCGGTGCAGGCCGACGAACGTCGACGGGATGGCGTGCGCGGGCAGCACTTGGCCGGCGAACCCCTTGAGCGCGGCCGGGTTGACCGGCGGGGTCACGTAGGCGACCAGGCGGCCGTCGACCGGGACGACCACGGCGTCGGTCACCTCGTGGTGGCGCTTGAGGGTCGCCTCGACCTCGGCCAGGTCCACGCGCAGGCCGCGGACGCGGACCGTGTCGTCGGGCGGGAAGTCCAGCTCCACCAGCGACTTCAGCGGCCGGTCGGGGTGCTCGACCACCTCGTGCAGGAGGGCGTCGAGGTCGTCGGCCAGCGCGGCGATCGTCGAGGCCTTGAACAGGTCGGAGTTGTACTCGACGGTGAGGGTGAGCGAGTCGTCGCGCGGCCAGAACTCCACGACCAGGTCGAACCGGGCGTGGGGGCGCGGCAGGTCGTGCTCGGACACGGCCAGGCCGCCGAACTCCTCCCGCCGCACCAGGGGTTGGTGCAGGGCGACGACCGCTTGGACCAGCGGCGTGCGGCTGGGGTCCGGGTCGAGGCCCAGGGCGTCGACCAGCCGGTCGAACGGCACGTCCTCGTGCTCGAACGCGTCCAGGACCGTGCCGCGGACCTGGTCCAGGAACGCGGTGAACGGCAACTCGGGGTCCACCCACGAGCGCAGCACGAGCGTGCGCACGAAGAACCCGACCGCCCGCTCCAGGTCGGCGTGGTCCCGGCCGGAGGTCACGGTGCCGACCGCCACGTCCCGCTGCCGCGCCCGCGCCGACAGCAGCACCTGCACGGCGGCGGTCAGCGTGGTGAACAGGGTGGCGTCGTGCGCGCGGCCGACCCCGGTCAGGCGGTCCACGAGCTCGCGGGGCAGGGCCTTGCGCAGCACCGCGCCGGACGTCGTGCGCAGCGCCGGTCGCGGGCGGTCGGTGGGGAGGTCGAGGGCCTCCAGACCGGCCAACCGCTCCACCCAGTACGACACGTCCCCCTGGGGCCGGTCCGCGTCCCACACCGCGAAGTCGGGGTACTGGGCGGTCGGCGCGGCCGGTTCGACGCCGGCGTAGAGGTCGGCCAGCTCGTCCAGCAGCACGCCCACCGACCAGCCGTCGGTCACGATGTGGTGCTGGACCAGCACGAGCACGTGGTCCTCCGGCCCCAGCGGCTTGAGCACCGCCCTCGTCAACGGACCCTTGCGCAGGTCGAACGGGGCGCACAGCTCCCGCTCGTCCCCGACGACCAGCGGGATCGTGCCGTGGTCGGCCACCACCTGCACGGGCTCGCCGTCCACCACGTCGAACGTCGTGCGCAGGGCGTCGTGCCGCTGCGCCAGCGCGTCCAGCGCCCGTTCCAGGCGGTCGACGTCCAGCGGACCGGTCAGCCGCAAGCCGACGCCGGTGTTCTGCTCGGCCGTGCCGTCGAGGGAGAACAGCCGGCGCTGGGCGGGCGACAGCGGCAGCGGGCGGTCGCGCGGCACGCGCGGGATCGGGGTGTGCGTGGGCAGGGCGGCGGCCAGCGCCTCGACCGTGCGGTGCTCGAACATCGCCCGCACCGGCAGCCCGCCCAGCCGGGCCAGCGCCCGCACGGCCAGGATCGAGTCACCGCCCAGCGCGAAGAAGTCGTCGTGCGCGCCGACCTCCGGCACGCCCAGCACGTCCGACCACACCTGCGCCACCCGCCGCTCGGCGTCCGTGCGCGGGGCGACCGCGTCCTGCCGGGTCTCGCCCAGCACGGGGGCGGGCAGCGCCGAACGGTCGAGCTTCCCGTTGGGGGACAACGGGAAGGCGTCCAGGGCCACGAACGCCGAGGGCACCATGTAGTCCGGCAGCGTGGCGGCCACGTACTCCCGCAGCCCCTCGACCGCGCCGACCACGTACGCCACCAGCCGCTTGGGCTCGTCCCGCGCGATCACCACGGCCTGCCGCACCGCCGGGTGCTTGCGCAGCAGGGCTTCGACCTCGCCCGGCTCGACCCGGAACCCGCGGATCTTCACCTGGTGGTCGGCCCGCCCCACGAACTCCAGCTCGCCGTCGGCCTTCACGCGCACGACGTCCCCGGTCCGGTACATCCGCGACCCCGGCGCACCGAACGGGTCGGCCACGAACCGGGACGCGGTCAACCCCGGCCGGCGCAGGTAGCCGCGCGCCAGGCCCACACCCGTCACGTACAGCTCGCCCTCGTCGGCCGGGCGCAGCTCGTCGTCCAGCACCCGCACGCTCGTCCCCGGGATCGGCCGCCCGATCGGCGGCGTCCCGCCCGGCTCCAGCGGCCCGCTCCAGCTCGTGACCACGGTCGACTCGGTCGGCCCGTACGCGTTGACCATCCGCCGTCCCGGCGCCCACCGCTCCACCAGGTCGGGCGCGCACGCGTCACCGCCGACGACCAGGCACCGGAACGACGGCAGCGGTCGGTCCGGCACGGTCGCCAGCGCCACCGGCGGGATCAGCGCGTGCGTCACGCCGAACTCGTCGATCACGTCCGCCAGCTGCTCGCCCAGCAGCGGGCCGGGCGGCGGCACCACCAACGCCGCCCCGGCGGGCAGCGCCATGCACAGCTCCAGCACGGACGCGTCGAAGCTCGGGGAGGAGAACTGGAGCACCCGGTCACCCGGGCGCACGTCGAAGTGCGCGATCTCGGCCGCCGAGAACGCGGGCAGCCCCCGGTGCGTCACCACGACGCCCTTGGGCCGGCCGGTGGAGCCGGAGGTGTAGATGACGTAGGCGGGCGAGTCGGGGTGGATCTCGATGCCCGGGTCGGTGTCGGGCTGCCCCTCGACGTCCAGCGGGCCGTCGACGACCAGCAGCGGCTCGGCGTCGGCGAGCATGAACGCGATGCGCTCGGCCGGGTAGTCGGGGTCCACCGGCAGGTAGGCCGCGCCGGTCTTGAGCACGGCCAGCCGGGCGACGACGTTGTCCACCGACCGCGGCAGCGCGATCGCCACCACCCGCTCCGGCCCCGCCCCCTCGGCCAGCAGCAGGTGCGCCAGGCGGTTGGCGCGGGCGTCCAGGTCGCGGTAGGAGACCGCACCCCCGGCACTGACCACGGCGGGCGCGTCGGGAGTTCTGTCGACCTGCTCGGCCACCAGTTCAGGCAGGTTTCGGGCAGACGTCATCGCGAGCGGAACCTTTCTGGGGGATCGGGGGAGAACGGGCGCGGCCATACCCGCTTTCGAAGACCTTTAAACGTGTCCTCAGACCATTTCCGGGACCTGTCGGCGGGCGAGTCGGCCGCCGATCTGGATCCACTCGATGGAGCCGCGCTGCGGGTCCCGCAGGAAACGTCCTGTCTGACTGGTGTCACCGGTGTCGGAATCGCGCATCGCGAACACCAGGCCGTCGAACAACGACAGGTCCGCGAACGGCTCGCCGTCCACCGTGAGCGCCAACACCTCGCGGTCGGCCGGTCGCACGGCGTATTCGGTGTCGCCGTTGCGGAACCGGCCCGCGCAGTCCGGCGGGGGCGGGATGCGGTGCCGCAGGGCGCGGAATCCGTCGTAATCCCCGACCGGCAGACCGGCGTCCGCCAAATGAGGCACGAGGTCCCGCCACAGCGCGAAGCCGCTGCTGCCGTTGGTGGTCAGGGCGACCACGGCGCCGTCGTCGGGGTTGATCCGCAGGTGGCACGACGTGCCGTCGGCGGTGCCGTCGTGGCCGACCCACACGGTGCCGTCCCGCTCGTACAGGGCGAGCCCGAGGCCCCACCCGTCGGCCATCCCGAACGGCTCGGCGTGCCGGACGGGGGCGCGCATGAGGTCCAGGTCGTCGGGGTCCACGAGGGTGGGCGGGGCGCCCGCGAGCATCCGCCCGAAGGTCACCAGGTCGGTGGCGCTGGCGGCCAGCGCGCCCGCCGGCGCGTCCACCAGGGCCAGCGACTGGCGCACCGGGGTGATGCGTTTCAACGCCGCGTTGACGGCGTGCCCGGACACCGCGGCGCGGTCGGTGTCGGGGCCCACGGTGAACCGCGGGCGCAGGCCCAGCGGGCGCAGCAGCACCGCGTCCACCGCCTCCCACCAGGACATCCCGGTCGCCTGCTCGATCAGGTGGCCGACCAGGACGTAGCCGATGTTGGAGTAGGAGAAGCCCGCGCCGGGGCGGTGCAGCGGCACCAGCGTGCGGCACGCCTGGAGGGCGTGGCGGCGCAGCGAGGTGCCGTGGACGTCGTCGGGGTCGGACGGCAGGCCGCCGGTGTGGCTGAGCAGGTGGCGCAGCGTGAGGGGCAGGCCGACGTCGGGCAGCGGCGCGTCCAGGTCGAGGTCGCCGTCGGAGACCAGGGCCATCGCGACGGTCGCGGTGAACGTCTTGGTGATCGACCCGATGGGGACGGCCGCGTCGGCCGGCAGGCCCACCGAGGTGGTCCACAGGCCGTCGCCGGGGCGGTGCACGGCCAGCTGCGCGCCGGGCACGAGGTGCTCGTCGACGAGTCGTGCTAATCGACGCGCGATCTGTTCGGTGTTCATCGAGGTGGTTCCTTCGAACGAATGGACCATTTGGTCGCCGACCTACGTTGACGTCCGTTCCCGGAGTCACGCGACCGCCGAACGGAGCATCTGACGGATAAAGATTCCCCGGTTTCTGCGGAAGTAACCCGCAGTTTCCGCGGCCGTCGCGGTGTTTCACTCGAACGGCCTGGTTTGGACCGGCGAGTTCCGTAAGTCCGGGACGATATGCGAGGTCCATTCGCACTCGCGCGGAATGCCGCTGGCGAGCTGTCCACAGGATGGACTCACGAAGTATATTTCACGGTGTTCGACCCTGTTACCGAAGAATTGCGGGTCCGGGCGTAACCAACGCCCCTCGGTGGTCGTTTGCGGCTACCCGTCGGTTCGGCTGCGGCGGTAGTGACGTGCCGCACGCACGCGGTTGCCGCACGCCGGCGAGCACCATTCCCGGCGCGGGTGGTCCTTCACGAAGTAGAGCACGCAGCCCGGCGCGTAACAGGCGCGCAGGAGCACGCGGTCCGGTCCGGTGAACAGGTCGACGGCCTCGGCGGCGGTCGCGGCGAGCGCTCGGGTGGCGGGCGGGGCGTCGGCCGTGGTGCGGCGGCGCAGCTCGCCGTCCTCGACGTCGAGCTGCGGCCAGACGACGGCCTGCCGGACGGCGGCGTTCACGGCCTCGACGGCCCGGTCCCGGTCGCGGTCGGCGGCGATGGCCCGGGTGTCCTCGGTGAGCGTGGCGGCCAGGTCGCGCAGGGCTTGGCGGAGGGTGCGGAACGCGGCCAGGTCCGCGGCGGTGGTGGTGGCGACGTCCGTGGCGGAGTCGCCGGTCAGCCAGGTGGTCAGGTCCTCGACGGTGGTCAGGTCGTCGTGCACGCCGGAGCGGTCCGCCCAGACGGTGTTCATCAAGCGGACCGGACGGGGTTCGTCGGGCGTGAGCACGATCTCACGGTAACACGGGGTTGCATCCGTTAGCCGAACGATCTAACGTTTGCGGCGTTGATCAAACGTTAGAAAGGGCTCGGCCGTGAACCTGCTCCCGCCGTTCGACGAGGACACCGCCCGCCGCAAGGTCCGCGCCGCCCAGGACGCCTGGAACACTCGCGACCCCCTGCGCGTGGCCGCCGCGTACACACCGGACTCGGTGTGGCGCAACCGCGACGAGTTCGTCACCGGCCGCGACGAGATCGTGGCCTTCCTGACCCGCAAGTGGCAGCGCGAGCACGAGTACGTCCTGCGCAAGTCCCTGTGGGCGTTCGGGGACGACCGGATCGCCGTGCGCTTCCAGTACGAGTGGCACGACGACGAGGGCCAGTGGTGGCGGTCGTACGGCAACGAGAACTGGGAGTTCGCCCCGGACGGGCTCATGCGGCGCCGCGAGGCGAGCATCAACGACGTCCGCATCACGGCCGCCGACCGCCGCATCGACCCGACGACCGACCACGAGATCCCGCTCGCGTAGGCGGCAACCCGTCGGTGCCGTCGAACGTCTTCCGGGGCATGATCGACCGCCACTTGCCCTGGGACGGCTGCTACAACGCCCGCGACCTCGGCGGCCTGCCCGCCGGCGACCGCCTCACCCGCCGCGGCGCCGTCGTCCGCTCCGACGCCCCGGACCGCCTGAGCGCCGAGGGGTGGGCGGCGGTGCGGGCACACGGCGTGCGCACCATCCTGGACCTGCGCAACCCGTCCGAACGCGGCCCGGAACCGGCCGGCTTCACCGTGCTCCACGTGCCGATCGACGACGAGGACGACGTGGAGATGTGGACGGAGATCTGGGAGTCGGGCATCAACGGGACGCCCCTGTACTTCCGGCCCGTCCTGGAGCGCAAGGCGCACCTGCTGGCGGAGGCCGTCACCGCGGTGGCCGAGGCGGAACCGGGCGGCGTGCTGGTCCACTGCGCGGCCGGCCGGGACCGGACCGGGTTGGTGAGCATGTTGCTGCTGGCGCTGGTCGGGGTGGCTCCGGAGGACATCGCCGACGACTACGAGCTCAGCACCGCGCGCCTGGCTCCCGGGTTCGCCGCGCTGGGGATGCCGGACCAGGGGCCGTACATCGAGATGGCTCTGGCCGCCAAGGGCGTGACGGCCCGGGAGGCGGTGCTGTCGGTGCTGGCCGACCACGACGTGGAGGAGTTGCTCGACCTGCCCGGCCCGACACTGGCCGCCTTGCGCGAGAGGCTGCTCGGCTAGTCGTGCTGGATCCGCTGGTGCAGGGACTCCATGCGGGCGTCCAGCTCGGCCGCGATCGCCGCCGAGTCGGTCAGCTCCTCCACGAACCCCGCCGGCACCTGGTCGTCGTACTTGTAGAACAGCTTGTGCTCCAGCGTCGCCCAGAAGTCCATGGCGATGGTGCGCAGCTGCACCTCCACCTTCACGTGCTCCACCCGGTCGGACAGGAACACCGGGATGCGCACGATCAGGTGCAGGCTGCGGTAGCCGTTGGGCTTGGGCTCGGCGATGTAGTCCTTGGTCTTGAGGATCTCCACGTCGTTCTGCCGGGCCAGCATGTCCCGCACGCGGTAGACGTCGGAGACGAAGGGGCACACCACCCGCACGCCCGCCACGTCGTCCAGGTGCTCGGCGGCCAGCGCGAGGTCCGGGGGCAGGCCCTTGCGGCGCAGCTTGTCGAGGATGGCGTCGGGGCGCTTGACGCGCTGCGTGATGTGCTCGATCGGGTCGTGCCGGTGGACGAGGTCGAACTCCTCGCTGAGGATCCGGAGCTTGGTCATCAGCTCCTCGACCGCGAACTTGTACACCACCAGGGACCGCCGCAGCAGGTCGTCGGCGACGCCCGTCTCCATGATCCCAGGGTAGGCGATCGGCTAGGATCGCCGCCGTGAACTCCCACCGACACGTCGTTCTGCCGCCGCCGGCCGCCTGACGGGCGCACCCGCGGCACTTCCCCCTCGCACGCTCGGCTGTCCGCCGTGCGCCCGTTCGCGCGCTCTTCTTCACTTCCGCGAACGGAGAACACGTGTCATCAACTGTGGTTCGAGCACGCTTCACCCACGGACCGCTGCCCATCCTGGGCGCCTGCGTCCTGTGGGGCACCACCGGAACCGTCAGCTCCCTGGCACCCGCGTCCGCGCCGGCCTCGGCGGTCGGCGCGGCGGGCCTGGTGGTCGGCGGGTTGTTGTTGTTCCTCACCGCGCGGGGCACCCGTGACGTGATCGCCCGCGCCGACCGGCGGCTGCTGCTGGTCGGCGCGGTCACGGTCGCGGGGTACGCGCTGGCGTTCTACCCGGCCGTCGCGCGGACCGGGGTGGCGGTGGCGACGACCGTGGCCCTGGCCACCGCGCCGATCGTGCTCGGGATGCGGGCGCGGCCAGTGGTCACGTCCCTGGCGGTGGCCGGGTGCGCCGCGCTGGTCCTGGGCGGCGGGGAGGCGCACGTCGACCTCGTCGGCGTGGGGTTGGCGGTGGTCGCCGGGCTGTCCTACGCCGTGTACTCCGTGGTCTGCGCGCACCTCATCGGGCTCGGCCACCCGTCCCGGGCGGTGGTGGGGACGGTGTTCGGAGGGGCGTCGGCGCTGACGCTGCCGGTGCTGCTGGTGCTGGGCGTCGGGTGGCTGGGCAGCGGGGCCGGGGTCGCGGTGGTGGTGCACCTGTCGGTGTTCACCACGTTCCTGGCGTACCTGCTGTTCGGGCTGGGGCTGCGGCAAACCTCCGCGGCGGCTGCCACGACGTTGACGCTGGCCGAGCCGGCGGTGGCGGCGGTGCTGGGGGTGGTCGTGCTGGGGGAGCGGCTGCCGGCCGTGTCGTGGTGCGGCATGGCCGTGCTGGCGGTGGCGCTGGCGGCGCTGTCCCGGTGAGCTGATCGGGGTTGCTCGACCGTGGTGTTCCGCGGTCGGGCAACCCCCCGGTCGTCAGTCCTGGTGGCGGTCCACGGCGCCGCCCAGGCCGTACAGGATGCGTTGGATGACCTCGGGGTCGACCTCCGGCTCGTCGCCCAGGGCCTCGGCGGCGGGGGAGCGGCGGGGTTCGCGGCGGGGCAACGGCACGGCCGAGGCGTTCATGCCCGAGGGCAGGGAGAGTTCGCACCACGCCAGTCGGCCGCCGGCGGTCAGGTCGACCAGGCCCGCTCGGGCGCCGGCCAACTCCGGGGGCAGGGCCACGCGGTTGCCCTCGACCTCGACGACCAGGCAGTTGCCGCTCAGCCGCAGCCGGACCAGCAGGAAGCCGGGTGCGCGGTGGTCGGCCACCTCGACGGCCGCCGCGACCAGGCGGCGGGCGGTCTGGGAGGCCTCGTCCTGCATGGCGCGCAGCTTCCACTCGCCGAGCGAGAAGCGCACGAACATGTCCGCGACGTTGACCGCGGTGGGCAGCGCGACGAGTCGAATGTCGTCGACCTGTTCGGTCCGGGCGTTCACACCGATCCTCCTCGCCGGGCGTCCAGCCGCATGTTGCGCCAGATGGTGCCATGAATACAGCCCGTGTCACCCACGTGGTCTAGACACCGTGAGCGGAACGTGTCCATTAGTACGGGCGGAGCGGGCCGGTGGTTCACGTTTCGTGCCTGGAAGGTCTCAGACCGTACCGGGATGATCGTCGAGGTGGAATATTCGGGGGTCATCCGTCCCAGTGATACCGCGACTGTGCGTGCATGCGAAAGGGGCCCGTCCGGATCTCCCGGTCAGGCCCCTTCGAGGGTGCTGCTCAGGCCTGCAGGACGGCCTCGACCTCGAGCAGGATGGTGATCTTGTCGCCGACGGCCGCGCCCGCCGCGCCGCCGGTGATGCCGAACTCCTTGCGGCTGATCTCGGTGCTGGCGGAGAAGCCGGCGACCTTCGCGCCCTCGAAGCCGTCGCCGAAGCCGTTGAGCTCGAGCTCCAGCTCGACGGCCTTGGTCACGCCGTGCAGGGACAGCTCGCCGTCCACGATGAAGCCCTCGCCGTTGGCGCGCACACCGGTGGAGGTGAAGGTCAGCTCCGGGAACTTCTCGACGTCCAGGAAGTCCTCGTTCTTGACGTGCGCGTCACGGGCCTCGTTCTTGGTGTTGATCGAGGCGGCGTCGATCTTGGCCGTGACGGTCGACTCCAGCGGGTTCTCCGCGGTCACGATCTGGCCCTCGAACGTCTCGAAGTGGCCGCGAACCTTGGAGATGCCGAGGTGGCGGACCACGAAGGAGACGTCGGAGTGCACCGGGTCGATCGCCCACGTGCCCGCGATGTAGCCGGGGATCTGCACGGTCTGCGTGGTCATGGGAAGTCCTTCTCGCTCGGTCTGGTTGAACTCTCAACCGAACATAGCGCATCCTGGTTGAGAGTTCAACCAGGACCGTATGATGGGAGACATGAGCGACGTGCGGTGGCTTGACGCCGATGAACAGCGGATTTGGCGCGGCTTCATGACCGCCGTGACCAAGTTCACCGAACACCTCGACCGGCAGTTGCAGCGCGACTCCGGGATGCCGGTGGCCTACTACGAGATCCTCGTCGCACTGTCCGAGGCACCCGAGCGGTCCCTGCGGATGAGCGAACTGGCACTGGTGTGCCACTCCTCCCGCAGCCGCCTCTCCCACGCGGTCGCCCGCCTGGAGAAGGAGGGCTGGGTGCAGCGGCAGGCGTGCCCGTCGGACCGGCGCGGCTCCATCGCGGTGCTGACCGACCGCGGCTTCGCGGTGCTGGAGGCGGCGGCACCCGGTCACGTCACGGCGGTGCGGGAGCACCTGTTCGACGTGCTGACCCCGGAGCAGCTGCGGTCCCTGGCGGAGATCAGCCAGGCGATCGAACGGGGCCTGCAGACCGAGTGCGCCCAGGTGCGGGCGGAGATGGTCGAGTTCTGACCCGCCCCCGTCAGTGCCCGTTCTCGACCACGACGGGCGCGGTGGCGACGACCAGTGCGCGCATCTTGTCCAGCAGGACGAGGCGGTCGAGCGCGCCGGTGACGACCACCATCGACAGCACGTGGTCGTGGGCCAGCAGCGCGAAGCACAGCGGGACACCGTCGTCCTCGCAGAACGCGTAGGAAGCCGACAGCCCGGTGGTGTCCGGGAAGGTGACCGGTGTGATCACCTGCCGGTGGTCGTCGCCCACCTGGTACTCGGTGCACGACTCGGCAGCGGCCTTCACCCGGGCCACGACGTCGGCGGCGGTGGTGTGCTCGAACCACGCGGCGAGGCCGAAGACGGTGAACCGCTCGCCCTCCCACTGCCGGACGAAGTGGATGTAGTAACCGTAGTCCACCCGCTTCTGCGTCGGGTCGCACGGCCTGGGCACGGACCGCTTGTTCGTCCAGTCGTCCTTGAACCCGGCCCCGGCGCCGGCCGCCACCGCCGCCTCCCCCGGCAGCACGACGGTCTTGAGGCGCGCAGGTGCGGTCTCGGCGGTGATGCCGGCGGCCGTGGTGGTGGTGACCGCCGTCGTGGTCGTGGTGGCCGGCGGTGTCGACGTCGGTGGCGGTGGTGCGGCCGTGCAGCCTGCCGACAGCAAGAGCGCGAGGACGAGCGCAGCCTTCATCGCGGATTCCCCCCTGGGAAGTGGTGTCCCTCCGGTGGGGGAGGATATCGGTCCGATGTGGACGCAGATGGCCGTAAGCCTTGTGGGCCGGTCGGAGCAGGGCCGAAGAGTCTTCTCCGAAGTGTCATAGGAGGGCGTTAGCATCCGCGCGTGGGGTTATCGCTGGGAACGATCGCGCGCCGGGTCGTCGGCTTCGGCCGGCGGCAGTCCGCCAGTGCCACGGCGGCGTCGTTGGGCGTGTTGCTGCTGGTCGGCGCGGCGCTGGGCAACGGGATCGCCCGGACCGCCGTCGACGTCTCCGACGGGCTGACCTGGCTGGGTGACGACGAGCGCGGCGAGGTCGTGCAGGTCAACCCGAGCTCGGGCAAGCCGCAGACCCGGTTGCAGGTCAGCGGTGGCGACGCGCAGCTGGAGATCGCGCAGTCCGACGACAAGCTGATCGTCCTGGACCGCCGCACCGGCCAGATCACGGTGATCGACCTGGCGACCCTGCTGGCCAGCGGGCGACGCCAGGCGCCGGTCGGGCAGTCGCCCAAGGTGCTGATCGTCGACGACCGGATCTACGTGGTCGACCGCGACGCGGGCACCGTGCACAACGTCGACCCCGTGACCCTCGCCGACGTCGGGCAGCCGTGGCGGGTGGGCCGACCCCTGGCCGACGTCGTCGCCGACGACCGGGGTGTGGTGTGGGCCGTCGACCACGGCGGCAACCTGCACGCCCTGGAATGGGCCGAGGACACCGAGAAGTTCCGCGAGCTGTCCAACCGGGCCGTGGCCGGCGCGGGTCCGCGCACCGCCCTGGTGCCCCACGAGCGCGGTGTGACCCTGCTGGGCCTGGAGGGCGGCGTGGTCGTGCGCGACGGCACCGCCCGCGACCTGACCGCCAGCACCGACTCGCTGACCGGCGAGGTGCTGGCCGCCCAGACCAGCCCGGCCGGCCTGGTGCCCGCGTCCGTGCCCGACGCCGCCGCGGTCGTCCTGGTCACCGACGACGACGTGCGCCGCGTCGACATGACGCAGTACGGCTGCGCGCGCCCCGGCCGCCCCGCCGTGTTCCGCGACCGCGTCTACGTGCCGTGCCACGGCGCGGGCAAGGTCGTCGTGCTCGACCGCGACGGCAAGCGCGGCAGCCAGGACGTGCCCGCGCCCGGCAACGACCCGGAGCTGGTGTTCGACGACGGCAAGCTGTTCATCAACACCCCCGGCGCGGCCAACGGCGTCATCGTGGACACCGACGGCCACACCCGCGACGTGGTGATCCGCAGCCCCGAGCTGCCCGTGACCGACCCGGACCGCTCGCCGATCCCGAGCGTGCCCAGCCCGCCGCCGCCCAGGCCCGACCCGCCCACGCGCGACGACCGGCGCGGCGGCGGCTCCGACCCGACGACCACCACCACGGAACCGCCCGCCGTCACGACCACCCCGAGCGCCGGGGTGAAGGGCGTCGCGCCGGGCCGGCCGCCGGGTGTGACGGTGAACCAGGTGTCCAACGACGGCAGCACGGTCGTGGTCCGCGTGACGTGGGGCGCCGCGCCGGACAACGGCGAGGCGGTGTCCGGCTACTCGGTGACCGCGACCGGCGGGTTCTCCGGCGGCAGCAAGACCGCCCAGGTGGCCGGCACGTCGACCGAGCTGTCCCTGTCCTGCGCCGGCACGTTCTGCTCCAGCGGGCGGCTCGACGTGTCCGTGGTGGCCTACAACCGCCTGGGCGCGGGCGAAGCCTCCACCGCGACCTACACCGTGCGGGGGTCGGGCACCCTCGGCCCGACGAGCACGACCACGACCCAGCCGCAGCCCCAACCCCAGCCCGAGCCGACCACCACGACGACCCAGCCGCCCGCGCCGCAACCCCAGCCGCAGCCGACCACGACCACCACCCCGCCGCCGCCGAGCATGCCCACGGCCGGTGCGGTGGTCATCTCGGCAGTCGGCCTGAGCGGCGACACGTTCAGCCGGGTCGTCAACACCTCCCCGCCCGCCGACTGGGCCAACTTCAGCGGTTCGTGCGAGGTCGTCAACACGACCTACGACTACTCGGTGCCGATCCCGTGCAGTGGCGGGTCGGTCGAGATCTACGTGGACTACGGCTCGAACCGGCTCGTGGTGCGGGCGTCCGCCGGCGGGCAGTCGGTGGACTCCTACCCGCGCAGCGTGGCCGTGCGCGACCCGGAGACCGAGCCGTGCAGCGGCGGGCGGACCTGCCTGCCGCGTCGCGGTCCCTCGGCGGCGCCGATGGCCGGTGGCGGTCTCGCGCTGCTGGCGGCGGCGTGGCTGCTGGGTCTGCGCAACCGCCGACGCCCGGAAGGTGAAGCGACAGGCATGGGGAGCAAGTGACGACAACGGCGGTTCCGGCGGTCGGCGAGGACGAGATCGCGGCGTTCCGCGTGCTGCACGCACGGCTCGGTGACGCGGTGGAGACCGCGGTCCGGGGCAAGCGGGACGTGGTGGACCTGGTCCTGGTCTCGCTGTTCGCGGGCGGCCACGTGCTGCTGGAGGACGTGCCCGGCACCGGCAAGACCACGCTGGCGCGTGCCGTCGCGGGCGCGCTGGGCGGGGTGTCGCGGCGCGTGCAGTTCACGCCCGACCTGCTGCCCTCCGACGTGACCGGCACGTCGGTCTACGACCCGCAGACCGGGCAGGTGAAGTTCCGCCCCGGCCCGGTGTTCGCCAACATCGTGCTGGCCGACGAGATCAACCGCGCCGCCGCCAAGACCCAGTCCGCGCTGCTGGAGGTCATGGAGGAGCGGACGGTCACCGTGGACGGCGTGGCGCACGCGGTGCCCGCGCCCTTCCTGGTCGTGGCCACGCAGAACCCGATCGACCTCGACGGCACCTACCGGCTGCCCGAGGCGCAGCTGGACCGGTTCATGCTGCGCACCTCCATCGGCTACCCGTCGCCCGAGCACGAGTTGGACGTGCTGCGACCGGGCAGCGGGGCCGGGTTCGTCGGCGCGGTGCCCACGGTGTCCAACCCGCACGTCGTGGCCGAGTACGGCCGCCGGTTGCAGACCCTGCACGTGGCCGACCCGATCCTGCGCTACATCGGCGAGCTGGGCGCGGCGACGCGGGCCGACGACCGGTTGCGGCTGGGCGCGAGCACCCGCGGGCTCAAGGCGTTGGTGCGGTGCGTGCAGGTCTACGCGGCCTCGCACGGACGGCACTTCGCGGTGCCCGGTGACGTGCAGGCGCTGGTGGTGCCCGTGCTGGCGCACCGCCTGGTGCTGACGCGGGAGGCGCAGCTGGCCGGGGTGACGACCGAGCAGGTGCTCCGGGACGTCGTCGCGGGTGTGGCGGTGCCCAGACCGTCGTCGCGATGAAGGGCGTGCGGCTGACCGGGCGCGGGCTGGGCGCGGTGGTGCTGGGCGCGCTGCTGGTGGTGCTGGGCCTGTGGTGGCGGTATCCCGGCGTGGTCGGCATGGGCGTGGCGCTGGTGGCGTTGGTGGTGGCGGGGGTTCTCAGCGTGTTGTCGCGGGCGCGGGTCCAGCCCCGCCGGACCGTGCGGCCCCGGACGGTGCAGCGGCTGGGCGCGTGCGCGGGCGTGGTCGAGCTGACCGGCACCAGCAAGCGGTTCCCGGTGCTGTTCGACGCCTTCGACCAGGTGGCCGGGGACGTGGTGCCGGTGGACATCCCGGTGCTGCGGGCGGGGCAGACGGTCAAGGTCGAGTACCCGATCCCCACGCACACCCGAGGTCTGCTCCCGGTGGGGCCGTTGACGTTGAACCGGCGCGGCCTGGCCGGGCTGGCGGTGGCCCGGACCGTCCTCGGTGACGTGGTGGAGGTGCGGGTCGTGCCGCGCGTGCTGCCGGTGCGCGGCCTGCCCGGCGGGGTGCGGCGCGGGCACGTCGGCGCGGACGAGCGGGTCGAGCGCGGCGGCACGGACCTGGTGGGGCTGCGCGAGTACGTGCCCGGCGACGACCTGCGCCGCCTGCACTGGGCCACCTCAGCCCGCACCGGCACGCTCATGGTCCGCGAGGACGCCGACCCGGCCCGGCCGCACCTGGCGGTGCTGCTGGACGACCACGCCGGCGGCTACCCCGATGCCGCGCGGTTCGAGGACGCCGTCGAGGTGGCCGCCTCCCTGGTGACGGTCGCGGTCGCGGAGGGGCACCCCGTGCGGCTGCTGACGTCGTCGGGCGCGGTGGACGTCGAGGTCGCCGCCGGGGACGCCGACGCGTCCGCGGCGCTGGCCGTGCTGGCGGAGCTGAAGGCCGGGCCGGCGGGTGCGGCCTCGGTGCCGATCCGGGACCTCGACGTGGTGGCCGTGGTGTGCGGGGAGGCGTCCGACCTGTCGGCGTTGACGCTGGAGGCGTCGCGGGCGTCGGTGGGCGTGGTGCTGGCGGTCGACCCGGACGCCGGGATCTCCTCGTCCGGCGGCGTCCTGGTGCTGCGCGCGCCGGACGCCGAGTCGTTGCTGTCCGCGTGGGGCACGGCGGTGGCGCGGTGATCGCGCGGGTGAGCTGGGCGGCGTTGCTGCTCGTCGTGGCGGCGGTCCACCTCGGGTCGGGGTGGCAGGGCTGGGTGCCCGCGCTGGTGTTCTCCGGCGCGGTGGCGGCGGGGTTCGCGTGCGTGCCGCTGGTGCGGTGGCGGCGGGTGCCGTCCGGGCTGACGTTGCTGTGCCTGGTGGCGTTCGCGCTGACCGGCGCGTACTGGGTGGTCCGCGACACCGCCGAGACCGGCGACCCGGTCACCGCGCTGCTGGACCTCGTGCCGCGCCTGCTCACCGCGGCCCGGCCCGCCCCGGCGACGCCGGAGCTGCTGGTGCCGGGCGTGCTGCTGGTGTTCGGGGTCGCGCTGGCGGTCGCCGTGTCCGTGACGGGCCGGTCGTTGCTGGGACCGGCGGTCGGCGTGGCGGTGCTCTACACGTGCACCGCTTTGCTGACCGCGGGGAAGGCCGACCGGTACGGGCTGGTGGCGCTGGTGCTGGTGGCGTTGCTGGTGGCGGGGTGGCTGCTGGTCGACCGGCTGGAGTCGCGGGGCCGGGTGCTGACCGCGCTGCCGCTCGTGCCGGTCGCGGTGGTGGCGCTGCTGGCGTTCGCCGTGCCGTCCACCGGGGCGTTCGAGCCGCGCGAGCTGGTCGAGCCGCCGGTGACCGACCTCGGGGTGTCGAACCCGTTGCCGCAGTTGGCTTCCTGGGCGAACCTCGGGCCGGTCGAGCTGTTCCGGGTGCGCGGTCCGGAGCGGGCGATCCGGCTGGCGGCGCTGTCGGACTACTCCGGTGCGGCGTGGCGGGCGGCGTCGCTGTACGGGCCGATCGGGGCCGTGGCCGCGCCGGACCTGCCGCCCGGCGCACGCACGGCGGAGGCCGAGCTGGAGGTGACGGTCGGCGAGCTGACCGGCAGCTGGGTGCCGGCGGTCGGGCGGCCGACCGCGGTGACGCTGGACGGGGCGATGGTCGACCCGAACTCCGGGTCCCTGGTGCTGCCGGCCGAGCTGTCGCCCGGGTTGCGCTACCGGGTGCGCGGGGTCGTGGACACGCCGGAAGACGCCGACCTGGTGCGGGCCGGCGTGCCGGCGGGGGAGCGGGCGCGGAAGTACCTGGCGTTGCCGGGGTTGCCGTTCTCGCTGGCCGATTACGCGCGGCAGATCGTGCAGAACGCGCGGACGCCGTTCGAGAAGGCCGTGGCCCTCGAGCAGGTGGTCAAGATCGGGCGGGTGCCCGACGCCGCCGCGCCCGTGGGGTCCTCCTACGCGCGACTGGAGCGGTTCCTGTTCGGGACGGCCGGGGAGCCGGGTGCCGGGGCGGGGACGGCGGAGCAGTTCGCGTCGGCGTTCGCGGTGCTGGGGCGCGCGGTCGGGTTGCCCACGCGGGTGGTGGTCGGGTTCCAGCCCGTGGGTGGTGACGAGGAGCGGGTGGTGCGGGGCAGCGACGCCACCGCGTGGCCCGAGGTGTACTTCGAGGGGTGGGGCTGGGTGCCCTTCGACCCCTTGGCGGGGACGTCGTCCGGTGGGTCGAGCGCGGCGGCGAAGCGCGAGGTGCTGGACCGCTTGGCGTCCATCACGGCGACCCCGACCACCACGGCGTTGTCGGCCCCGCCGCCTTTCGTGCCCTCGGCTGCTCAACCGCAGTCGCAGGCCGGACCGGTGGAGTCCCGCCGGTGGATCGGGTGGGTGGTGCTGGGCGGGGTTCCGGTGCTGATCTTGGTGGTGCTGGTCGCCGCGCGGACGGGGCGTCGGGTGCGGCTGAAGCGGGCCGGGGCCGGTGGGGCTTGGGACCACGTGCTGGACGCGCTCGTGCTGGCCGGCGATCCACCACCGCGCGACCGGACCGCCCCGGCGATCGCCCGCACGTTGTCGCCGCCCGCGATCCGGTTGGCGGAGTTGGCGGACCACTCGGCCTTCGCACCAACCCCCGGGCGTTCCGGTCCCGAGGCTTGGCGCTTGGCCAGGAGCGTCACCGCAGCCTTGAGACGGAAGACGCCGTGGCTGCGCCGATTGCTGTGGGCCGTCGACCCACGCCCGCTCTGGCGGCGTTGACGGGTCCGGCGGGGTCAGCCGTTGCGGACCGCGCAACTGCGGTCGGAGGAGCCCCGTTGGCTGGTCGAGTCCTCCAGACCGATCGCGACCACCTTGAAGCAGTACTGCTCGGCTTTCGGGTCGAGGCCTTCGACGGTGAACTGGGTGTTGCCCGCCGCGATGTTGCCCACCCCGCGCGGAGTGGCGCCGGTGACGTCGAAGACCACGAACTGGGCCTTGCCACCGCTCGGGTCGGTCCAGTGCACGGTGATGCTGGAACCCTTGTCCTCCAACCGCTTCAGCGTCGGGGTGAAGCGAGGATCGGCGGACGGTTCCGCTGCCGACGTGGTGGTGGCGGTGGTGGTGGTCGTCGTGGTGGTGGTCGCGGCGGCCTGGCCGGATGAGCGGTTCTGGGTGCTCAGGTAGACACCGCCGCCCACACCGACCGCCAGGACCGCCGCGCCGACGAGCACGCGTGGCCACACCTTCCGGGACCGCTCCGGGATCGGGCGGTCCGGCGGGAGGGTCACCAGCGGGGGCGCGGGCGGTGGGACCGGGGGTCGGTGGGTGGAGTGGCGGACGGTCAGGTCGGCCAGGTCCTCGGTCCACGTGCGGACCGGGGGTTCGGCCGGGGGCGGTTCGGGGGAAGGCTCCGGGGTGTCGGGCACGGTGGGGCTGGGGCCGAAGTCCGGGATCGTCGTCGGGCCTTCGGGGTAGTGGCGCGGCACGTCCCGGCGCACGGCGGCGGTGTGGTCCGGGTCCACTGTGGACTGCGGTGCCCAGGTCGGGACCGCGGCCAGCGCGGCACGCAGGGACGCGGCGTCGGGGAAGCGGTCCTCGCGCGACTTGCGCAGGCAGCGCAGGATGATCGCGACCAGCTCCGGCGGCACGTCCCGGCGCAGCAGCGACCTCGGCGGCGAGGACTGGACCCGGCCCAGGTAGGCCAGCATGGTGTCCTGCTCGGGGGTCGCCGACGCGAACGGCGGCTGCCCGTCGAGCAGGGTGAACAGCGTCGAGCCCAACGACCACAGGTCGTCCGCGGCGGCCGGCGGGTGACCCTCGACCATCTGCGGCGCGGCGTGGCGGTAGCTCACCATCTGCAACGACGCCGAGTGCCCCGCGTCCGCGCCGCGCGCGATCCCGAAGTCGGCCAGCACGTAGGAGGTGGGCAGCACCAGGATGTTCTGCGGCTTGACGTCCCGGTGCAGGATCCCCTGCCCGTGCGCGAACGCCAACGCGTCCGCCACCGCGATCCCCGCCGCGACCACCTCGGCCACCGGCAACGGCCCGTGCTCGGCCAGCCGGTCGTGCAGGGAGCCCAGGTCGTAGTACTCCATCACGATGCACGGCCGACCCGCGATGTCCCCGGTGTCCAGCACGGTCACGATGTGCGGGTGCTGGCGGCCCAGCCGAACGGTGATCTCCAGCTCCCGCTGGAACCGCGCGACCGTGGCCGGATCGGTGACGTCGAGCACCTTGACCGCCACGTCCCGGCCCAGCCCGTCCTGGCGAGCCCGGTACACCGTGCCCTCGCCCCCGTGCGCGACCAGCCGGAAGTCGCTGTAGCCGGGCAGGCTCACCGCGGCGGATGCGGTCGCAGTCGGTTCGGGCGCCCAGGCGCTCAGGTCGTCGGACGGATCCACTCCCGAATCCTATCCTCGGACTCTTCGCTTCTCGGTGACGCTTCGCTGTCTTGGACGCGCTGCGCGCTCTCAAGCTGGACGCGCTGCGCGCTCTCAAGCTGGACGCGCTGCGCGCTCTCAAGATCAAAAGCAAGCGCTCGCCGCGCGGCAGGCCCCCGGAGGGGAAGGGCGTCGGTCTTCCTCCGCACGGCCTGCCGGAGGCAACCACACTTGGCCCGTTTGAGCAACCGGAAAAGCTGGTTGCACAAACGGACCAAGCGTGGTTGGGCTGCGCCCAGGCCGTACGGAGGAAGACCGAGGCCCTTCCTGTGGGCTCGGCAGCCCGGCGAACTGCAACCCGCGCTCCGCGCGGAGCCATGCGACCCGCTCCACCGGCCGCTCCGCCACCACCACCTCGCCCACCGGCCGCGCCGCTCCGCCGCCACCACCTTGCCCACCGGCCGCACCGCTCCGCCGGTCTTGTGCCGAAGCCGCGCGCCCGAAGGGCGGAATGCTTTTCGCGCGGAGCGCGAGTCCGGGCTGCTGAGCCCACAGGAAGGGCCTCGGTTTCTTTCCCCGTCCGGCCTGGGCGCAGCCCAACCGCGCTTGGCCCGTTTGTGCAACCAGCTTTTCCGGTTGCTCAAACGGGCCAAGTGTGGTTGCCTCCGGCAGGTCGGACGGGGAAAGAAACCGACGCCCTTCCTCCCCGGGGGCCTGCCGCGCGGCGAGCGCTTGCTTTTGATCTTGAGAGCGCGGAGCGCGTTCGGCTTGAGAGCGCGCAGCGCGTCCCGGAGAAGCGAAGCGCCAAGAGAGCAACCGACACCTCCAAATGGGGGTGGCAGAGCACTTCGGTCGTGCGCACGCTGGGAAGATGAGCTTCCGCGACGCCCGTGACTTCCTGCTCGCCCACGCGACCGACTACGACGCGGCCCGCGCGGGCTTCCGCTGGCCCGAGCTCGACGAGTTCAACTGGGCGCTGGACTGGTTCGACGTGATCGCCCGGGACAACGACCGGACCGCGTTGTGGATCGTGGAGGAGGACGGGAGCGAGGGGCGCTGGTCCTTCGCCGACCTCTCCCGGCGGTCGAACCAGGTCGCGAACTGGCTGCGCGCGCAGGGCGTCCGGCGTGGTGACCGCGTGATCCTGATGCTCGGCAACCAGGTCGAGCTGTGGGAGACGTTGCTGGCCGCGATGAAGCTCGGCGCGGTCGTCATCCCGGCCACCACGCTGCTCGCGCCCGCCGACCTGCGGGACCGGGTCGAGCGCGGCGGTGCGCGGCACGTCGTGGTCGGGGCCAAAGACGCCGGCAAGTTCGACGACGTACCGGGGGACTACACGCGCATCAGCGTGGGCGAAAAACGGCAGGGGTGGCTGGAGTACGCCGAGACCGAACACGCGTCCGAGGAATTCGCGCCCGACGGGGTCACGCGGGCGGACGACACGCTCCTGCTCTACTTCACCTCCGGCACCACGGCTCGTCCGAAACTCGTGGAGCACACGCACGTCTCCTACCCGGTCGGCCACCTGTCGACCATGTACTGGATCGGCCTGGAACCCGGTGACGTGCACCTGAACATCTCCTCGCCGGGCTGGGCGAAACACGCCTGGAGCAACGTGTTCGCGCCCTGGAACGCCGAGGCCACCGTGTTCGTCTTCAACTACTCGCGCTTCGACCCCTCCCGGCTGATGTCCGAAATGGACCGTTGCGGGGTGACGAGCTTCTGCGCGCCGCCCACGGTGTGGCGGATGCTGATCCAGGCCGACCTGACGGCGCTCAAGACGCCGCCGCGCAAGGTGGTCGGCGCGGGGGAGCCGCTCAACCCCGAGGTGATCGACCAGGTGCGGGCCGCGTGGGGTGTGACGATCCGGGACGGGTTCGGGCAGACCGAGACGACCGTGCAGATCGCCAACACGCCCGGTCAGGCGGTGAAGCCGGGTTCGATGGGCCGCCCGGTGCCCGGCTACCCCGTGGTGCTGGTCGACCCGGTCACCGGGCAGCCGGGCACCGGGCGGCCGGGCACCGAGGGGGAGATCTGCCTGGACCTGCGCGACCGGCCGCTGGGCCTCATGGTCGGCTACCACGGCGACCCCGAGCGCACCGCCGAGGTCATGCGGGACGGCTACTACCACACCGGGGACGTCGGCTCGGTGGACGAGGACGGCTACATCACCTACGTGGGCCGCACGGACGACGTGTTCAAAGCGTCCGACTACCGGATCTCGCCGTTCGAGTTGGAGAGCGTGCTGCTGGAGCACGAGGCGGTGGCCGAGGCGGCGGTGGTGCCGGCGCCGGACCCGGTGCGGCTCGCGGTGCCCAAGGCGTACGTGGTGCTCGCGGCCGGGTTCGCGGCGGACGAGGAGACGGCGTTCGCGATCCTGCGGCACGCCCGGGAGCACCTCGCCCCCTACAAGCGGGTGCGGCGGCTGGAGTTCGCCGACCTGCCGAAGACCATCTCGGGCAAGATCCGGCGGGTGGAGCTGCGCGCTCGGGAGAGCGGCGAGCGCGGGCCGGGGGAGTACCGCGACGAGGACTTCCCGGCGTTGCGCGGCTGACGTGGAAAAGTACGTTGTGAGGATCTGTTGATTGCTTTTTAGGACCACGAGCCGGTAGGTTCGGCGACGACGATCGTTCCGGCGTGCGCCTCCCGCCGGGGACCCCCAGACCCGTGGCGGGAGGCTCGCGGGCGGTGTCGGCCGGCCGACACCGCACAAGGAGCCGCGTGGATGGGCTGGTCCCGGCTCATCCGCGCGGTCTCCGACTTATCATGCGCGGATGCTCCGACGCACGTACGACGATCAGACCTGCTCGATCGCCCGAACGCTGGAAGTGGTGGGCGAGCGGTGGACGCTGTTGATCGTGCGCGACGCGGTGCGCGGGGTGACCCGGTTCGACGGGTTCCTGGCGTCGCTGGCCATCGCGCGCAACGTGCTCAGCGACCGGCTCGCGGGCCTGGTGCGGCACGGTGTCCTGGAGCGCGTCCCCTACCAGGAGCGCCCGCCCCGCCACGAGTACCGGCTGACCGCCAAGGGGCGCGAGCTCGTCCCGGCGCTGTTGGCGCTGATGGAGTGGGGCGACCGGCACCTGTGCGACGAGTCCGGCCCGCCCGTGGTGCCCGAGCACGCGGACTGCGGGGGTCGGGTGGACGTGCACCTGACGTGCCGCGGCTGCTCGGCCGAGGTCGTGCCCGCCGACGTGGTGCCGAAGGAGGAGTAGGCCGGGCGGTGGCTGGGGGACGGTGCCACCGCCCGGCCGGGCTCGTACGCCGGTCGCACGAGACGTGGAGGTGCCGGGCGGCGGCATTGGGGGTGCCCCCGCCCGGCGGTCCATCAGGCGCCGCAGGCCGCTCCGCCGAGGGTCACGCCGGAGGGCGTGCTCGCCGGGCCGTTGGCGGTGAAGCCCAGTGCGACCGACCCGCCCGCCGGCAGCGACGGGTTGTAGGTCGGGGCGGTGACGGTGACCGTCGTGCCGCTCTGGCTGAACGTGCCGTTCCAGCCGCTGGCGATGGTGACGCCGGACGGCAGGGTGAAGACCACCTTCCACGGGTTGACCGCGGACGAGCCGGTGTTGGTCACCGTCAGCGAGCCCTGGAAGCCGCCCTGCCACGCGTTGTCCTGCTTCCACGCCGCCTTGCACTGGCCGGGCGGGGGCGTGTCCGAGGACGTCGTGGTGGTCGTGGTGGTCGTGGTCGTGCCGCCGGTCGGCGGGATGAGGTAGGGCTGGAGGATCGACTGCTTGGCCTGGTTGACCGTGGTCCAGTCGTCGCCCACGATGCCGCCGGTGTCACCCGAGTTCGGGTTCCACGACCAGTAGGTGAAGGACATGCCGTTGACGCCGGTCCCGGTGTAGGCCATCAGGTTCTCCAGCCACACCTTGTCCTTCGGGTCGGCCAGCGTCGTGCCGAACTCGCCCATCATGATCGGGGCGGTGTTGTTCTTGTAGAGGTAGCCCCAGTACTTGTCCCAGATGGCGGGCATGTTGGCGGGGTAGTTCGGCGCGTCGAACCACGCCTGCCGGTAGACCGAGGTGGCGTACTCGTGCGGCGAGTAGACCAGCCGGTTGGGGACGTTGAGCCGCACCGGGTACTGGCCCGCCTTGGACAGGTTGCCGCCCCACCAGCCGCAGTCCTCGTCGTTGGACGGGTCGTTGTCCCAGACGTTGGACAGGCCACCGCTGGGGCAGCTCACGCCCTCGACGAAGATCAGCCAGTCCGGCTGCACCGACAGGATCGCGTTGCCCGCGCGCTCGGCGGCCAGCCGCCAGTCCCGCGCGGTGTCGCCGCAGCCCCAGCACGCGCCGGTCGCGGCGGGGTTGGTGCCCTCGGCGTGCGGCTCGTTGTGCAGGTCGGCGCCGATCACCGTGGTGTTGCCCGCGTACCGGCGGGCCAGCATCTTCCAGTCCTCGATCCAGGTGGACTCGGGCACGCCGGCGGTGTACCAGAGCGCGGTCTGCCCGGCGCTGGTCGGCCGGTGCCGGTCGAGGATGACCCGCATGCCCTTCTGGCCCGCGTAGCCGATCACCTTGTCCAGGATCTGCAGCGGGGACAGGCCGACCAGATCGGGGTTGACGTAGTCGTTGACGCCGGTGGCCTTGGCGTCGGCCTTGAGCGCGTCGTTGGAGAACGGGACGCGGAGGGTGTTGTAGCCGAGCTGGGCCATCTGGTCGAGCTGCTGCTTCCACGTCCGGCTGGACCACAGGCCGTGGAAGGTCTTGTTGTCGGTCTCCATGCCGAACCAGTTGATGCCGGTGAGGCGCACCGTGGCACCCGTGCTGTCCACGATCTTGCTGCCACTGGTGTGCAGGTACCCGGTGGCCGCGACGGCAGTGCCCTGCCCCGCCCCCACGGACACCACCACGCCCGCGGCGGCCACCGCCACCGCGACCAGGGCGCCCAAGACCGTTCTCCGATGCCGCATACCGCTCTCCTTTGAGCTACTAGTCTTCTGGGAGCGCTCCCAGACGGAGCGTAGTGCCGGCTTCGGCGCTGTCAAGGAGGGAACGGTTGGGCCGAACCGGTGACTAGCGGACGCCCCGGGGTCGGAACTGGATGCTGATGCGAGGGCCGACGGTCTTCGACGTCTTCGGGATCGCGTGCTCCCACGTGCGCTGGCAGGAGCCGCCCATGACGATCAGGTCGCCATGCCCCAATGCGTATCGAAGCGTTTCGCCGCCGCCGAGCGGGCGCAGGTGGAGGGCTCGCGGAGTGCCCACGGAAACGATCGCGACCATGGTGTCCTCGCGGCTGCCGCGGCCGATGGTGTCGCCGTGCCAGGCGACGCTGTCGCGGCCGTCCCGGTAGTAGCACAACCCCGCGGTGCGGAACGGTTCCTTCAGCTCACGGGCGTACCAGTGGCTCAGCGCGTCGCGGGCTTCGGTCAGCACCGGGTGGGGGAGGGTGGCGTTCTCCTCGTAGAAGCACAGCAGCCGGGGGACGTCCACCACACGCTCGTACATCTGCCGGCGTTCCGCTCGCCACGGCACCTCGGCGACCAGGTGCCGGAAGAGCTCGTCCGCACCCGTCAGCCAGCCCGGCAGGACGTCGACCCACGCGCCGTGCGCCAGCTCGGTGCGGCGGATGCCGGTCAGCGCGCGCAGGCCGATGGGCTCCGCGCCGGTGTCGAACAGGGAGACCTGCATGCGCGGAGCTTAATACCGGTCGAACGGGTGTTCGAGCCGAGGTTCTACTTTTGTTCGCTCACTGATCTCAGTGGGACAAAAGATCAGGCGTCCGGCTCGGGCTTGCGCCTGCGGCCACCGCTGCGGACGGGCTGGGACGCCTCGGCCTGGGCGGGCTCGGGCGTGGCCGGGCGGGCGGCGTCCTGGGTGGTCGGGTGGTCGGCGAGCAGGATGGCGGCCAGCTCGTCGTAGATCGGTGTGCTGCTCATGCGCGGTCCTTTACCCCTTTCAGGCGCAAGCTACACGCGCTTGCTCAAGGAGTTACGGCCAGGGTCGGCAAAAGGATCAATCGGCGTTCGGACGGGCGGCGCGCCGGGGTCGGTGCTTCCCTGGTCGGATGCGATACGACGACTTGACCGCTTTGTACGTCAACTGCACGTTGAAGCGGTCCTCGGAGCTCAGCCACACCGGTGCACTGGTCGCGCGCAGCGCGGCGATCATGGAGAAGCAGGGCGTCCGCGTCGACCACCTCCGGGCAGTCGACCACGACATCGCGACCGGCGTGTGGCCGGACATGACCGAGCACGGGTGGCCCAGCGACGAGTGGCCGGCGCTGTACGAGCGGGTGCTCGCGGCGGACATCCTGGTGATCGCCGGGCCGATCTGGCTGGGCGACAACAGCTCGGTGACCAAGCGGGTGATCGAGCGGCTGTACGCGTGTTCGAGCCTGCTCAACGACGTGGGCCAGTACGCCTACTACGGTCGGGTCGGCGGGTGCCTGATCACCGGCAACGAGGACGGCGTGAAGCACTGCGCGCAGAACGTCCTCTACAGCCTCCAGCACCTGGGGTACACGATCCCGCCGCAGGCCGACGCGGGCTGGATCGGCGAGGCGGGCCCGGGGCCGTCCTACGCCGACCCCGGTTCCGGCGGGCCGGAGAACGACTTCACCAACCGCAACACCACCTTCATGACGTGGAACCTGCTGCACCTGGCCCGGATGCTCAAGGACGCCGGCGGCATCCCGGCGCACGGCAACCAGCGGTCGGAGTGGGACGCGGGCTGCCGGTTCGACTTCGAGAACCCGGAGCACCGCTGAGTCCGGGCGGTGGTGGGGTTGGGCGGTGGTGGGGTTGGGCGGCGTGCGGGCAGTCCGCCGAGGGACACAACACAACCTGGGCTTCTTGCTTGTGTCATCCCCGTATGGCCCGTCCGAAGGGAGCCCGAAGGGCTACCACATTTTTGGTCGGGTGCAGCCGAGGTCGGCTTTGCCGGGTCATGCGGGGATGACACAAGCGAGAAGCCCCCGCCGTTGTAGTTGTGTCATCCTTGGCGGCTCGCCCGCCGGCGAGGCGCTTGTGATCTTGCGAGCGCGGAGCGCGTTCGAGCTTGCGAGCGCGGAGCGCGTTGCGGTGAGCCCCGCGAAGCGTGGACTTGAGCGCGAAAGCGCAGCTCCAAAGATCAAAGAGCCTCGCCGGCGGGCAGACCACCGATGGGGTGAAGGGCGTCGGTTCCCCCGCCGCATGGCCTGGCGGAGCCAACCACACTTCGGGTCGGGTGCCGCTAAAACTTTTTGCTCGTTCCTCGCAAAAACTTTCGGCTGCACCCGACCCGAAGTGCGGTAGCCCTTCGGGCAGGCCATACGGCGGGGGAACCGAGGCCCCGCTGTGGCTGGTAGCCAACACGCCGCGCGGAGCGCGGTGAAAAGGCGGCCGCTGTGCGGCGGGAAGCGACTTGCGCATTGCTCGTCCAGGTCGGGCACCGCTGAGGGGGCCGTCCACCCGGGACGGCCCCCTCGAACCGCCTCACGCCGGGGCCAGCCACACCACCCCGCTCGCGGGCAGGTCCAGCACGGCCGACGCGGGCTGCTCGTCGCACGCCTCGGCCGGGGCCAGCACCGACCCGTTGACCACGCCCTCGCCGCCGTACCCGACCGCGTCGGTGTTGAGCACCTCCCGCCACACGCCGGCACGGGGCAGCCCGAGCCGCAGGCCGCGCAGGGCCACGCCGGAGAAGTTCGCCACGCACACCACGACCGAGCCGTCCGCCCCGATGCGCTGGAAGGCGACGACGTTGAGCGCGGGGTCCGAGCGCAGCCAGGCGAACCCGGTGGGCGAGTGGTCGAGGGTGTGCAGGGCGGGGGTGGTGCGGTAGACCGCGTTGAGGTCGGCCACCAGCTGCTGGACGCCCCGGTGCAGCGGGTGGTCGGCGGGGAGGTGCCAGGGCAGTGAGGCGTCGGCGTCCCACTCCGTCGGCTGCCCGAACTCGCCGCCCATGAACAGCAGTTTCTTGCCGGGGTGGCTCCACTGGTGGGCCAGCAGCGCCCGGACGCCGGCGGCCTTGCGGCGGTCGTCGCCGGGCATGCGCTGCCACAGGGAGCCCTTGCCGTGCACGACTTCGTCGTGGGAGAGCGGCAGGACGTACCGCTCGCTCCACGCGTAGTCGATGGTGTGGGTGAGGCCGCCGTGGACGCCCACCCGGTGCACGGGGTCGTGCCGGAAGTACCGGAGGGTGTCGTGCATCCAGCCCATGTTCCACTTGAACCCGAAGCCGAGGCCGTCCGGCGCGGTGACGCCCGGCCAGGCGGTGGACTCCTCGGCGTACACGACCGCGCCGGGCACCCGCTCGCGGACCAGCGCGTTGAGCTCGCGCAGGAACCGCACGGCCTCCAGGTTCTCCCGACCGCCGAACTCGTTGGGCAGCCACTCGGTGCGGGAGTAGTCCAGGTAGAGCATGGAGGCGACGGCGTCGACGCGCAGCCCGTCCAGGTGGAACTCCTCCAGCCAGTACAGCGCGGAGGCGAGCAGGAAGTTGCGCACCTGGTCCCGGCCGAGGTCGAAGATCAGGGTGCCCCAGTCGGGGTGTTCGCCGCGTCGGGGGTCGGGGTGCTCGTACAGCGGGGTGCCGTCGAAGCGGGCCAACGCCCAGGCGTCGCGCGGGAAGTGGGCGGGGACCCAGTCCAGGATGACGCCGATGCCCAGGGAGTGCAGGTGGTCGATGAGGTACCGGAAGTCGTCGGGGGTGCCGAACCGCGCGGTGGGGGCGAAGTACGACGTGGTCTGGTAGCCCCACGAGCCGCCGAAGGGGTGTTCGGTGGCGGGCAGGAACTCCACGTGGGTGAAGCCCATGTCCTGCACGTAGTCGCCCAGTTCGACGGCCAGGTCCTGGTAGGACAGTCCCGCGCGCCACGACCCGAGGTGGACCTCGTAGATGCTGATCGGGGCCGACGTCGGGTCGGTGTCCGCGCGGCGGGCCAGCCAGCCGGAGTCCTGCCAGCGGTAGCGGCTCTCGGTGACGACCGAGGCGTTGGCCGGCGGGACCTCGGTGGCGAAGGCGAGCGGGTCGGCGTGCTCGTGCCAGGTGCCGTGCGCGTCCAGGACGCGGAACTTGTAGCGGCAGCCCGGCCGGACGCCGGGCACGAACACCTCCCACACGCCGCCGCCGAGGTGGCGCAGGGGAGTGGCGCGGCCGACCCAGTCGTCGAAGTCGCCCGCGACCCGCACGCCGCGCGCGCCCGGTGCCCACACCGCGAACGCCACGCCGCCGGCGCGGGGGTGCGCGCCGAGCACCTCCCACAGCCGGGGGTGCTCGCCGCGCGCGATCAGCGAGACGTCCTGGTCGGACAGGGTGGGCGGGTAGCGGTAGGGGTCGTCGCGGACCACCCCGTCCACGTCGTACCGGTGGTCGTGGACCGGTCCGGGGACGACGCCGGCGAACAGGCCGTAGCCGACGTGGTCCAGCGGGTGGCGGGTGCCGTCGACCAGGACGTGCACGGTGGTGGCGCCGGGTTGCAGGGTGTGCACGACGGTGTCGGGGCCGGTGGGGTGCGCGCCGAGGACCGAGTGGGGGTCGGGGTGGTCGCCGACGAGGAGCCGGTCGGTGTCCTCCAGGGTGGTCATGCGGTCTCACCGCCCAGGATGCGGGTGATCGCGCCGAGCGGGATGCCGATCCAGTCGGGGCGGTGGGCGCGTTCGTAGGCGACCTCGTAGACGGCCTTGTCCAGTTCCAGCGCGTGCAGCAGCACGGGCTGGTCGCGGGGGTCGTCCAGGACGGCGGCGTAGCCGGCGCAGAACGCTTCGCGCAGCGCCGAGGCCCACTTCGGGTCGGGCTCGCCGTGGTGGGCGGCGTAGTCGAAGGACCGCAGCATGGTGGCGACGTCCTGGAGGGCGTGCCGGGGCGCGTTGCGCTCCTCCAGGGGCCGGCCGGGTTCGCCCTCGAAGTCGATGAGGGTCCAGCGGCCGTTGGTGTGCAGGGCTTGGCCCAGGTGCAGGTCGCCGTGCACGCGTTGCAGGACGAACGGTCCGCGCAGGGTGCGCAGCCGGTCGTAGGCGGCCCGGATGGCGGGTTCGTGGTCGGCCAGTTCGGGGACGCCCAGGGCGGTCAGCCGCCGGTGCAGGTGGTCGGCGGTGTCGTTCAGGTCGCTGACCGCGGGGTTGCGCGCGCCGAACGCGCGGGCCAGGGCGGCGTGCACGCGGGCGACGCTGCGGCCCAGTGCGGCGGCCTCGGGCACGAAGGCGTCCCGGTCGCCGGTGGTGGCCAGGGTCCAGCCGTCGTGGCAGCCGGGCAGGTACTCCTGGAGCACCCCCAGCACGGTGGGCACCCCGTCGAGGTGGGCGCTGACGACGCCCTGGAGGCGCGCCACGTGCTGCGCGCCCACGTCGTGCAGGGCGCGGTGCAGGTCCACGTCGGGGTGCGGGCCGGGCAGGATCCGGCGGTACAGCTTGAGGATGTGCCGGTCGCCGAAGACCAGGGAGGTGTTGCTCTGCTCGACGGCGACCACGCGGGCGGGCAGGCCGTGCACGACGTGCGCGCCGGGCTCGGGGTCGAACGCGGGCCCGGGGCCGCCCGCCCGGTCGCGCAGCGCGCCGAGCAGGCGGGACATCAGCTCGCCGTCGTGGGTGGCCGCGTACACCGCGCCTTCGGGGGTGTCGCAGATCCACGCGTGCGCCAGGTCGTCGGGCAGGGTCGCGCGGCGGCCCAGCAGGAGCTGGTAGCGCTCCCCGTCGACCTGGACGAGCAGGTGCAGCAGGGCCGGGTCGCCGTGGACCAGCGTGGTGGCGCGCTCGACGCGGACCTCGCCGACGTCGGTGCCCGCGTACCAGCGCTGCCCGACCAGCCACTGGGCCAGGGCGGTGCCGAGGGTGTCGACCGCGGTGTTCATGACGCCTCCAGGCGGAACCAGTAGAAGCCGTGGCCGGGCAGGGTGAGCTGGTAGCGCTCGGCGGTGACGCGGGGGAAGCGCGCGCCGCCGGTCAGCTCGACCGGGACCAGGCCGTCGAGGCCGCGCAGCTTGATCTCGACCGGCTGCGGGTGGGAGGAGAAGTTGAAGACGCACAGCAGGGTGGTGTCGCCGTGCTCGCGCAGGTAGGCGAAGGCGGCGGTGTTGTCCACGTCCACCTCGCGGAACCCGCCGAGCCCGAAGGCCTCCTCCTGGCGGCGCACGGCGAGCAGGTCGCGGGTCCAGTGCAGCAGCGAGGCGCTGTGGGAGCGCTGGGCCTCGACGTTGACCGCCTGGTAGCCGTAGACGGCGTCGCTGACCACGGGCAGGCACAGCTTACCGGGGTCGGCGGTGGAGAACCCGGCGTTGCGGTCGGGGGTCCACTGCATGGGGGTGCGGACGCCGTCGCGGTCCTTGAGCCAGATGTTGTCGCCCATGCCGATCTCGTCGCCGTAGTACAGGACGGGCGAGCCGGGCAAGGACAGCAGCAGCGCGGTGAGCAGTTCGTGCTGCCCGCGGTCGTTGTCCAGCAACGGGGCCAGGCGGCGGCGGATGCCGACGTTGGCCTTCATCCGCGGGTCGGGCGCGTACTCGGCGTACATGAAGTCGCGTTCTTCGTCGCTGACCATCTCCAGGGTCAGCTCGTCGTGGTTGCGCAGGAAGATGCCCCACTGGGCGTTGGTCGGGATGTCCGGCGTGCGGGCCAGGATCTCCGACACCGGCAGCGCGGACTCCTTGCGCAGGGCCATGAACAGCCGGGGCATGAGCGGGAAGTGGAAGGCCATGTGGCACTCGTCGCCGCCGACCTCGGGGTCGCCGAAGTAGTGCGCCACGTCCGCCGGCCACTGGTTGGCCTCGGCGAGCAGGACCCGGCCGGGGTACTCGTCGTCCACGACCTTGCGGATCAGCTTGAGGAACTCGTGCGTCTCGGGCAGGTTCTCGCAGTTGGTGCCGTCGCGCTCGAACAGGTAGGGCACGGCGTCCAGGCGGAACCCGTCGATGCCCAGGTCCAGCCAGAACCGCAGCACGTCCAGCATCGCCTGCTGCACGGCCGGGTTGTCGTAGTTCAGGTCGGGCTGGTGGGAGAAGAAGCGGTGCCAGTAGAACTGGCCGCGCTCGGGGTCGAAGGTCCAGTTGGACTTCTCGGTGTCGACGAAGATGATCCGGGTCTCGTCGTAGCGCTCGTCGGTGTCGCTCCACACGTAGAAGTCGCCGAACGGCCCGTTCGGGTCGCGCCGCGACTCCTGGAACCACGGGTGCTCCGACGAGGTGTGGTTCATGACCAGGTCGGTGATGACCTTCATGCCGCGGCGGTGCGCGGAGTCCAGCAGGCTCACGAAGTCGTGCAGGTCGCCGAACTCCGGGCGCACGGCGCGGAAGTCGCTGATGTCGTAGCCGCCGTCGTTCATCGGGGAGGCGTAGAAGGGCGGCAGCCACAGGCAGTCCACGCCCAGCCACTCGAGGTAGTCCAGTTTGGACTCCAGGCCCGCGAGGTCGCCGATCCCGTCGCCGTTGGCGTCGGCGAACGCGCTGACCAGCACCTCGTAGAACACCGAGCGCTTGAACCAGTCCGACATGGTCAGGCTCCTTCCGAGGGACGACGCGCGGGGCGGCCGACGTCGACGATGTGGGCCACGGCGGTGGCGGGGTCCAGCCGGACGTAGTTCTCGGCGCCCCAGCGCCAGGTCTGGCCGGTGACCTCGTCGTGGGCGGGGAAGCGGTCCTGGAGGCCGAGAGCGGCCAGGTCCAGGCGCAGGGTGCCTTCCTGCGGGGTGTGGGGGTCGAGCGTGACCACGCACACGACGGTGTCGCCGGTGGCGGGGTCGGTCTTGGAGTAGGCGATCAGGGCGTCGTTGTCGACGTCGTGGAAGGTCAGCTCGCGCAGCTGCCTGAGCGCCGGGTGGGCCCGGCGGATCGCGTTGAGCTTGGTCAGCCACGGTTCCAGCGAGCGGCCCTCGGCGCGGGCGCGCTCGAAGTCGCGGGGCCGCAGTTCGTACTTCTCCGAGTCCAGGAACTCCTCGCGGCCGGGCAGGGCCTCGTGCTCGTGCAGCTCGAAACCCGAGTACACGCCCCAGGTCGGGGACAGCGTGGCGGCCAGGGCGGCGCGGAGGGCGGACATCGCGGGCAGACCGAGTTGAAGGCTCGTCGGCAGGATGTCCGGGGTGGTGACGAACAGGTTGGGCCGCGACTCGTGGGCGTGGGCGGCGATCTCGCGCCCGAAGTCGGTGAGCTCGGACTTGGTGTCGCGCCAGGTGAAGTAGGTGTAGGACTGGTCGAAACCCAGGCGCGCCAACCCGTAGAGGCGGGCGGGCCGGGTGAACGCCTCGGCCAGGAACAGCACGTCCGGGTGCCGGCGCTTGACCTCCCAGACCAGCCAGTGCCAGAAGTCCGGCGGCTTGGTGTGCGGGTTGTCGACCCGGAAGATGCGCACCCCGTAGTCGATCCAGTGGGTGACCACGCGCAGGATCTCCGCGCGCAGGCCCTCGGGGTCGTTGTCGAAGTTGAGCGGGTAGATGTCCTGGTACTTCTTGGGCGGGTTCTCCGCGTAGGCGATCGTGCCGTCGGGGCGGGTGGTGAACCACTCGGGGTGCTCGGCCACCCACGGGTGGTCGGGCGCGCACTGCAACGCCAGGTCCAGCGCCACCTCCAGGCCGAGGTCGTGGGCGCGTTCGACGAAGTCCTTGAAGTCGACCAGGGTGCCCAGGTCGGGGTGGACGGCGTCGTGGCCGCCGTGCCGCGAGCCGATGGCCCACGGGGAGCCGACGTCGCCGGGCTCGGCGGTCAGGGTGTTGTTGCGGCCCTTGCGGTTGACCTCGCCGATGGGGTGGATGGGCGGCAGGTACACCACGTCGAACCCCATGGCCGCGATGCGGTCCAGGGACTCGGCGGCGGTGGCCAGCGTGCCGTGCACCGGGGTGCCCTCGGCGTCCCACCCGCCCGTGGAGCGCGGGAAGAACTCGTACCACGACCCGAACAGGGCGCGGTCGCGGTCCACCCACAGCTCGTGGGTCTCGCCCTTGGTGACCAGCTCGCGCAGCGGCCGTTCCCACAGGGCGCGCGCGATCGCGGGGGCCAGCGCGGGCGCCACCCGGCGGCCCGGCGGCAGGGACTCGTCGGCCAGCACCGCCGCCGCGTCCAGCAGCGCGTCCCGCTCCTCGCGGGGCCGCTTGAGCAGCGCCGCCCGGCGCAGCAACCACACGCCCGTGGCGAGGTCGTTGGCCAGCTCCTCGGGACCCTGGCCCGCCTCCAGCTTGGCGCGCACCGCGTGCTCCCAGGTGGACCACGGGTCGGACCAGGCGTCCACCCGGAACGTCCACGGGCCGGGCGCGTCGGGCACGATGGCGGCGGACCACCGGTCCGCGCCCGCGTCCACCAAGGCCAGGCGGGTCTGCCGGGGGCTCCGGTCGCCGGGGCCGCGCCACACGACGGTCGCACCCGCCGCGTCGTGCCCTTCCCGCCAGATCGCCGCCGTCACCGGTACGTGTTCGCCGACGACCGCTTTCGCGGGATAGCGCCCCGCGGCGACCACCGGCGTGACATCTTCGACATAGATTCGGCCGGACATTGCTGCCGTCCTTTCCGATGGGATCGAACAAAAGGATGCCGCACGCCTGACAAGGCGTTTTCCCGTGCTCGATCGGTTCGGAAAGTCCGCGACCAGCGGCTTTTGTCCCCAGCTACCCCGAGATGACGTAGTGTCGGGTGAAGGTGCTGGTAGGGGTTTCGCGTTAACTCCGCCGGCTACTGCACGGAGTGAGGCGGCAGGGCCGGTCGTTCCTTGTTGCCGGCAGCTGTGGCGGCGAAGCTTCTCCTCGGCAGGACAATTCACCACCCCTGCCGACCACCAGCCACGGAGAAACGATGACGAAGAAGATTCTGATCGTCCTCTCGGAATACGGCTACTGGGGCGAGGAACTGCTCGGTCCGGTGGCCACGTTCGACGAGCAGGGCTACCAGTCGGTCTTCGCGACGCCCACCGGCGCGCGGGCCCGCGCCCTGCCGCCCAGCCTCGACCCCGGTTACATCGACCCGCCCCTGGGCCGGTCGGTGACCACGCCGGAGGTCGCGGTGGCGGCCAAGGAGCTGGACGAGTCGTCCCGCCTGGACAACCCGATCAGCCTCGCCGAGTGGATCCCGGACCGGCCGTACTTCAGCGAGCCGGACTACCTGCGCAAGATCGAGGCCTACAACCGCGAACTGTCCAACCTGGACGAGGACATCAAGCAGTTCGACGCGCTGGTCATCGTCGGCGGCTCGGGCCCGATCGTGGACCTGGCCAACAACGAGCGCCTGCACGAGCTGATCCTGGCGTTCCTGCGCGCGGACAAGCCCATCGTCGGCGAGTGCTACGGCGTCGCCCCGCTGGCCTTCGCCCGCGACTGGGAGGACCGCAAGTCCATCATCTGGGGCAAGCACGTCACCGGTCACTGCAAGGAGTACGACTACAAGGACGGCACCGGCTTCATCGGCGTGGACTTCAACATGGGCCCGCCGCCGTACCCGCTGGAGTACATCCTGCGCGACGCCACCGGCCCCGACGGCCAGTACCACGGCAACGTCGGCAAGGAGGTCTCGGTGATCGTGGACTACCCGTTCATCACCGCCCGCTCCACGCCGGACTCGTTCCCGGCGGGGGAGAAGCTCGTCGAGGTCCTGGAGTCGGGCCTGCGCCGGTTCGGCTTCTAGGACGCTTCCAGGAGGCCGAGCCGGAGGGGTTCGGGCTCGGGGCTCGGGCACAGGGCGCGGGTGCGTGCTCGGGCGAAGGTGGGGTCCCCGGCCGGGGTGGAGTGCCCCGGCCGGGGTGAGGCGTTGGGACTCGGCGGAACGGCGGCCGGGTGTGGGTGGGGTGCCGGGATTCGTGGGAGGGCACCGGTTGCGTATCCCCACCCGCCGCCCCCGCCAAGCCGCCCTGGCACAAGCCCCAAGAGCAACCCGCCTTCGGCGGGGCCGCCTGCGGCGGCTCGCACGGCCCGGCTCCGCCGGGCCGTGCGCCGAGCGCGCAGCGCTCGGGGTCGCGAAGCGCGCTGGGCGCGCCCCGCGCGCCGGGCTTGTGCCTGGCGGCCAGGGAGGGGGTGGGCGGGTGGATGCCTGAGTGGGAGAGCCCAACCCGCCCCACCGCAGCCCGGCCCGCGAAGCCGGCCCCCGTCCCCACGTCCCACCCCACCGCATCCCCGCACCGCAGACCACCCACACCGGGCCAACCGGACCGCTGACACCACGAATCGGAAGGAAACACGGCCATGACCGCAAGGCCGGGCAAGGTCGCCATCTTCGAGCAGTTCGCCGCCGATGGCTTCACCCGGATGTTCGGCAACCCGGGAACGGTGGAGGAGGGCTTCCTCGACATCCTGGAGGGCGTCCCGGGCTTCGAGTACGTGCTGGCGTTGCAGGAGACCGTCGCGATCGCGATGGCCGACGGCTACGCCCGCGCCACCGCCGGCCCCGCGCTGGTCCAGCTGCACACCGGGGTCGGTCTGGGCAACGGCATCGGCATGCTGTACCAGGCCATGCGCGGTCACTCGCCGCTCGTCGTCATCGCCGGCGAGGCCGGCGTCGCCTACGACGCCATGGACTCCCAGATGGCCACCGACCTGGTCGCGATGGCCAAGCCGGTGACCAAGTGGGCCACCCGCGTCACCCACCCGTCGTCCCTGCTGCGCACCCTGCGCCGCGCGGTGAAGACCGCGATGACCGCCCCGCGCGGGCCCGTCTTCGTGGCGCTCCCCATGGACGTCCTCGACGCGGAGAACACCGAGCCCGCGATCCCGTCCACGATCCCCAGCCAGGCCGTCGTGCCCGTCGCCGCCGAGTTGGACCGGGCGGCGGAGGCGCTGAGCGGCGCCTACCACCCGTTGATCCTGCTGGGTGACGGCGTGGCCGTCTCCGGTGCGCAGGAAGAGCTCACCCGGGTGGCCGAGCTGCTGGACGCGCCCGTGTGGGGCGTGGACAGCTCCGAGCTCAACATGGACAACACCCACCCGCTGTGGCAGGGCCAGCTCGGGCACATGTTCGGCACCCGCAGCGCGGGGATCGTCGCCGACGCGGACGCGGTGCTGATCGTCGGCACGTACGTGTTCCCCGAGGTGTTCCCCTCGCTGCACAACCCGTTCCGGCCCGACGCCCGGATCGTGCACATCGACCTGGACACCTACGAGATCGCCAAGAACCACCCGGTGGACGTGGCCCTGGCCGCCGACCCCAAGCACGCCCTGGCGGGCCTGGTGGAACGGCTCACCGCCGCCGGTCGCCGGCCCACCGCCCGCTCGTCGGCCGTCTGGCGGCGTCCGCGTCCGGAGCAGAACGCGCCGATGATGGAGCTGTTCGCCTCCGAACTCGCCGAGCAGGGCGGCAGCGACCTGGTCATCTTCGACGAGGCCCTCACCGCTTCGCCCGCGCTGACCAAGTACCTGCCCCCGCGCGTGGTGGGCAACTACTTCTCCACCCGCGGCGGGTCGCTGGGCATCGGCATCCCCGGTGCGATCGGCGCGAAGATGGCCCGCCCGGACGCCGAGGTCATCGGGTTCACCGGTGACGGCGGCAGCATGTACACCATCCAGGCGCTGTGGACCGCCGCCCGCGAGGGCGTCAACGCCAAGTTCGTCATCTGCAACAACCACCGCTACGAGCTGCTGGACCTCAACATCGAGCAGTACTGGCAGGAGCGCGGGATCGACCGGCACGAGTACCCCTCGGGCTTCGACCTGGGCCGCCCGGAGATCGGGTTCGTGGAGCTGGCGCGGGCGATGGGCGTGGACGCGATGCGGGTGGAGAAGCCCAGCCAGGTCGCGGGCGCGGTGCGGCGGATGCTCACCGCCACCGGTCCGTTCCTGGTCGACCTGGTGACGAAGTAGGTCGCCGCCGATGCCCACGCTGCCCCGTCGCGAGAACGGCCGCCTGTCCGGTCGCACGGTCGCCATCCTCATGGAGACCGACTACGTCGAGCCGGAGATCCACTACTACGAGCGCAGGTTCGCCGAGGAAGGCGCGACCATCGAGTACCTGACCCGCCTGTGGGGCCAGGAGTCGATCACCTTCACCGGCCACGAGTACCAGGTGCCGCTGACCGTGTCCGGCGACCTGGAGGCCGTCGACGACGCCCGCCTGCGCCGCTACGACGCGGTGATCGTGCCCTCGGGCATGGTCTCGGACCGCCTGCGCTACAGCGAGAACGTCAACACCCTCGCGCCCGCCGTCCAGCTGCTCCAACGCGCCTTCGCCGAACCCGGTGTCCTCAAGGGCATCATCTGCCACGGCATGTGGCTGGTCAGCCCGATCGCCGAGGTGGTCGCGGGCCGCCGGGTCACCTGCCACAACAACCTGATCGGCGACGTGCGCAACATGGGCGCGATCTACACCGACCAGGACGTGGTGGTCGACGGCGACCTGGTCACCGGGCGCAGCGCCGACGCCGCCCACCTGTTCGCCCGCACGCTCATCGACCTCATCGCCGCCCGCACCCCCGTGGGCAGCATGCGCAGCCGGCAGCGGATGCTGCGCGGGATCGGGGTGACGCCGCAATGACCGACTTCGTCTTCTCCGACCTGGTCGCCGGGTACGTCGTCGCGTTCGACCCGACCCGCGGCGCGCTGGACCTGCGCACCAGCGACGGCACCGCGGTGCGCGCGCGGATCACCCGGGACACCTACGCCGAGATGATCCGCAACCTGGGCGAACCGGCCCAGGGCGTGTCCGAGCCGATGATCGACCTGCTGGTGCCCGGCCGGCACGTGTTCGTGCACGGCCTGTACTACCCCGAGCGCGGTCACGTCACCTTCGACGCCAAGCGGGTCGTGCTGGTCGGGCCGGGCCTGTCCTACCGGTTCGAGGAAGCCGACTGGTGGCCGCGCCAGCTGGCCGAACTGGCCCGGTTCTACCGGCACGCCCAGTTCGGCGCGGCCAACCCGGTCGACTTCGCCGACTACCGCACGATCCTGCGGCTGGGCGGGGACAAGGCCGACGACCACGTGCAGGAGACCGACACCGTCTCCCGCCTGGTCTACGGCATGGCCAGCGCGTACATGCTCACCGGCGACGAGGACTTCCTGGGCGTCGCCGAGGCGGGCACGGAGTACCTGCGCGAGAACATGCGGTTCGTGGACCGGGACGAGGACGTCGTCTACTGGTACCACGGGATCGACGTGCGCGACGGCGTGCAGTCGCGGTGCTTCGCCTCGGAGTTCGCCGACGACGCCGGGTCCATCCCCGCCTACGAGCAGATCTACGCCCTGGTCGGCCCGACGCAGACCTACCGGATCACCGGCGACCCGCGCATCGCCTCGGACATCGACGGCACGCTGCGGCTGTTCGAGAAGTTCTTCAAGGACCCGGTGCGCGGCGGCTACTACAGCCACATCGACCCGATCCTGCTCAGCCCGCACCACGAGTCGCTGGGCCCCAACCGGTCGCGCAAGAACTGGAACTCCATCGGCGACCACGCCCCGGCCTACCTGATCAACCTGTACCTGGCCACCGGCGACGAGCGGCACCTGCGGATGCTGGAGGAGACGTTCGACCTCATCGTCGAGCACTTCCCCGACGCCACGAGCCCGTTCGTGCAGGAGCGGTTCCACGGCGACTGGACGCCCGACCGCACCTGGGGCTGGCAGCAGGACCGGGCCGTGGTGGGGCACAACCTGAAGATCGCGTGGAACCTCACGCGGATGAACGCCCTGCGCGGCAAGGAGTCCTACACGACCCTCGCCGACCGCATCGCCCGTTCCCTGCCCGCCTACGGCGCCGACCGGCGGCGCGGCGGCTGGTACGACGTGGTGCAGCGGGTGCTCGGCGTCGGCCAGGACACCCACCGCCTGACCTGGCACGACCGCAAGGCGTGGTGGCAGCAGGAGCAGGCGATCCTCGCCTACTTCATCCTGGCCGGGACCACCGGGGACGAGGAGTTCGTGCGCCACGGCCGGGAGGCGGCGGCGTTCTACAACGCGTTCTTCCTCGACCACGACGAGGGCGGCGTGTACTTCAACGTCCTCGCCGACGGCCACCCGTACCTGCTGGGCACCGAACGGCTCAAGGGTAGCCACTCGATGTCCATGTACCACGCGGCGGAGCTGGCGTTCCTGTCCACCGTGTACGGACGGCTGCTCTCGGGCGCCGGTCCGCTGACGCTGTGGTTCAAGCCGCGGCCGGACGGGTTCAAAGATCGCGTTCTCAGGGTCGCCCCCGACGCCCTGCCCGCCGGGTCCGCCCGGCTGGAGTGGGTGGAGGTCGACGGCCGGCCGCACGCCGACTTCGACCCCGTGGCGATGACGGTGACGCTGCCGGACTCGACCGAGGACGTGACGGTGCGGGCGCACCTGGCGCCGGTGGAAGGGCGCTGAAGTGTCCACTGTGGAGCTGCCGACGCGGTGGCAGGCGGGGTTCGAGGTGCGCGCCGGGCGGCCGTTGCCGTTCGGCGCCACCCCGGTGCCCGGCGGGGTGAACTTCGCCGTGCCGTCCAACCACGCCACGGCGGTCACCCTCGTGCTCTACCCGCGCGGGGTGGCGCAGCCGATGGCGGAGCTGCCCATCCCGCAGGACTTCCGGGTCGGCGGGGCGTGGGCGATCACGGTGCTGGGCATCGACCCCGACGAGGTCGAGTACGGCTACCGCGTCGACGGCCCCTACGACCCCGAGGCCGGGCACCGGTTCGACCCCTCGGTGGTGATCGCCGACCCGTACGCGAAGGCGCTGGCGGGCGCGGAGGTCTGGGGCTCGCGGCCGGTGCTCTACGGGCCGACGCCGTGGCGCTCCAAGGTGGTGCGCGACGAGTTCGACTGGGCCGGCGACCGGCGGCCCGGCATCGCCCACGAGGACCTGGTGGTCTACGAGGCCCACGTGCGCGGGTTCACCCGCCACCCCAACTCCGGGGTGGCGCACCCCGGCACGTACGCCGGGCTGGCCGAGAAGATCCCGTACCTCAAGCGGCTGGGGGTGAACTGCGTCGAGCTCATGCCGGTGTTCGAGTTCGACGAGTTCACCAACTCCCGCCACGACCCCGAGACCGACACCTGGTGGTACAACTACTGGGGCTACAGCACGGTCGGGTTCTTCGCGCCCAAGCAGTCCTTCGCCGCCGGGCCGTCCGCGGTGGACGAGCTCAAGGACCTCATCAAGCAGCTGCACCGGGCGGGCATCGAGGTCGTGCTGGACGTGGTGTTCAACCACACCGCCGAAGGCAACGAGCACGGACCGACGATCTCGTTCCGCGGCCTGGACAACCGCACCTACTACATGCTCACCCCGGACGGCGAGTACTACAACTTCAGCGGCACCGGCAACACCGTCGACTGCAACGACCCCGTGGTCCGCGGGTTCGTGCTGGACTGCCTGCGCTACTGGGCCTCGGAGTACCACGTCGACGGGTTCCGCTTCGACCTGGCCGCGATCCTGTCCCGGGGTCCGGACGGGCAGGTGCTCGCCGACCCGCCGCTGGTGCAGGCGCTGGCCAACGACCCGGTGCTGCGCGACTGCAAGCTGATCGCCGAGGCGTGGGACGCCGCCGGGCTCTACCAGGTCGGCACGTTCCCCGGCTACCGGCGCTTCGCCGAGTGGAACGGCCGCTACCGGGACGTGCTGCGGCGGTTCGTCAAGGGCGACTCCGGCGTGGTGGGGGAGCTGGCGACCCGGTTCATCGGCTCGCCCGACCTCTACGGCGACCGCGAGCCCGCCGCGTCGGTCAACTTCGTCACCGCGCACGACGGGTTCACCCTGGCGGACCTGGTGTCCTACAACGACAAGCACAACGAGGCCAACGGCGAGGACGGCCGCGACGGCGACGACGGCAACCACTCGTGGAACTGCGGTGTCGAAGGCCCGACCGACGACCCGGAGGTCCTCGCGCTGCGCGACCGGCAGGTCCGCAACGCGTTGCTGCTGCTGCTGACCAGCCAGGGCGTGCCGATGCTGCTCGCCGGGGACGAGGCCGGGCGCACGCAGCAGGGCAACAACAACGCGTACTGCCACGACTCGGAGCTGTCCTGGTTCGACTGGGACCTGGTGAAGCGCAACGAGTCGCTGGTCGAGTTCACCCGGCGCGCCATCGCGTTCCGGCAGGCGCACCCGGCGCTGCGCCGGCGCGGCCACCTCGCCGGCGGGCGGGACGTGGTGTGGCACGGGGTCGCGCCGGAGGAGCCGGACTGGTCGGACGACAGCCGCCTGCTGGCCGCGGAGCTGTGCTGCGGCGACGACCGGGTGTACGTGGCGGCCAACGCGCACTGGGAGGGCGTGGAGGTCGAGCTGCCGGAGGGGAACTGGCGGCTGTTCGCCGACACCGGCGCCGGTGTCGTGCACGAGCCGGGGGAGGAGCCGCCGGTCGGCGGTCCGGTGCGACTCGGGCCGCGGTCGGTGGTCGTGCTGGTCGCGTCTTCGGATCCGGCCGCAACTACGGAAAGGGTGAACGGGGATGGCGTTCGAGGCGAAGAGCCACGTGTGGGACGGGACGGCCACGATCCGGCTGCGGGGTGAGCTGGCGGCCAAGTCGGCCGGGCAGCTCAACCGCGTGATCGCGGAGGTGTCCGAGCAGCCGCTGAACCGGCTGGTGCTGCTGATGGACCAGCTGACCTACCTGTCGTCGGCGGGCTTGCGCAGCCTGGTGTTCGCGCACCAGCGGCTGGGGCGGGGTGTCGAGATCGTGCTGGTCGGCGCGCGGCCGGAGGTGGCCGAGACGATCCGGCTGACCGGTTTCGACCGCAGCGTGGTGATGCAGGAGCCGGTGTGATCCCGTCCACCGCCGACACGATCGGCCGCCAGGTCGCCGCGCTGGTGCGCGACCTGGCGGCCCGCGCCGACCTGGACCGGACCCGGGCGTACCGGTTGCGCCTGGCCGCCGACGAGATCGCCACCAACGCCGTCACGCACGGCGGGGTGGACGTGGTGCACCTGTGCGGCGGCGTGGCGGAGGACCGGGTGTGGGTCGTGCTGGAGGACGCGGCCCCGGCCTTCGACCCGCGCACCCACGACCCGTCGGCCGTGCTGGCCACCGACCCGGAGGACCGCGCCCCCGGCGGCCTGGGCTTGTTCCTGGTGCACTCGGGCGTGGACGAGCTGCTCTACGACCGGGTGGACGACCGCAACCGCACCACGCTGGTGGTCCACCGGGAGCAGGGGTGATGTCGTGCGGTTGTCGGTCCTCGAACGCGCGACTCGGGCGGTCCTGCTGATCGGGGACGCCCACCCCGCCCTGCGCGAGGGTCTGGCCGCCGCCGGGTTCGACGTGACCGCCGCCGAGCCCGGCGACGTCACCGACGACCTCGGCCACCCGGACGTGGTGCTGCTGGCCGCGTCCCTCGGCCTGCCCCGGGTCGCGCTGCTCAGCCGCCGCGCGCGGGAGGCGGGCGCGGCGGGCGCGATGGTGTTCGACGACGGCGACTTGGGCGCGCTGGAGGCGTGCGTGCGCGCCGGGTTCGAGTTCATCGCGCCGCCGTACTCGCCGGTCCTGCTGCGCGGCCGGATCGTCTCGGCGTGGGAACGCGGTCGGCTCACCGCGCGCGGCGAGCGGCTGGCGGTGGAGGAGACCATCCGCGAGTACGAGCGCGACCTGTTCGTGGCGCACGATCTCCAGGCCGGTTTCCTGCCCGACGTCCTGCCCAAGCCGCCCGGCTGGGAGCTGGGGGCGCGGTTCCGGCCGGCGCGGATGGTCGCCGGCGACTTCTACGACGTCTTCGAGCTGTTCGACGGCCGCCGGCTCGGGTTCGTGGTGGCCGACGTGTGCGACAAGGGCATCGGCGCGGCGCTGTTCATGGCGCTGATCCGGACCCTGTTGCGGCACAACGCCGAGCACACCCCCGCCACCCTCGCCGCCGGGTCCGCGCTGTCGCCCGCGCTGCCACCGCGGCTGGCCCTCGGCACCGGGCCGCTGGTGCAGTCCGTGGTGGACACCAACCGCTACCTGGTCGGCCACCACCTCAAGCAGGGCTACTTCGCCACCCTCTTCTTCGGCGTGCTCGACCCGCTGTCCGGCGGCCTGGTCTACCTCAACTGCGGCCACAACCCGCCCGTGGTCGTGCGCGCGGACGGCACCCGGACGCCGTTGCGGCCCACCGGTCCCGCGCTGGGCCTGTCGGAGGACAGCGAGTACGCGCCCGCCCGGGTGTTCCTCAACCCGGGTGACACCCTGTTCGCCTACACCGACGGGGTGGTGGAGGCCCGCGACGTCGTCGGCGCGCAGTTCGGCACCGAGGCGATGCTGCGCACGCTGGAGCCGGGGCGGTCGGTGGAGGAGATGCTCGACTCGGTGGACGACGCCTTGCGCCGCCACGTCGAGGGCGCGGAGCAATTCGACGACATCACCATGTTCGGCGTGCGCCGTATTGATAGGGAGCGTTCCATAGCGTAGGCTCCGGGTCGCACCGGATCCCCCACGAGGAGCGAACATGAGCGCACTCTCCCTCCAGGACGCCCGCCGCCTGCTGGACGCGGCGCTGGAGCACGCGGAGCAGCTGGGCGTCCAGGCGGCGATCGCCGTCGTCGACGAGGGTGGCCACACCAAGGCCTCGGCGCGCACGGACGGCGCCACGTTCCTGACCCTGTCGCTGGCCACGGGCAAGGCGGTCACCGCCGCCGGACTGGGCTTCGACACCAGCGGCCTGGGCGAGTTCCTGGCCGGCGCCCCGGTGCTGCTCGCGGGCCTGTCCACGCAGCCGGGCGTCACCGTGGTGCCCGGCGGCGTGCCGATCGTGCGCGACGGCGCGGTGATCGGGGCGATCGGCGTGTCCGGCGGCCAGGGCGGCGAGGACGAGCCCATCGCGAAGGCCGCCCTGTCGGCACTGGTCGCGGAAGCCGCGATCTGAGTCGGCACCGCGAGGTCGCAGGCCTCGCGGTGCAGGGGCTTCCGGGCCGGAACGGGTGTACGCGCCGCACCCGTCCCGGCCCGGAGTCGTTCTACCCCGGAGTCGTAGTGCGTGGCTGATAAATGATCTTGTGGTGCGTCGTGGTGAGTTGACCGATCAGGCGTGGTCGCGGATCGAGCCGTTGTTGCCCTCGGGGTTCGCGTCGGGGTCGGCCGTGGCGGGATCATCGTGTGACGGTCAACGGCATCCTGTGGAAGCTGCGGACCGGTGCCCCGTGGCGGGACCTGCCGGAACGCTATGGCCTTTGGCAGTCGGTCTACGACCGGTTCCGGCGTTGGCAGGCCGATGGCACGTGGGCGCGGTTGCCGGAGCACGTGCAGGTCCGCGACGACGTCGTCGGCGCGGTGGAGTGGACCGTGAGCGTGGACTCCACCGTGGTGCGGGCGCACCAGCACGCCGCCGGGGCACCGAAAAGGGGGCTGCGCCGGCCGCTGCTGCGGCCCGTGAGGCACTCGGCCGCTCCCGCGGACGATTGAGCACCAAGGTGCACCTGGCCTGCGACGAACGCGGCCGGCCACTGTCGATCGTGCTCACCCCCGGCCAGGCGGGAGACGCGCCGCGCTTCGACGAGGTGATGGCCGGCATCCGCTGTCGCACCCGGTCCGGACGTATCCGGACCCGTCCGGACCGGGTGCTCGCCGACAAGGCCTACGACTCCCGCGCGATCCGCGGACATCTGCGCCGACGAGGCATCACCGCCACCATCCCGCAGGCCGCCGACCGGGTGCGCAACCGACTGGCCAAAGGCAGCCGCGGCGGACGGCCACCGGCCTTCGACCCCAACGCCCACCGCGGCCGCAACACCGTCGAACGCTGCATCAACCGGCTCAAACAGTGGCGCAGCCTCGCCACCCGCTACGACAAGACCGCCCACTCCTACCTGGCCGCCCTCACCATCCCCAGCCTGATGATCTGGCTCCCCACCGAATAACCAGACACGCTCTAGTGCACGGAGTCGTTCTGCCCCGGAGTCGTTCTGCACGGAGTCGTTCTGCCCCGGCGTCGTTCTGCACGGAGTCGTTCTGCCCGCAGCAGAACCGGTGCCCCGCGGGGTGCCGTGGCGGTCAGGATGACGGTATGGCGGACATCCTCCCCTTCAACCGAGAGCGCGCCCGCACCCCCGACCGGGACCGCGAGCGCCGTGACCCGCAGCGCCGCGACGTCGAGCGCCGTGCTGCCGGGCACCGCGACTCCGCGCACCGCGGGCCGGAGCCGTTGTGGCGGGACCTGCTCGGGCGCAGTCTGCGCGCGGTCCGGGAGGAGCAGGGCGGTCGGCTGGTCGACGTCGCCGAGCGGGCCGGGATCTCGCCGCAGTACCTGTCGGAGATCGAACGCGGCCGCAAGGAACCGTCCAGCGAGATGATCGCCGCGGTGACCGGCGCGCTCGGCGTCGAGCTGGCCGACTTGCTCATCGGCATCGCCGGCGACGTGCGGCGCGGCACGGGCCGCCGCCCCGCGGGACCCGTGCTGCTGGCCGCCTGACCCTCAGCCGCGGTGGTCGAGGACGTGGTCGGCGAGGCCGTAGGCGACCGCGCCGGCCGCGTCGAACACGCGGTCGCGGTCGGTGTCGTGGCGCAGTTGCTCGACGTCGCGGCCGGTGTGCCGGGACAGGATCTCCTCCAGCTGCGTGCGCACCCGGATCACCTCGTCGGCCTGGAGGATCAGGTCGGGGATGGTGCCGCGGCCCTGTGCCGCCGGCTGGTGCAGCACGACCCGGGTGTGCGGCAGCACGAAACGGTGGCCCGGTCGGCCCGCCGCCAGCAGCACCGCGCCCGTCGCCACGGCCTGCCCGATGCACGTGGTCGCCACCGGGGCCTTGATGTAGCGCATGGTGTCGTACAGCGCGAGCATCGCGGCCGGGTCGCCGCCCTCGTTGTTGATGTAGAGGTTGATCTCGCTGTCCGGGTTGTCCGCCTCCAGGTACAGCAGCTGCGCGATGAGCGCGTTGGCCACGCCGGAGTCGATCGCGGTGCCCAGGTAGATGATCCGCTCGGACAGCAGGTGCGAGTAGACGTCCATGATCCGCTCGCCGCCGACGCCGCGCGTGATCACGTTCGGGATGGTGTAGGTGCTCATGCGCGGACCCCCAGTCCGATCTCGTGCGTGCGGACGGGCAGGACCTGGCCCAGGCTGTCGACGACGTGGTCGATGAAGCCGTACTCGAGGGCCTGTTCGGTGGTGAACCAGCGGTCGTGCAGGGAGTCGGCGAAGATCCGGTCCACCGGCTGACCGGTGTCCTCGGCGATGAGGCCGAGCACGGTGTCGCGGGTGTGCCGCAGGTCGTCGGCCTGCACCTGCACCTCCACCGCCGACCCGCTGATGCCCGACGAACCCTGGTGCATGAGGATCCGGGCGTGGGGCAGGGCGAAGCGCTTGCCCGGGGTGCCCGCCGACAGCAGGAACTGCCCGGCGCTGCACGCCAGCCCGAGCGCGAGGGTGGCCACGTCGCAGGGGATCAGCCGCATGACGTCGCGGATGGCCAGCATGGCGGGCACCGAGCCGCCCGGCGAGTGGATCCACAGCGCGATGTCCCGGCCGGGGTCCTCGCCCGCGAGGGCGAGCATCTGGGTGGCCAGCACGGTCCCGTTGTCGTCGTCCAGCGGCCCGTCGAGGACCAGGACGCGTTGGGCGAGGAACCGTTCGCGCAGCCGGTGGTCGAACAGCGGCAGCTTCTCGGTGGTGGTCATGCCGACGACGATGCCCGGCCGGCGGCGGGCTCGGCCGGTCGTGCCGCCGTGAGCAGAACAGCTCAGGGCGAACGGGCCACCACGGCGGGCCGGCCGCCCGCCGTGGTCGGTGCCGCTACATCGTGGTGATCATGCCGCCGTCGATGAAGAAGTCCGAGCCGTGCACGTTGCCCGCGCGGTCGCTGGCCAGGAACAGGACCAGGTCGGCCACCTCCTCGGGCTTGGTGAACCGGCCGGTCACCATGCGGCTGGCCATCTCCTTGAGGAAGGCGTCCTGGTCGACGCCGACCGCGCGGACCACGGTCGGCGCGATGCCGTCCTCCCGCGTCCACATGTCGGTCTCCACCGGACCCGGCGAGACGGTGTTGACGCGGATGCCCTTGGGACCGACCTCCTTCGACAGCGCCTTGGTGAAGTTGCTCAGCGCCGCCTTGCCCGCCGTGTAGTCGTAGACGTCCGGGTCGGCCAGGAAGGACATCACGGTGCTCACGTTGACGATGTTGCCGCCGCCCCGGCGCTCCAGGTGCGGCAGCGCGGCGCGGGTGGTGCGGACCGCGGTCATGAGGTTGACGTCCAGGCCCCAGTTCCAGTCCTCGTCGGTGATGGACAGGAACCCGCCCATCCGGGGGCGCACGCCGCCGACGTTGTTCACCACGATGTCCACCCCGCCGAACGTCTGCACGGCGGCGGAGACCAGTCTGTCCGCCCCGGACTGGTCGGACAGGTCGACGGTCACCGTGCGGAGCCGGCCGCTGAAGCTGTCGGCCACGCCCAGCAGCTCCGGCGTGAGCGTGCGGGACCCGGCCACGACCGACGCACCCTCCTCGGCCAACGCCCTCGTCACGGCCAGACCGATGCCGCGGCTCGCCCCGGTCACCACCGCCACCCGGCCCGACAGATGCAGATCCATGCCTTCTCCTCGATCCGAAGCCGGAATTCTTCCGAATTCGAGACTAATTCTCGGCCGTTGGTCCGGTGAAGGCGGAAAACCGTTCCGGTCGGTACTCCGTGCTGTCCACGAAGTGTTCCCGCCAAAGCCTGTTGATGTTCTTCCGGGCTGGTGGGAGCGCTAGCGTAGCAGGGTAGGGAGGACCCGACAGAAAAGGTGCACCCGCTCATGGCTATTGTCGAGACCATCCGGTTCAAATTGGTCGAAGGCTTCGACGCGGAGAAGTTCCGCGAGATCAACATCCGCATGCAGCGCGAGTTCATGGAGCCGAAGCTCGGCTTCCTGTCCCGACGCTCGGCGGTGAGCAACGACGGCGAGTGGCTGATTGTCGTCACCTGGACCGACCAGCTCGCCGCCCAGGCGGTCATCTCCTCGTTCTACGGCGCCCCGGAGACCCAGGAGTTCCTCGCCGCCATCGACCTGACCACGGTGCAGTCCGGCAGCTACACGCTCGTCGAGTACTGACCCGCAGGACGAAGCAGCCCCCGCTCGCGCCAGCCGGCGAGCGGGGGCTGTCCTCGTGCGTGGCTAGCCCAGCACCTTCATGACGTCACGCAGCACCGACACGTGGTCGGCGGCCGACCGCAGCCCGAGACCCATCGTGTTCACGCTCAGGTGCGTCGCGCCCAACTCGACCCACCGGCCGACGTAGGACGCCCACTCCTGCTCGGGCACGTCCGACAGCGTCAGCCGCGGTTCGAAGCCCAGTGCGCCGGGGTCGCGGCCCGCGTCCCGCGCGTAGCCCCGCACCCGGGCGATCATCTCGGCCGCCGTGGCGTCCGGCGGGCGGTGCGGCAGCCAGCCGTCGCCCAGCCGCCCGGCCCGGCGCAGCACCTGCTCCGCGTGGCCGCCGAACCACACCGGGATGCGGCCGGCCGCCGGGCGCGGGTTGATGCCGGCGTTGTCGATGCGGTGCCACTTGCCGGTGAAGGTCACCGTGTCCGACGCCCACAGCCGCTGCAGCACCTCGACCTGCTCGGTGCTGCGCGCCCCGCGCCCGGCGAACTCCTCGTTCAACGCCTCGTACTCCACCGGGTTCCAGCCGATGCCCACGCCCAGCCGCAGTCGGCCGCCGCTGAGCACGTCGACCTCGGCCGCCTGCTTGGCCACCAGCGCCGTCTGGCGTTGCGGCAGCACCAGCACGCCGGTCATCAGCTCCAGGTCCGTGGTCACCGCCGCGAGGTAGCCGAACAGCACGAACACCTCGTGGAACAGCGACTCGCTGGTGTACCCGCGCCACCCCGGCCGGGTGTCCACGCCCGCGCCCAGCACGTGGTCGAACGCCATCGCGTGGGTGTAGCCCAACTCCTCGACCGACTGCGCCCAGCCGCGGATGTCGGCCGGGTCGTTGCCGATCTCCAACTGCGGGAAGATCGCTCCGATGCGCATTTCTCAGTGTCTCCCAACGTAAAGGGGGGCGCGACAGCGGGTGGGGGATGACCCGCTGTCGCGCCCGTGGTGGAACGGCCCGGCTCAGCCGGTCGAGGACGCCGTCTCTTCCACCACCGCGGGCTCCGGGGAGCCGGTCTCGGGTTCGGGGCTGGGCTTGAGGAAGCTGGTCGCCCACGCGGCCACGACACCCACCGCGCAGATCACCAGCGAGGTCAGCACCGCGCCCTTGGCGCCGGACGCGGCCACCGCGCCACCGCCGATGAGGGCGCCCGCCGCGATGCCCGCGGTGATCGCGGACGCCGGGAGGGTGGCGGCGAAGTCGCGGCCGGGACCGGCCAGGGCCACCACGCGGTACTGGATCGACGGGACGATGCCGAAGCCGACGATGCCCCACACGCCCATCGCGATCGCCGCGACGATCGGGTTCGAGCCGCCGAAGTACAGCGCGAGCAGCGCGGCCACCAGCACCAGGCCGCCGACGATGATCGTGCCGCTGGCGTTCTTGTCCGCCGCCGCGCCGCCCAGGAACGTGCCCACGGCGTTGGCGATGCCGTAGACCAGCAGGAAGATGCTGATCGTGCCGCCGGAGATGCCGGTGACCTCGGCCAGGAAGGGCTGCAGGTAGGTCAGGCCGGAGAACTGGCCGCCCATGATGAGGAAGCCCAGGCCCAGCAGGGCCAGCACCTTGGGGGCGAGGGCGTGCTTGGCCTGCGCGCCGAAGCCGCCGACGCCGGAGTTCGGCACGGTCGGGATGACCGCGAACGCCAGCACCAGGGTCAGCACGCCGGTGATGATGATCGCGATGAACGAGGCCTTCCAGCCCCAGCTCTGGCCGATGAGCGTGCCCAGCGGGACACCCAGCGCGGTGGACACCGCGACACCGCCGAACACGAACGAGATCGCGCGGCCCATCTTGTCCGGCGGCATCATGCCCGCGCCGACCGCGAACGCGACGCCGATGAACAGGCCGTGCAGGGAGCCGGTGAGCACGCGGGCGAACAGCAGCAGGCCGAAGCTGGTGGCCACCACGGCGATGACGTTGCCGAGGATGTAGGCGGCCAGCGAGAGCTGGAGCAGCTGCTTGCGCGCGAACTTGATGGTGACCGCGGTGAGCACCGGTCCGCCGATGGAGATGCCCAGCGCGTAGGCGGTGACGAGGCTGCCGGCGGCGCTGATCGAGACGCCCATGTCGTCCGCGATCAGGTTGAGGATGCCGACGACGATCAGCTCCGCGCTGCCCATGATGAAGGCGGCGAGGAACAGCGCGGTCAGCGCCAGGTTGGTTCGCGACCGGCTCAGTCCGGGTCGCACTTCTGTACTCATGTGCACCTTCCTCGAAGTTGTCTTCCTCGTCGCGACCCGTGTCGGCCGCCGGGTGGTGCTCCACCCGACGACTTCGTCAGGCGTTAGGGAACGGTCCCTATCATTTCGGGGCCAACCGTAATACAGTCGGACCGACCGAGCAAGGGGGTGTCCGACATGCGGCGTGCCTCTGTCGAAACCCGCGAACACGTGCTGCGGGTGGCACACGACCTGTTCTACTGGCACGGCATCCGCGCCACCGGCGTGGACCGCGTCGCCGAGGCGGCGGGCGTCGCCCCGACCACGCTGTACCGGCTGTTCGCCGACAAGGACGAGCTGATCGCCGCCTACGTCGAACGCGCCGACCGGGAGACCCGGGCCTGGTTCACCGCCGCCGTGGAAAGTGCCGGCCCCGACCCGAGGGCGCAGATCCTGGCCGTGTTCGACACGCTCAACGAGCGCATCGGCCCGGACCAGTGCCGGGGCTGCACGTTCCTGATGGCGCTGGCGGAGTTCCCCGACGAGCACGTGCCCGCGCACCGCCGGGCCGTGGCGTCGAAGTCCTGGGTCCGGGAGCGGATGGGCGAGCTGACCGCGCGGCTGGGCGTGGACGACCCGGAGGCGCTGGCCGACCAGCTGGTGCTGATCATGGAGGGCGTCAACGCCTCGACCCAGGGCCTGCGCGGACCCGCCCACCAGGCCCGCGCCCTGGCCGAAGCCATCCTGCCGCCTCCCTGACCGCACCGGCCCGTCTGGCCGCACCGGCTCGCCTGGCCACGCCGGCTCGCCTGGCCACGCCGGCCCGCCTGGCCACGCCGGCTCGCCTGGCCACACCGGGCCGCCTGGCCACGCCGGCTCGCCTGGCCACGCCGGGCCGCCTGGCCACGCCCGCCGTGTCGCCGGGCGCGCGGGCGGACCCGCGCCCAAACGCGGAGGGCCTCCCTGGTGAGAGGCCCTCCGCGGTGGGTTCGTGCGCATCAGAACAGGGTCGGCACGGCGCTGAACACCTGGTCCGGGTCGTAGCGCCGCTTGAGCGCGTACAACCTGGAGGCGTTCGGCCCGTACGCCAGCCGCACCCGCTCGGTCTCCTCGGGCGCGAGCAGGTTCGGGTACCCGCCGGGCAGCGCGTGCGGGGCCAGGTCCCGGGAGAGCTGCTCCACCCACTCGCGGTGCCGCTTGCCGTCCACACCGGCGTCCCACGTGCCGACGATCTCGACCAGGTTGTGGTCGCGGCGCAGCCCGAAGGCCGTCTCGGTGGGAGTCACGCGGGAGGCCGCCCCGTGGAAGTGGTGCACGAACACCCCCGAGTACGGGGACGTGATCCGCTCGGCGGCGTCGACCAGGACCTCGGCGGCCTCGTCGGTCACCTCGGGGAGCTGGTGGTTGGCGGCCAGCGTGTGCCGCCCGTCCACGACGACCCCGTCCAGCAGCCCCAGCACCTGGAACGGCGTCATGGGGCCGACCTGCGCCGACACGGGTGTGCCCAGCGACGACAGGCGGGCCGCCCACTGCTCGCCGCGCGCGGGGTCGCCGCTCCACGCCGGCAGCAGGTACAGCAGCGCCTTGCCGTCCGGGCCCGCGAAGAACCCGGTCATGACGGTGAGCTGGTCCGGTGCGGCGGCGGTCAGCTCGCGGTAGCCGCGCAGCACCTTCCGCGCCTCGGGCAGCCCGAACAGGACCATGCCGGAGGTCATGGTCCGCAACGGGTGCACCCGGTAGGTCGCCCGCGTGACGACGCCGAAGTTCCCGCCACCGCCGCGCAACGCCCAGAACAGGTCGGGCTCCTCGCTCGCGCTCGCGGTCACCACCGTGCCGTCGGCCAGCACCACCCGCGCGCTGACCAGGTTGTCCAGCGCCAGGCCGTGCTTGCCCAGCAGGAGGCCGTAGCCGCCGCCGAGGGTCAGCCCGGCCACGCCCACCGCCTTGACGGTGCCGACCACGGCGGTGCGCCCGAACCGGTCCACCGCCGCGCCCACCGCGCCCGCCGTCGCGCCGCCGCCCGCGTCCGCGGTGGACGAGACGGGGTCGACGGTGACGTCGGCGAGCTTGGACAGGTCGACCACCAGGCCGCCGTCGCGCACCGCCCGGCCCGCCCAGTCGTGCCCGCCGCCGCGGACGCTCAGCGGCAGGCCGTGCTCGCGTGCCGCGCGCACCGCGTGCACCACGTCCTGCTCGGTCTCCGCCCGCACGATCAGGGCGGGGAACCGGTCGGCGGCGCCGTTCCACACCCGCCGCGCGCCGTCGTAGGCGGCGTCTTCGGCCGCGATCACGTGTCCCGTGACCACCGCCCGCAGCGCGAGAGCCGCGGACGCCGGTGCCGTCGCTGTCATCTGACGGTCCTCCCTCACGCGTAGTCGATCCGCGCCAGCCCGAACTCCTCGGCCGCGATGATCGGGTCGAAGAACTCGTGGTACTCGTAGATCTGGCCGGAGTCGGTGAACTTGAAGATCGAGACGTAGGTGTTGCGGTACCGCTTGCCGCCCTTGAGCAGGCAGTCGCCCTCGAACCGCGCGATGACGGTGTCGCCGTCCTCCCACGTCTCGGTGATCGGGAAGGACCAGCTCTCGAACATGCCGGGCGTGTCCTTCCAGCGCGCCCACACCGCGGTCTTGCCGACGATGTGGTGCGGGAACATCTTGGTGCCGAACGGGTAGTAGTGGTCGGCGCCCTCGGCCCACAGCTCTATCCAGGAGTCGATGTCCTTCTCCTCCAGCAGCCGCAGGAAGTCGTGCACCTTCCGCACGTTCCTGCTCAGGCCGTCAGCCATCTCGCCCCTCCTCTGCAAACGGCGCGGCCCCGTGCGCGTGTGGCGGGCACGGGGCCGCGAGGTGATCGGGACCGCACGGGGTCCACGAGCCGCCCGCCCCCTCCGGAGGTGGGGGCGGGGGTCGAGCGTGATCGCGTCGGCGTCGGCCGAGGCGGTCAGGCGCGAGCCTCCGGGCCGATGATCCAGTGCTCCCGCGTCACCAACCGGTGCACGTAGCGGGGGTTGACGAAGGCCTCGTAGTCCTCGGTCATCTGCTTGTACTCCGGGGACTCCAGCGCGTCGCGCAGGGCCTCCACGTCGTCGAACCACAGCTGGTAGGCCGCGTCCAGCGTGGGCTCGCCGATGCCGTACCAGCCGTCCACGGTGTGACCCTGGATGTAGCGGCGCAGGCCCGGCAGCTTCAGGCCCAGCTCGCCGTGCTGGTGCAGGCTGTAGGACCGGAAGTCCTCCAGCGAGACGCCTTCCTTGCGCTTGACCAGGATGATCAGCTTCACCCAGTTCTGCCCCTTGTACAGGGCGGGACCGGCCTTCAGCTCGTGCGCGTCGGTGTCGAGCACCAGGGTCTGCCAGAACGCGGCCCAGTTGGGCTCGTCCAGCCGCGCCCCCTGGAGGAACTCCTCGCTCTGCAGCGAGGCGATCTGCTCCTCGGGGTTGAGCCAGATCTCGGCGACGCCCTGCCACTTGGGGTCGCCGTTGCCCAGCTTGAAGTCGAACGTGGTGTCGATCATGTACTTCTTGATCTGCTTGATCTTGCTGGCGTACTGGACCGCGTGCACGTTGACCCAGTAGTCCTGGAACTCCTCGACCGTCATGCCCGGCTTGGGCGCGGCGAAGATCAGCTGGTGGATCATGTCGCTCCCTCAGACCTTGTAGCGCTTGATGACGTCCTCGGCGAAGCCGATGTAGTCGCGCAGCGGCCACACCTCTTCGAACTCCAGGTACTCGCGCATGGGCAGGCGGCCCAGCGCGGTGCGGTCCAGCTCCTCGGCGTTGGGGGCGTCGATGATGCCGATGACGCGCTTCTGCGCGGCGACCTTCCACAGGCCCACGGCGAACCCGGAGTCCAGCGTCTCCTGGGCGTGCTCGGCCTCCTCCTGCTCGATCTCCCACAGCTCGTCGAGCGTGATGCGGCCCTCGTGGTTCCACTTCATCTGCACGTAGAACAGCATGTGCGCACTCCTCCTAGGACTTCGCGCGGATCAGCTCGGTGAGGGGGTGGTCGGCGCCGAACTCGTCGACGGCCAGGTCCAGCGGGGTCTTGCCGTCGTGGCCGACGATGTCCAGGCGCGCGCCGGCGTCGATGACGATCCGGGAGCACTCCTCGTAGCCGTGCCACAGGGCGTCGTGCAGCGGGGTGTAGCCGTTGGTGGCGCCCTGGAAGTTCAGGTCCACGCCGGGCCACTGGGCGATCAGGCGGGTGAGCTCGACGTGCCCGTTGTAGACCGCCTTGTGCAGCGGCACCGCGCCGAAGGTCGGCTCGGTGGCGTTGACGTCCGCGCCCGCCTCCAGCAGCAGCCGCGCGATCTCGGTGTGCCCGTCACGGGCGGCCACCAGCAGCGGGGTGTGGGCGTCGTTGAAACCGTTGACGATCGGGAACTTCTCGTCCACCGGCGCGCCGTCGCCGATGAGCTTGCGCACGGCCTCGACGTCGCCCTGGGTCACCGCGGCCATCAGCAGCTGGTCGGCGGCGCGGCGCTCGTCGGAAGCCTGGCGCTCCTGGATGTACTGGTGGGCCAGCAGGATCTTGTCCTTGCCCATCGTGTTGACGTTGAGCTCGTACTCGAAGTGCTGCTGGAGCGAGAACCCGTAGTGCGTGCCCAGGTTCAGCGACGCGCCCCGGTCCAGCAGGTACTTGGCGATCTCGGGGTTCTTGAACCACACCGCGTCCATCAGCGGGGTGTGGCCGGTGTTGGGCGTGACGGCGTCGATGAACGCGCCCGCCTCCACCAGCGCCTCCACGACGGCCAGGTCACCGCCCTGGCACGCCTTGTGCAGCGCGGTCGCGCCGCCGCCGCTGTCCACGTCGTACACGTCCGCGCCGGCGGAGATCAGCAGCCGGGTCAGCTCGGCGTCCGCGCGGCCGGCCGCGATCAACAACGGCGTCAGTCCACTCTGGACATCGCGGTGGTTGACGTCCGCGCCGAACCGCAGCAGCTCGGCCACGGTCTCCCGGTCGCCGGCCCAGCACGCGGCGATCAGCCGCTCCTCGCGGTCGGCGTTGAACGCGGCCACCTCGCCGTTGGGGTCGAAGTAGACCTTCCACGACACGATCCGGCCGCTGTCGTCGACGACGAGCTTGTGCACGTCCTCGATCTCGAACTCCTGCCGGGTGCGGGTGTGCGCGGCCCGGGTGTAGATGACCGCGTAGGCGGTGTCGCCCTCGGCGCGCAGGTCGCGCAGCGCGTAGTCGAGCACCTCGGTGGTCTCGCCGCGCACCTTGAACGCCCGGCGCACCGCGGGCAGCCCGACGTGGCGGCCCAGGTAGGGGATGACCTCGTTCCACCGGTCCACCGGCAGCTCGAAGTCGATGGTGTGGGACAGCGCCGACAGCGCCGAGTCCAGGTCGCCCCGCTCGAGGTCGGTGAAGTACTTCTCCACCACCCGGCGGGTTCGCTCACTGCTCATCGCAGATCCTCACTGCTGAAGGTTCTTCTTTCGCCGCCAAAGCAATTCAGGCCGGGCGCGCATTCAGTAGTTCACGGGCGGTCCCCCGCGACAAGGACGCGCGCGGCCGGCGCGGGGACTGCGTGAGGTCATCCGCACAGCTCACGAAGTGCCTTCCCCCGCAACGACTTTCCTTGTGGCCACCCGAGGGCGTGACGAGAGTTGCGGTCACAGCCCACCCAGACAAGTCGAGACCACCACAGGAGTGTGTTGACCGTGACCGCGGATGGCACCAATTCCCGGACCGTCCGGGAGGACACGCTGGAAGTATTCCGGCAACTCGGTATGACGACCGTGTTCAGCAATCCCAGCCACACCGAGATGAAGCTGTTCGAGACCTGGCCGGACGACTTCCGCTTCATCATGGGGCTCCAGGAGTCCGCGGTGGTCGGCATGGCCGACGGCTACGCCCAGGCCACCGGCGAGCCGTCCCTGGTCGTCATCAACGGCGGGCCCGGCACCGGCAACGCGATGGGCTCGATCTACACCGCCGCGAGCGCCCACACGCCGATGGTGATCATCGGCGGTCTCCAGGCGCGCAAGCTCCAGCAGGGCGCGCCGTTCCTCAACGCGCCCAACGCCACCCAGCTCCCGCAGCCCTACATCAAGTGGGCGGCGGAGGCGGCCCGGCCGCAGGACGTGCCGGCGCTGATCGAGAAGGCCTACCACATCGCCAAGCAGGCGCCCCAGGGTCCCGTCTACGTCGGCGTGCCCGAGGACGACTGGATCCGGCCCGCCAACCCCACGCCGCACAAGGTCCGCGTCGTGCAGCCGGCCGTCGTGCCGGACCCGCAGGTGCTGGCCGACGTCGCCGACGCGCTCAACTCCGCCACCAACCCGGCGATCGTCGCCGGGCCGGGTGTCGAGATCGGCGGCGCGCGCCGCGACCTGATCAAGATGGCCGAGCGGCTCAACGCCCGCGTCTACGGCAGCCCGGTGTGGCCGCGCGGCGCGTTCCCGGAGAACCACCCGCTCTTCGGCGGCGTCCTGGCCCCGCTGCCCGAGCTGATCAACGCCCGCCTCGGCGAGCACGACGTGGTGATCGTGCTGGGCAGCCCCACGTTCACCCTGTTCACCACCGCCGACCTGTTCTCCCAGGCACCCGCGCCGCTGGACGGCAGCGACTCGCCCAAGCTGCCCGAGGGCACCCGGTTCATCCACGTGACCGACGACCCCGAGGCCGCCGCCTGGTCGATGGCGGGCACCGCCTACGTCACGCCGCCCGACGCGTTCGTGCGCCGGATCGTGGCACTGCTGCCGCAGCGCCCGCGCGTGCCGCTGCCCGAGCTGCGGGAGCCGATCCCCACGCCCGAGGCGTCCACGCCGATCACCGAGCCGTACCTGTTCCACCTGCTGTCGCAGGAGCTGCCGTCCACCGCGCAGGTGTTCGAGGAGCTGCCCATCGGCCGCGCCCCGTTCCACGAGCAGATCCCGCTGGGCCCGGACAACGGCTACTACGCCACGGCGTCCGGCGCGCTGGGCTTCCCGTTCGCGGGCGCGGTCGGCTACGCGGTGGCGCGGCCCGACCAGCGGGTCGTCGTCGTGGTCGGCGAGGGCTCGGCGCAGTACACCATCCAGGCGCTGTGGACGGCCGGCAAGTACAACCTGCCCGTCACGTTCGTGATCCCCAACAACTCCGGCTACCTGTCGCTGAAGTACTACCTGGACGACACCAGCCAGAAGAAGTGGCAGGAGGGCTGGGACCTCAGCGGCGTCGACATGGCGGGGCTGGCCCGCGGCTACGGCATCGCGGGCGAGCGGATCGAGACGCCGGAGCAGCTGCGCGCCTCGCTGCGGCGCGCGCTGTCCGCCGACGGCCCGGTCCTGCTCGACGTCGTCGTGTCCGACCCCGGCCTGTTCCGGCTGTAGTCCGCGCCGCACACCACAGGAGGAGTACTCATGGAGGTCGTCCTCAAGGACAACCTGCCCACCGTGCGCATCGACGGTGAGGTCGCCGCCCACATCTTCGACGGCGGCGCCCACGGCACCACCTCGTCGGCGTTCATCGTCGACGTCAAGCCCGGCAAGGGCCCGATGCGGCACAGCCACCCGTACGACGAGATCTTCTTCGTCATCGAGGGCCGGGTGCGCGTCGAGGCCGGCGGTCAGGTCCGCGACGCGGGACCGGACGAGATCGTGATCGTCCGCCAGGGCGTGCCGCACGCGTTCACCAACCTGGGTCCGGGCAACGCGCGGATGGTCAACGTCCACGCCACCGCCCAGGTGGTCACCGAATTCGCGCCCGACCACGCCGCCGACCCGTCGTACCAGTACGGCCACACCAGCTGAACCGGCCGCACTCAGCGGCTCCCGAGCGTGCCCGCGAAGCCCTCACCGCGTTTCACCCGTGAAACGCAGATGTGAGGGCTTCGTGCTATTCGCTCCCGTTTGTGTCGCCGCAAATCGGCGGCTCGCCGTCCGGGAATCCGCCCCCCGGAGGGCGGCTAGACTGGCTAGCGGGGAAACTGGGGGAGGAATGATCGTGAGGACGAACAATATCCGCCGGAGCGAGTTGGGGCGCTTTTTGCGCAGCCGGCGGGAACGGTGCAACCCGGCCGAGTCGGGTTTTCCGCGGGGGCCGCGCCGCCGGTCGCAGGGGTTGCGCCGGGAGGAGGTCGCGATGCTCGCCGGCGTGAGCCCGACCTGGTACACCTACCTGGAGCAGGGGCGCGACATCCGACCCTCGCCCGAGGTCGTGGACAGCCTCGCGCGCGTGCTGTGCCTGAGCGAGGACGAGCGCCGCTACGTGCACACCCTGGCCTTCGGCCACGTGGTCCGGCCGCAGCCGCTCGACGGCGAGCTGTCCGGGGCGGAACTGCTCAAGCGCCTGGTGGCGGCGGCGGAGGACGACCCGTACCCGGTGCTGGCGGTGGGCTCCCACGGTGACCTGCTGGGCTGGAACCGGGCCGCGACGGACTGGTACGACGACTGGGACGTGCTGCCGGAGGAGGAGCGCAACCTGGTGCGCTGGCTGCTCACCGCGCCCGCGGCCCGTGAGCGCCTGGTGGACTGGGCGGACGAGGCGCGGGACGCGGTGGCGGTGTGGCGGGCGGAGTCCGCACGCTGCCCGGACGTCCTCGAGGTCGACCGGCGGGTGCGGGAACTGGGTCGGGTGAGTGCCGAATTCCGCCTGTGGTGGGATGAGCAGACGGTTCGGGAGCGGCGGTCCCGGACGCGGCGGTTCCGCCATCCGGAAGAAGGTGTCCGCGAATTGCGCTTGGTGCCGTTGGAGTCGCCCGAGTTCGCCCCCGCGGTGGTGCTCGCGCACCTGCCCGCCTGAGTGGCGACTTGACGAAGTACGTGTGGCGCCCGTCCCTCATCGGGATGTTTGATTCGTAAATCATCGAAGCTCGGAACCGGCGCGCGGATTATTAATGCCGGCGTCACGGGAAGTGGATAACGTCATCGGGTGATCGCGGCCCGCGCGAGCGGGCCACGACTTCGGGGGGAGAGCCGATGCCTGTGACCGCCGCCACAAGCTGCGCTCAAGGTACATCAGACGTTGAAGCAACCGGTCCGAGTCGAGCGGACCGCCTGCTTCGTCCGCTTCTGCGGGCAACCGCAATTCCCGTTTTGTCGGTGTCCGAGACTGTCACGCGACCCGTGGTAGTCCGCTCGACCTAGTGGGAGCGGTCGAACGGTCGAAACCGGAACGGCTCTGTCCTGGTTCGGCGCGATCGGACGCTGGAACCGGGAATACCAGCACTGAAAGCGTTCTGGACATCCTTCCGGGCTCTTGAAAATCTGTGCCGGTCACCGGTCGGTCACCATGGGGGTTGGCCGGCAGGGGACCGCGATTGCCGGTCGCTGGGGGACAAGGGCGATGAGGACTGGGGGAATTTGCCGGTGCGCTCGCGCACGGGCGGCGGCCCAGTGGGCCGCCGATTTCGCGGCGGGCGTGGACCGGCGCGCAGGACGAGAGGACGTCTGCGTTGCCGTACCTCCTTCGGAAATGTGTTGTGCCTTGCCCTGATGAAGTGTCAAGACGAACCCCGCGAGGTCCGTACCCCGCGGTGATCCGAAATGCTGGAGGGACAACCGTGCATCGGTTCCAAGCGGTTTCAGCCGGGGCTGATCCGTCGGATTTATCCACTCTGTCCGAGTACTGCGAGGAGCTGTTCACGACGCTGGGGAGGTCCGACCAGCGCCGCTGGGCCGAGGCCTACGTCCGTGGACTGCTCGTCGTGCCGGGTCGCAAGTCGATCCGGCGGATCTCGGAGCTCGTGGTCGGCCGGGACGCCGACCAGTCGTTGCAGCAGTTCGTGAACCAGAGCCCGTGGGCGTGGGCGCCGGTGCGCCGGCGGTTGGCCGAGCGCGTCGGCCAGGCCATGCGGACCCAGGCCTGGGTGGTGCGGGAGGCGGTCTTCCCCAAGAACGGGGACAACTCGGTCGCGGTGGCGCGGCAGTACGCGCCCACCGCCGGTCGGATGCTCAACTGCCAGCGGGCGGTGGGCGTGTTCCTGGCCGGCGACGAGGGCGCCGCCGCCGTGAACTGGCGGCTGGTCATGCCCAAGTCGTGGGACGACGACGCCGACCGGCGCGGCAAGACCCGGGTGCCCGACGACGAGCGCTCGTTGCCGGTGTGGCAGTACCTGCTCGACGCCTTCGACGAGATGAAGGGCGACTGGGGGTTGCCCGCGGCGCCGGTCGTGGTCGACCTCAGCGCCGACCCGGGGGTGTTCCCGCTGCTGGGCGGCCTGGAGGAGCGCGGCCTGCGCTACCTCGCCCAGGTCTCCACCTCCACGCCGCTGCTGCCGGTCAACCTGGTCGGCGCGGTCGGGGCGCAGCACCAGCCCCGCACCGTCGGCCAGCTGGTGGCCGCGGCGGCCCGGCGCGGGCGCAGCACGCTGTCCTGGCGGGACGAGCGGACCGGGGCGGTGTCGACGTCGGACTTCGTGGTGGCCACCCTGCCCGGCCACGCCGCGATGGGTGACGGCCGGCCGGGTCGGCGGCCGTGGCTGCGGCACGTGCTGGCGGAGTGGCCCGTGGGGCAGGTGCGGCCGTCCGCGGTGTGGTTGACCAACCTGGGTGCCACCGGCATCCGCGAGATGGTGAGCCTGCTGCGGGCCGCCGACAACGCCGACACCGAGGTGGCGCGGTTGGCCGAGGAGTTCGGGTTGCGGCACTTCGAGGGCCGGTCGTTCCCGGGCTGGCACCACCACGTGACGCTGGTGTCGGCGGCGCACGGCTTCCGGCTGCTGCAGGAGCTGGAGCGGACGGGGTACCCGGAGGAGCGGCTGCTGCGCCCCTACGCGTGAGCCCCTGCCTGTGAGCCCGGCCGCGTGGGCGCGGAAGGAAGTGGACCAGCGTCGTTCCACTTCCCGGCCGAAGTGCTAGGTTGGGACGTTAGGGAAAGGTCCCGAACAAGTCGTCGACCGGAGGCAGCCGTGCGCCGACCCGCCGCGCAGACCCGAGAGCACGTGCTCAGCGTCAGTCACGACCTGTTCTACTGGCACGGCATCCGGGCCATCGGGGTGGACCGGGTCGCGGCCGAGGCCGGTGTCGCGCCGACCACCCTCTACCGGTTGTTCCGCTCCAAGGACGACCTGGTCGCCGCGTACGTGGAACGCGCCGACCAGCAGTACCGCCAGTGGTTCACCGAGGCGACCAAGCCCGACGGCCGCGACGCGCGCTCGCGCATCCTGGCGGCGTTCGACGAGCTGGTGGTCCAGGTGCAGCCGGACAAGTGCCGGGGCTGCCCGTTCCTGATGGCGCTGGCCGAGTTCCCGGACCCGGAGCTGCCCGCGCACCGCAACGCCGTGGCGACCAAGGCGTGGATGCGGTCGCGGTTCGCCGAGCTGGCCCGCGAGCTGGACGCGGGCGACCCGGAGGCGGTCGCCGACCAGCTCGCGCTGGTGATGGAAGGCGTCTACGCCTCGGTCCAGGCGCTGGGCGCGGACGGCCCGGCGCGGCAGGCGCGGAAGCTGGTCGAGCACATCCTGCCGTGAATTCGTGGAATTGACGGAGTGCGCGATCCCGGATTGACGCTGGTGAATGTCTCCGGACATCCTTGAAGACACACCTGATTAACCAGCAGGGGGTTACTTCAATGGAATCGGTCAATGGCCCCGCCACGCCCAACGGGCTGCTTTCGGCAACGGCCTCGGTGGTGACCGCGCCGGTGTCCGACGCCGTCGACCTGGAGCGCATGATCGGTCGCGGCCTGCCCGGTGACCTGCACCGGAGACTGGACGCGCTGGTCGGCGAGTGGACTGTGGACAAGCAGACCTTCATCGCCTTGGGCACGTTGCAGAACCCCAAGATCTGGGTCGCCAAATCGGTGTGGAAGTGGTTGGACGACACCGGTGGGCGGTTCATCAGCGAGGAGTTGACCGGGGAGCTGGCGGGCGGCCCGTACTACCGGCTGGGCATTCTCGGGTACTCCGGGATGGACGACCGGTACGAGTGGAACACGCTGGACAACCTGGTCAGCACGATGATGACGTACAAGGGTGAGCAGGGCACCGGCGGGGAGGACGTCATCTCCATCGGTGGCGTGTTCACCGAGCCCGGTGTGCTCGGCGAGTCCTACGTCGGGAAGAAGATCGAGATGCGCACGGTCTTCACCTTCCGGTCGGCGGACGAGGTGATGGTCGAGATCTGGTTCACCCCGCCCGGCGAGCCGGAGCGCATCGCGGACCGGGGCGTGTACCACCGCGTGAAGGGCTGACGCGGCGGCGAGGGCCGCACCGGTTCGTCCGGTGCGGCCCACCCGGCTCCGCCGGGTCGGACCCTTCGGGTCGCGGGTGAGCCACGGCACAGGACGCTCCTACTTCCGATAGATGGATGTCCTAGTAATCTGGACGGTACTTCCGCGATGCCGAAGGAGCCGTCGTGACCGCCGACCGCACGTTGCACAAGCCCGAGCACCCGGTGCGCTTCGTGACCGCCGCCAGCCTGTTCGACGGCCACGACGCGGCGATCAACATCATGCGGCGCATCCTGCAGGCCCAGGGCGCCGAGGTGATCCACCTCGGCCACAACCGCTCGGTGCGCGAGGTCGTCGCGGCGGCGGTGCAGGAGGACGTCCAGGGCATCGCCATCAGCGCCTACCAGGGCGGCCACGTCGAGTACTTCACCTACCTGGTGGAGCTGCTGCGCGAGCGCGGTGCCGAGCACATCAAGGTCTACGGCGGCGGTGGCGGCGTCATCGTGCCCGAGGAGATCGCCCTGCTGCACGAGCGCGGCGTGGCGCGGATCTTCTCGCCCGAGGACGGCCAGCAGCTCGGCCTGGCGCGCATGATCAACACCATGGTCGAGGCGTGCGACGAGGACCTGGCCGAGCGGGTGCCGTCGTCGTGGGACGGCCTGTTCACCGGCTCGGACGACGTCCTGGCCCGCGCCATCACGCTCATCGAGGCGGGCAAGCTGCCCGAGGACGTGCACGCGCGCATCGAGCAGTCCGCCCGGGACGTCCCGGTCCTGGGCATCACCGGCACCGGCGGCTCGGGCAAGTCGTCGCTGACCGACGAGCTGGTCCGCCGCTTCCGCCTGGACCAGGAGGACAAGCTCCGCATCGCCGTGCTGGCCATCGACCCGACCCGCCGCCGGGGTGGCGGCGCGCTGCTGGGCGACCGCATCCGGATGAACTGCCTGGAGGGCGACCGGGTCTTCTTCCGCTCGCTGGCCACCCGCCGCGCGGGCTCCGAGGTGCCCGACGGGCTGGCCGACGCGATCCTGGCGTGCAAGGCGGCCGGGTTCGACCTGGTGGTCGTCGAGACGCCGGGCATCGGCCAGGGCGACGCGGCGATCGTGCCGTTCGTGGACTTCTCGCTGTACGTGATGACGCCGGAGTTCGGCGCCGCGTCCCAGCTGGAGAAGATCGACATGCTCGACTTCGCCGACGCGGTGGCCATCAACAAGTTCGAGCGCCGGGGCGCGGAGGACGCGCGCCGGGACGTGGCGCGGCAGTTGGTGCGCAACCGGGAGGCGTTCGGCGGGTCGTGGGAGGACATGCCGGTCTTCGGCACCAGCGCGGCTACCTTCAACGACGACGGCGTGACGGCGTTGTACCAGCACCTGCGCGGTGAGCTGGCCGAGCGCGGTCTGGAAGTGTCGCCGGGGGCGCTCCTGCCGGTGTCGGGCAAGGTGTCCACCTCGGCGTCCACCGTGGTGCCCGCGAACCGGGCGCGGTACCTGGCCGAGATCGCCGAGACCGTGCGCGGCTACCACCGGGCCACCGAGACCCACGTGGACGCCGTGCGCCGGGTGGCGCACCTGCGGGCCGCCCGGGACGAGCTGGCTTCGGCGGGCGCGGACGTCACGGCGATCTCCGAGCTGCTGTCCTCGGCCGAGCGGCACGTGGACGGGTTGTCCGCCGAGCTGCTCGCCGCGTGGCCGAAGGTGGTCGAGGACTACACCGGCGACGAGCTGGTGGTCCGGGTGCGGGACAAGGAGATCCACACCCAGCTGACCCGGGAGACGTTGTCCGGCAACAAGGTCCCGCGCGTCGCGCTGCCCCGCTTCGACGACGACGGCACGTTGCTGCGGTGGCTGCGCAAGGAGAACCTGCCCGGCTACTTCCCCTACACGGCGGGCGTCTTCCCGTTCAAGCGGGACGGCGAGGACCCGGCGCGCATGTTCGCCGGCGAGGGCGACGCGTTCCGCACCAACCGCCGGTTCAAGTACCTGTCACAGGGTTCGGCGGCCACCCGCCTGTCCACCGCGTTCGACTCGGTGACCCTGTACGGCCGCGACCCCGACACCCCGCCGGACATCTACGGCAAGATCGGCACGTCCGGCGTGTCCATCGCCACCCTGGACGACATGAAGGCGCTCTACGACGGCTTCGACCTGACCGCGCCCACCACGTCGGTGTCGATGACCATCAACGGGCCGGCGCCGACGATCCTGGCGTTCTTCCTGAACACGGTCGTGGACCAGACCCTGGACAAGTTCCGCGCCGAGCACGGCCGCGAGCCGTCCGCTTCCGAGGCGGAGGAGCTGCGGGCGTGGGCGCTGGCGACCGTGCGCGGCACCGTCCAGGCGGACATCCTGAAGGAAGACCAGGGCCAGAACACCTGCATCTTCTCCACCGAGTTCTCGCTGCGGATGATGGCCGACATCCAGGAGTGGTTCATCCGCAACAAGGTGCGGAACTTCTACTCGGTGTCGATCTCCGGCTACCACATCGCCGAGGCCGGGGCGAACCCCATCAGCCAGCTGGCGTTCACACTGGCCAACGGGTTCACCTACGTCGAGTCGTACCTGGCGCGCGGGATGGACGTGGACGACTTCGCGCCGAACCTGTCGTTCTTCTTCTCCAACGGCATGGACGCCGAGTACAGCGTCATCGGCCGGGTGGCGCGGCGGATCTGGGCCGTGGCCATGCGCGAGCGGTACGGGGCCAACGAGCGGTCGCAGAAGTTCAAGTACCACGTGCAGACCTCCGGCCGGTCGCTGCACGCGCAGGAGATGGACTTCAACGACATCCGGACCACGCTGCAGGCGCTGTGCGCGCTGTACGACAACTGCAACTCCTTGCACACCAACGCTTACGACGAGGCGATCACCACTCCGACCGAGTCGTCGGTGCGGCGGGCGATGGCGATCCAGCTGATCATCAACAAGGAGTGGGGCCTGTCGATGAACGAGAACCCGTTGCAGGGTTCGTTCATCATCGACGAGCTGACCGACCTGGTCGAAGAAGCCGTGCTGATGGAGTTCGACCGGCTGTCGGAGCGCGGCGGCGTGCTGGGCGCGATGGAGACCGGCTACCAGCGTGGCCGCATCCAGGACGAGTCGATGCTGTACGAGCAGCGCAAGCACGACGGGTCGCTGCCGCTGATCGGCGTCAACACGTTCCTGCCGGAGGACGGATCACGCGAGCACGTGACCATCGAACTGGCGCGGGCCACCGAGGACGAGAAGCGCTCGCAGGTCGAGCGGACGCGCGCTTTCGCCGCGGCGCACGCGGCCGAGGCCGAGCCGGCGTTGCGGCGGTTGAAGGAGGCCGCGCAGTCGGGGGAGAACGTGTTCGAGGTGCTGATGGACGCGGCCCGGGTGTGCACGCTGGGCCAGATCACGGAGGCGTTCTTCGAGGTGGGCGGCCAGTACCGCCGAAACGTCTGAGACACGGGCGCGGCGGGCCGGCAACCTGGGCGCATGAGCTGGGACGAGGGTTTCGCGGTCGGCTATGAGGAGTGGTCGGCGCACATGGTCGAGGACGTCCCGTTCTACGTCGAACTCGCGCGTGCCGCCGACGGGCCGGTGGTCGAGCTGGCGGTGGGGAACGGGCGCGTCGCGGTCCCGGTCGCCCAGGCGACCGGGCAGCGGGTGATCGGTCTGGACTCGTCCCCGGCGATGCTCGACCAGGCGCGTGCCCGTGCCGCTGCCGCGGGCGTGGAGCTCGACCTGCGCGAGGCCGACATGCGCGACCTGCGCCTGGACGAGCCGGCGGGGCTGGTCTACTGCCCGTTCCGCGCCTTGCTGCACTTGGCGACGTGGACCGACCGCCGCCGGACGTTCGAGCGCGTTGCGGCGTCGTTGCGGCCGGGCGGGCGGTTCGCGTGGAACGCGTTCGCCTTCGACCACCGCATCGCCGCGCGCGTCGACGGCGTGCACCAGGACGAACCGACGCCGCACACGATCCGGTACTCGGTGGGGGACAACCGGATCGACATCGTCCGCGACGACGGTGCCACCAGTTCGCTGTGGTGGGCGACCAGGAACGAGTGGCTCGGGCTGCTCGACGCGGCCGGCCTCGAGCTGGAGGCGCTGTACGGCGGGTTCGGCGGCGAGCCGGTCACCGACGACAGCACGGAGTACGTGTTCATCGCGAAAGCGGCGCAAGTCCTTCACAACGCGTGACCTGCGGGTCGAGTCGGCGCGGACGACCGAGGACGAGAAGCGCCGGCAGGCAGGTTTCGGTCTGCGCACAAGAGCGGCGGAGGTTATTGACTTCATGTGACGCGCGTTACACAGTATGGGCGCTCCACGAGAGTTAGAGCGCTCTAACGACCCTCCCCACCGGGTGGCCGCCGTAGAGCCGGCCGCCGCCGCCCTGGAGAGGTTCGTTCGCATGCGTCGCAAGTTCCCGGTCCGCACCGCCGCAACCTGTTGTCTCGCCCTTCTCCTGGCTTCCTGCGGGAAAAGCGCCCCGCCGGCCAAGCAGGCGCAGAGCCCCGGTGGGCAGCCCAAGGTCGGGGTGATCCTGCCCGACACGACCTCCTCGGTGCGGTGGGAGCGGTTCGACCGGCCGTGGTTGGAGAAGTTCCTGCACGGGGTCGGGGTGGACGCCCGGATCGTCAACGCCGAGAACGACCCCCACCGGTTCGTCAGCCTCGCCGACGAGTTCATCGCCGAAGGGGTCGAGGTGCTCGTGCTGACCGCCGTGGACTCGGAGAGCGCGGCGGCGGTGGAGCGCAAGGCGCACGCGGCCGGGATCCCGACCATCAACTACGACCGGCTGACGCTGGGTGGCAACGCCGACTACTACGTGTCCTTCGACGGGGTGGCGGTCGGGACGTTGCAGGCCGAGGGGCTGGGCAAGTGCCTCGGCGCGGGACGGGCGACGGTCATCGAGCTCGAAGGGGCCAAGACCGACAACAACTCCAGCCTCTTCTACGAGGGCCAGCAGCGGGTGCTCAAGCCCAAGTACGACGCCGGGCAGTACAAGCTGCTCGGCAACCAGTGGATCGAGGGCTGGGACAACGACCTCGCCGGGCACGTGTTCGCGGACCTCCTCGCCGCCAACGGCGGCAAGGTCGACGGGGTGGTCGCGGCCAACGACGGGTTCGCGGGCGAGGTGATCGAGGTGCTGGCGGCCAAGGGGCTCGCCGGCAAGGTGGCGGTGACCGGGCAGGACGCGACCGTCGAGGGGCTGCGCGCGATCCTGCGCGGCGACCAGTGCATGACCGTGCACAAGTCGGTGCGGGCGGAGGCCGAGGCGACGGCCGGGCTGGTGTCCGCGTTGGCCGGCGGCGGCACGGCGAACGCCGACACCCTGGTCACGCAGTTCATCCACGACCCGCGGACCGACCGCGAGATCAAGGCCCTGCTCCTGCCACCGGTGGCGATCACCAAGGACAACATCGGGCTGGTCGTCGAGGACGACTCGGTGCGGCTGTCCCAGCTGTGCACGGAGGACAACGCCGAGCAGTGCAAGGCGGCCGGCTTGTCGTAGAAGTCAACCTGGCAGGGTTCGGCTCGATGCGCGCACCACCAGGCGGGTCGGGAGGACGGCGGGCGGTGGGGTTCGGCCGTTGTGGATCATCGTGAGCACCGCCCGCGCCGCTGCCGCGCCGATGCCCGCCTTGTCCTGTGCGACGGTGGTCAGCGGCGGGTCGACCAGGGCGGCCAGCTCGATGTCGTCGAAGCCCACCAGGGCCACGTCGTCGGGCACCCGCAGGCCGGCGTGCCGGGCCGCCAGGAGTGCGCCCACCGCCATCTCGTCGCTCGCGCAGAACACCGCCGTGGGCGGGGTGGGCAGGGCGATCAGGCGGCGCATGGCGTCCTGGCCGCTGCCGCGGTGGAAGTCGCCGGTCACCACGTGCTCGTCGGGGACCGGCAACCCCGCCTCCGCCATCGCCGCGCGGAACCCGGCCAGGCGGTCGGCGGACGGGACGTTGCCCAGCGGGCCGGTGATGGTCGCGATCCGCGTGTGCCCGGCCGCCACCAGGTGCCGCACCGCCTCCACCGCGCCGCCCGCGTTGTCGGAGGTGACGTAGGTGGCCCGGTCGCCCTCGACCACCACGTCCACCGCCACGCACGGCAGCCCGGACCGGGCGAACGCGGCGAACGCCGGCCCGTCCTTGCCGCTGTCGATGAGCACCAGCCCGCCGAGGTGGTGGCGCCGGGTCATGTTCACGTACGCCACCGGGTCGGCCAGCGACGCCCCGACCGCCCGCAGCGCCGCCGACCCGCTGGTGGCCAGCATCAGCAGGTGGTAGCCGTGCGCGCTGAGCGCGGTCTTGAGGCCGATCAGCAGCTCCTGGAGGTACGGGTGCCGCCACCCGGGCCGGCGGTGGTCGGTGTCCCAGACCAGGCCGATCAGCCCGGACTTGCGGCTGGCCAGCGCGCGCGCCGACTCGTTGGGCCGGTAGTCCAGCTCGCGCGCGACCCGTTCGACGACCTCGCGCTTCTCCCGGCTGACCGTCAGCGGCCGGTTGAACACGCGTGACACGGTCGCGACCGACACCCCGCACAGTTCGGCGACCTCTCGGATCGTGGCCATGTTTGTAACCGCTTTCAGTGCTCCGGCTCCACGTGGGCTGACCAGCGTGAACCCTACTTCACCTGCACAAAGCCGAACCAGCCCCGAGCGCGCAGATCACGGATCCGTTACTTGACCGGTGCCTCGTCACGCCGTGTCATTGCCGCCGAGGAGGTGGGGCATGACCGGGTTCGGGGCGGGCTTCCGCTGGGGTGTGGCGACGTCGGCCTACCAGATCGAGGGCGCGGTGGACGAGGACGGCCGCGGGCCGTCGATCTGGGACACGTTCTGCGCGGTGCCGGGCGCGGTCGCGGGTGGTGACTCCGGGGCGGTGGCGTGCGACCACTACCACCGGTGGCGCGAGGACGTGGCGCTGCTGGGCGAGTTGGGCGTGGACGCCTACCGGTTCTCCATCGCCTGGCCCCGCGTGCAGCCCGACGGTCGGGGCCGGTTCGAGCCGCGCGGCCTGGCGTTCTACCGGGAGCTGTGCGAGGGCCTGCTGGAACGCGGCATCGAGCCGTTCCCGACGCTCTACCACTGGGACCTGCCGCAGGGCCTGGAGGACCGCGGCGGGTGGCGCTCCCGCGACACCGCCTACCGGTTCGCCGAGTACGCGAGCGTCGTGCACGAGGCCCTGGGCGACCTGGTGACCCGGTGGACCACGCTCAACGAGCCGTACGTGTCCTCGATCGTCGGCTACGGCGAGGGCCGGCACGCCCCCGGCGCCCGCGAGGGCCACGGCGCGCTCGCCGCCGCCCACCACCTGCTGCTCGCCCACGGCCTGGCCGTCCGGGCCATGCGGGGCGGGAACCACGAGTTCGGGATCGTGCTCAACCAGTCCCCGTCGGTCCCGGTGACCGACTCGCCCGAGGACCACGCCGCCGCCCGCCGGCACGACCTGCTGCTGCGCCGCCAGTTCACCGACCCGCTGTTCGCCGGCCGCTACCCGACCGACTACGGCGAGGTCTTCGGCGACGTGGACTTCCGCGAGGACGACGACCTGGCCGTCATCGGCACCCCGCTGGACTTCCTCGGCGTGAACTACTACTACCGCCAGCACGTGGCCGCCGCGCCCTTCCGCGACCCCGACCGCACCACCCGCACCGCCAACGACATCGGCATCGACACCACCCGCCTGCCCGACGTGCCGCGCACCGCCATGAACTGGCCGGTCGAGCCGGAAGGCCTCACGGAGGCGTTGGTGGGCCTGAAGAACCGCTACCCGGACCTGCCCCCGGTGTACGTCACCGAGAACGGCTGCGTCTACAGCGACCGGCCCGGCTTCCAGGACGACGAGCGGATCGCCTTCCTGGACACCCACCTGTCCGCCGCCCGGGACGCCGTGGCCGCCGGGGTGGACCTGCGGGGCTACTTCGCGTGGTCGTTCCTGGACAACTTCGAGTGGGCGCACGGGTACAAGCCCCGGTTCGGCCTGGTACACGTGGACTACCAGACCCAGACCCGCACCCCGCGCGCCTCCTTCCACTGGTACCGGGAGCGGATCGCCGCGTCGAGGGGAGAACCGTGGCACCCCGCTACGACCCCGAGCCCGGTCCCCGGGGCCTCGCCCGACGCCTGAGCGCCCTGGCGGCGGCGGGTGTCCCGGTCCGGTGCGGGGTGGTGCTGGGCCTGCACCCGCCGGGCGCCGGCTCGTCGCGCGTCGCCGAGGTCACGCACACCCTGGCCCGCCACCTGGTCGACGGCACCGCCTCTCCCCGTTTCAACACCGTTCCGTCGCCGATGACCAGGGTGTACGCCGCCGCGAGCCGGGGGCGGCTGGACGCCCTGGGGCCCGACATGAAGGCCTTCCCGGCGGACCTGGCCACGCCGCTGTGGTGGCGCGTGCTGGACCGGACCGGCGGGCCGCTGACGACGGTGGAGCGGTCCACGGCGGCGGACTTGTTGCTGCGCTTGGGTTATCAGCGCCGGGCGGCGGACGTCGTGGGTGATCGGCCGGAGCTCGTGGTGAAACGGCTGGCGGTGCGGTACTGGTCGAGCCCGTCCTCGACGGAGATCGAGTCGGAGGCCCTGCGGGAGGCCCACGACCGCGGGCACCCGGCGGAAGTCCGCCACACCCTCGCCCTGTTCGTGGTGGCGCGCAACGGGCGCAGGGGCACCGCCACACCGGCCTTCCACGAGGCCGCCGCCGTGGCTTCGCGGACCATCCCGAGCGATCCGCTGCGCCTCCAGGCCCACTACCGGGCGCTGGCGTTCGTGCCCTACCTGCGCGGTGACCTGCCGGGCACGTGGACGTTGTTGCGGCGAGCCGTCGAGTGCCAGTACTCGGTGGTGCCTGAGACGCCGTTGGAACGCCTGGCCTGGGAGGACCACGCCTTCCCGCTGCACGAGACCATCGCCCGCACCCACCTGCTGACCGGCGCGCCGGACCGGGCGGCGGCCGAGACCGACCACCTGGTGACCCTGAGCCCGAACGACCACCGGACCTGGTCCCTGCGCGGTGACGCGTTCCTCGCCGCCGACCGCCTGGAAGAGGCGATCACCGCCTACGACCGGGGCGTGGCACTGGGTGGCCTGCCGGCGGCGCGGGCGGCCTTCCACCGGGGGTGGGCGCAGCGACGCCTGGGCCTGCGGGCGGAGGCCGCCGAGTCGTTCGCGCTGTCGCAGCGCATCGACCCGACGGCCCCGGCGGTCGCCGAAGCGCTGGCGGAGGTGTCAGGCGTGGGCGCGGGCGGTGGTGCGTAGGGCGACCGCCGCGCGTTCCAGGCTGCCCAGCACGCCCGGCGGCAGCTCGTGGTGCCGTCCCGCGACCTCCTGCAACATCACCTGCATGGGCGCGGACTCCTCGGCCTCCGCCACCGCCAGCACCTTGAACGTCGTCCCCGGCGGGAAGACCACCCGTTCCTGCACGACGCTGCCGAACGAGTCCACCACCTGCACCCGGCGACCGGTCACCGACCAGATCACGAACTCCGTGCGCCCGTCGAACGGCACGGACGGCCCCGCGACCGTGCTCAGCACGCCGTGCTCGACCAGCAGGTCACCGGTGCGGTAGCGGCGGCTGTCGCCCCAGCACACGGTCACGCCCTGGTGCACGGGCAGTCGGCGCAGGCCCGAGACCACGCCCGCCGCGTACGGCCACAGCCTGCCCAGGCGGCCCGTGCGCAGGGCCTCGACCATGATCTCCTCGTCCTGCTGGAGGCACGCCGAGACCGCCGCCAGGTCGGTCACCACGGCCTCGAAGGCCTCCGGGTCCTCCGGCCGCACCTCGATGTGGCGGCAGGCCACGGCGGCGTGCGCGGCGTACCGCTCGCCGAGCATCCGGCGCAGGGCGTCGCGCTCGGCCTCGGTGCTGCGGTGGTCGGCGGGGACGAACTCCTCGCCCTCCCGCTCGCCCCACACCGGGGCGGGGGACTGGGGGAGCGGTCCGTCGAGGCTTATCGGCACGGGCTCGTCGGCGACCTCGTGCACGGGCACCGGGGCTTCGACGGGCTCGGCGGACAGGCGCTCGCGCGCGCTCGGCACGTGCGCCACCGGCTGGTGCGCCGGCTCGTGGTGCGCCGGCTCGTGGTGCACCACCGCGACCGTGGGTTCGCGGTCGGTGACCGGTGGAACGGGCTCGTAGTCGTCTTCCGGGAGCTCCACCTCCGGCTCGGCCATCGGCGGCTGGGGTGCGGGAGTCGGGTCGCAGAAGACGACCTTCAGCAGCCGCCGCACCTCCGGCTCCAGCCGCTCCACCAGGGACGCCCCGGCCACGGCCACCGCGCCCGCCGTCGTCTTGCCCGGCGAGCCCACGGTCAGCCGCGCCCACTCCGGGTCCACCGGCAGCGCCCGCACCTCGGGACCGTTGTCCTCGGCGTCACGCACCCACAGCCCGGACGGCACGACCTCCAGCACCACCCCGCCACCCAGGTCGAACACCCCGGGACCGCGTTCCACCAGGCCCGGCACCGGCACCCGGTACCCGGACACCGAAGGCACACCACCGGGCGTGTAGGACACCTCGGTCACGTACGGCCGCCACGTCTGCTGCCCGCGCGGGTTCACCGCGACCACCGCCGCGCCCGAGCGCAGCGCCGCCACCGGCAGGCCCGAGTACAGCGCGATCGGCTCGCCGAGCTGGTCGGCCACCTCCTGGCCCTGGTGCTCGCCGCCGTACCAGACCAGTCGCACCCGCGACCGCGCCGCCGACGACAACCCGCCCAGCAGCCGGCACACCTCCTCCACCGGGATCGGCGGCTGGCCCGGACCGCCCACCACGACGGTCAGCACGTTGTCCCGGCACGGCAGGGTCACCACGGCCCGCGCGTCCGGCGCGGCCGGGTCGAACGGCACCCGCTGCGCCCGCAGCCACAGCCCGGCCGGGATCGGCTCGGAGATGCCCACCTCGCCGGTCGGCCACGGCGAGTTGGGGTCCACGGCCTCCCACTGCGGCACGGGGAACCGGCGGCCCATCGGCATCGGGGAGGCGCCCGGCAGGAACCGCAACCACGACCCGTACCCGCCGTTGCCCACGACGAACGCCGCACCCGGCACCGTGGTCACCGCGCCGTCCGCCGCCACCACCTCGGCCTGCAGCTGCTCGGCCAGCCACTGGGCGGGCGCGGTCGGGCGCATCGTGCCCGCGTGCGAGGTCATCAGCCGCACGGGACCCCGGCCCTTGAGCGCCGCCGCCACCGCCGGCCAGAACGCCGACTCGTCCCCGGGCGGGAAGTCGACCACCACCACGGTCCGGCCGCGGTCCACCGGCAGGCCGCGGGCCAGCGCGGTCGCCGCCTGACCCGGCCCCTGCGGCGGCGCCACGACCAGCGTCGCCCCCGCGAACGAGGCCGTGAACTGCGGCTGGGGCGCCGGCACGGGCGCGTGCTCGCGCTCGACCACCACCGGGGTCTCGGTCGGTGTCGGCACCACAGTCTCCTTCGGCACGGAACGTCGGAACATCAAGGCGCCCGATCACCTCCAGGCACGACGCGCGAGGACGCCCGCACTCTATCCGGGTGACCCCCCGTGAGGACCAGGGTCGGTACCGCCTTGTCGTCCCGTCCGCGCAGGTCCGACCGGCCGAAGATCGGAAGTTCACCGTTGCCGGCGCCGGTCCACAGTGGACCAGCGAGCCCGCGACACCGCCAGGGACCAGCCCACGAGCGCCCCGAAGGCCACGTGGTCCAACCACTGCGGCACCGCGGGCAGCGCCCGGACCGCGGGCACCCGCACCACCCCCAGGTCCAGCGCCGCGATCGCCAGCCCGGCCACCGCGCCGCCGGTCACTCCCAGTGGTCGGCGGGCGTCCACGGCGGCCAGCACCCCCGTCCAGAACGCGGACACGCCGACGTGGGCTGCGACACCCCGCGGCACGCTCGGGCGGCCCAGCAAGGCGCCCGCCGCACGCGTCGCGGCCAGCACGTCACGGCCGGTCACCAGCGCGTGTACCGTGGAGGGCACACCGCTGAGCGTCGAGGCCACGAGCCAGGCCCGGATCAGGTCCCGCATCGCGACTCCGTCGTGTGCGCGAGGAATTGTCAGAGGCGGAAGTTACCCTCCTCTACCGTGTACCGCTCGACGCACGCCACGACCTGGGGAGCCCGGTGACCGCTGAGATCTTGTACGGGGCCGACGACCTGACGCACCTGGAAGGTCTGGAAGCGGTCCGCAAGCGGCCCGGCATGTACATCGGCTCCACCGACAGCCGGGGCATCAACCACCTGTTCACCGAGGTGGTCGACAACTCGACCGACGAGGGCGTGGCCGGGCACGCCACCAAGATCGTCGTCACGCTGCACGCCGACGGCAGCGTCCAGGTCGACGACGACGGGCGCGGCATCCCCACCGGCATCCACGCCAAGTCCGGGCTGTCCGGTGTGGAACTGGTGCTGACCAGGTTGCACGCGGGCGGCAAGTTCGGCGGCTCGGGCTACAAGACCTCCGGCGGCCTGCACGGCGTCGGCGCGTCCGCCGTCAACGCCCTGTCCCACCGGTACGACGTGGTCGTGCGCCGCGAGGGCAAGGTGCACGAGATGTCCTTCGCGCACGGCGTGCCCGGCGTGTTCGACGGTCCCGGGCCGAAGGCGGCGTTCACCCGCCAGAGCGGGCTGCGCGTCACCGGGAAGACCAAGAAGACCGGCACGTCCACCCGGTACTGGTACGACGCCCGGTACTTCGAGAGCGGCGCCAAGCTCGACGTCGAGGCCGTGCGGGCGAAGTTGCGCAACACGGCGTTCCTCGTGCCGGGCGTGACCTACGTGCTGCGCGACGCGACCCAGGGCGCGATCCACGAGGAGACCTTCCACTACCCGGGAGGTTTGTCCGACATGGTCGACTTCCTGGCGCCGTCGGGCGACAAGCCGGTCTCCGGCACCCTGCTGATCACCGGTGACGGCATCTACCACGAGAACGCGGCCGACGAGAACGGCGTCATGCGGTCCAAGGTGGAGCGCCACGCCGAGGTCGAGATCGCGCTGCGCTGGGGCACCGGCTACGAGCGCACGGTGGAGTGCTTCACCAACACCATCCGCAACATGCACGGCGGCACCCACCGCCGGGGCTTCGAACGCGCGGTGCTCAAGGCGGTGCAGGAAGCCATCGGCCGCAGCCGGGGCCTGCTCAAGCCCAAGGAGGACCCGCCGACGCTGGACGACGTGCTGGAGGGCATGACCGCCGTCATCCACGTCCGCATCCCCGAACCGCAGTTCACGTCCCAGACCAAGGACGAGCTGTCCACCGCCGGCATCACCAAGGTGGTGTTGGGCATCGTGGAGAAGCAGGTCAAGGCGTGGACCGAGGACCGCCGCACGAAGGCGGAAGCCAAGATCGTCCTGCAGAAGGTCGTGGACGCGTCCCGGGTCCGCCTGACCCAGAAGCAGCAGAAGGACGCGGCCCGCCGCAAGACCGCGCTCGAAGGCGCGGCCATGCCCGCGAAGCTGGTCGACTGCCGGACCACCGGTGTCGCGCGCTCGGAGCTCTTCCTCGTGGAAGGCGACAGCGCCCTCGGCTCGGCGCGCATGGCGCGGGTGTCGGAGTACCAGGCGTTGTTGCCGTTGCGGGGCAAGATCCTCAACGTGCAGAAGGCCTCGCTCGCCGACACCCTGCGCAACGCCGAGATCGCCTCGATCGTCCAGGTGCTCGGCGCGGGCACGGGCCGGACGTTCGACCTCGGGGCCATGCGGTACGGCCGGGTGATCCTGATGGCCGACGCCGACGTCGACGGGTCGCACATCCGCACGCTGCTGATCACGTTGTTCGCCAAGTACATGCGGCCGGTGATCGAGGACGGCCGGCTCTACGCCGCCATGCCGCCGCTGCACAAGGTGATGACCAAGGGCCGCAACGCCGAGACCCACTTCACCTTCACCCAGCGGGAGATGGAGCAGAAAGTCGCCCAGCTGGAGAAGGCGGGCAAGACCGTGGTCAAGCCGGTGCCCCGGTTCAAGGGGTTGGGCGAGATGGACGCGGACGAGTTGTGGGAGACCACGATGAACCCCGCCACCCGGTCCGTCCGCCGGATCACGCTGCACGACGCGGAGGCCGCCGAGGCCGCGCTGGAGTTGTTGATGGGCGAGAAGGTGGAGCCGCGCCGGGCGTGGCTCGTCGAGTCGGCCGCCCGGGTCGACCAGTCCGCGATCGACGTCTGAGGCCAGGAGAGCAGAAGTGGCACGCCGCAAGACCCCCACGACCCGGGTCGACCCGTCCGCCTTCGACCGCGCCGGGGCGCAGGTCATCGACAACTCGCTGACCACCGAGATCGAGGACTCCTACCTGGAGTACGCGTACTCGGTGATCCACTCGCGGGCGCTGCCGGACGCGCGGGACGGGCTCAAGCCGGTGCACCGCCGCATCCTGTTCTCGATGAACGAGCAGGGCCACCGGCCCACCAGCCCGTACGTGAAGTCCTCGCGGGTGGTCGGCGACTGCTTCGTGCGCGGCGCGCTGGTCTCGACGCCGTCCGGGCTGCGCCGGATCGAGGAGATCGAGGTCGGCGACCTCGTCCTGGACCCGGCCGGGAACGCGGTGCGGGTCGGCGAGGTCTACGAGAACCCGGTGTCCGAGCTGGTGCGGGTCGTGTGGGCGAACGGCGACTCGATGCTGGTGACGCCGGGCCAGCGGTTCCGCACCGACGACGGCGGGTGGACCGACGCCCGCGACCTCGCCGGCCGCCGGACCACCGCCTTCGGCGCGTCCCGGCACGCGACCCTGGTCGCGGACGGCGGGGACGTCGAGGCGTACGTCATGGGCCTGGTGGCGGCGCGCGGCGTGGTCGAGGACGGCCGCGTGCAGCTGACGATGGCCGAGTGCGCGCCGCTGGACACCGCGCACGGGTGGGCCATCGCGCACGAGATGACCGTGACGCGCGACAAGTACGAGGGCAACGACGGCGTCGACCTGCACGTGCTGGCGTTCGACCCGGACGTGGCGCTGCTGGAGGCGGTCGACGCCGTCCCTGCCGCCGTGGTCGCCGAGCGCGCGCACTGGGCCCCGTTCCTGGCGGGCCTGTTCGACGGCGCGGGCCACGTGCACGAGGGCCGCGAGATCGGGTTCGCCGACACCCGCGACGAGGTCTACGCGATGCTGGCCGACGCGGGCGTGCGCGCCGAGCGCGACCGGGGCCTGTGGGTGTCCGGCCGGCACGCCTCCGCGCTGGCCGCCGCCCTGCTGCGCTGGACGAAGACCCGCCACGACGACCTGGTGGACGTGATCCGCGCCGCCCGCGGCGAGGACCCGGTGGAGCTGACGGCGACGTGCGAGGTCGTGGCGGTCGAGCCGGCCGAGCCGGACACCACCTACGACATCCAGGTCGAGGCCGACGAGCACGCCTTCGTCGTGGCCGGCCAGGTCGTGCACAACTGCATGGGCAAGTACCACCCGCACGGCGACGGCGCGATCTACGACGCGATGGTCCGCCTGGCCCAGGACTTCTCCCTCAACACCCCGCTCATCGACGGGCACGGGAATTTTGGGAGCCCAGACGACGGCCCGGCAGCGTCGCGTTATACCGAGGCCCGGATGTCGCCCGCCGCGATGCTGCTGGTCGGCGAGCTGGACGAGGAGACCGTCGACTTCCGGCCCAACTACGACGGCTCGCTCCAGGAACCGTCCGTCCTGCCCGCCGCCTTCCCGAACCTGCTGGTCAACGGCACGTCCGGCATCGCGGTCGGCATGGCGACGAACATGATCCCGCACAACCTGGGCGAGGTCGTGGCGGCGGCGCGGTGGTTGGTGAACCACCCCGACGCCGACCTGGACAAGCTCATGGAGTTCATCCCCGGCCCCGACCTGCCCACCGGCGGCGTGCTGCTGGGGCTGGACGAGGTGCGCAAGGCCTACGAGACCGGCCGCGGTGTGGTGCGGATGCGGGCCAAGGTGGAGACCGGGCCGTTGGAGGGCAGTCGCGGGCGGCAGGCGATCACGCTGACCGAGCTGCCCTACGGCGTCGGGCCGGAGAAGATCATCGAGAAGATCACCGACGAGGTGACCAAGTCCAAGCGGCTGACCGGCATCGCCGACGTCAAGGACCTCACCGACCGGGAGAACGGCGTCCGGGTCGTCATCGAGTGCAAGGTCGGCGTGAACCCGCAGGCGCTGCTGGCCGACCTGTACCGGCTGACGCCGATGGAGCAGTCCTTCGGCATCAACAACCTGGTGCTGGTGGACGGCCAGCCGCAGACGCTGGGCCTCAAGGCGCTGCTGGAGGTCTTCCTCCGCCACCGCTACGACGTCGTCACCCGGCGCACCCGCTACCGCCGCCGCAAGCGCGAGGACCGGCTGCACCTGGTCGAGGGCCTGCTCAAGGCCCTGCTGGACATCGACAAGGTGATCAAGCTGATCCGGGGCAGCGAGAACGCCCAGGCCGCGAAGGACGGCCTGATGAAGACGTTCAAGCTCTCCGAGGTGCAGGCCACCTACATCCTCGACACGCCGCTGCGCCGCCTGACCCGCTACGACTCGATCGAGCTGGAGGCCGAGCAGGACCGGCTGCGCGGCGAGATCGCCGAGCTGACCAAGATCCTCGACGACGAGCGCGAGCTGCGGAAGGTCGTGTCGGCGGAGCTGGCGAAGGTCGCGAAGGACCTGGGGACCGAGCGCCGGACGGTGCTGCTCGACGGCGACCTCAAGGAGGTGCTGGCGGCGTCCAAGCCGGCCGGGCCGCTGGAGGTCGCCGACGACCCGTGCCAGGTGATCCTGTCGGCGACCGGGCTGGTGGCGCGGACGGCGGCGGAGTCGGAGGAGGCCTCCGAGGCGCGGCGGCGCAACGGTCGGACCAAGCACGACGCCGTGGCGGCGGTCGTCCACACGACGGCCCGCGGCCAGGTGCTGCTGGTGACCAACCTGGGTCGGGCGGTGAAGACGGACGTGCTGCCGTTGCCGGTGTTGCCGGAGGCGAGCGGGACGGTGTCGTTGAGCGGGGGCATGGCGGCCAGTGAGCTGGTCGACCTGGCCAAGGGCGAGAAGGTCGTGGGCATCGCGCCGCTGAACGACACCGACTCGCCGGGGCTCGCGCTGGGCACGCGGCAGGGTGTGGTGAAGGTGTGCGCGCCGGAGTGGCCGGTGCGGTCGGAGGAGTTCGAGGTGATCACCCTCAAGGAGGGTGACGAGGTCGTCGGCGTGTCCTGGCTGCGCAGTGCGGAGGAGACGCTGGTGTTCGTCTCGTCGGACTCGTCGCTGCTGCGCTACAGCGCGTCCCTGGTGCGCCCGCAGGGGCTCAAGGGCGGCGGCATGGCCGGGATCAACCTCGCGGCCGGTCAGCGGGTGGTGTTCTTCGGCGCGGTGCGGACCGACGACGACGAGCACGGCGAGCCGATGGTGGTGACCTCGACCGGGCAGAGCGTGAAGGTGACGCCGTTCGCGGAGTACCCGGCGAAGGGTCGGGCGACCGGCGGGGTGCGGTCGCAGCGGTTCCTCAAGGGCGAGAACGGGCTGGTGCTGGCGTGGGTCGGGCCGCGCCCGGCGGGTGCGGCGGACAACGGCTCGCCGGTCGAGCTGCCCGAGGTGGACGTGCGCCGCGACGGCTCGGGCCACGCCCACCCGGGTCCCGACGTGGTGGGGCACCTGGTCGAACGCGGCTGAATCACCCGAAACTGAAAACCATAGTCGTTAAGCTGGGCGGCATGACGACTCTGGACCGCTCGACCGCCGCCGCGCTCCGGCGCGGCTGGGACGCTCAGCAGCAGCCCTTCCTGCCCTGGCGGGAGGAGGTGTTCGACGTCCTGGCCGCGCGGGCGCGCGATCGGGTGCTGGACCTGGCCGGCGGGACGGGCTCGATCGCGTCCCGCCTGACCGACGTGACCTTGCTCGACTTCGACCCGGTGCTGCTGGAGATCGCGCGGGTCGCCCTGGACGTGCCGGTGGTGCGCGCCGACCTGAGCGGACCGGGGTGGGCCGACGGGTTGCCGCGCTTCGACTCCGTGCTGGCGGGAACGGCGCTGCACCACTTCGGCCCGGACCGGCTGCGGGCGCTCTACGCCGAGATCCGCGACCTCCTCAACCCCGGCGGCCTCTTCGCCAACGCCGACCGCATGCCGGAACCCGCCGCCGTCGTGCCGGGTGAGCCGGGGGCGATGGAGGCGTGGCACGACTGGTGGCGGGAGGCGTTGGCGCACCCCGCGCTGGCGGCTCTCGCGGACCGGCCCGACGGCGAGTCCGCCGACTTCTACCCGCCGGTGTCCTGGCACGTCGACGCCTTGCGGGCGGCCGGTTTCGCGCACGTCGAGGTCGTCTGGCGGCGAGGCGACAGCGCGGTCGTGGTGGCCCAGCGCGATCCGGGACGGGGGCCCGAGGAGGCGGCATAACGCCGATGCCCATGACGGCGACGCCCGCGCCCAGCCCCACGCGCTGATCGCCGCCCGGCCGCGCCCCGCCCCAGCGCCGGGTCAGCGCGGGCAGCAGCCGGGCGGCGAGGTGGCGGCGGAAGTCCCGGTCGGCGCGAGCGCTCACCGGCCGCTCAGTCCACGCAGAACTCGTTGCCCTCGACGTCCTGCATCGGGATGCACGACTCGTTCTCCTCGTCGGCCTCCAGGACCTGCACGATGGTCGCGCCGAGCGCGACGAGCCGGTCGGCCTCGGCCTTGAGCGCGGCCAGGCGCTCCGCGCCCACGAGCCCGGTGCCGACCCGCACGTCGAGGTGCACCCGGTTCTTGACGACCTTGCCCTCGGGGACGCGCTGGAAGTACAGCCGGGGCCCCACGCCCGTCGGGTCGACGCAGGCGAACCACGCCCCCTCGCGGTCGGCCGGCAGGGACTGCTCGAACTCGTCCCACCCGGCGAACCCGTCCGGCGCCGGCACCGGGACGTACCCGAGCACCTCGCACCAAAAGCGCCCGACGCGCCCGGGATCGGCGCAGTCGAAGGTGACTTGGAACTTCTTGATCGACCCCATCCGTCCACAATAGCCGCCGGCTCTAGCTGTAGTAGCGGCGCAGTTGCGGCCACACCCGGGACCACTGCGGCGCCTTGCACAGGGCCACGTCCGTCCCGTCCTCCTCGTTCTCGACCACGGCGTGGTGGATCTCGACCACCCGGCACTCGGTGAACTCCGGGCCGCGCGCGCCGACGACGAGGACCGGGCCGTCGAAGCTGTCGGCGGGCGGTCCCCAGTCGGCGTAGGACATGTGGCCCGAGTACGGCCGGGGCAGGCCGTGGTCCGGGCCGAACCGCTCGATCGCGCCCGCCTGCCCGTAGTTGCGCGCGAAGACGACGGCCCTGGCGCGCCGCTCGTCCGGGATGGTCGCCCACACCCGCGCGACGGTGGCGGTCAGTTCGGGCCACCCGACCTGTTCGCCCGCCTCGGGGTTGATCGCGAGCACCGGACCCAAGGCGGACGGGGGCAGCACGGGCAGGCTCACCACCACGGACACCGCCGTGCCGACGACCGCGCCCGCACCCGCCACCACCCGGTGCCGTGCGGCCCAGCGCACGGCGGGCGCGGCGCCGGCGGCGAGGAGCACCACCAGCAACGGCATGGTGTAGTACGGCTTGCCGCCGCTGACCACGGTGATCATGCACAGCACGGGGTAGGCCAGGGCAACCGACCGGTACCGCGGTTCCCTCCACAGCCGCACGAACCCCGCCACCCACACCGGCACCAGCACCGGCGACAGGTACAGCAGTTGCAGCGGCACGAACATCGCCCGGTTCTCGCCGCCGTCCACCTCGCTGATCCCGCCCGCCACCCGCAGCAGCGGGAAGTCGTGCCGCAGTTGCCAGACGAACACCGGGGCCGTCAGCAGCGCCGCCACCAGCACCCCGACCGGCAACCACCGGCTCAGCAGGACGCGGCGCGGACCCGTGACCAGCAGCGCGAGACCCAGCGACACCACCAGCAGCGGCACCAGCCACTTGTTGGCCATCGCCACCCCGACCGCCGCGCCGACCGCCACCCACCACCGGCCGTCGCCGCGCAGCACGCGCAGGGAGAAGTACGCGATCGCCACCCACAGCAGCAGGTCCACGGTGGCCGTGGACAGCATGTGCGTGATGCCGAGCACGAAACCGGACAGCGCGGTCGCGGCGGCGGCGAAGACCTGGGCGGCCCGGCCGCCGCCGAGTTCGGCGGTGATCATCGCCACCACGACCAGGGTGGCGGCGGCGAGCAGCGTGGCCGCCACCCGCAGGCCCGCCGGCGTCTCGCCCGCCACCGCCGAGAACACGCGCGCCAGCACCGGCGTCAGCGGCGGCTGGTCGACATAACCCCAGGCCGGGTGCTTGCCGGCGGCCAGGAAGTACAGCTCGTCGCGGTGGAACCCGTACCGGTCGGACAGGGCGGTGAGCACCACCGCCTGCACGCCGACCACGACCCCCACCTCGCGCCACGCGAACCGCATCACGCCCCCCAAGAGTGACCCCGGGCACACACCCTGGCGTGGTCCGCGCCACCCCGCAACGGCGGAATAGCGATCGACGCGGTACCGTTGTGCGCAGTAGTTGAAAGTACAACTACTTGGACCGAGGAGCGGCTATGCAGTTCGGTGTCTTCACCGTCGGCGACGTGACGCCCGACCCCACCACGGGCCGGACGCCGACCGAGGCCGAGCGCATCAAGGCGATGGTCGCGATCGCGCTCAAGGCCGAGGAGGTCGGCCTGGACGTGTTCGCGACCGGCGAGCACCACAACCCGCCGTTCGTGCCGTCCTCGCCCACCACGATGCTCGGCTACATCGCGGCCCGGACCGAGCGCCTGGTCCTGTCCACCGCGACCACCCTGATCACCACCAACGACCCGGTCAAGATCGCCGAGGACTACGCGATGCTCCAGCACCTGGCCGACGGCCGGGTGGACCTGGTCATGGGCCGGGGCAACACGGGCCCGGTGTACCCGTGGTTCGGCAAGGACATCCGCGACGGCATCGACCTGGCCATCGAGAACTACCACCTGCTGCACCGGTTGTGGCGCGAGGACGTCGTGGACTGGCAGGGCCGCTTCCGCACCCCGCTCCAGTCCTTCACCTCGACGCCCCGGCCGCTGGACGACGTGCCGCCGTTCGTGTGGCACGGCTCGATCCGCAGCCCGGAGATCGCCGAGCAGGCCGCCTACTACGGCGACGGCTTCTTCGCCAACAACATCTTCTGGCCCAAGGAGCACTTCCAGCGGCTGATCAACCTCTACCGGCAGCGCTTCGAGCACTACGGGCACGGCGCGGCGCACCAGGCGATCGTCGGCCTCGGCGGCCAGGTGTTCATGCGCCCCAACTCCCAGGACGCCGTCCGCGAGTTCCGCCCGTACTTCGACAACGCCCCCGTCTACGGCCACGGCCCGTCGCTGGAGGAGTTCACCGCGCAGACGCCGTTGACCGTGGGCAGCCCGCAGCAGGTCATCGAGAAGACCCTGACCTTCCGCGAGCACTTCGGCGACTACCAGCGCCAGCTGTTCCTGATGGACCACGCCGGCCTGCCGCTCAAGACCGTGCTGGAGCAGCTGGACATGCTCGGCGAGATCGTGCCGGTGCTGCGCCGCGAGTTCGCGATCGGGCGGCCGGCGGACGTGCCCGACGCCCCCACCCACGCCTCGCTGCTGGAGGCCAAGAAGGAGGCCGTGAAGTGACCACCCTGGCCGTGGTGTCGGCCGGTCTCGGTGAGCCGTCGTCCAGCCACCTGCTGGCCGACCGGCTCGCCGCCGCCGTCGACCGTGAGCTGCCCGTGGACGTCCGGTCGGTCCGGCTGCGCGACGTCGCGCGGGACGTGGCGGACAACCTCGTCACCGGGTTCCCGAGCGCGCGCCTGAAGGAGGTCGTGGACGACGTCGTCACCGCAGACGGGCTGGTCGTGGTGACGCCGACGTTCAACGCCTCCTACAGCGGCCTGTTCAAGTCCTTCGTGGACGTGCTCGACCCGGACTCCCTGGTGGGCAAGCCGGTGCTGATCGCGGCCACCGGCGGCACCGAACGCCACTCGCTGGTGCTCGACCACGCCCTGCGCCCGCTGTTCGCCTACCTGCGGGCGATCGTCGTGCCGACCGGCGTCTACGCGGCGTCCTCGGACTGGGGCGCGCCGGAGGGCCTGTCGACCCGCATCGACCGGGCGGCGGGCGAGCTGGCCAGCCTGCTGGAAGGCCGGGTCGCGACCAAGCCCGCCGACACGTTCGTGCCCTTCGACCAGCTGCTCAACCGAGGGTGACACGTACAGTTCGATCATGACGCCCGCGCTCGCGCTCGCCACGCGCAACTCGGACCTCCTGCACACCGTCCTGGCCGAGACGCGCGGGCACGAGCTGATCCGCCGGCCGGGCTTCTCGGCGATGCGGGGACCCGGCCTGGTGCGCGTGCTGGTGCTGCACCCGGAACCTTCGGTGGACGAGGTCGCCGAGATGGCCGAGCTGGTCGCGACGGCGGGGGAGCGGCGGGTGACGGTCGAGGACTCGTTCGCCGTGCTCGACTGCTCGTCCTGGGGGCTGGAGGGGCACGAGCTGCCCGTCATGGCGCGGCAGCCGGCCCCGGTGCCCCCGCCCGCACTCGACGTGACCCGGGTCGAGACGGTGGCGCAGCTCGCGGTGGCGGAGAAGGTCGTGCTGGACGGGTTCCCGCTGCCGGGGTTCGCGCCGGGGGAGGCCCTGACGCCCGCCCTGCTCGACCGGCCCGAGGCGCGGCTGCACCTGGTGACGCGCGAAGGCGAGCCGGCCGGCGCTTGTCTGTCCATTGTGGACGAGAAAGCGACCGGCCTGTACTGGGTGACCACCCTGCCCGAGCACCGGTCGCGGGGTGTGGGGCGGGCGCTGCTCGGCGCCGCGCTCGACGGGTGGGACGTGCCGGTCACCCTGACCGCGACCAAGGCCGGCCGCCCGCTCTACGACTCCTTCGGCTTCGACGTCGTGGCGCACGCCAGGTGGTGGTCGAAGCCGACGAAGTAGGCGCGGGCGGACCGGCCCGTGGTCCGCGTGCCCGTGCTCAGGCGTTCGCGCGCGGCGTGTAGGTCAGGCAGTTCGCCGCGTGCCCGCCTTCGCCGGGGCCGACCCGGATGTCGGAGGCGGAGCATTCCAGTTCCTTGTTGTAGGTGCAGTCGGTGCGCGAACACGCGCCGACCTGTGCGATCACCCGGTCCAGTCCGCCCTTGCGCGACAGCGGGATGAACGTGCCGCAGTCGGCGGCACCGTTGTGGCCGCTCACGGTGATGGCGAAGGCGTGGCAGCCGTCGTGGTTGTACGAGCAGCCCGCGACGGTGCACTCGCTGACGTGGGGCATTTCCGTGGTGGTCATCCCGGCTCCTCGGTCGTTTTGTCCGCCGTTTCGCACAGTGCCCCAGCTATTCCAAGGTCGCAACACGAGAATGATTAGGTTAGCCTTACATTCATTTCTTTCCGTGGTTGCGCACGCATTTAGTGGGGGTGTCGGGCGGGGGCGGTGTGCGCGACACGCCACGGGGTGCTCGCGGACGGCGCGGTGGTCGGCCGGCATCGTGGCGGGGTACACACGTTCGACGGTCACCGGATCGGGTGGACGCGATCGCTGGAGGGATGGGGGAAGTGGTGGAGGAGCGGACCGTCGCGGGCCGGTACCGGTTGACGGACCGGATCGGCGCGGGTGGCATGGGCGTGGTCTGGCGCGCCGAGGACACCCGGTTGCGGCGCATCGTCGCGCTCAAGGAGTTGGTGACCCGCAACGGTTTCGACGCCGACTCGGTGCGCCGCGCGGTCCGCGAGGGCCGCATCGCCGCCCGGCTCCAGCACGCCAACGTGATCGCGCTCTACGACGTGGTCGAGGACGACGGCAGGCCGTGGCTGGTGATGGAGTACCTGCCCTCGCGCAGCCTCGGGGCGATCCTGGCCGAGCGCGGCACCCTGCCGCCCGACGAGGTGCGCCGCATCGGCGCGCAACTGGCGTCCGGGCTGGCGGCGGCGCACGCGTCGGGCGTCGTGCACCGGGACGTCAAGCCCGGCAACGTGCTGGTGACCGAGTTCGGCACGGTCAAGGTCACCGACTTCGGCACCTCCCGCGTGGCCGGGGAGGGCACGATCACGGCGACCGGCATGCTCGTCGGCACGCCCGCCTACCTGGCCCCGGAGGTCGCGCGCGGCGAGGAGATCGGGTTCCCGGCCGACGTGTTCGGCGTCGGCGCGACCCTGTACGCGGCCCTGGAGGGGGCGCCGCCGTTCGGCACCGACGGCAACCCCATCCTGCTGCTGCACAAGGCCGCCGAGGGCAAGTACCCGCCGCCCCGGAACGCGGGCACCCTGGAACCGGTCCTGACCCGCCTGCTCGACCCGAACCCCGAGACCCGGCCGACCATGGCCGAGGCGGTCCGGATGCTCAGCGAGGAGTCGACCGACCCGGCGACCGTCCTGGCCTCGGCCCTGCCTTCCGCCCCGGCGACCAAGGTGATCGTCCCACCGGCCCTACCCGCGGACACCCCCGCCGACCCGACCCCTCCCGCCGACGCCACGCCGGTCCCGGAGCCCGTCGTGGCCGCCGCACCCGAGACCGCGGGCGAACCCCCGGCCATCGTGACCCCGCCGACCCCGCCCGTGACGCAGCCCATCGAAGACCCCGCCGACCGACCCGACCGCAAGCGCCCCCTCCTGCTGGCCGGCGCGGCGCTGGCCGTGCTGCTCGTGGTCCTCCTGGTCGTCCTGCTCAACCGCGAGACCGACCCGCCGAACGACCAGGCCGGCCCCACCGACACCACGACCACGACCGTCGCCGAGCCCACCACCGAACCCCAGCAGCCCCCGGCCACGTCCAACGAGCAGCCCACGACGACGACGGCCCCACCCACGACGACGACCACCACGAGTCCGCCACCCCAGCAGGGCACCGCCGACAAGGGCCTGATCGACTACTACGCGCTCCTGCCCGGTGACATCGACGGGGGGTGGTCGCGCCTCACCGACCGGTTCAAGGCCACGCCCCGGGTGGGCAGCTTCGAGAAGTACCAGGAGTTCTGGAACGGGATCACCTCGGTGCGGCTCTCCGACGTCACCCTCCTGGACGCCAACCGCGTCTCCGCCACCATCACCTACCTCACCAAGGCCGGCGCCACCGAGACCTGGTTCCACACCTACACCCTGGTCCAGGTCGACGGGAAGTGGTTGATCGACGGCCAGTCGTGAGCACCGGGCGCGAGGTAGGGCCTTTCGGCCCATAGCGGGCACCGCCGACCGGCGTAGCGTCCCCGAGCGGGACTTCCGCCGCCGCACGGATGCTCGGAAGGAGCCGCGCCATGAAGCGGTCCGCTGCCGTCCTCGCCTCGCTGACCCTCGTCCTCGCCGGGGTCACCGCCCCGGCCGGGGCCGTGCCGTCCGCCGATCCCCTGGACGTCTACGTGGCGGAGGTGGCGCCGGCCGACGCGGCGGCGTTGGCCCGCCAGGGGCTCGACGTGGTGTCCAGCCGGGTGGTCGGCGACCGCGTCCAGGTGGAGCTGGTGCTGGCCGACAGCGAACGCGACCGGTTGGCCGAGCGGGGCGTCCCGGTGCAGGTCAAGAAGTCCAAGGACGGCAAGACCGCGCGCCAGCTGGCCGCCGAGCAGGCCGCGGGCGGCTACGCGGTGTGGCGGTCGTTCGACCAGCCCGGCGGCATCCGCGACGAGCTGTACTCGCTGGCCCGCGCCAACCGGAACCTGGTCAAGCTGTCCGTCCTGGGCCGCACCGCCCAGGGCCGCGAGATCATCGCCCTCAAGGTCACCCAGGGCGCCCCGGGCCTCAAGGACGGCGCCCGCCCGGCGGTGCTGTACTCGTCCGCGCAGCACGCCCGCGAGTGGATCAGCGTCGAGGTGAACCGGCGCCTGCTGCGCTACTACCTCGACCGCTTCAAGGCCGACGACCCGCAGGTCAAGGACCTGCTCAAGACCACCGAGCTGTGGTTCGTGCTGGTGGCCAACCCCGACGGCTACCAGTACACCTTCGACACCGAGCGCCTGTGGCGCAAGAACCTGCGCGACAACGACGGCAACGGCGTGGTCAACGTCGGCGACGGCGTGGACCCCAACCGCAACTTCGACGAGCACTTCGACTACGACAACGAAGGCTCCTCGACCTCTCAGGCCAGCGAGACCTACCGCGGCCCGAGCGCGGTGTCCGAGCCGGAGACCAAGGCCATGCAGGGCCTGATCGACCGGGTCAAGCCGAAGTTCCAGTCGAACATGCACTCCTACGGCCCGTTGATCCTCTACCCGCAGGGCTGGCAGACCGGCTCCCCGGAAGCGGACAACCCGATCTACGCGGCGCTGGCCGGCACCGACGCCACCCCGGCGATCCCCGGCTTCGACCCCGGCATCAGCTCCGACGAGCTGTACGTGACCAACGGCGAGACCACCGACTACGCCGAACGCGCCGCCGGCACCGTCGCCTTCACCCCCGAGCTGGGCGAGGGCTGCGAGGGCTGCGGGTTCCTCTTCCCCGACGACGAGGCGCTGGTGGAGGCCGAGTTCCAGAACGCCCTGCCGTTCTCGCTGTCGCTGGCCCGCTCGGCGACCGACCCGGCCAACCCCAAGTCGGCCGTGGGCGCGACCACGCAGCCGTTCTACCTCGACCAGGCCGACGTCGACCCGGAGAACGGCCCGCTGTCGATGCTGGACTTCACCTTCGCCGTCTCCTACGGCGACCCGCAGGAGGTCCGGGTGCTGGCCAAGCGGTCGCTGGGCGCCGTGACCGCCAAGTGGCAGGTCAACGGTGGTGCGGTGCGGAGCGCCGCGACCAGCGAGTGGACCGGAGGCGAGCGCTACGGCGTGGGCACCGCGACCTACTACCACGTGGTGAGCGGCCAGGTCACCGGCACCGACCCCGGTGACACGGTGAAGGTGTGGTTCGAGGGCGGCGGTGCGACCAGCCCGTCCTTCGAGTACCGGGCCGTGTCCGAGAGCGGTGCCCGGGTGCTCGTGCTGGCGGCCGAGGACTACACGGGCGCGTCCCCGACCAAGACCGGGGTGACCTCGCCGCAGTACCTGTCGTACTACGGCGACGCGCTCTCCTCCTTGGGCGTGGACTTCGACGTCTACGACGTGGACGCCAACGGCCGCACCGCGCCCGACCCGCTGGGCGTGCTGGCGCACTACGACGCCGTCATCTGGTACACCGGCGACGACGTCGTCACGCGCGACCCGGGCCGCCCGGCGGGCACCGCGTCCAGCCTCGCCCAGACCGAGCTGTTCGCCGTGCGCGACTACCTCAACGAGGGCGGCAAGGTGCTCTACACCGGCAACGCCGCCGGCCAGCAGTACAGCCCCGCGCTGGGCCTGCAGCTCTACGACCCGTTCGAGAACGCGTCGTGCGCGGACCCCGCCGTCGCGCCGCGCTGCCGCCCGCTGAGCGGGTCGGGCGACGGGCTCAACGACGTCCTCGAGTACTGGTTCGGCGCGGGCCTGGTCAGCGCCGGCTCGGGCCTGGACGCCGAGACGGGCGAACCGGCGCCCCTCGTCGGCACCGCGGCCCCGCTGGAGGGCTTGGCGTGGACGCTCAACGGCGCCGACAGCGCGCAGAACCAGAACCGGACGGCGTCGTTCCTCACCACCAGCGCCCTGCTGCCCGCCGACCGCTACCCGCAGTTCGCGAGCACCCCGGTGGCGGCGTGGCAGCGCACCGGCGGGCCGTTCGCGCCGCACACCGGCGACTACTACGCCTACTCGCACATCGGGGACGTCTCCTACAAGCGGCTGACCCGGACCATCTCGGTGCCCGCCGGTGGCGCGCAGCTGTCGTTCTGGACCTCCTTCGACACCGAACCGGCGTGGGACCACGTGTTCGTGGAGGCGCGCCCGGTCGGCACGGAGACCTGGACGACCCTGCCCGACCTCAACGGCCACACCACCACCGAACCGGGTGACAGCTGCCCGGAGGGCTGGCGCGTGCTGCACCCGCAGCTGGACCACTACCAGACGCTCAACGCCGACGGCACCTGCTCGCCGACCGGGTCGACGGGTACGTGGAACGCGTCGTCGGGCAACTCGGGCGGCTGGCAGCAGTGGACCGTCGACCTGGCGGCCTACGCGGGCGGTCAGGTGGAGGTGTCCATCGCCTACGTCAGCGACTGGTCCGTGCAGGGTCTGGGCGTCTTCGTCGACGACATCGCGGTGTCCACGGGCGAGGGCAGCACCTCGTTCGAGACCGGGCTGGACGGCTGGGCGTTCACCGGCCCGCCCGCGGGCAGCGCGGCGAACCCGAACACCTTCGAGCGCATCACCGCCGCCGGCTTCCCCGAGGGCGCCGTGGTGGCCACGGAGGACACGCTGTACTTCGGGTTCGGCTTCGAAGGGATCAGCGACGCGGCGACGCGCTCCGCGGTGCTGGACCGGGTCCTGGACCACCTCCTCGGCGGGTGACCCGCCGCCGGACGGGGTGGTGCGGCAGCGCAGCCGCACCACCCCCGTCTCGGTGGAGGAGGGCGGCCCGGAACGAACTTCTGTCCACAATGGACAACCCTGCGGAAACCCTGCCGCTGAGCCGCATTAATGCGGTCAGGGGGCGTGGGACCATGCCTCCGTGGACCAGGAGATCGCCAACCACGTCACCGGCGGCGTGCACGCCCCCACCGTCCAAGCGGGCGTGATCCAGGGCGGCGTCCACTTCCACGTGCCCGTTGCCCCACCGCCGGATGACGGCCTGCTGCCGGCCGCCGTCCGGTCGCTGCTGCACGCCCAGGTCAGCGCCGCGCACGAACTGCCCTACCAGTTGCGCGGCGCGCGCCGGCCGTCGCTGGCCACCGTGTACGTGCGCCAGGACCTCGGCGCCGGCGTCGAGGAGCCCCGCACCGAGGCGCCCCGGCCGACCCCGATCGTGGACGGCCACGGGCAGTTGGTCGAGGTGCCGCGCGCGCCGGTCGTGCGGGTGGCGGTGCGCCCGCCGGCCCGGACGGTCCGCGAGGCGCTCGACGGCGACGACCACCTGCTGGTCACCGGTGGCGCGGGCCAGGGCAAGTCGACGCTGTCCCTGCGGCTGGCCGCGGACCTCGCCGGCTGGTGGTGCGGCACGGGGGAGAACCCGATCACCGAGGAGGTCGTGCCGCTGCGCCTGCCCGCCCGCGAGCTGGCCGGCCGCCTCGACCTGCCCTTCTCCCAGGCCCTGGCCGACAGCGCGCACGCCGAGTACGGAGCCCTGCTCCGCGCGCCCGTGACCGCCGACCTGCTCGCCGAGCGCGTGGCGGGCCGGCGCTGGCTGCTGCTGGTGGACGCCCTGGACGAGGTCGCCGACAGCGCCGACCGCGACCGCCTGGTCACCGTGCTGGCCTCGTGGGCCGGTGGGGACGCCCCCTACCGGGTGATGGTGACGACCCGTCCGGTGGACGGCGGGGCCCTGGCCCCGCTGCACCGCATCGGCGCGGCCCGCTACGAGCTCCAGCCGTTCGACGACCAGGCCCTGCTCTCCTTCGCCCACAACTGGTTCGCCGACGACGACCCGGACCTGGCCCACCGCTTCGTCCGCCAGATCCGCGCCGCCCACCTGGACGAACTGGTCCGCGTGCCCCTGCTGGCCACCATCGCGGCGATCATCTTCGAACAGCGGTCCGACCGGCCGCTCCCGGACAACCAGTACGAGCTCTACGAGTCCTACCTGGCCTTCCTCCGCTCGGCCCGCACCCCGACCGGCCCGTTCGAAGACCACCGCGAGGCCCTGCTGGAACACCTGGGCCGCATCCGCCTGGAAACCGACAGCTCGCTCCTGGACGCCGCCCGCGACTGGGTCCGCACGAACGTCGCTGCGAGGGCGTTGCCCCCGGACTGGCCGGACGCCCTGACCGCCTTCCTGGTCTCCGTGGGCCCGCTGATCATCCGCACCGGCGACCTGCGCTTCCTGCACCACAGCTTCGCCGAACACCTGGCGGCGACCTCGATCGCCCGCGACCTGCCCGCCGCGTTCGATCCCGAGCACCCCGAGTTCGTCCGCACCCTGTACGCGGCCCGACCGCGCGAACGCGGCCACTTCGCCAGATCGGTCCTCCTGCACCACACCCACCTGCGCCCCACCGAAGCCGACCCCCTGATCAGCCGCCTGCACGCCGGCGACGCCGAACACCACCTCCTGGCCGCCCGCCTGCTCGCCAGGCGCGTGCCCGCGAGCGCGTCGGTCGTGGACGCCTTCCTGGAGACGGTGTGGGGCTGGGCGATGACCAGCCTGTACCCGTGCGCGGAAATCCTCGCCCAGGCCAGCCGCGCCACCCACCACCCCGGTCTGTCCGACTGGCTCACCAGGCTGATGCGCACCGACTCCGCCCCACCCGACTCGCGCATCGAGGCCGCATCCGCCCTGGCGACCCGGCTGCGCGGCGACCGGACCCCGGAGGCGGTCGCCTTCCTCACCGCGCTGGTGGACGACCCCGACGCATCGGTGGGCGAGCGACTGGACGCGGCCCAAGCCCTGGCGGACTGCGGCGAGACTGAACGCGCGGCGGCCGAACGCGGGTTGCGCGCGGTCCTGGAGAACCCGCTGGCCTCCGGCTACCGCTGCCGGACAGCGGCGGTGATCCTCTCGGCGTTCGGCCGCGGGGCGCGGACCGACGCGGTGGAGGCCCTGACCCGCCTGGTCGACGACGGCACCACCCCTCCGGCGGACTTGGTCGAAGCGGCCACGGGCCTGGTCGAGATCGGCGCGGAGTTCCACGAACGAGGTGCCGAGGTCTTCCGCGCGATCCTCACCGACCCGGTCAACAGCACCGCGGGCAGGCGCGACGCGGCATTGGGCCTGGCCTCCCTGGGCCCGGACCACAACGCCGAAGCCGCCACCGCCCTCACCGCCCTGTCCCGAGACCACCGCCGCTCCGGATACGACCGCGCCCACTTCGCCGGCGTCCTCGCCGAACTGGGACAGGAACACCGAAGGGCAGCGGCCGACTTGGTCGTCGCCGCGCTCGCCAACCCCTTCCTCACCCCGAACGACCGCCTGCACTGGGCGAAGCAGCTCGGCGGGCTGGGCGTGCGGCGGCGCGAGCAGGCGGCGGCACACCTGCGGGCAGTGATCGCGGACGGAGCAACGACGGTCAGTGTCGCGCGGTCGGCCGCCGAAGCGCTCAACGACCTCGGCCCGGAACACGTCGCCGAGTCCGCCGCCGAACTGCTGCGCCTGGCCACCGCGCCCGAAATGACCGAGGGAGACCGCATCTGGATCTGGGGACGCCTCACCGAGTACGCCGAGCCGTACCGGTCGGAGGCGTTGCGCGAGTTGCGCTGGCGGCTCACCGCATCGGGCCTGGCTGAGGAGAACCGGTGCACCGTGGCCGAGCGGCTGGTCCGTGCGGGGCCGGAGTTCCACGAGGAGGCGAAACGGTGCTTGCTCGCGATCGTGCGCACTGCGATCAACTCGGGCACGGTCCTGCGGGCGTGGTCGGCGCTGGTGGACCTGGATTCCGAGCTGCGCGAGGAGGCGCTGGCGGTGTTCGAGGACACCGTCCGCCGCAGTGGCTATGGCCAGATGTTCCACGCCGCCGGTCTGCCTTCGTCCGACGAGGAGCACGACCGGGTCGCACGGGTCCTGTTCGGTGTCCTGGCGGACGACTCCGCGAGTTTCCGGAGCCGGCTGGCGGCCATCTACCCCCTGCTGCAGCTGGGGCGGAGCCACCACCCGGCCGTTGTGGACCTGGTGTGCGCGATGATCCGCTCGGTCGCGGAGACCTCCTTCGACTTCCTCTACCTGGCGAGGACCCTGGCCTACGTCGGTGTGGCGTTGCGGGCGCGGGTCGCGGACGTGCTGTGCGAGCTCGTGCCCCGGGCCGTCGCGAGCGCGGTGGCGACTCGGATGGTGGCCGCCCTGGACGTGCTCGGTTTCGGCGACCGACCGGAGGCCGTGGCCGCGCTGCGGGGTGTCCTGGCGGACGGTTCCGCCGATCGCTACACCCGAGCGGATGCGGCCGTGCTGCTGGCGCGGTGCGTGCCGGGGGAGGCCGACGAACTCGCTGCCGCCGTGTTCGAGCCCGCCGACCGCGAGAACAACCCGGTGGGCCTCCGCCAGCGAGTCGCGAAGTTGGCCGGAACCGGTGCCGACGTCGTGCCCCTGCTCCGCGCCTCGTACGCGGACCCCGACACACCGCAGTGGCTCCGCGTGTCGGCGGCCGGACTGCTGCACGACCTGGGGGCGGAAGGCGGGCTGGACGAGTTGCGCCGGCTGGCGGGCGACGAACACCTGAGCGCCCCCGACCGGTGCACGGCGCTGATCGAGGTGGCACGACGTGACCCGGCCGGTGTCGAGGCGGTGCGCGCGTACTTCCGGGCCGTCGCGGTCGATGGCCATGAGCTGCTCGATGAGCGCGCGTTCGTCGCTCACTTGATGGCGCACTTCGAGTCCGAGCACGTGCCGTCCGCGTTGGCGCTGCTGAGGTCCGGTGCCGCGGACCGGTCGGCGCGGCCGGTCGAGCGGGCCAGGTGCGTGGAGCGCCTGCGCAGCCTGTTCGTCGCGGAGGAGGCGGAGGTCGAGAGGCTCGCAGTCGAGGCGTTGACGCATCCGAGTGTCCGGCGACGGGCGCACCGGCTGGTGGGCCCGCTGGAGCGGCCTCGGCGGACGGAGGTCGAGCGGGACCTGCTGGCCGATCGTTCGCTGTCGCTCGCCGTGCGGGTGCCCCGCCCCGACCTGTGGGACGACCTGCCGTTGGCGCCCGAAGCGGAGGCCGAGATCCGTGACGTGCTGGCCGGGCCGGAGACCTCCGCCGGGGAGCGGGTCGATGCGGCGACCGAGTTGGCAGGACTGTCCGGCCGGTTCCTGCCCGAGGCGACCCGTCTGCTGTCCGGCATGGGATCGCGCAAGGCCCGCAAGGCGTTGGCCGGGCTGGGAGCGGCGCAGTGGCGTCAGGTCGTGGCGCAGGCGGAGCGTGAGGTCTTCGACGGGTCCTTGTCGTTGCGGGAACGGGTCGAGACGGCGTTGATGGTCGCCGAGGTCGCGCGGGTCCTACCGGAGTCGGTGGCGGGGTTCCTGCGGGAAGCGGTGACCGGTGTGTCGGACGTGCAGCGGGTGCGCATCCGGTTCGCGTTGCGGAAGACCGACGGGTTGGGTCCGGTGCGGGTGATGCGCGACGACGCCGGCCTTGCCTCCGCTGTCCGGTGGCAGGCGGCGGTCAAGCTGGTGCCCTACGACGTGGCCGACCGCGCGGCGGCGGTCTCCTTGTTGCACGCGATCGCGACCGATCCCGCCGAGAAGCCCGCCTTGCGGCGCCGGGTCGCGCACGACCTCGCCCGGCTGGGGGCGCCGGGCCGGGAGAAGGCCGTGGCGGTGTTGCGCGCGATGGCGACCGGGGAGGACGTCCCGGTCGCCATCCGGATCAGGGCGGCGTTCGAGCTGCTGGACTCCGCGCCGGCGTGGCGGAGGGAGGCGATGGCGCTGTTGAAGGGTTTCCGGGACACCGCCAGGCCCATCCTCCGCGCGCGGGCACGCGTGGGAGTCGGTCGGCTGGAACCGGCGGAGGCTGCGGTCGAGCTGGCCGTGATGGCGGTGGACCCCGGACTGCCGGCGAACGTGCGAGTGCGATCTGCGGTGGACGTGGTCGGCCTCTGGCCACCGTTGCGGGAGAAGGCGGTGGTGGCGGTTCGGGCGGTGGCGCGGGACGAGGGGGTCGCGCGGCATGTTCGGCGGCGGGCGGCTCGGGACTTGGCCCGGTGGAGCGAGGTGTGTCGGGAGGAGGCGCGCGGACTGGTACGCGAGCTAGACGTTCGTGGCGATGACGACCGTGGCGGCCGTGATCCATCCCAGTGAGGTGTAGAGGGCTTGGCCGTCCGGGCTGGCGACGAGGATGCCGGTGTGGGCGCCCACGGCGGCCGCCTCCGTGACCAGGGTGCCCATGACCACCGTGCCCAGGCCGCGGCGGCGGTGGTCCGGGTGCGTCTCGATCTTGTCGGGCACCGCGTGGCCGTCCACCACCGAGGCCTGTCCGCTCGCCGCCACCGCCTCGCCGTCGTGGACCTCGGCCTTGAGCACCGCGCCGGTCGTGGTGGTGGTGACCCGGTAGGGGACGGCGGGGGTGCGGGTCGGGTGAGCGGCCAGGGTGCGGGTCATCAGGTACTCGGGGGTGTCGCGGGGTTTCAGGCCCGCCGCGCGGAGGGTGTGTGCGACCTCGTCCGGACTGGTGGTGGCGACGGTGACCCAGGTCGTCCTGGTCGCCGCGGCGGCCTCCTCGCCGAGGGTGCGGACGGTCGTCTCGTCGTCGTGGAGTGCGATGATCTCGCGGTAGCGGGTGGCCTGGTCCTGGATCGAGTGCAGGCCGCCCCGGGCCTGTTCGGGCGTCGCCCAGCCCCGGCACTCGCGCCAGCCGCGCTCCCAGCGGCGGACGAGGTCGGTCAGGGCGAGCGGGGCGAAGCCGGTCATGGGTCCTCCGTCGTGTGGTCTAGTTGCAACTCTATGGCAATAATGTGAGGAAGGGGAGAGCCCGGATGGGACTGGTCGAGGTGGACCTGCCCGACCCGCTGCGGATGCGTGGCCGGTGGGCCGCCTTCGCCGCTGTGTGCGCCGCGCGTGGCTGGGGCGACAACTGCCACGCGGACGGACCGGTGTGGCACTACGACGACGGCGGCGGCAACTGGGCGGACCTGCACCACGTCGGCGGTGGGCGGGCGGTGCTGCTCGGGCACGACCACGAGTACTCCGAGACCTACTACGCCAACGCCGCCGAGTACTTCGAGGAGGACGAGACCGACCTGCTCGCGGGCGCGCCGGACTGGTGGTCCCCGCCGGTTCGGGCGGTCGTCGACGACGGCCGCTGGGTGGGTTTCGCCTACGGCTACGAGGGCGGCCGGTGGTACCGCGCCGAGTACGACCTGGACGACGGCTTCGAGTCGGTCGACCTGCCGGCCCTGGACGGCCGGCGCTGCCGCGAGGCGATCACGGAGTTCGCGCGGGACGCACTCGGCCTCGCCGGGGCCGAGCCCGACGCGGCCGCGATCGACGCCCTCGTCGCGGCCGACGGTGCGGTGGACGAGGGACTGGTGGCGGCCGTCGTCGGGGCCTCGGGGTGGGACGTCACGGCCGGCGCGGCGGCGGCCCGCAGGTTCCGGGAAGCGGACGGCCGGTGATGCGGCTCGGCCGGAACGACTCGGCCGGCCGAGCCCGCGAACGCGAGTCCGGCCGGCCGATCGGTCGGGGTGCGGTGGCTAGACCGGCGTCTGCTCCGCAGTCCTCACCACGGGGTGTTCTTCTTCCTCCTCCTCGGTGAGGAACCCGCCCGACTGGTGGTGCCACAGGCGGGCGTAGGTGCCCTGTTCGCGGAGCAGTTCGTCGTGCGTGCCCTGTTCCACGATGCGACCCTGGTCGAGCACGACCAGGCGGTCCATGCGGACGATCGTGCTCAGCCGGTGGGCCACCACGATCGCCGTGCGGCCCTCCATCAGCCGCCACAGGGCCTCCTGCACCAGGATCTCGCTCTCCGAGTCCAGCGCGCTGGTCGCCTCGTCCAGCAGCAGGATCGGCGCGTCCCGCAGGATGGCGCGGGCCAGGGCGACCCGTTGGCGCTGCCCGCCGGACAGCTTCACGCCGCGCTCGCCGACCAGGGTGTCGAAGCCGTCGGGCAGGGTGTGGGCGAACTCCGTCACGTGGGCGGCGCGGGCGGCGCGCTGGATCTCCTCCTCGGTGGCCTCCGGGCGGGCGAACGCGATGTTGTCGCGCAGCGTCCGGTGGAACATCGCGGGCTCCTGCGGCACGTAGGCGATCAGACCGCGCAGGTCGGCCTGGCGCAGCTGCGCGATGTCCTGGCCGCCGACCAGGATGCGCCCGCCCTGGATGTCCATCAGCCGCAGCAGCAACCGGGTCAGCGTGGTCTTGCCGCCGCCGGACCGCCCCACCAGGCCGATTTTCGTGCCGCCCGGGATGTCCAGGTCCAAGCCCCGGAACAGGGGTTTGTCCGGCGCGTGGGCGAAGTCCACCCGGTCGAACCGGACGTCGCCCGCGGAGGCGCGCAACGGCTCGGGCGCGGGCGGGTCCAGGACGGTCGGCGGGTCCAGCAGCAGTTCGGTGAACTGGGCCGCCTCGGTCAGCGAGCTCTCCAGGCGCCGGTAGATCTGGTTGAACTCGAACATGATCCGCGTGGCGCTGGAGTAGTAGGTGAACGTCACCAGGATCGCCTCGACGCCCAGCCCGTCGCTCAGGCCGACCGCCAGCAGCAGGCCCAGGGCGTTGGTGAGCACGGACATCGGCGCGACCAGCGTGTCGATGCGCAGGTTGCCGTAGTCCCACGACCGCATGGCCAGGCGCCGCGACTCCGCGACCCGCGCCCGGTGCTCGGCGGCCTCGCGGTGCTCGGCGGCGAACGCCCGGACCGTCTCCATGTTGGTCAGCGTGTCGGCCACGTGCCCGGACACCCGGGCGTAGGCGGCCTCGCGGTCGTCGACCAGCCGCTGGCGGCGGCGCACCAGCGGCGCGACCCCGAACCCGGTCACCAGGATCAGGCCGACCAGCACCACGACCAGCATCGGGTCGTAGCGCCACAGCACCACCGACGCGAACACCAGCGGCACCAGGTTGGCGATCACCGAGAACGCCAGCGTGTCCACGAACTCCTCGAACCGCGAGGCGAACCCGAGCACCCGCTTGGTCAGCGAGCCCGCGAAGTTGTCGTGGAAGAACGCCGCGTCCTTGGCCAGCAGCTCGTCCATGCCCACCACGTTCAACCGCTCGATGCCGCGGCCGTCGGTGCGGTTGAGGCAGTGGATCCCGATGCGCCACAACAACTCCGCGAGCAGCAGCACGCCCGCGAAGGCCAGGACGTAGGGCAGCACCGAGGCGGCGGTGTGGTCGCCGCCGTCGGCGAGGTGGCCCACCAGCGCGGCGACCACCAGGGGTGCGAGGTAGTTGATGCCGATGTTGCCGAGGGCCGGCATGAGCAGGGCGGGTGCGGCCATCGCCTTCTGTCGCACCAGTTCGCGGCCGTAGTAGCGCAGTGCCAGCAGGACCGCCGTCTTGCGTTCGCGCGGTGGGGTGTCCGCGGGGTCGGGCGATTCGGGCACGGGTATCCCTCCGCCGGGGTTTTGTGGGGTTGCCACGACATGCTGCCGCAGCCCCGGGCGGGCCGGCGAACGAATATCGGGTGGCCGGTGCCGGCGGTCCACTGTGGACGTCAGGTGAGCAGGAGCCTGCCGTCCAGCGCGAGCGGGGGGTGGGCGAGGTGGGGCTGGTAGTGGCGTTGGAAGACGCGGGCGGCCAGTTCGCTGCGGCTGCGGACGCCGACCGTGTCGAAGATCTTGGTGAAGTAGCCGTTCAGGGTGTTCCGGGACAGGTGCAGCTGGGCCATGATCTCCTCGGTGGAACGCCCGCGCAGCACCAGTTCGGTGACCTCCCGGTGGCGGGGGCTCAAGGCGTAGGCGTCCAGGACGATGGCCGTCAGCTCGGTGAGGTCGGGTGGACCCACGGAGATGGTGACCGAGCCGTCGCCGGGCATCGCGTAGGCGGTCAGGGAGATCCACGTGCCCGACCGGGTCTTCGCGTGCGAGCGGACGCTGCCGCGCGGGCCGGTGGTGCGGGCTCGCGCGGCCAGGGCGCGCAGGGTGTGCGGTGAGTCGGTGGCGTGGTGCGCTCGGCCGTCCTCCTGGAGTTCGGTGAGCAGGCGGTCGGCCGTGCTGGTGCTGTGCGTGATGCGCTGGTCGGCGTCCACCACGACCAGGCCCGTGCCGTCCACGACGGCGCCGGTGTCGGTGCCCTGGCGCAGGAACGACCGGCGCAGCGCCTCGGTGGCCGGTGCGACGACGGTGTGGGCGGCGGCGAGGTCGGCCGCGGTGAACGGGGTGGTCGCGCGGCACCACACCAGCAGGCCCCACGTGCGGGCGCCGTCGCGCAGCACCACGCGCATCTCGTCGGCCAGGCGCAGGGGCGCGAGGATGTCGCGGTAGTAGGTGCTCGACGCCAGGTCGCCCCCGGTCGAGGCGGACAGCAGGCTCACCGGGGACTCGCGCCGGGCCAGCACGCGGACGTTGTCCACGCCGTCCTGCTCGACGTGCTCGATCTCGAACAGCCGGGGCATGACGTCGGCGGGGAACCCCTCGTGGTGCACGCCGCCGGTGTCCAGCAGGGTGGACGGGTCGAGCAGGACGCCGCACCACACGTCGGCGGGCACCGCCCACAGCAGGGCGTCGGCGGCGCGGGCCAGGACGTCGGCGGCGGTCGTGGCGGGGGCCAGGTGGTGGCCGAGCCTGGCCTTGAGCTCGCGGCGGGAGCGGGACGGTGGCACGGGACTCCCTCTCGTGGGACCCCACAGTTTTCTGTGGTTCCGGGTGGTGCGCGGTCCTCATACGGTCGGTTGCGTCGAGGGACCCACCCAGTGGTTCGTCCGAGTGCCCTCGATCGCAACCCGCGCCGCGATAACGAATCGGTCCCGGACCGCGAACGTGAGGAACCCGCATGACCGACGAACCCACCCCGCTCGACCCGCCCTTCCAGACCCCCGCCCGGAAGCCCGAACCGCCCCCGCGGCAACCGCCCGGACCGACCGACCACCCCCGCACCACCCCGCCGGTGGAGCACGAGGGCGGGCTGTCCGGCCTGGCACGGCGGTGGTTGGGGATGGCCGACGCGCTGCTGCGGCGGGCCGCGGAGGACGCCGTGCCCGACCGGGTGCTGTCCTACCGGGAGGTCGTCGGCTACCTGGTCGCCAACCGGCCGCCCGACGCCCACCGCGGGGTGCTGCTGCGCCGCCGGCGGACGGGCGCGTGGGCCTTCCGACTCGCCTTCCTCGGCCCCGACGGCGACCCGCTGGACGACCGCGGACGGGTGCGCGGGCACGTGGTGCTCGCCCGGGACTGCGACGACGAGCTGCGCGAGCTGTTCGGCGACCGCGACCTGATCGTGTTCGACTGACCGAGGAGGAGTCACCGACGTGCTGGAACTGATCCTGTCCGCGCTCGCCGGGCTGATCATCGAGGTGGTGCTGACCGTCGTCGTGCTGGCGTTCGCGGCGGTCGTGGACTGGTTCGTGCGGCGCCACGCCGTGATGGACGAGGACGACATCGCCTTCACCCTGCGGCAGCAGCTCGACAACGGCGCCTACACGATCGTGCAAGGCATCTTCGACGAGGCCACGGGCCAGGTCACCGACGCCCGCCGGGTCAACGCCAACCGGCTGGACCCGCGCCTGGCGAGGGCCCACGCCCGCGACGACCTCGCGGTCTACACCTGAGGAGCCGGACGTGGAAGCCGTGGTGTTCCTCGCCGTCCTCGTGCTCGTGCTGTACCTGCTGTTCCGCCGGCCGCGCCGCAAGCACGACGCCGCCGCGGCCGTGCTGGGCGTGGTCGCGGCCCTCGCGGTGGTGGCGGTGCTGGCGTGGCGGGAGGTCCAGCTGTGGTTCGACCGCCACCGCACCCCCGGCACGCTCGGCGAACTCATCCGCCGCGAGCTGGAGACCGGCCACTACGAGGTCGTCGCCAACGTCCTGGACCGCGGCACCCCGCGGCACACCCGGACCTGGCGGACCTCGCGGCTGGACCCCGAGGTGCGGCGCCGCTTCGGCGACTCGAACCGGGTCGTCGTCTACACGTCCTAGGAGGGAGTTGCGCGTGCTGGACGACCAGTACCGGCTGGAGGTGCTCGGCCTGCCCGCCGACCTGCCCCCGGTCGCGGCGGCGGCGTTCCGGAGCCGGCTGACCCGCGGCACCCGCGAGCTGTTCGACGAGACCGGGTTGAGCGAGATCAGCCTGGTGGTGCGCCGTGAGGGCGCGCCGCCGCAAGCCCAGGAGCACGCGTTGGACCTCGACCAGCGCATGTCGTACTTCCGGGTGGTGCCGCCGGCGCACGACTTCAGCCGGCTCGTGCTGCCGCCGGACACCCTGGAGGAGCTGCACCGCGCCGTCGACGCCGTGCGCCTGCGGCACCTGGTGTTCGACACGTGGGGCCTGCGGGCCGTCGAACCGCACCCGCGCACCGCCATCGGCCTGCACGGCCCGCCCGGCACGGGCAAGACCATGATCGCCCAAGCCCTCGCCGCCCACCTGGGCAAACCGCTCCTGCCCGCCCGCACCTCGCAGCTGGAGAGCAAGTACCACGGCGAAGGCGGCAAGTACCTGACCGCGTTGTTCGAGGCGGCGAAGCGGGCGGACGCCGTGCTGTTCGTGGACGAGGCCGAATCGCTGCTGTCCCGGCGGTTCGAGAGCGTCGGGCAGGGCGCCGAGCACGCCGTGAACACCCTGCGCAGCGAACTCGTGCAGCACCTGGACCGGCACGAGGGCGTGGTGGTGTTCGCGACGAACCTGGTGCGCTCCTACGACCCGGCGATCAGCAGCCGCCTGCACCACGTGCTGGTCCCCGCGCCCGACCGCGCCGCGCGCGAGGCGATCTGGGCGGCCCACCTGTCCACCGGGTTGCCGCTGGCCGAGGACGTCTCCCCGGCCGCGCTCGCGGAGACCGGTGACGTCGTGGGCCGCGACATCAAGCGGGCGGTGATCGGGGCGGCGGTGGCGGTGGCGCGCCGCGGTGACGGGGTGGTCCGGCACGCGGACCTCGCCGACGCCCTGGCCCGGCTGCTGGCCCAGCGCCCGCCGGCGGGCGACCAGGTCACCGAGGAGGAACGCGCGGTGGTCGCGGAGGGCCTGCGCGCCCGCCGCAACGGCGGCTGACCGGCCACCGCGGCGGCCCCGTGCACCCGCAATTCGGCCCTACCCGGCGTGCCGGACCGGCGGGACCATGTGCGCCACCCCTGCCTTCGCTGGAAGGACCGCCATGCGTCGCATATCGGTCATCGCCCTCATCGGCATCTCCCTGCTCCTGTTACCCGCCGCCGCCCTGCCCGACACGGCCGACCGTGTAGTGGGCTCCCTCGGCGAAGAAGAAGAAGAGGAGGAGGAAAGCCCTTTCGGCCCCAACGGCAGTGACGACTGGTTCGCCCGCCAACGCCTGCACCCCGGCGCCGGCGACATCGGCGCCAACCTCGCCCGCGCGGTCCGCGGGGCGAAAGCCCTGCGGGACGGACACTCCCTGACCGCCCAAGCCGCCTGGCAGTCCCTGGGGCCGGGGCTGGGCGGCCGGATCTCCGACATCGCCGTCGACCCCACCCGGCCCGACACCGTGTACGCGGGCGCGGCGTCCGGCGGCGTCTGGAAGAGCACCGACGGCGGCACCACGTTCACCTACGCGTGGAGCCGCGACCTGCCCCAGTCCACCGGCGCGCTGGCCGTGAGCGGCAACGGCACCCTGTACGTCGGCACGGGTGAAGGCGCGCCCGGTTCGGCGTCGTACTCCTTCCCCGGCAACGGGGTCTACCGCTCCACCGACGCCGGCGCCACCTGGCAGCACCTGGGCCTGGACGGCACCGACCGCATCGGCCGCATCTCGATCGACCCCACCAACCCCGACCGGATCTTCGTCGCCGCCGCGGGCAAGCTCTACCAGCCCGGTGGGCCGCGCGGCATCTACGCCACCACCGACGGCGGCACGACGTGGCGGCAGGCCCTGGCCGGCGTGAACACCACCACGGGCGGCATCGACGTGTCGATCAGCCCGGCCGAGCCGAACTACGTCTACGCGGCGCTGTGGGACCACAGCCGCACCCCTGCGGGCCGGACCTACGGCGGTGTCGGGACGGGCGCGTACCGGTCCTCCGATGGCGGGCAGACGTGGACGCGGTTGGGCGGTGGGTTGCCCGCGTCCGACGCGAACAACGGCCGGCTGGGCATCGCGGTCGCGAAGTCCGACCCGGCCCGGCTGTACGTGATCTCCGCCGACACCACCGGCAACTTCCAGGGCTTCTGGACCTCGACCAACCGCGGCGACACCTGGACGAAGATCACCAACACCACCGCGTTGTCGTCGTCGCAGTCGTCCTACGGCTGGTGGTTCGGCCGGATCTTCGTCGACCCGGCCACCGCGCACCACCTGTGGGTGCCGGGCGTGCCGATGCTGGAGTCCAGCAACGCGGGCGGCACGTGGACCAGCAACAGCTCGGCCTTCCACGCCGACCAGCACGCGGTGGCGGTGGACCCGAGGGTGTCCGGCCGGGTGTTCATCGGCAACGACGGCGGTGTCTACCGCTCGACCCAGAACGGCTCGCTCACCGGGTCGTGGACCAAGGCCCGCGACCTGTCGAACATGCAGTTCTACACCGTCGCCGTCTCGCAGCAGGACCCGACGCGGATCAGCGGCGGCTTACAGGACAACGGTTCCGTGCGCTCGTGGGCGGGCTGGGGCCAGATCTACGGCGGCGACGGCCTGGCCAACGTCATCGACCCGACCAACCACAACAAGGTGTACGCGTGCGCCCAGAACGGCGCGTGCGTCCGGTCCACGGACGGCGGCAACTCGACGTCGTCGTTCGGCAGCACCACGTCCTCGCGGCGCGGCTGGCTGACGCCGGTCGTGCTGGACCCGAGCAACCCCGCGATCGTGTACTACGGCGGCGACCGGCTCAACCGGTCGACCAACTCGGCCCAGTCCTTCAGCGTGATCAGCCCCGACCTCACGCACGGCACCTGGGCCACGATCAGCGCGATCGGCGTGGCCAAGAGCGACGGGCGGGTGGTGTACGCGGGCACCGAGGACGGCCGGATGTGGGTCACCCGCGACACGGGCGCTTCCTGGCGCGAGGTCACCGCCGGGCTGCCGGCGCGGTTCGTCACGCGGGTCACCGTCGACCCGACCGACGCGAACCTGGCCCACGTCACGGTGTCGGGCTACCGCAACGGTTCCGACCTGGCGCACGTGTTCCGGACCGGCGACGGCGGCACCACGTGGACCGACATCTCCGGCAACCTGCCGGACGCGCCGGTCAACGAGGTCGTCCAGGACCCGCTCGACCGCTCGATCCTGTACGTGGGCAGCGATGTGGGCGCGTTCGTGTCCACCAACGGCGGCGGCAACTGGTCCCCGCTGGGCACCGGTCTGCCGGTGGTGCCGGTGACCGACCTGGCCACGTCCGTCGCAAGTGGACAGACAGTGCTCACGGCCGCCACCTACGGGCTGGGTGTCTACCAGATCCGGCTGTCCGGCGCCCCCGCCAACGACTTCACGCTCTCGGCGTCCCCGACCTCGGGTGCCGTCGACCCGGGCGGCACGGCCACCGCGACCGTGACGACGTCCGTGGTGTCGGGGATGGCGGAGTCCGTCGCGCTGTCCGCTTCCGGCCTCCCGGCGGGCACCACGGCCACTTTCACCCCGTCGTCGGTCACGGCGGGCGGGTCGGCCACCGTCGCCATCACCACGTCGAGCTCCACGCCCGCGGGCACCTACCCGGTCACCCTGACCGGCACGGCGGCGTCGGCGACCCGCAGCACGACCTTCACCCTCACGGTGAACCAGGTCGGCGGCACGTGCACCGGCACCAACCCCACCGACGTGGCGATCGGTGACAACACCACGGTGACCTCCACGATCCCGTTGACGTGCCAGGGCACCGCCTCGCCGACGTCGTCGGTCGAGGTGCACATCAAGCACACCTACATCGGCGACCTCGTGGTGACGCTGGTCGCGCCGGACGGCAGCGCGTACGTGCTGCACAACCGGTCGGGCGGCGGCACCGACAACATCGACAAGACCTACCCGGTCGACCTGTCGAGCGAGAACCGGTCCGGCACGTGGACCCTGCGCGTGCAGGACGCCGCCGCCCAGGACGTGGGCACCCTCGACACCTGGACGCTGACCTTGTGAGGCAAGGAGGTGCCCGGCCTCTCAGCGGACCGGGTCGGGCACCCAGTTCTCCCGGTTGGCCGGGTCGTCCACCACTCGCACCGAGCTGGTGACCGCCGAGACCGGGCCGGGGCCTTCGATGGTGAGGCGGTGGTCGTCGTGCAGGGTCGCGGTGATCTCCGGCCGGCCGAGCAGGTCGCTGTCGGCGAACACGAGCGCGGCGATTTCCGGACCCGGCCGTGCCGCGATGCGCACGCCGACCAGTTTCATCCGCCCGAACGTCGAGCCGTCCACGGTGAGCGGCACCCGGACCGGCGTGCCCGCACCGAACAGGACGCTCTGCGCCACCCGGTGCGCTCGGTCGCGTTCGTCGGGGCGGCCGTCGTCCAGGACCACCACGGCCCACGCCCCCGGCGACCACTCCCAGGCCAGGTCCCCGTGGTCGGGCCACACCGCCCGGCGACCGTGGACGTCGGGCGCGGGCGTGCCGGGCGGGACCCAGCCGGGGCCGGTCTGCTCGAAGTGGCGGCCACGGGCGAAGACGGTCACGGTGCCGCCGGGGAGGGCGGGGTCGTCGGTGCGGCTCAAGGTGACGATCTGCTGGTAGCGGCCAGTCTGGTAGACGTTGGGGGTGTAGCCGCCGGCCGTGACCACGCGGACCACTTGGCGCAGCAGGTCGAACTCGGTCGCGCCGGCCGGTTCCGGGATGGGTGCGGGCGTCTTGAGCAGGGCGGGGGAGAGGGTCAGCACGGTCAGGACGGCGGCGGCCAGCGCGGCGAGTCCGGTGCGGGTCCGCTTGCGGCGCTTGCCGGTGCGGATCGCGCGCCCGATGTCGACGGTGGTGCGCTCCTGCGGCGCCAGGTCTCGCAGGGGGGCCAGCAGGTCGGTCATCGGTCCTCCTTCCCGAGCAGGCGGCGCAGCGCCGCCAAGCCCTGTGCCGTCTGGGACTTCACGGTGCTTTCCGAACAGCGCAGGTTCCGCGCCACCTCCGCCACGGGCAGGTCGGCGACGAACCGCAGGACCAGCACCGCTCGGGCACGCGGCGGGACCCGGCGCAGCGCCGTCCACACCACCTCGCGGGTCTCGACGTCAGGCGGCGGCAGCAACGGGTGGGGGAGTTCGGCGGACCCGCCCACCAGCCGCACCAGGCTCCAGCGGCGGCGGTGCTCGTTGAGGAACGCGCGCACCAGCACGGTCCGGGCGTAGGCGTCGAGGTCGTCCGCCGCGCGGGCCTTGCGCCAGTGCGTGTAGAGCCGGGTGATGGCGATCTGGACGACGTCGTCACCCCGGTGGGCGTCGCCGCACAGCACGTACGCCAGCCGGCGCAGTCGGGGCAGGGCCGCGGTGACGTAGGCGGTGAACTCCTCGTCGTCGGACACGGCCACGACGGTGAACTGCGCCCCGGCGGCGTCAGCGGTCATGCCGCGACTTCGCGGGGTGCGCCCTGCTCGCGAGGGTCGGTCATTCGGGTCCTCCGGGTTCTCCGACTGCCTTCACCCCGGAGACACCGCCACCCGCCCGCGCGGACGGGTGATGCCGGTCACACCCGGCGGACGGCTCCCAGGCCCCGGCGGGACGGCTTCGGCGCGGGTGCGGGGGCTTCGTCGTCGGCCAGGGCCGCATAAGCGCTCAGCCAGCCCGACGCCCGGTAGTCGCCCCTCCGCGTGAACACCGCGATGCCCTTGTCAGGGTCCTCGCCATCGGGGTACGGCACCTCGGTCGTGGCCTTCGTCGAGACCGACGGCCCGTACTCCTTGCCCCGCCACGCCACCGCGTGCGCCGCGACCGTGCCGGACACGTGTGCCCGGTCCTCGCGGACGTCCAACACCGCGCCGGTCACCCGTTCCCGCAGCAGCGCCGTGTACCCGGCCTGGTCCAGTTCGCACTCCGTCGGCGGCCGTCCCGGTGGCCAGTCCGGGGACCGCACCCCGCGCGCCACCGCCGACCGCCACATCTCCGGCACCAGGTCGTGGGCGCGCGCCCGGGTCGCCATCTGCTCGCACAGCCACAGCAGTCGGCCCGCGCCGCGCCGGGGTGTCAGCGACCGCCACCGGACGCGCTGGTCGAGGTCGGCGGCGACGACCGCGATCCACGGGTGCACCGTGCCCAGCACGCCCTGCGCCGCCAGCCACGACAGGAACCGGGGCGCCTGCTCGAACACCGGGTGCAGGGTGGTCAGCGGGATGCCCGCCGCGACCCGCCGCGTCCGGCCGGTGAACAGGTGCGGCGACCGGGCGGCCAGCAGCAGGCCGGCGCGGGCCAGGTCGCCGGGCGCGGTGGTGGTCTGCGAACCCAGGCCCTTGACCGACGCCGTGTTGGTCACCTGCGAGGCCCGGCCGCCCGCCTTGACCACGGTCGCCACCGCCGGCCGCACCTGGTCCGGCACGGGCAGGGCCGCCAGGTCCCGTACGGCGACCGACAGCACCAGCACCAGCGCGTCCTCGGCGGCCTCCGGGTCCGGCGGCACGGGCAGCAGGCCCAGGGCGTAGCGCAGGCGGTGGCCGGTGTAGGTGGACACCATCATCCGCGCGGTCACCCGGCCCAGCTCGGTGATCGCCAACGCGCCGTCCCGCTCGGTCAGATGTCCTTCCGCGACGAGGAAAGCCACCGCGTCCTGGACGGGTTGCAGGGCGTCGTCGCCCTGGGCGTAGGCGAGGGTCTCCACCCACCACGCCTCGGCGTCGGCCAGGCTGGTGATCCGTCCCTGCAACACCTCGGCCAGCACGTGGTCGGGCAGGCTCTCGTGGATGCGCGAGTACACCGAGTAGCCCGCCACCAGCCGGGTCTGCCAGGACGCGCGCTGGTGCTCGTCCACGACCAGGTACGACCAGCCCTCGGTCTCGCCCGCGCCGATCCGCCCGGCCCGGCCGAACATCTGCAACACCATCGAGGTGTCCATCGGCTCGCCGCCGACCGTCGTGTCCCGCACGATCACCGCGCGGGCGGGCAGGTTCACGCCGGCGGCGACGGTCGAGGTGGCCACCAGCACGTCGGCCTTGCGGTCGCGGAAGGCGCGCTCGGCGGCGTGCTTGTGCTCGTAGTCCGCGTAGTGCATCCGGACGCCGACCTCGGCGCAGACCTTGGTGAGGCCGTCCACGTCGTCGGCGGCCACGGTGTGCACGGGTGCGCCCCGGTCGGCCGCGATCGCCATCGCGGTGGAGCGGACGTTGCGCTTGGAGCCGCAGAACACCAGCACGCTGCCCTGCTCGGCGGTGTGGCGGGCGGTCAGGTCCAGCACGACCTGCTCCCGCAGCCGAGCGCCGGCGGCGAACCCCGCCGTGGCCGGGATGGTCGGCAGCTGCCAGGTGACCCGGGACGGCCGCCAGGTCGTGGCCACCAGGTCGGCTTCCAGCCACTCGGCGACCTCGGCCGCGTTGGACACCGTCGCCGACAGGCCCACGATCCGCACCGGCGAGTCCGCGCCGCGCACCCGCGCCAGCAGCGCCTCCAGCAGCGCGCCACGGCCGGGGGTGCCCAGGAGGTGGATCTCGTCCACGACCATGCAGCCGACCTCGCCCAGCGCGGCCTGGAGGGAGGCCGCCCGGCAGATCGCCTCGAACTTCTCCGTCGTGGCCACCCACAGGTCGGCGGCGCGGACCCGTTCGACGTCCACGGCGTACTCGCCGGACAGCCGCTCCACCCGCAGGCCTTGGGCGCGCCAGGACTCCAGTTCGCGGTCCAGCTCGTCGGTCAGCGAGCGTTGGGGCACCAGCCAGGCGGCCTTGCGGCCCTCTTCGAGGATCGTGCGCAGGACGGCCAGCATGCCGATCGCGGTCTTGCCCGCACCGGTCGGCGCGGTGATCAGCAGGTGGGCGTCGTCGTCGAGGATGTGCGGCGCGGCCTGGGTCTGGGCGGGGTTGAGGACGGGGAAGGGCAGGTACGGCCGGTACTCCGGCGGGACCAGGTCCTCGACGGGGGTGGGGTCGGGCGCGGGGCCGGGGGTGTCGTGCAGCTTCCACAGGACGTCGAAGGCCAGACGGGCGGCCCACGCCTTGTCGTCGCCGGTCGGTTCGCAGCGCTCGGGGACGATGCCGCCGACCTCGGACAGCCAGGCGGTCGCGCGCAGGGGTTCGCCGGGTTGGGCGCAGACGGTCTCCTGCTCCAGCCAGTGCTTGAGGGACCGGTGCTCGACGCCCTCCTGGGTGAGCAGGGCGCGCAGCTCGTCGAACTCGGGGCGGTCGGGCATGACGACCCGGGCGCCGACGACGCCGGCGGGCGGTTTCAGCGTGGGGTCGGTGGTCTTGCACCACCACACCGGGGCCGGGTCGGTGAGCAGGTGCGGTGGGAGGGTGGGGGCGTCGTCGGCCTGGGTGGTCGGGACGGCTTCGGAGCCGGCGAGGATCGAGCGGATGCGCGCCGCCATGACCGTGGTCGACATGCGCCGCACCGGCCGCGCGGGCTCGGCCTCGGCGGTCGTCGGGTCCGCGGCGGGGCTTGGCCTCCGGCCCCCGGTTCCATCCTCCTCCGGGGGACCGACAATCCCCGGCGGCGAGCCCTCGGTTTCCCGTGGCGAGTCCTCGGTTTCGGCCGGTTCCTCGGCTTGTGGTTCCTCCGCCCGGGTCGAGGGGCGTTCGAAGACCCTGGTCTCGCGGGCCAGCGCCGCCAGTTGCGCGTCCTCGGCCGCGCGCCGGGCCACCGCCTCCGGCTTCAGGTCGCCCAGCACGGACTTCTGCGACAGCTGCAACTCGCGCAGGGTGAACGACGCCGGGCACGTCACGCACACCACGGCCGCCTGCAACTGCTGCTTGCCCCGGTGCGGGTGCGAGCGGTACAGGCCGTGCAGCTCGTTCGCGCACGTCGGGCAGCGCTTCTCGATCGGGATCGGGGACAGCTGCCAGCCCGGCTCGGCGTAGCGGGCGATCGCGGGTTCGGGTCGGACACCCCACCGGGACTCGACCACGCCCGCGACGGACGTGTCGGCGCCCGGCGGGCTGGACGATCCGCGCACCACTCCAGCCCTCCCCGTCCGGCCGATGAGCACGCGATGCTAACCCGTTCGCCGCACCCGCCGCAGGGGCGCAGGTCAGACGGCCGTGGTGGCGCCCAGCTCCGGGGCGAGCCCGACCGCCGCCCGCACCGGGTCGCGGTCGAAGCGGCTGGGGAAGGCGTCGTGCACCCGCCAGCCCGCGCCGTGCAGGGCACGCCACCGCGCCAGGTGCGCCTCCACCCCGTCGGGGTGCGGCCGGGTCTCCACCGCGACGGCGTCGACGCCCTCGCCGACGACCAGGTCCAGCCGCCACTCGCCGACCGGGTAGCCGGTCCGCACGGTGTGCCCGGCCGCGCGCAACGCCTCCGCCAGCCGGGCGGTCCACTCGTCGGACGGCTCCAGCCCCTCCGTTTCGGTGGGGGTGACCCGGGCGTGCCGCAGGTACTCGCCGACCAGGCCCACCGGCCGGGTCGCGGACGTCACCAGGTGCACGCGGCGGCGGGCGCGGGTGGTCAGCACGGCCAGCAGGTTGCGGTCGCCCGCGAACCGCCACGCGTTCGGCTTGTCCTCGTCGGTCAGCGCCAGGCTCACCACCACCTCGTCGAACTCCGAGCCCTGCACCCCGTGCACGGTGCCCACGCGCACACCGCCGGTGGTGATCTCGTCCAGCGACAGCTTGTCCAGCAGGGTCTGCTCCAGGGCGTCGGCCTGCGCACGGAACGGCGTCACCACGCCGATCGACCGCACGCCTTCCTCGATCCGCCGGCCCACGTGGGCCAGCACGGCGTCCGCCTCGACCGGGTTGACGCCCTTGCTGTCGCGCGTGCCCGGGACGTGCTCGGTGTCGATGCAGTCCACGTCGGCGATCGCGGGGTGCGTGGTGAGCAGCGCGATCCGGCCGTCGTAGAACTTCTGCGTGGCGAACCCGATCAGGTGCGGGGCGCAGCGGTGGTGCTCGGTCAGCCAGTGCACGCCGGCCGCCGCCGCGCCCGCGTCGAACAGGCTCACCTTGGGCACGTCCAGCCGGTCGGCCAGCGCTTGCGTCCCCTCGGCGGCCACGGCGTCCCGCACGGCCTGGTCGCCGACGAACGAGACGTGCCGCAGCTGGCGCGGGTCGCCGCCGATCACGGCCCGCCTGCCGCGCAGCAACGCCGGCGCGGCCAGGGGTTGGTCGACGTGGCTGGCCTCGTCCACCACGACCAGGTCGAACATGCCCGGCACGGCGGGGAGGATGTCCTCCACCTCCGACAGCGTCCCCACCCACAGCGGCAGCGCGGCGACCAGGTCGTGCGGCGCGACGTCGGCCAGCGCCCGCCGCCGCCCGGCCGGTCCCGAGCGCAACGCCCGCGCCAGCGCCGCCACCGCCCGCCGGGGACCCGCGCCGCGGGCGCTGCCGGACCGGGCGCGCAACCAGGCGGCCGTCGTGCGGTGGCGGCGGGTGTCCTCCTCGGCCAGCAGGTCCCGCAGCGCGGTCAACGACGTGCCGCCGCTCGCGGCCAGCCGGACGTGCGCGGCGGACTGCTCGGCCGCCCGCACCGCGGCCTCCAGCTCGACCGGGTCGGTGGTGGCCGCCGCGCCCGCGAGCCGGCGGGCCGACCGCAGTGCCCACCACGTCCGCAACCCCGCCAGAAAGCCTTCGCGGGGTCTCAACAAGCCCTGGAGACGGTCCAGGTCGATGTCCGCGAACGCTTTCGGGGCCACCGCCCGGTGCGCGGGCATGAGCGCTTCCCGCCGCACCGCCTCGCCCGCGAGCTCCTCGTCCCGCAACGCGTCCGCCACGGCCCGCTCGACCCGCGCCACCGCCGCGTCCGCCGCCCGCCGCGCCCGGTCGAGGTCGTTCACCTCGCCCTTGTCGACGGGAGCCAGGCCGTCGCCCAGTTCGCGGGCCATCTCCTGGCGCAGCTCGGAGTCGCCGAACAGGACCGGCACCGGGCCGCCCGCGCGGCGCAGCGCGGCCCCGAGCACGTCGGCGGCGTTGCGGGTGCGGCTGGCCAGCAGCACCGACTCGCCTCGCGCCACGGCGTCCAGCGCGATCGCGGCCAGCGTGTGCGTCTTCCCGCTGCCCGGCGGACCGCCCACCACGGTGATCGGCGCGGACCGGGCCGCCTGGACGGCGGCGCGCTGGCTCGGCGTCAGCGGCAGCACCTCGGTGACGGCGTCGTCGGAAGCGGAGACCTCGACCGGCGCGTACAGCCGGGCCAGGGCGGTGTCCTCGATGCCCGCCGCCCGCGCCCACGTGTAGAGGGCGGCACCGCGCTCGGTGCTGACCACCGGCTCACCCGCGTGCAGGCCCGCGCCCGACACCACGACCAACCCGTCCCCGCCGACGTGCGGTCCGAGGTCGCGGACGTCGTGGAGCACCGGCACGTCGACGAACCCGCTCGCCGCCAGCACCGCCGCGATCCACTCGTCGGTCGGCTCCAGCCCGGTCTCCAACTCGTCGACCTTCGCCTCGTCCGCCAGCGGGTACACGGCGATGTCGCCCGCCGGCTGGACCTTGTACCGCCGCCCGCCCACGTGGTGCAGGCGCACCGGTCGCGACACCAGCGGCAGGCACACCCGCCGCCGCTGCCCGCCCACTTCCGCCGGACCGCACAGGAACGCCCAGCCCAGCCGCAGCAACCGGTCCTCGCGGTGCAGCGCGTCGAACGCCGCCAGCCGCTCCACCGCGTGCCGCTGGTCCTGGCGCGCGGTCCACGGCACCGACTCGGCCTCGGCGTCGAGGACCAGGGCGGTCCACGCGGCGGGTTCGTCGCCCAACCACGCCAGCCCGGCGGTCTTCGCGATGTCCAGCCGGCCCCGTTGCGGCTGCTCGGAAGCGCTGAGCCGCGCCAGCGTGCGCAGCACTGCGGAAACGGTCACGCCGGCATCCTGCCCCACCCGGTGGGCGTCCAGGTCGTGAGCCGCCCACCCGACAGCCGCGCGAACGCGCCCGTGGCCGGGTTGTGGGCTTGCGGCCGGAAACCCTCGACCACCGCGGTGCGCGCGCCTTGTCCGGGGTCCCACACCTCCAGCCCGGCCTCCGTGGCGACGTAGAGCAGGCCGCCGTGCGCCCACATCGGCCCGTCCGGTCCGGCCAGCAGACCCTTCAGCCGGTGCTCGGGCACGGTGTACAGCTCGACCCCGGGCAGCATCGCCTCGTCGTCGTGGCCGATGCGCTGGATGGCGATCGTGCGTTCGTCCACCCACGCGATCGGCTGGTCCCACGCGTACCAGCGCTGGGACAACTTCCTGCCGTCCTCGGGCGCGAACGGTCGGCCGCCGTGCAGCCAGGCGTCCAGGTCGACCACGTGGGGCGTGCCGGCCGGGCTCCACACCCAGCTGTCGCACACCAGCCACCGGCCGTCCGGGCTGGGGTGCAGGGCGCCGTGGAAGTAGCCGGAGTAGCGCTGGGACAGGTCCCGGCCGGTGAGCAGACGCCCGGTGGCGGCGTCGAACGCGTCCAGCCGGTTCCAGGCGGTCGCGGCGATGACGGTCGAGCCGACGAACGCCACCGGGAACGGCGTGGTGTCGACGTGGTAGCCGCCCCGGTCCAGGGCCAGGACGGGGGAGCCGTCGCGCAGGTCCACCACGGTCCCGTACTGCCCGTAGTCGGTGACCACGGCCGCGAACCGACCGTCCGGGGAGGTGTGCACGGCGGCCCGGCGCTGCTTGTACGGCTTCCGATCGGTGTCGTCGGCCGGCACGTCCACGGCGCCGACCAGCCGCGACCCGTCCTCGCCCCACGCCACCAACCCGTCCGCGGTCAGCACCAACCACCCGTCGGGCAGCGGCGCCAGGCACCGGTCCCCGAGCGGGACCACCCGCCACTCCCGCTCGTCCCGGGTGCCACCCGCCTCGCCGTCGAGGTGCCGGATCCCGGGCTCGCCCAACCACGGCAGCGGCGACGCCGTGAACTCCTCCTCGGCCCGCTCGACGCACCCCTCGCACGCCACGACCAGGTCCCGCGCTTCCGCACAGGCGGCGCACACGAGGTCGTACTCCGTGCCGACCCCGGTCAGCCGCCGGTGGATCTCGGGCGGCTCCTCGACCAGCAGGTGCTCGCAGAGCTTCGAACGTCCGACGCGGGCGGCATGTCCACAGGGCAGCAGGTCCACAGGGGGAGATTCTTGTCGTATCCCGATCACCGATTCGTAAAGTCTCGGTCATCGCCATACTGGTGCGCGTGATCGAGTTGGCGCGAACGGCCCTGGCACGGGCGAGGCTCGGCGACGTCGAGGACCGCCCGCTGGTCCTGTGGGGCTTGCAGTACGACCTGCGCCCCGACGACCACGACCTGGTGCGGACGCTGGCGGCGGCCGAGGCGGAGGACCGCGCGGACGACGACTTCCAGGGGCACACCGAGGAGTCCGAGTTGGTGGGGTTCCTGCTGGCCTCCTACCGCGATGTGACCGACGTGTGGCTGCACTGGGACCTCAAGCGCGCGAACTTCGACACGTGGAGCGGCTACGACGTCGAGTACGTGGTGGCGGCCGGAGTGGCGGAGACGCTGGAGTTCGTGCGCGCGAGCGACCACCCCGAGCGCGACGCCGTGCTGGAGCGGCTGGCCGACGTGGGCGAGGTCGACCTGGCGCGGTGGTGGCGCCGCAAGCAGTCCTGGTTCCCGGCGGACCCGGCCGACGAGAACCCGCTCACCTGGTCCGACCGCGCCGCGCGGCTCGGCCGGCACGCGGACGCCCGCACCTGGCTCGACCTCTGGTCGCAGGGCCGGGACCGGAACGAGGAAACGCTGACCGTGCTGCGCGGCCGTTACGCCGACCTGGGCGCACACGCCGAGGCCGCGGCGGCGCAACGCGACCTGCTCGCCTTCGCCCGCGACGCCTGGGGCACGGCGTCGGCCTTGAAGACCTTGGCCCGCCACGAACGCCTGGCCGGCCGGCACGACGCCGCGTGGTCGGCGCTGTGGGACTGCGCGGCGGCGTTGGCGGACGTGCCGGAGTGGCGCGAGTTCGGTCTGGGCCGCCATTACGCCGAGGAGTTGTTCGCGCTGGCCCGGGACGCGTCCGGCGACCTGGCCCGGACGGCGTTCGAGACCGCCGACCGGGCGGACGTGCCCGGCCTGGCCCTGGTCACCCTGCGGATCGCGGCCGACGCGGCGGCCAAGGTGGGGCTGCGGGAGGAGCACTACCGCACCGCCCGGGACGCCGAGGCCCACCGCGTCGAGGTCTAGGCTTCCTGCTCCTGCTCCATGGCCCGGTTGAACTCCGACTTGCCCGCCTGCCACCCGTCCTCGTCCGCGCCCAACCGCCAGTAGCCCGAGATCGACATGCGCTCGCGCGGCACCTGGCGTTCCTGCCGCAGGTGGCCGCGCAATGCCTTCACGGCGTTGGCCTCGCCGTGGACGAACACGTGCACGTCACCCGCCGGGAACTCCAAAGACCGCACGGCCTCCACCAAGAGCTCCCCACGCCGACGTCCATCGCGGTGCAACCAGGTCACCCCGGGCACGTCGTGCTCGTCCTCCGGCCCGTCGACCTCGACGAACACCTTCGCCACCGCACCCGCCGGCAACGCCTCCACGGCGGCGGCGATGGCCGGCCACGCGCTCTCGTCCCCGGCCATGAGGTGCCAGTCGGCGTCCGGGTCGGGCGCGTAACCGCCGCCGGGACCGGCGAAGTGCAGCACGTCCCCGGGCTGCGCCTTGGCCGCCCACGGACCGGCGATGCCCTCGTCACCGTGCACGACGAAGTCGATCCACAGCTCCCGCCCGTCCCACCGCCGCACGGTGTAGGTGCGGGTGCGCGGCCACTGGTCGCGGGGCAGGGTGGCGCGGATCCCGCCCAGGTCGAACGGCTCCGGGTAGACCACGTCGGCCCGCGGGAACTGCAACTTCACGTAGCTGTCGGTGAACGGCCCGACCTCGAACCCGTCCACCTCCAGCACCACCCGGATCATCTGTGGCGCGATCCGCTCGGTGCGCACCACGCGCCCGCTCCTGGTCCGGGACCGATCAGACATCCGCAGCAGCTCCTTGCCCCCGAACGACACACACGAAGACCACCGTACGCGGCCCGCTCACAGCCCCGCCGCCCACGCGCGCACGTCGTCGAGGTGCTCCGGCGTGATGCCGAGCCGGGGGTCGACCGCGCACAGCCGGGTCGGCACCCCGGCCCGCTCGGCGTCGAACGCCGTCCGCGCCCCCGACCAGGCGTCCAGTTCGTCGTCCAGCCACGCCAGCGGCCGACCGGCGGCGAACTCCGCCACCGCCCGCCACTTCCACTCCCCGTCGGGTCGCCACCCGCTCCCGTAGTCCGGGAACTCGACCACGGGCAGCGGCGGCAGCCCGATCGCCGGTGCCACCAGCTCGTTGGCCAGGTGCATCCAGGTCGTCGCCCACACCAGTTCCAGCCCGGTGTCGGCGGCCAGGGCGCGCAGCGCGGGACCGTGGTCGGGGTTGAGCCACACGCGCAGCCCGCGGTACCGGCGTGCGTCGCGGCCGGTGTGCCAGCCGCCCGAGCGCGTGTAGCGGAACGTCCGGTAGCCCGCGGGTCGCTTGCTCGGCTTCGCCGCGTACGGGTTGAGCGGCCCGTCGACGTCCAGCATCAGCAGCATGCGGGTGATCGTCGGCCGGCGCTCGGCCCGCGGTCCACCGGGTTTCAGGGCAGCCGGCGGCGGCCCGCGAAGCCCAGGTCGGTGCGGTGGTACCAGTCCAGGCCCGGGTCGCCCTCCAGCCAGCACAGCAGCACCGGCACGCCGTCCAGCTCGGCCGGGAAGTCCACCAGCAGCGGCGCGAAGCCCTTCAGCTCCGCGCCGGTGCCCTGCACGGTGCTCATCAGGTCGTCCAGCCGCGCCTGCGCCGCCTTGAACTCCGCCAGCCCGCCCAGCGGCGTGGACTCGCCCGCGGCCAGCGCGGCGGACAGCTCGGCGGCGTCGGCCCGCAGCGCCACGATCTCGTCCAGCACCGGCCGCAGCCGCTCCAGCTCGTGCCGCGCCTCGGCCAGGGTGAACAGTCCCATGTCGTCCTTCGAAGTCGTTTCGCCCCAGGCTAGACCGCTACCGCAACACGGCCTCGCAGAGGCGCAGGCCCACCCTGGAGAGGGAACTGCGTGCGGGTTCGGTCGGTGCCGTCACCTGGTCTCGCCAGGCGGGAAGGCACCGCGCACCACCAGTTCCAGCAGCGGGCGCGGGTCGGTGTCGTCGTCGCGGGCGACGCGGTGCAGGATGACGCCCTCGCAGCAGGCGGCGATGGCTTGCGCGGCGGTGCGCGGGTTGGGCGCGCCCAGCGAGGTGAGCACGGCGACGGCCGACTCCTCCATCACTGTGCGGACGCGGGACAGGGCGTCACGCAGCCCCGGTTCGTGGCCCGCCTCCATGAACAGCACCAGCCGTGCGGCGGTCCAGGTGCGGTTCGCGCCGGTGAGGTGGTCGAGGAACCCGCACATCACGTCCACCAGCTCCTCCGGCGTGCTGGGCGCGAACGCGCCGCCGCTCATGTCCCGCAGCTCGTGGGCGGCGATCCACTCCACCACGCCGGCCAGCAGCGCGGCGCGGGTGCGGAAGTGGTTGGAGGTCGAGCCGCGCGGCAGGTGGGCGTGGTCGTCGACGCGCGCGTGGGTGAGGGCGCGGAGTCCTCCGGTGCCGAGGAGGTCGACGGCGGCGTCGAGGGCGCGGGTCCGCGTTGACGTCACTCGATCACTATAAACGTAGTGACAACCCACTATGATCGTAGTACCGTTGGCGCATGGTGGAGTTCCCCGCTCTCGAGGGCGTCTCCCACCGCTACCTCGACCTCCCGGGGCTGCGTGCGCACGTGGCCGAGGCCGGTGACGGAGACCCCGTTCTGCTGCTGCACGGCTTCCCCCAGCACTGGTGGGAGTGGCGCAAGGTCGTCCCGGCCCTGGCCGGGCGGCGTCGGGTGGTGTGCCCGGACCTGCGCGGCGCCGGCTGGACCGACGCACCGCCCCGCGGCTACGGCTACGAGTCGCTGCGCGACGACCTGCTGGCCCTGCTCGACACGCTCAACCTGGACCGGGTGGACGTGGTCGCGCACGACTGGTCGGCGCTCGTCGTGTTCCGCATGTGCTTCGAGGACCCGGACCGGTTCCGCCGCTTCGTGTCCATCGGCGTGCCGCCGCCGTTCATCGACTTCGACCGTCGAATGCTCGTCGCGATCCGCCACGCGTGGTACCAGCTCGCCCTGATCACACCCGGCCTGGGCCCCTGGCTGCTGCGCCACGGCGGACTGCCGCAGTACCTGCTGACCAACTTCTCGTCCCCCGGCGCGTTCACCCCGGCCGACATCGAGATCTACCTCGAACGCCTCCGCGACCCCGCACGCGCGAAGGCGGGGTCGATGCTGTACCGGAAGCTGATCTCGCCCGAGTCGAGGCGCATCCTCATCACCGGCGCCTACAAGAAAGCCCACTTGAAGACGCCGACACGGGTGCTGTTGGGCACGAAGGACCCGGTCGTGCGCCCGGACCTGGTGCACGGCTACGAGAACCACGCGGACGACTTGGAGGTCGTGCCCGTGCCCGGCGCGTCCCACTTCGTGCCGGAGGAGCGCCCGCAGGAGGTCGCCACACGCGTCCTTGAGTTCTTCGACGCGCCTTAAGTGCGTTCCAGCAACGCTTTCAGGCGCTTCGGAGCCGACACGCGGTAGCTCTCGACGAGCAACTCCGCGACCTCGTCCCAGTCGGTGTCGGCGTCGAGGACCAACCCCACGACGTTGGCCGACCACTTGGGCTTGAAGAACGGGTGCGGCGCGTGGGACAGCGCGGCCAGCTCCGGACCGGCCGCCCGGAAGGTCAGCACGCTGCCCGCGGCCAGCCCGGTCGCCTCGGCGTAGGACGGCGGACGCCCGTCCTCGATCTCCAGCACGTGCGCGAACGCCCGTCGACCCACGCGCCAACGGGTGCCGCGCCACGCCCGTTCCTCGACCACCCCGGGCAGCTCCGCGCACACCGCGCTGAGCCGGTCCAGCACGTCATCCGGCACTTCCGCGTACTCGGCCACCGCGTTCCCCTCATCTCGACGGCCCGCCGATTCTGCCCGTCGGCGATCACGGCGGGATACCGTTCCGCCGGAAGTGGGCCGTTTTTGTCGGTGCTCGTCGCTAACCTCCGCCCATCGAGTTGATCGACTGGTTGGAGGGGCCGTGAGCTGGCTGGACGCCGCTGCCGGGTATCAGGTGCGGCTGGGAGAGGGCGGGCGCGTCCAGTGCCGCAACGCCAAGGGCAAGGTGCTGTCGTCGGTGCCTTCGTCCATCAAGGACGATCCGCAGGTGGTGCAGCTGCGCCAGTTGGCCGAGTGGCTGGCGCGGCACGAGGCCGAGTGCCTGGCCACCGTGGACGGTTGGATGGTGCGGTCCCTGCCGGTGCCGGTGGCGCTGCTGTCCGAGGTCTGGGTGGACGCCGCCTGGGCCGCGGTGCTGCGCGACCTGGTGGTCGTGGCGGACGGCGAGGTCGGGTTCCTGCGCGACGCCGACGCCGAGCGCGGTCTGGGCCTGGTGACACTGGACGGCGACACAGTGCGCCGCAGACCGGCGACGGTGACCGTGCCGCACCCGGTCCTGTTGGAGGACTTGGCGGAGCTGCGCGAGTTCGGCGCCGAGCTGGGCGTCGAGCAGAAGGTGCAGCAGCTGTTCCGGCAGACCTTCGCCAAGCCCGCCGCGCTGCCCGCGAAGAACTCCGTCAGCGACTTCTCCGGTGGCAAGTTCGAGCAGCTCAACCACGCGCTGGGCCGGTGCCTCACGCTGGGCTACCCGGTGCGCGGCGGCGACGCGGTGTACTCGGCGTTCGAGGGCGGCCGGGTCGTGGAGGCCCGGTTCTGGATCGGGTCGGACTACCCCGAGGGCGAGACGTGGACCGGCGACCTGCACTGGGCGCTGGAGAACGGCACCGCCGTGCCGCTGGCCGAGGTCGGGCCGGTGGCGTGGTCGGAGGGCATGCGGATGGCGTCGGCGATCCACGCCGGCCGGGTCGTGGAGGAGGCGGTCGCGTCATGAGCACCGAGAAGGCACTGATCGCGGCCGGGGCCGTGCTGCCGGGCGTGGGCGCGGCGGGCGAGGACCGGGACACCATCACCGCGCGGCACTACGCGCACCCGGCGCTGGGCGACCGGGTCGTGGTGCGGCTGGTGCCCGAGGTCCTGGGTCGCGCGGAAGACCTCACGTGCGAGTTCCTCGGGTTCGCCGAACCGGCGCGGGTCGCCGAGGTCGGGACGGGCCGGCGCAGCGCGTTGGGCTTCCCGGCGTGGGCGCTGGTCAACGACCCCCGGAACGCCCACCACGCGCTCAACCTGGTCAAGGAGGTCGAGCGGCTGGCGCGGGTGGCGAAGTCCCGCGCGGGCGCGGCCAAGGACGGGTTCACCGCGCTGGGCGACATGCTGGGCCGGTCCGCGCCGCACTTCCTGCCCACGTTCTACGAGCAGGCGGGCCGGATCTTCGTCCAGCACGGCAACCAGACCTACGCGGCCACCATGTTCGGCAAGGCGCGCGAGGCGGAGGAGGTGCACGACCTCGCCGTCGACCCGGAGCGCACCCGGGAGGTGTTCCTGGAGTTCGCGTTCGCCGGCGCGCTGACCGCCAAGGCGCTGTCCGCGCACGCGAAGGGCTTGGCGCGCAAGCACGACGCCGACGCGGCCTACGAGCTGTTCCTCACGCTGTGCGTGGAGCGCACCAAGGGCGGTCTGCCGCCGTACACGGGCATGCCGGAAGACCTGCGGCGGCTGGCGAAGGCGGCCAAGCGCGACCTGCGCGCCGAGGACGAGCGGCTGCTGCGGGCGGTGCTGGAGAGCACGGCGGTCAGCCGCGCCACGGCGTCGTTCTGGAAGTCCTACCGGGATTCCCTGGTGGGCTTGGCGAAGGCGGACGGGGAGATCCGTGCGCAGCTCCTCACGTTCGTGCCCGCGTCGGCGTCCACTGTGGACACCTGGTTGGAGATCTTGACCGCCTGCGGCGCGACTCGTGAGCTGGTCGAGCCCGGCGGGAACGCCGACGCGGCCGAGTGGTTGTCGTCCTTGCTGGGTGTCCGGTCGAGCGGGTGGCGGGAGCACGGCCGGTCGCAGGCGCTGCTGGACCTGGTCGAGGCGATGGCCGACCGGCTGGCGGCCGAGGGCAAGCCGGTCCGGGCGCTGCGCGGGTGGCGGCAGGGCGAACTGGACCTGCTGGACTTGATGGTGTCGCGCGGTGTGCCGATCGAGAAGGCCGACCGCGACGACCACGAGCTGTACGTGCAGGGCTGGTTGGCCGACGACGAGCCCGGCCGGCGCGACCTGGCCGCGCTGGCGGCGTCGGAGCGGTTCGTGACCGGTCTCGGCGACGGCTTGGTGTCCTACCTGCGCAACGTGCGGCAGAAGTCGGCGGTCGCGACCGAGGTGCTGGTGGCCGTGCTGTCCGTGCCAGGCCTGCGGGCGGCGCTGCGGCACTGGATCTCGCGCCGCGCCGGGCAGTCCGCGCTGGGCCTGCCCGCCCTGGGCCGGCACCTGGAGAACCTGGCCGTGGTCGCGCTGCCGGAGGCGTTCGCGGACATCCCGGAGGCGGCGGAGGCGCTCGCGGCCACCGACGTGGGCGCGGCGCTGCACGCGACCCTGCGCGCCGGCCTGCTGGACGAGCTGGGCTGGCCCGCGCTGGAGGAAGCCGTCGCGAAGCTGCGCGGGTCGGGTGCGGTCAAGGGCGAGGACGTCGTGGTGTGCGGCGAGGGCTGGCCCGCGCTGGTGCTGCGGCGCGGCGAGGACTTCATCGTGGTCGGGCCGGACGGGATCCTGTTCGAGCACGTCTCCCGCATCCCCGCCGACGACCGCCACTCCTGGGCCTTCGCGCCCACCGGGTCCTGGTTCGACGGGGTGCTCCTGGTGACCTGGCACGGCGTCGACGGCGAGCGCGCGTACTGGAGCGACGCGCCCGACCACATCTTCGACCCCGCGACCGGCGGGTCGGTGTACTACGGGCGCCAAAGCGCGCCGCACGCGTCCATCGCGCTGCCCGACGGTTCCCGCTTCACCGGTCAGCGGGCCGCGAAGCCCGGTGACACCAAGCTGCCCGGTCTGGACCGTGCGCACGGTGACGGCACCTCGCTGTGGACCGGCGCGTGGGTGGAGCACACGTTCCGCTGGCTGGAGGTGGACCCGGCCACCGGTGACCGGGGCCGCGCGAGCCTGCCGCGCTTCCTGGAGGACTTCGCCGAGGACGGCACTTCCCTCGTGCCGGCGGACTGCGACCTGCGGCCCGCCGTCGCGGCGACCGCGGCCAGCCCGCTGGGTGTCGCGAACGGCCTGCACGGCTGGCGGGTGCGCAAGGAGGCGGACGGCTCGTCGGTCGGCGAGGGCGTGGACGGGGTGCGGGTGCGGGTGGCGCCCGGCCGGTCGCGCCCGCTGGGCTCGCTGCGCCTGCCCGCGGGCGGGCGGCTGGACCTGATCGGCGGCAACCACGACTCCGTGGCCCTGCACGACGTGCACGGCGTGGAGCTGGGCGACGTGAAGTCCGAGGCGAGCCTCCAGCGGTTCGCCGCCGGCACGCCCCTGGTGCCGCCGCTGGACTGGTGGCACGTGCTCAAGCCGCGTGACGAGGCCGGGTCGGCGGCGCTGCGGGCGGTGTCCCGCGAGGCCGTGGACGCCATGATCGCGGCGGCCCTGGACGCGCCCGACGCCCGGAGCCGGTCGGAGCGGCTGGCGGCGTTCGCGGGCGGCGACCACGACCACGAGGTGGTGCGCGCGGTCCGGCGGCACCTGCCCGGCCTGACCCACCCCGGTCTGCTGGCGGGCGTGGTCGAGCTGGTGCGGCGGGCGGCCGACCTGCTGGTCCGCTACCGCCGCTACGGCGAGATCGCCGCGCGGGCCCGCCAGGTCGACACGTCGGTGTTCGCCCCGCGCGGCCCGGTGGTCACCGAGGACGCGATGCGCGCGGCGCTGTCGTGGTTCGACTCGACGTCGGGCAGCTCCGGCACGGTGGAGACCCGCGCGCCCCAGCAGATCGCGGAACTGGCCGCCGTGGCCGCGACCGCCGCAGGGGGGACGGCCGGCCGCGAGCTCGGCGAGCACAGCCCCACGTGGTGGTGGTTGTGGCTGCCGGACCTGGCGGCGCTGGCCCACCGCGCCGCGTCCCCGCTGACCCCGCCCGAGCACCGGGACGCGCTGACCGTGCTCCTGGGCGCGATCGCCGACCACGGGCTCGCCGACGCGCCGGGGCACTGGCGGCTGGTCAGCGCTGCCGTGCCGGAGGGCCAGGCCAACCCCAAGCACCGCGTCACCCCCGTGGAGGGCGGGTTCGTGGCGGTGTTCCAGGAACAGTGGATCTACAACGGGGACAACCGGTACGACGGCATCCAGTACGCGGTCACGCCGGGCCGGTTCGAGCTGCCCCGCGGCTGGCGGTTGGACACCGCGCGGGAGGTCGACACCCCGTTCGGGTCCGAGCGCATCCGGCGGTTCCTGGCGGTGCTGGCCGAACGCGGTCCGGCGCCGTGGTTCCCGGCGGCGGTGGCCGAGTTCGCCGAGCGCACCGGCGTGGGCACGGCCGAGGCGACCGTGCTGCTGGCCGGCATGCCCGGCGTGGACACCTGGCAGTCCACCTACCTGAGCACCGCCGAGCGCAAGCTGCTCGACCTGTCCGCGGCGGGCGCGAAGACCGCGAAGGAGCGGCTGCGACCCCTGGACGACGGGTTCCGGCGGCGGCTGCTGGCGGCGGCCGTGCCCGCCGACCCGGCCGACCTGTGGACCAGCGGTCCCGACGTCGAGGCCGTGGCGGCGGTGTGGATCGCGGAGAAGGGCGTGCGCCGCCCGGTGCCCGACGACGTGCTGGCCGACGCGGTGAAGCTGCCCGTCCGGTCCGGCGGCGAGTACGTCACCGGCGTGGTCAACCCGGAGACCACGCCGTGGCTCACGCTGGACCGGGACGCGCGGCTGGACGGCGGGTCGGTGGTCGCCCGCGAACCCGGGGGCTTCGGGGTCGCGGAGCTGCACTCGGTGCCCGAGGTGCTGGCGTGGCTGGCCTACCGGCTGCCCGCCGCCTCGCCGCTGCGCTCGGCCCTCCCGGTGGCGTTGGACCTCGTGCGGCAGCGGGTCGCCCACCCGGGGTTCCTCATCGAGCTGAACTCGTGGATCGAGTCCAAGTCGCTGCACAACCTGCTCGGCGTCGCCGAGGCACCGGAAGGCGAGGTGCTCCAGGCGCGGCCGTGGCTGTCGGTGATCCGCAGCAACGACCACTACAGCAAGGCCGTCGTCCACGTGAGCCTGGTCGGCCCGGGGGACCGGGCGGAGCTGGCCGCGCTGGCCGAGATCAGCTACGCGAACCACCTGGTGGCGGCGCTGGACGTGCTGGGCGAGGCGTCCCTCGCCGCGGCGTGCTCGGCGCGGGCCGACACCGATCCGGACGTGTACTTCCAGGACCCGACGGTGTCCGTGCCCGGCCTGGTCGCGGAGGTCGCGGCGAAGACCGGCCTGCCGGAGGACGCCGCCGTGCTGTACCTGCAACTGCTGGCGCTGCCGGACCCGACCGACGCCAACGTGGCCCGGTGGACCGGGTGGAAGCCGGCCCGGCTGCGCGGGGCCCGCGAGGCGCTGGCCGCGACCGACCTGGTGCTCACGGCGAAGCGGTCCCGGGCGGGGCGGTCGCTGTTCCTGCCCGGCGGGTGGCTCGCGCTGGGCAGCCCGCACCTGCCGCTGGAGTCGTGGAAGGCGCCGATGTTCGGCTTCACCACCGAGCCCGCCGGGGTGATCGTGCCCCGCGAGCCCGTCGCCGACCTGTTCGCGCGTGCCTGGCGGCGCGTGCTGGACGGCGACGCCCCCGCTTACGAAGAGCTCAAGACCGGAGGACGACGGTGACCGCCGCACGGCAGATCGAACCGGCCGAGGACGCCTACCGCGAGGAGTTGGCGTTCCTGGCCGCCTACGACGACGGCCCGCGCCCGCCGGGCTGGCGGCTCACGCCCCGCGCGGTGGTCACGTTCGTGATGGGCAGCGGCGACCCGTTGGCGTTGCCCGCACCCGTCGACGGGCTGCCCGCGCGGCTGGTGATCAGCCCGAAGTTCGTGGGGGAGCGGGCCCTGGTCGAACGGGCCGTGGTGACCCTCGCCGGTGAGCGCGGCCTGCTGCTGGTCGGCGAGCCGGGCACGGCGAAGTCCATGCTGTCGGAGCTGCTGGCGGCGGCCGTGTCGGGCAGCAGCCAGCTGGTTGTCCAGGGCACCGCCGGCACCACCGAGGACCAGCTGCGCTACGGCTGGAACTACGCCCTGCTGCTGGCCGAGGGGCCGACACCGCGTGCGCTGGTGCCGTCGCCGGTGCTCAACGCGATGCGCAACGGCGGCGTGGTGCGGGTCGAGGAGGTCACCCGCTGCCTGCCGGAGGTGCAGGACGCGCTGGTGTCGATCCTGTCCGACCGGCGGATCGCGGTGCCCGAGCTGTCCGGCACGGAGAGCGAGGCCGTGCACGCCGCACCCGGGTTCACCGTGATCGCCACGGCGAACCTGCGGGACCGGGGCGTGTCGGAGATGTCGGCGGCGCTCAAACGCCGGTTCAACTTCGAGGCGGTCGGCCCGATCGGGTCCCTCGCCGCGGAGACGGAGTTGGTGCGGCGGCAGGCCACGGCGGCGCTGGAACGGGTGCGTGCGCCGTTCGCGGTGGACGACGTGGTGCTGGAGGTGTTGGTCACGGCCTTCCGGGACCTCCGCAACGGGGTGTCGGAGGAGGGCTGGGCGGTCGAGCGGCCGTCCACGGTGATGAGCACGGCGGAGGCGGTCTCGGTGGCCACCGCGCTGGGCCTGTCCGACGCCTACTTCCCCGGCGACCGCGACCCGCTGTCCCTGCTGCCCGGCCACCTGCTCGGAGTGGTCCGCAAGGACGACCCGACCGACGCGGCGAAGTTGTTGGGCTACTGGGACGGCGCCGTCCGCCGCCGAGCCGAGTCCGGCGCCCGAACCTGGCGACGCCTCTGGGAACTCCGCGATGTCCTCGACGCCTGACCCCACTTCGCCCCCGGAGTCGGGCGGCGCGCGCGAGGTCGCCGCCCGACTGGCCGAGCACCGCGCGCCCGTCCTCATCGGCGTGCGGCACCACTCGCCCGCCCTGGCCGCCGTCATGCCCGACCTCCTCGCGGCGGCCGACCCGGAGGTGCTCCTGGTCGAGCTGCCCGAGGAGCTCGGCTCGTGGCTGCCGCACCTGGCCGACCCCGGCCTCACCGCCCCGGTCGCCCTGTCCGGCGCGCACCGCGACGGCAGCGGCCTGGCGTTCTACCCGTTCGCCGACTTCTCGCCCGAGCTGGCGGCGATCCGCTGGGCCTTCCGACACGGGGTCGAGGTCCGCACCTGCGACCTGCCCCTGTCCCAGCGCGGCTCCGGCCACACACCCGCCGCCGCCACCGGCACACCGCTGGCCGACGCGCTGCGGCGCGCGGTCACCGGTCGGGAGGGCGACGACCTGTGGGACCGCCTGGTCGAGGCCGCCGCGCCCGGCCAGGCACCGGAGGCGGTGCGGCGGGCGGCCCTGCTGGTCGGCTGGGCGCTGCGCCGCGACGCCGCGGACGGCCCCGGTGTGGACCCGTTCGACCTGCGCCGCGAAGCGTGGATGCGCGACGCGGTGGCCGGTGTCGGCGACCGGCGCTGCGCGGCGGTGGTCGGCTCGTTCCACGCGGCGGCCCTGCTGGAGCCCGCGACGGGCGAGTCCACAGTGGACACGTCGGCCGACCTGGTGACTTCTCTCGTCCCGTATGCGTTCTCGCTGCTGGACGAGCGGTCCGGCTACCCGGCGGGCATCCGCGACCCCGAGTGGCAGCAGGCCGTGCTGGAGGCCGGGGGAGACCCGGCCGCGATCGAGTCCGCCGCCGCGACCGTGATCGTGCGGATCTGCGCGCGGGTCCGGGAACTGGGCCACCCCGCCGGTCCCGGCGAGGCCAGGGAAGCGCTGCGGATGGCGGTCGACCTGGCGCGCCTGCGCGGCCTGCCCGCCCCGGGCCGGGGCGAGGTGGTGGAGGCGGTCCAGTCCGTCCTCACCCACGCCGAACCGCTGGGCCGGGGCCGGGTGGTGGCCAGAGCCGCCGGGGACGTTCTCGTCGGCCACCGCACGGGCGTCCTCGCGCCCGGCACACCGCGCTCGGGCCTGGCCCCGGCCGTGGAGGACCTCCTGGCCGACCTCCGCCTCCCCGGTCCCGGCACGCGCGACCCGGCGGACCTGCGCCTGGACCCGCTGCGGTCCGACCTCGACGCCCGGCGTGAGATCGCCCTGCGCCGCCTGGCCGTCCTGGGCGTCTCCTACGCGGAGGAGACCGCGACCACCGGCGTCGGCGGGGGCGACGCGCTGACCACCCGGTGGAAGGCCGCGTGGACCCCGGCCACCGCCGCGACCCTGCCGGTGGCCGGCCTGTGGGGCACCACCCTGCCCCTGGCCGCGCACGGCCGCCTCCGCGCCCGCCGCGCCGAACGCGACCAGCGCGGCGGTCCCACGCCGATCGGCGTCCTGACCGACCTCGACGACGCCGCCCGCTGCGGTCTGCCCGACCTCGTCGGAGATTTGCTGGCCGACGCGGCCACCGTGCTGCCTTCCGCTGGCACCCTGAACGACCTGCTGAACGCCCTGTCCCTGCTGGACCGCCTGGCAGCCGGCCACATCCCGGGCACACCGTCGGACGTCCTCGCCGCCCATCCCCACCTGGTCCGCGAACTGGAGACCGCTGCCGTCGCGCAACTGGACGGCCTGGCGGGCTCGGAGGACCCGGCTGACGCCCACGCCCTGGTCGAGCTGGGCCGGCGGCACGACACCCACGGCACGGGCCTGCGCCTGGCCTCCGCACTGCGGCGGCTGTCCGACGAGGGCGTGCCGATGATCGCCGGTGCCGCGGGTGCCGCCCGCGTCCTCCTGGGTCTGGCCACCCCGGTCGACCTGGGGGAACGCATCGCGTCCTGGATCGACAACGCCACCACCCCCGAGCGCCGGACCGTGCTGCGCCAAGGCCTGACCGGTGTCCTGGCCGCCGCCGGTCCCCTGCTGGAAACCCCGGAGGCCCTGGACCCGCTGCTGGACCGCGTGAGTGCCTTGCCCGACAAGGACTTCCTGTCCCGCCTCCCCGCACTGCGCGGCGCGTTCACGTCGGTCGGCCCGGCGGCCCGCACCCGCGTCCTGGCGGTGGTCGAGGAACGCACCGGCGACCGGGTGGACGTCCCGGGCAGCCCCGATCCCGACCTGCTCGCGGTGTGGCTCAACGCCGAACTGGCCGCCCTGGAATCCCTGCGCGCCCACGACCTGGCACCCTCCACTGTGGACGCTGTCCATGCACCCACCGCCACCTCGGCCGCTCCCACAACCCCTCCCACCACGACTCCCGAAGTCGACCCGGGGTCCACCCTCCAACCCATCGTGCGGTGGCGGCTGGTGCTGGGCTCGCGCGGCGAACGCCCGCCCGGTGCCGCCCGCTACGCCGCCGCCCTCGACGAGCTCTACGGCCAGGACCGCGGCGAAGGTGCGAACCGCGGCGACCTGGGCGCGGACCGGTCCGCGCCGTTCCCCGACGTCCGGGAGTGGTCGGAGGAGCTGGCCGACCTGTTCGGCGAACGGGTCCGCGAGGAGGTCCTGGCCGCCGCCGCCGAGGGTGGGCGCATCGAGGCCGCGATGGCGATCGACCCGGAGTCGGTCCGTCCGTCCGTGGACCTCCTGCGCAACGTGCTGTCGCTGGCCGGCGGCCTGTCCGAGCAGGCCCTGGCCCGGCTCCGCCCGCTGGTGAAGCGGCTGGTCGAGGAGCTGACCGCCCAACTGGCCAACCGGGTCCGCCCGGCGTTGACCGGCATCCAGCTGCCCGTCCCGACCAGGAGACCCGGTGGGCGCCTGGACCTGCCCCGCACGCTGCGCGCCAACCTCGCCACCGCCCGGCGCACCGAGGACGGCCGACTGCTGGTCGTGCCGGAGCGCCCGATCTTCCGAACACGCGGCCGCAAGGCCAGTGACTGGCGGTTGGTGCTGGTGGTGGACGTCTCCGGCTCGATGGAGGCCTCCACGGTGTGGTCCGCGCTGACCGCCGCCGTGTTCGCCGGCGTGCCCGCGCTGACCACGCACTTCCTGGCGTTCTCGACCGAGGTCGTGGACCTCACCGACCGGGTCGCCGACCCGTTGTCCCTGCTGCTGGAGGTGCGGGTCGGCGGCGGCACGCACATCGCGGGCGCGCTGCGGCACGCCCGTTCCCTGGTGACCGTTCCGGAACGGACGATGGTGGTGCTGGTCAGCGACTTCGAGGAGGGCGGCCCGGTGGGCTCCCTCGTGGCGCAGGTGCGGGAACTGGTCACGTCGGGCGTGACCGTGCTGGGCTGCGCGAGCCTGGACGACAGGGGCAAGGCGCGCTACTCGACGTCCGTCGCGGGCGCGCTCGTCGCGGCCGGAATGCCGGTGGCGGCGCTGAGCCCCCAGGAACTGGCCCGCTGGGTGGGGGAGAAGGTGCGCTCGTGACCCTGCCCCCGGTGGCCCCCGCAGTGGTGGCCGACGTCCTGGACGCCCTCCCACCCCGCCTGCGCAAACGCGTCGACGCCGCCCTGGACCGGGTGCCGACGTGGGAGATCACGGCAACCCTCGCCGAGGCCCGCGCCGAACTCGACCCGGAGACCACCCTCACCTGGACCCTCCACGACGGCGTCCTCACCGACGCGACCGAACTGACCTGCACCTGCCTGCTCGCACCCAAGTGCCTCCACCGAGGCGTGGCAGTAGCAGCAGCCCCCATCACCGACCCCGCCACAACCACCCCGGCCGCCCCCACCGAGGGCACGGACCCGGCTGCCCCCGCCGAGGGCACACCCCCAGCCGCCTCCACCCCAGCCGCCTCCACCCCAGCCGCCGAAGCCCGCGCCTCCACCCGCGCCTCCACCCGCGCGTCCACCTCCCCCTCCGATCCGGCGACCGAGGTCCGGCCGGACGAACGTGCCGCCGCCGCCGCACTCTGGGCAGCGTGCGCGACCGTCCTCCGAGCCGGGGCGACCGGCAGCGGCGCGGTTGTGCGGGCAGGGTTGCTCCGGGCCGTGCACAGCGCCCGGGTCGCCGGCCTGCACCGCGCCGCAGCCTCCGGCCTCCGCATCGCCGCGTCCCTCGCGGCCTGCCGCGCCGGCGACTCGACGTTCGACCGCGAGGTGCTGGCGGCAGAACTCGTGGACCTGATGCTGCTCTGCCACGACCTCCGCACCGCACCCACCGCCACCACCGCCGAGCGCGGCACGGCCAGGCGCGAGTACCGCCCGATCGGCTCGCTGCGCCTGTACGGCCTGTGCACCGAAGCCGTCGTCACCACATCGGGTTACGGCGGGGTCGTCACCCACCTGGTGGACGACACCGGCACCCTGTGGACCGTCCCGTCGATCCTGCCCGGCGGCCCGGAACGCGTGCCCGCCGCCGCGAACGGCCCGGTGGCGATCGGCGAGTCCGGCCTGACCCACCGCGGGCTGGGCCGAGCGGGCCTCCTGCTCTCCGGCGGCACCGCCTCTCCCGACCACCGCCTCGGCGCCGGCAAACAGGTCCGTGCGGTAGCGGCCCAGGGCGCCGACTGGAACTCACCACCCCTGTCAGACCTCTGGTCCCGCCCCCTGTCCGACCAGGTCACCGCCGCTTTCACCGCCCTCACCAGCCCCGAATCCCACCGCCCCCCGACCCTGCTCTTCGCCGAGGGCACGGTGGCAGGCGCCCACGGCCAGACCCTGCGCCTGACCACCCCCACCGGCACCCTCGACCTGACCGGCGACAACGCCACCACCCGCGAAAACCTCCGCGTCCTGGCCACCGCGCCCGGCCTGCACCTCCGCGTCATCGCCCGCCCGACCCTCGACACCCCCGGAACGGCAACAGCCCTGGCGGTGTCCGGCGCCCTCACCCTCCCGGCAGCCCTCCAAGGCCACGCCGACCTGACCCTGGACCACCTCCAGCCTTCCTACCTGCCCACCCCCGAGCCCCAACCCACCGAACCCCGAGCCACCAAATCCGCCCCACCCCCACCCGCGCCCGCAACCCTCCTACCCCACGTCCCACCCCCACTCCACCCCCTGGCGAACGCCCTGCACCGCATCACCCTCGGCGGCCGCCCGGCCGGAGCCCCACCCTCCACCGCCAGAGCCGCCACCACCCTCGCCGCCACCGGCCTGACCACCACCGCAACCCTCCTCACCGACCTGGCCACCACCTGCCACGACCGCACCCGCGACGCCTTCGGCCGAGTGGTCCACGACGACACCGAAGCCTTCCCCACCGCCTGGCTCCGAGCAGGCCTCCACCTCCGCGAGTTCACCCGAGCGGTGGCCCGCCACTCCTGGCTGGCGGTGGTCGGCTGAGGGACATCCCGGCGAGCTGCTCGGCGTCAAGCGGTTCGCGCAACCACCGAGGACTCGGCGATAGCCGCCAGCTCGTCGGCGATCCGCGAGCACGCTTGCGGCATGAGGTCACCCACGGCCTCGAGCGCGGTGGGCCAACGGTTGACCAGGAAGATCCGGGCGATCGCGCGGGCCCGGCGCGCCGGACCGGTGTCGTCGGCCAGCGCCCGGTACGCGGAGGTCTGGAGTGCCGAATCTCGGAGGGACCGGGCGATGTTCTCGGCCTCGTCGAGCAGTTCGTCGGCGCGATCGGGGGAGTGGGCCCGCGCCGCCAGGGCGACGGACGTCAGCGTCCGGGACCGCTCCACCGGGTTGGTGATCCGCGCAGCCGTGTGGCCGGCGTCGTCGAGCAGCAGGTGGGCACGTACCCGGTGCCCGGCGGCCGAGGCCGCGTCCGCCGCCTCGGTCAGTGCCCAAGCCCGGTCGGCCGGGTTGGCCATGCCGCGCGCCACGGCCTCCGCGCGGTCGAGGTCGTCGGCCCGGATCGCGGCCCGCAGCACGGTCAGCAGGGCGGTCGCCTGTTCGGACGGTTTGGTGATCGCCCGCGCGACCTCCTGGGCCCGCTGGAGCCGGCCCAAGCCGGCGGCGGCGTCGACCACCGCCGTCAGCGCGAGGGCGCGTTCGGTCGGGTCGACCACGGCGTGCGCGATCGCGTCGGCGTACTCCAGCAGTTCGACGCCGCGCTCCTCCAGTACCGACCCCGCCGTGGCGCGGACGATCGCCGCCAGCGCGCGGGTCTGCCGGACGGCTCCCGGGATGGTGCGGCCGACCGCGACCGCGTCGGCGAAGCTGCCCGCTCGAGCCGCCGCCGCGGCCACCGACCACAAGGCCTCGGCTTGGTCGGCTGGGTCGGCGATGCACCGTGCGATGCCCGCCGCGTCGGCGAACTGGCCGAGTTCCACCGCCGTCCGCACGAGCGCGGACAGGGGAGCGGCCCGGTCGGTGACGCCGGTGATCTCGCCGACAGCGGCGCGGAACCCGGGCAGGTCGCCCATGCCGGCCGCGGCCTCCGCCACCGCGGCCAGCACCGCCGCGCGGCTGCGGTGGTCGATCGCGCTGTCGGCGAGGGTGTGCAGCCGCGCCAGGGCTTTCGACGCCCGTCCTGGATTGCCTGCATCCGCGGCGGCGCGCGCGACCGCGACCAGGACCGCCGCCCGCTCGCCGATGTCCGTGACCGCGTCCGCGATGTTCTCGGCGCGAGTGAGGTCACCGGTCCTCGCGGCGGCGTGTCCGACCGACGCAAGAGCGCGGGCGCGCTCCGCGTGGTTGGCGATCAGCCCCGCCGTGCGCTCCGCTCGTGCGAGCTGACCGACTGCTGCCGCCGCCTCGGCCACGGACGCCAACACCCAGCCGCGTTCGGCCGCACCGGTGACGGACGTGGACAGGCGCTCGACCCGGTCGAGGACGCCCGCCACGCGCGCCGGGTCGTCCGAGGGGGCCACCAGTGCGGCGACCCGGCTCAGCGCCCGTGCCCGTTCCGCCGAGTCGCTGGTCGCGCGGGCCGCTGTCTCCGCCTGCTGCAACAAGGTCGCGGCCCGGTCCTCGGCCCCGGCGCCGACCGCCGCCCCGGCGACGGTGGTGAGGGCGCGCGCTCGTTCGGCCGGGTCGTCGACGGACCGGGCCACTGCCTCGGCTCGGCGCAGCTCACCGCGGGCGCAGGCCTGCCGGACCAGCATCGTCAACGCTGCCGTGCGCACCCGCGTGCAGTCGATGGCACCCGCGAGGATCTCGGCCCGGGCGAACTCCCCGGCGTCCACGGCGGCGCGCACCACCTTGGCGAGTGCTTCCGCCCTCGCCGCGGGATCGTTGATCGCACGGGCGAGAGCCTCGGCGCGAGCGGGTTCACCGACGTGCGCGGTCGCCTCCGCCAGCGCCGCCGCCAGCCTGGTGCGCTCGACGGGGGACCGGATCGTCACCACGACGCTCTCGGCCTCCCGCACCAGGGACCGCGCCCGGACGTCCTCGCCCGCCACCGCCGCGCAGCGGGCCGCGGAGGTGAGCGCCCACGCCCGCGCGGTGGGGTGGTCGAGCGCCAATGCGGTCCGTTCCGCGGTGTCGACCAGCCGCGCCGCGCGCTCGTGGTCCCCGACCGCGGCGGCCGTCCGGGCGAGCGAGGCGAAGGTGGAGACCTGGTCGGCGCACGCCGTCGCCGATCTCGCGACCGCCTCGGCGTAGGCGAGCATGTTGTTGCCGCAGCGGGCTTTGTCCACCGCACGCGCGGCCGCGGCGGACGCCACGGACAACAGGGCGTGGTTCCGCGACACCGGGTTCGCGAGGGAGCGGGCGATGGCCTCGGCCCTGCCCCACTCGCCGAGTTCCGCCGCCACCCGCAGCACCGAGCCGAGCAGCCACGCCTGCTCGGCGTGATCGCGCGACGCACGTGCCTCGAACTCGGCGGCGTCCAGGTGAACGTGGTCGCCGAGGGCGGACGCGATCCCGGTCCACGCGGTCGCCCGGGACGCCGGGTCGGCCAGCGACCGCGCGATGTCTTCCGCCCGCCGCACCTCGCCCAGCGCGGCGGCCGTGCGAGCGACGGCGACCAGCGCGTCTTCCCGGCGAGGCTGGTCGCCGATCGCCCTGGCGATGTGCTCGGCGTGGTCCAGCAGGGTGGTCGCACGGTCGCCGCGTCCGGTCGTCGCCGCCGCGACCCCGGCGAGAGCGCGGGCGCGGTTGGCGAGGTCGGGCATCGAGTCGGCGATCGACTCGGCGCGGTTGGGGTGTCCGATCCGCGCCCACACCGCCGGGAGGTCGACCGGGACCCCGCTGTTGCGCTCGACGAGGTGGTCCCGGTGGACGGCGAGCCGGATCATCTCGGTGACGTCCGGCTGCTCGCCGGACACCAGCACGTGCTGCGCCGTGGTCACCTCGGCCAGGCTCGCGGCGTCACCGCCGGACAGGTCGAGCATGCGGTCGTGCCGGTCCGGGTCGGTCGCGCACGCCACCATGCGGGTCGAGTCGCCCGCGGCGACCAACATCGGGTAGTAGCCGCGCAGCAGGTACTCCGGGGTGTCCGGCGGCCAGCGCAGCGCCCGGTAGCGGTCGGCCCACCGGTGCACGCGTTCCCGGTACTCGGCCAGCCGGGACGGTCCCAGCATGTCCAGGGCGGCGGCCTGGAGTTCCTCGTGCGCCAGGACGTACACCTCCCGGGTGTCACCCGGGTGGTGGCCCGGATCCCGTCGAGCGAAGCTGCGCCCCGTCACGGTGGCGAGGTGGTCTCCGACCTGCCACTCCGACCGGCCGGTGAGCGCGGCGAGGTCGCCGGCGGTCAGGCCGCCGCCGGTGGCGGCCACCAGACCGAGGAGGTCCCGCTCGGTCGGACCGCCGTGCACGAGGTTGCGGAGCTCGCGTTCCATCTCGGCGCGCACGGCGTGCGCCTCCGGCGACGGGGCCAGGTCCCTGACGACCGCGCCCCGGCGGAGCGGGTGGTGGCGCGGGACGTCGGAGGGGATGGGCGGGTTGGGCCGGCCGGAGACGACGACCCGCATACCCGCTGGTGGCTCGACCGGCAGCAGTGCCGCGATGCTGTGGACGTCGGGTCCGGTGTCCACACCGCGGTCCTCGTCGAGACCGTCGACCAGCAGGACCAACCGCTCGTCCCGGGTACGGCACGCCTCGGCGGCGTCGGCGAGCAGGCCGAGGAGGTGGGCTTCCCGGGTGGACTCCCCGAGGAACTGCGGCATGTCCTCGCCGAGGAGGGCGAGGAGTTGTTCCAGCACGTTGTCGACGAAGGCCGACCGGTCGTTCTGACCGTGCAAGCGTGCGGTCACGAAGAACGACACCACTCGCACTCCGGCGGGTGGGTGCAGCGCGAACCACGCCATGAGCGCGGATTTTCCCGACCACGCGTCGGCCCGCCACCACCAATAGTTCGGGAATGGATCGGGCGAGGTGCAAAAAGCCGCGAGTTCCTCTAGTTCGGCGGATCTGCCCACCAGTTCGCCGGGTGCTATGCGGCGGACTTGGAGGTGGTACCGGGTGCGGACCGGCGCCCCGGTCCGCAGGTCTACCTGGTGGATGTGCCCAGCTTGCACCACGTGACCCGCGACCCGGCCCGACAGCGAGTTCGACGTCGCGGCAGGGCTGGGAGTCATCCGATGGAGCACAGTCGCGTGCCCGTGCTGCGGTTCTGCGTCCACCCCGGCAATCATGCCGATCCACGCGCTTCCGGAGTAGTGCGACGCGAAGATTTCCGTTGCAGAATTCCCTTTGTGAGTACTGGTCGGTCGGTTGTGCCGAAATCGGAGTGGGCGGGCGACGTTTCGCCGCCCCGCACCGGGGTAGACACTCCACAGTGGACGCAGTGTGACCGGGGCCGTCACCCGGACGTGGGGTGGCGGTGTCATGCGGGCGGCGAGGTGGGTCATGAGTGGGTGGGGTGGTCGGCTGGTCGCGGTGGTGGGGATGATGGTGGCTGTGGTCGTCACGCCTGCCGCCGGGGACTCGTACGTCGGGGTCGGGCACGCGCGGTCGTTCTGGTTGCACCTCAACGGCACGCCCACGCCGGAGTGGATGTTGGCCGCCGAAGCCCGACGGCACGCCTACATCGTGCTCAACGCCTGGGAGCACGACATCGGCCGCCGCATCAAGCACTACAACCCCGACGTCCAGGTCTTCGTCTACAAGGACCTCTCCTCCACGCGCAGCTACGCCTGCCGGGGCGGCGTGGACGACAAGCACCTCCCCGCCGGCGTGGGCTACTGCGAGGCCGACAAGAAGCACCCCGACTGGTTCCTGGTCGACGGCAAGGGCAAGCGCCTGGAGTACGACGGCTATCCCGGCCACTGGCAGATGGACGTCGGCAACACCGCCTACCAGAACACCTGGGCCGACAACGTGATCGCCGACGCCAAGGCCGGCGGCTTCGACGGCGTGTTCATGGACAACGCCCTGTTCCCGTGCGACGCCTACCACCCCGGCGTCTGCCCGAAGAAGTACCCGACCGACGCCGCAATCCAGGCCGCCTACAAGGCGATGCTCGCCAACACCCGCCCCAAGTTCACCGAGGCGAAGCTGAAGACCGTGGCCAACCTGTCCAACGCCCGCCTGCACACCGGCGGCTGGGAGGCCTACACCGAGCACCTCGACGGCGGTTTCGACGAGTGGTGGATCACGTTCTCCAACGACAACCTGCTGCCCGACTACGACCAGGGCTGGAGCCGCCAGGTCGCCGAGATCGCGGCCAACGAGCGGCGCGGCAAGCTGACCTGGGTGCAGCCGCACTTCAGCCCGAACCGCACCCAGCCGCTGCGGTACGCGATGGCGAGCTACTTCCTCGTCGTGGGTGACAAGGCCGCCATCGCCGAGATGGACAAGACCGACGACTACGGCGACCCGACCGCGCGCGACCCCATGTACCACTGGAACCTGGGCAAGGCCGAGAAGCCCTACCGCGAGATCGGGTCGAAGCTGTTCCAGCGTGACTTCACCTGCGGCGCGGTGATCGTCAACGCGAACCCGACCGGGTCACCGGCGGTCCGGGTCGAACTGGCCGAGCCGTACGCGGACGAGCGCAACGTGCCGGTCACGTCGGTCTCGCTGCCCGGCACCTCCGGCACCGTCCTGCGCAAGTCCTGCTGACGCCCTGTGACGCCGGCCGAGTGGGCCGGGGCTGCGGTGTCGGAGCCGCGGTGTCGCAGCGGCCGTGGCCTCCGGCCCCCGCTTCGATCGTCGCACGGGGCACCGACAAATCCTCGCGTGCGGTGGTCGGAGGAGTTGGGCGGGCAGTCGGTTTGGCAGTTCGTCAGGCGTTGGCGACCGCGAGGTCCTGAGGTGCCTCCGCCGCAGGCACAGTGCGGTCGCGCCTCGGGCGTCGGCGGCTGATCACGGCGTAGGCCAAGGCCCCGAGCAGGCCCGCGAGGGCCAAGCCGACGCCCAGGCCCAGGCCCGGCGGGGTCCAGCGGATGGTCAGCTCGCCGGTCTCGGCGTCCGCGGGCAGGTCCACCACCAGCAGGCCCGCCGGTCCCTGTCGGGTCGCCAGCTCGCGGCCGTTCAGCTCTGCCCGGTACCCCGGCCACGCGAGGCGGGCGAACACCACCGAGCCCGACTGCCCCCGGTCCTTGGTGAACTTCACCGTCTCGTCCCGGTCGTCCGGTGAGACGTCCGAGGTCACGCGCACGCCGGGGGACGCGTGGGACAGTCGACCGCCCGGCCACGGCAGGGGCTGGTCGCGGCGCAGGGCCGTGTGCGTGGCGGTCCGGTCCGCGATGTGCCACCCGGGTGGGGCCTGGACGTCGGGCAGCACGTCGTTCTGCACCAGGATCGTGCCGACCCGCAGCAGGTCCACCAGCGCACGCCCGTCGACGGCGGTCGGTGAGAGGATCTGCTGGAAGCTCGCGGCGCACGTCGTGCCCTTGTAGTTCATGCAGGTCGCCGTGGCGAACTCGCGGAACGACATGCCCGAGTACGACCCGGTGGACTTCAGGTCCGTCACCAGGCCCACGTTGCCCGGCAGCACGGTGCCGACCGGGAACGTCGTGCCCTCGTGCGGCGGGGCCTGCGCCTTCAGCTCCTTCACCGACTTGGGGAACCCGTACCCGGCCACGTCCAGGTTCACCGGGAACCACGACATCTGCAGGAACAGCGCCGCGCCCACACCCGCGACCAGCGCCGCGTAAGTGGCCTGCGGGCGCACGAACCGGGCCAGCGCCACCGACACCGCGACCCCGACCGCCAGCAGCGCGAACGCCGTCACGTGCTGCCGCCACTGCCACGGCTGGGCGGCGAAGCTCAGGTACCCCGACAGCAGCACCGCCGCGACCGTCGCCGCCACCCGCCGCCGGACGTGGTCGAACCGCGGCCCGCCGGTGAACGCCACCGCGAACAGCACGCCGATCGCCAGGTAGACGACCTCCAGGTGGCGCAGCGGGAAGCGGAACATCCACATGTTCGACGGGCCGATCGCCAGCAGCACGTACGCCGTGAGCACGACGAGCACGCCCGACAGCTCCCGCCACCGCTCGCGCAGCCGCCGCCAGTGCAGCCACGGCAGCAGCGGCACCAGGAACCACGTGAAGTACACGCCCGGCGTGTGCAGCCGGTAGTCCAGGCTGAACGTGCGGATCATCGGCCGGTGGCTGGGCATGCTCATCGACAGCAGGTCCGACAGGCGCGGCATCAGGATGCCGTCGCTGGCGAACCCCTGCCCGGCGCGCGCGGTCACCGACGACGTCCCCAGCAGCGGCAGGTACACCAGCGGCACGAACATCGCCACCAGCCCGCCGATCAGGACCAGCTTGAGCATCGCCGCCCGGTCCCGGCGCAGCCAGTTCTCCACCAGCAACGCCGCCAGCACCACGCACACGCCCAGCAGCCCGTACGGGTTGCCCGTGGTCACCGCCAGCGCCCCGAACAAGATCGCCCACAACGGGCTCGACGCGCCCCGCGCCGCCCGCCGCGCCGCCCACCACGTGTAGGGCAGCCACGCGAAGGCCATCAGCCCGGCGATCCACGACGAGGTGTCGAAGTACAGGGTGAACCCGCTGAACGGCAGCGCGATCGCGATCACCGCCGACGGCCCGCGCCCGGCGCCGTGCTCCCGGCACACCAGGTAGACGCCCAGCGCGAGCAGCGCCAGGATCTCCGACTTGACCACCAGCGCGGCCAGCCCGAGGTCGTCGAACCGCGACACCAGGATGTAGTTGCCCAGGTTGACCGGGTTCCAGATGCCGAACAACGCCTCGGCGGGCAGGTTGCCGCCCATCCAGCCGTCGACGTCCAGCAGCGGCGGCCAGTCGCCGTCCAGCAGCCGTTGCCCCAGGTGGTGCCAGGTGGGCATGAACTGCACCGCGCTGTCGTCCCACACGTAGAACACCCTGTTGCGCAGGTACGGCACCTGGGCCAGCAGCACGACCGCGGCGCACACGCCGAACGCGACCAGCGGGCCCCACACCCGCCGCTGGACGAGCGTCCTCACGACGTCCGTTCCTCTTCCCTGATCGGTGGCGCGACGGGCTTCGACCGGCCGGTGAGCACCAGTTGCGCCACGATGAACGTGAACGGGATCGCCACCGCGGCGGCGAGCAGGGGAGCGATGCGCTGGTCGACCGCGAACCACCTCACCAGCACCCACAGGCCCGTGCTGGTGACCACGAAGTTGGTCACGTTCGACAGCGGGAACAGCAGGAACGTCCGCCACGACGGCTTCGTGCGGAACGTGAAGAAGCAGTTCATGAAGTACGAGCCGACCATCGCCAGCACGAACGCGGTCACGTGCGCGACCATGTAGGGCAGGGCGAGCTGGAACAGGTAGTACAGGGCGTAGTACACGGCCGTGTTGAGCACGCCGACCAGTCCGAACCGGAGGATCCGGCCGAGTTTCGCGGTCACGGCGTCGACCGCTCCGCGAACGGGCCGGCGACGACCTCGCCGCGCACCTCGGCGGCGTGCTCGGGCAGCTCGCGTCCCAGCGGCAGGGTCACCGGGATGTGGCCCGCGCCCGCCGACTCCTTGACCAGGAAGTGCGGCCGGCGCTTGGACTCGAAGTAGATGCGGCCGACGTACTCGCCGATCACGCCCAGGAACAGCAGTTGCAGACCGCCCAGCACGAGCACGCCGCACATGAGGGTCACGTAACCGGGCGCGTCCACGCCGTTGCGCACCGCGTCCACCAGCACCCACACCGCGTAGGCGAAGGCCAGGACGGTGACCAGCGCGCCCAGGTAGATCGCGACCCGCAGGGGCTTGGAGTTGAACGACACGACGCCGTCGATGCCGTAGTTGAGCAGCTTGCGGAACGTCCAGCTGCTGTTGCCGGCCGAGCGGGTGACGTTCTCGTAGTCGATCACGGCGGTGTCGAAGCCGATCCAGGCGAACAGGCCCTTGGAGAACCGGTTGTACTCGCCCAGCGACAGCAGCGCCTGCACCGCGCGCCTGCTCAGCACGCGGAAGTCGCCGACGCCGTTCTCCAGCTCGACGTCGATCACCTTGTTGATCATCTTGTAGTACAGGGTGGACACCAGCTTGCGGACCGTGGCCTCGCCCTTGCGGGTGCGCCGCGCGATGACCTGGTCGTAGCCCGCGCCGACCATCTCGACCATGCGGCCCAGCAGCTCGGGCGGGTGCTGGAGGTCGGCGTCCATGATCGCGACGTAGTCGCCGGTGGCGTGGCTCAGGCCCGCCAGCATGGCGGCTTCCTTGCCGAAGTTGCGGCTCAGCGCGAGGTACTTGAACCGGGCGTCGCGTTCGGCGATCGTGCGCAGCAGGGGCAGCGTCTTGTCGGTGCTGCCGTCGTCGACGAGCAGGACCTCGAAGTCACCGCCCAACGGCGGGAGCACGCGGCTCAGCGCCGCGTACAGCTCTTCCAGCCCGGCTTCCTCGTTGAAGCACGGCACCACGACTGAGATGCGCACAACTCCCCTTGACCCGTGTCGTTCCGAGTACTCCTGGGACTATCGGCGGCGGTCCACACCCATTACCGACGCCGGACACCCGTATTGCGTTGCTCCGCCCGTCCTGCTGGTCCCCGCCCGCCATTGTGTCGGTAGCCTGTCCCGCGCCGACACGCGGGATGGGGGCGACGCTAACCGATGGCACGGGCACGACCGGTCGTGGCGCTCGCCGCGCTCGTCCTCGGGCTGGTCATCGCCTGTGGCGGGCCCGCACCCGACCCGGCCGGCGCGTCCGACGTCGCCTACCTCCAGGTCGTGGCCCACCACGACGACGACCTGCTGTTCATGAACCCCGACGTGCGGGAGGCGGTGCGGTCCGGGCGGCGGGTGGAGACGGTGTTCCTCACCGCCGGCGAGGCCGAGGTGCCCGACGCGAACGGCTACTCGGCGTCCCGCCAGGCCGGGGCGCGGGCGGCGTACGCGCGGATGGCCGGGGTGCCCGACGAGTGGGACGGCACCGCGGCGGACCTCGCCGGCGGCCGGGTCGGCGAGCGCTACACGCTGAAGGCGAAACCGCAGGTCACGCTGGTGTTCCTGAACCTGCCCGAGGACGGCGACCCGCGCGCGGACGGCGGTCGCGGCGCCCTGCGGCGGCTGTGGAAGGACCGGGCCGGGGGAGTGGTGTCGGTGGACACCCTCACACCGACCGGCGGCAAGATGCCCGGCCCGTCCACCTACACCGGGAACGGCCTGATCAGGGTCCTGGTCGAGCTCATGGACGACTTCCGGCCGACCGTGCTGCGCGTGCAGGACAGCGACCCGGACCCGGACTACCCGCAGTGGAAGCCCTGGCACGACCACCCCGACCACGTCGTGGGCGCGCGCTTCACCGAGGAGGCCGCTCGGGTCTACCAGCGCTCGCCGGAGCACCCGCGCCTGGTCGTGGTCGGCTACCGCGACTACAACACCGACGCCTCCCCGGTGAACCTCCCGCCCGCCCGGCAGGAGGAGAAGATCGGCGACTTCGCGGCCTACCAGGCCCACGACCGCAACGCGACCGGCCACCCGTCCTACGACGCCTGGCCCCGCCGCATGTACTACCGCTGGGACCGCGGCACCCAGTGGGTCGTCCGCACCGACGACGGCCTCCGGGCGTACGCCCCCCAGGGCAAGCGCCTGCTGGGCTGGCGCCGGCACGGCGACCGCTGGGAGCGGCTGGACGACCTGGGCGGCCCCGGCGGCAAACTGGCGTTCGGCCTGTCGGCGACCCGGGGCAAGAACGGCCCAACGGTCTGCGGTCGCCTCCTGGACAGCCACGACATCACGTGCCGCGACGACCGGGGCTGGGCGTCACTGGGCAGCCCGGACCCCGGCGACGTCCGCGTGGGCACCCCGACCGCCGCCGCGTACGCCGATGGCCGCGTGGCGGTCTTCGTGCGCGACGCAGGCGGCGGCGTCAGCCGGTCCGAACAGGACCGTTCCGGCGTGTGGGGCCCGTGGACGAGGTTGGGTCGCCCGGGTGCCACGCCCATCACCGATGGCCTCACCGCCGTGACCGGCCCGTCCGGCACCCCCGAGGTCTTGGGTTCGACGAGGGACGCGCCCGTCCACTGGTCCGGTGCGTGGAACCCTTCGGATGGCCCTTGGCCCGCACCCGCTGGCCCACCGAGCGCCGTCTACGGCAAAGACGACACTCTCACCGTCGTGTACCCCGTCGCCGACACGGGCGAGCTCGCGACCACAACCCGCACCAACGGCAAGTGGACACCCCCAACCCGCTCCCCGGGCCCTGATGGCCCCGGCCGCCCGGCAACGGTGTACGCACACGACCGCGTGATGGTCGTCGGCCGCGACAAGGACGGCGGGGTGTCGGTCGACGGCACGTCGGCAGGCGGCGACCCCCTCGACTACCCGACCGCGGCGGTGGACGGCAACGGCCGAGTGGTGCTGCTGGCGATCGGCGCGGACGGCCGACTGCACACGTCATCCGAACAGGACGGCGGCCGTTTCGCACCGTGGCAGGCGGCCGGCTGAGCCCGGTTGCGCGGGTTTTGTCGGAGGGGGCCGGAGACCACGCCCGACGCGGCCAGCGTAAGGCTCCAGCGAACGCCCCACCCGCCCGCCTCCACCACCACTGCCACGCCCGCCGCCAGCTCGCCTCGCGCCCGGCCCGCCACTGCACGAGCCGCCGGCGCGCCGCCGCCTGCCGCCTGCCGCCCGCCGCCGCCGCTGCGGCCAGCCCGCGCGCCGCCGCAAGCCCGTGCCCGCCGCCCCGCTGGCCGCCCCGACCCCGTGCCCTCGCCCTCTCCCCACCCGCCAGCCCACCAACCCACCAACCCACCCGCCAACCCGCCAACCCGCCCATCGCAGCGCCGATGAGGCCGCGCGTGTGAGATCGTGGTCGGTGTGAAAGATCGTGGTCGGGTGCCGTTGGACGACATCGTCCGGCTGCGTCGTGCCCGCGACACCATGGACCGGGACTACGCGCAGCCGCTCGACGTGACCGCGCTGGCCCGGGTCGCCCTCATGTCGCCGGGTCACTTCTCGCGCAGCTTCCGCGCCGCGTTCGGCGAGACCCCCTACAGCTACCTGATGACCCGCCGCATCGAGCGCGCGAAAGCTCTCCTGCGCCGTGGGGACCTCTCCGTCACCGAGGTGTGCTTCGCGGTCGGGTGTACGTCGCTCGGGTCGTTCAGCACGCGGTTCACCGAGCTGGTCGGGGAGAGTCCCAGCGCCTACCGGGCGCGCGACCACGAGGACGGTGCCGCCATCCCCGCCTGCATCGCGAAGATGTACCTGCGACCGATCAGGAACGGAGAAGCGAAACCGGGTCCCCGGAACTAGCGTGACCGGCATGGACATCAAGGTTTCCACCTGTTTCATCGCGGTCGACGACCACGACAAGGCGCTGGACTTCTACCGCGACGCGCTCGGCCTGGAAGTGCGCAACGACGTCGGTTTCGAGGGCATGCGCTGGGTGACCGTCGGCGCGCCGGGTCAGCCCGATGTGGACATCGTGCTCGAGCCGGCCGTCGCGACGCCCAACGCCACCGCAGCCGACAAGGAGGCCGCCGCCGAGCTGCTGGCCAAGGGGCTGCTGCGCGGTGTGATCTTCACGACCGACGACGTCGACGCCACCTTCGAGCGCATCCGCGCCGCCGGCGGCGAGGTGCTCCAGGAGCCGATGGACCAGCCCTACGGCGTCCGCGACTGCGCCTTCCGCGACCCGGCCGGCAACATGCTGCGGTTCAACCAGAAGAAGTGACCGTTCCCCGGGGCCTGCCGGAAGCACCCGGCAGGCCCTCGTCTCACCCCGCGCCGATGCACACGAACCCGGACGGGCCGACCTCCTGCTGAGCCAACGCCAGCGCGCGAGCCGGTGCCACGCCCGCCACCAAGTGCCGGTGCACGGCGGTCATCAACGGTTTGGTCTCGGCGTCCGGGATGGGCACCACGGACGCGATCACGCGGGCCGTGCCGCGTTCGATGAAGGTCGCGCTCAGGCCCAGCAGCTCGTCACCGGACACCACGACCGACCGGCCCACGTCGCACGCCGCCAGCAGCACGGTGTCCGGCACCCGCTTGAGCCGTTGCACGTCGTGCACGTTCAGCTGGCCGTCGTGCAACCGCAGCGCCGAGAACAGCGGGTTGTCCGACGCCAGGACGCCGTGCGTGGCGAGGTGCGCGGTGGCGGCCGTCTCCAGCGCCGACAGCACGGCCTCCACGGTCGCTTCACCGTCGACCAACGCTGTCCGGCCGTACAGGGCGGCCACCGCCTGCGCCTCCTCCCGCGCACCCGGCAGCCCCGGCCCGCCCGCCACCACGACCTCACCCGACGACGGTGGCCGGGTCGCCGCCTGGTGCCACAGCGCCGCCGACGGCGACACCGCCACCGGGCGTCCCGCGCACGAGGGCAGGACCGACCACGGCAGGCTGTGCAGAACCCCGGTCGGCACGACCACCAGCGGCCGGTCGCCCGGGAACGGCAGCAGCAGGGCGTCCAGGCGCGCGGCCACGTCCCGCAGCAGCACGGAGGCCCGCGCGGAACCCAGTCGCAACGCGAACGCCACCCGTTCCACCAGTTCGGCCACCTCCGCACCCGACGCCAGGTCGTGCAGCCGCAGCCGACCGTCCACCAGGGACACCGCCAGCAACCGGTCGTCCACTTGCACGTACTCGACCAGCACCCGGTCACCCAACGCCGCCGCCAGGTCCCGCACCGCCACCGGCCCCGGCAACGACACCTCGGCCCGCAACAGCCGGCTCCGGTCGCGGATGCGCCGTTCCAGTTCGACCTGGCGAGACACGAGCCGACCGGTGTACCGGCCCTCGGCCCGCGCCCGGTCCAACTCGGCGGTGACAACCCGCAACTCGGGCAGCAGCGCCGCCAGCCGTGGGTCGTCCGGCGGCCGGACCTGCCGCACCAGCAACCGACTGGCCCGCCCCCGCTCGGCCCACTCGAACACCCGAGCCGGACGCCCCTCCGCCAGCGCGATCCGCAACCCCACATCCACCAACTCGGCCCGGTGCGCAGCGGAGTACGCCCTCAGGTCGCTGGCCGCCAACGCCGCGTGGTGCTCGTCCAACACCCGCAGCCCTTGACGCGCCGCCCGCATCGCCCCTACCGGATCATGCCGCCTACGACGCAACGCCTCGGCGTACCAGCCCCGCGCCCGCAACGTCGCCGGCCCTCGCCGCCGCACCCGCGCCGCCTCCGCCAGATACCCGGAAGCCACGTCGTCCCGCCCCCGCGACTCGGCGAGCCGCGCCGCGTCCAACCGGGCCTGCACAGCGGCAAGCGGACGCCCGGCCAACGCCGCAACCGTGGCATCGACGTCCCGCGCGGCCACCCGATCCGGTTCACCCGCACCCAAGGTCGCCTGAAGCACCACCGCCCGCGCCAACGCGACCCACCGCGCCCGTCCCTGCCCCTTGAACCCCTGCAACGCGGTCCGGGCGTGCCCGGCAGCGGTCGTCCAGTCCCTTTCGGACAACGCCACCTGCGCCAGCAGCAACTGCATCTCCGGCACCTTCAACGTCCGCCCGTGCCGACGAAACGCCTCCACGGCCCGCAACGCGACCTGCCGCGCCTCCGTCATCAGCCCCACGGACAGCAGCAGCGCCGCCCGGTCCTGCAACACGGCGGCGACCTGCCCACCCTGACCGCCGATGATCCGCTCGGCCTCCTCGAACGCCGCCAGCGCCGCCGGCACGTCACCGCGCAACCCGGCCACGTACCCGATGTTGCCGGTGATGATCCCCACCGCCAGTTCCCGCCCGAGCTCCCGGGCGATCCCGTCCGCCTCGACCAGGTCCCGCTGCGCCGCCTCGAACTCGTGCCGCTCGGCCTGCAACAGCGCCCGGTTCACGATGGTCCGCTGCACCCCCAACCGATCCCCGGCCCGCCGCAACACCCGCACCGCGACCTGGTAGTCGGCGAACGCCTCGTCCAACCGCCCGATCTGGTGGAACACGGCCCCCCGCTGCGCCCGAGCCTTGGCCCCCGCCACCCCGGTCAACACCCGAACAGCGGCGTCAACCTCCCGCAACGCCGCTCGCGTGGACCCCCGCTGAGCCAAGGCGAACGCCATCTTCATCCGACTCCGCCCGGCAACCTCACCCCGCCCAACCCGCTCGGCACACCGCACAGACCGCCGCAAACGCCGAACGCACTCGTCCATGTCCCCGGTCTGCATCAAGGCATGCCCCCACGCCTGCTCCGCAACCGCGACAGCCTCGACATCCCCCTCCCGCTCAGCCCGCCGCAAAGCACGCTGAGCAGCAGGCACGGACCGAGCAGGATTGGCCTCAGCAAGCCGAACAGCCTCCCAAGCCTCTTCCACCGCAGACAGCGACGCCATACCCACAGCCTGCCCCCACCCCCTCACACCACCAACGCACCACTCACAACAATCCCGCCAACCGACAGCCCACCACCACCCGCCAACCGGCAGCCCACGCCCACCCGCCAACCGACAGAGCACCACCCCAACCACCCCCACCCCACCCACGGCACCGCACCCGGCAGTGCACCACCCTGCGCGCCCCACAACCCAGCCCGCTGTTCGGACCCGCCGGCCGCAAGCCCACGCGACCCACTACCCCACCGCCCGCGCCACGCCCGAAGGGCGGGTTGCGTTTCGCCGTGCTGCCAAGCCCACAGGAAGGGCCTCGGTTTCTTTCCCCGTCCGGCCTGGGCGCAGCCCAACCGCGCTTGGTCCGTTTGTGCAACCAGCTTTTCCGGTTGCTCAAACGGGCCAAGTGTGGTTGCCTCCGGCAGGCCGGACGGGGAAAGAAACCGACGCCCTTCCCTCCCCCGGGGGCCTGCCGCGCGGCGAGCGCCGCTTTTCAGCTTTTGCCGGCTCTTACTCCTCAGCTTGTGACTTCTGCTCCTTTGTACGATGGTCAGATGGTCATCACCCACGCGGTCCGGTCATGAGCAACGTCGAGGCGACACCCGCCGAACTGGTGTGCGGCAGCACCGCCGGCCACCACCCGGTCGAGGTGCTGACCCCTCGGGACGTCCCCCTCGGCGGACCACGGGCCATGTCGGTGCGGCGCACGCTCCCGCAGCGCGAGCGGACCATGATCGGGGCCTGGTGCTTCGCCGACCACTACGGGCCCGACGACGTGTCGGAGACCGGCGGGATGGACGTCGCCCCGCACCCGCACACCGGGTTGCAGACGGCCAGTTGGCTGTTCACCGGCGAGATCGAGCACCGCGACAGCCTCGGCGTCCACGCCCTGGTCCGCCCCGGCGAGCTGAACCTGATGACCGGCGGCTCGGGGATCTGCCACTCCGAGGTCTCCACGCCGACCACGACCACCCTGCACGGCGTCCAACTCTGGATCGCGCTGCCCGATGCCGACCGCGACGCTCCACGCGCCTTCCAGCACCACGTCCCCTCGCCCATCCCGCTCGAAGGCGCCGTGGTCCGGGTGTTCCTCGGAACCCTCTGCGGTGACACCTCCCCGGTGCCCACCCACACCCCGCTCCTCGGGGCGGAACTGGTGCTGGACAAGGACGCACGCCTCGCCCTCGACGTGGACCCGACGTTCGAACACGGCGTCCTGGTCGACCAGGGCTCGGCCACCCTCAACGGCACCCCGCTCAAGCGCGGCGAGCTCGGTTACGCGCCCACCGGCCCGACGAAACTCCACCTCCACAACCCCGGCGACGACCCCGCGCGCCTCGTGCTGCTCGGCGGGACCCCGTTCGGCGAGGAGATCGTCATGTGGTGGAACTTCGTCGGCCGCACCCACGAGGAGATCGTCCGGTTCCGCGACGAGTGGCAGGCCGAGTCCGACCGCTTCGGCCGCGTCGAGGGCTACCCGGGCAACCGCCTCCCGGCCCCGCCCCTCCCCACCGGCCGCCTACGCCCCCGCGGCAACCCGCACTAACACAACCCGCACTTAAGTCAACCCGCACTAAACCTAGAACGCACCCAGGAACCGGTCCCGAAAGCTCTCCATCGGCCACACCGGAGCCGCCTCACCCGGCCGCAACCCTTCCGACCACCCCCACCCCGCAACCCGCGCCACCACACCCGGGTCCCGAGCGACAACGGTGATCGGCACGTCCCGAGAAGCCCCGGCCCCGGTCACCACCTGGGCCGGCTGGTGGTCGCCCAAGAAGACCAACACCAACTCCTCATCCCCGTAGTGCTCGACGTACGACACCAACGTCTCCACCGAGTACTCCACCGACCGCCCGTAGTCGGCGCGCACCTGCCGAGGGTCCCGGCTGAAGATCGCGTCCGGCGCGACCTCGCCCGACGCCATCGACCCGAACACCGACCCGTCACCCAACGACTCCCACGGCACCAACCGCGGCAACGGCCCCCAAGGCGCATGCGAGGTGACCAGCGGAATCGTCGCCATGACCGGCCTTCCCCGCTCCCGCCCAGGCCCCCGCTCCCGCCCCGGCCCCCGTTCCAGCCGCTCGAAGGCCGCCAACGTGAACTGGTCCGGCGTGGTCGCGTACCCGAACCGCGGCCCCCGGTACCCCAGCCGGTCCGCCGGATAAACGCAGTCGTACCCGAAGAACGCCCCCTCCGGCCAAGCCCGCGTGATACCCGGCATGACTCCGACCGTCCGCCACCCGGCCCGCTCAAAAGCGGCGCTCAACGTCATCCGGTCACTGCTCACCAGCGTCCGGTACCGCTGCTGGTTGTCGACGTACAACCCGGACAACAGGGTCGCGTGCGCCAACCAACTCCCACCGCCGGCCGTAGACGAGGTCAGGAACGCGCTGCGCGCCCCGAACCCGGCCGCCGCCAACCGCCGCGTCCCGTCGTCGAGGACTCGCGCAACCCCGGCATCGTCAACAGCCGCCCGCCCGTAGCTCTCCACAAAGACAACCACAACGTCCTTGCCCCGCAACGACGTCAGCAGCCGCTCACCCGGAACGTCCCGAAACGCGTCCACCGACGCCGACTCCGCGAACGCCTCCCGGTCGTGCAACCCAGCCCGCACCTGCCGCGCGTGCTCGTACACGAACGCCGCCGCACTGTTCGACGCCACCGGCACCCCCGGCAACGCCAGGCTGATCCACCCGACCGCCACCACGGCCACGACCCGGGTGGCGACCAGCCGTCGCCGCACCACGATCCGGCTCAACCGCAGCACCGCCACCACGCACAGCACGACCACGCCCACCGCCACCAGCACCGCGCCCACCACCGCCGCACCGGCCGCCACCGACCCTGCCGTCACGGACACGAAGTCCACCGCGGGCTCGAACAGCGGCCAGTCCAGCACCGGGTCGAACGGCCGGTACAGCACCAGGTCGAACCCGATGTCCAGCACCTTCAGCACCACCACCAGCCCGAGCGCCGCCCCGCCGACCCCGGCCACCACCCACCGCGCCCGACCGGGCACGACGAGCACGAGCACCACCCCGAGCAGCCCTTCGACCGGCACCCGCAGGAACGCACCCACCGTGAACCGCTCCAGGTCGGCCGGCGCCACCAGCGCGAACACCACCAGCAACGCCGCCGCCACGCTCACCACTCGCGCCGGCACACCCCGCCGACGGCCCACAGCCAGGAACCGGCGCGGAGCCAAGAACTCGTCCACCCCTCGGACAACGCACGACCGGCGCACCCGGTTCAGACCTCGCCCACGCTGACGCGCGCGACGCGCCCGCACTCGCCCGCACTCGCCACGCCGAGGCGCGTGACCCGTCCGCACCGAGGCACGCGACGCGTCCGCACTCGCCCACGCTGACGCGCGCGACGCGCCAGCACTCGCCCACGCTGACGCGCGCGACGCGCCAGCACTCGCCCACGCCGAGGCGCGTGACCCGCCCGCACTCGCCTACGGTAGGGCGCGTGACCCGCCCGCACGTGCTGCTCAGCGTCGCCGTCAGCGTCGACGGTTACATCGACGACCGGGGCGCGGACCGGTTCCCGCTGTCCAACGCCGAGGACTTCGACCACGTGGACCGCCTGCGCGCCGAGTCCGACGCGGTCCTGGTCGGCGCGGAGACCCTGCGCCGGGACAACCCGCGCCTGCTGGTCAACAGCGCCGCGCGCCGGGCGGACCGGGTGTCCAACGCCAAACCCGAGTACCCGATGAAGGTCACCGTCACCGGGTCCGGCGACCTCGACGCCGACCTCCAGTTCTGGCACCACGGCGGCGTCAAGCTCGTCTACACCACCGACACCGGCCGTCGACTCGCCGAGGCGACCCTGCGCGACCTGGCGACCGTCGTCACCCTCGGCCACCGCGTGGACTTCGGCCGCCTGCTGGACGACCTGGGCGCGCGGGGCGTCGAGCGGCTGATGGTGGAGGGCGGTGGCCGCATCCACACCGCCTTCCTCGCGGAGGGCCTGGCCGACGAGATCCGCATGGCGGTCGCGCCGATGCTGATCGGCCAGGCCACCGCGCCGCGGTTCCTGCACCCGGCCCGGTTCCCGGGCGGTCCCGCGCGTCGGTTCCACCTGGAGGACGTCACCCGGCTCGGTGATGTCGCCGTCCTCCGCTACTTCCCGAAAACCTGAGCCACGACGGCCTTGACGGTGTCCCGCCGCAGTACGGCGATCACCAGCGCCACCAGCCCCAACAACGCCGGCAGCTTCGCGTCCCCGTGGTCGAGCAGGAACAGCTCGGTCGTCACCGCCCCGACCATGACCCCGAACAACCCCAGCGCGGCCAACCCGCACAGCCGGGGGATGAGCAGGCCCAGCGCACCGGCGATCTCCAGCGTGCCGGTCAGGTAGCGCAGCCACTGGCCGAAGCCGATCTCGTCGAACTTCTTCACGAAGTCGTCGCCGAACAGCAGCCACCCGCTGTAGAGGAAGTAGGCGGCCAGCGCGAGCTGGAGCGCCCAGACGACGATGTTGCCCACCTTCACCGGCACCGAGGCGGTCTGGTCAGACACGGGCGTATCCCTTCACCGGCGCGGCACCCACCGCCGCGCGAACCCTGTTCCGCCACAGCCACCGCACGTCGCGGCCGAACGACCACACCAGCGCCGCCAGGGCCACCACCACGAGGACCGACCCGAACGGCAACCCGGCCACGGCCACCACCAGCAGGACGCCCTGCCCGGCCGCCACGGTCTTGCGCGCGAAGCTCGGCGGCAGCTCCCCGCGCAACCACGGCGCCACCCAGGACGCCGCCACGAACACGTACCGCATGGCACCGATGGCCAGTGCCCACGGCCCGAACACCAGGGCCGCGTGCACGCTGAGCACCAGGATCAGGAACGCGTCGACCTCCATGTCGAACCGGGCGCCCAACGGGGACGCGGTGCCCGTCCGGCGTGCCACCTGCCCGTCCACGAAGTCCAACGCCAACGCGACCGCCGCGAGCACGACCACGACGCCCGCCACCCCACCCAGTTGCACCCGGTCGGCGACCACCCCGCCCAGCTGAACCCGGTCGCCGGCCAGCACGCCCCGGTCGACCACCAGCGCGGTCACCCCGCCCACCAGCAGCCCCCGCGCCAACGTCACCCGGTCGGCCGGTCCAAGAGCGCGAACACCGCCCCGAGCCATCGCCGAGCCCAGCAGCGCCCACGTGGCCAGCCCGTACGCCAGGCCCGCGAGCCAACCCAGCGGGCCCAGCCCGACCGCGCCGCCGAGCCCGGCCAGCACCAGTACCTGGGCGCCCGCCCACGCGGCCTGTTCCGGGACGGCCGGCGCGGCGGTGTGCTGAAGTGTGCTCATCGTGCCCCTCGGTCGGTTTTCGGAGGTTGCTGGATGACACGCTCCGCGAGGGCGGTTTGGTTCACCGGACCGGGCAAGAGCGAGATCCGACTCACCGGGGTACCCGACCCCGGCCCCGACGACGTGCTGGTCCGGACCCTGTTCAGCGGGGTCAGCCGGGGCACCGAAGCGCTCGTGCTGCACGGCGGGGTGCCCGAGAACCAGCACGCGGTCATGCGCGCCCCGTTCCAGGAGGGCGACTTCCCGTGGCCGGTCAAGTACGGGTACCTCAACGTCGGCGTGGTCGAACAAGGACCCTCCCACCTGCGCGGACGACCCGTGTTCTGCCTCTACCCGCACCAGACGCACTACGTGGTCCCGGCCTCGGCGGTGACCCCGGTCCCGCAGACCGTGCCACCCGAACGGGCGGTGCTCGCCGGCACCGTCGAGACCGCCGTGAACGCCCTGTGGGACGCCCGCCCGCTGGTCGGCGATCGGGTCGCGGTGGTCGGCGGCGGCATGGTGGGCTGCGCGGTCGCCGCCCTCCTCGCCCGGTTCCCCGGCGTGGACCTCCAACTGATCGACACCGACGAAGAACGCGCGTCCACCGCCGCCGCCCTGGACGTCGACTTCGCCACCCCTGCCGACGCCCGCCGGGACCTCGACCTCGTCGTCCACGCCAGTGCCTCCGAAGCGGGCCTCGACACCGCGCTGAACCTGCTCGCTCGCGAGGGCACGGTCGTCGAACTGAGCTGGTACGGCTCCCGCCGGGTCGCCGTGCCGCTGGGGGAGCACTTCCACTCCCGCCGGCTGACCGTGCGCGCCAGCCAGGTCGGCACCGTCGCCCGCCCGGACCGCACGTTCGCCGAGCGCATGGCCCTGGCCCTGGACCTGCTCGCCGACGACCGCTTCGACGCGCTGATCTCGGGGGAGAGCGGCTTCGCCGAGCTGCCGGACGTGCTCACGCGGCTGCCCGCGCTGTGCCACCGCGTTCGGTACGGTGCCGACGCATGATCACCCTGGCGACGACCGAGGACGTCCGGGAGCGCGGCGCGGCGGTCGCGGTGCTCCCGGTGGGCAGCTTCGAGCAGCACGGCCCGCACCTGCCGCTGGCCACCGACACGATCATCGCGTGCACCATCGCGCAGGCCATCGCCGACGCGTACCCGGTGCGGCTCCTGCCGCCGATCACCATCTCCTGCTCCCACGAGCACGCGGCCTGGCCCGGCACGGTCAGCATCTCCGCGCGCACCCTCTACTCCGTGATCACGGACATCGCCGAGTCGCTGCACGGGATCCCTCTCGTGGTCGTCAACGCCCACGGCGGCAACTACGTCCTGTCCAACGTGGTGCAGGAATCCCCTCGGATGGCGCTCTACCCGACCTCGGCGGACTGGGCGGAGGCCCGCGCGGCGGCCGGCATCGAGACCCCGTCGACCACCGACATGCACGCCGGCGAGATCGAGACGTCGATCCTGCTGCACGCCCACCCCGAGGTCGTGCGCCCCGGCTACGAGACCGCCGACCACGTGGCCGACGACCGCCGGCACCTGCTGACCACCGGCCTGGCCCCCTACACCGCGTCGGGCGTGGTCGGCCGGCCGTCCCGCGCGTCAGCCGACAAGGGCCGGGACCTGCTCGCGGCGCTGGTCACCGGGTTCGGCCGGCACCTGGCGACGCTGTAGCAGCACGACGACCCCGGGCAGGCTCGCCACGAACGCCAGCACCCCGTACACCACCGCCGTGGTCACCCCGAGCGCCGCGCCCAGCCCGGTCGCCCCGAACGCCACCGCCAGGAACGCCTCCCGCGGCCCGAACCCGCCCACGTTCACCGGGACCGCCATCACCACCAGCGCGAGCAGCGCCAACGGCACCAGCTCCCCAACCGATGCGGACACGCCCGCCACCCGCGCCGCCACGAGCAACATCCCGACATGCCCACCGACCGTGACCAGCGAAAACGCCACCACCCGCCAGGACAGCACCGCCCGTCCCCACACGGCGACCCCGAGCAGCACCACCCCCAACGCGGCCAGCAGCACGTCCCGTCCCGGCATCCCCGGCACGTCCACCGGCCACACCACCACCGCGACGACGGTCACCACGACCAGCACGACCTGCCCGGCGACCCGTTCCACCACCACGGCCCGCAGACCCCGCCGAACGTCCCCGACGTCCCGCCCGTGCCGCACCGCCCGGTGGACGTCCCCGAGCACCCCGGCCGGCAGCACCGCGTTGAGCAGCAGCCCCCGGTAGTAGTCGGCGACCGCTCCGCGAACCCCGATCGCCATCCCCATCCCGCGCGCCACCTCGCACCACCGCAGCGCGCTGAACACGGTCGTCACCCCGCCGATGACCAGCGCCACCACGACCGCCCACCACGACACGGCCCGAACACCGTCGACGAACGCGCCGGCCCCGAGCTTCACGCCGAGCGCCACCAACACCCCCACGGGCAACCCGACCCGCAGGACCGCCGTCAGGGCACGGCCAACAGGTCCACGTGGTGCACCACCGCCCGCGCCGACTCCCGCCGCCGCAGGTACCCGTCCGCTTCCCCGGCCAACCCGGGCTCCTGCTCGCACGCCGCCTCCACCCACCCGCGCATCCACTCCCGGACCAACGCCCCCGGCCGCAGCCGCCACGGGCTGGGCCGGGTCTCCACCCGTGCGCCCAGCCCCTCGAACGCCTCGACCGCCACCGCCGGCGCGTCCGGCCCCAGGAGCCCGTCCCGCCGCTGGTGGGCGTTGAAGGCGTCCTGCAAGCGCGCGTCGAGCGGGTCGGCCGGGTCCAGTTCGACCCGACCGGCCACCGACAGCGTGAACAACGCGGGCACACCCGCTTCTACGCAGGCGGCGGCCAAGGAGTTCACCTGGTCGCGGGTCAGCAGGTCCAACAACGCCGACGCCGTGACCAGCGACGCGCCCGCCAGGTCGGCGGCACCCAGCGCCGTCAGGTCGCCCAGTCGCGTCTCGACCGTCACCCCGCTCGTCCCGACCGTCACCCCGCTCAAGGACGCGCCCGCCAGTTCCAGCAGGCGCGGGTCGCGGTCGTGCAGCACCCAGTGCTGCGGACCACCCAGCCGCGCGGACAGCCACCGTCCCATCGATCCCGTGCCACACCCCAGGTCACGGATGACGAGGGGCTCCCGGTTCACCGCGAGCAGATCCCGAGCCCGGTCCGCCAGCTCACCCGACCGCGCCTCGGCGTCGGCGTCTTCCCGCAGTGCCAGCCATTCCGGCGCGAATCCCGTCATGCGCGCAGACTAGCCAGCACCGCCCCCACACCCTTGACCGTTTCGTCCCAAGTGGACAACTCGCCCCGCCGCCGCGACGCCGCCCCGCGCAACTCCTCCCGCAGCTCAGGCGACTCGAACCACCGGCGCAAGGCCCCCGACCACGCCTCCACGTCCCCGCTGGGCAGCAGCAGCCCACCACCCGCCAGCGCGTCCGGCACGGCACTGGCCATGACCGGCACCGCACGCGCCAGCGCCTCGGTCACCACCATCCCGTACGTCTCGGCCCACGACGGCAGCACGAACAGGTCCGCCCGCTCGTACTCCCGTTCCCACGAGCCCCCCACCAGCGGCCCGACCCACTCGACCCGCTCGGCGAACCCCGAGGTCAACTCCCTCACCGCGGCCAGGTGCCCCGCGTCGGGCGTCGGCCCGACCACCGCCCACACCCACCGGTGGTCCAGCACGGTCGCCAACGCCCGAGCCAGCACGTCATGCCCCTTGCGCGGCGTAACCGACGCCACGGTGAGCAGCCTCGACACCCCGTCGGTCCCGCTCGCGACCGCCGCCGGCTCCACGCCCGGCGGCACGCTGTGCACCCGCCCCAGCCCGTGCCGCTCGGCCACTCGCGCCGCCGCCCCGGCACCGGTCGCGATCACCGCCGACACCCCGCGCAGGCACTCCCGCTCGGCCGCGTCCAACCGGGCAGCGACGGCAGGCGACAGCCCCACCTCCTCCGCCAGGGGGAGGTGCACCAACACCGCCACCCGCACCCTGCGGGCGTGCGGCAGGACGACCTCGGGCACCCCGCACGCCACCAGCCCGTCGACCAGCACCACCTCGCCGTCCGGCACCTGTGCCAACGCCTGGTCCAACGCACGCCGGGACGCCTCGGACGGCTGTGGCCAAGTCCCCGCCACGAGCACGTCCCGCGCGCCCAGACCTGCGGAAACCCGCCGGTCGTAGCCGTTGCCGCCGCTGGGTGCGGCGGGGTCGGCGACGCCGGCGGGCACCACGAACCACCAGGTCACAGCGACCGCTCGTAACTCGCCCAGGCCACGTGCGACTCGTGCAGGGTCACCTCGATGCCGCTCAGGCCGAGCGCGCCCGGCCCCAGCGCGCCGTCGTGGACGCGGTCGGCGAGCCGGTCGGCGATGTGCTTGGCGAGGAACTCCGTCGAGGTGTTGACCCCGGCGAACTCGGGCACGTCGTCCAGGTTCCGGTAGTTCAGCTCGGCCAGCACGGCGCCCAGCTCGCGGGTGGCCAGTCCGATGTCGACGACGATGTTGTCCGAGTCGAGATCAAGGCGTGTGAACTTCGCGTCCACCACGAACGTTGCTCCGTGCAGGCGTTGCGCCGGACCGAACACCTCGCCGCGGAAGCTGTGGGCGACCATCACGTGGTCGCGGACGGTGATGCTGAACAGGGTGACCTCCACCGGGTGTGCGAGTTACGGTGCAACCACCGCCCGAGCGTAATGACGAAGGGACCGGATGTACGAGCACGCCTTCCGCGACGAGGACGTCGCCGAGTCCGACCTGGTGACCCGTCGGGGGACGTTCCGCGCCGTGGCCTTCCGCGCCGACGGCCACGAGCACATGGCCCTGGTGCACGGCAGGACCAGGATGCGCGAACACGTCCTGGTCCGCGTCCACTCCGAGTGCATGACCGGTGACATCTTCGGCGCCATGCGCTGCGAGTGCGGCGAACAGCTGGACGCCGCACTGGACGCCATCGTCCGGGAGGGCAGCGGCGTCCTGGTCTACCTGCGGGGCCACGAGGGCCGCGGGATCGGCCTGGTGGAGAAGGTCAGGACCCACGTCCTCCAAGACGAGAAGGGTCTGGACACCCTCGACTCGGCCACCACCCTGGGCCTCCCGGTGGACACGCGCGACTACACCCCGGCCGCCCGGGTCCTGCACCACCTCCGGGTGCAGTCGGTCCGCCTGATGTCCAACAACCCGGACAAGGTCGCGGCCCTGGAACACCACGGCATCCGGGTCACCGCCCGCGTCCCGCTCCTGATCCCCCCGAACCCGCACAACATCGCCTACCTGCGCGCCAAGCGCGACCGCCTGCACCACGACCTGCCGCAGGTGGCCGCACCCGAGCAGTCCACTGTGGACCGCCGTGGGGTCGGTGTTCGGCCGACCGGGAGCGGCTGATGCAGTGGGCGCTCGGTCCGCCGCCGCAACCACCATCCACTCAGGACAGTTGTCCTGTTCAGATGGTCAACTCGGCGCGGAAGGCCGTGGTCGCGTCACCGCTGATGGACACCGACAGCGTGTCGTCCGGCTGGACGTCCACGCGCACGCGCACCTCGCCCCTACGGCCCATCGCGGCTCCCTGGCGCCCGGTGAAGGAGAGGGTTCCGCCCGGCGCGGGCACCATGCCGTGCCGCACCAGGTAAGCACCGAGCGGCCCGTGGCCGTTGCCGGTCACTGGGTCTTCGGCGATGCCGATGGCGGGAGCGAACATCCGCGCCCACGTGAGCACGTCCGGCTCGAGGGTGGCTCGGGTGAAGACGAAGAAGCCGTTGGTGTCCACCTCGCGGCTGAGCGCGGTCAGCCCGACCGGGTCCGGCCTCAGCGCGTCCACGGTGGTGTGGTCGCGGAGCTCCACCAGCACCTTGGCGTGCCCCGTCGACACGACCTGGACCGGACCGCCGTCCGCGAGGTCGGCGGGCGTGGCGCCCAAGGCTCGCAGCAGCCGGTCCACCTGCCCGCCGGTCAGCTCCGGTCCGAAGGTGGCGGTGCCCTGGTGCATGCCGATCCGCACCCGGTCGCCGTCGCGGTGGACCTCGACCCGTTGGAGCAGCCCGCCGCCGGTCTTCTGCACCAGCGAGCACGAGGGCAGCCCGTACTCGACCGCCCGCGCGAAGTGCGCCGCCACGGTGGCGTGGCCGCAGGTCGGGACCTCGACAGTCGGGGTGAAGAAGCGGACCCGCACGTCGTGGTCGGCGGCGTCCGCGGGCAGCACGAACGCCGTCTCCGAGTTGTTCAGCTCGCGCGCGACCGCGAGCATGTCGGCGTCGGTCAGGCCCGTCGCGTCCAGCACCACGCCCGCCGGGTTGCCGGTGAACGGGGTGACGGTGAAGGAGTCGACCTGGTAGAGGGTCCTCATCGGGTCCGCCAGGCGACGGCGTCCGCGGCCACCCCGAACCCGTGGTGGAGCCCGGCCACCTGGAGCACGGCCCGCGCCGGCCGGTGCTCGCCGAAGACCTCGGCGAAGACGGCGTCGACCGCGTCCCACTCGGCGATGTCCACCACGTAGAGGGTGACCTTGGCGATGGAGCGGGCACTGCCGCCGGCGGACTCGACGATGGTCACGACGTTGGCCAGCGCCTGACGCGCCTGCTCGGCGACGGGGGAACCGGGGGTGACCCCACCGCCGACGGGCAGCTGCGCGGACACGTGGACGGTGCCGTCAGGGGTGGTGGTGGCCTGCGCGTAGTGGCCGAACGGCGTCGGCGCCGCGGGGGCGATCACCTGGGCGACAGGGGTCATCGGGCGCGTCTCCGATCCGGCCGGTGTTGTCGTGGCGGCGATGTCCTCCGCCAGCCGGACGAGGGTTCGGACGGCGGACCCCGTGCCGCCTCGGGGCGTGTAGCCGTGCGGTTCGCCCTCGTGGAAGGCCGGTCCGGCGATGTCCAGGTGCGCCCAGGCGGTGCCCTTCGGCACGAACTCCCGCAGGAACAGCGCGGCCGTGAGGCCGCCGCCCATCCGCTCGCCCGTGTTGGCGATGTCGGCGATCGGGGAGTCCAAGCCCTTGCGCAGGTGCGCGGGCAACGGCATGGGCCACGCTTGCTCACCGGCCTGCCCGGCGGCGTCCAGGACCCGCGCGCGGAAGTGGTCGTCGTCGGACATCACGCCGAAGACGCGGTCGCCCAGGGCCATCCTCATCGCGGCGGTCAGCGTGGCCACGTCGACCAGGAAGTCCGGCTCCTCCTCGGTCGCGCGCACGATCGCGTCGGCGAGCACGAGCCGACCTTCGGCGTCGGTGTTGAGCACCTCGACGGTCTTGCCGCCGTACATCCTGAGCACGTCACCGGGGCGCAGGGCCGAACCGGACGGCATGTTCTCCGCCAGCGCCAGCCAGCCCGTGACGTTCACCGGCAACCCGAGCCGGGAGACGGCCACCACCGCGGCGAACACGGCGGCGGCGCCCGACATGTCGCGCTTCATGATCTCGTTGGCGCCCACGGGTTTCAGCGAGATGCCGCCGGAGTCGTAGGTGATGCCCTTGCCGACCAAGGCGAGACCGGTCATCGCCCCGGGGTGGACGTGGGCGACCCTCACCAGCCGGGGCGGGTTGGCCGAACCCCTGCCCACCCCGAGGATGCCGCCGAACCCGCCCTCGGCGAGCGCGGTCTCGTCGAGCACCTCCACCCGGAGCCCGTGCTGCTCGCCGACCGCCCGGACGGTGGCGGCGAAGGTGTCGGGGCACAGGTCGTTCGCCGGCATGTTGACCAGGTCGCGCGAGCGGTTGACCTCCTGCGCGACCACGGTCGCCCGCCGCACGGCGGCGTCGGTGTCCGCCCGGCGTTCGGGGGTGGTGGGGAGCACCAGCTCACCGACCGGCGGCTTGCCCCGGTCGCCGGTGCGGTAGGCGGTGAACGCGTACGCGCCGAGGAGGCCGCCCAGTGCCACGGCTTCCGCGGCCTCGGCCGTCCCGACCGGCAGCGCGAGGACCGCTTTTCCGACGCCGGCCAGGGATCGGGCGGCCACCCCCGCGGCCCGCCGCAGGACTTCGGCGGCGCAGCCGTCAGGGGCGCGGTCGTCAGGGGCGCGGTCGTCGGGGTCGCAGTCGTCAGGGTCGCAGTCGCCGAGACCGACCGCGAGGAGGAGCCCGGCCTCGATGCCACGGGGGGCGACCAGCTTGGCCACCTCGCCCTCGGCACCCGTCATGCCGAGCGCGCCCAGGACGGCGGCCGGCGAGCCGTCGAACGCCTCGACCAGCGCCTCGGCCCCGGGGGCGAGCGCCGGGCCGTGCGGTCCCCGGGTCACTCCCACCACTACGGCGTCCGCGCGCAGGCGCGCGAGAGGAGAGACGCTCACAGTCGCTCTGGTCACTCGGATGTGTCCTGTTCTTCCGCGGTGTTGCCGACGCCGTGAAACGGTGCCTCGTGCAACGCGTAAGGTAAAGTGAAAAGATCTTCACGCGGATTAAGGCGCGCTACAGGGTGGCTTTCGTCGCCAAGGCGTTCAGAGGTCGCGGGCGCATGTCGGGTGCGGGGTTGGCACTCCATCCACTGTGGACCGGGCACGAGTGCGTGTTGGGCCTGCGGTGACTCGACGTAGAGTCGCAATACGGACCGACCGGGTGAACTAGGGGGACGAGCGTGGAGATCCGTCGGGGTGGCTTGGACGACCTGCCGTCGGTGATGGCGATGCTGGACGGCGCGGTGGAGTGGCTGGGTTCGGAGGGGCGCACCGGGCAGTGGGGCACCGAACCGTGGTCGACGAACCCGGAGCGCGTCCGCAAGATCACCGAGAAGCTGCGGGACGAGACCGTGTGGATCGCGGAGGTCGACGGTGAGCCCGCCGGTGCGCTCACGCACTCCGAGCGGCCCATGGAGTACGTGCCGCAAGTCGAGGAGCCGGAGCTGTACATCAGGTTGCTGGTGACCTCCCGCAAGCACACCGGCAAGGGAGTCGGCAGCGCGCTGCTCGACCACGCCCGCGAGCAGGCCCGGCAGCAGGGCATCGACCTGGTCCGCGTCGACTGCTACGCGGGCGGGGACGGCCGGCTGGTGGAGTACTACAAGCGCAACGGTTTCCAGCCCGTGCAGACCTTCCTGGTCGGCGAGTGGCCGGGCCAACTGCTGGTCGACCGGGTCGGTCCACGCGCCGCTGAGTGACCGGCCGGACACGCCCCGCTGCACCGAAAAGGCGCGAAAACCCTTACCACTTCGCGAATACGCAGTCTCGCCGGACCGCCGGGTCCGCCGCGCGGCACAACCGCCGGTTCGTCGCCAATCCTGGTGGACCTGAGCGGTTCGGCGAGGGGTGGGGCGATGGCGGTCCTGGTGTTGGGTCGGCCCGCGGTGCGCGGTCGTGGTGTCACGCGGCACCCCGCGCGGCGGATGGTGCGCATCCTGTTGGGGGTGCTGGCGATCCGGGCCAACCGGGCGTTGCCGCTGGAGTGGGTGATCGACGCGCTGTGGCCGGGGAAGCCGCCCGCGTCGGCCGCCGCGAACGTCCGCTCGCACCTGGCCGAGTTGCGGCGACTGCTGGCCGACCTCGCGCCGGGCGGCCCGTGCATCGTGACTTCCCGTGACGGGTACGTGCTGGCCGCCGCTCCCGACGCTGTGGACGTGACGCGGTTCCAACGCCTGGTGCGGGAAGGGCGTGAGCTGCGCGCCCACGGCGAGGACGCCGCCGCCGCGCACTCGTTGGAGCGGGCGGTGGTGTTGTGGCGCGGTCCGGTGATGGCGGGTGCGCCGGTTCCGGACGTCGTGCGGCCGGACGTGACGGTGCTGGAGGAACAGCGGCTGTGCGCCATCGAAGACCTCGCGGAAGTCCGGCTGGCGCTGGGGTTCCACGCCGACCTGGTCGCCGCGCTGGCCGGTCTGGTGGTCGAACACCCGCTGCGGGAACGGCTGTGGCGGCTCTTGGTGGGCGCGTTGGCGGCGTCCGGTCGGCGCAGTGAAGCCCTTGCGGTGTACGGGAGGTTGGTCCAGGTGCTGGACGCGGAGCTCGGCGTCGAGCCCAGTGCCGCCACGACGTCGCTGTACGAGTCGGTCCGCCGCGACGGGCGCGACGCCGGGGCGGGGCGTGACTGACCGCCGGGGCGCTGCTTCCGCGTGTGCGCTGCCGTGTGCATCCCATTTCTACACTCGCCGCTCCTGTCCACGGAAGGAGTTCGGATGACCACCGCACTGCTCGAAAGCGCCGAGGAACTGGTGGCCCGCTGGCGCGCGGGGCTGGACGACGTCGACAACCCGGCCGGCCCGCTGTTCGCCAACGGGGAGTTCGCCGAGGGTGACATCGTGGCGTGCAACCCGCCCGGCAGCCGCTGTTCGTCGTGCACGGCGTCCCGTCCGGTGTACTGCTGCTGACCGGACATGACCGGTGACGAGGTCGGCGCACTCGACCGAACCCTGGACTGGCTGATCGGTCCCGCGTCGGACCGGTTGGCCCGCTGCCTGGCCGAGGTCGCCGACCTCGGCGCCGCCGAGGCGGACGCCGTGCTGTCCGCCACCCGTGACGTCCTGCTGGACGTGGTGCGGCGCAAGGTCGTCCGCGTGCTGGTGCTGGAGCTCAACGCCGCCCGCGTGACCGGCAGGCTCACCGCACCGGACCCGGCGGGCCGCTGGACGGAGTTCCTGGACACCGCCGCACAACCGGCGTTCTGGGACGACCTGACCCGCCACTACCCGAACCTGGTGTCCCGCCTGCGCACCACGGTCGACAACCGGGTCGACGCGATCCACCTGATGGCGCACCGCTTCGCCGCCGACCGCCACCGCCTGGCCGAGCTGCTCGGCACCGACGCCGGCGAGCTGGTGAAGGTCGAGTTCGGCGCGGGCGACAGCCACCACGGCGGCCACACCGTGACCCTCGTGCACTGCACCGGCGGCACCGTCGTCTACAAGCCCCGGCCGATGCGGGTGGACCAGCGCCTGGCCGAGCTGCTGGCCGTGCTCACCGCCGGCGACGAGCACCCGATCCGCGTGCCCGGCGCGCTCGTCCTCGACGGCTACGGCTGGGCCGAGCACGTGGCCCACCGCTACTGCGCCACCGACACCGAACTGGACGCCTTCTACCGCAACCTCGGGCACTGGCTGGCGGTCATGCGCCTGGTCGCGGGCACGGACCTGCACGCGGAGAACATCATCGCGTGCGGCCCCGTGCCGGTCGTCGTGGACTGCGAGAGCGTCTTCACGCCCCGACCACCGCACCCGCCGACCGGCGCGGGCGAGGCCACCGACAAGGTCGCCGAGCAGCTCAACGGGACCGTGCTGCGCACCGGCCTGCTGCCCGGCCGGGGCGCGGGCCTGGGGTGGCGCGGCGTGGACGGGTCCGCGATGGGCGGCCTGCCCGGCGAGCAGCCCGACATCGGCCTGCCCGACCTGGTCGGCGCGGGCACCGACACCGCCCGCGTGGCGATCGTGCCCTCGCAACCGCCGCCGACGCGCAACCTGCCCAGCCCGCACCCGCGCCTGGCGCACCACTGGCCGGGCGTGGTCGCCGGGTTCGACGAGATGGCCGCCCGCATCAGCGCGCTGGACGCCGAGGGCCGCCTGGAGCCGCTGCTGGCGAGGTTCGCCGACTGCGTGGTCCGCGTGATCGTCCGGGACACCGAGTCCTACACCGAGCTGGCCCGCATGCTCTGGCACCCGGCCGGTCTGCACAACCAGGAGGCCGCCGAGAACAAGGCCCGCGCGCTGCTGGCCCGCCACTCGATCAACACGCGCGGGCCGGGCGACCCGGACGTGCACGCGGCGGAGGTCGCGGAGCTGCTGGTGGGGGACATCCCGGTGTTCACCACGACCCCGGCCGAGGGGTGGCTGCACACCCCGGGCGGCCTGGTGTGCGGTCCGCGCGTGGACCAGGTGGCGTTGGCGTTGCACAACTGGCGCACGGCGGACTTCGCGCTGGAACGCCGGGTCACGCACGCCGCCCTGGTCAGCGCCTACCTGAACCAGGGGGCGGAACCAGACCTGAGCCGCATGTCGTCCGGCACACCCGACACCTCCGATGCAGACACCCGAAGGCGCAGGCTGGCCGCTGACCTGATGGCCGAGTTGTCGGCGGAAGCCGTGCGCGGCAGCGACGCCACAGCCACGTGGTTCGCGCCCATCCTCGACCGCTCCGGCTGGCAGACCACACCCCTGACCCCCGACCTGTACGGCGGAACCCTGGGCGTGGCGGTGCTCCTGGCCGGGTATGAGCACGAAGTCCGAGCGGGGCGCGCAGACGCCGTCGAAGGCGTGGCGGACCTGGTGCAAGCCACCGTCCGCACGGCCCGGCTGACGCAGAAGTGGTGGGCGGCCCAAGCCGAACACACCCGCCGCCGACCCGACCCGGCCGGTGGTTACATCGGGTTGGGCTCCCAGATCTGGTGCTGGCTCACCCTCGACCGCCTAGGCCTGGACTGCGTGGAAGACGCCCTTTTCCTGGCCCGCCAACTCCCCGACTCGTTAACGGCAAGCGAAGGCCCGGACCTCGTGGTCGGCACCGCCGGCGCGATCGTGCCACTCCTCGCGCTGGCCGCCCGCACCGGCGACCGGACCTGGACCGACCTGGCGCTCACCGCAGGCGACAAACTGGCACAAGACGCCGTCCGCGCCGACGGAGTCGTCCGCTGGCCCGCACCGAACTGGCCCGGCGGCATCGGCGGGTTCGCCCACGGGGCCACGGGTATCGGGTGGGCGCTGGCGAAACTCGGTACGGCCACGGGAGAACAGCGGTTCGCTGCGTTGGTCGAGGGTGCGGCGAGGTTCGAGGAGACCTGGTACAGCCCCGGGAGACAAGCCTGGATGGACCCGCGCGAACCGGACACCATCGCCGCGGCCTGGTGTCACGGCGCGGTCGGCGTGGGCCTCGCGGCGGCCGACGTCCCGGCCCTGGCGGGCGAGGACGTGCTGCGGCGCGCGGCGTTCTCGGCGTACCGGGACGGCCTGGGCTGGACGCACACCCTGTGCCACGGCGACACCGGCGTCTGGGAACTGCTCACCACCGCCTCGGACCACGGCGTCGCCCCGGACGGGCTCGACCGCGCGACCCTCGACGCGACCGTGCTGGGCAGCCTGGAGGCCAACGGCGTCACCACGGGCCTGGCGCGCGAGGTGTACTCGCCCAGCATCATGTCCGGCTCGGGCGGGGTGGCCTACCAGCTGCTGCGCATGCACCCGGACTGCGACCTGCCCTCCGTGCTGCTGCAAGGCGAGGTGCGATGACCGATCCCCGTGACGGCAACCTGGTCACCCCGCACTGGCAGCTGGACGACTCGTCGGCCACCCGGCGCAGCCTGAGGGACGTCCCGGCGGCGACCTGGCCGGTGCTCAAGACCATCCGCCACGCGGCACCCGGTGCGGCGCTGGCGGTCGCGGTCATGCAGGTCGTGTCGGGGCTCGCGGCGGCGTTCGGCCTGTTCGCCACCACGGGCGTGCTGACCGACCTGCTCGCCGGCGGCCCGACGACCGACCGGGTGGTCGCCGCGTTGCCGAACCTGCTGCTGGTGGCCGGCGCGTTCGGGCTGCGCGGCGCGATGGACGTCGGTGTCGCGCTCGCCCACGCCCGCGTCACGCCGTCCGTGCGGCGGCTGGCCGAGGAACGCCTGTACGCGGCGAGCCTGGGCGCGGACCTGGCCGCGTTCGACGACGCCCGTTTCTACGACCGGATGCACCGCGCCCGCGACCGGGGCCTGTTCTTCCTCGAACGCGCGGCGGACAACCTGGTCGAGCTGGTCGGCTCGCTGATCGGGATCGCCGCCGCCGCGGGCAGCCTGGCCGTCCTGCACCCCGTGCTGCTGCCGGTGCTGCTGCTCGCGGTGCTGCCGGACGGCTGGGCCGTGCAGCGGGCGGCGCGGCTGGCGTACGCGAGCGTGGGGCGCACGGTCGTGCTGGACCGGCGGGTGCAGATGGTGTCCGACCTGGCCACCGAACGGGAGCCGGCCGCCGAGATCCGGGCCTACCAGGCGGAGCCGTTCGTGCTGGACGAGTACCGGCTGGCGGCGGACCCGCTGCGGGACGAGGACGTCCGGCTGGCCACCGCGCAGGCCCGGGTGCGCGGGGTCGGGCGGGCGCTGGCCGGGCTCGGCCTGGCGGTGACGTACGTGGTGCTGGGCCTGCTGGTCCGGTACGAGTGGGTGCCGCTGGCCGTCGCGGGCACGGCGGTGATCGCGATCCGGGTGGCCACGACCGCGTTGAACCGGCTGGTGCTGGCGGCCAACCAGCTCGTGGAGCAGGGCCTGTACATCGCGGACTACCAGGAGTTCCTGGCGTCGGCCGCCCAACCGCCACAGCCGACCACGATCGACCTGGACCCCGGCCGGGTGTCCCTGCACGACGTGACCTTCCGCTACCCCGACAGCACCCGACTCGCGCTCGACGGCGTCACGCTGACCGTCGAACCCGGCGAGACGGTGGCCCTGGTCGGTGAGAACGGGTCGGGCAAGACGACGTTGGCCAAGCTCATCGCCGGTCTCTACGCGCCCACCTCGGGCCGCGTGCTGTGGGGCGAGCACGACATCGCGTCGGCCGACCGGTCGAGCGTGGCATCGCAGGTGATGATGGTGTTGCAGGACCCCGTCCGCTGGCCGCACACCGCCCGCGTGAACGTGCGCGTGGGTCGGCACGACCGGCCCGACCCGGACGGCGTGGCGGTCAAGCAGGCCGCGAGCCAGGCCGGTGCCGACGAGGTGGTGGACGGCCTGCCCGCCGGGTGGGAGACGTTGCTGTCCAAGCAGTTCCGGGGCGGCGTGGAGCTGTCCGGCGGGCAGTGGCAGCGCCTGGCGGTGGCCCGCGGCCTGTTCCGGGACGCGCCCCTGCTGATCTGGGACGAGCCGACCGCCCCGCTGGACGCCAAGGCCGAGTTCGCCGTGTACGAGTCGTTGCGGGCGTTGGCGGCGGACCGGACCGTCGTGCTGATCACCCACCGCCTGGCCAGCGTCCGGCACGCCGACCGCATCCTGCTGCTGCACGAGGGGAAGCTGGTCGAGCAGGGCACGCACGCCGAGCTGCTGGCCCTGGGCGGCCGGTACGCGGACCTGTACGAGCTGCAAGCCCGGATGTACGCCGATGCCTGACCTCGTGCGCCCGTCCGACCCCCGCTACGCGTTGTCCCGCAGCCAGTTCATCGGCCGCCCGGTCGAAGTCCTCCCGCACGCCATCGCCCTCTGCCCCGACACCGACGCCGTGGTGGACGCCCTGGCGTGGGCACGGTCGCACGACATGCCGTTCGCGATCCGGGGCGGCGGCCACAGCAACGCCTGCCACTCCAGCACCACCGGCCTCCTGATCGACCTGACCCCGAACAACGACATCAAGCCCGACACGACGACGGTCACGGTCGGCGCGGGCGTGCGGGTAGGTGAGGTGGCGGCTGCTCTTGACGCCCGTGTGGTGCCGTCCGGCTCGTGCCCGTCGGTCGGGTTGGTGGGAGCGGCGTTGGGCGGCGGGTTCGGCAGCCACGGGCGGCTGCACGGGCTGACGTGCGACGCCCTGCTGTCGGCCGAGGTCGTGCTGGCGGACGGCCGGGTCGTGCACACCGACGACGAACCCGAACTGCTGTGGGCCTTGCGCGGTGCCGGCGGCGGCAACTTCGGCGTGGTCACCAGAGCGACCTTCCGCACCTTCGCCACCACCCCGCGCACCCACTTCCGCCTGGAGTGGCCGTGGCACCGGGCTCCGGAGCTGATCCGGTGGTGGCAGGAATGGGCCCCGTTCGCCGCCGACGCCGTCGCGGCCGAGCTGGTCCTGATGTGCCCGCAGTTCCCGGAGGAGGACCCGGTGGCCCTGCTGCTCGGCGCCGCCCCTCGTGTCCCAGCCGTCCCGCTGGAACCGACCGCGGCGGAAGTGGTGGAGCTGTCCGCCTTCGACGCGGCCCGCCTGCACGCCACCCCGTACTCGGCGGCGGCCCTCGACCCGACGAGGATCCCGCTCGTCCACGACCGGCCGGGGATGTCCACCGCCAAGACCGAGTTCTTCGACCGGCCACTGCCCGACAACGCCATCGCCGCCTTGCTGCGCCACTTCACGTCGAACCGGCAGATGGGCGAGCTGCGCGAGATCTCCTTCACCCCGTGGGGCGGCGCCTACCGCCGGGCGACCGACACCGCTTTCGCCCACCGCGGCCCGCACTTCCTGGTCAAGCACACCGTCCTGGTCGGCCCCGGCGGCGCGGCCCGGCGGGGCGGGGAAGTCCTGGCGTGGCTGGCCGAGAGCTGGGACCTCGTCCACCCCTGGGGCACCGGCGGGGTCTACCCGAACTTCCCGGACCCGGCCCTGCCCGACTGGCTGACCGCCTACTACGGCCACCACGCCGACCGGCTCAGGGCGGTGAAGCGCCGCTACGACCCGGACGACGTCTTCCACTTCGCCCAGTCGATCCCGCTCTGAATTCGGGTGCGGTCCGCCGAGGCCGTGGTGTGTGATCGCGGGATGGCGATCGTGGTGGGCACTCCGGACGACCTCGACCAGGTCGTGGGCGTGCTGCGGGAGTGGCAGGCCGAAGGCGCGCCGATGCAGCTGCACCCCGGTGACGTGGGCTGGTACCGGCGGTTCGGGGCGCGGACGGGAGCGGTGCGGACGTGGAGCCGGGGCGGCCGGGTGCTCGCGGTCGGCTTGCTGGACGGCCCGACGCTCCTGCGGCTGACGGCCGCGCCCGACGTCTGGCAGGACGACGAGTTGGCGCGGCGGATGAGCGAGGACATCACCGAACCGGACCGGGGCGTGCTGCCGGCGGGGGAGGTGGCGGTCGAGTCCCCGGTCGGGCTGCTCCTGGAGGACCACCTGTCCGAGGCGGGCTGGACCGCCGGCGAGCCGTGGACGCCCCTGCGCCGCGACCTCACCGACCCGGTCGAGGACCCGGGCGTGCGGATCGAGGTCGTCGGGCCGGAGCGGGTCGCCGAGCGGGTGGCCGTGCACCGGTCGGCGTTCGACGGGTCGACGTTCTCGGAGGAGGCCTGGCTCCTGATGGCAGCCGGCGTGGCCTACGCCGACGCGCGGTGCCTGGTCGCCTACGACGGGGACGACGCGGTGGCGGCGGTGACGGTGTGGTCGGCGGGTCCGGGCAGGCCCGGGTTGCTGGAGCCGATGGGCGTGCACCGCGACCACCGCGGTCACGGCCACGGCAAGGCGATCACCGTGGCCGCTGCGGCGGCATTGCGCGAACTGGGCTCGTCCAGCGCGATCGTGTGCACGCCCAGCGCCAACGTCGGCGCCGTCGCCACCTACCGGTCGGCAGGGTTCCGGCCGCTGACCGAGGTGCGGGACCAGGTCCGCAGCTCGTCGACGTGACGGGCCAGCAGGCCGCGGCAGAACTCGACGTGGTCGGGGCCGAAGCCGCGCGGGCCGCACTCGATGACCAGCAGCAGGCCCAGGTAGAGGTGGTAGAGGGCGAGCCGGTGCCGGAAGGCGGGGGAGTGGTCGAGCGTGCCGCCGGCCTCGGCGTACCCGGCGAACAGGTCGCTGTCCGGGCCGGCGTCGCCGCCGAAGGCCAGGGACACCAGCTCGGCCGCCGGATCGCCCCAGAACGCGCGCTCGTGGTCGATGAGCCCGGTGATCCGCGCGGTGCCGTCCGGGGGCACGTCCACGAAGATGTTGCCCGGCCACAGGTCGAAGTGGACCAGCCGGGGCTCGGTGACCTCGTCCAGCGCGTACCCGCCCGCGGCCACCAGCGCCCGGACTTCCTCCGGCGTCACGCCCAGCGGCGACCCCCAGCGCTCGGCGTCCGCCAGCAGGGCCTCCACCATGGCGGTGAACGCCGTCCGCCAGTCCGGGGCCGACAGCGCGGACTCCGCCGCCGGGTAGCCGAAGCGGCCGTCCTCCGGGGCCAGGGTGTGCAGTCGGGCGGTGATCGCGCCCAGTTCACGGCGCAAGGCCCGCTGGGTGTCCTCGGGGAGGTCGGCCTTGTCCCACGGCACGCCCTCCAGCACCGAGATGACGAGGAAGTCCTTACCCGCGTGGAGCAGTTCGGGACTCGGGACACCGGGCAGCGCCGCGACCCTCCGGTAGACCATGGCCTCGGTCGCCATGATGCCGCGCTCGTACCGCAGGACCGGCGTGTCGGCCGGCGGGGCGACCTTGACGACGGCGGCACGACCGTCGTGCAGCCGCACCCGGTAGGCGGTGTTGAACCAGCCGTCGGTCAGCTCGGTCTCCAGGCGGCACCCGACGCCGAGGGACCCGCGCGTCAAGGCGTCGAGGTCCTCGGGGGACAGGTGCCGTTTGGTCTGGCTCTGCACGGTGTTCCGCTTTCGGTGGTGGGAGCGCTCCCACCCTGCCTGTCCGCGGCGGCCGGGTCAAGGGCGGCGGGCCATGATCAGGGACTGGCCCGGTGACGTGCGCAGCGGGTGGGTGGTCGGGTCGGTCAAGCCCGCCGCCGTGAGCCACGACGTGATCTCCTCCGCCGCGTAGACCTGCCCGCCCTGGCCGTGGAACAGGTTGAGGCTGAACACCCGGGCGAACGCGTCGCTCGCCCGGTCCTCGCTGTGCTCGTCGTGCTCCAGCAGCACCACCGACCCGCCGGGGCGCAGGGCGGCGGCCACCCGGTCCAGCAGGGCCCGGTTGGCGGACGCCGTCCGGCCGTGGACCACGTTGAACAGCAGCACGGTGTCGAAGTCCGCGCCCAGGTCGAGCTCGTCGTAGTCGCCCGGACGCAGGGTGATCCGGTCGGTCAGCCCCGCCGCCGCGACGGCCTCCGCGCCGACCGCCAACGCCTCGGGCAGGTCGATGACGGTCGCGCGCAGCTCCGGGTGGGCCGTGCACAGGCGGATCGCGTACTTGGCGTGGCCGCCGCCCACGTCCAGCAGGGTGGCGCCGACCGGCACGTGCGTGGCGACCTCCGGCGCGATGCTGTCGGCGTGCCCGGACAGCATCCGCTGGAACCGCTGGAGCGTCTCGGGCCGGGCGGACAGCCAGCCGTAGAAGTCCAGGGCCGGGGTGCCGGTGCGGATCGAGTCCTCCAGGCCGTCCCAGGACTCGAACAGCACGCTCGCCCAGAACCGGTCCACCTCGCTGTACCCGGTGCCGGACAACCACTTCTGCGTCGGCGCGGTGTTGCTGTACCGCTCGCCGGCCCGTTCCAGGTAGCCGAACGCGACCAGCGCCTCGGCCAGCAGGCCCGTGCCGCGCGGGTCGGTGCCCAGGGCCGCCGCCAGCTCTTTCGAGGTCAGCGGATCACCGGACAGGGCGGCGAAGACGCCCAGGCGCAGGGCCGCCGCCATCGCGCGGTACCCCGCCGTGGCGATGAGGTCCACGAAGGACGGCGGGCCGTCGCCCGGTTCGAGGTGCAGGGGCATGTCAGGACCTTTCCGGCAGGACGCCCGCGGCGGCGAGGAAGTCGATGTGGCGGCCGATCATCTCGGCGTCGGCGGGCGGGAACTCCACCCCGCACCGCGCCGCCGCCGCCCAGGTGGCCGAGCAGTCGAACACCGGGTGCGCCCGGCGGGTGGTGGCCAGGCCGAACGCCAGCGGGCCGAACGCGCTGTCCGGGCTCTCCAGCATCAGCGCCCGCCAGTCGGCGTAGTCCAGGGCCCTGGTCGGGTAGCCCTTGGCGGTCAGCACCTCGCCCAGGTCGGTGTAGCGCAACCCGTCCGCGCGGTAGTAGTGGAAGTCCCGGCCGACCAGGTCGGGGCGGGTGGACAGCCCGGCGATGGCGGCGGCGAGCCGGTCCACCGGCAGCATGTCGATCACGTCCTCGGTGCGCGGCACGGCCCCCGTGTGGGCGCAGGTCGCGATCTGGCGGCTCAGGTAGGACTCGGTCTTGGCCGTGCCGGTCCGCACGTCGCCGACGATCGCGGCGATCCGGTGGATCGACACCGGGACACCGCGGTCGCGGGCCAGCACGGCCATCATGTCGGCCACCCACTTGGTGGTGTGGTAGCCGGTGTCCAGGCCCACGGGGTCCTCCGGCCGGTCGGTCTCGGTGACCACCTGCCGGTCGTAGGACGTGCCGAGGAACACGCCGAGCGTGGACATCAGGTGCAGCGGCTTGGTGCGGTACCGGGTGGCCAGGCGCAGGACGTCCACGGTGCTGCCCACGTGCGGCGGCATCATCCACTGGTAGGTCAGCACGAAGTTCATCACCGCGCCGTTGTGGTAGACGGCGTCCATGCTCTCGGCCAACGCGTCGAACTCGCGTGACTCCAAGCCCAGCAACGGTTTCGACATGTCACCCACGACCGGCACGACCCGCGCCAGCACCTCCTCGGGCACGTCCAGGTGCGCCCGGCGCAGGTTCGCGCGCAGGCGCGCGGACGCGACCGCCGGCGTCTCCGCCCGGACCAGGCAGTGCACCTCCGCGTCGGTCCGGCCGAGCAGTTCGGCCAGCAGGTGCGCGCCGAGGAACCCGGTCGCGCCGGTCAGCAGGACCCGCTGCGGCGCACCGGTCACGACCGGGCCGTGCGGGACGACGTCGTCGGGCGGGGTGGCGTCCCGCCACATCTGCTCGACGCTGGGCAGCCCCGACGAGTACCGGTTGGCGAACGTGTGGTCCGACGCGGCGGCGCTCTCCACCACCTCGGCCAGTTCGGCGAGGTCGGCGGTGGCGAACAACGCCCGCAGCGGCACGGTGACGCCCAGCAGCGACCGGACCTTGGCCAGCACCGCCGCCGCGATCAGCGAGTGCCCGCCCAGGCCGAAGAACGAGTCGTGCCGGCCGACGAGGGGCGCGTCCAGCACCTCCGACCAGATCTCCGCGAGCACCCGTTCGACGGCCGTGTGCGGCGGCTCGTAGGGCTTGGTCACCGCCACGGGCTCGGGCAGCCTGCGCACGTCCACCTTGCCGTGCGCGGTGAGCGGGAGTTCGTCCAGCACGACCCGCGCGCCGGGCAGCATGGCCTCGGGCAGGCGCTCGGCGCAGAACGCCCGCAGCTCGTCCAGCTCCGGCGCGGTCTCCCCGGGACGCGGCACGACGTAGGCGACCAGGGTGTCCGACCGCACCGCCACCGCCGCCTCGACCAGCCGGGGGTGCGCGAGCAGGGCGGCCCGCACCTCGCCGGGCTCGATCCGGTGCCCGCGCAGCTTGACCTGGTCGTCCGCGCGGCCCAGGAACTCCAGCGTCCCGTCCGGCAGCAGCCGCACCAGGTCGCCGGTCGCGTACATCCGGCCGCCCGGCACCGCCGGGTCCGGCAGGTACGCCGACGCCGTGCGCGCCGGGTCGCCCCAGTAGCCCCGGGCCGGCGCGTGGCCGCCGATGTGGAGCTGACCGGGCACGCCCACCGCGACCGGCCGCAGGTCCCGGTCCAGCACGTACGCGCGGACCCCCGGTAGCGGCCGGCCGATGGGCAGCGTGGACGCGGTCACTTCCGACGCGTCCGCGGTCCGGTACGCCGTCGCGCACACCGTGGTCTCGGTCGGCCCGTAGTGGTTGACCAGCACGACCCCGGTCGCGGCGGCCCACTGGGCGACGGTCGCCGGCGGCACGGCCTCGCCGCCGATCGTCATGACCCGCAACGGGCTGCCGGTGTCGGTCACGCCCTCCAGGTCGGCCACCCACCGCTTCCACAGCGCGGCCGGGGCGTCCACGGCGGTCAGGCCGTGCTCGGCGCACAGCCGCAGCAGGTCCGGGCCTCCGATCGCGGCGGGCTCGGGGTGCACGACCACCGCCGCGCCGGCGCACCACGCCGGGAACACGTCACCCGCGGACGCGTCGAAGCTCAGCGGCGGGATCATCAGCACCCGGTCGCCCGGCCCGAACTCGTGCAGCTCGACGAACGCCCGGGTGAGGTTGGCCAGCGTGTCGTGCTGGACCTGCACGCCCTTGGGCACGCCCGTCGAGCCGGACGTGTAGATCACGTACGCCGACCTTTGCCGATGTGCCTCGACGTTCGGCGGTTCGGCGGCCTCCCCGGTGAAGGCGTCGTCGGCGGTGTCCAGCACGACCCCGCGGTAGTCGCCGAACCGGTCGCGCGTGCCGGGGGCGGTGACGACCACGGGCGCGCCGCAGTCGGCGAGCAGGCCGGCCAGCCGGGCGGGTGGGTGCGCCGGGTCGAGCGGCACGTACGCGCCACCGGCCTTGAGGATGGCCAGCAGCGCCACCAACGCGTCCGTGCCGGCCTTGAGCGCGAGGCCGACCGGGACCTCCGGCCGGACACCGAGGTCCGCGAGGACGTGCGCCAGCTTGTTCGCCCGCCGGTCCAGCTCGGCGAACGTCAGGGAGGAACCGCCGATCTCCAGAACCGCTGTGGTGTCCGGGTGCGCGGCGACCTGCTCGGCGATGCGGACCAGCACGTCCTGGCTCTCCGGGGCGGGTTGGTCGTTGAGCCGCTCGGCCGCCGCCCGGTCGTCGTCGGTGATCCAGTCCACTTGGGACAGTCGGCGGTCGGCGGTCCACGACTCCAGCACGGTCAGGAGCTGGCGGGCGATGCCGGCCACGGTGTCCGGCTCGAACAGGTCCGTGCTGTAGTCGAGGTTCGCGGGCCAGTCGCCCTCGGTCTCCCGGACGTGGAGGGTGAGGTCGAACCGGCTGGTGCCCCGGTCCACGGCCGGCGGCTCGGCGGGCAGCCCGGCCCACCGCCCGGGGCCGCCGCCGCCCCGGTTGAGCACCAGCATGACCTGGAACAACGGGTGGTGCGCCAGGTCGCGGCGGGGCGCGACGCGGGCGGCGACCTCGTCGAAGCTGACCTCCGCGTGGTCGAGGGCGTCGATCGCGGTCGCCTTGGCTCGGGCCAGCAGCTCGGCCACGGTCGGATCGCCGGACAGGTCCATGCGCAGCGCGGTCGTCGTGACGAACATGCCCACGGACCGCTCCAGCTCGGGGAACGGCCGGTGGGTGGTCGGCGAGCCGACGACCAGGTCGTCCGTGCCGGACCGGCGGGACAGGACCAGGGAGAACGCGGCCAGCAGCCCGGCGAAGGTCGTGCAGCCGTGCGCGCGGGTCAGCTCGGCCAACCGGGACGTCAGCGCCGCCGGGACGACGAACTGGTGGCTGCCGCCGGCGACCGTCCGGTTGCGGGTGCGCGGCCGGTCGGCGGCCAGGTCCAGCACGTCGGGCGCGCCCGCGAGCCGGTCGGCCCAGTGGTCGAGCTGGCGTTGCCGCTCGCCGTCCGCGAGCCGCCCGGACTGCCAGTGCGCGTAGTCCGGGAACTGCGCCCCGGCCGGCTCCAGCGGCACGCCGGCGTAGGCGTCGCCGATCTCCCGCGTGACCTGCCCCAGGGACAGGTCGTCGCACACGATGTGGTGGACGGTCACGACCAGCGTCGACGTGCCGGGCGCCCGGATCAGCCGGACCCGGACCAGCGGACCGGCCTCCAGGTCGAACGGGGTGTCCACCTCGGACACGATCAGCTCTTCCAGCGACCCGTCCAGCTCGGTCGCCACGACCGGTACCGACAGCGAGGGAAGCACCTGCTGCGCCGGCGTGCCCTCGTCGTCCACGATCCGCGTGCGGAGGGCTTCGTGCCGGTCCACGACGACGTCCACGGCCCGCTGCAACCTCTCGGCGTCGACGTCCCCGGCGACCCGCAGGGCCGCGAACATCGCGTACGCCCCGGAGTCCAGCCCCAGCCGGGCGGTCAGCCACAGCCCGCGCTGGTTGCCGGTCAACGGCACGACCGCGCCCTCGGGCCGGCGCGGCACCCCGGGAGCACGGCCCGTCAGACCGCGCTGGGCGAGCAGGCGCTCCAGCAGCCGCTCGCGGTGGTCGGACAGTTCGGTCACGAGTGCGTCCTCACGTGTTGGCCTTCTCTGGGGTCACCGCGTCGGGCAGGTCGTCCACGGTCCGCAGCCGGGGCCGCGACCACGCGAACGCGGTCAGCGCCAGCATCAGCACGCCGACCACGAGGAAGATCAGGGCGATACCGCGCCCCTCGCCGGTGCCGATGACCGCGCCCAGCGTCGACGCCAACGCGCCGTCAGGGGCCATCAGCGGCTCGGCCACGCCGTCGGACAGCGGACCGATCACCAGGTAGGCGACGGGCATCGCCGCCGTGGACAGGGTCCGCACCACGCCGAGCACCCGGCCCAGCACGTCCTTGTCCACCTTGGTCTGCAACAACGTCACGCAGCACGTGTTCATCAACGGCAACGTGAACAGGAACGCCGGCGCGGCCACCCCGATCAGCCACGGCGAGGGCGCGAGGCTGTGCAAGACCAGGAACACCCCGCCCAGGCCCAGCCCGGCGTAGATGCCCAGCACCCGCCGCTTCGGCCCGCCCCACGCGCCCATCACCAGACCGCCGAGGAACAGCCCGCTGCCACCGGCCGCCATCAGCACGCCCAGCGTCGCCGGCGAGGAGAACGACAGGATCAGCGGCTGCACCAGCCCGCCCGCCACGGCGAACAGGAAGTTCCACACCCCGAACACCGCGCACAGCGTGAACAGCCCCGGCGCACCCCGCAGCCACCGCAGTCCCGCGCCCAGCCCTTGAGCACCGCTGCCCCGGCTCCCGCTCGCGCCCGCGGGAAGCCGGGCCAGCAGCAGCGCGGCGACCGCGAAGACCATCGACACCACGTCGATGACCAGCACGCCGCGCAGTCCGACCAGGCCGAGCAGCGCACCCGCCACCAGCGGCGCGGCGATCTGCACGCCCTGGGTGAGCTGCATCAGGCCGTTGACCCGGCCCAGGTGCTCCGGCGGCACCAGCGCGGGCACCAGGGCCTGGTACGCGATGAGGTGGAACGAGTTCAGCGTGGCCGTCAAAGCCGACGCCACATACACGTGCCAGACGGCAAGCGAACCCGTGCTCACCGACACCAGCAGCAACGCGGTCACCACACCCGCGCCGCTGTCGGCGAGGAGCATGATCTTGCGCCGGTCGTACCGGTCGGCCACCGCGCCCGCGTAAGGCGCGAGCAGGATGCCCGGCACCACCGCGCAGAACTGGATCAGCACGAACTGCGTCACCGAGCCCGTGCCCAGGTACACCCACACACCCAGCACGAACGCGGTCAGCGCCGAGCCGATCACACTGACCAGCTGCCCCGCCCACACCACGGCGAACCGCTTCACGAGCCCTCCCCGAGCATGGCCGCGACCTCGTCGTCGGACAGTCCCGCGAGCTGCACCCGCAGTTCGGCGACGGCCGTGATGCGGTCCGGTTCGTCCAGCGCCAGCAAGGTGGACGCCAGTCCGGCGACGGTCGGCGCGGCGAACATCCGGCCGATCGGCACCGCCACCGCGAACGCCCCGTGCACGCGCGCCAACGCCTTGGCCGCGAGCAGCGAGTGCCCGCCCAGGGCGAAGAAGTCGTCGTGCACGCCGACTTCGGGTATCGCCAGCACCTCGCGCCAGATGTCCGCCAGCACCTCCTCCACCGCGTTGCGCGGCGGGACCCGGTCGCCGGCGGCCGTCCAGTCCGGCTCGGGCAGTGCCTTGCGGTCGATCTTCCCGTTGGGGGTCAACGGGAACGCGTCGAGCACGACGGCGGTCGCGGGCAGCATGTAGTCCGGCAAGCGCTCCGCCAGCGCCGCCCGCAGCCGTGCCCAGTCGATCGGGTGGTCGGTGACCAGGTAGGCGACCAGCCGGGCGTCCCTCGGCACCACCACGGCCTGCCGCACCTCGCCGGTGGCCAGCAGGGCGGCCTCGACCTCGCCCGGCTCGATCCGGAACCCGCGCACCTTGACCTGGTGGTCGGCCCGTCCCAGGAACTCCAGCGTGCCGTCCGCCCGGTGCCGGACCAGGTCCCCGGTCGCGTACAGGCGTGCACCCGGCGTGCTGGCGAACGGGTCGGGCACGAACCGGCTCGCGGTCAGGTCCGGCCGGTCGTGGTAGCCGCGCGCCACGCCGAGCCCGCCGATGTGCAGCTCGCCCACCACCCCCGGCGGCACGGGCTCCAGGCCGGCGTCGAGGACGTAGAGGCGGGTGTTGCCGATGGGCGGGCCGAGCACGACCGGTGCGGGGGAGGGGGCGACGAGCCCGGCGGCCGACCACACGGTGGTCTCGGTGGGGCCGTAGACGTTCCACAGCACGGAGTCGGCGGTCAGCAGGTCGTCGGCGAGGTCGCGGGGGAGTGCTTCGCCGCCGCAGATCCTCGTGGTGACGTGGTCCGGCACGCCACCCGCTTCGACCAGCAGCCGCCACGTGGCCGGAGTCGCTTGCAGCACGGTCACGCCGGCGAGCGCGTCCCGCAACGCCGGGCCGTCCGCGGCGACCTCCGGCGGCACCACCGCGACCGACGCGCCGGCGGTGAGGGGGAGCAGGAGTTCCAGCACGGAGATGTCGAACGACAACGTGGTGACGGCCGCCAGCCGGTCCCGCGGGGTCGGGCCGAACAGCTTCCGGAACGACACCAGCAGGTTCACCACCGCCCGGTGCGGCACCTCGACACCCTTGGGCGTACCGGTCGAACCGGACGTGTAGATCACGTACGCGAGGTCTTCGGCGTGCACCGGACACGGCTGCGGCGTGGCCGGCACGACATCCCCAAGAGCAAGGATCGTCCTGCACGGCAACGGTTCCAGCGCCGGGTCGGTCAGCACGACCTCGGCACCGGAGTCCGCGAGCATCGACGCGAGCCGGTTCGACGGCCAGCCCGGGTCGAGCGGGACGTAGGCCGCGCCCGCCTTCCACACGCCCAGGACGGCCGCCACCAGGTCCGGTGTGCGCGGCAAGTGCAGGGCGACCAGCGAACCCCGGCCCACGCCGTGTGCTTGCAGCAGTGCCGCGATGTGGTCCGAGCGCTCGCCCAGCTCACGGTAGGTCACCGGACCGACTGCGGGCGCGTCGGGCTCTCCGGCGATCAGGTCGAGCGCGGTGGTGGCCGCCGGTAGCAGCAGGTCGGTGGCGTTGAACCCCTCCAGCACCTCCCGGCGGCGCACGCCGGTCAGCGCGTCCAGTTCGGAGATCCGCCGCCCGGGGTGCTCGGCGGCGGCGGTGAGCAGGGCGATCAGGCGGTCGGTGAAGTCGACGATGGTGGGCTCGTCGAACAGGTCCGTGCTGTACTCGACACCCAGCGCGAGCGTGTCGCCGCGCCGCTCGGCGGCCACCGTGATGTCGAACTTCGAGACGCCGGGGTCCGGCGTGATGGACTCGACGGTCAGCCCGCGCAGGCCGATGGCGAGCGGTGGCGTGTTCTGGAGGATGAGCTGGGCCTGGAACAGCGGCGCGTGGCCCAGGCTGCGCTGGGGGCGCAGGTGTTCCACGAGCCGTTCGAACGGCAGCTCGGCGTGCGCGAGACCATCCACGGTGGACTTCTTGGCGCGCTCCAGCAGCTCGGCGAAGGTCGGGTCGCCGGCGACCGAGGTGCGCAGGGCGAGCGTGTTGACGAAGAACCCGATCAGGTTCTCCAGGTCCGGGTGGGAGCGTCCGGCGACCGGGGTGCCGACGACCACGTCGTCCTGGCCCGCCAACCGGCCCAGTCGGGCCGCGAAAGCCGCCAGCAGCACCATGAACAGGGTCACGCCGTGCCTGCGCGCCAACGACTCCAGTGCGGTGAGCGTGCCCGCCGGGACGTGTCCGTACCGCAGCGCGCCCCGGTAGGTGCTCACGGCCGGGCGCGGCCGGTCGGTGGGCAGGGTCAGCAGTTCGGGAGCGCCGTCGAGGTGCCGGGCCCAGTAGTCGAGGTAGGTCGCCGCGAGCTCGCCGGCCATCCGGTCCCGTTGCCACACCGCGAAGTCCGGGTACTGCAACCGCAGTTCGGGCAGGTGGGGAGCCCGCCCGTCCAGCGCCGCCGCGTACCCCTCGCCCAACTCGCCCAGCAGCACCGACAGCGACCAGGCGTCGGAGGTGATGTGGTGCAGGTTGAGCACCAGCACGTGGTCGTCGTCGGCGAACCGGCCCAGGGAGGCCGTGAACAGCGGTCCGCGCTGGAGGTCGAAGCCCACCGCGCCGCGCTGGTCGGCGAACGCCCGCGCCACGGCGTCCCGGTCGCCCTCGGGCAACTCGAAGTCTTCGAGGGTGGCCACGCCGGTCGGCGCGACCAGTTGCACGGGCTCGCCGCCGGAGTCGGGGAAGGTGGTGCGCAGGGCCGCGTGCCGGCCCACCACGGCGTCCAAGGCTTTGCGAAGTGCGGCCTTGTCCAGCGGTCCGCGCAGGCGCAGGCCCAGCGGGATGTTGTAGACCGCGCCGCCGGGGGCGAACTTCTCCAGGAACCACAGGCGTTGCTGCCCGAACGACAACGGGTAGGCGGCTGGTTTCGCCGCGCGTTCCCGCAGCCGGCGGGCCAGCAGTTCCCGCTTGCGCGCGGCGGACCCGGCGTCGGGGTGGGTCATGGTCAGCTCCCGGACGTGGCGAGTCGGTCGGCGGCGGCGCGGACGTCACCGCGCAGGTGCGTGGGCACCCGGTCGCCGAAGCGCTCCAGGTACGCGGCGAGGGTCACGTCGTCGTCCCGCAGGAACGGGAAGTCCGTGGGCACCATGTGCCGGATGGCCAGCATGGGCACCGGGCTGTTCAGCGGCCGGAACACCGGGTTCCACAGGCCGGCCTTGTCCGGCGGGCCGGGGTGGAACTCGCCGACCATCAGGCCGTTCGCGGTGTACTCGGGCTTGAGCAGTTGTTGCGTGCGGTCCACGACGGACCAGTCGGCCAGTTCGGGGAACAGCACCAGGATCGTCTTGAACTGCGCGCCCGGCCCGGAGCGGGGTTCCAGCTCGGCGAACCAGTCGCGGTAGTGCAGCAGCAGGTCCGCCAGCTCGGCCGGCTCGGTCGGGCGGCCGGGGTGCACGGACAGGAAGAACAGGCCCTTCTGCATCGACGTGTCGGTGAACGGGCACACGTCGCCGCGCCGGCCCAGGTCGGGGTGCGGGGAGCACAGGTAGTCGCCCGCCCACGCGAACACCGTCCGCAGCGCGCCTTCGTGGGCGGCGACCTCGTCTGGGAGCTTCTCGGCGAGGAAGTCCGACGGCTCGACCAGAGGGTGGGCCCGCCGGGTCGGGTGGACCAGCATCATCTCACCTGCCTTCTGCCGCGAGGCGGCGCGATGAGCCGACCCACCAGGCGGCCGAGCCGCCGCGACGAAGTCGCGGCAATCAGACACAGGAGCGCGGTCGTTGTCGCCAGCAGGCGGTCCTGGCGCTTCGAGCGGGCCAGGGCTTCGCCGTAGGGCGTGGTCGTGTGGGCGATCAGGGTGTAGAGCGGCACCCAGGAGCGCGGGAACAGCCGGTGCAGCACCAGGTCGGCCTTCTTGCGGGCCAGGAACAGCGGCGAGCGCAGCTTGGCGCGCAGCTCCACGAAGTTGCGCCGGGACAGCTCCGCGAGCACGTCGGTGTGCGGCCGGCGCGCGTCCTCGAAGGCGGCCAGCGCCTTCGGCAGGTCGTGCGGGTGGGCGGCCAGGCAGCGGTCGAGGACCGAGCAGTCCTCGAAGGCCGCGTTCATGCCCTGGCCGAAGAACGGGTACACCGCGTGCGCGGCGTCGCCCAGCAGCACCACCCCGCGGCCCCCGCCCGTGGACGAGTGCCAGGGCGCGGTGCGGATGGTGACCAGGTTCGCGGGCGGGTGGGCCAGGAACTGCTCCACCACGTCCGGGATGAGCGTCAGCGTGTCGGGGAAGCGGCGGGCGAGGAACTCCCGGACCCGTGCGGGCGTGTCGAGCCCGGCGAACCCGTGCGGCCCCTCGAACGGCAGGAACATCGTGGCGGTGAGCGAGCCGTCCGCGTTGGGGTGGGCGACGATGAGCCCGTCGTCACCCGGCCACACGTGCAGCGCCCGCAGTTCGGTGCGCGGCTCGCCGTCGTCGCCGACCGGGATCAGCAGCTCCTTGTAGCCCCATTCCAGGTACTCCTGGTGCAGGGTCGTCCGGCGGCCCCGGCCGAGGTGGGTGCGCACGGCGGAGAACGCCCCGTCCGCGCCGATCACCAGGTCGGCCTCGAACTCGCCGGCGTCGGTCGCCACGGAAGGCTTGTCGCGGTCCACGCCGACGACCTTGTGGCGCCACAGGAACTCGACGCCCTGCTTCTCGGCTTCGTCGATCAGGGCAACGTTGAGGTCGTGGCGCAGCACGGAGTGCAGGATCTGGTCGTCATCGGTGCCGTAGGGCTGGAACCGGAGTGCCCCGTCGGGTGAGTGCACGACCCGGCCCCGCATCGGCACGGTCAGCGGCTTCAACGCGTCCAGGAGCCCGATTTCCCTGAGCGCCACGATCCCGCGCTGGGACAGGCCGAGGTTGATCGACCGACCGGCCTCACGCGTGCCGGGCGTGCGCGGATCCTCTCGCCGTTCCAGCACCCGGACCGCGAACCCGCGCCGAGCGAGGTAGACGGACACCAGCGAACCCGCCAAGCCCGCGCCCACCACCACCGCGTTGCTCATAGCTCGTCCTCGGTCAGCGTGCCCAGCAGGCGGTCGATCTCCTCGTCGGACAGGTCGTCCAGCTGGTCCAGCAGGGGTGCGGGGCCGCGTGCGCCGGTGTCCGCCGTCTCCAGGGCCGACCGCAGGCCCGCGATCGTGGGCGTGGCGAACAGGGCCGCCAGCGGCAGGTCCGCGCCCAGGGACGTGCGGACGCGGGCCAGCATCTGGGTCGCGGTCAGGGAGTGGCCGCCCAGGGCGAAGAAGTTGTCGTGCACGCCGACGTCGCCCGGCAGGCTCAGCACCTCCCGCCAGATCGCGGCCAGCGCCGCCTCGACCTCGTCGCGCGGTGGCACGTGCTCGGTGGCCGCCCCGGTCCACGTGGGCTCGGGCAGCGCGGCCCGGTCGATCTTGCCGGTCCCCGTGCGCGGCAACGCGGGCAGCTCGACCACGGCCGCCGGGATCATGTACTCGGGCAGTCTGGCCGCCAGGTGCGGGCGCAGGTCGGGAACGGGCCGGCGCAGCACGACGTGCGCGACCAGCCGGACGTCCGCCGGGCCCGCCGACCACGTGGTGACCACGGCGTCGGCCACGGCCGGGTGCGCCCGCAGCACGGCTTCGACCTCGCCGGGTTCGATGCGGAACCCGCGGATCTTGACCTGCCGGTCGGCGCGGCCCAGGAACTCCAGCGACCCGTCCGCGCGGGGCCGGACCAGGTCGCCGGTGGCGTAGAGGCGTCCGCCGCCGAACGGGTCGGGCAGGAACCGGTCCGCGGTCAGCGCGGGCAGGCCGTGGTAACCGCGGGCGACCCCCGCGCCGCCGATGTGCAGTTCGCCGATCACACCCGGCAGGACCGGGCGCAGCAACGGGTCCAGCACGTGCAGGGTGGTGCCGTCGACCGCCGGGCCGAGCCGGATCGGCGCGGGGCCGGGCGGCACCACGCCGGCCGTCGAGTACACGGTGGTCTCGGTGGGGCCGTAGCCGTCGACCAGGGTGGCCGCGTCGGACTGGAGGTCGTCGGCGAGGTCCCGGGTCAGCACCTCGCCGCCGGTCACCCGCAGCCGGACCCGCGCGGGCACGCCACCGGCCGCCACGACCATCCGCCAGCTCGCCGGACCGCCCTGCACGACCGTGGCCCCGGACTCGGCGATCCGTTGCCGCAGCAGCGCTCCGTCGGCCACGTCCGCCGCCGGGAGCGCGGTGAACCCGGCGCCCCTCATCAGCGGCACCAGCATCTCCACCGTGGAGACGTCGAACGCGGGCGTGCTGATGGAGGCCAAGCGGTCGTCGGGGGACAGGTCCAGCAGGCGGTCCATCGAGGTCAGCAGCGCGGCCAGGCCGCCTTGCGTGACGCGGACGCCCTTCGGTTTCCCGGTGGAGCCGGAGGTGTAGATGATGTACGCCAGGCTTTCCGGGATCGGGGGCACGGCACGCGGCGGGGTGCTCGGGCCGGTGGCGTCGGTGATGTCCACGGTCGCCCACGGTCCGCGCAGCACACCGGTCTTCTCGCGCGAGGCCGCGTCGGTGACCACGACCGGCGCTCCGGCGTCCGCCGCCATCGTGGTCAGGCGCTCGACCGGCCACGACGGGTCCAACGGCAGGTAGCCCGCGCCGACCTTCCACGCGGCGAGGATGCCGATGATCGTGGGCTCGCCCCGCTCCAGGCACAGCGCCACCGGATCGTCCGGGCGTGCGCCGACCGCCTTGAGGCCGTGCGCCAAGCGGTTGGCGGCCCGGTCCAGTTCCCGGTAGGTCAGCTTCTCCACCACGGCGTCCGGGTGCGCGGCGAGCGCGCGGGTGACCACCTCCAGCGCGGTTTCCTCGGACTGGGAAGGGGTTTGGGGCGTGGGAGTCGTGGTGAGGGGCAGTTCGGCGACCTTCGTGCCGGTGTCGACGCCCGCGGTGAGCGTGGCGAAAGCGTTGTGCAGAGCGGCGATCGTCGGTTCGTCGAACAGCTCGGCGTCGTACTGCCACCGGCCGAACCATGTGTCCCCGTCGCGCTCCACGGTCAGGGACAGGTCGAACTTCGCGCCACCGTTGGCCACCGGCTCCGGCCGCAGGGTCAGCGCGCCCGCCTGCCGCGCCGGCGGCAACGGCTCCACGGCGAACATCACCTGCACCAGCGGCGCGTGCGCCAAGGTCCGCTCGGGCGCGACCAGGTCCACGACCTGTTCGAACGGCAGGTCCTGGTGTTCCAGCGCCGCCACGGTCGCCTGCTCGGCGGCCCGCACGACCTCACCCAAGGTGGTCTCCGGCTCGAAGGTCGCTCGCAGCGGCAACGTGTTGGCGACGAACCCGACCAAGCCCTCGGTCTCGGGACGGGTGCGCGCGGCCACCGGCGTGGCGACCAGGAAGTCGGCTTGGCCGGTGACCCGGTGCAGCACGCACTGGAACAGGGCGAGCAGGTGCGCGAACGACCCGTCGGACACAGCCAGTTCGCGCCGCAGCTCGGCCCCGCGCCCGGTGGGGGAGGCCGGGCGCGGGTGATCGGTGGGCAGTGGCAGCACGGTCGGCGCGCCGCGCAGGGCCTCGGACCAGTAGCGGGCGTCGTCGGCGAACGCGCCGGCCTCGACCTGGTCCTGTTGCCACAGCGCGTAGTCCGGGTACTGGACGGGCAGCTCCGGCAGGTCGGCGTCCCCGGCGTAGCAGCGCGCCAGCTCGTCGAACAGCACCGCGCACGACCAGCCGTCCGCGATGCTGTGGTGCAGCACCAGGACGAGCACGTCCCGGTTGACCAGGGTCGCCCGCAGCAGCGGACCGGTGTGCAGGTCGAACGGCTCGCGGACCAATGCCCTGACCACGCCGTCCACGTCGTCGGTGTCCACGACGGGCAGCGGCACGGGCTGCGCCTCGGACACCACCTGCACCGGCACGCCGTCCTCGTCGGCGAACCGCGTCCGCAAGGCCTCGTGCCGGGCGACGACCGCGTTCAGCGCCGCGCGCAGGGCGTCGGGGTCCAGCGGCCCGTCCAACGCCACCCGCCAGCCGATGTTGTAGACCGGGCCGGCCGGCATCAACTGGTCGAGCAGCCACAGCCGGCGCTGCCCCGACGAAGCCGGGAACCGGAACAGTTCGGGGGTCACCGTGCTCACCGCGTTCCTCCCTGGTGCCAACCCCGGCGGTCGACGGCGACCAGCCGGAACTCCGCGGTGTGCCGGTTGCCGTGCGCGTCGGTCAGCCACAACGCGTCCGGCCCCGGCAGCATCTCGCCGACGGCCAGGGGCGCGTCCGGCTTCTCCCGCTCCAACGCGCGCACCGCGTGCGCGAACAGCTCCACCGACGGACCGCTCTCCAGGTCCGCGTAGAACGGCTTGTGCTCCACCGGGCTCTTGACGAACACGAACCGGGGGATGCCGTGCTCCCGCCGCCACGCCTGCGCGCCCAGGAACCGGCTCGGCTCGTCGGGGGCGAAGGCGAACCGGCTGGCGGCGGCGTCGAGCTGCCAGGCCTCCCGCGTGACCACCAGCCGGTCCAGCGTGGTGCGCGGGGTGTGCGCGCCCGCCGGCAGCAGCCGGAACCGCTGCACGAGCTGGGCCATGATCTGCTCGTTGAGCAGCTCGACCAGGTCGAGGTCCACCCGGCCGTCACGGCTGCGGGCGCGGAGCTTCCCGCCGACGTCGACCACCGAGCAGGCGCCGACCGGGACCGCGCCCTCCAGGTCCGGGCCGCACGAGTCGTGCCCGAACACGATCCGCAGGTCCTCCGGCAGCACGAGGGCGTCCGCGAGGCGCTGGGGCGTGCCGCCCTGCTCCCGGGTCGTCGTCAGCACCACCCGCGGGCCGGCCATGTCCCGTGCCATCGCCTGCCGCAGCTGCGCGGGGTCGGGGTGCTGGGACACGAACAGCGCCGACCGCATGGTGTTCACGCCGGGGTGGACCTCGCCGAGCACCCACTGGAAGTCCCCGTTGCGGACCGCGTCCGCGTCCTTCGCCGCGAGCAGCACGTCCGGGCTGTGCTGCACCGCGCCGCGCCACCCGGGCCCGGGGGCCGCGAAGGCCTTGAAGACGGCGTCCCGCACGTCCGCGGCACGGCGACTGTCGCCCACCGCCGTGGCCCAGCGCTGTTGGAGCGCGGCGACCAGGCGGTCCAGCAGGCGGTCGTCCAGCCGGAAGATGGTGTCGTTGGCCCACAACCAGAAGTCCGCGAGCCGGACCTCGGACCGGCCGCCGGCGTTCTTCCCGAACACCTCCCGCAGCGCGCGGGAGTAGAGGGCCGCGCCGGCGCGGGTGAACCAGCGGGCGGCTTCGAGGACCAGTTCCAGGGCCGGCCACAGGGTGTCGAGGAGGGCGGGGGAGAGCGTGACCTCCAGGTCCCGGCGGCACTCCTCGTGCACCAGCGTCCGGCCCGCGTAGAACAGGCCCGGTCGGCGCACGGCCGCCGCGCCGGTGATGGCGGTGAACTGCTCCTGGAGGTCGCCGATCGCCGCGACGAGCCGGTCCGGGTCGCCGACCGCGTGCCGGATCGCGTCCCGCGCCCGTTCGACGCTGTCGAGCTTGCCGGCGACCTCGGTCCGGGTGGCGGTGTCGTCGATGGCGTCGATCTGCTTGCGCAGGGCCACTTCGGGGTTGAGCGCGGACGGCGGCACTTCCAGCGTCCACGCGATCCGCTTGGCCCGCCGCAGGCGTTCCAGGGTGTCGAAGACGGCCTGCCGGTCGGTGTCGAGGTGGTCGGCGATGTCCACGGCCCGGCGGCGGCCGTCGCACGCGGCGAACACGGCGGCCTCCAGCGGCGGCAGCGTGATCGGGTCGGCCAGCGGGACGTGCAGGGTGTCGTGGTCGAGGTCCAGGAACGGCATCCGGCGCGGCACCGCCCACGGGCGGACGGCGTCGGTGGTGAGGGCCTCGGCGAGCTCGTGGACGGCCCAGTTCTCCAGGTAGACCGTGCGGCGGTCCACCAGGTCGGGGCCGGGGCGGACGGTGAGCGCGTCGCCTTCCGCGATGCGCGCCCAGCCGACCGGGCCGAAGAAGCCGATGGTGTCGTTCTTGGCGCAGTAGCGCTGGAGGTAGCTGACGACCGTGTGCTCCCAGCGCCGGTGGTCGACGTTGCGGACCCGGCTCGTGTCGCGGTGCAGGGCGTCGACGGCGGTCTGGAGGGCGCGGGGGTTCTGCCAGGCGACCGCTTCCCGGAACTTGGCGTCCCCGCTGATCCGGTGCAGGACGTCGGCCGTGCGCTCCCGGCCCTGCTCGAACACGGCGGTGTACTCGGCCAGCGCGGCTTCGTGCCGTGCGGCGGCTCGGGCGGCCCGTGCCAGGGCGGCGTCCACGTCGGGCGGACCGTCCAGCGCGGCCCTGGCGTCGGCGAACCGGCCCTTGCGCACCAGCCTTCCGATGCGCCGCAGTGCCGAGCGCTCTTCGCCCTGCGCCGCGTCCTCGACGACTCGCAATGCCTTGAACGCGGCCCACCGGGCTTCGCTCACCACGTCGTCGGCGGCGAGGACGGTTTCGGCGGCGCGGGCGGCGTCCGGGGAGGCGATGTCCAGGAGCGGCTGGATGCCGAACCCGGTGCCCCGCAGTTCGATCCACCGCCAGACGCCCCATTCGCCCGTGCCCCGGGGGACGACGAGGTGGTCCTCGGGCTTGGCGCGTCGAGGCGTGTGTTGTGCGGGGATGCGGTAGGCGGTCCGGTCGCGGCGGGTGATGCTGGTCAGGGTTCGGGCGTTGCGGGTGCCGTCCACGACCGCCGCGCACGCGGCCAGGGTGCGGGCGCGGTGCAGTTCGGCGACCGGCACGTCCACGCCGAACTCCTCGCGCACCCGGAACGCCAGCCGCACCGCGAGCAGCGAGTTGCCGCCGACCGCGAAGAAGTCGTCCTCCGCGTACACCTCCTGGCCGCCCAGCAGCGCCTGCCACAGCCCGGCCAGGCGTTGCTGCGTCCCGGGCGTGGGCGGGGTGCCGGTGCGTCGCCCCGGCAGGGAGGTGGTGCGAAGCGCGGCCCGGTCCACCTTCCCGCTGCGGTTCAACGGGAGCTCGTCCAGGACCACGTAGTGCGCGGGGCACAGGTAGGCCGGTAATCGGGCCTCGACGTGCCGGCGCACGGCGGGCACGTCCACCGCGCCGGTCACGTACGCGACCAGGTGGCGGGCCTCGCCGTCCCCGGTCGGCAGCACGACGGCCTCCGCCACCCCGGCGCACTCCCGCAGCACGCCCTCCACCTCGGCCGGCTCCACCAGGAACCCGCGCACCTTCACCTGCTGGTCCGCCCGCCCGAGGAACTCCAGCACCCCGTCCGGCCGCCACCGCGCCAGGTCACCGGTCCGGTACAGCCGCCCGCCGGGCGCGCCGAACGGGTCCGGCACGAACCGGTCCGCCGTCAGCGCCGGGTTGGCCCAGTACCCGCGCGCCAGCCCCGCGCCCCCGGTGTACAGCTCGCCGGGCACGCCCACCGGCACCGGCCGCATCCGCTCGTCCAGCACGTACACCGTGCTGCGCTGCACCGGCGTCCCGATCGGCACCGTGGCCCCGACCTGCCGGGGGTCGGTGAGCACGGCGCACGTGGTGAACGTGGTGTTCTCGGTCGGCCCGTACCCGTTGACCACCGGCTTGCCGCCGCGCGCGACCAGCGCCGCCCGCACGGCGTCCGGGGCGAGGACGTCACCGCCGGCCAGCAGTTGCGCCACCGGCTCCAGCACCTCCGGCGCGTGCGCCACGACCTGGTGGAACAGCCCGGCGGTCAGCCACAGCACGCTCACCCCGTGCTCGCGCACCAGCGCACCCAGCACCGCCGGGTCGGGCGGCCCCTCGGGCGCGGCCACCACCCGGCCGCCGGTCAGCAGCGCGCCCCACACCTCCAGCGTCGTCAGGTCGAACGCGGTCGCCGACAGGTGCAGGAACGTCTGGCCCGGCCCGAACCGCGCGAACGTCGGCCGTGTCACCAGCCGCACGACACCCCGGTGCGGCACCGCCACACCCTTGGGCCGCCCGGTCGAGCCGGACGTGTAGTTCACGTACGCCACGCTCAACGGGTGCGCCCGCCGCGGAACCGGCCCGTCCGGACCATCCACAGAGGACAGCAGCAGACTTGAAACGCCTTCGGGCAGCGGACGTTCGCGGTCGGTCACCACGAGCCGGGTCCCGGACTCCCGCAACGCCGCGGCGTCGCGCGCCGCCGGGTTCGCCGGGTCCAGCGGCAGGTAGGCCGCACCCGTCTTCACCACCGCCAGCATCGCGGTCACCAGGTCCGCCCCGCGCGGCAGCGCCAGGCCCACCGGCTCGTCCGGCCGCGCCCCGCGCGCCAGCAGCGCGTGCGCCAACCGGTTCGAGCGGCGGTCCAGTTCGGCGTAGGACAGCCAGCCGGCGGGGGAGTGGACGGCGTCCGCGTCGGGCCGCAGCCGCACCTGTTCGGCGAACAGCTCCGGCACGGTCGCGTCCGCCGGGTACTCCACGGCCGTGTCGTTCCACTTCTCCACCAGCCGCACCAGCTCCGCGCCCCGCGGCTCGGTCAGCTCCCGCACCGGCCGCTCCGGCGCCTCGGCCATGCCCGCGAGCAGCTCCCGGAACTGCCCGAGCAGCGCGTCGGGCGCCCAGTCGGGGAACCGGGTGGTGTCGTGGATCAGTTGCAGGCTCAAGTGCGGCTCGGCGAACGCGTACAGCGTCATCGCGTAGCCGGGGCTGCGCAGGATGCGCACGGTCCGGCCGGCGGGCGCGGTGGGTCGGGCGGACAGCACGGTGTTGATCTCGCGGTGCTCGAACAGCACCAGGCTGCGCATGAGCTGGTCGTGCCCGGCGGCGCGCTGGATGTCCGGCAACGGCGTCAGCTGGTGGTCGCGGGCGGCCACCGACCGCTCCCGGACCGTCCGCAGCCACTGCGACACGGGCGCGTCGAGGTCCACCGGCAGCCGCAGCGGCACGGTCGCCAGCAGCAGGCCCACCATGTCCTCCGCGCCGGGCACCGACCCGTGCCGGGCCGCCCGGGTCACGCCGAACACCGCCTCGCGGCTGCGCGCGTGCGTGGCCAGCACCAGACCCCAGGCGGCCAGCACGACCGTGTTCACCGTGACGCCCGCGATGGCGGCCAGGGCCCGCACGGCGGCGGTCTCGGCGTCGGACAGGTCGGCGGTAGCCACGCCCATCACCGGCGTCGCGGAACCGTTGTGCTCCAACGGCAACAGCCCCGGCTCGGGCAGGTCGGCCAGCTCCCGCGCCCAGAAGTCCCGGTCGCGGGCGGCCAGCGGGTGCTCCGGCGCGGTGCGCTCGGCGTACCAGCGGACGTAGTCGGCGAACTCCGGGCGGTCCGGGAAGACCGCGGTACCGCCGGAAGCGCAGTCGTCGTCGATCTCCGAGAGCAGGATCGCCAGCGACCGCCCGTCCAGGACCGCGTGGTGGAAGGTCGCGACCACGACCCCGCCGGGCAGCTCCCGCACCCGCAGCGGCGGCCCGGACACCGGGTCCACGCCCTGCCGCCGATCGGCGGCCAGGAAGCCGTCCAGGTCGAACCCCGGGTCGTCGGCGTCGTCGGCGAGCACCGGCACGTCCTCCGCCGAGCCGAACCACTGCTCGGCCTGCCCGTCGGGCCGCCACCGGAACCGCGCCCGCAGCACCGGGTGCCGCTCGACGGCCCTGCGCCACGCCGCCAGGCACGCCCGCGCGTCCGCCGACGTGGCGAACCGCTGCACGCACTGGATCACGTCCGTGCCGGCGGCCGGGTCACGCAGACCGGCGGCGATCATCCCGCTCTGCAACGGCAGCGCGGGCGTCGTCCGGACAACCGGATCCGGGTACACCGAAGCCTCCCCCAGAAATGAGCACGCCGAATTGACCGGCTAATCGCGGGCAGCATTCAGCCACTCGCAAAACAGGTGCTGGTTCGAAAGGTGGAACGGGTCAGCCGCCGTGCGCGGCGAGGTGCTCCCGCACGCTGCGGGGGCGCATGTCCGTCCACACCGCGGCGATGTGGTCCAAGCACTCTTGCCTGGTCCCCGCGGTCCCCTCCGCGCGCCAGCCGAGCGGGAGCTCGCGGTCGGCGAACCAGACCGAGTACTGCTCCTCGTTGTTCACCACGACCAGGAATTCACGGCCATCCGTGTTCTCGCTGCTCATGAAAGTTCCCCTGCCCTTCACCGGCGGGCGGTCGCCGGTGGCGGCAACGCTACGCGGCGGGCAGACTTTCGGAAAATCCACTGAACGGTCGAACCGGTCATATGGTGATCGGTTCTCCGGTTATTCGAATAGCTTATCGGTCGTTGCGTTTCGTGGTGGACCGATCACGCGCTGTCGAATCCGGCGGGGGTTCAGCGCGAGCGCAGGGTCAGCAGCGAGATCTCGGAGGGCGCGAACACGCGGAAGGGCGGCCCCCAGAACCCCGCGCCCCGGCTGGTGTAGAGGCGGGTGCGGTCGCCGTGCTCGGACAGGCCGTGCAGCACGGGCTGCTGGAGCCGCACGAGCAGGTGGAACGGCCAGATCTGGCCGCCGTGGGTGTGCCCGGACAACTGGAGGTCCACGCCCGCCTCGACGGCCTTGCCGATCTCGCTGGGCTGGTGCGCCAGCAGCACCACCGGGTCGGTCGGCTCGACGCCCGCGAGCGCGGACGCCAGGTCGGCCCCGTGGCCCTCCTCGCCGGAGTGCGCGGCGGTGATGTCGTCGATGCCCGCGAACACCAGCCGCGCCCCGTCGCGTTCGAGCACGCGGTGCTGGTTGTGCAGGGAGGTCCAGCCCAGCTCGGCCATGTGCTCCATCCACGCCTGCGCGTTGCTCAGGTACTCGTGGTTGCCGGAGACGTAGAACCGTTGCGGGGCTTGGACTTCGCCCAAGGCCGTCGACTGGTCGCGGCGCTGCTCGACGGTGCCGTCCGCGATGTCGCCGACGTGCACGACGACGTCGGCGCCCAGCTCGTTGACCCGCTGCACGGTCCGGCGCGACCACGCGGCGCGGTCGATGGGGCCGTAGTGGGTGTCCGCGAGCACAGCGATGGTGAGGCCGTCGAACGCCGGGTCCAGGCGCGGCAGCACGACGTCCTGGCGGCGCACGCGCGGCACGCGCATGGCCTGCCGGTGGCCGTGGAGGGCCAGGGTCACCACGATCGCCAGCAGCAGCACCGCGACCAGCCGCGCGCGGAACGGGTTCTCCACGCCCGCGATCGCCAGCACGAGCCGCAGCAGGTGGGTGACCAGCGTCCAGGCGAACGCGATCCACGCGATGCCCAGCAACGGCATGGCGATCCGGGTGGCGGCGTCCGAGCCCCGGGTGAACGCGCGGACCACCGTCACCGGCAACACCACCCACCCCGCCGCGATCACCAGCGTGCCGATGACGGTCACGGCTGTCGGCCACTGGGCGCTCGGCGCGAGCAGACCGGTCCACGGCACCCAGAACAGCAGGGTGCTGATCACCGTCAACACCGCGAGGAACACGGTCCGGCGGCGGGCGGACCGCCGGGGCGGGGCGTCGGTGGTGGCCATGAGGCGCCTCCGTGCTCGTGGGCTCGTTAACGGACCGGTGGTCTCTAATCGTACGCGGTCAGCTGGACCGGACGACCAGCCCGATGAGCTGGTTCACCAGGGCCTCGCGCAGGTCGGCGGCGAACAGCTCGGCGGCCGGCGGCAGGCCCAGCTCGGCGGCGGCGCGGGCGACCTCGCCGGTGGGGTGCGCGTGCGGCCACAGCCCGGCGGTGACCACCAGGACCGAGCGGGCGAACCGGGTGGCGGCGGGCTCGTCGAGCTGGGGGAGTTCGGCGCGGACCAGGTCCGCCAGGCGCGCGGTGTGGTCGGTGGCCCGCGCCTTGACCGCGCGGGCGGTGTCCAGGCCGATGTTGCGCTCCAGCACGCCCGCCATCGACGCCACCAGGTCGCACAGCAGCGGGTGGCGCTGCACGGAGTCGGCCACCGCCGTGGCGACCGCGATCGCCCGCCCGTAGGGGACGGGCTCCACCGGGGCGTCCCGGATCGCGGCCTCGACGTCGTCCAGCCACGCGCCCCAGCGGCGGTCCAGCACGCCGAGGAAGACCGCCTCGCGGCTGTCGAAGTACCGCAGCACGTTGGACTTGGCCAGCCCCACCCGGCAGCTCAGCTCGCGCAGGCTCACCTCGGTCACCGGCACCTCGCCGAGCATGGCCTCCGCGGTGTCCAGGATCGCGGCCCGCCGCGCCGCGACCTGCTCGGGCCGCCGCGCCCGCCGGAACTCCATGCCGAGCAGGCTAGCGGACCGCCGGTCTGTTCCCCAGTGCCTTCGGCGCGGGCCGGGTGAGCTGCCCCCCGTCGAGCAGCTCACCCGGCCCGCGCTTGGTCAGCCCCTCTTGGTCAGCCCGCGAAGGTGCGTTCGCGCTCGCGTTCCTCTTCGGTGGTGTCGATGTGCTTGACGGCGTAACGCAGCATCGGCGGGGCCATGAGGGACGTCACGACGGCGACCAGGACGACGATGGTGTACCCGGCGGTGGTGAGCACGCCGACCCGCAAACCGACCATCGCCACGATCACTTCGATGACACCCCGCGCGTTCAACCCCGCGCCCAGCGCCAAGCCCTCCCAGTGGGTGAGCTTGGACAGCCGGGCGCCCAGGTAGGCCCCGGCGAACTTGCCGCCGACCGCGATCGCCAGCACCACGAGCGCCGAGAGCAGCACGGGCCACTGCCCCAGCAGGGTCAGGTCCATGCGCAGGCCCGCCGTGGCGAAGAAGATCGGTGCGAGGACGGCCATGGTCATCGTGCGCAGCGGGGCGAGCTTGCGGCGGTCCAGGAGGCCCGAGGTGCTCAACAGGATGCCGCACAGGAACGTGCCCAGGATCGGCTCCAGCCCCAGCGCGTGCGTGCCGGCGGCGCAGGCGACCAGCAGCAGCACGACGGCCGCGACCGTCGGGCCGGCGTCGGTCGACCGGTTGGCCAGGGTCAGCGCCTTCTTCACCGCCGGGCGGCCGACGAGCACCGCGACGAGGAACGCGGCGGCCAGGCTGCCGAGGGTCAGGGCGACGTGGCCCAGGCGCAGCCCGGTGGTGGCCATCGCGGACACCACCGACAACAGCGACCAGCCGACGATGTCGTCCACGGCGGCGGCGCTGATGGTGAGCTGGCCGATGTTGCGGTGCAACAGGTTCAGCTCCACCAACGTCTTCGCGATCACCGGGATCGCCGAGACGCACATGGCGACGCCGAGGAACAACGCGAACACGAGCGTGTCGTCGCGCCCGGACAGCAGCGAGGCGGGCAGCGCCAACCCGGCCGCGACCCCGACCGCCAACGGGATGAGCAGCCCGCCCAGCGACACCCACAGCGCGGTGCCGCCCCGCCGCCGGACCATCGGCAGGTCGATGTGCATGCCGGTGAACCCGACCAGCAGCAGCACCCCCAGCTGGCCCACGGCGTCGAGCAGGTTGATCTGGGTGGCCACCGGGGGGAACAGCCAGCCGGACAGGCCGGGCAGGACGTGGGCCAGCAGCGACGGGCCGAGCAGGACACCGGCGGCCAGTTCGCCGACCACGTTGGGCAAGCCGAACCGGGCCGCGAGCTTGCCCAGCGCCAGGGCCGCACCCAGCAGCACGGCCAGTTGGAGCAGGAACACGAGCATCTGGTGCGCGCCGATCGGGGACGGCGGCGCGGCAGCGAGAACGGTCATCTCGGCCCTCTCGGTGGAGCGGTGTGCGAAAGAGTGCCTCTGACCTCTACGCCGGTCCCGGATCGGGTGGAAGGATCAAGGACTTCGCGATGCCGAATACGTCAACTGGGCCGTCGATCCGACGCGCAGTTCCGGTGGTCCGGACGGGCCCGCTCCGGGAGCCGGTCAGCGGAGAACGGCCGCAAGCCGGTCGAGGGCCGTGGACCACGGTCGCGCCGGCAGCACCGGGATGCCGTGCCGTTCGGCCTCCCCCGCCAACCACGTGCCGAAGTGGGCGCTGTCCTGGGCCCGCTTGCGCTGCGCGCCCGACGACGGTTCCCGGATCAGGTAGTTGCGCTCCAGCTGGGCCGCGTCGGGCTCGGCCACCACGACCGACCGCACCTCCGGCCCGGTCCACTTCGCGCAGAACTCCGGCAGCAGGTAGTCGCCCTCCAGCACCAGCGGCAGGTCGGTGTCCAGGTGGTTCTCGATCACCGCCGCCAGCGCCGGTTCCAGCGCCCGCGCCAGCGCCACCTGCGCGTCCAGCACCTGCTCCGCGGTCAGCCCGGCGTCGGAGTGCGTGCGCCAGAAGTGCAGGGCGGGCTGCGCGTCCGCCGACGTCACCGCCTGGGTCGCCACGACCAGGTCGTCGACCTCCACCAACGCCGCACCCCGCGCGCGGGCGGTCGGGTACGACAACGCGCTCTTGCCGCTCCCCGACGCCCCGCCGATCAACAACACCCGCCAGTCCACGAGCGGCAGCGTGACAACCACCCGGCCGGAACGGCAACTCGAAAACCCGTGCCCTCAGCCAACGTTCAGCCGCGAGGTCCACGCCGTCACCAGTTCCGACAGCGACCCCAGCGGCACCCGACCCTCCGACAGCACCACGTCGTGGAAGTCCCGCGGGTCGAACCGCGACCCCAGCGCCCGCTCCGCCGACGCCCGCAGCCGCTGGATCTCCAGCCGCCCGACCAGGTACGCGAGCGCCTGCCCCGGGTCGGACAGGTACCGGTCCACCTCCGCCTCGATGGCCGCGTGCCCGAGCGGCGTGTGGTCGCGCAGGAACGCCACCGCGCCGCGCCGGGTCCAGCCGTTGGCGTGCAGGCCGGTGTCCACCACCAGCCGGGCCGCGCGCAGGCAGTCCAGCGCCAGCATCCCCAGCCGGGACAGGTCGTCGGAGTACAGGCCCATCTCGTCGGCCAGCCGTTCCGCGTACAGGGCCCAGCCGTCGGCGAACGCGTCGAAGGTCGCCGTGCGCCGCAGCACCGGCAGGTCCGCCCGTTCCTGCCGCAGCGACACTTCCAGGTGGTGGCCGGGCACGCCCTCGTGGAACGCGGTGACCTCGGCCTTGTAGCGCATCTGCTCGCCGGGGCGCTTGGTGTTGAGGTAGTACGTGCCCGGCCGCGACCCGTCCAGCGAACCCGTCCGGTACGCGGGGGGCGTGGTCGGCGAGCCGGACTTCGGGTAGGCCGCGACCTCGCACGGCCGGGTCGGCACGCGGTGGAACCACCGCGGCGCGGCCGCTTCCGCCCGCCGCACCGCCTCCCGGGCCGCTGCCAGCATCTCCGCGCCGTCGTGCCAGCGCAACGCCGGGTCGTCGCGCAGCCGGGCGAACACGTCGGGCAGGTGCCCGGTCCGGAACACCCGCCACCCCAGCTCGGCGAACTCCTCCGACAGGCCCGCCAGCACGTCGAGCCCCACCCGGTGCAGCCGCTGCGCCGACAGGGCGGTGGTGGTGTGGGCGCGCACGGCCGTCTCGTACGCCGCCTCCCCGTCGGGCAGCCGGCACACGCCGGCGTGGTCGTCGTCGCGGCCGTGGGGGAGGACTTCGCCGAGCAGCATGTCCCGATAGGTCAGAATCGCGGTGGTCGCGATTTCCCGGCCTTGACCATGGCAGAGGTCGTCGATGTTGGCGAGCTGGTTGTCCAAATGCGCGATCGCGGCCTTCACCAGTCGCGCGACCGGGGTGCGGCCGGCGGCTATTCCGGCACGGTGCCGTTCCGAGAGCGTGCGGAAGAATTCCGGCAATTGCCGGATGCGCCGCAAGTGCTCCGCGCGTCGGCGGCGGGTGTCCACGGGCAGGGTGGCCAGGGTGAGCAGCAGGTCGGGCACCGGGGTCGTCACGACGTCGCTGACGGTGAACTCCACCCACCGGCACGCGACCCGGTCCCGCTCGGCCCCGACCTGCTGGAGGACCACGTCACGGGTGATCCGGTCGGTGGTCGTCAACCCCTGCGGGTCCACCGCGCGGGCCTTCCGGCCCAGCGCCGCCAACGCCAGGTCGAACTCGGCGTCCGCGTCCTCGGAGAAGTCGGGCAGGCGGTCGCCGTCGCCGGGTGTGCCGCGCAGGGCGGCGGCGGTCGGAGTGCGCTGCGCAAGGGTTTCGTGCAGTTCGTCGGCAATCGTCCGGACAACAGACATGACGCCTCCCCCAAGGCATTCGGTGTTGTGCCCGGATCGTGCCACGGATTCGGTGTCGAGGGGTGCGCGGAAGCGCAGGTGGACCCCGAAGAATTCGCACTTGTGACGATTGCTATGCTTGACCCTGTTGCTCGGCATTTATCGCAGCCGGGGCGTAGCTGTGCCTTATGAGTACAGGATGCCGAGGAACTCCACCAGCAGCCGCTCGCGCAACGCCGGCCGCGCGGCGGCGAGCAGCGTGTTGACCACGGCCATCCGCTCGGGCAACACCCCCGCGCCACCCAGTCCCGCTGCTGCGAGCAGCCCGGCGAACTCCTGCGGTGTCAACGCCTCCGGGTCGAGGCCCTGCACGAACGCCACCACCTCGGCCGGCACGTCCGCCGGTCCCGCCGCGCGGGCCGCGTCCACCGACGCCCGCAGGTCGGCCAGGAACACCTCTTCCGCGCCCGCGTTGGCCGCCGTGACCGTGAGGTGCAGGTTCGCCGGCGACGACCGGTGCGCGAACTGCGGCTGCACGTACCAGTTCCGCGCCCGCATCTCGTCGGCCACCACGAACACGTCCACGTCGTCCGCGGTGAACGCCAGCAGCGTCGAGTCCGGCTCGCCCAGCACCCGCAGGCCCTCGATCGCCTCGACGCCCTCGCGGATCACGCGGGTGGCGGCCAGCGCGGTGTGGGCGAGGGACCGGTAGCCGTCCTCGCCGATGTGCCGCAGCACGGCCCACGCGGCGGCGACCGGGCCGCCGGAGCGGGTGGACTGGGTGGTGGAGTTGAGCATCGTGTAGCCGGGCCAGGCGGCGCTGGCGAAGTACTGCGGGCGGCGCAGGTCGGCGTTGGCGTGCAAGAGCACGGACGTGCCCTTGGGTGCGTAGGCGTACTTGTGCAGGTCGACGGAGATGCTCGTGACGCCCGGCACGGAGAAGTCGAACGGTGGCGCGTCCGGCGCGAACGGCAGGACCCAGCCGCCGATGCACGCGTCCACGTGGCAGCGCACCCCGCGTTCGGCGGCAGCGGCGGCGATCGGAGCGACCGGGTCCACCACGCCGTGCGCGTAGGACGGGGCGCTGACCACGACGAGCACGGTGGTGTCGTCGATCGCGGCGGCCATGGCGGCAGGGTCGGCGCGGAACGTCTTCGGGTCCACCGGCACGGCCACCACGCGCACACCGAAGTAGTGGGCGGCCTTGTGGAACGCGGCGTGCGCGGTCTCCGGCAGGACGATCGAGGGCGCGTCGGTCGTCGGCGCTGCGTCCCGGGCGGCGAGCACGGCCAGCAGGCACGACTCGGTGCCGCCGGAGGTCACCGTGCCGACCGTGTCCGACGTACCGCCCAGGAGCCGCGCGGCCGTGGCGACCACCTCGTTCTCCAGCCTCAACAGGCTGGGAAACGCCGTCGGGTCGAGGCCGTTCACCGAGGCCGCCATCGCGTGCGCACGAGCCGCGAGGTCGTCCAGGCCGGGCAAGGCGCTGTCGTAGACGTAGGCGAGCGTCCGCCCGCCGTGCGTCGGCAGGTCATCGGCGCGCAGAGCGGCCAGCTCGGACAGGACGTCCTCGGCGGGGATCATGCGGTCTCCTCACGGGGCAGCAGCGGCAGGGCGAGCACGACCAGCAGCGCGGGCAGGGCGGTGAACCCGAGCAGGGCGGCGGTCACGGCGCTGTCGGGCTGCACCGCCGCGCCGGTGCCGGCGACGTACCCGCCCAGGCCCAGCACCAGCCCGTACGCACCCGGCCCCAGCGCCAGACCCAGGGTCTCGCCGGCCGTCCACACCCCGGAGAACAGCCCGGCCCGGGTGCTCCCGGCCCGCCGCTCCGCCGCGCTGATCACGTCCGGCAGCATGGCCAGCGGGAACACCTGCATCCCGGCGTACCCGACACCGATCACCGCCATCAGCGCGAGCACGCCCCACACCGGCAGCGCCCGGGACGCGGTCAGCCCGACCACGGCGGCGGCGAACAGCACCGACGCCACCACCAGCCCGAACCGCTTGCCGCGCCGCCGCCCGACCCGCTGCCACAGCGGCATGACCACCAGCGCCGGACCCACGAACCCGACGAACAGCCACGTCTGCAACGACTGGTCGCCCAGCACCAGCCGGGCGAAGTAGTCCACGCCCGCCAACATCGTGCCCAGCCCGACGGCCTGCACCACGAACACGGCCAGCAGCAGCCGGAACGGGCGCGACTCCCGCACCGCCCCGACCAGTTCGCGCAGGCCGGCGGCGGTGGGCACGTGCCGCGCCGCGTCCCGCGTGCCCAGGTAGGTCGCCAGCGTCCCGGCCAGGATCAGCACCCCGACCGCCACGCCCACCAGCCCGTACCCGCCCGCGTCCCGCACGGCCGGCGCGCCCGCCCCGCTGACCAGGATCGCCAGCGCCAGCACGGTGATCCGCCACGCCATGAGCCGGGTGCGCTCGTCGTAGTCGGTGGTGAGCTCCGCCGCCATCGCCACGTACGGGACCTGGAAGAACGCGTACGCGGTCGCGCACAGCAGGAACACCGCGGCCACGTACACCGCGCCCGCCGCACCCGTGAACGGCCCGGCGAACAGCGCCGCGAACAGCACCGCCACCGCGATGCCGCCGCGCAGCAGGAACGGTCGCCGCACGCCCGCCCGGTCGCTGATCCGGCCCGCGACCGGGTTGAACAGCACGTCCCACGCCTTGGGCGCGAGCACCAGCACCCCGGCGACGGCGGCGGGCACGGCCAGCCGGTCGGTCAGGTACGGCAGCAGGAGCAGCCCCGGCACGGTGCCGAACGCGCCGGTGGTGAACGAGCCCAGCGCGTACCCGGCGCGGACCCCGGTGGTGAGCTGGGTCATAGGCGGAAGATCTTCGCATTCTTCGACGTGATCGCCCACACCCCCGGGTGTGAACCGCCCGCGGGCTGGGTACGTGTCCTCGGAACCTGTGAGGGGAGTACGACGATGGGCAAGCACCGACTGGGCACCGCCGACGGGCAGTGGGGTGGACCGGAGCTCGTGGACGACGCCGAAGCCGCCGCCGCGCAGACCGCGCCGATGCCGACGGTCGAGGAGCAGTCACCCGCGGGAGTCCCCGACTCGGAGTAACAACTTCACCCGTCCGAACGAGCGTGTGCCTGCTCAAAGCGGGTACACGAGCTTCGACGTGCCCGAAAACCACCGAAGGGTGACGGTCGTGGAGTGGCTGACGGTCCACCGGGGTCGTCCGGACCCGGGGCCGCTGCGCGAGATGGACCGGTGGTGGAACCTCATCGGCCGCACCCTCGGCCGCCCCTGGGACGTCACCACCGACGACGCCGACCCGCACTCGGTGGACGTCGTCGTCACCCGGGACGCCTACCTCATCGCCACCGTCGTGCCCGACCTGGACGTCCGGGTCGAGGTGCACGACCACGACGTGCGGGCGGACGGCGTGCCGGTGCTGCGTTCCCGCGTCGGCATCACCGCCCGCCCCTCCTCCGGCGGTTTCTACTTCTGCGCCACCATCCCCGCCGAGGTCGACGTGGACCGCATCGAGGCGTGGCTGCTCGACGGGGTCCTGGTGGTGCGCGCCCCGCTCACCTGGGCTGGGCGGGCGACTGCGTGACCTGCCACTGCCCGGCGGCGCGCTCGGGGATGACGAGGAGCACGACCTCCTGGCCGGGCTTGACGTCCAGCCCGTACAGCCGAGACCACTCGGAGATCGGTCCCGAGGGCGCCCAGTGCACGCCGTAGTCGAAGAAGACCGCTTCCACCACCGGAACGCCGTTGACGAACACGCGGAACCGGCCGGGCGAGTTGGTCCACAGCACCAGCTCACCGGCGTCCGGCCACGGGAAGCGCGTCTCGAACTGCCCGTCCGGGTGTTCGGGGTGCGACCACGCCACGACCTGGTCGCCGCGGGGCAGCGCCGCGAGCTGCGACGGGCGCGGCGGGAAGGAGTAGTCCGCGAACGCCACCGCCTCGCCGATCCGGATGCCCCACCGGCCGGTGCGGGCCGCCGGGTCCGGCAGGCTCAGCTCGATCCGGATCGGCTGCCCGAGCCGGATGCCGTACGCGGTCCGCGCGTCGCGCGGCGGCAGGACCGGACCGCCGTTCCGGTCGCACGGGCCGTCGTACCAGACCCGGTCGTTGACCTTGATCAGGATCGTGGTGCGGTGCAGGTCGGTGATCGCGCAGTGGGCGTAGACCAGGAAGTCGCCCTTGACCTCGTAGGTCACCTCCTTCGTGCGCTCCGGCAGCGTGGCGAACGCGGTCGTGGAGAACCGGTAGCCGTCCTGGTAGGTCGGCAGCGACTCGCCGGGCGGGTCCGCCGGGTCGGAGGACGGCCCGCGCGGCACCGCGTACAGCAGGCCCGCGAGCACCACCACGACCGCCGCCAGGATGCCGCCCGCCTGCTGCCACCGGCTGCGCCGCACCTTGGCCCGCACGCCCTCGACGCGCGTGCGGTGGCCCTCGTCGGGGATGTCGGCGCGTTCCCGCAACAACTCCACCAGTTCCGCCTCGTTCACCGCCCCGCTCCTTCCCGCACGACCGTCTCGTCCAGCCGCAGCTTGGCCAGCGCACGACTGGTCTGGCTCTTGACCGTGCCCACCGAGCAGCCCAGCACCGCCGCCACCTCGGCCTCGGACAGGTCCTCGTAGTACCGCAGCACCACCGCGGCCCGCTGCCGCCGCGGCAACCGCCCGAGGGCGTCCCACAACCACTCCCGCCGGTCGACGGCGTCCTCGATGGACTCGCCGACCCGTTCGGGCACCTCGTCGGTCGGTGTCTCGGCCCGCCAACGCCGCCGCCACCACGTGGCGTAGGTGTTGACCATGATCCGCCGCACGTACGGCTCGGCCGCGCCGTCGATCCGGCTCCACGACCGCCACGCGCGGGCGAGCGCGGTCTGGAGCAGGTCTTCGGCGTGCCCGACGTCGCGGGTCAGCAAGAACGCGGTGCGCAGGAGGCGCGGCGACGCCGTCGCCACGAACTCCTGGAACCCTTCGGGAACCCCCACCCTGTGGCCTTTCGATCGTTGGACCCCGGTACTACAAGGCGGGCCGCCGGGATGGTTGCACGCTTGACGCTCGAACATTTGACGTGTTCGATTGAACACCTCGACTGATTGGAGCTGGGGGATGCGCGCAGGGATCACGATCCTGCCGGAGTACCGCTGGAAGCACGCCCGACCCCGGTGGGAGGCCGCCGAGCGCTACGGCTTCGCCACCGCGTGGACCTTCGACCACGTCGGCTGGGGCCCGTTGGTCGACGGCCCGTGGTTCGGCAGCGTGCCCACGTTGGCGCTGGCGGCCGAGGCGACCTCGCGGATCGAACTGGGGATGCTCGTGGCGTCCCCGAACTTCCGCCACCCACTGCCGTTCGCCCGCGAGTTGACGGCTCTGGACGACGTGTCCGACGGCCGTTTCACGCTGGGCGTCGGGGCAGGCGGCCAGGGCGGCTACGACAGCACGGTCTTCGGCGGCACCAACCACGCCCGCAGCCCGTCCGCCAGGTACGCGGAGTTCGTCGAACTGCTGGACCTGCTGCTGACCCAGGACGACGTGACCTGGTCGGGGCAGTACTACCGGGCCGTGGGCGCGCGCACCCTGCCGGGCTGCGTGCAACGCCCCCGAATCCCGTTCGTGGTAGCCGCCAACGGCCCCAAGTCCCTGGCCCTGGCCGCCCGCTACGGCCAGGGCTGGGTCACCACCGGGACGCGCCACGACACCTTGGACAACTGGTGGACGTCCTTGGCAGAACTCTCGGCCCGCTTCGAGGAGGCCACAGCAGACCGACCGGGCCTACGCAGGGTCCTGCAATCCGACGCCGCCCCGGTGTACTCGCTGTCCAGCGTCGAGTGCTACCGCGACTTCCTGGGCCGAGCGCAGGAACTGGGCTTCACCGACATGGCCGCCCCGTGGCCCCGGGAGTCGGGCGTGTTCGCCGGCGACGAAGGCATCCTCGAAACCGTGGCAACCGAAGTCCTACCAACCCTCTAGCCCAGGCAACACACTTCCGGCGCCGCTTCCGCTTCCCGCCGCGCACGCCGCCTTTCGCTTTCCGGCGCGCGCAGCGCGCTTCTTCGCGGTGGTGACCACCACAGGTGGAGGGCCTCGGTTCCCCCGCCGTATGGCCTGCCCGAAGGGCTACCACATTTTCCAGGGGTTGCAGCCGAAAGTTTTGCGAGGAACGAGCAAAAGTTTTAGCGGCAACCCCTGGAAAATGTGGTTGGCTCCGCCAGGCCATACGGCGGGGGAACCGACGCCCTTCACCCCCCGCTGGCGGCCTGCCGCGCGGCGAGCGCCGCTTTTCATCTTTCAAGCGCGCAGCGCTCCCAAGAGCGCGAAGCGCGTTCGGCTTGAGAGCGAAGCGTTCCGGTTCAAGCGCTTAAAAGCGAAAAGCGCCTCGCCGGCGGGCAGGCCGCCAAGGATGACTCAACTGCAACTGCGGGGGCTTCTTGCTTTTGTCATCCCCGTATGGCCTGGCGGAGCCTACCACAGATTTCCCGGGGTGCCGCTAAAACTTTTTGCTCGTTCCTCGCAAAAACTTTCGGCTGCACCCCGGGAAATCTGTGGTAGCCCTTCGGGCAGGCCATACGGGGATGACAAAAGCAAGAAGCCCAAGTTGAGTTGTGTCCTTCCGGTGGACTGCCACTCGCCGGCTTCGCCGAACAGCACGCGCTGGTCTAGCCGCGTAGCGCCTTGGCCAGGGCGGCGTGGACGCGGTTGGTGTCCTCGGGCGTGGTGCGCCAGTTGCTGAACGCGGCTCGTAGCGCTGTCTGTCCCTTGTAGACGGTCGGTGTCAGGAAGGCCTCGCCGGACGCCGTCACGGCGTCTAGTACTTCCGAGATGCGTTCCGGGTCGTCCAGGGTGAAGCACACGACGTTCAGGCGCACCGGGGCCAGCAGCGTGACGCCCGGGGTCGCGGACAGTAGTGCGCCGAACCGCCTCGCCTCCGCCACGCACCGCGCCACGATGTCCCGGTGTCCCTCCCGCCCGTACGCCGCCAGCGCGAACCACGCCGCCAACGCTCGCAGCCGCCTCGAGTTCTGCGGGGTCAGGTGGACGAAGTCCGGGTTGTCCGTGGGCAGACCGAGGTAAGCGGCGGCGTTCTGGAAGACCTGGACCTGCAGGTCGCGGCGGCGGGTGAACTGGACGGCCGAGTCGTAGGGCACGTTGAGCCACTTGTGCAGGTCCACGCACACCGAGTCGGCCTCCGCCAACCCTTCCACCAGGTGCGCGTGTTCGTCGCTGACCGCCGCGAACCCGCCGAACGCGGCGTCCACGTGCAGCCAGAACGGGTAGCGCTTCCGCAGTTCCACCAACGCCCGGAGGTCGTCGAAGTCGACGGTGTTCACCGTGCCCGCGTTGCCGACGACGATCGCCGGACCGCCCGCCCCGGCCAACGCCTCCTCCAGCGCCGCCGGGTCCACCGCCTCGCGTCCGGGCAGCGTCGGCACCAACCGCAGGCGGTCGCGGCCCAGCCCGAGCATCGACAACGCCTTGTACACGCTGGAATGCGGCGCGCCGGACAACACGGTCACCTCGCCGAGCGCCCCCACCCCGGCCGACGCGACCGACACCCCGCGCTGCTCGCCCAGCCACTCCCGCGCGATCGCGAGGCCGACGAGGTTCGACGTCGTGGCGCCGCTGACGAAAGCGCCGGTGTGACCGTCCACCCCGAACAGCTCCGCGAGCCACCGCACGGTCTCCCGCTCGAGCTCGGTCGCCGCCTCCGCACCGCTGCGTGACGACGGGTTCTGGTCGAACGCGCTGGTCAACCAGTCGCCGGCGACCGCGGCGGGTGTCGCGCCGCCGGTGACGAAACCCAGGTAGCGCGGTCCGGCGGAGGCCGCGAAGCCGTCCGCCCACCGCCGGTCGAACTCGGCCAGCGCCGCCGCGAACCCGGTGCCCGTGGACGGCAGCGCGGTGGTCTGGGCGGGCACCGCCGGGCTCACCTGCCGCTCGTCCAACCCGGCCAGGACGTCGGTGGCGTAGCGCCGGGTGGCGTCGAGCAGGTCCGGGAAAGCGGCGAGGTCGGCGGCGAGCACGGGGTCCACGAGCACAACTCCAGTTCGACGAAGGGGATGCCCGACCCTGACACGCCCCCGCGGCCGCTGTCGCGGGCCACTTCCGCGAAACTGGCCTTCAGCCCGTCGCCTCCACCGGGTCCCGCCGCACCAGGTCCCGCACCTGCCGGCTGCCCAGCGCGGCGCACGTGACCAGGGCCAGCACCGCCGCCCCGGCCAGCAGGGTGGTCTCCGTGCCGAACCGGGTCCCGAGCGGCCCGGCGACGACCTCGCCCACGGGCAGGGCGATCCACGAGCCGAGCATGTCGTAGGAGTAGACGCGGGCCAGCTTGTCCGGCGGGATGTTCTCCTGCAGCGACACGTCCCACGCCACCACGAACACCTCACCGGTCACGCCCACCACGAACATGGCCAGCACCAACGGCACCACGTGCGGCGCCTTGGCCAGCGCGATCAGCGGCAGCACCTCCAGCAGCACCACGACCACCCCGGCCCGCAACGCCCGCCGGGGCCGCCAGTGCGCCATCAGCACCCCGCCGACCAACGCGCCCATGGTCTGCGCGGCGATGACGAAACCCCACGCCACCCGGCCGATCGACCGGTCCGCCACCGCCGGCCCGAGCACGAACAACCCGCCCGCCAGCACGGCGTTGACCACCATGAACTGCAGCACCACCACCCACACCCAGGTGTGCTCGGTGAACTCGCGCCACCCGTCGGCCAGCTCGCCGAACACCGATCCCGCCGCCGCTCGTGGCGCGCCGTCGATCCGCACCGCCCGGTAGGCCAGGGCCGCCGCGAGGAAGACCGCGGCGTTGCCCGCGATCGCCCACCCCGGCCCGAACGCGCCCACCATGACCCCGCCCACGGCGGACCCGGTGAACCGGCCGCTGTTGACGAACATCCGGGCCACCGCGTTGGCCTGCGTCAACATCGTCGCCGGCACGGTCTGCGGCGTCAGCGCGGCGGCGGCCGGCAGCGACATCGCCGACGTGATGCCGTTGGCCACGCTCAACACCACCAGCAGCGGCAGCGTCGCGAACCCGCCCAGCACGCTCACCGCGATCACGGTCTGCGTCGCCGCGGACAGCGCCGCCGTGCCCTGGAGGATCACCGAGCGCGGCAGCCGGTCGGCGAGCATCCCGCCGAACAGCACCAGCAGCACCACGGCCACCGACCGCGCGCCCACCACCACGCCCAGGTCCACCAGACTGCCCGTCACGTCCAGCACGGCGAACGACAGCGCCACGGGCGCGATCGCGTTCGCCAACTCGGCACTTCCGCGCCCCACCACCAAGCGCCGGAACACCGGCTCCCGCAACGGTGTGAGCAACCCCCTGTCCCGCACGGCTCGTTCCCCCTCCCCGCCGAAGATCCCGCCATTGTCCCGGTGTGGGACGTGAAAATCGGTCGCTTTCGGTGAACGGGGCCGTGTGCGGCGGTTTACTCGGTCAGGTGGACGACATCGAGGTGCGTGCCGCCCGACCGGAGGAACTGCCCGCCGTGGCGGCGTTGCGGTGGCGGTGGACGGAGGAGGTGCACGGGTCGGTGCCGATGCCGCGGGCCGAGTTCGCGGCCCGGTTCGCGGCGTGGGCGGCTGACCACACGGCCTCGCACCGGTGTTCGGTGGCGGTGCGGGACGGGGAGGTGCTGGGCATGGCGTGGCTCGGGGTGGTCGTGCGGGTGCCGCACCCGCGCTCGTTCGACCGGGCCTCCGGCGACCTCCAGTGCGTGTACGTGACGCCCGCCGAGCGCGGTCGCGGGCTGGCCGGGCGGCTGGTCGGCGACGTGCTGGCGGCGGCCCGGGAGCTGGGGCTGGAGCGGATGACGGTGCACTCGAGCACGCAGGCGGTGCCCGGCTACGTGCGGGCGGGGTTCGCGGTGTCGCCGGTGCTGCTCCAGCTCGACCTGCGGGAGGCGCCGCCGACCGGGTGAATTCCGCGTCACGCGTATCCGCTGTCGTGCGGTGCCCTCCTTGTCCCCGGGAGGTGCCATGACCCAGGTTTTCGCGGACGTGCCGACGGCCGACGAGCCCGGCTCCGACATGCTCGGAGCGGGCGTGGTGCGTGTCGTCGGTGCCGGTCGGGCGCGGTGGCTGGAGGAGTTGGCCCGCACCGCCCGGCGGGACGGGATGGTCGTCATCCACGTGCGCGCGGCGGAGGCCACCCGGCTGGTCCCGTTCGGTGCGTTGCGCGACGCTTTGCGCGGTGTGGACGCCGCAGCCCCGCAGAACGCGTTGCTGCTGCTCAGCGCTGTCCTGCACGCCTCCCTGGACCGCGGCGCGTGCGTGTTCACCGCCGTGGAACGCCACCGCGTCCACCGCACCGCCGCCGACCTGGTGGAGTCCATCGCCCGGCCCTCGGGGCTGCTGGTCGCGGTCGACCAGGCCCACCACGCCGACCCGGCCACCCTGGAACTGCTGGACCACCTGTTCCGCCACCCGCCGACCGCCCGCGTGGTGGTGGCGGTGGCCGACGACCACAAGCTGCGCCTGCCCGCCGACACCCACCTGGTCGAGGCCCCGGGACCGCGCGAGAGACACCCGCACACCCCGCCGAGACCACCGGCCACGCTCGAGGAACTGCTGGCGGCGGCCGAGGTGTCCGCGCGGATCGCGCCCGCCGTGACCGCCCACCACCTCGACCGCGCCCTGCGCCTGGTGCCCCGGGACGCCGTCCCCGCCCGGCAGCGGCTGCTGCGCGGCCTGGTCGCCGCCACCCACGCCGCCGGCCGCACCCACGACCACCGCCGGGCCGTGCGGGACCTGCTCGCCCTGTGCCCGCCGGACCGGGCCGAGATCGCGCTGCGCTGCGCCCTCGCCGACCGCGCCCAGGGCCGCCACGCCGACGCCAACGCCCTGCTGGAACGCGAACACCGCGACCTCGGCGACCGGCGCGGCCGGCTGCTGCTGGAGGTCGCGCTGGCCGCCGACCCCGCCGCCGGCCGGACCCGCGCCGACCTGGCCGTGCGCGCCGCCCGCCGCCTCGCCGACCCGGCCCTGCTGGTGGCGGCGCTGGCCGTGCGGCTGGGCAAGCCCGTCGACCGCCGCACGCCCCACCTGCTGGACGAGGCCGTGGCACTGGCCGACGCCACCGACTGCGCCCCGGAGGCCCTGCTGTGGCTGGGGCGCGCCGAGACCGCCCTGGAACGCCCCGCCGACGCCCTGCGCCACCTCGACCGGGCCGCCCGCCTGGCCCGTGAGCAGGACCGCGGCGACGTCCTGGGCGACCTGGCCCAGGCCCGGGGTGAAGCCCTGGAGCACCTGGGCCGGCTCGCGGACGCCGCCGAGTGCTACCGGGACGCCGCCGAGACCCACCGGACCACCGGTGCGTCCGACGCCCTCGCGCCGGCCGGCCTCGCGCGCGTCGCGGTGTGGCGCGGCGAGGTCGCCGAGGGGTTGCGGCTGGCCGAGCAGGCGGTCGCGGCGAGCCCGGAGTTCCCGGCCCACCACGCGCTGGGCCTGGCCGCCCTGCACTCCAACGACCCGGGCCGGTGCGTCGAGCACCTCCTGGGCGCGGGCGGCAGCCTGGACCTCCCGCTGGTCGACCCGCTGGCCACCGTCGAGTGGTGCGCCCTGCTCGCCCTGGCCGACAGCGCCCGCAACCGCGCCGCCGACGCCCTGCGGTGGGCCGAGTACGCCCGCAGCCTGGTGGCGGAGTTCCCCGGCCGCCTGCGCCACGGCTTCGCCCGCCTCGCCCACGCCGCCGCCCTGCGCCACACCGACCCGGCCGCGGCCGCCACCGCCGCCGCCCAGGCCGCCGACCTGCTGGAGAAGGCCGGGCACCCGGTGCAGGCCGGCCGGGCGCGGGTCGTCGCCGCGGCCCTGTTCCGCCAGACCGACCGCCCCGACCGGGAACGCCGCGAGCTGGACCAGGCCCGCGCCCTGCTGGACGCGTGCGAGCCGGGCCTGTTCGACCGCGTGGGCACCAGCTGGGCGGGCGCGGTCCCCGACCACGGCCTCACCGAACGCGAGCACAAGGTGCTGACCGTGCTGGCCCAGGGCCTGACCGCCGAGGCCATCGCCCGCCGCATGGACATCTCGCCCCGGACCGTCCACCGCCACCTGCAGAACGTCTACCGGAAGCTCGGGACCACCGACCGCCTGTCCACGGTGCTGCGCGCCCAGTCCATGGGCCTGCTGGTCGAGGCGTGCTGACGCTCGGGCCTTTCGGCCCATCCAGCCTGCCCCGGGGCGAGCGCACACTGGCCGCCATGAGCGCATCTCCCGGACGTCTCCTGGCCGTGGCCGCGCTGCTCGTGGCCCTCACCCCGGCGGTGGCGACCGCCGCGCAGGACGAGGAGGTCATCGTGCTGCCCGGCGCCACGTCGGCGGAGGGCATCACCACCGGCCGCGGGACCAGTTTCTACGCGGGCGACCTGTTCGCCGGCGACATCTACCGCGGCGACCTGAGGACGGGCACCGCCGAGCTGTTCATCGACGTGCCGAACGGCTCCCGCATGGCCGTCGGCATGACCGTGGACGAGGCCCACAACCTGCTGTTCGTGGCCGGCGGCTTCGCGGGCACCGCGTACGTCTACGACCTCGACACCGGCGCCACCGCGGCCACCTACCAGCTCGGCACCCCCGGAGCGGCGCTGATCAACGACGTGACGCTGACCAACAAGGGCGCCTGGTTCACCGACACCGCCAACCCGCGGCTGTACTTCGTGCCGGTCAGCCCCCTGGGCGAACTGGGCACCCAGGAGACGTTGGCGCTGAGCGGCCCGGCAGCGGACACCAGCGGCCAGTTCAACAACAACGGCATCGCCGCCACCCCGGACGGCCGCACCCTGATCGTCGCCCACACCGGCAACGGCGTGCTCAACGCGGTCGACCCGACGACCGGCGCGAGCGCCACCATCGCCGGCGTGAGCGTCCCGTCCGTCGACGGCATCCTGCTGGAGGCCGGCCGGCTGTGGGCGGTGGAGAACTTCCTGAACACGGTCGTGGAGGTCAAGCTGCGCCCCGACCTGACCAGCGGCACGGTCGTCAAGACCTACACCAGCCCGAACTTCCACGTCCCGGCCACGATCGCCAAGCACGGCAACCGCCTGGCGGTCGTGAACGCGAAGTTCGACACCGGCTTCCCACCCACGGCGTCCCAGTACGAGGTGGTCGTCTTCGACCGCTGACCGCTCGATCGCGCCGACTACGGCAGCAGGCCCCGGTCCATCGCGGCCATGACGGCGGCGGTGCGGTCCGAGACGTCCAGTTTCTTGAAGGTTCGCAGCAGGTGGGTCTTCACCGTCGCTTCGGTGATGAACAGCTCGCGGCCGATCTCGGCGTTGCTCAGGCCGCGTCCCACCAGGGTGAGGACTTCGCGTTCCCGGCTGGACAGCGGCTGCGGCCGAGGTGCTTGGAAGAGGCGTCGGGCGACCGACGGCGACAACACCGTCTCCCCGCGTGCCGCCGCGTCGAGGGCCGCCACGAGTTCCGCCCGTGAGGTGCCTTTGAGCAGGTAACCGGCCGCGCCCGCCTCCACCGCGCGCAGGATGTCCGCGTCCGTCTCGTAGGTGGTGAGCACGACGACCCGGCACCCCGGCACGGCGGCCGTGATCCGCCTGGTCGCCTCGACGCCGTCCACGCCGGGCATCCGCAGGTCCATCAACACCACGTCCGGCCGCAACCGCTCCGCCAGCGCGACCGCCTCCCCGCCCGACGCGGCCTGCCCGACCACCTCGACGTCCGCCGCCTCCAGCATCGCCGACAGCCCCTCGCGGACGACCGGGTGGTCGTCGGCCAGCAGCACCCTGGTGGTCGTCATCGGGGGCCTCCGGCCGGGACGTTCGCGGTGATCATCGTGCCCTCGCCCGGGGCGCTGGTGACGGTGAGGGCGCCGCCGACCTCCTCGACCCGGGCACGCATCCCGGCCAGCCCGAAACCCGCGCGGGGGAGCGCCGCGTCGAAGCCGCGGCCGTCGTCCACCACCGCCAACTCGACGTCCCCGTCACCGAACACGAGGACGACCTCGACGCGGGTGGCACCGGCGTGCTTGCGGGCGTTGGACATCGCCTCCTGCGCGACCCGGAGCAACACGACCCGGGTCGCCATCGGCAACGGCACCTCCACACCCTCCACATCGCACACCGCCGGCACGCCACAGGTCGTGGTGAGGCGGCGCACGGCGTCGGCGAGGGAACCGCCGTGCAGAGCGGGCGGGGTGAGAGCCGCGACGAAGTGGCGAGCCTCGGCCAAGCCGTCCCGCGCCGCGGTCCGGGCGAGTGCCAGCAGGCGCGACCGGTCGGCGCGCGGCTCCTCCGACTCGGCGGCGTCGATCAGGCTGATCACGCTGGTCAGGCTCTGGGCGAGGGTGTCGTGGATCTCGCGGGCCAGCCGTTCCCGCTCGGCGGCGACCCCGGCCTCGCGGGACAGTCGGGCGGCCTCCTCGCGGTTGCGGCGCAGTTCGTCGATCAGCTCGGCGCGTTCGTGGTTCTGCCGCACGACCCGCGTGATCCACAGACCCATCAAGGTGGACACCGCGATCCCCAACGCCGTGATCGGCAGGAGGTCCAAGACCTCCCGGCCGGCACCGAAGTGCCACCACACCGCCAGCGGCGGCAGCAGGTTGCCCAAGGTGGCCAGGACCAGCGCCGGCACGGGGGACAGGCTCATCAACAGCATCGGCACGACAGCGAACAACGCGAACCCGCCCGCCGGCGCGAGCGGCACAGCTACCGCGAACAGTCCGAACAGGACCCCGGCGAACACCCAGCTGCGCCGGTTCTGCACCGACAGCAACGGCCGGCCGACCACGACGTACCACACCGCGGCGGCTGTCAAGGGCACCACGGCGGCGGTCCTGAGCACCAGCACGACCGTGACCAGGTACGACACCGCGAAGTAGAGGTCCCACAGGACCAACCGGCGCTCCGGCGCGACGGCCGTTCCCGTTTCGGACACGGGCCCAGTCCTACCAGAGCGCGTCTCGGGTCCGGTGTCCACCGGTCGACGGACAGCCGGGTCCACCGGCCGGTCGTCCCGGTCGGGCGGTGGTCGGACCTAGCGTCGAGCCCGGGAGAAAGGGGGAGTCCGTTGTGGACTTCGAAGAGCCCGGCGACGGTGCCCGCGCCGCCGCCGAGGCACCGGCTGGACCGCCGGGCGATCCGCTGGTGGACCGCGGTCGCGTTGCTGTGGGCGTTGCCGCCGGTGGTGGTGTTCGGGGTGTTGGCGCTGGTGATCCCGCCGACGCGGTTCGTGTTCGTGCCGTTGGCGCTGGCGTCCGGTGTGGTCGGGGCGGTGTACGTGGTGGTCATGCCGCGCTGGCGGTACCGCGTGCACCGGTGGGAGGTGACCGAGGACGTCGTCTACGCGCGCAGCGGGTGGTTGTGGCAGAAGTGGCGGGTCACGCCGCTGTCGCGGGTGCAGACCGTGGACTCGCTGCGCGGGCCGGTGCAGCAGGCGTTCGGGCTGACCGGGGTCACGCTCACCACCGCCTCGACGGCCGGCGCGGTCACGATCCCGGGCCTGGACCGGGCGCTGGCCGAACGGCTGGTGGAGGAGTTGGGGCGGGCCGTGCGGCGGCACGGGGGTGATGCCACGTGACCGGGTGGGAGCGGGTGCACCCGAGGTTGGTGCTGGTCGGGGCGTTGTGGCCGGTCGGTCCGGTGGTCGGGGTGGTGCTGTTCGACGGGTGGTCGTTGCCGGCTGTGATCACCCTGTCGAGTCTGATCGTCACCGGATCGGTGGTGGCGGGTGTGTACACGCTGCGCTGGGCGACCACTCGGTACCGGATCACGGCGACCGCTTTCGAGGTGCGGTCCGGGTTGCTGTTCCGACGTGCGCGCTCGGCGGCGCTCGACCGGGTGCGGGGTGTGGACGTGAGCGCGCAGCCCTTGCACCGGGTGTTCGGGCTGGCCACGGTCGTGGTGTCGACCGCGGAGGGTGGGGTGCGGCTGGACGGCGTGACCCGGGCGCGGGCCGAGCGCTTGCGTGACCGGCTTCGGCCGGCTGGTGGCGAGGTGCGGCTGGCGGCGTTCGACTGGGCGTGGTTGAAGTACGGGCCGTTGACGTTCTGGTCGGTGGGCGGGGTCGGGGTCGCGGTGGGCGGGGCTTACCGGGTGCTTGATTCGTTCGGGGTCAAGCCGTACGAACTGGGGTTCGTGCGGGAGGTGTACTTCTTCTTCGCGGGCCTGCCGGTGTGGGTGGCGGTCGGGGTGCTCCTGTTGGGTGTGGTGGTGCTCGGGGCGTGCGGGTCGACAGCGTGGTTCGTGGAGACGTGGTGGGACTTCCGGTTGTCCCGGTCGGGGGACGCGTTCAAGGTGCGGCGGGGGTTGCTGACCACGCGGTCGATGACGGTGGACCGGGCGCGGGTGCGGGGCGTGCAGGTGACCGAGCCGTTGTTGCTGCGGGCGGTGCGTTCGGCGCGGACCAACGCCATCGCCGTGGGGTTGGGATCGGCGGAGGACCGTTCCTCCGCGCCGAAGTCTGCTTTGCTGCCACCCGCTCCACTCGACTTGGCTTGGCGCGTGGCCACGGAGGCGCTCGGCGTTCCTGCGTCCTTTGCGCTGCGTCGCCATCCCCGGGCGGCTTTGCGGCGGCGTCTCGGGCGGGTGCCTGCCGTGGTGTTGCCGCCGGTGGCGGTGGTCGGCGGTCTCGGGGTGTGGCTCTCGCCGTTCTTGGTGCACTTGGCGTTGCTGGTGGGTTTGGCCGGGTTGGTTGCCGGGACTTGGCTGGCTTTCGACGCTTACCGGTCGTTGGGTCACGCGGTTGATGGCTCGTTCGTCGTCATGCGGTCCGGCACGTTCGCCCGACGCACGGTGGTGTTGCGGCGCGCCGGGGGCATCGGGTGGCAGGTGTCGCAGTCACCTTTCCAGCGCCGTGCCGGGCTGGCCACGCTGACCCTCGCCACCGCCGCCGGGGTGCACGCGTACCGGGTCCACGACGTCCTGGTGGCGGACGCCGTGGACCTGGGGCGGTGGGCCGTGCGGGAGGTTCAGCTGTCCGGGTCCTCGAGGTAGCCGGAGGTGGGCCGGTCGACCCGGCCGCCGCCGTCCTCGTGGGAGTCGATGTGCAGCGCTTGTTCTTCGGGGCCGCCGGTGTAGGAGGTGCCCGCGTCCTGGGCGACCTCGTCGGGTTCGTCGTCCTCCGGCTCCCCGCCGCCGCCCGGGGTGGTCACCTGGATGGCGTCGCGCACCGGTTCCTCCGCGCGGCTGCTCCGGCGCTCCACTTCTTCCTGCTGCTCGGAACGGACTCGTTCATCACCCATGCCCCGGGCTACCCGCCACGCCGTTCGGCCTAACCGGGTTCCAGCCGAGGGCGGGGCCGAGACGGGTGGCGAGATCGGTGAGGATCTGCACGTAGTCCTCGTGCTCGAAGGTGAACGGCAGGGCCGCCGCCAGCTCGTCCACCTCGTGGAAGGCCGGGTGCGCGTGCAACTGCTCGACGATCTGGTCGGTCGTGCCCACCACGTCCGGGGCGAACATCACCCGTGCGGGTCCTTGGGGGCGTTCGGTGCGGGGAAGGCGCTTGCGCACGTACTCCTCGTACTTGGCCTTCTGCGCGGGCGAGGCGCTGTCGGTGGGGATCATGACCACACCCAGCGTGACCCGCGCCGAGTCCTTCCGCGGGTGCCGTTCGCGGAAGTTCCGGATGAGATCACGCTGGATGACACCGAAGTCCTCGGACTCCTCGGCCCGCACGACGTTGTCGGTGAGGAAGTTGAGCCCGTTCTCCCCGGCCCACCGAGCAGACCGCAAACTCCCACCGCCGTACCAGATGCGCTCCGCAAGGCCCGGGGACTGCGGCTGCACCCGATCGGAGTACACCTCGAACCCCTCCTGGGTGGCGTCGGTGACCGATTCGCCTCGGACGTACCGCAGCAGGCGCTCGACACGGGCGTAGCTGAAGTCCTCGTGGTCGGCGGTGGTCGGGTAGAGGGCCGCTTTGACGTGCTCGAACCGCATCGGCGTGCCGACGCTCACGCCGGGGTTGAGGCGTCCGCCGGAGAGGAGGTCGACCGTGGCGAGGTCTTCGGCGAGGCGGAGGGGGTTCTCCCAGCCGAGCGGGATGACGGCGGTACCGAGGCCGATGCGGGTGGTGCGCTGGGAGGCGGCGGCGAGGAGGGCGACGGGGGAGGAGATGCCGTACTGGAGGTGCCGGTGGCGGACCCAGGCGGTGTCGAAGCCGAGGTCCTCGCCGAGCCGGATGATCTCCAACGTGGCCTCGTGCCCGGGCCGCGGGTCGTCACCGTCGAACAACCCGATGGTGAGAAACCCCAACTTCCGCAACGGCTTGACCACCACACCTCCAAGATCGCGTACCGTAGATCATGGCACGCACCCCCAACCCGAAGCCCACATCCTGAAACCCCCGCACCGCTCGCTACGAACCACCCGATCGTGCGACATGCAGGATCTGCAACTTTTCCCGTTCTCACGCGATCCCGTAAGTAGGAAGCGCGGGGCAAGGGCAAGCCTCGGGCCAAGGCAAGAACGCAAGGCAAGAACGCAAGGCAAGAGCCCAAGGCAAGAACGCAGACCCCACCAACCCAGCCACTCCCACCGACCACTCCCACCGACCACTCCCACCGACCACTCCCACCGGCGACTCCCGCGGACCCCGGCCCAACGCCCAAACGCCGCCGCCCCGGTGGAACCGCCGCCCCAGCCACACCGCCCGCACCGCTGGACCCGCCACACCGCCCGCCCGCCGCCGCGCAGCCCGCCCCGCCAGCACCGGCCCGCCCCACCACACAGCCCGCCTGGCCACACGCCACACCGCTGGCGCCGGCCCGCCTCCACCCGCGCTAGCCGGCCAGCCCTAGCTCGCGCCGGCCGCCCAGCTTGCGGCGGCTGCGCCCGCACAGTCCCGCCGCCGCGCCGCCCAGCTTGAGGGGGCTGCCCCCGCACAGAGCCGCTGCCCCGCCCAGGTTTCGGCGGCTGCCCCGCCTGGCGCCGCTGGCCGCCCGCCGAGCCCCGCTGGCCGCCCGCCTAGCGGTGGCAGCGCCGCCCGACCCCACTGGTCGCGCCGCCCCGTGGCGGCCAAGCCCCGCGCAAGCCCACCGCTCGCTCCACCGCGCGCAAGCCCACCGCTCGCCCGACCGCGCGCAAGCCCACGCTCGCCCCACCGCGCGCAAGCCCTCACCGCTCGCCCCACCGCGCGCAAGCGTGCGCCAGCAGCGCCTGAGGCTAGGCGTGGGGAGCGGGCGCTGGCGGAGTTGGGGGGCGGGCGCTGGGGGGAGTTGGTTGGGGGAGAGGGGGCTGAGGGGGTGGGTGCTATGGGGAGTTGTGATCTCCCTGAGCCCGCCCCAGCGCGGTTAGGTTCGGGGTTCTGGCTGGTGGGGCTCGTGGGTCCTGCCGGGCATTCCCTGCGTCCCAAGGAGATCCGCGATGTTTCGACTGCGTTCGTCCCCTGCGGTGATGTCGGTGGTCGCCGTGACCGCCGCCGGTGTTCTGCTGTCAGGGGCCCAAGCGCAAGCAGAGGCTCAAGACCCCGGCAGTGCCAACGGCGATCCGATGGTGGCTGCACTGCGCCGCGACCTCGGGGCAACCGACCCCGCCGCCTTGCTCGCCGCCGAACGAACGGCCCGTGAAGTCGACCGGGTTGCGCGCCAAGCCCTGCACCGCACCTTCGGCGGAAGCTGGTTCGACGCCGATCGCGAAGTCCTGGTGGTGGGCGTGACCGACCCCAGTGCGGCACCCGCGGCGCGTGCGGCTGGGGCGGAGGTTCGGGTTGTGGCTCGGGCTGAGGAAGAGTTGGGGGCGGTCAAGGCGGGGTTGGATCGGGTTGCCGGGTGGGCTCCGGACGGGGTGCCTGGGTGGTACGTCGACGTGCCGGGCAACGTTGTCGTGGTCAAGCACCGGCCTGAGGTGAACAGGCAAGTACGCGACTGGGTGGCGCGCAGCGGAGTGGACCCGGGAGCGGTGGAGTTGGTCGAGTCGCGGGAACGGGCGCGGCCGTTGATCGACGTTGTCGGGGGGAACCGGTACTGGACCAGCAAGTACGGGTGTTCGGTCGGGTTCTCGGTGGTCGGTGGCTTCATCACCGCCGGGCACTGCGGGGACGTCGGGGAGACGACCACCCAACCCGGCGGGCGGTTCGCCGGCTCCAGCTTCCCCGTGGACGACATGGCCTTCGTGCGCACCGACCCGGGCAACACCCCGATCGGCGCGGTGAACGACTACAACGGGGGTCGGGTGGCCGTCGCCGGAAGCCAGGAAGCACCGGTCGGGACCTCGATCTGCCGGTCCGGCGGCACCAGCGGCTGGCACTGCGGCACCATCCGCTCCCGCAACGCGACCGTCGACTACGGCCCCTCGATCGGCAAGGTCTACGAAGCCATCGAGACGACCGCCTGCGCCGAACCCGGCGACTCGGGCGGGTCGGCGATCTCGGGCAACCAGGCCCAGGGCGTCACCTCGGGCGGCTCCGGTGACTGCAAGGGTGGCGCGGCCACGACGTACTTCCAGCCGGTGCCGGAAATCCTGACCAGGTACGGCGTCACGCTCGTCACCTCCGACGGCGGCACGCCGCCCGGCGGGTGCGGGACGGCCGTCACCGGGAACCTCCAGGGCACGGCCGTGGAACCGAAGTCCGGCTACTACGAAGCACCGGCCGGCACGCACAAGGCCTGCCTCACCGGCCCGGCGAACACCGACTTCGACCTCTACCTCCAGAAGTGGGACGGCTCGTCGTGGCGCACGGTCGCGTCCGGCACCGGGCCGACGTCCACCGAGAAGGTCACCTACACCGGCACCTCCGGACGGTATCGCTGGCAGTTGCGCGCCTACAGCGGGTCCGGCCAGTACACCCTGGAGTCGACGAGGCCCTAAACACGAGCCGTAGCGACGCGGGCGGGCTCTTCCACGGGTGCGAGCGGCGGGAGTACGGTCGCGGGGCCGCCGGGTTTCCTACGTGGAGCGGGGGAGTGGCCCGTGGAGCTGGAAGTGCGGCACCTGCGTGCGCTGGCCGCGATCGACGACACCGGCAGCCTCACCCGGGCTGCCCGGCGGCTCGGCATGTCCCAGCCCGCCCTGTCCGGACTGCTCAAGCGCATCGAGCACAGCCTGGGCGGCGCGTTGTTCTTCCGCACCGAGCACGGCTGCCTGCCCACCCCGCTCGGCACGGACGTCCTGGCGCAGGCCCGGGTCGTGCTGGGTGGGATGGGCGCGATCGCCGAGCGCGCCGCCGAGTGGTCGCGGCGCGGGAACCCGTCGGACCCGCTGCGGCTGGGCGGGTACTGCGGGTTCCTGCACGTCGTGGTCGGACGGTGGTTGCGGGAGCAGCCGTGGTGCGCGGACGTGCACCTGGTGGAGGACACCGACGACCGGATCAGCGTGGAGAAGGTCGCGATCGGCGAACTGGACCTCGCCCTGGTCTACCGGCCGCCCCTGCCGACCACGCCACCGCCGAACGTGGCCAGCGTGCTGGTGCACCCGGCGGAGCCGGTCTTCGTGGCCATGGCCCACGACCACCCGGTGGTGCGGCCGGGCCCGGTGGCGCTGGCGGACGTCCTGGACCACCCCTGGGTCGACGAACCGCCCGGCACCACCCGCTGGTCGGGGTACCTGAGCCGGACCTGCCGGGACCACGGGCTGGCGTTGCGCCAACCGCACAGCACCACCTGCCTGGCCACCATGCTGGAACTGGTGCACGCCAAGCTCGCGGTCGGTCCTGCCTTGGCGACCAGCCGGGACCGCCCCGGCGACATCGCGGTCCGGGCGCTGGCGGACATGCCGCTGTGGCAGGAGCTCCGCCTGTTCTACCGCCCGGACACGGTGGTGGCGGCGCACGTCGAGGAGGTCCACGCCCGGGTCCTCTCGGCGTACGCCGCCCGCGTCGGGTGCAGCCCGGCGTTCGACACCTGGTGGCACGACCAGGGACAGGAGCTCCTGCCCGCGGTGTAGAGCCGTACGGGCAGCCGGAACTACTCGGTGCGCAGCGCGGTGGCGGTCCGGGTGCGCGCGGCCCATCCCGCCGGGGGCAGCGCGCCCAGGACCGCGATCACCACCCCGCCCACGACCAACCCCGCCAGCAACCACGGCGAGTACACCGTGAACGCCGCCGCCGGCAGGTTGGTGCCCGCACCCCGCCCCATCGCCGGCAGGATCCGGTCGTGCAGGGCGGTCCCCAGCGGCACGCCCAGCGCCCCGCCCACCAGACCGACCACACCGACCGACGACACCACGACGGCGACGGTCTGGCGCGGAGTCATGCCCAGCGCCTTCTGGACGCCCAGGTCCCGCACCCGGTCGCGGGTGTCGAGCAGGACCGTGTTCAGCACCCCCAGCGCCGACACCGTCACCAGCAGCAAGGTCAGCAACGCGGTCAGGCTGCCGATCACGACGATCGTGTCGCTCAACTGCCCCGAACCACTGGGAAAGGCCCGGACGGCACTCGTCGTCAGCGCCGAGTTCACCCCGTCCACGTACGCCTGCACGTCCGTGCCGGGCTTCACCGACACGAAGAACTTCTCCGCACGCAACTCCGGGAACGTCCCGGCGTCCAGGTACACGGCCAACCCGTCGTGCCGGGTGTCGAACAGCTCGCCCACGATCCGCACCGACACCGACTTGCCCTTGTACTGCAAGGAAACCGTGTCACCGATCCGGCTGCCGGTGGCCGTCATGAACGCGGTCGGCACCACAGCCTCGCCCGGCCCGGAGTACCAGGACCCGGCGATCATCGGGTGGCCGCCCCAGCTCGCGTCCCCGCTGTACGCGTACACCTGCGAGTACCCCGCCATGCCCGGAACGGTCATCTCCGCCCGCGCCAACCCGAAGTACCGGTCGGTCCCCGGCTGCGCCGACAAAGCGGCGGTCACCGCACCGGGATCGGGCTCGGCCCGGCCGGGCCGCATCGGACCCTCCGCCCCCACGGTGACGTCCGAAGTGTCGTAGTCCCGCGCCGACTGCACGACCCCCAGCGACACGCCCAACCCCACGGCGAACGTCACCGCGGCGGTGCCGAACACGACGGCGGCGGTCATCCCGAAAGCCCGTGCGGGCCGGGCGAACGGACGGGCCAGGCCCAGCGCGAGCGGCAGCGGCAACCCCGCGAACCAGCGCGACGCGAACCGCCCCCGCACCCCACCCGAGCGTCCCACGGCCAAGGCGTCCACGGTCCGCAGCCGCCCGGCTCGGAAAGCGCTCACCCACGCCGTCACGGCCACGACGACCAGGACTCCCGCGACCACCACCACGTCGATCCACACCGGCACGGACAGGCCAGCGTCGTACACCTCCTCGGTCTGCCCCAGCACCGGGATGGCCAGCAGGTTCCCCGCCACCACGCCCAGCACCACCCCGGCGGCGGCGGGCACCAGCGCCTGGCCGACGTACGTCCACACCACCTGCCGTGGCGTGCACCCCAACGCCTTGAGCACCCCGATCCGCCGCACCCCGGACCCGACCGCGCCGGCGACGACGTTGCCGACCACCAGCACCGACATCACCAACCCGAGCACGCCGAACGCCACCAGGAACGGCACGAACAACGCGCTCTCCCGCACGGCTTCCTGCTTCGCCGTCAGCCACGACCGCGACCCCGCGACCGCGCCCTCGGGCACGGCGGCCGTCACGGCGGCCAGCGCGGCGTCCACCTCCAGCGGCGCCGCCAACCGGTACAGCATCTGGTAACCCTGCGGCGCGGTCAGCGTCGCGGGCGCCACCCAGGCCTCGGCGGTGCGCGTGACCGACCGGGCCACCCCCACGACCTTGACCACCGGAGCACCCGGCAGGTCGGACAGCGTCACCTGCCGCCCGAAGATCCGGTCCATCGGGAACGACGTGGCCACGACCAGCTCGCCGGGTCCGTCCGCCCACTCGCCCTCGACCAGCGTGAGCCGGTCGACCGGGCCTTGCGGGTCGGCCCGGCCCACGACGGTGACCGGCGGCAGGTCGATCCCGTCCGCCCGCACGGCGCTGGACGCGGTCGGGAACGGGCCGGCCGACGCCGACGCCGTGCTCGCGGTGGCCGCGACCTCCTGGGCCGTGGCGGTGAACGACGCCGACAGGTGCGCCCCGGACTGCGCCGCGAACGCGTCCTCGAACGGCGTGGACGACACCACCAGCAGCGACCCGCCCAGCAGCGCGGCGGTGACGGCCAGCAACGCCGCCAACCCGATGACGCCCGACTGCACCCGCCGCCGGGTCACCTGCGCGCGGACCAGGCTCGGCAGCGCGCTCACCGCGACACCACCTCGTCCAGGGCGACCTGCCCGTCGACCAGGCGCACGGTCCGGCTGGTGCAGCGCCGCGCCAGCTCCAGGTCGTGCGTCACCAGCACCACGGTCTGCCCGTCCGCGTTCAGCTCGGTCAGCAGGTCGGCCACGTCCGCGCCGGACGCGCTGTCCAGCGCCCCGGTCGGCTCGTCGGCCAGCAGCAGCGGCGGCCGGTTCATCAGCGCCCGCGCCACCGCCACCCGCTGTCGCTCCCCACCGGAGAGCCTGCCCGGGTGGGCACCCGCGTGCCGCGCGATGCCCAGGTACTCCAGCAGCTCACCGGCCCGCCGCCGGGCCTGCGCGCGACCCGTCCCGGCCAACCGGGCGGGCAGCACCACGTTCTCCAGCACGGTCAGGTCGTCGAGCAGGTTGAAGAACTGGAACACCATGCCGACCTTCGCCCGCCGGTAGCGCGCGGCCCCCGCCTCGCCCAGCCCGTCGACCCGCGTGCCGGCCACGGTCACCGTGCCCGCGTCCGGCCGGTCCAGGCCCGCCACCAGGTTCAACAGGGTGGACTTGCCGCTGCCGGACGGCCCGATCACGGCCACGGCCTCACCCTCCCGCACGGTCAGCGACACCTCCCGCAGCGCGGGCGGACCGTTCTCGTACCGGCGGGTCACGTCGTGCAGCTCGATCAGCGGCGTGGACATCTGCTTCCTTCCCCTTGAGGTAGCCGGGGACGCTAGGGCCGGGCGGGGCGCGGGCACGTCGGTCGCCGGAGCCATTTCCGCTACCGCGTCGGGAGGACTCGACGCGGTGTCATCCCTCCGGCGTAGTCGAGCGTCGTACGGCGGGGAGACCTCCGGAGGGGTGTCGTGGCGGGGCGCGTCGGTCAGAATGGGCCGATGATCGACCGACTGCGCGCGCGGGCGGCCCGGGTCACGCGCCTGCGCGGTCCGGTCGCCGACCTGCTGCGCCCGCTGCCGGACCACGTCCACCAGCGGGTGCGGGCCTGGGCGGAGCCGGAGGACCCGCACCGTCGCGGCCCGGTGTCCGATCGGCTGCGCGCGGCCGTGGCCGCCGTGCTGCGCCCGACCGGACCGCTGCCCCGACCCGGCCGGCGCAGCCTGGTCTTCGACGCGCTGATCGCCCTGGTCCTGTGCGTGGGCGCGCTGGACTTCGCCCTGAACATCACCGACTTCGACGCCCCGGTCGGCCTGTTCCCGCCCGACCCGATGGCCCCGCCGCCCCCGTTCTCCCCGGTCACGGAACCCCACTCGGCGTTCGAGGGGTCGGAGTTCGGCGCGGTGGTGGTGGCGCTGGTGGCGTCGCTGGCGTTGGTGCTGCGCCGCCGCTACCCGCTCGCCGTGCTGTGGGTGGTGGTCCTCGTGGGGCTGACGGTCCCCGACGCGCCCCGGCTCACGTTCTACGCGTGCGTCATCGCCGCCTACACCGCCGCCGCCTACAGCCCGTACCGGGTGGCGACGCTGACGTCGCTGCCGCTGGCGGTGCTGGCGCTGTGGCTGCCCGAGCACCCGGTGCTGCCGACCGTGCCCAACGAGTACGTGCCGCTGCTGGTGGTCGTGCCGCTGGTGCTGGCGGCCAACGGTCTGCGCACGTGGAAGCTGCGCGCCGACGAGCGGAGAACCCGGCTGTCGGTCATGGAACGCGAGCAGCGGGACGCGCTGCGCCGGGCCGTGGAGCAGGAACGCGCCCGCATCGCCCGCGAGCTGCACGACGTGGTCACCCACAACGTGAGCGTGATGGTCATCCAGACCGGCGCGGCCCGCAAGGTCATGGCCTCCGCGCCCGACCAGGCCCGGGACGCCCTGCTCGCGGTCGAGGCGGCGGGCCGCTCGGCGATGGCGGAGCTGCGGCACGTGATGGGCCTGCTCACCCCGGACGGCCCGCACGCCGACGACCTCGCCCCGCAGCCCGGTATCGACCGGCTGGACGACCTGGTGGGCCGGATGCGCGGCGCGGGCCTGCCGGTCGGCCTGACCGTCGCCGGCCCGCCGCGCCCGGTGCCCTCCGGTGTCGGGCTCGCCGCGTACCGGGTGGTGCAGGAAGCGCTGACCAACACCGTGAAGCACGCCTCCGGCGCGTCGGCGACCGTCACCGTCGAGTACGCCCCCGACCACCTGTGTGTCGAGGTCGCCGACACCGGCGGGGTGGCGACCGGCGCGGCGGGCAGCGGGCGCGGCTTGATCGGGCTGCGCGAACGGCTGTCGGTCTACGGCGGCACCCTGCACACCGGTCCCCGCCCCACCGGTGGCTACCGGGTCAAGGCCCTGATCCCGTTGGAGGGCACGTGACACCGCGGGTCGTGGTCGCCGACGACCAGCTCTTGGTCCGCACCGGGTTCACCATGATCCTGTCCGCGGACGGCATCGACGTGGTGGCCGAGGCGAGCGACGGCGCGCAGGCGGTCGAGGCGGTCCGGCGCACCAAGCCGGACGTCGTGCTGATGGACATCCGGATGCCCGAGCTGGACGGCCTGGAGGCCACCCGCCGCATCCTCACCGGCCGGCCCGACGAGCCGCGCGTGATCATGCTGACGACGTTCGACCTGGACCACTACGTGTACGCGGCGCTGGCCGCCGGGGCGAGCGGGTTCCTGCTCAAGGACGTCACGCCCGAGCACCTGGTGTCCGCCGTGCGGCTGGTGCGCACCGGGGACGCGTTGCTGGCCCCGACCATCACCCGGCGGCTGGTCGAGCGCTTCGCCCACCGCGACGGCGGCACGACGACCACTGCGCACCAGGACCTGGCCGCGTTGACCCCGCGCGAGCTGGAGGTGTTGCGGCTGCTGGCGAGCGGGCTGAGCAACGCGGAGTTGGCGGGCCGGCTGCACCTGTCGGAGGCGACCGTGAAGACCCACATCGCCCGCATCCTGGCCAAACTCGGGCTGCGGGACCGCGTGCAGGCGGTGATCGCGGCCTACGAGACCGGCTTGGTCACGCCCGGCGGGTCGTGAGCGCGGCCAGCACCTCGTCGTGCCCGCGACGTTCCCGCACCAGGTCGCGCAACCCCAGCGCGGGCAGGTCGCCGACCAGCACCAGTTGCTCACCGGCCCGGGTGGACCGCAGTGCCGCGCGGGTGTGGTCCAGGTTCGCGCGGTCGCGGGTGAAGCCGTAGAGGACGACCTGCCGGTCGCCGCCCCGGAAGTCCTGCGCGCCGACGTTGCGCCGGAGGCGGTCGTGCGCACCGATTATCGCCACGAGCCGCGCCGTGACCTCCTCGGCCTGGGCGACGTGCGGGACGACGACCGCCCAGTCCCGGCCGGCGGTGTCGTAGTGGGCCGCGAGCCGGGCGAGCAGGTTGGCTTCGACCGGGTTGTAGAAACCGTGGCCGCGCCGCCGCGTGGGCCGTTCCCGGCGGCGGCGCGCGGGCAGGCCCGAGGTGTCGACGAAGGCCAGCGGACCGGCGAAGACGTCGTCGCGGTGCACGTGACCGGTCGCCGTGGGCGGTCTTTGGCCGCACAGCCGGGCGCAGAACTCGGCGATCTCCACCGGCACCTCGCGCCGGCGCGTCAGCCGCACGACGTTCGCGGCCGGCAGCCGGGCGGCGATCTCGGCGAGCACACCTCTGTCCTCACCGACCAGCACCACCCGCCGGAGGTCCACCAGCCGCACCACCAACTCCGGCCAGGCCAACCGATCCACGTCGTCCACAGTGGACACACCGGCGGCCCGCAACGCCTCGACCAGCCGTGTCTTCCCGCTGCCCGGACCACCCAACACCACGAGCAGGTCCGGCACGGCCAGCGCCCGACCCAACGCCTCCCGCTGGTCGGCATCCAACCCGCTCGCCGGCACGTCGAGCGGACTGAAGGGCGCGACCACACCCTCCGCCAACGGCACCACCAGCCGGTGTCCGCGCAGTGCGCGCAACGCCGAGCGGTGGCGAGCGAACGACTCGGCGACCGGTACGAGCACGCCGGTCGGCGGCACGTCCGCGGGCTGGTCGAACTCAACGGTGACGGTGCGCGCGTCCACCCGCAGCACCCGACCGTGCACGTCACCCAGCCGCAGCAGCGAGCCCACGGCGGGCAGGTGCGGGCCGATCACCACGAACGTCCCCGGCCCCGTGGCGCGGAAGGGGTAGGGCGGCTCGGCACGGGCGGCGGCCACCGCGGCACGCTCCTCCGCGTCGATCACGCGGGCGAGTCGGCCGACGAACGCATCCACCCCGTGCACACCACCACCGCCAATCGGCCACAGAGAGTAGTGGTCCGGTCGGAAGGTCGTCGCCCGGGGTTACCTTGGACACATGACCGCGCAGGTGGGACAGCGGTCGCGACTGGCCGCGGTGGACAACCTGAAGGTGCTGCTCGTCGCCTGGGTGATCGGCGGGCACGCGCTGCTCGGGTACTCCGCCGTGGGCGGGTGGCCCTACGACGAGGTCAACGAGGTCACCTTCGCGCCCCGCGTGGAAGCCGTGCTGGCGGCGGTCCTCGGACCGTCGGGACTGTTCCTCATGGGCACCTTCTACCTGCTGTCCGGGTTGTTCACCCCGGGCTCGCTGGCGCGCAAGGGCCGGGGCAGGTTCGTCCGGGAACGCCTGGTGCGCCTGGGGATCCCGTGGGTGGTGTCGGCGCTGCTGGTGTGGCCGCTGTCGCTGTGGGTGGCCTACCGCGCGGCCGGGCGCGACGTGTCGCCGTGGTGGGTCTTCACCCACCGCGACCCGCTGCTGGACTCGGGATCGCTGTGGTTCGTGCTGATCCTGCTGCTGTTCTCGCTGGCCTGCGCGGTGGTCTGGCGGCCCGCGTGGGTGTCGCCGGTGCTCACCACGCGGTACCTGGTGCTGGTGACGGCCGGTGTCGCGGTGACCACGTTCGTCGTGCGGCTGTGGGCGCCGGCGCGCAGCGGCCAGGTGGGGGACCTGCACATCTGGTGGTGGCCGCAGCTGCTGGCCATGTTCTGGGTGGGTGTCGTCGGCGCGCGGACCGGTCTCGCGGGGAGCATCCCGGAGCGGATGTGGCGGCTGTGCCGGGTCGTGGCGTTCGTCGCGATCGCGTCCGTGCCGGTGACGGCGATCGCGGCCGGGGTGTCGAACCTGTCCGGGCAGTCCGGTCCGTTCCTGGGCGGGTGGCGGTGGCAGGCGCTGCTGCTCGCGGTCGTCGAGTCGGTGCTGGTGGTCGGCGGGTCGATCTGGCTGCTGGGCTTGGCGCAACGCCGGCTCACCGCCGGCGGGCCGTTCGCGGGCGCGCTGGCCCGGTCGGCGTTCGCGGCGTTCGTCCTCCAGGGACCCGTGCTGGTGCTGCTCGCCGTGGCCGCCCGCCCGGTGCCGCTGCCCGCCGAGGTGAAGGCGTTCGCGGTCGCCCTCGCGGGTGTCGCGGTGTCCTTCGGCGTGGGCCGACTGGTGACCGCGCACACCCGATTGGGTCGTTTCTTCTGACCCTTTCGCGAATGGCCCGATTATTGTTCACTTCCCATTCCCTGGGACTCCGGCCCCAGGTCAGGGCGCTGTAGGCCGGTGTGGGAGACTGCGGGCCATGGCTCCTCTTCGCTTCGCCCTGCCCAACAAGGGCTCCCTGAGTGCTCCCGCGGCGCAAATGCTGTCCGAGGCGGGGTACCGGGTCCATCGGTCGGGGCGCGAGCTGATCGTGGCCGACCCGGCAAATGATGTGCAGTTCTTTTTCCTGCGCCCCCGCGACATCGCCGTCTACGTCGGCGAGGGCTCGCTGGACGTCGGCATCACCGGCCGCGACCTCCTGCTCGACTCGAGCGTGTCGGCCAAGGAGATCCTCCCCCTCGGCTTCGGCCGGGCGTCGTTCTACTTCGCCTCCAAGCCCGGCGGCATCACCGACCAGGCTGGCCTGGAGGGCAAGCGGATCGCCACCAGCTACCCGAACCTGGTCGAGGAGTACCTGTCCGAGCAGGGCATCAAGGCCAAGCTCGTCCGCCTGGACGGCGCCGTGGAGACCGCGGTGGAGCTCGGCGTGGCCGACGCCATCGCGGACGTGGTGGAAACCGGCATCACCCTCAAGACCTCGGGCCTGGAGACCTTCGGCAAGCCCATCCTCAAGTCCGAGGCCGTCCTGATCCAGGGCGACACGGTCGCGGAGACCCCGGAAGCGGTGCACTCGGTGGAGATCCTGCACCGGCGCCTGCAGGGCGTGCTCATCGCCCGCCGGTACGTGATCCTGGACTTCGACTGCCCGGTCGCGGCCCAGGAAGAGGCGTTCAAGCTGGTCCCCGGCATCGAGTCCCCCACGGTGTCCCCACTGGCCCGCGAGGGCTGGGTGGCGGTCCGCTCCCTGGTACCGCGCGACGACGCGCCGTTCATCATGGACCAGCTCTGGCAGGTGGGCGCCCGCGCCATCCTGGTCAGCTCGCTGGACACCTGCCGCATCTAGCTGCCGAACCGCGCACTTTTGGCTTTTCGGCGCGCGCAGCGCGCTGTTGTGCAGTGGTCTCAACCACAGGTGGAGGGCCTCGGTTCCCCCGCCGTATGGCCTGCCCGAAGGGCTACCACATTTTCCCGGGGTTGCAGCCGAAAATTTTGTGAGGGACGAGCAAAATTTTTAGCGGCAACCCCGGGAAAATGTGGTTGGCTTTGCCAGGCCATGCGGTGGGGGAACCGACGCCCTTCACCCCCCGCTGGCGGCCTGCCGCGCGGCGAGCGCCGCTTTTCATCTTTCGAGCGCGCCAGCGCGTCCCAGCGCGAAGCGCGTTCGGCTTGAGAGCGAAGCGTTCCGGTTTAAAGGGCTTAAAAGCGAAAAGCGCCTCGCCGGCGGGCAGGCCACCAAAGATGACTCAACTGCAACGGCGGGGGCTTCTTGCTTTTGCCATCTCCGTATGGCCTGGCGGAGCCTACCACATTTTCCAGGGGTTGCCGCTAAAACTTTTGCTCGTTCCTCGCAAAACTTTCGGCTGCAACCCCTGGAAAATGTGGTAGCCCTTCGGGCAGGCCATACGGAGATGACAAAAGCAAGAAGCCCAAGTTGAGTTGTGTCCCCTCCGGCGGACTGCCACTCGCCGGCTTCGCCGAAGAAGGCGCGCTGCGGATCGGTGGTGGGGTGCTACTTGCTGGACACCTGCCGCATCTAGCCGACGCGTTCCGCCGGCAGTTCCGGGGCGAAGGTCTGCCGCACCTTGTGCGAGAACCACTGTCCGACGGTAACTCGCTCGAACTGTGGCACGCCCCCGCCTCGGAACGGCTGGACCGGCTCGATCGACGTGTCGTGGTTGGGCAGGTGGAAGAACGGGATCGAGATCCGCGACGCCGCGTCGCCGCGCTCCGGGTTGACCACCCGGTGCACGGTCGACGCCCACCGCCCGCCGGTCCAGAACGCCATCAGGTCCCCGATGTTGACCACGAAGCTGCCCGGGACGGCGGGCAGGTCCCGCCACTCGCCGGTGTCGGTCCGCACCTGCAGCCCGCCGAGGTCGTCCTGCTGGTAGAGGATCGTCAGCGTGCCCCAGTCGGTGTGGGACTCGCGTCGGATCCGGCCCGGCGGCGGGACTTCGCGCTGCGGGTAGTAGAAGTTGGCCAGCAGCAGTGAGACGTGCCGGTCGAACTTGGCGTCGAAGAAGGTTTCCGGCAGGTCCAGGGCAAGCGCGAACAGGCGCATGACGTCTTCGGACAACGCCGTCATCGCGGCCATGTACTCGTGCCAGGTCGCCCGGAAATCGGCGGGCGAATCGGGCCAGACGTTGGCCACCTTCCACGTCGCCGGGTAGTCGCCCAGCGCGGCGCGCTCGAGGTCCGGCAGGTCGCCGGTCACGTGCGCGGCGAAGGCTTCGTAGAGGCCGGGCACGTCGCCGTCGCCGGTGAACCTGCGCAGTCCCGACACGCCGGCGACGCTCGCGGCCCGGTCCTTCTCCTCCTCCGGCGAGGTGAAGAAGCCGTTGGTGGTGCGGTGCATGCGCTCCACCAATTCGTGCGGCACGCCGTGGCCCACGATGGTGAAGAAACCCGAACGCCGGCACGCCCGACCGATGGCCTCGGCGATCGCCACGCGCCCCTCCCCGCTGTTCCTGCCGGCCAGGTCGATGACCGGCGCGAAATCATCGACCACTACCACTCCGCCCATTATTCCTCCCTACGAGGAATGTTAGGAGTGCTCGGTAATTCGCCGGTAACGAATTGCGCTACCGCGCCGGCGGGAATTCCGTGCCACCCGGTCACAGCCGGTCGGTGATCACCTCCGGTGGACCGGCCGGCGCGAACAGGGGACCGGAGGCCGTCTCCGCGCCCACCTCCCGCCACCACTGCGCCTGCACGGGAGTGGTCACGTCCGCCACCGACACCGCGATCCCCGCTTCCCGCACCACCGCCAGCAGTTCCGCCAACGCCCGCGCCACCAAGGGCGCGGGCTGGTCGGTCAGCGGACGGCACACCCGCACCGCACGTGCCGGGAAGTCGGCCACCGCCACCAGGTCGGCCGGCGCGGCGGTGAAACCGTCCACCTCCACGCCCACCCCGGCCTCGGCCAGGATGCGCAGGTTGTCGGCCGCCTCGCCGTCGTCCAGCACCACCTCGGCGGGCGCGCCCAGCCACAGCGCGCCGGCCGGCAACCCGGTGTCCGCCAACGACCCGCGCACCGCGCCGACCAACTCCGGGTCGGTGGCCTGCCGCGCGGTCAGCGACACCCGCACCGGGGCCGACCACGCCGCGCCCTGGGCGCAGGCCACCCGCAGCAGCCACGTGCCCAGCGGCACGACCAGGCCCGTGTCCTCGGCCAGCGCGAGGCACTGGTCGTGCGGCACGACGCCCAGCCGCGGGTGGTCCCACCGCAGCACCGCCTCGCCCGCCACGACCTTCGAGTCCGACAGCCGCACGAGCGGCTGGTAGAGCACCGCCAGTTCGCCCGACGCCCACGCGCCCGCCATGGTGGCGGCCAGGCCGAACATGCGGCGGTCGCGGGTGTCCTGCGCCGGGTCGGCCAGCTCCCACTGCCGCCGGCCGTTGCCCTTGGCGCGGCGCAGGGTCAGGTCGGCCGAGTCCAGCAGGTCGTGCGGGGACGCGTCGCGTGGCGGGCGGTGCACCACGCCGATCGTGGCCGAGCACGCGACCTGCTCGCCGCGGGACTCGAACGGCTCGGAGAGCCGGTCGTTGATGCGCCGCACCATGGTCACCACGTCGGGCGTGGTCGGCGAGTTGCGCACCAGCACCGCGAACTCGTCGAAACCGAACCGCGCCACCATCGCGTCCTCGCCCGCCACGAGCTGCTCCAGCCGCTCGCCGACGACCTTGAGCAGGTGGTCGCCCACCGGACGCCCCAGCCCGCCGGTCACCAGCGAGAAGCCGTCCAGGTCCAGGTGGTAGACGGTGATGCCGTGCACCGGGTCGGCGTCGCGCAGCGCCTGCTCCAGGCGGCTGGTGAAGTACTGGCGGTTGGGCAGCCGGGTCAGCACGTCGTGCAGCGACTGGTGGTTGAGCTGGCCCTGCAACAGGTTCACGTCGGTGCTGTCCTCGGCGAGCACCACCACCTGGTTGCCGCCCTCGTGGCGGCGCAGCGGGGACAGCGTGAGCGCCACCCACGCCAGTTCGCCGTCCGCGCGCAGCAGGCGGTGCGGTTGGGTCACCGACATCGTCCCGCCGTCGGCGAGGTGGGCGAACTCCAGCCGCAAGCCCTCCCGCTCGTCCTCGGGGACCAGGTCGAACAGCGGCGTCCCGATCAGCTCCGCCGGGGTGCGGTCGACGATGCGGCCCAGCGCGCCGTTGACCTGGACCAGCCGGCCGGTCAGGTCCGCGGTCGCCACGCCGGTGGACGTGCCGCCCTCCAGCAGGTCCACCCGGCTGCGGCTGACCTGCAGCTCGGCCTGCGCCTCCCGCATCGCCCGGTACAGCGAGCGGCCCAGCTGCTCCTGCTGCTCCAGCGTGGCGCTCTTCACCCGCTGCACGAACCCGGCGGCCAGCGCGGCGACGACGTCCACGACCCGGTCGCGCAGCCGGTCCGCGTCCGCGCGCGGCGCCATCGCCAGCAGGCCCTTGGCGACGACCTCGACCGTGCACTGCAAGCCCTCCGGCCCGGTGCAGTTGAGGTCCACCAGCGCCGTGCCGACCTCGTGGCCGACCCGCTGGGCCAGGGCCTCGTCGCCGACCGCCGCCCACAGCCGTTCGACCAGGCCCAGCAGGTGCCGTTCCAGTTCGGGCGTGCTCAGCGGGACGAACGTCCGCGCGCTGAGCAGGTAGGCCCACTTCTTCGCGAGCTTCGCTCGGGCGCGCGGTCCTTCCGCGTCCTGGGGAAGCGCAGCGGTCATGTCAGCGGCTCCCGCCCGCCGGTTTGCGGCCGACACCGACGTAGACCTGGGTGTTGTCGTCGGGGTCGTCGGAGATCGAGCCCATGCCGTCGGGCCGCCACAGCGCGACGCCGACGACGCCGGGGTCGACCAGGTCGAAGCCGGTGAACAGCTCGGTCACCTCGGCGTGGGTGCGGTAGACGAGGTTGTCCTGGGAGTTGCTGCGCCGCACGGTCGCCGCGGCCTCGCGCATGGTCTCCACCCGGCGGTCGGCGGTGGCGTGGGAGATGACCAGGGCGCTGCCGGGCGCGAGCCGCTCGCGGTAGCGGGCCAGGTAGCCGACCGGGTCCTCCGAGTGCGGCGAGAAGTGCAGCACCAGCAGCATCAGCACGGCGATGGGGCGGTCGAAGTCCAGCAGCCCCACCACCTCCGGGCGGGACAGCACGTCCTCCGGCTCGCGCATGTCGGCCTGGACGACGGTGGCGCGGTCGTTGCCCGCCAGGATGAGCCGGCTGTGGGCGACCGCGACCGGGTCCTTGTCGACGTAGACGACCTTGGCGGCGGGCGCGATCTCGTGGACGTTGCCGACGGTCGGGATGCCGGACCCGATGTCGAGGAACTGGTCGACCCCTTCGTCGACCAGGTGGGTGACGGCCCGCCGGAGGAAGGCGCGGTTGATCCGCACCAGTCTTCGCGCGCCGGGCAGCACTTTCAGCATTTCGTCACCCATTCGGCGGTCAACCGCCAGGTTGTGCGCGCCACCGAGCAGGTAGTCGTATGTGCGCGCCACGCTGGGAACGTTGATGTCGATGCCGTCGGGCACCCAGTCGAGATCGGTCACGGCGCACTCCAGGGGAAGGGGGAACCAGAACATCCAACCGCCTCGCGCCCGCTGAAGCCAGCCGATCCAACAACTCAACCCGAATGCGCGATCCCCAGGGCCTCCGAACGGCGCATAGAGTGCACGCGGTCAATCCCCGGCTGGAGGCCAAAGATGACCACCGGAAGCCGAAAACGTGAGGTCCCCACAGTTCCCGGACGATTACCCCTGGTCGGTCACACCCCCGCCATGCTGCGACAACGACTCGCGTTCACCGCGAAACTGCGGTCCCACGGCGATGTCGTGCGGGTGTGGCTCGGTCCGCTGCCGGTGTACTTCGCGACCACCCCGGAATTGGCCCACCAGGTCCTTTCCGGGCAGACCGGCACGTTCGCCAAGGGCCTGCTGGTGGACAAACTGCGCCGCGCGTTCGGGAACGGCCTGGTCAGCACGGACGGCGAATTCCACCGCCGCCAACGTCGGATGATCCAACCCGCGCTCCAGCGCCCCGCGCTCGAACGGCACGCGGAGGTGATGAGCGCTTCCGCCGCCGACCTGGTCGATTCCTGGCGACCTGGACAAGTGCTGCGGTTCGACCGCGCGATGCAGGACTTCACCATCGGAGTCGTGGGCCGCACGCTGTTCTCCACCGATTTCGACGCCCGGGTGAGCGCCGAGATCCGGCGGCACACGCCGACCGTGATCCGGCTCGGCGTCGTGCGGGCGCTGGCCCCCGGGTGGCTCGCGGCCCCGGTCAACCGGCGCTTCGACGACGCCGTCGCCCGCGTCCACCGGGTCGTGGACGACGTGGTCGCGGGCCGCCGCGCCGACCGCGACGACCTGCTGTCCACCCTGGTCTCCGCCCGCGACGAGCACGGCCTGCCGATGAACGCCCGGCAGGTGCGCGACGAGGTGGTGACCCTGCTGGTCGCGGGCAGCGAGACCACCGGTGTGGCGCTGTCCTGGCTGTTCCACGAGCTGGCCGAGAACCCCGACGTGGCCGACCGCCTGCACGACGAGGTGGACGAGGTGGTGGGGCGGCGGCCCGCGACCCCGGCCGACGTCCCCGACCTGCCCTACACGCGGCGCGTGATCAGCGAGGTGCTGCGCAAGTACACGCTGTGGATCATGATGCGCCGGGCGAGCGCCGACGTGACCCTCGGCGACGTCGACCTCCCGGCCGGCACGGACGTCGCCTTCAGCCCGCACGCCCTGCACCACGACCCGCTCTCGCACGCCGCGCCCGACCGCTTCGACCCCGACCGCTGGCTGCCCGAACGGGCGGCCTTGGTGCCGCGCGGCGCGTACGTGCCGTTCGCGGGCGGCTTGCACCACTGTCCGGGCCACTTGTACGCGCAGTACGAGATCACCATCGCCGCCGCGACCATCGCGGCCCGGTGGCGGCTGGTGCCCGTGCCGGGACTTCCCGTGCGCCCCAAGGTGATCGGCTTGATGTACCCGAACCGCCTGCCGATGACCGTCATCCCCCGATCCCGCCTTTCCCGATAGTTCCCTTTCCCCTGAGGAGGTCGTTCTTCCTTGCGGTACTCACTCGCCGCCGGCGCCGTCGCGCTGCTCGTGGCGTCGTCGCTGACCACCGCGTCCGCCGCCGGTGCGTCCTGTCGGGACGTCTACGCCCCGGTCCGGGTCCTCGGACAGCAGCACACCGTGCACGGCGAGCTGTGCACACCCGACGGCGGCGCCAAGACCGTGCAGGTCCTGGTGCCCGGCGCGACCTACAACAGCTCGTACTGGGACTACTCCGACGGCACGCACTCCTTCCGCGCGGCCCAGAACGCGGCCGGCTTCGCGACCCTGGCGATCGACCGCCTGGGCACCGGCGCCAGCTCCCGGCCGCTCGCCGTGGCGCTGACCGGTTTCGTGCAGGCCGACGCGCTGCACCAGGTGGTGCAGGGCCTGCGGTCGGGCGCGTACGGCCGGTCGTTCGACAAGGTGATCACCGGCGGCCACTCGCTGGGCGCGGCGATCAGCGTGCTGGAGGCAGGCACGTACCAGGACGTGGACGGCGTCCTGGTGACCGGCATGACCCACAAGGTCAACGCCGGGGGCGTGGCCGAGGCGTTCTCCCACTTCGTGCCCGCCAACCTGGACGCCAAGTTCGGCTTGCTCTACCCGGTGGGCTACCTGACCACCGCGCCCGGCACCCGGTACGAGAGCTTCCACGCGCCCGGGGTCCTCGCGCCGCCGCTGGAGGCGATGGAGGAGTCCACAAAGGACGTGTTCTCGGCGACCGAGGCCGCGGACGGCTTGGGCGTGTCGGTGCTGCTGCCCTACAGCCTGCTCATCACCGCGCCGGTCATGGTGGCGGTGGGCAGCCGGGACTCCGCCGTGTGCGGCCTGCTGGCCACCGACTGCTCGACGTCGCAGACGCTGCTGGACGCCGAGGCGCCCTACTACGGCGGCCGGGTGCGCGCCTTCAGCCTCCCCGACTACGGGCACTCGATCAACCTCGCCCCGAACGCGGGCGAGTACTACGCCGCCGCCGCCGCTTGGGCGACCCAGGAAGTCGGCCGGTGACCCTGTGCGGGGTCCGCACGCGCCGCGGACCCCGCACAGCGGGCTCTTCTTCTTGGCCGCTTCGCTTCTCCGGGACGCGCTGCGCGCTCTCAAGCCGACGCGCTGCGCGCTCTCGAGATCAAAAGCGGCGCTCGCCGCGCGGCAGGCCCCCGGAGGGGAAGGGCGTCGGTCTTCCTCCGCACGGCCTGCCGGAGGCAACCACACTTGGCCCGTTTGAGCAACCGGAAAAGCTGGTTGCACAAACGGACCAAGCGTGGTTGGGCTGCGCCCAGGCCGTACGGAGGAAGACCGAGGCCCTTCCTGTGGGCTCTGTAGCCCGGCGAACCGCAACCCCGCGCTCCGCGCGAGGCGGAGCGCCCACAGCGGGGTAGTTGCCACCGATCGGACGCCTGTACGCACGCCTTCCGACCAGGGAGAATGGTCTGGAGCGGTGTGCTTCCCCCACGCCGGAGGGCCGAGGTGCGGGGGTGCGGCATGGGCGCGTTCGAGGCGAGGCTCGCGGCGGCGTTGGCGGCCGTGGAGCACGGGTGGCCGGTGTTCCCGTTGCGGCCGTTGGGGAAGGTGCCGGCCCTGAAGGACTGGGACCGCCGAGCCACGCTGGACACCGACCAGGTCGAGGCCTGGTGGCGGCACCGCCCGTACAACATCGGCATCTCCTGCCGAGCCGCGAACCTGCTGGTGATCGACCTCGACCAGGGCATTCCCCACGGTCGTGACGTCCTGGCCGAACTCGCACACCGCCACGGCGCGGACGACCCGACCGACACCTACACCGTGTTCACGCCCAGCGGGGGCGAGCACCGCTACTTCCAGGCCCCTCCGACACCGCTGCGCAACACCGTCGGCAAGCTCGGCAGGCACGTGGACACCCGGTCCGCCGGCGGGTACGTGGCCGCCGCCGGCTCGATCCGCCACATGACCAGCGGCCTGCGCCTGTACAAGGTGACCAAGGACATCACCCCCGCTCCCGCCCCCACCTGGCTGGTCCGCCTCTTGACCCCACCCCCACCTCCACCACTCCCCACCGCACCACCGATCCCCGCCCCTCGCCGAGTCCGCGCCTACCGAGCCGCCGCCTTGGACGGCGAGGCCAACCGCGTCCGCACGGCGGTGCCGGGGACCCGCGCCCACGCCCTGTTCACCGCTGCCTGCCGCTTGGGCGAGCTCGTCGGCGCGGGCTGGCTCGACGAACGGGACGCCACCGCCACCCTCCTGGACGCGGCCGCGCGCCACAACGGCGTGGAGGGCTGGACCGAACGCGAGGCCCGCCACCACATCACCAACGGCCTGGCGACCGGTCGCCGCAACCCCCGGGTGATCCCCGACCGGGGTGTCCCCGAACCGCGCGAGCCCGCACCCGGGCGAGTAGGTTGGTGATCGTCTGGTTCAACGTGTACTTGGGGGCACACGGATCATGAAGAAACTCGCCGCACTCCTGCTCGCCGCAGCGACGGGAGTGGCACTGGCACCCGCGGCGCAGGCCGCCCCGCACGGGGGCTTCACCGCGATCTGGGGCGCGTCACCGCACGCGCCGACCGACGGCTTCGGCCCGAGCTGGGGCACCGCCGGTTTCGAGAACCAGACGGTGCGCCAGGTCGTCCGCCTCAACGGCGGCGGCCCGGCCCTGCGCATCCGCCTGGCCAACACCTACGGCACCAGCCCGCTCAAGGTCACCGGCGCCACCATCGCCCGCACCGACACCGGTGCCACGGTCAAGCCGGGTTCGGTACGCCACCTGACCTTCCACGGCACCCGCTCGACCACCATCCCCGCCGGCGCGGAACTCGCCAGCGACCCGACGCTCTTCCCGGTCGCACCGCTGACCAAGCTCACCGTCACCCTCTACCTGGCCGAGCCCACCGGTCCGGCCACCGGCCACGTCTTCGCCACCGCGACCACCTACCGAGCCACCGGCGACCACCGCGCGGACACCAGCGCCGACGCCTTCACGGAAACCACGCAGTCGTGGTTCTACCTGGCCGGCGTGGACGCCGTGGACACGACCCCGCGCCGCGACACCGTGGTGACCTTCGGCGACTCCATCACCGACGGCGCCGGCGCGACGGTCGACGCCGACAACCGCTACCCCGACGAACTGGCCGAACGCCTGCGGGGCCGCCTGAACGTGGTCAACGAGGGCATCGGCGGCAACCGCGTCCTCAACGACTCCCCGTGCTTCGGCGAGAAGGCCACCACGAGGTTCGCCCGGGACGCCCTGTCTCAGCCGGACGTGCGCACGGTGATCGTGCTGGAAGGCATCAACGACATCGGCTTCCCGCTGTTCGCCCACCCCTGCACCACCCCCGCCACGCAGATCACGGCGGAGGAGCTCATCGCAGGGCACCGAGAGTTGATCCGCCAGGCCCACGCGAAGGGCGTGCGCATCCTCGGCGCGACCCTGCTGCCGTACAAGGGCGCCTTGTACTTCAGCGCCGAGGGCGAGGCCATCCGGGACGCGCTGAACACCTGGATCCGGACATCGGGCGAGTACGACGGCGTGGTCGACCTCGACAAGGCCCTGTCCGACCCGACCGACCCGGACAAACTCCTGGCCACCTACGACAGCGGCGACGCCCTGCACCCGAACGACAAGGGCTACCGGGCCATGGCCGACGCCGTAGACCTGACCCAGCTGTAACCCAACCACCCAAGCCCACCCACACGCCCGCAGGCGCACGCCCGAAGGGCGGTATGCGTTTCGCCGTGCTGCCAAGCCCACGGGAAGGGCGTCGGTTTCGTTCCCCCGTCCGGCCTGGGCGCAGCCCAACCGCGCTTGGCCCGTTTGTGCAACCAGCTTTACCGGTTGCTCAAACGGGCCAAGTGTGGTTGCCTCCGGCAGGCCGGACGGGGGAACGAAACCGACGCCCTTCCACCCCCGGGGGCCTGCCCAGCGGCGAGCGTCGCTTTTAGCTTTTGATCTTGGAAACGCGCAGCGCGGCTCTACACCGGTCAGACCTCTGCGGCTCGGATCAGCGCCGTGTCGGCGACCTGCTCGAACGCCGTCACCCGCCCCTCCGTCACCCGCCCCTCCGTCACCCGCCCCTCCGCCACCCGGTCGTCCGCCACCCGCCAAACATGGGTGAACCGCGCGGTCATCGCCTTGCCCGTGCCCCGGTGCACCCCGACGTACTCACCCAACGCCACCACCACATCCCCCGCGTCGAGCAGTTCGGAGACGTTCGCGCTGAACGACACCCACTCAGCCCCGATCCGCTGAAAAACGTTCTCCCGGATCGCATCCACGCCGAAATAAGTACCGCCGTACGCAGACCCCGCGGCCTCGGTCCACCGGGCGTCCGGTGCCAACACCGCGAGCATCCCTTCCAGGTCACCCCGCTCGGAAGCGGCGTAATGAGCCCGGACAACGTCCAATGCCGTCATACATTCCCTCACACGGGTTGGTCGTCGCCGGGGTAGGTGACCCGGCCGAGCGAGATGATGTGCGCGCCCCCAGGGGCCAAACGGACCTCGCCCTGGCCGTTGAGGCCGAAGAAGACGCCGGTGGTGCGCATTGCGTCCAGGTCGTACAGCCACGTCGTGGCCACCGGGATGCGGAACTCGCGGAAGGTGAACACGTACCGGTTCTCGCCGACCTTCCACGCCGTGGCCAGGTCCACGTCACCGTGTCCGCGCTGTTCACCCACCAGGCACTGCCACGCGTAGCGCTCCGAGCTGAGGTACACGTGCTCGTACAGGTGGTTCGGGCTGTACCGGTAGAGCGCGCGCCAGCCGATCAGGTCCCGGGTTTCCACAGGCGGCTGCCCAGACGGCTCGCCGCCCTCCAGCACCCCCGCCCGGAACCGTTGCGAGACCTGGGGGACACCAGGTGTCGCCTCCACACCGATGGTGGACTCCACGGTCAGCGTGCGCAGGGTGTTGACGTCCGCGATCACGACCTCCGCCCGCCGGGGCTCGTCGCGAAAAGTACGCGACACGAAGAAGGTCCCCGGCGCTCCCTCCACCGCCTCATAAGAATCACCACTCGCCAGCCGCGAATCATCCACAAAGGACAACCGCACCCCACCGCCGTCATCGTGCCGCACGGTCCACGTCAACCCCGCCAACGCATTGCTGCGGGGCAGGCGGTTGCCGTCGATGCCCGCCGCGAAGTCGTCGACGGTCTTCCACTCCTCCGACATGAAAGTCCTTCCTACGCCAGTGCGATGGTGGGCAGGTCGACCGCGCTCGCGCCCGCGTCGGCGGTCACCACCGCGCCGGTGACGATCGACGCCTCCGAGGACGCGAGGAACGCGATCAAAGCCGCCACCTCGTCGGCCTCCGCGGGCCTGCCCAGCGGGGTGTTCTCGGTGACCAAGGCGTACGCGCCGGCCCGGTCCAGCCCCTTGGCCGCCCCGAACCGGTCCATCTGCTCGTCGGCCATGGCGGTGCGGACCCAACCGGGGCACACCACGTTGGCCCGCACCCCGTACCGGCCGTAGTCACGGGCGATGGACCGGCCCAACCCGACCAGCGCGTGCTTGGTGGACGTGTACCCGGCGACGCCCGGACCGGCGAACAAGCCGGCCAACGACGACACCAGCACGACCGCGCCACCACCGTCGACCAACTGCGGCAAGGCCTCCCGGATGGTGACGAAAGCGCTGGTCAGGTTGGCGTCCAAGGACAACTGCCAGGCCTCGTCCGTGGTGTCGGCCGCGGCACCGATGCCGTGACCACCGGCGTTGGCGACCACGACGTCCACCCGCCCGAACCGCTCGGCCGCCTGCGTCACGACCGCTCTCATCGCGGACCCGTCGGCGGCGTCCGCGGGCAGGGCCAACGCCGACGGACCGAGCGGGTCGGCGACCGACGCCAACGGCCCGGGACGACGGCCGGTCAGCACGACCCGGCCGCCCTCGGCGACGATCCGGCGCGCGGTGGCGGCGCCGATCCCGGTACCCGCGCCGGTGATCAACGCCACCCGCCCGGCAAAGCGCCCGCTCATCGTGCGGCCCCGAAGCGCGGCGGGGTCAGGTCGCCCACGGCCACGTGCACGGCCCGCAGGTCGCTGTAGAAGTCGATGCTGTGCGCACCGCCCTCGCGCCCGACGCCACTGGCCTTGATGCCGCCGAACGGGGTGCGCAGGTCCCGGACGTTGTGGGAGTTCACCCACACCATCCCGGACTGCACGGCCCGCGCCACCCGGTGCCCGCGCTGGAGGTCGGCGGTCCACACGTACCCCGCCAGCCCGTACTTGGTGGCGTTGGCCAGCGCCACCGCCTCCTCCTCGGTGTCGAACGGCGTCACGCACACCACCGGCCCGAAGATCTCCTCCTGGAACACCCGCGCGTCCACCGGCACGTCGGCGAACACGGTGGGGGACAAGAAGTTCCCCTCCTCCAACCCCTCGGGACGCCGGCCGCCGGCGACCAGTCGCGCCTCGCGCTTGCCGGTCTCCACGTACTCCATGACCCGGGCGTAGTGCTCGGGGTGGATCAAAGCCCCGACCTCCGTCGCCGGGTCGGACGGCAACCCGACCCGAACCGCCGAAGCCCGCGCCGCCAAAGCGTCCACGAAAGCGTCGTAAATCTCCCGCTGCACCAACACCCGCGAAGAAGCCGTGCACCGCTCGCCGTTCAGCGAGAACACCCCGAACACCGCAGCGTCCACCGCCCGGTCGAAGTCGGCATCGGAAAACACCACACAGGGCGACTTGCCGCCCAGCTCCATGGACACCTCCTTGAGGTGCTCGGCGGCCGTGCGCATGATGATCTGTCCGGTGCCGCTCTCGCCGGTGAACGACAGCCTCGGCACGTCCGGGTGCGCGACCAGCGCCGCACCGGCCGACTCGCCGATGCCGTGCACCAGGTTGAACACCCCCTCGGGCACCCCGGCCTCGGCCATGATCCCCGGCAGCAGGCTCGCCGACAGCGGCGACCACTCGGCGGGCTTGAGCACCACCGTGCAGCCGGCCGCCAGCGACGGCGCCAGCTTCCACGTCTCCAGCATGAACGGCGTGTTCCACGGCGTGATCAGGCCCGCGACGCCCGCCGGCTGCCGGATCGCGTAGTTGACCTGCTTGTCGCCGACCAGGTACGCGTCTTCGTGCTGGGCCACGATGACGTCGGCGAAGTACCGGAAGTTCTCCGCCGCCCGGTGCGCCTGCCCGCGTGCCTGGGTGACCGGGAGACCGGTGTCGAAGGTCTCCAGCTCGGCCAGCCGCTCGGCCCGCGCCTCGATGGCGTCGGCGATGCGGATCAACACCCGAGCGCGTTCCCGCAGCGACAGCCGGGGCCACGGCCCGTCGACGAACGCCCGGCGGGCGGCGGACACGGCCAGGTCGACGTCGGCCGGTCCGCCGGCGGCGACGCGGCCGTACTCGGTGTTGGTCACCGGGTCGCTGACGCCGAAGGTCGCGCCGTCGACGCTGGGGACGTCCTTGCCGTCGATGTGGTGCAGCAGTTCGGTGGGGATGTTCATGCGGTGGCTCCGGCGGGTTCGAGGAGGTCGGCGGCCTGGGCGCGCAGCGCGTCGATGCGGGCGAGGCCGGCGGGGGTGGGGGAGACCAGGGGCGGGCGGACGTGGCCGCTGGCGATGCGGCCCAGGTCGGCCAGCACGTGCTTGGCCGGGGCCGGGTTGGTCTCCACGAACAGCAGTTCCACCAGCGGGTGCAGGCGGTAGTGCAGGTCGATGGCGGCGTCGTGGTCGCCGGACGCGTACAGCTCGTACATGCGGGCCACGGCCGCCGGCGCGAGGTTGGCCAGGGCGCTGACGAAACCCGCGCCGCCGATGGCCAGCAGCGGCAGGCACAGCAGTTCGATGCCCGACCACATCAGGAAGTCACGCCCGCACCGGTGCAGCACGTGCGAGAAGTGTTCGAAGTCCTTGGTGGTCTCCTTGATGCCCACGATGTTCGAGTGCGCGTGCCGGAGACGGGCCACGGTGTCGGGCGCGATGTCCACGGCCGTGCGCGAGGGCACGTTGTAGATCACGATCGGCAGGTCCGGGAACTCGCGCGCCACGGCGTCGTACCAGGCGAACAGACCCTCCTGCGTGGGACGGCTGTAGTACGGCGTGATGACCAGCGCCAGGTCCGCGCCCAGCCGCCGGGCCTGGTCGGTGAGCTCGAGGGTGTGCTGGAGCGTCGCCGCGCCCGTGCCGGGCAGGAACGGGATCGCGTCCCCGGTCTCCTCGGCCACCACGCGCATCGCCGTGACCCGCTCCTCCAGCGACTGGGCGCTGGGCTCGCCGGTGGAGCCGCCGATGGACACGCCGTGCGACCCGGACTCCTTCTGCCAGCGCACCAGCGCGCGCAGGCTGTCGGTGTCCAGCTCGCCCTCGGCGGTGAACGGGGTGACGACCGGCGCGATCGAGCCGCGGATGGCCGCCGGGTCGGAACGGAACCTCATGTGGGGAACTCCTTGGTGGCACCGGCCGCGGTCACGGCCCGGAGGGTGTTGAGCTTGTGGTCGCGGGCGAAGCGCTCCACCTGGTCGGCGGGTGCGCCCGCGCGCAGCAGCCGCAGCAGTTCGGCGTGCTCGGCGACCGACTCGTGCGCCCGGCCGGGCACGAGGGCGAACGTGGTGCGCCGGCTCAGGTCCAGCCGCGCCCACTCGGTGGTGATGAGGTCGCGCAGCCGGGGGTTGGGGCACCCGCCGCACAGCAGCAGGTGGAACTCGCGGTTGAGCCGGGTGAAGCCCAGCGGGTCGAACTCGACCAGCGAGGCGGCCATCAGGTCGTTGAGGTGCGCCGCCCGGTCCAGCACGCTGCGCGAGAGGGTGGCGCTCGCGACCGCGTGGCCCTCCAGCAAGGCGAGGGCCTCCATGGTGTGCCGGTAGCCGTCCGGGTCGAACTCCGCGACCTGCGCGCCGACGTTGGGCTCGAACACCACCCACCCCTCGGCCTGCAACCGCCGCACCGCCTCGCGCACCGGCACGGGGCTGACGCCCAGCTCGCGGGCGATCCGGTCGAACACCAGCCGCGCGCCGGGTCCGTACCGGCCGCCGACGATCCGGTCGCGCAGGGTCTCGTAGGCGTACTGGGTCTTGGACATCCCCGGGGTGGCGGACCTCGCGGGGGCGGTCATCCGTCCCACCGCTCGTACTCGGCGCGCGCAGCCGCGCCCAACGGGTACAGCCCGTCCACCGACACCCCGGCCGACACCCGCTCCAGGATGAACCGCTCCTCGCGTTCCACCTCCAGCGCGTCGGCGGCCACCTCGTCCACGATCGCGGGCGGGATCAGGATGACCCCTTCGGCGTCCCCGACCAGCACGTCCCCGGGCCGCACCAGCACCCCGGCGCACGCGATGTCCACCCCGACCTCCCACGGCACGTGCCGCCGCCCCAGCACGGCCGCGTGCGCGCCGGCGCTGTAGGAGGGCAGGTCGAGCTCCCGGAAGGCCGGGCTGTCGCGCAGGCACCCGTCCGTCACGACCCCGGCCGCACCGCGCCGCAGTGCGCGCATCGCGAGGATGTCGCCGAGCGTGCCCGCCCCGTGGTCCTCGCGGGCGTCGATGACCAGGACCTGGCCCGGCCCCAGCGCCTCCACGGCTCGCTTCTGCGCGTTCATCCCGCCGCCGCGCTCGGCGAACTGGTCCTCCCGCAGGGGCAGGAACCGCAGCGTGTGGGCCACGCCCACCATCCGCAGGTCCGGCCGTGCGGGCGCCAACCCGGTCAGGAACGTGTGGTTCAGCCCGCGCTTGCGCAGCTGGCTGGACAGCGTCGCCGTGGACACCTGCCGCAGGGCCGCCTCGGTCTCGGGCCTGATGGCCGGCACGTCACCACCCACCGCGGCCGCTCGATCCGCGACCGTCACGCGGGGCCGCGCGCCGGGACCCTCCAGCGCCGGACCTTCCACGACCACGTTCCTGAGCCGCTCGGTGTCGTTCAGCGCGACCTCGACGACGTCGCCGGGGGAGACCACGGTCGCCCCGGTAGGAGTCCCCGTGAGGATGATGTCCCCGGCCTCCAGCGTCACGTTCCGGCTCAGGTCCGCGATGAGGTAAGCGAAGTCGAACAACAGCTCGCCGGAGTTGTCGTCCTGCACCAACTCGCCATTAATCCACGTTCGTAGACGAATATCGGACGGGTCCACTTCGCGCGGATCCAACAACACCGGACCGACCGGCGTGAAACCGTCCGAGCCCTTGGATCGCAGGTTCGAACCACGATCCGCATGACGCAGGTCGTGCACGCCGAAGTCGTTGGCCGCCGCGATACCGCCGATGTACTCGACGGCGTCCTCACGCGACACGCCCGACGCCCGCTTGCCGACGACGAGCGCGATTTCGCCCTCGAAAGCCGCCAACTCCGTGCCCGCCGGCCGCACGAGTTCCCGGCCGGTCCACGACAACGACGACGGCGGTTTCAGGAAGTACGACGGTTCATCCGGGTAACGCCCCCGTTCCGCCGCCCGGCTGCGGAAGTTCAGGTGCACCGCGATGATTTTCGACGGTTGTAGACCCAAGGGGTGTGTCATGCCTTCAGCCCGTCCGGGATCGGGAAATCGACGATGACCTGGCCGGTCCCGCTGCTGGGGAAGTAGTCGCACAGCTGCTCGCCGTGACCGGTGTAGGCGTCCCAGCCGAGGATGCCGAACAGCATCGCCGTGTCCGCCATCGCCGCCTCGCCGGTGAACCGCTCGTTGTAGGCGGGCAGCGCGGCCAGGAACTCCGCGATCCGCCCCGAACCCCACTGCTGGAGCACCAGCCGGTCGGCCTGCTCGTTGATGGGGTTGCTGATCCGGTCCAGGTACTGCGAGGACACCTCGTTGGGCGGGAACTGGTGCGACAGCGACCCGCTGGCCAGGAACGCCACCTTGCGGTCGCTGCGCAGCACCGCCCGCGCGATGGCCTCGCCGACCCGGCGGTTCTCGTCGATGGACGAGTAGATGTTGCACCCCACCGGCACCACGGCGATCGGGTCGCCGTCGCGGTTCATGAAGTGCATCGGCACCAGCGTCGCGTACTCCAGGCCCAGGTCCTTCACGTCGTGGACCATCGCCTTCTGCCCGCCCGCGGTGATCTCCTCGCCGATCAGCGCGGCCAGCTCCGGGCAGCCGGGGTAGTCGTACTCCAGGTCCCGGATGAAGTGCGGCAGCTCGTGGGAGGCGTAACTGCCCTGGTGGCGCGCCTTCCCGTTGACGTGGAAGCTCATGCTGTTCATCCAGTGCGAGTCGGCCACGACGAACGTGTCCGCCCCGCGTTCCCTCGCGCGCCGCCCCACCTCGGCCAGGCCCAGCTCGGCGGGCCTGCGGATGCCGTGGTGCTTGCCCGGGTGGATGGACAGCCAGATCGACGGGACGTGCGTGATCTTGGCGGCCAGCACGACCTCACCCATGGTCACCTCCACATCGGGGATCGTGTAGCGGATCGAATACGATCCGCGCCCGGCACGTGTCCACGCGCCGGCCATCCAGGTCTAACAGGACGGTCCTGACCAGCGGTTGACCGCCGGCGCACGGTCTTTGACGCTCGGCGCACCGGCTGGCCGGACTTTTCACGACTCGGCAACGACCCCTTGACGAACGCCCGGCCGCGGACGAGCGTGCCCCTCACCGATCTCACGCAGTGTCACGATCCACGTCCACGGTCCTGGAGGGCGACGATGTCCTACGTGCTGACCACCGCGGGGGTGCCCGCGACCCAGCAGTTCGACCTCTGGCAGTCGGCGGTGTCCCAGACGTTCGTGCCGCTGGAGGCCACCACGGGGGAGCACTCGGCGTTCCGGGGCCGGCTGCGCGGCCGGAACCTGGGCAGCGTGGCCGTGTACGAGGCCTCGGCGGACGCCCACACCGTCCGCCGCACCGCCCGCACCATCTCCCGAGCGGCCCCGGAGTACTACAAGCTGAGCCTGCAACTGCACGGCACGGCGAAACTGACCCAGGACGGCCGTCAGGCGGCCCTGCGCCCGGGTGACTTCGCCATCTACGACACGACCCGCCCGTACTCGCTGGCGTTCGACGACGTGTCGTCCACCCTGGTCCTGATGTTCCCGCGCTCGATGCTGTGCCTGCCCACCAACCAGGTCGAGCAGCTGACCGCCATCCGCTTCGCCGGCGGCCAAGGGGTGAGCGGCATCGTCAGCACCACCCTGGTCCAGTTGGCCCGCAACATCGACGACCCGCAGGTGCACGGGAGTGTGCGCTTGGCGCGGAATGTCGTGGACTTGTTGGGCACGGCGCTGGCCGACCAGGTCGAATTCACCGACGTCCCGGCGGAAACGTCCCGGGCGGCCATGTTGGTGAAGATAAAGTCCTATGTGGAAGCGCACCTGGAGGACCCGGACCTCTCGCCGGGCGACATCGCGGCGGCCCACCACATCTCGACCCGGTACCTGCACAAGCTGTTCAGCGAAGCGGGCACCACGGTGTCGGCCTGGATCCGCCACCGGCGTTTGGAGCGTTGTGGACAGGATCTCGCCGACCCCGGGAAGCACCAACTCGCCATCGGCGTCATCGGCGCGCGGTGGGGCCTGGTGGACGCTTCTTACCTGAGCCGCGCGTTCAAAACCGAGTACGGCCTGTCGCCGTCGGAATACCGCCGCCGCAGCGTGGAACACCGCACCGCCTAGGCACCGACCGTCAACCGGAGTGCACCCGCAGCCAAGCCGAGTGCCCGCGCCGCCCCGCACACTGGCCGCGTTCAAGCCAGTCAGAGGGGAGTCGACATGCGCGCGACGGGTCTTTTCATCGGCGGTCGGTGGGTGTCGGGCGCGGACAGCTCCACCACCACCGACCCGGCTACCGGTGAGCCGTTGGCCGAGGTGGCGGAGGCGTCCGCGGCCGACGTGGACGCGGCGGTGGCCGCTGCCCGGGAGGCGTTGCCCGCCTGGCAGGCGCTGCCGGCGACCGAGCGGGCCGCGCTGCTGTGGCGGCTGGCGGACCTGATCGAGTCCGACGCCGACAAGCTCGCCGAGCTGGAGACCCGTGACCAGGGGCAGCCGCTGCCGGTCGCGCGGAACGTCAGCGTCACCGGTGCGGTCGAGCACTTCCGGTACTACGCGGGGTGGGCGACGAAGATCGACGGGGCCGTGCGGCAGGTGTCGTTCCCGAACACCCTTCAGTACGACAAGCGGGTGCCGGTCGGGGTGTGCGCGCTCATCGCACCGTGGAACTTCCCGCTCATGATCATGGCGTGGAAGCTGGCCCCGGCCCTCGCGTGCGGCAACACCGCCGTGATCAAGCCGGCCGAGCAGACCCCGCTCACCACCGTCCGCCTGGTCGAGCTGTGCGTGGAGGCGGGTTTCCCGCCCGGTGTGGTCAACCTGGTGACCGGCGGCCCGGACACCGGCAAGGCCCTGGTCCGCCACCCCGGTGTGGACAAGGTCTCCTTCACCGGTTCGACCGCCGTGGGACGCGAGATCGTCGCGGCCTCGGCGCACGACCTCAAGCGCGTGACCCTGGAACTGGGCGGCAAGACGCCGACCGTGGTCGCCCGGGACGCCGACGTCGACGCCGCCGTGGCCGGGACCATCGCGGGCGGGCTGCTCAACACCGGCCAGGTCTGCGCGGCCTACGCCCGCCTCTACGTCGACCACCGCCGCCAGGACGAGTTCACCACCAAGCTCGCCACCGCGGCGGCCGAGCTGCGCCTCGGTCCGGGCCTGCACCCCGACACCGACCTCGGTCCGCTGGTCAGCTCCGAACACCGCAACCGCGTGGACTCCTACGTGCGGGGCGCGATCACCGAAGGCGCGGACCTGGTCACCGGTGGCGCCGCGCCCGAAGGCCCCGGGCACTTCTACCGGCCCACGGTGTTCGGCTCGGTCACCGACACCATGACCATCGCCCGCGAGGAGGTGTTCGGCCCGGTCCTGGCGGTGCTGGACTACGACGACGAAGACGAGCTCCTGCACCGCGTCAACGACTCGCCCTACGGCCTGGCGGCCGCGGTGTGGAGCAACGACCTCCGGACCGCGCACCGCCTGGCCGACGGCATCCGGGCGGGGGCGGTGTTCGTCAACATGCCGTGCGTCCCGGACGCGGCGGCACCGTGGGGTGGCTTCCGGACGAGCGGGTGGGGGCGTGAGATGGGGCCTTACGCGATCGACGCCTACACCGAGGTCAAGGGCATCTGGATGCACCACGGGTGAGCTGCGGAAAACCCTAGCTCCAGTACGGGTCCGCGCCGCGGGTCAAGCGGGCCAGGGACCCGATCCCGTCCACCGACGGCCGCACGAAACCGGCGCGGGCCGCCACCCCGGCGGCCTCGCCGCGGGACTGGCAGCCCAGCTTGGTCAGCAGGCGCTCCACGTACGTCTCGACCGTCCGCCTGCTCACCACCAGCGCCTCGGCGATCGCCTGGTTGGACAGGCCCGCCACCAGCCCGGTCGCGATGTCCAGTTCCCGCGCGGTCAGGCCGGACGGGTTCTCGAACGGCGCGCACGCGGCCACGACCCCGGCCCGGGGGCCGTCCACCACCCGCAGCAGCCGCACCCGCCACCACCCGTCCGCCGCCTGCCACAGGAACGGCACCGTCCGCAGGCCCAGCCCGGCGAACACCTCCGCCACCGCCCGCAGCCCGGCGTCCTCGGCCACCGGGGCGGGCGCGCGTCCGGCGACCGCGCCGGTGGCCGGGACGAGCCAGCCGGCCGTCCACTCGGGACCGAACCAGGTGTCCAGACCGGGGCAGTGCAACGGGTCCACCCGCCGGGCCAGGGCCGTGCCCACGGTCGCGGTGAACGCGCGGGCGGCCTCGTCGAAGGCGCCGCGGACCGGTGCGTTGGCGTGCAGCACGCCGACCACCTGCCGGGACCGCCCGATCCGCAGCACCGCCGACAGGCCGTCGTCGAACCCGGCGGGACGCAGGCGTTGCTGGTAGTGGGGCGAGTCGCGGAAGTTGTGCGGCATGTCGTCCATGAGCAGCGGCACCGCGGAGTCGAACAGCTGGCCGCCCCACCGGGTGCGGGGCAGCTCGTGGGCCAGTTCCCGGCTGATGCCCCGGTCGTAGCCGTCCTCGGCGAGCACCACGAACCCGCGCGCCACCGGGTCCCAGCCGGTGACCTGCACCGCGCACACCTCGGGCAGCGCCTGCCGCAGGGCGGCGAACACCTCGTCCCACTCGACCGCGCCGCCGCTGCCCAGGGCGGAGCCGATGCGCACCGCCGAGGCGATCATCGTGGTGTCCACCACGCCCCCTCCGGTAGGCGGACAACCTACGGTGCGTGACCGGACCCAGGCAACACCGAGCGTTCGTCAGGTGCGCTGCGCGTCAACGCCCGGTTCCCCGACGACCAAGGCCTGTGCGAACGCTCCGCGCAACGCCGCCGCCGCGCGCTCGTGGGCCTGGGCGGACACCGACAGCCGGTCGGCCGGCAGCGCGAAGAACCCGTGGAGCTGCCCTTCGTACCGCACCAGCGTGACCGGCACGCCGGCGTCCAGCAGCCGGTGCGCGTACTCCTCGCCTTCGTCCCGCAACGGGTCGAACTCGGCGGTCAGCACGAGCGCCGGCGGCAGCCCTCGCAGCTCCCCGGCCAGCGGCACCAGGTACGGGTCGTCCAGGTCCTCCTCCCCGCGCGCGTACTGGCGGAAGAACCGCTCCACGTCCTCCCGCGTCGGGAAACCCCCGTTCTCCACAGAGGACTCGCGGTCGCCGGGTGGTGCTGTGATGGGCGCGGCGAGCAGTTGCAACGCGATCCGGGGCCCGTCGTGGTCGCGGGCCATCAGGCTCACCACCGCCGCGAGGTTGCCCCCGGCGCCCTCCCCGCCGACCGCGATCCGCCCGTCGGTCCCCAGTTCCGCGCCGTGTGCCGCGACCCAGGTCAACGCCGCGTAGGCGTCCTCGACGGCCGCCGGGAAGCGGTGCTCGGGCGCCGGCCGGTGGGCCACCGACACGACGACCACGCCCGCCGCGTCGCACAGCGCCCGGCAGGCGGTGTCGTCCTCGACGGGCGGTTCGACCGCCCACCCGCCGCCGTGGTACCAGACCAGCGTCGGGAACGGCCCGTCGCCGGCCGGGCGGTGGACCCGGGCCGGCAGCGCACCGGCCGGTACGGGAATCCCGAGGTGCACCACGCGTTCTCCCGCGCGCACCGGCGTCACGTGTGCGCGCGCAGGAACGCCGACACCCGCGCCCACGCGTCGGCGGCGTTCTCGGCCTGGTCGGGCAGGGCGCCGTCGAAGAACGAGTGCGGCGCGCCCTCGTAGAGGCGGAACTCGTGCGGCACACCGGCTTCGGACAGCTCGACGTCGAAGGCCCGGTTGTCCTCGACCGTGGTCAGCACGTCCGCGCCGGCGGCGAGCACGAGCAGCGGCCGGGTCATGTCCCCGATCAGCTCCCGGCACTCGGCGGGCCGCCCGTAGAAGCCGACCACGCCCGCGAGCCGCGGCTGCAACGCCGACTGCGCCCACGACATCGCCCCACCCAGGCAGAACCCGACCGTGAACGCGGCGGTGACCGGCCCGAGCGCGCCCGACACCAGGTGGTCCACCGCCGCGACGATGTCGTCCTGCGTCCGCTCCCGGTCCAGCTTCTGCACCAGCGCGAACCCGTCGAAGTCGGGGCCGCGCACGTCGTCGTCGGCGATCCGGCCGTAGTAGTCCAGGACCAGCGCGGCGACGCCGGTGGACGCGAAGCGCCGCGCCAGGTCCCGGTAGAACTCGTGCGCGCCCCGCACGTCGGGCAGCAGCACGACCCCCGCCCCGGTCGGGGTCTCCGGCACGGCCCGGTAGGCCAGGAACGTGGCCCCGTCGGCGGAGGTGAGCCGCAGTTCACCGGCGTCGGCGACGGCACTGGTCGCTTCGGGCGGTGCGGGTGGGCGCGACTCGTCGGCGTGACACATGCGGTTTTCCCTTTCGGTTCGCTGCGGCGGCGGAGAGGCAGCCGGCCTCAGGTGTTCGGCACGGTGATGAAGGTGTCGTCCACGACCACCCAGCGCAGGCCGGTGAGGCGGACGATCTTGGAGCCCTGGTTGGGGGCGTGGGTCTCGCCGGGGCCGAACTCCCACGGCGTGCCCAGCATCGGGTCCTCGATGGGCGTCATGGTCCGCAGCGCCGCGTTGACCGAGTCCCGGGTCACCTCGCCCTTGATCGTCTCGAGCACCTCGACGGTGAACTTCGCCGCCAGGTACCCGCCCTGGGAGAACGCCGTGGCCTGCGCCTGCGCCCGGGTCACCGTGGCCCGCCAGCCCTTGTTGGCCAGGCTGTCGGAGGTGAACGGCTCGAACTCGCTGCCCGCGTAGACGTTCAGCCCGAGCCCGCCGACCGCCTTGGCGACGCTGTCGGTGTAGGCGGGGGCCAGCAGCAGGAAGTCCACGTCGTCCATGCCCTGCGTCTTCGCCGCCTGCAACCACGGCACGACCAGCGACTCCGCCGGGTTGAACAGGACCGCCTCGCAGCGCGCCTCCTTGGCCTTGAGCAGGTACGGGGTCAGGTCACCGGTCTGCGGCACGGTCAGGTCGTTGATCAGCAGCTTCAGCCCGCTCAACCGCTCCCACCGCTCGAGCGCGACCTGGACGGCCTCCTCACCGCCGGGCAGGACGACGGTGAAGTTGCAGATCCTCTTGTCGCCCAGCTTCTGCGAGGCGTGCAGCAGCACGGCGGTCATCAGGGTGAACGGACCGACGTTGACCGGGGCGATGGTGGGGCTCTGGAAGCACTTCGGGGTCGCGGCGACGGCCATGACCGAGCTGATGCGGGCCTGCCGGTAGAAGGCCTCGTTGACGTCGCAGTCGGTGAAGCTCGCCGACCCGGCCATGGCGACCACGCCCGCGTCGGCGAGTTCGCGCGCGGCCTGGGCGGTGCGCTGCGGGTCGCCGGCGTCGTCCTTGACGATGTACTCGATGTTCCGGCCGTTGACGCCGCCCTTGGCGTTGGCGTCGTCGAACACCCGCTGCGCGGTCTTGACCACCTCGGCGGTGACGAACTGGCCGGTGAGCCCGGCGATGGCGCCGATGCGGATGGTGTCGTCGCCACCGCTGCCGCAGCCGGTCAGCGCCGACGCGGTCAGGGCGGCCGCCGCGAGGGCTGCGGAGAGCTGCCTTCTCATGTGTTCCTCTCGGATTTCACTGGGCTGCGGAACCCAGTCGGGCCGCTACCACCGCGGCCGGCACGTGCACAGAGTGGTCGGGCGGCGGCTGTCCAGCGGTCCGTAGAAATACTGAAGTCCGGTGTCAACGCAGGTGAGGGATGCTCGAACTCAATGTTCGCAACGACATCCCCCTGGCGGGCAGTGGGCGCACCCGGTCGACGCCAGGTCCGGCACGTCCAAGGTCGGGTTGCGGTCGTTGAACCCGACCGGGCGGAACGAGAACCCGCTGTAGTCCACCGGCATCACCGGCCAGTCCTCCGGCCTGGGCAGGTGCGTCGGCCCGAAGACGTGCCACAGCACCACGTCCTCGTCCACCAACGGCCGGTCCTGCGCGCTCCACGCCGGCAGGCCCGCTCCGCCCGGGTGCTGGTTCGGGTGGTCCCCGGCCGGATAGCGCTCGTCCTCGTGGAACCGGGTCACCCACAGGTGCCGGGACGCGAACGCCGCCCGTCCCGCCACGGTCGCCTCCGGCTGCGCCAAGAGCACCGGCCCCGGCCGGGGCACGAGCTGGTAAGAACGCCGCTGCCCCAACCGGTTCACACCACCACCCCGCACCAGCCACGTCCGGCCCCGCAGCGGATCGGCCAGGCGCGCGGCAGTGGACTCGCGGTCCAACACGGTGGTCGTCGTGGTGAAGGCGTTGCCGCGCGGGTTGTCCGGACCGGTGGGCACGCCGACGAAGTCGACCTCCTCCACGGTGTTCGACGGCCCCGCCACCTCGGTGTCCAGCCGCGCGCAGAACAGGTGCTGGTGCACGGGAGCCACCAGACCGGGCGCGACCAGCTCCCCGTGCGGACCGGCCTCGCCCGCACCGCAGAACACGACACCGGTGGCCTTGGCCTCCAGCTCGATCGTGCCGTCCAGGTAGAAGTACCAGAAGAAGCCGTAGTCGTAGTTGCCGATGGTGCTGAACGACGACACCACCAGCCGCCGCGACCGCCGCACGTCCGACGCGCCCGTGAGGATGTTGGTGTGCTTCCACAGCACCCCGTAGTCCTCTTCGTGCATGCAGATGGCCTGCGGGATCGACATCGGGTGGCCGTGGTCGTCGGCGAGCACCGCGTCGAAGTAGTGGATCACGCCCAGGCAGTCGCAGCCCAGCCGCAGCGAGTTGGCGTTCTTGCCCAGCAGGTACTCGCCCGCGTCGAAGTAGCTGATCCAGTTCCGCCACGGCTCCGGGTCGCCGTACGGGACGACCATCTCCGGCACCGACGCCCGGTACACCACCGGGTCACCGCCGAACGCGATCCGGTGCAGCGTCAACCCCTCGCGGGCGTTGAACCCGACCCGGAACGTCCACCCCTCCCAGCCCACCTCGCTGCCGGACACGGTGAAGCTCACGCCCTCGGGCTGGGTGATGGAGATCGGCTTCAACGACGTCCGCGGCTGCACCCCGGTGTAGTTGCCGTGCTCGACGGGCACCGGTACGTCACCGGAGTCGGTCACCGCCAGCACCTCGCCCGCGACCAGGTCCACCTCGCACAGCAGGCCTTCCACGGGGTGCGCCCACGGGCTGTCGTCCACGTGGTCGCGCAGGAACGTCAACGCCCGGAGAACACGCCGTCCGCGCAGCAGCGGCTCGTCGAAGTGCCCCGGTGACAGGGGAGCGACGAACGCCAGCGACCAGTCCTCGATCCCGCGCCGCCGCATCGCCGCCTGCCAGCGCGGGTCGGCCCGGACCAGTTCGGCGCTGCGGTCGTACTCCTCGAACAGCACCGCCGGCTGCCCGTGCTTCTCGGGGTCCAGCGGTCGGTAGGACTCCTCGACGCCGGCCGTCACGTCCACCACGGCCTCGGCCACCGCCCCGGTGGCGGTGTCCAGCAGCACCGCCCGCACCCGTCGGTGCACCGGCAGCCCCTGCCGCACCGCGTCCTTGGACGGCTCGACGGGCAGCACGCTCGGGAACCGGGTCGTCGGGCCGACCCGACCGGCGGCCACGAGCACGGCCCGCGCCCCGGCGATCTCGGCCGCGGTCAACGGGTCGAGGGGATGTGTGGTCATGGACCCGAGTATTGGAAAAGGTCCCCGCCCGGTCTTGCCCAGCGGCGTACCGGAGTTGGGCTGGAGCGCACGTTCGCGGTCGGTCAACGTCCGAGCGCTGCGGGACAAGACTCCGCCGCGACACCGCGACCAGGATTCGCCGCATGTCGACGGGTTACGTCTACCACGAGCTCTACGGCTGGCACGACACCGGGACGCACGCCGGCCTCCTGCCCGCCGACCCCCGCCGGGGTCTCCAGCCGCACCGCCACTTCGAGAACGCCGAAGCCAAGCGGCGCGTGCACGAACTGGTCGTGGTCAGCGGCCTGCTCGACCGCCTGACCCGCCTGGCCCCGCGCCCGGCCACCGACGAGGAGATCCTGGCCGTGCACACGCCCGGCCACCTCGCCCGCCTGGTCGCGGCCAACGACACCGGCGGCGACGCGGGCGACGGCGGCAGTCCTTTCGGTCCCGGCGGGCTGGACATCGCGCGGCTCGCGGCCGGTGGCGTGGTGCGGGCGGTGGAGGCGGTCGTGGACGGTGCGGTGGACAACGCCTACGCCCTGGTCCGCCCGCCCGGCCACCACGCGCTGGCCGACGTCGGCATGGGGTTCTGCCTGCTGGCCAACATCGCCATCGCCGCCCAGGCGGTGCGCCGCTCGCGCGGGGTCGCGCGGATCGCGGTGGTGGACATCGACGTCCACCACGGCAACGGCACCCAGGCCGCGTTCGCGGACGACCCGGACGTGCTGACCATCTCCGTGCACCAGGACCGGGTGTTCCCACCCGACTCCGGGCACGTGACCGAACGCGGCACGGGCGCGGGCCACGGCTACGCGCTGAACCTGCCGCTGCCGCCGGGCACCGGCAACGGCGGCTACCTGGAGGCCTTCCGGCGGGTCGTGCTGCCCGCGCTGCGCCGGTTCCAGCCGGAGCTGATCCTGGTGGCGGCCGGCTTCGACGCGAACGCCGTGGACCCGCTGGCGCGGATGATGGTCACCGCCTCCGGGTACCGGGAGATCGGGCGGATGCTCGTGGACGCGGCGGCGGAGCTGTGCGGCGGGCGGATCGCGTTCGCGCACGAGGGCGGCTACGACCCGGTGTACGTGCCGTTCTGCGCGCACGCGGTGATCGAGGTGCTGGCCGGGGTGGAGGAGCCGCTGGAGGACCCGTTCGCGGCGAACTTCGACAACCAGGGGCAGCAGGAGGCGCAACCCCACCAGTCGGCGGCGATCGCGGCGGCGGAGGAGTTGGTCGGCGACATCGGGTGATCCCTTTCCGGTGATGATCACCACCCGGACGGCCGGATGGGATGCGCGGCCGGCTTTCCGGTGGCAGATTCGTCCTTACTGGACAAGGGATTGGGGATCCACGGTGACGAAGTCTGTTGCGGTGCTTGGTACGGGCATCATGGGCGCGGGCATGGCGCGCAGCCTGCTGCGGGCGGGTCTGGACGTGGCGGTGTGGAACCGCAGCGCCGACAAGGCCGCGCCGCTGGGCGAGGCCGGCGCACGGGTCGCCGAGACACCCGCCGAGGCGGTGGCCGGCGCGGACGTCGTGCTGACCGTGCTGTTCGACGCCGACTCCACGGCCGAGGTGGTGCGCGGGCTGGACCTGTCCGGCGACGTGGTGTGGGTGCAGTCGGGCACGGTGGGCCTGGAGGGCACGTCGCGGCTGGCCGAGCTGGCCGGGTCCACGCCGTTCGTGGACGCGCCCGTGCTGGGGACGCGCAAGCCCGCCGAGGAGGGCAAGCTGACCGTGCTGGCCGCCGGCCCGGAGGCGGTGCGGGACCGGCTCGCGCCGGTGTTCGAGGCGATCGGGTCGCGGACGGTGTGGGTGGGGGAGCGGCCCGGCGACGGTCACCGGCTCAAGCTGGCGGTCAACTCGTGGGTGCTGTCGATCACGGCGGCCACCGCGCAGGCCGTGGCGTTGACGCGGGGGCTGGGGGTCGCGCCGGAGGCGTTCCTGGACGCCATCGCGGGCGGTCCGACGGACAGCGGGTACGCGCAGGTCAAGGGCCGGGCGATGATCGCGGGTGAGTTCACGCCGTCGTTCGGCATCGACGGCGCGGTGAAGGACGCGGACCTGATCCTGGAGGCGATGCGCGCGGCGGGCACCGACGACCGGCTCATGCGCGCCCTGCACGAGCAGTACCGCGTGGCCGCCGACCACCGCGACGCCGAGGACATGGCCGCGGTGGTCCGCGCCTTCAACACCTGACCGCGGCTCCGGCGGGCGCGCGGCTCGGCGAGCCGGCCGGGTCCGGGCAGGCTGGCCAGGTTCGGGCGGGCCGGCCGGGTTCGGGTGGGCCGGCCGGGTTCGGGTGGGCCGGCCGGGTTCGGGCGGGCCGGGCTGGGCACCTGATCGCGGGGAGCGGGCGGGTGGGCGGTTAACCTGAGCCGCGTGACGGAAGATCGCCGGTTCCCGCCCGCCCTCGCCGCCGTGGCCGAGTGCGCCTTCGACTACGACGACGGCATCGACTTCGAGCCCTACGCCGAGTTCTCCTCCGCCGAGGAGACCACGTCCTGGATCCGGGCGTGGACCGGCAACCAGGAGCTCGACGGGGCCGAGTTCCGCGTCTTCGGCCAGGACGGCACCGGCGGCCTGGCCATGTTCTGGACCGTCCGCGAAGGCGCACCGCTGACCGACCAGCCGGTGGTCTTCTTCGGCTCCGAGGGCGCGGTGGGCGTGGTCGCGCGGGACCTGAGCGCGTTCCTGTGGCTGCTGGCCGACGGCGTCGGTCCGATGGAAGCCGTCGAGCACACCGACCTCGACGGCGAGCCCAGCGAGGAACTGCGGGAGATCGCGGAGAAGTTCGCGGCCGACCACCGGCAGTCCGGTGCGGACGTGGTGGCCGAAGCGCGCGCCGAGTTCCCGGACTTCGAGTCCACCGTCACCGCGTGGTGTCGCTAGGCACCAGCACGACCTTCCCGGCGACCGTGCCGGACTCGGCGAGCGTGACCGCCCGAGCCACCTCCGAGAGCGGGACGCGGGCGGCGACCTGCGCGCGCAGCTTCCCCTGGGCCAGCAGGGCGAACACCTCGCCGAGGTCCCGGCGCAGGGCGGCGCGGAAGGCGGTCCGGCGGCGCTTGCCCGCCCAGATGTTGAAGAACGTGGCGCGGTGGCCGTTGGGCAGGGCGTTCCACAGGGCCAGCCGCGCGAACAGCTTGAGCACCGGCAGGCGCGACGACCCCGGTTCGTCCCGGGTGGACGCCGTGCCGTAGGCGACCAGCGTGCCGCGCGGGGCGAGCAGGCGGTAGGAGTCGACGATGCCGGGGCCGCCCACGTGGTCGAACACCGCGTCCACCCCGGCCGGTGCGAGTTCCCGGATGCGGGCGGGCAGGTCGGGGGTGCGGTAGTCGACGGGGGTCGCGCCCAGGGCGCGGACGGTGTCGTGGTGGCGGGGTGAGGCGGTGCCGATGACGGTCGCCCCGGCCAGGCGTGCGAGCTGGACCAGGGTCGAGCCGACGCCGCCGTTGGCGCCGTGCACCAGGACCGTCTGTCCCTTTCGGACTCGCGCGATGGTGTGCAGCATCCGCCACGCGGTGATCCCGTTGACCACGAACGCTTCCGCCTCCGCCGGGTCGACGCCCTCGGGCACGGGGACCAGGTCGGCGGCGTCGAGCAGCACGTGGTCCGCCCAGCCGCCGGTCTTGGTCAGGGCGGCGAACCGGCCGCCCAGCAGGCTCTCCGCGCCCGGCCCGGTCCGGACGACGGTGCCGACCAGGTCGTAGCCGGGCACGAACGGGAACGGCGGCTGGTCGTAGTACTTCCCGCGCCGCATCTGCTGCTCGGCGAACGACACCCCGCTCGCCTCGACCCGCACCACGACCTGCCCGGCGGCGGGGGAGGGCAGGTCGCGGTGGCGCAGTTCGAGCCCGTCCGGTTCGACGGTGCCGGGCAGGACGACTTCGAGGGCGCGCATCGGGTCTCCAAGTGTGTGGTCAATCAATCACTGAATCTATGACTGATTAAACACTCACACTTTGCGGCGAGTCAAGGGTGGCGGGTGCGGTCGACGTGCGACGGGCCCGGAGGTGGTGGGCCAGGACCGTCACGGTGGCGGCGAGGAAGACGAGCTGCATGAGGGTGCGCGGCACCAACTGGTCGCCGAAAGCGGGCGAGATGCCCTTGATGGCCGCGTACACGTTGGCCGGGAACATCCCCACCAGCATCGCCGTCAACCCCGCCGCTGCCCACGGCGCGGTCCGGTGCCACAGCACCCCCGCCGCCCCCGCGAGCTCCAGCAGCCCGGTCACGGTGATCACCAGTTCGGGAGCGGGGATCGCCGGCGGCACCATCGCGATCAGCTGTTCCCTCATCCCGATGAAGTGCGCCATGCCGGTCGCGGTGAACATCGCCGCGACACCGCCCTGCACGGCGAACGGCCAGGCGGGTACCCGGGTCAGCCCGACCGCCCGCAGGCCGGCCAGGACGAGGGTGACGAGGACGAGGATCACGAGCGGGGCCATGGCGGACTCCTTCGGCATCACGAACTTGACAGTGACAAGATGCCTGGAGGAAGGCGAACTTGTCAATGTCTAGATCCGCTAGGCTGCCGGACGTGACCACGGACCGCCCGTACCACCACGGCGACCTGCGCCGAGCCGTCCTCGACGCCGCCGTCGACGCGATCACCGAGCACGGCCCCGGTGGCGTCGGCCTGCGCGACCTGGCCCGGCGGGTGGGGGTGTCGCACGCCGGGCCGGTGCACCACTTCAAGGACAAGGCAGGCTTGCTGACCGCCCTGGCCGCCGAGGGCTTCGCGCTGCTGGCCGCGCGGCTGGAGGAGACCAAGGCCGCCGGCGGCGACTTCGTGGAGGTCGGCACGGCCTACGTGCGTTTCGCGGTGGAGCACCGGGCGCACTTCGAGGTGATGTTCCGCCCCGACCTCTACCACCCCGACGACCCGGCGGTGGAGGCCGCGCGCTCGCGGGCGGGGGCGGTGCTGGCGGACGGTGTCACCGACCAGCCGGACCCGGAGTTGGCGTCGGCCGCGGCCTGGTCGATCGTGCACGGCTTCGCGACCCTGTGGAACACCGGCGTGCTGGAACGCCCCGGCGACGACCCGGTGGAACTGGCCCGGGCCGTCGCCGGCTTCCTGTTCCGCGAGAGGGGTCAGGCCCCCACGTAGTCGGCGAGGTGCCGGCCGGTCAGCGTCGAGCGGGCGGCGACCAGGTCGGCGGGCGTGCCCTCGAAGACGACCTTGCCGCCGTCGTGGCCCGCGCCCGGCCCGAGGTCGATGATCCAGTCCGCGTGCGCCATCACGGCCTGGTGGTGCTCGATGACGATGACCGACTTGCCCGCGTCCACCAGCCGGTCCAGCAACCCCAGCAGCTGCTCGACGTCGGCCAGGTGCAGGCCGGTGGTCGGCTCGTCCAGCACGTACACCCCGCCCTTGTCGGCCATGTGCGTGGCCAGCTTGAGCCGCTGCCGCTCGCCGCCGGACAGCGTGGTCAGCGGCTGGCCCAGCGACAGGTACCCGAGCCCGACGTCGGCCAGCCGCCGCAGGACGGCGTGCGCGGCGGGGGTGTGCGCGTCGGCGCCGGGGCCGAAGAACTCCTCCGCCTCGGTCACCGACATGGCCAGCACCTCGCTGATGTCGCGCCCGCCGAGGTGGTACTTGAGCACCGAGGCCTGGAACCGCTTGCCCTCGCACTCCTCGCACGTCACCGCGACCCCGGCCATGATCCCCAGGTCGGTGTAGGTCACGCCGGCGCCGTTGCAGGTCGGGCACGCGCCCTCGGAGTTGGCGCTGAACAGGGCCGGCTTCACGCCGTTGGCCTTGGCGAAGGCCTTGCGGATCGGCTCCAGCAGCCCGGTGTAGGTGGCGGGGTTGCTGCGCCGCGAGCCGCGGATCGCGGTCTGGTCCACCGACACCACGCCCTCGGCGGGCATCGACCCGTGCACCAGCGAGCTCTTGCCCGACCCGGCCACGCCGGTCACGACGACCAGCACGCCCAGCGGGATGTCGACGTCCACGTTCTGAAGGTTGTGTCGGGAAGCGCCGCGGATCTCCAGCACACCGCAGGGTTCGCGCACCTGCGCCTTGAGCTTGGCCCGGTCGTCCAGGTGCCGGCCGGTGATCGTGCCGCTGGCCCGCAGGCCCTCGACGGTGCCCTCGAAGCACACCGTGCCGCCGCCCGTGCCCGCGCCCGGCCCGAGGTCCACGACGTGGTCGGCGATCGCGATGGCGTCCGGCTTGTGCTCCACGACCAGCACGGTGTTGCCCTTGTCCCGCAACCGCAGGAGCAGGTCGTTCATGCGCTTGATGTCGTGCGGGTGCAGGCCGATGGTCGGCTCGTCGAAGACGTAGGTGACGTCGGTCAGCGACGACCCGAGGTGCCGGATCATCTTCACGCGCTGCGCCTCGCCGCCCGACAGCGTCCCGGACGGGCGGTCCAGCGACAGGTACCCCAGTCCGATCTCGACGAACGAGTCCAGCGTGTGCCGCAACGCGGTCAGCAGCGGCGCGACCGACGGCTCCGACAAGCCGCTGACCCACTCGGCGAGGTCGGTGATCTGCATGGCGCACGCCTGCGCGATGTTGATCCCCTTGATCTTCGACTTCCGCGCCTCGGCGCTCAGCCTAGTGCCGTCGCAGTCGGGGCAGGTGGCGAAGGTGATCGCCCGGTCCACGAACGCGCGGATGTGCGGCTGCATCGCCTCCTTGTCCTTGCTCAGCATGGACTTCTGAATCTTCGGGATCAGGCCCTCGTAGGTCAGGTTGATCCCGTCGACCTTGATCTTCGTGGGGTCCTTGTAGAGCAGGTCGTGCAGTTCGCGCTTGTTGTACTTGCGGATGGGCTTGTCGGGGTCGAAGAAGCCGCTGCCGCGGAAGATCCGGCCGAACCAGCCGTCCATGCTGTAGCCGGGGATGGTCAGCGCGCCCTCGTTGAGCGACTTGGTGTCGTCGTAGAGCGCGGTGAGGTCGAAGTCGGTGACCGAGCCGACGCCCTCGCAGCGCGGGCACATGCCGCCCAACCGCTCGAAGGTCGCCTTCTCGGCCTTGGTCTTGCCGCCGCGCTCGACCGTGATCGCGCCGCTGGCCTTCACCGAGGGGACGTTGAACGAGAACGCGCCCGGCCCACCGATGTGCGGCTTGCCCAGGCGGCTGAACAGGATGCGCAGCATCGCGTTGGCGTCCGTGGCGGTGCCCACGGTGGACCGCGGGTCCGCGCCCAGCCGCTGCTGGTCGACGATGATCGCGGTGGTCAGTCCGTCGAGGACGTCCACGTCTGGCCGCGCCAGCGTCGGCATGAACCCCTGCACGAAGGTGCTGTAGGTCTCGTTGATCAGCCGCTGGGACTCGGCCGCGATCGTGTCGAACACCAGGGACGACTTGCCCGAGCCGGAGACGCCGGTGAACACGGTCAGCCGCCGCTTGGGGATCTCCAAGCTGACGTCCTTGAGGTTGTTCACGCGTGCGCCGTGCACGCGGATCATCTCGTGGCTGTCGGCCGGGTGCTGTGCCGGCGTGCTCTTCCCCTTGGACCTGGTCATCGTCTCCCCATCTGCTCAAGCTCGCGGGAGCAAGGCTATATATGCGCAGATGGGGACGCTTCTCGAATCCTGACCGGTCAGCCGAGCTCCGCTCGGACCAGGGGCAGCACCTCGGTGCCCAGCAGCTCGATGGACTCCATGACCAGCTTGTGCGGCACGCCCGACCAGTCCATCTGCATCGCGTACCGGTCCGCGCCGACCAGCCGGCCCACGGAGATCAGCCGCTCGGCGACCTCCTGCGGGCTGCCCGCGAAGATCGAGTTCGCGTCGGCGGTCCAGGCGTCGTACTCGGCGCGTGAGGGCACGGTCCAGCCGCGGGCGCGGGCGCCGTACTTCATGGTCTCCAGCCAGTACGGGTAGAAGGAGTCCTTCGCGTCCTGGGAGCGGCGCGAGATCAGCCCGATCGCGCTCATGGTCACCTCCAGCCCGGTCTGCCCGCCGGCCTCGCCCGCGCGCCGGTACAGGTCCACCAGCGGCGCGAACCGCTCCGGCTGCCCGCCGATGATCGCGTAGACCACGGGCAGGCCCAGCAGTCCGGCCCGGATGGAGGACTCCGGGTTGCCGCCGGTGCCGACCGAGATGCGGAGGTGGTCGCCGTAGGGGCGGGGGAAGACGTGGGCGTCCTTCAGCGGCGCGCGGAAGCGTCCCGACCAGGTGATCGGGTTCTCCCGGTCCAGCCGGATCAGCAGGGCCAGCTTCTCCTCGAACAGCTCGTCGTAGTCCTCGAGGTCCGCGCCGAACAGCGGGAAGGACTCGGTGAACGACCCGCGCCCGGCCAGCAGTTCGGCGCGGCCCCGGCTGAGCTGGTCCAGGGTGGTGAACTGCTGGTAGACCCGCACCGGGTCCTCGGTGCTGAGCACGGTGACCGCGCTGCTGAGCGTGATGTTCGTGGTCACGCTCGCGGCGGCGGCGAGGACCGTGCCGGGGTTGGAGATGGCGTACTGCTCGAGGTGGTGCTCGCCCAGGCCGTAGAAGCCCAGGCCCAGCTCGTCGGCGAGCTTGATCCGCTCCAGCTGCTGGGCCAGCGCGTCGGCGACGGACACCTGCTCGCCGGTGGTCGGGTCAGGGTGGCGGTCGGCGAAGCTGTAGACCCCGAGCTGCATGCTGTGTGACACGCGAAAAAGTCTATCACCGGATAGTTGAGAGTTCAGCTAAGACGGCTCTCAGAAACCGTGCGCTACCGTATGGTCCGGTCGCCGTACGGTGGCGTATGGAGGTGTCTGATGACGATGTTGGCGCTGGTCACGGCGTTGGTGTTGGCCGCGATCGGGATCTTGCACGTGGTGTGGATGTTCTCGCCGTGGCCGCTGCGCACGCGCGAGGAGTTCGCCCGCCTGGTGGTGGACGTGCCGGTGGAACGGCTGCCGTCCCGGCCCCTGACCGCCGCCGTGGCGGTCGCGCTCGGGCTCGCCGCGTACCTGGTGGCCGGGCGGGCGGACGTCGTGGGCGTGCCCGGTCCGGAGTGGGTACCGGTCGTCGGGACGGCCGGCGTCGCGGCGGTGATGCTGCTGCGCGGCGCGGGCGGGCTGGCCGTGTCGACGCGCAAGGACACCGGGTTCGCCCGCCTCGACGTCCGCGTGTACTCGCCGCTGTGCCTGATCCTGGCCGCGGCGACCGCGCTGGTCGCGTTCGGCGGCTAGGGTCGGCCGCATGGTGGAGATCAGGCCCGCGACGGTCGCCGACGTGCCCGCGGTCGCCCGCGTCTGGCACTCGGGGTGGGCGGACGGGCACCTGGGTCACGTGCCCGACGAGCTGGTCCGGGCGCGCACGCCGGAGTCGTTCGCGCAGCGCGCCGCGGACCTGGTCGCACGGACCGCCGTGGCGGTCGTGGACGGTGAGGTGGCCGGCTTCGTCATGGTCGAGGGGGACGAGGTCGAGCAGGTGTACGTGTCCGCCGACCACCGGGGCGCCGGCGTGGCGGACGTGCTGCTGGCCGAGGCGGAGCGGAGGGTCGCCGCCCACCACGACACCGCGTGGCTGGCCGTGGTCGCCGGCAACACCCGTGCCCGTCGGTTCTACGAGCGCCACGGCTGGACCGACTCCGGTCCGTTCGTCCACCAGGCGCCCGGCGGCATCGCCGTGCCCGCCCACCGCTACGTCAAGCGGCTGCCCGAGGCGGTCAGCAGGAACGCGGGCGAGGACCAGTAGTCGAACAGCGGCTCCAGCCGGACGTCGGTGAACCCGGCCCGCCGCAGCTGCGCCGCCCACGCCGTGGCCGGCTGCTCCCACGTGGACCGCTTCGCGCCCGGCAGCAGCTGTCCGGTCAGCACCGGCATCAGGAACCCCTGCGCCACCAGGTCCCGGTCCGCGCCGTACTCGGCCAGCCCGCGCTCGTAGGTCTCGGCCAGGAACGCCAGCCGCTCGTCCCCGTCCAGGTCGGGCACGTCGAACTCCACCAGCGCCAGCTTCCCGACCCGGGACGCCAGCGCGGCCAGCGCCGCGTCCCGCTCGTCGTGCGGCAACGCGTGCAACGCGAACGTCGACTGCACCAGGTCGATCCTCTGCGCGGCCTCGCGCAGGAACTCCTCCACCCGGACGTTCCGGGCGTCCACCGTGACCCCTTCGACGTCCCGGAGCCGTTCCACCGCCCCCGCCAGCAACGCGGCCGAGGGCTCCACCAGCGTGACGCGCCGAGGCCGGTGCCGGGCCTTCTCCAGCGACGGCACCAACGCCCGTCCGTCGCCGCACCCGACGTCCAGCAACGTCCCGGGCCGCTCGGCGTCGTACAACCCCGCCAGCCCCCGCGCGACCGCCTGGTAGAGCCCCACGTTCCCGCCGCCGTCGATGAACGCGGTGAAGGCGGCGGGACGGTCGTAGACGCTCCCATCGGCCTCACTGGTCAGATAGGTCGCCAACGCCCGTCCCACCTCCCCGCGACTGCCGGCGGCGAGCTCGGCCGCCCGCTCGCGTTCCCCTTCGGTCAACGCCCGCAACGCGTCGATGATCGTCACGCCACCCAGCTTGACACGCCGGCGTCACCAGCCGGTGAGCCCCGCCCCGTACGGGTAGAGGGGGTTGCCGTACCCGGTCGGCACCGGCCGCCCCGCGTCGATGTGCGCCCGGATCTCCGCTCGCTGCGTCGCGGTGGCACCCAGGTCGTAGGGCAGGTCCCACTGCTCGACCGCGTCCGCCGGCACGTCCGTCCCGCCCGGCCGCAGCACGTCCGACACCGCCCGCGGCAGCTGCCAGGGCAGCTTCCCGCGCGGCGCGAAGTCCCCGAACAGCAACCCGGCGGTCGCCGGCCCCATCTCCTCGCCACCCCGGTAGGTCACCACGACCGCACTGGCCAGGTCGTGCCACTCGGTGATCACGTACGGCCGCGGCAGCACCAGCACGACCACCACCGGAATCCCTTGCTGCTGGAAGTTCCGGATCAACGCCACCTGGTCGGCCGGCAGGTAGGGCTGCTCCTTCGGCCAGTTCGTCGCGTGCGTGTAGGACGCCTCGCCGACCGCCACCACCGCGAGCTTCGGCGCCGGCCCGGAGTCCTGGTAGACGTTCACCCCGGCCCGCGCCGCCCGCGTCCGGATCGCGTCCAGCACGGTCTGCGACCCGTACTCCTGGTGGAAGAAGCTGGTCCAGATGCAACACGCGGCGGTGTCGGCGGCGCGCGGACCGGTGACCACGATGTTGTCCCCGGCGTTGAGCCGCACGGGCAGCACGCCGTTGTTCTTCAGCACCGTCAACGACTCGCGTGACGCCTGGTTCGCCAGCGCCGCGTACTCCGGCTTGTGGAACCGGTACGGCCCGTTCACCGGGTCTCCGTACGGGTTCTCGAAGATCCCCAGCTTGAACTTCAACCGCAGCACCCGCCGGACCGCCTCGTCGATCCGCGCGGCCGGCACGGCGGCGGTGAACTGCGCCAACGAGAACCCGGCCGCGCCGGGGTCCGCCCCGCCCATCACGTCCGACCCGGCGTTGGCGGCCCCGACCCACGACCCGGACGGCAGCCAGTCGGTGGTGATCAGCCCGGTGTACCCGAGGTTCTGCCGCAGGTAGGCCAGGATCTTCGCACTGTCGCCGGCGCCCGGACCGCCCGGGTCCAGCAGCGAGCTGCCCGCGTACCCGGGCATGATGTTGACCGCGCCGGCCTCCATCGCCGCCCGGAACGGCAGCAGGTGGTACTTGATCGTCACCTCGTCGAACACGATCAGCGCCTCACCGCCCGCGCCCTCGCCCGGCCAGTGCTTCACCGTGGCCAGCACGGACGCCGGGTTCAGCTCCGGCCCGCCCTGCAACCCGGCGACCAGCGCCCGCACCTGCGCGGCGGCCACGTCGGCGTTCTCGCCGTTGCCCTCCTGGATGCGTGGGTAGATCACCTTCGTGCCCACCTCGGCCAACGGCCCGAGCACCCCGCGCGTCCCGACCTCCAGTTGTTCGCGGCGCTGCATGTCGCCGAGCTTGTAGTCCAGCGGGTAGTTCTTGGCCGCCGCCAACGCGCTCTGCAACGGGTAGGTGGTCTTGTACCCCGCGATCGTGTCGCCCGCGGACACGAACGGGATGCCCAGCCGGGTGCCGGAGGACGCCAGCAGCGCGTTGTGCAGGTCCTGCGCCTCGGCGGGGCCGAAGTGCCAGCCCGACTGCGGGAAGGCCTGCGCGTTGTAGAACAGCTGGAAGGCCTTCTCCTCGGCCGTCATGCGCCCGAGCAGGTCTTCCACCCGAGTCTCGACCGGCCGCCGCCAGTCCTCGTACGGCTCGATGGTGCCGTTCTTGTTCAGGTCACGGCTGCCGTTGACGATCCTGGTGCCGTCGCTGACCGTCGAGAGCGTGGGCAGGTACAGACTGAACGTGCGGATCGCGGACGCTTGAGTGGCGCTTGATGCGTCTACGGCGACCACGAACCACTTGTAGGTCCAACGGTCGGAAATGTCCCATGTGGGTGTGTAAGTGGTGCCGGTGGTCTCGGCGACCTTCGTGTAGAGGTCGAGCAGGTTGCCGGACGCGGTGAAGTCGTAGTCGGTCCGGCTGAGGTTCAGCCACAGTTGGTACCGGGTCGCGCCGGACACCGCCGTCCACGAGAACGCCGGGCGTCGGGTGGAGGTGACCATGGCGTTGTCGGCGGGGGAGTTGAGCGCGAACCGGCCGGTGTTCGCCGGGGCCTTGGTCGGCGGGGACAGCAGCGGGGGAGTGGTGGCCGAGGTGTCGACCGTGCCGAAGACTTGCAGCTCCCACAACGAGATCCCGTACCCGGTGGCCCGGGTGACGCCGAAGAGGCGCAGGTAGCGGCCGGTGCCCTGGACGGTCAGGCGCTCGGTGCCGCCCTTGCCCGTGGTGGTGCTGTAGGCGGTGGACCAGGTGGTGCCGTCGCTGGACAGTTCGATCCGGTACGCCGACGCGTAAGCGCCCTCCCACACCAGCAGCACCTCGCGGACCGTCGCCACCCCGCCGAAGTCCACGCGCAGCCACTGGTTGTCGGCGAACTGGCTGGACCAGCGGGTGGTGGCGCGGCCGTCCAGCGCGGCGGCGGGTGCGTTGCCGCCCTCCCACGACGACGCCGTGACCTGCTGGTACTGGGAGATCGGGGTGCCGGTGGCCGGGGCGGAGGTGCCGTAGACGCGGAACTCCCAGAGCGAGTAGCCCCAGCCGGTGGCGCGGGTGGTGCCCACCAGGCGCACGTACCGGCCGGTGCCCGACACGGCGAGGTCTTGCGTGCCGCCAGTGCCGTTGGTGGTGGTGTGGATCGTCGTCCACGTGGTGGCGTCCGGCGAGGTCTCGATCCGGAACGCGGTGGCGTACGCGTTCTCCCACTGGAGGGTCACGCGGCTGAGCACCGCGGGCGTGCCGAGGTCGACCTGGAGCCACTGCGGGTCGCTGAACGCGCTGGACCACCGCGTGCCTGGGTCGCCGTCCGTGGCCGCCGAGGCGGGGGTGCCGGCGTTTTCCACGGAGGACGCGGTGGTGGGTTTCCCTTGGGAGAGCAGCACTTCCGCCTGGCCTTGCGCGCCCGTGGCGGTGAGCAGGGTGGAGAGCAGCAGGGCGGCGAGCAGGGCGGTCAGGAGTGTTCTCGGGCGCGCGGGCGGCATGGCGACTCCAGTGGTGGCAGGGTGGGAGAGCGCTCTCACCCAGCGAACCGCCGCGCGCCGGCCACCGTCAAGGTCGTGGGGAACCGGTTTCCGAGCGTCCGTCGCACTGTTCCGGACCGCCTGCCCGGTTACCGCAATTCGTGGTTTTCCGCGTCGGGCGGTGTGTCGTGCGGCGACCAGGGTGGATCCCGGCCGCGCCTCACCCGTGCGGCGTCGCGGTGGGGCCGGACGGGTGAGGGCGCGCTGGGACGTGTGGGTGCGGGCGGATGGCGCAACCCGTTGCACGGCAACGGTTTTAGCTGGACAGAGTGGTAACGGCACCGGGGTGGCGGCCGATGGGCGGCGTGGAGCGTCGGGGGGAGTCCCCCGGCCCGGTGGAAGGCGGGAACCATGGCGTTGTCCGGTGCGGCCCGACGCGCGGCCGCGGTGCTACCGGTGCTGCTCGTCCTCGCCTTGCTGACGGCGTGGCGCCCGCCGCTCGCCGCCGCCGAGGCCCTCTCCGTGGAGTTCACCGACGTGCCCGGCGCGGTGGTCGGGGCGCGGTACTCCTTCGGCGGGACCGCGCCCGAGGCGGTCAGCGTCGAGGTCTCCACGGACGGCGGTGCGCGCTGGCAGTCGGCGGCGGTGGAGGCGGGCACGTGGCGGCACGCGTTCACCCCGACCTCCTCCGGCCCGGCCGAGCTGCGCGTCCGCGCCTACGACCAGGGCGGAGCCGTCGCCACGGCCTCGGCCACTGCTCAGGTCGCTCCCCGCGAGTGCCCTTGCGGCCTGTGGACGGACGACGACCGGCCGCGCGTCGAAGACCTGTCCGATGGCGCGGCCCTGGAGTTGGGGGTGCGGTGGCAGGCGGCATCCGACGGCTACGTGCGCGGCGTGCGCTTCTACAAGGGTCCCGGCAACACCGGCACCCACACCGGCAGCCTGTGGACGGCGTCCGGTGAGCTGCTCGCGACCGGCACGTTCCACGACGAGACCTCGGCGGGCTGGCAGACCCTGCTGTTCGCGCAGCCGGTCGCGGTCGCCGGGAACACCACCCACGTCGTGTCCTACCTGTCGCCCACCGGCCACTTCTCCGCCGACACCGGCTACTTCACCGACTCCGCGCGGCACCTGGAGCCGCTGACCGGCCTGCGCAGCGGCGTGGAGGGCGTCAACGGCGTGTTCCGGTCCGGTCCGGGCTTCCCCAGCCAGGGCGGGCAGCACGCCAACTACTGGGTGGACGTCGTGTGGGCGCCCGAACCCGGCGCCGACACCCGCGCGCCCGAGCCGGCCACGACCGACCCGTCCGCCGGCACCGGCAGCGTCCCCCTCACGTCGGCGATCACCGCGACCTACGACGAGGTGGTCGACCCGGCGTCGGCGGCCCTGGCGGTGACCGGCCCGAACGGCCAGGTCCCGGGCACCACGTCCGTCACGGGCACCATCGTGCGCTTCACGCCGTCGAGCGCTTTGGCCCCGGCGACCACCTACACGGCCACCGCGCGCGCCCGTGACGCGTCCGGCAACCAGTCCGCCCCGCACAACTGGGTGTTCACCACGGGTTCGCCGCGCGCGAGCGCGTGCCCCTGCACGGTCTGGGCCGACTTCGCCCGGCCCGCCGAACCCGCCACCCTGGACACCGCCCCGGTGGAACTGGGCGCCAAGGTCAGGTTCGCCGGCCGTGGCGAGGTGCTGGGCGTCCGCTTCTACAAGGGCCCCGGCAACACCGGCACCCACACCGGTTCGCTCTGGTCGGCCAACGGTCTGCTGCTGGCGTCCGGCACGTTCACCGACGAGACGACAACCGGTTGGCAGACCTTGACCTTCCTGAACCCGGTCAGCGTTCAAGCGAACACCACCTACGTCGTGTCGTACTTCGCGCCGCGCGGCCGGTACTCGGTCAGCCCCGACTTCTTCGCGGCGGAGGCCGGCTACGGCCCGGTCCGTGCGTTGTCGAGCGGCACCGATGGCCCCAACGGCGTGTACCACTACGGCGGCGGCTTCCCGAGCGACAGCTACAACCGCTCGAACTACTGGGTGGACGTGGTCTACCGCAGTGGTCTCAACGGCGACACCACCGCCCCTGTCGTGGAATCCCACACCCCCGAGGTTGTTCCGCTGTCCGGCACGGTGTCCGTCACCTACTCCGAAACCATCGACCCGGCATCACCGCGGGTGTGGCTCACCGACCCGGCGGGCGCCACCCTGCACGGCACCACCAGCCTGTCCGACGACCAGAGAACCGTGACGTGGCAACCGGAGGCGCCTCTGTCCCCGGGCACCCGCTACACCGCCACGGCCATCGTCGCCGACCTGAACGGCAACGCGTCCACCCCCGCGGTCTGGTCGTTGACCACCGACCCGACGCCGGTGTGCCCGTGCTCCTTGTTCAGCGGGGCGACCGTCCCCACGATCACTTCGGCTCCGGACAACGGTTCTTATGAGCTGGGTGTGCGCTTCAAGGTCACCTACAACGGCCATGTGACCGGCGTGCGCTTCTACAAGGGCACCGACAACACCGGTACGCACACGGGCACCTTGTGGACCATCACCGGCACTCCGCTAGCCACCGGCACCTTTGTCGGTGAAACCGCTTCGGGCTGGCAAACCTTGCTGTTCTCCACGCCGGTCCCGGTCCGCGCGGGCACGTCGTACGTGGCCTCCTACACCGCCCCCAACGGTCACTTCGCGGTGAACCACAACTACTTCCAGTCCGTGGACGTCTCGTCGCCGCCCCTCACCGCTCCCCGGAACGCGTGGGACACCCCGAACGGCGTTTACGCGGCAGGTGGCGGCTTCCCCACCACGGCCCACCAAGGCAACAACTACTGGGTGGACGTGACCTACACGTTCAGCGGCGACCAAACGCCGCCTGCTCCTCTGGGCCACACGCCGCTGGCGGACGCTCTCGAGGTGGACCTGAACAGCCCGCTGACCGCCACCTACGACGAGCCCATCGACGTCACGGCCACCGCGTTCACCGTCCAAGACTCCGGCGGCGCGCCCATCACCGGCACGGTGACCCGCACCCAGGACGGCCACACCGTCACCTGGACCCCGACGACCCCGCTGGCTCCCGGCACGAGACACACCGTCCACGTCCGGGCAGCCGACGAGACGGGCAACCCCGCGCCGGAACTCAACTGGTCGTTCACCACCACGGCGACTTCTTAGCGCTCTGCTCGCGGTGCCTTTGCCACCAGGACGGACACGCCCGCCACCGCCAGCCCGGCCAAGCTCAACACCACACCGACCCACGCGGTGGACGTGTAGCCCCAGCCCCACGCGATCGCCAGGCCGCCCAGCCACGCGCCCGCGCCGTTGGCCACGTTCAGCGCCGAGTGGTTGGAGGAGGACGCCAGCGACGGGGCGTCGGGGGACGCGTCCATCAACCGCACCTGCAACGCCGACGCCAGCACCTGGGACACGAAGCCGAGCAGCAACACCGTCCCAAAGGCCGTCACCGGCCACTGCGCGGTCAGGCCGAACAGGGCCAGGACCGCCGTCACCGCCACGAGGGAGCCGAACACCGAACCGGTCACCGAACGGTCCACGAACCGGCCGCCGAGGGTCGCGCCCAGCGTCATGCCGAGGCCGAACGCGGCGAGCATCCACGGCACGGCCGCTTCGGACAGACCCGCGACCTCCGTGGTGACGGGGGAGATGTACGAGTAGACGGCGAACATCCCGCCGAACCCGATCATGCCCGTGACCAGTGCAAACCACACCTGGGGACGGCGGAACGCGCACAGCTCGCCCCGAATGGTCGCATCATGTGACGCAGGCATGTGCGGAAGCCACAGGGCGAGCGCCACCGCGGTGACGGCGGCGATCACCGCCACCGCCGCGTACGCGGCCCGCCACCCGATCTGCTGGCCGGCGGCGGTGGCCAGGGGGACGCCGACCAGGTTCGCCAAGGTCAAACCGACCATCACGCGGGCGACGGCGGTGCCGCGCCGCTCCGGCGGCACGAGAGCGGCGGCCACCACGGCGGCGATGCCGAAGTAGGCGCCGTGCGGCAGGCCCGCCAGGAACCGGGCCGCCATGAGCGCCCCGCTCGACGGCGCGACCGCCGACAGGCCGTTGCCCGCGGCCAGGGCGAGGGTGAGCCCGATGAGCAGGCCCTTGCGCGGCAGGCGTGCGGCCAGCCCGGCGATGAGCGGTGCGCCGACGACCACGCCGAGCGCGTACAGGCTGATGGCGTGGCCCGCCGTGGGGATGGAGATGTCGAAGGTCTGCGCCACCTGCGGCAGCAGGCCCATCGTGGCGAACTCGGTGGTGCCGATGCCGAACCCGCCGAGCGCCAGCGCGCCCATCGCGGCGGTGACGCCCTTGGGCGGGGCGGCCGGCGTAGCCGTGACCGTCATGCGGTTGCGCTCCTGTCAGCTGTCCGCGTCCACGCTGACCGCGACCGGGTGGTTAGCCAGTGATGGTTAGCTAATGAAACTATCTTAACGGCTGGTCGAGGGGGTCTCGACGTGCATCCGCTCACAACGTCGTGGCCGGGAATCCACGCCTGGAGCGGGGAAGACCAATAGGGTTTGCGGGTGCCCATCGCATTCGACACGACAGGCTTCCGGCAGCACGACCCGAGCACCTGGTTCCACCCGGCGACCGGTGACCAGGTGAGCCTGACGTACTTCGACCTGGTGCCCGACCTGCCCGCGCCGCTGGAGGACGTGGCGAAGCTGCGGCACGACCTGGCCGTGACCACCGCCGAGGTCGGCTGCCTGATCGAGGCGCACGTCGTGCCGCTGGGCGGGGTGCCCGCGGTGTTCCAGGTGGTGAAGGTGCCGCTGCCGGGCCAGCCGACCGGGCAGGCGTTCATCGCGTCCCTGACGGTGCCGCGGGCGACGTGCAGCGCGGTGCTGAAGCTCCAGGCGGCCGAGCGGGGCATGACGGGTGCGCGCGAGGCCGTGCTGATGGCGCGGGTCGGGTTCGACCGGTGGGTCCAGCCGCACCCGTACGCGCCGCAGCTGCAGGGCCGGCTGCCGTTCCACGCGGGCGACGACCCGAGGTGGGACCCGGAGTTCCCCGACCACCCGCTGACCCGGGTCCGGGCGTGGGCACACCACATCATCCGCACGGCCCAGGTGGACCCGCGCTTCGCCGCCCTACCGCCCTTCCACCCGGCTCCACCCGCCCCGCCGTCCGCCCCGTCGGCCGGCTCCACCCCCGCCCCACCGTCCGCCCCGTCGGCCGGCTCCACCCCCGCCCCACCGTCCGCCCCGTCGGCCGGCTCCACCCCCGCTCCACCCGCCGGCACCCCCGCCGCCCCTCCGGCGGGCGCCTCCGCCTCGCCCGCCCCCTCTTCCGTCCCTCCGGGGGCCGAATCGCCAACCCGTCTCGTGTCGGCGTCGGAAGCGCCCACGGCCCGGTCGTCCGAAGGCCCCACCCGGGTGATCAGCAGCCGCCCCGCCGAGTCACCGACCGTGCTGATCAAGGAAGCCCCGCCCGGGTTCGCGCCCTCCGGCCCCGACGCGCGCCCGGCGACACCCGTGCCGACCGCGGACCAATCGGTCACGACGGTGTTCGCCAAGCCGGCCCCGGCGGTCGGGTCGACGATCACCACGGTCGTCCCCGGTATCCCGATGGCCGGTTACCTGCCGCTGTGGATCGACGGCGAGTGCACGTTCTGGCGGATGACCGACCCCGGCGAGGTGCTCGGTCGGTTGGCGCACGGGGTGCTCGCGCGGACCCCGTTGGCGGAGAACCGTTTCCGTGACGTGGTGGGGTTGGACCGGGAGTCCGGGACGCTGACGTTGTTCTCGCGGTTCCGCGGTGACGACGGCGGGGTCGCGGCGGACGTCGTGCGGCTGGAGCCCGTGGGTGGGCAGGAGGCGCACGAGGCGTTGACCGCGGAGACGTTGACCGAGGCGTTCCGCTGGGTCGGGCGGGTCAACGCGGCGGCGGCCGAGCGCGGCGAGTACGTGGCCGTCGAGCGGGCGGTCAACACGGACGTGCTGAGCGAGCCCTACGTGCTGATGGTGGTGCAGGAGTTCGAGGGTCAGCGGATCTCGGTGGTGCAGACGGCTCCGGTGCCGGGTCCGGAGGTGCCGGTGTGGCAGGGGAACCCGTCGATGACCTCACCCGCGTCCCCGGAGACGATCGAGGCCGGCGGCCTGCTGGCGCTGTACGCGATGGACCACTGGGGCGTGCACCCGCTGCACCTGTCCCTGACCTTCGGCCCCACGCCCCGGCTGGTCCGCGACTGAGGCACCCTCCTCACAACCCCACCTTCCCGTCGATCCGCTCACGCAGCAGATCGGCGTGCCCGTTGTGCCGCGCGTACTCCTCGATCATGTGCACCAACACCCAGCGCAACGACACCGTGCCCCGCCAGTCGTCGTGCCCTTGGACGTCGAGTCCGGGCGCGTCCCGCACAAACCCTTCGGCAAACGCCACCTCCTCCCGCCACGCCGCCCAGGCCTCGTCCACCACCTCGGGCCGAGCGCCGTCGAAGTCCCCGTCCGGATCGTCCGCGTTGCTGAACCGGAACGCCACCTCCTCCCGCCCCAACACCCGCCGAAACCACCGCCGCTCGACATCCGCCAGATGCCGCACAAGCCCCAGCAACGACAACGTCGAAGGCTCCACCGCCCGCAACGCCAGTTGGTGGTCGTCCAGCCCGGTGCACTTCAAGACAAGCGTGGCCCGCTGATCACCAAGCACCGCCCGCAACACCGCCAGCTCACCCCCGGTAGCAGGCCCGGCAGCCCTCCCATCAACCACCCCACCAACAAACACCTCCGCCCGCCGCCGCCGCACACCACTCCCAACCCCAGTCCCGTCACCCACAAACCGATCCTCGCAGCCCCCACCCCACAGCCCTCACCCCCACCCCACCCACCTCACCCCCTGCCATCCCCGCCCGCCCCAACCACGCCACGCCTCCACCTCCCGCCCCGGCAGTCGCCTCCCGCGCCGCCGGCCCACTGCGCCGCGCACCTGGTCGCGCTGCCAGCCCAGCCCAGCCCCGCTGCCGGCCGAGCCGCGCTGCCGGCCGAGCCGCGCTGCCGGCCCGGGCCCGCCAGCCCAGCCCCGCCCGTCGCGCCGCTGGCCCAGCCGTGCCGCCAGCCCAGCCCTGCCGCCAGCCCAACCGCGCCGCCAGCCCAGCCCTCGCCAGCCCAGCCCCGCCCGTCGCGCCGCTGGCTCGACCACACCGGCCTGGCCGCGCCGCAAGCCCAGGCGTGTAGGCGGTTTCGTCTCGCCGGGTGCCGGCCATGCCGGTGGGCGTCAAGGGGTTTCATGCACTGGACGGCGTTGAACGACGGCGGGTGGGCTGCCTACCGTTGCGGGAGTTGGCCGCGACACCGCTGTCGCTCCTCGACGAACCCGGCCCGTCCGGCGACGGCGTCGTGCGGAGAACAGGGTCTCCGCGCAGGGTCGTGCCGCTCGCCCGAGCCGGGTGGCGGGATGAGGGTCCCGTGTGGACGGCGACCACACCGTCAGGCGGCGCCGAGCCCGGACCCGTCCCCGCCCAGGTCGCGTGGATCCCGGTCGCCCGCCGAACCGGCCCCGGGATCCACGCGACCACTCGATGGCACCGCGATCACGGCGGCACCGCGTCCTCGGCGGCACCGCGATCACGGCGGCGCCGCGATCACGGCGGCGCCGCGATCACGGCGGCACGGCGACCACGGCGGCGCCGCGACCACGACGGCACCTGAGGCGCTTCTGCCTGCCCTGCCCCTGTGACGTCGGCTGCTGGGACGGCGTCGGCTGCTGGGGCGGGGTCGAGGTTGCCGGCCGGCCGCACCGTTCCTCATCTACCGGGACGCGCGAGTCGGGGAAAAGGGGCTTGGAATGACGTCACTCGAAGGGGTGATCTTTGGCGGCGGTGGGGTCGGCGGCGGATAGGGGTGGGGTGAGCTGCTGGTTTGTTGGTCGTGACACGTCTACCACAACAAGCTGCGGGGTGGGGGTGTGGTGGGAGTGGGTGTGGACAAATCAGGTGGCTAGGGCTTGCCTAGCCCTGTCACGGGCTCGTTGGACGGCTGGGTCGGCTACCGGCGCGGCCGCTAGCAGGCGTTGGGTGTACGGGTGTTGCGGACGTGAGAGCACCGACTGCGCCGGGCCCTCTTCCACCAACCGGCCGTCCTTCAGCACCGCCACCCGGTCCGCGAGGCGTTGGACCACCGCCAGGTCGTGGCTGATGAACAAGCATGCGAACCCCAACTCCTCCTGCAACCCGCGCAAAAGCGAGAGGATCCGCGCCTGCACCGACACGTCCAAGGCACTGGTCGGCTCGTCGGCGATCAAGAGCGCCGGGTTCAGGGCCAGAGCCCGTGCGATCCCCACCCGTTGCCGCTGGCCGCCGGACAGCTCGTGCGGATAACGGTCGCGGGTTGACGCCGGCAGGTGGACCAAGTCCAGCAGTTCCGCGACCCGGGCGGAGACGTCGACGTCCTGTGGGTGCAGCAAGAACGGCTCGGCGATGGTGCGCCCCACGGTGGACCTCGGGTTCAGCGACGACGTCGGGTCCTGGAAGACGACACCCACCCGGCCCTGCACGGCCCGCCTGGCACGACGTGACAGACGGGTCAGGTCCTGGCCCGCCACGGTCACGGTGCCGGACGTCGGGGAACGCAACCCCGTGACCACCGACGCGATGGTGCTCTTGCCCGACCCGGACTCGCCGACCAACCCCAGCACCTCGCCGGCCGCCACCCGCAGGCTCACCCCGTCCACAGCCCGCACACCAGGCAGCCCGAAGCGACCCCCGTACACCACGGTCAAGTCGTCCAGGACCAGAGCGGCATCGGAACGAGCAGGGGGAACGGCTCCGGCAACACCGTCGCTGAGCGAAACGACAGCCGACAGCAACTCCCGGGTGTAAGGGTGCTGCGGCGACGCAAAGAGCGGTTCGACGGCACCCTGTTCCACGACCTCGCCGTCCTTCATCACCGCCACCCGATCCGCCAGGGACGCCACCACACCCATGTCGTGCGTGATCAACAGGACAGCCACCTCCAACCGGTCCCGCAGATCCCGCAGCAGGTCGATGATCTCCGCCTGCACGGTCACGTCCAACGCCGTGGTCGGCTCGTCGGCGATCAGCAGGGCCGGCTCGCACGCCACCGCCATGGCGATCACCACGCGCTGCAACTGCCCGCCGGACAGCTCGTGCGGATACGCCCGCAGTCGCTGCTCCGGCGAGGACAACCCCACCAGAGCCAACAGCTCGACGGCCCGAGCACGGGCGCGGGAACGGCTCCACGGACGGTGGGCGCGGATGGCCTCCACCAACTGGTCGCCGATGGTGAACACAGGGTTCAACGCGCTCATCGGCTCCTGGAACACCACCCCCACCCGGCCACCGCGCACCGCCCGCAGCTCGGCCGCGCTCATCCGGTACAGGTCCCGACCATCAAGCACGGCGCTGCCCGAGATGACCGCGTTGTCCGGCAGCAACCGCAGCAACGACATCGCGGTCACGGTCTTGCCCGACCCGGACTCGCCGACGACCGCCAGCACCTCCCCGGCGGCCAGGGACAGCGTCACGTCCCTGACCACCGGGCGGCCGGCGAACTCGACCGTCACGTCGTGCAGCGCCAGCAGGGGCTCGCTCACTTCGACAGACCGACCTGGAGGTAGTTCGGGTAGGCGGGGAAGTCCGCGATGAACAGGTTGGCCACCTTGGACCCGCGCAGGAACGAGTTGCGCGTGTAGATCAACGGCACCACGGGCGAGTCCTGCAGGATCTTCCTGTCCAGCGCCGCCCACTTCTTCCCCGCCTCGGCCGGGTCGACGGTGGCCTGCGCCTCGCCGATCAACCGGTCGACCTCGGCGTTGCGGTAGCGGGACAGGTTGTACCCGCCGCCGCCGATCTCCGTGGACTGGAACAGCGGCTGGATGTTGGCGTTGGCGCTGGGGAAGTCCGGCTGCCAGGACGCCAGCGTCAGGTCGAACGCGGCCGTCGCCGAACCGCTGGTCTCCTCGGTGTAGGCGTCGCCGTCGAGGGTGCGGATGGTGGTCTGGATGCCCGCACGCGCCAGACCCGCCTGGATGGCCTGCGCCTTCTCGGCGCCGTTGTTGGACTTGGACACCACGAAGTCCAAACCGGACAGTCCACCGGGGAAACCGGCCTCGGCCAACAACTTCTTCGCCTTCTCCGGGTCACCGGAGGGCTGCGCCGGGTACAGGTCGAACTTCTCGCGGCCGGCGATGCCCTCGGTGATCAGGGTCGTGGCCACGTCACCGGCCAGCGCGGGTGTGCCCGCCGACGCGATCTGGAACGCCGCCTTGTCCACCGCGTACTGGAACGCCTCGCGCACCTTCGGGTTGTTCAGCGGCGCCTTCTCGGTGTTCAACGCCAAGTACGCCAACGCGCCGGACTTCGACGTGACGACCCGTTCCTTGGCGGAGGCGTTGTTGGCCAGCTGCGCCAACTGCGCCGCCGACACGAACGACGAGCCGAACGCCGTCTTGTCGTCGCCGGCGTCCGCGACCAGGCGCTGCGAGATGACCGAGGCGTCCTGGCCGAGCTGCCACACGACCTCGTCCGGCAGTGCCGCGCGCACCTGGTCCTTGACCTGGTCCCAGTTCGGGTTGCGGGTCAGCCGGACCTTCACGCCCTTCTGGTACTCGGCGAGCTGGTACGGGCCGGACGCCACCGGGTGCTCGGCGTAGTCGGCCTCGGCGCCCTTCCCCTTCGGCACCGGCGCGAACGCCGGCGTGCTGGCCACCCACGGCCAGTCGCCGTACGGGCGGACCAGGGTGAACTTGATCGTGCGCTCGTCCGGGGTCTCGATGCCCTTCAGCTCCGCGCCCTCGAACGGGCCGCGGTAGGTGTCACCGCCCTCGATGAGCTGCTTGTGGTAGCCCAGACCGCCGGAGAACGCGGGCGCGAAGGACCGCTGGATGCCCCACTTGACGTCCGCGGACGTGATGGGCGTGCCGTCGCTGAACTTCAGGCCCTCCTGGAGGGTGAACGTCCACGTCTTGCCGCCGTCGCTGGTCTTGCCGGTGTCGGCGAGGTCGGGCACGACCTTGGCCTGCTCGCCCGGCTTGTTGTGCCACGCGGTGAGCCTGCGGTGCACCAGCGCCAACGACGTGATCGCCAGGTTGGAGCTCTTGGCGGGGTCGAAGTTCACCGTCTGCCCGTCGGACAGGATGCGCAGCGTGCCACCGCGGGTGGCGGCGGTGTCAGCGGTGGTCTGCGGCTTGTCGTTGGCGCCGCACGCGGACAGGGCCAGCGCGCTGGTCAGTACCGCGACGGCCAAGCGGCGTCTGGTCATTTTCGGTTCTCTCCCAGTGGTTTCTTAAGACAGGCGGGCTCGGGGGTCGAGCGCGCCGTAGCAGAGGTCCACCACGACGTTGGCCGTGACGATGAGGAAGGCGGCGAAGAGCGTGCAGCCCAGCAGCAGCGGCAAATCGCGCTGGCCGACCGCGTCGATAAGCAGCGCGCCCAGGCCGGGCAGGCCGAACACGCGCTCGGTGATCACCGCGCCGCCCAGCAGGCTGCCCAGGTCCACGCCGAAGACGGTGACGACGGGCAGCAGCACGTTGCGCAGCGCGTGTTTCCCGACCACCTTGCGCTCGGTCAGGCCCTTCGACCGCGCGGTGCGGATGTAGTCCTCGTTCAACGTGTCGAGCATCTGGGCGCGGGTCAGGCGCGTGTAGACGGCGGCGTGCGAGAAGGCCAGCACCGACCACGGCAGGACCAGCCGCCACGCCCAGTCGACGGGGCTGGTGGTGAACTCGACGTACCCGCCGACCGGCACCACGTCGAGGGTGAAGCCGAACAGCAGGATGCCCAGCAGCCCGACCAGGTACACCGGCGCGGACACGCCCGCCACCGACGCTGCCAGCGCCGCCCGGTCCCACCCCGTGCCGCGCCGCACCGCCGCCAGCACACCCGCGCCGACCCCGGTCGCCAGCCACAGCACGGCCGCGCCGATGGCGAGCGAGAACGTCACCGGCAACCGTTCGCCGATGAGCGTGATGACGTCGGTGTTCTGCTGGAACGAGTAGCCGAAGCAGGGCGCGTCGCAGGTGATCGCGGTCGGCCCGGAGCCGAACGTGCGACCGGTGACGATGCCGCCGGCGAAGTCCAGGAACTGCTGGTACCACGGGTCGCCGAAGCCCATGAACTCCCGTGCCAGCGCCAGGTTCTGCTCGGTGCACGGCCTTCCGCACGCCTGGAGCGCGGGGTCGGCGGGCACCAGGTAGAACACGGCGTAGGTGCTCAGCGCCACCAGGAACAGCACGACCACGGCCCCGGCCAGGCGCACGCCGACGAACTTCGCGGTGCGCATCAGGACCGCACCGCCGTCCGCGGGTCGAGCGCGTCGCGCAGCCCGTCGCCCAGGACGTTGAACGCCCAGGTGGCCAGGAACAACGCGGTACCGGGGAACACCAGGAACATCGGGTCCGAGCCCACCCAGTCGATGGCGAGGCTGATGGTGCGGCCCCAGCTCGGCGTCGGCGGCGGGATGCCCAGCCCCAGGAACGACAGCGCCGCCTCGAGGCCGATCTTGCCCGGGATGGACAGCGTGGCCACCACGATGATCGGCCCCCACAGGTTGGGCAGCAGCTCGTGGCGGAACACGTGCACCGGTCCCGCGCCCAGCGAGCGGGCGGCGGACACGAAACCCCTGGCGCGCAACGTCAACGTCTGCGAGCGGACGATCCGCGCGATCGACGGCCAGCCGAAGAACCCGATCACCACGATCAGCAGCACGGGCCGGGGGATCCCCGGCGGCACGACGGCGGCCAGCGCGATCATGAACACCAGGTAGGGGAACCCGAGCAGCACGTCCGCGGTCCACGTCACCACCCGGTCCAGCACCCCGCCGAGGTACCCGGCCGCCGCGCCCAGCACCACGCCGACCAGCACCGACAGCGCCGTGGCGGCGAGCCCGATCAGGAAGGACGTGCGCGCGCCGTGCGCCACGACGGCGAACAGGTCCCGGCCGGTGAGCGGCTCGACGCCGAACCAGTGGTCCGCGCTCACCCCGCCCAGCACGCCCGCGGGCCCGCCGGTGTCCTTGTCCAGCGCTTCGGAGCGGTAGGCGTAGGGGTCCTGGCCCTCGATCGCGGTCCACAGGTCGGCACCGATGGCCAGCACCGCCAACAGCACGATCGTCACCGCGCCCGCCAGCGCCCACCGGTCGTGCCGCAGCACCGACCGGATGGCCGACCACAGCGACCGCGATGTGTTGGGGGAGAAGGAAACGGACACGAACACCTGACCTCGGGTGGGGCGGAACGCCGATCACCCTAGGAGGTGGAGAATTGGCGCGGACCAGCTCTCAGCGGGTGGGAATGTGACCGAAGACAGTCTTGCTTCCTACGACTTCCCGTAGTGCGCACTCGGTTCCCCGAACACACCTCAGACCCGCCACCACGGCTTCCGCCGGCCGCCCACTACGCCGTCCCGCACCCACGAGCGGTCCGTGAACGAGGTGCCGTCACTTCGGTCCAGGACCGCGAACCGAAGTTCAGCGCTCCCGCACCAGCGTGTACCGGCCGCCGACCATCGAGAGGTCCAGCGTGTGGAGGTTCTCCGACGGGACGGCCGTGAACTTCGCCTTCCAGGCGGTGCCGCACGCGTCGTTCTTGCTGTCCTCGTGCAGGTACAGGATGACGTTCTTGCGCTGGGTGTCGGCGCGGCCGAAGCACCTCGTCCGCCCTTCGCGCCTGGCGACGACGACTTTCCAGGTGTGGTCGGAGGCGATGTCGAGGACGACTTTGGAGTCGGCGTCCTGGTGCGTCCACCGGCCCGTGAAGTCGTCGATGGGGTAGGAGTCGAGGGCCTTCGTGAGGAAGGCGATGCCGGCGATGACCGCGCCGACCACCACCACACCGCAGAACACGTAGGCCCACTTGCTGATCCGGGGCCGCGGGAAGGGTCTGGCGGGTTCCGGTGCGGTCATGGTCGAAGTCTAGTCGCGGCACGGGCCGGATCGGCGGGAAATGCGCGCTGCCGCCGGATGCCGGACAATCCGGTCACGAGGAAGGGAGTGGTCGGGTTGGGCACCGTCAAGCGGGTCACGATGACGGTCGTCGGCGCGGTGGTCCTGCTCGTCGGGATCGCGCTGCTGGTCCTGCCCGGTCCCGGGCTGCTGCTGGTGCTCGCCGGGCTGCTGATCCTCGCCGCCGAGTTCCCCGCGCTGGAGCGTTACGTGGACCCGGTGCGCGACCGCGCGATGAAGACCGCCGAGGAGAGCGTGTCCTCGCCGCTGCGCATCGCGGCCACCGTGCTGGGCGGCGCGGTGCTGGTGGGGATCGGCGTGTTCTGGGGGTTGAACAAGGACCTGCCGCTGGGCGGGTGGAGCACCGGGTCCAGCCTGATCCTGTCCGGGCTGATCATCTGGGGGCTGGTGGTCTGGAGCTACCTGCGCCTCAAGCGGTCTAGAGCCAGTCGCGGCGCTTGAACAGCGCGTACAAGCCGGCGGACAGCACGACGATGGCCGCCGACGACACCCAGAACCCCCACGGCTCACCCGACCCCGGGTAGGGCACGTTCTGGCCGTAGAACCCGGTGATGGCGGTGGGCACCGCGATGATCGCCGCCCACCCGGTCACCTTCTTCATGATCAGGTTCAGCCGGTTGCCCTGGATGTTCAGCTGCGTCTCGCGGATGGTCGCCACCATCTCCCGCAGCGACTCCGTCCACTCCGTGGCGCGCATGACGTGGTCGTAGACGTCCTGGTAGTACGGGAACATCGTCTCGTCCACCACGGACCGGTCCCGCCGCATCAACGCGTTGACCACCTCCCGCATCGGCAGCACGACCCGCCGCAGGGTCACCAGGGACTTGCGCAGGTCCAGCGCCCGCCGCTGCACCGCCCGGTGGTCGGGGTGGTCGGCGAACACGGCGTCCTCGAGCGCCTCGATCTGCTCGTCCAACGCCTGCACGGCCTCGAAGTGGCTGTCCACCACGGCGTCCAGCAGCCCGTGCGCCAGGAACGCGACCCCGCTCTTGGCCAGGTGCGCGGCACCGTCCCAGCGCCGGGTCAGGGCGTCGACGTCGAAGCTGTCGTCCGGTCGCACGGTCACCAGCGCGCGTTCGGTGAGGAACGCGGCCAGTTCCGCCGTGGCCAGCCGCCCGGTCCGCTCGTCCAGCCGCACGGCGTAGGCGGAGAGGAAGCAGTGCGTGTCGTACTCGTGCAGCTTCGGGCGTTCGTGGGGGTGCAGGGCGTCCTCGACGGCCAGTTCGTGCAGGCCGAGCTCCTCGGCGAGGGCGGTCAGCTCCTCCTGCGACGGGCCGCACAGGTCCAGCCACACGACCGCGTCCGGCTGCCGCAGGTACCCGGCGGCGTCGTGCAGCGGGAAGCCCTCGGCTTCCAGCACCCCGTGGCGGTAGAGACGGCTGCCGGCCATGATCGCAGCGTAACCGCCCGGACCGCGCAAGGCCGTTCATGATGTGGAAGCGGTGGACAGCCCGGGGCCCACGAGCCGATGATTCGCCCGTTTGCGAACGACCGGAGGGGGCTCGAGGATGTCGTCACCGCTGGACCACGCCGCGTGGGAGTCGCTGAACGGCGCCCACGCCCGCTTCGCCGAACCCCACGGCAGGGTGCTGCGCTACCAGCCCGACGTGGCGCCGTTCCTGGCCTTCCCGCCCGACGCCGACGACCGGGTCTGGGGCGATGTCGCCGGCCTGGCCGGGCCGGGCGAGGTCGTGTCGATCGGCGCGCTGGACCCGCCGCCGGGCTGGGAGATCACCTTCCAGGGCGAGGGCGTGCAGCTGGTGGACGACGGCGTGCGCACCGAGGAGGACCCGGAGGCCGTGCGGCTCACCCCGGCGGACGTGCCGGAGATGCTGGACCTGGTCGAACGCGCCAAGCCCGGCCCCTTCCGGCCGCGGACCATCGAACTGGGCACCTACCTGGGCATCCGCCACGAGGGCAAGCTGGTCGCGATGGCCGGTGAACGCCTCCACCCGCCCGGCTACACCGAGATCAGCGCGGTCTGCACCGACGCCGCCTTCCGCGGTCGGGGCCTCGCCACGCGGCTGGTGCGGGCGGTCGCGCACGGCATCCGGGAGCGCGGCGAGACGCCGATCATGCACGCCGCCGGGGACAACGCCAACGCCATCCGGCTCTACCTCTCGCTCGGCTTCCGGCTGCGCCGCCGGACCCGCTTCATGGCCGTGCGCGTGCCCTTGGCGGAGGTCGCCTGACCCGGCCTGAGCAGGGACATGACCGGTAATGGTCACCTCCCTGTTCAGTATTGCTCGTTAATTGTCACTTCTGCTTAACTTCGCGCATCCAGCATCGCTCCGCGCCGCCACCCCGCGCCTTGGACGAGGAGATGTGCATGAAGCGTCGTGACCTGCTCAAAGCGGCGGCTGCCGGCTCCGGGCTCGCCCTGCTGCCCGACAGCCTCCGCCGCGCCCTCGCCCTGGAAGCGCCGACCGGCGGCCTGGAGACGATCGGCCACGTCGTCGTCTTCATGCAGGAGAACCGGTCCCTGGACCACTACTTCGGCACCCTGCGCGGCGTGCGCGGGTTCAACGACCCGACCGCCATCCGCCTGCCCAACGGCAACCCGGTGTTCCGCCAGCCCAACGGCACCGGTTACGTGCTGCCCTACCGCGTGGACGACGAGTTCATGTCCGGCACCCCGCACGGCTGGTCGGACGGCCACGCCGCCTGGAACAACGGCCGCCACGACCAGTGGATCCCGCAGAAGGGGGTGCGGACCATGACCTACCTGGACCGCGCCGCGCTGCCCTTCTACCACGCCCTCGCCGACGCCTTCACCATCTGCGACAACTACCACTGCTCCGAGGCCGGCCCCACCAACCCCAACCGCTTCTACCTGTTCTCCGGCACCATCGGCTACGAGCCGGGCACCACCAAGCGCGCCATCGGCAACGACAGCTGGCAGAACCCCGGCCACACCGGCTACACCTGGACCAGCTACGCCGAGCGGCTCCAGGCGGCGGGCAAGTCGTGGCGGGTCTACCAGGAGTGGGACAACTACGGCGACAACTCCCTGGACTACTTCGCGTCCTTCCTCGCGGTCGGGCGCAAGGCGCTGGCCAAGACCAAGGACTCGTCGGGCAACCCGTACACCAAGCTCGAGTACTTCTACTACGCCCTGTCCTCGGCCTCCACCGCCCGCCAGACCGAGCTGCTGGCCCAGCTCGACCAGGGCCTGGCCACGCTGACCGCCGCCGAGCGGTCCCTCTACGACCGGGGTCTGGCGCGGCAGCGGCCGGGGCAGCTCGCGGCGACGTTCAAGGCGGACGTGGACGCGGGCCGGCTGCCCGCCGTGTCGTGGGTCGTCGCGCCGGAGTCCCAGAGCGAACACCCCGACTGGGGGCCCAACACCGGCGCGGAGCTGGTCAAGCAGGTGCTGGACGCGCTGGCGTCCAAGCCCGAGGTGTGGAACAAGACCGTGTTCCTGCTCAACTACGACGAGAACGACGGGTTCTTCGACCACATCCCGCAGCCCGCGCCGCCCGTGTCCACTTCGGACGGCCTGTCCACGGTCGCCACGACCGACGAGATCTACCTGTCCGCGCCGATCGGCCTGGGGCAGCGGGTGCCGATGCTCGTGGTCTCGCCGTGGAGCCGGGGCGGCAAGGTGTGCTCGGAGGTGTTCGACCACACGTCGGTGCTGCGGCTGCTGGAGAAGTGGACCGGTGTCGCCGAGCCGAACATCTCGCCGTGGCGGCGGGCGGTGTGCGGCGACCTGACCTCCGCCCTGGACACCACCACGGCCACCGCGCCCTACCCGGCGCTGCCGACCCCGGTGCCCACGGACGGCCCGCGCCCGACCTCGCCGACCCCGCCGGCCGTGCAGACCATGCCGGTGCAGGAACCCGGCACCAAGCCCGCCCGGCCGCTGCCGTACCGGCTGAAGGTGTCGGGGCGGGTGGCGTCGGACAAGTTCTGGATCGACTTCGCCAACACCGGTGCCGCCGGTGCGCACTTCTACGTCTACGCCAACGCTTTCCGCACCGACGGCCCGTGGCGGTACACGGTCGAGGCGGGCAAGACCCTGTCCGACTACTGGCAGGCGGGCACCCCGACCGGTGCGTACGACCTGAACGTGGTCGGCCCCAACGGTTTCCTGCGCCGCTTCGCCGGCAACCGGGCCACCGCGACCACGTCCGGCAACGCCAACCCCGAGGTGGTGCTGCGCGAGGACGGCGGCCAGGTGTGGCTGACCATGACCAACACCGGCGGCAAGGCGTGCACGCTGACCGTGACCGCCGGCAACCGCGGCGGCGGCCCGTGGACCTACACCCTCGACCCCGGTGCCACCAAGGAGGACTGGTTCTCCGTGGGCGGCGGCATGAACGGCTGGTACGACCTGACCGCGACCGGCCCGGACGGCTTCGTCCGCCGGTTCGCGGGCCACGTCGAGACCGGTGTGGAGAGCACGACCGACCCGGTGATGGGCTCCAGCCCGCTGCCGCGCACGGTGAAGTACGTGGACAGCCAGGAGACCTCCGGCGAGAACGGCGCCGGCGTGAACGCCGCGGACGGGAAGCCGAGCACGCTCTGGCACACCAAGTGGTCGGGTACCGCCGACCCGTTGCCGCACGAGGTCCAGCTGGACCTGGGTTCGGTCCGCACGGTCACCGGCGTGACGTACCTGCCCCGGCAGGACGGTGGCGCGAACGGCCGGATCGGGCGGTACGAGGTGTACGTCAGCGGGGACGGGACGTCGTGGGGCAGTGCGGTGGCGGCGGGGACGTTCGCCGACGACGCCTCGGCCAAGACGGTCCGGCTGTGGCCCGTGCAGGCGCGGTACGTGCGGTTGCGGGCGCTCACCGAGGCCGGCGGGCGCGGGCCGTGGACGTCGGCGGCCGAGGTGGTCCCGCTGGGCTGGTGACTACTGCGCCGGCCGCGGCAACCCTTGCCGCGGCCGGCCGGCGTCAGCCGCGGGGGACCGAGTAGCCGTGGTCGACGATGTGCTGGGCGGAGGCCGCGTAGGCGGCCGGGTCCTCGGGCGCGAGGGTGCCCAGGCCGTCGACGTAACGGTTGTACATGCAGAACGCCGCCGCGATCAGCACGGTGTCGTGGATCTCGACGTCCGTCGCGCCCTCGGCCCGCGCGGCCTCGATGTGCGCCGGGGTCACCTCGCGGCCGGACTTCTGCACCGCCTCGGCGATCCGGAGCAGCGCGCGCAGCTTGGGCGAGATGGCGGCGGTGGCCAGGTCGGTGCGGACCTGGGTCACCACCGCCATGCCCTCGTCGAGTTGGGCCGCCGCGAAGGCCGCGTGGGAGTTGTGGCAGAAGGTGCACTCGTTGAGGCCCGACACGTGGGCCGCGATGAGCTCTCTTTCACCCCTGGAGAGGGTGCTCGGGCCGCGCAGGAGCACGTCGGCCAACTGGTTGAGCGGCCCGGCGGTCTCCGGCCGGAAGCGCAGGGGGCCGGTGATGCCGGGCAACAGGGTCTCGTCAACGCCCAGGTCGATGTGTGCCATGCGCACACGCTAGTGGTTCGGCGGTGGTGGAACGGTGCTGGAATGGTGCGCAACCGCCGTCAAGGGGTGACCGGGACGTTGGTCAGTCCGACCGTCGCGCCGGTGACCGTGTTGGACGCGTGGACCACGTTGGGCAGGCCCGCGCACTTCGACGTCGAGGTGATCTTGATGGCGTACTGGCCGACGCCGCCGAGGTCGGAGCGGTTGCCGCGCCACACGTTGCCGCACCCGTTGGCGAACGACGGGGTGGTGGCCGGGTTGTGGGTCTCGTACCCGTTGGCGAAGGTGCCGGGCGGGGTGAACGTGCCGGTGTTGTCCTCGATGGTGTAGCGGACGCCCTTCACGTCGATCCACGAGTCGGCCGAGTTCTGGCCGGAGATGCCCCGACCGTCGAAGGTGTTGCCGCGGATGACGCCGTCGAAGGTCCCTTCCTTGACGTCGACGGGCTCGGCGGCGACGTTCGGGCCGATCCGGTTGCCCAGCACCCGCACGCGGTCGCTGCGGTCGACGCCGCCGGAGTTGCCGTGGCAGGCCCAGTTGGAGTTCGCGGACCCGATGTAGACGCCCTCGCCGTAGCCGGGCTGCACGAGACCGGTGTCGGTGATGGTGGAGTCTTGCAGGACGCTGTCGGCCGAGGAGCGCCGGAAGTGCACCGCCTCCTCGTCCACGTGGTGCACCGACACGCCGGAGATCGTGGTGTGGTGGGAGTTGTCGGCGACGATGCCCTTCTTCGACTCCCGCACGGTGAACCCGGTCAGGTTCCAGTGCGGGGCGCCGTAGAGCCACAGGCCGTAGCCGGGGTCCCAGCCGGGCGTGGGCGCCGGGCAGCTCGGGGCGGTGCCGGACGGGCCGTCGTTGACCAGGACCGCGTCGGCCGGTCCGGTGAGGGTGATGGGTGCGGACGCGGTGCCCGGTCGGGTGGTGGCGAACGCGCCCCGGTAGACACCGGCGGCGAGGCGGATGGTTTGGCCGGGCGTGGCGCCGGCAAGCGCGGCTTGGAGTTGTGCGGCGGTGGAGACGTCCACTGTGGACTGAGCGGTGGTCGCGGTCGCGGTGGTGGTGGCGGCGAGGCAGGTCGCGATGGCGGTGAGAACCGACAGACGTGTGCGCATGCTGAAGGACCCTTCGCAGGCAAGGGGCTTCGAGTGTCGCGGCTTACACCCGTTGGTCCGGACCTTTATAGGCGGCTTTCCGATTGCGCGTCAACGGATTGCCGGGGATGGGCGTGAACTTTCACGTGCGTGAATTTGCGGCGGATCGCGGGCTGGCCGAGCAGCACCCCGGTGAGGACGAGGGTCAGGCCGAGGAGTTGGTGCGGGGTCAGGGTTTCGCCGGCGATGGCCGTGCCCAGGAGGACGCCGGTGACCGGGTTGAGCAACCCGATCAGGCCGACCGCGCCGGCGTCGAGGTGGCGCAGACCGGTGAACCACGCGGCGAACGCGACGGCGGTGGCGACCACGGCCACGTACGTGAACGCGGCGGTGGTGGTCGGGGTGAGCGGCGGGGGAGGGCCTTCCACGGCCAGGGCGGCGACGACCAGGACCAGCCCGCCGGCGACCAGTTGCCACGACGTGACGGACAGGACGTTGGTCGTGGTGCCCCACTTCTTGGTCAGGACGTGACCGGAGGCGGACATGAGCATCGCGGCGGTGGCGGCGGCGAGGCCGAGGGGGTCGAACGACGTGATGCCGGCGGCGAACATCAGCACCACACCGCCGATCCCGACCACCGCGCCGGCGATGGCGAGCACGTGCGGGCGTTCGGCGAGGGTCAGCCACGCCACGGCCATCATCGCGGCCGGGGACAGCGCCATGACGGTGGAGGCGAGGCTGGTCGGCAGGAGTTGGGCGGAGACGTAGACGAGGGCGAAGAACGCGCCCATGTTGAGCGTGCCGAGGACGAGGGAGCGCCACCACCAGTCGCGGCGGGGCAGTTCGCGGCGGAGGGCGAGGAGGAGCACCCCGGCGGGCAGGGCGCGCAGGGCCGAGCCCCACAGCGGCTGGTCGGCGGGCAGGAAGTGGTGGGTGACGTAGTAGGTCGAGCCCCAGGCGATCGGGGCGGCGGCGGTGAGCAGGGTCCACCGCGAGGTAGCTTCCATGGAAGCAATATAGCTTCCGTGGAAGGTATGGTGGGTCCATGACCGATCGGGTGGCTCGGATCCAGGCGGAGTGGGCGCGGGAACGTCCTGATGTGGACGTCTCGCCGCAGGCCGTCATCGGGCGGTTGCACCGGCTCGCCGCCGTGCTGACCGAGCAGTTGGCCGTGGTCTACCGGCGGCACGGGCTGGGGGAGGGCGAGTTCGACGTCCTCGCGGCGTTGCGGCGGGCCGGGCCGCCCTACGAGCGCGCGCCAGGGGAGCTGGCCCAGCACACCATGGTCACCACGGGCGCGATCACCAAGCGCATCGACCGGCTGGAGCGCGACGGGCTGGTGACGCGGCGGTCCGAGGGGTCGGACGGGCGGCGGCGGGTCGTGGCGTTGACGGCGGCGGGGCTGCGGGTGATCGACCGGGCCTTCACCGAGCACATGGCCAACGAGCGGCGGTTGGTGGACCTGGTGGCGGCCGAGGACGCCCGGGCGCTGGAGCGGATCTTGGGCGACTGGCTGCGGCACTTCGAGAGTTGAAACGCGGGAAGCCCCGGCGTCCCAGCGGGTGAGCTGTCGGCTCCGAGATCGTGAGCTATGCGAAGATTCTCCCGGGGACTCGCGGGGGGAGTGTTCGGGTGGGTGTCGCGGTCGATGAGGTGCCCGGGGATCTGGCGATGGCGCGGCGGCTGTGGCCGTTGATGCTGGCTTCCTCCGTGGCGTTGTTGCCCTACACCATCTTCGGGACGTTTCTCGTGCGCATTGCCTCCGATGCGGACACCGATGCTGCTGTCATGGGTGGGCTGCGGGGGCTCGGGGGACTGGCTGCGTTGGCCGCCGGAGCGGTGCTGGCGCCCCTGTTGGACCGGGTGGCTCGGTTGCGCGCTGCCGCGTTGGGATTGGTGGCGTTGGCTGTCGCGGCTCTGGTGGGCGCGTTGGGGCACCTTGTCGCGATGGGGGTGTTCTGTGCGCTGGTCGGGGCGGCGATGGCGGTGATCACGCCTGCGCTCACCGCGTCGGCTGCCGATCGGTTCGGTGACGGGGCGGCGGCCGGGCGGGCTGCGACGCTGGTCACCGCGACCAGTGCGTTGACGGTGATGTTGGCGGCGCCTGTGGTGGCTGTGCCCGCGTTGTTGTGGGGGTGGCGCGGGGACCTGGTGATGACCGCTGTGGTGGCGTTGGGGTTGGCGGTGGTGTTCTACCGGCGGCCCGGACGGGTGGTGCCGGCGTCCACCCTGGGGTACTGGGCCTCTTACAAGGCGTTGAAGAGCTTGCGGCCGCTGCTCGCCGTGGCTTTGCTGCGGACGGCTGCGTTCATGGGGTACTTGTCCTATCTAGCAGTCATATATGATGCACGATTCGGGTTGTCTCCCAGTGCATTCGCGTTGGTGTGGACGCTCAGTGGCGGCAGCTACTTCTTCGGCAACCTGATCACCGGACGGGTCGTGGGGTCGGGGCGGGTTCGGGCGCACCACGTGATGTTCTGGGCGTTGGTGGTGTCGTTGGGCGCGATCGTGGCGATCTACTTCACGACGACCCTGGTGGTGGCGGTCGTGCTGACCGGGGTGTTGGGGGTGTGCCACTCGGCGGTGGCGGCGTGCGTGATCACGTTGATGGTCCGGCACAGCGGTGACGCTCGGGGGACGGCGTTGGGGGTCACGGGGGCGTCGGTAAACCTCGGCACGTTCGCGGGCGCGTTGGTCGGGGGTGTCGGGCTCGGGTTCGCGGGACTGCCCGGCGCGGCGGCGGTGTTCGGTGGGATCACGGTGTTGTCGCTGGTCCCGGCTGCTGTGGTGTGGCGGTCGGAGCGGTCCGGCGGAGGAACCACAAGCCGGTGACCGCGCAGACCGCCCCGCACAGGGCGAGCGCCGTGCCGAACCCCAGAGCGCCCATGACGGCGACGCCCAGCGTGGCACCGGTCTGGCGGACGGCGTTGAGGATGCCGCCGGCGGTGCCCGCGCTGCCCGGCGGTGCCGCGTCGAGCAGTGCGGTGACCAGCGCCGGCAGCACGAACGACACGCCCAGGCCCGTGCACAGCAGGCCGAACACGATCGGGCCGTAGCTGCCGAGGTGGACGGTCGCGCCGAGGGTGGTGCCGCCGGTCGTCAGCAGGGCGAGGCCGAGCAGGATCGGGGTGCGCGGGCCGAAGCGGGCCACCAGGCGGGCGGTCAAGGGTGGGTTGAGGGCGAAGGGCAGGGTCAGGGGGAGGAACGCCAGGCCGGTCGTGGCGGCGTCGAGGTGCAGGTGGCGTGCGAACACCAGCGGTAGCACGAACAGGCAGCCGTTGAGGGCGAAGTTCACGGCCGCGCCGACCGCGAGCGTGGGCCGGACTCCGTTGGCGCGCAAGAGGATCGGGTCGAGGTCCTTGATCTTGCGGCCCAGGACGGCCGCGACCGTCGCCGCCACCGCCGCGTGGAGCCAGTCGGACGCTCCGGCGGCGATCAGGGCGTCGGTCGCGGCGGCGAGGGCCAGGCCGACCGCGAGGTGTGCACGCCAGTCGACCTCGCGGTCGGTGCTGGGGCAGCGGATGTGCTTCGTGGCGACCAGGGCGAACGCGGCGATCGGCAGGTTGACCAGGAACACCGCCCGCCATCCGGCGAGGTCCACCAGCAGCCCGCCGGCGACCGGTCCCGCCGCCACGGCCGCGCCGCTGACCGCCGCCCACACCGCCACCGCGCGCGCCCGAGCCGCCGGCTCCGGTCGGATCCGGGCGATCATCGCCATGGACGCCGGCACGCACGCCGCCGCGGCCGCGCCGAGCACTGCGCGCAAGCCCACCAGGACCTCGATCGCCGGAGCCACCGCCGACAGCAGCGACGCCAGGGCGAACACCGCCACCCCAGCGCGGAACACCCGGTGCGCGCCGAACCGGTCCGCGACCGCGCCGGCCGACAGCAGCGCGGCGGCGAACACCACCGTGTAAGCCGTGGTCGCCCATTGCAGGCCGGCGGTGCTCGCGTGCAGGGAAGCGGCGAGGTCAGGCTCGGCGACCGCGAGCACGGTCGTGTCGAGCAGGACCATGAAGTAGGCCAGGGAGATGCCGAAGATCGTCACGGCGCACACTGTCGGCGCGGTCGGCGCCGGGTTCCACCGGCCGACCCGCAGGGGCGTTCGGAATTTCCGAACGGTGCTGATCGGTTGGGGGTGGACGTGGAACTCCGTCAGTTGCGCGTGTTCGAGGCCGTGGTGCGGCACGGGACGGTGACCGAGGCCGCCGGTGCGCTGGGCCTGGCGCCGTCCAGCGTGTCCGAGCAGGTCCGGTCGTTGGAACGGTCGCTGGGGGTGGCCGTGTTCGACCGGACCGCCACCGGGATGCGCCCGACCCCTGCCGGCGACCGGCTGGTCGGGTGGGCGCGGCGGTTGCTGGAGCAGGCCGAGCAGGCGCGCCGCGAGGTGACCCGGCCGGCGGTGCGGCTGGGCGCGTTGGAGACCATCGCCGCGTCCCAGGTGCCGCTGGTGCTGGGCCGGCTCGCGGCGCGGCGACCCGAGGTCGTGGTCGACGTGCGGTCGTCGGCGAGCCGGACCGACCTGATGGCCGAGGTGGCGTCGGGCCGGCTGGAGGCCGCGCTGGTGCTGGACACCGGGCCGGCCCTGGGCGACCTGGGCTTCCCGACGCCGTCGGACGACTCGCCGTTGGCGTTCCTGGACGTCGCTGACGTGCCGCTGGTCCTGGTGGGCGCGCCCGGCCACCCCCTGGCGGGCCGGGCGGTGCCCGCGGACCTCGGCGGCGAGCGGCTGCTGGTGTCGTTGCCGAACTGCTCGTTCCGGCTGGCGGCGGACCGGTGGCTGGACGCGGCGCAGCGGGTGCACGCGGGCCCGGTGCCGGTGATGAAGGCCTGGGCCGCGCAGGGGCTGGGTGTGGCGTTGCTGCCGTCCTTCGCCGTGACGGACGAGTTGGCGTCGGGTGCGTTGGTGCGCTTGGACTTCCCCGTGCCGGACCTCAGCCTGCGCCTGCTGTGGCGGGAGGACCGGGAGGACCGGCCGGGGTTGCGGGACGTGCTCTACGCGGTCAGCGCGGTGGCCTAGACGGGCTTGCGGGTCCGGCCGCGCTTGAGCTCGAAGAAGCCGTCGGTGCCGGCCAGGAGCGCGATGCCGTCCCACAGCCGGCCCGCCGCCTCACCGCGCGGGGCGGGGCTGACGACCGGTCCGAAGAACGCGCTGACCGTGCCGTCGTCCTGGGGGATGTGCAGGGCGGGGACGCCGAGGTCCTCGCCGAGCGGTTCGAGCGCGGCCCGGTTGCCCTTGCGCAGGACGTCGTCCAGGTCGGAGCGGTGGGCGGCGTCGGCGAGGGACGGCGGGAGGCCCACGTCGGCGAGCGCGGCACGGCTGAGGGCGTCGTCCACGAGGTGCTTGTCGACGTGGATGCGGGTGCCGAACGCGGTGTAGAGGTCGCGCACGACGTCCTCGCCGTGCTGTTGCTCGGCGGCGGCCACCACCCGGGCCGGTCCCCAGCGGGCGTCGAGCCACTGGCGGTACCAGGGGTCGACTTCGCGGTCCTCGTTGTGCAGCGACAGGCTGAACACCCGGAACCGGGCCTGGACGGGACGCACCTGCTCCACTTCGAGCACCCACCTCGACGCGACCCACGCCCACGGGCACACCGGGTCGAACCAGAGGTCCACTGTCGTCATCTTCGCTTCTCCTTACGGTGTCCGGATCACCGTAGGCATCGATTGGTTCCTTGATGAGGGCCATGTTCAGCGCCATTTCTTGGGCCACTTTGGCAATGCTCTGACCCGTATACTCGGGTGCGAGTAATCGGAGGTGGCGTGGCGCGGTACCGACGTGCGAACCCGTTGGCGTTGGCGGTGCTCGGGTTGTTGCAGGAACGCTCCATGCACCCGTACGAGATGGCCACGACGCTGCGGCAGCGGCACAAGGAAGACAGCATCAAGCTCAACTACGGGTCGCTGTACACCGTGGTCGAGTCGTTGGAGAAGCACGGTTTCGTGGAGGCTCTGGAGGCGCGGCGGGAGGGGCGTCGGCCGGAGCGGACCGTGTACGGGTTGACCGCCGAGGGGCGGGCGGAGCTGCACGACTGGTTGCGGGAGCTGATCGGGACGCCGGTCAAGGAGTACCCGCGGTTCGAGGCCGGGTTGTCGCTGGTCGGGTTGCTGGCGCCGGGGGCGGTGGCGGAGTTGCTGCGGGGGCGGGTGTCGGCGTTGGACGCGCAGGCCGTGGCGTTGCGGGAGACCGTGTCGTGGTTGCGGGGGCAGGGGTTGCCCGAGTTGACGTGGGTCGAGCTGGACTACCGGGTCGCGATGCTGGACGCCGAGCGGGCGTGGGTGCGGCGGTTTGCGGCGTCGGTGGAGGAGGGGGCAGTCGGCGGCATGGAGGCTTGGCGGGCGTGGCACGAGAACGGTGCCGAGCCCGGCGGCCTCGGTCCCGGTTAGGCCCTTCACGACTCCCGGCCCGCGGTCGTGCGGGCCGGTGGACCTCGACGCGGTGCGGCAACACCGCGCCGAGGTGGTTGATCACCCGAATGCGGACCACCCGAGGAATCGAGGACATCATGGCAGAGCACACCGCCGAGGCGGCGATCGCCGACCTGGGCCGGGAGCTGGTCGAGGCGTGGAACCGGGGCGACGCGGCGGCCTATGCGGCGCTGTTCACCGAGGACGCCGACTACGTCGTGTTCAACGGCACCCACTTGCGGGGGCGGGCGGAGATCGAGAAGGCCCACCGTTGGCTGTTCGACGGACCTTTGAAGGGTTCGAGGCTGGGCGCGGGCTCTGCTCCGGCGGCTTCCCCGCGCTTCGTCCGCCCGGACGTGGCCATCGCCGTGACCGGCGGCGGGGTCGTGGGGGAGGGACAGGCGGAGGTGGGTCCGGAACAGGACTCCGTGCAGACGGTAGTCGTGGTCGACGATGGCGACCGCTGGCGCTATGCGTCTTTCCAGAACACCCGGAAGTCCTGACTTGTGCGTTGCGGCGAGGGGGCGGTGGCAGCTCTATCCACAACCCCCTCGCTCCACCCTCTCGCCCTTCGAAACTCCAGCTACCGTCAACCAAGCCCCACCCGCCTCCGACCCTTGACACAACTTCACCCGATCAGGCGACATGCAAGATCCGCGACCAAACGGCGACTCGCGCGTCCCGTAAAACAAGGAACGCGGGGACCACGGCCGACCCACCCCTACCACCACCCCCCTTCCCACCCACCACCCACGCTGACCACCCCCGGCCGCCCCGCCCGCTCATCCACCCACCACCCCGCCCCAACCACCCGTCCCCCGCGCCCCGCCGCCGCCCGCCGCAGCCCGCCGCCGCCGCCCACCGCCCACCGCCGCCGCCCGCCCGCCGCCGCCCGCCCACGCCCAGGTGCCCGCTGGTACCCGACGCCACGCGGGCGACCGCGCGCCGCTGCCCGACAGCGCCGCCGCCCGACAGCGCCGCCGCCGGGCCGCGCGCCGATGCCCCACCGTCGCCGCCCGAACCGCAGGCTGCGACCCGAACCGCACGCTGCGACTCGACCGCGCCGGCCCCGACCCCGTCGACGCCGGACCGCATGCTGCAGCCCGAATTTGTCGCGGCTCGGGCCCGCTGCGGCTGGAGCGCGCCACCGGCCGACTGCGGTGCCATCGCCCACGCGCGGGAGCTGCCCTGCCGCGCCGTCGCTTGGCGCTGCTCGGTCGGGTCGCGGTCGCGGTTGCTTGGCGAGGCTCGGCCGGCGCCGCTTGGTCAGGCACAGCCGCGTCGTCGCGCGGCCAGGTTTGGCTGTGCGGTTGTGGAGGCGTGGAGGTGGGCCGGTGGTGGTTCGCCGCCCCGCGACCGGAATTCCGTTGCCCGCAAGCGAAAGGGTGATCGTGAGCAGCGGTGTGGCGGCCAAAGGGTGTGGTGGCGCGGTGGGGCTGCGCGGATGGTGGTGGGGGCGGGGTCTGGTGTGGACGGTGGTGGGGGTTAGGGGTCAGGGGTGGGGGTGGGGGGTTGTGGTGTGGCAGGAGTGGATGAAGGCTTGTTGGGCTGGGGTCGTGGGGGTGGATTTTGGCCACGCTACGCAGACCTGGCTGGGGCTCACGTCCGGCACCAGTCGGTACGTGATACCTGGCCGGGCGTAGTAGCGGGTTGCTGATTCTGGGGCCAGGGCTACCCCGTAGCCGTTCGCGATGGCTTGTAGCCACGCGTCTGGCTGGTCGGTCACCGCTCCGATGACGGGCGGCGTGTCGCGTTCGGATGTTGCCAGCCAGTAGTCGCGCCAGTCGCCGGTCTCGGCGGGGGCCGCTACGAAAGGTTCGGTCCACAGGCCGCGGAACGGGATGGTGGTGCGGGTGGCCAGGGGGTGGGTGGTGGGGAGGGCTACAAATCTGGGCTCGGTCAGGAGGATCTCCACGTGGTACGACTCCTGGTCGGGGAAGGGGGCGCGCAGCAGGGCCACGTCTACCTCTCCCTCCGCCAAGCCCGCGGTCGGCTCGGACCACGTCGCCTGCCTCATCTCCACCCGCCAGCCCGGCATCAGCCTGCCGAACTCCGCGATGATGTCCTGAGTGGCCTCGTTCGCGGCGCTGGCGATGAAACCCACTCGCAGGACGCGGGCGGCACTTGCTGCGGCGGACTTGGTTTTGCGCAGGATGTCGTCGCACAGTCCCAAAAGGGCTTGAGCGCTGTCGGCCAGGGTCTGGCCGGCTTCGGTGAGGGCCATGCCCGTGCGGGACCGGCTGAACAGGCGGACGCCCAGGTCGGTCTCCAGGCGTCTGATCTGCTTGGTCAACGCGGGCTGGGAGACGTACAGGCGCTCGGCGGCCCGGGTCAGGTTGCCCTCCTTGGCCACGGCCAGGAAAGCGCGGACCAAACGCGTGTCCACATCCATTCCGCCACGTTATAGAAGCTGGTATTGGACGTGAACAGGTGGGCGCGAAGAAGGTTGAGGGGTGACTGTCGCTTATGTGGTTGTTATCGGGGTGACCGTGGTCGCCAATCTTGTCGCTGCCGCCGTCGACTTCGGTCGGAGCAAGTGGGTGTTGAAGAACATGGCCGGGTACGGGCTGCCGGCTTCGTGGATCGTGCCGTTGGGACTGGTCAAGGCCGCGGGGGCGGTGGGGTTGCTCGCCGGGTTCGTCGTGCCGGTGGTGGGGGTGGCCGCTGCGGTCGGGTTGGTCCTGTACTTCGTCGGGGCGGTGGCGGTGGTCGTGCGGGCTCGGGTGTGGAGGGACGTCGGGTACCCGACGGCGTTCCTCGCGCTGGCGGTGGCGTCGCTGGTGGTGGCGTGAAAGGGGGTTGGCATACTGGCTCGATGATCGAAACCGCGTCGATGGCAGGTTTCCTTGCCGCGCATGGCATTTGGAGCGTCTCCGAAGGCGAGACGCTCATCCCGATGTTCGCCCACGAGAACCCGCAGGGCGAACGGTTCCTGGATCGGGTGATGGCCGACGACATCGCCGAGGGCGCGCGGGCCGCCCAGCGGGCTCTCGAGGACAACGAGCACGGCGCCACCCGGGCGGTCATGGTCGTGGACGCGTACGTCCACAAGGACTCCGGACCGGTGGACGCCCTGCTGGTCGAGGCGGTGGAGTACGGGCTCGCGCCGCGCACGCTCACCATCGCGGTGCTCTACCGGCCCGCCGGGCACCCGGACGGGTTCGCCGTGTTCAGCCCCGAGTTCCAGGGCTTCGACGGCGACGACGCCGAGTTCGAGGCGGTGGCCGACGCGTTCTTCGCCGGTGTCGAGTCCCACCACGACGCCCACGAGGTGTGGGCCGCCCACTACGTGCGGACGGTGTGACCGCCCGCCGGTGCGGTTACCCCTGTCGTGGGAGGTGACCCACGATGACACCGCACCGGCGCGCCGAACCCGCCGAGCGCGACGACGAACCGGACCTGGTCCGCCAGTACCTGCGGCAGATCTCGGCGACGCCCCTGCTGGACGCCGCCCAGGAGGTCGCCTTGGCCAAGCGCATCGAGGCCGGGGTGTACGCGGAGGAACTGCTCCGCCGGGGCGACCTCGACCGGGACGGACCGCACGACGACCGGCGCCGCGACCTGGAGGCCCTGGTCCGCGAGGGCCAGGCGGCGATGGACCACATGATCCGCGCCAACCTCCGGCTCGTGGTGTCGGTGGCCAAGAAGCACTACCACCGCGGCCTGCCGCTGCTGGACCTGGTCCAGGAGGGCAACCTGGGGCTCATGCACGCGGTGGAGAAGTTCGACTACGCCAAGGGCTACAAGTTCTCCACCTACGCGACCTGGTGGATCCGGCAGGCGATCGAACGCGCCATCGCCACCCACACCCGCACGGTCCGGCTGCCGGTGCACGTGGTGGAGGAGATCGCCAAGCTGGGCAAGCTCGAGCGCAAGCTGCACCTGGCCCTGGGCCGGGACCCGACCGTCGAGGACCTCGCCGAGGCGGCCGGGACGACCCCCGAACGCGTCGCCGAGCTGCGGCGGATCGGGCGGGAGGCGATCAGCCTGGACACGCCGGTCGGCGACGACGGGGAGACCCGGGTCGCCGACCTCATCCAGGACACCGACGTGCTGTCCGCGCCGGAGGTCGCCGAGCACCGCGCGCTGGCGGAGGAGCTGCGGGCGCTGGTGGACACCCTGCCACCCCGCGAAGCGCTCATCATCACCCTGCGTTACGGCTTGCACGGGGGCGAGCCGTGCACGTTGCAGCAGGTCGCGGAGCGGGTCGGGGTGACCCGCGAACGCATCCGACAGCTGGAACGCCAGGCCATGGCCGCCCTCCGCGCACCGGAACGACACGAACCGCTACTGGCCTGGGCCGGTTGACGTGAGCACAGGGTGTTACCGGACCTGCAGCAAGGCGGCACGGGCCTCGGTGACGGAAGGCGCGTCGCCGCCCCGGCGGTCCAGTTCGGCCAGGGCCTCGCGGTACGCGCGGTCGAGGGCTTCCGAGGCGGGCACCGCGATGTCCGGGGTCACGCCGACCAGCTCCCAGTTCGTGCCCGACACGGGGTTGATCGCGCGGGCCGTGGGGATGGTGGCCTCCAGGTGCGGGTGGACGGTGAACCCGCGCCGGGGTGGGCGCCGCCGCCGGTGGTCTCGCCGACGACGGTGGCCCGCCCCAGCTGCTGGAGGTCGTAGGCCAGTTCCTCGGCGGCGGAGAACGTCGTGGCGCTGGTCAGCACGTACACCGGTCGGGCCGGGTCGAAGCGCGCGCCCGGCACCACCGGCGAGCTCCAGAACTGGTGGTAGGACTCGTCCTCGCGGTGGTACATGGTGTTGAGGTGGGTCGGCTCGGCCAGCAGGTGGCCGCACACCAGGGCCACCGTGTGCGGGTCGCCGCCCCGGTTGCGGCGCAGGTCCAGGACGAGGGCGTGCGCCCGCGACACGAGGGTGAAGGCGGCGGCGATGGCGTCCGCGCACAGCTCGACCGGGAACAGGTGGGGCGCCAGTTCCAGGTGCGCCACGCCGCCGGGCAGCCGCCGCAGTCCGGGCACGCCGCCCATCGCCAGGTCCAGCTCCCGGCGCATCTGCTGCTCCGAGGCCGCGTCGTCGCCCTCGGGCACCTCGTCCGCGTGGTGCTTGAGGCGCAGGTGCCGGTCGCCGTTGACGGACTGGAGGTCCTCGGTGACCAGTTCGGCGAGCTCGGCGGGCGTGGTCGCGGCGGCGTAGCGGGCGGTGCGGCCGGCCAGGAAGCCGTCCAGCTCGGCCGCGACCTCGGGGAACACGTAGTGCTCCACCAGCAGCGCGCGGGTCCGGGTGATGATCGACGTGGTGTCCATGGCGGGGAGTAGAGCAGCGCGCTTGCGAAAGCGTCAAGAGAGTTAGACACTTTCCCGGTGGACGACTGGCTGGAGATCGGCACGCCCGAGCAGTTCAAGGCGCTGTCCCACCCGCTGCGGCAGCGGTTGCTGTTCGCGCTCGGCCGTGAACCGGCGACGACCAGCCAACTCGCGGTCGCCCTCGACGAGCGGAAGGGCAACGTCGGTCACCACCTCAAGGTGCTGCGAGAGGCCGGCCTGGTGCGGGTGGTGGAGGAGCGGAAGGTGCGCGGCGGGACCGAGCAGTACTACCAGCGCGCGGCCAAGCGCATGTCCTACAGCAGTTCCCCGGCCGAGCACACCCAGGCGATCTTCGGCGCGGTCGGCGAGGAGGTGGCGCGGGCGGCGGAGCAGCCGCTGGTCGTGCTGCGGCACCTGCGGCTGACCGAGGAGGTCGCGGCGCGGATGGCGAAGGCGTTGCGGGACGTCGTGGACGACGCGGAGGACGCCGGGGAGGGCGAGGCCGTGCACGGCGTCCTGGTCGCGCTCTACCGGCAGCCCGACGTCACGCGCGGGTGAGGCCGGCCGGGAACTCGGCGTCACGCGCGGGTGAGGCCGGCCGGGAACTCGGCGTCACCCGCGGGTGAGGCCGGCCAGGAACTCGGCGTTGGTGCGGGTCTTGCGCAGGCCGTCGAGCAGGACGTCGACGTCCCGGGACTCCAGCGCGCGGCGCAGGGCGCGCGTGACGGCCAGTTCGTCGGGGGCGAGCAGGAGCTCCTCCTTGCGCGTGCTGGACTGCTCGACGTCCACGGCCGGGAACACGCGGCGGCCGGCGGTCTTGCGGTCCAGCTTCAGCTCGGCGTTGCCGGTGCCCTTGTACTCCTCGAAGATCAGGTTGTCACCGGTGGAACCGGTTTCCACCAGGGCGGTCGCGATCATGGTCAGCGAGCCGCCGTCCTCGATGTTGCGGGCTGCGCCCAGCAGCCGCTTGGGCGGCAACAAGGCGCTCACGCCGACGCCACCGGACAGGATGCGGTCGTTCGAGGGCGCGGCGAGGTTGTAGGCACGGCCCAGGCGGGTCAGCGAGTCGAGCAGGACGACCACGTCCTTGCCCTCCTCGACCAGCCGCTTCGCGCGTTCGATCGCCAGTTCGGCGGACGCGGTGTGCTCGGCGGGGGAGCGGTCGAACGTGGACGCCACGACCTCGCCGGGCACGCCGCGCTGGATGTCGGTGACCTCCTCGGGCCGCTCGCCGACCAGCACGACGATCAGGTGGCACTCGGGGTTGTTGCGGCTGATGCCGCGCGCGATCGCTTGCAGCACACTGGTCTTGCCCGCCTTGGGCGGTGCCACGACTAGGGCGCGCTGGCCCTTGCCGATCGGCATCACCAGGTCCACCACGCGGGTGGTCAACTCGTGCGGGTCGTGTTCCAGGCGCAGCCGCTCGGTCGGGTGCACGGGCACCAGCGTCGAGAAATCGGGCCGCCGCAAGGCTTTCGCCGGGTCCTCGCCGTTGACGGCGTCGACCCGCACCAGCGGCGGGAACTTCTGCTTGCCGGTGGCGGTGCCGGACGCGCCGGCCACCAGGTCGCCGCGCCGCAGTCCGTGGCGGCGCACCACAGCCGGTGGCACGTACACGTCCGCCGGTCCGGGGAGGTACCCGGTGGTGCGCAGGTAAGCGTGGTCTTGCTGGACGTCCAGGACGCCGGCGACGGGCGTCGACGCCTGGATCTCGGGTTCTTTGAACAGGGTTGCGGTCATGGGTGGGTGTCCTTTCCGGACAGACGCGCGCCAGGTGGCGCGGAGGTGAAGGCGAACCACGAAGAGAGGGGTTCGAGCCTTGAGTGGAGACGTCCTGCGGGAGGCGAAGGGCCAACATCCGCTCGATGGACAGCACCACCGTACCGCACGGTTGGGCGGACGGCAACATCGGTTACCGTTCCGCCCGTGACGACCCCCGACCCGTGGAGCCAGTGGCGCCGACCCGGACCCACCGCCGCCCAGCGCCGCCAGGACGTGTGGCTCGCGCTCGCCGTGCTGGCCGGCGCGGCCGCGGTGACCGTGCTGGTGCGCAGCATGGGCGCGTTCGTGCACGACGAGACGATCTCCACGCTGGTCGAGCAGTTGCTGTGGGGCGCGGGCATCAGCCTGCCCCTCGCGGTGCGGCGCCGGTACCCGTTGACGGTGCTGCTGGTGGTCAGCGCGGTGTTCATCGCCGGGCAGGCCCGGCACGTCGCGGACAACCTCGTGCCGTCGATCGCGTTGTTCACCGCCATCTACACGGCCGGCGCGTGGAGCCGCGACCGGGTGCGGGCGCGGGTGGCGCGGATCGGCGTGGTCGTGGGGATGTTCGGCTGGCTCGGGTTCAGCCTCGTGCGGGAGCTGCTCGAACCCGTGGGGCCGTTCGAGAACGCCGTCGGGCCGCTGGACCCCGTGCTCGCGTCGGTGCTCTACGGGGTCGCGTTCAACGTGCTGTTCTTCCTGTCCGCCTACCACTTCGGCAACACGGCCTGGCTTTCCGCGCGGCGCAAGGAAGAGCTGGAGCACCGGGCCGAGGAGCTGCGGCGGTCGCAGGAGCAGAACATGCGCGGCGCGGTGGTCGCCGAGCGCGTGCGCATCGCGCGCGACCTGCACGACGTGGTGGCGCACCACGTGTCGGTCATGGGCGTGCAGGCCGGTGCCGCGCGGCGGGTGCTGGACCGCGACCTCGACCTGGCCCGGTCCACCCTGCAGACCGTGGAGGACACGGCCCGCACCGCGATCGGCGAGCTGCGCGGGCTGCTCGGCGTGCTGCGCGCGGACCCCGCCGAGGAGCCGGGACCGGAGGAGGCGGCACCGGCGGACGAGGTGCTGGGTGCGCAGACGTCCTCGCCGGGCCTGGACCAGTTGCCGGAGCTGGCGGCGATGGCCCGCTCGGCGGGGCTGGAAGTCGTGCACGGCGTGTACGGGGAGCCCCGGCCGGTGCCGGAGGGCGTGGCGTTGTCGGTGTACCGGATCGTGCAGGAGGCGTTGACCAACGTGGTGAAGCACGCGGGCGCGGCCGGCGCGGACGTGCGGGTGCGGTTCCTGGAGCAGTCGTTGGAGGTCGAGGTGACCGACGACGGCCGCGGGGTGACGTCCGGTTCGGGCGGGTTCGGCCTGGTGGGGATGCGGGAGCGGGTCGCGGTGCACGGCGGTGCGCTGGAGGCGGGGCCGCGCCGCGGCGGCGGGTACCGGGTGCTGGCGAGGTTCCCGGCATGACCGTGCGCGTGGTGCTCGTGGACGACCAGGACCTGGTGCGCGCCGGGTTCCGGGTCATCCTCGGGACGGAGGACGGCGTCGAGGTCGTCGGCGAGGCGCGCGACGGCGCGGAGGCGGTCGAGGTGGTCGGGCGGCTGCGCCCGGACGTGGTGCTGATGGACGTCCAGATGCCCGTGCTGGACGGGCTGGAGGCCACCCGGCGCATCCTCGGCCCGGCCGGGGCGGACAGCCCGATCAAGGTCGTGATCCTGACCACCTTCGACCGCGAGGACTACCTGTTCGAGGCGTTGCGGGCCGGGGCGAGCGGGTTCCTGCTGAAGAACTCCTCGCCGGAGGACCTGGTGGACGCGGTGCGGGTGGTGGCGCGCGGCGACGCCCTGCTGTCGCCCGAGGTCACCCGCCGGGTGATCGCCCGGTTCACCACGCCCGCACCCGACGCGCCCGCGCGCAGGCCCCCGGAGCTGACCGACCGCGAGTTCGAGGTGCTGGTCCACCTGGCGCGCGGGGCGAGCAACGCCGAGATCGCGGCGGCGCTGTACCTGGGCGAGACGACGGTGAAGACGCACGTGTCGCGCATCCTGGCGAAGCTGGGCCTGCGGGACCGGACGCACGCCGTGGTGTTCGCCTACGAGCAGGGGATCGTCGCGCCGGGGCGGTCGTAGGGCATCCTCCTCGCGGAGGACCCCGGGAGTCGATCTCGCGCCGGACGTGCTCGCCGGCGCCAGCGCATAGCGTTGCCGGCATGTTGACAGTGACGTCGATCAGCCGGAGTTTCGGCGATCACCGGGTCCTCGACGACGTGTCGTTCGAGGTCCGTCCCGGGCGGATGACCGGGTTCCTGGGGGCCAACGGGGCCGGCAAGACCACGACCATGCGGATCGTGCTGGGGGTGCTGTCCGCGCACGGCGGGTCCGTCCGCTGGGACGGCGCCGAGGTGGACGGCGAGCTGCGGCAGCGGTTCGGGTACATGCCCGAGGAACGCGGGCTCTACCCGAAGATGGGCGTCGCCGAGCAGATCGCGTGGCTGGGCCAGTTGCACGGCCTCGACCAGGCCACCGCGCGCCGCAACACCGCCGAGCTGCTGGACCGCCTGGAGCTGTCCGAGCGGGCCGGGGACAAGCTGGAGGAGCTGTCGCTGGGCAACCAGCAGCGCGCGCAGGTCGCCGCCGCGCTGGTGCACGACCCGGTGCTGCTGATCCTGGACGAGCCGTTCTCCGGCCTGGACCCGATCGCCGTGGAGACCGTGCTGGGCGTGTTGCGCGAGCGCGCCGCCCGCGGGGTGCCGGTGCTGTTCTCCAGCCACCAGTTGTCGGTGGTGGAACGGCTGTGCGACGACGTCGTGATCATCTCCGGGGGTCGGATCACCGCCGCCGGCGCGCGGGACGAGCTGCGTGAGCGCTACGGCACCACGCGGTTCGAGCTCGTCGTCGGCGGGGACGCCGGGTGGGTGCGGGACGTGCCCGGGGTGCGGGTGGTGGACGTGGACGGGCCGCGCGCGGTGTTCGAGCTCGACGACGAGGGCGCGGACCAGGTCGTGCTGGACACCGCGCTGCGCAAGGGGACCGTGCGGAGCTTCAGCCCGGTCGTGCCGACGCTGGACGAGATCTTCAGGGAGGCGATCTGATGTCCCGGTTCGTGGGCGCGACGCGGCTGGTGGCCGAGCGCGAGGTGCGCAGCCTGGTGCGCAGCAAGGGGTTCTGGATCGGCTTCCTGGTGGTCGTGGTGGGGTTGTTCGCCCTGTCGATCCTGCCGACGGTGTTCGGCGACGGGCCGAAGAAGGTCGCCGCCGTGGGCACGCAGGCCGTGGAAGCGTTGGCGGACAGCGGACTGGACGTGCGCCAGGTGTCCAGTGTGGACGAAGCCGAGGGGTTGGTGCGGTCGGAGGACGTCGAGGCGGCGGTCGTGCCGGACGGGTCCGGCGTGAAGGTGCTCGCGCTCAACGATCCGCCGAACAGCGTCGTCGCCGCCCTGCGCACCGCGCCGCCCGTGCAGCTGCTCGACGCGTCGGTGGTGGGGCAGGGGCCGCGCACGGTGGCGATCATGGTGTTCGCGCTGGTGTTCCTGATCTTCGGCGCGGGCGGCGCGGCGATCGCGCAGAGCACGGTGATCGAGAAGCAGACCCGGATCGTGGAGATCCTGGTGGCCACGGTGCCGGTGCGGGCGCTGCTGGCGGGCAAGATCGTCGGGCACACCCTGCTGACGCTCGGCCAGGCGGTGGTGCTGGCGGTGGCCGCGCCGATCGCGTTGCGGCTGGGCGGGCACCACGAGCTGCTGGCGGTGGTCGGGCCGGCGCTGGGGTGGTTCGTGCCGTTCCTGGTGCTGGGCTACCTGCTGCTGGCGGGGATGTGGGCCATGGCCGGGTCGCTGGTCAGCCGGCAGGAGGACCTGGGGTCCAGCATGGGCCTGGTGATGATGCTGGTGATGGGGCCGTACTTCGCGGTGATGGTGTTCGCCGACGACGCCACCGTGATGCAGGTGCTGTCGTACGTGCCGTTCACCTCGGCGATCGCCATGCCGGTGCGGATGTTCGCGCAGCAGGCGGCGGCGTGGGAGGCGGTCCTGGCGCTGGGGTTGCTGGCCGCGACGGTGGTGCTGGTCGTGCTGCTGGCGAGCCGGATCTACTCGGGTGCCCTGCTGCACACCGGCGGCAAGCTCGCCCTGCGCAAGGCGTGGGCGCGCGAGGCGTGATCACTTCCGCCCGGTGAGGGCGATCCTGGACCGCGTGCGGGCCGGCGCGGTCGGGGGCAGCTCGCCGAGGACGTCCGCCAAGGACACCTCGGCGAGGCTCTGCTTCCAGGCCTTGTGCGCGTCGGCCATCTTGCGGGCCAGGATGCACGCGTCCCGGCAGTCCTCGGCGGGCAGCGCGCCCTTGCCGCGCTGCCGGATCTCCTGGCACTCGTAGGGCGAGGCCGCGCCGTCGACGGCGGTGACGATGTCCAGCAGGGTGATGTCCGCGGCCGGTCGGCCCAGGCGGAACCCGCCGCGCGGACCCGTGGTGGCGGTGAGGATGCCCGCCTTGACCAGCGACTGGAGCTGTTTGGCCAGGTAGGGCGCGGGCAGGTCGTAGTACTCCGCGAGCTGCGCCGCCGAGGCGGTGGCGCCCGGTTCCAGCTGCGCCAGGGTGGTGGCGCAGTGCAACAGCCATTCGGTGCTCACGGGCAGCTTCACGCCGTGGAGTGTATCTCAGACATTGCGGATCTGTTTGGTCCGAGATAGCGTGCGGAGGTACCCACAGAGAGGAAGATGGTCATGCGGATCGCAGTCGCGGGAGCCACCGGCAACATCGGCGCCCTCACCGTCGCCGTCCTGGAGCGCGCCGGGCACGAGGTCGTGGGCATCAGCCGCTCGCTGGGCGTGGACCTGATCACGGGCGAGGGCCTGGACCAGGCGCTGACCGGCGTGGACGCGGTCGTGGACGCCACCAACGGCCCCGCGCTCGAACGGGACAAGCTGGTCGAGTACTTCGCCACCACGACCACCAACCTGCTCGCGGCGGAACGGCGTGCGGGCGTGCGGCACCACGTGCTGCTGTCGATCGTGGGCATCCACGGCGTCGACGGCAACGACCACTACTACGGCAAGCGCGAGCAGGAACGGCTGGTCCAGGCCGGTGGCGTGCCGTGGTCCATCGTGCCCGCGACCCAATTCCACGACTTCGCCGCGATGGTCGCCGGCTGGACCGAGCGGGACGGCGTGGCCACCCTGCCGCCGCTGCTCGTGCAGCCGGTGGCGCCCGCGGACGTGGCCGAGTTCCTGGCGGAGGTGGCGACCGGTGAGCCGGTGGGGCTGCACCCCGGCCTGGCCGGTCCGGAGCGGCACGACCTGGTGGACATGGCGCGGCGGACGCACCAGGCGCAGGGCCGGGACGTGAAGCTCGTGCCCACGTGGGACGGCGTGATCGGGGTGGAGATGGCGGGCAACGTGCTGCTGCCGGGCGAGGGCGCACGCATCGCGCCGACCACGTTCGACCAGTGGCTGGAGACCCAGCGGGTCACCGCCGTCCGATAACCTCGCGGGCCGCGCGCAGGCCGGAGCGGACCGCACCCTCCAGGTAGCCCGGCCAGGCGTCGGAGGTCTCGGTGCCCGCCCAGTGCAGGCGGCCGACCGGGGTCGGGGGTTGGCGGGTCGCCGTGTACTTCCCGGGCCGGGGGAGCGCGGAGTAGCCGCCCCGGACGTGGGGGTCGTCGTGCCACGACTTCTCGTGCCAGTCGACGGGGGTCAGCGCGGCGGCACCCAAGGCCTGGGCGGCGGTGCGCAGGACGGTCGCCCGGCGGTCCTCTGTGGACAGTGCGGACAAGGTGCGGGCGCGGTGGCCGGGGACCAGGAAACCCAGGTGGCCAGGGCCGCCCGGGGGCGAGACGTCGAAGACCGCCGGCACCGGGCCGGTCAGGGAGATCACCTCGCCGCTCCAGCCCGCGGTGCGCCAGAACGGTCGCTCGTACACGGCGATCGCCTTGTAGATGGTGCCCATCACGGTGTTCTGCTCGACCAGTGCGCGGCTGGGCGGGAGCGGTGGGTCGTGGTGGATCTCGGCGGACACCGGTGGCGGCACGGCGATGACGGCGTGATCCGCCCGGATCGGTCCGTCCGGTGTGTCGACCGTGACGGCCGAGTCGGTGCGGGTGATCGCGGTGGCCGGGCGGGACAGGTGGACGGACAGGTCGGCCGCGATCCGGGCCACCAGTGCGCCGGCACCCCCGGTGAGCAGGGCGTCCTGCGCCCCGCCGGAGGTGCCGAGCATGGCGAGCAGCCCGCCCGACGAGCGGACCGAGGACGCGAACGCCTGCCGGGTGATCTGGTCGGTGTCGGCGGCGAGCGCTTCCGCCACCACGACCTCCACGAGCCGGCGCGCGGCCGGGTGGGGGAGTCGGGACAACCAGTCCGCGATGGTCGTGCGGTCGTCCCCCGAGGGGAAGGAGAGGCGCAGCAACGCGGCTCCGCCCACCAGCACCGCCGGCCACGCCCGGGTGGGCCGGCCGTCGAGGATGCGCCGCTTGCCGTTCGTGGGCGTGGGAAAGGTGGGAACCCCGTGCTCGGCGGCGAGCCGGGACAGGGCGTGGTGCTTCGGGCCGAGCCACATCCCGCCCAGGTCCACGGCCGAACCCTGGCTCGACACCACGGTGTGCGCCCGCCCGCCGACCCGGTCCGCCGCCTCCAGCACGGTGACGTCCACACCCGCGCGGTGCAACTCCCGTGCCGCCGTCACCCCGGCCAGTCCCGCCCCCACCACCACGACCTTCATGCGTCGAGCGTTCCACGGCGGAACGACGGCCCGCCGGCGAAGCACCACACCGCGATCACCGGGTCGCAGATCGCGCAGCCCAGCGACGAGTGCTCGGCGAACGGGAGATCGCCGCCGAGGTCGGTTTCGGCTCCACCACGACGTTCCGCGACCACTTCAAGGACGTAATGGGCGCGACCCCGAACGCCAACCGCGCGGCGTTCCGGCACGTGCCCTGACGGGGACGGCGTCCTGCCGGCGCGTGGCAGAACGCCGTCCCGTGACCGGTGTCGGGGGACCGGTCAGCTTCAGTGGGCGGTCAGTCCGCGAGGACCTCGTTGGCCAGGCGCTCCAGCTGCGTGGACGCCTGGTCCGGCGGGAACAGCCACAGGCCCAGCGAGGTGGCGCCCGCGTCCAGCAGGCCCTGCAGCTGCGCGCGGACCTTGGCCGGGCTGCCGGCGACGGCGAACTCGTCGACCCACTCGTCCTCGACGGTCAGGTCCTCGTCCGGGCCGAGCGCCGCGACGCGCTTGCGGATGTCGTCCGCGAACGGGGACTGGCCGACCAGCGCGGTGTGCGACTCGGCCTTGAGGAAGAAGCCGACCGCGCCGCGCACGGCGTCACGGGCGGCCTGGTCGTCGTCGTCCACGGCGGCCAGGACGAAGGCGGTCAGCGGGAGGCCGCGACCGGCTTCGTCCACCAGGCCGCGTGCCCAGGAGACGTAGGTCGGGCCGGACAGCACGGACAGCAGGACGCCGTCGGCCTTCTCGCCGGACGCCCGCAGGGCCTTCTCGTTGACCGCGCCGATCCACAGCTCCGGCACCTGCTCCGGCGGGAACTCGAGCTTGATGTCGCCGTAGTGGTGGGTGCTGGTGGTGCGGTTGACGTTCTGCCCGGACAGCAGGTCGCGCAGGACGTCTAACGTCTCCTTCACCGCGGTCAGCGGCTTCTCGGGCGTCAACCCCATCTGCTGCAACCAGAAGCCGTTGCCCAGGCCGATGGTGGCGCGCACGCGGCCGGGGTAGGTGCGGGCCAGGCCCGCCAGTTCCATCGCCAGCACGGCCGGGTGCCGGGTCACGATGCTGGCCAGCCCGAGGCCGGCGGGCACCCGCTCGGTGGCGGCGAGCAGCAGCGTCAGGCCGGACAGGCCGCCGGTGAAGAAGCAGTCCTCGGAGAACCACACCTCGCCGAACCCGAGCCGCTCCGCTTGCGCCGCGCCCGCGGTCAGCCCTTCCGGCGGCGTGAGGCTGCCGAAGACGATCCCGATCTTGCTCTTGTCCATGCAACGTCCTTCCAGGTGTTCGCCGCGACTCACGGGCCACCCCATAGTGGCATAAGTGGACGCCGTGTCCACCTAGTGCCCCGGTTCAGTCGCAGCAGCGCGCGCTGAGCCAGGTCAGGCCGGCGACGATCTGGCCGGGCGTCAGGCCGCGCACCCGGCGCTGGTACTCGTACAGCTCGGGCGCGAGAGGGGCCATGAGGGCGTCCACCACGGCTTGGGGCGTGTCGGGGGGCAACAACAGCTGCACGTGCCGGCGCCAGAACGCGTACACGCCGGTGCGGAACCGCGCACGGCCCGTTTCGGCGCCCAGCACCAGGTGCAGGTGCCGTTCGAGCAGGTCCACCATCGCCGCGTAGAACGCGCCCAGCCGCTCGCGCGGTGGCGCGCCCGGTCCCAGGGGTGGGGCACCGCGGAGGATCTTGTCCTGGAGCTCGGTCTCGTGCGCGTCCAGCAGGGCCTGCGCGATGGACGTCGTGTCCGGGTACCGGCGGTACAGCGTGGCCCGGCCGACGCCCGCCGCGCGGGCGATGTCCTCCATGGTGACCGCGGTCGTGCCGCCCGCCTCGGCGAACAGCCGCTCGGCGGCGGTCAGCACCTTGGTGCGGTTGCGCGCGGCGTCGGCCCGCTCGCGCGGACGCCCGCCGCCCGACAGAGCGACCTCGATCGACATGCGCACCACCATACGGCCTCGAAGCCATTAAGTGGACACCGCGTCCACTTAGTGCTTACATTGCCGGCATGTACCTCGCACTCCTCGCATCGGCGCTGCTGGTCGGCACCCTCCTCGCGGTGCAGGCCTCGGTGAACCTCCAGCTCAACCGGGCGGTGGGCACGCCTTACGGGGCCTCGACCCTCCAGCTCTCGGTCGCCGCGGGACTGCTGGCCGTGGTGGCGATCCTGACCGGCAGCATCGGCGCGCTGGGCGGGATCGGGGACGCGACCTGGTGGCACCTGCTCGGCGGTCTGGCCAGCCCCCTCTACATCACCAGCGGCATCCTGCTGATCCCCCGGCTGGGCGCGGTGACCACCGTCGGCCTCTGGGTGACCGGCCAGATGCTCGCCTCCCTCGTGCTCGACCTCGGCGGGCTCATCGGCGTCAAGCAGGTGCCGCTGAACCTGCTGATCGTGCTCGGCGCGGCGGCCGTCGTCGTCGGCATCTCGGTGGTCGTGCGCGGCCAGAACCAAGCCATCAAGGCCGGTCCGGGCACCGCCACGCCCGCCGACACCCGACCCGCGCTGGCCAGCCAGACCGGGTGGCTCGTCCTGGGCGTGATCGCCGGTGGCGTGCTGCCGGTCCAGGGCGCGGTCAACGCCAAGCTGCGCGCCGACCTCGGCGCACCCTTCGCGGTGGCCCTGGTCAGCTTCATCGTGGCGGTGCTGGCGATCGCGATCGTGCTCGCGGTCCTGGTGTCCACCGGCAAGACCCCGAAGCCGAAGTTCGACGGCCTCAAGGCGATGCCGTGGTGGGGCTGGCTGGGCGGCGCGTGCGCGGCGGCCTACGTGACGGTCACCTTCCTGCTCATCCCCGAGATCGGCGCGGCCACCACGGTCGCGTTCACCGTCACCGGCCAGCAGCTCGCCTCCGCGGCCATCGACCAGAACGGCCTGTTCCGCCTGCCCCGCCGCAAGCTCACCCCCGCGCGCCTGGCCGGCGTCGCGCTGCTCATCGCCGGCTCCGTGCTGGTCCAGATCGCCAAGTGACAACTCCCGCCCCGACCCGGAAGTGAGACGCCGTGCTGACGCCTTACAACGCCGCGCCCGAGGTGTTCGTCCTGCCCTCGCAGTTACCCATCGCGGGTGCCGGGGTGCTGCCCGTGCACTCGTACCTCATCCGAGCGCACGAGCCCGTCCTGGTCGACGCCGGCCTGCCCATCGACGCGGGCCGGTTCGACCAGGAGGTGTGGAACCTGGTCGACCCGAAGGACCTGAAGTGGGTCGTGGTCACCCACGACGACCGCGACCACGTGGGCAGCCTGCGCGAGATCCTGGCCGCCGCGCCCAACGCGACCCTGATCACCAACCAGCTGTCGGTGGACCGGCTCGCCGAGTACTGGAACGTGCCGCAGCACCGGGTGCGCGCGGTCAACCCGGGCCGTTCGCTGGACCTGGGCGACCGCAAGATCACCATCCTGCGCCCGCCGGCCTACGACGCCCCGTCCACCATCGCGGTGTACGACCAGAAGCTGGAGACCCTGTTCAGCGCGGACAGCTTCGGCGCCGTGCTGCCGGAGTTCGCCTCGCACGCCGAGGACGTCGCCGAGAACGACTACTACGACGGCCTGGCCCTGTTCACCCGCGCCAACGCGCCCTGGACGTCGTTGGTGGACCAGGACAAGTTCGACAAGGTGATCGACTTGATCCGCGCGGTGAACCCGAAGACGGTGCTCAGCGCGCACGGCCCGGTCGCCACCGGCCGCACCGAGGCCCTGCTGGAAGCCATGCGCAAGATCCCCACGATGACGCCGTGGCTGCCGCCGGAGGACCTCGACCCGGAAGTGGTGCTGGAGCGCCACGAAGCCGAACTCGCCGCCGCCCGCGCGGACCTCACCAGCTAGCCACCCTCGAAAGCCGGTATCTCGGAAAGGCGACCATGTCCACGCACGACCTGACGCCCCCGCCCGGGGTCGTCGTGATCTTCTCCGACATCTGGTGCTCCTTCGCCCACGTCACCGTGCACCGCCTGCACAAGGCGCGGCGCGACCTGGGCCTGGAGGACCGGGTCTCCTTCGACCACCGCGCCTTCCCGCTGGAACTGCTGAACAAGGCGCCCAGCCCGCGCACCGGCACCGACAGCGAGGTGGGCCGGACGGCGAGCCTGGAACCCGAGGCGGGCTGGCAGCTGTGGCAGGACAAGGACTGGCTGTACCCGTCGAGCACGTTGTTGGCGCTGGAAGCGGTGCAAGCGGCCAAGGAACAGGGCTTCGCGGCCTCCGAAGCGCTGGACCTGGGCCTGCGCAAGGCGTTTTGGGCGCAAAGCCGCAGCATCGCCAACTACCACGTGATCCTCGACGTCGCGGAAAGCACGGGCGTCGTGGACGTCAAGGCGCTCGCGGAGGCCTTGGACGACGGTCGCGCCAGAAAGCTGCTGTCCGAGCAGGCCTCGATTTCCGCCACGGAAACGGTGAACTGCAGTCCGCACCTGTTCCTGCCCGACGGGTCCGACCACGCGAACCCCGGTATCGAGGTGAGCTGGGCGGGCGATTACGGTGTCGGCTGGCCGGTCATCACCAAAGACGAACCCGAGGTGGTGGCCGAACTCCTCAAACGCTCCGCCGCATAAGCACGACCTATTGCGGGTATTCGCGCGACCCGCCGGTTCCCACGCGACAAAATCCCGGCCCCAGGGCTGGGATTTCGCGTGTCCGCACCCATAGCGAAATCCAATGGCCTGAATAAAAGCGCAGGTTGCACCCCTCGGCGGCGCGAAGTCGGCCTTTCGGTCCTGGATCAATCGTGATCTGCTTGTTATTGTTACGGCGGAGTTACCGTGGTTACGGTGGGACACGCCGCAGCAGCGGAGAGTCAGACACCGAAACGGGGGATCGGCGGACGATGTCCACCTGTCACTCGCTTGCTTTCCGATCACTCAAAACGACCGGGACGATTCGGTTCCCGGTGCTCGTCTGTGTCGAAAACTATCCTGGGGGTATTCCTCGATGAGCACCAGTACGGACACCACGACGACCACGCCCGACGTCAGCGCGTTCGTGGACCTGACCCAGCACGAGATCCTGGCCCTGAAGACCCGGTTCAACCTCGCCGACGCGCACACGCACCAGCGGCAGTCGCGCAGCCAGGAGAAGATCGTCGCGAGCTTACCGGAGCTGTGGTACGAGGCCGAGCAGGGTCTGCAGTCGTACTACGAGAAGCGGTTCATCGACGCCTTCTTCCGGCTGCACAAGCAGCCCAACGTGCCCAAGCAGAAGACCATGCTGTCCTACGCGGCCAGCATCTCCACCATGGTCGCGGCGATGTTCCTCAAGAACCGCAACCTGTCGGTCACGCTGGTCGAGCCGTGCTTCGACAACCTGGTGGACCTGCTCAAGAACATGCAGGTCGACGTGCGCCCGATCGACGAGACCAACATCCACGACGTGTCGAGCATCTACGACAACCTCGTCCGCGAGGTCCAGACCGACGCGCTGTTCCTGGTCGACCCCAACAACCCCACCGGGTTCAGCCTCCTCAAGGACGGCCGCAGCGGCTTCGAGGAGGTCGTCCGGTTCTGCGTCGACCACAACAAGGTCCTGCTGATCGACCACTGCTTCGCCGCCTTCGCCCTGGCCGACGAGCGCATCGGCCGGGTCGACATCTACGAGCTGCTGGAGAGCTCGGGCGTGACCTACCTGGCGATCGAGGACACCGGCAAGACGTGGCCGATCCAGGACGCCAAGTGCGCCATGATCACCCCGAGCGACGACATCCAGGAGGAGGTCTACAACCTCCACACCTCGGTGCTGCTCAACGTCTCGCCGTTCGTGCTCAACATGGTCGCCCAGTACGTCGAGGACTCCATCGAGGACGGCTTCGCCTCGGTGCGCAACGTCATCTCGGAGAACCGGCGGCTGGCCAAGGAAGCGCTCGACGGCGACGTGCTGGAGTACGTCGAGCCGGTGGTCAACGTCAGCGTGGCCTGGTTCCGCATCAAGCCCGAGCACCTGACCGCGTCCCGGCTGCAGGAGAAGCTGCTGGAGAACGAGGTCTACGTGCTGCCCGGCACGTACTTCTTCTGGCACGAGCCGGCCCGCGGCGAGCGCTACGTGCGCCTGGCGCTGGCCCGCGAGCCGGAGATGTTCGCCGCCGCCATGACCGCCATGCGCGAGGTGCTGAACCGCAATGAGTGGTGAGGCGATCATCGACGCGTCGCTGTTCATGGCGATGAACAGCAAGGACGAGGCCACCCGGCGGCGCGGCAAGGCGTTCTTCGTCGCCCGCCTGGCCACCGGCGCGGTGATGCCGCTGGAGCAGGTCGGCGCGTGCGACGACCTGGTGTGGGGCTACAGCCGCGCGGAGCAGGACGCCTACTACCCGTTCATGGACGTCCTGCACACCGAGATGAAGATCGACCGGATCGGCTACACCGAGGAGGACCTCAAGCGCGCCTTGGAGTCCCCGGAACTGGCCGGGTTGTCGCTGCGCAACCGGCTGACGGTCGCGGTGGTGCTCAACCGCGGCGGCACGCTCTACACCGTCGACCCGGAGCTGACCGCCCGGGACGACCTGCCGCTGGGCGAGCTGCCCGACGTCGAGTCGGCGTTCCCGCAGCCGCTGGAAGGTCTCTACAAGCAGTCGCTGGTCCTGCGAGTGGGAGGTGGGGCATGAGCTACCGGGGCACGATCGTTCCCCTGGTCACGCCGCTGGACGCCCACGGCGAGGTGTCCGAGTCCGATGTGGACAGCCTGATCGGGTCGCTGGAGGGCAAGGTCGACGGCCTGATGCCGGCGCTGAGCACCGGCGAGGGCTGGAAGCTGTCGGACCGGCAGTGGGTGGACGTGGTCACCTACACCGTCAAGCACTCCCGCGGCCTGCCCGTGCTGGCGGGCATCCAGCTGCCCACCACCGCGCAGGTCGTCGCGCGGGCCAAGGTGGCGGTGGACGCCGGTGTCGACGCGGTCGTCGTCACCACCCCGTACGGGGCGGACGTGACGCAGGACCAGATCGTCGAGCACTTCCGGACCATCCGGGAGGCGGTCGGCGTCGGGATCTTCCTCTACAACGAGGAAGCCGTGTCCGGCAACAAGATCGAGCTGGACACCCTGCTGCGGATCTGCGCGCTGCCCGGCATCGTCGGCATCAAGGAGTCCAGCGGCTCCGCCGACTACACCAACGCCATGACCCGGGCGAACACCGGCATCCCCGTGTTCGAGGGCTGGGAGAACCTCCTGCTCCAGGTCACCGGCATCGCCGGGTTCATCGGCCCGCTGCTGAACCTGGAACCGGGCCTGTGCAACGAGATGCTCACCGACCCGCGGCCGGAGCTGCAGGACCGCATCAACGCCGCCTGCGAGGCCTACGGGCTGTTCGGCGACGAGTGGTACCGGCCGCTGAAGGAAGAGCTGATGCGGCGCGGTGTCATCTCCACCGCCCAGGTCGTGCCGGAGAAGGTGGCGGCATGAGCGACGCGCGCAGGCTGTACCGGCTCAACCGCTCGGTGCCCTCCGCCGCGGAGTACGCCGAGATCCGGCAGCTGGAACGGGACTTCTTCGTCCGGCGCGCCGACGAGCTGGAGGCGGCGGCGCCCGCCTTCGCCTCGCGCGGCGAGCTGGTCAAGGCGCTGGGCGAGAAGCTGGCCGACGAGGAGGCCCACCCGTCCGACAGCGACCTGTTCATCACCGAGGAAGCGAACCTGGCGCAGTTCAAGGAGATCGTCTCGCAGTTCGCGGTGGACGGGCTCATCGAGTCGCAGTCGCTGCTGGCGATCATCCCCCGGCTGCCGTCGCGGTCGCGGATGGCGGTGTTCCGGGTCCTGATCGACGAGTTCGGCTGCGGCAACGACGACCAGGAGCACGCGGGGCTCTACGCCAAGCTGCTCACCGAACTGGGCCTGCCCACCGACCTGGACTACCACGTCGAACGGGCGGCGGACCCGGTGCTGGGCTTCGTCAACCTGTTCTACTGGCTGGCGGCCCGCGCACCGGAGCCGGACTACTTCCTCGGCGCCTACTCCTACTTCGAGTCCAGCGTGCTCTACGCCTTCCGCAGCTTCGCGGCGGCGGGCAAGCGGCTGGGGTTGGAGCAGGACCGGTACTACACCGAGCACCTCTACATCGACGCCTTCCACAGCAAGCAGATGCAGACCGCCATCCGCGAGCTGGACCAGGAGAAGGGCGTGGACCTGCGCAAGGTGTGGGCCGGCGTGGAGCTGACCAGCGCCGTGGTGGCCGAGGCGGTCGACGCCGCGGTGGCCCGGGCCAAGGAGGTCGGGTGACCGCCGGGGCCGTGGCGGGCCGGGTGAACGGCGAAGCGGTGCCGGCCGCGGGGACCGGGTCGTCCCCGCAGCCGGCCGGGACGGTGCGGCCGCCGGAGACGGCCGAGACCGTGCCGTCGCCGGAGACGGCCGAGGTCGCGGTGGCACCCGGTGCCGCCGCGGCGGTCGGAGAGGTGCCGTCGGTCGAGCCCTTGCCGCGGCGGCAGGACGGCGTGTCCGTGCGGCAGCTCAACGGCGACCTGCTGCTGGTGGAGGTGCGGGGACAGCGGTTCCTGACCCAGGCCGAGTGCCCGCACCGCAAGGGCAGGCTGCTGTTCGGCTACGTCAACGACCGCAAGCTGCGCATCACCTGCCCGCTGCACCACTCCACGTTCGAACTGACCACGGGGGACCAGGTGTCCGGCCCGGTCTGCGGCTCGCTGAAGGTCACGCCGCTGACCGGTGACGCGCTGCCCTACCCCCTGTCCTGAAAGTCCCGGCCCCGTCCCGCGGCTTCCCCCGCCGCGGGACGGGGTCATCCCCACATCCCCCCAGCCCTCCCGAGGAGGCCGCATGTCCGCGTCGCAGACCGGTCACGAGCTGGTCGACCCCGCCGAGCGCACCACCAGACCGCACGAGTTCCTGTGGATCTGGCACTCCGCCCAGTTCTCCTTCGGCGTCGTGGTGCTCGGCTCGGTGCCGGTGAGCTTCGGCCTGGGCTGGTGGGGCAGCGTCACGTCCGCGCTGGTCGGCCTGCTCATCGGCACGCTGGTGTTCGCCCCGCTGGCCCGCTTCGGGATGCGCACCGGCGCGACCGACGCCGTGTCCAGCGCGGCGCACTTCGGCGTGCGGGGCCGCCTGGTGACCACGCTGATCACGTTGTGCGTGGCCATCGGGTTCTTCGCCATCGCGGTGTGGACCGGCGCGACCGCCGTGGTGGCGGCGTTGCAGCGCCTGGTCGGGTGGGGCGACCTGGTGGTGGTCGTGCCGCCGGTCGCGCTGGCCGTGGTGCTGGTGGCGATCTTCGGCTACCGCGCCCTGCTGACCACCTACAAGACCGTCACGGTGATCGGCGGGTTGGTGCTGGCGGGCCTGGTCGTCGCGTTGTCGCCGGGGTTCGACGCCGGCATCTCCGGTGAGCCGATCCTGGGCGACTTCTGGCGCACGTGGCTGCTGGGCGTGAGCTTCGGCGTGACCGTGCCGATCACCTACGCCACCCTGCAGGGCGACTACTCCCGGCACCTGCGGCCGGGCACCACCGACCGCCAGGCGGTGTGGTGGAACGGCGTCGGCATGTTCCTGAGCAACGCCATCGCGCTGCTCATCGGCATCATGGCCAGCACGATGATCACCGACCACTCGGTGCCGTGGGTGATCGGGCTGACCGACACCGTGCCGAGCTGGTTCACCGCGTTCGTCATCGTGTTCGGCTTCTTCGGCACGCTCCCGCAGGGCGCGCTGTGCGTGTACGCGGCCGGTGTGACCGCGAACTCGCTGTTCCGCAGGGCCTCCCGCGTCACCTGCACCGCGGTGGTGGCCGTGATCGGCGTCCTCGTGCTGTACCTGGGCGCCGTCGTCTACGACGCGATCGACTCGATCTCCACGTTCATCCTCTTCCTCCTGCTGCTGATCGCACCCTGGTCGGCGATCATGCTGGTCGGCTTCGCCCGCAGCGGCGGCCGCTACGTCCCGGAAGAGCTGCTGGGACGGGGCCGCTACTGGTTCGCGGGCGGGTTCGACCCGCGCGCGTTCGCGGCGTTCCTCCCGGCCGTGGCGTTGGGCTTCGCGTTCGCCAACAACTCCGTCTACGTCGGACCGCTGGCCGACCTGGCGGGCGGCGTGGACCTGAGCTGCGTCGTCCCGTTCGCGTTCGCCGGCGGCGTGTACTGGCTGCTCTGGAAGGCAGCACCGGAAAGGCTCGGCGGTACTCCGCCCGCCGAGCGGTTCCCCGAGGCCGAACTGTCCATCGGCAACAGGAGAGGATCATGAGTGAAGAAGCCGGGGTGTCCCGGCACAAGCGCAGGACGGTGTTGAAGGCGGGTGGCGCGGCCGTCGCGGGTGCGGTCGCCCAGCCCGTCTTCGCAGCCACGGCGGCCCCCGCGCAGGCGGAGGCCGCCGGCGGCGTTCCGATCACCCTGCGGGTCAACGGCAAGCCGCACGCCCTCACCGTCGAGGCACGCGTCACGCTGCTCGACGCTCTGCGGGAGCGGCTGGACCTGACCGGGGCGAAGAAGGGGTGCGACCGCGGCGAGTGCGGCGCGTGCACGGTGCACGTGGACGGCCGCCGGGTCAAGTCCTGCCTCACCCTCGCGGTGATGCAGGAGGGCAGGGAGATCACCACGGTCGAGGGCCTGGCCCGCGACGGCCGGCTGCACCCGGTGCAGGAGGCCTTCATCCGGCACGACGCGTTCCAGTGCGGCGCGTGCACCTCCGGCCAGGTCATGTCGGCCGTGGCCGTGATCGACGAGGGGCACGCCGGCTCGGTGGACGAGATCCGCGAGTGGATGAGCGGCAACCTGTGCCGCTGCGCCGTCTACCCCAACATCGTGGCCGCCGTCCGGGACGCGGCGAAAGAGAAGCGACCGTGAAGAACTTCGAGTACGTGCGGGCCAAGGACCCCGCCGAAGCGGTCCGGTTGGTCGCCGAACGCCCGGGTGCGGCGTTCGTCTCCGGCGGGACGGACCTGCTGAACCTCCTGCGCGACGGCGCGCAGTCCCACGACCGGCTCGTGGACGTCAACGGCATGGGTCTGGACAAGGTCACCATCGGCGCGCGGAACGTGCGCGTGGGCGGCTGGGCCCGGATGTCCGACGTGGCCGCGCACCGGTTCGTCCGGCAGCGGTTCCCCGTGGTGTCGGAGGCGTTGCTGGCCTCGGCGTCGCCGCAGATCCGCAACATGGCCTCCATCGGCGGGAACCTGCTGCAGCGCACCCGGTGCGGGTACTTCCGCGACGCCGCGTCGCCGTGCAACAAGCGGGTGCCCGGGAGCGGGTGCCCGGCGCTGGACGGGGAGAACCGGTGGCACGCCGTGTTCGGCGGCAGCGACCACTGCATCGCGGTGAGCGCGGGGGACCTCGGTGTGTCACTCCTGGCCGTGGACGCCGTGGTGTTGACGCGCGGGCCGCGCGGGGAGCGGCGCATCCCGTTCGGCGACTTCCAGGTGCTGCCGGGGGACACCCCGCACCGGGAGAACGTGCTGGAGCACGGCGAGCTGGTCGTGGGCGTGGAACTGCCGTTCTCGCACTTCGCCGGGAAGTCGACGTACCTGAAGCTGCGCGACCGGGCCACGTTCGAGTTCGCCGTGGTGTCGGTGGCGGCGGCGCTGGACCTGCGCGGGCGGCACGTCCGGGACGTGCGGCTGGCGTTCGGCGGTGTGGCGACCAAGGCGTGGCGGTCCTTCGCGGCCGAGGACGCGTTGCGGGGCAAGGAGCTCACCGGGGCGACCATCGAGGCGGCGTGTCGCGCCGCGGTATCGGGCGCGGTACCGCGGACGCACAACGCCTTCAAGGTCGAGCTGTTGCAGCGCGCGGTGAGCCGGGTCCTGCACGACCTCGGGGGTGTGCGATGAACAGCCCCGTCGGGCGTGCCGTCCCCCGGGTCGAGGGGTACGCCAAGGTCACCGGTGGCGCGAAGTACGCCGCGGACACCCACGTGCCCGGTGTCGTGCACGGGTACCTGGCCACCAGCACCATCGCGCGGGGGCGGATCACGTCGTTCGACGTCTCGCGGGCCTTGGCCGCGCCGGGCGTCATCGCCGTGTTCAGCCACCTGAACATGCCCCGCCTGACCGTGCCGGCGGCCCCGTACCCCAAGGGGTTCATGCCGTTGCAGGACACCGAGGTCCACCACGACGGCCAGCCGATCGCCTACGTCGTGGCGGAGACCCTGGAGCAGGCGCGCGAGGCGGCGGGCCTGGTCGAGGTCGGGTACGCGGTGGAGCCGGCGAAGATCGCGCTGGAGGACGCCCCGGGCGAGGACTTCCTGCCGCCGCCGGGACCCGAGGGTCCGTACGAGGTGGTCGTCGGCGACGCGCACGCGGCCCTGGAGCGCGCCGAGGTGAAGGTGGACCACACGTTCACCAGCCCGGTGCACCACCACAACCCGATCGAGACGTCGGCGACGGTGGCGGTGTGGGAGGGCGACCAGCTCACCCTGCACGACTCCACGCAGAGCATCAACCTCACCCAGGGCGTGGTGGCCAAGGCGCTGGGGGTGCCGCCGGAGAACATCCGGGTGCTCACGCCGTTCCTGGGCGGCGGGTTCGGGGCGAAGGCGCCGGTGTGGCCGCACACCGTCCTCACGGCGGCCATCGCGCGGATCGTCGGCAAGCCGGTGAAGCTGGTGCTGACCCGGGCCCAGATGTACACGTCGTCCGGGTTCCGCGCGCAGTTCTCCCACCGCGTGGCGCTGGGCGGAACGCGTGAGGGCAAGCTGACCGCGTTGTACAGCTTCAGCAAGCAGACGCTGTCGCGCACCGAGCACCGCATCTTCAACACCAGCGAGACGTCCTGGCTGCTGTACGGGATCAAGGATCTGCACGTGCGCCAACACGGCGTGCGGCTGGACGTGGCCACACCGCACTTCATGCGCTCACCGGAAGGGCCGCCGCTGTTCGGCCTGGAGAGCGCGATGGACGAACTGGCCTACGAGATCGGCATGGACCCGGTGGAGCTGCGGCTGCGCAACTACACCGACGTCCACCCGGAGACCGGCAACCCGATCGGCAACGCCAACCTCGCCGAGTGCGCGCGGCGGGCGGCGGAGGCGTTCGGGTGGGCACGGCGGGACCCGCGCCCGTCGTCGATGCGCGACGGACGCGAGTTCATCGGGTACGGCATGGCCACCGAGGCGCACACGTACCGGTCGCGGCAGGCCAACGCCGTGGTGGAGATCGGCGTGGACGGCCGGGCCGTGGCCCGCAGCGCCACGCACGACATCGGCACCGGCACGTACACGGTGATGACGCAGGTGCTGGCGGAGTCGCTGGGGATGCCGATGGGCTCGGTGCACTTCGAACTGGGGGACACCAACTTCCCGGCGGCCGGGTTCTCGGCGGCGTCGGTGACCGTGCCCAGCGTGTCGGTGGCCGTGGACAAGGCGGCTCACGCGGCTCGGGAGCAGGTGATCGCGTTGGCGGTCGCCTCACCTGAGTCGCCTTTGCACGGCGTGCCCGTCGAACGGGTCGTGACCGAGAACGGCTTCCTGTTCGACAGCGCGAACCGGGACCGCCGCGACAGCTACGAGGGCGTCCTGCGGAGGCACGGCACTCCCGTGACCGCCACCGGACGGCACCTCAACGCCCCCGGTTACACCACGGGTGTCGTGTTCGTGGAGGTCCGGGTGGACCCGTGGCTGGGCCGAGTGCGCGTGACCCGCGCCGTGACCGCCCACGACCTGGGCCGCGTCCTCAACCGCACCACCGCGCGCGGGCAGGTGATCGGCGGCGTGACCTGGGGGATCGGCTACGCGCTGTCCGAGCACACGGTGATCGACCGCAGAACGGGCCGCACCCTGAACCCGAACCTGTCGACCTACCTGCTGCCGGTCAACGCGGACGCCCCGACCGACGTCGAGGCGATCTTCATCGACAAGCCCGACCCGGCCTCACCCAACGGCACGAAGGGCTTCGGCGAAACCCCGATCACCGGCGTCCCGGCGGCGATAGCCAACGCGATCCACCACGCCACCGGCCGGAGGATCCGGGACCTGCCCATCACCCAGGACAAACTGCTCTGACGACGGCGGCGCGGTCGCACCCCTGACCGCGCCGCCCAGTTCACGCGGGCCAGCCGCTCAGCACCGCGGAGGCCGACTTGGCCCGACAAAGCGCTCGCAACGCCGCACCGCGAGGCACCGACCAGACGGGCGAGCGGCTACCTGGACAACCAGCGAGGGCGTGCCGAAGAAGTGGGTGCTCGACTCGTGGCACCGCTCACTTCAAGGCCTTCGCCCGGCGGCCGACGCCTTCGTGGAGCGGCGTCTTGCACGGCACCGGTGGAAGCCCTGGCCCGACATGGCGTCGCTGTTCGAATCGGCGGCGAACTACTCGTGCAAGAGGACGTGCTGTGCGGTGCCGCCGGCCTCTGCCGAGCTGACCTCCGATGCCGGCTAAGCCGCAGGCTCGGGCCAGCCGCTCAGCACCGCGTGCAGGGTGTCGAGTGCCCGGGTCCAGGACGTCGCCGAGTCGCGCGGGTGGTGGCTGAAGCCGCCGGCCAGTTCCAGGTTCACGTAGCCGTGCAAGGTGCTGTGCAGCATGCGCACGGCATCGGTCTGGTCCGGTTCCTGCAGGTCGTAGCCGCGAAGGACGGCTCGGGTCAGGTCCGAGTGGCGGCGGGCGGCGGTGGCGGCGGGGGAGTTCGGGTCGATCTCGGTGCGCATGGACGCGTACCGGCCGGGATGGCGGTGGGCGTAGTCGCGGTAGGCGTTGGCGAAGGCGACCAGCGCGTCCTTGCCCGCACGTCCGGCCAACGCCGCGGAAGCCTGGTCGGCCAGCTCGGACAGCGCGAGGCCGGCGACCCGGACCTTCAGGTCCTGCACGTTGCGGACGTGGGAGTACAGGCTCGCGTCCTTCACGCCGAAGTGCCGGGCCAGCGCCGAGACCGTGACGGCCTCGAAGCCGATCTCGTCGGCCAAGTCCGCCGCCGCCCGCGTGAGCCGGTCGGCGGTGATGCCCGCGCGTGCCATGCACACCTCCCTAGGAGTCCTAGGTTAAAGCTTAATGTGTCGCGGCCAAAACCTGTACCAGGTAGCTTCGAAGGCATGAGACCGGTAACCGAGCGCGACATCCGCGCCTCGTTCGTCAACTGCACCAAAGGGGAGGCCAAACGCCTGACCGTGCCCCGTGACCTGGCCGAACAGCCGTGGGGCGACCTCGACTTCCTCGGCTGGCGCGACCCCGCCGCGCCCCAGCGCGCCTACCTGATCGCGGAGTCCGGTGACGGGTTCGTCGCGGTCGCGCTGCGGACGGCCACGCCGCACGGCACGGCCCGCCGCACGATGTGCGCGATCTGCCTGACCACCCATCCGGGTGATGGTGTGTCGCTGATGACCGCGCGCAAAGCGGGCAAGGAGGGCCAGCAGGGCAACTCGGTCGGCCTCTACCTGTGCGCCGACCTCGCCTGCTCGCTCTACCTGCGCGGGAAGAAGGACGCGGGGCCTGGCGGGCGCATCCACGAGTCGCTGACCCTGGAGGAGAAGGCCCGGCGCACCACCGCCCACCTGACCGCGTTCCTCGAACGGGTGATGCACTGACCTCTCGCCGCCCGGCCGTGCCACAGTGGGCACACGGACACGGACCTGCCGGGGGGTGCGGGATGTGGCTGTTCAGACTGCTGGGGCCGGTGCGGTTGGAACGGGACGGGCGGGAGGTCCCGGTCGGCACGCCGCAGACGAAGGTGGTGCTGGCGACGCTCGCCGCGCACGCCAACGAGGTCGTCACGCTCGACCGCATGGCCGAGGAGCTGTGGGGGCACGTCCGGCCGGCGTCGGCCACACCGCAGCTGCACGGGATCATCTGGCGGCTGCGCCGCGTCCTGGGCCGCGACCGCATCGAGACCGCGCGACCCGGGTACGTGCTCCGGGCGTCGACCGCGGAACTGGAGCACCAGGCGTTCCGGTACGACGTGGCCTGCGCCCGCGGCATGCTCGCGCGCGGTGACGTGCCCTCCGGTGCGGCACGGCTGCGGGTCGCGCTGGCGCGGTGGCGGGGACCGGCGTTGGCCGAGGTGCGGGGCGCGGCGCACCTGGCGTCCGCGTTGGACGAGGACCGCGTGACGGCTTTGGAGGACCGCGTCGACGCGGACCTGCTGCTCGGGCGCGGTCCGGAGCTGGTCGGTGAACTCACCAACCTGGTCGCCGAGCACCCGGTGCGGGAACGGCTGCGCGGTCAACTCATGACAGCCCTGGCGTCGGCGGGCCGCGTGGTCGAGGCGTTGGACGCGTACGCCGCCTTCCGCGGGACGCTCGTCGCCGAACTGGGTGTGGAACCGTCCGCACGCCTGCGCGACCTGCACACCGAGATCCTGCGCGGCACCGAGATCCCGCGCGGCACCGCGGCCGGGCGTCACCACCCGACCGCGGTGCCCTGGTGTCACGGGCAGGGCCGCAACGAGGTCACGCGCTTGCGGTGCTCGGGGAGCAGGTCGCCCTGGAACCCCGGCTCCACGATGAAGATGAGGTCGTTGAACCCGCCGGCGTCGTAGTAGCACCAGTCCCGCCCGGTGCGGTTCCAGACGCTCTGGGTCCGGTTGTTCATGCCGCGCGGCCCGGACGAGTCGGCCAGGTCCCCGTCCCCGGTGGCGAAGTGCGCGAACGGCCGCCCGCCACCCAGCTCGGCGAAGATGCACGACCGGCCGTCCGGACAGTCGCTCCACGCCTTGACGGAAACCCCGGACTCGTACCGTTGCACGCCCTGCGCGGAAGCGGGTGCGGCGACCACGGCACCCACGGCGGCCACGCCGCTCAGGACGGTGAGAAGCTTGCGGATCACTGGTCTTCCCCCTCGTGAGAGTCAGGCATTCGGTTGCCTGCCAACCACTTTGGGCCGGTGTCCTATGTAGTTTCTCACAACAACCGTTCGCTTAGGATGGTTCGGTGGAGATCCGCAGAGCCCGCCCCGAAGACGCCCCTCGCCTCACCGCCCTGATGCACGCTTCGAGCGCGTACCACGGTGACTACGCCACCATCCTGGAGGGTTACGAGGTGACCCCGGAGTACGTGGAGCGACACCGGGTCTACGCGGCCGTGGACGCGGACGACGTGCTGGGTTTCTACGCCCTGATCCTCGACCCCCCGGAGCTGGACATCGCCTTCGTGGCGGACGAAGCCCAAGGAAGGGGCATCGGCCGACTGCTGGTCGACCACATGCGCGCCCAGGCCCGAGCAGCCGGTCTGACGAAGGTCCGGGTCGTCTCCCACCCGCCGGCGGAACGGTTCTACCTGGCGGTGGGCGCCCGGCGCGTCGGTACGATCCCGGCCAAGCCGCCGAAGGTCGGCTGGGAACGCCCCGAACTGCTGTTCACGATCACTTGATGCCCGTGGGGGACCGGAGCAGGGCGACGAGCAGACCCACCGCCGGCGGGGCGGTGTCCCGGTGCCACACCAGGTCCAGGCCCACCTCCGGCGGGTCGACGAAGTGCAGCACCGCCGTCCCCGGTGGCCGGTGCTCGCCGAGGGCGCGGGTGACCACCGTGAACGTCTCCGCGGTCAGCTCGTCGAACCGCCGCCACCCCGGCATGCGCGAGTCCTGCACGGCGGTCCCCGGTGCGAGCGCTCCCAAGACCGCGGTCCGCCACGCCGGCAAGTGCCTGGGGGACAACAACAACCGGCCGTCCGCCAAGTCCTCCGGCGTCACCTTGTCCACAATGGCCAGTGGGTGGTCGTCGGCCACCACGACGACCAGCTCCTCGCGCTCGACCGCGACCCGCTCGAACGCCGGGTCCACCGGGATGCTGCGCGACAGGACCGCGTCGAAGCGCCCGGACACCAACCCCTCGGCCAGCTCCGCCGACCACGCCTCCGTGGTCTCCACGGTCATCCCGGGGTAGTGCCGACCCACGACGTCCACCAGGCGCGGCACCGTCGAAAACGACGCGCTGACGACGTGTCCCAACCGGATCGTGCCGAACTCGCCGCGACCGGCCGCCCGCGTCACCCCCGGCAGCCGGTCGGCCTCGGCCAGGATCCGCCGCGCCGACTCGGTGAACACCCGCCCGGCGTCGGTCAACCCGGTCGGGCGGCGGGTGAACAGGTCCACCCCCAGCGTGCGTTCCAGGTGGGCGACCTGCCGGCTCAGCGCGGGTTGCGCCACCCGCAGCCGGTCCGCCGCGCGTTGGAACCCGCCTTCGTCGGCGATCGCCACCACGTAGCGCATGAGCCGCAGGTCGATCGACATGCCCGCAGGATATGTCGCCAGACCGCACCGGTATTGGAGCTCCCGCGCACCCGCCGGCGAGACTTGCGCCGACATCCGACGACGAAGGGGAGGACCATCATGCGCAGGCGCTCCGTGTTGGCGGCAGCGGCGGCGTTGGGGGCGTCCGTGCTCGTGCCGACCACCGCCGCGGCGACGCCGTTCCCGACCCGGTTCCCGCTGCCCGACGGGTTCATGCCGGAGGGCATCGCGATCGGGGCCTGGCCCACGGCCTACTTCGGGTCCCGCGCGGACGGCTCGATCTACGCGGTGGACCTCGCCACCGGACGCGGTCGGGTGCTGGCCGCCGGGCCCGGCACGCCCTCGCTGGGCATCAAAGTGGACTCCGCTCGCCGACGCCTGTTCGTGGCCGGCGGCACCGGCGGTGACGTGCGGGTCCTCGACGCCCGCGACGGCCGCACGATCGCGAGCTACCGGCTGTTCGAGGGCGAGTCCTTCGTCAACGACCTGGTGATCACCCGGGACGCGGTGTGGCTCACCGACTCCGACGAACCCACCCTGTACCGGCTGCCCCTGGGGCCGTGCGGCGAGCTGCCCGCGCCCGAGGACGTCACCCGGGTACCGCTGACCGGGGACATGGTGGACATCCCGGACGTGGCCAACGCCAACGGCATCGTCACCACCCCGGACGGGACCGGGTTCGTCATCGGCCAGACGTCCACCGGGAAGCTGTTCCGCGTCGACCACCACGGCGTCACCCGGGAGATCGACCTCGGCGGCGTCCTGCTGCCGCGCAACGACGGCCTGCTCCGCGAGGGTCGGAACCTCTACGTGGTGCAGAACCGGGTCAACCTGTTCACGAAGCTGGAACTGAGCGCGGACGCCTCCAGCGCGAGGGTCGTCACCCAGCTCACCGACCCGCGCTTCGACGTCCCGGCCACGGTCGCCGCCTGGGGCAACCGCTTCTACCTGGTCAACGGCCGGTTCAGCACCACCCCGACCCCGACCACGACCTACGACGCCATCGCGATCGAGAGGTTCTGAACGAAGAACGGGGTGGCGCTCGTCCGCCCGAGCGCCACCCCGCCTGATCAGACCGCTGACCGCCGCGGCATCACGTCGCCGTCCGGCGCACGATCAGCCGGTGCAGCACGATGAACGCCAGCAGCAGCGCCCCGATCACGATCTTGGTCCACCACGAGTTGAGCGTGCCGTCGAAGCTGATGATGGTCTGGATCGTGCCCAGCACCAGCGCGCCCACCACGGACCCGAGCACGTACCCCGCGCCGCCGGCCAGCAGCGTGCCGCCGATGACGACCGCCGCGATGGCCTCCAGCTCCATGCCCACGGCGTGCAGCCCGTACCCGGACGCGGTGTAGAAGGAGAACACCAGACCGGCCAGCGACGAGCAGAACCCGCTCACCACGTACACGCCGACCTTGGTGAACCCGACCTTCAACCCCATCAGCCGCGCCGAGGGCTCGCTGCCGCCCAACGCGTACACGGTCCGCCCGAACCGGGTCAGGTGCAGCACGTACATCGCGACCACCAGCACCACCACCGCGATGAGCACGTTGTTGGTGATGGACACGCCGCCGCCCAACGCGATCCGGTCCATGCCCAGTGCGCGGTAGCTCTTGTCCTTGATGCTGATGGACTCGATGCTGATCACGAAGCACAGCCCGCGCGCCAGGAACATGCCGGCCAGCGTCACGATGAACGGCTGCACGTCGAACTTGTGGATCATCAGACCCATCAGCAGGCCCAGCACCGACCCGGTCAGCAGCACCACGACGATCACCAGCGGCACCGGCCACCCGGCCTTCACGCCCGCCGCCGCGATCATCGTCGACAACGCGAGCACCGACCCGACCGACAGGTCGATGCCACCGGTCAGGATCACGAACGTCATCCCGACGGCCAGCACGATCAGGTGCGCGTTGTCGATGAACAGGTTCGCGAACACCTGCCCGGACGCGAAGTTGTCGAACGACACCGACCCGGCGCCGAACGTCAGCACGAACAGCGCGAACGTGGCCACCACGGGCAGGTGCCGCGACGGCACGCGGGAAACCGACAGCGCGGTCATCGAGCCACCTCCTGCGGGGTCAGGTCCACGGCGACGGGCGCGGGTACGGCGGGTCGCCGTCGTCGGAACAGCGACTGCACCTTCGGGGACTGGAACAGGATCACGATGACGACCACGACGGCCTTGAACACCAGCGTGACCTCCGGCGCGATGCCGGCCGTGTAGACGGTGGTGGTCAACGTCTGGATCACCAGCGCGCCCAGCAGCGTCCCGGTCAGCGAGTACCGGCCGCCGGCCAGCGACGTGCCGCCGATGACCACCGCCAGGATCGCGTCCATCTCGATCCACAGCCCGGCGTTGTTGGCGTCCGCCGCGCTCACGTTCGAGCTGATCATCAACCCGGCCACGCCCGCGCACAGCGCCGCGAACACGTACACGGTCCAGATGATCGTCCGCGACTGCACGCCCGCGAGCCGGCTGGCCTCGGGGTTCACGCCGACCGCCTCGATCAGCAGGCCCAGCGCGGTCTTGCGGGTCACCACGGCCACGATGGCCAGCACCGCCACGCTGATCAGGATCGCCAGCGGCAGCAGCACGAACCCGGCGCCCACGGCCCGGTAGGTCTCGTTGTTCACGGTGATGATCTGGCCGTCGGTGATCAGCATGGCGATGCCGCGCCCGGCCGTCATCAGCACCAGCGTGGCCACGATCGGCTGAATCTTGAGCACCGCGACCAGGAACCCGTTCCACAGCCCCAGCACCAGGCACAGGCCCAGCGAGATCGCCATGCCCACCAACGCCGTCGAGGCGCCACCCTGGTCGTCCGAGCCCGCGATGTACGAGCACGTCACGGCGGCGGCGATGGCGACCACCGCGCCCACCGACAGGTCGATGCCCCGGGTCGCAATCACCAGCGTCATGCCCAGCGCGATCAGCAGCGTGGGAGCGCCGTTCTTCAGGATGTCGATCACGCTGCCGTACAGGTGCCCGTCCTGCATGCGCAGCGAGAAGAACGACGGCGTCACCACGACGTTGAGCACCAGCAACGCCACCAGCGCGCCCAGGGGCCACCACAGCCGGTTCACGCGGCGGCCCTCCCGCCCGCGATGTGCGCCATGACCTCGTCCACGTCCGTGCCGCGCAGTTCGGCGACCTTGCGCCGGTCCCGCAGCACCACCACGCGGTCGGACACCCGCACGACCTCCTCCAGTTCGGCGGAGATGAACACCACCGCCACCCCCTCGGTCGCCAGTTCGGCGACCAGCTTCTGGATCTGCGCCTTCGCGCCCACGTCGATGCCGCGCGTCGGCTCGTCCAGCACCAGCAGCTTCGGCTTGGTCACCAGCCACCGCGCCAGCAGCACCTTCTGCTGGTTGCCGCCGGAGAGGTTGCGGATCGGCGTGTCCGGGGTCGCGGGCCGGATGTCCAGCATGGACACGTACTTCTCGACCAGCTCGTCCTTGGTGCGCCGGGACAGCGGCCGCGTCCAGCCGCGCGAGGCCTGCAACGCCAGCACCAGGTTGTCCCGCACGCTCAGGTCCGCGACCAGGCCCTCGGCCTTGCGGTCCTCCGAGCAGAACCCGATGCCCGCCGCGATCGCCTGGCGCGGGGTGCGCAGGTGCAGGGGCTTGCCGTCGAACTCCAGCGTGCCCGTGTCGGCCTTGTCCGCGCCGAACAGCAGCCGCGCCAGCTCCGTGCGCCCCGAGCCGAGCAGGCCCGCCAGGCCGACGACCTCGCCCGCGCGCACCTCCAGGTCGAACGGCTCCACCGCGCCCTTGCGCCCCAACCCGTCGGCGCGCAACAACACCGGCCGGTCGTCCACCGGGTGCGTCTGCTTCTCCAACTCCTCCAGCACGCCCAGCTCACGGCCCAGCATCGCCGACACCAGGTCCAGCCGGCTCAGCTCGGCGGTGCGGTACTCGCCGACCAGCTTTCCGTTGCGCAGCACCGTCATCCGGTCGGAGATCTGGTAGACCTGCTCGAGGAAGTGCGAGACGAACAGGATCGCCACGCCCTCGTCGCGCAGCACCCGCATGATCCGGAACAGCTCCTCGACCTCGCCCGCGTCCAGGCTGGACGTCGGCTCGTCGAGGATGAGCACCTGGCACTCCACCGCGACCGCCCGCGCGATGGCCACCAGCTGCTGCACGGCGATCGGGTGGTCGGCCAGGACCGAGCCGGGGTCGATGCTCAAACCCATGCGCGCCAACAGCTCCGCGGCGCGCTTGCGGGTGGCCCGGCCGTCGATGCGGCCGAACTTGCGCGGTTCGCGGCCGAGCAGGATGTTCTCCGCGACGGTCAGGTTGCCGCAGAGGTTGACCTCCTGGTAGACGGTGCTGATCCCCGCCTCCTGCGCCTGACCGGGCCCGCTGAACGAGACCTCCTCGCCGCGCAACCGGATCTGGCCGGTCGGGCGGTGCACCCCGGTGAGCGCCTTGATGAGGGTGGACTTGCCGGCGCCGTTCTCGCCCATGAGGGCGTGCACCTCGCCGGGGAACAGCCGGAAATCGACGCCTTGCAGCGCCTTGACGCCGGGGAACTCCACCGAGATGCCCCGCATGTCGACGACCGGTTCGGTCATGATCTGCCTTCGTGGATGCGCGGAAAGCGGTCCCCGCCACGCGTGTGGTGACGGGGACCGCCGGGGATCAGTACTGCCGGGTCGGCAGCGCGGCCTTGGCCTGCTCCTGGGTGAACGTCGTCTCCTCGGTCACCACCCGCTTCGGCACGTCCTGGCCGGCCTTGACCTTCTTCGCCAGCTCCATCAGCTGCTTGCCCAGCAGCGGGCTGCACTCGACGATGTAGTTGATCTCGCCGCCGGCCAGCGCGGTCATGCCGTCCTTCACCGCGTCCACGGTGATGATCTTGATGTCCTTGCCGGGCACCTTGCCCGCGGCCTTGATGGCCTCGATCGCGCCCAGGCCCATGTCGTCGTTGTGCGCGTACACCACGTCGATCTTCGGCACGGACTTCAGGAACGCTTCCATGACCTGCTTGCCGCCGGAACGGGTGAAGTCACCGGTCTGCGACGCCACGACCTTGATCTCCGGCTTCGAGGCGATGGTCTCCGCGAAGCCCTTCTTGCGGTCGTTGGCCGGCGCGGAGCCGGTGGTGCCCTGCAGCTCCACGACGTCCACCGGACCGCCGGCGTTCTCCACCAGCCACTTGCCCGCCTTGCGGCCCTCCTCGACGAAGTCCGAGCCCAGGAAGGTCTTGTAGAGCGAGTCGTCGTCGGAGTCGATGGCGCGGTCGGTGAGGATCACCGGGATGTTCGCGGCCTTGGCCTCCTCCAGCACCGCGTCCCAGCCGGTCTCCACGACCGGGCTGAACGCGATCACGTCCACCTTCTGCTGGATGAACGACCGGATCGCCTTGATCTGGTTCTCCTGCTTCTGCTGGCCGTCGGAGAACTTCAGGTCGATCCCCGCGGCCTTCGCCTCGTCCTGGATCGACTTGGTGTTCGCCGTGCGCCAGCCGCTCTCCGCACCGACCTGGGCGAAGCCCATCGTCAGGCCGTCCTTCGCGCCGCCGTTCGTCGACGACGTCCCGCCGTCGCCCGAACCGCACGCGGTCAGCACGCTCAGCAGGACCACGCCTGCGGCTGCCGTGATCTTCTTCAGCACTGTCTTCCTCCGAGTTCCACCGCGGTGACCGTGGTCACTTGGTGGACAACAGTGAGCGTTCACATCTGTCCAGTCAAGGCCCGGGTTACGACGATTTTGCATCGTTGACACTGTCGGATCGACCGACCTATGTTAGCGCTCACTTTTGTGGCGCGGTGCACAACGACGCCACTTCCCGACGACGACGAGGACGTCGGCATGATCCGATCCCTGGCCGCCGTGCTGACCTTGGTCGGCGCCGTCATGACCGCTCCACAGGCTTCGGCCGCCGACGGCCTCGTGCTGCGCTACGCGCTGGACGAGACCACCGGCACCGTCGTGCACGACTCCTCCGGACACGGCCGCGACGCGGTCGCGAGCGGAGACGCCACCCCACTGGGCGCCGAAGGCCTCGCGCTCGGTGGCGTGGACGGACACGTGAAGCTACCGGACAACGTGCTGCGTGGCTTGGAGTCCGTGACTGTTTCGATCCAGGTGCGCCTGGCGCCCGACCAGTCCTCCCCCTACTTCGTGTGGGGCCTGGGCAACACCGGACCCACCGGCGTCGGCGACGGCTACCTGTTCACCACGGGTAACGGCTACCGCACGTCCATCGCCACCGGGAACTGGGCCACCGAGCAGACCGTGTCGGCCGGCCGCGACCTGGCGCGGGGCGTGTGGAAGACGCTGACCTACACGCTCGGCGGCACCACGGGCGTGCTCTACGAGGACGGCGTCGAGGTCGCGCGCGGCACCGTCACCACCCGCCCCTCGGCCATCGGCGGCGGCACGACCACGGCCAACTACCTCGGCCGGTCCGTCTACGCCGCCGACCACCGCCTGAAGGGCCAGATCCGCGACTTCCGCCTGTACGACCACGCGCTGACCGCCGCCGAGGTCCACGAGATCGGCTCGATCTCGGATGACGACCGCGTCCTGGGCGACGAGCGCTTGCTCGACCTGCACGACAAGGACGGCATCCGCGGCAACATCACCCTGCCCGCCACCGGCCCCTACGGCACGACCATCACCTGGGCGAGCAACAAGCCGGACACCATCACTCCGACCGGCGAGGTCACCCGCCCGGCGTTCGGCGAGAAGCCGGTGAAGGTGCAGCTCACCGCGACCGTCCGAGCGGGCCGCGAGACCACCCGCAAGAAGTTCAAGGTCACCGTCTTGCCCCTGCCCGAGAAGCAGCCGTACGAGGGTTACCTGTTCGGCTACTTCACCGGCGAAGGCACCGCCACGGGCGAGCAGGTCTACTTCGCCGCCAGCCGCGGCGACGACCCGCTGCGCTTCGACGAGCTCAACGCCGGTCAACCGGTGCTGACCTCGACGTTCGGCGACAAGGGCGTGCGCGACCCGTTCATCGTGCGCTCGCCGGAGGGTGACCGGTTCTTCCTCATCGCGACCGACCTGAAGATCCACGGCAACGGCAACTGGGACGCCGCCCAGCGCACCGGCAGCAAGTACGTCGAGGTGTGGGAGTCCACCGACCTGGTGCACTGGTCCGACCAGCGGCACGTCCTCGTCTCACCCGACACCGCCGGCAACACGTGGGCGCCCGAGGCCTACTACGACGAGAGCATCGGCGCGTACGTGGTCTTCTGGGCGTCCAAGCTGTACGCGGCCAACGACCCGGGTCACACGGGCAACACCTACAACCGCATGCTCTACAGCACCACCCGCGACTTCCGCACCTTCACCGAGCCGAAGGTCTGGGTGGACCCCGGCTACTCCGTGATCGACTCCACGGTCATCAAGCACGGCGACACCTTCTACCGGTTCACCAAGGACGAGCGGAACAACACCTCGTCCACGCCGTGCAGCAAGTTCATCCTCGCCGAGAAGTCGACCGACCTCCGGAGCACGGACTACGACTTCGTCGCCGACTGCATCGGCAAGGCCACGGAGAGTAGCCCCGGCGTCCGGCAGGGCGAGGGGCCGACGGTGTTCAAGTCCAACACCGAGGACAAGTGGTACCTGTTCATCGACGAGTTCGGCGGACGCGGTTACGTGCCGTTCGAGACCACCGACCTCGCCTCGGGCCAGTGGACCATGTCCACCTCGTACGCGCTGCCCAGCAGGCCCCGGCACGGCACCGTCCTGCCCGTCACGCGCGCCGAGCTCGACCGCGTCCGCGCCGCCTTCCCCTGACGCCCGAGAGGAAACCATGTCCCGATCGCGTGCGCTCGCCGCCCTCGTGGCGGTGAGCCTGGCCGCGGCCGTGCCCGGTGCGCGGGCCGCCGCCGAGACCGACTACACGATCACCGTCGACCCGACCGCCCGGGGCGCCGCCATCGCCGACACCCTGTACGGCGTCTTCTTCGAGGACATCAACCGCGCCGCGGACGGCGGCCTGTACGCCGAGCTGGTGCAGAACCGGTCGTTCGAGTACGACCCCGTGGACAACCGCTCCTACACCGGCCTCACGTCGTGGGCGCCGCTGTCCGGTCCGGTCGAGGTCGTGGACGACGACCAGCGGCTCAACGAGCGCAACCGCCGGTACCTGAAGCTCGGCCTGCCCGCCGGGGTGGTGAACTCGGGCTACAACTCGGGTGTCAACGTTGTCGAGGGCAAGCGGTACGACTTCTCCGTGTGGGCACGCTCCGAGCAGCCCGCCACGGTCACCGCATCCCTGACCGACCCGGCCGGCGGCCTGCTGGCCGATTCGCTCCAGGTCCAAGTCCAAGGCGACACCTGGACCAAGTACACCGGCAGCTTCACCGCCCGGAAGTCCACCACGACCGGCAGGCTCGCGGTCAGCGGCACGGGCACCGGCGCGCTGCGGCTGGACATGGTGTCGCTGTTCCCGCACGACACCTACAAGAACCGGCCCAACGGCCTGCGCGCCGACCTGGCCGAGAAGGTCGCCGCGCTCAAGCCGGGCTTCGTGCGCTTCCCGGGCGGCTGCCTGGTCAACGTCAACAGCCACTACGGCTACGAGGCACCGAACTGGGAGCGCCGCCGGTCCTACCAGTGGAAGGACACCGTCGGCCCGGTCGAGCAGCGCGCCACCAACGCCAACTTCTGGGGCTACAACCAGTCCTACGGCCTGGGCTACTACGAGTACTTCCAGTTCGCCGAGGACATCGGCGCGATGCCGCTGCCCGTCGTGCCCGCCCTGGTCACCGGGTGCGGCCAGAACCGCGCCACCGACGACCCGGCGCTGTTGCAGCGGCACATCCAGGACACGCTGGACCTGATCGAGTTCGCCAACGGCCCGGTCACCTCGACGTGGGGCGAGCTGCGCGCGGACATGGGCCACCCTGAACCGTTCAAACTGACCCACCTGGCGGTCGGCAACGAGGAGAACCTGCCCGACCAGTACTTCGCGAACTTCACCCGGTTCCGCGATGCCATCAAGGCCAGGTACCCGCAGATCACGGTCCTGAGCAACTCCGGTCCCGACGACACCGGCGCGGTGTTCGACCGCCTGTGGCAGCTCAACAAGCAGGCCGGGGTCGACATGGTCGACGAGCACTACTACAACACGCCGGACTGGTTCCTCCAGAACAACAACCGGTACGACAGCTACGACCGCAACGGCCCCAAGGTGTTCCTCGGCGAGTACGCCTCTCAGGGCAACAAGCTGTCCAACGCGCTCGCCGAGGCCGCTTACATGACCGGGTTGGAGCGCAACGCGGACGTGGTGAAGTTGGCTTCCTACGCGCCGCTGTTCGCCAACCAGGACTACGTGCAGTGGCAGCCGGACATGATCTGGCTGAACAACCACGCCTCCTGGGGCTCGGCGAACTACGAGGTCCAGAAGCTGTTCATGACCAACGTGGGCGACCACGTGGTGCCCAGCACGCAGACCTCCACGCCGTCGGTCTCCGCGCCGATCACCGGTGCGATCGGGTTGTCCACCTGGGCGACCAGCGCCGCCTACGACGACGTGCGCGTGACGTCGTCCACGGGTGCCTCGCTGTTCTCCGACGACTTCTCCGGCACCGACGCCCAGTGGACCCGGGCGGCGGGGCGCGGGACGTGGGCGGTCAGCGGCGGCCGGTACGTGCAGTCCGACGCGGCGGCGCAGGACACCCTGGTGACGGCCGGTGACGTGAACTGGCACGACTACGACCTCGACGTGAAGGCCACCAAGCTGTCCGGCGCGGAGGGGTTCCTGGTCGCGTTCGGCGTCAAGGACACCGGCAACTACTACTGGTGGAACCTGGGCGGCTGGAACAACACCCAGTCGGCCGTGGAGAAGGCGGTCGGCGGCGGGAAGTCCACGCTGCTGTCCCACGGGACCCAGGTCGAGACCGGTCGGACCTACGACCTGAGGGTGTCCGTGCGCGGGCGGCACGTCGAGCTGTTCCTGGACGGGCAGAAGTGGGGCGAGTTCACCGACGACAAGGTGTCCGAGCCGTTCCGCCAGGTCGTCACCCGCGACACCGCGACCGGCGAGCTCGTGGTGAAGGTGGTCAACGCCCAGGCCTCGCCCGCGCGGGTCAAGCTCGACCTCGGCAACCGGGTGTCGGTGGCCAACACCGCGAAGGTGACGACCATCCAGGGCGGCCCCGACGACATGAACACCGAGTTCTTCCAGCCCGTCCGGGCGCGCGAGACCACATTGCGCGGGGTGAAGACGTCCTTCACCACCACCTTCCCGGCCCACTCGGTGACGTTCATCCGCATCAAGGACAGGAGGCTGTCGTGAGCTTCACCCGTCGATCCCTGCTGCGGACCGGGGGAGTGGTGGCCGCCGCCGGCGTGCTGCCCGCCGGTCAAGCCGCCGCACAGGAGGAAGCCGCGGCCGCTCCCTCGGTCCTGACCGCGCGCAACCCGTTGGTGGAGAAGCGGGCCGACCCGTTCATCACCCCGCCCACCGACGGCATGTACTACCTCACCGGATCGGTGCCCGAGTACGACCGGATCGTGGTGCGGGGCGCGTCCACTCTGGACGGACTGGCGACCGCGCGTGAGCGCACGGTGTGGCGGCGACCCGCGTCCGGCCCGATGGGCGGCTACATCTGGGCGCCGGAACTGCACCGCATCGACGGCAAGTGGTACATCTACTTCGCCGCCGGCGACTCCGACCAGCCCTTCCGCATCCGCACCTACGTGTTGGAGTCGCCCTCGGCGGACCCGCGCGAGGCCACCTGGACGCTGCGCGGGCAGGTGGTGACCGGCTGGGACTCGTTCACCCTCGACGCCACCACGTTCGCCCACCGGGACAAGCGGTACTTCCTGTGGGCGCAGAGCGAGCCGGGCATCGCCACCAACAGCAACCTCTACATCGCCGAGATGGCCTCGCCGCTGGCGCTGGGGTCCGCGCCCGTGCGCATCGCCGTGCCGACGCTGGACTGGGAGGTGCAGGGGTTCAAGGTCAACGAGGGTCCGGCGGTGCTGATCCGCAACGGGCGGGTGTTCGTGACCTTCTCCGCCAGCGCCACCGACGCCCGCTACTGCATGGGCCTGCTGACCGCCGACGAGAACGCGAACCTGCTCGACGCGCGGTCGTGGACCAAGTCGCCGCAGCCGGTCTTCACCACCAACACCGCGACCTCCCAGTACGGGCCGGGGCACAACTCGTTCACCACTGTGGGTGACGTGGACGTGCTGGTCTACCACGCCCGTGACTACCGGGACATCACCGGCGACCCGCTGTTCGACCCCAACCGGCACACCCGCGTCCAGCGGCTGTACTGGAACGCCGACGGCACCCCGAGCTTCGGCGTGCCCGTGGGCAGGGGCGAACTGCCGGTCCGGCTGCACCCGCTCGACGCGCCGCACGCCGTGATCCGGCACTACGAGTACCGGCTGCGGGCGGACGGCGACGTCCGCGAGTTGGCGGACTCGCAGTTCCGGGTGGTGGCGGGGTTCCTGGGCGCGGGGACGGTGGCGGTGCAGTCGGTGAACTTCCCGGACCGGTACGTGCGGGTGGACGGCACGAACCTGCGCATCGACCCGTACGAGGACACCGACTCCTACGGGAGGGCGGCGAGCTTCGTGCTGGAGGAGAACCGGTCGGGGCTGTCGCTGCGGCAGGGCGGTTCCTACGTGACGCACGACACGGGTCGGCTCGTGATGGCCCCGCCGGGCACGTCCCGCGAGGCACGGGAGCGGGTGACCTTCGCGCGTGGCTGAGCGATGTGACGCGCCGTGGACACGACATGCCCCCACACATGGCGCGTGTAGTGGACAATGGGATTCGGGTACGCGCGCTGGTAAAAAGCGGGTGTTATCGCTAACATCCGAAGTGGACGATCATGAGTCGGGATGAGGGTGCGGCAGTGGACAACAAGACCTCGCGCGACCCCGCGATGACGGATGTGGCGAGACTCGCGGGCGTGTCGCACCAGACCGTCTCCCGGGTGCTCAACGACCACCCGAACGTGCGCGAGCAGACCCGGTTGCGGGTGCGCGCGGCGATCGCGGAGCTGGGGTACCGGCCGAACAAGGCCGCGCGGGCGCTGGTGACCGGGCGGTCGCAGCTGATCGGCGTGGTGGCGCAGAACTCGACCCTCTACGGTCCGGCGTCGCTGCTGGCGGCGTTCGAGGAGGCGGCGGCGCTCGCGGGCTTCGCGGTCAGCGTCGGCCGGGTCAAGGAGCTCGACCACGCCTCGATCAACAAGGCCGTCGAGCGGCACCGGGACGAGCGCGTGGCCGGGATAGTGGTGATCGCGCCGACCGCGTCGGCCAACGACGCCCTGGCCGACATCCCCGCCGGCGTCCCGGTGGTGACCGTCGACGGCGACCCGGCCCGACCCACGCCGCTGGTCACGGTGGACCAGCAGGCGGGCGCGTACGCGGCCACCAAGCACCTGCTCGACGCGGGCCACCGGACGGTGTGGCACGTGTCCGGCCCGCCGAACTGGTTCGACTCCTCCGGCCGCGTCGAGGGCTGGCGCAAGGCCCTGGAGGACGCCGGGGCCGAGGTCCCGCCGCTGGTCCCGGCCGACTGGAGCGCCCGCGCGGGCTACCAGGCCGGGCAGATGCTGGCCCGGATGCCCGAGGTGACGGCGGTGTTCGCGGCCAACGACCACCTCGCGCTGGGCATCCTGCGGGCCATGCACGAGCGCGGGCGGCGCGTGCCCGAGGACGTCAGCGTCATCGGGTTCGACGACGTGCCGGAGGCGGAGTTCTTCATCCCGCCGCTGACCACCGTGCGCCAGGACTTCGCGGCCGTGGCGCGCGAGGCGCTGGACCTGCTGCTCGCGCAGGTGGTCGATGGTGCGGCGGCCGACACCCGGCGTACGATCGCACCGGCCTTGATCAGCCGCGGCAGCGTCGCACCACCCGCGAACTGAGCACCGGCTCGGCGATCCACCCGCCCGACCGCGCGCTGCCCGGACCGCGACCCGCCCGCTGACCTGCGGACGGGCGCGGCGCCGGACGCGCGTGGTCGGCGTGTCGGCGGCCCGGCGCGACCCGGTGCCCGTCCGCGAAAGCTTTTCGTTTCCCTGAGTGCGTTAACAACTTCGGTCGGTGCTGTGTCCAGCCCGAGACCGAGCATCTCTTGACGTCTCAATTGTTAGCGATAACACTGCTGTCCAAGCTTCTGATGAAGGGCCATCCCCGATGACCAACGACCCGCTCGTGGTGGGCGTCGACTTCGGCACCCTGTCCGGCCGCGCCGTCGTGGTGCGGGTCCGCGACGGTGCCGAACTCGGCAGCGCGGTCCACGACTACGCGCACGGCGTGCTCGAGCGCGCCCTGCCCGGTGGCCGGCCGCTGCCGCCCGACTGGGCGCTCCAGGTGCCCTCGGACTACGTGGACGTCCTGCGCCACGCCGTCCCGAAGGCGCTGGAAGCGGCCGGTGTGGACGCCGCCGACGTGATCGGCATCGGCACGGACTTCACCGCGTGCACGATGGTCCCGACCACCGCCGACGGCACCCCGCTCAACGAGCTGCCGCAGTTCGCGGACCACCCCCACGCCTACGTCAAGCTGTGGAAGCACCACGCCGCCCAGCCGCAGGCCGACCGCATCAACGACCTCGCCGAGCAGCGCAAGGAGCCCTGGCTGCCCCGCTACGGCGGCCTGATCTCCTCGGAGTGGGAGTTCGCCAAGGGCCTCCAGCTGCTGGAGGAGGCCCCCGAGGTCTACGCGGCGATGGAGCACTGGGTCGAGGCCGCCGACTGGATCGTCTGGCAGCTGACCGGCACCTACGTGCGCAACGAGTGCACCGCGGGCTACAAGGGCATCCGCCAGGACGGCGCCTACCCGTCGCCGGAGTTCCTCAAGGGCCTGAACCCGGACTTCGAGCGGTTCGTCGAGGACAAGCTCGACCACCCGCTGGGCGCGCTGGGCGACCGCGCCGGGAGCCTGACCGCCGAGGCCGCCGCGTGGACCGGTCTGCGCGAGGGCATCGCGGTCGCGGTCGGCAACGTGGACGCGCACGTCACCGCGCCGGCCGCGCGGGCGGTCGAGCCGGGCGTGATGGTCGCGATCATGGGCACCTCGACGTGCCACGTGATGAACGGCGCGGAGCTGCGCAACGTGCCGGGCATGTGCGGCGTCGTGGACGGCGGCATCGTGCCGGGCCTGTACGGCTACGAGGCCGGGCAGAGCGGCGTCGGCGACATCTTCGGCTGGTTCGTCCAGCACGGCGTCCCGCCGGAGTACCACGAGCGGGCGCGCGAGCGCGGCATCGGCGTGCACGAGCTGCTCACCGAGCTGGCCGCGGCGCAGGAGATCGGCGAGCACGGCCTGATCGCGCTGGACTGGCACAGCGGCAACCGGTCGGTGCTGGTGGACCACGAGCTGTCCGGCGTGATCGTGGGCCAGACGCTCGCCACCCGCGCCGAGGACACCTACCGGGCGCTGCTGGAGGCCACCGCCTACGGCACCCGCATGATCATCGACACGTTCACCGACGCGGGCGTGCCGGTGACCGAGCTGGTCATCGCGGGCGGCCTGGTCAAGAACGAGCTGCTGATGCAGATCTACGCCGACGTGACCGACCTGCCGCTGTCGGTGATCGACTCCGAGCAGGGTCCCGCGCTGGGGTCGGCGATGCACGCGGCCGTCGCGGCGGGCGCCTACCCCGACATCGTCGCGGCGGCGGCGGCCATGGGCAAGGTGCGGCGGGGCGTGTACCAGCCGATCCCGGGCAACGTCGAGGCCTACGAGCGGCTGTTCGTGGAGTACCAGGAGCTGCACGACTACTTCGGGCGGGGCGCGAACGAGGTCATGCACCGGCTGAAGGTCCTGCGCCGCAAGGCTGTCGAGGGGAAGAACGCCCGATGAAGGTGTTGGACGCGCTGCGCCACGGGGTGGCGGAGCTGCACCGCGAGCTGACCCGGTACGAGCTGGTGATCTGGACGGCGGGCAACGTGTCCGCGCGGGTGCCCGGCGAGGACCTGATGGTGATCAAGCCGTCGGGCGTGTCCTACGACGAGCTGTCGCCGGAGAACATGGTCGTCACCGACCTGCACGGCAACCTGGTGCACGGCGAGCTCGCGCCCTCCTCGGACACCGCCGCGCACGCCTACGTGTACCGGCACATGCCCGAGGTCGGGGGAGTGGTGCACACGCACTCGACCTACGCCACCGCGTGGGCCGCGCGCGGCGAGCCGATCCCGTGCGTGCTGACGATGATCGCCGACGAGTTCGGCGGTGACATCCCGGTCGGTCCGTTCGCGCTCATCGGCGACGACTCGATCGGGCGCGGGATCGTGGAGACGCTGCGCGGGAGCCGGTCCCCGGCCGTGCTCATGCGCAACCACGGCCCGTTCACGGTCGGCAAGGACGCCCGTGCGGCGGTGAAGGCCGCGGTGATGCTGGAGGACGTGGCCCGGACCGTCCACATCGCACAGCAGCTGGGCAAGCCCGACCCGATCGACCCCGAGCACGTCGACCGCCTCTACGCGCGCTACCAGAACGTCTACGGGCAATGAGCCCAGCACAAGGAGTGCCCATGTCGTCCGCCGCGAAGCCCCAGGTCTGGTTCCTCACCGGCAGCCAGCACCTCTACGGCCCGGAGACGCTCGACCAGGTCGCGGGGCAGTCGCAGCAGATCCAGCGGATGCTCGGCTCGTCCGGCCGCATCAGCGCGGAGCTGGTGTGGAAGCCCGTGCTGACCGACACCGCGGCCATCCGCAAGGTGATGCAGGAGGCCAACGCCGACCCGACGTGCGTCGGCGTCATCGCCTGGATGCACACGTTCTCGCCGGCCAAGATGTGGATCACCGGCCTGGACGCGCTGCAGAAGCCGCTGCTGCACCTGCACACCCAGCACAACGAGTCCCTGCCGTGGTCGACCATCGACATGGACTTCATGAACCTCAACCAGGCCGCGCACGGCGACCGCGAGTTCGCCTACGTGCAGACCCGGATCGGCGTGGCCCGCAAGACCGTCGTGGGCCACGCCAGCGACCCGGTGCTGGCCGACCGCATCGACGGCTGGGCGCGCGCCGCCACCGGGTACACGCACCTGCGGTCGCTGCGGCTGGCGCGCTTCGGCGACAACATGCGCGACGTGGCCGTGACCGAGGGCGACAAGGTCGAGGCGGAGCTGCGCTTCGGCGTCTCGGTCAACACCTACGGCGTCAACGACCTGGTCGCGCTGGTCGACGAGGTGTCCGACGAGTCGATCGACCTGCTGGTGTCGGAGTACGCCGACCTCTACCGGCTGGCCCCGGAGCTGGCGCGCGGCGGCGAGCGGCACGAGTCGCTGCGCTACGCGGCCCGCATCGAGGCCGGGCTGCGGCAGTTCCTCACCGAGGGCGGGTTCGGGGCGTTCACCACGAACTTCGAGGACCTGGGCGGGCTGCGCCAGCTGCCGGGCCTGGCCGTGCAGCGGCTGATGGGCGACGGCTACGGCTTCGGCGGCGAGGGCGACTGGAAGACCTCGGCGCTGCTGGCCACCGTGAAGGCGATGGGCGCGGGCACCGGCCGCGGCACGTCGTTCATGGAGGACTACACCTACCACTTCGGGCCGGGCGAGCCGAAGGTGCTGGGCGCGCACATGCTCGAGGTGTGCCCGACCATCGCGGCCGACCGGCCGTCGTGCGAGATCCACCCGCTGGGCATCGGCGGCCGGGAGGACCCGGTGCGGCTGGTGTTCGACGCCGCGCCCGGCCCCGGCGTGGTGATCGGCCTGGCCGACCTCGGCGACCGGTTCCGGCTGGTGGCCAACGAGGTCGAGGTGGTCGCGCCGGACGAACCGCTGCCCAACCTGCCCGTGGCGCGCGCGGTGTGGAAGCCCGCGCCGTCGCTGTCGACCTCCGCCGAGTCCTGGCTGACCGCCGGCGGACCGCACCACACCGTCCTCACCCAGGCCGTCGGCGCGGAGGCGCTGCGCGACCTGGCCACCATGACCGGTACCGAGCTGGCGCTGATCGACGCCGCCACCACGGCGGAGTCCTTCACCGACCGACTGCGCTGGAACGCCGCGTACCACCGACTGGCGCAGGGCCTGCGCTGATCTGCTCGGCGCATCACCCGCGCTGATTCCACACCGCCGCAAGGAGCAACAATGAGGTTGACGAAGATCGCGGTCCTGGCCGCGACAGCGCTGCTGGCCACCGCCTGCGGGTCGTCGGAGAAGACCGTCGACCAGCAGGGCCAGTCCGCGGAGGGCGCGCTCGTGGGCGTGACCATGCCCACGAAGTCCTCGGAGCGCTGGATCCACGACGGGGAGAACATCAAGAAGTCGTTGGAGGCCAAGGGCTACAAGGTCGACCTCCAGTACGCGGAGAACGACATCCCCACCCAGGTCAACCAGCTGGAGAACCAGATCACCAAGGGCGCGCGCCTGCTGGTGATCGCCTCGATCGACGGCACCGCGATCACCACCCAGCTGGAGCAGGCCAAGGCGGCCAACATCCCGGTCATCGCCTACGACCGGCTCATCCGCAACAGCCCGAACGTGGACTACTACGCCACCTTCGACAACTTCAAGGTCGGCGTGGAGCAGGCGAACTCGCTGCTGACCGGCCTGAAGCTGCGCAACCCCGACGGCAGCGCGGGCACCGCGACCGGTCCGTTCGACATCGAGCTGTTCGCCGGGTCGCCGGACGACAACAACGCCACCTTCTTCTTCAACGGCGCGATGTCGGTGCTCCAGCCGTACATCGACAAGGGCGTGCTGAACGTCAAGAGCGGTCAGAAGGACTTCAAGACCGTCGCGATCCTGCGGTGGGACCCGGCCACGGCGCAGAAGCGCATGGAGGACATCCTCACCACCACCTACCGCGGTGGGAAGGTGCACGGCGTGCTGTCGCCGTACGACGGCCTGTCCATCGGCATCCTGTCGGCGCTGAAGTCCAACGGCTACGGCACCGCCGACCAGCCGTACCCGGTCGTGACCGGCCAGGACGCCGAGGTGGCGTCGGTGAAGTCCATCATCGCGGGCGAGCAGTACTCCACGATCTTCAAGGACACCCGTGAGCTGGCCAAGGTGACCGTGGACATGGCCGACGCCGTGCTCAAGGGCGGCAAGCCGCAGGTCAACAACGAGAAGGACTACGACAACGGCAACAAGGTCGTCCCGTCGTACCTGCTCCAGCCGGTCTCGGTGGACAAGTCCAACTACCAGAAGGTCCTGGTCGACTCCGGCTACTACACCGCCGACCAGTTGAAGTGACGATGTCTTCTCCTTCCGACGACATCCTGGTGATGCGCGGCATCACCAAGAGGTTCGGTGGGGTCACCGCGCTGCACGACGTCACGTTCGCCGTGCGGCGCGGTGAGATCCACGCGGTGTGCGGCGAGAACGGCGCGGGCAAGTCCACGCTGATGAAGGTGCTGTCCGGCGTGCACCCGCACGGGTCCTACGAGGGCGGCATCTTCTTCGACGGCGAGGAGTGCCGGTTCTCGTCGGTGCGCGACAGCGAGCGGCGCGGCGTGGTGATCATCCACCAGGAGCTCGCGCTGTGCCCGCAGCTGTCCATCGCGGAGAACCTGTTCCTCGGCAACGAGCGCGCGACCAGGGGTTTGATCGACTGGAACGCCACCAACCACGCGGCGGCCTCGCTGCTGGCGCGGGTGGGGCTGCGGGAGAACCCGACGACCCCGATCGCCGACCTGGGCGTGGGCAAGCAGCAGCTGGTGGAGATCGCCAAGGCGCTGTCCAAGGAGGTGTCGCTGCTCATCCTCGACGAGCCGACGGCCGCCCTGAACGACGACGACTCGGCGCACCTGCTGGACCTGCTGCGCGAGCTGCGCGACCAGGGCATCACGTGCGTGATCATCTCCCACAAGCTCAACGAGGTCATGGACATCGCCGACCGGATCACGGTCATCCGCGACGGCCGGACCGTGGAGACGATGGACGTCGCCGAGGCGACCGAGGACCGGATCATCTCCGGCATGGTCGGCCGGGACCTGGAGCACCGGTTCCCGCCGCGCGAGCCGCACATCGGCGACGAGGTGCTGCGCATCGAGGACTGGACCGTGCACAGCCCGGTCCAGCCCGACCGGGTCGTGGTGTCGGGTGCGTCGCTGACGTTGCGGCGGGGCGAGATCGTGGGCCTGGCCGGGCTGATGGGCGCCGGGCGGACCGAGCTGGCGATGAGCGTGTTCGGCCGGTCCTACGGGGTGCGGATCTCCGGGCGGATCGTGAAGGACGGCCGCGAGATCGTGCTGCGGACCGTGCGGGACGCGATCCGGCACGGCATCGCGTACGTCAGCGAGGACCGCAAGCGCTACGGGTTGAACCTCATCGAGGACATCAAGCGCAACATCTCGGCGGCGGCCCTGCCGCGCCTGGCCTCGCGGGGCTGGGTGCAGGAGGGCGAGGAGTTCGCGGTCGCCGAGAAGTACCGGCGCTCGCTGAACATCAAGGCGCCGGACGTGCTGACCGCGGTGTCGGCGCTCAGCGGCGGCAACCAGCAGAAGGTCGTGCTGGCCAAGTGGATGCAGACCGACCCCGACGTGCTGATCCTCGACGAGCCGACCCGCGGCGTCGACGTCGGCGCCAAGTACGAGATCTACACGATCGTCAACGAGCTCGCCGCGCGCGGCAAGGCGGTCCTGGTGATCTCGTCCGAACTGCCCGAGCTGCTCGGCCTGTGCGACCGCGTGTACGCGCTGTCGGCCGGCCGCATCACCGGTGAGGTGAGCCGGGACGAGGCGACGCAGGAACGCCTCATGCAGCACATGACCAAGGGACTGAACCGATGAGTGTCAAAACCGCCGCCGCCGTCGAGGCTCCGCCCGCCGCGGCCCCGCGCCGGTTCCGCTTCAACCTGCGGCAGAGCGGCATCTACGTGGCGTTCGCGCTGATCGTGGTGCTGTTCTCGGTGATCACCGACGGTGCCTTGTTGGAGCCGCAGAACATCTCCAACATCATCGTCCAGAACTCCTACATCCTGATCCTCGCCGTGGGCATGATCCTGGTGATCATCGCGGGTCACATCGACCTGTCGGCGGGGTCCGTGGTGGCGGTGACGGGCGCGTTGTGCGCGGTGCTGACCGTGCAGTCGGGGTTGCCGTGGGGCGTGGCGGTGCTGATCACGCTCGCGGTCGGGGCGCTGATCGGGGCGTGGCAGGGGTACTGGGTCGCGTACTTCGGGATCCCGGCGTTCATCGTGACGCTCGCGGGCATGCTCGTGTTCCGGGCGCTGACCCTGACCGTGCTGGGCAACCAGGGCATCGGCCCGTTCCCGCAGGAGATCCGGACGCTGTCCAACGGCTTCGTGTCCGGGTACCTGGGCAACGTCGGCCTCGGCCCCCTCGGCGGCGCCGACCTGCTGTCGCTGCTGGTCGGGCTCGGTGTGGTCGCCGGTGTGGTGGCCACGCAGTGGAAGGCGCGGGCCGGTCGGATCGGGTACGGGCAGACCGTGGACCCGATGTGGGTGTTCGTGGCGAAGGTCGTCGGCGCGGGCCTGGTCGTGATGGCCGTCATCGTGCAGCTGGCCCGGTTCCGCAACCTGCCGTGGGTGCTGGTGCTGCTGGCGGTGCTGGTGCTGGGCTACTCGCTGGTGGCGAACCGGACGGTGTTCGGCCGCCGGATCTACGCGGTGGGCGGCAACGTGCAGGCGGCGACGCTGTCCGGCGTCAACGTCAAGTCGGTGACGTTCTGGATCTTCGTCAACATGGGCGTGCTGGGCGCCCTGGCCGGCGTGGTCTTCGCGGGCCGGCTGAACCAGGCCGGTCCGACGGCGGGCTTCAACTTCGAACTGGACGCGATCGCGGCCGCCTTCATCGGCGGCGCGGCGGTGCAGGGCGGGGTGGGCAAGGTCGTCGGCGCCATCACCGGTGGCCTGATCATGGCGGTGATCAACAACGGGATGTCGTTGATCGGCGCGCAGAGCGAGAAGGTCATGCTGGTCAAGGGCCTGGTGCTGCTCGCAGCCGTGGCCTACGACGTGTGGACCAAGCGCCGCAACCGCTGACGTCTTGTTGGACGCCGGCGAAGTTTTCGGCCGCGGAACTTCGCCGGCGTCCACCACGCACGCGGGTCAGTCCCGCCAGACCCGGACCCGGCTGTCCGGGTTCAGGTCCCGGTAGTGGTCGGTGTAGAGCTTCGCCACCAGCTCACCCCGGCTGTTCACGCCCGTCTTGGCGAACACCGCCTTCACGTGGTCCCGAACGGTGTGCTGCGAGAGGTGCAGCCGCCGAGCCAGCTGCGCGGTGCTCAACCCCCTCGCCACCAGCCCGGTGATCTCCTGCTCGCGCTCGGTCAGCCCGAAAGCCGCCGTCAACAGCGTGGCGATGTCGGCGGGCTTGGCAGGCTCCACCACCACCGCCGTCTGCGTCGGTCGGCCCTCCTGGTCCCGCAGGCAGGAGGCGTGGAACACCAGCCACCGTCCGGTCCGATCCTGCGCACGGACCCGCGAGTCGTCGGTCAGCGCTCGGGCGGCGGTGCTGTGGACCCAAGCGGGAACGCGCACGCCGAAGCGGCTCGTCGACGAAGGACTGTCCGGCATTCCCGCGAGCAACTCCCGGGCCGTGTCGTTGATGGACAGCAACCCACCCCGAAGGTCGAACACCAACAGCCCCGGCGCTCCCGAACTTGTCGTACCCCCGTGAGACGATGGAAGCGGGGGCCGGAGGCCGGCGTAAGTCCGTAGCCGCTTGCCCAACGGAGCCAGCGTCTCGGCGGCCCTGGCGATCTCCTGTCGGCTGAACGGAGCCCGTCCGCGCTCCCGGAACAGGCTCACCTGCCCCCACCACTGCCCGTCCGCCCGCAGCACGGCCCGCAGCTCGTCGTCCAACCCCCGTGGCCGCATGAAGCGCCGGTAGGTCGCGCTGTGCTCGGGCGCGTCGGACGTGCCGTCCCGCAGCGCCGCCACCGGCACGGGTGCGCGGGCCAGGTCGCGGAACAGGTTCACCTTCTCGGCCAGCAGTTCGCTGTCCCAGTACGTGTCGCAGCCGTCCTCGCCCAGGTTCTCCGCACGCATCGGTGCGGTCGCCAGGCCGGTGGCCGGGTCGCTCGCCTGCCACACCGCCGCGTCGAACGGGACCAGTCGGCGCAGCGCGTCCGACGCCTCGGCGAACAGGGTCAGTGCGGAGTCCATGGAACCGATCATGCGCCGACCCGCCGGCCTGCGACAACCCCGAAAACGAGGGATGGAAGCCGGCGTCCGACCGGGACCACCCTCGTCGTCATGGAGATCGGGATCATCGGAGCCGGCGCGGCCGGCGTCGCCCTGCTCGACGCGCTGTCTTTGACCGACACCGCGCCCGGCGGGGTCACCGTGTTCGAGGAATCGCCCTGGTTGTGGCGGGGGAGGGCCTACCAGCCGGATCTGGACGCGGTGCGGGTCAACGCGCCGCCGGTGCTGATGTCCATCCGGCACTCGGACCGCGACCACTACACCCGCTGGCTGGCCGGCCGCACGGACTACCCGGACGTGGGCCTGGGCGTGCAGATCGTGCCGCGTGTGGTGTTCGGCGAGTACCTGGAGGCGACCGCGCGGGAGGCGATCGCGCGGCTGCGGTCGGCGGGCTGGCGGGTGAGCGTGGTGAACGAGCGGGTCGTGGGTGCCGCGCCGCTGCGGACCGCGTCCGGCGAGCACCGGGTGGACCGGACGGTGCTGGCGGTGGGTGGTGGGTCGCCGTTCGACCACTACGGGTTGACCGGCAGCCCCGGGTTCGTGCTGGAGCCCTACCCGTTGGCGCACCTGGATGTGCCTGCCGACGCGCACGTTGCCGTGATCGGCAGTGGCTTGACCGCCGTGGACGTGGTGGCGGCGCTCACCGCGTCCGGGCACACCGGGCCGGTCACGCTGGTGTCGCGGACGGGCGTGCTGCCGCACGTGCAGCAGCGTCCGGTCCCGCTTGACTTCCGCCACCTGGTGCGCGACAACCTGGTCGGCACGCGGGACGGCCTGCTGGACCTGCTGCGGGCCGAGCTGGCGGAATCCGGCCAGGACCTCGCCCCGCTGGTGCGCGAGCTGACCACACCGGAGGACCCGGTCGACCGCCTCCGCCGTCAGCTGTCCGAAGTGGACTCCTCCTACCTGGGACGACGGCTCGTGACGGCGGCCGTGCACATGCTCGGGTCGGCGGCGTGGCGCCTGCTGCCCGCGCTGGACCGCGAGTCGATCCGCCGGGAGCACTTCCGCACGATCAACAGCCTCGCCTCGCCGATGGTGCCGCTCAACGGCGAACTGCTGCTGCGTGAGTTCGACTCCGGTCGGTTGCGGCTGCTCAGCGGGGTGACGAAGGTCGAACGGGCCGCTCGCGGCTTCCGGGTGGTCGGCGACCGGGAGGTCACGGCGGACGTGGTGGTGAACGCGGTGAACCCGCAGTCCCACGCCGTGCCGCCCGCCGCCGAGCCGCTGGTGGGGTCGCTGCTGGCCGCCGGGTTGGCCGCGTTGCCGCCGGCGGGCGGGTTGGAAGTGCGGTCGGAGCGCGTGCTGAGCCTCGGCGCGGTGACGGCGGAGACGTCGTTCGTGGTGCCGAGCGTGCCGACGCTGGCGGCGGGGGCGGCTGAGCTGGTCAAACGGCTGTCCTGGTAGCAGTGTTAACGCGATCAGGTTAACGACGTTGCGATATCGCCGCTACCGTGCTTCCATTATCAGTGTCACCACCGACTGAGGGGAGCAGGACATGAGCACGCGAGTCGCCATCGTCACCGGCGGGTCCCGGGGTATCGGGCGGGCCGCCGCCGAGCGCCTGGCCGCGGACGGCCTCGCCGTCGTCATCGCCTACGCGGGCAACGACGCCGAGGCCGCCGCCACCGTCGAAGCCGTCGAGGCCAAGGGCGGCACAGCGGTCGCGGTGCGGGCCGACGTCGCCGACGAGCACGCCGTCGCCGCCCTGTTCGACCGGGCCGAAGCGGAGTTCGGCGGCGTGGACGTCGTGGTGCACGCGGCCGGGATCATGCTGCTGGGCACAGTCGCCGACTTCGACCTCGACGCCCTGGACCGCATGCACCGGGTCAACATCCGGGGCACGTTCGTGGTCGCTCAGCAGGCCGCGCGCCGGATCCGCCGGGGCGGGGCGATCGTGAACCTCTCGACATCGGTCACCAAGCTCGCCCTGCCCACCTACGCGGCTTACGCGGCGTCGAAGGGCGCGGTGGACGCGGTGAGCCTGATCCTGGCCAAGGAACTGCGCGGCCGGGACGTGACGGTCAACGCCGTGGCCCCCGGTCCCACCGCGACCGCGCTGTTCCTCGACGGCAAGGACGCGCAGACCATCGACCGGATGTCGAAGGCCAACCCGCTGGAGCGGCTGGGCACACCCGACGACATCGCCGACGTGGTCTCCTTCCTCGCCGGGCCGGGCCGGTGGGTCAACGGCCAGACCCTCTACGCCAACGGAGGTGCGGCATGAACCGGCGGCGGGTCGAGCAGGCGCGCGCACCGGATCAGGCCGATGTGGCTGTAGGCCTGCGGGTGGTTGCCCAGCGACCGCTCGGTCACCGGGTCGTACTCCTCGGCCAGCAGCCCGGTCGGCCCGGCGCAGGCCACGAGCTGCGCGAACAGTTCCTCGGCCTGGTCGCGCTGCCCGGTCAGCAGGTAGGCCTCGACCAGCCACGCGGCACACAGGTGGAAGCCGCCCTCGTCGCCGGGCAGCCCGTCGTCCCGCCGGTACCGGTAGACGGTGGCGCCGGACCGCAGCCCGGCCTCGACTGCCTCGACGGTCGCGGTGAACCGCTCGTCGGTGACCAGTCCGCTCAAGCCGACGTGCAGGGACGCCGCGTCCAGGTCGGTGCCGTCGTAGGCGGTGGTGAAGGCGCGCACGTCCTCGTTCCAGCCGCGCTTGAGGACGTCGGCCGCGATGACGTCGCGCAGGATCAGCCACTCCGGGTCCAGTGGCCGGTCGAAGCGTTCGGCGATGCGGATCGCGCGGTCGGTGGTGAGCCAGCACATCACGCGGGAGTAGACGCGGTGGCGGGGCGCGTGGCGTTCCTCCCAGATGCCGTGGTCGGCTTCCTGCCACCGCTGCGCCACGGCGGACACCATCGCGGTGACCAGGTCCCAGTCCCGGTCGTCCAGGCGGTCGCGGGCGGTGGCCAGGTCCAGCACGAGGTCCACGACCGGGCCGAACACGTCGAGCTGCACCTGCTGGCCGGCGAGGTTGCCCACGCGGACCGGACGGGAGCCCGCGTAACCGGGCAGGGTGTCGATCACGGCCTCGGGGCCCAGCTGTGCGCCGTGGACGGTGTAGAGCGGGTGCAGGCGTTCCGGGCCGGGCAGCGTGGCCAGCACGCGGTGCAACCAGTCCACGAAGGACTCCGCCTCCTCCGTGGAACCCAGCGCCACCAACGCCTGCGCGGTCAACGCGCCGTCGCGCAGCCAGCAGTACCGGTAGTCCCAGTTGCGCACGCCGCCGATCTCCTCGGGCAGCGACGTGGTGGCGGCGGCCAGGACCGCGCCGGTCCCGCGGTGGCACAGGGCTCTCAGCGTCATCGCGGACCGGGCCACCAGGTCGCGTTCCGTCGCCGGGAGCGTCAGCGAGGCCAACCACCCGCTCCAGTCGGGAACGGTCGTCTCGGCCGGTGCGAAGTCCTCGGTGCCACAACGGAGTTCGAGCACCGCGGGCGGGTGGACGGTGGCGCGGGCCGTGTCGCCGTCGACCTCCCACACCACGCCGGGGGAGCGCAGCACCATCGGCTCGGACGTGCCTTCGACGCGCAGACCGTCCCGGGTCTGCGTGAGCGTGACCGGCACCTGGCCGAACTCGGGTCGTGGCGCGAACTCCACGTGCGCGGGGGCGGTGCCGGTGATGCGGCGGACGAGGTCCGTGCGGTGCGGCGGGGTGTCCTCGGCGAGGTGGTCGGTGACGGTCAGGCCCGCCCAGCGGGTCTCGACGGCCATCGTGCCGGGCAGGTAGCGCTGCCCCAACGGAAGCCGTCCGTGCGCAGGGACGATACTGAAGTGCCCGGCCTCCGGCCCACCCAACAGATCGGCGAACAGGGCGGGCGAATCCGGCTCCGGCGCACACATCCACGTCACCCGCGCATCCGGCGTGACCAGGGCGAGAGCCCGCCGATTCGACAACAGGCTGTGCCGCTCGATCGGCACGGGCCGCGCACCGAACAGCCAGTGACGCCGCTCCTCCAGCAGGTACGCCAACTGCGGCACGCCATCGCCGTCGGCGAGGTGCAGCACGTCGGTGGCGTGGGCGGTCAACGGCTCCACGGAGAGAGGGGTGTACTCACCGACCAACTCGACCTCGGCGGGAAGCCGGGACAACACCGCGAGGTCCGCCAACGACCGGTGCGACACGACCACCACCGTCGTGGCCGGCAACTCGGCCAACGCCCGCACGGCGGCAATGCCCTCCCGCGCTGGCCGGGCGGGGTCGTCCGGCGCCAGCGTGGCGTCGTAGTCGCAGACCACCACCAGCCGCTCGGCACGAGCCAGGTCGAGCAGTCTGCGGGTCGAGAGCACCGGGAACCTCCTCCAGTGGGAATCCCCGGAACCGTAGGCGCGGCCGAGACCCACGTCAGCGGGGTGATCGCAGACTTAGGGGTGTCCTAACCGAGTTTTAGGGTTCGCTCCCGGTGTTATGCCGACTTGGGAGTAGGTACGCGGAACGGGCGTGGTTACGGTCCGGGCAAGTCCGTTCCGAGACGAGGTGTCCCCTGTGAAAACCCTGCTCCTGGTGACCGCCCTCGCGTTGTCCCTCGCCCCACCGCCCGCGCAGGCCGTGCCCGCGCCCTACTGCTACGAGGAGCCGCACAACCCCACTGCCGACATCAGCGATCTGAAGGCCGGGTTCACGTCGGCCAACTGGATGCGCACCCTGCAAGCCATGTACCAGCGTCGCTGGCCCAGCGGGCAGGCCCTGGCGATCGCCCAGGCCCGCGACCCGTACTGGAACCAGTTCGTGCGCAAGGACTCCTTCGAGGGGTTCGCCGAGTCGATGATGGTCGCCATCCACGAGGAGACCCACATGTGGGACCTCGACGGCACCCGCACCCGCTGGGACGTCCACACCGCCGCCTGGATCGACGCCACCCGCCAAGCCACCGCCGTCCCCCTGCACGGCGGCTTCCCCCGCAAGGAGATCCTGCCACTGATCAAGGACCGGCTCAGCGACTCCATGGACGGCATCTACCTGCGCGACCGCCAGCAAGGCGAGTACAAGCTGCAAGGCGTGCTCGCGGAGCTGAACGCGGGCCTCACCGGGCTGCCCGCGGTGACCGTGGTGCAGGAGTACATCAAGGGTGTCGGGGCGAGCAACGCCCGGGACATCGCCGCCACCAACCTGCGGTACCTGCTGCTGTACCTGCGGGTCGCCAAAGACCGCCACCCCGACTACTGGAGCAAGATCAAGAACGAGCCGAAGCTGCGCGAACTGGTGCTGACCCAGTTCCTCCGCACCGCCTACTGGCTGGAGAAGTCCGCGCCCTACACCGGCAAGCTGGGCAGCGCGGACGCCGACAAGATCACCGCGACCAACTACGCGCCGGCGAACATCGCCGTGCTGGAGGAGTTCACCGGCCGCAAGGTCAGCACCACGCAGAAGAACTGCACGACGTGATCACACGCGACCGGACGGCCCGCGCCCTGGCGTCGAGTGAGGCGCCGGGGCAGGTCGTCGGGGTCGCTCGTGGGCGGTCGCTCGTCGGGGCGGGTCGTCGGGGTCGCTCGTCGGGTCAGCGGTCCAATGCCAGGCGGCTGCCCAGTGCGACGAAGGCGATGCCGGTGACCCGGTCCACCCACCGCCGGCCGCGCCGGTACACCTCGACCACGCGCGGCAGCCCGAACAGCGTCGCGACCAACGCGAACCAGCTCGCCGCGACCAGCACCATGGCCACGACGACCGCGACCCGGCCCCACGGCGTGGTGTCGGCGGGCAGCAGCGCGCCGAACAGGCTGCCGAAGAACACCGCCGCCTTGGGGTTGCCGATGTTGGTCAGGAACCCGGTGCGCCACGCCTTCGCCGCGCTGGTCGGCGTGGCGTCGACCGGCTCGACCGGCACCCGCTCGGTCCGCCGGCTCGCCCACAGCGCCCGCGCGCCCAGGTAGACCAGGTACGCGGCACCGGCCAACCGGACCACGTCGTACAGCCAGCCGACCCGCGCGAGCAGCACGGACAAGCCCAGCATGCTCGCCACCGCCCACACCGCGATGGCGGAGGCGACACCGAGCCCGGTGACCACGCCGTGGCGGCGGGAGCGAGTGGTCGCCTGCTGCGCGACGACCAGCATGTCGGGGCCGGGGCTCACCACGGCGAGGATCCAGACGGCGAACAGAGGGAGGTGGTTCAGCACGTTCACAACATACTTGCGCAGGCATTATCTGCGCAGACGATACTTGCGGCCATGACGACGAGGCAGCCCCGTGTGGAGATCGAGTACTGCACGCAGTGCCGGTGGTTGCTGCGCGCGGGGTGGACGGCACAGGAGCTGCTGACGACGTTCACGGCCGAACTGGGCGAGGTCGCGCTGATCCCGGGCACGGGTGGGGTGTTCGACGTGCGCTTGGACGGCGAGACGATCTGGTCGCGCAAGCAGCAGGACGGCTTCCCCGACCTGGCGGTGCTGAAGCAACTGGTCCGCGACCGCATCGCCCCCGACCGCTCCCTGGGCCACACCGACCGCCGCTGACCGACCGACTGGCTGACCGACCGGCCGGCGGTGGTTTCCGCCGGCCGGTCGCGTTCACGGGCTCACGGGCTTGCGGACCGACGCACTTGTGAACCCGCGTGCCGGCCGGAGCGGGTGGTTACCAGAGGGTGGCGCCGTAGACGGACTGGTAGTACGGCAGGCTGATCGCCGCCGGGTAGTACCAGGACACGTTCGCCACGCCCACCACCTGGCCGCACCGGTACCGGCCGCCGACCGAGTACAGCTGGGCGCCGCTGGTCACGCCCTCCGCCGTGCGGGTGCCGGAGTTGCGGTAGTTCGAGCCGCCCGAGTCGCCCGGTTCGACGCACGCGTTGTGCCGGGTCAGGTCGTACACGGTCCGGCCGCCCGAGTACGTCACGGTCTGCCGCTTGGCCGTGATCACGCCGCAGGTCAGCTTGGTGGTCACGCCGGACTTGCAGATCGCGGTGCCGACCGGTGAGTCGCTGTACCCGCTGACGGTGACCACGCCGCCCTGCGACGGGTTCACGTCGACCCACGGCCCCTGGGTCCAGGCGGCCGTGTTGGTGACGCGCACGATGGCGTCGTCCCAGGTCGGGAAGAACGCGGCCTGCACGGTGCCGATCTGCGACCCGGTGTAGCCGTAGACGGCGGTGCCCGCGGGTCCGCAGTGGCCCGCGGTCAGCACGTACCGCAGGCCGTTGTTGACGTTGCGCAGGTTGAAGCCCGCCGAGCAGTACCCGCCGCCGAACGCCCCGTAGTACAGGATGTCGCCGCCGTCGAGGAACGCCGCCGTGGACGGCTCGGTGTCGGTGAAGTCGACGCGCACGGCGTCGCCGTACTTCCGCAAGCCCGCCACGGCCCGGTCCGACCGGCCGCTCAGGGCGGTCACCGACACGACGTTGGCCGTCGGGTCCACCGACCACGACACCAGGCCCTTGACCTCGTCCGATCTGCCGCGGCCCGGGTTGGCGCGGGTGCCGTCGTCGGCGTCGCGGCCCGCCAGGGCGTCGAGTTCACCCTTGATCTTCTCCAGGTCGGCCTCGCTGTGCTTGACCACGTGCGCCCGCGCACCCGCCGCGCGCACCTCGCCCACGCGGGCCGGGTCGGTGACGGCCACCGCGAGCCGACCGGCCTCGGCGTCGAACCACGCGCCGCCGAACGCCGCGCCCAGGCGCCCCTTCAGCACGTCGTCGAGCCGGTCGGCCTCGTCCTGCTGGACCGCGCGTCTGGCCGCCTGGTCGGCGGTGAGGCCCAGGTCGCGCTGCATCGCCGTGAGCACGTCCGCGGGCAGGTCGACCGATCTTTCCGGGGCGGCGGTGCCCACTGCGGCGCCGGTGGCGGCGAGCGCGGCCACGGACACGCCGACGAGCACCGTGCGGAGGAGTTTTCGCATTTCTCCCACTTTCCTGGTGTGTGTTTCCCTCATTTTTCGCGCAGGCGGAAGCCGTCGGTGCACGGAATTGGTTCGACCACCTGAGCTGCCACGACGGCACTGCGCACCAGGGAAATCGCAGACTCGCGGCAGATGTTTCGAGGTTTTCGGGACAGCACCCGGATGTCGCAGAACGCTACTCGTAAGGACGAATATCGCAATTCGCATAAGTAGAAAATGGAAATTCGCCGGCGGATTCTAGCGGGGAAATCGACGGCCAGGCGGGTGTATTCCGGGGCAGGGTCGCGGGAGGCTCGCACGAAGAAGCCCCCTGCCCGCTGGGTGCGGACAGGGGGCAGGGACGAGCGCTCGGGTCAGCCGTTCGGCGTGGTGATCACCGAGAACACCGAGCCCTGACCGGCGATGCGCGCGTTCAGGTCCTCCAGCACGGTGCTGATCGGCACGTAGTTGTTCAGCTCGCCCGCCTGGCACGCGCCCGACCGGCTCTGCTGGCTGCCTTCGAGGATGCCCAGCGCCGTGTGGTCGACCTGGCTGAACAGCGGACCGCCGCTGTCACCCGCTCGGGCGCAGATGTCGGTGTTGATGCCGACGTCGGTGGACAGCACCCGGCCGCAGCGCGTGCCGACCAGGTAGCCCTCGCCCGCGCCGCTGTCGTAGGAGTCGGGGTAGTTGACCGCGCTGGAGCCCGAACCGGTCGCGCACACCACCCAGCCCGCCTTGACCTCGGCCAGGGTGTGGGTGCCGGTGATGTACTCGTCCACCGACGTGGCCTGCTGGCCGCACGGGGTGTCGGCGTTGCTGTCCATACCGCCGTTGCGGCAGTACTTCAGCACCCGGTTGCGGTTGGTGTGGTTCTCCAGCCACGTGTTCGCGGTGGCCTGGTCGACGTACGGCAGCGCCGCGTAGTCGTACGGGTAGGAGTTCTTCTCGATGCCGTGCTGCTGGAGCACGGACGTGCCGTTGTGCTGGGTCGGCACGTTGTTGGTCTTGGTGGCCATGCAGTGGCCCGCGGTCAGCACCCACGGCTTGCCGGGGAAACCGCCGCCGGTCGAGCGCAGGTTGAACCCGGCCGTGCAGCCGCCCCACGTCCCGTTGTCGCGTCGCATGTCCAGGCGCAGGCCGCCGCGCATCGGGCCGTAGCCGGTGCAGTAGAGCGGGTGGCAGAAGCCCCAGTCCACGTTCGGGGTGGCCATCGGCTCGGGCTTGACCAGGGTGCGCGGCACGACCAGGTCGGCGGGCTCGGCGGCGATCGCGGAGCGGGCGTGCTCGGACTCGGCGGCGACCTCGGCGGCGCGCTGGGTGCGCTTCTCCGCCGCGACCCAGCCGCGTTCCCACACCACGACCTTGTTCTCCGACTCGCTCACCGCGGGCAGGTGCACGGCCTGCGGACCGGCGCCGACGCGGGCGGCGACGCGGTCGCGGGCCGCGTTCAGGTCGGCCAGCGAGTACCGGACGGCCTGGGTGCGGATGTTCTTGCGGTCGGGCAACGCCTTCAGGTAGCGGTCGGCGTCGGCGGGCTGGGTCATCGCCACCACCAGGACACCGCCGGCGTTGTGGTCCAGCCACATGCCGCCGTAGGTGGCCTGCGTGCGCAGGACCTGGTCGAGCCGGGTGGCGTCGTCCTGCAGCTGCAGGCGGCGCAGCGCCTCCTGCTCCGACACGCCGTACGTCTTGACCAGGTACCGCACGGACTCCGTGACCGCGTTCGCGTCCAGGGTCCGGTGCAGCTGCGGCTCGGCGGTGGCACCGGACGGCGCGACCACCGCGACGGCCGCTGCGACGGCGAGTGAGGCGACCAAGGCCCCCACACGTCGTGATCTACCCACGACATCTCCTCACGTTGACGGGCAACGGGCTCATTGAACAGGCCGGCGACTTCTCACGGGCCGGAATGGTGAGAAGATCGGCAACTTCGGCCGTCCGGCAACCCGAGGGGTCCCCCGAACGTCAACCGACGATGATCTCGTGCGGCAAGTAGGGCTCCTGAGCGGTGATGCCCAACGCCGAGATGGCCTGCACCACCGCCACGGCCGCCGTCGCGGTGGGCAGGTCGTCCAGCGGTGACGGCGCGGTGATCCGGCGCAGGAGGGACGCACCGGGTTCCGGACAGCCCTCGACCGCCTTCGCGACCAGCTCGGGCGCGTCGCCGAACGCCCGGACCGCCCGCGCCCACCACGTGGTCGCCTCGGCGTGCAGGGCGGGTTCGTCGCGGGGGTCCTTGCTGCGCAGGGCCGGCAGGTCCGCCGCGACCTCGCCGGCCACGGCCGGGTCGAGGCTGGCCGCCGCCGCGAGCACGCGCAGCCGCAGGGTGTGCTCGGCCCGGCCGCCGTCAGGCAGGTCGGCCACGATGGAGGCCAGTTCCGCCGGGAACGCCAGCAGTTCCCGCGCCACCCGCGCCGCGTCCTCGCCGCCCCCGGCCATCGCGGTGACCAGGTCGAGGAACGCGGTGGTCTGCGCCTGCCGGTCGCGGTTGGCCACGCCCCGGGCCGGCAGCAGGCGCTCGATCGCCGCGTACAGGTCGTCCAGGGCCTCGTCCTCCTCCGCGTCGACGGCCCGCAACGCCGAGCGCACGGTCCGGGCGGCCGGCACGGCGTGGTCGGGCAGCGCCGCGCGGTCCAGTGCGGCCGAGCCCAACGACGTCAGGGCGTGGAAACCCAGGTGCTGCAACGGTTCGGTGGAGATCATCAGGTCGTTGTGCGCGGCGGTGATGCGGTCGGCGGCCAGCAGTTCCGGGTGCAGCAGCGCCAGGCGCACCAGCAGGTGGGCCTGCGTCGCCCCGTACAGCAGCGCCTCGGCCTCCTCCTCCGCCTCGGCGGTCTCCTCGGCGTCCCGGTCGGCGAAGTGGTCCACCACGGCGGCCACGTCGTCGCTGTCGAGGTCCGCGAGCCACACCCACGGCGACTCGGCGGCGGCCAGCCCGTCGCGGCCCATCGTGGCCAGGCACCGCAGACCCGCCCACAGCAACGCCCTCAGCTGCGCCCGGCGACGTTCCTCGGCGAGGTCGGGGTCGGCGTCCGGGTCGACGCGGGTCCACTGGAGGTCGTGGGCGGTGGCGAACTCGTCCAGCAGCAGGTGCCCGCGCAGGCCGTCGTGGTCGACGCCGGTGCCCGGGTCGTCGTGGTCGGCGCGCACGGCGTCCAGCAGGGCCTGCGCGAGCGCGGTGTCCCCGCCGCCGCGACCCACCAGCGGGTGCCGCACGCCTTCCGCCCGGCACGCCGCCACCAGCAGGCCGCCCAGCGCGGCGACCAGTTCCCGGCCCCACGGGTGCTCGACCGACCCGGCGACCAGGTCGGCCGCGTCGACCCGCCACGGTCCGCGCCCGGCGGGGTCGTTGACGTCGGCCGCCGCGGCGGCCAGCAGGTACTGGGCGGCGGGCTCCTGGAGTTCGCGCGGCAGGTGCTCGGCGACGGGGAAGCGCGGCCGGTCGTCCTCCACCGAGGGCAGCCACACGTCCGGTTCCAGGGGCGCGTCGAGCTTCGCGCCGCTGATCGACTCCAGCCGCCACCCGAACAGCTCGGGCGTGCCGGAGAGGTACCGCGCCAGTCCCAGGCCGACCGCCAGCGCCGCCGGCAGGTCCACCGCGCCCACGGCCAGGCCCACCCGCGCGCCCTCCGGGTAGGTCAGCACCCGCACGTCCAGCAGCGCGACCGGCTCCTCCGCCGTGAAGTCCTCGTCGTCGTCGGGGTCGAGCACGGGTCCCTCGACGGAACCGCCGGCTTCGATCAGCTCCAGGACCAGCGCGGGCCGCCGGGCGTGGACGAGGTCGTCGGACCCCGGTGGATCGGGGTCGGACAGCTCGATCCACACTGCGTACGGCACTTCGGCTCCTGCGGTCCCGGGCTGGCTGTTGCGATTCAGGAGGCTATCGGCGCACCGCGCGGCCGGTCGGGACGGACAGGCCGTCAACAGTCCACACAGTGCGGCGGTGTATTGCCCACTGATCGGCCGAAGTCCCGGTCGTGCGATCGTCAACTCGCCGAACTAATGACGTTCGTCGATCGCAATCCGCAGTGGTCTGGAACAATGGAGCGATGGAGAGTGCCCCGACCGTCGACGCCGCCTCGCCCGCGGCCCTGCTGCGCCTGCTGATGGACGGCAGGCCGCGCACGCGTGCGGACATCGTGGCCGAGACCGGCCTGGCCCGCTCGACCGTCCGCGCCCGCCTGGACCTGCTGATGGCCGCCGGCCTGGTCAGCGACATCGGCGACGACGTGTCCACCGGCGGCAGGCCCGCCAGCCGGTTCGCCTTCCACGCCGGCGCGCGGCAGGTGCTGGCCGCCGACGTGGGCGCCACCCACGCCACGGTCGCCGTCGCCGACCTCGGGTGCCGGCTGCTGGCGGTGGAGCAGATCGAGCTGGACATCGCCGACGGCCCGACGGTCATCCTGCCGCTGCTGGTCAAGGCGTGGCGGGAGCTGCTGCCCGAGGGCGGCGCGCCGGTCGCGGGCGTGGGCATCGGCCTGCCCGGCCCGGTCGAGCACTCCACCGGCCGGCCCAACAACCCGCCGATAATGCCGGGCTGGGACGGCTTCGACGTGCCGGGCCTGGTCGCCGCCGAACTGGGCGTGCCGGTGCTGGTGGACAACGAAGTGAACTTGATGGCCCTGGGCGAGCACACCACGGCGTTCCCCGAGGCCGAGCACATGATCGTGGTCAAGGTCGCCACCGGCATCGGGTCGGGTCTGATCAGCAACGGCGTGCTGCACCGGGGCGCGGTCGGCGCGGCGGGCGACCTCGGGCACATCCAGGCACCGCACGGCGGGGACGTGCTGTGCCGGTGCGGCAACACCGGCTGCCTGGAGGCCGTGGCCAGCGGCCCGGCGATGGCGGCCAGGCTGCGCGAGCAGGGCGTGGACGCGACGACGACGGCCGACGTGGTGCGGCTGGTGCGCGCGGGCAGCCTGGAGGCCGGGCAGGTGGTCCGGCAGGCCGGGCGGGACATCGGCGAGGTGCTGGCGGCCTGCGTGAGCATGTTCAACCCGTCGCTGGTCGTGGTGGGCGGGCTGGTCGCCCAGGCGGGGGAGATGCTGCTGGCCGGGGTGCGCGAGTCGGTCTACCGCCGTTCCCTCCCGCTCGCCACGGAGAACCTGCGGATCGTGGCGTCCAAGGCCGGGCCGGAGGCGGGTGTGCTCGGCGCGGCGGCGATGGTGGCCAAGCACGCGCTGTCGCCCGAGGTGCTGGACGTCCAACTGGCGAGCTGAGCTGGTGGTGCCCACCTGCGCCGGGGTAGTGCCAACCTCGCTTTTGGCGAGAAGTAGACATAAGTAGGTACTGGGAGCGCTCCTTTTGTATTGACCAGGCCATATGACCTGGCTTACGTTCACCCACATGTGGGACATCGGCGTCAACACGTGGGTATGGACCTCCCCGCTGACCGACGAGCGGCTCGCCGAGCTGGCCCCGTGGGTGCGGGAGCAGGGCTTCGACGTCATCGAGCTGCCCGTGGAGCAGCCCGGCGACTGGGACCCGCACCGCGCGGCGGACCTGCTGGCGGAGCTGGGCCTGAAGGCGACCGTCTGCCTGGTGATGCCGCCGGGCCGCGAGCTGGTCGACGCCGACACCGTCGCCGAGACGCAGGACTACCTGCGGCACGTGGTGGACGTGGCCGCGGTCGTCGGCAGTCCCGTGGCGGCCGGGCCGGCGTACAGCTCGGTCGGCCGGACCTGGCGCATCGACGACCGCGCCAAGCTCTACGCGCAGCTGCGCGAGAACCTGGCACCCGTGGTCGAATACGCGGCCTCCACCAACGTCAAGATCGCCGTCGAGCCGCTCAACCGCTACGAGACCAGCCTGGTCAACACCGTCGAGCAGGCCCTGGAAGCGCTCGCCGGCCTGCCCGACGAAGGCTGCGGCCTGGCGCTGGACGTCTACCACCTCAACATCGAGGAAACCTCCCCGGTCACGGCGATCCTCGCCGCCGGCGCGCGCACCGCCCACGTCCAGGTCTGCGCCAACGACCGCGGCACGCCCGGCCGTGACCACCACGACTGGCCCGGCATCCTGCGCGCCCTCGCCGAGACCGGCTACCGCGGCCCGCTGTGCATCGAGTCCTTCACCCCGGACAACGCCTCCATCGCCACCGCCGCCTCCATCTGGCGGCCGCTGGCCGAGTCGCCGAACGCCCTCGCCGCCGACGGCCTGGCTTTCCTGCGCGGCGCCACCGCCGCCTTCACCCGCTGACCACTCTCCACAACCGCCGAAACAACCGCCCCGAAGGAGTGGCAATGCACCGCACACTCAGGCGACTACTCACAGTAGTTGCACCTCTGCTCATAGTAGCGGGGGTGCTCACGCCGACCGCGTCCGCCCACCCGGAGGGCTTCCACGTCCTGCTGTTCAGCAAGACCGCCGCCGGCGCGTACCGCCACGACTCGATCCCGGCGGGCATCGCGATGTTCGAGCAACTGGCGTCCGAACGCCAGTGGGAGTTGACCAAGAGCGAGGACTCGACGGTCTTCAACGACGCCACGCTGGCCACGTTCGACGTCATCGTGATGCTCCAGACGTCGGGCATGGTCTGGGACACCGACGCGCAGCGCGCCGCCATGCAGACCTACGTGCGCAACGGCGGCGGTGTGGTCGCGATCCACAACGCCACGGACATGAACATCGAGGCGCAGTTCCCGTGGTGGGACCAGTTCCTGGGCATGACCATGACCGCGCACTCGGCGATCCTGCAGGGCACGGCGAAGGTGGCGGACAAGAAGCACCCGTCCGGCGTCGGTCTGCCGGACCGCTGGGTGCGCACGGAGGAGTGGTACAACTTCAACCGCTCCGCGCGCGGTGACGTTCACGTGCTGGTGACCGCCGACGAGACCACGTACGACGCGGGCGGCTCCAAGATGGGCTACGACCACCCGATCTCGTGGTGCCGCAACTACGAGGGCGGCCGGTTGTGGGCGACCGCGATGGGCCACCAGTCCTCCAGCTACTCCGAGCCGCTGTTCAAGTCCCACATCGCCGGTGGCGTGGAGACGGCGGGTGCCAAGGTCGCCGCCGACTGCGGACCCACGGTGTGGAGCAGCTTCGAGAAGGTCGCGCTGGACGAGACGACGATCGCGCCCGGCGCGGTGGACGTGGCCCCGGACGGGCGCGCGTTCTTCACCGAGTACGGCGGCAAGCTGAAGATCTACAAGCCGGACACCCGCACCACGGTGACCGCCGCGACCCTGAACGTCTACGGCAGCGGCCAGAACTCCGAGGACGGCCTGACGGGTCTGGCGCTGGACCCGAACTTCGCCACCAACCGGTACGTCTACCTGGCGTACTCGCCGGGCACGACGACCGAGCAGATCGGGCGGATCTCGCGGTTCACCATGAACGGCGACACCCTCGACACGGCCAGTGAGAAGGTCCTGCTGACCTACCCGATGTGGCGGGAGAACGAGCCCGGCCACACCGGCGGCTACCTGGCGTTCGGTCCGGGCGGCAACCTCTACGTCGGCGTCGGCGACGACACGAACCCGTTCGCCTCGGACGGCTACGCGCCGATCGACGAGCGCGCCGGCCGCAAGTGGTGGGACGCCCAGGGCACCGCGGCCAACACCAACGACCTGCGGGGCAAGATCCTGCGCATCCACCCGGAGTCGGACGGGACCTACACCATCCCTTCGGGCAACATGTTCGCCCCCGGTACGGCCAAGACCCGGCCGGAGATCTACGCGATGGGCTTCCGCAACCCGTTCCGCTTCAGCGTGCACCCGACCACGGGCGCGATCTACGTGGCCGACTACGGCCCGGACGCCGGCGCGGACAACGCCAACCGCGGGCCGGGTGGCCTGGTGGAGTGGAACATCGTGAAGTCGCCGGGCAACTACGGCTGGCCGTACTGCATCGGCAACAACACGCCGTTCAACGACTACGACTTCGCCACGGGCACCTCGGGCGCGAAGTTCAACTGCTCGGCACCCACCAACAACTCGCCCAACAACACCGGCCTGACCACGCTGCCGGCCGCGCGGGCGGCGGACGTCTGGTACGGCAACAGCGCGGCCGAGGGCTTCAAGTTCCCGGAGCTGGGCAACGGCGGCGAGGCCCCGATGGCGTTCCCGATCTACCAGTACAACGCCAACAACCCGTCGCAGACGAAGTTCCCGGCCTACTACGACGGCGTGCCGTTCATGGGCGAGTGGGCCCGCAACCGGATCTGGGAGTTCCGGCCGGACTCGAGCGGGAACCTGCTGAAGATCAACGACTTCCTGTCGAACCAGTCGTTCTCCTCGCCGATGGACATGAAGTTCGGCCCGGACGGCTCGATGTACCTGCTGACCTGGGGATCGGGCTGGGACGACAACGTCCACCTGCCCGGGGCCGGGTTGTGGCGCATCGACTACAACGCGGGCGAACGCAGCCCGATCGCCCAGGCCTCGGCGAACCCGTCGTCGGGCGGGACGCCGTTGACGGTGGCGTTCTCCAGCGCGGGTTCCCGTGACCCGGAGGGCGGCGCGCTGACCTACAAGTGGACCTTCGGCGACGGCGGCACCTCCACCGCCGCCAACCCCTCGCACACCTACAACACGCGCGGCACGTTCAACGTGCAGCTGACCGTGACCGACCCGACCGGCAAGACCGGAACGGCCAACCTCACGGTGACCTCCGGCAACACCGCGCCCACGGTGAAGTTCAACGGCCCGGCGGACGGCGGCATGTTCGAGTGGGGCGACAACCTGCCCTACTCGCTGACCGTCACCGACCCGGAGGACGGCACGATCGACTGCGCCCGCGTGGTGACGCAAGGCAACATCGGCCACGACTCGCACAAGCACCCGCTGGGCAACCCGATCAACGGCTGTTCCGGGAGCGTGTCGGCGGTCGCGGACACCGAGCACCAGAACGGCAACGCGCACATCATCATCTCGTCGGAGTACGCCGACAACGGTGCGACCGGCTTGCCTTCGCTCAAGGGCGGCGCGAACGTCGTGTTGCAGCCCAAGCACAAGCAGGCGGAGTACTTCAACGGGTCTTCCGGTGTGCGGGTGGTGTCCCAGTCCGGTGCCGAGTCGGGCGCGCGGATCGGTGACATCTCCAACAACGACTGGATCTCGTTCAAGCCCGTGAGCTTCACGGGGATCGACCAGGTGTCGTTCAAGGTCTCGTCGCCGTCCGGCGGCGGCTCGATCGAGCTGCGCGCCGGGTCGCCGACCGGGACCCTGATCGCGTCGGCACCGGTGACGTCGACCGGTGGCTGGGACAACTACGTGTCGCTGCCTGCTGTCCCCGTCACGCGGCCGGCTGGGACCGTGGAGTTGTTCGTGGTCTTCAAGACCTCGACCGGCAACAACTTCGACCTCGACTCGATCACTTACATCGGGCCGGGCATCGGCGGCGGCGGTGCGGTGGCCAAGCAGATCGTCGGCGCGCAGAGCAACAAGTGCGTCGACGTGAACAACGGCGCCACGGCCGATGGCACCAAGGTGCAGCTGTGGACGTGTGGCAGCGGCAACAACCAGAAGTGGACGCAGGTCGGGTCCACGTTCCAGTCGTTGAGCAAGTGCCTGGACGTGAACGAGGGCAGCCAGGCGGACGGAGCCCTGGTGCAGTTGTGGACGTGCAACGGGACGCCGGCGCAGAACTGGTCCGTGCAGTCGGACGGGTCGCTGCGCAACGGCACCAAGTGCCTGGACGCCTACGGCGGCGCGACGGCCGACGGGACGCAGCTGATCATCTGGACGTGCCACGGCGGCCCGAACCAGAAGTGGACGCTGAGGTAGCGGCCACGGCGTGAAGACAGCCCCGGTGCTCAGTGCGAGCACCGGGGCCCTTCAGCGTGCTCAGCAGGTGCGGCGGACGATCAGGTGGGCCAAGGCGGTCAGTTCGGCGGCGGCGCGTGGCGTGGGATCGGTCGCAGCCAAGTGGTCAAGTGCTTCGGCCAGCAAGCGCGAGGCCTCCGACTCGCTCCACTCCCGGCCGCCCGCCTGCTCGACCAACGCAGCCAGCCGCACGGGGTCGGCGTCGTCGCTTCGGTAGAGCGAAGCCAACTCGGCCCCGGCGGGAGTCCCGGAGGTCAGCGCCGCGACCACGGGCAGGGACTTCTTGCGGCGCAACAAGTCTCCGTGCGCGGGCTTGCCGGTGGTGGACGGGTCGCCCCAGATGCCCAGCAGGTCGTCCACGTGCTGGTAGGCCACGCCCAGCGACTCGCCGAAGGCCCGCAGGTGTCCCACGACCTCCGGGGACGCCCCGCCGAACACCCCGCCCAGCGCGCAAGCCGCCGCGAGCAGGGGAGCGGTCTTGTGCTCGACCATGGCGACGCATTCGGCGAGGTCCACGTCGTCGCGGGTCTCGAAGGACAGGTCCGCCTGCTCGCCGTCCACCAGCGCCAGCACGGCGGCCGACAGGTCGTCGGCCGTGGCCGGGAACACGGACCTCGCCAGGACGCCGGAAGCCAGGGCCAGCAACGCGTCACCGGTCAGGATGGCCGCCGCCGTGCCGAACACGGACCACGCGGTGGGGCGGTGGCGGCGGGTGGTGTCCTGGTCCAGGACGTCGTCGTGCAGCAGGGAGAAGTTGTGCGCCAACTCGACCGCCACGGCGGCGGGGAGCGCCGACCGGGCCGGGGCGCCGCAGGACTGTGCCGCGAGCAACGCCAGGGCAGGGCGGACGGACTTGCCCGACGACGCCCGCGCCGGGCGGCCGTGGCGGTCCCACCAGCCCAGGTGGTAGCCGGCGATGTGGCGGACGGAGGCCGGAAGCCCCTGCACCGCGAGCAGCAGCGGTGGCCGCACCAGGTCGCGGCTCCACGCGAGGACGGCCTGCGCGGTGCGCGTGCCGGTGACAGGTGTGGCCATCGCAGCCTCCGGCTGGGAAGGATCAGGGGAGTTGGCTGTCCACCACGACCGGGGACAGGGCGTGCTGCACCACCATGACCGCCGCGCCGAGCACGCCCGCGTCCTCGCCCGCCTGCGACGGCACGATCCGCAGGTTCCCGGTCGCCAGCGGCAGGGATCGGCGGTAGATCGACTCGCGCACGCCGGCCAGCAGCATCTCGCCGGCCGCCGCCAGGGCCCCGCCGATGACGATCAGCGACGGGTTGAACATGCTCACGCAGCCCGCCAGCACGTCCCCGATGTCGCGCCCGGCCTGCCTCACGGCGTGGCTGGCCTCCAGGTTGCCCGACCGCACCAGCGCGACCACGTCGGCGTTGCTGTGCGCCTCGATCCCCTTGGCGCGCAACGCCGCCGCGATCGCCGGCCCGCCCGCGACGGCCTCCAGGCAGCCGGTGTTGCCGCAGTGGCAAGGCGTGTCGCCGCCGTGCGGCGCGAGCACGTGCCCCAGGTCGCCCGCCGCGCCGACCGCGCCCCGGTGCAGCACGCCGTTGCTGATGAACCCGGACCCGATGCCGGTGGCGACCTTGACCACGATCATGTGGTCGGCGTCGGGGAACGACCGGGCGTGCTCGCCCAGCGCCATCAGGTTGACCTCGTTGTCCACCAGCACGGGCACGCCGAACTCGGCGAAGACGCGCTCGGGCACGTCGACGCCGTCCCAGCCGGGCATGATCGGCGGGTGGTTGGGCCGACCCGACGAGTGCTCCACCGGTCCCGGCAACCCGATCCCCACCCCGGCCAGCGGCACGGCCGGCACGTCCGCCAGCAGTTCCCGCCAGGTCTCGACCAGGCAGGTGATCACGGCGTCCGGCCCGTCGGCGATCGCGATGCGCAACGGCCGCCGCGCGAGCACCGCGCCGTTGAGGTCGGTGACGGCGACGGTCGCGTGGGTCGCGCCCAGGTCGGCCGCGAGCACCGCGCGGGAGCGGGCGTTGAACGCGAACCGGCCCGCCGGCCGCCCGCCGGTGGACACCCCGCCCGGCCGGTCGCTGACCAGACCGAGGTCCAGCAGGGCGTCCAGGCGGGCGCGGACGGTCGAGCGGGCCAGCCCGGTCTGGGCGGTCAGCTCGGCGCGGGTGCGGGGTGTTCCGTCGAGGAGCAGACCGAGGAGTTGCCCCGGCGAGCCCGCCGCCGACGTCGTGAAGTGCTCGTACACCCGGCTAAGTGAACCACAACAACGGAAGTCTCCGGCAAAGTTGCCCTAAGCGACGCAACTTTGTCGGTTTGCGCAAGACTTTTGGTTGACAGTCGCCAATACCCATCCTAGGGTTCGCCGCATGACTGTGACCCACGGAACACTGGCGGCCGGCGACGGCCACGTCGGTGCCCGCACGCTGCGGACGGCCGTGGTCGGCGCCGGGTTCATGGGCCGGGTGCACGCCGAGTCGGCGCGCCGCGCGGGCGGTCGGGTGGTCGCCGTGACGGCGAGCAGCCCGGTCGGCGCGGACGCCGCCGCCGCGGCCGTGGGCGCCGACCGGGGCTACCCCGACCTGGCGGCGCTGCTGTCCGACGCGCAGGTCGACGTGCTGCACGTGTGCGCCCCCAACAGCGCCCACGCCGGCATCGCCGAGGCCGCGCTGGCCGCCGGTGTCCACGTGATCTGCGAGAAGCCCCTGGCCACCTCCGTCGCCGACGCCACCGCGCTGGTGACCGCCTCCCGCGGTCGGATCGCCACCGTCCCGTTCGTCTACCGGTTCCACCCGATGGTGCGCGAGATGCGGGCGCGCCTCAAGACCGGCGAGGCGGGCATCGTCTCGTCCGTCAGCGGCAGCTACCTCCAGGACTGGCTGGCCGGGGAGTCCGACCACGACTGGCGGGTGGACCCGGCGCTGGGCGGGCCGTCGCGGGCGTTCGCCGACATCGGCTCGCACTGGTGCGACCTGGTGGAGTTCGCCACCGGCGACCGCATCGCCCGGCTGTCGGCGCAGACCGTCGTGGTCCACGAGCGCAGCGGCACCGCCACCGAGGACATCGCGACCGTCCAGTTCACCACCGCGCGGGGCGTGGTCGGCATCCTCGTCGTCTCCCAGGTCGCGGCCGGCCGCAAGAACCGGCTGCACCTGGAGGTCTCCGGCACCGAGGCCAGCTTCGGCTTCGACCAGGAGGACCCGGAGCGGCTGTGGGTCGGCCGCCGCGCGGGCAGCACCGTGCTGATGCGCGACCCGGGCACGCTCTCGCCCGGCGCGGCCCGCTACGCCCGCCTGCCCGCCGGGCACGCGCAGGGCTACCAGGACTGCTTCGACGCCTTCGTCGCCGACACCTACCGGGCCGTGCTGGGCGAGGAGCCCGCCGACGGCCTGCCCACCTTCGCCGACGGCCTGCGCGCGGTGCGGATCACCGACGCCGTCCTGCGGTCCGCGGCGGCCGGCGGGGCGTGGACGGAGGTGCCGGCGTGAGTGACGTCCCGGTTCGGCTGGAGGGCATCACCAAGAGCTTCCTCGGCGTGCAGGTGCTGCGCGGGGTCGACCTCGAACTGCGCGCGGGCGAAGTGCACGCCTTGATGGGGGAGAACGGCGCGGGCAAGTCCACCTTGCTGAAGGTGCTGGCAGGGGTGCACAGAGCCGACACGGGCCGGATCTTGTTGAACGGCGAGGAGGTCACCTTCTCCGCGCCGCGTGACGCGCAGGCCGCCGGGATCGCGATCATCCACCAGGAGCTCAACCTCCTGCCGCACCGCACGGTCGCCGAGAACGTCTTCCTGGGCCGCGAACCCGTCAAGCGCGGACAGGTCGACCGGCGCGCGATGGAGGCCGAGACGCGGCGGCTGCTGGAGTGGCTGGGCGAGGACGGCATCGCGGCCGACGCCGAGGTGGTCCGCCTCTCCGTGGCGCAGCGGCAGGTCGTGGAGATCGTCAAGGCGCTGTCCACCGACGCCAAGGTGCTCGCGATGGACGAGCCGACCGCCGCCCTGGCCGACCACGAGGTCGAGTTGCTCTACGACCTGGTGAAGCGGCTGCGTGAGCGCGGCATGGCCATCCTTTATGTGTCGCACCGGATGCGTGAGGTGTTCGACCTCAGCCAGCGCATCACCGTGCTGAAGGACGGCGCGTTCGTGACGTGCGTCGAGACCGAGCACATCACCTCCGACCAACTCGTCCGCCACATGGTGGGCCGCTCCCTGGACGCCCTCTACCCGGACCGCGAGTCCGAGCCTGGCGAAGTCCGGCTGGCGCTCAAGAACGCCGGCAACGACCGGGTGCGCGGCGTCAGCCTGGAGGTGCGGGCCGGCGAGATCGTGGGCCTGGCCGGACTCCAAGGCTCGGGACGCTCGGCGATCGCCCGTGCGGTGTGGGGCGTGCAGCCGTTCACCACCGGGACCCTCGAACTGGACGGCAAGCCGGTCCGCATCACCACCCCGCGCACGGCCGTGCGCAAGGGCATCGGGTACGTCACCGAGGACCGCAAGGGCGAAGGCCTGGCACTGCGGCAATCCGTACGGGACAACGCGTTGCTCGTCCGGCGGGCGGCCCTGCGCGGCAAGCCCGCGCGCAAGCACACCGACCTGGCCGAACTGCTCAAGTCGGTCAACGTCGTCTCGCGCGGCCAGCACCAGGAGGTGCGCTACCTCTCGGGCGGCAACCAGCAGAAGGTCGTGCTGGGCAAGTGGCTCGCGGTCCGGCCGCGCGTGCTGGTGGTGGACGAGCCGACCCGGGGCATCGACGTGGGCGCCAAGCAGGCGGTGTACCGGCTGCTGCGCGACCTGGCCGCGGACGGCATGGCGATCCTGATGATCTCCTCGGAGCTGCCCGAGCTGATCGGCATGAGCGACCGGATCCTCGTCATGCACGAGGGCGCGGTGGCGGGCGAGTTGCCCGCGGGGGCGTCGGAGGAAGCGGTCATGGGGCTGGCCACCGGTCACGGGATCGGAGAAGTGGCGTGAGCGTCGTGGAACAGAAGGTCCCGGTCGCGCGGCGCGCGGTCCCGCAGGCGCGGAAGTTCGCGTTCACCCCCACGGTGACCGTGTACCTGGCGCTGGTCGCCCTGCTGGTCGTGGGCAGCGTCCTGGTGGCGGTGGACGGCGGGGTGCTGCTCGACCAGGGCGGCATCCTCAACATCCTGACCCGGAGCACGGTCCTCGGGCTGGTCGCGGTCGGGCAGACGATGGTGATCGTCACCGGGTCGCTGGACCTGTCGGTGGCCTACCTGATCGGGCTGTGTTCCCTGGTCGCGGCGGAGACCATGTCCGGCCAGGGCTCGATGGTGTTGCCCGGCGTGGTGCTCGCGCTCGCGGTGGCGGCGGCGGTCGGCCTGGTGAACGGGCTGGTCATCACCGTGTTGAAGGCCAACGCGTTCATCGCCACGCTCGGCGTCGCGCTGATCCTGCGCGGCTGGCTGGAGCAGAACTACACCGGTCCGGCGGGCAGCGTGCCGCGCTCGTTCCAGCACCTGGGGTACGACCGGGTCGGCCCGGTGCCGGTGGCGGCGCTGCTGATGCTGCTCATCGCGGCGGGCGCGTGGTGGTACATGCGGCGCACGCGGCCCGGCTACCACATGTACGCGGTGGGCGGTGACATCGAGGTGGCGCGGCTGTCCGGTGTCCGCACCTCCCGCACGATCGTCATCGCCCACGTCCTGTGTGCGCTGATGGCCGGTCTGGCGGGCGTCTTCCTGGCTTCCCGTTTGGGTTCCGGCGCTCCTTATGTCGGCACGGACGCGGGCTACGACCTGGAGTCGATCGCCGCCGTCGTGCTGGGCGGCGCGGCGCTGGCCGGCGGGCGCGGCGGCGTCGTGGGCACCCTGGGCGGCGTCCTCATCCTGGCCACGCTGGACACGATCTTCGACGACCTCGCGGTGGACCCGTTCTTCAAGGACGTGGTGCGCGGTGTCGTGCTCATCGTCGCGGTGGCGCTGTACGCGCGCCGCAAGCTGACCTCCGGGAGGACGTCGTGACCTGGAAGCCCCGTCTCGCCGACGGGACCGCGCCGGTCCTCGTGGTCCTGGTGGTCCTGCTGGTGGCGCTGGCGTTCGCCGGTCCCGCCTACAGCGAGCCCGCCGGGTACCTGGCGCTGCTCAAGCGCGCGGCCCCGCTGGTGATCCTCGCGATCGGGCAGTACTTCGTGGTGGTGTCGGGCGGGTTCGACCTGTCGGTGGGCTCGCTGGTCACCGCCGAGGTGGTCATCGCGGCCCGGCTGATCTCCGGCGACGACGGCAACACGTGGTGGGTCATCGCGGTGCTGCTCGGGTTCGGCGTGCTGGTCGGCCTGGTCAACGGCCTGATCACGACGAAGCTGCTGGTGCCGTCGTTCATCGTGACGCTGGGGATGCTGCTGGTGCTCGACGGCGCGGTGTTCCTGTGGACCGGTGGCGCGCCGCGCGGCGCGTTGTCCCCGTCGTTCCGGGTGTTCGGGCGCGGCGCGGTGGACGTGCCGGTGCTGGGCGCGGTGCCGTGGTCGGTGCTGATCCTGCTCGCCGTGCTGGTCGGCGCGGTGCTGTTCATGCGCGGCGGCACCGGCCGGACGCTGATCGCGGTGGGCGACAACGAGAACGCCGTCCGCCTCGCGGGCGGCCGGGTGCACCGGCTGCGGCTGCTCGCGTTCGTGCTCTCGGGTGTCCTCGCGGCGCTGGCCGCGATCCTGCTCGCCGGGTTCGCCGGCGTGTCCGCGCAGGTCGGACAGGGCCTGGAGTTCCGGGCCATCACCGCCGTGGTCCTCGGCGGCGTGCTCCTCGGGGGAGGGCGCGGCTCGGTCGTCGCCGCGGCGGCCGGAGCGTTGTCGCTGGAAGCACTGTTCTCCCTGTTGAACCTGGTCGGCGTCTCCGGCGCGCTGGAGTCGGCCGTCCAGGGCGTGATCATCATCGCGGCGGTCGCCTACGCCGCCCACGGAGCCGGTCTGCGGCGCGCCTTCAAGCGCCGGGCCGCGCCCGCTCTCCCCTAAGACTCCGCCAAAGAAGCCGAGGAGTAGCACGATGAACAGGAAGTGGACCGTCGCCCTCACGAGCGCCGCCGTCACGGCGCTCGCGTTGGCCGGGTGTTCGAGCGACCTGCCGGACACCGGCAGCGGCGGCACGAGCACGACGTCCGGCGCGAAGGACGCGAAGAAGTCGGAGTTCTTCGACCAGGCCGAGTACGAGCGGCAGCTGAAGTTCCGCTCCGCCAAGGGCGTGGACCTGGACGGCGAGAACGCGCAGTTCAAGCCGTGGCAGCAGGCGCTGGACCCCAAGCTGGTGGACACGGCGAAGTTCGCCAAGCCCGGCGGCGGCTACCACCTGTGCTTCTCCAACGCCTCGGTGGACAACCCGTGGCGGCAGGTCGGCTTCAAGACCATGCAGGAGGAGGTGAAGCTGCACCCGGAGATCACCAAGTTCTCCGTGCTGGACGCCGAGGCCAAGGACGACAAGCAGATCAGCGACATCCAGTCGTTCGCCTCGCAGGGGTGCAGCGCCCTGATCGTCTCCCCGAACACGACGGCGACGCTCACGCCGGCCGTGGAAGCGGCGTGCAAGACCGGGGTGCCGGTGATCGTGTTCGACCGCGGTGTGAAGACCAACTGCCCGGTCACCTTCATCCACCCGATCGGCGGCTTCGCCTTCGGCGCGGACGGCGCGGAGTTCCTGAAGGAGAAGGTGCCCTCGGGCGGCAAGGTGCTGGCCCTGCGCATCCTGCCCGGCGTGGACGTGCTGGAGCAGCGGTGGGCGGCGGCCAACGAGATCTTCGCCGGCAGCGGCCTGAAGATCGTGGGCGTGGAGTTCACCGACGGTGACGCGGCCAAGACCAAGTCCATCGTCAACGACTACATCCAGCGCGAGGGCAAGATCGACGGCGTCTGGATGGACGCGGGCGCGACCGCCGTGGCCGCCGTCGAGGCCTTCCAGGACGCCGGGTCGGCGCTGCCCGCGATCGTGGGCGAGGACCAGCAGGACTTCCTGCGCATGTGGGCCAAGGAGAAGCTGACCGCCGTCGCCCCGACCTACCCGACCTACCAGTGGCGCACCCCGGTCATCGCCGCCCTGCGCATCCTCAACGGCAAGCAGGTGCCGCAGGAGTGGGTGCTGCCGCAGCCGAAGGTCACCCAGGACACGCTGCAGAACTACATCAAGGAGGACATGCCGCCGCTGCACTACGCGATGTGCGGCTGCGACCAGATGCCGGGTTACCCCGCGCCCTGGAAGTAAGTCCAGCCACCGCGGGCGGGTCGGCGCGACCCCGGCCCGTCCGCGGTTCCCACCACCCTGCCGAGAGGGACGACCAATGGCGGACGAACCCACCGGACTGTGGCTGATCGGCGCGCGCGGCTCCGTCGCGACCACCGCGGTCAGCGGACTGCTCGCCCTGCGCGCCGGACTGGTGCCCGCGACCGGCTGCGTGACCGAACGGCCGGAGCTGGCGGGTCTGCCGCTGCCCGGCTGGTCGGACCTCGTGGTCGGCGGGCACGACCTGTCCCACACCCCGCTGGAGAAGCGGGCCGAGCACCTCGCGCAGGGCGGGGTGCTGCCGCACCACCTGCTCGGCGCGGTGCGCGCGGGCCTGCGGGCGGTGGACGCCGAGATCCGCGACGGCTACCACCCCGCGACCGACGACGGCCCGCAAGCCGACGCGGCCCGGCGGCTGGCTCGCGACATCACGGACTTCCGCGACCGGCACGGCCTGGCCCGGGTGGTCGTGGTGAACGTGTCCTCGACCGAACCGCCCGTGCCGCACGTGCCCGAGCACGACGACCTGGCCCTGCTCGAACGCGCGCTGGCCGACCCCGTTCGCAGGGTGCTGCCGCCGAGTTCGCTGGCCGCCTACGCGGCGCTCAACGCGGGCTGCCCGTTCGTCGACTTCACGCCCTCGACCGGCATCGCCCTCCCCGCGCTGGACGCCCTGGCCCGCCAGGAAGGCCTGCCGTACGCGGGCCGGGACGGCAAGACCGGCGAGACGCTGGTCCGGACCGTGCTCGCGCCGATGTTCACCTCGCGCGCGCTGCGCGTGCGGTCGTGGGCGGGCACGAACCTGCTCGGCGGCGGTGACGGGGCCACGCTGGAGGACCCCGCGCACGCGGACAGCAAGCTGCGCTCCAAGGCGCGTGGCCTGGAGTCCCTGCTGGGCGAACCGGTCCCGGCCCCGCTGCACATCGACAACGTCCCCGACCTCGGCGAGACCAAGACCGCGTGGGACCACGTGTCCTTCGAGGGGTTCCTGGGCGCGCGGATGACCCTCCAGTTCACCTGGACCGGCCTGGACTCGGCGCTGGCCGCGCCGCTGGTGCTCGACCTGGCCCGCCTGGTGGCCGCCGCACACCACGCGGGCCAGGTCGGGGCGTTGGGCGCGCTGGGGTTCTTCTTCAAGGACCCGCTGGGCAGCGACGAGCACCGGTTCGCCGAACAGACCCGGGAGCTGCACCGGTGGGCGTCGGAGCTGGGCCGATGAAGGCGTACCTGGAGCTGGTGCGGGCGCCGGCCGCGTTGACGGTGCTGGGGGACACGCTGGTCGGGGCGCCGGGGCCGTTGCGGGGCCGCCGGTTGCTGCTGCCGCTGGCGTCGGTCGCGCTGTACTGGGCGGGCATGGCGCTCAACGACTGGGCCGACCGGGAGCTCGACGCGGTCGAACGGCCCGAACGCCCGATCCCGTCCGGGCGCATCAGCCCGGAGGCCGCTCTGGCGACCGCTGCCGGCCTGACCGCGGTGGGTGTCGGGCTCGCGGCCGCGGCCGGGCGCAATGCCGTGCCGCTGGCCGCCGCCGTGTGGAGCTACGACACGCTGCTCAAGGACACCCCCGCCGGGCCGTTCGCGATGGCCGCGTGCCGGGGGTTGGACGTGCTGATGGGCGGGAAGGCCGTGCTGCCCGCCGCCCTGATGGCCGCGCACACGCTGGGCGTCACCGTGTTGTCGCGCGGCGAGGTGCACGGCACGTCACCCGGGGTGGCTCGCGCGGTGCTGTCCGGGACGGCCGCGACCGCGCTGGCTGCCCTGGTCCGGAAGCCGGGATTGGCCGGGATCGCGTCCGCCCTGGGGTACGCGGCGACGGTCGGCCGCGCCCAGTGGGAGGCCGTGCGCGAACCTTCGGCGGCCAACGCTCGTGCGGCGACCAAGGCCGGCATCCACGGCATGGTGTTGCTCCAATCCGCTTTGTCCCGCAACGCGTCCTTCGTGCCACTGGTGCTGCCGCTGGCACGTCGGCTCAGCCGGAAGGTGGGTCCCACATGACGTTCCACCTGGGGTACGGCACCAACGGGTTCGCCAACCACCGGTTGGACGACGCCCTGGCCGTGATCGCCGACCTCGGCTACACCGCCGTCGCCCTGACCCTCGACCACCACCACCTCGACCCGTACGCCGACGACGTGGCCCAGCAGACCAAGCGGGTCGCGGCGCGGCTGGCGGAGCTGGGGTTGCGGTCGGTGGTGGAGACCGGTGCCCGCTACCTGCTCGACCCGCGCCGCAAGCACCACCCGACGCTGGTCAGCGAGTCCCAGGAGGTCCGGGTGGACTTCCTGGTGCGCGCCACGAGGATCGCCGCCGACCTGGGGTCGGACTGCGTGTCGTTCTGGTCGGGCATCGGGACGTCGTGGGAGCTGCTCAGGTCCGGCGTGTCCGCGGTGCTGGACAGCGCGCCGCCGGTGCCGCTGGGCATGGAACCCGAGCCCGGGATGCTGGTGGAACGGCTGGAGGACGCGTTGCGGCTGCGGTCCGAGCTGGGGGAGCCCGAGGCCCTGCGGATCACCCTCGATGTCGGGCACTGCGTGGCCGTCGAGCCCGTGGACGCCGCCGCCTGCATCCGCCGCGCCGGGGACCTGCTGGTCAACGTGCAGCTGGACGACATGCTGCCAGGAGTGCACGAGCACCTGGAGTTCGGCGAAGGGCACCTCGACCTGCCCGGCACGCTCGCCGCGCTGACCGACATCGGGTACACCGGCGTCGCCGCCGTCGAGCTGCCGCGCCACAGCCACGCCGCACCGGACGTGGCCCGCCGGTCGTTCGCCGCGTTGCGGTCGGCGTCGTGGGTGGCGGCGGCCGAACGGCAGATCCGCGCCGACCCGACGGCGCTGGAACGGCTCTTCGCCGGCGCGGGCCGCGTGGACCGGGCGCGTGAAGACGACCTCCGGGTCCGGCTGCTGGAGGCATATCCCGGCGATCTGGCGGGAACCCTGACCACGCTGTACCGGCACGGCAGCTCCGCGGAACGCCGTGCGGTGCTGCGAGCGCTCGGCACGGTCGGTGCACGCGTGCCGGAGGTCGGCGTCGAACTGGTCAAGGACGCCTTGCGCACCAACGAGACCGGGCTGGTCGCGGCGGCGCTCGGGCCGTTCGCCCGCGAGCACCTCGACCAGCACTCGTGGCGGCACGGCGTGCTGAAGTGCCTGTTCATGGGCGTCCCGCTGGACGTGGTCGCGGGCCTGGCCGAGCGCACCGACGACGAGTTGCTGCGGATGGTGGCCGGGTTCGCCGACGAACGGGAAGCCGCCGGCCGCGCCGTGCCCGAAGACGCCCTCGCCCTGCTCCGAAAGGCCGCCTGATGCGCATCTTCGACCCGCACATCCACATGACCTCCCGCACCACCGACGACTACGAGTCGATGCACGCCGCCGGCGTCCGCGCGCTGGTCGAGCCGGCTTTCTGGCTGGGTCAGCCGCGCACTTCGGTCGGGTCGTTCGTCGACTACTTCGACGCTTTGGTCGGCTGGGAGCGCTTCCGGGCCGCCCAGTACGGCATCGCGCACCACTGCGCCATCGCGTTGAACCCCAAGGAGGCCAACGACCCCCGCTGCACCGGTGTGCTGGACGTCCTGCCGCGCTACCTGGTCAAGGACGGCGTGGTCGCGGTCGGTGAGGTCGGCTACGACTCCATGACCCCGGAGGAGGACGAGGCCTTCGCCCGGCAGCTCGAACTGGCGTTGCTGCACGAACTCCCCGTGCTCGTGCACACGCCGCACCGCGACAAGAAGGCCGGCACGCAGCGGACCCTGGACGTGGTGCGCGAGTCGGGTGTGCCTGCGGAGATGGTCGTCGTGGACCACCTGAACGAGACCACGATCAAGGCGGTCGCGGACTCCGGGTGCTGGATGGGGTTCTCGATCTACCCGGACACCAAGATGGACGAGGACCGGATGGTCGCCCTGCTCAAGGAGTACGGGACCGACCGCGTGCTGGTGAACTCGGCCGCCGACTGGGGCCGTTCGGACCCGTTGAAGACGCACAAGACCGGGCTGGCGATGCTGGCCGCCGGGTTCGACGAGTCCGATGTGGACAAGGTGCTGTGGCACAACCCCGTGCAGTTCTACGGGCAGAGCGGGCGGCTGTTGCTCGACGTCGAAGAGGTGGGCGCGGTGCACGCGGGCACCGGCAACTCCGTGCTGCGGGGTGAGCGGTGATCGCGTACTGCACCAACGTCCACCCGGCGCACGACCTGGCGGGCATCCTCGACCAGCTCGACCGGCACGCGGTGGGCGTGCGGGAGCGGTTGGGTGTTGACGTCCTGCCGCTCGGGCTGTGGATGCCCGCGTCCGTGGCCCGGGGTCTGGCGGCGGACCCGGTGGTGCGGAAGGGTTTCCGCGACGAGTTGGCGGCCCGGGGGCTGTCGGTGAGCACGCTCAACGCGTTCCCGTACGGCGACTTCCACGACACCGTGGTCAAGCACGCGGTGTACCGGCCGGACTGGGTCGATCCGCGCCGGCTGGCCTACACCCGGGACTGCGCGACCATCCTGGCCGACCTGATGCCGTCCTCGGCGACCTACGGCAGCATCTCGACCCTGCCGCTGGGCTGGCGGGAACCGTGGACCGACCGCGACGACGCCCAGGCCGAGGCCGCCCTGTCCGAGCTGACGTCGTTCCTGCGCGGGCTGGACCGGCCCGTGCGGCTCGCGGTCGAACCCGAGCCCGGGTGCGTGCTGGACACCGTGGCCGACGCGGTCGGGTGGCTGACCGGACGGGTGGACCCAGCCCATGTGGGGCTGTGCCTGGACACCTGCCACCTCGCGGTGTCCTGGGCCGACCCGGTCGAGACGGTGGAGCTGATCCGCCGGTCCGGGCTGCCGGTGGTGAAGGTGCAGGCGTCGGCGGCGCTGGAGGTGCCCGACCCGCGGGCGGCCCGGGAGGCGTTGGCGGACTTCGCCGAGCCCCGCTACCTGCACCAGGTCCGGGAGAACGCGCCGGAGGGCGTGCTGGCGGCCGACGACCTGCCCGAGGCGTTCGAGGACCTGCCCGGCGAGCACCCGTGGCGGGTCCACTTCCACGTGCCGCTGCACGCCGTGCCGCGCGCGGGCCTGCGGTCGACCACGGACGTGCTGGTCGCGGCCGTGGCGGCGCTGGACGAGGAGACCCACGTCGAGGTCGAGACCTACACGTGGACCGTGTTGCCCGACGCGGGCGACCTGACCGAGGGCATCGCGGCCGAACTGGCGTGGGCCCGGGAGCACCTGACGACGGGGGTGGCAGTGTGAAGCCGCTGGTGGTCATCGATGTGGTAGGCCTGACGCCGGGGTTGTTGCGGCACATGCCGAACCTGTCCGCCCTGCCCGGCCGGGCGGAGCTGGGCACGGTGCTGCCGGCGGTGACGTGCAGCGCGCAGGCGACCTTCCTGACCGGGCTCACGCCCGCGCAGCACGGGATCGTCGGCAACGGCTGGTACTTCCGCGACCTCGGCGAGGTCCACCTGTGGCGGCAGCACAACCGCCTGGTGCAGGGCGAGAAGCTGTGGGAGACCGCGCGGCGGTTCGAGCCGTCGTACAAGGCGGCGAACGTGTGCTGGTGGTACGCGATGGGCGCGTCCACCGACATCACCGTGACCCCGCGCCCGATCTACCACGCCGACGGCCGCAAGTCGCCCGACTGCTACGTCCGGCCGCCGGAGCTGCACGACCGGCTGACCGGGGCGCTGGGGGAGTTCCCCCTTTTCCAGTACTGGGGGCCGACGGCGGCGCTGAAGTCCAGCGAGTGGATCGTGCGCGCGTCGCTGAAGGTGTTCCGCGAGGAACGGCCGGACCTGCTGCTGGTCTACGTGCCACACCTGGACTACGACCTCCAGCGGTTCGGGCCTTCCTCGCCCCAGGCGCGCAAGGCCGCGTCCGACGTCGACAAGACCCTGAAACCGCTGTTGGAGCTGGACGCCACCATCGTCGTGCTGTCGGAGTACGGGATCACCGAGGCCCGGCGGCCGGTGGACGTGAACCGGGCGCTGCGCCGGGCAGGGCTGCTGGAGGTCCACACCCAGGCGGGCATGGAGTACCTGGACCCGTGGACGTCCCGGGCGTTCGCGGTGGCCGACCACCAGATCGCCCACGTCTACGTGCGCGACCCGGCGGACGTGCCCCGGGCGCGGGCGGTGCTGTCCGAACTGCCCGGCATCGACCAGGTGTACGACCGGGCCGAGCAGGGCGCGGTGGGGCTGGACCACGAGCGGTCCGGCGAGCTGGTCGCGGTGGCCGAGCCGGACGCCTGGTTCACCTACTACTACTGGCTGGACGACGCCCGCGCGCCGGACTTCGCCCGCGGGGTGGACATCCATCGCAAGCCCGGCTACGACCCGGCCGAGCTGTTCTTCGACCCGGCCGACCGGTTCGCCAAGGCCAAGGCGGGGCTGAACCTGGTGCGCAAGAAGGTGGGCCTGCGGTACGCGATGAACGTGGTGCCGCTGGACCCGTCGTGCGTTCGCGGCTCGCACGGCCGCCTGCCCGACCGGGCCGAGGACGGGCCGGTGCTGCTGAGCTCGGCGCCGGTGGACCGGGACCGGGTCGAGGCGGTGGAGGTCCGGGACCTGTTGCTGGAACTGCAAGGGATGCCTGTGAAGGAGTCGCAGCGATGAGCCGGCCGATCACGTTGTTCACCGGGCAGTGGGCGGACCTGCCGTTCGAGGAGGTCTGCAAGCTCGCCGCCGGGTGGGGGTACGACGGGGTGGAGATCGCGTGTTCCGGTGACCACTTCGAGGTCGACCGGGCGGTGTCGGAGGACGGGTACGTCGAGGCCAAGCTCGCCCAGTTGGAGCGGCACGGGTTGCGGGTCTTCGCCATCTCCAACCACCTGGTCGGGCAGGCGGTGTGCGACGACCCGATCGACTTCCGCCACCAGGCCATCCTGCCCGCCCGGATCTGGGGTGACGGGGAGCCCGAGGGCGTGCGGCGGCGGGCGGCGCAGGAGATGGCGGACACCGCACGGGCGGCGGCGAAGCTGGGCGTGGACACCGTCGTCGGGTTCACCGGGTCGAAGATCTGGAAGTACGTGGCCATGTTCCCGCCGGTGCCCGCTGAGGTCATCGAAGACGGGTACGAGGACTTCGCCCGGCGCTGGAACCCGATCCTGGACGTGTTCGACGAGGTCGGGGTCCGGTTCGCGCACGAAGTCCACCCGTCGGAGATCGCCTACGACTTCTGGACCACCCGGCGCGCGATGGACGCCGTGGACAACCGCCCGGCGTTCGGCCTGAACTGGGACCCGTCGCACTTCGTGTGGCAGGACCTCGACCCGGTCGGGTTCATCCTGGACTTCGCCGACCGGATCTACCACGTCGACTGCAAGGACACCAAGAAGCGCTTCGACGGCCGCAACGGGCGGCTGGGCTCGCACCTGCCGTGGGCGCACCCGAGGCGGGGGTGGGACTTCGTGTCCACCGGGCACGGTGACGTGCCGTGGGAGGAGTGCTTCCGGGCGCTGAACGCCATCGGCTACCGGGGCCCGATCTCGGTGGAGTGGGAGGACGCCGGCATGGACCGGTTGCGAGGGGCGGAGGAAGCGGTGCAGTTCATCCGGGGTCTGCTGTTCGACCAGCCGACAGCAGCCTTCGACGCCGCCTTCACCCGCCGCGAGGACGGTTGATCCCGGTGCCGGAGGTGGTGGCGGTGGGCGCCGAACCCACCGCCGAGACCCTGCGGCTGATGGCCCTGCTGGCCACCGGCGCCACCGACCGCGCGATCGCGCGGGAGCTGGGCGTGAGCACCCGGACGGTGCACCGCAAGATCGCCCGGCTCCAGTCGCTGCTGGGCGTGCGGTCCCGGTTCCAGCTGGGCGTGTGCGCGGCCGGCCACCGCTGGCTCTAGGCGGCCGGCTCCGGGTCACCGGCGGTTGGTTCGTCGAGTGACGTATCTCATCGTTTGTCCACCCCGACCCGGCGGTAATGAAAGGATGCGCCATTCGGTTGAAAGGATCATGATGCACGAGCTCGACTCCCGCCGCACCGTGGCCAACCCGCGCCGCACCCGCCTGTCCGCCGACTGGACGGCGCAGCCCACGACGTCCCCGACCGGCTCCTCCCCGGAGACCACCCACGGCGACGCCGCCCGCCGCGACTCGGCGAACGGAACGACCCCGGCCTGAGGCACGCGTCGGGTACCTGGTCACGCGGTCCGGGGCCAGTCGCGGACGCCTGCCGCCCGCCGGTCCCGTGAGCGAGGAGGACCGCGAGCACTCCCGCACGCCTGTGACGCCCCGGTCCACTGTGGACCGGGGCTTCGTCGTGTCAAGTGTGATCCACCCGGCTCGGGAACCGGCCGAACGTTGCAACCCAGGGTTGCCTAACTTAGGTTAGGGTTGCCTTGCCGCGACAGCGTGCCGAGACCGAGGAGTTGGGTGTGACCGAGTACGACCTGGAAGAGATCGCGACGGGGTCGGCTGATCCGCTGGAACTGGTCGCGCGGCTGGCGCGGGCCGGGTTCGACGACTACGTGGTCTACGAGCGCGGGGGCGCGTGGACGTTCGCGGGTGGCGCGCTGGCCACGGTGACCTTGGACGCCGGGCACGTGCGGGTCGTCCACGGCGGTGAGCAGGTCGAACGGCCTTGGACGGGGTCGCCGGGGCAGGCGTTGGGCGAGGCGCTCGCCGGGCTGGGCATCCCGGGGTGGCGTGCCTACGGCCGGGTCGACTTCGGGTTTTCCGGCCTGGTCCCGGGGCTCGCCCTGCGCGGCGCGGACGTGCCGGCGGGGGAGATCGTGCGGCTGATCGTGCCGCGCACCGAGGTGACGCTGGGCGACGGCCGGGCCGTGGTCCGCTCGGTCGACGCCCGTGAGCTGGACCGGGTGCGCGAGGTGCTGCGTGGCGAGTTCGGCACCGGTTCCGTCCAGGCCGCGCCGGTCGACATCCGGGCCGACGGCGCCAGCTACCGCGAGCGGGTGGCGCAGGCGGTCAAGGAGATCCGGCAGGGGCAGTACCAGAAGGTGATCCTGTCCCGGTCGGTGCGCATCCCGTTCCCGGTGGACATCGTCGCCACCTACGAGCTCGGTCGACGCGGCAACACCCCGGCGCGGTCGTTCGTGCTGCGCCTGGACGGCGCGGAGGCGGCCGGGTTCAGCCCGGAGATCATCGTGTCGGTGGACGCGGAGGGCCGGGTCGTGACCCAGCCGCTGGCCGGGACGCGCGCGTTCGGCCGGGGCGCCGAGGTGGACGCGGCGGCGCGCACCGAGCTGGAGACCGACCCCAAGGAGGTCTTCGAGCACGCCGTGTCCGTGCGCACCGCGCAGGAGGAGCTGCGCCGGATCTGCGCACCGGACTCCGTGCGCGTCGGCGACTTCATGGGCATCAAGGAACGCGGCTCCGTGCAACACCTCGCGTCCCTGGTCAACGGCGACCTCGCCCCGGGTCGCACGGCGTGGGACGCGCTGGAGGCGGTGTTCCCGGCGGTGACGGCGTCGGGCATCCCGAAGCGCGAGTCCCTGGACGCCATCTCCCGCATGGACGAAACCCGCGGCTTGTACTCGGGCGCCGTGATCACCGCCGGCGAGGACGGCTCCCTGGACGCGGCCCTGGTGCTGCGCGCGGTCTACCAGGAGGCCGACCGGGCGTGGCTGCGCGCGGGCGCGGGCATCGTGGCGGACTCCACGCCGGAGCGCGAGTTCGAGGAAACCTGCGAGAAGCTGTCCTCGGTGGCACCCTTCGTCGTCAAGGCCTGACAACCCAACGGCGCGCCTCCCCACGCGGGAGGCGCGCCGTTGCACATCCAACGTCAGCGGCGGCGCCAGAGGAGCCAGCCCAGGTACACCCCGCCCAGCGCTCCGGTCGCCACGCCCACCGGCAGGTTGCCCGCGAACCGTTGTGCCGCGAAGTCCGCCGCCAGCACCAACAACGCCCCCGCCCACGCGGCCGGCAGCAGCCCCGCCCCGGCCGATCGGGTCAGGCGCTTGGCCACCTGCGGCGCGACCAGGGCCACGAACGCGATCGGACCCGCCGCCGCCGTCGCCACCGCGCACGCCGCCGTCCCCACGACCAGCAGGTACACCCGGCTGCCCTCCACCGGCACGCCCAACGCACGCGCGGTCTCATCGCCCATTTCCAGCATTTCCAGCCACCGCGCCCCGAACAGCAAGGCCGGAACCAGAACGAACAGGGCGACCACCGGCGGCCACAACTGCGGCCAGCCGAGGTTGTTCAGGCTGCCGGTCAGCCACACGGTCGCCCGGGTCACGTCCGCGACCCCCGCGTTGACGATCAGGTAGAAGTTGACCGCCTGCAAGATCGCGCTGACCCCGATCCCGGTCAGCACCAGCCGCAACCCGCGCACACCCCGCTGCCACGCCAGCACGTACACCAGCACCGCGGTCACGACGCCACCGACCAGGGCGCCCACCGACACGGAGAACGCACTGCCGCCGAACACCAGGATCACCAACAGACCACCGGTCGCGGCGCCGTAGTTGAAGCCGATGATGTCCGGGCTGCCCAGGGCGTTGCGCGACAAGCTCTGGAACACCGCGCCGCTCATTCCCAGTGCCGCGCCCACCGCCAGGGCGATCAGCACGCGCGGCAACCGCAGGTCCAGCACGGCGAAGTTGGTGATACGACTCCCGTTGCCCAGCAAAGTCCGGACAACGTCAAGCGGTGCGACGGGAATGGCCCCCGTGCCCAGTGCCAGCACGCCGATGACGAAGATCACCGCCACCAGCCCCACCGACACGGCGAACGACCGCTGACTCATGCCCGCCCCCGCCGCACCAACCACAAGAACACCGGCGCGCCCAACAACGCGGTCACGACACCCACGTCGATCTCCTCGCGCGCCATGACCCGCCCGAGCACGTCGGCCAGCAATAGCAGCACAGGCGCCAGTACCGCGCAGTACAGCACGACCCACCGCTCATCCGGCCCGGTGAACGTCCGCACCATGTGCGGCACGGCCAACCCGACGAACACCAACGGCCCCACGGCCGCCGTCGCCGCGCCGGCCAGCAGCGTGATCGCGACCAACGTCAGCAACCGCGTCCGCCCCAGGTGCGCGCCCAACGCCTTCCCGGCCTCGTCGCCCAGCGACAACGCGTTCAACGGGCGCCCCATGGCGAACGCGATCAGCAGCCCGACCGCCAGGAACGGCAAGACCTCCACCACCGTGGTCCACCCGGCCCGCTCCAACGACCCCACGGTCCAGAACCGCATCTGGTCCAACGCCTGCTGGTCCAGCAGGATCACGGCCTGCGTGACGCCGGTCAACGCCGCCGACACCGCCGCACCCGCCAACGCCAACCGGACCGGTGAAGCCCCGCCACGCCCGGCGATGGCGTACAGGACAACGCCCGCGAGCGCCGCGCCGCCGAACGCGCACCACACGAACACCCGCAGGTCGGTCAGTCCGAACACGCTGATCGCCAGCGCCGCCGCCGTCGAAGCCCCCGCGTTGACCCCGAGCAACCCCGGATCGGCCAACGGGTTGCGCGTCAACGCCTGCATCAACGCCCCGGCCACCCCGAGCGAGGCACCGACCGCGATCCCGATGAGCGTGCGCGGGATCCGCAGCTCCCACACCACGAACGCCGAGTCCGAGCCGTCCCGCGCGAACAGCACGTCCAGCACGACCGACAACGGGATCGACCGCGACCCGACCGCGATGCTCAGCAACGCCACCAGAACCAGCGCGACCAGCCCGCACACCAGCCCGAACGCACGGCGACCCGCAACGGAGACCGGTGCCGTGACGCTCACCCGGCGGCCCCGGTGAGCCGGCGCACCAGCTCGACCTTGCTGACCTTGCCGACCTTGGTCAGCGGGAAGGACTCCAGCGCCTCCACCCGGTCGGGCAGCTTGTAGGAGGCGACCCCGCGCTCCCGCAGGAACGCCGTGACCTCGCGCAGCGTCGGCGCCTCTCCCTTGGGCACGATGAACGCGCAGGTCCGCTCGCCCATGACCTCATCGGGCATCCCGACCACGGCGGCGTCGTGCACGGCCGGGTGCGCGAGCAGGTGGTTCTCCAGCTCCTCGGCGGGGATCTTCTCGCCGCCCCGGTTGATCTGGTCCTTGCGCCGCCCCTCGACCACCAGGTGCCCGGACGGCAGTTGCCGCACCACGTCCCCGCTGCGGTAAAAACCGTCGTCGGTGAACGCGCGCGCGTTGTGCGCCTCGGCCTTGTAGTAGCCGCGCAGGGTGTACGGCCCGCGCGTCAGCAGTTCGCCGCTCTCGCCGGGTGCGACGGGCGAACCGTCTTCGTCGACGATGAGCACCTCGTCCGCCGGACACAGGGGAGCGCCCTGGGTGGTGGTCTTGAGCTCGTCGGAGTCGTCCAGGCGCGTGAAGTTCAGCAGTCCCTCGGCCATGCCGAACACCTGCTGGAGGTCGCAGCCCAGCGTCTCCCGGACGCGGGAGGCGGGCTCGGAGTTGAACTTCGCCCCGCCGACCTGGAGCAGCTCCAGCGACGACAGGTCGGCGTCCATGAAGTCCACGACGTCCATCCACAGCAGCGCGATCGGCGGCACGACCGCCGTCACGGTGACCCGTTCGCGTTCGACCAGCTCGAACACGGTGTCCGCGCTGGGGTCGGGCGCGAGGACGACGGTGCCGCCGGCGGCCATCGCGCCCAGCAGGCCGGGGGAGGCGAGGGCGAAGTTGTGCGCGGCGGGCAGGGCGACCAGGTAGACGGTGTTCTCGCTGAACCCGGACACCTCGGCGCTGGCGCGCGCGTTGTAGAGGTAGTCGTTGTGGCTGCGGGGGATGAGCTTCGGGGTCCCGGTGGTGCCGCCGGAGAGCAGGAACAACGCGGGGGCCACCGGGTCGGGCGCGGGCAGGTCGACGGGCGCGGCCTCGGGCAGCGCCTCGAACTCGGCGGTGTCGCCGACGACGAAGACGTGCCGCAGGGACGGGACCGCCTTGCGCACGGTCCGGGCCAGCTCGCGGTAGTCGAAGTCGCCGTCCGTGTCGGCGATGAAGTACGCGACCGCCTCGCTCAGCTCGCACAGCGGCACGATCTCGCTCTCGCGGTGCGCGGGCAGCGCCAGCACCGGCAGCACGCCGACCCGCAGCAACGCGAAGAACAGCGCCACGAACTCGGGCACGTTCGGCAGTTGCACCACGACGCGCTCTTCGGCGCGCAGGCCCAGGCCGTGCAGTCCGGCGGCGATCCGGTCGGCCCACGCGTCCAGCTCGGCGTAGGTCCAGCGGGTGCCGTCGGCGGCCACGAGCGCGGTCCGCTCCGGGTGCCGGCGCGCGCCGCCGCGCAGCAGCTCGTCCAGGGGCTGGTCGGTCCAGTACCCCTCCGCCCGGTAGCGCTCCACCAGCTCACTGGGCCAGGGCACACAGCCGTCCAGCATCGTCGACTCCCTAGATCGCCTCGCGAAAGTTAGGTTAGGCTAGCCGACATACCGGAGGGAAGGTGCCGTGCGCCTCGGCGAACTCGTGATCGACATCTCACCCCTGCGCACGGATCCCGCCTACCGGCTGGTGTTCGGCGCGCAGACGGTGACCGTGCTGACCACCGCGTTGACCAACGTCGCGATCAACCTGCACGTCTACCAAATCACCGGCTCGTCGGTCCAGGTCGGACTGGTGGGCCTGGTGTTCGGTGCGGCGCTGCTGGTGGGGTTGCTCGCCGGGGGAGTGCTGGCCGACCGGGTGGACCGGCGCAAGCTGATCCTGGGCTCGCGCGGGGTCGTGGCGGTCGTGCTGGCCGGGTTGGCGGTCAACGCGGCGAGTCCGTCGCCGCTGCTGTGGTTCGTGTACGTGGCCGCGGTGTTGGCCGGTGCGGTCGCAGGGCTGGGCGGGTCGGCGTTGATGGCCGTGATCCCGACCCTGGTCTCACCCGCGCACATCACCGCCGCCGGCGCGCTGATCACGTTGACCAGCCAGTTCGGCGCGATGGTCGGGCCGTCGATCGCCGGTGTCATCGCGTCGGGGCCGGGTGTGGCGGCGTGCTTCGCGATCGACGCGGTCGGGTACGTGGTGGCGGTGGCGTTGCTGTGGCGGTTGCCGTCGCTGCGCGCGGAGTCCGACGAAGCCCAGCAGCACCCGTTGCGGTCGCTGGCCGAGGGCTGGAAGTTCGTGCGGGGCAACGCGGTCGTGCGCGGCCTGCTGGTCATCGACCTGTGGGCGATGGTGTTCGCGATGCCGTACGCGTTGTTCCCGCAGATGGCCGACGAGGTGCTGGGCGGCGGCGCGTACACCGTGGGTCTGCTGTTCACCGCGCCGGCCGTGGGCGCGTTCGTCGGCGGGTTGTTCAGCGGGTGGACCGGGCGGTTCCGGCACAGCGGGCGGGCGCTGATCGCGTCCGTGCTGGTGTGGGGCGTGTCGATCACCGCGTTCGGGTTGTCGGGCAACCTGTGGTTGGCGTTGCTGTGCCTGGTGGTCGCCGGTGTCGGTGACACGACCTCGGAGATCCTGCGGCGCGCGTTGTTGCAGCACCACACCCCGGACCGCTTGCAGGGTCGGGTGAGCAGCCTGTGGTTGGCGCAGGCGACGTGCGGTCCGGCGGTGGGCAGCGCGGAGGCCGGTCTGGCGGCGCGGCTGCTCGGCCCCGGGCTCGGCGTCGCCGCCGGCGGTGTCGTGTGCATCCTCGGCGTGTGCCTGGTGGCCCTGACCATGCCCGGTCTGCGCCGGGCCGACCTGCGAGGAGAGCCGTGGCCGTCGCGAGCCTCAACGGCCTGACGATCTCCTACGACGACACCGGTTCCGGCGAGCCGGTCGTGCTGGTGATGGGCATGGGCGCCACCGGCCGGGTGTGGCACCTGCACCAGGTGCCCGCGCTGGTCGACGCGGGGTACCGGGCGATCACGTTCGACAACCGGGGGATCACGCCGTCGCCGCCCGGGTTCACCATCGACGACCTGGTCGCCGACACCGCCGCGTTGATCGAGCACCTGGACGTGGGTCCGTGCCGACTGGTGGGGACGTCGATGGGCGCGCAGGTGGTCACCGAGTTGGCGTTGGTCCGGCCGGACCTGGTGTCGCAGGCGGTCATGATGGCCACGCGCGGGCGTCCGGACGTCATGCGCGCGGCGATGGGCGCGGCGGAGCGGGAGTTGCGGGACTCGTCGGTCGTGCTGCCTCCGCGGTACGAAGCGGTGAACCGGGCGCTGCGCAACCTGTCCCCGCGCACGCTCAACGACGACGAGGCCGTCCGGCAGTGGCTGGACCTGTTCGAGCTGTCGCCAATCCTGTGGACGCCGGGCCTGCGCGGCCAGCTCGACCTGGACATCACGGGCAACCGGCTCGACGCCTACCGGGACATCCGCACGCCGTGCCTGGTGATCGGGTTCGCCGACGACGTTCGGCTGCCCGCGCACCTGGGGCGCGAGGTGGCGGACGCGATCCCGACCGCGGAGTTCGTGGTGCTGGAGGGGTGCGGGCACTACGGCTACTTGGAACGGCCGGACGCGGTCAACGCCGCGATTCTCACCTTCTTCGCCGCTGGACACCCTTAGCCTGACCTTACTAAGGTAAGCCTCAGTTAACTTCTCGCACTGGAGGCTTGCCGTGACGAACCCCTTCGACGACGACAGCGGGCGCTTCTACGCGCTGGTCAACGACGAGGGTCAGTACTCGCTGTGGCCCACCTTCGCCGAGGTCCCGGCGGGTTGGCGGGTCGTGTTCGGTGAGGACTCGCGGGAAGCGTGCCTGGCCCACATCGAGGCCAACTGGGTCGACATGAGGCCGCGCAGCCTGGTCGAGAGCGAGCGCTGACGGTGTCGAAGAGCGTCGAGGACGTTCTCCCGCTCACCCCGCTCCAGCAGGGCATGGTCTTCCACGCCCTGCTCGGCGACCGGACCGACGTCTACACGGTGCAGACCGTGCTGCGGTTGGCCGGTCCGGTGGACGCCGAACGGCTCCACCGGGCCGTTTCCGCCCTGGTGGCGCGGCACGCGGTGCTGCGCGTCGCGTTCCGCACCCAGGCGTCGGGCCAGTTCGTGCAGGTCGTGCGGCGCGCGGTCGAGGTGCCGTGGCGGGTGGTCGAGCCGGCCGACTTCCAGGCCTTCCTGGACCAGGAGCGGGCGGAGCCGTTCGACCTGGGCCGTCCGCCGCTGGTCCGGTTCACGTTGGTGCGCAACGGTTCCGAGCAGGCGCTGGTGATCTCGTCCCACCACCTGCTGTGGGACGGCTGGTCGGCCCCGGTGCTGGTGCGCGAGCTGTTCGCCTTGTACGACAACGAGTCCCTGCCCCCGGTGCGCCCGTTCCGGGACTACCTGGCGTGGCTGTCCAAACAGGACACCGCTGCGGCATCCGCCGCGTGGTCGTCGGCCCTGGCGGACCTCGACGGCCCTTGTCTGGTCGGCTCTTCGGCCTCGCCGGGCCGGCCCCACCGCACCGAGCGCACCCTGTCCCGGGAGCTCACCGCGAACCTGACCCGGGTCGCCCGTGAGCACGGCCTGACCCTGAACTCCGTGGTGCAGTCGGCGTGGGCGCTGGTCCTGGCGTCCCTGACCGGCCGTGACGACGTCGTCTTCGGCGCCACGGTGTCCGGTCGGCACCCGGACGTGCCGGGCGTGGACACCATGGTCGGCCTGCTGATCAACACCGTGCCCGCGCGCGTCCGCCTCCGTCCTTCGGAAACCCTGGCGGCGTTGGCCACGCGCGTGCAGGAAGAGCAGTCCCGCCTGCTCGACCACCAGCACCTCGGTCTGGCCGACATCCAGCGGGCCGCCGGCCAGTCGCCGCTGTTCGACACGCTCCTGGTCTTCGAGAGCTACCCCGGCACGGACCTGGCTCCGCCGCTGGCGGATGTCGAGGTGCGCGACGCGACCCACTACCCCTTGGCGCTCCTGGTCGTTCCCGGCGACTCCCTGGTTCTGCGCTTGGACCACGACCCGTCCCGCTTCGCCTCCTCGGCACCGGTCTTCGAGCGGCTCCAGGCCGTCCTGACCCGTTTCGCCACCACGCCCACGCTCCCCGTGGCCCACCTGGACCTCCTCACGGCGGCCGAGCGCGAGCAGGTGGTCGTTTCCTGCAACGCGACGACCCACCCCGTCCCGTCCACGACTCTCACGGAGTTGTTGGCAGCACAGGCTTCCCGCACGCCGGACGCCCCGGCCGTGGTCTTCGAGGGTGCCACCCTCACCTACTCCCAGCTGCACGACCGTGCCGACGCTCTCGCCGGCCTTCTCGCCGGCCGGGGTGTGGGTCCCGGGCACGTCGTGGGCGTGCGCCTGGACCGTTCGCTGGACCTGGTCGTGGCCCTGCTGGCGGTGCTCCGCGCCGGCGCGGCCTACCTGCCGCTGGACCCGTCGTACCCGGCCGACCGCCTGGCGATGATGATCGAGGACGCCCGTCCGACAGTGGTCTTGGACCCGGGCTTGCACCTGTCCGGCGATCCCGCCGACCCGCGCCCGCCGACCCCGTCCGATGCGGCGTACGTCATCTACACGTCCGGTTCCACGGGCCGCCCCAAGGGTGTCGTCGTGGAGCACCGCGCGATCGTCAACCGACTGTTGTGGATGCAGGCCGAGTACGGTCTCGGTGCTGACGACCGGGTCCTCCAGAAGACCCCGTCGAGCTTCGACGTGTCGGTGTGGGAGTTCTTCTGGTCCCTGATCACCGGCGCGACTCTGGTCGTCGCCAAGCCCGAGGGGCACAAGGACCCGGCCTACCTGGCCGACCTCATCGAACGCGAACGCGTGACCACCGTCCACTTCGTACCGTCGATGCTGCGGGCTTTCGTCGACTCGGGCGCACGCCCGACCACCCTGCGCCGCGTGATCTGCAGCGGCGAGGCCCTGCCCACGGACATCGCCACCACCCTGCCGCACACCCACAACCTGTACGGCCCCACAGAGGCCGCGGTGGACGTGACCTACTGGCCGGTCGCGGAGTCGGCGGGTTCAGGCACGGTCCCCATCGGCCGCCCGGTCTGGAACACCCGGGTCTACGTCCTGGACCGCCACCTGCGCCCGGTGCCCGCGGGTACTCCCGGCGAGCTGTACCTGGCCGGCGCGCAGTTGGCCCGCGGCTACCTGAACCGCCCGTCCCTGACCGCAAGCCGTTTCGTGGCGAACCCGTTCACACCGGGCGAGCGCCTCTACCGGACCGGCGACATCGTCCGCTGGGCGGATGGGGCCTTGGAGTACCTGGGCCGTTCCGACGACCAGGTGAAGCTCCGGGGCTTCCGGGTGGAACTCGGCGAGGTCGAAGCCGCCCTCGGCGCCCTGCCGGGCGTGTCGGCCGCCGCCGCCACCGTCCTGACCGACCGCCAACAGTTGGTCGGCTATGTGGTTCCCGCCGGCTCCTCCCCGGTGGACGCGGCGGCGGTGCGGCGTTCGGTCGCGCAGTCGTTGCCCGAGCAGGTGGTGCCCTCGGCCATCGTCGTGCTGGACGCCCTGCCGCTGACCCCCAGCGGCAAGCTCGACCGCAAGGCCCTGCCCGAGCCGCAGGTCACCGAAGCCTCGACCGCGGCACCCCGCGACCCGCGCGAGGAGATCCTGGCCGAGCTGTTCGCCGACGTCCTCGGCCTCGACCGGGTCGGCCGTGACGACGACTTCTTCGCCCTCGGCGGCCACTCGCTGCTGGCCACCCGCCTGGTCAGCCGCATCCGCCGCACCCTCGGCGTCGACGTCCGGATCCGCGCGGTGTTCGACGCGCCGACCGTCGCCCGCCTGGCCCGACAACTGGAGGGCACGACCACCCGACCCGCGCTGCACCCCCAGCCGCGCCCGGCCACCGTGCCGCTCTCGCCGGCCCAGCGCAGCCTGTGGTTCCTCTACGAGCTAGAAGGCCCGGACCCCGCGTACAACATCCCGCTGGCCGCGCACCTGACCGGACCGTTGGACGCGGACGCCCTCGACGCGGCGCTGACGGACGTCGTCACGCGCCACGAGTCGCTGCGGACCCTGCTCAGCGCGGAGGGACAGCACGTCCAGCCGCCGCACGACGTCCGTTGCGCGCGGGTTTCCGGTCGCGACGTGGACGAGTTCGTCGCGGAGGCCGCGCGGCGACCGTTCCGGCTGGACCGGGAGATCCCCATCCGGGCGTCGCTGCTCGCAGTCGGCCCCGAGGAGCACGAACTGGTCCTGGTGGTGCACCACTCCGCCGCCGACGAGTGGTCCGCCCGTCCGTTGCTGCGCGACCTGTCCACCGCTTACGCCGCTCGCCGGGCGAACCGGGCCCCGGAGTGGACGCCGTTGCCGGTCCAGTACGCGGACTACGCCCTGTGGCGGCAGGAGATCCCGGTCGAGGACCAGCGGGAGTACTGGGTCCGGCGGCTGGAGGGCGTGCCCGAGGAACTCCCGCTCCCGACCGACCGGCCCCGTCCGCAGCGCCCGACCCGTGCGGCGGGCAGCGTGACCGTCGCGTTCCCGGACGGTCTCGCCGACCGGGTGCGGGCGCTGGCGCGCAAGCTGGGCGTGACGGAACTGATGATCGGCCAGGCCGCGACCGCCGTCCTGCTGTCGGCTCTGGGTGCGGGCGAGGACATCCCGCTGGGCACGCCCGTCGCGGGCCGCACCGACGCCGCGCTGGACGACCTGGTGGGGTTCTTCGTCAATACGATCGTTCTCCGTACGATCGTTTCCGGGACGATCACTTTCCGCGAGCTGCTGGCCCAGGTCCGGGACACCGACCTGGACGCGTTCTCCCACCAGGACCTGCCGTTCGAGCGGGTGGTCGAGGCAGTGGCCCCGCCGCGCGCGCCCGGACGGCACCCGCTGTTCCAGGTGATGGTGTCGCAGCGGGACGTCACCGCGACCGACTTGAGCCTGGAGGGGTTGTCGGTCCGGCCGCTGGACGCGGGCGTGACCGGGGCGAAGTTCGACCTGGCCTTCCACTTCGGACCGGACGACTGCCAGATCACCTACGCGGCCGACCTGTTCGACCAGCCGACCGTCGACCGTTGGGCGCGCAGGCTCTGCCGGATGGTGGCGGCGATGGTCGACGCCCCGGACCGTCCGGTGGGTCTCGTGGACCTGCTGGACGAGGAGGAACGCGCGCAACTGGCGTCGTTCAACGACACGGCGGAAGACCGACCCGTCACCACGCTGACCGCGATGGTCGAGGAGCAGGTGGCGCGCACGCCGGACGCTCCCGCGGTCGAGTTCCACGACGAGCGGCTGACCTACGCCGAGCTCGACGCGCTCGCCGACGCGCTGGCCGATCGGCTGGTCGCGGTCGGGGTGGGGCCGGAGCGGACCGTGGGGATGCACTGGGAGCGGTCGCTGGAGCTCGTCGTCGGGCTGGTGGCGGTGGAGAAGGCCGGTGGTGCTTTCGTGCCGCTGGAACCTTCGTGGCCGGCGCGGCGGATCGCGGAGGTCGCGGCGAGTGCCGGGCTGACGGCCGTGCTGAGCGGGGCCGGGCACGACGGGGCGGTGCGTGACCTGGGGATTCCGGTGGTGCACGTGGAGCTGGGCGGCCTCCGGCCCCCGTCTCCATTGTCCCACGGGGCACCGACAATGTCGGTGGGTGTCGAGGGGAAGGATGCGGCGGACTCCGGTGAGTCGGAGGTCGCGGCCGGTGTGGCGGGCGCTGGGGGTGCGGCGGGTGCGGCGGGCGCTGGGGGTGCGGCGAACGCGGCGGGTGCGGCTGGTGGTCGTGCGGGTGTTGAGCCGGAGGGGTTGGCGTACGTCATCTACACCTCCGGGTCCACGGGGGCGCCCAAGGGGGCGATGATCCGGCATCGGGCCATCGCGCACCGGTTGTCGTGGCAGCGGGAGATGTTGGGGTTCGGGCCTGGGGACGCTGCGCTCTTCAAGGCGCCGCTCGGGTTCGACATCTCGATCAACGAGGTGTTCCTCCCGCTGGTCACCGGCGGCAAGGTGGTCATCGCCGAACCCGGTGGCGAGCGGGACATCGAGTACATGCTCGGGCTGGTCGAGAAGCACCGGGTGACGTTCACCTACCTGCCCTCCTCGATCCTCGACCTCCTCGTCCAGGTGCCCGGCTTCGCGGAGCGCGCTCGCTCGTTGAAGCACGTCTGGTGCGGCGGTGAGGTCCTCACGCCCGAGTTGTTCCAGCGGTTCCGGGCGTTGAGCCCCGCCGTCATGTACCACGGGTACGGGCCCGCCGAAGCGACGATCGGGGTCAGTCACGTCGTCTACCGGGAGCCCGACGCGATGCGCCGGGCGGTGTCGATCGGGCGGCCCAACGGGAACACGCGGCTCTACGTCCTGGACCGCCACCTGCGGCAGGTGCCGGTGGACGTGCCGGGCGAGCTGTACGCGGGTGGCGTGTACCTCGGGCGCGGGTACATCAACGACCCCCGGCGCACGGCGGACCACTTCGTCGCCGATCCGTTCGGGCCGCCCGGGGAGCGGCTCTACCGGACCGGGGACCTCGCGCGGTGGCGGGCAGACGGGACGTTGGAGTTCCTGGGGCGCGCGGACAACCAGATCAAGATCCGCGGCATGCGGGTCGAGCTGGAGGAGATCGAAGCGGTCCTGGAGCAGCACGGCGGGGTGCGGCGGGCCGTGGTGTTGGTGCGGGACAAGAAGTTGGTCGGGTACTGCCTCGGGGCCGAGGTGCAGGGGCTCGGGGACTGGCTGCGCACGCGGTTGCCCGACCACATGGTGCCGCAGCGGTTCGTGTTCCTCGACGAGTTCCCGCTGCTGCCCTCGGGCAAGGTCGACCGCAAGGCACTGCCCGAACCCGCGCCGGAACGGACAAGCGGCGGTCGGGACGCCGAGACGGAGGCGGAGAAGCTCCTGTGCGCGCTGATGGCCGAGGTGCTGCGGGTGCCGAAGGTGTCGCCGGAGGACAACTTCTTCACCCTCGGCGGCGACAGCATCCAGTCCATCCAGTTCGTCGGCAAGGCGCGCGCGGCGGGTCTGCGGATCTCGCCGCGGCAGGTGTTCGAGTTCCAGAACGCCGCCGCGCTGGCGCGTGCCGTGGGGGAACCGCCCGCACCGCACGACGAGGACCGCGCGCTGGGCGTGGGCGAGGTGCCGCTGACGCCGATCATGCGGTGGTGGGCGGAGTCCGGCGACCCGCGCATGGCCCAGGCGGCGCTGCTGCGGGTGCCGCCGGCGTCCGGTCCGCGGGTGTTCGAGGAGGCCGTGCAGGCGCTGCTCGACCACCACGACCTGCTGCGCGCACACCTGGTGGACGACGCGCTCCACGTGCCACCCGCCGGTTCCGTGACCGCCGACGTCACCCACGTGCGGGTGGACGACGTGGAGCGGGCCGTGCGCGCGGAGTACGAGCGGGCGGTGGCCGAGCTGGACCCGGCGGCGGGGAGGCTGCTGCGCGCGGTGTGGTTCGACCTGGGGGAGAGCACCCCCGGGCGTCTGCTGCTCGTGCTGCACCACCTCGCCGTGGACGGCGTGTCCTGGCGCATCCTCGCGGCGGACCTGGAGCAGGCCTTCACCGCGCGGCGGGAGGGGAACCCGGCGAAGCTCGACCCGGTCCCGACCTCCTTCCGCTGGTGGGCCCGCAACCTGCCGACGCCGAGCGACGACGAGGCCGCCTGGTGGGCGAACGCCCTCAAGGCGCCGGAATTGTCGTACCCCGGTGGGACACGGGAAACCGGGGGCCGCAGGCCGGCGCCGACCGCGGCCAGGCGAACCGTCGAGATCGCCGGCGAGCAGGCGAAGGCGTTGTTGCGCGAGGTGCCGGCGGCGTTCCGGACCGGCACGCAAGAGGTGTTGCTGGCGGCCCTGGCGATCGCGCTCGGCAAGCCCGAGACGGTCGCCCTCGAAGGGCACGGGCGCGAGGAGCACCTGGTGCCCGGCGCGGACCTGTCCCGCACGGTCGGCTGGTTCACCACCGTCTACCCGGTCCGGCTCGCCCCCGCGGCCACCCCGGGTGACACCCTCAAGCAGGTCAAGGAAACCCTCCGCGCGATCCCGAACAACGGCATCGGCTACGGCCTGCTCGACAACCGCTCCCCGGACCCGGAGATCGGCTTCAACTACCTCGGCCGCTTCGACGTGGGCACCGCGGACGCCTTCTGGGTCCCGGCACCCGAGAAGCTGCCCGAGCCGACCACCCAGCACCGGCCGCTGGAGTTGGACGTCGTCACCGAGGACCACCCGGACGGCCCGGTCGTCAAGGCCACCTGGTCCTCCACCGGACAGCTACCGCACGACCTGATCACCCAGTGGCAAGGGGCGTTGGCCGCGCTGGTCGCCGAGACCAGGTCCGGCGTGTCCGGTCTGACGCCGTCGGACGTCCCGCTGGTGGCGCTCCGGCAGAACCAACTCGACAAGATCGCAGCGAAATGGCGGAAGAAGTGACCGACCCCACCGGCGACCCGATCGAGGACGTGCTGCCGCTGTCCCCGTTGCAGCAGGGCATGCTGTTCCACGCGGTGTACGACGAGTCCGCCGACGACGTCTACACGGTCCAGTTCGTGCTGGGCCTGACCGGTGACGTCGACCCGGACCGCCTGCGCGCCGCCGCCCAAGCGCTGCTGCGACGGCACCCCAACCTGCGTGCCGCGTTCGTGCACGAGGACGTGGACGAGCCGGTGCAGGTCGTGCTGCGCGACGTCGAGTTGCCGTGGGCCTCGCTCGAGCTGACCGAGGACGAGTTCGCCGACTTCCTCGCCCAGGACCGACGGGAGAAGTTCCAGCTGGACGACCCGCCGCTGCTGCGCATGACCCTGGTCAGGCTGGCACACGACGAGTACCGGCTGGTGCTGAGCAACCACCACGTCCTGCTCGACGGCTGGTCGCTGCCCCTCCTGGTCGGCGACCTGCTCGCCCTCTACCGGGGCACCCCGCCACCCCCGCCGCGCCCCTTCCGCGACTACCTGGTCTGGCTGGCCGGCCGCGACCGGGACACCTCCGTCAAGGCCTGGGAACAAGCGCTGGGCGACCTCGAAGGCCCCACCCTGCTCGCTCCCACCGCGCCGAAATCCCCCACCCGCCCGGACAAGCTCCGCCTGGACCTGCCGCAGGACCTCTCCGAGCGCCTCTACGCCCGCGCCCGCGAGCACGGCCTGACCGTGAACACGGTCGTCCAGGGCCTGTGGGGACTGCTGCTGGCCCGCCTGACCAACCGCGACGACGTCGTGTTCGGCGCGACGGTCTCCGGCCGGCCCGCGGACCTGCCCGGCGTGGAGGGCATGGTCGGCCTGTTCATCAACACCGTCCCGGTCCGCGTCCGGGTCGGAGGCACCCTGCTGGACGTGCTCAAGGGCGTCCAGGACGAGCAGGGCAGCCTGATCGAGCACCAGTACCTGGGCCTGACCGACGTCCAACGCGCGGTCGGCCACGGTGACCTGTTCGACACGCTCGTGGTCTTCGAGAGCTACCCCGTCGACCGGGACGCCGTCGCGGCGGCCGAACGGGAAGCGGGTCTCGCGATCAGCCGGGTCGAGGTCGAGGACTCCACGCACTACCCGCTCACCCTCGCCGTCGCGGCCGAGGAGCGGCTGTCGGTGGTGTTCGAGCACCGCCCGGACGTGTTCCCGCAGGCCTGGGCGCGAGCGGTCGCGGGCTGGTTCCGCCGCGCCGCCGAAGCCTTCGCCGCCGACCCCGCCACCCCCGTTACCCGCCTGGACCTGCTGAGCGACGAGGAGACCGCCGACCTGCGCCGCTACGGCACGGGCAAGGCGCTCGACGTGCCCGCCGCGACCCTGCCGGAGGTGCTGGCCGAGCAGGCCCGCCGCACGCCCGACGCGCTCGCCGTCGTCGCCGGCGACACGCGACTGACCTTCGCCGAGCTGAACACCCTCGCCAACCGGGTCGCCCGGGTCCTGATCGCGCAAGGCGCCGGGCCGGAGCGGGTCGTGGCGCTGAAGATGCCCGCCGGACCGGACATGCTGGTCGCGCTCGCGGCGGTGTTCAAGGCCGGTGCCGCCTACCTGCCGGTGGACCCGGAGTGGCCGGCGGAGCGCATCGACTTCATGCTCGCCGACGCCGACCCAGCGATCGTGTTGACGGAACTGCCCGACGTCACCGGCGTCCCGGGCGACGACCTGCCGACCGCCCCGCACCCGGAGCACCCCGCCTACGTCATCTACACCTCCGGCTCGACGGGCACGCCCAAGGCCGTCGTCGTGCCGCACCGGTCGATCCGCAACCTGCTGGTCAGCCACCGCACCGACCTGTTCGACCCTGCTCAAGCCCGGCTGGGCCGCCCGCTGCGCGTGGCGCACGCGTGGCCGATGGCGTTCGACGCGTCCTGGCAGCCGATGCTGTGGATGTTCGCCGGGCACGAGCTGCACCTGGTGCCCGCCGACGTGCGGCGCGACGCCGACCTGCTGCGCGCGTTCCTGCGCGACCACGGCATCGAGTTCGTGGAGCTCTCGCCGTCCCTGCTGGCCCAGGTCGCGTCCGAACCCGGCTGGCGCGGCGGGCTGAAGGTGCTGGGCGTGGGCGGTGAGGCGGTGCCGCCGTCGCTGTGGCGGTCGCTGCGCGCAGAGCCCGACCTGGCGGTGTGGAACCTCTACGGGCCGACGGAGTGCACGGTCGACTCGGCGGCGTGCGACTTCGACCGGACCGAGAACCCGTGCATCGGCTCGCCGGTCGGCAACGCGCAGGCCTACGTGCTGGACCGGCACCTGCGGCCGTGCCCGGTGGGCGTCGAGGGCGAGCTGTACCTGGCGGGGGAGGGTCTGGCGCGCGGTTACCTCAACCGGCCGGGCACCACGGCGGAGCGGTTCGTCGCCGACCCGTTCGGCCCGCCCGGCACCCGCATGTACCGGACCGGGGACGTGGCCCGGTGGAACGCCGAGGGCCTGATCGAGCTGCTGGGCCGGGTGGACGACCAGGTCAAGATCCGCGGGTTCCGCATCGAGCCCGGTGAGGTCGAGGCCGTGCTGCTGCGCGACCCGCGCGTGGAGCGGGCGGTCGTGGTGCCGCGCGAGGACGTGCCCGGGGTGAAGCGGCTGGTCGCCTACGTCGTGGCGAGCGGCACGGACGGCCTGCGCGAGCGGGTCGCCGCCGCACTGCCCGAGCACATGGTGCCCGCCGCGGTCGTGGCCGTCGACCGGTTCCCGTTGACCCGCAACGACAAGCTCGACGTCAAGGCCCTGCCCGCCCCCGACTACACCGCCACCACGTCCCGACCGCCGGCCACCGACCGCGAACGCCGGATCGCCGCCCTGGTCGCCGAGGTGCTGGGGTTGCCCGAGGTCGGCGCGGACGACAGCTTCTTCGCCCTCGGCGGCGACAGCATCGTGTCCATGCGACTGGTCAGCAAGGCCCGCGGCGAGGGCTTGTCGTTCAGCCCGAAGGACGTCTTCGAGCACCGCACGGTCGCGGGCCTGGCCCGGGTGGCACGCGAGGACGTCCAGATCGGCGAGTCCGACGCCGGGATCGGCGAGGTCCCGCTGACCCCGATGCTGCACTGGCTCAACGACAACGCCCCCTACGACCGGCTCTCCCAGGCCCGGCTGCTGTGCACGCCACCGGAGCTGACCCGGGACCGGCTGGTGGACATGGTCGCGGCCCTGCTCGACCGGCACGACGTGCTGCGGGCCACCTTCGACGGCACCTTCACCGTCCGCCCGCGCGGCGCGGTGGACGCGGCGGCGTGCGTCCGCCGGATCGACGCCGAGGAGCTGGAGCACGCCGAGGTCGCCGAGATGCTGCCGGCCGTCCTGGAGGACGAGCTGGCCGGGCTGCGGCCCGCGACCGGCGAGATGGTCCGGTTCGTGTGGTTCGACGCCGGACCCACCCGCACCGGCCGCCTGCTCGTCCTCCTGCACCACCTGGTCGTGGACGGCGCGTCCTGGGGCGTGCTGGTGCCGGAGCTGGCCGACCTGTGGGCCGGGCGCGAGCTGCCGCCGGTCGGCACGTCGTTCCGCGAGTGGGCGTCGGGCCTGGTCGAGGCGGCGCGCGCGAAGACCGCGGAACTGCCGCTGTGGCGGGACGTCCTGTCCGGCCCGGACCCCGTGCTGGGCACGCGCCGGCTCGACCCCGCGGTGGACACCCGCGCCACCATGCGCGCCACCCGCACGTTCCTCGACGCCGACACCACCGCCGCGCTGCTGACCACAGTGCCCGCGCGGCACGGCGTCACCGTGGACGACGTCCTGCTCGCCGGCCTCGCGCACGCCGTGTCCCGGTGGCGCGGCACCGCAGACACCTCGCTCCTGCTGGCCCTGGAAGGCCACGGCCGTGAGGAAGCGGTCGTGCCCGGAGCGGACCTGTCCGGCACGGTCGGCTGGTTCACCAGCGTGTTCCCGGTCCGCGTGGACCCGGGGAACCTGACCGCGAACGTCCACAAGGGACTCCTGCGGGTCAACGAGCAGCTCGCCCTGCCCGACAAGGGCATCGGCCACGGCCTCCTGCGCTACCTCAACCCCGACACCGCCGCCGAGCTGGCCGCGCTGCCCGAGCCGCAGGTCGAGTTCAACTACCTCGGCCGGCTCACCCTCGGCGAGCGCGACGGCGAACCGTGGTCCGGCGCGCCCGAGGTGGGCGCGATGGGCGGCGGCGTGGACGACGCCATGCCCGCCCCGTACTGCCTGGTGCTCAACGCGCTGGTGCGCGGCGGCGTGCTCGAAGCGGACTGGCAGTGGCCGGCCGCCCTGTTCGACGAAACCCGGATCCAGCAGCTGTCGCGCGAGTGGTTCGCCGCGCTGACGCTGATCGCGAAGGAGACCCCTGGTGAGTGACCTGGCCGCCCGCAAGCGCGAACTGCTGCGCCGACGGCTGGCGCAGGCCGGTCTGGCGAGCACGACGCAGATCCCCAAGCGGACCTCCGACGACGACCTGCCGCTGTCCTACGCCCAGTCCCGCATGTGGTTCCTCCAGCAGATCGCGCCGCACAGCCCCGCCTACAACGTGTGCCTGGCGATCGAACTGCGCGGTGCGTTGGACACCGCCGCCCTGCACCGCTCGTTCCAGCGGCTGGTCGAGCGGCACGAGATCCTGCGCACCCGCTACACCGCCGGCGACGACGGCGAGCCCCGCCAGGTGGTCGACCCGTACGCCGTGGTCACCATGCCCGAGTCCGACCTGCGCGGCCTGGCACCCGAGGAGCGGGAGCGGACGGTGCGCAAGGTGGCGCGCGCGGAGTCCGGGTACGTGTTCGACCTGCGCCGCGACCACCCGCTGCGGCTGCGCCTGCTGCGCCGCGCCGACGACGACCACGTGCTCGTGCTGACCGTGCACCACATCGCGTGGGACGGCTTCACCTTCAACACCCTGTCCCGCGACCTGTCCGCGCTCTACCGCGAGGACACCACCGGACAGCCCTCCGGCCTGGAGCCGCTGCCCGTGCAGTACGCGGACTTCGCGGTGTGGCAGCGCAACACGTTCACCGACGAGCGCCTGGCCCGCGACCTCGACCACTGGCGGCGGGCACTGGACCCGATGCCGGAGCCCCTGCCCCTCGCGACCGACGTGCCCCGCCCGGTCCTGCGCTCGGACCGCGGCGACCGCCGTTTCCGCACCTTCGACCCTGCCGTGACGGACGGGATCGGGTCGTTCGCCCAGGCCCGGGGCGTCACGCCGTTCATGGTCGTGTTCGCGGCTTATGCGGCGCTGCTGGGCCGGTACACGGGCGCGGTGGACGTGCCGATCGGGTCGGCGTCGATGAACCGCGACGCCGGCGAGGTCGAACGGCTCATCGGCAACTTCGGCAACACCTTGGTGCTGCGCGCCGACCTGTCCGACGACCCGACCTTCGCCGAGCTCGTGGCACGCGTCCAGCGGGTGTGCACGGAGGGGTACGCCCACCAGGACCTGCCCTTCGACCTGCTCGTGGAACGCCTGCGCCCGCCGCGCGTGCCGGGCCGGTCGGTGCTGTTCGACGTCATGCTGCTGTTCCTGACCCAGGGCTTGCAGGGGTTCCAGCTGCCCGGGGTGGAGGCGAGCTGGGAGACCGTGCACAACGACACCACCCAGTTCGACCTGGCGCTGGAGGCGTTCCTGACCGACGGCCGGATGCGCGTCGAGGCGACCTACTCGACGGAGCTGTTCACGGCGTCCACGGTGGACCGCTTCCTGGCCCACCTGGAGCGCCTGCTGGCGGCGGGCTTGGCCGGTCCTGAGCGGCGGTTGAGCGACCTGGACTTCTTGGAGGCGGACGAACGCGCCGAACTCACCGGTGCGGTGGTCGAGGTCCCCGAGACGACCTTGGCTGAGCTGCTGTCCGCGCAGGCCTCGCGCACTCCCGATGCGGTGGCGGTGGTGTTCGAGGGCGCTTCCCTGACTTATGCCGAGCTGGATGCGCGTGCTGCTGAGCTGGCCGGTCGGTTGGCGGCGCGGGGTGTGGGTCCGGGGCATGTGGTGGGCGTGCGGATGGATCGTTCGCTCGACCTGGTGGTGGCTCTGCTGGGTGTGGTGAAGGCGGGTGCGGCCTACTTGCCTCTGGACCCGTCTTACCCGGCTGATCGGCTGGCGATGATGGTGGAGGACGCCCGGCCGACCGTGGTGCTGGAACCGGGTCTGCTGGATGGCGAGTCTGCCGAGGTTCGGCCGCCGGGTCCGGGTGATGCGGCGTATGTCATCTACACCTCGGGTTCGACTGGTCGTCCGAAGGGTGTGGTGGTCGAGCATCGGGCGATCGTGAACCGATTGCTGTGGATGCAGGCTGAGTACGGGTTGACCACCAGCGACCGTGTCTTGCAGAAGACGCCGTCGAGTTTCGACGTGGCGGTGTGGGAGTTCTTCTGGCCGTTGGTCACCGGTGCGACGCTGGTGGTCGCCAAGCCCGAGGGGCACAAGGACCCGGCTTACCTGGCTGAGTTGATTGCGCGTGAGCGGGTGACGACGGTGCATTTCGTGCCGTCGATGTTGAGGGCTTTCGTGGAGTCGGGTGCCCGGCCGGAAACCTTGCGGCGGGTGATCTGCAGTGGCGAAGCCCTGCCGTCCGACCTGGGACGTGCCCTCCCGCACACCCACAACCTCTACGGCCCCACCGAAGCCGCCGTGGACGTGACGTACTGGCCGGTGACGGAAGGCGCGGGCCAGGGCACGGTCCCCATCGGGCGGCCGGTGTGGAACACGCGGCTCTACGTGCTGGACCGGTTCCTCAAGCCGGTCGGGCCGGGTGTGGCGGGGGAGTTGTACCTGGGTGGTGTGCAGCTCGCGCGCGGCTACCTGAACCGGCCGGGTCTGACGGCGTCGCGGTTCGTGGCCAGTCCGTTCGAGCCCGGTGAACGCCTCTACCGGACCGGTGACCTGGTGCGCTGGACCGGGGACGCGCTGGAGTACCTGGGCCGCACCGACGACCAGGTCAAGCTGCGCGGGTTCCGCATCGAACTGGGCGAAGTCGAAGCCGCCCTGACCGCCCTGCCCGGCGTTCGCGCGGCAGCGGCGACCGTTCACACCGACCGGCAGCAACTCCTCGCCTACGTCGTGGCGGAAAATGTCGTTGGCACCTGGGACAATGGAGACGGGGGCCGGAGGCCGGCGCTCGACACGTCCGCGCTGAGGCAAGAGCTGGCGACCAAGCTGCCCGAGCAGCTCGTGCCCTCGACCATCGTCGTGCTCGACGCCCTCCCGCTCACCCCCAGCGGCAAGCTCGACCGCAAGGCCCTGCCCGAACCCGAGCCGACCGCGACCACCACCGCCCACGAAGAACCCCGGACCCGCGCCGAACGCACCCTCGCCGCCCTGTTCGCCGAACTGCTCGGCGTCGACCGCGTCGGCCGCCACGACGACTTCTTCGCCCTCGGCGGCCACTCCCTGCTCGCCACCCGCCTGGTCGGCCGCGTCCGCGCGGACCTCGGCGTCGACCTGGCCATCGGCGAGGTCTTCGACACCCCCACGGTCGCCGGCCTCGCCACCCTCCTCGACGGCGGCGGTCGCAAGCGCCCCGCCCTCACCCCGGTGCCACGCCCGCGCCGCACGCCGCTGTCGTCGGCCCAGCAGCGCCTGTGGTTCCTCTACCGCCTGGAAGGCCCGAGCCCGACCTACAACGTCCCGTTCGCCGTCCGCATCGACGGCCGCCTCGACGTGGACGCGCTGAACCTCGCCCTCGCCGACGTGGTCCGCCGCCACGAGGTGCTGCGCACGGTGTACCCGGAGTTCGAGGGCAAGCCGTACCAGCAGGCCCTCGACGTCCTGCCGACCCTCGTCCTGGACACCGGCGACCCGCGCGACGCCGCCGCCCGCGCGTTCGATCTCGACCGCGAACCCCCGTTCGAGGCCCGGCTGTACCGGGTCGGCGACCACCACGTCCTGTCCCTGCTCACCCACCACATCGCCAGCGACGGCTGGTCCGCCGAACGCCTGATCGCCGACCTCACCACCGCCTACACCGAACGCGAACGCGGCCGGACCCCCGACTGGGCCCCGCTGCCCGTCCAGTACGCGGACTACGCGCTGTGGCAGCGGGACCTGCTCGGCGGCCTCGCGGCCGACCAGCTCGCCCACTGGACCCGGGTGCTGGCCGACCTGCCCGACGAGATCACCCTCCCGACCGACCGCCCCCGTCCCGCCGAGGCGACCTACGCCGGTGACGCCGTGCCGTTCCGGATCTCGCCGCGCACCCACCGGGCACTGGCCGAGTTGGCGCGCCAGTCCGGCGGCACGGTGTTCATGGCCGTGCAGGCGGCGGTGGCGGCGCTGCTGAACCTGCTGGGCGCGGGCGAGGACGTGCCGATCGGCGCCCCGGTCGCCGGCCGCACGGACCCCGCGCTGGACGGCCTGGTCGGGTTCTTCGTCAACAACCTGGTGCTGCGCAACGACGTCAGCGGCGACCCCACCTACCGGCAGCTGCTGGACCGGGTGCGGCGCACCGACCTGGACGCCTTCGCCCACCAGGACCTGCCGTTCGAACGGCTGGTGGAGGCGCTCAACCCGGCCCGGTCGCTGGGCAGGCACCCGCTGTTCCAGGTGATGCTCGCGTTCAACCAGGCCCCGGCCGGCCCGGTGCCCTTCGGTGCGGCGTCGCTGCGGGAGCAGCACGTCGACTTCTACACCGCCCGCCTGGACCTGTCGTTCCACCTGTTCGAGCACGGCGGCGACGGCGGCCTGGACGGCTGGCTGGTCTACGCGGAGGACCTGTTTGACCGGTCCACTGTGGACGGTGTGGTGGCGCGGTTCGTGCGCTTGCTGGACGACCTGGTCGCCGCGCCGGACCGCCCGCTCTCCCGGGTGTCGGCGCTCCTGCCCGGCGAACGCCCCGAGCTGACCGGCGCGGTGGTCCAGGTCCCCGAGACGACCCTGGCGGAACTGCTCACCACCAAGGCCGCACGCACTCCCGATGCGGTGGCGGTGGTGTTCGAGGGCACTTCCCTGACTTATGCCGAGCTGGACGCACGTGCTGCTGAGCTGGCCGGTCGGTTGGCGGCGCGGGGTGTGGGTCCGGGGCATGTGGTGGGCGTGCGGATGGATCGTTCGCTCGAGTTGGTGGTGGCGCTGCTGGGCGTGCTGAAGGCGGGTGCGGCTTATCTGCCTCTGGACCCGTCTTACCCGGCTGATCGTCTGGCGATGATGGTCGAGGACGCGCGGCCCACGGTGGTGTTGGAACCGGGTCTGTTGGATGGTGAGGTGGCTGAGGTTCGGCCGCCGGGTGCGGGTGATGCGGCGTATGTCATTTACACCTCGGGTTCGACGGGTCGTCCGAAGGGTGTGGTGGTCGAGCATCGGGCGATCGTGAACCGGTTGTTGTGGATGCAGGCTGAGTACGGGCTGACGTCCGAGGATCGGGTGCTTCAGAAGACGCCGTCGAGTTTTGACGTGTCGGTGTGGGAGTTCTTCTGGCCGTTGGTCACGGGTGCGACGCTGGTGGTGGCGAAGCCGGAGGGTCACAAGGACCCGGTGTACTTGGCCGAGTTGATCGGGCGTGAGCGGGTGACGACGGTGCATTTCGTGCCGTCGATGTTGAGGGCTTTCGTGGAGTCGGGCGCGCGGCCGGAAAGCCTGCGGCGAGTGATCTGCAGCGGTGAAGCTCTCCCGGCGGACATCGCGCACGCCCTCCCGCACACCCACAACCTCTACGGCCCCACGGAAGCCGCCGTGGACGTCACCCACTGGCCGGTGTCGGAGGGGACGAGCCACACCGTCCCGATCGGCCGCCCGGTGTGGAACACGCAGCTCTACGTCCTGGACCGCGCCCTGCGTCCGGTGCCGCCGGGTGTGGCGGGGGAGCTGTACCTGGGTGGTGTGCAGTTGGCGCGCGGCTACCTGAACCGGCCGGGTCTGACGGCGTCCCGATTCGTGGCCAGTCCGTTCCAGCCCGGTGAACGCCTCTACCGGACCGGTGACCTGGTGCGCCGGACGGGGGACGCGCTGGAGTACCTGGGCCGCACCGACGACCAGGTCAAGCTGCGCGGGTTCCGCATCGAACTGGGCGAGGTCGAGGCCGCCGTGAGCGCGCTCGACGGGGTCCGGCAGGCGGCCGTGGTGGTGCGGGACGACCGGCTCGTCGCCTACGTCGTCGGCCGGACCGACGTCACGGAGGAGCTGGCCCGCACGCTGCCCGAGCACATGGTCCCGGCGGCGGTGGTCGCACTCCCGGAACTCCCGCTGACCCCGAGCGGCAAGCTGGACCGCAAGGCCCTGCCCGCGCCGGACTTCGCGGCGCTGACCGGCCACGCGGAGCCGAGCACCGAGCGCGAAGCCGCGCTGTGCTCGTTGTTCGCCGAAGTGCTGGGCCTGCCGCAGGTCGGCGCGCAGGACAGCTTCTTCGCGCTGGGCGGCGACAGCATCCTGTCCGTGCAGCTGGTCAGCCGCGCCCGCAAGGCCGGCGTGGTGATCACGCCCCGGCAGGTGTTCGAGCACCGCACCCCCGCCGCGCTGGCAGCGCTCGCCTCGGCGGCCGTGGTCGCCGCCGACGACCCGGTGGGCCGGGTCGAACCGACGCCGATCATGCGGTGGACCAAGGGCGGCCTGAGCCAGGCGATGCTGCTGGTGGCGCCCGAAGGGCTCACCGACGACGGCCTGGCCCGCACGATCCAGGCGGTGCTGGACCGGCACGACGTGCTCCGCGCCCGCTGGGACGGCAGCACGCTGGTCGTGCCCGAGGAGTCCTTCGACGCCGAGGAGATCATTCGAAGGGCCGAGCGCGGGCTGGAGGAAGAACTGCTCGCCGCCCGCGACCGGCTCACGCCCGACCGGCTGGTCCAGGTGGTGTGGTTCGCGCCGGACCGGGTGCTGGTCGTCGCCGACCACCTGGTGGTGGACGGCGTCTCCTGGCGCGTCCTCACCGACGACCTCGCCGACGCCTGGGCGGGCCGGCCGCTGACCCGCACCGGCACGTCCTTCCGCCGCTGGGCCGAGCTGCTGGCCGCCCAGGACCGGGGTGGCGAGACGGGGCTGTGGCGGGACGTCCTCGACGGCGCGGACCCCGTGCTCACCCGCGGCGGCGGGCACGTCACCGCGTTCTCGGTGCCGCTGCCGGACGGCGCGGAGCAGGCGGGGGTGCGGGAGCTGCTGTTGGCGGCGTTCGCGCAGGCGTTGGAGTCGTGGCGCGGGCGTGGCGGTGACGTGGTGGTGGCCGTGGAAGGGCACGGGCGCGAGGAGCACATCGCGCCCGGTGTCGACTTGTCGGCCACGGTCGGCTGGTTCACCACGATCTTCCCGGTGCGGCTGCGGCCCGGTATGCGGCTGCGGGACGTGAAGGACCAGCTGGAGTCGTTGCCCGACAACGGCATCGGCTACGGCCTGGTCCGCCCGCTCGCGGGCCTGCGCGAGCCGACGATCGTGGTCAACTACCACGGCCGGCTGCGCCAGGGCGACGGGTCGCCGTGGACGCCCGCGCCCGAGGTGCCGATGCTGCGCGTGCCGCCGGAGGTCGAGCACTGGGCGTTGGAGGTCAACGCCGTCGTCATCGGCGACGAGCTGCGGGTGGAGGTGGTCGGGGCCGACGAGCCCGGCCTGGTCGGGTCGTTCCGCACCGCGCTGGCCGGCAGCGCGCCGACCACGCGCGACACGGCCCTGGTGGACGTTTCCGAAGAAGAGATCGACGAGTTCGAAGTGGAGCTGGGCACGTGGTGAGTCAGCAGCCGACAGCGGGCGAACTTCTGCGCGAGGTCACCGACCTGTTGGGCCCCGAGGCCGCGGGCCTGTCCGAGCAGGACAGCCTGATCGAGTGGGGCCTGGACTCCATCCAGCTCATGCAGGTGGCGAACAAGTGGCGGCGGCGCGGCATCAAGGTGCCGTTCGCGCTGCTGGCCAAGCGCCCGACGCTGGCGGGCTGGCGGGAGATCCTCGCCGAGGCGGCCGGGGTCGCGCCCGAACCGGAGGTCCGGGTCGAGGTGGACGAGGACGCGCCGTTCCCGCTGGCCCTCATGCAGCACGCGTACTGGATCGGCCGCGACGAGGAAGCCGCGCTCGGGTCCGTCGCCGCCCACCTCTACGTCGAGTTCGACGGCCCCGACCTCGACCCGGACCGGCTCGCGGCGGCCGTGCGCAAGCTGGTGGCCCGGCACGGGATGCTGCGCGCCGAGTTCGGCGACGACGGCCGCCAGCGCATCCTCCCCGAACGCCGCCAGGAGCCCGTGGTCCTGCACGACCTGCGTTCGGCCGCGGACGGCGTGGTGGCGGCGCGGTTGGAGGAGTTGCGGGACGCTTCCTCGCACGCCCGGCTGGACGTGGCGGGTGGGGAGGTGTTCAAGATCCAGCTCTCCCGCCTGCCCGGCGGGAAGGCGCGGCTGCACGTGGACGTCGACATGCTCGCGGCGGACGCTTTGAGCTACCGCGTGCTGCTGGCGGACCTGGCTCGGTTCTACGACGAGCCGTCGTATGAGCCGGCGCCGATCGCTTACAGCTACCCGCGTTACCTGGCCGAACGCGAGGTCACCAAGGCGGACGAGCGGGCACGGGCTCGGGAGTGGTGGCAGCACCGGATCCCCGAGCTGCCGACCGCGCCCGACCTGCCGCTGGTCGACTCGGCGTCCTCGCGCGTGACCCGCCGCCACCACTGGCTGGCCCCGGAGGACCGCAAGCGCCTGGCCGCCCGCGCCCACGAGCACGGCGTCACCCCCGCGATGGCGGTGGCCACCGCGTTCGCCGAGACGCTGTCGGCGTGGAGCGCGCAGCCCCGGTTCCTGATGAACCTGCCCATGTTCGACCGGCAGAGCACCCACCCGGACGTGGACCAGCTGGTCGGTGACTTCACCTCCTCCGTGCTGCTGGAGGTGGACCTGTCGGAGGGAGCGGCCTTCGCCGAGCACGCCAAGGCGTTGCAGGCGCGGATGCACGAGGACGCCGCCCACTCGGCGTACTCGGGCGTGGAGGTGCTGCGCGACCTGTCCCGCCACCACGGCGAGCAGGTGCTGGCACCGGTCGTGTTCACCAGCGCGTTGAACCTGGGCGAGCTGTTCGACGCGCGGGTGCGGCGGTGCTTCGGCGAGGCGGTGTGGATCATCTCGCAGGGACCGCAGGTGCTGCTGGACGCGCAGGTCACCGAGGTGGACGAAGGCCTGCTGATCAACTGGGACGTGCGGGAGGGCGCGTTCCCCGAGGGCGTGGTGGACGCGATGTTCGCCGCGTTCCGGGACCTCGTCACCGGGCTGGGGCAGCGCGAGGAGGCGTGGTCGCGGCCGGTGGGGAACGTGCTGCCGGCGGCGCAGCTCGAGGTCCGGGCTCGGGTCAACGCGACCGAGGGGCCGCGGAGCGGGAGGCTGGTGCAGGACGGGTTCTTCGCGCGGGCCGCGGAGACGCCGGACGCGCCGGCCTTGCTGTGGGGGCGGGACGGGGTGGAGACCTACGGCTCGTTGGCTGACCGTGCGCTGCGGGTCGCGGCTTCCTTGCGGGACAAGGGGGTTGGCGTTGGTGACCTGGTCGGGGTGAGCCTGCCCAAGGGGCCGGACCAGATCGCCGCGGTGCTGGGCGTGCTGGCGGCCGGGGCGGGGTACGTGCCGATCGGGGTGGACCAGCCGGCGGCGCGGGTCGAGCGGATCCGGCGCATCGCCGGGCTTTCGCACGTGGTGACTGATGTGTCCGGTGCGGCTGAAGCGTTGGCGGAGCCGGTGCGCGCAGGCGAAGAGGACGTGGCTTATGTGTTGTTCACGTCCGGGTCCACGGGTGAGCCCAAGGGTGTGGAGGTGCCGCACCGCGCGGCCGTGAACACGATCGACGACCTGAACGAGCGGTTCGGGATCGGTCCGGGGGACCGGTGCCTCGCGGTGTCGGCGCTGGAGTTCGACCTGTCGGTGTACGACGTGTTCGGGCTGCTGGCGGCGGGTGGCGCGGTCGTGCTGGTGGAGGAGGGCGACCGGAAGGACGCCCGGCAGTGGGTCGAGCTGGTGGCGGGTCGCGGGGTCACGTTGGTCAACTGCGTGCCGGCGTTGCTGGACATGCTGCTCGTCGCGGCTCGGCCCGGGGAGCTGTCCGGGCTGCGGACCGTTCTTCTGGGTGGCGACTGGGTCGGGACCGACCTGCCGGGGCGGGTGCGCGCGCAGTCGCCGTCGTGCCGGTTCGTGGGGCTGGGCGGCACGACCGAGACCGCCATCCACTCGACGGTGTGCGAGGTTTCCGAGGTGCCGCCGCACTGGAAGTCGGTCCCGTACGGCACGCCGTTGCGGAACGTCGCCCTGCGGGTGGTCGACGTGCGGGGGCGGGACTGCCCGGACTGGGTCACCGGCGAGCTGTGGATCGGTGGTTCGGGCGTGGCCCACGGGTACCGGGCCGATCCCGAGCGGACGGCGGACCGGTTCGTCGGGTTCGACGGGCTGCGGTGGTACCGGACCGGGGACCTGGCGCGGTACTGGCCGGACGGGACGGTCGAGTTCCTCGGGCGTCGCGACCACCAGGTGAAGGTGCGCGGGATGCGCATCGAGCTGGGTGAGGTCGAGGCGGCGTTGGCCGAGTACCCGGGCGTGCGTCGTGGTGTGGCGGGGGTGGCCGGGTCGCAGCTGGTGGCGGCTGTCGCCGGTGAGGTGGACGGGGAGGAGGTGCGAGCTTTCGTGCGCACCTTGCTGCCGCCGCACATGGTGCCCGTTCGGGTGGTCGTGCTCGACCAGATGCCGTTGACGGGCAACGGGAAGGTCGATCGCAAGGCGGTCGCGGGGGCTTGGCAGGCCGAGGTCGACGCCTATGTGGCACCGGTGACGCCGTTGGAGCGGGTGCTGGCGAAGGTGTGGGCCGAGGTGCTGGGCGTCGAGCGGGTGGGGGTGGACGACCCGTTCTTCGCGCTGGGTGGTGACTCCGTGCTGGCGACCATGATCGTGGGGCGGGTGCGGGAGGCGTTGGACACGTCCGAGGTGACTGTGCGGACGTTGTTCGGGGCGTTGACGGTGGGGGCCATGGCGGCGCGGATGGTGGCCGAGGAGTCCGTGCCGGGGCGGTTGGCGCAGGTCGCGGAGATCTTCCTGGAGGTTGACGCGTTGAGTGCTGAGGATCTGGAGGCTGAGTTGTAGGGGAAGAGCTGAAAGCGAGAGGCGAAAAGCGGAAAGCGAAGAGCCAAAAGCGGACGCTCGCCGCTGGGCAGGCCCCCGGGGGTGGAAGGGCGTCGGTTTCTTCCCCCCGTACGGCCTGCCGGAGGCAACCACCCTTGGCCCGTTTCCACAACCGGAAAAGCTGGTTGCAGAAACGGACCAAGCGCGGTTGGGCTTCGCCCAGGCCGTACGGGGGGAAGAAACCGAGGCCCTTCCTCTGGGCTCGGCAGCCCAGGGCGCGCCTGCGGCGCGGGGTGGGTGCGGCCCGGCGGTGGGGCCCGGCGGTGGGGCGCGGGGGTGGGCGCGGTGGGTGTTGTGGTGGGTGTTGTGGTGGGTCAGCAGTCGACGACTACCTCGCTGTTGGGGCAGGAGTCGGGTTGGGGGCCGCCGTCGGCGCGGTCCTGGGTGGTGTGGGGGCCGCCGTCGAGGGTGTCGGGGCCGGTTTCGCCTCGCATGTCGTCGTTGCCGGGGCCGCCCAGGACGGTGTCTTCGCCGTCGCCGGCCCGGACGTTGTCGTTGCCGTAGCCGCCGATGACGGTGTCGTTGCCGATGCCGGAGTCGACGTTGTCGTCGCCGTCCTGGGCGTAGATGAGGTCGTCGCCGGGGCCGCCGTAGATGACGTCGTCGCCGTCGAGGCCGCAGATGACGTCGTTGCCCTGGGCTCCGTAGATGACGTCGGGGAACGGGGTGCCCTCGATGACGTCGGGCAGGTTGGTGCCGGTGGTGGCCACGCCCGGTTGGGCGAAGATGGTGGGCACCAAGCCGCCGCACAACTGGGCCCACGGGGGCGGGTTGTCGTCCGCCGTGGCGGTGGCGGTGGTGGCCAGGGTGCTCAGGGCCATCGCGGCGGTGAGCGCGGCCAGTCTGGTTCGGGTGTTCATGACGGGGTCCTCCCTTGTGCGGCCTGGTGGCCACGGGAGAAGGGTTCGGGGGTGGTGTTAGCCAGGTGCTAACCGTCAGCGCATGCGGAAGACGGGGCCGCGCGGGCGGAAGGGGAGGGTGGCGTTCGCGGGGATGAGGTAGGCGTGTTCCCGGCGCACGCGGACGGTGTCGCAGTAGCCGTCGGTGATGATCAGGATCGGGCCGTCGGACGGGAAGTCCGGGGCGCGTTCCAGCAGGTTGATGCCGGGCTGGAGGATCGTGCCGCCTCGGCCGCGCACGCGGACTCGGCCGGCGATGTCCTCCACGGGCAGGTAGCCGGCGTCGTGGGCCACGGCGTCGCAGAAGACCACGCGGGCTCGGGGGACGTCTCGGGACAGGGCGTAGGAGGCGATCGCGCCCAGGCCCTTGCCGAGGAGTTGGCGGTCCATGGAGCCGGAGGTGTCCAGGACCACGCCGAACGTGGTGCGGAGTTCGAGTTCTTCCGGGCGCAGCCAGCCCGGTCGGGGGATGTTCGGGGTGGCGGACTGGCGGCGGGAGGCTCGGGCGTAGGTGCGGCGGCGTTCGCGGGACGGGACGTGTTCGGAGAACCAGCGGGCCAGGGCCGCGTCCCAGGTCAGAGGTGGTTGGTCGAGGGCGCGGATCTCCTCGACCAGGCCGGCGGGGAGGAAGCCGCGCTCGACCGGGTCGTGGTAGCTCAGGCCGGTCAGCAGGGCGCGGCGGTAGAAGTCGTCCAGGTCGGTGGTGTGCGTCGGCGCGCGCAGGGGTTCGCCGAGCAGGTCCGCGGCGCGTCCGCGCAGGGTGGCGAGCTTGCGGTAGCGGCGCAGGTCGGTGGTGATGCGGTCGTAGACGGACTCGACGGACAGGCCGGTGAGCTCCGGGTCGTGCAAGGCGCCCTCCGGGGCGGTGCCCACGGCCATCTCCAGCAGCCAGCCGTTGACCACGAAGTCCGCGGCCACGTTCCACAGGTACGGGTCGCGCCCGTCGACGCGGTCGCCGTGGCGGAGGGCGGCGTGCAGCATCTCGTGCGCCAGCACGAACCGCCACTCCGCCCGGCTCAGCTTGACCAGCGGGTTGATGTAGATCTCGCCCGCCGCCGCGCTGACCGCCGCCACGGAGATGTCCCAGGCGCGGGCCAGTTCGGCGTCGGCCACGATCGTCATCGCCGACGCCAACGCGCCCAGCAGGGGGTAGGACGAGACGAACCAGCCGAGGGCGAGGTCCCACTCGGCGTTGCGGGGACCGGCGTCCAGGAGCGAGGAGCGGGCGCCGCCGGCCACGTCGACGGCGGCCACGGCCGCGTTGGACAAGCCCGCGGCGAACAGGTCCGACCAGGTGACGGGCTGGGCGTAGCGGGAGGGCGGGGCGGTGTGGAGGCAGGCTCGCCGGTCCCAGGTGGACGGTCGGCGGCCGAAGCGGACGGCCGCCTGGAAGTCGGTCACCTCGGTGCACTCGGTGAGCCCGAAACCCAGGTGCAACAGGCAGTGCGCGAAGACCCACCGCCATTCCTCGGGGTCGGCGACCTGCGAGCGGTGGGCGGTGATCTCCCCGTTGGTGTCGATGGTCGCCCACCGGTCGTCGCTCGTCCGGTACGGGAAGACGCGATGGGCCAGTGGGGCGAACAACGGGTGGCGCTTGGTCGCCTGCCACGCGGTGTCGAAGGCTTCCTTGCCGGGATCGACGCGCCGGCGCTTCACGTCCGGGCGGCGACCAGGCGGGGCAGGTCGCGCGTCACCTCGACCAGGAACCACGTCGGCAGCACGGGGTTGCCGTCGTCGTCGGCCGCGATCACCATCTGCGCGATCTCCAGCGACAGCTCGGCCAGCTCCAGCAGCAGTGCCTTGCCCCGGTGCGCGAGCTGCCTGCCCGCGGGGGAGGCGTGCGCCTTGTCGTGCGGCAGCTGTTTGACCAGCCTGGCCCGGAACGCCTCGGCGAGGAAGTACAGGAGGTCCCGGTCGGCGGGGGCGTGCGGCCAGCGGGCGTCGCCGCGCAGCACCGCCTCCAGCCCGTAGGCGTGCCGGACGGTCTTGACGTAGGCCTTGAACGCCGAGGCGTGCGCGGCGGTGAGCGTGCCGAACGCCAGCACGCCCAGCAGGTCCTCGCCGATGTCGTCGCCGTAGGAGTGCAGGGCGTCGGACAGCATGTGCCACGCGCGGGGCGTGGAGAACGGCTCCTCGACCTTCGGCGGCGGGCTCCACAGGTGGTCGGGCCGCTGGGTCAGGTAGTCCAGCACCCAGCCGTGCACGCCGGCCCCGCCCGCCCACTCCAGCCAGTCCTTGGCCGAGGCCTCCAGGTGCAGGTGCACCATGCGGTTGACCAGGGCGGACGGCATCGGGCGGGCCAGGGCGCCGTCGGTGGCCCGGTTGCCCGCGCCGATGACGACCGACCCGGCGGGCAGCTCGTAGGTCCCGATCCGGCGGTCCAGGATGAGCGAGTAGAACGCCTTCTGCACCTCCGGTGAGGAGGCGTTGAGCTCGTCGAGGAACAGGCAGTACGGCTCGTCGCGGGCGATGGTCTCCGGCGGGGCGAACCGCGACCGGCCGCCGACCAGCTCGGGCACCCCGATCAGGTCCTCGGGCGCGAGCTGGGTGCCGAGCAGGGTCACGCACTCCAGTCCCAGCGACTCGGCGAACGCGCGGACCAGCGAGGACTTGCCGATGCCCGGCGAGCCCCACAGGAAGACCGGGCGCACGACGGCCAGGTGCAGCAGCACTTCGGGCAGCTGCACGGGGGTGACGGAGACGGTCGCACGCACGAGCGGAGAGCATGCCGCAAGCCGGTGCCCCGGGTCGCGGGGATTTCCCGAGCTGGGAGGATGGGGGGTGATCGGCTCGGGGTGGACCGCTGCCGGCCCCCTGACCGAAGGACCGCCATGGGACTGCCCTACGCACCCGACGACGACCACGCCGCGGACCGGTTCGTCAACCTCGCGCTGCGCAACCGGGACCCGGAGGTGTGGGAAGAGCTGGTCTCGGACGCCTACGTCGAGCAGACCGAGCGGGTGCTGCTGGGCATGCTGGACCGCATCGCGGCCGACCGCGCCCACCGCCGGGCCGAGCGCGACGCCGCGCGGGCCCGGCTGTCGGCGGGCGAGACCAGCCGGGCCGAGTACGACCGCGAGGTCGCCGACGAGGGGGACCGGGCCCGCAAGACCGCGCACTTCGAGGCGCTGGTGCGCGAGCAGCACCGGCTGGTCGCGGCCCGGGTGCGGCGGTTGCGCGGCGAGGACGTGCGCGACGAGCTGATGAGCCTGGTCGTCGCCCTGGGCACGGCGATCGACGCCCACCGGACGGCCGTGGTCGCCGGTGGCGGTGAGCCGCGCGGGGCGGACCGGGCGCTGTGGGAGCGGCTGTCGGCGCTGGACGTGCCGGTCGCCTCCGGCCGCACGTCGCTGGAAGCGCTGGTCAAGGACCACACGGCGGCTCAGGACGACCACGGGCGGGTGCTGGCCGGGATGCTGCTGGACCTGGCCGGCGACGGCTCGTCGGTCGCCCGCGCGGACCTGCTGGACGTGTGGAAGCGGACGGTCGCGCCGACGCTGACCTCCCAGGAGAAGGCCGAGTTCGCCGCCAAGGGCAAGGGCTCGCTGGTCACCGACAAGCTGCGCAAGACCCTGGGCGTCCTGGAGCGTCGAGGGCTGGTCAACCGCACGGACCAGAGCCTGGAGCTGCTCGACCGTCCCGGCCTGGTCGAGCTGGCAGCGGGCCGGGCGTGAGCCGGGCCGGCAGGATGGCGGTGGTGGACGTCCTGCGCAGGAACAACGTCACCGTCACCGGTGCCCCGCACGGGCCGGCGGTGGTGTTGGCCCACGGCTTCGGCTGCGACCAGAACATGTGGCGGCTGGTCGTGCCCGCGTTGGCCGAGTCGCACCGGGTCGTGCTCTTCGACTACGTCGGCGCCGGGCGGTCGGACCTGTCGGCGTTCCGGGAGGAGCGCTACTGCGGCCTGGAGGGCTACGCGCAGGACGCCGTGGACGTGTGCGAGGCGCTTGACCTGCGGGAAGCCGTGTTCGTCGGGCACTCGGTGAGCGCGATGGTGGGCGTGCTGGCCGCCCGGCAGGCCCCCGAGCGGATCGGCGCGCTGGTGATGGTCTGCCCCTCGCCGCGCTACCTCGACGACGACGGGTACCGGGGCGGGTTCAGCGCGGAGGACATCGACGAGCTGCTGGCGTCGCTGGAGTCGAACTACCTGGGCTGGTCGGCGGCGATGGCCCCGGTGATCATGGGCAACCCCGACCGGCCCGAGCTGGGGGAGGAGCTGACCAACAGCTTCTGCGCCACCGACCCCGACATCGCCCGCGTGTTCGCCCGCACGACCTTCCTGTCCGACTCGCGGGCCGACCTGGCGGGGGTCGAGGTGCCGACGCTGGTGCTGGAGTGCCGGCACGACGCCATCGCGCCCCCCGAGGTCGGCGCGTTCGTGCATGCGGCGATCCCGGGGTCGACCCTGGTCACGCTGGAGGCCACCGGGCACTGCCCGCAGCTGTCCGCGCCGGAGGCCACCAGCGCCGCGATCCTGGAGTTCCTGGCGGCCCTGCCGTGATGTGCGCGGCCGGGCAGGGCCACGAGCCGGCGGGCGCCGGCGACCGGGCGGTGTTCGCCGCGCTGCTGGAGGACAGCGCGGAGGAGCTGTACGAGACGGCGCCGTGCGGGTACCTGTCCACGCTGATGGACGGCACCATCGCCAAGGTCAACACCACCCTGCTGGACTGGCTCGGCCGCACCCGCGAGGAGGTGGTGGACCGGATGCGGTTCGCCGACCTGCTGACCGTGGGCGGCAAGCTCTACCACGAGACGCACTTCGCGCCGCTGCTGCGCATGCAGGGCCGGCTGGGTGGCATCGCGCTGGAGCTCAAGACCGCGGACGGCGGCCGGCTGCCGGTGCTGGTCTCCTCCACGGTCAAGCACGGCGCGACCGGCGAGCCGCTGCTCATCCGCACCACCGTGTTCGACGCCCGCGACCGCCGCGCCTACGAGCAGGAGCTGCTGCGCCGCCGGCAGGAGGCGGAGCAGGCTCAGGCCGACGCCGAACGGGCGCGGGCCGAGGCCGAGCAGGCGCGGGCTCAGGCGGAACGGGCCCGGGTGGTGGCGGAGGAGGCCCGGTCGCAGGCGGAGCGGGCCCGAGCCGAGGCCGAAGCCGATCGCACGCGGTTGCAGGAGGCGCTGGCCGTCCTCCAGCGCAGCCTGCTGCCCGCCGCGCTGCCCGCCGTACCCGGGCTGGAGGCCGCCGCCCACTACCACACCGCCTCGCCCGACCAGGTCGGCGGCGACTTCTACGACCTGTTCCCCGTGGGCGGCGGGCGCTGGGGTTTCTTCCTCGGCGACGTGTGCGGCAAGGGCCCGCAGGCCGCCGCCGTCACCTCGCTGGTCCGCTACACCCTGCGCGCCGCCGTCCTGCACGACGCCGACCCGGTGGCCATGCTGACCACCTTGAACACCGTGCTGCTGGAGCACTACAGCCCCGGTGACCCGCGGTTCTGCACCGCCGTCGTGGGCATCCTCGAGCCCGGCGACGGCCGCTGCGCCGTCCACCTGGCCTCCGGCGGCCACCCGCCCGCGCTGGTGCTGCGCGCCGGCGGCTGCGAGGAGCTGCCGACCCCCGGCGGAACCCTGGTCGGCGTCCTGCCCGCCGCGGTGTTCGCGCCCGCCGCCACCACCCTCGGCCCGGGTGACACGCTCCTGCTCTACACCGACGGCCTCACCGAGGCGCGCACCGGCCCGGACCGCGACCGCTACGGGGAGGAAGCCCTGCACGCCTTCGCCGCCGACCACGCGGGCACCTCGCCCCGGGGCCTGGTCGAGGCCCTGAAGGACCTGCTGCACGGCTTCGGCGCCGGCCTGGACGACGACACCGCCCTGCTCGCCGTGGGCGTCCCCCGATGACCCGCCTGACGATCACCACCGCCGACACCCCGACCGGCCCCGTGGTCGGCGTCGCCGGCGACCTCGACCACGCGACCGCCGACCAGTTGCGCACGACCGTCACCGCCCTGCCGCTGCGGCCGGGTCAACGCCTGGTGCTCGACCTGGCCGGCCTGGCGTTCTGCGACTCCAGCGGCCTGACCGCCCTCCTGGCCGCCCGCAACCACGCCACCGCCGCCCAGGCCGAGATCACCCTGTCCGCCGTCCCCGACCGGACGCTGCGCATGATCCGGCTCATCGGCCTGGACCGGGTGTTCCCCCTCCAACCGTGAGGACCACCGCGTCGCCGGCCGCCTCGACGAGCACGCCGCCGGCGTCGGGCACGACCTCGCCGCCCTCCACCGCCGACACCGACTCCGCCCCGACCACCAGGACCCGCCACCGCGACGGCGCGGACTCGGCCGTCACCCGGATCTCGTCGCCCCGCCGCACGGTCCGGAACGTCGAACCGCCGACCACGGTCACGTGCTCGCCCTCAGCGAGCTGGTACGCCCGCAGCGTCACGCCCTCCGCGTAGTCGTACTCCGGCCGGTCGTCCACCGCCCCCACCGGCAGGACGGTGTTCGGCCGCACCAGAACGGGCGCGGTGAGGAAGTCGCACCGGTCGCGAGTCCACAGAGGACCCTGGACGACCTCGCCGGTCAGCAAGTGGGTCCAAGCGCCCGAAGGGACGTAGTACGACACGTCACCCTCGTCCGAGAACACCGGCGCCACCAGCAAGCTGTCGCCGAGCATGTACTGGCGTTCCAGGTGCGCGCAGCCCGGGTCGTCGGGGAACTCCAGCACCATCGCCCGCATCATCGGCACGCCCTCCGCCGACGCCTGCCGCGCCGCCCGGTCCAGGTACGGCATCAGGCTCAGCTTGAGCTTGACGAACCGCCGCAGCACGTCCACCGACTCCTCGTCGAACAGCCACGGCACGCGGTAGGAGTGGCTGCCGTGCAACCGGCTGTGCGAGGACAGCAGGCCGAACGCGATCCACCGCTTGAACAGCGCCGCCGACGGCGTCCCCTCGAAGCCGCCGATGTCGTGGCTCCAGTACCCGAACCCGGACAGGCCCAGCGACAACCCGCCGCGCAGGCTCTCGGCCATCGACTCGTAGGTCGCCTCGCAGTCACCGCCCCAGTGCACCGGGAACTGCTGACCGCCCGCGGTGGCCGAGCGGGCGAACACCACGGCCTCGGACTCGCCGCGCCGCCGCCGCAGCAGGTCGAAGACGGTCTTGTTGTAGAGGTAGGTGTAGTAGTTGTGCATCCGCTCGGGGTCGGAGCCGTCGTGGTAGACCACGTCGGTGGGCACGCGCTCGCCGAAGTCGGTCTTGAAGCAGTCCACGCCCTGGTCCAGCAACGCTTCCAGCTTCCCCGCGAACCACTCGCGGGCCGCCGGGTTGGTGAAGTCGACCAGCGCCATGCCGGGCTGCCACAGGTCCCACTGCCACACGTCCCCGTTGGGCCGGCGCAGCAGGTACCCGTTGGCCATGCCCTCGGCGAACAGCGGTGAGCGCTGCGCGATGTAGGGGTTGATCCACACCGAGACCCGCAGGCCCCGCTCGTGCAGCCGCGCCAGCATCCCCTCCGGGTCGGGGAACGTGCGCGGGTCCCACTCGAAGTCGCACCAGTGGAAGTCGCGCATCCAGAAGCAGTCGAAGTGGAACACGCTCAGCGGCAGGTCCCGCTCGACCATCCCGTCGATGAACCCGTTGACCGTCTTCTCGTCGTAGTCGGTGGTGAACGACGTGGACAGCCACAGCCCGAACGACCACGCCGGCGGCAGCGCGGGCCGTCCGGTCAGCGCGGTGTACTTGCGCAGGATCTCGCGCGGGGTCGGCCCGTAGATCAGGAAGTAGCGCAGGGAGTGGCCCTCGACGCTGAACCCGACCTTGGACACCGCCTCCGAGCCCACCTCGAACGACACGTTCCCGGGGTGGTCGACGAAGATCCCGTACCCGGCGTTGGTCAGGAAGAACGGGACGTTCTTGTAGGCCTGCTCGCTGCTGGTGCCGCCATCGGCGTTCCAGATGTCCACGGTCTGGCCGTTCTTCACCAGCGGCCCGAACCGCTCGCCCAGCCCGTAGACGGTGTGGCCGACGCCCAGCACCAGCTGCTCGCGCACGTAGTGGGCGCCGTCGAGGGTCATGAAACCCATGCCCTTGAACCCGCTGGTCGTCAGCGTCCGCCCCTCGGCGGTGAAGTCCACCTGCCACTGCTCGCCCTTGTGCACCCGGACCGACAACGCGCCCGCGGTCAGCACCACGCCGGCGTCGTCCTCCACCACCTTGGCCTCGTGCCCGGCGTCGGCGGACAGGGCGAAGGAGGGCTCCAACGGCCGCCCGCCGGAGAAGTGCGTGATCTCGACACCGACCACGTCCGCCATCGGCGAGGTCAGGCCCAGGGTGAGCATGGGACCCTTGAGCATGTCGCCGCGGTGCCGGATCGGACGTGTCGCCGCGTGCACGACGACGTCCCCGTCGCCCGGCGTGACGTCGTGCACCGAGAGCGGGTGGGTCGCCTCCACCCCGGGCCGCAGCAGCCAGTACCCGTCGCTGAACTTCACTTGACCGCTCCTGCCGTGATACCGCGGGTCAACGCGCGTTGGAAGAGGAGGAAGAAGGCGATGGCGGGGACGACCCCGAGCAGCGCCGAGGCGCTGGTCATGGTCGCGTCCATCAGCCGCTGGCCCTGGAGCACGCCCAGCGCCACGGGCACCGTCTGGTTCTCGTTGGAGATCAGCAGCACCAGCGGCAGGAAGAACTCGTTCCAGGTCCAGATGAAGAAGAACACGAACAGCACACCCAGGGTGGGCTTGCTGATCGGCACCACGACCCGCACCAGCGCCTGCCACTTCGACGCGCCGTCGATGCGCGCCGCGTCCAGCAGTTCCCGGGGGAACCCGCTGAGCGTCGAGGTGAGCAGGTAGGTGCCGAACGCGGACTGGATCGCGGTGAACACGATGATCACCGCGAGCTTGGTGTCGTACAGCCCGATCGCGTCGGCCAGGTAGTACAGCGGGTAGACCAGCGCTTCCTGCGGGAGGGTGTTGGCGGTGAGGAACACGACCAGCACCCACGTCCGGCCGCGCACGCGCCCGATGCCCAGCGCGTAGGCGTTGCACACCGACACCACGACCGCGAGCACCGCCACCGACCCGCTGATGATGGCGCTGTTGAGCAGTTTCTCGCCGAAGTCGACGCGGTCCCAGAACGCGATCACGCCGTCCAGCGACACCCCTTCGGGCAGCTCGAGCGGCCCGCCGGTGGCGTACTCCGCGGGCGTCTTGACCGCGTTGAGCACCACGATCACGAACGGCACGAGCATCGCCACCGCGAGCACGACCATCGACCACAGCACCGCGTGCCGCCGCATCAGCGCTCACCCCGCTGCTGCACGCGCAGGAACACCGCCGTGAGGACCAGCACCAGCACCGTGAGCACGGTGGCGATCGCCGCGCCGTACCCGACCCGCGTGCGCTCGAAGAAGTTCTGGAACGAGTAGTACGCGGGCACGTTCGTCGCGCCGGCCGGACCGCCCCGGGTCAGCACGTAGATCGGCGCGAACACCTTCAACGCGGCGATCGTGCACGTCAACAGCACCACGAAGATCTCCGGCCGCAACCCCGGCACGGTGACGTGGCGGAACCGGCCCCACCACGACGCCCCGTCCAGCTCCGCGGCCTCGTGCAGCGCCGGGTCCAGGCGGCTCATCCCGGCCATGAAGATCACCACCGGGTAGCCCAGCTGCATCCACAGCAGCACGCCCATCAGGCTCCACAGCGCCAGGTCCGGGTCACCCAGCCAGTTGCGCGCCAACGCTTCGAGCCCGAGCGCGCGCAGGGCCGCGTTGAGCGCGCCGTCCTTCGGGGCCAGGATCCAGCTCCACACGATCCCGGCCACCGCGATCGGCAGCACCTGCGGCAGGTACACGCACGCCCGCAGCACGGCCGCCTGGCGCGCGCCGAAGTGCTTGCCGATGTAGTCGACCAGCGTCGCGGCGACGACGAGCCCGGCCAGGGTCGGCAGGACCGCCATCGCCACCACCAGGGCGAGGTTGTGCCGGAAGGACGCCCAGAACGTCCCGTCCGACAGCAGCCGGCCGTAGTTGTCCAGGCCGGTCCACTCCGGCTCGCCGACCCCCGACCACTCCGTGAAGCTGATGCCGACGTTCATCCCGAACGGCACCAGGACCACGGCGAGCACCAGCAGCGCGCCGGGGGCCAGGTAGAGCAGGTAGGACCCGCGCTCGCGGACCGCCCTCATTTGCCGATGCTCGCGACGTGCTCCCGGTACGGCCCGGCCAGCTCGTCGAGCACCTGCCGCGGGTCCGCGTCACCGGTGATCAGCTTCTGCACCGCCTGGACCTGCACGTCGTAGTAGCCGGGCACGGGCCAGTCCGGGTAGAAGGCGAGCTGGTCGGCGTCGCGCAACGCCCGGTAGTCGTCGTTGAGCTGCCTGATCGCCGGGTCGGCGGCCGGGGCCGCGCCGGGCGCGACGGCCACGCCGCCCGCGTCCCGCAGCTTGTCCTGCACCGCCGGGGACAGGGTGATGTCGATGAAGTCCAGCGCGTACTGCTTGTGCTTGGCGGCCTTGGGCACCACCCACATGTTGCCGCTGGACCCGGCGGTCATGCCCGGCCACCGCGCCGACACCCACTGGAAGTCCTTGACCTGCGCGCGCAACCGGCCGTACCACCACGTGCCGCTGACCATGATCGGGTTCTTGCCCTGCATGAACGCCAACCCCATGTCCTCGGCCTTGAGCCCGGCGCTGTCGCGGGACAGGTAGCCCTTGCGCACCCAGTCGGCGAAGGTCGTGGCACCGTAGGTCCACGCGGTGTCGTGGAAGTCGACATCGCCGGTGTAGCGCTGGTAGCGGTCCACCCAACCGCGGTCGGCCTTGGTCAGCGCGAGCTGGTAGAGCACCTGCTGCGCCGGGTACTCCTGGCCGGCCGTGGCCAGCGGGGTGATGCCGGCGGCGACGAACCGGTCCATCGCGGCGGTCAACTGGTCCAGCGTGGTGGGCAGGGCCAGGCCCTGCCGGTCGAACATGTCCTTGTTGTAGTAGACCGTGATGTACTCGGCGTAGTTGGGGATGCCGAACCACTGGCCCGAACCCATCACGCCGCGCTCGTCGTAGCGGGCGGTGGTGTCCACGCCGGGCCCGAGCTTCTTGTCCCAGCCGCGCTGGGCGACCTCGTCGGACAGGTCGGTGAGCAGGCCCTGCTTGGACAGCAGTCCGGCGGTGGCGTTGCCCTTGGGGTACTCCAGCAGGTCCGGCGCGTCCTTGGAGTTGACCGCGAGGGAGCCGGTCTTCTGGATCTGCTCGAAGCCCTTCTCCTCGAACGCCACCTTGACGCCGGGGTGGGAGGCCTCGAACTGCTTGATCGCCTCGGCCCACGCCGTGCCCATCGCGCTGTCCGGGCCTTCGAAGTGCCAGAGCTTGAAGGTGTTGTCGGCGGCTTCGTCCGAGCCGCCGCACCCCGCCACGCCCACGAGGAGGGCCGCGACGACGGCTGCGATGAGTCGCTGGGGCATCGGCTGGTTCCTCCCGCGGGCTGACTGTCGAAGCGCTTCGATTGAGCACCGTAGAGGTGGGATGGTGGGAGCGCAACAGCCTTCCGAGGGACGCGGGATGTTGTCGAACCGTTCGACGTCGAATGCGGTGAAACGCTTCGATGCCTTGAGGTGGTCCTCGAACGCCGAGCGGCCCCGGTGACCGGGGGGACCGGTCACCGGGGCCGCGAGTGTGCTCAGCGGGTGTTCAACGCGTGCTCACCGGGCCGAGCAGGTGGGGGAGAGGGTGCCGGCCGTGCCGTCGCCCTGGAAGCCGAACTCCGTCGTGCCGCCCGCCGGGATGTTGCCGTTGTAGGCGACGTTGGCGAAGGAGACCGTGCCGGTGTTGCCGCTGCGGTCGGCGTTCCAGGCGTTCACGACGGTCACGCCGGACGGGAGCGCCACCGACACCGACCAGCCGCTGACCGCCGAGTCCGCCTTGACCCTGATCTGCACGGTGAAGCCGGTGTTCCACTGGTCGAGCGTGGCGACCGTCGCCGTGCAGCCACCCGGAGGCGGGGTGGTCGTGGTGGTCGACGTCGTCGTGGTCGTGGTGGTGGTCGTGCTCGTCGTGGTGCTCGTGGTCGTGCTCGTCGTCGTGGTGGTGGAGATCGGCGGGGCCGCGTTGAGGGCGTTCAGGACGGCGGTGTAGGCGGGCTTCTTGTTGCCCGAGCCGTCGAACAGCAGCGGCGTGCCGTAGGAACGCCACGAGTCGGTGTCGCGGATGCCCCAGACGGTGATGCCGGCGCACCGCGCGACCGCCAGGCAGGCCTTGGTCACGCGCTCGTAGTTGGACGCCTGCGCGGAGCCGGAGCCTTCGATGTCCAGCTCGGTGATCTGCACGTCCACGCCGAGGTTGGCGAAGTTCTGCAGGGTGGTCTGGTAGTTGGACGGCACCGGGCTCTGGGCGTTGAAGTGGGACTGGAAGCCGACGCAGTCGATCGGGACGCCGCGGGACTTGAAGTCCTGGACCATGCGGTAGACGGCCTGGGTCTTGGCGTGGGTCCAGTCGTCGGTGTTGTAGTCGTTGTAGCAGAGCTTGGCGGCCGGGTCGGCGGCACGCGCGGCGCGGAAGGCGGCCTCGATCCAGTCGTTGCCGGTGCGCTGGAGGTTGGAGTTGCGGCGCGCGCCGGAACTGCCGTCCTCATAGGCCTCGTTCACCACGTCCCAGGCGTAGATCTTGCCCTTGTAGTAGGTCATGACCTTCGTGACGTGGTTCAGCATGGCCGACCGCAGGGCGGAGCCCTCCAGGCGCTGCATCCAGCCGGGCTGCTGGGAGTGCCACGCGAGCGTGTGCCCGCGGATCCGCTTGCCCTGGGACTGCGCGAGGTTCACGATCCGGTCGGCGTTGCCGTAGGTGAACTGGTTCTGGTTCGGCTCGGTCGCGTCGATCTTCATCTCGTTCTCGGCCGTGACCATGTTGAACTCGCGGCCGAGGATGCCGGTGTAGGTCGAGTCGCCCAACCTGCCCGCGGCCACGGCGGTGCCGAAGTACCGCCCGCTCTGCGCGGCCGCCGCGCCGAGCGTGGTCGCGGCCGATGCCGTCGTCGCCGAGAAGACCACCGCGCCACCGGTGAGGGCGACCAACGTCGTCACGAGCGCGGCTCGCGACACTGACCTCGCTGTCAGCTTCATGTGTGACACCTTCTGCAGGAACCCGCCGCCTGTCCGACGGGTGTGGTGGACTACGAAGCTCGTCGTGATTTTCGAAACTCTGGCGGAAGTTTCGGCGAACGCTTCGGAGTGTGGCACCAGATGTTTCGCCCGCACAAGACCGACTGGGAGCGTTCCCAGTCGGTCGTTCGGCAAGCGGCGACCCGGGCGCGGTCAGTGGGCGGGCGGGGCGGTGCTGGAGCGGGTGATCAGGTCCGTGGCCAGGACCAGGCGGCTCTGCTTGGGCGGTTCGTCGCGGGACAGGGCCACGACGACCTCCGTCGCGGCCGCGGCCATCTCGCGCAGCGGCTGTCGGACCGTGGTCAGCGGCGGGATCATCTCCCGGCTCGACGGGATGTCGTCGAAGCCGACCACGCTGAGGTCTTCGGGGATGCGCAAGCCGGCTTCGTGCGCCGCCTGGTAGACGCCCAGCGCCGTGCCGTCGTTGCAGGCCACGATCGCGGTCGGGCGGTGGGGCAGGCGCAGCAGGTCCCGGCCGTGGACGCGGCCGTCGGCGATCTGGAAGTCGCCCTCCCGGATGAGTGCGGGATCGACGGGAACGCCCGCGGTGTCCAGGGCCGCCCGGTAGCCGTCCAGGCGCGCTCGGCCGGACAGCGTCCGGGACGGGCCGGTGATGGTGGCGATGCGGCGGTGGCCCAGGTCCAGCAGGTGTCTGGTGGCGGACATGCCGCCGCTCCAGTTGCTCGCGCCCACCGACCACACCTGCGGGCCCGGCTCGTCGGTCGGGTCCACCAGCACGATCGGGATGCCCCGGCTGCGCAAGCGTTCCCGTTGGGCGGGGGTGGGGCCGGAGAAGACGGCGACGACGCCCGCCGGACGGCGGGCCAGGACGCCCTCGATCCAGTCGCGGTCGGGGGTGTGGGCGCCGTGCAGCTCCGACACCGCGACGGCCAGGCCGTGGGCGGCTGCCACGCGGGCGGCGCCGTTGAGCATCTCGGTGGCGTAGTCGCCCTCGATGGCGTGGAGCACGACTTCGACCAGGTTGGCGCGGGTGGCTCGGCGCCGTCGCCGGTAGCCGTGCTCGCGGATGACGCCCTCGACCGACGCCCTGGTCTCGGCGGCCACGTCGGGGTGGCCGTTGACGACCTTCGACACCGTCGCCACCGAAACCCCGGCCAGTGCGGCGAGCTGGGTGATGGTCGCGCCGGAGTCTTCGGTGGCATCGGTGTTCGGTCGGCGCGCCCGGCTCATGGGGCGAAGTGTAGCTCCCGAAAGGTTTCGGGGCGGTTGCGCAAATGCTTGACGATCAGACGATCGGCGGCCTACGGTCCGACCCGAAAGATTCCGGTTATTTGTCGAATATTTCGAAGCCGGTCGTAGACGCCGCCCGCTCGCTCTGGAGGCCACCCATGAAACTCCGCGTCATCGCCGCCGCGGTGCTCCTGCTGACCGCCGCGTGCTCACCGGGCAGCGGCGAGGGTGGAGGCGGCGACGGCAAGTCGTTCGAGTTCTGGTCGTTCAGCGGGATCAACCAGAAAGCGGCGGTCGAGGAGTACAAGAAGAAGAAGCCCGACGTCGAGGTCAAGCTGACCGAGGTCGGCAACGCGCAGGAGACCGCGCAGGGCCTGACCACCGCGCTGGCCGGCGGCAAGGTGCCCGACCTGGTGCTGATCCAGGGCGACGACCTGCCCAAGTTCGTCGAGCAGCCGCAGAACTTCGTGGACCTCAAGACGCTGGGCGCCGACGAGATCAAGGGCGACTACCTGGACTGGGTGATGTCGCAGAGCATCGCCAAGGACGGCCAGATCCTCGGCATCCCCACCGACGTCGGCGGCATGGCGATGGCCTACCGCACCGACCTGTTCGCCGCCGCCGGCCTGCCCACCGACCGCGAGTCGGTCGGCAAGCTGTGGCCGGACTGGAACGCCTTCATCGAGACCGGCAAGCGCTACACCGAGAAGACCGGGCAGCCGTTCATCGACAACGCCGCCACCAGCGTCTTCTACCAGGCGGTCAACCAGGGCAGCCAGAAGTACTACGACGACAAGCACGAGTTGATCTACTCGACCAACCCGCACGTCAAGTCCGCGTTCGAGCTGGGCATCAAGGCCGCGCAGGCGGGCATCACGGCCAAGCAGTCCTCCTTCGCCGAGGGCTGGAGCGCCGCGATGCAGCAGGGCAAGTTCGCCGCGCTGGCCGCGCCGTCCTGGATGCTCAACGCCATCCGCAGCAACGCGCCCGAGACCGCGGGCAAGTGGGACCTGGCCGCGATCCCCGGCAAGTCCGGCAACTGGGGCGGCAGCTACCTCGCGATCCCCAAGCGCGCCAAGAACCCCAAGGCCGCCTGGGACTACATCAAGACCATGCAGTCGCCGCAGGGCCAGCTCGAGCACTTCGTGACCTCCGGCGCCCTGCCCACGACCCCGTCGGTCTACCAGGACCCGCAGCTGACCGGCCGCAACGAGCCGTTCTTCTCCAACGCCCCGATCGGCAAGATCTACCCGGACTCCCTGCTGGGCCTCAAGCCGTTCTACATCGGACCGGACAGCACGACGATCGGCACCGAGTTCCTCGACGCCATCACCAACGTCGAGCAGAACAACGGCAACCCGGCGACGGCGTGGGACGACGCCGTGCGCAACATCAAGACCGCCATCGGCAAGTGAGGCGCGGGTGAGCACCACGCTGGCGCCCGTCCCGGTCGCTCCCGCGGAGCCGCCCGCCCCCCGGGTGGGCACGCCCCTGCGGGAGCGGCTGGCGCCCTACGCCTACATCGCGCCGTTCTTCGTGCTGTTCGCCGTGTTCGGCCTGTTCCCGTTCCTGTTCACCTTCTACGTGGCGTTGTTCGACTGGAACCCGATCGGTGACCACACCTTCATCGGCTTCGACAACTTCACGCGGATGCTGGACGACCCGAGGTTCTGGAACGCCACCCGCAACACGGTCAGCATCTGGTTCCTGTCCACCGTGCCGCAGCTGTTCCTCGCGCTGCTGCTGGCGCACCTGCTCAACCACGCCCGCCTGCGGGCCGCGCTGTTCTTCCGGATGTCCGTGCTGGTCCCGTACGTGACGTCGGTGGCGGCCACGGCGATCGTGTTCGCGCAGCTGTTCGACCGGGACTTCGGGCTGCTCAACTGGCTGCTCGGCCTGGTCGGCGTGGAGCCGGTGGACTTCGTGCAGTCCACGTTCGGCAGCCACGTCGTGATCGCGGCGATGGTGACGTGGCGGTGGTTCGGCTACACGACCCTGCTCTACCTGGCCTCGCTGCAAGCGGTGCCGCGGGACGTCTACGAGTCCGCCGCCATCGACGGCGCGGGCGGGTGGCAGCGGTTCCGGCACATCACGATCCCGGCGCTGCGCCCGGTCATCATCTTCACGGTCATCACCTCGACCATCGGCGGTCTCCAGATCTTCACCGAGCCGCTGCTGGTGTCCCCGGGATCCACGTTGACCTGCGGTGCGGTCCGCCAGTGCCAGACCCTCACGCTGATGCTCTACGAACAGGGCTTCGGCCGCTACGAGTTCGGCTACGGCTCGGCGATCGGCGTGGCGCTGTTCCTGATGGTCGTGGCCGTGGCCGCGGTGAACTACCTGCTGTCCAGTCGCATCAAGGCGGACCGATGAGCGCACGGCACAACAACGTCCGCTGGTGGCAGTACGCGGTGCTGGTCGGCGCGGCCGCCGTGTCGATTTTCCCGCTGTACTGGATGTTCATCGTCGCCACGACCGACACCGCGACCGCCACGCAGATGCCGCCCGAGATCGTGCCGGGGGACAACTTCTTCTACCTGGCCGGGCTGGTGTTCGACACGGTCCCGTTCCTGCAGTCCATCGTGAACAGCCTCGTCGTGGCCGGCGCGATCGGCGTGGGCCAGGCGCTGCTGTGCGCGTTGGCCGGGTTCGCCTTCGCCAAGCTGCGGTTCCCCGGGCGCAACACGTTGTTCCTGGTGGTGCTGCTGACGATGACGGTCCCGACGCAGCTGGCCGTGATCCCGCAGTACCTGATCATGTCCGAGCTGGGCTGGGTGGACACGCTCCAGGCACTGGTGGTGCCCGGGTTGGCGAGCGCGTTCGGCATCTTCTGGATGCGCCAGCACATCGTGGCCACGATCAGCGACGAGCTGATGCAGGCGGCCTACCTCGATGGCGCGTCGACGTGGCAGGTGTTCTGGCGGATCGCGTTCCCGATCGTGCGGCCGGCGGCGTTCGTGCTGGGGCTGTTCGCGTTCGTGACGGCGTGGAACGACTTCCTGTGGCCGTTCATCGTGCTCAAGTCGCCGGAGCGGTACACCGCGCAGATCGCCATCAAGGCGTTGCAGAACAGCTTTGACATCGACCTCGGGCTGGCCATGTCCGGCTCGTTCCTCGCGACCCTGCCGCTGCTCGTGCTGTTCGTGTTCGTGGGCAGGCGGATGGTCGGGGGCATTCTCGAAGGCGCGTTCAAGGGTTGACCCGGAGGCACAGCGTGACAAGGAAGTTCGACAACCCGGTGGTCGGCGGTTTCTTCCCCGACCCCAGCGTGTGCCGGGTCGGCGAGGACTACTACCTGGTGTGCTCCAGCTTCGAGTACTTCCCGGGCGTGCCGATCTTCCACAGCCGGGACCTGGTGCACTGGCGGCAGATCGGCAACGTGCTGGACCGGCCGGAGCAGCTGCCGCTGGAGGGCGCGGTGGCCTCGCGCGGCATCTACGCGCCGACCATCCGGTACCACGACGGCTTGTTCTACATGATCACCACCAACGTCTCGCACGGCGGCAACTTCCTGGTCACCGCCGAGGACCCGGCCGGGCCGTGGTCGGACCCGGTGTGGATCGACCTGCCGGGCATCGACCCGAGCCTGGTCTGGGACGAGGACGGCAACTGCTGGTGCACCGTGCACGGCGTGCAGCTGGCGCGGGTGGACCCGTTGGCGGGCAAGGTGCTGGAGGGTCCGTGGCCGATCTGGTCGGGCACCGGCCTCCAGTGGCCCGAGGCGCCCCACCTGTACCAGATCGGCGACTGGTGGTACCTGATGATCGCCGAGGGCGGCACGGAACGCGGCCACACCGTGGCCGTCGCGCGTGCCACGCACCCCCGCGGCCCGTACGAGTCCGCGCCGCACAACCCGATCCTGACCCACCGGGGCACCGACCGCCCGATCCAGAGCACCGGGCACGCGGACCTGGTGTCCACTCCGGACGGTGGGTGGTTCATGGTGCTGCTGGCCACCCGCCCGCGCGGTTTCACGCCCGGCTACCACCCGCTGGGCCGCGAGACGTTCCTCAAGCGCGTCGAGTGGGTGGACGGCTGGCCGCGGGTGGAGCCGGTGGAGCTGACCGAGGAAGCACCGGCCCGGTGGCACCCGCTGGACCCGCCGCCCGCGCGCGACGACTTCACCGGCACCGCGCTGGCCCCCGAGTGGATCTCCCCGCGCAGCCGGCCCGACTCGTCGTGGTCGCTGACCGAACGCCCCGGCTGGCTGACCCTGCACGCCACCGGAGCTTCCCTCGACGAGCAGGTCCACACGTTCGTCGGACGCCGCCCGCAGCACCAGCAGTGCCGCGTGCAGGCCTTGCTGGACCCGGGTTCGGCGCGCGCGGGGCTGTCCGTGCGGCTCGACGAGACCCACCACTACGACATAGAGGTCGCGGCGGGTCGGGTCGAGGTCATCGCGCGCATCGGCTTCCTGCGGCAGGTCGTGGCGACGGCCGACGCGCCCGACGGCCCGGTGACGCTGGGCGTGTCCATGCGCCTGCCCACCCGGGAGGAAGCCGACGGCGGGTTCCTCGGGCCGGACCTGGTGGGCTTCCACCTCGACGGCACGCAGCTGTGCGAGCTGGACGGGCGCTACCTGTCCACGGAGGTCGCCACCGGCTTCACCGGCCGCGTCATCGGCATGTACGTCACCGAGGGGACGGCGTCGTTCGACTGGTTCGAGTACCTCAACGAGGAGGAACAGCAACCATGACAGACAGATCCGAACGCCTGCGGGACCGGTTCGGGCGGCTCGCCGCCCGGACCGGCGTGGCCCTGCTGGTCGCCGCGGCGGCCGTGGCGCCGGGTACCGCGCAGGCGGCCGTCACGCAGAACCAGACCGGCACGAACAACGGGTACTTCTACTCGTTCTGGACCGACAGCCCCGGCACCGTGTCGATGGAACTGGGCGGCGGCGGCAACTACAGCACGTCGTGGCGCAACACCGGCAACTTCGTGGCCGGCAAGGGCTGGAGCACCGGCGGCCGGCGCACGGTGACCTACTCGGGCAGCTTCAACCCGTCCGGCAACGCGTACCTGACGCTCTACGGCTGGTCCCGCAACCCGCTGGTCGAGTACTACATCGTGGACAACTGGGGCACCTACCGACCCACCGGCCAGTACAAGGGCACGGTCACCAGCGACGGCGGCACGTACGACATCTACCTGACCACCCGGTACAACGCCCCGTCCATCGAGGGCAACAAGACGTTCAACCAGTACTGGAGCGTGCGGCAGCAGCGGCGCACCGGCGGCACCATCACCACCGGCAACCACTTCGACGCGTGGGCGCGGGCCGGGATGTCCCTGGGGACGATGGACTACATGATCCTCGCGACCGAGGGCTACCAGTCCAGCGGCAGCTCGAACGTCACGCTGGACAGCAGCAGTGGTGGTGGCGGCGGTGGGGGCGGCTCGTGCACCGCGACCCTGTCGGCGGGCGAGCGGTGGAGCGACCGGTACAACCTCAACGTCTCGGTCAGCGGGGCGACGAACTGGACGGTCACGATGAACGTGCCCTCGCCGGAGCGGATCCTCGCCACCTGGAACATCAGCGCCTCCTACCCGAGTTCGCAGGTGCTGGTGGCCAAACCCAACGGCAGCGGCAACAACTGGGGCGTGACGATCCAGGCCAACGGCAACTGGACGTGGCCCACGGTGTCCTGCGCGGCCGGCTGACCCCTTCAGAACTCGACGCGGAGGATCACCAGGTCGTCGGGCAGCAGCCGGATCTCCACGGCGGTGACGTCCGAGCGCACCAGCTTGGTCGTCGCCACCGGCCGGGTGGTGGAGCCGGGGCCCGCCGTCCAGGTCGCCACCTGGACGGCGCGGCCCCGGCCGTCGACCACGTTCAGCCCGTACTCGACGGTCGGGGCCGACTTCCCGACCGGCCGGTCGTAGGAGCAGCGCACCTCGATCCGCGTGCCCCACGGCTCGTCGACCAGGCGCACGGCGGCGGTCACCGGGCTGGGCACGGTCTGGCGCATCGCGACCTGCGGGGGACCGGGGGTGGTCGTCGGTGGTGCCGGCCGCAGCAGGAACACCACGGCGGCGCCCATCAACGCCGCGACCAGCACGGCCGCGGCCGTCAGCACCCGGGCCCGCCGCCTCCGGGACCGCTCGGCCGCCAACAGCCCGGCCAGCACGGACGGCCCGCCTTCGGGCTCCGGCTCCAACAGCGCCGCCGCGCGCTCCCGCGGCACGACCGACAGGATCCCGGGCAGCCCCGCGAGCGACGCCAGGTTCGCCGCGCAGTCCGGGCACCCGGCCAGGTGCACCTCGAACTCCCGCCGCTCGGCCGGGGAGAGCGACCCCAGCACGTACGCGGCACCCCAGTCCCGGTACGGGTCGACTGCCGGTCTCACCGTCCGGTGACCCCCTTCTCCTCCAACGCCAAGCGCAGCGCCCGCAAACCGTAGTGCAGCCGGGACCGCACCGTACCTTCGGGAACGCCCAGCAGCTCGGCCAGCTCCGCGACCGACTGCCCCATGTAGTACGCCCGCACGATCACCGTCCGGTGCTCGGGCGTCAACTGCGTCAGCACGTCGGCCACCAACCAGGCGTCCAGGGCGGCGTCGCTGTGGTCGGACCGCACCCGTTCGGGCACCCACCCGGACCCCACCTCCCAGCGGGCCCGTGCGCTGCGCCGCTCGTCGATCACGACGTTGCGGGCCACCGTGTAGAGCCACGCCCGAGCCGCCGAGCCGCCTTGTTCCAGCACCGCGGGATTGCGCCACGCCCGCAACAACGCCTCCTGCACCACGTCGCTGGCCAACTCGTCGTCCCCGGTCAACCGGCGCACGTACCGCCACAGCGCCGGCGCGTGCTCGTCGTGGAGGGCACGCAGTGCCGCAGTATGACTGTCGTTGATAGCAAACCTCCTCTGCGGTGGGCTAGTCGTCGAACGCGGGGTGGTGGCGCGTCCGGCCGAAGACGGGTGGTCGCTTGGCGAGGAACGCTTCGGTCCCCTCCCTCATGTCGTCGGTCGTGAACGCCTCCCGGAACGCCGCCAGCTCGACGTCCAGCCCCTCCGGCACGGTCCGGCCCCGCACGCCGTTGAGCACCGCCTTCGCCAGGGACACGGCGACGGGGGAGTTGCCGGCGATCCGGCGCAACGTGGCGCGGGCGGCGGCGAGCATGGCGGGTCGGTCGTCGAACACCGCCGTGACCAGGCCGAGTCGCAAGGCCTCCTCGGCGTCGACGTGCCGGCCGGTGTAGATGAGCTCGCGGGCGACCGCGGGCCCCACCAGGCGCTGCAACCGCACGCAGCCGCCGAACCCGGGGATCAGCCCCAACACCACCTCGGGCTGGCCCAACACCGACTTCCTGGTGGCGTAGGCGAAATCGCACGCCAGCACGAGCTCGCAGCCACCGCCGAGGGCGTAGCCGTCGACGGCGGCCACGACCGGGTAAGGCGCTTCCTCCACCAGGCGGGTGACGCGTTGGCCGAGCGCGCCGAAGCGTTCACCCTCCGCCGGGGTCATCGCGGCCATCTCGCGGATGTCCGCGCCGGCCACGAACGCCGGGCCGGGCGCCCCGGTGAGGACCACGCCGGTCGGGCGCTCCGCGGAGAGGAAGTGCGCCAGTTCGGTGAGGACCTGGCCGGACAGGGCGTTGCGGGCCCGGGGGCGGGTCACGGTGAGCGTGGTGATGCCGTCGTCGTCGGTGTCGACGGCGAGGGTCGAGTAGTCCACTGCGCCTCTCCTCACGAGTCCCAGATCGCGCCGAACGCGGGCACCCCGCGCGCTTCCAGCGACTCCACGACGTGCCAGGTGGTCTTCTTGTTGGAGATGCAGATCACGGCCTCGGCGGCGAACTCGCGGTGGGCGCGCAGGGCCAGCTCCACCAGGTCCGGCTTGCCGTCGCGGTTGGTGTCCCAGACGATCGCGTCCGGTTGCACGGCCTCGATCTCGTCCACCAGGTCGTCGCCGTAGGTGGCGCGCGGGTCGCGGGTGGACCACACCAGGCGGGACGGGGTGTCGCCGGAGAGCAGGTGCGGCAGGCACGGGCCGATGCCGCTGCCGGTGGCCACCCAGACCACGCGGGTGAAGAGCTTGTCGATGTTGCCGACGCCGGCGGTGGGGATGCCCTTGACCCACAGGTGGGTGGGCAGGTCGTCGATCAGGCTGCCGGTCCAGTCGCCGGCCCGGGAGATGGTCAGCCGGAAACCGGTCCGGCCGGGGGTCGGCACGTTGGCGAAGGAGTGCCACTCCAGCAGCGGGCTGCGGCTGACGGCGGTGGACGAGCCCGCGAACGGGGTCACGCCGTAGTCGAACGACACCAGGGCGACGTGCCGGGACGGGCGCACGATCCGCACGGGCACCTTGCGCAGGCGCAACCACGGCAGCGCCACGCTCGTCACGACCGCCAGCAGCAGCCAGAAGTGCGTGGAGCCGACGAAACCGGGCTGGGCCGCGGCGTGGGCGGCGAACAGGACCAGGCTCGTCCAGCCGGCGAAGCGGTGGGTCCGCTCGAACAGGTCGTGCCGGCGGGCGCGCAGGGCCGGGAGTGCGAACACGATCATGCCCACGAGCACCGCGAGGATCGTCCAGGCCAGGGGATCGGCGGTGGTCCAGGCGAGGACGGCGAACCACGCCGTGGCGCACACGGCGGCGCCGACGTGCAGGCCGCCGAAGTGGTAGACCTTGCCCAGCGTCCACCGGACCTTCAGCGGCCACGAGGTCGGCGCGCTGGTGGCCAGCGTGAACAGCAGGTTGATCACGAGCTGCTGGCGGATCAGCACCGCGAGGGTCAGGTTGGCCACGACCATGTCCGCCGGGTCCGCGCCCAGCAGCGCCAGGTTGACCAGCACGACCGCCGCCGCCAGCCGGTTGTGGTGGGTGTAGGGCCGCCTGCGGAACCGGGCGCCCGGCGTGGTCGTCTCCAGCGCGGTCATGCGACGGTCACCAGGGCGCGCAGGGCGGCGCGGTCGACCTTGCCGCGGTCGGTCAGGGGCAGGTCGTCCACCGGGACGATGAGCGTCGGCACGCAGTAGTACGGCAGGGCGCGGGCGACGGCCTCACGGGCGGCGTCCGGCGCGACGGTCGCCGGGCTGACGAACCCGACGAGCGCGCCCTCGTGCAAGACGGTCGTGGCGCGCACGCAGTCCTGGGCGGTTTCCAGCGCGGAGGTGACCGCGTCCAGCTCCACCCGGAAGCCCCGGACCTTGACCTGGTCGTCGGTGCGGCCGTGGTGCTCCAGCTCGCCCTCGGGCGTCCAGCGGCCCAGGTCGCGGGTCCGGAACATGACGTGGTCGCCGCCCAGGAACGGGTCGGGCCGGTAGCGCTGGGCGGTCAGGACGTCGTTGCCCAGGTACCCGGCGGTCACGCACGCGCCGCCCGCCCACATCTCGCCGACCTCGCCGATCCGGCACGGGCGCAGGTCCTCGTCGAGGATGTAGACCGTGGAGTTGGGCACCGGCCGGCCGATGGTCAGGGCGCGCCCGTCGTACCGGCTCACGGTGTTGACGATGGTGACCTCGGTGGGGCCGCAGGCGTTGTGGAACACCGCCTGCCGGGACCAGTCGTCGGCCAGCGGCTGGGGGCAGCGCTCGCCCGCGACCGCGACGACCCGCACGTCGGGGCACTTCGACCGGTCTAATGTGGACAGCAATCCTGGTGTCGAGATGAGGACGGTCGCCGTCTCGGCGGCCTGCTGTGCGCTGCTGCCCCGCACGACCAGGGTGGCGCCGTGGCTGAGCGCGCCGAGGATCTCCCACACCGCCATGTCGAACGCGATGTTGAGCAGTTGGGTGACCCGGTCGCCGGGCCGGATGCCCAGCGACCCGGGTTCGGTGAGCAGGACGTTGCACAGGTTGGCGTGGGTGACGCGCACGCCGTTGGGCACGCCCGTCGTGCCGGAGGTGAAGATGACCACGGCGGTGTCACCGGGCTCGACCCGCGGCTTGGGGACGTTCCGGTGGGGCAGCGTGTCGAGGGCGATCACGGTGGCCGCTTCGACCCGGTCGGCGTGCTCGCTGGTGGTCAGCACGACGTCGATCCCGGCCGTGCGGCGGACGTGGTCCAGGTGGTGGGGCGGGGTGATCCGGACGTCCTGCGGCACGTACGCCGCGCCGGCCTTCAGCACGCCCAGCAGGCCGACGACCATGTGCGCGGACCGGGTCAGGAACAGCCCGACGTGGTCGCCGGGCCGGACACCCGCCTCGACCAGCGCGGCGGCGACCCGGTCGGACCGGTCGTCGAGCTCCCCGTAGGTCAGGCGGTGGCCCTCGTGCTCCACCGCCGGGGTGTCCCGCGACCGGGCCGCCTGCGCCTGGAAGGCGTGGTGGATGCGGTCGAACGGGGGCGCCTCCGCAGGGCCGAAGGCGAACCGGTGGAACCGGTCGCGCTCGTCGGGGGGCAACGAGTGGAGCGTGGTCATGGCGGTCACGGGCGCTGAACCTCTCCTCGGTCGTGCGGTGTCGCCCGCTTCCTACGAGACGGACACGTTGAATGTTCAACCGAGACGCGAAAATGCTCCACATAGCCCCAAGATGGGCCATTCGGGGGATGAGTCCACTGTGGACAGGTCTGGACCAGTGGCCCCCGCCGCCGTCGAGGGCGACGGGGATCCACATCGGACTCGGCGGCCGTTCATCGCCAACCAGCCCGGAACACGTCGAATTCACGTTCGACATGGCTCTTGCGCACGGCGGCACACGACCGATCGGGCTTGTCCGGGAGAAGACGTCGAATCGGTTCGATGCCGGCCTTCGCTATCCATTCGACCAGCTCTCCCGTATCGTGGCTGCACGATCGAACCGGTTCGCGTCCGATCCGCCGCGGATGCCCGAGATCCGGCAACGAAGCCACGAGAATCGGAGCACCACCATGCGACAAGCCGGCCGCCGATGGCGGAACCTGACCGTCACCCTGGCCGCACTGGTCCTCAGCGCGGCGGGTGCCGCCGGCACCGCGTCCGCAGCCGAGGCGACCGGGAGCGACGTCACGCTCGCGGCGACGCCCGGGTGCGGCAAGGCCCCGACGCTGAGCAGCGGCACGCACACCATCTCCAGCGGCGGCAAGAGCCGCAGCTTCATCCTCAGCGTGCCCGGCAACTACGACGTCAACCGCAACTACCGGCTGGTGTTCGGGTTCCACTGGTGGGGCGGCACCGCCAACGACGTCGCCTCCGGCGGCAGCGACGGCGCCGTCTACGCCTACTACGGCCTGCGCGCGCTCGCCAACGACAGCACGATCTTCGTCGCGCCGCAGGGCATCTCCAACGGCTGGGCGAACACCAACGGCGAGGACGTCACCTTCACCGACGACATGATCCGCCGCATCGGCGAGGGCCTGTGCGTGGACACCGGCCAGATCTTCTCCCTGGGCTTCAGCTACGGCGGCGCGATGAGCTACTCGCTGGCCTGCTCGCGCCCGACGGTGTTCAAGGCGGTCGCCGCCATCGCCGCGCCCGGCGAGATCAGCGGCTGCAGCGGCGGCACCCAGCCGGTGGCCTACATGGGCATCCACGGCGTGTCCGACAACATCGGCGCGGGTCGTTCGCTGCGCGACCGGTTCGTCCGCAACAACGGCTGCACGCCGCAGAACGCGCCCGAGCCCGCCGCCGGCAGCCGCACCCACATCTCCACCACCTACTCCGGTTGCCGGGCCGGCTACCCGGTGGTCTGGGCGGCCTTCGACGGCGGCCACCAGCAGGGACCGGTGGACGGGTGCGCGGGCTGCGAGTCCGGCGCGCGCAGCTGGGTCAAGGGCGAGGTCTGGAAGTTCTTCACCGGCGAGACCCCGCCCGCCCCGACGACGTTCCGGCTGCGCGGCGAGGCCTCGGGCCGGTGCATCGACGTCGAGGGCGCGAACTCGGCCAACGGCACCGCGACGATCATCTGGGACTGCCACACCAACGCCAACCAGCAGTTCACCCAGAACGGCCAGACCCTGCGCGTGCTGGGCAAGTGCCTGGACGTGCCGGACAACGCCACCACCGGCACCCGCGCCCGGATCTGGGACTGCACCGGCGGCACCAACCAGCAGTGGACGTTCAACACCAACGGCACCATCAGCAACGTCCGCAACGGCCTGTGCCTGGACGTCAGCGGCGCGGCCACCGCGAACGGCAGCAGCGTGATCCTCTGGACCTGCCACACCGGCGCCAACCAGCGCTGGGCCAAGGCGTAGGAGCGGCCACATGAGAAGACTCCTGTCGAGCGTCATGGCCCTGTCCCTGGCCGTGCTGTCGATGGTCCTGATCACCTCCGGCCCGGCGTCCGCGGCGACGCTCACCCGGATCACCAACTTCGGCACGAACCCGACCAACCTCAACATGTACGTCTACGCGCCCGACAACGTCGCCGCGCAACCCGCCCTGCTCGTCCTGGTCCACTACTGCGGCGGCTCGGCGGGCGCCATCTTCAACGGCAACGGCCACGACTTCGTGACCGCGGCCGACCGGTACGGGTACGTCATCGTCGTCCCGGAGGTCACCCGCACGGAGAAGTGCTTCGACGTGTCCACCCAGGCGGGCCTGACCCGCAACGGGGGCAGCGACTCGACGGGCATCATGTCGATGGTGGCCTGGGCCCGGCAGCGCTACAACGTCGACCCGGCCCGGATCGTGGTCAGCGGCTTCTCGTCGGGCGCGATGATGACCAACGTCCTGGCCGCGCAGTACCCGGACGTCTTCTCGGCGGCCTCGGCGTACTCGGGTGTCCCGGCGGGCTGCTTCGCCACCACCAACGGCTCGTTGTGGAACAGCCAGTGCGCCGGCGGCAACGTCGTCAAGACCGCCCAGGAGTGGGGCAACGTGGCCCGGGCCATGTACCCCGGCTACACCGGCCGGTACCCGAGGATGCAGCTGTGGCACGGCGACCAGGACACCACGTTGTCGTACCGCAACTTCGGCGAGGAGATCAAGCAGTGGACCAACCTCCACGGCCTGACCCAGACCCCGGCCTACACCGACCGCCCCCAGTCGTCCTGGACCCGCACCCGTTACGGCGACACGACGACCAAGGCCACGGTGGAGGGCATCAGCATCGCCGGCACGGGCCACACCCTCCCGCAAGCCGGCATGCTGGCGTACGCCATCTCGTTCCTGGGCTTGGACAACGGCAACGGCGGAGGCGGCGGCACCACCGGTCCTCTCCGGTCGGCGAGCGCCAACAAGTGCCTCGACGTCCCCGGCCAGACGACCACTGTGGGCACCCGCCTGCAACTCTGGGACTGCCACGGCGGCACGAACCAGCAGTGGACCACCACGACCGCCAGTGAGCTGACGGTCTACACCGGTGACTCCCGCCGCTGCCTGGACGCCGAAGCCGGCGGCACCGCACCGGGCACGGCGGTCATCATCTGGACCTGCCACGGCGGCACCAACCAGAAGTGGCGCCTCAACACGGACGGCTCGATCACGGGCCTGCAGTCCAACCTGTGCCTGGAGGCGCCGGGCACCACCAACGGCACCCAACCCCGCCTGGCCACGTGCAACGGCCAGGCGAACCAACGCTGGACCCGTACCTGATCCGGTCCCACCACGCGCCCGCCCTCCGCACGTCCACCGCGCGGAGGGCGGGCGCTTTTCACGGCCCGGTTTGGCATAGTGTGCTTGCCTTCCGCCTCTGCCCCAGGAGTCCAGGTGCACAAACGGTGGCTGATCGCAGCCGTCCTAGCCGTCACGGCCGCCGCAGCCGTGGTCATAGCCCTGCCCAACCGGAGCGAGGCCGGGCACCCCACAGCCGCCGCCCTGGACACCGTCTCAATAGGAACCGCCACCACCGCCCCCAGCACCGCTCCCGAGACCACCACCACAACCACCACGACCACCACGACCACTCAGCCGGCCACCGCGCCCCTGGCCGGAAAGATCAAGCCCGGCGAACCCCACAACGCCGTCGCCACCTCCTACGACTCCGACGGCGGCGGCGCGTGCCTGTACGACCCGAGCCCCGACCCGCTCACCGTCGCGATGAACTGGTCGGACTACGAGGACTCGAAGGCGTGCGGCGCGTACGTCCACGTCCAAGCCGCCAACGGCCGCAGCATCACCGTCCGCGTCACCAACCTCTGCCCGCAACCGTGCCGAGTGGGCCAGCTGGACCTCAGCCAGGAAGCCTTCGCCATGCTCGCCGACCCCAGGCAGGGCGAGATCCCGGTCACCTGGCACCTGGTGAGCCCGCCGCTGCAGGGCGGCATCGCGATCCGCTACAAGACCGGCTCCAGCCAGTGGTGGTGCGGCATCCAGGTGATCAACCACCGAAACCCGGTGGCCCAGCTGGAAGTCCGGACGAACGCCGGCTGGAAGCAACTGTCCCGCACGGACTACAACTACTTCCTCTCGGAGAACGGCGCCGGCTGCGGCAGCGCGATAGCGGTGACGGACATCTACGGCCAACGCCTAGAACTCCCGCCACTGCCCGTCACACCGAACGCGACCCAGCCCACGACCCTCCAGTTCGACCAGCACTAGACCACACCCACAGCCCGCTTCCGGCGCGCAGCGCGGCTCTTCGCTTTCCGGCGCGCGCAGCGCGCTGTGTGCGGTGGTCTCAACCACAGGTGGAGGGCCTCGGTTCCCCCGCCGTATGGCCTGCCCGAAGGGCTACCGCATTTTCCAGGGGTTGCAGCCGAAAGTTTTGCGAGGAACGAGCAAAAGTTTTAGCGGCAACCCCTGGAAAATGTGGTAGGCTCCGCCAGGCCATACGGCGGGGGAACCGACGCCCTTCACCCCCCGCTGGCGGCCTGCCGCGCGGCGAGCGCCGCTTTTCATCTTTCGAGCGCGCAGCGCTCCCAAGAGCGCGAAGCGCGTCCGGCTTGAGAGCGAAGCGTTCCGGTTCAAAGCGCTTACGTAGGCCTATCCTGACTACGACCGTCGTCGAAACCCAAGAGTTCGGGACGTTCCTCCTCCCGCCCCCACATCACGATTCGCGGCAGAGCGTCCAGAACCTCGGCGGCGGCAGCAACTTGGCCGTCCAGGCGAACCTGGAGGTCGACGGGCAACTCCAACAACTCCGCGGCCTCCGACGACAGCGTCAAATCCAGTCCTTGGTCAAGCCTGATCGCTCGGCGCAGCCCGCCGTAGATGCTCTGCCCGCCGCTCACGAGGCAGTACGTGTCCATACCCAGACGGACCTCCTGCTCTTCCGGTTCGTAGAGGCTGCGCTGTATAAGCAAGACGAAACCAGTTCCATCCTCGGTTTCCGCGAAACCAGCCTCCAGCACTTCGTCGTCTTCGTCCTCCACGAAGCGGAAGTAGCGAGCCGTCACCTCGACCATCAACCCCTCCTAAAGCGCTTAAAAGCGAAAAGCGCCTCGCCGGCGGGCAGGCCACCAAAGATGACTCAACTGCAACGGCGGGGGCTTCTTGCTTTTGTCATCTCCGTATGGCCTGGCGGAGCCTACCACAGATTTCCCCGGGTGCCGCTAAAACTTTTTGCTCGTTCCTCGCAAAAACTTTCGGCTGCACCCGGGGAAATCTGTGGTAGCCCTTCGGGCAGGCCATACGGAGATGACAAAAGCAAGAAGCCCAAGTTGAGTTGTGTCCTTCCGGTGGACTGCCACTCGCCGGCTTCGCCGAAGGACGTGCGTTGGAGATCGGCGCCAAAAGAGCGGGGACGCCACCGGAAGACCCGGTGACGTCCCCGCTTGGCCGCTGCTAGCGCAGGGTCCACTTCTGGTTGTTACCGCCGTTGCACGACCAGATGATCAACTGCGTGCCGTCCGCCGAGCTTGCCCCGTTCGCGTCCAGGCACTTCGTGCCGTTGCGGATGGTGCCGTCGGACTGGACCGACCACGACTGGCCGGACGCACCGCTGCACGACCACAGTTGCACCTGGGCGCCGTCGGTTTGGGTGTTGTTCGCCACCGTCAGGCACTTGCCCAGGGACTGGAACGTCGAGCCGACCTGGGTCCACTTCTGGTTGTTGCCGCCGGTGCACGTCCACAGCTGGACCTTGGTGCCGTCCGCGGTGGCCGAGCCGTTGACGTCGACGCACTTGCTGCCGATGCCGACGATCTCCTTGGCCGTGCCCGGGGTGCCGCCGCCGGTGCCGATGCCGGCGCCGATGTAGTTGATCGAGTCGAGGTCGAAGTTGTTGCCCGTCGAGGTCTTGAAGACCACGAAGAGCTCCACCGTCCCCGACGGCCTGGTCACGTTGACCGCGGGCAGTGACATGTAGTTGTCCCACCCGCCGGTCGAGGTGACCGTGGACGACGCGATCAGCGTCCCGGTCGGCGATCCGGCCCTCAGCTCGATCGACCCGCCGCCCGAGGGCGAGGACACCCGGAACGACACCTGGTCGATCCCGGTGAAGTTGACCGGCTTGAACGAGATCCAGTCGTTGTTGGAGATGTCACCGACCCGGCCGCCGGACTCGGCACCGGACTGCGCCACCACCCGCACGCCCGACGAGCCGGTGAAGTACTCGGCCTGCTTGCGCTTGGGCTGCAGCACCACCTGGGCGCTGCCGGTGAGCGCGGGCAGGCCGTTGCCGCCGCGGTCGGTGTACTCGGCGGAACCGATGATGTGCGCGTTGCCGTTCTGGTGCTCGGTGTCCGCCTCGGCCTTGAACGAGCCCGTGCAGCCGCTGATCGGGCTGCCCAGCGGGTGCTTGTGGGAGTCGTGGCCGATGTTGGGCTGCATGGTCACGCGGGTGCAGTCGATGGTCCCGTCCTCGGCGTCGGTCACCGAGAGGGTGTACGGGATCGTGTCGCCCCACCCGAACATGCCGCCGTCAGCGGGTCCGGTGAATCTCACTGTCGGTGCGGTGTTGCCGGATGTGACCGTCAGGTTCGCCGTGCCCGTCTTGCCTGTCGGGTCGGTGACCGTGAGCTGCACGTTGAACGTGCCCGATGTCGTGTAGGTGTGCGAGGGGTTGGCCGCGGTGGAGGAGGTGCCGTCGCCGAACGTCCACCGGTAGGTCAGCACCCCGCCTTCCGGGTCGCGCGACCCGGCGCTGGAGAACGCGACCGTCAGCGGCGTGCCGCCCGAGGACGGTGTGGCCGTGGCCTGCGCGATCGGGCTGCGTTCGCCGGCGTTGTAGTCGATGCGCCACAACCCCGCGCCGGGCAGGTGGACGTTGTCGTCCCAGCCCGATCCCCAGGTCAGCAGGTACATCGACCCGTCCGGGCCGAACTTCATGTCCATCGGCGAGGTGAAGGTCGTGTTCGGCAGGAAGCTGTTGATCTTCAACAACCCGCCGTTGGAGTCCGTGCGGAACTCCCACATCCGGTTGCGCGACCACTCGCCGACGAACGGCACGCCGTCGAAGTACTCCGGGAACTTCGTCGCCGAGGGGTTGTTGGGGTTGTACTGGTAGATCGGGAACGCCATCGGCGCCTCGCCGCCGTCGCCGAGCTCCGGGAACTTCCGGCCCTCGGTGGCGCTGTTGCCGTACCAGACGTCCGCCGCCCGCGCGGCCGGCAGCGTGGTCAGGCCGGTGTTGTTGGGGGAGGTGTTGGTCGGCACCGAGCAGTTGAACTTCGCGCCCGAGGTGTTCGTGGCGAAGTCGTAGTCGTTGAACGGCGTGTTGTTGCCGATGCAGTACGGCCACCCGTAGTTGCCGGGCGACTTGATGATGTTCCACTCCACGATCCCGCCGGGACCGCGGTTGGCGTTGTCCGCGCCGGCGTCGGGGCCGTAGTCGGCCACGTACAGCACGCCGGTCGTCGGGTGGACGCTGAAGCGGAACGGGTTGCGGAAGCCCATCGCGTAGATCTCGGGACGGGTCTTGGCCGTGCCCGGCGCGAACATGTTGCCGGACGGGATCGTGTAGGTGCCGTTCGACTCCGGGTGGATGCGCAGGACCTTGCCGCGCAGGTCGTTGGTGTTGGCCGCGGTGCCCTGGGCGTCCCACCACTTGCGGCCGGACCGCTCGTCGATCGGCGCGTACCCGTCCGAGGCGAACGGGTTGATGTCGTCACCGACGCCGATGTAGAGGTTCTTGCCCGGACCGAACGCCAGGTAACCACCGGTGTGGCCGGGCTCGTTCTCGCGCCAGGCCGGGTAGGTCAGCAGGATCTTCTCGCTCGACCGGTCGAGCGTGTCGCCGTTCATGGTGAACCGCGAGACCCGGGCGGCCTGCTCGGTGGTGTCGCCGGGGGAGTAGTTGAGGTAGACGTAGTTGTTGGTGGCGAAGTCCGGGTCCAGCGCCATGCCGGTGAGGCCGTCTTCCGAGTTCTGGCCGCTGCCGTAGACGTTGAAGGTCGCCGCGGTGACGGTGGTGCGGGTGCTCGGCTTGTAGATCTTCAGCTTGCCGCCGTACTCGGTGAAGAACACCCGGCCGTCCGGGGCCACGTCGACCACGCCGGGCGCGATCGTCGTCTCGTCCAGCGCGACCTTCTCGTAGCTGCCCCACACCGTGGGGCCGCAGTCCGCCGCGACCTTGCCGCCCGCGGACTCGACACCGCCCGCGATGTGCGACTTGAACAACGGCTCGGAGTAGCTGGAGGACTGGTGGCCCATCGCGGTGGCCCACAACCGGCCGCCTTCGAAGTTGCGGCACCACGAGATCGGGTGGTCGAAGCCCATCGCGTTCGAGCCGGGGTTGTAGGTCGACTCGTCCGCCGTGACCAGCACGTGCCCGTTGCCGCGCACGTTGCGGTCGAAGTTGTACCACTCCTCGGTGCGGACCCAGCGGTCCGGCAGGCCCACGCCGGACGGGTGCTTCTTGTCCGCCACCTTGGCCGTGCCCTGGACGATGGCGGAGTGCTGGGTCATGGTCATGCCGAGGAACTGGTCCCACCACGGGAACTGGGCCTCGATGTTCATGTCCGTGGCGTTGTGGATGGCCACCACGCCGCCGCCGTTGCGCACGTAGGTCTGCATCGCCGCGCGCTGGGCGTCGGTGTCCCAGACCATGCCCGACGTCTGGAGCATCACGATGACGTCATAGGTGGCGAGGCTGGTGTTGTTGAAGACGCTCGAGTCCTCGCTCTTCGTCAGCTCCCACTGCCGCTCGGAGGCCAACTGCTCGAACATCGCGATGCCGGCGGGGATGGAGTCGTGGCGGTACGCCCCGGCCGCGGTCTTGCTGAACAACAGGACGTGGAAGCCCTCCGGGTGCGCCGAGGCGACCGGGGCCGACAGTCCGAACAACAACGCTAAGGCCCCGAAGACCGAGGCCGCGCGCCGCAATCTGTGGCGCATCACCGCTCCCTTCACGGGCTCCCGACGTTGGAAGCCCCCGTCTCACCGGCACGACCCGCGACCGCCGCACCACTTCACCCGCACCCGAACCGGGCAGGTCTCCCACCACGCGGGTCGGGCGGGCCGGCTCGTCGCCGACCCGCCTCCGCCGTGCTCACCGCGCTCGCGCCGCACCCACTCGCCGCGACCGCCGTGCCGGCCCCGCGCGCTCAGCTCAAGGTCCACCGCTGGTTGGTCCCGCCGTGGCAGGTCCACAGCTGCACCACCGCGCCGTTGGCCGTCGACGCCCCGGACACGTCCAGGCACAGCCCCGACTGGGCGCCTCGGATCGAGCCGTCGGCATTGACGTTCCACCGCTGGTTGGCCTGCCCGTTGCACGACCACGTCGCCACGCGCGTCCCGGCGGACGTGCCCGCGCCGTAGGCGTCCAGGCAGCGCAGGTTGCCGCCGCTGAACACGGTCAGCTCACCCGCCGCCGTGCGCGTCCACGTCTGGCCCGCGCTGCCCTGGCAGTCCCAGATCTGCACCTGCGCACCCAGCGCGGTCGAGCCGTTCTGCACGTCCAGGCACTTGCCGGAGCCCACGCCGCGCACCGCGCCGCCGCCCGCGGGCGGGGCCTCGGTGGCGTAGCCGGCGGCGACGATGTTGGCCTGCACGGCGGCCTCGGTGGCGTCGGTCGGGTAGCCGGCGACCATCGCGCCCTCGTAGAAGGTGCCCGCGCTCAGGTTCGCGCCGCCGCCGGGCTTGCAGCAGTCACCGCCGCTGCCCAGGATGATCGCGCCCTGCTTCTTCATCGGGCTGTACCCGTTGGGCAGCGCGCCGTCGTACAGCGTGGTCAGGGTGCCGGCCTGCGCGTCGCTGCCCTTGATGGCGAACCGCGAGGTGCCGTTGTTCTTCAGCATCGCCGTGACGAACTTCTGCGGGAACGCCTTCTGATTGGGGTTCCACTGCTGGCTGCCGCCCGGGTACAGGCCCCACTCCAGGTCCGCCTGCACCCACGGGCCGGTGCCCTGGCACCCGCCGAACCAGCACTGCGTGCTGAAGTTGATCGCGTCCATCGCCCCGGCGGCGTCGGCGGACCGGGTGGTCTCGCTGTTGCCGTAGTCGAAGCAGCAGCCGCTGTTGACGTGCTGGCCGCTGGTGACCATGTACATGCCCTCCGGCTGGGCACCGGTCGGGACGCCGGTCAGGTGGCCGTCGCGCCAGTAGCTGTTGCCGGGGTTGATGTAGAGCGAGTACGCCTTGCTGCCGGAGCTGCCGCCCATCTTCAGCGACTCGGTGGTCGCGACGGCGGGCCGGCTCTGGCTGGAGCCCGGCACGACGGTGGAACCCTGGTACCACAGGTCGTTGCCGCGCCCGGACTGGTCGTAGACCACGGTGATCACGCACGTCGACCCGGCGCAGAAGGCGTCCTGGGGCGCGACGTCGGCGTTGCCGCCGGCGGTCGAGACGGAGATGTCCCGGGTGGTGTTGTCCGAGGAGCGCCGGACCTGGTAGAGCTTGCCGCTGTAGGTCCCGTACAGCGCCCGGGTCGTGCTGTGCGCGGCCACGCACGGCGTGCCGCCGGCGGCGTAGATGTCGCAGGGCCCCGTGGTGGCCGCGGAGACCGGGGTGGTCCACGTCGTCGCGTCCACCGACAGCGCGGCGGCGCACAGCACCAGCACGGCGAGCACCGCTCGCAAGCGGGTCGGATGTGAACGCCAACGCCGTAACGGCTGGGGCGGTGGTGGAACGGATGAACGCTTCATTGCGCGACTCCCTGTGTCCGACCGCTGTGTGACACGTAATCGAACCGGTTCGACCGCTCTGGCACGCTACGCCGGGATACATCAGTCGTGCAATGGATCTCCGTCTCGAATCGCTTCCCTGGCGAAAACTCGCCATTCGCTGTCACCGCGCCTGGTTCGGCGCTAGTCTCTCCCGCCAGTGTGTTAGCGCTCACAAAGAGGAGAGCCATGACGACCGCCACCGCGCCGCTGCTGTCCGTCCGCGGCCTGGTCAAGCGGTTCCCCGGCGTGACGGCCCTGGCGGGCGTGGACTTCGACGTGCGCGCGGGCGAGGTGCACTGCCTGCTCGGCCAGAACGGCGCGGGCAAGTCCACGCTGATCAAGGTGCTCTCCGGCGCGCACCGCCCGGACGAGGGCGAGATCCGCAGCGACGGCGAGGTCGTCACCTTCGCCAACCCCACCGCCGCGATCCACGCCGGCGTCGCCACCATCTACCAGGAGCTGGACCTCGTGCCCGGCCTCCCGGTGGCGGACAACGTCTTCCTGGGCCACGAGCTGTCCGCCGCCGGGTTCACCCGCCGCGCCGAGACCCGCCGCCGCACCCGCGCCCTGCTGGCCCGCCTGGGCCACTCCGACATCCCGCCCGACCGGGACGTGGGCCAGTTGTCCGCCGCACGGCAGCAGGTGGTCAGCATGGCCCGCGCCCTGTCCCGCGACGCGCGGCTGCTGATCCTCGACGAGCCGTCCGCGGTGCTGGACCAGGACGAGGTGGCCACCCTGTTCCGGGTCATCCGCGAGCTGACCGCGCAGGGCGTCGCCGTCGTCTACATCTCCCACCGGCTGGAGGAGATCCGCGAGATCGGCGACCGGGTGACCGTGCTCAAGGACGGCCGCACGGTCGCCACCGGCCTGGACGCACGCGGCACGTCCACGGCGGAGCTGATCCGGCTGATGACCGGCCGGGAGGCGCGCAACGTCTACCCGCCGCGCCGCCCGCTGCCCGAGGACGCCCCGGAAGCGCTCGTGGTGGAAGGCCTTTCCCTGGACAACGGCCCCGAGATCACCCTGACCGTGCGGTCGGGCGAGGTCGTCGGGCTCGCGGGCCTGGTCGGAGCGGGCCGCTCGGAGATCCTGGAAGCCGTCTACGGGGCCCGCAAGCCCAGCGCGGGCACGGTCATGGTCGACGGCAGGCGGTTGCGGCGGGGCAGCGTCGGCGCGGCCGTGCGCGCGGGCGTCGGGCTGTGCCCCGAAGAGCGCAAGAGCCAGGGCCTGCTGCTGGACCAGGCCGTCTACCGCAACATCACCGTGTCGTCGCTGCCGCTGTTCGCGCGCCTGGGCTTCCTGGACGAGACCGCCGAGCGGTCCCGGTCGGCCGCCCTGACCTCGACGCTCGACGTCCGACCGTCCGATGTGGACCGGATCGTGCGCACGCTGTCCGGCGGCAACCAGCAGAAGGTGGTGCTGGCCCGGTGGCTGCTGCGCGGGTGCCGCGTGCTGCTGCTGGACGAGCCGACCCGCGGCGTGGACGTCGGCGCGCGCGGCGAGATCTACCAGCTGGTCCGCGACCTGGCCGACCGAGGGGTGGCCGTGGTCGTGGTGTCCAGCGACATCGACGAGGTCCTGGGCCTGGCCGACCGCGTGCTGGTGGTGCGCGAGGGCCGGGTCGTGCACGAGGGACCCGCCGACGAGATCGACGAGGCCCGGGTCCTGGACCTGGTCATGGAGGGAACCGCCGCATGAGTGAAGACACCGCCACCGCGCCCGCCGGCGCGCCGCCGAGACCGCGCGCGTCCGGGGTCACGACGTTCCTGGCCTCGGCGCCGGGCCGCAACACCGGTCTGGTGGTGGCCCTGGTGCTGTTGTGCCTGGTGGGCGTGGCCACGGCGGGGGACCGGTTCGCCGACCTGGACAACGTCCTGACGATCCTGCGCCTGGCGTCGGTGATCGGCGTGGTCAGCGTCGGCATGACGTTCGTGGTCACCGGCGGCGGCATCGACCTGTCCGTCGGCGCGATCGTCGCCCTGGCCTCGGTGTGGGCGACCACGCTGGCCACGCAGGGCATGGCCAACAACAGCCACTGGCTGGTCGTGGTCTTCACGGCGCTGGCCGTGGGCGCGGGGTGCGGCGTGGTCAACGGCGTGCTCATCGCCTACGGGCGGATCGTGGCGTTCATCGCGACCCTGGCGATGCTCGCCGCCGCCCGCGGCCTGGCCGAGATCATCTCCAACCGCCGCACGCAGATCGTGAACGTGCCCGGGTTCACCGCGTTCTTCGACGCCTCCGTGCTGGGCGTGCCGGTGCTGGTGCTGATCTTCGCGGTGGTCGCCGCCGCCGGGTGGGTGCTGCTCAACCGCACCACGTTCGGCCGCCGCACCTTCGCCGTGGGCGGCAACCCCGAGGCCGCGCGCCTGGCCGGCATCGACGTGCGCCGGCACACCGTCCTGCTCTACACCCTGCTCGGCGTGTTGTGCGGCATCGCGGCGGTCATGCTCATCGCCCGCACCACCACCGGCAGCTCCACCCACGGCTACCTCTACGAGCTGGACGCGATCGCCGCCGTGGTGATCGGCGGCACCCTGCTCTCCGGCGGCCGGGGCACGATCGCGGGCACCGTCTTCGGTGTCCTGATCTTCACCACGCTGTCCAACGTGTTCACCCTCAACAACCTGTCCATCTCCGCCCAGGCCGTCGCGAAGGGGGCGATCATCGTGGTCGCCGTGCTCCTCCAACAGCGGCTCGCGCGCAGAAGCACCGCCTGACCACCGCCGCCACCACAGGAGCGAAAACCCATGTCACGCAAGGCGTTCACCCGCCTCCTCGCCGCCGTGTCCGTCGGCGTCGCGCTCACCGCCTGCACCGGCAACACCGCGGCGCCCCCGGCCGGGCAGGCCGGGCAGGGCGGCGCGAAGGTCGCCAACGACGAGCCGGGCGAGAAGGTCGTCATCGGCTTCTCCGCGCCCGCCGCCGACCACGGCTGGATGGCCGCGATCACCAACGCGACCAAGGCGGAAGCGGCCAAGTACTCCGACGTCGAGCTGAAGGTCGTCGAGGGCACCAACGACGTCAACCTGCAGATCAGCCAGGTGGAGACGTTCATCAACGACAAGGTCGACGCGATCGTGCTGCTGCCCTTCGACGGCGCCGCGCTGACCCCGGTGGCGCTCAAGGCGATGAAGGCCGGCATCCCGGTGATCAACGTCGACCGGCAGTTCGACAGCCCGTTCGCCGCGCGCTCCACCGTGCTGGGCGACAACTACGGCATGGGCGTGTCCGCCGGGACGTACGTGTGCGACAAGCTGAAGGGCAAGTCGGACGCCGTGGTCGCCGAGATCGCCGGCATCGACTCGCTGCCGCTGACCCAGGACCGCAGCAAGGGCTTCGCCGACGCGCTGCGCGAGTGCGGGCTGAAGGTCAACAACCGGGTGGCCGCCGAGTTCACGGTGGAAAGCGGGGAGAAGGCGGCGGCGAACCTGTTGCAGGCCGCGCCGCGCATCGACGCCATCTGGAACCACGACGACGACCAGGGCGTGGGCGTGTCGGCGGCGATCAAGAACGCCGGGCGCAAGGAGTTCTTCCTGGTCGGCGGTGCCGGCTCGGCCAACGTGATGCGGGAGATCAAGGCCGACAACGGCCTGCACAAGGCCACCGTGGTCTACCCGTCCACGCAGGGCGCGGACGGCATCCGGCTGGCGCGGCTCGCGGTGCAGGGCAAGAGCCTGGGCGACCTGGTAGAGGTGGAGATCCCGCGCCAGGTGGAGCTGTACGCGCCGGTCGTCACCAAGGACAACGTCGACCGCTACCTGCCCGCGGCCTTCGAGTCCTGAGGAGCCCTCACGTGACGGAACCCTTGCGCATCGCGATGATCGGCCACGAGTTCATGGGATCGGCGCACTCCCAGGCCTGGCGCGTGGCCCCGCACTTCTTCGACCTGCCGCTGCGCCCGGAGATGGCCGTGCTGTGCGGCCGCAACCCCGAGCGCACCGCGGCGGCGGCCGAACGGCTGGGCTGGGCGGAGGCGGTGACGGACTGGAAGTCGTTGCTGGAACGCGACGACGTGGACGTGGTGGACATCTGCTCGCCCGGCGACACGCACGCCGAGATCGCCGTGGCCGCCCTGGACGCGGGCAAGCACGTGCTGTGCGAGAAACCGCTGGCCAACACCGTCGAAGAGGCCGAGGCGATGGCCGCGGCGGCGGAACGGGCCGCCGCCAAGGGCGTGCGCGCCATGGTCGGGTTCACCTACCGGCGGGTGCCGGCGCTGAGCCTGGCCCGCGACCTGGTGGCGCAGGGCAAGCTGGGCCGCATCCACCACGTGCGGGCCCAGTACCTGCAGGACTGGATCGTGGACCCGGCCGCGCCGCTGTCGTGGCGGCTGCAGAAGGACAAGGCGGGGTCGGGCTCGCTGGGCGACATCGGCGCGCACATCGTGGACGCGGCGCAGTTCATCCTCGGCGACACCGTCACCGACGTGTGCGGGATGATGGAGACCTTCGTGAAGGAGCGCCCCTTGGCGGCGGCCCACTCGGGCCTGTCCGGCACGGCGGTCTCCGACGAGACCGGGCCGGTCACCGTGGACGACGCCGCGCTGTTCCTGGCCCGGTTCGGCGGTGGCGCGCTCGGGTCGTTCGAGGCCACCCGGTTCGCCAGCGGCCGCAAGAACGCCCTGCGGATCGAGGTCAACGGCTCGGACGGCAGCGTGGCGTTCGACTTCGAGGACATGAACGTCCTGCACTACTACCACGGCGAGGACGCGGACCTGGGCGGCTTCCGGCGGATCGTGGTCACCGAACCAGACCACCCGTACGTGGGCGCGTGGTGGCCGCCCGGTCACGTCCTGGGCTACGAGCACGCGTTCACCCACCAGGCCGTGGACTTCGTGACCGCGATCGCCGGCGGCACCGACCCGAGCCCGTCGTTCGCCGACGGCCTGCGCCTGCAACGCGTCCTGGCCGCCGTCGAGGCGAGCGCCGCCTCCCGCACCTGGCACACCGTCTGAGGGGACCCCGAGAGAGATGGCACGTCCGATCACGCTGTTCACCGGCCAGTGGGCCGACCTGCCGTTCGAGGAGGTCGCGCGACTGGCCGCGGAGTGGGGTTACGACGGCTTGGAGATCGCCTGCTGGGGCGACCACCTGGACCCGTGGCGGGCCGCCGAGGACGACGACTACGTCGCCGACCGGCTGGCGGTGCTGGCCAAGCACAACCTGAAGGTGTGGACGATCTCCAACCACCTCACCGGCCAGGCGGTGTGCGATGACCCGATCGACGAGCGGCACCAGGGCATCCTGTCCCCGCGCATCTGGGGCGACGGCGACGCCGAGGGCGTCCGGCAACGCGCTGCGGAGGAGATGAAGGCCACCGCCCGCGCGGCGGCCCGGTTGGGCGCTTCGACGGTTGTCGGCTTCACCGGCTCGTCCATCTGGAAGACCGTGGCGATGTTCCCGCCCGTGCCCGCGTCCATGGTCGACGCGGGCTACCAGGACTTCGCCGACCGGTGGAACCCGATCCTGGACGTGTTCGACGAGGTCGGGGTGAAGTTCGCGCACGAGGTGCACCCGTCCGAGATCGCCTACGACTACTGGACGACCACCCGGACGTTGGAGGCGATCGGCCACCGTCCCGCGTTCGGCCTGAACTGGGACCCGTCCCACTTCGTGTGGCAGGACCTGGACCCGATCGGCTTCCTGTGGGACTTCCGCGACCGGATCTACCACGTGGACTGCAAGGACGCCCGCCGCCAGGTGGGGGATGGTCGAAACGGTCGGATGGGCTCGCACCTGCCGTGGGGCGACCCGAGGCGGGGCTGGGACTTCGTGTCCACCGGGCGCGGGGACGTGCCGTGGGAGCGGGCGTTCCGGATGCTCAACACCATCGGATACACCGGACCCATCAGCGTCGAGTGGGAAGACGCCGGCATGGACCGCCTGGTGGGTGCCCCGGAGGCCCTGGACTTCGTCCGCCGCAACGCCTTCGACCCGCCTTCGGCGTCCTTCGACGCGGCTTTCTCCAGCAGCCAGGACTCGGCGTGAGCCTCGAACGCGTGGGCCTTGAACGTGTGGGCCTTGATCGCGTGGGCCTTGATCGCGTGGGCCTGTGGCTCAATGGGGGCCGGGGATCGGTGGCTACCACCGCGATCACCGGCCTCCTGGCCCTGCGCGCGGGGCTGGCCTCACCCACGGGGTGCGTCTCGGAGCTGCTGGACGCCCCTTTGCCGCCGTGGGGCGCTTTCACGGTCGGCGGCCACGACATCACTGCCACCCCGTTGGTGAAGCGCGCGGAGTCTCTGACCCGGGACGGCGTGCTTCCGCCTGACCTCGTGGCGACTTTGTCGGACGACCTGGCTGCGGTGGACGCGGAGATCCTGCCTGGGTACCAGCCTGGTGATTTCTCCGGCAGCCAGGCCGAGGCGGCGGCGCGGTTGGCCGCTGACATCGCGGCTTTTCGCGCGCGGCACGAGCTGGCGCGGGTGGTGGTCGTCAACGTGGCCTCCACCGAGCCGCTGGCTTCGGTGTCCCAGGGGTCGTTGGAGGAGTTGGAAGAGGCACTCCGCGTCCCCGGCCAGGTGGTGCTGCCGCCGAGCTCGTTGGTGGCGTACGCGGCTTTCCAGGCCGGGTGCGCTTTCGTGGACTTCACCCCGTCCACCGGCGTGGCATTGCCGGCGTTGGACGAGCTGGCGCTGGGGAAGGGTTTGCCTTATGCCGGGCGTGACGGCAAGACGGGGGAGACCCTGCTGAGGGCCGCGCTCGCGCCCATGTTCACCTCGCGGGCGTTGCGGGTGCTGTCGTGGGCCGGGACCAACCTGCTCGGTGGCGGTGATGGGTCCACGCTGGCCGATCCCGAGCATGCGAAGAGCAAGTCGGTGTCGAAGGCGCGTGGGTTGGCGGCGTTGCTGGGCGAGGACGTGAGTGCTCCTTTGCACATCGACTACGTGCCTGACTTGGGCGAGCGGAAGACCGCCTGGGACCACGTGTCGTTCGAGGGGTTCTTGGGCGCGCGGATGTCGTTGCAGCTGACGTGGAGTGGTCTGGACTCGTCGCTGGCGGCTCCGCTGGTGCTGGACCTGGCACGGCTGCTGGCGGCGGCGCACTCGGCTGGTCGGGTGGGGGTGCAGGCGGAGTTGGGGTTCTTTTTCAAGGACCCGTTGGGTAGTGACGAGCACCGGTTGGCGGAGCAGGCTCAGGCGCTGCGTGAGTGGGCGCGAAGTCTGCGCTGACGCGCTCTCAAGATCAAAAGCGAAAGATCAAGAGCGAAAGATCAAGAGCGAAAGATCAAAAGCGAAAAGCTCAAAAGCGGACGCTCGCCGCTGGGCAGGCCCCCGGGGGTGGGAAGGGCGTCGGTTTCGTTCCCCCGTCCGGCCTGCCGGAGGCAACCACACTTGGCCCGTTTGAGCAACCGGAAAAGCTGGTTGCACAAACGGGCCAAGCGTGGTTGGGCTGCGCCCAGGCCGGACGGGGGAACGAAACCGAGGCCCTTCCTGTGGGCTGTGCAGCTCGGGCTTGCGCCTTCGGCGTTGTGGCGTCTCGTGTGTGAGCGGCCCCGGGCTCCTTGTGGAGCCCGGGGCTCGTGCGTCAGACGCGCTGGAGGGTGAAGCGCTGGTTGTTGGCCCCGGTCACGGTCCATTGCGAGATCCGGGCACCGTCGGCCGTGGAAGCGCTCCACACGTCCAGTGCCAACCCGCTGGCCCGGTTCACCAGGCTGATCACGCCGCCGCCCTGGTCCACCACCCGGAACTGCTGTGCCGCCGCTCCCGTGTCGGCCTGCTGGGTGACGTCCGCCCCGGTGGCCGTCCCGGACACTTGTAGCACCAAGCCGCTGTGTCGTGCGCGTACCCGGTAGTACCCGTCGCTCGTCGGCAGGAAGTCGAACTGCTGGTTCAGCCCGCTGCCCACCGTCCACTGGATCAACCCGGCCCCCGCCGCGGTCGAAGCGCCGTTGATGTCGGCCGCCTTGCCGCTGTGCACGGCCACCAACCGGTAGTTGACCCCGGGCTCGACCACTGAACCCACGCCGGTCACGGTCACCCGGTACACGTGCCCGGCCTGTCCCGGGAAGACCACGACGTCCGTCTCGGGGCGCTGTGGCACGACGGCCGTGCCCGTGGTCACGTCGAGCAGTTCGAAAGTGCCGGTGAACGCACGTCCCCGCACCTTCACCGAACCGTCCCGGTCGGGCGCCACGGTGATCTCCGTGGGCTGTCCGCCACTCCACTTCGCGCCGACCGTGAAACCGCCCCGCCCGCGCAACCCGGCGACGCTCCCGGTCGGCCAGGCGGCCGGCAGGGCGGGCAGGACGTGCAGTTCGCCGTTGTGGCTGTGCAGCAGCATCTCGGCGATGCCGGAGGTGGCCCCGAAGTTGCCGTCGATCTGGAACGGCGGGTGCAGGTCGAACATGTTGGGGGCCAGGCGGTCCGTCCGGATCAGGGCGCGGATCAGGTCGTGGGCGCGGGTGCCTTCCTCCATCCGCGCCCAGTAGTTGATCTTCCACGCCAGCGACCACCCGGTGCCGTCGTCGCCGCGCAGTTGCAGGGTCCGGCGTGCCGCGCTGTAGAGCGCCGGGGTGCCGCGCTTGGTGATCTGGTTGCTCGGGTGCAGGCCGTACAGGTGGGAGATGTGCCGGTGGTTCGGTTCGGTCTCCACCCAGTCGTACAGCCACTCCTGGATGTTGCCGCGCGAACCCACCTTCATCGGGGCCAGTCTCGCCCTCGCGGCCTGCACCTGGGTGCGGAAGTCGGCGTCCACGCCCAGGACCTCGCTCGCCCGTGCGCAGCCGTCGAACAGGTCGCGCAGGATCTGCATGTCCATGGTCGGGCCCGCGCAGATCGACGCGTTGGTGTGGTGCAGCATCTCCGGCGAGTTGGACGGGTTGGTCACCAGCACGTTCAGCCTGGGCTCGTTGACCAGGGTGTCGAGGAAGAACCGCGCCGCACCCTTCAGCGCGGGGTAGCGCTGGCGCAGGAACTCGACGTCCCCGGTGAACAGGTAGTGGTCCCAGATCATGGTGGCCAGCCACGCGCCGCCGGTCTGCCACATGCCCCAGAGAGCGCCGTCCACGACCGAGGCGCCGCGCCAGCCGTCCGTGTTGTGGTGCACGACCCAGCCGCCCGCGCCGTACTGGGCGGAGGCCACCCGGGCGCCGGTCACGGTGAGGTCGTCGATCATCTTGAACACCGGCTCGAAGCACTCCGACAGGTTCGTGGTGTCGGTGGGCCAGTAGTTCATGGGCAGGTTGGCGTTCAGGGTGTACTTGCTGTCCCACGACGGGGCCATCTGGTCGTTCCAGATGCCCTGGAGGTTCGCGGGCTGGGTGCCCGGCCGGGACGACGAGATCAGCAGGTACCGGCCGTACTGGAACAGCAGCGTCGACAGGTGCGGGTCGCTGGTGGACGCGTGCTGGGCGATGCGGACGTCGGTGGTCTGGTCGGCGGCGGCCGTGCGGCCCAGGTCGAGCGTGACCCGGTTGAACAGCCGCTGGTAGTCGGCGACGTGCCGGCTGCGCAGCGTGTCCCACGCGACGCCCTGGGCCGCGGTGAGGTGCCGGGACGCGATCCCCTGGTGGTCGCCGTTCACGGTCCGGTAGTCGACGTAGCTCGTGCCGATCGAGATCAGCAGGGTCACGCTGTCGGCGCCGGTCACGCGCAGGGTGCCCGTGGTGCTGCTGGTGCTGCCGCCGGTCGCGATCGCGCGGACCAGGGCGGTGAACCGCACCTGGCCGGGGATGCCCCGGTGGTCGCCCGAGACGCCGGACAGCGCGATCGTCGTGCCGTCGGGGCTGGACGCGGTCGTCCGCTGCGGGCTGGTGAAGGACGCCGTGAACGTCACCGAGGCGGCCCGGTCGGCGGTCAGCCGGACCGCGATCACCTGGTCGGGGGCGGACGCGATGACCTCGCGGCGGTGGCGGACGCCGTTGGCGACGTAGGTGGCGACCGTGGTGGCCGTGGCGAGGTCGAGCCAGCGCTGGTAGCCGGTCACCGTGCCCGGCGCGGGGAAGGCCAGGCGCAGGTCGCCCACGGGCTGGTAGGCCAACTGGGCGGCGGGGTTGCCGAGCATGGCCCGGTTGGCCAGGTCCTGCGCCTGGGTCCACTGGTCGGCGAACACCAGCCGCCGGATCTCGGCCAGCGCGCTCGCGCCCTGCGTGTTGGTGTAGTCGTGCGGACCGCCCGCCCAGAGCGTGTCCTCGTTGAGCTGCAGGCGTTCGGTGTCGGTGTTGCCGAACACCATCGCGCCCAGCCGGCCGTTGCCGATCGGCAGCGCGCGCAGCCAGTCGGTGCCCGCCGACTCGTCGTACCACAGGGCCAGGTCACCGCCCGGGGTCGCCGCGTCGGCGACGCGGCTCAGGCCGAGGGAGGTCAGGGCGGCGCCCGCGGCGCCCAGCACGATCGCTTGCCTTCGGGAGAGTTCCGGCATTGGATGCTCCACAGTGGATTGCCGATGGGGGACGGGCGGCGGTGTCGACGCGGGTGCGGCCGGGGCCTCGGCCTCATCCGCGAGCGTGGGGGAACGGGCGACGCGGGCGGGCGGCGTGGGCGGGGGTCATCCGCGAGCGGTGGGCAGGTGGCGGCGGGATTCGGCGTCGCCCGCCAGCAGGAGGTAGGCGGCGGCGGTCCAGGTGTAGGCGCGGTCGCGCAGGCCCTGGCCGGTGAGGGCGTCGAAGTTCTCCGCGAAGCCCGACTTCTCGCACAGCGCGCGGAACCGGGCGCTGACCTCGTCGGCCAGCTCGACCGACCCGCCCCGGCGCAGGCCGTCCTCGACCAGCACGGTCGCCGGCGCCCACACCGGCCCCCGCCAGTAGCCGTCGGCCTCGTAGGCGGGGGAGTCGGGCAGCTCGGTGGACAGGCCCACCGGGGTCAGGTGCCGGGCCACGCCGGCGGCGACGACCCCGCGCACCGCGGAGGGCAACTGGTCACCCAGCACGACCGGCATGAGGTCCAGCAGGCTCGCCGTGGTGCGTGGAGCGCCACCCACCGACCGGCTGGTGAACGCCGAACCGTTCCACAGCCGCCGCATCAGCTCCGACTGCACCGCGGCGGCCTCGCGGGTCCACCGGGTCGCGGCGACCGCGTCACCGCCCTCCCACGCCAGCCGCGCCAGCTCGCGCATCTGCAGCACCAGGAACGCGGGCAGGTCCGCCGACTGCACCGCGCCGGGACCCTGGAAGACGGTGGAGTTGTCCCACCCGCTGTCGTTGCCGTGCTCGTAGTGCGGCAGCGGCTCGCCGGGCGCACGGCGGTGGTCCAGCCAGAACCGCGTCCACGCCGACAGCCGGTGGTACAGGTCGGCCAGTTCGCTGCGCGGCAGCCCGCCGGGCAGGCGTTCGCGCAGCCGGGCCACCGCCCACCCGTGCACGGGCGGTTTGACGAAGTTGTAGAGCACCTCGGCGTGGGTGATCGAGTCGGGCAGCGCGCCCTCGGGCGTCTGGTGGTCGAACACGACCTGGAGCTGGTCCCACGCCAGCCTCGGCTCGCCGGCGGCCAGCGCGAGGGCGGTGAAGCAGTGGTCCCAGCTCCACACCTTGTCCATCCAGTGCTTGGACATCAGCACCGCCGGCCGCCCGATGAACCCCGCCGGGTCCACCACCGCCGACCACAGCACGTAGCAGGCCAGCTCGGCGGCCGGCGTCCGGTCGCTGCGCCACGGCGCCACGGCGTCGGTGAACGCCGCGAACGCCCGCCGGGTCCCCGCCACGACGTCCTCGAACGGCGGGCGCACCCCGACCGGCTCGCGGGCCGTCGTCAGCTCCTCCAGCACCACCTCCCACGCCCCGCCGTCGTCCCCGACGACGATCGCGCGCTCGGCGGTGCCCAGCGACCACGCGCCGGACCGGTGGGCGTTCCCGGCCAGCACGGTGACCCGGTAGCGGTGGCCGGTCTCGTAGGAGGTGAACACGGGCGCGGAGGACACCGGGTCGAAGAACAGGTAGGTCCCGGTGAACGGCGTCAGCGTGTCGTCGGCCGCCGCGATGCTCAGCCCGAGGCCGCGCCCGGAGATCCGCAGCGCGGTGGGCGACTCGAACGCCGCCCGCACCTGTCCGCGCTCGGCAGTCCAGGTCAGCACCGCCGGGTCCGCGGTCACCGCGGCCGGCACGCGCTCCCGCCCGCGCACGGGGACCAGGCGCAGCACCGCGTGCATCCCGTTGCGGTGCGACACCAGGTGCAGGTCGTCGGCGTAGGTGGCCAGGCCGACCACCGGTGACAGGTTCAACCACGAACCCCGGTGGCTGAACGGGATCTCCCGCACCGAGAAGTCGACCACTGGCGCCCCCTTCAGTCCTTGACCGCGCCCGCCGTGACCCCCGCGGCGACGAACCGCTGGGCCAGCACGAGCAGGACGGCGGCCGGCACGGACGCCACCACGGCGGTCGCCATGATCGCGTTCCACTCCTGGTTGTTGTTGCCGATGTAGCGGTAGATCCCCAGCGTGAGCGGCTTGAGCGCGCCGCCGCCGTCGAGGGTCGCGGCGAACAGGAAGTCCGACCACGCCCACAGGAACGCGAACAGCGCCGCCGTGACCAGCCCGTTGCGGCTGGAAGGCAGCACGACCGACCAGAACACGCGCACCGGCCCGGCGCCGTCGATCCGCGCCGCCTGCACCAGTTCGTCGGGCACCGACGCCATGAACGACGTCAGCACCAGCACCGCGAACGGCACGGCGATGGTCGAGTCGGCGAAGATCAAGCCCCACACCGTGTTCGTGATGCCCAGCCGCACGTAGACGCTGTAGAAGCCCAGGGCCATGATGATCCCCGGGATCATCTGCGCCACCAGCAGCACGAACTGCAGCGGCGCCCGGCCGCGGGGGCGCAGCTTGGCCAGCGCGTAGGCGGCGGGCGCGGCCAGCACCAACGTCACCGCGACCACCCCCACGCCGACCAGCGCGCTGGTGCCGAAGTAGGGCAGTTGCTCGCGCAGCACGCGGGCGTACCCGTCGAAGGTCGGTGCGAGCGGGAACAGGTCGGGCGGCGACTTGCGCATCCGGTCGGCGGGGGTCAGCGAGACGGCGACCATCCAGTAGACCGGGAACAGCATGACGGCGGTGAGCAGCAGGCCCACCGCGGTGCGCCACCACCTCATGTCGCTGCCTCCTGGTGGCGTTGGAGCCGCACGTAGAGCAGGCCGGCGGCCACGGCGAGCAGGATCAGCACGTTCCCCACCGCCGCGCTGGGGCCGAAGCGGGGCAGGGCGTTGCCGAAGCCCAGCTCGTAGGACCAGGTGGCGAACGTGGTGGACGAGCCGCTGGGTCCGCCCCGGGTCATGATCCAGATGACGTCGAAGACCTTGAGCGTGTAGACCAGCCCGAGCAGCAGCGTCACCGCGGACACCGGCCGCAGCATCGGGAAGGTGATGTGCCGGAACTTCTGCCACTCACCCGCGCCGTCCAGCGCGGCGGCCTCGTAGACGTGGTCCGGGATGTTCTTCAGGCCGCTGTAGAGCACGACCAGGTTGAACGGGATGCCGATCCAGATGTTGGCGACCGTGACCGCGACCAGCGACCAGTCCGGCGAGGTCAGCCAGGCGACCTTGTCGATGCCGAAGGTCTTGAGGGCGGCGTTGACCACCCCGGCCTCGCTGTTGAGCATCCACGCCCAGGTCGAGGCGGACACGATCAGCGGCATGAGCCAGGGGACCAGGAACAGGGCGCGCAGGATCGCCGAGAGGTGGAAGTTGCGGGAGAAGAACACCGCCAGCGCGAGGCCGATGGCGTACTGGAAGACCAGCGAACCGGCGGTGAACAGGACCGTGTTGACCAGCGCGGTGCGGAAGGTGGGGTCGGTGAAGACCTGGACGTGGTTGCGCAGGCCGACCAGCGGGGCGCCACCGTACACGAAGGACCGGACGGTGTGGTCGCGGACGCTGAGGTCGATGTTGGTCAGGAGCGGGTAGGCGTAGCAGAGGAGCAGGTAGGCGACCAGGGGCAGCAGGAACGCCCACCCGGCGAGCTGCCGGCGCGACGACTCGGTGAGCCGGGGTTCCCGGGTGGGGCGTGCGGGCGGGGTGTCCCGAGTGGGCCGACCGGGTGGGGCGAGTCGCTCCGGCAGGTCGGTTCCGGTGTGCGGCACGGGTCACTTCGCCGCGGCGGACGCGGCCTCGGCCAGTGCCTCCCGCGGCGACTTCGCCCCGGTCAGCGCCGCCTGCACGGCCGTCCACAGGGGCTGGGAGATGCGCGGGTACTTCGTGCCCAGGCCGTCGCCGGTCCGGCCCTTGGCCGCCTGCACCGCCTCCGCCCACACCTTCAGCTCGGGCTGCTGGGCGACCTGCTTGTCCCGCACCGAGGGCACGGCGGAGACGTAGGTCAGCGCGGTGTCGGTGGCCAGCACGTTGTCCGGGCTGACCAGGCAGGCCGCGACCTTCGCGGCGGTGGCCTCGGTGGCGCTGTCGCGCTGCGCGGGCACGGTGACGAACTCGCCGCCGGTCGGGGCGGGCGCGACGCCGCCGGAGCGGGCCGGGATCGCCAGGACGCCGACCTCGAAACCGGTCTTGGCGGCGTTGGCCAGGTTCCAGGTGCCGTTCTCGGCGAAGGCGTACTCGCCGGTCGCGAACTCCTGCCAGCTCACGACCTGCGTGTTGCCGATGGCGGTGTCGGTCGCGTAACCCTTGTCCAGCCACGACTTCCACAGCGCGAGCGCGGACTCCGCCTCGGGGGAGTCCAACTTGGTCAGGTTCGCGCCCGCACCCCAGAACCAGGGCAGGAACTGGAACGTGCCCTCCTCGGTGCCGATCGCCGCGAACGTGATGCCCTTGCGCCCGGCGGCGGCGACCTTGGCCAGGGCGGCGTCGAGGGAGGCCCAGTCGGTGATCGTCGCCGGGTCCACGCCGGCGGCGTTGAGCACGGGCTTGTTGTAGTACAGGCCCAGGGTGTTGGCGCCGATGGGCACGCCGTAGGTCTTGCCGCCGGTCTGGGCGGCGGCGACCAGGTTGGGCGCGGCGGCGGACGCGTCCAACCCGCTGTCCTGGTTGGACTTGAGCACACCCGCCTCGGCCAGCGTGGAGACGACGGGGTTGTCCACCACGAGCACTTCCGGCGCGGTGCCCTGCTGGGCGGCCAGCAGCACCTTGCTGGTCAGGTCGGTGGTGTCGTAGGACTGCCGCTCGACCTTCACCCCGTTCTGCTGCCCGCACCGGTCGATGACCTTGGCCCACTCGGAACTCGCGTCGAAGTGCGGGTAGGGGTCCCACAGCTCGAACGCGCCCCCACCCCCGCCCCCGGAGGAGGACGAACACCCGGCGGCGGCGAGTCCGACCGCGACCAGTGCCGCGGCCAGCCGCCGGGCGATCGGAGTGCGCTGCATCAGGCGTCCCTTCCGGAGGTCCACGTCCGGGCGAACGGGTCGAACCGGTTCGACCGGTGCGCTGTTACGTCAACGTAATGACCTTGGCCACGGTGCGCAAGCCCCAGGAAGCCGTATCATCGACGCCAGTCGAATGCGTCGAATAGCTAATCGAATCGGTTGGACGGTGAGCGCATGAACATCGGCGAGATCGCCAGGCGTGCGGGCGTGTCGCGCAGCACGGTGTCCTACGCGCTCAGCGGGAAGCGACCGGTCGCCGAGGCCACCGCCAAGCGGATCAACGACGTGATCAGCGAGCTGGGCTACCGCCCCAACGCCAGCGCGCGCGCCCTGGCCGAGGGTCGGACGCGCACCTTGGGCCTGGTCATCCCGCCCGCCGGCACGCGGCTGACCGGCGTGCAGCTCGGGTTCGTCGCCGGGGTCGTCGAGGCGGCGGCGGCCCACGACCTCGACGTGCTGCTGTCACCCAGCGGCGGCTGGCACTACCGGTCCTTCGAGCGGATCGTCACCGGTCGGCGCGTCGACGGCGTGATCCTGATGGAGATACTGCTGGACGACCCGAGGGTGGCCACGCTGGAGGAGAGCGGCCTGCCCTTCGTCACCATCGGCCACGTCGAGCACCCCGGCGCGTCGTGGTGGGTGGACGTGGACTACGCGGCGCTGATCAAGAGGTGCGTGCACCACCTGGCCGACCTGGGGCACGAGGAGGTCGTGCTGGTCAACCGCTCGGCCGAGCTCGTCGCGTCCGGCTACGGCCCGGCGGCGCGGTCCACGGCCGGGTTCCTGGAGGCGGCCGAGCAGCGCGGCGTGCGGGGGCACGTGGTGACCTGTGCCGACGAGCCGGGTGCGGGTTATGCGTGCTTCGAGGAGATCCGCGCCGACTACCCCGACGTCACCGGGCTGGTGACCATCAACGAAGCCGCCCTGCCGGGCCTGCAACGCGCGCTGCACCACGCCGGGCTGGAGGTCCCGCGCGACTTCTCGATCACCGGTGTCATCGCCGACCACCTGGCGGAGGACTTCCACCCGCCGCTGACCGCCGCGGACGTGCCGGCCGCCGACATGGCCCGGTTGGCCCTGGAACTGCTGGTGGAGCAGATCGCCAACCCCGGTGCGACGCCCCGGCACGCCTTGCTCGTGCCCCCGGTGACCCTGCGCTCCAGCACGGGTGCCCGCAGGCGCTGACCCGGCGGTCGAACAGCCCGGCACGCCGGCGTTGACCTGCGCGTCTTCGGCCGGTCGGAGCGTTTCGATTGGCGCAACCGTTGCGCTGCGCGGGGCCGCACGCGTACGGTGAGCCCGCGATCGAATCGGTTCGACCTGTCATCGCTTGACTCGATCCGTCGGAGTTGCTCATGGTTCAACGGCGAACTGAAACCTCCGCGCCGCCGGGGAGCCGTGGCTCCACCACGACCCGTCCCTGCACCGGGAGTCTCTTGTGGACACCACCCGTCGACGGCTGCGCGCCCTCGCTGTACTGCTCGCGGTCTTGACCGCGTTACCGATGGTCGGCCTGCCCGCACAGGCCGCCGACGAATCGCTCGGCGTCGACTTCTCCGTGACCGGCGCCGCGCCCACCTACCGGGCCTCGGGCTGGATCTACGGCATGACCGAGGACGCCTCCGCTCCGGCCGACAACTTCTTCAAGGACGTCAAGTTCCGCTACATGCGCGCCGGCGGCGCGCAGCTGGACAGCCCCGGCGGTTGGGTGTCGGGCAAGTACGACCGGCGGTGGAACGCCACCCGCGCCCAGCTGCTGCGCACGCGCGCGCTCGGCGGGGAGTTCGTCCTGCTGCCGCACGACCTGTGGGGCGCGGACGGCTACGGCATCTCGCGCTTCCCCGGTGACAACGGCAACTGGGCCGACTACGACGCCTTCCTGACCCGCCTGTTCGCCGACGTCCGCGCGACCGGCGTCCCCGTCCAGTGGGACATCTGGAACGAACCCAACATCACGATCTTCTGGAACCGCCCGCAGTCCCAGTACTTCGAGCTCTGGCGGCGGACCTACCAGCGCATCCGCGCGGAGTTCCCCAACCAGCTGATCGTCGGCCCCAGCCTGGCCGGCGTGCCGTCGACCTCGCCGGGCTGGTGGACGCAGTACCTGGACTTCGTGCGCGCCAACAACGTCGTGCCCGACATCGTCAGCTGGCACGCCCTGCCCAGCGACCCGGTCGCGAACGTGGCGGCGGCCAACTCCAGCCTGGACGCGCGCGGCATCCCGCACCCGCGCCCGTACCAGATCAACGAGTACGCGGCCTCCAACGAGCAGAACCCCGCCGACGGCGCCTGGTACATCGCCCGGCTGGAACGGGCCGGCGCGGACGGCCTGCGGGCGAACTGGGCCAGCGGCGGCAGCCTGCACAACGACCTGGCCAGCCTGCTCGTGCGCGACTCGGCGGGCCGCCACCAGCCCAAGGGCGAGTGGTGGGTCTACAAGTTCTACGGCTCGCAGACCGGCCTGAGCACCGCGGTCACCGCGAGCGCGAACTACGACGCCTACGCCACCAAGGACACCGGCAGCGCGAAGGTCCTCGTCGGCGGCGGCCGGACGACCGGCAACATCGCGGTGAACCTGCGCCGGCTGGACACCGTCAGCGGTGTCGTGGTGAACAACCAGGTGCGGGTGGTCGCCGAGCGCATCCCGCACAACGGTGGCGCGGCGGTGGCCGGTCCGGTGCCGGTGCTGAACACCGTCGTCACGCTGTCCAACAACGGCACGACGGTGAACCTCCCGCACACCGCGATCGACGACACCTTCACCATCACCCTGCTGCCGCCCGGCGACACCGGCGGCGGGTCGTTCGAGTCCACCGCGGTCGCCCAGCACTCGCAGCAGTGCCTGACCAACCCCAACCGCAGCACCAGCGACGGCACCCAGCAGCAGCAACAGGCCTGCGGCACGGGTGACGAGCAGCGGTGGACGTTCACCCCGGTGCCGGGGCAGACGGACACCTTCACGGTGGTCAACCGCCAGTCCGGCAAGTGCCTGGACGTCAACGCCGCGTCCACTTCGGACGGTGCCGCGGTCATCCAGTGGGCCTGCCACGGCAACGCGAACCAGCAGTACACCCTGCGCAAGGTCACCTACGCCGGCAGCGACGCCCGCGACTATCAGTTGGTGGCACGGCACAGCGGCAAGTGCGTCGACGTCAACGCGGTGTCGACCACGCCCGGTGCGCTGGTGCACCAGTGGACCTGCAACCCGGTGACCCAGGCCAGTCCGCTCAACCAGACCTGGCGCCTGCCCGGTCGCTAGCAGACCGCGGGTCGGCGGGTCCTCCCGGTGCGGGGGACCCGCCGACCCCGTTGCCATCCCACGTCTGGGAGCGCTCCCGGACAGCTGGGGCGGCCATCCTCCAACGGCGAAGGAGAAGCATGACCCGGCACACCCGCTCGACCCGATGGCGGAAGGCACTCCTGACCTCCGCACTCGCCCTGACCACCGCCGCCACGCTCGCGCCGACCGCTTCGGCCGCGGAGACCACGCTGGGCGCGGCGGCGGCGCAGACCGGCCGCTACTTCGGCGCGGCCGTGGCCGCGGGGCGGCTCGGTGACAGCCAGTACACGACGATCCTCAACCGCGAGTTCAGCTCCATCACGCCCGAGAACGAGATGAAGTGGGACGCGACCGAGCCGGCCCGCGGCAGCTTCAACTACGGCCCGGCCGACCGGATCGTGAGCCACGCCCGCGCCAACGGCAAGCGCATGCGCGGCCACACCCTCGTCTGGCACTCGCAGCTGCCCGCCTGGGTGACCAACATCCAGGACGCCAACACCCTGCGCAGCGTGATGAACAACCACATCACCAACGTCATGACCCACTTCAAGGGCCAGATCGAGGCGTGGGACGTGGTCAACGAGGCGTTCGCCGACGGCACCACCCAGCTGCGGAACTCGATCTTCCGCCAGCGGCTGGGCGACGGGTTCATCGAGGAGGCCTTCCGCACGGCCCGCGCCGTCGACCCGGCCGCGAAGCTCTGCTACAACGACTACAACGTCGAGGACTGGAACGCGGCCAAGACGCAGGGCATGTACAACATGGTCCGCGACTTCAAGGCCCGTGGCGTCCCGATCGACTGCGTGGGCCTGCAGTCGCACTTCGGTTCCGGCGGCGCGCCGAGCGCGTTCCGCACCACGATCACCAACTTCGCGGCGCTGGGCGTGGACGTGCAGCTGACCGAGCTGGACATCGCGGGCGCGGGGTCCACGCAGTACAGCAACGTCGTCCAGGCGTGCATGGCGGTCGCGCGCTGCACCGGCATCACGACGTGGGGCATCCGGGACAGCGACTCGTGGCGCGCGAGTGAGAACCCGCTGCTGTTCGACCGCTCGGGCAACAAGAAGCCCGCGTACGACTCGGTGCTCGCGGCGCTCAACGGCGGCACCACGCCCGGCGGCGGTGTGCAGGTCGGCGTGAACTACCGGCTCGTCGCGTCGCACAGCGGCAAGGCGGCCGACATCAGCGGTGCGTCCACGGCGGCGGGGGCGCAACTGATCCAGTGGACGGTCGGCAGCGGCCTGAACCAGCAGTTCGACTTCCTGTCCTCCGGTGACAACTACTACCGGGTCCGGGCGCGGCACAGCGGCCTGGTGCTGACCCCCAGCGGCACCGCGACCGGCGCGGACATCACCCAGCAGCCCGACTCCGGCTCCACGTCCCAGCAGTGGCGGGTCGTCGACCACGGCGGCGGCGCGATCAGCCTGGTCAACCGGGTCAGCGGCCTGGCGCTCGACGTCTGGAGCGCCTCCACGGCCGACGGCGCCCGCATCTCCCAGTGGACCTACACCGGCAATTCCAACCAGCGCTTCCAGCTCACCCGCGTCTGACGCGACCTCACGAAAAGGTTCCCCTCCAGCCATGAGAGAACGACTCAAGGCGGCACTCCCGGCCGCCCTCCTGGTCGTGGCGGGCGCGGTGGCCGTCACGACCGCGACCGCACCGACCGCCGCCGCGCACACCGTCAACCCGGCCGACTTCCAGCAGGTCGAGCTCGCCAAGGGCGTCGCCGAGATGGGCGAGCCGATGTCGATGACGGTGCTGCCGGACCGCTCGGTCCTGCACACCTCGCGCAACGGCACCATCCGGCGCACCACAGCGTCCGGGACCACGTCCGTCATCGGCAACATCCCCGTCTACACCCACGACGAGGAAGGCCTGCAGGGCATCGCGGCGGACCCGAACTTCGCCACGAACCGGCAGATCTTCGTCTACTACGCCCCGCCGCTGAACACCCCGGGCGGTGACGCGCCCGCCAGCGGCACGGATTTCTCGGCGTGGAACGGCGTGAACCGGCTGGCCCGGATCACCCTGAACGCCGACTTCACGCTCAACATGTCCACCCAGGTCACCGTGCTGGACGTGGCGACCAGCCGGGGCATGTGCTGCCACGTCGGCGGCGACATCGACTTCGACGCGGCCGGCAACCTGTACCTGTCCACCGGCGACGACTCCAACCCGTTCGACTCCAGCGGGTACACCCCGATCGACGAGCGCTCGGGCCGCAACCCGGCCTACGACGCCCAGCGCAGCGCCGGCAACACCAACGACCTGCGCGGCAAGGTGCTGCGCATCCACCCGGAGCCGAACGGCACGTACACCATCCCGGCGGGCAACCTGTTCGCGCCCGGCACCGCCCGCACCCGGCCCGAGATCTACGCGATGGGCCTGCGCAACCCGTTCCGGTTCAACGTGGACAAGGCGACCGGCACGATCTACCTGGGCGACTACGGCCCGGACGCGGGCTCGGCCAGCAGCACGCGCGGACCGGCCGGCCAGGTCGAGTTCAACCGGATCACCTCGGCCGGCAACTTCGGGTGGCCCTACTGCACGGGCGGCAACACCACCAACGAGACCTACGTGGACTACACGTTCCCGTCCGGTCCGTCCGGCAGCCGGTTCAACTGCGCCGCGCCGGTCAACAACTCGCCCAACAACACCGGCCTGACCAACCTGCCCGCCGCGAAGGCGGCGTGGATCACCTACGACAACTGCTCGTTCTCCGCGTTCGGCTGCGGGTCCGAGTCGCCGATGGCCGCGCCGGTCTACCGGTACGACCCGAACAACCCGTCGACGGTGAAGTTCCCGCAGTCGCTGGACGGGCACGTGTTCGCCACCGAGTTCGGCCGCCGCTGGATCAAGGCCATCGACGTCAACGCCGACGGCTCGCCCGGGCAGGTCAGCGACTTCCCGTGGAAGGGCACGCAGGTCATGGACGCCGCCTTCGGTCCGGACGGCGCGCTGTACGTGCTGGACTACGGCACCGGCTGGGGCAGCGGCGACGCCAGCTCCGCGCTCTACCGCATCGAGTACATCGGCAGCGGCAACAACCGCGCGCCGATCGCGAAGGCGGCGGCGAACAAGACCTCCGGCGCGGCGCCGCTCACGGTGGACTTCTCGTCGGCCGGGTCGTCGGACCCGGAGGGTGGCGCGCTGACCTACGCGTGGAACTTCGGTGACGGCACCTCGTCCACGGCGGCCAACCCCAGCCACACCTTCACCGCCAACGGCCAGTACACCGTCACGCTCACCGTGCGCGACCCGGCCGGGCTCACCGGCAGCACCAACGTGGTCATCACGGTCGGCAACACCGCCCCGGTCGTCACGTTGAACACCCCGGCCAACGGATCCCTGTTCAGCTTCGGCGACACCATCCCGTTCACGATCACCGTCACCGACGCCGAGGACGGCACGATCGACTGCACGCGGGTCAAGCTGAGCTACGTCCTGGGCCACGACAGCCACGGCCACCCGATCACCTCGGTCAACGGCTGCTCCGGCTCGATCCAGATCCCGGCCGACGGCGAGCACGACACGGCGGCCAACCTGTTCGCGGTGTTCGACGCCGAGTACACCGACAACGGCGCGAACGGCGTGGCCCCGGCGACCACGCACACCCAGCACACCCTCCAGCCGCGCCACCGGCAGGCCGAGCACTACTCGTCCATGTCGGGCGTGGGCCTGTACGACAAGACGGCCGCCGAGGGCGGGCGCACGGTCGGCGACGTGCACAACGGCGACTGGATCTCGTTCACCCCGTACAACCTGACCGGCGCCAACCGGTTCACCGCGCGGGTGTCCTCGGGCGGCGCGGGCGGCACGATCTCGGTGCGCACCGGGTCCGCCACCGGCACGGTCCTGGGCACCGCGACGGTCCCGGTGACCGGCGGCTGGGAGACGTTCACCGAGGTCTCGGCCACGCTGTCGAACGTGCCGACCACGTCCGGCCCGCTGTACCTGACCTTCGCGGGCAGCGGCACGGGCTACCTGTTCGACGTGGACGCCTTCACCTTCGGGACCGGTACGGGCACCCGCACCGGACCGATCACCGGGCCGGGCGGCAAGTGCGTGGACGTCAGCGGCGGCAGCACCGCGGACGGCACCAAGATCCAGCTCTGGACGTGCAACAGCGGCACCAACCAGCAGTGGACCGTGCAGGGCACCACGCTGCGGTCGCTGGGCAAGTGCATGGACACCGCCGCCGGCGGCACCGCGGACGGCACCAACGTCCAGCTCGTGACCTGCAACGGCAGCACCAGCCAGAACTGGTCGGTCGGGTCCAACGGGTCCCTGGTCAACGCCAAGTCCAACAAGTGCCTGGACGCCAACGGCGCTTCGACGGCCGACGGCACGCAGCTGATCATCTGGTCCTGCCACGGCGGCACCAACCAGCGCTGGACGCTGCCCTGATGGCTCAAGGAGGAGTGAGATGAAGATCCCGTCCTTCCGGCGGGCGCTCGGCGTCGCCGCGGCGGCGCTGCTCGCCTCGGCGGTCGGCGCCGCACCGCCGGCCTCGGCCGCCGACGCGCCCTACGACGTGCTGGTGTTCTCCAAGACCGCGGGTTTCCGGCACGACTCGATCCCGCAGGGCATCCAGCTGATCCGGGACCTGGGTGCGGCCAACAACTTCACGGTGACCGCCACCGAGGACTCCAGCCAGTTCAACGCCACCAACCTGGCCAAGTACGAGGCCGTGGTGTTCCTCAACACCACCGGCGACGTCCTGGACAACACCCAGCAGGGCGCGTTCGAGACCTACATCCGGGGTGGCGGCGGGTACGTCGGCATCCACTCCGCGGCCGACACCGAGTACGACTGGCCCTTCTACGGCGAGCTGGTGGGCGCGTGGTTCTCCTCGCACCCGGCGATCCAGCAGGCGACCGTGAAGGTGGAGAACCGCGCCCACCCGGCGACGGCTCACCTGAGCCCGACCTGGGTGCGCACCGACGAGTGGTACAACTACCGCACCAACCCCCGCTCCACCGCGCGGGTCCTGGCCACGCTGGACGAGTCGTCGTACTCCGGCGGCTCGATGGGCGGCGACCACCCGCACACCTGGTGCAAGGCGATCAGCAGCGGCCGGTCGTTCTACACCGGCAGCGGCCACACGCAGTCGTCCTACTCCGAGACCGGGTTCCGGTCGATGGTCCTGGGCGGCCTGCGGTACGCGTCCGGCCGGGCCAAGGCCGACTGCCGCCCGGAGACCGGGTACACCACGCTGTTCAACGGCTCCACCACGGGCTGGTCGCAGGCCGGTCCGGGCGGGTTCACCAACAGCGACGCGACCCTGCGGTCCACGGGCGGCCAGGGCCTGTACTGGTACAGCGCCAAGGAGTTCAAGTCGTACTCGCTGAAGCTGGACTGGCGGGTCGACGGCGACGACAACTCGGGCGTGTTCGTGGGCTTCCCGCCCAGCTCGGACCCGAACTCGGCGATGGCCAACGGGTACGAGGTGCAGATCGACGCCACCGACACCGCCGACCGCACCACCGGGTCGATCTACGGTTTCAAGAGCGCCGACATCACCGCGCGCGACGCGGCGCTGAACCCGCCGGGGGAGTGGAACACCTACGAGCTCCTCGTCGAGGGTGAGCGGCTCCAGGTGTTCCTCAACGGGGTGAAGATCAACGACTTCACCAACACCGACCCCGTGCGTTCCCTGGCGTCCGGTCACATCGGCCTGCAGAACCACGCCACCGGCGACGACGTGTCGTTCCGCAACGTGCGCATCAAGGAACTGGGCGGCACTACCCCCACCCCGCGCGTCGGCCCGATCAAGTCGGCGAGCGGGAAGTGCGTGGACGTCAGCGGCAACAGCAGCGCGGACGGCGCGCGCATCCAGCTGTGGACCTGCCACGGCGGCGCGAACCAGCAGTGGACCGTCGAGGGTTCGACGCTGCGATCCCTGGGCAAGTGCATGGACGCCGCCGGCACCGGCGACGGCAGCGCGGTGCGCCTGTGGACGTGCAACGGCGGCGCGAACCAGAACTGGACCGCCGGTGCCAACGGGTCGCTGGTGAACGCGGCCTCGAACAAGTGCCTGGACGCCAACGGCGGCTCGTCGGCCGACGGCACCCAGCTGATCGTCTGGTCGTGCCACGGCGGCACGAACCAGCGGTGGACCCTGCCCGCATGAGTGAAGGAGTGGTTCGTTTGCGTTTCGAACGACTAGGGCGAGGAGTCGCCGTCGCGGCGGCCGGGCTGCTGGTGACGGGCTTGGCTTCCGCCGTGTCCGTCGTCAGCGCCCCGGCCGCGTCGGCGGCGACCGTGGACCCCACCGCGTGGTACGTGCTCGTCAACCGCAACAGCGGCAAGGCCATGGACGTGTACGGGGCGGCGACCAGCGACGGCACCCGGATCGCGCAGTGGACCCGCAACGACGGCACCAACCAGCAGTTCCAGTTCGTCGACGCCGGCGGCGGCTACTACAAGGTGCGCGCCCGGCACTCCGGCAAGGTCCTGGACGTCTCCGGAGCCTCGACCGCCGACGGTGCCACCGTCCAGCAGTGGACCGAGCACACCGGCACCAACCAGCAGTTCCGGTTGGCGGATTCGGACGGCGGCTATGTCCGGCTGATCGCCAGGCACAGCAACAAGGCCGTGGAGGTGCAGGGCGCGTCCACGGCGGACGGCGCCAACGTCGTGCAGTACACCGACACGGGCGGCGCCAACCAGCAGTGGCAGCTGGCCAAGGTCGACGGCGGCGGCACCCCCGGCGGTTCGGGCTGCGGCAAGGCCCCCGGCCTGTCCAGCGGCACGCACAACATCACCACCAGCGGCAAGAGCCGGCAGTTCATCCTGCGCGTGCCGGACGGCTACGACCCGAACCGGCAGTACCGGCTGATCTTCGCGTTCCACTGGCGCGGCGGCACCATGAACGACGTCTCGTCCGGCGGCACCAGCGGCACGGCGTGGTCGTACTACGGGATGCAGGAGCAGTCGAACAACAGCGCGATCCTGGTCGCACCCCAGGGGTTCGGCAACGGCTGGGCGAACTCCGGCGGTGAGGACGTCGTGTTCGTCGACGACATGATCAAGCGGATCGAAAGCGCGCTGTGCGTCAACACGGCTCAGCGTTTCGCCATGGGCTTCAGCTACGGCGGCGGGATGAGCTACTCGCTGGCCTGCTCGCGGGCGACGGTGTTCCGCGCGGTCGTGGTGTACTCGGGTGCCCAGCTGAGCGGGTGCTCGGGCGGCACGCAGCCGATCGCGTACTTCGGCATCCACGGCATCTCGGACAACGTGCTGAACATCGGCCTCGGTCGCGGCCTGCGCGACACGTTCGTGCGCAACAACGGCTGCACGGCCCAAAGCCCACGTGAGCCCAGCGCCGGCAGCCTGACCCACATCACGACGACGTACTCCTGCCGCGCCGGCTACCCGGTGCAGTGGGCGGCGTTCGACGGTGGACACATGCCCGGCCCCGTGGACGGGTGTGCTTGCGAGAGCGGCATCCGAACTTGGACCAAGGGCGAGGCCTGGCGTTTCCTCTCCCAGTTCTGAGTCTCCTCACAGGCCCGGCGCTGCCCCTCCACGGGACAGCGCCGGGCTTTTCCTCACCTCGACCGCCGCTGCACCACCCTCCGCGCCCCACCCCCCAGCCCGCCGTTCGGACCCGCCGGCCGCAAGCCCACTGCCACCACCCACTCACCGGCCGCAAGCCCACGCCCCCCACCGGCCGCAAGCCCACGCCACCCCACACTCACCGGCCGCGCCGCTTTTGCGCCGAAGGCGCGAGCCCGAGCTGCACAGCCCACAGGAAGGGCCTCGGTTTCTTTCCCCGTCCGGCCTGGGCGCAGCCCAACCGCGCTTGGCCCGTTTGTGCAACCAGCTTTTCCGGTTGCTCAAACGGGCCAAGTGTGGTTGCCTCCGGCAGGCCGGACGGGGAAAGGAACCGACGCCCTTCCTACCCCGGGGGCCTGCCGCGCGGCGAGCGCTCGCTTTTGTCAGTTCGTGGTGCAGGGTGTGCCGTTGAGGCTGAAGGTCGTTGCCTTCGCCGTGTTCCCGGTGTGGTTCGCCTGGAAGCCGATGGTGGTGGGGGTGTTCGGCGGCAGGGCGGCGTTGTAGTTGACGTTCTTCGCCGTCACCTGGCCCGAGGTCGGCGTGTAGGTGGCGTTCCAGCCGGACGTGATGGTCTGGCCGCTCGGGAGGGTGAAGGTCAAGGACCAGCCGTTGATCGTCGTCGCGCTCGTGTTGGTGATGGTGAGGTTCTCTGTCAGCCCGGTGTTCCAGGCGTTCACCGTGCTGGTGACCTGGCAGGCACCGGGCGGCGGCGTGGTGGTGGTGGTCGTCGTCGTTGTCGAACTAGTCGTAGTGCTAGTCGTAGTGCTAGTCGTGGTGCTAGTGCTGGTGGTCGTAGATGTGGGCGGCTTGTCCAGCCCGAAGAAGGCGATGGCCTGTGCCGCCATACCCGCGCCGGGAAGGGAGTGACCGGCACCCTGGATGCTGTACGCCTCCACCTGCGTCGTCCCCGCGCTGTCGTTGTAGCGGCGGCGGTTCCACCCCGATTGCGGGGTGTCGGTGGAGCTGGGCGTCTGGCTCAACCCGAAGACGTTGGTCCACTGCTCGATCTCTTCTTGCAGCAACGCGTAGGGGACCAGGGTGTCGTTGGTGCCGTGCCAGAGCTGGACCCGAGGACGGGGACCGGTGTAGCCGGGGTAGGCCTGGCGGACCGCGTCGCCCCACTGCTGGGGTGTGCGGTTCGCACCCCCGCCTCCCGTGCACTTGCTGCTGCCGGGTGGGTAGTCGGCGGCGTTGGCGAAGCAGTTGAACGGGACGCCCATGAACGCGGCGCCCGCCTTGAAGACGTCCGGGTACAGGGCCAGCATGTGGTTGGTCATCATGCCGCCGGAGGACGAACCCGTGGCGTAGACCCGGTTCCCGTCGGCCGCGTAGCGCTGCTTGACGTAGTTGATCATCGAGATGATGGAGACGGGATCGCTGCCGCCGTCCCGGCGCTTGGCGGCGTCGGACCAGGTGTCGAAGCAGTTCCCGAAACCCGCCTGCTGCTGGGCGCTGGGGTAGATGACGATGAAGCCGTGTCGGTCGGCCTGGGCGGCGAACTCGCTGCCCGAGTAGAACCCGGGACCCGAGCCGCCGCAGCCGTGCATGGCGACCACGACACCGGGGTTGGCGGGACGTGCGTCGGGCACGTAGACGTGCATCCGCATCCCGCCGGGGTTGTTCCCGAAGTTGGTGACCTCGGTCAGCGTCGCCGCCGAGGCCGAGGGCACCGCGGTGACCAGGCCGGCCACGGCCAGCGACGCCACCGCGGCGAACACCACGCTCGTTCTGACCTTCATGCGCTTGACCCCTTCGTTTCGCGCAACGGTCGGTGGGGGGTGGCGGTGTCCACGTGGGTGCTGCCCGACGTGTGACACTTACCTTCCCGGGAGAACCAAGAACTGTCAATCGAGCGTCTCAACCAGAGTCGGTGTCGACTTCGGTGCCGACTAGAGTCGGGGTGATCGCCGTCCCGAACGTGCCGGAGCCGATGTGACCAGCCCGTACGACATCGAAGAGATCTTCCCGGACGACGTTCGGCTCCCGCGCCGGCAGAGCGGCGGCTCGCCGCAGGGGGTGGCGGTGACGCTGCTGGCGGACTACACCCTGCGCGCCCGCGCCTGGCTGCCCTCGGCGGCGATCGTGGCGCTGCTCGGCGAGGCCGGCGTGAGCCACGCCGGGGCGCGCGCCACGATCAGCCGGCTCGCTCGGCGCGGGGTGCTGGAGGGGAGCAGGCAGGGGCGGGCCAGTTCGTACCGGTTGACCGAGGCCGCCGCGGCGGTGTTGTCGGCGGGCGGTCGGGTGTTGTTCGCGCCCGCGCCCGACGTCGACTGGGACGAGTGCTGGACGTTGATCGCCTTCTCGCTGCCCCAGGGGGACGTGGTGGGGCGGCGCGAGTTGCGGGGCAAGTTGCGGTGGTTGGGGTGCGCCCCGCTCTACGACGGGCTGTGGATCTCGCCGCACGACCTGACCGAGGAGGCCGGGCCGCACTTCGCCGGGCTCGCCTCCGGCGCGGTGACGGTGTTCCGGGCCCGGCACGTCGCGCTGGGGGAGTCGATCGGGCGGGATCCGGTGGAGGCGTGGGACACGGCGGCCATCGCCGAGCGGTACGACGCCTTCATCCGGCGGTGGGGGTCGCTGCGGGACCGGCTGGGGCGGATCAGCGGGGCGGAGGCCGTCCGGACCCGGACCGAGGTGATGGACACCTACCGGCGGTTGCCGGTGCTGGACCCGGGGTTGCCGCGTCCGTTGCTGCCGGCGGACTGGCCGCGGGAGCCCGCGCGGGAGTTGTTCGCCGCGATCTACGACGGGTTGGCGGGGCCGGCGGAGGACCACGTGCGGGCGGTGGCGGGTCCTCTGCCGGGGGTCCACGCCCACACGGTGGCGGACCTGGTGGCCGGGGTGTGGCCCTAGTCCTCGGTGGTCATTCCAGCTTCTCGAACAGGAACTCGTGCTTCATGAAGGACGTGTCGTACTCGTGCCCGGGGTAGGGCGGGATCAGTTGAGACGCCTGGAAGAGCCGCCAACCGTCGCGCAGGGCGTCCACACCCGTCTCGTACGGCGGCTCGTCGCCGTCGCTGTCGCCGGTGGTGGGGTTGCTGCGGCCGGTGCCGTCGTAGCGCGCCCAGCCCACGACCCGGTCGTCCAGGGCCGACGACGACAAGTAGAGCACCAGGACTTGCTGCTTCACGCGGTCCTCCCCGGACGGTTGCTCACCCTGGTCGCCCAGTAGTCGATGTCGAAGGTGTCGTCGCCGGTCAGCGTCCGCCACAGCTTGATCCGGTTGTAGACCTCCAGTCGCCCGGTCGCGAACTCGTACCACGGGAACGTCGTGGTCAGTTCGGCGCGGACGGCGGGGTCGTCGAGGTCGGCGGTGTCCCACAGGCGGACCTGCGGTGTGGTGGGGTTGAACCGGGTCTTGAACATGTAGCGGCGCTGTGCGGAGTCGTTGCGCCGGCCGCCGTGCCAGATGCCGTGGTGCAGGAACAGGACCGTGCCGGCGGGGCAGGTCAGGCGGATCTGGCCGCGCAGGTTCTGGTAGCGGCCGGTGTCGCTCTCGTTGGTCAGGCGCAGGTGGCTGCCGGGGACCAGCAGCGTGCCGCCCATGTCCGCGGTGACCTCGTGCGGGTAGTACATGAGCTGCACGTCGAACGCGTCGCGCCGGGTGTCGATGATCGCGTCGCCGTGCAGGGGTTGCGCGCTGCCCTCGTGGGGTTCGCGCACGTGGACGGCGATGTGGTCGACGGTGGGCTCCGGCCCGACGAGGCTGCGCAGCGCCCCCGCCACGACCGGGAGGGTGACCAGGCGGTGGGCGAAGCTGTCGGGTGGGAACGCCTTGCTCAGCGGTACTCCGTAGGGCACGTCCGGGACGCCGTCTCGCATGGCGTCCATCGCCACGGCGTTGAGGTCGTCCGGGACGACGGAGTCGAAGCGGAGGAACCCCTGTGCCGCGAAGCGTGCCATCAGCACCGAGGAGAGCAGGTTGCTGGTGGTTTCCATGCGCCGAACACTAGGAGCGCCGTGCGGCGCTGTCGTGGGTCCTGTTCACCATTAGTGGTAATTTTTCACCATGGATCAGGTGGCGGTCCGTCTCGATTCGCCGCCGGTCGTGGCGAACCTGGGTGTCGCGGTGCACGGCGTGGCCAGCCGCCGGGACGAGTTCCTGCTGCCCGAGCTGTGGCAACTGCACCTCTACGGCTACACCGCCGAGCTGACCGTCGAGGGCACCACGCACGCCATCCGCCCGGGACACGTGAGCCTCGTCCCGCCGGGAGCCCGGGTGTCCTACCGCTACCAAGGCCGGTCCGAGCACCTCTACGTCCACCTGCGCCTCGCCGTCAAAGGAGACGCTCGCACGGTTCCGGTCGTGCAACCCGCCGGAGCCGAAACGCCGCTGCTCACCAGCCTCCTGCGGCACGCCATCACGGTCGCGCACACCGAACCCGCGATGGCGACGGCCGAGGTGTGGACGGTGCTGTGGCGGGTCGCCCACCTCGCCGCCTCCGGCACGGGGCACGGCGCGGTGGCCGCCGCCGTCGCGCACATCGAGGCCAACCTCGCCGAACCACTGACCGTGCCCGGGATCGCCGCCGTGGCCGGGGTGTCGCACAACCACCTGACCAGGCTGTTCCGCGCCGAGACCGGGCTGACCGTCGTGGCCTACGTGCGCCGCAGGCGGTTGGAGCGGGCCCGGCACCTGCTGCGCGCCTCGACCCTGCCCATCCCGGCGGTCGCGGCGGCGGTGGGGTTCGACGACCTCCAGGCGTTCAACAAGGCCTGCCGCCGGGAACTGGGCGCCTCGCCGCGCGCCGTGCGGGCCGGAGCGCCAAGCCGAAACTGAGGTCTTCACGGCTCGCACCATCTCCGCTACCTTCTTGAAAGCGTTCCCAGCGCCGCGTGGCGGTCGGTGGGGCCTCGCCGTCACCGGCCACAGTGGACAGCCACCTCGCGCCGATCCCCTTCCCCCGCGCGCGTTCCGCGCTGCGCACAGCACCCACGGAGGACACCCAGTGCACCGGTCAAGGTTGGCGGCAGCCGCCGCCCTCACCGCCGCGCTGACCGCGGCCGTCACGATCGGCGGCGCTCCGGCCCAGGCCGCCGTGGGGTGCAAGGTCGACTACCAGGTGACCAACCAGTGGCAAGGCGGGTTCACCGCCAACGTGCAGATCGCCAACCTCGGCGACGCCGTCAACGGCTGGCGCCTGACGTGGTCGTTCGGCGGCGGCCAGGCGGTCACCGCGTCGTGGGGCGGCACCGCGACCCAGTCCGGCGCGCAGGTCTCGGTGGCCAACGCGAGCTGGAACGGGTCGCTGGGCAGCGGGGCGTCCACCAGCTTCGGCTTCAACGCCAACGGCTCGACCACCCCCGTGCCCACCGACTTCGCGCTCAACGGCACGTCCTGCACCGGCGCGCCCGCCCCCGCGGACCCGCTGGCCAAGGCCCACACCGCGGGCCGCGTCACCAAGGACGCCCGCTACTCGTGGCCCGGCGTCTACTTCGAGGGCCGCGTGCGCGGCACCGGCGTCGGCGTCGTGCTGGACGACTCGGCCAACGACTACGACGTGCAGGTCGACGGCTCGACCGTGGCCACCCTGGTCACCCCGGGCAAGACCACGTACTGGGTGAACAACCTCGCCAACGCCGAGCACCGCGTCCGGCTGGTCAAGCGGACCGAGAGCACGTGGACGTCCGGCCAGTTCGGCGGGTTCGTCGCCGCGACCGGCGGGCAGGTGCTGGACAAGCCGGTCGCCCGCACCCGGCAGGTCGAGTTCATCGGCGACTCGCTGACCGTGGGCTACGGCAACCTGTCCACCACCCGCGACTGCTCCACCAACGGCGGCGTCACCCGCAACACCAACACCGACATCAGCTACGGGGCCCTGACCGCGAAGTCGCTCAACGCCGACTACCAGGTCAACGCGTTCTCCGGCCTGGGCATGGTGCGCAACTACAACGGCGGCTCGCCCGGCACCAACTACCGCACCTACTACGACCGGGCGCTGCTCAACGTCGAGGGCGACGTGTGGCCGGTGCCCAGCACCTGGCGGCCCCAGCTGGTCGTCATCGGCCTGGGCACCAACGACTTCTCCACCGCGATCAACCCGGGCGAGCCGTGGACCCCGGAGAGCCTGCTCGCCGCCTACAAGTCCGCCTACCAGGGCTTCCTGGACAAGCTGCGCACCCGCTACGGCACCGGCACGACCATCCTGGTCAGCGCCCACGGCAGCGGGACGCTGCCCAACGCGGCCCGACAGGTCGTGGCGGACCGGAACGCCCAGGGCGACAGCAAGGTCCGCTTCTGGGGCTACGAGGGCTCGCTGGACCTGCTCGGCTGCGACTGGCACTTCTCCGCGCGCGACCACCGGGTGCTGTCGGGCTCGCTGGTGGACTACGTCTCCCGGCTCGGGCTGGCGTGGTGACGCGTTTCCAGTGGGGCAACGACGTCCTGGCCGCCGAGTTCGCCCTGACCGAGGACGGCGTCCTCCGGTTGGAGCGGCTCGGCGCGCCGGGCGAGTCCCACCCCGAGTACCACGAAGCCGCGCCGGCCCCGATCACGGCCGTCACGGCGACGGGCCACGGCCGGAACTGGTCGGGCAACCGCTGGATCCACTCCGCGATCGGCGAGCGGTTGCGCCACAAGGACCACTACTCGACGCACAAGGACGGCCTGAGCACCCTGACCGTCCGGCTGCACGACCCGGAGACGGGCCTGGTCGCGGAGGTGGTCTACCGCCTGGCGGACGGCGTCCCCGTGCTGCGCGCGGAAGTCCTGCTGCGCAACGAAGGCCGGATCCCGCTGCACCTGGAGGCGGTCGCCTCGCTCGCGGTCGGCTGCCTCACCGAGGCCCTGGAGGACGCCGACCTGCTGTGGGCGGACAACGACTGGCTCGCCGAGTGCCGGTGGCAGCGCCGACCGCTGCGCGAGACCTCGCCCGCCCTCGACGGGCGGGTGCGCACCGGCAACGGCCGGGGCGCGTTCGTGCTGGCCGGTCAGGGCGCCTGGGCCAGTGGCGGCAAGCTGCCGATGGGCGGCCTGACCGACCGCCGCTCCGGCCGCACGTGGCTGTGGCAGGTCGAGCACAACGGCGGCGGCTGGCGCTGGGAGTGCGGCGAGCGCGAGCACGCCGCCTACCTGGCGCTGTTCGGCCCGTCCGAGAGCCTGCACGCCTGGCGCCACACCCTCGAACCCGGCGCGGAGTTCCGGACCGTGCCCGTGGCCCTCGCGTTCAGCGCAGACGGACCGGACGGCGCTTTCGCCGCCCTGACCGAGCACCGCCGCGCCACCCGCCGGCCGCACCCCGACCACGAGCGCCTGCCCGTGATCTTCAACGACTACATGAACTGCCTGATGGGCGACCCCACCACCGCCAAGCTGCTGCCGCTGGTCGACGCGGCGGCCGAGGCGGGCGCGGAGTACTTCGTCATCGACGCCGGCTGGTACGCCGACGAAGCGGAGAACTGGTGGAACACGGTCGGTGCGTGGGAACCGTCGCGCACCCGCTTCCCGGGCGCGCGGGGCATCCACGAGGTGCTCGACCACATCCGGGACCTGGGCATGGTGCCCGGCCTGTGGCTGGAGCCCGAGGTCGTCGGCACGGGCAGCGCCGTCGCGAACGCGCTGCCCGACGAGGCCTTCTTCCGCCGCAACGGCGTGCGGGTCGTGGAGGCCGGCCGCTACCACCTCGACCTGCGCCACCCCGCCGCCCGCGCGCACCTGGACCGGGTGGTGGACCGCCTGGTCGCCGAGTGGGGCGTGGGCTACCTCAAGCTGGACCACAACGTCGACCCGGGACCGGGCACCAGCGCCCACCCCGGCGAGAGCCCCGGCGCGGGCCTGCTCGGCCACCACCGCGCCCACCTGGACTGGCTGGACGGCGTCCTGGACCGCTACCCGCGGCTGGTGGTGGAGAACTGCGCCTCGGGCGGGATGCGGATGGACCACGCCCTGTTGTCCCGCTTGCAGGTCCAGTCCACCAGCGACCAGGAGAACCTCGTCCACTACGCGCCCATCGCCGCCGCCGCGCCGACCGCGGTGACGCCGGAGCAGGGCGCGGTCTGGGCGTACCCGCGCGGGGAGGACACGCTCGACGAGGTCGCGTTCACGATGGCTTCCGCGCTGTTGGGCCGCGTGCACCTGTCGGGACGCATCACCGAACTCGACCCCGAAGCGCGCGCGCTCGTTCATGAAGCCGTGGCGGTGTACAAGGCGATCCGCGCAGACCTGCCGGTTGCGCTGCCGTCCTGGCCGCTCGGTCTTCCGGCGTGGGACGACCCGTGGGTCGCCTTGGCCTTGCGCACGCCGTCCACCACCTACGTCACGGCGTGGCGTCGCGGCGGCGAGCCGACGACGACGCTGCAGCTGCCGCACCTGGTCGGCGTGGACGCGCGGGTGAACGTGCTCTACCCGAGCACCAGCCCGGCCGCCGTGGAGTGGCACGCGGACCGCGCCGCACTGTCGTTGACCCTGCCCGCGGCGCCGTCTGCCGTGCTGGTGCGCCTGGAGCGGTGAACTTCGCAAGTTTGTGAGCGCTAACAAGAAGCCGTTGACGGGCCGTGTGCTGCTGGTTACATTGGCCCGAAAGTTCACACTCACGAACTCGAAAGTTTCGAGGGGTCGTTACCGCCGCCGACCTCGTCGAGGAAGGCGAGTCATGCTTTCGACACGACGCTTCGCGTCGAGGCGGGCGACACTGGCGGCGGCGGCACTCGCGCCGATCGCGGCGGTGTCCGTGCTGACCGCGGTGTCCGCGCCGGCTTCGGCGGCACCGGGCTGCTCGGTCGCGTACACCGCATCGCAGTGGCAGGGCGGGTTCACCGCGAACGTGGCCATCACCAACGTCGGCGACGCGGTCAACGGGTGGACGCTGACGTGGTCGTACCCGGCCGGCCAGAAGGTGACGCAGGCGTGGAACGCCGACGTGGCGCAGAGCGGCACGCAGGTGACGGCCAAGAACGTCTCCTACAACGCGAGCATCCCCACCGGCGGCAAGGTCGAGTTCGGCTTCAACGGGTCGTGGACCGGCAGCAACCCGGCGCCGGAGAGCTTCAGCCTCAACGGAACCCCGTGCACCGGAGGGGTGGTCCCCACGAGCACCACGACGACCGTCACGACCACGACGGACAGCCACCCGCCCACCGGCAGCCTGCCGTCGAGCTTCCGCTGGAACTCCAGCGGCATCCTGATCAGCCCCAAGCCCGACGCCACGCACGCCAACGTCGCGGTCAAGGACCCCAGCGTCGTCTACTACAACGGCAAGTACCACGTGTTCGCCTCGACGTACACCAACGGCTACAACCTGATGTACACGAGCTTCACCGACTGGTCGCAGGCCTCCTCGGCACCGCACTACTACCTGGACACCACGGCCATCGGCAGCGGGTACAAGGCTGCGCCGCAGGTCTTCTACTTCGCGCCGCAACGGCTGTGGTACCTGGTCTACCAGACCGGTGACAACGCGTCCTACTCCACGACCACCGACATCTCCAACCCGTCGTCGTGGTCCGCGCCGAAGAACTTCTACGCCGGCGGCATGCCCCAGATCATCCGGGACAACATCGGCAACGGCTACTGGGTCGACTTCTGGATGATCTGCGACAGCGCCAAGTGCTACCTGTTCTCCTCGGACGACAACGGCCACCTGTACCGGTCGGAGACCACGCTGGGCCAGTTCCCCAACGGGTTCACCAACACGGTGATCGCGTTGCGGGACGCCGACAAGAACCGCCTGTTCGAGGCGTCCAACGTGTACAAGATCGCCGGCAAGGACCAGTGGCTGCTGGTGCACGAGGCCATCGGCACCGACGGCCGCCGCTACTTCCGCTCCTGGACCGCGCCCGCCATCACCGGCCCGTGGACCGGCCTGGCCGACACCGAGGCCAACCCGTTCGCCCGGCACAACAACGTGACGTTCCCGGGCGGGGCGTGGACGCGGGACATCAGCCACGGCGAGGTGGTGCGGACCAACGTCGACCAGACGATGGAGATCAGCCCGTGCAAGCTGAGCTACCTCTACCAGGGCCTGGACCCGAACGCCGGCGGTGAGTACAACCGCCTGCCCTGGCGCCTGGGCCTGCTGACCCAGACCAACTCGACCTGCTGACCGGTGCCGCCGCCCCGCTGCCGGCGGCGGCACCCCACCACACCCCCTGTTGTTACGGCAGAAAAGAGCTGCTCAATGTCGAGGTACAGACTCTTCGGGCCGGCCGCGGTCCTGGTGGCCGGTGCACTGGCCGCCACCGCCGTGCTCGCCGGCGTCGGCGCGGCCTCCTCGTCCACGGCGCAGGTCGGCACGCTCGCCACGAGCGCCGGCTGCGGCAAGGCGCCCACGCTGCGGAGCGGGACCCAGAACATCACCACCAGCGGCAAGAACCGCCAGTACATCCTGCGCATCCCCGACGGCTACGACAACACCCGGCCGTACCGGCTGATCTTCGGTTTCCACTGGCTCGGCGGCACCATGAACGACGTCGCCACGGGTGGCAGCAGCGGTGCGTCCTGGGCGTACTACGGGATGCAACAGCAGTCCAACAACAGCGCGATCCTCGTTGCGCCGCAAGGGTTCAGCAACGGGTGGGCGAACTCCGGCGGCGAGGACGTCGTGTTCACCGACGACATCCTCAAGCGCATCGAGAGCGACCTGTGCGTGGACACCAGCCTGCGGTTCGCCATGGGCTTCAGCTACGGCGGCGGGATGAGCTACTCGCTGGCCTGCTCGCGGGCGAACGTGTTCCGCGCGGTGGTGGTGTACTCGGGTGCCCAGCTGAGCGGGTGTGCCGGTGGTACGCAGCCGATCGCGTACTTCGGCATCCACGGGATCTCGGACAACGTCCTGAACATCTCGCAGGGCCGTGCGTTGCGCGACACGTTCGTGCGCAACAACGGGTGCGCGGCGCAGAGTCCGCGTGAGCCCAGCAGCGGCAGCCGGACGCACATCACCACGGCGTACTCGTGCCGGGCCGGGTACCCGGTCCAGTGGGCGGCGTTCGACGGTGGCCACACGCCGGGTCCGGTCGACGGTTGCTCGTGCGACGACGGCACTCGGACGTGGACGAAGGGGGAGGCGTGGAAGTTCATCTCCCAGTTCGAGGGCGGCACGTCCCCGACGAGCACCACCACCTCCACCACGACGACGACCACCACCACCACCACGACCACCACGACGACCACTGGCAACCCGCCCGGTGACGGCTGCAAGGTGACCGACACCATCAACGCGTGGAACAACGGCCTCACGTCGGAGATCGTCGTGACCAACACCGGCAGCACGGCCATCAGCGGGTGGTCGCTGGTGTTCACCCTGCCGGGTGGGCAGACCATCACCAGCGGGTGGAACGCCTCCTACTCGCCCACGTCCGGCCAGGTGACGGCCAGGAACGTGAGCTACAACGGCGAGATCGCCCCGAATGGCTCGGTCAGCATCGGCTTCCAGGCGACGCACACGGGCAACACCGGCAAGCCGACGTCCTTCACGCTCAACGGCGCGGCCTGCACGATCGCGTGAGCTCAGGTCCGTCCACCGTGCGCTGGGGGCTTCGGTCCCCGGCGCACGGGTTCGTCCTAGCTCGTCGGCGCGATGATCGTGGACTTCCACGCGGTGGTGGAGGACGTGCCGGCCTGATGTCGCCCGTCGATGCCGTGCCGGCCTGATGTCGCCCGTCGATGCCGTGACCGGGTCGGTCAGGTCGTCGGGCGTTCGAGGCGGCTCGGGTCGCCGGAGTCGTCGCGGCGGACCAGCCACGCCTCCGTGATGTGGGTGAACATGGCCTCGGCCGCGCCCGTCGGGTCGTGGGCGGCGATGTGCTCGTACACGGCCCGGTGGCCCTGGTTCGACGCCACGCACAGGGCGCGCTCGCTGCGGCCGGTGTAGCGGGCGGTGTTGATGACCTGGCCTTCCAACGCCCGGACCACGCCCCGCGCGATCCGGTTCCCCGACGCCTGCATGACGGTGTCGTGGAAGATCCGGTCCTGCTCGCGGTAGGCGACCGGGTCGTCCACCAGCTCGTCCATGCGCTCCACGAGGGCGTGCAGGCGGTCGATCGTGTCCTGGTCGGCGGTGCGCGCGGCAACGGCGGCCATGTCGGATTCCAGCAGGCGCCGCGTCACGACGACGTCGTCCAGGACCGCCAGGGTGTCGTCCTGGGCGATGGTGGCGGCGAGGACGAGCTCGTCGAGCAGGTTCCAGACCGCCGGCGGCGTGACGGTGGTGCCGGACCCTTGGCGGACCTGGACCAGGCCCTTCTCCTGCAACACCTTCACCGACTCGCGGATCACCGTCCGACTCACGGAGAACGTCTCGCACAACACCGGCTCCGGCGGCAGAACCGACCCAGGCGGGTAGACGCCACGCACGACCCGCTCCACCAACTCGGCCGTGACCGCCTTCGCCAGGGTCGCCGGGCGGCGGGGCCAGGTGGTGGGAGCGTCCCCGGTCGGGCGCCCGTCGGTCGCGGTCATCGTGCCTCCGTTGCGCTCACGGTTGCGCACAGTATAGGAGGGCGGGGGACATATGACGTCATACGAATGTCGCTCGATGGGATGAACGCCCTTCGCACCGCACCACCCCCACCGCATCACGCCCACCCACGACCGCCTCGCGCCGCCCCTTGCCGCCCCACCGCCTTGCCGCCCAGCCGCGCTGGCCGCCTCGCCGAGCCACCGCCCAGCCGAGCCACCGCCGCCCTGCTCCTGCCTCGCCACCCCGTCCTGCGCCCAGCCCACCGTGGGCCAGTGCAGAAGAGGCCGGCGCGGAGGCTGTGGGGGGCCTCCGCGCCGGGGCTGTGTTGTCGAGCTTGCGCTTGCTGATCGGGTCAGGCGCGCAGGCTCCACTGCTGGTTCGTCCCGCCGTGGCAGGTCCACAGGTGGATCAGGGTGCCGTTCGCCGTCGCGTTCCCGCTCGCGTCCAGGCACAGGCCCGACTGCGCGCTCGTGATGGTGCCGTTGGCGTTGACGTTCCACTGCTGGTTCGTCCCACCGTGACAATCCCAGAGGATGGCCGCGGTGCCGTTGGTGGTGCCGGCACCTGACGCGTCCAGGCACTTGCCGTAGACCACCAGCTGCTTGCCCGACTGGGTCCACCGCTGGCCGGTGCCACCGTTGCAGTCCCACAACCGCGCCTGGGTGCCGTTGTTCGACGACGGCACCTCCACGCACCGGCCGGACTGCGCGCCCACGATCATCGACCCGGGGGTCGGGGTGGTGTTGCCCGGCCCGGCGTTGGCCATCACGGTCTGGGCGCCGGCGGGCCAGTTGCCGTTGGTGACGGTGATGTTCCCGGACACCACGTTGCCGCGGTCGCCGTTGGTGATGTTGGTGCTGCCGTTGGTGGACCAGTTGTCCCGCAGCGTCCAGTTGCCCATGTTCTCGCCGCCCCAGTAGTTGGCGGTGGCCCAGGTGCCGGTCGCGCTGAACACGTTGTTGACCGCGCTGTAGTACTTGGACCCCTCGTCGAAGTAGAGGCCGAAGTAACCGTTGGTGCGCAAGCAGTAGTTCTGGTTGATCTGCGCGCCCGGGTTCCACGACAGGGTGTAGATGCAGCCGCCGTCGTTCATCTGCTGCATGACGTCGTGGATGTAGTTGCCGATCAACCGGTTGTTGGACGCCGTGGTCGCCGTGGTGTACCTCGGCTGGTAGTTGTACAGGCCGCGGTTGGCGTAGTTGTTGTTGCCGCCGGCGTCGTTGGCGCCCCAGCCGTAGCCGATGGACATGCCGCTGTACGGCATGTTGTAGACCTCGTTGTGCGACACCGTGGCCGTGCTGACGTAGGTGTTGAGCACCGACACGTTGCCGCGGTACTCGATGCCCAGGTCGTGGATGCGGTTGTCGCTGATGGTGATGTCCTTGTTGACCATCCGCTGGTCGCTGGGGTGGTGCGCGTCGGCGCGCACGCCGCCGACGATCACGCCGCCGGCCGAGCTGAACGCGATCTCCGAACGGGTCACGGTGATGTTGGCCGCGCCGAGGCCGACGCCGGAGCCGTGGGCGTTGGCGTCGTTGCCGATGCCGATGGCCGTCTGCCCGAGGTTGACGAACCGGGAGTCGGTGAACGTCACGTTGTTGGCCGCGGAGACCTGCACGGCCGCGGGCATCATCGACCAGTTCGGTCGGGTCTGCTCGAACTGGGTGCAGCCGCTCTGGCACGACGTCAGCCGGTCGGCCGGCCAGTTCCAGTTGCCCGCCATGTACGCGCCGGTCTGCTGGTCGACGTACCCCTGGTCACCGCTGGGACCCAACCAACTCGTCCCGGTGAAGGTGACGCCGCTGAAGGTGATGTGGTGCGCCGGGGCGTCGTACGTGCCGCCGACCTGCACCAGCGACTGCAACGTGGGCAGCTCCACCTTGGCGGCGTTGACGTCCTGGCCCGCCTTGGGGATGTAGAACAGCTGCCCGGCGGACGGGCGGACGTACCACTCGCCCGGCGAGTCCAGGAACTCGTAGGCGTTGGCCAGGTAGAACGGCCCGGCGCGGAACGGGCTGGTCAGGGTGTCGTAGCCGAAGCTGTTGTTGTTCCACGCGGGCTGGCGCATGGTGAGGAAGTTGCCGCTGATGCTCTGCACGCCCGAGTACCGGTCGGTGAAGGAGTTGATGCTCTCCACCTCGACCCGGCCCTGGTCGGCCAGGTTGTTCAGGTAGGTGAGGGCGGTGTTGGAGAAGCGCATCCCGGTGGTGGTGAAGGTGAAGTCCGACCGGTTGACCTGGGTGCGCGCGCGGGTGGCGATCGCGCCGTCCACGTAGAGCTGCCGCGAGTCCAGCCCGGTGGGGACGCTCGCCCGCCAGATGTTGCGGCCGGCGTCGACCTGCGTCCAGCCGGTGACCGCGCGGGCGCCGCTGAACACCGGGCGCGCGTTCGCCGCCGCCTGCCACACCACGCGGTAGCCGTTGCGGCCGGAGTCGGCGTCGGTGAGCCGCAGCGGCTCGGACAGCCGGTACACGCCGTCGGCCAGCTGCACCACGATGTCGCCGGACATCGAGGCGACCCGCGACCGCACGGCGGCCTGGGCGGCGGACAGCGAGCACGGCTGGGTGGCCGAGCAGTCCGTGCCGGTGCCGGCGGGGGAGGCGTAGAGAGTCGTGGTGGCCGCCAGGGCGGCGGGAGGGGGCGTGACCAGGGCGGCGGCGAGGGCGGCCAGCGCGGCGCTCGCCCGCCACCGCCTTCGGCTCGGGGGACGGGTGGATGGGGACAAGGGACCCTCCTGACGTCGTCGTCGGGCGGCACCCGCGGAAGTCCGGGGTGTGGGTCCGATCGAGGGGGTGCCGTCGAGACGGAAACGTAACTCGTATGACGTATGCCGTCAATGCGGCCTCTTGGGGGTCGCCAAAGGGTCGGCGATCGTCTCAAGTGGAGCAGCGGCTTGACACCGGATCGGGGCCTCCAGTGGACTGTTAGCGTTAACATCACTCGCTCGACGATGAGGGAGAAACCTGATGCGTGCACGGTTACGGCGGCTCTCCGCCTGCGCCGCCGCCCTGGTCGCCGCCGCGCTGCTGCCTTCCGCACCCGCGCACGCGGAATCCAACGGCGGGACCAGGGTGATGCCCCTGGGCGACTCGATCACCGAGGGCACGCAGGTGCCCGGCGGCTACCGGATCGGGCTGTGGCAGCGGTTCGGTGGCGGCGGCTACCGCGTGGACTTCGTCGGCTCGCAGTTCAACGGACCGGGGTCGCTGGGCGACCACGACCACGAGGGCCACCCGGGGTGGCGCATCGACCAGATCGACGCGAACATCGTGACCTGGTTGCGCAACACCAACCCCCGCTCGGTGCTGCTGCACATCGGCACCAACGACATCCTCCAGAACTACAACGTCTCCGGCGCGCCGGGCCGGTTGTCGGCCCTGGTCGACAAGATCACCGCCACGGTCCCGAACGCCGACGTGTTCGTGGCGACGATCATCCCGCTGTCCAACTCCGGTCAGGAATCCGCCGCGCGCACGTTCAACGCGACGATCCCCGGCATGGTGCAGAGCAAGGTGAACGCGGGCAAGCGCGTGCACCTGGTCGACATGCACGCCGCGCTCACCACCGCCGACCTGATCGACGGCGTCCACCCGACCGCCGGCGGCTACGACAAGATGGCGGCCAAGTGGTACGACGCGCTGCGCGCGGTGCCGGGCAGCATCGGCGACCCCTCCGCGCCCACGGGCGGGCGGATCGTCGGCGTGCCCTCGGGCCGGTGCGTGGACGTCCCGGGTGCCACCACCACCAACGGTACGCAGTTGCAGCTGTGGGACTGCCACGGCGGGACCAACCAGACGTGGACCCGCACGAGCAGCAAGCAGTTCACCGTCTACGGCACCAAGTGCCTCGACGCGTCCGGCTCGGGCACGGCCAACGGCACGCCGGTCGTGATCTGGGACTGCAACGGCGGGACGAACCAGCAGTGGAACGTCAACTCGAACGGCACCATCACCAGTGTCCAGTCCGGTCTGTGCCTGGACGCCTCCGGCTACGGCACGGCCAACGGCACGAAGCTCCAGCTGTGGAGCTGCACGGGCGCGACCAACCAGCAGTGGCGGGTCTGACCCGTTGACCGAGTTCGCCGCCCCGCACGCGAGCGGGGCGGCGAACTTTTGTCATCAGCTCACCAGTTGGACACGGAGTAGCTGTTCGTGCGGAAGTCCATGCCGCCGCTGGACGAGGTGATCTCGTACCCGAACTGGACTTCGCCGACCGTCACGTCGCCGTACCAGCCGCGCGACCGGATCCAGTTCAGGATCGCCTTGACGTCCACCGTGGCGGCGCTGGTGTTGCCCTGGCGCAGGAACGAGAACACCTGGTTCGCCCCGTTGGAGCCGCGGTAGACGTCGAAGGTGTGCCCGCCGACCGACGCGGTGGTCTGGTAGCTGCCGATCGCGCCCACCGGGCCGACCTTGTTCATCCACACCATGATCTCGTAGGCGTTGTTCTGCGCCCAGATGTCGTAGGTGGTGGTGTACGCGCCGGCGCCGGGCACGCTGACGTTGAAGGTGCTGCTGATGCCGCCGATCTGGCTGAGCGGGCGCCCGATGTTCTTGGCGACGTGCGGGTAGGCCTTCACGCCGCCGGTGTTCGGGTGGTTCGCCCACACGCCCCAGTTGCTGTAGGAGTTGGCCCAGATCGACTGGTAGCCGGCGCCGCTGCCCCACACGTCGTTGCGGACCGTGTAACCGCCGTTGGACCAGGTCGCCCACTTGTCGGACGACGACCAGGTGGCGGCTTCGGCGGCGGGTGCGGCCACGGCGACCGCGAGCAGGGTCGAGGCGGCGATGGCGGTGGTTCGGATGAACTTACCCAACATTGCACTCTCCATTGAGTAGGGGATTGGGTTTGCGGCGGGGTCTTGGGGGTCGGCCGTCACGGACCGGTGAGGACGCGCACGTCCCACGCGCCCAGGTGCAGCGTCCGGACCGCGTCCCCGGACAGCACGTCGGTCAGCTCGTGCGGCACGGGCACTTCGGTCGGTTCGGCGCTCCAGTTGTGCACGACGTGCACGCGGCGGCCGTCCGGTGACGTTCCGGTGGCGGCGGTGGCGGTGGCGGGCAGGTCGGTCCAGCCGCTGACCGGCGTCGGCGCGAGCCAGGCGGCCAACGACCGGGCCAGCGCACGGCCGGGGACGGTGCCCACGTAGGTCACGCGCCCGGAACCGTGTGGGCGGGTGGTGACGGCGGGCCAGCGGCCGAAGTGCGGGTGAACGTACTCCGCGAGCACCTCGGCGTCCACTGTGGACAGGCCTTCCACCCAGTGCGTCGCCGTGGCGTCGGCGGGCAGGTGGAGCGGGCTGCCCGCCGGGGCGCGCAGCGGCAGGGGCGTGGAGAGGTTGCTGAACTCGTCGTACCGGACGCCGGCGGCGTCCACGAGCCGCGGTGGCGCGGGCTCGGGGCGGGCGCGGGCCTCGTGGTCGGCGTAGCCGGTGCGGGGACCCAGGACCAGGTGGCCGCCGGCGTGCGCGTAGGCGGCGAGCCAGTCCAGGGTCTCGTCGTCGGCGAGGTAGAGCCCGGCGGCGATGAGCACGGGATGGCGGAGGGCGGCGGCTTCGGGCGTGAAGGCGTGCAGTTGGCGGGCGTGGAGGATGCGGGCCTGGCGGCCGGCGTCGAACACCCCGCGGTAGAACGGGTCGAAGATGCGTTGGTAGGACGCCGGATCGGGGTTGCCGTCCGGGGTGGCCAGTGGCGGGTACTTCTCCATGAGCCACCGGGTGGGCATCGAGTAGGCCAGCGCGATGTCCGAGTCCGGCTCGATGCCGGCGACCAGGCCGCCCGCGGTGTCGAACTCCGCGCCCAGGCGGGCGATCTCGGCGTAGACCCGGCCGGGCCGCCCGCTGTGGGGCAGGACGCCGCCCCAGTGGGTCTCCGCGCCGAAGTGCAGCGTGTGCCAGTGCCAGTACTCGACCATCCGCGCGCCGCGCGCGACCAGCGCCCACGCCGCCTGCCGCCACTGCCCGTCGTAGCCGGGCCGGTTGTCGTGCGTGCCGCTGATGGCCTGGGCGCCGGTCTCGGTGACCAGGAACGGTTCCTGGCGGGAGGAGAAGATCCGGTCGGCGTACTGGTGCAGCGCCCACACGCCCCTGGTCTTCCAGCCCTGCTCGTGGGTGTCGGGCGTGCGGTCGGGCAGCGCGAGGCCGTCCTGGAGGTCGTAGTACGGGTTGCCGGCGGTGACGTCGAGGGCGTCGGTGAGCTCGTCGTCCTCGAACGCCGGGTGCCCGTAGGACAGGCACGTGGTGACGAACTGGTCGTCCCGGGCGTACTCGCGCGCGATCCCGGCCTGCCACGCCACGAACTCGGTGGTCTGCCGGGCCTGGAACGCCCGCCAGGCCACGTCGTACTGGGGCTGGGCGTTGCCGTCCGGCGTCCACAGGTCGGCCCACGTGGACAGCCGGTGCGACCAGTACACCAGGCCCCACTCGCGGTTGAGCGCCTCGACGGTCCCGTACCGGTGCCGCAGGTGGTCCACGAACCGCTGGAACAGGCCGTGGTTGTGCGGCAGCCGCAGGCCCGGCTCGTTGTCCACCTGGAACCCGATCACCGCCGGGTGCCCCGCGTACCGGGCCAGGACCGCGCGGCTGACGCGCTCGGCGTGGAAGCGGAACGCCGGGTGGGTGAAGTCCACCTCCTGGCGCGCGCCCCAGCCGATGCGCCGCCCGGTGGCGTGCTCGGCGGCGATCTCGGGGTACTGCCGGGACAGCCACGGCGGCACGGCGTAGGTCGGGGTGCCCAGGACGACCGCGATGCCGCGCCGGTGCGCGCCGTCCAGCACCGGCTGGAGCCAGTCGAGGTCGAAGCGCCCGTTCTCCGGCTCCCAGGTGGACCACACCGACTCGCCGACCCGGATGACGGTGAACCGGGCGTCCACCATCAGGTCCAGGTCGGTCTCGAGCCGGTCGTGGGGCTGGTACTCGTGGTAGTAGGCCGCGCCGAACAGCACGCGCGGGGGCAGGGCGGGCATGGCGGCCTCCCGGGTTTCAGGAGTCGAGCGGCGAAGTCGGAGCGGGGCCGTCAGTCGAGCGGCGTGTAGTCGAACCAGTCGAAGCGGGCGGTGCCCTCGGCGGCGTAGACCCCGATGACCCGGCCCGTGAAGCCGCCCGCCACCTCGGTGGACAGGTAGCGGCCCTCCAGGGTGGCCAGGGCGGTGAAGGTGCCGTCGGGTTCCTCGATGCCGAAGTTGACGGTGTCCGGGCCGGTGCGCGCGTCGGCGAGGGTCTTGCGGGCGCACACGTCCACGCCCAGCACCACCGGCCGGGCGGGCACCGAGCGGGACGCCACCACGGTCTTGAGCGGGCCGACGCGCGCGATCACCCGCACCGCGCCGCCGTCCACCTCGATCTCGTAGTGGTGCTCCTCGTCCAGCCGCACCGCCAGGCCGCCGGTGCCCCCGCTCGGGTCCACGAGCGTCCGGGCGCGGCAGGACAGGTGCTGCTGGCGGCGGCCGACGAACACGACGTCGAGGTCGTCCAGGGACGCCCCGCGCGCGGTCAGGGACAGCCAGCCGGGACGTTCGGTGGTCGTGCAGTGCTCCTCGCGGCGGTCGCGCAGCGAGATCCACGACGGCTGGAGCGTCGGGTGGTCGAAGTCGTCGCGCACGGGCGGGACGGGTCCGGGCTCCAGCGGCCACGGCACGCTCGACTCCAGCGCCGGCTCGCCGACCACCGGCCAGCCGTCGACCCAGGTGACCGGGGCGAGGAACGTCTCGCGGCCCAGCACGTGCCAGCCGGGGGTGCCGCCGCCGGGCCGGACGCCCAGCAGCACCATCCACCACGAGCCGTCCGGACCCTGCACCAGGTCGCCGTGGCCGGTGTTCTGCACGGGGTGGTCGGTGCCGCGGTGGGTGAGGATCGGGTTGTGCGGGCACGGCTCGAACGGGCCGCGCGGCGTGCTCGCGCGGGCGATCGAGATGGCGTGGCCGCGTTCGGTGCCACCTTCGGCGATCAGCAGGTACCAGTAGTCGCCGATGTGGTGCAGGTGCGGTGCTTCCGGGGCCTTCGCGCCCTCTCCGCCGGACCAGATCCGTTCGACGGTGCCCAGCAGCTGCCCGGTGTGCGGGTCGATGGGGACCTGGGCGACGCCCGCGATCGTGCACCAGCAGGTGCCGTCGTCGTCCCAGGCCAGGTCGGGGTCGATGCCGGGCAGGTCGGGCAGCGGGATCGGGTCCGACCAGGGGCCGGCCGGGTCGGTGGCGGTGACCAGGAGGTTGCCCTGGCCGCTGACGTTGGTGGTGATCAGCCAGAAGCGGCCGTCGTGGTGGCGCAGGGTCGGGGCGTAGACACCGGCCGAGGACGGGCTGTCCAGCGGGAGGCGCAGCTGTTCCGGGCGGTCGAGGGCGTTGCCGATCTGGGTCCAGTGCACGAGGTCGCGGCTGTGGAAGAGCGGGACGCCGGGGAAGTACTCGAAGCTGGAGCAGGCGAGGTAGTAGTCCTCGCCGACCCGGCACACGCTCGGGTCGGGGTGGAGGCCGGGGAGCACCGGGTTGGTGAAGGCGGACATCAGCTCTCCTCGTCGGTGCGGAGCACGGCGCAGCCGCCGGGCGGGAGGTCCGCGATGAGCCGGTCGGTGACCAGGTCGTGCGTGGGGCGGGGGAGGGGCACGGTGGCGGTGCTGTGGTTGATCAGGAACAGCCACCGGCCGCGCGTGACCGCCTCGACGCCTTCGGGCCACTGCGCGCTGATGCCCACCTCGGTGAGCAGGCGGCGGATCAGCGCGGTGTGGTCGTCGGGGGCCAGGACGGTGGACAGGTACCAGCCGTGGCCCGTGCCGTGGTCGTGCCGGGTGAGCGCGGGAGAGCCGGCGAGCATGCCGTGCGTGTAGGTGGCCACCGCCTCGGCCCCCTCCAGCCGCACGACTTCGCTCCACGTCGTGGCGCTGGTGCCGTCGGACAGGGTGATCCGCTCGTCGCGCCGCAGCGGGCGCAGCTCCTCGACCCGGACGCCGAGGGCGTCACGCAGCGCGGGCGCCGGGTAGCCGCCGAGCCGGGCGTGCGGGCGCTCGTCCACCGCGCCCGCGAAGTGCTGCACCAGCAGGGTTCCGCCGCCCTCGACGTACCGGCGCAGGTTCTCGGCGGCGGTGTGGGACAGCAGGAACAGCGCGGGCGCCACCACGAGCCGGTAGCGGGCGAGGTCGTGCTCGGGGTGCGCGAAGTCGGTGACGACGCCGGCGTCCCACAGCGCGCGGTGCGCCCTGCTCAGCGCGGTGTGGTAGTTCAGCTCGGACGACGGCAGGCCGTCGACGGTCAAGGCCCACCAGGCGTCCGAGTCGTGCAGCACGGCCACCTCGGCGGTGACGGTGGACCCGGCCACCTCGCCCAGCCGCTCCACGACCGCGCCGACCTCCGCGACCTCCCGGAAGATCCGGCTGTCCGGCCCGGCGTGCGGGACCATCGCCGAGTGCCACGTCTCCGCGCCCGCCTTGGACTGGCGCCACTGGAAGAACAGCGCGCCCTCGGACCCCCGGGCGATGTGCGACAGGCTGTGGCGCAAAATATCGCCCGGTTCCTTCGCGAGCGTCCGATCGCCCGCGTACACGGTGTTCGCCCCCTGCTCCATGAGCAGCCACGGCCGGCCACCGCCGAACGACCGCGCCCGGTCCGCACCGAACGCCGTGTCCGCCGCCGCGTCCAGGCCGGGCGCGCTGGGGTAGTGGTCGATGGCCACGACGTCCACCTCGCGGCCGAACGCCCACAGGTCGAGGTTCTGGTAGCCGGGCACCATGAGGTTGGTGGTGACCGGGCGGTCGCTGTGGGCGCGGATCGCGTCGCGCTGCTCCCGGTAGGCCGACAGCGCCAGGTCGGAGCAGAACCGGCGGAAGTCCAGCGACTGGCCGGGGTTGTGGTGCCACTGGGTCGCGCGCGGCGGGAGGACGTGGTCCCAGTCGGTGTAGTGCTGGCTCCAGAACGCGGTGCCCCAGGCGTCGTTCAGCGCGTCCAGCGAGCCGTGGCGGGCGCGCAGCCAGTCCCGGAACGCGGCGGCCGTGTGGTCGCAGTAGCAGAGGGTGGCGTACTCGTTGTGGACGTGCCACAGCGCCACCGCCGGGTGGTCGCCGTAGCGGCGGGCCAGGGCGTCGGCGATCCCGCGGGCGGCGGCGCGGTAGGCGGGGGCGGCCAGGCAGTAGGTGTCGCGGCTGCCGTGGCTGAGCCGGGTGCCGTCCGGGCCGACCGGGAGGGCGTCGGGGTGGGCGGGGGTGAACCAGGGTGGCGGCGAGGCGGTCGGGGTGGCCAGGTCGACGGCGACCCCGTTGGCGTGCAGGCGGTCGAGGTGGGCGTCGAGCCAGTCGAAGTCGTAGCGGCCCTCCTCGGGTTCCAGCAGCGCCCAGGAGAAGACGCCGACCGTGGCGAGGTTGACCCGGGCCTCGCGCATCAACTCGTCGTCCTCGGCCCAGACGTCCTCGTCCCACTGCTCGGGGTTGTAGTCGCCGCCGAACGCGAGGCCGCCGAGCCGATCGGTCAGGTTTGTGGCGCCGGGAAGGTGCATTGCGGTTGCTCCTGGCGGTGTTCAGGGCACGGCGGAGCAGACCCCACACCGGGTGGGGCCTCGCGCGCCGCGGGGAAGGATCAGGTCTCGGGGTCCCGCTTGGGGGCGGGGCCGGTGCTCTCGCGGACGGTCAGCACGGGGCTGAGCAGGACGAGTTCGTCGTCGGGCCGCTGGCCCCGGCCGGCGGCGGTGATGCGCTTCATGACGTGCTCGACGGCGACCCGACCCAGCTCCTGGGCCGGGCCGGTCACGGCGGTGAGGCTGGGGGCGTACTGCTCGGCGAGCGTCTCGGGGCACAGCGCGATCACCGAGGCGTCCTCGGGGACGGTCCGCCCGCTCAGCCGCAGCAGGCTGAGCAGCGGCCCGATGGCGCCTTCGTTCTGCACCACGAACCCGGTGGTCCCGGGCCGGTCGGACAGGATGCGGGCCAGGGTCCCGGCGGTGCTCTCGTAGTTCCCCTCGCACGGCCGGTGCACGAACCGCAGCCCCCGCTCCTCCGCGCGCCGCTGGAAGCCCGCCAGGGTCCGCTCGGCGTACCCGGCGTGCCGCTGGTAGACCCCCGGCCCGTAGCCGATGAACGCGACCTCGCGGTGGCCCAGGTCGGCCAGGTGGTCCGCGCACATCGCGCCGGCGGCGGCGAAGTCGTGGTCGACGGCCGACAAGCCCTGCCGGTCGTCGGGCAGCCCGATCAGCGCGGCCTGGGTGCCCAGTTCGCGCAGCACCGGGATGCGCTTGTCGTCCAACTCGACGTCCATGAGGATCACGCCGTCCGCCAGGCCGCTCAACGCGACCCGGCGCACGCCCTCCGGCCCCTCGTCGTTGGTGATCAGCAGCACGTCGTACCCGTGCTGACGAGCGGCGATGGTGACCGAGATGGCGATCTGCATCATGATCGGCACGTAGACGTCCGAGCGCAGCGGCACCACCAGCGCGATGATGTGCGACCGCCGTGCGGCCAGCGCCCGCGCTCGGGCGTTGGGGTGGTAGCCCAGGTCGGCCACGGCCTGCTCGACGCGGCGCCGGGTCTCCTCGGAGATCGTGCGCTTGCCGCTGAGCACGTAGCTGACCGTGCTCGCGGACACGCCCGCGTGCCTGGCCACATCGGCGAGTGTCACCATGCGTGATGCTCCTGCTCCTTCGACGTCCTCGGCGTGGAGTCTGCCCGGTCAACCCTTGATCGCGCCGGTGAGCACGCCGGTGCGGAAGTGCTTTTGGACGAACGGGTAGACGATCAGCAGCGGGATGAGGGTCAGCACGACCACCGCCATCTGCAACGACAGGGGCGCGGTCTGGGCGAACTGGGTGCCGAACCCCGAGTTGACCGACCCGGGCAACCCGTTGCCCCGGTTGACGTAGGTGTACAGGACGTATTGCAAAGGCCACTTCTCGCTGTCGGTCGGCATGTACAGCATGACGCTGAAGAAGTTGTTCCAGTAGCCCACGCCGTAGAACAGCGCCATCACGGCGGTGACCGCCCGGGAGGTGGGCAGCACGACCGACCACAGGATGCGCCAGTCGCCCGCCCCGTCGATGCGCGCGGCCTCGATCAGGTCCAGGGACGTGGACGAGTAGAACGACCGCAGGATGAGGATGTTGAACACCGACACCGCGCCCGGCAGGATCAGCGCCCACCACTCCCCGTAGCCGCCCAGGCCCGTGACCACGAGGAACGTCGGGATGAGACCACCGTTGACGAACATGGTGATCACCAGCAGGGCCAGCAGGAAGCGGTGCCCCAGCGACCGCGCCCGGGACAGGCCGTAGGCGCACAGGACCGACACCACCATCGACAGCAAGGTGCCGACCGCGGTGATGCCCAGGCTGACCAGCAGCGCCGAGCGCACGGTGGCGTCCTCCAGCATGACCCGGTACGCCTCGAAGGTCAGGCCGTCGGGCCAGATGACCAGGCCGCCGGCTCGGTTGACCGCCCCCTGGGTGGACAGGCTGGTCACCACGATGATCCACAGCGGGACTAGCATGACGGCCAGGACCCCGCCCAGGGTCAGGCCCTTGCCGGCTTGGCCCGCGACGGTGGGTGGCTCCTCCCAGGGCGCTCGCCCGCCGCGCCCGGGGCGACGTGGTGGCGTGCGCACCGCGTCCGGTTCGGTGTCCACGGTGGTGCTGGGTGTGAGTGTTTGGGTCATTTGCGGTACAACCCGTCCTCGCCGAAGGCGTGTGCCAGCTTGTTGGCGCCCCAGATCATCAGCAGCGAGATGACGCTCTTGAACAGCCCCGCCGCCGCGCCGTAGCTGTAATCGCCGGTGGCGATGCCGTAGTAGAACGAGAAGGTGTCCAGGACGTCGGCCGTGTCGTGGCCGACCGCGTCGCGTTGGATCAGCAGCTGTTCGAAGCCGACCGTCAGCGCGTTGCCCAGGCGCAGCACCAGCATCAGCACGATCACCCCGCGCAGGCCGGGCAGGGTGATGTGCCACAGCCGCCGCCACCGCCCCGCCCCGTCGGCCGCCGCCGCCTCGTAGAGGTCGGTGTTGATGGCGGCCAGCGCGGCGAGGAACACGATGATCCCCCAGCCGGCCTCCTTCCAGATCACCTGGGAGGTGACCAGCAGCGCGAAGGTGTCCGGGTCGGTCATCACGTCCCAGGTGGCCAGGTCGTGGCTGCGCAGGAACTGGTTGAGCGCGCCCGCGCCGCCCAGCATCTGCTGGAAGATCGTGATGGCCAGCACCCACGAGAAGAAGTGCGGCAGGTAGACCACGGACTGCACGAAGTTCTTGAACCGCTGGTTGAGCACCGAGTTCAGCAGCAGCGCCAACGCGATCGGGATCGGGAAGAACAGCACGAGCTGGACGAGGCTGAGGTAGAGGGTGTTGGTCAGCGCGCCCCAGAACAGCGGGTCGCCGAACAGCCGCTCGAACTGGTAGAGCCCCGCCCACTGGCTGTCCCAGACACCGATCAGCGGGTCGTACTCCTGGAACGCGGTCACCAGCCCGAACAGCGGCACGTAGTTGAACACGACCAGCAGCAGCACCGCCGGCAACGTCATCAGCAGCAGCGACCGGTCCCGGCGCAGCCTGACCCGCCACCCGGGCCCGGACCGCTGCGTGCGTGGCGCGGTCACTGGCCGGTGCCGAACTTGTCGAGCACGTTCTCGGTCATCCACTGCTTGAGGCGATCACCGCCACCGGACTTCCAACTGGCCACCGCGGCCTTCACGTCGTCGACGGTCTTCTTGCCGTGGTAGCAGTCCTTGAGGGTGTCCTCGACCTGCTGCGCGGCGTCGGCGGTGGCCTGCGCCTGCGGCATGGCGATGTTCATGCTCCAGAACGGCGGCTTGGTCAGCGCCTTCGCGTTGGCCGCCTGCCAGGCCGTGTAGTCCTTGGTGATCTGGTCCGCGCCGAGGTTCTGGATGATGCTGGGCGGTGCGGCCAGGAACGGGTAGGTCGTCGCCTGGACCTCCTTCTGGCCCGCCTCGGTGGCCTTCGGGACGCCGTTCTCCATCGTGTGGTGCACGCCTTCGACACCGAAGTTGACCAGCGTGTACTCCACCGACCCGTAGGGCGCGGCCAGGTAGTTGGCGACGGCCAGCAGTTCCTCGATCTGCTCGGGCTTGAGGTTGATGTTCAGGTAGCTGAGCATCCGCGCGGACTCGCCCATGTAGACGACGGGCTTGCTCTTGCCGTCCGCGGCGAAGATGTCGAACGCGCCCCGCCGGTAGTTCGGGTTGGCGGCGACGCCCGACTGGTGGTCGGCCAGGTTCCACGTGCCCAGGCCGCCGCCGCCGATGAGCGTCTTCCCGCTGTAGAACCGGGTGCCGGCGTTGGCGTTGTCGCCGGCCAGCGCGTCGGGGTGCATGTAACCGGACTTGGCGAGCCGGTAGTGCCAGTCCACCGCCTCGAGCCACTCCTCGGTCTCGAAGACGTGGACGAGCTTGCCGTTGTCGACCCGCCACTTCAGCGGCGCGCCGAAGTGGGTGTAGAGGTAGCGGTAGACGTCGTCGAAGGCCCACACGCCGGCCTTCGGGTCGGTCAGCTCCTTGCCGAGGTTCATCAGGTCTTCGACGGACTTGACCTGGTCGGCCGTGATGCCCTTGGCCTCCAGGATGTCGCGGCGGTAGAACGTCGCCCCGGCGATGGAGAAGCCCGTGGAGAACGACGGGATGCCGTAGATCTTGTCGCCCCAGGCGCCCGCCCGCCAGGCGCCGGTGGGCAGGGCCGCGAGGTTGGGGTACTTCTTGACCTTGTCGCCCGCCAGGTACGGGGTCAGGTCCGCCAGTTGCGTCCCGGCCAGCCCGCCGAGGTTGAAGCTCGACCCCCACCACGACGGGAGCTGGATCCAGTCCGGCAGCTTCTTCGCCGCGGTCATGGTCGGCACGATGGTGTTGTAGTTGTTGCCGTCGGCGGGCTTCATGTCCAGCGTGACGCCGAGGGCCTTGTTCATGGCCTGGTAGAACTGGTTGTCCGCGGGCGGGATGGTGCCCCACAGCGGGGTCACCGCCGAGTACCTGCCGCCCCGGCCCGGGATGCCCGACACGGTCGCCACCCGGTTGGCCGGGTACTTCAGGAACCCCGGGTCGGTCAGCACGTCCGCGCCGCCGGCCACGGACGGGATGTCCGGGGTGAGGGTCGTGCTCGGCACGTAGCTGGGCAGTGCCGCCTTCAGGGCCTCGCCGTTCGCGCCGACCGCCTGCTTGCCGCCGCCACCGCCGCACGCGGACAGCAGGCCCTCCGCCGCCGCGATGCCCGCGACCGAGGCGGTGATGCCCAGGAACCTCCTGCGGTTCAACTCGATACCCATGCGGGGCGCCCTTCTCCGTTGAAGTGAGGTGTCTTCGTTGAAGTGTGTGTCGAAGCGGTGAAGCCGTGTCGAAGCGCTTGAACGATGGGGCGAGACTAGGGCGTGACCCACGCCACGGCAAGGGGTGAGTTGCGAAAACCTGTTGACACGCATGGCCAATTGACACACCTGGGTGCCCATGTCATCGTCGAAGCGCTTCACTGAACTCGACTCGAGGGGTCTTTGCCACGTGAGTGCCTCGTCCGTGTCCGCTCCCGAGCGGCTCCCCTTCCGCGATCCCGACCTGCCGCTGGACAAGCGCGTCGACGACCTGCTCGCGCGGCTGACCCCCGACGAGCGGCTGGCGATGCTGCACCAGTACGCGCCCGCCGTCCCGCGCTTGGGCGTGGCCGCGTTCCGCACCGGGAGCGAGGCCCTGCACGGCGTGGCGTGGCTCGGCGAGGCCACGGTGTTCCCGCAGGCCGTCGGGCTCGGCGCGACCTGGGACGAGGAGCTGGTGCGCCGGGTCGCCGAGGTCACCTCGGTCGAGCTGCGGGCCTTCCACTACCACCGCCCGCCCGCCATCGGGACCGGCGTCAACAGCCTCCAGGCCTGGGCCCCGGTGCTCAACCTGCTGCGCGACCCCCGCTGGGGCCGCAACGAGGAGGGCTACTCGGAGGACCCGCTGCACACCGCGCGCCTGGGCGAGGCGTTCTGCCGCGGTCTGCAGGGCGACGACCCGCGGTTCCTGCGCGCGGCCCCGGTGCTCAAGCACTTCCTGGCCTACAACAACGAGGACGACCGCTGCGTCACCTCCTCCGGCGTCCGGCCGCGCGTGCTGCACGAGTACGACCTGGCCGCGTTCCGCCCGGTGGTGGCCTCCGGCGCGGCGACCGGCGCGATGGCCGCCTACAACCTCGTCAACGGCCGCCCGTGCCACGTCAGCCCGCTGCTGTCGACCGAGCTGCGGCGCTGGGCCGAGGGCACCGGGCACGAGCTGTTCGTGGTCAGCGACGCCGAGGCCCCGTCCAACCTGGTGGACCCCGAGCACTACTTCGACGACCACGCCGAGTCGCACGCCGCCGCGCTCAAGGCCGGCATCGACAGCTTCACCGACCACGGCGAGGACAGCGGCACCCCGATCGGCCGGCTGCGCGAGGCGCTGGAGCGCGGCCTGATCGAGCAGGCCGACGTGGACCGCGCGGTGCGTCGGCAGCTGTCGATCCGCTTCCGGCTGGGCGAGTTCGACCCGGACCTGGACCCGTACGCGGGCATCGGCCCCGAGGTGATCGACCACCCCGAGCACCGGGCGCTGGCCGCCCGCGCCGCCGCCGAGTCGGTGGTGCTGCTCAAGAACGACGGCCTCCTGCCGCTGGACGGGTTCCGCACCCCGCGCGTGGCCGTGATCGGCCCGCTGTCGGACGCGCTGTTCGAGGACTGGTACAGCGGCACCATGCCCTACCAGGTCACCGTGGCGGCCGGCCTGCGCGAGCGGGGCGGCGAGGTGGTGTGCGTGGAGGGCTCGGACCGCATCGCACTGCGCTCGCGCAGCACCGGCGAGACGCTGGGCGGCACGTCGTTCGACGTGGTCGAGTGGGGCGAGGGCGTGCTGACGCTGCGCTGCGCGGAGACCGGCCGGTACCTGGGCGCGGAGCACGACGTGGTGGCGTTGGACAAGGACGTCATCAAGACCTGGTTCGTCTACCAGACCTTCCGGCTGGAGCCCGACCACGCCGTCGACGGCGACACCGTGCTGCTGCGCAGCGTCCTGACCGGCCGGTACGCGGTGCTGGGCGAGGACGGCCGGGTGGAGACCACCGCCGAGACGCCCGAGGCCGCCGAGCGCTGGCACCGCGAGCTGCTGCGCGACGGCATCGGGGAGGCCCGTGCCGCTGCGGCCGCCGCCGACGTAGCGGTCGTCGTGCTGGGCAACCACCCGCTGATCAACGGCCGCGAGACCGAGGACCGCACCGGGATCACCCTGCCGGAGACGCAGGAAGCCCTGCTGCGCGCGGTGGCCGAGGAGCGGCCCGAGACGGCCCTGGTCGTGATGAGCAGCTACCCGTACGCGGTGGACTGGGCCCAGGACCACCTGCCCGCCGTGGTGTGGACGTCCCACGGCGGGCAGGAGTCAGGCCGCGCGCTGGCCGCCGTCCTGCACGGCGACGCCGACCCGTCCGGCCGCCTGCCGCAGACCTGGTACCGAGCCGACGACACCCTGCCCGACCCGCTGGACTACGACATCGTCAAGGCGGGCTGGACCTACCAGTACCACCGCGCCGCGCCGCTCTACCCCTTCGGCCACGGCCTGTCCTACACGGACTTCGCCTACGACGACCTGCGACTGTCCACTGCGGAGGTGGGCGCGGACGGTCGGGTCGAGGTGTCGGTGACGGTGACCAACACCGGGACGCGGTCGGGCAGCGAGGTCGTGCAGCTCTACGTCCGCGCGCTGAACCCGCGCTACGAGGCCCCGCGGCTGCGCCTGGTCGACTTCCGCAAGCTGGTCCTGGCCCCGGGCGAGGGCCGGGCGCTGGAGTTCGACCTGCCGGTCGAGCGCCTGGCGCACTGGGACGTGGCCACCGGGGCGTTCGCGGTCGACCCCGGCGCGTACGAGATCGTCGCGGCCCGGTCGGCGGAGGACGTCCGGCTGACGGCGGGCCTCACCGTGACCGGCCCGGAGCCGGCCCCGCGGCGGGTGGTCGACCACCGCACGTCGGCGGTCGACTTCGACGACTACGCCAACGTGACGTTGGTGGACGCCACCCGGGAGGCCGGCGACGCCGTCGCGCCGACCGCGCCCCCGCACCCGGCGACCCTGCTGTTCCGGGCGGTCGACCTGACCGGGGCCGTGCGGGTGGAGGCGGAAGTGGCCCGGGACGGCGGGGGAGAGGCCCGGCTGGAGTTCCGGCTGGCCGACCGCTCGCTGGCGGTCCTCGACGTGCCGACCACGGGCAACCTCTACCAGTGGACGACGGTCGCCGCGGACCTGGCGGAGGCGGTGTCCGGGGTCCACGACCTGTGGCTGACCCTGCACGGCGACTTCCGGTTGACGGCCTTCCGCTTCACCGCAGGGTGAAGGGCGCCGAATGTTCGCGTTCACACGAATCTGGTTGTTGGTGTCTTGATTCGCCAGCTGAGCAGCCAATTCGAGTAGGTGAGCGCGAACATTCGGCCGTTGACGGTCGGCGCGGGCGGTGGCTACCTTGCTGGCAGGACCCGACGCATTGGAGCGCCGCATGTCGTCATCGCTGAACCGCCGCACAGTCCTGCAAGCAGTCGGTGTCGCGGCGGTCGCGACAACCGTGCCGGGCCTGGTGCCCGCCGGGTCCGCCGCCGCGGCGACCGTGCCGCCGGTCCGGAGCGACATCGGTGTGTCGGCCCACCCGTTCGACCTGAGCGAGGTGCGGCTGAGCACCGGCCGGTGGATGGAGAACCAGAGCCGGACGCTGTCGTACCTGAAGTTCGTGGACGTCGACCGGCTGCTCTACAACTTCCGCGCCAACCACCGGCTGTCCACGGGCGGCGCGGCGGCGCTGGGCGGGTGGGAAGCGCCGAACTTCCCGTTCCGCACCCACAGCCAGGGGCACTTCCTGAGCGCGTGGGCGCAGGCGTGGGCGGTGCTGGGGGACACCGCCTGCCGGGACCGGGCCAACTACATGGTCGCCGAACTGGCCAAGTGCCAGGCCAACAACGCGGCGGCCGGGTTCAACACCGGGTACCTGTCCGGTTTCCCGGAGTCCGACTTCGACGCGATGGAGGCGGGCTCGCCCAAGTCGGTGTCGTACTACTCGCTGCACAAGACGTTGGCGGGCCTGCTGGACGTGTGGCGGCACATCGGCAACACGCAGGCGCGGGACGTGCTGCTGCGGTTCGCCGGCTGGGTGGACTGGCGCACGTCCCGGCTGTCCTACAGCCAGATGCAGGGCGTGCTGGGCACCGAGTTCGGCGGCATGAACGCCGTGCTCACCGACCTGTACCAGCAGACCGGCGACGCCCGGTGGCTGGCGACGGCCCAGCGGTTCGACCACGCCGCCGTGTTCGACCCGCTGGCGGCCAACCAGGACCGGCTCAGCGGGCTGCACGCCAACACCCAGGTGCCGAAGTGGATCGGCGCGGCGCGGGAGTACAAGGCCACCGGCACGACCCGGTACCGCGACATCGCGGTGAACGCCTGGAACATCACGGTGTCCGCGCACACGTACGTGATCGGCGGCAACAGCCAGGCCGAGCACTTCCGCGCCCCCAACGCCATCGCCGCGTACCTGAACACCGACACGTGCGAGGCGTGCAACACCTACAACATGCTCAAGCTGACCCGCGAACTGTGGCTGCTCGACCCGAACAACGCCGCCTACTTCGACTTCTACGAGCGGGCGTTGCTCAACCACCTGATCGGTGCTCAGAACCCGGCCGACCCGCACGGCCACATCTGCTACTTCACCGGCCTCAACCCGGGTCACCGGCGCGGCAACACCGGTCCCGCGTGGGGCGGCGGCAACTGGAGCACCGACTACGGCACCTTCTGGTGCTGCCAGGGGACCGGGCTGGAGGTCAACACGTCGTTGGCCAACTCGATCTACTTCCACAACGGCACCACGTTGACGGTGAACCTGTACACGCCTTCCGTGCTGACGTGGGCGCAGCGGGGGATCACCGTCACGCAGGCGACTTCCTACCCGGTGTCGGACACGACGACGTTGACGGTGACCGGGAACGTGAGCGGGACGTGGACCATGCGGCTGCGTATCCCGGCGTGGACCAATGGGGCTTCGATCAGCGTGAACGGCGTGGACCAGGGGGTTGCGGCTTCGCCCGGTTCTTATGCCGAGTTGACCCGGTCGTGGACTTCGGGTGACGTGGTGACCGTTCGGCTGCCGATGCGGGTGGTGTTGCGGGCCGCCAACGACAACCCGGCGGTGGCCGCGGTGACGTACGGGCCGGTCGTGTTGGCGGGCAACTACGGGAACACCGCGCTGAGCAGGCTGCCCGTGCTGGACACCACGTCGATCACGCGTAGTTCGGGGTTGGCGTTCACTGCGCGTGCTGATGGGGCGACGGTGAACCTCGGGCCGTTCTACGACGCCCACGGGTACAACTACACCGTGTACTGGAGTGTTGGTGGTTCCTCCTCCGGTGGCGGTTCGGGTTACCGCTTGTTCAACGTGGGTAGTGGTTTGGTGCTGGGCGTGCAGAACATGTCCACCGCGGATGGCGGGTTGGCTCTGCAGTGGGGCGACACCGGGACCGCCGACCACAACTGGGAGCTGCTGCCGTCCGATGGTGGTGCGGTGCGGTTGCGGAATGTCAACAGCGGCAAGGTGCTGGGCGTGGAGAACATGTCCACGGCCGACAACGCGCGGGTGCTCCAGTGGAGCGACACCGGCACCGCCGACCACAAGTGGACCATCGTCGACGGCGGGGACGGCACCCACAAGATCCGCAACGGCAACAGCGGCAAGCTGCTCGGCATCCTGAACGGCTCGACCGCGGCGGGTGCGCAGGCGGTGCAGGACCAGGACAACGGGACGGCGGACAACCGGTGGCGGTTCGTGCCGGTCGGTGCGCGGCGGGTGCAGAACCTGGCCAGTGGTCTGGTGTTGGGCGTGCAGGACATGTCCACTGCGGATGGTGGGTTGGTCGTGCAGTGGGACGACAACGGTACGGCTGACCACCTGTGGACCGCTGTGCTGGATCCGGATGGGTGGTTCCGGTTGCGGAACTCGAACAGCGGGAAGGTGCTGGGGGTGGAGAACGCCGCCAACGCCAACGGGGCTCGGGTGCTGCAGTGGGCCGACAACGGGACGACCGATCACCGGTGGCGGTTGCGGTACGGGGCTGGGTCTGGGTCTGGGTCTGGTTCTGGGTCTGGGGGGTACTTCCGGGTGCAGTGTGGGAATGGGGGGCGGGTGCTCGCTCTTTCTTCTACTGCTCGGGGTGCTCAGGTCGTTCTTTGGGAGGACAACGGTTCTTCCGACCAGTTGTGGCGTTTCGTCTAGCTCTTTGGCGCTTCGCTTCTTCTGGACGCGCTTCGCGCTCTCAAGCTGGACGCGCTGGCGCGCTCTCAAGATCAAAAGCGGGCGCTCGCCGCTGGGCAGGCCCCCGGGGGGTGGAAGGGCGTCGGTTTCGTTCCCCCGTCCGGCCTGCCGGAGGCAACCACACTTGGCCCGTTTGAGCAACCGGAAAAGCTGGTTGCTCAAACGGGCCAAGCGTGGTTGGGCTGCGCCCAGGCCGGACGGGGGAACGAAACCGAGGCCCTTCCCGTGGGCTTGGCAGCAGGCGAAACGCATTTCGCCCTTCGGGCGTGTGCCTGTGGCGCTGAGGCGTTTCGCGCGCGGTGCCATCTTGCGTCGCCCGCCCGTTCGCAGCCTGGTCGCTCGGAGCCCGCCTGCTTGCTGGCGGCACCGCAGGCCCCTAAATGCGGCGGTTCCCCGGCCGGCGGAGGCGTTGCCGGGCGGGGAACCGCTTCAGGGTTGGGGGTTACGGGGGCGGGAGCAGGCCGTGCCGTTCAGCGTCGGTGCTGAGAACGGGGGGCGTTGTTCCGTGTCCTGTTCCAACCCTGCGGGACGGACACGCCCGGTGCCGAGAACGTGAGGACCCATCCGTCGGTCGACGGTCCCCGGTTCCCTGTCACGATCTCGCCGGTGTACCCGCCCGACCACTGGCTGACCACGCGGTCGTTCACCGTGCAGCCGCTGTCGGGGTTGTTGTTCGCAGTGGTGCTGGGAGTGCCGCGGTGGCCGTGGCGCTCGGGGAGAGCGCCACGGCACCGGACACGAGCGCGGTCGCCGCCACGGCCGCGGTCGTTGTCTTCTTCACCGTCGTGGTTCTCAGAAGGCCGGGTAGGCGTTCTGCACGAGGGAGGTGAAGCCTGCCGGGAACCAGACGCCGGCGTGCGGGGCGCCCGGCATGGCGCCGGTCAGGTTGCCGCCGTTGGCCTGCTGGTCGCCGCGGTAGTTCGGGTCGCACATCGGGTCGTGCTGCTTGCCCTCTTCGTTCGGGCCGTCGGTCTTAGTGGCGATGCCGTCGGACTCACCCGGCGGCTTGATCCACACGTAGGCGTCGAAGCCGGCGCGCGGGGAGGCCGTGGGTCGGGCGCCGATGCCCGCGCCGGTCTGGTTGCACCAGTTGCCGCGGTGCAGCTTGCGGTCGATGCGGCCGGAGTTGACGTACGCGTCCGCCGTCGTGCCGCTCGCGCCGGTGGGCCGGTTCGGGCCGCCCCAGCCGTTGCGGGAGGTGTCGACCAGCATGCCGATGCCGCTGGGGAAGCCGGCGGCGATGAACCGGTTGCGCATCTCGGTGCCGAAGTCGGCCTCGTCGAAGTACGGGTTCCACTGGTAGTAGGTCGCCGCCTGCAACTGGGTGCCGCCCACGTTCAGCGTCGGGTCGGGCAGGTAGATCTCCTCGGTCGGCGAGGTGTTCGCCATGTTCGACACGAAGCCGTCCACGCTGTTGACGCCCTTGGTGGTGCCCTTGATCGTGTTGGCGATCAGCGTCACCGCCGGACCCATGTTGGAGCTCCAGCCCAACCACCCGGAGTGCGCGATGTCCACGTAGTTGTAGACGTTCGGGATGGCGCTGAGCTTGTTGAGCGCGTACTGGATGCCCTGGACGTAGGCGCCGCTGGAGTTGGCCTCCGCGCACTTGGGCTTGGCCAGGTTGGTCACCAGGTTGGGCAGCGAGTCCGGCTCGATGATCCCGACGATGCGCAGGTCGCGGTACTTCGGGTCGGCCAGGATCGCGGCGATCGGGTCGATGTACTCGGCCTTGTAGCGGGCCAGGCCGTTCTGGCTGACCTGCAGCTCGCCGTTGGACGCCAGCGCCGCGCAGTCGCGGTTGGGCAGGTCGTAGATCACGACCTGGATGACCACGGGCGTGCCGCCGGAGGCCTGCCGCACCGCTTCGTCGAGGTGACCCGCAAGGCCGCGGCCCGCGGTGATGGCGCCGATGCGGTCCATCCACACGGCGGTGGAGTGCTGGGCGACCTTGCGCATCGCGGTGCCCAGGGTGCCGCCGGTCGCGTCGGCCGTGGTGTTGACGTTGTTGACGAAGTCCGGGTTGAGGTAGCCCTTGGCGCCCTCGTACGGGTTCGGCAGGTGCGTGCCCGGGTCGGGCGGGTTGCCCGAGGTGGTCGTCGTCGTGGTCGTGCTCGTGGTGGTGGTCGTGCTCGTGGTGGTCGAGGTCGACGTCGACGTCGTGGTGGTCGGACCACCGCCGCACGTGACACCGTTGAGCTTGAACGACGTCGGAGCGGCGTTCGAGCCCGAGTAGGAGCCGTTGAAACCGAAGCTCGCGCTACCGCCCGAGGGCAGCGAGCGGGCCCAGTCGGGGTTCTTCGCGGTCACGTGCTGGCCGGACTGGGTGATGGTGGCGCTCCACCCCTGGGTGACCTTCTGGTTGCCCGGGAAGTCCCACTCCAGGGTCCACCCGTTGGAGATCGCGTCACCGGTGTTCTTGACCGTGAGGTTGGCCGTGAAGCCGGAGTCCCACTGGTTGACCTGGTAGTCCACCGCGCACGCGGGGGCCGCGCCGGCCGTGGAGGTTCCCAGGACCAGCAGCCCCGAAGCCAGTGTCAGGGCGGCAGCAGCGGCGCCGCCGCGGGCCAGAGTCGTTGGTTTCATTCAGGGTCCTCGTAGCGTCGTTGCTGTGTGGAGGTGTGGGTACTGCTGGTCTGGGAGCGCTCCCAGACATCCGGTCGGACAGGCACTCGCGCACACCGGAATGGGCCCACCGTAGCCACGCGGCGATGAGGCAGTCAATCGCTCCCGGCTTGCTAAATATGTTAGCGCTAACTTTAGCTGGTTCACACTCAGGAAACGTCGCTGGTCAGCGGGTAGGCCTCTCACGTGGGAAATGGGAGCGCTCTCTGAACAGAGGTGGGCTGATCGGGCTAAAAGTGACCACCGGTACTGAAGCGCTCTTGTGAGCGCCCACATCGCGCTGCCACACTCCTGTGTCGACAGGTCCCGGGATCCGCCGCCCCGGGCATTTCGCCGTTGCTGGGAAAGCGGGGAACATGCGTCCGACAACGAGGTCGGTACCGGCGGCCTTGGCCGCGCTGGCCGCTCTGGTCCTGATCGCGACCGGGCTGAACGCGGTCGTCGCGCCGACGAAGGCCAAGGCCGACAACCCGATCGTGCAGCACGTCTACACGGCCGACCCGGCGCCCCTGGTGCACAACGGCCGCGTCTACCTCTACACCGGGCACGACGAGGACGGCTCGACCTGGTTCACCATGAAGGAGTGGCGCGTCTGGTCCTCGGCCGACATGGTCAACTGGACCGACCACGGCTCGCCGATGAGCCTCGCGACCTTCAGCTGGGCGTCCAAGGACGCGTGGGCGGGCCAAGCCATCGAGCGCAACGGCAAGTTCTACTGGTACGTACCGGTCACCAACCGCGCCACCGGCCGCATGGCCATCGGCGTGGGCGTCGCCGACAGCCCCACCGGCCCCTTCCGCGACGCGCTGGGCCGGCCGCTGGTGGAGAACGGCGAGATCGACCCGACGGTCATGATCGACGACAACGGCCAGGCCTACCTGTACTGGGGCAACCCGAACCTCTGGTACGTCCGCCTGAACGCGGACATGATCTCCTTCAGCGGCAGCCCGACCCAGATCCCGCTCACCACGGCGGGCTTCGGCACGAGGACGGGCGACGCCTCGCGGCCGACCCTGTACGAGGAAGGCCCGTGGGTCTACAAGCGCAACGGCTTGTACTACAACGTCTTCGCCGCCAAGTGCTGCTCGGAGTTCATCGCCTACTCGACATCCCCCGGCCCCACAGGCCCGTGGACCTACCGCGGCACGGTCATGCCGACCCAGGGCAGCAGCTTCACCAACCACGCGGGGATCGTCGACTTCAAGGGCAGCTCGTACTTCTTCTACCACAACGGAGCCCTGCCCAACGGCGGCGGCTTCACCCGCTCGGTGGCGGTGGAGAAGTTCACCTACAACGCCGACGGCTCCATCCCGACCATCAACATGACGTCAGCCGGGGTGCCGCCCGCCGACACCCTGAACCCGTACGTGCGGCAGGAAGCCGAAACCATCGCCTGGGGCAGCGGGATCGAAACCGAACGCGCCAGCGAGGGCGGCATGAACATCGGCTGGATCGAGAACGGCGACTGGATCAAGGTGAAGAACGTAGCCTTCGGCACCGGCGCCCGCACCTTCACCGCCCGAGTGGCCTCAACGGTGTCCGGCGGCACCGTGGAGGTCCGCACGGGCAGCCAGAACGGCACGGTCGCCGGCCGGTGCACCGTCCCGAACACCGGCGGCTGGCAGACCTGGACCACGGTGTCCTGCTCGGTGAGCGGGTTGACCGGCACCCAGGACCTGTACTTCCGCTTCGCCGGCGGCAGCGGCTACCTGCTCAACATGAACTGGTGGCAGTTCACCGCCTGAGCCAGCGCCGATGCGCCGCAGGCGCAAGCCGTTGGGCTGCCAGCCACGGGAAGGGCCTCGGTTTCGTTCCCCCGTCCGGCCTGGGCGCAGCCCAACCACGCTTGGCCCGTTTGTGCAACCAGCTTTTCCGGTTGCTCAAACGGGCCAAGCGTGGTTGCCTCCGGCAGGCCGGACGGGGGAACGAAACCGACGCCCTTCCACCCCCGGGGGCCTGCCCAGCGGCGAGCGTCCGCTTTTAGCTTTTCGCTTTTGATCTTTCGCTCTTGATCTTCAGACCGCGAAGCCGCCCAAGCCGGTGCCCACCCCGCCCCGCCAAACGGGAGCAGGGTGGGCGCTTCCAGCGTTACGGCGTAGTCAGGTCGAACTTCCGCACCGTGACCGATCCACCCAACGCCTGGGTGGCGTGGTTGAAGATGCCGAACCGGTACCCCATGAAGAACTGCCAGGTGTTGTTCAACGTCAGCGCGTTGCCCAACGACGTGAAGTTCACGCCGTCCGTGCTGTAGGAGAACCTGGCCTGCCGCCCGCTCCCCGGCCTGATGTCGGCGTTGGCGCGCAACCAGATCCGGCCACCGCTGACCGCCGCACTGGCGATCTCGCTGCCGGTGCTGGTGGTGTTCCAGTTGCCGTCCATGCTCAGGCCGTTGGTCATCACGACCCGGGTGGTCCCGTTGTCCCGCTTGACGCCGATCCACGCCGAGGACTGGCGCAGCATGGCCAACCCGCTCCGGTCACCATCCCTCATGGTGCTGTAGTCCAGCTCGATGGTGGCGGTCGACGTCGGTCCCTGGATGCGGTGGGTCAGGGTGTTGCGGGCCGCGTACAGGTCGTTGGTCACGCTCGCGGTGGAGAGCTTCAACCCGTTGCTCACGCTGTACTTGCTGGTGTCCGGGTTGTGGTTCCACTCCCACTGCGGGCCCAGGACCGGTCCGGTGAACGTGTCCGAGCCGACCATCGGCTTCACCTGCCGGGGTGGTGCGGGCAGGTTCGGCTTCGGGTAGTTGACGCCCCACGTGCCGTTGACGGTCTGGAGCACGGGCCAGCCGTCCGCGGTCCACGTGATCGGCGCGAGCGCCGGCATCCGGCCGCCGGGGTACGCGTCGACGAAGGCCATGTAGTACCAGTCGCCGTTCTGCGTCTGGACCAAGCCGCCCTGGTGCGGCACGCCGCCACCGGAGATGGGACCCGGCAGGTCGAGCAGCACCTGCCGCATGGTGTACGGACCGAACGGGCCGTTGTCGGACTTGAGCACGTACTGGCCGTTCGCGGGCCTGGTCAGCCAGATGTAGTAGCTGTTGCCGCGCTTGTAGAACCGCGAACCCTCCAGCGTGCCCACACTCGACGGGGTCTGGAACACCTGCTGCGCCCGGACCTGGCTGCGCCCGTCCGCCGACAGCTGGGCCACGCTGATGGTGGTGTTGCCGTAGGCCACGTACATGGTGTCGTTGTCGTCGATCAACATGCCGGCGTCGTAGTAGCAGTTGTCGATCTGGGCGAGCCGGGTCCACGTCCCGTCGACCGCGGACGCGGTGTAGATGTAGGTGTCGTTGAAGTCGATGCACCCGGCCCAGTAGAAGGTGCTGTTGCTGCGCCGGTAGTTCAGCGTCGACGCCCAGATGCCGTCCACGTAGGCGTTACCGCCGCTGAGGTTGTACTTGGACCCGAAGTCCAGCGACGGCACCGAGTGGCCCGCGTACTCCCAGTTCACCAGGTCGTAGGAGCGCAGGATCGGCGCGCCCGGCGAGTAGTGCATGGTCGACCCGGACATGTAGTACGCGTCGCCGACCCGGATGATGTCGACGTCGGCGAAGTCCTGCCACACCACCGGGTTGGTGTACTGGGTGCCCGGTGTGGTGCCGCCGAGCTTCACCAGCTGCCACTGCTGGTTGGCGCCACCCCAGTCGCTGTACTGCACGACGTTCGCCCCGTCCGCCGTCGAGGCGCCCTGCACCTCGACCGCTTTGTTGCTGTTGCGGTTGATCAGGCGGACGTACCCGCCGTCCGAGTCGGCCAGGCGGAACTGCTGGTTGGTGCCGTTGTGGTCGGACCACTGGATCACCGCGGCACCGTCGGCGGTGGAGGCTCCGTTGACGTCCAGCACCTTGCCGGACAGCTTGGACTTGATCCGGTAGTAGCCGCCGCCGGAGTCGACGAACTGCCACTGCTGGTTGGCCCCGTCACTGCGGGTCCACTGCGTGATGCGGGCACCGTCGTTGGTTGCGGAGTTGTAGAGGTCGAGGGCTTTGCCGCTGTTGCGGTTCACCAGCACGTAGGTGGCTGTGGTGTCCACGGTCGCGGCGGAGCCGGGTGTCGTGCCCAGTGCGACCATCACGCCGCTGAGCAGCATGACCGCGACGGAGGCGACAGCAACCCTTCGTCGTCTGGTGGGGGAGTGGCCAGGGACGGCCATGAGCGCTCCTTCGATCGTCGGTGATCATCGGACCGCGACGCCCCGGACCAGGGCGTCGGCGAATCGGTGGTGCGCCAGGGCGAGCACCGCGACCACCGGTGCGGTGATCAGCAGCGCGCCCGCGCACAGCAGCGGCACATCGGTGCCCCAACGGCCCTGGAAGGCGTCCAGCGCGCCCGCGGCCGTGCGGCGCAGCGGGTCGTCGACCAGGACCAGGGCGAACAGCAGGTGGTTCCACGTCCACACGCACAGCAGCAGCCCCAGCGACCGCAGCGCGTCACCGGCCAGCGGCAGGTGCACGCGCCGCAGCACGGCCCACGGCCCGGCACCGTCCACGCGGGCGCAGTCGGCCAGCTCGGCGGGTGCGGAGGCGAAGTGGGCGCGCATCCAGACGATCGCGAACGGCAGGTGGGTGGCGATCAGCGCCAGCGCGAGCCCGGCGGTGGTGTCGAGCAGCCCGAGGTCCCGCACCTGCTGGTACAGCGGCAGGACGACGGCTTCCCGGGGCAGCACGAGCCCGACCAGGAACAGCCCCGACACCACCCGCCGGCCCGGGAACGGCAGCCGCGCCAGCCCGTACCCCGCCAAACCGGCCAGCACCAGGACCGCCGGCACCACGGCGAGCACGACCACCGCGCCGGACGCCAGCGCCCGGTCCACCCGCGCCGAGCGGAACGCCAGGGCGAAGTTCGACCAGTGCGGGTCCTGCGGCCAGGTCAGGCCCGGGGGATAGGTGCCCGGCGGGTGCAGCGCGGTGACCAGCAACTCCGCCAGCGGGAGCACGGTGACCACGGCCAGCCCGGCACGCACGAGCGCCTTCATCGCGACCACCGCAGCACGGGCGCCACCACGCCCAGCACCAGCACCACCAGCAGCACGGCCAACGCCGACGCAAGGCCCACCTCCCGCTGGGTGAACGCCAGGTGGAACACCTCCAGCGCGGGCACGGCCGTCGCCCCGCCCGGACCGCCCCGCGTGGTCACGTACACGACGTCGAAGCTCGACAGCGCCGCCAGCGACGTGACCACCACGCACACGCCGATCTCCCGCCGCACCCCCGGCAACGTCACCGCGCGGAACTCCCGCCACCGCCCGGCCCCGTCCAGCCGGGCGGCCTCGTACAGCGCGGGGTCCAGCCGCCGCACGCCCGCCGACAGCAGCAGTGCGCACAACCCCACCAACGCCCACGCCCCGATCACGCCCACCGCCGCCAACGCCGTCGCGGAGTCGCCCAGCCAGGCCCGCGTCACCCCTCCCAGCCCGACCGCGTCCAGTGCCCGGTTCACCGCGCCGGTCGAGGACAGCAGCACGCTCCACGCCAGCCCCGCCGCGACCGGCGGCACGGCCTGCGGCAGCACCAGCACCGGACCCGGCCGCACGACGACCGCCAGCGCCAGGCCGAGCACGACCGGGCCGCCCGCGAACGCCACCACCAGCAGCAGCGCGTTGACCAGCGGCCGGCGCAGGTCGGGATCGGTGAGCACGGCGGCGTAGTTGTCCCACCCGACCCACGTCGAGGGGCCGACGCCGTCCCACCGGTACAGCGAGTACTGGGCCACCAGCGCCAGCGGGCGCAGCACGAACACCCCGTACACGGCGAGTGCGGGGAGCACGAACAGCCAGCCGGCCAGGCGCGGGGTCACCGGGTCAGCCCCCGGTCTGGGTCAGGTAGTCGGCCTGCACCCGGCGCAGCAGTTCCTCGGGGGTCTGCTCGCCCGCCGCGAGCCGTTGCAGCTGCGGGGTCCAGCTCTTGGCGTAGATGGCGCCGGTGGCGTTGGCGATGAAGTCCATGGCGGTGTCGTGCGCCAGCACCTCGTCGGTCGCGGCGAACGTGGCCGCGGTGACCGAGCCGGGTTCGACGGGCCACGAGGGCTCCGGCGGGCCCAGCGGCCGGGCGCCGCCGACGCGCACGACGGTGTTCCGCGCGGTCGGGTCGGTGGTCGCCCAGTCCAGGAACGCCGCCGCGCAGTCGGGGTGCTGCGCGCGGGCGGGGATCACGAACGTCGGGGGACCGGCCATCGCCGCGCGGGGAGCGCCGGCGCGCAGCGGCGGCATGAGGAAGAAGCCGACGCGGCCGGGCATCCGCCGGTCCAGCGTGGCGGACTCCCAGTCGCCGTCGACCATGAACAGCGCCTGCCCGGACGCGAAGCGGTCCACCATGCGTGCGTAGTCCGTGGCGTTGAGGTCGGCGTCGAAGTAGCCGGCGGCGAGCCACCGGGCGAGGTGCCGCGCGGCCTCGGCGTTGGGCGGGGTGTCGATGGTCGCGCCGGGGCGTTGGAACGTCCAGTCGTCGATGGCCCTCGGTGAACCGTAGGAGCCCATGAGGCTCTGCAAGGGAAAGGTGAGCCCGCCGGTCGCGCCGCCGTTGAAGCCGGCGATCGGGGTGGTGCCCGCTTGCTTGGCGCGGGCGAGGGCGTCGTCCAGCTCGGCCAGGGTTTCGGGCTCCCGCACGCCGATCCGCGCGGCGAGGTCCTTGTTGTAGAACACGCCCGTGACGCTCGTGGACAGTCCCGTCGCGTACAGCGGCCCCTCGCCGCGCGGCCTGCCGCTGGGAGAAACGCGCAGCGGCCGGGTCTGGGATTCGGGCCTGCGGTCCCAACCCAGGGCTCGCGCGTAACCGTCGAGATCCCGCAGCAGCCCGGCACGCACCACTTCGGACACTTGCGGCAACCGCATGAGGTCCGGGGGTTCGTCGGCGAGCACGCGCGGCGCGTTGCGGGTCAGGACGTCGAACTGCTCCTCGCGGATGTCCCACGTGACGTTCGGGCGCTGCCGCGCGAACTCGTCGGCCAACGCCTTCGCCAGCGGGAAACCGGTTTCGAACCGGGCTTTCAGGGTAACCGGCTCCGTGCCGCAACCCGGTGCCACCCGTGAGTCCACTGTGGACTGCGGTGGTCCGCCGGGCGCGGCGCAGCCGGCCACGAGCAGCGTCAGCACGACGAGGGCCACGCCGGCGCGGTGGGACATCGAGGGCTCCTCAGCGGGCGCTAAATCGTGTTAGCTTGGGATCTCGGGCGATTGCCCGCTCGTCGGGAGGCGGGTCTGGGGTGGGACGCAGACGGGTGACACTGGCCGACGTGGCCGAGGCGAGCGGCGTGTCCGCGACGACCGCGTCGTTGGTCCTGTCCGGACGCGCGCGGGAGTTGCGCATCTCCGAAGAGGCCGAGCGCCGGGTGAAGGCGACCGCGCACGAGCTCGGCTACCGCCGCAACACCCTGTCGGTCGGCCTGCGCACCGGGCGGTCGCAGACGATCGGCTTCGTCTCCGACACCGTGGCGTCCTCCGACCTGGCGGGCGGCATGATCGAGGGCGCGGTGGAAGCGGCGCACCGGCGCGGGTTCCTGGTGTTCGTCGGCGAGTCCGGCGGCGACCCGGCGGTCGAGCGGGCCTTGGTGGAGGCCATGCACGACCGCCGCGTGGACGGGATCGTGTTCGCCGCCATGTACACCAGGGCGGTCGCGCTGCCCGACGGCCTGCACGATGGGCCGGCCGTGCTGCTCAACGCCACGGCGGCCGGGCGTTCGGCGGTGCACTCCGTGCTGCCGGACGAGATCGGCGCCGGCCGGTCCGCCGCGCAGGTCGTCGTCGCGGCGGGGCACCGGACCGGCGTGCACCTGATCGGCGCGGGGCCGGGCCTGGAGGACATCCCGCCCAACAGCACCGCCGCCGTGGAACGACTGGTGGGCATGCGCGAGGTGTTCGGGGCCGCGGGCGTCGAGGTGGTCAGCGCGCACCGGTGTCCCAAGTGGATGCCCGAGGACGGTTACGCGGCGACCCGCGAAGTGCTGCGCCGCCACCGGCCCCGGGCGCTGGTGTGCTTCAACGACCGGCTCGCGTTCGGGGCCTACCAGGCGCTGGCCGAGGCCGGCCTGTCCGTGCCGGACGACGTCTCCGTGATCGGGTTCGACGACCATCCCATCGCCTCCTGGCTGCGTCCGCGGTTGACCACGGTCGCCCTGCCGCACCACGACATGGGCGTGCGGGCGGTCGAGGTCCTGCTGGGGCTGTTCGAACGGCGCCGGCGCGCGAACCGGATCCCCGTGGTCCACCGGGTCCCGATGCCGGTGCGCGCGGGCGGTTCGGTCGCGCCGCCGCGCGCCGGGAACGCCTAGCCTGTCCGCTCCAAGTCGAGACCTCCCGGGCAGGGTGGTGGTGCGGTCGGCAAGTGTGCCGGCTGTTGTTCACGCTCACAAGAACTTGCGAAAGGCCGGACTAACTCAGGGTGAAGGGCGTGCCAGCTAAAGTGAGCGCTCACAAGTTTAGCTTTGACCGGCTGTGACGGCCTGGTTACATTCCTGGGGTCGACGACGACACAGGGAGACCCCGATGCCCTTCCGACCCTGGACGGCGCTGCGCCGCGCGACCGTCGCGCTGGCCCTGGCCGCGACCGCGGTGTCCGCACCCGTCATCCCGGCCGCCCCGCCCGCGTCCGCCGCCCCCGGCAGCCCCGCGCTCACGCCGCCCCTGGGCTGGAACTCCTGGAACAGCTTCGGGTGCGGCATCACCGAGGCCCAGGTGCGCCAGGCCGCCGACGCGATGGTCTCCTCGGGGATGCGCGACGCCGGCTACCAGTACGTCGTGGTCGACGACTGCTGGTTCGACCCGAACCGCGACAGCTCCGGCAACCTGCGGGCCCACCCGACGAAGTTCCCCAGCGGCATGAAGGCGCTCGGGGACTACATCCACGGCAAGGGCCTGAAGTTCGGCATCTACCAGGCGCCCAACGAGAAGACCTGCGCCCAGGGCGTCGGCACGTTCCCCGGCGCCACCGGCAGCCTGGGCCACGAGGTCCAGGACGCGCGGTCGTTCGCCTCCTGGGGCGTGGACTACCTGAAGTACGACTGGTGCTCGGGCAGCGGCACGCGGGACGAGCAGGTCGCCCGGTTCACCATCATGCGCGACGCCCTGCGCGCCACCGGCCGCCCGATCGTCTACAGCATCAACTCCAACAGCTTCCACAGCCCGACCGGCGACAAGTACAACTGGGGCGAAGTCGCCGACCTGTGGCGCACCACCGAGGACCTGCTGGACATCTGGCAGAACGGCAACACCAACAGCTACCCGATGGGCGTGGGCAACGTCCTGGACATCACCGCCCCGCTCGCCGCCCAGTCCGGCCCCGGCCACTGGAACGACCCGGACATGCTGGTCGTCGGCCGCCCCGGCCTGACCCTCACCGAGTCCCGGGCGCACTTCGCGCTGTGGGCGCTGATGGCCGCGCCCCTCATGGCGGGCAACGACATCCGCACCATGTCCGCGGACGTCAGCGCGATCCTGCGCAACCCGCGCCTGATCGCGGTCAACCAGGACGCGCTCGGCGCGGGCGGACGGCGGGTGCGCGACGACGGCAACACCGAGGTCTTCGCCAAGGCGCTGTCGGACGGCTCGGTCGCGGTCGGCCTGTTCAACCGGGGCAGCGGCACGGCCACCGTCTCCACCACCGCCGCCCAGATCGGCTTGTCCGGCACCGGGTTCACCCTGACCGACCTGTGGACCGGCGGCACGTCCAGCAGCTCCGGCACCATCTCCGCGAGCGTCCCGGCGCACGGCGTGGCCGCGTTCCGGGTCAGCGGCGGCAGCCCCCTGGCCAACACCACGTCCCGCCTGCGCGGCACGGGTTCGGGCCGCTGCCTGGACGTCGACAACGGCTCCACCGCCGCCGGCGCGACCGTGCTGATCTGGGACTGCCACACCGCCGCCAACCAGCTGTGGACGACGTGGGCGGGCGGCGAGGTCCGCGTGTTCGGCGACAAGTGCCTCGACGCCTACAACGGCGGCACCACCAACGGCACCCGCGTGATCACGTGGTCGTGCCACGGCCAGGACAACCAGCGCTGGACGCTGAACTCCGACGGTTCCCTGCGCAACACCCGCTCCGGCCTGTGCCTGGACGTCGAACAGGCCGCGACCGCGAACGGCTCGCGCTTGGTGCTGTGGACGTGCCACGGCCAGCCCAACCAGAAGTGGACACGAGCGTGAAGACTCTCGACTGGCGGCGACGCGCCCTGACCGCCTTATCCGCGGCCGCGTTGGCGGCGACGGGTCTGGTGGCGGTGGGCGTGGTGACCGCGATGCAGGCCGGATCCGCGCAGGCCCTGGAGAACGGCGTGGCGCGCACGCCGCCGATGGGCTGGAACTCGTGGAACACCTTCGGCTGCAACATCAACGAGACGTTGATCCGGCAGATGACCGACGCGATGGTGTCCTCGGGCATGAAGGACGCGGGCTACCAGTACGTCGTGGTCGACGACTGCTGGATGAACCCCAACCGCGACGCCCAGGGCAACCTCCAGGGCGACCCGAGCCGGTTCCCCAGCGGCATGAAGGCCCTCGGCGACTACATCCACGGCAAGGGCCTGAAGTTCGGCATCTACCAGGCCCCGCTGGACAAGACGTGCGCCCAGTACTTCAACTCCTACCCCGGCGCGACCGGCGCGCAGGGCCACGAGGCCCAGGACGCGCGCCAGTTCGCCGCGTGGGGCGTGGACTACCTGAAGTACGACTGGTGCTCGCCCACCGGCACGATCGACGACCAGGTGCGCGTGTTCGCGAAGATGCGCGACGCGCTGGCGGCCACCGGCCGGCAGATCGTCTACAGCATCAACCCCAACAGCATCCACGACAAGACCGGCCCGCGCCGCAACTGGGGCGACGTGGCCAACATGTGGCGCACCACCGAGGACATCACCAACAAGTGGGACACCGGGCAGACCAACGGCTACCCGATGGGCATCCAGAACATCGTCAACGTGACCGTGCCGCTGGCCAACTACGCCCGTCCGGGCGCGTTCAACGACATGGACATGCTGGAGGTCGGCCGGGGCGGCATGACCGACACCGAGATGCGCAGCCACTTCGCGCTGTGGGCGATCATGGCCTCGCCGCTGATCGCGGGCAACGACCTGCGCAACATGAACACGGCCACGTCGACGATCCTGAAGAACAAGGCCCTCATCGACATCCACCAGGACTCGCTGGGGTTGCAGGCCCTCCAGGTGTCCAACGACGGCACCCGGCGGGTGCTGGCCAAGCGGCTGTCCAACGCGGACGTGGCCGTCGCGCTGTTCAACCAGGGCAGCACGACGACGACGGTCAGCACGTTCTCCGCGGCGGTCGGGCTGGAGGGCACGTCGTTCCTCCTGCGTGACGCGTGGACCGGTGCCACCAGCACGTCCTCGGGCACGATCTCGGCCTCGGTCCCGCCGCACGGCACGGTCGTCTACCGGATCACCGCCTCCGGCGGGTTCCCGACGACCACCACGACCACGACCACGACGACGACCACGACGACGACCACGACGACGACGCCCCCGCCGGCCGGTTGCCGGGTCACCGACACGGTCAACGCCTGGAACAACGGCCTGACCTCGGACATCACCATCACCAACACCGGCACGACCCCGGTGTCGGGCTGGTCGCTCGGGTTCACCCTGCCCGCCGGGCAGACCATCACCTCCGGGTGGAACGCCGAGTACTCCCCGACCTCGGGCGCGGTGACGGCCCGGAACGTGTCCTACAACGCCGACATCGCCCCCGGCGCGTCGGTCGCCATCGGCTTCCAGGCCACCCACACCGGCAACTCCGGCAAACCCGCCGCCTTCACCCTAAACGGAGCCGCCTGCACCACCGCCTGACCTCCAACCACCGGGCCGGCCCTTGACGGCCCACCGCCTGACCTCCAACCACCGGGCCGACCCCTGACGGCCCACCGCCACCCCTCGGACCCACCACGTCCGAGGGGTGGCGGCTGCCCGTTCCTCCTCGACCCGTCATGCTGTACGGGCACGACGGAACCCGAGAAGGAGCAGGATGGTCACCCTCGCCGACGTGGCGAAGCACGCGGGCGTGTCGTCCAGCACGGTCAGCTACGTGCTCAGCGGCAAGCGCACGATCTCCGAGGAGACCCGCCGCCGCGTCGAGCAGGCCGTGGCGGAGCTGGGCTACCACCCCAACGCCCGCGCGCGAGCCCTGGCCGCCCGCCGCTCGTACATCATCGCGCTGGTGGTGCCGCTGCGCCCCGAGAGCCACGACCCGACCACGATGGAGATCGCCACCTCGGTCACCATCGCCGCCCGGCAGTACGGGTACGACGTCCTGCTGATCACCAACGACGAGGGACCGGAGGGCGTGCGCCGGGTCGCGTCGAGCGGGTTGGCGGACGGGGTGATCCTGATGGACGTCGAACCGGACGACCAGCGCATCCCGGTGCTGCGCGAGTTGGGCACCCAGGCCGCGCTGATCGGGTTGCCCGACGAACCGGGCGGGCTGTCCTCCGTGGACCACGACTTCGCCGCCGCCGGCGGGTTGTGCGCCGACCACCTGGCGGACCTGGGCCACCGCGAGGTCGCCTTCATCAGCCATCCGCGCCACACCGCACACGCCCTGGGCGGCTTCCGCGACCGTGCTCGGCGGCGCGGCTTGCGGTTCGTGCACCGGGCTTCGGAGGGAACCTACGGGGGCGTGGCGGGCACGTTCGCCCGCATCCTCGCCGACCGGCCCGACACGACCGCTTTCGTGGTCCAGAACGAGGGTGCGATCGGTCCTCTGCTCACGCTTTTGCGCGGCAGCGGCCGGACTGTGCCGGAGGACGCGTCGGTGATCGCGGTCGGGCCGGGCCGGCTGGCCGACCAGCACACTCCGCGGCTGACCGTGGTGTCCGGGCCGGATCAGGAGTTGGGCAGGGTCGCCGTGGAGCAGTTGTTGCGGCGGCTCACCGCCGCGGCCCGGGGTGAGCAGCCGGTGGACGAGCAGGTGCTGCTCACGCCGGTGCTGACGGTCGGCGAAAGCACCGGCCCGAAGGGGTGGGACGGGAAGAGTTGAAAGCGAAAGCTGAAAGCGAAAGCTGAAAAGCGAAAAGCTGAAAAGCTAAAAAGCGGACGCTCGCCGCTGGGCAGGCCCCCGGGGGTGGAAGGGCGTCGGTTTCGTTCCCCCGTCCGGCCTGCCGGAGGCAACCACACTTGGCCCGTTTGAGCAACCGGAAAAGCTGGTTGCACAAACGGGCCAAGTGCGGTTGGGCTGCGCCCAGGCCGGACGGGGGAACGAAACCGAGGCCCTTCCCGTGGGCTTGGCAGCAGGCGAAACGCATTTCGCCCTTCGGGCGTGCGCCTGTGGCGCGGGTCAGGCGGTGGTGCCGGTGACCTCCGTGCCGGACTTGGTGATGTAGTAGGTCAGCTTCTCGCCGCTCCAGTAGTGGAACGTGAGCGTCACTCGGGCGTTGTCCTGGATCTCGGCGAAGAAGTCCGAGGTGAGCGTGGTGGTGCCGGCCGTGTAGTTCGGGGCGAACGTGCGGTCGAACTCCTTGAAGGAAGTCCAGTTGTGCGGGCCGGCGTTGGTGCCGTCGTCGTACTTGGCCTCCATGGTGGCGAGCTGGTCGCCTCGGAAGGTGGTCGGGATGGCGAAGGAGCTCGTGGTGCCGGTGGCGTTCGACAGGATCGGGGTGTCGCGGGTGACCAGGTTGATCCGCCACGGCACGCCCTGCGAGAACCGGGCGTGCAGCACGGCGTTCGTGCCGTACTCCCGTGCGCCGCTCAGCCGGGTGATCAGGGCCGCCGTCAGGGTGAGCTGGTCGCCGGAGACGGTGTAGTCACGGCCCTGCACCAGGTCCGTGGTGCCCTGGCGCAGGCCCTGGAACCGCGTTCCGTTGAGGTTCAGGGTGAGGGTCTTCGCCGTGACGGGCGTGGACTTGGCGGAGAAGATCAGGTCCGAGTACGCCGTGCCGGAGCGGGTGGTCCAGCTGGACTTGATCTGGGCGAACAGCTCCGGGTCCCGCCATGTGTAGGCCGTGCGGTCGAAGTGCTGGCCGTTGTCCCACAACATGGTGGTCAGCTTCTTGGTGCGCGCGTAGTAGCCGAAGTACTCGAAGAACTTCAGCTTCTCGCCCTGCTCGATGGTGCCGGTGTGCCGGTCGAAGCCGAGCAGGCCGTACTCGCCCACGATCACGGGGATGCCGCGTGAGACGAAGGTGTTGTAGGCACGGTCGAAGGTGTCGGTCAGGTCCTTCTGGACGGTCGCGTCGAAGCGGGTGCCGCCGGCGACGTTCACGCTGAACGGCCAGTAGCCGTAGTTGTGGATCGTCGCGACCAGGTACGGGTCGTTGAAGGCGCGGAAGGAGTTGGCCAGGGCGTCCAGATGGGCTTGGTCGCCGGAGGTGTGCAGGGTGGGCAGGACGAGCAGGCGGGTCGCGTTGCCGCTGCCCGACCCGCGCACGATGTCGCGGAAGGAGGCGTTGAGCTCGTGCAGCAGCTGCTCCTCCTGGTCGACGCCGGTGCTGCCGGTGAACTGCGGCTCGTTGACGCTCTCCAGCACCAGCTTCGGACCGAAGTCCTTGACGGCGGCGGCGATCTGGGTCCACAGCGCGTTGTAGCGGGCGAGCACGCCGGCTCGGTCGCCGGGCATGTTCCAGATCCACTGCCACGAGTCGTGGTGCAGGTTGACCATGACGTACAGGTCGTCCTGCAACGCCCAGCCGACGACTTCCTTCACCCGGTCGAGGTAGGCCGGCTCGATGGTGTAGTCGGGCGCGGGGCCGGTGTGGGCGCTCCACGTGACGGGCAGGCGGACGCTCTTGAAACCCTGCGCCTTCACGTTGTCCAGCAACGACTTCGTGATGCGCGGGTTGCCCCACGACGTTTCGTCGCTGCCGGTGGAGTCCAGGGTGTTGCCCAGGTTCCAGCCGGGCTGCATCGCCGCGACCTGTTGCGCGGCGGTGGGTGCCTTGGCGTCGGCGCACCGGACGCCGTTGAGGGCGAACGACGTCGGCGCGGTGTTGGCGCCCGTCCACGAGCCCCTGAAGCCGAACGTCACCGTCCCGTTCGCGGCGATGGCGGCGTTGTACCCGGCGTTCGCGGCGGTGGCCTGGGTGCCGGACGTCGTGACCTCCGCGTTCCACGCGTGGTCGACCCGCTGGCCCGACGGCCACTCCCAGCTCAGCCGCCAGCCGTCGACCGCGTCGCCGCCCAGGTTGTGCACCGCCACCTCGGCGGTGAAGCCGCCGGACCACTGGCCGGTCACCGAGTACGCCACGCCGCACGCGGTGGTCTCGGCGGCGGCCGGCCGGCCCGCGCCCACGACCAGGCCCGCGGCCAGGGTCGCGAACCCGGCTGCCACGGCACCTATCCGGTGTCTCGTCTTGCTGCGCAATCCGAACATGGGACTCCTTACCTCTTGTGGGCCTGGTGCGAACGGGAACGTCCAGAGGCGCGAGCGAAGTGCGTCGAAGCGCTTAAACAAGTGGCGTGAGAGTAGCTACGAGGCTGTGATCCGACAAGGTCCCCGTTCTCAATAGGCGTTGCTGTGCTTGGAGAGTTGACAGGTTTCGTCGGCGCGTGCCAAGGTCGAAGCGCTTCAACGACGAAGGAGCCGCGGATGCCGCTGACCGACGCCCCTCTCGACCACCTCACCGGCTACCGCCCGGACTCGCGGGCACCGCGGGACTTCGACGCGTTCTGGACCCGGACCCTCGCCGAGGCACGCGCCTGCGGGGGAGCGGTGAAGGTCGAGCGGGTCACCGACCGGTTCCTGCTGCGCACGGTCGACGTGGACGACGTCCGCTTCCCGGGCTGGAACGGCGAACCGGTGGCCGCGTGGCTGGTGCGTCCCCGTGACGCGGAAGGACCGCTGCCCGTCGTCGTCACCTACCAGGGGTACAGCGGCGGGCGCGGGCTGCCGACCGACAACCTCCTGTGGTCCGCCGCCGGGTACGCCCACCTCGTCGTCGACACGCGCGGCCAGGGTCACGACACCCCGGATCCCGACCCCGGTTCGGGCACCCAGTGGGCGGAAGGGTTCATGACCCGCGGCATCGAGTCCCCGGAGCACTACTACTACCGCCGCTTGATGACCGACTGCGTGCGCGCCGTGGACGCGGTGGGGGAACTGTCCGGTCTGGACCCCGCGCGCGTGGTCGTGGCCGGCGGCAGCCAGGGTGGCGGCCTGGCCCTGGCGGTCGGCGGCCTGGCGCCGGACCGCGTGGCCGCCGTGATGTCGGACGTCCCCTTCCTGTGCCACTTCCCGCACGCTGCGCAGATCGCCGGCGAGGGGCCGTACGTCGAGTTGGCGAAGTACCTGCGCTGGCACAGCCGGGACCGCGTCGAGCCGACGTTCGAGACGCTGTCCTACTTCGACGGTGTCCACTTCGCGCAGCGGGCGACCGCGCCGGCCCTGTTCAGCGTCGGCCTGATGGACCCGATCTGCCCGCCCTCCACCGTCTACGCCGCCTACAACCACTACGCCGGCGCGGACCGGACGATGACGGTCTGGCCCTTTGCCGACCACGGCGGCGGCTACGGGTCCAACCAGGCCACGCAGCTGGCGTGGCTGCACGAGCACGGCCTCCGGCCAGCCTGACCGGTTGCGCGCGTACCGCACACCGCGCGTCCGGTTTGCGCATCTACCATCGCCGGCGTGAACGAACACCGTCCACCGCAGTGGACCTACCTGGAGGGTGAGTTGGCCCGGCGCGGGCTGACCACCGGAGACCTCGTCCGGGCCACCGGCCTGACCCGCAGTGCCCTGACCGGCTGGCGCCGGGGCCGCTCGCTGACCATCGGCACCGCGCGGTCGATGGCCGAGCTGTTCGGCGTGTCGCTCCTCGACGTCCTGGTCGGCATGCACGTCCTGACCTCGGAGGAGGCCCAGCTGCGGCCGGTCGTGTCCTACGACCCGGCCACCATCCCCGACGACGAGCTGGTCGCGGAAGTCGGCCGCCGCCTCCGCCACCGGCTGTGGGCGTCGCGCTCCCGCCCCGAGCCCGCGATTCGACTTGACAAGGAATCGAACGCGTGTTCGAGTAGTGGGGATGGTGGTTCTCCCCGGCCGCCCCAGGACGCTCCCGACGGGAGCTCGGGCTGACGGAGGCGACACGGCCGTGGACTGGCGGGAGCGGCGGGAGTACGAGGAGATGGTCGAGCGGTTCCGCCGCTTGGTCGGGTCGCTGCCGTACTGGACGGTGCGGGAGCACGACGGGCGGGCGGAGCTGCTCGACGTCGACGGCAGCGAGGTCCTGGTCCGGCTGAACAGCCAGTGGAACCCGAACCTCGCCGCCTTCTTCACCGCCTTCGACCGCTACCGCCTGCTCAAGCTGGTGGCACTGCTGGAAGTCGTCCCCGAGGGCCGCGCCCACCGCGCGGCCACCGAACTCCTCCGCGCCCTGACCCGTGCCGACGAGGACGCCGAGGCGTCGCCGCCGACCACGTGAGCCCGGGGTGGGAAGCCGAGCGGCCGACCCCGGTGGATCGCCGGCGGGTTCGGGCGAGCGGGGCTCACTCCAGGTGTCGGGCGAAGAAGCGGCCCGCGTCGTCGCCCTCGAACCGCGGGACGCCGGTGTGCCCGCCCGTGTTGGCGTGCAACGTCTTCTCCTGGGACCCGAAGGCGTCGAACAGGTCGAGCGCCATCTGCCGGTCGTTGCCCTCGTCGTCCCACTGGAGCAGGACCAGCAGCGGGATGGTGACCTTCCTGGCCTCCTCGAACGTCGAGCGCGGCACGTAGCTCCCGGCGAACAGGACGGCCGCCGCGATGCGCGGGTCGACCGCCGCCAGGCGCGTGGCGATGGCGATCACCCCGCCGGAGAACCCGACCGGGCCGCCGATCCCGGGCAGCGCCAGGAGCGCGTCCAGGGTCGCCTGCCACTCCGGGACCGCCCGGTCGACCAGCGGCAGGACGAGCCGGTCCACGACGTCGTCGGTGACGGGCTCGCCGGCCGCCAGTGCCCGGCGCAGGTCGGTGCGGGCTTGGTCGACGGTCGCGAGAGCGGGGCGGTCGCCGGCGCCGGGGAGTTCGACGGTGGCGCAGGCGTGGCCCGCGGCGGCGGAGTGCCGGGCCCGGGTCACCAGGCGGGGGTACATCCGGTCCAGGCCGCCGGGGTGACCCATCAGGATCAGCGGGGCCGGGGTGGTGGTCGGCGGCGTCCAGAGGATGCCGGGGACCTCGCCGAGGGTAAAGCGGCGTTCGAGGACGCCGTCGTCGAAGTGCTGTTCGGAGGTGAAGCGCATGGTCGTGCCTTTCGGGAGTGCTCGCGAACGGCGCTCCCGGACGACCTACCGCCCGACCGTGACCCCTGAGGGGAGCACCCATGTCGATTCGTTCACGGGTACCACCTCCTCGGTCTCTCGCACGGCCGCCGGAACAGTACCACGGCCAGGCGCGGCGGTCGGTGCCGTGCAGACCCCATGCCGCCCGGTGGGCGTGGGGCGGAAAGCGCTTGCTCGGCGACGGCGGGATGAACCGGTTGGGCCCTTGACCTCGGTCGCGCGGTGCTGCTCTGATGGCTCGGTACGCACCTGGGAGCGCTCCCAGAAATCCGGCGAGTGAAGGAGCAACGGTGCTCTCCACCAACCGAGTGCGGACGGTCGCCGCCGCCACGGCGATCACCGCGCTGACAGGTGGCCTCGTGGTCGCCGGGGTGGCTTCGGCCGCTCCGGGCTGCGGGGTCGACTACGTCGTGACGAACAAGTGGCAGGGCGGGTTCTCCGCCAACGTCACCATCACCAACCTGGGCGACCCGGTCGACGGGTGGCGCCTGGCGTGGACCTTCCCCGGTACCGAACGCTACGGCCAGGGTTGGAACGCGGTGTTCACCACGTCCGGCGCGAGCGTCACTGCGTCCAATGTGGACTACAACCGCGTCATCGCCACCGGTGGCACGGCGTCCTTCGGGTTCAACGGCACGATGAGCGGTACCGAAGTGGGCATACCCACGTCGTTCACGCTCAACGGCACGACGTGCACCGGCGGCGTCAACCCGACGACCACCACAACCTCCACGACCACCACAACCTCCACGACCACCACGACCACCACGACTTCCACCCCTGTGCCCGGTGACCCGACCGGGCGCAAGCAGGTCGAGCGGCTGGACCGCGGGGTGGTCGGGGTGCGGTCGGGCAGCGGCAACCTGGTCAGCTGGCGCCTGCTCGCGGGCGACCCGCGCGATGTCGGCTTCAACGTCTACCGGTCCGGCACGAAGCTGAACCCCTCACCCGTCACGGCGTCCACCAACTACCTGGACGCGGGCGGCCCGATCGGTGCCTCCTACACCGTCCGGGCCGTGGTCGGCGGGGTCGAGCAGCCCGACTCTCCGGCGTCGCTGTCGTTCCCGAGCGGCTACCTGGACGTGCCGATCCAGCCGCCGGCCGGCGGGTACAGCGCCAACGACGCGAGCGTGGGCGACGTCGACGGTGACGGCAAGTACGAGCTGTTCATCAAGTGGTACCCGGACAACGCCAAGGACAACTCGCAAGCCGGCGTCACCGGCAACACCTACATCGACGCCGTGCGCCTCGACGGCACCCGGTTGTGGCGCATCGACCTGGGCCGCAACATCCGCTCCGGCGCGCACTACACCCAGTTCCAGGTCTACGACTACGACGGCGACGGCCGTGCCGAGATCGCGATGAAGACCGCCGACGGCACCCGCGACGGACGGGGCACCGTCATCGGCAACGCCTCCGCCGACTACCGCAACGCCGACGGTTACGTCCTGTCCGGACCGGAGTTCCTCACCATGTTCAGCGGCCTGACGGGGGCCGCGCTGTCCACGGTGAACTACGACCCGCCGCGCGGCACGGTGTCGTCGTGGGGCGACAGCTACGGCAACCGCGTGGACCGCTTCCTGGCCGGCACGGCGTACCTGGACGGCGCTCGCCCGTCGCTGATCATGGCGCGCGGCTACTACACCCGTTCGGTCATCGTGGCGTGGGACTTCCGCGGCGGTCAGCTGGTCAAGCGCTGGACGTTCGACTCCAACGCGTCCGGCAACAGCACGTACGCCGGGCAGGGCAGCCACTCCCTGACCATCGGTGACGTCGACGCGGACGGCCGCGACGAGATCGTCTACGGCGCGGCGGTCATCGACGACACCGGGCGCGGCCTGTGGAACGCCCGAACCGGCCACGGCGACGCCGCCCACCTGGGCGACCTCGACCCGTCCCGGCCGGGGTTGGAGTACTTCAAGGTTTCGGAGAGCAGCGACCAGCCGTCGTCGTTGTTCCTCGACGCGCGCACCGGCCAGATCCTGTGGCAGACCGCGCCCGCGGGCGACAACGGTCGAGGTGTGTCCGGTGACGTCTACGCGGGCAGCCCCGGCGCGGAGTCGTGGTCCAGCGCGGACAGCCAGCTGCGCAACCCGCAGGGGCAGGGCGTGGGCCGCAAGCCGTCGTCGGCGAACTTCCTGCTGTGGTGGGACGGCGACCCGACACGGGAGTTGCTCGACGGCACGCACGTCGACAAGTACGGCACCTCCGGCGACGCCCGCCTGCTCACGGGCGCGGACGTGCACTCCAACAACGGCACCAAGTCCACGCCGTCGCTGAGCGCGGACCTGTTCGGCGACTGGCGGGAGGAGGTCATCTGGCCCACGACCGACAACCGGGCGTTGCGCATCTACACGACACCGCACCAGACCGACCGCCGCATCCCGACGCTCATGCACGACCCGATGTACCGGGTGGCGATCGCCTGGCAGAACACGGCGTACAACCAGCCGCCCCACCCGAGCTTCCACATCGGCAACGGCATGGCCACCCCGCCGTGGCCGGACGTCCACTACGCCGGCTGACCGTCAGCCGACAGTGCGGGTGATCGCCGGCCCACCACCGCCGGCGATCACCGGTCCGCCGGCGACTCGCGCGCAACGACCACCGCCAGAACGATCGTCCGCCCAACGATCGTTCTGGCGGTGATCGTTTCGGGTCCAGCCCATCGCCGGTAGCGCTCACTCCCGTTCGTTCAGCCTCCGCTCGTTCAGCCTCCGCTCGGTCAGCCTTCGATCGTTCTCACTTCGATCGTTTCGGCCACGATCGTTTCCGTCTCGAGCGGTCTTGGTCCGAATGGACGTCTGTTCTCAGGCCGCATCTTGAGCGTTACAGTCTGGGAGCGCTCCCACACCGCTCGCCGGTGACGGAGCGGTCATCGTCGAAGAGTGAGGAGGGGCTCAGTGAAGCGCTCCACCGTTGTCCTAGCGGCGTGCCTGCTGGCGGCCGGCTCGGCGGCTGCCCTGCTGCCGCACGCCATGGCCGCGGCGCAGGGTTGTCGCGTCGACTACACCGTCTCCAGCCAGTGGCAGGGCGGTTTCCAGGCCGGGGTGAAGGTCACCAACCTCGGCGACCCGGTGAGCGGGTGGACGCTCGCGTTCTCGTTCCCCAACACCGGGCAGAAGCTCACCCAGGGCTGGAACGCCACGTGGAGCCAGTCCGGCTCGACGGTCACGGCGGCGAGCCTCGAGTGGAACCGGTCCCTGGGCACCGGCGCGTCGGTCGACCTCGGTTTCACCGGGTCGTGGAGCGGCGCGAACCCCGTGCCCACGGCGTTCACGCTCAACGGCGTGGCCTGCACGGGCACGCCGGTCACCACCACCACGACCACCACGACGACCACCGGCAACCCGCCGGTCGGCCGCACCCCGGTCGAGATCAACGGCCAGCTGCGGGTGTGCGGGGTCAACCTGTGCAACCAGTACAACCGGCCGATCCAGCTGCGCGGCATGAGCACGCACGGCATCCAGTGGTTCGACAAGTGCTACAACAGCGCCTCGCTGGACGCCCTCGCGAACGACTGGAAGGCCGACCTGCTGCGCATCGCGATGTACGTGCAGGAACAGGGCTACGAGACCAACCCGAGCGGGTTCACCAGCCGCGTCAACAGCCTGGTGGACATGGCTGAGGCGCGGGGCCTGTACGCGATCATCGACTTCCACACCCTCACGCCCGGCGACCCGAACTACAACCTGGACCGGGCCAAGACGTTCTTCTCCCAGGTCGCGTCCCGCAACGCCGCCAAGAAGAACGTGATCTACGAGATCGCGAACGAGCCCAACGGCGTCTCGTGGGCGGGCATCAAGTCCTACGCGGAGCAGGTGATCCCGGTGATCCGCGCGGCCGACCCGGACGCGGTGGTGCTGGTCGGGACGCGGGGCTGGTCGTCGCTGGGTGTGTCGGACGGGTCGAACGAGAGCGAGATCGTCAACAACCCCGTCAACGCCACCAACATCATGTACACGTTCCACTTCTACGCCGCGTCCCACAAGGACAACTACCGCTCGACGGTCAGCCGCGCGGCGACCCGCCTGCCGCTGTTCGTCAGCGAGTTCGGCACGGTGAGCGCGACCGGCGGCGGCGCGTACGACCAGTCGAGCAGCACCGCGTGGCTGGACCTGCTGGACCAGCTGAAGATCAGCTACGCGAACTGGACCTACTCGGACGCCGACGAGAGCAGCGCGGCCCTGCGGCCGGGGACGTGCAACGGAAGCACGTACACCGGCAGCGGCGTGCTGACCGAGTCCGGGGCGTTCGTGAAGAACCGCATCAGCACGGCGGACAACTTCCCCACCAGCTGACCGCAGCCAGCCGAACCGGTTGACCCGAACCGGTTGACCCGACCGTGCCCGGCCGCGCTCCGCTGTGAGCCCGGCCGGGCACGTCTCGTGCGTTGGGTTCCCCGGGGTGACCGTGTGACGTCTGGCGGCCCGGGAGGCTAGATCGGGGCGGTCACCTCGACGGTCGTGCCGTAGTCGTGGATGTCCCAGTCGGCCGTGTCCTGGTCGGGCAGCACGACCGTCAGGTGGACCAACCGACCTGACGGGTCGACCTTGGCGTGGAACGGGATCGTGGTCTCCGGGCGGGTGGGCAGCAGCATCCGGCTGTCGAAGGTGCCCTGGAGCTCGCAGTTGGACTGGGTGGCGTCGCCCGAGGACGCCAGGTACTCGACGGTCTTCACCGGGTTGCCCTGGGACACTTGCGGGTCTTGCCACGCCTCCACGTCCACCTTGGTCCACGGCTCGTCGGCGAGGCGGAAGTAGGCGGCGTTGTCCAGGTAGACGATGTCCGTCGTGATGTCGGCGATCCTCGAGTGCAGGCTGGCGGCGGGGCGGGCGTTGTCGATGTAGCCGTCCATGGTGAAGCCGCTGCCGGTGCGGAAGTCGAAGCTGAAGCGGGCGTCGGTGAACTTCTCGCGGGCGGTGTCGATGACGTCCTTCGCGGTGCGGGTGCCGAAGAACGAGTCGCAGGTGTAGTGCTGGTAGGCGGCGTACCCGCCGACGCCCGCCGTGGTGGCGGCGACCAGGGCGCCGGCCACGATCATCTTCGTGGTCACCACACCGCCGAGGCCGGTCGCCGTGGTGGTGCCGGCCGTGGCGCTGTTGGCCGCGACGGCACCGATCCCCGTGCCCACGGCGGACCCCACGGCCGCGCCGCCGATGCCGATCGCGCCCGCCACGGTGGCCGAGTTGTGGTGCAGGTCCCGGCCCGCGATCAGCGTGTCCCGACCGCTCTGGATCACGGTGGACCCGTTGTCGGCACTGGCTTCCTGCTCGACCTCGGGGTCGTCGTCAGCGTTCATCGCGACAGGCTAGGTCCAGCGGCCGGAGGGTCCTCCGCACGAATGCGGGCGCGGAGCACGGCGGTATGAGCTGTTGCGGACGTAGGGCTATTCCGGTTGACGTGGACCCGCCCGAAGGGCTGAACTCCTCGCGCGGTGTCGCGGGTTGCGGGGCCGGTGAGCAGTGGGAAAGGCAGCGATGGAGATCCGTTCCACCACCGACCGGGACCTCGGCGTCTTCGTCGACACCATGCACGCCGCCTTCGGGCGTTTCCCGGAGATCCCGACGGAGGTCGGCGGGCTGTGGTGGTCGGCGTTGGAGGTGGACCGCTGCCTGCTCGCCGTCACCCCGGACGGTCGGCCGGTCGGCACCGCCGGTGCGTACTCCTTCGAGCTGACCCTGCCCGGCGGGGCGGTCGTCCCGGCCGCCGGGGTGAGCCTGGTCGGTGTCCTGCCCACGCACCGCCGCCGGGGCGTGCTCAGCGCGATGGTCCGGCACCAGCTCGCGGACGTGCGGTCCCGCAACGAGTTCCTCGCCGTGCTGCTGGCCACCGAAGCCCCCATCTACGGCCGCTTCGGCTTCGGGCCGGCGACCTACACGCGCCGGCTCACGGTGTCGCGCCACCAAACCGCCCTCGACACCCCGCGCGCACCAGCCGCCGAAAACCCCGGCACGGTCGAGGTGCTGCGGCGGGCCGAGTGCGGTGAAGTGCTGGAAGAGCTCTACGACCGCTACCGCCGCGCACAGCCCGGCGCGTTGTCCCGTCCGCGCCGCTGGTGGGCGACAGGCGCGGGCCAGCCGCCGGTGTCCCAGGCGCCGCGTTACATCGCGCTGCACCGCGACGCGGACGGCGTCCCGGACGGGTACGCGAGTTACTCGCTCGGCGACGGCGGCTCCCTCACCGTCGACGAGGTCATCACCACCGACGACGCCGTGCACACGGCCCTGGCCCGGTTCGCGCTCGGGCACGACCTGGTCACCAAGGTGGTGTTCAAGCACTTCCCGCCCGAGCACCCGCTGCGCTGGCAGCTCGCGGACTTCCGCGCCGGCGAGGTGGGCGACGACACCGACTGGTTGTGGGTGCGGCTGCTGGACGTCCCGCGTGCGCTCACCGCCCGCGGCTGGTTCGCCGACGGGGAGCTGGTGCTGGACGTGGTGGACCCGTTCCTGGCCGAACGGGGCCGCTACCTGCTGACCGCGCGGGACGGGAAAGCCGAGTGCGTGCCCACCGACCGCGCGCCCGACCTGTCGCTGGACGTGCGCGACCTGGGCTCGCTCTACCTCGGCGGCACCACGCCGAGCACCCTGGTCCGCGCCGGGCACGTCCAGGCCCACCACCCGGACGCGCCCGCCGTCGCCGACGCGCTCTTCCGCTCCGACCGCGCCCCGCACTGCCTGCACTGGTTCTGACTGGCCGCCGATCCCCGCTACAGGTCCTCGACCACCTTGTAGTAGCGCAACGGCGTGTAGGCGGCGGCGGTGTCGGCCGTCCACTTGCGTTCCACGGGCGGTTGCCCGTCCGGGCCGGTCTGCTCGCGGACCACGGGTTCGGTCTTCGCCTCGTCCGCCCACCGCACGAACAGCGCCGCGTGGTTGGCGTTGGCCAGGGCGTCGCCGGGGCGCAGGTCGGCGCGCGGGACCTCCGTGGCGACCTCGCGCAACGTGGTGCTGGTGCGGGAGTGGGTCAGGCCCCACGCCATCGAGACGTAGCCGGAGCAGTCGGTGCGGTAGTCGCCGAAAGCGTTGCTGTGGCAGGCGTTCTGGTTGTACGGCACGCGTTCGTCCAACCAGGACTGCGATCTGGACTGCGTTTCGGTGCGTGAGGTGGTGCGGTCCTCCGGCGTGGTGCCGCAGGCGATCGACCCTTCGGGGTCCGCGTGGGCGAGTGGTGCCTGGAGAGCCGCCGTGCAGGCGAGCACGGCGACGAGGGTTCGCGTGGTCATGCGGGGTGGGTGCCCGGCCTCTGCCGGGGTGGGCACCTAAACCACTCGACCGGGCGGTGCGGTGGGCCGGGCGATGCGGGCGGCCACGCCGTCGAGGATGAGGTCGAGGCCCAGGGCGAAGTCCGCGTCGACCGCCACGTCCGCGCCGGGCGGTGGCGCGGCGAACATGGTGGAGGCGAACAGGTTCGCCGTCTCCGGGAAGCGGTCCGGGGTGACCAGGCGCGCCAACGCCATGGCCCACGCGTGTTCGGCGTCGGCCTGGCCCTGTCCCTCCTCGCGGCCCTGGGTCAGTTCGTGCTCCTGGCGGGTCGCCTGGGCCACGTAGCCGCCGATCAGCGACAGGACGCCGACCTTGTGCGCCCAGTCCAGGCCGGTGCCGGCCAGGACGGCCAGCGCGGCCTCCATCCACGCGATCCGGTGGGGGCCGGCGGGCGGGCCGGAGGTCGGCACGTGCGTCAGCCACGGTCGGCGCTGGAAGACCGCCCGCTGCGCGAACGCCCAGGCCCGCAGGCCTTCCCGCCAGTCGTCGGTGGCCGGGCGCTCCGGCGGCGGTCCGAGCGCGAAGTCGGCCATGAGCGCGAGCAGTTCGTCCTTCGAGCCGACGTGCCGGTAGAGCGACATGCCGGTGAACCCCAGCACCTGGGCCACCTTGGGCAGGGTGACGCCGGCCAGCCCGTCGCGGTCGGCGATGTCCACCGCGGTGGTGACGACCTGGTCGATGTCCAGCGCGGGGCGGCGGCCCAGGCGCGACGGCTCGGACATCCGCCACAGCCTGCGCAGCGCCGCCGGCACGAAGTCCTCGCTCGTCATGGTCCTTTTCGTCCGTCCGGCGGCTGGTGGGGCCCATCATGCCAGACCCATATAGTTTGTCTGTGATACTTTGTCGCTGAAACTAAGTCGCTGACACTTCTGGGGGAGACCTTCGATGACGTCCCACACCGCACCGCGGACGACGAGAGGGCCGGTCCGGCGCGGCGAACGCGCCCTCGCGCCCGACCTGGCCCGCGGGGTGATGCTGCTGATCATCGCGCTGGCCAACGTGGCCGGCGTCGTGTTCGCCGGCGAACCCGGCCTCGACCCGTCACCCGAGGGCGTCGACCGCGGCCTGACGTTCCTGCTCTACGACCTCGCCCACGCCCGCGGCTACCCGGTGTTCGCGGTGATGTTCGGCTACGGCATCGTCCAGCTCGCCCGCCGCCAGCTCGCCTCCGGCGCCACGCCCGAGCAGGTCCGCGGCGTGCTCGTGCGGCGCAACCTGTGGCTGGTGGCGTTCGGGGTCGTGCACGGCACCCTGCTGTACTACGGCGACTTCCTCGGCGCGTACGGGATCGTCGGGCTGACGATGACGTTGGTGCTGCTGCGCCGGGGCGACAAGTTCCACCGGATCGCGCTGGGCATCTGGGCGTTGGCGACGGTCGAGGTGGTCGGCCTCGGGGTCATCGTGGTCGCGCGGATCTTCGGCGGGTCGAGCGGTTCGGCGTCGTTGCCGGTGGGTCACGTCGACTCCCTCGACGCGACCGACTACCTGACGTCGGTGGTGGACCGGCTCGGCGAGTGGCCGGTGCACACCGCGACGGCCCTGCCGTTCATCCTCATCGCGTGGCTGGGCATGTGGGCTGCCCGCCGCCGCGTCCTGGAGGAGCCCGCCCGCCACCGGACGATGCTGCGGTGGACCGCCGTCGTGGGCGTCGGCCTGTCGGTCCTCGGCGGGCTGCCGGCCGCCCTGGTCGCCGCCGGGTGGCTGGACGTGCCGGCGTCGACCGCCGAGCTGGTGCTGTTGCTGCACGGCGGCAGCGGGATGTTCGCCGGACCCGGGTACGTGGCGGTGTTCGGCCTGGTCGTCGCGCGGATCACCCGTCCAGGGCCGGTCGTGGGCGCGTTGTCGGCGCTGGGGCGGCGGTCGCTGTCGGGTTACCTGGTCCAGTCGGTGGCGTGGCTGGTGCTGTTCGCGCCGTTCACCCTCGCCCTGGACGAGCGTTCACCCCTCCCGACGCTGACCGCGGTGGTCGCCGCGGCCCTGGTGTGGCTGATCACGGTCCTGGTGGCCCGAGCGCTGGGCGACCGGCCGGGCCCGGCCGAGACCGTCCTGCGCCGCTTGACCTACCGGACGTGACGAGCCTGTTGAGCCTGGGGCTGACCGCGGACCAGGAGCGGCTCTACCGCTACCTGCTCCGCAGCCCCGGGTCCGACGCGGATGCCGCCGGCGCGGAACTGCTCATGCCCCACGTGCGGGCGGTGGCGGCCGAGCTGTGGACGATGGGCCTGGTGGACGAGTCGCTGACGGCCGTGGCGCCCGCGATCGCGGTGGACCTGCTCGTCCGGCACCGCCTGGAACGGACCCGGCGGCAGCTGGCCGGGCTGACCCAGGCCTGGGACGTGCTCACCGAGCTGACCGAGGAACACCGCAGCGGCCGGACCGTGCACCGGGTCGAACACCTCCCGGACGGTCCGACCGCGATGCGGCGGGTGGTGGCGATGCTGTCCGACGAGCCCGGCGAACTGGCACGGGTCCGGGACCAACCGCTCGACGGCGGAACGCGGTTCGCCGGCCTGCTGGCGCGCGGGCTGTGCAGCCGGACGTTGGTTTCCGCGGAGGTGCTGGACGACCCGGAGCAGGACCGTTGCGCGCGCAAGTGGCACGTCGTGGGCGACCTGCACCGGGTCACGAGCGAACGGGTCGGGCACCTGGTGCTGGTCAACCGCGCGGTGGCGTTCGTGCGGGCGGATCCCGCCGATGCGCGCGGCGGGGTGCTCCAGATCCGGCAGCACGGGGTGGTGGCGCTGTTGGCCGACGCCTTCGACGGGATGTGGTCACGGGCGCGCGAGCTGGACGACCGGCCGTTGGCCCCGATCGAGCGGAGGGTGCTGACCGCCTTGACCCACCACGACACCGACGAGGCGGCGGCGCGGTCGCTCGCCATCTCGGTGCGCAAGTTCCGGGGGCACGTGGCGGACCTGATGGCCAGGGCCGGCGTGAGCACCCGGTTCCAGGTGGCGCTGGTGGCCAAGCAGCGCGGCTGGCTGTAGCGGTTCCGGCCTCCGTCGTCCCACCGGGCGCCGGCGCTCAGGGGTGGCGCAGCAGGAGGCGGGTCCAGGCGTCGTGGAGGTGGGTGCCGAAGCGGGCCGGGGTCCAGCCTCGGTGGCGGACGTAGAGGAGGTAGTAGTCGGCCGACGCCATGCTCCAGATGATGTCGGCGACCTCGTCGTCGGTCAGGTCCGGGCGCAGGTCGCCCGTGGCGCGCAGGTCGGCGGCGAAGAGGCGCATGTTGGTGGCCCGGCGTTCGGAGAGTTCGCGGTCCAGGGCGGCGCATTCCGGGTCGCGGGCGGCGGCGTCGCGCAGGGCCGCCTGGACCGGGGCCACCCTGGGCGCGATGGAGACCAGGGCCTGCGCGTAGGTCGCCAGCTTCTCGGCGGCGGTGGGGGCGGCGCGGATCGCCTGGACGTAGTCGCGTTCCTCCGCGGGCACGGCCTCGTCGCGGCCCGACAGGGCGGTCTCGAAGACCTCGCGCAGCAGCACGGGCTTGCGGCCCACGGTGGCGTACACGGTGTCCACGGCCACGCCCGAGCGTTGCGCGACCTGCCCGATGGTCGTGGCGGCGTAACCCCGCGTGGTGAACAGCTCGCGCGCGGCTTCGAGGATCGCGTGGCGGGTGGCGGCGGCCTGTTCGGCGCGTTGGGGTGCGTGGTAGCGGCGCTTGGACCCGCTCTTGACTGTGTCGGCCATCGGGCGCAACCTTAACCCATATTCATCCGAATGTGCTTCGGACTAAATCGGGAGGTTGTCGTGGTCCACGCCTTCACCCAGGACGTGCCGATCGGACCCGAGCTCTACCAGCGGATCCTCGACGAACTCGGCCCCGAGCCGCTCGCCGGCTGCCTGCTGCACCTGTGCGTGCGCAAGCCCGACGGCGGCCTGCGCTACATCGACGTGTGGGAGTCGGAGGACGCGTGCGACCGCGCCTTCGCCGACCGCATCCACCCGGCCGTGGACCGCGCCTTCGGCGGCACGCGCCCCGGCCGCGAACCGGAGGTCCACCGCCTCGAAGTCCTCGACGTGCGGGGCTCGGCCGTGCCGGACGCCGTGCGGTGACCCCACCGCGCCGAGCCACCACTCGGCGTCACGCCGACACCGGCTGCTCCGCCAGTAGGAGCCGTTCCACCGCCCGCCGGGGCGTGGGGGCCACGGGCGTGCCGAAGCCGATGCGCAGGACGGCCTGCGGGACGACCCCGCCCAGCGACCGGCGCAGTTCGTCGCGGACCGCCCGCACCTCGATGGCCTGCGACAGGAAGGACGCCGACAGGCCGAGGGTGGTGGCGGTGAGCAGCACGCGTTGCAGCGCCTGCCCGGTCTGCACCTCCGCCAGCGGGCCGTCGTAGTACGAGCACAGCACCACGATCAGCGGGTCGGACTCGTAGTCCTTGCCCGGCCGGCGGTCGGCCGCCTGGAAGTCCCGCAGCGCCCACTCGTCCTGGGGCGCGGGCCGCACGCCGGCCGACGCGGGCGGGACGCCGTCGTCGGTGCGGGCGCCGGTGAAGGCGGCGAGTTCGGCGCGCACCCCGGCGTCGGCCGCCTGCACCCGGTGCGCCCGGGCCACCAGCGACTGGAGCCGCGCGCGTTCCTCGCGGTGGTCCACGACGTGCAGCCACGACCGCTCGCGCTCGGCGGCACGCACCAGGGCCTGCCGGTGCTCGACCGGCACGGGCACGTCCCGGAACGGCTTGCGGTTGGACCGGCGGACCGGGACGGCGGCGACGAGCTGCCGGGTGTCCTCGTCCAGGGGCAGCGCCCCGCCGCGCCGCACCGTCGCCAGCGCGCCGGGCGCCTCGCTGCCGGGCAGCAGGGTCACCAGCGGCCGGATGCCGTGCGCGCGCAGCGCGAGCCGCAGGTTGAACAGGGCCGCCCCGCAGGCCAGGCGCAGTTCGCGGTCGTCGGGGTCGGTGGCGGGCAACCGGCGGTCGAGGTCGGGGTGCAGCTCGATCCGGTCGCCGGCCAGTCGGAACCGCCACGGCTGCGTGTTGTGCACCGAGGGGGCGAGCGAAGCCGTGTGCAGCAGGTCCCGCACGTCCTCACGCGCCAAGCCCAGCGTCTCGGTCACCTCTGCCATCGCACTCACCTCGGAACTCCTGAAAGCCGGTCCCCTCCACTGTCGGCGCACCCCGGGCGGCACCCACACGGTCGAAGGTCCCCGATCGGCGAGGACCCCGGTCCCGCCGGCGGTGGACCTTGCGACCGCTGTCCCGGGCCGGCCGCGTGCCTAGCGTCGGAGGCCGGACGTCTTGAGGAGGACCGTGATGACCACTCCGGTGGTGGTGGGTGTGGACGGGTCGGCGTCGGCGCTGTCGGCGGTGGCGTGGGCGGCCCGGGAGGCGCGGCGGCACCGGGTACCGCTCAAGCTGGTGCACGCGTACCTGGTGCCCACGCGGGGTTACCCGGAGATCGTGCTGACCGGCCACGAGGTGCGGCAGGCGCTGGAGGACCAGGGCCGGCGGTGGCTCGCGGAGGCCGAGGCCGCCGCGCGGGCCGCGGCGGACGTCGAGGTCGAGGTGGCGCTGGAGCACTCCGGCGCGGCCGGGGCGATGGTGTGGGAGTCGGAGCGGGCGCGGCTGGTGGTGCTCGGCTCCCGCGGGCTGGGCGGGTTCACCGGCCTGGTCGTGGGTTCGGTGGCGGTGGCGGTGGCCGCGCACGGCAAGTGCCCGGTGGTCGTCGTGCGCGGCGAGGACCGCGCGGACGGTCCGGTCGTGGTGGGCGTGGACGGGTCGCCGGCCAGTGAGGACGCCGTGGACTTCGCGTTCGAGGCGGCCTCGGCCCGGGGTGTGCCGCTCAAGGCGGTGCACGCGTGGAGCGACTTCCTGGTGGACGGTCCGTACGGCAGCCGGTTCACCGTGGACTGGGCGCAGGTCGAGGCGGCCGAACAGCGGGTGCTGGCGGAGCGGCTCGCGGGCCGGTCGGAGAAGTACCCGGACGTGGAGGTCCAGCGGCTCGTGGTGCGGGACCGCCCGGTGCGTGCTTTGCTGGCCGAGGCGGAGGGCGCGGGCCTGCTCGTGGTGGGCAGCCGGGGCCACGGCGGCTTCACCGGGATGCTGCTCGGCTCGACCAGCCAGGCGCTGGTGCACCACGCGACCTGCCCGCTGGCCGTCGTCCGGCCGATCGACGGGGAGTGAGATGTCGGCGAGCAACCGCTTCGACCTGGTGGACGCCTACTGGCGGGCGGCGAACTACCTGGCCGCCGGGCAGATCTACCTGCTGGACAACCCGTTGCTGCGCGAGCCTCTGACGCCCGCGCACATCAAGCCCCGGCTCCTCGGGCACTGGGGCACCACCCCGGGCCTGAACTTCGTCTACGCCCACCTCAACCGGGTGATCCGGGAGCGGGACCAGGACGTGCTGTTCGTGACCGGTCCCGGGCACGGCGGTCCGGCGCTGCTGGCCAACACGTGGCTGGAGGGCTCGTACGGGGACAACTACCCGGAGGTGCCGCGCGACGAGCACGGGATGCGCACGCTGTTCCGGCAGTTCTCCTTCCCCGGCGGGGTGCCCAGCCACGTCGCGCCGGACGTGCCCGGGTCCATCCACGAGGGCGGTGAACTCGGGTACTCGTTGGCGCACGCGTTCGGCGCGGCGTTCGACAACCCGGACCTGCTGGTGGCGTGCGTGGTCGGGGACGGCGAGGCCGAGACCGGTCCGCTGGCCGCCAGTTGGCACGGCGCGAAGTTCCTGGACCCGGTGCGCGACGGCGCGGTGTTGCCGATCCTGCACCTCAACGGGTACAAGATCGCCAACCCGACTCTGCTGGCCCGCATCCCGCACGACGAGCTGGACGCCCTGCTGCGCGGCTACGGCTACGTCCCGTCCTACGTGGAGGGTGACGACCCGGCGGAGATGCACGCCCGCATGGCCGAGGTGCTCGACGGTGTGTTGGACGACCTGCACCACATCAAGACCTCCCGCGCACGCCCGAAGTGGCCGATGATCGTGCTGCGCAGCCCCAAGGGCTGGACCGGGCCGTCCGAAGTGGACGGCGTGCCGGTCGAGGGCACCTGGCGGTCGCACCAGGTGCCGCTGGCCGGCGTCCGCGACAACCCCGAGCACCTGCGGCTGCTGGAGCAGTGGCTGCGCTCCTACCGGCCCGAGGAGCTGTTCGACGACCAGGGCCGCCCCAGGCCCGAGATCCTCGAACTGGCCCCGCGCGGCGACAAGCGCATGGGCGCGACCCCGCACGCCAACGGCGGCCTGCTGCTGCGCGAACTGCGCCTGCCCGGCGTGCGGCCTTACAGCGTCGAGGTGGCCAAGCACGGCACCACCTCCTCCGAGCCGACCCGGGCGCTGGGCCGGATGCTGCGCGAGGTGTTCACGCTCAACGCCGAGCAGCGCGACTTCCGCCTGTTCGGCCCGGACGAGACCGCGTCCAACCGGCTGGACGCGGTGTTCGAGGCGACCGGCAAGCAGTGGCAGATCGGCACCGAACCCACCGACGAGCACCTGACCGCCGACGGCCGGGTGGTGGAGGTGCTGTCCGAGCACCTGTGCCAGGGGATGCTGGAGGGCTACCTGCTGACCGGGCGGCACGGCCTGTTCAACTGCTACGAGGCCTTCACCCACATCGTCGACTCCATGTTCAACCAGCACGCCAAGTGGCTGGGCACGCACCGGAAGCTGCCGTGGCGGCGGCCGGTGGCGTCGCTGAACTACCTCCTGTCCTCGCACGTGTGGCGGCAGGACCACAACGGCTTCTCCCACCAGGACCCCGGGTTCATCGACCACGTGATGAACAAGAAGGCCGAGGTCGTGCGCGTCTACCTGCCGCCGGACACCAACACCCTGCTGTCCGTGGCCGACCACTGCCTGCGCAGCCGTGACCACGTCAACGTGATCGTCTCGGGCAAGAACCTCACCCCCGACTGGCTGGGTCCCGAGGAGGCGGCACTGCACTGCGCGCGCGGCGCGGGCATCTGGGAGTGGGCGGGCACCGACGACGGCGACCCGGACGTGGTGCTGGCGTGCGCGGGCGACGCGCCGACGATGGAGGTCATGGCGGCCACCGCCCTGCTCCGCGAGCACGTGCCCGACCTGCGGGTCCGGGTGGTGAACGTGGTGGACCTGATGCGCCTGCAACCGGAGACCGAGCACCCGCACGGCATGCCGGACCGCGAGTTCGACGCCTTGTTCACCCCCGACAAGCCGGTGATCTTCGCCTACCACGGCTACCCGTGGCTGATCCACCGCCTGACCTACCGGCGCACCAACCACGACAACATCCACGTGCGCGGCTACAAGGAGGTCGGCACCACCACGACCCCGTTCGACATGCTGGTGCTCAACGACATGGACCGCTACCGGCTGGTCATCGACGTCGTGGACCGCGTCCCCGGCCTGGGCCCGCGCGCGGCGCTGCTGCGCCAGCACATGCAGGACCAGCGCACCCGCCACCACACCTACATCCGCGAACACGGCGAGGACCTGCCCGAGATCCGCGACTGGACCTGGCCGTACTGATGAACGTCCTGGTGGTCAACGCGGGCTCGTCGAGCCTCAAGCTGAGCGTGCTGGGCGAGCACGACGAGCTGCTCGCCCAGCACCACGTCGAGCGGTGGGAGGGCGGTGTCGACCTCCCGGAGGACTTCCCGGAGATCCACGCCGTCGGCCACCGCGTGGTGCACGGCGGCCCCGACCTGACCACCCCGGTCGTGGTGGACGACAAGACCCGCGCCGAGATCGAACGCCTGACCGACCTCGCGCCGCTGCACCAGCCGCGCGCGCTGGCCGGGATCGACGCGGTCACCGCCCTGCTGCCGGACGTGCCGCAGGTGGCGTGCTTCGACACGGCCTTCCACGCCACCCTGCCGCCGGTCGCGGCCACCTACCCGCTGCCGGCCCGGTGGCGGGAGCGGTTCGGCTTGCGGCGCTACGGTTTCCACGGCCTGTCCCACGCCTACGCCGCACGCCGGGCGGTCGAACTGGCCGGCGGCGGGACGCGGGTGGTGACCTGCCACCTGGGCGCGGGCTGCTCGCTGGCGGCGGTGCGCGACGGCCGCTCGGTGGACACCACCATGGGCTTCACCCCGTTGGGCGGCTTGGCGATGGCCACCCGCAGCGGCGACCTGGACCCGGGCCTGCTGGTGTGGCTGCTGGACGGGCGGCTGGGCCTGGACGAGGTCAACGACGGCCTGGAGCACGGGTCCGGCCTGCTCGGCGTGGGCGGTCACGCCGACCTGCGCGACCTGCGCGAAGCCGACGACGAGAACGCCCGCCTGGCCGTCGACCTGTTCGTCCACCGCCTCCGGCAGTCCGTCGCCGCGATGACGGCGTCGCTGGGCGGCCTGGACCTGCTGGTGTTCACCGGGGGCATCGGCGAGCACGACGCGGCCGTGCGCGCGGACACCGTCGCGGGCCTGGGTTTCCTGGGTGTGGAGCTGGACGGTGAGCGCAACGCCGAGCGGGAGGGCGACGAGCGGATCAGCACGGGACGCTCCGACGCGGACGTCTGGGTGGTGGAGGCCCGGGAGGACGTCGAGGTCGCGCACGGCGCCCGCCAGGTGCTGGGCTGAGGCCGGTGGCCTTCGGCGCGCGCGGTGCGTCGAAGGCCACGGTGGTCAGGTGCGGACCCGGCGGACCAGCACCCCGCCCGCGACCAGCGCGAGCACGCCGAGAAGGGCGAGCAGACCGACGCCGGCTCCGGTGGCCGCCAGTTCTTCACGCGGCGCGGCCCCGCCACCGGCACCCGGAGGCGCGGGGACGGGCTCGACGTAGACGAAGTGCGGCATCGGCACCGGACCGTCCTCGCCCGCGCGGACGACGAGCACCGGGGCGGACAGCAGCCGCCACGGCCCGCCGACACCGAACTCGTAGGTGCCGGCCGGCACGTCCCGGAAGGTGAAGGTGCCGTTCGCCTCGGTCACCGCCCGCGCGACCACCGCGCCGGTGGCCTGGTCGCGCAGGAACACCTCGACGCCGGGCACCGCGTCGCTCCGGGGCCACCCGCTGAGCGGCTTGTCCTTCGGCCGGCCCAGGTACCCCACGACCCGAGGCGCGATCCCGCCGGGCACCTGGGTGTCGGTTGTCGGCACAGCAGAAGTCGGCTCGGTGGTCGTCGGCTGAGGGGTCGTCGGCTGAGGGGTGGTCGGCTCGGTGGTCGTCGGCACGGCGGTGGTGGTCGACGCGGTCGACGTCGGTTCGGCGAGCGCCGGGCCGGCGGTGGCGGTGGCGCACAGCCCGATGGACAGCGCGAGTGCGGCGACGGACTCGGGTAGTCGGGACATGGGTTCCTCCTCGTGGCAGCGGTGCGTGTTGGGAGGACGTGTGCTTTGCCGTCGGGTTGGCCGCGTGACAGGCTTTTCGCCATGACCGGATCCGAGGAGTCCCGCGACCTGCTGGGCGGGTTGCGCCTGGACGAGCTCCTGGACGGAGTGCGCGAGCGGCTGACCGAGATCGCCTCCACCAGGGACAAGATGCAGCGACTCCTGGACGCCGTCCTGGCGGTGGGCTCCGGTCTGGAGCTGGACTCGACGTTGCAGCGGATCGTGCAGGCGGCGACCGAGCTGGTCGGCGCCCGCTACGGCGCGTTGGGCGTCCTCGGGCCGCGCGAAGGCCTGTCGGAGTTCGTCTACGTCGGGATCGACCCGGAGACCCGGTCGCGGATGGGGCACCTGCCGCAGGGCAAGGGTCTGCTCGGCCTGCTGATCAAGGACCCGCGGGCGATCCGGCTGCACGACCTGTCGCAGCACGCCGCATCCGTGGGCTTCCCGGCCAACCACCCGCCGATGCACAGCTTCCTGGGCGTACCCGTGCGGGTCCGGGACGAGGTGTTCGGCAACCTCTACATGACCGAGAAGGTCGACAGCGCGGACTTCACCGCCGACGACGAGGTGGTGCTGTCGGCGTTGGCGGCTGCGGCAGGTGTGGCGATCGAGAACGCCCGGTTGTTCGAGCGGTCGCGGATGCGGGAGCGGTGGTTGGAGGCCACGGCCGAGGTCAACGGCGAGCTGCTGGGCGGTGCGTCACCCGAGGACGCGCTGTCCCTGATCACCCAGCGGACGCGGGAGTTGTCGGCGGCGGCGCTGTCGGTGGTGCTGCTGGTGGAGGACGGCGGGCTGCGGATCGCCGCCGGCGCGGGTACCGGGGTCGGGGATCTCGTCGGCGGTGAGTTGCCGGTGCAGGGCTCCTTCGCCGGGGACGTGGTGTCCTCGGCGTCCCCGCTGCTGGTCGAGGACCTGGAAGGGCAGCTGTGGGGCCGGGCCGTGGACGTCGGTCCCGGGGTCGCCGTGCCGCTGCGGACCGGGTCGTCGGTGACGGGTGTCCTGCTCGTGGCGCGGGAGAAGGGCGGGGCGCCGTTCGGCGCGGACCAGGTGCCGTTGTTGGCCTCGTTCGCCGACCAGGCGACGGTGGCGCTGGAGTTCGCGGAGAACCAGCGCGCGCGGCGGTTGGTGGACGTGCTGGAGGACCGCGACCGGATCGCGCGCGACCTGCACGACCACGTGATCCAGCGGCTGTTCGCCACCGGGATGAGCCTGCAGGGCGCGGCGGCGTCCATCCACGAGCCCCGCATCCGCGAGCGGGTGGAGAGGGCGGTCAAGCAGCTCGACGAGACCGTGCTGGAGATCCGCACCTCGATCTTCGACCTCCAGACCTCCGACGACGCCCCGGGCCTGCGCCGCCGCCTGCTCGACCTGGTCTCCGGGCTCACCGACGACGCCCCGCTCACCTCGACCGTGCGGATGACCGGCACCGTGGACAACTCCGTGCCCGACGACCTGGCCGAGGACGTCGAGGCGGTCGTGCGGGAAGCGGTCAGCAACGCCGTCCGCCACGCCCGCGCCACCACGCTCACCGTCACCGTCGAGGCGGCCGAGCAGCTGACGATCACCGTCCTGGACGACGGCGTCGGCATCCCCGACCGGATCGCCCGCAGCGGCCTGCGCAACCTCGAACACCGCGCCACCCGCCGGGGCGGCACGTCGTCGGCGGTCCCCGTCCCGGGCGGCGGCACCCGCCTGACCTGGCAAGTCCCGCTCTGAGCCGATGGCAGGGGAGTGCTCGGCAGTTCCGGCTCCGACCCCCGGACGCTCTCAGCGGTAGCGGACCGGGGTCGTCCACCGCTCGTCGGCGTGCCGCGCCCAGTAGCTCTCCCGCAGCCGCCGGGTGCGCGGACCGGGCAGCCCGGAACCCACCGGGCGGCCGTTGACCTCCGTCACCGGCATGACACCCCCGGCGGTCGAGGTGACCAGCACCTCCTCGGCGCGCAGCAACGCCTCCTCGGACAGGTGACCCTCCTCCACCCGGTCGTCGGCGAGCAGCTCGAGGACGGTCTGCCGGGTGATCCCCCGCAGCACACCGCTGCCGGGCGTGAGCCACCGGTCGTCCACGTACGCGAAGACGTTGTACCCCGCCCCTTCGGTGATGCCGCCGGCCATGTCCCGCAGCACCACCAGCTCCGCGCCGTGGTCGTACGCCTCGAACTGCGCCATCTGGATGTCGAGCCAGTGGTAGTTCTTCACCGCCGGGTCGACGCTCTCCGGGGCGATCCTCGGCCGCGAGCTGATCCACAGCGACACGCCCCGCTCCTGCCGCTCCGGGGTGGCGATCCAGACGAACGGGACGGCGTAGGCGTAGAAGCCGTTGCGCGTGGTGCGGAGGTCGCGGCTGCCCGGGACCGTCTGGCGGCCCCGCGTGCAGGTCATGGACACGTACGCGTCCCGCAGCCCCGCACGGCTCACGCACTCGTGCAGCACGTCCTCGATCCGCCGCCGGTCCAGCCCCGGGTCCAGCCGCAGCGCCTTCATGCTCGCCTCGAACCGGTCGAGGTGGTCGTCGAGCCGGAAGAACCTGCCCTGCCACACGTGCACCACGTCGTACGTGCTGTCGCCCTTGGTGACGGCCAAGTCGAGCACGGGGATGCGCGCCTCTTCCACCGGGCAGAACCGCCCGTCGACGAACGCGACACCCGACGAGTCGGTCATGGTCGTCCCCTCACCGCGACAACAGCGTCAAGACCAGGAAGAAGGTGACCACCGCCCCGATCCCCACCGCGATGAGGGCGACGGCGCGGTCGTTCGGGCCCCTGGGCTTCCCGAGTGCTTTCAACCCCAGGATCAGGCCCAGCGGGGCGCACCAGCACAGGACGGCGCAGACCAGCGCCACGATCGACAACGCCGAGACCGACCTGTCCGGCGGCTGCCACGGTGGAGGTCCCCACCGGGGTGGCGGCGGCTGCCACCGCGGTGGCGGTGGCTGGTCCCAGTACGGCGGCGGCTCGTCCCAGTGCGACGGCGCCGGCTCGTCCCAGTGCGACGCGGTGGGTGGTTCCCGGTACGGCGGGTCGTCCCACGCGGTCGGGCCGGCCCCGCTGACGACTTCCTCGCTGTCCCACAGGGTTTCCGGCGGGTCGGCCGCGGACTCCTCCTCGTCCCACGCGCTGGGCGGCGGGTCGGCCGGCTGCGCGCGGGACGCGTCGTACTCCGCCCGCCGCCGCGGGTCCAGCAGCACGTCCTTGGCCACGTGCAGCAGCTTGGTCTCGTACTCGCTGCCGCCGGGCCGGTCGGGGTGCACGAGCTGGACCTGCTTGCGGTGCGCGGCGACGATCTCGGCGCGCGTGGCCGTCGACGGCACGCCGAGCAGCGCGTAGGGGTCGTGCCCGTCGAGGTCGCGCAGGGACGGACCGGTCACCGGGGGTTCCCCGTCACCTCGGCTCGCCAGCAGGTCAGCTCCCACGAGCGGGGGCCGGTGTCCTCCCGGTAGCCGTGGCCGGTGCCCGCCGCGAAGGTCACGTACCGGCGATTGGCCAGGTAGCACCAGACCCGCAGCGTGCCGCCGCCCATCCCGTGGCCGGACCCGGGCTGGAAGAAGTAGCAGTCGTGCCACAGGTCGGTGTGGTCGTCCAGGAACGGCTCCTGGAGCAGTTGTTGTGCGCGGCCGGGCAGGTGCCCCAGGAAGCCGGTCATGCTCGGGCCCAGCCGCCGGGACAGCGCGGAGGTCGGCGCGCTGGGCGGGCTGCCCGGCCCGACCGCGCGGGCGGCGGGGGCGGCGGCGCGGGGCGGCGGCGCACCGGTGACCGTCGCGCGGCGGAAGGTCGCGCCGTCCAGCCGCAGCGCCCGGATCTCGTGCGCGGGCTTGCCGGCGGCGTTGATCGTCGGCTCCACGGTCACGAACGCCTCCGTGCCCAGCACGACGGCCGAGTTGCGCCCGCTGTGGTTGGTGGCCCACCACTCCACGACCTGGCCGATCTTCGCGTTGACCCGCTCCTGGATCTTCGGCCCGAGCTGCTCCCAGACCTCTTCCCGCGTGCCGACCGACTCGGTGAAGTTCAGCCGACCGGCCGAGTGCACCTCGCCGGCACCGGTCCCACCGGCGGACCGGGCCGGCAGCCGCGGACCGGGCCGCGCCGGGGTCCCGGCGCGATCGGAGCGCATGGGTAAGCGGTCGTCCACCACCGGGGTCCTCCAACGCCTTTGCCGTGATCGGCGGCCAATCGTAGTCGGCACGCCACATCCGACCCTGACGGACCGCTGGAGGACGTGGTGGACGACCGCTCCCGGGACGTCAGCTCAGAACTGGAGGCTCCACGCGTCGATGTAGCCGACGTCCTGGGCCGCCACGTCCTGCACGCGCAGGTTCCACGTGCCGTTCGCGGTCTCGGTGGAGGCGTCCACCGTGTAGGTGGCCAGGACGTTGTCCGCCGAGTCGCTGCCCGAGGAGCCCTTCAGCCGGTACACCGAGCCGTCCGGGGCGACCAGGTCGATCACCAGGTCACCGCGGTAGGTGTGCTTGATGTCCACGTTGACCTTCAGCGCCGCCGGGGCGTTGCCGGTCTGGCCGGACACGGTGACCGGGCTGGTCACCGCGGGCCCGACGTCCGGGATGTCCACGTTGTTGGTGTTCTCGAACTTCGCGCCGCCGGGCGGGGTGCCGCCGGTCTGCTGGTTGATCCACGCCAGGTTCGCCGCGATGCCCGTGTAGAGGGTCGTGGTGGCGCACTCGCCGTTGTTGTCGCCCGGACCGTGCGTCTCGCCGACCAGCGTCCAGTTGCCGCGCGTGCCGACCAGGGCCGGGCCGCCGGAGTCGCCGTGGCACGCCGAGTGCGTGCGGTCGCCGGAGACGCAGATGTCGGTGGACGTGCCGCCGCCGGCGTAGCAGCGGCTGGAGTCCAGGATGGTGAGGTCGATCTCCTGGAGGGTGCTGGGCTGCGAGCAGGACGGCCAGCTGGTGCAGCCGTACCCGATCAGCCGCACCGGGGTGCCGGCCGCCGGGTTGGCCGAGGCCATCCTGACCGGGGTCAGGGTGGACGCCTGGGACAGGTGCATCAGGGTCAGGTCGGTGCCCGCCCGGTCCACGCGGCGGTCGATCGAGCGGACCTCGCCGCCCGAGGACCGGTAGATCGACCCGATGCGGGCCGAGGACGCGCTGCCGCAGTGTGTCGCCGTGACGATCCACTGCGGCGCCACCAGGCTGCCGCCGCACCCGTTGCTCATGGCGGCGTGGAAGGAGTAGGTCTCGGTGGCGTCGTGGCCGCCGATGATCTGGACGTTGACCGGCGGGTCGTCGTCCGGCGCGGCGACGGCGTCGTGGCCCGCGCCGAACACCAGGCCCAGGGTCAGGGCCGCGTACGCGACGCGGTGGTACCAGGTTGTCATGGGTGTGCCTCTCCGGCCTGCGCGGCAGGGGGCGCGCGGGATCAGGGCAGGGCCGCGCGGCGGACGGGTCGCGCAGGGACCCGTCCGCACTCGCACCTTGGCGGGTGGGAAGCCCGGTCGGTCATACTGATTGGGCATCCAAATCCGTGATGGCGGTGATCAGCTCACGGAGATGTCGTCGGCGTGGACGGGGGACTGGCCGTACCAGCCGTGCACGTACACCGTCACCGTGCCGGACGCGCCGGTGGTGAACGGGACGGACAACTGCTTCCAGTCCGCCGAGGACGTCCACGCGCTCGCCGTCGCACCACCGCTGACGCCCACGAACGCGTAGCTGCCGCGCACCCACGCCTTGAGCGTGTAGACCTTGTTCGGCGCGAGGGTCACCGTCTGGGCGACCTGCCCGTTAAACTGCGCGGTCGGCGTGACCTGGACGGCGTGCGTGCCGGCGTGCACAGGGGAGGACACGACCGCGCCACCGGTCCACGGGGCCAGGGCGCCGGTCTCGAAGTCGCCGTTGACCACCGCGCCGGTCGGCGGCGTGCCGTTGACCTTGACCGCGAACGTGGCGCTGTGGGTCGCGTCGGTGCCGGTGCCCGTGACGGTGAACTGGTAGTTGCCGGGCACGGCGTTCGCGGCGGCGGTGACGGTCAGCGTGGCCGAGCCGCCGGCGGTGACGCTGGCCGGTGACACGGAGGCGGTGAGCCCGCCCTGCGCCGGTCCTGCGGTCAGCGCGACGGTCTGGGCCGCGCCGGAGGTGACGGCGGTGGCGACGGTCGCGGTGGTGGTGGCGCCCGGGTCGACCGAGGCCGACGCGGGGGTGAGGGTGAGCGAGAAGTCGTTGACCGGGTTGGGGTTGCCGCTGGTGAAGGGCGCGAAGATGTGCGTGAAGTCCCAGGTGTTCTGCGCGATGCCCGAGCAGTTGTCCGCCGCCGCGCCGCCGGGGCAGCCGCCGTTGTCGCGTTGGAGCGCCCAGAACGACAGCGTGTTGATGCCCTTGGAGCGCGCCCAGTCCAGCACGGTGCGGGCGTCGGCGAGCTGGAAGGTCTCGGCGGGGCCGAAGTCGTCCACGCCGATCATCTCGGTGACGCCGACCATCGCCCACAGCTGCGCCTGCGTCTTGCCCGGGTACAGGGCGGCGAGCTGGTTGACCAGGCCCTGGGCGGCGGTCTTGGTGTCCTCGGCCATCTGGTGGGGCTGGTTGTCGTAGTAGTCGAAGGTCATCAGGTTGACGACGTCGATCTGCGCGCCGTTGGTCTTGGCGTTGCGCAGCACCGCGAGGCCGCTGTCGGCCAGGCCGCGGGTGGTGGTGGGCAGGGTGTAGGAGAACTGGACCTTGCGGCCGTTGGCGGCGGCCCAGTCCTGGGTGAGCTTGATGGCCTTGTTGCGGCGGTCGATGCCGGCGGCGTTGTCCAGGGACTCGACCTCGATGTCCAGGTCCAGCCGGGAGACGTCGTAGGTGGTGATCACGCTCTGGAAGGCCGCGGCGATCTTGTTGACGTCGGTGCAGCTGTCGGCGATCTCAGTGCCGGTGTGGTCGGCCGTGTAGCCGCCGAAGGACGGGATGGCGTCGCCGCCGTTGCTGCGCAGGGCCGCGATGTCCGCGCCGAAGGTGCTCTGCGCGACCGGCATGCCGGGGTCGCCGTTCCACAGCACCGTGCACGAGCCCTTGGTCGCGGTCTGGAGGAAGGCGAAGGTCAGGTACTTGGCGCCGGACTGGCGGGCGAGCGTGGCGGGGCTCTCCCCGGTCCACGCCTCGAAGTAGGGCGCGAAGACGTGCTCGGGCAGCGGTGTCGGGGCGGCGTCGGCGGGTGCGACCACGCCGAGGGCGACGGCGAGAGCCGCCAGCGGGGCGAGGAGTCTGGACGGACGCATGTGCGCTCCAGGGGCAGGGGAGTGGACCCGGGGGTCCGTCGGGTGGCGGCCCGGCCTCCACAATTGGACTAGACCACAGTCGCTGTCAACCCGGGCGCCCGCAGGTGTCCGCTACGTCCTTTCCCGACCGGCGAGAACACCACGCCGACCACGCGCAGTGCCATGGTGACACTTTCGCGTGGAAGATCATCTTTCGAGTCCTTTGAGGACACTCGGTGCGCCAGGATGGGCCTGCCCGCCCTCCCGTCCCGAAAGCAGGTGCCATGCCCGCCACGACGCCCGTCCACCTCGTCGGCTCGCTGCCCCGGCCGCTGTGCGACGACCCGGCCACCGCGATGGACTGGTTCCTCGGGCACCGCGGCGACGCCGAGCTGACCGCCCTGCCGTGCGACCGCGACCCCCGGTGGATCATCGACTGGCTGGACCGGCTGGTCGAGGTGCCCGCGCTGGAGCAGGTCCGGGCCGGGGACAGCGGGTGCTACGAGACCATGCCGTACTACCGGCTGCGCCCCGGCCACCGGCTCCAGCCCGGCGACGTGGCGTCCGGCCTGCCGGCACGGGTGGCCGCCGCGTTCTCCGCGTGGGAGGCCCGAGGCGGGTGCCCGCCGCTGCGGGTGCAGGTCGGGGTGCCCAACGCGCTGGACCTGGCGCTGTTCGCGTTCGGCTCGGCGGAGGCGGCCCAGGAGCACCTGCCGGTGTTCCAGGCGGCGGTGGTCGGCGAGGTCGCCGAGATCGCCGCGAGGTGGGGTGACCGCGTGCAGTTCCAGCTGGAGACGCCCGTGGTGCTGGTCTCGTACCACCTGACCGGGCGCGAGGGGTGGCCGGCGCTGACCGGCCGGTTGGTGGGTCAGGTGGCGGAGGTGCTGGCCGCGGTGCCGCAGGGGCGTTGGGTGCTGCACCTGTGCTACGGCGACCTCGGGCACCGACCGGTCTTCGCGCCCACGGACCTGGACGCGGCGGTGACGTTCCTCAACGCACTGGCCGACCACCAGCAGAGCCACCGCCTGCCGATGCCGACCGTCCACCTGCCGGTGACCACCGGCGACGCCGCCCCACCGACCGATCCGGCGTTCTTCGCGGCGCTGGGCGGGCTGCGGCACGGGGTGGAGGTGATCGCCGGCGTGGTGGCCGAGGCCCACCCGCAGGAGAGCCGGGCGGCACTGGACCTGCTGGAGGACGCCCTCGGTCGTCCGGTCGCGGGAGTGGCCGCCGCCTGCGGCTACGGCCGACGCACCCCTGACGCGGCAGCCGCCAACCTGGCCCTGGCCGCCACCCTCGCCCGCACCCACGACCACCGCTGACACCCGCGCGACCACCGCCAACACCCGCACAAACCCCGCCCGCCGCCCGCCCGCCTTGCCGCCCGCCCGCCGCCCGCCCGCCTTGCCGCCTGCCCGCCGCCTGCCCGCCGCCTGCCCGCCTTGCCGCTCGCCGCCGCCCGCCCGCCCGCCTTGCCGCCCGCCCACCGCCTGACCCGCGCCCGCCTTCCTGCCGCCCGCCTTCCTGCCGCCTGTCTCCTTGATGCCGCGCTCGCCCGCTCTCGGGTATCCGGTGGCGCGTCGGCCGGCGTTTCGGCTGGCCGGGTCGGGGCGGACGGGTGATGCTGGACGGGATGGCAACCCAGCGGGATCCGAGTCGTTCGGCGCTGGCCGACCTGGTCGCCCGTCAACGTGACGAGATCGACCGGCTCCGGGCCGCCGCGCGGCGGCAGGCCGTGGTCGAGCAGGCCAAGGGGGTGCTCGCCGAGCGGTTGGGGTGTCGGCCGGACGAGGCGTTCGAGGACATGGTGCGCCTGTCCCAGGCCAGCGGGAACGACCTCGTCCTCATCGCCGCCAGCGTGCTCGGTGTCCCGCCGCCACCGCCGGGGGAGCGGCTGGCCGGTGAAGGGCTGTTCGACCCCACCCGGTACGTCCGCCAGGCCGCGGTCCCGGAGGGGCGCGCGCCGCGACCGGTGGCGCTCGCGGCGGTCGGGACGGCGGCGGACGCCGAGGAGTTGGCCGAGCTGGTGTGCGAGCACGCCGGGTGCGACGGGGTGCTCGTCTACCTGCTCGAACCGGACGGCGGGCTGCGGCTGGAGGCCGCGGCCAACGTGCCGGCCCGGGTGCGGCTGGAGTGGGACCGGGTGCCCACACAGCTCGAGACCGGTGTGCTCGCCGCGGTGCGCAGCGGGCTGCCGCGGTGGCTGCCCGACCTGGACGCGGCACGTCGGCAGCACGCCCTGATCGGCGACCCCGAGACGGTGTGGCGCTCGCGGGCCTGGCTGCCCTTCCGCGACCAGACCCGCACGGCCGGCGTGATCGGGCTGCTGTGGACCGACCGGCACGAGTTCCCGCCCGGCGAGCAGTGGGACCTGGAGCTGCTGGTCCGCGCGGCCGGCTCCACCCTGCTGTCCCTGCTCAGCACCGGCGGCGCGCCGCACAGCCGCAACTGGACGCTGTGGGCCCAGCACCTGCTGGACGTGCTGCCCGGTTCGGTGGCCCTGCTCGGCGCGGTGCACTCCGCCACCGGCGAGGTCGTGGACTTCCGGTTCGAGGCCGCGAGCCCGGACGCCGTGGACTTCTCCGGCCGCCGCTACCGGCAGCTCGTCGGGCGCAGCATCCTCAGCAGCTACCCGACCGTCGAGGGCACCGAGCTGTGGGCGGCCTACCACCGGGTGCTGCGCACCGGGGTCCGGGAGGTCCTGCACGAGTTCCAGTACGAGGAGAACAGCCCCGGCCTGCCGCGCCACGGCCGGTACACCCTCACCATCGGCAAGTTCGGCGACGGCCTGATCCTCGCCTGGCACGAGCACGAGGACCCGTTGCAGTTGGAGCGGCTGCGCAGCGTCCAGCGGCTGGGCAACATCGGCTGGGGCGAGTGGAACCTGGTCACCGACGAGATCACCTGGTCCGACCAGCTCTACGTGATCTTCGACCGCGACCCGGCGCTGGGCCCGATGTCGCTGGACGAGATCCGCGCCTCCGTCGTCCCCGAGGACCTCCCGATCCTGCAGAACGCCGTGCGCCGGATGCTGGAGCGCGGCGAGCGCACCGACTCCGAACTGCGCCTGCACGCCGGCGACCAGATCCGCTTCGGCCGGTTCATCGGCGAACCCGTCCTCGACGTCGAGGGCCGCCCGGTCCGGCTCGACGTGGTGCTCCAGGACATCACCGCGACCCGACGGGCCGAGCAGCGGATGTTCGACCTGGGCGAGCAGTTCGCCCGCGAGCACCAGGTGGCCGACCACCTGCGCGCGGCCGTGCTGCCCGTGCCCAGCGCACCCCTGCGCCTGCCCGGCCTGAAGGTCGCCGTCCGCTACCTGGCCGCCGAGCAGTGGGCGGAGGTCGGCGGCGACTGGTACCACGCCTTCCCCCTCGGTGACGGCAGCACCCTGCTGGCGATCGGCGACGTGGCGGGCCACGGCCTGGGCACCGCCGCCGCGATGGCCAAACTCCGGTACGCCCTCACCGGCGCCGCCCTGACCACCCCCGACCCGGCCGGCATCCTGACGGTCCTGAACCGCATGCTGACCGAGAACGAGGAGGTCACCCTGGCGACGGCGATCGTCGGCCGCTTCACCCCGGCGACCGGCCTCCTGACCTGGGCCCAGGCCGGCCACCCGCCGCCCCTCCTGGTCCGCTCCCACGAGGTCACCGCCCTGGACCGCCCCGCCGGTCCCGTCCTGGGCGGCATCCCCACGGCCACCTACGCCACCACCCACACCGCCCTGCACCCCGGCGACACCGTCCTGGTGTACACCGACGGCCTCATCGAACGCCGCCCGTCGGGAACCGACCACGAGGACGACGGAGACGACCTGGACCACCTCCTGTCCGAGATCAGGAGGTTCGTCGCCGACCTCGACCCGGCCGAGATGCCGGAGGCCCTGACCTCACGCCTGGTCCCCGCCTCACCGCTGGACGACACCTGCATGCTGGCCGCCCTCGTCACCCGCTGACGCGTCCCAGGCGCAACGCGGACCTCGTGGTCGCCGACCCCGCTTCGACCATTGGGGATGTCTCCTACAAGACATCCGGTTGACCCGGCACGCGATGGGCCGCTCTCATGGGCCACGGTCCCCCGCGAGGGGCGGTCGTCGCGCGTTGTCCGGCGAACCGCCGGAGGCGCCTCGTGAGCCGTTCGGTTGTCCGCTGGTCAACGAAAGGGCTCACGTCATGCGACAACACCTCCGACCGCGCCGCCGGCGTGCCACGCCGCTGCTCGCGGTCGCCGCGGTGCTGCTCGGCACCGTCAACAGCACGCACCCGGCGGCGGCGGATCCGCAACTCCCACAGACCGCCTCGACACCCCGGGTCGACGGCGTCACCGCGGGCGCCGCCGCGATCGGGTCGGTCGACCTGGCCGGGACGTGGAGCTTCACCCCGGCGGGCCGGGCCACGACGACGATCACCGTGCCCGGCGGCGGCTGGTACAAGCAGGGCTTCACCGATGTCAACGAGGCCGTGTACTCGCGCACCGTGACCGTGCCCGACTCCGGTCAGCCGCAGTCGGCGTGGATCGAGTTCGGCGCGGTCAACCACCAGGCGACGCTGTCGGTGGACGGGCGGCTGGTCGCCACCAAGACCACGGCCTTCACCCCGTCGACCTTCGACATCACCGCCTTCGCCGCCCCCGGCACCACGCACACGATCAGCGTGGCGGTGAAGGGGCGCGGCGCGTTGCGGAACAGCGCGGGCAAGTACCTGGTGCCGGTGGCCGCCGACTGGTCGGAGTCCGTGCCGCAGGGCATCTTCCGCTCGGCGTTCCTGCGGACCTACCCGGCGGTGCACGTCAGCGACGCGTTCGTCCGCACGTCGGTGGCGAACCAGTCCCTCACCTACGACGTGTCCGTGACGAACTCCTCCGACACCGCCCGCTCGGTGACCCTCACCGGGTCGCTCGCCTCGGACAGCGGCGGCTCGTTCGCCTACCCGGCCTTACCCAGCCGCACGGTCAGCGTGCCTGCCCGCTCCACGACGAAGGTGACGGTCGGCCCGATCGCGTGGACCCTCGGCACCGCCTCCTACTGGTGGCCGAACGTGCCCTACCGCCAGGGCTACCGCGCCCAGCTGCACCGGCTGTCCGTGCAGGCGACCACCGACGACGGGCGCACCAGCGAGGCCGCCTACCGGTTCGGGTTCCGCGAGAGCCGGCAGAACGGCGAGTACTTCGAGCTCAACGGCGTGCGCGTGAACTACCGCGGCGACAACCTCCAGGGCGCCGACTACGACCGGATCGACCACGGCGGCAAGGGTGACGCCTACGACACGTACCCGGGCTTCCTCCCGCCGTCGCCGGGCAACCCCGGCTGGCCCCAGGCCGTCGACAACTACCAGCGGCTCAACTTCAACGTCGTGCGCATCCACCAGGAACCGGCCAGCCCGTACATGCTGGACGTGGCCGACGAGCTGGGCCTGATGATCATCGACGAGAGCGGGGTGCGCGGCTCCGCGCAGGACTTCGTCGGCGGGCACGACAACATGGTCGAGCACGTCCGCGCGTTGACCCTGCGGGACCGCAACCACCCGTCGGTCGTGCGCTGGAGCCAGGCCAACGAACCGACGTTCGGCAACGACTCCGAGCAGCTCGAGCAGGACCTGTACGCGGCGGTGAACGGCGCGGACGGCACCCGCCCGATCAGCATCGACGCCGCTCCGGGTGCCGACTCGCCCAGCCGGTACCCGAACATGAACTACCCGAACTTCGCCGTGTTCGCGCACTACCTCGACGGCACGGGCCAGTACGGGGAGCGGGTGCAGACCGTGACCGGTCGGCCCGATGGCGAGGGCGAGTACATCTGGCCGAAGTGCAACACCAGGCAGGGTTTCGAGTGGTTCGCCACGGCGACGGCGGCCAAGCGGGGCAAGGGTGCCAACGACCTGCGGCCCTACACGCTGCTGTCGGCGTGGGCGAGTGTCATCCCGGGGGTGCGGTCCACGGACTTCACGCCCGAGGAGGGCGGCCGGCCGCTGTACGGGGTGGACAACCTGGCCGACCCGTGGAGCAACCCGCAGTTCCAGCGGATCCAAGCCGCGTTCAACCCGGTCGCCGCGATCGACCTGCCCTACTGGTCGGCCTCGGGCGTCTCGGACGCCAACGGCACTTTCCCGCTACCCCAGTCCGTGCCTTCCTACGCCGCGGGCTCCACGGTGAGCCGGACCGTCACCATCTTCAACGACGACCTGGCCGGCACCGCCGTGGACTTCGCCTGGAGCGCCCGGCTCGACAGCCCGACCGGCGCGGTGATCGCCTCCGGCGGCACGACCCTGTCGATCCCGCAGGCGTCCCGGGTGACCCAGCCGGTGACGTTCACCGCCCCGGCCTCCGGCTCGCGCGTGTACCTCGTCCTGTCGACCGGCAAGGCGGGCACGACGACGTTCACCGACTCGGTGGAGTACTTCACGCTGGGCGGCTCGAACACCGGCCCCGCGCCGGGCACGTACCGGATCGTCAACCGCAACAGCGGCAAGCCGCTGGCCATCGCCGGGAACTCCACGGCCGATGGCGCCAAGGCGGTCCAACAGACCGGGAACGCGACCTGGACCATCAGCACCGCACAAAGCGCGTACACCCTGCGCTACACCACGAGCGGGAAACTGTTGGACGTCAACGCCTCCTCCGCCACCGTGGGCCTGCAGTTGCAGCAGTGGTCGGCCAACGGCGGCACCAACCAGCAGTGGTACCTGCGCCCCACCGGTGACGGGTACTACACGATCGTCAGCCAGAGCAGCGGCCTGCTGGCCGACGTGTACGCAGCGTCGACCAGCGACGGCGCGCAGGTCGTCCAGTGGACCGCCAACAGCGGCCTCAACCAGCAATGGCAACTGATCCCGGGGTGAGTCAGTCCGGGTTGACCAGGACCGGTTCCGGTCGGGCGGCGGCAGCCCTCGGCCGGTACCGGGCCTCGGCCTCGTACCGGAGTCGTTCGGCGGCCAGGAAACACCGGTTCAGCCCGGTCCGGACGTCCAGCGCGTTGATCCCGGTCTTCAACACGTAGAACAGCCCGATGTTCACCAACGCCACCGACAACGCGTACACGTAGGTGTCCTTGAGCGTCCCGTTCATGATCAGGTACGCGAAGATCCACACCGACGTGCTGTACAGGGTGATCGTCGGCCCCCACTGCCGGAACGCGTCCAGCCCGATGATCTTCTGGTGCTCCGGCGGCACGGTGCTCAGCCGCGCCGCCCGCGCCGCGGCCAGGGACCGGGTGGCGAAAGCCGCGCACAGCAGGTTCGACGCCATCACGCCGGTGTAGCCGATGGCCGTGCCGATGGGCCACATCCGCGTGTCCACCAGGTTCACCCAGAGGATCAGCCACGACGCCCACGGGGCCATCAGCCGGATCGAGACCTCGGCCGCGATGCGCAGCCAGCCGCCCGGCAGCACCGGTGACCGGGCCACCAGCGTCGTGAGGCCGCCGAGGATGTTCTGGTAGTAGCGGACCGAGGCGAAGGCGAAGCTCAGGCCGATGATCCGCGCGGGCAGGTTCTCCCACACCTGCCCGATCTTGTAGTCCGGCACGCGCAGGTCGTCCACGAACGGGATCACGTTGGGTTGGACGTTGAACGGGCGCAGCAACAACTGCACGGGCGGCCCGAGCACGTCGATGCCGACGTCGCGCAGGAACCACAACACGCACACCGTGGCGCTGACGAAGTAGCTCAGCGACGACACGACCGAGAACCACAGCAGCCACCGCGCGTGCATCGACCGCCGCGCGTCGGACAGCACGCCCTGCCGGCGGCGCATCCGGTAGACGCGCCGCCGCCGCTTGGGTTCGCGGGACGGCGGGAACAGCGTCCGCACGGTCTCGGTCACGGTGTGCCGGTCGTACGGGATCGCGTTCGGGCGCTGGTCGGAGTCCTCCGCCAGCGCCGCCTGGGTGACGTCGAGCTCCTGCTCCAGCACCCGGTGCAGGTAGCGGTAGACGTCCTGGTCGTCGATCGGCACCGGGAACACCAGCAACCGCCGGTCCGGGCGCACGTCGATCAGGTCCTCGATCACGCGCGCGATCAGCGGGGCCTGCCCGTAGAAGCGGTCCGGGATGGTGTCGTCGCGGTTCTCTCCGACGTCGCCGAGCGCGATGAGGATGCGGCCGAGCGAGTAGAGGTCGGCCTTGGTCACGTCCTCGGAGCCCGCGCGCACCTCGGGCGCCACGTACACGCTCTGCGCGCTGCCCGGCCCGGTCGCGAACGCCCCGCTGTAGAGGTAGTTGCGGCCGAAGTCGACGAAGGTCAGGTCGTAGGACCGGCCGTCGTCGTCGCCCCGGCGCACGATCACGTTGGTCAGGGACAGGTCCTCGTGCCGCCGCCCGGCCCGGTGCAACTCCGCCAGCGCCGCCAGCAGCGGCAGGCCGACCTTGCGGATCAGGTCCAGCCGCACGTTGCCGGCCGGGGACGGTCGCCTGCGCCGGAAGCGGCCCGCGGCCGGGGCGGCGGTCTCCCGCTTGAGCTCCTCGATCTCCTCCGCGAGGGTCCGACCCTCGGCGAAGTCCATGAGGATCCAGTCGTCCGCGCTCGCCCACACCCGGACCATGTGGCCCACCACGCGGCCGTCGGCGTCCAGCGAGTTGTGCTCGACCTCGTAGGAGCGGGTCTTGGCCGCGATGACCGGGATGTGCGCGTAGGGGAACAGGACGCACTTGAGCGCGAAGGCGTTGCGGTGCCCCGATCCCTGCGGCGGCCGGCCGCGCAGGATGAACGACGTGGACCCGTGCCGGTGGAACTCCAGCTCCGCGCCCTCCACGGTGGCCCACTCCGTGGCGACGTGCCGGTCCACCGCCCGGCCCGGCGCGTACAGCTCGACCAGCGCGAGCCGCACGGAGGCGTCCCGGACCAGGGCCTGGCACACCTTCGCGCAGTCGTGGTCGCGGTGGTCGGGGTCGGCGGGCTCCATCGTGACCAGCGTGATCAGCAGGACGGCCAGGTAGCCGAACACCTCCGCGTCCCGCCGCTGGTGGCCGCGTGCGCCGGCGGCCCGGAAGCCCAGGCACCACGTGGTGAGCGCGGCGATGGCGGCGTCGCGCTCGACGCCGGCCTCCAGTTGGAACGACAGCCGGTCCAGCGGGATGCCGGCCAGGACCCGCCGCCAGTCGTCCCGCGTGCCGCACAGGTCGTGGATCTCGCGCAGGACCCGGGTGGCGGAGTCCCCGCGGGCCAGGCGCAGGACGTGCCGGAGCACGTGCCGCAGGACGTCCCCGCTGGTCGGGTCGGTGTGGCGGTCGGTCACGGCGTGGCCGGCCTCGGCGGGTACACCGTCAGGCGGGGGACGACCACCACGTCCTCACCCTCCAGCGCCTCGTGCGCGAGCCGGTAGGCCGACCGGGCGCCGTCGAGCAGCTTGCCCCGGTCCACCTCGTGCCGCTTGACCTCCGGGGTGTCCGGCAGCGGCGCCAGGTCCAGGATCGCGGGCCGGCCCGGGTGCCGGCGGCTGCGGTCCAGGTGCGGCCGGTCGCGCAGGCGGTACTCGTCCATCGAGGCGATGAACCCGGTGCCCAGGCCCGGCCGCACCCGCTCCAGGTGCCGGGCCACGACCCGGTTGACCACCGGGGCGCGGCCGGAGCGACCCGAGGACATCGGCCGGGTGCTCAGCGACAGCACGTGCGTGCAGCCGTCGAGCACGGCCGCGCGGAACGGGTGGAACCGCAGCACCCCGCCGTCGATCGCGCGCTGTCCCCGGAAGTCCGCCGTGCCCCGGATGGCCAGCGGTAACCACGTGCTGGCGCGCAACGCCGACCGCAGGTCTTCCGGCGAGTCGAACTCGCTCACGTCCAGGGTCCGCAATTCGTCGACGCTGGTGACCATGACGTGCAGTTTCTGCCGGGCCGCGATGATGGCGGCGTAGTCCAGCGGTTTGCGGTGCGCGAGGACTTCCTCGAACACGTACTCCAGGTTCATCGGACCCGCACCGCGCAGCACCCGGCGGAAGTCCAGGAACACCCCGGTGGTCAGGTCGTCGAAGTAGATGGACAACGGGAACCAGGTCCGCCGGGTGATGAAGTAGGCCCCGTTCACCGCGCCCGACGAGCACGTGTAGACGTCGTCGAAGCTGTCGGCGAACCCCATGTCCTCCAACGCGCTCAACATCGCGCCGGACACCACTCCGCGCAGGCCGCCGCCCTCGACCGCCAGCCCGACCTTGAACCCGTCGGTCCGCTTCCCCGGCACGCTGCCGCTCGCACGCCGCTGCAACAGCACTTCGCGCACCGGGTGGTCCGACGCGAAGAACGAGTGCGCCCGAGCGGCCCCGGCAACCGATTCCCGCCGACCCGGCCGAACCGTCCGCCACTTGGTCACACCGCTTGGCCACGCCATGGAACCACGTCCCCCACAAGACGATAGACGCAAGCCACGGTAGCGGATCTTCGTCGTCGTGCGGCCGGTATCGACACGGCTCCACTGTTCGGCCTATTCAAAGGGCCGAACGGAGTGCGCACTATTGCGGAATGGTCAGGTTGTCTTCGTTTCCGGCCGGCGAGATCGTGGGGCGGGCAGGCGGAACAGTCCCTTGAGCCGGCGGAGAGCTTCCGCGTCCCCGGACGCCGACGCCGCACCGGTCTCCACCGCCTCGGCGAGCGTGAGGCGCTGACCGGCCACGTCCGCGAAGGTGTCCTCGCCGATGGTGATGGTGGCGTCCGGCCGCTGCGCCGGCCCGTGCAGCGCCTCGATGGAACCGTCGTCGACGAGGGCGTGGAACACCTCGTCGCCCACCCGGAACTCGTACACCGCCCGCAACCCGGCGGCGGCGCCGGCGTCGAAACAGGCCCGCAACCCCAGCACCGCCCAGCCCGGGTGGAACGTGTCGTCCTCCCGCCTCTCACCCATCGCCCACTTCAGCCCCCACCGAGCCAGCGCGAGAACCGCCGGCCCGAGCTCCTCGCCCGCCTCGGTGAGCGCGTAGACGGGAGTGCGAGCCGGCGGCGGGAGCGTGGTCTTGCGCGCGAGCCCTTCGTGCTCGAGGTGCTTGAGCCGCGCGGCCAACAACCCGGTCCCCAACCCCCGCAGACTGGCCTGAAGGTCGCCGAACCGCTTGGGCCCGGTCAACAGCTCCCGGACCAGCAACAACGTCCACCGCTCGCCGACCAGGTCGAGGGTGCGCGCGGTCGCGCAGTACTGGTGGTAGGTCCGCTGTTCCACTTCACCATTTTAGACTTCGCGCTTCCCGTTCTCGAAGATCTCCAGGAGCAGCCGGGCAAGCGGTTCCGGGCGAGCCAGCGGCACGTCGTGCGGGCCTTCCAACGCCCGGACCTCGTACCCGACCGACGCGGCGAACTCCGCGAACGGGTAGGTCTCCGGCTGACAACACACGGCCGTGCCGGGAATCCCGTCAACCGCGCCGCTGAGCAGAGTCGGCTCGGTGAACGTCCGCAACGCCTGCGGCACCAGCCGCTCGGCCAGCCAGGTCACGTCGCCGGGCTCGGTGATCCCATACGCCGCCGGTGGCGGGGCCGGAACGTACCACCCGTCCCCCCGCTCCCGAGCCGCCGCACGAACCGCAGTACCGAAGGCTTCGGGCGCCAAGTCGACCAGTGCGGCACCATCCGGCCCCACCCACCCGTCCACGAGCACAACGCGACGGACAAGCCCGGGCCGCGCATCGGCCGCTTCCCGGACCACCAGGCCTGCATAGCTGTGCCCGACCAGCACGACATCGTCCCCAGCTCGGTCGATCGCTGCGACCACGGTCTTGGCGTCGTCGTGAAGCCCGTGGTCGCCACCGGTGGTCAGGTCGGGGGCGAGCGTGCGAAGCCCGGCGTCGTGCAGCACCGGGACGACCCGATCCCAGGCCCAGGGACCGTGCCAGGCGCCGTGGACCAGCACATACGTGGTCATGTCGAACCTCCTCGAAGGGTGTGGTTCGAGATCATAACCTACGCACTTCCTGTTTTTGAAGTGCCGCCGCGCTTCGGCGTGGCCGGCGAGTCGGCAGTCCCCGGCGTTGCCGGGTGGCAGTCCACCGGTGAGGACACAACTCAACTTGGGCTTCTTGCTTTTGTCATCTCCGTATGGCCTGCCCGAAGGGCTACCACAGATTTCCCCGGGTGCAGCCGAAAGTTTTTGCGAGGAACGAGCAAAAAGTTTTAGCGGCACCCGGGGAAATCTGTGGTAGGCTCCGCCAGGCCATACGGAGATGACAAAAGCAAGAAGCCCCCGCCGTTGCAGTTGAGTCATCTTTGGTGGCCTGCCCGCCGGCGAGGCGCTTTTCGCTTTTAAGCGCTTTGAACTGAACGCTTCGCTCTCAAGCCGAACGCGCTACGCGCTGGTACGCGCGAAGCGCTCGAAAGATGAAAAGCGGCGCTCGCCGCGCGGCAGGCCGCCAGCGGGGGGTGAAGGGCGTCGGTTCCCCCGCCGTATGGCCTGGCGGAGCCAACCACATTTTGGGCCGGGTGCCGCTAAAACTTTTTGCTCGTTCCTCGCAAAAACTTTCGGCTGCACCCGACCCAAAATGTGGTAGCCCTTCGGGCAGGCCATACGGCGGGGGAACCGAGGCCCTCCACCTGTGGTTGGGAACCACCATGACCGCGCTGCGCGCGCCGGAAAGCGAAGGGCCGCGCTGCGCGTGAAAGCGTTATGGCGGGAGGGTGGTTGATTCTCGTCCTGCCACTGGTGGGTGGTCGTCCTGCCATCGGCGGACGGTGGCGGGGCGGGCCAGCACGGCTGCCAGTACGTGCTCCGCGTGCCGCCACGGAACGGTGGTGTGGTGGACGGTGAGGGCCGCCGGGTCGGTCCACTCCTCCACTACCGCCATCTCCGCCGGGTCGTTGGGGTTGAGGTAGGGGCGGAAGGTCAGGCAGCACGGGTTGTCCAGTGCCGGTTCGATGAGTGCTTCCAGCGCTGTCCGCAACCGGTCTGCCTGCCCCGGTCCGGCGACGTACTCGGTGACCACCACGACGGTCATGGTCGGACCGGGCCGGTGCCGGCGTGTTCTGCCGCTGCGGCGATCTCGGCCAAGTCCTCTGCCGTCAGCAGAACCGAGGGTGCGCCGATCCAGCCGTCGACCTGGCTGGGCTTGCGTGCGCCGACGATGGCGCCGGTGATGCCCGGCCACGCCAGTACCCAGGCGATGGCGGTCTCCGCGACTGTCACCCCGTGGCGGGCGGCTACCGGGCGCAGGGCGTCGGCCAGGGTGAGGTTGGTGGTCAGGTTCGTGGTGAAGTCCTTGTGCGCGGAGCGCCAGTCGTCGGGGGGTAGGGCCGCGGCGCGGGTGGGGGTGAACGTGCCGGTGAGCAGGCCCGACTGGAGGGGCGAGTAGGTGATCACGCCGGTGTCGTGGGCGGCGGCCCAGGCGACCTCGTCGGACGCGGACCGGTTGATCAGCGAGAACGGTGGCTGGACGGCGTCGACGTGCGCGATCCGTTCGGCACGCTCCAGCAGGTCGGGGGAGTGGTTGGACAGGCCGATGGCCCGCACCTTCCCTTCCGCCTTCAGGTCGGCCATGACCTGCCAGTACTCCTCCAGCGGGGAGGCGTTCGGCGACACCGCGCCCGAACCGTCGCCCGCGTACTCCAGCGACTCGCCGGTGTCGGGCCAGTGCACCTGGTACAGGTCGATGTGCTCGACCCGCAGTCGGCGCAACGAGTCCTCCACCTCGCGGCGGACGCTCGCGGGTGCCATGACCCGGCGGGGCGGCGCGGTCGGGTCGGCCGGGTCCCAGACCAGGCCCGCCTTGGTGAACACGTACGGTCGGTCGGCGTCGGGCAGGTCGGCGATCGCCTTGCCGACCAGTTCCTCCGAGTGGCCGAGGCCGTAGACGGCGGCCGTGTCGATCCAGTTGACCCCGGCGTCCAGGGCGTGGCGGATCGCGGCGATCGACTCGGCGTCGTCGGTGGCGCCCCAGCCGAAGGTCCAGCCGGACCCGGACACGGCCCAAGAGCCGAAGCCGACGCGGGTGATGTCCATGCCCGTGGTGCCGAGGGCGGACCGTTCCATGGTGGAGCTCCTCCGTGAAGTGGTGTTGTGCCAACCACTTTCGGCCCGCCGGTCGGGGGCGACCAGTGCGCGCGGTGCCTGGGCACGGCGTGACCAGGCAGGCACGGCGAGCGCCCGGCCATACTGGGCGGCATGGACAGGCGTGCGGAGTTGGGGGAGTTCCTGCGGTCCCGCCGGGCCCGGTTGCGGCCCGACGAGCTGGGGCTCGCCGACCACGGCCGGCGGCGCGTGCCCGGGTTGCGGCGCGAGGAGTTGGCGCGCCTGGCCGGGGTGAGCGTGGACCACTACGTGCGGCTGGAGCAGGGGCGCACGCTGCACTTCTCCGAAGCCGTCCTGGACGCGGTGGCCCGCGCGCTGCGCCTGGACGACGTCGAACGCGCCCACCTGCACCGGCTGGCCCGCCCGTGGACGCCCTCGCCCGACACCCCGGCGCCGCAACGGGTCCGGCCGGGGTTGCAGCGGTTGCTGGACCTGGCGGCCGACGTGCCCGCGTACGTGGTGGGCCGGGGTACGGACGTGCTGGCGTGGAACCGGTTGGCCGCCGCCCTGATCACCGACTTCGGTGCCCTGCCACCGCACGAGCGCAACCTCGCCCGGCTGGTGTTCCTGGACGAGGGCGTGCGCGCGCTCTACGCCGACTGGCCCGGCAAGGCCGCCGACGTGGCGGCGTACCTGCGCCTGGACCAGGCCCGCCACCCCGACGACCCGCGCACGACCGCCCTGGTGGCGGAGCTGTCGGCGGCCGGCCCGGAGTTCGCCGCGGTGTGGGCGGAGCACGGGCTCAAGGACAAGACCCACGGGCGCTACCGGTACCGGCACCCCGTGGTGGGCGAGCTGGACCTGGGGTTCGAGAGCCTGCGCCTGCCCGACGAACCCGACCAGGTCCTGATCGCCCACACCTTCGAGGCGGGGTCGCCCGCGGAGGCCGGGTTGCGGCTACTGGGCGCCTGGGCACAGGAGGCGTTGCCGGCATGAAGGGCCTGGTCGCACCTCCGTACGGCAAGGGCCCGCTGGCCGAGGTCGTGCCGTCCTTGTTGGCCGGTTTCGGCGTTCCCGGGATGACGGACGTGCTGGGCATCGCGGGACCGACGCCAGTGTGCCTGCTGCTGGTGGACGGCCTGGGTTGGCAGTTGTTGCGGGACCACCGCGAGGACGCGCCGTTCCTGGCGTCCGCGGCGGGCGGCCCGATCTCCGCGGGGTTCCCCGCGACGACCGCGACCAGCATCGCGTCGCTGGCTACGGGCGTGGCCGGTGGCGAGCACGGGGTGGTCGGCTACTCCTTCGCCGTGGACGGCGAGTTGCTCAACGCGTTGCGGTGGCACCGGCACGGGGTGGCGGAGTCGGTGGACCTGCGGTCGGTGCTGGTGCCCGAGGAGGTGCAGCCCCGGCCCACGGCGTTCGAGCGCGCGGCCCGGGCCGGGGTGGACGTGCGGTTCGTGGTGCCCCGGGAGCAGCGGGGGAGCGGGCTGTCGCGGGCGGTGCTGCGGGGCGGGGTCGTGCACCCGGTGCTGGGGTTGGGCGATCTCGTGGCGCGGACCGTGGAGGCGTTGGGGGAGCGGACGTTCTGCTACACCTACCACGCCGATCTGGACACCCTGGGGCACGTGTACGGGCCGGGCAGCGAGCCGTGGCGGCACCAACTGCGGTTCGTGGACCGGCTGGCCGAACTGCTCGCCGACAACCTGCCGCGCGGCGGTGCGCTGGTGGTGACGGCCGACCACGGGATGGTCGAGGCGGGCGACCGGATCGACTTCGACACCGAACCGGCGCTGCGGGACGGGGTGCGGTTGCTGGGCGGGGAAGCGCGGGTGCGGCACGTCTACACCGACGCGCCGGACGACGTGCGGGTCCGGTGGGACGAGGTGTTGGGGGAGCGGGCCGTGGTGCTGGGTCGCGAGGAGGCGATCGCGGCCGGCTGGTTCGGTCCCCGGGTCGCGGCGCACGTGCGGGACCGGATCGGGGACCTGGTGGTCGCCATGCGCGGGACGGCCGTGGTGGTCCGGTCCGAAGTGGAGGGTCGGCTGAGCGCGCTGGTCGGGCACCACGGGTCGTTGACCGAGGCCGAGCAGCTGGTGCCCCTGTTGGTGTCAACCGGATCGGTGTGACGCCGGCGAGCCGGCTCGGGCGAGCAGTCCGTCCACGAAGGCCTGGAGGCCTTCGGCGTAGGTGTCCTGTGCGGCCAGGACGGGCCAGCGGTCGCCGATCGCGGCCAGGTTCGGCAGGTGGGACGCGTCGAAGGTGAAGTCGACGCCCTGCGCGGGGCGGCGCGTGGAGCGGGTGCGGACGAGGATTTCGCCGACCGTGTAGTACCAGATGCTGCGGAAGACGGTGACGGCCTGGTCGGGCGTGCAGCCGCTGTCGATCGCGCCGGTGACGATGGTTTCCACCAGCCACAACGACGAGTCGCCGAGCAGGCCGACGAAACCGTCCACCGTGAGCACCTCGGCGGCCCACGGCCACCCGGCCAGTCCGTCGTGGATGGCGGTGGCGGCGGTGACGATCCGGTCGCGCGGGTCGTCGGGCAGGGCGGGGCGGTCGAGCCGCTCGACGTAGTCGTTGAGCAGCTGGACGAGCAGGTCTTCCTTGTCCCGCACGTGGTGGTACAGGGTGGTCGTCCCGACGCCGACCTCGCCGGCCAGCCTGCGGACGGTCAGCTTCTCCCAGCCGTCGCGGTCGATCAGCCGCCGGGCCGCCGCCAGGATGTCGGCGCGCGAGGTCACCGGCGGTCGACCGGTGCGGCCTCGCGGTGCGTCGGAACGGGTCACCGCCGCATCTTCCCGCGCTCGACACCCGGACCGCCGCGCTGGTAGTTTTCGAACATGTTCCGAAAGTCTTCCCGCTCGGGGCTGACGCTCGCCACCGTGGCGGTCGTGCAGTTCCTGGTGTCGCTGGACCTGTCGGTGGTCAACGTGGGCCTGCCGCGCATCGCCGAGGGCCTGGGCTTCGGTCCGGTCGGCCTGACGTGGGTCGTCCACGCCTACGCCCTCACCTTCGGCGGCCTGCTCCTGCTGGGCGGCAAGACCGCCGACCGCCACGGCCGCAGGCGGGCGCTCCTGGTCGGGCTCGCCCTGTTCGGCCTGGCCTCGCTCGCCGGCGGCTTCGCCCAGGCCCCCGGCCACCTCGTCGCCGCCCGCGCCGCGCAGGGCGTCGGAGCCGCCCTCCTCGCACCCGCCGCGCTGGCGCTGCTCAGCGCCACCTTCCCCGGTGGCCGGGCACGCGTCCGGGCCTTCGGGGTGTGGAGTGCGGTGAACGCCGCGGGTGGCGCGCTTGGCGTCCTGGTCGGCGGGGTGCTCACCGAGTACGCGGGCTGGCGCTGGGTGATGTTCGTGAACCTGCCGATGGTCGCGTGCGCGGTGCTCCTGGCCTGGCGGGGTGTCGCCCCCGACCGGCCCCGGGAGCGTGCCGGACGCCCGGACGTGCTCGGCGCCGTCCTCGCCACGGCCGGCACGACCCTGCTCGTCTTCGGGATCGTGCGCACCGAGCAGTACCCGTGGACGTCGCCGGTCACCATCGTCACCTTGCTCGCCTCCGCCGCGCTGCTGGCCGCGTTCGTGCACGTCGAGCGCACCACGACCCGTGAACCGCTGGTCCGGCTCGGCCTGTTCGCCCACCGGTCCGTCGTCGGTGCGAACGCCTTCAACCTGCTGGTCGGCGCGGCGATGGCGTCGTCGTTCTACTTCACGTCCCTGTACCTGCAACGGGTCCTCGGGACGCGGCCGGCGGTTGCCGGGCTGGAGTTCGTGCCCTTCGCCCTGGCCGTGATCGCGGGTTCCGTGCTCGCCGTCCGGCTCGGCTACCACCTGGCGTCCCGGACCCTGCTGGTGGCGGGCGGCCTGCTGACCGCCGTCGGGTTCGCCTGGTTCGGCCTGGTCAGCCCGGACGGCACGTTCGTCACCGACGTCCTCGGCCCGTCGATCGCGGCCGGCGCCGGCTTCGGGCTGTGCCTCGGCCCGGTCGTGGCCACCGCGACCGCGGGCGTCCCGGCGCACGAGACCGGCATGGCGTCCGGGCTGCTCAACAGCTCACGCCAGCTCGGCGCGGCACTGGGCCTGGCCGTCCTGGGCACCGTCGCACACGACCGCACCGGGCCTTCCACCGCGCCGGACGCGCTGAACGCCGGCTACGCGCTCGGCCTGACGCTGTGCGCCGCGCTGCTCGTGGCCGCCGTCGCCGTCGCCCTGGTCGTCCTGCCCCGTGACGTACACCCACGGCGTCACGTGACGGGCGCGGCCGGTGGTGGGCGGCTCATAGCGTGGCCACGTGCCCGCGCCGGGACGGAACGGCGGGGCGGATCTCCAGGCAGACAAGGAAGTGCAGTGTCCGAGACGACTTACACCGCCATCGCCACCTCCACCGCCGAAGGCCGCAACGGCGGGCGGGCCGTGTCCGACGACGGGGTGCTCGACGTGACCCTGGCCGTGCCGAAGGCGTTCGGCGGCTCGGGCGCCGGCACCAACCCCGAGCAGCTGTTCGCCGCCGGCTGGGCGTCGTGCTTCGTCGGCGCGGTGCGCCGGGTCGCGGCCAAGAACAAGGTCGCGGTCAAGGACCTCTCCGTGGCGGCGGAGGTGACCCTGCACCACGAGGACGACGAGTTCTTCCTCAGCGCCGTGCTCAACCTGGAGGTGTCCGGGGTGGACCAGGCCACGGCCGACGACCTGGTCGAGGGCGCGCACCAGATCTGCCCGTACTCCAAGTCCACCCGCGGCAACATCGACGTCGAACTGACCGCCAAGGCCGTCTAGAGCCGGGAGGCGTCCACGACGGCCTTGGCGAAGTCCCGCGGGGCTTCCTGGGGCACGTTGTGGCCGATCCCGCTGAACACCCGGTGCTCGTACCGGCCGGTGAACATCGACCGGTACGAGCTGCCGTCGATGTTCGGGCCGTCGAAGTCGCTGCCGATCTTGATGGTCGGCACCGCGATCTTCGGGGTGGCGGCCAGCAGGCGCTCGTACTCGTCGAAGCGGGGCTCGCCGGGGGCCAGGCCCAGCCGCCACCGGTAGTTGTGCAGCACGATCGCCACGTGGTCGGGGTTGGTGAACGACGCCGCCGTGCGGGCGTAGGTGGCGTCGTCGAAGTCCCAGGTCGGCGAGGCGATCCGCCAGATCAGGCGGTTGAACTCGGCGGTGTTCTCCCGGTAGCCGGCCGCGCCGCGTTCGGTGGCGAAGTAGAACTGGTACCACCAGCCGTACTCGGCGGCGGGCTTGAGCGGGTTCAGGTTGGCCGCCAGGTTGGTGATCAGGTACCCGCTGACCGACACCAGCGCGGCGCACCGGGACGGCCACAGGGCGGCGATCACGTCGGCGGTCCGCGCGCCCCAGTCGTAGCCGCCGATCACGGCGCGGTCGATGCGCAGGGCGTCCATCAGCGCGATGACGTCCAACGCCACCGCCGACTGCTGCGCGTTGCGGACGGTGTCGGGTGAGCGGAACACGGTCGGGCCGAAGCCGCGCAGGTAGGGCACGATGACGCGGTAGCCGCGCGCGGCGAGCAGCGGGCCGACGTCGATGTAGCTGCACGGGTCGTACGGCCAGCCGTGCAGCAGCAGCACGACCGGGCCTCGGGCCGTGCCGTACTCGACGTAGGCCATGCGCACGTCCCCGGCGTCCACGTGCCGCACCGGCCCGAGCGAGCTGTGTTCTCCGGCCGCGACGCCCGCGGTCAGACCGGGCACGGCCAGTGAGGCCGCGACCGCCTGGGTGAACCGCCGCCTGGTGATCATCCTGCTTCCCTTCGCTGGTCCGACGAGCACCGGGGACGCTAGGGAGGCGCCGGCGGTCGTCGCGCCCGTCACCTGACGCCGTCGCTGTACGTCACCTAGACTCGGTACCGACCAGAGGAGAGACCAAGTGGCAGGCGAGCTCGACGTCTCCGGGTGACTACCCGGCCCCGCAGACCACCGCGCGTGCGCAGAGCACGACCGCCGTGGTCCGCGTCGTCGTCCCCTGATCCGCTCACCCGAAGGTCTCCATGTCTGCCATCGTGTGCACCGCCCTGTCCTTCGCCTGGCCCGACGACACCCCGGTGTTCGACGACCTGTCGTTCACCGTCGGCCCGGGGCGCACCGGCCTGGTCGCCCCCAACGGCGCCGGCAAGTCCACCCTGCTGCGCCTGATCGCCGGCGACCTGCGCCCCACCGCGGGCACGGTCACCGTCCGCGGCCTGCTCGGCTACCTGCCCCAGCACCTCCCGCTGGCCACCGACCTCACCGTGGCGCAGGTGCTCGGCATCGACCACGTCCTGCGCGCCCTGCACGCCATCGAGTCCGGCGACGCCGCCGAGGAGCACTTCGCCACTGTTGGGAACGACTGGGACGTCGAGGAACGCACCCGCGCCCACCTCGACCGGCTGGGCCTGGGCGACGTCCACCCGACCCGCACCCTGGGCACGCTCAGCGGCGGCCAGGTCGTGTCCCTGGGCCTGGCGGCGCAACTGCTCAAGCAACCGGACGTGCTCCTGCTCGACGAACCCACCAACAACCTCGACCGCGCCGCCCGCACCCGCCTGCACACCGTCCTGGACGGCTGGAACGGCTGCCTGCTGGTGGTCAGCCACGACCGTGAACTCCTGGACCGCATGGACCGCATCGCGGAACTGGAACGCGGCGACCTCCGCCTGTACGGCGGCGACTTCACCGCCTACGAGGAGTCCGTCCGCGTCGAACGCGAGGCCGCCGAACGGGCCGTCCGCAACGCCGAACAGGAGGTCAAACGCGAAAAGGCCCAACTCCAACAGGCCCGAGAACGGGCAACCCGCCGCGCCAACACCGCCGCCCGCAACCTGGGCGACGCCGGCCTGCCGAAGATCTTCGCCGGCACCATGAAGCGCAACGCCGAGAAGACCGCCGCCAAGTCGGAGGAAACCCACGCCGACCGCGTGGCGGAAGCACAGTCCAAACTGGACGAAGCAACCCGCGGCCTGCCCGACGACCAGGTCATCACGCTCGTGCTGCCCGCCACCACCGTCCCCGCCGGCCGCACGGTCTTCCACGGCGAGGGCCTGCGCGGCAACCACGGCGACCACACGGTCTTCGAGGACGTGGACCTGACCATCCGAGGCCCTGAACGCATCGCCCTGACCGGCGCGAACGGCGCCGGCAAGTCCACCCTCCTGCGCCTGCTGGACACCGGCGAGCGAGTCGCCCACCTGACCCAACGCCTGGACCTGTTGGACCCGGGGCGAAGCGTCCTGGACAACCTAGCCACCTCCGCGCCGAGCCTGTCCGCGGAGCGCCGGATGCACCTGCTGGCAAGGTTCCTGTTCCGCGGCGAGCGAGCACACCTGCCGGTGGGCGTCCTCTCAGGCGGCGAACGCCTGCGCGCGACCCTGGCCTGCGTCCTGTACGCCGAACCCGCACCACACCTGCTGCTGCTGGACGAGCCGACCAACAACCTGGACTTGGTGAGCGTGGGCCAACTGGAGAACGCACTCAACGCCTACCGTGGCGCGTTTGTGGTGGTCAGCCACGACGAACGCTTCCTGGAAAACATCGGAATCACCCGCCGCCTGACCCTGGAGGACGGCCACCTGCTCCCAAGCTGATCCGCGCCGACCACGCACACCGCCCTGCACGCCCAAGGGCGGATGTTTTTGCGCCGAAGGCGCGAGCCCGAGCTGCCAAGCCCACAGGAAGGGCCTCGGTTTCGTTCCCCCGTCCGGCCTGGGCGCAGCCCAACCGCGCTTGGCCTGTTTCCGCAACCAGCTTTACCGGTTGCGGAAACAGGCCAAGTGTGGTTGCCTCCGGCAGGCCGGACGGGGGAACGAAACCGACGCCCTTCCACCCCCGGGGGCCTGCCCAGCGGCGAGCGTCGCTTTTCATCTTTTCATCTTTTCATCTTTTGATCTTGAGAGCGCGCCAGCGCGCAGCCCGTCACTCCAGAACGTCCCCAAGCTCGGTACGCGAGCTGACACCGAGCTTGGGAAAGATCCGGTGCAAGTGGGTGCTCACCGTCCGGTGCGACAGGTACAACCGTTGCCCGATCTCACGGTTGGTCAACCCCTCGGCGGCGAGCTGGGCGATGCCCAACTCGTGCGGCGTGAGCAGATCCCGGGCGTTCGGCGCACGATTCGGACTCGTCTCACCGGCCGTGCGGAGTTCGCGCCGGGCACGGTCGCCCCACAGCGGCGTCCCCAGCGCGTCGAAGGCGTCACGAGCCGCCCGCAGCCGGTCACGCGCTTCGACCACGCGGCGCCGGCGGCGCAACCACTCACCCAGCGCGAGTTCGGCACGCGCCCGGTCCAGGGGCCACGTCGTCTCCAAAGCCCGAGTGAACGCCTCATCGCTCGGCTTCAAGACAGCGTTCGCGTAGTCCAAGCCGAACCGGAACGCGGGTGACGCCGTGGGCTCCATCCCGGCCAACAGTTCCGCCAACTCCTCCGCCCGATCGCACCGGACGGCCGCGTCCGCCATCTCCGGCAGGACGTACCGGTGCAGTGCCACCTGGTGCGCCGGGTCGGCGGGATCGGCCATGCGGCGCAGGTCGGTGAACGCGTCACCGTGGCGGCCCTCCGCCGACGCGGCCAGTGCGCGGGCGCGGCGGGCGGTGGCCAGGACGGGACGGGCGGCGGCGGCCAAGCCCGAGCGCTCGGCTTCCCCGGCCAGGGCGTTGGCCTGGCGGACCTCACCGCGCAGCGCGGCGATCTCCGCTTGCACGGCCCGCGCGAAACCGACCAGGTAAGGCTGGTCGGTCTCCACGGCCAACCGCTCGGCCTCCACGGCGGCGGGGCGAGCGCCGGCGATGTCACCCAGCCGCACCCGGCTCCACGCCTGCACGGCCAGCGCCCGCGTCACCAAGCCCAACCGGCCCTGGGCGCGCAGGCCCGGCACGGCGAACCCGGAGAACCGCGCGGCCAGGTCGAACGCGCCCACCTGCAACGCCGCGCTGCCCAGGAACCGGGCCCGCTGCGGGTCGGTCTCGCCGGACAGCGCGGTCAGTCCACTCAGGACCGCCTCGACCCGGGTCGTGGGCGCGAGGTAGGCCGAGATCGCCACCGCGCGCGGGTCCAGCGGGTCGGGCAGCAGCCGGTCGGCCACGGCGAGCAGCGCCGCCCGCGCGTCCGGACCGGGTTCGACCCAGAAGCAGCGCATGCCCGCGCCCCACAGGATGCGGGTGGCCAGGTCGTGGTCCTCGACGTCGGCGACGGACTCGGCCAGGGCCGCCAGCGCGAACGCCCCCGACCCATCGGCGATGCCGTCGTCGAACGCGCTGACCAGCCACGTCGCCGTGGCCCGCGCCCGGTGTCCCAGCGGCAGCCGCCCCGCCTCGGCCACCAGGCGGTCGACCACGTCCCGCCGGCCCGCCTCCACGGCCAGTTCGGCGGCCAGCAGGAGGCGAGGACCGCGCAGGTCGGTGGTGCCGAGCCGGGCGGCGCGTTCGAGGGCCTCGATCGCGGTGTGCACGGCACCCCGGCGGCGGGCGCGGTCGGCGGCGTGGGCCAGGTCGGCGGCAACGTCCTCGTCCGGACCGTCAGTGGCCGCCGCGCGGTGCCACACCTGCCGGTCCGGCTGGTCGTGCAGCACTTCCGCCAGCGCCCGGTGGACGGGCCGGGTGTCGGCGGACCCGGCGATGGCGGACCGCATCAGCGGGTGGCGGAACCGCACCGCGCCGTGCGCGACCTCGACCAGCCGGGCCCGCACGGCGGGCGCGAAGGCCGTAACGTCCACCGGCCCGACCAGGGTCGCGGCGGCGGACCGGGCCTCGTCGACCGAGTCGCCGTCGTTGACCGCCGCCGCCAGCAGGCACGCGGCGGTCGCCGGGGGCAGCGCGGCCACGCGGTCGAGGAACGCGCGTTCGAGGCGGGGTTGTGCCGGGTGGGTGGGCAGTTCGGTCAGCGCCAACGGGTTGCCGGCCGCCACGCGCAGCAGTCGGGCGCGCTCGTCGGGCGCGAGGTCCGGGGCGGTGGCGGTGAGGAGTTCGGCGGCGGCGTCGTCGCCGAGCGGGTCGAGGGTCAGCGCGGGCAGGTCGTCGAACGGGGACGGGGTGTCGTCGCGCACGGTCGCCAGCAGCACGACCGGTTCGGACTCCAGGCGGCGCGCGACGAACGCGAGCACCTCCGCGCTGGAGCGGTCGAGCCAGTGCGCGTCGTCGGCCACCACGACCAGCGGCCGGGTCGCGGCCTCCTCCGCCAGCAACGACAGGGTCGCGAGACCCACCAGGTACGGGTTCGGCTCGGGTCCCTCGGCCATGCCCAGCGCGGTGGCCAGGGCCGCGCGCTGGGGTCCGGGCAGCGCCTCCAGCCCGCGCCGGACGGGGTGCAGCAGCCGGTGCAGGCCCGCGAACGGCAGGTGCGCCTCGGCCTCGGTGCCCACCGCGGCCAGCACCCGGCACGCCTCGGTCGCGTCGGCCACCAGCGCGGACTTCCCGACCCCCACCTCGCCCCGCACGACCAGCGCGCCACCGCGCTCGGCGATCCCGTCGAGCACCTCGGCCAGCCGCTTGCGCTCCACGTCACGCCCGATCAACCCCACGCGACCCATCCTTCCAGGTCACGCAGCGTGCCGGACGGTCGCGGGCGGCCCCGGTTCGCGCAGCCCGCGCACCACAGGCCAGCTCAACGCGGGGACCAGGGCCAGGGGAGCGAGGGCGGTCTGGAGGGTCGTGTGGTCGGCGACGGTCCCGATGAGCGGGCTCGCGAGTCCGCCGATGCTGACCGTCAACCCCAGCGTGACACCGCTCGCCGTGCCGACGCACGTGGGCAGGTAGTCCTGCGCCAGGGTGACCTGGAGGGAGAACGGGACGTACAAGCAGGCGGAGGCCAACGCCACGAACCCGTACAGCGCGGGCCCCGGCACGAACACCACTCCGGCCACCGCCACGACGGTCGCGAGGGAGGACCAGCGCAGCACGGTCACCCGGTCCCACCGATCGGCCAGCCTGCCGCCCACGACGGTGCCCACCGCGCCGCCGAGGTAGAGCAGGAGCAAGGCGAAACCGCCCGCCGCCACACCACCGCCGGTCCGCTGCCGGGCGTGCACCGCGATGAACGTGCTCAACCCGGTGAACACGACCGACCGGCACACCACCGCCGCCGACAACCTCAAGAAGGAAGCCACGTCGTCGCACCCCCGAGGTCGCCCTCCGGTCGACGGCTCCCGCCCCTCGAGCGCCCGCAGGACCGGCAAGCACAACACGGCTCCCACCAGCGCCGGCAAGACCAACAGGGGCGTCAGGGTGAGACCGCCCGCGGTCACCACCGCGGTGACCAGGACGGGCGCGGCGGCGAACCCGAGGTTCCCACCGAGGGAGAACCAGCCCATCGCGGCATGCCGACCCCGGCCCACGACGCGAGCGACCCGGGCCGATTCCGGGTGGTAGGCGGCGACGCCGATCCCGGACAGCGCCACGAAGACCAGGGTCGCCGCGTAGGAGTCGACGAGGCCGCTGAGAGCGATGCCGACACCGCCGAGCACCGTGCTGACCGGCAGCAACCACGGCATCGCCCGCCGGTCGGTCAACACGCCGAACAACGGTTGCGCCACCGACGACAAGAGCGACGCGGCGAGCACCACCCCCGACGCGGTGGCGTAGCCGTAAGCGCGTTCGGCGATGAAGAACGGCACCAACGCGGCCACCGCGCCCTGGTACACGTCCACGCAGGCATGGCTGAGGGAAAGCAACAAGATCTTCCGGGACACCCCGCCATGCTCGCGGCCGGAACCCTTGACGCGCTTCCGATAAAGTGCCAGTCAATGACGGAAATCCGCCACCAACCGGCCGCGCCGACCCTGGTGCGGACCCTGGTCCCCGGCGCGGCGATCGACGCCCACCGCCACGACGAGCACCAAATCGTCTACGCGGCGCGGGGCGTGGTAGCGGTGACCACCGGCCGCGGGACCTGGGTGGCGCCGGCGACCCGGGCGATCTGGGTGCCGGCCGGGACCGTGCACGCCCACCAGGCCCACGGCGAGCTCGAACTGCACCTGGTCGGCCTACCCGCGCGCGACAACCCGCTCGACCTGACCGACCCCGGGGTCCTCGCGGTCGGTCCGCTGCTGCGGGAACTGATCCTGGCCTACACCCGCGACCCGCACGACGACAGCCCACCGCGGCGACGGCTGCGCGCAGTCCTGCTCGACCAACTCCGCACGTCGCCACAACAACCGCTGCACCTACCCACACCCCGCGACCCAAGACTGCGGGCACTGTGCGCGATCCTGCACGCCAACCCCGCCGACAACCGGACACTGGCCACCCTCGGCCCACTCGTCGGCGCAAGCGACCGAACCCTGGCCCGACTGTTCCGCACGGACCTGGGCATGACCTTCCCACAATGGCGCACCCAACTGCGCCTGCACCGCGCCCTGGTGCTCCTGGCCGACGACACCCCGGTGACCACCGTGGCCCACGCCTGCGGCTGGTCATCCAGCAGCGCATTCATCGACACCTTCCGACGCGCATTCGGCCACACCCCAGGCCGCCACCACCGTCTGCCGTGACAAGGCCATGCCCTGCAACGCTCCCACGCGGCAGAGCTTTTCGGCGAAGCCGGCGAGTCGGCAGTCCACCCGCTTCGCCGGGCGGCGGTCCACCCGCTTTGCCGGGTGGCAGTCCACCGGTGAGGACACAACTCAACTTGGGCTTCTTGCTTTTGTCATCTCCGTATGGCCTGCCCGAAGGGCTACCGCATTTTCCAGGGGTTGCAGCCGAAAGTTTTGCGAGGAACGAGCAAAAGTTTTAGCGGCAACCCCTGGAAAATGTGGTAGGCTCCGCCAGGCCATACGGAGATGACAAAAGCAAGAAGCCCCCGCCGTTGCAGTTGAGTCATCTTTGGTGGCCTGCCCGCCGGCGAGGCTCTTTTCGCTTTTAAGAGCTTTGAACTGGACGCTTCGCTCTCAAGCCGAACGCGCTTCGCGCTGGTACGCGCGAAGCGCTCGAAAGATGAAAAGCGGCGCTCGCCGCGCGGCAGGCCGCCAGCGGGGGGTGAAGGGCGTCGGTTCCCCCGCCGTATGGCCTGGCGGAGCCAACCACATTTTGGGTCGGGTGCCGCTAAAACTTTTTGCTCGTTCCTCGCAAAAACTTTCGGCTGCACCCGACCCAAAATGTGGTAGCCCTTCGGGCAGGCCATACGGCGGGGGAACCGAGGCCCTCCACCTGTGGTTGAGACCACCACACAAAAGCGCGCTGCGCGCGCCGGAAAGCAAACCGCGCGGCTTGGCGGGGGCTGCGTGAGGGTGGCTCGCAAGCCATTGCCCAGTCAGGCTGCCAAGGCGCGAATCACCGCCGCTGCGACCGCCTGCTGCCCCTCCACCGTCAGGTGGACACCATCCTCCAAGTGGGCATCCGGTGCACTGGTGGCCGGCCGGGTGTCCACGGTCGGCTCGGGTCGGCTCGCGAGGTGGTCGGCGATCGCGTCGAGATCCTCGTTGTGCCAGCTCAAGCCCGCCCGCTGGAAGTGCGGATACGCGCGTACCCGCTCCTCGTCCACCCTGGACGGTGTCAGCCACGTCCAAGCCTCCACGCCGGACGCCGCCCGCAGGGTGTCCAGGTTCCTTTCGGTCTCCTCCCGGCTCACCAGCCTGGGACCACCGATGCGCTGGACGTCGTTGCCGCCCAACATGCACAGCACGTGGTCCGCGCGGGCGAAGGCGAGGGCGGGCAGCCTGGTCAGGGCCTGGGTGGTGGTGCTGCCGGACACGGCGAGGTTGGTCAGGCGGACGTCACGGTCGCGCAGGGCGTGCCGCAGGATTTCGAACCAGGACAGGCGGTCCGCGGTCGTGCTCTCACCGATGGCGACCACGTGACCCTTGAACGGAAGCCCGTCCACGCAACGCGCCAGCTCGGGATCGGCCAGCAGGGACTCGGCGGCGGCCCGCGCCCGGTCCTCGAAGCCCTTCAAGAGCGCAGCGTGTGCCTCCGGGGTCAGGTCGAACAGCGCGGCGACCTTGTCCTGTGCCAAACCGGGCAGGTAGTTCAGCGACTTCTCCGGCTGCTGGAACCGGACGAGTCGTTCGGCGGTGGTCATGGGCGTTCCCTTCGGGAGCGGGGGAGCAGGAAACCGGTGACGACCAGCCACGCCAGGCCGGTGAACCGGGCCGCGGGTAGCAGGTAGGCCGCCTGGGGGACGAGCAGCACGAGCGTGGACAGCTCGGCGATCCCGGCGATGACCAGGCCCGCGAGCGCCACCCCGCGCGGCAGGACGCCGGTGAGCAGTCCGGGCACCGCCACGCCGGCGATGAGCAGGCCGAGCGGCACGACGTGGCCCGGCCCGCCGGTGATGAAGGCCAAGTCCTGCAACGGGCGCACGAGCAGGGTTTCGCCCGCGACCTCCGGCAGGGACAGCACCCAGCTCACCAGCGCCGAGCACGCCAGGAACACCGCCGCGAGCAGGCCGCCGGCCAGGGCGATGTGTGCGCCGGGCGCCCGGACGCCCAGCCGGGCGGAGGCGGTCGCCGCGTAGAGCGCCAGCGGGACCGAGGCCGCGAACTGGAGCAGCGCGCCGACCCGCACGGCGTTCTGGTGGTCGCGGAAGTAGGCCGTGATGTCCTCCGCCGCCCCGAACGGCGACGGGAACACCGCGCCGCCGGCCAGGACGACGCTCAGGACGAGCCCGGCGACGAACAGGGCGGCGAAGACGACGGCCAGCACGCCCAGCGGGGGACCGGTCCGCGCGGCGGGGCTGGTCACGCCGTCACCCGCCCGCCGGTCAGGTCCAGCGTCGCGCCGGTGACCCACGACGACGCCGAGGACGCCAGGTAGAGCACGGCGGCGGCCACGTCGTCGGGTTCGCCGATCCGGCCGAGCGGGAACGAGCCGGCCAGTTCGCGCAACCGCTCCTCGGGCAGCGCCCGCCGGATGCGGTCGTTGAGCACCGCCGAGGGCGCGAGGCAGTTGACCCGCACCCCGTGCCGGCCGACCTCGGCGGCCAGGTGCCGGCTGAACATGAGCACCCCGGCCTTGGCCGCCGCGTAGGCGGCGTTGGCCGCGCTGGGCTGCCGCGCGGCGGAGGAGGCCATGAGGACGATCGCCCCGGTCCGCCGCTCGACCATCGAGGGCAGGAACTCGTGCACGGTGAGGAACACCGAGGTCAGGTCGGAGTCGAGGACTTCACGCCAGCGCTGGGAGGTCAGCTCGGTGGTCGGCACGGGCGCGCCCTGGCCGCCGGCCAACGGCACGAGGACGTCCACGGGTCCGAGCTCCCGCTCGACGGTGGCCCGGATGCCGGCCAGGACGTCCTCGTCGGTGACGTCACCGGGCGCGGCGACCGCCCGCCCGCCGGCGGCGACGATCGAGCCGACCGTCTCCTCGATGGCTTCCACGTCCCGGCCGTTGACGGCGACGGCCGCGCCCTGGGCGGCCAAGGCTCGTGAGGTGGCCGCGCCGATACCCCGCGAACCCCCGGTGACCAGGGCGATCTTGCCCTCGAGGTCCGCGTACGGAGAGGCACGCATTGGTTCTCCTCTGTGAATGGTTCATAACGATGAATGGTTCTGCGTGCAGTACAGTAGGCGCCGTGACGGCGTCTGGCAAACACCCGGGTGGGATCGCGTTCCTGCTCGCCCAACTCGGCGCGCACGCCGCGAACCGCTTCGCCGAACGCACGGCGGACCTGGGTCTGGCGCCGTCGGAAGTGGGGCTGCTGCGCATGATCGCCACGCAGCCCGGCCGCAGTCAGCGGTCACTGGCGGAGGAGTTGGGCGTGGTCGCCAGCCGGGTCACGGCCCTGGTCGACCCGCTGGAACGGTCCGGCTTGGTGGAACGCCGCCGCAGCACGAACGACCGCCGCAACTACGAACTGCACCTGACCGACCGGGGGATGCAGGTGCTCGGACGGGTGCGCGAGGTGGCGATGGCGCACGAGGCCGAGCTGTGCGAGGGGTTGGACGAGCGTCAACGCGACGAACTGGCCACGTTGCTACGGGCGGTCGCCGAGCACCAGGGCCTCACGCCCGGCGTCCATCCCGGCTATCGGGCGTGAAGGCTCAGGTGCGCAGGTAGGAGGCCCCGTTGAGGTCCAGCACGGTGCCCGAAGCCCACTCGGCCGGGGCGGAAGCCAGGTACACCACGGCGGCGGCGACTTCCTCGGGCTTGGCGACCCGGTTGAACGGGCTCTGGGCGCGCACCGAGTCGTCCACCATGTCGGCCACGCGGTCGGTGGCGACGAAACCGGGGGCCACGGACGTGACCGCGATGCCGTGCGGGGCGAGGGCGACGGCCAGGGACTGGCCCATCGAGTGCAGCGCGGCCTTGCTCGCGCCGTAAGCGGGCATGTCGGGTTCGCCGCGGAACGCCCCGCGCGAGCCGACGTTCACGATCCGGCCCCGGGTGCCCCGGTCGATCATGTGCTTGGCGACGCAGTAGGACATGTTGGCCGCGCCGAAGACGTTGACCTCGAACGTCCGCCGCCACAGCGACTGCCACCGCTCGTAGTCCGAGTCCGCGATGGTGCCCAGTTCGACCAGGCCGGCGTTGTTGACCAGGACGTCGATCGACCCCAGCGTCTCGACGGCGCTGTCGACCGCCCGGCTGATCGACTCCGGGTCGGCCAGGTCCACGTCCGCCGACGACAGCCCGACGACCCGGTCGCCCAGGTCGCGGAACGCCGCCGCGATCGCCGCTCCGATGCCCCGGCTACCGCCGGTGACCAGCACGCCCCTGCTCATCGGTGAACCCCCTCCACGCCCTGCGAAACCTAGATCGACGCGAGTCCGGACCGCAACTCACCCCAGCCGCCGCTGGGCCCACTCCGCCCACTCCTGCTGCATTTTCGTGAACCGCAACCCCCACTCCAGCGCGATGCGACCGTGCTCGGCCAGGGGGTCGTCGGTGCTGTCCACGACCAGGGCGAGCTCGGCGAACGCCGCGTGCCGCTCCGCCGCGCCCTCGGCCTCGCGGCGCAGGTAGTCCAGGGCCTCCCGGCGCTCGACCAGGTCGAGGAAGAACACCCGGAGCAGCATGTCGCTGCGGCGGACGCGCTCGGGCTCCACCTCGGTGATCCAGTGGTGCAGCTCGGCGCGGCCGGCCTCGGTGATCGCGTACTCCTTGCGCCCCCGCGGGCCTTCGGCGGCCACGGTCACGTAGCCGCTGTCGGCCAGCTTGTTCAGCTCGCCGTAGAGCTGGCTCTGGGTGGCGGGCCAGGCGTTGGCCAGCGAGCCCTCGAAGGTCTTGAGCAGGTCGTAGCCGCTGGCGGGTCCGTGGGCGAGCAGGCCGAGCACGGCGTGGCGGAGACTCATGGGGGGGAGTCTACCTTCCAGTGTTGACATGTCGAGTGTGGAGGTTCTAGGTTCGACATGTCAGAGTTGGAATGTCGTTGAGGGGACCCGCAGTGCTCCGTTACGTCCGCACCTTCCTCCCGTGGATCGCCTTCGCCGTGCTCAGCACCAACGGCGAGGCCCGGTGGGGAGCGCTGGTCGGCTTCGCCGTCGCCTGCGGGCTGGTCGTGCTCGACCGCCGCGCCGGGCGCCCGTGGGACGCGCTGGTGCTGGAGATCAGTTCGGCCGCGTTCTTCGGGGTGCTGGCCGCCGTCGCGTGCACCGTGACGCCGGCGCCGTTCGGGGACTTCGGGCCGGCGGTCGCGGTGGGGTGGCTGGCGGTGACGGCGTGGGTCACGCTCGCCATCCGCCGGCCGTTCACGCTGGCCATCGCGCGCACGATGGTGCCCGCCGAGGTGGCGGCCAGCCCGGTGTTCTACCGGGTCAACGCGGTCATCACCGCCGTGTGGGCGGTCGCGTTCACGCTCAACGCCGGGCTGCTGGGCCTGCTCCTGGCGGTCGCGCCGCACGCCACCGTCGCCATCGTCGCCGTGAAGGTGTGCGGGTTCGCGATCCCCGCCGTGTTCACCGTCGTCTACTCGAAGTCCGCCGCGCGTCGGGCTCGGGCGCTCGTCTCGTAGTCCGCGGCGAACGACGTCCGGCGTCACCAGTACTGGTGGCGCTGTCCGTCGGTGTCGGCGATGAAGACCACCGCGTCGGCGCCGGCCAGGTCCGCCGGGTCGAGCGGGAGGTGGCCGGGCACGATCGGTTCGCCCCGGCGGATCGACGCCGGCAGCGCGGCGCGCAGGTCCTCGGCCGGGAAGAGGGCGCGGCGGGTGGTCGCCTCGGCCAGCACGTGCTGGAGGGTGCCGGGCTCGCTGCGCGGGTTGGCGTCGGTCGCCACGAACGCGTAGCGCTCGCCGAGGGTGAGGGCGGCGAGCGCGCCGGCGCCGGCCCAGACCGCGTCCTCCGGACCGACCGCCATGTGCGACGGAGTGCGCTGGAGGTGGACGTTGTGCGCGAACACCAGGCTCGGCCCGCGTCCCTGCTCTTCGGCGACGATGTCGAGCAGGTTGTCGGCCATCATCTCGGCGCGCAGGCTGAGCAGGGTGGCGATCCGGTCGGGCGCGGGCGTGGCCATGGCGGCGTGGTAGCGCAGCAGGCCGAGCGCGGTGCGGGCGTGGGCGACGGCGTGGTGGTAGCCGGCCGGGTCGGCGGCGCGCAGGCTGGGTGCGGCTCGTCGGAGGATGCTGACGAGGTCGTCGACGACGACGCGGAGTGCGCGGGCGCGGTCGGTGACGCCGATGGACGCCGCCGGGTCGTACATGGCGGCCGGGTTGGACCAGTCGGCGTCGTCGCCGAGCAGGGCATCCGGCGACTGCGGGCGCAGGGTGGGCGGCAGGTAGTCGATGACCGTGGTCAGCGCGTGGCGCGGGCTGGGTGCGGCGGCGGTCTCCAGGGGTGCGTCGAAACCGTAGAAGCGGACCCGGTCCTGCGGGGCCTTGTCGGCGTTGTGCGCGCGGAGCCACTCGACCAGTTCGCGGTTGCCCGGCACGTTGCCGAACGAGTGGCTGAACCCGGTCGCCAGCACGGTGTCGAGGTCGCCCGCGCCGCCGGAGACGTAGTCGTCCACGGTGGACGCGGCGAAGAAGTCGACCTCCAGCACCACCGACCGGTACCCGCGTTCGACCAGGTGGGCGAGGAGTTCGTTGCGCAGCAGGGGAAACTCCTTGATCCCGTGGGTCGGTTCGCCGAGGGCGAGCACGGTCGGCGGCTCGGCGCGCTCGGTGAGCAGGACGTCGAGGAGGTGGGCCGGGTCGTCGAGCGGGATCGCGTGCGGGCGTGCGTCAGCGGACATGAGCACCTCTCTCCTCGGGCTGTGCTCTTGACGCTATCGTTGAAGGTTCGGGTGAGACTTTCGCGACGACCACCTGGGTTTTGTCGAGGTGAACCTTCAACCGGGGGAGTGCGTGCGACCCATCGACCTGGCCCGGGAGCACGGGTTGTCCGCCCAGGCGGTCCGCAACTACGAGGACGCCGGCGTCTTCCCGCCGACCGAGCGCAGCGAGACCGGCTACCGCCGCTACACCGCCGTGCACGCCCAGGCGTTGCGCGCTTTCCTCGCCCTGCGGGCCGGCCACGGGCACCAGCGGGCGGTGGAGATCATGCGGGCGGTCAACCGGGGTGACCTCGAGTCCGCCTACCGGCTCATCGACGCCGCCCACGTCGACCTGGTCGCCGAACGCGCCACCCGCGCCGAGGTCGCGACGGCACTGGACGCCTTGTCGGCCAACGGTTCCGCGCCTGTCGGCGGCCTGACGGTGGGCGAACTCGCCCGGCGGATCGGCGTGCACCCGGCGACCCTGCGCACGTGGGAGGCCGAGGGCATCGTGCGCCCGACCCGCGACCGGGTCACGGGGTACCGCGAGTACGGCCCGGACAGCGTGCGCGACGCCGAGATCGCCCGCCAGCTGCGCCGGGGAGGGTACCGGCTGTCCCAGGTCAGGCGCTTCCTGGAGGCGTTGCGCGAAGCAGGCGGCGCGGACGCCCTGACCACCTTCCTCGACTCCTGGCACACCCGCCTGACCACCCGCAGCCGCCACCTCCTCACCGGCGCGGCCCACCTGGACGCCTACCTCACCCTGCTCGCCCAGAACCCGCTCGACGCGCCCCAGGACGATCCCTTAGCCGACCCGCTGTAGCTCGGGCTCGATGAGCAACACGACCCGCTGCTCGTCCCGCGAGTACGGGCCACCGATGTACTTGGTCGCGATCCGGTCGACGATCTCCCAGGCGGCGTCCCCTTCGACCCACTCCACAACCCGTCCGCGCAACACGACCGGCTGGAACGGGTTTCCCGGCGGGGTGAGGGACAGCGCGACACGCGGGTCACGGCGGAGGTTGCGTGCCTTGCGGCTGGCCGGTCCGGTGAGGATCGCGACGCGGTCGCCGTGCGTGTCCACCCAGACGGGGACGGAGTGCGGCGAGCCATCGGGCAGGACGGTGGCGAGGTGGGCGATCGCGGTGTCGTCGAGAACGCGGCGCACGGCGGGGTCGATCATGGTGGTGATCTCCAGGGATTGGTTGCGGTGCAAATGGATCGCGCTGGCAAGGTCGGGCTTGCGATGATCCGCCGATGTCCGAAGACGATCTGGTGTGTCGGCGGTGCGATCGGCCCGTGCGGTCGAACCGGGACTACTACGAGACGTTCGAGCGGATGCACTACGTGTGCTTCCACTACGAGTTCGAGCACGACATGAGCGACGCCGACCCGGACGAGGACTGCGGTGTCGCGGGTTGTCCATCGGCCGGGGTGGCGCGTCACCGGGATCGGCTGGTGGCGACCGTGCGCGAGTTGCTGCTGGACTGGTCGGACGGCCCACCCGCGACCTGGCAGAACCACTCGCTCCCGCACTACCTGGAAGCGCTGGCCGCCTGGCTGCACGACTCCGATGGCTACTACGCCAACCTAGGTGTCCCCGTCCCGCGCAACGGTTGGGAGGTCATCGCGGACGCGCTTCGGGCGGCGGCGGTCTACGAGTAGCTGCGTGGTCATGCTCCTACCTCCACGGGAGTTCCTTCAAGAGACTCCACGACCGTAGCAGCTTCAGTTCCTTTAGGGAACCCAGATGCCCTGGTTCCCCTCCAGCGGTCAGGCGAGGTCTTCGAAGGAGTCCTCGCCCGGCCGCCAGCACATCCACTGGCGGTCGGTGAAGCCGTTCAGCAGGGCGATCTCGGGTCCCGGGACTTCGTCACGCGTCGGGTGGAGGGTGAGGATGCCGTGGGTGAGGTCGATGTTCGGCACGTACCCGCTCATGGTCATCTCGTCGTCCCTACTCGCGTTGCGCGAACCAGTGCAGCTCGGCGGGTGCCGGTGCGTCGATCACCGAGCCGTCGCGGATGATCCACGTCGTCGACTGCTGTCGCTCGTCGCTGAGCAGGAAGAACCCGGCCGGCATGTCCCCATCGGCGTCGGCGGGTTCCAGGCGGGCCAATTCGTCGACCTGGGCGCGGAGCGCGCCGACCGCCGACTCCCGCAGGTCGCCGCCGTACAGCAGGTAGAGCGTCCAGCCGAAGGGGTGGGTCGGCCAGGCCCACCCGCCCGACCCGCCCAGCACTTCCTCGACCCGCGGGCGTTGGCTGTGGTCGAACTCGAGCCAGCCGCGGACGGCGACGTACATCCCCATGGCGTGCAACCGTAGCGGGCGGGCGGGGCGTCACTCGCGGCGGAAGAAGGTGAGCATGCGGCGGCTGGCGTCCGGTGCGCACAGCATTTCGTGGATGCGGGCGGACATGCGGGCGGCGGTGCTGGTGCGGTCGAACATCTCGCGTTCGTAGTCCTTGATCGCAGTCGGGATGTCGTCGGGGTGTGCGGCCAGTGCCAGGCCGAGCAGGGCCCCGTCGAGCAGGGCCATGTTGGCGCCCTCGCCGACCGGGGGCATCAGGTGCGCGGCGTCGCCGAGGAGGGTGACGTCCGGCCTCGGCTCCCACGTCAGGCCGACCGGCAGGGTGCTGATCGACCGGGTCTGGACGGTGTCGTCGCAGGCGGCGATCAGGGCGAGGAAGTCCGGGTGCCAGTCGGCGAACTCCTCGACCAGCCACGCGCGGGTGGCGGCCGGGTCGTCCAACGGGATGCCGCTGGTGGTGAACCAGTCCTCGGGGGTGTTGTAGAAGACGGCGTAGACGCGCACGCGGCCGTCGCCGTTGCGTTGCGCGGCCAGGGTTTTGCCGTTGCCGAGGACCCAGAAGTTGCCTCGACCGACCATCGCCGCGAGGTCGGGGTGGGTGCGGTCGGCGTCGGGGATGCACAGTTCGACGGCGTGCTGGCCGGCGTGCGCGGGGCGGGCGTCGGTGAGCAGGGGGCGGACGCGGGAGGCGGCGCCGTCCGCGCCGACCAGCAGGTCGTAGGTCGCGGTGCTGCCGTCGGCGAAGTGCAGGACGCCGTCCTCGACGTGGTCCAAGGCGTGTCCCCACCGCACGGTGTGGTCGGGGAGCGAGTCCAGCAGCAGGTTCCGCAGGTCGGCCCGGTCGACCTCGGGACGTGCGAGCGGTGCGTCGTCGGGCGTGTCCTCTTGGACCAGGAGGGTGCCGTCCGGCTCCAGGAGGCGCATGTCCTGCCCTTCGCCGCGCGCGATGGCGTGGAACCCGTCGATCAGGCCGGCTTCGCGCAGCGCTCGCTGCCCGGTGTCGGCGTGGATGTCGAGCATCCCGCCCTGGCCGCGCGCCTGGCGGGAGTGGTCGCGCTCGTAGACGACGGCGTCGATGCCGTTGACGTGCAGCACCCGGGCGAGGGCCAGGCCGCCCGGCCCGCCTCCGACGATGGCGATGGTCATGGTGCTCCTTCGATACGGTGTATTGGTCGATACACTGTATCGCGCGATGCGTTGTACTGTCACCGGCATGGTGGTGTGGGAGCGGCCGGAGCCGCCGACTCGGCCGGTGCCGTCCCCGCTGAGCCGGGAGCGGATCGTGGCGGCGGCGATCCGGCTGGCCGACGTGGACGGGCTCGACGCCGTCTCGCTGCGCAAGGTCGCCGGCGTGCTGGACGTCGGCCCGATGCGCTTGTACGGCTACATCGACACCAAGGACGAGTTGCTGGACCTGATGGTCGACGCCGTCTACGGCGAGGTCCGGCCGGTCGGCGACAGTTGGCGCGAGGTCCTGCGCTCCCTCGCCGAGACCACCCGGCGGGCCGTGCACCGGCACGAGTGGTTCGCCGACCTGATCGGCGGGCGGCCCCAGCTCGGTCCGAACGCGCTGGCCAGGGGCGAGGCCGTGGTGTCCGGGCTCGGCGGGGTCGAGTTGGACCTCGTCATGCCCGTGGTGGCCGCGGTCGACGCGTACGTGATCGGCGCGGTCCGCCGGGAGATCGCCGAGCGGCGTGCCGAGCGGGCCAGCGGGATGGACAAGCGGCAGTGGCAGGTCACGTTCGGCCCCTACCTGGAACGGACCTTCGCGACCGGTCGTTTCCCGGCGCTGGCCGAGGTCGTCCGGGACGCCGCCCACCTCGACGCCGACGAGACCTTCCACCTCGGCCTGGACTTCCTGCTCGACGGCATCGAGGCCCGGCTGCGGCGGTAGGACGGCCTTCCCACCTGATGAGCGTTGATCAGGACGCTCCGGACGAGCGGGTACGGTCCGTCGCGCAAGCCCTGATACGGCCATCGGGGGAGTGTCTGCTCGAAAGAGCGGGGAGGGAGACAAGCCGTGCGCCGTGGTGTGTTTGGCACCGCTGTTGCCGTGATCACGCTGACCAGCCTCGTGGCGGTGAGCGCCTGCGCGAAGGACCCCGGGCGCGCCGCCGGCGGTCCGGCCGACGCCACCGGCACCGGCTGCGAGTTCGCGACACCGCCCAGTCCGCCCGCCGCCTCGACCACCAGCGCCGCCAAGTCCGGCGACGGCGACAAGGTCGACGGGAGCGCGCTGCGGGTCGGGCTGGCCTTCGACATCGGCGGTCGGGGTGACGCGTCGTTCAACGACCTCGCCGCCGCCGGGTTCGACCAGGCGATCAAGGACCTGGGGGTGAAGAAGGAGAACACCCGCGAGCTGTCGGCGTCCCCGAACGAGGACGAGTCGGTGAAGCGGTCCCGGCTGCGGCAGCTCGCGCGGGACGGCTTCAACCCGATCGTCGGCGTCGGCTTCGCCTACACCGAGGCGCTCAAGGTCGTCGCGCCGGAGTTCCCCGACGTCCGCTTCGGCCTGGTGGACTCGGTGGTGGAGGGCGCGCCGAACGTCACGCCGCTGGTGTTCGCCGAGCAGGAGGGCGCTTTCCTGGCCGGTGTGGTGGCCGCGTACCAGAGCAAGAAGTGCCACGTCGGTTTCGTCGGCGGCGTCGACATCCCGCTGATCCACAAGTTCGAGGCCGGCTACACCCAGGGCGCGAAGGCCGCCGCGCCCAAGATCGAGGTCGAGCGCAAGTACATCACGCCGGCCACGGACTTCACCGGCTTCCAGGACCCGGCGAAGGGCTCGGAAACCGCGAAGGGCCTGATCGAGAAGGGCGCGGACGTCCTCTACCCGGCGGCGGGCGCGTCCGGCATCGGCGTGTTCTCCGCGGTGAAGCAGGCGGGCGTGCTGGCGATCGGCTGCGACGCCGACCAGTACAACCAGCCCACGTTGGCGGACACCCGCGATGTCATCGTGGCGTCGAGCCTCAAGCGCGTGGACGTGGCCGTCTACGACTTCATCCGCGCCGCCGCCCGCAACGACCTGGCCTCACTGCCGAAAGTCTTCGACCTGAAGGTGAACGGCGTCGGTTATGCGACCTCGGGCGGCAAGATCGACGCGAAGCTGCAAGGCATCCTCGAAGGCTTCAAGGCCCAGATCATCGAGGGCAAGATCAAGGTCGCGGACAAGCGCTAGCACCGGATGCACGGCGGTCGGGCTCCCACAGGCCCGACCGCGCTCCGAAGTCCACAATGGACTGAACGCCGCACCCGTCGGGACAAGGTCTTTTCACAAGCTCCCGTCCAGCTGTGAAGAACTGGATCGAGCAAGACCCTGACGGCCCATTGCTCCGATCGGTCGTGTGGACGAAGAGTGTGCCGGCACACGTTTCCCACCTATCGGAGGAACTGTGATCCGCCGCAGATCCCTGCTCCGCACCGGTGCGCTCCCCGCGCTGTTCGGTCTCGTCCTGCTCGCCCCGGCCGCCGTGGCCCACGAGGGGGACGACTCCACCTCCAGTGACGGCGCCATCGACAACGCCAAGGTCACCCACAGCCACGAGCAGCACGGGGGCGACCACGGCCACCTGCCCGCCACCAGCCAGAACGTCCGGGTGGTCGGCAAGGCGCCGATCAACCAGGACTTCGAGGGGCGCGTCGCCGACGTGGGCGTCCACAACGGCTACGCCTACCTGGCCGCGTTCAGCTCCCGCGACTGCCAGAAGGGCGGCGTCTACGTCTTCGACATCAAGGACCCGACCAACCCCAAGCAGGTCAACTTCATCCGGACCGGCCAGAACAGCTACGTCGGCGAGGGCTCCCAAGTCATCCACGTCGACACGCCGAAGTTCACCGGTGACGTGCTGGCCTTCAACAACGAGGTCTGCGGCAGCGTCACCCCGAGCGTGGGCAACAACCTGTCCACCGCGGGCGGCGCGACGCTGGTCGACGTGACCGACCCCAAGCGGCCGACCTACCTGGCCAAGGGCTTCGGCGACCTGACCCCGGCGGGCGCCAACGACCCCGGCATCGCGCACGAGGTGCACAGCGTCTTCATCTGGGACGTGGGCGACAAGGCCTACGCGGTCCTGGTCGACGACGAGGAGCAGGCCGACGTCGACGTCTTCGACATCACCGACCCGCGCGCGCCGGTCAAGGTCGCCGAGTACGACCTGGCCACGATGTTCCCGCAGATCCTCCAGGCCGGCCCGGACAACCTCACCGAGGTGTTCCTGCACGACATGGTCGTCAAGCCCATCGGCGGCCGGCAGGTCATGCTGGCCTCCTACTGGGACGCGGGCTACGTGCAGCTCGACGTCACCGACCCCGCCGCGCCGGTCTACCTCGCCGACTCGGACTTCGCCAACCCGGACCCGCAGCTGCTGGAGTCCACCGGGAAGGCGTCGGAGCCGGAGGGCAACGCGCACCAGGCCGAGTTCACCCGGGACGACAAGTACGTGATCGCCGCGGACGAGGACTTCGACCCGTACGTGCTCAAGGGGTCCACCGACGACGGCACGGCGTTCTCCGCCGGTCAGGGCGACCTGACGCCGCAGTTGGCGTCCGGGCAGACGATCAGCGGCACCACCGTGTACGTCGGGCGGGCCTGCGCCGGTGACACGGCGGTCCCGGCCGCACCGGCGGTCGGCTCGGCGCAACTCGCGGTGGTCACGCGCGGCGGGTGCACGTTCACCGAGAAGGTCGCGGCCGTGACCTCCGCCGGCGGGTACGAGGGCGTGGTCGTGGTCAACCGCGAGGGTTCCTGCGGTGCGTTCGGCATGAGCGTGGAGGGCTCGCTGCCCGCGTTCTCCGTCGACCGCCGCACCGGTTACAGCCTGTTCGACCGGGAGGCGTCCTACGACGAGGCCGCGTGCCAGGCCGGCGGCGACACCCTCGCGGGCAGCCTGATCCCGGGCGTCACCCAGGGCCAGGTCGGCGACGTGCTGACGTTGACCTCGGCGTTCGACGGCTGGGGTTACGTGCACCTGTACCGCAACGAGCGCGGCAAGATGACCGAGCTGGACACCTACGCCATCCCCGAGGCGCACGACCCGACCAAGGCCAGCGGCTCGGGTGACCTGTCGGTGCACGAGGTCGCCACCTCGCACGTCAAGAACGACCTCGCCTACTTCTCCTACTACGCGGGCGGTTTCCGCGTGGCGAAGGTCCAGCAGAACAAGCTGGTCGAGGTGGGCCGCTTCATCGACGAGGGCGGGAACAACTTCTGGGGCGTCCAGGTGTTCTCGCACGGCGGCAAGGAGTACGTGGCCGCGAGCGACCGCGACTACGGCATCTACATCTTCGAGTACACCGGTCCGTGACCGGTCCCGTCGGGGCTCCTCGCGAGGGGAGCCCCGACGGGCTCTTGTCCGACGGCTGAGGCAGACGTGTGACGATCATTACTCCGCTCGGGTTACGCGCGGGGGAACCGTTCGTGTCATTTTGCGTCTGAGTGGAACACGCCTGGAGTACGTCGGAAGGTGGCCGTGGCCGGCCGCTGTGGGGGAGTGGCACGGTGACGGGGTCGAACGATCTGGTGGTCCAGCCGGACGCAGCGCCGGGTGGGGTGTTCAACGCCGGCACCGGTGACAACGGGTGGGCGACCGGGATCTCCATCGCGGAGTCGGCGATGGACACGTTCAACGGGATCAAGGACGGGAACTGGATCGAGGCCGGCCTGGGGATGGTCGGGCTCGCGGCCGATGCGGCGGCGATGGCGATCGATCCGTTCGGGACCTTGATGTCGTCGGCGGCGTCGTTCCTGATGGAGCACGTGCAGCCGTTGAAGGACATGCTGGACTGGCTGGCCGGGAACCCGCCGGTGATCGAGTCGTATTCGGCGACGTGGGGGAAGGTCGCCGAGGAGTTGGGGGCTATCGCCGAGGACTACAAGGCGGCGGTGGCGCGGGGGACGGCCGGTTGGGGCGGTGCTGCGGCTGCGCAGTACCTGACCAATGCCTCGGCGCACGGTGACGCGCTGACCGGTGCGGCGTCGGCGGCGGGGACGGTGGGCACGGTCGTCGGGATGATGGGGATGGTCGTCGGGTTCGTGCGCGAGATGGTGCGCGACCTGATCGCCGACCTGGTGGGGAAGTTGATCGCCTGGGTGTTGGAGGCGGTGTTCTCGCTGGGGTTCGGGACGCCGGTGATCGTGGCGCAGGCGGTGACGGCGATCTCGAAGTGGGCGGCGAAGATCGCCAAGATCATCCAGGACTTGTTGAACACCATCAAGAAGGTCTCGCCGATGCTCAAGCGTCTGGTCGAGGTGTTCGAGAAGGTGATGAAGGTCCTGGGCAAGATCGCCGGCAAGGCGACCGGGTTGGACGTGCTGGACCCGAAGAACATCAAGAAGGGCGGCTTCCTCCAGACGGGGAAGGCCGACGTCGACACGCCCAACGGCTCCACCAGCCACTCCGACTCCGGCGACACCCCCGACTCCGACACTCCACGCTCCGACACCCCGGGCTCTCCGGATCCCTCCACTCCGGGCTCGAACACGCCGGGCTCGACGAGGCCGAACGACACCACCGGGACCTCCAGCGCCACCCCGACCGTGGACCGGCCACGCCCCGGCGACCCGACGGATCTACCTCCGTCCGCGCCGCGCCCCGGCCGCACCCCCGACTCGTCCCCCTCTCCGTCACCGGATGGCGGGACCACTCTTCCCGGCCAGGGCAACCCCCGCGCCGGCGCGCCCCTGGGTGAGCACCGCGGCGGCCCCGGCGGCAACACCCCCAGCGCCAACACCCCCAGCGGCAGCACTCCGGCCGGCAACACTCCCGGTGGGAACACCCCGGTCGGCGAGCACCGCGGCGGCCCCGGCGGTCAGCCCGCGCCAACCAGCCACAACGGCGGCCCCGGTGGCAGTTCGTACGGCGGTAACCCACCCAGCGGCCCGACCAGTCCCGCACCGAACGGCCCGACGCCGACCAGGTACGACCAGACCTCGGCCGCGGCAGCCACCCCGCAGGCTCCGACCCGCCCCGATCAGCCGCACGCACCCGCCGCTCCGGGCCCGCACCCGACCGGCGGAACTCCCATGGGCGCGCCGGGCGGCGGAATGCCGGGCACCCACGCTCCCGGCGGTCAGGCTCCCGGCGGCAACCCGCCCGGCGGCGGTGGTCCCGGCGGCGGCGCGCGTCCGGGCGGCGGTGGCGGCTGGACGGGCACCCCGGGCAACCGCGGCGACCTGGGCTCCGGCATCCCCCAGGCTCGCACCCCGGAACCCCCGCGCCCCTCAACCGCTCCCGGCCACACCACGCCCAGCCACACCACCCCGAGCCACACCACGCCCAGTCACGCCGGCCCCAGCCAGACCGCGCCAAGCCACGCAGGACCGGGCCATGCCGGCCCGCCGCACGGCAACACCGGCCCCGGCACCTTCGGTCCGAGCCACACCGCCCCCGGCCCCAACACCCCCGGCACTCCGGGCCCGGCTCGCCTCGGCACACCCCACAACACCCCCGGCACGCCCCCGAACGCGCCGCGCCCGCACACCCCGGGCGCACCCCACCACGGCCCGAACACGCACGGCCCGAACACGCACGGCCCGAACACGCACAGCCCCAACACCCCCGGCCCGGCCCACCACCGCCCCGGCCCCGTCCACAACGGACCGCCGCAGGCCGGCCCCCACACCCCGCACCGCCCGGACGCGCCCCACCCCGCCAACACCCCCGCCCCGCGCCGCGACCCCCAGGCCTGGACCCCGCCCCAGCGCACCCCGGACCACGCCCCGGCCCCGCGCCGCGACCCGGACCAGTGGACCCCGCCCCACCGCGACCCCGACACCACCCCGAACCAGGGCCGTCCGGACACCAACCACCCGGACCCGAACCACACCGACCCGGGCCACCACGCCGACCCCAACCACCACACCGACCACGCCGACCGTCCCGACATCGACCAAGCCCACGCCCGGCACGGCGAGACCACCCCCTCGGGCATCTCCCACCACCGCGGCGACCCCGACATGGGCGACCTGCCCCACCGCGTCCCGCCCGACCCCCGCTACTTCACCGCCGACGTCCACATCACCCCCGACGGCCACGCCCGCATCGGCAACCACACCTACACCCCCGAGCACTACGGCGACCTGCTGCGCCGCAACGGCTGGGACGGCACAACCCCCATCCGCCTCATCGGCTGCGACGCCGGCACCAACGACTTCGCCCGCCGCCTGTCCCACCACACCGGCGCCGACGTCCTCGCCCCCACCAAACCCGCCTGGACCGACAGCACAGGCCGCGTCTACACCAGCGACGCCCAACTCGGCCCCGACGGCAACCGCCACCCCAAAATCCCACCCAACGGCGAATGGGAAACCCACCACCCCGACGGCACCCGCACCAAAACCAGCCCAGACGGCTACGTCCCCGGCACCCCCGACCACCACCGCACCGACCACACCGACGCCGACGACGCCCGTGACCGCGCCAAGCCGGCCAAGAAGATCACGGACTCCGACGACTACGAGAAGAGCCCGCAGAACCAGACCGCCTGGGACCCGCCGCGCCAACCCAACGGCGATCCGCTGCCCGAGGTCCCCATGGACGTCGACCCGCGCACGCGGGTGGCGGACTTCAACGGGCGGGAACCGTTGCAGCCCAACTCGCGGATGGTGGTCACCGACACCGACGGCAACCCGCGTGGCGTGTTCTACACCGACGCCAACCGGAACATCACGCACGTCGAGACCTCGGTGCCCAACAAGGGTTTCGGGCAGGACCCGTACACCGCGCCGGTCAACCCGGACACCGCGCGGCCGATGCCGGGTGTGACGTACCGGATCGAGCTCGGCCACAACATGCACCACACGTACGAGGCGCCGACACCGAACAACCACGGGCCGTCCGGGCCCGAGTCGGCCGCGACGACGGCGGACCTCGGGACGCCGCCCGCCGACCCGCAGCCGCCGCAGCGGTTCGACGGGTTCGACCACGGCGACGCCGCGCCCGCGGTGGACTGGGACCCGCCGGGTGACGTCGACGGCAACTACCGGACGGCCGACCCGGTGACGGACTACGACGTGCGCCAGGACGGGCCGTTCTCGCTGACCGGGCCGCGCGACCCGCACACGCGCTACGACGTCTACGACCCGGACGGCAACTGGCACGGGTCCTTCTACACCGACGCGGACGGCAACTTCTCGCACGTCCACACGTGGTCGGGCAACCGGGAGCACGGGTTCAACCCGGAGCTGGGCACCGGCCGGACGTGGAGCGACGGCGTGGACGTGCCGCGGCCCAACACCACCTACGCGGTGGGTCCGCGCTACCTGGACCAGCACGGCCTGGACCCGCGCGAGCCCCGGCAGCTGTACCGGACCGACGAGCACGGCGACACCATCGCGGCCAGCGGCAAGCCGGACTACCCGCCCGCCGGCACGACGGCCGAGAAGTACTGGGGCGCCCGCCGCGCCGAGGGTGGCCCCGACAAGGACGGCAAGATGCAGATGGACGTCGGCCAGATCGCCAAGGGCGGCATGCACAGCGGCACGCGCCTGGACGGCGAGCTGGACCCGAAGTTCCAGCAGCCCGCCGACCGGCCGCTGTTCCGGTTCGCCGGCGGTCACCTGGTCTCGTTCGAGGCCGGTGGTCCGGGCGAGCGGATCAACCACGTGCCGCAGTGGGCGCACGAGAACAGCAACTGGGCGCTGGACGAGCGGCCCACGTCCGACTCGTGGCGCGCGATGGAGAACGACCTGACCAACATGGGCCAGCGCCCGGACGTCGAGGTCGACCGGTTCGACGTGTGGGCCGAGCGCCGGACTCCGGACCGCCACACGCCGGACGTGCTGCACGCGCGGTGGACGCTGTCCACGGACAACCCGCCCACCATCCGCACCGAGGAGAGGTCGTTCCACAATGTCCCCGGACCAGCCCGCCACCCCGACTTCGTCCCCCGCCACCGGCGACCCCCTGAGCGGGGCGAGGTGCTGCTGCACCAGGTCGGCCTCGACCTGGTCGGGGCGGCGCCGGAGGGCTGGCACCGCATCGACCTCAAGTACCGGGGCAACGCGCAGTACGGCCACCTGTCGCTGACCGTGCTGCGCGCGGGCGGGGAGACCGTCGCGGTGGACGTGCCGGGGACCGTGGAGCCGGCGCTGCGCGAGCTGCGCGACCTGATGTACGAGCCGGGCCGCGGCACGTGGTTCGCGATGCGCTACACCGTGGACCCGCCGCTGGAGTACCGGGCGATGTTCGACTTCGACCACGACCCGCGCTGGTCGCCGGACCTCCCGGCGCAGGCGTGGGCGACCGACCACGCCGTCTACCCGCGTGACCCGGGGTTCGTCCCGGACTGGCTGCGGGCGCGGTTGACCGGGACCGAGTGAGGAATACTGATCACATGACTGAGCCACTCAGCGTCGAAGCCCAGGGCGAGGTCCTGGCCGCGATCACCGAGCGGCTGGTGTTCGAGCTGCCTGCGGGGTGGAACCACCTCCAGCTGCTGTACGCGGCGGTGGGCGACTACACCGCGTTCTCGGGGCTGCTGCGGATGGAGAACGGCGGCCTGTACGGGTGGGTGCCGCCGGACGACGACGTGCGGGAGCTGTTCGCGCGGCTGCGGGCGGGCATGGCGCGGCCGGAGCGGGGCACGTGGTTCCAGGCGACCTTCCGGCTGGACTACCCGGACAACTACTCGGTGGACTACAACCGCACCGACCTGCCCGACTTCGTGACCCCGCCGACGGCGGAGGCCTACGCGCGCGAGCTGGAGCTGTTCCCGCGCGCACCCGAGCACACCCCGGACTGGCTGCGGGCCGGCGCGAACGGCTGACGCCCGGCGGCGGACGGCGCGGCCCGTGGGCGGGTGGGGCGGCCCGTGGGCGGGTGGGGCGGCGTTCAGCTCGCCGCGGCGTGGTCGCGGCCGATCGGGCGGTGGCCTGCGGTGAGTAGGCCGCGGGCCGCGGTCAGGAGGGTTCGAGCTTCCAGCAGTTCGCCGTACTCCAGGTGTTCGCAGGCCGCGTCCAGGCAGGCCAGGGCCGCCGGGGGCACGTCCGTGTCACCTGCTCGGGTGGCGTCGACGGCTTCGAGCAGACAGGTCTGAGCGTGTCTCGCCCGCGCCTGCGGATCGTGCGGCGGGTCGGGGCGGGTTTCGGCCAGGGCCTCGCGGATCGCGCGGTCCAGGACGCTGACCAGGTCTCGAACGCTCCTCGTCGCACTCATCGCGAATCGCCGCCTCAGCCCAGCACGCGGACCCGCGCCGCGTGTCGTGCCCGGCGGATTCCCGGGTTTGGCGCGCGTCAACCCGGGAACCGGCGGTTCGGCGGTGGTGCGGCCGGGTATCGACGGGGCGGGAGCGGGGCGGCTGCTCCACGACGTCCGGGAGGCGCCCTGAGCACCGTGGGTGTGGAGGAGGAGTTCCTCCTGGTCGACGCCGAGAGTCGTGCTGCGGTGCCGCTCGCGCGTGAGGTGTTGGCGCGGGTGGGTGGTCTGCCGGGTGGCGAGGTGCACGGGGAGCTGCACGCCACGCAGGTGGAGTTTGCCAGCGGCGTGTGCACGCGGGTCGACGAGCTGCGTGAGCAGCTGACCGGAGGACGTCGGCGGCTCGCGCGGGCGGCCCGGGACGTGGGTGCGCTGCTGGTGCCCGCCGGTGCGCCGGTGCTCGGGGGCGCGCCGCCGCCGCGTCTGGAGGACGAGCGGTTCGGCCGGATCACCGAGCTGTACCGCGGGCAGGTCGCGGACTACCAGTGCTGCGGGTGTCACGTGCACGTCGGCGTGCCCGACCGGGAGACCGCCGTGGCCGTGCTGAACCACCTGCGCCCTTGGCTGCCGACGCTGCTGGCGCTGTCGGTGAACTCGCCGTTCGCGCACGGCCGGGACACCGGGTTCGGCAGTTGGCGGATGGTCGAGCAGTCGCGCTTCCCCGGCTCGGGCGTGCCGCCGCGGTTCGCCTCGGCCGCCGCGTACGACGCCGCCGTGGACCGGCTGGTGGCGTGCGGGGTGGTCGTGGACCGGGGGATGAGCTTCTGGCTGGCCCGGCTCTCACCCCGGTACCCGACCGTGGAGGTCCGCGCCGCCGACACCGCCGCGACGGTCGACCGGGCGGTGGCGCAGGCGGTGCTGACGCGGGCGCTGGTGGACCGGGCCCTGGCCGACCTGGCGGAGGGCCGCGAGGGGCCGGACCTGGACGACCAGGTGCTGGCCGCCGCGGTGTGGACGGCGTCGAGGTACGGGCTGGACGGTCCCGGCGTCGACCCGTGGCGCGGTGTGCGAGTCCCCGCGACGGACCTCGTCGCGGCCCTGGCCCGACACGTCGGCATCACCCAGGTCGAAGCCGAGGACGGTGGCGCGCGGATGCAGCGGCGACTTGCGGCCGGCCCGGAATTGTCGGGGGTCCGTGGGACCATGGAAGCGGGGGCCGGAGGCCGCGCCCCAGGCGAAGCCGAGGTGGGCGGCAGCGGCTCGGAGAACCTGGTCGCGGTGGTGGACGCGCTGGCGGCGGCGTGCATCGGGGAACCGGAACCGGGTAACCCGCCGTCGTGACCCTGGCACTGGAGACCCCCGTGCTCCCGACCCCGCGCGGCCCCGTGTCCGCCGCGGTCGTGGACGCGCTGCGCGAGAACCCGCCGCCCGCCTCCCTGCCGCTGGAGCAGGCCCGCACCGCCGACCCGTACGGCGAGGACCTGCACCTGGCGCTGCACGTCTGCTACGAGTTGCACTACCGCGGCTTCCGGGACGTCTCGCCGGAGTGGGAGTGGGAACCGGAGCTGCTGCGGCTGCGCGCCGCCCTGGAGCAGGTGTTCCGCGCGGCCCTGGAGGACGACCTGGCCGACCGCGTGGACCTTGCCGAAGCCCTCGACGACCTGCTGGTGGAACCGGTCGACGGCACGGGCGTCAGCCACCACCTGCGCGACCGCGGCGAGTGGTGGCAGATGCGCGAGTACCTGGTCCACCGGTCGATCTACCACCTCAAGGAAGCCGACCCGCACGCGTGGGTGATCCCGCGCCTGTCCGGCCGGGCCAAGGCCGCCCTGGTGGCCGTCGAGTTCGACGAGTTCGGCGGCGGGCGCGGCGACCGGATGCACTCCCAGCTCTACGCGCGGCTGCTGGCCGGCGCGGGACTGGAGACCGGCTACCTGCACTACCTGGACCACGTCCCCGCGCCCATGCTGGCCACGGTCAACCTCATGTCGCTGTGCGGCCTGCACCAGGGCCTGCGCGGCGCGCTGGTCGGCCACTTCGCCGCCGCCGAGATCACCACCGCGCCCAGCGCCGCGCGCATGGCCAAGGCGCTGACCCGGATGAACGCCCACGCCGACTGCGTCGAGTTCTTCACCGAGCACATCGAGGCCGACGCGGTGCACGAGCAGGTCATGCGGCACGACGTGGTGGGCGACCTGGTGGCGCGGGAGCCGGGGCTCGCGCAGTCGGTCGTGTTCGGCATCCGGGCCACCGAGCTGCTGGAGCAGCGCCTCGCCGACCACCTGCTCGACGCGTGGCGAGCGGGACGCAGTTCGCTGCTGCGCGCGGTGTGAGGGGCCGGTCCAGCGGGTACGCCGAGGTGACACCGCCCGAAGGACCGCCATGACGAACATCGCCGAACAGCAGCCGACCCACCTCGTCCGCACGGACACGTCGCCGGACGGCGTCGCGGTGGCGGCGGTCGTCGGCGTGGTGGACATGGCGTCCTACCAGGAGTTGGCGAGCGCCCTCGGCGCGCTGGCGGAGAGCCGCCCGACGGGGCTGGTGCTCGACCTGCGCGGGGTGGCGTTCCTGGGCTCGATCGGCATCGCGGTGCTGGTCAACACCCAGCACGCGGCCCGGCGGCTCGGGGTCGCGTTCGCGGTGGTCGCGGACAACCGGAGCGTGCTGCGCCCGCTGCTGGCGGCTCGGGTCGAGCAGGTCCTGCCGGTGCACCCCGGCCTGGACGAGGCCCTGGCCGCCGTCCGGCTCGCCACGACCTGACCTTTCAGTCACCCGGTCGGGCAGGCAGTTCACCGGTCTGGGTGAGCCGTTCGGCGATGTCCCGCAACTTGGTGTTGGTGAGCTGGCTGGCCCGCGCCAGCACCGCGAACGCCTGGTCGGCGGTCAGCTTGTGGCGTTCCATCAGGATGCCCTTGGCCTGCCCGATCAGGTCCCGCGTGCGCACCGCCTCACCCAGGTGGTCGCGCTGCTGGGCGGTGGCCAGCGCGATCGCGGCGTGACCGGCGAACAGCCCGCCCACGTGCTCGGACTCCTCGTCGAACGCGTGCGTCCGCGCGGCGTAGAGGTTGAGCGCGCCCAGGTCGTCGTCCTGCACGAACAGCTGGAACGACAACATGCTCCCCACGTCGAGCTGCACCGCCCGCGCCGCGAACGCAGGCCAGCGCGGGTCCCGGGCGAGGTCGGGCACCGACACGACCTTCTCGTCGAACAACGCCCGCAGGCACGGCCCCTCGCCGACGTCGAACTGCGCCTGGTCCACCGCGCACGGCAGCTCACCGGTGGTGGCGACGGTCCGGACCTCCTGCCTGCCCAGCACCGTCATGATGCCCGCGTGCTCGGCCCCGGGCACGGTGCCGACGGCCGACCGCACGATCGCGTCCATCGTCTCCTGCTCACCGTTCTGGCCCTGGAGCATGCGCGCGATCCCGGTCAGGTGGGTGGCCAGATCCGGACCGGCTGCCGCGTGGTCGGCCATGACTGCACTCCGTCCTGTGGCGTGTCCTGGGTGGTTACCCACCACCGCCGGAACGCCAACGCCTATCGGGGCTCGCCCGGCCGGAGGACGGCGGCCAGGAGGCCGGGGAAGCGGTCGTCCAGGTCTTCCGCGCGCACTCGGGCGCGGCGGTGGCGGCCGTCGGCGGTGATGGTGATGACGCCCGCCTCGCGCAGGATCCGCCAGTGGTCGGACAGGGTGGGCACCGGCACGTCCAAGCCCTCCGCCAGGGCGTCGCACGTCGACTCCGGGGTGGCCTGGGCGCGGCGGACCAGCTCCAGGCGGACCGGGTCGCCCAGGGCGTGCAGGACCGTCGTGAGGGTCAGGGACGCCGGTGCGGGCTGCGGGATCGAGCGCACGCGGGCCACGTTAGCCCTGTTCGACAAGGGTCGTGACGGCCGAATCCCGCCGGCGACCGTCCCGGGTGGATCACCAGACTGGGGGTGTGGACGAGGAAATGCCCGCGCACCAGCGGATCGAGCCCGGCATCCTGTACTTCGGCACGCCGGTCGTGCTGGTCTCCAGCGAGAACGAGGACGGCACGCCCAACCTGGCCCCGATCTCGTCGGCGTTCTGGCTGGGCTGGCGCGCGGTGCTCGGCATCAGCGCCAAGTCGCAGACCACCCGCAACCTGCTGCGCACCGGCGAAGGCGTGCTCAACCTGCCCTCGGACGCGCTGGCCCCGGCGGTGGACCGGCTCGCGCTGACCACCGGCTCGGACCCCGTCCCGCCGGGCAAGCTGCGGCGCGGCTACTTCCACGTCGCCGACAAGTTCGGACGCGCCGGCCTGACCCCCGTCCCGTCCGAGACCGTCACGCCGCCGCGGGTCGCCGAGTGCCCGGTGGCGATGGAGGTGGTGGTCGAGGCGGTGCACCCGGTGGCGGAGGCCGACGAGAGCCAGCGGGGGTCGATCGTCGCCGTGGAGGTGCGGGTGCAGCGGGTGTTCGTGCACGAGGACATCCGGCTGGCCGGCACCGAGGACCACATCGACCCGGACGCCTGGCGCCCGCTGATCATGAGCTTCCAGAAGTTCTACGGCCTGGGCCCGCAGGTGCACCCCTCGACCCTGGCGTCCATCCCGGAGCGCCTCTACCGGGGCCCGGACATCGACCGGGCGAGGGCCGTCCCGACCAGGGTGTGATCAGCAGGGGCAGTCCGAGGCGGACTCCGCACGGCGTTCCAGCAGTACGGTGTCGCGCCACACGCCGTAGTGCTGCGCGATGCGCTCGCGAACGCCGACCGTGCGGAAGCCCGCCGAGTGGTGCAGGGCGATGCTGGCGCGGTTCTCGGGGAAGATCGCGGTCTGCAACGTCCACAGGCCGGCGGTGTCGGCGGCGGTGACCTGCTTGTGCAGCAACGCCTTGCCGACACCCCGCCCGCGCGCCCCCTCGCCGACGTAGACGGAGGTCTCGGCGACGCCGGCGTAGCACTCGCGGGCCGAGACCGGGGTGGCGGCGGCCCACCCGGCGACCGCGCCGTCGACCTCGGCGACCCAGCGGTGGTCGGGCAGCCACTTCGCGTCCAGCGTGCGGCGGCTGGGGGTCTCGGTCTCGAAGGTGGCGTTGCGGGTGGCGATGCCCTCGCCGTAGATGCGCCGCACGTCGGTCCAGTCGTCCTCGGTCATCGCGCGGACGGTGACGTCGGCGGGCAGGTCGGTCGGGCAGCACGGGCGGGTCACCACGGTGCCCATGACGGCGTCGGCGGCGTGCGGCAGGCCGGTGCAGCACGCCGGGTTGACCGACACGAGCGTCTGGGTGCCCTCCTTGCGCAGCCGCACGAACCCGGTGTCGGCGAGCTTGCGCAGGTGGTGCGAGCAGGTGGGCTGGCTGACGCCGATCGCCTCGGCCAACGGGCCCACCGCGATCTCGCCGGGGTGGACGGCGACGGCGTGCAGCAGGCGCACCCGGGTCGGGTCGGCGAGGCACGCGAACCACCGGGCGTAGGTCGTCGCGTCCTCGACCGGGAGGCCGGTGGTCGGCGTCAGCGTCGTCATGCCGCCCATCATAGCCGGCGCTCGATCGACGTCCGTCGATGGTGGTGACGTGGATCACGACGTGTCACGACAGGTCGGGGCCGTGGTGTCTGGAGGTCGAACAAGCACACGGCAACGGAGGAAGTCCCATGAGCAAGGTCTGGTTCGTCACCGGTTCGTCCCGCGGTCTGGGCCGCTGCTTCGTCGAGGCCGCCCTGTCCCGCGGCGACAAGGTGGCCGCCACCGCCCGCAGCACGGCGAGCTTCGGTGAGCTGGTCGCGACCTACGGCGACGCCGTGCTGCCCCTGGCGGTGGACGTGACCGACAAGGCCGCCGTCTTCGAGGCCGTGCGGAAGGCGCACGAGCACTTCGGCCGGCTCGACGTCGTGGTCAACAACGCCGGGTACGCGCAGATCGGCGCGGTCGAGGAGCTGTCCGAGCAGGAGCTGCGCGACCAGCTGGAGACCAACCTGTTCGGCGCGGTGTGGGTCATCCAGGCCGTCCTGCCGCACCTGCGCGAGCAGGGGTCGGGGCACATCGTCCAGCTGTCGTCGGCGGCCGGGCTCATCGCGATGCCGCTCGGCGGCGCGTACCACGTGTCCAAGTGGGCCGTGGAGGCGCTGAACGAGTCCCTGGCCCAGGAGGTGGCCGACTTCGGCATCAAGGTGACCGTGGTCGAGCCCGGCGGGTTCGCCACCCGCGACGGCAAGAACCCCGACCCGCTGGCCAACGGCCACATGTCCCGGACCCGCCCGGAGTACGACGGTCTGCGCGCCCGCCTGGGTGCGATCGCGGGCAAGCAGCCCGCCGGCGACCCGCTCGCCGCCGCGCAGGCCCTGCTCAAGCTCGTGGACTCGGACAACCCGCCGCTGAGGGTGCTGTTCGGGCAGGGCTTCTACTCGATGATCCAGCAGGCCTACGCGGACCGGCTCAAGACGTGGGCGGACTGGCAGGACCTGTCGGCGGAGGCCCACGGGAGCAAGTGAACCCCCGTGGGCCTCCGGACTGGTCCTTACACGTACGGGACCGCGTAGGCGTGGCTCATGTCGGAGTTGTGCTTCGACGTCGAGCCGCGCGAGTCGGTGAGGCCCACGGCGGTGCCCTGCACGGCCCCCGTTTCACCGGACAGCCACTGCACCAGCACGTAGGTGTTGAAGCGGGGGATGCAGCCGGAGTCGGTGCGGACCGGGAAGTCCGGCTTGTTCAGCGGCACGTAGATGTGGTGGACCCAGTAGGGCACGGTCTTGGTGACGGTGGCCGACGAGTCGGTGTGGCAGAGGGTGCCGTCCGCCTTCCACTGGTTGACGAACAGCGTGAACCGGGCGGTGGACGACCCCGTCTTGTCGCAGGTGACGCCGGGGTGGCACACCATGTACTCGGTGTCGCCGAACACGCTCAGACCGGTGAAACCGGGTGCGGTGGTGAAGAACGGGATCGACGGCTCGCGCACGATCGGGGTCGTGGCGTCGACGTGGAGCAGTCCGGGCGGGACGCTGGCCTGGATCGGCTCACCGGAGGTGGTGCCGTCGACCGAGGTGTCGGCGAACCGCAGCGAGCCGCTGACCAGCCGGACCGTGGAGTCGGCGTACCCCAGCGACGCGGTCCGGATGTAGGTGGTGCAGGTCAGGACGCCGGCCACGCCGGGGTGCACCAGGTAGCGCGTGGTCAGGGAGATGTCCTCCCACTGCGGGCTGCCGCTGCCCTGCTGGTAGACGTTCTGGCCCACCACCATGTTCTTGCTGCCGCCGGCCCACTTGCACACGACCTCGTTGTCCACCAGGGTGCGGACGGTCGCGCTGTTGGCCCGCAGCACCGACACCACGTACACGGTCTGGGTGGCGGAGACGGTGAGGGAGACCGAGCCGAGCGCGACGACGTTCTGGTCGCTGGAGCCGTCCGTGGGCACCCCCGGTCCCAACACGGTCTGCGGGGTGAAGCTGACGCTGGTGGCGGCGGTGGCCTCCGGTGCGGCGACCCCGAGCAGTGCCAGGGAGATCGCCGCGATCAAGACCTTGCGGAGACCTCCTCGGCGCTGCCCCGACTTCGTGCGGTGTGTTCCTTCCACGCTGACCCCTTCGTGCGCGATTGGCCCAACCAGCGCGCTCGTGATTGGCGCTGACGCCGGGCAACTCCGGACACCTAGCCTTTGACGGACCGCACAACCCGCGATGGAGTCCCCGTGTCCTACCCACCCGCCCGCTACCTCGCCGACCAGGGTGAGTTCAGCGCCGTGTTCCGCCCGGCCACCACCCCGCCCGACCTCACCATCGGTGTGAAGTCGCGCGTGGGCCACCTGGCGACCGGCGCCACCACCGAGGGGCAGTTCGGCCTGTACCGCTGGGACATGGCCGCGATCCCGAACGGCCCCGGCGCGCACTTCCACAAGACCTTCTCGGAGTCCTTCTTCGTGCTGGAAGGCACCGTGTCGCTGTTCGACGGCGACCGGTGGATCGACGCCACCCCGGGCGACTTCCTGTACGTGCCACCGGGTGGCGTCCACGCTTTCAGCAACAACTCCGCCGCGCCGGCGTCGATGCTCGTCCTGTTCACGCCCGGCGCGCCGCGTGAGGCGTACTTCGAGGAGTTGGCGGACATCGTGGCGTCGGGCCGGCAGTTGACGCCCGAGGAGTGGACGCGCCTGTACGCCGAGCACGACCAGTACGAGGCCTGACCGGCCGTGCTCGGCGGTTTTCCGCCTACAGGCGTTGCCAGAGGGACGGCACGTTCGGCGGTTCCCAGCCGGCCAGTGACGTGTGGGCCTGGATGCAGCGGTAGGCCGCGCCGCCGTAGGTGACCTGCGCACCCGTCGGGTACGCCACCCCCGCCGCCCACGGGCCGCTCGGCGGCAGGGTGGTGGTCGTGGTGGGTGGTGTGGTCGTCGGCGGGGTCGTGGTGGTGGTCGGGCCGGGGCCTTGGTCGACCTGGAGGTCGACGCAGTTGTAGAAGGCCATCGCGGTGTCGGCGATGTTCCACACCGCGAGCAGCTTGATGCGACCGGTGCGCCCGCCCAGGCTGACGTCGTGCTTGACGGTCCGGCCCGGCTGGCGGCCGTGGTCGTTGAACTCGGCGATCTTGCTGCCGCCGACGAAGTACTGCCACGTGGTCGTGGCGTGGTTGGCGGTGATCAGCCAGTTGAACGAGACCGTGTCGCCGACCGACGCGGCGGGCCACGGCTTGCTGTCGTCGTTCAGCGGTGCCCAGCGGGCGTCGCCGCCGTGGCAGTTGTACTGGCCCTTCAGGCCTTCCACGCTGGCCGGCTCGTAGATGATGTCCCCGCAGTTGGGCACCTTGCCGGCGGCGCAGTTCGCCTGCCGGCTGGGCGGGGAGGTGATGTAGCCGTGGGCGCTGGCCGGTCCGGCCGTCACGACCACCAGGAAGGGCGCGACGCCGACGCCGGCCAAGACCGCCGCGAGCTTGCGTGTGAACCTCATCCGTGCAGCTCCTGTTCGCCTGGATCCCCAGGGGGTCTCCCCGGGCAGGGTCCGAATCCGCGGCGACCGTTTCGGCAAGTGGTCTAGACCATATTCGGGACCCGACCGGGGCGTCAAGGAGGCACTCGACCTGCTCCGACCGGGCGTGTCGGGTGGGGTTCAGAGGGTGGCGAGCAGGGCGGCGAGTGGGCGCGGCACCCGGTCCGGAGGGATCGCCTCGGTCAGCAGGCGGGCGTAGCGGAGCTTGCGCCGCGCACCCGCGCCGAGGAAGCGGCGCAGCTGCGCGGTCTCGTCCTTGCCCCGCCAGGCGGGCTGGCGCTGGATCTTGCGGAACGCCGCGAGGTCCCCGTTCTCGGCGAGGACTTCGGCGGTCAGCTCGGGGCCGGCGGCGCGGAGGAGTTCGTCCTCCAGGTCCTCGACGCACACGAAGAACCCCAGCTCTTCCAACTCCGCCCGCGAGCCAGGCGCCCCCAGCCCGGCCATCGCCAGGGCCCTCTGGACGACGTGCGCCTCACCGGCGTCGCACAACCCGACCAGCCGCGCCCCCTGCGGCCCGAACCGCCGCAGGTACCGGGCGGTGCCATGCGCACCCCCGACCGGCAACACGACGACGTGCTCGGCGGCCAGGTCACGGCCGTGCCGGGCGGCCAGGGTCTCGACGGCGATCTGATCACTCACCCCTTCGACCAACACCACCACCCGGGCACCCTCGGCCCGCACCAACGCCGCAACGGTGGCCTCGGTCGCGGCAGCGGGCCCGCTCACGTACCCCGCCAACACATCGTCACCGTCCGCCCGCACCAGTCCACTGTCCTCGACCCCCGCACGCGACCGCCACCCGGTTTTGTCACAAACGGCGAGCCTGTGGCGTCTTGTGGGCGACCTACCCCTGACGGACGAGGAGTCCAGACATGGCAGAACACCGGACCGTGGCGCTGATCACCGGGGCGAACAAGGGCATCGGCCGGGCGACCGCCGAGCAGCTCGCCGCCCTCGGCCTCACCGTCGTGATCGGGGCACGGGACGCCGGGCGCGGCGAAGAGACCGCCGAAGCCCTGCGCGCGTCGGGTGGTGATGTGCACGCGGTGGTCCTGGACGTCACCGATCCGGCGACCGTGGCCGACGCGGCGAAGTGGGTCGAAGAGCGTTTCGGTCACCTGGACGTGTTGGTCAACAACGCGGCCATCACCGGATCGGGGCAGGTCTCGCCGTTGGCCGCCCTCGACCAGGTGCCGAGCACCGTCGACGTGGACATGGTCCGGCGGGTGTTCGAGACCAACGTGTTCGGGGTGATCACGGTGACCAACGCCCTCCTGCCGTTGCTGCGTCGGTCGCCGGCACCGCGCGTGGTCAACCTCAGCAGCGCCGCCGGGTCGCTGTCCATCGCCGCCGACCCGGACGGCCCGCTCGCGGGGCTTCCGGCGTCCGCCGCCTACACGCCCTCCAAGGCCGCGCTCAACGCCCTGACCGTCCAGTACGCCAACGAACTGCGCAAGGAGGGCGTCCTGGTCAACCTCGCCGACCCGGGCTACGTCGACACGGACATCAACGACCACAACGGACACTTGACCCCCGCTCAAGGTGCGGCCGTGGTGGTGCGGCTGGCCACGCTGCCCGCGGACGGCCCCACCGGCGGGTTCTTCAACGCGGACGGCCCCGTGCCCTGGTGACCCTCCCGAACATCGCCGAAAGCCGCTACCCGGCGTATCGGGTCTAGTACGCTCGGCAGCAATCCACAGCGCGTGGGAGGTGCACAGTGGACGGTCGACCGAGCCCTGAGCAGCGGCTCCAGCAGTACCGGCAGGCTCTGGAGGAGGAAGACGCCGACCTGGGGCAGCTCCCGCCCGACAACGGCGAGCACGTCGGCAGATCGCCGGACGACGTGGTCGCGGTGACGGTCGCGGCGGGTCGGGTCACCGCCGTGGCGCTGCGGCCGTCGCCGGCGCAGGTCGCGGTGTCCGAACTGGAGCGCCACCTCGCCCTCGCGGCCAACGACGCGCTGGCCAGGGCGCGCGCGGTGGCGCCGACCGCCGAGGACCCCGTGCCCGACCTGGACGCCCTGGTGGGGCGGCTGGCGGAGGTGGGCGAGCAGAGCAGCGCGTTCCTGCGCCGGGTCGGCACGGCCGTGGACGAGGTCATCACCAAGGTCGGGCAGCGGACCGGCATGCACGGCGACCCGTCGCCCACCGGCGTGGACGCGCTGTTCGCCGAGGCCGCCGAGGTGCTGCGGACCGCCCGCGACTCGCTCGGCGGCCTGACCGGCGCGCAGGTCACGGCCACCGGGTCCGACGAGGACCACGAGGTCTGGGTGACGTTCGGGACCAACGGCACGGTGTCCACAGTGGAGCTGTCGCATGCGGTGCCCGGCATGACCAACCGCCAGTTCAACGACCGCGCCCGCCAAGCGCTCGACAACGCGCTGAAGGACTGGACCGCCCAGCGCCGCGCCAACCCGCCCGGTCCGTCCACGGCGGACCTCGGTCGCCTGACCGCGCAGGCCGAGTCGTTGCGCACGCAGAGCATGGACCAGTTGCGCGGCTACACCACCAAGCTCCGTTCCATCATGGGCAGCATCGGCGAGCCGTAGGCAAGGGGGAGAAGTGTCCGGACACCTGAACGTCTCGGGTGAGGCCATCGGCCGGTCGGGGGACCAGCTCACCGGCACGGCCGAGCGCCTGACCGGCGAGATCGCCTCCTTCCGCGCGAGCCTCGCCTCCTACGGCAACCCTTTCGGCGGCGACGACCTGGGCTCCGCGATGCAGATGGTCTACGACGTCATCTCCGAGGCCGCGATGGAGAGCTTCGAGGACAACGCCGCCGTGATGACCGAGACCGGCGGCAAGCTCGTGGAGATGGGCGCCGAATACGTCAACGTCGAGCAGGCCAACCACAGCCTGTTCACCTCGCTGGGAGGGGACGGCACCCGGTGACCACCGGGATCATGCTGCCCGCGGAGCTGTCGGGCCTGCTCAACACCCTGGGCTTCTCGTGGCCGGAGGGCGACGAGGGCAAGATCTTCGACATGGCGGGGGAGTGGATCGCCTTCGGCGACCGCCTCGGCGGGTCGGTGGGCGAGGCGCACGGCCAGGCCGAAGCCGTGTGGACGCAGAACCAGGCCGAGGCCGTCGAGCGGTTCAAGTCCTTCTGGGACGGTCCGGACGCGCCCAAGAAGAACCTCGACGACGGTGCCACGGCGGCGGCGATGGTCGGCGCGGGCCTGTACGTGTGCGCGGGCGCGCTGGTGGCGTTGAAGGTCGCGGTCATCGCGCAGCTCGTGGTGCTGGCCATCGAGATCGCCCAGGCCATCGCGACCGCCGTGGCGACCTTCGGCGCGTCGCTGCTGGAGATCCCGATCTTCCGGCAGATCACCAAGCTGCTGCTGGACCAGGCCCTGGACATCGCGATCAACGCGGTCCTCAATGGCTAGGCGCGGCGGCGGGGCCGGGATCTTCAAGCCGATCCTGAACTGGCTGCGCAAGGGCAAGCGCGCCGGCGGCCACGGCGGACCACATCGGCCGCACCACGCACCCGGCACCCCCGGACCGCACACCACACCCCGGTACCCCCGGCAGAAACCCATGCTGGACAAGTACCGGCACGAGACCGACCCGCACCACCCGAACAACCCGTTCCCCGGCCGGCAGGTCGCGCGCCTGGACGACGCCCAGCGCGAGGCGCACCGCGTGTTCATCGACGGCCAGGGCAACCTGCGCCGAGCCCGCGACGGCTCCCTGTACGACACCCAGCAGGGCACGTCGGCGTGGGGCGGCGGGCGGGCGATCTTCGTCATGGACGGCCGCGGCAACATCTACGCGTCCAACCACCACGCGCCCGGCCAGTTCCACCACTCGTCCCTGGCGGGCGGCCACCCCGTCGCGGCGGCGGGCGAGCTGTCGGTCAGCAACGGCCGCATCAACTACGCCACCGCCGCGAGCGGCCACTACCAGCCGGGCCCGGAGCACATGGCGAACCTGGCCCAGGAGTTCGGCCGCAACGGCATCCGCCCGCCGATCTGGGATTTCCGGGGCCCGCACCCCGGCGGCCGCCCCCTGTTCGCCTGATGTTGTGAGGAACCCATGACCATTGAACACCGCGCCGAGCTCAACGCCGTGGTCTACGGCCTGTTCCGGGCACCGAGCCTGGACCGGGAGGTCGCGGCGAGCATGGTGGAGGCCATGATCGCGCGCGAGTACTTCATCGACGGCCCCGAGGCCTACGAGAAGGCCATCGCCCAGGCCCTCGCCCAGCCCGACCCGGTGACCGCGGAGCTGGAGCCGCCGTACGGGGAGGCCGAGGTGAGGGCGTTCCTCAAGCTGGTGCACGAGGAACTGGTGCGCACGAAGCCCTGGCACTGACGCCCTACTGCGCCCGCGGTAGTCCGCTCCTCCACTGCACCATCGGCGGCAGCCGCGATTGTCTGCGTGCGGGGAACGACCGGAGCACTGAGCGGCGACATGATCAACGCATCACATCGTTGATGTCGTTGAAAGGGAGGACCCCATGTCCCACCTCGCCACCACCGCCCAGTTCCTGGCCCAGTCGACCGACTCCTACACCCTGACCCCCGGCCGCGCGTGGTCGTTGGTCGGGATGGGGTTCGGGTTGATCGGCCTGGTCGTGGGGATCGTGTCCCGGGTGCGCAAGGCCGGCGGCTCCCGAACCGCTTTCACGTCCTTGGGGACGGGCGCGATCGGCCTGGCCCTGGGGGTGTACGTCGTCACGGCGGCCAAGGGCGGTCCGGGCACCGGGTACGGGATCGTCGGCGGCGTCTTCTCGGTCCTGATCGGCGTGGCCGCACTCGGCCTGGGCTGGCTCACCCTGTCACGCTCCCGGCGCGCCGCCGTACGCGGCTAAGCAGTGTCGAGCGAGCCACCTCGCGCAGGCCTCGCACTAAACCCAGCTCCGGCGCGCGCAGCGCGCTTCTCCGCGGTGGTGACCACCACAGGTGGAGGGCCTCGGTTCCCCCGCCGTATGGCCTGCCCGAAGGGCTACCACAGATCGCCCCGGGTGCAGCCGAAAATTTTGCGAGGAACGAGCAAAAATTTCAGCGGCACCCGGGGCGATCTGTGGTTGGCTCCGCCAGGCCATACGGCGGGGGAACCGACGCCCTTCACCCCCCGCTGGCGGCCTGCCGCGCGGCGAGCGCCGCTTGTGAGCTTTTCATCTTTTCATCTTTTGATCTTGAGACGCCCGCGACACGGTCGGGTGGTCCGACTTGTCAGGCAAGTAGCCACTTGCCTATGGTGGCGGTGTGGAGGAGGAGCTGTTCAAGGCCCTGGCCGACGCCAACCGTCGGCGCATCCTCGACGAGCTGGTGGAACGCGACGGCCAGACGCTGTTCGAGATCTGCGCCCGGCTGGTGTCCAAGCACCAGCTCGGCCTGACCCGGCAGGCGGTCAGCCAGCACCTCGCCGTGCTGGAGGCCGCCGGGCTGGTCCGGTCGCGTCGCGAAGGCCGCTACAAGTTCCACGACCTCGACACCCGACCGCTTGAGCACATCGTGACGCGGTGGCTCAGGCCGCAACCGCCGGAGGGCACCCCATGAGGATCCACCTGACCAGCGTCTTCGTCGACGACCAGGCCAAGGCGCACGCGTTCTACACCGACGTGCTCGGCTTCGTGACCAAGCACGACGTCCCGCTGGGCACCGACCGCTGGCTGACCGTGGTCTCGCCCGAGGAACCCGACGGCACCGAGCTCCTGCTCGAACCGAGCAGCCACCCCGCCGTCAAGCCCTACAAGGACGCCCTGGTCGAGGACGGCATCCCGGCCGCGTCCTTCGCCGTGACCGACCTCCAGGCCGAGTACGACCGGCTGACCGGGCTCGGCGTGCGGTTCACCCAGCAGCCGCTGGAGTCCGGTCCGGTCGTCACGGCCGTGCTGGACGACACGTGCGGCAACCTGATCCAGCTGCTGCAGTACAAGTGAGCCGCGGCCCCGGTGTGCGCACACCGGGGCCGCGACCGCGTCACGGGACGTTCACCGGGTCAGATGCACTTGTGCCCGATGGCTTGCGGCTGCTCGAACGGGTTGGTCGGGTCCACGTAGGTGACGATGTGGACGCACAGGTGGTCGATCGCCGGCGTGGTCTGCGGGTAGACGTTCAGGTCCTGCCAGGTGTCCCCGGCGTCGACCCACCGCGCCTCGGACGGGTTGCTGTCCGCCACACCCCCGGCGAACACGGTGACGTCGACGAAGACGTACCGGCGGTCGGTGCACTCGACGGTCCACCCGGCCTCGCGCGCGGCGGGGTCGAGGTGGATGTCGGTGGTCACACAGCCCGCAGCCAGGGCCGCAGACGCCGGCACCGCGGCCGGGGCCGCATTCGCCGGCACCCCTCCCGGAGTCGCGTTCGCCGGCACCCCGGCGGCGGTCAGCGCGCCGGCGGCGGCCGCCACGGCCGCGAGGGTCCGGACGGTGTGCTTGCGGAAGTTCCGCACTGGGCCTCCCCTTCCAGTATTGGTCTGGACCTCTCGAGTCTGCCCAGAGCGCGACCGGGCCACCTACCGCCGTTCGGGCGCGTCGACCGTCACAGTCGGACTTCCTTGCGCGCCGGTGATCTCGTGTGGCATGGGGGTACCGGGCGGTCTACAGTGGACTATCGACGGGTTTTACCAACCCTTTACCGACGTGGTACGCTGGCTGCCGAGGGGAGTACTTCCCAAGCGCCCGACCGGTCACTACGGACATCCCACGGTGTCCTCGGCGGGCCGCCCCGGCACGGGGTGAAGGAGACCTCGGACACGCGGTGTTCGAGGAGGTCCTGTGCCCGGTTCGCAGCTCGCCCTGACCGAGTCCGTCGGGTCCCCGGGGTTGTGGGCGATCAGCCTGGTGGTGCTGGTCGGGCTGCTGGTCGCCGACTTCGCCGTCACCCGCCGCCCGCACGAGGTGTCGCTGCGCGAAGCGGCGGCGTGGTCGGTGTTCTACCTGGCGCTGCCCGTGCTGTTCGGGCTGTGGCTGTGGTGGGACGCGGGCAGCGGCCGGGCGATGGAGTTCCTGACCGGGTTCGTGGTCGAGAAGTCCCTGTCGGTGGACAACCTGTTCGTCTTCATGCTGCTGCTGGGCGCGTTCGCCGTGCCCGCGGCGGTGCAGCAGCGGGTGCTGCTCTACGGGATCGTCGGCGCGCTCGTGCTGCGGGGCGTGTTCATCGCGGCCGGCGCGGCGCTGCTGTCGGCGGGCACGTGGGCGTTCCTGGTGTTCGGGATCGTGCTGTTCCTGTCGGCGATCAAGGTCGTCCAGCACTCCGGGTCCGAAGTGGACGTCTCCCGCATGCGGTCGGTCCGGTTGCTGCGCAAGCTGATGCCGGTCACCGACGACTACCGCGGCACCAAGCTGGTCGTCCGCGAGGGCGGGCGGCGCGCGCTGACGCCGTTGGCCGTCGTGGTGGTGGCGGTGTTCGCCACGGACGTGGTGTTCGCGGTGGACTCGGTGCCCGCCGTGTACGGCATCACCGAGGACCCGTACCTGGTGTTCGCCACCAACGCCTTCGCGCTGCTGGGCTTGCGCGCCCTGTACTTCGTGCTGCACGCGGCCTTGGCCAAGCTCGTGCACCTCAACCACGGGCTCGCGATCATCCTCGCCTTCATCGGCGTGAAGCTGGTGCTGCACTGGGCGCACGGCATCTGGCCCGCCGTGCCCGAGGTGCCCACGCCGGTTTCGCTGGCGATCATCCTCCTGACCCTCGCGGTCGTCACGGTGACCAGCCTGCGTGCGACCTCGCGCGCGAAGTGAGCTACTGGAAACCCCGGCCGACGGTCGGGACCAGGGCCAGCGGGTGGACGTCCGCCGCGAAGGCGGTCGCGGCGGACTTCGGCTCGGGGCGCGGGAGCTCAGGGCGGTCGAACGCGCCCTCGGCGAACAGGTCCTCCATGAACAGGTCGATCTTCTCCTCGGTCAACGACGGCATCGCGAACACGTGCGCGTACTGCCGCAACTCGCCCGCGTTGGTGTACATGGGTTGGCACGACAACGACCACTTGGCGATGACCTCGTCGTTGGGCCGCCGGAACCGGACGGTCAGCGCCATCGGGCTGCGGTCCACGAACAGGCCGCCCTCGGGCAGCCGGTCCTCGCGGTCCAGCCGGTCCTCCAGCTCCCGCAACGAACTTTCCAGGTACCGGGTCCGGCGCAGGGCCGCGACGGCGGCGGTGGCGTGGCCGCGGACCGACCGGGACGCCAGGTAGTTCCACAACACCAGCGGTGAGAGGCCGTTGCGCGACCCGGCGAACGTCGTGTCCGGCGACCCGGTGTACGCGGGCGTGGCCGCCGGTTCCACCCGGAACTTGTTCTTGGTCATGAACACCCCGCACGGGAACGGCGCCCCGGCCCACTTGTGCCCGCTCATCACCAGCGAGCCGACGACGTCCACGCCCTCGACGCGCAGCCCGAAGTCGAACTCCGGGACCTTGCCCTTGAGCTCGCGCCGCAGCGCCAGGTGCAGCTCGCTGTGCGGGTCCTCCTCGGCGGCGTGGCGCAGGAACGGCATGATGCCCGCGCCCAGCGCGCCGTCCACGTGCACCCAGAACCCGCGCCTGCGGTCGGTGTGGCCGGGTTCGAACTCGATCTCGCGCTCCAGCAGGCCGTGCTGCCGGAAGATCGGGACCAGGCGGGTGGCGACCTTCTCGACGTTGTCGTACGCGCCTTTGAAGGTGGTGCCGAAGTTGAGCAGCAGCAGGATCGGGTGCCCGCGCTCGGCGAAGAAGCGGACGAGCGCCTCCAGCTCGTCCACGTCGATCTCGCCGCTGCCGTCCGGGCCGCCCTTGGACGGCACCTCCAGCGGCCACCGGTCGCCGATCGGGCACTGGCCGGGGTACTCGGTGGTGCCGACCGCGCCGAAGGTGTCGATCGCCAGCGTCCGCACGGCCTTGATCACCGAGTAGTGGGTGTCCTCGGAGTAGAAGGCCACGGGCCGGTAGGCGTTGCGCGGGTCGGCGGTGGGGGAGTCGCCGTTGCGGGCCGCCGGCACGCCGTTCGCGGGTGCTTGACCCGAAAGTGCGGGTGGGGCGGCCTGCACGTACACCATCTGCTCGGACCCGCCGCCGGGCTCGCCGATCAGCTTGCGGCCGGACAGGTAGTCGCGGGCGGAGGCCAGGGCGTAGAGGTTGCCCTCGGTGGAGCCCATCGTGAGCACGTAGCCCCAGTAGCTGTCGGGGTTGTCGGCGTCGTAGGGCCAGTCGGCGCGCCAGAGGGCGGCGTACCGGTCGAGGACCGCGCGTTCGACGACCTTGGTGTTGGGCTGGTAGTTGCCCTGCTGGAACGGGTCGCCGACGTTGTTGAGGTGGAAGTCCAGGAACCGGGCCAGGTCCGGCTGGGCGTTGCCCAGGTCCTGGTTGCCCTGGAAGCCGATCATGTGCTCGTGCTTGCCGACCAGGTGGGTCTCCAGGAGGGTGAGCGCGCGTTTGCGCTGCTGCGCGGTCAGCCCTTCGGCGGGGATCACGAAGTCCTTGTCGGTGGGTTCGCTGCCGTCCACACGGCCGACCCTGGCACGGGCCGGTCGGCGGCGGTCCGCCGTGGTCGGGGAGTTCGCTGGACCGTGTCGCCGCGTCACCTGGGTGCCGCAGCGGGCGGTCGCACGGCGTGATCGGCGGCCGGCAGGCGCCGACCCTCTTCCGCTCGGGTGACTACATCGTTACAGTCGGTGTCTGGGAACGCTCCCAGAATGATGTCCAAGGCAGTCACGACGACGAAGGGGTTGTTGTGCGCGCTGCACTGGCGGCGATCGCCGCGCTACTCACGACGGCTGGACTGGTGGTGCTCGGCGGGACGGCGGTGCGCGCCGCGCCCGTCTGCGCCGTGGACTACGTGCCCAACCAGTGGTCCACCGGCTTCACGGCCAACGTCAAGGTCACCAACAACGCCGCGCCGGTCAGCGCGTGGACGCTGACCTGGACGTTCCCCGGCAACCAGGCCGTGACCAGCGGCTGGAACGCGACCGTCACCCAGACCGGGAACCAGGTGACCGCCCGGAACGCCTCGTGGAACGGCTCGCTCGGCACCGGCGCGAGCGTCCAGTTCGGCTTCCAGGCCACCTACTCGGGCACGAACGCCACGCCCACCGACTTCACGCTCAACGGCGTGCGGTGCAATGGGGACGTCACCACGACCACTACCACCACCACGACCACCACGACGACAACGACCACCACCACCACGGACACGCCGCCGCCCACGTGCTCCGGCGCGACCGTGTGCGACGACTTCGAAGCGCACAACGGCACCCCGGGTGCACCGTGGAGCATCGGAGCGGCCAACTGCACCGGGCAGAGCACGGTCACCATCGACAGCACGGTGGCGCACGGTGGGTCCAAGTCGGTCCGCGTGGACGGCAAGGCGAGCTACTGCAACCACATCTTCCTCGGCACCACCCTGCCCGGCGGCACGGTGCACGGCCGCTTCTACGTCCGCCACACCACCCCGCTGCCCTCCGCGCACGTCACGTTCATGGCCCTCAAGGACACCGCCGACAACGGCAAGGACCTGCGCATGGGCGGCCAGAACCAGGCGTTGCAGTGGAACCGCGAGTCCGACGACGCCACCCTGCCCGCGCAGAGCCCGCAGGGCGTGGCGATGAGCAAGCCGCTGCCAACCGGGTCGTGGAACTGCGTCCAGTTCACGGTGGACTCGACCGGCAAGCTGCGCACGGCGTTGAACGGCCAGGACGTCGCCGGCCTCCAGGTCGACGGCACCCCGACGCCGGACGTCGACCAGCAGTGGCTGGCCCGCGCCGGGTGGCGCCCGAACCCGGTCGACATCCGGCTGGGCTGGGAGAGCTACGGCGACGGCGCGGACACCCTCTGGTACGACGACGTGGCCTTCGGCCCCCAGCCGATCGCCTGCTGAGCACCTGCCCGCCGGACCACGGCGGGCTCCAGCCACCGCCCGCCGGACCGCGGCGGGCTCCAGCCTCCGCCTGGCGAGCCACGGCGGGTCGAGCCACCGCGGGCCGGACCTCGGCGAGTCCGGCCCGCGGTGCCCCATCTCGATCAGTCGCGCGACGCCCGCGCCCGTGCCGCCTCGAAGGGTGCACGGTCGAAGATGATGCGCATGTGCGTGATCCTCCCGTCCTGAACGGTCACGTACTCGGCTCCGGGCGCACTGGGCACCAGGGCGGTCTTCGTGTCGTAGACCAACACGGCCGTGGTGTCGTCGCCGAAGGCCGCGAGCAGCGCGGAGTCCTCGACGGTGCCGGCGAACGGACCCATGAAGGCGCGGAACGCCTCGGCGCCCTCGATGCGGCCGGGCGGGGCGTCGCAGACGATGTCGTCGGCGATGTAGGTCATGGCCTTGTCGAAGTCCTTGCCGGTCCACGCCCTGAAGTACGCGAGTGCGGTGTCTTGTGCAGTCATGCCCGTACCGACACCGATCGCCGCGAGAACGGAACGGTCCGGTGGCACGATGTCGGCGTGACGTTGCTCCAACGGGCGCAGGCGGGCGACGCCGGCGCCTTCCGCGACCTCGTGCAGCCGCACCGCGAGGAGTTGCGGCTGCACTGCTACCGCCTGCTGGGCTCGGTGACCGACGCCGAGGACGCCGTGCAGGAGGTGCTGCTGGCCGCGTGGCGCGGTGTCGCGGGGTTCGAGGGGCGCGCGTCCGTGCGGACCTGGCTCTACCGCATCGCCACCAACCGGTGCCTGAACGTGTTGCGGGACAACGGCCGTCGTCGGCCGCCCGAGCCGGTGCCGCCGTTCGTGCCGCCCGAGCCGACGCGGCGCGGGGACGTGACGTGGTTGCAGCCCTACCCGGAGTCCGTGGTGGACCCGGCTCCCGGGCCGGAGGCGCGGTACGACGGTCGGGAGGCGGTCGAGCTGGCCTTCATCACCGGGTTGCAGCTGCTGCCGCCCCGACAGGCCGCCACCCTGGTGCTGCGGGACGTGCTGGGCTACCCGGCGGCGGAGGTCGCGTCGATGCTCGGCACCACCGAGACCGCCGTCAAGGGCGCCCTGCAACGCGCCCGCGCCACCCTCGACCGCCACCGCGCCGGCTCCGACAGCGCCGACCGGCGGCCGGCTCCCGGCTCGGCGGAGGAACAGGCGCTGACCCGGAAGTTCGCCGACGCGTTCACCGCCGGGGACGTGGCCGGCGTCGTGGCGCTGCTCAGCGACGAAGCCTGGCTGGCCATGCCGCCCGCGCCGCACGAGTACCACGGGCCGGCGATCGCCGAGTTCCTGCGCGTGAGCTTCGGCTGGCGCGGGGCCCGCACGGTCCACCTGGTCCCGACCCGCGCGAACACCCAACCGGCTTTCGCCTGCTACCACGGCGAGCCCGGCGCGGTGACCGCTCACCGCGCCGGGCTGGTCGTGCTCACGCTGGTCGAAGACGGCATCGGTCGGGTCACGCGCTTCCACGACGATGCCGTCTTCGACCACTTCGGGCTGCCTGATCAGATGAGCTGCGCGTAGAACTGGCGGATGTCGGCGACCAGGACCTCCGGCGCCTCGTGGGCCGCGTAGTGGCCGGCCGCGTCGTTCGCGCCGCCCTTGCCGGTCGAGGTGTCGTACGAGTTCCAGCTGACGATGTTCTTGTGGTCGCGGTCGGCGAAGCGGCGGATGGACTGGAAGTCGCCGGCGAACATCGCCAGGCCGGTCGGGGTGGTGGTCGGCTCGGTCGGGTGGTCGGTGGTGTGGGCGTCCTCGTAGTAGAAGCGGATCGCCGAGCCGGCGGTGCCGGTCAGCCAGTGGATCGCCACGTTCGCGATCACGAACTCCGGGTCCAGGCTCTCGCCGAACAGCTGCGCGTTCCAGCCGAGCAGGCCGATGGGGGAGTCGGTGAGGGCGTAGGCCAGGGTCTGCGGCTGCTGGCTGTGCACCTGGTTGAACGAGAACTTGTTGTCCATGAACCACTGGAGGTGCCCGAGCGCGGCCATGTCCGCCTCGCTCAGGTCGGCGAACTCGGCCGGGTCGCCCGAGGGGAACGAGAAGATCTGGGTGACGTGCACGCCGATGACCCGCTCGGTGTCCAGGCGACCGATCTCGGGGGAGATCATCGAGCCGCCGTCGTTGCCGACCGCGCCGTAGCGCTCGTAGCCCAGGCGGTGCATGAGCTCGACCCAGGCGCGGGCGGTGCGGTAGCGGTTCCAGCCGGTGCTGCGGGTGGGGCCGGAGAAGCCGAAGCCGGGCAGCGACGGGATGACGACGTGGAAGGCGGGCTGGTCGGCGGCGGGCTCGGTCAGCGGGGCGATGACGTCCAGGTACTCGACGACCGTGCCGGGCCACCCGTGGGTGAGGATCAGCGGCGTGGCGTCCGGGCGGGACGAGCGGACGTGCAGGAAGTGGATGTCCTCGCCGTCGATCTCGGTGACGAACTGCGGGTGGGCGTTGAGCTTCGCCTCGAAGGCCCGCCAGTCGAACTCCTCCAGCCAGTACTGGGCGAGGGAGCGGACCCGGTCGCCGGGCACCCCGTACGCGTCACCGACGCCCGGCAGCTCCGCCGGCCACAGCGCCCGGCGCAGGCGGTCGGCCAGGTCGTCCAGCTTGGCCTGCGGAACCTCGACGCGGAACGGGCGGATCTCGGTGTTCGTCATGGTGACCCCTCCAGTGGAACGGAACGCTTTGTTCCCCTTCACTGTAGCAGAGCGGAACGATCCGTTCCAAGTGCTAGTCTGGTGACCATGTCGTCACCCACCGAGACCGGCCTGCCCGGTCGCCGCCGCCAAGCGGCCCAGAACGACCAGGTGATCCTCGACGCGGCCCGCGAGGTCTTCCTGGCCGACCCGAAAGCGCCGGTCGCGGCCGTGGCCAAGCGCGCGGGCGTGGGGATCAGCGCCCTGTACCGGCGTTACCCGGGCAAGGAGGACATGCTGCGGCGGCTGTGCCACGACGGCCTGCGCCACTACATCGCCGAGGCCGAGGCGGCGTTGGAGGAGGCCGACGCGTGGGCGGGGTTCACGCGGTTCCTGGAGCGGGTGGTGGAGGCCGATGTGCACTCGTTGACCGTGCACCTGGCCGGCACGTTCACCCCGACGCCGGAGATGTTCGAGGACTCCCAGCGCGCCGCGGGGCTGGCCCAGGACCTGGTCGACCGGGCGCGACAGTCGGGACGGCTGCGGGCGGATGCCGTCGTCGAAGACCTTGGTCTGGTCCTGGAGGGCTGTGCCGCGATCCGCGTCCCGGACGCCGGGCGCACGCGGGAGCTGCGGCGGCGCGTGCTGGCGATGATGGTGGAGAGCCTGGGCCAGTCGGGCGCGCCCGACCTGCCCGGACCACCTCCGAACGGCACCGACTTCGCCTGGCGCTGGCAGCAGCGCCCCTGACAGTCCTTTGTGGACTTACCGGCCGGGCTCGTGTCACACGGAAGTGTTGACCTTCGCGGTTGGGGTCGCGCTCGCGGGCGGTCAAGGCCAACATCGTCGGTTGTTCGGAAAAGCAACCATGGTTCGGAGTTCCCATGCGCACTGTTGGCAAGCTCGTCGTCGCGACGGCCGCCGCCCTCCTCCTCGCCGCCCCGGTCGCCAACGCGGCCCCCGCGGGTGGTCTCCCGACGGGCGGGCTTCCCGGCGCCGGCAACCTGCTCGCGCCGGTGACCCAGCTCATCTCCCCGCTGCTCGGTGGCGGGATCGGCGGCTGACGCGGTCGTGACGTGGCAGCCCCCGGCCCGCGAGAGCCGGGGGCTGCCACACGTCCGGCTCAGTGCCAGTAGTCGGCGCGACGCCACACCATGGCGGCCAGCATCAGCGGGAACATGATCACGTGGGCCGCCACCATCAGCGCCTCACCGGACAGCACGCCCAACCAGTACGGCACGAACAACGCCACGAACGGCACGTACATCGCGGCGGCCATCTCCAGCAGCCGCGGCCACGAGTGCTTCCGGATCCACATCCACAGCACCATCGCGACCGTCATGTCCGTGGCCATCAGCAGCGCCCCGACCTCGACCTGGGCGGTCCAGGACGCGGGCCACAGCATGCCGAGCACCATCATCCCGACGAGCATGGCGACGACCATCTCCAGGTAGTGCCCGACGAAACGCGCCAGCTTGCGGCCGGTGCCGCGGGTGGCAGGGGTGGTGGTCGTCATGGGGCGGCCTTCCGCTCGGTGGAGGTGTCGCTTGACCAATCATGGTGGCAGCGCCGGCCCAGCGGGAGTGCCATTGTGCGGTAATCAGGGTTTCCAGCGCGGCAGGGCGCCGGACAGGTGGGCCTTGAGGCAGTCGGCGCGGCGCAGCTTGCCGTTGACGGTGTAGGGCAGCGACCCCGGGCACAGCAGTTCGACCCGGTGCACCTGGAGCCCGTGTTCGACGTGCACCGCCCGCCGGATGGTCTGCGCCAGGCGCGACGCGTCCACTGTGGACTCCGGCACCACCTCCGCGAGCACGACCAGCTGCTCGCGGCTCCCGTCGTCCACGCCCAGCGCGCACACGCCGCCCTCGCGGACCGCCGGGTGCGCGCCCTCGACCGTGGTCTCGATGTCGTGCGGGTAGTGGTTGGTGCCCGCGATGATGATCACCTCCTTCGCCCGGCCGGTGACGAACAGCTCGCCGTCGTAGCGGAAGCCGAGGTCGCCCGTGCGCAGGAACCGCCGTCCGGGGTGGTCGGGCAGCACGGTGTGGAACACGTCGGACAGGTCCGGCTCGGCGTTCCAGTACCCCGCGCCGACGCTGGGGCCGGACACGTGGATCTCGCCGATCCGACCGTCCGCGCACGGCTGCCCGGTCGCCGGGTCCACCGTGACCACGGCGACCGACGGCGGCACCGGTCCGGAGCTGACCAGGCGGCGGCCGTTCGTGCCCGGCGGCACCGGTCGGGCCAGGCCGGCGGCCAGGGCGTCCCGGTCCACGCGCAGCACCACCGGGCCGTCGCCCAGCTGGGCGGCGGTGACCAGCACGGTCGACTCGGCCAGGCCGTAGCCGGGCACGAGGGCGTCGCGGCGCAGGCCGGTGCCGGCGAAGGTGTCGTGGAAGCGGTCCAGCGTCGAGGCGCGCACGGGTTCGCCGCCGATCAGCAGCATCTCCACGCCGCTGAGGTCCAGCGTCGCCCGCTGCGCGTCGGTGACCCGCCGGGCGGCCAGCTCCAGTGCGAAGTTCGGCGCGGCGGTGTCGACTCGCCCGATGTCGGACAGGGCGCGCAACCAGGAGTAGGGGCTGCGCACGAACCGGGACGCGGCCATCGTGACCACGTCGTGGCCGGAGAACAGCGGTTCCAGCACGCTGCCGATCAGGCCCATGTTGTAGTGCTGCGGCAGCCACAGCAGCGACGTCGGCCGGGGCACGCCCTCGCCGTCCGACGGGCGGCTGGTGGCCTGGTGGATGAGGGCGAGGTTGTGCAGCACGTTGGCGTGGGTGAGGGTGACGCCCTTGGGCACCCCCGTCGAACCCGACGAGTACTGGAGGTAGGCGACGGACTCCGGGCCGATCGGCGGACGCCGCCAGCGGTCGGCGGTGCGCGGGTCCACCTCGTCCACGCCGATCGGCACCAGGTCGCCCAAGGCGGCCTCGGCCAGTTCGGCGAGCTCACCGGCCGTGGACAGCACGACGGTGGGCCGCGCGTTGCCCACCACCGACTCCGCGCGGGCGCCCGGCCCGGCCAGGGACGGCACCGGCACGGCGATCACGCCCGCGTAGAAGCACCCCGCCAGCGCGACGGCGAAGTGCACGCCGGGGGCGAACGCGAGCAGCGCCCGCGACCCGGGTGGGGTGGTCGCGGCCAGCCGCACGGCCAGCGCGCGGGCGCGGGCGTCGAACTCGCCCAGGGTCAGCGTCGTGCCCTCGGGGTGGTGGCGGAACGCCGGCCGGTCCGGCTCGGCGGTCGCCCGCGCCCGGCACAGGTCGACCAGGGTGGTCAGCGGCACGTCGGTGCCGGGCAGGCGCACGGGGTGGCTCATCGGCCGGTCCTCTCCTCGCGGGCGGACAGCCACGCCGCCCGGCTGTCGGCGCGGCGCAGCTTGCCGCTGGTGGTGTGGCGCAGGGTGCCGGGCCGGACCGGGACGACCAGGTCGACGCCGGGCACGGTGACCGACACGTCCTCCCGGGTCTCGGCGAGCACGACGACCCGGCCCTCGGGGTCGGTGAACGCGCAGGCCGCGCGGATGGCCGGGTCGGCGGCGACCACGGCCTCCTCCAGGTCGTAGGGCAGGTGCGCGCGGCCGTCGACGGTGATCAGGTCCTCGGTGCGGCACAGCACGTGCAGCAGGCCGTCGTGGAGGAAGCCGAGGTTCCCGGTGCGCAGGAACCGCCGTCCCGGATATCCGTCCACTGTGGACTCGAAGGTGGCGCGCGACTCGACGGGCCGGCGCCAGTAGCCCAGGCCCACGCTGGGTCCGGAGACGCGGATCTCGCCGACGTCGTCGGTGGGCCTGCCGTCCGGGTCGGTGACCACGACGGTGAGCGACGGGTCCGGCGCGCCGCACGCCACGAGCCGGCGTGCCCGCGCGCCGGGCCCGGCCGTCCGCACCAGGCCCCGGGCCAGCGCGTCGGTGTCGAACGCGGTCACCACCGGCTCGCCGTCCAGTGGGCCGCCGCTGACCAGCACGGTGGACTCGGCCAGGCCGTAGCTGGGCAGGAACGCGTCCCGGCGGAACCCGCTGGGCGCGAAGCGGCGGGCGAAGGCGTCGATCGTCGCCTCGCGCAGCGGCTCGTCGCTGATCACCGCGATGCGCAGGCGGCTGAGGTCGAGGCCGTCGCGCTGCGCCTCGGTGACCCGCCGGACGCACAGGTCGTAGCCGAGGCTCGGGGCGGCGGCGACCTCGGCGCGGTAGCGGTCCAGGGCCCGCAGCCAGGTGACGGGGGAGCGGGCGAACACGTGCGGCGCCATGAGCACCGACGTGTGGCCCAGGTGCAGCGGGCGCAGGACACCGCCGATCAGGCCCATGTCGTGGAACAGGGGCAGCCAGGTCACCGTGGGCGCGTCCCCGTGTTCCCCGGTGCGGTTGATCAGGGACAGGTTGCCCAGGACGTTGTCGTGGGTGAGCACGACACCTTTGGGGGCCTTGGTCGTGCCCGAGGTGTACTGGAGGTAGGCGGTCGTGTCCGGTGTCATCGGGACGGGCGTCCACCGGTTGGCGGCGGCCGGGTCCACCAGGTCGGTCGCCAGCGCCCGGTCGGCGAGGTAGCGGCCGGCGAGGTGGTGCGAGGTGGACAGCACGCAGTCGGGCCGGGCGTCGGCGATGATCGCGGCGAGCCGCTCCAGCCGGGCGTCGCCGTGGGTGCGGCGCGTCGCGGGCGCGGGCACGGCGACGACCCCGGCGTACAGGCAGCCGAAGAACGCGGGCAGGAAATCCAGTCCCGGCGGGTAGCTGAGCACGGCGCACGAGCCGGGCGGCACGAGGTCGCCGAGCTCGGCGGCGACCGCCCTCGCCCGCCGGTCGAGTTCGCCGAAGGTGAGGGCGGCGGCTTCCTCGCCGCCGCCGTCCAGGAACACGTGGGAACGCCGGTCGGGAATGCGCCGCGCCTGGTGCCGGAGCAGTTCCACGACGGTCTTGACGTCGACTACTGGCAACACTGACCTCCTTTTCCCCGGCACCGGAAGCTAGGCGGCCCGGGGTGCGCGCCGAATCGGCCGCGCGACCGATTCGGAACCGCGCCGCCGCGTGCTTGCCTGCATTCCGCCGAGGTTCGCTCGGGGTTCGTCGAGGTCGTTCGAGGAAAGGGAAAGTCATGGGACTGGGCCGGCCGCGCATCGACTACGACCTGCACCCCACCCTGCCGCCGCTGCCCGACGACCCGGTGGTGGTGACCGGGCTGGGGATGACCACGCCGCAGGGCGGTGACGCGACCTCGTCGTGGTCGGCGCTGCTGGCGGGGGAGCCCGGCGCGGTCCCGCTGGACTGGGCCCGCGACCTGCCGGTCCGCATCGGCGCACCGCTGCGGGTGGACCCGGCGGGCGAACTGGACCGCGTGGAGGCCCGCCGCTGGGACCGCTGCCAGCAGGTCGCGGTGGTCGCGGCGCGGGAGGCGTGGGCCGACGCCGGTGCCCCGGACGTGCCGGCCGAGCGGTTCGGCGTCGTGTTCGGGACCGGGTTGGGCGGCGGGCGGACCCTGCTGGACCAGGACCGGCGGCTGCGCGAGCGCGGCGCGGACCGCGTGTCGCCGTTCGCGGTCACCATGCTCATGCCCAACGGTCCGGCCGCCGCGGTGAGCCTGGCCCTGGGCGCGCGGGCCGGTGCGCACGCCCCGACCAGCGCGTGCGCGTCCGGTGCCGAGGCCATCGCGTGGGCGCTGACGATGCTGCGGACGGGACGCGCGGACGTGGTCCTGGCGGGCGGCGCGGAGGCGTGCCTGGGCGAACTGTCCCTGTCGACGTTCGCCCGGATGGGGGCGCTGTCGCGCCGCAACGACGCGGCGCGATCGGCGTCCCGCCCCTTCGACCGGGCACGGGACGGTTTCGTGCTGGCCGAGGGCGCGGGGGCGTTGGTGCTGGAACGCGCCTCGCACGCTCGGGCCAGGGGTGCGCGCGCCTACGCCGTCCTGGCGGGTGCGGGCATGAGCTCCGACGCGCACGACATGACCGCTCCCGCGCCGGACGGTCAGGTCCGGGCGATCCAGGAGGCGTTGCGCACCGGGTGCCTGGACCCGCACGACATCACCCACGTCAACGCCCATGCCCCGGGCACGCAGGTGGGTGATCGGATCGAGGCGGCGGCCGTGCTGTCGGCCCTGGGCCCGCACCCGCTGGTGACGGCGACCAAGTCGGTGACCGGGCACTGCATCGGGGGTGCGGGGGCGATCGAGGCCGCGTTCACGGTGCTGAGCGTGTGCCACGACGTGGTGCCGGGGACGCTGAACCTGGACGAGTTGGACCCGGAGGTGAAGTTGGAGGTCGTCGCGGACGGCAGTCGGCGGGTGCGGATGACCGCGGCGATCTCCAACTCCTTCGGCTTCGGCGGGCACAACGTCGTGCTCGCCTTCACCAAGCACCCCTGAGGTCCCTAACAGCGCAGGCCCACGCGCTGGGCCAGCAGCGCCGCGTGCATCCGGTTGGGCAGGTCGAGCTTGGTGAGGATGTGGGACATGTGGGTCTTCACCGTCGCCGCCGACACGTGGATCTCCCGCGCGATCTCCACGTTCGACCGCCCTTGCGCGACCAACCGCAGGACCTCCCGCTCCCGCACGGTCAACCCGCCCAACGGCGGCAACCCCCGCAGCCGGTCCACCAACCCGGCGGCCAGGTACGTCCCGCCGGTCGCCACCGCCCGGACCGCCGGCACCACGTCCGCCCCGTCCCGGCACGCGAAGCCCCGCGCACCCGAGTGCAGCGCCCGCACCAGGTCCGCAGGCTCGATCAGCACGACCACCCGCAGCCCGGCGTCCGCCAACCGCCACACCAACCGCTCGGCGAACCCGTCCACCACCACGACCCGCGGCCGGTCCCGCAGCACCACCTCGGGCACCGCGCGGCGGACCGGGTCCAGGCCGGGCAGCGGTCGGTCCGCCCCACCCACCGACACCACGTCCACCCGCGCCGCCGGCAGCCCGTCCCCGCGCATCAGTGGCCCATCCCCAAGCCGCCGTCCACCGGGATCACCGCGCCGGTGATGTAGCCGGCCGCCGGACCCGCGAGCCACTCCACCACCCCCGCCACCTCCGTGGGCTCGGCGAACCGGCCCAGCGGGATCGCGTCCCGGTAAGCCGCGCCGTACTGCTGCGGCAGGTTGGACGTCATGTCCGTCGTCACGAACCCCGGCGCCACGACGTTCGCGGTCACCCGCCGGCTGCCGACCTCCCGCGCGATGGACCGCGCCAGCCCGATCAGACCGGCCTTGCTCGCCGCGTAGTTGGTCAGGCCCGCGCTGCCGTAGAGGCCGACCACCGACGAGATGAAGATCATCCGCCCGTTCCGGCCGCGCACCATCGGCCCCACCGCGCGCCGCGCGCACCGCCACGCCCCGGTGAGGTTGGTGTCGAGGACCCGCGTGAACCGGTCCTCGGTCATCCGCGTCAGCAGCGTGCTGTCGGTGATGCCGGCGTTGGCCACGAGCACCTCGACCGTCCCCAACTCGTGCTCCACCTCCGCGAACGCCGCGTCCACGGCCGCCGAGTCGGTCACGTCGCACCGCACCCCGTACAGGTACTCGGGCACGGCGGCGCCCCGGTGGGTGATCGCGACCCGGTCGCCCCGCTCGGCGAACGCCCGCGCGATGGCGAGCCCGATACCGCGATTGCCCCCGGTCACCAGAACCGTCCGGGCCATTGGCACTCCTTTTCCCTAGGCCGGTCGAATGAAAGAACGCGCATTCACACCGGCGACGTCGAGTCGACCAATACGGTGGAAGCCGGTAATGGGCACCGGCGCCCCTCCCCGGACATTAAGGAGGGACGTCCTGCGCGCGTCAGACTTCACCGGCCGCCCGATGGGCATTTCCGGCCGGCCGGCGTGGCTCACCCGACGCGGAATGGCCGGTATCCGCAGCATGGTCGAGGTCGCCGCCGCCCACGGGGTGGCGGTGGGGACGTGCCTGGCGGGCAGCGGGGTCACGCCGGACCTGCTCGACGACCCGGACGCGGCCGTGCACGGGTCCCAGGAGTTGGTGGTCGCGGCCAACCTGGTGCGCGCCTGCCCCCGGCCGGGACTCGGGGTGGAGGCCGGGTCGCGGCTGGGGTTGCGGCACTACGGCGTGTGGGGGTTCGCGTTGCTGGCCAGCCCGACCCTGGGTGTCGCGGCGGAGGTCGGGCTCCAGCGGCTGGCGCTGACCTACGTCACCGCCGGGGTGGCGCTGTGGGTCGCGGGCGAGGAGGTGCGGGTCGAGGTGGACGCGGCCGGGGTGCCCGCGGCCGTCCGGGACTTCGTCGTGGAACGCGAGTTGGCCACCGTCCGGACCATCGTCGACGCGATCCTCGGCGAACCCGTGCCGCTGCTGCGCGTCGAGCTGCGCCGCCCGCCCGTCACCGGGCTGTTCCCCGGAGTTCCGGTGGTGTTCGACGCGCCGCGCGACGCCCTGGTCGCCGCCGCCCCCGTCTTGGACAGACCGCTGCCGCAGGCCGACCAGCGCACGATGCGCTTGTGCGCCAGGGAATGCGACCTGCTCCTGCACGACCGCCTGGACCACCGGGTCACCGAGTGCGTCCGCACCCTGTGCCACACCACGGGCTCGTTCCCGGACATGACGACGACCGCTGCCCGCCTGCACCTGTCCACCAGGACATTGCGCCGCCGCCTGGCCGCCGAGGGCACCTCGTACCACCGCCTGGTCGCCGAGGTCCGGCACGCCACGGCGATCGAACTGCTGTCCACCACCCGGCTCGGCGTCGAACCGATCGCCCTGCGCCTGGGCTACACCGACGCCTCCACCTTCACCCGCGCCTTCCGCCGCTGGACCGGCACCACCCCCGGCGCGTACCGCTCCTCGGCCCGCTGACCGCGGTGGCACGAACCACTACCCACGGCGCAGCCGGGGATGGCAACATTCTCGCCGACCTGGCATCCCGCCAGGCGTGCTCCTCTCGAAGGGCTGGGGGCCGTGGAGCCGACCGCGATCCTGCCGATCGTGTCCTTGCTGTCCATCGTCACCGTCGAGTTCGGCGGTCACGCGCTGCTCAGGTTCATCACCACCGACCGCGAGACCCTGGGTGAGCTGCGGGAGCGGTTCTTCCGGGCCGGGCACGCGCACGCCGGCGTGCTGCTGGTGCTGAGCCTGGTCTACTTCCTCTACCTGCCCAGGGCCGAGTTCTCCGCCGGGGTGCAGTGGGTGTGGGGGCTCGCGCTGCTGGTGGGCGTGCTGGCCCAGTCCGGCGGGTTCTTCCTGCACCTGTGGCTGGGCAAGCCCGGCGCGAAGTCGCCCGGCACCGCGGTGACCCGCGTGGGCGCGCTGCTCATCGCCGCCGCGCTGGTGGCGTTGGCCGTCGGGCTGATCCAGGCCCTCTGATTCGTCCACAAAGGACAAAACGGCCTCCAGGTCATCTGTCAACGTGCGGAAGAGGGTGTTCTCGCGCGCTCGGGCGGGGTTGAATCGCGCTCTCACGCCGCACGCACCAAGGGAGTGCCCATGCGCACAGCCACCGTGGCCGCCGCCGTGGTCGCGATCGCCGCAGCGACCGCCACACCCGCCGCCGCGATCAACACCTACAACGCCACCCCCGCGCCCGAGCGCACCGAGGTCGGCGCACTGGTCGCGACCTGGGACAACGACGACAACCCCGCCACCCCCGACCGCGTCGACTGGGTGTGCAGCGGAACGATGGTCGACCGCGACACCTTCCTGACCGCCGCGCACTGCACCACCGACTGGCCGTCGAACGTGAAGTTCTACGTGTCACTGCTCCAGGACGTGCAGTCCGCCCTCGACGCCGCCACCGGCACCCCCGCGCAGAGGGCGGCGGCCGTCGGCGTCCCCGGCGTGGCGCACAGCGACCCGGCCTACCCCGGCACGTCCGCCGACCCGCACGACATCGCGGTCGTCCAGGTCTCCGCCAAGCAGACCGCCGCCCGCTGGTCGTTCACCCCGGCCACCCTCCCCACCGCCGGCAAGCTCGACGCCCTGGGCCCGCAGGCGTTGAACGACACCGAGTACTCGGTCGTCGGCTACGGCACCGAGGAGGCCTTGAACGCCCCCGGCGGCCAGACCCACCCGGGCGGCGGCGTCCGCATGAAGGCGCCGCTGGGCTTCAACGCCCTCAACAACAGCTGGCTGCGCCTGTCCATGATCGAGTCCCAGGGCTACGGCGGCGCGTGCTACGGCGACTCGGGCGGCCCGAACTTCGCCACGATCGACGGCAAGCGCACCCTGGTGGCCACCACGATCACCGGCGACGCACCCTGCTACGCCACCAACGTGGTCTACCGCCTCGACACCCCGGCGGCCCGCTCGTTCCTGAGCCCGTTCGTCACCCTGCCCTGACCTGCTAGCTGTCCAGACCCGCTTGCTCGGTCCCGCTCAGGCGGGACCGAGCAAGTCCCACTTGTTGCCGGCGATGTCCCGGAAGACCGCGATCCGCCCGTAGGGCTCGGTGCGCGGTTCGGTCAGGAACTCGACGTTCGCGGCGGTCATCCGGGCGTGGACGGCATCGAAGTCGTCCACCCGCAGGAAGAACCCGACCCGCCCCGCGACCTGGTCGCCGATCACGGCAGCCTGCTCGGGACCGTCGGCCCGCGCCAGCAGGATGCCCGTCTGCGCCCCGGGTGGACGCACGACGACCCAGCGCTTGGGTCGACCGTCGTTGGTGAGGGAGGGCGAGTCGTCGACCAGCTCGAAACCCAGGACCTCGGTGAAGAACTCGATCGCGGGGTCGTAGTCGGCCACGACGATGGTGAAGAGATCGACCTGCACGTCCGGGAGCTTAGGCGTGTCCCGCAGGTCGCCGTCGCGCAGGCCCTGTCGCGCAGGACCCGTCGCCAAGCGGCGCAGCTTTCCGCTTTCCGGCGCGCGCAGCGCGCTTTTGTGTGGTGGTCTCAACCACAGGTGGAGGGCCTCGGTTCCCCCGCCGTATGGCCTGCCCGAAGGGCTACCACAGATTTGCCGGGGTGCAGCCGAAAGTTTTTGCGAGGAACGAGCAAAAAGTTTTAGCGGCACCCCGGGAAATCTGTGGTTGGCTTTGCCAGGCCATGCGGTGGGGGAACCGACGCCCTTCACCCCCCGCTGGCGGCCTGCCGCGCGGCGAGCGCCGCTTTTCATCTTTCGAGCGCGCAGCGCGTTCGGCTTGAGAGCGGAGCGTTCCGGTTCAAAGACTAAAAGCGCCTCGCCGGCGGGCAGGCCACCAAAGATGACTCAACTGCAACGGCGGGGGCTTCTTGCTTTTGTCATCTCCGTATGGCCTGGCGGAGCCTACCACATTTTCCAGGGGTTGCCGCTAAAACTTTTGCTCGTTCCTCGCAAAACTTTCGGCTGCAACCCCTGGAAAATGTGGTAGCCCTTCGGGCAGGCCATACGGAGATGACAAAAGCAAGAAGCCCAAGTTGGGTTGTGTCCTCTCCGGTGGACTGCCGACTCGCCGGCTTTGCCGAAGATCCCTCGTGCAGGCGGGTGGCTTGCAAGGCACGGGCTGGGTGCGTGTCGGCTGCTGGGGCGCAGATCTGCGGTGTGGGTTGGTTGTCTGGGCGGGATCATGGGGGTGTTGGGGTTGCCCGGTCGGGGGGTCGCTCTCTCCCGATGGGGGTTTCTGCGCGCATGACGTTGCTTGGTGATGCTCTGCTGTCCGTGCGTCGACGTGACTGGGCGTCGGTGTCCGGGGATGAGGGTCGGTCGATCGAGTCGATCTGGGCCGAGGCGTTTCCGCCGGCCGAGCGGGGGACGCACGACACCGTCTCCCGGCGCAACAGCACATGGCTGTGGACGGCCGACCTCGACGGGGAGCTTGTCGGGTTTGCCACCGCGTTGGCCTTGCCGACCTCGGGTGCGGCCTACCTGGAGTACCTGGCGGTGTCCTCGTCCACTCGTGGTCTGGGGGTGGGGGCCGCGCTGCTCGACGTGATCGCCGAGGACGTGCGGGACGACGTGCGGGGGATCGTGCTGGAGGTGGAGGATCCGGTGCGGACGCCGGGGCGGGATCCGCTGTTGGCTCGGCGGGTCGGGTTCTACGCGCGGTGGGGTGCGTGGCCGGTGGGGTTGTTGGACGGGTATTCCATGCCCGACTTGGCTTCGCCCGGTGAGTTGGTGCCGATGGTCCTGTTGTGGCGTGGGGACGAGGAGTTGGACGCCGACGGGGTGGCGCGGGTGCTCGCGGACCTGTACGAGGGCTACTACGCCGGCCTCGCGCCGGACGGGCACCTCGACGCGATGTTGCGCCGCGTCGACGGCCTGCGCCGATGACCGAACCCGGTCCCGACCGCGTCCACAACGCGATCGGCAGCTCGGTGACGGGGCCGGTGGTGCAGGCGGGGAGTGTGAGCGGCGGGATCACCGTGACCGTCCCGGCCCTGCCGGCGCACATCGTGCCGCACCAACTGCCGGCGGTGGCTTCGCCGTTCGTCGGACGGGCCGAGGAAGTCGCGCGGCTGACCGATTCGCTGGAGCACGCGGGCGACGGTGGGTCGCTGATCCACGTGATCAGTGCGACCGCGGGCGCGGGGAAGACGACGTTGGCGGTGCGGTGGGCGCACCAGGTGTCGGCGCGGTTCCCGGACGGTCAGTTGTACGTCAACCTGCGCGGCTTCGACCCGTCCGGTGCGCCGGTCACGCCGGCGGAGGCGATCCGGGGGTTCCTCGACGCCTTCGGGGTGCGGCCCGAGCAGATCCCGGTCGCGCTGGACGCCCAGGCCGCCCTCTACCGCAGCCTGTTGGCCGAGCGGCGGGTGTTGGTGGTGCTGGACAACGCCCGCGACGCCGAGCAGGTGCGCCCGCTGCTGCCCGGCCCGCGCTGCTTCGTCGTGGTCACCAGCCGGCACAGTCTGGACAGCCTGATCGTCCGCGAGGGTGCGCGCAGCATCCGGCTGGACCCGTTGAGCCACACCGAGGCGACCGAGCTGGTGGCCGCGCGCGTCGGCGCGGGTCGGGCCGAGACCAGCCCGGCGGCCGTGCGGGAGTTGGTCGACCGGTGCGTCCGCCTGCCGTTGGCGCTGGTGCTGGCCGCCGCGCGGGCCATCGCCGACCCGGCACTGCCGCTGGACGCCCTCGCGGAGGAGCTGCGCGACGAACAGGACCGCCTCGACGCCCTCGACCTGGGTGACACGTACCTGGGGATGCGCGCGGTGTTCTCGTGGTCCTACCAGGCGCTCAGCCCGCCGGCCGCCGACCTGTTCCGCCTGCTGGGCCTCCACCAGGGGCCGACGATCGGCCTGCACGCCGCCGCCGCGCTGGCCGACGTGCCGGTGCGGCGGGCGCGGGTGCTGCTGGCGGAGCTGACCCAGGCGCACCTGGTGGAGGAGTCCGGGAAGCGGTACGCGCTGCACGACCTGCTGCGCAGCTACGCCGCCGAGCTGGTGGGCGGCTCCGTGCCGGACGGCGCGGTGCGGCGGCTGCTGGACCACTACCTGCACACCGCCCTGGCCGCCGACCGCCGGCTCGCGCCGCACCGCGCGAAGATCACCGTCCCGCCCGCCACCAGCCCGCCGGTGGAGGTCACCGACGAGACCCGGGCGCTGGACTGGTTCACCACCGAACACGCGAACCTGCTGGCCGCCGTGGCGACCGCCGAACAGCACGGCGAGCACACCCGTGTGTGGCCGCTGGCGTGGAGCGCGGTGACCTACTTCGAGCGCAAGGGCCACTGGCGGGACTGGCTGGCCACCCAGACCGCCGCCGTGACCGCCGCGACCCGCACCGGCGACCGGTCCGCCGAGGCCCGCGCGCACCGCCTGGCCAGCCGGGCGGCGATCCGCCTGCACCGCTACGACGACGCCGCCGCGCACCTGGAACGGGCGCTGGGGTTGTACGAGGACCTGAACATCCCGGTGGGCAAGGCGCGGACGCACATCGCGTTCAGCTGGGTGCGCGAGCTGCAGGAGCGCTACACCGAGGCCGTCGACCACGCGATCTACGCGCTCAAGCTGTTCCGCGAGGTCGGCAGTCGCACCGGCGAGGCACGGGCGTTGGACCAGCTGGGGTGGGAACTGGCCCTGGCGGGCGACTGCGAACAGGGCTTGGTGCACTGCGAACACGCCCTGGACCTGTTCCGCGCCTTGGACCACCGCGCGGGCCAGGCCGACACCGAGGACAGCCTCGGCTACATCAACCACCAGCTCGGCCGCTACGACCGCGCCGAGTCCCACCTGCGCCGCTCCATCGCCCTGTGCCGCTCGCTGGGCGACCAGCACACCGAGGCCGTCGCCCACGACCGCCTGGGTGACACCCTCTTCGCCTCCGGCCGCCGCACCAAGGCCCGCCAGTCCTGGACGACGGCCTTGGTCCTGTTCGAGCAGGAGGCCGCCCCGGAAGCGGCAGCCGTGCGCGCGAAGTTGACCGACCTCCGCTAGCCCGGCTCCGCTAACCCTGACGTCCGCCAAGCCCGGCGGCGGCCATGATCGCGTGCCACGGGGAGGCGTCGAAGATCAGCAGGATCGACGTGATGCGGCCGTCGGTGAGGCGGAAGTGCTCGGCGGTGCGTTGGGTGCCGACAGGGGACGCCGTGTGGACGTCGTAGACCAGGGTCGCTTCGTCCTCGCCGTACAGCTCGCTGATCATCTCCACGTCGGTGACGATGCTCAGGAGCCCGTCCAGGCCGTCGAGGTGGCCGGTCGGGCTGTCGGAGGTGACCAACGGGCTGCGGAAGGTGAAGCCGGGGCCGAGCTGGGCGGCGGCGGTGGGGAGGTCGCCGCGGAAGCGGGCCTGGTGGTAGGCGCGGACGGTCGTGGCCGTGGTCATGGGGTTTCCTCGGTGAGTCGCAGGTGCTCTTCGATCCGGCGCTGGTTCTCGACCACGCGCAGGCACAGGTGGCGGAACCGGGCGAGGTCCTCGCGGGTGAAGCCGTCGAAGATCGCGGCCATAGCGCGGCGGGTGGGCTCCCGGAAGGCGTCGAGCCAGGCGCGGCCGGCGGGGGTGAGGTGGACGCGGACCGCACGGCGGTCCTGGCGGTCGGGGACCCGGTGGACCAGGCCGTCGCGTTCCAGGGTGTCCACCAGGCCGGTGACGTTGCGCGAGCTCACGCCGCCGGCGCGGGCCAGTTCGCCGATGGTCAGCCCGTCGTCGGTGGCGAGGCGGACCAGGACGTCCATCGCGCCGGCGCTGATCCCCCTGCCACCGGCACCGTGCCCCCGCATGCGGTCCACGGCCTGGGTGGCGGAGCGCAGACCGGCGGCGGCCTCCAAGGCCAGCGTGTCGCCATCGGCGGCGAGTACCTGCATGGACTCGCGCACCGCGGGGTCGTAGAGGAGGCCGTCCTCGGATTTGTGTACGTACTTCACAATGAAGTACTACCACACTTTGGGTGCGATCACGTCGGCCAGGTGTTCGGGGTCGTGGTCGTCGGTGTCGATGCGGTGGCCGAGGGCGCGTTGGTCGAGCAGCTCGGCCTCGGCGACCGCCCGGGCGGTGATCCGGCGCAGGTCGGCCGCCGGGAGGTCGCGGAGCGGGTCGCCCGGTTGGGCCCAGCTGCCGCCGGCCGCGCGGGAGGCGATGCGGGCGGCGAGGTGGTCGGGGCTCGCGTGCAGGCGGTACAGGGCGATCGGCGGCAAGACCTCGGCGTACACCGCCACCTCCGCCTCCTCCGCCACGGGACCGGTGAGGACCAGGGTGCGGGCACCGGCCGCGCGGTAGGTGCGCCACAGGTCCGACACCACGCGCGCCCGAAGGCCGTGGTCGAGCGGGCCGTGGCCGGCGATCTGGTCCAAGTCCACGTAAGCGGCGGTGTGGCCCGCGCGCAGGAGGCGTTGGTACACCGCGAAGCCGACAGTCGACTTGCCGACCCCGGTGGCGCCGCACAACCACAGGACCCGGGGCGTGGCGAGCCAGTCTCCGGCGGCCGACAACACCTCGTCCACGACCTCGGACACCGGCAGTCGGGTCGTGTCCACGCGGAAGACGACACCCGGCTCCACCACGGAAGCCTCGGCGAGCGCCAGGTCGACGAAATCCGCGGGAGCCGGGCGCTCCAGCAGTCGAGCGCGGAGCACGGCCGGGTCGGTGTCGAGGCGGCCCAGGGTCACGGTGGCGTGGGGGAGCAGGTCCGCGGGGACGCCGCTGGTCACGTCCACCACCCCGGCCACCACGACGCACCGCGCACCGGCCGCGCCCAGGTGCGCGACCACGAGGTCGAGGTTGCGCGCCTGCATCCGGTGCCGGCCGGGGTCGGACGGCGGTTCCGGGTAGCAGATGCCCAGTTGGTCGAGGTCCACGTAGGCGGCGGCCACGCCGGAGTCGCGCAGTCGCTGGTGGAGCGCCCACCCCACCGTCGACTTGCCGACACCGGGCGGGCCGCAGAGCCACAGCACGGGCACGGGTTCGGTCACGACGAGCGATTGTCCGAACCCGGGCCGCCGTGTGTCACCCGATTTCGCCGCTCACCGCCCGGACCGCCTCCGGGCTGCGGGCGACCACGGCGGTGCCGTCGTCGGCGGTGATGATGGGGCGTTGGATCAAGATCGGGTGCGTCGCCAGGGCCTCCACCCACCGGTCGCGGTCGCCGGCGGAGCGGCCCCACGAGTCCAAGCCGAGCTCGTCCGCCACGGGTTCGCCCAGCCGCGTGATGTCCCACGGTTCCAGGCCCAGCCGCGTCAGCACGTCCCGGATCTCCTGCGCCGTGGGCGGGTCCTCCAGGTACCGCCGGACCGTGTACCGGGCGCCCGCCGCGTCCAGGAGCGACACCGCCGACTGGCACTTGGAGCAGGCCGGGTTGATCCAGATCTCCACGGGGAGGCCTCCGTTCGCGCGGGTCGAGACGACGCCGGTCACTGTAGGAGACGGGCGCGCGGAGTCACGACGCGGCCGGGCCGGACGGGGTTGCTGGGCCGAAAAGGCTGATGTGGTCAGCATCCGTGTCCGACCGGTCCGTGCCCGGGTAGAGGAAAGCCTTCCGCAAACCCGAATTTTGGGGACACGGCTACGCCGACAGGGGCGCGTGGCCGGGCACCGGGGTGAGGCTCGTTGTCGCTTTCCCTTGCCGTTCCTAGGGTTTGGCACACGGACCGACCGGTCCGGCGAGAGGAAGACGGCCATGCGAAGAAGCAGGTCCAGAACTCTGTCCACTCTGGTTGTCCCCCTGGTGGTCGCGGGAACGCTTGTGGTGCCCGGCACCGTCACTGCGGGCGCCGACCCGCTGGCGGTGTCCACGCTGACGAAGTCGGTCCGCACCGCCACGACCCCGGTCGACCACGGTGGCACAGCGGTGTGGACCCTCGACTACGACAACAACTCCACGGCGACCGGCGCGGCGACCATCACCGACCAGATCGCCTCCACCCACGCCTACATCCCCGGTGCGCTGCGCGTGCCGCCGGGGTGGACGCCGCAGTGGTCGACCGACGGCACCACCTTCCAGAACAGCGAACCCGCCTCGGGCACGGTCGCGGTCCGGGCCACCAACCCCGCGGCCCGACCCGGTGGCACCGCACTTGCGTCCCAGCTCACCCCGCCCGTGCAGGCGGCGGCCACGGCGACCGGCGGCGACGGGTTCACCCCGTTGCTGCACCGCACGCCCTCGGGTTCCTTGCAGGCGTGGAACATCTTCCACCACGCCGGCCCGACCGCGCCCAAGGTGGTGTGCAGCGAACTGGCCACCGGCACGCTGTGCGCGGGCGGACCGTGGCCCAAGGTGCTCAGCACCGCGGGCGGCCCGCTCCAGGCCTCCGGCGGCGACGTCATCAGCCCGCTGGAACCGCAGTACGTGCGCGATCCCGTTGCGCCACACCAGGTGTACTACGCGGCCATCACCACGGCCTCGGTGGGCGTCGGCTGCCTGGACCTCGCCGCGGTCGCGAACTGCGGCTACTGGCCGCTGCTGGCGACCGGGGGGCCGGTGAACAACCTCGCGGGCCTGGTGGAGGCGAACGGCAACCTCTACGGCGTGGCCACCAGTGGCGTGGTCGTGTGCTGGAACATCGCCGCGAAGGCCGCGTGCGGCGGCCAGCCCTACGCCGCGGTCGTGCCGCCGAACGGCCACACCCCGTCCGCCCCGGGCGCCGTCTACTACCTGGGCGCGATGACCGTGGCCGGCGGCAAGGTGTTCGCCTCTTCCTCGCCGCAGGCCGGTCAGGTCCCGGCGATGGGCTGCTTCGACCCGGCGACGAACGCCGCGTGCTCGGGCTGGGTGTCCCCGCGCCCGCTGGGTCCGGCGGACAACTACACCTACAACGCTTACACCGCTTACGATTCCGGCGGCGCGGCGGTGGGTGCGTGCGCCACGACGACAGGTCCCACGGACGTCACGACGTGCTACACGCTCGCCGGCGGCCCGCTGGCTCCTCCTTCGGCGTTCACCACCCTGGGCGGCGGGGTGCTGGCGTTCACGCCCGAGGTGGTCGTGGGGCCGGACGGCCACACGCGCAGCTACCTCGCGGTGTGGGGCGGCGGCATCGCGGGCGCGGCGCTCTGCCACGACTGGACCACCGGCGCGGGCTGCGCGGGCTTCCCGAACCCGGCCACGCACCCCACCGTCAACGGCGGTGCGACCCGCGACTACGGCTACGCCTACGACGCCACCACCGGGTGCCTGATCGGCCTCGGTGACGCGGGCGTGCTGTTCTCGATGGACCCGGCCACCGGCGGCTCGCCGTGCGCCCGCAGCGGCGCGGCCGTGACGCTGACCCCCTCGGCGTTCTACTGCGACGCCGACACCGACCACGTCACCGGGTACGGCTTCGCGCGGCTGGAGGGCATCACGCCGGCCAACGTGAACTTCGCCGCGTCCAGCGTCTCCGTGGTGGACCAGAACGGCGCCGTCGTGGCCACTCCGGGCTTCGCGCCGGACGGCTCGGTGGACCTGAGGGGCGTCTCGGCCACCGCGCACACCTCTCTCACGGTGACCACCCGGCTGGTGCTGAACAACGGCGCGGACTTCTCCGGCGGGGCCAAGCCGAACCTGGTGGTCGACTTCGTCGGCGACCCGCCGCAGGTGTGCTTCAAGACCACGGTGGCCACGGCCTGCACCGCCACCGACGTGGTGAACACGGCGACGGGCACCGACGCATCCGGCTCGTTCTCGTCCAACACCGTCTCCGTGCCGGTCGCGCCCGGCGCGGCGTGCCAGCCGGTCGTGCGGACGGAGAAGGAGATCTGCGCGTCCCACCACGCGGCGGACTGCGGTCCGGGTGGCGCGGGACCGTGGGTGAAGCAGACCCCGGTCGGCCTGCTGGGCGCGTTGTTCGGCACGGCCCGGTGGCGCATCACCATCACCAACGACGGCCCGGTGGCGGTGGACGATGTGACCGTCTACGACCTGGACGAGCCGTCGTGCGAGACCGCCGGCGGGACGTTCAGCCTGGCGCCGGGCCAGTCCAAGCAGGTCTACTGCTCGACCTACGCGGTGATCACGCTGTTCCCGATCACCAACCACGCCAAGGCCAAGTACACGCCGCGCAACTCGCCGGCGGGCACCCAACCCTCCTACTCGCCGTACTCGTCGGCGAAGGCATGCGCGCTGTTCTGCAACAACTGACCTGGGGAACCCGCCACTCGACCGGAGTGGCGGGTTCCGCATGTTCGGAACTATGCTCCCGCTCATGCCGAATCTGCGGATCAGTGAGGCGGCGGCGCTGCTGGGCGTCAGCGACGACTCGGTGCGGCGCTGGATCGATCAAGGCCGATTGCACGCCGTGGTGCTCGACAACGGCCGCAAGGCGATCGACGGCGCCGAGCTGGCCGCGTTCGCCCAGCAGCTGTCCGAGGTCGCCGAGCCCGGCGTGACCGTGGCCGCGTCCGCGCGCAACCGGATGCGCGGGATCGTCACGCGCGTGGTCAAGGACGGGGTGATGGCGCAGATCGACATGCAGGCCGGACCGTTCCGGATCGTGTCGCTGATGAGCCGCGAGTCCGCCGACGAGCTGGGCCTGGAGGTCGGCAGCGTCGCGGTCGCCTCCATCAAGTCCACCCACGTCGTCGTCGAGATCCCGGAGGCCTGAGGCGTGAAGAAGGTGCTCGCGGTGCTGGCGCTGGTCGTGGCGGGGTGCGGGACACCCGAAGCGGCCAACCGGGGTGGTGCGTCGGGGGACATCACGGTGTTCGCCGCGGCCTCGCTGACCGAGTCGTTCACCAAGCTGGGCAAGGACTTCGAAGCGGCCCACCCCGGGGCGAAGGTGACGTTCAACTTCGCCGGCAGTTCCGCCTTGGCGCAGCAACTCAACCAGGGCGCGCCGGCTGAACTGTTCGCCTCGGCCGCGCCGGCGAACATGAGGCAGGTCACCGACACGGGGACGGTGAAGGCCGAGCCCACCACGTTCGCGAAGAACACCTTGCAGATCGTGGTGCCCAAGGGGAATCCGGGCGGGGTGACCGGGTTGGCGGACTTCGCCAAGGCGGACCTGAAGATCGCGCTGTGCGCGGAGCAGGTGCCGTGCGGGGCGGCGGCGAAGAAGGTGTTCGAGGCGGCGGGGGTCACGGCCCGGCCGGACACGCTGGAGCAGGACGTCAAAGCCACGCTGGCCAAGGTGGCGCTGGGTGAGGTCGACGCGGCTCTGGTGTACCGGACGGACGTCAAGGCGGCGGGCGACAAGGTCGAGGGCAAGGACTTCCCGGAGGCCGCCGAAGCGGTCAACGCGTACGTGATCGCACCGCTGGCGAACGCGCGGAACAAGGTGGGGGCCCAGGCGTTCCTCGACCACGTGGTGTCCGAGGCGGGACGGGCGGTGCTGGTCGAGGCGGGGTTCACCGCGCCGTGACGGACGTGGAGGCGTGACGGGCGTGCGGGCCGGGACGGGGGTGCGGAGGGCGCGGCTGCCGGTGGTCCTCGTGGTGCCGGCGGTGGTGGGCCTGGCGTTCCTGTTGTTGCCGCTGGTGGGGCTGCTGGTCCGCGCGCCCTGGGGCACCCTGCCGCAACGACTCTTCAGCGCCGAGGTCGGGGACGCCCTGCTGCTGTCGCTGGTGTGCGCGAGCCTGGCGACGGTGGTGTGCGTGGTGCTGGGAGTGCCGCTGGCCTGGGTGCTGGCGCGCAGCGACCTGCCCGGACGCGGGGTGTTGCGGGCGTTGGTGACCGTGCCGCTGGTGTTGCCGCCGGTGGTCGGCGGTGTCGCGTTGCTGCTCGTGCTCGGGCGGCGCGGCCTGGTCGGGCAGTACCTGGACGCCTGGTTCGGGATCTCGCTGCCGTTCACCACGGCGGGGGTCGTGCTGGCGGAGGCGTTCGTGGCCATGCCGTTCCTGGTCATCTCCGTCGAGGGCGCGTTGCGCGCGGCCGATCCCCGGTTCGAGGAGGCGGCGGCGACGCTGGGCGCGTCGCGGTGGCTGGCGTTCCGGCGGGTGACCCTGCCGTCGGTGCTGCCCGGTCTCGTGGCGGGGACCGTGCTGTGCTGGTCGCGGGCGTTGGGGGAGTTCGGCGCGACGATCACGTTCGCGGGCAACTACCCCGGCGAGACCACGACCATGCCGCTGGCGGTCTACTTGGCCCTGGAGAGCGACCCGGACGCGGCGATCGTGCTCAGCGTGGTGCTGCTGCTCGTATCGGTGGGGGTGCTGGCCGGCCTGCGGGACCGGTGGATCAGGGGTGCGGCATGACCCTGGAGGCCGCCATCCGCGTGGCGCGCGGGGACTTCCGGTTGGAGTTGGACCTCACCATCGCGCCGGGCGAGGTCGTGGCGCTGCTGGGTCCCAACGGGGCGGGCAAGACGACCGCGCTGCGGGCGTTGGCAGGGTTGGTCGGCGGTGGCCGGGTCCAGGTGGAAGGGTCCACCTGGGACGCTCTGCCGGTGGACAAGCGGCCTGTGGGTGTGGTTTTCCAGGACTACCTGCTGTTCGCGCACATGACCGCGCTGGACAACGTGGCTTTCGGGTTGCGGGCTCGTGGCACCCCGAAGACGGCGGCGAACGCGGTGGCCTTGGAGTGGTTGGACAAGGTGGGTTTGGCCGAGTTCGCCCGCGCCAAGCCGCGGACGTTGTCCGGCGGGCAGGCCCAGCGGGTCGCGCTGGCTCGTGCGCTGGCCACGGACCCGCTGTTGTTGCTGTTGGACGAGCCCTTGGCCGCGCTGGACGCGAGCACGCGCCTCAAGGTCCGGTCCGACCTCGGCCGGCACCTCCGGGACTACCCCGGCCACACGCTGCTGGTCACCCACGACCCGCTGGACGCGATGGTGCTGGCCGACCGGATCGTCATCCTCGAAGGCGGGCGGGTGGTGCAGGAGGGGACACCGGCGGAGGTCGTTCGCAGGCCGCGCACGGACTACGTGGCGCACCTGGTCGGGCTGAACCTGTACCGGGGGTGGGCGGACGGCACCGAAGTGTCGCTCGTGGACGGTGGGCGGCTGACCGTGGCGGAACCCGTGGCCGGGGAGGTGCACGTGGTGTTCTCGCCGACCGCGGTCGGGCTGTACCCGGAGCAACCGGCGGGCAGCCCGCGCAACACGTGGCCCGTCACCGTCGTCGGCGTCGAGCAGCACGCCCACACCACCCGGGTCCAGCTGGCCGGGACACCGGCGGTGTTCGCCGACGTCACCACCGCGACCGTGGCCGACCTGCGCCTGGAGCCGGGGGACCGGCTGTGGGCCGTGCTGAAGGCCACGGAGATCCACACCTATGCGGTGTGAGGGTCGTCTGGTTGGCTGGGGCGCGTGATCTTGCTCTTCTCGTATGGGACGCTCCAGCAGCCGGCCGTGCAGCAAGCCCTGTTCGGCCGCGAACTGCCCGGCCGGCCGGACGTGATCACCGGCTACGAACTCGCCGAGGTGACCATCACCGACCCGGACGTCATCGCCACCAGCGGCAGCGACCGGCACCCCGTGCTGCGCCCGGCGGAGGGCGGGGACGGCGTGGCCGGCACGGTGTTCGAACTGACCGAGGCGGACCTGGCGGCGGCCGACGAGTACGAGGTGGACGCCTACACGCGGGTGCGCGTGCCGCTGGCGTCCGGGGTCGAGGCGTGGGTCTACGTCCTGGCCGAGGGTGTCTGAGTGACGTGCGTCACGGCCTGTCACGGCGGGGCGGGGTGCGGTGTCTTGGGGTCGTAACGGGCCCCGAGCTGAGGAGACACCGAGATGAGCACCGATGTGGTCGTGGTGGGCGGCGGGTACGCGGGGGTCATGGCGGCCAACCGGCTGACCCGCCGTGACGACGTGACCGTGACGCTGGTCAACGCCCGGTCGACGTTCGTCGAGCGCATCCGGCTGCACCAGCTGGCGGGCGGCACCCATCCGGCGGTGGTCGAGTACCGGGACGTGCTGGCCGAGCGGGTCCGGCTGGTGGTGGACACCGCGACCCGGATCGACGCGGCCGGGCGGGTCGTGGAGCTCGCCGGTGGTGACGTCCTCCGCTACGACTACCTCGTGTACGCGGTGGGCAGTGCCGCCGCCGCGCCGGAGGTGCCGGGGGCGGCCGAGTTCGCCTACCCGATCTCCACCCTGGAGCAGGCTGAGCGGCTGCGGCCGGTGCTGGACGCCGCCGGCGCGGTGACGGTCGTCGGGGGCGGCGCGTCCGGGATCGAGACGGCCGCCGAACTGGCCGAGCGGGGACGTGCGGTGACGCTGGTGTGCGGTGGCGTGCTGGGGCCGTACCTGCACCCGAAGGGGCGGCGCGCGGTGGCTCGGCGGCTCGCCGACCTGGGGGTCGTCGTGGTCGAGGGCACCGACGTGGTCGAGGTCGAGCGGGACGCCGTGCGGCTGGCCGACGGGCGGGTGGTCGAGGGCGACGTGACCGTGTGGACCGCCGGGTTCGGGGTGCCGGACCTGGCCGCGCGCAGCGGGCTGAGCACCGACGCCGAAGGTCGCCTGCGCACCGACGAGACGCTGACCAGCGTCGACGACGTGCGGATCGTCGCGGCCGGCGACTGCGCCGCACCCTCGGACCTGCCCTACCGGATGGGGTGCCAGTCGGCGGTCCAGCTGGGGCCACAGGCCGCGGAGACCGTGCTGAGCCGCATCGCGGGCGAGCAGCCGGCGGTGGTGCAGGTGGGGTTCGCCGGGCTGTGCGTCAGCCTCGGGCGTCGGGCCGGGATCTTCCAGTTCGCCTCGCGGGACGACAAGGCGACCAAGCGGCACGTCGGCGGTCGGCTCGGCGCGGTGATCAAGGAGTTCGTGTGCAAGAGCACCGTCAAGCAGCTGGCGAGCGAGGCGCGCAAGCCCGGCGCGCGGAACGCGTGGCTGAAGGACCCCAAGCGCGGTGAGCTGGTCGGAGCCGAGCCGGTGCGCGTGCGCTGATCGGCATGGGCGAAGATCGACGGCGTGGACGAGGGGCGGGGTGTCGTGGGTGAGCACATCGGGCAGTCGGCGACCGAGGCGTTCGTCACCTACCGCAACCTGTTGTTCACCGTCGCGTACGAGATGCTCGGGTCGGCGGCCGACGCCGAGGACGTGCTCCAGGAGACCTGGCTGCGATGGGTCGAGGTGGACCAGGCGGAGGTGCGCGACCAGCGCGCCTACCTGGTCCGGGTGACGACCCGCCAGGCGCTCAACCGGCTGCGCACCCTCCAGCGCCGCAAGGAGGCCTACGTCGGCCCGTGGCTGCCCGAGCCGTTGCTGACCACCCCGGACGTCGCCGAGGACGTCACGCTCGCCGAGAGCGTGTCGATGGCGATGATGCTGGTGCTGGAAACGCTGTCACCGACCGAGCGGGCCGTGTTCGTGCTGCACGAGGCCTTCGACGTCGGCTACGACGAGATCGCCGAGGCCGTGGGCAAGACCCGCGAGACCGTCCGCCAGATCGCCCACCGCGCCCGTCGTCACGTCGACGCCCGCCGCCCCCGCAAGGCGGTCGCGGCGAGCGAGGTGCGGGCGGTGGTGGAGTCGTTCCGGCGGGCCTTGGACACCCGGGACTTCCAGGGGCTGCTGGACGTCCTCGCGCCCGACGTCGTGCTGACCGCCGACGGCGGCGGCGTGAAGCAGGCGGCCCTGCGGCCGGTGGTCGGGGCGGAGAAGCTCGTGCGGTACGTGCTGGGCGGCATCGCCAAGACCCAGGCGGACCTGGTGACCGAGCCGGCGGTGTTCAACGGCAACCCCGCCATCCTGTTCCACGTGGACGGGGAGGTCGACGGCGTGCTGGCGTGCGATGTGGCGGACGGCCGCATCACCGGCCTGTACTTCGTCCGCAACCCGGAGAAGCTGACCCGGATCGCGGCCTCCACGGCGCTGACCCTGCGGTGACCGATCAGGATTGGAGAAGCAGGGGTCGGGGCGCGGCGATTAGCGTTGTCGGCATGAGGTTCACCGACACCGAGCCGGGGGTGCTGCACTGATGTGCCTCTACCGCGTACCCGGCGCCGCCGAGGCGATCGCGACCGGGGCTGCCCAGCCCGCGCCGGCCGCCGCCGGATCCACGCCGGCCGCCGCCGAACCCGTGCCGGCCGTTGCCGAGCCCGAAGTCACCGACCAGCTTCCAGTCCTCGAGGAGATCTCCCGATGAGCACCAAGACCGCCGCGTACGAAGGTTTCTCCGCCGAAGAGCGTGCGGCCATGAAGGAACACGCCCGCGAGGTCAAGAAGGACGCCCGCCGCAAGTCCGCCGCCGACAAGGAGGCGGAGTGGCTGCAGGACGTGCTGGCGAAGATCGCCGAGATGCCGGAGGCCGACCGGGTCATGGCCGAGCGCGTGCACGCCGTCATCACCGCCAACGCCCCGACGCTCGCGCCGAAGCTGTGGTACGGCCAGCCCGCGTACACGTTGGATGGCAAGGTCGTGTGCTTCTTCCAGAACCGGGACAAGTTCAAGACCCGCTACGCCACGCTGGGGTTCAACGACGCGGCCGGGCTCGACGACGGCGAGATGTGGGCGACGCACTTCGCCCTCACCGAGGTGACGCCGAAGGTCGAGGAGCGCATCGCGGAGCTGGTGCGCCGGGCTGTCGGCTGAGGTCGTGACGCGCTTGCCTTGACGTGGGCGTCAAGGCATAGCGTCGGAAGACGTGAAGTTCGCGATCAGCTACAGCACCCCGTACTTCGGCGTGGACCCCGACCGGGTGGTCGCCTACGCGCGGCACGCCGAGGAGTGCGGTTTCGAGGCCCTGTACGTCCCCGAGCACATCGCCGTGTACCCGGGCGCGGCGGTGGGCGGCCACCAGATCCCGGCGGGATTGCCCTACGCCGACCCCGTCGACACCCTGAGCTTCCTCGCCGCCGCGACCAGCCGGATCCTGCTGGGGACCGGGGTCCTGCTGCTGCCCTACCACCACCCGGTCGTGCTGGCGAAGCGCCTGGCGACGGTGGACGTCCTGTCCCGCGGCCGGATGCGCCTGCTCACCGTGGGTCTGGGGGTCCTGCCCGGCGAGGCGAAGGCGGTCGGCGTCGACTTCGCCACCAGGGGACGGCGGACCGACGAGTCGATCGACGTGCTGCGCCTGCTGTGGGAGGGCGGGGAGGACGGGGTGAGCCACCGCGGGGAGTTCTTCGAGTTCGACGACTTGTGCAGCTTCCCCAAGGTGCACGGGGGCGGCTCGCTCCCGATCCACGTGGGAGGGTCCAGTCGGGCGGCGGCTCGGCGGGCCGGTCTGCGCGGTGACGGGTACTTCCCGGGCGGGGCGTTGACGCCGGACGAGCGCGACGCGCAGTGGCGGCTGGTGCGGGACACGGCCGAGGCGGCGGGTCGCGACCCCGGGCGCTTGGAGTACACGCGGTGGGCTTCGATCGACATGGGCGTGGAGCAGGCGGAGGTGTTCGCCGAGCAGGGGGTGACGCGGGTGGTCGTGAGCGCCACCAGCGCGGACCCCGCGGAGCAGCGTGACCAGATGTCCGCGTTCGCCGAGCGGTTGGGTCTCCGGGCCGGGTATTAGGCTTCCACCTCGTGAAGATCCTCTTTGCCTTCGTCGGCACGCTGGCGTGCGCGGCGGCGATGATCGGCGGCGCCCTGCTGGTCATGCGCGGCCCGTCGGACCCGCACGCCTACCCGAGCAGTTGGTCGAAGCTCGACTTCGGCGAGGCCCAGGAGGTGTCGGCGGTGGCGTTGCCGCCGTGCGCGCAGGAGACGGCGAAGTACTACGTGGACTCCACTTTCGTGGGCAACAGCGTGTACATGGACTTCACGGCTCCGGACGGTTGTGTGGCGGAGTTCCTGGCCGCGGTGGGGATCGACGGCAACACACCGGTGGTGCAGTGGAAGCCGGTGTTCCCGGACAGCGGGCCGCCGATCAGCCCGCCGGCGGACTCGGAGATCACGTGGGACTTCGGGCGTGAAGACCGGGTGGAGTCCTGGCAGGTCGAGCGGTGGCACGGGGCGTACGAGCAGGCGGTGAACGTCGTGGTCAACCGGTCGGCGCAGCCGCAGCACGTCTACATCGAGTCGTTCACGTCCAACTGAACCTCACCGGACGAGCAGCGCGGCGGCGGCCAGGGCCAGGACCGAGGCGGTGGTGACGGCCGGCACGAGGTGGGGGAGCGGGCGGGTGGTGGTGCGGCCTCGCAGGTAGGCGATCGCGCAGAACAGGAGCCACGCCGGGATGACCACGGCCAGCGCGATCGGGTGTGCGGTGGCTTCGCGGGCGGCCAGGAGGGCGACGACGGTGCAGGTGAGCGCCGAGCGGCGCCAGGCCAGGGCGGTGCGTTCCGGTTGCAGCCCGGTCCGCTCCGGTTGGGGGCCGGTGCGTTCCGGTCGGGGGCCGGGGTCGGTCACGGGCCGCTCACCACGATGGTGACGATGACCGCGCAGGACAGGGCGAAGAGCGCGACCGCCAGCACCGCGGGGAACCGGGTCACCGGCAGGGGTTCGCCGCGGCGCATCGCGCGTTCGCAGCGGACCCAGTGGTGGACCGCCCGCAACGCGCACGCCGTGCCCAGGCCCACGGCGGTCAGCGCGACGGCGGTGCGCAGCGGCGCGTGCAGGTCCGGCAGGAACTGGTCGACCGCGAGTCCCGCGCCGACCAGGGCCAGCGCGGTGCGGATCCAGGCCAGGAAGGTGCGCTCGTTGGCCAGGGAGAACCGGTAGTCCGGCGTCGTGCCCTCGGCGAGCATCCGGGACGGCGAGAACCACAACCGCAGATCCCGCATCACGCGAGTCCTCCCGGCTCCACCACGGACGGTACTCCCACTCGGTCGGTCGGCACAGCGTGCCACGGCGTGTCCTCTGTGGACTGCCACAGCCTCAGCTTCTCGGGGTTGCGGACCGCCCAGACGTGCCCGATCCGGTCGCCGGTCAGGTCGAACGCCGCCACCGTGACCGTCACGCCGTCGAGCTGGGCGACCAGGCCGGGCAGGCCGTTGACCGTGCGTTCCAGGATGGTCAGGCCGGCCGTCCGCTCCAGCACGTACCGGGCGATCCGCTCGCTGCCGCGGATCGGGCGCAGGGCGGCGCGGACCACGCCGCCGCCGTCCGCGGTCATGGTGGCGTCGGGGTCGAGCAGGCCGACCAGAGCGGCGATGTCCTTGGCCTCCCACGCCCGCTTGAACTCCCGGACGAGTTCGGCCTGCCGGTCGGGCGACGCGGGCGGCCGGCCGGTGCGCAGGCGGCGGCGGGCGGAGGAGGCGAGCTGGCGGCAGGCGGCCGGGGTGCGGCCGACGACCTCCGCGATCTCGGCGAAGGGGTGGCAGAAGACGTCGTGCAGGATCAACGCCACCCGTTCGGCCGGGGTCATCGTCTCCAGGACCACCAGGAACGCCATCGTGATCGACTCGTCGAGGGTCACGCGGTCGGCGGGGTCGGCGGCGTCGGTGGCGTTCGAGGCGGGCAGCGGCTCGGGGATCCAGTCGCCGACGTACCGCTCGCGCCGCGCTCGGGCGGAGCCGAGCTGGTCCAGGCACACGCGACCGGCGACGGTGGTCATCCACGCGTCGGGGGAGACGATGGCGTCGCGCTGGGCGGGGGACAGGGCGTACCAGCGGGCGTAGGTCTCCTGGACGGCGTCCTCGGCCTCGGCCGCGGAACCCAGCAGCCGGTAGGCGAGGCCGGTCAGGTGGCGGCGCTGGTCGTGCCCGGACCGGGTGCCGGCTCGGCCTGACATCTCCGCGCGCTGCGTCGTCATGTGTGCAGACGATATGTGACGACCTTGAGGAGTTGCGCCATGCGCAGGGTGTTCGCCGTGCTGACCGTCCTTCTCGCGCTCGTGGTGGCGGCGGAGTTCTTCTTCGCCGCGAGCGGCGCGTTCGGCAGCGGTGCCCTCTACCGGCCCCACCACGCCCTCGGTTACGTGACCTTCTTGCTGCCGCTGGTCATGGCCGTGGTGGCGGGGGTGGCCAAGCTGCCCCGCCGGCTGATCTGGCTGCCCGCGGTGGTGGTGGCGCTGACCGGGGTGCAGGTCGTGATCGCGAAGGTCGCCCGGACGCTGGACGACCCGACCGGGCCGCTGGTGTTCGGCTTGCACGCGGTCAACGGGATGGCGATCGCGGCGGTGGTCGGGCTGGTCCTGCGACAGGCGCTGGCTGGGGCCCGTGTCCGCTCGGGGCAGCCGGCCTGAGGACTCCAGGGGGGTGGCCGGCCCTCCGGGAGTCTTCTCAGGCCGGGCCGAACCAGCGGGGGAGGTGGTCGAGCAGGTCCCGCTGGTCGTCGCCGACCCACGCCACGTGGCCGTCGGGGCGCAGCAGCACGGCCGGCACGTCCAACTCCTCGCTCACCTCCACGACGTGGTCCACCCGGTCCGCCCAGCCCGCGACGGAGAGCCGCCCGGTCTGGTCCAGCAGCACGCCGCGGGCGGTGTGCAGGTGGTCGTGGACGCGACCGGTCTTCAGGGGCAGGTCGGGCAGGCGCCGCCCGACCAGGTGGTGGTCGCCGCCGAAGTCGTAGCGGATGGCGGTCGCCATGACCTTCTCCAGCAGGAACCGGTTGACCTCCTCGAACTCCATCAGCTCGGCGAGCAGCCGGCGCACGGCCCGCGGGCCCGGCTCGTGGGTGGTCAGCAGGACCTGGGCGCGGGTGTTGTCCAGCACGTCGGCGGCCACCGGGCGACGTTCGGCCTCGTAGGTGTCCAGGAGGTCCGGCGGCGCCCAGCCCGCGAGCGTCCCCGCGAGCTTCCACCCCAGGTTCACCGCGTCCTGGATGCCGAGGTTGAGGCCCTGCCCACCCAGCGGCGGGTGGACGTGCGCCGCGTCGCCCGCCAGCAGCACGCGGCCCTCGCGGTACCGGTCGGCCAGCCGGGTCGCGTCGCCGAAGCGGGACAGCCAACGCGGCGAGTGCACGCCGTAGTCCGTGCCGGCCACCGCCCGGACCGCGTCCTTGAGCTCGTCGAGCGTCGGCGGGACGGTGCGGTCCTCGGCCACGTCGAGCGCGGGCGCGCCGACCCGGTACACGCCGTCGCCGAGCGGGATCGCGCCGAACCCGTGCCGGGTCTTGTGCAGCTCCATGACCGACGCCATCAGCTCGTCGTGCGGCGTGGTCACCCGGACCTCGCCCAGCACCCACTCCTTGCGGGCGGGTTCGCCGGGAAAGCCGATGCCCAGCAGCTTGCGCACCGCGCTGCGCCCGCCGTCGCAGCCGACGAGGTAGCGGGCGCGCAGGGTGGTGCCGTCGGACAGTTCGGCGGTGACGGCGTGGTCGTCCTGGGTCAGGCCGACGAGCGCGCGGTTGCGCCGGATGTCGGTGCCCAGTTCGAGCGCGCGTTCGGTCAGCAGCCGTTCGGTCGTGGTTTGCGGGATGGCCAGGACGTACGGGTGGGTGGTGTCCAGGCGGTCGGGTTGCGGCTTGGCGATGCCCGCGAAGAACCCCCCGACCGGGTGCTGCTTGCCGACCGCGAGGAACCGGTCCACGATGCCGCGCTGCCCCAGCACTTCGAGACTGCGCGCGTGCAACCCGAGCCCCCGCACGACCTTGGTGGGCTCGGGTTCCTTGTCCAGCACCACCACACCCACCCCGTGCAACCGGAGCTCCGCGGCCAGCATGACACCCGTCGGCCCAGCCCCCGCGATGATCACGTCGAACATGTACCGCCCAATCCTGTGGTCAGTTCGGGCCGCCGATCGTGCACCACAACGGGGGTCTTGCGGCAAGACCCCATGTCGGCTATATGTTGAGTATGGCGGCAGAGGGCCGCCTTTTTTCGTGCAGGTGTACGCCGCCGGCTATGACAGCGGCCTCGGTCTGCACCACCTGGCCCGCTCGACCGGTCGCCGTGTTCGTCGTGGCCGGCGGAAGGTTGGCGGTGTGGTCCACCAGGGCCGTCCTCCCGCCGGTCGACGCTCGTGCGCGGTCGGACGTCGGTCAACCGCCGAAATGGGGCTCGGGTCGGAGGTGGGCTGCCGGCGTCGAGATCAAGAGAGGCGTTTGATCTCTCCTCGGGTTCGGTAGAAGGAGCCGCCAGCGGAGGTGAGGACTTCGGAGACCAGGTAGCGGGCGCCGGGGATGCGGATGTTCTTCGGGAACTGCACGCCCCATGTTCGGTCGTAGCCTTCCGAGACCACGTGGACCCTCAGGCGGCCTGCTTCCTGGACGCATTCCACGATCACGCCCTCGCCCGGGGCCGGGTGCGAGACGAACTCGACCTCCGCTGTGGCCTCCACGCGGGCGATGGCGCCGGCCTTGATGTCTTGGCGTGGTGGCAGGTGGCCCTGTTCGGCGGCGTGTACGGCGGAGGGGCTGGCGTCCACACAAGCCAGTGAGCCGTCTGTGGTTACCAGGTAGAGCCGTTCGTCCCGGTACTGCATGGAGAACGCCGAACCGCAGCCCGTGGCGAGCTTCCACAGCCTTGTGCCGTCCGCGGCGAAGCAGTACACCGAGGACTGGTTGTCGCCGGCGAACACGAACTCGCCGTCCGGTGATGTCGCGCACGAGAACACCGGTGCGTCACAACGGTAATCGCCTGTCTTGCGCCCGTCGGACTTGGCGAACCGGTGCACCCACGCCCGGCTCGTGCCCACGAACACCTCTGTGCGCTCCTGCCACCCGAACAGCACCTCGCCCACGGTGTCCGAGTGCCACGCCCGGTGCCCCCGCCCGGTGTAGTGGGTGACGCCGCGCGAGTGGCCGTGGAAGACGCCCTCGTCCGAGCAGCGGACCATCCACGCGCTGTTGCCGGTGGCGGGCATCGACCACTGGAACTCGTCCTCGTGGTCCACCACCGTCACCCGGCCCTGCCGGTCGGACACGCCCAGCACGCCGTCGTGGATGTCCAGCCAGTAGATGTCGACGTCCTCCGCGATCTCGTACGCCACCCGCGGCACCTTGGCGCCCAGGTCGTACACCTTGCCGTCGTCGCACCCCGCGTAGATCCAGAAGTCGTCGGCCACGATGCACTTCACCGAGTCGGGCAGCCCGAACCGCCCGGTGACCCGGCCGTCGTGGGTGAGGGTGAAGACGTCGCCGTTCTCGTTGCCCACCCACGCGCTCTCCTCGTCGACGAAGATGCCGAACGCGGGCGCGCCGGACGCGAACCGCCACAGCACCGGCGCCTGGTGCGCGGTCGAGCGTGTGCTGACGATCTGCCGCCGGCTCACCGGCCGCCGCTGCCGCATCCCCTTGACCGCCGGCGCGTAGCCCTTGCGGACCTTCTCGCCGATCTTCTTCTCCGCCGCCTTGAGCGCCTTGGCGTGGTCGGCGAAGGTCGCCGTGCGGACCTGCCCCTGTTCGCCGATGCGCCCGTAGGTGATGGTGACCTCGGTGTCCTCCACGCGCACCTCGTAGAACTTGTGCGCGCCCCCACCAGCCTCGGACAGCTCCAGGTACGTCGTGCCGGACATCGCTACCTCCCCCTTCGATCGAGTCGTGATCAAGGTAGCGAGGGGGTACGACAATTCACCGCGTCAGCACTCGCAAGACCGTCCCACCGACCGCGAACGCCGAGCCCAACCCCACGGCCAGGGCGAGCGCCGCCGTGACCCAGGACAAGCCGGCGATCAGGAGGACCAGCCCGAACCCGACCGCGAACGCCGACACCGCCCCGACCGACGCCGGTCGGCCGGCCGCGTCGAGCTTCTCCTCCCGCAGCGCGGCCGTGGGCGGCAGTGGCGGTGGGGCCGGCAGCGGGCGCAGGTCGTCCGGGTCGGTCGCCCACAACCACACGCCGCCGTTGCGCGTGACACCCGCCATCAACCGCCCGTCAGGGCTGAACACGACGTCCCGGAGCTCCGTGTCGATCGTTTGGCGCAGTCGACCGGTCGGCACGCTCCACACCCGCACACCGTCCCGGCCGGCGGTCGTGAGAAGGCGGCCGTCCGCGCTGAAAGCCAGCCCGTCCTGCCACCACACCCCGCCGGGCAGGGTGGTGACGACGCTGCGGTCACCGGTGCGCAGGAGGGAGGTCTGCGTGGCGTTCGCGGCGGCGAGCAGCTTGCCGTCCGGGCTGAGCGCGACCGCGCGCGTGGGAGGGTCGGTGCGGAACGCGGTGCCGATGGGTCTGCGGGTGGACGTGTTCCAGACCTGGACCTCGCTGTCCACCGTCAGGGTCACCATCCTCGGCGCCGTGGCGGCGACGTGCGCGGAGAGCACCCGGCCCAGGTGGAGCGGTCGGTGCTGCCACTGGTCCTCGACCGCCACCCACAGCGTCGGCGGGCGGTCGAACCGCCAGCGCACGAGGGTCCGGCCGTCGAAGCTGAAAGCCAGCCGTCCCGTGCTCGGGAGGTGACCGTCACTCGGTTGCGCGACTTGACCCTGCGAGGTCCACGAAGCTGTCGAGTACAGGGAGGCACCCGGGTGCTTGTCGACCGCCAACAACCGCCCGTCGGGGCTGAACGCGAAGGAATTGCCGTCGAGGCGCACGGGTCCCACCGATCGCCAACTGACGGTGTCCCAGACGGTGACGCCGGCGGCCAGCAGCGACGAATCGGGGCTGAAGGCCGGTGCGCCGCCGGCGTATCGCAGGAGCTGGGCGTGACCGGCGAAGACCGGTGACGGCGGAGGGTCCGTCGGCAGGCTCGGCATCGCGCCGGCCGCCACCGCCAGGTCCCGGTCCTCGCCGGCCGCGAGCATGCGCAGTGCCTCCGCGGACACGGGGTCGGTGCGCGCTCGGAGCAGCCGGACGCCCTCCTCCCGCAAGGCGGGGTCGGCACTGCGGACCAGCCGGCGCAGTTCGTCGGGCAGGCCCGCGGGCAGCGGGGTGCCGACGCGGGCGATGCGCAGGTCGCCGGCGACGACACCGCTGGTGGTCGGCGTCTGGTCGGGGCTCTCGCGGCGCAGGCGCTCGTAGACGTAGGCGTACAGGTCGCGGGTGGTGATCGCGCCGTCGCCGTCGAGGTCCGCCGCGCCGGTGCGCAGGCCCTCCACGATCGCCCGGGTGAACACCGACGGCTGCGCCTCGTCGTGCACGGACCCGTCGGGCTCGTAGGCGTACTGGATGTGCGTGGAGGCGGTCATCACCACGCAGCCGCGGCCGTCGTCGAGCTGCTCGACCACGTCCACGTCGCCGCCCGCGCGCGGCGTCATCCCGCTGGGGAACGCGCCCCCGTAGCAGCAGTCCAGCCACACCACCACGCGACTGGCCCGGCTCCGGTCGATGACCTGCCGCACGAACTGGGCCGACACGGACGTGGACGGCAGGAGGTCGTGCCGGGTGTCCGTGGCGGCGAAGTGCAGCGCGCCGGTCTGGTCCTTCACGCCGTGGCCGGAGAGGTAGAGCAGGACCAGGTCCTCCACGCCGGCGGTCGCGAACACCTCGTCCACCCGCTGCCGGACCTCCTGCGCGGGCCGGTTGAGCAGCACCTCGGTGCGGAACTCGCCGATCGCCGGGTCGGCGAGCACCCGGTCCAGCTCGACGGCGTCCAGTGCGGGCGCGCGCAGGGCGCGGAAGGTGGGGTCGGTGTAGGTGTCGGTCGCGATCAGCAGCGCCGTGCGCATAGCCCGGGGATTCTGCCGGCGGCGGGGTGCGGTGCACAGCGGGTGCACGACGAACCGTGAAGCTGGTTATGCGTCAACCGCACCGTGTGGGTCGGAGGGCCGGAGGCGGGGCCGTCGGGGCGGGTGGAAGTGGTGCGGTTGGCGGATCAACCGGCGGGCCACCACCGGGAACGGGGTGCCGTGCGGAATTGGTAATGATTGGTTTTGTCATTTCTTGAAACGCGTGCTCGGGGCTGGCTAACGTCATTGTTCGGTTGGCGTCGCCGCAAAACAGGTGGTGGCGCGCCGAAGGTGAAAAAATCCGAGGAGGAGATGATGAGGGCAATTCCCGTCCTCGCTCTGACCGCCGCCGCCCTGGTCGGGAGCGCGCTGCCCGCCGTCGCGGACACCGCGCAGCTGGACGAAGCGGCGGTGGCGGCGTTGGCCGTCGAGTCGACGGCGACGCTGGAGGCGCGGGGCGCCGCCGTGTCCGTGCCGACCACCGTCGTGTGCGCGAAGGGCGCTTCGGGGTCGCTGTTCGTGCAGGTCACGCAGAACGTGCGCGGCGACATCGCCACGGGTGACCGGTACGTCCCGATCCCCGAGTGCACCGGCACCTTCCAGCAGGTCTACGTCACGGTCGTCTCCCGGACCAAGGCGTTCCGACCGGGCACCGCCTACACGACGGCGTCGCTGAGCGTGTGGACCCAGAACGACTGGGGCTCCGCCGAGCAGGAACGGGACATCACGATCGTCAGGTGACCTGGCGAAAACCGGGTCGGCCGCGCGGAATTCCCGGCGGCCGACCCGTTCCGTCACACCCACCGGGAATGCGAGGTTCGCAAGTGCCGAAGTGGTTCGCGCGTGTGCTGGTGGCCGTCGTGTTGGGCCTTGGCGTCTCCACGGCGCCGATGACCCACGCGCTGGCGGCACCGCCGGGTGTCACGACCGCCGCCAAGCCGATCGCGCCGGCGTTGCCGCCCGGGGTCTCCCACCTCGAATGGGAGGTGGCGGACTACGTCGCCGCCTGGGAGCGGCAGCACGGGCGCGCGATGACCGACGAAGAGCGGGCTACTCTCGCGCGGGGGTGCATCGGTGTGACGGTGGTGAACCTGGAGCGCGACGACGTGGTGAACCCGCCGCTGGGGCTGTCGTTCGACACCTTCGCGCGGGCGCGGGCGGCGCAGGCGGCGCTCAACGAGGTGCTGGCGTCCCGGCCGACGCCCCGGGAGTACGCGGCGCTGGTCCGGCGGCACCCGCTGCTGAGCGGTCTGCGCGACGTCGTGGCCGCCTACCCGTCCTGGATCGACCCGGCCGAGCTGACCGCGTCGGTCTTCTCCAAGCGGTTCTGGCGCAAGCAGGACCCGTCCTGGACCGACGAGGAGGCCGCCGCCGCGTTCCGGTCCGACCCCGGCACCGGGCAGGTCGACATGAGCAAGTACCGCTATGTCGCCCGCCCGGGGTACGTCAACTTCGACTACGGCTGGTACGACGAGGACAACGGGAACTGGTGGCACGCCAACCACGCCGAGCCCGGCATGGTCGTCTACCAGAGCACGAAGCGGTTCTACTCCCGCCCGCTGCTGGACTTCGACGCCCAGGTGTACTCCGTGGCCTTCGCGAGGGTGCCGTGATCGACCTCGACGCCCACCTCGGCCGGCGGGTCACGCTGCGCGGCACCGCGCACGACGCCCACGCCGGCGCGGTGCTCGTGCCCGAGGGTGGCGAGCCGCCGGTCTACGTCGAGCACCTGGCCGCGTGGGGCGCGGACGCCGGCCGGGACGTGCGCGTGACCGGCGTCCTGCGCCTGGTGCCGCCGACCACCCGTCCCAGGCCGGTCTCCCACGGCCTCACCGGCGCGGTCTACGTGCTCACCGACCCGGTCGTGGAGCGCTGACGGCTACCCGGCCTTGCGGACCGGTTGGCGCAGCAGGGTTCGCGGGGCCGGGTCGTCCAGGGCGGTCAGGTAGATCTCGTGGTGCAGGCCGTTGTGCGCCAGGCCCTGGGCGGCGATGAACTCCTCCATGACCTTCAGCGACAGGTGTTCCTCGCTGAACGGGCCGTCGTGCAGCAGTTCCACGCACTCGCCCTCGGCGATGGTGGCCAGCCGCACCCGGTCCACGGCACGGCACGTGGCCCGGGTCTGCTCACGGGCGCGTTCCACGTCCTCGGGCGCGGCGGACACCGGGAGCAGGAGGTGCCACCGCCACAGCGAGCGCGGCACCTCCAGCGCCGGCCGGTCGTCCTCCGCCCACCACTGGCCCTCCAGGGGGCCGGGACGGACACCCAATGCGGCGGCCACCGTGTAGAGCGCCTGCATCGCGGTGACGTGCTCGGTGCCGCCCGGCTCACCCTGTCCGGTGACGCTCAGGCACGTGACCGGGCCGTGGGTGGTGGTCGTCGGGGTCATGCTCGGTCCTCCAAGGGGATCATCAGGTGGGTCACGAGGTGGTCGGGCTCGGTGGTGGCGGGGTCGGAGACGTAGACCTCGCGGATCGGGCCGCGCAGCGGGTGGCCGCGCTCGACGCACCACGCCAGCAGGGCGTGCGCGGTGAGCGGGACCTGGTCGTAGGGGCCGACGTGGGTGGCGCAGGCGAACGTGCCGCCGGGCAGCACCTCGGTGCCCTGCTCGGACACCAGCGCCACCCGCACCTCGAACGCGTCGCCCAGCTCCACCGGGAACAGCCCGATCAGCTGCGGCACACCGCTCGACGGCAGGACCCGCGCCACCGCCGCCGACGTCGCCCGCGCCACGTCCTCCGCGCCCGCCGCCGGCTCGCGGGCCACGACCACCGTCCTGGCGGGCTCGGTCACCACCCGCACCGGCGTGGCCGGCAACCCCTCCGCCAGCACGCGCCGCAACGCCGTCAGGGTGCGCCGCCGCCGCGCCAACTCCTCCTCCTGCGCCGCGCGCACCCCGTCCAGCGCCTCCGCCGACCCCGCCAGCACCGCGGCGATCACCGGCAGCGGCACGTCCAGCGAGCGCAGCAACGCGATCGACAGCGCCTGGCGGGCCTGGTCGCGCCGGTAGTAGCGGTACCCGGTGTCGGTGTCCACGTGCGCCGGGACCAGCAGTCCCAGCTCGGCGTAGTGCCGCAACTGCTTGACGCTCAACCGCGCCAGCCGCGCGAACTGCCCGATCGGCAGCAAGTTCCCGTCCACGGGCACCAGCATGGGGTCTCCGGCAGTGGGAGAGTCCAGGGGTCGGTCTGGGGCGAGGGAGGCGTGGTGTTGGACGAGTTGGTTCGAGCACGGGTCGCGGCGGCGCACTTCTGGCACCTGGCCACGGTGAACCCCGACGGGTCGCCGCACGTGTCGCCGATGTGGGTGGACGTCGAAGGCGACCACATCGTGTTCAACACGGCGGTGGGGCGGGTGAAGGAGGAGAACGTGCGGCGCGACCCGCGGGTGTCGCTGTCGTCGTTCGACCCGGACAACCCCTACGACCGGGTCGTGATCCGCGGCCGGGTGGTGGGGTTCGTGCTGGGCGAGGAGGCGGTCCGGTCCATCGACGCGTTGGCGCGCAAGTACCTCGGCGTGCCGCGGTACGAGTGGACGGTGCCCGGCGAGCAGCGGGTCAAGGTCCTGGTCGAGCCGACCCACGCGCGGCACGTCGTCGGGGTGGAGCCGTTCCGGCTCGGCAGCGGGCCGTTGCGCCGACCGGAGGAGTGAGCCCACCGCCTCACCGGTCGGCACCGGGCGGCTGACAGGATTCCCGACCATGCGTGAGGTGGGCAACGGGCGCTACCGGCTGGTCCGCGAGCTGGGCCGGGGTGGCATGGGGGCCGTGTGGCTCGGGCACGACACCGTGCTGGGCCGGGACGTCGCCGTGAAGGAGCTGGTGCTCCTCGGCGGCGTCCCGGCCGCCGAGCGGGCCGTGTACCAGGAGCGGGTGCTGCGCGAGGCGCGGATCGCGGGCCGCCTGGCCGACCCGTCCGTGGTCACCGTCTACGACCTGGTCAAGGAGGACGACCAGACCTACATCGTCATGGAGCTGATCACGGCTCCGACGCTGGACGACCTGGTCGACCGGGACGGCCCGCTGGACGCGCGCACGGCGGCGACCCTGGCCGGGCAGCTGCTGTCGGCGCTGGAGGCGGCGCACGAGGCCGGCGTGGTGCACCGGGACGTCAAGCCGGGCAACGTGATGGTGCCCGCGCGCGGCCCGGCGAAGCTGACCGACTTCGGCATCGCCCAGGCGGTGGAGGACCCGAAGCTGACCGCCACCGGCACGCTGATCGGCTCGCCCGCGTACATGGCGCCGGAACGGCTGTCCGGCGCGCCCGCGTCGCCCGCGTGGGACCTGTGGGCGTTGGGCGCGACCCTGTTCTACGCCACCGAGGGCCGCAACCCGTTCGAGCGGGACACGACCTCGGCGACCCTGCTCGCGGTGATGACCGAGCGCCCCCGGCCGAGGCTGAGCCCCGGGCCGTTGTTCGACCTCGTCGTGGGCCTGCTCGAACCGGACCCGGATCGCCGCCTGCGCGCACCGCAAGCCCGGCGGCTGATCGAACGCGCCCTGGCCGAGACCTCCGACACCACCACGCACGTGGACCCGCCGGCGCCCGTGGGGTCTTTCGGTACCGAGACGCCTCCGCCGGTGCCGGTCGCACCCCGCCGTCGCACGGGCCTGATCCTCTCGGCGACCTTGACACCTTTGTTCGTGATCGGCGCGGCGATCCTGTTGTACGCCACCGTCTTCAAGCCGTACTTCACCCTCGGCGTCCCCGACCTGACGACGGCCACGACCACGCCGTCGTCGCCCGTCCGCACGTCGTCGCCGGCGATGCAGCCGGTGCTGACCGTGGGACCGGACGGCGACATCGGCGTCTACACCCTGCTGGCGTTCCGGAACGACTGCCTGAACTGGGTGCCCGCCAAGGGCGCGGGCCGGATCGACAACCGGATCGGCTGCTACGCCCCGCACGACGTGGAGGTGCTGCACACCATCAACTCCGGCACCGACTTCAAGAAAGAAGCCCCGTACCCGGGGGTGGAGGCACTGGCGCAAAAAGCCACCGCCGAGTGCACGCAGGTGTTCCTGTCGGACAAGGTGATCCCGAAGGACAAGGAGACCACCTTGCGGTTCTGGGTGGTCGTCCCGACGGAGGAAGCGTGGAAGCTGCGCACGACCACCAGCGGCGACCGCACCTCCGACCGGACTTCGTCCTGCTACGTGGGCCGGGCGGACGGGGCGAAACTCACCGAGCCGGTCATGACCGAGGACTGACCGGGTCGTGGCGACGAGGCCGTGACACCGGCTCAGTGGCCGAGGAGCAGGCGCAGGCGGTTGGCGTAGGCGCGGGGGTGGGTGGTGTTGCCGTTGTGGCCGCCCGGGAACTCGTGCAGGTCGGTGCCGAGCAGCTTGGCCAGGGCCACGGCGCACTTGTGGTCGAACACCGTGCGCGGGGTGGTGGCGCCCGCGATCGGGATGATGCGGGTGGGGGAGGCGGCGAGGGCGGCGACGTCCAGGGTGTCGTCGAGGATCGCGGTGAAGTCGTGCTCGACGAAGAAGTCGAAGTTGCGGACGCGTTGCGGGGTCAGGGGTTGCGGCGTGCGGTCGGGTTCGGCGTCGGGGTTGGTCGGGTCGATGCCGAGCACCCGGGCGATCATCCCGAACGTCGCCGTGAGGCCGTCGCGGCGGTGCACCTCCTGGATCTCCCGGAGTTCGGCTTCGTGCTGCGCGCGCTCGGCGGGCGGCAGCAGGCGCGGGGAGACGGGCTCGTGGGCGAGCAGCACGCGGACCTGCTCGGGGTGGTCCAGCGCCAGGTGGAAGCCGAGTGACGCGCCGAGGCTGCACCCGAGCACGGCGGCGGGCTCGTCGGTGAGCGCGGCGAGCAGGCGGTGGACGTCGTCGGCGTGCTGGGCGAGCGTCACGGCCGGGTCGTCGAGGGTGCTGCGGGACAGGCCGCGCCGGTCGTAGGTGATCACGGTGTGGACGTCGGCGAGGTGGTCGACCAGGTCGGTGCTGCGGTCGGCGTCGCCTTCGCCGCTCTGGGCGATCAGCAGGACGGGGCCGGTGCCGCGGACCTGGTAGTGGAGGGTCGCGCCGGGGACGGTCAACTGGCCGGAGGTGCTCACGGGGTTTTCCCTTTCGTCTCGGACGTGATCGACCGTAATGCATCAACTCTGATGTATCAAGGCTGATGTATCTGGCTTGATGTAGTCTGGGTCACGTGGACGGAGTCGAGCTGTTCCTGCTGGGCCGGACCCTGATGAAGATCGGGGAGGAGGCGCTGCCCACCGAGGGGCTGGGCGACCAGCCGGGCAGCGTCCGGACGGTGTTGATCGTGGTCAGCGACGTGCGGGTGCACCCGGGCAGCGCGGTCGGGGAGATCGCCGCGCGCACCGGCCTGCCGCAGAGCGCCGTGTCCACGGCGGTGGCCCGGCTGCGCGAGGCCGGCGCCGTGGTCACCGAGCCCGACCCGGCCGACCGTCGACGGGTCCTCATCCAGCCCGCGCCCCGCATCTCCGACCGGGTGGAGCAGGTCCGGGCGACCACCATCGACACCGCGCTGGCCAAGGCCCTCGGCGACGCCGACCGGGTCGCCGAGGTGGCCGCCCTCCTGGACCGCCTCGCGCGGCACCTGACCCCGCAAGCCCTGAGCCGACTCCGCGACTGACCGATCAGGAATCGAGAAGCGTCGGCCGCCGCGTCCGACCTAGCGTTGTGGCCATGACGAACACCATCGCTTCCCTCACCCTCGACGTGGCCGACACCGAGGCCGCCCAGCGCTTCTACGCCGACGCGTTCGGCTTGGACGTCCTGCGCTTCCGGGCGGCGCAGGAACCCTCCGAGGGCTTCCGCGGGTTCATCCTGGGCCTGACGGTGTCCCAACCGTCCACCGTGGACAGCCTGGTCGAGACCGCCGTCGCCGCCGGCGCCACCGTGCTCAAGCCCGCCGCCAAGTCGATGTGGGGCTACGGCGGTGTCGTGCAGGCCCCGGACGGGACGATCTGGAAGGTCGCCACCTCGGCCAAGAAGGACACCGGGCCGTTCACCCGCGAGATCGACGAGGTCGTGCTCCTGCTGGGCGTCACGGACTTCGTGGCGACCAAGAAGTTCTACACCGGACAGGGCTTCACGGTCGGCAAGAGCTTCGGCCGCATGTACGCGGAGTTCACCACCGGGACGCGGATCAAGCTCGCCCTGTACCGCCGGCGCGCCCTGGCCAAGGACGTCGGCGTCGCCCCGGAGGGCACCGGCTCCCACCGCATTACGATCAACGGCGACGGGGGCTCGTTCACCGACCCCGACGGGTTCGCCTGGTCGGAAGCCGTGCCGGCGACCCGGTCCTGAGCAGAGGGAGGAAGCATGACCGCCGCGCCGCCGCGTGCCCTGCAAGAACGCCTGCGCGACACCCGCGCCCGCCTGGACGGCGACGTCGACCTGTGGGTCGCGACCTCCCACCCCCGGGACGGCGTCCACCTGATCCCGCTGTCGTTCCTGTGGGACGGCACCGCCTTCCTGATCTCGACCCCCTACGCCTCGGTCACCGCGCGGAACCTGCGCGCGGACGGCCGGGTCCGCCTGAGCCTGGGACCCACGCGGGACGTCGTGGTGGTCGAGGGCGCGGCCGAGCCCGTGGAGGACTTGGACGTCGGCGTGGGTGACGCGTTCGCCGAGCGCACCGGGTTCGACCCGCGCAAGGAGGACGACCGGTACCAGTACTTCCGGATCGTGCCCCGGCGGATCCAGGCCTGGCGGGAGGCGAACGAACTTCGAGGCCGCGACCTCATGCGCGACGGCCGCTGGCTCGGTTGACCGCGGGCTCAGCGGGTGGTGGTCGACGGGGTGGTTTCGACGGCTCCCTGGAGACGGGCCTGGACGTCCGTCGCCGCCGGGTGGTTCAGGTCGGTGAGGATGTGCATGGCCCGTTGCCAGTTCTCGCGGGCCGTCGTGGGCGCGCCGGCGCCGTTGTGCAGGTCGCCCAGGTGGATCAGGCTCAGCGATTCGTAGTAGCGGTCGCCCAGTTCCCGGTAGAGGCGGATCGCGGCCTGGTAGCAGGTGGTGGCCTGGCGGTGGTTGCCCAGGTGGTGGTGGGCGTAGCCCAGGGTGTCCCAGGTGGCGGCCTCGCCGTCCCGGTCGTTGATGGTGCGGTGCAGGACGATGGCCTCCTGGCAGTGGACCAGGGTCTGGCGGTAGTCGCCCACCAGGGCGTAGCACCACCCCACGGTGTTGAGGGCGTTGGCGTGACCGACCCCGTCGTCGTTGAGGCCGCGGTGGATCGACAGTGACTGGAGGGCGTGGCTCAGGGCCTCGGCGTGGTTCTGGGTCTGTTCCAGCAGCAGGGCCAGGTTGGTGTGGGTCCTGGCCTGGCCGCCCAGGTCGTCGATCCGCCGGTACAGCTCCAGGGCCTGGTGGTAGTGCTCGTAGGCCTCGTCCTCGCGGCCCAGGCGGGCGTTCGCGCGGCCGAGGTTGCGGTGGGCGTCGGCCTCCAACGCCCGGTCGCCCAGGTGCCGGGAGGCGGTGAGGGCTGTTCCCTGGCACCGGATCCAGTCCTCCCAGTGCCCGCGGCGGTCCAGGAAGCCGGACACGGCCCAGGCGAGGTGGGCGGCGTGGCGGTGGTGGCCGGTGCGGACGGCGTGGTCGGCGGCGGCCAGCAACGCCCGGTGCTCGGTGGTGAACCACGCCAGGGCGGCGGCGTAGTCCGGGACGGGCTCGGGGCTCACGCCGGGCTGGGGCGGCGCGAGTGCCGGCTCGGTGCGCTGCGGGTTGAACAGGGCGGCGGCGGCCCGGCCGGTGTGCAGGTAGTGGTCCAGGACGCGCAGGGTGGCGGACCGCCGGTCCTGCTCGGTGTCGTGGATCCGGGCCAGTTCGGTGGCGTGCCCGCGCAGCAGGTCGTGGCACGTGTAGCGGCCGGGAGCGTGCTCGACGACGAGGTACGCGTCGGCCAGTTCCGCCAGCAGGGCGCGCGCTTCCGCCAGGGGCAGGGCGGCCAGGGCGGCCGCGGCGGCGGTGCTGGTGTCGGGGCCCGGGTGCGTGCCGAGCAGGCGGAACAGGCGGGCCGCGGCCGGGCTCACGGCGTTCGTGGACCAGGAGAACACGCTGCGGAGGTCGGCTCGCGCGTCGTGGCCGGACAGGGCGTCCAGGCCGCTGCTCTCCCGGAGCTCGGCGGCGAAACCGGCCAGCGGGAAACCGGGCCGGATCGCCGCGCGCGCCGCCACGACGGCCAGCGCCAGGGGCAGGCGGGCGCAGCGGGCGACGATCTCCGCGACCGCCTCGGGTTCGGCGGCGACGCGGCGCGGACCCAGGCGGCGGGCCAGCAGGTGCTGCGCCTCGGTCGGGGTGAGCACGTCGAGCAGGACCGGGTGGGCGCCGTCGTGGGCGATCAGGCCCGACAGCGGGGTGCGGCTGGTCACCAGCACCAGGCACGTCCCGCCGCCGGGCAGCAGCGGCCGGACCTGGTCAGCGTCGCGGGCGTTGTCCAGCAGGACCAGCACGCGCCGCCCGGCCAGCCGGCTGCGGTACAGGGCGGACTGCGCCTCGGTGCCCGCCGGGACGCGTTCGGGCGGCACGCCGTCCGCGGTCAGGAAACCGCGCAGCGCCTCCGAAGGGTGCACCGCCGTGCCGCTCGGGTCGAAACCGCGCAGGTCCACGTAGAGCTGCCCGTCGGGGAAGTGGCGGGCGGCCCGGTGCGCCCAGTGCACCGCCAGGGACGTCTTGCCCACCCCGGCCGGACCGGCGATCGCGACGACGGCGGTCGCGTCCGCCTCGTCGGGGTCGGCGCGCAGGAAGCCGTCCAGGCGGCGCAGCTGGGTGTCGCGGCCGGTGAAGCCGGCGAGGGCGGCGGGCAGCTGCCGAGGCGCGCCGGACGGTGGTTCTCGCGGGGCGCGGCCGGCGGCGGCGGTGGTCAGGAGGTCGGCTTCGGCCCGGTCCAGGGCCAGGGCTTCGATCAGCAGCCGCACGGACGTGCTGCGCGGCCGGCGCAGCGCGCCGTTCTCCAGCCGGCGGATGGTGCGGACGTTGAGGCCCGCGCGGTCGGCGAGTTCCTCCTGGGTCAGCAGCGCCCGCGTCCGCCACTCCCGCACCAGCGCGCCCAGGTCGCCGGGCGCTAATCGGCCGTCGGACATCATCCCCCCAGAGTGTCCGGTCAATGTCCGGTCGCGGTCCTGTCCAGCGCGACCGCGATCCCGGCAGAGTCTAGGTCGGGGCTGCCGCCGGTGGAGAGCGGATTCCGGCGGCGCTCCGGGTCGTGTCCGCGGGAGCTGGATCGGGGGACGGGTGGCCGAATTGATGGGTCTGCGGGAGGCCGAAGAACTCGACGTCGAGGAGGTGCACGAGCTCTACCGCGCTTACATCAACAAGAACCAGGTCCGGTTGATGACCTCCTTCGGTTTCGGTCGCGAACTGGTCGACCACGCCGAGGGCGCATATGTCTACACGCGTGACGGGCGCAAGGTCCTGGACTTCACCGGCGGTGTCGGTGTGCTCAACCACGGGCACAACCACCCGCGCATCCTGGCCGCGCGCAGGCGTTTCCAGGAACAGCGGCGCATGGAGGTGCACAAGACCTACTTCTCGCCGTACCTGGCCGCGCTGGGGCACAACCTGGCCGCGGTCCTGCCCGGCGACCTGAACCGCTCCTTCCTGCCCAACTCCGGCGCGGAGGCGGTCGAGGGCGCGGTCAAGCTGGCCTACAAGTACCACGGCGGACGCCGTCGGCAGATCCTGCGCGCGGACAACAGCTTCCACGGCAAGCTGCTCGGTTCCGGCGGCCTGACCGGCGGCACCCAGAACCACTTCGCGTTCCCGACGATCCCCGGTATCCGCACGTTCGACTACGACGACCTCGACTCGGTGCGCAAGGTCGTCGCCGAAGCCCGCGGCGATGTCTACGCGCTGCTGGTGGAACCGTTCAGCGCCTCCACCATGCGGTGGTGTTCGGAGGAATTCCTGCGCGGGGTGCGCGAACTGTGCACGGCCGAGGACATCGTGCTGATCTTCGACGAGATCTACACCGGCTGGGGCAAGACCGGCAGCATGTTCTACTTCATGCGCCACGAAGGACTCGTGCCGGACGTGGTCACCACGTCGAAGTCGTTCGGCGGCGGGAAATCGTCGATCTCCGCGTACATCGCGCGTGAGCCGATCTTCCGCAAGGCCTACGACAACATGACCGACGCGATGATGCAAAGCACCAGCACCACCTACTACGGCTTCGGCGAGGAGACCGCCACCGCGATCGAAGCGGTGTGCATCGCCGTCGAGGACGACTACCCGGCCCGCGCCCGTGCGCTGGAAGCCGTGCTGCGGCCCGGTCTGGAGCGCATCAAGAAGACCTACCCCGATCTCGTCGCCGACGTGCGCGGCGCGGGCGCGTTGTTCGGGGTCTTCCTGGCCGGCGGGCCGAAGCTGCTGGACCTGGTGGGCAAGCTGCCGGCGGGCCTGGCCAAGGACCCGTTGATCCGCACGAAGGTCATCACGGCCGCGGTGATCCACACCCTGTACCGCAAGCACGACGTCTACACCTACAACACGCTCAACGGCCGCAGCCCGCTCGTGGTCAGCCCACCGCTGGTGGCCGGGCCGGAGGAGGCCGAACGGTTCCTCGACGCCCTGGACGCCACCCTCGGCGAGGGCATGACCCGGCTGCTGGGCCGGTTCGTCCGGGAGCGGGTGGCGTCGTGGTGACCGTCGCCGTCACCGGCGCCGCCGGCGTGCTCGGCTCGCACCTGGTCGGGCGCCTGCTGCGGGACGGGCACGACGTCCGCGGCTTCGACCTGCGCCCGGTGGAGGAACCCGGGCTGGAGTCGTTCACCGGCGACATCCGCGACCCGCGTGCCCTCGCCGGCGCGTTCAGCGGCGCGGACGTCGTGGTGCACTGCGCCTCCGCGCTGCCCAGCTACCCGGCCGCCGACATCACCTCGATCGTCGTCGAGGGGACCACGACCGTGCTGGAGGCCGCACGAGCCGCTGCCGTGGACCGGGTCGTGCACATCTCCTCGACCGCCGTCTACGGCCTGCCCCGCCGGGTGCCCACGCCCGAGGACCACCCGCACGAACCGGTGGACACCTACAGCGCGGCCAAGGCGGCGGCCGAGGAGGTGACCGACCGGTTCCGGGCCGAGGGGATGTGCCTGTCCGTGCTGCGGCCCAAGACCTTCCTGGGACCCGGCCGGATGGGGCTGTTCGACATGCTCTTCCAGTGGGCCGAGGAAGGTCGCAACTTCCCCGTGCTGGGCCGGGGTGACGTGCGCATCCAGATGCTGGCGCTGGACGACCTCGTGGACGCCGTCGTGGCGGTGATGAACGCCCCCGAGGACATCGCCCGCGACACCTACAACATCGGCGCGGCCGAGTTCGGCACGCTGCGCGAGGACTTCCAGGCCGTGCTGGACGCCGCCGGGCACGGCAAGCGGGTGGTGTCGGTGCCCAGCGGACCCGCGGTCGCGGTCCTGCGCGCCTTGGAGCGCACCAAGCTGTCGCCCGTGTACGGCCGGCTGGTGCAGAAGCTGCTCGCCGACTCCTACGTGAGCGTCGAGAAGGCCCGGGACCGGCTCGGGTTCCAGCCGCGGTTGTCCAACCGCGACGCCATCCTCCAGACCTACGACTGGTGGCGCGGGCGGAGGGTGGCGGCGGTGTCGGGCGGCGGGCGGACCAGCCGCGACCCGTGGCGGCAAGGCGTGCTCGGGCTGGCGAAGGTGTTCTTCTGACATGGTCGCCGAACAAGCGCCCGAAGTGGCCCGGCGGTGGTGTCTCGGGACGCGGCTGGTGGTGGCGGCGACGGCGGTGTGGGCGGTGTTCCTGGTCCTGCACGTCCTGCTGGCCGGTCGGTGGTGGCCCTGGCTCGCGCTGGAGGCCACGCCGCCGATCGCCCTGGTCGTGGTGCCCGTGCTGCTGCTGGGGGTCGGGTGGTTCGCCAGACCGGTCCGGCGGCGGCTCGCGGCGGTCCTCGCGGTGTTGCTGCTGGTCGGCGCCTACCTGGCCGGCTACCTGCCCCCGTGGTCCGAGAGCACGAACGCGCGGGGTACCGAGGTGAAGGTCTTCGCCTGGTCCACCGACTACTGGCAGATGTCCGACGACAAGGACGCCTTCTACGCCTTCCTGCGCGCCCAGGACGCCGACGTCTACCTGTTGCAGGAGTACCTGTACTGGGCGGGCGACGACCACCCGATCCGCATCGACGACACCGCCCGGCTGCGCGCCGAGTTCCCCGGCTACGAGCTGTCGGTCGACGGCGAGCTGCTCACGCTGTCCCGCCTGCCCGTTCTCGCCACCCACCACCGGCCCGACCCGGGCACGGACACCGGCTGGTACTGGCAGGGCACCAAGTCCCAGCGCACCGACCTCCGGGTCGCCGACCGCACGATCTCCTTCTACAACGTGCACCTGCCGGTGCCGTTCCGGATCGGCGACCACCCGCTCAGTGCCCGGTTCTACCGGTTCCTGCGGGACCAGGGCACCTGGCGGCTGCGCGAGCTGGACGAGCTCCGCGCGGACCTCGCGGCCAACCCGAACCCGGTCGTCGTGGCGGGCGACTTCAACTCGCCGTGGATGGAGCTGACCGGGCTGGGTGGCGGCACGACGGCCCACCACCCCGACGGTGGACCGTCCTCCACCCCGTCCTGGCCGGTCTCCGACTACCCGTTCCCCCGGCTGTGGCGGCTGGACTGGCTCTACACCTCCGGCGACCTGGCCGTCCCCGGCTACCGCTTCGGCGGCGGCGAGGCGTTCTCCGACCACGCGGCCCAGGAGATCCGCGTCGTCGTCCCGCCCGCGCCCTGAAGACCCGAGAAAGGGCAAGCACGTGTCGCAACCCCACCGGTTCGACGTGACGGTGATGCTCGACTACTACGCCCCCTACGTCAGCGGCCTGACCGAGTCCGCGCGGCTGACCGCGGAAGGCCTGGCCCGGCGCGGCTGGAAGGTCGCGGTCGTGTGCGCCCGGCACGACCCCGCGCTGCCGCGCCACGAGGTCCTCCACGGCGTCCACGTGTTCCGGGCGCCGGTCCTGGCCCGGGTCAGCCGCGGTTTCCTCAGCCCGGCGCTGCCGGTGCTCGCGGGGAAGCTCGCCGCGCGCTCGGACATCCTGCACATGCACCTGCCCAACCCCGAGGCGGCGTTCGTGGCCGCCGCACGCGGTCCCGCCAAGCTCGTCGTGACCTACCACATCGACGCGTTCCTGCCCGACGGCGTGGTCAACCGGCTCGGGCTGTGGGCGGTCGACCAGGCGTGCAAGGCGGCCGTGCGCAAGGCGGACCTGGTCATCACCAACAGCGAGGAGCAGGCGCGGGGGTCGCGGATCTGGCCGACCATCCGCCGCCGCGCCCTGCTGCCGATCCCGTCCCCGTGCCTGGACCGCAGCGGTGGCGAACCCCGGCTGCGCGACGGGGACGGGCTGCACATCGGGTTCATGGGCCGGATCACCGTGGAGAAGGGGATCGAGTACCTGATCCGGGCGTTCCGCGCGATCCCCGACCCGGCGGCCCGGCTGCTGATCGCGGGCGACGACCGGTCCGTGGCCGGCGGCAGCAACATCGCCCAACTGCGGCGGGAAGCCGGCGACGACCCGCGCATCCGGTTCACCGGGCTGTTGCGCGGCCAGGCCGTGCGGGACTTCTACGCCTCCATCGACGTGTTCGCGCTGCCCTCGATCGCCGAGTCGTTCGGGATCGTGCAGGTCGAGGCGATGATGACCGGTGTCCCGCCGGTGACCACCGAGCTGCCCGGGTCGGACTACCCGGTCAAGGCGACCGGGTTCGGCCGGCTGGTGCCTCCACGCGACCCGGCGGCGCTGCGGGCGGCGCTGCTGGAGGTGGCGCGGCTGCCCGCCGAGGACCGGGCGGCGGGGCGCGAGGCGGCGGTGAAGCTGTTCGGCGGCGAGACCTCGCTGGACGCGCACGAAGAGGCGTTCCGGCGGCTGCGCGGTCGGCCGTGAAGCGGCTCGGCGGGGAGGACGTCGTGCCCAGCCCGCGCACGGCGGTGGAGTCGGTCCGCCCGGTGGTCCGGCCGTCCCGATTACCGGCGGCGCTGGTGCTGCTGCGGCCGCGGCAGTGGGTGAAGAACGTCTTCGTGCTGATCGTGCCGCTGGCCGTGGACCCGGTGGCGTTGTGGCACGATCTCGTCGTCGCACTGTCCACAATGGTCACTTTTACGGCCGCGTCGGCGGCGGTCTACGTGCTCAACGACTGGCTGGACCGGGACAATGACCGGCTGCACCCCGTGAAGCGGCACCGGCCGGTGGCCAGCGGACGGGTCGGTCCGGTGAGCGCGTTGCTGCTGGGCGCCGGGTGCCTGGCGGTGTTGGTGGCGTGCGGGGTGTGGTTGCCGTGGCCGGCGCAGGCCGCGGTGGCGGGGTACGCGGTGCTCAACCTGGCGTATTGCCTGCGGCTCAAGCACTACCCGCTGGTGGACGTGAGCGCGGTGGCCGCCGGGTTCGTGCTGCGCGCGGTGGCGGGCAGCCTGGCGGTGGCGGCGCCGTTCAACCCCGCACTGGTGCTCTGCGTGTACTTCTCGTGCCTGCTGATGTCGTTGGGCAAGCGGCGGCACGAGCTGGCCACCGCGCGGGACCACGCCGCCGCCCAGCGGCCCGCGCTGACCGGGTACTCGGTGCCGCTGCTGGACCAGCTCATCGCCGTGCTGCTGGCGGCCACGCTGGTCGCCTACGAGATGTTCGTCCTGTCCGGCCCACACCCGCAGGCGGCCGTGCTGTCCGTGGTGACCGTGCCTTTCGTGGTGTTCGCGCTGTGCCGGTACGCGTACCTGCTGGCGGTGCACCGCAGCGGCGGGGAACCGGGGCGGGACGTGCTGACCGACGTGCCCCTGGTGGTCAACGCGGTGCTGTGGTTGGCGTGTCTGGCCCTGGGGAGGCTGCTGTGAAGGTGGTGATGGTGTCCACGGGGGCGCCGCCGGACCCGTTGGGCGGGATCGGCACGTACGTCGAAGGCCTGCTGAGCGGCATGGCGTCACAGGACGCCGAGGTGCACCTGGTGGGCGCGTCCCGGCACCGCACGCTGCCGCGGGTGTCGCGGGAGGGCCGGGTGACCGTGCGGCGCGTGCCCACGGGGCGCGAGTTGCCCCGGACGCGGCTGGGCATGGCGGTCGCGGTGGCGCGGCTGAACTGGGCGGGTGTCCGGTACGTGTGGCGGCTGCGCGAGTCCGTGGACGTGGTGGCCGTGCACGACTGGATGTGCGCGCCCGCCGGGCTGGTGAGCGCGCTGCTGCGGCTGCCGGTGTGCTTCCACGTGCACTCCGCCGAGACCTTCCGCGGCTCGGGGGCGGTGGCCGCGCTGGGTCGGCTGCTGACCCGGGTGTTGAGCCGGTGGGCACGGCTGGTGGTGGTGCCCTCGGCGGACACCGTGGCCGCCGTTCCGGGGCTGGCCGCGCGGGACGTGGCCGTGGTGTCGCACGGCGCGGGCAAGGCGTGGCGGATGGCCTGCCCGGACGACGGTGAGCGGGTCGTGGTGCGGGACAAGGTGCGCGCGTTCTACGGGCTCCGCGAGGGGCAGCGGCTGGTGGTGTTCGCCGGTCGGTACGCGGCGCACAAGGGCGTGCTGGAACTGCTCGACGCCTTCCGGCGCGTGCTGGACGACGGGGTCGACGCGACCCTGGTCATGGCCGGTTCCGGGTGGCCGGACACCGCGTTCGACGGCCGGGTGCACGAGCGGGTGCGGCGGTTGGGGCTCGACGGGCGCGTGCACGTGCTGGGGCGGTTCCTGGACACCGACGAGCTGCGGGACCACTTCGTCGCCGCCGACGCCTGCGTGTTCCCCTCGACCTACGAGCCGTTCGGGTTCGTCGCGCTGGAAGCCATGGCACTGCGGGCGACGACAGTGGTCGGGCCGGGGTTCGACGAAGACGTGGTGGGCAGCGCGGAGGGCGCGTGCCTGCGGGTGAGTAGTGGCGACCCGGTCGAGTTGGCGGCGGCGGTCGTCCGGGCCTTTGGGGCGGACCTGGGCGCGCGGGCGCGGCGGTACGTCCTGGCCCACCACTCCTGGGAGGCGGCGGCCGGCCGCACGTTGCGCGCCTACGCCGAGGCGGTCGGCCGGTGATCCAGGCACCCGCGCGGGTCCGCTCGTGGGCGCCGGCGGCCGTGTCCGCGACCGCGAGCGTGCTGGTGACCGTGGCCGGCCTGCTCATCGCCCGGTACGACGGCTTCGGGGTGTTCGGCGAGTTCGTCGCCGTGCAGGCGATCGGGGTCGTCCTCGGCATCCCGATGCTGTGGGGCGTGCACGTCGGTGCCAGCCGGGCCATCGCGGAGCGGTCGCCGGTGGGTGCGGTGGTCGGGACGGCGGTGGGGTTCGTCGTTCTCGCGTCCGTGCTGACCGCGGCGGCCTACTTCGGTGTGCTGGCGGTGGTCGGGGCGGACGCCGTGCTGTGGCACGCGGCGGGGCTCGGCGCGTCGGCCGCGTTGCTGACCCTGGCGGAGTCGTTGCTGCGGATCCGGGGGCGCCACCTGCGGGCGTCCGGGCTGCGGCTGGGGTATGGAGCGGCGTACCTGGTCGCCGTGGTTTTCGTGGTGGGGCACGGGAGTGCCGCCGGTTATTCGGTGTTGGTGGCCGGTGGCAACACGTTGTGCGCCCTGCTCATGCTTGTCGGGATGCGGTTCGGACGGCCGGATGTCGTGTTGGCGCGGACGTTCCTGCGCGAGGGGTGGGCGTTCAGCACGGGACAGTCGTTGCTGGCGCTGCTGTTCGGGTTCGACGTGATCCTGCTGGTGCAGGCCGCCGGTCCGGCCGCCGTGGGCGTCTACGCCCTGTACGTCGGCAGTTGCCGGCGGGTGATCGGGGTGCTGTTCACCGACTCGCTGGCGTCGGTGCTCATCTCGGTGCTGGCCCGGCGGGACGCGGCGACCGGCCGGCGGGCCGTGCTGCGGTACGCGCCCCGACTGCTCGTGCTGTCCGTGGTGGGCGCGTCCGCGCTGGTCGTCGTCGGGTTGGTGGCCGCCGACGCCGTGGAGCACTTCGTGGTGGGCTGGATGTTCCTGGCCGCCGTGGGGTGCACCGCGCACGCGCTCGTGGTCGTGTTGTTCTGCGTGTTCACCGTGCGGCCGGAACTGGGCCTGGGACGCGTCCGTGCCGTGCTGGCGGTGGCGTTCGCACCCGGCCTGGCGGCGCAGGCCGCGGGCGCTGTGTTCGGCGGCGCGCCCGGCATGATCGCCGCCTTCACCGCCGCCAACGCCGTCCTGGCGTGGTGGTTCCTGGCGGTCCTTTCTACAGCAAGGGGAATCCGATGACCTCGACCCGGTTGACGCTGCTGCCCAAGTCCGGCCTGACCCCCACCAGCGAGGTGGACCACCCGCGGTGGAACTACCTGCCGGTGCTGCGCGCGGTGCAGCGACGGCGGTTCCGGATCATCGTCGACCTGCTCGGCGGCACCCGGTTCGGGCGGCTGCTGGAGATCGGGTACGGCAGCGGGGTGTTCCTGCCGGAACTGGCCCGGCACTGCGCCGAACTGCACGGCGTGGACCCGCACCCGATGCGGCGGCAGGTGGAGGCGACCCTGGCGCGGCACGGCGTGCCCGCGACCCTGGCGACGGCGAGCGTCGAGGCACTGCCGTACGACACGGCGTCCTTCGACTGCATGGTCTCGGTGAGCACGCTGGAGTACGTGCCCGACATCGAGGCGGCGTGCCGGGAGATGCGGAGGGTCCTGCGGCCCGGCGGCACACTGGTGGTGTGCACGCCGGGCACGGGATCGCTGTGGGACCTGCCACTGCGCGTGCTGACCCGACAGGGGCCGAGCCAGTACGGCGACCGCCGAGAACGCCTGCAACCCGCGCTGCGCGGTCACTTCCGGGTGGAGCGCGAGATCCGGGTGCCGGACCTCGGTGCTGCCTTGCGGCTGTACACCGGCCTGCGGTTGACCAGCTAGCCGGCCGTCCACCCCGAACGCCGGTGGTTCTCAGCCAGGGCTGCCGCCCAGGAGGGTGCTGGTCAGTGCGTGTCGTTGGTCGGTCATGGCACGGGCCAGGGCGAGGAGTTCGTCGCCGATCACCGGGGTGGCGGAACCGTTGCGGCGTACCGCGTCCAGGACCGCGCGGCGCAGGAGCTCCTTGATGAAGCTCGCCGTCACGCCCTCCGTCGCCTCGACCACCGGCGCCAGGTCCGCTCGCAGGTCGACCTCTCGGCCGTAGAGGCGGAGCAGTCGCAGGCGGCCCTCGGCGTCGGGGCGGGGGACCTCCACCGCGAGGTCGATGCGGCCGGGGCGGTCGGCGAGGGCGCGTTCCAGCTCGTCGGCGCGGTTGGTGGTCAGGACGAAGGTGACGTCCGCGTCGGCGCCCACGCCGTCCATCGTGTCCAGCAGGCTGAACAGCAGGGGAGTGGAGCCGCCCTTGCTGTGCGAGCGGTCCATGGCGATGAGGTCCACGTCCTCGATGACCACCATGGACGGTTGGAGGCGTCGGGCCAGGGCCGAAGCCTGGTGCAGGAACCGCATCGCCGGGCCGGTCAGCAGGATCACCGTGCACTCGTGCAGCCGGCTCATCAGGAACCGCACGGTGTGCGTCTTGCCGGTGCCGGGCGGACCGTGCAGCAGGAGGCCCCGCTTGAGGTGCTGGCCGGCGGCGAGGAGTTGTTCGGAGTGCTCGGCGATGCCGACCACGTGCTGTTCGATCGAGTCCAGCAGGCCCTCGGGCAGGACCACGTCGTCGGCGTCGAGGGCGGGCCGGGGCAGGAAGGTCACCAGCTCGTTGCCGCGGTGCTCGCTCACCCCGAACGCCAGCACCTGCCCCCGGAACACGTCGTGCGCCCGCATCAGCTTCTCGACCTCGACCCCGACCGCGCGGGCGGCACCGCGGTCGGCGGCCAGGACCTCCAGCTTGCAGGCGGGCGGTCCGTACTCGTTGTAGCCCCGGACCCCGATGAGCACCGGTGTGCCGTCGGGTGCCCGGGTGGGCGCCAGTCCCAGTTGGACGATGTCCACGCTGTCGTCCGGCCCGGTGGCGGCGGTGGTGTACTCGGCCGCGCCCACCCCTTGGTTCTTCTGCCGCCGAGCCGCCACCAGCATGTCGACGATGTCCTCGTGCCCGCGGTTCTGCCCGCTGACCCCGAACCACCCGGGCTCCGGCGTGCCGTGGGCGGCGAGGTAGGCCTCCACCCCGCGGTGCAGGTTGACGTGCTCCCACGTCTCGAACCGGCTGACCACCGAGACGACCGAGTCCAAGTCGCACCCGAGGTGCTCCTGGACCTTGGCCACCAGCGGCGGCGGCTCACCCACGTCGTCCACCAGGCCGCCGGCGAGGTCGAGCAGTCGCCGCAACCCCAGGGCCAGCGCTTTGACGTCTTCCGGACCTATTTCCCCCATGTCCTTCACAGGTCCCATCCTCTGCCTTCGGGTCCCCACTGGCAACGTCGTCGCCCTACCGCGTGAAGCGGAACGCGTACGGGCCCGTCGCCGCCTCGTCCGACCAGATCACCAGCACGTGCGGCCGGTCCGGGTCGACCACCGGCAACGGCACCTCGCCGCACAGGTCGCGGGGGCCAGGACGGAGGCCTCCGGCACGTCCGGGACCACGCCGGACTGGAAGTGCTCGCACTGCTGGGGATCGGCCAGTTGCACGTCCTCGGCGCCCTGCGGGTCGAAGGTGTAGAGGTCCACGCGGCCCGGGACGTCGAGGGTGCCGGTCACGCGGTCGTCCAGCTTCGCCGTGAGCTTGCGGAACTTCAGCGTCACCAGGCGGAAGGAGAAGTCGCCGGTGAAGCCGTCCGCGCCGTCGACCTCCAGGCGGTGGTGACCCGGGCGGGGGACGCGGAAGCCGTTGCTGCCGGGCAGGGTGCTGCCGGTGGAGCGGTGGGCGGTGCCGTCCGGGTCGATCAGCTGGAAGAAGATCTGGCCGGTGACGCCGACCAGGCGGAACTCCGCGGCGTCGCCCAGTTCCAGGTCGAACACGCCCTTGCCGCCCGTCCCGGACGCGGTGTCCCCGTCGCGCAGCGGGCCGCCGCCGGGTGCGGGCGGGGTCGTCCGGGACGACTCGGATTCGGCGGTGCTCACGGCGAACACCGGTTGGCCGGTGAGCGCGGTGTCCAGCACGCACTGCTCCAGCAGGTCCCGCACGCCCGCCAGCCGGCACGCCGCCGTGGCCGACGCGCGCCGGTCGTCCGGGATGACGGTCTCGCCGGCGGGCAGCGAGCGGTCGGTGAAGGTGGTGGTGTCCTGGCCGGGCGCGTAGTCGAACAGCGACTCCGGTTGCGTCACCCGCCAGCTGTCGCCGAACTGCCGGTACCGCTGCTCGAACGACGGCGGCTGGGGCAACGGCGTGCCGCCGCGCGGGGTCAGGTCGTCGTCGCGGTTGCCGTCGAAGTCGCCCAGCAGCCCGGACAGCGTGCCCCGCCGGGGTTCGGCCGGCCCGGCGGACAGCCGGATGCCCCAGGGCGCGATCGGCTCGAGGTCCACCACCGACCCGTCCGGCCAGCGCACGGTGTAGGCGTCACCGGAGTACTCGGCGGTCGCGGGCGTCCGCGTCACCGACCCGGGCAGGTCCGCCGCCGGCGTTCCGTTCACCGCGACCGCGAGGACGCCGCCGTCGAGGGTGAACACGACCCGGTCCCCGCCGACCTCCACCGCCACGGCGGTGTTCACCGAGACCGTCCGGTCGTCGAGCAGGGCGCTCTGCCGGACCTGGACCTCCAGGTCACCCGACGCCGACCGCGCCGCGACGAACTCGCCGACCGCCTGGAAGTCGTAGCCGTACCCGTCGAACGTGGTCAGGTGCGGGTCGCCGTCGCTGACCGCGCACTTCCCGCCGCTCTGCGCCCGTCGGGCACCGAACGGCGGTGCCGCGCCGACCTTGGCCCGCGGGGCGACCGAGCAGCCCAGCGCCCGGCGGATCGAACCCGGCGGCGAGGTCTCCTTGCAGTCCTCGGACGGCATCGACACGTCCACCACGTCGTACGGCGGGACGTAGGACCGGTGCTTCGTGCGCTTCGCGGTCCTGGGGTCCTGCTCGGCGAACGGCTTCCCCTCGGCGACGGCCTTCGCGCGCCGCGCCGCGCGGTACCGGTTCTCCGCCTCCATCGTCATGACCTCGTTCTTGTGCAGGCCCGTGTCACCGCACCAGGTGTTGCTGGTCTGCTCGTCCTGGCCCTCGGCCGTGATCCTGGCGTGCTCCAGCTCGTGGTAGAGCGAGGCGCAGGAGTCGCGGGTGACCCCGGGCTCGTAGTCGAGCTGTTCGTCCGGCTGGATGTCGATGATCGACCCGCCCGGGTCGTTCGGGTCCTTCTCGGTCGCCGCGCCGAGCCGGCCGGGGTTCTTCTTCGGGATGATCGTGATCTTGGGTGTTTTCGGGCCGCGGAGGTCGTCGATCACCTTCTTGAACTCCGGACCGGTCTCGGAGATCGTCGTGAAGCAGGCGTGGATCGCGCCCACGAAGTCCGCGTCGCCCACGATCTCGGTCGACGCCGAGGCGGGCCGCACGTCCACGGCCGCCAGCCCCGCGACCACCCCCACGGCGAGCACCACCGCCGCCGACCCGCGACCGCGCCGCAGGACCAGGACGACGAGCGCCACCAGGAGCACCACCCCCGCGCCCCCGGCGAGCCAGAACCACAGCGGAGGCCCGGCCGGGGGCTCGTCCCCGACCGCGAACCCCACCGTGGCGGCACCGCTGATCGCGGCGCACCGGGAGTCGGCCGGGACCGGGGACCGGTAGAGCGCGGACACCCGGTAGTCGCCGCCCGCCCGGACGTCCCAGGAGGCGGTCATCCCGTCGCCGCGCAGCGGGCTCGTGGCGCTCAGCCACCCCGGCGCGCCGCCCACCGGGAACGACACGCTCTCGCCGGGCGCCAGCACCTTCAGGCTGCCGCGCACGGCCGCGTCGAGGCCCAGTTCGTAGGTGGTCCGCCCGAAGGTCGGGAACAGCTCCTTGCCGTCGACGCTGGCGGCGGTGAGCTGGAGCGCCGCGTCGGGCACGGCGGCGACCTGGCAGGGCACGTGGGCCCGGTTGGTGACCGTGGCGGTCAGCACGACCTGCTCACCGGGCGCGTAACGGGGCTTCTGGGTGGACAGGGTCAGGTCGAGGCCGGGCGGGCGCTGGGCGTGCGCGGGCCCGGCCGGCGACGCGAGGAACAACGCCGCGACGACCAGCGCGCAGCGGACGATCGGATTCATCGGTACATCCCCCTTGTACTCGCCGACCACGGTCGCAGGACGACGTCTCACCGGCGTTTCACGGGGGAGGGGCCGAGGACCCGGGCGCGGACAGGGACGTCAGCGCGCCCAGACCAGATCGCGGCCGGCGCGCGCGTACCAGCGGGCCAGTTCGGCGTCGATGCGGTCGGAGTCCTCGGCGGTCAGCGCCACGGTGGGCTCCGCGTGCGGCCAGGCCTCGGCGATCCGGGCCCGCAGACCCGCCGGCGGGTGGCTGCGCCACAGGGTCGACCCGCCCAGCGACTCCTCCCGCAGCTCCGCCACCGACCAGGCCTCTCGCGACGTGGCCACCGCCGCCCGCCACAGCGCCGGTCCGGGGTGGTCGCGCCGCGAGGTCATCTGGACGCCGCGCTGGGCGCGTGCCGGCAGCACCTGGAGCGGCGCGAACAGCGTCTCCACCAGCTCCACGAGCGGGCCGCCGGTCGGTGAGCTGCTCGGCCGCACCATGTCGGCCGGCACCCCGGGCGTGATCAGCGCGGGGGCCCGCGGCGGCGGCGACCCGGTCCACCAGCGCGAACAGGGTCGGGGCGTCGTCGCGGGCCACCGTGGCCCACTCGCCGCCGGCCCGGCCCGGACGGGGCCGCAGCTCCCACGCCGGCCCGATCAGCAGCAGCCCCGGCAGGATCGACCACGACGGGAAGTCGCTGACCACCAGCCACGCGCCGACCGCGAACCCGGCGAGCACCAGCACCGCCAACGCGGCCGACACGGCGACCAGCGCCACCCGCGCGGCGGTCCACTCGGGGCGGCTGGGCGGTGCCGTCGAGTAGGCGGCGAACTGGCGCGCGTCGAGGCGGCGGGCCACGGCCTTGAGTCTGTCCTGGACCTCGAGTCTGTCCACGGCCGGACGGTGTGCGGGTCGGCGGGTGGTCGCCGGTCCGGAATCGCCGAGTCGTTACCGCGCCGGGTTGTGGCGGACGGTGAGCAGGGCGATGTCGTCGTTGGGCGGGTGGTCGCCGACCAGGGTGTCCATGATGCGGGCGCACGCCAGTTCGGGCGTGGTGGGCGTGACCGACCGGCGCAGCAGGTCCAGGCGTTCGTCCAGGTCCTCGTGGCGGCGTTCCACCAGGCCGTCGGTGTAGAGGGCGACCAGCGCGCCCGGCGGCAGGTCCAGCGAGGTGGTGTGGCGGCCGGTGACGGCCAGGTGGTAGCCGATCGGCGGGTCGACCTCGGCGTCGACGAAGCGCGCGTCGGCGTCGGGGACGGCCAGCACGGGCGGCAGGTGCCCGGCCAGCGCCAGGTCCATGCGCCCGGAGTCGGTGTGGACCACCGCGTAGGCGACCGTGGCCATGGTGTGGTGCTCGAAGTGGGCGGCCTTGCGGTCCAGCTTGCCCAGCACCGTGCCGGGGTCGTCGAACTCCAGGGCGTAGGCGCGCAGGGCGCTGCGCAGCCGTCCCATGATGATCGCGGCGGCCAGGCCGCTGCCGACGACGTCCCCGATGACCAGCCCGATCCGCCCGCCGGGCAGGTCGAACACGTCGTACCAGTCCCCGCCGACCCCGCTCTCCGTGCCCGGCACGTACCGGGCGGCCATGCCCCAGCCCGCGGTCGCGGGCAGCCGGGAGGGCAGCAGGCTGTCCTGCAACACGGCCGCGGCGGACCGCGCGGAGCGGGACCGGTGCGCGTAGACGCCCACCGCGAGCCGGTCGGCGACGAGCTGGAGCAGGTCCACCTCGTCGTCGGTGAACCGGCGGTCGGTGGTGCTGCCGATGTGCAGCACGCCCACGAGGTTGTCCTCGGCGATCATCGGCACGCCCAGCAGGACGTGCAACCCGCGCCTCCACAGCAGTGGGTTGACCACGGTGGACTCGTCCACCCGCGAGATCTGCACCGGTTCCCGCGACTGCGCCACCCGACCGGCGAACCCGGACCCGAACGGCACGCGGACGCCCTGGAAGACCTCCTCCTCCAACCCGACCGTGGCCCGCGCGACCAGTTGGGCGCCGCCGGGGTCGGTCAGCAGGGCGGTGACGGTGTCCACGGCCAGCAGCTCGCGGGTCTTGGCCAGCAGGACGTCGAACAGCTTGTCCAGGTCCAGTTCCCGCAACGCGCTGTCGGTGATCGCCTCCAGGACCCGCAGCCGCATCTCCGAGCCCCGGCCGACGTCCATCCCCGCTCCATCCCCGTCCTGTCCGTGCGCTTGCGTGCGCACGAAGAGGTTAACTCCTCCGACCTCCCCTCGTCGGCTCGGTGCCGGCCCGCGCTACCTGCGCCGATGGCGTCTCAACGGGAAAGAGCGTTGTGGGTTTTCGGGCCGGACCGGCGAATTCGTCCTTGGCATTGTTGGGGGAACATGAGCGCTTTGGTCGCTGCGTTTCTCGCGAGTGCGCCCGCTCGCCGAACCTGCCTAGGCAGTGGCCTGCAAGTCACCCTCACGAAGCGCGCGGCCACGTCGCGCTTTTCGCTTTTCGGCGCGCGCAGCGCGCGGTGGTCGCCACCACAGGTGGAGGGCCTCGGTTTCCCCGCCGTATGGCCTGCCCGAAGGGCTACCACGCTTTCGGTCGGGTGCAGCCGAATTTTTTGTGAGGGACGAGCAAAAAATTTAGCGGCACCCGGCCGAAAGCGTGGTTGGCTCCGCCAGGCCATACGGCGGGGGAACCGACGCCCTTCACCCCCCGCTGGCGGCCTGCCGCGCGGCGAGCGCCGCTTGTGATCTTGAGAGCGCGCAGCGCGTTCGGCTTGAGAGCGGAGCGTTCCGGTTTAAAGCTCTTAAAAGCGAAAAGAGCCTCGCCGGCGGGCAGGCCACCAAAGATGACTCAACTGCAACGGCGGGGGCTTCTTGCTTTTGTCATCTCCGTATGGCCTGCCCGAAGGGCTACCACAGATTTCCCCGGGTGCCGCTAAAACTTTTTGCTCGTTCCTCGCAAAAACTTTCGGCTGCACCCGGGGAAATCTGTGGTAGCCCTTCGGGCAGGCCATACGGAGATGACAAAAGCAAGAAGCCCAAGTTGGGTTGTGTCCTCTCCGGCGGACTGCCCACTCGGCAAGGTGGGCGGACTGTCCGCTCGCCGGCTTCGCCGGAGAAGGCGCGCTGCGGATGGGTAGTGGGGTGCTACTTGCAGGACTCGTCTAGGCCACGGTCAACCGGACCAGGTCACCACCACTGCCCGCCGACAGCACCTCCACCCGCACCGAGCCGTCCTGAACGGACTGACCGGGTCGCAGGGCCGCCATGTCCAGAGCCGCGCACCCGGCCGGCGGCGTCACGCCCGGGTTGCCGTCGACCACCCGGATCGGACCGGATCCGGTCCGGACCGCCGAGTCGACCCGGTACACCAGCGCCCCGGTCGAGCACGCCCGCGCGTCCAGACCCGTGGCACGCCGGGACTCCACCACGTACGCGGTCGTCTCGCCGGTCCGCACGACCGCGATCTTGACGCCCCCGACAACGCCCCCGGACGTCAGCCCGACGGTCCACCGGCCCCGCGTGGTCGCACAGGTCACCTGGCTGTCGTCGATCCAGCCCAGCTTCCACGCGTGCCACCCGAAGTGGCGCGGCGCCGGACCCGAGATCAGCCCCATCACGTCCCACCCGCCGACGTACTGGTGGCCGGGCGCGGTGAACGCGTACAGGTCCGGCAGGCCGAAGGTGTGCCCGGTCTCGTGGGCCGCGACCTTGAACCCCCACCGCCACATGTCCTGCCCGTAGGTGACGGCCCACTTCACCCGCGTCCCGTCGGCCACCACGCCCGCGGTCTGCCGGTCGTAGAGGTAGGTGGGGGAGAACGTGATCGCGCTCGCCGCCCGCGTCGGCACCACGTACACCAGGTCGTAGGCCGAGAAGTCGGCGTACGGGTCGGCGGCGGCCACGGCCTGCCGCACGTACAGCTCGTGCTGCTCGAACGTGATCCCTCGATCGAACCCGTAACTGGTCGACACCTGCGGCATCCGCAACCAGCGCCGCAACGGCGTGACGCTCAACGACACCCGCCCGTAGGACGCCTCCCGCAACCACCCGTCCGCCGGCGCCAGGGCGTTCTCGTACTCGGTGGTGGCGTCCGTCGCGGGCGCGTCGGGGAAGTCCACGAACAGTGTCAGCACCCGACGCGCGCCCACCGAAGGCTGGAACTGGACCCGGTCGGTGTCGTGCCCCTCGTCGGTCCACCCCGTCCGTCCGGGCAGTGCACAACCCGGTGCGGCGGTCGCGACCGGCGCGGCGACCAGCAACCCCGCCACCAGCGTCAACGACATCAACACACTGCGCATGGCCGACTCCTCTCACCCGAGACCGGTGGTCATGTCGAGCAGGCGGGACAGGACGCGGTCTCCCGACGCGGAGATGCCGTCGTGCTCCCACTCGTTGGTGATCCACACCTTCGCCGAGCCCAGCGCCGCCGCCGTCTTCAGCGACAGCTCGACCGGCACGTACATGTCGTCGTGGTACACCACCGCCGCGACCGGGACCTTGTTGGCGCGCAACCGTTCCGGGTCGTACAGCACGGGCCAGTCGGACCGCTCGGCGAGCAGGTCCACCGCGTCGGCGAACGGCCGCAGCGCCCCGATCTCCCGGAACATCCACGGGTAGAACATCTCGCCGGTGAACAAGAGCGGGTCGGCGTCCGGCGCGAACTCCGGGAACCGCCGCAGCACCCGCGAAGCCGACCACGCGGTGGCGTGCGAACGCTGCCCGTAGGCCGCCTCCTGGAGCACGGCGAACAGCGGGTTCTCCACGAACCCGGTCGACGCCGCCACCTGGTAGCGGAAGGAGTCACTCAGCCCGCCGTCCGGCCCGAACGCCTCGTCCAGCAGCCAGTGCAGCCGCTGCGGCCCGTCACCCATGCCGAGCACGAGCCCCAACGCCCGCAACCGCCCGACGCCGAACCGGTCACCGTCGGGCAGCCGCACGTCCTCCTCGCGCAGCAGCGCCGCGATCCGCCGCACCACGTCCACGTCCTGCGGATAGCGCTCGTAGAACGCCTGCGTCTTCTCCCGCACCCGGTGGTACGTCAGCCCGTAGACGTCGTCGGCCGTGCCGGTCGGATCGGGCAAACCGCCCGCGATGTGGCAGGCCCGCAACCCCTCCGGTGCGAACGACAGGTACGTCAACGTGATGAACCCGCCGTAGCTCTGCCCCAGCGTCTCCCACGGCTGGTCCCCGCACAGCCGCCGCCGGATCAGCTCCGCGTCGGCCACGATCGAGTCGGCCCGGAACAACGCCAGGTGGTCGGCCAACTCCCGCGCGCTGCCGAACCCCGAGGCCGTCCGGGCGGTCAACGGCGTGCTGCGCCCGGTGCCGCGCTGGTCGAGCAGCAGCACCCGGTGGGTCTCCAACGCCCGCCGCACCCAGCCGTCCGCCGACCGCAGCGGGCGCGGCGACTTGCCGCCCGGACCGCCCTGCAGGAACAGCAGCCACGGCAGCGGGTGGTCGGAGCGGGCCGGGTCGACCAGTTCCCGCGCGAACACCTCGGTGGTGCGGCCGGTCGGGTCGTGGTGGTCCAGCGGCACGGTGAAGACGTGCTCGCGCACCGCGATGCCGGGCAGGCCGTAGGTGCGGCGCGACTCGTGGAACGGGCTCATGGGGTCCTTTCCTCGGGGAAGTGGCAGGCCACGAGGTGGCCGGGGGCGATCTCGCGCAACACCGGGCGTTCCGCCGCACACACCTCGGCGGCCTTCGGGCAACGGGTGCGGAACCGGCACCCGGACGGCGGGTTCAACGGGCTCGGCGGGTCGCCGCGCAGCACGATCCGCTCCCGGCCGCGTTCCAGGTCGGGGTCGGGCACCGGCACGGCGGACAGCAGCGCGTGCGTGTACGGGTGGGCGGCGTGGCCGAACAGGGCGTCCCGGTCCGCGGTTTCCACCACCACACCCAGGTACATCACCGCCACCCGAGTGCTGACCTGCCGCACCGCGCCCAGGTCGTGCGCGATGAACACGTAACTGAGCCCCAGCTCGTCCTGGAGGTCCCGCAGCAGGTTCAGGATCTGCGCCTGCACCGAGACGTCCAGCGCCGACACGGGTTCGTCGCACACCACGACCTTCGGCCGCAGCGCCAACGCCCGCGCGATGCCGATGCGCTGCGCCTGTCCGCCGGAGAACTCGTGCGGGTAGCGGGAGGCGTGCTCCGGCTTCAGCCCGACCCGTTTCAGCAGGTCCTCCACCGGCTCGGTCGGCTCGAGCCCTTGGTAGCGGAAGGGTGCGGACAGCAGTTGGCGCACGGTGTGGCGGGGGTTCAGCGACGAGAACGGGTCCTGGAAGACGATCTGGAGGTCCCGCCGAACGGGCCGCAGCTCGTCCTCGCTCAACGGCCCCAGGTCCCGCCCCTCGAACCGGACCTGCCCCGACGTCGGCGTGTCCAGCCGGGTGAGCAGGCGCCCCACGGTCGACTTGCCGCACCCGGACTCGCCCACCAGCCCCAGCGTCTCGCCGCGCTCGACCCCGAGCGACACCCCGTCCACGGCGCTGACCTCGCCGATCCTGCGGCGGGTCAGCCGGTGCCGCACGGGGTAGCGCTTCACCAGGTCGGTCGTCTCCAGCAGGCTCACGGGACCTCCACGGTCGGCAGCCGGTGCGGCAGGGGGCCGTCCACGCGGGGCACGCACTCCAGCAGGCCGCGGGTGTAGGCGGTGGCGGGGGAGTGGAAGACCTCGCGCACCGGGCCGGCCTCGACCCGCCTGCCGCCGTGCATCACGACGACGTCGTCGGCCAGGCCCGCCACCACGCCCATGTCGTGCGTGATCAGCATGATCGCGGTGCCCGAGCGTTCCCGCAGGTCCCGCAGCAGGTCCAGCACCTGGGCCTGCACGGTCACGTCCAGCGCGGTGGTCGGCTCGTCGGCCACCAGCAGGTCGGGTTCCAGGCACAACGCCATCGCGATCATCACCCGCTGCCGCATCCCGCCGGAGAACTCGTGCGGGTAGGACCGCGCCCGCCGCTCCGCCTCCGGGATGCCGACCCGTTCCAGCATCCGAACCGCCAGCGCGTGCGCCGCCCGCCGGGACGCCCGCCGGTGCGCCCGGTAGGCCTCCGCGATCTGGAACGCCACCGGGTAGTAGGGGTTGAGGCAGGACAACGGGTCCTGGAAGACCATCGCCATCCGATCACCGCGCAACGCCCGCAAAGCCCTGGGCGGCAACGACAACAGGTCCTGCCCGGCGAACTCGATCGCACCGGACACCCGCGCGTCGCGCAGCAGCCCGAGCACGGCGAGGCTGGTCACGGACTTGCCGCTGCCCGACTCGCCGACCACGCCGAGCACCCGCCCGGCCTCGACGTCGAGGTCCAGGCCGTCCACGGCCCGCACGCCGGAGGCGAACTCGACGGTCAGCCCCCGCACCGACAGCAGGGTCATGCCGTCCTCACCCTCGGGTCCAGCAGCGCGTACACCAGGTCCACGGCCACGTTGGCCAGCACCACGAACGCCGCCGCGAACAACGTGACGCCCAGGATCACCGGCTGGTCGGAGGAGTTGATCGCGTCCGCCGCGAGCTTGCCCACGCCGGGCAGCCCGTACACCGACTCGGTGATCAGCGCCCCGCCGAGCAGCGCGCCGAGGTCCATGCCGAAGATCGTCACCACGGGCATCAACGCGGGTCGCAGCGCGTGCCGCCGCACCACCGTCACCTCGGGCAACCCCTTGGCGCGGGCCGTGCGGACGTAGTCGCGCCCGAGGTTCTCCAGCACCTCGCTGCGCGTGATCCGCGCGTACACGCCCGCGTAGAGCATGGCCAGCGTGCACCACGGCATGAGCATCGACTGGAACCAGCCCACCGGGTCGTCGGTCAGCGCCACCTCGCGCGGGTAGGGCAGCCAGCCCAACTGCACCACCAGCACGTACTGGGACAGCAGCGCGGTCAGGTAGATCGGCAGCGACACCCCTCCCAGCGCGGCCATCATCGCCGCCCGGTCCCACACCGTGCCGCGCCGCAGCGCCGCGACCACCCCGGCCGTGCAGCCGACGAGCAGCCACAGCACCGCCGCGCCCGCCGCGATGGACACGCTGGTCGGCAGCCTGCTGGTCAGCGCGTCCCACACGGGTTGGTTGGTCTGGAAGCTGAAGCCCAGGCACGGGAACCCGCACTCGAGCGACCCGTACGTGCGGCCCGCGACGATCCCGCCCACGTAAGCGGCGAACTGCGTCGGAAGCGGCTGGTCGAGCCCGAGCGTGGCGCGGATCTGGGCGATCCGCTCGGGGCTGCACGCCTTGCCGCACGCGCCCTGCGCGGGGTCGGCGGGCATCAGGTAGAACACGGCGAACGTGAGCGCGCAGATCACCAGCAGGATGCCGGCCGCGCCTGCCAACCGCCGTGCCGTGTAGAGGATCACCGTCGCACGCTCCTCGGGTCGAGCACGTCCCGCACGGCGTCGCCGAGCACGTTGAACGCCAGCACGGTCGCGAACAGGAACCCGCCGGGGATCAGGAAGTACGCCGGGTCGGCCGCGTACCAGGGGACGGCCGAGGCGATCATCTGCCCCCACGACGGGGTCGGCGGCCGGACACCCACGCCCAGGAACGACAGACCGGCCTCGGTCGCGATGTAGCCGGGGATGGACATGGTGGCCACCACCAGCACCGGAGCGGTCAGGTTCGGCAGCACTTCCCTGAGCAGCAGTGCTCTTCGAGGCGCACCCAACGCGCGGGCGGCGGCCACGAACTCGCCGCGCGCCAGCACCATCGCCTGCCCGCGCACGATCCGCCCCACGTACGGCCAGCCGAACCCGCCCAGCACCAGCACCAGCAACAGCTCCCGGTTCGCGCCCGGCACGGCGGAGATCAGCGCGATCATGAAGATCAGGCTGGGGAAGGACATCAGCAGGTCCATCACCCGCCCGACGACCGCATCGACCACGCCGCCGAAGAACCCGGCGGCCAGCCCCAGCGCGGTGCCCACGACCACCGACACGGCCGTGGCCAGGACCGCGATCAGCAGCGACACCCGGGCCCCGTGGACGATCCGCGCGAGCACGTCCCGCCCGCTCACCGGCTCGACCCCCAGCGGGTGCTCGGCGCTGATCCCGCCCAGGGCGCCACGCGGCAACCCGCCCAGCGCCGGGTCGACGGCGGCGGAGTCGAAGTCGGTGGGCGAGGTCCACACCAGCAGCGGCGCGGCCACCGCCATGAGCACGAGCAGCACCACGACGGCCAGCGCGACCGCCGCGGAAGGCTGCCGCAACAGCCTCCGCAGCGGCCCGGCGACCGGCACCGCAACGACCGGAACTGCCACGGTCGTCACTTGCGCAGCCCCACTGTGGCCAGGTCCACGCGGCCGACGTAAGCGATGTGCCCGTAGGCTCCGGCGACCTTCGGCCCGACCAGGATCGCGGCCTTGTCCCACAGGAACGGCACCACCGGCACGTCCCGCGCGATCTGCCGGGACAGCTCGCCGTACGCGGTGGCGGCGGCGGCCGGGTCGGACAGGGCGGCGATCTCGTCCAGCCGCTTGTTCACCGCGTCGGAGTGGTACTGGGAGTGGTTGTTGTTGCCCTCGCTGGTGATCAGGCGGCTGTCGAAGATCAGCGGCAGGTACGTCGACGGGCCCGCCCAGTCCGGGGTCCAGCCGTCGATGGCCATGTCGTGGATCTGCGCGGTGTTGGCGATCGTGCTGTAGAACGCCGAAGGGCTGATGGCGTTGATCGTCACCGTGATCCCGACCCGGGCCAGTGCCGCCTGCACGGCTTCGCCCTGCGCCTTGCCGCCCGGCGTGGACGGCGCGTCCAGCGTGACCGGGAACCCCTGTGCCAGACCGGCTTCGGCGAGCAGCGCCCTGGCCTTGGCCACGTCACCCTTGCCGTCCGGGCTGGGGAACTGGTCGTCCGCCGCGTACCCGGCCAGCACCGGGGGCAGCAGGGTGGTGGCGAGATCACCGGCGATCGGCCCGCCCCGGACGGTTCGCAGGGCGTCCTTGTCGAGTGCGTAGGCGATCGCCTGGCGCACCTTGACGTTGTCCAGCGGTGCCCGCCGGGTGTTGAGCGTGAGGAACCGCGTGTTGATGGACTCGCCGCTGACCAGCCGGTTCTTCAACGCCGGGTCGTTGACCACGCGTCCCACGGTGGCTGCCCCGATCGGCTCCATCGCGAGCGCTTCGGCGTCCTCGCCCTGCCCCGCCACCAGTCGCTGGTCCACCACCGCGGGGTCGAGGTTGAGCTCCAGCACCACCCGGTCCGGCAGTCCCTTGCGCACGTCGTCGGTCTTGGGGTCCCAGTGGACGTTCCGGACCAGCTCCAGCCGCTTCTTCGGCTCGAACTTCTCGATCTTGTACGGCCCGGACGACACCGGCCGGCCGTCGTACCCCACACCCGTGTCCTGCTCACGCGGCACGGGCGCGAACAGCGGCAGCGAAGCCGCCGACCCGAAGTCGGCCACCGGGCGGTTGAGGTGGAACACGATCGTCTTGTCGTCCGGTGTCTGGACGGACGCCAGCCCCTCGGGGTTCTCGTACGGTCCCTTGTAGTTCTCGCCGCCCTCCAACCACATGCGCGCGTAGGGCGCGCCCTCGGGCAGGTCGGGGGCGAAGGAGCGCTCGACGCCGTACTTCACGTCCCGGCTGGTGATCGGTTGCCCGTCCTCGAACTTGACGCCGTCCTTGAGCGTGAAGGTCCACGTCTTGGCCCCGTCGCTGGGTTTCCCGGTGTCGGTGGCGAGGTCGGGCACGATCTCCCCGCCCGCCTGTCCCGGCTTGGGCGCGACCGTGGTCAGCGTCCGGTAGATCAGCCGGGCCACGTTCTGCGACGACGTGACGTAGTTGCGCGCGGGGTCGAGGTGCTCGAGGTCCGTGCTCGCGAGGACGTGCAGGGTCCCACCCCGCACCGCCTCGCCCGACCCGCCCTGCGCCGTGCTCCCGTTGCACGCGGTGAGGGCCAGCAGCCCCGCCACCACGACCAGCCCGGCTCTAGTGCACTGTGACATGGCACAAGAGCGTGTCTAACGCGGATCGGGGCCGGAAACCCCACACTTGCCCCTAACATCACGTTATGGAGCTGGAAGTGCGGCACCTGCGGACGATCTGCGCCATCGCCGACACCGGCAGCCTGACCCGCGCGGCGGCGGCACTCCACCAGACCCAACCGGGGTTGAGCGCCCAGCTGCGGCGCATCGAGGCCATGCTCGGCGGGACCCTGTTCGAACGCGGTCAGAACGGCGTGGTGCCCACGTCCTTCGGCGAGGTCGTCCTGGCCAGGGCACAGGCGGTCCTGCCCACCTTGGACGAGCTGATGAACACCGCCGCCGTCGCCCCGCGCACGGCCGGCACCCGCCGCTTCCGCCTGGGCTCGGCCCCGGCCCCGCTGCTGGGCGGCCTGATCAGCGCGATCAAGGCACTCCACCCGGGCGCGGACATCACCACCAGGGGCCACCACACCCCGCAGCCGTTGCTGGACGACGTGGCCGGCGGGCGGCTGGAGGCGGCGATCGTGGGGGACAGCCCGGGGTACGAACTGCCGGTGCCGCATGGGGTGGTGCTCAGGTCGATCGCCACCGAGCCGGTCTTCGCCATCCTTCCCGAGAGTCACGAGTTGGCTCGGCAGGAGGAAGTTGTCCTGGAAGACCTGCTGGACCAGGACTGGGCCGTGCCTCGGCCTGAGGACCGGACCCCCGAGTACTGGTCACGGGTGGCGCTGGGCGTGGGCCGGCGGATGCGGATCCGTTATGAGGCCGAGGGTCGGTTGCTGGTGGAGGTCGTGCGGCACGGTCACGCGGTGAGCCTCGTGCAGCCGACGTTCGACGAGGTGCCTGGGGTGGTGGTCCGCCCGATCGCCGGCGACCCGATCCAGTTCCGGCACGTCCTGGTTTGGCACCGCGACGGTCCGCTCGCGAGCACGGGGGAGAAGGTCGCCGGCCTGGTCACCGAGTCCTACAACGCGGCCAGGGACCGTAGCCCGGCCTACCGACGCTGGCAGGACCGTCGGCGCTGAGGCTTGCGCGGGCGCGGTCTCAAGATCAAAAGATGAAAAGCGGGCGCTCGCCGCTGGGCAGGCCCCCGGGGGTGGAAGGGCGTCGGTTTCTTTCCCCGTCCGGCCTGCCGGAGGCAACCACCCTTGGTCCGTTTCCGCAACCGGTAAAGCTGGTTGCGGAAACGGACCAAGCGCGGTTGGGCTGCGCCCAGGCCGGACGGGGGAACGAAACCGAGGCCCTTCCCGTGGGCTTGGCAGCACGGGCTCGCGCCTTCGGCGCCAAAGCATTCGTTCTTCGGGGTGGGGAGGTGGTGTGTGTGGTGGGTCAGGGCTTTGGGTGGCGCTTCCGCTGGGTGTTGGCTGGTGTTTCGGTCGGCGCCTCGCCTGCGGGCTTGGCCCAGCGGCCTCGGGTTTGGCTGATGTGGGCGCGTAGCAGGTTCTCCACCGCTGCCGCGTCGCGGGACTCGAGGGTGTCCACGATGGTCAGGTGCTCCCGCGCCACCGCCTCCAGTTCGCCCTGCTCCAACAGCGACGCCAACCCGTACAGCCGGGTGTGCGCCCGCAGGTCCGACACCAGGTCCGTGATCCGGGGGTTGTTCGCGTACCCCAGCAGCGCCAGGTGGAACCGCCGGTCCGCCTCGGTGTACTCGACCAGGTCGCCGGCCACCGCACCGTCCACGATCCGCTGCGCCATCTCCCGCAAGCCCGGGAAGTCCGCCTCGGGGATCAACGGCGTCACGTCGCGCACCACGGGAGGTTCGATGAGCATCCGCACCTGGGTGATGTCGTCGAGGTCCTTCTCGCTCACCTCGGTGACCCGGAAGCCCTTGTTGGGCACGATGGTCACCAGGTTCTCCCGGACCAGGTCCAGCATGGCCTCGCGGACCGGCGTGGCGGACACCCCGAACCGCGCCCCCAGCGACGGCGCCGAGTACACGACGCCCGGTTCCATCTCGCCGGAGATCACGGCCGCTCTCAGGGCGTGCGCCACGCGGTCGCGCAGGCTGACCTTCTCGACCGGGCCGATGCTCGGGATGTTCACCAGCGCGGTCTCCTGGTCTCGTGGGTCACCACCGCATCGTAAGGGCTCCTTCCCTGGGCACGCCGTCCACCAGGGCGAGGGCCGGCGTGTCGTCGCGCAGGGACGGGGGGAGCAGGGCGGTCGGGAAGTTCTGGTAGGCGACCGGTCGCAGGAAGCGTTCGACCGCCGCCGTGCCGACCGACGTGCTGCCGACCGCCGTGGTGGCCGGGTACGGGCCGCCGTGGTGCTGGGCGTGCGTCACGGACACCCCGGTCGGCCACTGGTTCCACAACACCCGACCGGCCTTCCGCGCCAACACTCGCACCAGACCGTCCAGGCCGTCGGGCTCGTCGGCGATGACGGTCGCGGTGAGCTGGCCGTCCAGCCGCCGCGCGAACTCCTCGACGTCCTCGTCGTCGGCGTAGGTCACCACCAGCAGGAACGGCCCGAAACACTCCCGGGCGAACGCGTCGAAGTCCGCCAACACCCGCCGCAGGTCGGTCAGCAGCACGGTCGGCCCTTCACCGCCCGCCAGCACGCTGACACCCTCGCGGGGCACGGCAGCGACAGCGTCCCGGTATGCCTCCTCGATCCGGGCGCTCAACATCGGCGCGGTTGGCAGGTCTACCGCGGCCAAGGCCTCGGGGACCGAGCTGCCCTCCGGCACCAACAACACGCCGGGCTTGGTGCAGAACTGCCCCGCTCCCAACGTGAACGACGCCACCGCCTCCTCGGCGATCCGCTTCGGCCGGCTGAACGCGGCGTCTCGGGTGACGAACACGGGGTTCACGCTGCCCAGCTCCCCGTAGAACGGGATCGGCTCCGGCCGCGCCGCCGCCAGGTCGAACAGCGCCCGGCCACCTCGCACCGACCCGGTGAACGCCCCCGCCTTGACCAGCGGGTGCGTCAACGCCGCCCGCCCCGCCGCCTCGCCGTGCACGACCGCGACGACACCCAAGTCCGCCAGCAGCTCGCCGGTGAGGTCGGACAGCTCCGGGTACCCGGGGTGCGCCTTCACCACCACCGGACACCCGGCGGCCAGCGCGGACGCCGTGTCGCCGCCCGCCACGCCGAACGCGAACGGGAAGTTCCCCGCCGGGAACACGACGACCGGCCCGAGCGGCTGGAGCACTCGCCGCAGGTCGGGTCGGGGCGCACCCATCGGCCAGTCGGGGTCGGCGTGGTCGATCCGCACGCCGAGGTGCGCTCCGGTCGCCACCAGCTCGGCGAACAACCGGAGCTGGAACGTGGTCCGCTGGAGCTCTCCGCGCAGCCGCGCCGGCGGGAGGTGCGTCTCCCGCTCGGCGACCTCGACCAGGTCACCACGACCGTCCAGCCGGTCGGCGACCTCCCGCAGCACCGCGACCGGGTCGAACCCGGCCCAGCACAGCCGGTCGGCCGCTTCGACCGCCGCGTGCACCTCCGCGAGTGGGGTTTCCCGCGTCACCGGTACCCCTTCGCCAGCGCCGCCTCGGTGTCGGCCGTGACGCGGGCGTGCTGCTCGGGCGTCAACGGCAGCCGGGGCGGCCGGCAGGGGCCACCGCGCCGGCCCGCCACGTCCATGGACAGCTTGATCGCCTGCACGAACTCGGTCTTGGAGTCCCAGCGCAGCAACGAGTGCAGGTCCCGGTACAGCGGCAGGGCCGCCGCGACGTCACCGGCGACTGCCAGCCGGTACAGCTCGCCGCACGCGTCGGGCAGCGCGTTGGGGTACCCGGCGATCCAGCCGACCGCGCCCGCCAGGGCCAGTTCCACCAGCACGTCGTCGGTGCCGATGAGCAGGTCCAGCTCGGGTGCGGCCTCCCGGATCTCGTAGGCGCGGCGGACGTCGCCGGAGAACTCCTTGACCGCCACGATCAGGCCCTCGCCGTGCAGTTCGGCCAGCAGGTCGGCGGTCAGGTCGACCTTGGTGTCGTAGGGGTTGTTGTAGGCGACGATCGGCACGCCGACCTTGGCCGCCTCCCGGTAGTGCGCGACGACGGTCGCCCGGTCGGCCCGGTAGGCGTTGGGCGGCAGCAACAACACCGACTTCGCCCCGGCCGACGCCGCCTGCTCGACCCACCGGACCACCTCGCCCGAGCCGTACGCGGCGACGCCGGGCATGACGCCGAACCCGGCGGGCGCGGCCTCCACCGCCGTGCGCACGACCAGCGCCCGTTCCTCCGGGGTGAGGGTCTGGTACTCGCCGAGCGAGCCGTTGGGCGTGACGCCGTCCATGCCGTGCTCGGCCAGCCAGGCCACGTGGGCGGCGTAGGCGTCGAGGTCGACGCTCAGGTCGTCGCGGAAGGGCAGGGCGGTGGCGACGTGGATGCCGCGCCAGGGGTGGTTCACGAGGTCTCCGTTCACGTGTGTAGTATGTGATATTGCACTGGTTGGTGCGAGCCCCCTTTCGGGGGTGGGCACCGGTCAGGCGCCGAGGTAGGCCTCCACCACCCGGGGGTCCTCGGCCAGCACGGACGCCGGGCCGGAGAGGGTCACCACGCCGTTCTCCAGCACGTAGCCGCGGTGGGTGATCCCCAGCGCGGCTCGCGCGTTCTGCTCGACCAGCAGCACGGTCGTGCCCTCGGCGTTGATCTTGCGGACCAGGTCCAGCACGGCCGCCACCATCAGCGGCGCCAGGCCCATCGACGGCTCGTCGAGCATGAGCACGCGCGGCGCGGCCACCAGCGCCCGCCCGATGGCCACCAGTTGCTGCTCGCCGCCGGACAACGTGCCGCCCTGTTGGGCACGCCGCTTGGCCAGCAGCGGCAGCAGGTCGAACACGCCGTCGACGCGCCGGGCGACCTCGGCCTTGTCCGGGTGGGTGAACCCGCCGAGCTGGAGGTTCTCCAGCACGGTCAGCGTGCTGAACACCCGCCGCCCCTCGGGCACGTGCACCAGCCCGCCGCGCACGACGTGCCACGGCTTGCCCGGCAGCGGTTCCCCGTCCAGGGTGATGGTCCCGGAGGCCACCGGCACCAGGGCCGAGGCCGCGCACAGGGTGGTGGACTTGCCGGCCCCGTTGTTGCCCAGCAGCGCGACGATCTCGCCCCGCTCCACGCGCAGCGACACGCCCCGCAGCGCCTCCACGTGCCCGTAGCGCACGTGCACGTCGGTGAACTCCAGCATCAGCCCTCCCGTCCCAGGTACGCCTCGACCACCGCCGGGTCCGCCTTGACCTGCGCGGGCGTGCCGTCGGCGATCTCGCGGCCGTGGTCGAGCACCACGACCCGTTCGGAGACCTCCATGACCAGTCCCATGTCGTGCTCGATCAGCACGACCGTCCGCCCCAGGTCGCGGATGCGCCGGATCAACCCGAGCAACTCGGCCTTCTCGCCGTGGTTGAGACCCGCCCCCGGCTCGTCCAGCAGCACCAGGGGAGCCTCGCGGGCCAGCGCACGGGCGATCTCCACCTGCCGCTGCCGCCCGTACGGCAGGTCCCGCACCGGCCCGCCGCGCGGACCTTCGTAGCCGACGAAGTCCAGCCACTCGTGGGCTTTCTCGGTCAGGTACTTCTCCGCCCGCTTGAACCGGGGGGTGCGCAGCAGGGCGTCGAACGCGTTCTGGCCGCCCCGCAAGTGCATCCCGGCCCGCACGTTGTCCAACACGGTCAGATCGGGGAACAGGCGCAGGTTCTGGAACGTCCGCGCCACCCCGGCCGCCGCGACGGCGAACGGACTCCACCCGGTGATGTCCTTGCCGTCCAACACCACCCGGCCCCGGGTCGGCTTGTAGAACCCGGTCACGCAGTTGAACGCCGAGGTCTTGCCGGCCCCGTTGGGACCGATCACCGACACGATCTCCCCGTGCGCCACCGAGAACGTCAACCCGTCCACGGCCCGCACACCACCGAAGGAGATCCCGAGATCCCGCACCTCCAGCAAGGCGGTCACACCCGTACTCCTTCCCGCACCTCGGCGCGCTCGGGCTCGCGTCGCCGCACCGGCCACAGACCCTGTGGCCGCAACACCATCACCACGATCAGCACCACCCCGAAGAACACGTACCGGAACGCGCCCAGGTCCCGCAGCACCTCCGGGACCACGCTGATCACCGCCGCGCCGACGACCACACCCCGCGTGCTGCCCATGCCGCCCAGCACCACCGCCATCAGCACCAGCGCCGACTGGAGGAACACGAAGCTCTGCGGCGACACCGCCGACAGGTGCGCGGCGAACAACACCCCCGCCAACGCGCCCCACACCGCACCGAACACGTACGCGAGCAGCTTCACGCGGTAGGTGTTGACGCCCATGGCTTCGGCGGCGTCCTCGTCCTCCCGGATGAACATCCACGCCCGCCCCAACCGGGACCGCTCCAGCCGCGCCGACCCCAGCACCGCCAACGCAACCACGGCCACGCAGAAGAAGTAGAACCCCGCCGGACCACCCACCTCGATCCCCGGGATGCCGAAGATGCCCGTGGGACCGCCGGTGAAGTCCAGGTTGGTGGCGGTGATCCGGATGATCTCCCCGAACCCCAGCGTCACGATCGCGAGGTAGTCGCTGCGCAGCCGCAGGGTCGGCGCGCCGATCACCAGTGCCGCCAACACCGCCACCACCAGCACGGCCGGAATGGTGAGCGGCAGCGGCAGTTCCAGTGCCGTCGACAGGATGCCGGACGTGTAGGCGCCGACCGCCATGAAGGCCACGTAACCGAGGTCGAGCAGCCCGCAGTACCCCACGACGATGTTCAACCCGGCCGCGAGCATGACGAAGATCGCCGCCGTCGTCAGCACGTTCAGCGTGTACGGGGAGGCATCCACGAACGGGACCGCCACCGCCACCAGGAGGCCCGCCGGCCCCACCCACTTGCCCATGCTCACACCCGTTCCGAGACGCGTTCGCCGAGCAGCCCGGTGGGCTTCACGGACAGGAAGAGGATGAGGACGGCGAAGGTGAACACGTCCCGCCACTCGCCGCCGAGGAAGTGCGCGCCGAACGCCTCCAGCAGCCCGAGCAGCAGACCGCCGAGCATCGCGCCCCGGATGTTGCCGATGCCTCCCATGACGGCCGCGGTGAACGCCTTGAGCCCGATCAGGAACCCCATGAGGAACTCGATCTTCCCGTAGTACGCGCCCGCCATCACGCCGGCCGCGCCCGCGAGGGCCGAGCCGATGAAGAACGTCCGGGAGATCACCGCGTTGACGTTGACGCCCATCAGCAGCGCCCCCTTGGGGTCCAGGGCGATCGCACGCATGGCCCGCCCGGTCGAGGTGCGGTTGACGTACCGGTCCAACGCGACCATCAGCCCGACCGCGATGGCCATCAACGCCAACTGCGCCACCGTGATCCGCACGCCGAGCACCTGCAACGCCTGGCTCTCCACCCGAACCGGGAACACCCGCGGGTTCGCACCCGTCGCCGCCACGCCGTACTCCAGCGTGAACGACACACCCACAGCCGTGATCAGCACCGCCAGCCGCGGCGACCCGCGCAACGGCCGGTAGGCCACCCGTTCCACCAGCACCCCGAGCCCGCCGGTGACGGCCATCGCCGCCACCAGCGCGCCGACCAGGGCGACGACCGAGAACGCCGCCGACACCCCGCCCACGCCGGAGAGCACCACGAACCCGGCGAACGCGCCGAGCATGTAGATGTCGCCGTGCGCGAAGTTGAGCAACTTGATGATCCCGTAGACCATCGAGTAGCCCAGTGCCACCAGGGCGTAGAACGAGCCGACGAACAGGCCGTCCCAGACCAGTTGGGTCATCGCAGGGCGTCCTGGAGGACGAACTTGCCGCCCTTGACGACCAGGATCTGGAAGCCGCCCTTGGCCAGGGTGTGGCGGTCGCTGAAGGTCAGCGGTCCGGAGAAGATCGGGAAGTCCTTCAGCTCTTCCAGTGCCTTCGTGATCTTCTTGCCGTCCGTGCCGCCGGCCTTCTCGATGGCCTCGGCGGCGACCCGGACGGCGTCGTAGGACTGCGTCGAGTAGGGGCCGGGCTCGGCGTTGAACTTGGTGCGGTACTTGGTGATCCAGTCACCCGCGCCCTCGATCGTGTCCGGGGTGGTGGTCATGGTGGCGAACACCCCGTCCGCGCCGCCCGCGATGGAGGCGAGTGAGGGGTCCACGCTGCCGTCGGCGACCATGAAGTCCTTGGCGTAACCGGCGCGGCGGAACTGGTCGACCAGCAGGCCGCCTTCCTGGAAGTAGCCGGTCCAGTAGACGAAGTCGGGGTTCTGGCCGAGCACCTTGGTCACCGTGGAGCCGTAGTCGGATTCGCCGGGCGTGACCGACGTGCTGTGTGCGGTGAGACCGGCGTCGGTGAGGAGTTGGGTGGTGCGCTTGGCGATGTCGGTGGAGTAGCTGGTGTTGTCGTCCAGCACCGCGACCGTCTTGGCCTGCCGCTTGCGGATCCACTGCACGGCGGCCTCGGACTGCTGGGCGCCCGTGGGGTTGATCAGGAAGACCGTGGGCAGCTTTTGCCCGACGAGCTGTTCCGAGTTGGCGGCGGGGATGACCATCGGGATGCCGGCCTTGTCGAACACCGGCAGCGTGGGCAGGGTGGCGCTGGAGCAGTAACCGCCGACCGACACCACCACACCGGCGCTGACCAGCTTGTTCGCGGCGGCGACGGCGGAGGTCGGGTCACAGGCTTCGTCCTCGACGTCCAGCTCCACCTGCCGGCCGAGCAGTCCTCCTCGGGCGTTGATCTCGTCGACGGCGAGCTGGGCGCCGTTCTTCATGTTGGGCCCGATGGGTGCGCTGGACCCGGACAGCGGGACCGCCATCCCGATCTTGATCGGCCCTCCGGCGTTGCCACCGCCCCCGAGCAACCCGCCGCCGCAGGCGGTGAGGGACAGGGCGAGCGCAGCCGAGAGCGCCACGAATACCGACCGTTGCATGTGCTTCTCCGCAGGTGAGGACCACTGGTCGCGAGCGAGGTGGCGCACACAATGTCACATTGCAATTGCACTGACAAGGTTGCGGGGCGACGGAGAGCGGGGAGGGGTCCCTGCCGGCACGGTTAGCGTCCGGTCCATGACCGTGGGTGATCCGTACCGCCGCGAGTACCGGAACTCGGGCGGTGAGTGGCTGTGGGTCGGCGTGGCCGCGCCGCTGGTCGGAGGCGCCGCGCTGGTCGTCCGGTTGGTCCTGGACGACGAAGTGCCGGGTGCCGTGCCCTTCGCGGTCGGCACCGCGCTCGCCCTGCTGGTCGTGCTCGTGGTGCGCTTGGCCGTGGCGACCGCGACGATCAGCGACCAGTCCGGCCTGACGATCCGGGGAGCGTTCCGCCGCCACACCACGGCCTGGTCGGCGGTGCAGGGCATCGAGATCGAGGTCAACCCCGGGGCGGGGGCGCGGGGAGCGCCGAACCGGATCGTCGTGCTCTACGACGCGACGGGCCGCAGGCGCTTCCTGCCGCACCTGAACGACCGCAGCACTGCCGACCTGGACGGTGAGGTGGCGGCCCTGCGCGAGGTCTGGGCACTGTGCAGGGGCGAGGACTGGGTACCTGTTCCGGTCGCGGTGGAGAAGATCGCGCGGACACGCAGGTACCCGACACCGCTGGTGCACATCGCGGTGAAGGCCATGCTGGGCTCTCTCATCGTGGGGCACCGTGGGCAGCCTCGTCGCCCTGACCACGGGGGCGTATGGCCGCCCTGGTGTGGCAGCCGTCGTGCTGCACCCGCTGGCGTTGATCGTGGTGCTGCCGTTCGTGGTGTACGTCGGCACCTTCGTGGTCGGGGCTCCGTCGCCGTTGAGCCCTCGTGGCCGTGCCTGTCGTGCGAGGGCGTCGGCGGGGTGGGGTCCCGCCGACGCCCTCCGAGGGTCAGCGCACGGTGATGTGGAGCTGCCGCTGCTCTGGTAGCCCTCCGTGGCCATGATCATGTAGTAGTTGAAGCTGCCCAGCCGCATCCCCGCGCGCGCCCAGGCGTCGAAGTGGTTGCCGGTGGTGATGGTGCCGCCGGTCTTCTTCTGCTGGCGGACGCTCCAGAACTGCGGGAACGTCTTGTTGCCCTCCACCGACGGGGCGTTGTAGCGCATCGTCTGGTAGATGTCGTACGTGCCGCCGTCGGTGGTGACGGTGCCCTTGTACTGGCCGGTGGGTCGGTAGGTGCCCCAGTTGTCCACGATGTAGTACTCGACCAGCGGGTTGGACGTCCAGCCGTACAGGGTCAGGTAGCCGTTGCCGGACGGGTAGAAGCTGCCGGAGTAGCTCACCGTCCGGCGGGACCCGTTGGCCCATCCCTTGCCACCGACGAAGTTCCCGGTGTTGCGCCAGGACGTGCTGTAGTTGCCCCCGGACCCCAACTCGATGCAGGCCGACCCGCCGCCGTCGGTCCACCACGAGTAGTAGTAACCGTTGTGGTAGCCGGTCTGGCTGCCGCACACGGCCGCACTGGCGACACCGGGCACGAAGGCCATCACCAGCACCGCGCACGTGCTACCGATGAACGTCCGCAACAGGCCACGCCTGCGGCGCCGAACTTGGGTCTCGATCACGTGTTCTCTTCCCCTCGTCGCTGAGGTTTCCAGGACGTGGCGGCGGAGTTACCGAGTGTTGGCGCGGGCGCACATCGGGGTCAACGGTTTGCGCAACCCTTCGAAAGTCAGCCCGGGATGTCCAGGGCGGTGCCGTAGAGCCGGTCCGCCTTGAGCACGATCGTCACGCGGCGGTCTGGCGCGGTCGTGTCGGGGGAGTCCTCGACGATCTCCGCCTGCCCCTCGACGACGGCGAACGACCACACGTCCGGGCCGTTCACGTGGAGCGCGACCCGGGGGTTGGCCCGGATCTGGCGGGCTTTCAGCCGGTCTGCCGTGGTCGAGACGCGGATGGTGCGTTCCTCGGCGTCCCACCGGTACAGCACGGTGGACAGGTGCGGGTGGCCACTGCGCTTGACGGTGGCCAGGGCCCCGAACTGGTGCTGCGCAAGGAGATCGGCGACTTCGGATTCGGAGAGTGCGCGGGGCGCGGGGCCGGTCATGGTGTTTTCCTTCGGTGTGTCAGGAGCGGGTGCGCTTGCGGAGGACGGTCAGGGTCACCACGATCGCGGCGGCCAGGAGGGCGGCGGCGGTGGTGAAGGCCACGTGGTAGCCGGCGGTGAGCGCGTCGGGCTCGGCGATTCCCGCCGCGAGGTCGGTCTTCGTGCGGGATGCGGCCAAAGTGGACAGCACGGCGACACCGAGGGCCATGCCGACCTGCTGGGTGGTGTTGAACAGACCCGACACCAGGCCCGCGTCGTCCGGCTTGGCGTCGGACATGCTCAGGCTCGCCAGCGCCGGCAGGACCAGTCCGCCGCCCGCGATCAGCAGCATCACCGGCAACAGGTCCGTCACGTAGTCCGCCGACACGGGCACGGTCGTCAGCTTGAGCATCGCGCCCAGCAACAGCAGCAGCCCGACCGTCAGCACCGCCCGCTCACCGAACCGGGTGTTCAGCCGGGCCGAGACCAACAGCGACACCCCGCCGATCGTGACGGCCGCCGGCAGCATCGCCAGGCCCGTCTCCAACGCCCCGTACGCCAGCACCTTCTGCATGTACAGCGCCACGATGATCTGGAAGGCGAACATCGCCGACAGCGTCAACATCTGCACGAGGTTGGCCCCGACGACGTCCCGCGAGCGCAGGATCCGCAACGGCATCAACGGGATCTTGGCCATGCGCTGCCGGAGGACGAAGGACGCCAGCAGCACCAGCGACACCGCGCCCAGCCCCAGCGTGTGGGTGGCCAGCCAGCCGTACTCCTCGACCTTGACCACGGTGTAGATGCCCAGCATCAACCCGCTGGTGACCAGGACCGCGCCCAGCACGTCCGCGCCGGCGGACAGGCCCGTGCCGCGGTCGGCGGGCAGGGTGCGCAGGGCGAACAACACCGTGGCCACACCAATGGGCACGTTGATGAAGAAGATCCAGTTCCAGCTCAGGGCGTCGGTCAGGACACCGCCCAGCACCTGCCCGATGGACGCGCCGGTCGCCCCGGTGAAGCTGAAGACGCCGATGGCCTTGGCGCGTTCGGCCGGGTCGGTGAACAAGGTGACCAGGATGCCGAGCACGACCGCCGAGGCCAGCGCGCTGCCCGCGCCCTGGAGGAACCGCGCCGCGATCAGGAGACCGGGGCTCGTGGCCAGGCCGGCGAGCAGCGAGGCGGCGGTGAACAGGGCGTTGCCGGCCAGGAAGACGCTGCGGCGGCCGATCAGGTCACCCAGGCGGCCGGCCAGCAGGAGCAGGCCGCCGAAGGCGATGAGGTAGGCGTTGACCGTCCAGCTCAGGCCGGCGGGGGAGAAGCCCAGGTCGTGCTGGATCGCGGGCATCGCGACGGTGACGATGCTGCCGTCCAGGATCGTCATCAGCATCGCGGCGGACAGCACCGCCAGCGCGGCCCAGCGGCTCTGGCGGGGTGTTTCGAGGGTGGTGGACACGGTTCGCTCCTGTTCCGGGTCGACTGTTCCGACGTCGACAGGACGAACCGTAGCGGATAGTTCCGTAGTAGACAATCTCTTACGGGTTCACTTGGTGCGCTCCCGCGCCCGCCGAGCGCCCGCCGGTGCGGGGGAGGGGGTGGCCAGGTGGCCGGTGACCAGCAGGTTCAGGGCGTGCAGCAGGGCCTCGCGGTCCTTGGCGGGCAACGACTCCAGCGCCGCCCGGTGGACGCCGTCCACGATCTCCTGGCTGCGCTTGGCCAGCTCCGCGCCCTTGTCGGTGACGGCGATGATCCGCGCGCGCCGGTCGGTGCTGGACGGGCGGCGCTCGGCCAGGCCCGCCTTCTCCAGGGCGTCGATCGTGACGACCATCGTGGTCTTGTCCATGTCGCCGAGCTCGGCGAGCTGGATCTGCGTGCGCTCGCCTTCGAGGGCGTGCACCAGGACGCAGTGCATGCGCGCGGTCAGGCCGATCTCGGCCAGTGCGGCGGCCATGCGGGTGCGCAGGACGTGGCCGGTGTGGTCGAGGAGGAAGGACAGGTCGGATTCGGTGCGTGCGGGCGCCAGGGCGGACATGTCCCGATTCTATCCGGCTCTGGATTATCTGCCACGGACCTTGTGGGCTGTGACGAGCGCCGCTCTGGCTATGTGAAGGCATAGTCAGCTACCTTGCTGGCTATTGATGTCCATAGTCAGGAGGAGCGATGAGGGACGCGGTGATCGTCGAGGCGGTCCGGACGCCGATCGGCAAGGGCAAGCCCGGTGGCGCGCTGTCCGGCGTGCACCCCGTCGACCTGCTCGCGCACACCCTGCGCGCGCTCGTGGACCGCGCCGGCATCGACCCGGAGCTGGTGGACGACGTGATCGGCGGGACCGTCGACCAGGTCGGCGAGCAGGCCATGAACACCACCCGCTACGCCGTGCTCGCGGCCGGGTTCCCCGAGTCCGTCCCGGCGACCACGGTGGACCGGCAGTGCGGCTCGTCCCAGCAGGCGGTGCACTTCGCCGCGCAGGGCGTCCTGGCCGGCGCCTACGACGTGGTGATCGCGTGCGGGGTGGAGTCGATGAGCCGGGTGCCGATGTGGTCCAACGTGCTGCCCGGCACGGACCCGTTCGGCCCGGCCGTGGCCGCCCGCTACCCCGACGGCCTGGTGCCGCAGGGGATCAGCGCCGAACTCATCGCCGCCAAGTGGTCGCTGAGCCGCGCCGAGATGGACCGCTTCGCCACCGACTCCCACCGCAAGGCCGCGGCCGCGCGCTACGCGGGCCTGGTCGACGCCGAGATCGCACCCCTCGGCGACGTGCGCACCGACGAGTCCGTGCGTCCGGGCACCACCCCCGAGGTCCTGGCGGGCCTGCGCCCGGCGTTCGCCGACCCGGCTTTCGAACGGCGGTTCCCGCAGATCGACTGGTCGGTTACCGCGGGCAACAGCAGCCCCATCAACGACGGGGCTGCCGCCGTCCTGATCACCAGCAGCGAGACCGCCGCCCGCCTCGGCCTGCGCCCGCTGGCCCGCCTGCACTCCTTCGCGGTCACCGGTTCGGACCCGCTGCTCATGCTCACCGGCGTCATCCCGGCCACCGAACGGGTCCTGCGCCGCGCCGGTCTCGCGCTGTCCGACATCGACCTGTTCGAGGTCAACGAGGCCTTCGCGTCGGTCGTCCTGGCCTGGCAGGCCGAAACCGGCGCGGACCCGGCGAAGGTCAACGTGCACGGCGGCGCCATCGCCCTGGGCCACCCGCTGGGCGCGAGCGGCGCACGCCTCATGACGACGCTCGTGCACGCCCTGCGCACGCGCGGCGGCCGCTACGCGTTGCAGACCATGTGCGAGGCGGGCGGTCTGGCGAACGCGACCGTCCTGGAGAACCTCGGGTAGCTCAGCCGGCCGCTCCCGCCAGGCCCAGCTGCATCATCATCCCGAAGGTGTCCGGGTGGGTGTGGAACTCGCTGACCTTCCCGTCCCGGGTCCGCACGAAGTACGTGCCGGCGGCGTCGACCCGGCGGCCCGTGGCCGGGATCGTGGTGCCGCCCAGCGCCAGCGGACCGGAGTTGGTCCCGGTGAAGCGCACCTCGCCCGCGACGGCGTCCTCGCCGACGATCCGGTTCTGCACGTCGATGTGCATGTCCGGGAACGCGGTGAACCACGCCTCCATCGCCCGGCGAGCCTCCTCCCGGCTGTGGATCGGCGCGGGTTCGGCGTCGTCGACCCACTCGAAGTCCTCGGCGAGGGTGGCCAGGAAGCCGTCCACGTCGTGGCGGTTCCACGCGCCCGTGCCCTCGTCGTCCAGCCGCAACAGCTCTTCTCTCGTCGACATCTCAAGCCTCCTCGAACGAGCGGGACGTCCGAGAGCCTTCGCCCGTTGGGCCGTTCGCACCAGTGCCGAACGGCCCTGCTCACGCCCGAACGGCCGATGCCGCGCGCGCGAAGGCCGTGACGACCGGGTGCGGGCGGGTGCCGTCGCCGGCCAGTTCGGGCTGGAAGAGGGTGCCCAGGAAGAACGGGTGGCCGGGCAGCTCCGCCACCCGGACCTCGCCGTCGGCGTCGTGGCCGCTGAAGACCAGGCCGTGGGCGCGCAGGAGGTCCAGGTGGCGGGGGTTGGGGCCGTAGTCGCAGTGGTAGCGCTCGATCGTGCGGTCGGTGCCCAGGACGCGTTCGGCCAGGGTGCCCGGGGCGAGGTGCACCGCGCCCTCGTGGCCGACCAGGGAGCAGGCGAGCGGGGCCAGCAGCGGGTCGGCGGCGTCCGGGTCCACCTCGGCGTGGGCGGCGGTGGTCAGCCCGCACACCGTGCGCGCGAACTCCAGCAGGGCGTGCTGGAAGCCGCCGCACGTGCCCAGGAACGGGACGCCGTTCTCCCGCGCGTGCCGCACGGCCGCGAGCGCGCCGTCCTCCGAGGCGTAGGGGCTCCCGGGCAGCAGCCAGACCGCGTCGAAGCCGTCGAGGTCGTCCGGGCCGGTGATGTCGTCGGTGCGCACCCAGTAGGCGTCGAGGTCGAGGTGGTCGCGCTCGCGCAGGGCTTCGAGGAGGACCGGGATGCGGGTGTGCGAGCGGACGTGCGGGGAGCGGTCGGCGACCAGGGCCAGGCGTGGTGTCATGCGTCCGATCGTCGGTGCCGAGGACGGTTCACGTCCAACGATGATCTCTACACCCTGCATAAGCAATACTGATGCCGATGGACCCGCACCTGCTCAGAACCTTCACCACGGTCGTCCGCCTCGGCTCGTTCTCCGCCGCGGCGGCCGAACTGGGCTACACGCAGTCAGCGGTGTCCCAACACATCGCCGCCTTGGAGCACGACCTCGGCGTACCCCTGCTGACCCGCCGCCCGGTATCCCCGACACCTCCTGGCCAACGCCTGCTCGACCACGCCGCACCCCTCCTCCTGCGCCTCGATGCGGCAAGGGCGGACGTGCGCCGCGCCGCCACTCCCGCCCCTGCGCGAACAGTGGTCGCGGCTTCTCCGCTGGCAGCCGCGGTGGCAGTCGGCGAGGTGCGGGGCACGCTCCACGTCGTGCCGCGCGCGGAGGTGGTCGCGGGTGTGGCGACGGGGGAGTACGACGTCGGTTTCGTGGACGGCGTGGTCGCGGCAAGCGACCCCCTGCACCTGCCCGACGCGGTAGGCGTGAAGGCAGCGGTCGTAGCCGAGAAACCACTCATGGTGGCCCTGCCGCCCGACCACCCGCTCACACGTCGAAAGGGCCTGCGCTTGGACGACCTCGTGGACGCCCGGTGGATCGATGCACCGGACGCGGCCGTGCCCTTGGAGGACTTGCGCGCAGCCGTGGGTGCCACGCGCCTCCACACGGCCACGGTGTACCGGGGCACGGACACGGCGGCTCTACGCGCCCTGGTGAACGCCGGACACGGCCTGGCCGTGCTGCCTGACGGCGACGGCGTGCCTCTCCTGTGGCCCAACGTCGTCCACCGAGTCGAACGCCTGCACCTCGGCTGAACCGCAAGGGGTCCAGCCGAGGTGTTGAGCGCTTACCGGCCGATCACGGTGCAGGACGCGGTGGCCGTCTTGGTCGGGTCGCTCTCCGAGGTGGCGGTGAGCGTCACCTTGCCGACCAACGGCCCGCCGTCACGCTTGGCGTGGACCTGCACGGCGGTCTGGCCGCCGAACTTCGCCGTGGCCAGGGCGTTGGGCAGCGACACGGACCAGCCGTTCGCCGTCGTGGCCGACACGCGGTAGACGTCACCGTCGAGGTACCGGGTGACGTCCTCCGGGTGCTGCCCCGCCGGAGCCGCGCCCCGACCGGTGTTGAACAGCGGGAACTGGCACGTGGCCACGCCGTTCGACCCGGCCCGGCCGGCGGTCGGCAGCACGCGCACACCCCGCTGCTGCGGCCCCTTGCCGTCCAGCGACCGGATGGCGACCGTGTAGGACAGCACGCCCTGGTGGTCGCGCTTGACGTCCAGCACGTAGAAGTGCAGCCGGTTGGCCGGGTCGACGTACTCGTACTCGCTGCCCGAGCCGGTGCCCGCGTGGAACAGGGCGTCCGAGAGCTGCCGGTAGTCGCCGATGGTGATCGGCACCTTGCGGCCGTCGGGCAGGACGTAGTCGGTCATGCCGATGTCCTGCGGGTTGGCGTCGACCACCCACGCGAACGGCGCGCGGTCCTCGTTCTTGGTCTTGGCCAGCAGCACCCCCGCGTCCGGCGTGAACGAGTCCGCGCCCATCCGGTCCACGACCTCGACGGTGTAGTTCTGGTAGCCGCCGCCGTCGCACAACGGGTCGGTGCGGACGTCGCAGGCCGGCGACAGGTCACCGGTGCCCAGTTCGACGTTCACGCCGGACAGCCCGTTCGGCCCGGCTTGCACGCTCCGCGCGGTGACCTTCGCGACCACCACACCGGACTCCGCCAGGGCCTCACGAGACAGCCGAAGCACGTTGCGCTCGTCCACGATGCCCAGCTTCATCTTGTTGCGCAGCACGTGCTGCGCCCCCATCGACCCGCCCGCGGTGGCCGGGATGACCCACCGCGAGTGCGGACCGCCGGGACCGTTGAACGAGCCGCGGGAGAGCATGTCCCAGATGCCGGTGTACGCGCGGCGCGGCGGGTTGGCGTAGGGGTTGTTGTAGTTGTCGCCGATGCCCAGCAGGTGGCTGAGCTCGTGCGCGTACACGCCCTGACCGGAGCTCTCGGCCTGCGTGGAGGACCCGTTGCCCGCGTTGGGCCACAGGCTCGACCCGGAGGCCCACGACGTCCACTCGACGTACCGGGTGCGCGACCAGTTCGGCAGGGCGTCGTCGGGCGGGCCGAAGGCGTCGGGCACGTCCTCCTTGGTCGGGAACTTCATCATCCCGAACTCCTGCCACGTGCCGGATTCGTCCTGACCCGCCGACAGGAAGTAGACGAAGTCGAACCCGGCGGGCACCTGCGCACCGACGTCGGCCACCCAGGCGGCACGGCCGTCGGTCCGGATGTCGCGCGTGCAGGTGTCCCCGGCCGGACACGCCGTGCCGCCCTGGAACTCCATCGCGTACTCGTGGTCCTTGCCCGGCATGGTGTACGGGCCGAACGCGGTGAGGTCCACGCCGTAGCGCCCGCCGGAGTCCTCCATCCAGTACTCGTGGACGGTGTGGCCCCGGTTGAGGGCGTTGGGCTTGTTGAGGAAGTCCTGGTAGAACTGCGCGACCTGGCTCCGGGGGATGTCGTGCGCTTCGGAGCTCGGGTTGTTGAAGACGGTGGAGTGCTGCGGCTGGGTCACCACGAACGGCTGGTTCGGGTAGTCCAGGAGGACCAGGGCACCCTTGAAGTTGCGGACCGAGCCCTTGCCGGCGGGGTCGGCCCAGTTGGTGCCGGGCACCTTCTTGTAGTCCCGCTCCCAGGTCATGTGATCGGGGTTGACCCAGTTCTGCGGGTCGATCGGTCCGGGGAACCCGGCTAGGGCAGCGACCCGACCGGAGTCACGCCCCTGCTGCCAGGGCTGCTGCTGCGGCCAGTGGTCGTACTGCCAGGGATGCGGCGGCCCCTCAGGCGGCGCAGCCAGCGCCCCGGTCCCCCCAACCCCCAGCGCAGCGACGGAGAACAACGCGGCCACGACGACAACCGACCGCCGAGGCCCGCGACGAACACGTGTGTGGTCCATACCACCTCCGTGAGGATGATCCACCCACGCTAATGGCCCTGGCGACCCGTTTTCCCCGTTGTCAGTTGACGCCCAACACCCCCACTCACCGCCGCGCGCTTTTGCGCCGCAGGCGCGAGCCCGTGCTGCCAGCCCACGGGAAGGGCCTCGGTTTCTTTCCCCGTCCGGCCTGGGCGCAGCCCAACCGCGCTTGGTCCGTTTGTGCAACCAGCTTTTCCGGTTGCTCAAACGGGCCAAGTGTGGTTGCCTCCGGCAGGCCGGACGGGGAAAGAAACCGACGCCCTTCCACCCCCGGGGGCCTGCCCAGCGGCGAGCGTCCGCTTTTCATCTTTCAAGCGCGCCAGCGCGTTGATCTTGAGAGCGCGCCAGCGCGTCCCGTTCAAAGAGCTTGAAAAGAGCCGAACCGGCGAGTGAGCGAGCGAGTGACGGACTAAGAGGGGCGTGACACCTCCCGCCACTATGAACGTATACCGCACAGGGGGCCTTGCGGCAAGGCCCCGGTCGTGCCGCACACTTGCGCACCGTAACGAGGAAGTGCTGGATCGGGGGCGTGTGTCTACTCAGGGTTACGAAGCTGAACTGATGTCCGAACGGGAGTACGTAGCCGGGCTCTACGCCCGGCTCGACGCCGAGCGGGCTCGGGTCAAGGCGGCCTACCGGGATGCCCTGCGGGGGACCGGGGGCACGCCGATGGAGCGGGACTTCGAGGTCCGGGCATTGGGCAAGGAGGCTCGGAGGCTGGATGTCGCGGACAACGGGCTCTGCTTCGGGCGGCTCGACGCCGAGTCAGGGGAACGCTCAGGCGAACGCTCAGGGGAACGCTCAGGGGCACGGTCCTACATCGGGCGCATCGGCCTGTTCGACGAAGGGGACGAGTACGAGCCGGTGTTGCTCGACTGGCGAGCCCCTGCCGCGCGGCCGTTCTACACCGCCACCGGGGCGCACCCGGAGGGCATGCGTCGGCGTCGGCAGTTCCACACGCGCGGGCGGCAAGTCCTGGACTTCAGCGACGAGGTGTTCGGGCGGCCCGACCAGGGCGACCGCGGGGACGCGGCGTTGCTCGCGGCGGTCAACGCGCCCCGTGGCGAGGGCATGCGGGACATCGTCGCGACGATCCAGGCCGAGCAGGACGAGATCATCCGCCTGGAGCACCCCGGTGTCGTGGTGATCGAAGGCGGCCCGGGTACCGGGAAGACCGTGGTGGCGCTGCACCGCGTCGCCTACCTGCTCTACACCCAGCGCGAACGGATGGAACGGCACGGCGTGCTCGTGGTCGGGCCGAACCCGGCGTTCCTGAACCACATCAGCCGCGTGCTGCCGTCGTTGGGCGAGTCGGACGTGGTGTTCATGACGCCCGGCAGCCTGGTGCCCGGGTTGCGGGTCACCGCCGAGGACGGTCCGGACGCGGCGCGGCTCAAGGGGTCGTTGAAGATCCTGGACGTGCTCAAGGCCGCGGTCGCCGACCGGCAACGGCTGCCCGAGGAGCCGATCCCGATCAACCTGGCCGACGTGACGGTGCGCATCGACGCCGAGACCGCCGAGTGGGCCCGGGACGAAGCCCGGCAGAGCGGTCTGCCGCACAACGACGCGCGGGCGAAGTTCACCGAGATCGTCACCTACGTGCTCACCGAGCGCGCGATCAGCCGGATCGGGCGTGGCTGGCTGACCCGGGACGACCGGGAGGGCTGGGAGCGGCTGCGCAAGGACCTGCTCAAGGAGCTCGCCGAGGACGAGCGGTTCACCGCCGCGCTCGACGAGCTGTGGCCGGTCCTGACGCCGGAGTCGCTGCTGTCCTCGCTCTACGAGTCGCCCGAACGCCTGCGAGCCGCAGGCGCGGACCCGGTGCTCCACCGCGCCGACGGCTCGGCGTGGACGGTGTCGGACGTGCCGTTGCTGGACGAGCTGGTGGACCTGCTGGGCCGCGACACGTCCGCCGAGGAGGCCGCCGCCGAGCGGGAACGCAAGAAGCAGGCCGAGTTCGCCGCGGGCGTGCTGGACAGCCTGGTCGGCCGCCAGGACTCGATGGACGACGAGGACCACCTGTTCGCCACCGACCTGCTCTACGCCGAGGACCTGGCCGAGCGCTTCGTGGAGCAGGACACCCGCGAGCTGGTCGAGCGCGCCGCCGCCGACCGGGACTGGACCTACCGGCACGTCGTGGTGGACGAGGCCCAGGAACTGTCCGAAATGGACTGGCGGGTGCTGATGCGGCGCTGTCCGGGCCGGTCGTTCACGGTGGTGGGCGACCTCGCCCAGCGGCGCTCGCCGGCCGGTGCGCGGTCGTGGGACGCCATGCTCCAGCCGTACGTGCCGGGGCGCTGGGTGTACCGGTCGCTGACGGTGAACTACCGGACGCCGGCGGAGATCATGGCCGTCGCGGCCGGGGTGCTGGCGGAGTTCGCGCCGGACGTGCAGGCGCCGGAGTCGGTGCGGGCGTGCGGCGTCCGACCGTGGGCCCGGCAGGTCAGCGACGACGACGTGAAGGCCGCCGTGGAGGAGTTCGTGCGCGAGGAGGCCGGCCGGGAGGGCACCAGCGTCGTGATCGGGCCGCCGGACGTGCCGGGCGCCGTGCCCGCGTCGGAGACCAAGGGCCTCGAGTTCGACTCCGTGCTGGTGGTGGACCCGGACCGCATCCTCGCCGACGGCCCGCGCGGCGCGGCGGAGCTGTACGTCGCCCTGACCCGCGCCACGCAACGGCTCGGCGTCCTACACCGCAACCCGCTGCCGGCCTCGCTCAGCGGGCTGCGCTGAAGCTGGACCCGGCTCAGCGCAACCCGTTGAGCCGGGTCTCCAGGCTGTCCAGCACGAGCTCGAGCCCGCGCTCGAACTCGTCGCCGTAGGAGTACCGGCCGCCCGCGATCTGCGCGGCGGCCATCTCGGCCAGGTGCGGGTACCGGTCGGCGAGCAGGTCGATCCCGGCGACGTACTCCTCCGCACCCTGACCGGCGTCGAACGGCAGGTTCAGCTCGGTGAGCACGAACCCGAACACGTAGGCGTCCAGCACGGAGAACGCGCTGGCCGCCAGCGCGACCGGGAAACCGTTGTGCCGCAAGCACCCCAGCACGGCGTCGTGGTAGCCCAGCGCAGCCGGGCCGGGGGAGCGGCGCGACTCCAGCAGCCCCAACCCCCACGAGTGCCGGGACAGGACCGCTCGGGCCGACCGCGCCCGCGCGGTCATCGCCGCGCGCCACGGGGCCCGGGGGTCGGGCCGTTCCATGCGGGCGAAGAGCCACTCGACCAGGGCGTCCAGCAGGGCGTCCTTGCCCTTGACGTGGTGGTAGAGCGACATCGCCTCGACGCCCAGCTCCTTGCCCACGTTGCGCATGCTGACCTGGGCCAGCCCGCCCCGGTCGGCGACGCGTGCGGCGGCGTCGACGATGCGGGCGTGGGTCAGGCGGGACGGCACCACGGGGACCTCCTTGCGGTTCTTACACCTGTAAGGCTACCGTGCGCCTTACAGGTGTAAGGGAGAGGGTCATGCGTGCAGCGGTTGTCGACAGGTACGGCGCACCGGAGGTCGTGCGGGTCGTGGAGGTGCCCCGGCCCGAGCCCCGAGCCGGGGAGGTGCTGGTGCGGGTCCGAGCGGTCGCGGTGACCGCCGGGGACGCCCGCATCCGCGCGGCCCGGTTCCCGGCGGGGTTCGGGGTGGTCGGGCGGCTGGCGGTGGGCCTGCGGGGACCCCGGCGCCCGGTGCTGGGCGGCTCGTTCTCCGGGGAAGTGGTGGCGGGCGAGGGGTTCGCGCCGGGCGAGGACGTGTGCGGCATGGCGGGGGTCCGGCTCGGGGCGCACGCCGAGTACGCGGCCGTGCCGGCGGCGAAGCTGGTCCGCAAGCCCACCGGCGTGTCCCACGAGGACGCGGCCGGACTGCTGTTCGGCGGCTCGACGGCCCTGTTCTTCCTACGGGACAAGGGTTCCGTCAAGGCCGGTGACAAGGTCCTGGTCAACGGCGCGTCCGGCGCGATCGGCACGAACGCCGTCCAACTGGCCAAGCACTTCGGCGCCGAGGTGACGGCCGTGACCAGCGCCCGCAACGCCGAGCTGGTGCGGTCGCTGGGCGCCGACCACGTGCTCGACTACACCACCGGAGCCCTCGACCGCACGACCGACCGCTACGACCTCGTCCTGGACACGGTCGGCACCCTGTCCATCAAGTCCGGCCGCCGCCTGCTCACCGACGACGGCACCCTCCTGCTCGCGGTGGCGACCCTGGCCGACACCCTCCGCGCACGCGGGAACGTGGTCGCCGGCGTGGCCCCCGAGCGCCCGGAGGCCTTCGCCTTCCTGCTGGACCTGGTGGCGAAGTCCGCCCTGCGGGTGGTGGTGGACGACGTCCACGACCTGTCCGACATCGTCCGCGCCCACCACCGCGTCGACAGCGGGCGCAAAGTGGGCAACGTCATCGTCCGCCCGTGACGGCCGGCGCACGCAACCTCGGCCGCACCGCGACCCACACGATGGCAGCGGCGCAGCCGTGGGCCGCCGCCATCGTCAGGGACATCGACAGCGGACTGGTGCCGTTCAACGACACCAGCGGCGCGAGCACCGGACCCACCGCGAACGCCGACGTCCCCAGCAGGGCGGCGGCGGTGCCGGCACGCGAGCCGTGGGAGGCCAGGGCCAGTGCCGACCCGTTGGACGTCGAACCACCACTGGTCAACATCACCAAACCCAACGGCACCAACAGCAAGATCCCCGCATCGAGCACGGCCGCCACGACCATGGTCACGGCGGCCAAGGCGGTGGCGGTCGTGCCGACCACGTACATGCGCGCCGGCCCGAACCGCCGCACCACCGCCCGGTTCACCTGCGCTCCCACCACGGACATGACCGCGTTCGCGGCGAAGCACACGCTGAACCACTGCGGGCTCAGCCCGAACCCGCCCTGCGCCACGAAGCTGATCGACGCCAGGTACGTGAAGAACGCTGTCCCGCCGCACGCGCCGACCACCAGGAAGCACAGGAACAACCGGTCCCGCGCCAACACCCCCAGGTCGCGGAAACCGCCGTCACCGCGCCGCGCCGGCCCGGGCAGGCTCTCCGGCAGCGCCAACAGCGCCAGCAGGAACAGCCCACCCCCGATCCCGGCCAGCACGAGGAAGATCCCGCGCCACCCCATCACCAGCGCGAGCTGCCCACCGACGACCGGGGCCACGATCGGGGCCAGCGCCCCGACCGTGGTCAGCATCGCCAGCAACCGCACCAGCTCCACGCCCTCGGTCAGGTCCCGCGCGACGGCCAGGGCGACCACGATCCCGGCCGACCCGCACAACCCCTGGAGGAACCGGGCCGCCAGCAGCAGCTCGATCGACGGCGTCACCGCGCACACCACCGACAGCACCGCGAACAGCCCCACCCCGGCCAGCAACGGCCGCCGCCGGCCCACCCGGTCGCTGAGCGGTCCCACGACCAGCTGACCCAGCGCCAACCCGAGCATGCACGCCGACATCGTGGCCTGCGCCAGGCTCTCGGACGTGCCGAGGTCGGCGGCCAGCCGGGGCAGCAGGGGCAGGTAGAGGTCCATCGAGATCGGCCCGAAGGTCTCCAGCAACCCCAGGACGACCGCGACCCGCCCCAGCCGCACCGACCCCGACCGCACCGGCCCCTCCCGCACCGACCCCGACCGCGGTCGCCCCTCCCGCACCGACCCCGACCGCACCCGTCCCGGCCGCAGCCGCATCCGCCCCGACCGCACCGGCCCCGGGCTCACCGCAGGACGCGCCGCAGGAACGACAGCCGCGCCGCCTCCGCCGCCCGGGACACCTCGGCAGTGGGCGAGAACCCCGCGAACCCGTGGTACCCGCCGGCCCACACGTGCAGCTCCGCCTGCCCGCCGGTCGCCCAGATCCGGGACGCGTACGCCACGGCCTCGTCCCGGAAGATCTCCGCCGCGCCGACGTCGACGTACGCGGGCGGCAGGCCGGACAGGTCACCCATCCGCGCCGGCACCTGGTAGGGGGAGGCCTCGTCGGTGAACCGCAGCGGGCCCAGGATCGCGTCCCACGCGGTGTCGTTGTTGTTGCGGTCCCACGCGCCCAACCCGTCGTACTGCCGGGTGGACACCGTCTCGTTCCGGTCGTCCAGCATCGGGCACATCAACACCTGCCCCGCCAACGCCGGCCCGCCCCGGTCGCGCGCCAGCAACGCCACCCCGGCCGACAACCCACCGCCCGCGCTGGCCCCGGTCACCACGATCCGGGTCGGGTCCACGCCCAGCTCGACGGCGTTGGCCGCCAGCCACACCAGGCCCGCGTAGCAGTCCTCGACGGCGGCGGGCGCGGGGTGCTCGGGGGCCAGCCGGTACTCCACCGACACGCCGACCGCGCCGAACCGCAGCACGTCGTCGATCAGCCCGTCCAGGCCGAAGAACCGGTTGCCCAGCACCATCCCGCCGCCGTGGACGCTGTAGATCGCCGGCGCGTCCACGACCCCTCCGCGTGGACGCACGACCGTCACCACGACGTCCGGCGCGCCCGGCGGGCCGGGGACCGTGCGGTCCTCGACCTCCACCGGCCGGTCGCCCACGACCTGCTCGACGGGCGGCACGATCGTCGCGAAGTGCGCCCGGTTGACCAGGATCGTGTCCGCCCGCAGCGGGATGCGCTCCACCAGGTCGAGGAACGCGGCGAGCCCGGGTTCCAGCTCCGGGTCGTACGGGACGGGCTTCACCGCGTCCCCAGGACCCGGCGCAGCCACGAGTCGCGCGTGGCGAGGGCGGCCCGGCTGACGTGCCACTCGGGCACGTACATGTCGAACCCGTGGAACGCCCCGCCCCACACGTGCAGCTCGGCCTGGCCGCCGGTGGCCCAGATGCGCAGCGCGTACCGGGTGTCCTCGTCGCGGAACGGCTCGGCGCTGCCCACCTCGATGAACGCCGGCGGCAGGCCGGACAGGTCCTGGGCTCGCGCGGGAGCGGCGTAGGGGGAGACGTCCTCGCCGCCGGCGGCGTCGCCGAGCAGCGAGCGCCAGCCCGCGAGGTTGGTCGTGCGCGTCCACGTGCCGGTGTCCGGGTACTGGTGGCTGGACACGGTGGTGTTGGTGTCGTCGATCATCGGGCACAGCAGGAGCTGCCCGACGAGCTTCGGGCCACCCCGGTCGCGGGCCATCAGCGCGACCGCCGCGGCCAGGCCACCGCCGGCGCTGCCGCCCATGACGACGATCCGGTCCGGGTCCACGCCCAGCTCGGCGGCGTTGGCCGCCATCCACACCAGGCCCGCGTAGCAGTCCTCGACGGGCGCGGGGTGCGGGTGCTCGGGAGCCAGGCGGTACTCGACGTTGACCGCGACGACGTTGTGCTCCAGCACGAGTGCGAGCAGCCGGCCGGTGTCCATGTTGCGGTGGCCGACCATCATGCCGCCGCCGTGGATGTTGTAGAGGCCCGGCACGGGACCGTCCAGGCCGCGCGGCGAGAGGATCGTGACCTCCAGTTCGCCGTCCGGGCCGGGGAACGTGCGCTCCACGACGTCCACCGGGGCGTCGCCGACCACCTCGGCGGCGGGCGGGAACATCGCCGCCATCGCCTGCCGCATCCCCGGGATGGTCTCGGGCGTGAAGGGCGGGGCGTCCGGCTGCACGATCCGGGCCAGCGCGGGTTCGATCTCGGGGTCGAACGGGACGGGGGTGTGCATGACGATCACGGCCCTTCGGGGTCGATCACACCGCGGTCGGCCCAGAACGGCTCGACCAGCGCGCGGATCTCGGCGGCGCCCACCTGCTCGACCAGGTCGACGGCGGCGAGGTTGTCTTCGAGCTGGGACAGCTTGGTGGCGCCGAACAACGTGGTGGCGTTGGCCGGGTGGGTGAGGGTGAAGGCGACCGCGAGCCGGGCGGCGCTGGTGCCCAGCGTGCGCGCGACCTCGGCGACGCCCTCGGCGTGCTTCTTGATCTCCTCGCGGATGCCGCCGGGGTCGCGCCCGATCTCACGGGACTGGCCGGTGTTGCCCGCCAGGATGCCGCCTTCGAGGACGTCCGAGGCCTGCATGGCGAACCCGTCCGCGAACAGCCGGCCGAACGGCTCGCCGTCCGGGATGGCGCGGCGGCCGATGCTGTACTTGAGCTGGGCGATCTGTGGCCCCGGCACGCGCTTGACCGCGGCGATGTCCTGCAACGCCCGGATGTTCGAGGCCGACCAGTTGTTGACGCCCCACGCCCGGATCAGGCCCTCCTCGGTGAGGGCGGCGAGGTCGTCCACCAGGTCTTCCAGCTCGACGTCGTCGCGGCGCAGGTCACCGAGGATGACCAGGTCCGCGACGTCGAAACCGCCGCGCAGGAAGGCGTTCTCCAGCTGCGGGCGGAAGCCCTGGTCGCCGAATCCCTCGATCCACAGCTTCGCCGAGACCAGGTAGTCCGCGCGCGGGATGCCCGAGGCGCGCATGATCGCGCTCCAGATGACGTCGGTGAACACCGGCGGCATGCCCGGAGCGCCGTAGACGCCGACGTCGAACAGGTTCACGCCGGCGTCGACGGCCGCGCGGATCATGGCGACGGCGTCGGCGAAGTCCATGCGGTCGTAGGTGTGCCACGAGCCGAGGGACAGCGCCGAGACTTCCAGGTCCGACGTGCCGAGGCGGCGGCGGGGCAAGGGTGACACGGTGTTCTCCTCAGGGGAGTCGGGGGTCGATGACGGCCTTGACCTCGTCGAGGCGGTGCATGGCCTCGATCCGGTCGTGGGCGGCCGACAGGCCCACCGGGGTGCCGAACAGGCGGTCCCACGGCATGCGGTCGGCGAAGGACTGGAAGAACTCGATCGCGTGGTGGTAGTCGGCGATGTCGCCGTTGAGGGAGCCCTGGACGGTCAGCTCCTTGCCCATGACCGTGCCGAGCGGGAGCGGGTTGCTGCCGGGGCCGGTGGTGCCGACGATGACGACCCGACCGCCTTGCGCGGCCATCGCGACCGCCTCCGCGCCCACGGTCGGCGCGCCCGCGAAGTCCATGACCAGGTCCGCGCCGCGTCCGTCGGTCAGGTCGAGGACCTGGTCCACGGTGGTGCCCTCGGCGATGTCCACGGTGGCGTCCGCGCCGAAGTCGCCGGCGAGGTCGAGCCGGGACGGCGGGGCACCGACCGTGATCACCGTGCCCGCGCCGGAGAGGCGGGCGACGGCGGTGGCGAACAGGCCCAACGCGCCCGAGCCTTGGACCGCCACCCGTGACCCGGCCCGCACTCCGCCGACCTTGTCGAACGCGCGCAACACGGTCTTGGCCGCGCAACCCGCCATCGCGGTCCACGTGTCGGGAAGGTCGTCGGGCAGCAGCAGCTTCGCCGCGCGCGGCACGACGTAGACGTACTCACACAGGCCCGCGGTCGCGTAAGGGTGCACGTCGGCGCGTTGGAGGAAGCCGTAACCGCGTTTGGCACACGCCACCGGCTGGCGCAGGACGACACAGCCGTAGCACTCGCCGCACGTGGACTCGGACCAGCCGATGCGCGCGCCGACCGCGATGTCCCGGCCCAGCGCGTCCCGGGTGCCGGTGCCGACCGCGACGACTTCGCCGACCATCTCGTGGCCCAGGACCATCGGGAGCATGCCGGGGAAGCTCATCCGGCCGGACCAGATCTCGACGTCCGTGCCGCACAGGGTGGCGCAGGAGACCCGGACCAGGGCCGCGCCGGGCTCGAGGTCGGAGGGCAGGGGGAGTTCGGTGAGGTGCAGCGGGGCGCCGTGCTCGGTCAGCACCGCCGCGCGCGTCGAGGTGGGCATCTTCTTCCTTGTCACTGGGTCACTGGGCCACTGGATGGCGTTCACGTGAGGAGCTGACCGCCGTCGACCGGCAGGCTCGTGCCCGTGATGTGCTCGGCCCCCGCCAGGAACACCACCGCGGCGGCCACCGCCTCCACGGAAGCCAACTGGCGCAACGGGATCCGGTCCAGCCATGCCTTGCGCGCGGGGGAGCCCTCCGGCAGGCCGGCGGCGAGCATCGGGGTGAGCACCGGGCCGGGGGCGACGGCGTTGACGCGGATGCCGTGCTCGGCCAGTTCGACCGCGGCCCACCGGGTCAACGCGTCCACGGCCGCCTTGCTGCTCTCGTAGCCGCCCATGCCCGGGGTGGGTTGCCGGCCGCCGATGGAGGACAGGTTGACGATCGTGCCGCGCGTGCCGCGCTGGACCATGCGGTGGGCGACGTGCTGGGTCATCAGGAAGGTGCCGAGGACGTTGGTGCGCAGGATGGCGTGCATGTCCTCGCTGGGCAGGTCGAGCAGGCGGCCGTGAAGGGTGAGCAGGCCGGCGTTGTTGACCAGGACGTCCACCGGCCCGACCGCGTCGAGCGCGCGGACCACCGAGTCTTCGTCGGTGATGTCCGCGGACACGCCTCGCACCCCGAGCTCCGCGGCGGCGTCCTCCACGCCATCGCGATCGGTGACCACGACGGCGTCACCTCCGGCGGCGAACGCGGCGGCGATCGCCCGCCCGATCCCACCCGCCGCTCCGGTGACCAACACGGTACGGCTCATCTCGGGTCGCCTCCTGGGCTTCTCGGGCTGCTTTGAGGCTACGAGCGTAGAAAATAAATTCCGGCGCCGGCAAGGGGTCTGGCCTTTTTAGTCAACATGCGTAGACTCTCGCCCCATCCCCGCTACTTCCGTGAGGAGCAACGATGACCGCACCGGACCGCATCGTCGACCTGGCCATCGGCTACATGGGCGCCAAGCAACTGTTCGCCGCGTCCCGCGTGGGCTTGTTCCGCGCGTTGGCCGAGGGGTCGCGCACGGTCGCCGCGATCGCCGCCACGACGGGCGTGAGCGAGCAGATGGTCCGCGTCCTGGCCGACGCCATGAACGCCGAGGGCCTCCTGGACCGCCACGAGGGCCGCTACTCCCTGGCCCCGGACGCCGCCGAGTACCTGACCGGCGAGAACGACCTCGCGCCGTTCCTGACTTTCCTGAACGAGATCAGCTACGGCCACTGGCTCCAGTTCGACACCACGGTAGACACGACCACCCCCGGCGACCTCAAGATGGACGAGGGCCGGTGGCAGACGTTCATGGCCGGCGTCATGCGCTACAACGCCCTGCACGCCGCCATGCTGTCCCGGGCGTTCGACTTCACCCCGTACCGGGACATGCTCGACCTGGGCGGCCTGTCCCCGGAGTTCGCCATCGGCGCCCTACGCGCCAACCCGACCCTGACCGCCCGTTTCGTCTTCGCCCCGATGGCGACCCAGGGCATCACCGACGCCCTGGCCGCTGCCGGCCTGGCGTCCCGAGCCACCATCGAACCCGCCGAAACCGAGACGGCCACCCCCACGGGCTCCCACGACCTGGTCATGGTCAACCACGTCGTCCACCGCTTCACCGCCGAGCAGAACAAGGTGATCCTGACGAACGCGAGGGCCGCGGCGGGGGAGGGCGCGACTCTGCTGTTGCTCGACTTCTTCCTGGACGACGACGACCGCCAGCGCCGGATCGACGCCCTGCACGCGGGGGAGTACTTCGTCATCGACGGCACCGTGGTGTACCCGGAGTCGGAGGTGCGGGGCTGGCTGGCTGGGGCCGGGTGGCAGGTGCGCGAGGTGCTGGCGCTTCCTGGCAGCCCGCGGGTGCTGGTCGCCGACGCGGGCTGACCGGTTCATCGGAAGCGAAGCGCGGCGAGCTCGCTCGTGCGCGGCTGGCGAAGGCGCACCGGCGGGCGCGGGTGGGCTGGCGGGCGCGGGGGCTCGCGCGGGTTGGTGGGCGTTGGCTGGCTGGCGATGAGGTTGGCGGGCATGTGCGGGCCGGCGTGGGCGGTGCGCCGGTTCTCGAGTCGCCGCCCACCGGTCCTCCGAGCGCCCCCCCTGGTCCGCCGAGCACCGCCGCTTAGCCACCAAAGGCCCGCCGGCAGGTCACCGCGCGCAGTCGGCAGGCCCCCGAGCGTGACCGGCCGGGCGGCGCCGTGTGGCCGCGCGATCGAATACGATTTCCTACATTTGGAGAACTTCCACCCCCGGGTTGTCCCAGGGCGAACAGCAGGTTGACCGGCCGTTGCTTTTTTAGCCGACGACCGTAGACTAACCCGCATCGCAGTGAGCCAGGTCTCACCTCGCACCCACCGCCGGCCGGCAGCGGCGCGTTGTCCCCCCAAGCAGTCCAGCACCCCCGAGAGAAGGACTCGATGACCAGCAGACGGACATCGGCACTGGTCGCGGCGGCCCTCGTCGCGGTTGGCGCGCTCGCCGGTTGTACCAGTGCGGGCGGTGGCGGTACGGCCGCCGGCGCGGATACCGGTGAGTTGAAGGCAGGGGTGTTCCTCGACGTCACGTCGTGGGACCCCGCCAGTGCCGACATCGGCTTCGACGGCCCCTACCTCTCCGCCGTCTACGACCCGCTGGTCGCCCTCGACAAGGACGGCAAGCCCGTCCCGGCCCTGGCCACGAAGTGGGAGTGGTCGGCCGACCGGCTCACCCTCACCGCCGACCTGCGCCAAGGCGTCACCTTCGAGGACGGCCAGAAGTTCGACGCCGCCGCGGCCGTGGCCAACATCCAGCACCTCAAGGCCGGCGTCCGCTCCGGCCAGGCCTACCTCAACGTCGCAAGTGCCTCCGCCAAGGACGAGGACACCGTCGAGATCAAGCTGTCCAAGCGCGACGACGCCCTGCTCTACCAGATGGGCCTGGGCCGCAGCTGGATGGCGTCCCCGGCCGCGATCCAGTCCGGCGCGCTGGCGAACGGCCCGGTCGGCTCCGGCCCCTACACCTACGACAAGGCCGGCTCCACCCCGCAGTCGCAGTACGTGTTCACCAAGAAGCAGAACCACTGGGACACCGCCACCTACCCGTTCCCCACCGTGCGCCTGTTCCCGATCACCGACCAGACCGCGAGCTTCAACGCGATGCTCTCCGGCCAGCTCAACGTCCAGTTCGCCAACGCCGCCAACCTGCCCAAGGCCAAGGAGAACGGCTGGAACATCGCCAGCCGCGCCGCGTCCTGGGTCGGCGTGCAGTACGCGGACCGCACCGGCGCCCAGGTGAAAGCCCTGGGGGACAAGCGGGTCCGGCAGGCCATCAGCCACGCCTTCGACGCCGCCGGCATCCTCAACGCGGTCGGCAACGGCTCCGGCACGGTCACCAACCAGGTCTTCTCCGTCGACGGCCAGGTCTACGACAAGTCGATGAACGACAAGTACAAGACCGACATGGCCAAGGCCAAGGCGCTCCTGAAGGAGGCCGGCTACCCGGACGGGTTCTCCGTGAAGATGCCGATGTCGCCGATCTTCGCCGCCTGGCAGCCCGCCGCCAACCAGACCTTCGGCGAGCTGGGCATCAAGGTCGAGTGGCAGGACATGGCCATGCCCGACTACCAGAAGAACGCCCCGACCTACCCGATGTTCCTGGCCGTGATCGCGTTGGCGGGCAACGACATGGCCACGCTCACCGACCAGGTCACCACCGCCCAGTGGTACAACCCCACGCCTTCGGTCGACGCCTACCCCGAGGTCAAGGCGCTGGTCGAGCAGGTCGAGAAGGCCGAGCCCGGCCCCGCGCAGACCGAGTTGCTCAAGAAGCTCAACGCGGAGCTGGTCGACGAGGCCTGGTGGAGCGTGTGGTACCAGGCCGACAACACCTACTTCAGCGTCAAGGGGATCACCGTCACGCCGGTCACCGGCATGATGTTCCCGACGCTGCGGTTCATCCAGCGCGGCTGACGCGCCCGGCCGCGGGCGGTCCGTCCACACCGGACGGCCGCCCGCACCGGATCTGTCGGTACCCCGTGGGACAATGGAACCGGGGGCCGGAGGCCAACAGGAGCCGACGATGCTGTCCTTCATCGCGAAACGTCTGATGTCCGGGGTGCTGCTGCTCGTGGTGGTCACCAGCGGGACGTTCTTCCTGGCGCACGCCGCCGTGGGCGACCCGACGCCCGGTCTTCTCGGCAACAGCGCCACCCCGGCCCAGCAAGCCGCGCTGCGCGCCCGGATCGGCTACGACCAGCCGCTGCTCGTCCAGTTCTGGAACTGGCTCTCCCACGCCGCCACGGGCGACTTCGGCACGTCCTGGCGCAACTTCCAGCCGGTCAACGACCAGATCGCGCTGCGCGTCCCGGTGACCCTGTCGGTCGTGGTGTTCGCGACCGCGCTGGCGGCCGTCATCGGGGTGGCCGTGGGCATCGCGTGCGGGCTGCGGCCCGGCGGGCTGCTGGACCGGGGGCTCAAGCTCGCGTCCGTGGTGTTGTTCGCGCTGCCCGGGTTCTGGGTCAGCCTCGTGCTGGTGACGTGGTTCGCCATCAACCTGCGCTGGTTCCCCGCGATCGGGTACGTCTCGCCGGACCAGTCGCTGACCGGGTGGCTGCGGTCGATCACGTTGCCCTCGGTGTCACTGGCGCTCGGCGCGATCGTGATGGTGGCCGAGCAGTTGCGCAACGGGTTTCTCCAGGTCGCCGGCCAGGACTTCGTGCGCACGCTGCGGGCGCGCGGGCTGTCCGACCGCCGGGTCACCGCGCACGTGCTGCGCAACGCCTCGCCCGCCGCGCTGACCGTGCTGGCACTGCTGTTCGTGGGCTTGCTGGGTGGCGCGATCGTGGTGGAGATCGTGTTCAACCTGCCCGGCATCGGCAGCCTGACGCAGTCGGCGTCGCAGATCGGCGACATCCCGGTGCTGCTGGGCCTGACCGCCGTCACGGTGGTGTTCGTCGTGATCGTCAACTTCCTGCTCGACCTCGTGCTCGGGTGGGTCAACCCGAAGGTGCGCGACCGATGACCGCAGTACCGATCCCGTTGGCGTCAGTGAAGCGGATCTCGTTGTGGCGGCGGTACTTGCGCCGTCCGCTGGGTGTGGTGGCCCTGGCCGTGTTCGCGGTCGTGGTGGTGGTCGCGGTGCTCGCGCCGTGGCTCGCGCCGTTCGACCCGAACCTGGTGGACTTCCGGATCACGCGGGCCATCCCCGGCGGCGAGCACCTGCTGGGCGGTGACTCGGCGGGCCGCGACATCCTCAGCCGACTGCTGCACGGGGCTCGCACCACCCTGTACGGCGCGGTGATCACGTGTGCGGCCGGGCTGCTGCTGGGCGTGCCGGCGGGGGTCGCGGCCGGGTACTTCGGCGGGGTCACCGACCGGGTGTGCTCGTGGATCAGCGACGCCTTGCAGTCCGTGCCGGGCATGATCGTGCTGCTGGTGGTCGCGGCGGGCACCGGGCAGGACTTCACCGTGCTCATGGTGGCGCTGGGCGTGTTCCTCGCGCCCGGCTACTACCGGATCACGCGGGCACGGGCGCTTGCGGTCCGGCGCGAGCCCTACATCGACGCGGCACGGGTCGCGGGCGTGACGAACCCGCGGATCCTGCGCACGCACATGATGCGGGCGGTGTACGCGCCGATCGTCGTGCAAACCGCGTTGACCGCCGGGATCGCGGTGGGCATGCAGGCCGGGTTGCAGTTCCTGGGCATCGGTTCGGCGTCCACGCCGAGCTGGGGCCAGATGATGAACGACGGCTTCCAGACCATGCTCACCCAGCCGCTGATCCTGCTGTGGCCGTCGATCGCCCTGGGCGTCACGATCGCCGCGCTCGCGTTCATCGGCTCGACGCTCGCCGACCTGGTCAGCGTGCGGTCCGAGCAGCCGTCACGGCGGTCGCGGGGCGTGGTGCGACGGGAGCTGTCAGAGGCCACCGAGGAACCCAGCGGAACCCATGAGCACGACGCCTCGGCGTGCGCGTTGCGGATCGAGAACCTGCGGGTGGGGTACGCGACGCCGTCCGGGGCCGTCAAGGAGGTCGTGCGCGGGGTGTCGCTGGACGCCGCGCCGGGCGAGGTGCTCGGGATCGTCGGCGAGTCGGGGTCGGGCAAGACGCAGACCGTCTTCGCGCTGCTGGACCTGCTGCCGGCGGGCGGCACGGCGGTCGCGGACAGCATCCGGGTGGCGGGCGAGGAGGTGTCCTCGCGGACGGCCCTGCTCGGGCGGTCGATCGGGTACGTGCCGCAGGAGCCGATGAGCAACCTCGACCCGTGCTACACGATCGAGCACCAGCTGGTGGAGCCGTTGCGGCACGTGCAGGGGATGTCGAAGGCCGACGCGCGGGCGCGGGCGCGCGAAGTGCTGGTGCGGGTGGGGCTCACCGACCCGGACCGGGTGCTGCGCTCCTACCCGCACCAGATCTCCGGCGGCATGGCGCAACGCGTGCTGATCGCCGGTGCCGTGGCCGGCCGCCCGGCGCTGCTGGTCGCCGACGAGCCCACGACCGCGCTGGACGTGACCGTGCAGGCGGAGGTGCTGGAGCTGCTGCGGGAGTTGCAGCAGGAGTACGGGATGGCGCTGGTGATCGTGACCCACAACTTCGGGGTCGTCGCGGACATCTGCGACCGGGTGGTGGTGATGAGGGACGGCCGGGTCGTGGAGACCGGGGCCGTGGAGCAGATCTTCCAGCGCCCCGCCGACCCGTACACGGCGGAGCTGATCAGCGCGTCCCTGGACGACACCGAGGGGCGGCACGAGTTGGACGAACTGGCCCGCGTGGGTGGAGAGGACGAGACCCGATGACCGCCCCGCTGCTGACCGTCGAAGACCTGGTGGTCGACTACCGCCTGCACCGGAAGCTGAACCTGCGGGCGTTGAAGGGCGTGTCCCTGTCCGTCGGGGCGGGGGAGTGCGTCGGGTTGGTGGGGGAGAGCGGGTCGGGCAAGTCGACGCTGGGCAAGGCCGTGCTGGGGCTGGCGGCGGTCACGTCCGGGCGGATCACGTTCGCCGGCGAGGACATCACGCACGCGCGGGGCGCGGCCCGGCGTCGGCTGGCCAGTGACATCCAGGTGGTCTTCCAGGACCCGTACGGGTCGCTGGACCCCACCATGACGGTGGGTGAAGTCCTGGCGGAACCGCTGGTGGCGGCAGGGTCCCGGCAGGCGCGGGCGGTCGTGGCCGAGATGCTGGACCACGTGCGGCTGCCGGCGGACTCCGTGCACCGGTACCCGAGCGAGTTCTCCGGCGGACAGCGGCAGCGCATCGCCATCGCGCGGGCGCTGGTCCGGCGGCCCCGGCTGATCGTGTGCGACGAGCCGGTGAGCGCGCTGGACCTGACCACCCAGGCGACCGTGCTGGACCTCTTCCTGGACCTGCAACGGGAGACCGGCGTGTCGTACCTGTTCGTCTCGCACGACCTGGGCGTGGTCCGGCGGCTCTGCCACCGCGTGTCGGTGATGTACCAGGGCGAGATCGTGGAGTCCGGTGACGCCCGGACGGTCACGAGCGACCCCGACCACCCCTACACCCGCCGACTGCTGCTGGCCGCCCCGGTCGCCGACCCGACCCGCCAGGCGGAGCGTCGCGCGGCGTGGCTGACGCTGCGCGAAGCCTGACCCATGCCCAAGGTCATCGACCACGAGCGGCGACGCCGGGAGATCATCGAGGTCGCCAAGCGGCTGATCGCGGAGGGCGGCTTCGAGGCGGCCACCATGCGCAGCATCGTCACGGCGGCCGGCTTCGCCAACGGGGCGCTCAAGCACTACTTCGCGGGGAAGGACGAGATCATCGCGGCGACCTTCGAGAGCGTGCTGGCCGAGACCGCGGTGCAACTGTCCACTATGGATCGCGCGGTCGGTCCGGTGGAGGCGTTGCGGGGGTTCGTCGAGGCCGTGATGCCCCTGGACGCGCACCGGATCACGTCGGCCCGGGTGCTGCTGGTGCTGTGGGAGCACTCGGTGGCCAACCCCGACCTCGCCCGCCGGTACCGGGACCTGCTGACGACCTGGCGGGCCGAGCTGGTCACCCGCATCGGCGCGGCGTGGTCGGGGGCGTCGGCGGCGGAGGTGGAGGTGCTGGCGGACGAGATCATCTCGGCGACGATCGGGGCGAACGTGGCCAGCCTGATGCACCCGGTGGGGGAGCTGGTCGACCGTTACCGCGCGTATGTGGAGTCGGTGGTGCGGCGGATCACCCGCTGACCTCAGTCGATGTACCCGTCCTTCCACCGCTGTTGGCTGTAGCGGCTGTAGTTGCGGATGCGGTCGGGCAGCGGGTACATCGTCCGCCTGGGCTGGGCGACCGCCTCGCGGTAGCGGTGGTACTCGTATTCGGTTGTCGCCCGAGCCGGGTGGTGTTCGGGCAAGGCGTTGTGCAGGTCGGCGTACAGGTCGCGGGCCTCTGTGGCGCGGCCGGCGGCCCACAGCCAATGGGCGTAGCAGCGGGCTGCCTCGAGCGTGAGGTCGTCCGCCGGCCCGCGGTCTGACCACCAGGCTTCGATCAGCTCCTTCCCGAGCGAGCAGGCCTTGGCGAAGCTGCCCTCGGCGCCGGTCGCGTTCATCCGGCCCAACAGGGCCCGCAGGGTGAATTCGTCGTTGGCGTCCAGCGCCTCAGCGCAGCGTTGGCACAATTCCGTGTACTGCTCAAGCGCCGGCACCGGGGCGTTCAGCGTCAGGTTGCACCATGCGAGCTGGTGGAGCACGTGGAGGGTCAGTCGGTGGTTGTCGCCCAGGGATGACTCACGGTGCCCATTGTCCCGGCGTTCAGTGACGTTCTGTGCGCAGAAGTGCGGCCACGGGTGGGTGATCGCCCGGGTCGTAGGCGTAGAGCCAGGCGGTCGCGCGGGGGTAGAAGTGGCGGAAGAAGAGTTTCATCGCGGTGGTCTGGGCCCAGCGCTTGACCGGGCCGGACGTTTTCCGGTCGCGGTTGTCGTCGGCGGCCTTGAGGAGTCGGGTGATGCGGGGTAGTCGTTCGGCGTCGTAGGCCGCCAGGGCGGTGGGGATCGGGGCGGACTTGAGGTGGCGGGCCAGGGCCAGGGCGTCCTCGACGGCCATCGAAGCGCCCTGACCCGCGCCGACCGGGTGGGCCGCGTCGCCGATCAGGACCGCGCGGTCGGTGTGGCGCGTGGGCACGGGGGCCAGGGTGTGCATGACCGTCGTCGGGTGCAGGCGGGTGGTGGCGGCGATGATTCGGAACGGGGTGGCCTCCCCGCGGTACAGGCCGGCGACCCGGGCCAGCCAGTCGGTGTCGGCGGTGCGGTCCGGCTCGACCGGGTCGGCCACCTGCGCGGCCCACCAGGTTTCGCCGTTCGGCGCGGCCACGTGGAGGAACGCGCCCGCGGACGCGAAGGTCATGTTGAACGTCCCGGGCGGCACGTCGACACCTTCCGCCACACCACACACCGTGTAGAGCCCGGCGTAACGGGGCTGCGGAGCGGTCGGGTCGAGCAGACGGCGGGTGGTGGACCACAGGCCGTCCGCGCCAACGACCAGGTCGGCGTCCACCGACTCCAGGTCCACCAGTCGTTCGCCGGTGACGAGCGCAGCGCCGGCGCGCGTGGCCGCGTCACGCAAGGCGTCGACCAACTGCCCGCGCATGATCGTGACCCCGCGCAAGGTGTCTTCTTCGCGGCGACCGCGCGGCACGTCCGCGAGCAGTTTGCCCGAGGCCGACCACATGAGCTGTCTGTCCACCGCGAAGCCCCGCGATCGCACGTCGTCCAGGCACCCCAACGCATCCAGCCCCCGCAGACCGTTCACCGCGAGGCTCACGAACGACCCGACGTCCCCCGCCGGATCGGGCCGCGCCTCCACCACGGTCACGTCCGCGACCTCCCGCAACGCGATCGCCACCGCCGACCCCGCGACCCCGCCGCCCACCACGAGCACCCGCATGTCTGAACCTCGATTCACTGAATCGTCATTCGGTGATTGCGGGTTCAGTATGCTGAGCGCGACGGCCGAGGTCAACCAGGAGGTGCCGTGGGTGTGCGCAAGGCCCGTGCCGCCGAGACGCGGAGCGCGTTGCTGGAGGCCGCCCGGCGGCTGTTCACCGAGCGCGGCTACCTCAACACCAAGATCACCGACATCACGGCGGCGGCCGGCCGGTCGACGGGCTCGTTCTACGAGCACTTCGCCGACAAGGAGGAGCTGCTCAAGGCGATGGCGGCCGAGATGGACGCCCACGCCGACACGGCCATCGCCGAACGCGGCCACCCCGTCGACCACGACCTGACCGACCGCGCCCAGCTCCGTGACCACGTCGAGGTCTTCTGGACCGTCTTCCGCGACCACCTGCCGCTGATGGTCGCCGGCTTCCAGGCCGCCGCCGCCGCGCCGCCGGGGTCGGGGCGCATGTGGCAGAGCCTGGTCGAGGAGACGGCGGTGTTCCGGCAGCACCTGGAGTTCCTGCGGGACCGCGGACACCGGCTGGCCGGCGACCCGGAGGTGCTGGCGGCGATGATCGGCGCGATGCTGTCGACGTTCGGGTTCGCCTACCTGACCGGCGGGGGGAGCGCGCGGGACGACGAGATCGTGGACACCCTGACCGACCTCCTGCTGCACGGGCTCGCCGGGCCGGCGACCTGATCGATGCAGGTGGTGTCGCGCGAAGGGGTGGTTTGGTCCCCCGCGCGCGCGAAGGACCTGTCGTCTTTCTGACACGGGATCGCGCGGCGGTTGACACGCGCCCGCCGAGACGGTGACCTGGATCGGAGTTTGTTCGATCCTGTGTCACTTCCCTGCTGGAGGTTTCGGCAATGGCGTCAAACCTCGACAAAATCAAACACGCGCTTGTTGCGGCTGCCACCGCACTCGCCGCCGCCACCGCTGGCGTCCTGATCACGGGCGCGGTGGTGGAGGTCCCTGCCCAGGCTCTGCAGAACACCCTCGCCCGCGTCCCGCAGATGGGGTTCAACAACTGGAACGCCACCCACTGCCGGGCCGAGTTCAACGAGGCCATGATCAAGGGCGTCGCGGACGCGTTCGTCGCCCAAGGGCTGAAGGACGCCGGCTACACCTACGTCAACATCGACGACTGCTGGGCCCTGCCCCAGCGCGCCGCCAACGGCGACCTGGTGCCCGACCCCGCCCGCTTCCCCAACGGCATCAAGGCGTTGGCCGACTACGTCCACGCCAAGGGCCTGAAGTTCGGCATCTACACCAGCGCCGGCACGAAGACGTGCGACGCGCTGGGCTTCCCCGGCGGCATCGGCCACGAGCAGCAGGACGCGAACCTGTTCGCCTCCTGGGGCGTCGACTACCTGAAGTACGACAACTGCGGTGACCACCTCGGGCAAAGCGCCCAGCAGCGCTACACCGCGATGCGCGACGCCCTCAAGGCCACCGGTCGGCCGATCCTGTTCGCGATCTGCGAGTGGGGCAGTTCCCAGCCGTGGACGTGGGCCCGGGAGGTGGGCAACTCCTGGCGCACCACCGGGGACATCAGCGACTCGTGGACCAGCATGATCTCCATCGCGCGGCAGAACCGGGTGCTGGCGCAGCACGCTTCGCCCGGCTCGTGGAACGACCCGGACATGCTGGAAGTCGGCAACGGCGGCATGACCGACACCGAGTACCGCACCCACTTCAGCCTCTGGGCGCAGATGGCCGCACCGCTGCTGATCGGCAGCGACCTGCGCACCGCCACCCCGCAGACGCTGGCGATCCTGAAGAACACCGACGTGATCGCGGTCGACCAGGACCCGCTGGGACGCCAGGGCACCGTGGTGTCGGAGCAGAACGGGCTGGTCGTGATGGCCAAGCCGCTCGCCAACGGGGACGTCTCGGTGACCCTGACCAACGAGACCGCCTCGCCCGCGACCATCAGCACCTCGATGGCGTCGGTCGGCCTGGCCGGCGCGTCGTCCTACCGGCTCAAGGACCTGTGGTCCAAGGCCGTGACGACGTCGTCCGGGGAGATCAGCGCGTCCGTCCCCGCCCACGGCACGGTGATGTACCGGGTCACGCCCACCGCGCCGGTCCCGCCGGCGACCGGGCTGCACGACCTCGCCCGCCTGCCGTGGACGTCCGCGACCAGCGGCTGGGGACCGGTCGAACCCGACCACAGCAACGGCGAGCAGGCCTCCGGTGACGGCCGGGTCCTCACCATCGGCGGCACCGCCTACACCGAAGGCCTCGGCGTCCACGCGCCCGCCGACCTGCGGTGGCACCTGGGCGGCGCGTGCCGGTCGCTGACGGTGGACGTCGGCATCGACGACGAGGTGACCTCCACCGGGTCCGCGGTCTTCCGGGTCTACCGGGACACCACCGTGGTCGCCGACAGCGGTCGCCGCACGGCCGCCGACCCGCCACTGCGCCTGACCGCCGACCTGCGCGGCGGCACGCAACTGCGGCTGGTCGTCACGGACGCGGGCGACGGGATCACCCGCGACCACGCCGACTGGGCACGCCCGAAGCTCGCCTGCGGCACCGGCCCGGCGGCCGGCACGCACCACCTCGGCGACCTGCCCTGGACCTCCGCGTCCAACGGCTGGGGCCCGGTCGAACGCGACCGCAGCAACGGCGAGCAGGCCTCGGGCGACGGCCGCGCGCTCACCGTCGCGGGCACCACCCACGCCAAGGGCCTCGGCACGCACGCCGCTTCCTCGGTCACCTACTACCTCGGCGGGTCGTGCAGCACGTTCCGCACCGCCGTGGGCGTGGACGACGAGGTCGGGTCCAACGGGTCGGTGACCTTCGAGGTGCACGTGGACGGCGCGAAGGTCGCCGACAGCGGGCGACTGACCGGCTCCGGCCCGTCGGCCACGCTGTCCGTCCCGGTGACCGGGGCGCAGGAGTTGACCCTGGTCGTCACGGACGGCGGTGACGGCATCTCCTACGACCACGCCGACTGGCTGACCCCGCAACTGACCTGCTGAAACGGTCCGGGCGGCCGGTCCGCGGCCGCCCGGACTCGCGGTTGCGGTTCTGTTGGTAGCCCCGGATATCGGACTTGCGGAGTTCCGTCTTCTGACCGCCTGGTATGTCCGTTGTGTGGGGCCGGCCTTCGGCCGGTGGGTGGTCTGCCTGGAATCGTCGCGTGCTTGTCGTCGTTCCTGGCGGCGTTGGCGACCGGCCGGCTGCTATGCCACCCAATGTCTTCCGAAACGCGCCGCAGTGGCGCGTTGACCAGGGCTGACAGGTCTAAGCGCTGTCCGCCGTTCCGATGTTCCTCGACCCCCGAAGCCGCCGCGCTGGCGGGCGTCCTCGTCGGGCGAACCGCTGATAACGCCGCATTGTCCATCCGCGACAGTCCTGGTACGAGGATGCCGTGTCGAGGAGGGTCGGGTCATGACTCAAGTGGACATTCCGGGCCCCGTGGCCTCCGATTTCGAGGGTGCCGTCGCGCTCTCGGGGGAGGAGTTCGACGCCCTTCTCGCGGAGGCCGGGACGGACGAGGAGCGGGCCGTGGTGGAGTCCTCGGCGATCGGGCTCCGCATGGTGCAGATCGCCGAGTCACAGCGCGGCGTGCGCGAGTCCGGTGGAGAGGATCGCGGGGTGCCGTGGGAGCGGTACGTCAGGCCGTTCGGGGTCGGTCCGGCGCCGTGGTGCGCGTTCTTCGTCTCCTGGTGCTACTGGCAGACCACCACGCAGCGCCCCCCGTGGTCGAACCCCGGCTACGTACCGTCCGTGTACGCGTGGGCGCAGGCGGCGGGGCGGCTCACCCGTGCGCCGCAGCGAGGCGACATGTTCGGCACCGGCGGCGCGCACATGGGCCTGGTGTCGGCGCGCCTGCGCGACGGGCAGATCCTCAGCATCGAAGGCAATTGGGGGGACGCCGTCATGGCCGTGCGGCGGCCGATCTCCGCGCACTGGTTCGCCACACCGTAGGGAGTCCGGCGATGGATTTGCACGGGGTGTCCAACCAGCAGCGCGCGATCGACGAGATCTCGGCTTTGGTGTGGCAACGACTGTACCCGGACCGCCCGGTGCCGACGTTCGCGCCGTTCCACACCGAGCCGGAGTGGCGGGCGATCCGCGACCGGGTTAGCGACCTGGTGCACGGCCTCGCCCAGGAACCAGGCCCTCCGACGATCCCGTCCCCGACGGCCGAGTGGGACGAGCAGCAGCGCTGGATCGTCATTGCCGCCCGGGAATGGATCTCCCAGCAGCAGATGCGCTGACAGTGTCGGGGAGGCGGGCGAGCAGAGGTGCCTGGCGACGATCTCTCGTTGCACCAACGGCTGTGCCGCTGCTGTTCAACCCGCAACAAGGGGTATCCCCGCCCACAACCGCGCATCGTTCCTGGGGTGGTCGGCCGCGTCACCGGTGTGAGTCGGGGGAGCTGAAGGCCCGGGTGGGCGATCCGGTCCTGTCTTATGAGGAGCGGGTGGCGCTCGGGCGGGAACTCCAGGGGCTGTTCGAGGCGTCGTACGTGATGTGCAAGGCGGATCTGGCCAAGATCGGAGTGGCAAGCCGAGCGTCGCGCTGACCTCTTGAGCCCGTCAGAACACCAGCACACCAGGGAGGCTTGGAGTCGCCGCTCCGTGTGGGCTGTCGCGGTCTCGTCAGGCCTGGGACCGACTCGTTCGGAGGAGGCTCGCAAGCCGGAGGTGAGCGCGGCCGCTCGCCGATCAGATGGGTCGTCCACTCGTCGACGTGCCCGGCGGTCCAGGCCCGCGGGTACTCGTTGGTGAACTCGACCAGCGCCCGCACCACCGCGATGCGGCCCGCGATCGTGTCCGGCCGCAGCCGGCGCCCGCCCGCCGCGCGTACCCGCTGGTCTGCACGCCGCGTCGACGTCACCCGAGGTGGTCTCGCACCGCGGCCCGCGCCCGGTGCAGGCGCGACTTCATCGCCGGCACGCTCAGCCCCAACGCCCGCGCGACCTCGCCGCCGGACAGGCCCTGCACGTCCCGCATGATCAGGACGCGCCGCTGGTCGTGGGGCAGGGCGGCGATGGCCGCGGCCACCCGTTCCCGCTCCAGCCGGTCCAGCACGTCGTCCTCGGCGGACGCGGTGGGCAGGTCCTCGGTCGGCGGGGTGGCCAGGACCGCTCGGGCTCGGCGCAGGCACTCGTTGCGCACGATCCGGAACATCCAGGACGCCAACGCCGTCGCCGCCCGCAACGTCCCGATCTTGCGGAACAGCACGATCATGGCTTCCTGGGCCGCGTCCTCGGCGTCCTGGTCGCTGGCGCACAACGTGAACGCGAACCGCCGCACGTGCGGGTGCGCACCGGAGACCAAGGCGGCGATCGACGCCTCGTCACCGCGCTGCGCCGCAGCCACCAGTGCTTCGGCGGGCCAGGTGTACCCCCTACCCACGTGCCCTCCTCACGACCACCAGGGTCATCCATCCTCCTAGACGCTCTCCGGACCCCCATAGGAGGCGTCCCGGAGGCGAAAGGATTCACCCCGGATCGTGGGAAGCCCCGGCCGGTGGTCGGCCGGGGCTTCCTCGCGGTCAGGCGCAGATGCTGCCCCTGCTGCTGGTGGTGAGCACGTGCGTGCACACCAGCTCTTCCTCGTCGACGTCCTCAGCCTGTAGCCGCAGGACTTCTTCCATGGCGGTCACTCCTCTCTTGTTGTGGTGCGCCGGCGTCCAGGACCGTGCGCAGGGCGAGCAGCACCCCCGCCGAGCCGGACCACAGCTCCGCGGACAGCCGCTGACCGGGCTCGCCGAGCCAGGCGACCCCGTCGGGTCGCGGGATCGCGGAGCGGACCAGCCCGTGCGCGCTGGTGACCGAGGCCGCGACCAGGTGCGGCCGACCCAGCCGGCGTCCGACGTCGGCCAGCACGGCGGCCAGCCCCGCCAGGCCGGTGAACAGCCCCGGGAACACGGCGAACCGGACCGTGCACGCCCGCAGGCACCGTTCCAACGCGTCGGCCGGGCGGTGCTCGGTGGGCACGCCGAACTCCGCGTCCGGGCGGTGCTGGAGGTAGCGGGACAGGACGGCGGCGTACCCGGCGCTGCCCGCGAACAGGTAGGGGAAGACGCGGCGGTCCTTGAGGCCGATCTTGAAACCCAGGCCGTCGACGGGGAGCGGTTGGGCGTAGGCCAGCTCCTCACCGAGCAACCGCAGCCCGCGCTCGAACGGCTGCGGGTCGCCGGTGGCGCGGTGCAGGCGCAGCAGCGCGAACGCCACCCCGGTCCGGCCGCCGACCAGTCCGGACCGGTTGAGGCGGCTCAGCTGCGGGGTGAGGTCGTCGGGGATGCCGTCGAGCAGGCGCCGGGCCCGGTCCAGCCAGCGGTCGTCACCCGTGCGGCGGTGGTGGGCGAGCAACCCGAACGCGGCACCGGCCGCACCGCCGCCGAACGTGGCCGAGGTGGCGGCGAGCGGGTGGTCCGCCGCCGCGAGGAGCAGGGTTTCCGCGGCCTCGACCTCGCCCAGTTCGGCCAGCACGTCGGCGATCCCGGCGGTGCCGACGAGGTACCCGGGCGCGGTGTCGTCCGTCGCGCGGAGGGAGTCGTCGCGGAGCCTGCGGACGATGGCCGGGTCGCAGGGACGGCCGGCGCGGTGCAGGGCGTGCAGGACGCCCGCGGTGCCGTAGGCGAGGGCGCGGGTGTTGGTCTGGTAGCCCAGCGGGATGGTCGGGTAGACGCGGTCGGGGTGGTCCGGCTGGGCCATGGCCTCCAGGCAGTCGGCCGTGCGTTCGGCCAGGTCGTGCAGGGAGACGGTGTCCGGCGTGCGCGGCGGCAGCGCGGCTTGGTCCCAGAGGCGGTCGGGGATCGGCGCGAGTGCGCTCAGGTCGGCGTGCAGGTGGTCGAGGGCGCGCGGGTTGCGTTCGGCGGCTTCGTGGTGGGGGAAGAGGAGGAGTTGCGCCACGGCGGACTGGCCGAACCGGTCCAGTGCCAGCGGGTGCTCCTTGGCCGTTGTGCGGGCTTGGGGTTGCAGGTAGCCGGGCGTGCCCATGACCCGCCGGACGCCCCCGATGCGTTGTGCCGCTTCGAAATCCACCAGTCGGACTTGGTCGTTCTCGTCGACCAGGACGTTGGTCGGGCTCAGGTCGATGAACAGCCAGCCGAGGTCGTGGAGGCGGTCGAGGTGGGTGTCGAGGTGGTCGAGGAGGGTCAGGCAGCGGCGGTGGTAGTCGGCGAAGTCCTGTGGAGTGGGGTTCGTGCGCACCGCGGGGTTGTTGGTCACCATCCAGCGGTAGAGGGACATGCCGGGGACCAGTTCGGTGACCAGGTAGCTGTGCTCCCAGTGGTGGAAGAGTTCGATCGGGCGGGGGCACAGGCCGGGGGCGCGGGCGTGGATCGCGCGCAGGGCGAGGAACTCGTTCTGCAACCGGGTCTTGGCGTCGGACTCGTCGGCGGTGTAGCCGTTGTGGGCGCGGGCTTCCTTGACGAAGACGAGGTTGTCGTCGGAGCGGAACCGGTAGGCGCCTCCGGCGTTGCTGTGCTGGATGACGGAGTCGAAGGCGTAGCCGTGCAGCGTCAGCGGCCCGTTGGCGGCGGGCTTCTCGTGCCGCCGGAACGGGTCTGCGATCCCGGGCGGCAGCCGGAACTCGGGCCGGCGCTCGTCGTCGACCTCGGTGCCGTCGGGTGCCGTCATCCGCTCGACGTGGTGGCCTTCGGCGTCGACCCGGGTGTGGCCGCGGAAGGCGCCGTAGCGGTAGGAGACGCAGGTGCTGTCGCCGAAGCGGCGGTCGGTGAGGACGAACGGCCCGTCGATCCCGCGGAGGTCGGCTTCCAGCCGGCGGAGCACGAGCAGCGCGTGGTCTTGGTCTTGGGGGTACAGGGTGCAGAACTTGCCGCTCTGGACGCGGTTGGCGTGCTTGTCGTGCGCCAGCAGGAAGGTCCGGCGCCCGGCGAGGTGCTTGAAGGGCACGCGGAGGTCGTCCGCCACGGCGGTCACGACGGCGAGGACGTGCGGGGCGTTGGTGAGGGAGGCGGAGACGTGGACCTTCCAGCCCTGGTCGGGGGTGCGGGCGTCGGGCGGGATCCAGTGCGTCCAGGCGCCGGACTGCCGTCGCCGCCATCCGGCGGGCAGGGGGCCGGCGACGAAGCGGACTCCCGGGTCGCCGGTGTCCCAGGGCGCGTAGAAGTCGTCGTCGACGAGGAGGAACGACATGTCCACGGCCATCGGGTCAAGGTGTCAACGGTGGTGCGGTAAGTCAATACGGCCGTCCGAGCTGTCCACAGTGGACAGACGAACCGACTCCCCACAACAGCCCACCCACTTCTAACCCCGCCGGCCCACTCCCACCCCTACCCCCTACCGCCGCTGCCGCCGCCCGCCGCCGCTGCCGCCGCCCGCCGCCGCTGCCGCCGCCCGCCGCCGCTGCCGCCGCCCGCCGCCGCTGCCGCCGCCCGCCGCCGCTGCCGCCGCTGCCGCCGCCCGCCGCCGCTGCCGCCGCCCGCCGCCGCTGCCGCCGCCCGCCGCCGCTGCCGCCGCTGCCGCCGCCCGCCGCCGCTGCCGCCGCCCGCCGCCGCTGCCGCCGCCCGCCGCCGCTGCCGCCGCCCGCCGCCGCTGCCGCCGCTGCCGCCGCCCGCCGCCGCTGCCGCCGCCCGCCGCCGCTGCCGCCGCCCGCCGCCGCCCGCCGCCGCTGCCGCCGCCCGCCGCCGCTGCCGCCGCTGCCGCCGCCCGCCGCCGCTGCCGCCGCCCGCCGCCGCTGCCGCCGCCCGCCGCCGCTGCCGCCGCTGCCGCCGCTGCCGCCGCTGCCGCCGCCCGCCGCCGCTGCCGCCGCCCGCCGCCGCTGCCGCCGCCCGCCGCCCGCCGCCGCTGCCGCCGCCGCCGCCGCCCGCCGCCGCCGCCGGTCGGGTGTCCAAGGCCGTTCTGGCTCTCCGCAGTCCGCCCCGCCCGCCCCAAGGCCCGTCCGCCCATCCATCCGCCCGCCGCTTGACGCCATCAGGTTTGCAATGCAAACCTGATGACAACACAAATGCTTGGGGGAGCGATGTCCGACTCGGCCACCGCCGGTCTGATCGACGAGATGAGCAACCTGCGCCGCCGCACCCGGCAAGTCCGGCACGGCTACTGGTTCCCGTTACTCCTGTTCGGCGTCCTCACGCTCGGCTCCATCCCGCTCCTGCGCCCCTTCGACTGGCAACACTCCCCGGACACCCACTGCACCCAAGGCCCCGACGGCCGGATGACCAGCTGCACCTTCCGCACGCCCAACACGGCGTTCGAAGTCCCCGGCCTGGGACGTGTCGACCCGCTGAAGGTGTTCAACAGCGGCTTCCTGGAGGCGGTCGCGCATCCGCTCGCGCTCGGGCTGTACTGGCTGGCCGTCCTCGTCTTCGGGTTCCTCGCCACGGTCTGGTGGTACCGGTGGCGGGCGCATCGGGTGGGGGTGGAGACCTCTACTCGGGTCTATGCGCAGGTCACGGTCTGTGGGCTGGCGGTCCTGCTGTTGGTGCCGTTGATCGGTGCGGTGGGTGGACGGTTCCTGTGGCTGGGCGGGTGGGCCGGGCGGATCGGCAGTGTGGTGTTGATCGGGGTTTCGCTGGGCGCGGTGGTCGTGGCCATGCGGTGGTCGCGGGTCAAGCAGGAGCGAGCCGGAAAGGGGGAGCGGGCTGGGAAGGGGGAGCGGCCCGGGAAGGGGGTGTGGGTCGGGCTCGCGGCGACGATCCTCGTGGTGTCGGTGTTGGCCGCCGCGGTGATACACAAGACCGGTGGGCTGATGCTGTTGGCGATCGGGCTGCTCACCCTGGCGCTGGTGGAGCGCAGCATCTGGTGCGGGCTCGTCGCGCTCGCCTTCACCGGCTTCACCCTGCTGGCCAACGCCTCCTACATGGGTACGATCTTCTACCGGCTGCACTGGGACATCGGACCCCGGGAGACCAACCTGCTCTACAACGGCAAGGACATGGTGTTCCCGGGCGCCGTGCTGATCATCGGGGGACTGGTGGCACTGCTCGGGCACTGGTGGACCCGCAGGCGGTCCGGGTGACCGAAACGCACCCGACCAGCGGGCTCGACGACGTCGTCCACCAACGCCACCGGCTCGGCATCCTGACCATCGCGGCGGAGGCCAAGCGGGTCGAGTTCTCCTACCTGCGGTCCACTTTGGACCTCACCGCGGGCAACCTGTCCCGGCACATCAGCGTGCTGGAGGAGGCCGGGCTGGTCGAGGTGGACAAGGGGTACGACGGTCGCCGCCCCAAGACCTGGGTCAGCATCACCGGACCGGGTCGCACCGCGCTGGCCGACGAGATGGCCGCCCTGCGCGCGCTCCTCACCCGTCACGAGAACCCCGACCAGCGCACTCCGTGACCGGCGGGCGGTGACCTTCACCGGGGCGGGCGGAGTTGTGCCCGGACCGGGTTGCCCTGCGCGCGTCCTCCCCCGTACGGCGGCACAGTCGCAGTATGCGCACACTCCGCACCACCCTGGCCGCCGTCGGCACCGCCGTCCTGCTGGTGACGGCCGCGAGCCACGCCACCGCGACGCCACTGCCGCCGGTCGGCCAGGAGTTCGAGGTGCCGCTTCGGGTCGTGGGCCTGGCCGTGGTCCAGGACGGCGTGCAGCGGACCTACGACGCCACGGGCACGTGGAAGGTGAAGGTCGAGGCGAACCCGGAGGCGCCCCTCACCAGCGTCCTGTTGGACACCAACGGGTTCACCCTGTCCGGCCGCAGCACGGGCGGCCCGGACGTCCGGACCATCACCATCCGGCAGAGCGCGGCCGACCCGCGATCGGTGCTGCGCCTGGTCCAGGCCTTCCCGCCGAAGTACGAGCAGGTGGTGGTCCAGAGCTTCGCCACCGCGTTCGACCAGGCCGCGTCGCCGATGAACCTGGTCACCAAGGAGCCGGCCAGGTTGATGGCCACCCTGACCCGGTTCCCGCCCACGGGTGAGGTGTTCAAGCTCCAGAACGCGGTGGCGCTGGTCGACCCGGCCAACCCGGCGGCCACCCTCGCCACGATCCCCGCCCTGCCACTGGCGATAGGCGTACCCGTGAGCTGAAGTGCGGGTTCAGCGCTGTCAATAGCTTCAGTGTCGCCCGAAAGTGTAAACCTGTCGGGTGCGGGCCGGCAGGATCGTGGACGTGCGAGAGCCCCGCTTTGCTGTTGGTGACGGGTACGCCGTGTACCGGGGGCCGGTGGGGGACAGCTCCGTCCACCGGCACGCCGCGTTCCAGGTCGCGATCGGGGCCGAGGTGTCCATGGTGGACGGCTCCGGGACCACGCACCGCGGCGGGGTGCTGGTGGTGCCGCCGATGGTGCGCCATCGGCTCTTGGCTACCTCGGACCTGGTGACCTTCTTCGTCGAGCCGCACTGCGCGTTCGCCGACCGGCTGCGGGAGCGGTGCGGGGAGGGGATCGCGGTCGTGCCGGAGTTGGCGGACCTGTGCGAGGCGGACATCCCGGTGCGGGCCTCGGCCACGCTCGATCCTCGGCTCGTCGCGGCTTTGGAGGCCGTGGAGGACCGCGGGGTCACGGTGCCCGACCTGGCTGCCCGGGTCGGGTTGTCGCCGCAACGGCTGCGTGCGCTGGCCCGGGAGCAGGTCGGGATGCCGGTGACGCGGTGGCGGGTGTGGGTGGGGTTGCGGCGGGCGGCGGAGGCGTTGTGGGCGGGGCAGTCGCCGGCCGAGGCGGCGGCCACGGCGGGGTTCGCCGACCAGGCGCACCTGACCCGCCGGATGCGGGAGATGCTCGGCCTGACACCCGCCGCCGTGCCCCGAGCCCGAAGCTGACGCGCCCTGCTGCGCCGAGCGCCGGCGCCCGCTGCTGTGCCGGGCGCCCTCCGCAGCCGGCACCCGTGCCGTGCGGTCAGCGGTGGGCGGTGTAGATCGAGATCGAGCCGGTGGCGGTCTGCACGACCTCGGCCTCGCGGACGTCGGTGAACCCCGCCTCGGCGATCAGCCCGGGTAGGGCGCCGTCCGCGTTGGGTTGGGTGTCCTCCTTGCCGTCGGCGAGTTGGACCACCCGGAACGCCAGGCGCATGAGCGCGGTCCGTTGCTCGCCATAATCGGTGACGACCAGCTTGCCTCCGGGGCGCAGGGCACGTGAAGCGGCGGCGAGGACGGACCGCTTCACCGGCAGCGGGCACTGGTGGAGCACCAGGCTCGAGACCACCGTGTCCACCACGCCCTCGCCGAGCAGGTCCGCGACCCGGTCGCCCAGCCCCTCCCGCCACTCGACGTCCGGAGCCTTGCGGCGGGCCAGTGCGAGCACCTCCGGGTCGGGGTCCAGGCCGACGACCCGGGCGCGGGGTTCGAGGCGGTGCAGCAGTCGGGCCAGGGTGCCGGTGCCGCACCCGATGTCCACGACGAGGTCGTCGGGACGGGGTGCGACGTGCAGGGCGGTCAGGGCTCGCCACAGGCGTTCGCGGGTCAGGGCGATGACCCGGTCGTAGTAGCGGGTCGGTGCGAACCGCCCGAGGGCCGGGGTGAAGGCGTTCATGTGCCGCAGCGTCGCGGGTGGCCCGCGTCCGGGTCTTGAACGAAACGCTCAGCGCTGCCGGACGAGGTCGCGGACGGCTTGGGCGATGCGGGTGCCGGCGTGGCCGTCGCCGAAGGGGCAGGGCACGTCCCGCAGGTCGTCGCGGTGCTGCAAGCGGTCCAGGGCGACGTCGGCGAGGTCGTGGGGCGCGGCCAGGCGGCCGAAGTGCCCCAAGACCTCGGGGCGTTCGGTCGAGCGCCGGACGACGACCACCGGTCGCTTGAGGACGGTCGCTTCCTCCTGGACCGCGCCGGAGTCGGTGACCAGGAGGGCGGCGTGCCGGGCCAGGGCCAGGAACTCGGAGTGCCACAGGCGGTTGACCAGGCGCAGGTTGGACGTCGAGGTGCGGGCGCTCGCGCGGATGAGCGCCGCGCGGACGCGCGGTGCGGCGGGCAGGACGACGGGGTAGCCGGCGTCGGCGAGCCGGGCCAGTTGCCGGGTCAGGTCGGGGTGCTCGACGTTGTCGGGCCGGTCGAGGGTGGCCAGGACGTAGCCGTCGGGTCGCAGGCCCCACTTGTCCAGGACCTTGCGGCGGTCCTCGGGGGCCAGGAGCCGGTGGCGGACGGCTTCGGCGGTGGTGTTGCCGGTCAGGCGGACGTCCCGGCCGCCGAGGCCTTCGGCGTGCAGGTTGTCCACGGCGGTGGTGGTGGGTGCGCACAGCACGTCCGACAGGCGGTCGACCAGCACGCGGTTGTGCTCCTCGGGTTCGGTGAGGTCGCGGCTGCGCAGGCCCGCGTCCACGTGGACCAGGGGGATGCCGTTGGAGTTGGCGGCGAGCGCGCCGGCCAGGGCGGTGGGGGTCGCGCCGCGGACCACGACCACGTCCGGGCGGTCGGCGGCGAACACGCGGTCCAACTGGTCCAGGGTGTCGGCCAGCCGGCCGGTGCGCGGGTCGGTGTCGGCCGGCAGCGGTGGCTGGGCGGCGGGGGTGGGCAGGTCGCCGCCGACGCGCACCACGCGGGCCAGGTCGCCCAGCGCGCACAGGACCGGGGCGAGCTGGAAGATCTCCGGTCGGGTGCCCAGGACCATCGCGGCGGCGCCGGTGGTCCGCGGGCGGGCGGTGCGTGCGGGCTGCTGGAGGATCGCGGTCATGGTGGCCTTTCAACGTTGGTTTGGACCATTTCAGGAAACCCGGGCTCCGGGCGGCCCGGTGTCGTCCCGCGATGACCGTTCGAGCGGCCGTGTAGTCCCTGGTTGACACCACCCGATGGTGGACACGGGCGGCCGGTGCGAACTGGTGCTGCTTCCATGGATCGGGTGATGGAGCGGTGGCAGGACGCGTTCCGGTCGCGGCGGTCGCGTGACGTCATGGCGTCCCTGGTCGTCGCCGGACCGGGTGCCGTGGGGTTGCTGACCGGTTTCTGGCGGACGTCCACGGTGCCCTCGCTGCCGCTGTTCGCCGCGCTCACGGTGGTGTGCGCGGTGGCGGTCGGGTTGTGGCGGCGCGAGCACGACTGGCTGGTGGCGCTGGTCGCGTGTGCCACGTTCGTGGTCACCGACCTGCCGTACGCGAACTACGTGATGACCTACTCGCTGGCGCGGCGGCGGCGCTGGCCGCTGGTGGCGCTGACCGTGGGGCTGCTGCTGGTGTGGCCGCTGCACGTGGCCCTGTTCCAGCCGGCGTCCGACGGTCGGCTGTTCGAGTTCGAGACGAGCCTGCCCGCCAGCGGCGTGAACGGCCTGGTCTACTGGTCGTTCGCGGCCGTGTCGCCCTTCGTCATGGGGTTGGCTAAAAACAGCCTGGAGGCGGCGCTGGTCGAGCGGGAGCGGCACGCGAAGGAGTCCGCCGAGCGGCAGCGGCGGCTGCGGGAGAGCACCCTGCGGGAGCGGACGCTGACCGAGCGGGCCCGGTTGGCGTCGATGATGCACGACGGGGTCGGCCACCACGTCAGCGTGATGGTGACCACCGCGGGCGCGATGAGCGTGGACCCGGCCGCCACGGCGTCCATCGTGGAGCGCTGCGACCTGATCGTGAGCGTGGGCCGGGAGGCGATCTCGCGGCTGACCGAGGTGCTGGACGTGCTGTCGGCCCCGGCGCGGCAACCCGTCGTGGAGTTCACGGTGGCCGACATCGACGACCTGGTCCAGGACTACCGGTCGCTCGGGGTGGCGGTGGACTGGGAGGTGGGCGCGGTGGACGGGTGCGCCGCGACGACCCAGGACCTGTGCTACCGGATCGTGCGGGAGGCCCTGACCAACGTCCTGCGCCACGCCGCGACGCCGCGCGCGGACATCCGCGTGACGCCGAGCGCCGACCGGCTGCACCTGACCGTGACCAGCCCGCTGTCGCCGTCCGACCGCGCCGGCCTGCCCGGGACCGGTCGCGGGCTGCGGCTGCTGGCCGACGAAGCGGCCCTGGCGGGCGGCACCCTCACCGCCACTCCTTCGAGTGAAGCCGGCCGTTTCGTCCTGCGTGCGGACCTGCCCCTGGCCCACGACGGTCGCGACCCGGCGGACCCCGTGCGACCATCGGAGGCATGATCAGGGTGCTCGTCGTCGACGACCAGGCTCTGATCCGCGCCGGGACCACGGCGATCCTGGAGTCGGCCGACGACGTCGAGGTGGTCGGCGAGGCGGCGGACGGCGCGGAGGCGGTCGCGGTGTGTCGCGAACGCTCACCGGACGTGGTGCTGATGGACCTCCGGATGCCCCGCGTGGACGGGGTCACGGCCACCGCGCAGCTGAAGAAGGACCCCGATCCGCCGCACGTGCTGGCCCTGACGACGTTCAACGACGACCAGCTGATGATCGACGCCCTGAGCGCCGGCGCGGACGGGTTCCTGTTGAAGCAGATGGGTCCGCGGGACCTGCTCAGCGCCATCCGCGCGGTCGACGGCGGCGCGTCGGTCGTGGACACCGAGCTGAGCAGGCGGGTGCTGAGCCGCATCACCGACCACGGCACGTCGTTCCCGGCGGCCGCGGAGCGGTTGGGGCAGTTGAGCGAGCGGGAGCGCGAGGTGCTGGGGCACGTCGGGCTGGGGTTGAACAACGCCGAGATCGCGCAGCGGTTGTTCATGAGCGTGTCGACGGTGAAGACCTACGTCTCGCGGACGCTGAGCAAGCTCGGGCTGGACAACCGCGTGCAGGCGGCCCTGCTCGCCCACCAGCTCCGACTCACCCCCGAGGAGTAGGCGGGCCGGGGTACGCTGCGCGCCGGGTCGGGGGGCTTCTTGCTGTGCTTGTGTCGGGGGACCTGTGTTTCGTTCTGTTCGTGGCCTGGGCATGGCGGTGTCCGTGCTCATCTGCCTCAGCACCTTGAGCGTTGTGGTCACTCTGGGGTGGCTGTGGAAGTTCAACAGCGCTTACGAGGACTACCTGCACAGCGGGTTGCCCTTTGCCGAGTTGCAGTCCTACGTCCGGCCGGCGGTGACGTTGAGCGCGGTCGACGGGTCGGTGCTCATCGCCACCGCCGTCGTGACGATCGTGTGGCTGTGGCGGGTGCGGGTCAACGCCGAGGCGATCAACCCGCACACCCGGCACCGGTGGGGCAGGGGCGCGACGGTGTGGGGCTGGTTGCCGGTGGTGAACTTCTGGGTGCCGCGCCGGGTCGTGCTGGACGTGGTGGGTGCCGGGGTGCCCGGCGTGTCCGCCTCGGTGGTCAACTGGTGGTGGGGGACCTGGGTGGCGTCCCTGGTCCTGGAGCGCATGACCCGGGTCTACACCGATCCGGAGAGCAAGTTCTTCGACGTCGGCAAGGCCGTCCTGTGGACCGGCATCGGCGCGGCGCTGATGGTGGTGGCGGCGGTCTTCTTCCTCCGGATCGTGCGGGGGATCACGGCGTGGCAGTCGTCCGCATCCACTTACCGACCGGGGGAGGAAGTCCTGCCGCCGTTCCTGTGATCGGGTCAGCGGTCGCAGAACGCGGCGAGCGCGGCGATGTCCTGCGGGGTGTCGCCGTGGGCGCCGGTGAAGGCCATCGCGATGCTGCGCCGCCCGTACGGGGAGACACCGCCCCGGCTGATCACGCCCGCCGTGTTGCCGCCGTGGTCCTGGTGTTGCCGGCGATGCGGTAGTGGCCGGTGGCGGGCACCGGCCGCCCGGTCCGGTGGACCGCGGCTAGCGGTTGGCCAGACCGTCGATGCGCAGGGTCGTGGACTCGTCGCGGTGGGTGCCGGTGGTGCCGACGTGCTTGGCGCTGATCTCCGTGCCGTTCTTCAGGACGTGGAACAACGCCATGCCGTGGCCGCGGCCCAGGTCGTAGTCGGTCTTGAGCCAGTCGAGGACGACGGCGGCCTTGGTGGTCGCGTCGTAGCCCCGGTCGGCGGCCTCGGCGAGCAGTTGGGCCGGGGTCTTGCCGGTCTTGTTCTCGATGGCGTCGAGGTAGGCCTGGAAGGACATGGTGGCGCCTCCGTCTGTCGTGTCGTCGTCGAGGCAACTCTAAGACAAGACGGGTTGTCCTGACAACTTTTCTTTTCGGTGAGTCAGCTGAGCGCCTCGCGCACCTTCGCGATCACGGCCTCCTCGACCTCGGCGACCTGCCCGTCCGCGGCGGCGACCTCGTGGCAGATCGCCTCGATGGCCTGCGGGAAGCCGGCGGCTTCGGCGGGGTCCTTGGCGGCGAGGATCTTCAGCGAGCTGCGCAGGGCGTCCAGGACGACCTCCTCCAGCTCCGCCTCGGGCAGGGCGGACAGGTCCACGCGGGCGGCGTGCAGGACGACGCGCAGCTCGGGGGAGAGGTTCGTCAGCGCTCTGAGGCCGGCGTAGCGCTCCTGGATCACCGGTCCGGGGTCGGCGTGGGAGACCAGCACCATCACGCCGAAGACGGCCTTGCGCAGCGTCCGGCTCTCGTCGTCGGAGTAGAAGATCATGCCGATCAGCCTAGGCGACTGCACCCTCCGGCCCCGCACGCTCCCTCCCGGCCGACAGCCGTGTCCACTGTGGAGGAGCCCCGGGTACCGCGGTCGTGGTAGGTCGGGATGCTGCTCGGGTGGGAGTCGGTGCGCCCGGCCGGCGGTTAAGGTTCGGGCATGGGGCCTCGACTGCGACGCGAAGTGGTGCGGGATTGGGGGATCGCCGTCGCGGTTGCCGGGATCCTGGTGGTCACCGGGGTGTCGGGCGGGCACGGCGGGGTCTGGGGCGTGGTGCTGCTCGCCCTGGGCGGGCTGGTGCTGGGGGTCCGGCGGCGGGCGCCTCTCCTCGTGCTGGGCCTTGCCGGGGTTTGTGCGGTGGGGGCGCAGGCGGCGGGGATGGACGTGCCGGCTGTCGCCTACCTGGTCGCCGTCTACACCGCCATGCGCTCCGGCCACCGCTGGGCCGTGGTGGTGGGGTCGATCGCCCTCCTGCTGGCCCTGCCCTTCGCGGACCTGGTCGCCGACCCCGCGGGCGCCACCGGGGAGGCGTTCAAGCACGCGCGGAGCGTCTTGGAGATCGGGTGGCTGGTGGCGGCGGGTGCCGCCGGCGAGGCGTTGCGGCAGGCCGAGCGGCGGGCCGACGAAGCCGAGCGCACCCGGGAGGAGACCGCGCGGCGGCGCGCCAACGAGGAGCGGCTGCACATCGCCCGGGAGCTGCACGACTCCCTGACCCACCAGATCTCGGTGATCAAGGTGCAGGCCGAGGCGGCGGTCCACCTGGCTCGCAAGCGCGGGGAAGAGGTGCCGGCGGCGTTGCTGGCCATCCGCGAGGCCGGTCGGGAAGCCACGCGGGAACTGCGGGCGACGCTCGGGGCGTTGCGCGACGACGACGTGTCCCCGCCGCGCGGGATCGAGGACCTGCGCGGCCTGGTGGAGCAGGTCAAGGCGACCGGGCTGGACGCGACCCTGACCATCCGGGGCGAGGGGCGGGACGTGCCGGCGGCGGTCGAGCGCACGGCCTACCGGATCGTCCAGGAGTCCCTGACCAACGTCACCCGCCACGCCGCCGCGGCCAAGGCCGAGGTCCGCCTCGACTTCCGCCCCGACGCCCTGGACGTCCGCGTCGACGACGACGGCACCGCCACCCCCGCCCCGACCCCGGGCTTCGGCCTGCTCGGCATGCGCGAACGGGTCACGGCCCTGGGCGGCCGGCTGCGCGCCGAACCCCGCACCGGCGGCGGCTTCACCGTCCACGCCGAACTCCCCGTGGAGCGCACCCCGTGATCCGCGTCCTGCTGGTCGACGACCAGCCCCTCATCCGCAGCGGTTTCCGCGCCCTCCTGGACGCCGAGGACGACATCACCGTCGTCGGCGAGGCCGCCCACGGCCGCGAAGCCCTCGACAAGGTCCGCGACCTGCGCCCGGACATCGCCCTGGTGGACATCCAGATGCCCGTCCTCGACGGCGTCGAGACCACCCGCCGCATCGCCGCCGACCCCGACCTGGCCACCACCCACGTCGTCATCCTCACCAACTACGGCCTGGACGAGTACGTCTTCGACGCCCTGCGCGCCGGCGCCGCCGGCTTCCTGGTCAAGGACGTCGAACCGGAGGACTTCCTGCACGCCGTCCGCGTCGCGGCCCGCGGCGACGCCCTCCTCGCGCCCTCCATCACCCGCAAACTGATCGACCGGTACGTCAGCCGACCACCGCACCCGACCACCGGCGCCGTCCTGGACCAGCTCACCAACCGCGAACGCGAAGCCGTCACCCTGGTCGCCCGCGGCCTGTCCAACGACGAGATCGCCGACCACATGGTGATCACCCCGCTGACCGCGAAGACCCACGTCAACCGCGCGATGACCAAACTCCACGCCCGCGACCGAGCCCAGCTGGTCGTGCTGGCCTACGAATCCGGCCTGGTCACCCCGGGCGGCGACCAGCCCTCCACGGACCGGTCAGGAATGGAGAAGCAGCAGAGGACAGGCCGGCCCTAGCGTCGTCCCCACACCGGCTGAACACGGCCGCTCCTGGAGGGACGAGGGCATGAACAAGTGGATCCGGCGCATCCACCGCTGGGTGTCGATGGCTTTCACCGCGACGGTGCTGGCCACGGTAATCGCACTGTCCCAGCCGGAACCGCTGGTGTGGGTGTCCTACCTGCCACTGCTCCCACTGGCAGTGCTGTTCTTCACCGGCCTGTACATGTTCGCACTACCCCACACCACCAAGTGGCGAGCCCGCCGCCAACCCACCTGACCACCACCACGCCTAGCGGCGCGCACAGCGCGGTGTGCAGTGGTCCCAACCACAGGTGGAGGGCCTCGGTTCCCCCGCCGTATGGCCTGCCCGAAGGGCTACCACAGATTTGCCGGGGTGCAGCCAAAAGTTTTTGCGAGGAACGAGCAAAAAGTTTTAGCAGCACCCCGGCAAATCTGTGGTTGGCTCCGCCAGGCCATACGGCGGGGGAACCGACGCCCTTCACCCCCCGCTGGCGGCCTGCCGCGCGGCGAGCGCCGCTCTTCATCTTTTCATCTTTTGATCTTTTGATCTCTTGATCTTGAAAGAACGAAAGCGTCAGGGCAAAGAGCGACCGGTAGCGATGAGGTCCAAGCGAGGCAGGTCCGGAACCACCACGGCCCGGCGGGTGCTCGTCATCACGACCCCCGCATCACGCAACCGGCTGAAAGCCTTCTCCGCGGTGCGGGACTTCATACCGGCGATCGAAGCCAGTTCGACGTTGGTCAAGGGCAGGTCCAACGTCCACCCCGCCGTCGTTCTCGACCCGTGCTGGCGCACCAGGTGCCCCAGCACGCGCGCGATCCGAGTGGCGGCGTGGTGGGGCATGGCGCGGCGCAGTTCGTTGGCCCAGCGGACCTGGTCGGCGCGGACGCGGAACAGTTCCACCAGGACCTCGCGGTGGAAGTCGAGGAAGTCCAGCAGTTGGTGCTGGGGGATGAGCCGGCCGGTGACCGGGCCGCACGCGACCACGGTCGCCGAGCGCGGACGGCCGTCCAAGGCCGCCATCTCGCCGACCAGGTTGCCCGCGGACAGGACCGCGAGCAGGGCCGCGTCGCCGGCCTCGTCGCTGGCCCGGACCTTCACCGCGCCGGTCAGCACGAGCACGGCGTGACCGTCCTCGCCGCCCTCGCGCAGCACGACCTCGCCCGACCCGTACGCGACCGGGCCGCCCAACTCCAGCAGCGCGCCGGCCACCCGCTCCGACAGCCGGCCCAACAAACCGCGCTCCCCGTCCATCTCCGCGTCCCCCCGCACCGCAAATCCAGTCCACGTCGTCGGTTGCGACCATCTCACCATCCGGCGGTGATCGGCACCCCGGGTGGTCCCATGATGATCAAGGACGGCGCAAGTCCAGCAGGTGGCGGGTCGAATGCGCCACGAAACTGCCCTCGGCGCGGATCTGCTCGTCCATGCGGCGCAAGGCGTCCGCGTGCCGCTCGACGGTGAAGTCCGGCACCCACCACACGCACTTGCGCAGGATGTACACCACCGCCCCGACGTCGAAGAACTCCATCCGACACCGGGCGGTGCGCAGGTCTTCCAGCTCCAGGCCCGCCGACTCGGCCGCCGCCACCTCCGCCTCCGGGTCGCGGTCGTCCCGGTGCTCGGGCAGCGGACCCAGGAAGTACTCGGTGAGCTCCAGCGCCGACCCCGGGCCGACGTGCTGGGCGAAGTAGTGGCCGCCGGGCGCCAGGACGCGGGCGATCTCCGACCAGTCCGGGCGCACCGGGTGGCGGCTGGTCACCAGGTCGAACGTGCCGTCCGGGAACGGCAGACCCGAGTCGGGCGGGGTCAGGACGACCTCCACCCCGCGCGGACCCAGCAGCGCCTTCGCCCGTTCGGCGTTGGGCGCCCACCCCTCCGTGGCGCACATCCGGGGCGGGAACACCGGGGCTTCGCCCAGCACCTCGCCGCCGCCGGTGTCGATGTCCAGCGCGGCCTTCGCCTTGGCCAGCCGCTGCGCCTGCAGCCTCGCGTAACCCCACGGCGGGCGCTCCTCGGTGGCCCGGCCGTCCAGCCACCCGAAGTCCCACCCCGAGACGTCCACCGCCGCCGCTTCTGCCACCAAGTCCTCGAACGCGCGCATGGGGTTCATGATCGCTTATCCCCGCACGGTGCTCTCGCGAATTTCCAGGGTGAACGGCGTTTGCACCTGTTCGTGGGGCCGGTCAGGATCCTCGACGCGCCGGCGCAGCAGGGTCACCGCCGCGTCGGCGATGGCGGCCTTGTCCGGGGCGACCGTGGTCAGGGAGGGGCGGTGGTAAGCGCCTTCCTCGGTGTTGTCGAACCCGACCACGGCCAGGTCCTCCGGCACCCGCAACCCGTGGTCGGCGGCGGCGCGCAGAGCGCCCACGGCCAGCAGGTCGTTGAAGCAGAACACCGCGTCCGGCGGCTCGGGCAACGCCAGCAACGACTCCATCGCCGCCGCACCCTCGGCGCGGTGGTAGTGCATGGCCGTGGCCACCAGCGACTCGTCGAACGGCAGCCCGGCCGCCGCCAGGGCCGCCCGGTAACCCCTCAACCGCAACGCCGCCGTGCCGCGCGCCGGGTGCGCGCCGATCGCCGCGATCCGCCGCCGTCCCGACGACACCAGGTGCCGCACGGCCTCCTCCGCCGCGCCCACGTTGTCGATCCCGACCCGGTCGATCGGCAGGTCCACGGTGTGCTCGCCGAGCATCACCACCGGCAGCGACAACTCCGCGAAATCGCCTTCCAGCAACGCTTCCGGGCTCACCACCGCCCCGTCCACCAGGTGCGTGCCCAGCGACGCCAGGGCCACCCGCTCACCCTCCCGGGTGCCCAGGGTCTGCTCGATCAGCACGTTCCACTCGTGGGCCTGCGCCGCGCGCAGCACGAGCCCGGCCAGCTCGGAGAAGTACGGGATGCCGAGCTCGGGCAGCACCAGGGCGAGGAACCCGGTCCGGCCCCGGCGCAGGTTGCGCGCGCCCAGGTTGGGCCGGTAGCCGGTGGCGGCCAGCGCCTCCTCCACCCGCCTGCGGTTCTCGGGTTTGACGAAGGCGTGGCCGTTGACCACGTTCGACACGGTCTTCACCGACACGCCGGCGAGCTCGGCGACGTCCTTGAGCGTGGCCAACCAGTGCCTCCCGAGGTGTGTGCGGGCGGCGATCGTACCCGTCGAACGGCTCTTTACAACGTTGTACCAACGATGTAAGAACCGAAGTAGTGACCTGAGTCACGTCGGCCGCCCGCAAGTGACCCTTTCCCGCACCGAAGGAGTCCGATGCGTCGCCTCCTCACCCTCCTCGCCGTCCTCACCGCCACAACGACAGCCGCCCCCGCCACAGCCACCCCCGCCACAGCCACCCCCGCCACAGCCGCCCCCGCTACCGCCGCCCCCGCCACAGCCGCCCCCGCTACCGCCGCCCCCGCCACAGCCGCCCCCGCCACAGCCGCCCCCGCTACCGCCGCCCCCGCCACAGCCGCCCCAGTCACCGCCGCCCTCGCCGCCCCCACCACAGCCGCCCCCGCCACAGCCGCCGTCACCCCGAAACCGCCGCCCCTGACCACGCCGTGGACCAGCCAGGTGTCCACCACCGACCCGCTGCCCGAGTACCCGCGCCCGCAGATGACCCGCCCGGACTGGCAGTCGCTCAACGGCGAGTGGGAGTTCCTCAACCCCGCCACCGGCCCCGGCGGGTCCGTCGACCGCTACGCCGCCCCACCCCTGGGCCAAACCCTCCCCGAACGCATCCTCGTGCCCTACCCGGTCGAGTCCGCCCTGTCCGGCGTCATGCGCAACGACGACCGCGACCTGATGTTCTACCGCCGCGCCTTCACCGTCCCCGCCGCCTGGGCCGGCCGCCGCGTCCAGCTGCACTTCGGCGCGGTGGACTACGAAGCCACCGTCTGGGTGAACGGCACCCAGGTCACCACCCACCGCGGCGGCTACGACCGGTTCGAGGTCGACATCACCGCCCAACTCCGCGCCGGCTCCAACGAACTGGTCGTCCGCGTCTACGACCCCACCGACGGGCGCGGCGAGAAGCAGCCCGTGGGCAAGCAGGTGAACAACCCCGGCGGCATCTTCTACACGCCGTCCTCGGGCATCTGGCAGACCGTGTGGCTCGAACCCACCCCCACCTCGTCCATCTACTCGGTCGACATCTACCCGAACCTCGCGAACAACACCGCCCGGGTCCGCGTCTTCACCCGCGGCAACGTCACCGGGCACACCGTGTTCGCCGAAGCGATGGCCAACACCACCGTCGTGGGCAGCGCCACCGGCGGCTTCACGGAGTTCTCCGTGCCCGTCCCCAACGCCCGCCGCTGGTCGCCCGACGACCCGTACCTCTACAACCTCCGCGTCTCCCTGCGCAACGCCGGCGGCGCCACCGTGGACCAGGTGGTCAGCTACTTCGGCATGCGCGAGGTGGGCACGAAGGTCGTCGACGGCGTGCTCCGGCCCACCCTCAACGGCGAGTTCGTCTTCCAGGTGGGCACGCTCGACCAGGGCTTCTGGCCCGACGGCCTCTACACCGCGCCCACCGACGCCGCCCTGGCCTTCGACATCCAGAAGCACAAGGACCTGGGTTTCACCATGGTCCGCAAGCACATCAAGGTCGAACCGGCGCGCTGGTACTACCACGCCGACCGGCTGGGCCTGCTGGTGTGGCAGGACATCCCGTCCACCCCCACCTCCGACGCCGACCGCACGCCCGCCCAGATCGCCCAGTTCGAGACCGAGGCCCGCGAGATCGTGGACGAGCACCGGTTCTCACCCGCCGTCATCACCTACGTGCCGTTCAACGAGGGCTGGGGCGAGTGGAACCTGGACGACACGCGCCGGGTCACCACCCAGCTGAAGAACTACGACCCGACCCGGCTGATGAACCCGCACAGCGGCTACAACTGCTGTGCCTCCAAGGGCGACCCCGGCACCGGTGACATCATCGACTGGCACGTCTACACCGGCCCCGACGCCCCGCGCCCGTCCGGCACCCGCGTGTCCGCGCTGGGCGAGTTCGGCGGCATCGGGCTGCGCAACCCCGGCCACGAGTACAGCCCCAACGGCCAGTTCTTCGCCTACGAGCAGGTGTCCAGCGCGGCCCAGCTCAACGACCGGTACACCGGGATGGTCCGGGACGTCGGCCGGCTCATGACCACCAAGGGCGTCTCCGCCTACGTCTACACGGAGATCACCGACGTGGAGGGCGAGTACAACGGCCTGGTCACCTACGACCGGCGCGTGCAGAAGGTGGACACGGCCGTCGTGCGGGCCGCGCACGTCGACCTCATCAATGCGTCCCGCAACCTCAACTCGCCCGTGCGGCTCACGCTCGGTCACGTCCGGTCGTTCCGGGTGACCACGCCCGGCTACACCGACCGGTACCTGCGGCACGCCGACTCCCTGGCCCGCACCGACGTGATCACCTCGGACGGCGGTCGGCAGGACGCGTCCTTCCGGACCGTGGCGGGTCTGGCCGACCCGCGCTGCCACTCCTTCGAGTCGGTCGACTTCCCCGGCCGCTACCTGCGGCACGCGAACTCGCGGGTCCGGATCGACAGCGACACCGGCGGCACGTTCCGCGCCGACGCCACCTGGTGCGCCCGGCCGGGACTCGCGGCGGGCGGCACGTCCTTCGAGGCGCTCAACCAGCCCGGCGCCTTCCTGCGCCACTACGTCGAGGAGGTCTACCTGGCCCGCAGCGGCGGCCCGAACCCGTGGGACACCGCGACCAGCTTCGCCGCCGACGCCACCTGGGAGGTCGCGGCCCCGGCGCTGTGGCGCAGTTCGGTGCTGCTGCCGGTGGACGTCCGCCAATCCCTGCGGGTGACCACGTGGGGCTACACGAACCGGTACCTGCGGCACTACGACAGCCTCGCCTACACGGAGGTGGTCGACGCCGGCAGCAGCGCGCTGCTCAAGGCCGACGCCACCTACACCGTGCGGCGGGGCCTGGCCGACTCCTCCTGCTACTCGTTCGAGTCCGTCAACTACCCGGGCCAGTTCCTGCGGCACGCCAACTCGCGGGTGCGCAACTCGCCCGACGACGGCACCGCCCTGTTCCGAGCGGACGCGACCTTCTGCGCGCGGCCGGGGCTCGGCGGCACGGGCGTGACGTTCGAGTCGATCAACTTCCCGGGGTCGTTCCTGCGGCACTACAACGCCGAGGTCTCCATCGCCTCGGGCGACGGCACCGGCTTCAACCGACCCCAGACCCTGACCGCCGACAGCAGCTGGGCGCTCGCCCCGCCCTGGGCGCCCTAGGGAGCGGCGAACACGGGGTAGTGGTCGGAGTAGTCGGTGTATGAGTAGGTCTTGAACCACGACGTCACCGTCCACACCGGACTCTTCAGGCGCCGGGTCTCGTTCGCGAGGACCGGCCCCTGGAGGGTCAGGACGTAGTCGAGGTGTTCGGAGGCGTACTCCGGGCCGTACTGGTCGCGGCACACGCTGTTGTCCGCGCAGTCCCACGAGTACGGGTGTCCGGTGAACGGGGGCGCGGCGGCCCCGAGGTCGGTCAGCATCGTCGCGTACTCCGCGCCGGCCCTGATCACGTTCATGTCGCCCGCCACGTACAGCGGCTCGCCGGCGGGGATGCGCTCGGCGGCGACGAACGCGGCGATCTCGGCGCGCTGGCGGGCGCGGACCGAGGCGGGGGAGACCGTGCACGAGGAGTCCTCGGACTGCATGTGGGTGCCGATGACGTGCACGGGGCCGGTGGGCGAGCCGAGGCGGACGTACGCGAAGCCCTTGTTGGACAGCCGGTCCGGGCCGCAGCCGTCCCGGTACACGTGCTGGACGCGCCGGGTGATCGGCCAGCGGCTCAGCACGGCCACCCCGCCGTCCTCGACGGCGGTGTCGCGGTAGTCGCCGAGGGTCGCGTCCCAGCCGCCGCGGGTCCGGCCCACGGTCGGCGTCCGGTGCGGGTAGGTGTCGGACAGGTTGGTCAGCAGGCGGTCGCCGGCGGTGTTGTCGAACAGCTCCTGGAGCACGACGACGTCCTGACCGGCGAGGACGTCCTGGCGGTCGATCAGGTCGGCCCGGGTGACCTGGCCCCAGTTCGGGTAGAGCGTCCGGGCGAGCATGAACACGTTGTAGGAGGCGATCTTCGGTGGGGTCGGGGTGGGGGTCGCGGCGGTGGCGGGGGCCGCGCCCAGGGCGGCCACGAGACAAGACGTGAGCAGGATTCGCGTCTTCATGACCGATGATGGTGCCGCTGCGGGCGCAACACCGGGGTGATCCGGTGCGATTTCACCCGAGAGGGGGAATCCGCCCGGAGGTACCTCCATGCACAAGAGTTCACGGCTCGCCGCCGCCGCGGCGGTCGTACCCCTGATCGTGCTGACCGCGGCACCCGGCGCGTCCGCCGCGCCCTTCGCGGCCGGCCCGGACGTCCTGGTCAGCGGACCGTCCGCGCTCACCGCCTGCCCGTTCGGCGCGTCCGCCGACTTCGCCGAGGCCTACGACGGCGCCGAGGTCGAGCCGCAGGTCGCGGTCAACCCCACCGACCCCGACGAGATGATCGGCGCGAGCCAGCAGGACCGCTGGCCCGACGGCGGCGCGCGCGGCCTGTCCTCCTGGATCACCCACGACGGCGGCGCCAACTGGGCCAAGCTGCCGGACGTGCCGTGGAGCGCCTGCCAGGGCGGTCCCACCCGGTTCGGCCGCGTGACCGACCCGTGGGTCACCTACGACGGCGGCGGCACCGCCTACTTCATCGGCCAACCCATCGACTCGGCCGCGCTCGGCCTGTCCGCCATCTCGGTGACCAGCTTCGACCGCGCCACCGGCACGTGGCGGCCACCGACGATCATCCAGGAGGACGACGGGTCGCGGGGCGTGTTCAACGACAAGGTCTCCATCACCGGCGACCCGACCCGCCCCGGCTACGCCTACGCGACCTGGATCCGCGGGTCTTACCCCAACGAAGGGCAGCAGAGCCCGTCCGCCGACCTGCACTCCGCCGCCTACCGCGGCAAGCCGATGTTCTCCCGGACGACAGACGGCGGCCTGACCTGGTCCACGCCGGTGTCGATGCGCGACTCGAACGCGTACTTCCAGGGCAACCAGATCGCGGTCGGTCCGGACGGCACCCTCTACAACGTCGCCGCGAACCTGTTCACCGGCGCCGGCATCCAGCCCAACGACAAGGGCGTCTACATGGGCGTCATGCGCTCGACCGACGCCGGGCTGCACTGGTCCGCGCCCACCAAGATCGCCCCCATCTCGTTCGCCCAACTGGTCGCGCCCGACAACGGCTTCCCGATCCGGGCCGGGGACTACATCCCCGACATCGCCGTGGACATGACCTCCGGCGCGATCTACGTGGTGTGGGCCGACGCGCTGGGCACGTCGGTGAACCGGGTCGTGCTGGCCAAGTCCACCGACGGCGGCCGGCACTGGACCGGTCCGACGGTGGTGGCCACGGGTGGTCCGGGCGTGCAGTCCTACAACCACGCCATCGACGTGTCCGACACGGGCATGGTCACCCTGACCTACTTCGACGACCGGAACAACGTGCTGGGTGACGGAATCGCCACCACCGACGTGTGGGTGCGGCACTCCCACGACGGCACGGCGAGCTGGGACCCCGAACAGCACCTGCACGGCCCGTTCGACCACTACCGGGCACCGATCTCGTGGGCGGCCCCCGATGTGCCGCGCGGGCTGTTCCTCGGTGACTACATGGGCTTGGAGACCATCTCGGGCGACGACGTGATCGCGTTCTTCACCTCGACCATCGCCGATGGCGCCGACGTGCACGCCGTGCGCCTGGACCAGGGCTGAGCCACCGCCCGGCTCCCCGCGCTCACGGGGAGCCGGGCAGCACGAGGGGGAGCGGGCCGAAGGTGTGCTCCCGCCAGATCTCGCGGGAGGTCTCCTCGGGGTAGGTCGTGACGGTCGACCGGACGTCGAACAGGCGGGTCGGGCGGCGGGTGGCGTCGTAGACGGGCCAGCCCGGGTCGCCGTGGGTGGCGAAGGCCGTCCAGGCGGTCCGCATCGCGGAAGAGACGTCCTCCGCTTCCGGGGAGCCGTCGAGCAGCGCGGCGGGTTGGCCGCTGGTCAGGTTGCCGAACACCAGCGGCACGTCCAGCCCGTGGCACGCGCCGAGCGCGCCACCCATGCCGGGCGCGGGCCAGGTCAGCTCGTAGAGGTGCACCCGGCCGCCGGCGGCTTCCTGGGCGACGGCCAGGTGGTAGGTCGGCATGCGGAACAGCCAGTCCGACAGGACCACCTCGTACTGCTGCTCGGCGGACGGGAACGCCTCCCGGTACCGATCGGGGTCCGGGGCGAAGGTGGCCAGCGCGGTCGCCGCCTGCTCCTCCGTGACCTGGCCGAGCTGCCCGTCCAGCGCGGTCAGCAAGCGCTGCTCGTCGCGGGTGTGCCCGGCGAGCAGGTCGACGTCACGGCCCGCGCCCTCGGCCAACGCCCGCCACGGGGTGGTGACCAGGACCTCGCCGTCGACCACCGGGGAGAACAGGATCGACCGCGGTGCGGCCTGGCCCCACCGGGGTGCCCACCGGGTGATGTCGGCCGTCACGGCGTCGCTGGCTGCGGGCAGGAGGGCGGGCGCGACCGTCGACAGGTCGGCCACCGTGGGCCGAAATCCCAGTTCAGCGGCGCACGCGGCGGCGATGTCGGCGGCCAGCTCGGGCGTGAAGAACGTCCCCGGCGCGCTCTGCACGATGGCCCGCCGGAACAGCCCCCGCGCCCGCGGCATCCCGAACAGGGCCGCGACCGACCCGCCGCCCGCGGACTGGCCGAAGACCGTGACCAGGTCCGGGTCGCCGCCGAACGCCGTGATGTTGTCGCGCACCCACTCCAGCGCGGCCACCTGGTCGAGCAGCCCCCGGTTGGCCGGAGCGCCGTCGACCTGGGCGAACCCCTCGAGCCCGACCCGGTAGTTGAAGGTCACGACCACGACGCCGTGGCGGGCGAGCCGGACGCCGTCGTACTCCGGCAGGCTGCCGGTGCCGATCGTGTAGGCGCCGCCCTGGATCCACACCATGACCGGGAGCCCGGCGCTCGGACCGGGGTCGGGCGACCACACGTTGACCGTCAGCCAGTCGTCGCCGGCGTCCTCCGAGAGGGCGTCCATGCCGAACACGCCGGCTTGGGGCGGTGGCGGGCCGAAGGTGGTGGCTTCCCGCACGCCGTCCCAGGCGCGGACCGGGCGCGGGGCGGCGAACCGCAGCGCGCCCACCGGCGGCTCGGCGAAGGGGATGCCGCGGAAGGCGGAGACGCCGTGCTCGGTCGTGCCGCGCACGCTGCCGGCCGACGTGCGGACTTCGGGATGCACCGGGCGATCATGCTCGTCACCCGGTGCGCGGGCGAGCGATTTAGGCCGGACCCCGGTGGCGGCCGGGGTCCGGGTCACGGGTCAGGCGGCCTGGGCCTTGGCGTAGAGGTTCTGGGCGTCGGCGCCGAAGTACGGGCCGAACATCCAGTTCGGGAAGAAGTTGATCTTGTAGCTGTTCACCGAGTTCAGCGTGCCCGTGCCCGTGGCCTCCGAGAACGTCTTGAACCACGGTCCGCCGCTGGCGCCACCGGTCATGTTGCACGTCATGCCGATGCCGTTGCTGAGGAAGGCGTTGAACGTCGTGCCGCTGCAGTAGACGAGCTTGGTGCCGTCGTACGGGGAGGCTGCCGGGTAGCCGAAGGCGTACATGTTGTCCGCCTTGGCCTGGTTGAACGCGATGCCCTGGGCGCCCACGACGTCGGTCAGGTACTGGCCGCCCACCTGGCCCACGACTATCGAGCCGATGTCGTAGTTGATGTCCTCCGAGGCGTCCCACTGCGGCGTGGCGTAGGTGGCGCGGGCGTTCCACGTGCCGTAGGGCGCGTTGCCGTTGTTGTACGCCGGGACGAAGGCGACGTTGGTGTGGTAGGCGCCGTCCAGCTTGACGCAGTGCCCGGCGGTGATCACGGTGCTCTTGTTCGCGCTGGTCACGGCGTTGCCGCTGCACGAGGCGTTGCGGCCCTGGTAGGTGAAGAACACCCGGCCCGCGGTCTTGACGACGGCCCCGCCGCCGGTCCAGGCGCTGCCCCCGTTGGGGAAGGCCAGGGGTTCGATCGTGGTCGGGGCGCCGGTGGCGACGGTGGTGCGCAGGGCGGACGGGCTGACCGTCAGGGTGTCCAGGGGGACGGCGGAACGCATGCGTTCGGGTGTCCAGTAGGTGCCCGGTGCGGAGTGCGCGGCGGGGAGGGCCACCAGGGACAGGGATAACGCGCTCGCCAGGGTGATCAGGCGTTTCACGGCACGGTTCATGATCTTCCACCTCTCGTGGGTCGATCAACGGCAGGGGACCGTGACGTGAAAGTTACTCAAGACCGTGGGAGGGGCGTTCCGGCCGAACGGGTGACGTTGTGCTGGTCCACTGTGGACGGTCAGCGGCGCCGGACCTTGATCAGGTCCACGTCGGTGGCCGACGCCTTCATGTCCCGGAAGTCCACACCGTAGGACTCCACCGCCCGGGCGGCCCGGCGCAGGCCCTCCGCGCACACCTCGCGGTCGTCGTCCCGGGCCTCGGCGCGCAGCTGCACCCGGAAGCTGAAGAAGTCCAGCGAGCGGTCGTAGGACAGCGCGCCCTCCTCGCTGAACCCGTTGGTGAGGACGCTGTGCCGGTCGGCGGCGGCGAGGAGGCGGGCGCGGCCGGCGTCGTCGAGGTCGGTGAACCGGCCGCGCACCAGCACGCGGTAGGTGTGCTCGGGCATGGCGGTGATCGTCGGTGATCGGCGCGGGTGCGGGCAACCGATATTGCCCGGGGGTGCGGCGTGGGCGGAACGGCGTAGGCTCGTATTCGTGAGCGAAGCGAACGACCACCCCGAGCACGGCACGGGCGGCACCTACTCGGTCAAGGGCAAGGCGTTCACCCGGGACACCAGGTACATCAGCACCCGGATCACCGCCGACGGCCGGGACGGCTTCCCGGTCGAGCCCGGCCGCTACCGCCTGATCGCCGCGCGGGCGTGCCCGTGGGCCAACCGGTCGATCATCGTGCGCCGGTTGCTGGGGTTGGAGGACGTGCTCTCGCTCGGCCTGGCCGGCCCCGTCCACGACGCCCGGTCCTGGACCTTCGACCTCGACCCCGGCGGCCGGGATCCCGTGCTGGGCATCGAACGCCTGCAGGAGGCGTACTTCAAGCGCGACCCGGAGTACCCGCGCGGCATCACCGTGCCCGCCATCGTGGACACCACGACCGGCGCGGTGGTCACCAACGACTTCGCCCAGATCACCCTGGACCTGTCCACCGAGTGGCGCGAGTACCACCGACCCGGCGCTCCCGACCTGCTGCCCGCGGCGCACCGGGACGAGGTCGATGAGGTCAACCAGCGGGTGTTCACCGAGGTCAACAACGGGGTGTACCGGTGCGGGTTCGCCGGCAGCCAGGAGGCCTACGACGAGGCCTACGACCGGCTGTGGGTGGCGCTGGACTGGCTGGAGGAGCGGTTGGGGTCTCGGCGGTACCTGGTCGGCGACACGATCACCGAGGCCGACGTGCGGCTGTTCACCACGCTCGTGCGCTTCGACGCGGTCTACCACGGGCACTTCAAGTGCAACCGGAACAAGCTGGTCGAGATGCCGAACCTGTGGGGGTACGCGCGGGACCTGTTCCAGACGCCGGGGTTCGGGGACACGGTGGACTTCGAGCAGATCAAGCAGCACTACTACGTGGTGCACAAGGACATCAACCCGACGCAGATCGTGCCGAAGGGGCCCGACCTGGCGGGTTGGACCACCCCGCACGGGCGCGAGTCGCTCGGCGGGCGACCGTTCGGCGACGGCACCCCGCCCGGTCCGGTCCGCGAGTCGGAACGCGTCGCCGCCTGACCGCCGCACCACCCGCGACCACGTCCGCCGGCCGTCCACAAGCGACCCGTCCTCGGGTTTTTGTCGGTGGTCGGCGGTAGCGTCTTGGCCGTGGACGTACGGGAGCGCATTCAGGAACTCGCGGACCAGGTCGTGGTGCTGCGGGACGCGTACTACAGCGGCTCGCCCAAGGTGGCGGACGCCGAGTACGACGCGATCGAGGACGAGTTGCGGGAGCTGGTCGCGGCGCACCCGGAGTTCGCGCCCGATCCCAACCCCCTGGACCAGGTCGGCGCGCCGGCGGTGCTGCACGCCCCCGTGCGGCACTCGCGGCCCATGCTGTCGCTGGAGAAGGCGACCAAGCCCGAGCAGGTGGCGGCGTTCTTCGACCGGTTCCCCGGCCAACCCGTCGTGGTCATGCCCAAGCTCGACGGGCTGTCGCTGGCCGTGGTCTACGAGGACGGGCGGCTCGCACGGGCGGTCACCCGCGGGGACGGCACGACCGGGGACGACGTGACGGTGCTGGTCAAGGCCCTGGTGGACGGGGTGCCACTCCACGTCGACGCGCCCGGACGGGTCGAGGTACGCGGCGAGGCGGTCATGTTGCGCTCCACCTTCGCCGCCTACAACACCGCCCACCCGGACAAACCGCTGATCAACCCGCGCAACGCCGCCGCCGGCACGCTGCGCGCCAAGGACCCGGCCACCGTCGCCGAGCGCCGACTCCAGTTCTTCTCCTTCGACCTCGACGCGGGCACCGCCGCGACAGACCTGGAGCAGGGCCTGCGCACACTCGGGTTCGCCGTAGCCGACATGCGCCACTGCACGGACGCCGAGTCCGCCCAAGCCGTCATCGCCGAGATCGAGCGGCAGCGCAACGACCTCGACTACGACCTCGACGGGGCCGTGCTGCGGCTGGCCGACCGGGACGCCTACGCCGCCGCCGGCACCCGCTCCAACTCGCCGCGCGGCGCGCTGGCGTTCAAGTTCGCCGCCGAGGAGAAGACGACCGTGCTGGCCGACGTGGTCTGGGACGTCGGCAAGACCGGCAAGATCGCGCCGGTCGCGGTGCTGGAACCGGTGTTCGTCGGCGGCACCACGGTCACCCGTGCCACCCTGGCCAACCAGGAGGTCATCCGGGCGCGCGGCATCCGCATCGGCGACACGGTGCTGGTGCGCCGCGCAGGCGACGTGATCCCGTTCGTGGCGGGCGTGCTGGACGAGTCGGCGCGGACCGGGGCCGAGCGGGAGATCGTGCCGCCGGTGGTGTGCCCGTCGTGCGGCCAGGCGCTGGTCGAGCAGGGCAACAGCCGGGAGCTGTTCTGCACCAACCTGGCGTGCCCGGCGCAGACCGTGCGGCGGCTGGTGCACTGGGCGTCGCGGGCGGCGGCCGACATCGACGCCGTCGGTCCGAAGTGGATCGAACGCCTGGCCGAGGCGGGCCTGCTGGAGCACCCGTCGGACTTCTACCGGCTGACCCAGGACCAACTGCTGGAGTTCGACCGCATCGGCGAGGTGTCCGCCGCGCGCATGGTCGAGTCGATCGACGCCAGCCGCGGGGTCGGCCTGCGCCGGGCGCTGATCGGTCTGGCGATCCCGATGGCCTCCGAGGGCACCGCGACCCGGTTGTGCCGCGCGGGTTTCCGGTCGCTGGAGGAGGTCGCCGACGCCTCCGAGGAGCAGCTGGTGGCCGTGGAGGACATCGGGCCGAAGGTCGCCGCGTCCCTGCACGAACACCTGACACGCCTGCGCCCCGAGCTGGAACGCCTGCGCGCCAACGGGGTCTCGCTGGACGTGCGGGACGAGGACCTGCCGCCCGTGGTCGCCTCGGACGCGCCGCTGGCCGGCAAGACGGTCGTGATCACCGGCGCGATCAGCGACCCGCGCTCGGGCGAGAAGGTCCCGCGCCCGACCTTCCAACGCCTGTGCGAGAAGGCCGGCGCGACCGCCGCGTCCTCGGTGTCGGCGAACACCGACCTGCTGATCACCGGCGCGGACGTCGGCGCGAGCAAGCTGACCAAGGCCGAGAAGCTCGGCGTGACCGTGGTGGACCAGGGCGAGATCTGGTCCCAGCTGATCACGGCGGGCATCGTGTAGCCCTGGGTGACGCGTTGGTCGGTGATGTTCGCGAACGCGCGTTAACAGCGTAGTCGCCGACCGTGTCCGCGTTGATGTGGAACCTCGCGGGCGGGCGTTGGTGTGGCCGTTGTTCCTGCTGTGGCTCGGGCATGCCCGCCGTGGCGCACCAAGAAGGTCGCCGCCGCCACCGTCAGCGTCGCCCCTGGGCGCTGACGGTGGCGGCCCTGGGGCGTGCCGCCGTCGGCCTGCGCCTGGCCGGTTGAACATCGGATCATCCGCCGAACCGATTCCGAACGATCGGCCGGGGTCTTTTCGCCGCCGGACCCTTGGGTACCGGGTGGAGATTTGAGTACAGTTCGCCGTGTTTTCGTGCACTTCTGCTCAACCTCCTGTCACGGAATGATCGGAAACCCTGCGATGCGACCACTGTCCGGTTCATCCAGACCACGACGGCTGCTCGTGGCCGCCCTGGCCGCACCCCTGCTCACCCTCGGCCTGTCCGCCCCTGCCCGGGCCGTCACCACGACCCTCGGCACCCTGACCGCCACCAGCCAGAACGGCTCGACGGTGACCCTCACCGCCGGCGCCGACCAGGTCCGGGTCAGCTTCCTGCAACCCGACGTGTTCCGGCTGCACCTCGCGCCCGGCGGCTCCTACACCGACCCGGGCAACGGCAAGATCCTCACCGGCACCAACTTCGGCACCGTGCCCGTCACGGTGACCGACGCGGGCACGTACCAGAAGATCGAGACCGCCTCGGTCGTGCTGCGCGCGTACAAGTCACCGCTGACGTTCGCCCTGTACAAAAAGGACAACGCCACCCTGGTCTGGGCCGAGTCCTCCGGCCTGTCGTGGGGCGACGGCCAGGCGCGGCAACGCCTGACCCGCCAGGCGGACGAGCAGTTCTACGGCACGGGCCTCCGGCTGGGTGCCTGGGCGTTGCGCGACCTGACCGTCCCCGTGGCGATCGACAACCACTGGAACGAGGGCGACAACGCCAGCCCCGCCCCGTTCTACATGTCCACCAACGGGTACGGCGTCGTCCGCAACACGTGGGCCCCGGGCAGCTACGCGTTCGGGCCGACCGTGCAGACCACGCACAACGAGAACCGGTTCGACGCCGTGTACTTCGCGGGCGGCCTCAAGGACGTGCTCGACCGGTACACCGACGTGACCGGCAAGCCGTTCCTGGCCCCGATCTACGGTTTCGAGATGGGTCACGCGGACTGCTGGAACACCAGCAGCTCCACCTACACCGGCACCAAGAACCGGGCCGACCACGTGCGCACCCCGGACGTGGTCAAGTACGCCGACCAGGCGCGGGCGGCGGACATGCCGTCGGGCTGGTTCCTGCCCAACGACGGGTACGGCTGCGAGTACGTGGACCTCCCGCAGACCGTGACCGCGTTGAAGGACAGGGGTTTCCAGACCGGCCTGTGGACCCAGCGGTCGCTGTCGAACATCGGCTGGGAGGTCGGCACCGCCGGCACCCGGATGGTCAAGACGGACGTGGCGTGGGTCGGCAGCGGCTACCAGGGCGCGTTCGACGGCGTGGCGTCGGCGGTCGCCGGGATCGAGAACAACAGCGACGCCCGGCGGTTCGTGTGGACCGTGGACGGCTGGGCCGGGACCCAGCGCAACGCCGTCGTGTGGACCGGTGACACCGAGGGCGACTGGAACAACATGCGCTTCCACGTCCCCGCGATCACCGGGGCCGGGCTCTCGGCGCTGAACTACGCGGCCGGTGACGTGGACGGCATCTTCTCGGGCAGCCCCGACACGTACTCCCGCGACCTGCAGTGGAAGGCGTTCACCCCGGTCATGATGTCGATGTCCGGGTGGGGCCCGACCAACCCGTCCGCCGGGTACAACGACAAGCAGCCGTGGCGGTTCGACGCGGCGCACCAGGCGATCAACCGCAAGTACCTGAAGCTGAAGATGCGGCTGATGCCGTACTTCTACACGATGTCGCGGGTGGCGCACGAGACCGGCGTGCCCTCGACCCGGGCGATGGTGCTGGAGTACCCGAACGACCCGGTCGCGCGGGGCAACCAGACCAGCCAGCAGTTCATGGCCGGCGACGCGTTCCTGGTCGCTCCCGTCACGTCGGCGGGTTCGGTGCGGAACGGGATCTACCTGCCGGCCGGGACGTGGACGGACTACTGGACCGGCACGGTGTACCAGGGGCCGGGGACGTTCGACGGGTACAACGCCCCGCTGGACCGGCTGCCGCTGTTCGTGCGGGGTGGGGCGATCGTGCCGATGTGGCCGCAGATGAACTACAGCGGCGAGAAGCCGAAGACCCCGATCACGTTCGACGTGCACCCGCGCGGGAACTCGTCGTTCGAGCTGTACGAGGACGACGGGGTGACCCGGCAGTTCGCTTCGGGGTCCTACGCAAAGCAGAACGTGACGGTGGCTGCCCCTTCGAGTGGGACCGGCAACGTGACCGTGACGGTGGGGGCGTCGAACGGCTCTTATGTCGGAAAGCCCGCCTCGCGCGGGTATGAACTGGCCGTGCACGTGGCCGGCGCGCCGACGTCGGTGACGCTCGGGTCTGCCGCGTTGACCCGGTACAGCACGCAGGCGGAGTACGACGCGGCGGCCACCGGTTGGTACTTCGCCGGCGGGGTGCTGAACGTCCGCACCGGCAGCCAGTCGACGTCGTCGTCCTTCTCGGTGACCGCCAGTGGGGTCACCTTGCCGACGCCCCAGGCGATCCCGGCTCCGCAGCCGCCCGCCAACGGCATCTACACGTTGTCCAACAACGGTTCCGGCCTGGTGGCGGATGTGCCCGCCAGCTCGACCACCGTGGGCACGCAGTTGATCCAGTATGCGTACCACGGCGGCAACAACCAGCGGTTCCAGCTGACCGCGCAGACCGACGGGACGTACGAGATCCGCAATGTCGGTAATGGTCTGTGCGCGGGCGTGTCCGGCAGCTCCACCAGTTCGGGCGCGGCCGTGACCCAGCAGACGTGCAACGGCGCGGACAACCAGCGCTGGCGCATCAGCGGGACGGCGGACGCGTATGCGTTCAGGGCCAAGCACAGCAACCTGAGCCTCGCCCCGACCGGGACTGGTTCGACGAACGGTCTCGTGCAGGTGACCGACACCGGGGTCGCCTTGCAGCGGTGGACCCTGCGGTAACACCGGCCGGCGGCGGACGGCTCCCCCTGCCCGCCCGCCGCCGGCCTCCTGCCCCGGCCTCCTGCCCCGGCCTCCTGCCGCCGGCCTCCTGCCGCTGGCCTCCTGCCGCCCGCCTCGTGCCGGCCGCCTCCTGCCGCTCGCTTCCTGCCGCCCGCCTCGTGCCGGCCGCCTCCTGCCGCTCGCTTCCTGCCGCCGGCCTCCCGCCAGCCGCCGCGAGCCGCGAGCCGCCGACCGCCGTGAGCCGCCCGGTCGGTGGCGTCCTTTAGCCGGCCCGTCGCTTTCCTCCGTTCGGCCGCCCACCGGCGGGGACGTTGCGACGCGCGATACCTAGAACTACTATGCATCACACATCTAGGGTGGAGGTGCGGTGAAAGTCGCGAAGGACCTTGTGGCCGCCTCGGCCACGCCGATGGTGCTGGGCATCCTCGCCGAGGCGGACAGCTACGGGTACGCGATCCTGCGGCGGATCAACGAGCTGTCCGGCGGGGAGCTGGACTGGACGGAAGGGCTGCTCTACCCGCTCCTGCACCGCCTGGAACGGCTGGGGTACGTCGAGTCCAGCTGGCAGGCCGTGGCCGGGGAGCGGCGGCGGAAGTACTACCGGGTCACGGAGAGCGGGTTGGCCGAGTTGGCGGAGCAGCGGCGGCAGTGGGAGACCGTGGTCGGCGCGCTGAAGGAGATCTGGCGCGGGGACGCGCAGCCGTTCGCGGTGGTGCCGGTATGAGCGGCGGCAGTGGTCCGGGTGCCAGTGGTCCGGATGGCAGCGGTCCGGGCGGCGGCGGTGGAGACCTGGAGGCGCAGTTCGCGCAGTGGCGGTCCTACGTGCAGCGGCGGCGGGTGCTCAGTGCCGGTGACGTCGAGGAGCTGGAGGACCACCTGCGTGGGTCCGTGGACGAGCTGGTCGGCGCCGGGCTGCGCGAGGACGAGGCGTTCCTGGTCGCGGTGAAGCGGATGGGCAGCCTGGACGAGCTGTCCCGCGAGTTCGCCCGGGAGCACTCCGAACGGCTGTGGAAGCAGTTGGTGCTGACCGGGGACGGCGACGCGCCGGCGGGCTCGGGGAAGCGGCGTGAGCTGCTGGTGCTGGTCGCGTGTGCCGCGGGTGCGGCACTGTCGGTCAAGGCGCCCGAGCTGTTCGGGATGGACTACGGCCAGGACGGGGAGTTCTACGCGCCCAACGCGAGCCTGTTCGCGTTCCCGTGGCTGGCGGGGTTCCTGGCGTGGCGTCGACACGCCGGCAAAACCATGATCGGCGTCCTGGTGGCGCTGTTCGCGCTGGGCGCGGTGGCGGCGAACGTCTTCCCGCTGGCCGAGGACTCCCAGTCGATCGTGCTGACCAGCATCCACCTGCCCATCGCGCTGTGGTTCGCGGTCGGGCTCGCCTACGTGTCCGACGACGTGCGTTCCCCGCGCCGGCGCATGGACTTCGTGCGGTTCACCGGCGAGTGGTTCGTGTACTACGTGCTGATCGGGTTGGGCGGTGGTGTGCTGATCGCGTTCGTGGTCGGCACGTTCACAGCGATCGGGACGTCACCGGAGACCTTCGTCGCCCACTGGCTCGCGCCCTGCGGCGCGGCGGCGGCGGTCGTGGTGGCCGGGTGGCTGGTGGAGGCCAAGCAGAGCGTGGTGGAGAACATCGCGCCCGTCCTGACGCGCCTGTTCACCCCGCTGTTCACCGCCGTGCTACTGGGTTTCCTGGTCACGCTCGTGGTGACCACGTCCGGCATCGACGTCGAGCGCGAGGCGCTGATCCTGTTCGACCTGCTGCTGGTCGTGGTGCTGGCCTTGCTCCTCTACACGATCTCCGCCCGCGACCCGCTGGCCCCGGCGGGCGTGTTCGACAAGCTGCAACTGGCCCTGGTGGTCAGCGCGCTGCTGATCGACGCGGTGGTGCTGTGGGAGATCACCGGTCGGATCACCGAGTACGGGACGACGCCGAACAAGGCGGCGGCGCTGGGGGAGAACGTGATCCTGCTGGCCAACCTGGCGTGGTCGGCGTGGCTGGTGCTCGGCCTGGTGCGCCGCAAGGTCCCGTTCGCGGCCCTGGAACGCTGGCAGACCAACTACCTGCCCGTGTACGCGGTGTGGGCGTGGCTGGTGGTCCTGCTCTTCCCGCCGGTGTTCGGTTTCATGTGAGCCGGCGCAGCAGGCTCACGGATGGCGGCCAACCGAAGGAGCGGGAGGTGTACTCGACCACCGTGGCCGCGGCCAGCTCGGGGTCCTTGGTCAACGCGGCCAGGACCGGTCGGGTCACCAGCCACACCAAGCCCTCCTCGGTCTGGCCGGCCACCAGGTCGTCCACGATGGACTGAGCGCCGGCGCGGTCGCCGGACCGCAACAACGCGGTCGCCAGGTCCACCCGGATCAGGTCCGCGTCCGTGCCCGGCTCGGCCTGCGCCAGGACCGCGCGGAACAACCCCGCGGCCTGGTGCGGGTCGGTGGCGGCCCGGCCGCGGATCATGCCGACGTGGGTCAGGCCGACGGTGTCGCCCAGGCGCACGGCCAGCCGTTCGGCCTCGGCCACGCGGTCCAGTGCGACAGCCACCCGGCCCGACGCGAGCAGCACGGTGGCCTCGTTGACCAGCCCGCGCACGAGCCCGTGCTCGTCGTCCAGGGAACGGTCGATGTCGTTGGCCCTCGTGTGCGCCGCGAGGGCTTCCGTCAATTCACCCGACCACATCAACGCCATCCCGATCGAGCACAGGAACGCCGACGACGACACCGGCCGCCCCAACCGGTCCGCGATCGCCAACCCGGAGCGCAACGGCACCAGCGCCTCCGCCGGTCGGCCGCGTTCGATCTCGGTCACGCCCCGGTGGTAGAGCACGCGCATCCGCTCGTCGTCCTCGACCGCGAGCTTCTCGGCGCGGTCCAGCAGGTGTGACGCCATCAGGGTCCGGCCGGACTGCGCGCAGGCGAACGCGTAGTTGCTCAGCGCCCGCACCCGCTCCGAGTCGGTGACGCCCGGCGCGTCCACCAAGGCCTCGTAGATCCGCCGCACCTGCGCGGACTGGCCGCGCACCATCCACGCGTCGTCCAGCGACAGCGCCAGCCGCAGGCCATCGGCGGCGCGCGGCGTGCCGGGCGCGTGTTCCAGGGCGCTGAGCAGGTTCGGCCACTCGGCGAACAACGACGCCACGGTCTGCGCGGTCTCCTCCCGCACGTCGTGGGCCGCCGCGTGCGCGGCGCACCACGCCAGGTGCCGCGCCCGCACGTCCTCCTCCTCGCCGGACGCGGCGAGCCGGTCCAACGCGTACTGCCGCACGGTCTCCAACATCCCGAACCGGGGCCCCGCCGACACGGTCACCAGCGACCGGTCCACCAGGTCCGCCACCGCCGCCGCGACACCCTCGCCGGACACCACCCGCTCGGCCGCCTCCAGCGTCCACCCGCCGACGAACACCGCGAGCTGCCGCAGCACCGACCGCGACGAGTCGTCCAGCAGGTCGTGGCTCCAGTCCAACGCCGCCCGCAGGCTGGTGTGCCGCACGCCGGCGTCGCGCGACCCGCCGACCAGCAGCCGCAGCCGGTCGTCCAGCCGCGCCGCGACCTGCTCCACCGACAGCACCCGGGTCAGGCCCGCAGCCAGCGCCACGCCCAGCGGCAGCCGGTCGACGGCCGCGCAGATCGCCTCCACCGCCGGTCCGGGGTCGGCGTCGCTGCGGGCGCAGAACAGCCCCACGGCGGCCGGCGCGGGCAGCGGACCGACCCGGTGCACCTCCTCGCCGGTGATCAGCAGCGGTCGCTGGGACGTCACCAGCACCGACAGTCCGTCGCCGTGCCGCAGCAACGGCCCCAGCAGGGCGGCGGCCGGGTCCACCACGTGTTCGGCGTTGTCCACGACGAGCAGCGCGCCGCGCAGCGCGGTGGCGATCCGCGGCACCGGATCACCTTGCCCCGCTTCGAGTCCGACCGCGTCCAGCAACGCCGGCGTCAGCTCGTCGACCGCGCGCAACGGCGTCAGGTCCAGCCACACCACCGGTCGGGACACCCGCCGCGCGACCTCCAGCGCGAGCCGCGTCTTGCCGCTGCCCGCCGTACCGGTCAACGTCACCACGCGCGCCTGGTTCACCCGCTCGGTCAGCGCCTCGACCTCGCCGTCACGGCCGAACAGGGCCGTGGGCGGGACGGGTAACCGGGTCGTGGGCGGGCGCGGCGCGAGGGCGGGGTCGTGGCGCAGCAGGCGCAGTTCCAACGCGGCGGTGTCCGGGGCGGGGTCCACGCCCAGTTCTTCGGCCAGCGTCCGGCGCAGCGCCGCCAGCACGGCCAGCGCGTCGGCCTGGCGTCCCGCGCGGTAGTGCGCGACGGCCAGCAGACCCGCCAGGCGCTCGTGCAGCGGGTGCGCGGCGACCAGTGGTGCGAGGGTCGCGGTGTCTGCGGTCAGGCCCAGCGCCAGCTCGGCGTCCACTCGTTCGACCAGCAAGTCCAGCCGCACGGCGTCGAGCCGGTCACCTTCGGCGGCGGCGAACGGCACCGAGCGCACGTCGGCGAGCGCGGTGTCCCGCCAGCACGCCAACGCCTCCGCAGCCGCGCCCCGGACACGCTGCACGTCACCGGCCCGCACAGCGTCCCGCACCCGGCCTGCCGCCTCCTCCACGGCCACCAGGTCCACCGGCACCGCGTCGAGCGCGTACCCGGCCGCCGACCGGCTCACCGCGCCGGCCGCATCACCGAGACTGGCCCGCAGCCGCGACACCAGCACCCGCAGGCGCTCCCGCGGCCGGGCCAGTTCCCCGTCACCCCACAGGTCCTCGGCCAACCGCTGGTCGGACACCGCCGCGCCCCGGGCCAGCGCGAGCCGCGCGACCAGCGCGCGTTCCAGCGGCCGGTCGAGCGTGATCGGTACCCCCTGTGCGCGCACGTCCACCGGCCCGAGGACGCGCACCTCCACCCCTGGCACGGCGCCGAGCATCCCACGATGAGACGCCGGTGAAACGCGGTTTTCGGCAGCCTGTGCGGCGACACCGCCGCCAGACGCGCCGAGACCGCTCGATCGGGTGACGGCGGTACCGCGGCCGACACCGACTACAGCGGTCCGGGCCGACCTGGGGGCGACCCGGACCGCTTCCCACCGCACCGGCGACAACCACCCCCGCCCTGTGCAAGAGTTGCCACGCGACATCGACTACCAAGACGGAGTCCGAGGCGATGGGGGACACCTGGCCGAGCCGCAGCCTCCTGGGCCGGCTCACCGAAGCCACACGCAGGCTGGTGCTCGACCTCGGCACCCCGGTCACCTACCCGGCCAACCACCTGGTCATCCGCGAGGGCGACCACGACGGCTTCGCGGTCCTGGTCCTGGACGGCGCGGTCAAGGTCGTGGCCACCGACGCCACCGGCGACACGGGCCTGCTGGCCGTGAAGTGCCGAGGTGACCTCGTAGGCGAGATGGCGGCCTTGGACGGCAAGCCCAGATCGGCAGGCGTGATCACCTGCGCCCCCGTAGACGCCCGCAAGATCCCGGCAGACGACCTGACCCGCTTCCTGAGCTGGCACGACGAGGTACTGGTGGAACTGGTACGCATCGGCGCCGAACAACTGAGGTGGGCCAACGCCCTGCGCCGCGAGATGTCCCTACCGGCGGCGGCGCGAGTGGCCCGGGTGTTGCTGCACTTGGTGCGGCTGCACGGTTTGCACACGCCGAGGGGATGGGCGCTCGGCTACCCGTTGACCAAGGTCGAGCTGGCGTCGATCGCCGGCATGAAGCCGCGCACAGCGGAGAAGGCGTTCTCGGAACTGCGGACGGCAGGCGTGGTCGAAACCAGCCCCCGACGCGGCGTCCTGATCCCGGACCTGCACCACCTGCACAACTTCGCGGACAACCCAACCCCGGACCACTGAACACCCGCGCAGCGCACTCTTAGGCGAAGCCAGCGAGTGGCAGTCCGCCTTGCCGAGTGGGCAGTCCGCCTTGCCGAGTGGCGGTCCACCGGAGGGGACACAACTCAACTTGGGCTTCTTGCTTTTGTCATCTCCGTATGGCCTGCCCGAAGGGCTACCACAGATTTCCCCGGGTGCAGCCGAAAGTTTTTGCGAGGAACGAGCAAAAAGTTTTAGCGGCACCCGGGGAAATCTGTGGTAGGCTCCGCCAGGCCATACGGAGATGGCAAAAGCAAGAAGCCCCCGCCGTTGCAGTTGAGTCATCTTTGGTGGCCTGCCCGCCGGCGAGGCGCTTTTCGCTTTTAAGAGCTTTGAACTGAACGCTTCGCTCTTAAGCCGAACGCGCTGCGCGCTCGAAAGATGAAAAGCGGCGCTCGCCGCGCGGCAGGCCGCCAGCGGGGGGTGAAGGGCGTCGGTTCCCCCACCGCATGGCCTGGCGGAGCCAACCACACTTTCGGCCGGGTGCCGCTAAATTTTTTGCTCGTTCCTCACAAAAAATTCGGCTGCACCCGACCGAAAGCGTGGTAGCCCTTCGGGCAGGCCATACGGCGGGGGAACCGAGGCCCTCCACCTGTGGTTGGGACCACGACACCGCGCGCTGCGCGCGCCGAAAAGCACGCGCTGTGCGCGGGAAGGGTCTAGCGTCGGCCGCTGCCTTCGGGTTCGGAGTCCAATGGTGTGGCGTTGGGGCCTGCCGGGAGTTGCACATGCACGTGCCCGCGCCCCGCGTCGATGTTGATGACGTCGAGTTGCAGTGCCGCCACCGACCAAGTGCGCAAGGCCAGCGTGCGTTGCTCCGAGGCCAAGCCCACGAGTCGGCCGCGCAACGGGTCCGGGGCGTCCAAAGCTGCCTCGAAGCCGCCTACCGCGACCGCGAGTTGTTGGACGGCCGTCTTGAGCGCGGTCCTGGCGACGTTCACGCCGTTGCCGGCGGAGGGGGTTTCCGCGTAGCGGCGCAGTTCGGCCGTTGCTGCGTCTCGCCACTTGCCGACCTCTTCGGCGCTGGGCACGGTGCCGCTGGACGAGTCCGGCGGGGCGGCCTTGGCCATGCCTTCCACCATCGGGGTCAGGCGGTCGCGGGTGCCGCGGGCCAGGTCGGTCAGGGCGCCGATCTGTTCGACGTCCCGGCGTGCCTCGGCCTCCTGCAGTTCGGCGATCCGGCGCTCGGTGGCGTTCGGACCGGAGGTCCAGCTGCTCACCAGGAAGGCGAGGGCCACGCCCAGCACGAAAGCCGTCACGAAACCGGCGGCGGGCTTCCAGTTCGGGCCTTTGACGGGCACGGTGGGGCGTTTGCGGGACACAGCACCTCGTTCCGGTCGGTGGTGATCCCCACAAGCCTGCCGTCACCGCGCCCGCTTCAGCTACGGCTGAGACGAGACATGGCGACTATTCGACACCCTTGCCACCTTGACCACCCTCACCTCTTGCGGGCGCGGTAGGCGGCGACGGCGACCCGGTTGCCGCACGTCGTGCTGCAATAGCGGCGGGAGCGGTTGCGGGACAGGTCGAGGACCAGGCCGTCGCACGTGTCGTCCGCGCACACCGAGAGCCGGCTCATCTCGTCGGACCTGATCACGTCGATCATCGCCATGGCGGTCTCGGCGGCGATCCGGTCGGCGAACGGCGTGTCCGGGTGGACGACGTGGATGTGGTAGTCCAGCCCGTCGTGCCGCACGAGCCGCGGGACGGCCTGGTGCGCGGCCAGCGTCTCGTTGACCAGTTCGACGGCGGTGTCCCGGTCGCTGGTCAGCAAACGGCGCAGGGGTGCGCGCAGGGCTCGGACGGCGGCGAGTTCGGCCGCGTCCCTCGTTCGTGCGCCCGTGTAGCCGTGGCGGGCGAAGAAGGCGTCGACCTGTTCCTGCGTGGTCAGGGTGTCCGGCTCGACGGCCGTGTTCACCAGCTCGACCGCGGCGAGCAGGGACGCCTCCGTGTCATGGGCGAAGACCACGTTGACAGATTACCAAAGCGCTCCATACCGTCATCAGCCATGGCCACCATGACTGATGACACCCGCGTCGCACGGCTGGGACCCGGCATCGGCCTCGCGGTGCTGTCCGCGTCGTCGTTCGGCCTGTCCGGACCGCTCGGCCGCGGGCTGATGGAGGCCGGGTGGAGTTCGGCGGCGGCGGTGGCGGTCCGGGTGCTGCTGGCGGGCGTGGTGCTGTTGCCGGCGGCGCTGGTGCAGTTGCGCGGCGACTGGGGGCTGGTGCGCCGCAACCTCCCGCTGGTCACGGCGTACGGGCTGGTCGCGGTCGCGGGGTGCCAGTTGGCGTACTTCAACGCCGTGGCGCGCATGGACGTCGGCGTCGCGCTGCTGGTCGAGTACACCGCGCCGGTCGCCGTGGTGGTGTGGCTGTGGCTGCGGCACGGGCAGCGTCCCGGTCGGCTGACCGTGCTCGGGGCCGTGCTCGCCCTGGCCGGCCTGGTGCTCGTGCTCGACCTGCTGTCGGGCGCGGACGTCGACGCCGCCGGGGTGTTGTGGGCGTTGGGCGCGATGGTCGGTGCCGCCGTGTACTTCGTGCTGTCCGCGCGCGACCAGGACGGCCTGCCCGGCACGGCACTGGCCTCCGGCGGCCTGCTGCTCGGCGGCGCGGCCCTGCTGCTCGCCGGGGTGGTCGGCGTCGTCCCGCTGACCGCGACCACGGAACCGGTGGCGTTCCACGGTTTCAGCGTGCCGTGGTGGCTGCCGGTCGTCGTGCTGGGCGTCGTGACGGCCGCTCTCGGTTACGTCACCGGCATCGCGGCCACCCGGCGGCTGGGGTCGCGGCTGGCGTCGTTCGTGGCGTTGACCGAGGTGTTGATGGCCCTGGTCTTCGCGTGGCTGCTGCTGGCGCAGGCACCCCGTCCCGTGCAGTTGGTCGGCGGCGTCCTGACCCTGCTCGGCGTGGTGACCGTGCGTCTCGGCGAACGCTAGTGCCGGTGACGTTGCGGCTGCGGCCAGAGTCGCGCGGCGCAGTGCATCGGCACGCAGAGCGGGACCCGGACGTCCGTGAAAAATCGGGGTAATGGGAAAAAGTCGTCACTGCGCCATTTCGGGTAGTGTGGGCGTCCACTGGTCGGTGGTCTTCACGGATTTCACGGAAATGATTCCGCCGATGGTGTGGCGTGCGAGTTTGCTCACCTTGAACGCTCTTCGTGGCAATTCCTAGGCTCGGTCGCGGACCCGGCCCGACCGGTCGGGTCGACAAGTCAAGGGAACACGATTCCGTTCGAGGGAGAACCATGTCCCGCACGTGGCTAGCCGTGCTCGCGACCACCGCCGCGGCACTGGCCGGCGCCTTCTTGCCCACCTCCGCGTCCGCCGCCGAGCAGACCCAGACCGGCGACTCCGTCCGGCCGGCGGTCCGGCTGGTGTTGAGCGTGACCTATTCCGAGGCCGACCCCGCCCACACCGGAACGCGCTACGGCTACCTCACCTGCGCACCCGACGGCGGTATCCACAACAACGCCGCCGCGGCCTGCGCGGAATTGTATGCGGCCGGTGGTGATGTGAGTGCCACGGACCACGAGAGCGGTGTCGCGTGCACGATGATGTACGCGCCCGTCACGGTTCGCGCGCTGGGGTGGTACGGCGAGCGCCGGGTCGATTACCGGACCACTTACGGCAATTCCTGCGTCTTCGCGGCGACCGCCGGGCAGCTCTGGAACTTCTGACCCGGGTGCGGCGGCGAGGGGTCGTGCAGGGCGGCCCCTCGCCGCGTCAACGACCGGAGAGCACGCGGCCGATCGTGCGGCAGCCCTCGGCGAAGCGGTCCGGGTTGGGGCCCGAGTAGTTCAGGCGGATGTACGCGCCCGCCGGTTCGGCCGGGAACCACTCCGTGCCCGGCGCGATCAGCACGCCCGCCGCCTCGCACGACCGCGTCACAGCGTCCGGGTCGGTGCCCTCCGGCAGCCTTGCCCACAGGTTCAGCCCACCGGGCGGCACGTGGTCCAGGTGGGCCTGGGGCACGTGTTCCGTCAAGCACTCCACCAGCAGGTCCCGCCGCTCCCGCAGTTGCCGGCGCAGCGCGCGCAGGTGGGACAGCCACGCCGGCTGGGTGACCACGTCCAGTGCCGCGGTCTGGAGGAGTCCGCTCACGTACATCGACTCCGCCCCGCGGTCGGCCAGCACCCGGTCGCGCGCCGGACCCCGGGCCACTACGGCGGCCACCCGCACGGACGGGGACACGTTCTTGGTCAGGGACCGCAGGTACACCACGTGACCGGCGTCGTCCTGGGCCGCGACCGGTCGGGCGGTGGTGTCGATGCCGAAGTCGTGCGCCCAGTCGTCCTCCACGAGGAAGGCCGCGTGCGCCCGCACCACCTCCAACACCCGCTCCACCACCGACGCCGACCACTGGGCACCTGTCGGGTTGGCGTAGTTGGGCTGCGCGTAGAACAACCTCGCCCCGGTCTCCTCGAACGCCCGCGCCACGTCCTCGGGATCGGGACCCTCCGTCCCGCTGGGCACCGGCACCACCCGCACCCCGGCCTGCGCCGCCGCCATGATCGCGCCCCAGTAGGTCGGCGACTCCACCAGCACGGGCTGCCCGGCCCCGGCCAACGCCCGGAAGATCGAGCTGAGCCCGCTCTGGCTGCCCGGCACCACCACGACGTCGCGCGGCGCGGGCGGGGTGACGCCGGCGGGTGTGGCGCTGCCCAGTTCCGTCGCGAACCACGCGCGCAGCTCCGGGTGTCCGGCGGCGTCGGGGCGGGACAGCGCGGCGTCACCGCGGGTGGCACGGGTCAGGGCCGCGCGGACGAGCCGTTCCGGGAGCAGGGTGCGGTCGGGGTAGCCGGAGTGCAGGGCGATCGCGTCGGGCGGGCCGGTGCGCAGCGGGGCCGACAGCACGGGGATGCGGGCGTGCGGCGCGCGGAGTGCGCCCGTCTGCCAACCGAAGTCCGGCGGTCGGGCCGGGTGCGTCGCACGGACGAACGTCCCGACCCCCGGGCGGCTCTCGACCAGCCCCAACGCGCCCAGCGCCCGCATCGCTTTCTGCACGGTCACCGGGCTCGCGCCGTACTGCGCCACCAGCGCCCGCGTGGACGGCACCCGCGCGCCCGGCGGGGCCTGGGCCAGCCACGCGCGCAGGCCGGACACGATCCGCGCGGTGCTATCGTTGGACATGTCAGGGAACAGTAGCGCTACTCTCGAACGCGCGACACCGCTATCCGCCGGCCCGTGGTGGGGACTGCTGGGCGTGCTGGCGTTCTCCTTCACCATGCCGTTCACCCGGGTCGCGGTCGGTACGCTGTCGCCGCTGTTCATCGGCTCGGGACGGGCGGTCGTGGCGGCGGTGCTCGCGGCGGGCGCGTTGGCGCTGACCGGGCAACGCCGACCCACGGGCGTCCAGTGGGCGCGGCTGGCGGTCGTCGCGGGTGGTGTGGTCGCCGGGTTCCCGCTGCTCACCTCGTACGCGCTGACCACGGCCCCGGCCAGTCACGGCGCGGTGGTGGTCGCCCTGCTGCCGGCGGCGACCGCGGTCATGGCGGTCGTGCGGGGCGGGGAACGCCCGCGGCGGTCGTTCTGGGTGATCGCCGCCCTCGGCGCGACCGCCGCCCTGGCGTTCGCGTCCGCCCAGGGCGGGGAGTTCGGGCGGCTGCACTGGTCGGACCTGCTGCTGTTCGGCGCGGTCCTCGCCGCCGCGATCGGGTACGCCGAGGGCGGGCTGCTGGCGCGGGAACTCGGGTCGTGGCAGACGGTGTCGTGGGCGCTGGTCCTGTCCGCGCCGCTGATGACCGTGCTCGCCGTCGTCTCGGCGGTGCGGCAGCCGCCGGCGGGCACGGCGGTCGAGTGGGCGGCGTTCGCCTACCTCTCGGTGGTCAGCATGTTCCTGGGCTTCTTCGCCTGGTACCGGGGGCTGGCGATCGGCCCGATGGCGCAGGTGAGCCAGGTCCAGTTGGTGCAGCCGGTGATGACCATCGCCTGGGCGGCCTGGCTGCTGGGCGAGTCGGTGACCTGGCCGACCCTGGTGGGTGGCGTCGCGGTGGTCGCGTGCGCGGGGGCCGCCGTGCGACTGCGCCGCACACCGTCCACAAAGGACAATCGTTGACCGGGTGGCGGCAACGGGAATAGGCTCCACGACCGGTGCAGGCGCCGACCGAGGAGCGCGATGCCCGAACTGGAACTCCGCCACCTGCGCGCGGTGTGCGCGATCGCCGAGGAGGGCAGCCTCACCCGGGCCGCCGTCCGGCTCGGCCTGACCCAGCCCGCGATGAGCGCCCAGCTGCGCACCGTCGAGCGGGTCGTGGGCGGTCGGCTGTTCGACCGGACGTCCGGCGGCAGCACCCCCACGGACCTGGGCAGGCAGGTCGTCGGCACGGCCCGGCTGGTGCTGGACGAGGTCGAGCAGCTGGTCAGCCTGGCCAAGGAGCGCACCCGCGACGGCACCCCGGAACCGCTGGTGGTCGGCAGCGTGCCCACGCACAGCCTCGGCCGGTTCGTGGCACACCTGCGCCGCGCCATCCCGTGCTCGGAGGTGCGCACGGAGATCACCCGCAGCGGCCCCGACCTGCTGGACCTGCTGGTGTCCGGCCAGCTCCACCTCGCCGTGCTGGACCGCTTCGAGGGCATCGAACGGCGGGAGCTGCGCGGCTTGGAGATCCGGTCGCTGCTGCGCGAGCCGCTGTTCATCGCCCTGCCCGAGCAGGACCCGCTGGGGCAGGACGACGAGGTGGACCTCGCCCGGCTCGCCGACCGGGACTGGGTGTCACCGCCGGAGGACGTGCTGGGCAACCGGTTGGGGGTGTTCGCCGCGTGCGCCGAGGCCGGGTTCACCCCGCGCCTGACGCACCGGGTCAACGAGGCCGCGACCGCGTGGCAGCTGGTGGCCAACGGGGCTGTGGCGTTCGCCCAGCCGCACTCCCAGAGCCGGGACGGCGTGGTCGTCCGCCCGCTCAAGGGGTCACCCCTGGTGGTGGACCTGCTGCTGGCGACCCGGCACGAGGGTCCGGCGGCGGGCCGGGCGCACGAGGTGTTCCTGTGCGCGGCCCGCGCCTACCACGACCTGCTGCCCCGCAACCCCCACTACCAGCGGTGGTGGGCCGCCCACCCCGAAGCCCACGGCGAGCTGGACGCGGCCCTGCTGCTGGCCGGTGACTGAAACCCGGCCGGTGACCGAAACGCGGCCGGTGACCGAAACGCAGCCGGTGACCGAAACCCGGCCGGCGACCGAAACCCGGCCGGCGAGAGAAACCCCGCCGGGGAGTGGGGCTCAGGGCTCGTTGGGCTTGTAGCAGTCTTTGAAGCCGTCCGGCTTGGGCTGGTTGCCCGCGAACAACGCCACCACGTCGGACTGCTTGGGGTTCTCCGGGTAGCCGGGCCAGTCCGGCTCCTGCCCGTTGACGTGCAGCTCGTCCAGCCAGTAACCGGACTGCCCGGCCACCTTCTCCATCTCCAGGTCGCAGCCCTTGACCCGCACGATCGCCTCCAGGATCGTGTCGGAGGTCTTCACCGTCCGCTTCCCGACCTTCTTGGACTTCTTCTTCTTGCTGTCGGTCTCGGTGCTCGGCTGACCGACGTTGGTGAAGCCCGCCGCCTTCAGCTCCTGGACGAACTTGTCGGTGTTGCTGGAGCACGCCACGAGCGAGGCGGTGCAGCCCAGCGCGAGCAGCACGGACACGACCTTCTTGTTCATGGCGCACAGCAAACATCGGCGGCCGATGCGCCGCGCGCCGGTCGGCCAACGCGTTACCGCGCTGTGACGTCAGATGAGGCCGCCGGAGGCCACGATGGACTGCCCGGTGACCCAGCGCGCGCGGTCGGAGGCCAGGAACGCCACCACGTCGGCGATGTCACCGGCCTGCCCGAACCGGCCCAGCGGGGTCTGCGCGACGACGGGCGCGAGCCGCGCGCGCAGGTCCTCGGTGAACGCGTCGGTCTCGGTCGGGCCGGGCAGGACGTTGTTGACCGTGATCCCGCGCGCTCCCAGTTCCTTGGACAACGCGAACCCGAGTTGCTCCACGGCCGCCTTGGTCGCCGCGTACACGCCGTGGTCGGCGAGCGCGGAGCGGGTGAGGGCGGAGGACAGGGTGATGACGCGTCCGCCCTCGGACAGGTGCCGCGCGGCCAGCCGCATGGCCAGGAACGGCGCGGTGACGTTGACCGCGAGCATGTCGGCGAACACGCGCTCGTCGTAGGACTCGACCGGACCGTGGTGGGCCAGGCCGGCGTTGTTGACCAGGACGTCCAGCCGGCCGAACTCCGCGAGGACGGCGTCGAACAGGCCGTGGACCTCCTCGGGCCGCCGCAGGTCCGCCCCGACCGCGAAGGCGCTGCCGCCGGCGGCGGTGATCTCGGCGACGACATCGTGGGCTAGGCGTTCGTTGGTGCCGTAGTGCACGGCGACCCGCGCGCCCTCGGCTGCGAGCGTGCCGGCGATCACCCGGCCGATGCCGCGGGAAGCTCCGGTGACCAGTGCGTGCTTGTGCTTGAGGATCATGCGGCGAAGCTATGACCTCACACCGGTGTGAGGGGCGAGCGGACGTGAGCGGGAGCACATGAAGATCGGCGAACTGGCCCGGCGGACCGGGGTGAGCGAGCGGCTGTTGCGCTACTACGAGGAACAGGGCCTGCTGCGCCCCGCCCGGACGACGAGCGGCCAACGGGTCTACGAGCCGGGGACGGTCGAGGTGGTCGGCCGCATCCGGGCGCTGTTGGCGGCCGGCATCTCGACGGCGGCCATCGCCCGGGTCTTGCCGTGCCTGCGCGACGGCGAGCAGCGCCTGATCGCGTGCGCCGAACTGCCGGACCGGCTGCGCGCCGAACAAGCCGACATCGCCGCCCGCATCGAGGCGCTCCGCGAAGCCCACGCGGCACTGGACGTCCTGATCGCCGGCGCGGAACGAGGCGCCGCCACCGCGACGCGGCCCGTCGACCGTCCACAATGGGCTTGAGGTTGACGTAACTGGAGGGTTTAGCGTCGCCCGCATGACGATCACGGTCCTGGACACCTACACCGCCATGCGCGAGATCCTGCACGCCCCGCACGAGCGACGGGCCGGGCTGCTCAGGGACATGCTGGAGCCCGCCGCCAACCTGTACCGGTACTTCCCGGGCGAAGTCGACCTGGTGGCGATGCACGCGATGGGTTCCGGTTTCCCGCTCGACCGCGACGAGGACCGGTGCCGGGAAGCGTTGGAGGCGCTGCACGACGCCGACGCGTGGGGCCGGGTCGAACGGGCGCTGGAGGAGGCGGTGGCGGTGCAGCTCGCCGCCACGCCGGGGATCGTGGTGCCGGACGTGACCGTCCTCGTCGTCCTCGGCGACCCCGGCGACAGCCACTTCATGGGGCCGGGGCTGGGCATGGCGGCCAACGGGAGCGTGACGGGGTACCTGTACCTGAACTTCTGGCCCTACCCGGAGAACCTGGCCCGGGTGGAGGCCACCGCGGTGCACGAGCTGAACCACAACCTGCGCTACGCCCCCGGCGGGGTGGTGTGGAACCCGGCCACGGTCACGGTGGGGGAGCAGGTCGTGTCCGAAGGTCTGGCCGACGCCTTCGCCCGGCAGCTGTACGGCGACGAGCTCGGCTACGCCCGCCTCGGCGTGCCGCACCTGCACGACGACGCCGTGTTCGACAAGGTGGTCTCGGGCCTCGGCGTGACCGGCATGCAGAACTTCGCGGCCTGGGTGCACGGCGACGCCACCGCGATCCGCTACGGCGGCACCCCGGTCGGCCTGCCCAGCGGCGCGGGGTACGCGGTGGGCAACCGACTGGTCGACGCCTACCTCGCGGTCACCGGCCGGACCGCCGCGCAAGCCCTGCACGCCGACAGCCGCGAGGTGATCGACACCGCGCTGCGCCTTCGGGAGGGCGGGCGTTGAGGTGCGCCCGGAATATCCGGACGACGGTAGCTCTGCGCGGCACCCCGTGCCGGCGTCTGGGCGCCGGGCGGGTAGCCGTGGGGTGACGGTCTGTGGTTGCATCCGTTCCGGGAGCGCTCCCACACCGGAGTGGGAACCCCCGGACGAGGTGAGGACGACATGAAGCCATCCCGTTTCCTCGGGGTCGCGGTGCTGGCGGCGGCGCTGGCCCTCCCGGTCCTGCCGACCGCGGCGCAGGCCGACACGCGGATCTGCGAGCAGTACGGCTCCACCACCATCCAGGGCAAGTACACCGTGATGAACAACCGCTGGGGCAGCAGCGCCGAGCAGTGCATCAACGTCACGGGCAGCGGTTTCCAGATCGTCTCGCAGAAGGGCTGGACCAGCGGCGGCGCACCGCTGTCCTACCCGGCCGTCTACGTGGGCTGCCACTACGACAACTGCTCGCCGGGCACCACCCTGCCCCGCCAGCTCAGCCAGATCGGCAGCGTCCCGTCGTCGATCTCCTACACCTACGTCGGCGGGACCTACGACGCCGCGTACGACATCTGGCTGGACCCGACGCCCAAGCGGACCGGCGTCAACCAGATGGAGATCATGATCTGGCTGAACCGGCAGGGCAGCATCCAGCCCGTCGGTTCCCGGGTCGGCTCGGCGAGCGTCGGCGGCCGGACGTGGGAGGTGTGGCAGGGCAACAACGGCGGGAACGACGTGGTGTCCTACGTGGCGCCGTCGCCGATGGCGAGCTGGTCGTTCAACGTCATGGACTTCGTCCGGGACGTCGACGGCCGCACCCGCGTCGACTCGTCGTGGTACCTGACCAGCGTGCAGGCGGGGTTCGAGCCGTGGCAGGGCGGTGAGGGCCTGGCGGTGAACAGCTTCTCCGCCGACGTCCAGGCCGGTGGCGGCAGCGGTGGCACGAGCGGCACGATCGTGGGCCGGGGCAGCGGCCGGTGCGTGGACATCGCGTCGTACGGCACGGCCGACGGCACCCCGGTCCAGCTGTGGGACTGCGGCACGGGCTGGAACCAGAAGTGGACCCGCAACGGTTCCCGCTTCGTCAACCCGCAGACCGGCAAGTGCCTGGACGTCAACGGCGCTTCGACCGCGGACGGCGCCCTGGTCCAGCTGTGGACGTGCAACGGCACCAGCGCCCAGGACTGGCAGGTCAACGGCAACGGCACCATCGTCAACCCGAGGTCGGGCAAGTGCCTGGACGCGGCGGGGTCGGCCAACGGCGCCCGCCTGCAGATCTGGGCCTGCAACACCAGCGGCACCCAGGCCAACCAGCTCTGGACCCTGAACTGACCGCCCGTCCCGCTGCGTAGTTCCACTCAAGATCCGTGGCCGTGCGGAAGGCACAATGCGGCTCATGGGCTACGCACGCCGGCACGAGGACCGCTTGCTCTGGGCCGGACGGCCGGCGCTGTTCGCGCTCCTGCGCTTCGGCGGGATGTTCGGCCCGATCCGACACGTCCCGCGCCTGGGCTGGGTGATCACCGACCCGGTCCTGGCGCGGGCCGTGCTCAACGACGGCGCGCACTTCACGCTGCTGGGCGAGGGCGGTGTGGGGCACCTGTGGGAGCAGGTGCTCGGCGACTACGTCAACCGGATCTTCGACGGCCCCGGCCACGCCGACCTGCGCTCCAGGGCGCGGGACCTGTTCACCGACGCCTCCGCCCGGCAGCTGGTCACGAAGGTCTTCGACCCGGCCCTGGCCCCCGCGCTCGACCGGCTGCACGACGGCCGGGCGGTCGACCTGGCCGACCTGTCCCGCGTGCTGGTCGGGCGCATGATGGCCGAACTGCTCGGCCTGGCACCGGACGACCCGCGCGAGCTGTTCGAGACCGGGGAACGACTGGCCGCCCTCGCCCTGGGCAGCGCGACCTCGACCGGCCTGCCGCCCGAGGTGGTCGCCCAGGCCAAGCCGATCATCGCGGAGCTGACCCGCAACGTGCCGGCCGCGTTCGCCTCCGCCGACCCGTCCACCCTGCTGGGCCGGTGCCGTGAACTGGGACTGAGCCTGGAGGAGACCTCGGGACTGGCCGCGCTGCTCATGGTCGCCGGCACCGAGACCGCCGCCACCGCGATGACCCGCACCGTGGCCCTCCTGCACGACACCGGCGAGCAACACCGGCTCCTCGCCGACCCGGACCTGCTGCCCGTGGCCGTGCGCGAAGGACTCCGGGTCACCACGCCCGCGCCGGTCATCGGCCGGCACGTCTCGCGCGACACCACCGTCGCCGGCAGGGAACTCCGTGCCGGACAACGGGTTCTCCTGCTCACCTACGTGGCGAACAACGCCGTCGGCCCGTTCTCCCTCGACCGCCCGTACGACCCGCGGACCCGCCAGCTCTGGTTCGGCGCCGGCCGTCACCTCTGCCTGGGAGCCGCGCTGGCGCGGGCCGAGATCGGTCACGTCCTGCAGGCGGTGTTCTCGTCGGGCCGCCCGGTGGTGGTCGGCCCGCGCCGCCCGGCTCGCGGCGTGCTCATCCCGTCCTACCGCTCGCTGCCCGTCCGACTGGGGTGATCGCCGTGTACCGGTCAGTGGCCGTGGACGCCGGCGTGGCCGCCCTTGCCGTGACGGTGTTCTGGCTTCCCTCCACCGGCCCGGTCGAACCCGCGCTCATCGCTTTGTTCGTCGTCGGTGTCCTGCTGCGCTCGTGGTGGCCCGTCACCGCTTTCGGGGTCACCTCCGCCGCGACGCTCGCCGGTGCGATCTTGGGCGTGGCGCAAGACCCGTTCACCGCTGCGGCCTGGGTGCTGTACCGGGTCGCGGCCACGCGCGATGGTCCGGTGAAGGTCGTGTCGGCGGCGTTGGGGACGGCGGTGGTGGTGCTCGTCGCGGTCGGGACGCCGGACGGTGCGGGCGTCGCCCGGTACGCGGCGGTCAGCGTGCTGGTCACCGTGGGTGCTTGGCGCCTGGGTACCGCCGTGCGCCGCGAGCGGGAGGAGGCGCTTCGGGTCGCGCGGGCCGAACGGGAGCAGGCCGTGCTCGCCGAACGCCTTCGCGTGGTGCGCGAGGTGCACGACGTGGTGTCGCACTCCCTGGGCACCATCGCCGTGACCGCCGGCGTGACGGCCCACGTGGCCGGCGACGACGCCGACCGCCTCCGACGTGGTCTCGCCCGCGTCGAGGAGACCGGCCGGCAGGCGCTCGACGAACTGCGCACGGTCCTGCACACCGTCCGCTCGGGTGCGCTCGACCTCGGTCCGGTGGTCGAGCGGGCACGAGCAGCGGGTATCGAGGTCGATGTGGACGTCGACACCTCCGTCCCGCTGACGCCGGCGGTGTACCGGATCGTGCAGGAGGGGCTGACCAACGTCGTCCGCCACGCGCCGGGTGCGCGCTGCGAGGTGGTGGTGCGGCGGACCCTCGCCGGCGTCGAGGTCGTGATCAGTGACGACGGTCCGGGTGTCGCGTCGGAGCCCTCGCCGGGACATGGGCTGGTCGGGTTGCGGGAGAGGGTGGAGTCGTTGGGCGGTTCGGTCGAGGCGGGGCCGGGCGGTGGTGGCGGGTTCGTGGTGCGCGCGGTGGTGCCGGAGGTCGGGGATGGGTGAGCGCATCCGGGTTCTCGTCGCCGAGGACCAGGACCTGCTGCGGACGTCGTTGTGCGAACTGGTGTCCGCGACTCCCGACATGGTGCTCGTCGGGGAGGCCCGGGACGGGCGGGAGGCGGTCGACGCCGTTCAGCGGCTGCGTCCGGACGTGGTGCTGATGGACATCCGGATGCCCGTGTTGGGCGGGCTCGAAGCGACACGCCGGATTTTTGCGTCATCGTCCACCACGAGAGTGCTGGTGCTCACCACCTTCGACCTGGACGAGTACGTCTACGAGGCCCTGCGGATCGGCGCGACCGGTTTCTTGCTGAAGAACGCCGGCGTGCCGGAGATCCTGCGTGCGGTTCGGACGGTCCACCGCGGCGACGCCCTGCTCGCACCGGAGGTGACGCGCCGGGTGGTCGCCGAGTTCGCCGCCCGCCGGACGGGGCCGCGCGAGCGGTTCGAGGGCCTGACCGCGCGGGAGCGGGAGGTGGTGGCGGCGGTCGTGCGGGGGTTGTCGAACGAGGAAGTGGCGGCGGAGCTGCTCCTGAGCCGGGCGACCGTGAAGACGTACCTGAGCAGGCTCTTCGACAAGCTCGAGGTCCGCGACCGGACACAGTTGGTGATCCTGGCCTACGAATCCGGCTACACCGACACCCTCCGTCCCTGACCCACCCAGCCCGGCCGCGCTGAGCCCGATCGTCCGAGTGCGTCTGAAGTCCCGAGTCAACCTTTGGCCGATGTGCGTTCCGGCGGCCGGCGTGAGCCTGGTGGCGTGATCGAGATCGTCAACCTCACCAAGCGGCACGGTCGCCGCACCGTCCTCCACGACGTCGGGTTCACCGCGCGCCCCGGTCGGGTCACCGGGTTCCTCGGGCCGAACGGGGCCGGCAAGTCCTCCACGCTGCGCGTCCTGCTCGGCCTGGACTCCGCCGACGCCGGCACCGCCCTGATCGGCGGCACGCCGTACCGGCGGCTGCGTCATCCCCTCCGCACGGTCGGAGCGGTCCTCGGCGGGAGTGGTGCGCACCGCGCCCGCACCGGGCGTGCCCACCTGGCGTGGGTGGCGCGCAGCAACGGCATCCCGCGGGCCCGCGTGTCCGAGGTCCTCGACCAGGTCGGCCTGACCGGTGCGGGGCGGGTGCGGTCCTACTCGACCGGGATGGGGCAGCGGCTCGGGATCGCGGCGGCGCTGGTGGGGGACCCGGCGGTGCTGGTGCTCGACGAGCCGTTGAACGGGCTGGACCCCGAGGGCATCCGCTGGGTCCGCCGGTTCCTGCGCGCCCGCGCCGCCGAGGGGCGGACGGTGCTGCTGTCCAGCCACGTGATGGCCGAGGTCGCCGCCACCGCCGACGACCTGGTGGTGATCCACTCCGGGCGGGTCGTCGCGCGGGGCACGGTGGACGAGGTCACGGCGGGTCACGGGTCTCTGGAGGACGCGTACTTCGCCCTGACCGAGCCGGAGGTGTCGTGGTGAACCGGGACAACACCGTGGTGAACGCCGTTCGGGCCGAGGTGGTCAAGCTGGTGACGGTGCCCTCGACCTACCTGGCGGCCGGAGTGAGCGTGCTCGGCACCGCCGGCATCGCCCTGCTCAACTCGCGCGTGTCGCCGGACGCGGGCTTCACCGCCGTGCCGTTCGGGGCGATCGGCGTGATCGTGCTGGGCGTCCTGATCGCCACCGGCGACACGGCCACCGGCGTGCTGTGCGTGCCCCGGCGTGGGGTGCTGTTGGGTGCGAAAGTGCTGGTGCTGGCGGTGCTCTCGGCGGTGTTGGCGGGTGCCGCGCTGCTGGCGGCGGTCCCGTTCGACGCGTTGGCGGAACTGGGGTGGCGGGCGGTCGGTGCGGTCGTGTACTGGGTGTGTTCGGCGTTGATCGCGTTCGCGGTGGGGTCCCTCAGCCGGAGCACGGTGGTGCCGTTGGTGCTGTTCGTCGTGAACTCGGCGCTGGTCTCGGTGACCTACCTGCTGACCAAGGTCACGCCCCTGGCCCGCTTCCTGCCGGACGTGGCCGGCGCGCAGATGTTCGTCCGGGGCTACCCGGCCGAGCACGTGCTGTCCCCGGTGGCCGGCGGCGTGACGATGGTGGCGTGGACGGCCGGTCTGGTCGTGGTCGCCGGGCTGGTGTTCGCGCGGCGGGACGTCGGCGGGGCCTGAAATCACCTGGTGGGCGGGGTGGACCACCGTTCCGAGTGGACTTGGGGCGTTCTGGAGCCGCAGGAATCGGGGAGTTGCTGCACCCGGGTGGTGGGCGGGCCACGCCTTCGAGTAATCGACAGCCGTGCGTGCGGGTGTCGAGACTCGGGGGTCTGGGTTCCGCCAGACGGGAGAAGAGGCGACGATGTCCCGCTCAACGGTGTTGGTCGCAGTGGACGGCGGCGCGGGTGGTGTGGTCGCGCGGGACCAGGTGGAGGCGATCTGCGCCGAGTTGCGCCAGGAGGGCCACGACATCGTCCGCGCGCACACCGCCGAGGACGCGCTGGCGTTGACCCAGAGCCGTGCCGACCTGTCCGCGGCGCTGGTGTCGTGGCACCTCGACGCGCCGGAGGACGTCCTGCGGGCGTTGATGGGCCGGTTCGCCAAGCTGCCGGTGTTCCTGGTGACCACCGCGACCTCCGTGGACGACCTGCCGCTGTGGGTGTCGGAGGCGGTGACCGGGTACGTGTGGCTGCTGGAGGACACGCCGGACTTCATCGCGGGCCGGATCGGCGTCGCCGCCGACCGGTACCTCGACGGCGTCCTGCCGCCGTTCTTCCGGGAGCTGCGCCGCTTCGACGACACCCACGAGTACTCGTGGCACACCCCGGCCCACGCCGGCGGCGTCGCGTTCCTCAAGTCGCCGGTCGGGCGGGCGTTCTTCGACTACTACGGCGAACGCCTGTTCCGCACCGACCTGTCGATCTCCGTGGCCGAGCTGGGGTCGCTGTTCGAGCACAGCGGCCCGATCGGCGACGCCGAGCGCAACGCGGCGCGGATCTTCGGCGCGGACCTGACCTACTTCGTGCTGCACGGCGACTCCACCGCCGACCGGATCGCGTGCCACGCCGGCATCGCCACCGACGAGCTGGTCCTGGTCGACCGCAACTGCCACAAGGCGATCTACCACGGCCTCACGATCACCGGCGGCCGGCCGGTGTACCTCGTGCCCACGCGCAACGGGTACGGGCTGATGGGGCCGATCCCGCCGCACGCCCTGACGGCTCCGGCGGTCGCGGAGCAGGTGCGGCGCAGCCCGTTCGCGGCGGGGGCGGTGGGGAGCGACCCGGTCTACGCGGTGATCACGAACTCCACGTACGACGGGTTGTGCTACGACGCGGTGCGGGTCGCCGAGTTGCTGGGCGAGACGGTGCCGCGTTTGCACCTTGATGAGGCCTGGTTCGCTTATGCCCGGTTCAACCCGCTTTATGCGCGAAGGTACGGCATGTCGGTCGGGCCCGAGGTGTTGTCGGACGACGTTCGGCCGACGGTGTTCTCGACGCAGTCGACGCACAAGCTGCTGGCCGCGATGTCGCAGAGCTCGATGGTGCACGTCAAGAACTCGCCGCGGTCGCCGGTCGAGCACCGGCAGTTCAACGAGACGTTCATGATGCACGCCACCACGTCCCCGCTGTACCCGATGATCGCGGGCCTGGACGTCGCGGCGGGAATGATGGACGGTCCCGGCGGCCGGTGGCTGACCGACGAGGCGATCACCGAGGCGATCCGCTTCCGCCAGGCCGTCGCCCGGCTGGGTCGGCGCATCCGGGACGCGGGCGACCGGCCGGACTGGTTCTTCGGCACGTGGCAACCGGACCAGGTCACGGACCCGGGGAGTGGCGAGGTGTACGCGTTCGCGGACGCTCCGCTGGACCTGCTGCGCACGTCGCCGGGTTGCTGGACGTTGGCGGCCGGCGCCGAGTGGCACGGGTTCGAGGGCATGGAGGACGGTTATTGCCTGCTCGACCCGGTGAAGGTGTCCATCACGTGCCCTGGGGTGGACGCGGTCGGGAACGTGGGCGGCATGGGCATCCCGGCGCGGGTGTTGACGATGTACCTGGAGGCGCGGGGGATCGTTGTCGAGAAGACCGATGCGTACACGTGCCTGATCCTGTTCTCCATGGGCATCACGAAGGGCAAGTGGGGGACGCTGCTCGACGCCCTGCTGGACTTCAAGGCGCTGTACGACCGGGGTGCGGCGGTGGCGGAGGTGCTGCCGGAGTTGGTGCGGGCGTACCCGGACCGGTACGCGGGGTTGAGCCTGCCGGCGTTGTGCGGGCAGATGCACGAGCAGTTGAGCAAGAGCGAGCTGACTGCCTTGTTGGACGAGGCTTTCACCCATCCGACGCCGGCGGTGGCCACTCCGGCGCAGACGTACCAGCGGTTGATCCGGGGTGGGGCGGAGTCGGTGCGGTTGGGTGAGGTTGCCGGGCGGACGGTGGCGACGATGGTGGTGACCACGCCGCCGGGGATTCCGGTGTTGATGCCGGGGGAGAGTGCGGGGGAGGTCGAAGGGCCGATCTTGCGGTACTTGCGGGCGTTGGAGGCGTTCGACCGGGAGTTTCCGGGGTTTCCGAGCGAAACCCACGGAGTTGCGCGCGATGGTGCGGGCGAGTACTGGATCATGTGCTTGCGGTAAGGTGAAAAGCCAAAAGCTTGAAAAGCCAAAAGCTTGAAGAGCCAAAAGCGGACGCTCGCCGCTGGGCAGGCCCCCGGGGGTGGAAGGGCGTCGGTTTCTCCCCCGTACGGCCTGCCGGAGGCAACCACCCTTGGCCCGTTTGTGCAACCGGAAAAGCTGGTTGCACAAACGGGCCAAGCGCGGTTGGGCTGCGCCCAGGCCGTACGGGGGAGAAACCGAGGCCCTTCCTGTGGCTGGCAGCCCAGGCGCGCCTTCGGCGCGAAAGCGGCGCGTGTGGGTGGGGTGGTGGTCGCTGAACCGGGTGATGGGGTGGCTCGGCTAGCTTTGCGGGTCGAGCGCGGGGGTCGCGCCGGTGTCGTGGGGAGTGTCCGTGTTGGCCGTCGCCGGGGTCTGCAAGTCCTACGGGAAGCGGGCGGTGTTGCGTGGGGTGGACCTCGAGGTCGGGGCTGGTGAGCTGGTTGGGGTCGTGGGGGAGAACGGGGCCGGCAAGACGACCTTGCTGCGGATCCTCTGTGGACAGTTGCGCGGGGACGCCGGGTCCGTGCGGTTGTCCGGGCGGCTTGGGTACTGTCCGCAGAAGCCCGTGTTGAACGACGACCTCACCGTCGAGCAGCACCTGAAGTACTTCCAGATCGCCTACCGGCTGCCGCACCTGCGCCGCGCGGACGAGTTGATCGAGCAGTTGGGGTTCGGCGACTACCGCGGGGTCGCGGTCAAGGAGCTCAGCGGGGGGACGCGGCAGAAGGTCAACCTCGTGCTGGCCCTGATGCACGACCCCGCCGTCGTGCTGCTCGACGAGCCCTACCAGGGGTTCGACTGGGAGACCTACCTGCGGTTCTGGGAGATCGCGGCCGGGTTGCGGGCGGCCGGGCGGGCGGTGTTGGTGATCTCGCACCTCGCCTACGACAGCGTCCGCCTCGACACGTTGCACCGCCTGCGCGACGGCGTCCTGGAGCAGGCGGTGGCGGTGAGCCCCGCATGACCTCCTACGGCGTGGCGGCCCGGTTCACGCTGCTCGTGCTGGCCCGCAACCGCCTCGCCGTGGTGTTCCTGACCGTGCTCATCCCGATCGGGATCGCCTTGGCGCACCACGTGGTCAGCCACGACGTCCTGCCGTTCCACCAGAGCAGCACGGGCGCGGTGCTGTCGGGTGGCGGCGAGCAGATCACGATGATCAGTTGCGCGCTCAACGCGTCGTGCCAGCTCATCGGGTTCGCGATGTTCTCCTCGGCCAAGCACGCCGGGGACTTCGACCTGCGGCTCACCGCCGCCGGCTACCCGCGCAGCGCCCTGGTGCTGGCCAAGCTCACGTCCCTGGTCGGCTTCGCCGCCCTGGTCGCCGCCTACGCCGCTGCGTGGATGCGCTGGTTCTGGCCGATGGAGCAGCCGCTGTCGATGTGGGTGGCGGTGTTCCTGGCCGGCCTGGTGTACGGGGCGATGGGGCTGTTCCTGGCGCTGTTCCTGCCGGGCCAGCTCGAAGGCATGTTCACCATCATCACCATCACGGTCACCGACCTGCTGCTGCAGAACCCGCTGCTCAACCGGTCCCAGGGCGGCGGGCTCATGGAGGCGCTGCCCGCCTACGGGGCGATGCAGATCGGCATCGGCGCCGGGTTCACGCAGTCGGTGCCCTCGTCGGCGGTCCTGGTGAGCCTGTTGTGGACGGTGGTGTTCGCGGCCACGGCGTTCGTCGCGTTCCTCAGGAGGACCCGCTGAGGGCTGCTTGCCGGGTCAGGCGGAGGTGGTGTCGAAGCCGGCGCGCAGGGTGGCTAGTTCCTCGGCGGTCGGTTCGTGGCCGGCGGCGACCATCCGGGACACCTCGCGGAAGTAGTCCTCGTAGCCGGCGGGCGTGAGGATCATCAGGCACCGCGCGGGCGTGTCGCCGGCGTTGCGGAACCCGTGGGCGGACCCGCGCGGCACCGCCACCGCGCCGCCCGCGCCCACGACCAGGTCCGAGCCGCCCACGTCGAAGGTGATCTCGCCGTCGAGCACGACGAAGTCCTCCTCGTGCGAGTGGTGGACGTGCGGCGCGGCGCCCAGCCGGCCCGCGTCCAACCGCATCTCCACCACCGCGAGCCGCCCGCCGGTGTCCGACCCGGCCAGCGTGATCCGGTACGCGCCGCCGACCGCGGGCAGCTCCTCGACGTCCTCGGGACGCCTGACCCCCAATGTCATGTCGCCCACCCTATGTGAGCGGCGGTAGCTGTTTTCAGGCGTCCGCAAACCACGTTTACCCGACCCGGTGAACGTGGTGGCGGGTTGTTCCTCCGTCGATCCGCCGGGTAACCGACCGGCACAGCGGAGGAGTGAACCATCATGAAGCGCAACGCGTTCTTCGCCCGCGGGAAGCAGCGGGCAGTGGTGGCCTGTGCCGCGGCGTCGGTGCTGGCTCTCGTGACGGCGTACCGCAGTGACGCCCAGCCGGCGGCCGAGGTGTCCGCCGCCGACCGGGTGGTGGAGTTGGTCAACGCCGAGCGGGCGAACGCCGGGTGCGGCGCGGTCGCCGTGGACGGGCGGGCGCAGTCGGCCGCGCAGTCCCACGCCGACGACATGGCCGCCCGCGACTACTACGACCACGTCAGCCCCGAGGGCCGGGACGCCGGCGACCGCCTCGACGCCGCCGGCTACCCGTGGCACCGGGTCGCCGAGAACATCCACAAAGGACCGTCCTCGCCCGAGGACGCCATGCGGGACTGGATGAACAGCCCCGCCCACCGCGCCAACATCCTCGACTGCGAGCTGCGGGACCTGGGGGTCGGCGTGAACTCCGGCGGCAGCGGCCCGTTCTGGGTGCAGGTGTTCGCCACGCCTTGACCCGGCACACCCCTCGTCGCCACGGTGATCGGCGTGCGATCATCGGCCCCGGTTCCGGGTGACGAGGGGGTTTGCCGGTGTACGGGTTCGTGGGCGCGGGTGCGTTGACGGCGGCGATCGTGGAAGGGCTCAGCACCGAGGTCGCCGAGCCGCCCGCGGTGTTGTTGTCCCCGCGCAACCGTGCCGTGGGGCTCGACCTGGCCGGGCGGTTCCCCAACGTCGAGGTCTGCGGCAGCAACCAGGAGGTGCTGGACCGCGCCCCGGTGGTGGTGCTGGCGGTGCGGCCCCAGGTCGGGGAGGAGGTCCTCCGGGACCTGGTGTTCCGGCCGGAGCACGTGGTGGTCAGCGCGCTGGCGGGGGTGACGCTGGCGCGGTTGCGCGAGTGGATCGCCCCGGCCACGGAGGTCGTGCGCACCATCCCGCTGCCCGCGGCGGCCCGCCGGCAGAGCCTGACCGCGCTGTACCCGGACCACCCGGTGGCCCGTGAGCTGCTGGAACGGGTCGGCGGCGTGGTGGTGCCGGACGCGGAGACGACGTTGGAGGCCTTCAGCGCGTCGACGGCCACGTTCGCCGCGCACCTGGACTACCTGACCACGGTGGCGAACTGGCTCGCGGCGCAGGGCGTCAAGCAGGAGGACGCCGACGCCTACATCGCCCACATCTTCGGGCAGCTCGGGCAGTCGGTGTCGCGGGCGACCTCGCTGACGGCGTTGACCGAGGAGCACATGACCCCCGGTGGGCTCAACGAGCAGGTGCTCGGCGACCTGCGCCGCGACGGCGTGCCCGACCTGGTGCGCCGGGCGCTGGACCGGGTGCTCGCCCGCCTCCGGGGCTGACCCTCGGGAGTCGGTCCACCCGAACGTGTCTGGTTGTTCCTACTCGTTCGGGTGGACGCCGGAGCGGCTCGTTTTTCGCCGGGACGTCCGGGCACCCCGCCCCTGGTGTCGAGGCGGTCGCCAGGGCCGCGGGAGACGGGAGGTCGTGATGCGAGTCGGCGGGTACGGACGAGCCGTGGCGGCGGTTGGGGTGGTCGTGGGCACCTGGGTGGCGCTCGGCCCCAGCGCGGGGGCCGCGTCGGACGGGCCGGAGGCGTTCAAGGCGGTCATCGACGAGAAGGTCACCAAGGGGGCCGACGGCTACGAGTTCACCGGCACGGTGGCCTGCCCGGAGCAGGAGTCGCCGCTGGACTTCACCAAGGTGGTGCTGGTCGTGCGGCAGGAGAAGGCCGTGGCGAAGGCCGAGTCGGACGAGGTCGAGTGCCAGGACGGCGGCAACCGGGCCGACGGCAAGTGGAAGGTCGTCGTCAAGACGAAGCAGGACCAGACCCAGCTCCAGAAGCAGGGCGAGCTGAAGCCGGGCAAGGGCGACGCCTACGTCGTCATCGTGCAGGGCACCACCTTCGACATGGGCAAGGGCGCCGTGACGCTGTCCGAGTGATCCTCAGTCCCACCAGAACGACCACGAGTGGTCGCCGACCAGGTGTTCGGCGTACGCGGTCAGCGGCGAGACGCCCTGCCAGACGTTGTCGGGGCAGAACGCGAAGTGCTCGGCGGCCACGGCCAGGGCGGCGTCGGGAGTGGTGGGCGGGGCGGCGACGCTGAGCAGGAGCGTGGAGAACCCGACGCCCACCACCCGTGCGCCGAACCGGTCCTCCCAGCTGCGCAGGACGGCGGAGATCTCGGCGGTGTCGTCGGTGTGCTCGGCCGGGCCGAACCAGCCGACGGTCGTCAGCGCGTCCGCACCCCGGTCGGCGGCGACCAGGCCCAGGCGCATCGACGGGTGCTCGGCGAGCAGGTGCTCGGCCAGGCCGTCGGCGATGCGGTCCGGGTCACCGACCGCGGCGGGCGCGGGCGCGGAGCCGGGCCACCGGGTGCCGTGCGGGGTGGTCGCGGGGTCGGCGTGCCGGGTCCACCAGTCGGCGAGCAGTGCGGCGGGGTCGTGCGCGGCGGGTGAGGACATCTCGCCGGGCGCGAACTCGCCACTGGCCCACGGCCGGTAGTCCTCGGCGTCGTCGTCCAAGGCGTCCAGCAGCAACGGCCACAGCCCGGAGCGGGCGTGCTCGGCGCGCAGGCGGGTCCACAGGCCTTCGGGGGCCGGGCCGTCGCTGAGCCACAACGCGGGCCGGTCGCTGTCCTCCTCCTGGGAGTGCACGGCCCGGCCCGGGGGCAGCGGGACGGACAGCGACCGGTCCGCGGGGTCGGCGACGAGCGCGGCGAGGTCGGCGGGCAACGGCGGTCGGGTGCTCATGATCGCCGATGGTAGGGGCTGGGTACGACAGTTCAGCGGCGGACGGTGGTGCCGTGGGCGGCGGACGGGCCGTGGTCCAGGTCGCCCGCGAAGGCGGCGGTGTAGCCCTCCAGGAGGGTGTTCACGCCGACCTGCACCGGGACCCGGGCGTCGCAGGTCGCCGTGCCGGCGGCGTTGGTGACCGCCGTGCACAGCGGGGTGCCCTTCACCGTGGAGAAGCTGACGACCTCGCCGGGCACGGCACGCCCGGTGTGGGCCTCGGTGAGCGTCGCGGTGATGCCGGTGACGGTGAGACCACCGCGCGGGACGATCACGGCCGTGCCGGTGGTGAGCCGCGTCCGCGCGGGCGGGACGGCGTGGATCGCGATGCCGACCGGGTTCACCCCGACCGGGACCGCGGACTCGACCGCGAGGGTGGCGGTGTCGAGGATCGACACGGTGCCGCTGTGGTAGTTGGTGACGTAGGCGCGGGCACCGCCGGGGGTGAGGGCGACGCTGATCGGCCGGTCGCCCACGCGGACGGTCGCCAGGGGCGTCCGGTTCACCAGGTCCAGCACGGAGACGTTGTCGCCCTCGCTGTTGGGCACGAACGCCCGCGTGCCGTCCGGGGTGATCGCGATGCCGTGCGGGGTGAAGCCGACCGGGATGGTGCCGACGACGGTGTTCCCGGCGGTCTCGACCAGGGCCACGTTGTCGGAGAACTTGTTGACCACCACCAGGGTTCGGCCGTCTGGCGTGACCGCGAGCGCGGTCGGGGTGTTGCCGGTGGGGAACTCGGCGATCTCGGTGTTGGTGGCGGTGTCCACGACGGACACCGTGCCGGGACCGGGGACGTCGTGGGCGACGTAGAGCAGCTTGCCGTCCGGCGTCAGCGCGACACCGTCCGCGTTGGGGCCGACGGGGACCGTGGCCACCGTGCTCATCGTCGCCGCGTCCACCACGGACACCGTGCCCGCCCGGTAGTTGGAGACGTACACGTGACCACCATCGGGTGAGACGACCACCCCGGCGGGACCGTCACCCACCGGCACGGCGGCGTCGATCGTGTTGGTGGGCGTGTCGATGACGGTGAGCGTGCCGTCCCGGACGTTGGTCACGTACCCCCGGCCGCCGTCGAACGCGACGCCGACGCCGTAGGGGGAGTCGCCGGGGGAGTCGGCGAGCACGGTGGTGGTCGTGTTGGTGGCGGTGTCGAGCACGGTCACCCCACCACCGTTGTTGGCCACGTACGCCAACACCTTGGTGTCCAGCGCACCGGCCGCCCCGGAGGGCACCAACAGCAGCGAGGCACCCACGGCGAGGGCCGCCGGGACCGTGCCGAACTTCTTGACCCGTCCGCTCACAACGACCTCCAAAGCCCTGGCGGGATACTGCGCCCATCGCAGTCCTGAAGAGCTTCGTTAGCGCGTGACCTGGAAAAATCGCCCCGCGATCGGCCGACTACCCAGCGGTGCCGGCTCAGAGCCGCCCGGAAGGCCTGCGGCCCTCGGCCATCGCCGCCACCTGCTCGGGCGTGAACGGCGGGTCGAGCAACGCCGTGCGTTGGGCGTGGCAGCGGAACATGTCGGCGATGTAGTGCATCCGGTCCGACAGGTCGGACCAGTCCCCGGCGGCCGTGTCGGTCAGGGAGTCCGGGGTGGGGTCGACCCGCGCCAGCAGGGCCAGCAGCTCCGGGTCGGAGAGCTCGGTGAGCAGGGGCGGGAAGCTCGCGGGCAGGTCTTCGCTCAGGTCCAGCAGCTCGTCGGGCAGGGCCAACGTCATCAGGTGCCGGGTGACGGCCTGGCGGGCGAGCGCGCGGGCGTGGTGGGACAGGCGTTCGGTGGCGGTGCGGATGGGGCCGCGTCTGCCCATCACGGTCAGGGCGACCCGGCGCAGGCACTTCACGAGGCGGTTGCCGGGGAGCAGCAGGTCCAGCAGGCGGCGTTCGAGCGCGGCCGGGTCGACCACGGGACCCTCCAGGGCCGCGGTGATCTCCGGTTGCAGCCTGGTCTGTTCGTGCAGGCCCACCTCGATGTTGGCCAGCAGCAGCGACTCGGCCCGCTGCTTCGGGTCGGTGGTGGCCATGGCCCGGTGGTAGCGGGTGAAGGCCTGGCGCAGGTAGTGCTGGCCTTCCGGCGGCTCGCCGGGGCGCAGGGCCGCCGTGAACTCCTCGATCGGGCCGGTGTGGGCGAGGAAGCGGGCGAACTCGTGGGCGATCTCCTCGAACACCTTGAGGTTGCCGCGCGCGGCGGCGGCGCTGACCCCATCCAGGTTCGCGACCGCCACGACGGCCTGCCGCACGAGCGACGACGCGGTGTCGAACGGCAGGGGTGCGACCCGGCGCAGGGCGGAGACCAGCAGTTCGACCGACGCCGGGTCGGACAGGCGCTCCAGCGTCCGGACCAGGTCCTCCTGCCGGATGGTCTGGCCCACCTGCTTGGACGCCCACACGGCGAACGTGCACCAGTTCGCCGACCCGCCCGTGCGCGCCGCCAGCGCCTTGGACAGCAGGTGGTAGCAGTGGGTGATGCGGAGGTTGCGCACCACGGGATCGGTGTCCGCCGCGATCCGCTCGACCTCGGACACCGCGGGCGCGACGACCTCCACACCGGACTGGCTCATCGACCTGACCTTTCCCCCAGGGGCATCACCCACGACATCGTCCGGGGGAGGGGAAGTGTTCCGCGGCCCGGTCCCGAACGAGACCGGGCCGCGTCACCAGGGGGTTAGCGCAGCAAGCCGCGTTCGATCGCCTCGATGATCTGCTGCCGCAGGCCCGAGGCGGGCACGATGGCGTCCACCGACCCGACCTCGACCGCCCGCCGGATGCTGTGCACCCGGTCGAACTCCGCCGCCACCTCGGCCAGCTTCTCGGCCCGCACGGAGGTGCGCGTCCCGGCCAGCTCGGCGGTCAGCGCGGCCCGTTCGGCGCCCGAGGACTCCGCGACCAGCGCCTCCAGCTTGCGCACCCGCGGGTCGTTGGCGGTGCGGCCGTCGACGTCGCGGGAGAACACCACGGCCGCCGCCGGCGCGCCGCCGATGACCGACGCGAACGAACCCTCCACGGCCAGCACGGTCATGTTCGGGTTGAGCGCCTTGGAGAACACCACGAACGCGCCGCCGTGGTAGCGGGAGATCACGCAGAACACGATCGGGCCGCGGAAGTTCACGATCGCCCGGCCGATCTCCGCGCCGTACTCCAGCTGGAGCTCGCGCATCGACTCCGGCGAGCCGTCGAACCCGGACAGGTTCGCCAGCACCACCAGCGGCCGGTTGCCGCTGGCCGCGTTGATCGCACGCGCCGCCTTCTTCGACGACTTGGGGAACAGCGTGCCCGCGGTGTAGGAGTCGGGGCCGTCGGTGGGCGGGAACCCGTGCCGGGGCACCGCCCGCGACTCGATGCCCAGCAGGCACACCGGGATGCCGCCCAGGTGCACGTCCTGCACGACGGCGGTGTCCGCGTCGGCCATGCCCAGCCACCGCTCCAGCACCGGGTGGTCCTGGTCGGACAGCGCGCGCATGACCGTGCGGATGTCGAACGGCTTCTTGCGGTCCGGGTTGGCCTCGACGGAGAAGATCTCGCCCACCGTGGTGAACGGGCTGTCCGGCGAGCTGTGCGGGAACGCGCACACGTCCCGGTCCACCGGGTCGGTGGTGGGCGCGCGGCGCGGGCCGGTCTCGCCGGGGGCGATGAAGCTGTGCTCGTAGTGCGCCATGAGCACGTCCCGCGCGGCCCGCAGGTCCGGCGCCCAGTACTGCGCCTGACCGTTGGGGCCCATCACGCGGTCGTAGCCGCCGATGCCGAAGTTGTCCTCGGCCGACACGCCGCCGGAGAAGTCCAGCGACTGCTTGCCGGTCAGCACCATCGCCGAGTCCGGCGTCATGACCAGGATGCCCTTGGTGTGCATGAGCATCGTGGCCTCGGCGTTCCAGTACGGCTGGGCGCCGACGTTGATGCCCGCGACCACGACGTTGATCTCGCCGCCGGCCTGGGTGAACTCGACGATCCGCTTGAGCGCCGCCGCGACCCAGTCCATGTTCTCCGTGCCGGAGGACATGGAGATGCGGGCGCCGGCGGACAGCGCGAACCACTCGACCGGGACCTTCAGCCGTTCGGCCAGGTCCAGCGCCTCGATGACCCGCGCGCACTCCGGCTCGGACAGCGCGCCCAGCGCCTTGGTCGGGTCGCCCAGCAGCACCACGCGGGTCATGCCCTCGGGGTGCTTGGCGGTGGGCGTGGTGACCGTGCCCAGGACGATGGCGGCGGTGTTGCGCCCGCGCGGCCGGTCCACGGCGACCAAGTGGCCGTCGACCAGGTCGTACTCGGTGAACGACCCGTCCGGCCCGGTGAGCACGTCGATCAGCTCGTACGGGTAGACCGTGCCCCGGCTGCGGGCCCGCAGCACGTTCTGGCGGTAGTCGTCCAGCGGCCGGACCGGCTCGGTCGGCGGCTTGACGAACGACAGCCGCACACCCGCGCCGGCGTCGTCGCCGATGCGCACGGCGATGTCGACCAGCTTGCCGCTCTCGTCGCGGCGGCGGGCCAGGAACAGCACCTCTTCCAGGTCCAGCCCGGTCGTGGTGGGCAGGACGCGCTGCGCCACGGCGGTCAGGTCGCCCGAGGCGAGGTCCGTGGGCGGCCACGCGTAGAGCACGATCCGGTTGGTCGCGGGCCGGTGGCCGCCGCCGTGGCGGCTGCGGGCCCGGCGGATGGCGTCCAGGCAGGCGGCCAGGACGTCCTCGGCGGCGGGCAGCGCGGCGATCCGGCCGTCGTCGTCGCGCAGGGGCGTCAGGTCGCGCACCTGGGCCAGCGCCACCAGGCGCTCGTCGGACGGGTTCTCCTTGGCCACGCACTTGTAGAGGTAGACCTCTTCGTCCAGCGACGGCAGGCGGGTGAGGTCGAAGTCGCGCAGCCGGTCCAGCTGCATCCGCTCGGCGATGCGCGGGTGCAGCCCCCGGACCAGGCGTTCCTCGGCCAGGCCGGGCCGGGACGGGCGGAAGGTGAAGTGGTGGTGCATGGCCTCGTCGCGCCGGCCCGCCACCGTAGTGGTGATGCGGTCCAGCCCGGCGGGCAGCGGCTGGGCGGCCAGCGCCTCCCGCAGCCGCGCGGCCATCTCCTCGTGGTCGGCCGGGCCGTCCGGCCAGGTCACGTAGAGGTCGGCGACCAGCTGCTCGTCGCCGGCCACCGCGTCCAGCGCCCGCACGGCCTCCGGCAGCGCGGCGAAGTCCACGGCGGTGCTGACCACGCGCGTGCCCCGGTTCTCGGCGGCGACGAAGACGCAGTCGCCGACCCGTTCGGTGCGGATCGCGGTGAGGACGTCGTTGCCGTAGTACCGGCGGGCCAGGACCTCCAGCAGCGGCGCGTGGTCCACGCCGGGCCGGCCGATGCGCTGGCCCAGCAGCCGCACCAGCGGCTCGGGGCTCGCGACCATGACCGCGATCCGCTCGGCGCGGTCGGCGGCGTCGGGGTTGCGGTCCAGGTGGATCAGGTGCTTGCGCACCTCGGAGTGCACGCGGGCGCGGGAGCGGCGCAGCATCGGCTGGGCGAACCAGCGGAACACCACACCGCGCGCGAGGTCCGACACCGCCGGGAACCGCACCTGCGTGGCGGCCACCAGGTGCTCCAGCGCGAGACCGACGGTGACCCGGTCGTCCTCGGCCGGCGGCGCCTCGGTCAGCCACTGGCGCAGCAGCGCGGCCACGACGTTCGCGTCGGCGGTGGCGCGCTGCTGGGCCAGGAAGATCCGGAAGACCGCCTCCTCCAGCGCCGGCGTGCGCTCCAGGTCGGTCACGCCGTAGTTGGCCAGCGCCGTGGACAGCTTGCGGCGGAACGTGGCCGACACCCCGGCGCGGTCGGGCTCCAGGCTGCGCAGGTAGGTGTGGAAGTGCTCGCGCGGGCTGTGCACGCGGTGGTCCGGCTGCTCCTCGCCCACCGGCCGGTTGCGGCTGAGCTCGGACAGGTCGGCGAACAGCCGCAGCAGCCCGGCCTCGTCGGCCAGCGGGCGTTCGGCCAGCTCGGCGCGCCGGTCCAGGTAGGCGGCGGCCAGGCGGTCCGCGCCGCCGGGCTCGGTGTCGAAGCCCAGCAGCAGGTCCCGCAGCTCCTGGCGCAGGTCGTCGGCGGACGGGCGGGTGTCCGCGGCGGGCAGGTCCAGCTCGACGGCGGGGCCGGCGGCCTGCGGCGCGGCGTCCTCGCCGTCGCCCACGGGCTCCAGCCGCAGCAGCGGGGCGCCGGCCGGGACCTGGCTGCCCACCGACACGGCGGACTCGCGCAGCCGGGCGCGGAACGGCGCGCGCAGCACCGTCTCCATCTTCATGGCTTCCAGGACCAGGACCGGCGCGCCGGCCTCGACCTCGTCGCCGACCTCCAGCGGCGTGGCCACCACCAGCGCGGGCATGGGGGAGCGCAGCACGCCGCCCTCGTCCCGGCTCACGCGGTGGGTGACGCCGTCGACCTCGACGTGGTGGACCGCGTTGTGCACGCCGGTGACCACGCGGTAGCGCACGCCGTTGACCCGGATGCGGCCGGTGTGGTCGTCGAAACGCTCGACGTCGACGTCCGCGGTGTGCACGGGACCGTTCGCCGCCGACACGCCCACGCGGAACCGGTGGCCGCCGATGCGGGCCACGTGCACCTTGTAGCTCTGGCCGCGCAGCGTGAACTCCAGCACCCGGCCGGCTTCGTGCCGGGTGTGCGGACGGCCGCCGCGCGCGGTGGTGAACAGCTGCTGCCGGGCCAGCTGCTCCTCGTCCTCGTAGACCTCGATCGCGGCGGTGGCCAGCGCGACCGCCGAGTGCCGGTGGCTGACCAGCCCGCCCTGGGCCCGGACGCGGTCGATCCAGCCGGTGTCGGCGGTCGCGTCCAGCACGGCGGGCTCGTCGAGCAGGTCCAGCACGAAGCTCTTGTTGGTCGCGCCGCCCTCGATGATCACGGTGGTCTCGGCCAGCGCGCGGCGCAGCCGGGCCAGCGCCTCGGCGCGGTCGCGGCCGTGGGCGATGATCTTGGCGATCATCGAGTCGAAGTCCGGCGGGATCGAGTCGCCCTCGCTGACGCCGGTGTCCACGCGGATGCCGGGGCCGGCGGGCAGTTCCAGCCGCTCGATGCGGCCGGGGCCGGGCGCGAAGTCGCGGTCGGGGTCCTCGGCGTTCAGGCGCGCCTCGATCGCGTGACCCCACTCGGCCGGCTTCGCGCCTTCGAGCCTGCCGCCGGAGGCGACGTGGATCTGGGCGCGGACCAGGTCGAACCCGGTGGTGATCTCGGTGATCGGGTGTTCGACTTGCAGGCGGGTGTTGACCTCCAGGAACGCGAACTGCTTGTCACCGGGGTGGTACAGGAACTCGACCGTGCACGCGCCCCGGTAGCCCACGGCCAGCGCCAGCCGCTCGGCGGAGCCCTTCAGGTCCTCGACCTGCTCGGGGGAGAGCACCGGCGAGGCGGACTCCTCGATGATCTTCTGGTTGCGCCGCTGCACCGAGCAGTCCCGCACGCCCAGCGCCCACGCCGTGCCCTGGCCGTCCGCGATGACCTGCACCTCGACGTGCCGCGCGCCGGTGACCAGGCGCTCCAGGAACATCACGCCGCTGCCGAAGGCCCGCAGCGCCTCCTGGCTGGTCCGGTCGAACGCCTCCACCAGCTCCTGCTCGGAGGTGATCACCCGGATGCCCCGGCCGCCGCCGCCCGCGGTGGCCTTGAGCATCAGCGGGTAGCCGACCTCGCGCGCGGCCTTGAGCGCGGCGTCGAGGTCCTCGACCGCGCCGCGCGACCAGGGTGCGACCGGGACGCCGACCTCCTCGGCGATCAGCTTGGCGCCGATCTTGTCGCCCAGCTTGCGCATGGCCTCCGGGTCGGGCCCGATGAAGGTCACGCCGATGCGGGCGCACAGCTCGGCGAACGCCGGGTCCTCGGCGACGAAGCCCCAGCCGACCCAGGCCGCGTCGGCGCCGGTCTCCACCAGGGCCTTCTCGAGCACCGCCAGGTCCAGGTACGGCCGGTTCGCGGCGGGACCCAGGTCGTGGGCGAGGTCGGCCTCCCGGACGAAGGTGGCCGTGCTGTCGACGTCGGTGTGCAGGGCCACGGTTTCGATGCGCGACCCGGTCTGCGCGGCCAGGTCGCGGACGGCGTGGATGAGCCGCATGGCGGCTTCGCCCCGGTTCACGATGGCGATTCGGGAGAACAAGAACGAGCTCCTCGTCGGACGTGCGGTCTGTGGCGACCGTCGAGACTCAGCCTTTATGTAGACGCGCGGGATTCCAACGGTGGCAGCTATGCGTGTTGCCGCCCCAATGTTGTAGGAACCCTACAAAGGGGTGCTGGGATACAGCCTGACGGTGAGACTGATCACCTCTGGAGCACGTCGGCGAGCGGGGTGGCGGGCCGCCCGGCGAGGCGCTCGACGTGGTCGGTGACGCCCGCCAACTCGCCGGCGGCGACCGCGGTGTAGGTGGAGACCCAGGCGTCGACCTGCCAGTCGGGGGCCTGGTAGACCGCCCGCGAGCGGTAGGCCTCCTCGACCGTCTCGGCGTGGTAGGTCGTGGGGCGGCCGGTGACGCGCTGGAGGATCTCGGCGATCTCCGTGAACGTGAGCGCTTCGGGGCCGGTCAGCTCGTAGGTGGCGGCGTCGTGGGCGTGCGGGTCGAGGAGCACGGCGGTGGCGGCGTCGGCGATGTCGTCCTGGGCCACGACGGCGACCTTGCCGTCGCCCGCCGGGCCTCGGATGACGCCGTCGTCGCCGACCATGAACGGGGTGAAGTCGGCGTAGAGGTTGTCCCGCAGGAACGTGTGCGCCAACCCGGTGGTCCTGATGTAGGACTCGGTGGCGTAGTGGTCGCGGGCCAACGTGAAGGTCGCGTTGGCCGCGGCGCCGTAGAAGGAGATGTAGACCAGGTGCCGCACGCCGGCGTCGACGGCGGCGTCCACGAACGTGCGATGCCGCTCCACCCGGTCGGGTGTCTCGGCGGCGGACACCATGAGGACGGTCTCCATGCCCTCCAGCGCGGCCCGCACCGCCTCCCCTTTTTCGAAACTGGCTTGTACCGCGGACGCACCGGGCAATTCGGGCGCCCGGGACGGATCGCGCACCACCAGCCGCTGGGCGATCCCGCGCTCCGCCAGCCGCCGCGCGACCCGCCCACCGAGCCGCCCGGTGGCCCCGGTGACGGCGATGAGGGCACGGCTGGACTGGTCGGCCACGGACTGCTCCCGGTTCCGATGTGGACGGTCGCGGTCCACGGTATCGGCCCGCCGGGCGGTCCGCGTTACGCGCCGGGCAACACCGCGTGGCGAGTGCGTCGGAACCCCGGGCCGGCGGCCAGGACCCCGGCCGCCGGCACCACCGCCCCGACCTGGACTAGCGGTCGCCCGGGGCCGGTTCGATGCGGCCGACCGGGGCAACCACGATGTCGTGCACCCGCCAGTCGAACTCGCGGGTCCAGCGCTGGAGGCGTTCGCAGCGGCCCACCAGGTCGTGCTCGTCGGTCGGCACCACCAGCAGCTCGCCCGCGAACACGTGCCCCTCCTCGCGCAGGCGCAGCCACGCGTCGGCGATCCAGTCGTGCTCCAGGACGGCGGCCAGCAGCCGGTCCGGCAGGGGGTGCGGGCCGCTCTCGTCGACCAGGCGGGGCCGGTTGTCCATCAGGTTGGCCACCGCGCCGCGGGTGGTGCGCAGGCCGTCGCGGACGATGTCCGCCCCGATGACCACCGCCGCGACCGGGTCGGCCCACCACCAGCCGATCCCGATGCCCAGGATGCCCAGCACCGCCGCGCCCGCCGTCAGCCAGTCCGCGCGGTTCATCTCGGCGTCGGCGTAGAGGACCTTGTCGTGCAGCTCGCGCGCGATGCGCACCTTGGCGTGCCCGAGCAGGATCGCGGGAACCATCGTGGCCAGCAGCACGGCGATCATCAGCCAGCCCAGCCAGAACCGGACCCCGAACACCTCGATCAGGCCGATCGGCACGCGCTCCCCGGCCACCAGCCGCACAACCGAGTCGTAGCAGACGTACGCGCCCAGCCCGAACAGCGCGACCGCGCCCGTCAGGAACGCCACGCTCACCGACCGGTGGTAGCCGTAGGGGAAGTGGTGGTCGGGGGCGCGGTTGCGGTAGCGGGCGGCGACCAGGAACGCCAGCGGCGGCACTAGGCCCAGCATGTCCTCGATCCACGCGGCCTTCATGGCCTGCGACTGGCCCAGGACCACGGCCAGCAGCGCGATCGCGGCGACGAAGAACGCGATCGTCCACCACTCCAGCCGCACGGCCTTGCGGTGCAGGGCCGCCTTGTCCGGCGGCAGCTCGAAGCGGTCGTAGACGCTCACGACCGGGACCTCTCCAGCAGCCGGTCCACCTCGCCGTCGGGCAACTCCAGCAGGAACCGCTCCACCTCGACCAGCCAGCCGTTCTCGCCCAGCGGCAGCGCCCACACGTGCCGGCGCTCCAGCAGCACGTGCTCGGCCGCGCGCAGCCCCAGCGCGTCCATCCGCCAGTGCTCGACGGCGACCGGCAGGTCACGGACCTCGGCGGGGTCGCCGACCGGTACGACCTCGGCGCCCTCGTCGGCCAGCGCGGCGGCCTCGGCGGTGCCCCCGCGGGCGGCGACCCGGCGGCCGTCGAGGTCGGGCGGCAGTTCGACGCCGTCGGTGGCGGCCACCACCACCCGGGTCGTCGCGTACGGGCGGGACAGCGCCGCGTGCTCGGTCCACGGCAGGTCGTCGGTCAACCCGCCGACCACCAGGTCGAGTTGCCGCCCCTCCAGCGCCGCCATCAGCGCGGACTCCGCGCCGGGGTGCCACTCGACGCGGGCGTCGAGCTCGTCGGCCAGCCGCGTGACCAGGTCGGCCTCGGCCCCGGACACCGAATCCGGTCCGTCCACGGCCGTCCACGGCGGGTGCTCCGCCACCCCGACCCGCAGCACGCCGCCGCGCACCCGGTCGAGGGTCCCGTCCGTGTCACGCGGGATGCCGCACCCGGTCAACAGCACTGCCGCGACGAGCAGGATTCGCCACATAGAGCCACCTCCGACCCGGTGCATACCCCGATCGAGGGAGATCGACTCCCGTCGTCGGGTGGTTGGCCGGTCGTGTTCGGGGGCACCTCTGTCGCATGGCAACGTCGAGCGACGACCGCCGGGTCACCGTGGTGCCCGGTGGTCCGGTGCTGGTGGAGGGCCCGGTCGAGGTCGTGGGGGAGGACGGCGTCGTGGCGCGGTCCGACCGGTTCCTGGTCGCCTTGTGCGCCTGCCGGCGCAGCAAGCGGTACCCGTGGTGCGACACCAGCCACCGGGAGCGGCGGCGGTCAGGCGGCGCGGTCTGAGGCGGGCCACACGTACGGCAGGTCCGGGGGCACGTCGGGGAACAGCGGGCCGTAGTGCGCCGGGTCCTTGCGGACCAGGGCGGAGCGGTGGCTGTGGTGCAGGTCGTCGTCGCCCAGCCACGGCGGCAGGTCGCCGGCCTCGGCCAACTCGGCCTGGGTGCGGACCTCCTCCCGGCCCCGGACGTCCTTCAGCCCGGTGCGCAGGGTGGCCGCGCACGTGTCGGCGTGGCCGATCGCGCACCACGCGGCGCAGATCTCCAGGCCGTAGCGGACCAGCGCCTCCTCGTAGCCCGTCCACATCTTGACCGCCGGGTGGTGGCGCCAGCCGTAGCCGGGGACGATCAGGCCGCGCAGCACCTGGATCGCCTCGACGCGCTGCTTGCCCAGCCGTTTCTTGTCCAGCACGCGGGCGGTCGCGGCGAAGTCGGGGTAGGGCAGGAAGGTCTGCACGCCGGTCGGCTACCCGTGGAGGGCGGCTTCATGCGCGTGGCGCGGGTGTCCTGCTTGGTCGATCGATCGGTGAGGAAAGTACCGCGCACCAACCGTTGTCCGCCGTTGTGCGGGCGGCGGGCGGCGGACTCGGGTCCTTGCGGGACTTTCGACCCTCTTCGGCGGCACGGGGGCTGGGCAGGATGGTGGCCCTGTGCCGCCGACGTCGGAGGGACCGACAGGATGCAGGAGCCCAGCAGTGACGCCGTTTCCGTCATCCGCTACCTGGACGCCGTCGTGGAGGTGCTGCGCTCGGCCGGGGTTTCGGTGGTGGAGGTGGACGTGGACCTCGCCGCCGCCGCGCCGGTGCGCGCGCAGTTGGTGACCAGCGCGGGCCGGGTGTTGCGGTGGCGGCAGGACCTGGGGTGGAGCACGGGTGCCCGGGTGATCGAGCCGGTGTCGCACCCCGGGGCGGTCGCCCGGCTGGCCGTGGACGGCTGAGGTCAGGACGTCACCAGGAACACCCACGTCGGGCCGGGTGCGAGGGGCAGGTCCGCGCCGCCGGCGGTGAAGCGGGTCTGGTCGGCCGGGGTGGGGCGGGACCAGGTGACGTCCTCGAACGCCTGGCCGTCGCGCAGTACCTCTGCCGCGCCGGAGCCGACCGTCACCACGACGGGTGACGGGCTGCCGCTCGCGTCCTCGATGGCCACGCCGGCTCGGGTCTCCACGTGCTGGATCACCACGTTCGTGGTGGTGATTTCACCCTTTTCGGTGGTTCGCAGCGGGGTGCCGTCGGCGGAGATCGCCCAGCCGTCCCGCCATGCGAGGTCGAACCGGGTGCCCGGGTAGGTGACCTGCCAGGTCGTCTCCGGTCGGCCTTGCGCCGGGGCGGGACCGGTCGGTGTCGTCTGCTCCGGGCCGGCGGCGGGTGTCGGCAGCGCGTTCGGGCGCACGTAGAGGTTGTGCGGTGCGGCGCGGTTGTCGTCCCGGAAATAGGCGGCGGGCGTGTCGTCGGCGGGGGCCCGGACCAGGCCGGACCGTTCCAGCAGGGACTTGAGGGCCGGTGCGGAGCCGGAGTAGGCGAGGACCGGGGAGCCGTAGCGGGCGAGCAGGTCGAGGTCGGTCTCGCGGGCGCTGCGGACCGGTCCCACCACCTCAGGCGGGGTCGAGTAGACGGCGGCGAAGCGGGTCAGGCCGCCTTCGACGGGTTCGACGTACACCACGTCGGCGGAGGCGAGACCGGTCTGCGGGCGGGCGGCCGGGGCGTTGTCGACCTTGACGACGTACACACCCGGGTGAACGGGTCGGCTCGTGGCCGAGGGCGCGGCGGAGGTCGTTGTCGGTGCGTCGTCTTCCGGCCGGAACACCACCACCGCGGCGATCCCGGCCGCGACGACCGCGACCACCACGGCGGCCACCGTCCACTTGCGCACTTGCCTCCGGCCCCCACTTTCCCTTGTCCCACGGGGTACCGACATTCTTCGCCGGACCGGACTCGACGATCCGCCGCCGGTTTTCCTTCCGCTACGGCCGAAAGTCCCGGCGGACCGAAATTGTCGTACCCCCTCGGTAACGTCTCCACCACGATCGACAAGGGGGGACTGTGATGGGAGAGAAGGAGGCGCTCGCGGCGTTCCTCGCGGCGCAGCGGTCTTGCGTGGTGGCGATCCTGGACGGGCTGGACGAGGCCGCGTTGCGCACGGCCGTGCTGCCGTCGGGGTGGACACCGCTGGGCGTGGTCGAGCACCTGGGGCACGCCGAGCGGTACCGGGAGCAGTGCGCCGTCTCCGACGGGGTGCCGGCCTGACCACCCACCGGCCGCACTGACCTCCCGCAGGCCGGACTGGCGGCTGGCCGGGCCGGCTGGGCTGGAGTTGGGCGGTGGCCGGCTGGGCAGGGTGCCGGCCGGGCTTGCTGCGGCTGGGGCCTGGCTGCGGCTGGGGCCTGGCTGCGGCTGGGGCCTGGCTGCGGCTGGGGCCTGGCTGCGGCTGGGCGGGCTGGTTGGCTGCGGTGGTGGCGGTAGCTGCCTCCGCCGGCCGCTGGTTGGGCTGGTCAGCAGGTGCGGCGTACGTGGGCGGGGTTGTCGGCGGGTAGGACGTTCACGTCGCGTCGGACGATGCTCAGCCGCGTGCCCCAGCCCGCGCAGGCCGTGGCGAGGCCCTCGTCGGTGTACTCGATGACGAGCACCCGGTCGCCGAAGGCCTCGACGTACTCGCCGCACTCCTCGTGCTGCCCGCACTCCTCGGCGATCGCGAAGTCGACACCGACTGCCTGCCGGTCCCCGGCGAGCTCCACGGTGTTCTTCTGGCCGATCGCCAACCCCTTGGCGTGCGCTCGGGCGGACAGGAGGGTGTGCAAGGCCTTCGCCTGCTCCGAGGTCAGCAGACCCTGTGGCGCGCGGGTGTAGCTGTCGTAGTTGTCCGGCTCGACGGCGCGGTAGCCCTTTGCCGCGCAGCCGTCGATCCAGTCGCCGACCTTGCGGGCGATGCGGTCGCGCTTGTCGGTCGTGCGGATGTCCAGGAGGGCCTCGTCCCAGTCCCGGTCGTAGACGACCTGGCCCGCCGCGTCGCGCAGCAGCAGGTCGGCGTCCCACTCGGCTTCCGCGCCGGGTTGGACCTGGAAGGCGTTGAGGTAGCAGATCGAGTACCGGCCGGGTGCCGGCGGCGCCTGGTGGTCGCGGGTGACCACCGAGACGCCTTCGGCGGGCGGGTAGGGACCGCCGATCTGGTAGTCGAAGCCGGCGTGGGCCGGAGGCAGGACGACCGCCGGCGGGTCGACCGGCGAAGCAGGGGGTGCTGAGGTCGTGGGTGGGGGCGAGGCCGGCGAGGTCGTGGGCGGGGCCGTGGCAGCCCAGGTCGTGGTGGGCTGGGTCGGCGGCAGAGCCGTCGCGTCGGGCGCGGTGCAGGCGGTGAGGGCGAGTGCGGACACGGCCAGGACGGCCGACAACGTCGACGTGCGCATGACGCCCTCCTCGATCCGACGTGCGGAGATCTTGCCAAAGGCGATCGCCAGGCAACGACGGCGGGGTTCGCGGCGTAGTCATGAGTGCACTGGAAAATTCTGGGGAGGATTCGTGCGCAGAGCACGCATGGCGGTGGTCGCCGCACTGGTCGCCGGGTTGTCGAGCCCGGTGGCGGCGCAGGCGGAGCCGGTCACCGGACCGGACGGCGAGGTCCGGACCATCACGCTGATCACCGGCGACAAGGTCGTCGTGGACGGGCGGGGGAGCCCGGTCGGCGTCGACGGGCGTCCTGGGGCGCAGTTCGTGCAGTACGTCCGCGACGAGCACCAGTACGTCATCCCGGCCGACGCCCTCGACGACGTCGAGCAGGACCGGCTGGACCGGCGGTTCTTCGACGTCACGGCCCTGCTGGAGTTCGGCTACGACGACGCCCGGACCGACCGCGTCCCGCTGCTGGGCGGCGGGCTCGCCCTGGCGGAGAACGCCGTGCCGAAGGCCGAGGCCGCGCGGTGGTGGGCTCGGCGGGGGACCGCGACCCTCGGCGCGCAGAAGCTGTGGCTGGACGGCAAGGCCAAGCTCGCACTGGCCGAGAGCGTGCCGATGGTCGGCGCGCCGGCCGCGTGGCAGGCCGGGTACGACGGGACGGGCGTCACCGTGGCCGTCCTGGACACCGGCTACGACCAGGAGCACCCGGAGCTCAAGGACGCCGTGGCGGTGTCCCGCGACTTCACCGGCGTCGGCATCCAGGACGACATCGGCCACGGCACCCACGTCGCCGCCACCGTCGCCGGGCGCAGCGACCGCTACCACGGCGTCGCCAAGGGCGCGAAGCTCGCCGTGGGCCGCGTCTGCGCCCAGGACGGCTGTCCGGAGAGCGCCATCATCGCGGGCATGGAGTGGGCGGTCCGCGAGGTCGGCGCGAAGGTGGTCAACCTGAGCCTGGGCGGCGACCAGAGCGACGGCACCGACCCGCTGTCGCAGGCGGTCGACCGGCTCACCGCGGAGACCGGCGCGCTGTTCGTGGTGGCCGCGGGCAACGCGGGCGACCGCCGCCGGGTCTCCGCACCGGCCGCCGCCGACGAGGCGCTGGCCGTCGCCAACCTCACCAAGCAGGGCGCGCTGAACGAGTGGTCCTCGCACGGACCCCGGTTCGGCGACCACGCCGTCAAGCCCGACCTCGCCGCGCCCGGCACCGACATCGTGGCCGCGCGGGCGAAGGGCACCCTGCCGGGCGAGGCCGTCGACGACCTCCACGCCCGGCTCACCGGCACCTCGATGGCCGCGCCGCACGTGGCCGGCGCGGCGGCGGTCCTGGCCCAGCGCCACCCGTCCTGGACCGCGCGCGAGCTCAAGGCGCAGCTCATGGCGACGGCCAAGCCGGTCGCGGACACCTCCGACCACGTCGGCACCGGTCTGCTGGACGTGGGCCGCGCGGTCGCGCAGCAGGTGCGCGCGGACGTCGGCAGCCTGTCGTTCGGGCTGCTGGAATGGCCGCACACCAAGACCGCGGAGAAGACGGTCACCTACCGCAACGACGGCGACCAGCCCGTCACCCTCACCCTGACCCACGACCTCGGCCAGGACTTCACCGTCCAGTCCACAGTGGACGTCCCGGCGCACGGCACCGCACCCGTCGTCGTCACCCTCGACCCGCGCAAGGGTGACGGCACGTTCTTCGGCACCCTCAAGGCCACCGCGGACGGCGTCGCCGTCACCACGGCGGTCGGCGCGTACGTGCAGGAAGAGCGCCACGCCCTCACCGCCAAGGTCATCGGCCGCGACGGCGGGGCACCCCGGGACGGTTTCCTGCTGGCCGTCGACCTCAAGACCGGCCAGGGCAGCCTGATCACCCTGGACGCGGACGGCAACGGCACCGCCAAGCTGCCCGTCTCCGACTACGCGGTCCTCAGCCGGATCAACCAGCCCTCCGCGTTGCCCGGCTGGTACACGCCGGTCTCGATGACGGACGTCGTCGGCCGCGTCTCCACCGCCCAGGACGTCTCCGTCACGCTGGACGCCCGCGAGGCCAAGCCGATCACCGTCGCCCTGGACGACCCGGCTGTGCGCCAACTGCACCGCTACGCCGACATCCTCGTGCCCCTGACCCCGGGCAAGGTGTCCGGCGTCAGCGGCCCGGTCCAAGGCTCGGTCCCGGTGTACGGCCTGTCCTTCGGCGACCCGCTGCCGCAACTGGACTACCGCACCCTGGTCAAGGCCGCCCAGCCACGCGTGTCGCTGGCCGAGTTCCCGGTGCTGCTGCGGTACTTCGGCGGCAGCCCCTACTTCACCCCCGGCAAGCACCGGCTGCGCACCGCCCGCCCGGACGGGGACGTCACCGGCGCGCTGGTCGTGGCCGACGGCACCGGGGAGAGCGAGTACGAGCTGGCACAACGCATGAAGGACGCCGGTGCCGCCGCCGTGGTGGTGCTCGGGCCCCAGGGCCTCCCGTGGAACGACCAGACCGCGTTGCCGGTGCTCTCCGCCGCCGACTACGAGGCCGCCGACCTGGTCGCCCACATCGGCCGCGAGGTCACCGTGGAGGCCGTCGACACCGCACCGGTCAGCTACCACCTGTTCTTCCCCGAGCACGGGACGCTGCCCGCCGGCAAGACCTACGCCGTGCGCAAGGCCGACCTGGCCGAGGTCAAGGCGCAGTACCGGTCCTCGGGCGCGGACGGCGCGGTCGGGCAGCGGGTCTACCCGACCCGGGACGGCCGGATCGTCGCCGGGATGCCGATCCTGGACGAGGTCGTGGTGGCACCGGCCGCCCGCACCGAGTACTACAGCGCGGGCGACGGCATCGGCTGGTACCACGAGGAATCGGTGGGCCGCATGTTCGGCACGGACGCACGCGACCCCAACGTCGGCACGTGGTCGGACTACGAGCCCGTGGTGATGCAACCGGGTGGCCGGTACCGCCGGGACTGGAACCCCGCCGTCACCGCGCCCCGGCTGCGGGGCACCTCGCTGGTGCAGTGGGCCGCGGGCGGCGGCGTGACCCGCGTCGGCGACGCGATCGAGGCCAAGGTGTCCCCGTTCGCCACCCGTTCCGCCGTGGAGTCGTGGCGGCGCACGGGCGTGGGCGCTCTGGAGTTGAAGCGCGACGGTGTCACGCTCGGGAGCAGTGGCAACCCGTGGCAGGGCCGGTGGTCCGTGCCCGCCGAGCAGGGCCGTTACGAACTGACGCTGTCCGCCGGCCGTTCCGCGCCGCAGGTCGAGCTGTCCTCGAACGTCAGCACGACCTGGGGCTTCACCAGCACCGGCGGCACGGCCGGCGCGCTGCCCCTGCTGGAGGTCGACTACACGGTGCCGCTGGACATCCGCAACAGCGCGAAGGCCGGCCTGCCGCTGCCGGTGCGGTTCACCGCCCAACGACAGGCCGGTGCCGGCAAGGCCAAGATCCGAGACCTCAAGGCGTTCGCGTCCTTCGACGACGGCGCCACCTGGGTCCCGGTTCGAACACTCATCCCTCGCGGCGGCAAGCCCGGCGGATACGTCTCGTTGCGGGTGACTGCCTCGGACACCGAGGGCAACACCGTCGACCAGACCGTCCTCCGGGCTTACCGCCTGAGGGCTTAGCGCGTCAGCCGCAGAAGGTCACCTCGGGGTAGTGGGGCGACGGCCGGTCGAGCACCGGCCGTCGCTTCTCCCGCAGGTGGGTGTCCAGGAACGCGCCGACGTACTCGCGGGTGATGGCCTGGGCGCGCTCGCCGCTGACGGTCGCGCCGATGTCCACGCCCAACTGGTCGGCGAACAGACCGAGGTCGGTGAACGACGCGTGGTGCGCGCCCGTCAGCGACAGCCAGCGCTTCCACCCGGCGAGCCGGCCGAAGTCGTCCTGCCACGGCGTGCACGCCGGGACCGGCGAGTTCGGCTGGTACTTGCCCAGGAACAGGAACGGCCGGGTGAAACCGGTGTCGGGGACGGGGGTGTAGACGCGGCCGTCGATGTCGAAGCCGGCGCGGATGCGGGCGTCGGCCTGCATGGCGGTGACGGTGCTGCCGCCGCCGGCCGAGTGGCCGCCCATCGCGATGCGGGTCGGGTCCACCAGACCCGGCCGCTTGAGCAGCTCGTCCAGGACGAACGACACGTCCGCCGCCCGGCCGCGGGCGAGCTTCTCCCAGAACTCCGGGAGGTGGTCCACCTCGCACGACGCGCACCCGGCGAAACGGCCGTCCGGGAAGCTCGTGCCGTAGTTCTCGTGGGTGTGGCCGATCACCGCGACCCCGTAGCCGTGGCTGGCCAAGTCCTCCGCCAGCGCGGTGAGGGTGGCGCGGGGCTTGGTGTAGCCGGGGGAGAGCACGACCAGCGGCAGGCCGCGGGGGCGGGGGAACGGGCGGGCGTCGGCGGCCGAGTGGGTGCGGGTGCGGGAGAAGATGTCGCTGGGCAGGTGGGTGAGGTCGCTTTCGGCGAGCATCGCGGCGGACTCCTCCGCCGTGAGGTACCGCGTGCGCGGTCCGGCGGTCGGGAACGCCGGGTAGAACAGGCTGACCATCAGCTCCCGGCGCTCGGTCGGCACCCACGGGTCGGCGCGCGAGGAGTCCTTGAGGTGCAACGACGTGCTGCCCACGGGGAGCGGGCCGGTCGGTGCGGGTAACGCGAGGACCGGTTCGGCCGACGCGGGCGCCGGGTCGGCGTGGGCGAAGGCGGGCAAGGCGGTGGCCGCCAGGGCGACCGCGGCCGCGATGGTGAGAGCGCGCAACGGGATTCCTTTCGTGGAAGGGGTCAGGACAGGTGGCGCAGTCGGCGGAAGCAGAACCACCCCAGCAGCGCCGACAACGCCAGGAACAGCGCCAGTTCCAGCCACTGCAACGGCCAGAACCGGCTGCCGGGCTGGTAGACCAGGTGCTGGCGGTAACCCAGGTCGGTCAACCGGGCCATGCACGAGGTGATGGACCCGCGTTCGGGGAACGCGCCCGAGCCGGGCTTGGGCACGCAGTCCTGCACCGACCCGGGCAGCGGGCGGACGGCCTTGCCGGACGCGTCCACGGTCTCGTTGGTCAGCACCCACGCGCCGTCGGGTGGGGCGACGGTCATGAAGTCGATCACGCCGTGCTCGTCGCCGCCGACCTGCCGCACGTTCTCGGCGGTGATCACCACCGACTCCTCGGTCGGGGGCAGCAGGTGGGGGCGCACCAGCAGCGGGACCAGGACCTGCACGGCGGCGAACAGGACCAGCGTCAACGCCATCGCGGGCACGGTCCGGCGCACCACCATCCCGATCGCCACCCCGAGCAGCAGCGCGAACGCGGCGTACCCGACCGGCGCGACGCCCCGCCCCGCGAACACCTCGGGCACGATCCGCGCCAACCGGTCGTCGTCCAGGTCCGCCGCGGCGTCCATCGGAGCGGCCCACCAGGTCACCGCGAGGCTCAGCAGCCCGGCCGCGGCCATCGCCGCCGGCACTCCGACCGCGAACTTCGTCGCCAGCCACCGCGTGCGGGTGACGCTCTGGTTCCACACCAGGCTGTGCGTGCCGGTCTCCAGTTCGCGGGTGACCATCGGCGCGCCCCAGAAGACGCCGATCACCGCGGGCAGCACGTACACCGCGAGCAGCGTGCCGGTGTAGAGCGTCTCCACGTCGGAGAAGTTCGTGCGCCCCACCAGGTCCGGCCCGGTGACCGCCAGGACCGCCGCGACCACGAGCACCCCGGCGGACACCGACAGCGCCGGCACCCGGAACTGCCGCCACACCAACCAGGTCATCGCAGGACCTCCAGCGCGGGCCGACTCGCGGTCGGGTTGCTCATGTACTCCAGCACCAGGTCCTCCAGGTTCAACCCGGTCACCGACCACGCCGGGTCGAGGATCGGCCCGTCCGTGCGCACGACGACGGTGGTCTGGCGGTCGGTGTGCTCCGCCGACACCACGTGCTGGTCGGACGGCAGCGTCTCCAGGTCGCGGCGCGGCCCGGTCAGGCGGTGGTGCGTGGCCAGCAGGTGCTCGACGTCCCCTTCGAGCCGGACCTGCGAGGCCACCAGCACCACCAGGTGGTCGCACACCCGTTCCAGGTCCGCGACCAGGTGCGAGGACATCAGCACGGACAGCCCGTGCTCGGCGACGGACTCCATGAGGTCCTTGAGGAAATCGCGGCGCGCCAACGGGTCCAGCGCGGCGACCGGCTCGTCCAGCAGCAGCAGTTCCGGCCGCTTGGCGATGCCGAGGGTGAGCGCGAGTTGGGCGCGTTGTCCGCCGGACAGCTTCCCTGCGGCCTGCCGGGGGTCCAGCCCGATCCGCTCGACCCGCTTGCGGGCCAGGGCGTCGTCCCAGCCCGGGTTGAGGTGCGCGCCCAGCCGCAGGTGCTCCTCGACGGTCAGCCCCGCGTAGACCGGGGTGTTCTGGGCGACGTAACCGACCTTGGCCAGCTGCGCCGGCCCGCTGCCCGGCACGCCGCCGCACACCTCGATGCGGCCGGTGGTGGGTTCGAGCATGCCCGACGCCAGGTTGAGCAGCGTGGACTTGCCCGCGCCGTTGGGTCCGACCAGGCCGGTCACGTGCCCGGCGGGGATGTCGAGCGTGCAGTGGGTCAACGCCCACTTGCTCTTGTACTTCTTGCCCAGGCCCTGGGCGCGCAAGGCGATCACGCTATGTCCTCTTCGGCTCCGGTGCGAAACGTGGCGGCGAACAACGCCTCGATGCTCTCGTCGTCCAGACCGGCCCGGCGGGCCTTGGCCAGCCAGCGGCGCAGGTCCTGGCGCAGCGGCGCGAGGGTCGCGAACGGCACCCCGGTCGAGGACGCCGTCACGAACGTGCCGACGCCCGGCCGGGCGGCGACCAGCCCGGTGTGCTCGAGCTCCCGGTAGGCCTTGAGCACGGTGTTGGGGTTGATCGCCAGGTCGGCGACGACGTCCTTGACCTTGGGCAGCTGGTCGCCCTCCTGGAGCAGGCCGAGCCGCAGCGCGTGCCGCACCTGCTGGACCAGCTGCTGGTAGGGCGACAGGCCGGACCTGGCGTCCAGGTGGAACTGGATCACGGTCACCTCCATTTATCTAGCTACCTAGCACTATAGGTAAACAGGCGACCGAGCGCCACTGGACGGCGACGGTGCGCGTACGCCAAGGTCAAGGGGAACGCTGTGCGTTGACAACGTTGTCACCAAGGAGGCCCCTGCCGATGCGACTCCTCCGCCGAGCTACGACCGCGCTGCTGGCCGCCGCGCTCCTGATCCCCGCCCAGTCCGCGCGCGCCGAGCCGGACGACGACCCGACGGCCCTGGTCGACGTCCAGCTCGCGCGCGGCGAGCCCGACGTCGACCCGACGACCCTGGTCAACCCGTTCGTCGGCACCCAGAACTTCGGCAACACCTTCCCCGGCGCGAGCACCCCGTTCGGGATGGTGCAGGTCAGCCCGGACACCGGCGGTCAAGGCGGGTACGACTACCTCCAGGACTCCATCCTGGGGTTCAGCCAGACCCACCTGTCCGGGGTGGGCTGCGGCGTCGCCGGCGAGCTGCCCGTCATGCCCACGACCGGGTCGGTGGACAACGTTGACATCTCCGGCTACCGGTCGAAGTTCTCCCACGACGACGAGGAGGCCACACCGGGCTACTACCGCGTCGGCCTCCAGCGCTACGGCGTCGACGCGGAGCTGACCGCTACCCCGCGCACCGGCTGGCAGCGCTACACCTTCCCGCCCGGCCCGGCGAACGTCCTGGTCAACACCGGACGGGCCAACCAGCAGGTGCTCGACTCGGAGGTGCACGTCGTCGGCGACCGCACCCTGGAGGGCCGCGTCCGGGCCGGCCGGTTCTGCGCCGGCCACGACGAGCACACCGTCTACTTCACGGCGAGCTTCGACCGACCCTTCACCAGCTTCGGGACCTGGCGGGGCAGCACGAAGTCACCCGGCGTGCCGGACGCGGCGGGCACGGGCGGCAACGGCGCATGGGTCACCTTCGACGCGACGACCGACCGGGACGTGGTGCTCAAGGTCGGCCTGTCCTACACGGGTGTTGAAGGCGCGCGCCGCAACCTGAAAGCCGAGACGGGCGACTCGTACGACTTCGACGCCGTGCGGGCGCAAGCGCACCGGGCGTGGGTCGAGCGCCTGAACCGTGTCGAGATCGAGGGCGGGGCACCCGAGCGGCGTGTTGCGTTCTACACCGCCCTCTACCACTCGTTGTTGCACCCGAACCTGGCCGGAGACGTGGACGGCCGGTACGCGGGCTTCGACGGCAAGACCCATGTGGCACAAGGGTTCACGCCGTACCAGAACCTGTCGCTCTGGGACACCTACCGGCCGCAGAACCAGCTGCTCGAACTGCTGGAACCCGGGGTGGCCCGGGATGTCGCCCTGTCGGTCGTGGCGGCGGGCCGCGACGGCGGCTGGCTGCCCCGCTGGGCGCTGGCCAACAGCGAGACCAACATCATGACCGGCGACCCCGTGACCCCGTTCCTGGTGGAGGCGTGGTCGCGCGGACTGCTGGCGGGCCACGAGCAGGAGGCGTACGAGCTGCTCAGGCGCAACGCGACCAGCGTCCCGCCCGCCGACTCGCCCTACAACGGCCGCTCCGGCGTCGAGTACTACGCCGAGCGCGGCTACCTCCCGTCCGGCCTCGAGGTGGGCACGGACTGCCGGCACAAGGGCGGCGACAACGACTGCGTGCACCCGGCCTCGGCGACCCTGGAGTACGCGGCGGCCGACGCGTCGCTGGCCGTCATGGCACGCGGCCTCGGTCACGACGCCGACGCGCGGATGTTCGAGCAGCGCGGCCAGTGGTTCCGCAACCTGTGGGACGGCGAGCACTTCCGCCCGCGCACGGTCGACGGCACGTGGCTGACCCCGTACAACCCGGTGGACGCCGGCCACCAGTTCCACGAGGGCGGGGCGTTCCAGTACCAGTGGCTGGTGCCGCAGGACCCCAACGGCCTGGTCGAGCTGATGGGCGGGCGCGCGGCGGCGGAACGGCGGCTGGACGCGTTCTTCGCCCACGACAAGCTGCTGGTCGACCCGGCGCGCACGGTCCGCGAGGACTGGATCACCCAGCCCTACGACTACTACGGCAAGCCCACCTACAACCCCAACAACGAGCCGGACCTGCTCGCGCCCTACTTCTACCTGTCCGCCGGGACGCCGTGGAAGACGGCGACGGTCGTGCGGGCGGCGATGACGTTGTTCACCACCGGCCCGGACGGCATGACCGGCAACGACGACCTGGGCACGATGTCGGCGTGGTACGTGTTCTCCTCGCTGGGCCTGTACCCGACGATGAGCGGCGGCGACTTCCTGGCGCTGTCCAGCCCGCAGTTCCCCGCCGCCACCGTCCACACCGGACAGAGCAGCCTCCGGATCACCGCGCCGGGCGCGAGCGACACCACCCGGTACGTGCAGGGCGTGTCCCTGAACGGCCGGGACGTCCGACGCACGTGGTTGGACTGGGACGACGTGGCACGCGGCGGCACGCTGGCGCACCGGCTGGGCACGGAACCGTCGTCGTGGGGGACCGGCCGTGGCGCGGAACCGCCGTCGATCAACCGGGCCGGGGCGGACGGGCGGCGGCACGTGGACGCGTCGCTGCGCGGGAACGCCGCCGTGCTGCCGACGTCCGCTGAGCCGCAGGCGGTGACCTTCCCGCTGGACGTCCTGGCCCAGGCGCCGGGTGCGGTGGTCGCCTCCGTCGAGGCCACGGCCCCGGCCGGCTGGGAGGTGACACGGGTGCAGCCGATGGTGCTGGTGTCCGGCCGGCTGCCCGTGCAGCGGACGGTGGCGCTGACCGTGACCGTGCCCGCCGGGACCCCGGTCGGCACGTACCCGGTGGAGGTCGTCGTGCGCGGGCCGAACACCGTGACCAGGACGGCGAGCGTCGAGGTCCGGGAGGCGGCGCGGTGTGCGGCCGACCCGTGCGCGGTGGACCTGACCCGCGAGTTCGACCACGACGGCACCGCCACCGTCGCGGCCCCGGCGTCGGGCGACTTCGACGGCCAGGGCTGGAGCTACGACGCCGACCTGCTGCCCACCGGCCCCGTCACGTGGGGCGGGGTGACCTACCTGGCACCGGACCCGACCGGGACGGCGGCGAACTTCGTGGAGGCCCGCGGCCAGGCCCTCCTGCTCCCGACCGGGCGGTACAGCGCGCTCAACCTGGTCGCCGCGTCGCACAACGGCCCGGTCACCACCGCCGTCACCGTCCGGTACACCGACGGCACCACGGCCGAGCTGCCCGTGACGGTGGGGGACTGGGCGGGCTCGGGCGGCACGGTGGTCCTGGACATGCCGCACCGCATCAAGGCCGGCAAGGGCGTCGACGGCCCTCCGGTTCGCCTGTTCGGCCTGGTCGGCGCCCTCGACCCGACCAAGACCGTCCGCTCGCTGACCCTGCCCGCCGACCCCCGCGTGGAGGTGTACGCCCTCACCCTCGACTGAACTGGCCGCGTCCCGGGGGTGGTCCGACACTGGGCGTCATGGACCTCGACGAGCTGGTCTTCCACCCCTGGGTCGCCCAGGGCCCGCGGCGGGTGCCCACGATCGTCGCCGGCGAGGGCAGCCACGTCGTGGCCGCCGACGGCCGCCGCTACCTCGACTTCAGCTCGCAGTTGGTGTTCACCAACCTCGGTCACCGGCACCCGCGGGTCGTTGCGGCGATCAAGGCGCAGGCGGACCGGCTGTGCACGCTGGCTCCCGCGCACGCCAACGACGTCCGGAACGAGGCCGCGCGGCTGATCGTGGAGGTCGCGCCGGAAGGGCTCGGGCACGTCCTGTTCACCACGGGCGGCACGGAGGGCATCGAGCACGCCGTGCGGATGGCGCGCCTGGTCACCGGGCGTCCCAAGGTGCTCGCCGCCTACCGGTCCTACCACGGCTCCACGACCACCTCGATCCACCTGACCGGCGACCCGCGCCGGTGGGCGTCGGACACCGGCGCGGCCGGCGTGGTGCACTTCTTCGGCCCGTTCCCGTACCGGTCGGTGTTCGGCGCGACCACGCCGGAGGAGGAAGGCGAACGGGCGCTCGCGCACCTGGAGCAGGTGATCCTCCAGGAGGGGCCGACGACCATCGCGGCCTTGGTGCTGGAGTCGGTGACCGGCAGCTCGGGCGTGGTCGTGCCGCCCGCGGGTTACCTGCGGGGTGTGCGGGAGCTGTGCGCGCGGCACGGGATCGTCCACATCGCCGACGAAGTCCTGACCGGTTTCGGCCGCACGGGGGCGTGGTTCGCCTGCGACCACGAGGACGTGGCCCCGGACCTGCTGGTGTTCGCGAAGGGCGTCAACTCGGGGTACGTGCCGCTGGGCGGGGTGCTGGTGGGCGAGCGGGTCTACCGGGCGTTCACCGAACGCCCGTACCCGGCGGGTCTGACCTACAGCGGCCACCCGCTGGCGTGCGCGGCGGCGGTCGGCGCCATCGAGGCCATGCACGAGGAGGACACGGTCGCGGCGGCGGCCCGCCTGGGCACCGACGTCCTCGGCCCGGGCCTCAAGCGCTTGGCCGAGAAGCACCCGTGCGTCGGCGACCTCCGGGGCATCGGTGCACTGTGGACACTCGAGCTGGTGGCCGACCGCGACGCCGGAGAGCCCCTGCCCACCGGCGGCCCGCAGATGACCGCGTTCACGAAGGCCTGCCTGGACCGCGACCTGCTGACCCTGGTGCTGGCCAACCGCGTCCACGTCGCCCCGCCGCTCAACACCACCGACGCCGACGTGACCACCGGCCTCACCGCATTGGACGAAGCGCTCACGGCCGTGGACGCGGAACTCCGGGCCGGCTGAAGCCGACCCGGAGTCCTGGGAGCGAAGTACCGATCAGGCGACGTCGAAGCGGTCCAGGTCCATGACCTTCGCCCACGCCGACACGAAGTCGTGGACGAACTTCTCCTTGGCGTCGTCGGAGGCGTAGACCTCGGCGACCGCGCGCAGCTCGGAGTTCGAGCCGAACACCAGGTCCACCCGGCTGCCGGTCCACTTGACCTCGCCGGTCGCGCGGTCACGGCCCTCGAAGGTCTCCGCCTCCGCCGAGGTCGGCTTCCACTCCGTGTCCAGGTCCAGCAGGTTCACGAAGAAGTCGTTGGTCAGCGCACCCGGCGTGCCGGTCAGGACGCCCAGCTCCGAGCGCTTGTGGTTGGCGCCCAGCACGCGCAGGCCGCCGACCAGGACGGTCATCTCCGGCGCGCTCAGCGTGAGCAGGTTCGCCCGGTCCACCAGCAGGAACTCGGCCGGCAGGCGGTTGCCCTTGCCCAGGTAGTTGCGGAAGCCGTCGGCGGTGGGCTCCATCGCCGCGAAGGACTCCGCGTCGGTCTGCTCCTGGGTGGCGTCGGTGCGGCCCGGGGTGAACGGGACGGTCACCGAGACGCCCGCGGCACTGGCGGCCTGCTCGACCGCGGCGACACCGCCGAGCACGATCAGGTCGGCCAGGGAGACCTTCTTGCCGCCGGTCTGGGCGTTGTTGAAGTTCTCCCGCACGCCCTCCAGGGCCCGCAGCACGATCGACAGCTGCTCGGGCTCGTTGACCTCCCAGCCGCGCTGCGGCTCCAAGCGGATGCGGGCGCCGTTCGCGCCACCCCGCTTGTCGCTGCCGCGGAAGGTCGAGGCCGACGCCCACGCGGTGGTCACCAGCTGCGAGACGGTCAGGCCGGTGGCCAGGATCTGCTGCTTGAGCGCGGCCACGTCGGCGGCGTCGACCAGCTCGTGGTCCACGGGCGGGACGTGGTCCTGCCAGATGAGCTGCTCCTGCGGCACCAGCGGGCCCAGGTAGCGCTGGATCGGGCCCATGTCGCGGTGGGTGAGCTTGAACCAGGCGCGGGCGAAGGCGTCCGCGAACTGGTCGGGGTTCTCGTAGAAGCGGCGGGAGATCTGCTCGTAGACCGGGTCGAAGCGCAGCGCCAGGTCGGTGGTGAGCATGCCCGGCGCGCGGTTGAGCTTGCCGTCCTCGGGGTCCGGGACGGTGTTGCGGGCCTTGCCGTCCTTCGGGGTCCACTGGTGGGCGCCGGCCGGGCTCTTGGTCAGCTCCCACTCGTACTCGAACAGGTTGTGGAAGAACCAGTTGCTCCACTGCGCCGGGGTCGGCGTCCAGGTGACCTCGAGGCCGCTGGTGATGGTGTCGCGGCCCTTGCCGGAGCCGAAGGTGTTCTTCCAGCCCAGGCCCATCTCCTCCAGCGGGGCGCCCTCGGGCTCGGGGCCGACGTACTGGTTCGGGTCGGCCGCGCCGTGGGTCTTGCCGAAGGTGTGGCCGCCGGCGATCAGCGCGACGGTCTCCTCGTCGTTCATCGCCATGCGGCCGAAGGTCTCGCGGATGTCGCGGGCGGCGGCCAGCGGGTCCGGGTTGCCGTTGGGGCCCTCGGGGTTGACGTAGATCAGGCCCATCTGCACGGCCGCGAGCGGGCTCTCCAGGTTGCGGTCACCGGAGTAGCGCTCGTCGCCCAGCCAGGTGCGCTCGGGGCCCCAGTACACGTCCTCGTCGGGCTCCCACACGTCCGCGCGGCCACCGGCGAAGCCGAAGGTCTTGAAGCCCATGGTCTCCAGGGCCCGGTTGCCGGTGAAGATCATCAGGTCGGCCCACGAGATCTTGCGGCCGTACTTCTTCTTGACCGGCCACAGCAGGCGGCGCGCCTTGTCCAGGTTGCCGTTGTCCGGCCAGCTGTTGAGCGGGGCGAACCGCTGCATGCCCGCGCCCGCGCCGCCGCGGCCGTCGTGCACGCGGTAGGTGCCCGCGCTGTGCCACGCCATGCGGATCATGAACGGCCCGTAGTGGCCGAAGTCGGCGGGCCACCAGTCCTGGGAGGTCGTCAGCACCTGGTCGACGTCCTTGGCCAGCTCGTCGAGGTCCAGGCTGAGGAACTCCCGCGCGTAGTCGAAGTCCTCGCCCATCGGGTTCGCGACGGCCGGGTGCTTGCGGAGGATCTTCAGGTTGAGCTGGTTCGGCCACCAGTCGCGGTTGCTGCCGCCTTCGGTCGGGTGGTTGATCCGGCCGGCGGAGACGGGGCAACCGGCGGCGCCCTCCTCGTTCAGCTCTCCGATGACGGCGTTCGGGCTGTCGGACACGGGCATCCTTCCGGGGGATTTCAAGCGGTTGCGGACTTGCAGTCGGGACAGGTGCCCCAGTAGACGACCTCGGCCTCGTCGATGCTGAAGCCGTGGTCGTCGGACGCGGTCAGGCAGGGCGCGTGGCCGACGGCGCAGTCGACGTCGGCGATCACCCCGCAGGACCGGCACACGACGTGGTGGTGGTTGTCGCCGACCCTGGCCTCGTAGCGGGCGACCGAACCGGGCGGCTCGATGCGCCGCAGCAGCCCGGCGGTGGTCAGCGCGCGCAGGACGTCGTAGACGGCTTGGTGCGACACCGTGCCCAGGCTCTCCCGCACGACACCGATGATCGAGTCGGTGTCGGCGTGGGGGTGCTCGTGCACCGCGGACAGCACGGCCAGCCGCGGGCTCGTCACGCGCAGCGACGCGCGTCGCAGCATCTGCTCGAACTCGGGGGCGGTGGGCACGGGGAGGAGTCTTCCGGATTTTCTGGAATGAATCAAGTTTAGCTTGGTGAACCTTGGCTGAACTGGGTGTTCGGGCAGCTACTGGCCACTGTCGACGGTGCGGGACTCCGAAGTGGACGGCAGTCGCCCCTCTGTGCTCGAGCAAACGCAGCCGCGCGGGCGGTGTGCCGGACCACCGGGTGTCGTGATCAGCACGCCGTGAGTTCGAGCGAATCTCTCAGCATGAAAGCGACATTGGTGGAGGTGCGATTGGGCGCGCGCACCAAGCGGTAGAGGCGGCCGTCCGGTCCTCGTACGTCTTCGTCGGCCAATTCGATGCGCGCACCTCGGAGCTTGACCCCCAACGGCTCGATGTCGCCGGGTTTCCCGAAGAGTTCCGCCGAAGCGGCGCTGACGCGTGCGCAGGACCAGAGGTTCGGCGACCGACCCTTGACTTCGTCGGCATTCTGCCACGCCTTGTACCCGACTATGGCCAAACCAGCAGCGGTCAGCGTCAGTGCGGTGAACAACCGTCGACGCGGTTTTCGCCTGGTGTCCAGCTGCGTTTCGGCGGTCGTTTTCGGGAAAGTCCGGCGACCGCTCCGAGTGTCGAGCTCGACCAGCAGGTGCTCGACGTGACCGAGATCTCGGCTTCCGCCGCGGTGGGCGCCCCGGGCAGGGCGAGTCGGTTCCGCTCCAGGACGGCCGCCAGGGCCCGCGCCGGACCGGAGAGCTCTGCGGTGACGATCACCAGCCGGTCCCGGGACGGGGTCACGCCCGCCTTGCCCGCCGCAACCCATTGCCGCACGGCTTTGTCCAGGGCTCCCTTTTTCCGGAGGCTGCGCTTGGCCTGCACGAAAGCCCGCCAACCGGAACGGAATTCGATCTATTGCGGTTTTCGAGTAGGTCAAATGGGTGGGAACGCCTGGCGGATGTCGGCTGCGCGGTGCGTGTAGTGCGGGGCGTTGTGGTCGAGGCCCACGCCCTTCAGGGCGGGCATGTCGAACAGCGGCCCGAAGTCGCCGTCCACCAGGCGTGTGGAGCCCGCGAGCGCGAGGTCGCGCAGGGACGGGTGGCCCCGCAGCGGCGCGAGGCTCGCGATGTCGCCGGCGTTGTCCAGTTCCAACCGCGTCAGCTCGGGCATGGCGGCGACGAACTCGACGTTGTCCACCTTCGTCGCGCGCAACGCGAGCTCCCGCACGGCCGTCAGCGCCGCCAGTTCACGGGTGTCGGTGAGCCGCCCGTCGTACAGCCACAGCGTGGTCACGCCCGGCGCGCCGGCCAGCCCGAGCGCCGACACCTCCGCCCGTCGCTTCATCTCCAGTCGAAGGAACCTCAGCTCCGGCTTGTCGCCGAGGACGGCGAAGTCGCCACTCGGCCACCCGTGCACGACCAGTTCCCGCAGCGACCGCAGCTCCCGCAGCCCTTCGATCCCCGGGCAGTGCGGCGTCACGAGGAACTCCAGTCCGGGCACGGCCGCCAGGTCGAGCGGTCCCCGGTGGTCCGTCGGCAGCGCCAACCGCGTCAGCCCCGGCACCCGGTAGACGGCCGAGAGGTCCTTCACGCCGCGCAGGAACGAGACCTCCGTCAGGCCCGGCAGCTCGGGCAGGAAGTCGGCGTCCTGCCGGAACCCGACCAGCACGGACGTGCAGCCCTCGTCGACGAAGCGGCGGACGATCGCGTCGACCGGCTCGTCTCCCTCGACCTCCAGCGTGCGCGTGCCGTCGCGGTCCTTGCGCACCTTCAGGCCCATGCGGCTCCTGTCCTCGCTCTGCGGTGTCCGAGATCTGCGGTGTCCGATGCGGAACTGGGGCGTGCGCCGGGTCAGGCCTTGGGGCGCTGCTTGACCCCGGCGGCCAGCAGGTCGACCACCTCGGCGATCCGGGCGGCGCGCAGTTCCGGGCGGCGGGTGGCGCCGTCGATCCAGCGCAAGTAGGCGCGGCGGTAGAACTGGGCGAGGGAGTCGAAGAACGCGGCGGCCGCCGGTGTGGCGTCGAGCGCGGCGGCGAAGTCCTCGGCGAGGTCGGCGCGCTGCGGGCCTTCCGGGTGCAGCACGACCTCGACGCGGTCACCGGCCGCCGGGTGGTTGTCGCGACACCACGCGGCGCCCAGGACGATCCGGTGGTCGGAGTCGGAGGTCTCGATGACGCCGCGGAACGGCAGGCCGGCGACGGTACCGGTGACGTGGTGCCGGGACTTCGCGCCCCAGACCTCGTCCGGGTCGAACGGGACGGGCACGACGGTGCGGCCACGCCCGCCGGAGCGGACCGTGGCGGTGAAACCACGCGCCGTCATGACGAGGATCCTAACCGGCCGCGGTGGGCCAGAACGGGCCTGGCCCACCGCCGAACCGCCGCGGTCACTGCTTGGCGTAGTTCTCCAAGCCGGTGAAGTCCAGGACCACGCACGACTCGTCGCCCACGGTCCAGGCGTCGTGGCCCGGTTCGACCACCATCGCGTCGCCGGGGCCGACGTCGGCCTCGGTGCCGTCGTCCATGCGGATGTGCATCCGGCCCGACAGCACGTAGCCGGTGTGCATGGCCTGGCAGGACTTGGTGCCGGCGATCGGCGCCACGTCGTTGGACCAGCGCCAGCCCGGTTCGAACTCGGCCCGCCCGGCGGTGGTCCCGCCGAGGGTGACCAGGTCGACGTGGCCGTGCGGGAACCGGCGGGTCTCCTCGGGGTTCTCCAGGCTCTTGGCCGCTGCGATGCTCATCGTCGTCCTCCTCATCCCTGCGTGACGGGGTAGATCTCGTCGGCGACCAGGCCGTGGGCCTCGCGGTGGACCCGGTGGGCGGCCTCGGCGTCGGGGGCCTCGACCAGGCAGAACACCTTGCCCGCGGAGTCGTCGACCCAGTAGTGCAGGTACTTCACGCCGTACTGGTCCTGCGTGCGCAGGTCCGCGGCGTGCGCCTCGGCGACGTCGGCGGCCCTGGCGCCTTCGGGCAGGTGGTTGTGCACGTCCATGAACAGCATCGCGCCCTCCTCGGGGTTGTCGGTCGCGTGCGGGGCGACGCTAGGCCCGCCGGCGTTCCCCGAGCGTTCCCGCACGGCCGGGCGTACGGTGTCGCCATGCAGGCCACCTGCCGGGTGCGCGTGCTCGGCGGGTTCGGCGTCGCGGTCGACGGCAGGCCCGTCCCCACCGACGCCTGGCGCAGCAGGCGAGCCGCCGACCTGGTGAAGCTCCTGGCGATCGAGTCCGGGCACCGCATGCACCGGGAACAGGCGATGGACCTGCTGTGGCCGGGGTTGTCCGCCGAGGCCGCCGGCGCGAACCTGCGCAAGGCCGTGCACTACGCCCGCCGCGCGCTGGGCGGCCCGGACGCCATCGCGGTGACCGGGCACGTGCTCGCGCTGTGGCCGGGCGCGGACCTGGACTGCGACCTGGAGCGGTTCGACCGCGCCGCCGACGCCGCGCTGGCCTCCGGTGACGCCACCGCGTGCACGGCCGCCGCCGCCCTCTACCCGGGCGACCTGCTGCCCGACGACCGCTACGAGTGGTGGGCGGAGGAGCGGCGCACGAAGGTCCGGACCCGCTACCTGGCCCTGTTGCGCGCGGCGGGAGACTGGGCGCGGCTGCTGGAGTGGGACGAGACCGACGAGGAGGCCCACCGCGCGCTGATGCGGCAGCACCTCGCGGCCGGGCGGCGGCGGGAGGCGTTGCGCCAGTTCGAACAGCTCAGGCGGGCGCTGCGGGAACGCATCGGCGTCGGCCCGGACGCCGAGACGGTCGCCCTCTACGAGTCGGCCCTGGCCGAGGGCGGCGACCCGCCGTCGGTGGCGCAGACGGTGGGCGTGACGCTGGCCAACGGCCTGGTCGCCTGGGGCCGGCGCAACCTGGAGGAGGCCGAACGACTGGCCAAGCGCGCCCGCGCGCTGGCCCTGGACGCCAACCTCGGGCACGAGCTGGGCGAGGCGTCGACCCTGCTGGCCCTGGTCGCCTACGCCCGCGGCACCTGGCACGAGCAGTTCCGCCGGGAGTTCGTGGACTCGGTGCGCCGGTCGACCGAGCTGGAGGCGGCGGTGTTCGACGCGCACCTGTGCTTCCAGGAGTTCTACCTCTACGGGCCGGAGGGCCACGAGGGCGCGGAGGCGTTCGGCCGCGACCTGCTCGCCATCGCCACCGACGCGGGCTCCGCGGGCGGACGAGCGCTGGCCCACTTGCTGCTGGGCGAGTTCGCGCTGCTGTCCGGGCACCTCGACGACGCCGTGTCGCACCTGTCCCGGTCGCTGGTGGACGCCGAGCGGGCGGGATGCGCGTCGGCCCGCTGCATCGCGCTGGAACGCGCCGCGGAGGCGAGCGTGCGGCGCGGTGACCGGGCGTTCGCCGTGGCGCTGCTGGAGCGCGCCATGCCGCTCGCGCGGGCCTCGGGCATCCGGTCGCACCTGGTCATCCGGGTGCACGGGCTGCGGGTGTTGGCGGCGGGCGGGCTGGTGGACGCGTTGAGCGCGGTGCGGGAGGGGGAGCGGCTGCTGGCGTCCGAGCACGTGTGCGACCCGTGCTCGATGGTGTTCCGCACCGAGGCGGCCCGCGCGTGCGCCCGTGCGGACGACCTGGGCCGGGCGCGACGGCACTTGGCGGAAGCCGAGCGGATCGGCGGCCTGTGGCAGGGCGGTCCGTGGACGGCGGCGCTGTGGGAGGTGCGGGCGGAACTGCGCCGCGCGGCCGGCCAGACGACCCAGGCGTCGGCGCTGTTCCTGGAGGCGGCCGACCAGTTCGCGGCCCTGCGCCGCCCGTGGGAGGAACGCCGCTGCCGCGCCGCCGCCGAACTCTCCGCCTGAGGAGAGCGCGGTGGGGAGCAGTTCGGCGGGTGGGCAGCTCGGCGGGGAACAGCTCGGCGGGGAGCAGCGCGGCGGGAGCCAGGGCGCGCGGGATCCGTGGGAGCGGACCCAACCGGTCGTCCGAACCGGTGCCGCCGCACGGCCGGACGGCGTAGATTCCCCGGCCATGCGCGTGCTCTTCGTCAGCCTGGCGTCGGTCGGCCACACCTACCCGCTGATCCCCCTCGCCACCGCCGCCCGCGCCGCCGGGCACGAGGTGCACTTCGCGGCGGGGGAGGCGGTGCACGGTCCGCTCGAAGCGCACGGGCTGCGCCCCTTCCGGCCCGCGGACGCGTTCTCCGAGATCTACGCCGAGGACCTCGCGCCGGACCTGGCGCGGCTCGAACCCGACCTCGTCGTGCACGGGTGGGGTGTGCCGGGGGCCGCGGAGGCGGCTCGGGCGGCGGGGATCCCGGGGGTCTGGCACGGGTTCGGGCGGATGTTCCCCGAGGGCATCGGGCTGGTCCGGCCGACCGGGGGAGTGCACCTGGACATCTGCCCGCCTTCGTTGCAGGACAAGGACTTCCTGGCCACGCAGGACCGGGTCGAACTGCGCCCGGTGCCCTTCTCCGAACCCGCGAGACCGGTCCTGCGCGACGGCCGCCCGCTGATCTACCTCACCCTGGGCACCGCGTTCGGCACCCCGGAACTGCTCACCGCGGCCGTGCGCGGGCTGGCCGCGCTGGACGCCCACATCGTCGTCGCGGCCGGTCGCGTGCGCCCTGCCGAGCTCGGGACCGTGCCGCACAACGTGACCGTGCGGGACTGGGTGGACCAGGCCGACCTGTGGCCGCACGTGGACGTCGCCGTGCACCACGGCGGCAGCGGCACGACGCTCGGCGCGCTCGCCGCCGGCGTCCCGCAGTTGCTGCTGCCGCAGGGCGCCGACCAGTTCGCCAACGCCGAGGCGGTCAGCGCGGCCGGGGCGGGGCTGGTGCTGGACGAGCCGGCCGCGATCGCCGACCTGACCTGGAAGCTGTTGGCCGGCAACGACCACCGCGACGCGGCCCGCGCCCTCGCCGCCGAGATCGCCCGCATGCCCTCCCCGGCCGAAGTCGCCCAGCGCCTGCCCGACCTCGCCGGCTGACGTGTGCGATGCTGGCCGGGAGGTCGGTGGTCGGGGGTGGGACGTGGCGGCCAAGCGCAAGAGCAGCGTGGCACCGTACGTGGCGCTGGTGGTGGCGTTGATCATCTTCGTGCCGCCGCTGCGCGAAGCGGTGGGCGACCTGCTCGCGCCACTGCTCGACCTGCTGCCTTGGCGCGCATAGTTCCTCGCGATACCGGTTCTCCCGGGTTGGTGGTCGCTTAGGCTGCGCCGCATGATCAAGCGGGTTGTGGGCGTTGTGCTGGTCGCGATCGCTTTGTGTGCGTGCACCACACAGGTGACGGGCACGCCCACGCCCGTGCCCAACCCCACCAGCCCACCGAAACCCCGGCTCGCCGCCGAGGACCTGCTCGGCGACCTGGCGGCCGTCGACCCGTGCGGATTCGTGCAGGCGCGGGACCTCGAGGAGTTCGGCGAGGTCGTCGCGGGCGCGCGGGAGTCGCTGGACAGCTGCCTGCTGACCGTCACCACCAAGGGCGGGGCCGAGCTGGACGTCACGTTCGGCACACTGGAGCAGTTGGAGTCCGAGAGCGAGCTCAAGGGCGCTGTCGAGGAGTACCGCGACCTCCGGATCGCCGAGGACTCCCAGGACGCGACCCGCTGCGCGCGCCGGATCGTGTTCGAGGACTTGGTGACGTTGGCCGTGAGCGTCGACAACTACAGCTCCGGCTCGGCGCCGCACCAGGATCTCTGCAAGCTCGTGGACCACGCCACCGAGACCACCGCGGACGCCGTGCTGGCGAAGGAGGTCGAGCACTGGAAGTACCCGGCCAAGTCGGTCGGCAGGTTGGACGCGTGCGAGGCGGCCCGCACGAGCCTGGCCCAGGTACCCGGGTTGGCCACCCCGAAGGCCCGCGTCTACCCGGCACGCCACCAGTGCCGCTGGAGCAACGACGGCACCTCCTCCACACCGCGCGCCCGGGTCACCTACGCCGTGGGCACGCCCGCGACCCCCGACGGCGCCAACGCGGTGCGGGAGGACGTGGGCGGGCGTCCCACGGTGATCACGAGGTCGTCGGCCGCCTCGGTCGCGTTCTGCGCGGCGGAGACGACGCACATCGCCTTCGAGGGCGGGGTGCAGGAGTTGGTGTTCGTGACCGTCAGCCTGCCGTCCGGCACGCCGGTGGACCAGGCGTGCGCGGCGGCCAAGGCGGTCGCGACCGAGGCCTGGGCCACCCTGCCGAAGTAACCCGACGCCCGGTCGCACCGACTGGTCTCAGCCCAGGACGCGGCCCAGGAACCCGCGCGCGTACCCGGCGATGGTGTCCAGCTGGTCCTCCAGCGCGAAGTGCCCGGCGTCGAGCAGGTGCACCTCGGCCTCCGGCAGGTCGCGGCGGTACGCGACCGCCCCGTCCGGCCCGAAGATCTCGTCGTTGCGCCCCCACACCGCCAGCAGCGGCACCTGGCTGTCCCGGAAGTACTGCTGGAACGCCGGGTACGCGTCCAGGTTGTTCTTGTAGTCCCGGAACAGCGCCAGCTGCACCTCCGCGTTGCCCGGCCGGTCGAGCAGGGGCTGGTCGTGCGCCCACGTGTCGGGGCTGATGCGGCTCACGTCCTTCACCCCGTGGGTGTACTGCCAGCGCGTGGCCTCCTCGGTCAGCAGTGCGCGCACGGCCGGCTCGGTGTCGGGGCCGGGCGCGGTGGCGTAGGCGAAGAGCGGTTCCCAGAACGGCGTGAACCCCTCCATGTACGCGTTGCCCGATTGGGTGATGATCGCGCTGACCCGTTCGGGGTCGCGGGAGGCGATCTTCAGGCCGATGGGTGCGCCGTAGTCCTGGATGTAGAGCGCGTGCCGCCGCACCCCGAGCCGGTCGAGCAGCGTCGTGGTGACCTCGGTCAGCCGGTCGAAGGTGTAGTCGAACTCGTCCACCGACGGCGCGGAGCTGTGCCCGAAGCCGATGTGGTCGGGCGCGATCACGCGGTAGCGGTCGGCCAGCGCCGGGATGAGGCCGCGGAACATGTGCGAGCTGGTCGGGAACCCGTGCAGCAGCACGATCGCGGGCGCGTCGGGGTGCCCGGCCTCGCGGTGGAACACGGTCAGGCCGTCGATGTCGGTGTGGTGGTACGTGGTCACGGTGCTTCGCCTAACTGTTTAAGTCGCTCAGAACGGTTAGATCAAACCCAAGCATGCACCGTGCTAACCTGTCAAGCGTCCGAAAACGGTTAGGAGGACGAGGGTGCTCGCCGACGCTCTGCGTGCCCACGACTGGCCCGAACGCCCCCTGGACGACCAACCCCTGGGCACCGACCTCCTCAACACCCGCTGGATCACCGGCACCACCTGGTACGACGTCCTCGACCACGACGACCTCACCCGGGCCTGGCTCACCGACCACGGCCTGCCCGCCGACCCCGTCCCGCGCGCCGAGCTGGCGCAGACCCGCGCCGCGATCGCCGCCGCCATCGCCGACCCGACCACCCTCGACGCCCTCGACCCCCTGCTGGCCCACGGCCGCCTGCGGCTGACCGTCGACGCCGAGCACCCGGACGTGGCGGACCCCCGGTGGCACGCGCCCTGGGTGTGCCTGCGCGACTTCCTGCGGCTGCGCGCCGAGCACCCCGACCGCATCCGCAAGTGCGCCAATCCGGACTGCGTCCTGCACTTCGTGGACACCTCGCGCACGGGCCGCCGCCAGTGGTGCTCGATGACCGTGTGCGGCAACCGCCTCAAGGCGCGACGGCACCACGACCGGCAGCGCGCGCGAGCGTGAGCGTCCACGCGCACCCGGCCAGCGCGATCAGCCCCGCGCCGGCCAGCGCCCACGGGATGCCCGCCGAGCGCGCGACCAGGCCCAGCAGGATCGGCCCGCCGCCCAACCCCAGGTCGATGAACGCGCTGGCCGTGCCCGACGCGGCACCTCGTTCATGTCGGCGCGCGGTGGCGAACACGGCCGAGAAGAACGCGGGCGTGGTGAACGTGACCCCCAGCGCCAGCAGCACCGTGCCGACGACCAGGCCCGGGGGAGTGGTCCACACCGCCGCGAGGACCAGCCCGCACGCGATCAACGCCAGCGCCCCGGCGGCCAGCGGCAGGGACGGGAGGCGGTCGGGCACCCGCGCGAACGCGATCCGGCTGACCACCACGACGATCCCGTAGACGAACAGCGGCAGGCTGGTGTTGGTCAGCCCCACGTCCCGGGCGTGCAGCGCGGCGAAGGTCAGGAACCCGCCGATCGCCGCCAACGACGTGCAGAACCCGAGGCTCGGCGCGATCGCCGGCCGGTGGACCAACCGCACCGGGGCCGGCTCGCGCGGGCCGCGGGTCTCCCCGATCAACGCCGCGAGCACCGCCGCCACCACGCCCAGCCCCGCCGCGCCGAGCCACGCCCAGGTGAACCCGCCGCGTTCCACCAGCACCTCGCCCAGCGGCGGCCCGAACGCCAACCCCAGGTACAGGCCCAGCGAGTTGTAGCTGAGGGCCTCGCCCAGCCGGGTGGGCGAGGCGAGGTCGGCCAGCGCCGCGAACCCCGCCACGAAGAACGCCGCCTCCGCCACCCCGAGCAGCAACCGCAACGCGACCACGGCCGCCGTCGACCCGGCCAACGCCGTCAACCCCATGCCCACCGCGCACACCAGCGCCCCGCCGACCAGCAGCGGACGCCGGCCGAGCCGATCGGTCAGCACCCCGGCGAAGGGTCGCAGCACCAGTGCCGACACGGCGAACGCCCCGAACGCGAGCCCGGCGGCGGCCTCGTCCCCGCCCAACGGTCCCGTCACGTAGAGCGGCAGCGAGTAGACGGCCACGCCGGTCGCCGTGAAGTAGCCCAGGTCGGCCGCGGTGAGCAGGACGAACCTGGTGGTGAACAGGCGGTCGTGCACCGGTCCATCGTGAGCCGGGTGCGCGCAACCCGCTATTGCAAAGAAAACTCTGCAAAGTGTACTTTGCGATCATGCCGGATGTCGTGGTCGACGAAGCCCGAGCCCGCAGCCACCCGCTGCGCCTGGCCCTGCTGGACCTGCTGGCCGGCGGCCCGCTCACGGCGACGCAGGCGGCCGCGCGGTTGGGCGTCAACAGCGGCGCCACCTCCTTCCACCTGCGACAGCTGGCCAGGTTCGGCCTGGTGGAGGCGGTCGGCGGGCGCAACGCCAAGGAGAGGCCGTGGCGACTCGTGGTCGCCGACGAGGGGGACCGCATGGACGAGCGCGACAACGACAGGTACGCCCGCTGGCGTTCCCGGCGCGACGACTACCCGGCCCCGTGGCGCCGCCAGGCCGCCGCGACCTACACCGTCCACCTGACCCCGGCCGAGCTGGACGAGCTGGCCGCGTCGATCCTCGACCTGGTCGCCCCCTACTTCGACCGCGAACAGGACCCGGCCACCCGCCCGCCGGACGCGGCGCCGGTCGCCGTCGTCACCCGCTTGTTCCCGCTCGCCACGCCCGAGGAAGTGACCAGGTGAAGCCGATCGTCCTGCTGGGCCAGCCGGTCCTGCACACCCCGACCCGTCCGGTGACCGAGTTCGACGACGACCTGCGGGAGCTCGTGGACGCGATGTTCGCCACGATGGCCGCCGCTCCCGGCGCGGGCCTGGCCGCCAACCAGGTCGGCGTGGACCTGCGGGTCTTCGTCTACGACTGCGGTCGGCAAGGTCGTGGCTGCGTGGTCAACCCGCGGGTGGAACGGCTGCCGGGAGGTCTCCAGGACGGCGAGGAGGGCTGCCTGTCGGTGCCGGGGCTGGCCTACCCGACGCCACGCGCCCAGCACGTCCGCTGCACCGGCCAGGACCCGTGGGGCGAGGAGATCGCGATCGAGGCGGACGGGTTCCTGGCGCGCTGCTTCCAGCACGAGCTGGACCACCTCGACGGCAAGCTCTACCTGGAACGCCTGGGCGGCAAGTCGCGGCGCAGGGCCGAACGGGACGTCAAGTCCGCGCCCTGGCACGGCGACGCCCTGTGGCCCGTGTGAGGTGCAGGGGTCGGGTCCTCGCGCTTGTTCCAGCCCGGCCGGCGGCTGTCGGGGAAGTTCCCGCAGCCGCCGACTCGGCGCTCGGATGTCGTTACACGGGGTCGGGCTCGTCGTCCAGCGGCACCACCCGCTGCTGGTCGGCGACGTCGGCCGGGTCGGCGTGGTGCCACGCGTCGCCCAGGGGTTCGAGCTCGTCGGTTTCGGCGTCCGGGTCGACCGGGGTGCGCTGGTCGACGGCGTCGCCCTCGGGGAGGTCCACCGCGTCGGCCTGCCGGAAGACCTCGTTCTCGACGCCCATGATCGAGTCCCTTCGTCGCGTCCGGTGGGGGTTCCGGGTCCCGTTCTACCCCGGTTGCCTGGCGGGCGCGAAAGAAAGTCGGCACGATCGTGGGCGTGACGCTCCCGCTGTTCGGCGACCCGGCCCCCGGTCCGGACCTGGACCCGCACCCCGGCGTGCCCGGCGAGGCGTGGGCGGCCGAGCAGTTCCGCGGGCGGGGACTGCGCATCGGCCGCAACCGCACCGTGCACCGGGCGGGGTTCGTGCTGGACGAGCGCGGGGTGGAGATCCCGGCGCCGGACTGCCACGCCGGCTACTTCGCCGCGGGCCGGCCGTGGTGGCAGGTCTACTTCCCGACCGCGGACCCGGTCGACTGCGGCCTGTGCCTCGACGCCCGCCGCCACACCTCCGGCCCACCCCGCCTGACCGGCCAACTGGCACTGGACTTCGGCGACCTCTCCGCCTGACCCCACGCCCCCAACCCGGCGCGCCCGATCCTGCCTGCCTGCCTGCCCCGCCCGCCGCCGCTGCCGCCCGCCGCAACTGTCACCGCCGGCCCCGCACCGCCCGCCGCGCACCGCCCGCAACTGTCACCGCCGGCCGCGCACTGCCCGCATCGCGCCGCCCGCGCCGCGCCGCCCGCACCGCACCGCGCCGCCCGCCGCCCGCGCCCGCCCACCGCCCGCACCGCATCGCGCCGCCCGCTGCCCCCGCCGCCCGCCGCCCGCGCCGCCCACCGCCCGCACCGCATCGCGCCGCCCGCTGCCCACCGCCCGTTGATTCCGCTGCCTGCGCGAGCCTGCCGCACCTGCCGAGCGCAGGCCGCCGGGCGTGGCCTCCGGCCCCCGTCTCGATCGTCGCACGGGGCACCGACATTCCCCGACGTCGAGCGCGCGGAGGGATTTCGAGCGACCCGTCCCCCCGCTTCTGAACCGGTCCCACGTGGTTGAACGCCGCGCCCGATCACGCTCGAAGCTGCGCAAAACACCCTCCGTAGTGAGCGAAGTTGTAATAAACCGTCGTTGACTGCGCAACAGTGCGCACCTAGTGTCCCTCGCAAGCACAACGTGGTGTGTGACATAGGACAACGTCACGCACCTCACCTTGGCGCGAGGAGAGTGCACATGAGCAACCGGTGGTGGAAGGCGGTCGCGGCGGCAGCTGTCGTGGTGAGCGCCGTGGCCTGTGGTGGTGGCGGAGCCGAGAGCGGCGGGCCGGTCACGTTGACGTACGCGATCTGGGACAAGGACCAGCAGCCCGCGATGGAGAAGATCGCGCAGGAGTACACCAAGGCCCACCCCGACGTGACGGTGAAGGTGCAGCTCACCGCGAACAAGGAGTACTGGACCAAGCTCCAGACCGCGGTCACCGGCGGCAGCGCGCCCGACGTGTTCTGGATGAACGGACCCCGCATCGGCCTCTACGCCTCGCAGGGCGTCCTGCAACCGCTGGACGAGCAGATCGCCGCCGCCGGCGTCGACACCGCCGCCTATCCCAAGTCCCTGGTGGACCTCTACACCTTCGAGGGCAAGAAGTACGGCCTGCCCAAGGACTACGACACCATCGGCCTCTGGTACAACAAGGCCCTCTTCGACGCGGCCGGCGTCAAGCACCCCGACGCGACCTGGACGTGGGACGACCTCAAGGCCGCCGCCGCCAAGCTGACCGACCCCGCCAAGGGCCAGTTCGGCATCGCCGCCCCCGCCGACTCCCAGGCCAACTACTACAACACGATCTTCCAGGCCGGCGGCACGGTCATCTCCGCCGACGGCAAGAAGTCCGGCTTCGGCGACCCGGCGACCGTCGAGGGCCTGAAGTTCTGGGTGGACCTGATCAAGGCCGGCTCCTCGCCGACCGTCCAGCAGATGTCGGACACCGAGCCCACGCAGCTGTTCTCCTCCGGCAAGGTCGCCATGTACTACGGCGGGTCGTGGGAGGCCAACGGGTTCGCCAAGAACGCGGACCTGGCCGGCAAGGTCGACGTGGCACCGCTGCCCAAGGGCAAGAAGCAGGCCGTCGTCATCCACGGGCTGGCCAACGTCGCCTACGCCAAGTCCAAGCACCCCAAGCAGGCCGCGGACTTCGCCGTGTTCGCCAGCGGCAAGCAGGCGCAGCAGATCCAGGCCGAGGCGGGCGCGGTGATCTCCGCCTACCAGGGCACCCAGGAGACGTGGGTCAAGGCGTACCCGCAGTTCCACGTGCAGGCGTTCATCGACCAGGTCCCGAACTCCGTCCCGCTGCCCCGGTCGAAGAACACCTCCGCCTGGGCCAAGCACGCCGAAGACCTGCTGCTCAAGGCCTGGACGGGGGAGAAGGACGTCGCCGACGCGGCCAAGGAGCTGGAGAAGGCCGTGGACGAGGAACTGGGCAAGGAGAAGTGACCGCGCTGGAGGAGGTCCCCGTCGCCGCGCCGCAACGCGCGGTGGCGGGGCGACCCGCTCGCCGGGGCCTGCGCCGCCGGGAGTGGCTGTGGGGCTTCGCGTTCATCGCGCCCAACGGCCTGGGGCTGCTGGCCTTCTACATCTGGCCGGTGTTCCAGACGCTCTACTACAGCTTCACCGAGTGGGGCGCGTTCGGCGGCCACACGTGGATCGGCGCGGAGAACTACGCCAAGCTCGTCTCCGACCCGGAAGTGCTGAAGGCGCTGAAGAACACCCTGCTCTACGCCGGGTTGGTGCTGCTCGGCGTGCCGGTCTCGCTGGTGCTCGCGGCCCTGATCAACACGCCGGGGCTGCGCGGCGCGGCGGTGTACCGGGTGCTGTACTTCCTGCCCGTGGTCACCATGCCGGCCGCGGTCGGCATGGTGTGGCGCTGGCTCTACAACGGTGACATCGGCCTGATCAACTACGTGTTGTCGCTGGTCGGCATCGAGGGCCACCACTGGGTCGCCGACCCGCGCTTCGCCCTGTACGCCACGGCGGTCGTGGGCATCTGGATGACCGTCGGCTACAACATGGTGATCTTCGCGGCGGGCCTGAAGGGCATCCCGAAGGACCTCTACGAGGCCGCCGAGCTCGACGGGGCCGGCCCCATCCGGCAGTTCTTCAGCATCACCCTGCCGATGCTCAGCCCCACGGCGTTCTTCGTCACCGTCCTCACCTCGATCGGCGCGTTGCAGGTGTTCGACGTGATCTACCTGATGCTCGGCTCCAACAGCGCGGCACTGCGCAACCCGGCGATCGACGAGAACCAGACGATCGTGTTCCTGTTCTTCGAGCGGGCGTTCGTGGACAACGACAAGGGCTACGCGGCGGCCATCGCGTTCGTGTTGCTGCTGGTCATCCTGCTGCTGACGATCGTGCAGTTCCGGGCGCAGAAGAAGTGGGTGCACTATGCCTGAGCGCGTGGCGCGCCGGACGTGGCCGGTGCACGTGGTGCTGGTGGTCGGCGCGGTGGTCATGGTCGCGCCGCTGGTCTGGGAATTCCTGACCTCGGTGAAGTCGTTCGGCGAGTCCGTGCGCGTGCCGCCGACGATCCTGCCGGAGGCGTGGGACTGGTCGAACTACACCAAGGTGTTCCACAGCATCCCGTTCGGGCAGCAGTTGCTGAACACCGTGCTGATGACCGCCGGGCGGACGGTGGGGCAGCTCTTGCTGTGCTCGATGGCGGCCTACGCGTTCGCGCGGCTGGCGTTCCCGGGGCGGGACCTCATCTTCATGCTGTTCCTGTCCGTGCTGATGGTCCCCAGCCAGCTGTTCCTCATCCCGCAGTACCAGATCATGCAGGAGCTGGGGTGGCTGAACTCGTTGCAGGCGCTGATCGTGCCGGGCGTGTTCAGCGCGTTCGGGACGTTCCTGCTGCGGCAGTTCTTCCTGTCCCTGCCCAAGGACCTGGAGGAGGCCGCGGGCCTGGACGGGGCCAACCCGTTGCGGATCTACTGGCACATCATGCTGCCGCTGGCCCGGCCGGGCCTGGTGGCGCTGGGGATCCTGACCGTGCTGTGGTCGTGGAACGACCTGATGTGGCCGCTGGTGGTCAACAACGACCCCGAGCGGATGACGTTGTCGGCGGGCCTGGCGACGTTGAAGGGCGAGCACTTCACCGACTACCCGGTGCTGATGGCCGGGTCGCTGCTGGCGACGCTGCCGGTCATCGTGGTGTTCATCGTCATGCAGCGGCGGGTGCTGGAGGGCATCGCGTTCACCGGGACGAAGGGGTGAGGACGTGACCGACCTGCGGATCGGCGTCATCGGCTACGGGCTGCGCGCCCCGCTGGTGGCGCACGCCCACCAGCCGGGCCGGGGCAGCGCGGTGGTGGCCGTCGCCGACCCCCGGCCCGAGCGGCGGGAACTGGCGGCGGCGCAGTTCGACGGCGTCCAGGTGGTCGACGACGTGGCCGAGTTGCTCAAGGCCGACTTGGACGCGGTGTTCGTGCTCAGCCCGGACCACCTGCACGTCGAACACGCCCTGGCGGCGTTCGAGGCCGGTGTGCCGGTGTACCTGGAGAAGCCGCTGGCCATCACGGTCGCCGATGCGGACCTGGTTCTCTCGCGGGCGCGCGACTCGGGCGTGAAGGTCTACATCGGGCACAACATGCGGCACATGTCCGTCGTGCAGACCATGAGGAAGCTGGTGCTGGACGGGGCCATCGGCGAGGTCCAGGCGGTGTGGTGCCGGCACTTCGTCGGGCACGGCGGCGACTACTACTTCAAGGACTGGCACGCCGAACGCGCCAAGGGCACCGGCCTGCTGCTGCAGAAAGGCGCGCACGACCTGGACGTGATCCACTGGCTGGCCGGTGGGTACACGCGGCGGGTCAACGCGATGGGCGCGCTGTCGGTGTACGGGCGCGTGCAGGACCGTTTGTCCAAGTCGGAGTACATCCCGAGCCACGACTGGGAGGAGTACCGGACGCACTGGCCGCCGCTGGCGCAGACGGGGCTCAACCCGGTGATCGACGTCGAGGACCTGTCGATGGTCAACATGGCGTTGGACAACGGGGTGCTGGCTTCCTACCAGCAGTGCCACTTCACGCCCGACTACTGGCGGAACTACACGGTCATCGGGACCGAGGGGCGGCTGGAGAACATCGGCGACACGCCGGGTTCCTCGGTGCACGTGTGGAACCGCCGGCACCGGGGGTTCGCGGAGCCGGACGTGGCCGTGCGCATCCCGGAGGCGGACGGCGGGCACGGTGGCGCGGACCCGCGGATCGTCGCGGAGTTCCTGGAGTTCGTCCGGTCGGGCGGGACGACGCTGACCTCCCCGGTGGCCGCGCGCGAGGCCGTGGCGACCGGGTGCGCGGCGACGGAGTCCCTGCGGTCGGGCGGCGCGCCGGTGGACGTGCCGGCGCTGCCGGCGGATCTGGTGGCCTACTACGCGGCCGGTCAGGTCTGAGGCGCGCGCTCCCCGGCCGGTCGTCCCCCGACCGGCCGGGGGCGCGGCCGGGCGTGCCGTCCACATGGTGAGATCGGCGACGGTGTCACCCGGCCGTGTTTGTCCTGGTAGCAGGCTTGCGGACGGCTCGAACCGGTGACCGTGAGCAACGCTCGCGAGTGATCTTTTGCTAAGCTTCCGACCACTGGTCGAGAGGCGCTGCAACGGACGTCGAGTCCGCCACGCTCGACCAGGTGCCACCACCGCAAGGGCGCCTCTCATGAGACATGCCATGGGAGGAGTCCGGATGTCCGAGGCGCTGCGCGAACTGCTGGACCGGAAGGTCGCGGTGCTCGACGGCGCTTGGGGCACGATGCTCCAGGCGGCGGGCCTGAAGCCCGTCGACTACCGGGGCGACCTGATCGCGGGCGACCACCCCAAGGACGTCACCGGCGACCCCGACCTGCTCAACCTCACCCGCCCCGACGTCATCCTCGACGTCCACCGCCAGTACCTGGCCGCCGGCGCGGACATCACGACCACCAACACCTTCACCGCCACCAGCATCGGCCAGGCCGACTACGGGCTGGAGTCGCTGGTCCGCGAGATGAACGTGCAGGGCGCGAAGCTCGCCCGCCAGGCCGCCGACGAGGTGGGCGGCAAGTTCGTCGCCGGGTCGGTCGGGCCGTTGAACGTGACGCTCTCGCTGTCGCCGCGCGTCGAGGACCCGGCGTTCCGCGCGGTCACGTTCGACCAGGTCAAGGCCTCCTACGCCGAGCAGATCGCCGCCCTGGCCGAGGGTGGCGTGGACCTGCTGCTGGTCGAGACGATCTTCGACACGCTCAACGCCAAGGCCGCCATCGCCGCCGCCCGCGAGGTCGCGCCGCAGTTGCCGCTGTGGATCTCGGTGACGATCGTGGACCTGTCCGGTCGCACGCTGTCCGGGCAGACCGTGGAGGCGTTCTGGCGGTCGATCGAGCACGCCGAGCCGCTGGTGGTGGGCGTGAACTGCTCGCTGGGTGCGGCGGAGATGCGTCCGCACGTGGCCGAGTTGTCGCGGATCGCCGGCGCCTACACGGCGGCGCACCCGAACGCGGGTCTGCCCAACGCGTTCGGTGGTTACGACCAGACGCCGGACGAGACCGCGGCGCTGTTGGGGGAGTTCGCGGGTTCGGGGATCGTGAACCTGGTCGGCGGCTGTTGTGGCACGACGCCGGCGCACATCGCGCGGATCGCGGAGTCGGTGAAGGGCCTGGAGCCGGGGCGCAAGCCGGTCAGCGGGTCGAAGCTGACGGCGTTCAGCGGGTTGGAGCCGTTCTCGATCGGCGCGGACACCGGGTTCGTGATGATCGGTGAGCGCACGAACGTCACCGGGTCGAAGAAGTTCCGCCGGCTGATCGAGTCCGGGGACCACCAGGGCGCGGTGGACGTGGCACTGGACCAGGTGCGCGGTGGCGCGAACCTGCTGGACGTCAACATGGACGCCGACCTCCTCGACAGCGAGGAGGCGATGACGACCTTCCTGAACCTCATTGCGACCGAGCCGGAGATCGCGCGCGTGCCGATCATGGTGGACAGCTCGCGGTGGAGCGTGCTGGAAGCCGGCCTGAAGTGCGTGCAGGGCAAGGGTGTCGTCAACTCCATCAGCCTGAAGGAGGGCGAAGGCCCGTTCCTGGAGCAGGCGCGCGCGATCCGGGCTTACGGCGCGGGCGTGGTCGTGATGGCCTTCGACGAGCAGGGTCAGGCCGACACCGCCGACCGCAAGGTGGAGATCTGCGGGCGGGCCTACGACCTGCTGGTCAACGAGGTCGGGTTCCCGCCGCAGGACATCATCTTCGACCCGAACGTGCTGGCCGTGGCGACCGGCATCGCCGAGCACGACGAGTACGCCAAGGCGTTCATCGAGGCGTTGCCGCGGATCAAGCAGCGCTGTCCGGGCGCGCGGACCAGCGGCGGCATCTCGAACCTGTCGTTCTCGTTCCGGGGCAACGACATCATCCGCGAGGCCATGCACTCGGCGTTCCTGTTCCACGCGGTGCGCGCGGGCCTGGACATGGGCATCGTCAACGCCGGCCAGCTCGCCGTCTACGAGGACATCCCGGCCGACCTGCTGGAACTGGTCGAGGACGTGCTGTTCAACCGCCGTCCCGACGCCACGGACCGGTTGGTCGCGCACGCCGAGACGGTCAAGGGCAGCGGCACCAAGCGGGTCGTGGACCTGGCGTGGCGCGAGGCTCCGGTGGCCGAGCGGCTGGCGCACGCGCTGGTGCACGGCATCGTGGACTTCATCGAGGAGGACACCGAGGAGGCCCGGCAGCAGGCCGCGCGCCCCTTGGAGGTCATCGAGGGTCCGCTGATGGACGGCATGAAGGTCGTCGGCGACCTGTTCGGCTCGGGCAAGATGTTCCTGCCGCAGGTGGTCAAGAGCGCGCGGGTGATGAAGCGCTCGGTGGCCTACCTGGAGCCGTTCATGGAGGCGGAGAAGGAGAAGGCCCGCGCCGAGGGCCGGATCGACACCTCCGGCGGTCCCGGCAAGATCGTGCTGGCCACGGTGAAGGGCGATGTCCACGACATCGGCAAGAACATCGTCGGCGTGGTGCTGGGCTGCAACAACTACGAGGTGATCGACCTCGGCGTGATGGTGCCGTCGTCGGTCATCATCGACACCGCGATCGCCGAGGGCGCGTCCGCGATCGGGTTGTCCGGTTTGATCACGCCGTCGCTGGACGAGATGGTGACGGTCGCCTCGGACATGCAGCGCCGGGGCGTGAAGCTGCCGCTGCTCATCGGCGGTGCGACGACGTCCCGCCAGCACACGGCCGTCCGCATCGCGCCGGCGTTCGAGGGCACCACGGTCCACGTGGCCGACGCTTCGCGCGTGGTCGGCGTGGTGTCGGAGCTGCTGGACCCGGACCGCGTGGAGGCCATGGACGAGCGCAACCGGGCCGAGCAGGAGCGGTTGCGGCAGCAGCACGAGGACCGCAAGCGGGTCGCGATGCTGACGTGGGAGCAGGCGCGGGCGAACCGGGAGCAGGTCGCGTTCGACGAGCTGCCGACGCCGTCGTTCACCGGCCTGCGCGTGGTCGAGCCTTCGCTGGACGAGCTGCGGGCCATGATCGACTGGCAGTTCTTCTTCCTGGCGTGGGAGGTCAAGGGCAAGTACCCGGCCGTCCTGGACAACCCCGTGGCGCAGGACCTGTTCAACGACGCCAACGCGCTGCTGGACGAGATCGTCGCCGCCGGTTCCTTCCAGGCGCGGGGCGTGCTCGGCTTCTGGCCCGCGTCCTCGACCGGTGACGACCTGGTCCTGGAGACGGAGTCGGGTGAGGTCCGCTTCCCCATGCTGCGCCAGCAGACCGTGAAGCCGGACAGCCGCCCCAACCGCAGCCTCGCCGACTACGTGGCTCCTTCGGGTGACCACCTGGGCGCTTTCGCGGTGGGCATCCACGGCGCCGAGGACTTGGCCGCCCGCTACGAGGCCGAGCACGACGACTACCGGGCCATCATGGTCAAGACCCTGGCCGACCGCCTGGCCGAGGCGTTCGCCGAGTACATCCACCTGAAGGCGCGTCAGGAGTGGTTCGAGCCGGGTTCGGAGCCGGTCCTGGAGGACCTGCACGCCGAGAAGTTCCGCGGCATCCGCCCGGCCCTGGGCTACCCGGCCTGCCCGGACCACAGCCAGAAGGAGACCCTCTTCTCCCTGCTGGACGCCCGGTCCATCGGCCTGGACCTGACCGAGTCCTTCGCCATGACCCCGGCGGCAGCCGTCAGCGGCCTGATCTTCGCCAACCCCGCCGCCCGCTACTTCACGGTCGGCCGCATCGGGCGCGACCAGGTCGCCGACTACGCGAAGCGCAGCGGCGTCCCGGTCGCCGAGGTCGAACGGTGGCTGCGCCCGAACCTGGCCTACGACCTGGACTAACACGATCGGGTGACCGACCCCCTGTTGCTCCGAACGGCCGTAACGAAGGCCGCCTGACGGGCGAGAACCAGCTACCACGCTGGAACGGGGGGTCGCCCGATGACCACCGTCGACGTCCACTGCCACGTCTTCAACGCCGACGACCTGCCGGTGTACGGCTTCGTGCAGCGGGTCTTCCTGCACAACGCCGGCCTCGGTGCGGCCGTGGCCGGGCTGCTCGACTTCGCGTTGCAGGGCTTCGCCGCCGACCACGCCCACGACCTGGCCCGCCTGGACACCCTGTTGGTGGGCGCGGACGGCCTGGAAAGCGTCCAGCCGGCGGTGCCGCGCACCGCTCTCGACGCCCAGGTCGAGTCGGCCTACGCCACGCTCGCCGCGACGAACCCGGACCTCCTGGCCCAGGCGGGTGCGGCGCTCGCGGCCGAGGAGGGTGTCGTCGGGCAGGAGTCGCTGCGCCCGGGTGACGTACGACGGCTGCTGCGCTTCGTCACGCTGTTCGCCCGGTCGCGACTGGACCTCGTGGCGGACCTGGTCGCCGACTTCCAGGACGAACTGGACCTCGCCGTGCCGTTGCTGGTCGACCTGGGCACCGGCCTCGGCGACAGCGCGGTCTTGACCGGTCGCCAGCAGGTGGTGCTGTTCGAGAAGCTCAGCCGGGCGTCGATGCTCGGTGTCCTGCCGGACGCGGGGAAGGTGCGCCTGCACCCGTTCGTCGGGTTCGACCCGCTGCGCCAACTGCGAGCCGAACGCGCCGAGCCGATCGAGACCCCGCTGGACCTGGTCAAGCTCGCCGTGCGCGAGTACGGCTTCGTCGGCGTGAAGGTGTACCCGCCGATGGGGTGGCGGCCCACCGGCAACCGGCCCCGCCCCGGTCTGTCCGAGCGCGAGGCGAAGCGCCTGGACGACATCGTGGACGCCCTGGCGGCCTGGTGCGTCGAGGAGCACGTGCCCATCACGGCGCACAGCGCGGACTCGATCCACGCCGACGAGGACTACCTGGGGTTCGGCGATCCGGGGGAGTGGGTGGCCCTGCTCGACCGCCACCCCGGCCTGCACCTCAACCTCGGCCACTTCGGCGGGGCGGCAGAGGCCCGGTGGCCCCACCGCATCGCCGAGGCGATGGCCACCCACCCGGGCCTGTACGCCGACGTCGGCAACCACGGCGTCGGTTCTCCGGCCGAGGTCGATGCCTACTTCGCCCTGCTGCGCGAGTTGTCGAAGGCGTACCCGTGCCTCGGGCAGCGGCTCATGTACGGCTCGGACTGGTACATGGTCGCCCAGCAACGGGGCTACGACCGGTTCCTGGACACCTACCGCTCGCGCTACGAGGCCGCGTTCGGCCCGGAAGCCCGGGACGCCTTCCTGGGCGCCAACGCGCTGTCGTTCCTCGGCTTCGACGACCCCGACAACCGCAACGCCACCCGCCTCGCCGAGCGGTACTCCCGGTTCGCGCCCGAGCGGATGCCGTCCTGGCTCGAACACCCACCCCACCGTGGAGGCAACGATGACCCGCCCCGTGATCGAGGAAGCGCTCCGCTTGACCGACAACCTGGACGAGCTGACCGAGTACGTCCGTGACAACGGCCAGGAGCTGCTGGCCACCGCCATCCACACCCGCGCGGTCACCGGCCCCCGCGTGGACCTGGACGCACCGGAGTTCCGAGAACAGGACAGGATGGTCGACCGGGGCGCCCGAGCCCTGGAGAAGCTGCGCACGGCGGGCAGCGCGGCGGACCTGACCGACGACGAGGCCGACGGCTTGGAAGCCATAGTCAACCTCGCGCTGCGACCCGCGCTCCTGATGCGCGACGGCGCGTTCGAGCCGCCGAAGGTGCCGTGGCAGGGGCTGACGGCGTACCGCGCGGGGATCGAGGAAGCCTCCCGGCAGGTCGGACGCATCCAGTGGGCGAACCCGACACCGGACGGACCGCCGTACCTGGGCACCGGGTTCCTCGTGGGTGAGGACGTGCTGATGACCAACGGGCACGTCGCCGAGCTGATGTGCGACCCCGGTGGCGGCTACGAGCCGGGGTCGTCGACGGTGGACTTCACCGACGACCCGGACGCGGGCGGCTCGACGCGGGTCGACATCGTCTCCCTGGTCGGCGTGCACCCCGGCTACCCGCCGCGACCCGACCTGGCGGTGTTCAAGGTCGACCGGCAGTCGCCGTACCTCGCCGGCGGCGTCGGGAACTTCGAGGTCCGCGAGAACCCGCCGGACTCGCTGGTGGGGCGTGTCGTCTACGCGATGGGCTACCCGGCGTTCGACCCGCGCAACGACCCCGCCGCGATGAAGCGGGTGTTCTCCGACATCTACAACGTGAAACGGCTCCAACCCGGCGGGGTGATGTCGTACTCGCCGGAGCTCGGGACGGTGTTCCACGACTGCTCCACCCTGGGCGGCAACTCCGGGTCGTGCCTGGTGGACCTGGAGACCAACCAGGTCCTCGGTCTGCACTTCGGCGGTGTCTACCTCAAGCACAACACGGCGGTGGCGCTGTGGGCGCTGCGCGACGACCCGCTGCTGGCGAAGGCCGGAGTCGAGTTCGGCTGACCGGGGGACGGGACATGGCCAACTTCGCGATCGTGATCGGCATCGACCGCTACGAAAACCCGGATTTCGCACTCCGAGGCGCTGTGGCGGACGCCCTGCGGTTCGCGGAGTGGGCCGGCACGGCAGGCGGTGTCCCGCCGGACAACGTGCGCCTGCTGCTCAGTCCGCACGAACCGGTGCCCGCACCGCACCGTCCGGCGACGTCGGAAGCCATCCGCAACGCCCTGTACGAGGTCTCCTCGGGCGAGGCGGCCGGTGCGGACCGCTTGTTCTTCTACTACGCGGGGCACGGGCTCACCTCTCCCGGTGTCGAAGTCGGGGCACCGGGGGAGCCCGTGCTGGTGCCGTCGGACATGGTGGTCTGGAACCGGGACAAGAACCTCCTCGTCCTGTTCTCGGCGGTGGTCACGGAACTGCGCGGCGTCGCGCCACTGGAGCAGTTCTTCTTCATCGACGCGTGCCGCGACCTGGCTCTGCAGGACACCTTCCGGCCGGTCGTCGGCTCCCTGGGGGTGGCGTGGGTGCCCGTGCGCGGAGGCACCCCGGTCGTCGCCGACCAGCACATCATGTACGCCACGTCCCTCGGCCGGCGCGCCGCCGCGAACGCCCGGCTGAACCAAGGCGTGTTCACGCCGTTGTTGATGGACGGCCTGCGCGGCGTGAGCACCGCGCTCGTGTGGTCGACCTGCGAGCAGCAGTACGAAGTGCGGTTCAGCTCCCTGGCCCGGCACGTCAAGACCGCTATCCGGCCGCGGTTGGCGGGCATGGTGGGCACCGAGGGGTTCGTCCAGGAACCCCAGGTACCGATGACGGGCGCGGAGGACGCCGTGCTGGTCGCGGTCCCGGCCGACCAGGTGCCGCCGGTGACCGTCCGCATCCAGGTGCGGCCGGGCGCCGCCAGGGACGCCTGCACCCTCACCGTGGCCAGTCCGCAGCCGGGCGACGCGGGCGAGCGGTGGACCTCCGGCCCGCCGGTGGAGCCGACCTCGGTGGTGGAACTGCCGCCGTTCGACTACACGTTCCGGGCCCGTGCCGAGGGGTTCGGCGAAGCCAAGATCAGCCGCGCGGTGTACGAGTCGATGGTCATCCCCTTCCGGCTCGAAGGTCCGCCGACCGTCGTTCCCGAAGACGCGCCGCCTGCCCCGGGCGCGGGCCTGCCCGAGGGCGGTCCGTACGCGCCCGGGGGAGCCGATCGGCCGCCGCCCACGCTGGAGGGTCCGGGTGAGGAGGCGCCGACCACGGGCCGGTTGAACGTGCACAGCCCCGACCACTCCGCGGTGATCGCCGTGTGCGACAACGAGAACGTGCAGGTGGCCGGGGGATCCGGCGACGTGGCCGCGCAGCTGCGACCGGGCCTGTACCGGGTGGGACTGGTGCTGCCGGATGGTGGTGGCGACAAGCAGTTGGTCGAGGTCGAACCCGGCGGCACCACGTCCGTCGTGCTCGACGCCCCGTCGCCACGACTGGCATCGGGGGTCGCGAGGCTCCTGCGGAACGTGGGCATCCAGGTCGACGGACGCGGTTACGTGCGGCTCGCCAGGGGGACTGAACCGATCGCTCGACCGTCCCTGGCATCGCTGCTCGCGTTCGCCGCTGTAGCGGCCAACGGCAGGAGTGCGTCTGCGGTCGACCTGCTTCGGTTCGGTGTGGCGGACGTGCAGGATCGCTCTCGACCCGCGCTCGTCCTCCTCGGCTCGAACCGGGAGGAGGGCCTGCCGGGCGGAACCGAGCTGGTCGTCCGGGACCGCGCGGGCCACACCCTCGACTCGGGTCCGTTCGAGGTGTTGCCCGCGTTCCCGGTGGCCGCGCAGCGGGTCGTGGACCTGCCACGCGACCAGGTCCGGCTCGAACTGCGCATACCCGGGCACACGCCCACTCGTTACGCCATCAGCCCGCTGCCGAATCGCGTCGCCGTTCTCGTCGTGGTGCTGGAGGCGGACGGCCGGGTAGAGGTGCAGCAGTACCAGTTGCCCGGGATCCGCGGCGGCCGGCGTCCGCGGGTCGACCTGCGGGGCCTGCGCCGCATCGAGCTGGCGCAGCGCTACTACTCGACCGGCAAACCGGTCCCGATCCGGGAAGAGCTGGTCGATCTGCTGCACGGCAAGTGGGTGGACCCCTTGCTGGGGTGCGTCGCCGGGTACGAGTTCGTGCGGCGCGGTGAGGCCGCGCGGTTCGCCGAGGTGGCCTTGCCGAACATGCTGCGCCACTTCCCCGGATTGCCCGACAGCCAAGTACTCGCGGGTTTGTGCCGTCCCGACCGGGCCGGCGAGTACTTCGAACGCGCGGTGCGGTTGGGCGTGCCGACGTTCTCCGCGGGGCTCGTGGCGTTGTACGAGTGGTCGCGAAGCACCCGTCGCCCGCTCGAACCGGACCTCGTCGACATCGCCACCAACCTCGTCCCGGGCTCACCGTGGACGGCGTGGGCGGCGGACCGTCCGAGGTTCCCGGTGCACGACGGGACGTTCGACGTGCCGGCGTTCGGCTGGGACGGACTGGCCGACGCGCCCAGGCGCCTCCACGACGTCGTCGCGGCGGTGTGCCGCGTCGAGCCGGTGGACGGCGGCCGCTGGGGCACGGGATTCCTGGTCGAGCCCGAGGTGATCGCGACACCGTTGTTCGTCGTCGCCGACCACCTGGACGACAGCGGCCCGCGGCTGAGCCTCGGTCGGGAGGTCGTGGTCGATTTCGGCGGCGACAACGGCGGGCGGTACCGCGTGCGGGACGTCGTCAGGGTGCTGCCGACCTATCCCGAGGTGGTGCTGCTGCGCGTGGCCGACGGACCTGCCCGCCCCAAGCCCCTGCCGTTCGCGCCGGCGCCCGTGCCGGGCACGCTGGTGGTCGTGGTCGGCCACCCGATGGTCGGCCCGGCGGCCGAGAGCCGGAAACTCGTGATGCCCGGCCGGCTGCTGGGCGCCGACGCGACCGAGCTCCGCCACGACTGCACCACCGGTCCGGGCACGGCCGGGTCCCCACTCGTCCACGCCGCCACGGGCAGCGTCATCGGGATGCACTACGCCGCACAGCTTGGTGAGCGCAGAGAGGGACGTGCTGTGCGGCTGTCCCACCTGTGAGCCGGCGGCGTGCGCGTGTGACATCGCTCGTCCTCGGTCGACAAGCTCATCGGCGGCGCTTGCTCGGGTGGGCGCGGGTGATTTCGTCCTTGAGGTGCCGGTGGTGGGCTTGGGCTGCTTCGGGGGTCGGGAAGTCGAGTGCGTCGGCGATGTCGGCCCAGGTGTGGCCGTGGGCGAGGGCGTGGTCGATGTAGGCGTCCTCGGACTGGTCCACCGCGAGCCGTCCACGGCTCAGGATGTGACGCCACGCGTCGAGCACGGCGTCGGGGATGGCGGGCGGGTCGGGTCGGCGGGCGACGAGGAGCATGGCGGTGGGTTGGGGGATGGTCTGGAGGAGACGGCCTTGCTCGCCCAACTCGTCCACCAGCCACTGGTCGATCACAGGGTGTCGCTCCATGTGAGCCATGGTCCCAGGGATCAGCGGCCGACGATGGTGAAGGCGTTGTCCGTGGGGTGGACGAGGGCGTCGAGGGTGGTGCCGACGCGGAGGTCGTCGTCGGGTAGGCAGGAAACCTTGCCGGTGAACGGCCGGACGCCGGCGCCGGTGACGCGCAGGGTGAGCTCGACACCGGTGTCTTCACCGACCGAGGCGGTGGTGACGGCGACGATCTCGGCGGTGGCGGGGACACCGACCTCGCGGACCCGGCGCTCGGCCTTCCTGCTTCGGGCCAGGCTGCGCATGAAGAAGACGCCCAGCGGGGTCATGAAGAGGGTGACGCCGAGCCCGGCCCACGCCATCACGCGCCAACCGTCCTGGACAACCGTGCCGAACACAGCAACGCCGGGACCGGCGAGGACCATGAACAGCAGCGCGAGGTACACCGAGAACGTGCCAACCGAGCCAGAGCGCTCACCGAGGACCGTGGGCGACTCGGGAACGTACCGACCTTCGGCAACCGTGGACACATGCCCAAGCTAGCCCATCGTCGGGCCGGTGAGCGCCAAGTTCGCCGGGGCGGCATCGGCCGAGAGCTGGTCGGCTCTGCCGGCGGCGGATGGGGTGAGGGCGCACCAAAACGGCCGCCCCACCGGGAAGTGGGGCGGCCGAGGTGGTCGGACTGGAGGGTCAGTCGGTGCAGGAGACCGGGTCGTCGAAGTGGCCCGGGGTTGTCGGGTACGCCTGGCCGGTGCCGTGGGCGTTGTTGTCGGACGGGTAGACCAGGGCCAGTTCGCGGAACGCCGACGTGCCCGAGGTGGTGGCGTCCGTGACGGTTTGGCCGGCGCCCGTGCCCCAGGCCAGCTTTTGCAGGAAGGTCTCCATCCCCGGGCTCCGCTGGCGGATGTCGTTGTACCCGCCGTAAGCCGCGTTGCAGTGGGTGTACAGGTTGTACGCGCCCGACCAGTCCATCAACCGGTCGCCGGGGTTGGGTCCGTTGCCGGCCACGTCGCCCTGCAGCACGTCGCGGTCCCAGCCGCCGTAGAGCCAGTCCGTGCCCTGGTGGTGTTGGTTGTCCGCCTGGGTTGCCGGGTCGGCGGTGTCGTTGGTCTTGTTGGTCATCTCGAACCAAGAGCACGGGTCGACGAAACCGCTGCCCAGGGACTCGGGCCACGGGCCGGTCGCGCAACCGCCGGGGTAGGTGCCGCGCGGGTTGAAGTCGATCACGTCCGAGCCGATGGCACCGGCCTGGGACGCGGCCGACGAGCCGCCGATGCCGCCGAAGACGTGGTCCACGTACCGGTCGTTGTCGCCCCGCGCGTCGGGGTTGAACGTGCCGTTGACCAGGCAGTCCGGCGTCGGTGCGGCGGGGTCGCAGCCCTTGCCGCCCCACAGGGCGTCCGCGCCGTCGCCGCCGAAGACCTGATCGCCGCCGCTGTCGCCGTTGGCCAGGTCGTCGCCGAAGCCGGCGTGGATGTTGTCGTTGCCGAGACCACCGCGGATGCGGTCGTCGCCGCCCTCGTCGATGCCGTTGTGCGGCATGGCCGGAGCGGAAGGCCCGCCGATGAACTGGTCGCCGTCCACGTCGTGCAGCAGGTCCACGCGCCGGTCGTAGGAACCGAGCCGGAAACCGGTGTAGGACTCCTGCGGCACCGAGCTCAACGTCGTCGTGAAGCCGCGGGCGGCCACGTCGTCGGCGTTGAGCCGCTCGTTCACGACACCGCCGCGGTCGCCGACCATGGCGTCCTCGCCGTCGTTGCCGGACATGGTGTCGTTGCCGAGCTCGCCGTACATGTCGTCGTCGCCGGCGGACCCGGTCATGGTGTCGTCGCCGTCCTGACCCCACATCCCGTCGTTGCCGTCGTCACCGAACATGGTGTCGTTGCCGAAGGCACCCACCGGTTCGCACGTGGCCTGTGCGGTGGTGCAGAACCGGGTGGACGGGCCGGGCAGGTCCGGGTCGTGCGTGCGGGACACGGTGGCGTTGTCCGGCACCAGGCCGGCCGCGTACCGCTGCGCGTACACCTTCTCCTTCATCGACCCCGGCTGGCCCTCCAAGGTCCGCACCAGCGAACCGTTGTCGCCCAGCTCGACGTCGTCGGCGCCGTTGCCCTCGAAGGCGTCGCCGCCGTCGCGGAACCCGGCCGCCGCGCTGCCGCCGATCATGTCGTCCTGGCCGTGTGACGGGTCGGAGCCGTCCAGCGCACCCGAAGGCGTGCCGGGCCAGCCCGGGTCGGCCAGCGGGACCACGGTGGTCTCCGAGGAGGCCTCGCCGAGCCCGAGGTCGCCGCGCAGCACGTCCGCGCCGCCGTTGCCCTCCAGGTAGTCGGCCTGGCCGCCGCCGGACAGGAAGTCCCCGCCGTCCTGGCCCCACAGCACGTCCACGCCCGACCCGCCGGACATCCGGTCGTCGCCGTACCGGTCGGCCGGGGGCGCTGGCGCGAGGTCGTACTCCACCACGACCCGCCCGGTGATCGGGTTGCCGCCGGTGGTGGCCAGCCGCTTCGTCGCCCGGGTGGGGGTCTCGCCCGCGGCGGGCCGGTTGACCACGCCGTTGTCGCCGATGCCGACGTCGTCGCCGTTGCCGCCGAAGATCGCGTCGGCGGCGTCGGTCTGCCCCGAGGACCCGGTCAGCGGCGTGCTGCTGCCGCCCACGAGGTCGTCGTTGCCGTCGTTGCCCTCGATCCAGTCGACGCCCTGGTCACCCTCGACGTAGTCGTCGGCACCGTTGCCCTTGAGGCGGTCGGGACCGGCCTGGCCGAGCAGCACGTCGGTGGCGTCGTCGCCCCACACCTCGTCCGCGCCGGAGGAGTCGGCGTGCGGGGTCAGGCCCAGGTCCAGCAGCACGATCCCGCGTGCGGTCATGCCGCGTTCCTGCGTCAGCCGCGACGGCGGGCCGGTGCGCAGCAGCGAACCGTTGTCGCCGATGGCCACGTCCTGGCCGTTGTCGCCGTGGATGGTGTCGCCGACGTCGGGCTGTCCGACGCCCGCGGCTTCCTCCGTGGACGAGCCGCCGACCAGGTCGTCCTGGCCCTCGTTGCCCGAGATCGTGTCCGTGCCCGGACCGCCCTCGGCGTAGTCGTCGGCGTCGTCACCGGTGACGGTGTCGGCACCGCCCTGGGCCAGGACCACGTCCTGCTCGCCGCCGCCGCTGATCACGTCGTCACCGGACGTGCCCGCGGTGGGGGAGTAGCCGAGGTCCAGCAGCGTGATCTTGTGCTGCTTGCCGAACCCGCGGCCCGAAGTGATCGGCGAGGACTCACCCAGGGCGAGCACCGCGTTGTCACCGGTGATCAGGTCCGGACCGGAGTCGCCGAACAGCTTGTCCCCGGCGTCCGGCCGACCCACCTGGTGGCCGTCCACAGTGGACGCCACCTGGGAAGAGCCACCGATCACCCGGTCCTCGCCGCTGTCGCCGTGCACGACGTCGTCGGCGTTGTTGCCCTCCAGGTAGTCGTCGTTCACGCCACCGGACACCTCGTCGTGCGCCAGACCACCGAACGCCCGGTCATCGGAGTCGCCGCCGAACACGAAGTCCGGACCGCCCGCCGCCGCGTTCGCGCCGTCGAGGTCGAACGGTCCGCCGGTGGCCACCGGCCCGTCGCCGTTGTCGCCGATCACCAGGTCCGCGCCGGAGTCGCCGTACAGGGTGTCGCCCTGGTCGGCCTCGCCGGCCTTGCGGGTGCCGCCGACCACGACGTCGGAGTCCGCGCCGCCGAACGCGGTGTCGGAGCCGTTGTTGCCCTCCACCACGTCGTCCTGCGTGCCGCCGTAGAGGGTGTCGTTGTCGTCGTTGCCGTAGACGTGGTCCTTGCCGGCGTCGCCGTACACCAGGTCGAGCCCGCCGCCGCCGTACAGCGTGTCGTCGTCGTTGCCGCCGCCGATGACGTCGTCGCCGAGTTGGCCGCACGCCACATCGACACCGGCCCGCAGGTCCACGTCGTCCGCCGCGCCGCCGGCCGCGACCACCTCGACCCCGGTGCCACCGGTGATCAGGTCGCGCCCGTCCGCGCTGTCCAGCGGTTCGGCCGGCGGCTTGGACGCCGGGTCGCCGGGCGGGGTGCACGGGTTGGCGTAGCGGTCGCCGTAGATCTCGGCACCGCCGTCGCCGCCGATGACGTGGTCGTTGCCGTACCCGCCGACCAGCAGCTTCGACGACGGGCTCACGTTCGCGGGCAGCGGCCGGTGGCCCACCGAGCGCAGCGGGCCGAAGTCGCCCGAGCCGGTCTCGCCGCCCACGTCGGACGGTTCCGCGATCACGTAGTCGTGGCCGGGACCGCCGAACACCTTGTCCTTGCCGAACCCGCCGGTCAGCACGTCGTTGTTGCCGCCGCCGCGGATGTCGTCGACCTGGTCGGGCTTCGAGTGCCCGGTGACCATGTCCACGCCCTGGCTGCCGTACACGGTGTCCGTACCCGTGCCGGTGTCCACGGTGTTGGTGGCGTCCACGATGTCGCCGTTGACCGTCGTCTTGTCCGGCCAGCCAGGCTCGTCCACCCCGGTCTCGTCGGCGGGGTCGCCGATGCGGAAGCTGGTGTAGATAGTGTCCGGGCCGGAGCCGCCGGAGATCTTGTCGCTGCCGTGGCCGCCGACGATGGTGTTCTGCTGGGCCACGTACTCCGGCTTGCCCGGGTTGGTCTCGGCCAGCGGGCTGTCGGAGCCGATGCCGATGGTGTCGTCACCGTCGCCGCCGTCGAGCGTGTTCACGCCCAGGCCCGCCGCGATCCGGTCGTTGCCCGGACCGCCGTTCACCACGTCGCCCGCCCCGCCGACGGTGATCGAGTCGTCGCCGTCGCCGCCGTTGACCGTGGCCGTGCCCTTGCCGCCGAACGCGGTGTGCAGGTCGCCGGTGGTGATCTGGTCGTTGCCCGGACCACCGTTGACCGTGGACGGGCCGATGCCGGTCTTGATCGAGTCGTCGCCCTTGCCGCCGGTCACCTCGACCGCCTTGTCGAACGGCTTGGCCTCGGCCGCCTTGTCCTCACCCGCGCCGCTCTTGTCGCCGTCGCCCTGGAAGACGAACACGCGCTTGCCGACGTCGTTGGTGGCGTCCGCGAAGACCTTGGTCAGGTTCTTGTCCCGGTGCTCCTCGCGGAACCCGAGCGCGCTGACCGCGAAGCCCTCGAACCCGCCGTCCTTGTTCACCAGTTGGGTGACGGTCCACTTCTCCTCGTTGTCCCGCGCGGTCCACGCCGAGTCGCCGCGGGCACCCGTCTGGCCGTCACCGACGTGCAGCACGAGCGTGGTGCCGTCCGGGTGTGCCAGGACCGGTGGTGGTGGCTCGCAGTTGGGTTTGACGGAGAAGTCGAGCAGCGTGATGTCGGCCAGCGTGAAGTCGAACGACACGCTGAACGGCGAGAACCCGATGGTGATGTACACCTTCAGGAACAGGCTGAGCCTGCCGTCCATGTTGAACAAGCACATCGGGTTGTTCAGCGCGACCTTGGTGAACTCGAAGAACCGGAACTTGCCGTCGTTGTTCGGGTCCGCCCAGCTCAGGTTGATGGTCAGCGCCACGCCGCCCTTGATGCCCACCTCGATCAGCACGACGCTCACCGCCGCGCCGGCCGCCAGCTCACCGCGGAAGGTCACCACCGGCAGCGGCTTGCCGGCGTCGTCGGTGGTCTCCAGGTAGATGGAGTCGAGGATGTCGGCGACCTGCTTGTTCTCGATCGCCTTGCGCAGGCCGTAGGTGTCGAACCCGGCGCGGAACCGGGCCTCCACCGACGCGCTGCCGGAGATGCTGACCAGCACCGGCGGCGGCGCGTAGACCGGGCCGAAGGACTGGCTGTAGGAGAACGCCAGTCGCAGGGGACCGGAGTCGAACTTGATCAGGTCCACGTCCTGGCCCATGAGCAGGCCGAACAGCTTGACCGGCTTTTCCAGGATCGGGAAGGTGAACCCGGCGGACTCGCTCTTGCCGCCTCCGCCGATCAGGCCGTGGCCGCCGTTCGCCGCGTCGACGTCGCCGCGCAGGTCGGCGGGCTCGTCGCCGGGCAGGCTGATCAGCTTCGCGGCGGTGTCCGGCGAGTTCTCCGTCCTCAGGGCCTCGTCGCCCAGCACGGTGAAGTCGCCGATCTTGATGGCGCCGCCGTCGTTGGTGATCTGGCTGACCAGCTGGATGGTCTTCAGGATCTTGTCCACGAACTCCAGGTCCGGGCCGCCCGCGATGGTGCTGAACGCCTTGGCGATGGTGACCAGGTTGACGTCACCGCCGCCGACCGCCCGCGAGAGGTCCGACAGCACCGGGATCGGCGCGTAGAGCTGGTCCAGGATGGGCTGGATCGGCTTGGTGAACAGCGCCACCTTCTCCACGATCGGCTTGAGCACCGCGCCCAGGAACTTGCCGGCGTTGAGCGTCACGTCCCTGAAGGCGATCTCCGGCGTGCCGTCGCCGGGTTTCTGGCCCAGGCTCCACTCCCACTTCAGGTGGAACCAGCCGGAGATGCCCGGCAGCGGACCGGCGGTGACGTCGAAGTCCCAGTCGATGCCGACCTTCGCCGCCAGCGACACGTCCGCCACCTGCGTCACGTCGGCCAGGTCGGCCAGCGCGATGCGGGCGTCGTTGTCGACCGCGCAGTTCTCGAAGCAGGCGGCCTGGCCCTTCTTGTGCAGGTCGACCAGGAACTTGCCGGAGAACAGGTCGGTCGCGCCGCCCGCGTGCTGCTTGAGCCCGACCTCCAGGAAGGCCAGCTGCGCCTTCATGTCGGCGGGCAGCGTGAAGCCGAGCTTGAGGCCCAACTCCGGGCGGTCGATGTCCTGCGTGGCAACGTAGAAGCCGGTGCTCTTGTCCACGCCGACCTTCACGTGCAGCCGGTAGGACAGGCCCGCCGTGACGCCGGTGCGCTTGGCCGGGTCGGCGGACTCGCGCAGCGAGAGGCCCGGGATGCCCAGGTCCAGCGGGCGGTTCAGGCTCAGCTCGTTGGTGGCGCAGGTGTCGCTCGGGTCCACCTTGCCGTCGCACAGGTCGAAGGTGAAGGTGGCACCGGTGATGTCCTGCAACGCCGCCGCGTCCGGGCAGTCCGACAGCTTCGGGTTCGTGGTCTCCGGCGTGTAGGCCGGGCCGTTGAGCGTCGGGCTCTTGTCCTCGTAGGCCACCGTCGCGCTGCTCAGACCCTCGGCGACGACCTTCCAGTCGCTGCCGTCCTTGCGGATGATCTTGTAGCTGGTGGCGTAGGCGGACTTGGTCCAGCCCAGGGTGTTGAAGTTGTCGTTGCCGATGGTGGTGTTGCCGTCAAGCACCTCGACGTACGCCGGCGGCGCGTCCTTGCCCTGCGCCGAGGCCACGATCCCGTACTCGTACTTGGTCGTGCCCTTGGTGCCCTGCGCGGACGCGGTGGGGTTGGTCGCGGGTTGCAGCGTGGCGTCACAGGTGAAGCCGACCGTGACCGCGCTGCCCACCGCGGGCTTGAGGTGGTTGTTGACCCAGTCGGCCAGCTCGCCGGTGTTGTTCACCCGCCCGCCGCCGGGCATCTGGGCCATCGCCTGCTGGATCTTCGCGCGCAACTGGCCGAACTTGTCCGCGCCCTGCTGGAGGTCGTCGCCGACCAGCGGCAGCTTGCCGTCGAACGCGGCCGTGCGCAGCGCCCGTTCGATCATGGCCAGGTACTTCTCGATGCCGTCGCCGAACTGCGAGAAGTCCAGCAGCGCGTCGAGGATCTTCTGGCCGATGTCGGTGGGCATCTCGAACCGCTTGACCCCACCCGGCAGGTCCGGCGTGAACGAGAACGCCTCACCGAGGTTGTCCACCTGGCGCGGCAGCCGGACGATGAACGAGTCACCCGGTCCGGCCAGCTTGGTCCAGTTCTGGTTGTCGGAGCTGACGAACACCGGCATGACCGCGCACAGCGCGAGGTCCGTGTCCGCCTCCGGGTCACCCGGGCACGTCACCGGCTGGTTGTCGCCGTTGAGGCTCAGCGAGACGTTCTTGACGAAATCGGCCAGCGAGACCGGTGCCGTGCCGCCGGGGCCGTAACCCAGGTGGGCGTTGTAGTGCGCGTTCACCACGGCCTTCTCCGACCCGCCGGGGTTGCCCAGCGCGATCGACAACGGGCCGATGGAGGACTTCACCACGCCGGAGATCCCGCCGTGCGCGGTCAGGTCGACGGTGGAGTTCGGCAGCACCTTCAGTTCGGTGGCGTTGTCCGGGGTGCCGTCCTTGTCCAGCGGCAGCACGAACCCGACCTTGGTGGACCCGGTCAGCGCCAGGTTCGCCACGGCCTCGCCCTCGGCGGAGACCAGCGACCGGCCCGTGCCCTTCTCGTCGGTGAACGAGAACCGCACCGGCTGGGCCGTGGCCACGTTCCGCTTCACGTCCACGTTCAGCACGATGGACGGCTTGGAGTCGACCTCCTGGTAGGCGAAGGACACCCCGCTGCCGTCCGGCAGCGCGTCGTTGAGGATCGCCACCATGTCCTGCAGGTAGTCCGGCGGGGCGGCGGTCAGCTTGTCGACCGCGTCCTCCAGCGGGCTGCGGAAGGTGTAGGCGGTGCCCTTGGCGGGCGGGTTCGTCCACTTCTCGCTCAGCAGCACGCGGTTCTGGTTCGCGTCCACCACGACACCCACCTGGGTGCCGACCAGCACGGCCCGCTTCTCGTGGTCGTCGCCGAACGTGCGGCCGGTGTCCTCGATGTAGCCGACGTCCTTGCCGTTGAAGGTCGTGTTGCCGTACGACACCTTCGGCCCGGAGCCGGAGTCGGCGCTGCCGAGCAGGTCGCTCAGCGACTTGCCGACCACGGGCAGCGGGGTGGTCAGCGCGGTCTTCACCGAGCCGTCGCCGTCCACCTTCTGCAACGAGCCGTTGAGCACCTGCAACGCCTTGAGGATCTGGCCGAACATGGCGCGCGGGTTGTCCGGGTCGAAGTCGAACGCCTTGGCCTTGTCCAGCTTGTCCAGGCCGGTGAAGTCCACGGCGGACGGGGTGGTGATGTCGGGCATCGACACGCCGACCTCGACCGGGCCGCCGAAGAAGTCCGTGATGCCCGGGACGTCGAGCTTCACGGTGGCGTTCGCCTTCGCGCCGACCGCGACGGTGAGCAGGTTCTCCGGCTCCTTCGCGGGCGTGGCCAGGTCGTCCACCAGTTTGGGGAACACCTGCGCCAGCGGCAGGTCGCCGTCCGCGTCGCCGACCTTCTTCAGGCCCACGGTCAGCATGTTCGCCGAACCGTCCTTCTTGGACATCGACAGGTCACCGGACAGGTGGACCTTCAGGTAGCCCACGCTGCCGTTGACGTCGACCTTGGTGTCCACGGGCGCGTCGGCCTTGATCAGGTCGCCGCCGGTGCGCAGCAGGAACCGGTCCGGCGTGCGGGGCAGGCTGGTGACCAGGGTCGTGGTGCCGTCCGGGTTCTTGTCCGCGAACGGGCAGCCGGTGGCGGCGGCGTCCGGGTCCAGCGGCTTGCACGCGTCACCCTTGATCGGGTCGCGCAGGTCCAGCACCAGGGTGGCCGTGGCGACGAAACCCGGCTTCACCGTCGCGGTGGCGGTCAGGCCGTTCGCGTCGCGCAGGCCCTTGGACGCGAACGTGTCCCCGAAGGTGACCTGGCCGGTCATCGGGTCGGGGGAGTTGACCTTGTAGGCGGCGCCGGGCGCGGGCGTGCCCGCGGACCACGGCTCCTCCAGCTCGATCTCGTCGGCGGAGTTGGTCTTCACCACGCCCTGCGAGGTGCCGGCGGAGACGATCCGGCCCTTGAACCCGTCCACGGGCCACGGCTTGGTCTTGTTGACGTGCTTGAGCTTCTTGGCCTCGTAGCTGACGTCCGCGCCCTGACCCGAGGTCAGCTCGGCGACCACGTCCAGCTTGGCGCCGTCGTTGGGCGCGGTGCGGGTCATGGTGAGCGTGAAGGCGAGCTTCTTGGTGGTGTCGTTGAAGTCCACGCCCGAGACGGCGATGGGACCCGTGTTGAGCTTGGAGAACATCTCCTGGATGGAGCTGAACTTCGGCAGCCCGGCCTTGGCGGGGTCGTCGCCCTTGGCCGGGTTGAAGACGTTGGCGTCCACGAACTCCTTGAGCACCGAGCCCGCGGCGACGGCGTCGGCCAGCGTGCCGCGCATGAACGGCAGGTTCACGTTGCCGATCGGCTTGGCCTGGTCGCCCCACTGCGCGCGCTGGATCGCCTCGATCGAGTTGACCAGGTGGCTCAGGCCCTCCAGCAGGTCACGCGGGCTCAGCGTGGTGAACCGGGTGAGCTGCGCCAGGTCCGAGGCGCCCACGGTCACGGCGGGGGAGCCGGTGGCGATGTCGGGCCACTTCACCTCGACCTTGCCGGTGATGCCGCCGACCGACGTGCCGGCCAGGGACTGGGCGGTGAACTGGAGGGCGGCGTCGACCTTGCCGGCCGGGGAGGCCAGTCCGATGTGGAACAGGCCCGCCGCCGCGCCGGAGGCGGCGAGTTCGGCGGTGCCGGTGCCCGACCCGGGCGGGTCGGTGGCCAGCCTGCCGTCACCGTCGGGGTCGTCGGCGGTCGCGGCGATGTTCGCTTCGACGGTGACGTGCGAGTTCGCCTTGTCCAGGTCCACGCCGAGGATGCCGAAACCGGCGGTGGGGGAGGCGCTCGCGTCCAGCTCGCCCTTCACGCCCACGGTGAGCTTGGGGGAGGCGTCGTCCTTGACCAGGTAGAACCAGTTCTTCGCGCTGTCGTAGGCGAAGTGCAGCGTGGCGTCGAGGGTGAAGGTCACGTCCACCGCGCCGGAGGTGGTGAACGTCAGCGGTGGGCTCGAATTGGCCACGCCGACCGGCTGCTGGTCGGCGACCTTCGTGACGTGCAGGGTCGCGTCCACGCGCTGCACGGAGCCGTTCTGGCTGGTGGCGACGGTGAGCGTGCCGGGGCGGTCGCCGCCCAGCGGGTAGCTGCCGGCGAGGTCGCTGAAGTGGTCTTTGTCCTTCAACGGCTCGTGGACCGTCTTGGCGATCAGGTCCTGGAAGCCCAGCGCGCCGCCGGGGCTGACCCCGAGCAGCGGCACGGCCTTGCCCAGTTCGCCCACCGAGCCCAGCGCCCGGCTGAAGTCGGCGAACTTCTGCAGGCCGGCGGCGATGGCCGCGACGTCCGCGTCCTGCGCGTGCGCCGGCGGCGTGGTCGCCACCAGGCCGAGCAGGGTGAGCGCGAAGCTGGTGAGGGTGGCGGTGATCCGCCGGGACGTGCGCGCGAAACGGCGCCGAGCAGGGTGCGACCGCATGGCCAGACCGCCTTTCGACGGCGGATGGCCCCCGATGCCATGCGCCGGAACGGGTGTGGTGTGTCAGGGCACGACCCCGCAGGGCGGTCGCGCCACAACGGGAGTCGACCGAACTGTGACCTGCGTTACGTGTCGGTGACGTCACCCGCCGCTTTCACCCGATCGGCGGAAGGGTCTCCCGCTCCTGGATGAGCGCCCTGACCAGCACTTCCGGCGCGACCGAGCGCGGGCGGTCGCTCACCTGCCCGTCGCCCACCTCCACCACCCGCCACCGGCCGTCCGCCCGCCGCACCAGGTCGGCCGTCACGAACGGCAGGCGCAGGCCCGCGACCAGCGGCCCGATCTCGGAGAGGTCCGGGTCGGGGACCGGGCTGTCGGGGGTGTCCGGGTGCGGGCCGACCAGGCGGCACACCCCGTCCACCCACCACGTGCGCACCTCGGCGGAGGTGAACTCCTCGAACCGGCGCAGCACGAAACCGCCCGTGAAGTCGTCGTCGCGCAATTCCCGGAACCGCCGTGCGACCGCCCACGCCGCCGCCGCGTCGGCCACGTCGGGGATGTACGCGGCCTCGTCCCAGTGGTGCTTCATGGACTTCGAGTAGTCGCGCAGCACCGCCGGTCCCGAGCCGAGCTCCTGGCGTGCCCGGTCGAACGCCTCCCGCTCGTCGCCCGACGTCCACACCGACTCCGGGGTGACGGCGGCCAGGTCGGCGTACCAGCCGGGCAGTTCGTGCGCCCGCTTGTAGTCCTCGGCGCTCGTCCGCAGCACCACGCCCCGCCGGGCCAGGGCGTCCGCGAAGCCCTGGTAGCGGTCGGCGGACATCATCCAACCCCGGTACACGGCCTCGCCCGCCGGCACCCGCCGGACGGCCTCGTCGGGACGGGCCAGGGCGTCGTGGTCCACCAGGGCGACCTCGACCCCGGCCTCGCGGGCGGCGTCGGCCTCCGGGGCGAAGTGCTCGTCGGGGCGGCGGGGGCGCAGCGGGTCGGAGGGGACGATCAGCACGTCACACCCGCGGTCGGGCGTCGACGGTCGTCCACGTCGGGTGCTTCGCGGTCACCGTGTCGCCCGAGGAGCGGCGGCGCAGGCGGCGGCTCAACCACGGCAGGACGTGCTGCCGGTAGTAGCGGGCCTCGGTGAGCAGGCGGCGGACCTCGGGCTCGTGGTCCAGGGGCTCCGAAGGGGTGGTGTGGCCCAACGCGGTCAGGACGTGCGCCGCCACGCGGTGGTGGCCGGCCGCGTTGAGGTGCAGCCGGTCGGGGGACCAGTAGCCGGGCTTGCGGATCTCGGCGTCGTTGAACATGTCGACCACCGTCAGGTCGTACCGCGCGGCCATCTCCTTCACCGCCGCCGTCAGCTCCACGCCGCGCTGGTGGATGGTGCGCCCGAACGGCAGCCGCTGCGACGGGTCCGCGCCGCTGAGCAGCACCATCCGCACCCCGGCCTCCTGGCACCGGCGCACCGCGTGCTCGGTCAGCTCGGCCAACCGCCGCCCGTCCATCCCGGGCCGCATCATGTCGTTGCCGCCGCCGTTGAGGGTGATCACGGTCGGCGCGGGCGACAGCGCCAACGCCGCTTCGAGCTGCTCGGTGACGATCGGCTCCAACAACCGCCCCCGCACGGCGAAGTTCGCGTAGGACACCGGCTCGCCCAACGCCGCGGCGAGCCCTTCGGCCACCAGGTCCGCCCACCCGCGCGGCGACCCGTCCGGCCGCTCGTCACCGACCCCCTCGGTGAAACTGTCCCCGATCGCCGCGTACCGCACACGCCCTCCCACCGTCCATGAACGACACTCAGCATATGGCTTCGCTTGCGCGGGTCCGGTGGCGGGAGCGGTGACGAAGAATGCGAAACAATTGCCGATGCACCTGTACCCGCGGTGCAACGCGTTTCGCCGAAAACCACGCTCCTACCAGCGTGGACCGCCGTTCGGGTGACACATCCGCCACGCTGCGAAACGTTGCGGAGTACGGCGATGCGGTCACATCGGCCGCCAATTGCCTGCCGGCCCGACCCGGCAGGTGTGATACTGGGCGGCACCCGGGCCGGGGAGACGCCGATGAAACCGGACATGAGCTCGCGAGCGGCACTCAGCGCCCTGTCCGCGCGCGGCGAGCCGGCCACGCGGCTCGCGCGCAACGAGGTCTCGGCACCGGTGCTCGGCGGGGTGGTCCAGGCCAACGTGATCGACGAGGTCACCGTCATCAGCCCGGCGGCACCAGCCCGGATGAAGCGGCCCCGCCAACTGCCGCCCGCGCCGCACGGGTTCGTCAACCGGCAGCGCGAGATCGACCGCATCGAGGTCGCGGCCGGCGGCGGCGGGCGTGGCGCGGCGATCGTCGTGCTCAGCGGCATGGCCGGCGTCGGCAAGACCGCGTGCGCCTTGCAGTGGGCACACCGGCACGCCGACCGGTTCGACGGCGGGCACCTGTTCGCCGACCTCGACGGCTACCGCCACCACGGCGGCATCGCCGTCACCGACGTGGCCGGCGCGTTCCTGCGCGCGCTCGGCGTGCCGTGGGACTACATCCCGCCCGAACTGCCCGAGCGGGTCGCCCTGTTCCGCAGCCTGACCGCCCGCTCCCGCGTGCTCGTGGTGCTCGACGGCGCCGACCACGCCGCGCAGGTCCGGTCGCTGGTCCCGACCTCGCCGGGCAGCGTCGTGCTGGCCACCAGCAGGCGGCGGCTCAGCGGCTTGGCCATCGACGGCGCGCACGCGGTGGAGTTGCGCCCGCTGGACGAAGAGCACGGCACGACGTTGGTGGCGCACATGGTCCGCGACGACCGGATCAGCCGCGAACCCTCCGCCACCCGCCGATTAGTCGACCTGTGCGCGGGGCTGCCGATCGCGTTGAAAGTGGTCGGCGCCGAACTGGGCCGGCTGGAGCGCTGGACCGTGGCGCGCTACGCCCAGCACCTGTCCGACGACCGCAAGCGCCTCAGCAGGCTGTCCGTAGAGGGGGAGAACCTCGTGGAACACGTCTTCGACGCGGCGTACGACGACCTGTCCCCGGCGGCGCGGCGGATGTACCGGGTGCTGGGCCTGCACCCGGGCGGTGACTTCGACGCCGGCGTGGCGGCGGCGATGGCGGGCACGACGGTGGCCGAGGCGGAGGAGCAGCTCGCGGTGCTGCGGGGCGTGAACCTGGTCGAGGAGCACACCGCCGACCGCTACCGCTTCCACGGCCTGGTGCGCCTGCACGCGTCGCACCAGGCCGAGCGGGACGGGGAGGACGAGCGCGCGGCGGTGGAGCGGCGGGCCGTCGAGTGGTACCTGCTCGGGGCGGCGGCGGCCGACCACGCGGTGCTGGGCCCGGCGCGGTGGCGGCTGGCCCGGCACGACCTGGCGCCGTGGCCGCACCCGTTCGACGCCGGGTCGGGCATGGAGTGGTTCGAGACCGAGCGCACCAACCTGCTGGCGGCCGTCCGGCTGGCGGCGCGCATCGGCCACCACACCGCCGCCTGGCAGCTGTGCGAGGCGCTGTGGGCCTTCTACCACAGCCGGAAGCACTACTCGGACTGGATCGACGCCCACCGCATCGGGGTGGACTCCGCCGCCGAGGTCGGGGACCGCGCCGCCGAGTGCCGGTTGCGCAACCAGTTGGCGCGGGCGCACATCGAGCTGCACGAGTTCGAGGCGGCCCGGGTGGAGCTGTCCCGCGCCGAGCGCGTGATCGCCGACAACGGCTTGGGACGCGCGATGGTCCACGAGTCCTACGGGCTGCTGCTGCGCGAGCAGGAGCGCTACGACGACGCGGCCCGCGAGTTCGAGTCCGCCCTGGTGATCAGCAGACGGCTGGGCGACCCGCGCGCGATCGGCGTGCAGGCCTACCAGTTCGGCGACGCCCTGGTGCGCGCGGGCAAGGCCGCCCTGGCGCTGCCCGTGCTGGAGGAGGCGCGGCGCCTGCTGGAACGCCTGCGCGACGAGATGTCCACGGCCCGCGTGCACATCGCCCTGGGCCGCGCCTACGAGGCACTGCGCCGCGTCGCCGACGCCCGCCGCGTCCTGACCGCCGCGATCACCACGACCCGGTCGCGCCGCCAGCCGGTGAAGGAAGCGCAGGCCCTGGAGGTCATGGTCGTCGTCGCCCGCGAACAGCAGGACGAAGACCTGTTCCGGCACTCCGCCGAGCGCCTGTTCGAGCTGTACCGGGACGCGGGCAACCCCCGCAGCGCCGAGGTCCTGAGCTGGTTCGGCCCGAGCGCTTGAGCGCGGGCGCGGGCGGCTAGGGCCTGTCCTGCGGGTCTGGTTTGTGCGTTCGGGATTCGTGGGCTTGACCCGTCGCGGCCGTAACGCGGTGGGGGTGTTCGGGTGGGCATGGGCCCTGTCGGCGATCATCCGCCCGGCCCGCACCCGCCGCCCGTCCAGGGCGATGTCGTGGATGTCGTCGAGCAGCGGCAGCAGTTGCGGGTTGTCGCCGGCCTGCCCCGGGGTGGGGAAGGTTGCCCACACTGCGCGGGCAGCAACGGCGCGATCACCGCCCACGCTTTGTCCGTCAGCTCACCACGTCCCACCACACACCATCATCTGCACACGATCATGAGAAAGATCCGCAGGACACGCCCTAGGACGCGTGGGCCGTCGGCGGCCTTGCCGGTAGTGGCACGAAGTGTGCGACATCGTTGTCGTGGACGACCAGGGCCGCCCCCTTCCGCGGTGGTCGTCGGCGGCGGAGGCTGACCCAGTGGTGCAGGGCGCAGGCGGCGGTGGAGGGGCCGACGTCCGGCACGTCCACCGCCGGTTCGTCGCGGAAGCCCACCACCGAGCCCGATTCCGTGGCCGCCGCCGCGATCGCCGCGCCCGGGTGTTCCGCCAGCTTCGCCTTGACCCACCCCCTCGGGTCCTCGGCCACCTCGTTGCGCACCACGATGTCGGCGTTGTGGCGGACCGTGGGGTCCACCACCGACTCGTCCACCACCAGCATCGGCGCCGTGTCGGTGTCCGGCCGCCGGGCGCTGAGCAGGTGCGGGAAGCGCTCCAGCGTGATGTTGCGGGGGAACCGCAGCGAGGCGGTGACGACCTGCGCCCCGACGGGCTCGCGCGGGGGCACGCGGTGCGGCTCCACCGGCTCCACCGGCGGGGTCGTCGGGACCGGCATGCGCATCATCGCGCACAACACCCGGTGCACCAGCGCTTTCCCCTCGCCGGGACGGCCCAGGACCCGGTCGGTGATGGCCCGCAGCGCCGGGTCGCCACCGTCTTCCAGCGCGGACTCCACCTGCGGGCGCAGGGGCGCGTCGAGGTCCAGCGCGCGGGCCTTGCGCCACACCTCCGCGTTGGCCGACGCGGGGTCCACCTCGCAGCCGCCGTCACTGGCCAGCAGCAGCGGCTTGCCCAGGGCCACCCCGTAGAAGGTGACCGAACCGTGGTCGCCGACCACCAGGTCGGCGGCGAGGAGCGCGGCCTGCCAACCGCGGTGCGGCGGGATGGTGATCAGCCCGCACCGGGTGCCGTCGCGGAACTGCTGCGCGACCTCGTACCGCGAGTGCGCCTGGCTGATGTTCCAGTGCTGCACCAAGGCGACCCGGTAGCCGCCCAGCGGCAGTTCGGCGAGCAGCCGCTGCGGCAGGTCGGGACCGGCGGCCAGCGCCGAGTTGGGCCCCCAGGTCGAGGTCACCAGCACCAGCCGCTCGTCCGGCCGGATCCGCAGCGCCCGGCGGTAGCGCTCGCGCAGAGCCGTGCTGGCCCGCAGTCGGTCGGCGACCGGGTCGCCGATGACGACGCAGTTCTCCAGCGCCTCCGGACACGTCCGCGCGACGAGCGCGTATTGCTCCTCGTGGGAAAGCCCTATTTTTGCGGGAATGACTCGGCCGTCGTGGACCAGTTGGCTGCGAGCCACTCCGGTGGGTGAATTGGTGGAGCCCGTCGTCTCGGGCACGATGCGCGGATAACCGGCTCCGTGGGCGATGGTCAAGATCGGCCCGCGCAGTCGGCGCAACGCGCTGCCGGCGTGCGCGGCCAGGATCGCGTCGAACTCGATCTTGGCCGCGTGCTGCCAGGGCAACACGTCACAACCGGTTTCGATCAGGTGTTTGCGCAGGTCGCCGACGTATTCGGAGCCCTTGTCGATGGTGAACTTCACGGCGACGCGCTGTCCGGCGAACAGGCCGTCGACCACTTCGAGGAGGCGGTGGAAAGACGTCAGGTTGCGAATGACGAGCAGTACTCGCCTTTCGGTCACCCACGTCTCTTTGCCCATCGGAACTCCGTCCGGCCAGGAGGCCGACTGCGACAGTCCGCAATGTCGGCTTGCACGACGTTACCAAGCGGTCTTACGGTTGGCTATATGCCACATAGCAGATGGCATGGGAGCGGATCGGAAGGTGGATCTCTGTGGCGCAGGTGAGCAACCCTGTGGTCCAGCAACGCCGTTTGCGCACCGAACTGCGAAAGGCGCGCGACCGGGCCGGCCGCACACAACGGGAAGTCGCCGATGCGCTGGACTGGTCCACGAGCAAGGTCATCCGCATCGAAACCGGCGCGGTGAACATCTCGACGACCGATCTGCGCGCCTTGCTCCAGTTCTACGGCGAGTCGCCGGAGTTCATCGACGACCTGGTCCAGACGGCCCGCGCCGGACGTCAGCGGGTGTGGTGGGACCGGTACAAGAACAACCTCGACCCCGCCATGATCACGCTGCTGGAGTTCGAGTCGTCGACTTCCCTGATCCGGCAGTACCAGTCGCTGGTCATCCCCGGCCTGCTCCAGACCGAGGACTACGCGCGCGAGATCCTGCGCATGTACTCCAGCGAGGACCAGTTGGAGTACAAGGTCAAGCTGCGCATGGACCGCCAACGCATCCTTCGCGGCGAGGACGCGGTGCGCGCTTTCTTCATCATGGACGAGGCGGCGCTGCGGCGGTGGGTCGGCGGTCCGGCCGTGATGCGCAAGCAGTTGGAGCTGATCAAGGAGTGGGGCCGGCAGCCGAACGTCACCATCCAGGTGCTGACGTTCGACCGGGGCATCCACCGCGGCATGCGCGGCAATTTCGAGGTCTTCGAGTTCGCCACCGAAGACCAGGACCACGTGGTCTACCTGGAGTGGCCCGGGGGCAGCACGGTCGTCCAGAACAACCCGAAGCAGGTCAGCCAGTACGTCGAGTGGTTCATCACCCTGGAGCAGTTGGCGCCGCCGCCGGAGACGCTCGACGTCGTGATCGACCGACTGATGGAGGAGATGCCCGCTTCCTAATCGAACAATGCCGGCGCTGGTGCCGGGACCCCATTCCACCTCGGCGTGATCACGTGCTGAGCGCGGAGCAATGGCGCTCGCTCTCTCGGCGGTTCTCCGGTGACCGTCGAGTGCCATACGCTGATCGTCACCTCGTCCAGGTCGGGGCCCTGAGGGGAGAGGTGCCGGATGGTCGTCGGCGGCGAACATTCCGCATTGCTGTGGCGGAAGAGCACTTACTCGGACAACGACGATTGCGTCGAGGTGGCTCTCCACGAGTCCGGTGCCTTCGTGCGCAACACCCGCAACCGGACCGGGGAAAGCCTTGCCTTCTCCTGGTCCGGTTGGCGGGGCTTCCTGCGGCTTATCGGCGAGCGCTGAACACGGCGAAACTGGGGCTGCGGCGCAGGTCGTCCCAGAACCCGTCGCCCCGGCCGTCGTCGGGCACGACGGTTTCGTGGCGGGTCACGTCGGCGAGGCCGGCGCGGGACAGGGCCGCTTCGAAGGTCCCGCCGGGCCAGAAGAACGAGTCGAACTTGAACGGCGGGTCTCCGAGCACCCGCACCACGACCGGTTGCCGCACGCCGGCGGGGCCGGTGCGTTCGACCTCGTAGCCGTAGCGGCCGTAGTCGGCCAGCAGCGCCCAGTCCGCGTCCGGGTTCGGCACCAGGACGACGATCGTGCCGCCGGGCGCGGTGTTGGCCTTCAGGTTGGCGATCATCGCGTCGAGCCCGGCCACGTCCTCGGCGTACCCGAGCAGCCACACCGCGGTCACCACGTCGAACGACCCGAGCACGGGCAGGGACGCCGCGTCGTGCTGGTGGTACTCGATGCCCAGCGGCTCGCGCCGCTCGACGTGGCGGGCGTGGGCGACCATCTCGGTCGAGGAGTCGACGCCGACGACCCGCTCCGCCCCGGCCGCGCGGAACAGGCGCGGGTAGAAGCCGGTGCCGCAGGCGACGTCGAGCACGGACCGGCCGTGCAGGGGCGGCAGCGCCGCGAGCAGGGTCGCGCGTTCGGCCAGACCGGTCGGGATGTGCTTCGCCCGCTCGTAGACCTCGCCGAGGGCGTCGTACTGATCATCCGAGTTCGCCACGCCCGCCACCGTAGCGGCTAGCGTGTGCCCATGGCCGGGGAACTTCTGGTCGCGCGCGGCACCGCTTACCGCCTTCGGTTCGGGGGTGGGGCGGACGGGATCGAGCGGATGGCGGCGTCGTTGCGCGGGGTGGCGTTCGCGCCGCATCGGCACGACACCTACGCCGTCGGGCTGACGTTGGCCGGGGTGCAGGCGTTCCGGTACCGGGGGTCGTCGTGGCACTGCCTGCCGGGGCGGTGGCACGTGTTGCACCCGGACGAGACGCACGACGGTGGTGCGGGGTCCGAGGAAGGGTTGGACTACCGGATCATCTACCTCGACCCCGCCCTGGTGCAGGACGCGTTGGGCGGTCGGGCGTTGCCGTTCGTGGCTGATCCCGTGCTGGAGCCCACGCCGGCCTCGCGGGCGGTCGCGGACTGGCTGGCGGACATCGACCAGCCCCTGGACGACGTGCAGGCCGTGGAGATGACGACCGCCGTTGTCGACATGTTGACCCAGCACGCCCGTCCGGCGCGGTCCGCGGCGCTCGACCTGGAGGCGGTGCGGCGGGTGCGGGAGTTGCTGGTGGACGACCCCGTCCGGCGGCACCGGGTGGCGGAGTTCGAACGGGTGGCGGGGATGGACCGGTGGGCGGTCGCCCGGCAGTTCCGGGCCGCGTTCGGCACCAGCCCGACGCGGTTCCGGACGCTGCGCCAGCTCGACGTCGCCCGGCGGCTGATCCGCGCGGGCGTGCCGCTGGGCGAGGTGGCGGTGGCGGCGGGCTTCGCCGACCAGAGCCACCTCACCCGGATGTTCAAGCGGGCCTTCGGGTTGACGCCCGCCGTGTGGGCGGCGGGGGTCTCAGGAGCGAGCGCGGATCGCGTGGGCGACGGCGGCCATGTCGGAGCCGCCGTGACCGAGTTCGACGGCCTCGCGGAACAGGGCGTGGCAGACGTCCAGCAGGGGTGAGGCCACCCCGGCGGCGCGGGCGGCCTCGGCGATGAGGCGGTTGTTCTTCAGCACGTCCAGCGCGGCGGCCTGGGGGGCGTAGTCGCTGTCGCGCAGCTTGGCGGTCTTGGCCCGGGACACCGCGGACGCCATCGGTCCCGCGTCGAGGATCGTGGTGAGGGTGCCGAGGTCCAGGCCGTGCGCCTCGGCGAAGACGTAGGACTCCGACAGGCCGGTGGCCAGCGTGATCAGGAAGATGTTGACCGCGAACTTCATCAGCAGCGCACCCGGCACCGGCCCGCACTCGACCACCTGCGCGCACATCGGCGCGAGCACCGGCTTGACGTGCTCCACGTGCTCACCCGACACCATCGCGATGAGCGTGCCCGCCTCGGCCGGCCCCCGCGACCCCGACACGGGCGCCTCGACGTACGTCCCGCCGGCCGCCGCGATGTCGACCTCCAGGCCTTGCGACCAGGCGGCGGCCATGGTGCCCATCTGCACGACGGTCCGCCCCCGCACCCGCTCGGCGAACTCCTCCGTGCCGCGCGCCAGCACCGCGTCCACGGCGGGTTCGTCGGCCAGCATCAGCACCACGACGTCCGCGCGGGCGAACACCTCGGCCGCACTGGCGGCCACCTCCGCCCCGACCGCCGCGACGGGCTCGCACCGGTCGGGAGTGCGGTTCCAGACGACCAGCGGTCCGGCTTTGGCGAGGTTGACGGCCATGGGTTGACCCATGAGCCCGAGTCCGATGAAACCGATCACGCGCAGTTTCTAACTCCGCCCACCGTGCGCGGTCTTGAACGCTTGTGCGCACGCTGTGCACACCCGACGAGCGGTGCGTACATCACCCCGGCCTGGAGGTCAAGAGGTTCGTGTCCCACGATCGGGTGATGGTGGGTGTGGTGCGGGTGCGTGGGGCGGTAGGTTCGGCGTCCGGTCGCCGCGGCGACCGCTGAGGCTCCTCCGCCCGACCGGAGTGGGTGCCTCCAAAGCACGCCGAAGGCGGGCACCGCGATCCCCAGGAGGAAGTCGAGCGGCTCGGTCCGAGCACGCCCGGGACAGTGACAGCGCCGGTCGGGCGGCGTTCCCGGAGGTGTTCGTGTCGAGTGAACTGGTGAGCGTGCCGGCCGCGCACGAGCGGAAGCGCGCCTGGTGCCTGGGCGGCAGGCCGAACACGGCGCGCCGCGGCTGGGACCGCGCGGGCTCCGACCCGCTGGTCCCCGCCGCGCGCGACCTGCCCCAGCAGGCGCTGGAAGCCGCGTGGCTGTGCGCGCTGGCGCGGACCACGGACGGTTTCCGGCGGCGTGGCAGGGTGTTGTCGTCGACGCAGGCCGTGCGGCGAGTGCGGCCGGAGGGCGGCGCCGTCGCGCTGGAGGTCCCCGATGCCGCCCTCAACGACGTGCTGGCCGAGGTGCTGCCGTGCGTGGTCGGTGACCACCTCGTCGGCATCCCGGGGCTGCGCCCGGTGCCCGGCCGCAAGCACCTGGACCTGAGGGTCCTGGGCACGTCGGCGCGGGTCCGGCTGCTGGGCGTGACCAAGGACCGGTGGCGGCAGGCGGCGGATCGGCTCAGCGGTGTCGGGGAACCGTTGTGGCGCAGGGCGGATCCGCACGAGAGCGAGCTGACAACGGTGCCCGTCGACGTGCCGCTCGCCCCGGCAAGCGGCGTGCTGCGACGGCTGCCGTTGTGGCGGGGCGCGGCGTGGCTGAGCGTGGTCGGACGCGGGGACGTGCTCGACCTGTACTGGCGTGGCGGTCCGCCCGGCGACGCGATGGCGGCCATCCTGGGCGACTCGTGCTGCCGCGTGCCGGACGTGACCGCGGTGGCGTACTCCCTGCCCGAGGGCGGGGTGCAGGGCCTGCGCCTGACCCCGGGTGCCCGAGCGCGCGGCGACGAACCGGAGTGGGCGTGGACCCAGTGGCTGGCCCGCAGCGCGCCCGGACCCGGCGCGGTCGAAGCGGCGGTGCACACCGGGGGCGAGCCGCCCGTCGGCGTGCTGCCGCACCTGTGGGAGCAGGACGGCGTCCGGGACGCGCTGGCCCGCCGCGAGATCACCCCGCTGTACCGGCTGCTGCTGCGCCAAGGCGTGTCCCTGGACCGCCTGGTGGCGCTGACCGGCCAGTCGCGCGCCGACGTGGAGGCGGTCGTCGCCGGCCGTCCGGTCGACGACTACGACACCCTCACGCGCATCGCCGAGGGACTCGGCATCCCCAAGGGCTACATGGGCCTCGCCCACGACGAACAGCCGGCTCCGACACCCGCCGACGACCGCGACGAGGCCGCCAAGCGCAGGGCGTTCCTCGTCTACGCGGCCCGGATCACGGTCGGCGCGACCTTCACCGACCAGCCGTGGGACGAGTGCGACCACCGTATGCCCGCCTGACCCCGCCGGAGGGGGTCAGCGGGAGACGTGTTCGGCCAACCCGGCCACGGTCGGGTGGTCGAACACCGCGACCAGGCGAACGTCCACCCCCAGCGTCCGACGCATCCGGGACACGATCCGGTTGGCGATCAACGAGTGGCCCCCCAGCGCGAAGAAGTCGTCGTGCCGCCCCACGGACTCCACGTCCAGGACCTCCCGCCAGATCTCGGCGATCACCGTCTCGGTCTCGGTCAACGGCGGTTCCTCGGTCGACGGGGGTTCGACGGACGACGAGCCGCGCGGCTGGGACACCAGGGCCGCCCGGTCCACCTTGCCGTTGGGCGTGAGCGGCAGGACCGGCAGCTCCACCCACACGTCGGGCACCAGGTACTCCGGCAGCACCTCCGCCATCCGCTCCCGCACCTCCGCCAACGGCCCGGACAGCACCAGGAACGCCTCCAGCCGCCGGGTGTCGGCCCGGTCCCCGGTGGCCACCACGACGGCGTCCCGCACGGCGGGGTCGTCCCGCAGCGCCGCCTCGACCTCGCCGGGCTCGACCCGGTAGCCGCGCTTCTTGACCTGCCCGTCGATGCGCCCCAGGAACTCCAGCCCGTCGGGCGTTTCGCGAACCAGGTCGCCGGTCGCGTAGAGACGGCCGCCGGGCACCCACGGGTCGGGCACGAACCGCTGCGCGGTCAGCGCCGGGTCGCCGACGTACCCGCGCGCCACGCCGTCACCGCCCGCGAACAGCTGGCCCTCGACGGCCGGCTGGAGGTCGTCGTCCAGCACCCGCACGTACGTCCGGTTCAACGGCGTGCCGATCGGCACCGGCCCGTCCACCGGCCGCACGTCGTGGAAGGTGGTGAACGTCGTGACCTCGGTCGGCCCGTACCCGTTGACCAGCCGGCACCCCGGCATCGCGGCCAGGAACCGGCGGGCGTGCGCGGCGGACAGCACGTCCCCGCCGACCACGACCTGCCGCAACCCCTCCAGCGCCGCCACACCCTCGTCCACGACCAGGTGGAACAGCCCGGTCGGGAAGAACGCCGTGGTCACGCCGTGCGACCGCACCCACTCGCCGATCTCGGCCACCGACGCCTTGCCGGCGGGTGCGACGACGAGCCGGCCACCGTTGGCCAGCGCACCCCAGATGTCGAAGGTGGCCGCGTCGAAGGACGGCGAGGACAGGTGCAGCATGGTCTCGCCGTCCAGCGACACGCACCCGGGCTCGCGCACCAGCCGCACGATCCCCCGGTGCGTGACCGCGACCCCCTTGGGCTTGCCGGTCGAGCCGGACGTGAACATGACGTAGGCGAGGTCATCGGGGTGCACGGCAACGTCCACCGGATCGGCGGGCTCGGGCAGCTCGTCCAGCAACACCACCGGTCCGGGCACCCGCCCGGCCAGCGAACCGACCGTGACCACGACCGGCGAGGACACGGCGCCGAGCATGTACTCCAGCCGGGCCGCCGGGTACTCCGGGTCGAGCGGCACGTAGTGGCCGCCCGCCTTCAGCACTGCCAGCGCCGCCAGCACGAACTCCGCCGACCGGTGCAGGAACACGCCGACCGGGTCGCCCGGCCGCACGCCGGACGCGACGAGCCGGGCGGCCAATCCGTTGGCACGGGCGTCCAGTTCGCCGTAGGTCAGCGACCGCTCGGACGACACGACGGCGATACGAGAGGGGTGGGCGGTCGCCGCTGCGGCGACCAGGGTGTGCACGGTCATTTCTGGTCCTCGACGGAAGGGATGTCGGTGATGACGTCGGTGGTCAGGAAGTCGAACGCGGTGCCGTGCAACAACTCGTCGGCGACACCCGCGAAGTCGGGATCGGAAGCGTCGAGCTGCGCCCACAGCCCCGCCAGGCGGACCCGCGCGGACGCACAGGCGATGTCGGCCAACAACGCGGTCTCGTCGGAACCCGCACGGGCCAGCACCACGGCCATGCCCAACAGCTCACGCGCGATCCCGCCCAGCGTGATCACGGTCCGCTGCCGGGCCATGAGCTCCTCTCGCCCGTAAGACCCGGTCAGACGAGCGCACACGTCCCCGAGCCGCGCGGCCTCGTCGACCAGGAACCGGAAGTGCTCACGGCACCGCGGCGGCAGCGCAAGGTCGTCCACAGTGGACTCGAAGGAACCCGGAGCCCCCGAGTACCAGGCCTCCAGGCCGCCCTCGGCGGACCAGTAGTCCAGCAGGAAGTCCACGCCGCCGGCCACTCGCAGCCCGCGCGCGTCCCGGACGAACCGCTCCACCGGCAACGCGGGCGCACCGCGCCGGGCCTTGCTGCGCGCGGTCTCGATGCCCTCGCCGCCGAGCAGCCCCACGGTCCGGTCGACCGCCCGCCAGCACGCCAGCGAGGTCAGGTTCTTGGCGGCGGTCAGGTCCGGCCCGGTGTCGGCGCGGTCCTGCCCCAGCAGCCCCCACGCCACCACGCTCTCCACCAGGAACACGTCCGCCGCGGTCTCGGCGACCCGCCGCTGGATCTCCTCGTAGGACGCCAACGGCCGGTCGTCCATGACCCGCCGGGTGACGAAGTTCCGCTGCCACCCCAGGCACAGCTTGGCGATGGCCAGCGACGGCGAGGCGATGATGAGCGTCCGCGCCAGGGTCGCCAGGCGGGCGATCTCGGGCGCGTACCGGGCTTCGTCGGCCGACGCGGGCAGCATGTTCTCTGCCGGTACCCGCACGTCCGTGAACCGCAGCACGCCGATCGACGCGCCCTTGAGCCCGAGGAACTCCTGCGTGGTCACGACCTCGAAGCCGGGGGAGTCGGTCTCCACGAAGAAGTACCGGATCTGCCGGACCCCGTCCACCTCGACCGTGCAGGCCACGTCGAGCAGCCGTGCCAGCGGGCCGTTGCCGATGAACACCTTCTCGCCGTTGACGACGTACTCGTCCCCGTGGGGCACGGCGGTGGTGTGCCGGCGGTGGTTGGCGGCCCCGTTGGCCTCGGTGTCGGCGCTGCCGGACACGATCCCGGCCCGCACGTGCCGCTCGATCAGCGAGCGCAGCGGCCCGTCCTCGACGATCGGCAGGTAGGAGCCGGAGCCGAACCCGTTGCCGATGGCCAGCGACCACGCCACCGCCGGCGACCAACTGGCCACGGCCTCGACCACCCGCATCGCGTTGTACGGCGACAACGCCAGTCCGCCCAGCTCCGGACCCATCAGCAGCTTGTAGAAACCGGCGTCCTGCAACGCGTCGGTCAACCCGGCCGGCAGGACCCCGGTGCGGTCCAGCAGTTCGGGGTCGACGTGTGCCCGCACGAGCGCCGTGGCGGCGGCGACGGCCTGGTCGCCGGCCGCCCGGTCGGCGGGGTCCTGGGTCGGGAAGGGGCGCAGGAGGTCCCAGCGCACCCGACCCAGGAACAGGTCATCGAAGAAGGCCCGCAAGGTCGGCGGCGAGGCGACGGAGGACGTCATCGTGGTGCTCCCGGAAGTAGAAGTGGCCCCCTGCGAACAGGTGCAGTGCGAACGCGCCGGTGGTGTACCGGTCCCAGCCGGCCAGGTCGGGCTCGGCGACGGTGTCGTCGGACCCGCCCAGCGCGGTGATCGCGCAGTCCAGGGGAGTGGTGTGGTGATGGCGGTAGCCGGCGACGACGGACAGGTCCGCGCGCAGCGGGCCCAGGACCATGTCCTGCCACTCGGGGTCGTCGCGGACCTCGGCGGGCAGCGGCCCGAACTGCTCCTCGACGGCGGCGATGAGCCCGGCCTGGTCGAGCCGGTGGGCGGTGTCGTCGCCCACGTGCCGGTGCGGTGCCTCGTGGGCGGACACCAGCAGCCGTTCCGGGCCCGGCCGCCCGAGGTCGCGCAACGCCACCGCGACCTCGTAGGCGACCAGCGCGCCCAGGCTGTGCCCGAAGAACGCGCACGGCCCGGTGAAGTCCACCTGGGCCACGATCGCGCGCACCAGGTCGGTCATCGAGGTGTGCGACGGCTCGTCCAGGCGGGTGCCCCGGCCGGGCAGTTGCACGCCCCACACCTCGATGTCGGGCAGGTCGTCGGCCCACCGCAGGAACTCGCCCGCCGACCCGCCGCTGTGCGGGAAGCAGTACAGGCGCAGCCGCGCGTCGGGGCGCTTGCGGCGGCACAGCAGCCACGGGTTCATCGCCGGTCCTCGATCAGCTTGGCCAGGCCGGCGACGGTCGGCGCGCGGAACAGGTCCCGCACCCCCAGCTCCACGCCCAGGTCGGCGCGCACCATCCCGACGACCCGGGTGGCGAGCATCGAGTCGCCGCCCAGCGCGACGAAGTTGTCGTCCGCGTCCACGTGCCGCAGCCCGAGGATCGCGCCGAACGCTGCGGCCAGCACCCGCTCGGTCTCGCTGAGCACCACCTGGGCGGCCTCCGTCTCGACCTCGGGCTCTTCGTCGGCGTCCAAGCGGAACAACTTGCGCTCGAACGGGTACGTGGGCAGTGCGGTCTTGTACGGCTGCTCGGGGTGCAGCGCCGCCCAGTCGACCTCCACGCCCGCCTGCCACAGCGCGCCCACCGCGTGCAGCAGCACGGCCGGGCCGGGCACGTCCTCGGCGGGGTGCGGCATGCTGGCCACCACGACCCGCTCGGGCGTGGACTGCTGCCGCGCCAGGCCCGACAGCGTCCGCCCGGGGCCGACCTCGACCAGCGCGAGGTCCGCGGGCAGCGCGGCCAGGGCGTCGGCGAACCGGACGGTCTCCCGGAAGTGCGCGCTCCAGAACGCCGGGTCGGTGGCCTCGTCGGCGGTGACGAACCGGCCGGTCCGGTCGGACATCCACGGGATGACCGGCGGGTGCGGGGTGACCCCGGCGACCTTCTTCTCGAAGCCCGACAGCACCGGCTCGACCAGCGTGGAGTGCGCGGCGGTGCTGATCCGCAGCAGCCGGCCGTCCACGCCCGCTCCCGCGAGCCGCACCCGCAGGTCGTCCACCTCGGACAGCGGTCCGGCGACCACGCACTGCGCGGGTCCGTTCACCGCCGCCAGCGACAGCCCGCCCAGCAGCGGCAGCACCTCGGCTTCGGGCAGCGGCACGGCGAGCATCCCGCCCGTCGGGATCGAGTCCATCAGCCGACCGCGCTCCACCACCAGGCTCAGCGCGTCCTCCACGGACAGCACGCCCGCGATCGCCGCCGCCGCGTACGCGCCCAGGCTGTGCCCGACCACAGCGGCGGGCCGGACGCCCCACGACATCCACAGCTTGGCCAGCGCGTACTCCACGGCGAACACGGCCGGCTGGCCGACGCTCATCGTGGCCAGGCGCTCGGCGTCGCCCCGGAACACCACGTCCCGCAGGTCGATCCCGGGCAGCACCAGGTCCGCGCACCGGTCGAACTCGGCGCGGAACACCGCCTCCCGCCGGTACAGCTCACGCCCCATGCCGACGTGCTGCCCGCCCTGGCCGGGGAACAGGAACGCCACCCCGGGCACCCGCTCCGGCACCGGCTTGCTCCCCAGCCGCCGGAGCTGCTCGGCCGCGTCGGCCGCGTCCTCCGCGACCACGAAACCGCGGTGGGAGAACGACTTCCGCCCGGTCTGCAACGTCCACGCCACCTCCGGCAGCGACTCGCCGGAGACGTGCGCGGCGAGCCGGGCACCGGCCTGGGCGACCGCGTCGGCACTGCGCGCGGACACCGGCAGCAGTTGGTGCCCGACCTCGGGCGTGCGGTCCCGCGCCGGCGCTTCCTCCAGCACCACGTGCGCGTTGGTGCCGCCGATCCCGAGCGAGTTGACGCCCGCCCGGCGCGGCTGAGCGGACCGCGGCCACGCCACCGCGTCCGCGCTCACCCGGAACGGCGTCGAGGAGAGCTCCAGCATCGGGTTGGGGGAGCGGAAGTGCACGGTGCCGGGCACCAGCTCGTGGTCCAGCGCCAGCACGGCCTTGATGAACCCGATCACCCCGGCCGCCGCGTCGGTGTGGCCGATGTTGGTCTTCACCGACCCGAGCAGGCAGAACCCGGTCTCGTCCACCGCGAACGCCTTGGCCAGCGCCCGCACCTCGATCGGGTCGCCCACGGGCGTCCCGGTGCCGTGCGCCTCGACGTACCCGATGGTCGCGGGGTCGACGTCGGCCAGCTCCAGCGCGGCCCGGACGGCGGCGGCCTGCCCGTCCACGCTGGGCGCGGTGAAGCCGACCTTGCCCGCGCCGTCGTTGTTGACCGCCGACGCCAGGATCACGGCGTGGATGCGGTCGCGGTCGGCGAGGGCGTCATCGAGACGTTTCAACGCCACCACGCCCGCGCCGTCCGAGGCCACAGTGCCCTGCGCGGACGCGTCGAACGCCCGGCAGTGCCCGTCCGGCGCGATGATCCCGGACTCGGGCTCCTCGACCGGGAACGGCACGTGCAGCGTGATGCCTCCGGCCAACGCCAGGTCGCACTCGCCCGCCAGCAACGCCTGCGCGGCGGTGTGGATGGCCACCAGCGAGGTCGAGCACGCGGTCTGGACGGTCACCGCCGGCCCGGTGAGGCCGAACTTGTAGGACACGCGGCTGGTCAGGAAGTCCACGCCGCCGGCCATCCGGAACTGGAGCTCGGAGGTGTTGGGGAACCGGTGCCGGTGCTGCCGCAGCACCTCGGAGTACCCGGTGTCGCCGCTGCCGCCGTACACGCCGATGGCGCCGTCGAACCGGGTCGGGTCGCACCCGGCGTGCTCCAGCGCCTCCCAGGCGACCTCCAGGAACACGCGGTGCTGCGGGTCCAGCAACTGGGCTTCGCTGGGCGCGTAGCCGAAGAAGCCGGCGTCGAACCGGTCACCGCCGGCCGGTGTGCGCTCGGCGGACTCGGCACCGGCGGCCAGGTTCGCCCAGAACCCGGCGAGGTCGGGCGCGCCGGGGAACCGGCCCGCCATGCCGATGACGGCCAAGTGGGGGCTTTCCTCGTTCATGCGGGCACCTCCTGGAGGTCGTGGTTCTTCAGGGACCGCACCGGCGAGAGCAGGGGCGGCAGGACGGACAGCGCGCACACGCCGGCGGCGAGCCACAGCACGGTGCGGATGCCCAGGGGCGCGACCAGCAGGCCGCCGATCACGGCGCCGAGCGGGAGCGTGCCCCACTCGATGAACCGCAGGGTCGCGTTCATGCGGCCGAGGAGCCGTTCCGGCGTGGCCAGCTGGCGCATGGTCACGGAGACGACGTTGTAGACGACGACCCCGAGGTAGACGACGAACAACCCGAGCCCGAACGTCCAGGCGTCCCACGCGAGCGGCAGCAGCGCCGCGCCCACGGTGAACAGGACGATCGAACCGATCAGCAGCGGGCCGGCCGGCAGGCGTTCGCTGAGCTTGCCGCTGAGCACGGCCCCGACCAGGCCGCCGGCGTTGCCCACGGCCAGTACGACACCGATCGCGGTGGCGCCCAGGTGCAGGTCGTCGGCCGCGAACACCACCTGCAACGCGAGGACGGCGGCGAAGGCGAAGTTGGCGGCGGCGTCGGCCAGCGCCAACGGCCGCAGCACGGGGTGCCCGAGCACGAACCGGACGCCCTCGCCGATCTCCCGGCCCAGGCCCTGCCGCTCGGCCTCCGGGGTCGCGGTGTCGCGGCCCTTGACGAACAGCAGCAGGAAGAACGAGCCGACGTAGCTCAGGGCGTCCACCAGGATCGCCACCGGCGCGGTGACCAGCTGCACCAGCGCGCCACCGGCGCTCGGCCCGGCCAGCTGCGCGAACGACCGGGAGCCCTCCAGCTTGGCGTTGCCGTCCGCGAGTTGGTCTTCGGAGAGCAGGACGGGCAGGTAGGACATCTGGGCCACGTCGAAGAACAGGGTGCCCAGGCCGACCACGAACGCCACGGCGAACAGCAGCGGCAAGGTCAGCGCGTCCAGCAGGTAGGCCACCGGCACCGCGCCGAGCGCGATCGCCCGGGCAGCGTCGGAGACGAGCAGCACGGGCCGCTTCCTCATGCGCTCGACCCAGGCCCCGGCGGGCAGGCCGAACAGCAGGATGGGCGCGTACTCGGCGGCGGCCAGCAGGCTGACCTGCGCGGCCGACGCGTCCAGCAGCAGGAGTGCCGCCAGCGGCAGGGCGAGCAGCGTGATCTGCGTGCCCAGCAGGCTCAGGGTCTGCGCGAAGAACAGGTTGCGGAACCCGAGCAGGCGCATCACGGTCACCGGAACTCCCGCAGGCTCTTGGGGCGCATGTCGGTCCACACGGTCCGGATGTGGTCCAGGCACGCGGACTTCGTGCCCGTCACGCCGGCGGACACCCAGCCCGGCGGCAGCGCCCGGTCGGTGGGCCACAGCGAGTACTGCTCTTCGTCGTTGCGCACGACCGTGTAGTGGCGGTCGTCGTTGTCCTCGAACATGTCCGGGTTTCCTTCAGCGTCGGCGCGGCCGGCGCGCGCGGGGGCGCCGGGTGGTCGGGTCCTCGCCGCCGGACAGGTGCCGGGCCAGCGAGGCGATCGTCGGGTACTCGTAGAGGGTCACCATCGGCAGCGCGCGTCCCAGCAGGTCGCGCAGGCGGCGGTGGACCCGGGCGAGCGTGAGCGAACTGCCGCCCAGCTCGAAGAAGTTGTCGTGCACGCCGACCCGGTCCAGCTCCAGGGCGTCCTGCCACACGGCGGCCAGGTCGCGCTCCAGGTCGGTGCTCGCCTGTGCCGACGTCGGCGCGCTGAACGTGGGCGCGGGCAGCGCCTTCTCGTCCACCTTGCCGTTGGCGTTCAACGGGATCGACTTCATCGGGACGAACGCCCCGGGCACCAGGTGCACCGGCAGCCGCGCGTTCAAGTGGCCGCGCAGGTCGTCCGGGACCTCCGGAACGACGTAGGCGACCAGCCGCTCGTCCCGCGCCACCACGACGGCGTCGGTGATGTCCGGGTGCGCCGACAGCGCCGCCTCGACGTGACCGGGCTCGATCCGGTAACCGCGCACCTTGAGCTGCTTGTCCAGGCGCCCCAGCACTTCCAGTTGCCCGTCCGCCCGCCACCGGGCGCGGTCACCACTGCGGTGCAGGCGCGCGCCGGGCACGAACGGGTGTGGCACGAACCGATCGGCGGTGAGGTCCGGGCGGCCGAGGTAGCCGCGCGCCAGGCAGTCACCGCCGAGGTAGAGCTGGCCGGGGACGCCGACCGGCACGGGTTCCAGGTTCCCGTCCAGCACGTAGGCGGTGACGCCGGGCAGGGGACGGCCGATGGTGACCGTGCGGTCGTCCAGCGGGGTCGCGGTGGCGTTGACGGTGGTCTCGGTGAGGCCGTAGCAGTTGACCAGCGGCACACCGACTTCGTCCTGCCAGCGCCGGAGGGTGTCCGGGTCCACCGGTTCCGCGCCGATGGAGACCATGCGGAGCGTCGGCGCGGGGTCGCGGCCGTCGGCCCAGGCGCGGTGCGCCCACTGCCGCCAGTTGCTGGAGGTGAGGATCGTGAAGGTGATCCGGTGCTCCCGCATGAGGTCGGTGAGGTTCTCGGGGCTGGGCGCGGGGTCGGGCGCGAGGACGACGCACCCACCGGCGGTCCAGGTCGGGTAGAGCTCCTCGGCCGTGATGTCGAAGCCCGCGTTGGCGAACTGGAGCACGCGCTCGTCGGCGGTGTGGCCGTAGTAGTCGGCCATCGACAGCGCCATGTTCGCGAGCGCCCGGTGGTTGACGGCGACCCCCTTGGGCTCCCCGGTCGACCCGGACGTGAAGAGCACGTACGCCAAGTTGTCCGGATTTGTCGTACCCCTGTGGGACAATGGAGACGGGGGCCGGAGGCCAACCGAGGGTGACAACGCCGGCGGCACCACCACGACATCGCTGGGCAGGCGGTGAGCCAGGTCGTCCGCAGAGACCACAGCGGACACTCCCGCTGCCTCGATCACCCGCTGCAAGTAGGCCGGTGGGTGAGTGGGGCTCAGCGGTAGGTAGGCCGCGCCGGACTTCAGAACCGCGAGCAGGCTCGTGATCAGGTCGATCCCGCGCGGCATCAGCACACCCACGACCTCGTCCGGCTGCACGTCCAGCGCGGCGGCCAGAGCGTCGGAGCGGGCGTCCAACTCGGCGTAGGTCAGGACGACACCCTCGCCCTCCAAGGCCGGCCGAAGCGGATGCACTGCGGCCGAGCGGCGGAACAGCTCGTGCACCGGCAGATCACCGGAGCGCGCAGGCGAGGTTTCGTGCCACTCGCCCAAAATCCGCGTCGACTCGAGCTCCGACAGCAGCGGGAGTCGCCGGACCGGGGTGTCGGGTGCGGCGACCCCCGCCGTGAGCAGTCGGGTGAACTGCTCGCCGAGCCGGTGCGCGGTGGGGGCGTCGAACAGCTCGGTGCTGTAGGTGAGCACGCCGATCAAGCCCTTCGGCGTGCCCTGCACGGTCAGGTCCAGGTCGAACTTCGCCGTCGTGGGCAGCGGCGTGCGCAGGGAAGCGACCAGGCCGCGGAACCTCGGCTGCGCCAGGGGAGCGGGGTCGGCGCTGAAGATCGTCTGGACCAGCGGGGTGTGGCTGGGGGAGCGGTCGGCGCGGACCAGGTCCACCAAGCGGTCGAACGGCACGCCCTGGTGGGTCACCGCGTCCAGCACGGACGCCCGCACCCGGCCCAGCAGCTCGCCGAACGTCGGGTCGCCGGACAGGTCGACCCGCACCGGCACGGTGTCCACGAACATCCCGATCAGCCGGTCGGCGTCGGGCAGTGCCCGGTCCGCGACCGGCGTGCCCAGCAGCACCTCCGGGGCACCGGTCAACCGGCCCAGCAACGCCGCGTACGCGGTCATGAGCAGCATGAACGGGCTGGCGCGGTGGCGTGCGGCCGCCGCGACGACGTCCGGCACCGAGAAGACGTGGGTCGCGCCGGCGGTGCCGCGCACGGCGGGTCGGGGCCGGTCGGACGGCAGCGTCAGCACGTCCGGCGCGCCCGCCAGGTACTCGCGCCACCACTCCAGGTCCTGCTCGCGCTCCCACGAGAGCGTGGGCACCGGCGCGGGCTCGATCCCGGCGTACAGATCGGCCAGCTCGTCGAACAGCACGTGCAGGGACTGCCCGTCGGACACGATGTGGTGGGTGGCCACGCCCAGCAGGTGCTCCTCGGGCCCGATCCGCACGACCACCGCGCGGAACAGCGGCCCGCGGGCCAGGTCGAACGGGCGCTCGGCCCACTCGTCCACGTACCGGCAGGCGTCGGCGAAGCCGAGGGAAACCACAGGCAGCTCAACCTCCGCAGCCGGGGACACCCGGGCGACGGGCGACCCGTCGACGACGGGGAACGTCGTGCGCAGGGCCTCGTGCCGGGCGACGACCCGGGTGAAGGCGTGCCGCAGGGCGGCCAGGTCCAGGGGCCCGGTCAGGTGGACCGAGCAGAAGACGTTGTAGAGGGGGCTGCCGGGGTGGAGTTCGTCCACCAGCCACAGCCCGCGTTGGGCGGCCGACAGCGGCGTCGTGGTCCGGGGTTGCGCGCTCACTCGATGGGTCCTTCCGCGATGACTGCGGCCAAGACTGCGGGCCTGCGCCCGATCGGGTAATCCGGGCGGACCCGGAGCACGCCGCTTGCCCGGCGGCGGCGGTTCTGCTAACGCGCGAGGGCATCCGTGGGTAGTTCTGCCCATACCGGTATTCGCGCGGCGGCGCGATGGTTGACCGGCTGAAATCGCCGGTGGTTGTCCATCGGCCTATCAGGTGACTTCTTTGGGGGAGACCTGTGAGTGGAGTAACCGTGCAGGGGCCGGTCGAACGGGGCCGCAGCCCGCGGTGGGTCGAGGTGCCCGGCGGTGGCACGCGGACGTTCGGCACCTGTGCGTGCGGCGAGTGCGCGTGGGACCTGCCGATCGACGGCGAGCCCGACTTCCGGGGCGCGATCGCGGCCGAGGGCGGCGTCTGGTGGATCACCAACCTGTCCGACACCGAACCGTTGTTCGTCGCCGACGTGGACCACCCCGGCGAGGCGACCGCCGTGCGGCCGGGGGAGCGGGTGCCGTTCGGGTTCGACATGGCGATCGTGACGCCCGCACGCCGACCCGGCCGCGTGTCGGTGACCGTGTTCGCCGCCGTGACCGAGGTCGAGCCGCCGGTGGTGCGGAGGTGCCCGGCGATCCGACCGGAGGTCCCGCTGCTGGACCCGGACGCCCGCTACTCGGCGGTGCTCGCGGCGTTGTGCGAGCGGCGCGGGCCGGTCGCGCCGACCTCGGCCGACATCGCGGCCCGGCTGCGGATGAGCCCGCGGGCCGTGGACGCCCACATCGACTACCTGGTGCGCAAGCTGGAGATCCCGGAACCCGCGATCCGCCGCACCGGCTGGAAGCGCATGGCCCTGATCGAGCACGCCCGCACGCACGGCCTGGCCGGCGCGGGGCAGTTGGCGAGGACGGCGTGATCCACGAGGTCTTCCGGGCCCGCGCGACCGAGCGGCCCGACGCGATCGCCTTGGCGCACAGCGGCGGCGGGGTCACCTACGCCGAGCTCGACCGCATGTCCGACGAGATCGCGCTGGAACTGAGCGCGGCCGGGGTCGGCAAGGGCAACGTCGTGCCGGTCGTGCTGCCGGTGTCACCCGAGCTGGTGGCGACCCTGCTGGCGGTGCTCAAGTGCGGCGCGGCCTACGCGGCGCTCGACCCTTCGTGGCCGGCGGAACGGTTCCGGCGCATCGAGGAGCTGCTGCCCGGCCAGGTGTGGGTTCCCCGAGGCGGGGAGAACCCGCCGCCGCTGGTCGACGAGACCGCGGCGATGGTGTTCTTCACCTCCGGCAGCACCGGCGAGCCGAAGGCGGTGGTGTCGCCGCACGAGGCCACCATCCGGCTGTTCCAGGACTGCACGTTCGCGACCTTCGACCACACCACCGTGATGCCGCAGGTCTCCGCGGTGCCGTGGGACGCGTTCGCGTTGGAGCTGTGGGGTGTGCTGCTGACCGGTGGCACGTGTGTGCTGGTCGAGGACCGGCCGTTGCTGCCGGGTTCCTTGCGGGAGCTGGTGTCCCGGCACGGCGTGAACACCCTGTTCCTGACCACCTCCCTGTTCCAGCTGGTGGTGGAGGAGGACGTGGACGCCTTCGCCGGGCTGCGGACCGTGATCACCGGCGGGGAGAAGCTGTCGGCGTGGCACGCGCGGCGGTTCCGGGCGGCGCGGCCGGAGGTGCGGCTGGTCAACGGGTACGGGCCGGTGGAGAGCGCGGTGTTCGTGCTGACCCACGACGTGACCGACCTGGACGGCGAGGTCCCGCTCGGCCGGCCGGTCACCCGGACGTCGGTGCACGTCGTGGCCGAGGACGGCCGGGAGTGCGCGCCCGGCGAGGTGGGTGAGCTGGTCGTCGCCGGGGACGGGTTGGCGCTGGAGTACCTGGGCGATCCCGGGCTCACGGCCGAGAAGTTCACGTGGCTGCCGCTGGGCGGGTCTTCGGTCCGGGTGTACCGGACGGGGGACCGGGGGAGTGTGGACGCCGATGGTGTCTTCCACTTCCACGGTCGGCAGGACCGGCAGGTCAAGGTGCGGGGGCACCGGATCGAGCCCGCCGGGATCGAGCACGTGGCCGGCGGGGTGGTCGGGGTGCGGCGGTGCGTGGTCGTGCCCGTGCCCGACGAGACCGGTGCGTGCCGGGCGTTGGCGTTGTTCTACGCCGGGGACGCGGAACAGGACGTGGTGGCGGCTCGACTGCGGGCCGACCTGCCCGCCTACTCGGTGCCGGACCACGTGGTGCGGGTCCCGGCCTTCCCGTTGTCCGCCAACGGGAAGGCGGACGCGCGGGCCCTGCTGGCGTCGTTGCCGCAGACCGGGCCCGTCGAGGTGACGGGCGGTTCCGTGGCGGACGTGGTCGCGCGGGAGTTCGCCGCCCTGGTCGGGTCGGCCGAGCGGGACCGGTCGTTCTTCGAGCTGGGCGGCACGTCCCTGGCGGCCGTCCGGTTGTGCACGCGGCTGGGGGCGCGGTTCGGGCGGTCGGTCCCGGTGTCCCGGTTGCGCTCCACGCCGACCGCGGCCGGGCTCGCGGAGTGGCTGTCGGAGCCCGTCGAACAAGCACGCGGGCGCGGCCCGGTGTTGACGCCGATGCAGCACTCCTTCCTGGTGCGGCACCAGGTCGCCGGCGGCGACGACCCCTACAACCACTGCCCTCTGGTGTGGACGGTCACCGGGGACTTGGACGTGTCGGCGCTCGCGGAGGCGGTCCAGGACGTCCACCAACGCCACGGTTACCTGCACGCCCGCTACACCGACGACGACGAGCCGCTGGCCGTCCCGGGTGATGCGGTGGTGGAGCTGGAACGCCTGACCGGCGACCGCGCGACCCTGGACGCCCGCCTGTCCGCACCGCTGGACCTGGAGGCGGGCGTGCCGTGGCGAGCCGTGCTGGTCCGGTCCGGTGCGGTGTGGTTGTTCGGGGTGGCGGTGCACCACATCGCGTTCGACGGGTGGTCGCGGCACCGGCTTGCGGATGACCTGTCCGCGGCCTACCGGGCTCGGGTCCGCGGTGCCGCGCCGGACTTCGGACTGGAGGTCCCCGTACCTGCGGAAACGTCGTCGGCCGTGGAAGGCCTCGCACGGGCGGCGGACGTGGCGGCGCAGCGGGCGTTCTGGGCCGAGGAGCTGGCCGGCATGCCGGACCTGGTGTTGCGCGAGGGCGACGGAGGAGCGGATTACGCGACAGAGCATCCTGTCGCGGTCGAGGCTGTCGACCGCATCGCGCGGGAGAGGGGGACGAGTCGGTTGGCCGTGCTGGTGGACGCCGTCGCCCGAGCCGTCGCCGCGCACACCGGGCAGGTGGACTTCGGGATCGGCGTGCCGGTGACGCAGCGGTCCACCGAGGCGTTGGAGCTGCCGGTGGGGTGCCTGATCGACACGGTGTGCGTGCGGGTGGGGCCGGGGCGGTCGGCGGCGGAGGCGGTCGCGGGGGCGCTGGCCCACGCGGACCTGCCGTTCGCGGAGGTGGCGCGGCTGCACGGTCCCGTGCGGACCGGTCGGCACCCCCGCTACCAGGTGATCGCGGCCGTGCAGGACGCGCCGGAGCCGGTGCTGGACCTGCCGGGCTGCCACGTCGAGTGGCACGACGAGCCCACGCCGCCGCTGGCGGAGTTGCAGGTCGAGCTGGTGGCCCCGGCCGGCGGTGCCGCGCGGCTGCGGGTGAGCCGGGACGCGGGCCGGGTGGCGGCCGAGGTGGTGTCCGCGGTGTCGGCGGCCGTGCTGGAGGCGATCAGCCGCTGATCGTTGGTCACTATTGCTTCAGTGCAGACCGAAGCATCCAGTCCGGTGGTCACGCCGTGCGTTCGGCTCTTCCGCAACGAGGCGGTCTGCGAAGTTGTGAGCATCGCTCGACCTAATGAACCGCCGCAGGTGCGAACACAGGCCGCTGACCAGGTCGAACGCCCTACGTCGTCGGTTGGATGAATGTGCGGCACCACCCGCAACCTGCGCGGGTGGTGTTGCGCTGCGTGACCCCGTCTCGCGGATTGTGACTGTTAGCGTCCGAACAGCGAGAAAGGTCCGATCAGGACAGCAATCCGAGATGGAGGTCCTGCCGATGAAACGCTTCACCGCCGCGCTGCTCGGCACGCTCTGTGCCACAGCGCTCACCGTCCCGCTCAGCCCGGCCGCCCACGCCGCCGTGGGCGAGGTCGTCGTCTACACCGCCGAGGTCGTCGAACTGGCCGTGTTCGACAACCCGCGCGGCTGTTACGCCATCCCGGAGGGCGCGCACGTCATGATCAACCGCACCAACAAGGACGTCCAGGTCTTCGGCGTGCCCGACTGCGGTGGCGGGTTCCCGACGCCGCCTATCTGGGTCCTGCAGGAGAACTACGGCGGCCACGTCCCGCCGGCCGCGGCCAGCTTCAAGGTGCCGTGAGCCCGGTGGGTGGCGACAACACATCCCGACGTCGTGGAAAGGGCGCACGTGTCAGTGGACCTGGTCGTCGTAGGGGTCGGGTACGTCGGACTCCCACTGGCCGCCGCCGCTAGCGCTGCCGGACTGTCGGTCCTCGGCTACGACACGTCGCCGGCCGTGGTCGAGGGCCTCCAGACCGGTCGGTCGCACATCCTCGACGTGTCGGACGGGCAGCTGAGGGCCATGCGCGCCAAGGGTTTCGCCGCGACCGCGGACCCGTCGGTCATCGCCCGCGCGGACACGGTCGTGATCTGCGTGCCCACGGGGTTGGGGCCGGACGGCGGGCCCGACCTGTCCGCCGTCCGGTCGGCCGCCGAGACCGTGTCCGACCACCTGCGCCCCGGCACCCTGGTGGTGCTGGAGTCCACCAGCTTCCCCGGCACCACCGACGAGGTCGTGCGGCCGATCCTGGAGCGCCGCGGCCTGGTGGCCGGGGAGGACTTCCCGCTGGGTTACTCGCCCGAGCGCATCGACCCGGGCAACCGGCGCCACGGCGTGCGCACGACGCCGAAGGTGGTCAGCGGGCACACCCCGTTGTGCGCCAAGCACTGCGCCGCGTTCTACGGCCGGTTCGTCGAGACGGTCGTGGTCGCGCGGGGCACCCGTGAGGCCGAGATGGCGAAGCTGCTGGAGAACACCTACCGGTACGTCAACATCGCGTTGGTCAACGAGATCGCGGTGTTCTGCGACCGGATCGGCGTGGACGTGTGGGACGTGCTGCACTGCGCGGCCACGAAACCGTTCGGCTTCGCCCCGTTCACGCCCGGTCCCGGCGTCGGCGGCCACTGCATCCCCGTCGACCCGCGGTACCTGCTGGACAAGGCCCACCGCGCGGGGGCGCGGCTGGGGGTGGTCGAGGCGGCGCGGCACGTGGACGGCGCGATGCCCGGTTACGTGGCCGGGCGGGTGGCCCGGCTGCTGGCCGACGCCGGCACGCCCGTCGCGGGGGCGCGGGTGCTGCTGCTGGGCGTGTCCTACAAGGCCGACGTGCCCGACACGCGGGAGTCGGCGGCGCTCCGCGTGGCGGACGAGTTGACCGCGTTGGGGGCCCGGATCTCCTACCACGACCCGGTCGCGGGTCCCGTGCCGCGGCTCGGGCCCCCGGTGACCGACCTGGACTCCGCTCTGCGCGAGTGCGACGCGACCGTCCTGCTGGTCCCGCACCGCGACTACGACCTGGGCCGGCTGGCCCGGAGCGCACGGCTCCTGCTCGATGTGACGGGACGTGTTCCCGGAGGGGAGGTCGAGCGCTTGTAGTGCCCGGCCGCGCGCGGGGGTGACGTCCCCGCGCGCGGCACTGTCAAGCAACTCGCGTAGAAGGAGTGTGCAGGAATGACCACTGCTGTCAAGAACGAGCGCCTGGAGAAGCGGTTCGACAAGTGGGACGTCGACGGCAACGGCGTCATCGAGCGGTCGGACCTGGAGGCCGAGGGGCACCGGATCCTGAAGGCCTTCGGCGAGACGCCGAGCTCGCCGCAGGGGCGCGCGGTGATCGACTCGTTCGTCGGCACCTTCGATTACCTGGCGCAGAAGGCCGGAACGCAGAGCCTGGACCGGGAGACGTTCCTCCGGGTGATCGAGAAGGAGGTGTTCCAGGGCGGTGACGCCGGGTTCGCGCGGGTGGTGCGGCCGATGATCCAGTCCATCCTCAACGTGTGCGACACCGACGGCGACGGCGAGATCAACCCTTCGGAGTTCGCGCGCTGGGTGGGCGCGGTCGGGGTGGACCCGTCGACGGCGAAGGCGGCGTTCTCCCAGGTCGACACCAACGGCAACGGTTCGCTGACGGTGGACGAGCTGGTCAACGCGGTGAAGGCGTACCACTTCGGCACGCTGGACGCCGAACTGCTGGGCTGAGCGCGGTCGCGAGCGGGGTCCCCGGGCGCGACCGGGACCCCGCTCGCGGCGTGCCTACCGGGCGAGCAGGTCGCGGATCGTCTTCACGACGAGCGCGGGGTCCTCTTCGGCCATGAAGTGTCCGCACTGGACGGTGGCGTGGTCGAGGTCGTCGGCCTGCCGCGCCCAGATCGCGCGGGCGTCGAAGCCGAGGAACGCGCCCCAGTCCTGCTGGCGGACGGCGACCGGCATGCGCAGCGTGGTGTCGCGGTCGGCGGTGTCGTCCTCGACGTCCACCGTGGCCGAGGCGCGGTAGTCGGCGACGATCGAGGGGACGGCGGCGCGGGATGCGCGCAGGTACTCGGCGCGGACGTCGGGCGGGATGGCGGTGGGGTCCTGGGTCCAGACGTCGAGGAAGTGGCCGAAGAAGTCGTCCGGGGCGGCCGCGATGAGCCGTTCGGGCAGGCCGGGCGGTTGGGCCATGAGGAACAGGTGGAACCCGATGGCGGCGGTGGTGCCGTGCAGGACGTCCCACATGTCCAGGGTGGGCAGGACGTCCAACGCGGCGAGGTGGGTCACCCGGTCGGGGTGGTCCAGGCCGGTGCGGACGGCGACCAGCGCGCCCCGGTCGTGGCCGACGACGGCGAACCGGTCGTACCCGAAGGCTTGGGCGACCTTGACCACGTCGGCGGCCATGGTGCGCTTGGCGTAGGTGCGGCCGGTGTCGGCGGGTTTGTCGCTGTCGCCGTAGCCGCGCAGGTCGGGGGCGATGACGGTGTGGTCGGCGGCGAGGTCGGCGGCGACGTGCCGCCACATGAGGTGGGTCTGGGGGAAGCCGTGCAGGAGCACGACCGGGGTGCCGGTGCCGGCCTTCGCGACGTTGAGCTCGACACCGTCGCCGACCGGGACGCGGTGCTGTTCGAATCCGTGGATGTGCATGTCACCACGGTGGCGGGGGCCGCTGAGCGCCCGGTCAGCGGCGACTGAGCACTAGGGTGGCGGGGTGTCGTCGGTGCGGTTCGGGGTGCTGGGCCCGCTGGTCGCGACCGGTCCGCGAGGTCCGTTGGCGCTGCCCGGTCCGCGGCACCGCGCGGTGCTGGCCCGGTTGCTGGTCGCCCGGGGCCGGGTGGTGCCGGTGTCGCGGCTGGTGGACGACCTGTGGGAGGTGCCGCCGGACGGTGCCGTGGGGGCGGTGCAGACGTTCGTGTCCGCGTTGCGGAGGGCGCTGGAACCCGACCGTCCGCCGCGTGGTCCGGCGCGGGTGCTGGTGACGTCGCCGCCGGGGTACGTGGTGCACGCCGAGGACGTCGACGCGTGGCGGTTCGAGGACGCCGTGGCGTCGGGTGGTTCTTCGGCGGCGTTGGGGGAGGCCCTGGGGTTGTGGCGCGGACCCGCCTACGCGGAGTTCGCCGAGCACGGGTGGGCGCGGGCGGAAGCCGGTCGGCTGGAGGAGTTGCGGCTGCTCGCGGTGGAGCGGCGGGCGGCGGCGCTGGTGGCGGAGGGCCGGCCGGCGGAGGCCGTGCCGGACCTGGAGGTGCAGGTCGACGGGCACCCCTGGCGCGAGGAGTCGTGGCGGCTGTTGGCCCTGGCGCAGTACCACACGGGTCGGCAGGGTGACGCGCTGCACGTGCTGCGGCGGGCGCGGGAGCTGCTGGCGGCCGAGCTGGGCGTGGACCCCGGCCCGGCGCTGCGTGCCCTGGAATCCGACATCCTCCACCACACCGTCCCACCACCCGCCGCCGCCCCGCGCGCCGCCGCGCCGCCCGCCGCCGCGCCGCCCGCCGCCGCCCCGCGCTCCGCCGCGCCGCCCGCCGCCGCCCCGCCCGCCGCGCCACCCGCCGCCGCCCCGCGCGCCGCCGCGCCACCCACCGCCGCCCCACCTCCCGCCCCGTCACCCACCTCTGCATCGCCCGTTGGGGAGTTGGTCGGGCGGGAGGCCGAGATGGCCGTGTTGGAGGCCGCTGCCGGGTCGGTCGTCGATCGGCCTCACCTCGTCCTGGTCTCCGGCGAGGCGGGCATCGGCAAGACCGCGCTGGTCGAGGCGTTCGCCGTGCGCCTGACCGGCTGGACCACCGCCCAGGCCGCCAACCCCGACACGCTCGACACGCCCGCCGCGTGGCCGTGGACCCGCCTCCTCGACACCCTCGGCGGCCCCCAGCCCACCACGTTCCCCGACCGGTTCCACTGGCACCGGGCTGTCCTGGACCACCTCGCCCGCGCCGCCCCCCTGCTCCTCGTCCTCGACGACCTGCACTGGGCCGACCCGGAAACGCTCGACCTGCTGACCGCCGTCCTCGACCACCCGGCGCCGGTGCTGGTCGTCGCGACCTACCGCGACACCGACCCCGGCCCCGCCCTCACCGCCTTCCTCGGCCGCGCCGCCCGCCGTGAACCGACGCGGCTGCACCTGCGGGGCCTGTCCCCGGACGCGGTCGCCGACCTGGTCCGCCGCACCACCGGACGTGCCGACGGCGCGGAGGCCGTGCACCGGCGCAGTGGCGGCAACCCGTTCTTCGTCCGCGAACTGGCCCGCCTGCTGGCCACCGACCCGGACACCGTGCCCGCCGGCGTCCGCGACGTCGTGCGCCACCGCCTGGCTCAAGTCCCCGAGCCGGTCGGGGCGGTGTTGCGGCACGCGGCCGTGATCGGCACCGAGGTCGACCTGGACGTCCTGGAGGCGCTCCTGGGCGACGTGCTCGACGCCGTGGACACCGCCGCCGAACGCGGTTTCCTGGTCGAGCACGCCCCGGCCCGGTACCGGTTCGCGCACGTGCTCGTCCGCGACACCCTCTACCAGGACCTTTCGGCAACCCGCCGGTCGCGCCTGCACGCCCGGGTCGCCGACGCCGTCGAAGCCCTGCGCCCGGACGACACCCCCGCCCTGGCCCACCACCTCCTGGCCGCCGGCGACACCACCGCCCGCGCCGGTCGCGCCGCCCGCGCCGCGGCCGCCCTGGCCGAAGCCCGGTTCGCCCCGCACGAAGCCGCCCGCCTCTACCGGGCCGCCCTGGACCGCTGCCCGGCGGACGTGGACGTCCTGATGGGCCTGGTCCGCACGTTGGCCGTGACCGGTGACCTGCCCGGCTCCCGCGCGTACCGTGCCGCCGCGCTGGACCTCGCCGACCCGCAGGCCACCGCCCGGGTGGTCACCGCGTCCGACACCCCGACCATCTGGACCACGCCCGACGACCCGCAGTTGGCCCGCCGCATCGCCGACGCCGCCGAGAACGCCCTGGCCACCGCCGCGGACGACGTGTCGCGGAGTCGTCTGCTGGCCACGATCGCGTTGGAACTGCGCAACACCGGGGGAGCGCGCGCCCGTGAAGCGGCGTGTGAGGCGGAGCGGTTGGCGCGGCGGACCGGTGACCCGGCGGTGCTGGCGTTCGCCCTCAACGCGCGGTTCATCCAGTGCTTCGACCGCGCCGGCCTGGCACCGCGGCGGGCGGAGATCGGGGCGGAACTGGTCGCGCTCGCCGCCGCGCACGACCTGGTGCCGTTCGAGGTGCTGGGCCACCTGGTCCTGGTGCAGGCGCACAGCGCGCTGGCCGACTTCTCCACCGCCGACGACCACGCCGCCAAGGCGGATCGGCTGGCGCAGGACCACCACCTGCCGCTGGTCGGGGTGTTCACCGGCGGCTACCGGGCGCTGCGGGCGACCGTCGCGGGCGAGCCGAACCCGTACCCGGCGCTGGCCGCGCGCCTGTCCGGGACCGGCATGACCGGCGTGGACGTCGTCCCCCTGGCCACCCTGTGCTGGGAGGTCCAGACTGGACAGCCGGTCGTGGTCGACGTCCCCGACGACCCGCCCCGCGACCTGCTCTACGAGGCACGGGCCTGCCTGCGGGCGGTGCGCGCGCTCCAGGACGGCGACCGGCCGACCATGAGCCGTCTCTACAGCGACCTCCTGCCCGCCGAGGGTGAGTTGGCCGGGGCGGGCAGCGGCATCCTCACCCTGCGCCCGGTGGCCCACTACCTGGGTGACCTGGCGTCGGTTCTCTTCCCGGAGCGGGCCGCCGACCACTACCGCCGCGCTCTGGACTTGGCCCGCCGAGCCGGGGCACCGCACTGGATCGCCGCCGCCGAAGCCGCCCTCGGCTGATCACGCGGGCTGGAAGACCACCGGGAGTTCCGGGTTCATGCCGACCTCCGGGCCGGTGCGGGGTTCGGGGGTGCTGATCAGGATGTTGTAGTGGTTCGGGTGGTGGCAGGCGTCGAAGCCCAGGACCGTGCCCACCAGGCGACCGTCCACCCGCACCTCGTCGCCCCGGTCGATGACCCCCGCGTTGCCGATCTCGACGAAACCCAGGAACCCCACCCGGTCGATCCGCGCGCCCGGTGTGGTGTCGGTCTGGTCGGTGGTCACCAGTTCGTGCACCTCGCCTTGGCGCACGCACCGGCTCGCGAACGGTTCCAGGCTCATGCCCCGGTCGTCGCGGCGGTGCACCAGCACCTTCACCACCCGGCTGCCCACCACTCGCTTCGGCCCGTCCTCCTGCATCACGCGGCTTCCCTCCGGTACACCTCGTCCACCAGTGCCAGCACCTCCAGGCCCGGGTCCCGGTAGGCCGGGCCCAGCGCGATCGCCCGGGCGAAGTCGCGCAGCACGCCCTCGTACTCGTGCCACAGCGAGCCCTTGAACTCCGGGTGCCCGGCCAGCATGTCCGCCCGCCGCACCGTCCCGTCCGCCAACCGCACCTCGACGTCCTTGACCTCGCCCGGGTACGACCAGTCCAGCTCCACGGTCGCCGACCCGGCCCCGGACAACTGCAGCAACGCCTGCCGGTCCACGCCCTCGGCGTCCCGCACGACCTTCGCCGCCTCCAGCCGCAACGGCCCCAGGAACACCCGCGCCAGGTCCAGCGCGTTGGGGCCGTTGTCCGCCACGCACCCGCCGCCGCTGCGCGCCATGTCCAGGTACCAGCGGTCGCGGCCCACGTGGTCCTCGATGCGTTCCAGGTACCGCACCACCACCGACTCCACCGGCGCGGCGCCCACCAGCGATTCGCGCAGCGCCACCACGTGCCGGTTGTAGCGGCGGTGGAAGGCGGTGAACAGCACCCCGCCGCGCCGGGCCAGGTCCTCGCCGTCCGCCACCCTGGTCGCCAGCGGTTTCTCCACGCACAGCGGCAGGCCGGCGTCCAGCACGTCCCGGCCGATGGTCGCGTGGGTGTCGTTGGGCGCGGTCACCACCACCGCGTCCAGGTCGCCATCAGCCAGCATCGCCCGGTGGTGCAGGTAGTCGCGGACGCCGTGCCCGGCCAGCACGTCCCGGTCCACGTCGCACACCGCGACCAGTTCGAACTCCGGCAACCGCGCGATCGCCGCCAGGTAGAACCGGGAGATCACCCCCAGCCCGACGACGCCGACCCGGATCACCCGGCCGCTCGCAGGGCCGGTGCGACCGCGCGCAACTGCTCGTACAGCTCCTCCGGCAGCGGCACCCCGTGCGCCCGCCGCCACCGCGCCCGCTCACCCTCCCACCAGCCCGGGTACACCACCGGCGCGCGCGGGTCGGCCGGCGCGCTGGCCAGCACCGCCTCGAACAGCCGGCCCGCGTCACCGCCGAACCCGGACCGCAGCCGCTCCGGCGCGATCACCAGGGCCACCACCCCGATGTCGTCGTCCGCACCGCCACCCACCGGCCCCAGGGCGGCACCGGGCACCAGCGCGGACAGCACCTCCACCAGCAGCCCGAGCCCGAACCCCTTGTACGCGCCCGTCTCCGGCCGCCCGCCCAACCACAGCAGCCGAGCCTCACCCCGGTCGAACGCCGAAGGGTCGGTCACCGGCGCGCCCGAGTCGTCGGCCAGCCACCCCTCGGGCACCTCCCGCCCCTCCCGCGCCGCCGCCCGCACCCGACCGGTCGGCACCACGGTCGTGCTCATGTCCAGCACGAACGGGTGACGGTCGCCCGCCGGGCACGCCAGCGCCAGCGGGTTGGTGCCCAGCAACGGTTCCCGCCCGCCCGGTGGGGGAGCGATGCGCTGCCCGCCGCAGTTGGACGCCACCAGCCCAACCATCCCGTGCTCGACCGCCCGCGCCGCGTGGAAGCCGGCGCACCCGATGTGCGTGGCACCGCGCAGCGACACCAGCCCGATCCCGTGCCGGGCCGCCCGCGCCGCCGCGAGGTCCACCGCCTGCGCCGCCGACCACAGCCCCAGCGACCGCCGTGCGTCGGCGTGCACGCACGCCCCCAGGTCGGTGGTCACGGCCATGTCCGCCGCCGGGTCGCACCGGCCCGAGTCCAGCAGCGGCAGGTACAGCCGGGCCAGGTTCACCACCCCGTGCGAGGTCACGCCGGTCAGGTCGCCGTGGCACAGGGCCGCCGCGGCGACCCGCGCCCGGTCCGGCGGCACCCCGCGGTCGGCGAACACCCCGGTCACGGTCGCGAGCAGGGTCGGGTAGGGCACGACGACGGTCATGTTCCTCCGTTCCGGGCGAACCGCACGACGATGTCCCGCACCACCGCGGAGAACCGGTCCAGCTCCTCCACGTCGGCGTGCTCGCCGCGCGCGTGCGCGTTGTTGGCGTGCAGGGAACCCGGACCGAGCACCACGGTCCGGGTGTCGGGCACGTCGGCCAGCCAGATGGCGTCGCAGGTGAACGCGGGTTCGTGCGCGGGCCAGCGGGGCACGAGCGCGTCCAGCAGCGGCACGTCCCGGGCGGGCAGCGCGGGCAGGCCGTGCTTGCGCCACACCAGCCGGGTGATCGCCGCCGCGTCCACGGCGGTGCGGTGGAACGGCGGCACGGTCCGGAACCGGCGGCCGAACTCCGCCAGCCCCTCCACCAGCGACCGCTCCAGCGCCGAGGTCATCACCCGCGCGGACTCCGCGCTGCCGTAGGACAGGTTCAGCAGCAGCTCGCCGCTGCCGTAGACCCGGTTGTGCATGCGGCCGGTGTGCAGGCCCGCCAGGCACAGCTGCCCGTCGGGCACCCGCACCAGCGACGCCGCCAGGTGCTGGGCCAGGAACCCCAGCAGCACGCTGGCGTTGTGCCCGGCGTGCGGCTGGTCGTCCACCGCGTCCTCGCCCGACACCCGCACGCTCGCCGTCATCGCGGCGGTGCAGCGCGGCAGGTAGCGCAGGCCGGTCGGCTCGCAGAACACGTTGAGCCGGCCGTAGAACCCCGCCTCCACCAGCGGGCGGGTGCCGAACACGCCCATCGCGCCGCCCTCCTCCCCGGACACCGCCTGCACCAGCACGCCGACGTCCCGGCCCACCGCCGGGTCGGCCACCGCCGCCCGCAGCCCCGCGAGCAGGGCGACCGCCGGACCCTTCGCGTCGATCGCGCCGCGCCCCCGGAACCGCGTCCCGTCGAACGACGCCGGCTCGAACGGCGCCACGGTGTCCAGGTGCACGTTGAACATGACGGACGGCTCCGCGTCGCCGTAGCGCAGCACCAGGCTGGGCTGGCGCTCCAGGAACCCCGGGTCCTCGGCGACGGCCTCCCGCACCACCGCCGGCACGTCCGGCCGGTCCACGCAGCCGGGCGGTGCTGGTCCGAAGTGGACGGTGGTGAACCCGATGTCCTCGAAGGCGCCCTGGTAGAGCCGCATCGCGTCCCACAGCCGCACCTCGGCCGTGGTCTCCAGCGGACCGGCCGTGGGCGTGCGCAGCAGCCCGAGCAGCAGGTCCCGGTCCGGCGCGATCACCGCAGCACACCCTCCAACGCCCGGCCCGCCGCCACGAACGACGCCGCGTCGGGCGCGCCGGACACCCCGGGCACCAGCGACACGTGCGGCTCCAGCGACCACGCGCCCCGGTAGCCGTGGGCGCGCAGCAGGGCGACGCAGTCGGCGACCCGCGCGGCGCCCTGCCCCGGCGGCACGAACCGGTCGCCGACCGCGTCCTTGACGTGCACGTGGACCACGTGCGGCGCCACCCGTTCCAGCAGCGCGTACGCGTCGTAGCCGTGCGGCACGCCGTTCCCGGTGTCGAACAGCAGCCGCAGGCCCGGTACCTCGGCCAGCAGTTCCAGCACCCGGTCCGCGCGCGCGGCCGCCCAGCCCGCGCAGTTCTCGTGCACCAGCACCACCCCTGCCGCCGCGGCCAGCTCCGCCAGCGTCGCGACCCGCGCCAGCACCAGGTCCCGCCACCGCCGCTCGGCCAGGCCGTCGTTGGGGTAGGACATGATCCGGACGAACGGCGTGCCCAGCGCGGCGCAGCGGGCCAGGAGGGTGTCCAGCTCGGCCAGGTCGTCCTCGAAGGGCGCGGTGATCGGCCGGGTGAACCCGCCGATCCGCGAGGCCAGGCACACCGTCCGCACCCCGCTGTCGGACAGCGCCTTGGCGACCTCGCCGAACTCCCGGTCCGACAGTTCGGCGACCGGCCGGTGGTCGATGGTGCGCAGTTCGATCGCCGACCAGCCCAACGCGGCCAGCGCGGCGAGCTGACCGGCGAGATCGGGTGCCGCTTCGTCGGTGATCCCGGCCAGGAGGTCTTCAGCGGGCATGGACCACGACCTGGCTCTCGCCGCGCGCGGACGGCACGACCGGTTCGGCGCAGATGTTCTTGGCCACCGACAGCAGCTGCACCACGTCCGTGGCGAACGCGAAGCCCCGCGCGTGCTGGTCGCCCGACCCGTGGAACAGCTGGTAGGCCCGCACCACCCACTCGGTCAGCGAGTCGTCGCGCAGCACCTCGTGCCGCCGGTGCCCGTTCACCGTCACGGTCAGCTGCGAGTGGTCGTCGTCGGCGCTGACCGCGAAGTGCCCCACCGCCGTCCCGCGCTCGAACTCCACGGTGATCCGCCGCTCCCGCACCGGCGAGGTCAGGTCCGACGAGATCTCCGTGCGCACCCCGCTGTTGTGCCGCAACCCGACCCGCGCCCCGCCCATCCGGGGCACCACCACGTCCCCGACCACCAGGTCGTACCCGGCCGCGTGGGTCACCCGCGCGTTGCCCGCCAGCCGCAGCGCCAACCCCACCCCGTGCGGCAGCTCCACGTCGAACGCGGTCTCGTGGCTGGGCCTGCTCAGCGACCGCCGGAACCGCGGCTTGTTCTGCACGATCGAGATCGACCGCGGCTCGCCCAGCAGCCCGCCGCGCGCCAGCTCCAGCAGCCGCCCGGTCAACGAGCTGGTCAGCCACGGCTCCACCACCGCGATCCGCAGCCCGTGCCGGCGGCGCAGCCGCGTGATGCGGGCCAGGTCGTCGGGGTCGGCGGCCAGCGGCTTCTCCACGATCAGGTTGCGGAACCCCAGCTCCGCCAGCTGCCCGATGACCTCGGTGCGCACCGTGGGCGGCGTGCACACGTGGGCCACCGCGTCCGCCGGGGCCAGCAGCCGCGCCGCCTCGGCCACGCCGCGCGCGGTCACCAGACCCGGCCGGTCGCCCAGGACCCGCCGCGGGTCGCACGCCACCACCGGCTCGTCGGCGAACAGCGGGGGCGCGCTCGCCCGCGCCCGCGCCAGCACCGGCAGGTGCAACTCGGCCCCCGCCCGGCCCAGTCCCACGACGAGTGTCCGCACCATTGCACCCCTGGTGATGTCGATAGCCCCGCGAGACGCGTGAATAAACCGCGAATGGCGAATTGATCCATAACGACGTTCTACGAACCCGGCCGTGCTGTCAACCGGGGTTCGCCGAGTTGACCAGGAAGAGTGAACTCGCGCGGGTGCGCGGGCTTGCGCACACCCTCGTTCATACGCTCCGAACCGTGCTTCGCGACAGCGGGGGTGAGAGCGCTGACCGTCCCTTTCTTCACCCAATCCGACACGTTTTCCCAGTTGTGGCCCATTACCCGGCGGCACATTGTCGAGGTGGTCGGGAACGGGAAGTATTCCCACGGCGCCGCGGTGGCGCGGCTGGAGCGCGCGCTGGCCGACTACACCGGCGCGCGGCACGTGGTCGGGGTGGGCAGCGGCACCGACGCCCTGGTCCTGCTGCTGCGGGCGTGCGGCCTGCGGCCCGGGGACGAGGTGGTGGTGCCCGCGTTCTCCTTCATCGCCACCGCGTCCTCGGTCGTGCTCGCCGGGGGACGGCCGGTGTTCGCCGACGTCGAGCCGGACGGGTACGGCCTGTCCGCCGCGTCGGTCGCCGCCGTGGCCGGCCCGCGCACCCGGTTCGTCATGCCCGTGCACCTGTTCCACCACCCCGCCGACATGGCCGCGATCAGCGCGCTGGGCCTGACCGTCGTGGAGGACAGCGCCGAGGCGATCGGCATGCGCCACGGCGGCACGCACGCCGGCCTGCTGGGCGTCGGGGGAGTGCTGTCGTTCTTCCCCACCAAGACGCTGGGCGCGATCGGCGACGCCGGCGCGGTGCTCACCGACGACCCGGTGATCGCCGAGACGGTCGGCGCGCTGCGCCACCACGGGCGCTTCGGCCACACCGTCGGCAACTTCCCGGCGATCAACACCACCACCGGCGTGGTGGGCCAGAACTCCAAGATGGACGACCTGCAGGCCGCCGTGCTGCTGGCCAAGCTGGGCCGGCTGGAGGACGACGTCCGCCGCCGCGCCGAGCTGGCCGCCCGCTACACCGAGCGCCTGGCCGGCGTGCCCGGGGTGCGCAAGCTGCCCACCCCCCGGCCGGGCGTGCGGGGCGTGTTCTACGTCTACGTCGTCGAGGTCGACCGGCGCGACGAGCTGGCCGCGCACCTGGCGTCGCGCGGGGTGGAGACCGAGGTGTACTACCCGACGCCATTGCACCTCCAGCCGTGTTTCGCCGATCTCGGACACCGGCCCGGCGATTTCCCGCACGCCGAGGCCGCCTGCCGGCACGCGCTCGCATTGCCGCTCTACCCGGATTTGCCGTTGTCCGCCGTGGACCGCGTTTGTGCGGAAATCACCGATTTCCTCACCGGGAGGACCGCGTGAGCATCCCGTTCTTCCCGCCCGACCTGTTCGACGGCGACGAACTGCTCGACCTGGTGCACGCGGTCGGCACCAGCCCGCAACAGCGGTTCATCCTGGGCGAGCGCACCGCCGAGTTCGAATCCGCGCTGCGCGAATCCCTCGGCGTCGCCGACGCGATCGCCTGCGGCAGCGGCACCTCCGCGCTGACCCTGCTGCTGCACGCGATGGACGTCGGCCCCGGCGACGAGGTCATCGTCCCCGCCTACGGCTGCGCGCCCCTGGCCGCCACGCCGCTGCTGCGCGGCGCCACACCGGTGTTCGCCGACGTGGACCCGTGGACGGTGGTCGTGGACCCGGTCGAGGTGGAGAAGTTGGTCACCGAGCGCACCAAGGTGATCATGCCCGCGCACATGTTCTCCGTGATGGCCGACATGCCCGCGCTGCGCCGGATCGCCGCCGACGCCGGCGTCCGGCTGCTGGAGGACTCGGCGGTCGCCCAGGGCGGGGTGCTGGCCGGGCGGCCCGCGGGCACCTGGGGCGACGCGGGCGTGTTCTCCTTCGTGCAGGTCAAGACGTTCGGGATGCCCGGCGAGGGCGGCATGGTCGTCACGAACGACCCCGCGCTGGGTCGGACCGTGCGGATGCTGCGCAACCACGGCCAGGACGGGCGGACCCGGTTCCTGCACCACCGGATCGGTCACAACAGCCGGTTCGACGAGCTGATGGCCGCCTTCCAACTGCGCCGCCTGGCGGGCCTGCCCGAGCGCCTGGAACGCCGGGCGGCCATAGCCGACTACTACACCGAGCGGTTCACCGGCCTGCCCGGCGTCCAACCGCCGCCACCGGGCAGGGACGGCCGCTGCTTCTACGTCTACTCGCTGCTGGCCGACCGCCGCGACGCGCTGCGCGACCACCTCGCGACCGCCGGCATCGGCTCCCACGTCTACTACCAGGCCCCGCTGCCCCGACAAGCCGCCTTCGCCCCCTACGCGGCGGACCGCGACTGGCCCCACGCCGAGCACGCCTGCCGGCGGCAACTGGCCATCCCCGTGTACCCGCACCTGACCGACGCCCAGGTCGAGCACATCGCCGACCAGGTGCGCCGGTTCGCACTGGCCTGACAAGGAGCCCGATGGACACGTTGACGCACCTGCCCGCCGCCGAGGACATCGCCGCCGAGTGGGACCGCCGCGCCGCCCGCCCCGGCCTGACCCGGGTCATGCGCGCCTCCCAGCCCACCGAGCTGGCCGAGGAGACCACCGCCCGCACCCGCGGCCTGGTCGCCGACTACCTGCGCGCGGTGGCGCCGGCCACGGCGTTGGAGATCGGCTGCGGCATGGGCCGGCTGACCCCGACCATCGCCGCCCACGCCCGTGACGTGCTCGCCGTGGACATGACCGCCCGCATGGTCGAGCTGGCCCGCGCCGCGTGCGCGGACCTGCCGCACGTGCGGTTCCTCCACGCCAAGGTCCAGGACCTGCCCCGCCACGCGCCGCGCTTCGACGTCGCCGTGTGCGTGTGGGTGCTCATGCACGTCTTGGACGACGCCGAGCTGGCCACGGCGTGCCAAGCGATCGCCGCCGCCTCCCGGCACCTGGTGCTCGTCGAGTACGAGCACGCCGAGATCCCGGTGGGCAAGTACTCGCGACTGCGCCAACTGGACGACTACCTCGCCGTGCTGCCCGGCGCGCGCCTGCTCGAACGCCGCGACCTGCACTACGGCGGCGACCGCTCCTTCGCCGCGCTGATCGCGCTGGAGGACGCCCGGTGACCACCCTGGCCACGACTCCGGCCCGCGCGTACTTCCGGCTGGCCAAGCTCGACATCGTCGACTACTACCTCGGCGTGCTGGTCGTGTGGTCGCTGCTGCCCGCCGCCCTGCGCTTCGACGGCCGCGTGCTGGGCACCACGGCGGTGTTCCTGCTCGGCGAGGTGTTCGTCATCGCGGTGATGGTCGCGCTGGACGACCGCACCGGCTACCGCGACGGCAGCGACATCGCCAACTACGGCCCCGACGACCCCCGGCGGCGGCGCGAGCGCAAACCGCTGGTCGCGGGCACGCTGACCGAGCCGCAGGTGGTGCGCTTCGCGTGGGTGACCGGCCTGGTCGGCGCGGGCCTGTGGCTGGCGGCCGTCGCCGTCGCCCCGCACCGTCCACTGTGGACCGTGGTGCTGATCGCCGTCACCTACTTCTTCTCCGTGCAGTACTCGTGGGGCGTCAAGCTGAGCTACCACGGGTTCCAGGAGCTGTTCATCGCCGGCCTCGGCTGGGCGCTCGTGCTCGCCCCCTACGGCCTGGCCACCGGGCACCTCGACGGCAACGCCGTGGTGCAGGCCCTGCTGTTCGGCTTCGGTCCGCTGCTGTTCGGCGTGTACTCCAACACCAACGACGTCGAGGGCGACCGCCGCGTCGGCCGGCCCACCGTCGCCGCCCTGACCACCCCGCGCGGAAACCGCCGGTTCATCGTGGCGCTCACCGCCGCCGAAGCCCTGCTCGTCCTGGCCGCCCCGTTCCTGGGCGCGCCCTGGTGGTTCCCGCTGGCGCTGCTGCCGACGCTGCTGCTGCGCGTGCACCAGTTGCGCATCGGGTTCGGCGAGGGCGACATCCTGCGCGCCCGCCGCGTGGGCATCCACACCCACCGCGTCACGGTGTGCGCGCTGATCGTGGCGAACCTGCTGTGAGCGCGGACGCCGACGTCGTCGTGGTGGGCGCGGGCGCGGCCGGCCTCGCCGCCGCCCACGAACTGCGCCGCGCCGGACGGGAGGTGCTGGTGCTGGAAGCGGCCGACCGCGTGGGCGGGCGCATGGCGACCCTGCGCCGCGACGGGTTCGTCATCGACACCGGCGCCGAGCAGATCCCCGAACGCGGCTACGACGCCACCTGGCGGCTGCTGGCCGACGTCGGCCTCGGCCGCGACGCCGTGCCCCGCATCGGCCGGTACGTGGCGATGTGGCGCGACGGCCGCGCCCGCCTCGGCGTGGCCCACCCGCGCGGCCTGCTGACCGGGGCCGGGCTGCCCCTCCGCGCCCGCCTGGACCTGCGCCGGCTGCTGCGCGGCGCGCCCGACCTCGACCACCCCGAACGCGGACCCGCCGGCACGGTCGCCGAGGTGACCGCCGCCTACCACCCCGACGTGCTGGAGCACCTGTGCGGGCCCGTGGTGACCGGGTTCTTCGGGTGGCGGCCCGACCGCTCCGCCGCCGCGCCGTTCCTGGCGCTCATGGCCTCGATCGGCCCGTCCTCGACCTGGCGCACCTACCGCGACGGCATGGACACCCTGGCCCGCGCGCTGGCCGACCGGCTCGACGTCACCACCTCCACCCCGGTGCGGGAGGTCGTCGCCGACCGGGGCTCGGTGCGCCTGACCACCGCCGCCGGCACCGAGTTGCGGGCGCGGTCGGTGGTGCTCGCCGTCCCGGCGCCGGCCGCCCGCGCCCTGCACGCCAACCCCGGCCCCGACGAGACGCCGTTCCTCGAGGCCTGCACGTTCACCCCGATGGTGAAGGTGCACCTGCTGCTGGACCGGCGACCGGCCTCCCGCACCTACCTGGTCGCGGTGCCGGCCACGGCGAGCCGCACGGTGTCCACGATCCTGTTCGACCACCTCAAGCACCCCGACCGCGCCCCGGCCGGCCGGGGCCTGGTCACCCTCATCGCCCACCCCGACCTCGCGCCCGCCCTGCTCGACGCCCCCGACGCCGAGGCCGTCGACACCCTCGGCGCCGCCGCCGAGCGGTTCGTGCCCGGCCTGCGCGCCGCCACCCGCGACGCCGTCGTGCACCGCTTCCGCCACGGGCTGCCCGAGGCCACCCCCGCCGCGCTCGCGCTGCGCGCCGACTTCGCCGCCCGGCCGGTCGGACCCGTGGACTACGCCGGCGACTGGGTGGGACTGGTGCCGTGCAGCGAGGTCGCCGTGCGCTCGGGTCGCCGCGCCGCGGCCCGCGTGCTGACCGCCGTCCCGAGGAGGCAACCCGCATGAGGCCGCACGACATGGGCACCCTGTTCGACCAGGTCGCCGCCCGCCGCCCGCACACCGCCGTGCTGCTGGACCGGCCCTTCGACATCGCACCCCACTTGGGCACCGCGTTCACCGTGGGGCAGTTGGCGGCGCTCGTGCGGGAGGCCGCGGGCTGGCTGTTCGCCGCCGGCGCGCGACCCGGCGACCGGGTCGCGGTGGTCAAGCGCAACCACTACGACTACGACCTGCTGGCCTGCGCGGCGATCCGCATCGGCGCGCTGCCCGCCCTGATCGCGGGCCACCTGCCCGACGACACCCTGGAGATCCTGCTCAAGCGCCTGGAACCGGCCGTCCTGGTCACCGACCGCCCGGTGCCGCCGCACGCCGCCCGGCGCGTGCTGTCGCTGGGGGAGGGGCCGTTCACGATCGACCACGTGCGCGGCGCGCCCGCACCACCGCCGTGGCGGCGCGGCGACGACGACCCGCTGATCGTCACCCACACCTCCGGCACCACCGGCGTGCCCAAGCTCGTCGTCCACACCACCACGACGATCATCAAGAAGCTCGCCCGGTTCGAGTCGCTGCGCCTGCCGGTCGTCTCCGTGCGCCGGGACGACGTGGTCGCCAACGCCTCCTCCTACGCCCACGGCCGCACGTTCTGCTGGACCGGCAGCGTGTTCTGCCTCCAGCCGCGCAAGATCGTCCTGCTCAGCAACCCCGCCACCGCACGTGAGGTGCTCGGCGCCCATCAGCCGACCGTGCTCGAAGCACTGCCCTCGGCCTACGTGCGCTGGCAACCCCTGGCCCGCACCAGGGACAACCCGTTCCGCCGCGTCCGGCTGTTCATCAGCACCTACGACGCCATGCACCCGCCGACCATGCGCGCGCTGCTCAACGCCTCCCGGCACAAGCGCCCGCTGTGGATGCAGGGCTGGGGCCAGACCGAGACCGGCCCGCTGACCTTCCGCTTCCTCACCCGCACCGCCGCCCGCCGCGAACCCACCGCCCGCGACCTCGGCCGCCCCGTGCCCGTCACGACCCGCCTGCGCGTGGTGGACCCGCTGACGTTCAAGCCCGTGCCACGTGGCACACCCGGGCTCGTGCTGGCCCGCACCGCCACCCGGTGCGTCGGCTACGTCGGCGAGCAGGACCGGTGGCAGGCCAAGCTCGCCGGCCGCTGGTGGAACACCGGCGACCTCGCCGTGCGCACCCGGTCCGGGAAGGTGCTGCTGCTGGACCGCGAGGTGGACACCGTGCCGGGCATGAGCTGCCTGGAGGTCGAGGACGTCGTGGAGGACCGGCTGCCCGAGGTCGTCGAGTGCGTCGTGCTGGGCGCCACCGGACGCCCGCCGCTGCCCGTCGTGGTCACCGCCGACGGCCTGCTCGACCCCGCGCGCTGGTGGTCCGCCGTGGCCGACCTGCCACCGCTGTCCTCCCCGCGCGTCCTGACCTGGGACGACGTCCCGCGCACCGCCACCGGCAAGGTCCGGCGGCTGGAACTGCTCACCCGGCTCGTCGGGCCGGCCGAGACCCACGGAACGGGACGGTGGACGTGACCGCGACCGGGTACGTGTTCGACAACCACAGCCTGCACGCGACCGAGCAGCACCGCTGCCTGGCCGCCGCCTACGACCCGATCACCTTCGCCCGCTTGGCCCAGACCGGCGTCCGCAAGGGCTGGCGGTGCCTGGAGGTCGGCGCCGGCGGCGGCAGCGTCGCCCACTGGCTGGCCCTGCGCTCGGGCTCGGTGCTCGCCACCGACGTCAAACCCGAGCACATCGCCCCCGCGCCCGGCCTCACCGCCACCCGCCACGACGTGGTCGAAGACCCGCTGCCCGAAGGCGAGTTCGACCTGGTCCACGCCCGGCTCGTGCTGCTGCACCTGCCCGAGCGGGAAGCGGTGCTGCGCAAGCTGGTCCGGGCGCTGAAACCGGGCGGGTGGCTCCAGCTCGACGAGTTCGACATCACCTACGGCCCCCTGCTGCTCGCCCCCGACGAGGAGTCGGCCCGCCTGTACGAGAAGTTCCTGGCGGCCAAGGAGAAGATGTTCGCCGACGCGGGCGCGGACGGGACGTGGGGCAGGCGCGCGGCGGCGGCGATGGTGGCCGCCGGACTGGTCGACGTCGACCCCGTGCCGGTGGTCCAGCCGTGGCGGCCGGAGTCACCGGGGGTGCGGCTGCTCGTCCACCACACCCACCACCTGCGCGACAAGCTCGTGGCGGCCGGCATGACCGACGACGAGCTGCGGCGGGTGCGCGACGTGATGTCCCACCCGCGCTTCCGGGCCTGTTCCTGCCCGTTCTACTCGGTGCAGGGGCGGCGACCGGCATGACCACCGCCGTCGAGGCCGTCACCTGGTCCGGGCCGGTGGACCTGCCCCTGCGCGGCGAACTGGACGTGCAGGCCGCGTGCGGGCTGATGCACGTCCACGGCCGCCGCTTCGGCCGCCCCACCCGCCTCGGCCTGGACTACGCCTCCATCACCGCCGCCGAGCTCGCCGACCTCGGCGCGGTCGCCGTCGCGCTGGCCCGAGCGCGGGGCCTGGCGCTGCGGGCGGCCACGACGTCGGTGGCGCAGGCCGCGCTGCTCACGGTGTCGCAGTACCTCGCCGCCGCCTCGGCCGGCGAACCCGCGCGGTACGAACCCGGCGGCCCGCCGTTCGTGTCCGGTGACGGGGTCGCGTTCGAACTGGAAGCCCTGGACGCCGAGGTCTGGCAACGCTTCTGGACGGTCCTGGGCGCGCCGGCCGACGCCGTGCGCCGGGGCTGGCGGCCGTTCGCCGACCGCTTCGCCACCGCCACCTGCCCGCTGCCGCCCGACCTCACCGCGGCCACCGCCCGCACGCCGATCGACGTGCTGGAGAACACCGCCCGCGCCACCGGGACGACCCTGGTCCGGGTGTCCGACCGGGTGCTCGACGACCTGCCCGCCTTCCGCCTCGCCGACCTCGGCCAAGCACCGCCGGCGGCCGACCCCCGCGGGTTCCCGGCCGCCGGCGGCGAGCTGCCGCTGTCGGGGCTGCTGGTCGTGGAGTCGTGCCGGCGGGTGCAGGGGCCGATGGCCGGGCACCTCCTGCGCCTGCTGGGCGCGACCGTCGTGCGCGTCGAACCACCCGGCGGTGACCCGGCTCGGGGCGTGCCACCGCTGGCCGGCGACACCTCCGCCCGGTTCCTGGCGCTCAACCACGGCAAGGCGACCGTCGAGATCGACCTGGGCACCGTCGCGGGCCGGCTGGACCTGCTCGACCTCCTCGCCGACGCCGACGTGTTCCTGCACAACTGGGCACCCGGCAAGGCGGCGGCCTGGGCGCTGCGGCCCGCCGACGTGGCCCGCGTCCGGCCCGGCGTCGTCTACGCCCACGCCTCCGGCTGGGGCGACGCCCTCGGCCCCCACCCGCCGCTGGGCACCGACTTCGTCGTCCAGGCCCACGCGGGCGTGCCGCCGTCGCTGATGACCGTGGTGGACGTGTTCGGCGGGGTGGTCGCCGCGCACGGCGTCGTCGCCGGCCTGCTGCGCCGCGCCCGCACCGGACGCGGCCAAGCCGTGGCGTCCTCGCTGCTGTCCGCCGCGTCCCGGCTCAACGCCCGCGCCCGCGGCCGGTGCGCCGCGCCGCTGACCGTGCCCGTGTGCACCGACCTGTCCGCCCTCGCCCGCGACCCGGCCTTCGCCGCCGTCCTGCACCGGGTCCCGTGCCCGGTCCCCGCCGCACCGTGGGAGTTCCTGCGATGACCTGGCGCTCCACCACCGGCCTGGAACTGACCGACCTCGTCCCGCCCGAGCTGCGCCGCGCGTGGGTCGCCGCCGGCCACTGCCCCGACCGCGACCTGCACTCCCTGTTCCGCGCCCGGGTCCGCCGCCACCCGCACCGCACCGCCGTCGTGGACGAGCGCGGCAGCCTCGACTACGCCACCCTCGACGCCGAGGTCCGCGGCCTCGCCGGCGCGCTGCCCGCGTTCGGCCCGCACGACGTCATCGGCATCCGCGTGCCCAACGGCCGGGACGCGGTCGTCGCGGAGCTGGCCGTGGCCGCGATCGGCGCGGTGGCACTGCCGTTCGCCGGCGGCCTCGCGGACACCATGAGCCTGCTCGGCCGCGCCCGCGCCACCGCCCTCATCACCGACGCGCCCGTGCCACCCGGCCTGTCGCACCTGCGCAGCGTCGTCCCGCCCACCGCACGCGGCCCCGAACGGCCACCCGAGCCCGTCGACCCCGAGGCGCCGGCGCGGATCCTGGTGTCGTCGGGGTCGGAGGCCGAGCCGAAGATGGTGGCCTACTCGCACAACGCGTTCGCCGGCGGGCGCGGCAACTACCTGCGCGCGGTCCACGGCGACACGGCCGTGTGGCGGGACCTCGTCCTGGTGCCGCTGTCGTCGGCGTACGGGTCGTTCGGGGCGACCATCACGCTGTGCCGGTTCGGCGGGACCCTGGTGCTGCAACGCCGTTTCGACGCCGCCGCCGCGCTCCAGGCCATCGCCGCCCACCGGCCGACCCACGTCTTCGGCGTGCCCGCCATGCTGCGCCGCATGGCCGACCTGGCGTCCACAGTGGACACTTCGTCGCTGAAGGCCGTGGTGTCCAGCGGAGATGTCCTGCCCCTGCCCACCTTGGACGCGTGCCGCGCCGCGTTCGGGGTCGACGTGATCGACGTCTACGGCTCCTCCGACGGCGTCAACTGCCACACCACCACCCCGGAACACGGCGTGGGCCGCCCCGACCCCGCCGTCACCGACATCAAGGTGGTCGACGGCGAGATCTGCGCCCTGGGCCCCATGACCCCGCTGTGCCACGTCGCCGCGCCGTCCCCGCGCCTGCCCGGCGGCTGGGTCCGCACCGGCGACCAGGGCCACTTCGACGACACCGGCACCCTGCACGTCGAACGCCGCCTGCGCCGGGTCGTCATCCGCGGCGGCTACACCATCAGCCCCGCCGAGGTCGAACAGGCACTGGTCGCGCACCCGGCCCTGTCGGAGGTGGCGTGCGTGCCCGTGCCCGACCCCGACCTGGGGCAACGCCTGTGCGCCTGCGTCCGCCCCCGCCACGGCCACCCGCCGCCCGACTTGCGCCAGCTGACCACGTTCCTGGCGCGCGACCGAGGCGTGACGGCCCAGAAGCTGCCCGAGTACCTGCTGGTCCTGCCCGAGTTCCCGGTCGCCCACACCGGCAAGGTCTGCCTGCGCACCCTCACCCGACTCGCCGCCGAACGCCACGGAGGACGTTGAATGCCCCTCGACCCGCTGGCCGGCCCCGGCTACCACGCCCTGGTCGCGCTGTCCAAGGCCGTGGACGCCGACAGCCCGCTGCCGCCCGGACTGCTGGAACTGGTCCGCCTGCGCTGCTCCCAGCTCAACGGGTGCACCTACTGCATCCGCCTGCACACCCGCCAGGCCCTGGAGGCGGGGGAGCGGCGGGTGGACCTCGTCGCCCAGCACCGCACCCACCCGTCCTTCAGCCGCGCGGAGCGCTCCGCCCTTGCCCTGGGCGAGGCCGTCACCCTGGTCCACGACGGCCACGTGCCCGAGGACGTCCTGACCGCGGCGGTCGAGGACCACGGTGAAACCGGCGCCCAAAGCCTGATCTGGATCTCGCTGGTCACCAACGCGTTCAACCGCCTGGCCATCAGCACCCGCCTGACCTGACCTCAGCCCCTCCCGGTCAACCCGACCACCGGGGCGGGCGTGCCGCCGTAGGCGCTGCGGGCCACCACGATCGCCCCCGGCGCCGGCACCAGGTGCACCTCCCCGAGCGACCCCGACCCGTCCAACCGCACCGGCGTCCGCACCACCGCGGACCCGTCCAACCCTTGCGTCACCACAGTCACGTCACGACCGTTGTCGTCACACGCCCGCAGATAGGTCGTCGCCGTCGTGGCCTCATCCGCCACACGAGCGCATGTCCCCGCATCAAGCGGAACCACGGCTCCGGTCGAGTCGAGCGTCACCACGGACCCGTTGGCCTCGTCCTCCAACAGGAGCCGCGGCCCCAAGTCGGCCCGCACCCACCACTCCCGACCTGGACGCGCGACCACGACCCCCGTCTCGGCGTCGAACACCGCCTCGGTCACCGCACCCGGCGCGACATCGGCCGTCACCACCCGCACCGACACCAGCGACCCGTCCGGCGCGCCCAGCAGGTGCACGTCCCGCCGCTCACCACCGTCCCGCGCCAACGGCACCCGGTGCTCCCACCGCCGCTCACCGGACACCTCGTCCAGCGCCACGACCGAGATCCGGTCCGGGCACTCCTCCGCCACGAACACCGTCGACCGGCCCCGGACGGCCTTCACGTACAGCACCCCGCACCCGCCCGCCGGACCCCACCGCCACCGCGACGCACCCGTCCCCAGGTCGTACCCGACCAGCTCGTCACCGTCCGGCAGCGCCACCGTCGCCGTGCCCGGCACGATGGCGTCCACCTCGGCCAACACCCCGCGCACCAACCGCGAGAACCGCACCGCCCCGGTGTCGGCGTCGAGCACGACCATCAGGTGCTGCCGGGTGTCCCGTCCGGTCCGGAAGGTCGCGACCACGGTCTTGCGGTCCACCGAGGCGACCAACGCCCCGACGTGCGCCCCGACCCGCCCGTACCGCCAGTCCTCCCGCCCGTCCGTCCCGCTCAACGCGACCAGCGAGCCGTCACCCAGCGCCACCACGACCCCGTGCCCCGCCGCGACCACCCCGACCACGTCGGCCCGGGGCTGCCACGCCCACTGCACCCCTCCGGGCCGCTCCACGACCTCCTCCGGTGGGAAGTGCCGGGCTTCCGACACCTCCGACCGCACCACCCCCGCCTCAGCCGCCAGCGGAGCCACCGCGCTCACCCCCGCCGCCACGACAGCCGCCAGCGCCCCCACAACGGTCACCCGCCACGACCCCGACCAGCCCGCCCCGACCGCCACGCACAACGCCCCCGCCGCCAACACCGGCACCCGAGCCCCGACCAGCCCGGTACCGACCTCGACCGCCAGCAGCCACCCACAAGCCCCGACCGCCACCAACGCCCCGCACACCGCGACCACCCGCGCGCCGCGCACACAGGCCAGCAAGGCCACCGCCACCACCCCGACCGCCAACCCGATCACCGTCGTATCGACCACATCGGACCTGGCGGCCCCACCGGACAGGAACGGCGCCACCCCAGCCGCCACCGCCCCGACAAGCGTCACGTACCGCAACATCTCCGACGCACCTCCCCGCGCCTGAGACGAACCCCCACGCCACCCCGTTCCCCTCGACCGCTGTCGGCGTGCTGGTCGAGGGCCGCGGGGTCAGGAAGTCGTGCGGTGGTCCTGCGCGGCCTGGGCGAACGCCCGGATCTGCGGCGTTTCGGCGGCGGTCCGCCAGGCGAAGGCCCACTGGACCGGCGGGGCGTCCCGGACCGGCACGTAGGTCAGGTTGGGCCACGCGTAGAAGCGGGCCGCTTCCGCCGGGACCGCGAGGACGGCCTGCCCCGAGACGACCGCCTTGACCTGGTCGTCCCAACTGGAGACGGACGGGCCGCGCGGGATCGGGCGGCCGGCGGGGGTGCGGAAGGGCTGGAACGCCTCCTCCATCGCCGCGGGGACCGGCGCCGTGGGGCTGACGAAGGTGAGGTCGCCGTAGTCCTCCAGGCACAGCGACGAGCGGCCGGCGTACGGGTGGGAGTCGGCGAGCATCAGCAGGATCGGCGAGGTGTGGGTGATGGGGCCGGTGGTGAGGTCCGGTTCGTGGACGGGCAGCCACAGGTGCGCCACGTCGACCTCGCCCGAGCGCAGCTGCGCCAACGGCGTCACGGGGTTGATGTCGCGGTGGTCGACGTGGACGTCCGGGTAGCGGGTCCGGAACAGCTCGACGATCTCGCCGACCATCCACGCCTGCGGCCCCATGGTGCCCAGCCGCAGCGTTCCGGTGGCCCCCCGGGCGGCGGCCGACACCGCCGCGATCCCGTTCATGATCTGCCGGTACCCGGTGTCCAGCTCGCGCTGGAGCTGCCGGCCGGCGGGGGTGAGGCGGACCCGGCGGGTGGAGCGCTCGAACAACGCCGTGCCGATGCGCCGCTCCTGCTGCTTGATCGACTGGCTGACCCGGGCCGGGGTGATGTGCAGCCGTTCCGCCGTTCGCCCGAAGTGCAGCTCCTGCGCCAGCGTCAGGAAGATCTCGATGTCCCGCAGCTCCACACGCCCTCCCTCCCGATCGTTAACCCGGAGGTTAACAGTGCGGCGCGGAGACCGTCCTTTTTCGACGGTGCCGCGGGGATCAAGCTGGTGGAGGCGCCGCTGGACGCCGCTTCGCCGGCCGGACCGCCGCGCCGGTCACGCACGCAGAAAGGATCGACCCGATGACCGCCTACCACATCGTCGCCGTCGTCGCCGCGCTCTGGATCGGCTTCTCCGGCTACTCGCTGTTCTCCCGGCAGCAGTTCGTCGTGGAGCCGCTGGAGCAGTACGGGGTGCCCCGGTCGTGGTGGAACTGGCTGGCACTGGCCAAGTCGGCCGGGGCCCTCGGGCTGGTCGTGGGCCTGTTCGTCCCGGTGGTCGGGGTCGCGGCGGCCGCGGGGCTCATCCTGTACTTCCTCGGGGCAGCGGCCACGACCATCCGGGCACGCTCGTACAAGACCACCGTGTTCCCGCTGCTGTACCTGGCCCCGGCCGCCGCGACGCTGGTGCTGCAACTGGGCAGCTAGACGAGTGATACGCAAGTGGGGGCGCGGCCCGGAGACGGGCGAAGGGTGTTCAAGATCCGTTTGTGACGACAGACCTGAACACCCTTCTCACCGCACTCCACGTCAAGATCGACGACCGCCTCGCGGGTAGGCGTCGGATGGGCAGGCCACCGAAGCTGACCGACTCGGAGCTGGTCACCCTCGCGGTGGCCCAAGCCCTGCTGGGGTTCACCCCCGAGGCCCGCTGGTTGTGGTTCCTGCCCGCCCGGATGCCCGGCGCGTTCGGGGTACCTGCCGGCCAGTCCGGCTACAACCGCCGCCTGCGCGCCGCCTTACCGCTGGTCAAGCAGGTCGCGCGCGGGATGGCCGCCGACACCTCCACCCCGGTCTCGGCCCACCGTGAAACGCTCGGAGTTGGCCGGGTGGGCCAAGTACGGCTACTGCCGCTCACACTCCCGCTGGTTCTGGGGTCTGCGGCTGTATGTGGTGCGCACCCCCGCCGGATTGCCGGTCGCGTGGGCGTTGGCCGACCCGAAGATCGACGACCGGCAGGTGCTCATGGCCCTCTGCGACGTCCGTCTACGACCACTAACCGAGTTGCGCATTGCTCGTCCAGGCACTACTCGGGCCTGTCACGCCGCTCCAACGGCTTCGTGGCAGGCCCCTCCAGCACCTCGCCGTCCACGTCGAAGCGCGACCCGTGGCACGGGCAGTCCCAAGTCCGTTCGGCGTCGTTGAACCGCACCCGGCACCCCAGGTGCGTGCACCGCAGCGACACCGCGTGCACGTCCCCGGCCTCGTCCCGGTACACCCCGGTGTCCCCGACCACCCGCGCGGTCCCGACCGGCACGTCCCGCACCGACCGGGTGTCGGAGGTCTTCAGCCGGTCCCCGACGAAGCTCGTCGCCGCCCGCGCGTTGATGCTCACCAGCGACGGCAGCGACCCCCACGACATGCGGTGCGGCGAGAAGCGCTCCGCCCACGGGTTGTCCCGACCCAGCACCAGGTCGGACAGGATCATCGCCGCGAACGTCCCGGTCGACAGCCCCCACTTCATGAACCCGGTGGCCACGTAAAGGCGCGACGAACCCGGCGTGTAAGACCCGATCATCGGCAGCTTGTCATACGCCGAGGGGTCTTGCGCCGACCACCGGTGGGTCACCGACTCGACGTCCCAATGCCGCCGCGCGAACGCCTCCAGCTCCCCGTAGGGATCACCGGGCGCGTCACCGGTGGTGTGCGAACGTCCACACACGATCAGCAGCTCCCCATAGGCCGACAACGACCACGAAGGACTCCCGGCGCTGATCGCCATCCCGGTGGGCGGCGCACCGGACTTCAGCCGCACGGCCACGCAGTAGGACCGGTTCGGCTCCAGCCGCGAGAAGTACAGCCCGCGGTCCAGGAACGGGTAGTGCGTCGCCACCACCACCCGGTCCGCGGTCAGCGTCCCCGTCGCCGTGACCACCCGGCACGGTGAACCCTCGTCCACCCGCGTCACCCGGCTGTGCGCGTACACCGCGCTCCCGTCACCGGGGATGCGCCGCGCCAGACCGGTCACGTACTTCACCGGGTGCAGCGCGAGCTGGTCGTCCAGCCGCACCGCCCCGAAGACCTCGAACGGCACCCCCATGCCCTCGCCCCGGTCGCGGTCCACCGGCAGCCCGGCCCGGGACGCGGTCAGCGCCTCGTGGTCCACAGTGGGCAGCTCGTCCGGGCTCAGCGCGAACGTGTAGGCGGGCGCGCGCCGCAGGTCGCAGTCCACCGCCCGGCGGGCCACCTCCGCCACACCCGCGGCACTGGCGGCGGCGTAGTCGGCGGCGGCGGACAGGCCGTGCTTGTCGGCGATGGTCGAGTACACCGTGGACTGCAGGGCCGTCACCTTGGCGGTGTTGTTGCCGCTCACCCCGCCACCCACGTGACCGGCCTCGACCACGGCCACCGACACGCCCGCCTCCTTCAGCCGCAGCGCGGTCGTCACGCCGGTGATCCCGCCGCCGATCACCACCACGTCGAAGTGCCCGTCACCCGCTGGAGGGAACCCGTCCAGGTCCTGCGCCCACAGCGAGTGGCGGGCCGTCACCGTGTCATGCGCCATGGTCACCGCGTACCCGTGGTCGTCGGGTTCGAACCGCCGGCCACGGGATATCCCAGCGCCATGACCACACCCGAGCCGGAGGAACCGGACTTCGCCGAGGAGCACACCCGGCCGACCGTCGCCGACGAGCAGGCCAACCAGCCCAACACCGAGCCCGACGAGTCCGTGCCCGGCGACGCGGGCGGTATGGAGCCCGAGTGATGCGCACGCTGGCCACGTTGGACGAGGTGGTCGCCGTCCTGGAGGAGCACGGTGACCACCTGTTCGTGCGCTGGTCGAAGGGGCCGGACGCGGACGAGGGCCGCAGCAGCCGCGACGGGCTGACCGGCGTGCGCCTGCCCGGCCTCTCGGCCAACCCGCTGGCCGTCGAACCGTGGTGGGGCGACCGGTCGCTGCGGCTGTGGGTGGCCCGCCGCCTGCACGACTACCGCCACCTCGCCCACAAGCGGGGGCCGGGCGTGCGGCCGTGGGTGCTGATCGGCAAGGAGGCCGGGCGCGGCCCGGACAACGAGCCGCTGGTGGAGTGCCGGGAGCCGCTGGCGTGGATCGGCGAGGACGCCCTGGCCGAGTGCGAGGACCTGGTCGCCGCGCACGCGCGGGAGTGGGGTCCGCTGGACCGGGAGGGCGAGGGCGGGTCGGGCAGGTGACCGCCGGGCCGAGGTCTGGCCGGGGACCCGGCAGGTGACCGCCGGCCCGGGACCGGCCGGGGATCCGGCAGGTGACCGCCGGCCCGGGGACCGGCCGGGGGTCCGGCAGGTGACCACCCGACCGGGGTCCGGGCAGAATCCGGCGGGTGACCACGAACTGGGCGGGCAGCTTCACCTTCACCGCCGACCGCGTCGAATCCCCGACCTCCGTCGACGACCTGCGCCGACTGGTGTCCTCCGGCACCCGGGCCCACGTGCTGGGCGCGGGCCACTCGTTCAGCCGCGTCGCCGACACCACCGGCACCCTGATCCGCCTGGACGCGCTGCCGGAGGTCTTCGAGCTCACCGGCGACACCGTGCGCGTCGGCGGCGGCACCCGGCTGGCGGGCCTGGCCGAGCGGCTGCACGCCAAGGGGGTCGCGCTGCCCGCCATGCCGTCGTTGCCGCACGTCACGATCGCCGGCGCGGTCGCGACCGGCACCCACGGCTCCGGTGACGGCGTCGGCACGCTGGCCGACCTGGTGCGCTCGGTGGACCTGGTGACCGCGGCCGGCGACCTGGTCACCTACCGCCGCGGGGACGCCGACTTCGACGGCGTGGTGGTGTCCCTCGGCGCGCTCGGCGTGGTCGTGGCGCTGGAGCTGGCCGTGGTGCCGACCTTCGACGTCGAGCAGCGGGTGGTCGCCGACGTGCCGCTGGACGTGCTGGTCGAGCGGTTCGACGACGTGTTCTCCGCCGCCTACAGCGTCAGCGCGTTCACCACCTGGGACGGCACCGCCCGGATCTGGGTCAAGCGGCGCACCGGCGACGCGCCCGCCGACCTGTCCTTCACCGGCGGCCACGACGCCACCACCCCGCTGCACCCGGTGCCGGGCCAGCCCGCCCACCACTGCACCGCCCAGCTGGGCGAACCCGGACCGTGGCACGAGCGGCTCCCGCACTTCCGCGCCGACTTCACCCCCAGCGTGGGCCGGGAGCTCCAGTCCGAGTACTTCGTGGCCCGCGAGCACGCCAGCCACGCGCTGACCGCGATCGACGACCTGCGCCTGGGCGACTTGCTGCTGACCTCCGAGATCCGGACCATCGCCGCCGACCGCCAGTGGCTCAGCCCCACCCACGAGCGCGACAGCGTCGCCCTGCACTTCACCTGGCGCCAGGACGACGCCGCCGTGCGCGCCGAGCTGGCCCGCATCGAGGCCGCCCTGGCGCCGTGGCGGCCCAGGGCGCACTGGGGCAAGCTGTCCACCCACCCCGGCGCGTACCCCGGGCTGCCCCGCTTCGCCCGCCTGCGCGAGTCCCTCGACCCGACCGGCACGTTCGGCAACGCCGCCCTGGACGCCTGGCTCAGCCCTCGGTGACCTCCTCCAACTCGGTCAGCTCCAGGTCGCGCACCTTGTCCGGGTCGGCCACGATGTGGATCGCCACGATCCGGCCGCCCGACACCGTCATGCCCAGCAGCGACTTCGGCACGCCGTTCTCCGCGGACAGCACCGCCAGGCCGCCGTCGACCAGCACCTGACGGCCCTGGCGCTCGATCGAGCTGAACATGATCGCCTGGCGCGCCACCGCCTCCGCGCCGTGCAGGACGGCCGGCCGCTCGGGCTTGAGCGCGCCGAAGTCGACCCGCAGCACCACGTCGGGGTCCAGCACGGCCAGCAGCGCGTCGAAGTCGCCATCGCGCGCGGCGGCCATGAACGCGCCCACCACCTCGCGCTGGCGGGTCAGGTCGTCGGGCACCGGCGCGCCCGTGCGCACCCGCCGCCGCGCCCGGCTCGCGAGCTGGCGCGCGGCGGTCGGGGTGCGCCCGACGATCGGCGCGATCTCCTCGAACGCCACCCCGAACAGGTCGTGCAGCACGAACGCCAGCCGCTCCGCCGGCGTCAGCGTCTCCAGCACCACCAGCAGCGCCAACCCCACCGAGTCGGCGACCACGGCCTCGTGCTCCGGGTCGTCGTCGGTGGCGGGCTCGGGCCCGAACTCCTCCAGCGGGTCCTCGCGGCGGGACGTGCGCGAGCGCAGCATGTCCAGGCACACCCGGCTCACCACCGTGGTCAGCCAGCCGCCCAGGTTGCCGATCTCGGACGCGTCCGACCGCTGCAACCGCAGCCACGCCTCCTGCACGGCGTCCTCGGCCTCGCTCATCGAACCCAGCATCCGGTAGGCCACCGCGCGCAGGTGGCCCCGGTCGGCGTCGAAGCGCTGCGCCAGGAATGTGGTGTCGTCCACGGTCGAGACGTCCTTCCGATCACGTTGTGCCCGTCACCTCCCTGACGGATGCCGCCGCCGGGGTGTGACCGGGGTGATCAGATCACGCCATCCGGGCGAACCTGCGCAGGTGGTCCAGGTCGGGGACGAGCACGTCCCGGCGGTAGTGGCTGATCACCACCCCGGCCTTGCGCAGGTCGCTGAACGCCTTCTCCGCGGTGCGCGGCTTCATGCCCGCGATGGAGGCCAGCTCGACCTTGGTCAGCGGGATGCCCAGCGTCCAGCCGCCGCGCTCCTCGCGGCCGTAGGAGCCGACCAGCTCGGCCAGCACCCGCGCGACCCGCTCGGCGGCGGAGTGGGACAGGAAGTCCCGGCGGCGCTTGTTGGCCCACCGCAGCTGGTCGTCGATGACCCCGATCAGCTCCACGAACATGTCGTTGTGGCGGTGCATGAACGCCGTCAGCTCCGCGCTGGTGATCAGCTTGGCCACGACGTCGCCGCAGGTTACGACGGTCGCCGAGCGGGGCTTGTGGTCCAGAGCGGCCATCTCGCCGACCAGGTCGCCCGCGACCCGGACCGCGAGCACGGCGGTGTCCCCGGCCTCGTCGGTGACCTGCACCTTCACCATGCCGTCCAGCAGCAGGAACGCGTGGGTGTCCCGGGCGTCCTGCTCGATCAGCTCCCGTTCGCCCGCGTAGCGCACGACCGTGCCGATGGTCAGCAGCTCCTGCCGGGTGTGGTCGCGCAGCCGGCCCAGCAGGCTGGCCGCGGGCCACTGCGGGTCGGTGTTGACCGGGCCGTAGGGCGCGGACACGCGGTGCGGCACCGGGCTGCGGGTCAGCGGGATCGCCGGGCGGGTGCGGCTGAGCAGCCGGGCGGCCTCGTCGACGGGCACGTGGACGTCCTCCAGGCTCGTGCCCAGGTCGAGGGTGTGGGTCTCGCAGGCGCGCAGCTGGTGGGCGATCAGCCGGGACGCGGGGTGGTCCGCGCCGTGCACCGAGGCGGCCCGGGCGGCGGCGGTGCGGATGGTGTCCAGCGCGCGGCGGGCCTGGGTGTGGGCGCCCTCGACGCGGGCGACCTCCAGCTCGGCGGCGGCCAGGTTCGACTGGGCGACCAGGGTGTGCGGGTCGTCCGGGCCCAGGCGGGCGAAGGAGGTGTCGGCGGCGGCGCGCAGCGCGGGCAGCGCGAGCTGGGTCTGGCCCACCGCGCGGCGCACGCGGGCCAGCTCGAACTCCGCCGAGGCCAGGTTGGAGCGGGCGACCAGGGACTTGGGGTGGTGCGGGCCGAGCGCGGTGACCGCCCGGTCGGTGGCTTCGCGCAGGTCGTCCACGGCGATCATGGCGTCCTCGACGTTGCCGCGGTCGCGGGCGTCCTGGAAGCGGGAGGACCGCAGGTTGACCAGCGCCCCGATGGTCCGGGCGTCGTCCGCGCCGAACGCGGCGGTCGCGCGCTTGAACTCCGCCTCCAGCAGCGGCAGCGCCCCGGCGGGGGTGGACAGGACGTCCGGGGTGCCCGAGGAGGGGACCACGCCGATCGCCGCGAGACCCGCCGTGCCGTGGCCGACGGGGTGTCGGGCGGCGGTGCGGGGGAAGGGCTGGGTCGGGGGCGCGGTGGTTCTTCCGGTGTCGGCGGCGCGGGTGTAGGGCTGGGCGGTGCCGCCGGCCGCCGGGTCGTGGCGGCGTGCGGTCGGTTGCGGCGCGGTCCGGGGAGAAGGCGCGATCGGGCGCTGGGCGGTGGGGGAATCCGGGCGGCGGGGGATCGGTGCGGTGGTGATCGGGACTCCGTTGGCGGCGGTGGTGATCGGGGCGGCGGGGTGGGGGATCGGGACGTCGGGTCCGGCGGTGTCGGTCCGGCCGCGGGCGACGGCGACCAGGTCGCGCTGGTCGCGCACCTTCGACGCCGCGTCGCTGCCGGGCTCGACCAGGTCGAGCATCGCGTCCAGGAGTTCCTCGCCCGCCTCGGTCGAACCGATCCGGGTCAACGCGGTCACGCAGCGCAGCAGGCGGTCGAGGTGCCGCCGGGCGGTGGTGGCGTCGAGGGTGTCGGCCAGTTCGACCGCCAGGTGCTGGGCCTGGTGGCGGTCGGGCGTCGTGCGCGACAGGACGGATTCGAGTTCGACCACTCGGCTGTTCATCCGGCACTCCAGGTGGCTGTGGTTTGCACTTCTTGCACTGTGTGCACTTCTGGGGGGCATGGGGGGTCGACTCGTACTGCCGGCGTGGAATCGTTCCCCACAGGGCGGATATCGCGATGTGCGGGGCCGCGTTAGCCCGACCGGTGACATCGTTATGGTAGGAATGGCCGGACCGTCAACCCCCACCGCAAAAGTGCGGAGACCTCGCGTTCTTCCAGCTGGGTGGCAACGCATTCGCCGTTACCGCGAAAATGTCACGGAATGCACTGGGAGCGCTCCCAGAATTGCTCCCGGTTTCTCGTGGCGCACGGACGCGGCCAAATGCGGTGGCAACTGTGCGTGCCGACGCGGTCGGGACGGCGACCGCCGTGCCGCGCGACCGACGTGGCACAGTTGCGCCATGCGGGTGGGGGTGTTGGGGCCGCTGGCGGTCACGGCCGGCGGCGCGGCCGTCGAGATCGGCGGCACGCGCGTGCGGGCGCTGCTGGTGCGGCTGGCCCTGGGCGCGGGCCGGGTGGTCACCGTCGAGGAGCTGGCCGACGCCCTGTGGCCCGACGACCGGCCCGCCGACGAGGTGGGCGCCGTCCGGTCGCTGGTGTCCCGGCTGCGCCGCGCCCTGCCCGACCCGGACGCGCTGCGCTCCGCGCACGGCGGCTACCGCCTGGACGTCGAGCCCGACGCCGTGGACGCCCACCGCTTCGACCGCCTGGCCCGCGACGCCCGCCGCGCCCTGACCGCCGGCGACCACGACACCGCCCGCGCGGTGGGCCGCGAAGCCCTCGGCCTGTGGCGCGGTCCCGCGCTGGCCGACGTGGCGGGCGCCCCGTTCGCCGTCGGCTACGTCGCCGGGCTGGACGAGGCGCGGCTGGCCGCCGTCGAGGACGTCGCCGAAGCCGACCTGGCCTGCGGGCACGCTCGCCACCTGGTCGCCGAGCTGACCGACCTGGCCGCCCGCCACCCGCTGCGCGAACGCCTCCAGGCCCTGCTGCTGCGCGCCCTGTTCCACGCCGGCCGCCCCGCCGAGGCGCTGGCCGCCTACGAGGAGGTCCGCCGCCGGCTCGCCGAGGACCTCGGCGCGGACCCCGGCCCCGAACTCCAGGCCGCCCACCGCGAGGTCCTGCGCGCCGAACCGCCCAGGGCCACCCGCGCGGGCAACCTGCGCACCCCGCTGACCAGCTTCCTGGGCCGCGCCGACGACCTGGCCCGGGTCGCCGACCTGCTCGGCCGCCACCGGCTGGTCACCCTGGTCGGCCCCGGCGGCGCGGGCAAGACCCGCCTGGCGACCACCGCCGCGGCCGGCCTGCCCGAGGGCGCGTGGCTGGTGGAACTGGCCCCGGTCACCGACCCGGCGGACGTGCCCACCGCCGTGCTGGCCGCGCTGGGCCTGCGCGACCAGCGCACCGTCGACCGGACCGCGCCGCGCCTGGACACGATGGGCCGCCTGGTCGAGACCCTGTCCCGCGCCGCGACCGTCCTGGTGCTGGACAACTGCGAGCACGTCGTGGACGCCGCCGCCCGCCTGGCCGACGAGCTGCTGGGCCGCTGCCCGGCGCTGCGCGTGCTGGCCACCAGCCGCGAGCCGCTGGGCGTGTTCGGCGAGGCGATCGTGCCCGTCCCGCCGCTGGACGCCGACACCGCCGTGCGCCTGCTCGCCGACCGCGCCACCGCCGTGCGCCCCGGGTTCACCGCCGACCCCGACGAGCTGGCCGTGATCTGCCGCCGCCTCGACGGCCTGCCACTGGCCATCGAACTGGCCGCCGCCCGCCTGCGCACGATGACCCCGGCGCAGCTGGCCGCCCGCCTGGACGACCGGTTCCGCCTGCTCACCGGCGGCAGCCGCACCGCGCTGCCCCGCCACCAGACGCTGCGCGCGGTCGTGGCGTGGAGCTGGGACCTGCTGACCCCGGCCGAGCGGGACTTCGCCGAGCGGCTGGCCGTGTTCCCGGCCGGGGTGGACCTGGAGGCGGCCGAGGCCCTGGTCGGACCGGACGCGGTGGACCTGCTCGCGGCCCTGGTCGACAAGTCGCTGCTGACCCCGCCGACCGACGGCCGCCACCGGATGCTGGAGACCATCCGCGAGTACGGCCTGGAACGCCTCGCCGAAACCGGCCGCGCCGCCGCCGCCCGCGCCGACCACGCCCGCTACTTCCGCGACCTCGCCGAGACCGCCGAACCACACCTGCGCTCCGCCGACCAGCTGACGTGGATCACGCGCCTGGAGGCCGAGCGCGACAACGTGCTGGCCGCCCTGCACTTCGCCGCCGACCGCGGCGACGCCGACACGGCGGTCCGGATCGCCGCCGCGATGAGCATGTTCTGGACCATCCGCGGCAACCGCGCGGAGTCCGTGGGCTGGTTCCGACTGGCGCTGGACGTGCCCGGCGGGGCCCCGCCGGTGGCCCGGCACGTGGTCACCGCGTTCCTGCTGATCAACGACGCCGTGTCCAACGGGTTCCGCACGGTGGAGGAGCACACCGCCCGGCTGCGCGCGTTGGCCGAGAAGGCTTCATCGGACCACCCGATCCTGTACCTGCTGGAACCCCTGCTCGCCGTGCTGTCCGACCGCACGGACTGGGCGCTGGGCGCGATCGACGCCCGCCTGGACGGGGCCGAACCGTGGACCAGGGCCGTGCTGTGGCTGATGCGCGGCGCGGTGCGCGAGAACGTCGGCGACATGGTCGGCGCACGCGACGACACCGAGATCGCCATCAAGGCCTTCCGCGAGGTCGGCGACCGCTTCGGCCTGAGCCAGGCCCTGGCCGCCGCCGCGGACGCACACCTGGTGTTCGGCGACGCCGAGCGGGCGGTGGAGGTCCTGGAGGAGTCGATCGCCCTGACCCGCGAACTGGACCCCGACGACGACACCGCCCACGAACGCCTGCTGCTCGCGTACGCCCGAGTCCAACTGGGCGACTTCGCGGCGGCACGTGCGGAGGGCGAGCGCCTGACCCGGGAGACGGGACAACCGTGGGCGGCGAGGGCGATCACGATGGCCCGGGTACTGCTCGGCGACCTGGCCCGATGGGAAGGCGACCTCGTCGAGGCGGCAAGGCAGTACGAGATGGCCGAGGCGGCGGCCGACGACGTACCCCGGATCGCACCCCAGTTCCGCGCACTGGTGCTGTGCTCACGAGCACACCTGGCGGTAGCGCGCGGCGAGCCGGCCGACGACCTGGTGGCCGAGGCCGCGCAGGAGGCGCTGTCGGTGTCGGACATGCCCGTACTGGCAAAGGTGGCGGTAGTCGTGGCCGCCGCCCACGCCCAGCAGGGCGACCCGGCAGCCGCTGCCGAACTCCTCGGTGTGGCGGCTCAACTCCGCGGCGCCCCCGACGCAGCCAACCCGGAAATCTCCCGCCTGACCACCCAACTGAACGCAGACATCGGCCCCTCCGCCCACGACCTGGCCTACGCCGCGGGCCGCACCCTGACCCGCGACGAAGCCATAGCCCGGGTTCAACCTCGACGGCCGTAGACTCGTAGGCCCGCCGGCTCCGCGCTCCCCAACGCGCGCAACACCCTTTCCAACACGCGCAACACCCTTTCCAACGCGCAAAGCGCGGCTTGCGGGGCGCGCGCAGCGCGCTTTCGTGTGGTGGTCCCAACCACAGGTGGAGGGCCTCGGTTCCCCCGCCGTATGGCCTGCCCGAAGGGCTACCACATTTTGGGTCGGGTGCAGCCGAAAGTTTTTGCGAGGAACGAGCAAAAAGTTTTAGCGGCACCCGGCCCAAAATGTGGTTGGCTCCGCCAGGCCATACGGCGGGGGAACCGACGCCCTTCACCCCCCGCTGGCGGCCTGCCGCGCGGCGAGCGCCGCTTGTGATCTTTTGATCTTGCAAGCGCGCAGCGCGTACCAGCGCGAAGCGCGTCCGGCTTGAGAGCGAAGCGTCCGGTTCAAAGCGCTTAAAAGCGAAAAGCGCCTCGCCGGCGGGCAGGCCACCAAAGATGACTCAACTGCAACGGCGGGGGCTTCTTGCTTTTGCCATCTCCGTATGGCCTGGCGGAGCCTACCACATTTTCCAGGGGTTGCCGCTAAAACTTTTGCTCGTTCCTCGCAAAACTTTCGGCTGCAACCCCTGGAAAATGCGGTAGCCCTTCGGGCAGGCCATACGGAGATGACAAAAGCAAGAAGCCCAAGTTGAGTTGTGTCCTTCCGGTGGACTGCCCGCTCGGCAGCGCTAGGGGCGCTAGGCGCTGTCGCCCCGTCAGGCTCGGCGGCGGTAGGCGCGGACTGCGAGCGGTGCGAAGACCACTACGAAGACCGCCGACCACGCCAGGGTCCATGCGACTGCCCCGGCCGCCGGGCCGCCGATCATCAAGCCGCGTGCCGCGTCCATCACGTGCGTCACCGGGTTGACCTCCACCCACGACCGCAGCCACGACGGCAGGGTCGAGGTCGGCGCCATCATGTTCGTGCCGAACGTCAACGGGAACAGCGCCACGAACGCGATGCCCTGCACCGCCCCCGGCTCCCGCACCAGCATCCCCACCAGCACGAACGCCCAGCTCACGCTGAACGCGAACAGCACCACCAACAAGCACCCGAGCAACGTCGGCACGAACCCGGTGCCGAACTCGAAGCCCATGATCGACCCGAACACCAGCAGCGACACCACCGCCACCACGTACCGGATCAGGTCGCCCAGCACCGACCCGACCAGCGGCGCGGACCGGCCGATCGGCAGGCTGCGGAACCGGTCGAAGACGCCCTTGCGGATGTCGGTGTTCAGGTTCACCCCGGTGGCCATGCCGCCGAACATGGTCGTCTGCACCATGATCGCCGGCAGCAGCACCTGCAGGTAGTCCTGGGTGGACCCGGCCACCGCGCCACCGAGCAGGTAGACGAACACCACCAGGAAGATCACCGGCTGCAACGTCACGTCCAGCAGTTGCTCGGGCGTCCGCAACGTCTTGATCAGGCTGCGCCGCGCCAACGCCAGGCTGTGCCGGACCAGCGCGAACGGTCGTGCGGCGGTCTCGGAGACCACCGGTCGCTCCAGGACGGTGCTCATGCCGCCTCCTCCTCGGTGTGCTTGCCGGTCAGGGTGAAGAAGACCTCGTCCAGGCTGGGCAGCCGCAGCGACAGCTCGGTCACCCCGATGCCCAGCACGTCCAGCCGCTTCACCACCTCGGTGAACGCCGCGTCCCCGTCCACGGGCACGGTCACCACGCCCCGGCTGGGCGACTCCGGCTGGTGCCCGGACACGGCGGCCAGCACGGCGGCGGCGTCGGAGAGCCGGTCGGGGTCGGCCGGGCGGACCAGGATCGTCTGGCCGCCGACGACGTTCTTCAGCTGCGCGGGCGTGCCGTGGGCGATCACCCGGCCGTGGTCGATGACGGAGATCTCGTCGGCCAGGGCGTCGGCTTCCTCCAGGTACTGCGTGGTGAGCAGGACGGTCGCGCCGTCGGCGACCAGGCCGCGCACGACGTTCCAGATGTCGTCGCGCTTGGCCGGGTCCAGGCCGGTGGTGGGCTCGTCCAGGTAGATCACGTCGGGCCGGCCGACCAGGCTCGCGGCGAGGTCCAGTCGCCGCCGCATGCCGCCGGAGTAGGTCTTGGCGGGTCGGTTCGCCGCGTCGGTCAGGTCGAAGTCGGCGAGCAGCTCGGCGGCGCGGGCCTTGGCCTCGGCGGTGCGCAGGTTGAGCAGCTGCCCGATCAGCACCAGGTTCTGCGTGCCGGTCAGGTCCTCGTCCACCGACGCGTACTGGCCGGTCAGGCCGATCAGGCGGCGCACCCGCGACGGGTGCTTGACCACGTCGAACCCACCGACCGCGGCCCGGCCGCCGTCCGGGCGCAGCAGGGTGGCCAGGATGCGCACGGCCGTGGTCTTGCCGGCGCCGTTGGGCCCCAGCACCCCCAGCACCGTGCCCGGTCGGGCGGCGAGGTCGACGCCGGCCAGCGCGGTGGTCTTGCCGTACCGCTTGACCAGGCCTTCCGCCTCGAAGGCGTAACTCATGGGATGTCCCCTCCTCGGTTGTTCGAGCAGCAGGGAACACGCCCGACATGTCATGGAGCAGGCAGACGCGTGTCAGGACGTGTCAGCCGCCTGGCACGCCTTGCTCCGGATGCCGGCTCGGCCGGGCGGCGCTAGCGTGGGGCCGCCCCGGACACCACACCACCGGCAGGTGCACCGTGCTCACCACGAACCCCGCGCCCGGCACCCCCAACTGGCTGGACATCGGCAGTCCGGACCCCGACCGCACGGCCGCGTTCTACACCGGGGTGTTCGGCTGGGAGACCAGGAGCTTCGGCCCCGGCGGGTACGCGGTGTTCCTGTACGAAGGCAAGACGGTCGGCGCGGTCGGCACGCTGGACGAGGGCGCGTCCTCGGCGTGGACGATCTACTTCCACAGCCCCGACGTGACCAGCACCGCCCGGGCGACCCGCGAAGCCGGCGGCCACGTCCGGCTGGAACCGGTCGACGTGCCCGGAGGCGGGCGGCTGGTGCAGCTGACCGACCCGGGCGGCGCGGAGTTCGCCGCGTTCCAGCCGGGTGCGAACGCCGGGCTGGAGCTGGTCACCGAGCCCGGGTCGCTGGCGTGGACCGAGCTGCACAGCCCCGAACCGGACACCGCCCGCGCGTTCTACCGGGCCGTGCTGGGGTGGGACGCCACGGACATGCCGATGGCCGGTGGGCACTACACGGTGTTCACGCCGGCCGGCGGGGACGAGGGCTCGTCGTTCGGCGGGGTGGCCCAGTTGCAGGAAGGCCACTCGCCGCACTGGCTGCCCTACTTCGAAGTCCTGGACGCGGATCGAGCCGTGGCGGACAGCACTTCACAGGGCGGCACGGTCGTGATGCCGCCGACCGATTACGAGGGCGTGGGTCGGATGGCGTGGCTGGCTGACCCGTTCGGCGCACGGTTCGCGGTGATCACCAGTTCCGCTTGAGATCTCCGCAAAAGCAGGGGTAGTGCGATCGAGCGACGGCGCTTGTTCGCCGCGCGCCCACGTTGCTAGCGTGCCCGAGTCGCTGCCCGGCCGGGATGGCACACCAGGTGGGAAGACCACCTGATCTGGGGTTGTGTCACACCTTCCACCCGACTTTCCACGTCGGGGGTGCCGTCGACCGAGCATGGAGGCAGTCGATGACCGTTGCCCATGACGACCCGCACGTCCACCGCCTGTTCGAGCAGTTGGCGCTGCTGGCCACCGACCGGCAGGGCGACCCGGACGCGTTGCACGAGCAGCTCATCGAGCTGGCGGTGGCCAACTCGCCGGACGTGGCGCGCTACTGGAAGCAGGTCGGCACCGGCGTCGGGATCCCCGCCGAGGCCTACAAGGACGGCGGGCCGCACCTGTTCCCCGACGAGCCCGCGGTGCGCGAGTTCCGCACCAGCGGCACGACCGGAGCCGTGCGCGGGCGCGTCCGGTACACGCGGTTGGGGTTGACGCTCAAGGGCATCGCGGTCCGGGCCAACGCCCGCCGCGACCTCGTCCCCGACCCGGTGAAACCCGCGGTGGTCGTGTTCGCGCCCACCGAGGAAGCCGCGCCGGACATGGCGATCGCCTTCGACATGGCCCGCATCCGGGAGGAATGCGGCGATCCGGACTACAGCGCGTCGGTCATCGGCGCGGACGGAGTGGACTACGACCTGCTGGCCCGCACGCTCGACCGGGCCGTCGCCGACGAGGTGCCGGTGGTGATGGTCGGCGCGAGCTTCGCCTACGTCAACGTCTGCGACCGCCTGGAAGCCGAAGGCCGCCGGTGGGAGTTGCCGCCCGGGTCGCGGATGTTCGACGGCGGCGGGTTCAAGGGCCGCTCGCGGGTGATGCGGGTGGACGACCTGCGCGAGTCCGTGCGGCGGGTGTTCGGGATCGAGCGGTTCGGCAACATCTTCGGCATGACCGAGCTGGCCAACCAGCTCTACGACAGCTCGGACGTGCCGGTCGGTCCGCTGGGGGAGCGGCCCAAGGCGTGGCGGCACTTCGGCGGACCGCGCGTGCGCGACCCCCGCACGCGCGAGTTCGTCCAGGAGGGACAAGGTCTGCTGGAGATCACCGACCTGTCCCTGCTCGACCGGCCGCACGTGCTGCTGACCGGGGACGTCGGCATCGCCCACCCCGGCGGCGTGGCGATCGCGGGCCGCATCGCCGGCAGCACCAGCCGGGGCTGCTCGCTGTCGCTGGACGAGCTGACGGGAGGCGAGTGACATGGCCGTGTCGTGGGTGCCCGCGTGGGCGGGCGAGACCGAGTCCTTCACGCTGACCTCCGGGGCCGACGAGTGGCCCGGCGTGCGCCCGGTGGACTGGGCGGTGGCCGGGGAAGGGCTGCGGCGGGCGCACGAACGGCTGCGGGAGCTGCCCGTGCGGCGGATCGTCGAAGCGGTGGACGTGGTGGCCGAGCGGTGGGCCAAGCGGGACTTCCCGTTGCGCCGCAAGGCGGTCGAGGACGCCGTGAAGGTCACGGGCATGTCCGCCGAGACCGTGGACCGGGCGTTGGACGCCGAAGTGGGCAACCTGCGCACCGGGTCGCTCATGGCCGCGCTGGAACGGGAACTGGGCGATCCCGAGGTGCTCGACGGGTTCCGGGGCGGCACGCGGGCGATCGGCCCGCGGGTGACGCTGGCGGTGTTCTCCGGCAACGTCCCCGGCCTGCCGGCGCGTTCGCTGGTGCGGGCGCTGCTGGTCAAGTCCGCGCTGATCGCGAAGATCCCCGCCAAGGAACCGAACTTCGTCGCGGCCTTCGTGCGGTCGCTGCACGAGGTGGAGCCGGTGCTGGCCGACGCCGTCCTGGCCACCTACTGGAGCCGGTCGGACGAGACCACCCTGACCGCCGCGCTGGCCGAGGCGGACGCCGTCATCGCCTACGGCAGCGACTCGGCGTGCGCGGCGATCCGGGCCAAGGTCCGGCCGCACCAGCTCTACGAGGAGCACGGCCACAAGCTGTCGTTCGGGATCGTCAGCGAGGCCTACACGCGCTTGCACGGACCCGCCGAGGTGGCGCGGCGGATCGCCGCCGACTGCAGCGACTTCGACCAGCACGCCTGCCTGTCGCCCCAGGTGTACCTGGTGGACCGGCGGTGCGCGCGGGCGGTCGCCGAGCACGTGGCCGACGCGATGCGGCGAGCGGCGCTGGACTGTCCACCCGGGACGGTCGGCGACGAGGACGCGACCGCGTTGCAGCACCGCCGGATCATCGCCGAGTGGCGGGCGGCGAGCACCGCGTCCGGCGAGGTGTGGGCGGCGGACGGTCTGGAGTGGACGGTCGTGCTGGACGACACCCTGCTGCCGCTGAGCGGGTCGGGCAACCGGGTCGCGCGGATCGTCGCCGTGCCCGACCTGGCCACCGCCGTCGACGTCATGCGCCCGTACGCTCGGCACTTGCAGAACGTCGGCCTCGGCGCGGTGGGGGAGGAGTTCCGGCGCACCGCCGAAGAACTGGCCCTCCTGGGCGCCAGCCGGATCGCGGCACCGGGGGAGATGAGTCGGGCCGGCATGGAATGGCGGCACGACGGGCAGCCGCGCATCGCCGGTCTGGTCCGGTGGTGCGACGCCGAGAACTGGCCGCCACAGGAGGACGGAACCGCCGTAGCCTGAGCGCGGGGCCGTTCGGCGCTGGGGACATCGCACTGGGGGAAGGGGACACCCATGTCTTTTTCGGGTCTGCGCGAGCGGGACGTCCGCCGCGTCGCCGAAGCCGTCGAGTACGTCCGCACCACCGGAACCCGGGAGGCGCTGGACGCCGTCCTGCCGGGGCTGGACCTGGTGCGGCACTTGGAGTTCGTGCACGGCGCCCTGCTGGTCGTCGCGCCGGACGTCGACGCGGCCGTGGCCGAGCTGGTGCGACTCGGGGTGCGTCCGCGCGACCCGGTGCCCAGCGTCGTGGTGCGCGACCGGCTGGCGCAGCGTTTAGGCCGGGAAGACCTCGACGTGCGGATCGTGCACGCCGTGGTCGGCGGCGGGCCGCGCGAACTGGAGCTGTTCGTGCTGTGCGGCGACTTCCCGGACGTGCCCGGCGACGAGGAGCACCTGGCGTTCCGGGCCTCGACCGACGACGAGGTGGTGTTGCGCGGCCTGTACGAGCACCTGGCCGACGCCGGTCTCATGCCCGACGGCGGCGGGTACAACAAGCACGAAGACGTGACCGTGCTGTACCTGCGGGGTGCGCGGCGCATGGAGCTGACCGTGCCGGGGCACCGGGAAACGTTGCTGCGCAGGCACCTCGGTCGTCCGGACCAGGCTCGGCGCGACCTGCTGACGTTGATGAGCGGGGCTTGGCGGACGCGGTCGCTGGCGGTGGTGGCGGAGCTCGGCGTGCCGGACCTGCTGGCCGACGGGCCGCGCACGACCGCCGACCTGGCCCGGACGACCGGCGTGCGGGCGGACAACCTCGGGCGGGTGCTGCGGTACCTGGCGGCGCTGGGGGTGTTCGCGCCGACCCGCGACGGCTGGGCGCTCACCGCGACGGGGTCGTTGCTGCGCGGCGACGTCGAGGGCTCGCAGCGGGACCTCGCGCGGCTGTACGGCGGGCTGTTCTACCGGTCGTTCGGGGCGTTGGAGCACACCGTGCGGACCGGGGAGTCGGCGTTCACCGAGGTGTTCGGGGCGGACCCGTTCGACCACTTCGCCGCGCACCCGGCGGACGCGCGGCTGTTCGAGAGCGCGATGGCGGCCGGGACGAGCTTCCTCAAGATCGTGCCGACCGTGCTGGACCTGCCCGCCGAGGGGGTCGTGGTGGACGTCGCCGGCGGGGACGGCCACCTGCTCGGGTACGTGCTGACGGGCGCGCCGGGTCTGCGCGGTGTCCTGTTCGACCGGCCGCACGTCATGGACTCCGCGCGGGCCGTGCTGTCCCGGTTCGGCTGCGCGGACCGGGTTTCCCTGGCACCGGGCGACTTCTTCCGGGACCCGGTGCCCTCCGGCGGCGCGGTGTACCTGCTCTCCCGCATCCTGCACGACTGGGACGACGAGCGGTGCACGACCATCCTGTCCGGCATCCGCGCCGCCGCCGCGCCGGGCGCGACGCTGGTGGTGGTCGAGCGGCCGGTTCCGGAGACCCACCTGGAGGAACTGCCGTTGGCGTGGGACGTGCACATGATGGTGAACAACGTCCACGGCCGGGAGCGCACGCCGACCGAGTACCGGGCGTTGCTGGCGGCCAACGGCTTCCACCTGGACGAGATCCGCCCGCTCCCGCTGGACATGGCGGTCCTGGTCGCCACCGCCGTGTAACCGCTCTCACGGTGTGGGCGTGTGACCGCTCTCACCGTCCCACATCACGGAATTCCGTTTCCTCGCCGTGCGGGTGCGCGGCGAGGATCGGATCATGGCAGTGGTGAGCGAACCGGTGGTGCGGATCCGATCGGGGCCGTTCGTGCCGTTGCTGGTGGTGAGCCTGCTCAGCGGCGTGGGCTACGCGCTGGCGTTCCCGTTCCTGTCGTTGTTCCTGGTGAAGGAACTGGGCGCGAGCCCGTTCGCGACCGGCGCGTTCCTGCTGTCCGGGGCACTGTCGTCGCTGGTGGTCAGCACCCTCATCGGCCGCCTCTCGGACGCTCGGGCGGTGCGCCGGAACATCATGGTCACCGCCTCGGTGGCCGGCGGGGTGGGGTACGGCCTGTTCGCCGTGCTGCGCAACTACTGGCTGCTGCTGGCCGTGTCGATCGCCCTGCTCTCGGTCGCGTCCGCCCTGATGCCGCAGTTGTTCGCCTACGCCCGCCAGGTCCTGGAACGCAGCAGCTCCACCCGCGCGCCGCTGGCGATCAGCACGTTGCGGACCATGATGTCGGTGTCCTGGGTGGGCGGCCCGCCGCTGGCGGCCCTGCTGATCGACGTCAGCGGGTTCACCGGCCTGTTCGGCTCCGCCGCCGTCATCTGCCTGCTCGGCGCCGGCGTCACCGCGTTCCTGCTGCCCGAGCCGGGCCTGGTCGAGTCCCCCCGCGGCAAGCTCGACAAGACCGGTCCGCGCCGCGAGATCATCTTCGCCGCCATGGCCTTCACCATGCTCCAGGGCGCGACCTCCGTCGGCGTGACCGCGATGCCCCTTTACATCACCGATGTCCTGCACGGCTCCACGTCCGACGCCGGCCTGGTCCTGGGCCTGTGCGCGGCCCTGGAGATCCCGCTCATGCTCGGCTTCGGCGCCCTCGGCATGCGGATCGACCTCCGCAAGCTGGTCCTGACCGGCGGCGCGGTCGCCCTCGCCTACTACACGGTCATGCTGATGACCTCGGCGACCTGGCAGGTCATGGCCGCGCAACTCCTGCACGCCACCGTCATCTCCGCCGTCATGGGCGTGGGCATCTCGTACTTCCAGGACATCGCCCCGGACCGCCCCGGCTACGCTACGACCCTGTACACCAACACCATGAAGCTCAGCGGCATGCTCGCCGGCCCGCTGCTGGCGCTGTCGGCCTTCTTCGGCTACCGCAGCGCCTACGCGATCGGCCTGACGATGTCGGTCGTGGGCTTGGTGTTCCTGCTGGCGGCCCGCCGCCGTTGACTTCCGGGGGGACGGACGTTGGACCTGCTGACGCGCCAGGACGAGTTGCGGGCGGAAGCCGACGAGGTCCTGGACTCCCTGGGCCTGATGACCCACCTGGCGGTCCTGGGGGAGCCGTTCAGGGTGGGCAGCGCGGCTCTGGGACTGATGGTGAAGCGGGACATCGACATCACGGTGGTGGTGCGTGAGCTCGCGATGCCCCCGGTGGCCGCTCTGGGTGCCCAGCTGGCAGCCCACGAGAACGTGCGAGTGGTCCAGATCCGCGACGACACCGGCCACTGGAACACCGACCCGAACTACCCGGACGGCCTCTACCTGGGCGTGAAGTACGGCCAGGAGTGGAACCTGGACCTCTGGTTCGTCGACGACCCCACCCGTCAGCCGGACCTGCACCACGCCGTCGCCTTCCCGCCGAGGCTGACCGACGAGACCAGGACGGCGATCCTGCGCATCAAGCACGACTTCCCGGAGTACCGGAGCCTGGAGCTGTACGAGGCCGTGCTGGACGGAGGCGTGCGGACGGTGGAGGAGTACATCCGGTGGCGTGAAAACCGCTGAGCAGTCCGCCTTTTTAGGGAGAACCGCCGCCCGGACGTTGGTACATCTGTCCCCTTGACCGAGGGGGGACAGACCAATGGCAGACGAGCCGGACGGATGGATCACGAGGGATGGCAAGCGCATCCCGATCTTCAAGAAGCGCGGTAACGCGGGTGCGGTCGTACTCGCCGGGGTGGTCGCGCTCGGGGCGGTGAGCGGCGGTGCCGGTATCAGCACGATCGGCGAGGTCACCGGCAGCACGGCGAGCGGGCAGAGCGTGTCGGTGCGCAAGTCCGAGGGCCGGCGGGACGCCAAGCGGGGTGACACCGACTCCGCGTGGCGGCGGTTCAAGATGAGGGAACGCCGACGTTCACCCAAACAGCAGGCGGAATGCGTGTTGTCCTCCTTCGGCGAGGTGCGCGAGTACTTCCTCCAGCACCGCTGCACGTCGATGGAAAAGATCCTGCTCGCAGTCGAGGACGACTCCGGGAACATGGCGGTCATCTCGGTCGTGTGGACCGGCTTCAGCCGGTCACGAGATGCCGGCAGCTTCAAGACCCTGATGGACAAGCACGGCACCGGCGACATCGCCCCTCTGGGTGGCACCGTGCTCGACATGGCCGACATCCACTTCGAAGGCCACAACTACGGCTCCGACCGCAACGGCAACATCATCACCACCGCCGAAGCCGAAACCGCCACCGGCTACCTCGACCCCGAGGTGCTGGACGCCCTGGCCGAGGTCGCCGCCTACCTACCCAAGCCCTGAGCCGAAAGAAGCCTTTCGCGCGGCCCGGCGCAACGTTCGCAGGAGCACCGGGCCGGTGACGACCACCAGGACCACTGTCGTCACCGCACGCCCGACATCCCACCCCAACGACGTGGCCACGCTGAACCCGACCAACCGCACCAGGTTGTCCCCCAATGCCCCACCCGGCACATAGGACAAGCTCGTGCTCTCCGCACTCAACGCGAACGGCCAGAACGACAGGTTCAACAACAACCCGTACACCAGGGACGCCACAGCGCTGTACCCGGCGAGCAACGCCACCTCAGCCCGTCCACGCACGACAGGCAACAGCCCGGCCCCCAAAGCCACCCAAGACGACGCCAGCATCTGGTACGGCAGCCAAGGCCCGATCCCGCCGGTCAACAACGCCGAAGCGAACAACATCGTGTTTCCCAGAACGAACCCGAACCCGGGCCCGAACACGCGTCCACCCAGCACCAGCAGGAAGAACACGGTCTCGATCCCTGCCGTCCCCGCCCCCAACGGCCGGATCGCCGCCCCCAGCGCCGACAGCACGCCCAGCATCGCGACGGCCTTGGCGTCCATCCCGCCGGAACTGACCTCGGCCAGCGCCACGCCCAACACGACCGGCAGCACCAGCGCGAACAGCCACGGCGTCCCCGCATACCCCGCACCGGGGGACACGAACAACGGCCAGCAGAACGCGGCCACCCCCACGACCCCCGACCCGGCCAACGCCAGGGCCGCCCGCGGCCGGACAGCAACGCTCATCGCCCCACCCACGCCCGCGCCACCTGGTCCACCGTCAGCCAAGGCTCCGGTGCCAACACCTTCGCCACCTGCGGCGAGAACGTCGGCGACGCCGTGACCACCTCGCCGGTCGGCCCGTCGGCGACCACCTCGCCGTCCGCGAGCACCACCACCCGGGTCGCGTACTCGGCGACGAACTCGACGTCGTGGGTGGCCAGCACCACCGCGTGCCCCTCGTCCGCCAGCGATGCCAACCCCGCCGCCAGGCGCGTCTTGGCCGGGTAGTCCAGGCCGCGCGTCGGCTCGTCCAGCAACACCACCCGAGGCGACGGGGTCAACGCCACGGCGAGCGCCAACGCCAGCCGCTGCCCCTCGGACAGGTCCCGCGGGTGCCGGTCATCGGGGACGCCGGGGGCCAACCGGTCCAGCAACGCCCGGCACGTCCCGGCGGGGCGCGACGACTCGCGGTCGGCCTGCCGGCACTCCTCGCCGACGCTGTGCAGGTACAGCAGGTCACCGGGCTGCTGCGGCACCAACCCGACCGCCGCCCGCCGGGGTCCGGGCTTGATCCCGGCCGGGTCGACACCGTCGACCGACACCGCACCCCCGGACCGCTTCCCCGTCCCCTGCAACGCCCACAGCAAGCTCGACTTGCCCGACCCGTTGCGCCCCATCAACGCCACCCGTTCGCCCGCGCCGACCTCCAGCGACACGCCCCGCACGGCCTCGACGGACCCGTACCGCACCCGGACGTCCGACGCCCGCAGCACCAGGTCACCCACCGACCGCACGACAACCGGCGCGGCACCCAACGACGACCGCAGCGACCCCGCCCGCCGCCGGGCGTCCCGGATGGACACGGGCACGGGCTCCCACCCGGCCAACTGCCCCAACCTCACCACGGGCGGCGCGACAGGCGCGGAGGCCAGCACCGGACCCGGGTCGCCGGCGACCACCCCGTCCGAGGACAGCCACACCACGCGGTCGGCGTACTGGGCCACGCGTTCCAGCCGGTGCTCGGCGATCAAGACGGTCATGCCCAGGTCGTGCACCAGCCGGTGCAGGGCGGCCAGCACGTCCTCCGCCGCGCCCGGGTCCAGCGCGGACGTCGGTTCGTCCAGCACCAGCACGCGCGGGTGGGCGGTGAGCGCGGCCCCCACGGCGACCCGTTGCTGCTGGCCGCCGGACAGCGTGGCCAGCGGCCGGTGGCGCAGGTCGGCCAAGCCCAGCAGGTCCAGGGTCTCCTCGACGCGCTTGCGCATCACCGGGTTGGGCAGGCCCAGCGACTCCATCGAGTACGCCAGCTCCTCCTCGACCGAGTCGGTGACGAACCCGGCCTGCGGGTCCTGCCCGACCAGGCCCACCACGTCGGCCAGCTCGCGCGGCGGGTGGGTGCGGGTGTCGCGGCCGTCGACCAGGACCCGGCCGTCGAGCACGCCGCCGGTGAAGTGGGGGACCAGCCCGTTGACCGCGCGCAGCAGCGTCGACTTGCCCGCCCCGGTCCGGCCGACGACCAGGCACAGCTCGCCCTCCGGCACCTCCAGGTCCACCCCGGACAGCACCGGGCGGTCGGCGCCGGGGTAGGTGACGGAGACGTCCTCGAACCGGATCATGTCCTCTTCCGATCGGCGATCAGCACGGGCGCGAGCGCGCACAGCAGGCCCAGCGCGGGCAGCAGCGGCAGGTCCGGCGCGGTCAGCGGGACCGTCGGCATCACCAGGTCCGGACCGAGGAACGCCATCACCGCCGCGACCAGCCCGGACGCCACGACCACCGCCTCCCTCAGCCCCCACGTGTCGGGCCGGTACCGGCTGCGCCGCACGCGCCGCGACCCGGTCCACAACCCGGCCGCCGACAGCACCACGCCCGCCGCCAACATCCAGACGCCGAACGTGCCGGTGTCCAGCAACGCGTACGCGCCGATGCACAGCCCGAGCAACCCGCCCAGCACCAGGAACCCGGTCAGCACGCGGGTGCGGGTCGGCAGGCCGGCGTTGCGGCCGTAGCCGCGCGAGTCCATGGCCGCCGCCAGCACCAGCGAGCGCTCGAACGCGTCCTCCAGCACCGGCACCAGCAGCAGTTTCACCGCCCGCACCCCGCGCACGACGTCACCGCGCAACGCCCGCGCCCGCCGCACCGACCGGGCGCCGGCCACGAGCTGGGGCGCGACCGTCATGGCCACCACGACGGCCACGCTGACCTCGTAGAGCGCGGCGGGCAGCGACCGCAGCAGCCGCTTGGCGTTGGCGAGCGCGTTGGCCGCGCCGACGCAGCACAGCAGGGTCGCCAGCTGGAGTCCCTGGCACAGCGCGAACACCAGCCCTTCGGCGGTCAGCGGTCCGCCGAGCCGGATCCCGCGCGCCCAGTCCGGCAGCGGCACCTCGGGCAGGTCGAGCAGCACGGTCGGCCCGTCCACCCCGCCCAGGACGACGTGGAACAGCACCCGGATGCCGAGCACGGCCAACCCGAACTTGAAGAACACGCCGTAGGAGTCGGCCCACGGCGTGTCCTGGCGGCAGGTGACCGCGACGAACCCCGCGACCGCGATGACCAGCCCGAGCACGACGGGGTTGGTCGCGCGACTGGCCACCGCCGCCAACCCCAACGCCCACAACCACCACGCGCCCGGGTGCACCGCCCGACTCACGAACCGACACCGTTCACGAACCGGCCTCGCTCACGAACCTGCCTCGCTCACGAACCTGCCCCGCTCACGAACCTGCACCGCCGGACGACTCGGCCCGCCGCCGGGCGATCCACCACCCGGCCGCGCCCAGCGCGACCATGACCGCCAAGCCGACGATCAACCCGACCGGCACGCCACGGTCCTCACGCGACCCGGCGGTCGGCACCACCGAAGTCGAGGCCGGAGCCGACTCGGACGGGGAGGCCGGCGGCGAAGTGGCGGACGACCCGGTCGCCGACGCGCTCGACCCGGTCTGGCTCGGCGCGGGCTGCTCGGACGCGGTGCCACTCGGTGCGGGCTGACCGGTCTGGCCCGATGCGGGCTGGCTCGGCGCAGGCCGGCCGGGAGCGGGCTGGTTCGGCGCGGGCTGGACCGGCGGCTGGGGTTGCGGCTGCGGCTGGGGCTGCGGGGCCGGCGCGGGTGGGGCGATGCCGGGTTGGCCGCCCGCGCCGAACGCCCACCCCTCGACACTGCCCGGCGCGGGGTCGTACCCGGACGCGCCGGCGCTGCTGTAGCTCCACGACCCGCCGGGGGTGCCGTGCCAGTACGACCAGTAAGCCGTGTTGGGCGCGGCGTTCACGCACGGGTCGCTCGCCGGTGCCCCGTTGATCCGGCACACGAACCCGGGCTGCCGGCTGGCCAGGTCGAACGCGAACCCGGCCCCACCCAGCGCCGCCAACCCGCTGCCCGGATCACCACCGGCGCACCCGGTCCGCACACCGCCGCCCAAGGACCCGAAGTCCACGACCACGGTCACGCCGGAGCACTCCGACGCCGCCGACGCCGCAACCGGAGCGCCCAGCAGCACCATCCCCAGGGCGACCAGGGGTGCGAGCAGCCTCATCGGCGCGCCGAAGCGGCCTGCGGGGCGTACCGGCGACGGCCCAGCACCAGGGCCAGCGCACCCGCCAGGACCAGCAGCGTCCCCAGCCACAGCGCGGGAGCGACGGGCACGCCGGTGCGCGCCAGCACCTCCGGCTGCTGGGCCTGCGGACCGGCGGCCGGCTCCTCGGACGTGGTCGGCGTGGCAACGGTGGTCGTCGTCGCGGGGCAGTCCAGGACGGGCGCGGCGGCCTTCGCGCCGGAGGACGACAGCGTCGCGAACCCGGTGCCCACCAGGCCCAGCACGGCCTGCGAGGTGGCGCGGGTGGCGTTGGCGGGGGAGAAGCCCTTGGCGTCGTAGGCGATGGCGCCCGCCTGCTCGGCGCCGCAGCCGACCTGGAGCGACTTCAGGTAACCCACCGCCTTGTCGGCGGCGGCCGTCGAACCCGCGACGCGCAGCGCCTGCGCGGCCAGGCCGGTGGTGTTGGCGTTGGTGGTGGTGCCCGCCTCGCCCTTCTGCAGCACGTCGATGAACCCGCCATCGGCCTGCTGCTGCTCGACCAGCCACTCGACGGCGTCATCCGCCTCGGCCGTGCGGCCGGCGGCGATCAGCGCCTGGACGGCCATCGCGGTCGCGTCGACCTGCGCCACGCACGTGGCCTGCTCCAGGTCCAGCGGGAACCCGCCGGTCGGGCACGCGGTGCCGGCCAGGTAGTCCACGGCGGCCTTCGGCGCGGTGCCGTGCCGCTCCAGCGCCAGGACGGCGAAGGACTGGCTGAAGCCGTTGCTGTAGTCGCCGGGGTAGGGCGACTTGTCGGAGAACCGACCGGACGCGCCCATCAGCGACTCGAGGCCCGCGATCAGGTCCACCCCGCCGAACGCGGTCGGGTCCTCGCCCCGGACCTGCGCGGTGAGCGCGAGCTTGGCGTAGGAGCCGGCGTAGGCGGAGTCCTTGGGGTCGCCGATGTAGCCGGGCAGCACCTCGGGCTCGGCCAGCCACGCGGTGGCCTTGAGCGCGTTGTCCTCGGCGACGCCGGCGGCGGCGAAGGCCAGGACGGCGTCGATCGTGCCGCCGTGGTCGGGGTAGAGCTTGCCGCCGTAGTCGACCTCGAACCGCTCGCCGTCCACCAACTGGCGGGCCAGCCACCCGGCACCGGCTTCCGCGGCGGAGGTGGTGGTGGGTTGCGCTGCGGCGGGGGTGGCCACGAGCACCGACAGCGCGACGGCGGCGACGGCGGTGGCGGTCCGTCCGATCGACATGGTGGGGCCTTTCCGGGCGTGGGTGGACCCCGGACAGCCTTCCCCCCGGGCTCCGATCCGCTGACCTCGACGGTGTCTGGAGCGTTGCGGCGCAGGCGGGCGTTCGGGCTCGTCCGGGAGCGGACCTACCGTTGCGGGTCAGCGCCGGATTTCGACCGGCTTCCCCCGCACATGCGCGATTGCAGATCGTCTGTCACACGACATGGCGTGTCAATCCGCCTGTAGCGCGATGCTCCTCACTCGCTGCAACGGTTACCGTCGTTCGATCAATCCTGGGGAAGAGGGGTGTGGGATGGCGACTCTGGCGTCGGTGCGCGACGGCCTGGTGGCGTGGGTCGCACGGCGTTCGATCACGCGGTGGGTCATGGGGAGGATCGGTTCGCGCGCGTTGTCGCTGCTCCCGGACCGGGCGCTGGTGCCGTTGAAGCGCGACGGGGTGGTGCCCGTGCCCGAGTTGGAGCGGATGCGCCAGTCCGGCCCGGTCCACCGCCTCCCGGTGCCGTTCGGCGTCCGGGTGTGGTTGGTCACGGGTCAGGACGAGGCCAAGAAAGTGCTTTCCGACACAGACGCGTTCAGCAACGACTACGCGCGGCTGGGTGCGGCGGTGGGGCGGATCGAGCAGACGCCCGGCGGTCTCGGGTTCGCCGACCCGCCGGACCACACGCGGCTGCGCAAGCTGCTCACGCCCGAGTTCACGATGCGGCGGCTGGCGCGGCTGGTGCCGCGCATCGACGAGATCGTGACCGAGCGGCTGGACGCGATGGAGGCGGCCGGGGGGCCGGTGGACCTCGTGCAGGAGTTCGCGCTGCCGATCCCGTCGCTGACGATCTGCGAGCTGCTGGGCGTGCCCTACGAGGACCGGGCGCGGTTCCAGGAGCTGGCGGCGGCGCGGTTCGACCTGTTCGGAGGTGCGACGCAGGCGCTCGGGGCGATCTCCGAGTCGCTCAAGTACATGGAGCAGATCGTCCGGCGCGAGCGGAAGAACCCGGGCGACGGGCTGATCGGCATGATCATCCGCGAGCACGGCGACGAGGTCAGCGACGAGGAGCTGGCCGGGCTCGCCGACGGCGTGCTCACCGGCGGCTTCGACACCACCGCGAGCATGCTGGCGCTCGGTGCGATCGTGCTGATGAGCGACCCGGAGGCGCGGGCGCGGATGCGCGACGACGACGCGGCGGTGGGTCCGGTGGTGGAGGAGCTGCTACGGCACCTGACCGTGGTGCAGGTGGCGTTCCCCCGGTTCGCCAAGCACGACATGGTGATCGCGGACACGCCGATCCAGGAAGGTGACGTCGTGGTGGTGTCGCTCAGCGCCGCCAACCGCGAGGGTCTGGAGAAGCTGGACTTCGACTCGGCGCGCAAGGTGTCGCAGCACCTGGCGTTCGGCTACGGCGCGCACCGCTGCGTGGGCGCGGAGCTGGCGCGGATGGAGCTGCGGGCCGCGTATCCGGCGCTGCTGCGACGGTTCCCGAACCTGCGGATGGCCGAGGAGCGTCCGGCGTTCCGGACGGCGTCGATCGTGCACGGGGTGGAAGCCCTGTGGGTCCACACGCGATAGTGAAGTAGCGCTTAAAGCGGCTCAAGAAGCCTTCACTTTTCCTGATGGGTTCCATCGGGCAGCGTGAGGGGCATGACGAGTCGAGCGGTGGTGCGGACGGGTGCTCTGGCCCTGTTGTGGGGGTCGTGCTTCCTGTGGATCGAACTGGCCCTCACCGGCCTGGCGCCCGTCCAGCTCACCGTGATCCGCTGCGCCCTGGGCGCGGCGGTGCTGCTGGTGCTGGCCCGGGTGAGCGGTCAGCGGCTGCCGCGCGACCCGCGCACGTGGGGCCACCTCGCCGTGGCCGCGCTGTTCTGCAACGCGGTGCCGTTCGCGCTGTTCGCGATCGGGCAGCAGAGCGTGGACTCGGGCGTGGCGGGCGTGATCAACGCGACGACCCCGCTGTGGTCGCTGGTGATCGGGTTCGCGCTGGGCCTGGACCGCGACCTACGGCCGGTGCGGCTGGGCGGGCTGGCCCTGGGCTTCGCCGGGGTGGTGCTGATCTTCGCGCCCTGGCAGCAGAACGGCCTGATGAGCCTGGGTGCGCTGGCGTTGCTCGGTGCCGCCGCCAGCTACGCGATCGCCTTCCTCTACATGGGCCGCCACCTGGTCGGCAAGGGCGGTCCGATGGCGATCTCCGCGGCTCAGCTGACCGCGGCGACGGCGTGGAGCGCTCTCGCCCTGCCGACGTCGGGGCCGGCCCACCTGAACGTGACCGCCGTGGTGGCGGTGGTGGTGCTGGGCGTCTTCGGCACCGGGGCCACCTTCGTCCTGAACTACCGGATCATCGAGGACGAAGGTCCGACCGCCGCCGCGACGGTCGGCTACCTGCTGCCGGTGGTGTCCGTGGCGCTGGGCGCGATCGTGCTCGGCGAGCCGCTGACGGTCCGGATCGTCGTGGGCATGGCGGTCGTGCTCGCCGGGGTCGCCATGACCCGGCTGGCGGTGTCGAAGCGGCCACAAGAGGTGTCCGGTTCACACCGGTCGACTGTGATGTCCACCCAGGGTGAGCGAGGTGGCGGCTATTCAGTGGATGGCCGTTGACCTGCGCTGAGACGCTGATCAGGCTCCTTGAGTTGAACCCCGGACGAGTGAAAGTCCGCTCCGCCAACCCTGCGGCTGAGCGCACCCGTCCACGGGTGACCCGAGGAGCCGATCAGTGCGCCCTGCCTTCAGAACACTCGCCGTCCTCGCCTCCGCCGCGACCGTCGCCTCCGCCGCGACCGTCGCCGCGGCCGCCACCGGCGTCGCCGCCGCCGAGCCCCACCAGGCCCGGATCGTCACCGCCGAGGCCTCCGCCACGGCCCAGCCGATCAAGGACAGCTACATCGTCACGCTCGACCGCTCCACGCGTGGTCCCGGTGTCGCGGCGGCGGCCGGCGTGACACCGACCCACGTGTACGACTCCGCGTTCACCGGGTTCGCCGCCAAGCTCACCCCGGCGCAGTTGCGCAAGCTCAGCCGCGACCCGTCCGTGCAGCTGATCGAGCAGGACATGCTCGTCACCGACGTGCTCGACACCACCCAGACCAACCCGCCGTCCTGGGGCATCGACCGCATCGACCAGCGCAACCTCCCGCTGTCCAACAGCTACACCTACACCGCCACCGGCAGCGGCGTGCACGCCTACATCATCGACACCGGCATCACGCCCAGCCACCCGGACTTCGGCGGCCGGGCGACGTTCGACTACAACGCCATCGACACCAACAACACCGACTGCAACGGCCACGGCACCCACGTGTCCGGCACGGTCGGCTCGGCCACCTACGGCGTGGCCAAGGGCGTCCGGCTGCACGGCGTGAAGATGATGAACTGCTCCGGCAGCACCACCACCTCCGCGGCCATCGCGGCGGTGAACTGGGTGACCGCGAACGCCGTGAAGCCGGCCGTGGCCAACACGTCGTGGAACTACCCGGCCAACGCCAGCCTGGAGACCGCGATCCGCAACATGATCTCCTCCGGCGTCTTCCTCGCCACCTCCGCGGGCAACACCGGCACCAACTCCTGCGACCGCCTGCCGCGCAAGGTGGAGACGGCGTCGGTGGTGGCGTCCTCGGAGCGCACCGACGCCCGGTCGTCGTTCTCCAGCACGGGCGCGTGCGTGGACCTGTACGCCCCCGGCGGCTCGATCATCTCCACGCTGAACACCGGCGGCAGCGGCGCGAAGAGCGGCACGTCGATGGCCACGCCGCACGTCACGGGCGTCGCCGCGCTCTACAAGTCCCGTTACGGTGACGCGTCCTCGGCGACCGTGCACAACTGGCTCAACGCCAACGCCACGCCGAACGTGATCAGCGGCGGCGGCACCGGCGGCACCGTCAACCGCCTGCTCTACACGACCGGCCTGTGACCGCCGCCCGCTCGTGATCGTCGCTGGCTTGTGATCGTCCCCGGCGCGCGGGGGGACCAGCCCTCACCCCGCGCGCCGGGGAACCCTACTGCGGCAACACCTTCGCCAAGTGCTCGGCGAGCACCGCGACGTGCGGCAGGTCCACCATCGACAGGTGGTCACCGGGCACCGGCACCACCTCCAGTTCCCCGCAAGCGTCCGCCCAGCCGAGGTCGTCGTCCTCCTGGCGGCGCAGGTAGCGGGGGTCCAACACCGTCGTCAACGTCTCCCGCTCGACGGCCCGGTAGAACACCACCCGCCCCGGGAAGTACCGCGGCTCGAACCGCTCCGCCGCACGCGCGTCCAGGTACGACGTCCTCTGGTGCCGCAACGCGCCTTCGCTGATCCCCACTCCGGCTCGGACCATCGCCCGCAACACGGCATCGACCTGCTCGACGTCATCCATCCCGGCCAGTTCCGCCCACGGCAGCTCCACCGCGGCCCCGTACGTCTCCCGCACATGCGCCACAAACCGCTCGAACCGATGCCGCACCAACTCCGCACCGGACACGTCGGGCGCAGGCAACGGCCGCACGGTGTCGATCATCACCACCAGTTCGACCTGATCCCCGGCGTCGAGCAGCTGACAGGCAACTTCGTGCGCCAGACACCCGCCGAACGACCACCCACCCAAGACGTACGGCCCTTCCGGCTGCACGGACCGCACCAACTCCACGTACCGCCGCGCCTTGCCGGGGATGTCCGCCACGGAGTCCAGCCGCTCGTACCCGTAGGCGGGCCGGTCGTCCAGCAGCTCCAGCAGTGGCCGGTACACCGTCGTAGGCCCACCCGCAGGGTGAAACAGGTGCAACGGCACCCCCGCTCCACCCTCCCGAAGGTTGGTGATCGGCCCGTCGCTCCCTGCAAACGCCTCCCGCACCCGCTCGGCCAGCCGCTCAACCGTGGGCTCACCGTCGAACACCCCGGCACCCACCTCCCCAAGCCGCTCCCGCATCAGCCCAAGCAACGCCTCCCGCACCCCACCCGGCACAACGCCATGCACGCCAACCGACACCCCAACCCGCCCACACAACCCCACCAACCACCGCTCCACCGGATCCCGCGGCCCCACCCCTCCGCCGCCAGCCCCCTCCGGCCCCACCACTCCGCCGCTCGACCCCTGCGGCCCTGCCGCTCCGCCGTCCGACCCCCGCCGCTCCACAACTCCGCCGCCCGACCCCCGGTTTTGTCGGTCCCCCGTGGGAGAATGGTGTCGGGGGCCGGAGGCCACGCCCTCGCCCTCGCCCTCGCCCTCGCGCCTGCCCTCGCCGCCGCCGCCCCCGCCCTCGCGCGTGCCCCCGCCCTCGCCGGCCCACCCGCGCACGTCGTCCAGGCTGGCCCCTTTGAGCAGGAGCGGAACCGGCAGGCTCACCCCCACCTCGTGCTCCACCGCGTTGCGCAGCCGCATCGCCATCAGCGAGTCCAACCCGAGCGAGGTCAGCGGCACGGTCGGGTCCACGTCGGCGTGCCCCAGCACCCGCGCCACTACCGCCGCCAACCGCCCCTCGGCCGACCCGGCCGCCACCGACCGCCCGTCCACCGACCCGCCCGCCGCCAGGAACCCGGAGAAGAACGGCCGCCGCCCCAGCTCCGGGAACAGCTCCACCACCCCACCCCGGTCGAACCGCAGCACCCCGGTCGCCCGCCGCCCCGACGCCAGCACCGCCTCCAGCGCCCGCACCCCCTCCGCCGGCGACAACGGCCGCAGCAACGGGTTCCGCACGTCCTTAGCCCGCCCGACCCCGCTCCACGCCCCGTACTGCACGCTCGCCGCCCGCACACCCTCGGCCCTCAGCCGTGCGGTGAACGCGTCCAGCCAGGCGTTGGCCGTGGCGTACGCGGCCTGCCCCGGCGACCCGACGAGCCCCGCCGCCGACGAGAACACCACCCACCAAGGCCGGTGGTCCCGGGTCGCCTCGGCCAGCCGCAACGCCCCCTCCACCTTCGGCCGCAACACCGCCGCCACACCACCGGGTGTCAACCGGTCGAGCGGTTCGTCCACCAGCACACCCGCCGCATGCACCACACCCCGCAACCGCTCCCCACCGCGCACCGCCGCCTCGACGGCCCGCCGCGCGGTGTCCGGCTCGGCGATGTCCCCGGCCACCACGACCACCTCGACACCGCCGCCCAGCACCTCCGCACCGCCGCCCAGCACCTCCGCGCCGCCAGCGACCACCTCGGCACCGCCGCCCAGCACCTTCGCACCGCCGCCCGACAGCTCCGGCACCTCCCGCGCCGACCGCCCGCACAGCACGACCCGGGTCGCACCCCGCTCCACCAGCCATCCGGCGGTCACCCGACCGAGCGCACCGAGACCGCCCGTGATCAGATATGACCCGGGTTCCACCGCGAAGTCCTCAGGCAGGTCCACCGGCCGCAGCCGGGCCACGTACCGCGCACCACCCCGCCACGCCACCTCGTCGTCCGGCTCGTCGGCCGCGAGCTCCCAAGCCAGCACGTCGAGGTCGTCCACGTCCACAATGGACGCCCGCAACCCCGGCCGCTCGAACGCCATCACCCGCACCGCACCGCGCAACGCCGCCTGATCCGGCACCCCCGCCTCCCCGTCGAACGCCACCGCACCCCGCGTGACCACCCACAGCCGCCCCGTCCGGACCTCGGCCAACCGGTGCAGGTCGTCCGCCAACGAACGCGGCACGAAGACCACACCGTCCGCCCCGGCCGGGTCGTCGGTCACCCGGTGGCCGGCACGGACCAACGCAGCCGCGATCTCGTCGTCGTCCACCAGCCACGTCCGAGGCAGGTGCTCACCCTCGGGCAGGTCCGCACGCTCCCACCGGTGCTCCACGGTGAGCCCGGTGAGCTGCTTGGCCCGCACGCCCAGCACCTCCAGCAGGAGGCCACCGTCCGCGTCGAACAGGCGGACGGCACGCCCGGCGGTGGTCGCCTCGGCCGTGTGGGCGCGGCGCGGGTCGCCGTGCAGGCGGATCGCGCCGATGCCCGTGGGCAGTCCCGTGGCGGACGCGGCGGCGGCCAGCGCGTGCAGGCAGCCGTCGAGCAGGGTCGGCGGGAGGTGGAGGTCGCGGTCGGGGCCGTCCGGCGGGCGCATGCGGCAGGTGGCCACACCGTCGTCGGCACGCGCCTCGAGCACGGTGCGGAAGGCGGGGCCGTAATCCATGCCCGCCTCGCCCATCACCTCGTACAGCTCAACGCTCTGTCCACTGTGGACTCTGTCGAACGGCTCAGGGCTCTGTGCCGGAACGAGTGTGGCGGTGGCGTGCCGGACCCACTCGTCGCCGTCCTTGGCGTGGACCTCGACCGCGCGGCCGGTGAGGGTCGTCGTGATCGGGACGTGCTCGGCGAGCGGGAGCAAGCGGTCGAACGCGATGTCCCGGACCTCGTGCGGCCCGTCGAGGACGTCGGCCGCCGCGAGGGCGAGTTCGACGTAACCGGCCGCCGGGAACACCGGGACGCCCTGCACGCGGTGGTCGGCGAGCCACGGGTGGGCGGCCAGGCCGACGTCGGACTGCCAGGCGTGCACGCCGTTGGGGAGTTCGACGTGCACGCCCAGCAGCGGGTGGCCCGCCGACGGGGTCGGGGGCGTGGTCCAGTGCTCGCGGTGCCGCCACGGCGCGGTGGGGACGTCGGTGATGCCGCCGGCGGCCGGGACCGCGCCGTGCAGGTGGAGGGCGAGCAGGTTGTCGTGGACGGTGCGCAGGTCGTCGGTGTCGCGGCGCAGGGTGCCGACCAGGACGGCGTCCGGCGCGGTCTCGGCGATGGCCGGCAGCGCGACCGGGTGCGGTGAGACTTCGAGGAACGTCGTGAGCCCGTCCTCCACCGCCGCCGACACAGCTTGGGCGAAGCGGACGGGTTGCCGCAGGTGGGCCGCCCAGTAAGCCGCGGTGAACGGCGGTCGCTGCCGCGGATCGGCCAACACCGTGCCGTAGAAGGGGATCCCCGGCTCTGCGCCCTCGATCCCGCTCAGCTCGTGGACGAGTTCGGGCAGCACGGGCTCGACGGCGGGGGAGTGGCCGCTGGTCCGCAACGGCAGCAGCTTCGCCGAACCACCCGCCGCTTCGACGCGCGCGACCAGCGCCCGCACCCGGTCCTCGGGGCCGGACACGGTGCACCGCCGGGGCGCGGCGTGGACGGCCACGCACAGCGCCGGGTCGTCCACCTCCTCCGGCGCCAACTCCACCGCCGCCATCGCGCCGTCCCCGTCGATGGTGTCCAGCAGCCGCGCGCGAGTGGTGACGACCCGCGCGGCGTCCGCCAGGCTGAGCGCCCCGCTGACCACCGCCGCCGCGACCTCCCCGGCGGACTGCCCCACCACCGCCGACGCCCGCACCCCGCGCGACTCCCACAGCCGGGCGAGCGCGACCTGGATGCCGAACAGCACGACCTGCCCGTCCCCGAGGCCCTTCGCCAGCCGGTTGATCAACTCGCGCACCGACCGCGGCGCCACCAGCCGATCGACCTCGTCCACGGCGGCGGCGAACACCGGCTCGTGCTCCAGCAGCCGCCGGCCCATCCCGGCCCACCCGGAGCCGTAACCGGAGAAGACGAACACCAAACGATCGTTTCCCCGACGAACGTTTTCGACTTGTAGGTTCTGTCGCAGCTGATCAGCAACCGACCCCGCCTCGGTCGACACCACCGCCGCGAAGGGCTCGTCACCCCGGCGACGGGTGAGGGTGGTGGCGACGGCGGGCAGGTCACGACCGGTGATCCAGTCGGCCAGCCGCGCGGCGTAGCTGCGGACGCGTTCCTCGGTCGCTCCCGGCACGACCAGGACGGACGGTCCGCAGACCGGTGGTGGTGCCGGGTTGGTCGCCTCCTCCAGCACCACGTGCGCGTTGGTCCCGCCGAACCCGAACGACGACACCCCCGCCGTGATCCGGCCGCCGTAACGGGGCCACGGCCGCGCCCGGGTCACCACGGCCAGCCGCGCGAAGTCGATGTGCGGGTTGGGGCCGTCGAAGTGCAAGGTCGGCGGCAACTCGCCGTGGTGCAGGGCGAGCACGGCCTTGACCAGCCCCACCAGGCCCGCCGCGGCCTCGGTGTGCCCGAAGTTCGACTTCGCCGACCCCACCAGCAACGGCCGGTCCGCCGCCCGCCCCGCGCCCAGCACGGCGTCCAGCGCGCCGGCCTCGATGGGGTCGCCGAGCAGGGTGCCGGTGCCGTGCGCCTCCACGTAGTCCACGGCGGCCGGGTCCACGCCGGCCTCGGCGTACACCTCCCGCAACAACGCCGCCTGCGCCGCCGGGTTGGGCGCCATCAGGCCGTTGGACCGCCCGTCGGAGTTCACGGCGCTGGCCCGGATCACCGCGAGCACCCGATCCCCGTCCCGCCGCGCGTCCGACACCCGCTTGAGCACCACCGCCGCGCACCCCTCGGCCCGCGCGATCCCGTCCGCCGACGCGGAGAACGGCTTGCACCGCCCGTCCGCCGCCAACAGCCCGGCCCGCGCGAAGGCCGCCGTGACCGCGCCGCCGAGCAGGACGTTCACCCCGGCGACGACGGCGGCGTCGGTCTCGCCCGACCGCAGGCTGCGCACGGCGTGGTGGACCGCGACCAGCGACGACGAACACGCCGTGTCGACCGCGGCGCTGGGTCCCCGCAGGTCGAGCAGGTAGGACACCCGGTTGGCCGCGACGCTCAACGCGCTCCCGGTCGCCGTCCACGGTTCGACCCGACGCGGGTCGACGGCCTGCGCCGCCCCGTACTCGCCGGTCGAGATGCCGACGAACACCCCGGTCCGGCTGCCGCGCAGCGAGGCGGGCGCGATGCCCGCGTGCTGCAGCGCCTCCCACGAGACTTCGAGCACGAGCCGCTGCTGGGGGTCGATCGCCGCCGCCTCGCGGGGCGAGATGCCGAAGAACTCGGCGTCGAAACCCCTGATGTCGGCCAGGAACCCGCCCCAGCGCGGCACGCCCGGGGGAAGCCCGACCCACCGGTCGGCCGGCACCGGCCCGATCCCGTCGCCGCCGGCGCGGAGGAACCGCCAGAGCTCTTCGGGGTCGGTGACGCCGCCGGGCAGCCGGCAACCGACGCCGACCACGGCGATCGGTTCGGGGGCCGGCCTCCGGCCCCCGTCTCCATCGTCCCACGGGGCACCGACACTCCAGGCGGGCCGCCCGCGCGAGGAATCGGTGGCCCCCGCGCGGAACGTCCCGAAATCCGCCGAACCGCCCCCGCCCGCCGGTCCTGCCTCGCCGCCGCCCGCCGGTCCTGCCGCGCCGCCGCCCGCTGGTCCTGCCGCGCCGCCGCCAGCTGGTCCTGCCGCGCCGCCGCCCGCTGGTCCTGCCGCGCCGCCGCCAGCTGGCCGTGCCTCGCCGCCACCTGCCGGTCCCGCCGCGCCGCCGCCCGCCGGTCCTGCCGCGCCGCCCCCGCCCGCCGGTCCTGCCTCGCCGCCGCCCACCGGTCCCGTGTCGCTCGTCAAACCCGCCCCAGCGGTCGTCAGGTGGCGGGCGAGGCGGGTGATGGTCGGGTGTTGCCACAGCACCGTGGGTGCGACCGGGTGGTGCAGGTGGTCGCCCAAGGTGCCGGCCAGGACGACCGCGTCGCGTGACGACAGGCCCAGCTCGGCGAGCGGTTGGTCGACGTCGACCTCCTCCACCGCCGCACCGGTGACCTCGGCGACCGCGCGCACCAGCCAGCCGCGCAGTTCCGTTTCGGCGGACGCGCTCACGGGACACCTCCAGTGCGGTGTGCGACAAGGCGACAACTTCCCCCGGCGTTTTTCCCCAAAAACGATGAAACACCTCGAATCGGTGTTCCACGCCGAGCGAAGGGAAGGGTGACCTGCTCGCCCCCGATCCAACAATAGGCCGTTCGGGTCACCCGGCCACCCATTCGGGAAAGTGTTGACAGTCCCACCGGGCGCCGCGTAGCTTCTCGAACCCGAACGTGGCGGAAATCACCTCGAAACAGTTTTGTGTGCACCGCACAAAAGCGATTCCCGAAATTATCACTCCCTGCGGAAAGGGTTGGAGCATGACGGTCACCGCGCCGGGTCACGCCACCACCGCCGGCCCGGTCGCCGACGCCGTGCGGCGCTGGGCCTCGCAACGGCCCGACGACACGGCCTTCACCTTCCTCGACCACGACGCCGATCCGGCCGGGCGGCCGGTGCGCATCACGTGGTCCCGGCTGGACCGCCGTGCCCGCGGCCTGGCCGCCCACCTGCGTCGCCGGTGCGCCCCGAAGGACCGGGTGCTGATCCTGCTGCCGCAGGGCATCGACTACGCGGTCGCGTTCGTGGCCTGCCTGTACGCCGACGTCCTGGCCGTCCCGCTGTTCCCGCTCACCGGCGCGGGCCACCGCGACCGGCTCGACGGCATCGTCCGCGACTGCGCGCCCACCGCGGCCATGACCGACACACAGCCGCAGCACACCGGTCTGCACACGATCGTCGTCCAGGACGTCGGACCCGGCGACGAACCACCCACCCCGGGCCACGGCCCCGCCTACCTCCAGTACACCTCCGGCTCCACGCGCACCCCGGCCGGCGTGGTGGTCACCGACCGGAACTTCCAGGTCAACGTCCGCCAAGCCCTCACCGCCTACGGCCTGCGCGACGCACCCGCGTCCCCGGTCAGCTGGCTGCCGCTGTTCCACGACATGGGCCTCGTGCTCGGCCTCGGCGTCGCCCTGCTCACCGGCGTCGAGGCCACCCTGCTGGACCCGCTCGCCTTCCTCTACCGCCCCGCCCGCTGGCTGGAGGCCTTGCACGGCAAGCCCAACGCCATCAGCGCCGCCCCGAACTTCGCCTACGACCTGTGCGTCCGCCGCACCACCGAGGACGACCGCGCCCGCCTGGACCTGTCCGGCGTGGCCGCCCTCATCAACGGCAGCGAACCCGTCCACGCCACGACGATCGCCCGCTTCCAAGCCGCGTTCGGCCCGTGCGGGCTCCGCGAAGACGCCCAACGCCCGAGCTACGGCCTGGCCGAGGCGACCGTGTTCGTCACCGCCGCCACCGGCCCGCCGACCACCACGCCGTTCGACCGCAAGGCCCTGGCCGAGGGGCGCGCGGAGGTCCAGGACGACCCCGACCGCGCGACCACCCTGGTCGCCTGCGGCCAGGCGGTCGAGCAGGAGGTCAAGGTCGTCGCCGACGACGTCGAGTGCCCGGACGGCCGGGTCGGCGAGATCTGGGTGCACGGCGAGAACGTCGCCCCCGGCTACTGGGCCCCGACCACCGGCGTGTTCGGCGCGACCCTGCCCGGCGACCCGCGCCCGTGGCTGCGCACCGGCGACCTGGGCGTCCGGCACGACGGCGAGCTGTACGTGGTCGGCCGGATCAAGGACCTGATCGTCATCGACGGCCGCAACCACTACCCGCAGGACGTCGAAGCAGTCGCCGAGCGCGCCGACCCGGCGATCCGGCGCGGTCACGTGGCGGCCTTCAGCGTCCCCGGCGACACCGGCGAAGCGCTGGTCGTCGTCGCCGAACGCGCTCCGCAGGTCCCGCGGGTCGACGTCGAGCAGGTCCGCCGCCGCGTTCGCGCCGCCGTGTCCGCCCACCACGACGTCCGCGTGCACGACGTGCTGGTGGTCGAACCGGGCTCGGTGCCCCGCACCTCCAGCGGGAAGCTGTCCCGCGCCGCGTGCCGGGACCGCTACCTCGCCGCAGAACTCCCCGTGTCGTAGGAGAACCGATGCACCGAGTCCTCGTCCTCGCGCTGTCCGCCGCCTTCCTCGTCGCCCTCCCCGCTCACGCCGCGAGCACCACCGCCGACGACGGCGCGCGCATCGTCGACCAGACCTGGCTGGACGACCGCACCACCGACATCACCATCGACTCGCCCGCGATCGGCACGCACGTCAAGGCCCGCATCCTGGTGCCGCGCGGCTGGTCGTCCACCGCCGCTCGCAGTTGGCCGGTCGTCTACCTGCTCCAGGGCGTCGGTGACGACTACACCTCCTGGTCCCGTGAGACCGACGTCGAACAGGTCGCCGCCGACAGCGACGTGCTGGTCGTGATGCCCGACGGCGGCCGGTCCGGCTGGTACACCGACTGGTACAACAACGGTCGCGGCGGCACGCCCAAGTGGGAGACCTTCCACACCAGCGAGCTGCTCCAGCTCGTGGAGCGCAACTTCCGCGGCGGCACCCAGCGCGCCGTCGCCGGCCTGAGCGCGGGCGGCACGGGCGCGTTCGGCTACGCCGCCAAGCACCCCGGCATGTTCCGGGCCGCCGCCTCCTACAGCGGGCTGCTGTCCACCCAGTTCCTCGGCGTGCCGCAGTTCGTCTACACGACCGTCCTGCGCGAAGGCCTCGACCCGTACGGGCCGTGGGGCCGCGAGTCGGTCACCCCGCAGGTCTGGGCCGCCCACAACCCCCGCGAACTCGCCCCGAAACTGCGCGGCACCGCCCTGTACCTCAGCTACGGCAACGGTTTCCCGGGCGCGCTGGACACCGGCTGGGCGTTCGACCCGTGGGAGACGATCGTCGGCACCACCGCGCCGGACTTCGTCAACCGCGTCCAGGCGCTGGGCATCCCGATCACCGTCAACGCCTACGGCGGCGGCACGCACTCGTGGAAGTACTGGCAGCGCGAACTGCGGGCGTCCTGGCCCATGCTCATGGCCGCGCTCGGATGACCCGGCCGCTGCCGGTCGTGCTCGTCGCCTGCTTCGCGGGCTTCGTCACGGCGCTGGACAACAGCATCCTGATGGTGGCGCTGCCGACCATCGGCCGTGACCTGGGCCTGACCACCACCGGCCTGCAATGGGTCGTGGTGGCCTACATGCTGGTCTTCGCGAGCCTGATGGTCGCGGCGGGCGCGGTGGGCGACCGGTACGGGGTGCGGCGGGTCCTGCTGGTGGGCCTGCTGGGGTTCGGGATCGCCTCCCTGGGGTGCGGCACGGCCGGGTCCGGCGTGTCGCTGGCGTTGTGGCGGGCGGCGCAGGGCGCGGCGGCGGCTGCGGTCGTGCCCACCGGTCTGGCCGTGCTGCGCACGCACTTGGACGCCGCTCACCGCCGGGTCGGGATCGTGGCGTGGACGGGGGCGTTGGCCGTGGCCCTGGCCGTCGGACCCGCGTTGGGCGGCCTGCTCAGCGAAGCCGCGCACTGGCGGTGGATCTTCCTGGGCAACGTGCCCGGCTGCGTCGCCGCCGCGGTGATCGCGCGGGCATGCCTCTCCCCGGAGAGGCCGCGGCCGACTCCGCTGCCCGTGCGGTCCACGCTCGCGTTGACCGCCGCCGTGTTCGTCGTGACCGCGACCGTCCTGGGTGCGGGACCGCTGCCGGCGATGGTCGCGTTGTCCGGCGCGGTCTGCCTGCTGGTGGTCCACGTCGAACGCACCGCGGCTCACCCGCTGTTCCCGCGCGCGTTGGCAGTCAGGGCTTTTCTCGGTGGCACGGCCGCGCAGGCGTTGTGGGGGCTGGCGGTCAGCGGTGTGCTGTTCGTGCTGCCCCTGCACCTCCAGCCCGACCTCACCCCGCTCGACACGGGTCTGCTCTTCGTTCCCGCCGCCCTGGCCGTGATCGCCGGCGCTCCGGCCGCGCCGCTCCTGGTCGCGCGTGTCGGCCCGTGGCGGACGGCCGCTGTCGGGCTGGCCGCGGTGGGCGCGGGGATGGTGGTGATGGTGTTCGCCGACCTGCCGTTGCTGGTGGCGTGCCTGGTGGTCGTCGGGTTCGGGTCCGCGTTGACCACGCCGCTCACCACGGCCGCGTTGGAGGCGGTCGAGGAGCGGCTTGCGGGCGTGGCGTCGGCGTCGATCACGGCGAGCCGGGAATTGGCGGGCGCGTTGGGTGTCACCCTGATCGGACTGGCCTACACCGGCGGGCTGGTGCCCGCGTTGCTGGTGGCGGCGGGCGTGGTGGCCGTGGCACTCGCGTCGACGCTGGTCGTGGACGCTCCGCGGACCCGTGTGCGGCCATGACCGTCCTGCCCCCGAGACCTACCTCGGCCGACGCCCTGCGCGAGGCCAAACGGACGTTCCTCAAGCGGCAGCGCGTCGACATGGGGCTGCTGGCCGAACGGCTCGACATCAGCCGGGTCACCCTCTACCGGTGGGTCGGCTCGCGCGAACGGCTGCTGGTCGAGGTGACGTGGTCGCTGGCGGAGTTCAACCTGACCGAGCTGGACGCCCCGCCGCGCGACCACGGCGCCGAGCGGGTGGTGCGGCTGGCGGTCGGCTTCCTGGAGGTCGTGATCGGCAACCCCGGCATGGCGTACTGGCTCGCGCACGAGGGGGAGCTGGCGATGCGCCTGCTGACCCGGCACGACCGGGCGTTCCAGCCGCGCCTGATCCGCTGGTTCCGGCGGGTGCTGGAGGAGGAGACGGCGGCCGGGCTGCTGGCGCTGCCGGCGGACCTGGACGAGGTCGCGTACATCATCGTCCGGATCATCGAGTCCTACGCCTACCTCAACCTGATCACCGGCCGCGAACCCGAGGCGGCCCACGCGGAGGCGGTCCTGCGCCTGCTCCTGCGCTGACAGACCGCCCCGGGCCGACTCCCGACGCCTCGCTCCGGCCGGCCTCCGGCCCCCGCTTCCATCGTCCCACGGGGGACCGACGATCCCCCGCGTGACGGCGAGGGAAGCGGTGGGGCGGTGCGGGCCGGTGTCGGTTCGCGCCGGGCGGTCGGTGCGGGCCGGTGTCAGTGGGGGACAGGTCAGTGGGGGCAGGTGTCGCGGTACTCCGAGATCGTCGCGTCCGGGATCGGGGCCGGGCACAGGAACTGGTCGTAGCGGGTGTCGTCGTCCACGAAGCGCTTCAGCCACGCGATCGAGTACTTCGCGATCGTCGTGTTCGGGAAGTTCACCACGAAGTGGTCGGCGTTGCGGATCTCCAGGTAGGCCTTGTCCAGGGTCGCGGGCAGGCTGGTGTAGAACGGCTCGGAGTGCTGGCCGACCGGGGCGATGAAGTCGCTCTGCGCGCCCACGACCAGCGTGGGCACCTGGTTGCCGGAGAAGTTCGTGTTCAGGTCCCAGCCCGCCAGCGGGATCGCGGCTTGCAACGTCGGCCGGTCCTTGGCGGCTTCCAGGGTGCCGCCGCCGCCCATCGAGTGGCCCATGACCGCCAGGCGCGCGGGGTCGATCCGGTCCTTCACCGCGCTGGACGTGGTCAGGTAGTCCAGGGCGGCCAGCAGTTCGTCGCCGCGGGCGTCGGGCAGGTCGAACACGGCGTTGGTGTCGATGGTGATCACCACGAAACCCTGCGAGGCCAGCCTCGGCCCGAACCACGCGATGGTGCCTTGCGTGCCGAGGAACCCGGGCGAGATCGCGACCGCGCCGAACGTGCCCTCGGCGGTGCTGGTCGGGTAGTAGATCGTGCCGCCGCCGAACTTCCCACCGGCCTGCGCGGCGGACACCGCGGCGGTCGCGGTGGCGAACGGGCCCTGCGGTGCTTCCACGCTCTGCTTGGTGGGCGCGGGACCGCGTTCGTAGGGGTTTCCGGCGGCGGTCGCGGGTACCGCCACGCCGACCAGGGCCGCGGCGGTCAACCCGGCCGCGATTTTTCTCATGGAAGATCGCACGTCGTCGTACTTCCTTCTGCGGGAAGGGAAAAAGGGGAGACCGCGCGGTCGGACCGCAGCTTAGCGTGGAAAATCCTGCCGAAGAAAGGGGAATTGTTTGTATTTTTAGGCGAATAGCTTGCGCGGGATTGTTCGTGGAAGCGACAACACGCCGGAGACGGGCGTGCCACCATCGGGGGCATGGGGAGATTCGTGTTGCCGCTGGACGACCCGGCGGCGGACCTGGCCACCGTCGGCGGCAAGGGGGCGTCGCTGGCCCGCCTGGTCCGGGCGGGGCTGCCGGTGCCGGCCGGTTTCCACGTGACCACGGACGCGTTCCGGCTGGCCGGTCGAGCGGGGGAGGTGCCGGAGGAGGTCGCCGAGCAGATCCGGGCCGCGTTGCCGGACGGACCGGTCGCGGTGCGGTCGTCGGCCACCGCCGAGGACCTGCCGGACCTGTCGTTCGCGGGCCAGCACGACACCGTGCTCGGCGTGCGCGGCGAGGACGTGCTGGACGCGGTCCGGAGGTGCTGGGCGTCGCTGTTCACCGAGCGGGCCGTGGAGTACCGCGAGCGCAACGGCGTCACCGACGCGGCGATGGGCGTGGTGGTGCAGGAGATGGTGCCCGCCGACGCCGCCGGCGTGCTGTTCACCGCCAACCCGGTCACGGGCGCGCGGGACGAGACGGTGGTCAACGCCGCGCCCGGCCTGGGGGAGGCGCTGGTGGGCGGCGAGGTCACGCCGGACGAGTACGTCGTGGCCGGGGGAGTGGTGAAGTCCGCGACCGGCACGGTGCTCGACCAGGCCCAAGTGCTGGAGCTGGCCGCGCTGGGGGCGCGCGTCCAGGAGCTGTTCGGGGTGCCGGTGGACGTGGAGTGGGCTGTCCACGGCGGTCGGGTCGCGATCCTCCAGGCGCGGCCCGTCACGGCGCTGGCCGAGGTGTGGAACGACAGCCTGACCGGCGACTTCCTGTGGACGTGCGTGAACCTCGGCGAGGCCGTGCCGAGCGTGATGACGCCCGCCACCTGGTCGTTCGCGCAGGTCCTGGCCCGGCCACCGGTCGGCGGCATCCCGACGACCGGGAACATCGGCGGCCGGTTCTACCTCAACCTGAGCGTGGTCTTCGGGGCGGCGTCGGCGCTGGGCCTGACCGGGCTCGTGCGGCGGCTGGCCGAGCACACCCTCGGCCGCATCCCCGACGACGTCCAGGTCCCGCGCCTCCCGCTGTCCCGCTGGGCCGCGCTGCGCGCCGCGCTCGGCGCCCTCGTCCCGTTCCTGCGGCAGAACCGCGAATACCGGCGGCGCATCGGCGAACTGCTCTCCAACGCACCCGCGCGTGCCGACGACCTGCGCGAACGAATCGCCCGGACATCGTCACCAGCCGAGCTTAGTGCATTGTGGACGTCCGAAGTGGACTCTTTCCTGCGCGACGACATCCGCATCTACGACGCCGGCGCGGGCTCGGTGTTCATGGACGACGCCAAGCTCCGCCGACGCCTGTACGCGCTGGTCGGCGAGGCCGACACCACGGCCCTGATGACCGGTGCCCACGGCACGGCCGGCGACCTGGCCAGCCTCGGCCCGCTGCTCGGCCTGGCCCGCCTGCGACGCGGCGAGATCGACCGCGAGACCTACACCCGGCTGTGGGGACACCGCTGCGCCGACGAGTACGAGGTCTCCGTGCCCCGACCGGCCGAGGACCCGGCGTGGCTGGACCGCCAACTCGCCCTGGCCGGCCCCGACCCGGAAGAACTGCTGCGCAAGCAGGCCGACGCCCGCGACGCGGCCTGGCGACGCCTGACCACCGCCCACCCGCGTCAGGCCGAGCGCATCCGCCGCAAGCTGGACGTGCTGGCGGAAGCCACCCGCGGGCGGGAACGGGCCCGGTCGGAGATGGTGCGTGGTTTCGCGGTGCTGCGGGCGTTCGTCGTCCGCGCGGGCGAGCTGACCGGCGCGGACACCTTCATGCTGTCCTACCAGGAGATCCTGGACGTGCTGGCCGGCGACACCCGCCCGCTCGCGACGATCCCCGCCCGCCGCGCGGCCTACGACCGTTACCGCGCCCTGCCGCCGTACCCGACGCTGATCCGGGGCGCGTTCGACCCCGAGCCGTGGGCGGCCGACCCCGACCGCCGCCCGGACCTCTACGACGCGACCGGCTCCCGCCCCGCCCCGGTCACCGGCTTCCCGGGCGCGACGGGCCCGGCCGGCGTGGTCACCGGGTTCCCCGGCGCGGCGGGCGTGGCCGAGGGCGTGGCCCGGGTGATCGGCTCGGTGGAGGAGGGCGCGGCCCTGGAACCGGGCGAAGTCCTGGTGACCACCGTGACCAACATCGGCTGGACCCCGCTGTTCCCGCGCGCGGCGGCCGTGGTCACCGACGTGGGCGCGCCCCTGTCCCACGCCGCGATCGTGGCCCGGGAACTGGGCATCCCGGCCGTCGTGGGCTGCGGCAACGCCACCACCCGCATCAAGACCGGCGACCGGATCCGCGTGGACGGCGGAAGGGGGACCGTGACACGGTTGTGAGTGTGGATCTCTTCGCACACTCGTGGACGGCCCTGCGCCAGGCGGTGGCGGGCCTGGCCGACGAGGACTTCGCGCGCCCGTCCGGCTGCCGCGGCTGGCTGGTCCGGGACCTGGTGTGCCACCTGGTCGTCGACGCCCAGGACGTCCTGATCACCCTGGTGACCCCGGCCGACGCCGAACCGACCCGCGACGCCGTCACCTACTGGCAGGTGAGCCACACCCCGCCCACCGGCGACGACCCCCTGGACGCCCTGATCGTCCGCCTGGCCGCCGCCTACCAGGACCCGGCACTGCTGAAGTTCCACCTGGACGACGTCGGCTCCGCCGCCGGCCGCGCGGCGGACCTGGCCGACCGCACCCGCCGCGTGAGCACCCAGGACCAGGTCCTGACCGCCGGCGACTACCTCGACGCCTACGTCCTGGAGTGGACCCTGCACCACCTCGACCTGGTCGCCCACCTCACCGGTGTCGACGGCCCGCCCGCCGAAGGCCTGGCGCGCACCCGCGAGATGATCGACAAGATCGCCGGAACCCCTTTCCCGGACACCTTCTCCGACACCGACACCCTGCTCATCGCCACCGGCCGACGCGAACCCACCGCCGCCGAACGCACCGCGCTGGGTGACTTGGCCCGAGAACTGCCCTTCGTCCTCGGGTGAGGGATCACAGCTCGTGGGGCAGTCCCACGTAGTTCTCGGCCAGACTGGTCGCGGCGGCGGGGGAGGAGCACACGTACCGCAGCTGGGACAGCTGGAGCTCCCGGTCCATGTCGTCCCCGGTGACGTGCAGCATCGACGTCATCCACCAGGAGAAGTGCGTGCACCGCCACACCCGGCGCAACGCCCGGTCCCCGTAGGTGTCCATCAGGTCGGTCCGGCCCTCGGCGAAGAACGCGATCAGGGCGCGGGACAGCAGGGCCACGTCCGCCACCGCCAGGTTGAGGCCCTTCGCACCGGTCGGCGGCACGATGTGCGCGGCGTCGCCGACCAGGAACAACCGGCCGTGACGCATGGGCGCGCTGACGAACGAGCGCATCGGCGTGATGCCCTTGTCGACGATCGGGCCGGTGCGCAGGGTCCAGCCGTCCAGGGCCAGCCGGGTGCTCAGCTCGGTCCAGATCCGGTCGTCCGACCAGTCCGCCACGTCCTCGTCCCGGTCCACCTGGAGGTAGAGGCGGCTCAGGCTGGGGGAGCGCATGCTGTGCATGGCGAACCCGCGCGGGTGCCACGCGTAGATCAGCTCGTCGGTGGACGGCGGCACCTCGGCCAGGATCCCCAGCCACCCGTACGGGTAGTCGCGCTCCCAGGTGCGCAGGTTCGGGACGTTCGGGCGGCTGACGCCGTGGAAGCCGTCCGCGCCGACGACGAACTCCGCCTCGACCACCTGCCGCCGGCCGTCGGCGTCCACGAAGGACACGGAAGGCTCGGTCTCGAGGTCGTGCAGGGTGGTCTCGGAGACTTCGAAGTGGACGGCGTCCCCGCGCACGGCGAGCAGGTCCTTGACCACCTCGGTCTGCCCGTAGACCCACACCGACCGGCCGGTCAGCGCCCGGAAGTCGATGCGGTGGCGCTCACCGGGCCACTGGAGGTGCACGCCGTCGTGCCGCAGCCCCACCGACTTGAGCCGGTCACCCAGCCCCGAGTCGATCAGCAGGTCCACGGTGTCCTGCTCCAGCACGCCCGCCCGGATGCGGGCCTCGACGTAGGCACGGGACCGGTTCTCCACGACCACCGACTCCACGCCCCGCAGCGAGAGCAGGTGGGACAACAGCAGGCCGGCGGGACCGGCTCCGACGATGGCGACCTGGGTGCGCATGTCGTCGAGCGTCGTGGACCCGGCGACCCGCGCGGAAGCCGAAACGTCCACTCAGTGGCCGTTTCGCGTCAGCGGCGGTTGCGGGCGATCCCGGCGGCGGCGACCCGCAGTGCGGCGAGGTGTCGGGCCGGGTCGCGGCGGGTGGCCATGACCAGGCCGATCGACGCGACCACGGCCCCGGAGGCGTCGAATACGGGCACCGCGACCGAGCACGTCCCCAGCGTCATTTCCTGCACGGTCCGCGCGTACCCGCGCCGCCGGACCTCGGCCAGGTCGCGCAGCAGCCGGCCGGGCTCGGTGATGGTGTACGGGGTGACCTTCTCGGCGTGCGCCACCACGGACGCCACCACGTCCTCGGGCGCGTGGGCCAGCAGCACCTTGCCGACGCCGGTGGCGTGCAGCGGGAGCCGTCCGCCCGCCCGGCTGACCAGCGGCACGGAGGTCCGGCCGTGCAGGCGTTCCAGGTAGAGCGCGTGCTCGCCGTCGCGGACGGCCAGGTGCACGTTCTCACGCGTGGCCTCGTAGAGGTCTTGGAGGAAGGGCAGCGCCACGTCCCGCAGCCCGCCCTGCACTCTGGCGAGCAAGCCGAGTTGCCACAGCCGGCGGCCGACCACGTACCGGCGGTCGGGGAGTCGTTCGAGGACTTCACGTCGGACCAGGTCGGTGGCGAGCCTTCGCACGGTGGTCACCGGGAGGCCGCTGTGCCGGGCGAGGTCGGCCAGGCGCAGCCCGTCCGGGCGGCCCTCGAAGGCGTCGAGCACGCCCAGCGCCTTCTCCAGCACGCCTCTTCCAGACGACCGTCCCGCCATGTCGCCACGCTACCTGCGGGGGTCCGGAAGCGAACCCCCGCAGGTTTCACGTCAGGCTGCGGTGACGGAGAGGTCGTCCAGGACGAAGGACGTCTCGTACGACCAGTCCTCCGCGCCGGTGAACGTCAGCGTCACCGACTGGCCCGCGTACGCGCCCAGGCTGAACGTGCGCAGCGCGTACCCGGACGGGTTGAGGTTGGTGTAGGTGGCCAGGGTGGTGCCGTTGGCCTTGATGGTGAAGGTGTCGAACACCGCGGGCTCGTACTCCGTGGTGCTGATCTTCAGGTACAGCGACAGGGTCGAGTTCGTGCAGCCGGCCGGGATGGTGACGACCTGCTGCAGCGTCTCGGTCTGCGTGTAGCCGTAGCCGCTGATCCAGGAGGACTGGGTGCCCGAGCGGGGTGCGCCGGTGCCGGTCCACGGGCCGATGGTCCAGGTGGCGTTGGTCCAGCCGGCGGTGCCGGACTCGAAGCCGGGGTTGACCAGCTTCTGGCCGGGGCTGGTGCACGAGCCGCCGGGCGGGTTGATCGTCCAGCCGAACGTGGTGCTGCCGGTCTTGCCCGCCGCGTCGGTGGCGGTGGCGGTCACCGTGTAGGAGCCGGCGGTGGTGGGCGTGCCGGAGATCAGGCCGGTCGAGGCGTTGAGCGACAGGCCGGGCGGCAGGCCGGTGGCGCTCCACGTGTAGCCGGGGGTGCCGCCGGTGGCCTTGAGCTGGAGGCTGGTCGCGGTGCCGACGGTGCCGGTCTGGTTACCCGGGTTGGTGACCGTCGGGTTGCCGGGCACGGAGCCGCCGGTGTTGACGTACAGCAGGCGGTTGGGCGAGCCGGTGCCCGGGTTGGTGATCTTGTTGGGGGTGGAGTTCGCGATCAGTTGGCTCTGCACCTGGGCGGGGGTCAGGGTCGGCGTCACGCCCAGCAGCAGCGCCGCGCCGCCGGCCACGTGCGGGGTGGCCATCGACGTGCCGGAGATGGTGTTGGTGGCGGTGTCGTTGGTCATCCACGCGGAGGTGATGTTGACGCCCGGCGCGAAGATGTCGGTGCACGTGCCGTAGTTGGAGAAGGAGGCGCGTGCGTCGGCGTTGTCCGAGGCGTTGACGGTGACCGCCTCGGCGACCCGCGCCGGCGTGAAGTTGCAGGCGTCGGCGTTGGAGTTGCCGGACGCGATGGCGAAGGTGACGCCGTCGGCGATGGCGTTGCGCACCGCGTTCTCGGTGGTGGCGTCGCTGCCCTGGGCGCCGAGGCTCATGTTGGCCACGGCCGGGCCGGAGGTGTGGTTGCCGGTGACCCAGTCGATGCCCGCCGCGACCCCGGCGAACGAGCCGGAACCCTGGCAGTTCAACACCTTCACCGCGACCAGCTTGACGCCCTTCGCCACGCCGTAGGAGGAGCCGCCGACCGTGCCGGCGACGTGGGTGCCGTGGCCGTTGCAGTCGGTGTTGTTGCTGTCGACGGTGTTGGTGCCCCAGGTGGCGCGACCGCCGAAGTCCTGGTGGGTGGTGCGGATGCCGGTGTCGATGATGTACGCGGTGACGTTCGACGCCGTGGTGGGGTAGGTGTAGCTGTTGTCCAGCGGCAGGTTCTGCTGGTCGATGCGGTCCAGGCCCCAGGACGGCGGGTTGGTCTGGGTGTCCAGCGCCTCGACGGTCCCGTTCTGCTGGACGTAGGCCACGGCCGGGTCGGCGGCCAGGCGGCGGGCGGCGCGCTCGGTCAGGGTGCCGGCGAAGCCTCTCAGCGCGTGGCGGTAGGTGAAGTCGACCTTGGCGGAGTACTTGGCGCTCAGGTCGGTGGTGAGCGCGTCGACGCTCTGGGTGGACAGGTCGTTGAAGACGACGATGTAGCTGCCCTTGATCGCACGCGGGTTGTCCGCGCCGAGGATCTCGCCTTCGGCCGCCGCGGCGGGCGTGGCCGTGCCGGCCAACGCGAGCGCCGTCACCGCGGCCGTGGACAATGCGAGCAGGGGTGTTCGATTTCCGCGCATGGCAGGGTCTCCCTCATGCAGGATCCGGCGGATGGCCCGTTGCGGCGGTGGGCCGGCCGGAGAGCGGAGTTCTCTACACGTTCGCGCGGACGTGATCGGCAACGTTAGAGCAGGTGGGGCGGGGCGACAATCGGCCGACCGTGGCAGGTGCGTGCGGGTTCCCGAACGCCCGGAGCGATCACCGTTCCAGTCAGTTCCATGTACCTGATGACTTCAGTGTTGACTAAAGTTAATCCTCGAATATCTGTTGTGCCAACTTGCACAAGATCGCTACCGTTCCGGCGTGGCAGACGGCAGGGGACGAGGGAGACCACGCAAGGACCCGGACCGGTTGGCGCGCTGGACACCGCCCGAGGGGTGGTCCCGGCTCGTCGCGTGGGTCTCGCCGGAGGAGAAGCGGGCGCTCAAGCACGCCGCGGCCGACGCGGACGTGCCGGTGGCCGACCTCGTCCGGCGCCTGGCGGACGGGTTGTCCACCGGGGTCGTCAGCCACCAGTTGTTGCTCAGTGGACGAACGAGAGGGGGACCAGTCGTGGAGAAGATCCCGACGCTGTTCGAGCGCGACGACCGGTTCCGGGTGACCGACCGGCCCAAGCCCGAGTGCGCGTGGGTGTTCGCGGGTGAGGGCGTGGGCACCGAGAAGCTCGACGGGACCAACGTGCGGCTGACCGTGCGGTCCGGTCACCTGGTGCGCGTGGAGAAGCGGCGCAACCCGGGCAAGGAGCAGAAGGCGCTGGGCATCGTGGACGGGTGGTACGTCGACACCTCTGCCGACTCGGCGGAGGACAAGTGGATCCTGGCGGCGGCGCACGGCACCGAGGTGTCGGGTTGGCCGGACGGCGAGCACTCGTGCGAGGCGCTGGGTCCGCGCATCCAGGGCAACCCGTTGGGCCTGGACACCCACTTGTGCGTGCCGTTCAACACGACCGCGCCGGTCTACGAGGACGTGCCGCGCGGGTACGAGGAGCTGCGGGAGTTCCTGTCCGCTTTGGAGAGTCGGTACTCGCCGGGGAACCTGGCGGAGGGGATCGTGTTCCACCACCCGGACGGGCGGCGGGCGAAGATCAAGCGCAAGGACTTCCCGAAGTTGGCGTCCTGATACGGGGTGTGGCCGGCTCGGGGAGTCGGCCACACCCGTTCGTCGGTCAGAAGGCGACGCGTTCCTGGGCGTCGGCGAGGTCTTCGTCGGTGGGGGAGTCGTCCTGGGTGAGGGCGAGTCGCCAGTAGCCGGTGAAGTCGATGGCCCGCTTGTCGAAGCCGCGTTCTTCGGTGAGGTGGCGGCGCAGGGCGCGGACCGCGCTCGCCTCGCCGCCGAGCCACGCGTAGCCCTTGCCGGGTGGGAGGTCCGCGGTGCGGATGGCGTCGAGCAGTCCGGTGCCGTGGCCGGGTGGGGTGTCGCCGCGGTGGATCCAGTGGACGTTCGGCAGCGGCTGTTCTTCGGTGGCGTCGCGGGCTTCGACGTAGGTGAGGGTCGGGGTGTCCGCTGGTAGGGCGGCCAGGAGGGTGGCGATGGCGGGGGTGGCGGTTTCGTCGCCGGCGAAGAGGTACCAGTCCGCCTTGCCCAGGGGACGGTGGTAGACCTTGGACGGTCCGTAGCGGCCGAGGGTGTCGCCGGGCTTGGCGTGGAGTGCCCACCGGGTGGCGGGGCCGGGGTGGTCGTGCAGGACGAAGTCGATGTCGATCTCGTGGGTGTCGGGGTGGTGGGCGCGGACGGTGTAGCTGCGCAGCCAGGGGCGTTCGGGTTCGGGGATGGCTTGGTAGGCCTGGTACCAGCCCATGCCGTACTTGTCGCCGCGGTCGGCGGGCAGGTCGGGGACGGGGTGGCCGTCGCGGGGGAAGAGCAGTTTGAGTTGCTGGTCGGGCCAGGTGGGGAGGTGGTCGAGGCCGTCGCCGGTGAAGCGCACGCGGGTGACGTGCGGGGTGACCGGGGCGACGGCGGTGACGTGCAGGAGTGGCATGGCGTGGTCCCGGGTGGTCAGCGGCCGACGTAGGCGCGCAGGTGGTGGGCGGTGAGGGTGTCGCCGTGGGTGACGAGGTCGGTGGGGGTGCCGGTGAACACGATTCGGCCGCCGTCGTGGCCGGCGCCGGGGCCGAGGTCGATGATCCAGTCGGCGTGGGCCATGACGGCTTGGTGGTGCTCGATGACGATGACGGTGCCGCCGTCGTCGACGAGCCGGTCGAGCAGGCCGAGGAGTTGGTCGACGTCGGCGAGGTGGAGGCCGGTGGTGGGTTCGTCGAGGACGTAGGTGGCGGCTTTCTCGGCCATGTGGATGGCGAGTTTGAGGCGTTGGCGTTCGCCGCCGGACAGGGTGGTGAGGGGTTGGCCGAGGGAGAGGTAGCCCAGGCCGACGTCGACCAGGCGGGCGAGGATGGTGGCGGCGGCTTTTTCGGTGAAGAAGTCGCGGGCTTCGGTGACGGACATGGCGAGGACTTGGCTGATGTCCTTGCCGCGCAGTTTGTGCTCGAGGACGGCGGGGGTGAACCGCTTGCCTTCGCACTCTTCGCAGGTGGAGGCGACGCCGGCCATCATGGCGAGGTCGGTGTAGACGAGGCCGATGCCCTTGCACTGGGGGCAGGCGCCTTCGGAGTTGGCGCTGAAGAGGGCGGGTTTGACGCCGTTGGCCTTGGCGAAGGCGGTGCGGATGGGGTCGAGGAGTCCGGTGTAGGTGGCGGGGTTGCTGCGGCGGCTGCCGCGGATGGGGGATTGGTCGACGGTGACGACGTCGTCGCGGTTGGCGAGGTGGCCGTGGATGAGGCTGGATTTGCCGGAGCCTGCGACGCCGGTGACGACGGTGAGGACGCCGAGGGGGATGTCGACGTCGACGTCCTTGAGGTTGTGCAGGGTTGCGCCGGTGATGGACAGGTGGCCGCGTGGGGTGCGGGGGTCCGGGCGCAGGCGGGCGCGGTGGTCGAGGTGGCGGCCGGTGAGGGTGTCGGAGGCGCGGAGTCCTTCGACGGTGCCGGTGTAGGTGATGTGGCCGCCGTGGACGCCCGCGCCGGGGCCGAGGTCGACGACGTGGTCGGCGATCTTGATGGTTTCGGGTTTGTGCTCGACGACCAGGACGGTGTTGCCCTTGTCCTTGAGGCGCAGGAGGAGGTCGTTCATGCGTTGGATGTCGTGGGGGTGCAGGCCGATGGTGGGTTCGTCGAAGACGTAGGTGACGTCGGTGAGGGCGGAGCCGAGGTGGCGGACCATCTTGACGCGTTGGGCCTCGCCGCCGGAGAGGGTGGCGGCGGGGCGGTCGAGGCTGAGGTAGCCCAGGCCGATCTCGACCAGGGAGTCGAGGGTTTCGGCGAGGGTGGTGACCATGGGGCGGACGGACTCGTCGTCGATCTTGGTGACCCAGTCGGCGAGGTCGCTGATCTGGAGGGCGGCGCAGTCGGCGATGTTCAGGCCGTTGATCTTGGAGGAGAGGGCGGCGGCGTTGAGGCGGGTGCCGTGGCACTCGGGGCACTCGGTGAAGGTGACGGCTCGGTCGACGAAGGCGCGGATGTGGGGTTGCATGTTCTCGCGGTCCTTGGTGAGGAAGGACCGTTGGACGCGGGGGAGGAGGCCTTCGTAGGTGACGTTGGTCTTGCCGATCTTGACCTTGGTGTTCTCCTTGTGCAGGAGGTCGTGCCACTGCTGGTCGGTGTACTGGTCGAGGGGGAGGTCGGGGTCGAAGAAGCCGGACTGGGCGTAGGTCTGGACGAGCCAGCCGTCGGCGGAGTAGCCGGGGATGGTGATGGCGCCGTCGTTGAGGGATTTGGTGCGGTCGACGAGCCGGTCGACGTCGATGGTGGAGACGCGGCCGAGGCCTTCGCATTCGGGGCACATGCCCTCGGGGAGGTTGAAGCTGAACGCGCCGGAGGTGCCCACGTGTGGTTGGCCGAGGCGGCTGAACAGGATGCGCAGCATGGTGTGGGCGTCGGTGGCGGTGCCGACGGTGGAGCGGGAGTTGGCGCCCATGCGCTCTTGGTCGACCACGATGGCGGCGCTGAGGTTGCGCAGGGCGTCGACGTCGGGGCGGCCGACGGGGGCCATGAAGGACTGGATGAACGCGGTGTAGGTCTCGTTGATCAGGCGCTGCGACTCGGCGGCGATGGTGCCGAAGACGAGGCTGCTCTTGCCGGAGCCGGAGACGCCGGTGAAGACGGTGAGGCGGCGTTTGGGGATGTCGACGCTGACGTTCTTGAGGTTGTTCTCGCGGGCGCCTCGGACCTGGATGACGTCGTGGCTGTCGGCTGCGCTGTCGGCCGGGCTGTCGGCGGCGGTTGCCATGCCTTGCTTCCCCCTGGTTTGTTTATGCCGTAAAGTGCCGAGCCAGCGTAGTTTACGCCGTAAGGAACCGCAACTGGCGGCGCTTTCCGTCGGAGGCGTCGTCCCATCGGCAGTGCCGGCGCCGCCTGCGACTGTCGGCCGTGGTCGGCGACGAGGGCGAGTTGCGGCCCGGGTGTCGGACCGCCGGGAGTGTCACCTCGAAGGTCGTGGCTGCTGCGGCTCGGTGGCGTTCCGGTCCGGCGTGGACGTCCTCACGCGGGCGCGGCGATCAAGCAGCGGGCAGTTCCGCTGTGCGCCGACGCTTCTTCGAGCCGATCAGCGCCAACTCGTGCCTGGCGGCTACGGCGAACTCGCCTACGGCGGCGCGGCAGGCGTCGCCCCGTTCGTTCAGTTCGGCCCTGGTCGTCGTGTCCTTCAGCGACGACGCCACATCCCGTGCCTGCTGCGCGCGTCGGACGATCTCCGGGTCGCCGGCGACGAGCATCACCTGGTAGTACGCCGCCCAGACCGCACTGCGCATGGCGTACACCTCTTGGCTGTCGGCGTCGGACCGGCGTTCATGCTCGGTGAACCACCGGTCGAGCAATGCCTTGCGGAAGTTCATGACCGCCGCCGTGAAGGCCTGGTACGCCTCCAGGCGTGCCTCGTGGAGGCGGGCGTACGCCGCGTTGCGGCGCTGGAGTGCCTGAGTGAGCAGTGAGCCGACGATCGTGCCGACCAGGGCTCCCATCACACCGATCAACGCGGTGGTCACGGGCGGAGAATACTGTGCGACTACCGAACCTGCCATGTGTGTCGGGCTCGACCGCTACCGCGGTCGCAGGTCGGCTGCTCCCCGTCTCGGCCCCTTCGCTCCCCTCACTCGAGCGGCTGGGCGTGACCTTCGGCACCGATTGCATCGGGGCATGTGATACCGACAGAAACGTGCGTAGTGGTGGTTGGTCGGTGTGTTCTTTAGAGCGTAAAGTGCGCGTGGTGGTTGGTCGGGACGAGGAGATGCGCGTGGTCGTGTACGCCGGGCAGGGGGATGCGCGCCGGTCGATGGCCTTGTTGTGGCGCCGGCCCGACGAGGAGGCGAAACCGGGGCCCAAGCCCGGCCTGAGCCTGGACGTCATCGTGGATGCCGCGATCGGGGTGGCCGACGAGCACGGTATGGCCGCGTTGTCGATGCGGGCGGTGGGGGAGCGGCTCGGGCGTACGGCGATGGCGCTGTACACCTACGTGCCCAACAAGGCCGAGTTGATCGACCTCATGTACGACAAGGTGCTGGGCGAGTTGCCCGGCGACTACCCGCTGGACGACGGCTGGCGGCCGGCCCTGACCGCGTGGGCGCGGGACACGCGTGCGTTCTACCTGTGGCACCCGTGGGTGCTCCAGGTGTCCCAGGCGCGGCCGGTATTGGGGCCCAACGAGTTCCGCATGCTCGAAACGCTGCTGCGCATCCTGCGCGAGACGGGACTGGACGTGCAGGTGCTGCGGGGTGTGGTGGGGGCGGTGGTGCAGTTCGTGCGGGGGTCTGCGGATGTGATCGCCGACGTGCGGCGGGCCGCGCGGGACACCGGGGTCAGCGACGAGGAGTGGTGGTACGCCCGGTCGCCGGTGCTGGAGGAGGTGGCGCCGGACTTCGCCGCCCGGTTCCCGCTGGCCACGTGGCTGGGCGCGGAGCAGGCGCCCGGCGACGACGACTGCACCCCCTACCTGGAGCGTGAGGCGGAGTGGAACTTCACCGTCGGGCTGGACGTGCTGCTGGACGGGATCGAGGTGACCATCGCCCGGTCCGTCGGGTGAGGGTCTGGTGGGCGTGTCGGGTAGGAGTACGGGCGTGGACGTCGTGACGCGGCTGCGGGCCGCCGGGTGTGTGTTCGCCGAGGACGAGGCGCGGTTGTTGACCGAGGCGGCGGGTTCGCCGGAGGCGTTGGCGGCGATGGTGGACCGGCGGGTGGCCGGGTTGCCGCTGGAGCACGTGCTGGGGTTCGCGGAGTTCCGCGGCCTGCGGGTGGCGGTGGACCCGGGCGTGTTCGTGCCGCGGCAGCGCACGGCGTACCTGGTGGAGCTGGCGGTGCCGTTGGTCGCGCCGGGTGCGGTGGTGGTGGACCTGTGCTGCGGGTCGGGTGCGCTGGGTGCGGCGGTGGCGGCGGGCGTGCCGGGCGCGGAGGTCTACGCGGCGGACCTGGACCCGGCGGCGGTGGTGTGCGCCCGCCGCAACCTGCCGCCGGAGCGGGTGTTCGAGGGCGACCTGTACGCGGCGCTGCAGCACGACCTGCGCGGCCGGGTGGACGTGCTGGTGGTCAACGCCCCCTACGTCCCGACCGACGCGATCGCCCTGATGCCGCCCGAGGCCCGCGACCACGAGCCGCTGGTCGCGCTGGACGGCGGCGTGGACGGCCTGGACGTCCAGCGACGCGTGGCCGCCGGCGCGCCGGAGTGGCTGGCACCGGGCGGCGCGTTGCTGCTGGAGACCAGCGACCGCCAGGCCCCGGCCACGCTGGCGGCGTTCGAGGGGGCGGGGCTGGCGGCGCGGGTCGAGCGGGACGAGGAGGTCGGGGCCACCGTCGTCGTCGGGTTCGCCGGCTCGAACCCGGTCACTGGCCGGTGACGCCGTCGGTCAGTTCGCGCACGACGTCGAGGTGCCCGACGTGCCGGGCGTACTCCTGCAGCAGGTGGAACAGGATCCACGCCAGGGTCGGCGTCGGCAGCGTCTCGACCCGCCACCGGGCCATCCGGTCGTCCAGGCGCGCGGCGGCGACGATCTCGCGGGACCGCGCGCACTGCTCCAGGTAGAACGTCCGCACCTGGTCGGCGGTCTCGCCGTCCACGACGAACTCGGCGTGCTCGACGTCCGGGTCGCCGTAGGGCCGCGCGATCTCCTCGCCGTCGAACCCCCACCGCAGCCACCGCAGCTCGACGTACGCCAGGTGCTTGACCAGGCCCAACGGGCTCCAGCCGGACGGGACGCGGCTGGTGCGCAGCTGCTCGTCGGTCAGGCCGTCGAGCTTGCGCAGCACGGTCGCGCGGTAGAAGTCGAGGTACCGCACGAGCAGGTCGACGGGGTCGGCGAGGTCGGTCGGCGGTTCCAGCGGCACGCCCAGCCGGGCGGTCACCCGCTCGCCGTCGACCTCCAGCGCGGCTCCCGCGCGCCGCAGCACCGACAGCGCGGCGGTGTTCGCGGTCGTGGTCCGGGCGGTGACCACCGGGATGCGCCGCAGCACCGCCTGGTCCACGACCTCGCGCACCGCCGCCACGCCGATGCCCCGCCCGCGTGCGGACCGCGCGACCCACAGGCCGGTCTCGCCCTCCGGGGTGAGGCGGGTGAACCCGACTGTGTCGCCGTGGTGGACGATCTCGAAGGAATCGGCCCGAAAACCCACGTAGAAGTCGAAGAAGGCGGAGATGTCCCCCGGCGTCCAGCCGGGCGGCATGACGTCGGCGGGGTCGGCGTCGCCGACCGCGAGCGCGGCCAGGCGCTGGAGAGCGGCGTCGTCCACCGGCCGCAGTTCGACCACCGCGCGCGACCCGGCAGGCTGGCGCGGTTCGGCGGGTGGGGTGGATCCGGTCACCGGGACAGCTCCTTCTCCAGCGGGGTGCGGAAGCGGGGCACGACCCGCACGCCGCCCAGCCACCCGGTCAGGCGGGCGGCTTCGGCGTCGAGGGCGGCGCGGGCCTGTGCGCCCACGTCGGTGAGGGCCTGCCAGACGACCTCGCCGTCCGGTCGCTGCGCCCAGCCGCCGACCACGCGGCCGTCGCACCAGGCGGTGGGGCCGACGTTGCCGGCGGTGTCGAACAGGCGGGGCCGCAGCTCCGGGGCCAGGTACCAGTCGCGGGCCTGCCAGCCCATCGGCGTCGGGTCCAGGGCGGGCAGCAGGGCGACCCACGGCTCGGTCTCGGGGGTGAACAGGTCGTCGGGCAGCGCCCAGCCGGGGCCGGTGGACAGCTCGACCTGCACCGCGCCGACCGCCTTCAGGGCGGTGCGGACCGCGCCGAGCGTCCAGCCGGTCCACCACTTCAGGTCGCCCTCGCTGCCGGGTCCGAAGGAGGCCAGCCAGCGGCGCACCAGCTCGGCCCGCGCCTGACCGGTGTCGACCTCCGGCCACGGCTGCGCGGGAGCCCAGCGGAACTGGCTGCTGATCCACGTGCCGCGCGGGCGGCTGCGGCGCATCCGGCCGTCCGCGGCCAGGACGCGCACGATGCGGCTGGACACGTTCTGCCGGGTCTCGTACTTCTTGCCCGCCGCCACCACGACCTGTTCCAGCAGGTCGGGGACGTCCCGGCCGAGTTCGACCACGGTCGCCTCACCCCGCGCGGCCAGGGCCGCCAGGGTGGCCTGTTCGACCTTGGCGAGCCGCTCGGCGTCCCACCCCACGCCCTCGGCCAGGTACTTGAGCAGGCCGGCGCGTTCCTTGGCGGCGATCGCGCGGGCCGCGGCGGCGTCCACGACCGGGGCGAGGTCGGCGGTGACGGCGAACATCGTCCGGCGCATGCACAGCAGCCGCACCAGCGACTGCCGCTCGTAGAAGGCCTCCTCGACCGCCGCCACCGACGGGTCGGTCAGTCGGGCGCGGGCGGACAGGAACACCGTGGCCGGGTCGGTGGCGTGCAGACCGACCAGGGCGTCCACCACCTCCTCCACGGTGTCGGCCTGGGCGGCGAGCAGGTGGCGGCGTCCCAGGCGGGCGCGGCGGTCGTCATCGGTGATCTCGGGCAGGGCCACGCCGCCCATCCTCGGCGATCTACGCTGGCCGCGAAACCCGATTCCTTCAGGCAGGGGCGCGATGTCGGCGACGCGGTTGCTGGTGCTGGGCGTGGTGCGCGGGTACGGCGTGGCGCACGGCTACCTGATCGGCAACGACCTGATGTCGTGGGGCGCGGGGGAGTGGGCCAACGTCAAGTGGGGGTCGATCTACCACGCGTTGAAGCAGCTCACCAAGGAAGAGTGCCTGGCCGACGAGGAGGTCCCGCCCGCGCGCACCGACTACCGGCTCACCGCGAAGGGCGAGCAGGAGTTCCAGCGGCTGCTGCGCGACGCGCTGCGGCGGCCCGAGACGCGGCCGGACATGCTCGGGGCCGGGTTGGCGCTGCTGCCGTCGCTGCCGCGGGCGGACGCGGTGGCGCTGCTGCACGAACGCCTGGCCGCGCTGGAGAGCCGCCGGGACGCGGCGCGCAAGCAGGTCGGGGAGTGGACCGACCCGCCGCACGTGCGGGAGCTGTTCGGGTTGTGGGAGCACACGGCCTCCGCCGGGGTGGAGTGGACGCGCGGGCTGCTGGCGCGGCTGGAGGAGGGCGCGTACGCGATGGCAGGGGAGCGGAACTCCCCCGGCGACCCCGGCAGCTGGGCTATACTCAAACTTGAGTAGCCGAGGGGGAGCGCTGAACACCGGTCTGGAACGCTGCGCGGCCGTCTTCGAGGTCGCCGACCCGCCACGCCTGTCCACCATCGCCTTCTACGGCGACCACCTGCCCGACCCCAACCCCGACCACGCCGACCACGCCGACCCCGACCACGCCGGCGACACCGAACCGGGACCGGGAGCCGGCGGCGGTGTGCCGGGGGCGTTGGTGATCGCGTCGCCCGATGGGGCCAAGCGCGAGGTGGCGGCGGTGCGGATGCCGGTGGCCGACGCCGTGCCGGTGCTGTCGCAGGCCCGCCGGGCCGCGCACGCCCACCCGGCCGCCGCGTTCTGGGGCGCGGCGGTGGTGGTCGCGTTGCAGCTGGTCGCGCGGGGCAGGGTGCGGCCGACCGTCACCGACGGGGACTTCGACGCCTGGCGGGTCGGACCTCTCGACCCCGCCGATCTGCAACGCGTCCGCGACCTCGCCGACGCCATGCCCGCGCACGCCCGCGCGACCCCGCTGCCCGGACGCGACCCGGCGGAGCTCCCGGAGGCCGAGCCGCTGCTGCGGGCCTTCCTCGACGCGGTCGCCGACACCATGCCGCGCGGCGCGGCGGCCGTGCACGCGTTGGGCTCGCCGGTGTTCACCTCGCCCGCGCCGCAGCGGGTGCCGCACCTGCGCACCTGGGCCGACCAGGGCGTCCGGGTGTCGCTGCGGATCGAGGGGCTGGAGGAGTTCCGGGCCGTGGTGCAGGTGCACAGCCTCGCGGACCCGTCGCTGGTGGTCGACGCCGCCGAGCTGTGGGCGGGCACCGACCGGCGGGCCCGGTCCGACGCGATGGTGGTGCTGCGGCGCGCCGCGCGGGCGTTCCCGCCGCTGGAACGGCTGCTCGACCTGCCCGTGCCCGACCAGGTCGTGCTGCTGGACTCCGACGTCGAGGAGTTGCTGCGCGACGGCGCGGTGCGGCTGGCCGGCGTCGGCGTGGACGTGCACTGGCCCAAGGACCTGGTGCGCGACCTGTCCGCACGCGTGGTGCTGGGCTCGGAAGACCGGGGCGACCGGCCCGCGTTCTTCGGCCCCGACCAGCTCACCAACGTGAACTGGCAGCTCGCCCTGGGCGGCGACCCGCTGACCCCCGACGAGCTCGACCGGCTCGCCGAAGCCCATCGGCCCGTCGTGCGGCTGCGCGACCGGTGGACCCTGGTCGACCCCGACCTGGCCCGCAAGGCCCGCGAACGCGACCTCAAGCCCGTGACCGCGATCGACGCCCTCGGCGCGGCCCTGACCGGGGTCGCCGACATCGACGGCGAGCAGGTCCCGGTGGCCGCCACCGGGTGGCTCGACGACGTGCGCGCCAAGCTCGCCCTGCTCGACACCGAACCCGTCGAGCCGCCCGCCGCCCTGCACGCCACCCTGCGCGACTACCAGCTGCGCGGCCTGCGCTGGCTGGACCGCATGACCTCGCTGGGCCTGGGCGCGTGCCTGGCCGACGACATGGGCCTGGGCAAGACCGTCACCCTCATCGCCCTGCACCTGCACCGCGCCGGCGACCCGACGACGAGCGGCGGCCCGACGCTCGTCGTCTGCCCGGCGTCGCTGCTGGGCAACTGGCAGCGCGAGATCGAGAAGTTCGCGCCCGGCGTCCCCGTCACCCGCTACCACGGCAGCGGCCGGGAGGTCGCGCACGAAGGGTTCGTCCTGACCACCTACGGCACCATGCGCGTGGACGCCGACCGGCTCGCCGACCTCGAGTGGGGGCTGGTCGTGGCCGACGAGGCGCAGCACGTCAAGAACCCCTCCTCCGACACCGCCCGCGCGTTGCGCCGCATCCCGGCCGCCGCCCGCGTCGCGCTGACCGGCACCCCGGTGGAGAACAGCCTCACCGAGCTGTGGGCGATCCTCGACTGGACCACCCCCGGCCTGCTGGGTAGCCTGCCCGCGTTCAAAGCGCGGTGGGCCAAACCCATCGAGGCCGACCGCGACCGCGCCACCGCCGACCGGTTCGCCGCGCTGATCAGGCCGTTCCTGCTGCGCCGGCGCAAGTCCGACCCCGGTGTCGCACCCGAGCTGCCGCCCAAGACCGAGACCGACCGGCCCGTCGCCCTGACCCGCGAGCAAGCCGCCCTGTACGAGGCGGTCGTGCGGGAGGTGATGGCCGAGATCGCGCAAGCCGACGGCATCGCCCGCCGCGGCCGCGTGGTCAAGCTGCTCACCGGGCTCAAACAGGTCTGCAACCACCCCGCCCAGTACCTCAAGGAGACCTCGCCCCGGCTCGAGGGGCGGTCCGGCAAGCTCGAACTGCTCGACGAACTGCTGGACACCATCCTCGCCGAGGACGGCGCCGTGCTCGTGTTCACCCAGTACGTGGCCATGGCACGGCTGATCGGCAAGCACCTCACCGCACGGGGCATTCCGTCGCAGCTGCTGCACGGCGGCACCCCGGTGCCCGCCCGGGAGGAGATGGTGCGGCGGTTCCAGGACGGGTCGGTGCCGGTGTTCCTGCTGTCGTTGAAGGCCGCCGGCACCGGGCTCAACCTCACCCGCGCCGACCACGTCGTGCACTACGACCGGTGGTGGAACCCGGCGGTGGAGGACCAGGCCACCGACCGCGCCTACCGGATCGGGCAGACCAAACCCGTGCAGGTCCACCGGCTCGTCACCGAAGGCACGATCGAGGACCGGATCGCGGCGATGCTGCGCGCCAAGCGGGACCTCGCCTCGTCCGTGCTGGCGCAGGGCGAGTCGGCGTTCACCGAGCTGAGCGACGCGGAACTGGCCGACCTGGTCGAGCTGAGGAGCGGGTCGTGAAGGCGCGGGGGTTCCCACCGTTCGGCAAGGGCGTGCGGAGGGCGCGGTCGTGGTGGGGCCGCACGTGGCTGCAGGCGTTGGAGGACACGTCGTTGGACCAGACCCCGCTGCGGCAGGGCCGCAAGTACGCCACCGCGGGGCTCGTCGGCACCATCACCGTCAGCCCCGGGCGGATCAGCGCGCCCGTGCACGACACCGACGACACCTACCAGACCACCGTGCGGCTGGCCGAGTTCACCGACCGGCAGTGGACCCGGTTCCTCGCGGCGGCCGCGGCCAAGGCCGGTCACCTGGCCGCGCTACTGGACGGGGAGATGCCGCGCGACCTGGCCGACGCCGCCGCCGACGCGGGCGTGGACCTGCTGCCCGGCATCGGCGACCTGGACTTCGAGTGCACCTGCCCGGACTGGGAACTCCCGTGCCGCCACGGCGCCGCGCTGTGCCACCAGGCGTCCTGGCTGCTCGACACCGACCCGTGGCTGCTGCTGTTGCTGCGCGGCCGGACCCAGGAGGAGGTCGTCACCGACGCCCGCCCCACCCCCGGAGTGCTGGCCACCGCCGCCTACGCCGCCGATCCCGTCCCGCTCCCCCCGGACCCACCCGTCGAAGACCTCGGCGCACTCCCCGACTTCCCCCCGACCGAGGACTTCGACGCGGAGGTGCTGTCCCTCCTGGTCGCGGCCGCCGCCACCCGCGCCCGCGACCTCCTCCACCCCGGCCCCCACCCGCACCTCACCGACCGGGAAGACCACGTCCGCCTGGCCGCCACCCACCCCACCCTGGCCACCCGCCTGCACGCCGACCCCCGCGAAGTCGCGGCCTGGCACCAGGCCGGCCACCTCGGACTGTCCGTCCTGGACGACACGCGAACCCCACCCAAACCCGACCTCAACCGCGCCCACACCACGTGGACCGACGCCGAACTCCCACCGGCGAAGACGTGGCGCAACCGCTGGACCGTCCACACCGGACAACTCCGCTACGGCCCCGACCACCGCTGGTACCCCTACCGCAAGCACAACGGCACCTGGTGGCCCACCGGCACCCCCAACCGCGACCCCGCCGCCGCCCTGTCCGAACTGCCCCGAGGCGTCAGCCCCGGCACGGCGGGTCGTACTCGCCCGTGACGTACCGCTGCCAGGACGCGGTGTCGAGGGCGGTGCGGGTGGCGGCGCAGATCCGCTCGACGTCCCGCTCGACGTCCAACTCCCACAGCAGCACCGACCGGTCGACGCCCGCGGAGGCGACCGTGTGACCGTCCGGGCTGAACGCCACCCGGTGGACGAAGTCGGAGTGCCCGAGCAGCGGGTCGCCGACCGGCTTGGCGTCGGCCGGGCGGGAGACGTCCCACAAGCGCACCGACCGGTCCGCGCCGCCGGTCACCAGCGTGCGGCCGTCCGGGCTGAACGCGACCGACCACACCGTGTCGCCGTGGCCGGTCAGCGGTTGGCCGAGGGCCGTGGGTCGCGCCGGGTCGGACACGTCCCACAGCCGCACGGTCCGGTCACCGCCGACCGAGGCCAGGGTGCGGCCGTCCGGGCTGAACGCCACGGACAGGGCGGCGTTGGTGTGCCCGCTCAACGTCGGGGCGGGCGCCGGGTGCGCGGGGTCGGCGACGCTCCACAACGGCACACCGGTGTTCGTGCCGCCCGTGGCCAGCAGGCGGCTGTCCGGGCTGAACGCGACGGACAGGAGGATGCCTTCCAGGCGCGGCGGCTGGGTGGCGAGCAGCCGCGGTGAGGTCGGCGTCGCCACGTCCCACAGTCGCACCACGCCTTGATCGTCGACACTCGCCAGCAGCCGGCCGTCGCGGGTGAACGTCACCGCCCGCACGATGTCGGTGTGCCCGGTCAGGGGGTCGCCGAGCGGGGTCGGCTCGCCCGAGACGTCCCACAGGCGCACGGTGTGGTCCTCACCGCCCACGGCGATGGTGCGCCCATCAGGGTGGAACGCGACGGACGCGGGGCGTGCGCCGGCTGCGGAGTCGCCGGTGATCGCACCTCGCGGTGCCGGCCGCGCGGAGGACGACACGTCCCACAGCCGGACGGCGCGGTCGCGCCCGGCGGAGGCGAGGGTGCGGCCGTCCGGGCTGAACGCCAGTGACCACACGGTGCCGGCGTGGGCCGCGGTCAGCAGGCCGGTCCGGTGCCACAGGCGCACCGACGAGTCGGTGCCGCCCGTGAACAGCGTGCGGCCGTCCGGGGACAGCGCCACCGCCGTGATCGTGTTGGCGTGACCGGCCAACGGCGGACCCAGCGCCGCCGCGGCTTCCGGCCGGCCCACGCTCCACAGCCGCGCCTTCGCGTCGTAGCCGCCGCTGGCCAGCGTCTGCCCGTCGCGGCTGAAGGCGAGGTCGCGCACGCCGCTGGTGTGGCCGGTCAGCTGGCGCACATACCGGGGGCGGCCCGGATCGACCAGGTCGAACAGCCGGATCGTGTCGTCGGCGGATCCCGTGGCGAGCGTGCGGCCGTCCGGCGAGACCGCCACCGCGCCGACCGCGCTGCCGTGGGACAGCGGCGTGCCCACCGGCGTCAGCGGGTCGGACGGGCGCCAGAGCCGGACCGCGTCGTCACCGCCGGAGACCAGCAGCGCCCCGTCCGGGCTGAACGCCAGGGCCCGGACGTCGTCGGTGTGGGCCGCCGTCACCCCGGCCGACCGCGGCCGCGCGGGGTCGGACACGTCCCACAAGCGGATCGAGTCGTCGTCGCCGCCACTGGCCAGCGTGCGCCCGTCCGGGGAGAACGCGACCGCGCGGACGTCGTCGGTGTGGCCGGTGAGGACGTCGTGCGCGGTGCCGTTCAGGTCCCACAGCCGCACGGTCCGGTCCTCGGCGCCACTGGCGATCCGCCGCCCGTCCGGGCTGAACGCCACGGACGACACGATGGCCGTGTGGCCGGTCATGGGTGCGCCCAGCGGCCCGGGGTAGAACGGGTCGGAGACGTCCCACAGCCGGACCGTGTGGTCCCCGCCGCCGGTGACCAGCGTGCGGCCGTCCGGGCTCAGCGCCATCGCCAGCACGTCGTGGGTGGGCAGGGGAGTGGCCAGGGTCGCGTTCGCGGCGCCGATCAGGCGGGTGCGCGTCCGGTCGTCGGGGCGCATCCGGTGCGCGACCAGGGTCAACTGCGCCGACAGCGACACGTCGACGTCGCGGAGCCGGTCGGCTTCGGCCAGGACCCGGTGGTAGGTGGCCAGGTCGCGCTGCCGCCGCGCGTCGCCCTGCTGCTGGTAGGCGACGACGGCCACCGTCGAGGCGACCAGCGCGAGGACCGCGAGGACGGCCACGACCGCGGTCCGGCGTCGCGCGTCGCGCCGCCGCGCGCGCTTGGAGGCGAGGAGGAACTCCCCGGCCACCGCGTCGAGATCACCCGGTGCCGCGGTGCCGGCCCACTCCAGCGCGGCGTCGAGCCTGCTGCCCCGGTACAGCAGCGACGGGTCGCGGCCCCGCAGCGCCCACGCGCCCGCGGTGTCCTCCAACTCCTGGTGGACCAGCCTGCCGGAGCGGTCGGCGTCGATCCACTCCCGCAGCCGCGGCCAGTGCCGCAACAAGGCCTCGTGGGTGATCTCCACGGTGTCCTGTGCCCGGGTCAGCAGACGGGCCTGGGTGAAGGCCTCCACCACGTCCCGCGCGTCCGGGTCGGTGCCGGTCAGCCGCCGCCGCGTGTCCTCGTCGCCGATCTTCACCAAGCGCAGGAACAACGACCGCGCCCGGCGCCGGTCGTCGTCGCTCAAAGCCTCGTACACCTGCTCGGCCGTGACGGCGATGGCGCGCCCGATGCCGCCGGTGTCCCGGTAGCCCTGCACGGTCAGGGTGGCGCCGGAGCGCTGCTGCCAGCACGCCCGCAGCGCGTGCGCGAGCAGCGGCAACCGGCCCGCCTCGTAGCCGGAGCCGGTGGTGGCGCCCAACTCCCGCAGCAGGAGTTCGACCAGCCCGGGTTCGACCTCCAGGCCGACGTCGTGCGCCGGGTGCAGGATCGCCTCGCGCAGTTGGGCTTCGGTCAACGCCCCGACCACGAGCGGCGCGTCCTGCAACGCCGCCCGCAACGGAGGGTGGTCCACGCAGGCGGCGTAGAAGTCCGCGCGCACCCCGACGACCACCAAGGCCTTCCCGGCCGACTCGGCCAGCGCCGCGACGAACGCCCGCCGCTCCGCCTCGTCGGCGCACAGGGTGAACAGCTCCTCGAACTGGTCCACCACCACGATCCGCTCGTCACCGGTCACGTGCCGGCCCCACGCCTCCAGCGGCTCGGCCGTGGGCGTGAACACCACGCCGGACCAGCGGGACGAACCCGGTAGTGCCGACCGGGCCAGGGCAGGCAGCAGTCCCGCGCGCAGCAGCGACGACTTCCCCGCCCCCGAAGGCGCCACCACGACCTGGATCCCGCCGGTGGTCAGCCGCCGGTCCAGCCGCGCGAGGAGCTCGGCCACCACGTCGTCCCGCCCGAAGAACCACCGGGCCTGGTCGGCGTCGAACGCGGCCAGACCGGGGTACGGGCAGTCCTCCACCACCGGTCCCGTCGTGCGGCGACGGCCGTGCGGGCCGTCACCGAGGTACACGTGCTGGTCCCGCTCCGCGTGGTAGAGGTCCCGCCCTGCCTGGACCACCCGCCCCTGCCCGGAAACCTCCGCCCGCTGGTGGACGTCCCCACCCTCTTCGCTCACCCGACCCCCATCGGTTGTGCCGAACCACCACCACAGCTGTGGTACCACAGGTGTGGTGGTCAGGACTGGCCGCTGCCCAAGCACACGAACGGCCGGCGCAGCGGGTCCACCGCGATCGCGTCGGCCAACGCCAGCGCCGGCTGCGCGCCCGCCGCCAACCGCCGGTGGTAGTAGTCCATGGTCGCCGCGGAAGCCTGGTCACCCACGCGGCTCACCGGGGCCACCACCATCTGCGAACCGCTCGCCAGCAACGCGCTCGCGAACCCCAACGGCTCGTCGCCCGGCCGGATCCGGTTCAACGCCAACTCGCACGCCGCCAGCACCACCTGCCGCGGCGGGTGCGGCAGGTTCGCCAACTCGTGCGCGTACAGCGGGCCGTCGGTCAGTTCCAAGCGGGAGAACAACGCGTTCTCCGGCTCGTGCACGCCGTGCGCCGCGAAGTGCGCGATCTCGGCATCGTCCGAAGTGGACAGCACCGCCGCCACCGTCGCGCCCTCACCGGACAGCAGCGCCGCCGAGCTGTAGTGCGCGCCCAGCTTCGCGATCTCGCCCACCGCCGCCGGCAGGCCCGGTCCGCGCACCAGCACGGTCCGCCCGTCGCGTCGCCACTCGCCGCGCTCGGCCGCCAGCCACGCCGTCGCCGACGGGGCCACGACGATCGGCCGCGCGTGCAACGTCGGCAGCACGCCCCACGGCACCGCGTACAGCGCCCCGGTCGGCACGACCACCAGGTCCCGGTCCCCGAGCAGGCCCACCAACGGCCGGACCAACTGCGCGTCGAGCCGTTCGGCCTGCCGGTGTGCCGACGTCGACAGCACCCGCACCAACGCCTCCGGCAGGTGGTCGGGGGCCAGCGCGTTGAGGTCGGCGTTGAGCATCCGGGCGCTCTCCGCGGCGGCCTCCGCCGAACCCAGGTGCACCAGCCGCACGTCCCCCTCGACCACCACCACCGCGACCAACGCGTCCCCCGACGACGCGAAGCTCACCAGCGCCCGCCCACCCAGCTGGGCCACCACCTCGGGCAGCTTCGCCACCGGGCGCGGGCTGCCCCAGCTGCCCGAGTGCCAGCCGATCTGGTTGGCCTTGCGCAGCCGCTCCGCCCGCCGCGCCCGCAACGCGCCCGTCGGGTGCCCGTCGTGGTGGGCCTTGTGGATCGACTGGGTCAGGCTGCGCACCTCGGCGATCAGCTCCGCCAGCTCCGGGTTGTCCACCCGGGTCAGCGGCTCGTAGCGGTAGGTCTGCGCCCGCGTCCGCTCCAGCCACGCGAACAGCCGCCGCGCGTTGCCCTCCGCCAACACCAATCCCACGGCCAGCTCGGTCAGCTCCCGGCCGTGCAACGCGGTCCCGGACAGCAGTTCCAGCCCGCCCATCCGGTCCCGCACGTGGTCCAGCTCCGCCAAGCCCGCCCGCACCTCGGCGAACGCCGCCGTGCGCCGACCCCGCGCGGCGGCCAGTTCCGCCCGGCACAGCCGGCGCAGCATCCGGTGGTCGATCGCGGTCAGCCGACCCGGTCGCGGCACGCCCTCCAGCACGCGTTCGGCCGCGTCGAGGTCGCCGCGCCGCACCTCCAGGCGCACCGCGAGCATCCGGGCCGTCGCCGCCTGCTCGGCCAACCTCGGCACCGGCAGCGCGTCGGCGAACCCCAGCACCCGCGCCGGCAGCGACCGCGGCACCCGACCCGACCGCAGCGCCACCTCGGTGTCCACCCGCAACCCGATCAGGGTCGCGTTGGCCACGCACGTCTCGCAGCCCCACCGCCGCATCCGCTGCCGCGCCGCCGACGCCATCTCCCGCGCCAGCCCCAGGTCACCGGTCATGAACGCGGCCACCGCCCGGGTCAGCTCCACGTCGGCCAACTCGCCCGTGGCGGCCTGGTCGGCGCGCATCGCGGGCAGCACGTGGTCCAGCTGGTCACCCGCCTCGTCGGCCAGGCCCGCCACCAGCAGCGCCTGCGCCCGGTGCAATCCCAGCAGCGGCGGCACGGCCAACCCCAGGTTCCGGTACGCGCGCTCGCTGCTGTCGTAGCGGCGCAGCGCCGCCGGCACGTCCCCGATGCGCAACTCCAGCCGACCCAGCGCGTGGCTGGCGTCGGCGGCGAAGTTCACCAGCCCGAACTCCGTCGCCAACGCCACCGCCCGCGTCAGATCCTGGCGGGCCTGCGTGATCGACCCCAGGTTGGTGTGCGCGGTGCCCCGGCTGCGCAGCGTCTTCACGATCGGCTCGACCAGCGACGGCACCGGCTCGTCGGCCGCCGAAAGCCGCCACTCCTCGTGCGCCAGGGCCTCGCCCAGCACGGCGACACCCTCCTCCAGCAGGCCCGCGTTGAGCAGCAGCAACCCGCGGTTGTGCCCGACGCTGCCGGACAGCTCCGCCCGCACCAGCGGGTCGGGCACGTCCTCCACCAGCGCCCGCACCTCGTCCAGGCCCGCCAGCCCCGCGGCGAGGCCCGCCGTGTCGGCCGCCAACGCCGACAACGTCGAGGAAAGGCGAATGCGCGTCACGAGCCATTCCTGGCGCGTGACCGGATCACCGGGATCCACCGATTCCGCCAATGCGCGGGCGCGGTGCAACAACCGCATCGCCTCGCGATGCCGCCCCGAACACGACGCGTCCACTCCGTCGCGGTGCAGGGCGCGGGCCTCGCGGATGATCGCGATTTCGTCGCGAGAAGCGATCACAGGCACATGTCCATGACATCACAGAAAGCAACGGGAAACGCCCGCCGACCGGATCGTCGGTCGACGGGCGCCGGTCACGCTGGGTCGATCAGTTCGACGACGTCTTCTGGACGCAGCCGTTGCCCGAGCACATCGGCGTCAACTCGCCGCCGTCGTGGTTGTGCTCGTGTTCGTGCTGCTCCTGGCCCTGCTCCGGCGGCGCCGGCAGGACCGCGGTGGTGGTGCCGTCCTCCGGCACGTCGCCGCCCTGGAATGCGATCTCGGTGGTCTTAGACATAGCGATCTTCCTCCCCTGTCGATCTGTCTAGGCCGATCAAGCGACCCGCGCGACTGCGCCGAGTCACGTTCGGCGGCCCCTCCTCCGCACGAACGGACCAATGGTGGCACAACGGAGTAATGATCGAAGGGTAAATTTTGCACATCGGAGGGCAACCTCGCGCTGACGTGCGAAAACAGCCCCGTATTCACCCGTTCAGGTAATGGTGGGGGTGCGGATGGGGGAGTCGATCACCCGGAGAAAGCGAAAATTCCTCGGCGCGCAGAATAGTCGCGGCGCGGCGGCCCGTGATCAAGGGGAGGCGGACGGGCCGGGGTCGTGCCGGCGTGCACGAAGACAGGCGGGCGTGAAGAGGCGGGCGTGAAGAGGCGGGCGTAGAGAGGCGGCGGGGAGCGGCGCGCGTGCCGGGTGGGCGCGTGCGAGGCAGGGAAACCGGCCCGCTAGGTGATCACGCCGGGCAGGGTGGCGGCGGTGCGCTTGCGGCGCAGCCACACCTTGCGGGAGCCGTCGCCGAACAGCAGGGTCCGCGACAGCTCCCAGCCCGCGAACTCCGCGTGGATCGCCAACTGCGTCGTCGCCGTGCGACGGGAGACACCGGCCGGCAGGCGCAGCGGCCGGTACTCCCAGTCCCCGTCGACCACCCCTTCGTTCATGACCCGATCACCTGCATCCCTTGACCGTCTCCGGACGCGACGAACACGCGCCCGCTGCCCGGGTCCACCGCCACCGAGTCCGGCTGGCGGACCGTGGCGTACCGGTGCCTCTCCACCGGCTCGCCACCCGCGACGTCGAACGCCACCACCTCGTTGCGCTCGGTGAGCGTGACCCACAGCAGGTCCCGCCGCTCGTCGTAGGCCATCCCGTACGGCGCGCCGGGCAGCGGGAAGCGCTGCCGCATGATCAGCGGGCGCACCGAGAACGCCATCAGCTCGCCACCGCGGGTGTCCACGACCAGCACCCGGCCGAACCGGTCGGCCACCGCCGTCGTCGCGCCCTCGCCGGCGCGCAGTCCCGCGCCCAGCTTGGGCTCGGCACCCAGGTCCACGTCGAACACCGCGCTGCGCGGCCGGTCCAGCACCACGGCGTGGTCGCCCACCGCCACCAGCCGGTCCGGGCTGGACACGCCGGTCACCGCCTGTCCGGCCACGTCCAGCGACTTGGCGTCCCGGCGCGCGACGACCGCCTTGCCGCCCACCAGCGCCACGTCCACCGGGCCGCCGTCCACCGGCCGGGACGAGGACGTGCCGTCGGACCGCACGGTCACCACGACCCCGCTGCCGGGCACCGGCGCCTCCACCGCGTCACCCGACACGACCAGCCGCTCGGCCCGGCCGGGCAGCGGCACCACCCGCGGGGCGGCCAGGTTGTCCAGGGGGTGCAGCGACACCGAGGGCGGGTCGGCCAGCGCCACCGCCACGTACCCGGGCAGCACCGCGACCGCGCTCGCCGCGCGCATCGGCAGCACCGTGCCCTCCGGTGTGGCCGTGACCTGCGGGGACTCCGCCGGCGTCGCCGGTTCCAGGGTCGCGGCCACCTGCAACGGGTCGCCGGAGTCGTCCCCGGTCGCGCAGCCGGACAGCAACGCGGTCCCGGTGAGCACAACCGCCGCCAGTCGGCGCAACGTCGAACCTCCAGCTAGCCCGAAAGCGAGAACGTCCTCCCAGCATCCATCACGAAACCACCATCGTCACGCAGGGGGAGGGTGTTGTCGTTGGTCCAGGGGAGTGGTAGTGGCCGCGCACCGGTACCCCGGCCGGGTTTTCCGCGACCATCCCAGGTGAGGGGAGGCGCCGATGACGGTCGAGGAACTGCGGGCCAGGCACGTGGAACTGCTGCGCGACCGGCGGGTCGCCGACCGGCTGGGCCCACCCGACCCGGACGGCCCGCGCGAGGACCGCTACCACACCTGGACCCAGGTCGGCGCCGAACCGCTGCCCACCCGCCTGACCAGGCTCGCCGTCGTCCGCGCCCGCCCCGCCGGCTACCGCTCCGCGCACCTGCGCGCCCTCCAGGCCACGCTCGACGCCTGCCAACCGGAGGTCCTGCACCTGGCCGACGCGGCGGGCTGGAGCGTCCGCACGCCGGTGCTGGCCGGGGTGTTCCCGACCGGCACCCTGGACGGCATCAGCGTGCCGGTGCCCGGCCGGGGCGTGCTGGTCCTGGTCAACACCGGCCTGCTGGACCTGTCCGCCGCCGTGTTGAAGATCATGACCGGGGTCCTGCCCGCCTACGGCACCCCACCGCTGCTGACCCCGGACCAGGCGTCCTACGCGCTGGCCGAAGCCGTCAACGCCTACCTCTACGGCAACGGCGCGGTGTCGGCCCGCCCGCTGCCCGAGCTGTCCGGTCAGCGCCTGGCCCTGGTCGGCCTGATGCTGCGCCGCGCCACCCAGTTCGTCATCGCCCACGAGCTGGCGCACGTGATCACCGGTCACCTGGTCACCGCCCGGCGGGTCACCGACCCGGACACCCCGGTCGGCGCGCTGGACGCCTGGGCGGTCGGCTGGCCCCGCGAGCACGAAGCCGACCGCGTGGCCGCCACGATCATGCTGCGCACCCTGGACGACCTGGCCCCGCGCCTGGTCGAGGCGATCGAGCCGTGCCTGGTGGGCGCGCTGCTGCTGGTGCCGTTCCTGCACGAGGTCACCGACCGGCTGGCCGACGAGCAGGGCCGCCCGGTGCCGTTCTCGACCACCCACCCGCCGCCGGTGCGGCGGATCCAGGCGCTGGTGGAGCACCTGGCCGGCCGCACCCGCACGCCCCGCGCGCTGGACCTGGCGGCCGACGTGGCCACGTGGCTGGAGGACCAGCTGGCGGGGGTGCGGGAGTGGTTCCGGCTGGTGGACGAGGTGGCCGTCTGAGGTCAGGTCAGGCGGGTCACCGCGCCGGTGTCGAGCTGGTAGCTGGCCGCCACGACCTTGAGCCCGTGGTGGCGCACGGCGGTCCGGAGGGTCACCGACCGCTCGACCATCAGCGACGCGACCCGCTTGGCCTGGTTGTCCACGCACCGGGCCAGGAAGGTCTTGTCGTCCCGCTCCGGCGGGGTCGCCAGCACGGCCGGCTCGATGGCCCGGACCAGCGTGGAGATGTCCCCGCTGACCTCGGCCCGGCCCCTCACCACGTCGATGGTCGCCGACACCGCGCCGCAGGACGCGTGCCCCAGGACGACCACCAGCGGCACCTCCAGGTGCTCCACCGCGTACTCGACGCTGCCCAGGACGCTGTTGTCCAGGACCTCGCCGGCCGCGCGGATGGTGAACAGGTCGCCGAAGCCCTCGTCGAACACCAGCTCCGGCGGCACCCGGGAATCCGCGCAGCCCACCACGCAGGCGAACGGGTGCTGGCCCTTGGTCAGGGCCTCCCGCCACTGCAGCGACTCGTGCGGGTGGGTCTGGTGCCCCTCGACGAACCGCTTGTTGCCCTCGGCGAGCTTGCGCCACGCGCCTTCCGCGTCGAGCTTCTTGTCCTTGTCCTCGTCCGCCGAAGCGGCGGGAGCGCCCGCGGCCAGCACGGCCGCCGTGCCGGCCGTGAGGCCGAACAGCCGACGCCTCGTCACCGAGGCTGTGTCACTTGATTCGCGCACGGCGACGGACGCTAGACCCGTTCCGGATCCATCAAGCTGGTGGAGTAGCGGAACTCACACGATCGGTTACACAAAGTGAGCAAATCGGAGAATCCGGGCGAACGTCACCCCATCGGGCGTTCCGGATAGCCGAACTCGATGGCGCTCACGTCGTCCAGCGCCGACCGGATCGCGGGCGGCAGCGAGATCTCCTCCGCCGCCAGCGACCCGAGCAGCTGGCCGGTGTCCCGCGCGCCCACCACCGGCGCCACCACGCCGGGCCGGTCGCGCACCCACGCCAGCGCCACGCACAACGGGCTGGTGCCCAGGCCGTCCGCCGCCGTCGCCACCGCCTGCACGATCCGCGCCGCCCGCTCCGTGCGGTGCTGCTCGACGTACCCGGCGAAGTGCGCCGACGCGCCCCGCGAGTCCGACGGGGTGCCGTTGCGGTACTTGCCGGTCAACACGCCCCGACCCAGCGGCGCCCACGGCAGCAGGCCGATGCCGTGGTGCTCGGCGGCGGGCGCGACCTCCCGCTCCACCCCGCGTTCCAGCAGCGAGTACTCCACCTGCGTGGACACGATCGGCGTGTGACCGGGCAGCGCGGCGGCGGTGCCCAGCTGCCAGCCCGAGTAGTTCGACACGCCCGCGTACCGGACCTTGCCCGAGGACACCGCGTGGTCCAGCGCCGACAGCGTCTCCTCCAGCGGCACCGACGCGTCCCACGCGTGCAGCTGCCACAGGTCGATGTGCTCGACACCCAGCCTGCGCAGCGAACCGTCCAGCGCCGACAGCAGCGCCGCCCGCGACGCGCCGCCGCCGAACGGGCCGTCGTTGCGCCGGGCCACCGCCTTGGTCGCGATGACCAGGTCGTCGCGCGGCACGACCTCGCCGATCAGGCCGCCCAGGATGCGCTCGCTCTCGCCCTCCACGTAGACGTCGGCGGTGTCCACGAGCGTGCCGCCCGCCTCCGTGAACGCCATGAGCTGCGTGGCGGCCTCGTCCGCGTCGGTGTCCCGACCCCAGGTCATGGTGCCCAGGGCCATCCGGGAGACCCGCAGACCGCTGCGGCCGAGGTATCGCTGTTCCACGCGGCGCAGCCTAAACGGTGATCGACATTCCGGCGGGCGCACACCGCGCATGTCCGGTGGAAACAACCCGATAGCCTGCCCTGGCGCACCCGGTTACCCGCCGGTAGGGTCCGGTGCGTGCGACTGGGACTGAACCTCGGGTACTGGGGCGCGGGCAACGACGCCGCGAACCTCGAACTGGCCAAGGAAGCCGACCGCCTGGGCTGGTCGGTGGTGTGGGCCGCGGAGGCCTACGGCTCCGACGTGGCCACCGTGCTGGCGTGGGTGGCCGCGCAGACCGAGCGCATCGACATCGGCAGCGCCATCTTCCAGATCCCCGCGCGCACCCCGGCCATGACCGCGATGACCGCCGCGACCCTGGACACCCTGTCCGGCGGCCGGTTCCGGCTGGGCCTGGGCGTGTCCGGCCCGCAGGTCTCCGAGGGCTGGCACGGCGTGCGCTTCGACAAGCCCCTGGGCCGCACCCGCGAGTACGTCGACATCGTCAACGCCGCCCTGCGCCGCGAGAAGCTGCGCTACGACGGCGAGCACTACCAGCTGCCGCTGCCCGGCGGCCCCGGCAAGGCGCTCACCCTCACCGTGCACCCGGTGCGCGAGCACATCCCGATCTACCTGGCCTCGGTCGGCCCGAAGAACCTCGAGCTGACCGGCGAGATCGCCGACGGCTGGCTGGGCGTGTTCTTCTCGCCCGAGCACTCCGCAGGCTCCCTGGACGCCCTCCGGCGCGGCCGGGAGAAGGCCGGCAAGACCATGGACGGCTTCGACGTCGTCCCCACCGTGCCGCTGGTCGTCGGCGAGGACTGGCGCGCGTGCGCCGACACCGTGCGCCCCTACGCCGCCCTGTACGTCGGCGGCATGGGCAGCCGGGAGAAGAACTTCTACAACGCCCTCGCCGTGCGCATGGGCTTCGCCGCCGAGGCCGCCGAGGTGCAGGAGAAGTACCTGGCGCGGGACTACCAGGGCGCGATGGCCGCCCTGCCGGTGGAGTTCCTGGACTCGACGTCGCTGCTGGGGACCCGGGAGCGCATCGCGGAGCGGATGAAGGTCTACGCCGAAGCGGGGGTCACCACGCTCACCCTTTCGCCCATGCTGCAAGATCTCGAGCAGGGGATCGCGGGCTTGCGCACCGCGACCGAAGCTCTGGATCTGGCAGGAGTGGGTAGTTGAGCTGGTTGCAGGCCCTGGTTCTCGGAATCGTCCAAGGCTTGACGGAATTCCTGCCCATTTCGTCGTCGGCGCACGTGAGGATCGTCTCCACGCTGTTCTTCGGCAACGACGCGGGCGCGTCGTTCACCGCCGTGATCCAGCTGGGCACCGAGGTCGCCGTGCTGATCTACTTCGCGCGCGACATCGGGAACTTCATCGCCGCGTGGTTCAAGGGCCTGTTCTCCAAGGCCGCGCGCAAGACCGACGACTACCGCATGGCCTGGTACGTGATCATCGGGTCGATCCCGATCAGCGTGCTGGGCTACGTGTTCAAGGACGAGATCCGCAGCTCGCTGCGCAACCTGTGGATCACCGCGACCGTGCTGGTGGTGTTCGGCATCCTGCTGGGCGTGGCCGACCAGTTCGCCCGGCACGTCCGCACCCGGCTGGAGCTCAAGGACGCGGTCGGCATGGGCCTGGCGCAGGCGATGGCGCTGATCCCCGGCGTGTCCCGCTCCGGCGGCACGCTCACCGCCGGCCTGTTCCTGGGCCTGGAGCGCGCGGCGGCGGCCCGGTACTCGTTCCTGCTGGCCCTGCCCGCGGTGTTCGGCGCCGGGCTGTTCAGCATCCCGGACGTGCTCGACCGGTCCGAGCCCAACGCCGCCTCCGTGCCGCAGATGATCGTCGCGACGGTCGTGTCCTTCGCGGTCGGCTACGCGACCATCGCGTGGCTGCTGCGGTACGTGTCCAAGCACAGCTACTCGGCGTTCGTCTGGTACCGGCTGTCGCTGGGCATCGTGCTGATGGGCCTGCTGTCGATGGGGCTCATCAACGCCACATAGGGTGGTCTTCGTGGCTACCGTGATCCTGCTCCGACACGCCCGTTCCACCGCCAACGGCTCCGGGGTCCTCGCCGGCCGCGCACCGGGCGTGGCCTTGGCCGACACCGGGGTGGTGCAGGCGGAGAAGCTCGTGGAGCGCCTCGCGGGCGTGCCGATCGACGCCGTGGTGACCTCCCCGATGGACCGCTGCGGCCAGACCCTCGCGCCCCTGCTGGCCGCGCGCGGGCTGGAGGCCGTGGTCGAGCCGGAACTGGCCGAGGTCGAGTACGGCGAGTGGACCGGCAAGGAGATCAAGGACCTGCTCAAGGAACCGCTGTGGCAGGTGGTGCAGCAGCACCCGTCCGCGGCGGTGTTCCCCGGCGGCGAGGGCCTGGCGGCCGTGCAGGCCCGCGCGGTGGCCGCGATCCGCGCCCACGACGCCCGGGTGACCGAGGAGTTCGGGCCGCGCGCGGTGTGGGTGGCGTGCAGCCACGGGGACGTCATCAAGGCCGTGCTGGCGGACGCGCTGGGCGTGCACCTGGACGGGTTCCAGCGGATCGTCGTCGACCCGGCGTCGGTGTCGGTGGTCTCCTACACCCCGACCCGTCCGTTCGTGCTGCGCGTCAACGACAACGGCGGCGACCTGTCCGGCGTGGTGCCACCGCCGGAGAAGCGGGACGAGGAGCCGTCGTCGGACGCCGTCGTGGGCGGGACGACCTGAGAGCTGGACCTCGGGGCGCTTGATCGTCGGCTCGCCGGCTTGCGGGCCAAGTGCGCGCCCGGCGGTCTGCCGTCCGGCTCCCCGTGCTGAGGGTGAGGGCGAGCCTGTCCTGCGAACTCGGTGCGTGCAGTCGGGTGGATTCCGGAACCGTCCACCGGAATCACCTGTGGTGTGATGCGATGCTGGGACTCTTCGCCAGGCACCAACCGGATCAGGGAGGTGTCCGGGTGGTGACGACGCCCGAGCCTGAGCAATCCGACGTTCACGAGCCGGCAGTCCGCGACGTTGACGGCGGACCTCCCGTGCTCAACGTGGTGTCGGGCGGCGGAAATGGTGTGGTACAGGCGGGCGTCGTGAACGGTGACGTGTACCTGCGCACGCCACCGCGACCGCTCTCGCCCGTCGTGCCACGTCAACTACCCGCCGCACCGGCGGTGTTCGCAGGGCGGGTGGCGGAGCTGACCGCGCTGGACCGCGCTCTGACCGCCGCCGATCCGCACGGCGGGGTAAAAGCCACGCCGGGCGAGAACGCCACCGGCTCAGCGGCTAGTCCCTCGGTGATGATTTCGACGATCGGCGGGTCCGGAGGCATCGGCAAGTCCTGGCTCGCGTTGGCCTGGGCTCACCGCAACCTGGACCGGTTCCCCGACGGGCAGTTGTTCGTCGACCTGCGTGGCTTCAGCCCCAGAGGCGAGCCGGTCGGCTCCGGGACGGCGGTGCGCTGGTTCCTCGACGGCCTCGGGGTCAGCCCCCATCGCATTCCGACCGACCTCGCCGCGCGGGCCGCGCTGTACCGCAGCCTGGTCGCCGGTCGACGAATGTTGATCGTGCTGGACAACGCCGCCACAGCCGACCAGGTCGTGCCTCTGCTGCCCGGCAGCCCCACCTGCACCGTGCTGGTCACCAGCCGCCATGTGCTGTCCGCCCTGATCGACCGACACGGTGCCCGTCATCTCACGCTGGGCACCCTCACCCACGCCGAAGCCCGCGCCCTGGTGACAGCACTCTCGGGTGCCGACCGCTTCGACGCCGAACCCGACGCCGTGTCCGAGATGGTCGACCTGTGCGGCGGCTACCCGCTCGCCCTGTCGATCACCGCGCGCAACGCCGCCACTCGCCCCGCTGTCCCGCTGGCGGAGGTCGCCGCCGAGCTTCACGAATCCGGTTTGGAGGTGCTCGACCACGAAACCGACCCCACGGCGAGCCTGCCCACTGTCCTGTCCTGGTCTCTGCGCTACCTGACCGGCGAACAACGCTCCTTGTTCGCCCTCCTCGGGTTGGCGCCCGGCCCCGACATCAGTCTGCCCGCAGTGGCCGCCCTCGGCGCCCTTCCCCGGGCTGCCGCGCGGAAAGCCTTGACGGCTCTGGAGAACGCGTCGCTGGTCAACCGCCGGTCAGCCAGCCGGTATGCCATGCACGACCTGGTCCGTGCCCTCGCCGCAGACACAGCCCGCGCCACCCTGCCCGCGCACGTGCGGGAGGCAGCCTTGGTACGGGTGGTGGACTTCTACTCGCACACTTCCCACGCCGCCAGCCGCCTCTTGGACCCCCACCGAAGGCTCGTGCACCCCAGGCCTCCCGCGCCCGGCGTGCGCCCACAACTGCTTGCCGATGTCGCGGCAGCGATGGGGTGGCTCGAGGCCGAGCACGCCGTCCTTCTGGCCACACAGCGCATCGCAGCCACTCTCGGACAGCACCACGCCGTGTGGCACCTGGCCTGGAACCTGGCGGCCTATCACAGCAGGCGAGGGCACCTGCGCGACGAGTTGAGCTCGTGGTCAGCCGCGGTGGACGCCGCCCACCACTTACCCGACCCTACTGCCCGCAGTTGCGCCCACCGGTTCCTCGGCCGAGCCTGTGCCCGGTTGAACCTGCACGAGCAGGCCACTGGTCACCTGGACCGGTCTCTTGCCCTGGCGACCAGCCAGGACGACCCGGCTGAAAGGGCACACACCAACCGGGGCCTAGCGCTCGCCTGGGCAAGGCGGGGGAGCGATCGGCGGGCACTGGACCACGCCCGACGTGCGCGGGACCTCTTCCGCTCCCTCGGCCAGCCGGTGCAAGAAGCTCTCGCGCTCAACGCGATGGGCTGGCACGGCGCGCAACTGGGCGAGTTCGACACTGCCCGCGACCACTGCCATGCCGCCCTCGCCCTCAACCGACACCGCCACCTGGAAGGCGAGGCGGACGCCCTCGACAGCCTCGGGTTCATCGCCCACCGCACGGGCGACCACCGAACTGCCCTCGACTACTACCACCGGGCTCTCACCCTGTTCCGGACCGTGGGCCACGCCACTCAAACCGCCGACACTCTCGACCGCCTCGGTCACCCCCACACAGCCCTCGGACAGCACGAGCAGGCGCGCCGGCTTTGGCTGGAGGCGTTGGAGCTGTACCGGGAACAAGGCCGCGATATCGACGCCGAACGCGTCCAGCGGCAGCTCGACGACCTCGCCGACACCGGTACCAACCCGGTCGGGCCCTGACCGGTGGGCGAACGGCAGCCGAAGGCTTGAGGTGACGGTGTGGCCCCCGGACAGTGCAGGGTAGTCCGGGGGCACACGGCCGGCGGCGGAATGCCGGTGGTCGTGGCGAGGGCCGACCAAGTGCACTGATCGTATGGCCGTTAATGCGGCGGTAAATGGTCTCTTAAAACGTGAGACGGTTTCACGAGGTCGCCAGGAGCGCAGGTCAGCTCGCTGCACAACGCGCCAAAATCCGGCAAAACCGCAGCTCAAACCATGTGGAAACACCACGGAAACAAATGGTGGCAAGCGGTCTTGTGCCGCATTCGGCTGGACCGTTCGGTTCACCCCGTCCGGCGGGGGCCTGTTTACAGTTAACAACCGTTCGTGCGCTCTGCGTCACACTCCCGGCCCCGTCCTCACAGGCCCAGACGGGTGACCGCGTTGTCCTCGAGGGGGTTGGCGGTGCGGATGTAGCGGTGCACGGTGCGGGGATTGGTCCACCGGCCCTGCCGCATGATCTCCCGGTCGCTCGCCCCTCCCAGCGCCGCCTGCGTGGCGAACCCCGCGCGCAGCGAGTGCCCGCCGAACAGCGCCGGGTCCAGGCCCGCCTTGAGCGCGTACCGCTTCACCAGGTCCGAGACGGCCTTGTCCGACATCGGCTTGCCGGCGATGCGGCCGTGGCGGCTCACCGCCGGGAACAGCGGACCCTCGTGCGGCGCCGGCCGGTAGCTGTGGCAGCGGTGGGTCGGCTCCTGGTCCGGCTCGTCCTCCAGCAGCGCGCGGGGGTCGGCGGCGGTCAGCACGTCCACCCAGTCCGCGAACGCGCACACCGGGCACGTCGCCCGCCGGGCGCCCCGCGGCAGCACCACGCGCTGGCGGTGCGCGCCGGTCTGGTCGGTCTTGGTCACGCCGAGCTCCACCAGCAGCAACGGCTCCTGGGTACGGGCGTCCACGTCCACGGTCACGTCCTCCAGGCGCAGGGCGGCCAGCTCGCTGCGGCGCAGCGCCCCGGCGAAGCCCACCAGCAGCAGGAGGGCGTCCCGGCGGCGCGCGACCCCGGTCGGCCAGCCCGGCGCCGGGCGTTCGGCCAGCAGGGCGGCCAGCGTGTCCAGCAGGACCGGGCGCTTGCGGCGCGGCTGGGCGCGGCGCGTGCGGCGGATACCCCTCAAGGTCAGGCGGACGACGTCCGATCTTGTGGGGGAGGGGAGTCCACCGGCGGCGTGCACGGCGGCGATCGCGGCGGACTTGCGCTCCAAAGTGGACGGGCTGAACGCGGGCGAGCCGTCGGGTTTGGTGCTCTCGGCGGCCACGGCCAGGTAGACGGCGACGTCCACCGGGTCGGCGGGCAGCGCCTGCCGACCCTCCTGGCGGCACCAGGCCGCCCAGGCGACCCAGTCCGAGCGGTAGGCGCGCAGGGTGTTGGGGGACTGGGCGGCGCCCAGGTAGCCCGCGAGGGCGGCGGCCTGCTCGTCGTCGAAACGGCCGCGGACCTGCTCCAACGCGGCCAGGTCGACCAGGACCGGGTGGGTGACGCGGTCCAGCTCGGCGCGGACCGGCTCCGGCAGGCTCATGGGCGGGATGTTATCAGTTTCAACGATCATTATTGCTTCAGTGTGGACAAAACCAGATCACCGTCGTCGCGGCTACGATCTGCGGTCATGCGCGCGCTACAACACCCCGCTGTGGAGGACGTCGAGCTCTCCACCGTGCTCACCGCGCTGGCCGACCCGGTGCGGCTGCGGATCGTGGCGGAGCTCGCCCGGTCCGGCGGGATCGTGTGCGGGCAGTTCGACGTGCCGGTGAGCATGTCGACGCTGTCGCACCACTTGAAGGTGCTCCGGGAGGCGGGCGTGCTGCGCGTGACGCCGCAGGGCAGCTACCGCACGCACGAGTTGCGGTGGGAGGAGATGGAGCGGCGGTTCCCCGGGGTGCTGGACTCCATCACGCGCGCGGTCACGCACACAGCTGTTTAGGGGCTGTGGCACCGGGTCGGGCTTTGAAGGCGACTTCGTGGCCCTTGTCGTCGCGGAAGACGGCCTCGGTGTCGCTCAGCAGGGTCATCGTGCCGTCCTGGTAGGGGTTGTCCCATCCGGGCGGCGGGTTGTGGGCGCCGTCGTGCAGCGGGGTGAGGGCTTCGTAGTAGGTGTCGCCGATCTTGGCCTCGTCGATGCCGCAGTGGGTGTAGAGGCGGTAGGGGATCGCGGGGCCGGTCGGTCGCGTGGTCGTGGTCGTCGCAGTGGTCGTCGCAGTGGTCGTCGTCGTGGTCTGCTCGGCGGCCGGTGGCTGCGGCGCGGGGTGGCGCAGGGTGAGGGCCAGGCCGACCGCCCCCGCGATGAGCACAGTGCCGGCCGCTGCCGCGAGGATCGGTCGGGTGCTTGCCCGCTCGCGGTTCGGCCGCGGTTCTGTGTCGTCGACGGTGTCGGCGAGGGCGGTGAAGGCGGCGCGCAGGCGGCGTTCGACGGTGGTGTGGTCGGGCTGGGTCATGGCTGGTCTCCCAGGCGTCGGGCGAGGGTGGCGAGGGCGCGGGAGGCGCTGGTCTTGACCGTTCCCTTCGAGACGCCGAGGGTGTCGGCGATCTCGGCCTCGGTCAGGCCCGACCAGTAGCGCAGGACCAGGACTTCGCGTTGGCGCCTGGGCAGCGCGCGGACGGCCCGCAGGACTTCGCGGTGTTCCTCGGCCACGAGGAGGTCGGTGTCGGCCGGGGGTGCGTCGGGGCTGGTGGTGCGGTGGTGGCGCCAGGTGAGGCGTCGGCGGCGGTGGATGGTGCGGGCGCCGTTGACCACGGCCACGCGCAGGTAGCCGGCGGCGGTGTCGGGGTCGAGGCCGGCGCGTTTGCGGTGGGTGTTGAGGAAGGCGTCCTGGACGACGTCCTCGGCTTGGGCGCGGTCGCCGAGCAGGAGGACGGCGAGGCGGAGCAGGCCCGGTTTTTCGCGCCGGTACAGCTCGGCCATCGCGTCGTCGGCGGTCAACGACACCTGCGTCCCCCTCGGGTGTTGTGCGGTTCTGCCCTGGTACACGCTCGGGGGTGGGTGGGGGTTGACGTCAGGTGCGGATCCAGAGGCAGAAGGGGTGGCCGGCGGGGTCGAGGTGGACGCGGACGTCGTCCTGGGGTTGGAAGTCGGCGAGGGTGGCGCCGAGGTCCCGGGCGCGGCGGCTGGCGCCCTCCAGGTCGTCCACTTCGATGTCGAGGTGCAGTTGCATCTGCTGGTGGGTGGTGGTGCTGGGCCAGGTGGGTCGGACGTGGTCGGGTTCGGCTTGGAAGGACAGGCCGGCGGTGCCGTCGGGTGGGCGGACGGTGGCCCAGCCTGGTTCGTCGCGGACGACGGGCCAGCCCAGGAGTGCGCTGTAGAAGCGGGCGAGGGCGCGGGGGTCGGGGGTGTCCAGGACGGTCGCGGTCAGCGTGATCACCCGTCCAGTGTCTCCGGGGTGGCGGGGTCGCGCAGGAAGGCGTCGAGGGCGGCCAGGACGGTGGCGAGGTGGGCGAGGGAGCGGTGGACGTCGCCGGGGACGTCGAGCCTGTGGTCGGCGTCGGGGAGGGCGAGGGTGTGGCCGGGCAGGCCGGCGTGGGCGTCGGGGTGGTGGTAGAGGTCGGCGAGTCCGACGACGTAGAGGGAGCGCCACGGGCAGGTGGCGGCGGCGTGGCGGACTTCGGGGCGGCCGAAGAGCGGGGTGAGCCAGACGGCGTCGGTGCGGGCGGGCAGGGGGTGGTCGAGCAGGCGGGACATGGCGGCGGTGCCGAGGGACTTGCCGACGAGGGTGACGCGGTCGTGGTCGGCGGTGTCGTGCAGTTGTGCGGTGACGTCGGGGTCGTCGCGGCTGGGATAGGTGAGGTGGCGGGTGGTGGCGCCGAGGTGGCGCAGGAGTTGGTCGGTGTAGTGGAAGAGGGGTTGGGCGGTGGTGTAGCCGCCGCCGGGGAGCAGGAGCGCGAGCCAGGTCATCGGATCTCGTGGGTTTCGTTGGGGTGGGTGGCGGGGGCCTGGGCGCGGGTGGTGGCTTCCTGCTCGGTGAGGGTGGGGCCGAGGTGGGTGAGCAGGAGGTGGTGGGCGCCGCGTGCGGCTTGGGCGGCGTCTTCGGGGGTGCAGTGGTGGGGGGACGGGGTGGTGGTGTCGGCTTCGCAGAGGAACAGGTCGGCGCCCTCGGCGAGGCGGTCGAGGGCCGGGCAGGGGGCGGTGTCGCCGGAGTAGGCGAAGGTGGCGCCGGCGTGGGTGGCGCGCAGGCCGTAGGCGGGGAGGCCGTGGTTCACGGCGAGGGTGTGGAGGTGGATGTCGCCGACGTCGGCGCGGTGGTCGTCGTGGAGTTCGTGGACGGTGAAGGCGGCGCTCGCGGGGTTGGGGCGGGCGCCGGCGAGGAAGGCGGTGAGGCGTTCGGCCAGGCCGCGGGGGGCGTAGAGGGGGATGGGGTGTTCGGGGTGCAGGTCGGCGTAGAGGAGGGCGTAGTAGGCGGGGAGCAGGTCGGCGGTGTGGTCGGCGTGGGTGTGGGAGATCCAGATGGCGTCGAGGCGGTCGGGGCTGGTGTGGCGTTGGAGGTTGGCCAGGGTGCCGGGGCCGGCGTCGACCCAGACGGCGGTGGTGGGGGTGCGCAGGAGGTAGCCGGAGCAGGGCTGGTCGGGCCGCGGGTAGGGGCTGGCGGTGCCGAGGGTGGTGAGGGTGAAGGGCACGGGCGCAGGTTAAGCGGTGGTGTGGCGCAGGACGTGGACGCCGGCGGCGGTTTTGAGGTAGGCCCAGGTGGTGGTGCCGTCGGTGGCGAGGCCGACGTGGGAGGCGGAGGTGCGGGCGAGGTCGTCGGGCAGGGGGTGTTCGGTCCACTCCTGCCCGGTCCAGTGGTGGTAGGCGGGGCGGGTTTCGAAGGTGTGGCGGGTGGCGCGCACGCCCCAGGTCCAGCGGGCGGCGACGCCGTGGAGGCTGAGGCGGTCCTCGTCGGTGGGTGGGGGGACGGGGTGCCAGCGGTCGCCGTCGTAGTGGTGGATCTGGAGGCCGTCGGCGTGGCGGGCGTGGGCGAGCCAGACGTCGTGGGGTCCGTCGGCGGCGAGTGCGGCGATGTGGCCGTGGTCCAGGCGGGGGCCGTGCAGGTCGGTCCAGGTGGTGCCGTCCCAGTGGACGAGGACGGGGTACTCGTAGGTGGCGGGTCCGGCGCCGGTGAGTCCGCTGCCGCCGGCCCAGACGTCGTCGGGTCCGCAGGCGGTGATGGTCTGGAGGGTTTCGCGGGCGGAGGTCAGGACGGTGGTGCGGGTCCAGGTGGTGCCGTCCCAGTGGAGGGTGTCGGCGCCGGTGCCGACGACGTGGACGTCGTCGGGGGTGATGGCGGCGACGGCTTTGGCCCAGGGGATGCGGGGTGTGGTGACGGTGTGCCAGCGGGTGCCGTCGTAGTGCAGGACCAGGGGGTGGCCGGCGGTGTTGCCGACGGCCCAGACGTCGTCGGGCGCGGCGGCGGAGATGCCGGCGAGGCTGGCGGCGGTGGGCAGGTCGGGCAGGGTCTCCTCGGTCCAGTCGGCGCCGGTCCAGCGCAGGACGAGCGGGGTGGACGGGCGGCTGGTGAACACGCCGGTGGTGCCGGCGAGCCAGGCGTGGTCGTCGCGGGTCATGGCCAGGTCGGCCAGTGCGGTGCTGGGTGGGAGTTCGGGCACCGGCACGGGACGGAACAAAGCGTTGTCTCCCCCTCGATGGTCCCCCGACGCATCGACGTGACCACCTCACCGAGAGTGAGCCCGGTTCGGTATCCGCCGAACGGCGGTTTTGCGGTGGTTCCGGGGTGCGCGGCCGGCGGATCAGGCGCGGCTGTGGAGGTAGCGGCGTTCGGGGAGGCTTCGGGTGAGGGTGGCGGCTCGGGCGTAGTGGGGGCGGGCTTCGTCGTGGCGGCCGGCGAGGTCGAGCAGGTGGGCGCGGACGGCGTGGAGGCGGTGGTGGGCCTTGAGCGCGGGGTCGTGTTCGGCCTGGTCAAGGGCTTTCAAGGCGGGGTCGGGGCCGTCGACCATGGCTTGGGCGACGATGCGGTTGAGGGTGACCATCGGGCCCGGGGCGATGGCGTGGAGCAGGTCGTAGAGGGTCAGGACCTGGGGCCAGTCGGTGTCGGCGGCGGTGGGGGCTTCGGCGTGGACGGCGGCGATGGCGGCTTGGAGTTGGTAGGGGCCGACCGGGTGGGTGGACAGGGCGTGGTGGACCAGGGCGGTGCCTTCGGCGATCGCGTCGGCGTTCCAGAGGGTGCGGTCCTGGTCGGTCAGGGGGACCAGGGCGCCGTCGGGGGTGGTGCGGGCGGGGCGGCGGGCGTCGGTGAGCAGCATCAAGGCCAGCAGGCCGTCGGTTTCGCCGTCGTGGGGCAGCAGGCGGGTCAGGCGGATGGCCTCGGCGGTGAGGTCGACGCGGTGGAGGCGGTCGCCGGAGCTGGCGGTGTGGCCTTCGGTGAAGATCAGGTAGAGGACGTGGCGGACGGCGTCGAGGTCGCCGGACGGGGTGAACGTGGCGCCTTTGACCCGCTGTTTGGCGCGGCTGATGCGTTGGGCGATGGTGGCTTCGGGGACCAGGAAGGCGCGGGCGATCTCGGCGGTGGTCAGGCCGCCCACCGCGCGCAGGGTCAGGGCGACCTGGGACGGCGGGGTGAGGGCGGGGTGGCAGCACAGCCGGAACAGGGTGAGGGTGTCGTCCACGCCGGGGACCGGGTCGGGGTCGGGTGGGGTGAGGGTGAACGCGGTGTGCTCGCGGCGGGTGCGGGCGGTGTCCTGGCGCCAGGCCTCGACGCGGCGGCGGGAGGCGACGGTGACCAGCCACGCCTTGGGGTTGTCCGGTACGCCCTGCTCGGGCCACTGGGTGGCGGCGGCGAGGAGGGCTTCCTGGACGGCGTCCTCGCACGCGGCGAAGTCGCCGTGGTGGCGCACGAGGATGGCCAGCACCCGGGGCGCGAGGTCGCGGAGCAGGGGTTCCAGTGGCCCGGTCACGGCAGGAAGTCGTCGAGGGTCATCACCGGTCGCACCTCGACCAGGCCGAGCTGGGCTTCCGGGACGCGCCAGGCGATCTCCACGGCGCGTTCGACGTTCTCGCAGTCGACCAGGTAGAACCCGGCGAGCAGCTCCTTGGCCTCGGCGAAGGGGCCGTCGGTGGTGGTGCGCTGACCGTCGCGGACGACCAGGCGCTTGGTCTGGGCGTGGTCGGCGAGGGCTTCGGTGACGACGAGTTCGCCCGAGTCGGCCAGGTCCTCGTTGAGGCGCTCGTAGTCGCGCAGGCCGCGGGCGCGTTCCTCGGCGGACAGGGTGTCCCAGATGGCGCGGGACTCGGGGTTGCCGTAGATCAGGATCACGTATTTCACCGCGGGCCTCCGGGGGCGTGTCGAGAATCCGGTGCCAGCTTCTACGTCCCGGGTGAGCGGTGCCCGTCGGGGGTGCCGGAGCGGACGGGAGATCGACGTGGACGAGATCGGGGACCTGGTGGCGCGGCGGGCCGAGGCGATGCGCGCGGGGGACGCGGAGGCGTTGGCGGCGGACTACCTGCCGGAGGCGGTGGGGTTCACGCTCGCCCCGCCGCTGGCGCACCGCGGGTTGACCGACCCGGGGTCGCTGCGGGCGTGGTTTTCCACCTTCGACGGCCCGGTGGACTTCGAGGTGCGGGACCTGGAGGTGGTGGCGGGCGGGGACGTGGCGTTCTGCCACAGCCTCAACCGGTTGTCGGCGGTGCCGAAGGGGCACCCGGAGCGGTTCGACCTGTGGTTCCGGGCCACGACGGGCCTGCGGCGGGTGCAGGGCCGGTGGCGGATCGCGCACGAGCACACCTCGGTGCCCTTCCACATGGACGGGTCGTTCGCGGCGGCGGTGGGGCTGCGGCCCTGAGCGGTCACCGCGCCAGGACGCGGGCGAGGGTGTCCAGGGCGGGTCGCCAGGCGTGTTCGGCGGGGGTGCCGTAGCCGACGATCACGCCGCCGGGGCGGCCCGCGGGGTCGTGCCAGTGGTCGCTGAGGGCGCCGAGGGCCAGTCCCTCGGCGTTCGCGGCGGCCAGCACGGCGGCTTCGTCGGGGTGGGGGATCAGGGCGTGCAGGCCGGCGGAGACGCCCAGCGCGGTGTGGCCGCGGAGGGCGTCCAGGAGTTGGTCGCGGCGGCGGCGGTAGCGCAGGCGGCAGGAGCGGATGTGCCGGTCGTAGGCGTGGGTGGTGATCAGGTCGGCCAGCGCGAGCTGGGTGGGGGTGGCGGTGATCAGGTCGGTGTGGCGGCGGGCCTGCACGACCGGGTCGACCAGGCGGGCGGGCAGGACCAGCCAGCCCAGGCGCAGGCCGGGGCCCAGCGTCTTGGAGGTGCTGCCGGCGTAGACGACGTGGTCGGGGGCCATGCCCTGGACCGCGCCGAGGGGTTGGCGGTCGTAGCGGAACTCGCCGTCGTAGTCGTCCTCCACGACCACCGCGCCGGTGCCGCGGGCCCAGTCGACCAGGGCGTGGCGGCGGCGCGGGTGCAGGGGGACGCCGGTGGGGTACTGGTGGGCCGGGGTGACCACGGCGGCGGCGACGCCCTCGGGGAAGGAGTGCGCGCCGTCGCCGTCCACGGGCAGCGGGACGACGGTGCGGCCGGCGCGGCGCACGACCTCGCGGTGGAACGGCAGGCCGGGGTCCTCCATCGCGACCGGCCCGTCCAGCACGCCCGCCAGCAGCGCCAGCCCGTGCATGTAACCGCAGGTCACGACGATGTTCTCGGGGTCGGCGTGCACGCCCCGGGTGCGGCCGAGGTACTCGGCCAGGGCGTGGCGCAGCTCGGGCAGGCCGCGCGGGTCGCCGTAGGTGTGGACGGCGGCGGGTGCGGCGAGCAGGGCGCGGCGGGTGGCGCGCAGCCACGCGGTGGTGGGGAAAGTGGTGACGTCGGGGCTGCCGGGACGCAGGTCCAGGCGGGGCGTGGTGGTGTCGCGGCCGGTGGCGGGGGTGTCGGCGACGGGTCGGGGCAGGGCGGCGACCTGGGTGCCGGCGCCGCGCCGGGCGGTCAGGTAGCCCTCGGCGACGAGCTGGTCGTAGGCGGCGGCGACGGTGTTGCGGGCCAGGCCCAGTTCGACCGCGAGGCGCCGGGTGGCGGGCAGGCGCGCGCCGGGGGCCAGGCGTCCGCCGCGGATGGCGTCGCGCAGCGCGTGTTCCAGGCCGGTGCGGCGGCCGGTGCCCGGGTCGAGGTCGAGGTGGAGGTCCACACCCGAAGTGGCCCATGGTTGCGACACGGGATTGGACCTTAGCAAGGTGCCAATGGGTCACTAGGGTGTCGCCCATGATCACCCGCGAGGAGAAGGCGTCGGTGTTGCGCGCCCTGCACGTGCCGGGGACGCCGGTCGTGCTGCCCAACGTGTGGGACGCCGCGTCGGCGAAGGTGGTGGCGGCCCGGTTCCCGGCGATCGCGACGGCCAGCGCCGCGGTGTCGTCGTCCCTGGGGTACGGCGACGGCGAGGACATGCCCGCCGACGAGGCGTTCGCGGCCGTGGCCCGGGTGGCGCGGGCGGTGGACGTGCCGGTGACCGCCGACGTCGAGCGCGGCTACTCGCTGGCCCCGGCGCAGATCGCCGCCCGTCTGGCGCAGGCGGGCGCGGTGGGCTGCAACCTGGAGGACTCCGAGCCCGCCACCGAAGCCATGATCGACCTGGACGCGCAGGTGGAGTTCCTGGGCGCGGTGCGCGCCGCCGACCCGCACCTGGTGCTCAACGCCCGCGTGGACGTGTTCGTGCACGGCAGCCGGGACGTCGAGGAAGCCGTCACCCGCGCACGCGCCTACCTGGCCGCCGGCGCGGACTGCGTGTACCCGATCGGGATCCCGGCCGACCGGGTGGAGGAGTTCTGCCGGGCCGTCGACGGCCCGGTCAACGTCGCCCACACCCCTGACGGCCCCACCCCGGCGCGGCTGGGCGAGCTGGGCGTCGCGCGGGTCAGCTTCGGCCCCGGTCTGCAGCGGGTGCTGCTGGCCAAGCTGGAGCAGTTGGTCGACGTGGTCCACGACGGGGGTTCGCCGTACCGGCGGTAGAGGCGCGCGCCGCCGGTGCGGTGCCGTCCGGGCGGATAATGGCACGACCCGCCCGGGCGGCACCACTATCCTGATCGGCAGCATGAACACCACCGCGCACCCCGACCTGCACCGACGCCTGTCCGACCTGATGACCCGGGACCAGCGGCGGCTGCGTCGGCGGCTGGAGGGCGCGAAGAAGATCCGCGACGACAAGGCGCGCGCGGCCGTCCACGCCGAGATCGCCGCCGAGGTCGAGCAGGCCGAGCTGCGGGTGGCGCTGCGCCGCGAAGCCGTGCCGAAGATCACCTACCCGGCCGAGCTGCCGGTCTCCGCGCGCAAGGACGACATCGCCGCGCTGATCCGCGACCACCAGGTGGTGATCGTCGCCGGCGAGACCGGGTCGGGCAAGACCACCCAGATCCCCAAGATCTGCCTGGAGCTGGGCCGGGGCGTGCTGGGCCAGATCGGCCACACCCAGCCCCGCCGGCTCGCCGCGCGCACGGTCGCCGAGCGGGTGGCGCAGGAGCTGGACACCGAGCTGGGCTCGGCGGTCGGGTTCAAGGTCCGGTTCACCGACCAGTCCGGCGACGACACGCTGGTCAAGCTCATGACCGACGGCATCCTGCTGGCCGAGATCCAGACCGACCGGATGCTGTCGCGCTACGACACGATCATCATCGACGAGGCCCACGAGCGCAGCCTCAACGTCGACTTCCTGCTGGGCTACCTCAAGCAGCTGCTGCCCCGCCGCCCCGACCTCAAGCTCGTCATCACCTCGGCGACGATCGACCCGGAGCGGTTCTCCCGGCACTTCGGCGACGCCCCCATCATCGAGGTCTCCGGCCGCACCTACCCCGTCGAGGTCCGCTACCGCCCGATCGTGGACCCCGACGACCCCGACGCCGACCCGGACCGCGACCAGACCCAGGCCATCTGCGACGCCGTGCGCGAGCTGCAGGCCGAAGGACCCGGCGACGTGCTGGTGTTCCTGTCCGGTGAACGCGAGATCCGCGACACCGCCGACGCCCTGGCCGCCCTGGACCTGCCGTCGACGGAGATCCTGCCGCTGTACGCGCGGCTGTCCTTCGGCGAGCAGCACCGCGTGTTCCAGCCGCACCGGGGCCGGCGGGTCGTGCTGGCCACCAACGTCGCCGAGACCTCGCTGACCGTGCCGGGCATCAAGTACGTGGTGGACCCGGGCACCGCCCGCATCTCCCGCTACAGCAACCGGCTCAAGGTGCAGCGGCTGCCCATCGAACCGGTGTCCCAGGCCTCGGCCAACCAGCGCAAAGGCCGCTGCGGACGCGTGTCCGAAGGCATCTGCATCCGCCTGTACAGCGAGGACGACTTCGACGCGCGCCCGGAGTTCACCGACCCGGAGATCCTGCGCACCAACCTCGCCTCGGTCATCCTGCAGATGACCGCGATCGGGCTCGGCGACATCGCCGCGTTCCCGTTCATCGACCCGCCCGACGCCCGCAACATCAACGACGGCGTGCAGTTGCTGCAGGAACTGGGCGCGATCGTGCCCGCCGAGCAGAAGCTCACCCCGCTGGGCCGCAAGCTCGCCCAGCTCCCGGTCGACCCGCGCCTGGCGCGGATGGTGCTGGAAGCCGACCGCAACGGCTGCGTCCGCGAGGTCATGGTCATCGCCGCCGCCCTGTCCATCCAGGACCCGCGCGAACGGCCCAGCGACAAGCAGCAGGCCGCCGACGAGCTGCACGGCCGGTTCAAGGACCCCGACTCGGACTTCCTGGCCTACCTCAACCTGTGGAACTACCTGCGCGAACAGCAGAAAGCGCTGTCGTCCAACCAGTTCCGCAAGCTGTGCCGCAACGAGTTCCTCAACTACCTGCGCGTGCGCGAGTGGCAGGACATCTACCAGCAGCTGCGCCAGGTCGCCAAGACCATGGGCGTGCACGTCAACGAGCAGCCCGCCGACCCGCGCGGCATCCACGTCTCCCTGCTGTCGGGCCTGCTGTCCCACATCGGCGTCAAGGACGTGCTCAAACGCGAACCCGGCAAACGCCAGGCCACCGAGTACCTGGGCGCCCGCAACGCGAAGTTCGCGATCTTCCCCGGCTCGGCGCTGTTCCGCAAACCCCCGCAGTGGGTGATGGCCGCCGAGCTGGTCGAGACCTCCCGGCTGTGGGGCCGGATCGTGGCCCGCATCGAACCCGAATGGGCCGAGAAACTCGCCGAACACCTCGTCAAACGCACCTACAGCGAACCCGCGTGGGACGCCAAGCGCGGCGCGGTCATGGCGATGGAGAAAGTCACCCTCTACGGGGTGCCCATCGTCGCCGGCCGGCGGGTCAACTACGGGCGCATCGACCCCGTGGTGTCCCGGGAGCTGTTCATCCGGCACGCCCTGGTGCAGGGGGAGTGGACCACCAACCACAAGTTCTTCCACCGCAACCGCGCGCTGCTGGAAGAGGTCGCCGAGCTGGAGAACCGGGCGCGGCGGCGCGACATCGTCGTCGACGACGAAGTGCTCTACGACTTCTACGACCAGCGCGTCGGCGCGGAAGTCGTGTCCGCCCGGCACTTCGACACGTGGTGGAAGAAGACCCGCTGGGTTGATCCGGACCTGCTCACCTTCGACAAGGCCATGCTGGTCAACGCCCGCGCCGAGGTCGAACCCGACGCCTACCCCGACCAGCTCACCCGCGGCGGGCTGACCCTGCCCCTGTCCTACCGGTTCGAACCCGGCGCGGCCGTCGACGGCGTGACCGTGCGCCTGCCGCTGCCCGCGCTGACCACCCTGCCCGACGACTCCCTGTCCTGGCAGGTCCCCGGCATGCGCACCGACCTGGTGGTCGCCCTGATCCGGTCGCTGCCCAAGACCATCCGCCGCAACTTCGTGCCCGTGCCCGACGTCGCCGCCGCCGCGCTGACCGGCATCAACCCCGACGAACCCCTGCTGCCCGCCCTGGAACGCCAACTCGCCCGGCTCACCGGCGTGGTCGTGCACCGCGAGGACTGGCAGCTCGACCAGGTGCCCGAGCACCTCAAGCTCACCTTCCAGGTCGTCGACGAGCAGGACCGCGAACTGGCCCAGGGCAAGGACCTGGGGGCGTTGAAGCAGCAACTGCGCGGCCGGCTGCGCCAATCCCTGGCCGCCGCCGCGGCGAGCCTCACCCGCACCGGCATCGTCGCCTGGGACTTCGACGAGCTGCCGCAGACCGTGCGGGAACAGCAGTCCGGCATCACCGTCACCGCCTACCCGGCGCTGGTGGACAAGGGCGACAGCGTCGCCATCGAAATCCTCGACACCCCCGGCCGCCAGGCCCACGCCATGCGCGCCGGCACCCGCCGCCTGCTGCTGCTCACCGTGCCCTCACCGGTGAAGATGCTGCAACGCGGCCTCACCAACGCCGAAAAACTGACCCTGACCCGCAACCCGCACGGCGGCGTGGCCGCCCTCCTGGCCGACTGCATCTCCGCCGCCGTCGACCACCTCGTCACCTCCGCCGGCGGGCCCGCGTGGAACGCCCGCGGGTTCGCCCGCCTGTCCGACTACGTCCGCAAGTACCTGGGCGAAACGGTGTTCGACGTGGTCCGCGAGGTCCGCAACGTCCTGGAGGCCGCGCAGGAGGCGGAACTGCGCCTGTCCGGCGTGCGCGGCGGGCCGTACGAGGAGTCCCTGGCCGACATCCGCGCCCAACTGGCAGGCCTGGTCCACAAGGGTTTCGTCACGTCAGCCGGCGCGTCCCGCTTGTCGGACACCCACCGCTACCTGCAGGGCATCTCCCGCCGCCTGGAGAAACTGCCCACCAACCTGGCCCGCGACCGCGAGTGGATGGACCGCATCCACCAGGTCCACGCCGAATACCGCGACCTGCGCGCCACACTGCCCGCCGACGAGCCGCAGCCGGAGCTGGACGAGGTGCGGTGGATGATCGAGGAACTGCGGCTGAGCTACTTCGCCCAGACCATCCCCACCCGGGGCAGCGTGTCGGACAAACGCATCTACAAAGCCCTCGACGCCATCCCCCGCTGACCCCGGCTTTCTGTCGGACCCCCGTGGGACGATGGAACCGGGGGCCGGAGGCCACGCCTCGGCTTCGGGCGGGCGCCTCGGCTCCCGAAGCCACGCCTCCCGAACCGCCGAGGGCCGCCGCGTCGAGGGCTGCTCAGTCTTCCGCCAGTTCCTCGGTCGCCGCCCGCCCGGCCTCCGTGGTCCGCCGCAGGAAGTCGCCCAGCAGCGCCAGTTCCTCCTCCGAGTAGCCGGCCAGCAGGTCGTCCATCGCCGAGTTCATCCCCGCGTACAGCCCGAACAGCTCCGCGTTGCGGTCCTTCACCGCGCGCACCAGCACCGCCCGCCGGTCCGGCCCGTCCGGGTCCCGCTCGCGCGTCACCCACCCGCACTTCTGCAGCCGGTCCAGCACGCCGGTCATCGTCGCCGGGTGCAGGCCCGCCCGCCGCGCCAGGGCGGACGGGGTCAGCGGGCCGTGTTCGAGCACCAGTTCCAGGCAGTCCAGGTCCACGTCCCGCAGCCGCAGCCGCGCTCCCACCTGGTGGTTGAGCAGCGACAACTGGTTGCGCAGCTCCCGCAGCGACTGCTTGATCCCCGCCGCTGCCCGCCGCCGCGCCCGCGCGTCCCCATCTCCTATGGAACTCATATGATATGGTCTCCGTATCGCATCCGTCTCGCACGAAATCGTATCCGGAGAACCCATGACCGTCCTCGTCACCGGCGCGACCGGCACAGTCGGCCGCCACCTCGTCCACCAACTGCTCGCCGAAGGCCACCAAGTCCGTGCGCTGACCCGCGACCCGGAGCGGGCGGACCTGCCCGAAGGCGTCGAGGTCGTGCGTGGCGACACCACCGACGCCGAGTCGCTGCGCGCCGCGTTCACCGGGGTCACCGCCGCCCACCTGATCAACTTCGGCCACACCTACCGCCCGCTGACCAACGGCGCCGCCATCGCCGCCCTCGCCGAACAGGCGGGCGTCCGCCGCGTGACGATGCTCGGCGGCTGGGAGGAAGGCACCCTCGAACCCGCCGTCCGCGCCTCCACCCTCGAGTGGACCCAGCTGCGGCCCGGCGAGTTCATGGCCAACACCCTCGACGACTGGGGCCCACCGCTGCGCGCCGAAGGCGTGGTCCGCGAACCCCACGGCGACCGGCCGAGCGCACCCGTGCACGAAGCCGACATCGCCGCCGTCGCCGCCACCGCCCTCACCCGGGACGGACACCACGGCCGCACCTACCCGCTCACCGGCCCCGAAGTGATCACACCCCGCGACAAGGTCCGCCACCTCGCCGAAGCCACCGGCCGCGACCTGGTCTTCGAAGAACTCACCCCCGACCAGGCCCGCGCCCTGTGGACCGAACAACCGCCCGCCCTGCGGATCTTCCGGATCGCCCCCGGCGGCCCGGCGGAGAAGGCCGCGTTCGTCGTGGACCTCTACGGGCAGATCCCCGACGCCGGCCGCACCACCACCGACACCGTCGAACGCGTCACCGGCCGCCCCGCCCGCACCTTCGCCCAGTGGGCCGTCGAACACGCCGACGCCTTCCGCCCCACGAGCTGACCGCCACCGTTGCCGCGCCAGCTGACCGCCACCGTTCCCGCGCCGACCCGCCCGCGAGCACTCCGGCGCGGTCACCTCCCGGTGGTGTCGCACGCGGCTCAGGGCACTCGGTGCAGGGTGATGGTCGTCCACGCGCCCACGTGGACGCGGTCACCGTCCTCGAGCGGGCGCGGGGTGTTGGGGCGCAACGGGTTCGGGTCGTCGTTGACGGTCGTGCCGTTGGTCGAACCCAGGTCCACCACCGACCACCCGTCACCGGCCGGGACCAGCAGGGCGTGGCTGTGCGAGACCCCCGCGTCCTCCGGCGGGCCGACCAGGTCGACGGTGGGGAAGATACCGCGCGACCGGCTGCGACGGCCGATCGTGACCTGCGCGCCGACCAGCTCGAAGCGGCGCGGCGGGCAGAACTCCGGGAAAGCGACGGCCGCGGCGTCCGGGCCGCCTTCCGCGACCACGCGGTCGTAGTAGGCGCGATCCGCCTCCACCGTCACGTGCCAGCCCGCCCTCGGCCCACCCGCGCTTGCCCCGCCCGTGCTCGGCCCGCCTGCACCCGGCCCGCCCGTACTCGGCCCGCCCGTACTCGGCCCGCCCGCGGTGTGCGCGGCGCGGCCTCCGGCCCCCGCTTCCATTGTCCCACCGGGGTCTGACAATTCCGGCGGTCGGGCTGCGGAAGGGGTGGGGCTGAGGGAGTCGTGGCCGCATTCCTCGCAGAAGCGGCCCACCCGGGGTGCGCCGCACGCCGCGCAGCTCTCCTCCGCCGGGGCCTCGACCCGAGCCTGGGCGGGAGCGGGCGGTGGGGGAGGAGCGGTGATGGCCGCGCCGCAAACGTCGCAGTAGTCGTCGGTGGCCGAGGTGTGGCCGGACGGGCAGGTGGCCATGCCGCTAGCCCTTCCCGACCCGGCGGGTCACCGTGGAGCGGGTGTCCAGGGTCATCTCGTCGGCGTCGGCCACCCGCGCGCGCAGCCGCACCGTCCCGGTCGCCGGGTCCTGCACCTCCACGACCTTGGCCAGCAGTTTCGCGGTGTCCGTGCGTCCCGACTCGTGGGCCAGCTTCACCGCCCGGCCCAGCCTCGCCGTCGCGGTCTCGGCATCGCCCGCCTTCCTCGCCTCCAAGCCCTCCTGGATCGCCGACGCCAGCTCCGCCTGACCCGTGTGGTGCGCGACCTCCGGGCTGATCCGCGTGGACAGCGCCGTGTCGTCGGTCCACACCGCCAGCACCCGGCCCTGCCCGAGCACGTCACCGCCGGGGGAGACCAGGCTCGCCCGCGCCGCCAGCATCCGGTCACCGACCTTCGCCGGCTTGACCCGCACGCACAGGTGGTAGTCGCGGCTCTCCCCGCCCGCCCACGCGCCCGTTGGGTAGTCCCCGGTGCGCACCCCCGACTCGGTGCGCCGCCCGGTCAGGTCCAGCAGCCCCGGCGCGGCCTGCTTGAGGAACACCACCTCCGCGCCCTCCGGCGTCCACAGCCGCAGCGACACGTCGGCCACCGCCTTGCCCATCGCCGCCGCCGTCATCGCCCGGAAGTCCTCCGCCAGCCACGCCGGGTCGGCGACGATGTCCACCGTCCCCAGCATCGCCTCGGAGATCCGCCGCAGCTCCGACACCTCCCAGTCCGTGCCCACACCCCGGCAGTCCACGGTGAACCGGCCCGCCACCTTGTCCAGCGTCCGCCCCAACTGCTGCGGCGTCTCGTGCTGGTTCTGCCCGTCGGTCAACAGGATCGCGTGCCGCGGCCCGGAACCGGTGTGGGTGGCCAGCACGCGGTCGGCCAGCAGCAGCCACCGGCCCATCGCCGTCCCGCCGTCCGCCCGCAACCGCGCCACCGCCTGCTTGGCCGCCGCCCGCGTCTGCGGCGACGCCGCCACCAACCCCGACCCGCGCGGGTACACGACCTCGGCTTCGTCGGTGCCCTGCACGACCGCGAACACCACCCCGTCGCGCAAGGTGTCGATGGCGACCTCGGTGGCCTGCTTGGCCGCCGCCAGCTTCGTCGGCGGGTACCGCATCGACCCGGACGTGTCGATGATCAGCACCTCCGCCGCCCCCTCGACCGGGACGGGCGCGGCGGTCCCCGTCGCCGACACCGTCAGGATCGCGTCGACCCGCGCTTCCCCCTCGGGCAGGTACTCGTTCTGGAACACCTCGACGCCGAAATCAAGCCCCATGCCCACCCCGCAGCGTCACGACCACGACCGTGATGTTGTCGTGGCCACCGGACTTCAACGCGACCTCCACCAGCTCCCGCGCCACCTCGATCGGCGGCACCCCGCGCGGCAGCACCGCCAGCAGGTCCTCCGGCTCGGGCAGGTAGTTCCACAGCCCGTCGCTGCACAGCACCAGCAACCCCGGCGTCTCCACCCGGAAGGTCACCGCCTGCGGCCCGTCCAGCCCCGAGTCCGCGCCCAGCCACCGCGACAGCACGTGCGCCCGCCGGTCGGTCAGCGCCTCCTCCTCGGTCAGCACCCCCTCCGCGACCAGCTGCGCCGCCCACGTGTCGTCCGTGGTCAGCCGCGCCGCGCCCGCCTCGGCGACCAGGTAGGCGCGCGAGTCGCCCACCCAGCCCACCGTCGCGGTGTCGTCGGCCACCACCGCCGAGACGAACGTGCACGACGGCGCCACCTCCTCCGCGCCCGGCCGCGCCAACCGCGCCACCGCCGCGTCCGCCGCCAGCACCGCGTCCCGCGTCGCCGCCTCCGGGTCCGTGCCCGACTGCACGGCGGTCAGCAGCACGTCCACCGCCGTGTCCACCGCGACCTGCGAGGCCTGCTCCGCGCGCTCCGAGGACGCCACCCCGTCGCACACCACCGCCGCCACCCCGCGGCCCCGGACCCGCCCGAACGCCATCGAGTCCTCGTTGCGCTGCCGCCGCTTGCCCCGGTCGCTCACCCCGGCCAGGCCCGGCAGCACGAACTCCACCCGGTCCCGCGCCGAGGGCCGCGCCCGGCCGCAGCTGCCGCAGAACCCGTCCGCGTCGAACGACTCCCCGCCGCACGCGCACCGCGCCGCCGCCTCGGGTCCACCCACGGTCGTGCGCTGCACGCGCAGGTTCCGTCCGCACTGCTCGCAGAAGCGGTCCTGCGGCGACACCGCCGCCGCGCACTCCGGGCAGGTCTCCATGCTCATCCGGTGCTCATCTCGAAGGGGTTCGTCGTTCCGGGTCACAGTTCCGGGTCACACCAGGGTCCTGGGTCTGACCGCGTTCGCGCGGTCCACCAGCGCGATCCGCTCCTCCGGCGTGTCGGCCAGCCGCGCCAGCTGCCGGTAGCAGCGCTCCAGACCCAGCCGCAGCCCCTGCTCGCTCAACTCGCAGCCCAGCAGCCGGTCGTCCGGCGGCGCGGAACCGTTGCGCGGCAACGACTCCAGCGCCGTGCGCAGCAGCTCCGCGGTCAGCCCGACCCGGCGCGCCACGTCCAGCTCCAGCCCCGACAGCCGCGCCCCGGCGGCGACCACGTCGGTCAGGTCCCCGCCGGCCCGTGTACCACTGATCTGGGCACGCACCGCCGCCACCTGCGCGGCCACGTGGTGGCTGGAGGTCTCGGGCACCGAGTGCAGCACCGCCACCGCCGAGTCCCGGTCACCGGCCGCGAGCAGCACCCGCGCCAAGCCGAACGCCGCGCTGACGTAGGCGTGGTCGGTGCGCCACACCACCCGGTAGAACGCCTCCGCCGCCGCCCGGTCACCGGCCAGCTCCGCCGCCACCGCCACCGCCAGCTTCGGCGCCGCCTCACCCGGCAGCACGTCGCACACCTGCTCGAACCGCTCCCGCGCCGCCGCCGCGTCCCCGCCCACCAGCGCCGCCAACCCCCGGTACCAGCCCGGCCGCCAGTCACCCGGCGCCGGGGCCTGCGGGTCGTCGGGGTCGAACAGCGACGGCGACTCCAGCTCGTCCAACTCCGCCACCGCCTCGGCCACCCGGTCCGCCTCGACCAACGCCCGCACCACCTGCAACCGCACCTCGACCGTCGTCACCGGCGCCGCCCGCAACGCCGTCACCAGCTGGTCCGGGTCGCCGGTCGTCGCGGTCGCCAGGAAACCCGCCGCCGGGTCCGCGGTGTCCACCTGCGGCACCGGCAGGCACCCCGCCACCGCGCACGCCCCCGGCGCGCCCTCCGTGCCGAACGCCCGCCGCTCCGGCGTGAACTGCCGCGACAACCCCGGCCGCGGCACCTCGTCCTGCTCCGCCAACACCTCCCGCAGCACCCCGGTCAACTGCTCGGCCATGTCCTCGGCCGAGGCGAACCGCTGCTCGGGGTCGCGGTGCGTGGCGCGCAGCAGGAACCGGCGGAACGAGTCGTGCCGCCGCAGCACCGGCTCGTCCTCCGGCAGCGACTCCTTGTACCGGCCGCGGAAGTCGAACTGGAAGCTCATCACCGCCAACGCCCGACCCACCGTGTACAGGTCGGAGGCCACCGACGGGCCGACCGCGCCGATCTCGGGCGCCTGGTAGCCGATCGTGCCGTAGATGGGGGAGTGCCGGTCGTCCACCCGCCGCACCGCGCCCAGGTCGATCAGCTTGAGCTGCTCCTCGGTCTGGATCACGTTGTCGGGTTTGAAGTCGCAGTACAGCAGCCCCACCCCGTGCAGGTAGCCCAGCGCGGGCAGCACCTCCAGCGCGTAGGCGATCGCCTGCGCCACCGGCAGCGACTCCGTGCCGGTGCCCGCCGCCCGCATCGCCTTGATCATGTCCTTGACCGAGGTGCCGCCGACGTACTCCATCACGATGTAGTCGACCAGCTCGCCGGTGCGCCGGTCGGCGTGCCGCACGAAGTTGTGGATCTTGACGATGTTCGGGTGCTCCACCTCGGCCAGGAACCGCCGCTCGGCCATCGCCGCGGCCATCGCGTCGGCGTCCCCGGAGTCCAGCAGGCCCTTGAGCACCACCCACCGGTCGCTCACGGCGTGGTCGGCGGCCAGGTAGATCCAGCCCAGCCCGCCGTGCGCCAGGCACCCGAGCACCTCGTACTGCTCGTGCAGCACCTCACCGGGGTCGAGCTTCGGGGTGAAGGAGAAGTGGTGGCCGCAGTGCGGGCAGAACCCCTCCACCCGACCCGGCCGACCGTCCCGACCGCGACCGACCTCCTTGCCGCACGAGGAGCAGAACCGCTTGGCCTCGGGCACCTCGGGGTTGTCCAGCACGGCCGTCTTCGGGTCCCGGTAGGGCACCCGCGGCACCTCCACCAGCCCCGCGCCCAACCGGCCACGCCCCGACGAGCGCGTGGACAGCGGACGCGACCGGCCCGCCGACGACGTGGCCGCCGTCCAGGGCGCGGTCCCCGGCCCGGAGTCGAAGTCCGGCGCCGCCGCCGCGGTCCCCGACGAAGCAGCGCTCCCCGAGGACGCGGCCGAAGCAGTGCGCGCGGAGCCGCCGGCCCCCGTGGCCTGCTCGCCCGCACCGGCTCGCCCAGCCACGCCGCCCACTGCCGCTCGCCCGCCCGCGCGGGCCGCGCCCGCCGGCACCGGGGCCGGGGCGGTCTCGGTCAACACCGGGGCCTCCAGGCCGCAGCGGTCGCAGAAGCCGTCGTCCTCGATCCGCCCGCCGCAGCCCGTCCGCGGACACGTCCTCATCGCGCCCCCTCCGTCCGGTCCAGCACCGCGCGCTGGTAGCGGCCCACCGCGACCGTCCCCGCCCGCAGGTCGCACGGCACCGCGGTCAGCACCTCGCGCGCCGCCCGGTGCAGCGCGGACAGCTCCGGGTCCTCGGCGTGACCCCGGGCACCGGCCTTCGCGCGGTAGGCGTCCAGGCGTCCACGCAGCTCCGAGCGGCGCGCCAACGACCCGGACAGGTGCTCCAGCACCGCCCTCACCCGCGCCACCACGGCCTGTGCCGCCGATTCCACCCCGGCCACCTCCGCTTCCCGCACCTCAGGAAAACGCACCCGCAGCGCCTCCAGTGCCCCGCGCGGCCCGGAAACTTCCGGTACCCCGGGATGATCGCCGACGATCGTCGCCACCACCTCGCGGCGCACCGCGAGCGCCTCCGCCCGCAGCTCCTCGGCCTCCGCCAACCGCCGCGCCACCGCCTCGACCCGGCGGGCGAAACCCTCGTGCAGGTCCGCGACCTCCGCCACCCGGCGCGCCAGGTCCGCCACGCCCGGGTCGTCCTCCAGCGGGTCGGACACCGCGCGGGCGCGCGCGGCGGCCACCTCCCGGCGCAGCTCCTCCACCCGCGACCCCGGCAGCCCGGCCAGGCGGCGCTCCACCGGGTCCAGCACCGCCAACCGCTGCGACCACGCCCGGTGGACCTCCTCGAACAACGCGGTCACCTCGGCGTAGTGCGCCTTCATCCGCGCCACCAGCTCCGCCACGGTCACCCGCTCGGCCGCCACCGCCGGCGAGGTCAACGTCCGCACCGGCACCGCCGCCGACAACACCACCTCCGGCCCGGTCAGCAGCCGCACCAGCTCCGCCTCGTCCCGCGCCGCCCGCACCCGGTCCAGGAACAGCCGGTAGGTGTCGAACCACTCCCACAGCACGACCACCGCCGCCTCGGCCCCCGCCCACCGCGCGGCCGTCGCCCCGGTCACCCCGGAGGCGCGCAGCAGCAGGTGACCGGGGTGGTCCTCCATGGCCAGCAGCGCCTGGGCCACCCGGTCGCTCTCCGCCAGCAGCCGCGCCACCTCCGCGCCGGTGTCCACCGTCAGTCCCGGTACTTCGCGACCGGCGGCGGGGGCGGCTCACCCAGCCACCGCCGGTGGATCGCCGCCCACGTGCCGTCCGCGCGCAACCGCTCCAGCAGGGCGTTGACGAACCGGACGAAGTCCTCCGACGCCTTGGGCATCGCCATCCCGTACGGCTCGGCGGTGAACTTCGGCCCGACGACCTTCGTGTACGGGTCCTGGGCGGCGAACCCGGCCAGGATCGTGTCGTCGGTGGAGATCGCGTCCACCTGCCCCTGCTGGAGCATCACCAGGCAGTCTGTCCAGTTCGGGACCTCCACCGCGATCGGCCGCGAAGGCGCGTTGGCGACGTTGACCAGCGACGAGGACCCCTTGGTCGCGCACACCTTCTTCCCGCCCAGCGACTCGATCCCGGTCACCTCCGACGAGGAGGGCACCAGCACCCGCTGCCCGGCCTGGTAGTAGACGGTGGAGAAGTTCACCTTCTGCCACCGCTCGCAGTTGATCGTCATCGTGCGGACGACGATGTCCACCTCGCCCTTCTCCAACGCCGGGATGCGCTGCTCGGAGGTCAGCACCTTGAACTGGATCTTCTCCGGGTCCCCGAACAACGCCCGCGCGACCTCGCGCGCCATGTCGACGTCGAAGCCCTCCAGCTGCCCGGAGAACGGGTTGCGGAACCCCATCAGGTAGGTGTTCTGGTCCACCCCGACCCGCAACCGGCCGCTGCGCACGATCCGCTCCATCGTGGACCCCGCCGGCATCTGCCCCGCCGCCGGCAACTCGCCCTGCGGGCGCAGGCTCGCCGTCGCGTCGCACGAGGGCACCGCCGCCGCGGCGGAACTCGGCGGCGCGGTCAACTCCGAGGCGTCGTCGGGCCGGGGCACCACGGCCGACCCGCCCCCGATGTCCGGCGCCCCGCTCGGCACGGGCGCACACGCCACCCCCACCGCCGCGACCACCGCAACCAGCACCGCCCGCGCCCGCCCGGCCGACCACCACCGCCGCGCCCGCGACCCGCCCGCCCGCGACTTGCCTGCCGACCACGACCGGCCCGCGCGCCACCCGCCTACCAGCCACCACCGGCCCGCCGCCTCCCACCAGCCAGCCGCACACCCTCCGCCAGCCGCACGGCCTCCGCCGGCCGCACGGCCTCCGCCGGCCGCACGACTAGAACTGTCGGTCCCCCGTGGGACACTGGAACCGGGGGCCGGAGGCCGCACCGCGCCACGCACCACCGCGCCACGCCACCCGCCGGTCATCGGTACTCCTTCAACCGCTGCCACAACCCCGCCGCCACCGCGACCGCCGCCACCAGCGCCAACAGCACCACCGCCGGCACCGCGCCGGTCAACGCGCCCCGCGCCCCCGCGATCCGCTCGGTCAACCGCGCCCGCGCCTGCGCCAACGACGACCGCAGGTCGCCGTCCAACGCGTCGAACGCCTCCGCCGCCCCGTCCGGCCCCGACCCCAGCGCCAACCCAACCGCCGCGGTGTAGTCACCGCGGTCGTCGGCCTCCCGGACCCGCTGGTGCGCCTGCTGCCACCGCTCGAAGTGCGTCATCGCCGCCCCCGACCCGGCCCGGTCCAGCAACCCCCGCAGCTCGTCCGACGCCGCCCCGAAACCCTTCTCGTACACACCGCCGCTCCCGCGCGCCACCAGCGTCAACGTCTCGTCGCGCCGCGCGGCCAAGGTCTGGATGCGCGCCTGCGCCAGCACGTCCACCACCTCCGCGTCGTCCCGGCTCGACGACGCCCCCGACACCGCCACCACCGACGCGCCCAACACCCACAGCAGCGACACCACCGACGCCGCCGTCGCCGCCACCAACCCCACGTTGAGCAGCCGGTTGGTCTTGCGCGTCAGGTACCGCTGCGCCGCCACCAGCGCCCCGAGCAGCACCGCGCCCAACAGCAGCTCCAGCCACGGCAGCGTCGTCGCACCGCCCAGGTCCCGCACGACGTTGGCGTCCTCGGCCCGGTACAGCGACTGCGCCGCCGGCAGCAACCGGTCGCGCATCAGCGTCGAGGCCTCCCGCAGGTACGCCGCGCCCACCGGGTTGCCCTGCCGGTTGTGCGCCCGCGCCGTCTCCACCAGCCCCGTGTAGACCGGCAGCTGCTGCGACAGCGTCGACAACGCCTCACCCAGCTCCGGCGACCGCGTGATCTCACCCGTCGCCGTGGACAACGCCGCCGCGGCCTTGGCCACGTCCGCCTCGTAGCGCTGCCGCAGCGTCGCCGACTCCACGCCGCCGGACAGGAACGCGCTGGCCGCCGTGGCGTCGGCGTCGGCCATCGCCCGGTAGACCTCCTGCGCGGCGAACGCCAGCGGTTCGCTGCGGTCGGCCAACGCGGTCAACGCGTCCGAGCGCCGCTGCACCGAGGCCGCCGTCAACGCGCCGACCAGCACCGTCAGCGCCACCAACCCCAGCGCCAGCAACGTCAACCGGCCCGGCGTGCTGCGCGCGAGCCCGGTCACCCGGCGCACGGGGTTCCGCTGAGCCTCGACCAGCACGACCGCCCCCTTTCCGAGGTGATCGGCGCCACACGCCGCACCGTTAGCGTAGATCCGCCGTGATCGGCCCGGGGCCCGTTCGGCTGCGGTTAGGCTCGACGCCGTGTTGGTCTTCGCGCACCTCAGCGACACCCACTTCGACGGCGGAACCCGCGCCACGGTCCGGGCGCGTCGCGTCCTGGACTACCTGAACGGGCTGCCGGGACCGCTGGACGCGATCCTCGTCAGCGGCGACATCGCCGACCACGGCCTCACCTCCGAGTACGAGTTGGCGCGCGAGCACCTGACGTCGAAGGTCCCGGTCTTGCTGCTGCCGGGCAACCACGACGACCGCGGAAACTTCCGCCAGGTCCTGCTGGGCGGCCCGGCGAGCGACGCCCCGGTCAACCAGGTCGAGAAGATCGGCGACGTGGTCTTCGCGCTGTGCGACTCGTCCATCCCCGGCCGCTCCGACGGCCTGCTCGCCGAGGAGACGCTGGACTGGCTGGACGGGGTGCTGCGGCAGGGCGCGCCGACGTTCGTGTGCTTCCACCACCCGCCCGTGACCGTGCACCAGCCCGACCTCGACGCCATCCGCCAGTTCGGCGAGGACCGCCTGGCCGCCGTGCTGGCCCGCCACGACAACGTGGTGGGCCTGCTGTCCGGCCACGCCCACACCGCCGCCGCCTCCACCTTCGCGGGCCTGCCGCTGCGCGTCGCACCGGGCGTGGTCAACACCCTGCTGCTGCCGTGGGAATCCGACAAGATCATCGACGTGGACCTGCCGCCCGCGGTCGCCTTCCACGTGCTGTCCGACGACCTGCGCCTGACCACCCACTACCGGGTCGTGGCCTGAACGTTGCGGATCTTGGCCCGCCCCCGGCTGGCCGCCGCCGGACACCTCGATGAGGATCGCCGGTCATGAGCACCATGCGCGCCATCAGCCAGGACCGACTCGGCGGACCCGACGTGCTGCACGAGGTCACCCTCCCCAAGCCCACCCCCGGCCCTACGGAGGTCCTGGTCCGCGTCCACGCCGCCGGGGTCAACCCGGTCGACGCCAAGACCCGCACCGCCGGCGGCCTGCTCGGGACGCCGCCGTTCGTGCTGGGCTGGGACGTCTCCGGCGTGGTCGAGGAGGTCGGGTTCGGCGTGACCCTGTTCGCACCCGGCGACGAGGTCGTGGGCATGCCGGTGTTCCCGCGCCAGGCCGGCGCGTACGCGGAGTACGTCGTCGCCCCGTCCCGCCACTTCGTGCACAAGCCCGCCGCACTGGACCACCCGCACGGCGCCGCGCTGCCGCTGGTCGGCCTGACCGCGTGGCAGAGCCTGGTCGAGACCGCCGACGTCCGGCCCGGTCAGCGGGTGCTCGTGCACGCCGCCGCGGGCGGGGTCGGGCACGTCGCCGTCCAGATCGCCAAGGCCCGCGGCGCGCACGTCATCGCCACCGCCAGCGCGCCCAAGCACGACTTCGTCCGGTCCCTGGGCGCCGACGAGGTCGTGGACTACACCGCTGTGGACTTCGCCGAGGTCGTGCGGGACGTCGACGTCGCCTTCGACACCGTGGGCGGGGACATCGGCGCGCGCTCGGTGCCGACGGTCAAGCCGGGCGGCCTCGTGGTGACCATCCTCGGCAGCTCCCTGGACACCCTGAACGCCGCCGCGGCGGGCACCGACGTCCGCACCGCCGCGGTGCTGTGCGAACCGGACCGCCACGGCCTGCTCGCCCTCGCCGAGTTGGTCGAGCAGGGCTCCCTGCGCACCGAACTGGACACCGTCCTGCCCCTGGAGCAGGCCGCGAAGGCCCACGAACTGCTCGAGACCGGCCGCACCCAGGGCAAGATCGTGCTCACCACCTGACGACGACCCGGCGAAGCCGGCCGTGCGAGCCGCCGCAGGCGGCCCCGCCGAAGGCGGGTTGCAGTTGGGGCTTGTGCCAGGGCGGCCTGGCGGGGGCGGCGGGTGGGGAAACGCAACGCCACACACCCCACCCGAAGCCCCGCCCCACCCAAGACCCCGCCCCACCTCCTACAACCCCACCCCGCCCCCTACAACCGCTCCGGCAACGGCAACGGCAGCGCGGGCAGGCCGTCGATGCTGGCGTGGTTGTGCGGCTTGGAGTCGCAGTAGGCCCGGAACTGCTCGTCGGTCTTCCGCCCGAAGTGCTCGGCGTGCAGGGTCCGGTCCTCCCGGTAGTCCATGAACGGCACCGCGAACCCGCACGTGTCGCTGATCAGCTTCGCCGTCACGACCACCACCGCCCGCACCGCCGGCCCGTCCGCCTCCCCGAACCCCGCCGCCAGCTCGGCGAACCGCGGGTCGTCGCGGAACACCGGCTCGCCGGTCCCGTGCACCCGCACGATGTTCGGCGGGCCGTCGAACGCGCACCACATGAGCGTGATCCGGCCGTTCTCCCGCAGGTGGGCGATGGTCTCGGCGTGCGAGCCGCCGAAGTCCAGGTACGCCACCGTCCGCTCGTCCAGGACCCGCCAGGTGCCGGTGCGGCCCTTGGGGGAGAGGTTCACGTGACCGTCGGCCGCCAGCGGGGCGGTCGCGGTGAAGAACACCGGCTGGGACTCGATGAACTTCCGCAGCCTGCCGTCGATGCGCTCATAGACCTTGCCCATGATCGCCAGTATCCGCGTACCGGTAGCGCCGGACGGTAGAACTTTTCAGCCCGTGGAACCCGTGCACCCGCTCCCACCGCTCACCCACCCCCACCGACCCGCCACCCCGCTCGACCGCCTCGACGTGCGCCGCCGCCGACTCCCACTCCGCGTAGTTGAGCACCTTCGACCCGTCGTCGGACACGTGGAAGTGCCCGGAGATCCCGCCCGGCGGCAGGTCCTGCGAGTGGGCCAGGGCGTCCAGCACCAGGTCCACCCACTCGCGACCGGTCCCCGCCGCCAACTCGACCCGCACCAGCACCACGCACCCGGGCACCCGTTCCGACCGGGTCAACGACCGGTACCGGCGGTAGGCGGTGAACCCCTCCCTCGACACGACCGCGTCGAACTGCGCCACCGTCACCTCCTCGCCGTCCGAGCCACCGTCCGAGCTACCGCCCGTCCCCACCAGCCGGTGGGAGGCCACCAGACCGGCGGGCCGGTCGTCGAACTCGTCGGCGAACGGCGCCACCAGCAGCACGTCCGCGTCCTCACGGGCCAGATCAGGTCTCATGACCGGCACGCTACGAACCGGACATCCGTCGCCGAATCAGTCGGTCGACTGGAAACCGTGTTGCCCACGGCCGCCGGCACCGAACAGACTCGCGCGCATGGCACCCGAGATCCGCCGGTCCCTCGTCCAGCACTCCCGGCTGCGCCGCGACCCGCACGCCACGCTGCGCCGCCTGCTCGACCGCGTCCCTCCGGGCACCCTCCCGGACCAGCCGGTCAAGGACCTGGAGACCCGGATCGCCGACCTGCTCGGCAAGCCCGCCGCCCTGTTCTTCCCCTCCGGCACGATGGCGCAGCAGGTCGCGCTGCGCATCCACGCCGACCGCACCGGCCGCCGCACCTTCGCCGCCCACCCCACCGCGCACGTGGCGCTGTGGGAGCAGCAGGGCTACAACGCCGTCCACCACCTGGTGCACCGCCCGGTCGGCGACCCCAACGGCCTGCTCACCGCCGACGACCTCGCCGAGGTCGGGGAACCGATCTCCGCCCTGCTGCTGGAGCTGCCGCAACGCGAGATCGGCGGCCTGCTGCCCGAGTGGGACGACCTGGTCGAGCACACCCGGTGGGCCGCCGGACGCGGCGCCGCCACCCACCTCGACGGCGCGCGCCTGTGGGAGGCGCAGCCCTACTACGACCGGCCGCACGCCGAGATCGCCGCCCTGTTCGACACCGTCTACGTCTCCCTCTACAAGGGCCTGGAAGGCGTGCGCGGCGCGGTGCTGGCCGGCGACCGGGAGACGATCGACGAGGCCGGGGTGTGGCGAACGCGACTCGGCGGCAACCTGCCCGACCTGTGGCCCCTCGCGGTGGCCGCCGACCTGGGGTTGGACGAGACCCTGCCCAGGATGCCGGAGTTCCTCGCCCACGCCCGTGCGGTGGCGGCGGCCGTCAACGCCGACGGGTATGCGCGTACCGTGCCCGTCGTGCCGCAGACACCGTTGTTCCACATCCACCTGCCGGTGCCGCGTGCCGCGGTCAAGCCGGCGGCGGAGAAGTTGCTGGAGGAGACCGGCGTCGAGCTGCCCCGCTTCCCCAAGTCCGTGGCTCCGGGCGTGTGCGCGCTGGAGCTGACGATCGGGCACCTCGCGCTGGAGTTCACGCCGGAGGAGGTGGCGGACCTGGTCCGCCGACTTCACTGAGTGCGCGCGCCAACAGTTCCCGTTCCGCTGCGTTCCCGGCCAGCTCCCACGCCCGCCGGTAGGCCGCTGCCGCCTCGTCCGCGCGGCCCAGTCTGCGCAGCAGTTCCGCCCGGACAGCGTGGTAGTGGTGGTAGCTATCCATACACAGCGCGTCCACAAGGCCCACAGCGACCGCCGGCCCGTCGACCTCTGCCACGGCGACCGCCCTATTCAGCGCCACCACGGCAGACGGCGCGACGGCCATGAGCTGGTCGTACAGGGCGACGACCTGCCGCCAGTCGGTGGGCGGCGGGTCGCTGTGCACGGCGTTGACCGCCGCCTGGATCTGGTAGGGACCCGGCTGGTTGCGGCGCAGGCACCACCGGACCAGCGCACGGCCCTCGGCCAGCAGCCCGGCGTCCCACAGCGACCGGTCCTGGTCGGCCAGCCGCACCAGCGCGCCGCGGGAGTCCACGCGGGCGGGCAGCCGGGCGTGCTGGAGGAGCATCAGCGCGAGCAGCCCGACCGCTTCGGGCTCGTCGGGCATCAGCTCCACCAGCAGCCGGCCCAGCCGGATCGCCTCGGCGCACAGGTCGCGGCGCACCAGGTGCTCGCCGGAGGAGGCCGCGTAGCCCTCGTTGAACACCAGGTAGACCACCGCGAGCACCGCCCGCAGCCGGTCGGGCAGCTCGGCCTCGCCGGGCACGCGGTAGGGGATGCGGGCGGTGCGGATCTTGTTCTTGGCCCGCACCAGCCGCTGCGCCAGGGTCGCCTCGGGCACCAGGAACGCCCGTGCGATCTCGGCCGTGGTCAGCCCGCCCAGCAGCCGCAGGGTCAGCGCGACCCGGGCGGGCAGGTTCAGCGCGGGGTGGCAGCAGGTGAAGATCAGCCGCAACCGGTCGTCGGTCACCACCTCGACCGCCTCCGGTTCCTCGCGGGCGTGCAGCAGCGCGGCCTGGGCGTGCTTGTCGTCCCGGCGGGCCTCGCGGCGCAGCCGGTCCAGCGCCCGGTTGCGGGCGGTGGTGATGATCCAGCCGGCCGGGCTGGGCGGCACGCCGGTCTCCGGCCAGCGGCGGACGGCCTCGGCGAACGCGTCCTGGACCGCGTCCTCGGCGATGTCGAGGTCGCCGAACACGCGGGCCAGGACGGCCACCGAGCGCCCGTACTCGCGGCCGAAGACCTCCTCGACCCGTCCGGTCATCAGCCCGGCAGGGTGTGGAAGGGGCGCACCTCCACCGGCAGCGTGCACGCCACGCTCATCCGCCGCCCCCACTCCAGGGCGGCGTCCAGGTCGGGCACGTCGATGATGGAGAACCCGCCGATGTGCTCCTTGGCCTCGGTGAACGGCCCGTCGGTGACCAGCACCCCGTCACCGTCGGGCCGCAGGGTGGTCGCCGCCTCGGGCCCGTGCAGGCCGCCGGCGAACACCCACACGCCCTGCTCGCGCATGTCGGCGTCCACGGCCTCCACGTCGTGCATGATCTTCTCCAGCACCTCCGGCTCGGGGATGTCGTAGCCGGTCGGCTCGATCACGCTGATCAGGTAGTGCGTCATGACGTCCTCCCGTGGGGTCGGTTCGCCCTCTACACGAACGGCCGGCCGCCGGATCGACACCTCCGCCGCGACGAATCTCCTACAGCACCACGACCAGCTTGCCGACCCGGCGGTTGTGCTCCAGGTCGTCGTGCGCGGCGCGGATGTCCTCCAGGCGGTAGACCGTCCTCGGGCCGGGGTCGACCTCGCCCGCCGCGACCTGGTCGAGGTAGCGCTGGAGCACCTCGGCGGGCAGGTCGGAGGCCTCGCCGCCGTACGCGGTCAGCCGCACGCCCTTGGGCAGGTAGCCGATGGGGTAGAAGTCGCGCACCAGCCACTGGTTGGACAGCATCCCGGTGAAGCACACCGTGCCGTGCACGCGGGTCGCCGCGAGCGTGTCGGGCAGGGTCGGGGTGCCGACCAGTTCCAGCGCCGCGTCCACCCCGTCCGGGTACAGCTCCCTGACCTGCGCGGCCACGTTCCCGTCGTCCACCAGGGCGTGGTCCACGCCGTGCTTGCGCAGCACGTCCAGCCGGTCCGGTGAGCGGGTGGTGGCCAGCACGGTCGCGCCGAGGTCCTTGGCCAGGGCGGTGGTGGCGAACCCGAGCGCGGAGGTGCCGCCCCGAACGAGCAGGGTCTGCCCGCCGCGCAGGTCCAGGCCCGTGGTCAGCGAGCCGTACGCGGTCTGGAGGGTCTCGGGCACCGCGCCCAGCACCTCCCACGGCAGCTCGGAGCGGAACGGCACGACGTTGGCGCGCGGCACCACGGTGTACTCGGCGTACCCGCCGTCGAACACCCGGCCCATGCCGCCCATCATGGCCGCCACCTGCTGCCCGCGCGGCAGGTCGCAGTCGCTGTCGACCTCGCCGGTGGCCTCGATGCCGGGCACGCGCGGGAACACCACGCCCTCGGCCAGTCCCAGCCGGGTGTGCAGCTCGGACCGGTTGAGCCCGAACGCCCGCACCCGGATGCGCACCCACCCCGGCGGCGGCTCGGGCACCGGCAGTTCCACCAGCGCCAGGTTCTCCACCGGCCCCGGCCCGCTGAGCACGACGGCCCTCACGAGTGGTGCTCCACGATCCGGCTGAGCATGCCCACCAGGTCCTCCCTCTCGGCGGCGGACAGCGGCGCCAGCAGCGCGTCCTGCGCCCCGGCGAGCACCTCGTCCAGGTGCCCCAGGTGCCGCGTGCCCGCTTCGGTGATCGTGACGATGTTGCGCCGCCGGTCGGCCGGGTCCACCGCGCGTTCCACGAACCCGCGCTCGGCCATCTCGTTGACCGCGGCCACGACGTCGCTGCGGTCCACCCCGCCGCGGCGGCTGAGGTCGGCCTGGCTGGCGGGCCCGAACTCCTCCAGCGTGGCCAGCAGCTTGTAGTGGTAGCGGCGCGCGCCGACCGCGGCGAACCCGTCGTTGACCAGGCGGGTGGCTTGCAGGGCCGCCGAGTTGAGCAGCCAACTGGGCCTGCCGCGCAGCCGCGCGGGCGCACCTGTCGTCTCCATGCGCCGCAGTCTACCCACTTGTTGGTCGCACCAACGATCGGCTAGCGTTGGCCGTGCCAACATTGGCGTGACCAACCTTTTGGGGGAGACGTGCTGCGAACCGACACCCGCCGCTGGTGGGGCCTGCTCGCCCTCGGCCTGGGACAGCTCATGATCGCCGTGGACGCCACCATCGTGACCATCGCGCTGCCGTCCCTGCGCCACGACCTCGGCCTGTCCGCCGACGCCACCCGCTGGGTCGTCGCCGGGTTCGCCCTCGCCTTCGGCGGCTGCCTGCTGCTCGGCGGACGCCTGTCCGACCTGCTGGGCCGCCGCCGCTGCCTGCTGGTGGGCGTGCTCGGCTTCGCCGCCGCGTCCCTGCTGGGCGGGCTGGCGTTCGACGCCACGACGATCATCGCCGCGCGCGTCCTGCAAGGCGTGTTCGGCGCGCTCTACACCCCGGCCGCGCTCGCGCTGCTGGGCACCTCGTTCACCACGCCGGAGGACCGGGCCAGGGCGTTCGGGATCTGGGGCACCATCATGGGCAGCTCCTCCGGCGTCGGACTGGTCCTCGGCGGCACCCTCACCCAGGTGCTCGACTGGCGGTGGAGCATGTACCTCGGGCTGCCGCTGGCCGCCGTCGCCCTGATCGGCATCCTCGCCACGGTCGTCCCCGCCCCGGGCACCGGGGGCCGCATCGACGTCGTCGGCGCGGTCCTGGCCACCGCCGGCCTGGCGATGGTCGTCCACGGCTGGTGGTTCGGCGCGGTGCCCCTGGCGGTCTTCTGGTGGCACCAGCACCGCACGCCCAACCCGCTGCTGCCGCCCCGGGTCCTGCGCCACCCGGCCCGCGCCGGCGCCTACCTGGCGGTCCTGGCCCTGTCGACGGCGTCGTTCGGCGCCCTCTACGACCTGACCTTCCACCTCCAGACCACCCTCGGCCTCGGCCCCGCCCTCGCCGGCGTCGCCTTCCTGCCCTACACGGCGGCGATCCTGCTCGCCGCCCACCTCCGGGTGCCGTTCCCGCTGGTCAGCGGGCTGGTGCTGGCCGGACTGGCGGTGGTGCTGCTCGGCGGCGGAAGCTACTGGACCGACGCCCTGCCGAGCATGGTGTTGATGGGGCTGGGCGGCGGCTGGGTGATGGCGCACGCCAACAACACCGCCACCCGCGACGCCGGACCGGACGCCGGTGTGGCCGGGGCGGCGGTGCCGGTCAGCATGCAGATCGGGGCCTCGATCGGCGTGACCCTGGCCGCCTAGGCGTGGGGGCCGACCGTGACCGGGCCGAGGACCAGCTCCGCTCGCCCCTCCACGACCGCCCCCACCCGCTCCACCTGGTCCTCCAGCTCGCGGCGCTGCCGGGCGGACAGCTCGGCGAAGGTCTCCACGGTCACCGCGATCCGACGCCCCGACCGCCGCTGATGCCACACCCCGGCCACCACGCCGTCCACCAGCACGACCGGGAAGTTGCCCGCCTGGCCGCCGTTGAGCGCCCGTTCCGCCGCACGACCCGGGAACAGCTCCGACCTGGGGTGACAGCCGACCGCGAACGCGTCGAAGTAGGGCAGCAGCCACACCCCGCGCGGCGGCTCGGCCGGGAACTCCAGGTCACCGCGCACCACGAACCCGCCCGCGCACTCCTCGACGTCCGCCCGCGCGAACAGGCCGTCCACCCACCGCTTGGGCGCGGCCAGCCACCGAGCGAAGTGCTCCGGGCGGGCCGGGCCGTAGGAGCGCAGGTAGTGCTCCAGCAGCCACACCCCGCCGTCCGGGTCGGGTCGGACGCCGGGCACCCACCGGGCCGGGCTGGTGTAAGCGGTCTTGCGGCCCTTGTTCGGGGCGAAGCACAACGCGCCCCGGTTGGCGGCGACGTGCATGGCCTGCATCCACCGGGGCCACTTGTCCTGGAAGGCTTCCATGACCCTCTCGCCCGCCCACGGCCCGGTCCTGGCCACGACCTCGTCGGTCAGCTCCGCCGCGGTCAGCTCGGCGTCGGCCAGGGCGTCGGCGATCGCCGCGACCACCTGGTCGGTCTGCGCCGGGGTGAGCAGGTCCAGGGCGACGGGCAGGTGTTCCAGCGCGCCCAACCACATCGGCAGGTCCTCGGCGGGCAGCAGGTGCACCGTGCCGCGCGGGCCTCGGGTCTTGACCAGCGTCCGGTCCACCCACAGCGCGTCCCGGACGGTCTGGCGGGTCGCGCCCGCCAGCCGCAGCCCCACGGACAGCTCGGCGGCCGACCCGATCTGCGCGTGCGCCCCGCACATCGCCCGCACCACCTCGGCGGCCGAAGCGCCCGGCGCGGTGAGGTGGTGTCGGGCCATCCGCCGCGCCACGACGCTCACCGCAGGCCGGCTCACCACTCGCGGGCTCACCGCAGGCCGCCGAAGAAGGTCGAGAGGTCCTTGGCGAACACCACCGGCTCCTCCATCGCCACGAAGTGGCCGCCGGGATTGCCCTCCGGCCAGTGCACGATCCGGTTGTGCCGCTCGGCCAACCGCCGGATGCCGGGCGGGCCGCTGTAGACGCCGGTCGGCACCAGGTCCTGCCCCAGCGGCCAGGCGAACCGCTCGGTGTCGTACATGAACCACGACGACGAGCCCGCCGTGCCGGTGAACCAGTACAGGGAGGTGTTGAGCAGCAGCAGGTCGCGGTCGATGGCCTGCTCCGGCAGCTCCACCGTCACCGCGAACTCCCTGAACTTCTGCATCATCCACGCCAGCAACCCCACCGGCGAGTCGTTCCAGGCGTAGGCGAAGGTCTGCGGCGCGGCACGCAACAACCCGTGGTGGTCCACCGCCCCGCTCGACCACTCCGACATCCACGACAGCGACCGCCGCTCGTCGTCGGTCAGCTCGTCCTCCTCGGTGGGGAACCCGAGCCCGGCGGTCACGTACACCCCGACCACCCGGTCCGGCGCGGCCTTGGCGACCTCCGGCGCGAGGTAGGCGCCCAGGTCACCGCCCTGCACGCCGTACCGGGCGTACCCGAGCCGGTCCATCAGCGCGGCGAACACCCGCCCCGCGTCCGCCACCGTGAACCGGTCCCGCGGGGCCTGGGAGAACCCGAACCCGGGCACGCTGGGGATCACCAGGTGGAAGTGCCGCAAGTGCCCGACGAGGTCGACGAACTCCACGAACGAGTTGGGCCAGCCGTGCACCAGCAGCAACGGCAGCGCGTCCGGGTCCTGCGACCGGACGTGCAGGAAGTGCACGTCCAGCCCCTCGACCTCGGTCACGAACTGCGGGAACGCGTTGAGCCGAGCCTCCTGCGCCCGCCAGTCGAACCCGTCCCGCCAGTGCGCCACCATCTCCCGCAACCACCCCGACTCCACCCCGCGCGCCCACCCGCCGGGCAGCTGCGCGACCCAGCGGGTGCGGGCGAGCCGGTCGTGCAGGTCCTCCAGGTCGGCCTGTGGGACGTCGATGCGGAACTCTCGAACCTCGGTCATGACGTCGACGCTAGGCACTATCGAGGTCAGGAACGGTCCTCGATCAACACGTGGCTACCGTGGGGTTCGTGTGGATCGACGAGGACACCGCTGTCGGCCCGTTGCGCGCCCGCGTCCGCCACGACCCCGACCGGCTCCTGCCCGGCCTGGTGTTCGTGGACGGGTCCGGCAACTCCGCCGTGGAGGACATGACCCGGTGGGCGGACCGGATCAGCGGCTGCGGCGCGGCGGTGCTGTGGCACGACAAGCCCGGCTGCGGCACCTCCCCGGGCAACTGGCGCGACCAGTCCCTGGCCGACCGCGCCGCCGAGGCGCTGGCGGCCGTCGACGTGCTGCGCGGCCGGCCGGGCGTGGACCCCGACCGGGTCGGGCTCATCGGCTGGAGCCAGGGCGGGTGGGTGTCGCTGCTGGCCGCCGCCACCGCGCCGGTCGCGCACGTGGTGACGGTGTCCGGGCCCGGGGTGTCGATGGCCGCGCAGGAGCGGTGGCGGATCCAGCGGTCCGTCGAGGCCGCCGGGCTGCCGGTCGCCGAGGCGATGGCGTGGGTCGACGAACGCACCCGCCGGCTGCGCGCGGGCGACCCGGTCGAGGACGTGCTCCGCGACCAGGAACGCCTGCGCGACCAGCCGTGGTACCCGCAGGTCTCGCTGGTCTACGACCTGCCGGAACGGGTGTCGTTCTTCGTGCGCAACATGGACCTCGACCCGGCCGACCTGCTGCCGCGCGTGAGGTGCCCGCTGCTGGCCCTGTTCGGCGGCGCGGACGACCTGGTGCCGGTGCCGGAGAGCGTGGCCGTGTTCGCCCCGCACGCCACCGGCCTGGCCGTGTTCCCCGGCGCCGATCACGACCTGGCCGTCCCCGGTGGCGATCCGCTCGCCGCCGGGTTCGCGCCGGTGCTCAGCGCGTTCCTGGGTGCCGGAACCGGGCCAGCACCAAGCCCGGCTCCGGCTCGAACGTCCCCACCCGCGTGAACCCCACCCCCTCGTACAGGGCCACCGCGGGTGCGTTGGCCGCGCCCGTGCACACCGTCACCGGGGCGCCGAACGCCAGGACCGCGGCCACCAACCGTCGCCCCAGGCCGCGGCGGAAGTGGTCCGGGTCCACGCACAGCCGGTCCACGTCGAGCTCGTCGCCCTCGTGCGCCCAGGCGATGAACCCGGCGAGCACACCGTCCATGTGCGCGCCCAGCCACCGCAGCGGCAGGGCCCGCACGTCGGCCACGGTCTCGTGCAGCGCCGGGATGGCGTCCGACCCGATCAGCGCCGCCTCCACCGCGTAGGACCGCAGGCCGACGCGGTGCACGGCGACGGCGGTGGCCTCGTCGGCGAGGTCGAGTTCGACGAGGTCGAGTTCGACGAGGTCGAGTTCGACGAGGTCGTCGGGTCCGGTCAAGGCGCGTCCGGTCACGGCCGGTCCGGTGACGCTGGCCGGTCCGGTGACGTCGGCGGGTTCGGGCACGGCGGGTTCGGGCACGGCGGTCACCTTCAGGCGTCCAGCAGCGGGATGAGCTGCTCTTCCTCGTAGGTCAGGTGGGCCTCCAGCTCCGCGACGAGCCGGTCCACCTCGGCCAGCACGAGCACACCGTCCTCCCCGTCCAGCGCCGCCCGCAGTTCCGCCAGCAGCCGGGCGACGGTGGTGTGCTCCTCGCGCAGCCGGGCCATCACCGGCGCCAGCTCCGGGTACCGGTCGGCCAGCGCCGGGAACACGCCGCCGTCCTCGGACCGGTGGTGGAACTCCAGGCCCTGGCACAGGGTCAGGCAGTTCACCCGCAGCTGCGCCCCGATCCGCGGCCCGGACTTCGCGGCCTCGGCCCGGATCAGCGCCAGTTCGCGGCGGAACGCGTCGTGCAGCAGCTTGAGGCCCTCGCCGAAGGAGGACGCGTTGGGCGGGCCGCCCGCGACCTGCTCCAGCGCGACCACGGGGATCACGCGGCTGGTCTTGGCCTGGTACTCGGCCCACCCGGGATCGGCCTCGACCGCGCGGGCGAACACCTCGTCGCGTTCCGCGCCGCGCAGGACGGTCGCCTTGGCCTCGTAGGTGAACACGCCGTCCTCGACGGTGGCCTTCGGGTCGGCCAGCAGGTTGTGGAACCACGCCGGGTGCCGGTCCGACCCGCCCGCCGAGCCGATGACCAGGATGCGGCCGCCGTCGGGCAGGTAGCCCAGCGGCACGGTGTGCGGCCGGCCGGACCGGGCGCCCGTGGTGGTGAGCAGGATCAGGCGCGCGCCCGCGAAGAACCCGCCGACGCGGCCGTGGTTGGCGCGGAACTCGTCGACGACCTGCTGGTTGAAATTAAGTGGCATAAGGGTTTTCTCCGGGATGGAAGTACGAAGAGGACAGTCGTCTACGTCCCGGAGGTGCGGCGGACCCCTGGCCCGCCCGCTGCTCAAACCTGAGCCGGGTGCCCGTCTCGGTAATGGCCCAAGGCCGACCCGGCAGTCACGCCGCCGACCCTAGCCTCACCCGTTCGTGTCGCGCAACGATCTTTCCCACAGCGACAGCAGCAGCAACGCGGTGATCGTGGGGGAGTCGGTGATCACCCCACCCCGTACCATCTCCTCCACCTCACCCCGCGCGAACCACCGCTGCCGCATGTCCTGCTCGGTCACCTCCCGCGCCGGCTCGCCGTGCGTCAACCCGGTGGCCAGGAAGACGTGCACCCCGATCGTGGAGAACCCGTTGGCGCAGTGCGCGAACCCCAGCCGCTCCCACCGCGCGGCCCGGATCCCGGTCTCCTCGACCAACTCGACCGCCGCCACCTCCTCCGGCCCGCCCGCACCGGCCACCGACCCGGACGGAAACTCCCACGACCGCCGCCCGGTCGGGTACCGGAACTGCTCGACCAGGTGAAACCCGTCGTCCTCGAAGGGGACGATCAGCGCGAAGTCCGGCTTGTCGACCACCGAGTAGAGGCTGGGGGAGCCGTCGGGCAACTCGATGCGGTCCTCCCGCACCGACAGCCACCGGTTCTCGTAGACGACCTTGGACGACACGGTCCTGATGCTCATGGTCTCCAGGATGCCGAAGACAAAGGTCGGAGGTCTGCGGCAGCGCCAGGACGCCCGCCGGTCGAGGTCAGCGCAGGCTGTCCACGAACTGGCGGAACCGGTCGAGCGGCACCACGATCGTCTGCTCGACGGCCCGCTCCCCGGTGAGTTTCGAGTCGCGGATCCCGACCCAGGCGCAGTGGGGAACGGCTGCCACCACGACGCAGTCGCCGCTTCCGGTGTAGCTGCTCTTGCGGCCGACAACGCCGTTGAGCACGGCGATTCCACGGGATCGGGTCACGAAATCTCCTCGGCGACGGAACTGATCATCGCCGAGCTTAGGTGTGGGGTCAGCGCGGAGCGGCGGAGGCTCATAAATACTGAGGAGTACTCATTTATCGCGTCGGTCTCTTCGTAGTAATGGCCACGCAGCCTGTCCTCCATGTAGACCAGTCCGGGATCGTCTTCGATCGGCAACCGGAAGAGGGTGAAGGAACCGTCGAGCCCGGCGTGTGCTCCGATGTCTGCCGGGATCACCTGCAGTTCGATCCGCGGGTGCCGTGCCCGCTCGAGCAGGTGGAGCAGTTGGGTGCGGTGCGTCTCCGGGCCACCGACCGCGGTCCGCAGCGCGGCCTCGGTCACGACGGCCCGGATGCGGGTGGTGGACCGCTCGGCGTCCAGGACGGTCGCCTGCCGCCGCATCCGCACCCCGACTCGACGCCCCACCTCGTCGTCCGACAAGTCGGGTTTGAGCGTCCGGAGCACCGCGCTCGCGTAGCTCTCGGTCTGGAGCAGACCCGGGATGAGCATGCACTGGAAGCTCTCGATCTCCTTCGCGGCTTCCTCGAAGGCGACGAAGTCGCCGAACCAGCTCGGCATCACCGCCTCGGGCAGGCTGTCGTACCAGTTGCGCTTGCGCGCGACCGGCAGCAGGTCCAGGAAGCTGTCGATCGTCGGTCGGTCGACGCCGTAGGCGGGTAGCAGCAGGCGCAGGTCCTGTTCGTTGGGCAGGGTGCGCCGGCTCTCGATGTAGTGGATGCGCGACTGCGCGCAGCCGCGGATGCGGGCCGCGTCCGCCTGCGTCAGTCCCGCCCGGGTCCGGAAGTGGACCATCTTGAGCGCGATCAGCCTGCGCAGCAGGCGCGGGTTCATCGGTACCGACATGGGGCCTCGTCTCCGTCCGGGGGAGCGGCGGTCGGGCAACTCCACCTGAACGGACCTAGCCTATGTGATTATCACAACTGTGATAATCACATAGACCTGGATAGGTCAGCGGCGGGTCGCTTCCGACCGGCAGCGCGGTCCGCCGCGCCCGGGTCGGACACCAAGCGGCGCGTCCGGTCGGGAGACCCCGCCCATGCCCTCGCGGTGGCAGGCGGTCGACCGCCTGCCCCGCTGGTGAGCAGGAGGTTGGGCGATGCGGTCGATGCCGCCGAACACGGAGTTCCCCGAGCCGGACCCCGAGGCGATCACGGCGCTCAAGGCGTTGCACGACAAGGGTTTCCAGGGCCGGGAGATCCGTGACGACCACGGTCTGGCCGGCCTGCGCTACCGGCACGACTGGGGCGGCGGGGCCGACGTGGTCCTGGTGCGGGCCGAGGACGACGCCGAGGCCTACCGCGCGGACGACTCGCTCGGGCAGATCGAACCGCACCGCGAGGTCGCCGGGACGGTGGTCGAGGTCGTCGCCGCCGTGCTGAGCTGGCCGGACCCGCCGGACGGGGACGCGCCGAACGCCGGCGGACCCGACCGGGCCACGACACCCGCCGAGGACCACGACCGGGGCACGACCGTCGCCGAGGTCCCGGGCCAGCCACCGACGACCGCCGCCGCGACATGACCGACCGGTGGTCGGCGGCCTCGCGGCCGGAGCGGCGCCGAGGCCGCAGGGACGGCGTGGTGGCCAACACCGCCCGCGGCACGCCCCGCGCCCCGGTCCTGCAGGCGGGCGTGATCCACGGCGACGTCGTCCAGTCCGCCCACGGCCCGCCGGCGCCGCACCCCGAGGTCGGCCTGCCCTTCCGGACCGCCCGCCTGCCCCCGCGCGCCGAGGCGTTCCAGCACCGCTCGATCGGCGCGGAGCTGAGCGAGGCGTTGGCCGCCCCGCCACCCGCCCGCCTCCACACCGCCGTGTTGTCCGGTCTGGGCGGCGTGGGCAAGACGCAGTTGGCCGCCGAGCACGCCGAACGCGCGTGGAGCCGCGGGGAGGTCGACCTCCTGGTGTGGATCACGGCGGCGTCGCGGGAAGAGGTCGTCACCGACTACGCCCGGTTGGGCGCCGAGCTGACCGGGGTCCACCGGGGCTCCGAGGAGGTGTGCGCCCACCGGTTCCTCGACTGGCTGGCCACGACCCCCGCGCGCTGGCTGGTGGTGCTCGACGACGTGCGCCGCCCCTCCGACCTGCACGACCTGTGGCCGCCCGAGACACCGACCGGGCAGACCGTCGTCACCACCCGCCGCCGCGACGCGGCCCTGCGCCACGCCGGCAGCCGCGTGTGGGACGTCGGATTGTTCCACCCGCGCGAATCGGTCGCCTACCTGCAACGCAAGCTCGCCGCCGACGCGCGCCGCACCGGCGCCGCCGCCGACCTCGCCCACGCGCTGGGGCACCTCCCGCTGGCGCTGGCCCAGGCCGCCGCCTACCTCGCCGACCGCCACCTGACCTGCGCCGAGTACCTGGCGCGGTTCACCGACCGGCAGCGCACCCTCGCCTCGGTCCTGCCCGAGCAGGCCGCCCTACCCGACCGGCACCGCACCACCGTGGCCGCCACGTGGTCGTTGAGCGTCGAACTGGCCGACCGGCTCGAACCCGCCGGACTGGCCGCGCCGCTGCTGGCCGCGCTCGCGCTGCTGGACCCCAACGGAGTGCCCCTCGACGTCCTGACGACCCCACCCGTGCTCGCCCACCTGCGGCACGTCGGCGGCGGCGCGGTGGACGCCGAACGCGCCCGTGACGCGTTGACCTGCCTGCACCGCCTCAGCCTGGTCACCTTCGACCCCGCCTCGCCCCGCGCGTCGGTCCGCGTGCACGCCCTGGTCCAGCGCGCCGTCCGCGACGAGTACCCCGCCGACCTCGGCGACACCCTGGCCCGCGCGGTGGCCGACGCGCTCCTGCACGCGTGGCCGGCCGTCGAGCACGACGCGGCGCTGGCCAAGACCCTGCGCGCGAACGCGTCCACCCTGATCGACGTGGCCGGACCGGCGCTGTGGTCGTCGGAGTGCCACCACCTGGTGTTCCGGCACGGCAACAGCCTGGGCGACAGCGGCCAGGTCACCGCCGCGCACACCTACTACCGCGCCCTGCACCCGGCGGTCGCCCACCGGCTGGGCCGCGACCACCCCGACGCGATGGCGGTCCGCTACTACACCGCGTACTGGCAGGGCGAGGCGGGCGACACCGCGGGCGCGCTGCGCGGACTGGAGGAGGTGCTGCGCGACCAGAGACGCGTGGTGGGTCACGAACACCCGAGCACGCTGCGGACCCGCCACAACATCGCGCGTCGCCAAGGCGCGGCCGGCCGTCCGGCGCAGGCCGTCGCCGAGTTCGAGGAACTGGTGGCGCTGCGGTCGCGCCTGCTGGGCCCGGACCACCCGCTCACCCTCACCTCGCGGCACGAACTGGCCTACTGGCGCGGGGAAGCCGGCGACCCGGCCGGGGCGATGGCCGCGCTGGAGGCACTGCTGACCGACCGGTCGAGGGTGCTGGGCGCCGACCACCCCGAGACGCTGACCACCCGGGCCAACATCGCCTTCTGGCGCGGCCGGGCCGGGGACCACGCCGGCGCGGTGGCCGCCCTGGAAGCCCTGCTGGACGACCACCTGCGCGTGCTGGGCGCCGAGCACCCGCACACCTTCACCACCCGCCACAACATCGCCTACTCGCGGGGCGACGCCGGCGACCCGACCGCCGCGGTGACGGCGTTGGAGCAGTTGCTGCAAGACCGGTCCCGGGTGTTGGGCGCGGAGCACCCGCACACCGTCACGACCCGGCGCGCGCTGGCCCGGTGGCGTTGGGTGCTGCGCTCGTCCTGACCCGGGCCCGCAGCACCACGGCCACACCCACCGCGACCAGCCCCGCCGCCACGACGAACGTCCACCGCGTCCCCCGCGCCACCTCCGCCGCCGCGGCCCCGGTGACGTCGGACGTGCCGGCGGCGAAGGTGAAGACCGCGCCCATCAGGGACGCGCCGCTCATCAGCCCCACGTTGCGCGACAGCGTCAACATCCCCGACACCAGGCCCCGGTCGCGAGCCGGGACGTCCTTCATCACGCCGGTGTTGTTCGCCGCCTGGAACACCGCGTACGACGCGGTCACCACGACCAGCGGCAGCACGTACCCCACGACCCCGACCGCGGGCGGCATGAAGGCCAGCACCAGCGACCCGCCCACGATCCCGCCGAGCCCCGCCAACACCATCGCCCGCGTGCCGAACCGGTCCGTGGCGCGACCGGCCGGGACCCCGGTCAGCGCCGACACCGCCGGGCCCGCCGACATCACCAGACCGACCAGCGCCGGCGCCAGCCCCAGCACCCCCGTCAGGTGGAACGGACCGACCACCAGCGTCGTCATCATCACCGCCGACACCAGCGCGCTCGTGGTCAACCCGGCCACCAGCACCCGGTCCCGCAGCACCTCCCGCAACACCGCGCCGGTGCGCTGCGCCGGACGCGGCGGCGTCGCGGGCAGCACCCGGTGGGCCAGCACCAGCGCGACCACCGCCAGCGGCGCGACGGCGAGGAAGATCGCTCGCCACCCCGACCACGCGATGAGCAGCCCGCCCAGCGCCGGACCGGTCGCGGTGCCGACCGCCGACATCGTCCCCAGCAGGCCCATCGCGCTGCCGGTGCGCTCCTTGGGCACGGTCTCGCCGACGAACGCCACGGTCAGCGCCATCATGCACGCCGCACCCACGCCCTGGAGCGCCCGACCGGCCACCAGCAGCGGCAACGACGGCGCCAGCCCGCACAGCAGCGTCGCCACGGCGAACACCGCGATGCCGCCCACCAGCAGCCGCCGCCGACCGACCACGTCACCGAGCCGCCCCAACGCCACCACCAGCACGGTGATCGTCAGCAGGTACCCGATCACCACCCACTGCACGGCGGTGAAGGGCGCGTCGAACGCCGTGGACAGGGTCGGGAGGGCGACGTTGGCGATGCTGATCCCCAAGGACGGCAACAACATCGACAACGAGAGCGCGGTGAGCGCGGCTGCGGTTGATCTCATGCCCGCAACGTAGGTCCGGCCCGCACGTGGCGGAAGACGCACAGATCGCAACGGACCTGTGCACGCGACGCCAGGTATCGTCCGCCGCATGGCCCGCCCCGACCTCAACCTCCTGATCACCCTCGACGTGCTGCTGGAGGAGGGCAGCGTCACCCGCGCCGGCCACCGCCTGGCCCTGAGCCCGTCCGCGATGAGCCGCGCGCTGGCCCGCCTGCGCCGCGCGACCGGCGACCCGCTGCTGGTCAAGGCCGGCCGGGGCCTGGTCCCCACCCCGCGCGCCCTGGAGCTGCGCGACCGCGTCCGCGCCCTGGTCCGGGAGGCCGAGGACGTCCTGAGCCCGGCGCACCACCTCGACCTGCCCACCCTGACCAGGACCTTCACCATCCGCGGCAGCGACGGCTTCGTCGAAGCCTTCGGCCCGCGCCTGGTCGCCGAGGTCGGCGCACGAGCCCCCGGCGTGCGGCTGCGGTTCCTGCGCAAAGCCGGCAAGGACACCGCCCCGCTGCGCGACACCGTCGACCTCGACACCGCCGTCGTGGAGGACCCGCTGCCCCCGGACGTCCTGAGCACCCCGCTGTTCTCCGACACCTTCGTCGGCGTGGTCCGCCCCGAACACCCCCTGTCGACCGGCGAGGTCACCACCGCCGGGTACGCCGCCGCCCGCCACGTCAACGTCTCCCGCCGCGGCCTCACCGAGGGCCTGGTCGACCTGGCGCTGCGCCCGACCGGCCACCACCGGGACGTGGTCACCGTCGTGGACGGCTTCGGCGCGGCGGTGGCGCTGGCCCGCGCGTCCGACCTGGTCGCCACCGTCCCCGACCGGCACACCGCCACGCTGCGCGCCGGCCTGCACACCTTCGCCCTGCCCTTCCCGCCTCCGGAGGTGACGGTGTCCCTGCTCTGGCACACCCGCCTGGACAGCGACAAGGCCCACCGCTGGCTGCGCACCACCGTCCTCACCGCGTGCCGCTGACCGGTGTGGCACTCGCCGACCGGTCCCGGGTGACGGCGGTGGCGGACAGCAACGTCGCCGCCGCGAGACCGCCCCACAACGCGGTCGGGCCGTGGGCGGCCAACCCGGTGATCACCGCGGGCGAGACGGCCAGACCGAAACCGCTGGACAGCTCGAAGCGGGCCAGCGCGCGCCCCAGCACCCGGGGCGGCGCCAGCACCGTGACCAGGGCCGTCGCGCTGCCCGCGTAGAGGATCTCGCCGAGCGTGCACACCACCGACACCACCGCCACCGCCCACGGCCCCAGCGCGGAAGCCGCCAGGAACCCCAGGTAGGACCCGGCGAGCACCACACCGGCCAGCGCCAGCACGGTCCGCCGCGACAGCCGGGACATCGCCACGGTCACCGGGACCTGCAAGGTGACCACCAGCACCGTGTTGGCCACGAAGATCACCGCCGACCACACCGGCGACGCGTCCAGGTGCGTCACCAGGACCAGCGGCAACGCGATCTCGGGGACGTTGAGGCAGAACACGTAGACCACGTTCGCCGCCAACAGCCCCCACATCCCGGTCACGTCCCCGCCCTCCTCGGCCGCGCCGGCGGACGGATCGGCGTGCACGTGGACCGACCACGCCACCACCGCCGCCACCAGGTACGCCATCCCGGTCCCGGCCGCCAGCACCTGCATCGCGCCCGGCCCACCCGCCAGGGCCGCCATCGCGACCAGCGCCCCGACACCCAACGCGGCGTTGCGCAGGGACCGAGCACCCGCCAGAGCCGCGTCCCGCTCCCGGCCGTGGGCGACCGTGGCGACCAAGGCGGCGTGCGCGGCCGGGAACGCCTGGTTGCCCACACCGAGCAACAACGCCGCCACCCCGAACACCCACACGTCCCCCGCCGGGGTGACCAGCAGCAGCACGGCCCCGAGCAGCCGCACCAGCATCGACGCCGCCACCACCGTGCTGCGCGCGCCCCGGTCCAGCCACCGCCCGACCCCCGGCATGCACACCAGCCCCACGACGACACCGACCGTCATCGCGACACCGGTCGCCGCGGGGGACAACGCCAGCACCGTCACGCCGTAGAGCAGCAGGAACGGCCGCAGCAGGCCGGTGCCCAACGCGTCCACGGCCAGCGCGACGGCGTAGCGCGGACCTCCGGAGGCGCGGACGAGAGCACGAGGGTCGATCTTGGTCACCATGCCGGTGACGGTGCGGCCCGACACCGTCCCGGAGCACGTCGATTGACCGACACCGTCAACCGACGCCGCCGCCCGCGACCCGGTCGGCGATGCTGTGCCGGTGAGCGTGCGCATCGACATCAGCGGACCACCCGCGCAGCGGCTGCGGTTCGCCGCCTCCCCGTTGGCCGAGCTGACCGCGATGCTGCACGTGCTGGCCGAACCCGGCCACCACCCCCGGCGCGCCGCGTGGGCCGCCGACGTGTGGGCCGGGCTGCGCCCGGAACTGGCCGAACGGCTGCGCGAGGCCGAGTTCCTGTGGCGCTCCTCCCAGGCCGACTTCCTGCTCCCGGCCCGGCCCCGGCCGACGCTGGCCGAGGAACTGGACGACGTCGACCGCCTCGACGACGAGACCTACGTGACCGCCGCCCTGGTCACCACGTGCGGCGGCCACCGCGCCGCCACCCGCTCCCCGCTGACCGACCCGACCGAACGCGCCCGCGCCCTGGAGTTGGCCCAAGCCCGCGGCGCACGCCAGGAAGCCTTCGCCGAACGCCTGCTCACCGACCCCACCGCCGTGCGCGCCCGGGTCCGCGACACCCTCGAGCAGTGCGCCGAGGCGTTCTTCGACGCCGCGTGGCCGGGCGTCGCCGCACGCCTGGCCGCCGACCTGCGGCTGAAGAACGACCTGCTCACCCGCGTGGGCGTGCAGGCCGCGCTGGCCTCGGTGTCCGGCGCGATCAGCCTGGACGGCGACTGCATCGTCGTGGACAAGGTGCAGGACAAGGCGACCTCGGCCAACGGTGCCGGGGTGACCTTCATCCCCAGCGTCTTCGGCAGCCCCCACCTGGTGGTCGTGCACGCGCCGGGCTGGCAGCCGGTCGTGCAGTACCCGGTGACTCCGGCGGAACCGGTGTCACTCGACACCGTCACCCTGCGCTTGGAGGCCCTGGCCCACCCGATCCGGCTGCGGCTGCTGCGCACCCTGGCCCGCGGCCCGCACACCACCGGGGAACTGGCCCACACCTGGCACCTGACCCCGCCGGAGGTGTCCCGCCACCTGGCCGTCCTGCGCCGCGCGGGCCTGCTCACCCCGCACCGGCAGGGTCGTTACGTCCGCTACACGCTCAACCTGTCCGACCTGACCACGCTGGGCACCGACCTCCTCGCCGCCGTCCTGCGCTGACGCCTAGCCCTAACTCCTAGCGCTGCCGCCTAGCCTGGCCCCGCCCTGACTTCCGATAAGGTTCACTTATCGGAAGTTACCTTGTTCGCCCTGCATAGCGTTGCGTTGCGTGTCGTAACGTTTGAAATGACGAAACAGCGCTACGATATTGCCGTGACGACGACGGAAAGCTCTGCGGCGACCTGCAACTACCCCGGATGCGCGCGGCCGGTGTTGCGGGGTGGCGGGCCGGGGAGGCCTTCGGAGTACTGCGACTTGCCGGAGCACACGCGGTGGCGGGCTTGGCGGGAGCGGCAGCGGTTGGCTCAGCAGGAAGAGCACGGCGGTGCGGAAACCGTCACCGTGACGAAAGCGCCGCAGGGGGTGACCGCGGGCAAGATCAAGGCTGAGGAGTTGCTGGAGCGGTTCCGGGTGTTGGCCGAGCAGATGTCGGCGACCCTGGGGGCCGCGGTGGGCGAGTTGTCGGCGATCGCGGATCCGGCGGTGGCCGAGGCGCAGGTGCAGGCGGCCGAGGCTGAGGCCGCGCGGAAGGTGGCCGAGGCGGAAGGGGCTGTCGCGAAGGCCGAACGGCGGCGGCGGGACGCCGAGCAGGCCCGGCGGGTGGCCGAGGAGACCACCGAGGACGCGGTGCGCGCCGCCGAGCAGGCCGAGCGGGACGCCGCCCTGGCGTTCGAGCAGCGTGACGCGGCGCGGGCCGAGGCCACCGAGGCGGTGCAGCGGGCCGAAGCCGCGATCGCCGCCGCGCGCACCGAGGCCGCCGCGGTGGTCGAGGAGATCCGCCGGGACGCGGAGGCACGCATCGAGCAGGCCCAGGCCGACGCCGTCCGAGCCGCCGAGCAGGCCCGCAGGCAGGCGGTGAAGGAAGTCGAACAGGTTCGCGAAGCCACGCGGGGCGAGATCGAGCGGGTGCGAGCGGAGGCCCGCGGCGAGGTCGAGCGCGCGCGGGGCGAGGCTGAGGCGGTGGTCGAGCGGGTGCGGGGTGAGGCTCAGGAGTGGGTGGAGAAGGCGGAGGAAGCGGCGCGGGCGCAGGTCGAGCGGGCACGGGTCGAGCTGGAGGGGCGGGCGCGGGAGGAAGTGGAGCGCGCGCGGGTCGAGGTCGAGCGGGCTCAGGCTGAGGTGGTGCGGGCTCGGGAGGTGGCGGCTCGGGCTGAGCGTGAGGCCGAGCGGGCGCGGGCCGAGGCGGCTGAGGAGCGGCGAGCCGCACGGGAGCGGGTGGAGCAGGTCGAGCGGGTGACCCGGGAGCGGGTTGCGGCGTTGGAGGAGGCTCGGGCGCAGACCCTGGCTCGGGCCGAGCGGGCCGAGGCCCAGTGGGATCGGGCCTCGGCCGAGCTGGCTGCCTTGAGGGAGAAGGGGCGGGAGGGGGCCGGGTCCGAAGAGTAGGTCGCCTGGATCGGGCTCAGGCGTCGGTGATTCGGACCTCGCCGGAGGCGTCGGCGAACTTGAGGAGTCGTGTGCCCTCGTCCAGGACGTCCTCCCGTTGGGTGTCGGTGAGCGGCCGGAAGATCCGGATGTCCAAGCCGTCGCGGAGGGTCCAGGTGCCGTGGACGAAGCCGTCGACCAGCAGGGTGGGTTTGCCGCCGATGACGATTCCCCGCCGGTAGTCCTCGTCGGAGATCACGCGGGTGCGGTCGTCGTGGCCGAGCAGGAGGTTGTCGAACTCGGGCAGGAACCGCGCGGGGGCCGGGGTGTCGGGGTCGAGCAGGGGCGCGTCGGGGACGTCGAACAGCTCGCGGCCGGTCTCGTCGTGGACCACGCGCAGGTCCATGCCGCGCACGACGTCCTTGAGGCGGGTCAGGCCGGACCACAGGGTCATGTCCTTGACGGTGGCCGGGCCGAACGCGGCCAGGTAGCGGCGCAGGAATCCCTCCAGGTCGGGGGCGGGGTCGAGAGTGCTGCCGGGGGTGCCCAGCCAGTGGTCGGCGGCGGCCCAGGTCGCGCGGCCCGAGCGTCCCCACACACCGCGGGGCGGGATCTGGACGACGGGCAGCAGGTGGGTGGCCGCGATGCCCAGGGATTCCGGGTCGCGGTCGGGCCAGTGCCGGGCCAGGTCGGTGCTGAGCTCGGCGCGGGTGCGGGGGCGTTCGACCAGCAGGGCGTGCGCGGTGGCGGTGAACTCCCCCGGGTCCAGGCCGGGCAGGACGGCTTTGAACGGCGAGGAGCCGAACCGGCGGCGCAGCACGTCGCGCAGGACGGGTTCGACGCGGGCGTGGTCGGCGGCGGTGACCAGGTGGATGGTGGCGCGGTGCAGCGGGGCGCGCACGACGGTCCGGTCGGTGAGCAGGGTGCCCAGGTCGTCGGGGGTGAACCCGCGCAGCCGTGACCACAGGCCGTAGTAGGCGGAGAACGGTTCCTGGGCCTGCATGCCGACCAGCCGCTCGACCATCGCGGTGACGGGCTGGTCGGAGCGTTCCAGCAGCGACTGCCGGTGCAGGAGGGTGCGGTTGAGTGCGCGTCGGGTGATCACCGGAAGCCACCGAACCACAGCCGGAGGTCCGCCGCCAGCAGTTCGGGGGTTTCCATGGCCGGGAAGTGCCCGCCGCGGTCGAACTCGGTCCAGTGCGGCAGGACGCCGTCGGGGTCGTAGAGCGACCGGATGCCCAGGTCGCCCGCGAAGACGGCGAACCCGACCGGGGCGGCGGGGGTGGCCCACGGGTCGCCGGAGTTCATGCTCTCGTAGAGGAACTGGGCGGAGGTGGCGCCGGTGCCGGTGAACCAGTGGACGGTGGCGCTGGTGAGCAGCAGGTCGCGGTCGATGGCCTGGTCGGGCAGCGGGTGGGCGGGGTCGGTCCACTCGGCGTACTTCTCGGCGATCCACGCCAGTTGCGCGACCGGGGAGTCGGTGAGGCCGTAGCCGAGGGTGTGCGGGCGGGTGGTCTGGAGTTGGAGGTAGCCCAGGCCGGTCTCGCGCAGGGCGTTGAACCGCTGTGCCCGTCCGCGGTCGCGTCCGGTGAACCGGTCGGGGTCCAGGGGCGGGCCGAAGGGCATGGGGCTGGGGCCGTTGACGTGGATCGCGCGCACCCGCTCGGGGTGCAGGGTGCTCAACGCGCCGACCACGCCCGCGCCGGCGTCCCCGGCCTGGGCGAAGTAGGTGTCGTAGCCGAGGCGTTCCATGACGACGCCGAGTGCGTGCGCGGCCTGGGTGACGCCGCCGCCGGGGTCGGAGAACCCGAAGCCGGGCAGGGACGGCACGACCAGGTGGTAGTCGGGCAGCAGCGGGATCAGGCGGGTGAAGTCGACCGGGGAGCCGGGCCAGCCGTGCACGAGCAGCAGGGCGGGGGCGGTCGCGTCGGCGGAGCGGACGTGCAGGAAGTGCACGCGGCGGCCGTCGACGTCGGTGGTGAACTGCGGGAAGGCGTCGAGTTCGGCTTCGCGGGCCCGCCAGTCGTAGTCGTGCGCCCAGTACGCGGTGGTCTCGCGCAGCCACTCGACGGGCACTCCCCGCTGCCAGCCGGTGGTGGTCTGGCGGGGCCAGCGGGTGTGGGTGAGGCGGTGGCGCAGGTCGTCCACGTCGGTCTGCGGGATGTCGATGCGGAACTCGGTGATCGTCATGGGGTCCACGCTAGGAGCCATTGCGGAAAGGTTCGTTCCGCGTTGTGCGGCAGAATTCGCGGGTATGGCGGACACCTCGGCGCGGCTGTTGCGGCTGCTGTCGCTGTTGCAGACCCCGCGGGACTGGTCGGGGCCGGAGTTGGCGCAGCGGTTGGCGGTGACCACGCGGACCGTGCGCAACGACGTGGAGCGGTTGCGGGGCTTGGGTTATCCGGTGCACGCGACGCCGGGACGGGCAGGTGGCTACCGGTTGGGTGCGGGTGCGGCGCTGCCGCCGTTGCTGCTGGACGACGAGGAGGCGGTGGCGGTGGCGATCGGGTTGCGCACCGCGCGTGGGGTGTCGGGGATCGAGGAGACCTCGGCGCGGGCGTTGGCCAAGCTGGAGCAGGTGCTGCCGGCGCGGTTGCGGCACCGGGTGAACGGGCTGGTCGGCGCGGTGGAGCCGGTGTCGTCGGCGGGTCCAGCGGTGCCGGCTGCGGTGGTGACGGCGTTGGCGGCGGCGTGCCGGGCGCGGGAGGTGCTGCGGTTCGACTACTCCTCGCACGAGGGGGCGGTGTCGGTGCGGCGGGTGGAGCCCTACCGGTTGGTGCACGTGCGGGGCCGCTGGTACCTGGTGGCGTTCGACCTGGAGCGGGGTGACTGGCGGACCTTCCGGGCGGACCGGGTGGCGCCGCGGGTGCCGACGGGGCCGCGGTTCGTGCCGCGGGAGCTGCCGTCGCCGGACCTGGCTGCCTACGTGTCGCGGGGGTTGGTGACGGCGACGTGGAAGTTCCGGGCGGACGTGCTGGTGGCGGCCTCGGCGCAGGAGGTGGCGGCGAAGGTGCCCGAGGCCGTGGTGGAGGCGGTGGACGAGGGGCGGTGCGTGCTGCGGGTGGGTGCGGACACGCCGGGGTTGTTGGCGGTGTACCTGGGGATGCTGGACGCGGATTTCACGGTGACCGGCCCGCCGGAGCTGGTGGAGCGGGTGGGTGCGTTGGCGGACCGGTTCGCGCGGGCGGTGCGACCTACCGGGAGTCGGCCGGGCGGGAGTCGGTCTGACGGGAGTTGACTTCGCGGCGCAGGGCGATGGCGTCGGCGCGGACCCGCTCGGGGGCCTCGCGGTCGAGCAGGGCGCGGCGCATGAGGTGGGCGATGCGGGGTTGGTCGGCGGGGGTGAAGCCGAGGCGGGTGATCTCCTGGGTGCCGATGCGCAGGCCGCGCAGTCCTTCGTCGGGGTGCTGCCAGGGCAGGCCGATGCCGGACAGGTAGATGCCGGCGTCGCCGAGCCGCAGGCCCGCGGCGTCGCCGCCGCCGAGGTCGTGGGCGTCGATGGCGAGGTGGTGGGAGCGGGTGTGTTCGCCGTCGCGGCCGACGACCGGGAACCCTTCGGCGGCCAGGGCCGCGGCGAGGGTCTGGGCGTTGGTGACGCAGGCCTGGGCGTAGGCGGTGCCGTCAGCGGCGAGTTCGGCGGCGGTGACGGCGAGCGCGCCCAGGCGGCCGGCGTCGTAGTTGGCGAGCATGCCGGGGTAGGCGACGGTGGAGACGCGTTCGGCGAGCTCGGGGTCGCGGGTGACGACGCAGCCGCCGGAGGGTCCGCCGAAGGACTTGTAGGTGGAGAAGGTGAGCACGTGCGCGCCTTCGTGCAGCGGGCGCTGGAACAGCTTGCCGGCGACGAGTCCGGCCATGTGGGAGGCGTCGTAGAGCAGGATCGCGCCGACCTGGTCGGCGGCGGCGCGGACGGCGGCGACGTCGTGCGGGAACAGCATCATGCTCGCCCCGATGACGACGACCTTCGGGCGGTGTTCGCGCAGGAAACCCGGCAGTGCCGGGTAGTCGAGGTCGAGGCGGACGGGGTCGTAGGGCAGGTCGACCACGGTCAGGCCGCGCACGGCCGGGACGCCCTGGGCGTGGTGGCTGGCGTGGCCGCCGGCGGCTTCGGGGAGCACGGCGATGGTGTCGCCGGGTGCGGCGAAGGCGGTGTAGACGGCGAGGTTGGCCAGGGTGGCGCTCTGGAGGCGGACCTCGGCGTGCGCGCCTTCCATGAGGTCGGCGACCAGCAGCGGGGCGAGGACTTCGAGGGTGTCCAGGTGGTCGAGGCCGACCTGGTACTTCTCGCCCGGCCACCCCATGCTGGGCCGGCCCGACAGGGTGGGCAGGGTGGCCGACGCGGCGGCGGGGCTGGGGATGTTGGTGCCCGCGTAGAGCACGATGCCGTCGTGGTCGACCTGGGCGGCGTGCGCGTCGAGGGCCGTGCGGACGGTGGCGGCGACGCCGGCCGGGCTCAGGTCGGCGGACACGGCGGCTTCGACCTGCGCGAGGCGGCGCTGGGCGCGCGGCGAGGCCCACGGGGCGATCCTGCTGGTGGTCACGGTGTCGGTCACGTGTCGACGGTAGGCGTGGCGGGGTGCGCGGCGGGTCGCGAGGTTTTCCTACATTTGTCGAGTGCAGGAGCTGCTGGACGAGCTGTCGCGGGCGTTGGGGCGCGGGGTGTCGGTGGACGACGTGTCCGGCCGGGTGGTGGCGCACAGCGCGCAGACCGACGAGGTGGACCCGGCGCGGGTGCGGGCGATCCTGGCGCGGCGGGTGCCGCCGGAGGTGGCGGCGTGGCAGGACCGGCACGGGGTGGCGGAGGCGACCGGGCCGGTGCGGGTGCCGGCGAACGCGGAGCTGGGGTTCGCGCAGCGGGTGGGGTTCCCGTTGCGGCGGGGCGGGGCGTTGGTGGGGTTCCTGTGGGTGTTGGGCGCGGAGGTCGACGTCGAGGTGGTGGCCGGGTACCTGCCGGCGTTGGCGGCGGCGGTGCGGGTCGGGGACTCCTCGCCGGTGCGGGTGGTGGTCGGGTGGGAGCCGCGGGTGGTGCGGACGGTCCAGGCCGGTGAGCCGGTGCCCGACCTGGCCGGTCACGTGGGGGTGAGCGACCCGCACCCGCCGGAGCGGGCGGGCGCGGCCTACCAGCAGGCGGTGGCGGCGGCGGAGCTGTCGGCGCTGGACCCGTCGTTGCCGCGGGTGGCGCGGTGGTCGGAGCTGGGGGCGTACCGGTTGCTGTTGGGTGCTCCGGCGGGTGAGGTGCTGGCGGGGTTGTCGCCGACGTTGCTGTCCACTTTGGAGGCTTACCTGGACTCGGGGTGCGACGCGCGGGCGACGGCGGCGGCGCTGCACCTGCACCGGACGTCGCTGTACTACCGGTTGGGGCGGATCGCGGAGGTGACGGGCCGGGACCCGGCGGACGGGCGGGCGCGGCTGGAGCTGCACCTGGCGTTGAAGCTGGCCCGGTTGGCCCGGCGCGGCCGGCCGTAGCCGCGCGGCCGGGTGTAGTTGCGGTCAGCCGTAGATGCCTTCCACGGCGCCGGCGGCGATGGCGGTGACGACTTTGAACGCCTGCATGGCCAGGGTCATGGAGGCGGCGTCGAAGCCCACGCGGCGGGGTGCCAGGAGTTCGACGGTGGGCACGACGGCCGCGGCGGCGGCCAGGTGGGTGGCGTCGAACTCGACCTCGATGCGGTGCGCGCCGGTGCGGGGGTCGTGGCGGCGGGCGCGGCGGGTGGCGTAGCGGGCGGCGGTGGTGATCAGGGGTTGGGTCACGCCCGGGGGTGTGCAGATGGCGGCGTAGCGGCTGACGCATTCCTTGACCTCGACCAGCTGCGCGTCGGGGGCGTAGGTGGCGGCGTCGGCGCAGGTGCGGTCGTCGCCGGTGACCAGCAGGACGGGCACGCCGTATTCGGCGGCCAGGGCGGCGTTGAGGCGGCCTTCGCTCGCGGGGACGCCGTCGAGCCACACTCCGGTGATCTGGTTCTCCAGGTAGGTGTGCGCCAGCACGCCCTCCTGGCCCGCGCCGGCGTGGTAGCCGAGGAACACCACGCCGTCCACGCCGGAGTCGATGCCCTGCATCATCGACAGCGGCTTGTGGCGGCCGGTGAGCATGCGGGCGCGTTGGTCGAGTTCCTCCAGCAGGAGGTTGCGCTGGTTGTTGTGGGCTTCGTTGACCAGCACGTCGTCCGCGCCGCCGGCGAACAGGCCCTCGACGCAGGCGTTGACGTCCCAGGTGAACAGGCGCCGGAACCGCTGCCACGGTTCGGTGCCGGGCAGCACGTCGTCGGTCCAGGTGACGCCGGTGGCGCCTTCCATGTCGGCCGAGACCAAGATCCGCATGACGCCAACCTAGCGCCGGCCGCGGGGGCACGGCCGGCGCGACGCGGTCAGAGGTACTTCTTCAGTTCCCGCTTGGCCAGGGACATGCGGTGGACCTCGTCGGGGCCGTCGGCCAGGCGCAGGGTGCGGGCCTGGGCCCACAGGTCGGCCAGGGGGAAGTCCTGGGAGACGCCACCGGCGCCGTGGGCCTGGATGGCCTTGTCCAGCACCCATTCGGCCATCAGCGGGGTGGCGATCTTGATGGCCTGGATCTCGGTGTGGGCGCCCTTGTTGCCCACGGTGTCCATCAGCCACGCGGTCTTGAGCACGAGCAGGCGGGCCTGTTCGATGCGGACGCGGGACTCGGCGATCCACTCCTGCACCACGCCCTGGCGTGCGATGGGCTGCCCGAACGCGACCCGGGAGACCGCGCGGCGGCACATGAGTTCCAGGGCGCGTTCGGCGATGCCGATCAGGCGCATGCAGTGGTGGATGCGGCCGGGGCCCAGGCGGGCCTGGGCGATCGCGAAGCCCTCGCCTTCGCCGGCGATGAGGTTGTCGGCGGGCACGCGGACGTTGTCGAACACGATCTCGGCGTGGCCGCCGTGGGAGGCGTCGGTGTAGCCGAAGACGTGCATGCCGCGTTTGACGTGCACGCCCGGGGTGTCGCGCGGCACGAGGATCATGGCCTGTTGGCGGTGGCGTTCGGCGTCGGGGTCGGTCTTGCCCATCACGATGAAGATGGCGCAGTTGGGGGCCATGGCGCCGGAGGACCACCACTTGCGGCCGTTGATGACGTAGTGGTCGCCGTCGCGTTCGATGCGGGTGGCGATGTTGGTGGCGTCGGAGGAGGCGACGTCGGGTTCGGTCATGCAGAACGCGGAGCGGATCTCGCCGTCGAGCAAGGGTTGGAGCCACTGCTTCTTCTGCTGTTCGGTGCCGAACATGGCCAGGACTTCCATGTTCCCGGTGTCGGGCGCGGCGCAGTTGAGCGCTTCCGGGGCCAGGTGGGGGCTGCGGCCGGTGATCTCGGCCAGCGGCGCGTACTGGAGGTTGGTCAGGCCCGCGCCGTGGTCGGTGTCGGGCAGGAACAGGTTCCACAGGCCCTGGCGGCGGGCTTCGGCCTTGAGGTCTTCGATGACCGGCGGACGCGCCCACGGGTCTTCGGCTTCTTCGAGTTGGCGGTGGGCGATCTGTTCGGCGGGGTAGACGTGCTCGTCCATGAACCGCAGGAGCTTCTCCCGCAGTTCCTGGGTCTTGGCGTCGTAGGCGAAGTCCATCAGCGCACTCCTCCGGTGGCGGCGAGTCCCTGCCGGACCAGCGGCAGGGTGAGGTTCCCGATCTGGTCGAAGCCCGCCCCGACCGTCTTGCCGGTGGTGAAGCGGAAGTGGATGCCTTCGAGGATGACGGCGAGCTTGAAGTAGGCGAACGCGGTGTACCAGCCGAGTCGGGAGACGTCGGCGCCGCTGCGGGTGGCGTAGCGCTCGGTGAGCTCGTCGGCGGTGGCGAAGCCGGGCAGGCCGAGCACGGTGCCGGTGACGGGGTCGTCGTCCAGGCCGACGCCGGTCCAGTAGACGCGCAGCAGGCCAAGGTCGGCCAGGGGGTCGCCTAGGGTGGCCATCTCCCAGTCCAGGACGGCGCTGATGTCGGTCGGCTCGGCGGTGACCAGGACGTTGTCCAGGCGGTAGTCGCCGTGCACGATCGTGGCGCGCGCGGAGGTGGGGACGGTGTCGGCCAGCCGGTCGCGCAGCTGGTCGATGCCGGGCAGGTCGCGGCTGCGGGAGGCGTCGAGCTGCTTGCCCCAGCGGGTGACCTGGCGCTGCAGGAACCCGTCGGGGCGGCCGAAGTCGCCCAGGCCGACCGCGTGCGGGTCCACGGCGTGCAGGTCGGCCAGGACGTCGACCAGGCGGTGGGACAGGGCGGCGGCCTTGTCGGGGGTGAGCCAGGGGCACTGGTCGCGGTGGCGCAGGGCGGTGCCGGGCATCTCCTGCATGAGGTAGAACGGGGCGCCGATGACGTCGGGGTCCTGGCACAGGTGCTCGACCTTGGGCACGGGGACGGCGGTGCCGGCCAGCGCGGAGATGACGCGGTGTTCGCGGGCCATGTCGTGGGCGGTGGCCAGGACGTGGCCCAGCGGCGGGCGGCGCAGCACCCACCGGTTGGCGCCGTCGGTGACGCGGTAGGTGAGGTTGGACCGGCCGCCGGGGATCAGTTCGCCGGTCAGCGGCGGGGTGTGGAGGTGGGCGGCGAGCTTGTGCAGGTCCAGGCCGGGCAGGTCGGTCACAGCGTGGCTCCCAGGAGGTCGTGCCCGAGCAGGTCGGCCAGGACGGCGCGGCTGGAGTCGGCGTCGGTGTGGCGGTGGGCGTGCAGTCCGACGGCGCGGGCGCCTTCGACGTTGACCGGGGCGTCGTCGAGGAAGACGCAGCGGTGGGCGGGCAGGCCGATCAGGTCCAGGGTGTGGGTGAAGATGCGCGGGTCGGGTTTGCGCAACCCGATGCGCCCGCTGATCACGATGGTGTCGAACAGTTCCAGCAGCAGGTCCTCGGGGTAGCCCTCGCCCCAGCTGTTGGACAGCAGCACGGTGGTGACGCCGGTGTCGCGGACGGTGCGGACCAGGTCGACCATCGCCGGGTCGGGGGTGGCGCTGCCGAACATGCGGCGCAGCAGGCCCTGGGCGGCGATCTCGCGGCCGTCGAGGGTGGTGAGCTCGGCGGCCAGCAGCGCCTCGAACTCGTCGGCGGCCAGCTCGCCGGTCTCCAGCCGGTGCACGGGGTTGTCCGGGGCGGCGTCGCGGCCCATCCAGGCGCGCATGGTCGCGCTGTAGCGGTCGCGGTCGATGTTCTCGCGGGTCAGCCAGTCCTGGATGAACGCGGGCACGGAGACGGTGAGCACGCCGCCCCAGTCCAGCACGACCGCGTCGACCCGACGCTCGTTGTCAGCCACGCCGCGAGGGTACCGACCGGTCGGTATGTAGGCAATGGGTGCCTCTGGTCAGGGCTTGGCGTTGCGCAGGCGGATGCCGCTGAACCGCAGTTCCCGGGCGGTGACCTGGTGCCAGAACGGCCACAGCGTCGGCAGGACCCGCAGTTCGATGCCGGCGTGCTCGTGCAGGGCGAACAGGTCTCCGACGGGTTCGGGAGGGCCGAGCGGCGTGACGGGGGTGGTGGCGACGTGGGCGCTGTCGCCGAAGGGCCGGAAGTGCTCGGCGGCGAACCGGTACGCGTAGAGGCGGACCGTGCGCATCGCCTCCAGCCAGCCGTACTCGACGGCGTGGACGCGGTGGGGGCCCAGCCAGTCGGCGTCGGCGGGCGGGGTGTCGTGGTCGGTCCAGGCCATGGCGCGCGGGCACTGGCGGGGGAACCAGTAGGCGGGGGCCTGGTCGTGGTCGACGGTCCACACGTAGGCCTCGGGTTGGCGGGCGGTGGCGGCGACGTGGGGGACGAAGCGGGTGATGCCGGGGTCTTCGGAGAAGTGCAGGAGTTCGCCGGGTGCTGGGCGCATGGTGCGGCAGTGTCGTGGGACGGAGCGGCGGGCGCGACCGGGTTTCGCTCGCGTGGCCACGAGCCGGGTTCGCCGGGATGACCGCACGGGTGCGGGTCGGCGTACGGGATGTGCCGATGTGCGTGCCGTGGGTGAACAGCCGGCTTGCCCGGCGTGTGTGGACTACACCATCATTGCGCGCGGGGTGGCGAGGAGGGCGCGTGAGCGGCAACGGCGGGTTGCACCGGGAGGTGCTGGACCGGGCCGATGTCGGTTTCGGTGTGACCGACGGGCAGGGCGTGCTGCGCTGGGTGAACCCGGCGCTGGCGGAGATCCTCGGGGTCGCGGTGGACCGGGTGGCGGGCAGGTCGTTGCCCGCGCTGCTGCCCGGCGCCCCGGAACGGCCCCGCTCCGGGCTGGCGTTGTTGACGCCGTCGGCCTACCGCAAGGGGCACCGCTGGCTGGAGGTGACCTGCCAGCCGCTGGGCTCGGAGGACGAGCTGCTCTACCGCGTGGTGGACGTGACGGCGTGGCGGGACCGGGAGCTGGAGGCCACGCACGAGGCCGACGCGTTGCGCCGCGCGCAGGTGCTGGGCCGGATGGGCACGTGGGAGTGGCACATCGCCGAGGACCGGGTGGTGTGGTCGGACACGCTGCTGGAGATGTTCGGGTTCCCGCCCGACACCAAGCTGGACTTCGACGGCTACGCCGAGCTGGTGCACCCCGACGACCTGTCGATGATCCAGGCGACGCTGGAGGAGGCCATGCGCACCGGCGCGGGCTTCTCCTACACCCACCGGATGATGCTGGCCGACCGCCGCACCGAGCGCTGGTTCGAGTGCTTCGGCGAGATCATCACCGCCGAGGACGGCACCCCGTTGCGCGCGTTGGGCACCGCGCACGACATCACCAACGCCCGCCGGGTGCACGACGAGCTGTTGGCGCTGGCCGAGCAGGACCCGTTGACGGGCCTGGCGAACCGGCGCGCGGTGACCCGGGAGCTGGAGCGCCAGCTGGCGAGCGGCGGGCAGGGGTCGTTGCTGCTGCTGGACCTGGACAACTTCAAGGACGTCAACGACCTGCGCGGCCACGCGGTGGGCGACCGGTTGATGAAGACCCTGGCCGGGACGCTGCGGTCGCGGCTGTCCGGGTCGGGGCTGATCGGGCGGCTGGGCGGGGACGAGTTCGCGGTGGTGCTGCCGGGCTGCCCGCCGGAGAAGGCGCAGGCGGTCGCGGAGGGGCTGCGGGACGCGGTGGCGGCGTTGCCGCTGGTCGCGGTGTCCGCGCGGGTGACGGTCTCGACGGGGGTGGCCGAGTACGGGGCCGGGGACACGTGGGAGCTGGTGCTGGCCAACGCCGACCTCGCGCTCTACGCGTCGAAGGCGGCGGGCCGCAACCGGGTCACCGTCTACGAGCCGGGTCACTACGCCGACACCGCGAAACGGGTGTCGGTGATGGACCGGTTGCGCGCGGCGCTGGAGAACGGCGGGTTCGCGCTGCACGCCATGCCGATGGTGCAGTTGGCCAGCGGGAAGACCCTGGGTCACGAGCTGCTTCTGCGGCTGGAGGACCACCAGGACCCGCCGCTGGGTCCGGCGGAGTTCCTCGCGGAGGCGGAGCGGTCCAACCTGGTGCTCGACATCGACCGGTGGGTGCTGTCCACGGCGATCGACGCGCTGGTGCGCCACCCGTCCGTGGACCTGAAGTTCAACGTCAACATCTCCGGCCGGACGCTGGAGGACGAGGACTTCGGCGGGTTCGTGCTCGACCGGCTGTCCACCGCCGGGGTCGCGCCGGGCCGGCTCGGTCTGGAGATCACCGAGACCGCGGCGGTGACGAACCTGGACGCGGCGCGGGCGTTGGCGTTGCAGCTGCGCGGGTTCGGCTGCCGGATCACCCTGGACGACTTCGGCTCGGGGTTCGGGTCGTTCGTGCACCTGAAGCACCTGCCGATCACCGGGATCAAGATCGACGGCGAGTTCGTGCGCGGCATCGACGAGCGCTCGACCGACGCGGTGCTGGTGTCGGGGATCGTGGAGATCGCCCGCGGCCTGGGGTTGTCGGCGGTGGCGGAGTGGGTGGAGCGGCCGGCGCAGGTGGAGACGTTGACCCGGTTGGGGGTGCGGGTCGGGCAGGGTTTCCACCTGGGTCGCGCGATCCCGCTGACACAGCTCCTTTCGGGTGATGGCGTGGGTCCGAACGGAGCATTGTCGTCACCCCGGGTGGGTGCGGAGGATGGGGCGCGTTCCTGATCACCCCCGCCGATGGGACCCCGCCGCCGTGTCCGAACCCTCCCCGAGCCCGTCGCGCGGTGTGCGCCGCGTCGAACTGGCCGTCCCCGACCCCGAGCCGATCGCCGACTTCTACGCGTTCCTGCTGGGCTGGGTGGTGATCCCCGAGCCGGACGGGGTGTTCAGCGGCTGGGTGGGTGACCGGCTGGCGCTGCGGGTGCGGCCCGGCTCCGACGGGTACCGGGTGGTGTTCGCCGGCACGCGGCCGCGTGAGCTGCGCGAGGGCGCGGCGGTGGACTCCGGTCGGGTGCTGCACGGGCCGTGGGCGCCCGAGCCGCGGGCGGGCGAGCCGTGCTGGGTGGAGTTCATGGGCGCCGCGGACGACGGGTTCTGGACCGGTGAGCTGGGGTGGGCGGCACGCACCCCGGACGAGCCGTTCACCGTCTACGACACCGACGCGCGCGCGGTGGCGGGCCGGTTGGTGGGCGAGCAGCAGCGGTGGGTGTGCTACTTCGCCGTGCCCGACGTGGCCAAGGCGTGCGAGGTGGCGGCGGAGACCGGCGGCACCGTGGCGATCGGGCCGACCGAGGTGCCCACCGGGGTCGTGGCGTCGATCGCCGACCCGGCGGGCTCGGTGTTCGCGGTGCTGCAGGACCCGCCCGGGTGGGGCGGGACGTGGTCCAGCCCGTTCAGCGGTTGAGTTCGGGCGGGAACCCGCCGGTGGCGATCGGCCCCCACGCGTCGATGGTGACCCGCAGCAGCACCTTGCCCTGGCGGAGCATGGCGGCGCGGTAGTCGTCCCAGTCGGGGTGCTCGCCGGAGATCGACCGGTAGTAGTCCACCAGCGGTTCCAGCGCCTCGGGCAGGTCGAGCACCTCGGCGGTGCCGTCGAGGTGCACGTAGGGGCCGTCCCAGTCGTCGGAGAGCACGCACAGCGACACGCGCGGGTCGCGGCGGGCGTTGTGGACCTTGGCGCGCTGAGGGTACGTGGACACCACGACCCGGCCGGCGTCGTCGACCCCGCAGGTGACCGGTGAGGTCTGGGGTCGCCCGTCGCGGCGGGTGGTGACGAGCAGGGCGCGGTGGCGGGGGCGCAGGAACTCCAGCAGCCCGGCCCGGTCGGGGGTGTGCGCGGTGGCGGTCCTCGGCATCGGATCAGCGTAGGAGAGGATGTGCCCATGCCCCGCTTCTCCTCCTACGACGGCACCGCTTTGGCCTACCGCGTGGTCGGCGACGGCGAGCCGCTGGTGTGCCTGCCCGGCGGCGCCGGACGCGCCGTGTCCTACCTGGGCGAGCTGGGTGGCCTGTCCGCGCACCGCGCCCTGGTGCTGCTGGACAACCGCGGCACCGGCTCCTCCGACGAGCCGGCCGACCCGTCGACCTACCGCCGCGACCGGCTGGCCCTGGACGTGGAGGCCCTGCGGCAGCACCTGGGCCTGGAGCGCCTGGACCTGCTCGGGCACTCGGCCGGCGCCGGCATCGCGATGGCCTACGCCGAGCACTTCCCGCACCACCTGTCGAGCCTGGTGCTGCTGACCCCGGCGCTGCGCGCGGCCGGCCTGAGCCCCACCGAGGAGGACTGGGCCGACCACCTGGCCGTGCACGCGCACCAGCCGTGGCACGCCGACGCGGTGCGCGCGCTGCGGGCGTGGTCGGCCGGCGACGACTCCCTGACCAACCGCCTCGCCGCCGCCCCGCTGTTCTACGGCTCCTGGACGCCGGCGGCCCAGGCCCACGCAGCGGCCGAGGACGCCGAGCGCTCGAAGGAGGCGCAGCAGGGCTACTGGGCGGAAGGCGCGTTCAGCCCCGGCCACACCCGCCGCGCGCTGGCCGACCTGGCGATCCCGGTCCTGGTGTACGCGGGCGGCGTGGACCCGGTGTCCCCGCCCCACCTGGTGCGGCAGCTGGCGGAACTGATCCCGGGCGCGGAGTACACCGAGCAGCCGGGGGCGGGCCACTTCCCGTGGATCGACGACCCGGAGTTCCTGGTCAAGCGCCTGGCCGCCTTCCTGACCTGACCCCGCCCGCGGTCGGTGGCTGGCCCTGGGCTGCCACCGACCACGACCGGCGGAGATGAACTCTGACTCAAGGGCTAGAGCGATGCCGGTGGCCTCCGGTACCAGCCCGAAATCACGCCGACCAGGTGGATGATGTTCTGTGTCCGCATGATCGGGGCCGAAGCGTTGGGCTCGAAGTCGATGTGAGCCTCGGTCGTTCGCCAGATGCTCGATTCGTCGACAGGGGCCGTCATGTGCGGGTCGAGCCGCTTGAAGAACTCCGTGATGTCGCCGAGTTCGACGGGGTTGTCCCCCGTGCGCAGGTCGCGGAACACTCCGCCCAACACCCGCAGCATGCCCACCGAGCCGAGCAGCGAATTGCGTCGCAGTTGCTGGGCCTTGGTCAGCTCGCCGGGAACACGCTCGGCGTCGGGGTCATCCTCGGTGATGGCGGACAAGCCGGTGAAGGCGGTGGAGATGACGTCGAGGAAGTCCTTCACCTGCTCGATGACCTCGCCGTCGGTGAGCGTCTGCTCCGCCCGTTTGCCGACACGACCACCGGGCTTGGCGATGATGGCGCGGGTGATGTCGGCGACGTGCTTCGCGCCCATCAAGTTGGGGTTCTTCAGCGTCATGCGGTCCTGCTCCGCATCGACGCGCCCCTTCAGCAGCGGGTGGTCGATCACATCGCCCAAGGTGCGGTTGGCGATCTTGTAGTTGTCGAAACGGGCACGGACGGCGCTGCTGATGCCCTTGGCGTTGTCTGCAACATCGACGAACATCTGTTGCGCTTTGATGGGATCGGGCTCCACGTAGATGTCCAGGCCGATGAACTCGTTCTTCAGCCTGTTCATGCGGCCGACCAGGTTCTCCCGCTCGACCCGGAGCTTCGCGGCCTTGTCGACACTGACCTTGCGCGCCAACTCGCGATCGATGGCAGAGATCGCCACGGTGATGCGCTGCTTCTCGATCGAAACACCCAGTACGCGGTGCTGACCGTCGATCGTCCGCAAGGTGGCGATTCCGCCGATGGCCCAGGGAATGGTGAGGTAGCCGACCGCGCCATGCCCGTCGACCTGCTCGAACGTGCAGCCGCCACCGTCACGTGCCAACAGCGCCGGCGCAACCCAGTCCTGCTTGGAGTCGAGGTACTCCCCGAACTGCTTGGCGTGCAGCCGGTCGACCTTGCGGTTGTCCTTGTCGACGTCGTTGGGGTCGGGCACCGGGAGGATCGTGGGCAAGTCCAGCAACGGTACGCGCGTGCTGTACACCGCACGACCACCCTGGTTGGTTCTTATTGCCAGGTAGGTGCTGGAGTCCTGTGGCTTCGAGAGTCGTAGTGGATCGATAGTAATGCTCACATCAAGGTCCTAAGAGGAGATTTAACGCCAAGTAGTGGCCGAGTGCGCCAAACTCTACATGTTTAGCGCTTATTTGACATGATTGGTTGCTAATCTATTCGAATTCCAGCATGGTTCTGTGTCAGTCGCTCACGCCGACCCCGGTGCCTTCCCTGCCACACCCGTGGTGCCCCGAGGACCGGTATGCCGCTGCCTTACTTGCGCAGCGCGGCCAGCAGGCCGTCCCGCCCGAACCCCGCGCCCCGCGCCGACGCCGCCGCGAACGCCTCCGCTCCCAGTGCCGCCCGCGCGGCGTCCTCGGTGGCGAGCACATCGGCGTCGACCGGCACGGCGGCCAGGCCGCGCAGTCCCCGGGCCGCGCCCAGCAGCTCCGCCGCCCGCCCGGCGTCCCCCGAGACCACGCACGACCCGGCCCACGCCTCGGCGACGGCCGCCAGCACCATCGGGTTGCCCCATTCCGCCGCCGACTCCACGGCCGACCCCCACACCGCCCGCGCCGCCGCCACGTCCCCGCGGGCCAGCTCCAGCCGACCCACCGCCACGTGGACGTGCGCCCGCACCTCCTCGGGACCGAACCACCCCCGCGGACACACCCGCAGCGCCTCCTCGCACCACGCCCGCGCCCCCTCGAGGTCCCCGCGCCACCGGGCGACCTCGGCCATGCCGTGCCGCACCTGGGCCAGCACCTCCACCGCGCCCTGTGTCCGGGCCATCACCGCCGCCCGTTCCAGGTCCGCCCACGCCGCGTCGAACGACCCGCGGTGGCGGTGCCACTCCGCGCGCTGCACGAGCATCCCCGCGGTGTGCTCGGTCGCGCCGAACCGCTCGCCCAACGCCAGTGCCTCGTCCAGGTGCACCACCGCCGCGTCCAGGTCGCCCTCGACCCGCGACAACTCGGCCAGCTGCGACAGCACCACCGACAGGCCCCACCGCTCGCCCAACGCCCGGAACCCGGCCAGCGCCTCCTCGTGCGCCGCCCGCGCCTGGGCCGGCCGCCCCGCGTACTGGTACTGCATGCCCAACCCGACCTGGGCCAGCGCCCGCGACCACGGGTCCGGCCCGACCAGGTGCCCGCGCCGCGCGTCCAGGGTCGGCTCGGCCAGGTCCGGCACCCCGTAGGCCATGCCCCACAGCATGGTCAGGAACGGCCGCGTCGGCGGCCCGGTGAACCCCACGGGCGTGTCCTGGCGCGGCGACAGCGCACCCGGCACCGCGTCACCGGTCCCGGACGCCGACGCGGACAACGCGCACAGCAGGTGCTCCTCGGTCAACCCGGCCGGCGCCACGGGACCCGCCGCGCGCAGCACCTCGGCGGCCAGCACCGCGCCCTCCGTGCGCAGCCCGCGCAGCCAGAAGTACCAGCCCAGCTCCGCCACCAGCCGCAACCCGAGCTCCACGTCGTGGCCGACCGCCCACCGGATCGCGGACTTGAGGTTCTCGTGCTCGGCCACCAACGCCGCCAACCACTCCAGCTGCTCACCGCGCAGCAGGTGCGGCGTCGCCCGGCACGCCACCTCCAGGAACCACCGCGCGTGCGCCCGCCGCGCCGACTCCTGCTCACCGGCCTCCGCGAGCCGCGCCGCCCCGAACGCCCGGATCGTGTCCAGCATCCGGTACCGGCCCCCGGACACCTCCACCAGCGACTTGTCCGCCAACGACGGCAGCACCTCATCCACGTCGTCCACCCCGCACACCGCGGCCGCGGATTCCAGCGTCGCCCCGTCGGAGAACACCGTCAGCCGCCGCGCCACCACCCGCTCGGCCTCGGTGAGCAGGTCCCAGCTCCACTCCACGACCGCGTGCAGGGTCCGGTGCCGTGGCGCGGCGGCCCGGTTGCCACGCGACAGCAACCGGAACCGGTCGTCCAACCGCGCCGCCACCTCCGCCAACGGCAACGACCGCACCCGCGCCGCCGCGAGCTCGATCGCCAGCGGCATCCCGTCCAACGCCCGGCAGATCGCCACCACCAGCGGCACCGTCTCGCCGTCGAGCCGGAACGACGGGTCCACCGCCACCGCCCGGTCGGCGAACAACGCGACAGCGGGGGAGGAGCCGTCCACCGCCGGCAGCGGAGGCACCGGCCGCACGGTCTCCCCGGTCACGCCCAGCGCCTCCCGGCTGGTCGCCAATACCCGCAACCCCGGGCACGCCACCAGCAGCGCACCGGCCAACCCGGCCGCGTCCTCCACCACGTGCTCGCAGTTGTCCAGCACCAGCAGCACCTCCCGGCCCGACAGCGCCGCCACCAGCCGCTCCCGCGGGGCACGCGCGGCCCGCCGCCCGTCCTCCCGCAACCCCAACGCCGTCACCACCGCCAACGGCACGTCCCCGCCCGCACCCAACGGCGACAGGTCCACGAAGAACACGTCCCCCGGCCGGGTCGCCGCGACCTCCACCGCCAACCGCGTCTTGCCCGCACCGCCCGGACCCAGCAGCGTCACCAACCGGGCCTCGTCCAACGCCTTCCCGACCAGCCGCACCTCCTCGCCGCGCCCGACGAAACTGGTCAACTGGGCCGGCAGCACGTGCCGCCCCGCAGGCCGCTCACCCCGCAACACCTCGCCGTGCGCGGCGACCAGCTCCGGCGACGGGTCCGCCCCCAGCTCCTCGGCCAGCACCCGCCGCGTCCGGTCCACCAACGCCAACGCCTCGGCCTGCCGCCCCTGCCCGTGCAACGCCCGCACCAGCCGCGCCACCAACCGCTCCCGCAACGGGTGCGCCGCCACCAGCTCCCGCAACACCTCGACCGGCGCCACGTCGTGGTCCTCGACGACCTTGAGCCGCAACTCCTCCCACCGCGCCGCCGCCACCGCCGCGAACGGCGCGTCACCCACGTCCGCCAACGACGGCCCCCGCCACAACGCCAACGCCTCACCGGGCAACCCGCGCGCCACCAGCTCCTCGAACCGCAGCGCGTCGACCTCCCACGGGTCCACCACCAGCCGGTACCCGGCCGGCGACCGCTCGATCTCCACGTCCAGCAACGCCCGCAACCGCGACACCTGCGACTGCACCGCGTTGGCCACCCGCGAAGGCGGACGCTCCCCGTACAGCGCCTCCACGAGCCGGTCCACCCCGACCACCCGACCGGCGTCCACCGCGAGCACCGCCAGCAACGCCCGCAACCCGGCCCCACCGACCCGGACCTCGGTCCCGTCCGCCCGCCGCGCCACCACCGGACCGAGCACCCCGAACCTCACGACGAGCGATTCTCCCGCACTAGCCCACCCGCGGGGGCGCATCCGGATCAGCCCGCGCCAGGATCTCGTCCACCACGTCGTTCTTCGCGTCCGCGTACCCCTGCAAGTACGTCCACGACCGCGCCGCCAGCTCCCGCTTCACCGCCTCGTACCGCGCCCGGTCCTCCGGGTGCGCCCGCAGCCAGTCCCGGAACAGCACCATCCGCGTGATCTCCGGCGACCCGACCGCGAACACGTGCAGGTTCACGTTCGTGTCCGGCCCCTTGAACATCCGGTGCTCGTGCCACCCCGGCTCCCGGATCCGCAGCACGTACCCCGCCGCCTCCAACGCCGGCACGTACGCCGCCTCGTCGGCCGGCGACGCCACCGCCAACACCACGTCGACCACCGGCTTGGCCGCCAACCCCGGCACCGACGTCGACCCGACGTGCTCCAACCCCAGCACCGCCGACCCCAACGCGCCCCGCACCCGCGCCGCCTCGCGCTCGAACAACCCCGGCCACGCCGGGTCGTACTCCACCAGCTCGATCCGCCGACCCGGGTCCGGCCGCCCGTCCACGAACGCCGCCCGCAACTCCTCGCTCACCCCGACCCCCGTTCGAAACGTCCAAAGCAGGCCAGGATAAGACGATCACCCCGGCAGCGGCGACGCCTTTTCCACCGCGAACAGGTCACCCGACTCGTCCACCCGCGCCCGCGCCTGGTCCGCGGTGAACACCAGGTCCGACACCCGCCGGCACGCCTCCACCTCGTCCCACGTCACCGGCGTGGACACCGACGGCAACGCCCGCGCCCGCAACGAGTACGGCGCCACCGTCGTCTTCGCCGGGTTGTTCTGCGACCAGTCGATCAGCACCTTCCCCGTGCGCAACGACTTGGTCATCTGCCACACGATCTCGTCGGGCCGCTCCCGCGCCAACCGCCGCGCCACCGCCTTCGCGTACTCCGAAGGCCGCAACGGATCCGACACCTCCACCCCCGCGTACACCTGCAACCCCTTCGACCCGCTGGTCTTCACCACCGGCACCAACCCGTCCGCCACCAACACCTCCCGCAGCACCAGCGCCACCCGCGCGCACTCCACCACCGTCGCCGGCGGCCCCGGGTCCAGGTCGAACACCACCAGGTCGGGGGAGCGGCGACCACCCCGCGGCCCCACCGTCCACTGCGGCACGTGCAACTCCAACGCCGCCAGGTTCGCAAGCCACACCAGCGTCGCCAGGTCGTCCACCACCACGAAGTCCAGGTACTCCGACCCGCGCGAGGACCCCGGCGTCTCCACCCGCACCCGCCGCACCCACTCCGGCGCGTGCGACGGCGCGTTCTTCTCGAAGAACGACTGCCCGTCCACCCCGTCCGGGAACCGCCGCACCGTCAACGGCCGCCCCGCCAGGTGCGGCAACAACACCGGCGCGATCCGCGTGTAGTAGTCGATCACCTCCGCCTTGGTGAACCCCACCTCCGGGTACAGCACCTTCCCCAGGTTGGTCAGCTTCACCCGCCGATCACCGACCCGCACCACCGCCGACTCAACCAAGACGCCGCACCTCCGAAGGCGAACGATCCGGCCGCAACCCCCGCCACGTCGGGAACCGCATCCGCCCGTCCGCCGTCCACTGCCGGTGCACCACCTCACCCACCAACTCCGGCCGCACCCACCGCGCCCCCTTCGCCCGCTCCCGCGGCACCTCCGTCACGAACGGCGACCTCTTCACCGCCAACCGCTCCAACCGCGCCGTCAACGACCGCAGCTCCGCCTCACCGAACCCCGTCCCCACCGACCCCACGAACGCCAACCCGTCACCCTCCGGGATCCCCAACAACAACGCCCCCACCACCCCCTTGCGCTTGCCCTCACCCGGCCGCCACCCGCCGACCACCACCTCCTGCGTCGCCACCCGCGTGATCTTCACCCAGTGCGGCGACCGCACCCCCGGCGTGTACGGCGAATCCAGCCGCTTGGCCACCACCCCCTCCAACCCCTGCTCCCGGCTCGCGGCCAGCACCTCCGGCCCCGCACCCGGATACGCCTTCGGCGTCGCCCAATGCGCACCCCGCAGGTCCAACCCCTCCAACAACTCCCGCCGCCGCGCATACGGCATGTTCACCGTCGACACCCCGTCCAGGTGCAACACGTCGAACACCAGATACGTCACCGGCACCCGCGACACCAACCGCCGCGCCTGCGCCCCACTGGCGTGCATCCGCTGCTGCAACGCCCCGAAACTCGGCCGACCACCCTCCAACGCGACGATCTCCCCGTCCAACATCACCTGCGTCGACCCCAGCGACTCACCCAACCCCTGCAACTCCGGGTACGACCCCGTCACGTCGTTGCCCGCCCGCGACACCACCGTCACCCGGCCGCCCTCCACCCGCGCGACCGCCCGCACCCCGTCCCACTTGAACTCGTACGCGTAGTCCCCGTTGCGCTCCGGCAACCCCTCCGCCGCCGTCGCCAACATCGGCGCCACCACCTCCGGCAACGGCACCCAGTCCGGCCGCACCGCCTCGTGCCGCCGCCGCACCATCCAGTCCTTGCCGTCCCCACCCGACCCGCGGCGGAAGAACACGAACTCACCCTCGACCCGAGACCCGCGCAGCACCACGTCCACCTCGCGGTCGCTCCACTTCACCGTCTCGTACCGACCCCGGTCCCAGATCAGCATCTCGCCCGCGCCGTACTCGCCCTTCGGGATCGTCCCCTCGAACGACGCGTACTCCAACGGGTGGTCCTCCGTGCGCACCGCCAACCGGATCGTCCCCGGCTCCGGCGGCAACCCCTTCGGCACCGCCCACGACACCAACACCCCACCCCGCTCCAACCGCACGTCCCAGTGCAGCCGGGAGGCGTGGTGCTCCTGGATCACGAACGTGTCGTCCTCACCACGGGGGAGCGGCGCCCCCTCACCCGGCACCGGCTCCGGAGTCCGCCCGGCGTCCCGCTTGCGCCGGTACTCCGACAGGTCCCCACCCACCGGCCACCCCCTACGCGGGCTTCGCCCTCTTCTTCGCCGGCGCCTTCTCCTTGGCCTCCTTGGCCGTCTCCTTCGACTTCGCCGCTGTCTTCCCCGACGCCCGCGACCTGCTCGACGACGACGTCCCCGCCGACCGCGACCGCGCCGCCGGCTTCTTCTCCGGCTTCGCCTCACCCCGCGCCGACCGCGCCTGCTCCACACTGCGCTCCAACGCCGTCATCAGGTCGATCACCTCACCGGTGTCCTCGACCTCCGGCTGCTCGGGCAACTCCGCACCCTCGGCCTTCGCCTCGATCAGCTTCTGCATCGCCTCGGTGTAGTCGTCGGTGAAGTCATCCGGGTCGAACGACCCCGCCATGCTCTCCACCAGCGACGACGCCATCTTCAACTCCTGCGGACGCACCTCGGTCTTGCCGTCCAGGAAGTCGAACTCCGGCTTGCGGATCTCATCCGGCCACAACATCGTGTGCATCACCAGCAGGTCCTCACGGGCCCGCAACATCGCCAACGTCTCCCGCTGCCGGATCGTGATCTTCACGACCGCCAACTGCCCACTGCGCTCCAACGCCGTCCGCAACAACACGTACGGCCGCGTCGCCGCCTTGTCCGGCTCCAGGTAGTAGGACTTCTGGAAGTAGATCGGATCGATCTCCTCCGCCGGCACGAACTCCAGCACGTCGATCGCGTGATCGGTGTTGATCGGCAACTTGTCCAAGTCCTCGTTGCTCATCACCACCACACGGCCGTCGTCCAGCTCGTAGCCCTTGGCGATGTCGGCGAAGGCCACCTCCTCGCCACACACCTGGCACACCCGCTTGTAGCGGATGCGCCCACCGTCCTCGCGGTGCACCTGGTGGAACCGGAAGTCGTGCTCCTCCGTCGCCGTGTACAACCGGACACCGATCGTGACCAGCCCGAAGGAGATCGCCCCACGCCACACGGACCTCATTCCACGTGAGTACCCGTCAACTGCGGTTCCCGCACCAGGGCATCACTCGAACGGACTAAATTTCGCCTCCACCGCCCCCCGCACCGCCGCCGCGAACCGGTCCTCGAACACCGACAGGTCCCACGGCGCCGTCATCGACTCCACCAACGCCGACGCCATCCGCTCCGCCGACGCCGACGCGGTGGCCGCCCCCGCCAAGAACCCCAGGTCAGGCTCCCGCACCTGGTCGAACCACACCACCGACTGCACCACCAACCCCGCACCCCGCGGCCGAACCACCACCACCCGCTCCCGCCGCCGGAACACCACCCGAGCCACCCCCACCCGACCGGCCCGCGCCAACGCGTCCCGCAACAGCACGAACGACCCCACCGCCGCCACCTCCGGCTCGACGTGGAACGCCCGCCCCAACACCACCGGGTCCACCTCCTCCGCCCGAGCCACCTGCACCACCTCGATCACCCGCTGCGGCGGCACCGGCACCCCGGCCAACTCCGCGTCCTCCACCACGACCACCCGCCCGTCCCCGACCTCCACCGCCCGGACGACCTCGCTCACCCCCACCTCCTCCCCACACACCTCACACACCCGCCGATGCCGGATCCGCCCCGAATCCCCCCGGTGCACCAGCCGAAACCGCACCCCGGGCTCCCGCACCACCGGCACCAACCGCACAGGGAAGGCCACCACCCCGAACACCAACACCCCACGCCACACCGCCCTCATGACACCTGCGTACACCCGTTCGAACAAGGTCACGCCAGCACCACCCGAACAGACCAACCGACGACCCGACCAGACGTGATCGACTCACCCCGACAACCACCACAAGGGGAGCACCACCGATGGGCGTCCTGACCGACTACTTCCACGCACCCGACGACGACACGGTCTTCCACGCCCTCGACCGCACCGACGGCATGTCACCGCTCATCCCGCCACTCGAATGGGACGGCGTCGAAGCCAAGTCCATCGACCCCGACCTCGTCCTGGCCCGACTCGTCGCCGCCGCACACCCCACACCCGGCCGCCACCACAACCCCCTCGTGTGGCCCGCCACCGAGGACCCCGAATACGACGGCTCCTGGGTCTGCCGCGTGGACCTGGCCGCCGTCCCCGACACCGACCTGCCCGCACTGGCCACCCACTGGGCCGGCACCGACGAGTGGCGCGGTCACGCCACACCCGACGAACTCCTGCCCATCGCCACCGACCTGGTGCACCTCGCCCGCCGAGCCCGCGACGCCGGCGACCACCTCTACTGCTGGAGGACCGTGTAGCTCACTCGTCACCACCGCGCGCCGAGGGCAGGTTCGCCAGCGACACGTACGTCCGGTTGCCCGCCACCGCCGCCCGCCGCTCCCGCGCCGTCGCCTCGATGTAGTTCTGCGATGTCGCCAGCGACGCGTGCCCCAGCAGCGCCATGATCTCCGACGCCGACGCGCCGTCCTCGGCCAGCCGCGTGGCGAAGGTGTGCCGCAACGCGTGCAGGTTCGCCCCCGACGGCACCCGGTCGTGCAGCCCCGCCCACCGGAAGCACGACCGCACCAGGTACTCCAGCCCGCCACGCCCGATCGGCTCACCGTGCCGGTCCCGCAGCAACGCCGAACCCCGGTCGAACCGCCCCTGCGGGAACCGCGCCCGGCACGACTCGAGGTACTGCTCGATGATCCGGTCCATCGCCGGCTCGATCGGCACCGACCGGTCCCGGTTGCCCTTGCCCGCCACGTGCAGCCGCCGCTCACCGGGCCGCCCGACCACCGAGGCCAACGTCAACGTCCGCATCTCCGCCGACCGCAACCCCGCGACCAGCCCCAACGCCAGCACCAGGACGTCCCGCTCCGGCCACGGGTCACGGGCCTTTCGCGCCCCCTCGGCCGCCGCCGCCAACAACCGCTCGGGCGTGTCCTCGCCGCGGAGGGGCTTGGGCACCAACGGCGGCGTCTTCGGCCGGGCCACCGCGCCCATCGGGTTGCCGGGCAACAGGTCCTCGGCCACGCAGAAGGTCAGGAACTGGTTCCACGTCGACCACGCCCGCAACACCGAGGACTTCGCGTGCGTGTCGGCGAACACCCCGAAGGCCTTGCGCAGGTTCCCGGCCGTCAGGTGAGCGACCAGCAGCTCGTCCGGGGGAGTGGAGGTGACGTCGGAGAGCAAGGAGGTGACCCCGGCGAGGTCCCGCCGGTAGGCCGCCGTGGTGTGGGGGGAGTCCTTGCGCGGACGGCGGGCGAGGAAGAAGGACTCCTGGGCGTCGAGCACACGCATGTGATCTTCCTAGCGCACGCCACCGACAATTTTCGGCACCGACGACGTCGGCAGGCGTGGCCGGGACCAAGATCAACTCATGGATAATGGCGATTATCCATCAAAGAGCGGTGTGGAGAGCCGAGGAGAGGGGCCGACCCGCGAGCCAGGGGATCCGCCACTCCCAGTCCCGCGCCAGCCTCTTGGACACCCTCAACCGCTCGATCGTCCACACACGCACACCATGACGCGTCCCGTCAGACGGCCCGGCATCTGCCGAACACCGCCGGCAAGCCGCCCAGGGGCTTGATCATCCACCCGACGAGCCGACCGCGGGCGCATGTCGACCATCCGGCCACACCGCCACAGAAACGTCACGTGACGTATGTCCAGCGCGATGATCAGGCCTCCACGCAACGCCGATAATCTACATTATGTTAAGTAAGCGGTTCGGGCGCCCTCCAGCGGCGTCTCCCGACGCCGCGAACCCACGATCCGCCCGCGTCGATGCCCCGCGGCCGACCGCTCCCTCGCCGGATCGGTTCCTCGGCTCGCGCGCGTCGGATTGTCGGTGGCCCGTGGGATGATCGACTCGGGGGCCGGAGGCCACGCCGCAGCACGCGCGACACGCCGCCCGAGCCCGCCCGAGCCGCCGTCCGGGCCAGTGTCCAAGTCACTGTCCAAGGTGCCGGTCCGAGACGTCGGTGACCGCGTCCCGACGATTCGTGCCACTGCTCCCCCGGGCCTGTTCGATCAGGTGTTCGAATCGTCCAAAGTGCGCATCAGGTGAGCACTTCAGCGACGACACTGCACCCATGCGTGCGGATCGGCTGGTGGCCGCCCTGTTGTTGATGCAGGCGCGTGGACGGGTGACGGCGGCGGAGTTGGCGGCCGAGTTGGAGGTGTCCGTGGCGACCGCGCGCCGGGACCTGGAAGCGCTGTCGTCCGCGGGTGTGCCGGTCTACCCGCAGCCGGGGCGTGGTGGTGGCTGGGAGTTGGTGGGTCGGGCGCGGACGGATCTCAGTGGGTTGAGTGCGGCTGAGGCGCAGGCGTTGTTCGTGTTGGTGGGGCCGGCTGCGGCGGTCAGTGGTGAGGCGAAGGCGGCGTTGCGGAAGTTGGTGCGGGCGTTGCCGGAGACGTTTCGGCGGGACGCGGAGGCGGCGGCGGACGCGGTGGTGGTGGATCCGGCTCGGTGGGGGCAGCGGGATCGGGAGCGGCCGGGGGTTGTCGGGGTGTTGCAGGACGCGGTGGTGCGGCGGCGGAAGGTGCGGCTGGACTACGTGAAGCGGGGTGGGCAGCGGTCGGTGCGGGTGGTGGACCCGTTGGGGCTCGTGGACAAGGACGACGTCTGGTACCTGGTCGCGGGCACGCCCGAGGGGCAGCGGACGTTCCGGGTGGACCGGGTGGTGGGCGTCGAGGTGACCGGCGAGGAGGCGGTGCGGCCGGAGGGGTTCGCGTTGTCGGAGGCCTGGGGGCGGGTGGTGACCGAGGTCGAGGGGTGGCAGCGGCGGACGTCGGCGACGGTGGTGGTGGCCGAGCGGCACGTGCGGGTGTTGCGGGGGCAGTTCGGGCGGCACTGCGTGGTGGAGGGTGTGGTGGACGGGCGGGCTCGGGTGCGGGTGTCGGCGCCCACTCCCCTGATGGTCGCGCAGCACTTGGCGGGGTGGGGTGCATTGGCCGAGGTGGTGGAGTCGGACGTGGTGCGGGCGGAGTTGGCGCGGTTGGGTGCGGAGCTGGTGGAGCGCTACGGCACCGGCGGCGGCGAAGGCAGCGGCGGCGACGAAGGCGGTGAGGGGGGCGGCGGTGCGACCTGAGGCAGGTGGAGGTGGATGCGGTCGCTCATGGGCCGCTCCCCCAGTGCGCGCAGGGCGTGGTCGACGAGGTCGCTGAGGGGGTACGGGAGTTCGGCGTCGAGTTCGCGGCCGGCGGCGGTGGTGGCGGTCCACTCGGCGTCCAGGACCGGGAGGAGGTCCAGGGCGCGCGGGGTGAGGTGGACGATGCGTTGGCGGGCGTCGGTGCCGGGGTGGAGGTCGACGAGGCCGTCGCGGTGCATCTGGTTGACGGTTTGGCTGACGGCGGAGTGGGTGACGCCGATGGCGGTGGCGAGGTCGCGGATGGACTGGGGTCCGCGGCGGTGGACGAGTCGGATGATCGGGTTGTAGCGGGGTCGGAAGCCGTCGAGGCCGAGTCGGGTGTAGGCGTGGGCGATGCCGTCGTCGAGCAGGTCGAGCAGGTGGCGCAGGCGGGTGCCGAGGTAATCGGTGGTGGGGTTGTCGTCCACTCCCCTAATGTAACAGCACTGTTGTTTCTTTCGGAGGGGGACGTGGTGGTGTACCCGGAGATCGAGCCGTACGCGCACGGGATGTTGGACGTCGGTGACGGGAACCTCGTGTACTGGGAGGAGTGCGGGAACCCGGAGGGCAAGCCGGTGGTGTGCCTGCACGGTGGTCCGGGGACGGGCTGCTCCCCCGGTATGCGGCGGCAGTTCGACCCGCGGGCGTACCGGATCATCCTGTTCGACCAGCGGGGTTCGGGCCGTTCGACGCCGCACGCGGCGGATTTCGAGACCGACCTGTCTGTGAACACGACGGCGCACCTGGTGCGGGACATCGAGCGGTTGCGGGTGGACCGGGGTGTGCGGCGGTGGATGGTGTTCGGCGGGTCGTGGGGGTCGACGCTGGGGTTGCACTACGCGCAGTCGCACCCGGAGCGGGTGACGGAGGTCGTGCTGGTGGCGGTGACGACGAGCCGGCGCGCGGAGATCGAGTGGCTGTACCACGGGTTGGGGCGGTTCTTCCCGCAGGAGTGGGACCGGTTCCGGGCGGGGGCGCCGGCGGGTGCGACGGATCTGGTGGCGGCCTACGACGAGCTGTTGAACGACCCGGACCCGGCGGTGCGTCGCAAGGCGGCGGACGACTGGGTGGCGTGGGAGTCGTCGATCCTGACGTTGAACCCGAACCGGGAGCCGACGGCGTGGGAGTTGGACCCGCGGTGGAGGTCGGCGTTCGCGCGGATCACGGCGCGGTACTTCCGGCACGGGGCGTGGCTGGAGGACGGGCAGGTGCTGCGGGAGATGCCGCGGTTGCACGGGATCCCGGCGGTGTTGGTGCACGGTCGGTGGGACATGCAGGGGCCGGTGGCGACGGCGTGGGAGGTGGCGCGGGCGTGGCCGGACGCGGAGTTGGTGGTGGTGCGGGAGGCCTCGCACAGCGCGGGTGACCCGGGGATGGCGGAGGCGGTAGCGGCGGCCACGGACAAGTTCGCCCAGCGTCGCACGTAGGCCGCGGTTTCGAGGCCGGCGAGGTGCCGGAGGAGTCGTCCGGGGCGCGGTGCGCGGGTGGGAGACGGGTGGGAGGTGTGTCGCGTGAGGGGGTGCGCTTCGTCCTGCGCTGTCCTGCGCTGCCTCCGACCTCCCGTCCGCCGTTCCTATTCACGGTATCGCGTGAGATGGCGGAACGTTGCGAATCGTGCATGTCGCCCGATGGGGTGGATGTGAGGGGGTGGAGGTCAGGTCGGGCGGAGGCGGGCTTTCCAGATTTCCTCGCTGGGCCAGTGGTGGCCCCACTCCCCCGTGACTTCGGGGTAGTCGTGGTGGCCTTCGGGGGCGTGGAGCTCGATGAGGTCTTCGACGTCGAAGCCGGTGTCGCGCAGGAGTCTGAGCATGGCGCCGTGCGGGAGGGTGAATTCGGTGGCGTCGGCGTTGCGGACGCGGTCGAGGGTGGCGTGGGGGCGTTGGAGGGTCGTCGCGGCGGGGTGGCCGGGGCGGGCGCACAGGGCGAACAGCGGGGTGCGGCGCAGGAAGACGAGGCGGCCGCCGGGGCGCAGGAGGCGGGCGGCTTGGGGGATCCAGTGGTGGGGGTCGCACCAGAGGCTGGCGCCGTATTCGCTGATGGCGAGGTCGAAGGTGTTGTCGGCCAGGGGTGGGTGTTCGGCGTCGGCCAGTACCAGGGGGAAGTGGAGGTCGAACTCGGTTTGCATGGCGCGGGCGGTGGCGAGTTGGGGTGCGGAGATGTCCAGGCCGACGGGGTGGGCGCCGGCGCGGGCGAGCCAGGCGGAGATGTAGGCGGTGCCGCAGCCCAGTTCGACGACGTCGAGGCCGGTGGGGTCGTCGGGGAGGACGTGGAGGTCGGTTTCGGGGGTGGACCAGAGTCCCCAGGCGGGGGTGGTGCGGGACCAGTGGGCGCGGGCGAGGGGGCCGTGGGCGGCGGCGGCTTGGGTGTCCCAGTGGCGGCGGTTGCGGGTGGTGTGCTCGCTGGTGCCGGGCATGGTCGCGGACGCTAGTGGGGTGCCGGGGTGCCTGGTAGCGGTTTTCTACAGGCGCCAGACGCGGGTGGTGCGCAGGGTGGTGCCTTCGAGGTCGTGCGGGACGGGGACGTCGTGGGTGGCGACGTGGGTGAGTCCGGTGCGGGGCAGGTGGCTGCGGCCGGGGTCGCCGATGAGGACGAGGGCGCCGCGGGTGTGGGCGCGGTGGAGGAAGGGCAGGACGCGGGCGGCCATGTCGCGGTCGTAGAAGACGTCGCCGGCGAGGACGACGTCGTGGTCGGTGTCGGTGTCGAGCAGGTCGGCGATCTCGACGGTGAGGGTGACGCCGTTGGCGCGGGCGTTGCGGGTGGCGGCTCGGCCCGCGAGGGGGTCGACGTCGTTGGCGGTGACGTGGGTGGCGCCGGTGCGGGCGGCGGCGATGGCGACGAGGCCGGAGCCGGTGGCGAGGTCGAGGACGGTGCGGCCGGCGGTGGTGTGGGGGTGGTCGAGCAGGTGGCGGGCCAGTGCTTGGCCGCCGGCCCAGGGGAAGGCCCAGAAGGGTGGGTCGGGTGCGCCGGTGTGTTCCCAGAGGGCGGTGATGTCCTCGGCGGTGTGCAGGGTGATCTCGGGGACGAGCGGGACGGGTTGCGGGGTGGTGTGGTCGGGCATCTAGGCCGCGGGTTCCGAGGCGGTGTCCTGGGACGGGGTGGCCAGTCGGCGGCACAGGTCGTCGAGGGAGAGCCCGACGGCGTCGGCGAGGGCGGCGACGGTGAAGAAGGCCGGGGTGGGGATGCGCCCGCGTTCGATCTTGCGCAGGGTTTCCACGGAGATGCCGGCGGCGGTGGCGATCTGGACCATGCTGCGGTCGCCGCGGGCGGCGCGGAGGGCGTCGCCGAGGCGTTCGCCGCGGACGCGGTCGGACTGGGTGAGCGGCTGTCGCACCATGGGCGTGATAGTAATACCGGCGCGGCTGTGATATCTATACCGGTATAGGTATCACGGTTGGAGGTTGTGTCGGTGATCGAGTTGAAGTCCCCCGCCGAGTTCGACGCGATGCGCGTGGCGGGGCTGGTGGTGGCCGACGCGTTGACGGCGGTCCGCGCGCACGCCGGCGTCGGGGTGTCGCTGCTGGAGTTGGACGAGGTGGCGGCGGAGGTGATCCGGTCGGCGGGCGCGGGTTCGTCGTTCCTGCACTACCGGCCGTCGTTCGCGCCGACGCCGTTCCCCGGCTACATCTGCGCGTCGGTCAACGACGTGATCGTGCACGGCATCCCGGACGGCTACCGGCTGCGCGAGGGCGACCTGGTCAGCATCGACTGCGGTGCGCACGTGGACGGCTGGCACGGCGACTCGGCGATCAGCTTCGTCGTCGGACAGGCCGACCCGGCGGACCTGGCCCTGATCGAGACGGCGGAACGGGCGCTGGCGGCGGGGATCGCGGCGGCGGTGCCGGGCGCGCGGCTGGGTGACGTGTCGGCGGCGATCGGCCGGGTCGTGCGGGGCGCGGGCTACGGGATGCCGGAGGACTTCGGCGGTCACGGCATCGGGCGGGCGATGCACGAGTCGCCGGGTGTGCCCAACGAGGGCCGTCCGGGTCGGGGCATGACGCTGCGGCCGGGGGTGGCGTTGGCGATCGAGCCGATGGTGCACGCGGGCGGCCGTGACGCCTACACCACCGACCCGGACGGGTGGGCGTTGCGCACGGTCGACGGGAGCCGCGCGGCGCACGTGGAGCACACGGTGGCGATCACCGAGTCCGGCCCGCGCGTGCTGACCGCTCCCCGGCTGTCGGTGACCGCGGGGGCGTGACGTCCTAGAGGCCGCCGGCGACGCGCAGGATCGCGCCGGTGGTGAAGGAGGCGTCGTCGCCGAGGAGCCAGGCGATGGCGGCGGCGATCTCCTCGGGTTGTCCGGCGCGGCGCAGCGGGATGAGCGGGGCGACGCGGTCGGGGCGGTCGGGGATGCCGGACAGTTGGTGGATGTCGGTGTGGACGGTGCCGGCGGCGACGGCGTTGACGCGGATGCCGCGTGGACCCAGTTCCTTGGCCAGGCCCACGGTCATGGCGTCGACGGCGGCCTTGCTCGCGGCGTAGTGGACGTACTCCCCCGGGCTGCCCAGGGTCGCGGCGGCGGAGGACACCGACACGATCGCCCCACCCTCACCCAGGTCGCGGGCGGCGCGGCGGGCGCACAGCAGGGCGCCCAGGACGTTGACGTCGAGCACGCGGCGCAGGTCGGCGACCTCGGTGTCGGCCAGGGGGCCGGCGGGGCTGGTGACGCCGGCGTTGATCACCACCCCGGTGACGCGGCCCAGCGCGGCGGCGGCGGTGAACAGGGCGTCGACGTCGTCGGGGTCGGAGACCTCGCAGCGCACGGCGAGCCCGTCGACCTGCGCGGCGAGCCGTTCGGCCTCGTCGCGGGCGGCGCGGTAGCCCAGGACGACGCGGTGGCCTTCGGCGTGGAGCCTGCGCACGGTGGCCGCGCCGATGCCCCGGCTGCCGCCGGTGACGACGGTCAGCCGGTCGGCTCCGTTCACCGCGTTCACGCGGTCAGCCACGCGCCCACCTCCGCGCCCACCTCGTCGGTCCGGGTGACGAGCATGTGCGCCAGGCCCGCCACGTCGACCAATTTCGCGGCGGGAACGGCGTCGCACAGCCGTTGCTGCACGGGCCGGAACGCCGGGTACTCCTGCTCGCCGCGCACTAGCAGCAGGGGCGCGGTGAGCCGGTCGGCGACGGCGAGGACGTCCAGGGGCGCGGCGGCGGCGCGGGCGGCGGGTGTCCAGTCGTAGGCGGGCAGGAACCCGGCGGCAACCGACGCCTCGACCACCGACTCCGCGGTCACCGCCGGGTTGACCACCGCGACCCGCCGCACCGGGACCTCGCCGCGCACGGCGGTCAGCAGCGCCACGTGCCCGCCGGCGGACCCGCCGACCACGTCGACCGGTCCGGCGCAGCCCAGGTCGCCGCGCAGCGCGGTCACCAGGTCCGGCACGGCGTCGGCGGCTTCGGCGACCAGGGGCGCGTAGCCGTCGAGGAGGAAGTCGGGGCTGGGGTCGCGCAGCGGCAGGGCCGGGTAGACGCGCCAGGCGTCCACGTCGGGCAGCGGCAGCGTGGCGGCCATGTCCTGCGGGGTGCCGGGTTGGCCGAGCAGGTGCCACACGAGGACCAGTCGGGTGCCGGTGCGGGGCGGCAGCGCCACGTACGGGACGCCGGCCGCGGTTCCGGTGATCACGCCCGCCACCGTACGGGGCGGCACGCCGGGGCCGGCGGGTGTTCCGCTGTGAGCGGATCGGCACCCCGATGTCACCCGAACGGCCCTACGGGTGCACCCTGGGGTGGTGACCGAGCCACGCTGTGCCGCCGTGTCGGCGGCCCTGCACGAGCCGCAGGCGGGTACCGCCGCCACCGCCGCCGCGTGGATCTGCCTGGAGCAGCCCGGCCCGTGGGGCGCGAACGCGCTCACCGAGAGCCACCTGGACCCGGCGCTGGGCGCGGAGTTGGGCCGCCGTGCCGACGCCGCCGGGGTGCGGGTGCTGCTGATCCGCCGTCCCGGTCACCACGCCGACACCCACCGGCCTACGCCGCGCCGGGTGTACGTGGCGTCCACGGCGCCGGGCGCGTCGTGGCTGGAACGCGCCGACACCGACCCGCGGCGCCTGCTGGAGCTGGACTTCGCCGCGCTGGCGGCGGGTGTGCGGCCGGGCTGGGGTGAGCCGGTCGCCGAGCCGTTGTTGATGGTGTGCACGAACAGCCGGCGGGACGTGTGCTGCGCGCTGTGGGGGCGTCCGCTGGTGGCGGAGTTGGCGGCGTCGCACCCGGAGGCGGTGTGGGAGTGCACCCACACCGGAGGTCACCGCTTCTCCCCCACCGGCGTGCTGCTGCCCACCGGCTACCTGTACGGGCGCCTGGACGTGCCGTTCGCGCGGCACCTGCTGGCCGAGGCCGCCCGGGGTCGGGTGGTGGTGGAGCGCTGCCGGGGCCGTTCGGCGTTCCCGAAGGAGGGGCAGGTCGCGGAACTGGCGGTGCGGGAGCGGCTGGGCGAGCGGCGGGACGTGCTGACCGTGCGGGGCACCACCGTGCGGCACGTCGACGGCCGGGCGTGGCGGGTGGACGTGGTGGACCAGGAGCTACCGCCCGCGCGGCCGGCGAGCTGCGGCGCGGTCCCCGCCGTGCCCACCCGGCTGGTCGCCACCGGGGTCCAGCGGCTGGTCCCCGTGCCCTGAGGTCGGTACGGCGTGCCCCGAGGTCGGTATGGCGGCACGGAACAGGCCCAGGCCCAGCGCGTGCGGGTCGTCCAGGCCGGTGGCGCGCAGGGCTTCGGCGGGCAGCGCGAGCAGGGACACGGCCACGCCGAGGAAGTAGGCGTCGAGCAGGCCGGCGTCGCGGGTGGTGGAGGGCAGGCCGGCGGTGCGGTGCAGGGACGCGCCCGCTTCGGCGTTGGACACCACCATCCGCCCCAGTGCTTCGCGCACGGCGGGCCGGCGCACCGCTTCCAGGTACAGCTCGGCCATGGCGAGCAGCTGGGTCGGGTCCTCCAGGACCGCGCGGCGCAGCAACGCCGGGTACAGCTGCGCGACGCGGCTCGGGGTGACGTCGGCGGGGGTGGTGTCGCGCAGCGCGGCCACGGCGTCGGCGTGCAGCAGGGTCATGCGTTCGGCGGCCGCGCGCAGCAGCGCTTCCCGGGTGGGGAAGTAGTTCTTGGTGGTGCCCAGCGGGACGCCGGCGGCGCGGTCCACCGCGCGGTGCGTGAGCCCCCGGCCGCCCTCGGCGGCCAGCACGGAGATCACGGTGTCGCACAGCAGCTCGCGGCGGGAGGTCACGGGGACGGGACGATAGCCGATCTTGGCGAGCCGGCCGTGGCGACCACCCGTCCGGCGTCGAGCACCAGCCACAGGCCGCACACGCAGCGCAGGTAGGCCGTGCGGCCGTGCACGGAGACCGGGTGGACGGGGTCGGTGGTGGGCCACGCGCAGGAAGGGCAGCTGGTCGTCACGCCACCCAGCGTGGTGTCATGGTTCAGTGCATTTCAACCCTTACGGCGGGGCGGCGGCGCAGCTCGCGGCGTCCCTGGTCAACGCCGACCGCGCGGCGGGTGCCGCGGACCTGCTGGACCTGCTGCGCGACCACGCCTACAAGCCGCTGGGCACCCTGAGCGAGGCCCAGGCGGCGGACCTGCGGGCGTGGGCGCGGCGGCTGGAACCGGTGTTCACCGGCGAGGTCGACCGCGTGGCCCACGTCAACACCCTGCTCGCCGAGGCCGCCGCCCGCCCCTACATCTCCACCCACGACGGCCGCCGCCCCCACCTGCACTTCGCGCCGGAGACGGCCCCCACCCCCGACCGCGTGCGGGCGTTCACCGCCGCCGGCTTGGCGCACGTGGTGTGCGAGGACCCGGGCCGGCTGGGCCACTGCGCCCGCCCCGGCTGCGGCACGGTCTACGTCGACACCTCCCGCAACGGCCGCCGCCGCTACTGCACCACCCGCTGCGCCAACCGCGAACAGGTGGCCCGCCACCGCCGCCGCACCGCCTGACCGGCCGGGGCCGGCGCACCGCCTGACCGGCCGGGGCCGGCGCACCGTGCGGCAGCCGCGTCAGCGCATCACGCGGCGGCCGAACCGGGCGCCGCCGAAGTCCGCGGTCTCCCCGATCAGCGCCGAGGTCACGTCGGTGCGGCCCCGGAACCACGCCCCGGTGAACAGCGCGTCCCGGTGGAACACCACCTCGCCGAACAGCGCCCGCCCGCCGAAGAACACCGTCTCGAACCCGGCCGGCCCGCCGAACTCCGCGCGCCGCAGGTCCGCCCGCCCCGACACCTTCGCCCCGGCCAGCTGGGCGGCGTCGGCGACCTGAACCCCGGACAGCCCCAGGTTGCCGGTGAACACCGCGGCGACCATGGACAGCGACCGGGCGAACAGGGTGTCGGTGAACAGCCCGTGCCGCAGGAACCGGGCCCCGTCGAACACCGCCGCCCCGGTCACCGTCATGGCCTCGAACCGCGCGTCGCCGACGAACACCGCGCCGGTGAAGTCGACCTTGCCGACCCGGCACCCGGACAGGTCCACCTCGACCAGGATCGCCCCGGCGGCGCGGACGTCCATGCCGGGCCAGTAGTCCTCGCCGGGCCGCAGGTGCGCGACCAGTTCGCTCTGCACGGCGGTGCGCCACCCGGCGTCCAGGCCTCGGCTGACCCCGCCGCGCAGCGCCGCCAGCCACGTGTCCACCACGTCCTGGCGCCGCGCGGGCAGTTCCCGTCCGATCTCGGCCAGCAGCAGCAGCCCCTCGCGGTCGCCGGCGCGGAACAACCGGTTGGCCTCCCGCCACACCGACACCGGCGACGGCGCTTCCCGTTCGGTGCGGCGGCGGGCGTGTTCGTCCAGCAGCACCTCGGCCTGCGCGCGCCGCCGGTGCCGCGCGACGATCACCATCAGCACCAGCGCCACCGCCAGCCACAGCACCCACGTCGGCATGACACCGATCATGCCCGCACCGCGTACGTCGGGGGGCGTAGTCCGCGTCACCGCCCCACGACCGATGCGGGGACCCGCTCGCCGCGCGGAGGATCGGGGGCATGACACACCCCACCCAACCGCCCGCCGACGGGGTCCGGGTCTCCGACGCCGAACGGGACGCGGTCGCGGCCCGGCTGCGTGACGCCGTCGGCGAGGGCAGGCTGACCCTGGCCGAGGCGGAGGAGCGCATCGCCGCCGCCTACGCCGCCGTGCACCGCGCCGACCTGGCGCCGCTGACCCTCGACCTCCCCCAGCCGCCGCCCCGGGCGCCGCGACCGCGGTGGGACGGCCGCCGCCCGCCGGTCCTGGCGGTCGTGGCCGTGCTCGCGGTGGTGGCGTGGATCGCCTCGCCGCTGCCGTTCCCGTGGCCGCTGCTGCTGGTGGCGTTCCTCGTGCTGCGCCACCGCGCGCGTCACCGGCCCACCTGACCCGGTCCGGGCCGCCCGGTGCCCTAGGGTGCGGCCATGGACCTGACCGACGCGTGCTTCGCGGGCGCGGCACGGCAAGCCGAGCTGCTGCGCGCGGGCGAGCTGACCTCCCGCGACCTGGTCGCCGAGTGCCTGCGCCGCATCGACGCCCGCGACCGGCGCCTCAACGCGTTCCGCCTGGTGTTCGCCGACCGGGCCCGCGCGGAGGCCGCCGAGGCCGACGCCCGCCGCGCGCGCGGCGAGGACCTGCCGCTGCTGGGGGTGCCGGTGGCGGTCAAGGAGGACCTGGCCATCGCGGGTCTGCCCACGACCAACGGCACGGCCGCGGTCGAGAAGGTCGCCGCGGCCGACTCGCGGATCGTGGCCCGGTTGCGTGCGGCGGGCGCGGTGGTCGTGGGCCGCACGCGGATGCCGGAGCTGGGTTTGTGGCCCTACACCGAGAGCAGCTGGGCGGGGGCGACGCGCAACCCGTGGTCGGCGGGGCACTCGCCGGGCGGGTCCAGCGGTGGTTCGGCCGCCGCCGTCGCCGCGGGGTTGGTGGGTGCGGCGGTCGGCACGGACGGGGCGGGGTCGGTGCGCATCCCGTCGGCGTGCACGGGGGTGTTCGGTCTCAAGCCGCACCGCGACCACGTGCCGCTGGACGAGCAGGTGTGGACCGGTCTGGTGGCCGCCGGCCCGATCGCCCGGCACGTGCGGGACGCCGCGCTGCTGCTGGACGTGCTGGCCCCCGGCCACGACCACACCGCCGCGGCGACCGCCGACCCGGGCCGGTTGCGGATCGCGGTGTCGCTGCGCCCGTGGGGTCCGGGCATCCCGATCGCGGAAGAGGTCCGCGACGCCGTCCTGGACACCGCGAGCCTGCTGGCCGACCTCGGTCACGACGTGGTGCGCCTGGACCCCGAGATGCGCGACGTGTCGGGCTCGGCCGCGTTCGCCGCCCGCTACCTGCACTGCGCGGCGATCAGCGAGGCCGCGGTGGACCACCCCGACCGCCTGGATGCCCGGACCCGCCGGGTCGCCGCGCTGGGGCGGGCCCTGCCGGGCGGGGTCGTGCGCCGGGCCCTGGCGCAGACCGAGCCCTTGACCACCCACGCCAACCGGGTGTTCGCCGACCACGACCTGCTGCTGACGCCGGTGCTGACCCGTCCGCCGCTGCGGATCGCGGAATGGCGGCGGCGTCCGACCGTGGCGGCGCTGCTGGCCGCCTCGCGCATGACGACGTTCCTGCACCTGTGGAACGTCACCGGCAACCCGGCCGCGGCCGTCCCGGCCGGCCACACCGGCACCGGGTTGCCGCTGGCGGTCCAGCTGGTCGGCCCGCCGCACGGCGAGAACACCGTCCTGGCCACCGCGGCCCAGCTGGAACGCACCCGCCCGTGGACCGACCGCCGCCCCCCGCTGCCCGGCTGAGCCACGCCGACACCTCGGGGAACCGCGGGGGTCAGCCGTGGCGGGCGAGTCGGTCGCGCAGGGCGGTGTCGGTGACGGCGGCCAGCACCTCGTCCCGCACGGCCGGCCACACGCCCTGCGCGACGGCCAGTCCGCGCAGCCGCAGGTAGTTCTCCGGGGTGGGCCAGGCCAGGAACGCCTCGCGCCGCCACCGCAGGGCCCGTTCGGGTGTGCCGGCGCGCAGGCACTCGTCGACCGCGAGGTCCACGAGCCGTCCCGCCGCGCCGCGGCCACCGGTGGCGGTCAACCCGCGCGCCACCCACTCCAGGGCTTCCTCGGAGCGCCCGGCGTCGCGCAGCACGGTGGCGACCTGCAGGTAGTGCCACCCCGAGGACAGGTCGCGGGCCAGCACCAGCACGTGCAGGTCAACGTCACGGGTGTGTTCGGCCAGTTCCTCCACCACGCGCAGCAGCGCCCACCGTTCGCGGTCGTAGTGCCCGGTCCGGCCGTAGCCGATCACCGGCAGCCGCTCGAACCGCGCGACGGCCTCCCGCCGGTACCAGGCGAGCCCTTCGGGGCCCAGTGCCGCCGCGTAGGGCGCGAGCCGCACGTCGGGCGGTTCGGGGTAGTCGGTCTGGACGTGCAGCAGCCACCGCGCGAGCTGCTCGGGTTCGGGCGGGTCGGTCGCGCACGCCACGGCGTGCAGGTCCAGCACCCGGTCGACCAGGCCGGCCAGTTCGGCGCGGTGCCCGCGGTGCTCGCCGATCCCGGCGAGCAGGGTCTCGGCGACCTGTTCGGCCAGTTGCCGTCCCCCCGGTCCCGCGAGCACCGCCGCCGACAGCTCGGCCACGGCGGCGGCCAGCTCTTCCCACCGGCGCGCCCACGGCACGTCGGCGCGACCCACCCAGTAGTTCACTCGATCGGGTAATGGGTGCACCGGCACATCCAACCGCACCGCACGCTGGGTGACGCTGCTCCACCCCGGTGCCCCGGGGTGTGATCATCACCGCGTCACCGGGGCCTTGTGCGGCGCCCCGGCCGCCACGACTACTCGTGCAGGGAGCGGGGCGGCTCGTCCTCGGCGGCGGAGGTGCCGGCGCCCAGCGCGGCGGTCGTGTCGGGCGCGGCCTCGCCCAGGGACGGGCGGTCCAGCGGGCCGGGGACTTCCTTGCGGGCCACGGCCTCGGCCGCGCGGACGGCTTCGGCGACGGTCGGGTCGGGGGCGGTGTCGAACCAGTCGGCCACCGAGGCGTCGTCGTCCTCGGGGGTGGTGCGGGCGGGTTCGTCGGCGGGCGGCTCGTAGCGGAACACGCCGTCCTCGCCGGGCGCGCCGAGCATGCGGGCGAACCCTTCGAGGGCCTTGCCGTAGTCCGAGGGCACCAGCCACACCTTGTTGGCGTCGCCCTGGGCCATCTGCGGCAGGGTCTGCAGGTACTGGTAGGCCAGCACCTCCGGGGTGGGTTTGCCGGCCTTGATCGCGGCGAAGACCTTCTCGATGGCCTTGGCCTGGCCCTGGGCCTGCAGGTAGCGGGCGGCGCGCTCGCCCTGGGCGCGCAGGATGCGGGACTGGCGTTCGGCCTCGGCGGCGAGGATCGCCGCCTGCTTGGCGCCCTCGGCGGACAGGATCGCGGCCTGCTTCTGGCCCTCGGCGGACTTGATCGCCGACTCCCGCTGGCCCTCGGCGGTGAGGATCATGGCGCGCTTCTCCCGGTCGGCGCGCATCTGCTTCTCCATGGAGTCCTGGATCGACGGCGGCGGGTCGATCGCCTTGAGCTCCACCCGCGCCACGCGGATGCCCCACCGGCCGGTGGCCTCGTCCAGGACGCCCCGCAGCTGGTTGTTGATCTGGTCGCGGGAGGTCAGCGTCTCCTCCAGGCTCATGCCGCCGACCAGGTTGCGCAGGGTCGTGGTCGCGAGCTGCTCGACGCCGACGATGTAGTTGGAGATCTCGTAGACCGCCGCGCGCGGGTCGGTGACCTGGAAGTAGACGACCGTGTCGATGGAGACGGTGAGGTTGTCCTGGGTGATCACCGGCTGCGGCGGGAACGACACGACCTGTTCGCGCAGGTCGATGCGGGCCCGCACCCGGTCGAAGAAGGGCACCAGGATGTTCAGGCCGGGCGCGGCGGTGGTGCGGTAGCGGCCCAGCCGCTCGATCACCGCGGCGGTGGCCTGCGGGATCACCAGCACGGACTTGACCGCGACGATGAGCACGAACAACACCAGGACCGCGATGACGATCAACGTCGTGGTCACGTCACTCCCCTTGTCAGACTCCGAGCACCACGGCGGTCGCACCCCGGATCTCGACCACCGTGACTTCCGCGCCGGGTTCGAGCACGCTGTGGTCCAGCGACCGCGCCGACCACACCTCGCCGCCGATGCGCACCCTACCGCCGTGCGCGTCCACAGTGGACACGACCACGGCGGTGCCGCCCAGCAGCGCCTCCACCCCGGACCTGTGGTCGGGTCCGGCGGTGAGCCTGCGCTTGAGCGCGGGCCGCGCGCCGACGACCAGCCCCAGCGCGAGCACCGCGAACGCCGCCGCGCTGACCAGCTCACCCGCGCCCAGCGCCGACACCCCGGCCGCGCCCAGCGCCGCCGCGCCGAGCATGACCAGGACGAAGTCGCCGGAGAGGATCTCGGCGGCCACGAGGGCGACACCGACGATCAACCAGATCAACGCGGCCACACCGCCATCCTCGCACCAACGGGCACCCGGTGTGACCGTTTCACCCGTTACCGCTCCTCGTCCTGCCCCTCGGTGACGAAGTCGATCAGCCGCTCGACCGCGCCGATCAGCGGCGTCTCCAGGTCGCGGAACCCCCGCACGCCGGCCAGCACGCGCCGCCACCCGGCCGCGGGGTCTCCCCAGCCCAGGGCCTGGCACACGCCTTCCTTCCACGGCACCCCGCGCGGCACGACCGGCCAGGCGGCGATCCCGACCGACGCCGGTTTCACCGCCTGCCACACGTCCACGTACGGGTGGCCGGTGACCAGGACGTGCTCGTCGCGGACCGCGGCGACCAGCCGGGACTCCTTGCTGCCCGGCACGAGGTGGTCGACCAGGACACCCAGCCGGCGGCCAGGCCCGGTGCCGAACTCGGCGACCCGGTCGGCCAGGACGTCCACGCCGTCCAGCGGTTCCACCACCACGCCTTCCACGCGCAGGTCGTGACCCCAGACGCGTTCGACCAGCTCGGCGTCGTGCAGGCCCTCGACCCAGATGCGGGAGTCGCGGGCGGTGCGGGCCTTGAGCCCCTCGACCCGCACCGAACCCGACGCCGAACGGACCGGCTTCTGCGCTTGGGTGGGTGCCGGACGCACGAGGGTGACCGGGGCGCCGTCGACGAGGAACCCGGCGGGGCGCAGCGGGAACAGCCGTTCCCGGCCGTGGCGGTCCTCCAGCACGACCTGCCCGTGCTCGAACCGGACGACCGCGCCGCAGAACCCGGAGGCGGGGTCCTCGACGACCAGGCCGACCTCGGCCGCCACCTCGGGCACCTTGCGCTTCCTGGGGCCGACCAGCACGTCCCGCCCGTAGTCCTGTGATCGCACGACCCGCGACGCTAGCCGCTCACCCCATCGGATGACGGCCTGCCACGCCGGGGTCAGCCCAGCGAGAGTGCTTCCGCGCGGCGGTCGGGGAAGAAGTCGGCGTATGCGACGCACCACGCGGCCAGCCGGTCGCCGTCCACCGCGCCGGACAGCGCGTCGATGCCGGAGCGCAGGTCGGGGGCGGAGTAGGCGAAGTCGACGGCGTCGCTGGCCGGGTCGCCCAGGCAGGGGCGCGGGTCGATGGCGACCAGGCCGCGCTCGCCCGCGTCCAGCACGTTGTCCAGGTGCAGGTCGCCGTGCAGCAGGGTCGCCGGGACCCGGTCGCGGGCCAGTGCCGCGGCCGCCGCGTGCCCGGCGGTGTAGTCGCCGGGGCGGCGGCGGGCCAGCAGCTCGAACACGAAGTCCACGCGCCGGGCCAGGGTGGGGAAGTCGCCGCGCGGCGGCAGGTGCAGGGCCTGCACCAGCTCCACCATGCGCTGCGGGTCGTAGGTGGCGGGCGTGCCGGGTTCGAGGCCTTCCAGCAGCAGCGCGCCCGAGTCCACGTCGGACTCCAGGACCCGGACCATGCGCGGCGAGGGCTCCCACGCGCGCAGCGCGTCCAGCTCCTGCCGCGCGATCTCCGGGTCGGGGGTCAGTTTCAGCACGACCGCGTCGCCGGCGCGGCGGCACAGCAGGGCGTGGGAGGTGCCGCCGCCGGTGAGCTCGCGGACCGGTGCCAGGTTCCAGCGGGCGGCGAAGGTGTCGACCAGGGCGGGCAGGGTGTCGATCCACGCCCGCACGCCGGGGCCGAAACGGGTGATCAGCTTCGCGGTCACCCCGTCAGCCTCTCCCGGTCACGCGTCGAGCCGCAAAATGAATTCCTCCACGTCCTCGCCGCGGCCCTCGGCGTAGCCGACGTCCTCGCCCACGGCGACGAAACCGCACTTGTCCAGCACGCGCAGCGACCCCAGGTTGTCCACCGCGGCCCGCGCGTAGAGGGGCCGGGTCGGGTCGAGCTTGAGGAACTCGGCGAGTGCGGCGGTGGCCAGCCCCATGCCCCAGTACTCGCGGTCGATCCAGTACGTCACCTCGGGTTCACCGAACTGGGTGAACCGCCCGATGTGGCCGACGACCCGGCCGTCGAACTCGATGGTCTTGGTGAGCACGCTGTCGTCGGCGAGGATGCGCGCCCACCGCACCAGGAACGCGGCCCGGTCGGTGGGGTCCGCCGCGCCGAAGGCCGCCATGTGGTTGGCCTCGGGGTCGAGCTGGTGCTCGAAGAACACCAGCACGTCGGCCTCGGTCACATCGCGAAGGTGAACGCCGCTCACCCACGCGATTACACCCCATCGACCACCGGGCCGCCCAGGAGAAGACTCAGAACGCGGGCCAGGGGATCGCGGGCCAGTCGTCGGAGGGCTCGGGGTAGACGCCCGCGGCCAGCAGCTTGTCCGCCCGCTCGGCCAGCGCGGCGACCTCGGCGCGGGTCAGGTGCTCGTGCAGCGCCTCGCCCAACGCGCCCGACAGCTGCTCGCGCACCACCCGCAACCCGGCGACGGCCTCCTCGGGCAGCGGCTCGCCCAGGAAACCCCACAGCACCGTGCGCAGCTTGGGGTCGCTGTGCAGGCAGATGCCGTGGTCCACGCCGTAGACCGCGCCGTCGTCGGCGTGCAGGACGTGCCCGCCCTTGCGGTCGGCGTTGTTGACCACCGCGTCGAACGCCGCCATCAGCCGCACCCGCGGGTGGTCGGCGTGCACCAGCACCGCCGGGTCGCCGTGCCGGTCGTGGGCGCGCAGCACCGCCCGCCACCCGGAGCGGACCTGGTCCACGGGGACGATGTCGACCAGGTCGTCGTCCTCCCGGGTCTCCACCCACAGCTGCACCATGCCCGGCCCGAACGGACCCGGCCGCAGCACCGTCGGCGGCACCAGCCCGAACCCGGCCGCCTGCGACACCAGGTAGGTGGCGACCTCGCGGCCGGCGAGCGTGCCGTCGGGGAAGTCCCACAGCGGCCGCTCGCCGCGCACCGGCTTGTACACGCACTGCGCGCTCACCCCGTCCAGGCTGATCGCGCAGAACAGCGTCGCGTTGGACGCGTCGACCAGCCTGCCCTCGACCTCGATCCGCCCGCGGGAGAGCAGGTCGAGCACCCCATCGTCACCGGGCCGCACGACTGCCGGTCAGCCTTCGTCCGAGCGCCGGTAGCCGTTCTGCCGCGGGCACACGTGACCGTCGGGGTCCAGCGGCTCCGAGCACAGCGGGCACGGCTTGCGGCCCGCCCGCACCACCCGGTCGGCGCGTTCGGCGAACGCCCGCGCCTCCAGGGGGCTTAGGAACACCCGCACCGCGTCCGGGCCCTCCTCGGTGTCGTCGAGGACCACCGCCTCGTCGACCTCCTCCTCGGTCATCGCCAGCAGTTCGATGACCACCGCGCGGGACTCCGCGTCCCAGCCCAGCCCCATCGTGCCGACCTTGAACTCCTCCTCCACCGGCACCGACAACGGTTCGGTGTCCCGGAGGTCCTCGGGCACCGACTCGGGCACTTCCGCCCCGAACCGCCGGTGCACCTCCTCCAGCAGCGACCCGATGCGCTCGGCGAGGACGGCGACCTGTTGCTTCTCCAGCGCCACGCTCACCAGGCGCGCCTCTTCGGCCGCCTGCAGGTAGAACGTGCGCTCGCCAGGCTGCCCGACGGTCCCGGCTACGAACCGGTCGGGTTGGCGGAATACGTGGATGACGCGTGCCATGACACCAACGACCCTAGGCCACCGGGACAAGATCGGCAGCCCTCCCCCGGGTTTTCCGTCATCTGTGGAGCCCGCGGCGCGCCCGATCGGCGCTGACCGGCCCGACCACCACCGCTATAGGGTCGCGGGCGTGGTGAAGATCGCACCGTACGGAACGTGGACATCGCCCATCGCCGCGGCCGACGCCGCCGCGGCCGGAGGCGGCCTGCACTGGGTGGACCTGCACGCCGGTCGCGCCTGGTGGGCGGAGGGACGACCCGCCGAGGGCGGACGGGTGGCGCTGGTCCGCGAGGGCCGCGACCTGCTGCCGCCGCCGTGGAACGTGCGCAACCGCGTCCACGAGTACGGCGGGCGGCCCTGGGTGGTGCTCGACACCGCCGACGGTCCGCGCGTGGCCTTCACCAACTGGGACGACCAGCGCGTCTACCTGTTCGACCCCGACGCGGCGCGGCCCGACCCGGTGCCCATCACCGACGCGCCCGCCCGCCACCACGGCGTCCGCTACGCCGACCTGACCGCCGGACCCGCGGGTACCGAGGTGTGGTGCGTGCGCGAGACCGTCACCGGCGACAAGCGCACCGACATCCGCCGCGACCTGGTCGCCATCCCCGTGGACGGCTCCGCGCCCCGCGTGCTGGCCGCCAGCCACCACTTCATGACCGGCCCGCGCCTGTCCCCGGACGGCACCCGGTTCGCCTGGATCGGCTGGGACCACCCGAACATGCCCTGGGACGGCACCGAGCTGTGCGTGGCCGACGTGGGGTCCAGCGAGCACCGGGTCGTGGCGGGCGGACCGCAGGAAGCGGTGTGCCAGGTCGAGTGGGACGGGCCGGACCTGCTCGCCCTCACCGACCCCGACGGCTGGTGGAACCTGTTCCGCATCACCCCGGACGGGACGAAGACCAACCTCGCGCCGTGCGAGGAGGAACTGGGCGGGCCGATGTGGCGGCTCGGGAACCGCTGGTTCGCCCCCCTCGGCGGCGGACGCCACCTCGTCCTGCGCTCCGGCGCCCTCGCCGTGCTCGACGAACGCACCGGCACCGTCACCGACGTCGACAACGACCTGCCCGTGTGGGGCGCCCACCTGGCCACGCACGACGGGATCGTGGTCAGCAGCGCCGCCGGCCCCCGCGAGGAAGCCGCCGTCGTGCGCCTGGACCTGTCCACCGGCGAGCTGACCCGCCTCACCGAGCCCCCCGCCGCCCTACCCCCGGCCGACTACCTGCCCGTGCCCGCCGAACGCGTCTTCACCGGCCCCGACGGGCAGGACGTCCCCGCCTACGTCTACCCGCCCACCAACCCCGACTACGCGGGCCCCGACGACGAGCGACCCCCGTACGTCGTGCACGTCCACGGCGGACCCACCGGCCGCAGCGCCCCCGTCCTCGACGTCGACATCGCCTACCTCACCAGCCGCGGCATCGGCGTCGTCGCGGTCAACTACGGCGGCTCCACCGGCTACGGCCGCGCCTTCCGCGAACGGCTGCGCGGCCAGTGGGGCGTGGTGGACGTCAACGACTGCGCCGCCGTGGCCCAAGCCCTCGCCGACGAAGGCACCGCCGACCCCACCCGCCTCGGGATCCGCGGCGGCAGCGCCGGCGGCTGGACCTCCGCCGCCTCGATGACCTCGGTCAAGACCTACCGGTGCGGCATGGTCGCCTTCCCCATCCTGGACCTGCGCGGCTGGACCGGCGACGGCGGCGAGACCCACGACTTCGAGTCCCGGTACGTCGAAGGCCTCGTCGGCCCCTGGCCCCAGGCCGCCGACCTGTACGCCGAACGCTCCCCCTCCCACCGCGTGGACCGCCTGGCCGGCCCCGTCCTGCTGCTGCAGGGCCTGGAGGACGAGATCTGCCCACCCGAACAGGCCGACCGGTTCGTCGCGGCACTGGACGGCACCGGCATCCACCACGCCTACCTGACCTTCGAGGGCGAACAACACGGGTTCCGCAAAGCCGAGTCCATCATCGCCGCGCTGGAGGCCGAACTGTCCTTCTACGGCCAGGTCTTCGGCTTCACCCCACCCGACGTCCCCGTCCTCCCCCTGCGCCGGTGACCCACCCCCGATGACACTCGAGACCGACCCGACGCCCGCCGGCCACACCCCGGCGGGCGCACCCCACCCGACGGCAACCCCTCCGCCCGCCGCACGCCCACCGCTGTCGTACCCGCGTGGGACACTGGCGTCGGGGGCCGGAGGCCGCCCCCTGGAACCCTCGGGGGAGCGCGCGTTGCGACTGGTCCACTCCGCACCCACCACCAGCCACGACCACCCCACCCCCGAACCAAACCGGGACCACCGCGACGGCCTGCTGCGCGCCGGCGACCGCGTCGCGATCGTCGCACCCGCCGGCCCCGTCGCCCCCGGCATGCTCCGCGCCGGCACCGCCTGGCTGGAAGCCTGGGGACTGGAAGTCGTGCACGGCAAGCACGTCACCGACACCCACCCGACCCTGCCCCACCTCGCCGGCACCGACGCCGACCGCGCCGCCGACCTCACCGACGCCTGGACCGACCCGTCCACCACCGCCGTCTTCGCCGCCCGCGGCGGCTACGGCACCCAACGCGTCCTCGACCTGATCGACTGGGACGCCATCGCCCAAGCCGGCCCCAAGATCTTCGTCGGCTCCAGCGACACCACCGCCCTGCACGACCGCCTCAACCGCCTCGGCCTGCGCACCTGGTTCGGCCCCATGCCCGCCACCCGCGCCTTCGTCCACGACGGCCCGGCCCGCGACCACCTGCGCAAAGCCCTGTTCACCGGCGACACCGGCCCCCTGCGCGGCACCACCGTCGTCCCCGGCACCGCCACCGGACCCGCCACCGGCGGCACCCTCAGCCTCCTGGACACCCCACCGCCACCCGGCTCGATCGCGTGGCTCGAGGACGTCGGCGAACAGCCCTACCGCCTCGACCGCCTGCTCACCGCGCTGCTGCGCCAGGGCTGGTTCGACCAGGTCGCCGGCATCGTCCTGGGCTCCTTCACCGACTGCGGCGACCACGCCGACGTCCACGCCGTCCTGCACGACCGCCTGGCCCACCTCGGCGTCCCCATCACCGCCGACATCCCCTTCGGACACTGCGCCGCCCAACGCACCATCCCCCTGGGCACCACCGTCCACCTCGACAACGGCACCATCACCACGGCGTAGCGAACCCGGCGCAGCCCCGCCGGGACCAGGCTCAGCGCAACCGCTCCAGGCTCCGCGCCGCCTCCACCAACTCCTCCGCCAACCGCCGCAGCTCAGCCCGCCCCGCACCGTCGGCCGCCGCCGTCGCCACGTCCTCCGCCGCGCACCGCACCTGGAACAACCGGTCCTGCAGGTCCGCCAACTCACCCGAGGACAACACCACCGCGTCCTCCGGCAACCCGCCCCGCTGCACCGCCGCCCGCCGCTCGTAAGCCCGCTGCCGGCACGGCTGCGCGCAGTACCGCCGCGGCCGACCGATCCGACCGCTGTCGGGCAGACGACGACCACACCAGGCGCAGTGCCTGGCCTCCTCCCGGCGCGGCACCGCGGCCTCCCCGGTCACCAACTCCATGACGCGCGACCGTATCCGGCTACCCACCGGTCACCGAAGCGCCACGCCGCCAAGGCAGACTCTCCCGCTGTGACCACGAACCACCCCTACCTCTCCGGACCCCACCCCCGGGCCTTCGCCCACCGCGGCTGGCACCTCGACGACCTCACCGGCATGGAGAACTCCCTCGCCGCGTTCCGCCGCGCCACCGCCGAAGGCTTCCACTACCTGGAGACCGACGTGCACGCCACCTCCGACGGGGTGGTCGTGGTCCACCACGACGACGTCCTCGACCGCACCACCGACGCCACCGGCCCCGTCGCCACCCAACCCTGGTCGGCCGTCAAGAAAGCCAACGTCGGCGGCCGCGAACCCATCACCCGCCTGCAAGACCTCCTCGAGGAACTCCCCGACGCCAAGATCAACATCGACGTCAAGTCCGACCACGCCGTCGACCCCGTCATCACCCTCCTGCGCCGCACCAACAGCCTCCACCGCGTCTGCCTCGCCTCCTTCAGCGACAAACGCCTCGCCCGCCTGCGCCGCCTCGCCGGACCCGACCTCATGACCAGCATGGGACCCCGCTCCGCAGGCGCCCTCTGGGCCGCCGGCCGCATCCCCCTCATCGGCCTGCCCGTCGCCGGCCTCATCGCCCAAGTCCCCGCCACCCAAGGCCGCCTCACCGTCGTCGACCCCCGCTTCGTCCGCGCCGCCCACCGCCGCGGCCTCGAAGTCCACGTCTGGACCATCGACGACGAGCACGACATGACCCACCTGCTCGACATCGGCGTCGACGGCCTGGTCACCGACCGCCCCGACCGCCTCCGCGACGTCCTGCGCGCCCGCGACCAATGGCCCTCCACCTGAACTTCACAACAGGTTGGGACGTGATCACCACAACCAGCCGACCGGGGAAGTACAGTCCGCCCCCATGAGCGTGGCCGACACCCCAGCACCCGCGATCGACCGCAAACGGGAACAACGCGGATGGGTCTGGTACGACTGGGCGAACCAGGTCTTCACGACCTCCGTCATCACGGTGTTCCTCTCCGGCTACCTCACGGCCGTGGCCAAACAGGCCGCCCGCGAGGACACCGCCCACAACGGCCCCGACGCCTGCGCCACCAGCTCACTGCAGCAGTGCGACATCAGCGCCTTCGGCGCCCACTTCCCCGCCGGCTCCCTCTGGGGCTACCTGCTGTCCATCGCCACCGTCGTCCAGGTCGTCGTCCTGCCCGTCATGGGCGCCATCGCCGACCGCACCCAGAACAAACGCGCCATGCTCGGCGGCCTCGCCTTCACCGGCGCCACCGCCACCGCCGCCCTCGCCCTCGTCGCCGGCAGCAACTGGCAACTCGGCGTCGTCCTGTTCATCCTCGCCAACATCTGCTACGGCGCCTCGATCGTCGTCTACTACGCCTTCCTCCCCGAGATCGCCACCCCCGACGAACGCGACGCCGTCTCCAGCCGCGGCTGGGCCTTCGGCTACCTCGGCGGCGGCCTCGCCCTCGCCGTCCACCTCGGACTCTTCCTCGGCCACGACGCCCTCGGCCTGTCCGAAGCCGCCGCCGTCCGCATCGCCTTCGTCCTCTCGGGCATCTGGTGGGCCGCCTTCACCTTCATCCCGCTGACCCGCCTCAAGCGCCACCAACAACCCCACGGCGGCGAATCCGGCGCCTCGGTCATCCGCGCCGGGTTCAAAGAGCTCGGCCAGACCATGCGCATGGCCCTGGGCTTCCCCCTCACCCTGGCGTTCCTGGGCACCTACCTCATCTACACCGACGGCATCGCCACCGTCGCCAACGTCTCCGCCCAGTACGGCCGCGACGAACTCAAACTCGACGAAACCGTCCTGATCGCCACCATCCTCATCGTCCAGTTCGTCGCCTTCGGCGGCGCCGTCCTGCACGGCTGGATGGCCAAGCGGTGGGGCGCCAAGCGCACCATCATGATCAGCCTCGTCGTCTGGATCCTCGTCATCGGCGCCGCCTACTTCGTCCAAGCCGGACAGCAGTTCCAGTTCTACGGCCTCGCCGTGGGCATCGGCCTGGTCCTCGGCGGCACCAACGCCCTGTCCCGATCCCTGTTCTCCCAGATGATCCCGCCCGGCCGCGAAGCCCAGTACTTCAGCCTCTACGAAGTCGGCGAACGCTCCACCTCCTGGCTCGGACCCCTCGTCTTCGCCGGCGTCGGCCAGGCCACCGGCTCCTTCCGGCTCGCCATCATCAGCCTCGTGGTCTTCTTCGTCATCGGCTTCGTCCTGATGATCTTCGTCCCGGTCCGCAAGGCCATCAGCGCGTCGGGGAACCCGCTGCCCGCCAAGGTCTGAACCCCACCACCACACCCGCGGTCACCACCGCCGCCGCCCCGAACGCCACCGGCGACAACGGCACCACCACACCCCACACCGCACCCGACCCGAGCCCCGCCACCACGGCCGCCCACCACCGCGCCCGAGGCACCGGCGGGGCTTCGCGGTGCCACCCCACCACCACCGCCACCGTCGTCACGCACGACAACCCGACCGGCACCAACGCCCACGGACCCTGCGCGAACACCACCGCCTGCACTGCCAGCACACCCGCAGCGGCCTTCACCGCACCCCACTGCCGCACCGCCACCCCGACCACCGCCACGGCCACCAACGCGTCGAACCACCACCCCCACGCCCCACCGAACCGCACCAACGACCCCAGCCCCTGCCCGACCAGCACCACCTGCCCCAACAACCCGGCCAACGCCACCAGCCGCACCACCACCCCGGCCCGCCGCGCCACCCCGAACCGCACCCGCACCGCCAGGTCCAGCGTCGCCCACACCTCACCCCACCCCGGCCACCCGTGCTCCAGGTCCAACTCCCCCGACGCGGCCGTGTCGGCGCGGTCGGCCAGGAAGATCCCGACCATCTCCTCCTCCCGCCCCGCCCGGTACCAGGCAGGCAGGACCCGCAACAACCGCCGGTAACGCCGCTCCAGGCTCGAGCCCGCCCCCGGCTCCACGCCGCCCGCCCTCACTTCGCCTCCCGGGCCCGCAGCACCGCCGAAGCGGCCCGCACGTTCGCCGACATCCGCGCCACCTCCGCGCTCAACGCCCGCACCCCGGCATCGGTCAACCGGTAGTAGCGCCGCAACCGACCCTGGTGCACCTCCTCGCGATCCCGCTCCGCCAACCCCTCGGCCACCAACCGGTCCAACACCCCGTACAACGTCCCGACCCGCAACCGCGTCCGCCCCTCCGACAGCGTCTCCACCGCCTGCACGATCGCGTACCCGTGCAACGGCTCACCCGCCAACGCGGTCAGCACCAGGAACGCCTGCTCAGACATACCTCTCACGCCGCAGGTTATATCGCAAAGCGGTATATGCGCGCCAGCGGAGCATCTCTCAGGTCAGAGCGGGCTTGTGGCCGAGGATGATCTGCGAGACCGGACCAGTCGGGAAGTCACACCTTCGGGTGACACTGAAGCTATTGACAGCACTGAACTTGTTCATGTGCGCATACACCCTCACGGCTACCACTAAGGTGGCCCGCCGTGGAGCCGACGAACCCCAGCACAGACCCCACCGACGCCCTGTCCTCGGTACCCGCCGCCGGCGCGCGCCGCGGCGTCACCCCCACCGGCAGGCTCCGGTTCTTCTTCGGCCCCATGGACTGCGGCAAGTCCACCCTCGCCCTGCAGATCGACCACAACCAGGCCCGCCAGGGCCGCAGCGGCCTGCTCCTGGTCCGCCACGACCGCTCCGGCACCCCCAGCATCACCAGCCGCATGGGCCTGGCCCGCCGCGCCATCGAGGTCCACGAGGACATGGACCTGTGCACCCTCGTGCGCACCCACTGGTCCCAGGGCACCCGCGTCGACTACCTCATCGTCGACGAAGCCCAGTTCCTCCACCCCGCCCAGGTCGACCAGCTCGCCGAACTCGCCGACGACGCCCAGCTCGACGTCTACTGCTTCGGCCTGGCCACCGACTTCCGCAGCACCCTGTTCCCCGGCTCCGCACGGCTGTTCGAACTGGCCGACGAGCTCAACGCCATCCAGGTCGAGGTCCTGTGCTGGTGCGGCCACCCCGGCCGCTTCAACGCCCGCGTCCACGACGGCGACGTCGTCCGGGCGGGCGACACCGTCCTGGTCGCCGACACCGCCGCCACCACCGAGGAAGTCCGCTACCAGGTCCTGTGCCGCCGCCACTACCGCACCGGCGACCTCGGCCCCACCGCCGTCGACAGCCGCCAACTCAGCCTCACCTGAGGCCGCGCGCCGGAGCGCACTCCCGCCACACCCCTCCCCCGCCGCACCCGGCACACTGATCACGTGACCGGGAAGACCAGCGCGGGCATCCTGCTGTACCGCGCCACCGCCGACGGCCTGGAAGTGCTCATCGGACACATGGGCGGCCCGTTCTGGGCCCGCAAGGACGCCGGCGCCTGGTCCATCCCCAAGGGCGAACCCGACGGCGACGAGCCCCTGACCGACACCGCCCGCCGCGAGTTCACCGAGGAGCTCGGCCTGCCCGTCCCCGAGGGCGAGCTGCGCCCGCTGGGGCACGTCCGCCAGTCCGGCGGCAAGACGGTCCACGTGTGGGCCCTGGAAGGCGATCTGGACCCCGAACGGGTGGTTCCGGGCACCTTCACCCTCGAGCACCCCAAGGGCACCTTCCGCGAGTACCCGGAGGTCGACCGCGTCGCCTGGGTGCCCCTCGCGCAGGCCCGTCCCAAGCTGGTCACCGCCCAACGCGAGTTCCTCGACCGGCTGCGCGACGCGCTGACCAGCGACGATCTCTAAGTCCACACTGAAATCACTAATCGGAACAAATTCCCCGCACAACGTTTGGGTGCGGGCCGACCGGGTGACCCTGCTTCGGCAACCGCCACGGAGCACGTCGGTGACGACACGCAGCGTCGCCGAATCCGCGAAAACCGCCGAAATGACAGAGAGTGACCACACAAGCGATGCCAGTCACTACCAGCGAGTTAAACCCGAGTTAACATCGCCCTGCGTGTTCGGTCTAAGCTGTCGCAGCCGCACACTTTCTGCCGGAACTACTCCATCGGAGTGATGAAGTAGCCCGACAGCTTGATAACGCGTCACGATCTCGCCGCGATTGCATCCCTTAGGAGGAAGCCTTCGTTGACGAGTGAAAGACGTCACTGTGGGCGACCATGACCGTGACGCCGGGAACGAACGGAGCAGTCCGATCGTTGCACTCGGTGAGCAACACCGCCTGGGCCCCGGCCCTGAGCCGAGCGAAAGGAACCGCCATGGCCGACCGCGTTCTACGGGGTAGCCGGCTCGGAGCAGTCAGCTACGAGACCGACCGCAATCACGACCTCGCCCCGCGCCGGTCGGTGCGGTACGCCTGCCCCAAGGGCCACGACTTCGAGGTGCCGTTCTCCGACGACGCCGAGATCCCCCACACCTGGGAGTGCCGCCTGCACGGCCAGGAGTCCAAGATCATCGACGGTGCCGAGCCGGAGGCCAAGAAGGTCAAGCCGCCGCGCACGCACTGGGACATGCTGCTGGAACGCCGCTCCATCCCCGAGCTGGAGGAGCTGCTGGACGAGCGGCTGGAGGAGCTGAGGGGTCGGCGCACCCGCACCGCCTGACACCCGCCACACGACGCGAAGGGGGCCTCCGGACGAACCGGAGGCCCCCTTTTGGCACACCCGCCGACCCGGACGCGCGCAGCGCCGCCCAGGAGCGGCGTCAGCGGCGCGAGCCGGCCTTCGTCTTCGGCGCGAACAGGTCCCGCAGCTGCGTGTAACGGCGGCGCAGGCCCCACTTGGTCACGCGCAGCAACGCCTCGCGCACGATGTTGCCGCTCATCTTCGACTCGCCGAGCTCGCGCTCAGTGAACGTGATCGGCACCTCGACCACCCGGTGGCCCAGCTCGATCGTGCGCCACGCCAGGTCGATCTGGAAGCAGTAGCCCTGCGAGGCCACCGTGTCCAGCTTCAGCTCGCGCAGCACGTTCGCCCGGAACGCCCGGAACCCGCCGGTGATGTCCTTGACCGACGTGCCCAGCGCGACCTGCGAGAACACGTTGCCGCCGCGCGAGATCAGCTGCCGGTGCCACGGCCAGTTCACCGTGGAGCCGCCCGGCACGTACCGGGAGCCCAGCACCAGGTCCGCGTCGCGCAGCGCGTCCAGCAGCCGCGGCAGGTCCTCCGGCGCGTGCGAGCCGTCGGCGTCCATCTCCACCACGACCTCGTAGCCGTGGTCCAGCGCCCAGTGGAAGCCCGCCACGTAGGCGGCGCCCAGACCGGCCTTCTCCGTGCGGTGCAGCACGTGCACCCGGTCGTCCGCGGCGGCCATCTCGTCGGCCAGCTGACCCGTGCCGTCCGGGCTGCCGTCGTCGACCACGAGCGCGTGCACCTTCGGCAGGGCCGCGTGCAGCCGCTTCACGATCTTCCCGATGTTGTCCCGCTCGTTGTAGGTCGGGATCACCACCAGCACCGGCCCGAGCTCGCGGTCAGGCTGCGCCTGCTGGTCCGCCATCCGTTTCCTCCTCGCCGACACCCGCACCAGGGGTCGGACGCGATCCTCGTCGTTTCACTGTCAAGCCGAACGCCACGGCCAGAAGGCCCAGGGCGGTCATCACCCACTCGGGCCAAGCGCCGAGCCGGGTGGCCAGCGTAGCCTCCCCGCGCAGCGGCAGCTCCGCGACCAGTGCGTCGGGGGTGAACAAACCAGTCCGGCGGGTGACCGAGCCGTCGGGCGCCACGATGGCGCTGACCCCGCTGGTGGCCGCCACGACCACCGCTTTCCCGTGCTCCACGGCCCGCACGCGGGACATCGCGAGCTGCTGGTAGGTCATCTCGGTGAAGCCGAACGTGGCGTTGTTGGTCGGGATGGCGATCAGGTTCGCCCCCGCCGTGATCGAGTCGCGCACCACACCGTCGAACGCGACCTCGTAGCAGGTGTCGATCGCCACCTTCGCCGGGCCCATGGTGAACCCCTCGGGGTCCGAGCCCGGCTGGAACACCCCCGCCCGGTCCACGGTCTTGGAGAAGATCCGGAAGAACTCCCGGTAGGGCATGGTCTCGCCGAAGGGCTGGAGCTGCCGCTTGGTATAGGTGTCGACCGGGCCGCGCTCGGGGTCCCACAGCACCACGGTGTTGCGCGGCAGGTTGTCCGACTTGTCGACGACCACCGCGCCCACCGCGATGGGGGCCTTGATCGCGCGGGCGGCCCGGTCGATCTGGGCGGCGGCGTCGACGTTGCGGAACGGGTCGATGTCGGAGGAGTTCTCCGGCCAGATCACCACGTCCGGCTGCCGCTCCCGACCCGCCTTGACCGCCTCGGCCAGCTCGATCGTGCGCTTGACGTGGTTGTCCAGCACGGCGCGGCGCTGGGAGTTGAAGTCCAGGCCGGCGCGCGGCACGTTGCCCTGGATCGCCGCCACCACGACCGTGCCCTGGTCGGGCGCGGTGCCCACCAGCGGCGTCGCGGCCAGGCCCAGGGCCAGCGGCAGCACCACCAGCGGCGCGCCGAGCTTCCAGTCGCGGCCCAGGTGGGCCAGGCCGAAGCCGGTCAGCGCGACGGCGAACCCGATCAGCGGGGCGCCGCCCAGCGCGGCCAGCGGCAGGTACCAGCCCTCCGGCTGACCGAACGCGATCTTGCCCCACGGGAACCCGCCGAAGGGGAACACGCTGCGCAGGTGCTCGTCGGCCACCCACAGCAGCGCCATCCACAGCGGCGCGCCCGGCAGCGTGGACACCCGCGCCATGAACGCCGCGCCCAGGCCGATGAACAGCGCGCACACCAGCGCCAGCGGCAGCCACGCGATCAGGCCGACGAACTCGCCGGTCCAGCGCAGCAGCGGGACCATGAACCCCAGCCCCCACACCAGCCCGAGCCCGAAGCCCGCGCGCATCTTCCGCCCGTGCAGCAGCACGCCCAGCACGGCGAACCCGATCGGGGCCAGCCACCACAGCGTGCGCGGCGGGAAGCTGAGGAACACCAGTCCCCCGCCGGCGGCCGCGAGCACGATCCTCAGCAGGGTGCCCCGCACGTCCCGGCGGCGGGTGGGGGGCGTGTCGGCGGCGGAGGTGTCCGGCGCCACGGGAGGTGCGACCACGCCGACCAGCCTACGAGGCCGCCTGCCTGGGCCGACACCGGCCACCGAGATCACCTCCACGAGTGCTGGGGACGCGCGGGCCCACGTCGGGTTGGGACGTGCGGGCGGGGCGCGGGTTGCGCGCGGGTGAGGCGGATCTCCCGCCCCTGGCCCCGGTCGGTCACCGGTCCGGGTGGGGTTCAGGGTTCCCACCGATGCGAGGGGTGCTCGGCCGGCGGATCGTGGAGTCATGACCACGTTGACCAGGCCCCAGAACCAGCGCGTGATCGCCGGCGTGTGCGCGGGACTGGCCGCCCGCTTCGGCTGGAAGCCGAACACGGTGCGGCTGCTGTTCCTGCTGTCCTGCCTGCTGCCGGGACCGCAGTTCGTGATCTACCTCGTGCTGTGGGTGATGATGCCCAAGCGCCCCTACTGACCTTCCCGGTCGCGCGAGCGCACCAGCGCCTCCACCCCGTCGAGCACGCGTTCCAGCCCGAACTCGAACGCGTGCTCCCCCGAGTAGGCCGCTCCGTGCGCCTGCCCCGCCGCCGCGCCCACCCGGGCCGCCAGCGGGAACCGCGCCGGGTCGAACACCGCGGCCAGGACCGGCCCGGCGGCGGCCCACCACTGCTCGTCGGTCAGCCCGGTGCGCTGCTCGACCCGGTCCGCCTCGACCGCGAGCCGCGCCGCCGCCCGGACGTGCCCCAGCACGAGCGTGAGCACGGCGTCCATCTCCACGTCGGTCAACCCGATCCCGTCGACCGCGCGCAGCTCGAAGTCGTACTTGGCGGCGACCCCCGGCCCCAGCACCGCCCGGTGCCCGGGGACCTCCAGCAGCCACGGGTGGCGCAGGCACAGCGCCCAGTTCTCCCGTGCCACGTGCGCCAGCCTCGGCCGCCACCCGCCGGGAACGTCCTCGCGGCTGGTCTCGGCGCTGACCGTGTCCACCATGACGTCGACCAGTTCGGCCTTGCCGGGCACGTGGGTGTAGAGCGACATCGTGCCCACGCCGAGCTTGTCGGCGACCCGCCGCATCGACAGCGCCTGGAGCCCTTCGGCGTCGGCCAGCTCGACCGCGGCGGCCACGATCCGGTCCAGCCCGAGTCCCTTGCGCGGCACGCCGGTGCGCCACAGCACCGCGAGGGTGCGCGCCGGGTCGCTGCGTTCGGTCGCCACCCGCGCCACCCTACTGATCAGCCGCCGACCGGTCGGCGAGGGCCGCGCGCACGATCTCCAGCGCTTCCTCGGCCGTGAGCCCCTGCTCCCGGGCCGTGGCCGCGTACGAGCGGGCGGCCCGCAACACCCGCTCCCGGCTGCGCTCGCCCGCCGCGCTGACCACGGTCCCGGCTCTACCGCGGGTCTCGATGAGACCCGCCTCCTCCAGCTCCCGGTAGGCGCGGGCCACGGTGTTCACCGCGATGCCCAGTTCGGCGGCGAGGGCCCGCACGGTGGGCAGTCGCGTGCCCACGGCCAACTCGCGCTCGGTGATCTTGCGCGCGAACTGGGACCGCACCTGCTCGAAGGGCGGCACGGAGGAGTCCGGGTCGAGGCTGATCACGCGTCGATGGTGGCAGACCCCGACCGGCGGGCAGTACCTATTGACCGTGTTGGACGCCGGCGAAGTTCTTCGGCGGAAACCGTCGCCGGCGTCCAACAGAACCGGTACAGGGGTTCAGGCCTTCTTCGGGGCGACCACCGTGCCGCGGGCGCGGGTGACCACGACCGGCGGGTCCAGGACGTCCGCCGCCGACGGGCCCCGCTCGGGAGCCGAGCGGCAGACCACGCGGGCCTCGAACTCGATCTCGCGGGAGCGGGTGCCGATGCGGACCAGGGTCGCGGTCGCCTCGATGACGTCGCCGGCCTGGATGGGGGCCGCGAACTCGACGCTGGAGTAGCCCGCGAACAGGCCCTCGTCGGCGTCGGTGCGGATCAGCAGCTCGGTGGCCACGTCGCCGAACATCCCCAGCCCGTACGCGCCGTCCACGAGGTTGCCCCCGTAGTGGGCGTGCGAGTGCGGCACGTACCGGCGGTGGGTGACGGAGAAACCCTCGGTCAGGCTCACGCTGCCCCTTTCCTCTCCTGGATGGCGTGCACCAGGTAGCTGGCGACCTCGCCAGGCGTGGTGCCGCGGCTGAACACCCGGTCGACGCCCAGCTCCCCCGCCATCAGCGGGTCGAAGCGGGGGCCGCCGGCGATCAGGAGCGGGCGGCGGTCGCCCATCGCCTCGCGGAACGCCGCGGACATCTCCTGGGTGTTGAGGATGTGCGCGTCCCGCTGGGTGACGACCTGCGACACCAGCACCGCGTCGGCCTTCTCCGCCCGCGCGCGCCGCACGAGGTCGGGCACCGACACCTGCGCGCCCAGGTTCACGACCTTGAGCTCGCGGTAGTACTCCAGGCCCTTCTCGCCGGCGAAGCCCTTGATGTTGAGGATGGCGTCGATGCCGACCGTGTGCGCGTCGGTGCCGATGCACCCGCCGACCACGACCAGCTTGCGCCGCAACAACTTCTTCACCGTCGTGTTGACCTCGGCGGGCGAGAGCAGCGGGTACTCGCGCTCCACCACCCGCACCTCGTCCAGGTCCACGATGTGCTTGACCGACCCGTAGACGACGAAGAACGTGAAGTCCTCGCCGATGGGGTGCGAGTGCACGACCATCGCCGGGTCGATGCCCATCTTGTTCGCCAACTGCTGCGCCGCGCCATCGGCCTTCGGGCCGAACGGGACCGGCAGGGTGAACGACGTCTGCACCATCCCGTCGCCGGTGGTGTCGCCGTAGGGACGCACGTGCCGTTTCACTCGCCCGCCTCCAGCAGTTCCGAGGCCGGGTTGCAGTACTCGTCGGCCTTCTCCACCACGCCGTCCGCGCCCTTGCCGCCGTCCGCGGGCCGTTTCATCAGGCCGAACGTGCCGTCCGCGATGGCGTTGAGCAGCCCGTCGTCCACGATGCGCTCCAGCAGGTCCACGGCCTCGCCGAGCACCTGGTGGGCGCGTTTGACGATGAACCCGTCCGGCGCGGGCCGGAAGTCCTCGGCCAGCCCGCCGGCGGCGTTGAGCACGTACCGGACGTTGGCCAGCGCCAGGTCCCGGTCGGACAGGAACGGCGTCACCACGGCCTCGGTCATCATGCCGACCAGCAGGATCGACTGGCCGGTCAGGACGCCGGCGAGGTTGAAGAACCCGTCGAGCAGGTAGCCGTTGAACACGTCGCCGGTCATGTGCTTGGTCGGCGGCATCCACTTCAGCGGCGCGTCGGGGAACAGCTCCCGCGCCAGCAGCGCGTGCGCGAGCTCCAGGCGGAACGACTCGGGCACCTTGGGGTTGATCTCGAACGCGTGCCCGAGGCCCAGCAGGTGGTCGGGCAGGCCGGCTTCGTGCGCGAAGTGCTCGTTGAGCAGCTGCGACACGGTGACGGTGTGCGCGGCGTCCACGGCGTCGGCGGTGGTGAGGTAGTTGTCCTCGCCGGTGTTGATGATGATGCCGGCGCGGGCGTGGACCTGGCGGGAGAAGCGCTGGTCCACGAACGTGCGGATCGGGTTGATGTCGCGGAACAGGATGCCGTACATGGAGTCGTTGAGCATCATGTCCAGGCGCTGCAACCCGGCCAGCACCGCGATCTCGGGCATGCACAGGCCCGAGGCGTAGTTGGTCAGCCGCACGTACCGGCCGACCTCCTTGGACACCTCGTCCAGCGCGGCCCGCATGATGCGGAAGTTCTCCTGCGTGGCGTAGGTGCCCGCGAACCCGTGGTGGGTGGCGCCTTCGGGCACGTAGTCCAGCAGGGACTGGCCGGTGGAGCGGATCACGGCGATGATGTCCGCGCCGGCGCGGGCCGCGTTCTGGGCCTGGACGACGTCCTCGTCGATGTCGCCGGTGGCCACGATCAGGTAGATCCACGGCCGCTGCGCCGGGTCGCCCCACTTGGCGACCAGCCTCTCCCGCTGCGCCTTGTTCTTGTCGACGGTCTTGATGCCCCGCGTGATGGCCGTGCGGGCGGCCTTCTCGGCGCGGGTGCGGTCGCGGCCGGTCGGCACGGTGAACCGGACCTGGCCGGCGGCGGTGGCCTCGGCCAGTTCGGTCAGCGTGCCGAGGTTGTGCTCTTTCAAGGCGTGGAAGGCGGGCAGGGCGACACCGTGTTCGAGCCCGCAGTGCTCGCGCACGGTGTCGATCACCCGGTTCACCCACGGCACGTCGCCCGCGCGGTGGGTGGAGTCGGCGCCGGTGATCCCGGCCAGCCGCAGCGTGGCGCGCTCGACCGCCACCGTGGTGTGGGCCTTCGCGATGGCCACCACGGGCTCGGCCGCCTTCGCGGCGAGCCTGCGCGCCGTGGCGACCACATCGGGGTCGAGGTCGAGCAACGCCATTGTCACTCCCTTTCGAAAATCGTCTTGCCGCGCAACACGGTCCGCAAGCAGGTCGGGGTGGACTCCAGGTTCGGCAGTCCGGGCACGCGGGAACGCGGGTCGGTGGACCAGCGCTGCACGCGGGAGTCGGGCGTGGTGACCTCCAACTCCCCCGCCTCCCACACCGCGTAGGTGGCGGGAGCGCCGGGCTGGAGGGTGCCGGTGACGCCGTCGTCCACCCCGCCCGCGCGCCACCCGCCGCGGGTGTGGGCGTTGAACGCCGCCCGCGGGGAGATGCCGAACCCGTCCGTGCGGTGGTGCACGGCGGCGCGGATCGCCGCCCACGGGTCCACCGCGGTCACCGGGGCGTCCGAGCCGAACGCCAGCACCAGGCCGGCGCTCGCGAGCTGGGCGAACGGGTTGAGCGCCGTGCCCCGCTCGACGCCCAGGCGCTGCGCGTACATGCCGTCCGGGCCGCCCCACTCGTGGTCGAACAGCGGCTGCACCGACGCCACCACACCCCACGAGCCCAGCTTCGCGGCCTGCTCGGCGGTGATCATCTCGACGTGCTCCAGCCGGTGGCGGCGGGCGGCCAGCGCGGGCGTGCCCACGGTCGCGGCGGCCTTCTCGAAGCCCTCGACCACGGCGGCCATCGCGGCGTCGCCGATGACGTGGAACCCGCCCTGCAACCCGGCCTGGGTGCAGGCGACCAGGTGCGCGGCGATCTCGTCGGCGGACAGGTACAGCGCGCCGGAGGTGTCGGCGTCGGCGTACGGGTCGCACAGCGCGGCCGTGCGGGAACCCAGGGCGCCGTCCACGAACAGGTCGCCGGCCAGGCCGCGCACGGGCAGGTCGATCGGGTCCCGGGAGCCCCAGTAGCCCACGACCTGCGGGCCTTCCGCCCCGGCCAGCAGGTCGGCCAGGTCGTCGCGGCTGGAGATGTCGGGGCCGGCGCACTCGTGCACCGCGGCGATGCCCATCGAGGCCGCGTGCTCCAGGAACGCCTTCTGGGCGGCTCGGCGCTGGTCGGTCGGGATGGCGTCCTTGGCCGCGCCTCGCACGAGGTGGTGCGCGGCGCGGGACAGCGGGCCGTCCGGGGACCAGCCGTCGACGTCGCGGGCGGTCGGCACGAGGTCGACCAGGGCGGTGGAGGCCAGTGCCGAGTGCACGTCGATGCGCGAGAGGTAGACGGTCTTGCCGCGGGCGGCATCGTCCAGCTCGGCGCGTGTCGGCGGGCGCTGCTCGGGCCAGCGGGTCTCGTCCCAGCCGTGGCCCCACACCAGCGGCCCCTCGGCGGCGCGGACCGCGTCCAGCAGCTCGGTCAGGGACCGGCAGCGGGTCAGGTCCAGGCCGGTGCGCAGCAGGCCGGCGGAGGTGGCGTGCACGTGGGCGTCCACGAACGCGGGCGCGACCCACGCGCCGGCCAGGTCCACGACCTCGGCGTCGGGGTGCAGGGCGCGGCCCACGGAGTCCTGGCCCAGCCACACCACGGTGCCGTCGGTGATCGCCATCGCGGTGGCGTCCGGGGAGGTCGGGGAGTGGATCCGGCCCCCCACGAGCAGCCGGGTCCTGTTCACGGTAGTCACGCCTGTGCAGTCTGCCGGTGGTCGAACAGCGCCCGCACGGCAGGCTCGGCGCGCAGCAGGTCCAGGGCGAACTCGGCGTGACCGGGCACGTAGCCGTTGCCGACCAGCATCTCCACGTCCGCCGCCAGGCCCTCCGCGCCCAGCGCGGCGGCGGAGAAGGAGGTGGCCATGGAGAAGAACACGACCGTGCCGCCGTCGGCGGTGGCCAGGATCGCGCCGTGCTCGCAGCCCGGGACGTCCACGCACACCACCGTCACGTCCACGGGCTTGCCCACGGCGTCCAGGACGGCGACCGGGTTGCGGGCGTCGGCGATCACGACCTCGTCGGCCAGCCCAGCCTCCCGCACCCGCTCGGCTTCCTGTGGCGTGGGCACGAGCGCGACCAGGCGGGTCGCGCCGGCGCGGCGGGCGGCGGCCAGCGACAACGACCCCGACTTGCCGCCACCGCCCAGCACCAGCACGGACTGCGCGGCCTTGCGCCGGACCACCCGGTCGGTGAGCGCGGGCGCGCCGCACACGTCCAACACGGACAGCGCGAGCTCGTCGGGCAGGTCGTCGGGCAGCACGGCCGCGATGGAGCGGCCGAACAGGACCGCCGTACCCGTGCACGGGACCTGCTCGGTCGTGCCGTCCCAGTCCGCCAGGTCATCGGTGATGCGCAGCGGGGTGAGGGTGAGCGAGACCAGGGTGGCGATCCGGTCGCCCGGCTCCAGGCCCAGCGGCGAGTCCGGCCCGACCGCGCGGACCGTGCCCAGCAGCATCCCGCCGGACCCGGTGACCGGGTTCTGCATCTTGCCGCGCTCGGCGACGATGTCCAGCACCGCCCGCTTGATGCCGTCGCCGTGCTCCTCGCGGAGCTGGCGGAAGGAAGCGGCGTCCAGGTTGAGCCGCTCGACGTCCACGACGACCTCGTCCGCGCCGCACTCCGGTGTCGGGTCCAGCCGCCACGCCTGCTGCGGCAGGACGCCCGCGGGCTCGACGACACGGTGCAGACCGAACGGCGACGTCATGGAAATCCTTCGGCTTGGCGACGGCTGGACGCCGATATCTTCACGTGAGGCATCAAGATTGCGCAAGAGTTCAGTCCCGGGTCAGTACTGGGGCAGGTCGATCGCCGTGGCCGCCCGCCGGATCGGTTCGGTGATCCGCTCGATCACCCTGTCGCGGCCGGGCAGGTGCGGCAGGAGGCGGAGCATCCGGGTCTGGAACCAGATCTTGGCCTTGGACGACAGGACCATGCCCTTGAGGTTGGCCTCGGCCAGGGCCTGGTTGGCGGTGACGAAGTCCCGCATGCGGGTCTCGTAGCGCTCGAACGCGCCTTCGAGGCCTTCGACCAGCTCGCCCGCGAGCACGTACGCGCCGACCAGCGCCAGGCTGGTGCCCTGCCCGGAGGCGGGCGAGGCGGCGTAGGCGGCGTCGCCCACCAGCACGACCCGGCCGGAGGACCAGCGGTCCATCCGGATCAGGCTCACCGAGTCGAAGTACAAGTCCTGCGCGCGGGCGGCCTCCGCGACCAGTTCCGGCACCTTCCACCCGGCGTTGTCGAAGGCTCGCGCCAGCTGCTCGGCGGGCCGGCCGGCGTGCTCGGGCGAGCGGAACAGGAACAACGCGCGGGCGCCGTCGTCGCCGGCCGTCCGGTAGACGTTGGTCGTGCGGCCGGGCTCGGCGTACAGCAGCTCCTCGCGGTCCAGGCCGTGCGCGGAGGACGAGGTGAAGATCGACACGTGGTGCCCGAGGTCGTGCCGGAACCGCTCCTCCTCCCCGAACACCAGCCCCCGCACCCGGGAGTGCACGCCGTCCGCGCCGACCACCACGTCGAACACCCGCTCCGCGCCGGAGCCGAACCGGACCCGCACCCCGCTGTCGCCGTCCTCGAGGTCCTCCACCCAGTCGCCGAACAGGTACTCGACGTCCGCCGCGTCCCGCAGCACCCGGAGGAGGTCGCCGCGCACGACCTCGACGTCCTCCCCTTCCCGCCCGCCGAACACGTCGGCGCTCATCGTCGCCACCCGCCGGCCGCGAGCGTCCACGAAGTGCACGTCCCGAACCCGCGTCTCCACCTCGCGCACCCGCTCCAACACCCCACCGCGCCGCAACACCTCGACGGCGGCCCCGCGCACGTCGACCTTGTACCCACCGTCCCGCAGGGCGTCGGCCCGCTCGACGACGGTGACGTCCACCCCGTACCGCCGCAACCAGTGCGCCAACGACAACCCCGCCACACCCGCACCCGAGATCAAGATGTCCATGGGGGAATCGTGGTTCCGCCGGACCACCGGACCCAGAGCCGAGGATTTCCTGGGTATCCCAGACCCAGGAAATGTCGGTCCCCCGTGCGACCATGGCATCGGGGGCCGGAGGCCACGCCCGCGCCGCGAGTTTCGCTCATCTCCGCAGGTCACAGCCACCCGCAACCCCGCACCGACCACCGCCACCGGCAAGGCAGCGCCCAGCCTTGACCACCGCGGCCAGCCCGCCGCACACCCCGCCGCACACCCCGCCGCGCCACCCAGCACACCCGCCCACGCACCCCGCCGCGCCACCCACGCCCGCCCCGCCGCCGCGCCAGCTCCCTGCGCCTCACCGCTCCGCGCGCCCGGGAAGTGAGCCGCGCCCACCACCGCGCGCCCTAGGCTGGCCGGTCGTGAGCGAGTTGAGCGAGTTCCTCCGGTCCCGGCGCGGCCGGCTCAGCCCCGAGCAAGCCGGCCTGGCCACCTACGGCACCCGCCGCCGCGTCCCCGGTCTGCGCCGCGAGGAGTTGGCCCAGCTCGCCGGCATCAGCGCCGACTACTACATCCGCTTCGAGCAGGGCCGCCTGGACAACGTCTCCGACCAGGTCCTCGACGCCGTCGCCCGCGCGCTGCGCCTCGACGACACCGAGCACGCCCACCTGCGCACCCTCGTCCGCCCCCACGGCCGCGCCCCCGGCGACCGCCGCACGCGACCGCAGCAGCAGTGGCTGCTGGACAGCATCGCCGGCCCCGCCTACATCCTCGGCGCCCGCACCGACGTCCTGGCCTGGAACGACCTCGCCTGCGCCCTCTACGGCACCGACCTCGCCACCCTCGACCCGCCGAACATGGCCCGCCTGATCTTCCTCGACCCCACCGCCCGCACCCTGTGGGTCCCGTGGGAGGACAAGGCCCGCGACACCGTCGGCGGCCTGCGCGTGCTGGCGGGCATGTACCCCGACGACCTCGAGCTCCGCGCGCTCGTCGCCGAGCTCCACGACGACCCGGACTTCGCCCGGCTGTGGACCGAGCACGACGTCTGGACCAGCCCGTTCGGCGAGAAGCGCTTCCGCCACCCCGTCGCCGGCGAGTTCTGCCTGCACTACGAGGCGTTCGCGGTCCCCGGCGAACCCGACCGCACCCTGATCACCTACACCGCCGAACCCGGCTCCCCCGGCGCGACGGCGCTGAGCGCGCTGGGCGGGCGGCCGTAGAACCAGTTGCCCGGCGCGTCCGGGTCGCCGCTGGTCCAGTACTCGACGATCGCGGTCGCCACCTCCGCGCGGCCCACCGCCCCGTCGCCGTCCCGGTCGAGGTGGCCGAACGCCTCCGCCGCCTCCTCCTCGGGCACGTCGGGCTGGTGGCCGCGCAGGAACGCCAGGTACTCGGCGAACCCGATCCGGCCGTCGCCGTCCGCGTCGGCCGCCTCGAACACCGCCGCCGCCAGGTCCGCGATCGCCCCCGCCCGCCCGGCGGCCCCGGCGACCGCCGCCGCGAACTCCTCGCGGGTCACGCTGCCGTCGCCGTCCGCGTCGTGGGGCCGGTGCACCCGTTCCCAGACCCGGCAGTACGCCTCGATGATCCGGTGCCCCACGTCCGACCTCGGCCCGTACCCCAGCCCCGCGGCCGTCCGCTCCCCCATCACCACGTGGTCGTGCCAGGTCAGCCGGCCGTCCCGGTCGCTGTCCAGGCGGTCGAAGCCGCGGCGGATCTTGCGGTCGAGGAACGACGTGGACACCGGGCCTCCTGTCGGCGTTGCGTCCACCCATCCTCCGAGCACCGCGACCACGACCGCGACATCGGCGCGCGTGATCCAACCGATCGTGCGACCGGGGAAGGCGTGCCGCCGCCGGGGACTCGCGTGCCCGGCGGCGGCGACGCTCAGCCCGTCGCGACCGGCACGCGCGGCCGGCGTCGGCGCAGCACCGCCGCCACGGCGAGCACCGCGACCAGCAGCGCGTAGGCCGCCGCCGCGAACGGGCTGGTCACCAGGGCGGTCGGGTCGCCCTCGCTGATCTGGAGGGTCCGGCGCACCTGCTCCTCCGCCATCGGGCCCAGGATCAGGCCCACGACCAGCGGCGCCACGGGGTAGCCGTGGCGGCGCATGAAGAACCCGGCCACGCCGATGACCAGCAGCACGACCAGGTCGTCCACCACGAAGTTCACCGCGTAGGTGCCCAGCGCGGCGAACAGCAGGATGCCCGCGTACAGGTAGGGGCGCGGGATCTGCAGGACCTTCACCCAGATCTTGACCAGCGGCAGGTTGAGCACCAGCAGCATCACGTTGCCGATGTAGAGCGACGCGATCAGCGCCCACACCATCGCCGAGTTGTTGGTGAACAGCAGCGGTCCGGGCTGGATGCCGTAGCTCTGGAACGCCGCCACGATCACCGCCGCGGTCGCCGTCGTCGGGAGGCCCAGCGTCAGCAGCGGCACCAGGACGCCGGCCGCCGCCGCGTTGTTGGCCGCTTCCGGCCCGGCCACGCCCTCGATCGCGCCCTTCCCGAACTCGTCCTTGTGCCGCGACAGCTTCTTCTCCGCCGCGTAGGACAGGAACGTCGAGACGTCCGCGCCGCCCGCCGGCACCGTGCCGATCGGGAAGCCGATGAACGTGCCGCGCAGCCACGGCTTCCACGACCGCCGCCAGAACTCGCCGGTCATCCACTTGCCGCCGACCGGCACGACCTCGACGGGACCGTGCCGGAGCCGGGAGGCCACGTAGAGCGCCTCGCCGACCGCGAACACGCCGACCGCGACGACCACGACGTCGATCCCGTCGGCCAGCGTCGCCACCCCGAGGGTGAACCGCTGCTGACCGGACAACGTGTCCGTCCCGACCAGGCCCAGGAACAACCCGACCGCCAGCGACGCCAGGCCGCGCACCGGCGAGGACCCGAGCAGCGCCGCCACGGTCGCGAACGCCACCACCATCAGGGCCACGTAGTCGGCCGGGCCGAGGGTCACCGCCACGTCGGCGATGGTCGGCGCCAACGCCGTGAGCAGCACGGTCGCGATGGTGCCCGCCACGAACGACCCGATCGCCGCCGTGGCCAGCGCCGCCGCGCCCCGACCCGCGCGGGCCATCCGGTTGCCCTCCAGCGCGGTGACGATGGAGGACGACTCGCCGGGGGTGTTGAGCAGGATCGAGGTCGTCGACCCGCCGTACATGCCGCCGTAGTAGATGCCCGCGAAGATGATCAACGCGGCGGTCGGTTCCAGGGTGTAGGTCAGCGGCAGCAGCAACGCCACCGTCATCGCCGGGCCGATGCCCGGCAGCACGCCCACGGCGGTGCCGAGGGTGACGCCCAGCAGGGCGTAGAGCAGGTACTCGGGCTGCGCGGCGGTCGCGAAGCCCTCCAGCAGGGCGGTGAGGCTACCCATCGAGAAGCGGCACCCCCTCGAACACGCCGGCCGGCAGCGACAGCCCCAGCCCGGACGCGAACACCACCTGCACCACCAGCGCCAGCACCACGGCGATCGGCAGCGCCTTCCACCACACCGCGCCCAGCGCCCACGCCGTGCCGAAGAACAGCACGGCCGCCGCCACCGGCCAGCCGACCACGTCGATCAGCGCCAGGTGCGCCACCAGCAGCGCGACCAGCTTGGCCACGGTGAGCCAGTCGGTGCGCACGCCGGTGTCCACGTCCTCGCCGTCCTCGGCCTCGCCCAGCCGGCCCCGGGCCGTGGCGACGATCGCCGCCACGCCCGTGACCAGCAGCAACACGCCCACGGCGTAGGGGAAGGCACGGGCGCCCACGGCGTCCCGGGTCGTGGCGATGGTGCCCGCGTCCACCAGGGTGAACACGCCCAGCGCCGCGACCAGGCCGCCGAAGACGTACTCCTCGACCTTCGCCGAGGTCTTCTCCGCAGGTGCGGTCACTTGACCAGGCCGATGTCCTGGAGGACCGGCTTGATGCGGCCGATCTCCGTGGTGAGGAACTTGGAGAACTCGTGGCCGGTCAGGAACGTGTCGGTCCAGCCCTTCTTCTTCAGCTCCTCCTGCCACTGCGGGCTGGCGTGCATGTCGGTGACCAGCTTGACCAGCCGGTCCTTGGCCGCCGGCGAGATGGAGCCGGGTGCCACGACCCCGCGCCAGTTGATCAGCTCCACGCCGGTGCCCAGGTTCTTGAACGTCGGCACGTCCAGGTCGGGGTTCGGGGTGGGGCCGGAGGTGCCCAGGGCGCGCAGCTTGCCCGCCTTGATCTGCTCCTTGTACTCGCCGACGCCGGAGATGCCCGCGTCGACCTTCTTGCCCAGCAGCGCCGCCAGCGACTCGCCGCCGCCGGAGTAGGGCACGTAGTTGAGCTTGGCCGGGTCGATGTCCTTGGCCTTGAGCAGCATGGCGGCGAGGATGTGGTCGGTGCCGCCGGCCGACCCGCCGGTGATCGACACGCCCTGGCCCTTCTCGGCGACGGCCTTGAGCAGGTCCTCGATGGTCTGGTACGGCGAGTCGGCCGGGACGACGACCACTTCCTCCTCGGCGGTCAGCCGGGCGATCGGGGTGGTGTCCTCCAGCCGCTTGTCCACACCGTTGGTCTCCACCGCGCCGACCATGACCAGGCCGGTGACCATCAGGTAGGACTCGGACTTCTCGTTGGCCAGCTTCTGCAGGCCGACCGTGCCGCCGGCGCCGCCGACGTTGCTGACCTGCACCGACTTGACCAGGCCCGCGCCGGTGACCGCGGCCTGGACGGCGCGGGCGGTCTGGTCCCAGCCGCCGCCCGGGTCGGCCGGCGCCATGACCTCCAGCTTGGCGATCTCCCCGCTCGCCGACGACTTCGCGCCTCCCCCACACCCCGCGAGCACCAGGCCCGCGGCGAGGACCGCCGCGACCAGTCGGGTGTGCTGTGCTGCCATCGAATGCCTCCACCGTTCCCACCCCGGGGCGTCGTCGCCCTGGTTGGGCGGGAACGGTAGGGACGGCGGGGACGGGCGGTAAGGCATCGGTCGTAAGGGCCGTATTGGTCGTTTAGGTCGTGGCTCGTCTCACACGCCGTGCGTCAGAATGCCTGCCATGCGTCGCCGTCGCCGCACCGTGCCCCTCGGGTGGTCCCTGCTCGTGTTGCAGGTGGTCATCGTGCTGGTCACGACGTGCGCGGCGGGTCTGCTGGCGGCCAAGCTCCAGTCCGACCGGATCCGGGAGGCCTACAAGGACCGGATGCTGTCGGTGGCGGAGAGCGTCGCGAGGTTGCCCACGGTGGTGGAGGCGTTCGGCTCGCCGGACCCGGCGGCGACGATCCAGCCGCTGGCGGAGCTGATCCGCAAGGCGTCGGGCGTGACGTACGTGGTGGTGACCGACCGCAACGGCGTCCGCTACGCCCACCCGGACCCGGCGCGCATAGGGGAACGCGTCTCCACCGACCCGAGTTCGGCGTTGTCCGGGCACGTGTTCGTCGGCACCGAGACCGGGACGCTGGGCACGTCGCTGCGGGCGAAGGTGCCGGTCCGGGCCGCCGACGGGCAGATCATCGGGATGGCGTCGGTGGGCATCCTGGAGGCCGAGCTGGACGCCGACCTGGCCGAGGACCTGCCGGAGCTGATCGGGTGGCTGGCCGCCGCCGCGCTGGTGGGCGTGCTGGGCGCGGCGCTGGTGACGCAGCTGGTGCGGCGGCGGACGTTCAAGCTGGAACCGGCGGAGATCGCGCAGCTGCTGGAGACCCGGGACGCGATGCTGCACGGCATCCGCGAGGGTGTCGTGGCCGTGGACGAGCGGGAGCGGTTGGCGCTGGTCAACGACGAGGCGATGCGGCTGCTGGGCCTGTCGGAGGACCCGACCGGGCGGCCCGCGGCGCAGGTGCTGGAGGACGGCGGGCTGCTGGACCTGGCGCGCGGGGTGGACGACGTGGCCGACCGCCTGGTGCTGGCCGGCGAACGGGTCCTGGTCGCCAACCGGATGACCGCCAAGACCCACGGCCGCCCGGTCGGCGTGGTGCTCACCCTGCGCGACCGGACCGAGCTGCACGACGCGTTGCGCCAGCTCGACGGGCAGCGGACGGTGACCGAGGTGCTGCGCGCGCAGGCCCACGAGTTCTCCAACCACCTCCACGTCATCGGCGGCCTGGTCGAGCTGGACCGGCGCGCGGAGGCCGTCGCCTACATCGAACGCGTCGGCGGCGCGGGCTCGGTGACCTCGGACATCATCTCCGGCGCGGTCGCCGACCCGGCGCTGGCGGCGCTGCTGCTGGCCAAGTCGTCCACCGCGCACGAGCGGGGCGTGGCGCTGCGGCTGGACCCGTCGTCGGCGGTGGCGACCCGGGCCGGCGACGACGCGCTGACCGTCCTGGGCAACCTGGTGGACAACGCGGTGGACGCCGTGGACCCCGGTGGGACGGTGCGGGTGCTGGTGCGGTCGTCGTCGGACGGGGTGCGGATGGTCGTGGACGACGACGGCCCCGGGGTGGAGGAGTCGCAGCGCGGGCGGATCTTCACGCTGGGCGTGAGCTCGAAGGCGCCGGAGGGCGCGCACGGACGAGGGATTGGACTGGCGTTGGTGTCGAGGGTGGTCACGCGGCGCAGCGGCCGGGTGGAGATCTCCGACTCGGAGCTGGGCGGGGCGTCGTTCGACGTGTGGCTGCCGGACGGGAGTGTCCGGTCGTGACGGTGCGGACGCTGGTGGTGGACGACGACTTCGCCGTGGCGGCGATCCACCGGGGTTTCCTGGAGGCACTGCCGGAGTTCACGGTGGTCGGCGAGGCGCACGGCGGCGGCGAGGCGCTGCGCGCGGTGGAGGCCCTGCGGCCGGACTTGGTGCTGCTGGACATCCACCTGCCCGACATCTCGGGCCTGGAGGTGCTGGCCCGGCTGCGGGCGCGGTCCGGTCCGCCGGTGGACGTGATCGCGGTGACGGCGGCGCGGGAGCTGGAGACCGTGCGGCAGGCCATGTCCCGCGGAGTCGACCACTACCTGGTGAAACCCTTCACCCGAACGGCTTTCCTGGACCGGATGCGCGAGTACCTGACGCGCCGGTCGGAGGTGCAGCGGCTGGGACGGTGGCTGGACCAGGACGAGGTGGACCAGCTGTTGCAGCACCGGCCCCGGTCGGGGCTGCCCAAGGGGTTGTCGGCGGTGACCCTGCGGCTGGTGACCGAGGCGTTGCGGGACAGCCCGACCGACCTGTCCGCCCAGGAGGTGGGCGAACGAGCCGGGCTGTCCCGCGTGAGCGCTCGACGGTACCTGGAGCACCTGGTGGCGGTGGGCAAGGCGGAAGTCCAGCCGCGCTACGGCATGGCCAACCGCCCCGCCCACGGTTACCGGCTGACCTGAACCCTCACCGCCCAACGGCGAACCACCGGCCTTCCCGGGCAACTCCTGCCAGCGGGACCTCTCTCGTCGCTGCGGAGCGCAGGCTCTCCGCCAAAGTCACCCAGTACTCCGGGTACGACGCCGCATCGCAGAGGATGGCGTGCACAAGGCCAAGCGACAGTTCCACTTTCGCCCCGTCGAAAGGACCGAACCACACCAGAGGTCCGACTTCGCGCAATGTGGCGCTCAGGGCCTCCGTCGGTTCCCGATGCATGCGAGCGTGGACGGCCCGTTCCACGGGCCAACAGTACGGATCCGCATCCAGCACGCGCCTCAACGTCTGGTGGTGCACCTCGTCCAGCGGGTCGAGGGCGTCGACACTGACCGCGTGGTGGAGTAGCAGGGCGGCTGCCGGAGCGGCCAGTGTCCTCACCGGCCCGAGGATCGACCGCGACAGCGGTACCGAGAGCTCGTACCTTGCAAGCGCACTGGACATCGAGAGCAGCGCACTGCGATCAGACTGGGGCAACTCCAGCAACGCCTTCTCGACCAGATCCACACACTCGGACACGATCGACTCCGGAGCGGCCAACAGCAGCGTCAACGTCCACCCGGCGAGTGCGACCGGATCGGTGCGATCGGGGAACTGCCTACGCCACCACGCACGCCGTGTGCGGTTGTGCGGAACTCCTGCGGCGAGATCATCGCCGACCGCCTCCTGGTCGGTGGCGAATTCGAGCACGGTGCACACGCCGATGGCGGCGATGGCGTTCGCGAGGAGGCACTCACCGTGGATTTCCCTTATCGCCGCCGACACTTCAGCGCAACTGCTCGCCGTCGCAGGAATGACGGGATCGGCGTCGGGAGCGGTGACCAGGGCGCTGTAGCGGACGTCCACGTCGACCAGCCTGGTCACCGCCTCCCGCGTCCGATTCGATGAAGGCCAGCCGAAATGGCCGGTGGCCGGCCCTCCGATGTAGTGCTCGCGTGCGCCGGAACCTGTGAAGCGTTCGAACCTGGTCAGGCGCAGCAGGTCGGCGGCGTGGCTTCGACCCGCGGGTTCGTCCCACGCGCAGTGGCCGTCGAGCACTGCTCGCAGCATCCTGTGGTCGCCCGGCGAGCCCGGCGGCGGCGTGACACCTGCCGAGATCGCGTACCGCGCCGTTGCCGTGTCGGCGAGCGACAAGCGCTCGGTGATGTCATGGGGCAACCGCTCGCCCGCGCGCAACGCCACACCCAACCGCAGCCAAGCGGCCTCGTCCACAGTCCCCGACGCTCTGGCCATGTGGGGCTGCCACCACGTGTCGAACTGCCGGGTGTAAGCGTCTGTGTCCGAAGTCGCGTTGTGGGCGACCAGTTGCGTCCGCAGGACGCTCATCGGGTGAAGCGGCTCACGTTCGACTCGGATCAACAGCGCCTGCGCGAACGCGTCCGCGCCGCGGTCGTGCGGAAGTGGACCCAGCTCGCGCCCGTTAGCGAGGAGGATGTGCACGCTGAGGTCGTCGGCGAACAGTCGCGCCACGGCGGCTTGAGTGCGCGGACGTGCGGCGAACACACCGTCCCGCAGAAGTGCCCACGTCAGGGTCCGGGTATGGGCGATGCGGCCGGCCCCCGGAATCTGCACAGTCGGCTGCCCTTCCGGGTCGCCCAGCGGCGGGACCGACTGGGGACTGAGCCGCTCGAACTCCTCCTCCAAGACCTCCGCGAGTGCGGCCAACTCGTTGACGGCGGCGAAACCCGCGTAGAAGCGGCACGTGTTGCTCCAGTACGGCCGCCGCAGCAACGCGCGGAAGACCTCTGAGGTGTCGAAGTACCGCCGGTCCGCGCCCGCGACCTCGTACAGGTGCTTGGCTGCGAAGTACTCCTGCACCGGCTGGACATCGAACTGGAAAGTGCCCTGTTCCTTGCTCGTCAGCGCCCAGACGCGGTCGGTGACGGCCGTGAACAGCTCCTCTACGAGGTCGACGTTCTTGTCCGCGGTGAACAGGTACTCCAGGATCGCGAGCTTGATCTCGCGGATCGGCAGGGTGCCGTTGGACCGCTCGGTCTCCGCGATCGACTGGAGGTGCCACCCCAGGTAGGCGGTCACCTCCTCCAGGTCCTTGCGGTGCCGGTGCACGCTGGCGCTCTTGGCGGCTTCGCGGTCGAGGAAGGTTTCCATGAACGACCGGTAGAGCTCCGTGCGGGCCTGCGGGATGGAGTCGCCCCGCTTGAGGATCAGGTACAGCAGGATGGTCAGCTGCATCGGGTTCTCGGCCAACTGGGCGATGTGTGGCTCCATCGCGCGCCGTTCGAAGATCGAGGTCAGCGACTGCTCGTCGTGTGGCGACAACTCCAGGGCGGCGGCCCACTTGCGCAGGTAGGCACTCCGGATCTCGGCGTCCAAGGGGAGCAGTACGACGTGCTCGAAGTGGTCGGTGGACGGTTCCGCCAGGTTCGACGAGTTCGGGCGGGTGGTCACGACCACCTGGGGCGTCCAGCTGTTGGCTGACAGTCGCGCACGCAGCCTCTCGATCTGGTCGACGACCTCCGCCCGGACCGCGCTGTCGGCCACCTCGTCGAGCCCGTCCAGCACGAGCAGGAGCGGGAAACGGTCGATCAAGTCGTGGACGGTTTCGACGTCCACCCGGCGGCCACCGCTGCGTGCTCGCAGGAGGTCCGCGAGGAACGCCTCCAGGGACCGGGCCGATCGCCGCACCGGCGGCGCGGAGAGGTCGAACGGGTTGTCGCCACCCAACCAAGACGCATAATCACGCAACTCGACCTTCAGCGGCACCCGCACCTGGTCCTGCGCGACTACGCCTGCTGGACCGCGCACGAGGAGCGCCGCGCGGTGGCACTGGCACACGAACTGCGCCAGCGTCGATTTGCCCTGTCCGGGCGCACCGAGCACCACCGTCAACGGGTGATCGGCCTGGAGGAGGTACTCGGCTGCCCCGCCCAGGAGATCGGCCGAGTGGTTCGACGGGGTCTTGGCCACCTTCCCGCCCGCCGACTTCCACCGAGGGAACCTGACCCTCGCCGCGCGCACGTCGACGTACAGGTCCGCCAAGGCGTGCGAGTTCAGGTCGACCTGCTTGAACTTGACCTTCGCGTCCTCGTCCCACTGCGCAGCGATCACCTTCATGAGCAAGTCGCGCAGCTTCATCTCCCGGACCTCACGCTCGGGCGCTTCGAGCATGTACCGGATCAAGTCCCAACCGGCCAACATGTCGGCGAAGGCCCACCGCAGCGACTCGGGTGCCCCGTCGACGCGGGCGTCCAGGTCCGCGCGCCACCAACAGGCCATCTCGACACCGAACTCCGCGGACAAGCCGACCAGCATCCTGTGGAGCCGGTCCACGGTCCCGCGGTCGAGCGTGCCTGTGCCGGCAACCGACGTCAGGAGTATGTAACGCCTGGCACCTCTCGCCACCAGCGCCCGGATGTTCGCCGCCTCACTCCGGACGGCGTTGGTCAGCCACGCCACCGGATCCCGTTCGGGCGTGGCCGACCACTTCACCTGGTAGACGATCGTGCCGCCGCCCGGATGCGGCCGGACAGCGTCGCGCCCGCCGTCCGCCTGCCCGACCGGCATGCAGGTGACATCCGGGAAGGCGTGCGCCAACAGCGCGGAGCAGAGCCGTTGGAAGCCCTTCTCCTCCAGTCGCTCGTACAGGTAGCGGCCGCGCTGGGACCGCTGCGGTAAGTCGGATGAGGGCGACGGGGATCCGGTGGGGGCGACCACCCGGGCAACCCTACCGGCGACCACCGACACCGACGGCCGGACACTCCGTCGCCGCCCACGACTACCGGCTGACCTGAACCCCTTCCGCCCACGCCCGCAACCAGCGGCAGCCGTAGGGCTCCAGCGTGAACTTGGGCTTCACGGGCTGCTCGGTGAACACGTCCGTCAGCTCACCGTCCACAGAGGACAGGTCCAGCTCGGCTTCCTCGTCGCCCAGGTTGTGCACGGCGATCACCGTGCCGCCGTCGATGTCGCAGCGGTGCGCCAGGACGGCCGGCTCCGGGGTGTCGATCAGCTCGTAGGTCCCCCACGCCAGCTCCGGGCAGTCCCGGTACGCGCGGATCAGCTGCTTGATCCACGACAGCAGCGAGTCGTCGTCGTGGCGTTGCTCGCGGGCCGCGTCCCACCACATCGGGGTGCGCACGGCCAGCCTGCCCTCCTGCGACAGGTCCTCGGTCATGCCCACTTCCTCGCCGTAGAACAGCACCGGCGTGCCGGGCAGGGCGAACAGCAGGCTGTAGACCATCTTGATGCGCCGCAGGTCCCCGTCGAGCATCGACGGCAGGCGGCGGCGCAGGCCGCGGCCGTAGAGCTGCATGTCCGGGTCGGGGCCGAAGGCGGCGAAGACCTCCTGGCGCTCGGGCTCGGTCAGCTTGTCCAGGGTCAGCTCGTCGTGGTTGCGCACGAAGGTCGCCCAGTGGCAGTCGCGCGGCGGGAGCGGGCGTTCCTTCAGGGCGTGGGTGAGGGGGCTGGCGTCCTTGCGTGCCAACGACAGGTACATCTGCTGCATGCCGATGAAGTCGAAGCACATGTTCAGCTCGTCGCCCACGCCGTCCGCGCTGCCGAAGAACTTCATCGTGTCCGTGTACGGCAGGTTGACCTCGCCCAGCAGCACGCCCTCGCCGTTGCGGCGGGACAGGAAGGCACGCAGGTCGCACAGGTAGTCGTGCGGGTCGGGCAGGTCCTGGACCGGGGCCTCCAGGAGGAACGGCACCGCGTCCACGCGGAAGCCGGACAGGCCCAGCTCCATCCAGAACCCCATCACCCGCGCGATCTCGTCACGCACCTCGGGGTTGGCGACGTTGAGGTCGGGCTGGTGCTTGTAGAAGCGGTGCAGGTAGTACTGGCCGGTCTTCTTGTCCAGCTCCCAGAGGGACTTCTCCTTGTCGGGGAAGACCACGCCCTTCTCGGCGTCGGGCGGCGGCTGGTCGCGCCACACGTACCAGTCGCGGCGCGGGTTGTCCTTGGACGAGCGGGCCTCCTGGAACCACGGGTGCTGGTCGGAGGTGTGGTTGACGACCAGGTCGGCGATCACGCGGATGCCGCGGTCGCGGGCGGTGCGGACGAACTCCACGAAGTCGCCGTGCGTGCCCAGGCGCGGGTCCACGCCGTAGAAGTCGGTGATGTCGTAGCCGTCGTCGCGGTCGGGCGAGGGGAAGAACGGCATGAGCCAGACGCACGTCACGCCCAGGTTGTGCAGGTGGTCGATCTTCTGGGTCAGGCCGCGGAAGTCGCCGTGGCCGTCGCCGTCGGAGTCGTGGAAGGTCTCCACGTCCAGGCAGTAGACGACGGCGTTCTTCCACCACAGGTCGGCGGTACGCGTGAGCTTCACCGGCCCACCTCCGGCAGGACGTGCTCGCCGAACGCGTCGAGGAACCGGTCCTGTTCCTGGCCGACGTGGTGCAGGTAGATCTCGTCGAAGCCCAGCTCGGCGTACTCGGTGAGCATCGCGGCGTGCTTCTTCAGGTCGGCGGAGACGTTGACCGTGCGGGCGACCTGCTCGGGCGTGACCTGCTCGGAGATGACGTCGAACTGCTCGGCGGTCTCGACGTCCCAGCACACCGGCGGCGCGAACACGTTGGATCGCCACTGCTCGTGCGCGGTGGTCAGGGCTTCCTCCTCGGTGGGCGCCCAGCTCAGGTGCACCTGGAGGCACAGCTTGCCGATGCCGCCCGCGCCCCGGTACGCCTCGACGACCTTGCGCAGGTGCTCGGTCGGCCCATTGACGGTGATCAGCCCGTCGGCCCACTCGGCGTGCTGCCGCGCGGTCTCCACGCTGACGGCCGCGCCGAGGAGCTTGGGCGGTTCGCCGGGTCTGGTCCAGACGCGGGCGCGGTCGACGTGGACCAGCCCGTCGTGGCTGACCTCCTCGCCGTCGAGCAGCGCGCGGATGACGTCGACGCACTCGCGCAGGCGGGCGGCGCGGACTTCCTTGCGGGGCCAGCGTTCGCCGGTGATGTGCTCGTTGCTGGCCTCGCCGGTGCCCAGGGCGGCCCAGAAGCGGCCGGGGTACATGGCGGACAGCGTGCCGATGGCCTGGGCGATGATCGCGGGGTGGTACCGCTGGCCGGGCGCGTTGACCACGCCGAACGGGAGGCTGGTCGCTTCGAGCGCGGCACCCAGCCAGGACCAGGCGAACGCGGACTGCCCTTGGCGGGCGCTCCACGGCGAGAAGTGGTCGGAGGACATGGCCGCGTCGAACCCGACCTCTTCCGCGCGCTTCACGGCCCTGAGCAGCTCGGACGGGTGAACCTGCTCGTGGGAGGCGTGCACACCGATGACCGTCATGGGCTGTGTGGTACCCGCGACGGCCGCGGGTGACACCGGTCAGGTGAGTTCGGGGCGGTGCGTGGGAGCCGGTTCGTCGGGGTGCACGTCGATCACGTCGCCGTCGATGACCACGCCGCCGGCCGTGGGTGGGCGGCCGTAGCGGAGGTTCAGGGTCATCTCGCGTTCGCGTTGTTCGGCGCGGCGGGCGATGCGCTTGCTGATCAGCCGGCGGGTGGGTGGGAAGAGCAGGAACAGGCCGGCGATGTCGCTGAGGAAGCCCGGCACGATGATCAGGAACCCGGCTGCCGCGATGAGGACGCCGTCGGCGATCTCCTGGTGCGGGGCGCGGCGGGTGCGCACGGCTTCGGTGAACGCCGCCATCGTGCGCGAGCCCTCCCGGCGCATGAGCACGGAGCCGACCACGCCGCCCAGGATCAGCAGGCCGAGCGTGGGCAGGAAGCCCCACGTCCCGGCGGCCCACACCAAGGTCAGCAACTCGACGGCCAGACCGATCAGCACCACGGCGAACACGCGCATACCTGACCAACGAACGAGCGGCCCAAAACACTCCCTGCCGGAATATTTACGTCGAACGGCCCGTCTGGCAGCATATCTTTACGCCACTCAACGGGTAGGGAGCATGGATGACTGCGCTACACGACGTCGTGCCCGCGGTGCCGCGACCCGACCTCCAGCCGTACACCTACGTCCGTCGCGAGCTGATCGAGCCCGACTGGCGGCGGTTCCCGGGCTGGCGGCAGGTCACCGACGCGCAGTGGCGCGACGCCCAGTGGCAGCGGGTGAACTGCGTGAAGAACGTCAAGCAGCTGCGCACCGTGATGGGTGACCTGCTCGACGAGCGGTTCTACGACGAGCTCGCCGCCGACCAGGCCGACCTCGCCACGATGTCCATGCTGGTGCCGCCGCAGATGCTCAACACGATGGCGCCGCACGCCGAGCCCGCCGAGTTCACCGACGCGTTCTTCGCCGACCCGGTGCGCCGGTACATGATCCCGGTCCGCTCCGACCGCGACCCGCACTGGCCCAGCCACCCGCACTCCTCGCGGGACTCGCTGCACGAAGCCGAGATGTGGGTGGTCGAGGGCCTGACCCACCGCTACCCCACGAAGGTGCTCGCCGAGCTGGTGTCCACGTGCCCCCAGTACTGCGGGCACTGCACCCGGATGGACCTGGTCGGCAACTCCACCCCGCAGGTGCAGAAGCACAAGCTGCTGCTCAAGCCGGTGGACCGGCAGGACCAGATGATCGACTACCTCAAGCGCACGCCCGGCGTGCGGGACGTGGTGGTCTCCGGCGGCGACGTGGCCAACGTGCCGTGGCCGCAGCTGGAGTCGTTCCTGATGCGGCTGCTGGACATCGAGACCGTGCGCGACGTCCGCCTGGCCACCAAGGCGCTGGCCGGCCTGCCGCAGCACTGGTTGCAGCCCCGCGTCGTGGAGGGCATGGAGCGCGTGGCCCGCACCGCGCACCGCCGCGGCGTGAACCTGGCGATCCACACCCACGTCAACCACGCGCAGTCCGTGACCCCGCTGGTCGCGGAGGCCGCGCGGACGGCGCTGGACGTCGGTGTGCGGGACGTGCGCAACCAGGGCGTGCTGATGAAGGGCGTCAACGCGACGCCGGACGACCTGCTCGACCTGTGCTTCGCGTTGCAGGGCGAGGCGAACATCCTGCCGTACTACTTCTACATGTGCGACATGATCCCCAACGCCGAGCACTGGCGCGTGGCGGTGTGGGAGGCGCAGGAGCTGCAACACGCGATCATGGGCTACCTGCCGGGTTACGCCACCCCGCGCATCGTGTGCGACGTGCCGTACGTGGGCAAGCGGTGGGTGCACCAGGTCGCCGAGTACGACCGGGAGCTGGGCATCTCGTACTGGACGAAGAACTACCGGACCGGTATCGAGCTGGAGGACCCGGACGCGTTGGACCGCCGGTACCCGTACTACGACCCGATCTCGACGTTGGGCGAGGCCGGCCGGGACTGGTGGTCGAAGCAGGCTTAGTCCGGGGTCCCGGCGTTCACCGGGACCCCTGCGCACCTCAACGCCGGCACGACCGCGGCGAGGGTGATCGCGCACGCCGCCGACACGGCTGTCATCACGTTGCCGGCGGCGGCCGCACCTCCTGCCGCACCCGCGAACGCCGCCACCGCCTCGCCCGTGAGGAAGGCGGCCCCGACCCGGCCGAGCAGGGCGTTCGGGGTGGTGCGCTGGAGCAGGGTCTGGGCGGTGGTCAGCACGGCGGACCCGAACGCGCCCACCACCGCGGCGGCCATCGCGGCCGGGACCGTTCGGGTGGTGAACCGCAGGGCGAAACCGGTCGCCGTGCCCGTGAGCGCGCAGGCGGAAGTCCCGGACGCGCAACGCCCCTGTCAAGAGAGGCTGCGATGGCACTCGGGGCACGGTTGCGGGCGTTGCGCGCGGCCGGCGGGAAGACGGTCGCGGCGGTGGACCCTCCCCCCGCCACCGCACGACCAGCGCCGCCAGCGCGGGGGCGAAGGCGAAAGGCAGTCCGGGTCGCGGTGATCGTCATGCCGCTCAGCAGACCAGCGGCGGCGGAAGCGATCACTACCACCGGGCGGTGTCCCGGAGGTATGCCCAGCCCTACCCCGGGAGTACGTCCGAACCCACCGACAACCGCGCCGCGCCTCGGCTAGCGTCCGCACGGTGATCTTCTGGAAAGCCCTGCGGCAGCGGAACTTCCTGGTGACCTGGTGGCCGTGGCGGGCGTTGGCGTTCGTCGTGGGCACGCCGGTGGTGGCCGGGGTCGTCGCGGTGCCGGTCGGGGTATTGAGCGCGCCGGGGTTGTTGGCGTTGTCGCCTGCGCAGCCGGCCCGGTTCGCCTTCGCGGTGGTCGGGTTGGCGGTGGTGGGCGCGGGGTTGCCGTGGGTGGCGCGGCCGTTGGCGCGGGTGGAGCGGCGGCGGTTGCGGCTGGTGGACCCGCGGCCGGTGCCGCACCACCCGCCGACCGGGTACCGGGACGCCGCCACGTGGCGGGAGGTCGCCTACGCGGTGCTGCTGCTGACGTTGGGGCCGCTGGTGTACGTGCCGGCGTTCCTGGTCGCGGCGGCGCCGTTCGTGCTGCTGGTCGGGCCGGTGCTGCTGGTGGGCGCGGACGGGCCGGTGGCGCTGGGGTTCGTCGTGGCCGACTCGTTCGACGAGTCCCTCGGGTACGCGCTGGTCGGGCTGGTGGTGCTGCCGGTCGTGCCGTACCTGTGGTCGCTGGTGGCCGCCGCGCACGCCGCCGTGGCACGGGCGTTGCTCTACGACGACGAGCGGCTGGTGGAGGTGGCGCGGTCGCGGGCGCGGCTGGTGGACGGGTTCGACGCCGAGCGGCGGCGCATCGAGCGCGACCTGCACGACGGCGCGCAGGAGAAGCTGGTCGGGCTCACGCTGCGGCTGGGATTGGCGCGGCTGGACGTGCCCGCCGACTCCCCCGCCCACGAGCACGTCACCCGAGCGCACGAGGAGGCCAAGCAGCTGATGGCCGACCTGCGGGAACTGGTGCGCGGCATCCACCCGAAGGTGCTGGCCGACCGGGGGTTGGCGGCGGCGCTGGAAGACCTCGCGAGCCGCGGACCGGTCCCGGTGGACGTGGCCGCCGACCTGCCGCCGCTGCCGCCGCACGTCGAGTCGACCGCGTACTTCGTGGTGGCCGAGGCGTTGACCAACGTCGCCCGGCACAGCGGCGCTTCGGCGGCGTCGGTGCGGGCGTCGGCGGCGGACGGCGTGCTGGTGGTGGAGGTCCGCGACGACGGGCGCGGCGGCGCGGACGCGGCGCGCGGCACCGGGCTGACCGGGTTGGCCGACCGGGTCGCGGTGCTCGACGGGCGGATGGCGCTGTCCAGCCCGGCGGGCGGGCCGACGCTGGTGCGGGTGGAGCTGCCGTGGTCCGCGTAGTGCTGGCCGAGGACGGCGTGCTGCTGCGCGAAGGCCTCGCCGGGCTGCTGGAGCGGTTCGGCCTGCCCGTGGTCGCCGCGGTGGGGGACGCCGGGTCCCTGCTCGCGGCCGTCGCCGAGCACCGGCCCGACCTGGTCGTGACCGACGTGCGGATGCCGCCGGGGTACCGCGACGAGGGCCTGCGGGCGGCGGTGGCCCTGCGCCGGGACCACCCGGGCCTGCCCGTGGTGGCGTTGAGCCAGTACGTGGACCGGGGGCTGGCCGCCGAACTGCTCGACGCGCGCGGCGGCGTCGGCTACCTGCTCAAGGACCGGGTCGTGGACGTGGAGGACTTCGCGGCGACCCTGCACCGCGTCGCCGCCGGCGGCACGGCGATCGACCCGGAGGTCGTCCGCCAACTCCTCACCCGCCGCCACGACCCGCTCGACGCCCTGTCACCCCGGGAGCGCGAGGTGCTGGCCCTGGTCGCGGAGGGCTCCTCCAATACCGCCATCGCCCGCCGCCTGGTGGTCAGCGAGGCGGCGGTGGGCAAGCACGTGGGCAACATCCTGGCCAAGCTCGGCCTACCCCCCGACGACGACACCAACCGCCGCGTGCTCGCCGTCCTGACCTACCTGCGCCGGCCGGCCGGGTGAGAATCCGTTCCCGCTCCCGGCACCCGGCGGCCTAGGCTGCCGCGCGTGAACGACACCGTGACGCTGTGGCGGCCGACCGGGCAGGCCGAGTTGGACCTGGTCGCAGGCTCCGGCTGGCGGGCCTGGCCGCCGCGGCTGCCCGACCAGCCGATCTTCTACCCCGTGGCCAACCGCTGGTACGCGGTGAGAATCGCGCGGGAGTGGAACGTGCCCGCCGAGGGTGTCGGGTACGTGACGCGGTTCGCCGTGGACGCCGAGTTCCTCGCCCGCTACCCCGTGCAGCAGGCCGGCGGGCGGGATGTGCTGGAGCACTGGGTGCCCGCCGAGGACCTGGACGAGTTCAACGCGCACATCGTCGGACCGATCGTGTGCGAGAGCGAGTACCGGGCCGGGGTGGCCGGGACCGGGCTGCCGGACGGGTGGCGGGAGTACCTGGCGGGCGAGTCGTGGTTCCGGGCGGGGTTCCTGGCGGACGGGACGCGGTTGACCGTGTTCTCCCCCGACGAAGTCAAGTCCACTGTGGACGAGCGTGTGACGGTCGCCGAGGACGGTGACGGGCGGGCGGTCGTGTTGGACGCCCGGACCGGCACCGTGACCCTCGGCGACGCGCGGTACGACCTCGACTCGTTCGTCAAGCTCCTGGAGTGGTGAGCAGGGCGTTCATCCGGCCGTAGTCCACCGCGCCCGACGGGTAGCCCTCGTCGGCCAGCACGCGGCGGGCCGCCTCCAGCGCCACCCCGTACGCGGCCTCCGCGATGGCCTGGCCGACGCTCACCCGGGCCACGCCCAGCGCGGCCAGCTCGGCGATCGACGGCGCGCCCGGCCCGGCCATCACGTTGAGCGGGGCGTCCAGGCCTCCGACCAGGGCGGCGATGGTGTCCGGGTCGGTGACGCCGGGCACGAACACGCCGTCCGCGCCGGCCGCCAGGAACGCCTCCGCGCGGCGCAGGACCGTGTCCACCGTGCGGTCGCCGAAGAGGTAGACGTCGATGCGGGCGTTGACGAACAGGTCCACGCCCGCGTCGTCCGCCGCCTGCCGCACCACGCGCAGGCGGGCGGCGTGGTCGGTGACGTCCAGCAGCCGGCCGGCGGCGCTGTCCTCGATGTTGATGCCCACGACGCCGGCGGCGAGCACCTCGCGGACCGTGCGCGCCGGGTCGTCGAAACCGCCCTCGACGTCCGCGGTCACCGGCACCGACACCGCCCGCACGACCCGTTCCACCGCCCGCACCGCCGGCTCCCGGTCCAGGTGGCCGCCGTCGGCCGCGCCCAGGCTCCACGACACGCCCGCGCTGGTCGTGGCGACCGCCGCCGCGCCCGCGTGCTCGACCAGCCGGGCGGAGGCCGCGTCCCACGCGTTGGGCAGCACCAGCACCGGGCCGGTGTGCAGGTCGCGGAACGCCTTCGCCTTGTCCTGCTGTGACATTTCCCCGGTTCCCCCTCGAGAACGATCCGTTGTGCGGGCACCAGCTTCGCCGGGGCGTGGGGCGTTGTCTGGCCGGAATTCGACATCAGCGTCAGTCGTGCTGGTCGCGCAGGTACCGGCCGTGGTCGGACTGGCGGTGCACGTCCGAGGCGTAGAAGCGCTCGGCCAGCTGTCGGGCCTGGCCCTCCAACAGCTCCAGCTGTGCGACCAGCTCGTCGGCCGCGCCGCGTTGGGCCGACAGCCACCACGGCAGGTTGAGGTAGGTCTGCACGGACAGCGGCAGGTCCGTGCGGGCCAGGCGGACCAGGTCGTGGCGGACGTCGGGGTCGCCGGCCAGCCGGTCCGGCTTGCCGAGCATGTCGTCGAGGACCTCCGCGACCCGGCGGACACTGTCCACGGTGGATGCCGGCATGCGGGAGGCCTGCGCGGTGACGTCTCCGACCAGGCTGGACAGGTCGGCGCGCACCTGGCCGGCCTCGGTGGTCGCGTCGACCGGCACCAGGTGCACCTTCTCCGGCGGGGCCAGCAGCGCGCCGACCCCGTACAGGCCCGCGACCACCGCCGGCCACCACGAGCCGACCACGCCGGTCAGGTGCAGGGCCACGCCCAGCAGGCCGCCGACGCAGCCGACCAGGTTCTTGGTCGAGCCCAGGTAGCGGATCAAGCCCCGGTTGCGGATCATTGGTAGCCGCGGATCTCCTTGAACACGTCGGACAGCTGCGTGGCGCGGGCGTCGAAGACCTTGCCGCCGGTCAGGTCCGCGACCCGGCCCAGCTCGTCGCTGCTGCCCTCGCCGAACAGCACGGTGAACACCGGCACCCGCCGGACCTGCGCGGGCACGCGGGAGAAGCCGCTCTCGAACCCGGAGAAGTCCCGGCCGTTGGCGTTCTCGCCGTCGGTCATCAGCACGATCGAGTGGAACCGGTCGGGGTCCTTGGCCAGCAACGGCTCCAGCACCTCGTAGGCCCGGTCGAGGCTGTCGTAGATGGCGGTGCCGCCGCCCGCCTGCAGGCCGCCGGCGAAGGCCTTGATCTCGTCCAGCACCGCCTGCGGGTCCTGCTCGGGGACGACGAACGTGCGCGGCTGCTGCGGCGTGGTGTTGAACGGCATGATCGTCACCTCCTCGCGGTTGCGGAAGCCGCGGAAGCGGCCGGTGAGCGAGGAGTCCGCGCCGGTCAGGCCGACCAGGGACGCGCGCAGCGCTTCGATCCGCTCCCCCGCCATCGAACCGGACGTGTCCACCACGTACAAGGTGCGCGACGGGCGGCGGATCTTGTTGAAGTACGCCGACAGCAGGGCGTCCACGGCGTCGCGGGTCGCCGGGAACGGCAGTTCCACCAGGTCCTTCGCGGTGAACTGGGCGCCCAGCTCGACGCCGGGCACGACCGGGCGGCGGTGGGTGGTCTCGGCGATGCGGCGCTGCACGTCGGGGGTGCGCAGGTGGTCGGTGAGCCGCTGGTGGGCGCCGCGGGCGTCGTCGCCGGCGCCGGTGAGCAGGGTCAGCGGGTAGTCGGCGGTGACCACGCCGTCGCTGGGGTGGATGATCGTCAACGGCTCGGGCAGGCCGCCGGAGGCGTTGAGCGACAGCAGCACGGACTCGTAGTTGATCAGCCCGTCGATCCTGGTGCCGGGGTCCTGCGCGCGCTTGCGGAACGCGTCGGACAGCCAGCCCGACGACCCCGACGACAGGGCCTGGGCGCTGAAGAACTCGGTCAGCTTCGGCGTCACGGCGGCGACCTGGTTCGCGTCCACCGCGTTGCCCGCACCCGCCAGCGCGGAGGCCACGCCGACCAGGGCGGAGAACCCGGAGTTGGACGCGGACGGGTCGGTCATGCCGTAGGTGAACGCCTTCTGCCCGGCCTTCTCGGCGATCTCGGCCCACCCGACCGGGCGGTCCGCGAAGCCCAGCCGCCGCGCGGCCGAGGTGGACAGGCCCAGCACCACGGGCGAGGCCATGATCTTGACCTGGTTGCCCAGGCGCTTGGCGGCCTCGGGGATCGCCGCCGGGTACCGGTTGGAGGAGAACCACACGGCGTCGTAAGCGCCGTCCGCCGCGCCGGAGGCCAGCGACTCCGCGCCCTCCAGCGTGCCGGTGAAGCTGAACTTCACGCTCACGCCGGTCGCCTTGGCCGCCTCCTCCAGCACGGGCTGCATGTCGGCCAGCTCGCTGCCGGCCAGGACCCGCAGCGTGCCGGGTTCGGCCGGGCCGACCGGCTGCCCGGGGTTCGGGTCGTCGTCCGTGCACGCCGCCAGCAGCCCCGCGGCCAGCAGCAGCGCCAGTGCCTTCCTCATCGGTCCCCCTCGTGCGAGCGCCGCAGGTGGTCCTCGGCGCGGCGGATCTCCCCCGACAGCGACTCGACGGTCGCGGCCATCGCCCGCACCGCTTCGGCCCGGTGGCCGTCCACGGCGTCCAGGGCGGCGTAGATCCGGTCGAACGACGCCCGGATGGTCTCCGCGGCCACCGCCGGGTCGCTGGAGGCGCGCTGGATCTCCGCGCCCTGCAACCCGATGAGCTCGGTGTTGGCGCGGATCAGGCCGTCGGTGGTGGCGCGCAGGGCGGCGACCTCGTCCAGCACGTCCCGCTGGTTGACCAGGGCGGAGGCGATGACCAGCGCGGTGCGCAGCGCGGTCATGGTGGTGGTCACCGCGCGTTCGACGCCCCGGATCAGCTCGTCGTTGTTGCGGCGCACCAGGTCCAGCGCGAGGTAGCCCTGGGCGCTGACCGCGAGCTGGGTGAGCAGGTCCTGGTGGCGCTGGCGGATCGGGTGCAGGGCGTCGGCGCGCAGGGTCTGGGCGCGTCCGGGGTCGGTCAGGTCGAACACGTCGGCCTGCCGCTCGACCGCCGCGTCCACGGCGCCGGCGAACGCGGCGGCCTCGGCCAGCCGGGTCATCGCCTGCCACAGCCGTTCCCGCTCGCCCTTCACGGCGGCGTTGTCGCGGCGCAGGGCGTCCTGGCGCTGCCGCAGTTCCAGCACCAGCGCCTGCACGGGTTCGTGGGCGGCGCGGTAGCGGTCCAGGGCCTTCTTCGCCGCCCCGGCGGCCGGGAACACGCCGAGCAGCTTGCGGCCGGTCAGCGGCAGCTTCGCCGGGTCCAGCTCGTTCACCGTGCGGCGCAGGCCGGCGAGGGTGGTGGTGATCGGGTTGCGCGGGGTGGAGTGCTCGGTGACCGCGCGGTCGAGCAGGGTGCGCGCGACGCCGGCGGCCGTGCGCATGTCCGCCTCGCCGACCGCCAGCAGTTCCTCCAGCCGGTCGGCGAAGTGCGGTGACCGGACGTCGAGTGCTTGCAGCCGCTCGGCGAACTCCGCGGCTCTTCGGGCGATGTCCTCGCGGGTCTGCGGGTCGAGCGCGACCAGTCCGACGGCGTGCTCGGCGGTGACCGGTTCGATGGGCTGCTCGGTCATGTCAGTACTGCTTCTTCACCTCGTCGAGCAGCCGTTCGAGCGTCTCGAACGACGGCGGCTCGACCGCGTCCACCAGGTCCGCCGGCGCCTTGCCCTGCGCGACCTCGGCGAACAGCTTCGGGTTGGTGGTGCGGAACCCGAAGGTCGCGGCGAGGCGACCCAGGTCCGGGTCGGTGGCCAGCAGCTGGCCGACACGGTCACCGTTGGGCGACAACGGGATCAGCGTGTGCTTGGAGTACACGGTGGGTGCCGTGTAGAGCATGCGCATGTCCGGGCGGATGGAGCCGTCGGCGCGGATCAGGCGGTCCACGTACTGCGACTCGTAGACCAGCGCCATCGGGGTCTTGCCCATGCCGGCGGACAGGTAGTCCTCGAACGGGCCCTCGGTGCTGTTCTGGGTGTAGCCCTGGTCGAGGAACAGCTTCGAGATGCGCGGCAGCACCTTGGCCTCCTGCTCGGCGCTGCTGACCACCGCGTTGCCGTTGGCCACGAACGACACGATCGCCAGGTACATGGCGGCCGAGTTGGACTCGCGCGGGTCGGTGGTGGTGATCAGGACGTTCTTGCGGGCGGGGTAGGCGGTGTTGCCGGGGAGCTGGTCCCAGCGCTTGTCGGACAGTTCCAGGTACTTGGCGATGTCGAGCACCTGGTAGTCGCCCGCGCCCTTGCGCACCGCGCCGTTGGCTTCCAGGAGCTGCACGATGGGCTCGAAGGTCGCGACCGCCATCGGCGACTGGAACGGCGTGTGCACCGTGGTGACCTTGCGGTCGCGCTGGATCTTCTGCGCGGCGGGCGAGGAGGAGGGGAACGCGAACTCGTACTTGCCCAGGTCGACGGTGGTGGCGATCTGGCGGGACCCGGCCGTGTCGACCTCGACCTTGAGCTTGTGCTTGGCGAAGGCCTCGACCACGCGCGGGTCGGTGAAGAAGGCCTGCTTCTCGGAGCCGATCACGCCCCGCACGGTGGTGAGCTGCTCTTGGGGCTGCTCGTCGTCGCCTCCCCAGACCACCACCGCCACGACGGCGAGCAACAGCACCACGGCCAAGCCGATGGACAACCGGCGCTTCACGGCCTACCCCCCTCGTCCCCAGTCGCTCGCGATCTTGCATCCCGTTCGACTCGTTTGACGCTCGAACGGGGCATGGTCGGGTGAACCCTTGGTGAACGGAGGAAGTCGAGTCGGAACGGCGAGCCGGTCTGTCGAGGGGTGAGGGTCCGGTCACCGGCGGCTGGACTCGCGGACCACCAGCTCGGGCCGGAACTGGACGTGCCGGTGCCGGTGCTCGGCCGGCGCCATCGTCTCCTCGATCACCAGGGACGCGGCGGTGCGGCCGATCAGTTCGCGTGGCTGGCGCACCGAGGTCAGCGGCACGGCCGCCGCCGCGGCGAAGTCGATGTCGTCGTAGCCGACGACGGCCATCTCCGCGGGCACCCGCACGCCCTCCCGCACCAGCACCTGGAGCAGTCCCAGTGCGACCAGGTCGTTGGCGCAGAACACCGCCTCGGGCCGGACCTCCCGGTCCAGCAGCGCCCGCGCGACGCGCTGCCCGGCGGCGACGTTGAGCGCGGGCACGCGCAGCTCCTCGACCTCCAGTCCGGCCACGTGCGCGGCCTCCCGCGCGCCGACCAGCCGTTCCCGCGCCTGGTGCAGGCTCTCCGGCCCGTTGACCATCACGATCCGCCGGTGGCCCTCGGTGATCAGGTGCGTCACGGCCAGCCGCCCGCCGGCGCGGTCGTCCACGGCCACCGAGCACAGGTCCGGGTTGTCGGTCGGGTGGTCCAGCAGCACCACCGACAGGCCGCGTTCGCGCAGCCTGCGCACCGGGGCGTCGGTGTCCACGGGCGTGATGAGCACCCCGTGCACGCGCTGCTCGGCCAGCAGTTCGACGTGCCGGGCCTCGCGTTGCGCGTTGTCGTCGCTGTTGCACAGGATCACCGCGTGCCCGGCGTCGCTGGCGGTGTCCTCCACGCCGCGCGCCACGTCGGTGAAGAACGGGTTGCCCACGTCCAGCACGACCAGGCCGATGGCCCGGGGTGTGCCCGAGCGCAGCTGGCGGGCGGCGTCGTTGCGCACGAACCCCAGTTCGCTGATCGCGCCGAGCACCCGTTCCCGGGTCGCGGGCGCGACCAGGTCGGGCCGGTTGAGCACGTTGGACACGGTGCCCACCGACACCCGCGCCCGCGTCGCGACGTCGCGGATGCTCACCGGTGCCCCCACCGCACTACCCCTCCCGTTCGGGGAAAGCGGGGAGTGTACCCATCGGCACCGCTCCCACGTGCGGGTTCGCGGAATGCGCAGGTCGTGGTTGCATCTGCGGGTATGGGCGAGGTGGCGGTGGTGACCGGGGCGGCGCGCGGGTTCGGGCTGGGGATCGCGCGGCGGCTGGCCGAGCGCGGGTACGCCGTGGTGGCGACGGACGTGGACCCGGTGGTCGAGGAGGTCGTGTCGCGGTTCGGCGCGCACGGAGTGGTGGCCGACGTCCGCGATCCCGCCGCGCACCGGGCGGTCGCCGACGCCGCGCGGCGGTACGGCCGGGTCGCGGTGTGGGTGAACAACGCGGGGGTGCTGGCCACCGGGCCGGTGTGGGAGCAGGACGACGACGTGGTGCGCAGGATGGTCGAGGTCAACCTGCTCGGCGTGGTCCACGGCTCACGGGTGGCCGTGGAGACCATGCGCGGAAGCGGCGGGCGCATCCTCAACATCGCCTCCATGTCCGCCTACGGGCCGGTGCCGGGCCTGGCGGTGTACGCGGCGACCAAGGCGGCCGTGCTGAACTTCGGTACCAGCCTGCAAGGCGACCTGGACCTGGCGGGCGTCCCGATCCGGGTGCACACGCTGTGCCCGGACGCCGCCGACACCGCGATGGTCGACCGGGTCAGGGACGACGAGGACTCCGCGATCCTGTTCTCCGGCGGCGGGCTGCTGCCACCCGACGAGGTCGCCGACGCGGCGGTGGCGCTGCTGGACGGGCGGCGACTGGTGCGGGCCGTCCCCGCGCACCGGGCGGGCATGGCGCGGCTCGGGGCAGTGGCGCCCTCGGTGGGCTTGCGGGTGTTGGCGCTGATGCGGAAGTGGGGCGAGAAGCGGCGGTGAGAAATGCGGTGGCACGCCCTCGTGCCACCGCATTTCCCGTGACCGGATCAGGAGGTCAGCAGGGTGACGCCGTAGTAGTTCGCGGCGTCGACGACCGGCTGGTAGTAGGAATAGGAACCGGTGGCGTTCGAGCCCTGGTTCCAGCCGCAGTCGTGGCCGTCGGCCGGGCCGCCGGAGGTCATGCCCTGGGCGGTGTTGCCGGCGATGTACGCGCCACCGCTGTCACCGCCCTCGGTGCACACCGTGGAGCGGGCCAGGCCCTTGGTGGACGTGCTCTGACCGGAGTAGCGGACGGTGTAGTTGTAGCCGGAGATCGTGCCGCAGGTCCAGCCGGTGGTGTTGCCCGCCTTGCACAGCGAGGTGCCCACCGGGGCCTTGGACATGCCGCGCACGGCGACCGTGGTGCCCTTGCGGGTGTCGACGTAGGCGCGCTGGGTGTCCTCCGCGTCGACCGACATCAGGCCCATGTCCGCGGACGGGAAGCGGGTGGCGATGCCCTTGCCGATGTGGGTGCCGTTGGCGTCCAGGATGTCCGGGTTGCCCACGACGCAGTGACCAGCGGTGAGCAGCACCTTCTGGCCGTTGCGGGTGCCGTTGAAGCCCAGCGAGCAGTTCGTGCCGGGCACCAGGTCCATGATCCGGCCCGGCACCACGTCGGCCTGCGGGGCCAGGCGCGCGGCGCCCCGCTCCACGGCCACGCCGTCGATCCGGGACAGCTTCGCGACCAGCGCGGACGAGGCGTCCGGCTCGACGGTGACGACGACCCGGTCGGCCACCAGGTCCGGCCCGAAGGCCTGCACCTGGGTGACGTCCGAGCCGATGACCTGCTCGACGCGGGCGGCCAGGGCGTCGAGGGCCTTCTCGCCGCGCACGCCGGTGCGCGCGGTCAGGCCCGCCGAGGACACGGCGGCGGCGTCGGTGGTGTTGACCACGAGCGTGCCGGACCGGTCGAAGTACGCGCCGTCCACGGACACGCCGCGGTCGCGCAGGTCGGCCAGCGTGCCGGCCTGGGCCTTCTCGCGGTCGAGGCGGTCGGCGGCCTGGGCGGGCGTGGTGCCCAGTTCGGCGGCCAGTGCGGAGAGCATCGCCGGGTCGTAGTCCGGCGCTGCGGAGGCGGTGGGGGTCAGCAGGGCGGCCCCGACCGCGACGCCCACGAGGGCGCCGAGAGTGCGGATCTTCATCGTTTTGTCAGCTTTCGTCGCAGGGTTCGACAAAACTGGTGGTGGCGGCAGGGAAAATCACCGGGAATGCCCGCGGTGACATTCCTGTGACGCCGGTCCGGCGGATTCCGCCGGACCGGCGCAACGTTAACCCGGCCAAACGGTCCGGCCACACCTACGAAAGTAGGCGGGTGACTCCGCACGGTGCCGTTCACCTCCTCGACCAGCCGACCGGTTCAACGACGTGAACTTTCTTGCAGGTTTCGAAAGGGTTGCGTTAGCGTGCCGGACTGGGAGCGCTCCCAGCTTGTTCACCTGCATGAACTCACCTTTGACACGCAAGGAGGCGTGCATGGGATCGCTTGAGGCGAATCGTTCCCGCACGGTTGTGAGAATGGTGGCGGTGGCCGCCGCGGCCCTGGTCCCGGCGGCACTGGTGCTCGTGGGGGGCGCCAGTGCCGGCGCGGCGACCGGGTGCCGGGTCGACTACAAGGTGACCAACCAGTGGCAGGGCGGGTTCGGCGCGGAAGTGGTGGTCACCAACCTCGGTGACCGCCTCGACGGCTGGACCCTGAAGTGGGACTTCGGCGCGGGACAGCGGGTCGACCAGGGCTGGAACGGCACCTTCAGCCAGTCCGGGAGCACGGTGACGGTGACCAACGCGTCGTGGAACGCCGGGCTGGGCACCGGCGCGACGGCGGCCCTCGGGTTCAACGGGACGTGGACGGGCAGCAACCCCGCCCCGACGTCGTTCACGCTCAACGGCGTGGCGTGCACGGGGTCCACCACGACGACGAGCACGACCACGACCACCACCACGACGACCACGACCACGGGCACCCCGCCGGCGCCGACCGGTCTGGTCGGCTGGGCCACCCAGAACGGCGGCACGACCGGTGGCGGGTCGGCGGCGGCCGTGTCGGTCAACTCCGCGTCGGCGCTGGCCTCGGCCGTGTCGGGCACGGGTGCGGCGGTGGTCCGGGTGACCGGGTCGTTCTCGTGCTCGGGGATGATCCGGGTCGGGTCGAACAAGACCATCCTGGGCGCGTCCGGGGTCACCATCACCGGGTGCGGCCTGACGCTGAGCGGGTCGAAGAACGTCGTCGTGCGCAACCTGACCTTCACCGGGTGGGACGACGACGCCATCAACGTCGAGTCCGGCTCGACCAACGTGTGGATCGACCACAACACGTTCAGCAACGGCTACGACGGCGCGGTGGACATCAAGCGGGCGTCGGACTACGTGACCGTGTCGTGGAACCGGACGTTCAACCACGGCAAGACGATGCTGCTGGGCCACAGCGACGACAACGGTTCCCAGGACCGCGGTCACCTGCGGGTCACCTACCACCACAACTTCTTCGACGGGTCGAACACGCGGCACCCGCGGGTGCGGTTCGGCAACCCGGTGCACGTGTTCAACAACTACTACCGGGACAACGAGTACGGCGTGGCGTCCACTTGCGAGGGTGGCGTCCTGGTGGAGGGCAACTACTTCGAGAACGTCGACGAGCCCACGCTGGTCGGGTACGCCGGGTCGCCGGCGGGGACGTTGGTGCAGCGCAACAACTTCTTCGTCGGCTCGGGCGCGCCGCAGGCGTCCGGGTCGGTGGGCGCGATCCCGTACTCGTACACGCTGGACAACGCGGCCGACGTGAAGTCGATCGTGTCGGCGGGTGCGGGCGCGGGAAAGATCACGGTGTGATCGGGTCCCGGTCGACCGCGGTGGTCAGGTCACGGTGAAGGGGCGGGTGGTGCCGGTGAAGGGCGTGATCGCGCCGGTCCACCCGCTCTTCCAGTCGCCGTGGTGGACCAGGCGGTAGGTGCCGGGCGGGGTGTCGGCGGGGATGGTCCAGGTGATCGTGGCCTCGGAGTTCGCGATCCCGTGGCGCTGCCAGCGGTAGCGGGTGGACCAGTCGCCGTCGTCGGCCACGCGGGTCCAGGTGCCGTCGACCAGGCGTTGGACCTCGAGGAAGGTGCCGTTGCGGCGCAGGTCGTTCTTGGGGTGGCCGGTGACGAAGACGGCGGTGGCGGTCTGGCCGCGGGTGTAGGTGGCGGCGGGTTCGGTCAGGACCTGGCCGAAGGTGTGCCAGGGGGCCTTGTCGTCGAACACCACGCCGGTCTGGAGGTTGAGGTCGGTGAACGGCGGCTTGCCGGGCGTCGGACCGGCCGGGACGGGCGTGCCGGCCCGCAGGGAGGCGGCGAGCTCGCCGAACTCCTGCTGGTAGGCGGGGGTGGTGTTGCGGCCGAACAGGGTCGAGCCGCCCTCGTACTGCTGGAGGTCGTACTCCTCCGGGGTGGTGACGTACTGGCTGTAGTCGTTGGCGTAGCCCTGGATCAGGACGTCCTCCAGCGGCACGCCCAGCTCCGCCGCGACGGACCGCCGGATGCGCAGGCCGGCGACGATGGTCACCTCGCCGGGGACGGCGACCAGGTGCAGTTGCCCGATCCGGACGATCTGGAGGGGCAGGACGTCCGGGGTGGCCTGCACCAGGCCGGTCGGGACGACGGAGGCCTTGGGGTACTGGCAGTCCTTGAGCCACTGCGGGACCTCGACGCCGAGCGGTTCGAGCAGGGACTTGATCGGGCTCTGCATGCCTTCGGTGAAGCCGGGGAGGGCCGGGCCGTCCTCGGTGCTGCCCGCGAAGGTGGACGCGCCGACCACGCCGGAGCACGTGCGGCCGGGCTGCCCGTCGGTGGTGTAGCGGCCGTCCACGGCGACCGCGCCCATGTCCACGAACCGCATGCGGTAGTCGACGCCGCCGGTCAGCGGGGTCTGCGGGCCGGCGAAGATCTCCTGGGCCTTGCGGTTCTGGCGTTCGCCGATGATCCGGGTGTTCTCCACCTCGTCCTCGGTCGGGCCGGAGCCGGGGCGCAGGTTCAGGTTGGGCGACATGTCGCCGGCGTTGGTGTTGGGGAAGGCGGCGACGAAGCCGGGGCTGGTGTCGAGGTAGCGGACGCCGGCGTCGTCGTGCTCCCACTGGTAGGACGCGTAACCCTTGTTGTCCGGGCTGATCAGGGTGTTGGCGTTGGTCATGGACGTGTTGTGGGTGGCGAACCACGAGATCGCGCCGACGTCCTTCGCGCCTTGGCGCAGGCGGAGCACGGTCATGGCCGGGTCGATGGCGTCGGGGAAGTGGGCCTTGTCGGGGTTGCGCTCGAAGGCGGTGCGGGAGCGGTTGACGCTGGCGTCGGTGAGCTCGCCGCGGTTGATCGACAGTGAGCCCGGCTTGAGGTCTTCGTGGGCCTTGATCACGGATTCGGCGATGCCGTCGGTGACCGCGGCCAGGGTTTGGGGTTGCATGCCGAGGATGGAGAGGTTGTAGGCGAGGTTGTGCGAGAAGCCGCCGGGGCCGGCGTGGGTGTGGGTGGCCGAGAGCAGGACGTTCTCGCGGGTGTAGAGGGTGCCGTAGCGGGCTTGGAGCTTGGCCAGCACGCCTTCCTGGACGGCGCGGAAGATCATGGCGAGGTCGGCGTTGACGTAGGCGACCCGTTTCGCAGTCGACCGGTCGACCACCACGTAGGCGCGGGAACGTTGGCGCTGGTGGATGCCGGTGGTCTTCTGGTCGAACTTGGAGTAGCCCATCATGCCGTTCTCGGCGGCGGGGCCGGTGACGTCGGAGATGCCGCGGCCGACGAGGTAGGGCTCGGTCGTCTCGGCTTGTGCGGCGGGCAGCCCGGCGAGCACCAGCACCGCGGCGAGGCAGGCGAGCACGGACGTGACGGTCGACCTCATGCGCCGCTCCCCGGTACGCGAATCCGATTCACCTTTACTGGACGGTAGGTGATCGCAGCCACATCCGGCAACCCCCGACGCCGCGCCCGCCTCCCCCGCCCGCCCCAGCCCTGCTGCCCGCCGCACCCGCGCGAGAGCCCGTCCCGGCGGTGGTTCGCTGTGCCGAGGGCGGTTTCGGGTTAGGTTTCCGGGTATGGGCCAGTCGCCTGCTGTCGAACTGGAGGTCGGGGATCGCACCGTGCGGATCTCCAACCCGGACCGCGTCTACTTCCCCGCCCGCGGCGAGACCAAGCTCGACCTTGCCCACTACTACCTCTCCGTCGGCGACGGGATCGTCCGCGCCCTCCGCGAACGGCCGTGCATGCTGCACCGGTTCCCGTCCGGGGTCGGTGGCGAGAAGGTGCACCAGAAGCGGTTGCCGGCCGGGGCGCCGCCGTGGGTGCAGACCGTGCGGGTGCACTTCCCCCGCTACAACCGGCACGCCGACGAGCTGTGCGTGACCGACGTCGCCGACGTGGTGTGGGCGGTGCAGATGTCCACGGTGGAGTTCCACCCGTGGAACTCGCGCCGCGCCGACACCGAGAAGCCCGACGAGTGGCGGATCGACCTCGACCCCATGCCGGACTGCCCGTTCTCCCGCGTCCAGCGGGTCGCGCACGTGGCGCGCGAGGTGTTGGACGAGCTGGGCGCGGTCGGGTGGCCCAAGACCTCCGGCGGGCGGGGCCTGCACATCTACGTGCGGATCAAGCCCGAGTGGGGGTTCTCCGAGGTGCGGCGGGCGGCGTTGGCGTTCGCGCGGGAGGTCGAGCGGCGGGCGCCCGACGACGTGACGACCGAGTGGTGGCGGCGTGATCGCGACCCGCGCGACCTGTTCGTCGACTACAACCAGAACGCCCGCGACCACACCATCGCCGCCGCGTACTCGGTGCGCGGCAACCCCGAGGCCACCGTCTCCACCCCGCTGCGCTGGGACGAGGTCGACGACGTGGACCCGCGCGACTGCACCATCGCCACCGTGCCGGCCCGGTTCGCCGAGCTGGGCGACCTGCACGCGGGCATCGACGATTCGGCCTTCTCGCTCGAGCCGCTGCTGGAGTGGGCCGACCGCGACGGCGTCGAACCGCCGGAGGAGGCCTGACCCACGCGGACGTGAACACGTCTCGGGTTACTCCGGATGCGCGGCGAATCCCTCGTCTGGCCCGCGCCCCGCGCGCGCCGGCCGGGCCAGACTGCGGACATGAGCGATTCAGCCATCGCGCCGCCCGCGTTCGACCTGTTCACCCCCGAACTCATGGCGAACCCGCACCCGGTGCTGCACCAGCTCCGCGCGCACGCCCCCGTGCTGTGGGTCGAGCCCCTCAACGGCTACCTGCTGACCCGCCACGCCGACATCGTCGCTACCCTCAAGGACCGCAGGCTGGTCCCGGCCAACATGGGACAGGGCCTGGACCGGCTGAGCCAGGAAGAACGCGACGAGCTCGCCCCGCTCCTGCAGTCCGTGCGGCTGTGGATGGGGCACACGAACGAAACCGACCACGTGCGCTTCCAGCAGCTGCTCAAGCGCTACTTCACCCCGTCCACGGTCAACAAGCTGCGCCCGCGGGTCCGGCAGCTGGCCGAGGAGCTGATCGCGGCGGTCAAGGACCAGGGCCGCATGGACGTCGTGCGGGACCTGGCCTACCCGTTGCCCGCCAACGTGATCGCCGAGATGCTCGGCATGCCCACCGACGAGCGCGAGAAGCTCCAGGCGTGGTCCAGGGACATCCTGGCCATCTTCGCTCCCGCCGACATGGACAACCTGCGCCGGTGCCAGCGCAGCATTCTGGAGATGCAGGACTACGTGCGCGGCCTGGTCGCCGCTCGCCGCGAGGACCCGCGCGACGACCTGATCAGCATGTTCGTCGCCGCCGAGGCCGAGGGCGTGGTGAACGAGGACGAGATCGTCGCCAACTGCGTGCTCCTGCTGTTCGCCGGCCACGAGACGACCGCGAACCTCATCGCCAACGGTCTGGTCCTGCTGTTCGAGAACCCCGACCAGTACGCGCTGCTCAAGGAGAAGCCCGAGCTGATGGGCAGCGCGGTCGAGGAGATGCTGCGCTACGACGGCCCGGCGAGCATGATCCTGCGCGTCACCGCCGAACCGGTGGAGATCGGCGGCCAGGAGATCCCGGCGGGCAAGGTCGTCTACCTGGCGATGCTGGCCGGCAACCGCGACCCGGAGGTGTTCGCGGACCCGGACAGGTTCGACATCACCCGCTCCGCCAACCGGCACACGGCCTTCGGCCTGGGCGCGTTCTACTGCCTGGGCGCGGCCCTGGCGCGGATGGAGGCCGACGTGTGCTTCACCGTGCTGCGGGAACAGGTGCCGGACCTGCGACCGGACTACGAGGAGGTCGACTGGGTGTTCACCCAGACCGCGCAGCGCCGGCTGGGGTCGTTGAACGTCACGTTCTAGCGGTTTTGTCGATCACTCGGGCAGGTGAACCGGCTCAAGTCCTCGCACCCACCCGCCGATTGGGGGTCGTTGTCCCATCGGGCGAGGAGTGGTGACGGATGACAGTGCGCGAACGGGTCGCCGAGGTCGTGGACGGCAAGCGGTGCCAGCGGTTGATCATCGCGGTGATCGTGGTCAACGCCGTGGCGCTGGGGTGTGAGACGTCGCCGACGTTGGTGGCCGGGTTCGGCGGGCTGCTCGCCGCGGTGGACCACATCGCGCTGGCGGTGTTCGTGGTCGAGTTGGCGGCTCGGCTGTTCGCGCACCGGGCGCGGTTCTTCCGCGATCCGTGGAACCTGTTCGACTTCGTCGTGGTCGGGGTGTCGCTGCTGCCGGCGGCCGGGCCGTTGTCGGTGGTCCGGTCGTTGCGGATCCTGCGGGCGCTGCGGTTGGTGTCGATGGTGCCGAGCATGCGCCGGGTGGTCAGCGCGCTGGTGCGGTCGGTGCCGGGGCTGCTGTCGTTGACCGGGTTGCTCCTGTTGCTGCTCTACGTGGGCGCGGTGATCGCGCACAACCTGTTCGCGCGGGCCGGGGACGAGCGGTTCGCCGACCTGGGTGCGACGATCCTGACGCTGTTCCAGATCACCACCGGTGACGGGTGGTCGGACGTGATGCGCGACCTGATGGTGCAGCAGCCGCTGGCGTGGATCTTCTTCGTCTGCTACCTGCTGGTCGGCACGTTCACCATGCTGAACCTGTTCATCGCCGTGGTGTGCAGCGCGATGGAGTCCGATTCGGACGCGCCGGACCAGCGGGTGCTCAAGGAGGTGCAGGCGTTGCGGGAAGAGCTGCGCCTGCTGTCCGCGGGTGCCCGGATCCCGGAGCACGTCAGCCGCAATTGAGTCGACGGGCTCGGGCGGTGTGGCTAGCGTGCGGCGGGTCCCGATCTCGCCGCACCGCCGGGGGTTCCGCTTGGACCTGCACCGCAGCTTCACCATCCGCGAAAGCCACCACCGCGTCCACAACCCGTTCGACGACGTCAAGCTCGCCACCCTCGGCGCGGCGCTGCGGCTGCCGCCGGGCACGTCCGTGCTGGACCTGGCGTGCGGTACCGGCGAGCTGCTGTGCACGTGGGCGCGCGATCACGGGGTGGCCGGGGTCGGCGTGGACATCAGCACCGTCTTCCTGGCCTCCGCGCGAACCCGCGCGGAGGAGCTGGGCGTGGAGTCGCGGGTGTCGTTCGTGCACGGCGACGCCGCCGGGTACGTGGCCGAGCAGCCGGTCGACGTGGCCGCGTGCATCGGGGCGGCGTGGATCGGCGACGGCGTGGCGGGGACCGTGGACCTGTTGCGCCGCAGCCTGCGGCCCGGCGGGATGGTGCTGCTCGGGCACCCGTACTGGCGGCGCACACCCGAGGACGAGGACACCGCGCGGGCGTGCCACGCCGGCTCCACCGCCGAGTTCCTGCCGCTGCCGGAGCTGCTCGCGCAGTTCGGGGACCTGGGTTGCGACGTGGTGGAGATGGTGCTGGCCGACCAGGACAGCTGGGACCGCTACGTCGCCGCCCAGTGGCTCAACACCCGGCAGTGGCTCGACGCCAACCCGGACGACGAGCTGGCCGAGCAGATGCGGGCCGTACTGCACAGGGGTCCGGTGCAGTACGTCCGCTACCAGCGGGAGTACATGGGCTGGGGCGTGTTCGCGCTGCTGGACCGCTAGGGTTTGCCCGGCGGTTGCCGGTTCGGCAAGCTGGGCGGCGTGGACGACTTCGACGACGTGCTCAAGGCGGTCGGGCCTCGGCTGCGGGCGATCCGCAAGCAGCGCGAGGTGACGCTGGCCGAGCTGGCGGCCGAGACGGGGATCTCGGAGAGCACGCTGTCCCGGCTGGAGAGCGGGCAGCGGCGGGCGAACCTGGAGCTGCTGCTGCCGCTGGCCCGCGCGCACGGCGTGCCGCTGGACGAGCTGGTCGGCGCGCCGAACACCGGTGACCCGCGGGTGCACCTCAAGCCGGTGCGGCGGGGCGGGCGGACGATCATCCCGCTGACCCGGCGGGCGGGCGGGTTGCAGGCGTTCAAGATGATCATCCCCGGGGTGCGGGCGCACGTGGAGCCGGAGCTGCGCGTGCACGAGGGGTACGAGTGGATGTACGTGCTGGACGGGAAGCTGCGGCTGTACCTGGGTGAGCAGGACCTGGTGCTCAAGCCGGGCGAGGCGGCCGAGTTCGACACCCACGTGCCGCACTTCTTCGACGCCGCCGACGCCCACCCGGTGGAGCTGCTGACCCTGTTCGGCCAGCAGGGCGAGCGGGCGCACCTGCGCGCCCGCTCGCGCTGAGGCCTCACCTCAAGCGGCGGACCCGCACCACGTTGTCGGCGCGGGTGCCGGGCTGGCCCTCCGGCCCGTTGTGCTCGCGCTCGACCACCTCGTCGGTCTCCACCACCCAGTCCTCGTCCAGGTCCAGGGCGGCCAGGACGTCGGCGGTGGTCGGGAAGCGGTAGTCGGCGTGCGGGTGGTCGTGCTGCCACGACGGCCAGCCCGCGTGCCCGGCGACCACCAGCACCCCGCCGGGCGCGACGGCGTCCTTGGCGCGCTTGAGCACGGCGTCGCGCTCGCCCTCGCGTTCCACCGGCGAGTGCAGGAACTGGGCGGACACCAGGTCGAACTCGCCGTCCGGGAAGGACTCGGCGAGGTCGTGGCGTTCGAAGGCGATCTCGACCCCGGCCTCCTCGGCGCGCGCGGCGGCTCTGGCCAGGGCGGTGGCGGAGATGTCGACGCCGGTGACCCGCCACCCGCGCGCGGCGAGCCAGACGGCGTCACCGCCCTCCGCGCACCCGAGGTCCAGGGCGGTGCCGGGTGGCAGGTCGCGGACCTCGCGCTCCAGCAGCGGGTTGACCCGGCCGCTCCACACCTGGTCGCGGTCGAGGTAGAAGGTCTCCCAGTACTCTTCGGCAGTCGTCATGGCCGCACTGTGCACCGGCGTCGCCGAGGGGTGCCACATTTCTTGCCGATCCGGCAAATGCGCGGGTCAGGGGCGGGGTGTGCGGACGGCGACCGTCGCGACGTCCTTCAGCAGCTCCGGGGTGGGTTGGCCCTTCACCGGCTCGGACTCGGCGATCACGACGGTGGTGTCCAGCAGCTGCGAGTCGTAGTGGTGGGCGGTGAAGGTGATCGGGTCCAGTTGGAGCAGGGACGGCGAGAGCGGGCTGATGTCGCCCGTGCCGTGGACGTCCTCCACGCGCTTCCACTCGGCCGCCGCCTCCGGGCGCTCGAACTGCACCCACGCGGCGGACACCGCGATCAGCGTGCCCTTGTCGTCCCGCACGGTCATCAGCAGCCGGGTCAGGGACACGCACGGAGTGGTGGTCAGCAGGTCGTGGACCTGGCCGAACGAGTGGGACACGCACTCGGGGTCGTCCTGGGTGACCCGGTCGACCACCTCCAGGCCCAGCGCCCGCCACGGTTCGTCGTCGGGCGCGGCCAACCCGCCGGCACCGGCCGCCACCACGCCCGCCAGCGCCGCCGCGGCCACCACGCCACCCGTTCCCACGTCCGCGCACCCCCTCTCCCCCGGGATGTTGCCCGTCCCGGCCCACTCACAAACCGGTCAGCCGCACGACGTCTTCGGCGCAGCCCCAGGACAGCGTGACACCCGAGCCGCCGTGGCCATAGCACGAGATCACCACTTTGCCGTCGCGCTCGACCCGGTCCACCCGGACCGCGGGCCGGACCGGCCGCAACCCGACCGCGCGGGACACCACGGGTGCACCGGCGAGCGAAGGGACCAGGGCGTGGACGCGCGCCAGGATGGCGTGTTCGACCTCGGGTGACGGGGTGAGGTCGGTCGCTCCCTCGTCGGCGGTGCCGCCGCACACCACGTTGTCGCCGCGCGGGATCACGTAGGTCAGGCCGGCGGGGTTGTCGTCGTCGACCAGCCAGCGGGTCAGGCCGGGGTTGGCCAGCCGGACCACCTGCCCGCGCACCGGTACCAGGGTGTCGTCGCCGAGCAGGTCGCCCGAGCGCAGACCGGCCGCCACGACCACGGTGTCCTGCGGCAGTTCGGCCGGCCGCGCGACCTCGTGCGAGCGGAACGACACGCCGGCCGACGCGCAGCGCTGCACCAGCCACGCCAGGTAGGTCGGCATGGTGACGACCGGCAGCGTGCAGACCAGGCCGGACAGCACCCCGGGCGGCAGGTCGGTGGCCGGCCGGTGGTCGGGGACGGCCGCGGTCCACGACAGGTCCGGGTCGGGGGTGCGGTGCAGGACGACTCCCTCCCGCCACGCCACGCCGGTCGCCGGATCACGGGCCAACTCCGCGAAACGGCGCAACGACACCTGCCCCCAGCGCAACACGGCGTCGGCCGGCGCGGCCCGGTACGGGAACCACAGGCCGCCCGCCACCGCCGACACCGTGTCGGCCGGCCCGGTCGCCGACACCACCTCGACCCGGTGCCCCTCCCCCGCGAGCCGCAGCGCGCAGGTCAGGCCGATCACCCCGCCCCCGACCACCGCGATGTCACCCATGCCCGCCGTGTTACCAGAGGTTGCGCCTTTCGTCGGGTTGTGGCGCGCTCGGCGGCCCTGCTTCCATGGGTTTTCCGATAGATCACTTCTGGCCGCCGGGATTGGACATGGGCAGAGATGACCCATCGGATGTGGAGGCTGCTCGCCTTCGCGGCGGCGGCCCTGCTCACCACCTCCCTCACCAGTGGTGTCGGGCACGCGGCTGAGGACGTGTGCGCGGTGAAGTCCCGGCCCGCGGGCAAGGTGCTCCAGGGCTACTGGGAGAACTGGGACGGCGCGAAGAACGGCGTCCACCCGCCGCTGGGCTGGATCCCGATCACCGACAGCCGGATCGCGGCCAACGGCTACAACGTGGTCAACGCGGCGTTCCCGGTGATCCGCTCCGACGGCACGGTGCTGTGGGAGGACGGCATGGACACCGACGTCAAGGTCGCCACCCCGGCGGAGATGTGCGCGGCGAAGGCGGCCGGGGCGACGATCCTGATGTCCATCGGCGGCGCGGCGGCGGGCATCGACCTGAGCTCGTCGGCGGTGGCGGACCGGTTCGTCAACACCGTCGTGCCGATCCTCCAGCGGTACAACTTCGACGGCATCGACATCGACATCGAGACCGGCTTGGTGGGCAGCGGGAACATCAACTCGCTGTCGCCGTCGCAGGCCAACCTGATCCGGATCATCGACGGCGTGCTGGCGCGGATGCCCGCGAACTTCGGCCTGACCATGGCCCCGGAGACGGCGTACGTGACCGGCGGCAGCATCGTGTACGGGTCGATCTGGGGCGCGTACCTGCCGATCATCAAGAAGTACGCCGACAACGGCCGCCTGTGGTGGCTGAACATGCAGTACTACAACGGTTCCATGTACGGGTGCTCGGGCGATTCCTACCAGGCGGGCACCGTGCAGGGGTTCACCGCGCAGACCAACTGCCTGAACAAGGGCCTGGTCGTGCAGGGGACGACGATCCGGGTGCCGTTCGACAAGCAGGTGCCGGGCCTGCCCGCGCAGCCGGGCGCGGGTGGCGGGTACATGTCGACCAGCCAGGTCGCGCAGGCGTGGAACGCGTTCGGCGGGCAGCTCAAGGGGTTGATGACCTGGTCGATCAACTGGGACGGGTCGAAGGGCTGGACGTTCGGGCGCAACGTGAAGTCGTTGCAGGGCAGGTGATCCGCTGACCGGCGCACGGCGTTGCACCGGTCGGAGCCGTTAGGCGGGTCGCGGGGCACGGGTACCTCACGGGTGAGTCGCCTTGGAGGTGCCCGTGTCCCGTGCTGTGCTGGTACTGGTCGCGTTGGTGGTGGCGGGGTGCGGTTTCGCGCCCGGACAGGGGACGCCGGTCGACAAGGTGCCGGAGGGCACGGTGGACACCGCGACCGCGCGGGTGCAGTTGGGGGCGCTGGCGGTGGCGGAACCCGGTGGCATGGACGGGTACGTGCGGGACTGCGACAACGGGGCCGCGTGCGTGTTCGGGCGGCCCTGGTCCGATGTGGACGGTGACGGGTGCGACCAGCGCAGCCAGGTGTTGGCGCGGGACCTGGTCGGGGTGGTGCGCAAGGACGGGCGGTGCGCGGTGAAGGAGGGCACGCTGCACGACCCGTACACCGGGCAGACCGTGACCAGCGTGTCCAAGGTGCAGATCGACCACGTGGTGCCGTTGGCGGAGATGTGGCGCAGCGGCGCGGCGGGGTGGCCGCCGGAGCGGCGGGTGCAGGCGGCCAACGACCTGCGCAACCTGGTGGCCGTGCAGGGGAAGGTCAACCAGGACAAGGGTGATCGCACGCCCGACGAGTGGATGCCGCCCAACCCGGGGTACGCGTGCCCGTACGCGCGGATCTACGTCGGGGTGAAGGCGGCGTACGGGTTGTCGGTGCGGGCGTCGGAGCGGGCGGCGCTGGAGCGGGTGCTGGCGGGCTGTCCGTAAGCTGTCGGACGTGGTGCGCGCGTGGGTGCTGCTGCTCGCGGCGCTGCTGGTGGTCGGCGCGGTGAACCACGTGGCGGACTTCGTGCGCGGCGGGTGGGTGCCCTACCCGTGGGCGCCGGGCTGGGTGAACGGGTATTGGACGTCGCTGGCGGTGCTGGACACCGTGGCGGCGGCGCTGCTGGTGTGGTGGCGGCGGGCGGGGTTGGACCTCGCGGTGGTGATCGCGGTGACGGACCTGGCGGCGAACCTGTACGCCCTGCACGGGTCCTCCTTCGCGGACGAGCCGGGACTGCAGCGGTTGACCGCGTTCACAGTTCTCGTGGTGGTGTCGGTGCCCTTCGTGCGTCCGAAGCTCCGTGCGCGCACGACCAAACGGCGTACACATTGACACAACCCGATCACCGCATTTGTGCCTAGGCTCGACGCACCGACCAATCCCTGCCTTGGTCAGGAGGCACACCCATGACCATCCACCGCACCCTGCTGATCGGCAGCGAGGAGATCCCCGCCGCGTCCGGCCGCACCGTGGACGACATCGCCCCGTACACCGGCGAGGTGTACGCCACCGTCGCGGCGGCCGGCGTCGAGGACGTGACCCGGGCCGTGGACGCGGCGGACCGGGCGTTCGGCGAGTGGGCCGAGTTGGGGCCGTTCGCGCGACGGCGGTTGCTGATGGACGCGGCCGACGCGTTGGACGCGAGGGCGGACGCGGCGGTGGAGCTGATGGCGTCCGAGGTGGGCGGGACGCAGCCGTGGGCGCGGTTCAACGTGTTCCTGGCGGCGAACATCCTGCGCGAGGCGGCGTCCTCGGTGACCGCGCCGCGCGGGGAGGTGCTGAGCGCCGAGGAGCCCGGTGCGTTGGGGTTGGCGGTGCGGGAGCCGGTCGGGGTGGTGGCGGCTTTCGCACCGTGGAACGCGCCGTTGATCCTGGGGGCGCGGGCGTTCGCGGCTCCGTTGGCGGCCGGCAACACCGTGGTGCTCAAGGCGAGCGAGGAAGCGCCGGTGGCGTCCGGGTTGTTCCTGGCGGACGTGATGCGCGAGGCCGGGTTGCCGGCGGGGGTGCTCAACGTCGTGACCAACGACCCGGTGGACGCCGCGGTGGTGGGTGAGGCGTTGATCGCGGATCCGCGGGTGCGGGTGGTGAACTTCACCGGGTCCACGGGGGTCGGGCGGGTCGTCGGGGCGTTGGCGGCTTCGCACCTGAAGCCGGCGGTGTTGGAGTTGGGCGGGAAGAACTCGATCGTCGTGCTGGACGACGCCGACCTGGGGCACGCGGTGGACGCGGCGGTGTTCGGGGTGTTCATGAATTCGGGGCAGATCTGCATGTCCGGTGACCGGGTGCTGGTGCACTCGTCGGTGGCGGCCGAGTTCACGTCCCGGTTCGTCGAGCGGGTGGCGGCGCTGCCCCACGGCGACCCCCGTGCGCCGGAGACCGTGATCGGGCCGTTGGTGAACGCGGCGGAAGCTCGGCGGGTGGCCGGTCTGGTCGCGGACGCGCGTGCCAAGGGGGCTTCGGTGCTCGTCGGCGGCGGCGCGCCGGACGGGGCCGTGCACCCGGCGACGGTCGTGACCGGGCTGACGCCGGAGATGGAGCTGTACCGGGCGGAGGCGTTCGGGCCGGTGTGCGCGGTGGAGGTGTTCGGGTCGGACGAGGAGGCGGTGGCGCTGGCCAACGCCACCGAGCACGGGTTGACCTGCGGGATCGTGACCGAGAACGGGACGCGGGGGCTGCGGCTGGCGCGGCGGGTGCGGACGGGGATCGTCCACGTGAACGACCAGACGGTGGCGGACGAGCCGCAGGCACCCTTCGGCGGGGTGGGGGCCAGTGGGTACGGGCGGTTCGGGGGGCGGTGGGGCGTGGAGGCGTTCACGACCACGCGGTGGGTCACGCTGGCGACCCGGCACGCGCACTACCCGTTCTGAGCGCGGGGCCGGCCGACCGCCACCGCCGCGGTGCCCAGGACGGCGGTCAGGGCCAGGAGCCCGCCGCTCAACGTGGTCGCCGTGGCGATGGCGCCTACCAGGAGGGGGCCGCCGGCGTCACCCAGTTCCCGGCCCACCTCCGCGCTGCCCATTGTCTGGCCCAGGTGTTCGGGCTCGGTGGCGGCGGCCAGGGCGGCGAAACCCAGCGGGGTGGCCGCGCCTGCTCCTGCGCCGATGGCGATGGCGGCGGCGAAGAGGGCGATCAGGCCGGGCACGGTGGCGGCGACCGCGTACCCGGCGGCGGCGACCAGCAGGCCGGTGGCCATGCCGGTGGTGTCGTGGAGGCGGCCGGTGTCCCGGGCCTTGCCCACCAACGGCTGGATCAGGGCTGCGGCCGCGGCCATGCAGGACACGGCCGCGCCGGACACCAAGGGACCCCATGACGCCGCTTGCACGGGGAGGAAGCCGACGCCCACCGCCACAGCGGCGGTCGTGGCGGACAGGGCCGCTGTGGGGCGGAGGAAACCCGGGCTGGTCAGGCGGCGGGTCAGGTCCCTGAGGGTCTGGCGGGTCTTGGGGAGCGGGGGGACCGCCGGGACGGCGAAGGCCGCCCAGATGGCGACCGTCAGGGCTACCGCGGCCAGGGCGGCGAAGAGGGCGGTGAAGCCGCCGAAGGAGATCAGGACTCCGCCCAGGAGCGGGCCCGTGGTGTAGCCCAAGCCCTTCCACGCGCCGTAGCCGCCGAAGGCCCGGCCGTGGTGGGTCGTCGGGGTCAGGCGGGCCACCAGGGCGCTTGCGGCCGGGGAGAAGGCGGCCGCGGAGGCACCCTGGGCCAGGCGGGCCACGCCCACGGTGGCGGGGTTGCCGGAGATCACGAAAGCAGCTGAGGCCAGGGTGAAGGCGAGCAGGCCGCCCAGGAGGACCGGGCGGGGGCCGATGCGGTCGGCCAGGGAACCGAACAGGGGCTTGAGGACGATCTCCGCGCCGTCGTAGACGGCCAGCAGCAGGCCCAAGGTCAACAAGGAGGCGTGGGTGTAGCCGCCCAGGCCCGCGGCGATGCCGTGCGCGCCGAAGGCGGTGACGAAACCCGCCGCGTACAGGGGGGCGGTGGCGCGGTGGGACACGGGGCGGCAGGCTACCCGACCGGGCCGGGCGGGCGGGGGCGGCGGTCGTCCGGGGCGGACACCCGGCCGGCCGATCACGGCCCGGCCAGGCGGTTGGCGCGCAGGGTGAGGTGGCGGCGTTCGGGCGTGCTGAGCGCGCGGCGGGCGGCCTCGCGGTAGGCGGTGCTCGCGGCGGCGGGGTCGCCGGCGAGGTCGAGCAGGTGGGCGCGGACGGCGTGCAGGCGGTGGTGGTCCTTGAGGCGCTTGTCGGTGGCGAGCCGGTCCACCACCTCGAGGCCGGCGTGCGGACCGTGCACCATGCCGAGGGCGACGGCCCGGTTGAGGGTGGTCATCGGGTTGGGCGCGAGGTGCTCCAGCAGGTCGTAGAGGGCGAGGACCTGCGGCCAGTCGGTCTCCTCCGCGGTGGGCGCCTCGGTGTGGACGGCGGCGATCGCGGCCTGCACCTGGTACGGGCCGACCCGGCCGCGCGGCAGGGTGCGGGACAGCAGGTCCAGCCCCTCGGCGAGCTGCGCCCGGTCCCAGCGGGTGCGGTCCTGCTCGGCCAGCGGCACCAGGGCACCGTCCGGCGCGGTGCGGGCCGGCCGGTGGGCGTCGGTGAGCAGCATCAACGCCAGCAGGCCCGCGACCTCGGTGTCGTCGGGCAGCAGACCCGACAGCCACCGCGTGAGCCGGATCGCCTCCCCCGACAGCGCGGGCGCGGTCACCTCGACGCCATCGGAGCTGGTGTGCCCCTCGGTGAACACCAGGTAGAGCACGTGCAGGACCGCGCGCAGCCGCTCGGCGCGGTCGGCCGGGGCCAGCGAGCCGAACCCGACACCCCGGATCGTCTGCTTGGCGCGGCTGATGCGCTGCGCCATCGTCGCCTCGGGCACCAGGAACGCGGCGGCGATCTGCGCGGTGGTGAGGCCGCCGACCGCGCGCAGGGTCAGCGCGATGCGGCTGGGGTCCGACAGCGCCGGGTGGCAGCACAGGAACACCAGGGCCAGCGAGTCGTCCCGGTCGTCGGTCTCCGGCGCGGTCTCGGCGGGCGCGACGGCCTGCTCCCGACGCCGCCGGGCCTGTTCGGTGCGCACCTGGTCGACCAGGCGGCGGGACGCGACGGTGACCAGCCACGCCTTCGGGTGGTCGGGCACGCCCGAGACCGGCCACTGGGTCGCCGCGTCCAGCAACGCCTCCTGCACGGCGTCCTCGCAGGTGTCGAACTGGCCGTAGCGGCGCACGAGCGCGCCGAGGACCTGCGGCGCCAGCTCGCGCAGCAGGTCCTCGGTGAGGCGGTCGGTCATGCCGACTCGTGCAGGACGGGCCACAGCTCGACCGGCTCCACGTCGGCGTAGGGCAGGTCGGCGGCGATCTCGCGGGCGCGGTCCTCGCTCTCGACGTCCAGGACGTACAGGGAGGCGATGTACCCCTTGGTCTCCAGGTACGGGCCATCGGTGACCGCGGGGACGCCGTTCTCCCGCCGGACCAGCTTGGCGTTGACGGCGTCGCCGAGGCCGTAGGCGCCCAGCAGCTCGCCGGTCCCCCGGTACTTGGCGTTGAACGCGTCGAACTTCGGCAGGGCCTCGGCCCACTGCTCGGGGGTGAAGGCGTCCCACTTCTCCTGGTTGCCGTAGATCATCATCAGGTACTTCACGGTGGTCGTCCTCTCTCTCGCGGTGCTGTCGGCCTGTGGTCGGAGCTGACGGCCACCCGCTCTACATCCCGACCGCAGAATTTTCCGACGATCTCGCGGACCGTTGCCCCCGAGGTTTGAGTCAGTTAGACTCAAACCATGTTCACGAGGGAAGAGGCGCTCCGGCGAGTCGAAGGCGCCGAACCCACCCGCCTCTTCGGACCACCCACCCCCGACCGCCGCGAAGACGCCCGACGCCTCTACCGCGCCCTCGCCACCGCACTGCACCCCGACCGCGTCGGCCCCGACGACACCCGCGCCCACCGCGCCTCGGCCGACCTCACCCGCCTCTACCACGACTGGCGCCACGCCGAACCGGTCACCCTGCGCACCGAGCGCGGCACCTACCGGCTCACCGACCTCCACGCGGTCGGCAGCGTCGCCAACCTCTACCGCACCGACGGCCCGCACGTCGTCAAACTCGTCCGCAACCCCGCCCTCAACCCCCTGCTCCACGCCGAGTGGCACGCCCTGCACACCCTCGCCCGCTTCACCGACAAGCACCGCTGGCTCAAGCCCTACTACCCCACCCTCCACGACACCGGCGACGTCGGACGCGGCGAACGCGCCTTCACCGTCCTGGACCCGCTCCTCGACGGCTTCGTCACGATGACCGAGGTCAAGACCGCCTACCCGCGAGGACTCGACGGCCGCGACTACGCCTGGATGCACCGCCGACTCCTGCGCGCCCTCGCCGGCGCCCACCGCGCCGGCCTCGTCCACGGCGCCGTCACCACCGACAACGTCCTGGTCCACCCCGCACAGCACGGCATCGTCCTCACCGGCTGGACCTTCGCCGTCGAAACCGGCCAACCCCCGCTCGCCCTCGACAGCTCCACCACCTACCCGCCCGAAACCACCCGCAAGCAGCCCCTCACCCCGGCCGCGGACGTCCACATGGCACACCAACTCATGCTGGACCTCTTGAAACCGAACGAAACCCGTCAACGCGCCTTCGCCCGAGGGTGCATGCAGGACAACCCCGCGGCCCGCCCCGACGCCGCCGACCTGCTCGACGAGTACGACGACCTGCTCGAAGACCTCTACGGCGCAAGGACCTTCCGGCCCTTCGCCCTCCCCCGACAAGGAGCCTGACCATGGGACACGGACGCTGGGACGACAACGCCTACGCCGCCGCCCGCACCTTCCGCGCCGCCAAGGGCCTCGACGACTTCGGCTACACCGCCAAGCTCAAGTCCGGCCCCCGCGACCAGTGGAAGGCCGACCCCACCCTCGACCCGCTGGGCGTCACCGCCCGCGAGTGCCGCGACTCGGCCGACCACGCCGACTCCACCCCCATCGCCGTCCTCTTCGACGTCACCGGCTCCATGGGCTACGTCCCGCAGATCATGCAGCGCAAGCTCGGCAAGCTGCACGGCCTGTTGCAGCGCAAGGGCTACCTCACCGACCCGCAGATCCTCTTCGGCGGCATCGGCGACGCCGACAGCGACCGCGTGCCCCTCCAGGTCGGCCAGTTCGAATCCGACAACCGCATGGACGAGCAGCTGCGCACCATCTTCCTGGAAGGCAACGGCGGCGGGCAGAAGAGCGAGTCCTACGAACTGGCCGCCTACTTCGTCGCCCGCCACGTCGCCACCGACGCCTGGGAGAAGCGGGGCCGCAAGGGCTACCTGTTCCTCATCGGCGACGAGCTCAACAAGCCCCGCCTGGAGGCCCGGCACATCCGCCGCATCATCGGCGACGACGTCCACCAGGACATCGACCCCGCCTCGGTCTACCGCGAACTGGCCCGCAAGTGGCACGTCTACTTCGTCCTGCCCAACCAGTCCCACTACTACGACGACCCCGAGATCGCCGACCACTGGCGCGGCCTGCTCGGCCAGCACTTCCTCAAGCTCGACGACCCCGGCGCGGTGTGCGAGCTGATCGCCGCCACCATCGGCCTGGAGGAGCGGGTCGTGGACCTCGACCAGGCCATGGTCGACCTCGCCGAGGTCGGGTCGGCCGACGAGAGCCGCGCCGTGGGCAAGGCCCTCGTCCAGGTCGGCGCCAAGTCGGTCGCCACCTCGGCCACGCCCGCCGACCTCGACGGCCCCGACACCGTCACGCTGGCATGACCGAGCACCTGATCGTGGTGGGCCTGGGCTTCGGCGACGAGGGCAAGGGCGCGGTCGTGGACGCCCTGTGCGCCCAAGCCCCCACCACCGCCGTGGTCCGCTTCAACGGCGGCGCCCAGGCCGCGCACAACGTCGTCGCCGAAGGCCGCCACCACACCTTCAGCCAGTACGGCTCCGGCACCCTGACCGGCGTCCCCACCCACCTGTCGAAGCACGTCCTGGTGGAACCCATAGCCCTGGCCACCGAAACCCGCGAACTGACGGACCTGGGCGTCCCCGACCCCCTGTCCCTGCTCACCGTCCACGAAGACGCCCTCCTCACCACTCCCCTGCACATCACCGCCAACCGCGCCCGCGAAGACGCCCGAGGCACCAACCGCCACGGCTCCTGCGGCAAGGGCATCGGCGAAACCGTCTGGTACTCCCTCCTCACAGGACACACCCCGGGCGACACCGTCGAACACCAACGAGTCCTCGGCACCCCGGGCGAAGCCCCCACAGTCGGCGACTGCCTGCGCCCGACCACCCTCCGCCGCAAACTCGACACCCTGGCCCGCTTCTACGAACCCCTCATCGGCACCGGAACCCCGGTGGACGACCTGATCCACCTCTACAAGTCCTTCGCCGACGCCGTCCGGATCGTCAACGACGACCACTTCCACACCCTCGCCGACACCGGCCGCCTCATCTTCGAAGGCGCGCAGGGCGTCCTCCTGGACGAAACCCACGGCTTCCACCCGCACACCACCTGGTCCACCACCACCCCCCGCAACGCCCGCACCCTCCTCGCCGGCCGCCCGGCCCGGGTGATCGGCGTGACCCGCACCTACCACACCCGCCACGGCGCGGGCCCCTTCCCCACCGAGGACAACACCCTCCCCCACCCGGAACTCCACAACGACTCCGGCACGTACCAAGGCTCCTGGCGCACCGGCCACTTCGACGCCGTCCTCTTCCACCACGCCCTGACCCACGCCCGCCTCGACGCCCTGGCCGTCACCCACCGGGACACCCCCGCCACCCACTACGCCACCGCCTACCGCAGCGGAGCCACCCGGACCACCACCCTCCCCACCCACGACCGAACGCACTTCCTCACCACCTGCACCCCCGAACTGGAACCCTTCCCCCACGACTGGTTCGAACGCCAGGGCATCCCCATCGCCGTCGAAGGCCACGGCCCGGACCGCACCTCCTACACCGTCCGCACCTAAAGTGGTCGACCATGACCGCGCCCGAATCGACCCTGGTGTCCGTGGACGTCCTGACCCTGCGCTTCGCCCCCGACGCCCACACCGTGCACCTGGCCGTAGCACCGCGCGCGTTCGACCCGTTCGCCGGCTCCCTCGCCCTGCCCGGTGTCCTGCTGGGCAAGGGAGAACGCCTCCGAGACGCCGCGATCCGAGCCGTCACGACGAAACTGGGCCTCCCCGAGGTCACCGCCACCGGCCAGCTGACCACCTTCGACGAACCCAACCGCGACCCCCGCGGCCCCACCCTCTCCATCGCCCTCTGGGCCACCCTCGACCCCGCCGCGACCCCCACCGGCCCCACCTGGACCCGCCTGGACGAGGTCCCACCCCTGGCCTTCGACCACAACCGGATCGTCACCGACTGCCGCCCGATCCTGGCCGACAAGCTCTGGCGGGACCCCACCTTCACCGCGGGCCTGCTGGGCCGCGAGTTCACCACCGCCCAAGCCCTGGACGTCACCGAAGCCCTCACCGGCGACCGCCCGTACCCCGCCAACCTGGGCCGGACCATGGACCGCATCCCCGGACTGCAACGCACCACCCAACACGCCACCGCCCTCCCCCAAGGCGGACGGCCGCCCCTGGTCTGGCGCTGGACGACTCCCTGAGGAGAGCCAGTCCTCGGCCGTAGTGGTCCTGAGTTGTCCGGGTTGAGCCGGCACCGGTTTCGAGGGTTGATTTCAGTCAACACTGAAGTTATCGTGCCCACTATCCCAAAGTTCACAGGCCACGCTCAGGCAGCGCGCGGATCATCGAAGGCGGAGGACACCCGTCTCTGGACTCCGGAGGCCCGCCATGACCGTCCTGTTCCCCACCGCCCTGCCCACCGCCGGCTGGGCCACCACCCGCGGCTCACGCCGGGTCGCCGCGGACGCCGCCGCCGTCCGCACCTCCCCCAGCACACCCGCTTTTAACGCACCCACCTCCCCCAACACGCCCGCTTTGAACGCGCCCACCGCGGCCGGCTCTGCCGCGCCGGGCCCCACCGCGCCCTCCCCCAGCGCGCCCTCCCCCACCGCGTTCGCCGCCGCCGTGGCGGACGGCATCGGCGACACCGAGGCCGCCGCGTCCGCCGCCCGCTTCGCCGCCGCCGAAGCCGTGGACGCCGCGTGGCGCGCCGGCGCCTCCGAAGCGATGGAGGACGTCCGCCGGGGCCTGCACCTGACCACCCACCCCACCAACCCCCTCGGCATCCCCCTCCCCCGGCCCACCGCCGAAACGTCCCCGCTCCCGTCTGCCGCGACCCTCCCACAGCCGCCCGCACGCGACGCCGGTCGGGATCTCACACCACGCGCCGACACCACCCTCGTCGTCGCGTCCGGCACCACCCACCACTGGTCCGTCGCCTGGGTGGGTGACTGCCGCGCCTACTTCCTCGGCGACACCGACCCCGCCACGCTGCTCACCACCGACCACACGATCGGCCGGTACCTGCGCGACCGCGGTGTGCCCGCGAACCCCCGCCTGGACCTGGTCGTCACGACCACCGCCCGCAAAGGCGGCCACGGCGTCGTCCACGGCTCCGGTCCCGGCCGCCTGGTCCTGCTCACCAACGGCGTCCACCGCGCCACCGACCAGGCCACCATCACCCACCTCGCCCGCACCACCACCGACCCCGCCGAAGCCGCCCGCGCGCTGGTCGCCCTCACCCAGGACGACAACGCCGCCGCGGTCGTGGTCGACCTGCGCTGACCAGGCGCAAAAACGGGTTCCACGGCAGGATGGCGGCGGAGGTGGGGATGTCCGACACGCTCGTCAGCGCCACCGGCCTGACCCGGGCGCAGGTCGCCGAACGCGTGGCCGATGGCCGCACGAACGCGGTCGGCGCGCGCACCAGCCGCAGCACGGCCCAGATCGTCCGGGCGAACGTCGTCACCCCGTTCAACGGCCTGCTGGCGACCCTGTTCGTGCTGGTCCTGCTCACCGGGCACTGGCAGAACGGCCTGTTCGGCCTGGTCATCGTCGCCAACACGGCCATCGGCGTGGTGCAGGAGCTGCGCGCCAAGCGCACCCTGGACCGCCTGGCCGTCCTCAACGCCCCGCACGCCCGCGTGGTGCGCGAGGGCCGGACGTCCGAACTCGACGTGGCCGACGTCGTCGCCGACGACCTGATCGAGCTGCGCACTGGCGACCAGGTCGTCGCAGACGGCACGCTCACGAGCTCCCACGGCCTGGAGATCGACGAGTCGCTGCTGACCGGCGAGTCCGACCCGGTCGCCAAGGACGTCGGCGACGAGGTGCGGTCCGGGTCGATCGTGGTCGCGGGCAGCGGCCGGTTCGTGGCGACCGGGGTCGGCGCGGACGCCTACGCCACCCGCCTGGCCGCCGAGGCCCGCCGGTTCACGGTGGTGCGCTCGGAGCTGGTCCAGGGCACCAACAGGCTCCTCAAGGGCATCTCGCTGCTGATGCTCGTGGTCGGGCCGCTGCTGCTGTGGAGCCAGTTCGAGACGCCCGACACCGACACGTGGCAGGAGGCGGTGACCGGCGCGGTGGCGGGCCTGGTCGGCATGGTGCCCGAGGGCCTGGTCCTGTTGACCAGCCTCGCGTTCATGCTCGCCGCCGTGTCACTGGCCCGGAAACAGACCCTGGTCCAGGAGCTTCCCGCGGTCGAGGTGCTGGCCCGCGTGGACACGGTGTGCCTGGACAAGACCGGCACCCTCACCCACGGCGACATCGTCTTCGACCGCCTGATCACCCAGGAAGCTGACGACGTGCGCGAGGCCTTGGCCCTCTGCGCCTCCGCTCCCGACGCCAACGCCACCTCCGCCGCGCTGTCCACCGTGTTCGCCAACGGCACCTGGCAGCGAACCGGCGGCGTCCCGTTCTCCTCGGCCCGCAAGTGGTCGGCGGTCTGCGCGGACGGCCACGGCACCTGGGTCCTGGGCGCACCCGAAATGGTCTTCCCCGGCGGTACCAGTGACTTGCTGGCCCAGGCCGCCGACATCGCCGCCGAGGGCAAGCGCGTACTCGTCCTCGCCTCCACCCCCGACCACCACACCGACACCGCCCTCCCCCCGAACCTCACCCCGCGCGCCCTGGTCGTCCTCGCCGAACGCATCCGTGACGACGCCGCCGACACCCTCCGGTACTTCGCCGAGCAGCAAGTCGCCCTGAAGGTGATCTCCGGCGACAACCCCCGCACAGTGGGCGCGGTCGCCGTCTCCGTGGGCGTGCCGGGCATCGAGCACGCCTCCGACGCCGTGGACGCCCGCACCCTCCCCGACGACCCGGACGCGCTCGCCGACGTCCTGGAGCACAAGGTGGTCTTCGGTCGGGTGACCCCGCAGCAGAAGAGGGCCATCGTCGGTGCGCTGCAACGCAAAGGGCACGTCGTGGCGATGACCGGTGACGGCGTGAACGACGCGATGGCGTTGAAGGACGCCGACATCGGGGTGGCGATGGGCAACGGCGCGGCGGCGACGCGGGCCGTGGCGCAGTTGGTGCTGCTGGACAGCCGGTTCGCGCACCTGCCCGACGTCGTGGCCGAGGGCAGGCGGGTGATCGCCAACATCGAGCGGGCCGCGAACCTGTTCCTGGTCAAGAACGTCTACTCGCTGGTGCTCGCCCTGGTCGTGGTGGCGACCGCGCTGGCCTACCCGCTCGCGCCGATCCAGCTGACCTTGATCTCGGCCACCACCATCGGCATCCCCGGGTTCGTGCTGGCGCTGGCGCCCAACAGCCGCCGCTACGTGCCGGGGTTCCTGCGCCGGGTGCTGCGGCTGGCGGTCCCGACCGGCGCGGTGATCGGTCTGGCGGCCTACGCGGGCGACCTGACCATCCGCGGTCTGGAACCGGGAGCCGGGCGTCCGGCCGGGCAGACCGTGGCGACCGTGGTCGTGCTGATCGCGTCGCTGTGGACGTTGTCGCTGCTGGCCCGCCCGCTGACCCGGTGGAAGCTCGCCCTGATCGCGGGTCTGGCCGGGGCCGCCGCGCTGATCCTCGCCGTGCCCGCGCTGGGCACCGGCATCTTCCTGCTCGCCGTCACCCCGCAGCGCCTGCTGGTGGGCGCGGCCATCGGCGTGGCCGCCGGGCTGGTGGTCGAAGTCGTCGGGCGGGTCGTGCTGCGCCCGGTCCGCGCCACCGCCGAAAGTGAGGTGCGCTCGGCGGAAAGCTTTTGACACCAATGGAGTACTGGTCCGGGTTCCCCGCCGCAGTGCGGTTGCGGCATGATCTGGCGAACCGGTGGACGCCGCTGCCGCAGACCGTCAGGCCCACCGCACCACGCAGGCGACCACGCGGAGACCACATGAGTGCGCACGGCCCACGCCCGTTCCAGGGCAGGGCCTGGCTCGGCTACCTCGCGGTCGGGCTGGTCGCGATCACCGCGTACTACCTGATCCCCCGGGCGGGCGCGGGTGTCGCCGCCAGGGTCGTCGTGTACTGCCTCACCAGCACGTCGGCGGCGGTCGTCGTGCTGTTCGCCGCGGTGCGCAACCGGGCGGGCGCGCGGGTGGCGTGGCTGCTGCTGGGGTTGAGCCAGGTCGTGTACTCGCTGGCCGACTGCACCTTCTACGTGCACCACTACCTGTTGGACAGCACCGCGTTCCCGTCCCTCGCGGACGTGTTCTACCTGGGGCACTACCCGCTGGTCGTGGTGGCGCTGGTGCTGCTGATCCGCAGGCGCAGCCCGGGTCGGGACCTGCCGAGCCTGCTGGACGCCTCGGTGCTCGCGGTGGTCGCGGCGATGCTGTCGTGGCTGTACCTGATCGGGCCGCGGGCCCGGATGGACCAGCCGCTGCCGGTGGCGGTGGCGTCGGTCGCCTACCCGGTGATGGACCTGGCGATGCTGGTCGTGGCGCTGCGGCTGGTGCTGGGGACGGGCCGGCGGTCGGGGTCGTTCGCGCTGCTGTCGGCGAACCTGCTCGCGATCCTCACCGCCGACACGCTCTACGTGCTGCAACAGCTCAACGGCAGCTACCAGGCGGGCAACTTCCTCGACGCGATCTGGCTGGGCGGCAACCTGGCCCTGGGCGCGGCGGCGCTGCACCCGACCATGGCGCGGCTGGCCGAGCCGAGCCCCACGCGCGAGAACGTGCTGGGGTGGGGCCGGATCGCAGCGCTGTGCGGCGCGGCGCTCATCGCGCCCGCGATGCTGGTGCTGCAACACGCGACCGGGCAGTTCCGCGACATCCCGGCCATCGCGGCCGCGTGCGCGATGCTGTTCGTGCTGGTGATCGCGCGGCTCGCGGCGATGGTCGGCGACCAGCGGCGGCTGGCCATCACCGACGCGCTGACCGGCCTGCACACCCGCCGGTTCTTCGTGGCGCAACTGCCGATCGAGGTCGAGCGGGCGCGGCGCGGCGGCGGTTCGGTGGCGGTGTTCATCGCCGACGTGGACCGCTTCAAGTCCATCAACGACAACCACGGCCACCCCGCCGGCGACCGCGTGCTGGTGGAGGTCGCCGACCGGCTGCGGCGAGCGGCCCGCGCCGGCGACGTCGTGGCCCGCTACGGCGGCGAGGAGTTCGCGCTGCTGGCGCCCGGCGTGGGCCCAGCCGACCTGGCGTCGCTCGCGCGGCGACTGCGGGAGAGCGTGGCAGGCGGCCCGATCGCGGCGTCCGACACGACGGCGCTGGGCGTGACGGTGTCGGTGGGCGCGGCGTGCTACCCCGAACACGGCGGCGACCCGGCAGCGGTGATCGCGGCCGCGGACCGGTCGCTGTACGCGGCGAAGCTCTCCGGGCGGGACCGGGCCGTGGTGGGCGTGGCCGTGGACGCCGAACAGCCGGTGGTGGAGCACCTGTGCCGCATCGCCGACCAGGTGGACCTGCGGCTGTCATCCCGACACGACAGCCGCGCGGTGGGCCGGTGGGCCCGACTGCTGGCCGCGGAACTGGGCCACGACGAACGCGGCATCCGCGTGGCCGGCCTGGCGGCGCGCCTGCGGGACGTGGGCAAGGTCGTGATCCCGGACGCGGTGCTCCTCAAGCCGTCCGCACTGGACGCCGACGAGTGGCGGTTGATCCGCCAACACCCCGACCACGGCTTCCGCCTGGCCGACACCGTGCCGGGCCTGTTCCCAGTGGCGCAAACCATCCGCCAACACCACGAACGCTACGACGGCTCCGGCTACCCGCAGGGCTTGACCGGCACGGCGATCCGGTGGGAGGCACGCGTCGTCGCGGTATGCGACGTGGGGGCGGCCCTCCTGGCAGACCGCCCCCACCGACCCGCGTTCTCCCCCGACGAGGCCCTGACCGTACTGCGCGACGGCCGCGGCACCCTGTTCGACCCGGCAGTGGTGGACCTGTTCCTGGACCTCCACGCCGAGGGCCGCATCGACACGCCAGACTTGGGCCGCGTCGGCTGACCCACCGGGCCGAGCAAGCAGTCCACCGCTTCGCCGGCCGCCAGCCCATTCGCTTTGCCGGGTGGCAGTCCACCGGAGAGGACACAATCCAACTTGGGCTTCTTGCTTTTGTCATCTCCGTATGGCCTGCCCGAAGGGCTACCACATTTTCCAGGGGTTGCAGCCGAAAGTTTTGCGAGGAACGAGCAAAAGTTTTAGCGGCAACCCCTGGAAAATGTGGTAGGCTCTGCCAGGCCATACGGAGATGACAAAAGCAAGAAGCCCCCGCCGTTGCAGTTGAGTCATCTTTGGTGGCCTGCCCGCCGGCGAGGCGCTTTTCGCTTTTAAGCGCTTTAAACCGGAACGCTTCGCTCTCAAGCCGAACGCGCTTCGCGCTGGTACGCGCGAAGCGCTCGAAAGATCAAAAGATGAAAAGCGGCGCTCGCCGCGCGGCAGGCCGCCAGCGGGGGGTGAAGGGCGTCGGTTCCCCCGCCGCATGACCTGGCAAAGCCAACCACAGATTTCCCCGGTGCCGCTAAAATTTTTGGCTCGTTCCTCGCAAAAAATTTCGGCTGCACCGGGGAAATCTGTGGTAGCCCTTCGGGCAGGCCATACGGCGGGGGAACCGAGGCCCTCCACCTGTGGTTGGGACCACCACACACAAAAGCGCGCTGCGCGCGCCGAAAAGCACCCGCTGCGTGCAGCTACGCCGCGTCGGCCAGCGTGTTCCAGAACATCAGTTCGTAACCCTGCAGCAGGCGCACGTGTTCGACCGCGCTGCTGAAGTCGATGCCCGCGTCCAGTCCCGCCTGCACCGCGTCGACGCCCTGCTGCTCCAGTTCCGGCACCGGGGTGGCGAAGAAGTCGAAGAACGCCGTGTCCTCGGGTTCGAACCCGTAGTGGGCGCGCAGGCCGGTCGAGATTCGGCCGCAGTACTCGCCCCACGCGGCGAAGTTGGTCAGCATCGCCACTGCTGCCACGGCGGGTTCGGTGTTGAGCGCGAGCCACGCCACGTAGGAGGCGTAGGCCTGGCAGCCCGGTCGGTAGCGGTACTTCGCCGGGTCCACGCCGGCCTTGCGGGCCAAGGGGTCCAGCAGGGGCAGCACCAGGCCTTCGCCCTGGGCCAGGCTGGTGAAGAAGCCGCGGGCGGCGGGGTCGTCGGCGTTGGCGGCCAGGGTGAGGAAGCTGCGCCAGTCGCCCGGCACGATCCGGCTCTCCTCGGCGGCCAGCGCGCCGATCGACGTCAGGGGCGCCGTGCCGGCCTCGACCAGCGGCACGAAGCGGTTCTCCCCGTGCTCGTCCGCGACCTCGTCCCTGATCCTGTCCAGCAGTTGCCTCGCCGACTGGCTCATCGTTCCTCCGCAGTGGGTCGGGGTTGCGAGCCTAGCCCCGTAGGGTGTCGCGCATGATCACCCTGGGGCCACTCCTGCCGGCCGACCGCGCGGCCTGGGAGGAGCTTTTCGTCGGCTACAACGCTTTCTACGGCCGTGAGCTGCCGCCGCTGCTGCTGGACCGGGCGTGGCGGGAGTTCCAGCGGGACGTGCGGATGCACGCGCTGGGGGCCCGGCACGACGGTCGCCTGGTCGGCATCGCGCACTTCCTGGTGCACGCCAGCACCACCGCACCGGACGTCTGCTACCTGCAAGACCTGTTCACCGCGCCGGACGCCCGGGGGCTGGGTGTCGGGCGGGCGTTGATCGGCGGGGTGGTGGAGTGGGCGCGGGAGCGGGAGTGCTCGCGGGTCTACTGGCACACCCAGGAGAGCAACGACACCGCGCGCCGCTTGTACGACCAGGTCGCCGAGAACCGGGGCTTCATCTCCTACGTGGTCCCGCTCTGACCCGGGTCGCGGCGGCCCGCCGGCGTCAGTCCACGCCCAGGCCGCGCAGCAACGGGAGGTACACCTCGTCCACGAGTGCGGCGATCACGTCGTCGTCGACCGGGCCGCCGCAGGCGATGAACTCGTTGCGCACGAGGTCCAGCGGGGCGCGGGCGGCGCGGTGGGGCAGTTCCAGCGGGCGCAGTTCGCCGCGTTCCACCGCCCGGTCGACGATCTGACGCACGGCGTCGGTCAGTCCCGTGGGGTTCGCCAGGCGTTCGCGCAGCAGCTCGGCCATCTCCGGGTGCCGGAACGCCTCGGCCATGACCCCGGCGATCACCCCGTTGACCATCGTGCCGGCGCGGCGGGCGATCCGGTCGAACAGCACCACCAGGTCCTCGCGCAGCACGCCGGTGTCGGCGACCTCCACCTCCACGGGGACCCGGCTGTTCCAGGCGGCCAGCGCCAGCTCCGCCCGGCTCGACCACCGCCGGTACAGGACGGGCTTGCTGGTCCCGGCGCGCGCCGCGACGCCCTCCATGGTCAACCGCCCGTAGCCGTGCTCGCTGAGCTCCGCCCACGCGGCGTCCAAGATGGCCGTCTCCAGCTCCGCTCCCCTGCGGCGCGACTTCCCGTCCGTCACCCTGCCCCTAAGATACGTTGCGTTTCTTATCCAACGGGTCTACCGTACCTCCTATTAGACACGATCGGTTTCTTATGGGGGAAACTTGCTCACCCGCCTGCTCCGGGTCTACCTGCGGCCCTATAGGCGCGAACTGACCGCCGTGCTGGCGCTCCAGCTCGTCGGCACGGTCGCCTCGCTGTACTTGCCCAGCCTCAACGCCGACATCATCGACTTCGGCATCGCCACCGGTGACACCGGCTACATCATGTCCACCGGCGGCTGGATGCTGCTGGTCACGACCGTGCAGATCGTCTGCTCGGTCGGCGCGGTCTACTACAGCGCCCGCACGGCCATGGGGTTCGGCCGTGACGTGCGCTCCGCGCTGTTCCACCGGGTCGGCGAGCTGTCCGCGCGCGAGGTCGCCGCGTTCGGGCCGTCGTCCCTGATCACCCGCAACACCAACGACGTGCAGCAGGTGCAACTGCTGGTGGTCATGGTGTGCACGATGCTGGTCACCGCGCCGATCATGTGCGTGGCGGGCATCGTGATGGCCCTCCAGGAGGACGTGGGCCTGTCCTGGCTGCTCGTCGCGTTCGTGCCGGCGATGGTGATCGCCGTGGGCCTGATCGTGAGCCGGATGGTCCCGCTGTTCCGGGGGATGCAGGAACGCATCGACGACGTCAACCGGGTGCTGCGCGAGCAGCTGTCCGGCATCCGCGTGGTGCGGGCGTTCGTGCGGGAACGCGCCGAGACCGAGCGGTTCGCCGACGCCAACACCGCGCTGACCCAGACCGCCCTGCGGGTGGGTCGGCTCCAGGCGATGACCTTCCCCGTGGTGATGCTGCTGTTCAACGGCTCCAGCGTCGCCGTGCTGTGGTTCGGCGCGCTGCGCCTGGACACCGGGGAGATGCGGATCGGCGCGCTGACCGCGTTCCTCAGCTACCTCATGCAGATCCTCATGTCGGTCACGATGGCGACCTTCATCTCGATGATGGTGCCGCGCGCCGCCGTGTGCGCGGAACGGATCAACGAGGTGCTCGACGCCGAGCCGTCCGTGACGCCGCCGGTCAGCCCGGTCGGCGAGCTGCCGGCACGCGCTGAGGTCGAGTTCCGGGACGTCGAGTTCCGCTACCCCGGCGCGGTGGACCCGGTGCTGCGCGGCGTGAGCTTCCGGGCCGAGCGCGGCCAGACCACCGCCGTCATCGGCAGCACGGGCGCGGGCAAGACCACCCTGCTCAACCTGGTGCCCCGGCTGATCGACGTCACCGCGGGGGCCGTGCTGGTCGATGGCGTGGACGTCCGCGAGGCCGACCCGGACGTGCTGCGCGCCAAGCTCGGGCTGGTGCCGCAGAAGCCCTACCTGTTCACCGGCACGGTGGCGAGCAACCTGCGCTACGGCCGGCCCGAGGCCACCGACGACGAGCTGTGGGAGGCGCTGGAGATCGCGCAGGCCCGTGACTTCGTGGAGGCCATGGGCGGTCTGGACGCGGCCATCGCGCAGGGCGGCACCAACGTCTCCGGCGGCCAGCGGCAGCGGCTGTCCATCGCGCGGGCGCTGGTGCGCAAGCCCGAGGTGTACCTGTTCGACGACGCCTTCTCCGCGCTGGACGTGGCCACCGACGCCCGCCTGCGCGCGGCGCTCAAGCCGCACACCTCGGAGTCCGCCGTGGTCGTGGTGGCGCAGCGCGTGTCCACCATCCTCGACGCCGACCGGATCGTGGTGCTCGACAACGGCGCCGTGGTCGGCGTCGGCACGCACCACGAACTGCTCGACACCTGCCCCACCTACGTCGAAATCGTCCAGTCCCAGCTCACCGTGGAGCAGGTCGCATGAGCGCCCCCACCACCACCCGACCGCCCGCCCGCATCGGCGGCGGCGGGCCCTTCCCCGGCATGGGCATGCCCGTCGGCAAGGCCCAGAACTTCGGCCCGTCCGCGCGGCGGCTGGCCAACCGGATGCGCGGCGAGCGCAACACCCTGGTCGCCGTGCTCGTCCTGGCCGTCATCAGCGTCGGCCTCGGCGTGGCCGGACCGAAGATCCTCGGCCACGCCACCGACATCATCTTCACCGGCGTGCTCGGGCAGGCCCGCGGCGGACCCGGCATCGACTTCCGCGCCCTGGGCGAGGTGCTGGCGTGGGTGGCCGCGCTGTACCTGGCGTCGTCGGTGTTCGCCTGGGTGCAGGCCCGCATCCTCAACGACGTGGTGCAGCGGTTCGTGTTCCGGCTGCGCGAGGAGGTCGAGGAGAAGCTGCACCGGCTGCCGCTGCGCTACTTCGACGCCCAGCCGCGCGGCGAGCTGCTGTCGCGGGTCACCAACGACATCGACAACGTGGCCACCACGTTGCAGCAGACGCTGAGCCAGCTGCTGATGTCCGGGCTGACCGTGATCGGCGTGCTGGTGATGATGGTGACCATCTCGCCGCTGCTGGCGCTGATCGCGCTGGCCATCATCCCCGCGTCGGTCGTGGTCACCGGGCGCATCCGGAAGAAGTCGCAGCAGCTGTTCATCGCGCAGTGGAAGCAGACCGGCGCGCTCAACGCCCACATCGAGGAGGCGTTCACCGGGCACCAGCTGGTGAAGGTGTTCGGGCGGCAGCAGGAGTCCGAGGCGGAGTTCCGGCGGCGCAACGACGAGCTGGTGGAGTCCTCCACCGGGGCGCAGTTCGTGTCCGGCCTGATCATGCCGACGATGTTCTTCCTGTCCAACCTCAGCTACGTGGCCATCGCCGTGGTCGGCGGGCTGCGCATCACCTCCGGGGCGATGACGCTGGGCGAGGTGCAGGCGTTCATCCAGTACTCGCGCCAGTTCACCCAGCCGCTGACGCAGGTGGCGTCGATGGCGAACCTGATGCAGTCCGGGGTGGCGTCGGCCGAGCGGGTGTTCGAGCTGCTCGACGCCGAGGAGCAGACGCCCGACCCGGTGGACGCCGTCCAGCCGGCCACGCGCCGGGGCCGGGTGGAGTTCCACGACGTGGCCTTCTCCTACACGCCCGAGCAGCCGCTGATCCGGGACCTGTCGCTGGTCGCCGAACCGGGCCAGACCGTGGCCATCGTCGGGCCGACCGGGGCGGGCAAGACCACCCTGGTCAACCTGATCATGCGGTTCTACGAGCTCGACGGCGGGCGGATCACGCTCGACGGCGTGGACGTGACGGAGATGCGGCGCGAGGACCTGCGGTCGCGGACCGGCATGGTGCTCCAGGACACCTGGCTGTTCGGCGGGACCATCCGGGACAACATCGCCTACGGCCGTCCCGGCGCGACCGACGACGAGGTCGTGGCGGCGGCGCGGGCGGCGTTCGTCGACCGGTTCGTGCGCACCCTGCCCGACGGGTACGACACCGTGATCGACGAGGAGGGCGGCAACGTCAGCGCGGGCGAGAAGCAGCTGATCACCATCGCGCGCGCGTTCCTGGCCGACCCGGCGCTGCTGATCCTGGACGAGGCGACCAGCTCGGTGGACACCCGCACGGAGTCGCTGGTGCAGCACGCGATGGCGGCCCTGCGGTCCTCGCGCACCAGCTTCGTCATCGCCCACCGGCTGTCCACCATCCGCGACGCCGACCTGATCCTGGTCATGGAGGCCGGGCGGATCGTGGAGCAGGGCACGCACGAGCAGCTCATCGCGGCCGAGGGCGCCTACCACCGGCTGTACGCGGCGCAGTTCGCCGAGGGCGCAGCGTAGGGGGTTGGAAGTCCGGCGGACCCAGGTCCACGCTGGGGGTGTGGACCTGGGTTTTCGCGGTGACGTGGTCGAGTTCTACCAGCGGTACCGGCGCGGGTACCCGGACGCGGCGGTGGACGCCGTCGTGGCCGAGTTCGGGCTGGGTCGTTCCGACGTGGTGGTCGACCTGGGGTGCGGGACCGGGCAGCTGACCGTGCCCTTCGCGCGGCGGGTGCGGGCAGCGGTCGGGGTGGACCCGGAGCCGGACATGCTCGCCGCCGCTCGACGGGCGGCGGACGTGCCCAACGTGTCGTGGGTGCTGGGCGCGGACACCGACCTCGCCGCGCTGGGGCCGGCGGTGGGTCCGGTCGGGGCGGTGACCATCGGCCAGGCCCTGCACTGGATGGACCACGAACGGCTGTTCCGCACGGTTCACCCGTTGGTGCGACCGGGCGGCGGGGTGGCGGTGTTCACCAACGGCACCCCGCTGTGGTTGCAGGACACCGAGTGGTCGCGGGCTTTGCGCGGGTTCCTGGAGCACTACCTCGGGACGCGGCTGGCCCTGACGTGCGGGACCGACGAGCACACCCAGCAGCGGTACGCCGACGCCCTGAACGCGGCCCACTTCACCGTCCGCCGCCACCTGGTCGAGTACGAGGATCACCTGGACGTGGAGCGGATCATCGGCGGCGCCTTGTCCGCGCTGCCGGTGGACAAGCTGCCGGCCGACCGGACGGCGTTCGCGCGGGCGTTGAGCGAGGTGCTGGAGCCGCACGAGCCGTTCGTGGAACGCGTGGCCGTGCGCATCCTCACCGGCCGCCGATAACGGCTCAGGCCAGGGCGAGGAACTGCCGGGTCGTCGCCACCGCCGCCGTCAACGCCCCTTCGACCACAAGAGCGGAGTCCACCACGCCGAGGTCGAACATCGACCCGGTCCGCCCGGTGAGGACGTCGAGCAAGATCGCGCCCAGCGGGTAGCCGCTGTTCGTCAAGATCCGCGCACCGGGTGCCGCCAGCCCGCTCAGCAACACCGACTTCGCCGGGCCGTCCGCGACACCCTCCAACGCCCGCCCCGCGTCCCGCAGCACGACACCACCCCCGGCCACCAGCCCGTCGGTGATCAGGCCGGGCAGCAGTTCGCGGCTCCGGGCGACCACCTCACGACGCTCCTGCGTCTCCTCGGCCGACTCACCGGCGAGACGGCCCACCCACACGGTCGCCACGCCACCAGCCAACCGGGCCAGGCGAAGTTGCAGGTCCTCCCGCTCGGCGTCGCTCCGCGCGTGCTCCAGGCTCTCGCGGATGCCGACGATCCGGCGGTGCACCTGTTCGGGGTCGGGGTCGTTCTGCAAGAAGAGCACTGCGCGGGAGACCGCGGCACGCCTGGCCCGGCCGTACCCCCCGCGTCGGCGATTCGGTGGGCACCCGCCCACACTTCTCGCAGCGGCGCGTGGACCGACGCCGTGTGCGCCGGCGCACGGGAGTCCACCGCGACGGGCGACGCCGGCGGCTCCCCAGGTCGTCGCAGATGGGCGGCGTTCCGCGCCAGCGCGATGAGGCCGCCGGTGTTGCGGTTGCGCGCCTGGGGCAGGGGGCGGGACTTGGCGGCCAGTGCCGCGCGCAGCCGCCGGTACACGGTGTCCAGGTCGAGCAGTTCGGGGCCGCGGGAACGCCCTTCGACAAGGTCTCGATCAGCTCCCCGGTGAAGGCCGTGTACCGCTCACCGGGTGGCGCGAGGGCTTTGCGCGTCTCCGCCGACGCGGTCAGCAGGTAGCTCCCCTGCACGACCGCCTGGTCGGCCACGTGCTCGCCGGCGCTCATCCCGCCGAGCAGTGCGCGACCGCTGTAGCAGCAGTCCAGGACGATCACCTTGCGCTCGGCCCGCACCGCCGGGTCGACGACGACCCGGCGCACGTCCTCGTAGCGCAGTGTCGTGTACCCCACCGCCGGGTCGGAGTCGGGCAGCGTCAACAGCAGTTCGTCGGTGTAGTGGTCGGCCGGCCCGTGCCCCGCGTAGTACACGACCAGCGTGTCCGTCGCCTGCGTCGCGACCTCGCGCAGCCGGTCCAACACGTGCCGCCGGCTCTCCGGCTGCCCTACCACGGCGCAGTGCTGTTCGGGTAGACCCCACAGCGCCGGGTCGGTCAGGACGCCGCGCAAGCCGTCCAGGTTCGCCGCGACGGAGGGCAGGTCGTCGAGCCGGCGGTACGAGTGCACCCCGATCAGCACCGCCCGCGACGCGGCGGGGTCGGGTAACCCGCTCACTCGCCCTCCGCTTCGAGCGGCACGACGACTCCGTCCCGCTCGACCTCCACGCGCGGCGGCCGGGGTCGCGAGTTGCGCCACGAGGCGATGGCGACCAGCAGGCTGCTGAACGAGATGGCGTTGCTCAGCACGACGTTGACCACCTCGAGGGTGCCACCCATCCCGCCGGGCTCACCGTCCTCGGGGATCGACACCGTCGCGCCGCGCAGCACCTCCGGGTCGGCCGCCAGCCTTGGACGGCGCTCGCCGGCCGGTCAGGAAGCCTCGTCGTGGCGCCGGCGGGCGGCGAGGACTTCCGGGGTGTGGTCGCCCACCCAGACGAGCAGGCCGTGGACGCGCGACGCGAGTTCCTCGCCCAGCTCGGTCAGGGAGTAGGTGACCTGCGGCGGCCGGGTGGGTTCGACCGTGCGGTCCACCAAGCCGTCGCGGACGAGTTCGCGCAGGTTCTGGGCCAGCACCTTCTCGCTGATCCCCGGCAGCGCGTCCCGCAACCGGTGGAACCGCAGCGGTTCCGGCCACAGCTCCAGCACGATCGGGCCGGCCCACCTGCCGGCGACGTGCCGGTACAGCACCCGGCCCGGGCAGTCGTTGTGGAACTCGTCACCACCGGGTGCCCGCGCACCGCCGTCGACCTCGCCGCCTACCCGCACGTCCTGAGCTTACGTCGAAGTCAGTCCTTACCGCGCGCCCGCCACGCCCCTAGCGTCACCGGCACCGGACGAGGAGGAAAGCGTTGAGGCACAACAAGGTTCTGGTCACCGGAGCGACGGGCAACGTCGGCGGGGCGATCACGGCTCGGCTGCTGGACGCCGGTGTCGGCGTGCGGGCGTTGTCGCGGCGACCCGAAAACCTGCCGGCGGGAGTGGAGGCGGTTCGGGGTGACCAGTTCGACGCCGGCGCCGTCGAGGGGGCGGCACAAGGAACCGATGCCGCGTTCCTGGTGTGGCCGGCGTTCTCCGCCGACGGCGCGCGTGAGGTGGTGGCGGCGTTGGCGGCGGGCACGTCCCATGTCGTGTTCCTGTCCAGCGGGGCGGTCGACGACTCCCGGGCGACGCAGGAGAACGTGATCGGGCAGTTCCACGCCGACATCGAGCGAGCGCTGGTCGAGGCCGGCACGACGTGGACGTTCCTGCGCCCGCACGGCTTCGCCGCCAACACCTTCGCCTGGCTGCCGGACATCCTCGCCGGGGACGAGGTGCGCGGCGGGTTCGGGCAGGTGGCGATCACCCTGGTGCACGAGGACGACATCGCGGCCGTCGCGGTCAAGGCGCTGCTGGAGGACGGCCACCACGGCGCGAAGTACGTCCTCACCGGCCCGGAGCTGCTCACCCGCGCCGAGCAGGTGCGGCTGATCGGCGAAGCCCTGGGCCGACCGCTGCGGTGGGTGGAGCTGACCCCCGAGGCGGAGCTGGAGGCCGCGCGGCGGTGGCTGCCGGACTCGCTCGCCACCGCCTTCGTGGACGGCCTGGCCGCCCGGGTGGGTGACCCGGTGCCGCCGACGACCACGATCGAGGACGTCACCGGCTCCCCCGCCCGCACGTTCCGCCAGTGGCTGGCCGACCACGTGGACGATTTCGTACCCCGTTCGGCGTAACCCCCGGCCCAGTCGTGCGATACACCACCGAGGAGGTCCGCGATGGATCTGGTGGTGGTGACCGGAGCGACGGGCAGGCAGGGTGGCGCGGTCGCCCGGCACCTGCTGGCCTCGGGCCGCAGGGTCCGGGCGCTCACCCGCGAACCCGACTCGCCCGCCGCCCGGGCGCTCGCCCGGCTCGGCGCGGAGGTCATCCGGGGTGACATGGGCGACCGGGACTCCCTGCGGCCGGCGTTCGTCGGCGCGCACGGCGTCTACAGCGTCCAGAACCCCATGATCAGCGGGCTGGACGCCGAGGTCCACCAGGGGTGCACGGTGGGCGACGCGGCGGCGGAGGCGGGTGTCGAGCACTTCGTCTACGGGTCGGCGGGCCCTCCCGCACCCGGCACGGGCGTCGGCTCGTGGGAGTCGAAACTGGCCGTCCAGGCCCACCTGAAGACGCTCGGGCTGCCGTTGACCGTGCTGCGGCCGATGGCGTTCATGGAACTGATGACCGACAAGGACTTCTTCCCGCCGATCTCGGCCTGGCACCTCATGCCCAAGCTGGTCGGCGAGGACCGGCCGCTCCCGTGGCTGACCGCACAGGACCTGGGCGCGATCGCGGCACGGGTGTTCGCCGAACCGGACCGGTTCGTGGGCGCGGAGCTCGCACTGGCCTCCGACGTCCGGACGCTCGCCGAGTGCCGGGCGCTGTGGGTGGAGACCTTCGGCCGCAAGCCGAAGCGGTTCCCCATGCCGGTGTGGATGTTCGAGAGGTTCGTCGGGAAGGACCTGACGACGATGTGGCGGTGGCTGGGCGCCCACCCCACCGACGTGGACCCGGCCCGCACCCGCGAGATCCTGCCCGAGGCGCGGACGGTGCGTCAGTGGCTGGCGGAACGGCGCGCGTAGACCTCGATCTCGATCTTCATCCGGGGGTCGGACAGGCCGCACACGAGCATGGTCGCCGCCGGGCGGACCTCGCCGAAGGTCCCGCGCAGCACCGGCCAGCACGGTTCGAAGTCCGCGCGGTCGGGGAGCAGGTACCGGACGCGCACGACGTCGGCGAAGGTGCAGCCCGCCTCCGCGAGGGCCTGGCCGATGTTGCGCAGGCACTGCTCGGCCTGCTCCACCACGTCGTCGGAGATGGTCATGGTGGTGTAGTCGAACCCGGTCGTCCCGGACACGTGCACCCAGTCGCCGTCCACCACGGCGCGGGCGTAGCCGATCTGCTCCTCGAAGGTCGAGCCGCTGAGGATCGCACGTCGTTCGGTCATGTCGCACAAGCTAGGTGACCAGCGGGTATACGTCCAATACGCGTCGAGCGGTCACGTGATATCCCTAGTGGTATGACCCGCCCGGAACTCGCCCTGCCCCAGCTGCACGCGTTCGTCGTGCTCGCCGAGGAGCTGCACTTCGGCCGTGCCGCCGCGCGCCTGGGCGTCGCGCAGCCGCCGCTGAGCCAGCAGATCCGCCGCCTGGAGGACAAGGTCGGGCACGCCCTGTTCACCCGCACCCCCGGCCGCACCGCGCTCACCCCGGCGGGACGGGAGCTGCTGCCCGCCGCCCGCCGCGCGCTGGACGACCTCGCCGACGGGCTGGCCGCCGCACGGGCCGTGGGTTGCGGGCTGGCCGGTCGGCTGCGCCTGGGGTTCGCCGGGTCGCTGGCCCTGACCGTCCTGCCCGGACTGCTGCGCGCCCACCGCGACCGGTTCCCGGACGTGCGGCTGGACCTCCGCGAGCTGACCAGCGCGCCGCAGGTGGCCGCCCTGCACGACCGGGGCATCGACGTCGGTCTGCTGCGCGAGGACCCCGACGACCCGGACCTGGCCACGCGGGCGGTGACCGTCGAGCGGTTCGTGGCGGTCCTGCCCGCCGGGCACGCCCTGGCCACCCACCGGAGGGTGGCCGTGGCGGACCTGGCCGACGAGGACTTCGTGCTGCTGCCCCGCGCGGCCGGTCCCCGGTTCCACGACCGCATCACCGGCGTGTGCGCGGCGGCCGGCTTCGCCCCGCGCGTCGTCCAGCGCGCGGTGGAGTGGCCCACCGTGTGCGCCCTGGTCGGGGCGGGTCTGGGCGTCTCGCTGGCGCCCGAGGGCGTCCGGCGGCTGCGGCTGGCGGGCGTCGCGTTCCGCCCCCTCACGCCCGACACCGCGCGCACGGAGGTCGTGGCGGCGTGGCGGCGGGACGATCCGAGCCCCCTCCTCGCCGGTTTCCTGGCGGTGGTCGGGTCCGGCGGATCATGATGGGGGCATGACCGGATCGCCGACGACCGCGGCCTTCAACGAGGGCGGCAACCTGTTCGCCGCGTGGACGCCGTTGCTGTGGGACCCCATCGGCGCGGCCACGGTGGACCTCGCGCCCCCACGCCCCGGCGAACGCGTGTTGGACGTGTGCTGCGGCACCGGGTCGTCGGCGATCCCCGCCGCCCGCGCGGTGGGACCGCGGGGGACGGTCGACGCGATCGACCTGTCCACCGCGCTGCTGGACCACGGCAGGCGGCGGGCGGCGGACCTGCCGTGGCTGCACTTCCACGAGGCCGACGCGACCCGGTGGACCGCCGACCCGTACGACCGGTTGCAGTGCGTGTTCGGCGTGTTCTTCCTGCCGGACATGGACGCCGACACGCGGCGGCTGGTCGGCTTGGTGCGTCCGGGCGGGACGGTCGTGATCACGACGTGGCGGGAGGGCGGCGTGCAGGACGTCGTCGGCCCGTTCTACCAGGCGATCACCGACGTCACGGGCGTCACGACGGCACCGAGGTCGTCCCACCACGCCGCCGCGCGCGTGGACCGCGAGGACAAGCTGGCCGCGTGGCTGACCGGGCTCGGGGTGACCGACGTCGAGGCGCACGCGGTGGACCACGACGCCCCGGTCACCCCCGCGACGGCCTGGGAGTTCCTGCTGGGCTCGGCCGCCCGGATGGCGTTGGCCGACAAGGACGGCGAGACCGTGAACGCCATCCGCTCCCGCTACCTCGACCTGATGGCGACCACGACCGTGTTCCGCGCGCGGGCCGTGGTGGGCATCGGCACCCGCCCGTGACCGGTCAGACGGGCTTCATGCGGAAGTCGTAGCGCGCGGGCAGGGGGTCGTCGGGGCAGGCCTGGGCCCACAGGGCGTCCAGGCTCACCTCGCCCTCGCGCAGGTCGTCCACCTCGAACCCCGAGCGCAGCACCTCCGCCGCGCGTCCCGGCGCGCCGGCCGCCAAGGACGCCCGCACCTCGGCCAACCTGAGCCGGCCGTGGGAGCGCACCGACTCCGGCAGCCCGTCCACGAACGCCAGCGCCTCGGCCGCCCGGCCCGCCGCCAGCAGGGCGCCCACCGCCTCCACGGCCAACTGCCACCGGTACGGGTCCATGCCGTGCGCCGCGACCAGCAAGTCAGCGGAACCGTCCAGGACACCCAAAGCCCGCAAAGCCCAGGAAGTGTCCTTGTGCGCCAACGACTCCAGGTACCGCACCCGAGCCGTCTCGGCATCGCCCTCGGCGTGGGCCATCACGCCCAGGTGGTAGGCGACCGCCCAGTTCTGCGGCGAGGACTCCAGCAGCTTGCGCCAGTGCTCCCCCGCCACGTACGACACGGGGTCGCCGACCGGCAGGAACCCGGCGTCCAGCAGCGCCACCCACGGCGCCTGCTCCGGACCGGTCGTGGTGAACGGCGTCGCGGCGGTCGAGATGCCCGGCGTCAGGCGGTCCTCCAGCGCACCCCACCCGCTGCCGACGCACAAACCCTCCCCCACCGGCAGGTCCGCGGTCTCCTCGAACACCTCCAAAGCCGACGACAGGTCACCCGGCGGCACCGGGCCGTACGACTCGACCCACGACCACGACTCCCCACCCGGCAGCGGCAGGTGCTCGTACTGGGTGGTCGCCAGCCCGGCCTGGATCTCGCAGTACGCCCCGCCGCCCAGCCACTCCTGCCAGTGCCGACCGCCCACGGTCTCGCCCCAGCAGAACAACTTCCGCCCCCGCAACCGACCCGTGGACGCCTGCACGAGCCCGCCGACCGCCTCCACCCACGGCTGCTCGACCTCGTCGGGCACCTCGTAGAAGTAGTCCACGGCCTTGATCTGCCGCCCCGGCACCAGGTCCCGCGCCGGCACGCGTTCGACCCGGCCCGTGTAGGAAGCCAGGAACGCCGTGTCCGCGGGCGCGCGCACCACCGTCTCCGGGGTCTGCGGCACGGCGGCGTTGGACCACCAGTACACCGGCACGGTCTCCGCCCCGGGGTTGCGGATGCGCACCCCGACCAGCAGGACCGGCGAGTCCGGCGGCAGCCAGGCGTCCACCTGGAACACCACGCCCCGCATCCGCTCGTACTCCCACATCCGCAGCGCCTGCGTCCCGTCCGGCCGGGTCACGACCGCCGCGTGCAGCGGGTCGCAGGTGAACGGGCAGTGCCCGCGCGTGCCGATGTTCCACTCCACCCCGCCCGCGAACCACGCCCCGCGCAGCGCCAGGTTCGCCGGTTGCAGCACCTCGGGCCGGAACAGCAGCTCCCGACCCGTGGCCCGGTCCACCAGCGACCACAGCCGCCCGCCCAGTCCGGGCAGGAAAGTCGCCCGCACGAACGGGTTCTCCAGCACCACACCATCCACAGTGGACAAGCGAGGCGCGCGCCGGTAACCGTCCTGGAGCAGGTACGGGAACACCGTCCGCACCCCGCCGTACGCCGCGCCCCGCGCGATGTGCGGCGGCACGTCGGAGAAGTCCAGCGCGTACGGCGGGTCGAGCAGCCCGGCCACCGGCGGGAGCGGGTTCACCGGCCCCACCTCGGACAGCAGCAACGACAGGCGGTCGCGTCGCAGAGTCACCTAACAGCCCCCGTTCCCGGTCGTGCGGGGATTCTGCGGAGCGGGACCGCCCGCGCGCACCGGTCGCGCGCAAAAGTCCAACCGACCGCGCGACAAGTCCAGGGTCAGTCCGGGAACGGCTCTTCCGGGTGCTCGCCGGAGACCAGGGGCGGGTTGTCGTGGTCGGGCACGGTGTCGCTCCACCCGCCCGGCACGGCCCGGAACCGCTGCTCGCGGAACCGCAGCGGCGCGACGCCCACGCGTTGGGTGAACAGCCGGCTGAAGTAGGCGGCGTCGTCGTAGCCGACCGCGGCGGCGATGCCGTGCACCGGCAACGCGGTGGTGGCCAGCAGTTCCTTGGCCCGGTTGAGCCGGACGGCCAGCAGGTACTCCTTCAGACCGGACCCGGTGCTGCGGCGCACGGCCGCGCGCAGCTCGCCCACGGTCATGCCGTGCCGGGCGGCGACCTGGGCGACGCCGATGGGCAGCAACGCGTCCGCGGCGAGCTTGTCCAGCAGGGAGTCGCCCGACGGGGTCCGGTCGCTGCGCACCCGGCGCAGTTCCACCAGCAGGTCGTGCACCGCCGCCGCTGCCTCCACCTGCGCCAACGGGCTGCCGCCGCGGGCGGCGCGGACCACCCGGCCGACGATCACGCGCACCTGGTCGACGTCGGTGAGCGGCACGACCGGGTCGTCCGGGGTCACGTACCCCAGCTCGACGTAAGCCTCCGCGGCCGGCCCCTCGAAGTCGACGAACAACTCCTCCCACCCGCCGTCCTCGTCCGGCCCGTAGTGGTGCTCGCGGCCGGGCGTCAGCCACAGCAGCACCGGCCCGGTCACGTCCCGCCGGACCCCGTCCGCACCGGCGAACCAGCCCCGACCCGCCACGACGACGACGGCGACGTGGTGGTCCAGCACCCGGGGTCCGACCACTGGCAGCACACCGCGCTGCATCCCGACCCCCAGGCACACCAGGCCGAGCCGGCGGTGCACCGGGGACGGCGTGAAGTAGCGCATCCAGGAGCGGTACGACAACGCGATCCTCCCGCGGGGACCCGGACCGGCCGCCGGGGCGGCCCGATTATCCGGGGTGCGGGTGCACGCCACCACCGCTCTCCCACGTCGAGCGGTTCTGCGGCCACACCCGCATCGGTAACATCGTCACGAATCTTCGCGAAACGGAGGTTTCGTCGTGGCATCCGCTCCTCGCAAGGTGGTCGTCGTCGGAGCGGGGCTGGGCGGGACTGCCACCGCCATCCGCCTGTTGCAGTTCGCGCGGGAACCCGTCGACGTGGTGCTGGTCGAACGGCGGCCCGAATACCGGAACGCGGGCGTCGCCTACCACCGGGCGGGCAACCACTGGCACCACGTGTTCAACATCCAGGCGGGCCGGATGGCCGTGTTCCGCGAGGACGTGGACGACTTCGTCCGGTGGGCCAACCACGAGGCCGACCGCACCGGGTGGCCGGAACCGTGGCGCGGCCGGGAGTTCACCGAGTCCGGCCCCGCCCCGCGCCGGATCTACCCGGACTACCTGGCCGACCGCCTCGCCCAGGCCGTGCGCGAGGCCACCCCCGGCGCGACCCTGACCCAGGTGGACGGTGAGGTGGTCGACATCGAGCCGGTCGACGGCCGATCACAGGTCACCTTCCACGACGACGGGCAACTCACGGCCGACCACGTCGTGATCGCCACCGGCCTGGAGAAGCGGCGGCCTGTGTTCGCCGAGTCCGTTGTGGACCACCCCGCTTTCGTGCGCGATCCCTACTCCCACCACGGCATCGAACGCATCCTGGCCCTCACACCGGAGGCCGAGGTCGCGGTCGTCGGCACCCTGCTCAGCGCGTACGACTCCGCCGCGCTCCTGCTGCGCCGGGGCCACACCGGTCGCATCCACATGATCTCCCGGTCCGGCCTGACCCTGCGCACCTACCCGTCCGACCACCGCCACCGCGTCCTCACCCTCCCACCGCCCGAGCTGCGCGCCGACCACTACGAGGGCCGCGACACGCTCGTCCGCCGCTTCAGGGCCGAGTGGGACCGGGCGTGCGCGGCGGTCGCCCGCGACCACCCGGACGTGTCCCCGGTGGTGGTGACCGAGCGGGTCGCCAAGTCGTGGGAGCCCCACCTGCCGGAGGTCCTGCGCCGCGTCCCGTCCGCCGACCTGCGCGCGCTGCTGGACAGCTACGGCAGCCTCCTGGCCACCCTGCGGGTCAACGCCGTCGCCTACACCACCGAGATCGTGGACGCGGCGATGCGCGACACCGGTCAGATCACCGTCACCACGGCGAAGGTCGAACGCGTCGAGGACGCCGGTGGGCGGCTGGCGGTGTGCACCTCGGCCGGGACCATCGAGGCCGACCTGGTGATCTCCAACTTCGGCCGCGAGTCGGACTACGCACGCGTCGACTCACCCCTGTGGTCCGCGTTGCTGCGCAAGGGCATGGCCGTGCCACACCACCGCACCGGACGCGGCGTCGAGGTGGACGAGCAGGGCACCTTGCTCGGCACGGACGGCCGCCCCGCCGGCCCTCTCTCCGTCATCGGCAGCCCCCGCGAAGGCGACGAGATCGTGCGCAACGGCCGCACGGGCGCGTTCACCTTCAACCTGGCTGCGATCAAGAACCACTCCGTCGGCGTAGCCGCCGCCGTCCTGCGCCAACTGGAGTCCTGCTACGACCACCACGCCGCCCCGGAGATCCCCGACCCCGAGGCCGTCCGTTTAGAGGTACGCCGAATGGCCGCCCGCACCCGAGCGGAACGCGAAGACCTCATCGGACAACTCGACACCCTCATCCCGAACCCCGCTCACCGCTGCGCCGTGAACGCCGCCGCCACCGCAAGGCTCAACGACCTGTCCGTCACACCCCGCGAACTGCGCACGATCCTCGGCCTGTCGGCCACCCCATCGGGCACGGCTGAAGATGCGACCCCCTCCGGCCGGCTGCCAGCCTGATCACGGCTCGCACGCCACGGACCGGATGGGGGAACGACAGGTGGGTCCACGCGAGGTTCCAGGGGTTTTGCTGGTCGGCACACCGGCCACGACGGTTCACGGCACGTGCAACCGCAGCGGACGCGCCGGCGACGGCTCGGTGCTGGTGGTCGAGACGCTCGGCCCGGACCTGTACGACGCGATCGTCACCTCGACGGCGGTGATCTGCGCCAGGGGCGGGCGCACCGGTCACATGCAGTCGCTGTGCCGGTCACGCGGCATCCCCGTGCTGCGGGTGGCGCCGGAGGACCTGCCCGACATCGACGGCGAGGTCACGATCCGCATCGACCGCCACTCGGTGGTCCTGGGCACCGCCGACACCCTCGCCACCCTCCCCGAACCACCCGCCGTCACACCCGACGACCTCGACTCGGTGTGCGTGGTCATCGCGGGCGCAACGGACATCCAGTCCACCAACGCCATCACGCCACGCGTCGAGCAGGTGGACACCTACTTCATCCGCGAGGAGTTCGTCTGCCTGTCAGCGGGCCTGAGCCCCCTGGACGCCCTGCGCTCCGGCGAGGCCGAGGCCGAGCGCTACGGCACGGCCATCGCCGCGGAACTCTGCACGATGGTCAAGGAGTTGCTCCCCGGCCAACGCCTGGTCATGCGCCTGCTAGACCTCCGCTCCGACGACGCCGCCCGCATCACGACCGGCGTGGAGGTAGCCGACGAACCCAACCCGGAGTTGGGAATGCACGGCGCCCGCTGGCTGGTGGAGGAACCCTTCTACCCGCACGCCTTCCGCGCCCTGCGCACCCACGTCACCGAACGCCTGGGCCAAGACGCCACCCTGCTCAGCTTCGCCGTCCCTTTCATCAACGACCCAGACGAATTCCTCCGCCTACGCCGGCACCTGGCCCTCCCCGACGACACCCCGCTGTCGGTCTTCGTGGAAACCCCCGCGGCCGTCCACCACACCGGCGAGTTCTGCGCGGCCGGCGCCAGCGAGATCTTCGTGGGCACCAAGGACCTGATCCAGTTCTACCTGGCCGCCGACCGCGGCAACCACCTGGTCGCATCGGCCTACCAAACCCGCCACCCCGCCGTCCTGGCCGGCCTGCGCTTCGCGGTCGAATCAGGCCTGGAAACCGGCACCCCGGTCCACGTCTTCGCCCTGGGCGCAGACCTGGGCCACTACCGAGAACACCTCCCCACCGGCCACTTCATGATGTGCACCGCAGAACTACAAGCCCTGGCCCACAACTCCCACCCCTGACCAACCCTCCGCACGCGCGCAGCGCGCCGTCCGCCGTGGTGACCACCACAGGTGGAGGGCCTCGGTTCCCCCGCCGTATGGCCTGCCCGAAGGGCTACCACAGATCGCCCCGGGTGCAGCCGAAAATTTTGCGAGGAACGAGCAAAAATTTCAGCAGCACCCGGGGCGATCTGTGGTTGGCTCCGCCAGGCCATACGGCGGGGGAACCGACGCCCTTCACCCCCCGCTGGCGGCCTGCCGCGCGGCGAGCGCCGCTCTTCATCTTTTGATCTTTCAATCTTTCAATCTTCCGACCTCGAGACCCCCGCCGCCCGTCACCCAAGCAGCCGCGTCCGCAACTGCCGAGCCTGCTTGGGCATGTTCCAGCCCAGCACTCCCACCACCGCACCACCCCGCCGGTGCACCGCCGCGAACCGCCGTTCCCCGACGTCCCCCTCCACCACCTCGACCTCGTCGCCAGGCACCCCGTGCAGGTGGATCCGGGCGTCGAACTGGTCGGTCCAGAAGAACGGCACCGGCGCGTACACCCGGTCCTCCCCCAGGATGTTGTCCGCCACCGCCACCGCCTGCTCGGTCGCGTTCGTCCGGTTCTCCAGCCGGATGGTCCCCAGCCGCTCGTGCCGCCACCGGGCCACGTCCCCCACCGCGTACACCCCGTCGGCGGCCCGGCACCGGGCATCGCACACGACGCCGTTGTCCAGCACCAGCCCGCTGTCCGCGAGCCATTCGGTGTTGGGCACCGCCCCCAAGGCGACCACGACGACGTCGGCCGGCAGCTCCTCCCCGGACGCCAACGCCACCCCGCGCACCCGGTCCTCTCCGACCAGCCCGCTCACCGCGGCCCGGACCAGCCGCACACCCCGCGACACGTGCAGACCGCCCAACACCTCCGCCGCGTGCAGCCCGAGCTGGAGTTCCAACGGCGCGCGCAACGGCCCGACCACCGTGACGTCCAACCCCATCCCGCGCGCGGTGGCGGCGGTCTCGGCGCCCAGCACACCGTCACCGACCACCACCACCCGCGCGGCACGCACCAGGTCCGCGCGCAGGGCCAACGAGTCGTCCAGGGTGCGCAACACGTGCACACCCTTCAACCGCTCCTGACCGGGCAGAGTCCGCGGCCGGACCCCGGTGGCCACCACCACGGCGTCCGCCCGCAGCTCCACCCCACCCGCCGTGCGCACGACCCGCTCGGCCACGTCCAGCGCCACCGCCGGATCCCCCAGCAGCAGCCGGGCGTCCACGTCCCGCAGCCGCGCCCGGTCCGGTTCCCACGTCCCGGCCAGCACCTGCTTGGACAGCGGCGGCCGGTCGTACGGCAGTCGCCCTTCGGCACCCACCAACGTCACGTCACCGTCGAACCCCTTGCGCCGCAACGCGTCCGCCGTGGCCACCCCAGCCGCCGACGCCCCGACCACCACAACCCTCATCCCCCACCCCTCATCCCCCACCCCTCAGGGCCCAGGTGCGAGCCGGCGCTCCAGAGGAAAGCCGACCGGCTCAACTTCCCTCGGTGTAGTCGGCGGAGAGCCAGCGCTGGGGCCGCATGCGCAGGGTAGCGATAGGTTGGCCTTCGAGCGTCTTGAGATAGTCGTCCGCGTCGGCGCCGAAGTACCGCCGGGCCATGGCGTCCACCTCGGCCCACGGCGTGTCCTCCTCGACCCCGGTGAGCGGCCCGGACACGCTCACGTACCGGTAGGGCGGCGTCTCGACCTGGGCAACGATGCTGAACCCGCCGGCCGCCGTGGCGAGCCGGTACTTCACCGCGTGCGGGTGGGTCTGCACGGACACCTCACCGCCGGGCTCGTAGTGGTACCAGACGGGCACGGCCAGCGGCGGCCCTTCGGCACGGGCGATCGCCATGACCCCGACCCGCACCTCAGCCAGGAACTTCTCCCGCTGGACGTCGTCCATCACCGACATGAGCAGTCCTCTCTCGTGGTTGCCCAAGCCAAGCCGCTCACCCCGCAACACTCCATGCGCGACCGTCGCCGCCCTATGCGCGAGCGTCTACGCCCCAGGCCTTCAGCTCTTCGTTGAGCGTCATGGCAGCTCCAACTGCAGTGCCTATTCTTGACGGTCGTCGTCAAACCTCTATAGCGTTGATCCCGTCACAAGGTTGCCACATGCCGATGAAAGCGGCATCGCGCCGAACCACCGTAGCGGACGGTCGACCCATCGTATGGCGGCGCAGTGATGCCAGCCAAAGATACGACATAGCAGGTCGCCGGGTTAAGGTGTGCGCGTGACGATGCTCGACCTGGACGACCCGGCCCTGGACGCGCCCGCGACCAGGGGCACGCAGCCCCGCCAGCTGATCGTGACGCTGTACGGCCTGTACGCGCGGGCCGGCGGCGGGTGGCTCGCGGTCGGGTCGCTGGTGCGGCTGCTCGCCGAGCTGGGCGTGGACGAGCCCGCGGTCCGGTCGTCGGTGTCCCGGCTCAAGCGGCGCGGCATCCTGACCCCGCGCGCGGTGGACGGCGTCGCCGGGTACGCGCTGACCGAGCAGGCGCAGGAGATCCTGCGCGAGGGCGACTACCGGATCTTCGAGCGCGAGCAGGCCTCCATGGCGGACGGCTGGCTGCTCGCGGTGTTCTCCATCCCCGAGTCCGAGCGGCAGAAGCGGCACGTCCTGCGCACGCAGCTGACCAAGCTGGGCTTCGGCACCGCCGCGCCCGGCGTGTGGATCGCCCCCGCGCACGTCTACGAGGAGGTCGGCGAGCGGCTGACCCGGCTGGAGCTGCGCGACTACGTCAACCTGTTCCGCGCCGACTACCTGTCCACGCTGCCCGACCTGGCCGACAAGGTGCGCCAGTGGTGGGACCTGGACGCGCTGGAGCGCCTCTACGCGGACTTCTGCGCGGCCTACGAGACCGACTGGACCGACGAGCCGTCCGAGCGCGAGGCGTTCGTGGCCTACGTCCGCATCCTCACCGACTGGCGCCGCCTGCCCTACCTGGACCCGGGCCTGCCGCCTGAGGTGCTGCCGCGCAGGTGGAGCGGCACGCGGGCGGTGGCGTTGTTCGAGTCGGCCCGGGTCCGGCTGGAGGGCCCGGCCCGCCGGCACGCGATGCGGATCATCTCCCACCGCTGATCTTCACGAGCTGCTCAGAACGCGACCGCGCTCAGAACCCGACGGCGCTCAGAACCCGACGGCACTCAGAACGCGACGACACTCAGAACGCGACGACACTCAGAACGCGACGGGGTTCAGGACCTGACGGTGCTCAGGGCGTGGCGGCCGACGCGCAGCAGGTGGTCGCGGACGAGCGACACGTGCGGGTTGGCCGACGATCCGGGCCGCTGGACCAGGAACCCGGTGTTGATCGGCGGGTCCTCCGGCTCGTGCAGCACGACCAGCTCCCCGGCCGCCAGCTCCCGTTCGCACAGGTAGCGGGGCAGCACGCTGAAGCCCGTGCCGCCGGCCACCGCCGCCAGCACCGCGCGCAGGTCGGGCACGGTGACCGCCGGGTGGCACGTCAGGCGGCGGCCGAACACGTGCCGCCAGTAGCGGCGCACGATCGGCAGGTCTTCGGCGTAGGCGACCAGCGGCACCCCGTTGAGCGCGGCGGGGTCGTCCACCGGCCCGATGCGCTGCGCCCACGCCGGCCCCGCGACCAGCACGAACTCCTCGTCGGCCAGTGGCGCGGAGGCGAGGTTGCGCCCGCGCGGGCGGTGCGTGGCCACGACCAGGTCGTAGCGGGCCGCGCCCAGGCCGTCCAGCAGCTGCTCGGTCTGACCGGCGGTGATGCGCAGCCGCACCCCCTGGTCGACCAGCGGCGCGAGGTGGGGCACGACGCAGTGGGTGAGGAACTCCGCCGGACCGGCGACGTGCACGGGGTCGGCCTGGTGGCCGTCGTCGCCGGCCACGGCGTTGAGCGCGTCCAGCGGCGGGCCGACGCGGGCGGCGAGGTCGTCGGCGGGCGGCGCGGGGACCACGCCCCGGGCCTGCCGCTCGAACAGCTCCCGGCCCAGTTGGCGTTCCAGCGCCCGGATCTGGGTGGTGACGGTGGGCTGGGACAGGCCGAGCAGGCGCGCGGCGGCGGTGAACGAGCCGGACCGGTAGACGGCCAGGAACGTCCGCAGCAGGTTCAGGTCCAGCGGCGACGCCGCCCAGCCATAGGTTCCGCTATCCCTCACATGAAGAAGACTATTGGATGTCTATGGGTTTGCGCGGTTAGCGTCGGGAACGTCTCAGTCGCTGTCGTCGAACCAGGAAGTCCCGATGCCGTTCTCCAGCCGTGAGTGGCGCCTCGCCGCTCGTCCCGTCGGCGAGCCCCAGACCACCGACTTCACCTTCGCCACCACGACCGTGCCCGACCCCGGCCCCGGCCAGGTCGTCGTCCGCAACGACCACCTGTCGGTGGACCCGTACATGCGCGGCCGGATGAACGAGGGCGAGTCCTACATCCCGCCGTTCGAGCTGGACCAGCCGATGACCGGGTCGGCCGTGGGCACCGTCGTGGCGTCCGAGGTGGCCGAACTGCCGGTCGGGACGACCGTCACCCACTTCCTGGGCTGGCGGGAGTACGCGCTGCTCGGGGCGTCGGACGTGCAGGTGGTGGACACGTCCATCGCGCCGGCCACGGCGTACCTCGGCGTGCTGGGCACCACGGGCCTGACGGCGTGGGCGACGCTGAAGGAGGTCGCGCCCGTCCGCGAGGGTGACGTGGTGTTCGTCTCCGGCGCGGCCGGCGCCGTGGGTTCGGTGGCGGCCCGGCTGGCGCGCAAGCTGGGCGCGGCCAAGGTCATCGGCTCGGCGGGCGGTCCCGTGAAGGCCGCGCGCCTGACCGCGGACTTCGGCTACGACGTGGCCCTGGACTACCGCGCCGGCGACATCCACGGCCAGCTCGCCGCTGCCGCGCCCGAGGGGGTGGACGTGTACCTGGACAACGTGGGCGGCGACCACCTGGACGCGGCGCTGCGCGTGCTCAACCGGTTCGGCCGGGTCGGTCTGGTGGGCGCGATCTCGATGTACAACGCGACCTCCCTGCCCGCCGGTCCCCCGCACCTGCCGCTGGCCATCGGCAAGCGGGTGACGTTGCGCGGCATGAACGTCGGCGACCACTACCACCTGGCCCCGGAGTTCGTGCGGCAGGCGGCGGGGTGGCTGGCGGACGGGTCGCTGGTGACCGACGAGACCGTGGTGGACGGGATCGAGAACGCCGTGGAGGCGTTCCTGGCGATGATGCGCGGGGCGAACACCGGCAAGATGCTCGTGCGGGTGTCCTGACGCGCGGGCTCGCGGCAGGCTCCCAGCGCGCGGGCTCGCGGCAGGCAGGCTCCCGGCACGCAGGCTCGCGGCACGCTCCCGGCACGCAGGCTCGCGGCACGCTCCCGGCGCGCAGGCTCGCGGCAGGCAGACTCCCGGCGCGCGGGTTCGCGGCGGCGGGCGCATGCTTCTGCTCGTGACCGGTGTCCTGGGTCGCAGCGATGTGCGCGTGCCTCCGATGGGCGTTGGCGTGATGGTGTGGGGCGACCAGACCGCCATGCCGCGCTGGGACCCGGCCCGCAACGCGTACGGACCGAACAGCAGCCTCGCCGACCAGCGCGAAGCCCTGGCGGTGTGCCTGTCGGCGGGCGTGAACCTGGTCGACACCGCCGCCATGTACGGGGGCGGGGCGTCCGAGCTGCGGGTCGGCGAGCTGGCGGGTCCGGACGTGCCGGCGGGTTCGGACGTGCTGGTCGCCACCAAGTTCCCGGCCCGGTTCCTCTCGGGTGCGGGCAGCCTGCCGGCGACGTTGGACGCGTCGCTGGCACGGCTGCGCCGCACGTCGGTCGACCTGTACCAGGTGCACTACCCGGTGCCGTGGATGTCGATCGGGAAACTGATGGACCTGATGGCGGAGGCGGTCGCGGCCGGCAAGGTGCGAGCGGTGGGCGTGAGCAACTTCTCGGCGCTCCAGATGCGCACCGCGCATGCCGCGCTGGCCCGTCATGGGCTGCCGCTGGCGTCCAATCAAGTCCAATACTCGTTGCTGCACCGGGATCCGGAGACCAACGGGGTGCTGGCGGCGTGCCGGGAGTTGGGCGTGACCCTGATCGCGTACATGCCCTTGGCGTCGGGTGCTTTGACCGGCAAGTACTCGGCGGTGGACCGGCCGTCGGGCTGGCGGCGGTGGCGTGCGCCGTTCCGGAAGAAGGACATGCCTCGGGTGGAGCGCGTCAACGCGGTGCAGCGCGAGTTGGCGGGGCGGTACGGGCGGACGCCGAGCCAGATCGCCTTGCGGTGGCTGTTGCAGCAGCCGGGGGTGTTGCCCATTCCCGGGGCGAAGAACGCCCGCCAGGCGAGGGAGAACGTCGGCGCGCTGGAGTTCGAGCTGACCCCGGCCGACCTCGAAGCCCTGTCGGCGGTTTCGGCCTGACGCAGCCGGTTGAGCACGAACGCCGGGGTAGGAGGGCAGCCTCGAAGTAGTCGGCGTGGGCGGCGGGGAAGGACATTGGGGCGGACCCCGATGTCGACCGTCAGCGAGGTGGACGCCCATGGTGCACGCCCAGCACCCGGTGGTCTCGGCTGTCTCGGGTGGCCTGTTCGGGCTGATCGACGCTCGGGGTCGTCCGGGACGTGCTGTTCCGGTGGGCGGTCGGGTCCCCTGCTCGTGCACCGGGACGTCCGCGTGCCGTCGATCTTCGGCCTCGGCTGGTTCCCGACCATGCCCCACAACTGATCGACCGACCACAAGAAGGAGCTGACGTGACCGCGACAATCGCTGCCCCCACGACCGCGAGGTCGGACTCCCCCGTGCGGATCGGGGTGTTCGCCGGGCTCGCCGGCGGCGTCGTGTTCGGCCTGCTGATGGCCGGCGTGGGCATGCTGCCGACCGTCGGCATGCTGATCGGCGTCGACAACGCCTTCGTCGGCTTCCTGGTGCACCTGGTGGTCTCGGCGATCGCGGGTGGCCTGTTCGGGCTGATCAGCCGGAAGGTGGCCGACAAGATGGTGCCCGTCTACGCCATGAGCGCCCTGTACGGGGTGGTGTGGTGGCTGCTGGGCGCGCTGATCGTCATGCCCCTGTGGCTCAGCGTCACCGCGGACTCGGCGATGAGCGACATGGTGTTCGTCGTGGGCAACGCCCAGTGGGTGAGCCTCTTCGGCCACGTGTTCTTCGGCTGGGTGACGGGGGCGACCCTGCTGGCCCTGCGCGGCCACGCCCGCTGACGCCGACCGGTGTCCGGCCCCTGGTCCAAGGGGCCGGGCATCAGTCCGCGGCGGGTTCCAGGCGGACGCAGCAGTGGCCCGGCGCCGGGGCCAGGCGGGCGGTGCGGCCGGTGTCCGCGAGGCCGTCCAGCAGACCTTCCAGCAGGCACAGGTTCGCGCCGCACACGAGTTCGGTGTGCCGTTGCGCCAGGGCGTGGAACGGGCAGTTGCCCAGCACGATCGCCCGGTCCTCGGTGCGCGGCTCGAAACCCAACTCCTCCAAGGCAGTCAGGGTGTCGCCGTGTCCCCGGCCCAGGTCGTGGCCGAGGTCGCGGGCGCGGCGGTGGAGGACGGCACGGGCGGGTTCGCCCGAGGCGTCGGACTCGTGGACCGCGTCGGCGAGCAGGGTGCCGATCAGCTCGTAGCGGTTCTCCGGCAGGGAGACCGCGATCGGGTGCGCGGAGCGGCGGTAGAGCTTGGCCGGGCGGCCCGCGCCGGGGCCGGTGCGCCCGGTGCGGCGCTCGTGGACGGCGTCCAGCAGGCCTTCGGCGACCAGGCGGTCCAGGTGGAAGGCGACGGTCGTGCGCGGGACGCCGACCGCGGTCGCGGCCTCGTCCTTGCCCACCGGGGCGGGTTGCCGCACGACGTAGTCGTACAGCCGGCGCCGGGTCGGCTCGTCGAGCGCGGCGACGGCCGCCACCGGGTCGTGCGGGGTCTCGACCATTCTAAAACCAACCTCTGTTGACGAAATCGTCCGCGGTCTTCTAACGTTAGCGCACCTTGTCGTTAGAAGGAGGGACGATCGGCATGTCGCAACCCCGCTTGCAGGTGCTCCACGGCCGCGACGGCGTGGACCTGGAGGCCGCGCGGCGCGCCGTCGCGGACCTGCTGCTCGCCCTGGGCAAGGACCCCGAGTCCGAACACCTGGCCGACACGCCGCGCCGCGTCGCGCACGCCTACGCCGAACTGCTCACCCCGCGCGAGTTCAACCTGACGACCTTCCCCAACGACGAGGGCTACGACGAACTGGTGCTGGCCCGCGCCATCCCGGTGCAGTCGCTGTGCGAACACCACCTGCTGCCGTTCCAGGGCGTGGCGCACGTCGGCTACCTGCCCGGCGAGCGCATCCTGGGCCTGTCCAAGCTGGCCCGGGTGATGGAGCTGTTCGCCCGCGACCTGCAGGTGCAGGAACGCCTGACCAAGCAAGTCGCCGACTGGCTCCAGGACCACCTCGCCCCACGCGGCGTCGGCGTGGTGATCGAGGCGGAGCACCTGTGCATGTCCCTGCGCGGCGTGCGCGCGGCGGGGTCCCGGACCGTCACCTCGTCCCTGCACGGCGTGCTGCGCGAGGACGCCCGGTCCCGGCAGGAGTTCTTCGCCCTGGCCGGCCTCCAGCCCTGAGCCCTCGCCCCTCGGCCTGCCTCCGGCGGTGGGGCGTCCCAGCTCGTGGACCCTCGACGCCGGCGGTCCTGCGAGGATCGGGGGCATGATCGAGGAGATCGTGAGCGACCGCGTCGCCAAGCTCGACCTGCCCCTGCCGCACGGCGTGCGCGCCGGCGACTACGTCTACGTGTCCGGGCAGATCGCCGCACGGCCCGACGGCAGCATCGTCGTCGGGGACTTCGAGGCCGAGACCAGGGCGGTGCTGGACAACGTCCAGGCGGTGGTCGAGGCGGCGGGCGGGACGCTCGCCGACGTCTGCAAGGTGACCGTGTTCCTGCTCAACGCCACCCTGTTCGAGCCGATGAACCGCGTCTACGCCGAGTACTTCACCGCCCCCTACCCCGCCCGCTCCACCGTGCTGGCCCCGCTGTCCAACCCCGACCTGCGCATCGAGATCGAGGCCGTGGCCTACCTGCCGCGGCGGTGAGCTTGCCGAAAACGAACGTTCGTGCTGAACTGGTGACGTGAGCAAGGGTGAGGCGACCAAACAGGCCGTGCTGGAGCGCGCCGCCGCCACCGCCAGCCGGATCGGGTTGTCCGGGTTGACCATCGGGTCGCTGGCGGAGGACACCGGCATGTCCAAGAGCGGCCTGTTCGCCCACTTCCGGTCCAAGGAGCTGTTGCAGGCGCAGGTGCTCGCGCACGCCCGGCAGCTGTTCGTGGACCAGGTCGTGCGCCCGGCGCTGGCCGCACCGCGCGGCGAGGCCCGGGTGCGCGCGCTGTTCGAGCACTGGCTCGCGACCACCAAGGACCGCAGCTCGGCGTGCCTGTTCGTGTCGGCCTCCGCCGAGTACGACGACCAGCCCGGCCCGATCCGCGACCAGCTCGTGCGCGACCACCTCGACTTCGCCGACTCGGTCGCGCAGATGTTCCGCACCGGGATCAGCGAGGGCGACTTCCGCCGGGACGCCGACCCCGAGCAGTTCGCCCACGACGTCCACGGCGTGATGCTGGCGTTCTTCCACGCGCGCCGACTGCTGGACGACCCGGCCGCGGAAGCGCGGACCCGGTACGCCTTCGACAAGCTGCTCGCCGCCGCGCGGGCGTGAACCACCAGGGGGAAGACCATGGCCAGTTCGCGGGTCAAGAAAAGCACGATCGTTCGTGCTAAGTTCGTCCGAACCGGTTTCGGACTGCTGGAACGCGTCGCACCCGCCCTCGGAGGCCGCCTCGCGCTCCGGATCTGGTGCACACCCCGGCACGCGCGACCATCAGCCGCGCCGCAACCCGGTGTCCGACACCTCGTCCCCCTGCACGGGAGCACGGTCCTCGCCGAGACCTGGGGTTCCGGCGGTCCCGTCGTGTACCTGGTGCACGGGTGGGGCGGCCACCGCAACCAACTCGGCCGCTTCGTCGCCCCGCTCGTGGCCGCCGGCTACCAGGTCGTCGCGTTCGACGCGCTGAGCCACGGCGAGTCCGGCCCCGGGACGCTGGGCCGCCGGGCGACGCTGCCGGAGTTCGCCGACGCCCTGACCGCCGTCGTCGCCGAATTCGGCCCGGCACACGGCATCGTCGCCCACTCGATGGGCGCCACGGCGACCGCGCTGGCCGTGCTGGACGGCCTGTCCGCCACCAGGCTCGCGTTCATCGCACCCATGGCCGACCCCATGGCGCAGACGCACCTGTTCGCCCGTTTCCTCGGTTTCGGCGACCGCGTGCACCGCGCCTTCATCGCCCGCTTGGAAAAGGTCGCCGGCCGGGCGATGTCGTCCTTCGACATCCCGTCCCGCGCGACCGGCCAGACCCTGCCGCCGTTGCTGGTGGTCCACGACGAGCGCGACCGGGAGGTCGGTCACGTCAACGGCGAGGCCCTGGCGTCCGCCTGGCCGGACGCGAAACTGGTCAGCACCAACGGTTTGGGCCACCACCGGATCCTCACCGACGCCGACGTGCTGCACGAGGTCGTCACCTTCGTCACCGCGCCCACCCCGGCCGTCCCGTGCTGAGGACCGGTTGGCAGGCGGGTCCGGCGTCGGGCGGCCCGGTCCTGGTGGCGGTGACCGACTTCCACGCGACCCGCCGCCGCGACCTCCTGGCAGTGGCAAGAGCCGGCCGCAGCCTCGCCAACGCCTGGCCGAGCATGCCGGGCGCGGTGGGCATGTGGCTGTGGACCATGCCCCTCGCGGGTCGCAGCGGCTCGGTATCGGTCTGGACGTCCGAAGACGCCCTGAAGTCCTTCGTCCGCCGGCCGCCGCACACGCAGATCGTCCGACGCTTCGCCAACGCGGGCACCCTCCACACCCACCGCTGGTGGATGCCGGAATTCGACCGCGACCAGGCCTGGCGAACGTCCCGCGAGCACCTGGTCCCCAAAAAATAGAATTGCCCCTTCCCCCACCGGGGTGCACACTGACTCCACACCACGGGACATCGAGGAGACGACAAATGACGGCCACCAGCGCACAGCGGCGACGCGTGACGCGCCGACGCGCCGTCAACCAGGCGGTCTCCCGACCTCGCTAGAGGCTCGACCCGGGAGCCGCCCCGTCGGGAAACCGACCGGGCGGCTTTTCTTTTCACCCCTTTTTTTCGAACACCCCCATAGCTCAACGGAAAGAGCGCGGCGCTACGAACGCCGAAGTCCAGGTTCGATTCCTGGTGGGGGTACGACCCCAGCCCCCGTGGTCCAACGGACACGACACCGCCCTCCGACGGCGGAGATGCAGGTTCGACTCCTGCCGAGGGCACGCGGAACACGTGCCGGGCGGCAGGCTGCCATCAGCCGCGGGAACCCGAGCCGGAGCGGGGCGCCGGCGGGTCGAAACCTGCCTCCTCGACCACCCGCAGACTGTCCAGCCTGCTGGTCGGCTCGACGATCCGTGCCGGCACCGGTAATCGGAACACCTCGTCACCACCAGCGGCCTCCTCGAACCCCAACAGTTGGTAGGCGTGGCCGAGCGCGTCCCACAGGTACCCCATCCGCGACGACGTGATCGCAAGCGGCCCACCACCAGCACCACTGCCGGCCTGCAACGCCGCGAAGTCCGGGCCGAAGTCGAGCTCGGGCCGCCCCACAGCCAGACGCTGCCTCGCCACCGCCTTGAGCGCCTCCAACGCCGCATCGTCATGCGCCGAGCCGATGTGCTCGATGTCCCGCGACCCGCGACGCGAGGAGTGCACGATCTGCACCGCCCTGGCCCCCGACGCCGTCTTCACCGTGCGCACATACGCCACGAGAGACAGCCTGGAACCGGCCGCTCAGTGCACAGGTTTTCGCCGTTCAGACGACGAGACCGCAGCTCAACAGCCAGCACTCTACCCAAGATCAGCGATCTTGAGCCAAAGTCGGGTAAGGTGACGGAATGGTCATGCGGGTGGCGGTTCCCGTGCTGCCGTGCCGAGATGTGCAGGCAGCGCGGTCGTACTTCACGGACGTGCTCGGATTCGACACCATATTCACCTGGGAGACCCCACCTAGCTACGCGGCCGTGATCCGCGACACCGCCGAGTTCCACCTGTACGCCGAAAGCAGCGTCGGCCCGGCCAGGGTGACGGTTATCGTCGACGACGTCGATTCCTGCCACGACGAGCTGCGCGCCCGCGGCGCCGACATCGTCGAGCCACTGGCTGACCGGCCCTACGGGATGCGCGACTTCAACGTACGGACACCCGATGGGCACTTGTTGGTTTTCAGCCAGCCGCTTACCGAGAACGGGTGACCATCAGCGGGCCAGCCGGAAGAATGACCGGACCTCGTCGACGAACAACGCCGGCTGCTCGAACGTCGCGAAGTGGCCGCCCTTGCCGGGCTCGTTCCAGTACCGGATGTTCGGGAACCGGCGCTCCGCCCACCGCCGACCCGGAGATCCATTCGTTGACCTGCCGGAGGCTTTCCCGGTACAGCCGGGCGGATGAGGCACCGGAGCCGGGCAGCCAGTAGAGCATCAGGTTGTCGAGCAGCTCATCCCGGGTACTAACCCGATGCAGGTCGCCACCGGAGTCGGTCCACGACCAGAACTTCTCGACGATCCAGGCGCAGAGGGCGGCCGGCGAGTCGACCAGCCCGTAGCCGACCGTCTGCGGCCGGGTCGACTGCTGCGCCGAGTATCCGGAGCCCCATTCGTCCGCCTCCCGCAGTGTCGCGAGCGCCGCCCGCTCGGCACCGGTGAGGTCGTCCAACGTGGCCGGATCGGGCGGTGCGAGCGGCGGCATGAGATGGATGCCGGCGACCCGATCGGGTTGCCCAAGATCAGCGATCTTGAGCCAAGTCAGGGAACACGTGCCAGGCGGCAGGCTGCCATCAGCCGCTGGAACCCGAGCCGGAGCGGGGCTTCAGGGCTACGGGATCGGACCTCGAACCACAAGCCCGGTTCCGACGACGGGATCACAGTTTCCCGAACGTCGCCGCGAGGCTGCCGAACGACTGCCTGACCTGGGTTTCCGTGGCGTTGTAGGTGTCGTAGGCGTCTTGAAGGCCTTGGTGGAGGCGCTTGAGCCCGTCGATGAAGGCCTGGTACGTGTCGGTGACGCGCTGGTACGCCCCGACGAACGCGTCGGAGAAGTCCTTGCCGGTGTGGAAGAACGCGCCGGACCCACCCTGCCCGCCGAGCAACGGGTAGCCCGAAGTCACGCCACTGGCTCCGATGTGCAGGTCTCGGGCGTTCTGCTCGAAGTAGGCGATGGACGACGCCGTGGTGGCGACCAGGGTGCCCAGCACGCCCAAGTCCACCTCGAACCCGTCGGACACGGTCGCGGGAGGTGACGGCACGGGCACCGGGCCCATGTTCAGCAGGGTGGTCTCGACCTCCGTTCGCAGGCGTTCGGTGAGCGCCCTGATCTGCGCCTTCGCCTTGTCGCACACGTCGTTGGCGGCGGTGAGGTAGGCCTTCGCGATGTCCAGCAGGTCGTCGCCCCCGACCGATTGGCCCGCTTGGGTGCCCGCGTCGCTGATCGCCTTGCCGAGGACGGCGCTGAAGATGCGCTCCTCGGTGGGTTTCAGCGGCAGCTTGTCGAAGATGAAGCCGACGAGCAGGTCGAGGACCACGATGACGTAGTCGAGCGGAAAGCTCGACGAGTAGTAGTAGTTCTCCAGCGCGTCGTAGAACTGTCCGACGATCTTGTCGACGTCCTTGCGGGCCTCACGGATCACACCCGCGTAGGCGACCAGGCAGTTGCCGAGTTGACCGATCGCTTTCTGGTGCTCCGGGTAGAAGTTCTGGAAATCCTTGCGGTACTGGTGGACGCTGTCGGCCGTCGCGCCCTTCCAGGTGTTCTGCGCCCGTTCCAGGTCGGCGTTCAGGTCGTTGAAGACGAACTGGCTGATCCGATCGTCGGTCCGGTTGTTGTCGTTCTTGTACCGGGCGCTCTCCAGGATGTGGTGGACGCTCTCCATCAGGGCGATGTCCTGACCGCTCAGCACGTCCAGCGGGTGGAGGTAGTCCTCGGTCGTGATACCGAAGTAGTACGGGTTCCCGTGTTCCATGTCCAGGTAGCGGTCGTACCCGGGGTACATCGGGCCTTCGAGCTGGATGTAGAGCCGGTGCAGCCAGGCGATCATGTACTGCGCGTTGCCGAAATCGCCGTTCAGGTGCCGGATCAGCGGATGATCGGGATTCGGCGCTATCCGACCAGGTGGCATGGAATGGTCCCCTCCCCCGCGGTGACGTGGCCCGGCCAGAGCGTATCGACTCGGACGTGCGGGCGAGCGCGCTATCAGGCAATCGGCCGACATCAGCCAGTTCACGGCAGGAGGTTGCGTTCCTCCAGCAGGGCGCGGGCGTGGTCGATGGCGTCCGGGGTGTGGTCGAACGCCCGTACGTCCAGCGTGCCCAACGCCCGCCGGTGTTCCTCGCGCACGCCCGACATCAGGACCGTGATCCCCCGGTGTTCCAAGCGGCGCACGGCATCGCGCAGCACGTGCACGCCCGTGGCGTCGATCGCCGACACCCGGGACATCCGCAGGACCACCACCGACACCGGGGCGATCTCGGTCAGCTCCAGCAGGAACCGGTGGGCCGCGGCGAACAGCAGCGGACCGTCCAGGCGGTAAGCCACGATGTGCTCGGCCAGCAGCGCCCGTTCCTCCGCCCGGTGGTCGCCCGGCTCCAGCGGCACCTCCTCCAGCCGGGCCGTGCGCGACACCGCGCGCAACGCGAACACCCCCGCCAGCACCAGGCCGACGATCACGGCGGTCACGAGGTCCAGCGCGAGCGTCGCCACCGCCGTCAACACCAGCACGGCCGCATCCGAGCGGCCCGAGCGCACCAACGCCCGCACCGAACCGACCTCGACCATCCGGACCGCCGTGGCCAGCAGGACACCGGCCAGCACCGCCAGCGGAACCCGCGACACCCAGGGCGCGGCGACCAGCACGATCAGCAGCAACACCACCGCGTGGGTCAACGCCGCCAGCCGCGAGGTCGCGCCGGAACGGACGTTGACCGCCGTGCGCGCGATGGCCGCCGTGGCGGGCACCCCGCCGAACAGCGGCACCACCAGGTTCGCCAACCCCTGCCCGAACAGCTCGCGATCCGGGTCGTGCCGCTGGTTGACGCTCATCCCGTCCGCCACCGCCGCCGACAGCAGGCTCTCCAACGCCGCCAACGCGGCCACCGCCACCGCCGAGGGCAGCAGCGACCACACCGCACCCAGGTCCAGGAACGCCAGCGAAGGCGCGGGCAGCGACGCCGGGAGGTCCCCGATCCGCGCGACCGGGAGCCACTGCGCGGCCAGCGTGCCCACGACCACCGCGGGCAACGAGAACGGCACCCCCGGCCGCCACCGCGCGCCCACCAGCACCACCACCGCGACCCCGCCGGCCAGCGCGACCGCCTCCCACCGCGGCGCCGCCACGAACTCGGCCACGGCCGCCACGACCGCCCCCACCACGTGGTCCTCCTCGGGCGCAGGCACACCCAGCGCGGCCGGGACCTGCTGCAACGCGATCACCGCGGCGATGCCGATCGTGAAGCCCTCCACCACCGGCACCGGCACGTACCGCATGTAACGCCCGGCCCGTGCCACCGCGAGCACCACCAGCAGCACCCCGGCGAGCAGCCCGACCGTGAGCACCCCGTCCACGCCGTACCGGGCCACGATCGGCACCAGCACCACCGTCATGGCACCAGTCGGCCCGGACACCTGGAGGCTGGAACCCCCGAACACCGCCGCCAACGCACCCGCCACCACCGCGGTGACCAGGCCGGATGCCGCACCCAGCCCCGAGGCGACCCCGAACCCCAGCGCCAGCGGCAACGCCACCACCGCCACCGTCACCCCGGCCACCAGGTCGCGCCGCGTCGCACCGACCCAGTCCGCCCGGACCGGCAGGAACGCCGTCACGCCCGCTCCTCGGCGCGCAACATCGCCAGCAGCTCGTTCTGCCCGTCGAGCAGCCCGGTCAGCACCTTCCGCGCGACCCGCAGCAACTCGCCGACGTCGTCGCTGGTCAGGGCGTAGACGACGGTCGTGCCGTCCCGGTTGGCCCGCACCACCCCCGACCGGCGCAGCACCGCGAGCTGCGCGGAGAGGCTGGACGCCTCGATCCCGATGTCGGCCAGCAGGTCGCGCACCGGCTTGGGTCCGTCCTGGAGCAGCTCCAGCACCCGGATCCGCACGGGGTGCCCGAGGATCCGGAAGAACTCGGCCTTGGCCTCGTGCAGCGGGAGGGGCACGCCCCACCTCCGGGGAGTTGCAGAGTTGAAAACTTCTTCAACTGTACAACGGCCGACTGCGCCGTCGTTCGACCCGCTCGATCGTGGTAATCGCCGCTCGCACGCCGTGACCGGCACCAGGGACCTTCTACCCTGTTCGGCGGCGCGTCCGGCCGGGAGGGTCAGGTCCGTGCGGCGGAGGTGGGCAGGGTGAAGGTGTTCTTGGTCGACGACCACGAGGTCGTCCGGGTCGGGGTCAGGGAGCTGCTCAACAGCGCCGACGACCTGGAGGTGGTCGGCGAGGCCGGCTCGGTCGCCGAAGCGCTGGCCCGCGTCCCCGGCAGCGGCGCGGACGTCGCCGTCCTGGACGTGCGGCTACCCGATGGCAACGGCATCGAACTGTGCCGGGAACTGCGCTCCCGCCTGCCCGACCTCAACTGCCTGATGCTCACCTCGTTCACCGACGACGAGGCCCTGTTCGACGCCATCATGGCCGGCGCCTCGGGCTTCGTCCTCAAGCGCATCCTCGGCAACGACCTGGTCAACGCCGTCCGCACCGTCGCCTCCGGCGGCTCCCTCCTGGACGCCCGCTCCACCACCGCCCTGCTCAACCGCATCCGGCGGGAACGCGAAGAGGGCGACCCCGTGCGGATGCTCACCGAGCAGGAGCGCACCGTCCTCGACCTCATCGGCCAGGGCCTGACCAACCGGCAGATCGCGGAGAAGATGTTCCTCGCGGAGAAGACGGTCAAGAACTACGTCTCCCACCTGCTCGCCAAACTCGGCCTCGAACGCCGCACCCAAGCCGCCGTCATGGCCACCAAGCTCCGCAAACCCCACCCGGCCGGCTCGGAAGAGGGCTGAACACCTCGACGACCCTAGGCTGGGGTGGCATGAGGGCCGCGTTGGTGGTTGTCGATGTGCAAGAGATGTTGGTGCCGTTGGTCTGGCGTGGTGAGGAGTTGGTCGAGCGGATCGCGGTGCTGGTGCGGCGTGCCCGGGACCACGGGGTGCCTGTGGTGGCGTTGCGGCAGGTGGGGCCGGCCGGTTCGGCGTTCGACCCCGCTTCCCCCGGTACGCGGCTCAGTCCCGGGCTCGGGCTCGGGCCGTCAGACGTCGTGATCCACAAGACCGCGACGGACGCCTTCTACGGCACCGATCTCGCCGCGCGGCTCGCCGAGTCCACAGTGGACACCATCGTCCTGGCCGGTCTGGCGACCGACTACTGCGTCGACGCGACCGCCCGCTCGACTCTCAGCCACGGACTGGACGTCGTGCTGGTCGGTGACGCCCACTCGCCCGCCGTCGAGGGCGACCCGGCTGCCGGTCTCACCGCCGAGCAGGTCATCGCCCACCACAACCGGGTCCTCGGCACGGCGATCCACCCGGGTGGCACGCTCCGGGTGGTCCCGGCCGCGGACGTGACGTTCGGCGGTGCGCCGAGCGGTGGTCGGTGAGGACTGCGGCTCAGGCCGCGCACCGGTTCTCGCCGGGTGTGGTGGCGGCGCGGACCTCGCGGCTGATCTCCGCGCCGCGCACGAGGTCCGTGGTCTTCTCCAGGTCGGGGGTCTGGTAGCGGTCGTCGTCCAGGCGGGGCACGTGGCGGCGGACCAGGTCGTGGATGCGGCGGGTGCCCGCGCCGAGGGGCAGGCCGGCCATCTTCTCGCTGATGAGGTCGATGCCCTGGGCCGCCATGAGGAGTTGGACGGCCAGGACGGTGTCGAGGCGGTCCAGGTTGTCGTGCAGCGCCCGCACGGACGCCATGGCCATGGTGTTGTGGTCCTCCTGGCCGAACTTCGCCGGCCTCGACAGCGTGCCCGCCGGGGTGGCGAGCCGCTGCATCTCCGGCACCAGGGCGACGGCGACGGTCTGGACCTGCACCAGGCCCGAGTTCAGCCCGACCTCGCCGCCCGCGAGGTTCGCGGGCAGGTGGTAGCTCCACTTGTCGGCCAGCAGCCGCGCGGACAGCTCCTGCGACAGCACGCCCAGGTCGGCGACCTGCGCGTTGAGCGAGTCGATCTCGTGGCCGAGCAGGGCCGCGTCCCAGTTGCCGCCCATCACGAACTCGTGGCCGCCGCCGGGCTTGGGGAAGACCAGCGGGTTGGACGTGGAGGCGTTGGCCTCGCGCTCGACGTGACCCCGGGCGTCGGCCAGCCGCTGCCGGAAGGCGCCGGTGATGTGCGGGGTGGCGCGCACGGACACCGCGTCCTGCACGCGGGGGTGGTCCTCGCCCAGCCGCTTGCGCCCCTCGTCGGTCATCCACCCGGTGCCGCAGACCAGGGCCCGGACCGTCGCCGCCGCCCGCTCCTCGGCGGGGATGCGCCGCTCCTCGTGGGTGCGGGCGTCGAACGCGCCCTGCTCGGCCCTCGTCGCCTCCAGGAACAGCGCGAAGGCACCGTCGAAGGTGTCGGCCAGGCGTTCGGCCCGCACGACCGCGTCGACGTAACGCGCGGTGAGCACGCTGCTGCCGCTGATCAGCGGCAACGCCTCCCCCTGCGCCAGGGTGAACTCCACCGGCAGGCCGGCCTCGGCCAGCACCTCGGGCGCCGGGGCCTCCCGACCTCGGAAGCGGGCCGGCGCGGGTTCGCCGGTGAGCACCAGGCCGGCGGCGGCCATGGGTTGCAGGTCGCCGGTGCCCAGGGAGCCGATCTCGGGCATCCGCGGCGTGACCCCGGCCTGCACCAGCGCCAGGATCCGGTCCACGAACTCCGGCCGCACGCCCATCGTGCCGCGCGCCATCGTGTTGGCCCGCAGCACCAGCGCCAGCCGCGCCACCCGGTCCGGCAGCGCCGGACCGACCCCGGCCGCGTGCGACCGCAGCACGCGGCGCTGGAACTCCACGCGGTCGGCCTCGGCCAGCGGCTGGTCCTTCAGCGGGCCCAGCGCCTGGTTCCAGCCGTACACCCGCTGCCCGCCGGCGAGCGCGTCCAGGGCACCGCCGCGGGCGTCGGCCATCTTCTGCCGCGCTTTGAGGTCCAGCCGGACGCTCACCCGGTCCGCCTCCAGCACCTCGACCATCCGGTCCCAGGTCAGCGAGTCGCCGTCGAGCACCAGGTCCACCGCGCCGCGCTCGGCCCCGGCGAGCGGCGACACCGCACCCGTGCTCACCACCACGATCGCGGCGGCGACGAGCACCACCGACAGCCGCCTCCGGTACGTCATCGTCGTCTCCACGGGTCGGTGCACCGGTCCCCAGGCCCGCCCATCGTGGCACCGCGGCGGCGAGGCGTCCTCTGTGGACCGTGGGTGTCACCGACCGGGCTCCCCTTTCCACCGGATCAGGGAACCGAGCCGCACAGTGCGTGGTCGACGGCGTGCCGGCTCACCCGACCACGAAGTAGCGCAGCCACAGGTAGGGCGCGGCCAGCAGGACCGACAGGCCCGCGACCACCAGGCCGTAACGGGTGAAGGTCCAGAAGCTGATGGGTGTGCCGTTGCGCGCCGCCAAGCCCAGGGCGACGACGTTGGCGCTCGCGCCCACCGCCGTCGCGTTGCCGCCCAGGTCCGCGCCCAGCGCCAGCGACCACCACAGCGCCTCGGACTGGGCCGTGCCACCCTGCGCCGATACCAGGTCGCCCACGATCGGGGACATCGTCGCCACGTACGGGATGTTGTCCACCACGGCCGACAGCACCGCCGAGATCCCCAGCAGCCCGAGCACCGCCACCAGGGGCTGACCGCCGACCGCGCCGGCCAGCGCGTGGGACACCTCGCCGATCACCCCGGTCTCGACCAGCGCGCCGACCATGACGAACAGGCCCATGAAGAAGACCAAGGTCTCCCACTCGACGTCGGCGATGGCCTCCTCGGTGGTCACCTTCGAGATCAGCACCAGCAGGCCCGCGCCCAGTAGCGCCACCACCGACGGCTCCACGTGCAGCGCGCTGTGCAGGGTGAACCCGGCCAGCACCAGCGCGAGCACGGCCAGGCTCTGCCACAGCAGCGTCCGGTTGCGGATCGCTTCCCGCTCCGATAGCGCCATGACCTCGGCGACGCGCTTCTCGTCGTAGCGGAAGGCGTCGCGGAACAGCCACCGGCACACGACCACGAACACCACCATCAGCACCACGATGAACGGTGCCAGGTGAACGAGGAAGTCGTTGAAGGAGAACCCGGCGCGGCTGGCGATGATGATGTTGGGCGGGTCGCCGATCAGGGTCGCGGTGCCGCCGATGTTGGACGCCATGACTTCGGCGATCAGGAACGGGATCGGGTTGAGCCCGAGCCGGTCGCACACCAGGAAGGTCACCGGCGCGATCAGCAGCACCGTGGTGACGTTGTCCAACGCGGCCGATGCCGTCGCGGTGATCACCACGAACACGACCAGCATCGCGTAGGGCCTGCCGCGAGCGCGCTTGGCCGCCGCGATGGCCAGGTACTCGAACAGGCCGGTCTGCTTGAGCACCCCGACGATGACCATCATGCCCAGCAGCAGGAACACCACGTTCCAGTCGATGCCGGCGTCGAGGGAGTGGAACGCGGTCTCACCGTCGGTCAGGCGGAGGGCGAGCATGAGCGCGGCGCCACCGAGGGCGGCGGCGACGCGGTGGACCCGCTCGGTGGCGATCAGGACGTACGCCCCGACGAACACCACCACCGCCAAGACCTGGCCGAGCGTCATGCGGGCGACTCCGAGGCGTTCAGGATGACCTCCAACAGGTGCGACGCGGTGACGACGCCGTGGATGCGGTCGTGGTCGGCGACCACGATCAGCGGCGTGTGCAGGCGGGCCATCGTCGCGGCGCACTCCAGCACCGTCGCGTCACCGGTCACCATCGGCAACTCGTACCGCTTCTCCTTGGGCGGCAGGACTTCCCCGACCGACCGGTCCGACAGCTTGCGCACGCAGACGTCTGCGCCACCCTGCTCGTCGTAGACCCGGGCCAGCGACGGGTCCTCCTGCACGTACCCGGGCACGCTGAACCGCAGCACCTGGGACGCGGGCAGCACGGTCACCGGCTTGCGGTCGTCGTCCACCACGACCACGCCGGGACGGCGTTGCTCGGCTATGAGACGCGCGACGTCCAACGCGTTGTCGCTCAGCTTCACGAGCGGGTAGTCCTCGGCGAGATCACGGGCACGCATGGTCGACACCCCCGGAACGAGTCGTTGTGGCCTCGGTCATAGCTTGCGCTGACATCGGCCTGTTGTCAGTGCCACGCACACGGTTCGTCGTGGTCGCGCTCGTGCACGAGAGCCGCCCCCGCCGGGTCGTCGGCAGGGGCGGCTCTAGTGGGTCGTCAGGTTAGCGAGTGGCGTAGGGGTCTTGGGTGAGGAGGTGGGCTTTGTAGCCCTCGCCGATGCCGGGTTCGGGGGTGCCGGCCCAGTCCTTGATCAGTACCGCGCCGGACGTGCAGCCCCACGGGGTCCACGTCCACGCGAGGTAGCTGATGTGGTGGGCGTCGGCCCAGTCCGCCAGCCGCCCCATGTAGTCGAAACCGCAGTTGTCCTGGCCGAACTCGCCGAGCACGACCGGGACCTGCTGGGCCAGCGGGGCGACCTGGGTGTCCCAACACGACTCGGTGGCACAGGCGTTGAAGCTGTAGGCGTGCCAGGACGCGGCCAGGTTGTTGCGCGGGTCGGTCGGCTTGTACGCCAGCCACTCCCGCATGTCGTTCGCCCACTCCAACCCGCCCAACAGCAGCACGTTGGTCGCACCGGTCGCGCGCACCGCGTCGACCAGGTCCTGCATCCCGGCCGTCTCGTAGGGCAGACCGGTACACGTGCCGCCGTCACGCCAGCACTGCCAGCCCAGAGTCTTGTTCCAGTCCGCGGCCATCTCCGGGTACGGCTCGTTGAACAGGTCGAACACGACGGCGTCGTTGCCCTTGAACACACTCGCCACGCCCGCCCAGAACTGCGGGGCGTACTTCGCGTCCGGCATCGGCTTCTGGCACACCGCGTGCTCGTCCTTGCAATGCCAATCCGGACTGTTGGTGTACGCACCCCACGTCCAGTGCAGGTCCAGAATCGGACTGATCCCGTTGCGCACCAACAGATCCACGTAATCCTTCACGGCCTGCTGGTACGCGGCCCCGCCGGGCGAGCCGTTGACACCCAGCCAACACTCCTCGTTCAACGGGATCCGCACCGCGTGGATGTTCCACGTCTTCATCGCATCCACCGACGCCTGATCCACCGGACCGCCGTCCCACATCCCCTTGCCCTGCACACAGGCGAACTCACTGCTGGACCGGCTCACCCCGAGCAACCGGTACGGCTCACCGTCCGCGGTCACCAGCTTGTTGCCGGAGACGTGCAGCTTCGGCGCCGGTTCGTCCCCCGGCGGGGTGGTCGTCGTGGTGGTCGTGGTGGTCGTGGTCGGGACGGTGCCGTTGCACGTGGTGCCGTTGAGGGAGAACGACGTGGGCACCGGGTTGGCGTCACGCCACGAGCCGACGAACCCGATCGTCGTGGACGCGCCCGTCCCCAGCGACCCGTTCCAGCCCAGGCTCGCCGCCGACACCCGTGTGCCGGACTGCGTCCACGTGGCACTCCACCCCTGACCGACCTTCTGGTCGGTCTTCGGGAAGTCGAACGCCGCCGTCCAGCTCGACACCGGGTCGCCGAGGTTCGTGATCGCCACGGACGCGGTGAAGCCGCCCTGCCACTGGCTCTGCACCGCGTAGGTGATCGAGCAGCCGGAGGCCGCCGAGGCGGGAAGGGCCGTCATCCCGATGCCGGCCAGAGCCAGCGCGCCGGCGGCCCCCACGGCGAGCACTGCCTGACGATGTCGCATCTGCACTCCTCGCGCGTTGTGTCGAAACGGTTCGACAACCACCCGGGAGGCTATTGACCAGGACTTGGCGAATGCAATGAGAATGCGCTGTCGAATCGTTTCGACGGATCCTGCTCGTTTCGGCCGCATCGACTACGTCGGCCGCACGGGGCGTTGACGCCCGAGTCGCCGTCGTGGTGTCATGGTGCCCGCTCGAAAGTTAGCGCTAACAATTTCGCTGGCCCTGCGTCAGCCGCACCAAGTGAGATTGACTGGGGGCGGCGACGAAGTGAGATGTTAGCGCTAACCAGCACTTGCCCCGCTCAACGGAGAACGGAGCACGTCATGAACCGACGGGCACGGCTGCTCGCGGTGTCCTCCCTCGTCCTGGCCTCGACCGTCACCCTGCCCGCCCTCCCGGCGTCCGCCGCCACCCTGCCCACGGGAGCCCGGTCGCTGGAAGCGGTGAACTACCCCGGCCGGTTCGTCCGCCACGCCGACTACCTGGGCCGGCTCGACGCCGTGACCTCGGGCAGTTCGGCGCAGACCAAGTCCGACGCCACCTTCACCATCGTCAACGGCCTGGCGTCGCCCGCCTGCTACTCCTTCCAAGCGGCCAACGGGATGTTCCTGCGGCACTACGACTTCCGCATCCGCCTGGAGGCCAACGCCGGCACGCCGACCTTCCGCGAGGACGCGACCTTCTGCCCCGTGGACGGGTCGGTGGCGGGCTCGGTGTCGCTGGTGCCGGTCAACTACCCCGACCGGCGGTTGCGGCACCGGAACTTCGAGCTGTGGGTGGACAAGTTCGAGGACACCGCGGGGTTCCGCGCGGACAGCTCGTTCCGGCTGACCACGCCGTGGACGCCGAAGACCACCAAGGGACCGGTGATCCCCGGCCTGTTCGCCGACCCGCACATCGCCTACTTCAACGGCCGGTACTACCTGTACCCGACCACGGACGGCTACGCGAGTTGGTCCGCCCCCTACTACAAGGCGTTCTCCTCGACCGACCTGGTGAACTGGACCGACCACGGCGTCATCCTCGACCACGGACCGGACGTGTCCTGGGCGGACAACTCGGCGTGGGCACCGGCGGTGGTGGCCAGGAACGGCCGCTACTACCTGTACTTCAGCGGCGGCGCGGCCTCGGGGGACACCCGCAAGCACCTCGGCGTCGCCGTGTCCGACTCCCCCACCGGGCCGTTCCGCGACGCCCTGGGCGCACCGCTGGTCCGGGGTGGCACCTACCCGGGGCAGGCCATCGACCCGATGGTGTTCACCGACGACGACGGGCGGTCCTACCTGTACTGGGGCAACGGCGCGGCGTACGTGGTGCCGTTGAACGCCGACATGGTGTCCTTCGACCCCGCGGCCGTCCGCACCATCACCACCACCGGGTTCCGTGAGGCGTCCTTCGTGCTCAAGCGCAACGGCACCTACTACTTCATGTGGTCGGAGAACGACACCCGCGACGAGAACTACCAAGTCGCTTACGCCACCGGTCCCTCGCCGCTCGGCCCGTGGACCAAACGCGGTGTCGTGCTGCAGAAGCGCCTGGAGCTGGGCATCAAGGGCACCGGCCACCACTCCGTCGTCCAAGTGCCAGGTACGGACACCTGGTACATCGCCTACCACCGCTTCGCCGTGCCCGGCGGCAACGGCACCAACCGCGAGGTCACCGTCGACCGCATGGTCTTCAACGCCGACGGCACCATCGCCCCGATCGTCCCCACCCTGTAACCGCCAGGAAGGAAGACCGTGCAACGAACACTGTCGCGCGCGGGTGCGACCCTGCTCACGGCGTTGCTGCTGCTCACCGCCCACGTCCTGGTCGCCGTGGACCGGGCGTCGGCCGCCGACCCCTTCACCGGCTACCTGATGGCGCACTTCACCGGCGAGACCGCCATCGGCGAGCAGCTCTACTTCGCGCACAGCAAGGACGGCCTCCACTGGACCGACCTGAACGACGGCGCTCCGGTGCTGCTGTCCACTGTGGGCACGAAGGGCGTGCGCGACCCCGCGATCGTCCGCTCCCCCAGCGGTGACCGGTACTGGATCATCGCCACCGACCTGCGCATCGCCAGCGGCACGTCGTGGAGCGACGCCGCCAACCGCGGCAGCACCTCACTGGTCGCCTGGGAGTCCAGGGACCTGGTGAACTGGTCCGCGCCGCGCCTGATCAACGTGGCCGGGGCGATCTCGGGCGCGGGTGACGCGTGGGCGCCCGAGGCGATCTACGACCCGGCGAGCGGCGACTACGTCGTCTACTGGGCGACGAACGCGACCCTCAACGGCGTCAAGAAGCACCGGATCTACTACGTGCGGACGCGGGACTTCGTCTCGTTCACCGCCCCGCAGCTCTACATCGACCGACCGGGCAGCCAGGGCATCATCGACACCCAGATCGTCGAGTCGCCCACCAGCGTCGGCGGCTTCCGCTACTACCGGGCCTCCGCCGACGGGCAGATCACCATCGAGGGCAGCAACAGCGTGCTGGGCGCGTGGACGCGGATCGGCGACCTGTCCCACATGGGCATCTCCAACGGCGCCACCGGCGGCAACGTCGTCGAGGGTCCGATGTGGATGCCGTTCAACGGCCGCACCGAGTGGGCGCTGTGGCTGGACCAGTTCGCGACCGGCCGCGGGTACATGCCGATCACGTCCACGAACCTGGGCAGCACCGCCAACTTCCGCACGGTGTCGGACTACTCCCTGGGCACCAACCGCAAGCGCCACGGCGGCATCATGAGCCTGACCGCCGCCGAGGAGAGCCGCGTCCTGGGCAAGTACGGCGTGTCCCGGCCGATCAACCGCCTCCAGTCCTTCAACTTCCCGGACCGGTTCGTCCGGCACGCCAACTTCGACGTGCGCATCGACGCGGGCGTGACCCCGGTCCAGGACTCGCAGTTCCGGATCACGCCCGGCCTGGCCGACGCGTCGGCGGTGTCGATCCAGTCCGTCAACTACCCCGGCTACTACCTGCGGCACATCAACTACGACTTCGTGCTCGCGCCCTACGACGGGAGTGCGCAGTTCGCGGCGGACGCGACCTTCCGCCAGGTGCCGGGGCTGGCGTCGTCGTCGTGGACCTCGTTCCAGTCCTACAACCACCCCGACCACTACATCCGCCACTACGCCTACCAGCTCAGGCTCGACCCGATCACGACCTCGGTCGCTCGCAGCGACGCCACCTTCGCGGTGACCAGCTGACCGCACGCGGGGAGGGGTGAGCGCCACGGTGCCCCCCTCCCCGCGCTCGGCGTTGTCAGGCCGGGGTCGTCAGGCGGGGTCGTCCAGGTGCCAGACCTCCTGCATGGGCGCCCACCAGTGGCCGGAGCCGGCCGGGGCCAGCGACTCCTGGCACGGGTCGGTGAAGGTCCACCAGCGCTGGGTCTCCGGGTCGGCGGCGATGCGGGCTTGGTCGGCGTCGTGGTCGTCGCCGATGTACTCGTAGTAACCGAACAGCAGGTCGCCGTGCAGGAAGATGGAGAAGTTCCGGACGTTGGCGTCCAGCAGCGTCTTCTCGACAGCGGGCCACACGGCCGAGTGCAACCTCAGGTATTCCTCGCGGCGCTCCGGGCGCAACCGGATCACCATGCCGTAGCGCTGGGGGCGTTTCATGCGGTTCTCCTCGGGCGAAGTCGGCCTTGTTGACGCGATCACTCAATGTTAGCGTTCACATCCGCTATGCAGCGAAAAACCCTCCTCGTCATCGGAACCGTGCTGGCCGTCGCGGCGACCGGAGCGGTCGTCCTGGCCTCGGGCGACGACTCCTCCCCGCCGCCCGCCGCCGTGGTCGCCCCGACCTCCGACTCCCCTGTGACGACCACAAGCGTCACACCCACGACTACGACCACCACGTCCACGACCACGCCGCCACGCGAGGACCCTACCGCCGATCCCGGGCCCGACCCGGTCTTCGCCACCGACCCCGACCTGAGCCGCGTCGACGGCTACAGCTACCGGCCGAGCAAGCCCGGCGACCACCGACTGCCCGGGGGAACCGCGGCGTTCCAGTACGACGTCACCACCAACGCCCTCAAAGCCCGCCTGGCCGAGCGCACACCGGAACTCGCCCAGGCGACCGGGATCGCGCTGTACCTCACCGGCGGCACGGCGCTGTCCGACGCCGACCTCGCCGCCCTCCAGAACGTCCACCGCGACCTCGGCCTGTCCAAGCTCACCCGGCTCCACGTCTACAACCTGCGCAGCATCCAGGGTGGACGGGAGTGCACCCCCGACTCCGGACTGCCGTGCGCGGGGCAGCAAGCGCGGGGCGGGAAGTCGCCGTACCTGTGGCACAACGGCTGGTGGGACACGTGGGTCGAGCAGCTCGTCCTCGACGACCTGGACACCGTGCCCGATGGCGCGTTCAGCAACCACAACTTCAGCGAGGTGAGCCTGCGCGGCGCCCGGTCGATCGGCGTCATGGCGTTCGGCCACGCCCCCTACGCCAAGCTCGGCGTCCTCTACCTGCCCAGCGCCACCACCATCGCCCACGACGCCTTCCGCCGCAACCAGTACTTGGCCAAGGTGAACCTGCCCAACGCCACCCAGGTCGACGACTTCGCGTTCGACGACGCCTCCCGCCTCCGGTACTTCACCGCACCCCACCTGCGCCGGCTCGGCCGCAACGCGCTCAACGACAGCCACGAGCTGGTCGCGGTCAACCTGCCCGAGCTGGAGTACCTGGGCATCAACTGCTTCGACCTGAACCACCAGCTCGTCACCCTGCGCTTGCCCGCTCTCACCGAGATGGACAAGAACGCGGTCACCGGCTTCGCGAACCTGCGCCTGCTGCACGCACCCCGCCTGACCACGGTCTGGCACAACGCCATCACCAACAACCCGAACCTGACCACAGTGGTCATCCCGAGCGTCACCCGACTCGGCCCGGGCGCGCTCCGCGGCAACCCGTCACTCACCGCGGTCTACTTGGGACCCACACCACCGAGGCAGGACGCCGACGTCTTCACCGAGAGCCCGAAGGCCACGATCTACCACACCGGCGACCCGGCGACGTGGGCGAGCTTCACGCCATCGGGCAACCCGGGACTCGCGGTCCGCCCCCAGCCCTGACCCGCTCGGCACGAATCCGCCGACGACCGGCAGGGATCCGGTGGGCGGTGGAACGCGCCGGGGGCGGGCCCGGCATCGCGCCGAGCCCGCCCGTTGCGGCTGGTGTACCGGATCCGCCTGGTCAGCGTTGCAGGGTCAGCACGCCCGGCCGGTAAGGCAGCAGGCCGTAGTCGATGCCGTCGGACTTGGGGTCACGCCCCTGGTAGAGGAACTGCAGGTTGCACGGGTCGATGGTCTTGGTCTGGTCGGGGTTGGTGCGCACGATGTCGCCGTGGCTGATGTCGTTGGTCCAGGTCGCGCCGCTGTTGGCCTTGCCCGCGAACGGGTTGGTCACGGTGTCGGCCTGCGGGGTCCACGTGCCGTTCAGGCTGGTGGCGGTGAAGGAGCGGAAGTAGCGCCCGCTCGAGCTCTGCGCCTCGACCAGCATCAGGTACTGGTTCTGGTCCTTGACCTTGTAGACCTCGACGGCCTCGAACAGCCGCTCCGGCGTGTCGCTCATGATCTTCGTGTAGCTGGAGCCGAAGTTGCCCGGGAAGTTCCCGAGGGGCATGCTCGCGCGGTAGATGTTGCCCAGGTCGTCGGCGAAGAACAGGTACATGTTCGTGCCGTCGGCGATGAGCGTCTGGTCGAGGGGCGCGCCCTGCGGGAGGGTGCCCGTGAACAGCGTCTGCTGCGCGGACCAGCTGTTGGGGTTGGTGGGGTCGGTCGAGGTGCGGTAGGAGAAGGTGTCCGGCCAGCCCCACTGGTAGGCGAGCACCCAGATGTTCTTCGGGGCGAAGTACAGCAGCGTCGGCGCGACGGCGTTGAACGGCATCGCGTTCTGGGTGGCGGTGGCCATGTCGGACCAGTTCGTGAAGGGGCTGAAGCTGGTCGACTTCCAGGCGTCCCCGGTGTCGTGGGTCGTGGCGTAGACGACGTTCTTGCCGTTGTGGACGACGGAGGTGAAGTCCTTCAGCGACACCCAGCCGGACTTCGGGCTCGCCAGGGGGCCGGTCGAGGTCCAGCGGTAGGTCGACGGCAGCGAGCACGTGGTGCTGCCCCCGCCGACCGGGACCAGTTGCCACTGCTGGTTGCTGCCGTTCCAGTCGCTCCACTGCACCACGCGGGCGCCGTCGGCGGTCGAGCCGCCCTGCACCTCGACGGCCTTGCCGCTGCTGCGGTTGATCAGCCGGACGTAACCGCTGTCGGAGTCGGCCAGGCGGAACTGCTGGTTGGCGCCGCTCCAGTCGGTCCACTGCACCACGGCGGCACCGTCCGCGGTCGAAGCTCCCTGCACCTCGACGACCTTGCCGGAGTGCCGTGCGCGCAGCTTGTAGTAGCCGCCGCCCGCGTCCACGAACTGGAACTGCTGGTTGGTGGCGTTGGAACGGCTCCACTGGATGAGCGCGGCACCGTCGCTTGTGGACGCACCGCTGACGTCGAGCGCCTTGCCGCTGTTGCGGTTCACCAGCACGTACCAGGCCGTGGTGTCCACTGTGGCCGCCGACGCCGGCACCTGGGCCACCGTGAGCACCCCGCCGGCAACCACCGCGACCGCCGCGGCGGCCACCCCGGACCGCCAGCGCCGCCACCTCGCGGCGCGCGCAAACCCGACCGACATAGCACCGTTCCTTTCAGGACGCCTTGTTAGCGCTAACAATCTGCACAAGGCAATCCGGGCACGATTGGGGAGATATTGGGGATGGTGGAACCGCCGGCGGTGCGCGCGAACGCGCCGAGCGAACTGTGAACGATAACAACCAGCGGCGTCAAGATGTTACGGGCAGGTTTTCTCCACCAAGCCCCCAGCTGAGACGCTGGACCACGGTCGAGGTCGCGGTCGGGGCCGGGTCGAGGCGGGGCCGCGGTTGGGGCCGGGGTGCGGCCGCGGTTGGGGCCGGGGCCGGGGCTGCGGTCGGGGTCGCGGTCGGGGCCGGGGGTGCGGTCGGCGCCGGGTCGGGGCGGTGGCCGCGGTTGGCGCCAGGGCCGCGGCCGGGGCTGCGGTCGGGGCCGGGGTTGGGGTCGCGGTCGCGGTCGGAGCCGGGGTAGGGGCCCCGCTTCCCAGGGCCCCTCCAGGACGTGCGAGCGAACGGTCAGGTGGTGCGGCGGCGGGTCGTGAAGACGGCGGCCGCGCCGAGGGCCAGGGCGAGCAGTCCGCCCAGCGCGAGCCAGACCACGTCCCGGCCGGTGGTGGCCAACTCGGGGCTCTCCGGGCCGGTGGCCGGTGGCTCGGGGTCAGCCGGTGGCTCGGGGTCCGCGGGTGGGTAGCCCGGGTCGGGTTGGTCGGGGCCGGGGAGGACCAGGACCAGGTGCGACGTCACCGCCGGGTCCTCGCTCGCCCGGACGCGGAACTGGGCGCCCACGGTGATCCGCCACGGCCCGACGACGCCGAAGTGGTACAGACCGGCCGGGACGTCGGTGAACTCGAAGTGCCCCGCGTCGTCGGTGGTCGCACGCTCCACGAGCGCGCCGCTGATCTGGTCGCGCAGGTACACGACCGCGTTCGGCACCGGCCAGCGCGCCTCCGGCTTGAGGTTCCCGGTCGGGTACGTGGCCAGTCTTCCGACCACCCTCGGCGCCCGCGCACCGACCACGCCCAGCAACGCGGCCTGGGTGACGCTTCCGTTGGCGACCTCGCGCGAGAAGATGCTCAGCTGGACGCGGAGGAAGCCGTTGTCCGCCATCGTCGCGTCGATCGGGACCGGGATCGTGAACACCCGCGTCTCCCCGGCGGGCAGCGCGGTGCCGGCGGCCAGCTCACCGAGGTCCAGCTGCGGCGAGCCGCCTTCGGTGGAGTAGCTCGCGGCGATACCCGACAGGGTCGGGCCGCTGTTGGTGAGGCTGACCGTCAACTGAGCCGTGTCGCCCTGCTGGTGGTTGGCGCGGTCGAAGGAGACGGCGAGGGTGACGGTGCTCGACAACTGGCGGAGGCCGCGAACGAGCACGTCCGGTGTGCTGCCCTCCCCCACCTGGGCGGAGGCGGGGACGTAGAACCAGTTGTCGTCGTTGGTCGTGCTCACCGTGTACGGGCCGCTCGACAGGTCCCGGAAAGCGAAGCGGCCTTGAGCGTCGCTCCTCGTCTGGTAGGTCTCGTACGGGGTGCCGCCGTTCGCGAACACATCGGTGTCCGGCAACGCCTCGCCCGCGTCGACCACCCCGTCCAGGTCGGCGTCGCGGTAGACGGTGCCGGTGAGGTCGCCGCGCACGGTCGGTTCCGTCGGCGTGGCGGCCCCCGTCGGCTCCGTCGGCGTGGCGGCCCCCGTCGGCTCCGTCGGCGTCGTGGCTCCAGTCGGTTCCGTCGTTGTGTTCTGCACCGACGGTGTGGTCGGTTCCGCTGTCGCGGTAGCTGCGCCGGTCGGTGGGCTCGCGCCCAGTGCCAGCATCGCCGCCACGGCTCCCACCAGCCATAATCGCGCCATCGTCGCCTCCTCCACCAGGCCGCGGACAGGCGCCGCGGCACCGCCCAGCCTCCACCCGGCGCAGCGGGGGTGACAGGAGCAGAAGACGTCGACCACCAGGGCCGAACGGCCCCGGGAACAGCCGGTCAGCCTTTGAGCGCTCCCTGCATGATCCCGCCCACGATCTGGCGGCCGAACAGGAGGAACATCGCGAGCACCGGGACCGTGCCGATGGTCGCCGCCGTCAGCACGAGGGTGTAGTCGGTCGTGTAGCCGCTGGCCAGAGTGGACAGGGCGGTCTGCACGGTCGGGTTCTCCGGCACGAGCACGACCAGCGGCCAGAAGAAGTCGTTCCACGCCTGCATGAACGTGAACAACCCCAGCACGGCCGCGGCTGGCCGGGCGGCGGGCAGGACCACGTGCCAGTACAGGCGCAGGGAGCTGCACCCGTCCATGCGGCCGGCTTCCAGCAGCTCGTCGGGCACCGCGCGCTCGAAGTACTGCCGCATGAAGAACACGCCGAACGCCGTCACCAGGCCCGGCACGATGACCGCGGGCAGCTCGCCGGCCCACCCCAGGTCGCTCATCATCATGTACAGCGGGATGACGCCCAGTTCGGTGGGGATGGCCTGGGTGGCGATCACCACCAGCAGCAGGGCGTTGCGGCCCCGGAAGCGCAGCTTGGCGAAGGCGAAACCGGCCAGGGTGGAGAAGAAGACCACCGACAGCGTGATGGTGCCCGACACCACCAGCGAGTTGACCAGCGCCAGGCCGAACTCGGTGGTGTCGAAGACCCTGGCGATGTTGGCGAACAGGTGGCCGCCGGGCACCAGCACCGGCGGCACCTGGTCCACCTTGTCGGCGGTCTGCGAGGACACGACGAGCGACCAGTACACCGGGAACGCCGACCCGGCGAGCACCGCGACGAGCGCCGCGTAGGTCCACGGTCCGGGCAGCGGCACGGCCCGCCGCCGACGCCGGTGCTTGACCGGCGGCGCGACGTCGGACGGGCGGTCCAGCAAGGTGGTCATGGCTCCACAGCCCCTTCAGTCCGTCCGGATGCGGCGTGCCGCGAGGTAGCTCAGGCCGGTGACGAGCACGGTCGCGATGACCAGCAGCCACGCGATCGCCGAGGCGTAGCCGAAGTCGTACTTGGCGAAGCCCTGCTCGTAGAGGTAGAGCGCGGCGGTCTGGAACTGCCGGTCCGAGCCGCCCGTGGCCGCCGCCGTGCCCGGGTTGAACAGCAGCGGCTCGGCCAGCAGCCGCATGTTGCCGGTGGTGGCGATGACCGTGGAGAAGATGATCTGCGGGCGCAGCATCGGCACGGTGATCCGCCAGAACTGCTGCCACTGGCTCGCGCCGTCCAGCCGGGCCGCCTCGTACACCGAGGTCGGCACGGCCTGCATGGACGCCAGGAAGATCAGCGCGTGGTAGCCGGTCCACCGCCACACCACCATCGCCGCGATGGCGGTGTGCGAACTGGCCGTGCCCGCCTGCCAGTCGACCCGGCCCGCCCCGAACAGCTCCAGCACCCAGTTCACCAGGCCGAAGTCGCGGCCGAACAGCTGGGCGAAGATGATCGTCACCGCCGCCACGGAGGTGATGTTGGGCAGCAGCACGCCCATCCGGAACACCGTGCGGGTGCGGATGCGCCGGTTGAGCAGCTGCGCGATGCCCAGCGCGAACAGGATCTGCGGCACGGTGGTGAGCAGCCACAGGCTCAGCGTGTTGCCCATGGCGTTCCAGAAGTACGGGTCCTCGGTGAGCAGCCGGACGTAGTTGTCCAGCCCGACCCAGGTCGCCGCGTCGCCGGCGAGCAGGTCGCGGTCCTGCAGCGAGACCCACGCCGTGTACAGGAGGGGGAACAGGCCGAACGCCGCGAACAGCAGGAAGTACGGCGCGATGTAGGCGTAGGGCGCGTACCTGGTGTCCCACCGGTGGCGGCGTTCGCGCCAGTCCCCGCTCATCCGGCGAGCCGCCCGGCGTCGCCGACGAACTGCGCCCACGACTCGTCGGCGCTCTGCTTGCCCTGCTCGACGCGCTGCATGGCGTTGCCCAGCTCGGTCTGGATGTCACCGGCCTTGGGCCCCTGGTACTGCGGCCGCAGGTTGCGCGCGGCCTCGATGAACACCTTGCCCACCGGGGCGTTGTTGAAGAACTCCGACGTCAGCTGGTTGATCGACTGCTCGCCGTAGACCTTCGGCGTGGACGGCAGCAGGCCCGCGGTGGCGAACACCTTGGCCTGCTGTTCGGGCGCGGTGAGCCACTTGGCCAGCTCGTGCGCCTTCTCCACGTTCTTGCCCTGCTTGGGCACGGTGAGGTACGAGCCGCCCCAGTTGCCGCCGCCGCCCGGCACCAGGGCGAGGTCCCACAGGCCCTTGGTGTCCGGCGCCTGGTCCTTGATCTTGGCCATCTGCCAGGCGGGGCAGGCCATCGTGGCGAACTGGCCCTGCTTGATGCCGGTGTTCCACTGCGGGGTGCTGAACAGCAGGCCCGCGGACAGGCCGTCGGCGACGGCGGCGGTGACCAGGTTCCACCCCTTGCGCAGGTCGGCGTTCTCCCCCACGACGATCCGGTCGGACGGGTCGTAGTACCCGACCGGCGCCTGGCCGACGATGGCGTTGAGCACCGTGGGACCGCCGTCGAAGAACTTCACGCCCTGCGGCGCGGAGGCCTGGAACCGCCTGCCGGTCTCGAAGAACTTCTCCCACGTCGGCCACGACGCGCTCACCGCGTCGCGTTCGGCGGGCAGGCCGGCCTTCTCGAACAGGTCGCGCCGGTAGCAGATCGCCAGGCCGCCGACGTCGGTCCCGTAACCGATCTGGGTGCCGTTCTTGGCCAGCGAGGCCTCCCACTTCCACGCCAGCCACTGGTCCTTGAGCCCCTGGTCGAGCGCGACGAACTTGTCGGGGTTCTGCTTGAACTGGTTGATGTAGCCGGTGTCGACGGCCTCGATGTCGGCCGCGCCGTTGTTGGTGGCCAGGTGCGCGGCGAGGTTCTTGTGGTGGTCGGAGTAGGAGGCGGTCCGGTCGGTGATGTCGATGTCGGGGTGGGCGCGTTCGTACTCCTCGAACAGCTGCTGGTACCCGAAGTTGCCGAACAACCCGATGGTGATCCTGGTCTTGCCGTCGCCCACGCCACCGCAGCCCGCGACCAGGCTCGCCACCAGCAGACCGGCACCGACCAGTGGCCCGGTTCGTCTCATTTTCCGGCCCCTTCCGTATTTGGGCACGCCGGAGACCCACTGCGAACGCGGGGCTTTCCGACGAATGCGACCGGATCCGCTCCGGCCGGGGTTGGCGCTTCACATGACAGCCGTGTCCGGGTGAGACCGTCAAGTAACGAACCGGTAACCCGGCACTTCGAGGGCGTCGGCGTTTGCGCAGGTAGGGGCGGATCGGACCTGGTCAGCGGAGGGCCATCGGGCGATGTAAGCGGTTACAAAGAAAGAGCCTCAATTGACCTGGGCGCAAAAACAATCACGCGGTGAAGGCTTCGGCGACCGCGGCGCCTTCGCGAACGAAGACGGGGATGCGCGAGAGCGGTGCGGCGGCCTCCGCAGTCGTGCCGCCGTCGTGGCCGGCGCCGGTTTCCGCGTCCCGCCACCGCGTGCCCGCCGGCAGGTACACGGGCCGGGAACGCACCCCGGCCTCGGTGACGGGCGCGACGAGCACGTCCGGCCCGAGCAGGAACTGGTCCTCCACCGCCCAGGCCCGCTCGTCATCGGGGAAGTCGAAGAACAGCGGGCGCATGGGCGGGGCACCGGTGCGGTGGGCGGCCTCGGACAGCTCGGCCAGGTAGGGCCGCAGGCGTTCGCGCAACCGCAGGTGGGCGACCAGGATCTCGTACGCCTCCTCGCCGTAGGACCACACCTCGTTGACGTTGCCGCTCATCGAGGTGCTGAACGGCTGGTTGGGCGCGCGGTCGCCGTGCAGCCGCATGATCGGGCTGAACGTGCCGTACTGGAACCACCGGACCAGGACCTCGCGGTAGGCCGGGTCGTCCGGGTCGCCGCCGTGGAAGCCGCCGATGTCGGTGTTCCACCACGGGATGCCGCTCAGCGCCACGTTCAGACCGGCCCGGACCTGGGTGGCCAGCGAGGCGAAGGTGGTGGGGATGTCGCCGGACCACAGCGCGGCCCCGTGGCGCTGGCTGCCCGCCCACGCGCTGCGGATCAGCGTCAGCAGGCGGTCCTCGCCGACCGACCGCAGGCCGTCGGCGACGCCCTGGGCGTGCAGCAGCGGGTAGAGGTTGGCCACCTGCGCGCCCGGACCGGCGGCGTAGACGGCGCGGGCGGCCAGGTGCGGTGGCACGTCCGGTTCGCAGGCGTCGAGCCAGAACAGGCTGATCCCGTGCGCGTGGTAGTGCTCGCGCAGCTCCTGCCACAGCAACCGGCGCGCGTCGGGGTGGGTGGCGTCGTAGTGGGCCATCGGCTGGTAGGCCGGGCCGGGCTCGCGGGAGGGCAGGTGCGCGGTGAGCAGCCCGCCGTGGGCGTCGCGGACCAGCAGGCCGTCCGTGCGCAAGGCGTCGTGGTTGTCGCTGCTCGGCTCCACGGTCGGCCACACGGAGACCGCGAGCTTCACGCCGAGCGACTCCAGCTCCGCCACCATCGCCGCCGGGTCGGGCCACTCGTCGGGTTCGAAGCGCCAGTCGCCCATGTGCGGCCAGTGGAAGAAGTCGCAGACGATGACCGACAGCGGCAGGCCGCGCCGGGCGTACTCGCGGGCGACGGCGAGCAGTTCCTCCTGGTCGCGGTAGCGCAGCTTCGACTGCCAGAACCCGCTGGCCCACTCCGGCAGCAACGGCGGGTGCCCGGTGACGTCGACGTAGCCGGCCGTGATGTCGGCGGGGGTGTCGCCCGCGATGATCCAGTAGTCGAGCTGGGTGGTCGAGTCGGCGACCCAGCGGGTGGTGTCGGCGCCCAGTTCGACGCGGCCCAGGGCGGGGTTGTGCCACAGCAGGCCGTAGCCGCGGGAGGAGTGCAGGAACGGGATCGGGGCGGTGGTGTTGGCCTGCACGAGGTCGACCACCACGCCCTTCTGGTCCAGCCGCCCGTTCGGGTTCTGACCGAGGCCGAAGATCCGCTCGTCGTCGTAGGCCGCGAAGTACTGCTGGAGCTGGTAACCGCCGTCGGCGCGCGGCGAGAAGACCCGCGGCCCGGTGTAGGCGATGTGCGGCAGCTTCTCCGCGAGCAGCTCACGACCGGTCACGGCGTGCACGAACCGGATCTTCCCGCTCGGGTCCACCTCGACGGCGAGCTTGCCGTTGACCAGCCGGGCCGAGCCGTCGCCGAGCAGCACCTGCTCGACCTCCGGCGCGGGCGGGGCCACCGCGTCGAGGACGCCGGGCAGGTCGGGGTCGATCGCGTCGACGGCCGCGCGCACCCGCACGGCGTCCGGCCCCCACGGCTCGATCCACAGGACTTCCTGCGGCGTGCGCAGCTCCAGACCACCGGCGTCACGGACGAAAGCGGGCATCACGCCTCCCAGGCGGTGTATCGAAGCGCTTCGACTGAACCGAGGCTAGTTGATCGCATTGCGCCCGTTCAAGGGGCTGGTGCGGCAATCAAGCGCTTGACCCCCGCGCGGCCCCGCCTCGCGCGTGCCGGGTGTCGTAGCCTGCTTCGATGACGGCCGGGCGATCCCTCCCCACGCAGGAAGACGTTCTCGGGTACTTCGAGACGCTGTCCAACTGGGGGCGGTGGGGCGACGACGACCAACTCGGCATCCTGAACCACATCACCGACGACGTCCGACTGGCCGCGGCGCGGGCCGTGCGGCACGGCAGGAGCGTGTCGTGCGCGTGGGAGATCACCGTCCCGGGCGAGGTGGAACGGTCGACCACGACGTGCCCGCGCGCCGCCGACATGCCCGGTGCCGAGAACATGCCGCCGGAGTTCCGCAACGACCGGCGCTGGGGGTTCTCCACCGAACGGCTCGGCCTCACCTTCCACGGCAACACCGTCACCCACGTCGACTCGCCGTGCCACATCTACTGGGACGGCACCATGTACAACGGCCGGCCGCACTCGTTGGTCGACACCGGGACGGGATCGGCGTGGGCGGCCGTCACGGCGGCGGCGAACGGGATCGTCACGCGGGGCGTCCTGCTGGACGTCGCGGCGGTGCGTGACGTGCCGTGGCTGGAGCCGGGGCAGGGCGTGTTCCCCGAGGACTTGGAGGAGGCCGAACGCCGCCAGGGCGTGCGGGTCCGTCCCGGCGACGCGGTGCTCCTGCGCACCGGCCACGGCCGCGTCCGACACGAGTCCGGTGGCGTCGGCGGTTTCACGCAGCCGGGGTGGCACGCGTCCTGCCTGCCGTGGCTGCGCGACCGCGAAGTCGCCCTGATCGGCGCGGACAGCCCTCAGGACGTGCAGCCCTCGGGGTACGCCGACGTGCTGATGCCGGTGCACGCCGTGGGCCTGGTCGCGATGGGCCTGTGGCTGCTGGACAACTGCGACCTGGAGGCGTGCGCGACGACCGCCGCCGAACTCGGCCAGTGGGACTTCCAGCTCGCGGTGGCACCGGTCCGCCTGGCCGGCGCGTCGGGCAGCCCGGTCAACCCGATCGCCACGTTCTGAGGTCAGGTCCCGGCACTCGGGTCGGCGGTCGTCGCGGGATCGACACCGCAGACGCGCAATGCGCTCCGGGCGAGCGCCGCGGTGGCCTCCGACAGGGTCATGCGGCCCGCGTGCACGGCCTCCCCGGCGGCGTGCCCGAGGGCGACGACCGCGCCGGCGAGCCACTCGACGGGGACGTCGTCGGCGAACTCCCCCGACAGCCGGCCGCGGGTGAGCAGCCGGTCGAGGTGGCCGACCACGGGCCGGTGCCTGGCGTGGTCGGAGTCCCGGGCAGCGGCAGCGACGCTCAGCAGGAGCGGGTAGCGCTGCATGGTCCGCCAGCTCGCGTCGAGCAGGCGCAGCAGCGCGTCGGCCGCGGAGCCCTCGTCGAGGCGCGCGGCGTCCATCTCGGCGACCGCCTCGCCGGTGATCACGTCGACCACCGCGGCGATGAGGTCTTCCCTGGTCTTGAAGTGGGCGTAGACGGTCTGCCTGCTCACGCCCGCCGCCGCCGCGATGTCCTCCACGCTCGCAGTGGGTTGTGCGCCGAGCACTTCCTTCGCGGCGGCCAGGATCGCACCGGCGCTGCGATCGGCGTCGGAACGGCGTCGTCGCCGCCGAGGAGGCGTTATCTCTGACACCTTGTCAACTCTAGCAGCGCTCGTTAAGTTTGACGGCATGTCAGAGTTAAGAGCAGGTGTTCTCGCGCTGACCGGTGTCACCGTCATCGACGCCACCGGCGACCCGCCCGAGCGCGATGCGACCGTTGTCGTCCGCGGTGATCGCATCGTCGCGGCAGGACACGACGTGCCCGTGCCGGCCAGTGCGGAAGTCCTCGCGCTGGAGGGGAAGTTCGTGATCCCCGGCCTGTGGGACGCCCACGTCCACAGCTTCCCCGACGAGCGGATCTCCCCACCGCTGTACCTGGTCAACGGCATCACCTCGGTGCGGGAGATGTCCGGCACCCCGCTGCTGCGCCAGTGGCGGGACCGGGTCGACCGCGGCGAGCTGCTCGGGCCGCGGTCCCTCGTCGCGTCCCGGATCGTCGACGGCGCGCCGACCATCGGCGCCCCGGCGACCTTCGTCGAGGTGGCCACCGAGGAACAGGCGCGGAACGCGGTCCGGGAGGCCGGGCGCGACGGTGCCGATTTCGTGAAGGTCTACTCGCGCCTGTCCGGGGACCTGCACCGCGCGATCGCCGACGAGGCCCGCCGGCAGCGGATGCCGTTCGCTGGGCACTGCCCCGACGCGGTCCCGCTCGACACGGTCGCCGCGTCGGGTCAGTACAGCGTCGAACACCTCTACTCGACCTGGTACGGCGCCTCCACCCGCGAGGAGGAGCTGCGCGCCCGGATCGCCGGGCTCACGATCGAGCGCTGCGACTTCGTCACGTGGCTGCACGAGGTCCACCGGCTGGAGTGGGACGCCGTCGGCAGCTACAGCGCGTCCAAGGCGGCGGAGGTGTCGGCCGCGCTGGTCCGCCACCGCACCCGGGTCGTCCCCACGCTCGTGGTCTACGGGGTGTTGGACCGGCCCGACGAGGTCGTGCCGGACGACGACCGGTTGGCGTACGTGCCGGCGGCGGTGGTGGAAGGGTGGCGCTGGGCGCTGGAGAACGTCGTCAAAGCCGGTTGGACACCGGAGGAAGCCGCTCAGCGGCGTACCTTGTTCGAGCGCCGGCTGGCGTTCGTGGGCGAACTCGCCCGCGCGGGCGTGCCGGTCGTCGCCGGGACCGACGCGGGTGACCTGCCGTTCGTCGTCCCGGGGTTCAGCCTGCACGACGAACTCGCCGCGCTCGTGCGCGCCGGGCTGACGCCGCTGGAGGCGCTGCGGGCCGCGACCGTCGAACCGGCCCGCATGCTCGGCCTGGACGACCGGCTCGGCACGGTGACGCCCGGCAAGCTCGCCGACCTCGTGGTGCTCGACGCCGACCCGCTGGCCGACATCCGCAACACCACCCGCGTCCACACCGTCCTGACCGGCGGCCGGGTCATCTCCCCGGAGCGGCGCACCCGCATGCTCGCCGACATCGCCGCCGCGGCGGCCACCCCCTGAACCCGTGCCCCACAAGGAGAACCCCATGCTCGTCCGCCTGGTCACCGGCCTCGCCCTGCTGTCCACCGGCCTGCTCTCGGGCGCCTTCGGCTACGGCGCGGTCAACGTGGCGACGACGTTCAACGTGGTGCCGCTCGACGTGCGCCTGACCTTCCACTCGGCGCTCATGCGGATGAACGGCCCCGTCATGCAGACCACGATGGCCCTGGCCGCGCTCAGCTCGCTCGCCCTCGCCGTCCTCGTCCGGGGCACCCACCGGTACCTGGCGGGTGCGGCCGGCGCGTTGGCGGTTGCGTCGTTCCTGATCACCCGCCTGGGCAACGTGCCGATCAACGGCCGGATCAAGGAGTGGGCGGTGACCACACCACCCGCCGACTACGCCGTGCAGCTCCAGCGGTGGGAGATGTTCAACGTCGCACGCACCCTGACCGCCTTGGTCGCGTTCCTGCTCGTGATCACCATCGCCATCCGCGGAACCCGAACCGCGAAGTGAGGACGTCGACCTGTGAATCCACAAAGGACAGCAGCCGCTCTCGCGGTCCTCGCCGTGGTCTCCGCCGGCACCGGGACCGCCCTCGCGGCACCGACCGTGCTCAACCAGGGCATCGACGGCAACCGAGTGACCGTCGACTCGGCCTGGCTCGGCGAGCGGGCGACCGTCCGGTTCGACCGCGACGTGCCCGGCCGGCCCGGCGTGGGTGCCGTCGTCGTGCTGGTCGGCGTCAACGACATCGGCATGAGCGAAACCCGCCGGCCGCCCCGTACACGGAGGTGTCGGCGGCCGAGGTCAAGTCCGGGCACCGGGAGTTGGTCCGCCGAGCACGGGCCAGGGGCCTGCGGGTCATCGGCGGCACCATGCCACCCATGAAGGGTTCCCGCCACCACACCCCGCTCGCCGAGGCCAAGCGCGACGAGGTCGACACCTGGGTCCGCACCAGCGGCGTCTACGACGAGGTCGTCGACTTCGACCGCGTCCTCGCCTGGCAGGCCGACACCGACGCCCTCGACCCCGCTTTCGACAGCGGCGACCACCCGCACCCCAACGACGCCGGCTATCGCGCGATGGCGGACGCCGTCCACCTCGACTGACCCGACCGACGGGTGAGGTAGACACTTTCAGGTGCACTTGGGCGTTCGGACGTCCCGCACCGCCTCGGCCGGACCGCAGCCTCGGTACCGTCGCCTGTGGAGGCAGGTGACGATGCTGTCAGTCGGGACGTTCCTCCCCGCCAAAGCGGACGGCGGGGGTGTCATCGCGCCCGACGAGCACGCGGTGCTCCTGGGGCTGCTGGAACAGACGCCCGGGTGGGAGGTCGTGCACGGGCTGGACTTCCGCGAGTCCCACATCCGGCGAGGGCGCGTCTACTGCGGTGACGTCTGCCTGAGCGACCTGGACGTCTACCTCTGGCACGTCGACTTCGCGCGCAAACCGGGCAGCTACGACCTGGACGCGTTGCTCACGCTCAACCGCGACACCCTCGTCATCCCCGATCCCGAGCAGGTCGCCGTGGCGTTCGACAAGCACTGGGCGTACCTGACCCTCGACCGCGCGGGTGTGGCCGTGCCGGACAGCGTCCTGGTCAGCGCCCGCAACGTCGAGGCCGCCGAGCCCGCGCTCGCCGAGTGGGGGTGTGCGGTGCTCAAGCCGCGCCGGGGGTGTTTCGGGTGGGGCGTCACGTTCATCGACAGCTTCACGACCCTGCGCGACATCGTCGGCTACATCGACGCGGAGACGACCGAGACGCGGGTGCGCGGGGTCTCGCAGGCGGCCTCCGGGCGCAGTTTCCTGCTGGAACGCTTCTACCCCAACAGCCCGCACGACTGGCTGGGCGTCACGTTCGTCGGCGGCGAGATCGCCTACGGCTTCCGCAAGGACGGCGACCGCCACGCCCGGTGGAACGACACGGCGTGGAAGGTCTACGACGCCGGGCGCGGCGGCGGCAGCGTCCGGTACCAGGAGGTGCCGCCGTCCCACACCGGCCTGCTGCACGCCGCACGCCGCGCATTCGACCTGCCGCTGGTCGGGTTCGACGTGATCTGCCACGAAGGACGCCCGATGGTCGTGGACGTCAACACCGGCCCGGCCCTGTACGAGGAGCTGTTCGCCGCCGCCGGCAAGACGATGGCCCACGAGCTCCACCGCGCCTACGCCGCCGCCGTCCACCGGGCGACGGGCGAACAGCTTCAGCGTTCGGCCAGATAACGGCTCGCCGTCTCGCGCAGGCGCGCGTGGATCCCGTCGTACGCGGTGGCGTTCCCCAGAAGGAGCTTCGGCAGCTTGGCCACCATGGTGTAGTTGGTGTCCACCACGTTGCCCGCCGGCGCCAGGCCCGCCTGGCTGACCAACTGGTAGGCGTCGAGCACGTCCAGGCCCAGCAGCTGGGCAGTCCAGCCCACCAGGTCGTGCTGGCTGATGCGGAAGGCGTCCTCCAGCGGGCGGGCCGAGCCGGTGCTCATCAGGTGGTCGTCGTTCTCCAGGCGGGGCCAGGCCGGGGCCGCGCCCTTGACCAGGTCCACCACGACCACGGTGGACATCGCCGCTTCCACCGCCGTGCCGCAGACCTCGCCCTCGCCCTGGCGGCAGTGGCCGTCGCCGAGGGAGATCAGCGCGCCGGGCACGTTGACCGGGAAGTACGCCGTGGTGCCCGCGCGCAGCTCCGGGGTGTCCATGTTCCCGCCGTGCGCGCCGGGGCTGATGCTCATCAGCACCTCGCCGGCGGCGGGCGCGACGCCGACCGTGCCGTGCATGGGGTCCAGCGGGAGCTCCACCTCGAACTCGCTGCTCCGGGCGTGGAACCGGCACACCCCCCGGTCCACGTCCACGTCGTAGAGCCACACCCGCTCGGGCAGGGCGTCGTGCAGCATGGCGGTGGTGTGGGTCGCGGTCAGCGCGCCGAAGTGCGGGAAGGTGGTGGAGACGGCCCAGTCGCGAGCCGGGCGGATGTCGACGAAGTGCACCGCCACCGCGTCACCCGGTTCCGCGCCCTCGACGGCGATCGGACCGGTCACCGGGTTCAGGTAGGGGAAGGTGCACACCCGGCTGGGCAGGTCGTCCACGGTCCGCACCGCTCCGCCGAAGCAGTCCTCTGTGGACAGTTCCACCACGGTGCCCGGCCGCACGGTCAGCAGCGGCTCCTGCCCGCCGAACGCGTAGGCGTACCGCTCGGGATCCAGGCGCACGACCTCGATGCTCACTTCTCCTCCTCCGTCCCGCCGAGCCCGGACAGGCGCAGGCCGCGGCCCGTCGCGAGCAGGACCACCATCAAGACCACCCCGAGGCCGAGCCACACCAGTCCGCTGGTCTGCGCGGCGAGCTTGGCGTTGACCACGACGAAGGCGAGGACGGCGAACCCGATCACGGGCGCGATCAGGTGCTTCCACCAGTCCCGACTGCGTTGCCGGACCACGTAGTGCACCACCACGGCCACGTGCAGGAGCAGGAACGCGATCATCGCGCCGAAGTTCACCAGCGAACTCATCAACGTGATGCCGTCCTCACGGGACTGCATGTACAACCCCAGAACCAGGGACACCCCGGCGACCAACAGAGTGGCGTTGACCGGCACACGCCGGGTCGGGTGCACCTTGGCCAGGAACCGGGGCAGGCTGCGGTCGCGAGCCATGGCGAACAGCAGCCGCGAGGTCGCCGCCTGCGCGACCAGCGAGTTGGCGAACCCCCAGGACACCGCGGTCGCCACGGCGGTCAGGACGGCCAACCACTCGCCACCGGCCACGCGCGCCGCGTCGTAGAACGCCGTGCCGCCCGGGTCGCCCTCGGTGAGCAGGGCCTGGGCGTCGGGCACGAGCATCGCCGCCACCCAGGTCTGCACCACGAACAGCACACCGACCAGCACCAGCGCGGCCACCATCGACCGGCCGATCGCCCGTGCGGACTCGCGGTTCTCCTCGGCCAGGGTCGAGATCCCGTCGAAGCCCAGGAAGCTGAGCACCGCGATGGACACCGCGCCGAGCACCAGCGGCCAGGAGAAGGTCTCGCCGGTGTAGAACGCGTCGAAGCTGAAGCCCCGCCCCTTGCCCTGGGCCACCGCGACCACGCCGATCACGACGAACACCGCCAGCACGACCAGTTCGGCCACCAGCATGATCCGGTTGACCCGCGCGGTCATCTCGATGCCCAGGTAGTTGACCGCGGTGTTGAGCAGCACGAACGCCACCAGCCACAGCCACACCGGCACGGCCGGCACCAGCGAGTTCATCGCCACGCCCGCGATCAGGTAGAGCAGGCCGGGCACCAGGACGTAGTCCAGCAGCACCATCCACCCGGCCAGGAACCCGACCGGCGCGCCGATGCCGCGGCCCGCGTAGGTGTAGACCGAGCCGGCGAGCGGGAACGCCTTGGACATCTGCGCGTAGGAGTTGGCGGTGAACAGCATGGCGACCATGCCGATGACGTAGGTCAGGGCGACCATCCCGCCCGAGCCCTGGAACACGCCGCCGAAGATGCCGAACGGGGCGATCGGCACCATGAAGATCAACCCGTAGACCAGCAGGTCGCGAAAACCCAGCGAGCGCCGCAGTTCCTGGGTGTAGCCATAGCGCTCCAGGTCCGTGTCCTGGCTCATCGCCGTCCTCCTCGCCACGCGACAGTGCGGCGAAGCCTAGACGTAGTACTTCCGGATGAAAAGGTTCCACTCGGAAAGATCTTGGTGCCTCAGAACCGGGTGATCACGGTGAGGTCCAGGCCATCGGCGCGGGCGAGGAAACCGCCCGGGCTCGGCGCGCCCAGCGACCCGACCGGCCACGCCCCGCGCGGCGGATCGGCGAGCAGCCGGGCGGCCTCCACCTGCGCTTTCGAGGCGGTGAGCCCGCCGGTCGCGGCCAACGCCGCCGTCAGGAGCACGCCGTCGTAACAGCCTTCGGCGTAGACGTCGAGCACAGGGGCGCCACCGCCGAACAACGCCCGGTAGCGCTCGGCCAACGCGATCCGCCGGTCGTCGCCCTGACCCGCGAACGACCGCATGGCCGCGTACAACTCGCCGGTGTCGTCGCCGCCGGTGGCCAGCAGGACGTTCTCCTCCAGCGCGCCCGACAACCGCACCACCCGCTGCGCCAACGCCGACGCGGCGAACACGCGGTTGAACCGGGCCAGTTCACGACCGACCAGGCTGACCACCACGGCCTCCGCCCCCGCCCGCGCCAGCCCGGCCACGATCCGCTCGGCGTCGATCCCCGGCTCCGGGAACGGCACCAACCGCTCCCACACCACCTCCGCACCCACCGCGCGCACGATCGCCGACACGGCCCGGTGCACCGCGCGCGGCCAGATGTAGTCACTGCCCACCAACGCCCAGCGCCGCAGCCCGCGCCGCGCCACCAGCCACCGGACGGCGGGGGCGAGCTGTCGACCCGGTGACTCCCCGAGCAGCACCACGCCCGGCAGGCGCGTCCCGCCCTCGTGCGGCGGGGTGAACACGTACGGCACCCGTCCGCCCAGGGCGACCTCCAGGGCGCGGTGCACATCGCTGGTGTGGAAGCCCACGAACGCGTCGACCAGCCCGAGCATCCCCACGGCGTCCGCCGCCACCTCACGCGGCGCACGCCCCGCGTCGAGCAACACCAACTCCACCCGCCGCCCGCGCACACCGCCCGCCGCGTTCACCTCGGTGGCCGCGAGCGAGGCGGCCGACAGCCCGGACGGCCCGGTCAACCCCAGCGCACCGGACAACGGCAGCAGCAGCCCCAGCCGCAGCACCCCCGGGTCCGGCCCGGCCACCGCGACCTCGACCCGGTCGCGCACGACCGCCGTGGAGTCCATGGGCGCCACAGTATGCTCGGTGTCCAACCTCCCCGGCGAAGGGCACGTCATGGCTGGTCAGCGCGGTACCCGAGTGGCCGGCGCGGACCTGGTCGACCTGCTGACCCGCGCCCAGCGCGCCCTGGTCCGCGACCTGGGGACGGTGCTGGAGGAGGAGGGCTGCACCGTCGACCAGTGGCGGGTGCTGCGCGCCCTGGCCGCCGAGGAACGCTCGATGGGCGAGCTGGCCGCGGCCCTGGAAATCCCCCACCCGACCCTGACCCGCGTGGTGGACGCGCTGGTCGACTCGGCCCTGCTGTACCGCACCCAGTCCGAGGAGGACCGCCGCCGGGTGTCGGTCCACGTCTCCCCCCTGGGCCGCACCAAGCTGAACCGCCTGGAATCCCTGGCCGCCGCCCACGAACGCGCGTTGGCCACCCGCATCGGCCCCGAGACCGTCACCCGCCTCACCGACCTCCTCCGCGACCTGCCGTGAACCCGGACTTAGCGGACGAGATCACCCGCACCACCGCGGAGCTGTTCTCGTCGCCGGAGTTCGCCCACTACGCGGACCACCAGGCCAGCCTCTCCGAACGGGTGCGACGGGGACACCCCACCCTGGAAGACCGCCTCCGACCCCTTCGGAACGCACGCGCGACCGAGCGGCAACAGCTGGAGCTCCGGCGCCGGATGATGCGCATCGGGCGGGCCATGAGCATCGTCGCCTTGGCCTTCGCCGCGACCGCGTTCGTCCTGTGCTGGTACTCCTTGCCCCGGACGCTGCCCGCCGCCGTGTCGTGGACCCTGATCACGGCAATGACCGGCCTCCTGATGCTTGTCGCGGCCGTCACGGTCCGCTCGATCACCCGCAGGGCGTTCGTCCTCCGGTCCCGAGCAGCCGACCGGGCCGAGGCCGCCTACGACCGGGAGTTGCGGGCCGCCGTCACCGAGACGGTCACGACCGCGATCAACGAGGAGCTCGGCCCGCGCGGCATCGTCGCCTTCCCCACCCGCGCGCCGCGCCTGGTCGAGCTGGACACCTCGGTGATCACCCCCTCGGCCACGGTCGACTACGTCCGGGACTTCATCACCAGCCACGAGTCGTCCGCGATCGGTCTGGCCGGCACGCGGGGCTCGGGCAAGTCGACCGTGATGCGGGCGCTGCGCAAGGACGAGCGGTTGTCGCGCCACCCGGTCTTCTTCCCGGCACCGGTCAAGTACGACGAGGGCGAGTTCATCCGCCGGCTGCTGTCCGAGGTCGCGAACGTCATCGCGGGCAAGCCGGTCGGCCGCACCGGCGAACGGGTCCGCCGCACCCGGACGGCCTTCTCCACCGCCGTGGGTCTCGTGGGCCTGTCCATCGCCCTGTTCCGTCTGCTCGACCTGAGCTGGGACAGCACCCCGATCGACTTCTACCTGGCGATCAGCCTCGGCCTGCTCACGTTCTCGGCGACCGGCCTGGTCTACAGCGCCGTCAACGCCCTCACCCCGGTCGCCGAGCCCGGCGCCGCCGACGTCCGCCAGGCACGGCGGATCCAGCACCTGCTCAAGTGGGAGGTCGAGCACGGTGCCACGAGCAAGAACACGGTCAAGCTGTGGTCGGTGTTCGAGACCGCGGACGAGGACTCCGTCAAGCACAAGAGCCGTGCGATGTCGCACGCGGACCTGGTGATGGAACTGCGCGAACTCCTCACGTTGTTCGCCGCCGGCCACCGTGACGACAAGCTGGTGATCTGCGTGGACGAGTTGGACAAGCTCGACAAGCCCGAGAGCCTGGTGTCCGTCGTCAACGAGCTCAAGGACCTGTTCCACATCCAGGGCGTGCACTTCGTGGTCGCGGTGTCCACCGACGCGCTCGCCGCGTTCGAACAACGCGGCCTGCCCGCGCGCGACGCGTTCGACTCCGCTTTCGACGTCGTCGTGCGGGCGGAACCCCTCACCCTGGACGAGTCGGTCTCCGTGGTCACCGCGCGGGCGGCCGGCTTCGCCCCGCTGATCGCGATGTTCTGCCACGCGTGGTCTGGCGGCCTGCCACGGGACCTGTTGCGCACCGCGCGCATGGCGGTGGAGCTCCAACGCCGGAGCAACGCACCGCTGACGATGGTCGACCTCGTCTCCCACGTGATCCGGCACGACCTGCGGCACGCCACCACGGCCGCCGTGCGGGCGGCGGGCTCGGACGACCCGGACATCACGCCGCTGTGGGAGCTGCACACGCTGGTGGACGGGCAGGCCACCGAGGACGACCTGGCAGGGCTGGTCTTCCAGTCCGAGGTCGGCGAGGTGCTGCGCGCCAAGGCCGTGCTGGGCGTCCACCTGATCCGCCTCGCGAGCACGATGAGCCGCTTCGACACCTACTGGGACGACCGCAGCCCGAAATCGACCAGCCTCAAAGCCCTGCTGAGCGACATCGGGATGGCGATGACGCGGATCACCGGGCCGCGGCCGATGCGCGAGGCGGCGGTGGCCAAGGCGACCCGCCGGTTCGACCCCGCGGTGCTGCGGACCTCGGGGTGAGCCAGGGACTCGCGGGTGACCAGGGCCTCGGGGTGACCCAGGGCCTCCGGTTGCGGGGTGGCGGGGGTGGGCGGACGATGCGGCGATGGATCGTCGGACCGTTTTGCGTGGTGCCGTGGCCGGGGCGTTGTTGGGTGGGCCGTTCGCCGGGTTCCTGAACCGGGCCGCCGCCGAACCCGCCCGTGCCAACGTGCTCGGGCCCGTCCCCGACCTGCGTGACGGGGCGGTGCGGTTGTGGCTGCCCGAAGGGTTCCAGTACCGGTCGTTCCACGACACGGAGTCCACGGTAGTGCTGGACGGCCAGACCGTCCTGCCCGGACGCCACGACGGCATGGGCGCCTTCCGCGCCGGCAACGGCAACTACCTGCTCGTGCGCAACCACGAGCTCAACGGGCCGGGCAAGGCGTTCGGCGACCCCGGTCAGGCCTACGACACCGCCGCCCAAGCCGGCTGCACCACCGTCGAGGTGACCCGGTACGGCGAAGTCCGGCACGCCCGCACCAGCCTCAACGGCACGATGATGAACTGCTCGGGCGGCCGGATGCCGTGGGGCTCCTGGATCTCCTGCGAGGAGACGGTCAACGGCCCGGACGTCGGCCCGGACTTCACCGGCGCGCCCAACGTGGCCCTCACCCAGCGGCACGGGTTCGTCTTCGAGGTGCCCGCGGACGGGGAGTCCGACCGGGAGCCGATCACGGCGGCCGGGCGGTTCGCGCACGAGTCGGTCGCGTTCGACCCGGCGGGCGGACACCTGTACCTGACCGAGGACAACTTCGGCTTCGCCTCGGGCTTCTACCGCTACCGGCCCCGCCACCACCCGATGACCACGGGCCGGCTGGACAACCACGGCCGGTTGCAGATGCTGAAGGTCAAGGGCGTCCCCAACGCCCACCTCGAGGCCGCGCAGCCCACGGGCACCAGCTACGAGACGGAGTGGGTGGACATCGACGACCCCGCCCCGACCTTCCCGTACACGCCCGGTCAAGCCGCGCCGACCACGAACGACACCGCGCTCAACCACGTCGCCGCGCAGGGCCAGGCGCAGGGCGCGGCGATGTTCTCCCGCCTCGAAGGCTCGGCCTACGACCGGGGCGTCGTGTACTTCACCTCGACGCAGGGCGGCGGCCCCGCCGAGACCGGCCCGGACACGGCCACCGGCTACGGCAACGGCACCGGCCAGATCTGGGGCTACGACACGACTTCCGGCGTGCTGACCCTGCTCTACCAGTCCCCCGGCCCGGACGTGCTCGACTTCCCCGACAACGTCACCACCAGCAAGCGCGGCACCCTGGTGGTCTGCGAGGACGGCGTCAACGACAACTACCTGCGCGGTCTGACCCGGGACGGGCAGCTGTTCGACATCGCCCTCAACCGCCTGGTCAGCGGCTCCGGCACGCCGAGGTTCAACGACGAGTTCGCCGGGTCCACCTTCAGCCCGGACGGGCACACCCTGTTCGTCAACATCCAGGCGTCGCGCGGGATGACGTTCGCGATCTGGGGTCCGTGGGGCCGGATCGGCGTGTGAAGGCGCCACCCCGACCCGAACCCGGTCATCACCACGACGACGATCGGCTGACCGCGGGTGGTCCCGGGCGAGGCGCCCGCACGGGACCACCCCAGCCCGACCCTCAGACCGACCCCGGGTCCGCCGAGCGCTCGAAGCACGTCTCCAGCACCACGATCGCGTTCGTCCCGGACACCCCGGCGATCTCGTGCACCTCCCGCAGCACCCCCTGCAACTCGCGCGTGCCGGCCGTGCGCACCTTCAGCAGCAGCGACGCCCGCCCCGCCACGATGTGCGCCTCCTCCACCGCCGGCAACGCCCGCAGCGCGTCCGCCGTCGCCGGCGACCCGACCCACGCCGACGAGTCCACCAACACGAACGCCAGCACGTCCAACCCGAGCGCCACCGGGTCGATGTCGATCGTGGTCCGCCGGATCACGCCGCGCTCCCGCAGCTTGCGCACCCGCTCGTGCGCCGCCGCCGCCGACAGCCCCACCTGCGCCCCCAGCGCGGCGTAGGACAGGGTCGCGTCCTCCCGCAGCAGGGCCAGCACCGCGCGATCAGTGTCGTCCATCTCCCACTCCTTCACCAGATGCCATCAACCACTATAGGCTCATCACCAGACGACGTTCGGCGCAAAGGAGTCAGACGTGGATGTCATTCCGACCAAGGTGGAGTCGTTCGACGAGCGGCTGCTGATCTTCGGTGACGACCTGCTGGAGCGCCTGCACACCGGCAACAAGTGGACCGAAGGCCCCGCGTACGTCCCCGCCGGCCGGTACCTGCTGTTCAGCGACATCCCCAACGACCGCGTCCTGCGCTGGGACGAGACCACCGGGCACGTCGGCGTCTTCCGCGCCCCGGCCGACTACGCCAACGGCCGCACGCTCGACGCCCAGGGCCGGGTGATCACCTGCGAGCAGGGCACGCGGCGGGTCGTGCGCACCGAGCACGACGGCTCGACCACCGTGCTCGCCGACCGGGTGGACGGCAAGAGGTTCAACAGCCCCAACGACGTCGTGGTCGCCGACGACGGCAGCGTGTGGTTCACCGACCCGCCCTACGGCATCCTCAGCGACTACGAAGGCGTCCGCGCCGAGTCGGAGATCGGGGCGTGCCACGTCTACCGGGTGGACCCGGCGACCGGGGACGTCCGGGTCGTCGCCGACGACTTCGAGCGCCCCAACGGGCTGGCGTTCTCCCCCGACGGCACCCGGCTCTACGTCGTGGACACCCGGCGCAACCACATCCGCGCCTTCGAGGTCGACGGCGAGAAGCTGCGCGGCGGCGAGGAGATCGCACGGTGCACGGCCGGCCAGTTCGACGGCATCCGGCTGGACGAACAGGGCCGGATCTGGGCGGCGGCCGGCGACGGCGTGCACTGCATCCACCCGGACGGCACGCTCCTGGGCAAGATCGGCGTGCCGGAGGTGGTGTCGAACGTGTGCTTCGGCGGCCCCAAGCGGAACCGGCTGTTCATCACCGCCACCACGTCGGTGTACTCGCTGCTGTTCAACGTCAACGGGGCACGTCCGGTGTACGCGCGCGTTCGATAGGTTGCGCGGCATGACCGAGCTTCGGGAAGTCGCGCCCGGCGTGCACACGTGGGTGCAGGCGGACGGCACGTGGTGGATCAACAACGCCGGCGCGGTGCACGCGGGCGGCGAGGTCGTGCTGGTCGACACGTGCGCGACGCGGCGGCGGACGCAGGCCTTCCTGGACGCGGTGTCGGCGGCGACCGGTGGCGCGCCGGTGAAGGTCGCGGTGAACACCCACCTGCACGGCGACCACGTCTACGGCAACGCCCTGCTCCCGTCGTCCACGGTCATCGCGGCGCACGAGCTGACCCGCCAGGGCGTGCTGGCCGACTTCATCCTGGCCAACACGCCACCGGTGTGGTCACCGACGCCCGACTGGGGCATCGACGCCGTGCGCCCGCCGACGTTGACGTTCCGCGACGAGATCACCCTGCACGCGGGCGACAAGCCGATCGTCGTGCGACACCCCGGTTTCGCCGCGCACACCGTGGGTGACGCGGTGGCGTGGCTGCCCGAGGACCGCGTGCTGTTCACCGGCGACCTGGTCTTCCACGGCGTGACGCCGCTGATCGCGATGGGCTCCCTGGCCGGCGCGCTGAAGTCGGTGGACTGGCTGCGCACCTTCGACCCGCTGGTGGTCGTGCCGGGCCACGGCCCGCTCGTGGACGGTCAGCGGTGGACCGACGTGCTCGACGCCCACGCCCGCTACTACGAGTTCGTGGCCACCACCGCCGAGTCCGCCCTGATCCGGGGCCTGACCCCGCTCGAGGCGGCCAGGGAGGCGGACCCGGGCGAGTTCGCGGCGTGGCCGGACGGCGAACGCCTGGTGCTCAACCTGCACCGCGCGTTCGCCGACCAGCGCGGCACCGACGTCGACATCGCCGCCGCCCTGGGCGACGCCATCGCCTACCACGGCGGTCCGCTGCACTGCGCGGTCTGATCGCTCAGCGCCGCGAGGAGGCGTTCCCGATGGCGCCGATCGCGGCGAGCACGAACCCGACGAAGATCAGTCCGAAGGCGCCGCCGACGTTCGACGTGTCGGGCCCCGACCGCCGACTGGAGTAGGTCTCGGTCGTGCCGAACGGACCGGGGCTGCTCACGGTGTCCCCGAAGGAGCTCATCGCGGACACCATCTCCAAGAAGAACAGGCCCATCCCGGCGACCACGAGGATCACCCCGATCCACACGAAGGCCTGCACCCACCCCGGCGCGCCCGCGAGGCTCATCCCGCGCCGGCGTCCGGACCGGTGGTGGAAGTGGTGGACGTGGTGGGACGAGCCGTGGTGGCTGACGTGCCCCTGGTGGCCGTACGGGTCATGGGGGCGGTGGCCGTAGTAACCGGGCTGGGAGTCGTAGTCGTACCCGCCGTTCTGGTCGAAGTACGCGTCGGCCTGGTCGAACCGCTCATCCGGCCCCGAGTCGTACCCCGACTCGTACCCGGAGTCGTAGCTCGACGAGCTGTCACCGCTCGACGAGCTGCTGCCGCTGTCGTCCATGGCACTCCCCCAGTGTCCGGTTGCGCGCAGTCATAACACGCCGAGCCTCCGAAGTGCAGCACAACGGCGAAGTCGGGCGTCACTCGACGTGCTGCGTCACCGTGCCCCGCACGAAGTAACGCTGCGCCACCAGGAACAACGCGACCATCGGCACGGTGGCCACGGTGCTCGCCGCCAGCACCAGCTCCCACTGCGCCTCACCACCCTCGCCGAATCGGTCCAGCACGGTCTTCAGCCCGCGCGGCAGGGTGTAGAGGGCGGGGTCGCGCAGGTAGATCAGCGGTTTGACCAGGTCCGTCCAGGCCGCCTTGAGCTCGAACACGAAGACGACGATCAGCCCCGGCCGGGCGAGCGGCACGGCCATGCTGGTGAACAGCCGCCACGCGCTCGCCCCGTCCACCCGGGCCGCGTCGAACACCTCGCGCGGCAGGGCCAGGAAGAACTGGCGCAGCAGGAAGATGTAGAACGCCGACCCGAACAGGTTCTGCGCCCACAGCGGGACCTGGGTGGTCGCCAGGCCCAGCGCGTGCCACTCCAGGTACACCGGCACCATCGTCACCGCACCGGGCAGCATCATCGTCGCCAGCACCACGCCGAACAACAGGTCGCGCCCGCGGAACCGGAACATCGCGAACCCGAACGCCACCACGGCGCTCCCCGCCGTCGCCGCCAACGCCGCCGCGACCCCCACGGCCACGCTGTTGAAGGTCCACGTCAGCAACGGCACCGCGCGCCAGACCTCGACGTAGTTGCCCGGCGTGAACGGCGAGGGCAGCAACGCGTTGTCGAACACGTGCGGCCGGTCCTTCAGCGACGCGCTGACCAGCCACCAGAACGGGTACCCGAACGCCACCGCGACGACGAGCAGCCCCGACCACACCGCGACCCGTTTCATCCCTGCTCGCCTTCGTAGTGCACGTACCGCCGCGACAACCGCACCTGCACGGCCGTGACCAGGGCGATCACCACGAACAACCCCCACGCCAGCGCCGAGGCGTACCCCATCCGCAGCGATTCGAAGGCCTCCCGGAACAGGTGGATCACGTAGAACAGCGCCGCGTCCCCTTCACCGGACTGCTGGCCGCGCGCGCCGAAGAACATCGTGTACGCCTCGGTGAAGACCTGGAGCGAGGCGATCGTGTTGACCACCACCGTGAAGTACACCGTTCCGCTGATGCCCGGCAGCGTGATGTGCCAGAACTGCCGCCACGCACTCGCCCCGTCCAGCCGCGCGGCTTCGTAGCGCTCCAACGGCACCCGCGTCAGCGCCGCCAGGTACAGCACCGCCGTACTGCCCACGGTCCACAGGCTCATCACGACCAGCCCGGGTTTGATCCACACCGGGTCGGTGGTCCAGTTCGGCCCGGTGAACCCGAACCACCCCAGGAACGCGTTGATCGCCCCGTGCTGCCCGTTGAGCAGCAACAGGAACAACGCCGCCAACGCGACCGGCGGCGTCATCACCGGCAGGTACACCACTGTCCGGAAGAACCCCGCCGCCCGCCCGGCCCGCCGCAGCAACCCGGCTAGGGCCAGAGCCAGCACCACCTGAGCAGGCACGTGGAGGGCCGTGAAGAACAGCGTGTTGCCCAACGCCGTCCCGACCCGTTCGTCCGTCAACGCTTCCCGGTAGTTGTCCAGTCCGATGTACTGCGGCGGCTTGAGCATGTCGTAGTGGTGCAACGACAGCCACAAGCTGAACACCATCGGCCCGGCCGTGAACGCGAGGAACCCGACGATCCACGGCAACAGGAACAGCCACCCCGCCCGCCCCTTCACCGGGACCCCACCCGTCGAAGCGCCTTTTCAGCCTCCCGCTGAGCCTGTGCCATCGCTTCTTCCGGACTCTGCCGCCCGGTGAGCACCCGGTTCACCCCGCCTTCCCAGGCCCGGACCAGCTCGCTGGCCGCCGGGCTGGGCGGGAGCGCGAACGCCTTGTCCTGCAACGCGAGCACCTGCGGTACAGCACGCTCCAGGATGCGGTTCCCCTTCGGGTCGAACACGTCCCGGAAGATCCGCTCGTCCGCCACCCGGTTCCCGGTGAACGTCCCCCCGTACGGCCTCCCCTTGGCCGCCAACGCATCCCGCCGCGCCGTCGCCGCCGTGACCCAGGTGTCGGCGGCGGTCATCGTGACCAGGAACCGACACGCCAGTTCCGGGTGACGCGCGCCCTTCGGGATCGCCCAGGCCTGGCCCGAGGACTCGGTCAACGGCTCGCCGCGGCGGTCGGTGAAGGGCGCGATGGTCACGTCCACGTCGGGCGAGTTGGTGGCGAGGGTGTTGAGGTACCAGGACTCCATCGGCATCGCCGCCACCTGCCCGGTCACGAAGGCGTTCTGCGCCCCGAACTGGTCGAACGTGTCCCGCAGGGCCTTGAACGACGCCCAACCCCCTTGCCGCCGCACGAGGTCGGTCGTGAACCGGACCGCCTCCACGACCCGGGGGTCGTCCAGCCGGCTGCCGACGATGTCCACGCCGTTCGCCTTGGCCCAGAGGGGGAGGAACTCGGGGACTTTCGGGTCGAACGCGATGTGGCGGGGCCGAGCCAGCAACGCGGTGGTGTCCGCCAGGCCGGCCCAGTCCGCTGTGGACAGCGACTCGACCCCGGCGGCCCGCAGCACGGGGTTGTTGAGGATCAGCACCCGAACCGTGGCGAAGTCGGGCAACCCGTAGACCTGGCCGTCGTGGGTGACTTGGCGCAGCGCGGCTTCCCGGAACGCACCGAGATCGACCCCGTGCGCACGAACGCAGTCATCCAGGCTCACCACCGCGCCCCGAGCCGCGTAACTCCCCAGCTTGCGCCGTTCGGCGTAGACGAGGTCGGGCGGGTCCCCGGCGGCCACGGCGGAGAGGAACTGCTGCTCGTCGAACGCCCCTTCGTTGATCCGGACGTCCACTCCGGGATTGGCCGAGCGGAACACCGCGACCCGGGCCGTGGCGTGCTCGTCGGGCAACCCGAACCCCATGGTGACGAGCACGTTCGGCCCGTCGGCAGGCCGAGCCCCCACCCCACCGCAGCCGCCGAGAACCACGACCACCAACCCGACCAGAAGCCACCGCACGACCGCCTCCCCGGAGCCGCATCATCGACTCCGTTCCCGCCCCAAGCGGTGATCACTCGAAAACCGCCCGGACGGCCCAACACCTCCCACAGCGGACCTCCTTCGGCAAAGCCGGCAAGTCACCTGCACAACCAAGCAGCAGGTCGTCGGCCCGCCGGGCGGGCTCTTCGGCGTAGCCGGCGAGTGGCAGTCCGCCGGGACGGACACAACCCAACCTGGGCTTCTTGCTTTTGTCATCCCCGTATGGCCTGCCCGAAGGGCTACCACAGATTTCCCCGGGTGCAGCCGAAAGTTTTTGCGAGGAACGAGCAAAAAGTTTTAGCGGCACCCGGGGAAATCTGTGGTAGGCTCCGCCAGGCCATACGGGGATGACAAAAGCAAGAAGCCCCCGCAGTTGCAGTTGGGTCATCCTTGGCGGCCTGCCCGCCGGCGAGGCGCTTTTCGCTTTTCTCTCTTCGCTTTCAAGATCTTCAAGCAGAACGCTTCGCTCTCAAGCTGAACGCGCTGGCGCGCTCTCAAGATCAAAAGCGGCTGGGGAGACCACCGATGGGGGGTGAAGGGCGTCGGTTCCCCCACCGCATGACCTGGCGGAGCCAACCACAGATTTCCCGGGGTGCCGCTAAAACTTTTTGCTCGTTCCTCGCAAAAACTTTCGGCTGCACCCCGGGAAATCTGTGGTAGCCCTTCGGGCAGGCCATACGGTGGGGGAACCGAGGCCCTCCACTTGTAGCTGAGCTACCGCGCGCTGCGCGCGCCCAAAAGCAGCGCTGCGCGCGCCTAAAAGCAGCGCTGCGCGCGGAAGCTGCGGGTCTATGAGGCTCCGGCCCTGGCGGAGGCCGGGGTGGTGGAGGCCGGGGTGGTGGAGGCCGGGGTGGTGGTGGCTGGAGAAGCTTCCGGGGGCGAGGTGGGGGCGCTGGCGGGGGTGCGGGCTGAGGTGGTGGTGGGGGCCGTGGCGGTGGTGGTGGTTCGGCTTCGCCTGGGGGCTCGGGGTTTGGTGCGGGGAGCGGGGACTTCGCACTTCGTCTCGCACGGCAGCAAGTGCGAGCACACCACGACCGGCCCGGACGTCGACCGGACCTCCAACGTGCCGTCCGCCCGCACCGCCACCGTCACGACCGCCGGCGTCGAACCCCGGGTCTCCGGGACCGGCGCGTGTCGGGCGTGGTCCTTGGTCCGCAAGTAGAACGCCGCCATCCCCACGCAGCCGAACCCGGCCAGCCACAGCAACCCGATCGACGCGTAAGCCGCCGTCCCCTCATCGGTGAACCCCGCCGCCGCCCCGGTCTGCATGGCGCCGTAAGTCGGCAGGAAGCGCACCACGTCCTGGTTCGACGACGGGTTGATGACCGGGTTCTGCACCATCACGTCCACCAGGCTGATCATGATGATGACGAACATGCCCGCCAGTTCGGTGGACAGCACCAACCCGAGCACGATCCCCATCCCGCCGTAGGTCAACCCGCTCATGAACAGGCTGAACCCAGCAGCCACGGGTGCAGCGGGTCCCAGAACACGGTCATCACCACGCCCGCGTACAGCGCCACCGCCGCCGAGATGGCGACCAGCGCCACCAGCTTGGCCGTCAGCAGGCACCCCCGGGAGTACCCGGCCAACACCAGGCGCTGGTCGAAGTCGCTGGACCGGCGGACCGCCGCGAACATCATGAAGCCGATGATCAGGGTCACCGCGTTGATCGCGCCCGAGATCATGGCCAGCTGGTTCGCGGGCACGGTCAGGACCCCGTCCGCGACCGCCGAGTGGAAGTCGACCGGTCGGCTCGGGATGATGCCCTTCACCAAGCCCAGCCACGACGGGATGAAGAACACCACCAGCGCCAGCGCCAGGCGGTTGCGGGCGTGCTGGGAGACCTCGAAGATCACCGCCTTGACCAGGCACGCCTGCCACGTCGTCCGGTCGTCCAGCGCCGCCCGCAGTGCGCGCAGCTCGGACCGCAGTTCCGACCAGGAGGTCATGTCGTGATCCTCTCGGGTGCCTCCTCGTCGACCACGCGGCCGGCGCGCAGCCGGTGGAGGCGGTCGAAGCGCTCGACGTCGTGCGCGATGTGGGAGATCACCAGGACCGACTGGCCGCGGTCGCGCAGTTCGTCGGTGATGGCCCAGAAGTTCAGGTAGTTCTCCCAGTCGAAGCCCTGGTACGGCTCGTCCATCAGGACCACGCCGGGGTCGTGCATGAGCGCGATGGTCAGGTTGAGCTTCTGGCGGGTGCCGCCGCTGAGCACGCCCGCCTTGCGGTCCCGGTACTTCGCCAGGTCCAGCCGCTCCAGCAGCTCGTACGCGCGGGTCAGGTCGTCGAGCTGGTAGGCGCACTGGAAGTAGCGCAGGTGCTGTTCCACGGTCAGCTCGTCGTTGACCACGATCCGCTGCGGGCAGTAGCCGAGCCGGCCGCGGTGCAGCACCTCGCCCCGGTCGGCTTTGAGCTCGCCGGCCAGCACGCGCAGCAGGGTGGTCTTGCCGGCGCCGTTCTCGCCGATGACTCCCATGATCTCGCCCGGCCGCAGGGCGAACTCGACGCCGCGCAGCACCGCGCGGGTGCCGTAGGACTTGTGGATGTTGACCGCCCGCAGGCTCACGTCCCCGGTCACCGCGCGCGCCTGGTGGCCAGGGCGACCAGGTCGGTCAGCGCGCGTCGGGCCGGGGCCGTCACGGGCGCGGTGCGCAGCGCGGCGAGCGCCCGCTGCGCGCGGGTCTGGATCATCTGCTCGACCCGGCCGCGCGCGCCGGTGGCCACGATGACCTCCCGCAGGCGCTCGGCGTCCACTGAGGACAGTGCCGGATCGCCGTGCAAGGCCTTGATCACCTCCCGCTGCTCGGGCGTGGATTCCTGCCACGCCAACGCCATCAGCACCGTGCGCTTGCCGTCGCGCAGGTCGTCGGAGTCGGGTTTGCCGGTCACCCCCGGGTCGCCGAACACGCCCAGCAGGTCGTCGCGCAGCTGGAACGCCTCGCCCAGCGGTGCGCCGTACGCGCTGCACGCGGCCAGCAGCCGCCGGTCCCCACCGGCCAGGGCCGCGCCGATCTGCAACGGCAGCTCCACGGTGTAGCGGGCGGTCTTCAGCCGCACCACCCGCCAAGCCCGGCTCATCGGCTGGTCCTCGGCGGGCGGGGCGATGTCGAGGTACTGGCCCGCGATCAGCTCGGTGCGCATGGTGCCGACCAGCCGCCGCACGGTGCGCAACCGCTCCTCGGGCAGGCGCGGTCGGGTGAGCAGTTCGTCGCACCAGGCGAAGCACAGGTCGCCGACCAGGATGGCCGTGCTCGCGCCGAACCGCTCGGCCGCGCCGGGCGGGCAGCCGCAGTCGTCGGCGACCGACCGGTGCACGGTGCGCCGGCCGCGCCGCAGGTCCGAGGCGTCCATGATGTCGTCGTGGATCAGCGCGAAGGAGTGCGACAGCTCCAGCGCCGCCGCGGTCCACAGCACGGCCGGGTCGTCGGGCCGGCCGCCCGCCGCGACCCAGCCGCAGCAGCAGAACAGCGGGCGCAGCCGCTTGCCGCCCGCGATGAAGTCGCTCACCAGGTCCACCAGCCGCGACAGGCAGGTGTCGGGCGCGGTGCGGCGCTTGTGGTCGAGGAAGTCGGCCAGGTGGGCGTCCACGTCGCGGCGGACGCGGTCGAAGTCGACCTCGCACGGCTCCACGGGTGCGCCGGGCGGGACGGTGTCGACGAGATGACCGGTCGTCATGGTTCCTCCGGACGCGATTCTTCGGTGATCGTGTTCAGTGATCGGTGACGCCCGGACAGCCGGGCGGAATGAAGGAGAAGTGCGGTCGAGGCGCCGCGGTGATGCTTGAAAATTAACACGCGGCGGCCCTCGCCGGCCGGCCCCGAAAGGGTGTCCCGCAGTCGCTCTGCGCAGCCACCGGGTCCGCCCGATTACGGAGAACCCTTGCAGGTCAACGGAAAGCCGCGCCCGTTCCGGTCGCGGGGCGCACGGTCCGGTCCGCTCTTCCCAGAACCGCGGTAGCGATACCCACACTTTCGAGTGGTCGCGGTGAACGCCTCGGTGTGGTCGTCGTCCGCCGGCTTGAATTGATCTCGCCGGTGCGCGACGGTCGATTCGCACATCATTTTCCGTGACACCGCCAGTCGCGATCTCCCGGCCGCTTCCGGCCCCTTTCGCGCACGACCCGTGAACCGGTGGTCCACGAGATCCTCACAGGAGCCCCGATGCCCGACCACGACCCGACCCCGGCCCGCACCCGGAGCGACCGACCATGACCGACACCGTCGCCTGGTCGGCGCTGTCCCCGCTGCGCGCGGTGGCCGGCCCCGAAGACCTGCTGTGCCTGTCCCGCGCCGAACTCCTCGCGCTGGCCAAGGACATCCGCGCCCGACTGGTGGCCACCGTGCCGCGCACCGGCGGGCACCTGGGCCCCAACCTCGGCGTGGTGGAGCTGACCATCGCGCTGCACCGGGTGTTCCGCTCGCCCGTGGACCGGGTCGTGTTCGACACCGGCCACCAGGCGTACGTGCACAAGATGCTCACCGGCCGGGCCGGTCTGCTGTCGGACCTGCGCAGCGCGGGCGGCCTGTCCGGCTACCCCAGCCGCGCGGAGTCCCGCCACGACCTGGTGGAGAACTCGCACGCCTCCACCGCGTTGTCCTACGCGCACGGCCTGGCCGAGGCGGCGCGGCTGCGCGGCGGCGGGCGGCACGTGGTGGCGGTGGTCGGCGACGGCGCGCTGACCGGCGGCATGGCGTGGGAGGCGTTGAACAACATCGCCGCCACCGCGCACCCGATCGTGGTGGTGCTCAACGACAACGGCCGCTCCTACGGGGCCACCGCCGGCGCGGTGGGCCGGCGGCTGGCGGAACTGCGGGTGACCCGCCCGGAGCGGATCACCTCGAACGTGTTCACCGAACTGGGTCTGGCCTACCTGGGCCCGGTCGACGGCCACGACGTCGAGGCGGTCGAGGACGCGTTGCGCGCCGCGAAGTCGACGGGCCGCCCGGTGGTCGTGCACTGCCTGACCCGCAAGGGCCGGGGTCACCCGCCCGCCGAGGCCGACCCGGTGGACCGGATGCACGCGGTGAGCCCGGCGGGCCGGTCCGGGGGGATCGGGTGGACGTCGGTGTTCGGCGAGCACCTGCGGCTGCTGGCCGCCGAACGGCCCGACCTGGTGTGCCTGACCGCGGCGATGCTGCACCCGACCGGGCTGGCGGCGGTCGCCCAGGCCTTCCCCGGGCGGGTGTTCGACGTCGGCATCGCCGAGCAGCACGCGCTGACGTGCGCGGCGGGCATGGCGATGGGCGGGCTGCGCCCGGTGGTGGCGGTGTACTCCACGTTCCTGTGCCGCGCGGTCGACCAGGTCCTCCTGGACGTGGCGCTGCACCGGCTCCCGGTGACCCTGGTGCTCGACCGGGCCGGGGTCACCGGTGAGGACGGCCCGAGCCACCACGGCACGTGGGACCTGGCGGTGCTGCGGCTGGTGCCGGGCATGCGGGTGGCGGCACCCCGCGACGGGACGCGGTTGCGGGGCCTGCTCGCGGAGGCGGTGTCGGCCGACGGGCCCACCGCGTTGCGGTTCCCCAAGGGGCGGGTGGCCTCCGACGTGCCGGCGGTGCGGACGTGCGGGGGCGTGGACGTCCTGCACGAGTCCCGGCGGCGGGACGTGCTGCTGGTGGCGGTCGGCTGCCTGGCGGCCGACGCCGTCGCGGCGGCCACGGCCCTGGACCACGAGGGGATCGGTGTGACGGTGGCGGACCCCCGCTGGGTGCTGCCGGTCGACCCGGCGGTGGTCGCGCTCGCCGCCGACCACCGCCGGATGGTGTGCGTCGAGGACGGCGTGCGCAGCGGTGGCGTCGGCGAGGCGGTCGCGGAGGCGGTGCGGGACGCGGGCCTGCCCACGCCCGTCCACGTCCTGGGGCTGCCACGGGAGTTCCTGCCGCACGGTGCCCGCACGGACATCCTGCGCGCGCACGGTCTGGACTCGGCGGGCATCGCCGACGCGATCCGGGGAGCCCTGTCATGACCGCGGTCGACCTCGCCCTGGCGACCAGGCTGGCGCCGCGCCGCAAGACCCGCCAGTTGATGGTCGGGTCCGTCGGTGTGGGCAGTGAGTTCCCGGTGTCGGTGCAGTCGATGACCACGACGGTCACCGCGGACGTCAACGCCACGCTCCAGCAGATCGCGGAGTTGACCGCGGCGGGCTGTGACATCGTGCGGGTGGCGTGTCCGTCGCAGGACGACGCCGACGCGCTGGCCGCGATCGCGCGCAAGTCGCAGATCCCGGTGATCGCGGACATCCACTTCCAGCCGAAGTACGTGTTCGCGGCGATCGAGGCCGGGTGCGCGGCGGTGCGGGTGAACCCGGGCAACATCAAGAAGTTCGACGACAAGGTCCGCGAGATCGCGCAGGCGGCGAAGGACCACAACACCCCGATCCGGATCGGGGTCAACGCCGGGTCGTTGGACCCGCGGTTGATGGCCAAGTACGGCAAGGCCACGCCGGAGGCGTTGGCGGAGTCGGCGTTGTGGGAGGCGTCGCTGTTCGCCGAGCACGACTTCCACGACCTGAAGATCAGCGTGAAGCACAACGACCCGGTCGTGATGATCCGCGCCTACGAGATCCTCGCCGAGCAGTGCGACTACCCGCTGCACCTGGGGGTGACGGAGGCGGGTCCGGCGTTCCAGGGCACGATCAAGTCCGCGGTCGCGTTCGGCGCGCTGCTGCGCCAGGGCATCGGGGACACGATCCGGGTGTCGCTGTCGGCTCCTCCGGTGGAGGAGGTCAAGGTCGGCCACCAGATCCTGCAGTCGCTCAACCTGCGGCCCCGCAAGCTGGAGATCGTCTCCTGCCCGTCCTGCGGGCGGGCCCAGGTCGACGTGTACACGCTGGCCGAGCAGGTCACCGCCGGTCTGGAGGGCATGGAAGTCCCGCTGCGCGTGGCCGTGATGGGGTGCGTGGTGAACGGGCCGGGCGAGGCGCGCGAGGCCGACCTGGGCGTGGCCTCGGGCAACGGCAAGGGCCAGATCTTCGTCAAGGGCAAGGTCATCAAGACCGTCCCCGAGCACCAGATCGTGGAGACCCTCATCGAGGAAGCCATGCGGCTCGCGGACGAGGCGACGGTGGAAGGAGCACTCGCATGACGACCATCGAGTCACCGGTCCGGATGCTGCCGTTCTACTGCCCGATCCCCGCCGCGATCCACCCCCGGGTCGCCGAGGCCGAGCAGCGGGCGGTCGAGTGGATCGACCGGATCGGCCTGTGCGAGGACGAGCGGCAGCGGCGGCGGACCATCGGGACCAACAGCGCCGAACTGTTCGGCCGGTTCGCGCCGTACGCCGACGACGACGGCCTCCAAGTCGCCATCCGGTGGGCGTACTGGGGTTTCCTGTTCGACGACATGCGCTGTGACGCGGGCGAGTACAGCATGAGCCCGCACGACTACCTGTCGTCGGCCGCGACCGTCCAGCGGGCGCTGGAAGCGCCGTGGCACCCGGTGTCCGACGACCGGTTCTCCCTGGCGTTGCAGGACATCGGCCGGGACATGCACGCGGTGGCGACCCCGGTGCAGGTGCAGCGGTTCGTGGACGCCCACCGCGCGTGGCTGTTCGCGGTGGCCTGCCAGGTCGCCAACCGGGAATGCGGCCACATGCCGTCGCTGGAGGAGTACACCGCGATGCGGCTGCACTCGGCGGGCGGAGCGCCCACCCTCGGGTTGCTGGAGATCGCCAACCGCGCGGAGGTGCCGCCCGCCGAGATGGACTCGCCGCCCGTGCGCGCGCTGTGCGAGATGGCGTACCTGATCGACTCGTGGGACAACGACATCCACTCGTACTCCAAGGAGACCGCCGAGGACCACGCGGAGCAGAACCTGGTGAACGTCCTGATCCACCACCAGGGGCTGCGACCCGACGAAGCGATGCGGACGGCGGTCGCCTTGCGGGACCGGATCATGGTCCGGTTCCTCGCCTTGCGCGAGCGGGTCACCGCGCGGCCGTGCAGCCGGGCGCTGCGCGTCCACCTGGACTGCCTCGGCCAGTCGATCCGCGGCAACACCGACTGGGCGCTGTCGGTCCCCCGCTACACCACCGCTGCCCCGGCCCTCCCCCGGCCGGGCTGGTCGGACCACCCGTCCGACGACAACCCCGACCCACTGCCCATCCCCGCCATCGCCTGGTGGTGGGACGACCTCGAACAGTCCTAAGGAGACAACCGATGAACCGGACCCTGACGCTGGCGCTCGTCGCCGCGGCCCTGTGCGCCGTCACGACGCCCACCGCCACCGCCGCCGCGCTGCCCGCCCCCGCCGCGACCGTCCGCCACGACGACCCGGACGACGGCGACTGGGAGTACTACGGCGACTTCCACAACCAGGTGCTGTGCGAGGCGGCCGGCGCGGCCGGTGTCGTCGCGGGCCGCTGGGACGAGTGGCGCTGCGACGGCGGCGACCTGTGGGTGGACTACGACGACCACGACGACGACTTCCCGAACTCCTGACCCCTGTGGTGGGGCCACATGTCCCAGGCCGGGAACAGTGGTCCCACCACATGGATCCGACCGCTTGCAGCACCTAACTTCTGCTGCATGCACCTGACCCGCGAGCGCACGACCTGGCAGCACGACCGCGACGCGGCGGCCGAGTACGCGGCCCGGCGGCTCGTGGACGACGTCGGAATCGACCCCGCGGCCTTCGGCGTCGTCTGGGCGAACATGCGCAAGGGGCACCGGTTCGGTGAGCTGCGCGTGCTGCCCGGGTTGGCGGAGGCGTTCGAGGACTGGCTGGCCGAACACCGCTGAGCCGTACGTGTGCCCGCACTACACCCCGCCGCCGGCGAGAATGGTGTTGTCCACCAACGACCGGCGGCGTCGGCGTTCCTAGCATCGGCGTAACGCATGTGATTGCGATCACCCTCAACGTGGAGGAAGCGTCATGCCGGTTCGTCCCCCTGCCACCGTCATCCGCGGACCCGCTCTGCTCGCGGCGGCGTTGGCCGTCGCCACGATCACCGCCGTCACGGCCGCCCCCGCCTCGGCCGCCACCCTGCGCGAGGTCACCGGGTTCGGCAGCAACCCCGGGAACCTCCAGATGTTCCGGTACGTGCCCGACGGCCTGCCCGCCGGCCGACCGGTGGTGCTGGCCCTGCACGGCTGCACCCAGAACGCCACGTCCTACGCCACCGGAACCGGCTGGCTGAAACTGGCCGACCAGCACCGGTTCACCGTGGTGTTCCCGCAGCAGCGCTCGGCCAACAACGCCAACTCGTGCTTCAACTGGTTCGAGCCCGGCGACACCCGGCGCGGCTACGGCGAAGCCCTGTCCATCAAGCAGATGGTCGACCGAACCCGCCAGGACGTGGGCGCGACCGCCGCGTACGTCAGCGGGTTGTCGGCCGGTGGCGGGATGACGTCGGTCATGCTGGCCACCTACCCGGACGTGTTCTCCGGCGGCGGGGTCATCGCCGGACTCCCCTACGGATGCGCGAACTCCGTCGCAAGCGCCTACAACTGCATGAACCCCGGGGTGAACCTGACCCCGGCGCAGTGGGGCGACAAAGTGCGGGCCGCGTTCGCCTACTCCGGCACGCGCCCCAAAGTGTCGATCTGGCACGGCACCTCGGACACCACCGTGCGGCCGATGAACGCCGTCGAGTCGGTCGAGCAGTGGACCAACGTCAACGGCACCGACCAGACCCCGGACGCGACCGACACCGTCGGCGGCTACCCGCACCGCGTGTACGGCGGCACGGTAGAGCAGTTCGATATCACCGGCATGGCCCACGGCCACCCCGTGGACCCCGGCACCGGGTCCACCCAGTGCGGCACGGCCGGCGCGTACGTCCTCGACGTGAACATCTGCGCGGCCCACCACCTGGTCCGCTTCTGGGGCATCGCCGACACCACCCCGCCAACCACCACGACCACGACCTCCGGCCCGCCGTACACCGACACCGCCGTGGGCACCCCGACCGACCACTACGTCGCCGGCCGCGTGGACGTCACCGAGTACAACACCCTGGGCGCGCGCTACGGCTACAGCACCCCGATCACCCTCTACCACTGCGGCACCGACTGGTCGGACAAGCCGGACTGCTCCGCCATCTGACGCATTGCTCCACGGCGGAACCGCACGGGCCGGACCCCTCGCATCCGGCCCGTGCTCCCCCTAAGGTCACCGGATGCCCCGTCGCCTCATCAGCCCCCGCCGCTGGCGCCCGACCCCCATCCAGGACACCGGCCCGACCGGGCCCCTGACCATCCTCCGCCGCCTGCCCACCGGCGGACACGGACCGGAGGACGTGCTGTTCGACGGGCAGGGCCGAGTGGTCACGGGGCTCGCGGACGGGCGAGTCGTGGCGGTGGACCCGGAGACCGGGGAGCGCACTGTCCTCGGCACAACCGGTGGTCGGCCGCTGGGTTTGGAGGTGTGCGCGGACGGCACCGTTCTCGTCTGCGACCACGACCGCGGTCTGCTCCGCATCAGCACTGACGTCGAAGTGCTCGTCAACGAGGTGGACGGCAAGCCCTTGACGTTCGCCAGCAACGTCGTGCAAGGCCCGGACGGCACGATCTGGTTCACCACCTCCACCAGCCGCTGGCACCTGGACCACTACGAAGGCGACATGCTGGAGCACTCCCGCACCGGCCGCCTACTGCGCCGCGACCCGGACGGCACGGTCACCACCCTCCTGGACACTTTGGCCTTCGCCAACGGCTTGGTACTCACCCCGACCCACCTGCTCTACGCCGAAACAGGCGCCTACCGCATCTCCCGCTACGACCTAGCCACCGGAACCACCGGCCCCTTCGTGGACAACCTCCCCGGCTTCCCGGACAACATGAGCCTGGGCAGCGACGGCCTCCTCTGGGTCGCGATCGCCGCACCCCGAAACCCGTTGCTGGACAAACTCCTCCCCCTACCGGGCTTCCTACGCCTACTGGTGTGGAACCTACCGACCGCTATCCGCCCGAAGGCCACACCCGTAGCCTGGGTGATGGCGTTCGACCAGGACGGCAACCTCGTACACGACCTGCGCTCGACCACCGACTACGGCTTCGTCACCTCCGTGGCCGAACACAACGGAACCCTCGTCCTAGGCAGCCTGCACGAGAACGACCTCGCACTACTCCCAACCCCTTAAACCACCCCCGCGCAAGCGGCAATCCGCCTTGCCGAGCGGCAGTCCGCCTTGCCGGGTGGCAGTCCACCGGAGGGGACACAACTCAACTTGGGCTTCTTGCTTTTGTCATCTCCGTATGGCCTGCCCGAAGGGCTACCACAGATTTCCCCGGGTGCAGCCGAAAGTTTTTGCGAGGAACGAGCAAAAAGTTTTAGCGGCACCCGGGGAAATCTGTGGTAGGCTCCGCCAGGCCATACGGAGATGACAAAAGCAAGAAGCCCCCGCCGTTGCAGTTGAGTCATCTTTGGTGGCCTGCCCGCCGGCGAGGCGCTTTTAATCTTTGAACTGAACGCTTCGCTCTCAAACCGAACGCGCTTCGCGCTGGTACGCGCGAAGCGCTCGAAAGATGAAAAGCGGCGCTCGCCGCGCGGCAGGCCGCCAGCGGGGGGTGAAGGGCGTCGGTTCCCCCACCGCATGGCCTGGCAAAGCCAACCACAGATTTCCCGGGGTGCCGCTAAAACTTTTTGCTCGTTCCTCGCAAAAACTTTCGGCTGCACCCCGGAAAATCTGTGGTAGCCCTTCGGGCAGGCCATACGGCGGGGGAACCGAGGCCCTCCACCTGTGGTTGAGACCACCACACAACAGCGCGCTGCGCGCGCCGAAAAGCGAAAGTCGCGCTGCGCGTTGAAGGGCGGTGTGGGGAGGCTCAGGTTACTAGCAGGCCTACCACGCAGGTGTCGTCGTCGGTGTTGGAGTCGCTGCCGTCCAGCAGGTCGTCCAGCCGGTCCTCCAGGCTGCCCTCGAACCGGGCCGACACCGCGAGCAGCCGGTCCAGGCACTCGTCCAGTGGCACGTCTCGGCGTTCGATCAGGCCGTCGGTGTAGAGCAGCAGGGTGTCTCCGGGCTCCAGCTGCACCTCGCCCTGCTCGTACGTCCCCTCCGCCAACGCGCCCAGCAGGACGCCACTGAGCAGCGGCAACGCCATTGCCCGGCCGTTGCGCACCAGGACCGGCACCGGGTGGCCGGCGCGCGCCCACCGCAGCACGCGCGTGTCCGGGTCGTAAACGCCGCACACCGCGGTGGCCAGGATGTGGTCGGTCAGGTGGTGCGCCACCAGGTTCAGCCACGCCAGCATCTGGCCCGGACCGGCGCCCGTCGCCGCCAGGCCGCGCAGTGCGTTGCGCAGCACCACCATCCCGGTCGCGGCCTTGATGCCGTGGCCGGTGATGTCGCCGACCGACAGCAGGATCTGCTTGGACGGCAGCACCACCGCGTCGTACCAGTCGCCGCCCACGACGTGGTCGCCGCCGCTGGGTCGGTAGCGCACCGCGATGCGCAGGCCGAACGCCTCGATCGACGGTTCGGCCGCGGGCATGATCGCCTGTTGCAGCTGCACGGTCAGCCGCTGCTGCTCGGCCACGTGCTGCTCCGTGTGGGCCAGGCGGTCGCGGGTGGCGGACAGGGCGACCTCGGTCCAGTGCTGGGCCGAGATGTCCTGGAACGCGCCGCGCACCGCCAGCAGGTGCCCGGCCGGGTCCAGCACGGGTTCGGCGACCACCCGGATGTGCCGGGCCACTCCGTCCGGGCGCAGCAGCCGGAACGACGCCGACCCGGCCCGCCGGTAGCGCAGGACCGTCCGCAGGAACCGCTCGATCGCGGGCACGTCGTCCTCGTGCGCGTGCTCGGCCAGCCGCGCCAGCGGCACCGGGTCCTCGCCGGCGGCCAGTCCGTACAGCGCGTACAGCTGGCTGCTCCACGTGATCTCGCCGGTGGCGGTGTTCTCCTCGAACCCGCCGACCCGGCCCAGCCGCTGGGCGTGCTGCAGCAGTGTGGCCAGCCGCGCGGTCTCGTCCTCGACCCGCCACACCACCAGCACGGCGTCGCCGTGGCGGCTGATGCTGATCGCGGCGACCACGGTGAGCGGCACCTGGTCCACCAGCTCGGTGAAGGTCATCCGCTCGGTCCGGAACGTCTCGCCGGTGGCGAAGACGTGCTCGACCTTCTCGAACAGGTGCCCCGCGCCGGCCATCGGGTAGGCCTCCAGCAGCAGCGCCCCGGACACCAGGCCGCGCGGCCGGCCGGTCAGGTCGACGAACGCCGGGTTCAGGTGCGCGATGCGGAAGTCCACGAGCGCGCCGGTGTCGTCCAGGTGCGGGCGCAGGACCAGCGCCGAGTCGAACAGGCCGTCCGCGAGCGACGCCAACTCCGAGGCGTCGGGGCGGCTGACGGCGGCCAGCGCGTCGGCGTCCAGGGCGTGCCCGCACAGCTCCGCCAGCGCGTCCAGCTGCCGGTGCACGGGCTGCGGCTGGGGTTCCAGCGGACGCGGCCAGCACACCTCCAGCACGCCCAGCAGCCGCCCGCCGGTCACCGTGGGCAGCACGGCCCGCCCGCCGGACGGCCCCACCGAGGGCAGCCCGGACGTGGCCAGGTCGTCGATCCACACCGGTTCGCGCTCGGTCAACGCCCGCCGCGCCGGGGTGGCCACGCCCGGTGGCACGTACCGCCAGCGGCTCGCTTCGGCCGGGTCGATGCCGGCGTACCCGGCGAGGGTGAGCGAGGAGTCCGTGGCCGCCGACCAGATCGCCACCGCCGTCGCGCCCAGCGGCCCGGCCGCGTGCGCCAGGACCGACTCGGCGACCCGTTGCGTGTCGCCGCCGGCCAGGACCGCGCTCTCGGCGGTGCGCAGCCGCACCACCGCGTCGCGCTTCTCGGCCGTGCGCAGCCGCACCGCCGCCAGCTTGTCGGTCGTGCGCACCAGGAACTCGCCGACCGCCTCGGTGACCCGGTCCTGCGCGGCCTGGTCGACCAGTTCCGCCGCCAGCTCCAGCGGGGTCACCGACGCCTGCTCGGCCAACACCTCCAGCTGGCGCGCGGCCTGCGCCGGGCCGCAGCGCAGCCGCTCGACCAGCACGCCCTTGGCCAGCTCGACCAACGCGCGCCCGTCGGCGGCGGCGTTGGCCTCCTGGATCTCCCGGCGCAGGCGCTCGACGGTCGCGGCCAGCCTGCTGACCGGTGTGGCGCTCACGCGTCCAGCCAGTGCTTCACGCAGGCCACCAGGGCGTCGGCGTCGACCGGCTTGGTGACGTAGTCGTTCGCGCCCGACGCCAGGCTCTTCTCCCGGTCGCCCAGCATGGCCTTCGCGGTGACCGCGATGATCGGCAACGACGCGTACTCGGGCATGTCCCGGATCGCCGCCGTGGCCGTGTAGCCGTCCATCTCGGGCATCATCACGTCCATCAGCACCAGGTCGATCTGCGGGTGGCTGCGGAGCGTGTCGATGCCCTCGCGACCGTTCTCCGCGTGCAGGACGTGCACCCCGTGCAGCTCCAGGATGCTGCTCAACGCGAACAGGTTGCGGGCGTCGTCGTCCACGATCAGCACGGTCCGGCCGGCGAGGCTGCCGTCCACCGGGCGCGGCTCGGGCGCCACCGCCGGGTCCTCGCGGCGCACCAGCGGCAGCACGTCGCCGGGTGCCTCGGCGCTCAGGTGCAGCGCGATGCGCTCGCGCAGCTCGTCGAGGCTGGACAGCAGCTCCAGCGGTTGCGGGCCGGTGCGGGCCTGGAGCAGCCGTTCCTGCTCCGGGTCCAGCCGCCGGTTGTTGTGCGCCAGCACCGGCACGGTCCGCAGCGCCGCGTCACCGTCCATGGTCTCCAGCAGCCGCAGCGCGGCCCCGCCGGGCATGTCCAGCTCCAGCACCACGCAGTGGAACGCCTCGGCGGCCAGCGCCGACGCCGCCTCCTCCGCGCCGATCGCGGTCACCACCTGCACCGGGCCGCGCTGGTCGTGGCTGTCGGTCAGGTCGGCCACGGCGCTGCCGGCCACCAGGGACAGCAGGCCCTGCGGGCGTTCCTCGACCACCAGCAGCCGCCGCTGGTGGGTCTGCGGCGCCGGCGCGGGCTCGACGGTCTCGGGGACGCTGTCGGCGTGGTGCGGCGCGGTGTCCTCGAAGTCCGGCCGCGCGACCGGCAGGTAGAGGGTGAACGTGCTGCCCTGGCCCGGGGTGCTCTCGGCGGTGATCGCGCCGCCGAGCAGGTAGGCGATCTCGCGGCTGATCGACAGGCCCAGTCCGGTGCCGCCGTACTTGCGGCTGGTGGTGCCGTCGGCCTGCTGGAACGCGCCGAAGATCGACTCCAGCTGCTGCTCGGCGATGCCGATGCCGGTGTCGATCACCCGGAACGCCAGCGCCGGGCCGTGCCGCCGGACGGTCGTGGGCGGCTCGTCCGCGGCCGCCGGTTCGATGCGCAGCTCGACGCTGCCGGTCTCGGTGAACTTCACCGCGTTGGACAGCAGGTTGCGCAGCACCTGGCGCAGCCGCGAGTCGTCGGTGAGCAGGTCGGCCGGGACGCCCGGCGCGGTGGTGACCCGGAACCCGAGGCTCTTCTGGGTGGTCATCGGGCGGAAGGTGACCTCGACGTAGTCCAGCAGCCGGCGCAGCGGCACCCGCTCCGGGCTGACGTCCATCTTGCCCGCCTCCACCTTGGACAGGTCGAGGATGTCGTTGATCAGCTGCAGCAGGTCCGAGCCGGCGGAGTGGATGATGCCCGCGTACTCCACCTGCTTGGGGGTGAGGTTGCGGGTCGGGTTCTGCGCCAGCAGCTGGGCCAGGATGAGCAGGCTGTTGAGCGGGGTGCGCAGCTCGTGGCTCATGTTGGCCAGGAACTCCGACTTGTACTTCGACGCGAGCGCGAGCTGCTGGGCGCGGGCCTCCAGCTCCTGGCTGGCCAGCTCGATCTCCAGGTTCTTGGCCTCGATGTCGCGGTTCTGGCTGGCCAGCAGCGCGGCCTTGTCCTCCAGCTCGGCGTTGGAGGCCTGCAACTCCTCCTGCCGGGCCTGCAGCTCCTCCGAACGGGCCTGGAGCTCGGTGGCCAGGCGCTGGGACTCGGTGAGCAGCTCGTCGGTGCGGGCGTTGGCGATGATGGTGTTGACGTTGACCCCGACGGTCTCCATCAGCTGGTCGAGGAAGTCGCGGTGGATGCGGGTGAACCGGTGCACCGAGGCCAGTTCGATCACCCCGAGCACCTGGTCCTCCACCACGATCGGCAGCACCAGCAGGTTCACCGGGGCGGTCTGGCCGAGGCCGGAGGTGATGGTCAGGTAGTCGCCGGGCACGTCGTCCACGGTGATCGGGCGGCGGCTGCGCGCGGCCTGGCCGACCAGCGACTGGCCGAAGGTGAACCGGGACGGGCTGCCCGGCTCGTCGGGGCTGCCGTAGGAGCCGATCAGCCGCAGCTCGGCGGTGTCGGTGGTGTCGTCGGCCAGGTAGAACGCGCCGTACTGGGCGGAGACCAGCGGGGTCAGCTCGTCCATGACCAGCTCGGCGACGACCTCGAGGTCCCGGCGGCCCTGCATGAGGCTGGAGATCCGGGCCAGGTTGGTCTTGAGCCAGTCCTGGTCGCGGTTGGCGCGGGTGGTCTCGCGCAGCGACTCCACCATCGAGTTGATGTTGTCCTTCAGCTCGGCGACCTCGCCGGAGGCCTCCACCGTGATGGACCGGGTCAGGTCGCCCTCGGCCACGGCGCTGGTGACCTCGGCGATCGCCCGCACCTGGCGGGTCAGGTTGCCGGCCAGCTCGTTGACGTTCTCCGTGAGCCGCTTCCAGGTGCCCGAGACGCCCTCGACCTCGGCCTGACCGCCCAGCCGGCCGTCGCTGCCCACCTCACGGGCCACGCGCGTGACCTCGGCGGCGAACGACGAGAGCTGGTCGACCATGGTGTTGATGGTGGTCTTGAGCTCCAGGATCTCGCCGCGGGCGTCCACGTCGATCTTGCGGGTCAGGTCGCCCTGCGCGACCGCGGTGGTGACCTGGGCGATGTTGCGGACCTGGTTGGTCAGGTTGTTCGCCATGAAGTTGACGTTGTCGGTGAGGTCCTTCCACGTGCCCGCCACGTTCGGCACGCGCGCCTGACCACCGAGGATGCCTTCCGTGCCGACCTCGCGGGCCACGCGGGTGACCTCGTCGGCGAACGCGGAGAGCGTGTCCACCATCGTGTTGATCACGCCGGCCAGCGCGGCGACCTCGCCCTTGGCCTCGACGGTGATCTTCTGGGACAGGTCGCCGCGGGCCACCGCCGTCGCGACCTGGGCGATCGAGCGCACCTGGCCGGTCAGGTTGGAGGCCATGACGTTGACGTTGTCGGTCAGGTCCTTCCAGGTGCCCGACACGCCCCGCACGGTGGCCTGGCCGCCCAGGTTGCCCTCGGTGCCGACCTCGCGGGAGACGCGGGTGACCTCGTCGGCGAACGCCGAGAGCTGGTCCACCATCGTGTTGATGGTCTCCTTCAGCTCCAGGATCTCGCCGCGGGCGTCCACGCGGATCTTCTGGGACAGGTCGCCGCGCGCGACCGCCGTGGTGACCTGGGCGATGCTGCGGACCTGGGCGGTGAGGTTGTCGGCCATGACGTTGACCGACTCGGTGAGGTCCTTCCAGGTGCCGGAGACGCCCTTGACGTCGGCCTGGCCGCCCAGCCGGCCCTCGGTGCCGACCTCGCGGGCCACGCGCGTGACCTCGTCGGCGAAGGCGGAGAGCTGGTCCACCATCGTGTTGATGGTGTTCTTCAGTTCGAGGATCTCGCCGCGCGCGTTGACCGTGATCTTCTGGGACAGGTCGCCCCGCGCCACGGCGGTCGCGACTTGGGCGATGCTGCGGACCTGCGCGGTCAGGTTGCCGGCCATGAAGTTCACGGAGTCGGTGAGGTCCCGCCAGGTGCCCGAGACGCCCTTGACGTCCGCCTGACCGCCCAGCGCGCCTTCCGTGCCGACCTCGCGGGCCACGCGCGTGACCTCGTCGGCGAACGCGGAGAGCTGGTCCACCATCGTGTTGATGGTGTTCTTCAACTCCAGGATCTCGCCCCGCGCGTTGACCGTGATCTTCTGCGACAGGTCGCCCCGCGCCACGGCGGTCGCGACCTGGGCGATGTCACGCACCTGGTCGGTGAGGTTGCCGGCCATGAAGTTCACCGAGTCGGTCAGGTCCCGCCAGGTGCCGGCCACGCCGGGGACCTGGGCCTGACCGCCCAGCCGGCCCTCGCTGCCGACCTCGCGGGCGACCCGGGTGACCTCGTCGGCGAAGCTGGAGAGCTGGTCGACCATCGTGTTGACGGTCTCCTTGAGCTCCAGGATCTCGCCGCGGGCGTCCACGTCGATCTTCTGGGACAGGTCGCCGCGGGCCACCGCTGTCGCCACCTGGGCGATGTCGCGGACCTGGCTGGTCAGGTTGCCCGCCATCGCGTTGACCGAGTCGGTGAGGTCGGCCCACGTGCCCGACACGCCCGGGACCTGCGCCTGGCCGCCCAGCACGCCGTCCGTGCCGACCTCGCGCGCGACCCGGGTGACCTCGGAGGTGAACAGGGAGAGCTGGTCGACCATGCCGTTGAAGACGGTGGCGATCTCGCCCAGCAGGCCGTCGGCCTCCTCGGGCAGCCGCGTCCCGAAGTCGCCGTCGCGCACCGCGGTCAGGCCCGCGAGCAGCTGGCGCAGCTCCACCTGGTCGCCCTTGCCCCGGGCAGTGCGCGTAGCCGCCTCTGTCATCTCCACCCTCGTTCCGTCCGCAAGCCGGCAGGAACGGCTCCCGGGACAGGCGGGTGGGCATGGGGATCCAGCGCAGTCCCCGCGACACGGGCCGACCGTCCTCAGAGCCGGTCACACGGGATGCTGCGCTGTTGAACATCCACTTCGCCGAGACTCTACGGCACGCGCGCCGGGCGGAGCACGCCGCGGTCCCCCACACCGTCCACAAAGGACTCCGGCCGCGAACGGCCCGTCCGCCGCGATCCCGGCTCGGGGATCGCCGCGGACGGGCCGCATCGACCGGTCAGTGGGTCCAGCGTTCGCGATCAGTCGTCGGAATCGGCGTGGGAGTACGTCTGCTCGTAGTAGGCGCCGTCGTCGCTCGCGTAGGCGACCTGGTTGTAGTAGGTCGCGCTGGCACCGTCACCGTCGTCACCGTGGTGCCAGCCGTCGCCGGCCCACGAGGTGGTACTGAACGAACCGGCCCCGTTCGGACCCGCCGCCGCGGCTTCCTCGTGGAAGAACGCGTTCCCGTCGTCGTCCGCGAAGGACAGCACGGAGTGCGACGCGGCGCCGTTGGGACCGGCCCACGCGGCGTCGTGCGCGTACAGCGCGTCAGCGGAGGCCAGGCCCGCGCCGGCGATGAAGAGGGGCGCGGACAGGGCGCCGGCGGCGATCAGGCGGTGGAAGGTACGCATGGAAAAACCTCCATCTGTAAGGGACTTGCGTTCCCATGATGAACACCGCCGCTCCGACACGCCGCGCAGTTACCCCATTGTGTAAAGCGGTCCCACGATGACTGTGCGTAACCCGCCTGGTGGTGACGCAGAGTGAGGTTTGACCCGAGCCGGCAGGGTCTCGTCCAGGGGACGACCACCCCATCACGGTGTTCGACGGTGAACGGCCCTACGCACCGCCCACGCCACCGCCCCGCCCAGGGCGAGCCCGCCGAGCACGTCCGAGGGCCAGTGCACGCGGGTCCGCACCCGGCTGTAGGCCACGACCGCGACCAGCGGCGCGACCGCCGCCCCGGCCCGCGGGCTGTCCGCCGCCACCGCCGTGCCGAACGCCGCCGCGGTCATCGCGTGCTTGGACGGGAACGACGACGAGTCCGGCCGCTCGGGCAGCGCGCGCCGCGCCGGCAACCGCCCCGCCGGCGGACGCCGCCGCGCCAGCACCGCGCCCAGCAGGTGCCCCAGCGGCAACGCCACCCCGGCCGCGACCAGCCCGCGCACCGCCGCCCGCCGCTGCCCCACCCCGGCCAGCACGCCCGCCACGGGCACCCACAGCGCGCCGCCCCGGGCCGCGAGGCTCACCGCCACCACCCACCCGGGCGGCCGGGACGTGGGCATGGCCTCGCTGTCGTGCAGCGAGTCGCGGTCCATCTCGGCCACCTCGTCCACGGGATCACCGGTCATGGCCCGCACTTACCCGTTCCGCCGGCTCAATACGCCCGCAGCCGGTCCCGCAAGGTGCGCGCCACCTGCGCCATCAACGCCTCGGCGCCCGGCTGGACCACCGCGGGCACCCGGGACTCCGTCATCGCCGCCACGGCGTAGGCCTGGCCGTCGGCGTGCTCGACCACGCCCACCTCGTGCCGCAGGTTCAGCAGGGTGCCGGTCTTGGACGACCACCGGGTCGAGTCGGACATGAAGTCCGGGGCCAGCCGGTGACGCAGCACGTTGTCCCGCATGAGCTGCCGGACCCGTGCGGCGACCTCGGGGGTGATCGTCGTCGGCCGCCACAGGCCCTGGAGCAGGTCGACGAACGCGCGTGCCGAACCGGCGTTGGCCAGGCTGATGTCCAGCTGCGGCACCGGGTGCCCGCGTCCCCGCGTCGCCGCCGTGATGGCCAGCGAGTGCGCGAGGTGGGTCTCGGTGGGCGCGAACCGCTCCGCCGGGGTGTCCACCAGGTCCTGCATGAGGTGGCGCACCGCGATGCCGTCGTAGCCCAGCCGGCGCAGCTCGGCGGTCACGGCGGCGGGCGGGGTGAGCGCGAACAGGGCATCGGCGGCGACGCTGTCGCTCAGCGACGTGCTCAGGTAGAGCAGGTCGTCCACCGCGACCGCGGCGGGGTGGCGGAACTTGCTCAGGCCGGTCGGCCCGGGGATGGTGCTGCGGCCCGGCGCCACCTCGACGCGCGCGGTCGGGTCGAGCTCGCCGCGCTCGACGCGTTCCAGCGTGGCCACCGCCAGCGGCACCTTGACCAGCGACGCGACCGGGTACTCCAGGTCCGGGTCCAGGCCCAGCTCGTCGCCGCTGTCCAGGTCGCGGACCAGGAACGACCCGCGCAGGCCGCCGTCGTCCAGCGCGGCCCTCAGGTCGCGCAGCACCCCGGTGGTCACGACGCGCCCAGGCAGGGGGCGACCAGTGGCAGCGCGCGGATCCGCTGGGCGTCCTCCCGGGACCGGGCGGTGACGTCGTAGCCGCGCGCCAGGGGCAGCTCGCCGATGGGCCGCCACTGCAGGCCCAGGTCGTCGGCCTGGGCGGGTGAGCACAGCAGCAGGTCGGTCGAGGCGAGCACCTCGGCGGTGGCCGTGACCAGCGACGACGTCACGACGACCTGCGCGGGTTGCAGCCCGACGGCGTCCCCGAGCCGGGTGATGCGGTCGCGGACGTGCGGCACGTCGTCCTCCCCCTCGATCCAGATCCTGCGGCGGCGCGTGCCCCGGTCGGCGCGTCCCGCGCGCAGCGTCTCGACGTAGACGGCGGTGGCCGCACCGGGGTCGTCCCGGCCGGCCAGGCCCAGCGGCACCCGCCACACCCCGTCGTCGGGAGGCACCGCGACCAGCGCCGCCCGCACCTCCAGCGTGCGGGCCAGTTCCGCGCGCCGCGCCGGCGGGGCCGGGTGCGGGTCCAGCGTGAGGTCGCGGCGCCGGGCGTCGGCGACCAGCCGGGCCAGCGGGCGCGCCGGGCTGGTCAGCGGCACGGCCAGCCGGAACGGCCGCAACCGGGCCTGCTCGGCGTCGTGCTCCAGCGCCTCGGCCAGCTCCACCAGCCGCCGCGCCGAGGGCAGCACCTCCCGCCCGAACGGCGTCAGGGCGACGCTGCGCGAGGACCTCGTGAGCAGCCGCGCGCCGAAGTGCTTCTCCAGCGCCGCGATCCGCCTGCTGGCCACCGACTGCGGGATGCGCGCAGCAGCCGCCCCGGCCGTGAAGCTGCCGTACCCGCTGACCGACACGAACGCCTTGCACGCCGCCACCACGTCCACCAGCTCACCCTATGCCGAAACCGCATCAATCGGCTCGTTCCCGTCTTGGACGGCATACGCGAGGACTTGTCACCCTGGTCTGGTGGCTCACCGACTGTCCCGCCGCACGTTCCTCGGCGCGGCCCTGCTGCCCCTGACGGCCTGCACGACCCCACCGCCCACCCAGTCGTCTCCCCCGCCGCCGACCACCACCACTTCGACCGCTCAGAACCACCCGGCGTTGACCGCCTTGGAGCAGAAGTACGGGGCCCGCCTGGGCGTCTACGCGCTGGCCACCGGCTCCGGCACCACCATCGCCCACCGCGCCGACGAGCGCTTCGCGTTCTGCTCGACCTTCAAAGGCCTGGCAGCAGCCGCCGTCCTGCACCGCAACCCGCTGTCCCACCTGGACGCGGTCGTGACCTACACCGAGCAAGACCTGATGAAGAGCTCCAGCATCACCCGGCAGCACGTGGCCACCGGCATGACCATCCGCGACCTGTGCGACGCGGCCGTCCGCTACAGCGACGGCACCGCCGGCAACCTCCTGCTGCGCGACCTGGGCGGCCCGGCCGAGTTGACCGCGTTCACCCGGACCCTCGGCGACCAGGTGACCCGCATGGACCGCGTCGAACCGGACATCACCGAAGCCACCCCCGGCGACCCGCGCGACACCACGTCCCCGCGCGCCATCGGCACCGACTACCAGAAGCTGGTCCTCGGCGACGCCCTCGAACCCGACAAGCGCGCCTTCCTCACCGACCTTATGACCCGCAACACCACAGGCAACCGCCGGATCCGCGCAGGCGTGCCTACTACGTGGACCGTCGCGGACAAGACCGGCACGGGGGATTACGGCACCCTGAACGACATAGCCATCACCTGGCCGCCCGGGACCGCACCCCTGGTCATCGCCCTGATGTCCGACAAGCCGACAGCCGACGCCCGCTACGACGAAGCGCTGTTGGCGGAAGCCGCGACCTACGTAGCCGAAACCCTGACATGACCCTTCGCACAGCCATCCTGCTCATCACCGTCCTCGTGCTGTCCACGGCGGCCACCGTCGCTTTGGGAGCCACCGGACGTCTGCCCGTCTACGACAGACAACCAGGACGCCCGTTGGCGATCCGGGAGGAGGTCCCGGGGCCGCCGACCGGTCCGGTGTGCGCGTTGGACGACCGGTACGTGGACGAGTCCCCGGAGGGCCTGCACCCCGACGTGCTGGAGGCGTGGCACAGACTCACGGCGGCAGCCGCCGCCCAGAACGTCAAGCTGTGCCTGAACGACGGCAAGCGCAGCAACGGCCAGCAACGAGCCGAGTTCGAGGACGCCGTGCGCAAGTTCGGCACGGAGGAGCTGGCCGCGAAGTACGTCCTGCCGCCGGAGAAGTCCCAGCACGTTCGCGGGCGGGCCGTGGACGTCCAGCCGCACGCGTCAGCGCTGTGGGTGGAGCGGAACGCTCGGGCTCTGGGCTGGTGCCGCCGCTACGACAACGAGTACTGGCACTTCGAGTACGACCCGGCCTACTCCACCTCGGGCTGCCCGCCGCTGCTGCCCAGCGCCACCGGCGCCTGATACTCGGCCAACTGCTGGTCGTAGGGGCGGGAAGCCCGGAGCATCCACGTTTCGCCCGTCTGCTCGACCACCACGATCGGGCCGCCGCCGGGTGGGGGCACCGCGTCCGGGTCGCGGGTCTCCAGCCACCGGGCGGTCGTGTAGCCGAACACCCAGCCCCATCCGACGTCCACGACCTGTTCGTCCGGGAAGAGCGCCAACGGCTCGTCCGGCGAGTCGATCCCCGCCAGGACCGTCTCCGCGATCTGTCGGGCCTGTGCAATGTCCATGATCCCCCTCATTCCCGCCACCACGGTTCGGTGTAGCGGACGTCCGACCACGTGTCCGTCCTGGGCCGCGGGTACGGGTTGATGATCTCCGCGATGCGGGCCGGCACGTGGGCTTCGTCGTGCAGGCGGCCCAGCCGGTCGCGCGCGGTGGCGGCCACCCGCGCCGGGATCACGCCCAGCTTCGCCGTCGTGGTGCGCTTCGGGTCGTGGCGGGCGGCTTCGCCGTTGTCGTGGGTCACGAGCACCGCCACCCCGCTCGGGTAGCGGGTCAGGTCGACGAGGGTGTCGCCGTCCAGGAAGTACACCTCACCGTCGATGTTCACCGCGTTGAACACGTGTGCGCCGCCCGAGTCGCCGGAGCGGGTGCCGTGGACGATGGCGCGTGCGCCCTTCCCCAGCTCCCGCAGGCGGGCCACCACGTCGTTCGTCGTGGCCACGGGCTGGAAGGTCGCGCCGGGCCGGCCGACCGCCGCCGCCACCCGGTCTGCCCAGCCCTCGCGCTCGGTGAGCCGGGCCAGCGTCCGGGGCGGGGTCAGCGGTTCGGCTCGGCCGCTGCTCAGGTGCCGCTCGGTCAACACCGCCCGCACCTGGCTGTGGTCGGCCGCGCTGACGGCCGTGCCCAGGTGCGGCAGGACCTTCGCGAGCCGGCTCGGTGACGCCGTGGCCTGGTGGACGCCGTCCAGCAGGTGCGCGACGGCCAGCGGGCGGTCCGGGGACAGGGCGTTGTACCGGTGAATGGCGGCGATCAGCTCGTTGCGCGCGGCGATCTCCGACCGGGTCTGGCCGGTCCGCCCCACCCACGCGGCCATCCGGTCGACCCGGTTGGCCGCGTCGATGACCTCCACCAGCTCCGCGAGCCGTCCCGGCAGCGAGGACGCCCGACCCGGCTCGGCCAACGCCCGCTCGTACGCCGCGTGGGCCTCCCGCGCGGACACGCCCGCGTCGGACGGCAACGGCGGTGGCGGTTTCAGCAGGTTCTGGAGCCGGTCCAGCAGGCCGGCCGGCTTCCACCAAGGACCGGCGTCCGGCGGGGTGACGTCCTCCAGCACCCGCACGACGAACTGCTCCACCGCACGGGCCCGTGCCTCGGCGGTGGCGTTCTTGCGGGCGTCGGCGACGGTGGCGGCGGCGTCCTCGGCGTCGAGTTCCGCGCCCTTGAACAGCCGGTCCACCAGCGGGGCCACGGCTTCGCCGGCGGCGGAACCGGCATAGCGGCCCACGACGCCGGGGATGCCGAGGACAGCGGCGACCACGGCGGTGATGCCCAGGCCCGCGCCCCCGGTGACCAGGCCGCCGGCCATCGTCCAGCGCGACGAGCGACCCGAAGGCCGGTCGGCGTCGGCACGCGGCGCCACGGTGATCGGCCGCAGCAGGTCCGCGACGACTTCCGGGTCGGCGAGTCCGTCCAGCACCTCCTGGGCCGCGCGGTGGCGCAGGATCGCCTGCACGACCTCGCGGCGCAGGTCGTGCAGGCGGGCCTCCTTCACCGACTGGTCGTGGACGCGGCGCGCCTCCTTGGCGTCCTGGTCGAGCAGGTGCACCCGACCGCCGAGCACACCGCCCGCCAGCGCCGCCACGACGTTGCGCATCACGGCCATGACCAGGTATTCCTGGGCCGCGGTCAGGACCTCCGCCAGCCGGGTCGGGTCGGCGACGTCCGCCTCGCCGCGCGGGACCAGCCGCGAGACGACCTGCGCCGACCCCTCCCCCGCGTCGCGCAGCACGAAGGGGGCGGTGCCGGCCGGGGCGCTCGCACCGGTGTCGGATCGGCGGGCGGCGGCCTGTTCGGCGAGGTCGAGCAGGGTGCCGACGAGGTCCGCGATCTCCTGCTCGTGGTCGGCGACCTCCCGCGCGCCCCGTTCCAGGCGGACCGTGCCGCGGGCGACCTTGTCGTCCTGCTTGAACGAGTTCACGACCGCCTGCACGGACGGCATGACCAGCGCCGGGGTCCAGTTGAGGACGAGCAGCCCGAGGGTCGCGATCGGCTCGACCAGCGGGGACGTCGCTCCCAGCGCGGCGGTGCCGGCCAGCGCCCCCGACACGTACCGCACGGCGTACGGCTTCCACCCCACGTGCTTGACCGGCTCGTCCTCCTGGTGGGCGACCTCGACCGGGGCCGGCGGCCGTCGCGGCTTGACCGGTGTGCCCGTGCGCAGCGCCTCCGACAGGTCCGCCCACCGCTGGAGCAACGGCCCGAACTGCTCGTCCCGCCGCGCGTCCGCCTCGGCGGCCAGCCGCGTCTCGACCGGCTTGCGCGCCGCCGCCGTCGAGTTGTTCTCCCGCACGGCAAGGCCCGGGTCGGCCAGCCCGTACCCGACCGAGCGCGCGAGGGCGGCCATCGTGATCACCACGGCGATCTGCCACGACGACAACGCCATGACCAGGCTGAACCCGCCCGCCCCCAGGCTGCCCGCGACCGCCCGGTACGCCACGTAGGTGACCCGGCCGGGGATGTCGGACGGCGGCGGCGCGAACCGCCGCACCACCTCGCGCATCCGTTCGCTCGGCAACGCGTCCAACCGCCGCTCCGCGCCCTCCTGCCGGGGGTCCAGGCCCATCTCCTCGATCAGCGCGCGCAACGACCGGCGCAGCGGCCGGCGGTGGAAGGGCAGGGTCGGCCCGTCCAACGCGGCGGCGTGGGCGAGCAGGCGCGCGGCACGGCCGTGGTCGGCGGGGCTCAGCGTCGGGTCGCCCGCGGTGTCGTCGGCGGCGCGGGGTGTGCCGGTCGGCTCGGGCGTCGCGACGGTGTCGCGGTGCAGGAAGTCGGTGGTGTCGCGGGGCGTCCCGGACAACTCGGCCGCGGCGGCGGCCACGGCGTGCGCGACGGCGATGGGGATGGCGTCGTAGGAGGCCCGTTCGGACACGACGACCTCGACCGTGCCGCGCGCCCGGTTGACGGTGTACTCGGCGACCCGGTCACCGGGCAGTTCGCCGGCGCGGACGGTCGCGGTGAACTCGTTGCCCAGCGGACCGGTGAGCAGGTACTCGGCCCCGGGCGGCTTCTCGACCGCCCGCATCCCGGCTTCCAGGTCGACCCGCGCCATCGCGGCGTGCGCGGCGGCGTGCACCCCGACCCAGTCCGCGTCCGGCCGCTGCGGCATCGCGTCCGAGGCCCGAAGCCCCACCACCGGCTCGTCCTCGACCCGCCCTCGCGGCGGTACCGGCTCCGGGTCGGCCGCGCTCGGGTCGTCCGCGCTCGGGTCGGCCTTGGCCCGGATCGCGTTGTCCTCGGTGATCAGCAGCTCGAAGCCCTCGTCGAACCCGTCGAGGTCGGCCGCCGTGCCGCTCTGACCGTCGAGGAAGCGGACCTCGCCGTCCACGTTGACCGCGTTGAACAGGTGCCCCGGCACCGGGTTCCCCTGCCACGACCGCATCCCGTGCACGATGGCCCGCGCACCGGACCCCAACTGGCGCAACCGTTCGGCGACGTCCTCGACCGACGCCACCTGCTCGAACCCACCCCCCGGCCGGCCGATGTCCGCCGCGAGCCGCTGCCGCCAGCCGGTGCGCAGGTCGTCGGGCGCGACCGCCTCCGCGGTGGGCGGTGCCGGGTCGCGGTCGAACCGACCGGCCAGGTACCGGTCGGTCAGCACGGCCGCCTGCCGGCAGTTCACCCGGTACCCGTTGAAGGCCTGCTCGACGTGGAACTGCGGGTTGACCGCCCCCAACCACGGGAACAACACCTCGACCGGAACCCGCCGACTCCCGACCACCCACGCGACCCGCTCGCCGAACACCCGCCCCTGCGCCTCGCTCATCGCAGCGACGATCTCCCCCAACGACCGCCCACTCGCGCCCGCCACCACCCCCGCCGCGATCCCCCGCAACACTGTGGCGACGGCCTTGTCGCCAACCACCCCCACCAGCGCCGGAACCGCGAACTGCACCGCCCGCGGCAGCGTGGCCCACGCCTCCCGCACCTCCCCGGCCAGCCCTTCCCACACCGCAGCCAGCCGCCGCGCGAAACTCCCCTCCGCCGCCCGCACAACGCCTTCCGCCGGCACTGGCTCGGATGCCGGCGCGGACTCCACCACCGCCCCGGCTTCGCGACCCGGCGCACGATCGGCGGCCCGCGCAGGATCGGCGGCCTGCGCAGGATCAGCGGCCCGCGTGGGGTCTGCGGCCGGCGTGGGGTTCGTGGACTGGGCGGGATCTCCGGCAGCGCGTTCGGCGATGATCGTGAACAGCGAGAAGCCGTGGTAGTGCAGCACCGCGTCCGCACCGCTCGCGATCAGCCCGTCCGCCACCTCCTGCGCCAACTCGTTCGTGTAGAGCGCGACGATCTTGGCGTCCGGCCCGGCGAGCGCCCGCTGTGACTTGATCTGCTTGGTGACGTCCTCGTACGTCTCGCGGTCCGCGCCGAACCACCGCAGGTCCTTGCACTCGAACCAGACCTCCGTCCCGTCCCCCAGCACCCCGTGGATGTCGATGTCGGTGCCGGCCTTGGTCGCGCCCGGCACCCGCTCCGACAGCCCGGTGATCTCCAACCCCGCAAGGCCCAACTGCTCCAGCAGCACGGGGTGCAGCTCGGCCAACGCCACCGCCGCGTCGACCTGCGCGAGCAGCCCCAGGACGTTCGTCGAGTCACCGTCCAACTGGGACCGCTTGACGTTGCCCCGACCCTCCTGAACGTTGCGCGCGTTTCCCAGGTAGTCCGCCAGGGTCTTGCGGGCGGCCGAGACGTCGACGTCGTGGTTCTCCAGCGCCTCCAACCGGTCGAGCAGCAGGGCGATGTCCTCCGCCTCGGCGAGCATCCCCTTGCCGGGGTTGGCGCCCACCTCCGCCAACTCCTCGGGCGTGGCGCCCTTCTCCCTGGCCGGTTCGCTCTTCCTCGACACGGTGCGGGCGAGCTTCTCCCCGAACGCCCGGCTCTCGGCCTCGCCCATCTCCGCGACGATCTCCCCCAACGACCGCCCCGGATCCCCCGGTACCACCGAGGCCGCGATGTTCCTGAGCCGGTGCAGGATGGCGTTCGGGTTCGCGTTCGCCCCGGCCAACGCCACGACCGCCTGCCGCGCATCCGACGGCAACTCGCCCCACACCGCCTGCACCTCGCCCGGCACCCGATCCCAGACCGCCACCACCTCCGGCGACGACTCGGACAAGGACTCCGCCGACGACTCCCGCGACACCTCCGCCACCGCCGCCGAGTCCGACCCCGCCACCACCTCCGACCCCGTCACCACCTCCGACTCGGCCGCCACCTCCGCCGACCGCTCCGCCTCCACCGACTCTGACTCCGACGACCGCCCCTGAACCACCTCCGCGGCCGACTGCGACACCGACTGCGACCCCGACTTCGTCGCCGACTCGTCCTTCCCGCCGCCCTCCCGCCCGACATGACCATCCACAGTGGACTCGGCGCCGCCCCCGCGGCCGCCCGTGGACTCGCCCGCCGGCCCCATCGGCGCGACCGACCGACCGGAAACCGGCCCGGAAACCCGTTCCGCACCGGCCTCGCCCTGCTGCCCGCCCACCGTCCCGGACTCGACCACCGCCCCCGCACCGGTCCCGGAACCCGTCGCCGACGCGGGAGAACCCGCCTGCCGCGGTGTCGGGTCGCCGCCCGGAGGTGGTCCGGACGGCGGTCCGCCCGGGTCACCCGACGAGCCCGGCGAAGGAGCACCGGACAGGTTCGGCTGCGCCCCGACCGCTTGCCCGACCTGCGACGCGGCCAGCGACCCGTTCGCCCGGAACGCGCCCATGCGCGCCGCCGACAGGCCGTTGTCCTTGATCGCCTGCCCGTACGCGCCGAGGTCGCCGAGCTTGCCGAACTCGCCGTCCGCGATGTTCTGCGCCGCCAGGCTCGCCACGGGCGAGGTCACCGCGTTCAACCCGGCTCCGGTCAGGCCCGCGACCAGGTGCTGCCCCAGCGCGCCCCTGACCGGCAGCTTCGAGATCGCCTTCCCCGGCACGAACCCCAGTGCCCCGCCGAGCGCGCCGGCGCCGGTGTCGGTGAGCACCCGCTTGGTGTCGAACCCGTCGTGGTTGTACCCGGCGGCCATGCTGCCCAGCTGCGTTCCCGCCGAGATGGCCAACTCCTCGCCGGCTTCCTTGCCGAGCTCGACAGCGAGGTCCAGCGCGACCCGCCCGGCCGCCGCCGTCCGGGTGCGCGCGCCCAGGTTCAGCGCGGACAGCGTGATGCGCTTGAGCACGTTCGACGCGAGCTTGCGCACGAACAGCCCCGCGATCGCCCCGGTCCCGGTGAACGCCAGCGCGAAGGCCGCCACGTTGATCAGCATCTCGATCTTCGTGGCCAGCCGCTGCTTGTAGACCTCCTCGGCGTAGTGCTCGCACGCGTCGGCGATCTTGCGCATCTCGGCGACCAGCGCGTCGATGCCGCCCTCTCCGGTGCTGTACGAGCCGGTGTGGAACTTCGACGACGACGACTTGAACTCGAACCCGGCCGCGTCCGGCCACGCGTCGAACACGGCCCCGGTGATCCGCACCCCCGACCGCACCGCCTCGTCGAGCCGGTCGGCCGCCGCACGCCACGCCCGGCCCAGATCGCGGATGTCCTCGGGCTCGTCGGGCGGGTAGGCCTGGTCGCCGCCGATCAGCGCGCACACCCGGTTGAACAGGTCGCCGGCGAGTCCCACGAGCCGCGGCCCGGCGTCGCTGAACGGCAGCCTCGGGACAGGCATCCCCATGGCGCGTCAGGACTTGTAGAGCCGCGCCGCGGCGGCGTCGGCGTCCCGGTACTTCCGCACGCAGCCGTCGCCGGCGTCGGCCAGTTCCCGGTACCCCTTCACGACGTCGTCGGCGTACTGCCCGAGCGCGGCCGCCCACGTGTCGTAGGAGGCCTTGAACTCGCGCCCCATCGGCCCGCCGCCGAGTCTGCCGGCCAGGTCCTGGATGGTCGTCTTCAACGCCGCCCACTCACGCCCGAAGTTTTCCCCGGTGGCGCGCAACTGGCCCAACTCCCGCGCGGTGGCGTCGATGTCCATGTCGACGGCACCGTCGCGGTTGTAGTCGAAGCCCACGGGTCACCTCCGGTCCAGTTCGCGCAGGAACGGGTCGAACCGCAGGTCCGCGGACTCCGGTGTGGCGTCGGCGGGCAGGAACGCGGCGGCGATCGCGACGCCCCGCTCCTGCGCCCCGCGCACCGCCCGCCGCACGGTCTCGGTGATGGTGCGCGCGAGCGCGTCCGAGTCCGGCCGTCGGTAGATCCGCGGGTCCAGCCACAGGTCGACCAGCTCACCCGCGCCACCGACGGTCACCCCGACCATCCCATCGGGTGATTCGACCGTCACCCGGACCTCCGCCAGCCGCTGCCGCACGACGCGGACGTCCTCGGCGAGCTGCTCGTAGTCGGAGATGATCCCCAACTCCCGCAACGTCTCGTCCACCCCGCCCCCCTCTCCCGGTGCCTGCCCGCACCAGTGTCGAGCGCGCGGGGCCGGTAGCCCGCCGCGTGGCCGGTTGCGGCCACCGCGTCAGAAGTCGACCAGTTCGACGCTCACCCTCGTCACATCACCCACCTCCAACGACTCCGCCTTGCGCACCGCCTTCTTGACCGGCAGCACGTAACACCCCTGCCCGCTGTCGGGGAAGATCGACGTCGACCACGTCGTCGCGCCGACCACGACCCGCACCCGCACCGACCCGAACCCCCGACGCGCGCCGCCGACCAGCTCGCGGATGTCCTCGGAAGCCTCCACGGGCAGGCTCACGAAGGTCCAGCTGTCGTCCCGGCGCGCGTCCCAGAGCCACAACTCGGCGTCGAACTCGATGACCACGACCGCAGCATCGCACGGGACACCGACAATTCCCGACGAGCGGGCCGGCGAAGCACCGTCTACCGTGACTGTCCAAGCTGGACGATGCATCGGGAAGCGGGGTCACCGGTGGACGCCTCACGCTGGTTGCCGTACGTCGCCGTCACGGCGCTCGCCCTGGCCGGCTGCGACAGCGGCGAGGAGAGCACCGCCCCGTCCGTCACGGGCAACCCGCCCTCCAGCACCCAGACGACGACCCCCGTCGCCGACCCGGCGACCACCGCCCTGGCCCAGGCCGCCGTCCTGACCCAGACCGACCTGGGCGGTCCGTGGACGGTCTTCCGACCCGAGTCCTCCGCCGAGCCGCTGGCCCCGGGCGACTGCGGGTACGACTCGGGCTACGCGAAACTACCCCTGTCCGCCCGACACGTAGGCCCGCAACTCCAACGCGGCGAGGCGAAGTGGTACGTCTCCTCGGCCGCAGCGGTCTTCCCGGACGAGGCCGGCGCGAAGGAGTGGGTGGAGACCCGCAAGTCCGGCGAGTACGTGGAGTGCCGCCGTGCGGCGCTGGAGAAGGAACAGAAGGACGCCGGCGACCAACGCCTGTCGGTGAAGACCGCCGAAACCACAGGACCGGGCCTCGGGCAGAACGGTTACGAGGGCTACGTGCGCTACCAACTGCACGCCGACACCGGCAGCGGCACACAGCCCGCCAACGGCTCCTTCTCCCGCCACACCTACCGGGTCGGCCGGACCGTGATCGCCGTGTCGGTGGACGTGATCAGCAACCAGTCCGACCCACCGGACCTGTCCGACCAGGTGGCGAACGAGATCACCAAGGGATTGACCGCCGCCTTCGCACGAGTCCGCTAGGCAGTGTCCGCAGGTCGCCTCCACGCATCCCCAGCCGAGCTGCGCGCAGCGCTTGCTTTTCGGCGCGCGCAGCGCGGCTTTTGTGTCGTGGTCTCAACCACAGGTGGAGGGCCTCGGTTCCCCCGCCGTATGGCCTGCCCGAAGGGCTACCACATTTTCCAGGGGTTGCAGCCGAAAGTTTTGCGAGGAACGAGCAAAAGTTTTAGCGGCAACCCCTGGAAAATGTGGTTGGCTCCGCCAGGCCATACGGCGGGGGAACCGACGCCCTTCACCCCCCGCTGGCGGCCTGCCGCGCGGCGAGCGCCGCTTTTCATCTTGAGAGCGCGCAGCGCGTTCGGCTTGAGAGCGGAGCGTTCCGGTTCAAAGATTAAAAGAGCCTCGCCGGCGGGCAGGCCACCAAAGATGACTCAACTGCCACTGCGGGGGCTTCTTGCTTTTGTCATCTCCGTATGGCCTGGCGGAGCCTACCACAGATTTCCCCGGGTGCCGCTAAAACTTTTTGCTCGTTCCTCGCAAAAACTTTCGGCTGCACCCGGGGAAATCTGTGGTAGCCCTTCGGGCAGGCCATACGGAGATGACAAAAGCAAGAAGCCCAAGTTGGGTTGTGTCCTCACCGGCGGACTGCCACCCGGCAAAGCGGGTGGACTGCCGACTCGCCGGCTTCGTAGAAGGACGCGCGCGAACGAAGTGGGTGTGGCAGGGCTTGTAGCGGAAACTCCGGCGACAATCGCCGTCGTTCCCGCCAGGATGGCCGCTGTGGAAGAGGTCGAGGTCGTCGTTGCACACAGGCAACGCGCGACACTGCGTGTCGGGGACGTGTTCCTGAAGGTCGACGGCAACCCGGCGAATGCCGATGTCGAGGTGCGGGCCATGGCGTTGGCGCCGGTGCCTACCCCGGCCATCCTGTGGCGTGAGCCGCCCGTGCTTGCGATCGCCGCCGTGCCTGGTCAGGCGCTTGGTGTTCTCGGTGCACCGTCCGAGGCGTCGTCGGCGGCGTGGGCGGCGGCGGGGGCCGCGATCCGGAGGTTGCACGACGCCCCGTTGCCGCCGTGGCCGGGACGGGGGCTTGACGACCTCGCGGAGGAGTTGGACCGCGAGTGTGCGTGGCTGATCGCCAACGACGTCCTGCCCGTCGAGGTGGTCCGGCGCAACCGCGAGATCGCCCAGGGCGCGATTCGGCCGTTCAACCCGGTGTTCATCCACGGCGACCTGCAGATCACCCATGTGTTCGTGGAGGACGACCGGGTCACCGGCATCATCGACTGGTCTGAGGCCGCGCCCGGCGACGCCATGTGGGACCTCGCCACGCTGACGCTCGGGCACGAGGAACGCCTGGACGACCTGCTGGCCGGCTACGGCGAAGGCGCGGACCGGGAGGTGATCCGCGCCTGGTGGTCGCTGCGCAGCCTGAGGGGGTCGCGTTGGCTGGTCGAGCACGGCTTCGACCCCGACCAACCCGGCTGCGAGCACGACGTGCTCAGGGCGCGGATGCGGGACGCCTGATCAGGTTCCCAGCAGCAGGTCGGGCATGCGGGCGAGCGCGCGGGTGAACGGGCCGCCGTCGCCGAACAGCCGCCCGTGGACCAGGCCGCCCTCCGCCGACGCGAACACGTCCTCGGCCGCCTCGCGCGCGTCCTCGGGCGATCGGCCGGCCCGGCAGGCGGCGTCGGCCATCGCGGAGATCCACACCTCCGCCACTCGCGCCGCCCGCCTTCGCACGGGTTCGGGCGCGCCGCTCAGGGGCAGGGTGTCCAGCACGCACGACAGCAGGCCGCCGCCGTAGAACTCGCTGATCCGCTCCGCCGTCCGCACGATGCCCGACCGGGGGTCGGGGTCGGTGCGCAGGGGTTCCAGCAGGTCCTCGAACAGGCGCTCGACGCGGGCCAGCACGGCCTCGGCCATCTGCGCCTTGCCGTCGGGGAACCGGTGGTAGAGCGAGGCCCGCTTCAGCCCGGTGGACTCGGCCAGTGCGCCCAGGGACGCGCCTTCGTAGCCGGTCGTGCGGAAGACCTCCGCCAGCCGGTCGTACAGCTCGTCGTCGTGGACCGTCGGTGGACGCGCCATACCACATGTTTACCGAACGAACGGTCAACGCGCAACGTCCGTCTCCTCACATTGCTTTACCGATCGTTCGGTAATAACTTCGACCACGTCACCGAGCCACCCCCTCCACCGAGGAGCAGGACATGCCGTACATCAAGGTCGGGCAGGAGAACACCGCCGACATCACCCTCCACTACACCGACCGCGGCACCGGTCAGCCGGTCGTGCTGATCCACGGCTACCCGCTGTCCGGCGCGTCCTGGGAGAAGCAGGAGCAGGCGCTGCTGGACGCCGGCCACCGCGTGATCACCTACGACCGGCGGGGCTTCGGTCGGTCCAGCCAGCCCAGCGTCGGCTACGACTACGACACCTTCGCCGACGACCTGCACGCCGTGCTGACCACGCTGGACCTGACCGACGTCGTGCTGGTCGGCTTCTCCATGGGCACCGGCGAGGTCGGCCGCTACCTGTCCCGCCACGGCGGGGACCGGGTCGCCAAGGCGGCGTTCCTGGCGTCCCTGGAGCCCTTCCTGCTCAAGACCGAGGACAACCCCGGCGGCGTCGACGGGAGCGTCTTCGAGGGCATCGAGGCCGCCGCGAAGACCGACCGGTACGCGTGGTTCGACCAGTTCTACGCCGACTTCTACAACCTCGACGAGAACCTGGGCACCCGCATCAGCGAAGCCGCCGTCCGCACCAGCTACGCGATCGCGGCGGGGGCCGGCGCGAAGGCGTCGTGGGCCGTGGTGCAGAGCTGGCTGACCGACTTCCGCGCCGACATCCCGAAGATCGCGGAAACCGGCGTCCCCACGCTGATCGTGCACGGCACCGCCGACCGCATCCTGCCCGTGGACGCCAGCGGCCGGGAGTTCGCCAAGCTGCTGCCCGGCGCCCGGTACGTCGAGATCGAGGGCGCGCCGCACGGGCTCCTGTGGACCCACGGCGACGAGATCTCCCGGCTGCTGGTCGAGTTCCTCGCCGCGTAGGCCCCTGGGAAACGGTTACGCGAGGGCCTGGGCGATGTCGGCCCACAGGTCGTCCGGGTCCTCGATGCCCACCGACAGCCGGATCGTGCCGCCGGTGATGCCGGCCGCGCGCAGTTCCTCCTCGCTCAACTGCCGGTGCGAAGTGGAAGCCGGGTGCAGCACCAGGGTCTCCGTCCCGCCGAGGGACGGGGCCAGGTGCACCAGCTCCAGCGCCGTCACGAAAGCGCGACCCGCGGCCTTGTCCGCCAGGTCGAACGAGAACGTGCTGCCGAACCCGTCCAGCAGCTTGGCCGCCAGGGCGTGGCTCGGGTGGTCGGGCAGGCCGGGCCAGTGGACGGCCCGCACGGACGGGTGCTCGGCCAGGCGGTGGGCGAGGACGGCCGCGTTCTCCTCGTGCCGCCGGACCCGCAGGGCCAGGGTGCGCAGACCCCGGATGGTCAGCCACGCGGCGAACGGGTCGGCGGTGACGCCCAGTTCGATGCTGTGGTGCCAGGTGCGAACGTGGTCGTCGGAACGCGCGAAGACCGCGATGCCGCCGGTGACGTCGCTGTGCCCGCCCAGGTACTTGGTGGTCGAGTGCACGACGACGTGCGCGCCGTGCTCGATCGGGCGGCACAGCAGGGGTGAGGCGAACGTGTTGTCCACGACCACCAGCACGTCCTCGCCCGCTGCCGCCGCCAGGGCCGGCAGGTCGCTGACGTGCCCGGTCGGGTTGGAGATCGTCTCCAGGTAGAGGACCCGCGTGCGGGGGCGCAGGGCGGCACGGACCTCGTCCGGGTCGTGGCCGCCGACGTAGGTGACCTCGACGCCCCAGCGCTGGGTCAGGTCGTGCAGGAGGGCGTGGGTGCCGCCGTACAGGCTGCGCTGGGCGATCACGTGGTCGCCCGCGGACAGCGCGGCCAGCAGGACCGCGTTGATCGCGCCCATGCCCGACGACGTGGCCAGCGCGGCGGCCCCGCCTTCGAGGTCCGCGATCGCGTTCTCCAGGGTCCGCACGGTCGGGTTGCCGAGCCGGGTGTAGACGAACGCGCCGTCGGGCTTGTTCATCGACTCGGCGAAGGTGTCGAGGTCGGTGAAGGCGAAGCCGGACGTCTGGTGCAGCGGCACGGCCAGCGGCCGGCTGCCCTCCAGGTCCGGGAAGGCGGTGTGGACGACACGGGTCTCAGGGCGCATGGGGACGATCTTCGGTCCCCGATTGGTGCGCGTTGAGAGCCAATTCGGCTAGATTGGTCTGCTTGTGAGACCAATCCCGGTGGACGAGCTGGTCGGCACGCTCGGGCGGTGGTCCGCCGGGCGCGGGTCGCTGTACCTCCTGCTGGCATCGCGCCTGCGCGAACTGATCGACGACGGCCGGCTGCCCGGCGGCACGCTGCTGCCCCCGGACCGGGTGCTCGCGGCCGGCCTGGCGGTCGGCCGGACGACCGTCGTGGCCGCCTACGACCTGCTGCGCCAGGAAGGCCGCCTGACCCGCCGGCGCGGCAGCGGCACGTGGGTCCCGCACGGCGGCCCGTCCTCGGCCCGCACGGAGACGGCCAACCCGATGCTGGTCAACCTGATGGAACCGCCGGACGACGTCCTCCAGTTCGCCTGCGCCGGTCCCATGCGCCCGCCGGCGGCGCTGGTCGAGGCGCACCACCGCGCCCTGTCCCGCCTGCCCGAGGAGGACCTGGGCTACCACCCCCTGGGCCACCCGGCGCTGCGCTCGTCCCTGGCCACCCACCTCACCCTGGCGGGCACCCCCACCGCGCCCGCGGAGGTCCTGGTGACCAACGGCGCGCAGCAGGCCCTGGCCCTGATCACCCGCGCCCTGGTCGCGCCCGGCGACGAGGTGCTGGTCGAGGCGCCCACCTACCCCGGTGCGCTGGACGTGTTCCGCGAGGCCGCCGCCGTGATCACCCACGCCCCGCCCGGCGGCCTCGCCGACGCCCTCCCCCACCGCCGTCCCGCCCTGGTCTACGCCGTCCCCTCGTTCCACAACCCCACCGGCGTCTCGCTGAGCCCCCTCGAACGACGCCGCCTCGCCCGCGTGGCCGGTGACGTCCCCCTGGTGTTCGACGACGTGCTCGCCGACCTGGACTTCACCGGCGCGCCCGCGCAGCCGGCCCAGCCGTCGACGATCGCGATCGGGTCGCTGAGCAAGATCGTCTGGGGCGGCCTGCGCGTGGGGTGGATCCGGGCCAAGCCCACCGTGATCGCCCGACTGGGCCGGTTCAAGGCGGTGCACGACCTGGGCAGCGCCGTGGTCGAGCAGCTGGTGGCCGTGGAGCTGCTGCGCGACTTCGAACCCGTGCGCCTGGCGCGGGTGGCCCACCTGAGGGCCGGTCACGACCACCTGTGCGCGTTGCTGCGCGAGCAGCTGCCGGAGTGGGAGTTCGAGCCCGCGGCGGGCGGCCAGACCCTGTGGGTCCGGCTGCCGGGCACGAACGCCGCCGCGTTCGCGCAGGTCGCCCTGCGCCAGGGGGTGGCGGTGCTGCCGGGGGCGTCGCTGGACGCGTCCGGCGGCAGCACCGACCGCTTGCGGCTGCCGTTCGTGGCCGACCGGGACGTCATCTCGCGCGCGGTGGCGGGCCTGGCCGAAGCCTGGCGCCGCTTCGCCGCGGAACCCCCGGCCGCGCCCGTGCTGCCGACGATCGCCGTGTGACCCCTCAGTGCACCGAGCGCGGGGTGGCCTTCAGCTTCTCCTCGGTGCGTGGTGCTGGGACCGGGTCGTCGACGTGGTCGGTGAGCTGGGGCTCGGTGTCGTGGCGGGCGGTGAACGCGTCCCGGCCGACCCGCTCGACGGCCTCGTTGAGCTTGCCCAGCACCTGGTCGGAGACCACGTTGTGGGCCGCGGGCGTGCTGGTCAGCAGCGAGGTCGCCGAGGACGCCAGGTCCGCGCCCAGGTCGAACGCCGACTTCGGGACCTCGACCAGGTCGGCGTACTTGTCGGACAACGCCCGCCGCAGGAACGCGGGCACCGCCGGCCGCACGGGCGCGGGCAGGTACTCCTGGTACAGGCGGATGCTCGCCGCCGTCAGCAGCACGCCTTCCTCGCTGTGCGCCCACTCCTGGTCCCGCGAGGCGTCCCACAGGGCGTGGGCTTCGGAGACGGAGTCGGGCGTGTACTCGTCCGGCACGCCCAGGAAGTGCGAGACGATCTTCCACGCGTAGAAGAAGCCCTCCTGCTCGGCCTGCGTGGTCTTCACGCCGATGCGGCCCATCGCGTCCAGGGTGCCCGCCGAGAACACCAGGGCCGCGCCGGCGGTGTAGTACTGGGACACCGGCATCCCGTCCGCCTCGGCGTCCCACCGCCCCGAGCGCAGGTGGAGCTGACGGATGGCCGCGTGCACCAACCGCACCTTCTGGCAGGTCGGGATGAGCTTGGAGTGGTCGGTGAACGCGTCCTCGTCACCCATGCCCATGAACAGCCTGGTCGACTGGGACAGCCTGCGGTGCGGCCGGTCCAGCGCGTGGGTCGAGTGGAGGGTCTTCGCGCCGACCGGGGACAGGTAGGTGCCGACCAGGCCGGCCGTCGCCTGGACGGTCGCCGCCACCGCCTTGTGCCGCTTGAAGAACGTCGAAATGCCCGCCACCCGCCTCGGGTCCACCCAGGAGGGCATCTGCCGGGTCTCCTCCAGGTAGTCCCGCAGCAGCGGCGGGGCGTCCGGCGGGACCCCGTCCTCGACCGTGACGATCCGGCGGAACAGCTGGTTGACGTCGTCCACCGCGCCCGAGTCGAGGATGTCGGCGACGACCGCGTCCGCGAGCGGGTCGCCCATCGGCTTGAGGATCTTGCGGAGTTCGGGGTACGAGGGGGCCACGGCGTCCTCCAACGGGTCCGGCGTCCTCCTCACCATGCCCGCGCCCGGCGGACCGGCAAGTCGGGACCGCGCACGTCACCCCCGCCGGGCACGACCGTCCACACCCGCGGGTGAGTGGATGATGGTCACAGCGGCGCCGGGATGACGGGGCCGCGTGAGAGCGTTCACCTGAGCAGGTATCGGATCGAGGAGCGGAGCGACCACCATGGCCACTGTCACCGAGAAGGCCGTCCTCGCGGGCGGGTGTTTCTGGGGGATGCAGGACCTGTTCCGCCGGCACCCCGGTGTCGTGTCCACCCGGGTCGGCTACACCGGCGGTGACGTGCCCAACGCCACCTACCGCAACCACGGCACGCACGCCGAGGCGATCGAGATCGTCTACGACCCGGCGCAGCTGAGCTACCGGCAGATCCTGGAGTTCTTCTTCCAGATCCACGACCCGACGACCCGCAACCGCCAGGGCAACGACATCGGCACCAGCTACCGCTCGGCCATCTTCTACGACGGCGACGAGCAGAAGCGGGTGGCGGAGGCGACCATCGCCGACGTGGACGCGTCGGGCAAGTGGCCCGGCAAGGTCGTCACCGAGGTCACCCAGGCCGGTGACTTCTGGGAGGCCGAGCCGGAGCACCAGGACTACCTGGAGCGCTACCCGAACGGCTACACCTGCCACTACGTCCGACCGGAATGGCAGCTCGGCGAGCGGTGAGCACGCCGGTGGAGGTCGTGGCGCTGCACGTCTCGCCCGTGCACGCCTACGAAGGACGGCCCGCCGACGGACCCCGGCCCGACCCCGAGCCGGTCGCCCGCGACCACGTCGTGGTCCGGGCGGGCCTGGGGCTGGTCGGCGACCGGTACTTCAACCACCCGGCGCACCGCAACGCCGCCGTCACCGTGTTCGCGGTGGAGGCGCTGGACGACCTCGGCACCGACCTCGACCCGCTGCTGGTGCGGCGCAACATCGTCCTGCGCGGGTTCGACGTGAACGGGCTCGCGCGGCACGACGTGTTCACGTTGGACACCGGTGACGGCCCGGTGCGCTTCGAGACCCACCGGCCGGCCAACCCGTGCGCGTGGATGGACGCCGTGCTGGGTCCGGGCGCGATGCGCGGGTTGCGCGGCCGGGGCGGGATGCGGTGCGTGCCCCTGGACGACGGTGTGCTGCGGCTGGGTCCCGCGACCTTGACCTGATCAGGCCAGGGGGTGGCGGGCCAGGAAGTCCAGGACCGGCGGGGTCGCCTGGGCGCGGAACTCCTCGAAGTACGCGTGCCGGGCGCCCTCCACCACGACCAGTTCCGCGCCGGGGATGCGCGCGGCCAGGCGCTCGGCGTTGCCCACCGGGGTGAACAGGTCGTCCGAGCCGTGCAGCACCAGCGTGGGCGCGGTGATCCGGTGCAGCTCGTCCCACGCGTCGTGCCCGTCGCTGGCCCGCTTGTGGCCCCGGCGCGCGGCCAGGGACATGTCCGGGTCGCCCAGGACGTGGTACGGGCCGGTGTGGTGGCGCACGTACTCGGGCGTGAACATCAGGTCCAGCAACGCTTCCCGCGCCTGCCGCTTGGACAGCGCCAACGGGCGCACCACCTCCGGCGCGGCGAGCAGCGCGCCCGCGCCGCCCGGTGACGTGCAGCCCAGCACGAGCGCGCCGATCCGGTCCGGGTGCTCGAGGGCGATCCGCTGCGCGATCCGCCCGCCCATCGACGTGCCGTAGACGTGCGTGCGCGTGACGCCGAGCTCGTCCAGCACCGCGAGGACGTCCTCGGCGAACCGGGCGATGGAGTACCGGCCGTCGGCGGGCTCGTCGCTCTCGCCCGTGCCGACCGCGTCCACCGCGATGGTCCGGTACCCGGCGGCGAAGTCCGCGCGGATCGGGTCCCACCAGCGCCGCGCGTTGGCCTGGCCGCTGAGCAGCAGCAACGGGTCGCCTTCGCCCACGACGTCGAACGCGATCTTCGTGCCGTCCGCGGCGCGGGTGTGCGGCATGACGTACCTCCTTCTGCCCGCCCCATCTCTATCAGGGCCCACCCCGGGCCGCTCCGTCCGGTAGGGCGTCGGCCGGTGCCGTAGGTTGGATGCCGTGCCGGAGGAGTTGTCGATCAAGCGTCACGGCGGCCCCACGGCGGTGACCAGGACACTCCTGGTGTTCGCGGCCGTCGGGGCCCTGCTGGCCGCCCTGGTGACGTGCACCGGTCCCGGCGACGTCGTGCCCGGCCGGCCCCAGGCCGCGCCCGTCAGCACCACCCCCGCGACGACGGTCCCGCCGACGACCACCACCACCCCGCCGCCGAACCCGTGCGCGGTGAAGGCCGCCTCCCTCCCGCCGCGCGCCAAGCTGGCCCAACTGCTCATGGTCGGCGTGGACCCGCGCGGCCCCGAGGACGCGCTGAACCTGGTGAAGTCCGAGCAGGTCGGGGCGATCTTCATCGGCGGCGACGCCACCGGCCTGCTCACCGGCGGGCTGGAGGCGGTCCGGGGCGCGGCGACGATCCCGCTGGTGGTCGCCGTGGACGACGAAGGCGGCCGGGTCCAGCGGGTGGAGATGCTCGACGGGGACATGCCGAGTGCGCGTCAGATGGCGCGGGACATGTCCCCCGAGCAGGTCCGCGCGCTGGCCCGGGACCGCTCGACCGCCCTGCGCAACCGGGGCGTGACCATGGACATCGCGCCCGTGCTGGACGTCAGCGCCCAGCCGGACAACACCGTCATCGGCGACCGGTCCTTCAGCGCCGACCCGGCCACCGCCGCCACCTACGCCCAAGCCTTCGCCGAAGGCCTGCGGGACGCGGGCACCATGCCGGTGCTCAAGCACTTCCCCGGCCACGGCAACACCAGCGGCGACTCGCACCAGGGCGCGGTGACCGCCCCGCCGCTGGACGCGTTGCGCCAGGCCGACCTGCTGCCCTACCGCGACATCGGGCGGTACGGGCCGGTCGTGGTGATGCTCGGGCACATCGACGTGCCCGGCCTGACCGGCGGCCTGCCCGCGACGCTGAGCCCCGAGGCGTACGCGTTGCTGCGCGGCGAGTTCGGGTTCACCGGCACCGCGATGACCGACGACCTGGGCGCGATGCGCGCGGTCACCGACCGGGTGGACCTGCCCGAGGCCGTGCGGCAGGCGCTGGCGGCGGGCGCGGACGTCGCGCTGTGGTCCACCGGCGGCCGGGCCGGCGAGGTGCTGGACCACCTGGAGGCGTCCGTCGCGGCCGGCACCCTGCCCGCCGCGCGGGTCGACGAAGCCCTCAAGCGGGTGCTGGCGATGAAGGGCGCCTGCTGACTTTTTCGGCCCCGAGTGCAGCGGATCGGGCGGTTGTGCCGTTTCCTGGGTGTGGAGTTCTCCGAGTACGTGACCTGGCAGTCGGCGCCGCTGGTGCGGTTGGCGACGGCGTTGACCGGACGGTCGGGCAGCGCCGAGGACCTGGTGCGCGACGCGCTGTGCCGGGCCTACGGCCGGTGGGACCGGATCGCGCGGACCGGCGAGCCGCACGCGTGCGTCCGGGGGCTGGTCGTGGCCGAGTACCTGTCGTGGCGGCGGCGCTTCACGCCCCGCAGCGGACCGGACGTCGTGCACCGCCTGGCCGGGCTGCCGCGCAAGGAGCGGGCGGCGGTGGTGCTGCGCTACTACGCCGACCTGCCCGACGACGAGATCGCCGCCCACCTGGGCTGGCGGGCGTCCACCGTCCGCGACCGAATCGCGCGCGCCCTCCAGTCGCAGCGGTAGTCCCGGCGGCTCAGCGGTAGTCGCGGCGGCGGTCCCGGCGGCTCAGCGGTAGTTCTGGGGTCCGGCGCTGTTCAGCCCCTCCTCCGAAGCGGCCTTGAGCACCTCGCCGTCACCGGGGTTGTCGTGGATGTCCACGTAAGTCGCGACGGTGTTGACGATGTAGCGGTGGCGGGACCCCGTCCACCCGTGCATCAGGCCGTTCTCGGAGGTGTCGCACGGCTCGGACCCGCGGCCCTCCTTCGGGCAGACGTAGCCCAGGTCGCCGGTGTTGAAGTCCTTCATGGCCGCGTAGACGTTGTCGGCGGTCGCCTTGTCCTTGAAGGCGAACACCTTGACGCTGACCAGGACCGTGCCGTCGTCGCTGACGTACGCGCCGGTCGTCGCGCCGATGCAGTCGTACTCGTCGAGGACCCGGCGGGCCTGGTCGGTCTGGGCCGGGGCGTAGCAGGTGACGTCGTCCGAGCCCGCCTCGAAGGTGTAGGTCCGGCCGCCGGCGGTGAAGCTGTCGGCCAGCAGGGCGTTCGTGGTCTGCGGGGTGTCGTCGGTGGTCTGGGAGTCCAGGTCGGTCGGGTCGAAGCCCTTGGTCGTCGTGGTGGTCGTCGGCGGGTCGTAGGTGGTGGTCCACTCGCGGGTGGTCGTGTCGGTCGCGCCCAGCCCGGCGGTCTCGGCGCGGTGGGTGGTCGTCGGCGAGCCGCCGGTGGCCGCGCCGAGGATCTCCCCCGGGCCGATCGCCACGACGGTCGCGACGGTGGCCACGGCCAGCGCCGAACCGACGATCGCGGCGATCACCGATCCCCTGTTGGTGCCCGGTGGGGGCAGGACGGCGGTGGGCACGCGCGGCTGGGGCGGTTCGACGGCGGTCCGCTGGTAGGCCGAGGGGTCGAACGCGACGAGGGCGGTGACCAGGTCGTCGGGCAGCCACGAGTCGGTGGTGAGCAGGACGGTCTGGCCGTGCGTCCGGGCGCGGGCGTACTCGATGACCTCGGTCAGCTCGGGCCGGTCGTCGGGGTCCTTGGCCAGGCAGCGCTCGGCGATGGGGCGCAGCTCGGGCGGGCAGTCGTCGAGGTCCGGCGGCTCGTTGAGGATGCGGTAGAACAGGGCGTCCGGGTTGCCCTCCCCGAACGCGGTGTGCCCGGTGGCGGCGAACACGGCGAGCTGGCCGAGGGCGAACACGTCCGTGGCGCGGGTCGCGGGCTTGCCGCGGACCTGCTCGGGGGCCATCAGCGCCGGGGTGCCGACCTGCACGCCCGTGCGGGTCAGCGAGGTCGCGGCGGCGGCGTGGGCGATGCCGAAGTCGATCACGCGGGGGCCGTCGTCGGCGAGCAGGACGTTGGCCGGGGTGAGGTCGCGGTGGACCAGCCCGCAGGCGTGGATCGCCGACAGCCCCTCGGCCGCGCCCGCCAGCAGCCGGAACACCGTGGGCAGCGGCAGGGGTCCGTGGTCGGCGACGGCTTGGCGCACGGACGGCCCGGACACGTAGGAGGTGGCCAGCCACGGCAGCACGGCGTCGGGGTCGGCGTCCACGACGGTCGCGGTGTAGAGGCCTTGGACGCGCCGGGCGATGTCGACTTCCTGCCGGAACCGCCGCCGGAACTCCTCGTCCTCGGCGTGCTCGGACCGGACGACCTTGATCGCCAGCGCCCGCCCGCCGGGGGTGAACGCGAGGTACACCCGCCCCATGCCGCCCACCCCGATGCGGGCGCGCAGCTCGTACCCGCCGACCTCGGTCGGGTCGTCGGCCGTGAGCGGCGCGAATCCGGCGGTCATGCGTGTCTCCCCAGGTCGGCGTTCCCGCGTCGGACGCTAGTGATCATCCCACCACCCCCGCGCGCCCTTGACCGCTTGCGGCCATGCAAGATCTTCGGACATGCGCCAAGAAGACATCTGGGACGCCGAGACGGCGAAGAGCTACGACACGCCCGGCACCGGCATGTTCGCCCCCGACGTGCTGACCCCGGCCGTCGACCGGCTCGCCGTGCTGGCGGGCGGCGGCCGGGCGCTGGAGTTCGCGGTCGGCACCGGCCGGGTGGCGATCCCCCTGGTCGAACGCGGTGTGCCGGTGACGGGCATCGAGCTGTCGACGGCGATGGTCGCCCGGCTGCGGGAGAAGGCCGACGAGTCCGCGCTCCCCGTCGTGGTCGGCGACATGGCGACCACGTTCGTGCCGGGCGATTTCACGTTGGTGTACCTGGTGTACAACACGATCTCGAACCTGCTGACCCAGGACGAGCAGGTGGAGTGCTTCCGCAACGCCGCCCGCCACCTGCCTCCGGGCGGCCGTTTCGTGGTCGAGCTGTGGGTCCCGGAACTGCGCGCCCTGCCGCCGGGTCGCGAGGCCACGGTGTGGCTCAACGAACCGGGTTACATCGGCCTGGACACCTACGACGTGCTGAACCAGCACGTGGTCTCCCACCACTTCCGCTTCACCGACGACACCCGCGAGGCCACGCTGTCCCGCAGCCCCCACCGCTACATCTGGCCCGCCGAACTGGACCTGATGGCGCGGCTGGCGGGGTTCGAGCTGGAGAGCAGGCACGCGGACTGGACCGGAGCGCCGTTCACCGCCGAGTCCCGCTCCCACGTCTCGACCTACGTCAAGCCGCTCGCCTGACCGGGCCGGGTTCTCAGGACAGGGTCGTCAGGACCATGCTGTTCCACCAGTAGCCGAGCGCGTCGAGGTCGTCCGGGCTGGTGGCGCGGGCCGAGCGGAGGACACCGGTCGTGGTGGTGCGGGTGTCGACCCACCAGACCTGCCCGACGCCGTCGGCCACGAAGCACGTCGTGAACTCCCCCGGCAGCGGACCGCTGGTGTCGCGGTAGTAGAGGGCGTAGTGCGGCGGGCGGGTCTTGGGCCGGCAGCCGCCGGACTCGTCCTCGCGCGGGACGCCGTTGGTCTCGACCAGGTGCCGGAAGTGCGCGTCCTGGGCGGCGCGGTCGGCGAACAGGTGGAAGGTGGCCTGGTCGGGCGGCGGGAAGCGGAAGTGGCGGGAGTTGGCGGCGGTGCAGGTGACCGTGGCGACGATCCCGTTGCCGGTGGGCGGGGCGGGTTTGCAGGTCGGGTTGCCGCGGAAGGCTTCCGGCAGCACCGCAAGCAGCGCGGCGGCCCGCTCGTCGGTGGGCGCGGTGGTGGGTGCGGTGGTGGGTGCGGTGGTGGCCGCGGTGGTCGGCGCGCTGTTGCCCGTGGGCGCGCCTGAGGACTCCGCAGCCGTGGTGGTGACAGCGGTGGTGGCCGACCCCGCGACCCGATCACCACCCCTCCACTCCACCGCCCACACGAGCACCACCGCCACCAACGCCAACGCGACCGCCGCACCGACCAGGACTGCCGCAGATCTTCGGCGAGGCAGAAGGCCGGAATTGTCGGTGGGCGGTGGGAAAATGGTGTCGGGGGCCGGAGGCCGGCCCGGCACAACCACCCGAGCGGCCGAGGCAGCGGGCAGCGAGGTCGCGGCGGCAGCAACCGGCGGAGCGGCAGCGACCGGCGGAGCACCAGCAACCGGCGGAGCGGCGGCAACCGGCACGGCGGCAGCGACCAGCGGGGCGGTAGCAACCGGCGCGGCGGCGGGCCGGACGGCGACGGGCGGCGGGGTCGCGGCGTGCGCGAGTGCAGTGGCGGTGGTGAGTGCGGCGGTGGCGGCGGAGGCCAGGGCGCCGGCGGTGGGGTACCGGTCCGTGGGCGCCTTCGCCATGCCGCGCCGGATCACCTCGTCCAACGCCCGCGGCACACCCGGGTTCCGCACCGACGCCGGCACGGCGTCCTGCTGCATGTGCGCCCAGATCAGCGCCGCCGCGCTGTCCGCCTCGAACGGTCGCCCGCCGGTCACGCACGCGTACAGCACGCAAGCCAGCGCGTACACGTCAGCCCGCCCGTCCACGGGACCGTCGCCGAACCGCTCGGGCGCCATGTAGTCCAACGTCCCCACCACCGCGCCGGACGCCGTCAACTGCCCCGTGCCGGGCAGGACGCTGCGCGCGATGCCGAAGTCGACCAGGTACACGAAATCCTCGGCCGTGACGAGGATGTTCGACGGCTTCACGTCCCGGTGCACGAGCCCGTCGGCGTGCGCGGCGTCGAGCGCGCCCGCCACCTGCGCCACGACCCGCACCGCCCGCGCCGGCTCCAGCGGACCCGACCGCAGCACCTCCGCCAGGTCACGTCCCTCGACCAGCCGCATGTCCAGGTACAGCCGCCCGTCGATCTCGCCGAACGCGTGGATCGGGATGACGTGCGGCTCGCGCAGCCGGGCCGCGATGCGGGCCTCCCGGCGGAAGCGGGCGCGGAACTCGGGGTCGTCGTGGTGCGCGGCCGAGAGGCGTTTCAGGGCCACGACCCGGTCGTGCGCGGTGTCGTGCGCGCGGTGCACCTCGCCCATGCCGCCGCGGCCCAGCAGGTCACCGACCCGGTACGGCCCGAACTCCTCCACGCCGGGACCGACGCGCGCGACGGCCGCGGGGTTCCCGTCAGGCCGACCGCACCGGGACGTCGAGCAGGGACGCCACGGCGTCGTCCACGGTGCCGAACACCCGGACCACGGCGAGCACGTCGGTCACCTCCAACGGCCGCAGGACCGGACGCGAGTCGGCCACCAGCGCGAACCCGACGGCGTGCCGCCGCGCCTCCTGGAGGGCGCCCAGCACCAGCGAGATCCCGTTGGAGCCGAAGAAAGTCACCTCGCGCAGGTCGAGCACCACCGCGGGCGGTCGGTCGGCGATGCGGGCGCGCACCTCGTCCTCGGGCACGCGCTCGGAGACCATGTCCAACTCGCCGGCGAGCCGGAGGACGACCACGCCGTCCACTTCGGAGGTTTCGGTCCTGAGGTAGCCGTTCCCACCGTCCTGCACCACGACACGCCTCCTGGCGTTGATGAGCGCTGGTGCAGGCTGTCTGCTCAACCCTCGGCCATCCTGGCAACCCGGACGGCTTGTCCCACTGACTCCTCCCAAGCTACTCGCCCCGGACGAGAAGCACCATGCCGCCTGCTCAGGCGGCGGCGAGGGCGGCCGCGGCGGCCTCGTCGACGTCCGCGCGCAGCACGAGCAGGTCGATCACGCCGGTCTCGGTGAGCGGGCGCAGCACCGCCCGCCGGTCGGTGGCCACGGCGAAGCCGATGCGGCGGGCTTCGGCGCGGTGGCGGACCTCGATGAGCAGCGACAGACCGATGGACCCGAAGACGGTGACCCCGTCGAGGTCGAGCACCAAGGCCGCGGGGTCCGTGGCCAGGGCCTCGACGATCGTGGCGCGGACGTCGTCGCACGTGTCCATGTCGACTTCGCCGGCGACGTGGACCACGAGGGCGCCACCCCGTGACTCCACCGCCGTCGTGACCTCCGCCACGGCCTCGATCTGATCGCTCATAGTCACGCCATCATGCCACGCCGCCACCGCGGTTCCGATGGGTGATCGTCGGCCGGGGGCCCTGAACCGGTGCGGTGGAACCTGTGGCCGGGGTCACGATTCCGGCCGGCCGGACGCGGGTACCCCCGGCTTTCACGTCCACCTCGTCCCCACCCGTAGGACCGCCCTGCATGATCGACCACCCAGACCACGACCGCGCGGTGCAGGCGTCCCCGCCGGACGCCGACCCGCACGACCCGGACGCGCCGGCGACCCCGTCGAGGTTCCGCCGCCTGACCGCCCGGATCGAGGACTTCCAGCGCCGCCTGGCCGAGCACCGCACCAGCCTCGAAGCCGACGAGCAGGCGCGGTGACCGGGGTGCGGCACGGGCGTCGGCTGAGACGGGGTCGGGCGCGGAAGGCCGTCGAAGGCCCGTCTCACCCGAATGCGTGACGGCCTCCGGCACGCCGCGACCTGCGCGCACGAGCCGCTCGTGGAGTGCCCGGAGTGCAAAGAGGAGTTTTCCCGGTGACGCTGGGTGTCGCCCACGTCAACCTCCCGCGCCGTGTAGCGCGCCCGCCACGGGGTAGCCGCCGCCTGACGACCGAGGAGGGACAGTGGAACCGAAGATCCCGGGAGCGCCCGGCCCCCAGCCGCCGACCGTCGCGGAACCCACCGAGCCGCGCGACCCGCTCCCACCCAAGCCCGACCAGGACGCGCCGGAGACCGTCTCGCCGACCGGGGCCGTGACGGGTGCGCCCAAGACGGCCAACAGCCAGCAGGGTCCGTTCCTGACCACCGCGCAGGGCCTGCGCCTGTACGACACCGACCACTCGCTCAAGGCCGGCGCCCGCGGCCCGACGCTGTTGCAGGACCACCACCTGCGCGAGAAGATCACGCACTTCGACCACGAACGCATCCCCGAACGGGTGGTGCACGCGCGCGGTGCGGGCGCGCACGGCGTGTTCGTGGGCTACGGCACCGCCGAGAGCGTGTGCAAGGCGGGGTTCCTGCGCAAGGGCAAGACCACCCCGGTGTTCGTGCGGTTCTCCACCGTCGTGGGGTCGCGGGGTTCGGCGGACACCGTGCGCGACACCCGCGGGTTCGCCACGAAGTTCTACACCGACGAGGGCACGTTCGACCTGGTGGGCAACAACATCCCGGTGTTCTTCATCCAGGACGGCATCAAGTTCCCCGACATCATCCACGCCGCCAAGCCGCACCCGGACCGGGAGATCCCGCAGGCGCAGAGCGCGCACGACACGTTCTGGGACTTCGTGTCCCTGCACACCGAGGCCACCCACCACGTCCTGTGGCACATGTCCGACCGTGCCGTGCCGCGGTCGTACCGGACCATGGAGGGCTTCGGCGTCCACACGTTCCGGCTGGTCAACGACGCCGGCGAGACGTCGCTGGTGAAGTTCCACTGGAAGCCCGCGCAGGGCGTGCACTCGCTGCTGTGGGAAGAGGCGCAGCTGATCAACGGCATCGACCCGGACTTCCACCGGCGCGACCTGTACGACGCCATCGAGGCCGGCGCGTTCCCGCAGTGGGAGTTGGGCGTGCAGGTCTTCCCGGACACGCCGGAGCAGACCTTCGAGGGCATCGACCTGCTCGACCCGACCAAGATCGTGCCCGAGGAACTGGCACCCGTGCAGCCGATCGGGATGCTGACCCTCAACCGCAACCCGACGAACTTCTTCGCCGAGTCCGAGCAGGTCGCCTTCCACGTGGGCCACCTGGTGCCCGGCATCGACCTGACCGACGACCCGTTGCTGCACGCGCGGCTGTTCTCCTACCTGGACACGCAGCTGACCCGGCTGGGCGGGCCGAACTTCCACCAGTTGCCCATCAACCGCCCCCACGCGCCGGTCAACGACATGCTGCGCGACGGCTACCACCAGACCGCCGTCCACGGCGGTGCGGCCCCGTACCGGCCCAACTCGCTGGACGGCGGCTGCCCGTTCCACGCCGGCGTCGCCGACGGGGCGTACGTCGAGATGCCGCAACGGGTCGAGGAGTCGGTGAAGGTCCGGGAGGCGCCGGCGTCCTTCGCCGACCACTTCAGCCAGCCGAGGCTGTTCTTCCACAGCCTGAGCCCGGTGGAGCAGGAGCACGTGATCCGGGCGTTCACGTTCGAGCTGGGCAAGTGCTACGAGCAGGCGGTCAAGGAACGGCAGTTGCGGGTGCTGGCGCGGGTGGACGCCCGGCTGTGCTCCGAGGTGGCCACGGGGTTGGGCCTGCCCGTGCCGGAGTTCGACGGGGAGCTGCCCGAGGTGACGCCGAGCCCGGCGCTGTCCCAGATCGGGCGGCGGTGGCCGGTCGAGGGGCGGGTCGTGGGCATCGTCGCGGACCACTCGGTCGACGGTGTGGAGGCGGCTCGTGCGGCCCTGGAGGAGGCTGGAGTCGTTCCGCTGGTGATCGCCCCGCACGGCGGTCCCCTGACGGACGGGCTGGTGGCCCAACGCACCTTCCTCACGGCCCGCTCGGTCGAGTTCGACGCCCTGCTCCTGGCCGCCGCTCCCCCACCCGCACCCGACGCCCTCCCTGCCCGGGACACCAAGGCAGGCGCTCCTTCGTCCACTGTGGACCCACGGGTGGCGCTGCTGGTCGAGGAGGCCCATCGGCACGCCAAGGCGATCGGGGCGTGGGGTGAGGGCGCGTCGGTGGTGGGCGACGGGCCGGGCGTGGTCACCGGCGACGACCCGACCGCGGTGGTGCAGGACGTCCTGACCCTGCTGTCGGAACACCGCGTCTGGGACCGCCTGGCCTGACCGTGACCGGGGTGGCGCGGCCGGCGCAGTGGTGTCGGCCTCGGCCGCCCACCTCGGGTCCACCGCATCCCACGATCTGTCGCGCGGGTGGGCCGTGCGGTACACCTGGTGGGTCGGGGTGGCCCGTGCGGGGTGATCGGGGGCGGCATGTCCGAGGTTCGGGACCGGGGCGCGCTGGTGTTGTCGCTGGTGGCGGTGTCGTGGGTGGCGCTGGCCGCCGCGGGTGCGGCGGCGGGGTTGTTCGAGCGGGCGGTGGGGTCGCCGCCGATCCGGGTGGCGCTGACCGCCGGTGTGCCCGTGCTCGTCGTGGGGATCCTGTTGCTGTTGTCGCACCGGTTCCGGGAGTGGGCACGGTCGCTCGACCTGTCTTTGCTGGTCGCCATGCAGGGGTGGCGGGTGATCGGGTTCGTGTTCCTGGCCTACTACGCCGTGGGGCTGCTGCCGGCCGGTTTCGCGCTCCCGGCGGGCATCGGCGACCTGGTGGTCGGCTTCGCCGCGCCGTACGTGGCGAGGCGGCTCGACCGCGGTCGCGGGTGGTTCCTGGCGTGGACGGTGTTCGGCCTGCTCGACTTCGTCGTGGCGGTGACCCTCGGCGCGGTGCACGACGTGGGCGCCGCCGGCGTCCTTCCCGACGGCACGGTCCTGACCGCTCACATGGCGCACCTGCCGCTCGTGCTGATCCCGACCGCCGCGGTGCCGTTCCTGTCGATCGTGCACATGCTGTCGCTGGTCCGGGCGTACGGCACCGCGCGGCAGTGATCCCTCGTCGTTCAGCTTGCGGTGCAGGGCGCGTGGTGGTGGTCGGCTCAGCGCAGGTCGATCTCGACCCCGTGTTCGGCGAACATGCCCAGGAGGTAGTCCAACGTGACCGCCGGGGCCATCCGACGCTGGTCGTAGCCGGCGACGAGGTGCTGACGGGCGACGGCCGAGTCGTGCCACACCAGCCGGAACGGGGTACGCGCGCCGAACCCGCCGCGGAGGCAGTCGTCCAACGCGTCGAGGTTCCAGCCGAAGTACCCGCCGGGACCGTTGACCGCCTCGCCGAGCGCGCAGTAGAACCCTTCGACGTCGGTGACGAACCTGCCGTCGAGGTCGAAGGTGGTGCCAGCCGGTCGATCCGATGCGGCCGACCGCACGGCGAGCGCCACACCGGCCCACCGGTGCCGCAGCTCCCGGTCGTAACCGGCCCACAGGTTGCGCGTGGTCGGACGTCCGGCCCGCCACTGCTCCAGGACGTCGAGCATGCCCGCGGGCAGCGGCTCCCCCGGCTCGACGTCGACGGTCACGTCCACGAGCCCGGCCCCCAGTCGCGACGGCCGAGCGTCGCTGACCGTTCCGGCCACCACAGCACCGATGACCTGAACAGCGGCCCCGTCATCAGCGACCGTGTGGACCCAGCCGTGAACCCGACGACGACGCAAACCGGCGTTGGTCGACTGCCCCACCGCGTCGAGCGCGGTCTGCAACGAGGGCTCCGGTCGGCACCCGATCAGCCGAACCTGCGGCACCGGCGGCGCGGATTCCTCGCGGAAAACCCCTGTGACGTCCTGGCAGGTGCCACAGGGCACCTCGTTCCCGTCCAAGAGCACGAACCCGTCGACGCCGCGCGGACGCACCACCCCGTCCGTGCGGTCGTGGACGCGGACAAACCCGTCGAGGTCGATGTCGACAGTGCCTGGCACCGAGGCGCTCGGCCGCTGTGCCACCACGACAACATCGCCCAGTTCCTCTCCCCACCACGACGAAGACGTGCCGGGCGCGGTCAGGGAGATGTTCCCCAGCCAAGCCCGTTCGGTACCCAGTGCGTCGGCAGGGAGCCGGCCGAGCACGCCGACCGGGCTACAGCCGACCAGGGTGAACCGCTCCCGAGGTCGCGGCGGGAGGTCGACGAACAGCCCTTCGACGTCCACGAACAACGCCAACGGGACTTCGTCCTGTGAATCCTCGAACCCGACGCCTCCGCACAACAGCCAGCGCGGGCCAACCGGATCCCTCCGCGCCAACTGCCGCTCCTCCGGAAGGCCGTCGCCGGAGTTGATCGTCACCTACGCGACTGTACCGGCAGCAGATCTGCCGGTATTCCTCGTTGCCAGGCGGTTCACGACCTGTCTCCCACTGTGCGTGCGGGGGGCTCGGCTCGCATGCCTGTCTTCTGATCGCCGAGTTGTGCCCTCCCTGTCCTCGTTCCGCCTTGCTCCGCAGAACCGTCTTGGTGGGCGGCGTCGCCACCGCTTGTGGGGGCTTCCGAATCCGCGCCCTTCCGGCGCTTGCGCCACCAGCTGACACCCCAAGCGATGCCGCCGACCAACACGGGAACCGTCAAGCCCACTGGGGCCAAGTAGTCCTTGAAGAGCCGGCTCAACCAGTGTGTGCTGTTCACCTCGACGCTGACACGATGTTGAAAAGTTCGCACGTCGAGAGGCGCCCCGCCCTCGACAACCCGCACATACAGGACGAGGTCGAGCGTCAAGGTACCGCTCTTGAGCGGTCGCACGTCCCAGCTCCACTCGGCAGGCCGCCTGGAAACCAATACCCGTGAGCCGTCATCGCCTCCCACCCTCGTGATCTGGAAGTCCGGTCCGCTCAGCTCGGCTATGACGTCCGAACCGATCTCGACCGGGGAGACGGCGACACTGCCGGATCCAGGTAGTCCACTGGTGATGTCCAGGCCTTGCTCGCCCAAGCGGACAACCACACGCTGCACGTCGTCGACCCGCATGGGGTCGGGTGAGCGATAGGCCACCTGGCCTTGTCTGAGCAACCGGCGCTGGTGTTCCAGGAAGGCTTGGCGGTCGTCGGCCGGTTGTGACAGGTCCGCTGTCGTCGGCGTAACCGGTGTCGGGAGGGTGGCGGGATGTGTCGGCGTGGCTTCAGAGGGGACGATGATCGGGTAGGTCGGATGAGCGCCAACGTCCATCGACGTGGTCCTCGGACGCGCAACAGATTCCGACGGCTTTGCTCCAGTGCTGGGCGGCGGCGCGCCGGACAGCCGGTAATCGGACCGAGACAGCCCAACGACCAGCAAGGTGAGGAACACCAGAGCGACCGCTGCGATCGCTGCCTGCCTCGCGACAGACCTGCCACCGTCCGGTCCGCTGTCCATACCCTGAGGTCGCCCGCGGACGCTGCGACGTTATCGCGCTCTTGACCCCACCGCTCACGTCACACGAATGAGTTACGCCCGGTCACAGGTCGTCCAGCTTGCGCTGCAGCACCGTCCGTTCCCGCTCGTTCCCGCACAACTCCACGGCCCGCCCCAGCTCGACCCGCGCCTCCTCCACCCGCCCCAGCCGGGTCAGCAGCTCGCCCCGCACGGTGGGCAGCAGGTGCGACCCGGCCAGCGCCCCCGACCCCGCCAGCTCGTCCACGATCGGCAGCGCCGCAGCAGGCCCTTGTGCCATGGACACCGCCACCGCCCGGTTCAAGTCCACCACCGGCGAGGGGGCAAGCCGCCCCAAAGCCGAGTACAGCATCACCACCCGCCCCCAGTCGGTTTCCTCGACCGACGGCGCGACGGCGTGGCACTCGGCGATCGCCGCCTGCAGTCCGTAGTACCCCAACCCCCGCCCGACCTTCTCCGCCCGTGCCAACGCCGCACGTCCGCGCACGATGGCCGACCGGTCCCAGCGGCGGCGGTCCTGGTGTTCCAGCAGGACGGGTGAGCCGTCCGGGGCGGTTCGGGCCGGGAAGCGGGCGGCGGTCAGTTCCAGCAGGGCCAGCAAGCCGTGCACCTCGGGCTCTCCCGGCATCAGGCGAGCCAGCACCCGGGCCAGGCGCTGCGCCTCGCCGGCCAGGTCGAAGCGGATCAGGCGGTCGCCCGAGCTGGCCGACGAACCCTCTGTGAAGATCACGTACACCACGCTCAGCACCGAACCCAGCCGCGGGGACCGCTCCTCCGGCGGCGGCACCTCGAAGGGCACGCCGGCCGCTCCCAGCGCCTTCTTCGCGCGCGTGATCCGGGCCTGCACGGTCGCGGTCGGCACCAGGAACGCGCGGGCGATCTCGTCGCTGGTCAGGCCGCCGACCACGCGCAGGGTCAGCGCCACGCGGGCCTCGGGGGACAGCACCGGGTGGCAGGAGACGAACATCAGCGCGAGCACGTCGTCGTCGATCTGGTCCGGGTCGGTCTCCCCCGCGTCCACGACGCCCTCGCCCAGGTCTCGGGCGAGGGCGGCGTAGCGCTCGTCGGCGGCGGCGCGGCGGCGGAACGCGTCGATCGCGCGCCGCCGCCCCACCGTCAGCAGCCAGCCGCCCGGGTTGCGCGGCACGCCGTCGCGCGGCCACGTCACCAGGGCCTCGGCGAAGGCCTCCTGCGCGAGGTCCTCGGCCAGGGCGAAGTCGCCGGTGTAGCGGGCCAGCGCGCCGACGACCTTCGCCGACTCGATGCGCCACACGGCGGCGACCGCCGCCCGACCGGTCGGGTCGCTCAGAGCTGCCCCGTCGCCTCGCGCCACGCGCGCTCCTTCTGGATCCACGGGTTGTCCTGCGGGAACTCGTCGATCGTGGGCACCCGCCGGACCTCGGTCTTGAACCCGGGCCCCTGGATCGGCAGCCGCTTCGCCCACTCGACGGCCTCCTCCTTCGACGCGACGTTGAGGATGTAGAACCCGCCGAACAGCTCCTTGGTCTCGCCGTACGGACCGTCGGTGACCACGGGCGGCTCCGCGGAGTAGTCCACCACGACCCCGTTGGCGGCGTCGTCCAGGCCCTCCGCGGCGACCAGCACCCCGGCCCGGATCAGCTCGTCGTTGAACTTGCCCACGGTCTCCAGCATCTGGTCGAAGTCGATCTGGCCCATGCTCGCGAAGGCCTCGTCGGTCGCCCGCATGATCAGCATGTACTTCATGGTCGTCACTCCTGGTGCGTTCGGGGGTCCGCTGTGGACCCTCTCATCACCGGGTCGAACGGGCGAGGCCGCGGATCGACAGGACGGCGAAGATTTTTTACAAGATCTTCCGCCGCGTGCTTGGGTGGCACCCATGAGCAGGTGGATCGAAGTCGCGGACGGCGTGCTGGTGCGGCGTTACGAGGAGTTGGACCTGTCGGTCGGGCTGGTCGTGGGCGGCGAGTCGTGCCTCGTCGTGGACACCGGCGGCGACGCGGGGCAGGGTGGCGAGCTGGCCGCCGCCGTCCGGGAGGTGACGCCGCTGCCGTGGCGGGTGGTGCTGACCCACTCGCACTTCGACCACAGCTTCGGCACGGAGGCGTTCGGGCCGTGCGAGGTGTGGGCGCACGCGCGGTGCCACGCCGACCTGGCCGCCCACGGCGCGGAGCAGCGGGAGAAGTGGGCGCGCAGCTACCGCGAACGCGGTGACCACGAGGTCGGCGACCGCATCGCGGCCGTGCGGCTGGTCCTGCCCGACCACCTGGTGCAGGACCGCGCGGACCTCGACCTGGGCGGCCGGCGGGTGGTGCTGCGGCACTTCGGACCGGCGCACTCCGACCACGACCTGGTCGTGCACGTGCCGGACGCGGGCGCGGTCTACGCGGGCGACCTGGTCGAACACGGCGCCCCGCCCCAGTTCGGCGACGCGCACCCGCAGGGCTGGCCCGCCGCGCTGGACGGCATCCTGGCGCTGGACGCGCCGATCGTGCTGCCCGGCCACGGCGAGCCGGTGGACCGTGACTACGTCCGCGCGCAGCGGGCGGAGCTGGCGACGGTCGCGCGGCTGTGCCGGGAGGTCGCCGCCGGTGCGCTGAGCCCGGACCAGGCCGTGGCCCGCTCGCCGTACCCGGAGGAGTTCACGCGCGCGGCGCTGGGCAGGCCGTGACCGCTCAGTAGGCCATGAACAGGATCTGGTCCCGGGTGTACTCGTGGCCCGGGTGGTTCTCCCGCAGGTGCTGCTGGGTCTTCTCGACCAAGTCGTCCTCGTCCTCGCCGACGATCCGCTCGCCGCACGGGCAGGAGATGTTCTTCTTCATGGTGGAACCCCCTCGGTGATCTCCTCCCCCGACTCTACCCACCGCGGCGGGCGGAGTGGGGTGATACTGACCCACCACGGGGTGAACGGACCGCCGCCATGACCGACGCACTCGCCGCCGCCCGTGCCGCCGCCGAACGGGCCGACACGGCGTGGTGGCACGGCCGGGTCGAGGAGTCGCTGGCGGGCGACGCGGACGCGTTCGAGCTGTTCCGCGGCGCGGGCGCGGGCCGGGAGGCCGCCGGCACCGCCCTGGGCCTGTCCTACCTGCACTTCCTGCGCGGGGAGCAGGCGGCGGGCGGCACGTGGTTCGCCCGCGCCGAGCGCCTGCTGGCGGACGAGCCGGACTGCGTCGAGCACGGCTTCCTGCGCTACGTCCGGGACGTCGAGGCCGCTCTCGAGGCCGGCGACCTGGACACCGCCGTCACCCGGGCCCGCCGGCTGCGCCAGGACGCCCGCGGGTACGGCGACCCGAACCTGGTGACGGTGGCGACCGCCGCCGAGGGGCGCGCGCTGGTCCGCCTGGGCCGGGTCGCCGAGGGGTTCGCCCTGCTGGACGACGCGATGGCCGCCGCGCTGGGCGGCGACCTCGCCCCGGGGTGGACCGGGCACGTGTACTGCGGCCTGGTCGACGCCTGCCACGAGGTGGTGGACCTGCGCCGGATGCGCGCGTGGACGGAGGTCCTGCGGCGGTGGTGCGAGTCCCGCACGGCCGTGCTGTTCACCGGCATCTGCCGCGTCCACCAGGCCCAACTCCTGCACACGAGCGGCGAGTGGGCCGCCGCGGAGGCGCTGGCGGCGCGGGTCGCCGACGAGGTGCGGGACCTCGCGGTCGGCGTGGCCGCCGAAGCCCGGTACGTGGTCGGCGAGTCCCGGCGGCTGCGCGGCGACCCGGACGGCGCCGAGCGCGCCTACCTCGCCACCCACGAGCTGGGTCGCGACCCCCAGCCGGGCGTCGCGCTGCTGCGCCTGGCCCAGCACCGGCCGGACGTGGCGCTCGCCTCGATCACCGCCGCGCTCACCGCGGCCGACGGCCCGCCGCTGACCCGCGTGGACCTGCTGCGCGCCGCCGTGGAGATCGGCGTGGCGGCGGGAGCGCCGGACGTGGCCCGCAAGTCCGCCGACGAACTCGCCGAGACCGCCCGCACCTACGGCACGGACGGCCTGCGCGCCGCCGCCGACCACGCGCGGGGCGCGGTCCTGCTCGCCGACGACCACCCCGAGGAAGCCCTGCCGGTGCTGCGCCGGGCGTGCGCGCGGTGGCGGGAGCTGGACGTCCCGCACGACTGCGCCCGCGTCCGGCTGCTGCTGGCCGCCACCTACGACCGGCTCGGCGACACCGACGCCGCCGACCGCGAACGCGCCGCCGCGCACGCCGCCGACCCCGAGTGGGCACCCCCCGGCTCCCGGCCGAACCCGGGCGGGCTGACCGCGCGCGAGGTGGACGTGCTGGCCCTGGTCGCGCAAGGCCGCACCAACCGGGAGGTGGCCGCCGCGCTCGTGCTGAGCGAGAAGACCGTGGCCCGGCACCTGGCCAACATCTACCTCAAGCTCGGCCTGCCGACCCGCACGGCCGCCGCCGCGTACGCGTTCGACCACGGCCTGGTGGGTGGATCGACCCATCCACGCCGGCGGTGACCTGCACACTTCGACCGAAGCACCGCCGCGCCCCGCGCTCCTAGCCTCGGCACACCCCCGAGGTGAGGAGAACGCCATGACCACCACCGCGCCCACGACCACCCCCGCCGCGATCGACGAGCACCGCGTCGAGGAGTTCGCCGGCACCCTGTTCGACACGATCGGCCGCTCGCTGCTCACGCTCCTGCTCGACCTGGGCCACCGCACCGGCCTGTTCACCGCCGCCGCGCGCGGCCCCGCCACCAGTGCCGAGCTGGCCGACCGGGCGGGCCTGTCCGAGCGGTACGTCCGCGAGTGGCTGGCCGCCCTGGTCACCGGCGGCGTGTTCGAGCACGAGGACGGCGTCTACACCCTGCCCGCCGAGCACGCGCTGTGCCTGACCGGCGGCGGCTCGGCGAACATGGCCCCGTTCAGCCAGGTCACGGCCCTGCTCGCGGCGAACCTCGACCAGGTCGAGGCCGCGTTCCGCGACGGCGGCGGCGTGCCCTACGAGCGGTTCCGGCCGCGGTTCACCGCCGTGATGGACTCGCTGAGCCGCGGCTACTTCGACGAGCAGCTGCTGTCCGGCGTGGTGCCCCTGACCGGTCTCGCGGGCCGGCTGGCCGAGGGCATCCGGGTGGCCGACGTCGGCTGCGGCACCGGGCACGCGGTGAACCTGCTGGCGCGGGCGTTCCCCGCGTCGGAGTTCACCGGCTACGACATCGCCGCCGACGCCATCGACCTGGCCCGCGCCGAGGCAGCGGCCCTGGGCGTGACCAACGCCCGGTTCGAGGTGCGGGACGTGGTGTCGCTGCCCGCGGACCCGCCGCTGGACGCGGTGTTCGCCTTCGACGCCGTCCACGACCAGGCCGACCCCGCCGGGGTGCTGCGGGCCGTGCACCGCGCCCTGCGGCCCGGCGGGACGTTCGTGGTGTTCGACGTGAAGGGGTCGAGCGACCTGACCGAGGACGTGGCCAACCCCGTCGCGCCGATGCTGTACTCGTTCAGCGTGCTGCACTGCATGACCGTCTCCCTGGCCGCCGGCGGTGCCGGGCTGGGCACGATGTGGGGCGAACGGGTCGCGCGGCGGATGCTGTCCGAGGCCGGGTTCGACGTGGTGACCCTCCACGACGCGCCCGACGACCCCGTGGACTGCATCTACGTGTGCCGCAAGTCCAGGTAGTCCTTGAACTGCACGGTCACCGCGTGGGCGTCCGACGGCCAGTTCCGCACCACGACCGTGCGGGAGCCGTCGGTGCCCCGCGCGTGCTCGGTCACGCGGATCGAGGCGGCCGGCGTGGTGGGCAGGTAGGTGTCGGTGGCGGTGAGGAAGGGCAGGCCGGTGAACGCCGGCAGCGCGACACCCGGTGCCGACACGCCGTCGCAGCCGTCGTCGAACGCGAACGCCGCCAGGACCTGCCGGAGCTTCGGGGCGGCGCTCGGTGCCAGGACGTCGACGCCGTCGTACTCCAGGCGGTCCTCCCCCGACCACCACTCGCGGTTGCGCACCACCGTGACCGCCGTGTGCGTGGGACACCGGTCGACCTGGTCGCCGATGCCGCCCGGCTTGGACACCTGGAGGCGCAGGAAGCGGTCGGAGCGTTCGAACGGTTCGAAGTAGAAGTGGTGGGTCAGCTCGCCGTCGCGGACGAACTCCACCTCGTAGTGCGTGCCGCTGTCGACCAGCAGGGGGCCGAACGAGCCGTCCGCGGTCGTCATGGTGCGCGGCACACCGACGCGCGCGCCTTCCCGGACCTCCCACAGGCGCAGCACGCCGGGCACGCCCTCGTTCTGCGGGAAGAACGTCACCCGTCCGGCGATCCGCACGAGTGGTTCGGGCAGGACGAGGGTGGTGCGGGCGTCCCGTCCGCGCAGGAACCGGTACATGTGCGCGAATCCCGCCGCCGAGGTGGTGGTTTCGGTGTGTCCCAAGGAGGTCAGGTAGACGTTGGTCGCGCCGCCGATGGACCCGTTGGGCTGCGCGCTGCCCCACAACGCCAACGTCGGCACCCCGCCGGGGAGCGTCGCGCTGGACCGGCCGTCCACGTTGACGTACCGGCGCACGCCGGTCGCGCCCGTCGCCAGGTAAGCGTGCACCACCGTCGTGCCTCGGGAGTGCGCGATGACGTCCACTGTGGACGAACGGGTGCGGGCGCGGACGTCGGCCAGGAACGCGTCCAGCTCGGCGATCGCCCGGTCATTGGTGGGCACGCTGGTGTCGTACTCGAACGCGTGCACCAGGTGATCCGGGTATCCGTTGCCGGAGAACCGCTTCGCGTTGGACTGCCACTGCTGGGCGGAACCCTGGTGGCCGTGCACGAACACGATCGGGGTCAGGACGTCCGCCTGTGCCGGGACCGCCGTGAGCGTCAGCAGCAGGCCTATGACCAGGAGGAGCGGGCGGGCGTGGCGCAGTGGCATTCCGACTCCCACGACTTCGGGGGGCGACCGGGGCGCGGTCGACCGTAGCCGGGAACCGTTGCGGCGCACCAGGATCGACGGTGATCGTGAGACGGCCGTCGCACGTTCGTCAAGCCAGCAGCGACCGGGCCGCGCGCTCGGCCAGGCCGAGGTCGAGGGGCGTGCCACCGAGCAGTTCGGCGTACAGCACCGATTCCACGACCCGCACGTAGAGGAAGGCCGCTTGGTCCAGCTCGCCGGGCGGCCACGGCTTCACCTCGCGGAGGATGTCGCGCTGAGCGGCGACGGCCCGGCGGTGGACGTCGTGCAGGAGGACGCGGGCGGCGGTGTCGGGTTCGCGGGCCAGGAACCGGCGGAAGGGCGCGGCGGAGTGCAGCTGCCCGACGAACTCGCGGGTGACCTGGAGGACGCCGTCCACGCCGCCGACCGTCCGCCGCTGCCGGGCCCGGTCGAGGACGCGGTCACCGAGCAGCCACAACGCGTCGGCCAGCAGCGCGTCGCGGCTGTGGGCGACCCGGTAGAGGGTCGCCCGGCTGACGGCAAGGCTCGCGGCAACCCCTTCCATGTCGACCACACCATGCCGGACGAAGAACCGACACGCCCCCCGCACCACCTGCTCCCGACTGACGACCCGCCGAGCCCCCATCCCCGCCCCCCGCTCCCTCGGCCGACCCGCATCATCGCGCCCCACCCGTGGGACCGACCAGTGGCCGCCCGGTTGGTTCGGGGTCAGCCGGCGCAGGCGCTGGTCAGGGCCGCGACCTGGTCCGCCTTGGTCGCGAGCCACGCCGCCGGCTTGCCGACCAGGTCGTCCACCGTGACCTCGCGCAGGGTGGCGGCCAGGCTGGTGATCGCCTCGTTGACCGTGGTGTCGGCGGCGGTCGCCGCGAGGTCGGTCAGGGACGCCGCGGCGGCGTGGGCCTGGTCCACCGCCTGTTGCGGCGAGCCGGGGTCGAGGGCGGCGGTGGCCTGGGACAGGGCTTGCGCGCACACCTGCACGGTGGTCGCGGTGTCGGCGATGGCGGACGCCGTCTGGGCGGCTTCCTGCGCGGCGCCGCAGCCGCTCACGGCGGCGGTCAACGCGACGGCGGACAGGATCAACGGGATGCGCATCAGGACTCCTCCGGCTCGTTCGAGAACCAGAGGTCTCCCCGGTCGGCGCCGTCACCGGGCGACCGACGTCGTGACCGAGCCGCTGCCGAGCGGCCGTAGTGACGATCACGAACCGGGCGGGTACTCCCCTCCGCACCACCAGCATCCCGAATCCGGGCGATCACGTCAAACGGGGCTGGTCCGCGGGCCCGGCCGGGAAGTAGCTTCAGCGCTGTGCCGGAGCACAACGAGGTGATCGCGGGGCGCTACCGCCTGCTCGCGCCGGCCGGGCGCGGTGCGGCCGGGGTCGTGTGGCGGGCTCGGGACGAGCGGCTGGACCGGGTCGTCGCCCTGAAGTTCCTGACCACCGGCGACGGGGACCGGGAACGCGTCGTCCGCGAGGGCCGGGTGGCCGCCCGCCTGCGCCACCCGCACGTGATCAGCGTCCACGACGTGGTCGACCACGGCGGCCGGACGTGCCTGGTGCTGGAGTACCTCCCGTCGCACACGCTGGCCGACCTGGTGGACACCGGCCCGCTGCCGGAGTCGCTGGTCGCGGGGGTCGGCTGGCAGGTGGCGTCGGCGCTGGCGGCGGCGCACGCGGCGGGGGTCGTGCACCGGGACGTGTCGCCGTTCAACATCCTGCTCACCGACGACGGCACCGCGAAGATCGCCGACTTCGGCATCGCCCGCGCGATCGGCGAGGGCACGGTGACCGACGGCCGGGCGGTGGTGGGCACGCCCGCGTACTGGGCACCGGAGGTGGCGGCCGGCGAGGGCGCGGTGTTCGCCTCGGACGTCTACTCCCTGGCCGCGACCCTCTACGCGGCCCGCGAAGGACACCCGCCCTGCGCCCAACCGACGACCTCGACCGGCCCGCTGGCCGAGGTGCTGGCGCGGGCGCTGCGCCACGACCCGGCGGAACGCCCCACCATGGCCGAATTCTGCGCCCTGCTGGACGAGGTGGTCACCGAACGCCCACAAACCCGCGTCCTGGACGACCCCCCGGAGGTCCCCCGCCGCTCGGCGTGGCGCAGAACCACCGTCCTCACCACCGCCGCCGCCCTGGTCGCAGCCGGCATCACCATCGGCCTGTCGTTGCGCACCCCCGACCCGACCCCAGAGGCCCAACCCCAACCGACCACCACCACAACAACCTCGACCGTGGTCCCGCCACCACCCGAGGTCTGCACAGCCCGCTTCACGATCACGAACCAGTGGCCGGGCGGCTACCAGGCCGAGGTGACCATCCACAACACCGGCGACCAGACGCTGGTCAACTGGGCCGTCACGTGGCCGCAGGAGGCAGGTCACGCGATCAGCAACCTGTGGAACGGCACCTTCACCGTCACCGCCGGCAAGATCACGGTGACCAACGCCCCGCACAACGCCCGAATCCCGGCAGGCGGCCACACCACCTTCGGCTTCACCGCCAACGCCCCTTCAACCCCCCAACCACACCCCACCTGCACCACCCGCACAACCTGATCCACACCGACCCCCACTCCCCCGCCCCACAGCCGCCACTCCCCCGCCACCACAGCCGCCCGCACCACCTCCGCCAGCCCCACACCACCTCCGCCACCCCCCGCCACCCGCACCACCTCCGCCACCCTCGCACCACTGGCGCTGCTTTTCGTGTCGGCTACCAGCCACAGGAAGGGCCTCGGTTTCTCCCCCGTACGGCCTGGGCGCAGCCCAACCGCGCTTGGCCCGTTTGTGCAACCAGCTTTTCCGGTTGCACAAACGGGCCAAGGGTGGTTGCCTCCGGCAGGCCGTACGGGGGAGAAACCGACGCCCTTCCACCCCCGGGGGCCTGCCCAGCGGCGAGCGCCCCGCTTTTCAGCAGCTTTTGATCTTGAAAGCTCGAGAGCGCGCCAGCGCGTAATCAAGAAGAAGGCCGCAACAACGGAGACAGGACCAACCCCAAAGCGTTGGCAGCAGTAGCACTGGACAACGCGATGCCCCACCCGATCGGCCCCAAAGGCGTGCAACCGAAGAACTGGCTGACCCCCGGCGTCTGGATCACCGCCCCCAACGCCGCCGCCGACCCGATGCTCGCCGCCAGCACCGACCGGTCCAACCCACCGGTGATCACCGTCTGCCCGAGCTGCGTCCCCACCAGGGCGGCCAACGCCACGGTGCTCGCCCGCCGCGACCGACCGGTCAGCCGGGCCAGGGTCCACGCCGCAGTCGCCCCGAACGTCGTCGTGATCGCACGCCCGGTGATGTCCCGGGTCAAGGCCTCTCCCAACGACGACAACGGGCCCTCCCGCAGCAACTCCGGCACCGACTCGCCATCCGGACGACTCAGGGCGATGGCCATCGCGGGAGCCAGGTCGGTCAGCAGGTTCACCAGCAACAACTGCCGCGCGGTCAGCGGGGAGCGGCCGGTCAGGGCCGAGCCCAGGACGCTGAAGGCGATCTCGCCGAGGTTGCCGCCCAGCAGGATGGCCAGGGCCTCGCGCACCGACGCCCACATCGCCCGGCCCTCGACCAGCGCGGAGATGATGGTCTCCAAGCGGTCGTCGGTGACGACCAGGTCGGCGGCGGCGCGGGCGGCGGGGGTGCCGCGCCGGCCCAGGGCGATGCCGACGTCGGCCAGGCGGATCGCGGGGGCGTCGTTGGCGCCGTCGCCGGTCATGGCGACGACCCGGCCCAGGCGTTGGTAGGCCTCGATGATCCGGACCTTCTGGGCCGGGGTGCACCGGGCGATCACGTCCACGGTGGGCAGGAGGTCGTCGAGTTCCTCGTCGGTCATGGCCTCGACGTCCGCGCCGCTGACCACGGTGACATCACCGTCGCCGCCGTTGACCTCCGCCGCGATGGCCTCGCCGGTGGCGGGGTGGTCGCCGGTGATCATCACGATCCGGACGCCGGCCTCGCGCAGGGTCGCCGCCGCGGGTGGGGCGGCGTCGCGGACCGGGTCGGACAGCGCGAGGAAACCCGCGAAGCGCAAGCCCCGCACGTCGTCGTCGGTCACCGACGAGCCCTGGAACCCGGTCTTCTCCGCCACGGCCAGCACCCGGTGGCCCCGGCCCGCCAGCCGCACCACGCGCTTCTCCCACTGCTTGCGGGTCCGGTCGTCGAGCGAGCACCGCGGCAGCACGACCTCGGGCGCGCCCTTGACCGACAGCAGCCCGCCCCGCCCCAGGGTGGCGTGGTAGCCGCGGGACGGCTCGAACGGCAGCTCCTCGACCACCGCCCACCCGCGCCGTCCGGTCGTGGCGCGGACGCGGGCCGTCCGGGCGCCTTCCAGGACCGCCCGGTCGGTCTGGTGGACCAGGTCGGACGGGTCGTCGGCGGCCGGGGTCGCCCGCACGCCCGCCGCCAGCACCGCCCGCAGCGCGTCGTCCAGCGCGCCGGGGGCCGCGCCGCGCCGGCCGTTGTCGACCCGGCTCACGGTCAGCCTGCCCTCGGTCAGGGTGCCGGTCTTGTCGAAGCACAGGACGTCCACCCGCCCCAGCGCCTCGATCGTGCGCGGGTTGCGCACCAGCGCGCCGTGGTCGGCGAGCCTGCGGGCGGCGGCGAGTTGGGCGGCGTTGACCAGGAACGGCAGGCCCTCCGGCACCGACGCCACGGCCAGGTTGACCGCCGCGCCCATGCTCTGCCGCATCGGCACCCCGCGCAGCAACCCGGCCCCGACGACCGCGACCGCCGACCCGAGGGCGACCGGCAGGGTCTTGCGGGTCAGCTCGGTCAGCCGCGCCTCCACTCCGGTGTCGGGGGCGTTGCGGCGGGCGGCGGCCATCGCGCGGCCGACCTCGGTGGCGTCCCCGACCGCGACGACCACGGCCGTCGCCTCGCCCACGGCGATGGTCGTGCCCTCGTAGAGCATGGACGACCGGTCGGCCGGGTCGGCGGCGACGATCGGCGCGGGGTCCTTGGGCACCGGCAACGACTCCCCCGTCACCGACGACTCGTCCACCTCCAGGCCCTCGCCGCTGATCAACCGGCAGTCGGCCGGCACGACGTCGCCCGCCGCGAGCCGCACGACGTCGCCGGGCACGAGGTCGTCGCCGTTGACCTCCCGCTCGACGCCGCCGCGCACCACCGTGGCCCGCACGGCGGAACGGGCGAGCAGGTCGGCCAACGCCCGGTCGGTGAACACCTGCTGCACGCTGCCGATCAGCGCCGACACCCCGACCACCCCGCCGACCAGCGCCGCGTCGACCGGCGACCCCACGGCCGCCGACAGCGCCGCACCGCCGGCGAGCACGGGCGTGAGCGGGTTGGCCAGCTCCGCCAGGAAAGCGCTGCCCAGACTGGTCCCGACCGAACGCTGCCGACCACCACGCGCCCGCCGCCGCACCTCGGCGTCGTCCAGGCCGTCCGGTCCCGACCCGAGCCGGTCCAGCACGGTGTCCACGGGCATGAGGTGCCACGGCTGGGCCACCCGCCGCCGGACCGCCGGCCCGCCCTGGCCGAGCTTGCGCGCCCGCCACACGCCGTCCACGAACCCGATCGCCGAGGCCGTGTTCACCGCGCGCGCCGCGCCCTCGGCGGGCTGGGCGCCGCGCGAGGTCAACGCCCCGACCGCGCCGATCCCGCTCGCGGCCTGGGCCAGCACGATCCCGTCCCGGCTGACCCGCCGGGCCGCCGCCACCGCCTCCACCAGCAGCACGACCGCACCCAGGTCCTCGCCGACGACCAGGTGCGCGCCCCACGGCGGCGGTCCACCGGCCTTGTGCACGCCCACGCCGCAGTCCGCCGCGCCCAGCGCCGTGCGGTGGTCGGACACGACCATCACCACGTGCCCCTCGGCCTGCAACCCGCGCACCGCGCCGACCAGGCCGTTGCCCGACGGCACGGTGGTGTCGGCGTACCGCGCGGGACCGCCCGCCACGACCAGCCGCAACCCGGCCTCCCGCGCGGCCACCACGATCGCGTCCACGATCGGCGGGGTCTCCACGTCCACGGCCAACACCGCGTCCAGCCGGTCACCGCGGGCCAGGCCCAGCACGTCACCCTTGAGCTTCGCGCGCTCCCGGACCCCTTTGCGGCCCTTGACCGCCAACTGGTCGACCGGCCCGAGCACCCACTCGCCGTCCCTCTGCACCGCCATGGGGTCGGTGGGGTCGAACAGCGCGAACGCGTGCCGGGCGGACTCGGCGGGGTCGGTGTCGGGCAGCGGCACGAGGTCGCTGAGCACCGACCGGCCCGATCCGAGCGCGGCCTCGTCCAGCACCAGCACGTCCACCGCGTCCAGGCCGCGCAGCACGGACCGCTCCATCACCAGCGTGCCGTGCCGGGCCAGCACCCGGCCGAGCTGCGCGGCGAACGCGGCCTGCGCCACCGAGGGCGCCTTGGGCAGGCTCGCGATGCCCAACGCCATCGCCCGCCGCGGACCGGTGAACGGCGCGGCGGCCAACCCCGCCACCGCGCCGGCGGCCAGGGCCCGGCGGGCGTAGCGGTCCACCGGACCTTCGGGCACCGGCACGGGCCGTTCGACCACGACCGGGTCGGCGGCGGCGTCCTCCGGCCCCTTGATCAGCCGGTCCTCGGCGGCGCACCAGGCCTTCTCGTGCGCCTTGACCTCCCGCCACTGCTGGACGCGCTGGGCGATGTCGAGCAGGGTGCCTTCGCTGCGCGAGGCCAGGCCGTGCACCAGGGCGGCGAGCACCGAGGTGGCCGAGTCGGCGCGTTCCCGGCCCTGGAGGCGCCCGGCGGCCAGTTCCCGCAGCTTGGGGTGCAGGTCGACGGCGGCGGTCAGGGCGGCGAGCTCGCCGGGCAGCGGCGCCCACGGGGCGATCCTGGTGACGGCGGCCAGCAGCAGACCGGCGGCGTCGGCGGCGAGCGTGGGCACCAGCCGGGTGCCCTTGAGCCCGTCGGCGGGGTGGTGCAGCTCGTCCTCGACCAGGCGCTCCTCCTCGGTCGCCGGCTCGGCCTCGGCCCGGCGGACCAGGTCGACCAGCTCGGCGGTGCGCGGCGGCGGGTCGGCCACGGCGACGATCACCCGCGAGGAGGGGGCGTTCACCCGCGCCCAGAGCACCCCGGGGTGCTGTTCCAGCGCACGCTCGACCCGGGCGGCGACCTGCTTGCCCCGCGGCCCGTGCACGCCGTGGGCCTCGATGTGCAGGCGACCCGGGCACGACCACACGTTGCGGCGGTCGCGGCGCAGCAGCGGCGTGCGCTCCAGCGGGGCGAGAGCGACCCCGAGGAGCCCTTTGGCCAGGCCGCCCGCCGCACGCACGGGGTCGATGCCGAGGAGTTCCACCGTGCGTGGTTTCCCCCGCGCGTGCGATCTCAAGCCACTCGTTCGGGGCGTGCTCAGGGCTCGTCGGCCACCTCGCGCAGCACGACCAGCGCCGGGTGGTCGTCGGCGTCGAACTCGATCACCCCGGACCGGCCCGCCGCCAACGCCCGGTCGATCTCCACCAGCAGCTCCAGCAGCAGCTCCTCCGCCCGCTCCAGCGTGTCGGCGTGCGCGACGACGTACTCCCGCGCCCCGCCACGCGGACCGTTCGCGTCACCCTGCAGCTGCACCACCACCCCGCACGGTTTGGGCGGGTCGGCGGTCAGCAGCCGAGCCGCCCCGATGCGCAGCAGGAGGTCGGCCCGCACCAGGCCGCGGTCGTAAGTGGGGAGCCAGACGTGCGGCGCACTCATGATCGGCACTGTAACCACCACGCCCGGCTCCCGCCCGCCACGAACGGTTACCGTGCCGGCGTGAACGCCCAGTGGATCAGCACCGGCTGCTTGGGCGGGCCGTCCTGGGCGTCGCCCTCGATGCCGGCGGCCACGATGCGGTCCAGCGCGTCCATGCCGTGCACCACCCGCCCGAGCACGCTGTACACCGGCCGGATGTTGGCGTGCGAGTGGACGATGAAGAACTCGCTGCCGTTGGTGCCCGGACCCTGGTTGCCCATCGCGATCGTCCCGCGCGGGTAGGTCTCGGCACCGGTCACCTCGTCGGCGAACCGGTAGCCGGGGCCGCCCTCCTCCTGCCGGTAGATGTCCCCGCACTGCAGCACGCCCAGCCGGGCGGAGTTGGTCAGCCGGAAGCACCGGGTGTCGTCGTAGAAGGAGCTGCGGATCAGGTGGATGAAGTTGTGCACCGCGCAGGACGCGACCGTGCGGTCCAGCTCGATGACGACCACGCCGTAGTTGGTGGCCAGGACGGCGGTGGCGGTGCCCCGCGTGGAGGCCGCCGGACGGGGCGGCTTGACCGGCTTGGCAGCGGGGTTGTCGGGGGTCGGGATGAAGTCGCAGTGCTTGACCGGCTTCGTGGGCACGGGCTCGGCGGACGCGACCGGCGTGGCGAGCGCGGCGGCGATCAGGGCCAGGACCAAGGCGAACCTTCGCATGACCCCCGAGGCTAGCGCCCACCGCCACCCCGCCGAAGGCGTCAGATCCAGCCCTCGTCCCAGGCCAGGCGGGCGGCCTCGTACCGGGTGTGCGCGCCGAGCTTGGTCATCGCCGACGACAGGTAGTTGCGCACGGTCCCGGCCGCCAGGTGCGCCTCCCGCGCGATCGTCGTGACCGTCCCCCCGCGCAACGCGTACCGCAGCACGTCCAGCTCCCGCGCGGTCAGCGGGCACGCGTCCTCGGTCAGGGCCGCCGCCGCGATCTCGGAGTCCACGTACCGGCGACCGGCGTGCACGTCCCGCAGGATCGACGCCAGCTTCGCCGCCGGCGTCGTCTTCGGCACGAACCCCCGCACCCCGGCGCTCAACGCCCGCCGCAGCACCCCGGGCCGCGCGTGCCGGGTCACGATCACCACCGCCACCCCGGGCAGGTCCCGCACCGCCTCCGCCGCCAGCACCCCGTCCCGCCCGGGCATCTCCAGGTCGAACACGGCGATGTCCGGCCGGTGCGCCCGCACCGCCGCCACAGCCGCGTCCCCGTCACTGGCCTGCACCACCACCGACAGGTCGTCCTCCAACTCCAGCAACGCCGCCAGCGCGCCCCGGATCAGGTCCTCGTCGTCGGCCAGCACGATCCGGATCACGTCCGCACCCGCCCGACCAGCTCGAACCCGTCCACACCCGACACGGCCGCCTCGACCAGCCCACCCACCGTCGCGAACCGCTCCCGCAACCCCGCCAGCCCCGCCCCCGCCTCGCCGGAAGACCCGACCGGCTCGTCGGGCCGCACCCCGTCGTTGCGCACCCGCACCGACACCTGCCCCTCACCCACGTCCACCGCCACCGCACACCGCCGCGCCCGGCTGTGCCGCAGCACGTTCGTCGTCCCCTCCCGCACCAACGCCCCGAACAACGGCTGCAACGGCGGCGGCACGTCCGCCGCGTCCCCGGTCACCGCCGTCTCGATACCAGCCGCCCGCAGCACGCCGACCGCGTTGGTGATCTCGGTGCCCAAGCTGGCCCGCCGGTACCCCTGCACCACGTCCCGAGTCTCCTTCAACGCCGTCCGCGCCAGCTCGGCGACCTCGTCCGCGTGTGTGCGGGCCAGGTCGTCGTCCCGGCCGATCAGGCGCGCGATCAGCTCACCCTTCAACGCGATCGCCTGGAGGTGGTGCCCCTGGATGTCGTGCAGATCGGCGGCGAACCGCAACCGCTCCTCGGCCACCGCCAGTGCCTCCGAGGTCTGCCGCGCCTGGTCCAGCTTGAGCACCGCGTCCCAGAACCACAGCTGGACCGCCTCACCGATCACGAACCCGATCACCAGCACGACCGGCATGACCAACGACCCCAGCAGGTCCCCGGACCACAGCACCCCACCCGCGAGGACGACCAACAGCGTCCCCACCGCCACCAGCGGCCACCGCGACACAGCCGGCGTGGTGGTCACGACGTGCGCGATCACCGCCGCCGACAGCAAGTACCAGGCCATCGGCACCTCAACACGGGTGCTCGCGTACGCCAACGCCACCAGCGCCACCCCGAACGTCGCCAAGTGCTCGACGACACGGTGCTCACCCCGACCGATCCCGCCCATCGCCTGCCTGAGGTACCGGACGTGCTGGGCGCACACCACGAGCACGGCCACCGCCAGCAGCGGCGTACCCACCACGCCGTACCTGCCGGTCGAGAGCTCCAGAGCGGTCACCATCGCCACCATGAAGCCCGCGCCGATCACCGACCACCACGTCCAACGGCGCAAGGTGCCGATCTGAGTCACCGCACGAATCTACGAGCCGGATCACCCCGGTGTCTGCTGACATCTGTCACATCGACCGGTGCTCACCGACACTGCCCGCCCCCACGCCCCTCCCCCACCATCGAGTGCCATGAGGAACGCGGTGATCGACGTGACGGGCCTGCGGTGCCGTTACGGGGACTTCGAAGCGGTACGCGGCATCGACCTCGAAGTGCGCAAAGGAGAACTGTTCGCGCTCCTGGGCACCAACGGCGCCGGCAAGACCACCGTCATGGAAGCCCTCGAAGGCCTCCGCGCACCCAGCGACGGCCGGGTCCGAGTGCTCGGCGTGGACCCGCGCCAGGACCGGGCCACCATCCGCCGACGCACCGGGATCGTGTTGCAGCACAGCGGCTTCCCACCCGACCTGACCGTTCTCGAAATGGTCCGCCTGTGGCGCCGCGACACCCCCGCCGACGCCCTCGAACGCCTCGACCTCGCCCACCGCCGGGACGTCCGGATCAAGCAGCTCTCCGGCGGCGAACGCCGACGACTCGACCTGCTCCTGGCCACGCTCAACCGGCCCGAACTGCTGTTCCTCGACGAACCGACCACCGGCCTCGACCCCGAGTCCCGCCAACGCACGTGGGAAGTCGTGCGCGGACTGCTCGCCGAAGGCACCACCGTCGTCCTGACCACCCACTACCTGGAAGAGGCGGAGACCTTGGCGCACCGACTCGCGATCCTGCACGAAGGCGTGGTCCGGGTTTCCGGCGCACTGGTAGACGTACTCGCCGCCCAACCCGCACGAATCTCCTTCGACCTCCCCGACCGACTGGACATCCGCGCACTACCCATACTCGCCGGCGACGTCGTACACGACCCCTCCGGCCGCGTAGACATCCGAACCCGCGAACTACAAGACGACCTGGACCTCCTCCTCACCTGGGCCCGCCGCGACAACCTGCGCCTGACCCGCCTCCGCGCCCACCACGCCTCCCTGGAGGACGTCTTCCACGCCGCCCGAGGTGCCGCATGATCACCGCACTGGGTATCGCCGAACTGAAACTGCTCTCCCGCAACAAGATGGCCGCCACCATGGCCTTCGCCATGCCACTAGCCGCAGGCGTGTTCTTCGCCCTCTCCATGGACGACCAGTGGCCCATGGCGATCGGACTGCAACTACTCGCAACCCAGGGCTTCACCGTCTACGTCACAGTCACAACATCCCTGGTCGCCCGCCGCCAGGACCTCTACCTCAAACGCCTGCGCACCGGAGCCGCATCCGACGCCGTCGTGCTGACCGGCATCCTGCTACCCCCACTGGTGCTCGGCCTCGCACAGACACTGCTCCTGCTGGGCGTGAGCCTGGCCCTCGGCGCACCCACCCCAACCCGCCCCGACTTGCTGGCGCTCGCCGTCGTCGGCGGCCTCGCGGTCAGCGGCGCGGCCGGCGTGGCGACCAGCGGCGTCACAGCCACGGCCGAACAAGCCCAGATCACCACCGGCCCGTTCTTCTTCGGCCTCCTGGTCGGCGGCGTGTGGGCAGCGGCAACACCCGATCCCCGAGCCCTCCTCACCCCCGGCGGCGGCATCGCCGACTTGGTGGCCGGCGCATGGGGCGCGCCCGTGCCACTCGGCCCGGCCGTGCTGTCGATCCTGGCCTGGACAGCACTGGCCGCCGCCCTGTCCGCACGGCTGTTCCGGTGGGACGCGCGCACCTGACCCACGCTTCGGACAACCGCACGCGTTCCGTGAAGAACCTCCCGATCGGGCGCTGTGTCCGACAAGCGGCAACCACTAGCCTCCGGACGCGACCCCTGCCCGAAAGGACCGAGTCGATGCGCCCCAACCGATTCCGCGCCGCCATCCTCGCAGCCGCCACCACCCTGCTCACCCTGACCGGCGTCACGACGGCCTCCGCCGCCCCCACCGAACACGACCCGGTGCACCAACCGACCGCCGACACCCCCATCACCGCCCTGGTCACGAAACTCACCCACGCCGAAGCCGCCGCCCGCTTCCGCGCCGCCGGCATCACGTGGTCCTCCAGCGGCAACTGCAGCGACCGGTACAACTCCACCTGCACCAGCTTCGAACAGATCAACCTGACAACGGTCCAGGGCGCCGAAACCCTGAAACGCGCCAGCGGCTGCGCCCTCAACATCACCGGCGGCACCGAGACCGGCCACGCGAGCGGCACCTACAGCCACTGGAACGGCTACAAGCTCGACTACAGCCTCTACACGTGCGTGGGCAGCTACATCCGGAACAACTTCACGTACATCGGCAGCAACAAGTGGCAGTCCGGGTCAGGCAACATCTACTACCTGGAAAGCAACCACTGGGACGTCACCTACTACAACTGCGGCGGCTGCTGATCACCTGGGCCGCTGTAGTGCTGGCCTTCACGTTGTGTCCGCACAACCAAGTTGCGAGCACATTTAGTCAACACTGAAGTCATAAAGACGACCAACCCACTCCCGCGCCGAAGGCGCACGCCCGAAGGGCGCCACGCTTTCGCCGCGCTGCCAAGCCCACGGGAAGGGCCTCGGTTTCGTTCCCCCGTCCGGCCTGGGCGCAGCCCAACCGCGCTTGGCCCGTTTGTGCAACCAGCTTTTCCGGTTGCTCAAACGGGCCAAGTGTGGTTGCCTCCGGCAGGCCGGACGGGGGAACGAAACCGACGCCCTTCCACCCCCGGGGGCCTGCCCAGCGGCGAGCGTCCGCTTTTGAGCTTTTCGCTTTTCGCTCTCAGCTCTCCGCTTTTGATCTCAAGCGCCCACCGCCCGCGTCAGGTCAGCAGGACTTGCGAAGGATCTCGCCCGTCGTCCCAGGCAGCGCCACCGAAGAGACCGAAGTGGACTTGGCGTTGGTGTAGTCGCCGCCCAACGGCACGCCCACCGCCGGAGTCCCGGTCCGGCTCGCGTTCACGATCACCACACCGCACGCGAAGTCACGGCGGAACACGTTGCCGCCCAACGACTTGTACGGTCCCGTCGGCGCGCCCAACTGCCAGTCGTACTCGGGGTGCCACGGCGAGGCGTTGGTGTAGCCGTCGGTCTGCGCGATCTCCGCGATGGCCGCCTGGTCGCCCGCCGCCAGCAGGTAGCTGGCCAGCGCGTACCGGAACGGCTGCTCGGCGCCCTGGCTGTAGTGCGGCTGCACCCAGGTGATCTTGCCGCGGGCCTCGTTCGACACGATCTCCGCGACCTGCCTGCTCCAGCCCTCCGGGTACTCCGAGAGCAGGTCGCCGTCGTTGAACGTCAGCCACCACTCGTCGAAGCCGCCGTCGAGGTACTCGGTGTAGGCGTCCCAGGCGCCGGCGTACAGGCGGGCGTTGGAGATGTTGGCCACCGTCTTCAACCCGGCCGCGGTGAACTTCGACCTCGTCCCGGACAGCATGGACTTGTACGCGTCCTGGATGGCGGCGTCGGTCGGGTACTTCGCCGGGCAGGTGCCCTCGTGGTAGGCGTCGCACGGGAACACGGCGTTGTCCATGAAGATGCCGTCGAAGACGCCCTTGCTGGACGCGATCACGTTGTCCGCCCACGCGTTCTGGTACGCCGGGTTGCCGACGTCCATCTGCCAGTGGCCCGCGTAGCCGCTGTACTCGAAGCGCTGTCCGCTCGGGCTCAACAGGAACCAGTCGGGGTGGTTCTTGTCGGCGTCGCAGTAGCCCACGCCGGTCGGCAGCTGGGCGTCGTCCACGCCGTTGCGGCAGGCGTAGCTCCGGGTGGAGGTCAGGTCTTTGTAGACGAACGTCTGGATCTTCGGGTTGGCGGCCTTCAACTTCCGCGCCAGGTCACCCTCCCACGCGTTGAGCACGACGTAGGAGCGACGCTTCGCCTCCGTGGCGATCATCTCGTCCGTGACGGCCGAGCCGCTCATGTGCAGCCAGAACGACTGCACCCGGCCACTCCCCTGCGGCGTCGCGGTCGCGGTGGTGGTCGACGTCGTGGTCTGGCTCGACGAACCAGTCGTGCTCGACGAACCTGTCGTACTCGGCGAACCAGTCGTGCTGGGCGCACTCGTCGTGCTGGGCGCACTCGTCGTGGTCGGCGCGGTGCTGCTGCTCGGGGGAGCGGACGCGTCGGGGCCGGGGGCGGGGCTCGTGGTGAGCCCGGCCAGGGCGAGGACGGCAGCGACCAGGGTCTGGGCAGCCTGGAACCAGGGCATGGTGGAACTCCTTGGCGGCGCGCGGCAGGCAGGGCCGTGCCGGGACGCGCCGGCGGGTGTGCGGGGAGGTCGGGGACTCCCGATCGGCACGCACGGGGGGAGGCGCGCCGAACGAACGTGTTGCGATTCGGGGTTGGTTTTGGTTACGCGGGAGTCAAGCCGTTGCTTTACCGACTAGTCAAGTAACGCGGACCACATTTCGTGAAAAAATCTTGCGATACGCGTGTGTTCACACTTCACAGCCGGGCACGTGCGCCGCGACCACGTCGGAGTCCACGCGCCAGCCCAACGACTCGTACAACGGCCGCCCCGCGACCGTGCTCACCAGGACCCCGACCCGCGCCCCGCGCTCGGCCGCGAGCTCACCGACCAAGCCCATCACGAGCTTCCCCAACCCGCGCCGACGGTGCTCGGGTTCCGTGACGACCTGGTCGACCACCGCCGCACCCTCCCGCACCGCGAACCGCCCCCGCGCGGCCGGCGCTCCCCCCACCCCCGTCACGACGACCTCGTGAAACCCCCGCTCCCCCACCACTTCCACCCGATACCCGTCCGGCACCTCAGCCACCGAACACGGGCCCACCACACCCACCGAACGCGCACCCACCACACCCACGGAACACGCACCCACACCACCCAGGGGCACGCTCATCAGGTACTCGGGCTCGCCGACCACCCACCCCACCCCCAGCAGCGGCAGCACTTCCTCCCGCGGCGCGCACACCTTCAGCCACGTCCCCGGCACGGTCAGCGACGACCGCTCACGCACCGACGCCGTACCCGTGATCACGTACCGGACGCGGTGCCCGCTCAAGCCGACGTCGATGCGGAACCCGTCGTGCTCCTCCACCGGATCCGGGGTGTCCCGACACCACGCCCATCCCCGCACCCACTGCCGCGCCCGCTCCACGGCTCCACAGTAGATCTTCAGACGCCGGCGTCGACCAGGATTCGCGTCACGGGCTCGCCCACCAACGCGGGCGCGTTCTGGCGGGAAGCCCACACTTCCCGGCGCAGGAACCCCAGGAACGCCTCCGCCTGCGCGGGCGAGGCGAAGTCCAGGTCGATCACCACGTACCGGTCGTCGTCCACCGGCCGCCGGACGCGGTGGGACAGCACGCCCGCGCGCACGCGGACGTCCGCGAACCGGTCGAACGCGGCCTTCCACAGGTCGAACGCGACGACCGGGTGCTCGATGTGCAGTGTGCTCACGACTCCTCCTCTTCGCCAGCCACTCACGACTCCCACCGACGCTAGGCCGGGCTGCGTTCCACCCCGTATCCCAGAGTTCTGGGGTTTACCCTCGACCCGTGGCCCCCACGGCGTTCGCGCGCTCGGCAGCCCGCGTCGAGCGGATCTGCGACGCGGCAGTGAACGCCCCAACGAACCCAGCAGTGAACGCCCCAGCGAACCCGGCGGCGGACGCGGCGGCACTGCGACTGGCGGCGCTGCGACTGGCGGCGCTGCGGGAGATCCGCACCGTCGTGCCGTTCGACGCACACGTCTGGCTGCTCACCGATCCGGAGACGACCGTGGGCACCCGCCCGCTCGCCGACGTCCCACCCGCCCTGCTCCCCCGCCTGCCGGAACTGATCCGCCTCAAGTACCTCACGCCCACCAACCGGTGGACCGCGCTCCACACGGAAGTCGCCACGCTCGACCGAACCGACTCGCCGTGGCAAGCGTTGCTGCGCGCACACGGCGTCGCGGACGTCGCCTCGGCGGTGTTCAAGGACCGGTACGGCTGCTGGGGTTTCCTCGACCTCTGGCGGTGCGGAAGTCCTTTCACGACAGCCGAAACCACCTACCTGGCGTCGCTGCGCGCCCCACTGACGACTGCCCTGCGCACGTGCGTGGCCCGCACGTTCGACCACCCTGCCGCCACCGTGCGCGGACCGCTCGTCCTGCTGCTGTCCCAAGACCTCGAAGTCCTCGGCCAGACCCCGGAGACCCACGAGTACCTGAAGGTCATGGTGCCGCCGGCGGAAGGCCGGGCACCGATCCCGGCGGGCGCGTACAACGTGGCGGCCCAACTGCTGGCCGTCGAGGCGGGCGTGGACGACCACCCGCCGTGGGCGCGGGCGCACCTGTCCGCCGGCGACTGGGTGACGTTGCGCGCGGCGCGAATCGGGACCGGCGGCATCGCCGTGGGCATCGAGCAGACCTCCCCGTCCGACCGCCTGGGCCTGTTCACCCGAGCGGTCGGGCTGAGCGCACGCGAGACGGAACTGGTGACCCTGCTACCCGGCGGCGCGGGCACCCGCGAGCTGGCCGCACGGATGCACCTGTCGGAGAACACCGTCCAGGACCACCTGAAGTCGATCTTCACCAAGACCGGCACCCGCACCCGCCGCACCCTCCTCGCCCGCGCCCTCGGCACCTGATCCCCCACGCCCCTCGGTACCCGGCCGTACGGCAAGTGGTGGGCGCGGCGGCCGTACGGGAAGTGGCGGGCGAGGCCAGCGACCGACTGCTGCACCGGGACCTGCGCCGGTCCGGCTCGAGACCCGCTGCACCGCTCAGCGACCCTCGAACGTCCGGAGCAGGTCGGCCTGTGATCCACACCCGAGCCCAGCCGGCTAGGGTGACGGGGTGCTGGGAGTGGTCGAGGGGTTGTGGCGGTACCCGGTGAAGTCGACCGGCGGTGAGCCGCTGGACCGGGTCGCGGTGGACGCGCGCGGGCTGACCGGCGACCGGCTGTGGGCGGTGCGGGACGGGGACGGGAAGTTCGGGTCGGGCAAGAACAGCCGCCGGTTCCGGCGGATGCCGGGGCTGCTGGACCTCCGGTCGCGACTCGTCGGTGACGCGGTGGAGCTGCTCGACCCCGACGGGCGACTGCTCACCGACCAGGAACTGCGCGCCTACCTCGGGCGTGACGGCGTGTCGGTGGTGCGCGAAGGCGCGGTGTCGCACTTCGACGAGCTGCCGGTGAGCGTGGTCAGCACGGCGACGCTGGAGTGGTTCGACCAGGCCCTGCCCGGGACCGAGGTGGACGAGCGCCGCTTCCGGCCCAACGTCGTGGTGCGCACCCCGCCGGGCACGCCGCCGTTCGTGGAGGACGCGTGGCTGGGCACCCGGATCGCGATCGGCGGGGTGCGGCTGGAAGTCGTGCGCGCCAGCGAGCGGTGCGTCATGGTGAACGAGGAGCAGCCGGGGCTGCCGCGGTCCTCCGCCGTGCTGCGCAAGATCGCCGACGCCCACGACAACAAGCTCGGCGCGCTGGCCACGGTCGTCGCGGCGGGCGAGATGGCGGTCGGGGACGAGGTGACGACGTGCACGTGACACGGGTGAACGACCAGGTCCACATGGTGACCGGGACCAACGTCAACTGGGCGCTGGTGTCGGACGGGTCGGCGCTGACCCTGGTGGACACCGGCTACCCCAACGACTCCGCCGCGCTGCTGGCGTCCATCGCCGAGACCGGGCACCGCCCGCAGGACGTGACCGCGATCCTGATCACCCACGCCCACCTGGACCACATCGGCGGCGTGCCGATGATGACCGGCCGCTTCGGCACCCCGGTCCTGACCGGTGCGGAGGAGGCCCGGCACGCGCGCCGCGAGTACCTGGAGCAGATCACGCCGCTGGAGATGCTGCGGCTGTGCGGGCACCGGGCGAGCCGGCGGTGGGTGCTCGACACGGTCCGGGCGGTGTTCCCACAGATCAAGATCTCGTTGCCGCAGGTCGGCGTAGTCCCGCCGAAGGAGCCGCTGGACGTGCCGGGCGGCCTGGTGGCGATCCCGACCCCGGGCCACACCACCGGCCACACCGCGTACCTGATGCCGTCGACGGGCGTGCTGTTCAGCGGCGACGCCCTGGTCACCGGCCACCCGACCTCCCGACGCGGCGAGGGCCCGCAACGCCTGCCGGAGGTCTTCAACACCTCGGAGGACGGCGTCACCACGGCCATCGCCGCACTCCGCGACCTCCCCGCCGACACCCTGGTCCCCGGCCACGGCGGTCTGGCCCGCGGCCCCCTCGCCGACATGGTGGACAAGGCACTGCGGTAACCAGCAGGACCGCGTGGGGGCACCCGCCGCTCCGGACGCCCCCACGCGACCACAGCGTTACTTCAGCTCGGCCGACGACTTGCCCAGCAACCGCCGCGCCACGATGAGCTGTTGGATCTGCTGCGTGCCTTCGAAGATGTCGAGGATCTTCGAGCCGCGCGCCGGCCACCTGCGACGATTCCGCTGAAACCTATCCTGATCAGCGCTTTTCCCGTTGGCTGGTGTTGGCAACGATTGGTGGTCGTTTGCGGTCTCACGGAACAGCGACGGAACAGAACGGGCTACGCCCCCGTCCACATCTGGGCGCTCGCGGTGAGCAGTGCGCGAGCGTCGTCCCGTTCGGCCGCTGCGGACCACAGCATGTCGGCGAGCTTGTTGTACGTCGCCACCTCGTCCGGGTCGGTCACTTCAAGCTCGGCGGTCACGGTCTCGACCTGGACGAGGTCGTCGATGATCCAGAAGCCGTGAGCGAGCGGGTACGGCACGCGAGTCCTGATCGGGATGATGCCGACGCGGACGTTCGGCGTGCCGATGGCCGCGATGAGGCGGTGCACTTGGCCAGCCATCACGTCGGCAGGCGCAACGGGGTGCAGCAGCGCCGCTTCGGTCATGAGAATTTCGATGGTCTTACCCGGCTCGAACAGCACCTGCTGGCGGCGCATCCTGGCGCGGACTGCCTCGGCGATGTCCTGGCCGCCGCCATGCAGGCTGGCCGATGCGAGCAGGACGTGCCGGGCATACTCAGCTGTCTGCAAGAGGCCTGGCACTACAACCGACTCGAACGCTCGGATCAGCTTCGCGGCGGACTCGACCGCGACGGAGTCTTCTTGGCGCCCGCGGTGACCGGCTCGAACGCGGTCCTTCCACAGTACGTACTCACGCCTGATCGCAGCCAGCTCGGCGCGCAGCTGATCGGCCACCGCAGGGTCCACGTTGAGCGCCGTGAGCCAGGCCGTCAGGTCGTCATCGCTGACCGTCTGTCTGCCGTTCTCGACCTTGGAGACCTTTGGTGCGTTCCAGCCGAGAAGCCGTGCCATCGCCTTGCCGTCGAGGTCTGCCTGTCTGCGCAACTCGCGCAAGCTGTCGCCGAGCGCTTCGCGCCGCTTCTGGAACCCTCCGCTGGCCACGCGCTCCCCGTCGTCAAGTCGTCGTCATGAACTCCTCGAACGGGACCGCATTCTGCCACGCTGTGTCGCGAATTTCGCGAAACCGCGACACGGCGAGTGGATCACTGACCACTTCGGCGTACGCGAACCCGCTGACGTCGAAGTGCATGACTGCGGCGAGACGGTCGTCGAGCAGCCAGAAGTCGTCAGTCGGCATCCCGAGCCGTCGCGCCACCGACTCGGGAAGTACGCGAATCAGTTCCCCGGCCGCGACGTTCCGCGAGGTGGTGGCGAGTTCGAACTTCAGGTAGTCGGTCAACGGGTCCGTCAGCATCCTGACGCGTGCGAACGACCTGCCTTCCGACGTGGCGCGTCGAACATTGGCAAGCCACGAATCCATGTAGGAGAGGTCCGGCTCCTCGCCTACGAGGAACTGGCGCAGTGGTTCCTGTTCGATCGGCTCCCGGTACACGGCCTGCGCTTCCCAGCGCCAGGCCGACGACCTGAACTCGGACAGGAGCGCCGCCCACTGTTGTCCGGTGACGCGCTGATTCACGCGCCGACCTCCGGAGCGAACCGCAGCAACTCCTTGGGGACCTCCACCACGGTCTCGTAGTCCGGGAGGCCTCGCTCCTTCAACACCGCGAGGGCTTCCTCGTCGGTCACACGACTGCCTTGGACCAGGTAGGTGCCCCGGTCGGTCTCGTACAGGTTCGGGCAGTTGCCAGTCGTGGACGTCGTACCCAGGAACGTGACCTTCATGCGGCGATGCCCTCTCATCTGCTGTGACTGCCCAGCCCGTCCGACTGCGGCTTCACGATCAAACCTTCCGCAACGCTCACGGCGATTGCCCCAATCGGGTGGCATCTCGGCCAGATTTCGCGAAATTCTCGTGGGTTGCGCGAGACTGACGGGCATCCGTCGGGCTTCATCACCTGGTGCTCGGCGGGTAGTCCGGCCGGATGCCGGGCGATGGCGGGGCGGTGCTGGTCAAGCGCGCCCGCGGCAACTAGCACCGCCCCGCCGCCCCAGACCGCAGACCTTTGTCACTCGTCCCCCAAGTGACGGGCCAACCGCCCCGGAGTCGGGCACCCCCGACCCTCGACTCCGGGGCGGTCCACCGCCGCACCGTCCTACGTCTCGGATAGGCCCGACCCCCCACTGGAGGCCACCATGACGGACACCCTGCTGATCGCCGCGTGCTGCGCGGTCGGAGCAGTCCTGGGCTACCTGCTGCTGCTCATCCGCAGCCACCTCCGCAGACGTCGTGTCATGTACGCCGAGATCGCGATTGCGTGCGCGCGGCGGGCACTGGGCTCCGCTTCCGCTCCCCCGGAGGCGGACGGCACGATGGTGGCGGGTCGCGCCGGCCTCGCCACCATCGTGCTCCAGCGGACCCTCGACGAGACTGCGGCGCACGGCAGGCACTGGGCGGTGGCGGCGTGAGCACGTACTTCACCGCGCACTCGAAGGCCCGGCGCGACGAGGCGATGTCCTGCTTCGAGCACTATCGGGCCGCCGTCCGGCTCATCGACTCTCCCGACGTCGTAGCCGGACTCTCCGGTGTCGACAGGGCGGACATCTACCTGGCGCAGCTCCAGGCGGCCGGCAACGAGACGGTCTACGAGACGACCTTGAACATGATCTCGTCCCACTATGGGATCTCCTGGCAGGCGATCCGCCGCAGTGGCTCGGTCGAGTAACGGACCTGGGTGCGCGGGCCTGCCACTGGTACGTCGGGAGGCTCCCGCTGTGCGGACAGCACCCGCACGACGGCGAGGCCACAGCAGCACTGGAGGCGAAGAGGGACCGGCTGGTAGCCGAGTACCTCCAGCAACGCACGTAACGGGACACGCTCCCTGACCGACTAGTCAACAAGGCGTGCCCGCGAGGAGGAACAATGTCGACTCCACCGTCCGAGTCACCGCTGCAGTCGTTAGCCGCTGAGCCGACGGTCACTCCTTCGCAACGCCGTCGCCCAGCCTGGGTGCTGCCGACCGCCGCTGCAGTGGCGGGCGCCGCAGTTGCGTCAGCCGCAGCCCTTTGGCTGAGCAGTGACGCCTCACCCGTAGCCCCCTCGACCTTCGACCTGTCGGGGACGATGACGTTGGCCAAGGCGTCAACGTTCGGCCTGCGCGACGACAGCTACCGGAAGTGCAAGGGCGACGGCGGCTACAGCGACATCTTCGATGGAACGGCGGTGACGGTCTACGACGCCGCCGGGAAGGTGCTCGCCCTTGGCAAGCTGGAGAACTCGAAGTTCATCAACGGCGACTGCGAGTTCACATTCACGGTGGCAGGCGTGCCAGACGGCGAGCAGTTCTATCAGGTCGAGGTAGCACACCGCGGCAAGGTGTCGTTCCCTGCCGACAAGGCACGGGCCGGCGCGGTGGGCTTGACGCTCGGCTCCGACTGAAGACGCCGAAACGCCCCCGCCCCTCCCGAAGGAGGAAGCGGGGGCGTTCGCGTGTCCGCGTGCGAGGGGGGTCGCGCGGACACGGTTCCTGCCGAGGCGAGGCGGCAGGGGTCAGGCGCGGCCGGTGCTCTTGGCCCACGCGGACACGCCGAGCGGGGACCACACGCCAGCCTCGACCGCGATGGCGGTCACGAGAGCGATCCCAGCGGTCAGCGCGGCGGCCTTGAGGTCGTAGGCGGTGCCCGCCTGGGCGGAGGCGTACCACTCGGCGAGCAGGCCGGCGGCGGAGTTCAGCACCAGCTGCAGGACGGCCCGGAGCTTGGTCTCCGCCTGCTTGGTCAAGAGGCCGTTGAGGATGGGGACGACGACGCCCACGAGGACGCCGAGCAGATGGACAGTCATGGGGTGGTCCTTCAGGTCAGGGGGTCAGGGCGCGGTGTGCGGTGATGGCGTCGGCTGCCGCCTGGAACGACAGGTCGGCGTCGCCGAGGGCGTCGGACTGGTAGATCGGGACGTCCCACTCGCCGCCCTTCGAGCGGCAGCCGCAGAACCCCTCGGCACCGTTGATGCCCCACGAGTGGATGTCGCCGGGCATGGAGTTGCACTCCGGGTAGAGGGCCATCAGGAGACCCCCACGCCGCGGCGGAGCACCTCGGCCAGCGCAGCCTTCACCTCGGCCGGGCTGGCACCGCCGATGCCGCGCGCCGCGAGGGCATCGGCCAGGGCCTGCTCGTCCACGTCTGCCACGGTCGCGTCGATGTGCGCCTTCAGCTCGGCGGTCTGCTGCTGCTCGGCCGCGTCCACGATCTGCCGAACCTCGTCCTTCGTGAGGGACGGGTCGTCGGACAGTTCTGCGATGGCAGCGGAGAGCGTGACGACCACGAACTCGTCGCCGCGCTTGCGCTCGTTGTTGTACTTCTCCATCTCCCGCGCGAGGTACTCGGAGTCGGACTTGCGCAGGTACGGGTTGTTCGGGTCCTCGGGCATGTGGTCGTCCTCCTGTCCCTGGACGAGCGCGATGAACACGTCCCAGGGGAAGTTGGGTCCGGGGTCTGTGTGGTCGGTTTCGCCCCATGCGGCGCTGGTGTCGGCGTGGCCGCAGATCCCGCCGACCCGGTCACGGAGTTCGGCGGCACCGATCTTGCGTGCGGGGATGCCGTAGAGGTTGCTCACCTCACGCACCCACGCGGCGGAGTTGCGAAGCATGGACATCGGGGAACGGACCGTGCGGTTCTCCCCGATCCACGGGATCCACAGGACGATGTCGCTTTCGGACAGCCACTGGGCGCGGGTCATGTGGGCGAACGCGCACAGTTCGATGTGCAGGCCCCACGCGTTGGCGGTGTAGCCGGCTGTCCACGCTGCGCGGTCGTACGGCACCAGCGGTGCCACGACCCCGCCTGCGTCTGACGCGGCGTGCACGGACGCGCCGGGGTTGCCGTCCAGGAAGGCGGCCATGTCGAATCGGCCGAGGATGCCTTCCCCCGTGTGGATCGTGACGAAGTAGGGGTCGCCGGGGCGAGCGCTGGAATACGGGGCCACGGGTCAGCCTCCCTTGAGGACGATCGTGGTGACGAGCGAGGAGAGAGCGACGAGAACGGCGACGATCGACACGGCGGTGGTGGCGGCGAATCGACGGCTGGCCTTCAGCGCGTCGATCTCTTTCGCCTGCGTCTCGTTCTGCACTTCGAGCCGGGCGATGCGGTCGGCGTGGTTGCCGAACTTCTCGTCGATCTTGTCGGTGAGTCGCACGACCGCCGTCTTGAGTTCTTCCAACTGCGCCGCCAGGAACGACGGCGGGACGTCTTCGGGCATCGCACGCCCCTTCCTCGTGGGGGCTGCTACGAGCCGACGTAGGTGACGGTCATGGACGGTTGCTGGGACGCCGACACCACTGAGTTGAGGGTGACCCCGCTGTCCTGGTAGGCCTGCAACTCGACGTAGTCGTTGACGGCGAGCCGGACCTGGACGGTGCGGGCGGCGACGATCGTGGACACGGTGCTACCGGAAGTCGCGTGCAGCACCTGGGAGCCGTTGATCTCCGTGCCGTTCTTGGCCCACCGGCACCCGCGGGCACCGGTCGAGTTCACGTCGAAGGACACGGCGCCGGACAGTTGGTAGACGCCCGCGACCGGGGCTACGTACCTGGACGGGTTCGTGCTGGTGCTGTGGGCGTTGTGGGAGTCGTGGTCCTCGCTGCCGTACGTCACCGAGGTGAAGTTGTTGTGCAGGATGCCCTGTGCGCTTCCCTGGCGAAGCTGCGCACGCGGCGCGTCCCGGGTCGCCGACACCCGCCGGCGGTCGTCGGTGACGTTCCCCGCCGCGATGGTGACCGCGCCGTTGGCGACCGACACCGTGGCCAGGGAGACCTCCCACACTGAGGTGTTGGTGGTGACAGCCGGCGCGCTGGCGGTGCCGGTCAGCACGTCCAGCTCGATCACATCGGTGGTGAAGTTGGCTCGGAGGATGACCCGGTCGATCCGGGTGGAGCCGGTCGAGTTGGAGGAGATCGCCAGTGTGGTCTCGGTGGTCTTCTGTCCCCAGTGGCCTTGGATCCAGCACTCGCCCGACTTCACCTTGACCTGCATGCCGGACGAGTCGGCGTAGACCTCGAACTCGTTGAGGACGTTGGCCAGCGGGCCGGTGTCGATCATGTACTTCATGAAGCTGCGCCACGTCGACTCGGTGACGCTGGCCCCCGCGCCGCTGTCGAACGGGGCGTAGGTGGTGAGGCTCGTTGCCATCAGCGACGCTCCAGGTCTGCGATGCGCGCCTCGGCCATGCGGAGGCGCCGGAACAGGGCGAGGACTTCTGCTTGGCCGGGCGGCGCGATACCGGGCAGGGTCTTCTGCGGCCCGTCCGGGGTGAGCAGGATGCGCGCCTCACGCACGACCTCTGTGGAGGCGACCCCGTCGACCACGTAGGTGATGCGGTCGCCCAGGTCGTAGTCCTGCAGGAAGGTCTGGCCTTCGATGTCGACCGGGTTGACCGACAGTCCGGTGCGACCGACGCCCTCGGCGAGGGTCTTGGTCAGTTCCTGCGTGAGTTCGTCGGCGTCGGTGGTGTCGCGGCGGTCCACCCACTGCTCGATGCGGCCCCACGTGATCGCGTCGTCGGTGTCGCCGAGTTCCTGGACCGTCCGAGCGGTGCCCTCTCCGCCGCCGCCCACGTAGGCGTAGTTGACGGTGGACACTTCGGACTCGTACTCGTAGCCGTAGAGGTTGCCCAGCTCGACGGACAGCATCACGTCGGAGGTGCGGTCGGTCGGCTCGTACACCTGGAACAGCAGGTCCGTGGTGTCCTTCGCGACACGGAACCCCAGGTTGCCGCCGGCAATCGCAAGTTCCTGCAGCAGCGTCAACAGGTTCTGCCACCGTGCCCGCCCGGTGACGTCGCTGCCGAGCAGCGGGTCCGTGTCGAGGTCGAGACCGGCGACCCGTCGCGGGACCAGTGCCCCGGTACCGGCGTTGACGTCTACGTACTGCCGCAGCACGGTCGAGGCGACCCCGGTGCGCACGTCGTACTCGGTCGAGTTGTACGGGGGCGCTGAGGTCGCGGGTTGGGGGTGCGCGAGTCGGCGCTTGAGCCAGACGTTGTCGTCGAACCCGTGGACCTTCAGCTTCAGCGAGTCGCCGTCACGACTCCACACCCGGTGGCGCATCGGCCCGGTGGTCACGGTGGTGGTGTCGTCGCGGACGAGCTCGATCCCGTAGCCCGGGGTCGCCAGCGCCGCGGCGTGCCGCGCGCGACCGTCCATCTCCAATGACCACGTGCCGACGTCACAGAACCGCACAACGGCGTCCAGCTGGGTGAAGTCGTCGACTTCACCCTCACGCTCCCGGCTCGGGTTGCGGAGGAAGACTTTCCACATGCCTCCGCCTCCCTGTCACACCATGAGGTAGCGGGGCCTATACGCGAGCGACACCAGGGACGCGGTGGTGGCTGCGGACATCTCGATCTGGAACGCGTTCACGCCGCGCGCCAGGGGCCACAGCGACGACGTCGCCGACAGGGACGAGAACAGGTTCGCGCCCGACGAGTGCGTGACAGTTTTGACGCCCTCGCGGGTGTCGATGACGACCGACTCACCGGCACCGAGGGTGGTCGACAGCGACAGGCTTTTGCCGGTCGTGAGGTTGCGCAGCACGATCGCCGACCCCGGCCCGGTGATAGTCCACACCGGCCACGTCTCCACATCACCGGGGTTGGTGATCGACCCGGTGGCGTACACCTCGGAGGACGACAAACGCAGCGGGAAGAACGGGAAGAACGTCGCCGTAGTGCCGACTGTGAACGGCTCCGTGGTGTCCGACACCGCGTACCAGTACGGGTCGTGCACCCGGAACAGGACCGGTGCCCTCTGCACGAGCGGACCGGCGGTGTCGCCGAGACGCTCGTTCAACTCAAGCCCTGCCGCATACCGGCAGGTGACCTCGCGTTGGTCCCCGGCGATGGAGGTAACCCGGATCTTTCCGTTGCCGCGCGTCGGGTCCATCTTCAGTGCGAGCGCACGCAGGTTAGTCCACAGGTCGCTCTGCGAGGATCCGGTGATCCAGAGCGGCAGGGTCATCTCGCGGGTGTCGTGACGCACCGCGCGAAGTCGAGACCCCGCCCGCTCGGGAACCCGATCCTCCTCGAACCGGATCGGGGGCATCCCACGCCCCGTCGCATCCCACTCGACCTCCAGGGTGGTGGCGGTGCCGTCGGCATCGATCCACTCGGTGACCTCGCCCGGCATCGCCACCCCCTAGGGCTGCATCAGTTCCATGCGGCGGAACTGTTCGCGGATGTCAACCACGCTGTTGGCGGCGTTGTAGACGGTGAGGTTGTACGTCTTTGACACCATTGCTCCCGAGCCGTCACCCATACGTACGGACTCCGTCCGCGCGCCCCGCATGATCGCGGCGGTGTCCTGCGCGTTCGCCACGTAGCCGTCATGCGTCGGGAAGATCAGCTCCGGCCCTCGCTCGCCAACGAGGTAGGGCTTTCCCGCCAGAACGGGGCCACCTTGTGCCCTGGCCGCCCACCCAACGGCTTGTCCAGAGGCATTGAGCGCTTGAACGTCCCCGTTGGCCTTGATCGTGATGTTGACGACCCTGCCGTCGTTGGTAGAGATGACTCGGTCGATCGAGCCCTGCGCTCCGGCCGTGTCGGCGTAGACAATGACGTGCCCGTCGGGCAAGGTCTCCACCTTCGCCCGGAACGCGTCGATCGCTTGCATCCGGTCGCCCAGGTTGGGCGTGAAGAACAACGTCGTCACATCGCGTGGCAGGAGGCCGTACTTGTTCGCCAGCGCCTCAGCGGCCTCTTGGGTATATCCCATGTCGGTGCGCTGCTTGATGAACTGCTGACGAACGCCCTCGACGAACCCCTGGACCTCCTGCTGGGTAGCACCGTTGCGCGCCATAGCGTCAGCGGCGGACAGGGTGCTGCTTTGCAGAGCGACCATCGTGTCCTGGAGCCGAGATCCTGCCTCGGTCGAGGTGTTCACGGTCCCGTCGGCGTTGACCAGCGCGTCGCCGAACTCGCCCGCCTTCCCCTTGGTCGACTCGTACTGGTCGCCGAGGGATCGGAAGGTGTCGTTCAGCGACTGGATCGCCTCTTCGTAGTCCGGCTTGCGCCCAGTCAGCCGGTCCATGATGGTCTGCAACGCGGACAGGCGAGCGTTCGTGTTGCCGACCTCGTCCTGCAACGTCATGTACGCGGCGCGAAGCTCGGCCGTGGCCGCCGTGTGATTCTTCTGGGCCAGGGTGGCGTGCTCCAGTGAGGACCGGGACTCGTCCGTCGCCAGCGCCAGGTCGAGCGCGGCCTGCCTCGACTGCTCGTTTTTCGGTGCCTCCTCGTCGAGGAGCGCCAGCAACGCCCGCGCCGCTGCCGCCTTCGACTCCATCTCGTCGACGAGCTTCTTGGTGTCGGCCGCGTTCTCTTGCAGCGGGACGCCCTGGGCGATGAGTTGGTCCTCGTAACCCCGCAGGAAGGAAGTCACCTTCTCAGCCGCTTTGCCATGCCCGAGATACGCGTCCGTGAGGTCGGCCACGTTGATCCCGAGCTTCTTCGCCTGGTCGATGGCACCAGCTTTGCTGAGTTTCTCCGCAGCCATGCTTCGGACGTTGTCGTCGATCGCGCCCTTGCTAGCGCGGAGAGCCGCAGCCAGGTCGTCGGTCCGCCTGGCCGCTTCGCCCTGCTTCGCGCCAAAAGCATCCAACGCGAACGTGGCGATGCCGAGCGCGATCCCGAACGGGCCGCCGATGAACGACGTCAGCAGGTTGAACTTGTTCCGCACGCCGCCGGCCTCGTCGCCCGCCGCCCGCACATCCCGGACGAACCCCTGGAGCCCGGTGGAGATCCCGCTGACCACCGTGCTGATGCCGTTCAGCAGTCGGAACGCGGCGGCAACGGACACGATGACGCCGACGAGCGTCCCGAGTTCCTCCGAGATGGGCTCGACAGCGGCGAGGATGCCGCTGAGCACGTTGAGCGCCGCGGTCGCCGCCGTGAACAGGACCGGGAACCCCGACCCACTCAGATTGGACACCACGGAGAACAGTTGGGACAGGACCTGTCGAAGCCGCTCGACTGACGGTGCCCCGTCGTTGGCGAGGTCCGCTAGGAACCGGCCGGCGAAACCGAGGGCATCGCGGACGACCTTGCCCAGTTGTACGAGGATCTGCTCGGACGAGCGGGCGCCACCGGAGAGTTCGACGAAGAAGTCCTTCACACCGTGTCCGGTGTCGATCATCGCGGACTCGATACCCCGGAACGCCGGTGCGCTCGATTTCACGGCGACGACAAGGCCGGGCACGGCGGTGCGTGCGAGTCCGTCTACACCACGGGTCAGCGACTCAATCGCCGGCACGGTCGCCGCAAACGCCTCTCGCATCTCGGGGCGTAGGGAACGTGAGGTCCGGGTGAGTTGCAGGATGGCGTCCTGGAGCGGTCCCCGGAGCGGCAGGGCGGCACTCTGGGCGTCGGTCGCCATCTCCTGGGTCATGGCGTTCCAGGTGCCGCCGACCTCGCGCGAAGTCGCGTTCAGGGCGATGCCGGCACCGATGAACCCCAGGGTCACCGCGCCAAGCGACCCGGTGATGGCTGCACCGGCGCCAAGCGCCCCCGCCTCCATGCCGGCCAGCGCCTTGAGTGACCCGCTGCCGAAGGACTTGAACCGACCGTCGAGGCGCTCTACCGAGTCGCCCACCTTGTCCAGAGTCTTCGACGCCGACACGTCGCGACCGAAGATGTTGAAGGTGAGGTCCTTCTGCGCCACGACGGCCACCTACTTCCGTTGTGCTCGGAGTCCGTCGATCAGCGACCGGCCTAGCCGGTAGTCCTCAAGGGACAGCAGGTCCATCTCGAACGGCGGAGTGCTCAGCGGCGGCATCCAGAACGCGGCCCGGTACTGGGCTACTTCCTCGGCGAGGAACCCTTCCTTGGCCCCGAGCCGCTCCGCGTCTTTCGGGCGGGCGGCTCGGCCGGAGGGTCCGGCTGTGCGGGCTCCTCGTCGTCGTAGGCGATCTCGATGTCGCCCGCGTCGATCTCCGCGAGCTTGGCGAACGGGATGATGTGCCCGTTGCGCTTCATGGCCAGCCACAGGAAGGCAGCGAGGCCCATCGCGCCGCGGTTGCCCGACGGGTCGTTGTAGCCGTTGTAGTCGGCGACCAGGTCGGCGACCCGCCACCCGGTCGCCTTCTCCAGTTCGATCGCCTCGATGAGGTTGAGCTTGTCACGAGCCCAGGGGAACTCCCCCACGCCCGCGACCTTGAATGTCGCCATTGGTTCCCCTCGCTACACGATTCGTTCCAGGTACTCGGCTACGACCTTGATCGCCTGGTCTCGCGCTTCCGGACCCTTCGCCTCGGCTGCGTCGTCGAACCACGCGGGTGGTGCCACCTGGGTCACCCACGGTTTGTCCTTCTGCCCGAAGACCGGGTGACGCCATCGGCCGGTGTTCAGGTAGCGCGGTAGCTTCCGCTGGTCGGCGGGCATCTTCGACGCGGCGGCACGGACTCGCATCGTCGCCGACCTCGCGCCCGTGGTGACCTTGGCGGAGGTCGCGCGGGCGACCGTGGCGCGCAGGCCGGATCCTCTGTGCGCCTTTTGCTTCGCCTTCTCCGTGAGCCGCTTGCGCCTACCCAGTGCTTTGGCGGCACGCGCCGCTCGTGCGGACGCCCCACCTCGCACGCCGGCGACCGCAAGCGACTGCACGCGGCGTTGAGCGTCCTCCACCAGTGGCGAGGCCGACGCCTTGAGCGCCTTGCCCATCTCCTTGGCGACCTGACCGTCACCCGCCTCGCGTAGCTTGCGGGCGACGGTCTTGAAGTCGGCCGTTCCTTCGATCTCGACGTAGCGTTTGGCCACTGTGGACCTCCCCGCTACGGCGTGGTGTCCGTGGTCTGGTACTCGACCTTGATGGAGGTGGTGGAGTTGTCGACCACCTTGAACGGGATGTTCAGCGGCACGATCTCCGGGCCGCCGACGTTCGGGGTCTCCCCGTCGAAGCGGACGTTCATCGTGACCTTCACCTCGTACTTGTACGTGGTGGAGATCGTCGCGCCCTGGAACAGCAGAACCACGGAGGCTTCGGTGCCGTTGACGAACCGGTTGTAGGCGGTGAGGTCCTCGAACTCCGCCTCGAACTGGCCCGTGTACTCGCGCAGCGCGTTCTCCAGCGGCGCCTTGCGGAGCTGGGAACCGAGGAAGTACCGGTCCTCCGCCAGGCCGTTGTTGCCCGACACCGTGGCGGACTTGATGTTCGCGGCGGTGCCGGCGATAGTGACCGAGCCTTGGACGAACGTCATCATCGCCAGGCTGGACGGGTAGCTGATCGAGGCCAGCGCGGTGGAGGTGTCCTCGTCCTCGCCGAGGATCGAGAACTTCACCGACGCGATGTCCCCGACGGCGCACGCCAACTCCCACGAGGCGACGCGGCACCCGTGGTAGGTGAACGGCCTCGTGGTGCCGCCCACGTCGGTGCGGCCGACCTGGATGGTCTGCCCGACCGGAAGGTCACCGGGAGTGAAGGTGTGCAGGTAGACGGTGGGGTTGCCGGCGGCGTCGGGCTGGCTGGTGGCGACACCGCCGAACGCGTGCTTCCACCAGCGACCCTGGGACTTGTTGAGCAGGTCCATCGTGATGTCGCCGGTGACGTTCTTCTTGCCGACAGCCCACCGGTCCGAGCGCAGCACCCTGGTGCCGGAGCGCAGTGCGGTGGACTCGATTCGCTCGACTTCCAGCTTCAGGGACTCGTCGCGGAACTCGAAGCCGCGGTCGGTCGTGACCGGCGTGCCGTACGTGACCTCTTCGGCGGTCATCAGCTGGGCGCTGAGGCCGGACGGGATCGCCATCGGTCAGTCCTCCTTGTTCCCGGCCGCGCGCCGCTTCGGCTGCTGCGGTTCCTCGGGCGGGTTGGCGATCGTGCGCAGCGCCTCGATCAGGTCAGGCCGGCCAGCGCCGTGCCGTTCGGACTCCAGGTATGCGGCGGCGAGGTCCTTGTCCGCGCCGACGATGCCGAGGACCACGTCCGGCTCGGCATCCCACTGCTTCTGGTGGATGATGTTCGCGCCCAGCCAGTCCGGAAGTTCCACCGACTGGCCAGGCTGCACGACGAGGTTGCCGAGTTGGGGCAACTCGACTGAGCCGACGGGGCTGTCGGCGCTGAGGGTGACACGCACAGCGACTCCTGGGCATGGCGAAGAGCCCGCGAGGGCGGGCTGTGGATGATGCGAGCGATCAGGGGGAGAGGCGGGCCTTGTGCCGGAGGGCGATCTCGTAGCGGCTGCCGTGCCCGCCGGTGGCGAGTTGCCCGCGGCGAAGTCGCCACGACGCCAACTCGGCCCACATGACCGCGTCGACCACTTGGGGCGACTCGGCGAGCTGCTGCTGGAACTCCCCGAAAATCTCAGCGGCGCGGCGGTCCGCGGTGATCTGGTCGGAGCCGTCGTTCATCAGCACCTGGATCACCCAGTCGGTGGTGACGGTCTCGTCGACCTTCTTCGTCCCGGCCTTCATCACCGGGAACTCGGCGTCCGATTCGGCATCCTCCGCCCAGATCGCCTCGTTCTGTAGCCCGCTGGTCGGGTAGGCGTCGGCCACCTGGACCGTCGCCAAGCCGGGACGGGCGGAGAGCAGAGCGACAAGTCCGGCGATCAGGTCGATGGTTGCGGTGCCGGTCGCCACGGTGCCTCCTTCACGCCACGAGGAACCGGTTCGGTTCGGCTTGCACTTCGCCGGGGAACATCTCCTTGACGGCGTTCGGGATGACGAACCGCGGGAAGTTGGACACGGGGACGTCGAACTCGCCCTCGATGGCGGTGGAGATCCGCTGTGACTGCCAGATGTTCTGCAGGCACAGCACCGCGGCGCGCTTGTAGCGCTGGTCCACGCTGGCGGTGTCGGCGAAGCGGCCTGCGCTGTAGGCGATCACGACGTTGCGCCGGCCGGTGGGGAACCACGTGTCGGAGCCGCTGGCGCGTCGCCGGATCGCGCCGGACAGCAGCACCAACTGCGACCCATCCGCGAGTGACACGGGCACGTCGTACGGTTCCGCCAGGTACGCGCTCGCCGGTTTGGACAGGTTCGTCTCGGCGGTGAGCACCGTCGGCGTGGTGTGGTTGTACTCCGTGACCGTGGTGATCGAGTACACCGGGTAGTGGTGCAGGTGGACTGTGCACCGGCCGCCGTCGAGCGACTCGCTCACCGAGCGGCGCACGATCGGGCCGACGAGTTGGTCCAGGCGCAACGAGACCGCTGTGATCCACGCCGGAAGTTCGGCGTCGAGGCCGGTGGCGTTGACCTCGTTGAGTCCCTGCTTCGCCTCGGTGAGTGTGAGGACGTCGAGCGTCGCCACGGGCTGCCTCCTCCCGGTGTCGGATCTCGCCGTTACGAGATGGTCGGGTTTCGTGACGGGTTCAGGCGCAGAGCTGTCCGGCGATGCTGTAGGTGGCCGAGTCCGCGTCGCCATGGGCGGCGACGATCCGGAACACCGGCGGCAGCAGGTCGTTGGCTACGAGGTTGGCCGCCGCGGTCAGTCCAGGGCCGATCTTGAGGACCGTGGTGCCGGTCGCCGTGATCGCCGCGGACTGGAGGATGGTGTATGTCTTGCCGGACACGCGGTCGACGCCTTGGACGGTGACCGTGACCGACGGGGTGGCGGTAATCGCCGTCACGTCGATGATCAGGTGCAGGCCGTTGGCCCGCGCCCGCGAGGCGTCGAACTCGTAGGTGTCCGGGCTCGCGGTTCGTGCGGCCGACGGTAGGACCGCGAACGGCCCCGGCGCGGCGAGCAGCCCAGTGAGGTTAGCCATCAGCAGCCGTCCCCGCCTGGTCGTCGCGGCGCGCGGCACGCTGACGCTTTGGCTTGTCCGCCGCGGCGATCACCACGGTCGAGCGGTCCGTGCGCTGGAGGAGCCGCTTCTCGCCCGGCGCGCGGGTGGCCTGCTCGATGCCGTCGTCGACAGGGACGAACAGCGCCTCGCGCCCCTCGACGACGGGGTCGTCGGCACGCACGACCTGGCCGCCCTTGATGACCGCGCCCCGGGTCTGTCCGGACGGAGCGGGAACCATGAACCCGGTCTTGGCGCGCAGGTACGAAGTCATGGGAAACGCCTTTCAGGCTGAGGTGGGGACCTCGCCGCGCGGCGGACCACGCGAAAGTGCGGGTCCGCCGCCCGGCGGGGTGCATCAGGTGACGTTCAGCAGCCGGAAGGCGCGGTCGTTGACGCTGTCCGCGCCGACACGCCAGTAGGCGTAGAAGCCGCGCTGGCCGCTCGGGCGCCGGTTGGTACCGAGCAGGTGCGGGACCAGCTCCAGCGAGAAGCCGAGGCGGTCGACGATCCAGTAGTACCGGAAGTCGCCGAACACCAGCACACGGTTGTCCTGGGTGGCGTTGACAACGCCGTCCATGCCGGACGCCTCGTAGGTGTTGTAGCCGAGCAACTGCTTCGGCTGCCCCTGGCCGAGGTTGGCCCAGAAGTCGTCGAGGTTCGCGCCGCCGGCCTCGCGCATCGCCTGGTAGATGCGCTTGTTGGCAACCCAGGAGGCGTTGCGGCGGAACCGCTCCGGCAACTCCTCTTCCAGGTCGTAGACGTCAGACAAGGCGAAGGTGTCCGTGGTGTCGGACGCGACCTCGTAGGAGCCACCCGCCAGCGCGGTGACGATGCCGATCGGCTGGTTGGTGCCCGTGCCGGTGGCGAATGCGGTCGCCTCCAGGTTGTCCCGGCCGTCCGCCAACAGCATCCGGACGTCCTCGGTGAAGCCGGGGTAGTCCTGGCTGATCTCCAGCGAGAACGGGATCAGGCCCTGCGCCTTGTGGACGCTGATGTCGATGTTGGCGAAGGTGGTGGCGTCGTCGGAGACCTCGCCGGCCTCACCGTCCCAGGAGAACGAGACGGCCGTGGAGTTCACCGTGCGGAGCTGGTCGGTGACGATGGTCTTCACCGACGCGATCTCGCGGAACGGGTTGGTCGAACCGTCGTCGTTGAGGATCAGCGTGGGGTCGACCGGCAGCGGCACGGCGTACCCGCCGTTGGCGTCGGTCAGCGACATCGCGCGCTGGAGGACGCTGAGCGCCTGGGCGTCCGGGGTGCCGGTGCGCATGGAGGTCTTGAGGGCCTTGGTCCAGGCGCGCATGTACTCCGGAGAGCTGGTGGTGACCAAGTGCGCGGCGATCTTGCGGCCGTTGCGGGCCGCCTCGTCGTCGCCCTCCAGGTCCCACGTCTCCAGCAGCTTCGTGAGCCGCTCCTTCGAGCGGGCGTTCACGCCGGAAGCGTGCTCGACCGCGGACATGGCCCGCGAGCGCAGCTCCTGTCCTCCGCGCGACGGCTCGTCGAGCAGCGACCGGGTCACCGCGTTCAGGTCCCACGGGTTGCCCCGCGCCGGAACCTTGACGCTGCCGGGCTGGCCGAGCGGGTCCGGGCTGGACTCCTCGACGTGACCGGGCACCGCGGCGAGGCTGCGCACGACCTCGCGGCGGCGCTCCAGGGCCGCGCGGGCCTCGTCGATGGCGGTGGTGAGCTGGCCGCGCTCCGCCTCCAGGGCGTCCCACGCGGTCTGCTGTTCGTCGGTGAAGGCCGCGTTACCCGCGGCCTCGTGCAACTGGCGGAGTTCGGTCTCGACCTCAGCCAGCCTGATCTCGGGCTCCATCAGGAAGCCTCCTGGTTCAGGAAGGGGTAGAGGCTCAGTCGCCTCTGGGATGGGGTCAGACCGCTCGGGTGGCTCGGGGCCGGCGCGTCGGTCAGGCTCGCGGCGCCCGCTGCCGAGGTGCCCGTCCGGGCGGCGTCGGCGTCGGGGGTGCGAAGGGATCGGGCGCGCTGCGCCAACTCCTCGACCCGGTGGGGGTCGCGGCTGCGCAAGCGCTCGTAGTAGTGGTCGGTGAGGGACCGCACGCCCGCGGTGGCGTCCGGGTTCGCCGGGAAGGTCACCGGGCCGAACTCGAACAGCCGCACCTCCTTGATGGTCCGCTCAGGGATGCCGTCCGGGTTGTGCGCGGACCGACCCGGCTCGTCGTTCCACTCGTCACGGATGACGCGGAACCGGAAGCTGGACCCGTAGACGCCGGCTTCGAGACCCGGCAGCAAGTCCCGGTTGTACGTGGTGTCGAACAGCGGCACCTCGCCGACCGGCGAATCCCTGTCCTCGCGCAGGTCGTCGATCGCTCCCAACACCTTGTTGCCGATGTGGAAGTCCAGACCGTGGTCGTAGAGAACCTTCACCTGGTCCCGGTTCTCCTTGATGGTCTTCTTGAACGCACCGCGCACGGTGCGCTCCAGGAACCGACCCTCAAACCAGGAGTCGATCTCGTACCAGGTGTCGAACACCGAGAACCGCACGACCATCGTCGGCATCCCGTCCGAGTTCGCCCGCAGCTCACCGCTGGGCGGCGCGCCGCGGACCAGGTCGAGGTCACGCAACGTTTCCATCACTCGTCCTTGTCGTCGTCGGCCGGGGCCTCGTTCGGAGCGCCGGTGGAGCCCGGCTTCTGGAGCTGCACCGAGAACAGGCCCGAGTGCTGGCCGATCAGGCGACGGATGTCGCTGGTCTCGATGTAGGCGACGGCGGCATCGGGCTTGTAGCCGGCGTCCAACAGGGACCGCAGCGCCGTCGCCTGCTTGACCTGGATCTCCGCCTCGTCGGTCTGGTCGTCGCGCAGGAACGGAATCGACCGCGCGTCGTACCACAGCCGTACATCCGAGCCGGGAGACCGTGTGATCATGCCGAGCGCGGCGCACGCCGACTCCCACTGTGGATGAAGGAACCCGTCCTGGAAGTTCCGCTTGGCCGCCTTGAAGTTGCCGGCGTTGAGGCTGGACCCCTGCATCCCCTCGGAGATGCCCAGCACCACGGCCGGGACACGCGAGGCGGTCGCGATGCGTGTTTCGCCGGCACCCTGGGTGGACTTGAAGTCCAACTGCTGCAGGTCCGCGCCGATGACCGTCACATCCGCCCCGCCGCCGAGGAACAGCGGCTTGTAGGCGTTGTGGGCACCCGCGTGGGCCTCCTTCATGGCCGCCACGAACTGGTCGAACTGCGTCTTGGTGACGGTCTCTTTGAACGACACGGCCAGGCTCGGCGTCGCCGCGTTCTCGAAGAACTTGAGCTTGTGTTCGGTGGCGAGCTTGTCGCCCATCACCTCACGCACGACCGGGGTCAGCCACGACATGCCGCGGTACTGGGCCGCCGGGTCGGGTGTCGGCGACCAGTGCACGACCTCTTCGACCGAGTAGAACTCGGGCTCGGCACGCGAACTCGGGCCGCCCGGCTTGAACTGGTAGCCGACGACGTCGGATGCGACCGCCTCGTCCGGAGGTGCCGACAGGATGATGGAGACGCAGTCCGGACGAAGTCGCCGCAGCCGCCGCGGTGACTCCCGGACGGCGTAGAAGTTGCCGGCGAGACTGACATCCTGCTCCATGCGGCTGAGCAGTTCGAAGCTCGTGCCGTTGGGCCACGGCTTGCGCAACAGCTCCAACTCCGGCGTCGAGAACAACTCCCCCGGCTGGCCGTCCCGCATCCGCTGCCACATGAAGCGCGCGCTGGAGAACACCAGCCGCCGCGCCTCCATCGCCGCGAACACGACGCCGTTGGACTTGTAGGCGCCCTGCACGTAGCCGAGGAACGAGTTCTCGATGTCCTCGACGTTGGTCGGGCTGGGCATTCCGAACAGCGGGTAGGTGAGCCCGTTGTAGGTGAGATTGTCCTGCGCCCAATCGTCGATGGTGTACCGCTGTTCGCGCTTGCCCCGGAGGGTCGACCAGAGGTTCGGCACGTCAGTCCCTCCAGTCGACGAACAGGCCGACGACGATGAGCGCGGCACCGGAGCCGATCAACCCGTAGGCACCGCAAAGCCACGTCAGCCCTCCGGTGAGCGCGGTGAATCCCGCGCCGACCACGGCGAGTGCGTCGCGTCGGCGGAGCATGGCTTCACCCCCAGGAGAACCACGGGGCCGCGGGCTCTGCGGCCGGGCCGTAGGTGAGCAGCCCGTGCAGGGCCAAGGTCACGGACATGAGTGGTGCCTGGTTCGTCGTCGCCGCTTTGAGGTCCCACGCCTTGGCGTTGCTCAGTTGCCGCCACGCCGCACCGGCGATCGAGTCGTTCAGTTCAGGCTGGTTGAGGTGCCTGATTCCCTTGGTCTCGGTGACGCGGGTGTGCAAGGCACCGCACGCTCGGGCGAGATCGGCCGCCCAGGTGGTCACCAGCGACTCGCCTTCCCCTGCCGGTGTGTCGGGGTTGCGGTCCCGGACCTTGAGCCCGGCCTCTTTGAAGTCGGACAGCAGAGAGGCGGTCTCCGACTTGTCGTCGAGCACCACGGCGCAGGGCAGCCACTTCTCGACCACCTTCACGACGTCCGCGACCGCCCAGGCGACACCCGCGGCGGACTTGATGACCTCAAGGTGGATCAGCCCGTCTTCGCGGTAGCCGGCCACGGCGATCGCGGTGGCGCTGCGGTCGTTGTTGACGTGCAGGCCGACGGCCACCGGGTCGACCATCTTCGACGTGATGTCGACGAGGTCGCCCCAAGCCTTCTCGGCTATCGGCCGCTCCATTGAGGAAATGGCCTCGTGCCAGCCGAGCCGCTCCCGACCGAACTCGCGCGGAGGCAACGCCCGCCTCTCCGCGCGCACGTACTCGTAGCTGATCCGGGCCGGGATGGAGTGGTTCGCGTGCGGCCACAGTTCCTCGTCGTCCAGTGCGCACCGCGTCTGCAGGTCGACCACGTGCGGGCAGTCCTTGCCCAGCTCGCACGGCGGAGCGTCCCAGGAACCAGGCGCGCACCACTCGACCCAGATCAGCGACGGATCGCCGCCCTTCCGACCCCGTGCCACGAGAGTGGCCAAGTGGTCGGACGTCACCTTGCCCGCGCTGGACCCGTACGTGACCTGGGCGCCCTTGCGCGTCGACAGGATCGGCAGCAGGGCTCCCATGCTGTTCGCCGACAGGATCAGCGCCTCGTCCATGACGATCCGCTTGCCCTTCAGGCCACGCCCGCCGCCGCCCGCCCTCGCCAAGAACTCCAACTTCGCGCCGTTGTGGAGTTCGAAGTGGAGGTCATCCTTGCCGCGCGAGATGTTCTTCACGCGCCGACTGAGCGTCGAGGAAGTCTCGATCATCCGGTCGAAGTCGGCGAAGGCGTCCATCGCCGTCTTGAACAGGTGCGCCGTCCACACCATCCTGTCGGGCGGCAGGAGGAAGAAATCGAACGCGGTCACCGGCTCCAGCACGCCGGAGGTCTTGCCGTTCTGACGGGCTTCCACCACGGCCTGCTCCAGCGCCACCCACTGGCCGCCCGGCCCGTAGGACAGCAGGGCGTCGACCGCCAGCTTCTGCTCGTCGTCGAGCAGCAGGCCGGCTTCCTCCGCGAGTTCGATCGCCTCGTCGCCGTACGACCCGAGCCGCGGCGGCATCCAGAAGTGCGCCGGTTCGATCACGAGGCGCCCGCCGCCTTCGCGGCACGACGAGCCGCCAACTCGTCGAGCTTGTCCGGCTCGCGGGGAGCGCCCTCCAGCGCAACCTCCATCGCCGCGCGCAGCTCCCGGGAGAGTGCCGCCGCTCCGGAAGCCGTGTGCGCGCCTCCGGTGAGCAGCGAAGCCAGCAGCAGGACGTGCGCGCCCTCGGGCGAGTCCAGCCGTCCCGCGACCTCCAGCCGTTCCCGGTACGTAGCGACCAGCGGCGGAACCGACGCTGTCGTGTCCGGCTCCGGGGCTGGGGTGGTCGGAAGCTTGATCACACGAGGGTTCGGCCGGTTCCGCGGCGGCCGACAGGCCTCGCAGAACTTGCGTGGCCTCGCCGATCCCTTCTGGGGCGGGATGACCGCCCCACACCCCTGCGTCTGGCAGATGCGGTCCATGACGGCGCGCACCCCCTTGACCAGGGCTTTTAGGTCTCTGGCTTAAACCCTTGATCGTGAGAAAAAAGACGACTGCGGGCTGGGTCGCATACCCGCTGGTCGACCCGTGTGGGTGCCACCCCCCTACCCCTGGGGGTACTGGTGATCACATACAGTGATCAACTCAGCCAGTCGCGCGAACTTCGAGCCGAACGGCGGCTGCGATTCCCGCGTCGGGCTGCGCTACCTCGGTTGCACCTCGCGTGCTCGGGTCCTCGGTACTGGGATCGGTCGTGGTCGTCGTGGCCGAGGTCCCAGGGCGTGTCGGGCAGGATGGGTCGCCTGCACCGCCAGCAGTCCACCTCGCCTGCGTCCACGCGTGGGCGCCAAGCCTCGCGCAGTGCGCGGTGCTCGGGGCCGTAGCCGCGCTGCACGGTGGAGCCGCGGGTGTGGGGTCGTGTACGTCTGGCCATCGCTCGCACCTCGCCGGTCAGTCCACCCGTGTCAGGTCGCCACGCTGGTCGAGCAGGATGTCGATGCGCTCGGCGCAGTCGCACGCGGCGTCGAAGTCCACCCGCTCGACAGCCGCCAGGAGTTCACGCCACACGCGCTTCAGCTCTCGGTCGATCTGGTGCACCGCTCGGCCCATGACGGCCTCCCGTCAGGGCCAGCGCCCGGTGACGATGTGCAGGCCGAACCAGGCGAGCACCGCGACGAGGGCGGCTTGCCCCAACCGGCGCCGCGGACCCACCGGGTCGATGTGCAGCCAGCGGCGCAGCGCGCAGGTCAACGTGCCGTTCGGTCCGCCTCGCCTGCGGGAACGGATGCCGAGGTACTCCAGGACGGCGAACCCGCCTAGGCAGGCAAGGAGGTAGGCGGCCCAGCGGCGAGACCACATGGGCCACCTCCAGCCACGCGGTGAGCGGCACTGAATCGAGTACCACCTGCGGATCGGCGATACTCCGATCTTGGTCAGCGGACCGCGACAGTGTCCGGGCTCTTGCCCACCCAGGTCTCAGGACTGGCCGCAACCTTCACGTACACGTCGTAGCTGGCCGACGCGGTGAGCCCCGACACCAGGCGCTGGGCGACGTAGTGGCCGTCGGCGTTCAGCGCCCACGACGCGGACTGGTAGTCGCCGGACACCGGCCTCGTGCCTGCGAGCACCAGCGCGACCGTCACTGTGTAGGCGGTGGGATCGGTCGCACCGGTGGCGGTGTTGCGGTAGACGACACGCACGCCCAGGTACTCGACCGAGTCGCGGTCGACGTAGTGGATGGCCACCGTGACCTCCTCAGTCGAGTTCTCCGGCGGCCCACCGGCCATGCAGCCGGCCGGGCGTCCACGGGGTAGAGAGCCCGAAGGCGTGCCACTGGGAGCCAAGACCGCCAGCGGTGAACACGTCGTCCACGGCCGCTCCAGCGGCGTTGACAGTCAGAGTGGCCGAAGCCGACGAAGAAGCCGCCACAGTCGCTGTGACCGGGCGCGCGACGGTAACGACGCCTATGGCCTCTCCAGTGGCGATCACTGTCCCCACAAGGCCGCGCGTCACCTGCGAATCGCCTGTCGCCAACCCAGCGGCGGCCGTTGCTCCAGCGACAGTGCGGTTCGCCGCCAGGTCGCCCGACGCACCGCCCGTGGCTGCGCTCGTGGCCGCGACCTGCCTCGTGGATGACAGGGCCGCAGTCGCTGAGCCAGCGGCGCTCGCTGCACCATCGAGGGAGACCTGTCCGGCAATGGCCAGGTCCCCGGTTGCGCCCGACGCGCTCGCCGCTCCGCCGCCGAGTGCGCGTGTGACAGATGCATCGGCCGTGAGACCCGCCGACGCGGTCACCGACGCGTCGAGGCTGCGTTGGGCGGCCATTCCGCCTGAGGCTTCAGCGGCAGCCGAGCCGGTACCTGCCAGCCCAGCGGTGCGTTGCGCATCGCCCACGAGGGCGCTGGCAGCCGAAGCGGTGCCGGTGAGCGGTCGTGCGGCAGTGACTTCGCCTGTAACGGAGGCCGCGGTTGCTCCAGAGCCTGCGACAGCCCGCGAGACAGCCTCGTCGCCCGTGAGACCGGCAGCGGCCGACGCGCTGCCACCGACAGCGCGAAAAACCGCCGTGTCGCCGGTGGCCGAACTCGCGGACGGAGCCACCCCGTCCAGGGTGACAGAGCTACCGGCCGAGGCAGCGGGGAGCACCAGCTGCGGAGCGCGAGCGCGCCACGGGATCGGCGGGCCGTCCTCACGCGTGGACCCCGTCCCACCGGAGAGAGTCCGCGCGTTACCCGAGTAGTCGGCGGTCTCGTTGGCGACGAACGGATGGAACCGGACCAGGCCGGACGTGCGGTCCGGCAGGTACTGCGAGAACTCCTTCTCGACCTCGGCTTGCGAGAGAGCCGCCGACCAGTGCTTCAGCGCCGCGACGCGGCCGTTGAGCCACTCGCCCGTGAACACGCTCGCACCGATGCGGAACGTAGTGGGCGTAGGCGAGAACGCCGGCCAGGTGGCGTCCGAAGCAGACGACAGCGCGCCCGTCGCGGTGCCCCAGTACATGGTGGCCGCGGTGCCGTTGACGACGAACGCCAAGCGATACCAGGTTCCGACCGTCACGTTCGGGCCGGTGATGACCGAGCCGTCCGAGTGGAACGCCTTGACACTCGTCCCGTCGGAGTCCGTTTGGATGTAGTGGTAGTTCGATGAGCTGGAGTCCGACGACCACACGGTGGAGAACGTGTTGCGGTCCGTGCTGACCTGGAACCAGCACACCACGGTGTAGGAGCCGCTAGGCGGGGAGCTTGTGCTGGTGTAGTTCTCGCCGTCCGCGTCGAACCTGACCGCCATGCCGACCCCGCCTTACGTGTCGGAGTAGGTCAAGACCACCTTCTCGACGATCGCGTCACCGGTCATCGTGTCGCTGGCGTTGTTCGCGTCTCGCGCGAGTCGCAGCCACACACTGTCCCCGGAGGCGAGGGAGTCCAGGTTGGACACGGTGATGTCGACGCTGTGCAGCCTCTGCCCCGTGGTGCCGAGGTGGGTGTCGGTGGCCGTGTTGGCAGTCGCCAAGGCCTTCGTCTCGACGTCCTGCGTGTCGGTGTTGGCAGTGATCGCGGCAAGCTGCGCCTCCCACACCACGTCACCCGACGAAGCCGTGTCGGCGTACCAGAACACCCGCACGGTGACGTTGCCGCTGCCGTAGTTCGCCGCGTAGAACGACCAGAACACCGCCTCGTCCGTGGCCGCGTCGAACGCCAAGCCCACGACCGGGAAGTTCGAGCCGTTCTTCACCAGACCGGGGAAGGCCGAAGAGAGGAACTGGCCGTCTGCGGCGAGGAGCGTCTGGGTGACCGTCGCCATCTCAGTCCTCCTGCGCCCTCAGTCGACCCGCGCGCCGCATCGCCACGTAGCAGAACAGGAACGTCTTCTGCGCGAGCGTGGCGTTCGAGCGGAACGCGACCGGAAGCGCGTTGTTGTAGGAGGTCTGGTTGTCCTCGATCCACTGGTCCGTCGCGTCCACCGCGGCCTGAAGCTGCGCCTTGGTGACGCCGCCCAGCGTGCCTGGCCAGTCCCGCATGGACTGAGCCCAGACACGCAGCCGGTTCGTCGCGTCGAGCAACGCCATGTCGTCTCCCCCGACTGCCGTGTCTTCTAGTACGAGTCCGAAGGATCGCCCAGCTTCAGCACCAGGGCACCGGCCGCGAACGACGCCGTGTCGCCGGAGATCACCGGCTTGGCGGTGGTGAGCGCACCCCAGCACAGCAAGTTGCCGGCGCTGGACGCGTCGAACAGGCCGAAGTGGGTCATGTTCGAACCGCTCGACCACGTGGCTGTCGCGGTCGGGAAGGTCTTGGTGGCCGTGTTGGACTTCGTCGCCGGAGCAGTGCCCGTGGCGGCACCCCAGTCGGCTGCGGCTGTCGAGACGCGCGCGTAGGAGCCGCCGGACGGCTCGGTGAAGTTGCCGCCAGCCTCGGTCGGGGTGGTCGTCGACAGGCCGATGTACATGGTCGCGGGCGGCGTGTACGCCGGGTCCGTGAGGAAGTGGTCGAGCAGCGCCTGCTCGACGGTGTCGGTGAAGCCAGCCATGGTCTACGGCTCCTCGCTCGGCGTCGGCAACGGGATCGGCTCCCGGAACACCGGGCAGCGTTCAGTCATGCGGAGTGGGCGGGGACCGCACCAGTCGCCGTCATCAACCACCCCTGCTCATGCCCAGGCGTGTTGGCGTGTGATTTGACAGGCAGGGTGGGAAACGACGAAAGCCCCCGCCGAGATCATCGACTGGGGGCTCGGTGGACAGACGTGTCCTAGTGACTTCTACTCTACAGACGCGCCGATCTTCTACGCAACTCGGGGCGGCTCCGGCGCATCGCGTCGCGTGCGCTCCGACAGTGCCCGCTGAACGTCCGTGAGGGTGAACGAGCCGTCTGGATTGCGCGGCACGACGCCGCGGTTGGCCCACTGCCACAGCGTCCCGGCCTTCGCGCCGACCGCCTTCGCACATTGGGTGAGCGTCATCTTCTCGGCGTCGTCGGTCACCAGCGCAGGAGCGATCCAGTTCTCCCCCAGCGCCTCGGCAGCCCTGTCGAGTACCGCGCAGCGCTCAGGCGCCACGTCCATGAGCACTGCGCGGTAGCTGTGGGCAATCTGGGTTCGGCGTTGCAACGCAGTGTCGTTCGCGTTGGGCCACTTACGCTGCTTGATCAACGCACTCCCCCAGGCTTCGACCGCTCCACCTTCTACACTCGACACCTATAGTCGCCGTTTCCGCCGATGCGTCAAGTCGGGTCAGGCGGCCCCGGCGTCGTACCCCGCGAGCGGGTCGGTCCGCCGGCGGAACTCATCCCACTCCAGCGTCACGCCGCAATGCCCGCAATCAACGACATCCGCCCCGTCGACATGGGTCAGTGCCTGCACACCACACTCAGGACATGCCTCGCGGAGGCGGTACGTGCGGACGGTGACGCCGAGCAACCCTCGTGCACGCCGGTGCAGATCGGCCAAATCTAGGGCGCCCTCCACGCCGTCCTTGGTCACGGCCTCCCGCCGCCCGTCGTGGAACACGACTCTCGGGTGTGGCACTGCGCATGGCCCGCCGGTGTCTGCCCAATGGTCGCCGACGCACCGCGCGCGCCGGATGGTCGGCTCCGACTCCTTCGACCACTCCACCAGTTCGACGTCGCGCAAGTTCAGCAGTACGGGCAGCCGGTCCGCGAGCATGTGCACGCTCACGTCGAGCACCACCCCTGGCCGACTTCTTGCCACCGCCTGGGTGTCCCAGGCGACGCCGCTGACTGCGGCCACGGCCTCGGCCCACGTGGAAGCGATGTCGACCATTTCGGCTTGCAACGCCTCAACGCCCAGCCTCAACGGCGTCGGGAGTTCCCGCGAAGCGGACACTGCCTCGTCGCCCGACGATCCGCCCTTGCCGAGAACCAGCGCGAGGCGGACGTAGTCGCCTGGCAACTCCATGATCGCCTCGCGGATGCGGCGTTCGCACGTGAGGCATAGCGGTGCCGCACTGGCTCGAAGCCCGCCCAGGCGGAACCCTTCGACGATCTCCACCTCCGCGCACTGCTCTCCCCGGACACAGCGTTGGGGGTCCTGCTCCCAGCTCATCCCGCGCCCCTTTCTTCCTCGTTCGAGTGAAGGGTCACTACCCGAACGTCTCGATCGTCTCGAACGTCTCACCACGCACATCTGGGTGCCCGCATTCCGCCATCTTGAGGGGCTATGGGGGACTTGGTGACTACAGGCGAGGCTGCCAAGGCCATAGGCGTCGGTCGTGCAACGCTCGCGCGCTGGTGGGCTACCGGACTGGTGACGCCAGCGCTCGTCACAGCCGGCGGCCACGCTCGATGGGATGTGGATCGATTGCGTAGTGAGCTTGAAGGTATGCGGAGGCGAGACAAGTGACGCCCCCGCCACCGGCCCCGGAGATCGACGCATACGTCGCCCAGCTAGTCCGCGACGCGCCGCCGTTGTCGCCCGACCAGGCGGCCCGCATCATGATCCTCCTACGGCAAGATTCGGACGTTGTTCCTGCGAGTCCGTCTTCGACTGAGCGCGTAAGCCGCTCGACGGGTCCAGGCCGCCAGCCCACACTCGACGAGATCCGCAAGTGGCCTGCCGCAGTACAGGTGGCGCAGGCCGCCACGGCTCTCGGCGTGTCCCGCTCGCAGCTGTACGAGCAGATCCGGCGCGGAGTTGCACCCGTCAAGGTCATTGAGGTCGGAGCCCGACGCAAGGTCGTCGTCACAGCGTCCATCGTTCAACTCCTCAGCTAGTGAAGGCCACAGGCAACGTGACTTCGCCCGACCACCTCCATGAGCTTCGTCTCCACCTTCATGGCGCTGTGGACGCGCTAGTTGACTGGCTCTTGGCGACGCCGGTCATGGACAGACGAGCCACACAACCTGATGTACGTACGTTGCCCAATAGCTCACGGATCGGTCTCTCTCCTGTAAAGTTCGCCGAACTGACTGGGCTCAAGAGAGCCGCCGTCTACCGAGCGATCCAGGACGGCACGATCAATGCGGTCCTCTTCGGCAACCTCTACCGCATCCCGGCATCCGAAGTCGCCCGCCTGTTTGGCACGGATGTGCCTTCCCCTCACACCCCTTCACCACAAGGGCGCAACTCGTGATCCAGCCGTCGAAGGACGAAGCGCTCCCCCGCCTCCACACCGCCCAGGAGGTCGCCGATGCCCTCGGCGTCAGTAAATGGTGGGTCAAGGACCGGGCACGCCGCCAGGAGATCCCTACCGTGAAGGTCGGTGGCACCTACAGGTTCACGACCCGGCACTACGCCGACATCGTGGCGCAGTTCGAGCAGCAGCCACGGGCGGCTGGGGAGAAGACCATTCCTCGCCGCCGCCGACGATCGGTCCCGCCGTCCGAACCAGCCACGGTCCTCCTTCAAGCCCGCACGCCCCGTCGTCGTCGACAGAGCGGCGGTTGATCGAGTTGAACCGCGCAGACCCCTCGACGCACCCGTACGCGTTGCCGGTTGCCTCTGGATGAGACAGGCAGTGAAGCAGATGGTGCACGCATGAACGAGTGGCTCACCGTCGACCTCGTCGCCCAGCGCGTCAACCGGCACAAGGTCACAGTGCGGCGTGCCCTGGAGTCCGGAGAGATGCACGGCCACCAGACCGGCCGCGGCGGCCGTTGGTCGGTCGCCGCAGCAGCGATTGATGCCTGGGTTCAGGGGATCGACGGGGTCGACGCATGCGGTTGCGCGAAGGCGCGCGGCGTGCCGTAGTTGACTGACCCTCACGATGTCGTCTCATCGCGGTAGCGCGCATACGCCTGCGCCGTGTCACTCCTGTCGTCGAGACCGAACAGCTGCGGCACGTCAGGGGTCTGCTCGCGGTCGATGGCCAGAAGATTACCGATCGCCTCTTCGAGACCGGCCGGAACTGCGATCTCGTCACCAGTCAGCTCACGCTCGAGGAGCGCGACAAGGCGCCGACGGCCTCGATCAGTCCGGAAGCGCCGAAGCTGTTCGTACCGCCACCGGGTGCGAAGCCGCTTCTTCTCACGGCGGTCGACATGGGACTCCTCGCCGAGGAGACGAGCAGCCTCTCGCGGCGTGATGCCCGTTAGATCGTCGTCCCGCATCGCGGCTATCTCCTCGGAGGTGGCACCCATCTGCTTTGCCACGTGCCCCTTGCGAGTCGAGGACCGGTCAGCTTTGCGAGGTACCGGTGCCGCGCCGCCCATGCCGAACGGGTGGGTGCCTGGACGCGGTGGCTTTGGACTGTCGGTCGTCATGCAACCTCCAAGTCTCGATTGTGATGTTGTTCTGCCCACCGACGAGCATGAGCGCGGATCTCCTCCAAGGCCACATCAAGCTCTTCGGCACTTGGGTGCGGGTAGTTCTCGACCCATGCCCGGATGCGTCGCCCGGCTGGGTGCTGCTCGCGGCCGTGCGGCGTACCGTCGTAATCCCAGCCGCCGCCGTCGAGGACCGGCAGGGCACCGCCACACTCGGTGACCACGGAGCACCACACAGCGGTCAGTCGCCGAGTCAGGGTCTTCGGGTCCTCGCCGACGAGGTCCTTCCCTTTGAGGCCGGCTCGCGCGCCAGCGCGAGCCCCCACGGGAGGTGCACTCTTTTGATCTTTGCCAGTCTTCTTGGTGGTCTTCTTGGGTTGGTCTTCTGTATCTATCCCCCGACTATCCGGCGACGGGTTTTCCGTGGATGGAGCGACCTGCGGCGATGTGGTGTTTCCGCTGGTCGCGTCCATTGACGGGTTTTCGGGGGATGGTGACGGCAGCGGCGAGCCGATCGGGTCACGTGTCACGCTCCATGTCCACCGCCATGTCCCGCGACTGTCACGCTTGCGGTCACGCCGCAGGTAACCCTTCTGCTCCAGTCCGCGAAGGGCGCTGCTGACCGCCTCGCGGCCCTCCGTCACCGACCGGTCGAGCTGCTGGCGACTCATCCGCCACCCGCTCGACAAGCTGATGAGGTGCAGCAGCAACACCCGCTCCAGCGCACGCAGCGGGGTGGGCAGGCGCCCGCGCAGGAGGTCGTTGCTCACGATCGTGAACCGCTCCTCCGGCGCGGGCACCTGCTGAACGAGGAACTCGCTCACGCCAGTCCCACCGACGTTTCGGAAGGGTTGTCCCCAGGGGAGTCCCTCAGGGAGTCACGCGCTTGTCCCGCGGGACGCGACTCACCTACCTGCGGTTCCTTCGAAAAAAGGCCCTCGGGTGACGTCGTCGTAACCGAGTTACCGGGCCGGTTACCCGATGCTTCGGCGCTCGCCGAAGCATCCCGCTCCCGCTGCCGCTGGCGGGCCTTGCGTTCGCGGGCCGCGACCCGATGCGGATTTTCCGTCCGATCGGACGGATTGGCCTCAGCGGCACGCTCACGCAGCCACGCCACCGCCGCAGTCTGGGCGCGCATCCACAGCGGACACGGCCACCCTTGGTTGTAGGTCGTGTCGCCGTGCTGGTCTTGGCAGCCGATCGCCTCACAGTCGCCGTTCTCGTCCGGGCGGTGGTAGGTGTGGACGTCGTCGACCAAGGCGATGACGGCAGGGAGGAACGGACCTGGGTACTCGTGCCGGGCGTCTCGCATCAACTGCAACAGGCCGTCGAGGTCGGCCATCGTGAAGATGTCGCTCACGCGTCACCCTCCTCACGCACCACCGTCAGCCCGGTGGTTCCGAGCGCGTCGGCCACCAGGTCGTCATGCCATTCCTTCGCCCGCTCGCCGTTCTCCGAGGTCTCGTCGCCGCCGAGCGCCGCCGTGGCGAACCGGTAGACGTCCCAGTTGCGCGGCTCCTCGCCGGGGACAGCTTGTCCCTCGCCCGTGGTGACCTCGGTCGGCCAGTGGTCGACCAGCTTCAGGGCGGGGGTGCTGGGCTTGATGAAGTACGGCGTGACGGAATCCGGGAACCCGCCGGGGTCGCGGTCGTACCCCATGTGCTCGATGACCGCGGCGTAGTTCGCGATGTCGAAGTCGGGTTCGGTGTGCAGCCGGTCGAGGCGGTGCACGTCGTGCCACGACCACCACCCGGCTTCGTTCTCGTCCTGCACCCAGGCGCCGTACGTGTGGGTCGTCAGCACTTCGGCGGGGCAAAACTCCCCGGAGCCCCACTCGCTGGTGCGGACCGTGTCCCCCGGCTGGATCTTCTGGTGGTTGCGGCCGAACCACAGGTGGACGAACGCGTAGGCCATGAACCCGGCCTCGGCCTTCACCTTCTCGACCAGGTCGCGCGCGGTCTGCGAGCCCCACGCGTTGCCCTCGTTGAACGCCATGTGCTGGTAGTGGGCCACGGCGCTGATGAGGTCTTCCAGCTCACCGCGCGAGATGAGCAGGTTCTCCGAGTCGGTCATGCCGCATCCTTCGGGTAGTTGATGTGCTGGCCACGCGGGGGACGCCGGTAGTCGGCGAACACGTCGGGCCTGTTCTTCTTCAGCGACCCGCACAGCGGGCACGTGCCGCACTCGAACACGTGGCGGCGCAGCAGCCGCCGAATACCGTCCACACCCTTCGTGGTGACCCGCCGGTCGAACTGCTTCCACGCGGGCAGGCGGTTGTTGCGCTCCGACTCCGAGTAGGGCGCGAAGCGGAACCAGTGCTTGTAGTCCGCGTACGGCCGGTTGTGCCGTTCCCCCTCACGGCGCTCACCGCGGCCGGTGAAGTAGACGTCGGTGTAGGTCACCTTGCGCTCACGCAGGTACTCGCCGAGCAGGTTCGGCCCGACGCCGAGCACGTCGCAGGCGTTGGTCCACTTCACCGTGCCGTCCTTCTCCAGCAAGTGCCGGTAGCCGGCGGCTTCCTCGTCCAGGTCGGCGATCTCGGCGGCCTGCTGCTCGATCTGCCGGGCCTGCGCCTCGTTCTGCTCGACCTGGTCGGCCAGCGCCCGGAGAGCGTCCGCGTAGGATTGCGGGAGGGCGAGTACAGGCGCGGCGGTTTCGTAGCCGTCTTGCACCGCGTCACGAACCCGGCGCGCGACGGGCGAGTCACGCAGCAGCAGGCCGACCCGGACCAGCGCCCGGCGGTCGAACACGGCCAGATGCGGGGTACGCGGGTCCATCGAACTCAGGGACAACATGTCCCTGAGTTCCGGACCGGAGAGCAACCGGAAGCCGTTGGCCTCCAGCTCCTCGCGGTTGCGCTGGACCAGCTTCTTGACGGCGTCGATGGTGACCTCGTAGTAGGTGGCCACGTGGTCGGTCGTCAGGTGCAGACCGTCCGGCAGCATCTGGAGCGCCTTCACCTTGTCCAGGACGTCAACCCGGTCGCCGTACCGGTCCCGATCAGCGCGAGCCGCGGGGTCGGTCAAGTCCGAGCGCCCACCCGGCGAGTAGTCGAACAAGTCGACGGCCGTCACTCGGCACCACCCCTCGTCCGCCCCGCCCCCGCGCGGCGCAGCAACTCCTTCCTGATCTGACGCAACACCGACATGGACTTGTCGAGCGCCTGCGCCCACTGCTCGGCACGCTCCGCGTCGAGGGCGGCGAAGTCGGCGGGGATGATCAGGGACTCGAAGTGGTCACACAGGTCCCGCACCGTCGTGACGGTCGCTTCGATGGCGTCCTGCGCCGTGCGGCCCCTACCGAAGCGGCGATCGGGCGTAGGGGCGGGAGGCTCGCCAGCTGCGGGCTTCGTGCCGTCACGGACGACCGACTCGGTGGTGGAGTCGACGGCCTCCCCGGGTTGCGTGGAGTAGGTCTTTCCGTTCAGGCCCGTCACGACAGTCGGCTCTACTGTCGGATTTCCGACACTTCGGATGTCGGTCACCACGGTGTCGTGATGCACGCCCAGAGCAGCCCCGATCGCCCTCGTGGACAGGCCCTCACCGCGCAGGCTCGCCACGATCTCCCGGCGCTGGTGCAGGGACAACTTCAGCCGCCGCTCCCCGAACTCGGCGGTCACGTAGCTGGCCCACGAGTCATAGCCGAGCGTCGTCCAGTCGCGCCGGTGGTACGCCGCCGCGATGTCCCCCTGCAACGCGGCCATCGCCTCGATCCCCGCGCGGATGCGCTCCGCACGAGCCACCGCCTCGTCCCGTGTGGACACCATCGGTCCGCTCATCGCGCCCCCCTCCTGATCTCCGATAGCAGCGCGGCGGCAGCCTCCAACTGGTCGGCCAGCATCCGACACCGCGCCGCCAGGCGACGCGCCCCACCCGCGGACAACTCGAACTCCTCAAGCCGGCCCTCGCACACGATTGACGGCAACTCCGCGTACAGCCCCTCGGAGGTCGACTCGAACAGCGCGATCAGCCCCACCCGGAACGTGGCGCTCGGTGCGGTCAACGACCGCTCGTGCAACGTGCTCGTGGCGTCGATCGAGGTGTGCCGTCCGCTGCACCAAGGCGGGCACACCGTGTGCGCGGCGGCCTTCCCCGTGGTGGTCGTCATCGCACACCGCCCTGCTGCCGCGCCAGCCAGGTCTCCGCGCCGACCTCATCCAGCTCGACGAGCGTCGCCTTCAACGTCGACACCATGCGGGCGAGGTCTGCGGCGCTTACCTCCCGGCCGCGGAAGAACGTGCGCTCCTTCCCGAGCAGGGCCTTGCCGTCTTCGCCGATCCATTCCCGGGCCTGCACAACGAGGCAACCGTCCCCGAGCGGGTCGGCCTGGTGCACGCGGACGGGAAGGGAGTCGGCGCCCCTCGGGATGAACGGGTGTCCCGGCGGCTCGCTGCACCACAACGGGCAGGGCCACACCATCCCCTCCGCGAGCTGCGCCGCCTCGACCAGCCGGGCCGCCAGCTCGCGGGCCTGCTTCCCCGTCATCTCGGCGTGGAGCTCCGACTCGTCGTCACCGGGCACCCCGACGAACATGACCACCTCGGCGAGCCGCTCGCCGCCCGGGTTGATCTGCCGGCCGACCGCCCTCAGAACCACCGGCTCGTTGGCCAAGGTGGTGGGAACTCGGCCTGCGGGCTGCTCGGACCAGCAGTTCTCGTCGGGGTGGCGGGTCGAGCCGTCGTGCTCGATGCAGCGGGGGAGGCACTCGAACGCCCGTTCGGTGGCGGCCTCGGGCGCTGATCTGCCACACTGTGCGGTGTCGGTCATTGGGTCACCTATCCTCTTGATCTGACGTTCCGACCCGTCCCGGTGGGCAAGACCGAGGGCGGGTCATTTTGCGTTCGGACTGTTGCTGGGCATGGGCGCTGACCTGCCCTCTTGTTACGCGGCGGGGTCGTTCATCCGCCTGTCCATCCACGCCTTGAGCGCGGACTCGGTCACGCGGAGCCGCCGGCCCACGCGCCGAAAGTCGGGACCGTCCGAGCCGATCGCGCGCCAATATCTGAGCGTCGCCTCGGGGATGCCCGTCTGCTCCGACACCTCGCTGAGCGTGAGCAGTCGCTCGACCGTGTGACTCACGGGGCCTCCCTTGGGTGGAACCGTCGTCCACCTTCCTTCCGAAAGCTACACATAGCTACCACTAGCCGCAAGCGACGGCAGCAACATTGGGTACCAGATGGGGCCTTTCGGCACGAACTCACCCACGAGGGTGATGCCTACCTGGTAGGTTGCCACGCTCGCGACACGATCAACCGCAAGGAGCTACCCAAAGCTACCTACAACGTTGGACATCGCTTGTCGTTGTTGGCACCATGGGCGCATGACGACCGACGACGTCCACAACGTCGCCCCCACCGACACCCCGTCACCACAGGATGAAGGGTGGGACTGGGCTGACGACGGCAGCGTGGTCGTGGCTGACGGCGCCACAGAGAAGCCCTATTACCAAGACCTCGGTCGAGTCATTGAGCAGGCGCGATCCCGGCGGGGATGGACAGCCCAACAGACCGCGAAACGAGCCGGGATCTCGTACAAGACTTATCTGCGCATCGAGCACGGCGAGCCTGTGAGGAATGCCACGCTGATGAAGCTCGATGCGCTATTCGGCCTGAAACCGGGTACGGCGCTGGACGCATGGCAACGCAACGATGATCGGGAGCTTGAAGCAGCTCTCACACCACATCCAGTCAACCCTGGCGTGGGGATCACCGATGAGGAACTAGCGAAGCTGATTGCGAGCCTCCCAAAGCCATCCGACATGAGCCCGTCCGCTCGCATGCTCCTACTTAAACACGCGCTCGATGCTGTCATCGATGTAGCCGACCCGCTACATCGGCAGCGGACCGTTTATGAAATTCTCGTTGTGCTCGTCAACCTCCTAGCGAGCGACAATTTGAGCGCGGCCGAGCACATGCTCAGCGTAGCGAAGGAGGTACGCCAATGGGAATCGCGCGTCGGTATGCCGCCTTTCGCACTGAGCTTCCAACCCGACCCCGCCAAGTATGCCAAGGTGATCGACCCATGGTCGGAATACCAGTATGGGGAATTTGAAGTCAGGGTCAGCGCCGGGAAACTTTCCGACCTGACGGCCGACGAGGCGCAGGAAGTGGTGCGCAAGATGCGTGAAGACGAACAGGACGCCGGCAAAGATGCGAGAGAGTGACTGATGGGATTCACGAAAGACCTGTGGACCACTCCGGAGAAGCCGGCTTCCATCGTTGCCGAGCGGACCGCCGAGGCTGGCGAGAAGTGTCGGTGTGGCAAGCCTGCGGTGAAGGTGTGCACCGTCAAGGGCGGTGTCGAGGTGGCGTGGTGCGGCGAGAACAAGCGCATCCCGAACGCCCGGCACGGCAAGGGCAAGCGGTGGCTGGCAGTGTGGCACGACCCCGACGGGAACGAGAAGACCAAGGCGTTCGCAAAGAAGACGCCGGCGGACCTGCATTGGCAGGCCCAGGAAACGGACGTCGAGCGCGGCGAGTACCACGACCCGAAGGCGGGCAAGGAGACGTTCGACAGCTACTACCCCAAGTGGAGGAAGTCCCGGAAGCGAGACCCGGCGACTCTCGCCAAGTACGACAGCGTCTACCGCCTGCACGTGAAGCCGGTGTTCGGGCACCGGTCGGTGAAGGGCATCAAGGCGTCGCAGGTCTCGGCGTTCCAGACGGAACTGGGCGAGAGGTTCGGCCCGTCGACCGTTGCAACCGCCCGGCTCGTCATGGTGGGTGTGCTGGAGTTGGCCACGGCGGACGAGGCGATCAAGAAGAATCCCGCTAAGAGCCCAATCGTCCAGCGGGTGCAGGCCGACCCCGGAGAGCGGAAGATCCAGGCGTGGGCCGACGACGTGGTCTTCGCCGTGATCGACGGCCACCCGGACTACCTCCGGGCGATGCCGACGCTCAGCGCATCGTGCGGGCTGCGTGAGGGCGAAGCGTTCGGATTCGCCCTGGAGGACATCAACTTCAGCGCCGAGGTCGTCCACATCCGGCGCCAGATCAAGAAGCTCGGGCCGAACTACGTCTTCGCCCTGCCCAAGAACGACCGGGAGCGTACGGTCCCCCTGTCTCCAGGTGGCGCACAGGCTCTACGCGAGCACATCCGGAAGTACCCGCCCCAGCCGCTCACGCTTCCGTGGGAGAAGGTCGACGGCGCCCCAGTCACACACCAGATCCTGTTCCGCTGGTTCGACGGCGGCCACGTCACGTCACGGGCGTACTCAGAGTCGGCGTGGAAGCCAGCCCTCGCCAAAGCGAAGGTGATCCCCCAGCCCGAGAAGGACAGTCGCGGGCGCAAGCGCTACAAGACCACCCGCCGCGAGGGCACCCACCAGCTCCGCCACTACTTCGCCAGCGTAATGCTGGCCGACGGCGTGAACATCGCCGAGCTGGCCGTGATGATGGGCCACCACGACCCGGCCTACACGCTGAAGATCTACGTCCACATGTTGCCCGACTCCCACGCGCGGGCGCGGAGCGCCATGAACGCGCGCATGTTCCGCCCGCGTGCCGTCGGATGACGGAGCACCGGAGTCGGACGGAACATGGACGGAACACGGGTGTGGACGGCGATCTTGGCCGTCGCCTCGGTTCAGCTCCCACCCGACCGGAGCCGAACCGAGACGACGCCTCTACCTGCTACTTCAGCTCGGCCGACGACTTCCCCAACAACCGCCGAGCCACGATGAGCTGCTGGATCTGCTGCGTGCCCTCGAAGATGTCGAGGATCTTCGAGTCGCGCGCCCACTTCTCCAGCAGGGACGTCTCGCTGTACCCGGTGCTGCCGGCCAGTTCCACGCAGCCCAGGGTGACGTCCGACCCGGTCCGCCCCGCCTTCGCCTTGGCCATCGAGGCCTGCAACGAGTTCGGCTTGCGGTTGTCGGCCATCCACGCCGCCTGGAGTGCCAGGAGGTAGGCGGCCTCCCAGTCGGCCTCCAGCTTCAGGAACTTCGCGGCGGCGGCGTGCTGGGCGTTGGCCGGGCGGTCGTAGTCGACCTCCACGCCCGCCTCGGCCAGCACCCGCCGGGTCTCCTCCAGCGCCGCCCGCGCCACGCCGACGGCCATCGCGGCCACCAGCGGTCGGGTGTTGTCGAAGGTCTGCATGACGCCGGCGAAGCCCTGCTCGGTGTTGATCTCCGGGCTGCCCAGCAGGTTGTCCTTGTGCACGCGCACGTTGTCCAGGCGGAAGTGCGCGGTGTCCGAGGCGCGGATGCCCAGCTTGTGCTCCAGGCGCACCAGCTCGAACCCCGGCGTGTCCCGGTCGACCACGAACGACTTGATCGCGGCCTTGCCCAGCGACCGGTCCAGCGTCGCCCACACCACCACGCAGTCCGCGCGCTCACCGGCGGTGACGAAGATCTTCTCGCCGTTGAGCACGTAGTAGTCGCCGTCGCGCACGGCCGTGGTCCGGATGGCACCCGAGTCCGACCCGGTGTCCGGCTCGGTGATCGCCATCGCGGCCCACTTGCCCTGGTAGCGCTTGAGCTGCTCGTCGTTGGCCACCGACGCGATGGCCGCGTTGCCCAGGCCTTGGCGGGGCATGCTCAGCAGCAGGCCGACGTCACCCCAGCACATCTCGATCGTGCCCAGCAGGAGCTGGAGGTTGGAGCCGTTCCTGTTGCCCTGCTTGGACTTGTCCGCGCCCTTGTCCGAGCCGCCGCGCCGCACGCCGCCCGCGCTGGCCCCCTGACCGGCGGCGGACAGGCCGTCCAGCAGGGCCGCCAGCATGTCCAGTTCCTTGGGGTAGGTGTGCTCGGCCTCGTCGTACTTGCGCGAGTTGGGCCGCAGGAACTCCGCCGCCGCCTGGTGGGCCTGGTCGACGAGCTGCTCGAACTTCTTCGGAACTTCCAGGTTGATCATGATCGCCTCTCCGCCCCGTCAGACGAGGACAACGCCTTCGGCCAGCCCGACCGCACGCAGGTCCCGGTACCAGCGCTCCACCGGGTGCTCCTTGACGAACCCGTGCCCGCCCAGCAGCTGCACGCCGTCCAGGCCGATCTTCATGCCCTTGTCCGCGCACAGCGCCCGCGCCAGCGCGGTCTCCCGGGCGAACGGCTTGCCCTGCTCGGCACGACCGGCCGCGCGGTAGGTGACCAGCCGCATGCCCTCCAGCTCGATCGCGATGTCGGCCACGGAGAACGCCACGCCCTGCCGGTGGCTGATCGGCTCACCGAACGCGACCCGGTCGTTGACGTACGGGATCACGTAGTCCAGCACGGCCTGCCCGGTGCCGATGGCCAGCGCACACCACCCGAGCCGCGACAGCCGCACGCAGTCCGCGTAGGAGTTCTCGTCGCCGAGCAACGCGGAGGCCGGCAGGGTGACGTCGTCCAGGTGCAACCGCCCCATGCTCGCCGCGCGCAGCCCCATCCCCGGGTCGGCCTCGACGGTCAACCCCGGCGTGCTCGACTCCACCAGGAACAGCACCGGGCCGCGACCGGCGAGGTCGGCGGCCACCACGAACAGCTCGGCCTTGGCCGCGTTGGGCACCAACGCCTTCACACCGTTGAGGACGAACCCGCCGCCGGACCGGTGCGCCTTGGTCCGCAGGGCGAACGGGTCGAACAGGGCGTGCGGCTCCTGGACCGCCAGCGCCGCCGCAGGGACGTCGTCCCCGGTGAACGCGGGCAGGTACGTCGACTGCTGCCCCGCGTCACCCCACAACGTCAACGCGGTGCTCACCGCGGCCGGCGCGAGACAGGCCACTGCCAGCCCCATGTCCCCGTGCGCCAACGCCTCGGCGATCAACACGCCGCTGACCGCGGACCGCTCACTGCCCGCACCGCCGAGCTCCTCGGGCACGCCGACCAGGCTGACGCCCAGCTCGTTCATCGCTCCGAGCACCTCGGCCGGCGCGGCACACGCGGTGTCCGCGTCCGCCGCCACCGGCCGGAGCTGCTCGGCGGCGAACTCGCGCAGCATCTCGACCATCATCTGCTGCTCGTCGGTGGGCGTGATGTCGAACAGCCCCTGCTCGGTCCGGTGGGGCAGCCGAGCCGGCTTGCCGAGCTTCTGCACCGCACCGAACGACCGCCCGGCCGCCGCAACGGTCCGGAACCCGCTCCGAGTCGCCTCGTACACCCCGCGCTCGACCGGCTTGCGCAACTTGAACCGGTCCAGCACCTCCGAAGCGGCAACCCGGTTGAGGACGGCCAACGCCACCCCCATCGGATCCCGCCGACCCTGCCCCGCAGTACCAGCCACCGCGACACCCCTGTTCGACACCGACGCTATCTACCCCAGAGTAACCTACTCGGGAGTAGATACGGGAGCCCTGTGGCAGACTCGAGGCGACCGGTGGACGCCTCGTCACGCGCGGGGAGGGCGAGTGGCCAAGCCGCGCACGGCCTTGCTGCTGGTGAGCATCACCATCCCCTTCGTCGTGCTGCTGGGGTCGTTCGGGCTCTACCTCTACGCCGTCGGCTCGCTGGGCGGTGTCGAAGGCGAGGACATCGGCTACCTCGCCGGGGAGGCGACCGTCCGGACGTGCCCGTCGACCGACTGCGCGGCCAGCGGCGTCTACCCGCCCGGCCGGCAGATCGCCATCGTCGGGCGGACGACCGGGCAGGTGGTCGGCGACTCCGACCAGTGGGTCGAGTTCGCCTACGGTGACGCGACGAGGTTCGTGCACGGTTCTTTCGTCCGTGCGGCCACCGTCGACAACGAACGCACCTTCTGGCTCTTCGTCAACCTCGTGGCGGCAGGCGGCGTCGCCGGCCTGATGGTGGCGATGAACTCCCGCCGCGCCCAGGTCCTGGTGGCGCGGCACGTGCGACTCGCGGACGCGGTGCTCGCCGGGGTCGTCCTCGCGTTCGGTGTCGGCGCTTGCCTGGTCGGGTTCGTCTACGCCCGCCTCGACGGCAAGTCCTCGACGGGGTTCCTCGGCGACGCGTTCACCAACATCGGGGCCGGGTTCGTGGGCGCGGCCGTCACCTTCGCCCTCTTCCAGACCCTGCTCAGCAAGCGGAGCGTCGACCCGAACCGGATCGGCGAGCTGACCCGCCGCCTCGACGCCCTGGAGCGACGCCCCGCCGAACCACCACCGGCGCACCCGGAACCACCACCGGACCAGCCCGAGCCACGACCCGGCCGCCCCGAGCCACCGCGAGCCCACGCCGAACCACCGCCGGCCCACGCCGTGCCACGACCCGACCGCCCCGAGCCACCGCCGGACCGTCCCGCGGTCCGGTCGGCGCGCGCCTTCAGCCCCGGTGTGGTCGTCGCGATCGCGGCGGTGGCCTTGGCGGTCCTGCGATCGGCCTGGACCCGCGCGGCTCGCCGCCGTTGACGCGGGGACCCGGTGCTCACCCGGTCAACCGGGACAGCAGCACCTCGTGCGCCCGGTCCCACGCCTCGAACGCCTCCCGCACGTCCCGAACGAGCCCCGACTCCGGGCACCGCGCGTGCAGCCCCGCCAGGAACGGTCCCAACACGCCCGACCGGTCCACGTACTCGACCACCTGCACGACCACCGCACGCTCGACCGCCGCCGACAACGCGTCGGGGTGGAAGTCCCGAGGCGGCACCGGCAGCACCTCGCCCGCCACTTCCGCCACCGCCCGCACCCCCAGCCGATCGGCCACCGCCCCCGCCGCCAACCGCACCGCCGGACGCAACTCCGGGTTGTCCCCCGCAGCACGGGCACCAAGTCCGGCGTCACCCGCTCCGGCGACACCACCGCCCGCGGCCACGTCCGCGCGAACCGCGCGGACCACTCCCCCAACAGCTCGTCACTGCGCAACGACCACGGCGGCACCGCCGCGATCTCCTCCGCGAGGCCCCGCCCCTCCCCCGACGCCGGCCCGCCCACCAACGCAGACCACCCGCGCAACCACTCCGGATCCGGCCGGAACAACCCGCTCAAGCCGTGCAGCGCGCACGACTCCCCCGCCGCCACCCGCACCAACGCCCGACGCAGCTCGTCCACCGGGTACAGGTCGCGCTTCCCCACCCCCACACCCGGCACCCGCCCCCGCAACAACACCAGGAACCCGCCGCCGTTCTCGAGGAACGACTCCCCCACCGCTCCCCGGTCGAAGGAGACCAGATCAGCCGGATCGTGCGAGGCCAACGCGTTGATCAGCGCATACCGGTCCACGCGCGCACCTCCACCGACGCGCCGGACCGCGGGCCAGTAGTGCCGCCACCGCGCCGCATCGCAACAGGCCCGCGCCAGCCACTCCGGTTCGACCACGTCCCCCCGACGCCGCAACCGTTCCTCGAACAACCGCACCGCGTGCTCAGCCGCCCCATCCGCCAGCAACCGCACCCCGTGGCCGGCCACCCACCGGTTCCACACCTCCGCGGGCAGCTCCAACGCCTCCTCGTCACCCAGGTCGTCGCCGCGCAGCGCCCGCAACTGCGCCGCCACCCGCGGGTGGAAGTCCGCGACCCCCGCCGGCGGCCGGTCCCCGCCCACCACCGGCACCACCGACCGACGCCCGTCCTCCAGCATCAGCAGGTGGTACAGGGCCTCGGCGCGGGCCGCGTCCTCCCCCAACACCGGGTCCCGACCCGACCGGTACCACTCGGCGGCGGCCCGGTGGACGGCCCGCACCCGGTCCGCGTGCGCCGGGTCGCCGGACATCATGCGCAGCACCGCCCGCCGCACCTCCGGGTGGTGCCGCAACCCGTCGGCCGACGCTCCGACCAGCCACACCTCGTCGCCCAGCAGCTCCACGAGACGGTGTTCCTCGCCTTCCGCGAGCCCGAGCGCGCAGTGCGGCGCCAGGACGTGCCGGACCAGTTCCGGGGTCACCCGGCGCAGCACCAGCCCGGGGTGGGCGAGCCGCCGCACGCGGTCGTCGCGGATGTGGGACAGGAACCGGTCGTACAGCACGGCGGCACGGAGCTCGTGCTCCAGCCCGGGGTGGGGCTCGTGCGCGGTGGCCACGAACCGGCGGCGTTCCGCCCGGGACAGCTTGCGGTAGAAGCGGGCCGCCACGCGCAGCGCCAGCGGGTTGCCGCCGACCGCGCCGGCCAGCGCCTCCGCCGCCTCCCGGTCCACGCCGAACGCGGTGATCACGCGCACGGCCGCCGAGGCGTCCAACTCCCCCAGTTCCAACGGCGGCACCACCACCAGGTCGTCCATGGTGGACACGGGCGCCCGACCGGACACCACGACCCGCAGCCCCGCCAAGCCCATCTCGTGCCGCAGCCGCCAGATCCACTCCTGGATGTGCCGCTCGGGGTCGTTCCACCGCCCGCGCCGCACGTCGGACAACGGCCGGTCGCGCTGCCACTCCTCGAACGTGTCCAGCACCAGCACCACGGTCCGCCGCCCGAGGTCGTGCAGGTCGACCAGCACCCGGGCCTCGGCCTCGAAGCCGGTCGCCGTGCGCACGTCGGTCTCCACCGACTCCACGGCCAGGTCGGTGCGCACCTGCCGCCGCTCCTCCCGGGCCTGGTGGCGCAGCGCGGAGAAGTCGGCGGCGGCGATCGGCGCGGCCCAGCCCAGCTGGCGGGTGACCTCGAAGGACAGCTCCAGCTCGGCGTTGACCCGGAACACCACCCGGTCGAAGTCGATCACGACCACGACCGGCCCGCCGTCGTCGGACTCGCCGTCCAACTGACGGTCCAGGTGGGGTTCGACCAGGGCGGCCAGCAGCGTCGACTTGCCCGCGCCACCCACCCCGGTCACCGGGAGCACCGGCACCGGCCCGGCCCGGTCGACGGGCGCGGCCACGAACTGCCGCAGCACCTCCAGTTCGCGGTCCCGGCCGTGGACGCCCATGTCGAGCAGGGTCGCGTAGCTGTCCCGGACGGCCATCAAGCCCGCCCGCCGCCGGGCCTCCGCCAGGTACCCCTGCCGGCCGCCCAGCGGCGCGACCCACGTCAACGCCTGGAGGACCGCGCGGTCGTCCCGCTTCTCGCGGGCGAAAGTCCGGAACAACGACCGCGCGCCGTTCCCGCCCACCGCCGCCAACTCGCGCAACGTCCGCCCGGCCTCGTCCGTGGGCACCGAAGCGACCTCGGCCAACGCCGCCGCCACCGCACCTTCGGCGGCCAGCCGGACCAATGTCTGCTCGCGCGGCCCGCTGCGCATGGTCCACCGCCAGTCGCCGCCGACCAACGCCCGGTCGAAGTCGATCGCCACGACGTCCAGCACCCGTTCGGCCTCGTCGGCGGGCATCCCGCGCACCAGGTCGCGAGGCGCGACGGCACCGGACAGCGCCGCCCGCGTCCGCACCGCCCGCACCACGTCCTCGGCGACCGGTGGCGGGGGCGGGGGTGCCAGCCGCTGCACCAAAGCCCGCCGCTCGGCCTCGGACCGCCCGGCCAGGAACGCCTCGACCAGCCGCTGTTCCTCCGGCGCGGTGGACATCACGCCACCTCCCGGGCCTTGAGCATGGCCCGGATCAGCTCGATCGCGCGGGACGCGGCCCGGTAGCCGGTCAGGTTCTCCGCACTCGCCCGCCCCAGCGCGAACTCCGCGAAGGCCACGTCGTCCGGCCCGGGTTTCCCGCCCGGCCCGACCAGCGCGCAGGCGACGTCCTCGGCGGTGGGCGGCTTGAGGTCCTCGACCGACAGGGCGAACCGCTCCGGCGGGGTCTGCTGCCACGACACCATGACCAGCCGCACGGTCCGGTAGTCCGGCAGCGCCCCGATCAGGCTGAGCAGCAGGTTGTCGATCCCGTGCTGGTCGCTGACCCGGGCCCGGTCGAACCCCTCGAACACCAGCCACACCGCGCGGCTGCCGCCCACGCCGTCGAGCACCGCGCCCAGCCGGGGCGCGATCCCGTCGCGCACCCGGCTCTGCCCGGTGGTCACCGGCGCGCCGCACGCCACGTCCAGCCCGGCGGACAGCGCGCCCGCGATGTGCTCGGCGAACCCGGCGGCGTCGGTGCCCAGCGCGTTGGCCACGTCCAGCGACACCACCACGCCGTCGCTGTAGCGGCGCACGTACTCCCCCACCAGCCGCTTGGTGAACCGCAGCCCGGTGCCCGGCTCGCCGCGCACGACCAGCAGCCGGTCCTCGGCGGGCGCACCCTCGCGCAACGCCCGCCACAACCGCTCTTGCGTGCCGCGCCGGCCCACCACCCGGCGGGGACCGGCCGGTCCGCCGACCTCCTGGAGGTAGGGCACGACGTCCTCCAGCTCGTCGAGCTTGGCCAACCACCGGCACACCGGCACGGCCCGGTTGCGCGCCTGCGCCAGCACGCCCGCCGCGTCGCCGACCGCCTGGAGGGTCCGACCGCCGCCCTGGTGCAGGGCCACCACGCGCCACTCGTCGTCGAACACCGGGGCACCCGACGAGCCGGCGACGGTGTTGGCGTCGTGCAGGTACCGCACGGCGGGCGCGCCCAACTGCTCGTCCAACCGCCCGATGGACCACAGCAGCGGCTCGGCGGTGCCGCTGGCGCGGCCCGGGTGGTGCAGGACGTGCACGGGGAACGGGTCGGCCGGCGGCTGCGTGCTCAGGCGGGTCCGGCGGTCCACCCGGCGCGGCTGCGCGAGCCGGATCAACGCCAGGTCCCACGGGCCGTCGGCGTCGGTGATCCCGGCGATGTCCCGGACGTCCTCCAGCCCCAACCGTTCCGACGCCGTGGGCAGGCTGCACCACGCCAGCCACTGCGCGTGCAGCTCCGCGACCTCCCCTTGGAACACCCGCACCTCGTCGGAACCCCGCACCGCCTGCAACCCGCCGGCACCGCGCGGTTCACCGGCCGGGGCCGGCAGGTAGTCCTCGGCGTACCCGAAGGTCAGCCGCAACGCCTCCCGGCTCCCTGGCAGGGCCGCCATCACCCCGCCGTCCAAGCGCACCAACGCCTGCACGACGTGCGCCGCGGTGGCCACCAGGGTGGGCCGCACCAGCACCCCCGTGCCCCGGTGCTCGCCGTCGACGTCGATGCGGCACACCCGGTCGCAGCTGTCCAGGAACCGACGTGCCGACACCAGCGCGCTCTTGGGCGTGAAGTCGCCGTTGACGAAGGACTGGAGGTTGAACGCGGTCGCCCCCAGCAGCGCGGTCAGCCGCTCCTCGAACCCCGGCAGCACCAGCTCGCCGTTGATCAGGTCGATCGCCAGCCGGCGCAGCAGCCCGCGCCGCTCGGCGATGGTCAGCGCCTCGGCCGCGAACTCCAGCGGGTCGGCCCCGGTGTCGCGGCGCAGGTGGATGGCGTGGGCCAGCCGCAGCGGCTCCCACACGCGGTCGACCAGGACGGGGTCGTCCAGCTTGACCGCGTGCGCCAGCGCGACCACCTCCGGGTCCCAGCGATTCTCGTCCACCGGCGCGGCCACCGCGCTACACCCCCAGCGCCGCGTCCAGGTCGGCGGTGATCCGCTCGGCCGCGTGCGCCCAGTTCTCCCGCAGGTGGTTGCCCGCGAAGTGCAGGCCCAGCACCGACCGGCCGTCGCCGTCCAGGTCGACCAGCGCCGACCCGGAGTTGCCGCCCAGCGTGCTGGTGTCGTGGGTGAGGATCCAGCCCTTCGGGTCGTGGTCCACCTCGCCCGGACCGGCCATGATCGCGCCCGGCGCGAGCCGCTTGAAGCTGCGCACGCCCGCGAAGATCTTCGCGAACAGGTCCGGCGAGGTCGAGCCGCCGGGGTAGCCGACCAGGTAGGTCCCGCGCCCGCGGGTGGCCAGGCCGCCGCGGCTGACCGGGTCGTCGCCGCGCGCCACCCGCACCGGGGCGGGGAAGGGCCTGCCGGGCACGGGTTCCAGCTCCAGGATCGCGAGGTCCAGGCCGCCGAAGTTCAGGTCCGGGAAGTCGGGGTGCCGGGTGCCCGCGCCGCCCTCGCGCCCGACCGCGACGACCCGGCGGATCGGGAACCGCCGCTCGGGCAGCGGACCGCCCACCTCGTGTCCGAAGTGGACGGACACACCGGTCTTGAGCCGCCCCTGGAACCGGCCGTCCGCGCGCACGCCGCCGGGCGCGATCGCCTGCAGCACGTGGAAGTTCGTCGCCACCAGGCCGTCGCCGACGACCCACGCGGTGCCCTGGTAGCCCAGCGTGGCCTCGGGCGACGGGTCGTCCACCCGGCCGACCGACCGGCACACGTCCCGCACCGCGTCCGACACGCGCGACAGGGACGCGGCGAACAGCCCCAGCGACGGGGTCTGGAGGTCCACGAAGTCGTCCTCCACGAACACCACGGGCCGCGACCCGTCCGCCCGCACCACCGCCTCCAGCCCGGACAGCTCCGGCCCGCCCAGGGACGCGTCGGCGCCGTCGCCGTAGAGCCTGCTGACAGCCTCGTTCGCGTTGTCCAGCAGGGCGCGCTTGGCGTCCTCGTCGGCCTGGACCCCGGTCTTCTTCTCCACCCAGGCGATCTCGGCCCTCAGCTTGTCCAGCAGCTCCGGCTTGGGCGGCGGGGTGCCGGGCGCGGCCCCGGCGGACTCCAGCCGCGCCGCACCGCGGCCCTGGCCCAGCAGGTGGAGGTAGTTCCTGGCGTCGGTCATGGCGTCACCCGCAGTCGTCTGCCGATCTTGCCGGTCATCGTGGCGGTGCCGGCCGCCGCGCCGGCCGCCACGAGGCGGTTGTCGGCGAGGCGCAGCACCAGGTACGTGATGCTCACGTCGGCGGTCACCGATACGTCGTCGCGACCGAAGGGCCGGTCGTTGACCAGCTGGGTGGTCGAGCCGGCCACGCCCTTCACCAGCACCACGTACTCCACCGAGTTGTCGTGCAACGCCTCCCGCAGGCACGCGTCGGCCCACGGCGAGCGGGTGGCGTGCTCCGGAACGGCCGCGATCGCGGCGGTGAAGGCGTCCACCGAGGCGACGAACGACCGCAGCCGACCGGCCGCCGGGTCGTCGCCGAGCTGGTCGGCGCGCTCGGCGATGCCGTCCCGCTTGGCGGTCAGGTCGGTGAGCGCCTGTTCCAGGCGGGTCGCGGCCGGCATCCGGAAGGCGTCGTGCAGCACCCGGACCTTCGCGGCCACCAGCTTGCCGATCACGGTCGCGGCGCACGCCAGGTCGTCGACGGGCGCGGCGGACGTGGTCAGGGACCGCTTGGGCGAGGCGAGACTCATCAGGGCGGGCACGGCCTGCGCCACGACCGACCCGAGCGCGAGTGCGGCGGGCGACTCCTCTGCTCTGGGCTGCGCGGGGGCCAGCAACCGCTCGGCGGTCCGCGTCAGGTGCTCCAGACCGGAGAGCACCGACCGGCGCGAGGCCTCCCCACCGGCCAGGTCCACGTCGTCGGTGATCAGCACGGCCCCCGTGGGCTGGAGGCGCTCGACAACCCCCACGACCTCGCCGGCGGCGTCCTCCACCGCCCGCAGGGCGAGCGCGCTGCCCCGAACGGCATGGTCACCGGCCACCGAGGTGGTGCCGAGCTGGACCTTGGACAGGTCGGGGACGAGCGCGGCCCACTGGTCCCGCCGGTTCTTCTCCCGCCACTGGACCAGTTCCTCCGCGGCCCGGTCGGCGGCGGTCTCCGCGGCTCGGGCGTCGGCTTCCGCCTTCTTCGCTTCGGCGGCCTTCTTCGCGGTGTCCGGGTCGGTCCCGTCGCGGGCTTGGATGCTGGTGGACATGGCGAGGACCTCCTGCCGTCACCCCGGTCCTCGCCACCCCCACTCGCCGTATTACCTTTGGCCGAACATGTTCACCCGTTCAGGCGATAGTCTCGGGCGGCTCCATGGCACCCGTCATGATCGCGACCGCGTCGGACATGGACACGGACTTCGGGTCCACCACGGCCTTGCGGCGGCCGAGTCGCTGGATGTGGATGCGGTCGGCCACCTCGAACACGTGGGGCATGTTGTGGCTGATCAGGATCACCGGCAGCCCCCGGTCGCGAACCTGGAGCACCAGGTCGAGCACCGCGCGGGACTCCCGGACGCCCAGTGCCGCCGTCGGCTCGTCCATGATCACCACCCGGCTGCCGAACGCCGCCGCCCGCGCCACGGCCACGGCCTGGCGCTGCCCGCCGGACAGGGTCTCGACGGCCTGGCCGGGGTTCTGGATGGTCATGATGCCCAGCGCGTCGAGCTGGCGGCGGGCCTCCTCGCGCATCCCGGACCGGTCGAGCATCCGGAACACCGAGCCGAGCACGCCCTTGCGCCGGCGTTCGCGGCCCAGGAACAGGTTCGCGGCGATGTCCAGCGACGGCGACACCGCCAGCGACTGGTGCACGGTCTCGATCCCCGCCCGCCGGGCGTCGATCGGGTTGGTGAACGACACCGGTTGCCCGTCCACCAGGATCTCGCCCTCGTCCGGGACCAGCGCCCCGGACAGCGCCTTGATCAGGCTCGACTTGCCCGCGCCGTTGTCGCCGATCACCGCCAGGATCTCGCCGGGCAGCAGCTCCAGGTCCGCGCCGGCCAGCGCGGTGACCCGGCCGTAGCGCTTGACCAGGCCGCGGGCCTCCAACACCGGTGTGGTCATGCCTTCACCTTCCGGATCCACTGGTCCAGCGAGACGGCGACGATGATCAGCACGCCCACGGCCATCGTCTGCCACAGCACGTCCACGCCGGCCAGGGCGAGGCCGTTGCGGAACACGCCGACGATCAGCGCGCCCAGCAGCGAGCCGACGATCGCGCCGCGCCCGCCGAACAGCGAGGTGCCGCCGATGACGACCGCGGTGATGGAGTCGAGGTTGTCCAGCTGACCGGCCTGCGGGCTGGCGGAGGCGATGCGGCCGATGAGGATCCACGCGGCCAGCGCGTACATCAGGCCGGCGGTGGCGTAGACGCTGAGCAGGACCCGGCCGGTGCGGATGCCGGACAGGCGGGCGGCTTCGGCGTCGTCGCCGGTGGCGTAGACGTGCCGGCCCCACGCGGTGTTCTTCAACGCGAAGGCCATCGCGGCGACCAGCAGCACCATCATGATCGAGCCGTAGGTGATGCGGGTGCCGCCCACGGTGAACGTCTGGCCGGTCCACAGCAGCAGCTTCGGCATGTCCGTGCCGCGGATGGTGGCGCTGGAGGAGTACCAGAGGTTCAGCGCGAAGAACACGTTGAGCGTGCCGAGGGTGACGATGAACGGCGGCAGCTTGAGCCGGGTCACCAGCAGGCCGTTGAGCAGCCCGCACAGCGTGCCGACCAGGAAGCCCAGCAGCAGCGCGGGCACGCCCGGCAGGCCGGTGTCGGCGGCGACCTTGGCCATCACGATCGAGGTCAGCACCATGATCGCGCCGCAGGACAGGTCGATGCCGGCGGTGAGGATGACGATCGTCTGGCCGACCGCGAGCGTCCCGACGACGGCGACCTGTTGCAGGATCAGGGAGATGTTGCCCGGGGTCAGGAAGCGCTCGGACAGCAGGGCGAACACGACCACCGCGACCAGCAGCACCACGGCCGGGCCGATGGTGGCCTGGGCGTGCAGCAGGTGCTGGAGGCGGACCAGCGGGGACCGGTGGGTCTCCGGCGCGCTCACGGGGTCGGGTTTGGACAGGGTGGTGGACATGCGCCTCAGCCCCAGCAGTTCTGCAGGCCCCACGCGGAGTCCTTCGACTCCACGCCCTCGGCCGCCTGGTCGGTGATCAGGGTGACGCCGGTGTCGACGAAGTCCTTGCCGGCGGTGTTCTGCGGCTTGGTGCCGTCCTTGGCGAACTTCGCGATGGCCTCGACGCCCAGTTGCGCCATCTTCAGCGGGTACTGCTGGGCGGTCGCGCCGATGATCCCGGCCTTGACGTTCTGCACGCCGGGGCAGCCGCCGTCCACCGAGACGATGGTGACGTCCTTCTCCTTGCCCGCCGCCTTCAACGCCTCGTACGCGCCGGCCGCCGCGGGCTCGTTGATCGTGTAGACCAGGTTGATGCCCGGGTCCTTCTGGAGCAGGTTCTCCATCGCGGTCCGGCCGCCGGACGGGTCGCCGTCGGTGACGTCGTGGCCGACGATGCGCGGGTCGGACTCGTCGCCGATCTTCTTCTTGTCCTTGACGTCCACGCCGAAGCCCTCCAGGAAGCCCTGGTCGCGCTGGACGTCCACGGAGACCTGGTTGGGGTTGAGGTCGAGCAGGGCGATCTTGGCCTGCTTGCCCTCCTTGGCGAACTTCGCCTTGGCCCACTGCCCGATCAGCTTGCCCGCCTGGTAGTTGTCGGTGGCGAAGGTGGCGTCGGCGGCGTTCCCCGGCTCCAGCTGGGTGTCCAGGGCGATGACCAGCAGACCCGCCTGCCGCGCCTTGTCCACCGAGGGCACGATCGCCTTGGAGTCGTTGGGCGTGATGAGGATGCCCTTGGCGCCCGCGCCGATCAGGTTCTCGATCGCGTCCACCTGGGACTGGTTGTCGCCGTCCTGCTTGCCCGCGAAGGACTGCACGGTCGCGCCGGTCGAGCCGGCCGCCTGCTGCGCGCCCTCCTTCATCTTCACGAAGAACGGGTTGGTGTCGGTCTTGGTGACCAGCCCGACGAGGGTGCCGCCCCCGCCGGCGGACCCGCCACCGTCCCCGCACGCGACCAGCGCCAGCAGAGCCGCCGAGGCCAGCGCCGCGCGCTTGGCGGTCGAACGCGCCATGTCTCCTCCTACGTCAACGTTGACGTAACCAGCCGTGGGAACTGACCAGGGCAAATGTGGACTGGTTACGAGATCGGGGCTTCCCTTGAGTCATCGTTGACGCTAGCTTCGTGGCCGAAGTCACGACAAGTTGCCGTTACGCAAGCGTTACCCCGGGGTGGAGCAGCATGGATGAGCGCCGCGAGCCGACGATGCGGGACGTCGCCGCGTTGGCCAGGGTCAGCGTCAAGACCGTGTCGCGGGTGGTCAACGGGCTGCCCGGCGCGGGCCCCGAGGTCGCGGAACGGGTGCGCGCGGCGGCCCGGTCGCTGGGCTACCGGCCGAACCTGACCGCGAGCAGCCTGCGCCGGTCCGACAAGCGCAGCGCCACCATCGGGGTGCTGTTCGAGGACCTGTCCAACCCGTTCGACTCGGCGCTGCTGCGCGCGGTGGAGGACCGGGCGCGGCAGAACGGCGTGCTGGTGCTGGCGGGCAGCAGCGAGGACGAGCCGCACCTGCAACGGGAGCTGCTGGAATCGCTGGCGACCCGCCGCGTGGACGGCATGGTCGTGATGGCCGTGGGCGGGCACCAGGACGCGTTGCAGCAGGAGCGCGAGCGCGGGACGCCGATGGTGCTGGTGGACCGGCCGCCGACGTTCGGCGGGACCGACAGCGTCACCACGACCAACCGGGACAGCTCGCGGGAGGCCGTGCTCCACCTCGCGGAGCTGGGCCACCGGCACATCGCGTTCCTGGGTGACCGGCAGACCCTGTGGACCAGCCAGGAGCGCTACACCGGCTACCTGGAGGGCCTCGCCCACGCCGGGCTCAAGCTGCGCGAGGACCTGGTCCGCACCGACCTCAAGGGCCCGGACGCGGCCGAGCGGGCGACCGCGGAGCTGCTCGCCCGCGATCCCCGCCCGACCGCCCTGTTCACCGCGCAGAACCTGGTCACCGTGGGCGCCATGCGCGTGCTGCGCGCCCGTGACCTGCACCAGCGGGTGGCCCTGATCGGGTTCGACGACTTCCCCCTGGCCGACATGCTGCAACCGGCCGTGACCGTCGTGCGCCAGGACGTCCCCGCCTTGGGCCGCAAGGCCGCGGAACTGGTGTTCGCCCGCATCGAGGGCGACACGTCCCCGCCCGTGCACGCCGTCGTCCCCGCCACCCTCGTCCGCCGGGGTTCGGGCGAGATCCGCCCCTAGATGATCGCGCGCCCGCCGTCCACCAGCAGGTTCGCGCCGTTGACGTAGCTCGACCGCGGCGACGCCAGGAACAGCACCGCCTCGGCGATCTCCCGCGCCTGGCCGACCCGACCCAGCGGCGTGCTCTTCCCGATCTGCTCGGCCGCGTCGGGGTTGTTCGCCAGGACGGTGTCGGTCGCCACGGCCCCCGGCGAGACGGTGTTGACGCGGACGCCCTCGAACTCCATCGCCCAGGTCCGGGTCAACGACTCGATCGCGGCCTTGGTGGCGCTGTAGGCGGCGGCACCCGGGAACCCGACCGCGGCGGCCGTGGACGAGACGTTGACGATGCTGCCCGACCCCTTGGCCACCATCTTCGGCGCGAGGGCGGCGGTCAGGAAGAACAACGCCCGGACGTTCACGTCGAACAGCAGCTCGAAGGTCTCCACGGACTGCTCGGCCGTGGGCGCGAACGGGTAGATCCCGGCGTTGTTGACGAGGATGTCCACCTCCCCCGCCTCCTCGGCAAGCCGCCGCACGTCCCCCAGGTCGGCCATGTCCGCCACCACGAACCGAGCGACACCCCCGTCCCCTTCGATCTCCCGCACCACTTCAGCCGCCCGCTCGGCACTGCGCCCGGTCACAACCACCTCGGCCCCGGCAGCAGCGAGAACCCGCGCCGCCTCCCGCCCGATCCCCGCGGTGCTCCCCGTGACCAGCGCGACCTGCCCCTTGAGTTCCATGCCCCACCTCGTTGTTCGATGTTCGGTAAAGATCGAACGACAACCTAGCGCCCCTTGTTCGATGTTCGCAAACCATCGAACAAGTTAGAATCGATGGCGTGCGCCACAAGGACACCGACCCGACCGTGGAGCAACTCCACCTGCCCGACGTCATGGCGGCCCTGAGCGACCCCTTGCGCCTGGGCTTGGTCCGCCTGCTGGCGGACGGCGAGGAACGCAACTTCGGGTCCTTCTGCGCCCCGGTCGCGAAGTCGACCTTGAGCCACCACCTGCGCACCCTCAGGTCAGCCGGCGTAGTCCACAACCGGGTCGAGGGCACCCGCTGCTACCTGCGCCTGAGAAGAGCGGACCTGGACACCCGCTTCCCGAACCTGCTGGACGCGATCCTGGCCGCAGCCACGGAGGACAAGGTAGGCGACCACGTCTGCCTCCAACCCGACGACTGACCCACCCACCACCCACGTCACCCACCCCGCGCCCGCCCGCTTTGCACCCACCCACCCCGCGCTCGCCCATCCAGCCCTGCACCCACCCCGCCAGCCCGCGCCCGCCAGCCCGCGCCCGCCAGCCCGCGCCCGCCAGCCCGCGCCCGCCAGCCCGCGCCCGCCAGCCCGCTTTGCGCCCGCCCGCCAGCCCTGCGCCCACCCCCGCCCGCTTTCCGCCCGCAGGGCGTCGCTTTTGCGCCCGCAGGGCGCTCGTGTGAGCTAGCGCAGCAGACCTCTCTCTGGGCTTTTCCGTCATCCCCGTATGGCCTGCCCGAAGGGCTACCACAGATTTCCCGGGTGCAGCCGAAATTTTTTGTGAGGAACGAGCAAAAAATTTTAGCGGCACCCGGGAAATCTGTGGTAGGTTCCACCAGGCCATACGGGGATGACGGAAAAGCCCCCGCCCTTGTCCTTCCGTCCATCCTTGGCGGCCTGCCCGCCGGCGAGGCGCTTTTCGCTTTTTCTTTTCGCTTTTCAAGATTTCGAGCGGGACGCGCTCCGCGCTCTCGAGATGAACGCGCTGGCGCGCTCTCAAGATCAAAAGAAAAAGCGGACGCTCGCCGCTGGGCAGGCCCCCGGGGGTGGGAAGGGCGTCGGTTTCTTTCCCCCGTACGACCTGCCGGAGGCAACCACACTTGGCCCGTTTCCGCAACCGGAAAAGCTGGTTGCGGAAACGAACCAAGTGTGGTTGGGCTGCGCCCAGGCCGTACGGGGGAAAGAAACCGAGGCCCTTCCCGTGGGCTCTGCAGCACGGGCTCGCGCCTGCGGCGCAAAAGCATCCGCCCTTCGAATGTGGCACCTACGGGCGGGAAGGGGTCAGTTCGCAATGGTGGTCAGTCCAGGGTGATCACGATCTTTCCCCGTGACCGCCCCGACGCGAGGACCTCCAGACCCTCCCACGCCCGTTCCAGCGGCAGGACCGCACCGATGTCCACCTTCAGCGCGCCCGTCACCGCCATCTCCGCCAAGCGCGCCAGCACGTCCCGCGACGGCTCGGCCACGACCATGTGGTGCGTCACGCCCACCTCCGATGCCGCGTCGCGGTCCGGTGCACCGGTCGTCGTGGCGACCACCCCGCCCCTGCGCACCGCCGCCAACGGCGTCTCGCCAACCGTGTGACCGCTCAAGTTGATCAGCGCGTCCACGCCGTCCGGGTGGGTCGCCCGCACCGTCTCCAGCACGTGCGCCCGGTCCACGACCTCCCGTGCGCCCAACCCGGTCAACCGGCCGGTGTCGTCGGCGGCGCCGGTGGCGAGCACGGTCGCGCCCCGGGACGCCAGCAGTTGCAGGACGAACGAGCCCACCCCGCCCGACGCCCCGTTGACCAGGACGGTCCGTCCCGGCTCGGCGGCGATGTGCTCCACGGCCTCCAGCGCCGCCGTCCCGGCCAACGGCAACGCCGCAGCCTCGGCGAAGTCCAGGGCGGCGGGTTTTCCGACGACCCCGACCGCCGGGAACAGGGCGTGTTCGGCCAACGTCCCGTGGTGGATCGGCGGCACGACTTGGATGTGGCCGAAGACCTCGTCGCCCGGTCGCACGTGGTCGACGCCCGCGCCCACGGACTCGACCACGCCGGCGCCGTCGCGGCCGATCACGACCGGGTACTCGTGGGGGACGAAACGCGCCAGCGTGCCGGTGGTGGTGCCGTTGTCGATGCCGTTCAGGCTTGCCGCGTGGACGCGGACGAGCACGGTTCCGGGGGTGACGTGGGGTTTGGGCAGGTGGCCCAGTCTCGCGGGCTCTCCGGCGGCGGGGATGTGCAGTGCGCGCATGGCGGGGCCTCGCTCAAGGGGTGCGGCAGGTGCCTCTACGGTGCGCCCGCCGCGCCACGCACGCGACCCGGGGCTCAGGTCGCCAGCCACGCCTTCGCCGCCGCCACCAAGGCCTCGACACCGATGTCCAGCGTCGGGCTGATGACCGGGGCGAACAACGGCGAGTGGTTGGCCGGGACGGTGGCCGCCACGTGCCGCAGCTCGTCGAACGTCGTGGCCGCCGCGAAGGCAGCCGGGTCGGCCCCGCCGAGCAGCCAGTACACCAACGGCACGCCCGCCGCCGTCGCGAACACCCCCACGTCCTCGCTGCCGGTCACCGGACCCGGGTCCACCACGCGCTCGGCCCCGACGACCGCCGACAGCGCCACCCGCGCCCGGTCGGCGGCCTCCGCGTCGTTGACCGCCGCCGGGTAGCTGGTCACCACGGTCACCTCGGGGTCGCGGGGCGCGTTGGACGCCGCCGCCTCCGCTCGCACGATGCGTTCGATGGCGTTGAGCGCCCGCGCCCGCACGACCGGGTCGTAGCTGCGCACGCTGAGCAGGAGTTCGGCGTCGTCGGGGATGATGTTGGCGACCGTGCCCGCGCGCACCGCGCCCACGGTCACCACGCACGTGTCGCCGCCGGCGATCTCCCGCGACACCACGGTCTGCAGCCGCAGCACGGTCGCCGCCGCCATGACCACCGGGTCCACCGCCGCCTCGGGTCGCGACCCGTGCCCGCCCCGGCCGTGCAGGACCACCCGGACGGTGTCGGACGCCGCGAACGCCGGACCCGGCCGCACCCCGAGGAACCCGGCCGGGATCGGGGCCACGTGCTGGCCGAGCACCACGTCGGGCTTGCCGAACCGGTCGAACAGGCCGTCCTCGACCATCGTCTCCGCGCCGCCGCCGACCTCCTCGGCGGGCTGGAACACCGCGAGCACCGTGCCGCGCCACCCGTCGGTCTCCGCGGCGAGCCGTCGCGCCGCCCCGACCAGGCACGTCACGTGCACGTCGTGGCCGCACGCGTGTGCGACCGGTGTCCCGTCCACCACGGCGGTGCTGGCGTAGGGCAGGCCGGTCTTCTCCTCGACCGGCAGGGCGTCCATGTCCGCGCGCAGCAAGACGGTGGGGCCGTCGCCGTTGCGCAGCACGCCGACCACGCCCGTCCGGCCGACGCCCTCGGTGGTCTCGAAGCCGGCGGCACGCAGTTCGCGGGCGGCCACCGACGCCGTGCGGGTCTCGGCGAAGGCCAGTTCGGGGTGCTGGTGGAGGTCGCGGTACAGGTCGGCGAGGTTCACGGCGATCACTATCGACGGCGACGCCGACGCGGGCAACCCGGCCGATACACTACGTACGTAGACGCACCACGGTGAGGAGCGGCATGCCCAAGGTCATCGACCACGACGAGCGGCGTGAGCACATCGTCGACGTCACCTGGGACCTCATCGTCCGGGGCGGGTTCGAGGCGGCGACCATGCGGGAGATCGCCGCCGCCGCCGGGTTCGCCAACGGCGCGCTCAAGCGCTACTTCCCCGGCAAGGACGCCCTGGTGGAGGCCACCTTCGACCGCGCGCTGTCGACGGTGCACGCCCAGATCGCCGCCGCCACGGCCGACCGCAAGGGCCTGGAGGCGTTGCGCGTGCTGTGCTACGGCGCGATGCCGCTGGACGCCAAGCGGATCACGGCGGGCCGGGTGCTGCTGGCGTTCTGGGACATGTCGCTGGGCAACCAGCGGCTGCACGACCGCTACGCCGAGCACCTGCGGACCTGGCGCGCCGCGCTGCGCGAGCACATCCGGCAGGGCCGCGCGGACGGCGACATCCGCACGGCCACCCCGGACGAGCAGCTGGTGGACGAGATCGTGCTGCTCAGCGCGGGCGCGAACGTGATGAGCCTGGTCGGCCCCCGCTTCTCCACCCGCAAGCTGCAGAAGGCGCACCTGGACTCGTTCTTCGAGCGCCTGGTCCGCCCCTGAGCCTCACCAGGAGCCGTCGGCGGCCACCGCCCGGTCCGTCCACAGTGGATCGAGGGCGGCCCGCAGCTCCGCGCCGTGGTCGACGGCCAGCCGCAGCGCGGCCAGGTTCTCCCGCAGCTGGGCGAGCCTGCTGACGCCGAACAGCACGTTCGCCACCGCCGGGTTGGTCAGGCAGAACGCGATCGCCGCCTGCGCCGGCGTGGCGTCGAAGCGCGCGGCGACCAGGGCCACCTCGTCCGCCGCCGCCCGGATGGCGTCCCGGATGCCGCCGGGGTCCGCGCCGATCTTGCGCTCGGGGAACCTGCGCCCCGCCAGGATGCCGCCCTCCAGCACGTCCGAGGCCTGCAACGCCAGCGTTCCCGCCGAGAACCACCGCCCGTAGTGCACGCCCTCGGCCATCGACCGCCGGGCGACGCTGTACTTGAGCTGCGCGAACGTCGGCGGCACCAGTCCCTCCTCCGCCGCGAACGCCAGCGCGGCCTCCAGGTCGCGGGCCACCCAGTTGTTGACGCCCCACACCGCGAAACGGCCCGCCCGGATCTGCTCGTTGACGTCGGTGACGATGGCCCGGACGTCCGGCGGCGACAGGTAGTCCCCGACCACCACGCTGTCGAACCGCTCGACGCCGACCCGGTCCAGCGAGGTCGTCAACTGCCCCGCGAACCCGGTCGCCGGGTACTCCCACAGCCACAGCTTCCCGCACAGGTGGTACTCGTCGCGCCCGATCCCGGCGGCGCGCACGGCCTCGCCGAAGATGATGTCGGTGCGCGCCTGCTCGGCGTGCGGCCCCATGTTGTAGTGGGCGACGTCGAACAGGGTCGCGCCGGCGTCCACCGCGTGCCGCAGCAGCGTGACGGCGTCGTCGAACTCCATGCGGTCCCACGTGTTCCACGAGCCGAGCCCGAAGACCGGCACCCGCGGACCACCCGGACCCAGCACCCGCTGTTGCACCACGATCAGCCCCTTCCCGCGCCACAAGGTTCGGTTAGTCTACACACATAGACTAAAACCTTGATCCCTTGCGCCACAGCAAGCAAGATGGAGCCGCTTTCATCTACATCCGTTGACGGAGGACATCGTGCCGACACCCCGACCCGCCGACCTCGTCCTCACCGGCGGCACGGTGCTCACCTTCGACGCCCGCGACCGCGAGGCCGACTCCCTGGCCGTCGCCGGCGGCCGCGTGGTCGCGGTCGGCGACGCCGAGGCCTTCATCGGCCCCGACACCCGGGTGGTCGACCTGCGCGGCCGGACCGCCCTGCCCGGCATCAACGACTCCCACCTGCACGGCGCCTGGCTGGGCGCGCTCTGGCCACGCACCCTCCTCGGGTCCGCGCCTGTCGGGCACGCCGAGCCCTCGGTCACCGACAGCGCCGGCCCGCTGGTCGCCGACGCCGAGGGCCGGCGCAAGGCGATCCTGCACGCCGGCGACATCGCCGCCCGCCTGGGCATCACCAGCTACACCGAACCGGGCTTGGGCCCCGGCGAGGACGACGGCCCCACCGGCTGCTTCGGCAGCGCGGTCCTCGACGAGTACGCCGCCCTCGCCGCCGAGGGCCTCCTACGCGCCCGGGTCACCGTGCTGCGCCTGTTCGGCGAACTCGACGGCCCCAGTTCCCCGGACGCCTTCGCGAAGGGCCTCACCACCGCCCCGCCGCAAGCCGTCCCCCGCTGGCTGAACGTCACCGGGGTGAAGATCTTCGCCGACGGCATCCCGCCCATGCGCTCGGCCTGGACCCACCACTGCTACCCCGACGGCACCTCCGGCCGCCTCCTGGTCGACGGCGACCACGACCCCGACCGCGAGGCCAACCTCCGCGCCATGATCGCCCTCGCGCACCGCGCCGGCCACCAGATCGGCGTGCACGCCACCGGCGACCGCACCATCGAGGTCGTGGTGGACGCACTGGCCGACGCGATCGCCGAGCACGGCCCGGCCGGTCGCCACTACCTGATCCACGGCGACCTCGTCCCGCCACCCGTGCTGGACCGCCTGCCCGACCTGGGCATCGGCCTGAACGCCCAGCCCTGCATCGCCGTCACCACGGCCCCGTGGCTGGCCGCCGCCCTCGGCGAGGACGTGCTGCGCACGGCGTGGCCCCTGCGGGAGGCGTTCGAACGCGGGGTGCGGGTGTGCCTGAGTTCCGACGCACCCGTGCTCACCCCGGACTGGCGCCACTCGATCGCCGCCGCCGCACGGTGGCTGGGCCTGCCCGCCAGCCGGGTCCTGATGCGCCGCCTGCTCCGCGCCCACACGGTCCTGCCCGCCCACCAGGACGGGGCCGAGGACTGGAAGGGCACGCTGGAGGTCGGCAAGGCGGCCGACCTGTGCGTCCTGGAAACCAACCCCCTCGACGTCGCGCCGGCCGACCTCCCGCACGTCGGGGTGGCGACGACGATCGTGGACGGCCGGATCGTCTTCGACGCTTGACGGCCGGCCCGGCGCGTTGCTCCTCCTACCGCGGCGGGGGTTGCTTGCGGGCGTACTCGTGCCAGTAGTCGGCTTGGGCGCTGGTCTTCCGCACCACGGCGTCGGGTGCGGGCGGCGCGGGCCAGAACTGGAGGAGGTAGCGCTCCAGCTCGGGGTCCTCCGGCTCGCCCGCGTTCTCGCGGTCCATGCCCAGCCCGCAGTACCGGACCCGGTAGTCGGTCTCCGCCAGGTCGAGGTCCTCGGACCACTCACCCGCCCAGCCCACCAGCGCCGCCTCACCGGCCGGCCGGAACGACGCCTCCACGACGTCCTCCCACTCCTGGCCCAGCGGCGGCTCGGTGTCGTGGAGTTCCACCGTGAAGCCGACTTCGCCGGTGTGCAGCCCGGTCATCAGGAACAGCGCGCCCGGCACCGCCGCGCCCAGCAGGCCGTTGCGCTGCCCGCCGAAGCACTCCCCCATCTCACCGCCGATCTCGACGTCGCTCTCGACCGACAACTGCCCGTAGTGGACCCACACCGTGTCCTGGAAGACGACCCGCACGGTTGCACTATCGCGTACGGCCACCCGGGCGGTGTGACGCGACACCCGGAACCGAGCTGCGAAGGTGTTCGTATTCCCCGGTGTCGAGGCAAGATCGTCGAAAGGGTGGTGGACCAAGGTGAACGACGGCCGCGAGGAACTCGTCCCCCTGCGCACGGACTTCGACGCGGCGTGGCGCGGGTTCGACCGCCGCCAGGTGCGGCACTACGTGGCGGCGGTGGAGGCGGACCTCCGGCTGCTCGCGGTGGACCGCGACGCGGCCGTGGCGCGCGCCGACGACCTCGCGCGCGAACTCGAACGCGCCCGCGCGGAGATCCGCGAGTTGAAGGAGCGGTACGACCGGGTGTGCCGCACGCCCGTCGAGCCCGACGCGCTGTCGGAGCGCCTGCGGCGGATGCTGGAGCTCGCGCACGCCGAGGCCGACGAGGTGACCTCGCGGGCGCGCGCGGCGGCCGACCAGAGCTGGGAGACCACCCGCCGCGCCACCGAGCGCCTGCGGGAGCGGCACGAACGCCTCGTGGCCGACCTCGACGCCCGCCGGCACGAGATGGAGACCGAGCACCGCGACCTGCTGCGCCGCACCCGCGCGCAGGTGGACGCGATGACCCGGGAGGCCGAACAGCGCCGCCGCGACCTCGACGCCCAGGCGCAGCGGCTGCGCGCGCAGGTGGAGGCCGACTTCGAGGTCGCCATGGCCGCCCGCCGCGCCGAGGCCCTGCGCGAGGTGGCCGACCAGCGCGCCGCGGCTCGCGCCCACGCCGAACGGCTGGTCCGCGAGGCGCGGGAACAGGCCGACCGGATCGTCACCGCCGCCCGCGCCGAGGCCGACCGCCTGGCCGCCCGGCGGGCCGACATCGCGTCCTCGTTGCGGGACGCGGAACGCCTGCTGGCCGACCTGGACCCGCTGCTGGAGCCGGTGCCGGAGGAGGCCGAGGTGGTCACGCACCTGGCCGCGTGAACTCCTCGGCCGGATCCGGGGAGAACTCCTCCCGCCGCCCCACGTAGGGGGTGCGGGCGACCCGCCCGCGGGAAGGAGTCGACAGCCATGTGGAGAGCAGTGAGGCGGCTGGCGCTGCTGGTCGCGGTGGTGGCCGGGGCGTTGCTGGGCACGACCGCGCCCGGGTGGGCGCTGCCGGTGTTCGTCAACGACGAGACGTGGGCGTACCTGAGCAACCCGCAGACGGGGATGGCGGTGGACGTGGAGGCCGCGTCCACCACCGACCAGGCACGCGTCCAGACGTGGCCGTTCCACGGTGACCTCAACCAGTACTGGCAGGTCAAGAAGGTGGCGGGCACGCCGTACGTGATGGTCGTGGCCGCGCACAGCCGCCGCTGCCTGGACGTGCAGTGGGGCAACTGGAACAACGGCACGCCGGTGTGGCAGTGGGGCTGCTACGGCGGCGACGCGCAACTGTGGCAGCCCGAGCAGTCGGCGTCCGACGGCGCGGGCGGCGTGACGTTCCGGCTGCGCAACAAGGGCAGCGGCCGGTGCCTGGAGATCCCCGGCGGCATGGCGGCGCACGGCGCCAAGCTGGGCATCTGGGACTGCCACGGCGGTCGCAACCAGGAGTGGCGGTACGGCAGCTACCTGAGCAACCCGACGCGCGGGCACGTCGCCGACATCCCCGGGTGGGACACCCGTCCCGGGACCGGTGCCCAGATGTGGACGTTCCACGGCGGCACGAACCAGCAGTTCACCGCCGCGTACACCAGCGGTCACGGTGCGAGCGCGCGGAAGCTGCGGGTGGCGCACTCGGGTCTGTGCCTGGGGTTGCAGAGCGCCGACATCGGCCGCAACGGGGCGCCCGTCGTGCAGCAGATCTGCGAGGCCGACCCGTGGGGCGACGCCAACCAGGTGTGGTTCGAGGAGCGGGTCGCGAGCGACAAGTGGGGCTGGCCGATCCACCGGTACCGCAACGCGGCCAGCGGCAAGTGCCTGGACATCTGGGTCCACGACGCCGCCGTGGGGGCGCGGGTGCTCCAGTGGGACTGCCACAACGGGTGGAACCAGCAGTGGCGGGCGCGGTGAGGTGAGGTGGTGGGACCGGGTGCGCCTCGCGCGCACCCGGTTCCTCAGCCGGACAGCGGTTCCTGGAACACCATGACGGGGACGTCCCGGACCACCCGGGCCTCGGTGCTGTCGGTGGTGGCGGTGGTCGCTGTGGTCTCGGCCGCCGGCTCCTGGGCCGGCACCTCGAACGCGGCGGGCACGTCGAACGCGGCGGGCACGTCCTCCTCCACCGGCACCTCGACGGCCGCGCTCACCGGCGCCGCCACGAGGTGCTGCTGGGCCTGGTTGATCCACAGCAGCCACATCACCTCGTCCCGGTGCCCGCGGAACTCGGCCTTGAGGGCGGACAGCGCACCTCGCACCCGCGCCACCAACACCTGGTCCTCGGCCACGGCTCCCCAGACGGCCCGCGCGGAAGCATCCCGCGCCTTCACCATCAGCCGCACCTGCTCCGCCAACTGGTCGGTCGCGAGCTCCGACCAAGCCGCGGCGATTTTCCGAGCTCGGTTCACATGCACATCCTCACCCAGCGGGGCCTGCCCCGGCGGGAAGACACGGAGTAATCCATCTCTCGTTTCCGGGTCCCGAATGGACCGACCCGCCTCCCGGGACGCCAATCGAGACACGCGCGCCCACCGAGATCCACAATGGACCCCGCTCGCTCCCCGCAGCCGTTCGGACGTTTGTCGTACCCGGCGAGGAGAATGAGCCCCAGGGGGCGCTGCGGCCACGATGTCATACCCCCGTGGGACAATGGAACCGGGGGCCGGAGGCCAATCCCGCCGAACTCCGCCACCCCGAACGTCCCAGCGCCCGCACGACCCCGCGCCCGGCGACCCACGCACACCCGACAGACGCCCGCAACCGGCCCGCGCCACGGCAAAGCCCGCCCGAACCACGCCGAACCCAGCCGCCGCGCACCCGGCAGACGCCCGCAACCGACCCGCGCCACGGCAAAGCCCGCCCGGAACCCGCTCGAACCGCGCCGAACCCGGCCGCCGACCCGCGCGCACCGGCAGACCCCGCAAGAGGATCCCGGCTCCGGTCAGGGCAGGCGCAGCAGGGCGCGGATGGTCGTCCCCGCGGCCGTCGTGTGCACCCGCACCAAGTCGGCCAAGTCGTTCACCATCAGCAGCCCCCGCCCCGACAACTGCCCCCGCCCCGGAGGTCGCCGCCCGGCCAGCGGATCGGTCAGCGTGCCGCCGTCGCGCACCTCGCACACCAGGTGCCCGTCGGCCCGCCACACCCCGACCCGGCACGGTCCGCCGGTGTGCCGCAAGCTGTTGGTGGCCAACTCGGTCACGATCAGCTCCAGGTCCGCGACCCGGTCCAGACCACCGGCGTGCGCCACCGCGAAGCGACGGGCCGCCGCCAGGTCCGCGGTGCCCGCCACCTCGAACACGGCGTGCCCCTCCGGAGCGGGCAGCGGCTCGTTGTAGCGGGACAGCAGGCCCGGCACGTCGTAGGCGTCGCTCGCGTACGACTCCGTCCCCTCCCACACCACCGGGTGGGTCACCAGGGCGTCCGAGACCGCCTGCGGGGACAGGCTCGACACGTCGTACGGGCACAGGATCGTCACGTCCCGCCCGTCGAACGCGAGGTTGATCAGCGCCTCGTGCTGCGCGCACGCCGGGTACTCCTCGGCGCTGCGCCCGGCCCAGATCGGCTCGCCGACGATCCGCACGTGCCGGTCCGGGTGGCGGTCGGCGAAGCGGCGCAGGACGCGGGCGATGATGCGGCCCGGGTTGCGGCCCTCGACGGCCATGTCCAGCAGGGTCACGTGCCGGGCCAGGGCGCCCAGGCCGGCGCGGACGAGGTCCAGGCGGCGGCCCGGCACGGCCATCGCCACCGGGTGCCCGGCGTCCAGGCCCTCGGCCGCGAAGCGCACGAGCGCCGCGAGGTAGTCCCGGTCGGTCCGGTAGAACAGGGCGGGGTGGACGAAGGCGTTCACGGGATCTCCTCCACCCGGACGTCGGGGATGTCGAGGAGCTCGACCAGTCGCGCGGCCCCGGCGGCACGCGTGCGCAGCACCAGCGACCCGGCGTGGCGCCCGGCGGCGTCGGCCAGCAGCAGCAGGCCGCGGTGGTCGATGAACGCCAGGTCCGGCGCGTGCACGACCAGGTCGCCGTCGACGTCGATGCGCTCCAGCAGGGACGCCAGCAGGTCGTGGCCGGACGCGTCGACCTCGCCGCCGAGTTCGACCACCTCGCCGCCGGGTGCGGCGTGCAGCCGGAACGGCACCGGGAGGTTGGTGCACGGGTGCACCCCGGCCAGCTGGGTCACGGTGTGCTCGTCCAGGACGGTGGCGTTGTAGCCGCACATCGCCGAGAACGGCCGCCGCGCCATGTACCGGTCGACCAGGTGCTCGTAGCGCAGGAAGGCGGTCAGCCGCGGGGGCGTGCTCACCAGCGGTGTGGCTTCGGCGGCGACCCGCAGCCCGGTGTACCCGTCGGCCAGGGCCTTCTCGGTGGCGTCGGCGTACGCCCGCACCTGGTCCTCAGGATCACCCGAGTAGGTGTCACTCAGAGGTGTTACCTCGGCGGCGCCGGAGGCCAGGGCGGCGTCGATGCCGGGCAACCCGGCGAGGGCGTCCGGGGACGCGCCGAGGGCCGCGAACCGGACGCGCTGACCCAACTGGAGCCCTTCGGCGAGGTACTCGCGCACCCGCGCCAGGAAGTCGGGCGTCTCGTCGTAGGACCAGCAGAGATGGTCGTGACGACCCAAGTCGCGCGCGTCCCGCACGCTTCCCGATCTGCGCATGTGCCAACCCCAGGGTGAATGGTCCCGGATCGCCCGGGGCGCGCGGGCTGGCTGCTGAACCCGGGGCTTCCCGCCGGAGGCGAAGCCGGCACCGAGCACTCTACACACCCGCGCACCGGGTGCCCCCGCCGCTGAGCGGGGACACCCGGGCGAAGGGGTCAGAACACGGACACGCCGTACTTGGCCAGCGCCTCGGTGACGGGCTGGAAGAACGTCGTGCCGCCGCGCCGGCAGTCGCCGCTGCCGCCCGAGGTCAGGCCCAGCGCGGTGCCCCGGTCGTACAGCGGGCCGCCGCTGTCGCCCGGCTCGGCGCACACGGTCGTCTGGATCATGCCCTTGACCGTGCCGCCGCCGGAGTAGTGGACGGTCACGTTGAGCGCGGTGACCGTGCCGCTGTGGGTGCCGGTGGTGCTGCCCCGCCGGGTGACGGACTGGCCCACGACGGGGTCGCCCGCCGAGGTGATGTCCGTGCCGCCGACCGTGCCGGAGATGGTGACGGAGGTGTTGGTGTAGCGGACGATGCCGTAGTCGTTGCCGGGGAAGCTCGACCCGGTGCGGTCGCCCAGCTTGGTGTTGTGCGCGGAGTCGGCGAACCACTCGCTCGCGGCGTTGGTGCAGTGGCCCGCGGTCAGGAAGTAGTACGTGCTGCCGCTGCGCACGTTGAAGCCCAGCGAGCAGCGGTAGCCGCCGCCGTAGATGGCGTCGCCGCCGGAGATGAGCGGGGCGAACGTGCCGGTGGCGCGGTCCACGCGGACCGCTCCGCCGCTGCGGTCGGCCGCCGAGCGCAGCCCGGCGAGCCGGTCGGCGGGCACCGACGCGTCGGCGGTGACCACGACCTGGTTGGCGGCCGGGTCCAGCGCCCACGCCGTGCCGGGGGTGCCGGCGTCGAGCGCGGTGCGCAGGTCCTCCAGCTGCCGGGTGCTGCGGGTGACCAGGCGGGCCTGGCCGCCCACCGCGCGCACGGCCGCCGCGGCGGCGTTGTCGGTGACGTTGACGACCGGGCGACCGGCGTCGAGGTGCACGCCGGCGGTGCGCTCGACGCCCAGGGACGCGGCGAGCGCGGTCGGGTCCGCCGGTGCGGCGGTGGCGGTGGAGGGGATCAGCGCGGCGGTGGTGACGGCCGCGGCGGCGATGACGAGGGCATGACGAACCGTTCTCATAGCTCCGCCCTTTCGCAGGGGCGAGGGGTGCGGGTAGGCGCATCCCCTCGGACGGGTGTTTGAGACCCGTCCCACCCAACGGGACGCGGGAGGCCCGCACAAGGCGGCGAAGGGCTGACGTTGCTGCCCTGGGGAGGCTCGCAACCCTTTCGGGTTCGCGAATGGCGGAAGCGTTTACCCCCCGTTCGGCCGAGGTAACTCCCTGCTGAACGGGTGCGAGCAGCGTGTCCCCTTGACGAAAGACCCCAGAGGAGCAGTCATGCGACGCCTTCCGGGCCCAGCCCTCTTCGCCGCCGTCCTCCTGGCCACCGCGGTCACCGCCGCACCCGCCGGCGCGGAAACCGCCACCGGCTACATCGTCCTGCTCGACGAGAACGCGCCGGTGACCTCCGTGGCCGCCGAGCTGGGCGTCCCGCCCGAGCACGTGTACGAGTCCAGCGTGCGCGGCTACTCCGCGAAGATGACGCCGTCGGACGCCGCCCGGATCGCGGGCGACCCGCGGGTGAAGCTGGTGCAGCCCGACGGCGAGGTCACCACGACGGCCCAGACCCTGCCCACCGGCATCGACCGGATCGACGCCGACCTCAGCCCCACCGCCAAGATCGACGGCAAGGACGAGCGGGTCGACGTGGACGTCGCCGTCATCGACACCGGCATCGACCTCGACCACCCCGACCTCAACGTGCACACCGCCGGCGCGAAGAACTGCTCCACCGGCCAGAACGCGGACGACGGCAACGGCCACGGCACCCACGTCGCCGGCACGATCGGCGCGCTGGACAACGACGCCGGCGTCGTCGGTGTCGCGCCCGGCGCGCGCGTGTGGCCGGTCCGGGTGCTGGGCAACAGCGGCAGCGGCAGCTGGTCCGACGTCATCTGCGGCATCGACTACGTGACCGCGCACGCCAAGGAGATCGAGGTCGCCAACATGAGCCTGGGCGGCACCGGCACCGACAGCAAGTGCGGCACCAACACCGACGCCATGCACGAGGCCATCTGCCGGTCGGTCGCGGCGGGCGTCACCTATGTCGTGGCCGCGGGCAACAGCGCCGTCGAGGCCACCAACTTCGTGCCCGCGACCTACGAAGAGGTCATCACGGTCAGCGCGCTGGCCGACTTCAACGGCAAGCCCGACGGCGGCGCGGCCTCGACGTGCCGCAAGGACGAGGACGACACGTTCGCCGACTTCTCCAACTACGGCGCGGACGTCGACATCATCGCGCCGGGCGTGTGCATCCTGTCCACGTGGCCCAAGGGCCAGATGTACAACACGATCTCGGGCACGTCGATGGCCAGCCCGCACGTGGCCGGCGCGGCGGCGCTGCACAAGGCCAAGAACCCCACGGCCAAGCCCGCGGACGTGCAGGCCGCGCTGGTGAAGGCGGGCACCGACAAGTGGACCACGTCCACCGACCCGGACAAGAAGCCCGAGCCGCTGCTGAACGTGGCCAAGTTCTGATCCACTGTGGACCGGGCCGAGCGGACGTGCCACGATCCGGAGATGGCCGACCGGGAGCGGATCGCGGAGTCCTACAGCGACACGAACGTCCTGTTCCACCTGCTGCGCCACGTCGGCTGGGGCGACCTGGTCAACGTCGGCTACTACACCGTCCCGACGCTGCACCACGGCGTGGGCGGACTCGGGTGGTTCCAGCGGGAGCTGGTGCGCCGGTCGCTGGACCTGCTCGACGCCGAGCCCGGTGATCGCGTGCTCGACGCGTGCTGCGGGCGCGGCCTGTCCACCGCCGTGCTCGGCCGGCGCGGGTGCACGGCGGTCGGCGTGGACGTGCAGCCCGAGCAGATCGCGGAGGCACGGCGGCGGTTCGGCTCGCGGCCGGGCGCGGAGTTCACGGTCGCGGACGTGACGGCGCTGCCGGCGGAGCTGGGCGTGTTCGACCGGGTGCACTGCCTGGAGGCGGCCTTCCACTTCGGCCCGGACGGTCGGGCGGCGTTCCTGGCGGAGGCGTTCCGGGTGCTGCGGCCGGGCGGGCGGCTGGTGCTGGTCGACTTCACCTGGCGCTCCCCGGACCCGTCCACCATCGCCGCGGTCGACCGGCACGGGCTCGTGCGCTCGGCCTGGTGCTTCGACGAGGTCGAACCCCGGGACCGCTACCCCGTGCGCGCTGAGGAGGTCGGCTTCACCGTGACCGCCGTGCACGACTGGACCCGTCCGGTGCTGGAACTGCCGATGAGCCTGGCGGGCGTGGTCCGGGCGGCCGTGCGGTCTCGGGTCGGGCGGCGGGCACTGCGCCTGCGGTGGCCTGGCCTGCGCGAACTGACCCCGGCGGACTGGCGGGGCGTCGAGGAGAGCCTGGAAGCCCACCTGGCCTGGGCCCGCGCCTGCCACTACACCGCGTTCGTGCTGGACAAGCCCTAACTGGTGGCCACGTCCGCGCGGTCGGTCAGCCACTCGTCGAGTTCGGTGTCCGACATGGCGGGCGCGACGGCATCCCCCTGGACGATCCCGATCCCCAGCTCGGTCAGCCGGTCGAGCAGTTCGACGCTGTCGACCTCCGCCGTCGCGACCGCCACCTCCAGCCCACGACCGAGGTCCACCATCGCCCGGAGCACGGCGAGGCTCGACGCGTCCTCGGCAGCGGCGAACGAGGTGTCGATCCGGACCTCGCCGAACCGGAAGGGACGCAGCGCCGAGATCGGGGAATAGCACGTGCCGAAGCCGTCCACCGCGAGCGCGACGCCCACCGCCGACAGCCGGGCCAGCGCCGACTCGACCGCTTCCCCGCCGTCCACCAGCTGCGATTCGTCGAACCCGAGCAGCAGCAGACCCGGCGGCACGTCGTGCTGACGCAGCACCGCGGCGACCCGGCCGGCGAACCCCTCGTCCAGGCTGAGGGGCACCGACACCCGCACCGGCAGCCGCACCCCCCGGTCCAGCCACCGCCGCACCTGCCGGGCCGCGACCGCGATCAGCTCCTCCGGCGCGGTCGGCCCCGCGGGCAGCAGCTCCACCCCCACCACCCGGCCGCTGCCCACCGCCACCCTGGGCTGGTACGCGACTTCACCGCGCGAAGGGAGGCGCACGACGTCGGCGTCCGGGCCGTCGGGGGTCATCGCGGCGATGCGGCGTACGGCGTCCGGGGTGGGGGTGCCCAGGCGTGCGTCGACCGCCAGCCGCAGGCGGGCCGCCGCGATGTGGGCCTCGGTCAGCCTCACGCCGACTCCTCCCCCGGCTCGACCTCGCGCAACACCGGTCCCAGGACCCGGTCGGCCAGGGCGCGCATGAGCAGCAGCTCGTCCGGACCGGCCAGCTCCGACTCGGCCAACGCCCGCAGCAGCTCCAGCCCGGCGGCCTGCTTGCGGGGCGACTCGTCGTCCAGCGCGTAGGCCAGGACCTGGTGGAACCGCTTGGACCACTCCTCGCGCCGGGCCTGCGTCTCGCGCTGCTCGGTGGCCCGGTCCGCGACCCGCCCGTTGAGCCGCACGCCCAGCAGCGCGCCGCCGGCGGTCAGCAGACCGACGAACAGGGTGGCCCCGAGCTGGAACCAGGGATTCATGGGCGCGAACTCCGTCGGGGAACGATCACCGCCAGACTAGCGTTCCGGACGCCCCCGGCGGGTAACCCAGGGCCGACTCCCGACCACGAGGAGGAACCATGACCGTCCCCCACCCGGAGCCCCCGTCGCCCCGGCCGACCCCCGGCGAGCCCGACCCCGTGCCGCCCACGCCCATCCCGGACCCGGTCCCGCCGACCCCGGAACCGAACCCACCCGCCCCGGAACGCGACCCCCGGCCGATGGAGCCGCCGGACTGAGCCATCCGAGTAGTTCTACCGACGTCGGTCGGCACCGACCCCGGATAGCGTGCACCCATGGGGACACGGCTGGCAGGCGTGGCGGTGCACCTGCCCGAACAGCAGGTGAGCACGGACGAGGTGGAGCGGCGGGTGGGTCCGTTCGCGCCACCGCCCGGGTTGATCCGGCGGTTGACCGGGATCGAGTCCCGGCACGTCATGCGCGACGACGAGCAGGCGTCGGACCTCGCGGTGGCGGCGGCGCGGAAGTTGTTGGCGGACGCCGGCGTCGAGCCCGGCGAGGTGGACCTCCTGCTGTTCGCCTCCGCCAGCCAGGACATGGTCGAGCCCGCCACCGCGCACATCGTGGCGGCGAAGCTGGACCTGCGCTGCCCGGTGATGGACGTCAAGAACGCCTGCAACAGCGTGCTCAACGCGATCGAGGTCGCCGACGCCCTGATCTCGACCGGCCGCTACCGCACGGTGCTGATCGCCAGTGGCGAGGCTCCGTCGCGGGCAGTGCGGTGGCAGGTCGGCGGGTTGCGGGAGTTCCTGCGCGCGTTCCCGGGCTACACGATGTCCGACGCGGGCGCGGCCGTGCTGCTCACCGAGGGCGAGGCCGGGGTCGTGGGCTGCGGGTTCACCGCCGACTCGACCCAGTGGGACGTGGGCACGCTGCCCGGCGGCGGCTCGCAGCACCCGCGCGACCCCGAGCACACCTACTTCGACCTCGACGGGGCGCGGCTGAAGAACGCGTTCCTCGGCCTGGGCAGCGGCGTCCTGGACGACACGCTCGACCGGCTCGGCCTGACCTGGGACGACTTCGCCGTCGTCGCGGTGCACCAGGTGTCGCTGCCCTACCTGGAGGTCTTCGCCGAGCGGGCCGGGGTGCCGAAGGACAAGCTGGTGGTCACGCTGCCCGCGCACGGCAACCCGGCGTCGGCGAGCCTGCCGCTGCAACTGGTCACCGCCGGGCGCCTGGGCCGCTGCGGGCCCGGTGACCTGGTGGCGCTGGTCGGCCTGGCGGGCGGGGTCAGCCTCGGCCTGGTGGTGGTCCGGCTGTGAGCCTGTGGGTGGTCGTGCCCGCGTACAACGAGGAACACGGGATCAGGAAGACGCTGGAAGCCCTGGCGGCACAACAAGACCCGGATTTCACGCTCGTGGTGGTGGACAACGGTTCCACCGACTCCACTGTGGACGTCGTCCGGCGGTTCGCCGAGGAGCACGCCCTCCGACTGGAGGTCGTCCACGAACCGCAGAAGGGCACGGGTGCCGCCGCCGACACGGGGATGCGGCACGCCATCGCGCAGGGCGCGACCTGGCTGGCCCGCACCGACGCCGACTGCCTGCCCGCCCCCGACTGGACCGCCCGCGTGAAGGCCGCGTTCGCCGACGGGCTGCGGCTGGTGTCCGGGCAACTGCTGCCCCGCGAGGACGAAGGCCTGCCCGCGGCCACGAGGTGGGCGCTCGTCGCCGCCGTCGAGGTCGCCTCCCTGTTCGGCAAGCTCCGCCCCGGCAACCGCGACCCGCGCTACCGCGGCCCGTACGTGATGACCGCCGGCTGCAACATGGCGATCACCGCCGAGCTGTACGCGCAGGCGGGCGGGTTCCCGCGGTCCCGGATCGAGGACCTGCACGAGGACCGGGCGCTGGTCAACGCCGTCCGCCTGCACACCCGCGCCTACGGGCTGCGGCGGGACGTCGTGGTCCGGGGCTCGTCGCGCCGCGTTCGGGCGTGGGGGCTGCGCAAGACCCTGGCCTGGTACGCCGACCACCGCTACCGCCCGGACGTCGTGGACATCCGGTGAACTGGGAACTGCGCCTCCAGCTCGCCGCCCACCCGCTGGCCTACCCCCTGGTGCGCGGGCTCGGCCGGATCGCGCCGGTCGTGCGGGTGCCGCGGGTCGGTGTGCTGGTCAGCGACGCCGGGATCGCCAAGCGCGTCCTCAACGACCCCGCCCACTTCACCAAGACCGGTCCGGGTTCGCCCGCCGACCTGTGGACGCCCGTGGTCGGCCCGACCGTGCTGCTGAACATGGAGGGTTCCGCGCACGCCGAGCTGCGGCGCAAGCTGTCCGGCCTGTTCACGCCCCGCAGCGTCGCCGACCTGTGCGCGCGCGTGACGGACGAGCCCGTCAAGCGCCTCCGCGACGACCTCGCCGCCGGACCGGTCGACCTGGTCCCCGTGGTGCGCCGGCTGGTCGGGGCGGTGATCTGCGAGCTGGTCGGGCTCGCACCGGGCGAAGCGGTCGCGGCGCACGCGGCGGGCACGGCCATCACGTCGATGATCCGCCTGGGCCGCCCGTCGCTGACCCCGGCGCAGGTGCGGCACGGCCGGCAGGCGCTCGGCACGCTCACCCGGCCCGCCGCCCGCGCGTACGCCGAGGGCGACCCGGCCACCGTGCCCGGTCGGATGCGCGAACTCGGGCTCACCGAGGAGGAGGCGCTGGGCGCGGTGGCCGCGTTCGTCCTCACCGGCACCGAAACCCTGGTCTCCTACCTCCCGCGCCTGATCGCCCTGCTGCACGACACCGGCTGGCTGAACCGCGTGGCCCGCGACCGCGTGCGAACCGACGACGTGATCGCGGAAGCGTTGCGGGTCACCGTGCCCTCGCCGGTCATGCTCCGCAGCGTCGCCGCCGACACCGAGGTGGGCGGGGTGCGGGTGCGGGCCGGTGACCGGGTGGTCATCGCGACCGTCTCGGCGGCCCGCGCGCTGGGGGACTTCGACCCCGACCGACCGCACCCGCCGGACGTCCGGCAGCTCTGGTTCGGCGCGGGACCACACTTCTGCCTGGGGATGCCGTTGGCCCACGCCGAGATCCGAGCCGTGCTCACCGCCGTCCTCGACGCCACCCCACTGTCCGTTGTGGACCGCAAGGCGGCCCGCAAGGTGCTGCTCCCCTGTTACGAGAGGCTGGTGGTGCGGCGTGGCTGACCTGCTGATCGAGGTGTTGCAGGCGGCACGCGAGCACGGCCCCCGACCCGCGTTGACCGACGCCCGTGGCCGCACCCTGACCTACGCCGAGCTGTCCACCAAGGTGCTGAGCACCGCGCAACGCCTGCGGGACAACGGTTTCACGCCCGGCACGCGGATGTTGTTCTCCATCCGTCCCGGCCCGGACGCCATCGTGCTGGCCCTCGGGACGGTCGCGGCCGGCGGCACGGTCGTGTTCGTGGACCCCGGCGGCGGGCCGGAGCTGTTCGCCCGCCGCACGGAGCTGGCCGGACCGGGCTGGGCGGCGGCGGAGTCCGTGCTGTACGCGGCCAGCGCTCCCGGTCCGCTGCGCGCGCTGGCCCGCCGACGCGGTGTGCTGCTGCCCGACTACTCGGCACTACCCGTGCGGCACATCCGGTCCGGCCCGTGGCTGCCCGGCGTGCCCCGTAGAGCGGTGTCCACGCGCAACCTGGCCAAACCGATCGACGCACCCTTCCCGGAGCCTAACCCGGACCAGGACGCGGTGATCGTGTTCACCTCCGGCACGACGGCCGCGCCCAAGGCCGTCGTCCACACGAGGGGTTCGCTGGCCGCCGCCCTGGACGCCCTCGCCACCCGGTGCGCGCTCGGCCCGGACACCCGCGTGCACACCGACCAGATGATGCTGGGCCTGCCCGCACTGGTGGCGGGCGCGCACTGGTCCATGCCGCCCTACGGTTTCGCCCCCGCCGCAGACCCGGCCGCGCTCGCCGCCGGCCTGGACGGGGCCACGCACACGTTCCTGGTCCCGGCCGACCTGGCCGTGATCCTGGACAGCGGGGTGCCGCTCCCGGGTTCGCTGCGCCAGGTCCTGCTCGGGTCCGCGCCCGTCCTCCCGCCGCTGCTCGAGCGCGCCAAAACCGCGCTGCCGGACGTGGAGTTGCTGGCCGTGTACGGGATGACCGAGATCCTGCCGGTCGCGATCGCCACCGCCGAGGAGAAGATCGCGCACGGCGGCGACCTGCTGGGCCGCCCGCTGCCCGGGGTGCGGGCGCGGCTCGCCGAGGACGGCGAACTGCTGGTGTCCGGCCCGAACCTGTGCCGCGGCTACCTCGGGCAACCGCCGCTGACCGAGCACGCCACCGGCGACCTCGCCCGCCTGGACGGCGACCGGATCGTGCTGACCGGCCGGAAGAAGGACATGATCCTGCGCGGCAAGACCAACGTGTACCCGGGCCTGTACGAACCCGCCATCGCCGCGCTGCCCGGGGTCGCGGCGGCGGTCATGGTCGGGGTGCCCGACGAGATCGGCGACGAGCGGATCGTGCTGGCCCTGGTCCCCGCGCCCGACGCCGCCCCCGACCTGGCCGACCGCGTCCGGGCCGCGCTGCCGGGGCTGATCGACGCCTCGGCGCTGCCCGACGAGATCACCGTGCTGCCGGAACTGCCGGTCGCGGGGCGCAACCGCAAGGTCGACCGGTCCATGCTCCGCGCGAAGCTGGCCCCGTGATGCGCCTCGCGATCACCGGTGCGACCGGGTTCGTGGGCGGGGCCGTGCGCCGTGCCGCCGAGGCCCGGGGCTGGCAGGTGCACGCCTACGGCTCCCGTGACTGGGACATCACCACCGGCCCCCTACCCGATCCGCCGCAGGTGGACGCCGTAGTGCACTCTGCGGCGGCGGTCACGGACTGGGGGCCGGCCGAACGCGTCCGGCGGGTCAACGTGGACGGCACTAGGCACGTGCTGGCGTCCTTCCCGGGCGCGCGTTTCGTGCACATGTCCTCCGCGAGCGTCTACGACCCGTTCACCCCCAACGTGAACGCCGTGGAGTCCGAGGCCCCCGTATCGCGCTACTTGACCCCTTACGGCGCAACAAAGGCAGAGGCGGAACGGCTACTCCTGGACCGCCCCGACACCGTGGTCCTCCGACCGCACGCCGTGTACGGGCCGGGCGACCCGACCCTCTTGCCGCGGGTGCTGAGCGCCATCCGGGGCCGGACGTTGTTCCTGGTCGGCGACGGTCGGGCACGGCAGTCGCTGACGTCGATCGACAACCTGGTGCAGGCGACGCTGCTGGCGTGCACGGGCGAGCCGGGCGTCTACAACGTGGCCGACGCCGAACCCGTCGTGCTGGAGGACGCCCTGCGCTCCCTGCTGACCGAACGCGGCCTGGACATACGCATCCGCCACCTACCACTACAGGTCGCGTGGCCGGCAGCAGCGATCGCCGAGCGCATCTTCCGCCTAGCCCGTTCACGAACACCACCACGCCTGACCAGGTACGCGATCAGCCACCTGGCCCACGAACGCACCTTGGACACCACCGCCGCCCGCACCCACCTGGGCTACCGGCCCGCCGCCACTTCGTTCGCGGGGGCAGCGAGCTGGTGACCGCGCCTAACCGCGCGCGGCAGCCACGAAGGCCCGCATCAACCCGTGGTCCTTGACCCCCCGACTCGACTCGATGCCACTGGACACGTCCACCCCCCACGGCCGAGCCCGCGCAACCGCCTCCGCCACGTTGTCCGGCCCCAACCCGCCCGCCAGCAGCCACTTGCCCTCGGGCCGAGCGCCATCCAAGGCCGACAGGTCCCACCGATGCCCCGACCCGGCAACAGGGGAGTCCAGCAACAACATGTCCTCCCCAAACGCCCCGACCCGAACATCCGTCTCCGGCGTCAAACCCACCGCGCGGATCAACGGCACCCCCAACACGGCCACCTCGCGGAACGCCGACTCCGGGTAGGCCCCGTGCAACTGCACGGCACCCACCCCGCTCTCACGAGCCAACCGGACAACCTCGTCCGCCGGCACCCCGAGCACGACCCCGACGGTCAGCACGTCCGAGGGCACTTCCCGGACCAGGGCACGCGCGGTCTCCGGAGACACCTGACGAGGACTGGCGGTGAGCACCACACCGATCGCGTCGGCACCGGCGTCGACAGCAGTGGCCACATCCGCCGCGGTGCGCAGGCCGCACAACTTCACATACACGACCGCAGACCCTAGTCGTCGGGACCCAAGGTCAGGAGTTCGGACACCGTCACGAACCGGTACCCCCGCTCCCGCAACCCGTCGACGATCGGCTCCACCGCCGCCCGCGTCCGGTCCCGTCCCGGGTACATGCCGTGCAGCAGGATGATCGACCCCGGCCGGGTCTGGTCGAGGGTCGCCCGGACGATCTCGTCCGCGCTCCGCTTCGACGCCTGCTCGCCGGAGTCCGGTTCGACGTCCCACATGATCGTCTTGCGGTGGTGTTCGCTCAGGTAGTGCGGTAGGGCCACGAGCTTCTTGCCGTTCGGGGGGCGGAAGGTGATCTCGCCCTGGTAGCCCGTGGCCCGGATCCGGTCGTCCGTGCGTTCCACTTCGTCCGCCACGAAGGCCGGGGTCACGAAGACCATCCGTTCGTGGTGGTAGGAGTGGTTGCCCAGTTCGTGGCCGGCGTCGGCGATCGCCTTGCCGAGGTCCGGGTGTTCGGACAGTTCGCGGCCCGTCACGTAGAACGTGGCTCGGACGTCCTTGCGTTTCAACGAGTCGAGCAGCGCCCGGGTGCCGGCGGGGTGGGGACCGTCGTCGAAGGTCAGGGCGACGACCTTCTCCGTGGTCCGGACGCGGTTGGTCAGGCCGCCGAAGAGCTGGTAGCCGCGAGCGCTCGCCAAGGACATCACGCCCACGGCCCCCAGCGGCAGCAGGACGACCACGATCAAGGTCACGACGATCAGCGGGCGGGAGCGCGGGAACCGCATCCGGACATCCTGGCGCATCCCGCCCGCGCGGCGATCACACCCCCGGCGACAGCGCCTCCGCCAGGGCGCGCCACTGCGGCATGGCGGTCTCCCCGGCCCGGACGCCGATCACCTGCACGCCCACGTGGTCGGCGCCGGCCTCCTGCTGCGTGCGCAGCCGGTCCACCACGGTGTCCAGGTCGCCCCAGAACACCATGTCGTCCACGAACCGGTCGCTGCCACCGCCGGTGAGATCATCCTCCGTGTAGCCCAGTCGCCGGAACTTGGCCAGGTTGTACGGCGTCGACAGGTACGGCACGAGGTGTTCCCGTGCAACCGTTCGGGCCCGGTCCGGGTCGGTCTCCAGCAGGACGGCGTGCTCGACCCCGAGGAACGCGTCCGGTCCGAGGATCTCCCGCGCCTGCACGGTGTGCGCCACGTTCACCTTGTACGTGTGCGCGCCGGACGTGCGGTCGCGGGCCAGTTCCAGCATCTTCGGCCCGTACGCGGCCAGCACTCGCCGCACCTCCTCCGCGCCGTCGAACGCGTCGAGGTACTCGGCCACCGCGGTCAGCGGCTTGACGCCCGGTCGCCCGGCGCCGAGCCCCAGGCCCAGGACGTGCCGCCCCGGGTAGGCGTCGGCCAGCAGGACACCGCCGCCCCGGGCCGCCGCCGCTTCCCGGGCGGTGATCTGGGCGATCCCGTTGACCACGCTCATCCGCTCGGTGACCGCCAGCAGGTACCCGGCGAGCGAGAACGCCTCCCGCCCACCGACCTCCGGCACCCAGACCGCCGGCCAGCCCAGCTCCTCCAACTCCTGCACCGAGTCGCGCACCAGCGCGGCGGGGTGGTCCTCGAAGTCGAAGGTCCACACCCCGAACGCGCCCAGCCCCAGGTCGTTGCCCATCGGGCACCCCCATCAGTGTTCCGCGGATCACTCACATCGAAGTATCGCGGAACTTCGATATGACGTCGGCACCGACCCCCTCATCCGACCCGTGACCAGCGGCTACCCGATCACAGAGTCTTGCCCAGGACCGTCAGCAGCTCGGCGATGCGCTGCTCGTCGCGCTTGTAGTGGGTCCACTTGCCCACCCGGGTGGCCCGCACCAGGCCGGCGCGCTGGAGTTCGGACAGGTACGCCGACACCGTGGACTGCGCCAGCCCCACCTTCGCCTGGATGTGGCTCACGCACACCCCGACCTCGTGCGGGTCGACCTCGGCACCGGCCAGGTCGAAGTTGCGCTCGGGCTCGCGCAGCCAGGTCAGCAGCTGGAGCCGCAGCGGGTTGGACAGCGCCCGCAGCGCCTGGACCACGTCCGCCGGGACCTCGTCTGCCACCGTCCCAGGCTACCGGGGAGCGGTCGCGCGCAGGCGGTCGTCCAGGGCGGCGAAGTCGGGCACGAACCACACGTGGTCGGACCGGTTGGACTCCGCGACCAGCGCCCGCAGCGCCGCACTGGACGCCAGGTGCGCCGAGATGTCCCCGACGACGGCCAACCGCAGCCGGTAGTTCACGAACTTCTGCATGACCTCGCCCGCGAACCGGGTGCCGAGCGCGAAGAACCGCTCGTCCAGCCGCCGCACCGGCACCGCGGCGACCCGCGCGCCGAGGAACACCGAGCCGACGAGCTCCACCGCGTCGTCCACGGTCGCGATCGGCGGACCGTCCGGGTCGCACTCCAGCACCGGCACGCCCTCCCGCTCGCGCACCACGTCAGCCACCGTCGACCTCCCCGGCGAACAAGCCGTTGTCGGCGTCGAGCACGGCGGCGATCAGGTGCAGCACGTCGGCGGTGGCGGCGGGACCGCCGAACACCACGATCTTCATCCGGTTCCTCTCTTCGTCGAACAGGGTCTGCACGCGCAACGGGTGCGCGGCGTCGGGCGCGGTGCCCACGCTCGCCAGCACCAGCGTGCCCAGCCGGTCGGCGCCGGCCCCGTCCACGCCGTCGACCTCGACCACCGTCGAGACCTCCACCGCCCGGCGGGGCGGGTCGGGTCGGCCGAGCAGGGCGGCGAGGTCGGCGCGCGCGATCCGGTACTGCTTGCCGATCCGCACGGCCTTGAGCCGACCGCTGCGGATGTAGCCGCGGACGGTCCGGACGTGCAGGCCGAGCCGGTCCGCGACCTGCTCGACGGAGTACATATCATCACCCATCGTTCCCCAAGTTAACGCATTCAGGGAAGGATGCGGTAGGTGCGCGCACGACAACTACTCGATCGGTTCCACGACTCGGCCCGGCAACGGGGGTACGTGCTCGACGCGGCGCAGGAGCACGCGGCGGCCCGGCTCGCCGAGCTGGGCGCGGAGCTGACCGCGGTGTTCGGCGGCCACCCGCGCGGGGTGTACCTGTGGGGGCCGGTCGGGCGCGGCAAGAGCTGGCTCGCCGACACGTTCTTCGAGCTGGTGCCGGTGCGCCGCAAGCGCCGGGTGCACTTCCACGAGTTCTTCCGCGAGCTGCACACCCGGATCTCGGCACGCCTGCACACCCCCGGCGCGGTGGAGGAGGCGGTGGCCGAGCTGACCGGGGACTGCCGGCTGCTGCACTTCGACGAGTTCCACCTGCACGACGTGGGCGACGCGATGCTGGTGCTGCGGCTGCTGGAATCCCTGCGGGCGCGGCACGTGGTGCTGCTGGTGACCTCGAACTACCCGCCCGCGGGCCTGCTGCCCAACCCGCTCTACCACGACCACTTCCGGCCCGGGATCGCGATGATCGAGGCGAGCATGGAGGTGGTCGAGGTGGCCGGGCCGACCGACTACCGGCGAACCCCCGTGGGCGCGCCGCGATCGGTGTTCGAGACCGGGGTGTGGTGCTCGCCCGGGACCGACGCGCAGCTGGCGTCGCTCGGGCTCGTCCGCCCCGAGCACCCGGTCGTGCTGCCGGTGAACGGCCGCGAGATCCGGGCGGTCGGCGTGGCGGACGGGCTGGTGTGGTTCGACTTCGCGGACCTGTGCGAGCGGCCGACGTCCACCCAGGACTACCTCGTGCTCGCGCAGCGGTACCCGTCGTGGGTGATCAGCGGTGTGCCACCACTGTCCACTCGGGACCGGGAGGCGCAGCAGCGGTTCGCCAACGTGGTGGACGTGCTGGTCGACCGGGACGTCCGGTTGGTGCTGGTGAGCGAGGGCGACGTGCTGACCGCGGACGCGCGGGCCCTCGACCTGGAACGCACCGCCAGCCGGCTGGCTCTGCTCAAGGCCCACGTCCCGGCGGTCTAGCGGCCCGGCGCGGAAAACCGTTTCCCAGCGCCGCGCGTGCCGATCTAGGGTCGGCCCCATGTGTTGCGCCTTCGCCGCTTTCACCCGGCTCCGCCGCGCCTAGCGGCGGCCTTGTCCGGTATCGACGAGTTCCGCCGCTCCAGCGTGTCCACGCCGGGCGGCCAGGAGTGCTGCCCGGTTCACCACGAAGCCGCGGAGCAGCAGTGCGCACGCAGTACCCAGGCCGGCACGAGCTCGGCCAGAACTTCCTCACCGACCGGACCGTCGTCGCCGCCGTCGTGCGGGCGGTCGCCGCGACCCCGCCGCTGCCGATCGTGGAGATCGGCGCGGGCGACGGCGCTCTCACCCTCCCCCTGCAAGCCCTCGGACGCCCCGTGACGGCGATCGAGGTGGACCGGCGGCTGGCCACGTCGCTGGCCGCCCGCGTCGGCCCGACGACCACGGTGGTCGCGGGCGACTTCCTGACCCACCGCCTGCCGCGCGCGCCGCACGTGCTGGTGGGCAACCTGCCCTTCCACCGGACCACCGCCATGCTGCGCCGGGTCCTGCGCGCCGGGCACTGGACCTCCGCCGTCCTGCTCGTGCAGTGGGAGGTGGCGCGGCGGCGGGCGGGGGTGGGCGGGGCGACCCTCATGACCGCGCAGTGGTGGCCCTGGTTCGACTTCGCCCTGCTGCGCCGGGTGCCCGCCGCCGCGTTCACCCCCAGGCCCGGCGTGGACGGCGGCCTGCTCACCCTCACCCGCCGCCCCGACCCGCTGGTCCCGACCGACCGCCGTGCCACCTACCAGGACTTCGTGCACCGCGCGTTCACCGGCCGGGGCCGAGGCGCCCGCCAGGTCCTCACCGCCGCCGCACCAGCCCGCACCCGCCCGGCCGTCACCCGCTGGACCCGCCGCCACCTGCCCGACACCGCACTCCCCCGCGACCTGACCGCGGGCCAGTGGGCCGACCTCTTCGCACTGACACACCTGGAGAACATGTGATCTTCCGCCCCATGACCGAATCCGACGTGGACCGCGTCCTGCCGCTGCTGGCGGTCGGCGGGGTCGGCGCCTGGAGCGACGTCGAGGCGTTCCGGAAGCGCCTCGCCACCACCGAATACCGGCCCGAGTGGACGTGGATCGCCGAGGAGGACGGCGAGGTGCACGCCGTCGCCGTGTGGTGGGGTCCGCCGGAGCAGTCCGAGCCCGCCGCCCTCGACACCCTCCACGCCCGCGCCGGCGACGACCGCGCCCAGTTGGCAGGGGAGCTGCTGTCCGCCGCCCACCGGTCCTACGGGACCGCGCTGGAGTACCACGTGCTGCTGCCGGCCGACTGGCGCGACGACCCCGAGTCGGTCGCCGCGCTGGAGTGGCGTCGGGACGCCGCCGCCCGGGCCGGCCTGACCGAGCCGGTGGAACGGCTGCGCTACGAGTGGACCCGCGACTCGGGCGTCCCGGCCCCGTCACCCCGCCTGCGCTTCCGGCCGGAACCGGACGACGAGGTCTTCGTGGACCTGTTCCGGCGGGTGTTGGAGCACTCCCTGGACGCCGCGAGCTCCCAGGAGGCCGCGAAGGTGGGCGCGGAGCGACAGGCGCGGTCGGACGTGGCGTTCTACCGCGACTCCATGGTGGGTGACCGGTCGTGGTGGTTCGTGGCGGAGACACCCGAGGGCGAGCCGGTGGGCTTCGGCCTGCCGTCCCGCAACACGAGCTTCCCCGTGGTGGGTTACCTGGGTGTTCTGCCCGAGCACCGCGGCCACGGCTACGTGGACGACGTCCTCGCCGAGATCACCCGGTTCCTGGCCGAGGAGGCGGGCGCGGACGTGATCCGCGCCGACACCGACCTGGCCAACCAGCCGATGGCGAAGGCGTTCGACCGCATGCGCTACACCAACTTCGCCCGCCGACTGGTCCTGTCCCCACCCGCGTGACCACGCAGGTCGCGGGGGCTGCGCCCGGTGTCGCGGCGCAGGACCCGGCGCAGCGTCGTCGGGTCCGCGTAGCCCACGCGGCGGGCGATGTCGGCCACCGGGAGGTCGGTGGTGGTCAGCAGGTCCAGCGCGGTCTCCACGCGCAGGCGTTGGAGGAAGCGCACCGGGGAGTGGCCGGTCGCGCGTTCCACCCGCCGGGCGAAGGTCCGGGTGGACAGGCCGACCGCCGCCGCCAGGTCGGCCACCGACACGTCCTCCTCAAGGTGCGCTCGCGCCCACCGCTCCGCCGCCGCCACGTCGGGGTCACTGGCCGTCAGGAAACCCAGGGCCATGTAGTTCGACTGGCCGGCCCGCACGTCGGCCAGCAGGTAGCGGGCGCAGCGGTCGGCCAGGTCCGCCCCGCCGTGGCGCGCGACCAGGGTCAGCATCAGGTCCAGGTGGGCCATCGCGGCACCGGCGGTGGTGATCGGGCCGTCGCGGACCACCAGCGCGTCCGCGTCCAGGTCCACGGCCGGGTGCAGGCGGCGGAACAGCGGGGCCAGCCACCACGACGTCGTGGCACGCCGACCGTCGAGGAGCCCCAGCGCGGCGGGCAGGAACGCCCCCGAGCACGAGGTCGCCACCTCCGCTCCGCGCGCCACCGCGTCGGTCAGCACCCGGCCCGCCGCCACCGCGTCCGCTCGGGCGAGGAAGTCCCGCACCTCGGCCCCGCTGGTCAACCCCAACCCCGGCAGCACCACGAGGTCGGCTTCCCCGTCGACCAGCGTGAACGTCCGCGCCCGCACCCGGTTCGCGGTGTCGAGCACGTCGAACGTGATGGCCACGCTCGACCGCATCGCGCCCTCCGGCGCCAGCACCCGCACGGACGTCATGGCGAGAAATCCCCGATCGTTGTCGAATCCGCCACTCCCGCCACCCAGTGTCCACCACCGAGGATCACCGCCGTGGACACCCTGGACGACTTCGACCACCGCACGGTCACGATCGACGGCACGACCAAGACCGTGCACGTCACCGGCACGGGACCGGCCGTCATCGTCATGGCCGAGATGCCCGGCATCAGCCCCCAGGTGGCCCGCTTCGCCCGCTGGGTGCGCGACGCCGGGTTCACCGCCTACCTGCCGTCGCTGTTCGGCCGGGACGGCGCGGTGCCGGACGCCGACGAGGGGTACGCGGTGGCGCGGCGGGCGTGCGTGAGCAAGGAGTTCCGGGCGTTCGCGAACCAGGGCTCCAGCCCCGTCACCCGGTGGCTGATGGCCCTGGCCCGACAGGCGCACGACGAGTGCGGCGGTCCCGGCGTCGGCGCCATCGGCATGTGCTTCACCGGCAACTTCGCCCTGACCATGATGCTCGAACCCGCCGTCCTGGCCCCCGTCCTCGCCCAGCCGTCCCTCCCCTTGGACGACCCCGCCGGCCTGGAGATCGCCCCCGACGAGCTGCGCGCGGTGCGCGAGAGGCTGGACCGCGAAGACCTGACCGTCCTGGCCTACCGCTTCCAGGGCGACCTGATCTGCACGGCCCAGCGCTTCGCCGCCTACACCGACGCCCTGGGCGACAGGTTCGTCGGCCGCGAACTACCCGACGACGTCAACGAGGACGTGCCCCCGTTCTTCGCCAAGCACGTCGACTACCCGCACAGCGTCGTCACGGTCCACCTCGTCGACCGGGAAGGCCACCCGACCGTCACCGCCCGCGACGAGATCCTGAACTTCTTCCGCGAGCGCCTCACCTGATCAGATCCCGCCGTCACACCCCGGTTCCGACACCCCGCCCTTGATCCAGGGCAGGTTGACCTTGCGGAACGCGATCGAGCGGTGGGAAGTGGAACTGCTGGAGGTGTTCTCGTTGACCTCGATCAACGCGCCCACGTGGTAGTCGGCGGTCTTGACGATGCTGGAGTAGCCGCCCTCCTTGTAGGTGGCGCTCTCCCCCGGCAGCGGCGCATCGGAGAACGGCCGGCTGTAGCTCCACGTGCGGCCTTCGTCCTCGCTCATCCGGATGCGCATCTTCGTCCGGGTCTCGGTGCTGGCCGAGTTGACGAACGCGATCCGCGCCGGCGCGTCGGAGTTGTAGCGCATGGTCGAGGCCTCGTTCTTGGGATCCAGCAAGCACCCCGCCGCCGCGAACGCACTGAACCCACCCTCGATCGTGCCCCGCGCGACCAGCCGACGCTTGTCCGCTTCCCAGGCCGACGTGGTGGGCCGGTCGTTGCGGTAGAGCGTGCCGTCTGCCAGTTCGAGCACGGTCGACTCGCCCGTCTGCTCCATCGCCGCACCCGAGGTCGCCCGGAGGACTTGGACACGCCAGGTCGCACCGTGGTCGTCGCTGTAGATGTTGCGGTGCTGAGCGGGGACGACCAGACGCCCGGGGTTGCGCACGGTGGTCTGGATCCCGACTCCGGGCCCGACCGCATCCCAGTTCCAACTGCCGCCGTTGGCGAGCGTGCGAGGCTTGAGCGTCGCCGACATGTTGGCGGGCGCGGCCCACGTCAGCCCGTCGTCGGTGCTGGAGGTGAGCCAGACCTGGCGGTCGTCCCAGGAGTTCACGGGGTCAGCGCCCTCGGGCTGGTGGTTGAGGAACAACCACACCTTGTTGTTCGACCGGTCCACGACCGCAGTCGGGTTCCCCCACACCCCTTGCCCGCTCCCAACGACTTCCCGCAGCCCCGACCAGGTGGCGCCGTTGTCGGTGGAGCGCTTGTAGAGCAGGTTGATGTTGCCGTAGTCACCGTTGCTCGCGGCACGACCTTCGACGAATGCCAGCAGGGTGTTGTCGTTGGTGCGGACCAGGGACGGGATGCGGAACGAGTGGTAGGCGATCCCGTTGAACGACTCACCACCACCGTTGAACAGGATCCGCTCGGAGTGCGACTCGGCCGCTGCGGCGGGCACGGCGGTGGCGGCGAGGGTCGCACACACCAGGGCAACGATCTTTTGCACACGCATGAAGCCTCCCCAGGTTGACAACCACCCAACCGTACCGACCAACGGTGAACTTCCGACAAACACCACCAACACGCCCCCACCACTCAGCCCGCTGTTCGGCCCCGCCAGCCGCAAGCCCACGCCACCACCCCCTCACCGGCCGCGCCGCTTTTGCGCCGAAGGCGCGAGCCCGAGCTGCACAGCCCACAGGAAGGGCCTCGGTTTCTTTCCCCGTCCGGCCTGGGCGCAGCCCAACCGCGCTTGGCCCGTTTGTGCAACCAGCTTTTCCGGTTGCTCAAACGGGCCAAGTGTGGTTGCCTCCGGCAGGCCGGACGGGGAAAGAAACCGACGCCCTTCCACCCCGGGGGCCTGCCCAGCGGCGAGCGTCCGCTTTTCGCTTTTGGCTTTCGCTCTTGATCTTGCGAGCGCGCCAGCGCGTGGGTGCCGGGGTCAGTCGGGGCAGGTGCGCAGGATCGTCGTGAACTCCTCGAACGAATCCGCCACCCGCCTCGGCACCCGGTCCTCGTCCACGTACACCACCGCAGGCTCCCCCTCCGGCCCGCACTCCCGGTAGTCCAGCATCACCGTGTCGTGCCCCGCCGAAGGCAGTTGGCAGATCACCACCCCGACGTCCGGATACCCCCACTCCACCACCAGGTACCGACTCCCCAGGTCCGGCGAGTCGATCCCCCACTTCCCCCCGATCCCCCGCAACCCCCGGATTTCGAAGTGATCGGGAGCCCAGGACGTCGGAAACGGCGTGAAGACGCAACGGCGGCGAGGGGTACCGCCGTTGCGCCGCGCCAACAACCCGAGGTAGGTCCGCGGGAGCCGGACGCCCAACAACGCCTCCGCCCTGCGGACCAGCTCCTCGGTCAGAGGAGGACCCGTGAAGTACGGGTCCTCCTCCCAGAACTCGTCACTCATGCGTCTTCAACGCGTGCCCTCCGGTGTGGCCCGTGGCGCTGTGGACGTCCTGCCTGATGAGTTGCATTCGACCACTGTCCTGGTGGTGGTGCCAGGTGTAGTCCTTCGGCGTGCTCTTCAGGCCCGCTGCCTCGTTGGCCAGCTTCTCGTCCAGCTTCCGGTTGCCGGTGAGCTTGATGCGCACGTCCGGCACCTTCGGGTGGCGCCACTTGGAGAAGTCCGGGAAGCCGTTCTTGTCGAAGGGCACGCCGGTCTTCGGGTGGGTCTTGCCGGCCAGGTGCTTGTTGCGGATGACGGGACCACCGCAGTTGTGCACCAGGACGTCGACGGCACCGACTGCCACGAAGTACGTGTGCAGGCCGTCGACGGTCAGGTTGTGCACCCGTTGCTGCTGGGTCCACGCCCGAACGGCCACCACCTGGACGTACGTGCCGCTGCCGGTGCGCAGCAGCGCACCGACCTCGACCTGCCCGGCCTCGACCCACGAGTTCAGGTCGACCGACCAGAACGGGTGACCATCGGTGGCGATGACCGTGCCCTTGCCGGAACCGGTGTCGACGGTGATCTCCACCAGGTCCTTCGAGCCGTCGCCGACGATCAGGTCGGTGACGGGACGGGCCTCGCTCGCACCGGTCTCAGGGTCGGTGGCCAGGACCAGATCGCCGACCTGCACCTCACTGATCGGCTTCCGGCTGCCATCAGCCATCAACACCGGCGTGTCCGGCGTGAAGCTGTTGGGCACCGCACACGGCACGGACGTGTTGCGCGCCGCCTTGGCCGCGTCACCACCCTTGTCCGCCGCCCGCGCGCCCTGCAACGCCCGTTCAGCGTCCCGTGCCCGGTCGGCGGCCTTGACGACCTCGACGCCCTTCTCCGCCGCCCGACCGGCCTTGATCAGGGCACCCGCACCGCCGGGGACCACCGGCAGCACCAGGGCCGCGCCGTCCGCGACGATGCCCACGGCGTCCAGGGCCGCGCCCCAGCCGTTGCCCTCGCGCACGTTCTGCACGAAGCTCGCCACGCCGATGCCCAGGCTGATGGCGTCCCACGCGCTTTCCACGTACCGGCCGTCCGGGTCGGTGTACTTCACCGGGTTGTTGCGGCTGTACGTGTACGACGCCAGGTTGAACGGCTGGTACACGCCCCCGCCGGGCGCACCGTCCAAGTAGGACTCGAGGATCGGGTCCGGGCTCTGCCACAACTGAGTCCGCGGGTTGTAGTAGCGGGCGCCGTAGTAGTAGAAGCCGGTTTCCTCGTCCAACTCCTTGGACCCGTACAGGTACGGGACCGGCGTCGGCTGCGCCGGGTGTTCCTGCACCCACGGCTCGCCGAACGCGAAGTACTCGGTGTGCTCGGTCAGGTTGCCGTGCTCGTCGGTGACGTACCCGGACGACCCGAGGTGGTCGGCGTGGAAGTAGAAGTGGTGGTTCTCGTAGGTGGAGTCGGTCTTGACCGTCTTCGTGGCGATCCGGGTGTCACCGACGAACACGTGCTTGAACGACGTCCCGTTGCGCTCGCTGAACGCCCGGTTGGGGTAGATGTGCTGCGGACCGGCGTTCTTGACGACCCGGTTGCCCTCGTCGTCGTAGACGTACCGCACGGTCGCCGGCTGCTGGGGACTGGTGCAGGTGTCCGGGTGCTGGGCGACGGTCTTGTTGCGGCTGTGGTCCTGGTTGCACGCCAGCCGGTTCTCCTCGTCCCACACCAGCTGCCGGCGCTTGCCGGGCGCGGGCGGCAGGGTGTTGACCGAGTCGACCAGGTTGCCGTTGGGGTCGTAGGACTCGTTGATCGGGCCGATGCCCGTGGCCGCGTGCGGTTTGGGGCTGTCGTAGGAGTAGGTGTAGTCGTAGGTGGTCTTCTTCTGCTCCTGGGCGGTGGTGGCCTCCTGCACCGAGTACGCGATCGGTGTGTAGGCCGTCCCCGAGGTGCCCGAACCGCTCGAGGTCGTCTCCGCCGAGACCTGCTGGTCCTCGGGTTCGATCGCGCCCAACGGCGGCAGCGGTTCGCCGGTCGCCGGGTCGGTGACCGGCTCGTCGGCCAAGGTCTGCGACGAGCCAGAGGACTCCGCAGACGACAGCGACGACGTGCCGGACTGCACCAGGATCTCGTGGCGCTGGCTCTTGCTGGTCAGGTTGTGGATGGAGTCGTAGGCCAGCGTCATCGAGTACCGGTCGAGCTTGTTGTCCTTGTCCTTGTACTCGCCGGTCGCGGACGTGAGCCGGTACAGGTCGTCGTAGCGGTAGGTCTGCTTGCTCGGACCGCCGATCGGCTTGCCGTGCGGCAGCGGCACCGTGTTGGTCAGGGACCGGACGTTGCCCACGTTGTCGTACTCGTAGGTGATGTCCTGGAACTGGTGCCCGTCTGCCAACTTCGACTTGAGGTTGCTCAGCGCACGGTCTTCCGGGTCGTAGGCGAACGTGGTGCGCACGCCGGTCCCGGTCTCCTGCACCAACCGCTGGCCGAACTTGTCGTAGTCCATGCGCGCGAGGTACGGGTAGTCGAACCCGGCCTTGCGCCCGGTGGCCCGGTTGACCTGGCCGCCGGAGTCGTACTCGTAGCGCAGCACCTCGCCATCGGGGTAGGTCATGTCCAGCACGCGGTTGAACGAGTCGTACCGGTACTGGGTGGTGTAGGTCCGCGCGGGCGTGACGAGAGCGGTGACCGTGCGGGTCTCGCTGGTCTTCTCGCCCAGCGCGCCGTACTTGCGGGTCACCGTGCCGGCCGCATCGCGCACGGCCACCACCCGGTCCGCACCGTTGTCGGGCGCGCCCGGACCGCCGTAGGTGTAGGTGACGTTGTTGCCGGTGAACACCGGGTACCGGATGCCCGCCAGGCGGTTGTACTCGTAGTCGTACTCGACGGCCTTGCCCGCTTCACGCAGCTTGGCCGTGATCTTGGCGGTCTTGTTGCCCGCCAGGTCGTACCGGGTCTCGGTGCGGCCGGAGTCGGGGCTGTCCACGACCGTGCGGCGGCCGAAGTTGTCGTACTCGGCCTTCGCCGTGTTCCCCTTGTCGTCCACGACGCTGGTCAGCTGGCCCATCGGGTCGTAGCCGTAGCTGGTCCAGATCGGCGTGCCGGCGTTGACCTCCTTCACCGACGTGGTCAGCACGCGCACGTCGGTGTACGTGCGGCGCTGCTTGCCGTTGGCGTCGGTGGCGACCGTCTCGAACCGGGTCGTGCCCGACCGGTCGACGCCGAAGCCGTACGACAGCTGGGACGAGGTCCCGTCCGGCAGCACGGACTTCACGCTGCGGTCCATGACGTCGAAGCTGAGCTTCGTCGGGGCCACGGTGTCGTACGCCGGGTTGAAGGAGGTGTTGGCCGCGCCCTTGGGCTCGGTCACCGGGTAGTACTGCTCGACCACCCGGCCCAGCGGGTCGAACGTGACCCGTCCGGACACCACCATGACGTCGGCCGGGGCCGCCCCGGCGACGGTCGCGACCGTGCCGTCCTGCTTGCTCTGCACTGGGCGGGCCAGGCCGTCTGCGAACTGGATCGTGTCGATCGTGTCGTCGCGGACCCCGGTGGCCGTGCGGTCGAGGTGCCGGGTGACCGCGTAGGGGACGCTCGCCTCCGGGTGGTACTCGAAGTCGATCGTCGCCCGGCCGGAACCGAGCTCGTACGGCCCGACCATCTCATCCACGCGGCCCACGCTGTCGTAGGACGTGCGCAGGGACTGGTGGTTCTCGTCGATGGTCAGGTCGGGCAGGCCGAAGCGGATGTCGTGCGTGGCCGTGGACTCGTAGCCGAAGCTGTCCTTGATCCGCTCGACGTGCACGCCCACGACGGTGTCGTAGTCGTACTCCTGCTTGTACCGCTGCCCGTTCTTGTTCGTCGGACCGGTGATGGTGCGCAGGTTGCCGTTGGGGTGGTAGGTCAGGTCGCTGACCGCCGCAGACCCATCGGGCAGGATCTCCTTGACCACCTTCACGTCACCGGAGGTGCAGTCCACCGTGGACTCGCGGTGCCGCATGAGGGTGCGCGGGCTCGTCCCGGACTCGCGGACCAGGTTCGCCACGCCGACGATGTTGCGGTCCCGACAGGCCGCTATCGACGCCGTGTAACCGAACTCGGCTTCCACGTCGTCACCCGGACCGGCGTCGGCGGCGTCGAACGACCTGATCAGGTTGCCGTAGTCGTCGTACGCCATCTCGGTGTACGTGGACTTGCCCGGGTTGGCCTGACCCTCGTGGAAGTGCTTGTCCACGCGGGCCAGCAGCGGGAACACCGTCGCCGTGGTGGACGCCGGGTTGGCGGTGCCGCCGCCGTTGACGTCCCGGAGCTGGTAGGTGTTGACCGTCTCCTGGAAGAGCCGGCCCGCCGCGTCGGCGGTCACCGACCGGGTGACCAGGCCGCGCGCGTACACGGTGTCGGTGCGGTACTCGTTGGTCAGCGTGCGCAGCACGGCGTCGCCCGCGCCCGCGTCCCGCTGCTCGGCGACGACCTTGCCGTAGCCCAGGAACTCGCGCTCCAGCCGGTCGTACTTGCCGCCTTCGTAGCGATAGGTCGACAGCTGCACGTCCTGGCCGTCGCCGGGGTGCCCGTCGAACACCGCCGACCGGGACAGCACCCACTTGGAGTCGGGCTGGTCGGAGGTGTTGCCGGACCGGGTGTAGTCCAGGTCGATCTTCGCGCCCAGCGGCCGGGACACCGTGCGCAGCAGGTTCGTGCGCCCGGTCTTGTTGGCCGCCACCACGAACTCGTCGTCCCGCGTCGAGCGGACGTGGTCGGCGTAGCCGTCGCCGTTGACGTCGCGCAGCGCCACCTCGGCGCGACCGATGCCGGTGGAGACGTCGCCGCCAGGGTTGAACACCAGGCAGCCGAAGAAGAAGCAGAACCCGAACGTGAAGTACACGCCGCCGCCGAGGGTGGCGTTCTCGTCCTTGCCGATCTCGCCGCCGCTGCCCCGGAACGGCGTCGGCGCGCCGAACCCGTTGCCGGTGTTGATCGCGACGCCCACCGGGTTGTCCCCGTTGGCGAACACGCGGTCCGCCAGACCGTCGCCGTTGACGTCCAGCAGCGTGGCGCTGGTGACCGACGAGCCGACCGCCGCCGACACACCGCCCGCGAACCCGTAGTAGTTGGTGTTGAAGCCCAGGTTCACGCCGGCGTTGGTGGTCTTGCCGTCGTTGACCGGGCCGCCCGGCCACGGCTCGCGCGCCGCGAACGAGTAGCCGAGGTTCAGCGCGGCGTCGCCGTTGTCGAACACCTTGTCCGGCAGGCCGTCGCCGTTGATGTCGAGCAGGTCGTAGCCGGTGTCGGACTCGCCGCCGCCGACGTTGCCGCCCACGCCCAGCGCGGGCATCTCCACGCCCGCCTTGGCGCTGTTGGCGTTGCGGCTGCCCGAGGGCGCGTCCTGGCCGCGCGCGTTGCCGCTGGTCCGGGCGGGGCTGCCCGCGTTGGCGTTGACGCCGTAGGCCAGCGACTCCGACTCGCGCACCGCGCCGCCGACGCTGCCGCGCTGGTCGCCCAGCCCGCCGGTCATGTCGGAGTACTGGACGCCCGCCGAGCCCACGACGTCGGGGAACCGGTCGCCGTTGAGGTCGAGGAAGTCCAGCTGGCCGGTGGTGCGGCCCTTGGCCACGCTCGCGCCCGCCCCGATCGGCACGCCCGGGATGCTCGCGCCGAACGTGGTCGAGATCTGCTGCGTCCGGCCACGCCTGGACACCGCCGCGGCACCGGCCACGTCACCGTCGCTGATCACGTCGATGGTGTCCAGGCCCAACCGGGAGCTGGACGACGTGTCCCGGGCGACCCAGGTGTTGTCGTCCGCGCCCGCCCAGCGGTCCTGGGCCGGGAGGGGTGCGAACACCGTGATCCTGGGCTGCTTCACCTTGGGGTCGTTGGTGAAGCCGGGGACGTCGGCCTCGGTGGGGCCGCCGGGCAGGTCGTTCTTGTAGCTCTCGTCCAGCACCAGGTCGGACCGCTTGATGGGCTGGGTCGCCCGGTCGCGGTTGCCCTGGTAGCCGATCGCGCCCCAACCCCGGTACGGCTGGGCGAACGCTCCCTGCTCGGCGGAGGCGTGCAGCGCGCTGGGGACGGCGACGAAGTTCGTGCCGTCGTAGGAGACCGACGCCGACTGGCTGGTCAGGCGCCCGGGGAGGCCGGTGTCGAGGGTGGCGAAGTCGAAGAACAGCTCGTCGCCCTGATTCACCTGGGCCGTGACCCGGAGGTCTGCCGGGACCTGGCCGTTCACGATGTCGATCACGCGCTTGGCCAGGAGGGCGCCGCGCTTCTTGACCGTGAAGACCACGCGGGTGTTCGGGGTCTGGCCTGCGAAGTCGAAGGCCAGGGCCGGGTCGACGGTGATGGTGCCGGTCTGCGTGGCGGTGTAGCTCGCCTGCGGCGCGCTCAGCGTCGAGACTGGGTACATGTCCAGGTCGTAGGGCGGGTTGATGACCAGGACCGGGTTGCCCTTGTCGTCGACCACCGAGTCCAGGCCCTGCGCGGACGTGTAGTGGGCGCGCGGGACCCAGCGCAGGGTGCCGGCGTCGATCGGCGAGTCGACCTTGAGCCGCCAGGACAGGGTGTCGTTGGCGGTGACGGGGATGTCGAGGTCGATCGACGCCGTGCCGTCGCTGCCCCGGTTCAGGGTGTGGCTGTAGACGTCGGTGCCGTTGCGGGACACCACGACGGTGACGTCGTCGGTGGTCGGGCCGGTCTTGGTGACGTCACCGGACAGGTGCAGGGTGCCGGTCAGCGGGGCGGTCACGACCGAGGGGCGACCGCCGAGGGTGAAGTCGCGGGAGGCGAGGTAGGTGTCGTTGGCCAGGCCGTTGACGTCGGTGCTCGCCGGGACGCTGGTGTAGGTGACCTTGGGGTCCCACGACACCGTGTCGTACATGCCGTCGAGCACGGACTGGACGCGGAAGAACAGCGCCTCACCCTTGCGCACGGCGATGTTGTCGGTGCCGGTGGGGGCGAACTCGATGTGGTCGTCCGGGCCGATGCGCTGCGCCCACAGCTCGGTGTCCTGGTGCTGGATGGTCACGCGGACGCCGTCGGCGCTGCGGTAGGACTGGCGTTCGGGGCTGGTGTCCTGGAGCAGCTTGACGCGGCCGTCGACGCGGACCGTGCCGTCGAACGGGGCCACCCAGCGGCGGACGCCGTCCAGCAGCGGGAACGTGTCGACCTGGCGCTGGAACTCGGCGGTCTGGTCGCCGACGATCGTGCCCGAGGCCGTGCCGGTGCCGACCGGGACGCCGGTGTCGCCGCTGTCCGCGCTGTAGGCGGGTTGGCCGTTGGCGTCGAGGTGGCCGAACAGCACACCGCCGTTGTTGACCAGGTCGGTGATGCCGTCGCCGTTGACGTCCAGGAAGTACCGGTCGGACGTCGTGGTGGTGGAGACGTAGTCCAGCTGCGCGGCCACGCCGAAGTAGGACTCGATGCCGACCGTGCCGGAGCGGGTCTTCTCGGTGGAGATGCCGGGCAGGTTGGTCAGGCGGATCGGGGTGTCGCCGAACTTGGTCGGGCCGTCCGGGCCGGACTCGTTGGGGCGGTAGAAGACGCCGCCGCCGGAGCGGAACACCTTGTCCGGCAGGTTGTCGCCGTTGACGTCGGCCAGCGCGAGCAGGCCGTCCGCCGAACCGGAGTTGTAGCCGACCTTGACGCCGGCGGAGTTGGACTTGCTGACCGAGGTCGGGTTGTAGCCCACGTAGAGGTGGCCGCCGGCGCTCTTGTTCGTGGTGGCGGACAGCGCGCTCGCTTCGCCGTCGCGGACGTTCACGCCGAGGTCGTCGTTCCCGATGTCCCAGGTGCCGGCGGTGTCGAAGGCGTTGTAGGCGCCGTTCGCGTCCCGGATGTCGTCGAAGTAGTCGAACGTGTGGGTGTTGAACTTCGCGTTGTTCGCGTCGAACTGGCTGACCGAGGCGAGCAGGGTCTTGGCGAACGCGCCCGGCCGGTAGTCCAGCTCGTAGGCGCGGATCAGGGTGTTGTCGACCTTGACCTCGACGCGGCGCAGCAGGTCGGCGGTGACGCGCTTGAAGCCCGAGCGGGCGTCGATCTGCACGTCGGCGCGGCGGGGCTCGTTGCGGTCGCGGTCGCGCTGGAAGGTGACCGAGTAGCGGCCCTCGGTGTCGCCGTGGCCCGTATAGGTGATTTTGACGAGGTAGAGGTTGCTGCCCGGCACCGAGCCGTTGGCGACGCCGTTGTCTTCGACCTTCGTGCTGTGGTAGCGGACGAAGTTGCCGTTCGTGTCACGGGTTTCGCGCAGCGCCCAAGTGGCGATGTTGCCCGAGCCGTCCTTGAGGGTGGAGTTCGGGTCGTTGCCGAAGGTGGACTTGGTGCCCTCGCGGTCGGTGACCTCCCACCAGTAGTTGGTCGGGTGGTCGCCGTGCCGGACGATCTTGTCGAAGCGGCCCTCGACGCGGGTGTGGAAGACCTTCTCGGCGGTGCGGGCCTGGAGCTCGCCGCGGTGCGCGACCGGGGTGAGCTGTTCGCCGTTGAGCAGGTAGGACTCGGTCTCCAACTGCCCGTGGTAGCGCGGGACGCCCCAGCGGGTGTCGAGGGTGATCTGGGCCTGGGCGAGGTCCCAGCCGACGCCGGTCCACCCGTTGCCGCCGGCGGAGTTGTACTGGACCGCCAGCTTGGGCTGCATCCCCGAGCGGCCCGGCGGGACCTCCAGCGGGTAGGACAGGCGGGCGTCGCCCATGTTGTTCGCGGTCGGGGCGGAGACCAGGTTGACCCCGGCGGTGGGGTCGGCGGCCTTGATGCCCTTGAGCTGGTTGGGGTTGAACGCGGCACCCTCGGGGTGGTCGGGGGTGGTGACCGAGCCGTCGCCGGTCGAGGCGGGCCGGACCCGGCCGCCGTAGAGCTCCGGCGGCGTGAGGCCGAACCCGATCAGCGCCAGGACCACCAGGAGCACGCCGCCGGCGCGCCCTCTGGGGATCGGTCTGCGGCGGTTCCCAACTGACATGCGACGTCCCCTCATCGGCGGCGGCTTCCCCCACGCTTTCGGGAACGGGCGCGTCCCCTGTTACCGGCAGGTGTCGCTGTCACCCGACCGGCCCAGCGCCCCGGCTTCGGGATCCCGAACCTTGACGCCTGCTCGACCAGCGGCTTAGGGTCCCGACATCGAAACTTAGCGTTGGTATTGCGAAAGTTTCGGAAGGCCTGCCGTCGCAAGGAAGCGAGCGCCTGACGCATGAGAACCACCCGCCTGGCCACGGCCGCGCTCACCGCGCTGGCCCTGTTCACCCCGCTGACCGCGTCCGCCGACGAGGCTCCGGCCGACGACATCGCGGCCGACAGCGCGGGGCACGCCCGCAAGGACACCCTGCGCGGGGCCGCGCCCAAGGGTTTCCACATCGGCACCGCCGTCGCGGGCGGCGGCCACCACGAGACCATGCCCTACCCCGACCCCTTCACCTCCGACCAGCCCTACCGCGCGGTGCTGGCGGCGGAGTTCGACTCCGTCTCCGCCGAGAACCAGATGAAGTGGGAGTACATCCACCCCGAGCGCGACAAGTACAACTTCGGGATGGCCGACGCCATCGTGAAGTTCGCGCAGCGCAACCGCCAGGTCGTGCGCGGCCACACGCTGCTGTGGCACAACCAGAACCCGGCCTGGCTGACCGGGGGCACGTTCACCAAGGACGAGCTCCGGTCCATCCTGCGCGACCACATCAAGACCGTGGTCGGCCGGTACCGGGGCAAGATCCAGCAGTGGGACGTGGCCAACGAGATCTTCACCGACTCGGGCCAGCTGCGCACCACCGAGAACATCTGGATCCGCGAGCTCGGCCCCGGCATCATCGCCGACGCCTTCCGCTGGGCGCACGAGGCCGACCCGAAGGCGAAGCTGTTCTTCAACGACTACAACGTGGAGAGCGTCAACGCCAAGAGCAACGCCTACCTGGCGCTGATCAAGGAGCTGAAGGCGCAGGGCGTCCCGGTGGACGGCTTCTCGGCGCAGTCGCACCTGAGCACCCGCTACGGCTTCCCGGGCGACCTGGAAACCAACCTGAAGCGCTTCTCGGCACTGGGCCTGGAAACCGCCATCACGGAACTGGACGTCCGCATGGACCTCCCGGCCGACGGCGTCCCCACCGCGGCCCAGCTGGCGCAGCAGGCCGACTACTACAACCGCACCCTGACCGCGTGCCTGGCCGTGAAGGGCTGCGACTCCTTCACGATCTGGGGCTTCACCGACAAGTACTCGTGGGTCCCGGTCTTCTTCCAGGGCGAGGGCGCGGCCACGGTCATGTGGGACGACTTCGCCAAGAAGCCCGCGTACTACGCGCTGAAGGAAACCCTGGCCAAGGCCGACCGCCGCTGAGCGCGCACGGCTTGAGCTGATCGCGAGGCGTGGGAGCCATGCGCTCCCACGCCTCGCCCCTTTCCCTCACCCAGTCGGTTCCGCCGCGGGCGCCCACAGGTAGCTTGTGTCAGTGCAACGGACAGAGCTGGTGGACTTACCGGTTTCCTTCGACCGACCCCTGCGCCTGTTCGCCCACATCATCGGACACAGCCAGATCCTCCTTCGCGGGAAGCAGGACATCGAGGCCGGGCTGCCCACCACGGTGGAGATCCTCTTCAAGGATGTCACCACGCTGTCGCTCCGCGATCACTACCAAGCGCTGACCGTGCGATTCGCCTCCCCGACGGAGGAGGAGCAGCTCCGGGCCGCAGATCCCCGCCCTTGGTACGACCGGCGCGCGTTCATCCTGGAACCCGAGTCCGGTGGCAACGGCCACGTGGTGGCCGGCGCGGTGTACTGGGCGGAGAGCGCCTCACCCGAGGAACACGACAGCTTCCTGGTTCCCGACTACGACCTGCCGCGGTTCCGACCGGACCGGCCCGTGCCGGCTGAACCGGCCACCACCTACACCACCTTCCCGCGTCGTTGAGCGCGTCGGACAGCCGACGCGGGAGCCCCGGCGGCCGGCCGGCGCGTCGATCGTCCGCAGTCAGGGCCGACCGCCGTTGAGGGATCGCTCCCAACCGACGATCGGGGGTTAGTCCACCGCGACCACCGGTCTTATCGTCGGGACCTGATCGGAAAACCCTGTTCCCGGGCCGCGGCACGCGGTTCGGGATTTCCGGTGAGGAGCGAGACCATGAAATCCCTGCGCTGGGTCGGGCTGGCCGTGTTCACGGCCGCCGCGGTCGGGCTGTCGATGACAGCCGCGTCCGCGCACGACCCCGACACCCCCGAAGGCCAAGCCGCTGCACGTGCCTTCATGGCCGACCACCAACCCGCCGACCGGCACGCCGTCGTGGGCACCGCCGCCGGTGTCCCCTGTGTGAACGGCAAAGCCGACATCTACCCCTGCAAGAACGTCGACCTGCTCAGCGTCCTGCCGCTGTCGAGCATGGGCGGCGGCAACGGCAACGACGTCTGGGGCTGGACCGACCCGTCCTCCGGCAAGGAGTACGCGATCGTCGGCCGCACCAACGGCACCGCGTTCGTCGACGTCAGCACCCCGACCGCCCCGAAGTACCTGGGCAACCTGCCCTCCAACGGCGGCAGCAGCACGTGGCGGGACATGAAGGTCTACAAGGACCACGCCTTCATCGTCGCCGACTTCATCTCCGGCCACGGCATGCAGGTGTTCGACCTGACCCGCCTGCGCACGATCACCACACCGCAGACCTTCACCGCGGACGTCTTGTACAAGGAATTCGGTCCGGCACACAACATCGCCATCAACGAGGAAACCGGCTACGCCTACGCGATCGGCTCCAACACGTGCAGCGGCGGGCCGCACATGGTGGACATCCGCACGCCGAGGCAGCCCAAGAACGCAGGCTGCGTCTCCCAGGACGGCTACACCCACGACACGCAGTGCGTCATCTACCGCGGACCCCACACCCAGTACCAGGGCCGCGAGATCTGCTTCAACGCCAACGAGGACACGCTGACCATCGTCGACGTGACCGACAAGGCCAACCCGGTCCAGCTGTCCCGCAAGGGCTACTCGGGCGCGCAGTACTCCCACCAGGGCTGGCTGACCGAGGGCCAGCGGTACTTCCTGCTCGACGACGAGCTGGACGAGTCGCGGGGCACGGACAAGCGCACCAAGACCTACATCTGGGACCTGGCGAACCTGACCAACCCCGTGCACACCGGCACCTACGACTCGCCCGCCACGGCGATCGACCACAACCAGTACGTCAAGGGCAAGTACAGCTACCAGGCCAACTACCAGGCCGGCCTGCGCATCCTGGACACGAGCAACGTGGCCTCGGCGCAGCTGACCGAGGTCGGGTACTTCGACATCTACCCCTCGGGCGACGAAGCCAAGTTCAACGGCTCGTGGAGCAACTACCCGTACTTCGCCTCCGGCATCGTGCTGGTCAACGGCATCGAGCAGGGCCTGGTCGTGGTGAAGCCGAACCTGGGCACGGAACCGCCGCCCGGCGGCAGGTTCGAGAACACCACCGACGTGCAGATCCCCGACGCCGGCGCGGCCGTGACGTCGTCGGTCACCGTCTCCGGCGTGGCCGGGAACGCGCCCGCCACCCTGAAGGTCACCGTCGACATCAAGCACACCTACCGCGGTGACCTGGTCATCGACCTGGTCGCGCCGGACGGGTCCACCTACCGGCTCAAGGGTTCGAACAACGACAGCGGCGACAACGTGCTCACCACCTACACCGTCGACGCCTCCGCGGAGACGGCCAACGGCACGTGGCAGCTGCGCGTGCAGGACGTCTACCAGGCCGACACCGGCTACATCGACGCCTGGAGCCTCCAGTTCTGACCCGATGGCGGGTGGCGGGTCCGTCCGGGCCCGCCACCCGCCGCCAAGGAGCCCGAAACATGCGCAGGTTCACCGATTGGGCGTTCCTGGCGGCGGTCCTGGCCGTGGCGACCGCCGCCGCGATCACCCTCTCCCGCCCCACCCCGGCACCGGCCCACTCGACCCACCAACCCGACCTGGTCCCCGCCGCGCACAGCGACGGCCTGTCCGAGGCCGAAGGCGGCTACCGCTTCGAGCGGGTCACCACCCCGGACTCGCGCGGCCCGGCGGTGCCGGTGGCCTTCCGCATCCTCGGCCCGGACGGCACACCGCAGACCCGGTTCCTGGACAACCAGACCAAGCAGCTGCACTTCTTCGCGATCCGCGACGACATGCACGTCTTCCAGCACGTCCACCCGACCCTGGTCGGCGACACGTGGCACACCACCCTGTCCCTGCCGGACGGCGGCGCTTATCGCATGTTCGCCGAATTCGTCCCGACGGACACCAAGGACCCACGTCACCCGGTGGTGCTCGGCGTGCCCTTCAGCGTGCCTGGGGACACGACGCTGGTACCGGTTCCCGAACCGAGCACGAAGACCGTGACCCCGGACGGCTTCGCCGTGGAACGCATCGACACCCCGGAACACCCGGCCGTGATGAAGCCCCATTCCCTGCGCTTCGCCATCAAGTCCCCGGACGGCACCCCGGTCCGCGCTCTGGAACCACACCTGGGCGCCAACGGCCACATGACGGGCTTCCACACCATGCTGCTGTCCGCCACCCACCTGCACCCGGTGGAGCCGGCCGGCGCTCCCCTGGTCAACGGCGAGCTCACCTTCCAGGCGGTCTTCGCGGACCGCGGCGAGTACCGCCTGTTCCTGGAGTTCTCCCACGGCGGCACGCTCCACACCGCGGCCTTCACCGTCTCCGTGATCTGATCCTCTCCACCGCCTACCGGACCGCGCCCCCACGGGATGACCTACCCGGACCTCACACCGGTGCTGGTAGGCACGAACCGGTAGCCCCGGTCGGGTGAGGCCGGGAACTTCCGCCGGTTGCGATCCGACCACCAGGCCACAGGCACTCTCGACCTAGGGGCGAACACCTCGATGGCAGGCACGAAGAACAACCCGGTGACCGCGCGCCGCGGCCCGTCGCTCAACCTCATCCTCACCGCCGTGGTGGTCGTGGTCGCCGCGGCCGTGATCGGCGGGGTCCTGCTGGCCAACCGGTCCTCCGGTACCGGCGGCACCGCCCAGGACGAGCGGCTCGTGCCGCCCGGCGCCCACACGCTGTCCTCTGTGGAGGGCGGGAAGGTCACGCTGGTCGAGTTCCTGGACTACCAGTGCCCGGCGTGCGCGGCCTACTACGCCAACATCACCAAGAAACTGGAGCAGGACTACCAGGGCCGGATCACCATCGTGACCCGCAACTACCCGCTCCAGATGCACCCGCTGGCGCAGCCCGCCGCGAAGGCCGCCGAGGCCGCCGCCAGGCAGGGCAAGTACAAGGAGATGTACCACGCCCTCTACGACGGCTACCAGAGCTGGGCCGTCGACGGCCGCGACACCAGCGACGACACCGCCGCCGCGACCGCGAAGTTCGAGGAGTACGCGAAGGGCATCGGCCTGGACCTGGAGAAGTTCCGCGCCGACGTGTCCTCCGCCGAGGTCAAGGGTGTGATCGACCGCGACACGGCCGACGGGCAGGCGCTGGGCGTGGACAGCACGCCGACCTTCTTCCTCAACGGCAAGAGGTTCGAGCCCACCGGTGGCACCTACCCGGACGTGGACCGCGAGCTGCGCGCCGCGATCGACGCGGCCCTGGCCGGATGAACCCCCGGCTGGCCTGGCTGTACGTCATCGGCGGCGGCCTGGGGTTGGGCGCCGCCGCCGCGCTGACGCTGGAGAAGATCGCCAAGCTGCGCGACCCGGCCTACGTGCCGACGTGCTCGCTGAACCCCGTGGTGTCGTGCGGTTCGGTGATGGACGTGATGGACAGCGCGCAGGCGGAGGCTTTCGGCTTCCCGAACCCGTTGCTGGGCATCGCGGCGTTCTCCGTCGTGGTCACCACGGGCGTGGCGGTGCTGGCCGGGTTCGAGCCGCCGCGGTGGTACCGGGTGGCGATGAACGCGGGCACGGCGTTCGGGGTCGTGTTCGTGCACTGGCTGATCTTCGCGAGCCTGTACGACATCCGGGCGCTGTGCCCGTACTGCATGGTCGTGTGGGTCGTCGTGCTGCCGATGTTCTGGTACACGACCCTGGACACGTGGCCGGCGCTGGCCCCGTTGCGCCGGGTGCACAGCGCGGTGCTGGCCCTGTGGTACGCGGTGATCGTGGTGCTGGTGCTGTTCGCGTTCTGGGACTACTGGTCGAGCCTGGTCTGAGCTGTTCGGTGGTCTGAGCTGTTCACCGACTTTTGGTGATCCTTTTGGTAGCCCGTGCGGGCGATCGGCGACACGATCGTGGGTGTTGACCTCTCCGCACCCCTGCCAAGGAGGATCCGTGTCGACCCTGGACCGCACCCGGCTCTCCTGGACGACCCGCCTGGTCGTCGCGATCAGCGCCCTCGTCGCCGTCGTCGGCCTGACCACGGCGGTGAGCCCCACCGCCGACGCCACCGTGTACGGCTCGTGCACGTTGACCCGATGCGCCGACGCCCGTTCGGCGAACTACACGTGGTCGTCCAAGGGCTACCCCAGCACGCGCGGCTGGTACAGCTGGCCCAACGGCCAGTGCAACTTCGCCGGCGGGACCTTCTACAACCGCGAGGGCCAGCTGCCCAGCGGCCGGTCCTACCTGGAGTTCGACGTCTACCCGCGGGCGTGCGGCGCGTCCCGGGACGCCTACCGGATCATCGTGGACCGCACGACCGGCGCGGTGTACTTCTCGCCCAACCACTACACCGACTTCTACCGCCTCTGAACGCTCCCGTGCCGCCCCTCCGTGGTCGAGGGGCGGCACGGGTGTTCAGGCGCTGTGCTCGGTCTCCGGGTTCAGGCGCGTTCGAAGACCACGATCGGGATCTGCCGCTTGAGCGCCTTCTCGAAGGCCGCGAACCGCGACTTGGCGTTGCGGAACATCTGCGCAAGCTCCTCCCGCTCGTCACCTTCGGCGACGCGGGCGGTGGCCTCGAGCGTCTCGGTGCCGACCTCCACCACGACCGAGGGCTGGGCCAGCACGTTGTAGTACCAGCCCGGGTTCGGCGGCAGCCCGCCGTTCCCGGCCGCGACGACCCAGCGGTCGCCCGAGGACAGGTAGCGCAGCGGGGTCACCCGTTCGACACCGGACTTCGCTCCGACGTGGTGCAACAGGAGCAGGGTTCGCCCCTCGGTCACACCGCCGTTGGCCCGGAAGTCCTCGATCACCCGCTGGTCCTCGATCACCCGCTGGTCCTGGGCACGCTGGTCCTGGGCACGGCGTTCCTCGGTCATGGTGGAGATCCTGGCACGTCAGGGCGTGCGGCAGGACACCGCCGGGTTCGCCCACTGGCCGTTGGCCATCACGGTGAAGCCGAACGTCGTGCTCGCGCCGGCGGCGAGGTTGCCGTTGCCGTTGGGCTTCATGGTCATGACGTTGCCGCTGGAGTCCCAGCTGGGTGTGCCGTTCCAGGTCGCGGAGATCTTTTGCGGCGAGGTGACGGTGACCGTGGCGGTCCAGCTGGTGATCGCGGTGGACCCGGCGGTGATGGTGACCTCGCCGTTGAACCGGTCGCCCCACTGCTGGGTGGTGCGGTAGGTGGCGGTGCAGGTCGCGCCGGCCGGCGGCGTGGTCGTGGTGGTCGTGCCCGGCGGGGTGTCGGAGGGCGCGACGGCCCGGCCGGTGCTGGGCGAGATCATGCCGGTGCACAGGCCCCGGGACTTCAGGTTCGCCACGATCTGCGGGATCGCGTTGATCGTCGTCTGGTAGCCGTCGTGCATCAGGATCACGCCGCCGGCCTGCAGGTTCCCGGCCGCCTGCACGATCTGCGCGGTGCTCGCGCCGTTCCAGTCCTGCGAGTCCACGCTCCACAGCACCTCGGTGAGGCCGAACTGCTGCTCGACCGACTTCAGCGTGCTGTTGGTCTCGCCGTAGGGCGGGCGGAACAGCTTGGGCGCCTGGCCGGTGGCCTGCTGGATCGCCTGCTGGGTCTGGCTGATCTCCGAGGTCATCTGCGACTGGCTGAGCTGGGTCATGTGCGGGTGGGTGTAGGAGTGGTTGCCGATCCAGTGGCCCGCGTCCTTCTGGGACCTGGCCAGCGACGGGTTCGCGGCGACCCGGTTGCCCTGGTTGAAGAACGTGGCCCGCGCGCCGGCCGACCGCAGGGCGCTGATCACCTGGGTGGTGGTGCTGGCGTTGGGGCCGTCGTCGAACGTGAGTGCCACGTAGCCGGCGGCGCAGTCGGCCGCGGCTGCCGCGGGCGACGTCGTCCCCGCGTTCACGACCAGCGGCAACGCCAGTGCCGCCGCGCTGAGCAGCCCGAGCGCGCCCGTCACGGCCGCGCCCCTTCTCGGAATCCGCCTGCCGGCGTCGGTGACAGCGGTTCGGGACATCATCGTCCTCCCACGGCGCAAAGTTTCGATCGAGCCATCGACAGTTTCGGCAAGCTTGAGCCCACGAAATGAGATCGTCAAGAAATCCGATACGAAGGGAGACGGACTGACCGTGTCGAACCGGTTCGTTGCTGGTTCGGCAACAAAGTTTGCTCTTTCGGCCAGTGCGGGCGCACTGTGTCGGTGGAGGTGGTCACGATGACCGACAAGCTGCTGAACAGGTACGACGTCGTGGTGGTCGGCGGGGGCGCCGCCGGGTTGAGCGGGGCGTTGATGCTCGCCCGGTCACGGCGGACGGTGCTGGTGGTCGACTCGGGCGCACCGCGCAACGCGCCCGCCGAGGGCGTCCACGGGCTGCTCGGGCACGACGGGGTGAAGCCCGCCGACCTGCTGGAACGCGGCCGGTCCGAGGTACGCCGCTACGGCGGGCAGGTGGTCCACGGCGAGGTGTCGGACGTGGTGCGCGGGGACACCGGTTTCACCGTGTCCCTGTCCGACGGCCGGTCGGTCCACGCGCGACGGTTGCTGGTGGCGAGTGGCTTGGTGGACGAACTGCCCGCGGTGGACGGCCTGCGGGAGCGGTGGGGTCACGACGTCGTGCACTGCCCGTACTGCCACGGGTGGGAGGTGCGGGACCGGGCGATCGGGGTGGTGGCGAGCGGTCCGATGTCGATGCACCAGGCACTGCTGTTCCGCCAGCTCAGCGCGGACGTCGTCTACCTCGCCAACGACCGCCCGCTGCCGGAGGAGGACGTCGAGCAGTTGGCCGCGCTGGGCATCCCGGTCGTGCCCGGCCGGGTGGTCGCGGTGGAGGTCGCCGACGACCGCCTGACCGGCCTCCGTCTCGCGGACGGCACCGTGGTGACCCGCGAGGTGGTGGCCGTGGCGACCCGGATGGTCGCGCGGGCCGGTTTCCTCGCGGGGCTGGGCTTGGACGCGGTCGAGCACCCGTCCGGGACGGGCGTGCACATCCCGTCGGACGGGGCCGGGCGCACCAGCGTGCCCGGGGTGTGGGTGGCCGGCAACGTCACCGAGCCCTCAGCCCAGGTGGGCGCGTCGTCGGCGGCCGGCGCGGCGGCCGGGGCGCAGATCAACGCGGACCTGGTGGCGGAGTCGGCGAGGTGGGCCCTGGACACCCACCGCTCCCCCTTCAGCCACGAGTCCGAGTCCGCCAACGCGCGACACGCCGCAGGCAACCGCCGCCACGGCCTCTGACCCACCCGACCGCAGCCGCGGCCTCTGACGCACCCGACCGCCGCCGCAGCCTCCGACGCACCCGACCGCAGCCGCGGCCTCCGACGCACCCGACCGGCGCCGCGGCCTCTGACCCACCCGACCGCAGCCGCGGCCTCTCACCCACCCGACCGCAGCCTGGCACGCACCCAGTCGGCCGGCCGTCCGCCCAGCGGCGCTCGCCGCCGTCAGCGGGCCGTGACCAGCCAGTTCGACCAGTCGACCACCTCCGACACCCGTGAGTTGCCTGCCCGCCGCGCCCCCGCCAGGCGGGCGGGCACGCGGCCCGCTGCCCGGAGGACCGCCCACTGCTCGCCCGACAGGGTCAGGACCCGCACGTCCAGGTCGGCCAATGCCGCCACGTCGTCCACTTCGGCCTCCGACAGGTCCAGGCAGGACAGGGCCGGCAGGGCGGCCAGGTCCGACACCCGCACCGGCAGGCGTTTCACCGTCAGGTCCCACAGCGCCGGGTGGCCGGCGAGCAATGTCAGGTCGGCTTCGCGTGCCTCCAGGCTCAGGCCCTCGACGGACTCCGGCAGGTGCAGTTCGACCCGGCCCGCGCGGTTGATGTTCAGCACGCGGGCCCGGGGTGTCTCGCTCAGCGCGCGCAGGTCCAGTGTCTCGGCGTCGTTCAGGTAGAGCTGCTGGACCTGCGCGCGGTGCGGGAGCTCGGCCAGCGCCGGCGCCAGGTCGCGGCCTTCGACCGGGATCGAGGCGTCGTACGGCGGTTCGGCGTCCGGCAGGTCCACGACGAGCGGCCCGTCGTGCTCGGACGGGTGGACCGCGTCCCGCCGCAACGCCGCCACCACGGCGGTGAGCTGCGCGGTGACGGACTCGGCGACGTACCCCACCGGCCCGAAGTAGTCCCGGCCGTACGCGATGAGCTGGCCGGACCGCCCGGCCGGACCGGGGTCGAGGTCCACCGCGCACGAGTTGCCGGCGAAGTCGGAGAACACGACCACCCACCAGTCACTGCGCGACACCGCCCGCACCGCGCCCCACGGCTGCGCCTCCAGCACCACCCGGTTCAAGTCGAACAGCCCGTCGCTCCACCCCCACGCCCCCGGCACGCCGTCCAGGTGGCCCGACACCACCTGGTTCAACGGCAGCAGGTTGTAGCGGTCCAGGAGGCCCGACTCCTTGAGGTCGTCGCCGATCAGCAGGTAGAGCGCCCGCACGTCCTCGGGCAGCCGCAGCCCCATCTCCCGCTCGGCGGCGACCAACGCCTCCTCGGTGCACGGTGTGCCGAACTCCGGGTCCCGCCCGGTCAACCGCCGGTGGTGGCCCCGGAACTCGGTCAGCAACTCCGCCACGCGTCTGAGCACCACCGGGTCGGTCGGCTCGTCGGTCGGTGTCGTCCCCGGCGGCCGGGACATGCCGGGCAGCGGGTGGCCGGGGTGGCGGTACTCCGGGTCGAGCACCACCGAGTCCGCCGAGCCGTGCGGCGGGGCGAACGCGTGGGCGAACTCCGCGCCACCGCGCCCGTCCACCGCCACCTCGACCACGAGTGTGCGGTCGTCACCCGGCTCGCGCAGGTGCGCCTCCAGCCGCCGGATCACGTCGAAGCGGGCGAAGGAGGCGTCCCCTGTGCTGGGCCCCCGGTCGGGGAAGACCTTGAACGACCAGGACCCGCCGTTCATGACGACCTGCCACACGCCGGGGCGACCCGGGGCCACCTCCTGCCGGGCGATCCGGGCGACTTCGGCGACGAGGACTTCGCGATCTTGAGTCATGGGGCGAGTGTGGCAGCGGGGTACGACAATTCAGCGGGGTTCGCCGGCGAAGAAATCCACGACCGGGTCCACCGGCGCGCGTACGGCGACCCCGGACGCCCTCACCGCCGGCCGGGCCACCAGCCAGGCCGCGCAGCGCGCAGAGCCGACGAGCGCAAAGGTCGTTACGAGGGCCGGCCGGCGGTGCCGAGGGCTTCGACCGCCTCCACCAAGGGCCGCAGCGTCTCGTCCTGGCGGGCTTCGTCCAAGGCTTCGCGCAGGGCCGCGCCATGTGTGGGGCGGGCTGCCTCCAGCAGCGCGAGCCCGGACGGGGTCACGTCGGTGTAGATGCCGCGCCGGTCGGTGGGGCACAGGTAGCGGGACAGCAAGCCGCGGTCCTCCAGCCTGCTCACCAGTCGGGTGGTCGCGCTCTGGCTGAGCACCACCGCGTTGGCCACCTGGTGCATCTGCAGGTGCCCGCCTTCGCCGTTGTGCTGCCGGCTGAGCACCTCCAGCAGGGAGAACTCGCGCACGCTCAGGTCGTGCCCGCCCTGCAGCGCACGCTCCACCCGGGCCTCGATGCGGTCGTGCAGGACCGACAGCGCGCACCAGCCGGCGGCCAGAGCCGTCAGCGAAGGAGCTGTGGCAGTCATACCCGTCACACTAGCACAACCCGCGTTTGCAAGTATCCCGCGTCTGCAACTATCGTCGGACGCCTGCAATCCGCTCAAGCAAGTGGAAGGTGCCTCTCATGCCACTCGCGCTCGTGGCCCTGGCCATCGGTGCCTTCGGGATCGGCACGACCGAGTTCGTGATCATGGGTGTGCTGCCCGAGGTCGCCGCCGACTTCGGCGTCACCATCCCCACCGCGGGCTGGCTGGTCACCGGCTACGCGCTCGGCGTCGTCCTCGGCGCCCCGCTGCTGACCGTCCTGGGCACGCGGGTGTCCCGCAAGAAGATGCTGATGGCGCTGATGGGCCTGTTCATCGTCGGCAACGCGCTCTCCGCCGTCGCACCGGTCTTCGCCGTGATGCTCACCGGTCGGATCGTGGCCTCGCTGGCGCACGGCGCGTTCTTCGGCGTCGGGTCGGTGGTCGCCGCAGGGCTGGTCGCGCCGGAGAAGAAGGCGTCCGCGATCTCGCTGATGTTCACCGGGCTGACCCTGGCCACCGTGGTCGGCGTGCCCGGCGGCACCCTGATCGGCCAGTCGGCGGGCTGGCGGGTCACCTTCGCGATCGTCACCGCGTTGGGCGTGGTCGGCCTGCTCGGCGTCGCGCGGCTGGTGCCCGAGACCGGTCGGCCCGAAGGCGTGACCGTGCGGACCGAGTTCGCCGCCTTCCGGAACGTCCAGGTGTGGCTGGCGATGGCGATGACCGTCCTCGGCTACGGCGGGGTGTTCGCCGCCATCACCTACATCGCGCCGATGATGACCGAGGTCGCCGGGTTCGAGGCCGGTTCCGTGACCTGGCTGCTGGTCCTGTTCGGGCTGGGCATGTTCGCGGGCAACCTGGTCGGCGGTCGGTTCGCCGACCGGGCCCTCATGCCGATGCTGTTCACCTCGCTGGGCGCGCTCGCACTGACCCTGCTGCTGTTCACCTTCACCGCCCACGACCCCGTCCTGGCCGCGATCACCCTCACGCTCGTGGGCGCTCTGGGCTTCGCGACCGTGCCGCCTCTGCAGAAGTGGGTCCTCGACCAGGCCACCGCCGCACCCACCCTGGCCTCGGCGGCGAACATCGGCGCGTTCAACCTCGGCAACGCCCTGGCGGCCTGGCTCGGCGGCCTGGTGATCACCGCCGGACTCGGCTACACGTCACCCAACTGGGTCGGCGCACTGCTGTCCGGCACCGCCCTGCTGCTGTCCTTCCTGGCCGCCCACCTGGACCGGCGCGCGAAGACGCCGGTCCCGGAACTGGTCTGAGCCGCGCACCGAGGCACCCCTCGGTGCGCGACCCACCGATCACGTGGTCCAGCGTTGGTTGCTGCCGCCGTGGCACGGCCAGATGATCAGTTGCGTCCCGTCGGACATGCCGCCACCCGAGGCGTCCAGGCACTTGCCGGAGTTCGGGTTCACCAGCGAGCCGTCCGTGCCGACCGTCCAGTTCTGCGCGCCCGTGCCGTTGCACGACCACAGCTGGACCTTCGTCCCGTCCGCCGTGCCCGCGCCGGCCACGTCGAGGCACTTGCCCAGGGCCTGCCACGTCTGGCCGACCCGGCTCCACGTCTGGGCCGCCGAGCCGTTGCACGTCCACAACTGCACCTTGGTCCCGTCCGTCGACGCACCTCCGGACACGTCCACGCACTTCCCGGACGCGCCGACGATGGGTCCGGCCGTCGCAGGGACCAGGGTGAAGTCGTCGACGTCGAACAGCCCGCTGCCGGTGCCGGTGAACGTCAGGTACAGCCGTTGACGTCCCGCCGGCACACCGGTCAGGGCCCCGCGCACGTCGGCGAAGGTGGTCCAGCTCCCGGTGTTCGGCACGGCCACCCGGCCCAGGACGGGTCCGGTCGCGGAACCGGTCCGGACCTCGATCGTGCCGCCGGGACCACCCGACACCACCCGGGCCTGGAGGGCACCGGCGCCGGTGAAGTCCACGTCGTCGTAGGCGGCCCAGTCGCCCGGGTCGATGTAGCCGAGGGTCTGGCCGTTGTGCGCGCCGGCCTTGGTGAACGGCTGCACCCCGCTCGCCGCGCTGAACGACTCCGCCTGCACGGTCCGGTCCAGTTCCCGCACCCGCACGTCCCGGAACGACACCTCGTCGCCGTCGCCGTGGTTCTGCAAGCCGATGTGTCCCGCCAGCGACCGTTTCGGGTCGGTGTTGGTGAAGTCGTTGACCAGCACCCCGTTGAGGTACACGCGCAGCCGTTCGCCCTCCACCAGCAGCTCGAACGCGTTCCACTCCCCCGGCGGGTTCAGGGCTGCGTCCCGCGCGGCGATGTCGGGGGACTTGAACCCGTACACCGCGCCTGTCGTGCGGTCGGGGCTGTCGGTGGCGTCGATCTGGATCTCGTACCCGTTGTCCACCGCCGACCACGGGTCGCTCGACGGCGGGAACCCGATGAACACGCCGGAGTTGTCGTCCCCGGCCATCCGCCAGTCCAGCTTGAGCGAGTACGACGTGAACTGCTTGCCGCCGTACCAGAACAGGCCCAGCCCGCCGAAGCTGGTCAACGTCCCGTCGCTGTTGGTGAACCCGCCCGGTCCGGCCTGCGACCACCCCTGCGCGGGGTCCAGCCGGGTGTAGCCGCTCTCCGGACGGCAGTCCATCCGGGTCTGCCCTGCGGCGTAACGGATTCCGCCCAGCAGCAAGCCTCGGAACGCCGGCTCGGAGTACGAGGACGCCGTGTGCCCGCCGCCGGTGTAGAAGCTGCGAGCGCCCTGGTAGGTCTTGCACCAGACGTGCGGGTGGTCGGCGCCCATGTTACCGCCGGTGTACCCGGATTCGTCGAGCGTGGCCAGCACGCGGGCGCTCGACCTCGGGTTGGTGCGGTAGTTGTACCACTCGTCGGTGCGGGTCCACGTCGCCGGCAGGTGGCTGGTGGCGGCGGTGGCGCGGTTCTCCACCTTCACCGGGGCCTGCTGGATCGCCGGGTGCGAGTGGAAGTACGCGCCGACGAGGTCGCCGTAGAAGGGCCAGTCGTACTCGGTGTCCGCCGCCGCGTGCACGCCGACGAACCCGCGCCCGGAGCGGAGGTGGCTCTCGAAACCGGTCTGCTGAGCCGGGTCCAGCACGTCCCCGGTCGTGTTGAGGAACACCACGGCCTCGTACTGGCCCAGGGTTCCGTTGGTGAACACGGACGCGTCCTCGGTCGCGGTGACGGTGAAGCCGTTGGCCGCGCCCAGGTCCTTGATCGCCTGGACGCCGGCGGGGATGGAGTCGTGCCGGAACCCTGCCGTCTTGGAGAACACCAGGACGTCGTAGGTCACGGCCTCGGCGGGGACGGGCACGGTCAGCGCGAGCAGTGCTGCGAGCAGGAGTGTCTTCACGGCGTCGTCCACTTCTGGTTGGCACCGCCGTGGCAGGGCCAGATGATCAGTTGGGTGCCGTCGGCGGTCGCGCCGCCGGAGGCGTCGAGGCACTTGCCCGAGTTCGGGTTCACCAGCGTGCTGTCCGTGCCCGTGACCCAGTTCTGGGCGACGGTCCCGTTGCACGTCCACAGGTGCACCTTGGTTCCGTCAGCGGTGCCCGCGCCGGAGACGTCCAGGCACTTGCCCAACGCCTGCCACGTCTGCCCGGCCCGCTGCCACCGTTGCGCGCCCGTGCCGTTGCACGTCCACAGCTGGATCTTCGTGCCGTCCGCCGTGCCCGCGCCGGAGATGTCCACGCACTTGCCGGACGCGCCGACGATCGGCCCGGTAGGACCGTTGAGCGTGAAGGAATCCACGTCGAACAACGCCCCCGCGCCGCCGCTGAACGTCAAGTACAGCGCGGTGGTGCCGCTCGGCGCGCCGGACAGGCTGCCGCTGACGGTGGTGAACGACTCCCACCCGCCGGTTACGGGGACCGCCACCGACCCCAGGACGGTGCCCGTGGGCGAGCCGGCGCGGAGTTGGAGCGTGCCGCCGACCCCGCCGGAGGACACCCGCGCCGCGAAGCCGCGCACGTCGGCCAGTGCGTACGGGGTGAAGGACACCCAGTCGCCGTTGTGGACGTCGCCGACCGTGTAGCCGCCCTCGGCTTGGGACTTGGCGATCTTGCTGATGCCCGAGGATGTCGTGAAGTGCTCGGCTTGGCGGTGACGGGGTTGTGTGACGCTCTTGGCGTGCGTGGTGAGCGCGGGTTGGCCGTTGGCGCCCAGGTCGGTGTACTCGGCGTCCCACACCCCGAACACGTTCGCGGCCTCGTCGTGCTCACCGTCCGCGGCCACGGTGATCGACCCCGTGCAGCCGGTGCGGGTGGTGATGACGTGACCGTGGTTGTCGTGACCGATGCCGTAGGTCATCTTCACTCGGGCGCAGTCGATGGTGCCGTCCTCGGGGTCGGTGACGGTGATGCGGAAGGGGATCGTGTCACCGTAGGAGAACGGGGTGCCGTCGACGGGCAGGTCGATCGTCACCTTGGGCGCGGTGTTGCCGACCGTGATGTAGACGCTCGCGGTTCCCGTTGCGCCGTCGGCGTCGGTGACGGTCAGGGTCGCGGTGTAAGAACCGTTGGTGGAGTAGGTGTGGGAGGGGTTGGCGGACGTGCTGGAGGTGCCGTCACCGAAGTCCCAGCGGTAGGTCAGCGGTGTGCCCTCGGGGTCGCTGGACCCGGCGGACGAGAACGCCACCGCGAGGGGCGCGTGTCCCGAGGTGACGTTCGCGCTCGCGCGTGCGGTGGGGGTGCGGTTGGTGCCGGCGATGTACTCGATCCGGTACAGCGCCGAGTTGTGGTCGCCGTTGAAGTAGCCGGTGCCGTAGTCGAGGACGTAGAGCGCGCCGTCCGGGCCGAAGGCGAGGTCGATGATCTGCGTGCCGGTCCAGGGGAAGGCTTGGATCGTGCCGGGTGATCCGTCGGCGTTGACCGCGATGTCCTTGATCCAGCGGCGACCGTACTCGGCGGCGAAGAAGTGGCCGTCGAAGGACCGGGGGAACTTGACGGTCGAGGTCGAGTCGGGGTTGTAGCGGTAGACCGGGCCGCCCATGGGGGATTCGGAGCCCGTGCCGAACTCGGGCGGGGTGCCCGCGTCGCCGCCGTAGCGGATCCAGCTCGGGCGTGCGGGCGGGAGGGTGGACTGGCCGGTGTTGCGGAAGGAGTTGTTGGTGGGGTTGGCGCAGGTGAACTTCGGGCCGGTGGCGTTGGTGGCGAAGTTCCACTCGTTGTAGGTCTCGGTGGTGGTGTTCGTGCCGGTGCAGTAGGGCCAGCCGTAGTTGCCGGGCGAGGTGATCCGGTTGAACTCCACCTGACCGGACGGGCCGCGGTTGGCGTCGGTGGTCGCCGCGTCGGGGCCGTAGTCGCCGAGGTAGACCGTGCCGGTGGCCTTGTCGACGGTCATGCGGAAGGGGTTGCGGAAGCCCATCGCGTAGATCTCGGGACGGGTGTTCGGGGTGCCGGGGGCGAAGAGGTTGCCCGAGGGGATCGAGTAGGAGCCGTCTGCGTTCACCTTGATGCGCAGGACTTTGCCGCGCAGGTCGTTGGTGTTGGCGGAGGTGCGCTGGGCGTCGAAGGCCGGGTTGCGCTCGGTGCGCTCGTCGATCGGGCTGTAGCCGTTGGACTGGAACGGGTTCGTGTCGTCGCCGGTGGAGAGGTAGAGGTTGCCGGCGGCGTCGAAGTCGATGTCACCACCGACGTGACAGCACAGACCGCGGTCGGCCGGGACGTCCAGGACGGGTTTCTCGCTGGCGGTGTTCAGGGTCCAGTCGGCGTTGAGGGTGAAGCGGGAGAGGCGGTTGACGCCCCGCCAGGTGTCCCAGGTGCTCGCGGTGCCGGTCTCGGGCGCGTCGCCCGTGGGGGTGGTGAGTTTGGGGGCGTAGTAGAGGTAGATCGCGCGGGTGGTGGTGAAGGCGGGGTCGACGCCGACGCCTTGGAGGCCTTCTTCGTCGTGGTTGTAGACGGGGAGGGTGCCGACGACCTTGGTGGTGCCGGCGGCGTCGGTGCGGCGGAGGACGCCGTCGCGGGCGGTGTGGAGGACGGAGGTGTCCGGTAAGACGGCGAGGGAGATCGGCTCTCCCATCTCGGCGACACCTCGGGCGAGTTCTACCTGCTGGAAGTCGGCGGGGTCGATGGCGGCGGTCGCGGGTGGCGGTGCGGTGGTGAGGAGTCCGGCGGTGAGCAGCAGGGCGGCTGAGAGGGTGGGGCTGCGAGTGGGCATGGCGGTGTCGCGCCTCCTTGAGCGATCCGGCAGGGGTGTTGCCCAGGTCACAGCACGGTAGGGCGGACTTTTGGAGGAGGTCAACCAAAAGTCCACTAGCGGACACCGACCATTGGTCCGCTGACGCCGTAAGTAACCCGACCACGGTCCGACCACCGCCCAACCAGCGCTCGCCACCCACCAGCGCGCCGCGCTCTTCGCGCCCGCAGGGCGCTCGTGTGAGCTAGCGCAGCAGACCTCTCTCTGGGCTTTTCCGTCATCCCCGTATGGCCTGCCCGAAGGGCTACCACAGATTTCCCGGGTGCGGCCGAAATTTTTTGTGAGGAACGAGCAAAAAATTTTAGCGGCACCCGGGAAATCTGTGGTAGGTTCCACCAGGCCATACGGGGATGACGGAAAAGCCCCCGCCCTTGTCCTTCCGTCCATCCTTGGCGGCCTGCCCGCCGGCGAGGCTCTTTTCGCTTTTTCTTTCGCTTTTCAAGATTTGAGCGGGGCGCGCTCCGCGCTCTCGAGATGGACGCGCTGGCGCGCTCTCAAGATCAAAAGCTAAAAGCGGACGCTCGCCGCTGGGCAGGCCCCCGGGGGTGGAAGGGCGTCGGTTTCTTTCCCCCGTACGGCCTGCCGGAGGCAACCACACTTGGCCCGTTTCCGCAACCGGAAAAGCTGGTTGCAGAAACGAACCAAGTGTGGTTGGGCTTCGCCCAGGCCGTACGGGGGAAAGAAACCGAGGCCCTTCCCGTGGGCTTGGCAGCCGGGCTCGCGCCTGCGGCGCGAAAAGCGCGCCTTCGGCGTAAAAGCGCGCGGCCGGTGAGTGGGGGGGTGGCGTGGGCTTGCGGCTGGCGGGGGCGAACAGCGGGCTGGAGTGGGGGGGCGTGTTGGTGGTGTACTGCGGTGATCGAGCGGATTACCGCACGTCGTAGACCAGCTTCTGGATGCCGTTTCCGTAGGCCTCCGACTCGACCAGCTTCAGGCTCTGCTTGTCCTTGTCGGTCGCGCTGAACAGTCGCTTCCCAGCACCCAGCAGCACCGGGAACACCAGCAGGTGGTAGCGGTCGATCAGGCCCGCGTCGGACAGAGCCCGGTTGAGGGTGGCGCTGCCGTGCACGATGATCGGGCCGCCCTCGCTCTCCTTGAGCTTGGCCACGTCGTCCAGGGAGCGCAGGATCGTCGTCTCGCCCCAGTTGGAGACCAGGTCGTCTTCGGTCAGGGTGGTGGAGACGACGTACTTGGGCATGGCGTTGTAGCCCGGGAACTCCTCGGTCATGGTCGGCCACACCGGCGAGAACGCCTGGTAGCTGACCCGGCCCATCATCATGGCGGTGGCTTCGCCCTGCTCTCGTCCCTTGAGCTCGTATGCGGCCGGGTCGAAGTCGATGTCCTGGAACGTCCAACCGGAGTTGCGGTAGCCCGGCTCGCCGCCCGGGGCTTCGACGACGCCGTCGAGGGAGATGAAGGCGGTGGTGATCAGGGTGCGCATCGGGTGCTCCAAAAGGTCGTTCCGGGGGTGTTCTCACCAGGTGCGTCGAACGAGCACCGGCCGGATCGACAGCATGCACTGTGACGGCCGTCACCTGATCATCGGTGCGCCTTCCCGACGAACGCCACCGAGGCCAGGACGATCGCACAGCCGGCGAGTTGCAGCACGCTGGGGCGTTCCGACAGCAGCGCGATGCCGAGCAGGATCGCGGCCACCGGCTGGAGGAGCATGAGCGTTGCGCCGGTCGAGCTGGACATCCTGGGCAGGGCGGTCGAGATGAGCATCCATCCGACGATCTGGCCGACCAGGGCCAGCGCGACCAGCCAGCCCAGTGCGGGCCAACCGGGGGTGAAGTCGAGGCGGTCGGTGGGGAGGCCGATGGCTGCTGCTACCGCGCCTGCCGAGACCGTGGCCAGCATCAGCGTGTGCTCGCGGGCGCCGGGGCCGGTGCTGTGGCGGATCAGCAGGAGGTAGGCCGCGTAGCCGACGCCCGCGCCCAGGGCCAGGACCGCGCCGAGGACCGGGTCCGGGCCGAAAGCGGGGGTGCCGGCGAGGCCGCCCGCCAGGACGATGCCGCCCAGCAGGACGGGGACGGTCACCAGGAAGCGGCCGGGTGGTCGTTCGCCGAAGACCAGGAACGCCACGGCGGGCACGATCACCACCTGGATGGACAGGATCACCGTCGCCACGCCCGCCCCGACGAGCGCGATCGCGTCGCCCCACAGCACGAAGTCCACACCCAGCCCGACGCCCGCCAGCAACGGCAGCGCGATCCGACGACGGGCCGTGCCGCGCCTGCGTTCGAGCCACACCAGCACGAGCAGGACCGGCAGCGAGATCAGGCAGCGCCAGAACGCGCTGGTGCTGCCGGTGGTGCCGGAGACCTTGATGAACACCGACGACAAGGCGATGCAGAAACTGCCCGCGGCGGCCAGCAGCGCCGGGTGGACGCGCGCGGGTGCGGCCACGGTGGGGCGGACTTCGGTGGTGGTCACGGTAGTCCAGCCTCGCCCGCGCGACTGTCAAGGACAAGCGAAGGTTCGTGAGCGGAAACCGGTAGCATCGCTTCCGTGTTCGGGTTGGAGCGGATGCGGGCGCTGCACGCGGTGGCCACGCACGGCACGGTCGCGGCGGCGGCGGTCGCGTTGCACGTGACGCCGTCCGGGGTGTCGCAGCAGTTGGCGAAGCTGGAGCGGGAGGCCGGGCAGCGGCTGCTCGAACCGCACGGGCGCAGCGTCCGCCTGACCACCGCCGGGCACGTGCTGGCCCGGCACGCCGAGCGCATCCTGGACCAGGTCGAGCAGGCGCGCACGGACCTGGAGCTGCTGCGCGACGACGTCACCGGCACGGTCCGGGTCGGCGCGATCCCCACCACCGTGCACGCCCTGCTCCCACCCGCGCTGGCACTCCTGCGCGACCGGCACCCGGGGCTGGAGGTCACGCTGGAGGAGGGCGAGGCCGAGGAGACGCTGCCGCGCGTGGTCGAGGGCGCCTTGGACGTGGCCGTGCTGGAGAGCTGGGAGCACCGGCCGGTCGTGGTGCCCGGCACGACGTCGAGCACGACCCTGCTGCACGACGTGGCGGACCTGGTGCTGCCCGCGTCCCACCGGCTGGCGCACCGCAAGACCGTGGACCTGGCCGAGGTGGACGACGTCCCGTGGATCGGCTGGAGCGCCGGGTCGGGCTGCCTGGACTGGCTCACCCACGTGCTGCGCCGGCACGGGGTCAACGCCCGGATCAGCTGCACCATCGGCAACTACCCCACCCAGCTGGCACTGGTCGCGGGCAACGTGGGCGCGGCGGTCGTGCCGAGGCTGGGCCGGGACTCGGTGCCCGACGGGGTGCGGATCATCGCCACCCGCCCGGCGCTCAACCGGACGATCTACGCGGTCACCCGCGCCGAGGACGCCGAGCGCGGCGCGATCCGGGCGTGCGTGGACGCGCTGACCGTCGCGTCGGAGCGCTTCCAGAACCTGACCTGAGCAGCCCAGGAGCGTTGCGCCGTACGGGTCAGCGGGCGTGCGGCCGGCGGAAACTTCCGGTAGGTTCCGCGTTCTCCCGCGCGGTGAGATCAATACGATGAGCGCGTGAGCGACTCCCCCCGGCCGCCAGGAAGACCCGCCGTCGTCGTCCTGTTCTCCGTCGCCGCCTGCGCGCTGCTCGGCGCGTCCGCGTTGACGGCCGTGGCCCTCGCCGACGGCGGACCCGCCGGGCGCGACCCGGTCGCGGTGGGCGAACGACCCTCCCCGACACCGCGCACGTCGTCCTCCCGCGCCCCCGGCCTGCCGATGTGCGTCGTCGGCACCTGGCGGACGGTCGAGGACAGCCTGATGCTGAAGTTCTACTCCGACGCCGACCGCATCCCGTTCAGCGGAGGTGGCCGCCGGTACGAGTTCCGCCCGGACGGCACCGCGACGGAGTACCAGGAGAACTGGACCATGACCGGCAACTACGAGGGCAACGAGTTGCGGCTGGTGGGCAACGGCAGCACCGACTTCACGTGGAAGGCCGACGACCGGCAGATCACCTACCTCGCGCGGACGAAGACCACGGTGAAGTACGACTCCTACGACCAGCGCGGCCTCATCGGCACCACGCCGCAGGAGGTGAAGGCGGACCTCAACGAGGTCGACGAGTACACCTGCCAGGGCAACCAGTTCACCGAGCAGAACGCCGCCAACGGCTACCGCTCGGTGTGGGTCCGGATCGACGGGGCGGGGGTGTACGGGTGATCCGCGTGGGGGTACGGGTGATGCGTCGAACGGTGGTGCTGGTGGGTGCCGCGGTCCTCGCCCTGGCGCCGAACCTGGTCGCGTCGGCGGCTCCGTCCAGCCCCGAGGAGCGGGCGGCGGCGTTGGCCCGACCGGGGATCGTGTTCATCTCCGTCACCTGGCACGGCTGGGTCCGGGACAAGCGCACCGGCGAGGTGTTCGGCGGCACGGCGGGCTACGAGGTGAAGACCGCGTGCACCGGCGCGATCGTCACGCCCGACGGGCACATCGCCACCGCCAGCCACTGCGTCCACACCGGACCGCTGGGCGGCGGCGGCGCGCTGATCGCGTCGGCGGTGGCGGACCTGACCAAGGTGGGCCGGGTCAAGGACGAGGCCAAGGCGCAGCGGGACCTCGCCGAGCACGGCCAGGCCGAGGGCGCGTCACCGGACAGCCCGATCGAGCGCGCCATCCAGGTGGAACGCGCGGAGGTCAAGGGGTCCGAGCAGGTGCGCGACATCGCGCCCGCCACGGTCGTGGACCTCGTGGCGCCCGAGGACGGCGACATCGCCGTGCTGAAGGTGCCCCGCGAACACCTGCCCGCCGTGCCGGTACGCGCCGACCAGACCCCGGTCGGCACGCCGATCCTGGCCATCGGCTACCCCGGCTCCACCAGCGGCGCCGTGGACCCGAGCCTCGAGCCCAGCAGCAAGAACGGCCAGATCTCCGCGAAGCGCACCCAGCAGGGGCGGCCGTTCTACGAGTTCAGCGCCGCCGCCACGCACGGCATGAGCGGCGGGCCGGTGGTGGACATGGACGGCGGGATCGTCGGCCTGGTCAGCCAGGGCTCGCCGGGCGAGACGCAGTCGTTCAACCTCGCCGCGTCCGCCCAGACCCTGGCGGAGGTGTTGCAGGGCAAGGAGATCACCGCCGCGATCGGTGACCACGACCGCGACTACCGCACCGGGCTGGACAAGTACTTCGAGGGCGACTACGACTCGGCGGTGGAGTACTTCGACGCCGTGCTCGCGGGGTCGCCGGGCCACCAGCAGGCCGCCGAGTACCGGAAGCTGGCGGCGGACAAGGGTGGCAAGCCCGGTGGCGCGCCCACGCTGCTGATCGTGTTCGCGTTCCTGTGCGCGGGGATCGCGATCGCGACGGCCACCGCGGGCACCGCCGTCCTGCTGACCCGCCGCAAGCGCCTCGCGGCGGCGAGCGTGCCGGCTCTGGTCTTCACCCCGACCCCGAGCGGTGGGATCCCGGTGCCGGCTCAAGGGTTCCCGGTCACGCCGAGTGGCGGGATGCCGGTGCCGGCCCTGGGGTTCCCGGTGACGCCGGCCGGTGGTTTCGCCTCCGGACCGGGGTTGTCCGCGCCGCCGGTGACGCCGGGAGGCGGGTTCGCGCCGAGCGTCCCCGCCTCCGAGGCCACCACCGACAAGGTGACCCGTCACGACGTCCTACCAGTTGTTCTCGGCGGTCAGCCACAGCACCACGGCCAGGCCGATGCCCAGGAAGCTGAACGGCGAGACGTTCCCCTCGGTCAGCACCAGCCCGACCAGCAGGCCGAGGCCGGCCGCACCGAGGTACAGCCGGGGACCCCACTTGCGGGTCATCCAGGCCCCGACCAGCCCCACGACGGCAACCACGCTCAGCAAGGTGGCGAAGGCGAAGGCCGGTAACGCGCCGTCGTCCCAGTCACCGCCGTGCTCGGCCTCGTCGGCCCACCCGACGAGGCCGGTCATGAGCACGAACACGTTCGCCAGGGTCAACAGCACCAGCAACGCGATCGTGGCGCCGGTCTTCGTCGCCCGCTCCACCGGTTGTTGCGACATGACAGTCCTTTCTCGACAGTGGTGGACCGCCTGCGGTCCACCACGTCCGAGCAGGACTAAGGGCCGTGCGTTCCCGGGGCCGGGGGTGGAAGTTTCCGGTTCCGGGCGGCCCGCTCCACCTCGGTCAGGTCCGCCGCGGTGACCAGCCGCATCTCCGCCGCGCGCCGCGCCACGGCGAACCGGACGTTCTGCAACCGGCCTTCGTGCGGGGTGGCGTACGGGTCGTCGGCGGGACCGAACGCCACCGCCGAGATCGCCCGGATGGCGTCGTCCACGCGCTGCGGCCGGTGCAGGTTCCAGGCGTAGCCGTGCCAGTGCAGGACCCGCTCGTAGATCTCCTTGTTCGACGGCGGGCGCGGGTAGTCGTCCTTGCCCGCCAGCCACGGCTCGCACAGCGCCAGCGCCACGTACCAGTCGCGGCTGCCGCGCGGCAGGCTCGGCCCCTTGCCGGTGACCTCGCCCTCCGCCGCGCCCAGCTGCGAGGTGGTCTCCGACGCCGAGACGTCGATGTTGACCACCAGGTCGGTGAAGCCCAGCGGCCCCTGGCGGCCCAGCAGCAGCACCAACTGGTTCTCGCCGCGGTCCAGCAGCGCCGACATCGAGCGGGCCAGGATGACCCGCCGCGCGCCGCCGGGCGCGTCGAACAGGCTCGACAGCTGGGCCTCGCCCGCGCCCAGCCAGTGCAGCGCCACGGTGTCGGTGCCCACCACCAGCTCGCCGACCAGCCGCGACACGTGCGGCGCGCAGTCGGGCAGGGTCAGCGTCACCCGGCCGGGCGCGGGTTGCCCCACGAAGGGCGCGCGGCCGAACACCAGCGACTCGCCGGGCCGCAGCACGACCGCGCCGACGCCGGCCGCCCGCACCACGACCGTGGGCATGGCGACGCCCTCGACCCCCTCGGGCACGCCGTTCACTCCGGGCACGTCGGCGCCCTCCCCCGGTCCGGACCCAGCGCGTTCCACTCGTCGGCCAGCGTCGCGCGGTCCAGCAACCCGCACAGCACCTCGGTGCCGTGTGCCGGGTCGAGGTGGAACAACCGCGCCACGCCGTCCGCGCCGGCGCTGACCAACCGCTCCCCCTTGCTGTCGAAGTCCAGGTCGTTCAACTGGTCCTCGTGCCGGTCCAGGCGGGCCAGGAACCGCCGGTCCGCCACGTTCCACAGGCGCACCACGGTGTCCTGGCCGGCGGTGGCCAGCGACTTGCCGTCCGGGCTGAACGCCACCCGCCGGATGGTCGAGTCGCTGCCGGTCAGCTCGCCGACCTGCTGCCCGTCGCGCACCCGCCACAGCCGCACGACCCGGTCCGAGCCGCCGGTGGCCAGGATCGTGCCGTCCGGGCTGAAGTCGGCGTCGATGGCGATGCCGTCGTGGCCGGGCAGGATGGTCAGCTCCGCGCCCGGGTCGACCAGGTTCCACAGGCCCACCTTGCCCGCCGACAGCGGCACGGCCAGGGTCTTGCCGTCCGGGCTGAACGCGATGCCGGTGGGGTAGTTGCCGGTCAGCTGCGTGCCCTCGCCGTTGCGCGGCTCGCCGCGGGTGGAGCGGCGCTGCGGCGACACCGACAGGTCCGCGGTGCGCAGCAGCAGGATCTCGTCGCGGTCCTCGGCCGAGGTCACCGGCGAGCGGCCGGCGACCGCGATCTGCTTGCCGTCCGGGCTGATGCGCATGCTGGCCATGACCGTGCCGGGCCTGCTGAACCGCCGCTGCTCGACCACGTCGGAGACCCGCCACACGACGACGGCGCCGTCCTCGCCGGCGGTGGCGAGCTCCTTGCCGTCCGGGGTGAAGTCGACGTCGTAGGCCGCGCCCTCGTGCGCCTTGACCCGCTTGACCAGGTCGCCGGTGGTGGAGTCCCACACCTCCAGGAACCCGGCGCCGTCGACGGTGGCCATGAGCTTGTCGTCGGGGTGGAACGCGACGGCGATCGTCGACCCGTGCCGGTCGCCCATGACGGTCTGCCCGAGCTGCCAGACGGTGATCTCGCCGAGGGCGTTGCCGCCGACCAGGGTGTGGCCGTCCGCGGAGACGGTGATGCCGAACGTGGTGGTCGACCGGGTGGCGAGCCGGGCCACCAGGACGTGGCTGGCCGGGTCCCACGAGTAGACGCTGGTGCCGTTGCCGCTGGCCACGATCGCGCCCCCGGCGCTGAACCCGACCGAGGTCAGGCTGCCCTCCGGGGAGGACAGGGTGTCGCGGGTGGTCCAGGTGCCGGTGTCCCACAGGCGGACGGTGCCGTCGGTGGCGGCGCTGGCCAGCGTCGGGCCGGACGGGTCGAACGCGAGGGACTGGACGGCGTTGGTGTGGCCGGTCAGGGTCGCGAGGGTGGCGCCGTCGGCGATCCGGCGGACCTGCACGTTGTTGCCGTCGGTCATCGCGAGCAGGGTCTTGTCCGGGCTCATCGCGAGGAAGATCGAGGGCGCGGTGACCGTCAGGACGGCCCGTTCGGCGAAGGTCTTCGTGTCGTAGACGACCAGACCGCGGTCGTTGAACGTCACCACCAGGGTGCCGTCGCGGGAGAGCACGGTGTCGATGCCGGAGCCGGGCACGTCCCGGATCTTCTCCCGCTTCTCCACGTCCCACAGCGACACGGTCTTCTTGTCCGGGTTCGCGGTGGCCAGCAGCTTGCCGTCCTCGCTCATGGACAGCGTGCGGAACCAGCCGCCGCCGTTGTCGAGCTCGGCGAGCTGCTCGCGCTTGGCGACGTCCCACAGGCGCAGGGAACCCGCGTTGTCGCCGCTGGCCAGGACCTTGCCGTCGCCGGAGAGCGCGACCGAGGAGATCACGCCCTCGTGGCCGGTCATCCGACCCCGGTAGCCGTCCACGGCGACCGCGAGCAACGCGCTGCGGCTCTCCACGGTCTGCCCCGCCTGCCACGCCCCCAACGCGGACAGCGCGCTGCGCCGGGGGTCCACGCCACGGGCCAGGGCCGCTTCGGCGGCGAGCTGGCGGGACAGGTTGAGCTGCCCGGACTCCTCGGCCCGGTCGCGCTGGGCGCGGGCGTCCTGGCCGAACCTGGTGGCCACGACGATCGCGCCGGCCGCGACCAGCAGCAGCACGCTCAGCGCGGCGACCAGGGTCCGCAGCCGGCGGGTCCGCCGGCGCTCGGCGAGCTGCCCGGCCTGCTCGGCGGCGGTGGAGCGGGCCAGGAACTCCTGCTCGGCCGGTTGCAGGCGGACGCGGTCGCGGGCGGACTCCAGCCACCCGGTCAGCGACGCCAGCCGCACGCCCCGGTACAGGTCGTCGGCGTGCTGCCCGGACTCCAGCCACACCCGCACGGCGTCGGTGAACCGGCGGTGCTGGATCAGGCCGGCGCGGTCCTCGTCGATCCAGCCGCGCAGCCGGGGCCACGCCGACAGCAGGGCTTCGTGGCTCAGGCGGGCGCCGGTGCCGTCCACGGTGACCAGGCGGGCGCTGATCAGCTGGTCGAGGATGACCGGGGCGGGCAGTTCGCGCGGGTCCACGCGGCGGCGCACGGCGGTGCCGTCGTCGAACACGGTGACCATGCGCAGCAGCGTGGTGCGCAGCAGGGTCCGGCCCAGCGGGTCGAGGCGGTCGTGGATCTCGTCGGCGGTGCGCGCGACCGCGCCGTCGATGCCGCCCGCCCGGCGGTAGGCGGCGAGGGTGAGCATGTTGCCCTCGCGGTGGTTCCACGTCTCGCGCAAGGCGTGCGCCAGTCGGGGCAGGGCGCCGGGGTCGTAGCCGATCTCGCCGCGCACGCCCAGGTCGGCGATGAGCCGTTCCGGTAAGCCGGCCTCGACCTCCAGGCCCGCGTCCCGGGCCGGCACGACGATGGCCTGGCGCAGCTCGGTGGCGTCCATCGGGCCGAGCACGACCGGTGCTTGGAGGGCGGGGCGCAGGGGTGCCAGCTCGATGCAGCGGTCCACCAGGTCGGCGCGCACGGCGAGCACGACGATGGCGGGACTGGCCGAGGTCAGCGCGGTGGCGTAGGCGATCCGGTCGGCCTCGGGCGCGCCGTAGGTGAACAGCTCCTCGAACTGGTCGACCAGGATCACCGGCCGGGTCGCGGTCTCCCCGACCGAGCGCGCGCACATCTCGCCGAACTTGGTCGGCGTCTGGCGGATCACCCGCACCCACTCCTCGGCGTCCAGCGCGGAGTGCGCGGCCATCGCCGTGGCCAGGCCCCGGATCGGGTCCGGGCCGGGGGTGAGCACGATCTGCGGCCAGTCGGCGAGGTCCGGGCCGTCGCCGCCGGCCAGCGCGGGCAGCAGGCCGGCGCGCAGCACCGAGGACTTGCCCGAGCCGGACGCGCCGACCACCACCACCGGCTCGCCGCCGTCGAGCTGCTCGGCCAGGCGCACCAGCAGGTCGGTGACCACGTGGTCGCGGCCGTGGAACAGGGCGGCGTCGGCCCGGTCGAACCCGGACAGGCCGGGGTAGGGGCAGACGGGCTTGCTGCTGTAGGGCATCCGGCGGGTGCCGGGCTTGCGCTCCTGCGCCCGCATGATCGCCCGCACCAGGCGACCCTGGTCGCGTTCCTTCGACGGGCCGGGCAGGGTCGGCTGGGCGGAGCGGACCGTGCCGCCGGAGTACGTGGCGGCCTCGGCGGCGGTGACCAGGGCGGTGCACGACGGGAAGCGGCGGGCGGGGTCCTTGGCCAGGCCGCGCAGCACCACCTGGTCCAGCGCGGGCGTGATGGTCGGCAGGAAGACCGACGGCGCGGGCGGCGGCTGGAGCAGGTGGCCCGCGACCTTGGCCGCCATGTCCACCGCCGGGTAGGGCAGGCGGCCGGTCAGGCACTCGAACAGCACGCAGGCCAGGGAGTACTGGTCGGAGCGGCCGTCGACGTCGCTGCGGGACAGCCGTTCGGGGGCCATGTAGTCCCACGAGCCGATCAGGTCGCCGGACTGGGTGAGCACGGTCGCGTCCGGCGAGGTCTCGCGGGCGATGCCGAAGTCGGCGAGGTAGGCGCGGCCGGAGCCGTCAACCAGGATGTTGGAGGGCTTGACGTCCCGGTGCACCAGCCCGGCCTCGTGGGCGGCGTCCAGGGCGCGGGCGACCTGGCGCAGCACGGCCAGGGTGCGGTCCGGGTCCACGTCGCCCCGGCCCATCATGCGGCGCAGGTCGGTGCCGTCGACCAGCAGCATGTCCAGGTAGAGCTGGCCGTCGATCTCGCCGAAGTCGTGCACCGGCACGATGTTCGGGTGGCTCAGCGAGGCCGCCAGCCGCGCCTCGCGCTGGAACCGGGCGCGGAACTCGGGATCGGCCACCGAGGCGGGCAGCTTCTTCAGCGCCACGACCCGGTCGTGCACGGTGTCGTGCGCCCGGTACACCACGCCCATGCCGCCTTGGCCGAGCATGCCCAGGATCCGGTACGGCCCGAAGTCGGCCTCGTCGGTCACCGCCACTCCCCCATCTCGCGATCGGTCCACCCTACTGAGATCCCCCGACACCCCTGCGGGTTCCTACGCCATCCGGCTGCGACGACCTCCCTCGCGCCAGTGGTCGCGGCCCTTGCGTAAGGGAGATCTTCTCCTGAGGGGTCCGGGTGTCGGGATCCGGCCCTGTTCAGAGTCCCGGGCCGGTGATCTCCACGCCTCGGGCGGTGAAGCGGAGGCGGTAGAGCGCGGGCATCGGCATGGCGTGGCTGAAGGGCCAGTCGACGGTGGTCACCCCGAACCCGACCAGGGCGCGGGAGATGAACGTGCCGTGGCTGCCGATGACGACGGTGCCGTCCTGGTGGTGTTCGGCCAGCGCGGTGAGGGCGGTGGTGGCTCTCACGGAGAGCTGGTGGAGGCTTTCCGCGCCGGGGCGGGTGTGGTGGGGGTCGGCCCAGCTCTCGGCGTAGTGGCGGGCGTAGTCGGGCGTGGAGCCGATGGCGGAGTCCCATTCCCGCAAGTCGTGGTCGCGGTGGACGGGCAGGCCCAGTGCCCGTGCGGTCGGCTCGACCGTCTGCACCGCGCGCAGGTAGGGGCTGGAGGCGATCGCGGTGGGTCGGAGGCCGGCCAGGTCGTCGACCAGGCGCTCGGCTTGCGCCAGGCCTTCCTCGGTCAGCGGTCGGTGGTGGTCGTCCGGGCCGCCGGGCGCGGGGAGCAGGGGGCGGGCGTGGCGGACCAGGATCAGTTCGGCTCTCATCCCACCGATTGTCCCGGTGGCCGGTGGAGTCCTCTGTGGACGGTCTTGGCGTGGGCGTAGGATCGTTGGCATGAGGGGGTTTCCGGCGTTGCAGCGGGTCGACCTGGGGGAAGTGGAGTACGCCGAGGCGGCGGTGGCGATGGAGGGGTGGGCGCAGGAGTGCCGGGAGGGGCGCGCCGGTGACCGACTGTTCCTGCTGACGCACCCGCCCGTGGTCACCTACGGGCCGCGCACGCCCGTCGAGCACCTGCCGACCGTCACCGCAGGGCTGCCCACCGTCCGGGTCGACCGGGGCGGGCAGGCGACCTACCACGGGCCGGGGCAGCTCGTCGGGTACCTGGTGGCGCACGTGCGGGAGCGCGGGCCGGCGGACGTCGTGCGGTGGCTGGAGAACGGCCTGATCGAGGCCCTGCGGGCGCTGGGGTTCACGGCGGTGCGCCGCGACACGCCGCCGGGTGGGCCGAGCCTGGTCGGGGTGTGGACGCCGGAGCACCGCAAGGTCGCGTCGATCGGCATGCGCATCCGGGGCGGGGTGAGCACGCACGGGTTCTCCCTCAACGTCGACCCCGACCTGGCGGTCTACGACCGGTTCCTGGCCTGCGGGCTGGACGACCCGACGACCTCGCTGCGCGCGTGGGCGGGGTCCGCGCCGGACGAGGCGGCCGTCCGCGACGCGGTGGCGGGCGCCCTGCACGCCACCGATCGCGCCTCGGCGTGAGCCTGGTCGGCGTACCGGCGATTGGACGTTCCGGCGCAAACACGGGCATTCCGGCGAATACCTTTCGAAACATTTCGATTGCCTTGACCTGTTCATTCACCAGGTCAGAACCCCGAAGCATGTCTCATTAGGCCCTTGCCGGCACTATCTGTTTCGGTCAATACTGCTAAAAGTTTCAGGCCTGGAACGAGACAGAATCCTCCCCAGTGCTCCCCAGAAGGTGCCAAAACATGAAGCTGACATCGAGGTCAGTGTCGCGCGCCGCGCTGGTGTCGACGGTGCTCACCGCCGTCACGCTCAGCGCCGCCGCGCTCGTGGCGACCTCCGCGAACGCCGCGACCACGCTCGGCGCGTCCGCGGCCCAGTCGGACCGCTACTTCGGCACGGCCGTGGCCGCGTTCAAGCTGAGCGACTCGACGTACGTGGGCATCCTGAACCGCGAGTTCACCATGGTCACGCCCGAGAACGAGATGAAGATCGACGCGACCGAGCCGACCCAGGGCCAGTTCTCGTTCGGCAACGCCGACCGGATCGTCAACCACGCCCGGTCGCAGGGCATGCGGGTGCGCGGCCACACGCTGGCCTGGCACTCCCAGCAGCCGAGCTGGATGCAGGGCATGGAGGGTTCCGCGCTGCGGTCGGCGATCCTCAACCACGTCACCCAGGTCGCGACCTACTACAAGGGCAAGATCTACGCCTGGGACGTGGTGAACGAGGCCTTCGAGGACGGCAGTTCCGGCGCGCGCCGCAACTCCAACCTGCAGCGCACCGGCAACGACTGGATCGAAGCGGCCTTCCGCGCCGCGCGTGCCGCCGACCCCGGCGCCAAGCTCTGCTACAACGACTACAACACCGACGACTGGACCCACGCCAAGACCCAGGCCGTCTACCGCATGGTCCAGGACTTCAAGTCCCGCGGCGTCCCGATCGACTGCGTCGGCTTCCAGTCCCACTTCAACCCGCAGAGCCCGGTGCCGTCCAACTACCAGACGACGCTGCAGAACTTCGCCAACCTCGGCGTGGACGTGCAGATCACCGAGCTGGACATCGAGGGCTCGGGCACGACCCAGGCGTCCAACTACGAGCGCGTGACGAAGGCCTGCCTGGCCGTGACCCGGTGCAACGGCATCACGGTGTGGGGCATCCGCGACAGCGACTCGTGGCGCGCGTCGGGCACCCCGCTGCTGTTCGACGGCTCGGGCAACAAGAAGCCCGCCTACACCGCCGTTCTGGACGCCTTGAACAGCGTCGGCCCGACCTCGACGACGACCACGACCACCACGACGACCACGACGACCACCACCACCTCCAGCGACCCGGTCCCCGGCGGCTGCACCGCGACCACGTCGGTGAACCAGTGGAACGGCGGGTTCGTCGTGACGGTGCGGGTCACCGCGGGCTCGACGGCCATCCGGAGCTGGACCGTGACGCTGGCCCTGCCGTCCGGGACGACGGTGACCGGCGTGTGGAACGTCCAGCGCAGCGGCAACCAGTGGTCCAACGTGTCGTACAACGGCAACGTGGCCGCCGGCCAGTACACGGAGTTCGGCTTCCAGGGCACCGGCACCGCCGGCACCCTGAGCCCGACCTGCACCGCGGCGTGAGCGAACGGGCCGGGACGCCCACTCCCCCGGGCGTCCCGGTCCACCTAACGCAACCGGACCGGTAGCGAGGCGTGGCCGTTGGAGATGAACGACGCCAACGGCCGCAACTCCTCCACCGGCACCGCGAGCGCCGGATCGGGGAACCGCTCGAACAACGCCGGCAGCGCGATCTCCGCCTCCATCCGGGCCAGCGGCGCCCCCAGGCAGTAGTGCGCCCCGAACCCGAACGACAGGTGCGTCTTGTCCGCCCGCCCCGGGTCGAACGACGCCGCCGTCGGACCGTGGACCTCCGGGTCCCGCCCGGCCGCCGCGTAACCCGCCAGCACGGCCTCCCCGCGCGCGATCACCACCCCGTCGACCGACACGTCCTCCACCGCGTACCGCAACGGCAAGTGCGCCACGGGCGCCTGCCAGCGCAAGGTCTCCTCGACCACGTCCGCCCACGACACCTCGCCCGACGCCACCCGCTGCCGCGCCTCCGGGTGCGTCAACAGCGCGGTGATGGCGTGGTCCAGCAGGTTCACCGTGGTCTCGTGGCCGGCGGCGAGCACGAGGATCAGCGTGTCCACCAGTTCCTGCTCGGTCAGCCGCGACCCGTCCTCGTCACGGGCCGCGATCAGGCCGTCGGTCAGGTCGTCGCCCGGGGCACGCCGCTTGGCCTCGATCAGGCCGTGCAGCAGGGCGTACAGGTCCTGCTGGTTGGCCAGGGCCACCTCCGGCGAGGCGGTCGTGTCGAAGATGACGTCCACCGCCCGCCGCAGCCCCGGCCGCAGGTCCTCGGGCACGCCGAACAGCCGGCAGATCACCTCGATCGGCAACGGGTAGGCGAAGCCCTCGCGCAGGTCGGCCACCTCCGGGCCGGCGTCCAGCGCGTCGAGCAGGTCGGCGGTGATCCGCTCCACCCACGGGCGCATGTCCTCGACCCGCCGGGGTGTGAACGCCTTGGACACCAACGCCCGCAGCCTGCGGTGCTCGTCGCCGTACGCGGTGAACATGTTGCGCACCGACACCCACAGGTGCAGCGGCCAGTCGTCCGGGACGTCGGCCCACTCCCGCCAGTGCTGCCGAGCGTCCTTGGACAGCCGGTCGTCGCCGAGCAGCCGCTTCAGGTCGGCCAATCCCCCGACCGACCACGCCGTGACCCCGCCGGGCAGCTCGACCCGCGTCAGCCGGCCCCGTGCGCGCAACACCTCCGCCTCGCCGTGGATGTCGCGGCCGGTGGGGTCGAGGGTGAACGCCATCGAGTCCTCCAGACAGTCGGACACCCATCGTCACCACACCACGACACTGCGTACAAGGGTGCTAATCGGTGACGGGCACGATCCGCGCCGACACCAGCTCGCCCGCGGCCACCTCCAGCACGCCGATCGTCCCGTGCGGTTGACGGCGGCGGTCGGTGGGCGAACCCGGGTTGAAGATGCGCACGCCGTCGCCGGACTCGTCCAGCGGGATGTGGGAGTGCCCGAACACCACCAGCCGCGCGTTCGGGAACCGCCGCCGCATCCGGGCCGTGCGCCCCTTCGCCTGACCGCTGTCGTGGATCATCGCCACCGGCAGGCCGTCGACGTCCAGCTCCACCGCCTCCGGCGCGCCCCAGGCCACCACGTCCGGCCCGTCGTTGTTCCCGGCCACCGCCACCACCGGCGCGAACGCCGCCAGCTCGTCCAGCACGGAGGGCACGCACACGTCCCCGGCGTGCAGGACCAGGTCGGCGTCGCGCAGGTGCTCCGCGACCCTCGGCGGGCAGCTCTTCCACCGGCGGGGCGCGTGCGTGTCGGCCAGGACCACGACTCTCATACCGACGTTGATACCCCGACCAGGGGATGACCGCGCGTCATCCCGCCGGCTGACGCCCGCGCACCCGGCCGCGCCACATGATCGACCGGCCCGACGAGTGAGGGGACGACATGAGGGGAAAGACCGCGCTGGCGGTCGTACTGGCACTGACCGCCGCGACCGCACCGGGCGTGGCTGCGGCCGAACCGGGGATCGCGTGGCAGGCGTGCGGCGAGCAGGGGGCCGAGTGCGGTTCCGTGCGGGTGCCGCTGGACTGGGACCACCCGGGTGAGCGGATCACCCTGGCCGTGTCCCGCGTGAAGGCCGATCCCGCGCGGCGGATCGGCGTGCTGTTCATCAACCCCGGCGGACCGGGCGGGCCCGGCGTGCCGATGGTGCGGGACTACGCCCGCGACGTGTTCCCGGCCGCGCTGCGCGACCGGTTCGACATCGTCGGCGTGGACCCGCGGGGCGTCGGGGAGAGCCGGCCCGCGATCACCTGCCCGACGCCGCCGTTCGACCCGGCGGTGACGCAGTTCCCGGCCACCGCCGAGGAGTACCGGCGACTGGTGTCCTACAACCGGCGCGTCGCCGAGGACTGCCGCCGTGCCACGGGTCCGCTGATCGACCACGTGGACACGATCAGTGCCGCCCGCGACTTCGACGCGGTGCGGGAAGCGTTGGGGGAACGGCAGGTCAGCTGGCTGGGCCTGTCCTACGGGACGCTGCTGGGCACCACCTACGCCCGCCTGTTCCCGGACCGGGTGCGCGCGGCCGTGTTCGACGGCGCGGTGGACCACACGGTCGGCACGCGGCGCATGGCCTCCGACGAGGCACGCGTGACCGAGGACGTGTTCACGCGGTTCGCCAAGTGGTGCGCGGAGGAGGCCAAGTGCGCCTTGCACGACAGGGACGTCGTCACGTACTACGAGTCTTTGTTGGACCGGGCACCCCTGCCGGCACAAGGGATTCCGAACGGCATTCCCGCCGAACAGCTCGGGTACGGCACCTACTCGGCGTTGTACTCCCCCGCGAACTGGTCCCGGCTCGCGGAGTTGTTGCGGGACGCGGAAACCGACGCGGCACCCTTCGCCGCCGCGTCCACGGACCCGGCGTACCGGGTGATCGCGTGCCACGACTTCCCCAGTGACGTCGCGGGTTTCGTCGACCTCGCCGTGCGGCAGCGGGAGGTTCGGCGCATCGCGCCCGTGACCCGGGGGTACGTCGAGGGGTGGGACGTCCAGGCCGGGTGCGCGGGGTGGCCGGTGCCGGCGGCGAACCCGTGGCGGCGCGAGACCGTGCGGGGCGCGGCGAACGTGCTCGTGGTCAGCGGTGAGCACGACCCGGCCACGCCGATGGTGTGGGGGCGCGGCCTGGCCCGGCAGATCGCGGGCTCGCGGCTGGTGACGTGGTCCGGGGTCGGTCACACCGGGTACTTCAACGACCGCGCGACCCTGGACCGGGAGGTGGCGCACCTGGTGTCGCCGCCGGGTCCCTAGAGCACGACGCGAGAAGACATCGGCCGCGCGCTGCGGCATCGTCGGAGCCCAGCGAACTCGACCGAAGGACATGCGCATGGACGTGATCACGGCGCTCCGGGCCACGGGCGACGACTTCGACCGGATGATCGCCGACCTCGACGACACCGCGTGGTCGCTGCCCACGCCGTCGCCCGGGTGGACGGTGAAGCACCAGGTCGCGCACCTGACCGCGATCTTCGGCATGGCGGGCCTCGCGGCGGGCGACGGCGACCGGTTCCGCGCGATGCTCGCGGGGCTGTCCGCCGACTTCGACGCCAACGTCGCCGGTGCGATGGCACCGCACCTCGCGTTGGACACCACGGCGTTGGTGGAACGGTGGCAGCAGACCAAGTCCTCGGCGATCGGGGCGCTGGCCGCCGTGCCCGCCGACACCGTGGTGCCGTGGTTGGTCAACCCGCTGCCGCCGTCCGTGCTGGCCGGCGCGGGGATGATGGAGCTGTTCGGGCACGGCCAGGACGTCGCCGACGCGCTGGGCGTGCACCGCGAGTGGGACGACCGGCTGGGGTACCTGGTCGGTTTCGCCGTGCGCACCAAGGACTTCGGCTACCTGGCGCGCGGCGAGGAGCCGCCGGCCGAGGAGTTCCGGTTCGAGATCACCGCGCCTTCGGGCGCGCGGTGGGAGTACGGGCCGGAGGACGCCGCGCAGCGCGTGACCGGGTCGGCAGAGGACTTCTGCCTGCTGGTCACGCGTCGACGGCACCACGCCGACCTGGACGTGCAGGCGGAGGGCGAGGTGGCCACGCGGTGGCTGGAGATCGCCCAGGCCTACCGCGGTCCGGCCGGGAAGGGTCGACGTCCCGGCCAGTTCGCCTTGTCCAAGTTGGACTGACTCGCCGCTCGACGGCCCCGGTGCTCCCCGCGGAGCCCCGGGGCCTTTGCGGACTTCACCGGGCCGTGTGGAGTTCCAGGGCCGTCACCCACTGCGCGCGCGGCGAGGCCGGCACGGCGAAGGGCAGCGCCACCTCGGCCACCGGACGGGCGGCGAGGTCTTCGGCGTCGAGCACCAGCAGCCGGTCGCCTGCCAGAGCCACCAGCCAGCCGTCACCCTCGTCCCGGCCGCGTGGGACGAACACCGGCTGGGACGGTGTCGTCGGGAGGTCGCGCACGCTCCGGTGCCCGAGGGCCACGTCGTAGCGCACCAGGGAGTCGCCTGCGGTGCCGAAGACGAACCGGTGTCGCCGGTTGGCCACGCGCGGGTCCACGCCGCCGATGTCCAGTGGCGGCAACGTGGTCGTGCGCACGGCGCCGGTCGCGAGATCGAGCGTGCACCTGCGCAGGACTCCCGGTTCCCACACCGCGTCCACGACGACCCGGCCCAGCTCGGTGTGGGCGTTGACGGCGTGCCGGACCTCTCCCGTGCCGACCTCGAACCAGCACGGCTCGCCGCCGTCGGTCAGTCCGATGCGCACGGGGAGGTCGTCGCGGTGCACGTACGGGTCCCGCGCCCCGACCAGCGCCGCCGCGCGGCTGTAGTACGGGCCGGAGTCGAAGACCACCACGAACCTGCCGGCCACCGCGAGGACGGGCGTGCCCTTGGCCGGGAACGGTGTCGCGCTCTTCAGGGTTCCGCCCGGGTCGTGGACGACGTGCTCGGCGTACCCCAGCCCGGGGTGTGACATCGCGGTGTGCCAACGGTTCCCGTCGAACACCGGACGTGCAACCGAGGGGTGCGCCGGGACGAGCCCGACCGGCCGCGGCCCGCGGAACCACCGCGCCCCACCGCCACCGAGCCGGACGCCGCACACCCCGCGCGCGGCGGTCTGGACGTACGCGCCGTCCAGTGCGGCGGGGAGCTCGCCCCGCACGTCGAGACCCACTTCGGCTTCCCGTGTCGGCGCGGCCACGGCCCCCACCTCCCGGATTCCATAACAGTGTTCTGATTACAATTTATAGCGGCGTTATGGAATACTGTCAAGGTGAGCCCACGCCGATCGGACCCCAACGCCCGGTCCGCGCTCGTCGACATCGCCGCCCGCCTGCTGACCGAGGAGGGACCGCAGGCGCTGTCGACCCGGCGTATCGCCGCCGAGGCCGGGTCGTCGACGATGGCGGTGTACACGCACTTCGGTGGCATGCAGGGCCTGGTGCGCGAGATCGTCCACGAGGGCTTCGCCCGGTTGCAGCGCTACCTGACCGGTGTCGCGGAGACCGACGACCCGGTGGCCGACATGGCGTTGCTGGGCCGGGCGTACCGCAGCAACGCCCTGGCCAACCCGGACCTGTACGCGGTGATGTTCGGCGGCTTCTCCCTGGCGGGCTTCACCCTGTCCGACGAAGACCGCCACCACGGCCGCTACACCCTGGCCAACGTGGCCCGCTGCGCCGGCCGCTGCATCTCCTCGGGCCGCTTCGAACCCGGCGACCCGGAGTTGGTGGCCCACCACATGTGGATCACCACCCACGGCCTGGTGACCTTGGAGCTGGGCGACTACCTCTTCGAACCGTACGACGCCGAACGCGTCTTCGAATCCCAACTCGTCAACATGATGGTCAGCGCCGGCGACAAACCCGAAACCGCCACCCGCTCGGTAGCCGACTCCCGCACCCGCCTGGACACCGAGATCCCCGTCTGACCCCGGCCTGGAAGCACAACGGCCGGTGCCCGTCTGGGCACCGGCCGAGCCGCGGTCACCGCCCTACAGGGGCACGTTGCCGTGTTTGCGGGCCGTCGGGTGGCGGCGTTTGTTGTGGAGCATCGAGAGGCCCCGGGCTACTGCCGCTCGGGTGTGGGAGGGGTCGATCACGTCGTCCACCAGGCCGCGTTCTGCCGCGTAGTACGGGTGGACCAGTTGTTCCGAGTACTCCGCCAGCAGCTCCGACCGCAGCTCCACCGGGTCGGCCGACGCCGCCAGCTCCTTGCGGAAGATGACGTTCACGGCGCCCTCCGCGCCCATCACCGCGATTTCGTTCGTCGGCCACGCCAGCGACAGGTCCGTGCCGATGGACCGCGAGTCCATGACGATGTAAGCACCGCCGTACGCCTTGCGCACGATCACCTGGATCCTCGGCACCGTGGCCTCGCAGTACGCGTACAGCAGCTTGGCGCCATGCCGGATGACGCCGTGGTGTTCCTGGTCGGTCCCGGGCAGGAAACCGGGGACGTCGACCAGGGACACGAGAGGGATGCCGAAGGCGTCGCAGAAGCGCACGAACCTGGCCGCCTTCTGGGACGCCTCGATGTCCAGCACCCCGGCCAGCACCATCGGCTGGTTGCCGACCACCCCGACCACCCCGCCGTCGACGCGGCCGAAAGCGCACACCACGTTCGCCGCCCAACCCTCGTGGACCTCCAGGAACTCCCCGTCGTCCACGAGCTCCGCGATCAAGTCCCGGATGTCGTAGGGCTTGTTGGGCTCGACGGGGACGAGAGAGGCGAACGCGGGACGGATGTCCTCGGTCGCACCGCAAGGCTCGTAGGCGGGCGGGGGTTCCATGTTGTTGGACGGGAGGAGCGAGATCAGGTAGCGGACGTCGGCCAGGCAGCTCTCCTCGTCGTCGTGCACGAAGGAAGCCACGCCGGACAGTCCACTGTGGACAGCAGCGCCGCCCAGCTCCTCGTGCGTGACGCGTTCACCGTTCACCGCGGCCACCACGTCAGGGCCGGTCAAGTACATCTGGCCGGTGCCGCGGACGATGAAGGTGAAGTCGGCCAACGCGGGTGAGTAGGCGGCACCGCCGGCACAAGGGCCCAGAACGACAGAGATCTGGGGGATCACGCCCGACGCCTCGACCTGACGACGGAAGATCCCGCCGTACCCGTCCAGCGCCATCACACCCTCTTGGATGCGTGCGCCGCCGCTGTCGTTGAGGCCGATGATCGGGGCACCGGTCGCCAGCGCCATGTCCATGACCTTGTGGATCTTGGCGGCGTGCGCCTGGCCCAGCGAACCGCCGAAGATCGTGAAGTCCTGGGCGTAGACGAACACCCTCCGGCCCTCGATCGTGCCCGACCCCGCGACCACGCCGTCGGTGTGCGGGCGGTGGTCGGAGACCTTCAGGCCGTGTGCCTGGTGGCGGCGGAACAGGTCCACCTCCACGAACGAGCCGGGGTCCAGCAGCAGGTCCAGGCGTTCGCGGGCGGTGCGCTTGCCGAGGGCGTGTTGGCGCTGCGAGCCGTCACCGGACACGGCGCGCGAGCGCAGGTCGTCGTTGCGCTCCCGCAGCAACTCCATGGTGCGCGGGGGCAGTTCGGGGCGGAGGTCGACGTGTTCGACGTTGGAGGTGGTCACCGGCGACCCACCTGCCGCGCGGTGAGCAGGCCCGAGTCGCCGAGCCACCGGACCGTGTCGGCGACGGTGTCGGCGAACGGCCTGGGCTTCAAGTCCAGCGTGCCGGCCGAGGGGTCCACGCGGGTGGCCGCGCCGACCGTGGCGATGGCCCCGTACTCGGCGGGGATGTGCCACGGCCACAGCGGTTGCACCAGGTCGACGAGCTTGCCGACCGGCAGCATCGCAAAAGCCGGGAGGAACACCGCGGGCAACGACCGCCCGGTGACCGAACGCACGGTCCGCACGTACTCCGGCGTGGTCAGGTAGCGGCCGGGGCCGAAGTAACCACCGGAGACGTCCGAACCCACCAGCGCCGCGTGCAGAGAAGCCGTGTCCCGGACGTCACCGATCTGCAAGCCGCCGGAAGGCCACATCGGCATCAACCCGCGCAGGGTGTTGCGCAGCCGTTCGGTCTGGTCACCCACCTTCGGGTCGTGCGGCCCGAGCAACGCCGGCGGGTAGCTGATCACGACCGGCGCACCCTCGTCCTGCAACCGCCGCGCGACCGCCTCCGACGCCGCCTTCGTCGCCGCGTAGGGCTCCCGGGTCGTCCCGACCGGCGACGACTCGCGGATCACCCGCACCCCGGGCCCGAACAACGCGGCGATGCTGGACACGTGCACGATCCGCCCCACGCCCAGCCGGCGCGCGGTCCCGAGCACGACCTCGGTGCCGCGGACGTTGGTGCGCAGCATCTCCGCACGCCGCCGCCGGTCGAACGAGTACACCGAGGCCGCGTGCACCACCGCGTCCGCGCCGCGCACCGCCGAGGTGACGGCCGGCTCGTCGGTCACGTCGCCGACCACGACGTCCACCGCGCCGGCAGGCACCTCCAGCGGGCGCAACGCACTGTCCACAGCGGACTCCGCGCGGACCAGCAGGCGGACCCGGTGTCCCGACCGCACCAGCTCCGCGACCGTGTGGGACCCGACGAAACCACTGCCGCCGGTGACGGTCACCAGCATGAGCGCTCCCCTCCGCCGGCCCGCGCGGCCGGCACACCCGAACCCGGCCGGGGACCCGCGCGGGTCCCCGGCCGACAGCGATCGTCACACCTGGTGGAACGCGCTGCCGTAGAACAGCAGCGCCTGCGTCCCCGCACCACGCCGGCAGCTGAGCACCCGACCCAGGAAGATCGTGTGGTCACCGCCTTCGTACCACTGCGCCAGCTCGCACTCCAGCCACGCCAGCGACCCCGACAGCAGCGGCGCGCCGGTGTGGTCGCCGGGCAGCCAGTCCACCACGTCGAACTGGGCCGGGCCGCGCGGGCGGCGCTTGTCGGCGAAGTACCGCGCGGTCCGCTCCTGGTCGGCGCCCATGACGGAGACGGCGAACCGCTTCGCCCCGCTGATCGCCTCGTGCATCACGGCGGTCCGCGCGACGCAGCACAGCACCAGCGGCGGGTCCAGCGACACCGAGGTGAACGAGTTCGCGGTCATGCCGTGGGCGTGCTCACCGCCGACCGTCAGCACGGTCACACCGGTCGCGAAGCGGGACATGGCCTCCCGCAACGACGTCTCCTCCATCGTGGGCACCGCGTCGTACATCGGGTCATCCCCCCAGTCCGGCTCGCGCCAGGACCCGGGTCTCCGCGTAGGGCGCCAGCGCCCGCCGCAGCTCCTCCGGGACCCGCGCGGGCACCGTGTCGGTGTTCGGGCCGCGCATGCACGCGATGCGCTGCCGGCCGCGGGCGACCAGCAGCTCCTGGCCGCCGGTGACCTTGACGTAGTCGAAGCTGAACTGGACCTGGGTCTGGGTCAGCTCCTCCAGCCGCATCCGCACCGACAGCTCGTCGAACGCGGTGATCTCGGCGAAGAACTCGCACTCCACCTTGAGCGTGAACAGCTTCAGGTCCTCCTGGACCTCCGCCAGCACCGCCGGCGCCTTCTCCTTGAGGAACATCTCCCGGCACCGGCCCTGCCAGCGCAGGTAGTTGACGTAGTAGACGTTGCCGACGAGGTTGGTCTCCTCGAAGCCGACGGTGTGGCGGATCTCGTAGTAGTCCGACATCTAGCCCTCCTTCCCGACGAGCACCGCGAACACCACCGGCTCGGTGCGCCCGTTCACGGTCGTGGCCCAGGTGGCGACCTTCGCGTCACCCGCGGACAGCACGGCCCAGCCGTCGGGGTGCACCCGCTCGACGGTGAGGGCCTGGGTCGTGGACCCGGTCTTGCGCAGGCACTCCAGCGCGCCCCACACCCGCGTCCCGGCGACCGCGGCGGTCTCCGCGGCCTCGCGGGAGAGCAGGTCGCGCACGGCCATCAGGTCCGCGCCCAGCAGGTCGGCCCAGTCCTGTTCGGCGCGCGGCAGCGCGGTCTCGACGTCACAACCGAGCCGGCCCGCGCCCGCGACGGCCAGCGTCAGGCCCGCGCCGTGGGAGGCGGACACCTCCGCGCCGTCGACCTCGGGTTTGCCGTCGGGCCGGTAGCGGACCTCGACCCGCCGGTTGAGCGCCCTGCCCAGCGCCAACGCGGTCTGGGCGCGCCGGTCGGAGTCGGTGTCGGTCGGGTCGGGCTCGACGACGACCGCGCGGGACCCGCCCAGCACCCGTTCCAGCGAGCGCTCCAGGTAGGAGCCGAGCATGGTCGGCGTCCACGGGCCGGCGCCGTCGCGCTTGCGCACCGCCCGCAGGACCAGGCCCTCCCAGCGCTCCACGACCTTGCCCGCCGGGTCGCGGACGTCCAGGTCGTAGGTGTAGCTGTCGCCGTCCTGGGACCGCTCGCGGGCGTCGAGCACGACGTACTCGGCGGCCTGCTCGCCCGGGTGGGCCAGGTAGAGCCGGTCCACCCGCTGCGGCAGCAGGGTCGCGTCGGGGACGCAGCACTGGATGGCGTGCATCATCACGTCCCGCGTGCCCGGGTCGGTCAGCAGCCGGTCCTGCGGCAGGAAGGGGGCGAACCAGGTCGCCACCGGGGTGGTCGCGACCTCGGCGACGGCGTGCCGCGCGGAGGCCCGCCGGTAGCCCTGCAACCGCTGGAACCGCTTGCCCTGGAACAGCACGCTGCCGTACAGCTCGGTCACCGGGTCGACCGGCACCAGCGGCAGGCCGGGTTCCTCGACCGGTCCGCCGGAGGGGATCTCCGGGCGCGGGAAGCGCAGGCGGGCGCGGAAGTGGTCGGCGGAGAACCCGGTGTCCTCGGCGCGGATGGCCACGTCCACCACGTCGCCGTGCGCCAGGGCCGCGAGCCGCACGGTCAGCGACCCGTCCGGCCGCACCACCACCGGCCGCAGGAACTCCACGTCCTCCAGCACCGGCGGCACGTCGAACCCGGTCAGCGCGGTCGCGACCTGGGTCATGGCCTCCATGCCCAGCACCGCCGGGAACAGCAGGTCGCCTTCCAGCAGGTGGTCGCCCAGGTACGGGTCGCTGCCCGCGGACAGCTCCGCCTCGGTGACCAGCTCGACGGCCGGGTAGTGCACCAGCACGCGGTCCACGAACCGGGTCAGCGGCAGGTCCTCGCGCTCCAGCTCCAGCGTCGGCAGGCCCGCGGCCCGGCCGCTGACCACCACCACCGGACCGACCTCCGGGTCGGCCAGCACCTCGCGCAGCACGGCGATGCCGGCGTCGGTGGAGATCGGCGTGATGCCGTCGCGCATCAACGCCTCCACCACGCCCAGGCGCTCGCCCATGCCCGCGCCCGACCACACCGACCACTCCAGCGCCAGGACCCGTGCGTTCGGGTGCCGGCGGCCGAAGTCCACCGTCAGCTCGGACATCCAGTCGTTGGCCGTCGAGTAGTGCGCCTCGCCGCGCAGACCGGCCCGGCCGATGATGCTGCCGAAGGTGACCAGCAGCTTGATCCGCTCGGGGTCCACCGCGTCCAGCACCGCCCGCAGGCCGTCGACCTTGGGCGCGAGGGTCTTGGCGAAGTCCTCGTCGGTCAGGCCGGTGATCGCGCGCGGCTCGTTGCGGCCGGCACCGTGCAGCACGGCGGTGACCTCGCCCAGCTCGGCGCGGAACCGGTCGACCACGTCGGCGACCTCGGCCGCCCTGGTCACGTCGGCGCGTTCGTAGCGGTGGCGGACGCCGGCGGCGGTCATGCGGGCCAGGTTCGCGGCCAGTTCGGGGTCCTGCGCCGGGTCGGCCCGGCCGACCAGGGCCAGCGCGGCACCGGAGTCCTGCGCCATGGCCAGCGCGCACTCGGCGGTGATGCCCTTGCCGCCACCGGTGACCAGCAGGACGTCGTCCGCGGTCAACGGGGTGCCGGTCTTGGTGCCGGACACCGCTCGCAGCACCGGGACCGTCCGCACGCCGTTCTCGTCGTAGCGGACCTGCGAGAACCCGGTCGTGGCGGCGACCTCGGCGACCACTCGAGCCACGGCGTCGGCGTCGTCGGCCAACTCGACCACGGTCACCGGCACGTGCGGGGCTTCCAGGTGCAGCGTGCGGGCCAGCCCGGAGGCGCCCAGCTTGCCCTGCACCACGGCGAACTTCGTCCCGGCGGGCGCGGCCAGCACGGTCCGCGCGGCCTCCAGGAACAGGCTCGCGTCCCCCTCCGCCGGGATCAGCAGGACACCGTCACCGGGCAACGCCGTCCGCAACGGCTCGGCCAGCGGGTGCCCGGCCGGGGCGAACACGGTCCACTCCCCCGCCGCTGCCGGTGTGGCCACCGGGCGCGGGCGCTCGACCCGGGTGACCAGGAACGGCCGCACCCAGGGCGCGACACCGGGCACCTCGCCGCCTGCCTTCTCCTCGGCGTGGTCGGTGGACGCCAACTGGTCGATCAGCTCGGCCAGCTCGCCCAACCGGACGGTGGCGAAGTTCGGCTGGGCCTCCAGCGCGGGACGGCCCAGCGTGCGGGTCACCTCGTTGACCAGCTGGCCGACCGTGATCGAGCTCAGGTGCAGGTCGTCCAACGGGTGGGTGGACGCGCTGATCGCCTCCAGCGGCAGCTCGACCCGTTGCGCGGCGAGCTTCCGCAGCAACTCCAAAGTGGACTCAGCGGACGAGTCCTCGGTGGACTCCACAGCAGTGATCGGCTCCTCGAAGACGACCGCGCCCGCGTCCCACGTCGGGGCGGTCTCGCACGGGCTGGCCAGGAACGTCATGTCCCCGTCCAGCGGCAGCGTCCGCAGCACCCGGTCGGCGAACAACGCGTCCACCCGCACCGGCGCGCCCAGCGCGTGGGCGGCGGCCACGACGGTCAGCAGCGGCACCAGCGAAGCCGAGTCGGTGTCCACCGACAGCACCGGCTTGCCGGGCGCGATCTCGCCCATCAACCCGGTCAGCACGCGCCCGGGACCGACCTCCAGCACCAGGTCCGTCCGCGCCGCCGCCTTGGCCGCGGCCTCGTGGAACCGGACCGGCAGCAGCACCTGGTCGCGCAGCAGGTCGCGCAGGTCCGTGCCGGGCTCCAGCACGTCACCGGTCACCGTGGAGTGCACCGGCCGGATCAGGCGGCCGAAGTCGAAGTCCACCAGCCGCTCCCGCATGGCCACCGCCGCCGGCTCCACCAGCGGCGAGTGGAAGGCGTGGGAGACGTTGATGCGGGTGGCGTGCACGCCGGCCTCCCGCGCCACCGCGCACACCCGGTCCACGGCCTCGGCCGGTCCGGACAGCACGGTCTGCGTCGGCCCGTTGTAGCCCGCGATCACCACGTCCTCGCCGGCCGCCAGCTCCAGCGCCCGCTCCGGCCCGGTGGCCAGGCCCGCCATCGCGCCGCCGCCCTTGCTCGCCGACGCCATCACGCGACCGCGCTCGGCGGCCAGGTTCAGCACCCGGCTGGCACTCAAAGCGCCACCCCAGTGCACGGCGGTCAGCTCGCCGAGGCTGTGCCCGACCGCGGTGTCCGCCTCGATCCCCAGCTCCCGCAACACCTTCAGGCCCGCCAGCGCCCCGGCGACGATGCGCGGCTGCGCGACCTCGGTGGCGACCTGGTTGCCGTTGGTCGGCAGGCCCAAGCCCGCGAACACACCCTCGGCGGCGGCGAACCGGCGTCGGATCGCGCCCACCGCGCCCCGCCCGGAACCCTGGCCGGGGAACAGGAACGCGATGCGCGGGGTGTCCGGCCGCGAGTCCAGGAAGATGCCGTCTGCGGCGTCGAACACCGGTCCGCCGTCCAGCAGCTCCAGCAGCCGCCCGACCTTGCGCGCGGCCTCGTCCGGGCTGGTGACCACGACCGCCGCGCGCACCGGGGCCCCGGTCAGCCGCGCGGCCAGCGCGCCCGCCAGGTCGGCCAGCTCGGCGAACGCGAGCTTGGGCGCGAGCGCGGCCACCTCGGTGAGCTTCTCGCGCAGCGCCGCCGGGTCCACGGCGTCGAACAGCAGCACCTCGGCGTCCTGGCGGGAGGCGACCAGCGCGCGGGTCTGGTCGTCCAGGCTCGCCCGGCGGGCGGCGTCGGGCGCCTGCTCCAACGCGATGTGGGTGTTGATGCCGCCGAAGCCCATCGCGGACACGCCCGCCCGCACCGGCTGGTCGTCGGGCCACAGCTCGGCCGCGCGCGGCACGTACATGACGGCGTCGTCGGCGGTGAGCTTCGGGTGCGGGTCGAAGTGGCCGGTGCCCGGCGGGATGACCTGGTGGTGCACGGCGAGGGTCGCTTTGATCAGACCGGCGACCCCCGCCGCTGCCTTGGTGTGCCCGAAGTTGCCCTTGACGCTGCTCAGCGCGGCGGGCCGGGCGTGCGGGTCGGCGGCGCGGCGGGCGGAGGACAGCGCCTCGATCTCGGTGGCGTCGCCCAGCGCGGTGCCGGTGCCGTGGCCCTCGAAGTAGGAGACGGACTCCACGCCGTAGCCGGCGCGCTCGTAGGCCCGCGTGATGGCCAGGCGGTGGCCGGCGGCCTCGGGGCGGGTGATGCCGCCCTTGCCGTCCGAGGACACGCCCCAGCCCGCGATGGTCGCGTAGATCCGCGCGCCCCGCTTGAGGGCGTCGTCCTCGCGCATGAGGACCAGCGCGCCCGCGCCCTCGCCGGGCCAGAACCCGTTGGAGTCCTTGTCGTAGACCTTCATCTCGCCGGTGGCCAGCGCGCCGGTCTTGGCGAAGCCGATGACCTCGAACGGGTCGATGGACAGGTCCACCCCGCCCGCGACCGCCACGTCCAGGTCGCCCTCGACCAGCGACTTGGCCGCCGTGGCGACCGAGAGCAGCGAGGAGGAGCAGGCGCCGTCCACGGTGTAGCCGCCGCCGTGCAGGTCGAAGTAGTTGCAGATGCGGCCCGCGATGGTGTTGGCCAGGCCGCCCGCCAGCGAGTCCTCGTCGATGGGCGGGAAGGGTGCCTTGTACTGCACCTCCAGCTCCCGCAGGAAGCCCGCGGTCTCGTCCTCCGGCCAGCCCTTGGCGGTCAGCGCGGCGGCGACCGTGCGGCGCACGTACGGCCAGCGCAGCCGCATGATGTTGGCCCGGGAGAACTCGCCGGTCAGGCTGTTGCCCAGGACCACGCCGGTGGTGCGGCGGGGCAGTCCCTCGGCGTCGGGGAAGCCCGCGTCGGCCAGGGCCTGCGACACCACGTCCAGGGCCAGCCAGTGGGTCAGGTCGGTGGACCGGTAGGTGCTGCCCGCCACCCGGTAGCGGACCCGGTCGAACTCGAAGTCGCGCAGCACCGCGGCCTTGGCCGAGTAGAAGCGGTCCGGCGCCTTCGGGTCGGGCGAGTAGTAGTCGGCGTGGTTCATCCGCTCGTCGGGCAGCCGGCGGAAGGCACGTCGACCGGCCAACACGTTTTCCCACAGTTCTCCGGTGGAACCGGCGTCGGGGTACCGCAACCCGATGCCGACAATTGCGATCCGCTCACTGCTCATGCTTTCACCGTCTCCGCGACTCCGGTTCGATCCCCTCGGGCAGAAACACCGCGCACCTTTGTCGGGCAATGGCCGCGATGCTTCGAAGAATGCGCGCCCGGCCTAGCCTGCCGGAGCACCGACGGCGTTGCTTCTCCGATTGTGCCCTCAGCCCGGCGACTATTCCATAACAGCGTCATTTTCATTGTCGGTCCGGTGGCGCAACCTTCGGACCGGCGCAGGACCGCCCTCGTCGGCGCAGACTGCGCATTTTTGGAGAAGGACCGACCGCCGGCGCGACGGATGCTGGTGTCCGCTCACGTCACCGACGACCAAAGGACCCGGGCCCGACGACCGACCGCGAGGAGAGCCCATGACCCGCAGCGACACCGACCACCTCCACCTCCGATCCGATCCGCGGGCCACCTCGACGTTGGTCAACGGCCATTTCCCCCGCCGGCGCGGGTTGGTCATCGCGCTCGCCGCGCTGGGCGGCTTCCTGCTCACCGTGGTGTGGTCGGCCCACTTCGTGGACTCGGTCATCGGCGACAACGTCGCCAACACCCTGCTCGGCCACGACGCCAAGGGCACCCCGATCACCGGGATCGCCGCCGGCATCGCGTTCGCCTTCGCCACGGGCATCGCGGGCTCGTTCACCGCGTGCAACATCGCCGCGTTCGGCGCGGTCGCGCCGCTGCTGGGCTCGACGGGCAGCCGGTGGTCACGGCTGAAGGCCTCGCTCAGGCCGCTGGGGTGGCTGTCGGTCGGGATGATCGGCGTGTCCGCGCTCTACGGCGCCCTGGTGGGCGTCTTCGGCACGCGGATGCCGCAGTTCGCCACCGCGCAGGCCGCTGCGGGCAGCCTGAACGGCCGCAGCATCCAGTCGCTGGTGGTGTTCGGCGTGATCGGCCTGGTCATGACCTACCTGGGCCTGGCGTCACTGGGCGTGGTCAAGGACCCGTTCCGCAAGATCTCCCAGCGCCGGCCCAACGCGCCCATGGTGTTCATGGGGGTGCTGATCGGCGGGTTCCTCATCGGTCGACCGTTCGCCCTGTTCCGGCAGATGTTCCGCGACGCCGCCGAGAGCGGGAATCCCCTCTACGGCGCCGCCGCGTTCACCCTGCAGTCGGTCGGCAACATCGTGATCATGGCCCTGCTGTTCCTCGCGCTGGCGCACTTCACCGGCGGCCGGTTGCAGCGGTGGCTGACCGAGAAGCCCACCCGCGCGACCGTGATCACCGCCGTCGCGCTGATCGTGGCCGGCGTCTTCACCTTCCTGTACTGGGACGTCCGGCTCCTGGCCCGGCGGGAGATCATCCCCTGGTACCCCACCGCGCCGTGGGCCTGACCCGCGCGGCTTCCTGACCCACCCGGTCACGGGCATACCGGACCTGGACCCGGGTGACGTGGTGGTGGCGGTGCGCGAGCGGGTGCTGGAGGCGGCCGAGTCCATCCCGCCCGACCAGCTGGGGACGTGCGACGACTGCGGTTGCGCGCCGTTCGCCGACGACACCTCGACCTCGCGGGACACCGCGTTCGCCAAGTTCGCCGCCCGGGTCGAGGGCACGAGGAAAGCCGAAGACGCATTGGGGGTCTAGCAGATCATGTCCACGACGCTGGGATCGCTGCGCAGGCTGTTGATGGCGCCCTCCCTGGAGGAGGTGACCTTCGGCTCGCGCGGCTTTCCCGGCGCGTCGTCGGAGTACGCGCCGAAGCTGGAGGCCATCCCGCAGTCGGTGGTGTGCGGCTTCGAGTGGGGCATCGACTCGCGCGACCAGTGGGAGGTGGTGCGCCGGCTGGGGTTCGTGGAGCCGGAGCTGCGCGGCTTCGCCTACGAGGGCGCGACGATGGCGTTCACCATCCGCGACGTGATGGGGCGCGGCACCCGGACCCGGGACCTGCTGTCCGGGCCGGGCGCCGAGCACCTGTTCGTGGCCTACATCGGCATCGGGTTCGCCATGAACCACCTGCCGCGCGGCCTGTGGCGCAAGGTGGTGCCCGACCTGGCCGGTTCGCCCTACCACCCGACGATGAGCTGGCTGGCCGTCGACGGCTACGGCTTCGACCTGGCCTACTTCCACACCCGCAAGTGGGTGGACGAGCAGCGCGTGCCCGCGCCCTACCCGTGGCACGGCCGCCCCGACTACTTCCCGCGCGCCATCGACCAGGGCATCGGCCGGGCGCTGTGGTTCATCCACGGCGCGCAGAGCGCCGAGGTGGCCGCGGCGGTCGCGCGGTTCGACCCGGCCCGGCACGCCGACCTGTGGAGCGGTGTGGGCCTGGCGGCCACGTTCGCCGGTGGCGGCACGCCCGACGAGCTGGCCGGTCTGCCGGCCGCCGCGGGCGAGCACCGCGCCGAACTCGCCCTCGGCTCCGTTTTCGCGGTGAAGGCACGAATTCACGCGGGATTCGTCCCGACGCACAGCGCGACCGCCGTGGAAACGTTCGGCGAGATCACCCCGGAAGCCGCGTCGGAACTGGCCGACGCCACCGCCGTGGCACCCGACGCACCCGGCGCGGTACCGCCCTACGAGGTGTGGCGCAGCCGAATTCGTGCGCGTTTCACCGCAGCCACGAAGAATCTCCTCGCCTGAGCGCGCATTGGCCCGCGCCTGCTCCGCACGTCTGAAGTAGCCGCGCCGCGCGCCGCGCTGCAACTATTTTGCCGATCCTAGCCCGGTTTCCTGGCCGCCCGACGTTGGGGGGACGAATGTGAGTGCCTTGCGCGCCTTGCGGCGCCGGTTGTTGACGCCGAACCTGTCCGAGACGCTGATGGAGACCCGGGGTTTCCGGGTGAAGAACGAGGCCGGCAAGGAATTGCTGGAGACGGTCGGCGCGATGTTCCTCGCCGGCTACGCACACGCCGTCGAGGCGCGCGAACCGCGGGACGCCGAACGAGAACTGGAAAAGCTGCCGACCCGGTTCAAGGGTTTCGCCTACGAGGGCGCCGGAATGGGTTTCGCGATCCTCGACGGCATGCCCTTCGGCCACTCCCGGCACGTCGAGCGGTTCCTGGAGGGACGGGCGGCGGACCACGTCTACATGGTCTACGTCGGGATCGGCTGGGCGATGGCCCGGCTGCCCCGGTTCCGCTGGCCCCGCAGCGCGGCCACCGACCCGCTGCTGCGCTGGCTGGTCCTGGACGGCTACGGCTTCCACCAGGCCTACTTCAAGACCGACAAGTACGTGCACGGGCAGTACGTCGACCGGGACTTCCCGTGGCCCGCCGAGGGTCCGCGCGCCTACACCAACCGCGCGCTGGACCAGGGCATCGGCCGCGCGATGTGGTTCGTCGGCGGCACCGACCCCGAGTACGTCGCGGACCTGATCGACGGGTTCGCCGAGCACCGCCGCGAGGACCTGTACGCAGGCGCGGGCCTGGCCGCCACCTACGCGGGCGGCGTGACCGAGGACGAGCTGGAGCTGTTCCGGCAGCGGTCCGGGCGGCACGCCGGGATCGTCGCGCAGGCCAGCGCGTTCGCGGCCGAGGCCCGGGTCAAGGCGGGCCTGATGGTCCCGCACACCGGTCTGGCCACGCAGGTGTTCTGCGGCACCACGCCGGAGGTGGCCGCGAAGGTCACCCAGGACGTGCGGCCCGCCCCGCCGATCACCGACGGCACCGAGCCCGCCTTCGAGGTCTGGCGGCAACGCATCGCCCGAGAGTTCGTCCACCAGGAAGGAGTCGGTTCGTGAGCGCCACCACCGGCTGGCTGCGCAGGCAACTACCCGGGATCGTCGCGCTGGTGCTGGTCGCCGCCACGTTCTCGCTGGCCCGCCTGCCCGAGTCGTCCGCCGCCGACAAGCGGGACCTGGCATCGGGGTTCGGGTTCGCGCCCGAGTCGATCGCCCTGCCCGGCGGCTACACCCAGCAGTCGATCCGCAAGGTCAACCAGGACTACCGGCACATCGACGCGTGGATCTCGTCGGTCGGCTCCGCCATCGCGATGAACGACCTCGACGGTGACGGGCTGTCCAACGACATCTGCTTCGTGGACGTGCGCATCGACCAGGTGATCGTCACCCCCGCCCCGGAGTCGGGCAAGAAGCCGCGCTACACGCCGTTCGCGCTGAGCTCGGGGTCCCTGCCCGTGAACGACGTGATGGCGCCGATGGGCTGCGTCCCCGGCGACTTCAACGAGGACGGCGCGATGGACCTCCTGGTCTACCTGTGGGGCCGCACGCCGATCCTGCACCTGGCCAGGGGTGACCAGAAGACGCTGACCGCCGACTCCTACAAGGCGACCGAGCTGGTGCCCGGCGCGTCCGGCGGCACCTACGCCGGCCCGCAGTGGAACACCAACTCGGCCACCGTCGCGGACTTCGACGGCGACGGGCACGCCGACATCTACATCGGCAACTACTTCCCGCACGGCCCGGTGCTGGACCCGAGCAAGTCCGGCGGCGTGCAGATGAACCACTCGATGTCCAACGCCCTCAACGGCGGCGAGGACTACGTGTTCGAGTGGACCGGCGGGACGAAGGGCGCGAACCCCACGGCGACCTTCAAGCAGCACGACGACGCCATCCCGCACGACGCGTCCAAGGGCTGGGTGCTGGCCTCCAGCTCCAACGACGTCGACGGGGACATGCTGCCCGAGCTGTACCTGGCGCACGACTTCGGCCCGGACCGCCTGCTGTACAACAAGTCCACGCCGGGCAAGTTCGAGTTCGCGCTCGTCGAGGGCTCGCGCTCGCCGTTCGAACCGAAGTCCAAGAACGTCGGCAAGGACTCGTTCAAGGGCATGGGCGTGGACTTCGGCGACCTCAACGGCGACGGCATCTACGACATGTACGTCAGCAACATCACGACGTCGTTCGGCATCGAGGAGAGCCACTTCGCGTTCATGAGCACCGGCGCGGACGTGAAGGCCGCGCTGAAGGAGGGCGACGCGCCCTGGGAGGACGAGAGCGCGCCCCTGCTGCTGGCCTGGTCGGGCTGGGGCTGGGACGTGAAGCTGTCCGACTTCGACAACAACGGCGACCTGGAGGTCGCACAGGCCACCGGGTTCGTCAAGGGCGACGTCAACCGCTGGCCCCAGCTGCAGGAGCTGGCCACCGCGAACGACGCCCTGCTGGCCGACCCGGCGTGGTGGCCGTACGTGACCGCGGGCGACGACGTCGGTGGCGCGCAGCGGTTCCGCCTGTTCGTCAAGAACGCCGAGGGCCGCTACGACAACCTGTCCCCGCAGCTGGGCCTGGACATCCCGGTGCCCACCCGCGGCATCGCCACCGGTGACGTCGACGGCGACGGCCGGCTGGACATGGCCGTGTCCCGCCAGTGGGAGGACCCGGTGTTCTACCACAACACCGGCAAGTCCCCGAACGGCTTCCTCGGCCTGCGGCTCACGCACGAGGACGGCGCGCCCGCCGTCGGCGCGCAGGTCACCGTCAAGACCTCCGACGGGCGCACCCAGCTGAACCGGGTCGACGGCGGCAGCGGCCACTCCGGCAAGCGCAGCCACGAAGTCCACTTCGGACTCGGCGACGCGAGCGGCCCGATCTCGGCGCACGTCACGTGGCGCGACCGGGACGGCGAGATCCACGAGCAGGACCTGACACTGTCCGCGGGCTGGCACGACCTCCAGCTCGGCGACCAGGCCAAGGAGAAGTGACCCACATGGCCGAGACCAAACCGAGCCCGCCGCGGCACGACCCCAAGGTGGTCACCGCGCTCCGGCGGTTCGCCATCTCGATCACCGTCTTCAACATCATCGGCTACACCGTCCTCGGGTTCGAGCAGCCCTGGCTGTGGCCGTTCATCGCGCTGGCCACCGGGTACACCGTCGAGATCGTCCTGGAGATCATCGGCGCCCGCGTCGAGGGCCGCCCGCCGCGCTTCGCCGGCAACGGGTTCCGGGGGCTCATGGAGTTCCTCTACCCCGCGCACATCACCAGCCTGGCGATGAACATGCTCATCTACGTCAACGACAACCTGTTGGCGATGATCTTCGGCGTCACCGTGGCGGTGGGCGCGAAGTGGGTGCTGCGGGCGCCGGTGCGCGGCCGGATGCGGCACTTCATGAACCCGTCGAACTTCGGCATCGCGGTCATCCTGCTGGTGTTCCCGTGGGCGTCCATCGCGCCGCCCTACCACTTCACCGAGCACGTCGGCACGTTCGTGGACTGGCTGATCCCGCTGATCATCATCACCGCCGGCACCATGCTCAACGGCATGCTCACCGGCCGGCTGTGGCTGATCATGGCCTGGATCATCGGGTTCGCGCTCCAGGCGGTGATCCGCGGGTTCCTGCTGGACACCTCGATCCCGGCGGGCCTGGCGATGATGACCGGGGTGGCGTTCGTGCTGTTCACCAACTACATGGTCACCGACCCGGGCACGAGTCCGTCGCGGCCGGTGTCGCAGATCGCGTTCGGCGGCGGCGTGGCGGCGGTGTACGGCGTGCTGATGGGCATGTCGATCCCGTACGGCATCTTCTTCGCCACGGCGATCGTGTGCCTCATCCGCGGCGGCTTCCTGTGGGCGCTGGAGATCGTGGACCGCTCGCGGCGCGAGTGGGAGGCCCAGCAGAAGGCGCTGGCGGCAGTGGCGCCGGTGGAGGAGCCCGCCGTGTCGTTGAACGGCAACGGGGCGCCGAAGAAGACGACGGAGGTCGTGCCGACATGACCGGCATCGCGGCCGACGTCCGCCGGACGCCCCCGGGGCCTCCGCGCAGCGCGACTCTGGGCCTGCTCAAGAAGCTGGCCGGCGACCGGCTGGCGCTGATGACGTCGGCCGCGACCCGGTACGGCGACGCGGTGAAGATGGCCATCGGGCCCAAGACGCTGTACTTCTTCAACCACCCCGACCACGCCAAGCACGTCCTGGCCGACAACGCGGCCAACTACCACAAGGGCATCGGCCTGGTGCACGCCCGCCGCGCGCTCGGCGACGGGCTGCTCACCAGCGAGGGCGAGCTGTGGCGCAAGCAGCGCCGGGCCACCCAGCCCGCGTTCCAGCACAAGCGGATCGCGCGGCAGGCGGGCGCGGTGGCCGAGTCGGCGGGCCGGCTGGTCGACCGGCTGCGCGCCGGCGTCGGCGGTGCGCCGGTGAACCTGATGGCGGAGATGACCGGCCTGACCCTGGACGTGCTGGGGCGGACCCTGCTCTCGGAGGACCTGTCGGAGTTCGAGCAGGTGGGGCACGCGTTCGAGGCCGTGCAGGACCAGGCCATGTTCGAGATGGTGACGATGAGCGCGGTGCCCATGTGGGTGCCGCTCCCCCACCAGCTGCGGTTCCGCAAGGCGCGCAAGGAGTTGCGCCGGGTCGTGGACGAGCTGGCGGCCCGGCGGGTGGCGCACGGCAACGCCGACGGCGACGACGTGCTGTCCCGCGTGATGGCGTCGGTGGCCGAGGAGCCGGACCCGGCGTTCGGCACGCAGCGGCTGCACGACGAGCTGGTGACGCTGATGCTGGCGGGCCACGAGACCACGGCCAGCACGCTGGGCTGGACGTTCCACCTGCTCGACCGGCACCCGGAGGTCAAGGAACGGGTGCGCGCCGAGGCCCGCGCGGTGCTGGGCGACCGGATGCCGGTGTACGAGGACCTGCACGGCCTGCGGTACACGGCGATGGTCGTGGAAGAGGTCATGCGGCTGTACCCGCCGGTGTGGATCCTGCCCCGGGCGGCCCAGGCCGACGACGAGGTGGGCGGCTACTTCGTGCCGCGCGGGGCGGACGTGCTCATCTGCCCGTACACCCTGCACCGCCACCCGGCCTTCTGGGACCGGCCGGACCGCTTCGACCCGGAGCGGTTCGACCCGGACGTCACCCACGACCGGCCGCGGTACGCCTACATCCCGTTCGGCGCGGGACCGCGGTTCTGCGTGGGCAACCACCTGGGGATGATGGAGGCCACCTTCGCCATCGCCATGATCGCGCGGGAGCTGGACCTGCGGACGGTGCCGGGCTACGAGGTGGTGCCCGAGCCGATGCTGTCGCTGCGCGTGCGCGGCGGGCTGCCGATGACGGTGCACCCGGTGCCGTAGCACGGTTTCGCCGGCCGTCCAGGGGCGGTGGGTCGGGGATCGTTCCCCGCCCACCGCCCTTTCTTCTCCGCGATCCGGTGCCGGGCGGTGATTCTCACATCACCCAAATCGCCCGAACGCCGAAAAGGGCCGCCCTCCCGATCCCGGGGGCGGCCCTTCGTTCGTGTTTTCGGTTGTCCACGCCGTTCCCGCCGGCGGTGCCCGAGGTGACGGGCATCAGCTGGCGGCGTTGGCCCCCAGTGCGATGGTGCGCACGTCCAGCAGCGCCAGCAGGACCGGTGGGTCCAGGACGCAGATCGGACGCAGGGTCAGGTCGGCGTGCCGCAGCGGCACCCCGGGTCGGACGGTGATCGGGCCGAACGAGGCCACCGACAGCGCCAGGTCGTCGGCGAACGGGCCGTCGCCCAGCATGGACTCGCGGCCGGGGCCACGGAGTGCGCCAGCAGGTGCCACGTGCCGGGCGGGACGTTGGTGAGCACGTACGGACCCGGACGGTGCAACACCGAGCACCGGATGGGCGAGCCCTGCGGGATGCCGTCCGGGAACAGCCCCACGAAGATCAAGCCGCGTGCGCCGCCGATCGGCGCGGAGATGTCGCCCTGCACGCTGGCCGTGCGCGGGTCCAGCGCGCGGCGGGCCATCGGGATGTGCGCGGCGAACCCGCCGAGCTGGCGGTAGGTGGTCGGCGAGACGCCGACGCTGCTGCGGAAGCGGGAGCTGAACGTGCCGACGCTGGTGTAGCCCACCCGGTGGCTGATGTCGGTCACGGTCAACGTCGTGGACACCAGCAGGCGCTTGGCCTCCTGCAACCGGATGGCGGCCAGAAACCGGCCCGGGGACACCCCGGTGACCCGCTGGAACGCCCGCGAGAAGTGGAACTTGCTGTAATTGGCGGTCCGCGCCATGTCGTCGATCGTGAATTGTTCACCGATGTTCTCGTGCATGAAGTCGATTACCTTGCCGACTGCCCGTTCAAGGACTTCACCCACTACTACGACCCCCATTCGCAGAGATGCACACAGAGGTGAATCAGATACACACGACACACGGCCGGCCCGCCGGCGACGGAGAACGGGCCGTGGTCGACCCGGCGCGGTTGCGCGCCCGGCCCCGAAACATCCCCCCAAGGACTCCCCAGTTGCTTCCCCAGTTGTGTCCCATTCGATGATTCTTGCAAGCTACAGGGCCCTCACAGCCTGCGCAAGGTGGGTGAACGAGCTTTGTAACCATCTTGCAAGATCATCGGTCGACGGACGTAACGATCTTGTCCGACACTGTTTTCGCCACCACCCGCAGCGTGGATACATAAGTCCCCGGCGGGACATTGCCAGTCATCCCACCACCCCACACCCGGCAATTGTGCGGAGTTCGAACGGCACCCCCACCCGCACCTTCGACCAGCCTGCCGACAGCCGAACGGCCAGTGCGCCAGGCGGCCCACCACGAGCCGACGAACGGCCCGGTAACAATATTGGGGCAAGCACGAAGAAGCGCCGTGAAGATCCTTCGACCGACCATGTGTAGAACGTCGTGGCGATGGCCTTCGGCGTATTTCCCCGAGTCGACCGCCCGGGATGTGCGGGCGTCGGTCGGCCCATTCTTCGCCGACCGGAGGAAGGATCAGCCGTGCAATCGGACACCGCACCGGACCGCGCCATACGGACCATGACCCTCGAGGCGTTCGCGGACACCATCGTGCCCGGGGCGAAGCGCTCACCCGACGACCGCGCCATCGCCGGCGTCGCCGACGACGACGGGGCGGTGGTCGCGGGCGCGGTCGAGCTGCTGGAAACGCCCGCCGCCGGCGTCGTCGACGGCCTGGACAGCCTGACCCTGATGCTCAACGGGCACGCCACCGCCTACGCGGCGGAGCACGGCGTGGAGCTCGACGAGACCGTGCCGCCGTTCGTGGCGCTGTCCTACGAGCACCGGACCGCCCTGGTGGCCCGGCTGGTCGCGCCCGGACACCCGGAGAAGGACGGCTGGGTGGCGCTGGCCCTGTTCAGCAACATGGCCTTCGACACCGGCGCGCACCTGCACACCCTCGACGCCATCGCCGCCGGCCACCCCGGCCTGCGCGCGATGAAGTTCGCCAAGCCGGACGCCGACGGGCTCTGGCGGTTCCCCTCCTACTCCTACGGCAAGCCCCTCGCTCGCCGCCACCCCGGCACCACGCCGTCGGGCAACCCCGCCTGACCACCCCCCGCGAGGGCGACGCCCCTCGCACGTCCGCCGTGCCGGTCGGGCCCGGCGATTGGAGTTTCGATGACGAGCACCGAAAGCACCGACGTCCTGATCGTCGGCAGCGGCTTCGGCGGCGCGATCGCCGCGTACCACCTCGCCGCGGGCGGGGCCAAGGTGACCGTGCTGGAACGCGGTCCCTGGCTGGAGAGCAAGGACTTCGAGCACGACTACCTGCTGGGCTCCTCCTACACCCGGATCTTCGACTTCGTCGTGGGCGACGGCATGAGCCTGCTCGGCGGCAACTGCGTGGGCGGCGGCAGCGTGGTGTACTTCGCCGCGATGCCCCGCGCGCCGCGCTTCATCTTCGAGCGCAAGGGCAGCATCGGGCGGCGCATGTGGCCCTCGACCATCAACCGCGACACGCTGGACCCCTGGTACGACAAGGTCAGCGAGGCGCTGCCGATCACCAAGCAGGACTGGGACGAGGTCACCTACGCGGGCGGCCTGTTCGCCGCGGCCTGCAACCACGCCGGCCGCACCGCCAACCCCGTGCCGGTGGCCATCGACACCGCGCTGTGCACCAACTGCAACTGGATGATGGCCGGCTGCAAGTTCGACGCCAAGCGGTCCCTGCTGCTCAACTACCTGCCCGCGGCGATCGCGCACGGCGCGGAGATCCGCCCGATGCACGAGGTGCAGAAGCTGACCCGCACCGACGACGGCGGCTACCGCGTCAGCTACAACGTCATCCACGACGTGGACTACCGGGTGAGCGTGGGCAGCGGCGAGATCGACGCCAAGATCGTCGTCCTGGCCGCGGGCGCCGGCGCCACCCCCGTCATCCTCCAACGGTCGGAGGACACGCTGGGCAGGATGCCCCACGCCGTGGGCCGCTACTTCTCCGGCAACGGCGAACGCCTCAACACCGCCATCATCGACGAGGACAAGGCACGCGACCTGCTGGGCCTGTCCCGCGAGGACGACCTGTCCTACGCGGCCAACCAGATCGGCAAGGGCCCCTGCGTGGCCAGCTGGGACAACCTGGACGGGTCGCTGCCGGAGTTCTCCCGGTTCTGCCTGGAGCAGCTGTACTTCCCGCCCGGGTTCGGCACCATCCTGGCGCAGACCCCGGACGCGCTGCCGGGCGCGCCCACGTGGTTCGGCGCGGAGAAGAAGAAGATCGTCGAGCAGTGGCAGTCGTGGCTGACCATCTTCTCGATGACCGAGGACGACAACGAGGGCGTCTTCGGCACTCCCCCGCCCACCGGCAACGCGATCCGCATCTCCCAGCAGATGCTCGGCCGCGGCCCGATCCGCTACAACCCCACCGAGAACACCCTGTTCGGGTGGCGGCAGGCCGACGCGACGGTCAAGGCCATCATGGAGAAGGACGGCCTGTCGAAAGTCATGCCGTGGACCAACGACGTGGTCGGCGCCTACACCGTGCACCCGCTGGCGTCCTGCCGCATCGGCGACGACCCGGAAACCTCCGCCCTGGACGACCGCCACGAACTGCGCGGCCACCCGGGCATCTTCGTCACCGACGGCGCGGCGGTACCGGGCGCGCTGACGGTGAACCCGGCACTGACCATCGCGGCGTTGGCGGAACGAGCGATGCCGGGGATCGTGCGGGCGTTGCAGGAGCGCGGGGTGGACGTGAAGTACGGCGCGCCGTCGCCGGACGGGGAGACCAGCGGGCGGCGGGGCGTGCGGCAGCTGCTGCCCGACCTGGTGCGCGACTGACCCCGGGTTTCCCAGGCCGGCCGTGCGGGCTCGCTCCGCACGGCCGGTTCCACGTGCACCCCGACTCGGCCTCGCAGCCCCAGCCCGCAGCGCCAATCCCGCCGGCGGTGTCCAAGAGCAGGTGGCATCGGGGCGAGCGGCGGCGTGGGGCGTGGGGCGTGGGGCGTTCCGGCGGCGGCGCGTGCGAAAAGCCGCGGCCCCGGGCCGGATCAGCCGGGGGCCGCGGTCGTCGTCGGTGGGGTCAGAAGCGGGGGGTGTTCTGGTAGGCCGCCAGTTTCCACTCGCCGGCCTCGCGGGTCAGGACCCAGGTGGCGGTGATCGCGCGTTCACGGGACACCTCGGTCTCGCCCGGGGCCAGGACGCCGCCCTGGGTCACCAGCACGGCCGCGTCCTCGCCGAGCAGCTTCACGTCGACGGGGTCGCCGGTCACGGTGGTGCCCGCGTACGGGCCGGCGAACGCGTTCTTCATGAACGCGCGCACCTCCTCGCGGCCCTTGAGGAGGACGTCGTTGGGCAGGACGAGGGTGCCTCCTTCCGTGAACACCTCGGCGAACGCGTCGGGGTCCTGTGCCGCCCACGCGGAGACGATCCGCTGCGGTACCTGCACGACTTCTGCGACGGTCATCGGCATTCCTCTTCCGTGGCTCGGGCGTCTCGGCAACAGCCATCGTCGCAAGGGCCGCCCCGCCCGCCATCTTCGTGCGTGCGCAAGCCACCCCCGACCCGAACGCGAGGTCCGAGCAGCCTGGAAGAAGACCCGTGCGGCGACCGGCGGCAGCATCTACCGGGTGACCGCACCCCGCATGGACACCGCCCAGCGCTGGGCGCTCGGCCTGGCCTCGGCGGCGTCGTTCATCGTCGCGCTCGACGTGCTCGTGGTGGCCACCGCGCTCACCTCCATCCAGCGCGACCTCGACGCCGGCTTGGGCACGCTCGAGTGGACCCTCAACGCCTACAGCCTCGCGTTCGCGGTGCTGCTGCCCACGGGCGCGGCGCTGGGTGACCGGTTCGGGCGCAAGCGGGTGCTCGTCGTGGGGCTCGCGTTGTTCGCGGTGTCGTCGGCGGCGTGTGCGTTGGCGCCGGGGGTGGGTGTGCTGGTGGCCGCGCGGGCGTTCCAAGGGGCGGGGGCGGCGTTGGTGCTGCCGTTGGCGCTCACGATCGTCAGCACCGCCTTTCCGCCGCGGAGTCGGGGCAAGGCCCTCGGGTTGTTCAGCGGGATCACCGGGATCGCGACGTTCGCCGGGCCGTTCGTCGGCGGGGTCGTGGCCGAGGGGCTGGCGTGGCAGTGGGTGTTCTGGGTGAACGTCCCGATCTGCGCGGTGGTGATCCGGCTGGTCGGTCGGCACGTCGCCGACGGTCGCGGTCCGGTCCGCCCGCTGGACCCGTGGGGCGTCCTGCTGGTGACCGCGGGTGTGTTCGGGCTCGTGTGGGGGCTGGTGCGGGCGGACGCGGTGGGTTGGGCGGGTGTCGAGGTTCTGGCGTCGCTGGTGGTCGGTCTCGTGCTGGTCGCGGTGTTCGTCCGGCACGAACAACGCACACCCGCGCCAATGATGCCGATGCGGTTCTTCGCCATCCGCGCCTTCACCAGCGCCAACGTCGCGAACTTCGCCCTGTACGCCTCCCTCTACGGCACGCTTTTCCTGCTGGCCCAGCACTTCCGCGAAGTCCTGGGGCACGGCCCGCTGGCCGCAGGACTGCGGTTGATGCCGTGGACCGGGACGCTCATGGTGTGCGCGCCGATCGCCGGCGTCCTCGCCGACCGGTGGGGTGAGCGGCGGCTCATGGTGGTCGGGCTGCTGCTGCAAGGTGTCGGGATGGCGTGGCTGGCCTCGGTGTCCGGGCCTGACGTCGGGTACGCGCAGATGCTGCCGCCGCTGGTGGTCGGTGGCGTGGGCGTGTCGATGGCGATGCCTGCGGCGCAGAAGTCCGTGGTGGGCGCGGTGGGGCCGGCCGAGGTCGGGCAGGCCTCCGGGGTGCTCACCGTGTTGCGCATCCTGGGCGGCGTGTTCGGCATCGCGGTGCTGGGCGCGGTGTTCGGCGCGTTCGGCGGGGTGGGCTCGCCCGCCGCGTTCACCGCCGGCTTCGGGCCGGCGATCGGGGTCGCCGCGGCGTTCGCGCTGCTGGGCTGTGTCGTGGCGCTCGGGATGCCGGGCCGGCGGGCGGCGGTGGTGGCCGGAGAACCTCGGGTCGACTAGGGAGTCGCTATGGGCAGGATCCTCCGCACCGCGCTGCGCCGTTCCCTGAACCAGGTCCGCCACGTCACGCCGGTCCGGCCTGGTGCCGCGACCGGTCTGGTGGCCGTCGTGTACGCCGACGTGGAGGCCGACTTCGGGATGCTCGCGCCGCCGGTCGCGCTGCACTCGCCGGCACCGGTCGCGCTGGCCGCGTCCTGGGCGTTGCTGCGCGAGACGCTGGTGGCGTCGGGGCGCGCGCCGCGGGCGGTGAAGGAAGCGGTCGCCGCGTCGGTGTCGCGCTCGAACACCTGCCCGTACTGCGTCACCGTGCACAGCGCCACGCTGGAAGGGCTGACCACGACGACGTTCGAGGACGTCGAGGCGTGGGCGGACCGGTCGAGCCCGGTCCGGCCGTTCCCGGTGGAGCAGCTGCCCGAGCTGCTGGGCGTGGCGGTGGCGTTCCACTACCTCAACCGCGTGGTCAACGTGTTCCTCGGCGACTCGCCGCTGCCCGCGAACGCGCCCGCGCCGGCCCGGCGGTTCCTGGGCCGGTTCATGGGCGCGGGCGCGCGCGGCGACCGACCACCCGGTACGTCCCTGCGGCTGCTGCCGGCGGGACCGCCGCCCGCGGACCTGGCCTGGTCGTCGGGACATCCGGTCCTCGGCGACGCGCTGGCCCGGGTCGCGGCGGCGTTCGAGACGGGCGGTTCCCGGGCGCTCGCCGCACCGGTGCGGGACCTGGTCCTCGACGAGCTCGCCGCGTGGGACGGCACCCCGCCGGGTCTGAGCCGCGCCTGGGTGACCGACGCGGTGGCCGACTTGCCCGCCGAACACCACCCGGCCGCGACCCTCGCGCTGCTGGTGGCCCTGGCCTCCTACCAGGTCGACGACGACGTGGTGGCCGCGGTCGGCGGGGACGACGCCCGGCTGGTGGAACTGGTGTCGTGGTCGGCCTTCGCGGCGGCCCGGCGCATGGCGGGACTGCTGCACCGCGCGACGGAGGTGTGACGTGGAGCGGCCGTGGCGCGCCCTCGCGGTGCTGTGCCTGGCGAACTTCCTGATCCTGCTGGACACCACGATCGTCAACACCGCCGCGCCGGACGTCATGGCGGGCCTGGACGCGGGCATCGACGAGGTGCTGTGGGTGCTCAACGGCTACCTGCTGGCGTTCGCGTCGCTGCTGATCGTGTTCGGCCGGGTCGGCGACCTGGTCGGGCCGCGAGCGGTGTTCGTCGCCGGGCTCACGGTCTTCACCGCCGCTTCCATCCTTTGTGGACTGTCCACTTCGTCCGGTGTGCTGATCGCCGCCCGGGTGCTGCAAGGGGTCGGGGCGGCGGCGCTGACCCCGCAGGCGTTGACGTTGATCTCCGCGATCTTCCCCGCGCAACGGCGCGGGGCCGCGTTCGGCATCTTCACCGCGGTGGCCGGGGTCGCGGCGGTGAGCGGGCCGACCGTGGGCGGGCTGGTGGTCACCGAGTACGGCTGGCAGTCGGTGTTCTGGCTCAACGTCCCGTTCGGCGCGGCCGGTGTGGTCCTGGCGCTGCGGTTCGTGCCCGACCTGCGCGCCGGGCGGCGGCACCGGTTCGACGCGGTGGGCGTCGTGCTGGCCACCGGGGCGCTGCTGGCCTTGGTGTACGCGCTGGTCGAGGGCCAGCGGCACGACTGGGGCGTGATCACCGGTGTGGTGAGCATCCCGGCGGTGCTCGTGCTGAGCGCTGTGCTGGGTGCGGCCTTCCTCTGGTGGGAACGACGGCAGCACGAACCCCTGGTGCCACTCGACCTCTTCCGCGACCGGAACTACTCCGTTGCCACCGGCATCACGCTCATCTCGTCGTTCGCGGTGTACGGCCTGTTGCTGGTGTTCGTCATCGAAACCCAAACCCTGCTCGGCATGAGCCCGCTCATGTCGGGCGTGACCGCGTTGCCCTGGACGATCGCGCTGAGCGCCGTGGCGCCACTGGGCGGACGGCTGGCCGACCGCGTCGGCGGCAAGCTCCCGCTGACGGTCGGCATGGCGCTGTACGCCGCCGGCGTCCTGGGCGTCGCCTTCGTGCCCGACGCCACGTCGACGCCGGGCACCTTCGTCGTGCCGATGCTGCTGGCCGGCATCGGCATGGGACTCGCCCTCGCTCCCGCCACCACCGAAGCCATGCGCGACATTCCCGCCGAACGCGCCGGCGTGGCCTCCGGCGTCCTCAACACCGCCCGCCAGACCGGTGCCGCCCTGGGCGCCGCCGTCATCGGGGCCGTGCTCCAGAACCGCCTGGTGTCGACGCTACACGCGGAAAGCGCTTCCCTGGCTACCCGACTACCTCCACAACACCGGCCGCGGTTCCTCGACGCGTTCGAGGACGCCGCCGCCCACGGCCTGCGCCTCGGCACCGGCCAGCAGGGCGTGGCGGTCCCCGACGGCCTCCCACCCGACACCGCCGCCCAGTTCTCGTCCCTCGCCCACCAGGCCTTCACCACCGCCTTCCTGACCGCAAGCCGATCCGCGCTCGCAGTCGCCGCCGCCGCCATCCTCCTGGGCGGCTTGTCAGCACTCATGTTGAACAAAAAACCAACTACCACGAGCCAAATCGGCGACAAATCCAGCAACCTCGAAGAAGACCTCCGGTAGCGCATTCTCGGAGAAGGAGACCGCGTTCTCGGGTGGCTAGATTTCAGCCGTTCCCTGGTCCACCCAGACGAAATTTCCGCTCTCACGTGAGGAACGAAGACTGTGACGATCTCTTCCGCGTTGCCGACGCAGTCCGCGTCCGCTACCGAGCTGGCAGGTCTCGACCGGCGGTTCCTGGTGCACCCCCACCAGCGGATGGACCGCAACGACCGGGTGGTGATCGTCCGCGGCGAGGGCGCCACGGTCTGGGACGCCGCCGGCAACGAGCTCGTCGACGCCACCGGCGGCGGCAACTGGCTGTCCCAGGTCGGCCACGGGCGGCGCGAGCTGGCCGAGGCGGCGGCCGAGCAGATCTCGACGCTGGAGTACTACACCGGTTTCTTCGACTACTCCAACGACAAGGCGATCGAACTGGCCTACCGGCTCAACCAGCTCTCCCCCGAGGGCATCGACCGGGTCTTCCTGACCTCCGGCGGCTCGGACAGCGTCGAGTCGGCCATCAAGTCCGCCCGCCTCTACCACAACCGCCGCGGCGAGCCGAACCGCACGTGGATCCTGGCCCGCCACTTCGGCTACCACGGCGCGTCCTACGGCAGCGGCACCGCGACCGGCTTCGAGATGATGCAGACCTACGTCGGCCCCAACCTGCCGAACGTGGAGAAGCTGTCCCCGGTGTGGCCCTACCACCACGAGATGTACGGCGGCGGCGACGTCACCGACGCCTTGATCGCCGAACTGGAAGGCGCGATCGAACGCATCGGCGCCGGCAACATCGCCGCGATGATCGGCGAGCCCGTCATGGCCGGCGGCGGCGTCCACGAGCCCCCGGCCGACTACTGGCCGCGCGTGCGCGAAGTCCTCAGCCGCAACGGCATCCTGCTCATCGCCGACGAGGTCGTGACCGGCTTCGGCCGCACCGGCTCGTGGTTCGACTCGGCCACCCGCGGCATGAAGCCCGACATGATCACCATCGCCAAGGGCCTGACCAGCGGCTACATCCCGATGGGCGGCCTGCTGATGAGCGACGCCATCGCGGAGGTCGTGACCAGCAACGAGGGCTTCTTCCACGGCTACACCTACGCGGGCCACCCGGTGGCGGCGGCGGTGGCCCTGGCCAACCTGGACATCATCGAGAAGGAAGGCCTGATCGGCCGCTCCCTGACCGTGGGCGACTGGTTCAAGTCGTCCTTGGCACCGGCCCGCGACCTGCCCCAGGTGGGCGACGTGCGCGTGATCGGCGCGACGGTCGGCATCGAACTGGTGGTCTCGAAGCAGACCAAGGAACCGATGATGATCCCGATCGTGGCCGAGGGCGTAGCCGACGCGGTCCGCCGCGAACACAACGTGATCGTCCGCCCGTACGGCAACGTGATCGTCATGTCCCCGCCCCTGGTGATCGGCGAGGACCAGGTCCGCCGCACCGCGGAGGCAACGATCGAAGTCCTGTCCCGCCTGGGCGCAGACGGCCAGGTCGCCCCCCGCTGACAACCACCAAGCCAATGCCACGAGGGCCTCACCAACAACCCCGGGTGAGGCCCTCCGCCCACGCAACGCGCTTCGGCGAAGCCGGCGAGATCCAGTCCGCCTTGCCGACCGGCAGTCCGCCCGCCTTGCCGAGCGGCAGTCCGCCTTGCCGAGTGGGCAGCCCGCCTTGCCGAGTGGCGGTCCACCGGAGGGGACACAACCCAACTTGGGCTTCTTGCTTTTGTCATCTCCGTATGGCCTGCCCGAAGGGCTACCACAGATTTCCCCGGGTGCAGCCGAAAGTTTTTGCGAGGAACGAGCAAAAAGTTTTAGCGGCACCCGGGGAAATCTGTGGTAGGCTCCGCCAGGCCATACGGAGATGACAAAAGCAAGAAGCCCCCGCCGTTGCAGTTGAGTCATCTTTGGTGGCCTGCCCGCCGGCGAGGCGCTTTTCGCTTTTAAGCGCTTTGAACTGGATGCTTCGCTCTCAAGCCGAACGCGCTGCGCGCTTCCAAGATCAAAAGACAAAAGCGGCGCTCGCCGCGCGGCAGGCCGCCAGCGGGGGGTGAAGGGCGTCGGTTCCCCCGCCGCATGGCCTGGCGGAGCCAACCACATTTTGGGCCGGGTGCCGCTAAAACTTTTTGCTCGTTCCTCGCAAAAACTTTCGGCTGCACCCGACCCAAAATGTGGTAGCCCTTCGGGCAGGCCATACGGCGGGGGAACCGAGGCCCTCCACCTGTGGTTGAGACCACCACACAACAGCGCGCTGCGCGCGCCGAAAAGCGAAAAGCAGCGCGGCGCGTGAGAACGCCGCCGGAGGTGAGATGTCCCCGGCGGCGTTCTGAGGGAACGGCGGTATCAGCCCTGCTTCAACGACCGGGAGAAAGCCCGCACGTCCTCGACGTACAGGTCCGGCTCCTCGAACGCCGCGAAGTGCCCGCCCCGGTCGAACTCGGTCCAGTGGGTGATCGTCGGAAGGATCTTCTCCGCGAACCGCCGCACCGGTGGTGCCGGGTCGTGCGGGAACACCGCGACCCCGGCCGGCACCGTGATCGGCCACGGGCCCGCCCACCTGGCCGCCACGTTCTGGTTGGTCCGGTCCGTCGACTCGTAGTACAGCTGCGCCGACGAGCCGGCCGTCGCCGTCAGCCAGAAGATCGAGACGATGGTCAGCAGCCGGTCCCGGTCTACCGCGTCCTCCGGGGACAGGTGGGAGTCGGTCCACTCCAGGAACTTCTCCGCGATCCACGCCAGCTGCCCGACCGGCGAGTCGGTCAGGCCGTAGGCCAGCGTCTGCGGCCGGGTGGCCTGGATCTTCATGTACCCCGAACCCTCGAGGTCGAAGTGCAGGAGCTTGCCCAGCCGGCCCATGTCGGCCTCCGACAACCCCGCCATCTCGGCCGGGTCCGGGGGTGGGAAGGTGACCAGCATGTTCAGGTGCACGCCGGCGACGTGCTCGGGGTCGATGCGGGCCAGTTCCAGGGTCACGAGCTTGCCCCAGTCGGCGCCCTGGGCCACGTACCGGTCGTAGCCCAGTTCCGCCATCAGGGTCTGCCACGCCCGGGCGACGCGGTCGACGTCCCAGCCCGCTTCGCCGGTGGGGCCGGAGAAGCCGAAGCCGGGGAGGGTCGGGATGACGACGTGGAACGCGTCGGCCGGGTCGCCGCCGTGTGCGGCGGGGTCGGTGAGGGGGCCGATGACGTCCAGGAACTCCACGAACGAGCCGGGCCACCCGTGGGTGATGACCAGCGGGGTGGCGTTCGGTTCGGGTGAGCGGACGTGGACGAAGTGGATGTTCGTGCCGTCGATCTCCGTGGTGAACTGGGGCAGTTCGTTGAGCTTGGCCTCCACCGCGCGCCAGTCGAAGCGGTGGCGCCAGTGCTCCACGAGGTCCTTGAGGTAGCCGACGGGCACACCCCGCGCCCAGCCCGCGCCCGGCACCTCGTCCGGCCACCGGGTGCCCTCCAGCCTGCGGTCCAGGTCGTCCAGGTCGGCCTGGGGGATTTCGATGCGGAAAGGTTGCATGCGCGCGCTGCCTTTCGGTCGGGATGCCCCAAGCTAGCGAGCGCCGCACGCCGGCGGACAGCATTCGGCGAGAACTCCGCATTCTCGAAGAAACGGGGTTCCGGCGCATTTTCGAAGATGTTCCGACCGGTCCTTCCCGCCATTCTTTGCGGCAGTCCCACGCCGAAGAGGAGAAGCGGATGTACGACTACGTGATCGTCGGTGCCGGTTCCGCGGGATGCGTGCTCGCGGCGCGGTTGACCGAGGACCCGGACGTCTCGGTCTGCCTGGTCGAGGCCGGCCCGGCGGACACCTCCGAGAACGTGCACGTGCCCGCCGCGTTCGGCAAGCTGTTCCGCACCCGGCTGGACTGGGACCTCGACACCCACGACGAGCCGCACCTCAACGGTCGCCGCGTCTACCTGCCGCGCGGCCGGGTGCTGGGCGGCACCAGCTCGATCAACGCGATGATCTACGTCCGCGGCAACCGCGCGGACTTCGACGGCTGGAACCAGCCGGGCTGGTCCTACGACGAGCTGCTGCCCTACTTCATCCGCGCCGAGGACAACGAGCGCGGCGCGTCGGAGTACCACGGTGTCGGCGGGCCGCTGGGCGTGTCGGACAGCCGGTCCCGCAACGTCATGTCCACCGCGTTCGTGGAGGCCGCGTTGCAGGCGGGCTACCACGCCAACGACGACTTCAACGGCGCCGAGCAGGACGGGTTCGGCCTCTACCAGGTGACCCAGCGGGACGGGAAGCGGTGCAGCGCCGCCGTGGCCTACCTGCACCCGGCGATGTCGCGGCCGAACCTGACCGTGCTGACCAACGTCGACGTGCACCGCGTGACCTTCGACGGCGACCGCGCCACCGGGGTGGTCGGCGCACGCCTGGACGAGGAGGTCGTGCTGCGGGCCGAGCGCGAGGTCGTCCTGGCCGCCGGCGCCTACAACTCGCCGCACCTGCTCCAGCTGTCCGGCATCGGACCCGCGGACCTGCTGCGCGCGCTGGACGTCCCGGTGGTGCTGGACCAGCCGCTGGTCGGGCAGAACCTCCAGGACCACCCGCACGTGATGCTGGTGTTCGCGCACTCCCAGCCGGTGAGCCTGCTCATCGCGGGCGACCCGAAGTACGCGCAGGAGTTCGTCGAGCACGGCACCGGTCCGCTGACGTCCAACATCGGCGAGGCGGGCGGCTTCTTCCGCTCGACCGACGACCTGACCGCGCCGGACATGCAGTTCCTGGCCGGCCCGGTGATGTTCGCCGACGGCGGCCTGGGCGCGCCGACCGACCACGCCATCTCCTACGGCGCGTGCCTGCTGACGCCGCGCAGCCGGGGCAGCGTGACGATCGCGTCCGGCGATCCCACGGCCAAGGCGAAGGTGCAGCACAACTACTACGCCGACGACGAGGACATGCGCGCCATGGTGGAGGGCGTGCGGCGAGGCCTGGAGATCGCGCGGCAGCAGGCGCTGTCCCCCTACACCGAGCGGCACGTCGGGGCGCCGGAGTCGGAGTCCGACGCCGACCTGCGCGAACACGTCCGGCGGGCGACGCAGACCATGTACCACCCGGCGGGCACGTGCGCGATGGGCACGGTGGTGGACGCGGAGCTGCGCGTGCAGGGCGTCCGGGGGCTGCGGGTGGTGGACGCCTCCGTCATGCCGACCGTGGTGCGCGGCAACACCAACGCGCCGACCATCGCGATCGCCGAGAAGGCCGCCGACCTGATCCTGGGCCGCCCCGCGCTCGAGCGGGCCGCCGCGTCCGCCGTGTCCGCCTGAATCGTCGAACGTTCTCCCGGGTGAGGAGTGGTGTCGTGGCCGACGTGGGTCAGCGCGCCGTGGTGCTGGGCGCGAGCATGGCGGGTCTGATGGCGGCGAGGGTGCTCGCCGAGTTCTACGGCGAGGTCGTGGTGGTCGACCGCGACGACCTGTCCGAGGTCAGCGGGACGCCGCGCAACAGCGTGCGGCAGGGCGGGCACGCGCACGCCCTGCTGGCGCGCGGCCTGCGCGTGCTGGAGGAGCTGTACCCGGGGCTGACCGACGAGCTGGTGGCGCTGGGCATGCCGGTCGGCGACCTCGGCGACAACCTGCGCTGGATCTTCAACGGCCGGCAGATCGCGAAGGTCCACACCGGACTGGTCGTCGTGTCGCTGGTGCGCCCCCTGCTGGAGGGCCACGTGCGGACCCGGACGGCGGCGCTCGGCGTCGTCTTCCGGGACCGCACGGACATCCTCGGCCTGGCCACGACCGCCGACCGCGGCCGGGTCACGGGTGTGCGGGTGCGCGACCAGGCCGACGACTCCACCGAGGTGCTGGAGGCCGACCTGGTCCTCGACGCGACCGGGCGCGGGTCGCGGACGCCGGCGTGGCTGGAGGAGCTGGGGTACGAGCGCGCGCCCGAGGAGAAGATCAAGGTCGGGCTGAGCTACGTGACCCAGCACTTCCGGCTGCCCGAGGACCTGCTGGGCGACGACCTGGCGAGCATCCCGGTGGCCACGCCCGGCCACCCGCGCGGCGCGGTGTTCTCCCGGGCCTGCGGGCGCTGGCAGCTGTCGCTGACCGGCATCCTGGGCGACCAGCCGCCGACCGACCAGGAGGGTTTCCTGGCCTACGCCAAGTCGCTGCCGGTCCCGGAGATCCACGAGTGGGTCCGCGACGCCGAGCGCATCGACACGCCGACCGCCATCCGGTACCCGGCCAGCGTGCGCCGGCACTACGAGAAGCTGACCCGGTTCCCGGCCGGGATGCTCGTGCTGGGCGACGGGGCGACCAGCTTCAACCCGGTGTACGCGCAGGGCATGACGGTGGCCGCGCTGGAGGTGCTCAAGCTGCGGGAGAACCTGCGGCGCGGGTCGGTGCCGCACTTCCGCCGGTGGTTCGCCGACATCGCGAAGGTCATCGACGCCCCGTGGGAGATCGCGACGACCGGCGACCTGGCCTTCCCCGGCGTGGAGGGCAGGCGGACGGCGAAGGTGCGGTTCGTCAACGCCTACCTGGCGCGGCTGCACGCGGGCGCGCCGCGCGACCCGCACCTGTCCAACGCGTTCCTGCGGGTGGCGGGCCTGATCGACGCGCCGCCGTCGATGATGAAGCCGGGCACCCTGCTGCGCGTGCTGCGGGCCGGCAAGCCCCCGGCCACCACCGCCACAACGGGCGACCGACTCCGCAGCGCGGCGCGGGCCGACTGAGAGCCGGCTCGTCACGCGGCCCTCGCGGGCTCGGCGCCGGAGTGAGCCGGCGCCGAGCCCGCCCTCACGCCACCACGGCGGGTTCGGGCAGCGGGAACAGTCCGAGGAAGCGTTCCACGCGCTCCCGGCTGCCGGTGAGCCGCAGGTCGCCGGACTCGATGGCCTCCGACAGGCCGCGCCCGCTCCAGATCAGCGCGTTGAGCGTCGCCGGGTCGGTCTCGATCACCGCGTGCGGGTGGTCCAGCTCGCCGCGCAGGATCCAGATCCGGTCCGCCGACAGCTGCACCTTGAACGAGTCCTCGCCCAGCCGCAGCACGAGGTCCGCGGTGAAGCCGGCCGCCCGCTCCGGGTCGAACAGCGTCTTGAGCGCGAGCATGAGCGAGTCGACGCTGATCGCGGCGTCGTGGCGCAGCGACGGCGACCGGCCGCCCCACCGACCCAGCGCGGTGATGACCGGTTCCAGCTCGTGACCCCACTCGGTCAACTCGTACACCCAGGCGGCGGCGGGCGGCGGCAGCTTGCGGCGGCGGACCACGCCGACGTCCTCGAGCTCGCGCAGCCGGTGGGACAGCACGTTGGGGCTCGCGCCGGGCATGCCGGTGCGCAGGTCGGTGAACCGCTTCGGCCCGAACAGCAGCTCACGGGCGATCAACAACGCCCAGCGCTCCCCCACCAGGTCCAGCGCGTGGGCGGTCGCGCACCCGTCGTCGTACTTGCGCTTGGTCGCCATGACCCCATCCTACCAGCGGAAGTCCTCCACCCTCCGTGAGTAGTTGTCTTTTAGGACTAGGTACTAGTACGGTTCAACCCCAAGAGTTGTCAAAAGGACCGTCCAGTCCTAGGAGAGCGGATGTCCACTCAACGGAGCGACCAGCCACCACCGACGCCCGACTCGGTCGAGCCGCCGGACCCGCGCCGCTGGAAGGCGCTGGCGCTGCTCGGCACGGCGTTCTTCATGGTCATCCTGGACGCGACGATCGTGCTCACCGCGATCCCGTCGATCCAGGAGGACCTGAACTTCGACGTCGCCGGCGTGCAGTGGGTGCTCACCGGGTACGTGATCACCTTCGGCGGCCTCATGCTGTTCTTCGGCCGCGTCGCCGACCTGATGGGGCGCCGCAGCGTGTTCCTCGCCGGCGTCGGCCTGTTCGTCCTGTCCTCGCTGCTGTGCGGCATCGCCTGGGACGGCTGGGTGCTGCTGACCGCCCGCGCGATCCAGGGCGTGTCGGCCGCGATCATGGCGCCGACCGCGCTGTCGATCGTGGTGTCCACCTTCCGCGACCCGGCCGAGCGCAACCAGGCGCTGGGCGTGTGGGGCGCGCTGGGCGGCATCGGCGCCACGGCCGGCCTGCTGCTGGGCGGCCTGATCACCTCCGGCATCAGCTGGGAGTGGATCTTCTACATCAACATCCCGGTCGGCGTCGCGATCTTCCTGCTGGTACCGGTCCTGATCAGCGAGAGCCGGGAGCGGGTCGCGGTCCGGCGGTTCGACACCGCGGGCGCGGTCACCATCACCGCCGCGCTCGTGCTGCTGATCCACGCGATCGTCAACGCGCCCGAGGTCGGCTGGGCCGCCACCTCGACCATCGTCGAGTTCGTCGCCGCCGCCGTGCTGGTCGCGCTGTTCCTGGTCATCGAGTCGAAGTCCTCGGCCCCGCTGGTGCCGCTGCGGATCTTCAAGCTGCGCAACCTCACCGCGGGCAACCTGACGATCTTCGCGGTCGGCCTCACCGTCGACGGCATGCTGTTCCCGCTGACCATCTACGTCCAGGAGGTGCTGGACTACTCGGCCCTCCAGTTCGGCCTCACCAGCGCCGTCATGACGGTGATGTCGATCGTGGGCGCGATGGCGGGCCAGGCGGCGGTCACCAAGCTGGGCCTGCGGCCCATCGCCGTCCCCGCGCTGCTGCTGATCACCGTCGGCACGGCGCTGCTGATCGGCGTGTCGGTCGGCGGCACGTTCTGGGGCGACCTGTTCTGGGGCCTGCTGATCTTCGGCCCCGGCATGGGCGCGGCGTTCGTCACCTCGCAGATCGCCGCCCTCGACGGCGTGGCCGAGGAGGAGTCCGGCCTGGCCGCGGGCCTGGTGGACACCTCGTTCAACATCGGCAGCGCCCTGGGCATCGCCATCGTCACCTCCGTCGCCCTGTCCGTCGCCGGCGGCGTGACCGCCGACGACCCCAAGGTCGCCCTGACCGAAGGCCTCCAGTCCGCTTTCCTCGTCGCGACGGTGTTCGCGGTGCTGGGCCTGCTCGCCTCGTTCCTGCTCCCCGGCAAATCCCCCGAGCCGGCCGGAGCGGACGCGAAGGCGGCGTCGGTGTCCACGAAGGACTGACGCCCGCCACGCGGAGTCGCGCGGGCCGGCACCGGTCGGCCCGCGCGGCTCCCCGCCGAAACACCACCGAGAGGAACCCGATGAGCACGCACGTGATCCAGTACACGGCCAAGAGCACCGAGGCCGCCGACGAGAACCAGGAGCTGGTGGAGCGGATCTTCGCCGAGCTCAACGCCGACGACCCGGGCGGCATGCGCTACGCCACCTTCCGGCTGGCCGACGGGGTGACCTTCGTGCACGTGGTGATCCACGAGACCGACGAGAACCCGCTGGAGCACGTCGCCGCGTTCGCCGACTTCCAGAAGGGCTTCGGCGACCGCGTCGGCGGCCCGCCGTCGTTCAGCGACGCCACCCTGGTCGGTTCCTACCGGTTCGCCCGGTAGGCCGCGGACCCGCCCGCCGCTCCACGCGCCGGGGGCGGCGGGCCGGTCGTCCACCTCCCGCCCGCATCCGCCGGGCGATTCCTCGACGGCTCCTCACCCCCCGGCAGGTGTACCCGTGGCGAGCAAGCGCAAGTACGAGGAGAGTTGTGCCGCCGCCCACGCCCTCGACCTGGTCGGCGAGCGGTGGGCGTTGCTGGTGGTGCGCGAACTGCTGTTCGGCCCCAAGCGGTTCACCGACCTGCGGGCCGGGATCCCGGGCGCGAGCCCGGACGTGCTGTCCCAGCGGCTGCGCCAACTGGAAAGGGCCGGCGTGGTCCGGCGCCGCAAGCTGCCGCCGCCCGCGGGCACCCGCGTCTACGACCTGACCGCGTGGGGCCGCGAGCTGGAACCGGTGATCGTCGGGTTCGGCCGGTGGGGCGGCCGGTCACCGGGCCTGGACCACCGCGCGGCCATCGGTGCGGACGCGGTGATGCTCGCGTTCAAGACCCTGTTCGACCCGCGCCTGTCGGCCGGGTGCGTCGCCGACGTGTTCGTGCGGGTCGGCGGCGAGGGGTTCCGGGTGTCCTTGTCCGACAACGAGATCGACGTCCGCCGGGGTGACGCCGCCGGCGCGGACGCGGTCGTGGTGACCGATCCGGCGACCCTGCACGGCATCGTGTGGGGCACCCGCTCGCCGGCCGAGGCCGAAGCCGCCGGCGAAGTCGCCGTGCAGGGCGACCGGGACCGGTTCGCGTGCCTGCTGAGCACCCTCGCACCACCGGAACCGGCCGCCGCCGAGCGGAACATCGCCTAGAAATGCGCTCCGCAGTGCCATCCGGCGGACACCGGTTATTCCGGATTGCTGTTTCCGCATTGGCGCGTTCGCCCGGCTGACCTGCGCAGGTAGCGTCGGCGTACCGGGAAGTCCCGACCGTGGACCGGTGAAATCCGGGAGGATCTGTGGCCGACACCCATGTCCATTCGCACGCCGCCGGTGGCGCACCGGGCGCGCTCAACACCCGACACCACAAGCTCGCGCTCTACGCGTTCCTGTTCGTCGTCCTCGCGCACTGGGCCGAGCACATCGCCCAGGCCTTCCAGATCTACGCCATGGGCTGGCCCGTCCCCAAGTCCAAGGGCGTGCTGGGCCTGTGGTTCCCGTGGCTGATCACGTCCGAGGTGCTGCACTACGGGTTCGCGCTGGTCATGATCGTGGCGCTGTTCGCGCTGCGGAAGGGTTTCGTCGGCCGGGCGCGCACGTGGTGGACCGTCGCCCTGGTGCTGCAGTTCTGGCACCACATCGAGCACCTGCTGCTGATCACCCAGTCGTCCACCGGCGTGAACCTGCTGGGCCGCCCGGTGCCGACGAGCATCGTGCAGCTGGTCGTGCCGCGCGTGGAGTTGCACCTGTTCTACAACTTCATCGTGTTCGTGCCGATGGTGGTCGCGATGGTGCTCCACACGCGACCGAACGCGGAGGAACGCGCGCAGATGCAGTGCACGTGCGCGGTGCCGGCGACGGTCTGAGCCGTGCACGGTCACGGCGGCGGGGCGGTGGGCCTGCCCCTGGGCTTCACCCTGCTGCGGCTGGTCCTGCTCGTCGCCGTGACGATCGCGGCGGGCTGGGCGCTGACCCGACCGTTCACCACGACCGGCCCGCGCACCCGACAGGTCGTCACCGGCGCGGCGGCGGCGGGCGGGGTGGTCTCCCTGCTCGTCGCCGACGCGCGCTGGCTCCCCGCCCCGGCCGCGGCGGCGGTCCTGCTGTGCGTGTGCACCCCACCGCTGCTGCGGGACCGGTTCCCCGGCGTGGCCCGGTGCGTGGTGGCCGCCGTCGTCCTGACCGCGGCCGCCGCCGCGCTGTGGTTCACCGGTCCCCCGCTGGCCGGCGCGCACGTCGTGCTGATGGCGGGGTTCGCGGGCGTGGCGTGGCTGGCGGTGTGCCCGCCGACGGTGGTGGTCCGCGTGGTCGGGATCGGCGCGGGCGTGGCACTCCTGGCGAGCCTGGCGCAGATCACCGTGGCCGGGCACCTGGTCACTCCACCGTCCGGGCGTCCCGTGCTGGCCCGGGTCGCGGTCGGCGACGCTCCCGTGGACGTCCTGGTCGTCCCACACAGACCGGGCTGGAACCTGGTCCACACGGCCGTTCCGCTCAAGGTCGGCAACTCCCCCACCGCCCTGGTCGACGCCGAGGAACGCCCAGGCGCCAGCGGCCGATGGGTTTTGGTGTGGCTGGGCGAGGCCCGCGCTTCCCTGTGGCTGGAACGAAACGGCACCCACGCCACCATGCCGGTCGACCCCGGCAAGGACCCGTGGACCGGCCCCGACGTACGCGACCCCGAGGCCCCCGAGTACGCCAGCGCCGTCCTGGCCTCCCTCCTCACCGGCAACCCGCGGGACCAACCCTGGCCCACCCACCCCGCCTCCCGACGGCGAGCCCCGGACCTGAGCACAGCCGAGGCCCAGAGCTACCTCCGCGCCCTGGCCGACGCGTTCCCCGGCGAGGCACCCACCGCCGCGGGCCTGGCCGCCTGGACCGCGAGCCGCGCGCAATGAGGCAATCCACGAGAAGCGCCGCCCCCGCGACCCGCCCTAGCGTGGACGGGTGCCGGTCTACGACATGCTCGTCGACGAGCGACTCCGGATGGCCGACCTGCTGGAAGGCCTCAGCCCCGACCAGGCGCGGACGCCGAGCCTGTGCGCCGGGTGGACCGTCCACGACGTGGGCGCGCACCTGGTGACGTACCTGAGGTTCGGGCAGGCGAAGCTGTACTGGGCGATCGTCACCACGGCGGCGAACTTCGACGAGTACAACCGCAAGCTCACCGCCCGCGAAGCCCGACTGTCCACAGTGGAGGTCGCGGGCCGGTTGCGCCGGTGGGCCGCGTCGAAGACCACCATCCCGCGGGCCGGGTTCGAGCCCGTCCTGGCCGACATCGTCCTGCACGACCTGGACGTCCGGATGCCGCTGGGCATCGAGCGCACCATCCCCGAGGACCGGCTGCACGTGGTGTTCCAGCACCTCGCCGAACGGCCGTCGCCCGGCTTCTCGATGGGGTCGCGCCTGCACGGCCTGCGCCTGGAAGCCGTGGACACCGGCTGGTCGCACGGCAGCGGACCGGCGGTGCGCGGCGAGGCCGAACCGCTGGTGCTGGCGATGAGCGGACGCCCGGAGGGGTTCGACCGCCTCGAAGGCGACGGCCTGGACGTCCTCCGCGAGCGCGTGACGGCCGCGCCGCCCCGAACCGCCGGCGAGCGGATGAAGGCGGTGGTTCGGCAAGCCCTCAACCTGCACTGACGCGGTGGACGTGATCCGCGTCGCAGTGTCGCGCATTGCTTTCTTAGGTAAGCCTTGCTTCACTTGCGGCGCCTCGTGTCCGTCCACCGAAAGGGTGTTGCCATGTCTCGCAGGGTCCGTCTGTCCGGCAGAGCGTTCCGGGCCTTCTCCGCGGGTTCGCTCGCGACGGTGCTCGGCTTCGGCCTGCTCGCGTGCGGCTCCGTGCAGGACGCCTCCACGCAGACGACGTCCCCGAACGCGGGCTCCACGGCCTTCCCGGTGACCATCGAGCACAAGTTCGGCAAGGCCGAGATCCCCAAGGAGCCGACGAAGGTCGTCGTCGTCGGCACCGCGACCGACGACCTCGACGCCGCCATCGCCCTGGGCGTGACCCCGGTGGCGTTCTTCAACAAGTCCGGCGGCGACGCCGTCCCGAGCTGGCTGAAGGGCAAGCTCGACCCGGCCAAGACCAAGATCGTCGACGCCGCCGCCGGCGTGGACCCGGAGCAGGTCGGCAAGTACGCGCCGGACCTGATCCTGGCCACGTCGTCCTACGGCCTGGAGCAGGAGTACCCGAACCTGGCCAAGCTCGCGCCGACCGTCGGCTACGCCTCCGAGTGGGGCAAGCAGACCTGGCAGGAGCACGTCAAGGTGGTCGCCAAGGCCCTGGGCCGGATCGCGAAGGGCGAGGAACTCGTCGGCCTCACGCAGGCCTCGATCGACAAGTTCAAGGCCGAACACCCGAAGACCGCGGGCAAGACCTTCACCGCGTCGGTCGGCAACACCGCCGGCAAGATGTTCACGCTGGTGTCCAAGGAGGACTTCGCCGTCCGCCTGGTCGAGCAGACGGGCCTGACCCTCAGCCCCACCGTGGCCGACGCGACGAAGAACGAGTCCGGCAGCCCGACCGGCACCCTCAACCCGGAGCAGTACGACAAGCTGGCCGCGGACCTGGTCATCGTCGCCTTCACCACCCCGGACCTCAAGCAGGCCTTCGAGTCCAACCAGCTGGTGGCCCAGGTCAAGTCCGGCAACTACCTGACGGTCGACATGGAGACCATCTCGGCCCTCCGCTACCCGACCGTCCTCGACATCCCGTGGGTGCTGGAGAAGCTCACCCCGGGCATCGACAAGCTCGCCTGAGACCCCACCCGCGCCGCGGCTTTCCCCTCGGGCTGCCAAGCCAGAGGAAGGGCCTCGGTTTCGTTCCCCCGTCCGGCCTGGGCGAAGCCCAACCGCGCTTGGCCCGTGGGTGCAACCAGCTTTTCCGGTTGCGGCCACGGGCCAAGTGTGGTTGCCTCCGGCAGGCCGGACGGGGGAACGAAACCGACGCCCTTCCTCCCCCCGGGGGCCTGCCCGCCGGCGAGGCGCTTTTCATCTTTTGAAGGCGCGAAGCGCCCCTAGCCCAACCGCTGCCGCAACAGCAAAGCAGTAGAAGGGTCAGGAGCCACCCCAAGCTGAGCCAAAGCGGAAAGAACCACCCGCCGAGCACCCGCCACCCGCTCCGGATCCCGAGTCTTCAACGCGGCAGCCAGCACCAACCGGTGCGCCCGAGGCGCAAAAGGATCCTGCTCCAACGCCCGCCGCGCCAAGTACCCCGCCCGCACAGGCTCCCCCGACACCAGGCACAACTCCCCCAACCCCAACAGGTTCCGCACGTGCTGCCCCCGCAGCCGGTCCGCCTCCAACCCCAGCTCCGCCACACACCCCAGGTCCGGCAACGGATCCCCCCGCCACAGCTGCACCGCCGCCGCCAACAGGTCCTTCGCCCGGTCCAGGTCCCCGCCGCCCGAGCCGCCCGCACCTGCTCCTCCACCGCCTCGAACGCCCACAGGTCCACCTCCAGCCACGGCGACCGCACCAGCCGCAGCGTGTCCCCCTCGGCCCGCAGGTGGAACCCGGCGGCACCCCGAGCCCGGTCGGGTTCGAGCACGCGCCGCAGGTACGTCAACGTCACCCGCAGGTTCCGCGCCGCGTCACCGACGTCCAGATCGGGCCAGCACAACGCGAACACCTGCTCGCGCGTCAGCACCGGCCGCAGCACCAACGCCCCCAGCAACTGCCGCACCCGCAACCGCCGCAGCTCGGGCGCCTCCACCACCTCCCCGTCCCGCGTCACCCGCAGCGCACCCAGCACCTCCACCCCGGTCCGCACCACGGGCGGCGCCGGCACCACCGCCAACAACCGCCCCGCCCCCTCCCGCGCCACCCGGTCCGCCACCACCCCGCGCGACTCCCGGTGCACCACGCCCCGCGACTCCAGGTGAACCTCGCTCCGCAACTCTCGGTGCACCACGCTCCGCAACTCCCGGTGCACCACCGCCCCCAGCGTGTCCGCCAACCACCGCCCGACCCCCAGATCACCCCCGGCCGCCAGCCGCGACGCCACCTCCACCGACCACGGCAACGGCAGAAAGCACAGGAAGTACTCGACCGGCAGCCCCGCGGCAGCCCGGAGGTCCCCCGTCCGAGCCGCCACCAACGCCCGCGCCGCCGCACGCGCCTTCCCGTGCGAAGGCCCCAACTCCGCCCCGTCCCACACCTCCCGCAACGGCTCGCCCAGCACGTACCCCAAGGCCAGGAACCGCCGCAGGTGCCGCTCGTGGAACCGGTCCGTCACCGGCCACCGCGCCAGGTGCTCGGCGAACGCCCGCCGCGCCACCGCCTCCTCCCCGCGTCCCACCGCGAGGGCGCACCGCGCGGCCAGTGCCAGCACGGCGTCCCGGGGGTTGTCGTGGTCCGCCGGATCACCGCACGGCAGCGCGCACCAGTCCGCCGCGTCCCCGCAACACGCCGCCACCACCGCCTGGAACGCCGCCGAGACGAACGAATCCCGCGCCGTCCCGCCCACCGGCGCACCGCGCAACCGTGCCAGGTCGGTCGGATCTCCGTCGAACCACCGCGCGATCGGCCCGTTGAGCCGCAGGTGCTCCTCCCCCTCCCCCAACGCCCGATCAGCCAACTCGGCCGCCTCGCCGGCCCGTCCGCACATGTTGAGGCAGTGGTAGTGGAAGCGGACCGTCGCCAACCGCACCGGGCTCGGCACGTCCACCACCGGTGCCCGCTCGATCTCGGCCAACGCCGCCTCCGGGTCGCCGCCCACCTCCGCGACCGTCGCCGCCACGCTGTGCCGCAGCACCAAGGCGATCGGTGTCGGCGCACCACTCAGTTCACTCCCCCGCCGCGCGAGCTCCGACAACCGCACCAGGTCGGCCCGCGAGTGCGCCGTGATCACCGCCTGCCCCAGCACCGCGGTGTGCCGAAGCCCTTCCCACGCCCGGTCCAACAACGGGTCGATGCGCACGTCCGTGAAATCGGCCGCGTGCAGCACCGCCGCCCGCAGCAACAGGAACGCCGGCTCCTCGCGCACCCGGTCCGGCACCCATCCCAGCCACCGCTCCGCCACCACCGCGGGCAGGGCCGACAGGGTCGTGTTCACCAACTCCACCGACAACCCGGCGAGCAACTCCCAGTCCCCACCCCGCCGCGCCAACACCCCCGCCCGCGCCAGATCTCCCCGTGCCACCAACACCGCCGCCGCCCGCCGGTGCAGCTCCCGCGCCTCCTCGACCGGTGTGTTCCGCGCCAGCGCTTCGGCCCACAACTCGTGCGCCCGATAACGCCCGTCCTCCAACACCCCGACCAAAGGCACCCTCCCGACCACCCCTGCAACCTCCACCCCCTCCCCCACCACCTCGGCGACCTCGTCCTCCGTCGCGGTGTGCAAAGCGGCCAACGCCGCCAACACCCGCCGCTCCCCCGGCTCCAGCCGCCCCAACACCTCTTCCCACGCATACCGCCAGGGCGCACCCGGCCCCGCAGCGAACGCCAACCGCACCAACGCGGGCCATCCCCGCAACGCCCCCACCAACGCCGGGTCACCCCCCAACCGCCGCCCCAACGCCCGCAACTCCCCGTCGGTGAACAGCAACTCCTCCGCTCCGACCCGCACCACCCCGCCGGCCGCCTCCCACCGCGCCAACGGCAACTCCGGCACCCACCGACCGCACACCACCAGGTGCGCAGTCGCCGGCAACCCCCGCACCAACTCCCCCAGCAACACCGCCCCCGGCGACCCGGAAGGCACCTCGTGCACGTCGTCCAAGACCAGGCAGACGTCCAACGGCGCCATCCCCACCAACGCGTCCACCACCGCGCGCGCACCACCACCCCGCCGCCCGCAGCGCCCTCCCAGCACCGCCAACGCGTCCAGCAGTGCCCCCGCCAACTCCGAGGCGCTCTCGTGCGCAGGCGAGCAGGTGACCCACACGTCCACCCCGCGCGGCTCCAACAGGTTCGCCCGCACGGCCTGCACCAGCATGGTCGTCTTGCCGAACCCGGCCCCCGCCTCGACCACGGTCACCGGGCACTCCCAGCGCCGAGCCAGCCGCTGCACCAGACGCAGGCGCGGCAACTCGACGTCGAGGGGCCGCGGCAGGATCGTCGTCACTCTCGGCGGATCACCCGAAGCCCGCGCAAATACACCGGCACCCGTCCCCGCCGGTCACCGTCCGGATCCGGGTGACCACCGTTCGTAGGTTTCGACGCGGGTCGGACTGCTCCATACTCGCCCCAAGCGCGGCGGCCACCCCTGCACGGCCGCCGGCCCAGCTGGAGGTCTGTCGCATGAAACTACGAGTGGGTATCGCCACCGCCGCCCTGCTGCTGCTCGCACCCACCGCGGTGACCGCCGCACCGGACAGCACGCCGGACGGCACGCCCTACTACTGGCAGGTGCCCGGGGCCGACGAGCACACCCTGCAAGCCGCCGGCTTCGACGTCGAGCACGGCACCGACGGCGGCGTCCAGGTCGTGGGCGACCAGCGGGTCGCCGCCCGGCTGACCGCCCTCGGCTACCGGCCGGCGAAGGTCGACACGGTGTACAAGCCGCTGTCGTCGCCCCGGGCCGCGGACATCGGCGTCCAGACGTACTACGGCGGCTACCGGACGGTGGCCGAGCACGAGAAGCACCTGACCGACGTGGCGGCGGCGTACCCGGCGTTGACGCAGGTGTACGACATCGGGGACAGCTGGCGCAAGACGCGCGGGCTGGGCGGCCACGACATCAAGGCCATCTGCATCACCAAGAAGCAGGCCGGCGACTGCGCGCTGAACCCGAACTCCGCCAAGCCCCGGTTCGCGCTGATCGCCCAGATCCACGCCCGCGAGCTGGCCACCGGCGAACTGGCGTGGCGGTGGATCGACCACGTCACCCGGGGCTACGGCACCGACGCCGAGGTGACGTCCATCCTGGACACCACCGAGCTGTGGGTCATCCCGATCGTCAACCCCGATGGCGTCGACATCGTCGCCTCCGGCGGCAGCCGGCCGCTGATGCAGCGCAAGAACGCCAACAACACCGGCGCGTCCTGCTCGGTCCCCAGCTACGGCGTGGACCTCAACCGCAACTCCACCTTCAAGTGGGGCGGCGCGGGCACGAACAAGTGCGGTGAGACCTACCAGGGCACCGCGGCCGGTTCGGAGCCGGAGACCAAGGCCATCGAGGCCTGGTTCAAGCAGCTGTTCCCCGACCAGCGCGGCCCGGGCGACACCGACCCCGCGCCGGTCACCACCAAGAGTGTCATGATCACCGTGCACAGCTACGGCAACCTGATCATGCCGCCGTGGGGCTGGACCTGGGACGCCAACCCCAACGCGACCCAACTCGCGGCCCTGGGCAAGAAGATGGCTGCCTACAACGGCTACACGGTGGTGGCCGAGGGCGACACGACGGGCACGACCGACGACTTCACCTACGGCAACCTGGGGATCGCCAGCTACACCTTCGAGATCGGGTCGAGCAGCGGCAGCTGCGGCGGCTTCTTCCCGCAGTACTCCTGCGTGGACAGCCTGTTCTGGCCCAAGAACAAGGGCGCATTCCTGACCGCCGCCAAGGCGGCCAAGGCGCCTTACGCGGGCTGATCCACCCGCGCCGGGTCCGCGGCACGCACCGCGGACCCGGCGCGCTACGGCCCGCACGGGATCCACCCCGCTCGGATCAAACCCCGTTGAAGGGCCACGACAACACTGCGGGCCTGTACGTGGCACGCCCTGTGTCCACCCCGTGGCCGGATCGAGTGACACGCCGGCGTCAAGGGCTGAAAAGCCGCGCGGTACCTGTCGCCCGGCCCGGCACCAGTCGACCATCGGGGTACTTCGACGAGGGAGTGGAACATGACACACGCGCCCGTCCAGGTCCCGACCTCCGTGGAGCAGGTGATCGAGCGGATGCGGGCCATCGACCAGGAGCTGGACCCGCACGACGGCGTGGCCTGCTTCAACCGCATGTACCTGCGGGTCACCGAGTTGGTGGCGCAGAACATCGTGGACGGCTTCTTCGAGGACCCGGCGTTCCTGGAACGCATGGACGTGATCTTCGCCGGCCTCTACTTCAAGGCGGTGGACGCGGCCGCGACCGGCCGGCCCCTGCCGTGGCAGCCGCTGTTCAACGCCCGCGACAACAAGATCATCTGGCCGCTCCAGTTCGCGCTGGCGGGCATGAACGCGCACATCAACCACGACCTGGCGCTCGCGGTCAACGCCACCTGCCAGGAACGCGGCACCACCCCGAACACCAAGCCCGTCCACGCCGACTTCCTGCGCGTCAACGACCTGCTGGCCAAGGTGGAGGCGGAGGTCCGCGCCGAGTACGAGCCCCTGCTGCTCAAGGTCACCACCGCGCAGGCCGAGGCGCTCAAGCACGCCCTGTCGGCCTTCAGCATCTCGCGGGCCCGCGACGCGTCCTGGGTCTCCGCCCTGAGCCTGTGGGAGCAACGCACGTTCAAACCCCTCTACACCGCCACCCTGACCACCATCGCCACCGACGTGGCCGCGGTCAGCGTCACGATCCTCGCCCCGGTGGTGCCGCCACCGCCGGCGTGACCCGTCACAGGGCGGCGGGCGCGGCGATGCCCAGCAGGGACAGGCCCAAGGTCAGCGTGCGCGAGCTGAGGTGGGCCAGCGCCAGCCGGGAGTCGCGGGTCCGGTCGTCCGGTGCCTTCAGGATCGGGCAGTGCTCGTAGAACGCCGAGAACGCCACCGCCGTCTCGTACAGGTACGTGCACAGCTTGTGCGGCGCGAACTCCGCGACGGCCGTGGCCACCGCGGCGGGCAGTTGCAGCAGTTTCACCGCCAGCGCGCGCTCGATCGGGCTGTCCAGGGACACCGCTCCCCCGGTGTGGCCGGCCCTGGACAGGACCGACCGCGCCCGCGCGTTGGCGTACTGGACGTACACGGAGGTGTTGCCCTCCATCGCCAGCATCCGGTCCCAGGCGAAGACGTAGTCCTTCTCCCGGTCACCGGACAGGTCCGCGTACTTCACCGCCCCGATCCCGACCGCCCGCGCCACGTCGGCGCGCAGCTCGTCGGGCAGTTCCGCGCGCTCGGCGATGACGGCGGCCGCCCGGTCGACGGCTTCGCGCAGCAGGGACACCAGCTTCACCGCGCCGCCGGCACGCGTGCGCAGGACCTTGCCGTCCTCGCCGAGGACCGAGCCGAACCCGATGTGCACAGCGTGGTGGTCGTCGTCGAGCCACCCCATCCGGGCGGCCGTCTCGAAGATCATCCGGAAGTGCTGCGCCTGCGGTGTGCCGACCACGTAGAGCAGGTCGGTGGCCTTCCGGTCCCGCGTCCAGTACCGCACGGTGGCCAGGTCGGTCGCGGCGTAGCCGTAGCCGCCGTCGCTCTTGCGCACGATCAGCGGCAGGCGCTGCCCGTCCCGGTTGACGAAGCCGGGCAGGAACACGCACACCGCGCCGTCGCTGACCTCGGTCAGCCCGGCCGCCGCCAACTCCTCGACCACCTCGTCCAGGAACGGGTTGTAGAAGCTCTCGCCGTAGTAGTCGTCGTCGTCGAGCTTCACGTCGAGCAGCGCGTACACCTCGGCGAAGTGCTGCTCCGACGCCCGGACCAGCTCGCGCCAGAGGGACAACGTCTCCTCGTCGCCGCTTTGCAGCGCCACGACCCGCCGCCGTGCCCGGTCGGCGAAGTCAGGATCGCCGTCGAACTTGCGCCGCGCGGCTTGGTAGAACGCATTGAGGTCGCCGATGGAGTGGCCGGCCGACCCGCCCGCGTCGAGTTCGGTGAGGTGCTCGATCAGCATCCCGAACGGCGTGCCCCAGTCGCCGAGGTGGTTGTGCCGCACCACGTCGTGCCCGGCGAACTCCAGCAGCCGCACGACCGCGTCGCCGATGATCGCCGACCGCAGGTGCCCGACGTGCATCTCCTTGGCCACGTTGGGGCTGCCGTAGTCGATCGCGTACCGCCGGGGCTCGGCCGCCGCCGGGACCCCGAGGCGTTCGTCGGCGGCCAGGTCGGCCAGCCGCGCCTCCAACCAGTCCCGGCGCAGCGCGAAGTTGACGAACCCCGGCCCCGCGACCTCGGGCGGTTCGGCGAGGTCGGCGGCGTCCAGGTGCGCCACGACGTCCGCCGCGACCTCCCGGGCGGGCCGGCCGACCCGCTTGGCCAGGCCCATCGCGGCGTTGCACTGGTAGTCCGCGCCGCGCCCGGGTGCCGCCGGTCGGATCAGCGCCTCTTCGGGCGTGATCCGCACCCCGAGCGCCGCGTCGACCGCGGCGGCCACCCGCGCACCCAATTCCAGCCCGACGTCCCCACCCAGCACTGGTCCCCCTCACGGCGTTTCGACCCAGTCTCGCAGCGGGGGGAAGCGAAAATTTCAACGCCACCAAAGTCGTGTCACCGTTAGCCGAAGGTCTCCTGTGGACGGGTCTGTGGCCACCTAGTGTGGCGGCGTGCACGGTGATGCGAAGCTCGCGGAGAAGTTGGTCCAACGCCTGGGTCCCCGGCACCCGGTGGCCGCCGTCGCCACGGTGACGCCCTCGGGGACGACCGTGGCCACCGTTGGCGCACCTCTGGACGCCGACTTCGAGATCGGCTCGATCTCCAAGGGCGTCACCGGCCTGCTGTACGCCGACGCGCTGGAACGCGGCGAGGTCACGCCGTCCACCACCCTGGGCGACCTGCTGGACCTGGCCGGTTCCCCGGCGGCCGGCGTGACCCTGTCGTCCCTCAGCACCCACCGGTCGGGCCTGCCCAGGCTGCCGGCGCCCTCGGTCCGCAAGACCCTCGCCCTGTGGCTGCACGGCGCCAACCCCTACGGCGAGACCGTCGACGAACTCCTCGCCCAGACCCGTGCGGTCCGCCTGGGCCCGCCCCGCCCCCACTACTCCAACCTGGGCTTCCAACTCCTCGGCCACGCCCTGGCAGCCGCCGCCGGCACCACCTTCACCGCCCTGCTCGACACCCGCATCGCCACCCCGCTGGGCCTGACCACCTTCTACGCCCCGGCCACGGCATCCGACCTGCACCCCGGCGCCCTCACCGGCAGGACCAAGCGAGGCCGCCGCCGCGCCCCGTGGACCGGCGAGGCCCTGGCCCCGGCGGGCGGCATCCGCACCACGATCACCGACCTGGCCCACCTCACCGAGACCCTCCTCACCGGCGAGGCCCCCGGCACCGACGCCCTGACCCCGGTGGCCGACTTCACCGGCAAGGTCGTCCGCATCGGCGCGGCGTGGATCACCCTGGACCGCCTCGGCCGCACCATCACCTGGCACAACGGCGGCACCGGCGGCTTCAGCACCTGGCTGGGCCTGGACCGCGCCGCCGGCACCGCGGTCGCCGTCCTGTCCGCGACCGCGGTCTCCGTGGACCACCACGGCTTCACCCTGCTCGCGGAACTCACCGCAGCCGAAGGCAGTTAGGGACCACATGCGCCCCACGATCGTTTTCCTCACCACACCGGACACCGCGCGTGAGCTCCGCGAACGCCTGCGCCGAGCCGGGACCTACACACCCGAACCGCACTTCGACCGCCTGACCGCGGGAGAGTGCGAGTTCGGTGTCGACGCGTCCGGTGACGTCGTGTCCGAGTACGAGGACGACGAGTTGGAGGAGCTCCGGCGCCGCTTGGGCGAGTTCGAGGCGATCTGCGTCGAGTACCGGGGCGTTTCGTGCATCCGCGCGCTGGTGCAGGCGGTGTTGCCGGGGCTGGACGGGGTGCTCGACACCAACTTCGGCGAGTTCGTCGACTTCCCCGGGGTGCTCGCGAGGTTCCGGCAGGACCCGGAGTGGGACTGGCGGACGAGCCAGTCCTGACCGCGGGCTCAGGCGCGCAGGCTCAGGTAGACCGCTCGCACCGCCAGCGTCCGTTCGACCTCGTCGATGATCGGGGCGAAGAACTGCTGCCGGTGGTCGGCGTCGCTCATCGACGTGATCGCGAAGTACATGCTGCCGAACGCCGCGAACAGGGTCGCGTTGCGCAGCAGGGCCACCGGCAGGTCCGGCAGCAGCTTGGAGAACGTCGGCGGGCCGCCGATCCACTGCTCGGCGGTTTCGGGCGTGACCACGATCAGGCCCAGCAGCAGGAAGAACGCGAACAGCGCGAGTCCCACCACGGCGGCCTGCACGAGTTGGCGGGTCGCGAGCATGAGCAGAAGGTTGCGGTTCTGGCGGCCGTTGAGCGGGGTGGCGCGCAGCGGTTCGGTGATCTCGACCGCGGCCAGCGGGGTGCCCTGGCAGGCGGCGGTGAGGCGGTCGGGGCGCAGGTCCTGTTCGACGCGGCCGATCTCGTCGCGCAGGCGGGCGGCGGCGGCCAGGACCGTGATCGCGCTGAACAGCAGCACCACCAGGGTCACCCGGAACCAGCCGAGGTTGTTCATCGCCTGCCACAGCTCGCCGGTGAAGAACAGGAACAGGGTCACGAACAGCATCGCGGGCAGCGCCCGGCCGAGCAGGCGGACGCTGTTGCGCAGGTCGTTGACCGTGTGCCGGACCGCTTTGCCCAGCAGCGTGCCCAGGCCGTAGGTGGTGCCCAGCGCCGTGCCGACGAAGACGGCGGCGAAGAAGATCAGGAACCCCAGCAACCCGACGGCACTGCCACCCGGCGGCGTCACGGTGTCGTCCACCGCGAGTTGCAGCAGCGGGACCGCCACCGGCATCCCCGCGTAAACCCCGAGGATCGTCTTGGTGGTCGGCCGCGAAAGCCGAGGCAACCGCCGCACGAACACCCGCAACGCCACCCACGTCACCACCGTCGCCGTCACGACCCCGGCCAGCAACACCCACCTCTGCGCCCCAGCGGACCGCAACGGCACCAGCCACGCGAGACTCGCCAACGTCACCAGCCCCAGCGCGGGCAACATGCGCGGCAGAACGTGCTTCAGGAACCCGTACCCCTCGATCATCGTCGGCGTACCTTCCCGCACGAACCAGTTCTCGGCGGCACGGACCCGGACCCGGACGGAACTCGACGACATGCCGCGGATCATTCCACCTTGGACATGTGCGCGAGGAACCCCGCCAGGCGGCCGGCACGTCGGCACCGGCCGCCTCCGGCGGGGTCAGGCCGGGGTGTGCAGGGACTCGATGGCTGCCGCCACGCCCTTCTTGTCGTAGGCGGCGGTGGGGAGGGTGGAGCCGTGGGCGTGGCGGACGGTGCCGTGGGTGTCGACCAGGATGCTGCCGGACTGCTGCATCGAACCGAACACCTTCCGGCTCAGGCCGACCAGCTCGTGCGGGGTGCCGTCGAGGGCCGTGAGGACCGGGAACGGGGTGTTCCGCTTGGCCTTCCACGCCGCCGCCGTCCCACGGTCCTCCGGGACCGCGACCAGGACCTGGACGCCGGCCGCCGTGAACCGGTCGGCGTCGGCGGCGAGGTCACGGACGTGCCGGTTGCAGACGGGGCACGTCGTGGACCGCATGAAGTACAGCAGCACGGCGTGCCGGCCGACGTGGTCGGAGAGGCGGACGGTGTGGCCGGTGGTGTCCTGCAACACCATTTCCGGAGCGGCCGACCCGGGTGTGAGCACAGTGGACCTTCCCTTCGCGCGGTTGTGGCCCACACAAGAGGGCCCGCGGGCGCGAAAGGATTCACGCGGGAGGGTTCAGCCCGAGGGCCTGGCGGAGAGCTCAGCCGGCCGCGGCGATGCCGGCGGGATGTGCGTGCCGGCCGGGTGCCAGATCCGGGTTCGGGCGGCGGCGCAGCAGGCGGGCCAGGGCGGCGTGGGTGGTCGCGGTGCGGTGGTGTCGGGGGTCGCGGTGGCGGGGGCCTTCGGTGTGCAGGGTGCGGACGAAGCGGGCCACGCGGTGGGGTGGGGGCAGGAGGTCGGGGTCGTCGAGGTGGTCGACGACGATCAGGTCCTCGCCGGAGTGGGTCTCCACGGCCGCTGCCCACCCGGTGCGCTCGTCCCACAGCAGGGCCAGGTCGCGGTCGGGGTGGGTGGGCAGGTGGGTGTCCAGGGCCAGGTACGCCGAGACGGGCGTGTCCTGGTCGACGGTGCAGCTCTCCGGGCCCACGCCCAGGGCGGCGGCGACGTCGGTCAGGTAGCCGTGCAGGAGGTGGACGGCCGCCTGCTGGTCGGTGGGCAGGGGGACGACGACGGTCACGTGCGGTGGTGCCTTTCGGACGGCCGCGCCCGGCGCCGGGGTGTCCGGGCCGGGCGCGGCGGCTGGAGGAACGCCCCCTTCGGGCGGCGCCCGCCGTGCCGGACGGCGCGGCAGCCGGCCGCCTGAGGAAACGCCCCCGCGCGGGCGGCGACCGCTGCCGAGCGGGGTGCGTGCGCCGGTCGGCGTCGGGTGCCGACGGGACCGGCTCGGGGGCGGGTGCCGGGCGGCGGGCGCGGCGCGGTGGCCGACCGGGGCGGCTCGCGGGCGGCGGGACGTCGGGGTCCAGGTCGACGTCCCACACGGCCGCGATGAGCGCGTCGAACTCGGCGCGCACCGCCTCGACGTCCGGCACGGGGTCGGCGATCGCCGCGGCACTGGTCATGCGAGGCTCACCGCCTCAGGACTCGATCACCTTGTGCTCGCTGCGGTCGGTGCGCTCGCCGGAGATGGCGATGCGGCGCGGCTTGGCCTTCTCGGCGACGGGGATCCGCAGGGTCAGCACGCCCGCGTTGTAGTCGGCCGTGATGTGGTCGGTGTCCAGCGTGTCGCCGAGGAACAGCTGCCGCGAGAACACGCCCAGCGGGCGCTCGGAGACCTGCATCTGCACGTCGTCGCCGGAGGGCAGCGGACGGCGCTCGGCCTTGACGGTCAGCACGTTGCGCTCGACGTCGAGCTCGATGGCGTCCGGGTTCACCCCGGGCAGGTCGAAGCAGACCACGAACTCGTCACCCGCGCGGTAGGCGTCCATCGGCATCGCGGCGGGCTTGGACCACGTCCCCGTGGTGGCGCCGAAGAACTGCTGCGCCAGGCGGTCCAGGTCGCGGAACGGGTCGGTGCGCATCAACATCGGTGTTCCTCCTCCTTCTCGCCTGTGGACCTTTGTCAACACGCACCACCGTTGTAGCATGTCATCGAAACGTTGACAAGAGGGATGTCATCGGAAGGTTGACATGGACGACCCGGTGCACGGCATGAAGGCACTCCACGAGGCGGTCACCACCGCCCGCCAGGGCCTGCCCACGGACCCCTTGGCCGCCCTCCACACCCTCCGGCTGCTGCGCGACACCCTCGCCGCGTGGGAACCCGAGCTCATCGCCGCCGCCCGCCTCGACGGCACCAGCTGGGCCGCCTTGGCCCCGGCCCTCGGCGTGACCAGCAGGCAGGCCGCCGAACGCCGCTTCCTGCGCCTGCAACCCACCACGACCGGCGAGACCACCGGCGAGGCCCGCATCGACGCCCAGCGCGACCGCCGCGCCGGCGACCGGGCGGTGGCCGACTGGGCCCGCCGCAACGCCGCTACCCTGCGCAAACTGGCCAGCCACGCCGCCACCAGGCTGACCGACACCGACACGGCCGACCGCCTGGACGAGGCCCTGGCCCACCACGACCCGACGACCCTGCTGGCCCCCCTGGCCGCCGCCCACCCCCACCTCGCGGACCACCACGGCGACCTGGCCGACCAGATCGACGCCATCACCGACCACACCACGGCCCTGCGCCGCCAAGCCGGCGAACAACGCCGCCAGCGCCGAGCCTGAGGTCAGTTGGCGAGGGAGAGGGCGAGGACGGCGGCTGTGGTGGCGGCTACGGCGGCGATGGCGCCGTGGGAGACGAGCTTGCGCAGGGACACCGTGACGCCGGCGGACTGGCAGCGTTCGTACCACAGCAGGGTGGCCAAGGACGCCCACGGCGTGATGATCGGGCCGGCGTTGGTGCCGATCAGGACTGCCAGCAGGCGGGTGCGGTCGTCGGCGGGCACGGCCGCCTCACCGGTCACGTAAGCGGGCAGGTTGTTGATGGCGTTGGACAGGCCCGCGCCGGTCGCGGCGGCGTGGAGCAGGCCGGACAGGCCCTGGCCGCTGTTGACCAGGCCGTGGACCAACTGCGTCAGGCCCTGCGCGCCCAGCGCTCCCATCACCAGGAACAACCCCGGGACCAGGACCAACAGCCGCCACGGGATCAGGTGGACGCGCAGGTGGCGGCGGGAGCGGAGCGCGAAGGCCGCTACCAGCACGACCGCGCAGGCCAGGGCGGCGATCTCCAACGGGATACCCACCAGGACGCCGACGACGAACAGGACGACAGCGATCAAAGCGGTGTAGAACAGGAAGGGGTCGCTGGGGCGGTGCGCGGCGGGCAGCGGGAAGCGGCCCCCGGCGGGGCTCGCGGAGCGCCAGTACAGCAGCCACAGGCACACCGCCGTCGCCGCTACCGACGCCACCTGCGGCCACAGCATCACCTGGCCGAACTCGCCGGGCGTCAGCCCCAACCGGTCCATCGCCAGCAGGTTGGTCAGGTTGGACGCGGGCAGCAGCAGGCTCGCCGTGTTGGCCAGCCACACCGTCGTCATGGCGAACGGCACGACCTCGAGGTCCAGCTTCCGCGCGGTGGCCAGCATGACCGGGGTCAGCAGCACGGCCGTGGTGTCCAGGTTGAGCACCGCCGTGGTGAGCGAGGCGAACAGCACGCACAGCAGGAACAGCACCGCGTACCGACCCCGTGCCAGCCGCGCCAGGTGCACGGCCAGCACGTCGAACACCTCGGCCCGCGCGGTCAACTCGGCCAGCACGATCACCGCCGCCAGGAACACCAGCAGCGGCAGCACCCGCCCGAGCACCGCACCCGCCGCGTCGGCCGGCAACCAGCCCACCGCCACGCACAGCCCACCCGCCGCCAGGAGACCCAGCGCGAGCCAGTCCAGCGCTTCCAGCCGCCTCACCGGGAGCACCGCGTCGGCACCACCGGCGCACCACCCGGGCGCACGTCCACCAACGACTCCCCACGACCGTCCGCCCAGGACCGTCCCGGAGCGAGCCGCGGGGAATCGTACGTGGTCCGCTCAGGAGATCAGGACGGTGCCGCCCGCCGGTCCCAGCCCCGGCCCGACGGCCCGCGCCGCGCCCGGCGTCCGCCCCCGGCCCCAGCCGATCTTCTCCCGGTGGCTGCCCAGCAGACCGGACCGCTCCAACTCGTCGACCTCGGGCGGCTCGGGCAGGGGCCGGGTCTGGGGCGCGACGAACAACGCGTCCACCGGGCAGTTGGCCTCGCACTGGAAGCAGGTCTGGCAGTCGTCCTGCCTGCTGATCACCGGCACCCCGTCCGCGCCCCGGTCGAAGACGTTGGTGGGGCACACCTTCACGCACTTGTCGCAGGCGATGCACCGCTGCGCCGACACGAGCTCGATCACCGCGCCACCTCCGCGCGCACCCACACGTCGTCCAGACCGCCGGTGACGATCCGGTGGTGCTGGGACGGGTCCTGGTCGGGGAAGTCCAGGCGCTTGGCCATGCCCCGGGTCTCGGTGCGGGCCAGCGCGGACCGGTACATCCAGCGGGCGTGGGCGAGCATCGCCGCCGCCTGCCGCGACCGGACCACGTCGTCGTCGCGCAGGGTCTCCCGCGCGTCCAGCCAGGCGTCGTCCAGCAGCTTCACCGACCGCTCCAGCACGTCTCCGTGCCGCAGGTAGTTCTTGTCGTACGGCGCCACCTCGGCCTGCACCGCCCGCACCACGTCCCGGTGCGCCCCCGACCGGCCCGCGCGTCCGGTCGGCCGCAGTCCGGCACCACCCACCGGCCGGACCACCCGCGCCGACCGCCCGACCGAACGCGCGTGCACAGCCGCCGCCCGGCCCGCCCACGTGCCCGAGGACATCGCCCACGCCGCGTTGTGGCTGCCGCCGCCGGTGAACCCGCCGCAGATCGGCTCGCGGGTCGCCGCGTCACCCGCCGCGTACAGGCCGGGGACGGTGGTGGCGCAGTCGTCGTCCACGACCCGGATGCCGCCCGTGCCGCGCACGGTCCCCTCCAGCAGCAGCGTGACGGCGAACCGCTCGGTGAACGGGTCCACGCCCGTCCGGTCGAAGGGCAGGAAGAAGTTGGGCTGCGCCAGGCGCATCGCCCGCCGGGCGGCCTCGTCGGCGCGGTCCAACCGGCAGTACACCTTCTCCGACAACAGGGTCCGCGCGATCACCGACCGGCCCCGCGTGCTGCCCGCGCCCTCCAGCACGCTGCCGTCCTCGCGGTAGAAGGTGGCGAAGCTGTAGAACGCGGTCTTGGTGACCGACGTGCCCTCGGGCGCGATGCCGTAGGCGTTGGAGAACTCCATCCCGGACAGCTCCGCGCCCGCCTCCGCCGCGAACAACGCCCCGTCGCCGGTGTTGACGTTGCACCCCAACGCCCCGCTGAGGAACGCGCACCCGCCGGTCGCGAGCACCACCGCGCCCGCCCGGACCGTGTAGTCCTCCCGCTCCTGCCGCCGGTACCCGCTCGCACCCGCGACCGCGCCCGCCGAGTCGGTCAGCAACTCGGTCACCGGGCTGTGGTCCAGGATCCGCACCCCGGCCCGGCGCACCAGCACCCGCATCCGCCGCATGTACTCCGGCCCCTGCAACCCGTTGCGCAGCGGGGTCCCGTCCGGACCCACCGGGAACGGGTAGCGGGCGACGCGCGCCAACTCCTCGATGTTCGCGTAGGTCTGGTCCAGCACCCGTGCCATCCACCGTCGGTCGGCCAGGTACCCGCCCAAAGCCTCCCGGCTCGCCATCGCCGCTTCGCGCGCCTCGGGCTCCGGCGGCACGTACCAGACGCCCGTCCCGACCGACGCCGTCGCGCCGCTCGTGCCGCAGTACCCCTTGTCCGCCAACACGACGTCCGCGCCGGCCTGCGCCGCCTTCAGCGCCGCCCACGTGGCCGCCGGTCCCCCGCCGACGACCAGCACGTCCGCGTCCCAGGTGCTCATGAGGTCCCCTTCCACGACGTGGCCCGGCGCTCCAACGCGACGAGCACCTGGTTGAACAGCAGGCCGATGGCCGAGATCGTCACGATCCCCGCGTACATCTGCGGCACGGCGAAGTTGTACTGCGCGGAGTTGACCAGGAAGCCCAGGCCCGCCTTGGCCCCGACCATCTCCGCCGCCACCAGCACCAGGATCGACACCGCGCCCGCGAGCCGGATGCCGGTGAACACCGCGGGCACCGACGCGGGCAGGATCACCTTCTGGAACAGCCGGTGCGGCGGCAGGTCCAGCGACCGCGCCAGCCGCAGCAGCGTCGGGTCCACGTCACGGACGGCGCTGATGGTGTTGAGCAGCACCGGCCAGGTGCAGGCGTAGAACACGATGGAGATCTTCGACGTCTCGCCGATCCCCAGCAGCAGCACGAACACCGGCAGCAACGCGAGCGCGGCCGTGTTGCGGAACAGCTCCAGCAGCGGGTTGAGCAGGTCCGCCAGCCGCCGGTACCAGCCGATGAGCAGCCCCAACGGCACCGCCGTGGCCACCGCCAGGCCGAACCCGGACAGCGACCGCACCAGGCTCGCCTGCACGTGCGTGGCCAGCTGCCCGTTGGTCGCCAGCGTCCACCAGGCCGCGGCGACCTCGGAGAACGGCGGCAGGAACGTCCGGTCCACCAGACCCAGGCGCGGCGCGAGCTCCCACACCGCCAGCAGCGCCACCACGGCGACACTGCGCCGGACCACGCCCAGCAGCACCCCGGACCCCTTGCGCCGCACCGGTGGCGGTGCGGGCGGTGCGGGTGCGGGCGGTTTCTCCAGGACCACGGCGCTCATGCCGGGACCACCTCCTTTTGGGCGCGGGCGACCTCGTCGTGCAGCAACGTCCAGATCTCGTGGCGGTACCGGCCGAACTCCGGGCTGGAGCGCAGGTCCACGGTGTCCGCGCGGGCACCGAGGTCGATCGGCACGACCCGCTTGAGCCGGCCCGGCCGCGAGGTCAGCACGGCGACCCGCTGCCCGAGGTAGACGGCTTCCTCGATGCCGTGGGTGATGAACACGACCGTCTTGCCGGTGCGTTCCCAGATGCGCAGCAGCTCGTCCTGCAGCGACTCGCGGGTCTGGGCGTCCAGCGCGGCGAACGGCTCGTCCATCAGCAGCACGCCCGGGTCGTAGGCGAGGCTGCGGGCGATGGCCACGCGCTGCCGCATGCCGCCGGACAGCTCGTGCGGGTGCCGGTGCTCGAACCCGGTCAGTCCGACCAGGTCCAGGAACTCGCGCGCCCGCTCGGCGCGTTCCCGGCGCGGCACGCCGACCGCCTCCAGCCCGAACTCGACGTTGCCCTGGGCGGTGCGCCACGGCAGCAGGGCGTACTGCTGGAACACCGTGCCCCGGTCCAGGCCCGGCCCGGTGACCGGCTTGCCGTCGACCAGGATGCGGCCGGACGTGGGCGTGGTGAGGCCGCCGAGCAGGTCCAGCAGCGTGGACTTGCCGCACCCGCTCGGCCCGACGACCACGACGAACTCCCCCGCCGCCACGTCCAGGTCGATCCCGTCCAGCGCGGTCAGCTCGGTCCTGTTGCGGCGGTCCGGGAACTTCTTGGTCACGCCCCGAAGGCTGATGTGCGCGGTCATGTCAGGACCTCAGCTCGTTGAAGTCGTTGGTGTAGGCGTCGGACAGGGTCAGCGCGTCCTTGCGGACCTCGCCGCGCTCGGCGAGCCAGTCCACCCAGATGGACAGCTCCTTGTCCTGGATCAGGCCGCCCTTGCCGGCCACGCCGTAGGACTTCCAGTACTTGAGGGTGGAGATGTCCTCGTTGCGCCCGCGCCGGCCGATGATGTCGGTGAACCGGGCGATCACCTCGTCGCGCGGCGTGGTGCGCGACCACTCGATCGCCTTGGCCACCCCGGTCACGAACGTGCGGACCGTGCCGGGGTTCTGCTGGAGGAACTTCTCGGTCAGCACGTAGGTGCCCGCGGTGAACGCGCCGAGCAGCTCGAAGTCGTTGAACAGCGGCCGGATGCCGCCCGCGGCGACCGCTTTGTCCCGCAGGATGCCGCCGAGCACGGCCACGTCGATCTGCTTCTGCCGCAACGACTGCTCGGTGTTGACCGGCGGCAGGGCCAGCGCCTCGACGCCCTTGGCCTCCTCCCGGCTGATGCCGTTGCGCTGGAGGTAGATGCCGAGCATCGCCTCGGAGTGCGCGCCGAGGGTGTTCATGCCGACCTTCTTGCCGATCAGGTCGCGGGCGGAGCGGATCGGCGAGTCCTCCAGCACGTAGAACCCGTTGAAGGTGTTCTGGTCGATGCCGTAGTAGCCGATGACCGCCCGCACGGGCGCGCCCGCGCCGACCAGCTTCACCACCGCGCCGTTGAACGCGCCGCCGAAGTCGACCTGGCCGGTGGCGGCGGACTGGATGTCCTGCGGTCCGCTGGTGGTGTTGCCGACCCACTCCAGCTTCACGTCGCCGAGGTAGCCGAGGTCGGCGGCCAGCTCGGGCGGGGTCACCTGGCCCGCCCAGCCCTGGTAGCGCAGGGTTTTCGTCTCGGCGCCGCCGTTGCCGGCCGCCGTGCCGCACCCGACCGCCGCCGTGGCGAGGCCGAACAGGCTCAGGGCGAGGAAGTCCCTCCGGGAGGGGGTCATGGCAGTCCCTTGGTGTCGTTGTCGGTGGGGGTCAGACGGGCAGCGGGGCGGCGAACCGGCTGCGCGGGCGGGCCAGGCCGTAGTGCTCGCGCAGGGTCGTGCCGGTGTACTCGGTGCGGAACAGGCCGCGGCGGCGCAGCAGCGGCACCACGTGGTCGACGAACTCCTCCAGGCCGGAGGGCAGCAGCGGCGGCATGACGTTGAACCCGTCCGCCGCCTGGCCCCGGAACCACGTCTCGACGTGGTCGGCGATCGACTCGGGCGTGCCGACGACGACCTGGTGCCCGCGCCCGCCGCCCAGCCGGCGCAGCAACTGCCGCAGGGTCAGGCCCTCGCGCTCGGCCAGGTCCCGGACCAGCTCGAACCGGCTCTTCGCGCCGTTGACCCGGGTGACCGGCGGCAGCTTCGGCAGGCGCTCGTCCAGCGGGTGGTCGGTGAGGTCGATGCCGATCAGGTCGGTCAGCTGCGCCACCGCGCGGGTCGGCACGATCAGGTCGTCCAGCTCGTCGGACAGGCGCCGGGCCTCCTGCTCGGTGGACCCCAGCACCGGCACGATCCCGGGCAGCACGACGAGCTGGTCCGGCGTGCGGCCGTGGTCGGCGAGGCGGCCCTTGAGGTCCCGGTAGAACGCGACCGCCTCGGCGAAGGTCTGCTGCGCGGTGAAGACCGCTTCGGCGTGCCGGGCGGCGAAGTCCTTGCCGTCCTCGGACGACCCGGCCTGCACCAGCAGCGGGTGGCCCTGCGGGGTGCGCGTGGCGTTGAGCGGCCCGCGGACCTGGAAGAACGTGCCGCGGTGGTTGATCTCGTGCACCTTGGCGGGGTCGGCGAACACGCCGGAGGCCGGGTCCACGACGAGGGCGTCGTCCTCCCAGCTGTCCCACAGCGCGGTGACGACGTCCACGAACTCGGCGGCGCGGCGGTAGCGCTGGGCGTGCTCGGCGTTGGCGTCCCGGTTGAAGTTCTGGGCGGCGCGGTCCCCGGCGGTGGTGACGATGTTCCAGCCGGCCCGGCCGCCGCTGATGTGGTCGAGGGAGGCGAACGCGCGGGCCAGGTTGTAGGGCTCGCTGAACCCGGTGGAGGCGGTGGCGATCAACCCGATCCGGCTGGTGGCCTGGGCGACCGCGGAGAGCAGGGTCAGCGGCTCGAACCGGCTGGCGGCGCTGTGCCGGACGTCGCCGAACACCTGCACGCCGTCGGCGAGGAAGACGGAGTCGAACGCGCCCCGCTCGGCGATCTGCGCGAGGCGTTGGTAGTGCCGGACGTCCTCCACGGCGGAGGGGTCGGTGCGGGGGTGCCGCCAGGCGGCTTCGTGGTGGCCGACCCCCATCAGGAAGGCGTTCAGGTGCAACTGGCGTTCCGTCATGGACACTCCAACGTCGTTGGTCCGCAAGGGAAAGCAGCGACGTCGCCGTTCCCGTTCTCGCGAGAGCCAGGATGTTCAGCGCGGAACGGGTGGGTCAATTTTGCGACGAACGAAAAAAATTGCACTTCCACCAGGTGAGAAGGCCTTTACCGGGGGCCGCGCACACGCTCTACGACGATCACGGCGGCGGCTCCAAGCGGTGCGGGCGGGGCGGCACGCGGAGGCGGGGCGCCAGGCGCGGCAAGGCGGCGGCGGCGCGGGCGCAGCGGGGGCAAGGCGGTGCGGGCGGTGCGGGGCGGGGCGGGCTAGCGGGAGGCGAAGTGGTGGAGATGCGGGTGTTGGAGGTGGGTGGGCATGATGGGTGGGTGTTCGGTGAATGTCCAGACTGGCTTAACCCGCCGTTAACACATACGGTCGATCCGGACGGCGGGTTCGGATCCGGGTCGACAGGCGGCCCGGCGGACCCGGCGGGAGGCTGCCATGGTCGACAGGCTCGAAGGGCACGACGTCCGGGATCCGCGCGACCTGCACGCCCGGGTCGAGGTCCAGCTCGACCAAGCGGCGGAAGAGGTGACCCGCCGGTTGGCGGGCAAGGTCGCCTACCAGGTGGTCCGCGAGGCGGTCGTCGAGTCCTACCGGCAGCTCGCCGCCCGCGCCAAGGTGCACGGCTTCCTGCCGATCCTCGCCGCCCGGTCCGCCCAACAACGCCTCACGGGCACCCGGTGATCACTCGTGGTTGAGGGCGCCTGAGCGGAACACCGCCACCTGGGCGTCCGCGAAACCCGCCGCCCGGACCACCGAGGTCAGCGCCGGTCCGATGCCCGGGACGGCGACCAGGTGCGGGTCCAGCTCGACCCGGCCGACCTCGCCCAGGTCCCGCACGCGCAGGTCCCGGCTCGGGGTGCCCGCCTCCGCCAGCCACGCCCGCACCGCCACCTCCGCCCGCTCCACCCGGGCCAGCCGCGCGGGCGTGATCGACACCCCGTACCGCACGCGGCTGGCCAGGCACGGCATCGCCGGTTTGTCCCAAGTGGACAGCAGCCACCGGTGGCTCACCGCGCGCACGTCCGCCTTGGTCAACCCCAAGTCCCGCAACGGGGTGTGCACGCCGATCTCGTCGCCGGCCCGGATACCCGGTCGGAACGGGTCCACGGCGTCGTCGGCGTTCACCCCGGTCGCCACGGCGGTCAAGCCCTCCGCCCGCGCCACCGCCGTGATGGTGTCCAGCACGGTCGACTTGCAGAAGTAACAACGGTCCCGGCCGTTCGCTGCATACGAGGGGTTGTCCAGTTCCCGGGTCTCCGGGGTCAGGTGCCGCACGCCGAGATCAGCGGCGAACGTCCGGGCGTGCGAGAGCTCGGCGGCGGCGAGGCTGGCGGAGTTCGCGGTCACCGCGAGCACCCGGTCCGCACCAGTGGCACGCACGGCGGCGGCGAGCACGAGCGCGGAGTCCGCTCCCCCGGAGAACGCCACGGCGACGGGGCCGACGGACGTCAGGTGGTCCATGAGCCGCGCGGCGGCGGTACCGGCGTCCATCAGCGCTCCTCCTCCGAGGCCATGTCGAGCACCGTGCGCAGCGGCAGGCCGGTCTCGCGGGCGACGGCCACGGCGTCGTCGTACTCCGGTTTCCCGTGGTACGGCCCGTGCTTGCGCCGCACCGCCATCCCCCGCACCTCCACCACGGAGGTGGTCCGCGGCACAGCGGTCCGCTCGACGGACGTCCGCCGCACCCCCAGCGAACCGGTCTCGACCAGCATCCGCCGCGCGACGACCTCCGCGCTCTCCGGTGCCACCAACGCGTGCAGCACGTGCCCCGGCCGCCCCTTCTTCATCGTCGCCGGCGTGATCCAGCAGTCCAGCGCACCCAACTCCAACAACAGGCCCACCACGTACCCGAGCACCTCGCCGGTCACGTCGTCGAGGTTGGTCTCCAGGACCACCAGGTCCCGCACCGCCCCGTCCGGCACGTCCCCGAGCCGCACCACGGCCACATTGGGCCGGTCGGGCAGGGTCCGAGTGCCGACGCCGTACCCGGTGGCCGACATCCGCATCGCCGGCGCGGGCTCGTAGGACGCGCCGATCGCACGCAGCAGAGCGGCAGCGGTCGGGGTCACGGTCTCGCCGACCAGCGAGGTGCCCACGACCCGTGCGCCGGCCAGCAACGCCGAGGTCGCCGGCGCCGGGCACGGCAGCACCCCGTGCGCCGTCCGCACCGACCCCGACCCGATCGGCAACGCCTCGCAGTGCACGGCCTCCACGTCCAACGCGCGCAAAGCAGCGGCCACCCCGACGATGTCCACCAAGGTGTCGTGCCCACCCAGTTCGTGCAGGTGCACCCGCTCGGGATCTTCGCCGTGCAAACGCCCTTCGACCTCGGCGATGGCCCGCAAAGCAGCAACCGCGATGTCGGCCACCGCCCGGTCCCGCACCCGACCCGCCATGCCGATCAACTCCGCCGCCGTGCGACTGGTTGCGGTATCGGACACCGTCACCACCGCCCGCGACCCCGTGAGACCGTGGGTGAGCACCGACGGGACGGACAGGTCCCACCCGGTCAACCCGGTCTCCGACACCGCGGCCCGGACCGCGTCCAGTGGCGCGCCGGCGTCCACCAGGGCGGCCAGCAGCATGTCCCCCGCCAGCCCGGTGAACGGCGAGATCACGCACACCCGGCTCACGCCGTCCTCCGCCCCACCACGCGCGCGAGCCGGAACGCGGCCATCGCCGCCCCGAACCCGGAGTCGATGTTCACCACCGTGATCCCCGCCGCGCAGGACGCGTGCATCGCCAGCAACGCGGTGATCCCCTCCAGCCCGGCCCCGTACCCGGTCGAGGTCGGCACGGCCACCACCGGACAGGCGACCAGCCCCCCGATCGCACTGGCCAGCGCGCCCTCCATGCCCGCCACCACGATCACGGTGTCCGCAGTGGACAGGCGCTCCTGCTCGGCCAGCAACCGGTGCAGCCCCGCCACCCCGACGTCGGTCACCGTCGTGACGCCCAACCCCACCGCACCGGCCACGGCGGCGGCCTCCCGCGCCACGGGCAGGTCCGCCGTGCCCGCCGACGCCACGACCACCCCGAACCCGCCCGGCTCGGCCGGCCGCCACACCAGCAGCCGCGCACCGCCGTCGTACACCCCGTCCGGCACGGCGGCCAGCACGAACTCGGCCACCTCCGGCTCCACCCGCGTGACCAGCACCGGCCCGTCGTTGTGCCGCAGCAACGTCCGCACGATCCCGACGACCTGCTCCGGCGTCTTCCCGCTGCCGTACACGACCTCCGGCAGTCCCTGTCGCGCCTCGCGGTCGACATCGACCCGCGCGAAACCGAGATCCACCGCTTCCGGCGCCATGCCTCACCCCACGTACGGGATCGTCTGCGGACCCTCGGGCAGCACGCACAGCCGCGCGTCCGGTCCGGCCGCCGCGAGCGCCTCGGCGACGGTCGCCGAGACGTCGTCGGTCTGCGTCAGGTGCGCCGAAGCCAAGTCGACATCGCTGAGGTACGACGTGTGCATCACGACCCGGCACTCGGACTGGATGCGCGCCTGGATCTGCACCTGCCACTGGTCGGGCACGGTCACCTCCCGCGCGGAGATCTCCGCGAACAACGCCGCCGGCGAGTCCGCGGACGCCAGCACCTCCCGGTAGGACCCGTGGTCGGGGAACCCGTCGCGGCACTCGGCCGCGCACACGATCGTGCCGCCCGGCTTGACCACCTGGTAGGCCGCCGACATCCCCTTCACCGCCTGGTACAGGTTCTGGTCCAGCGGATAGCCCGAGTTCGTGGTGACCACGACGTCGAACCGGTGCGGCACCGGCCGCATGGCCACCTCACGGGCGGTGCGCACGGCTTCGGCGTGCATGGCGAGCAGGTCACCGCCGAACGCGGCCACGACCTGCTTGTCCTGGTTGAGCACCACGTCGAACCCGAAGGTCACGCCGGTGGCCGCCGCGATCGCGCGCACGTCGTCGTGCACCGGGTTGCCCTCGATGATCCCCCACGCCGCCCGGGGGTGGCCGATGCGCCGGGCGTCGTGCAGCACCAGCACGGTCTCCAGCGCGGCCAGGCCGGGCGCGACGAGCTTCGGCCCGCCGGAGAACCCGGCGAAGAAGTGCGGCTCGACGAACCCGGTCGTGATGCGCACGTCCGCCGCCAGCCACTCGCTGTTGAGCCACACGGGCACGCCCGCGCCCAACTCGCCCACCCAGGTCAGGCTCGCGGGGTCGCGGGCGTCGTGGTTGACGATCCGCACCGAGTCGACCACCTCGTCGCCGAACATCCGCCGCAGCTCGGCTTCGGAGTTGCCCCGGTGCGTCCCGGTCGCGACCAGCACCACCACGTCGTCCAGGTCCACCAGGCCGTCCAGCTCGGCTAGGATCGCCGGGACCATCAGCTCGCGGGGCTGCGGCCGGGTCCCGTCGCACGCGGAGATCGCCACGGTCTGGCCGCGCCGGACCCGCTCGCGCAGCGGCGGACCCGCGACCGGGGACCGCAGCGCCCGGCGCAGGACGTCCCGAGGTGGTTCGGTGGCCTGGTGGTGCCGGGGCGTGACCACCGTGGTGACGTCCGGGTCGACCCGCAGGTCCAGCCCGGTCTCGCCGTAGGCCAGCCGCACGGTCTCCATCACCGCTCCCCCAACCCGTAGACGCGGGCGGCCGTCCCGGCGAAGACCTCACCGCGCTCGGCCTCGCCCAGGCACGCGGTCAGCTGCTCGGCCGCTCCCACGACCTCGCCGTAGGACGCGGCGAGCAGGCACACCGGCCAGTCCGAGCCGAACATCAGCCGCCGCGGGCCGAACGCCTCCAGCGCCGCGTCGAAGTACGGCCACAGCTCGGCGACCGTCCACTGCGGACCGGCCTCGGTGACCAGCCCGGACACCTTCGCCACCACGTTCGGCTCGGCCGCCAGCGCCGCCACCCCGGAGGCCCACGGCTCCCACGACCGGCCCGCGATGTCCGGCTTGGACAGGTGGTCCAGCACGAACACCAGGTCCGGCACCGCCCGCACCGCCGCCACGGCCGCCGGCAGCTGGCGCGGCCGGGTCAGCAGGTCGTAGACCAGACCCGCGTCCCGCACCGCGCGCAGCCCGGCCAGGACGTCCGGGCGCACCAGCCACTCCGGGTCGGGCTCGGACTGCACCAGGTGCCGCACGCCCACCAGCCGGTCGCCGCCCGGCCCGGACCGCAGCCGGTCCAGCTGCTCGGCGACGTCGGGCGCGGTCAGGTCCACCCACCCCACGACCCCCGCGACCAGGTCGGAGTCGTCGGCCAGCGCGAGGAACTCGGCGGTTTCGGGCAGGTCGGGCAGCACCTGCACCAGCACGGTGGCGTCCACCCCGGCGGGCGTGGTCACCGCGCGCAGGTCGGCCGGCCCGAAGTCCCGGCGGATCGGGGCCACCTCCGGCCCGTCGAGCCAGTCGTGCGGACGGGCGGTGAGGTCCCAGAGGTGGTGGTGCGCGTCGATGCGGAACACCGCGCGACTGTAGCCCATCTCAGCCGTTGACGTCATACGTCATACGATTTATGTTCGTCGCACCTCGTCGGGCCCAGCCCGGCCACACCTCCGTCAGAAGTGAGCAGCGATGAAGCAGCGCACACTGTGGGCCGCCGCCCTGGCCGCGGGGCTGGCCCTCGCCGCCGGGTGCGGGAGCGCCGCCGGGCCGGGCTCCTCCTCCGGCGGGTCCGGCGACAAGCTCGTGGTCTGGGACTGGAAGTCCGGCGACCCCAAGGCGGCCGGGTACGTCGAGAAGGCCAAGGCGGACTTCGCCAAGAAGCACCCCGGCGTGCAGGTCGAGTTCGTCGCCCAGCCCTTCGACCAGTACTACACGCTGCTCGGCGCGGCGATCCAGGCCGGCAAGGGGCCCGACGTCGTGCTGTTCAACGGCGGCGGCCAGATCCGCGACCGCGTCGACGCGCTCACCCCGCTGGACGACCTGGTCTCCGAGGACAAGCAGCGGCTGTCCGGCTGGGACGCGTTCACCAAGTCCGGCAAGGTCTACGCCTCCCCGGTCACGCTCCAGGGCCACCCGATCTACTACAACAAGGCCCTCTACGAGAAGGCCGGCATCAGCGCGCCCGCGAAGACGTGGGACGAGTTCGTCGAGAACTGCGGCGTGATCGCCGAGAAGACCGGCACCAAGTGCTTCTCCCTGGGCAACAAGGAGGGCATCGGCATCCAGTTCTTCCTGTCCGCCCTGGGTTCGGCGACCCTGACCGCCCAGGAGTACGACGACTGGATCGCCGGCAAGCGCGACTGGACCGCGCCGGACGTCAAGCGGATCTTCGAGCTGTGGAAGCAGACCCAGGACTCCGGCCTCAACACCGATGGCGCCAACTCCACCGCGATGTTCAACGACGCCTTCGCCGCCTTCCAGTCCGGCAAGGCCGCGCACGTCATCGGGCTGATGTCCGACATCGGGCACTGGAAGGACTTCGCCGAGTTCCTCGACGCGGACAAGGTCGGCGTGATGGACGCGCCCGTGGTGAACCCGGCGGCCACGCCGAGCCTGCCCTACGACGGCGGCATCGGCTACGCGGTCGCCAAGTGGACCAAGGACCCGAAGGTCGCCGCCGACCTGGTGCGGTCGCTGACCTCCACCGAGGCGCTGAAGGCCTTCTACGTCGACGGCGGCGCGATCGCGTCCGACACCACGATCGACGTCTCCGAGGGCGGACCGGCGGTCAAGACCATCGTCGGCGAGGTCAAGTCCGGCAAACCCGCGCTGCACGTCGCCCTGTCCTCCAAGACCATCGACCTCATGGGCCGCCTCTCCCAGCAGCTGCTCAGCGGTTCGGCGTCCGTGGACGACGTCCTGGCGCAGCTGGCCGCGTCGGACCGGACCGGCTGAGCCGACGTGGCCGGACGTTCGCTGTCCTCGGTCGGCCCGGCGGTGGCCGAGCCGACCGAGGGGACCGCTGCCGCCCCCGCGCCCAAGCCGGCACCACGGCGCACCCGGCGGGGCTCGCGGGCCGAGCGGCTCGCGCCGCTGGTGCTGGTGGCGCCGGCGGTCCTGGTCATCGTCGTGCTGCGGCTGTGGCCGCTGGTGCTGGGGATCAACTTCTCCTTCACCGGCGACGGCGAGCGCAACGGCACGGCCGTGGGCCTGGACAACTACCTGACCCTGCTGGACGACCCGCTCTTCCAGACCGCGCTGCGCAACGTCGGCCTGCTGGTGCTGCTGCTGCCGATCGCCGTGGCCATCCCCGGTCTGCTGGCCACGTTCGTGTACCTGAAGGTGCCCGGCCACCGGGTCTACCGGGGCGTGTACTTCTTCCCCGCCGTGCTGTCGCCGGTGATCGTCGCCGCGATCTTCAACCTGCTGCTGGCCTTCGACGGCCCCCTCAACCGCCTGCTCGGCACGGTGGGCCTGGGACCGGTGGACTGGCTCGGCGACCCGGACGTGACGATCTTCGCCGTCGTCGGCGTGCACGTGTGGGCGACCTTCGGCATGGCGCTGGTGGTGTTCCTGGCCGGGTTCTCCACCCTGGACCCGTCGCTGCTGGACGCGGCCCGGGTGGACGGCGCGACCTTGGCGCAGACCATCCGGCACGTCATCGTCCCGGGCCTGTCCCGGACCATCCAGTTCGTCTTCGTCACCACCATGATCGGCATGCTGACCTCGATGTTCGGCCTGCTGTACGTGATGACCGGCGGCGGCCCCGAGGGCTCGACCTACCTGCCCGAGTACTACATCTGGATCAAGCAGGGCCAGATGAACCAGCCCGCGCTGGCCTCCGCCGCCTCCACCGCCCTGTTCCTGATCATGCTGCTGGTCGGCCTGGCGCAGATCGGCGTCCTGCGCCGCACCGCGGGCAAGGAGGACTGATGAGGCGCACCCGATGGGTCGTCGCGATCCCCATGGCCGCGCTCGCGCTGGCGACGATCTACCCGCTGGTGTTCACCGCCAACGTGGCCATGAAGACCCGCCGCGAGTACGTGCTGGACCGGTTCTCCGTGACCGACTCCCTGCGGTGGGACAACATCGTCAAGGCGTGGTCCAGCGTCGGGATGTCCCGGTACTTCCTCAACTCCGTGGTCGTCGTGGCCTGCTCGGTGGCGGTGTTGCTGCTGCTCGGGTCGATGGCCGGGTTCGCGCTGGCCCGGCTGCGCTTCCGCGGCTCGTCGACGCTGTTCCTGGGCGTGCTGGCGGCGTTGTTCGTGCCGTTCCAGGTGATCATGGTGCCGTTGGCGCGGATCATGGCCGACACCGGCCTGCTCGACACCTACCCCGGGCTCGTCCTGGCGTACGTGGCCCAGTTCCTGCCGTTCACGATCTTCCTGTTGACCAGCTACTACGCCACCGTGCCGCCGGAGATCGTGGACGCCGCGCGCATCGACGGCAACACCACCTACGGCGTGTACTGGCGGATCATGCTGCCGATGGGCGCGCCGGCGCTGCTGTCGGTCGGCGTGCTCAACGCCCTGTTCTGCTGGAACGACGTGCTGATCGCCCTGCTGGTGATGCCCTCCGCCGAGCACCGCACGCTCATGGTCGGCGTCACCTCGCTGCGCGGGCAGTACTCCGACGACATCCCCACCTTCGCCTCCGGTGTGCTGATCGCCGCGGTACCCGTGCTGGTGGTCTACCTGTTCCTGCAACGCCAGATCGCCGACGGTGTCACCGCCGGGGCCACGAAGGGCTGACGACATGCGCATCACGGGTTATCGGGCCCTCACCACCGTCCAGGACTGGGGCCGGCCGATCGGCGACGCCAACGGCGTCTACGCCGACGGTCTCGTGCGGGTGCCGGTGCTGGTCGTGGAGACCGACGCCGGGCTGACCGGGGTCGGTCTCGGGTCGCACGTGCAGGTGGAGACCGTCTTCGCCGCGATCGAGGGCGAGGACCCGCGCGGGGTCACCGCCCTGTACGACCGGATGCTGCGGCACACCTTCAAGGCGGGCCACGCCGGCGCGGTGTTCGGCACCATCGGCGCGCTGGACACCGCGTTGTGGGACATCAAGGCGCAGGCCGCCGGCGAACCGCTGTGGCGGCTGTTGGGCGGACGGGACCGCCGGGTGCCGGCGTACGCGTCCGGGCTGGACTTCGGGCTGGACGACGAGCAGTTGGTCGCGCTCTACCAGACCTACGCCGACCTGGGGTTGCGCGCGGCCAAGCTCAAGGGCGGCCTGGACGTCGACCGGGACCGGCACCGGCTCACGCTCGTGCGGGACGTGCTGACCGAGGCGGGCGGGGGCGCGCGTCCGGGCCTGATGCTCGACGTGAACGAGACGTGGACGCGCAAGCAGGCCGTCCGGCACGTCAGCGAGCTCGAACGGACCCTCGACCTGACCTGGATCGAGGAACCGGTCCGCCGCTGGGACGCCCAGGGCCACGCGACCGTCAGCCGCGGTGTCCGCGCGTCCGTCGCCACCGGGGAGAACCTGACCGGCCTGGAACAGCACCGCCCCCTCATCGCGGCCGGGGCGGTGGACATCGTCCAGACCGCCGCGGTCTGGGGCATCACCCACTTCCTGCGCGTCTCCGCCCTCGCCCACGCCCACGACCTGCCCGTCAGCCCCATCGGCACCACCCCGGTCGGCCTGCTGCACGCGGCCACGTCGGTGCCCAACCACCTGGTCAGCGAGCTGCAGGACCTCCGGCCGCCGCTGGGCGTCACGGTCGACCACCACGTCGAGGACGGGTCGTTCGTGCTCAGCGACCAGCCCGGCCTGGGCGTCCACGTGGACGAGGCCGTCATCGCCGCCGCCGGCCACCGGCTGCCCGACCCGAGGTCCGGCGGGGCCCACATCCGCCCGGAGCGCGCCGGCCGCCGCCTGCACCCCGTCGGTCCATAGACTCGGGGCCATGACGGGGCACACCGAGCGGTGGATCGACGCCACCCGCCTCCCGGCCGACGTCGTCGCCTTGATCGAGGCCCTGGGTCCCAGGGACGAACTGGTCGTGCGGCGCGACGGGCGGCCGATCGCCACGATCTCGGGCACCCACGCCACCTTCCCCGAGCGCCCGCCCTCGGACGACCCGGGCTTCGAGGACGTGACGGTCGTGGCCACGGCGATGAAGTTGTCCGCGTCCACACGGGCGGCCCTCTCCGACCGGCTGGGCCCGGACTACATCGTGCTGGACCTGCACAAGGCCCCGAAGAGCGCCGAGGTGCTGCTGGTGCCGCCGGTCAGCCCCCAGCTGATCGGCAGCCTGCGCGCGATGTTCCCGCAGGCGCGGGTGGTCATCGCGGAGATCGAGGACGAGGAGCTGGGCGTCAGCTACAGCGGCCCGGTCCGCCGCCTGATCAACGCCGGCGCGGACGTCTACGTCCCGCCCAGCACGATCCCCCGGCTGGCCGTGCACCTCGACCGCACCATGACCCACCTGCGCGAACTCGCCGCCGGCACCACCTCCGCCCCGCTGACCCTCGAAGCGCCGGACTGACCGCCGAAAAAATCCTCGGCGGAGTTGTCGGATCGGGCCGGGCCCGTTCGTGGTGGGGGTGAACCGGTCGCCCGCCAGGGGCGCCGCGAACCACAGGAGATGAGCTTCCATGCAGTACTTGCTGTCCGTCGTCACCGACTCCACCGAACTGGCCACCGACGAGGAGATGGCCGCGATCGACGTCTTCAACAGCCGGCTGCAGACCGAGGGGCACTGGGTGTTCGCCGGCGGCCTCGCGGGGCCCGACGCGGCCACCGTCGTCGACAACCGGGGCGAGCAGCCGGTGGTCACGGACGGGCCGTTCGTGGAGACCAAGGAGTTCCTGATCGGCTTCTGGATCATCGAGGCCGCCGACCTCGACGTGGCGCTCGCGCTGGCCGTCGAGGGGTCGCGGGCGTGCAACCGCAAGGTCGAGGTCCGGCCGTTCCTGTGAGCGACGTCGCCGAGGCGGTCACCCGCGCCCACCGCGAGGAGTGGGCCCGGGTGGTCGCCGCCCTGACCAAGCGGTTCGGCGACCTCGACGTGGCCGAGGAGGCGGCGGCCGAGGCGTTCGCGACCGCCGTCGAGCACTGGCCCGCCGAGGGCGTGCCGCCCAACCCCGGCGCGTGGCTGACCACGACCGCCGTGCGCAAGGCCATCGACCGCATCCGGCGCGAGAACAAGCGCGACGACAAGCACAAGGAGGCTCAGGCGGTGTACGACGACGACCCGCCCGAGCCTCTGGGCGCCATCGACGACGACCGGCTCCGGCTGCTCTTCACCTGCTGCCACCCGGCGCTGGCGATGGAGGCCCGGCTGGCGCTCACGCTGCGCATGGTCGGCGGGCTGACCGTGCCCGAGATCACCCGCGCGTTCCTGGTGGGGGAAAGCGCGATGGGACAGCGGATCACCCGCGCCAAAGCCAAGATCAAGGCGGCGCGCATCCCGTACCGGGTGCCCTCCGCCGCCGACCTGCCGGCGCGCGTGTCCGGCGTGCTGGCCGTGCTGTTCCTGGTGTTCAACGAGGGCTACCTGGCCACCGGCCCGGACACCGACCCCGTGCGGCACGACCTGACCGCCGAGGCGATCCGCCTGACCCGCCTGGTCCGCGCGCTGCTGCCCGACGACGGCGAGGTGGCCGGCCTGCTGGCGCTGATGCTGCTCATCGAGGCCCGCCGCACCGCCCGCGTCTCGGCGACCGGCGACCTGGTCCCCCTGGACGAGCAGGACCGCGGGGCGTGGGACAAGGCCCTGATCGCCGAGGGCCACCGGCTGGTGCGCGAACGCCTGGCCACCGGGCAGCCCCCGGGCCGCTACCAGGTCCTCGCCGCGATCAACGCCGTGCACACCTCGGCGCGGGACGTGCGCGACACCGACTGGTCCCAGGTCGTCGCCCTCTACGACCAACTGGTGCGCCTGGACCCGTCGCCGGTGGTCGCGCTCAACCGGGCCGTCGCGGTCGCCGAACTCGACGGCCCGGAGGTCGCGCTGGCCACCGTGGACCGCCTCGACGCCCAGCTGGCCGGCTACCACGCCTACCACGTCGCCCGCGCCGACCTGCTGCGCCGCCTGGGCCGCAGCCGGGAGTCCCGAGCCGCCTACGACCGGGCGATCGCACTGGCGGGCAACACCGCCGAGATCACGTACCTGACCCGCCGCCGCGACCAACTCGCGCCATGGCACCGGCCACGACCGCCACGAGAGCGACACCCGCCACGACGTCCAGGACGTAGTGGTGTCCGGTGACCAGCACGACGAACCCGGTGGCCAGCGGGAACAACCAGGCCGCCCAGATGCGCCGGGTCGAGAAGACGGCGTAGGCGCACCACGTCGTCCAGGCGACGTGCATGCTCGGCATGGCCGCCAACAGGTTCACGCCGGGCCGGGGAACGCGGGACTCGGCGCTGAAGAGGATGTCGTGGTCGGCCATGTAGTCGACGACGCCGGGCTGGGCGAAGCGCGGCGGTGCCTCCGGGAAGAGCCAGACCAGCAGGAGGTCCAGCAGCATCACCACCACCAGGACGGTCCGCAGCCGGCCGTAACGCTCCGGACGCCTGACGTAGAGCCAGATCAGGACGGCCGGCACCGCCAGCACGCTCAGCCGGTAGAAGTACCCGGTCAGGTGGATGGCGACCGGGTGGTCGAGCACCGCCTGGTTGAGCGGGTGCTCCACCGCGATGCGCAGCGCCTGCTCCAGGCGCTGCACCAGCAGGGCGTTGTCGGTCGCCGCAGGCTCGCCCCGGTCCACCGCCGCGCGCGCCAGCCCGAACAGGAAGTACCCGACGAGCAGCAACGGCACCTCGAAGTACCAGGCGAGCCTGTTGCGCGCCAACGCCAAGGACTGCACGGCGTCAGGACGTGATCGCGGTGAACAGGGCCGGGATCAGCACCGCGTTCGGGTTGCTCAGCGGCACCGAGAACGCCGGTTCCGACGTGCCCACCTGGAGGACCCGGACCTGACCGTCGGCGATCCGGGCGCCGCCGATCGCGGGCCAGCGCAGGGAACCGCCGGGCGCGGCGACCCCGCCCTGGTGCACCTCCAGGCCACCGACCTCCACGGTCTCGCCCCGGCGGACGCGGTCGGCGAACTCGTCCACGAGCCGGGGTTCGACGTGCCGGCGCGAGAGGTCGACCAGGCGCGTCCAGGCTTGCGGCGGCGGGGCGTCCTTGCCCTCGGTCGTCAGCTCCAGCGTGAGCGTCGTGCCCGGCCCGCCGGCCGAGAAGTGCCACGCGGTGCGGTGCTTGCGGCCGAAGAGGCGTTTCTCGGTGGTGTGCGTGCTGTGGTGGCGGACCCACTCCACCTCGTCGACGGCGATCCGGTCGTTGCCGTGGGAGAGCGACTCGGGGGCGAGGCCGAGGTGGTCCTCCAGCCACTCCGGCACGTCGGTCCGCGGGTAGGCGGCCAGGTCGTTGCGGTAGTGCTCCGGAGCGAGCAGGTCTTCGTCGGGGAACCGGGTGTCCCCGTAGTCGTAGTTCACGGCCATCTGGCCGACGTTCGTGACGTTCAGCAGCAGCCGCCACCACGGCCCGGCGGACATCCGCGCGGCCAGGTCGCGCTGCCGGCGCACCAGCTCGAGGATCGGCTCCGGCACGCCGGTCGCCTCGCGCGACCGGCCGTCGACCCAGAACCGCAGCCGCGCGATCTCGGCGGACACGGTAAGCGTGAACACCGCTTCGAACCGCGCCCACCCGGGCGGCCCGAGCAGGGCGAGCTGCTGCACGATCGGTTCGAGCATCTCGGACGCTTCGGCGGCGAGCACCTCGTCGGGGTGGGGCGTGTCGACGATCGTGAAGCTCTGGATCGCGCCCTCCTCCTTGAGCTGCATGGCCGCCCACTCGATGTCGAGCATCCCGTCGGCCGCCCGCTCCTCGGCGATGAAGTCGTCCTCCGCCTGCCGCGGCGGCACCGAGCTGGAGGACTCCTTGACCCGCCCGGAGTCCCCGACCAGGAACACCGCGCGCCCGACCGGCATGTCGAGGAACGCCATGGGGTCGCTCTCGTCCACCTCGACGGGGGCGTACACGCTCCAGCCCACCTCGAACCGGTCCGCGACGAGCTCATCGACCGGGTAGTCCAGTCCGCGCTCCCGGATGTACCGCTTGGCCAACTCGATAGCGTCCCGAGCCTCCACGCCGCTCCCCTCCCGCTGCCCGTCGCGCCAAGGTAGCGGATCGGGGACCGGCCGCGCCCGGAGCACACCCCCCTTGCCCCGGGCGCGGCACGCCTCCATCCTGACCTCCATGCCCCCACGGCCGGACGTCCTCACCCGCCGCGTGACGTGGCACCGCACCGCCACCCGCGTCTTCGTCCTGGCCGCCCGGGTGGACGACACGTGGTGGGTGCTGCGCCGCAACAGCTTCCCCGAACACCCGCTGTACACCTTGTTCGTCGACGGCGCTGTGGTGGGCGACATCGACGACACCACGACGACGTCCTGGGACCTGGACGCCACCGCGCGACCGCCCCTGACCGACGACCAACGCGCCGAGGTGCTGGCGTCCGTGCGCGGGCTCGGCCCGTACGGCAGCGAGGTGGGCCGGCCGTGCGACGGCGACTGGTGCGCCTGCGACGCGCTCACCGACGAGCACGTCCGCACGACCGGGTGACCGACCGTCCACAGTGGATCAGCGGTCGGCGTCCCCGGTCGACTCGGCGAACCGCTTGATGGCGGCCAGGCGGCGGTCCCAGTCGTCGGCGAGGGCGTTCATCCACCGCTTGGTGGCGTCCAACCCGTCCGGCCGCAGGGAGTACCTCATCTCCCGGCCGACCTTGCTGCCCCGGACGAGACCGGCCTCGTCCAGCACGGCCAGGTGCTTGACGATCGCCTGCCGCGTCACGGGGAGCCGCCCGGCGAGCGTCGTCGCGGTGACCGCGCCGTGCGTGGCGAGGAGGTCCAGCAGTCGGCGGCGGGTGGGGTCGGCCAGGGCGGCGAGCACGCCGCCGACCGCGTCGTCCGGTTCGGGCCTCACCCGGTGGACTCTTCCACGTGCTTCTTGGCGGCGTCGAGGACCTGGGGCCAGCCCTCGGTGAGGTTCCGGACGGTCTGGGCGCGCACGTCGTCGGGCACGGCCAGCGCGGCGAACCCGCTCTCGACCACGGTGAGGCGGGTCTTGTCGCCCTCGGCGGACAGCGTGAACTCGACGAGCGTGCTGTTGCCCTCGGCCGGCTCCTGGCCGGGGGTGGCGGGCGCCCAGCGGTAGGCGATGTAGGACGGCGCCTCGACTTTCACCACCCGCACCGGGAACTCGCCGTGCTCGGCGTGCCGAGCCACCGCCGCCCCGCCTTCCACGGCCGTGCCGCCCTCGTCGTCGTCCGGGATGGCGACCCAGAACCCCGGCGTGGCGACCAGCGGCCAGACGCGCTCGACCGGGGCGTCGATCAGGGTGTCGCGCTCGATCCGGTCTTCGCTCGCGGGGAACTCGTTCTCGACCACGGTGACTCCTCCAGGTACCGGCTGATGTGCAACCAGAGTGTTGCACGTCTGTCGAAGTTCGTGCAACCTGACGGTTGCACATCGACGTCCAACCGGAAGAAGCACCCATGACTGCGCAACCTGCGGCGATGAGCCCGACCAGGGCCAACCTGGTCCTGACCACGCTGTTCCTGGGCATGTTCGTGCTGGGCAGCGGCGAACTGCTCGTGGTCGGCGTGCTGGACCTGATAGCCGCCGACCTCCACGTCACCATCCCCGAGGCAGGCACCCTGGTGACCGCCTACGCGCTGGGCCTGGCCATCGGCGGCCCGGTCCTGGCCGCACTGACCATCAAGCTGGACCGCAAGGCCGTCCTCGTCGGCACGCTCGCGCTGTTCGTCGCGGGCAACGTCGTCGCGGTCCTGACCGACGACTACAGCGTGTTCCTCGTGGCCCGCGTGCTGATCGGCGCGTTACAGGGCCTGTTCATCGCCACGTCGTTCATCGCCGGCATGTCGGTCGTCCCGCCCGAGCGCATCGGCCGGGCGATCGGGATCATCGTGTCCGGCGTGTCGGTGTCCACGGCACTCGGCGTGCCACTGGGCACCCTGGTCGGCCAAACCCTCGGCTGGCGCGGCTCGTTCGAGGCCATCATCGCCATCACCGCGGTCGTCCTGATCGCCACGGTCGCACTGATCCCGTCCGTACCACCCGCAGGATCCGGCGCCGGCCGACAGGCCCGCTACGCCTTTGCACCCCGCGTGCTCGCCGTGCTGTTCCTGAACTTCATCGTCTTCGCGACGACGTTCGCGGCACTGACCTACGTGGTGCCGTTCCTCCAGGACGTCACCGGCATCTCGGGTGGATTGTTGAGCGTGTTCCTCCTGGCCTTCGGCGTGGCCACGGCGGTCGGCTCGTTCAGCGGCGGCAGGTTCGCCGACCGTGACGCCGGGCGGACGCTGGTGATCGGGTCGATCGGCATCGCGGTGTCGCTGCTAGTGCTGTACTTCGTCGGCGCGGTGGCGGTGCTGGTGGCGGTCGCGCTGCTGGCTTGGGGGGTGTTCGCGTACGGGATCGTGCCTTCGCTGCAGGTGCGGGTGATCACCTTGGCCGGGCCAGGCGGTCAGCTCGCACAGTCGCTGCCGGTGTCGGCGGCGAACGTCGGGATCGCTTTCGGTGCGTTTGTCGGGGGGATCGCGATTGACCGGCACGGAGCCTCGGCGACGGTGATCACGGGTTTGGTGTTCGCCGTGATCACCGTCGTGGTCGCTTGGGTGACCAGTGTTTTGAAGCCACCAGTGGTGGCGGAGCCGAGCCCCGTGGAGCCCGTGCGATAGGCGTAACGCACAGCGCGCGGCTCTTCGCTTTTCGACGCGCGCAGCGCGCTTTTGTGTGTGGTGGTCTCAACCACAGGTGGAGGGCCTCGGTTCCCCCGCCGTATGGCCTGCCCGAAGGGCTACCACAGATTTGCCGGGGTGCAGCCGAAAGTTTTTGCGAGGAACGAGCAAAAAGTTTTAGCGGCACCCCGGGAAATCTGTGGTTGGCTCCGCCAGGCCATACGGCGGGGGAACCGACGCCCTTCACCCCCCGCTGGCGGCCTGCCGCGCGGCGAGCGCTGCTTTTGTCTTTTGATCTTGAGAGCGCGCAGCGCTCCCAAGAGCGCGAAGCGCGTCCGGCTTGAGAGCGAAGCGTCCGGTTCAAAGATTAAAAGCGCCTCGCCGGCGGGCAGGCCACCAAAGATGACTCAACTGCAACGGCGGGGGCTTCTTGCTTTTGTCATCTCCGTATGGCCTGGCGGAGCCTACCACAGATTTCCCCGGGTGCCGCTAAAACTTTTTGCTCGTTCCTCGCAAAAACTTTCGGCTGCACCCGGGGAAATCTGCGGTAGCCCTTCGGGCAGGCCATACGGAGATGACAAAAGCAAGAAGCCCAAGTTGAGTTGTGTCCCCTCCGGCGGACTGCGCACTCGGCAAGGCAGACTGCCCGCTCGCCAGCTTCGCCGAAGGACCGTGCTGCGCGCTGGAGAGGGGTGCGCCGACCCGCCTTGGAGGCGGGTCGGCGGGGTGTCTGGCTGGGTTAGAAGGTTGCCACGTTGAGCAGGCGTTCGTGGGTGGCGTCTGGGTCGGTCCCCGTGTTCCAGTTGTCGGTGCCTGCCGCCTGCAGCGCGGACTTCACGGTTGCCGGGGAGGCGGTGGGGTGGGTTGCCTTGTAGAGGGCCGCGCCGCCGGCGGTGTGGGGGCTGGCCATCGACGTGCCGGAGATGGTGTTGTAGCCGCCGCCCTTCCACGTCGACAGGATGCACACGCCCGGGGCGATGAGGTCCACGTCCGGGCCGTAGTTGGAGAAGTCGGCGAACGTGTCGTCCACGTCGGTGCGGCAGGTGGCTGCCGCGCCGCCGCCGGGTTGGCCGTTGAAGTCGGCCAAGGCGCTGACGGTGATCACCTCGTCGTACGCGGCGGGCACGAAAGTCGAGGAGTTGGCGGCGCTGTTGCCGGCGGCCACGACGTAGGTGACGCCGGCTGCCACCGAGCGGCAGATCGCCTCGTGCATCGCGTCCTTGTTGGTGCCGCAGGCGCTGTCGCTGCCGGAGCCGCCGAGGCTCATGTTCGCGACCTCGATCTCGTTGGCGTGCGCGGTGACGTAGTCGATGCCGCAGATGATGTCGGAGAAGCTGCCGCTGCCCTGGGCGTTGAGCACGCGGACCGGCCAGATGCGGGCGCCCGGGGCCACGCCCACGACGCCGACGCCGTTGTCCAGCGCGCCGATGGTGCCGGCGACGTGGGTGCCGTGGCCGTTGCCGTCGTCGGCGCTCTTGCCGGTGGAGCAGTTCTTGGCGCCGGCGGTGTAGACGTTGAGGTCGGGGTGGTCGAGGTCGACGCCGGTGTCGATCACGGCGACGTCCACGGTGACCCGTTGGTCGGTGCCGTCGATGGCCGCGGTCGGGCTGAGTTCGGCGTCGATCCGGTCGATGCCGGTGGGGGTGGTTTGGGCGGTCGTGGTGGCGACGCCGTCCGGCTGGACCAGCACCACGCGCGGGTCCCGGGCCAGGCGGGCCGCGGTGGCGGCGGTCATCCGGCCGGAGTAGCCGCGCAAGGCGCTGGAGTAGACGTGGTCCACGGTGACCGCGTGGTCGGCGGTCACCGACGAGGTGGCCACCCCGTCGGCCAGCACGACGATGTACGCGCTGGTCCGCGCGTCGGCGTGGCCTGGCGCGGCGGGGAGGACGGCGGCGAGCAGGACGGATGCGAGCAGGGACTTGCCGACTAGGTGACGCATGGCGCTCCTGGAGTGGCGGCGGTTGCAGGGGCCACGATGTTCCCACCACCCGGTGCGGGAATTCACTGCGCCGTTCGGGGGACATGGAGGTCAGGGTTCCGCTGGAGTCGACTCGGGGGTCGGGGAGTCGGGTTTCCTGCTCCGCCAGGTTTTCTGGGCCGCCACGCCGAGGAGCACGTGACCGGCCAGGCCCAGCAGCGCGACGACGAGGCCCGCTTGATAGCCCAGTCCGATGTGGACGGCCAGACCCGCGACGACGGCCAGTGCGAGCGCCACGCGCGTGAGGTGCCGCTTCACGCCTTCTCCGCGCGGACGCAGTGGAAGAACGCGCCGACCTCGTGGGTCGAGGTGACGTGGAGGCCGGCCTCGGTCATCATCGGCGCGATCCGCTCGAACGGGTTGCGGCTCATCGCCTCGCCGCCGGTGAGCGCGCGGACCAGGTGCCGCGCCGCCCTGTTGCGCGGCGGGCGGAAGTCGGCGATCAGGGCGCGTCCGCCGGGCTTGAGGACCCGGCGCATCTCCGTGTAGGCGGTGGCGCGGTGCTCTTCGGGGATGTGGTGCACGGCGAGGGCGGAGACGATCACGTCGAACGACCCGTCCTCGAACGGCAACGCCTCCGCGCGACCGATCTCGAACGTGCAGTTCCCGCTCCCCCGCAACCGCCGGGCCTCCTCGACCATCGGCTCGGACACGTCCACCCCCACCGCGCTCCCGCCCGCCTCGGCGGCCAACGAGGTCAGGTAGCCGGGGCCGCAGCCGATGTCCAGCACCCGGTCACCGGCCCGCACGTCCGCGAGCTCGACGAACCGGCCGTAGGTGCGCCGCCGCCGTCCCGCGAACACCACGACGGACAGCAACTCGTAGGCATGCGCCTGCCGGATCGCGCCCGGAGCGTCGCCGTGTCCGTGCTGTCGAGTCCTGTGCATCTCCGACTCCTAACTTAGTGGTCACTAAGAACCAGCTTAGTCACGACTAAGTTCGGCCGGCAAGGGCGACTAGGATCAGGTCCGTGACCGAGCAGCAGGTGCGCCGCACCCGGATGAGCGCCCAGGACCGCCGCGAGTCGATCCTCGTGGCGGCCACCGAGGTGTTCGCCGAGGTCGGCTACCTGCGGGGCAAGACCTCGGCCGTGGCCAAGCGCCTCGGCGTGAGCGAACCGGTGGTGTTCCAGAACTTCGGCACCAAGGCCGCGTTGTTCGCCGCCGTGGTGGAGCGGTCCGCCGACCACGTCTGCCGGATGATCGAGCGGGTGGCCGACAGCGGCATCCCGGTCACCGACATGCTGCGGATGATGCTCAACCCGCACCACCTGAAGGTCGTGCACAGCGCCGGCGCGGTCGGCGCGATCTTCGCCGACGCCTCCACCATCACCGGCGAACCCGAGGTGGAGGCCGCCGCCCGCGCCTCGACCCAGCGCTTCGCGACCGCGCTGACCGCCCTGTTCACCCGCGGCAAGCACCGCGGCGAACTGCGCCCGGACCTCGACGCCGAGGCGGCGGCGTGGTGGCTGCTGTCCGTCCTGGCCTCCCAGAAGTTCCGCCGGGCCACCGCCGCCGACCCGGACGCCGTCGAGGCGCGGCTGGCCGAGAGCACCCTGGCGTTCCTGCTGGAGCGGTGATCGGTCGCGGAAATTCGATATAACGCCCGATTAATCATGGTGTTAGCGTCCGGTGAATGCGGAACACCTTTCTGGGCTATCGAGACGTGTGCCGGAATCCGGGTTTCCGGCGGTTCTGGCTGGGCGTGCTGGTGTCGCGCAGCGGGGACGCACTGACCGCTGTGGCGCTGGCGTGGCTCGTGCTGGACCTGGCCGGACCTGCGCAGTTGGGAGTGGTGCTGCTGTGCGCCGGGGTGCCGAGGGTGGTCACGGGGCCGGTGGCCGGCAGGTTGCTCGACCGGTTTCCACCGCATTTGTTGTTGGGTTGGGACAACGCGTTGCGGAGCGCTTTGGTCGCGGTCATCCCGGTGTTGGCGTGGGCGGGGGCGTTGCGGATCGGGCACGTGTACGTGGTGGTGCTGTTGTGTGCGGCGTTGTCGGCGGTGACCGAGGTCGGCGAGGGGGTGTTGGTGCCCCGACTGGTCGAGGACGCCGAGTTGGAGTCGGCGAACTCGCTGCTGTCGCTGAACTGGGAGGTCGCCTACGTCGTCGCGCCGCCGGTGGCGGGGTTGGCGGTCGGGGTGGTGGGCGCGGAGGCGGTGTTGGTGCTGGACGCGGCCAGTTTCGCGGTGACCAGCGTGTTGTGCTTCGGGTTGCCGCGGTTGCGAGCCGTGGTGTCGGCGGGGCGTGGGCCGGCGGGGTTCGGGGTGTTGTTCCGGCTGCCGGTGGCGTTGGTGTTGTCGTTGTCCGCCACCGGGTTCCTGTTCCTGAGCGGGGTGGTGGAGGTGTTCCACCCGGTGTTCGTGCGCGAGGTGCTGGGGGCCGGGCCGGTGGCGTTCGGGCTGGTGCTGACGGCGGCCGGGGTGGGCGGGGTGGTGGGCGCGGTGGTCGGGCCGCCGGTGTTCGGGCGGGTGCCGGAGCGGTGGCGGGTGTCGGCGGCGATCGGTTGTGCGGCACCGGTCTTCGGGTTGTTCGCGGTGGTGGACGGTGTGGTGGCGACCGTGGTGGTGGCGGGGGTGGCGTCGTTCCTGTGGGCGCCTTACTACGCGGTGGAACGGTCGCGGTTCCAGCGTTCGGTGCCCGACGAGGTGCGCGGGCGGGTGACGGGTGCGCGGACGGCGTTGTGCGCCTTGGGTTTCCCGGTCGGCAGCGCCTGTGGTGGGCTGCTGCTCGCCGGTGTGGACGTCTCGACGGCGGCACTGGTGGTCGCCGGGGCTTTCGTGCTGCTGGCCTTCCTGCCACTGCTCGCTCCGAACCGCGCCTTCACCGCCACAGCGGCAGACTCGGCGCGGTGAGCACCGACGCGCAGACGTTCTGGGACGACCAAGCCGCCACCTTCGACCAGGAACCCGACCACGGCCTGCTCGACCCCACCACCCGGCGGGCGTGGGCGGACCTGCTGCTGCCGCTGGTGCCGCCGGGTTCGTCCGTCGTGGACCTCGGCTGCGGCACCGGGAGCCTGTCGGTGCTGCTGGCCGAGGCCGGTCACGACGTCCGCGGCCTCGACCTGTCCCCGCGCATGGTCGAGGCCGCGCGGGTCAAGGCCGGCGCGCGCGTGCGCTTCACGGTCGGCGACGCCGCCACCCCGCCCTACCCGCCCGCGTCCGCCGACGTCGTCCTCGCCCGCCACGTCCTGTGGGCCCTGCCCGACCCCGGCGCGGCACTGCGCACCTGGGTGTCCCTGCTCCGCCCGCACGGCCGGCTCGTGCTGGTCGAGGGCCGTTGGTCGACCGGTGCGGGACTCACCGCCGCGCGGGCCGAGTCCCTGGTGCGCGAGGTCCGGGAGGAGGCGGTGGTCGAGCGCCTGACCGATCCCGCGCTGTGGGGACGGGAGATCGACGACGAGCGCTACCTGCTGCTCAGCACCCGGTGACCCGTCACGGCATCAACCGGCGCGCCATGAGGTCGGCCACCCACCGGTCGGCCCGTGCGCACATCTCGGCCTCCGACCCGCGCGCGTGCCCGGCGACGACGTCACCGGACCACAGCACCAACGCCACGACACCGTCCCGGACCGGGGTGAGGCCGATCAGCCAGCGGCGGCCGTCGTGGGTGATGCGGCGTTCGGCGGTCAGCCACCGGCCCCGCTGGTCGGTCTCCACCTGCCAGGCCGGCGAGGACGCCGCCAACTCCGCGACGGAGCGCGGGCGCGGGGTGCGGGCGTGGTGGTCGTTCATGCCGATCACGATGACACGACCGACCACCCCCGGACGACCCGCCACGCGACCGGCCGCGCCCGCGCCACAACACCCGGCAAGACCCGCCACACGCCCCCGCCGCGCCCGCGCCGCGCCCCCGCCGAGCCCGCGCCGCGCCCCCGCCGAGCCCGCGCCGCGCCCCCGCCGAGCCCGCGCCGCGCCCCCGCCGAGCCCGCGCCGCGCCCCCGCCGAGCCCGCGCCGAGCCCCCGCCGCACCCCCGCCGAGCCCGCGCCGAGCCCCCGCCGAGCCCGCGCCAGGACGCCCCGCCCTGCTCAGGCGGTGCCGAACCAGGTGGTGACGGCGGTGTCCAAGCCGTCGCCGCCGGCCCAGGCCACGACCCCGTCCGGGCGGACGAGCAGGCCCGGCAGGTCGGGGTGGGTCGGGCAGGTGGCGGTGACAAGGCGCGCGCGGTCGTCGGGGACGTCCACACCGGACCGCACGCCGCCCAGGTCGAGGAGCAGGCCGCGGCCGTCGTGGAGGTGGTCGGCCAGGCGGGAGCCGTCGGACAGCACGAGGTCCGGTGCGCTGCGACCGATCAGGGGGTGGTCGCCGGGCAGGTCCAGGCGGTGCCAGACCCCGGAGATCATCTTGGTGAAGTGGGTGGTGCCGGTCGTGGTGGCGATGAGGTCCTCGACGACCCCGCGCAACGCCCGCGCGTGCGGGTCGGGGCGCATGAGGGCGATCTGCGCGCGGGTCCAGTCCAGCACCCACGCGCCGAGCGGGTGGCGTTCGGCGGTGTAGGTGTCGAGCAGGCCGTCCGGGGCCCGGCCGTGCACGGTCGCGGCCAGCTTCCAGCCCAGGTTGACCGCGTCGCCGATGCCCAGGTTGAGGCCCTGCCCGCCGAACGGCGAGTGCACGTGCGCCGCGTCGCCGGCCAGCAGGACCCGGCCGAGCCGGTAGGTGGTGGCCTGGCGGGCGTTGTCGGTGAAGCGGGTCGCGGTGTGCACGGCGGTGACCTCGACGTCCACCCCGGACACCGCGCGCAGGCTCTTCTCCAGCTCCTCCGCCGTGATCGGGGCGTCCCGGTCGGCGGGCGGGCCGTCGAACTCGACGGTCAGGACGCGGCCGGGCACCGGGCCGTGGGCGTAGATGCCGGTCGGCGTGGTCTGCCAGCCGCGCCCGAGCCGCTCACCCCCGCGCAGCTCCACCACGGCCTGGTGGCCGGTGATCTCCGGCGGCGTGCCCGGGAAGTCGAACCCGGCCACCTTGCGCACGGTGCTGCGCCCGCCGTCGCAGCCCACCAGCCACGCCGCCCGCAGCTCGCCCCGATCGGTCCCCACGGTCACGCCGGCGTCGTCGGCGTCGAAGCCGGTCACCGCCACCCCGCGCCGCACCGGCACGCCCAGCGCGGCGGCGTGCTCGGCCAGGATCGCCTCGACCTGCTGCTGCGAGACGAACCCGACGTCACCGGCCGGGCCGCGGTCGGCGAAGGCGGGGTCGGTCGCGTCGAACAGGTCGGCGGTGAGCCGGATGCCGCCGAAGTGGCCCGCGAACTTGGGCGGCGGCGTCATGGGCGGCGCGCCCGCCGGCAGGAAGCGTTGCGCCAGCTCGAACGACTCGCGCTGGGCGTCGACCAGGCGGGGCAGCAGGCCGCGCCGGTCGAACGCCTCGGCGGTCGGGACGGTGACCGAGCCGGCCTTGATCGTCGGGTCGGGCTCGGCCAGCCGTTCGAGCACGACGACCCGCACACCGCGCAGTCCCAGCTCGCACGCCAGCATGAGGCCGGTCGGACCGGCCCCGGAGATGATCACGTCGAAGTCCACGCCGCAAAGTTATACCCGACTCAAAAATGAGTCCAGTAAGATCGAACACATGTCCCTGAGGGAGCGGAAGAAGGCCGAGACGCGCCAGCGCATCGCCGACGTGGGCACCGCGCTGTTCGTGGCACGCGGGTTCGACAACGTCACCATCGCGGAGGTGGCCGACGCCGCGGGCGTGTCCAAGGTGACGGTGTTCAACTACTTCCCGCGCAAGGAGGACATCTTCTTCGACCGCGTGCCGGAGGCGAAGGCCCTGCTCACCGACGCCCTGCGGGACCGCGCGCCGGACGAGACCCCGGTGGCCGCGCTGCGCCGGCTGTTCGTGCGCCTGGCCGTCGAGCACCACCCCCTGGGCGGCTTCGACGCCCGCTACCCCGCCTTCTGGCGCACCCTCCTCGGCTCCCCCGCCCTGCGCGCCCGCGCCCGGGAGGCGTTCGACGAGGTGCAGGACCACCTGGCGACCCTGCTCGCCGAGGCGGGCACCCCCGACCCGACCCTCACCGCCGCCCTCGTCCTCGCCGCCCAGCGCGCCGCCTACACCGCGGGCTTCACCCGCGTGCTCGCCGGCGAGGACGTCGACCGGGTCACCGCCGACCACGTCGCCGCCGTCGAGCACGCCTTCGACGTGCTCGCCACCGGTCTGCGCTAGCCCATTCGGGGGTACCGGCTGTGACTGGAGACACACATCGCGGGCCGCCGACGACTGAAGGGTAAGTGCCCGCGCGGAGGTGGCCGGTGAACCGCGATGCCTGAGTGGATGCGCAGCCAGTTCCTGGCGCCGATGTACGCGTTGCTGGTCTCGTTCGGCGTCGCACTGGCGCTCGGCTACGCCATGACCCCCTCGACCGCGCCGCCGCAACCCGCCACCGCACCCGCGCTGACGATCCGCCTGGTCACGGTGGACAACAGCGGCGACAAGATCCCCGCGACCGACCTGGCGGGGACCTCGGCGCGCGTCACCGAGGCCGCATCCACCCGCACTCTCGAGGTCGGCGCGGACGGCTCGATCGTGCTCGCCCCGCCGAACGGCCAACTGACGGTGTGCGTGGCGCTGCCCGAGGACTGGACCGCACCCGGCGCCCAGCGGACCGCCGCGGGGTCGTGGTGCCGGGCCGTCGGCCAGACCACCGACCCCATCGAGTTCGTGGTCGGGAGGGACTCGCGGTGACCGAGCGCGTGATGGCCCAGGTGGTCCGGTGGTTGACCGTGGTGCTCGCGGCGGTGGGGGCCGGGATCGGCACGGCCTTCGTCACCGAGTTGGGCTTCTGGCAGCGGGTGGTCGTCGCCGTGGTCAGCGGCCTGCTCGGGGTCGCGCTCGCGCTGGTGTGGGTGGGCAGCAGCGAAAAGCCGGCACCGAGCAGCCCGGCGCAACCACCACCAGCGCCACCGCGACCGGCACCCGTACCAACACCAACACCAGCACCCGCACCGGCGCCCTCGCCCGAACAGGGCGCGAACGGGCAGTGGTGGCAGCAGACCGGGAAGCCGGCCGCGACCACGAAACCCGGGGCGGCGCGGCGGGAATCCGTGCCGCTCAAGGACTTCGACGCACACCGGGCGCTGATCGCCCAGTGCCCGCGCTGCGGCGGCTTCGAACTGGACGTGCGGCGGGACGGGCACGCGTGCGCGTTCGCCTGCCGCAACCCCGACTGCCGCGCCACGTGGGAGTGGCTGCCGGGCACGGCGTGGCCGGCCACGGTCGTGCGGCACAACCTGACCCGAGCCGTCCCCGCCGACGAGGAGCGCCGATGAGCACAGGCACGTACCGGCAGTGGGTGTCGCGGGCGACGCCCGGCTGCGTCGTCATCCTGCTGGACCGGTCCGATTCCATGAAACTGCCGTGGGGCGCGACCGGCGGGTCGCTTGCGGCGGGTGCGGCGCTGGCGGTCAACAACATCCTGCTCGACATGTGCGTCAAGGCCACCATCGAGGTCAACGCGCCGGTCCGGCACTACTTCGACGTCGGGGTGTTCAGCTACGGCGCCCGGATCACCGGACCCGGCGGCGAGGGCGTGGAGAGCGCGTTCGGCGGCGCGCTGGCCGGGCGCGGGCTGGTGCCGCTGCCGGAGCTGGCGGCCAACCCGTTCGCGGTGCGCGACGAGCCGTCCATCGACGCCATGCCGGTCAGCGTGAAGATGCCGGTGTGGGTGGACCCGGTGCACGGCTACCGCACGCCCATGTGCCAGGCGGTCGAGGTCGCCGGGGCGCACGTGTTCGACTGGGCCGCCGCGCACCCGGACTCGTTCCCGCCGATCATCATCAACATCACCGACGGCATGGTCACCGACAGCCCGTACCAGGGGGCGACCCTGCAGGACTGGGTGAAGCGGCTGACCGCCATCGAGACCTCGGACGGTCCCGCGCTGTTCTTCAACATCTTCCTGTCCCCCACCGACGCCCACGAGGTCGTCTTCCCGAACACGCCCGCCGGCCTGCCGCTGCCCGGCCCGGAGCTGTTCGCGCTGAGCAGCGAGCTGCCGCCGACGATGGTCGAGAACGCCCGCGCCGACGGGTACGACGTGCGGCCGGGCGCGCGGGGCCTGGCGTTCAACGTGGGGCGCTCGACGTTGTTGCGCGTGCTCCAGATCGGCACCCGCGTGCCGGACCGGTCGAGGTGACGCCGTGCACGCCTGGCAGGTCGTCTTCTCCGCTCCCAAGCACGGCAACGACCCGTGGGAGTGGGAGGACGGCGCCGCCGCCGCGCCGGAGGACCCGGCGACCGGGCGCGGTCCCCGGTTCGCGGTGGCCGACGGCGCCACCGAGGGCTTCGGCTCGGCGCGCTGGGCGATGCGGCTGGTCGAGGGGTTCGTCGCGGCGGACGTCGAGCTGACCGAGCGCTCGCTGCTCGGGTGGGCGCGGCGCGCGCAGGACGCGTGGCGGCACGACCCCGTGCTGTCCGGCGCGTCCGGGCTGGAACTGTTCAAACTGGACAGTGTCGGCTCGCTGGCCACCTTCCTGGGCTGCGAGCTCGAGCTCGGTCCGCGTCCGCGCTGGCGGGCGGTCGCGCTGGGCGACACCGTGCTGTTCCACGTGCGGGGGCACCGGCTCGTCGCCCAGTTCCCGAGCATCGCGGCGGACGACTTCGGCACGAACCCGGCGGGCGTGCCGACCGCGCCCACGGCACTCCCCGGCGCGCTGGGACGGGTGGATTTCGCCGAGGGCGACCTCGCCGCCGGCGACCTGCTCTACCTGGCCACGGACGCCTTCGCGCACTGGGCGGTCCGGGAGGACGGGCCGGCGCTGTGGTCGGCGCTGGCGGGCCTGGACCACCCGGAGCGCTTCCGCGAGCTGGTCGAGGACCGGCGCGCGGCGCGGGAGATGACCAACGACGACGTCACCCTCATGCGGATCAGCGTCGCCGCGCGGCGGCCGGACCAGCTGGTGGTGTGCGTCTGATGCGGTACCCGGGTTTCGACGACTACATGAAGGCGGTGCAGCGGCCGGACGCGTTCACCACCGAGGAGCTGCGCCGGCTGGAACTGGTCGTGCACCCGGTCTTCCAGATCCCCTCCCCCGCGTCGGGCGCGAGCGCGGTCGTGTTCAAGGCGATGGCGGGCGACGAGCCGCGGGCGCTGCGGTTCTTCACCCGCGCGGACGTCAGCAACAGCAGGCGGTACGACTGCCTGCACGGCCACTTCACCGCCCGCAGCCTCACCGACGCCGTCGCGCTGCCCCGGTGGATAGACGACGGCATCCGCGTCAACGGCCGCACCTGGCCCGTGGTCGAGATGCCGTGGGTCGAGGGCCACACCCTCAACCGGCACGTGGACGACCTGGTCACCCGCCACGACGTCGCCGCGCTCACCGAGCTGGCGCGGTCGTGGCGCGGCCTGGTGCACCGGATGCAGCGGGCCGACTTCGCGCACGGCGACCTCCAGCACGGCAACGTCCTCGTGGACGCGCGCGGCACCCTGCGGCTGGTGGACTTCGACTGCGCGTGGATCGAGGCCCTGGCCGGCGACGCGCCCCCGGTCGAGACCGGCCACCACAACTACCAGCCGCCGGACCGGCCGTGGGGCCGCTGGATGGACACCTTCCCCGGCCTGCTGATCTACCTGTCGCTGTCGGCGCTGGCCCGCCGGCCGACGTGGGCGGCGCTCAACACCGACGACAACCTCCTGTTCACCCAGCAGGACTTCCGGTCCTTCGACACGCCGACCTGGCGGCACCTGGCGAGCCTGGGCGACCCGTGGGTGGACGAACTGGCGGAGCGGCTCAAGGCGTGCTGCCGGCCCGGGTGGGTGGCGGCGGGGGCGTTGGAGGAGCTGCTGGGACCTTCGGTGGCACCGTGGTGGCAGCGCACGCCGACCGTCGTCGTTGGGACCGCCCCGCACCAGGTTCCACCACCCGGGCCGGAGATCCCCCGGATGATCCCGCCCGCTCCTGTGCCGCCACCGCCACGGCCGCCGCAACCGGGGGCGAACTGGTGGGAGGCGACGCCGCCGCCCGTGCCCGTGCGCAAGAAGCCCAGCGTCCGGGCTGTCCTGCTGTGGGCCGGGCTGGCGTACCTGGTCGCCGGGCTGTCGTCCCACATCCTGCTCGTCGCGGGCGGCGGGGACGAGGAGCTCGCCGCGATGATCGCCGCGCTCGCTTTCGTGTCCGTCTTGATCGTCGGGCTCATCAAGCGTGGGCGGTCCGGTTAGAAGACCCCGGAGAAGGCGTAGACGACCGCGCCGGCGAGGCCCACGGCGGCGATGATGGCCGCGGCGCGGGACCGGGGTTCCTTGTGCGCCACCGAAACCAGGGCGAGCGAGAGTCCCAGCGCGGCCACGACCAGCAGGAGCACGGCACCCGACTGCGCGACGGACCTGTCCTCCCGGGCCGCCCCCAGGAACAGGAGCGGCAAGCCGGTCGCGCCCAGCACCGCGCTCGGGAACGCGAAACCGCGGCCTTTGGGCGACTCGGGGACTGGCTGCGGCTTCGGCGGTTCCGCCGGCTTGGCCGCGCCCCACCACTGCGCGGTGGGAGTGGAAGGTTCCGGCGCGGGCGTCTGGGTGGACGGACCGTTGGTGACCAGGGTGCGGAGCCACGCCGGCGCGCCCTCCCCCGGAGACCCGGTGGTGGGCTGCGATCTCGGCGGTTCGGGCTCGGGTGGCTCGGCCTGGGGTGGCTCGGCCTTGGGTGGTGTCGGGATCAGCGGGTCGGGCTTCTTCGCGCGGGGCGGTGGGGTGACGGGAGGGGGTGGGGTCTCCCGGCGGGGTTGGGGAACCGGCTTCGCTTCCGGCTCCGCCCGATCCCCGCTCCGCGCCTCGGGCTGGGCCTTCTCCTGGCGCCAGTGGTCGGTCGGGGGCAGGCGGGTCGCGCCGTCCTCCGCCGCCGCGGCCACGAGCGGTTCCGCGGTCTCCAACAACGAGTCGATCTCCTCGGCGTTGCCGACGGTCAGCTCCCGACGCCCGCGCAACTCCTTGAGCAGCTTGACGATGTCGGCCCGCGCGACGGCGTCGTCCTCGTTGCGCAGCTTGCTGCGGAACTGGCCGATGAGGACGTCCTGGTCGTCCGCCGGGATCGGTTTGGGCCCGAGCCGCTCGGCCATCCGGTACAGGTACTCGAACGGCACGGTGGGCGGGTCGGGCAGTGGGTCGGGCAACCGGACCTCGCGGCTCGCCAGGTCGGCGAGCGAGGCGACCAGCGCCAGCACGGCCTCGGGCGTGCGTTCGCGGTAGTCGATCGCCTGCGTCTCCATGATGGGGATGCGGGTGTTGTGCACCGCGCCGACCTGCACCGGCAGCACCGGGATGCCCAGCCGCTTGGCGTAGTCCAGCTCGTCCTGGCACGGCCGCGACCGCCACGACGCGTCGGACAGCGCGAACACGAACACCCGGGTGCGCTGGATGGTCTGGATGATCTCGCGCCACCACTGCTCGCCGCCGTGGATCTCGTGGTCCATCCACACCGGCCAGTGCAACCGCTCCAGGTCGTCGCGCAGCGCCTGGACGGTCGGTTCGTCGTTGCGGGTGTAGCTGATGAAGATGATGGCCGCTCACCCCCTCCCCGCCTACCCGTGGAATCGTCGCCGGGCGGGGGCGCGTTGCGGGCAGGCACCCGAATGGCCTAACGCGGGTCCAATGCGGACTCGACCACGGCGACGAAGTCCTCGGCCGTCACCACCCGGGTCAGCCCCGACCCGGCGATCGCCACCGCCCGGTGGTCGGACGAGACACCACCGGCCGCCGCGGCGATCGCGTCCGCGGTGCGGCCGGTGTCGGCCAGCACCACGACGGGCCGGCCGTGCTCGATGCTGTGCGCCGCGTCGGTGTAGGTGATGTCGCCGCCGTTGACCAGCAACGTCACCGAGGGCGACCCGTCCGCGAGCACGGACACCGCCTTCGCCAGCCACGGCGACTCGTCGCCCCACGCCTCCCCCGGCACGAACACGTGCACGTGGTGCGGTTCCAGCGCCGTGTCGCCCAACGCGCCCTCGGCCACCACGCCGACGAGCGGCAGGCCGTCGGCGAGGTCGCCGATCACGCGCATGACCCCGACGTCGGTGCCGCCGTCCACCACGGCCGCGCCCCGGGCCGCCAGCGCCGGCAGCAGCTCGCGCAGCAGGTCCCGGACGCGTTCGGACTCGGCGGGGCTCATCCCGCCCGCCCCGCCCACCAGCGCCAGCACCGGCCGTCCCCGGCGCACGCCCAGCCGGTCCAGCGCGGCGGCGAGCTCGGCGACGTCGTCCACGCGCGCGATCCGGTCGTCGGTGTCCACGACACCAATATGGCCCACGACCGGCGGCCGTGGGTCGTAACGGGGCCGGTGCGGGCGGCGAGGTACAACAGGAGGCGGACGCACCACGAGGCAGGTGCCACCATGACCGACTTCACCCTCCGGGGCAGGCCCGTAGTCGACCAGGCCGACGACGACTTCGCGGAGCTGTACGGCGACGACGTCGGGTACGCGGTGCGCGGGGAGGTCCAGGTCGCCGGCACCGGCCGCGGTGACACCGAGAGCGTCACGCTGTCCGGTGAGGACGACGACGTGGTCGAGGTCGAGGACACCGACGGCGTGGTGCACTTCTACCGCGCCGCGACCCTGGTATCCCGGGCCGAGGCCGGTCGCCGCGGGGACGTCACCGCCTTCCTCGACGAGCGCACCCGTGACGGCGGGTCGCGGCTGGCCGCCGTGCGGCGGGTGAAGACCAAGCTGCCCGAGGACGTGCGGCTGGCGGTGCGCGAGCTCGACGCGGCGACGGGACCCGTGCTGTCCCGGTCGGGCGTGCTGGACTCGGCGCAGGGCGTGATCGCCGGGCGGGTCGCGGAGGTGGCGCTGGACGCCGCCGCCAAGGCCGCGGTGCGCAAGCTGGTCGACTTCATCGACGCGCCGACGCGGGCCGACGCGCCCGAGGACGTGTGGCGGCGCAAGCCGAAACCCCGTGGCGTCTACTCGGTCGGCGTCGACCTCCACCTCGCGCCGGGCGACCTCCTCACGGCACCGCCGGCGTCGGGCAGCGATCCGTACCTGGTGCTGGTGCACGGCACGTTCTCGCACACCGAGGCGGCGTTCGGGAAGCTGCGCGGCACCCCGGAGTGGGCGCGTATCGTCGAGCGCTACCAGGGCCGGGTGCTCGCGCTCGAACACGCCACCCTCGGCCTGACCCCCGCCCAGAACGCGCTGCTGGCCGTCCCGCACCTGCCCGACGCGCCCCTGCACCTGGTCACCCACTCGCGCGGCGGGCTGGTCGGTGAAGTGCTCAGCTACGCCGCCACGCACGAGCCCGTGCTGGCCGCCTACGAAGGCGTGGACCACCCCGACGTGGACGCGTTGCCGAGGCTGCGCCGGGCGCTGGAAGGCCGTCAGGTCCGGGTGCAGCGCTTCGCCCGCGTCGCCTGCCCGGCGATGGGCACGACCCTCGCGTCCGGGCGCATCGACAAGTGGGCGTCGTTCCTGTTCAACGTCTTCCACCTGGTGCCGGTGCTGCGCGAGACCGGGATCGCCGCGTTGATCAAGAAGTTCCTGCTGACCGTGCTGGAACAGCGCATCGACCCCCGGGTGATGCCGGGGATGGAAGCGCAGATGCCCGAGTCGCCGTTCCTGCGGACCCTGCTGGCCGCGCCGCCGCTGGACGACGGGCTCGGCGCGATCGCCGGTGACGCGCAGGGCCGCGGACTGCTGAGCAAGCTGCTGGTCCGGGGCGCGGACCTGTTCTACGGCGAGGACCACGACCTGGTCGTGCCCACGTCGTCCATGTCGGGCGGGGCCGCGCGGGTGCGGTCGCGGTGCACGTCGTTCCAGGGGGCTCGGGTCAACCACGGCAGCTACTTCGCCAACGAGGACAGCCGGCAGGCGCTGGAGACCTGGCTCGCCGGCGACGACGCGGCGGCCTTCGAGACGCCACCGCCGCCCCATTGGCCGGTGCGCCGCGGCGAGGACAGGGTGTCCGGCGAGGTGCTCGTCGTGCCCGACCTGCTCGGCTCGACGCTGGTGCACGGCGGCACCCCGCTGTGGCCGGACCCGGCGCGGCTGGTCGCGCACGGGCCGGGCAAGGTCCTCGGCGGCCGGGACGGCGAGCCGGGCGGGCTCGTGCCGAACTACGCGCTGCTGACCTCCGCGCTGGCGAGCCGGTACGCGGTGGCGGAGTGGCCGTTCGACCCCCGCCGCGACCTGGACGACCTGGCCGGGGAGCTGGCGGTTCGGCTGGACACCGGCAGCCCGGTGCACGTCGTCGCGCACGGCGCGGGCGCGCTGGTGCTGCTCGCCGCCCTGCGCTCGGTGGGCGACCGCTGGCACGCGGCGGGCGGCCGTGCCGTCCTGCTCGGCCCGCCGTTGCAGGGCAGCTGGCTGGTGCGGGCGCGGCTGGCCGGCAAGGACGAGTTCACCGCCGCCGTGGCGCTGCTGGACCACCGCGCGGACGCCGCCACCGTCGGGTCGTGGTTCGAGACGTGGCCGCTGCTGCGGGCGCTCGACCCGGACGCGGCCGACGCGCGTGCCGCCTTGACGCCCGGGAGTTGGACCGGGATCACGGCGGTCTACGGCAGCGCCGAGCGGACGGTGTGCGGCTCGCGGGACGACGTGTTCCGCGTGTCCGCGGACGGCGACGGGTTCACCTGCCGTCCCGGCGGCGCGGCACCCGGCCCGGTCACGTGGTACGCGCTGGTGCCGCACGCCGACCTGCCGGCCGACCCCGACACCGCCGCCGCCGTGCTGGACCTGCTGGCCGGCCGCACGCCCGGTCGGTTGCTGCGCTCGCCGACCGCGCGGTCCGGTGTGGACGGCGAGCTGGCCGACGCCCGCGGCCTGCTGGTGCTGCCCACGGCCGACCACCTCGTGCGCACCGCGTGGGGCGGCGGGCGGCGCTCGACGGCCCGCCGCAAGGCGCTGCGGGTCGGCGTCGTGCACGGCGACCTGCGCTGGGCCGGCGGCGCGGTCCTGGTCGGGCACCAGGACGGCACGCCGATCAGCGGCGCGGAACAGGCGCTGGACGCGTGCCTGGGCGGTGCGCTCGAACGCCGGGTGGCCTTCCGGCAGTACCCCGGGCGGCTGGGCACGTGCGAGGTGTTCGGCGCGGTCGACGGGCCGTGCGGCGTGGTGATCGGCCTGGGCGACGCGGGCGACCTCACGCCCGGCGCGCTCATCGCGGGCGTCACCGGCGGCGCGCTCAAGCTCGCCGCGCGGCACGAGGACCGGGCGCCGCGCGGCGCGACCGAGGTGCCGGTGTCGGTGTCGGCGGTGCTCATCGGGACCGCGCTGGTGCCGCCGATGCCGGTCGACAACGCGGTCACCGCGATCATCGCCGGCGTCCGGCAGGCCAACCGGCGGCTGGAGGACCTGCGGTCGCCGGTGCGCTTCGACGAGCTGAAGATCGTGGAGCTGTACGAGGAACGCGCGATCCAGGCCACGAAGGCGGCGGTGCGGCTCGCGCAGACCCTCGACTCCGACAGCGGCGAGGTGGTCGTGGAACGGCGGCTGCTCGACGGCGTCGACGGCAAGCCCGGCGCGCCCGCGCCCTACCGCGAGGGCGTGTGGCGGACGGTCCGCATCGTCGCCGAGGGTTCGGACCGGGGCGACCGGCTGGGCGCGTTGTCGTTCACCAGCATCGGCCGGTCCGCGCGCGCCGAGCAGCGGGTGAACTCCGCGCAGCGCAAGCTGCTGGACGCGCTGGTCGCCGAGGCCATCGCCGACCACCAGCCGGACGAGCAGCTCTACAACACCCTCTACGAACTGCTCGTGCCCAACGCGTTGAAGGGGCAGGGCTACGGGAGCGAGAACCTGCTGCTGGTGGTGGACGAGCAGGCGGGCTCGCTGCCGCTGGAGATGCTGGCCAGCCGCACGCACGACCAGGACGTGGAACCGCTGGCCGTGGAGGTCGGCGTGATCCGCCGGTTGGAGACGCGGTCGTTCGCCGAGGCCACCCGGCCGTCCTCCGGGCACGCCGCGCTGGTCATCGGCGACCCGGCGGGGACGGGGCTGCCCCGCCTGCCCGCCGCACGCGAGGAGGCGCGGCGGGTGGAGAAGCTGTTGAAGAGCCGCGGGTACGACGTCACGGCGATCATCGCGCGCGACGACGACCGCGAGGACGTCGTGCCGATCCTCAACGCCTTGTTCCGGCAGGAGTACCGGATCGTGCACATCGCCGGGCACGGCCGGTACGACCCGACCGACCCGTCCCGCAGCGGGGTGGTCATCGGCCCGGACATCCACCTGGGCGCGCTGGAGATCGCGAAGATGCGCACCACCCCGGACGTGGTGTTCCTCAACTGCTGCCACCTCGGCGCGATGCGGCGGCAACCCGCCGACGAACAGCGCGCGGACCTGCTGGCCTCCAGCATCTCGCGGCAGCTGGTGGAGAACGGGGTGCGCGCGGTCGTCGCGGCGGGGTGGGCGGTGGACGACGAGGCGGCGCACGAGTTCGCCACGACGTTCTACAGTGGACTGCTGAGCGGCAGCGACCTCGGAGCCGCCGCCCTCACCGCGCGGCGGGTCGTGCACGACCGGCACCGCGCCACGAACACCTGGGGCGCGTACCAGGTCTACGGGCCGCCCGCGTTCCGCCTCGACCCCGCCGGCGACGGCGTGCACCACCGCGAGGAACTGGTGGCGCGCCGGGAGTTCCGCGACGCGCTGGCCGACCTGCGGCACCGGGCCGGCGACGCGCCCGACACGGTCGTGGGGGCGATCGCCGCCGAGTTGCGGGAGCTGGTCGCCGACGTGCCCGCGGAGTGGCTGGGCGGCGGGGAGAACGCGGCGATCGGTGACGTGTGGGCGTCACTGGCGCTCTACGAGCAGGCCGTGGCGTGCTACGAGGCCGCTCAGCTGGACTGGGCGGACTCGGGGTCGGTGCGGTCGGTGGAGCAGCTGGTGAACGTGCGGGCGAAGTGGGCGGTCGAGCTGACCAGGACGCCGAACCCGGAGCTGCCGTCACCGGACGCGCTGCTGGGCGACGCGGAGAAGTCCGCCGGGCTGCTGTTGAAGATGCGCGAGACGCCGGAGCGGTGGGCGCTGCTGGGCGGTGTGGCGCGGCGGCGTGCGCAGTGCGTGGCGCGGGGGAAGCGGAAGGCGCTGACCAACGCCCTGGTGGAGGCCCGTGAGCACTACCGCAAGGCCGTCGCCCTGCACCGCGAGCGGTACGGGACGGTGTACTACTACCCGGCGCTCAACGTGGTCGTGCTCGGCTGGCTGGCCCACCAGCGCGACCCCGAGCAGCCGTTCGACCGGGCCGAGGCGGAGAAGCTGGTCGAGGAGTCCCGACAGGCGGCGGAGTCCGTGCGCCGCCCCGACTTCTGGTCCCGCGTCACGCCCGCCGACGCGGACTTCGCCCAGGCGCTGGTGGACGGCGCGCTGGACGTCGACCGGATCGCCGCCGCCTACTCCGCCGCGTTCGCACAGTCGAGCCGACGGGACCGGGCATCGGTGCTCGACCACGTGGAACTCGTGGCGCACGCCCTGCCGACGTCCACGGACGCGCTGGGGGCTGCGGTGTCGGACCTGCGGACGAAGCTGGCGGAGTGGACACCCGAGTGAGCTCCACTCCGCCCGCGGTCGTCAGTGGTGGTACGCGTGCACGACCGCGTGGCCCGCGCCGCGGCCCATCAGCCACTTGTTCACCGGCACGGTCAGCACGAACGCCACCGCCAGCGAGAACGCCAGCGCACCCCAGAACAGGGCGCTGGACAGGCCCGCCTCCATCGCGCCGGGCACCACGACCATCACCGTGTTGTCGATGATCTCCATCACGATGATCGACACGGTGTCGGCGGCGAGCGCGACCTTGAGGGCCTGCTGGAACCCGACGCCGGCCTTGAGCACACCGCGCATGGTCAGCGCGTAGCCGAAGACGAACGCCAGTGCCACGGCCAGCACGATCGTGCCCAGGTTGCCGAAGCCGAGGGCGGTGCCGATGATCATGCCGAGCACCTCGCCGATGGCGCAGCCGGTGAGGCAGTGCAGCGTCGCAGAGGCGGCCATGCCCCAGGACGCACCGCCCGCGTGACCGTGGTGCTCGTGGGCCGAGTGCTCCTGGTGGCCGGCGTGGTGTTCGTGGTGCTCGTGCCCCTCGTGACCTGCGCCGTGTGCGTGGTCGTGGTGCTCGTGCTGCATCTCAACTCCCCATTGTTCAATACCCCTAGGGGGTACGCGGGAGGGAGGTTAACACGCCGTTCACGAGGAATACTCGCTTTGTGCGGTCAACCACACCACTCGTGATCAAGGTTACTATGCGTGGTAGTAGCCGCCCCGGACCAGGTCGGCCCGGGGCGGCGCACATCGGGCGTTCAGGCGCGCGCGACGGCGTAACCCGCACCCTCGACGGCGGCGGTGATCGCCGACTCGTCCACCGGGCCGGTCACGCTGAGCCTGCCACCCGCGAGGTCCACCCGCACGTCCTGGACCCCCGCCACGGCCTGCACGGCGCCGGTGACCTTGGACGCGCACCCGCCGCAGGTCATGCCCTGGACGACGAAGTCGAGGCCGGTCTCGTTGGTGTTCGACATGAGCTGTCCGTTCCTTTCGGTTCGATATACCCGGTGGGGGTATGCGGAGATTAGCATACCCCCATGCCGTATTGCGCGCGGGTGACTAGACCCGCACGGGGGTCGGGTCTTCGTCCTTCGTCCGGCTGCCGCGCAAGGTGATCGCCGCCAGCCCCGCACCGCCGAGCGCGACCACCGCCGCCGCGACGAACGCCGCCGAGTAGCCCTCGGTCAGCGCGACGGCGTCACCGAGCCGGTCGCCGCCCCGGGAGGTGGCGATGGCGGTCATGGCGGCCAGGCCGAGGGCCGATCCGACCTGGTAGGTGGTGTTGACGATGCCCGAGGCGAGTCCGCCTTGCTCCGGGGCGACCCCGCCGATGGCGCTCATGGTGGCCGGGATGAACACCAGCGCCATGCCGATGGCCGAGACCAGCGACCCGGGCAGGACGTCCGCGGCGAAGCTGCCGTCGGGGTTCGCGGTGGCCAGCAGGCCCAGGCCCGCGGCGAGCACGGCCAGGCCGGTGACGATGAGCCGCTTGGTGCCGAAGCGGCCGATCAGGCGACCGGTGACGGTCGTCATCAGGACCATCATCAGCGCGGTCATCGGCAGCAGCGCCGCACCACTGGCGAACGCGCCGAACCCGAGCACCTGCTGGACGTAGAGGTTGAGGAAGTACCACATCGGGATCCACGCCGCGCCCAGCAGCAGCATCGCGAGGTTGGCGGCGGCCAGGTCCGGGGTGCGCCACACCTTCAACGGCATCAACGGGTTGCGCACCGCGCGCTGGAGCAGGGCGAAGGCGACCAGCAGCACCGCCGCGCCGGCGAGCTGGAGGAGGGTCGCCGTCGAGGTCCAGCCGCGTTCGGGGGCCTGGACGATCGCGTACACGGCCAGCGCGAGGCCGCCGGTCACCGCGATCGCGCCGCCGACGTCCAGACCGCCGGGACGGCCGGGGACGGCGGGCAGCAGCTTCGGGGTCAGGGCGAGGGTGAGCAGGCCGATCGGGACGTAGAGGACGAACACCCACGGCCAGGTCAGCCACTCGGTGATCACCCCGCCCAGGAACACCCCGGCCGTGCCGCCGGCGGGCGCGGCGGCACCGTAGAACGCCAGCGCCTTGGGCAGTTCCTTGGGCTGTCCCGCGAACAACACCATCAGCAACGTCATCGCCGCCGGTGCGAGCAGTGCCGCGCCGACACCCTGGACGGCGCGTCCGACGACCTCGGTGCCGGCGTCACCGGCCGCGGCGGCGATCACCGATCCGAGCGTGAGGACGCCCCAGCCCGCCGCGAAGACCCTGCGGGCGCCCCACAGATCCGACAGCCGGCCGCCGAGCAGGAGCAGGCCTCCCAGCGCGACGGCGTAGGCGTTGAACACCCATTGCAGGCCACTGGGCGTGAAGCCGAGCTGGGCCTGCATGTCCGGCAGGGCCACGGCGATGATCGAGGTGTCCATGATGACCATGAACTGGGCCGCGGCGAGCACACCGAGTGCCCACCAGCGGCGCGGGTCGGGAGTCATGACCGTTCCTTTCTCTCGTTTATACCCCTAGGGGGTATCTGCGGAGCAGGACGGTAACATACCCCATGGGGGTACGCCAGCCCCGGCCTTTCGACGACGCGGGCCGGTGGTGGTCGCCGTGGTCGCAGGCGCACACTGGGCGGGTGCTGCGGGCACCGGTGGTGATCGGCGGCATCCCGATCCCGGACGACCACCCGGTCTTCCTCGCGGTCCTGGCGGTGCACGTGGCCGCCGGGCTCACCGCCGTGCTCGCGGGCGGTGTGGCGGCGGCGCTGCGCAAGCGACCCGGATGGCACCCGCGCGCCGGCCGGGTCTTCTTGTGGGCCGTGGCGGTGGTGTTCGGGTCGTTGGTGGTGTTGTCGGTGCTGCGGTGGCCGCACAACACCCACCTGCTGGCCATCGGCACGGTCACGTTCACGCTGGCAGTGGCCGGTTTCGTCGCTCGTCGCCGGGGGGCACTGCGCGTGCACGCGGTGTGCATGGCGGGTGCCTACACAGGACTGCTGACCGGTTTCTACGTCGACAACGGCGAAAACTTGCCGCTGTGGCGCGATCTTCCGCACATCACCTACTGGCTGTTGCCCACTGCGGTCGGCGTGCCGCTGCTGGTTCTCGCGCTGCGCCGCAACTTCGGGACACCTTGACCCGCCCACCATCAGTCAAGCACCATTGAGTCAATGACTGCTGACTGGAATCCCGACCTGGTCGCCCGGTCCCGCGTCCACGCGGCACTGGGCGAGCCGGCGAGGCTGGCCGTGGTCGAGCACCTGCTGCTGGGTGACGCGTCCCCCGGCGAGCTCGGCCGCGCCCTCAGGCTGCCCAGCAACCTGCTCGCCCACCACGTGAAGCTGCTGGAGCAGGCCGGGGTCGTGGCGAAGTTCCGCTCCGAGGGCGACCACCGCCGCACCTACCTGCGCCTGCGCGCCCCCGCCCTGGCCGGTCTCACCCCCACCGGCTGGCGGGAGGCCTCCCGGGTGGTGTTCGTGTGCAGCCGCAACTCCGCGCGTTCCCAACTCGCCGCCGCCCTGTGGAAGCGCCGCAGCCGCGTGCCGGTCGCCAGCGCCGGCACCCGCCCCGCCGACCGCGTCCACCCGCTCGCGGTCGAGACGGCCCGTGCGCACGGCCTGTCCCTGACCCGTGCCCGCACCCGGCGGCTGGACGACGTCCTGCGCCCCGACGACCTGGTGGTCGCCGTGTGCGACAACGCCCACGAGGAACTGCCCGGCGACCCGACCGCTCGCCTGCACTGGTCGGTCCCCGACCCGGCCGCGGTCGCCACCCGCGAGGCGTTCGACCACGCCTACCTCGACCTGGCCGACCGCGTCGACCGCCTCGTCCCCGCCATGCGCACACCCGTGGAGCCCTGATGCGTCCCCTGCCCCACCGGCTCCTGGCCGAGTACCTCGGCAGCCTCCTGCTCGCCGCGCTCGTCATCGGCTCGGGCATCGCCGCGCAGACCCTGTCGCCGCAGGACACGGGCCTGCAACTGCTGGAGAACGCCGCCGCCACCGCCGCAGGCCTCTACGCGATCATCCTGGTCTTCGGCCCGGTCAGCGGCGGCCACTTCAACCCGGCCGTGTCGCTGGCGGACGCCGCGTTCGGCGGCCTGCCGTGGCGTGAGGTCCCCGCCTACGCGCTGGCCCAGACCGTGGGCTGCACCAGCGGCGCGATCGTCGCGAACACCCTGTTCGACCTGGCCCCGATCAGCATCGCCACCACCGACCGCGCCACCGTTCCCCACGCCCTGTCCGAGGTCGTGGCCACGGTCGGCCTGCTGCTGGTGATCTTCTCCCTGACCCGCACCGGCCGCGCCGCCCTGGCCCCGGCCGCGGTCGGCGCGTACATCGGCGCGGCGTACTTCTTCACCAGCTCCACCAGCTTCGCCAACCCGGCCATCACGGTCGGCCGCGCGTTCAGCGACACCTTCGCCGGCATCGCCCCCGCGTCCGTCCCCGCCTACGTCGTGACCCAAACGATCGCCGTCCCCGCCGCAATCCTCCTGCTCCGCCTACTCCACCCCACTCCCGCCCCCACTCCCGCTCCCACCCCCGCTCCCGCTCCCGCTCCCGCTCCCGAAGGGCACCTCCGTTGACCACCAAGCCCGAAGTCCTCTTCGTCTGCGTCCACAACGCCGGCCGCTCCCAGATGGCCGCCGCCCTGCTCCAGCACTACGCCCTGGGCCGCGTCAAGGTCCGCTCCGCCGGCTCGGCCCCGGCCGACAAGGTCAACCCGGCCGCCGCCGAGGCCCTGGCCGAACTGGGCCTGGACATCACCGCAGAGGTCCCGTCCAAGCTCACCACCGAGGACGTCGAGGCCTCGGACGTGGTCATCACCATGGGCTGCGGCGACACGTGCCCGGTCTTCCCCGGAAAGCGCTACCTCGACTGGGACCTGGAAGACCCGGCCGGCCAGGGCCTCGACGCCGTCCGCCCGATCCGCGACGACATCGACCGCCGCGTGCGCACCCTGCTCTCCGAACTCCTCGACCCCCAGACCTGACACCGCGACCGCGGGTACGGTCGAACGCATGAACGTCTTGGCGGCCATAGCCACGTTGTCGAGCATCCCCCTGTGCGTGGCCGCCTTCGCGTGGTACGCCAAACGCGCCCGCCGCACCGGCACGGGCCAGTCCCTGATGACCCCGTTCGAAGAGATCTGGGACCCGATCGCCCACCGGACCACCATCGAGATCCAGGTCGAGTCCCAACGCTCCCCCGAAACCCCCTCCCCCGGCGACCCACCCGCACCGCGGTAATGCGGCCCGGAAAATCGGTTGCCCCGCCGAGCAGGGGTTGAGCAAGATCCTGCCCATGGGCCTGTGACCAGTGGCAATCGTGCGGGATGACGACAGGATCGTCGTCCCGCCGCACCGTGTGGAGCTCGTGCCGACCTACGGCGGCGGGCTTCCTTCTTGCGATGCCGGTTGACGGCGTCGTGTCGGCCGGCGTGCCTGTCTGTGTTGCGCGCGGCTGTGTGCCACTGGATTCGTGAAGGGCCTTGTGCCCTGTGCAGACCCCCAGGAACTTGTTGATGAATAGCAGTGTGCTCGTCGGTGGCGAGCGGCCGGAGGTTGATCGGAAGGCGTTGTGGGTGGTCCGGGAGTTGGGGCTGCCGGTCGTCGTTCGGGCGTGTGTGTCGTGTCGGGGTGGTCGTCATCGTGCGACCGGGAAGGTTCGGGTCAACGCCAGCGGCAAGTTGCTCGACGTCTGGTTGTTGATCGGGTGTGAGCAGTGCGGGCGGACGTCGAAGGTGCCCGTGCACGAGCGCACGCATGTGGGTGCCTTGGACCACGATCTCTTGGTGCGGTACCAGGACAACGATCCCGGGATCGTGCGGCAGCTGGTGATGGACGCCGGGCTGGCCGGTCGGGCGAAGTACCGGCTCGACTGGAGCGGCACGTGGGAGTTGAGCACCGACCTGCCGTTCCACGAGTTCGACCCCGAGCGCCCGTTGCCGCTGGAGGTCGTCGTGCGGTTCGAGTTGCCGGTGCCGGTTCGGGTGCGGAAGCTGCTCACGGCCGGGTTCGGGGTGGGTCGCGCGGTGGTTCAGGGCCTGGTCGACGCCGGGCGCGTCCTGCTGCCGGTGCCGCTGGACGGGAAGGTGCGCGAGGACTTCACCTTCTTCGTGGTCGACGCGGAGCCGGAGGTGCGACCGTGCGGATGACGTGGGCGATCGTCCGGGGGACGTCGGCGGCGGCGCGGATGGCCGCCGCGCGGGCGGAGGTCCTGAGGTGGGCCGGGCGGACCGGGCGGTGGCGTGGGTCGGATCCGCGGCCGTGGCCGCGGTCCCGCTCCTGACGACCTGACAGCGCAGTGCGGTCCGCGGTCGTGAAAGGCCGCGGACCGCTGACACGCGTGTGGAGCACACAACGAACCCCAACAGACCCTGATCAGGCGGGTCGGGGCCGGTACGATCTTGCGAATGCGACCGCTGGCACCGGGTGTCTTCCAACTGCTGGGACGTCCGCCCCACATGATCAACGCCTACCTGGTCGAGGACGTGCTGGTGGACGCCGGCACACCCGCCGCGCGCCGCCGGATCTCGCGCCAGCTGCGCGGTCAGCGGCTCAGCGCGCACGTCGTCACGCACGCCCACCCCGACCACTTCGGGTCCAGCCACGCCGTGTGCGACGAGTTCGACCTGCCGCTGTGGGCGGGGCAGCGCGACATCCAGGCGATCGAGACCGCGACCCCGGCCACCGCGCCCGGCCGGTTGCCCAAGCTGCTGTCGCACATGAAGATGCCCGACCCCCACCCCGTCACCAAGGGGCTCAAGGAGGGCGACGAGGTCGCCGGGTTCACCGTGCTGGACGTGCCCGGCCACTCGCCCGGCCACATCGCCCTGTGGCGCGACCACGACGGCGTGCTGATCTGCGGTGACGTGTTCTTCCGGCTGCTGGGCGTCTCCGGGCCGCCGGACTTCCTGACCTGGGACCGCGAGCAGAACCGCGAGTCCATGCGCCGGCTCGCCGACCTGCGGCCCAAGCTCGTCCTGTTCGGGCACGGCAGACCGCTGCGCGACCCCGACCGGCTGCGCCGCCTGGTCGGATGACCCGCGCGGACCACACCCTCGAACGGGACCGGGAGCTGGCGCGGATCGCCGCCGCGCTGGACAGCGCCACCCGGGGCGAGGGCCGGATCGTCGTCGTCGAGGGCACGGCGGGCATCGGCAAGACCCAGCTCGTGCGGGACTGCCGGGCGATGGCCGGACAACGGGGTTTCGGTCGCCTGCAAGCCATCGGCGACGCGTTGGAGAGCGCCATGCCGTGGGGTGTGGTGCGCCAGTTGGTGGAACGCTCGATCGCCCGCTACCAGGGTGAAGTGCGCGACGCGATCCTGGCGGGACCCGCCGGTGCGGCGCTGGCCGCGCTCGACGGGGCCGCCGCCGACCCGAGCGAGGCCGAGCTCGCGCGCACGCTGCACTCGCTGTGGTGGGTGGCGGTCGACCTGTCCGCGACCCGGCCGCTGCTGATCACCGTGGACGACGCGCACTGGGCCGACCTGCCGTCGTTGCAGTTCCTGGCCTACCTGTCCCGGCGGATCTCGGACCTGCCGATCGCGCTGGTCGTCGCGACCCGGCCGCCAGCGGAGAACTCCGGGCCGCTGGCCCAGTTGAGCGACTCGCGGCACGCCGAGCGGATGCTGCCGCGCCCGTTGACCCGCGAGGCCCTGACCGCACTGGCCGCGGCCCGCACGACACCGCCCGAGGGAGCCGGCGGTGTGCCGCCCGAACCGGACTTCTCGGGAGCAGGTGTGTCGCCGGCGCCCGAGGTGGTCGCCGCGCTGCACGACGCCAGTGGCGGGAACCCGTTCCTGGCCACGGTCCTGCTGGACGAGCTGGACACCCTCGGCCTGCCGCTCGACCAGGCCGCGACGGCGGAGAAGATCGGCGGTCTCGGCCCCAGCACGGTGTTCCGGGCGACCCTGGGCCGACTGCCCGCCGACGCCGTCCGGCTCGCCCGGGCCGCCGCCGTGCTGGGTCCCGGCGGCAACCCGTGGCTGACCGGGGCGGTGGCGGACGTGCCCGTGGCCGACCTGCCGGCGGCGGCGCAGGCGCTGGTCGCCGCGCACGTCTTCGCCGACGACGCCGAGCACTTCACGTTCCTGCACCCGGTGGTGCGCGAGGCGGTCCTGGCGGACCTGGGGCCGATGTCGCGTGCCGCGCTGCACGCCCGTGCCGCCGCCGAGCTCAGCGCGGTGCGGGCGCCGGCGGACCGGATCGCCGCGCACCTGATGCACGCGCCGCGCGGCACCCTGCCCGACGCCGTGGACGTGCTGCGGCAGGCGGCGATGGCGTTGCTGGCCGCCGGGGACGGCGCCACCGCCGCCGCCTACCTGGAGCGCGCGGTCGGGGAACGCCCGGACGACGCCGCGTTGCGCGCCGAGTGGGGCCGGGCCCTGATGCGCACCGGCAACGCCCGTGAGGCGCGGGTCCAGCTGCGGGCCGCCGCGGACGGGCTGCCCGACGCCGAACTGGTCGCCGCCGCCGCGTCGGCCACCGCGGTCGTCGACGGTCCGCAGGCCGCGATCGACGAGCTGACCCGGGCGATCGCAGGCCGCCCGGCCGGTGCCCGGGAGGCGGGCCGGATGCACCTGGAGGCGCGGCTGGCGGTCATCCGGTCGTTCCTGCCCGAACGGCGGCAGGAGGCTTCCGCGCACCTGCGCGGCTACGCCGACCTGCCCGGCGTCACCCCCGACGAGCGCACCCTGCTCGGGCTGCTCGCCCAAACCGGCCGCTACGAGGTGTGGCCGGCCGAGGAGGTCGCCGCCACGGCCCGGCGCGCGCTGGCCGGCGGCGCGTACTTCGAGGACTGCACCGGCAGCGCCGAGGCCCTGGTGGCGTGGGTGGTGGCGCTGGTCGCGCTGATCTCCGCGGACGGCGTCGAGGACGCCCGCCAGGAGATCGACCGGGCCAAGAAGCGGGTGCACCGGCACGGTTCGCCGGTCGAGTTCGCGATGGTCTGCAACCCGGCGATCTTCCTGCACTGGCAGCTGGGCGACGTGGCGTTCGTCGAGGCGGAGGCCGAGGGCGTGCTGGCGGCGCTGTCGCAGGAAGACCCCGTGGCGCACGTGATCGCGTCGCGCGCCACCGCGACCCACTTCGGCGCGTACGGCGCGCTGGAACGCGGTGACGTCGACGGTGCCGCGGGCCTGCTCGACCGGTTCGCGGCCGAGCACTCCGACGTGCCCAGCGTGATCCCCACGATCTGGCTGCACGAGCCGCGCGCCGCCGTCGCCCTGGCCCGCGGCAACCCGGACCTGGCCCGCGCGGAGGCGTTCGCCCAACGCGACCGGCTGCACGCGGTCGGCGTCGACCCGCCTACGATCTCCTGGCGGGCGCCCGCCGTCCGGGCCCTGCTGCTACTCGGCGAGCACCGCGAGGCCCGCGCCCTGGCCGACGAACTCCTCGCCGTGGCCCGGAAGTGGAACACCCCGACCGAGGTCGGCGCGGCACTGCGGGTCCTGGCCCACGCCGACCCGGACAACCGCCTGGACCTGCTCACCGAGTCCACGACGGTCCTGGACCGCTCCCCGGCCCGCCTGCACCTGGCCCGCGCCCTGGTGGACCTGGGCGAGGCCCTGCGCGTGGCCGGCCGCCGCACCGAGGCCCGCGACCCCCTGCACCGCGCCGCGGACCTGGCCACCGACTGCGGCTCCACCGCCCTGCGCACGCGCGCGGCAGCCGCCCTGGAAGCCCTCGGCGACCGCCCGCGCAAACCGGTGTCCGCCGGCGTCGAAGCCCTGACCGCGAGCGAACGCCGCGTGGCGGACCTGGCGGTCACGGGCCGCGCGAACCGCGAGATCGCCCAGGAACTGTTCGTCACGCCGAAAACCGTGGAGAACCACCTGGGTCGCATCTACACCAAACTCGGCATCAACGGCCGCCGCGAACTCGCCCGCGCCCTGACGTAGCACGCGCCCCGGGGTAGCACGCGCCGTGCGCCGGGGCGTCGAGGTCGCGATGATGGTTCAGGAGGGCATGACAGCGGAGGGGGCCGGTGTGGAGGGGACGCGTGTCGATCCGCCCGTGAGCGGGGCGCGGAGTGGGTGGCGGCTGCTGGCCGTGTTCCTCGTGGCCGAGCTGGTGTGGTTCGCCGTGTCGGTGGGGGTGCTGGTGGTGTCGGGGGCCGGGGACGACCGAATCCCGGTCGGCACCCTGCTGGTCGTGCTCGTCGTGCCGACCGCCGTCGCGGCGCTGGTGGGGCTGGCGGGGGCCGCGCTGGTCGGGTCCGGGGCGCGGCAGGGGCGGGTCGGGCGGACGCTGGCGTGGCGGTGGAGCGGGAAGGACTTCGGGATCGGGCTGCTGGTCGGGGTCGGCGGGTTGCTGGTCACGATCCCGGCCGCCACGGTGTGGACGTCGCTGGTCGGCGAGGACGCGAGCTCGGCCGTGGGTGAGGCGTTCGAGGGGCGGCACCTCGCCGCGCCCGCCGCCGTCGTGATGTTCCTCGCCGTCTGGCTGGTGGCCCCGCTGGGCGAGGAAGTGCTGTTCCGGGGCGTGCTGTGGCGGGCGCTGGAGCAGTGGGGGTGGAACCGGTGGGTCGTCTTCGGGACGACGTCCGTCGTGTTCGCGGTGGCGCACATGGAACTGCTGCGCACCCCGCTGCTGCTCGTGGTGTCGCTGCCCGTGGGGTTCGCGCGCCTGATCACCGGGAACCTGCTCGCGAGCGTCGTTGCGCACCAGGCCAACAACTTCCTGCCGGCCCTGGGTCTGCTGCTCCTGACGACCGGAACGCCGGCGTGACGTACACGCACGACGTCATCCGACGCACGCGGGGCACCTCACGACGTCCTTAGGGTCCGGGTCGAAAACCCGAGAACCACTGAGGAATTCGATGAGACTCTGGACGAAACTCGCCGCGGCGCTGGTCGCGCTGGTACCGCTGGTGCCGGCGGCCTCCGCCGAGCCCGAGCCCGCCACGACCGGGTGCGCGCCGGTTCCCGTGTCCGCCCCGGCGGGCGCGCGGATCGAGTCGGTGCGGGCCGAGCAGCGGCCCGGCGGGACCGTCACGTTCCCCGCCACGCCGTTCTCCGCTCCCGCGCCGATCACGGACGTGCCGCCGTACTGCGAGATCACGGTCACGCTCACCCACGACGGCACCGACCACGTCAAGGTGGCGGTGGCCCTGCCGGCGACCGGGTGGACCGGGCGGCTGCAAGCCGTGGGTGGCAGCGCCTACACCGCGGGTGACTTCGGCGCGCCGCTGGTGCAGGCGGTCAAGGACGGGTACGCAGGGGTCACCACCGACGCCGGGGTGCCCCTGACCTTCCTCGACACCACCTGGGCGCTCAACTCCGACGGCACGATCAACCAGACCCTGCTCACCAACTTCGCCACCCGCTCGGTGCACGAGTCGGCCGTGGTCGGCAAGGCGGTGACGCGGGCGTTCTACGGCCGACCGGTGACGTACTCGTACTGGAACGGCTGCTCGACCGGCGGGCGCCAGGGCTACGCCGAGGCCCAGCGCCACCCCGAGGACTTCGACGGCATCCTCGCCAACGCCCCGGCCGTGGACTGGACGCGGTTCGCCGTGGCCACCCTGTGGCCGCAGACCGTGATGTACAACGACCGGCACTTCCCGAGCACCTGCGTCCTGACCGCGTTCCGCAAGGCCGCGATCGAGGCCTGCGACCCGCGTGACGGCGGGGTGGACGGGATCATCGACCAGCCCGACCGGTGCGACTTCGAACCGCGCACCCTGGTCGGCACCAAGGTGGTCTGCGACGGCCAGGAGGTCACCGTGACCGCTCAGGACGCGGAGGTCGTGCGCAAGGTCTGGGCCGGGCCGACCGACCCGAACGGCACGCGGCTGTGGCCGGGGCTCCCCAAGGGCGCGGACTTCACGTGGCTGGCCGGGACGACGGTGGACGCGAACGGCACGCCCTCCGCGCCCGGTTTCCCGGTCGCGACCGCCTGGGTGCGGACGTTCCTGGCCAAGCAGCCCGGTTTCGACACCACCACCATCACCTACGAGCGGTACGCCGAGCTGTTCGCCCAGTCCGTGCGCGAGTACGACCGGACCATCGGCACCGCCGACCCGGACCTGTCCGCGTTCCGCCGCGCCGGCGGCAAGCTGATCACCTTCGTGGGCAGCGACGACCAGCTGATCCCGCCGGGCGGCACGCTGGCCTACCGCGACCGGGTCGAGCGGCGGATGGGCGGCGCGCAGCGGGTGAACGAGTTCTACCGCCTGTTCCTCGCTCCGGGCGTGGAGCACTGCGGCGGCGGCAAGGGCGCGGTGCCGACGAACCCGTTGGGCGCGCTGGTGGACTGGGTGGAGCGGGGCAAGGCCCCGGCGACCCTGCCCGCGGCGACGGCGGACGGCAGCCGGACCCGTGACCTGTGCGCGTACCCGCGGGTCTCCCGGTACACCGGGCACGGCGACCCGGCGGTCGCGGCGAACTACCGCTGCACCTGGCGCTGACCCCAGCGGTCGACGTCGGTCCCCCAGCAGACCCACGGTCCCGCCCGCGTTTCCGGCGCGGGCGGGACCGTGCCGTCACGCGAAGTCGGACAGCGCGCGGGCCACGTCGTGCGGCGACGGCATCGCGGCCACCTCCTCGGCCATCGCCCGCACCGCGGCTTTCACGGCGTCGTCGGTGAGCAGGCGGTGGGCCTTGGCGGCGACCACCTCGGCGGTCAGGTCCGCCGCGAGCACCTGGTCGCCGAGCCCGGCCGCAGTCACCACGTCGGCGTTGCTGAACTGGTCGGCACCCTGCGGTAAGACCAGGTGCGGCACACCCGTGGCGAACGTGCCCATGGTCGCGCCCGCCCCGCCGTGGTGCACCACCAGGTCCACGTGCGGCAGGAGGTCGGCCTGCGGCAACCACGGCCGCACGACCACGTTGTCCGGCACCTCCCCCAACGCGGCCACCGACACGCTCGGCCCGGTCGACACGATCACCTTCACGTCCAGCGTCGCCAGGCCCGCGATCGCGGTGCGCAGGACGCGGGCGTCGCCGAACGCCGTGCCCAACGTCAAGTACACCAACGGGGTGCGGTGCTCGAGCACCCAGTCCGGCAGCTCGCCGGGCTCCGAGTACGCGACCGGTCGCAACGGGATCGGGCGGGACACCGAGAACTCCGGGTCCTGCACCGAGGGCGGGCAGATGTCGAGGTAGGGGTTGCCCAACGACATGAGGTCGCCGGCCGGCAGGTCGACACCGAGCTCGGCGGCGACCTCCCCCAGGTATCTCCGCAAGGCCTCGGGAGGTCCGGTGGGCCGCCACATCCGCCCGAACGAGTGGCACACCGCGGGCACGTCCACCACCTTCGCCGCCAGCCCCGCGCCGGGGTTGGCCAACTCGTGCACGACCAGGTCCGGCTTGCGGTCGGCGATCACCGGCACCAGGTCCGCCGCACAGCGGCGCGGCAGCACCGACCCGAACACCGCCGACACCCGCTCGGGCCGGAAGCCCGGCGACTTGCGGTCGGCGGGCCCGGCACCGGCGAGTTCGAACGCGGAGAGCATGTCCATGCCCCCGGGGACGTGCTCGATGCCGTACCTGGTCACCGTCGCGGCGAAGGGCGCGGTGGTCACGAACGTGACGTCGTGACCCACCTCGTGGGCGGCGATGGCCAGCGGCATGAGCGGGTAGGTGTGTCCGTAGGAGCCAAGGCTCGAGAAGAGGATTCGCACCGGAGAGAACGTAGTGACTCAACCGAACACTTGGACCTCCGCCAGCGACAGCGGACGGTCGGATCCGACCAGTTGGACGCGTACGTACCGGGCCGAACGGTTGACCGGCAGCGACAGCGACGTCCCCACGGCCGCGCCCTGGTACGCGCTCCACACCCCGGGCTGCCCCGCCGTCACCCGTGGGTCGGTGGAGGTGAACGGCGAGTCCGACGCGAACACGTAGAACTGCCGCAGCCGGTCCGCGCAGCAGTCCGTCCGGTTCCACAGCTTCACCGCGCTGACCTGCCGCGAGGCACCGAGGTCCACCTGCCACCACGGGTTGTTGTCCAGCGGGCTGTCCGAGGTGTGGGTGACGGAGCCTGCCCAGAACTCGCCGTTGGTGTTGCCGTCCACGGCCCGGCTCGCCACCGCACCCGTGTGGTAGGTGCTCGACTGGGTGGCCGGTGCGTTCAGCGCCAGGTTCCGGAGCGTGCCGGTGGCCCGGTAGGTGTGGCCGGCGGTGGCGGTGAAGGTGATCCGGTCGCCGTTGCGGGTGCCGGTGACCGGTTGGCCGGTCGTGGTGTCGGTCAGGGTGTACTGGCCGGTGAAGATGCCGTTGCGGACGGTCAGGCTGCCGGAGTTCGCGGGCTTGACGGTGAAGTCGATGCCGCCCGCCGCCGTCCAGGACGCGTCCACGGTGACGTTGCCGCGGGCCTTCAGGCCGGTGACCGAGCCCGTGGTCCAGGCGCCGGGCTTGGCGGGCAGCACGTGGACCACGCCGTTCTGGCTCTGCAGCAGCATCTCCGTCATGCCGGCGGTCGCACCGAAGTTGCCGTCGATCTGGAACGGCGGGTGCGTGTCGAACAGGTTCGCCAGCGTGGACGACTTCAGCTGTTCGGCGACCATCTTGTGGGCGTGGTCGCCGTCGAGCAGCCGCGCCCAGAAGTTGATCTTCCAGGCCTTGCTCCACCCCGTGCCGCCGTCGCCGCGGTCGACCAGCGTGGCGCGGGCGGCGTCGCCGAACGCCGTGCCGGCCGCGATCTGGTGGCCGGGGTGCAGCCCGTAGAGGTGGGACACGTGCCGGTGCTGCGGCTCGCCGGAGATGGCGTCGCTCTTCCACTCCTGCAACCGCCCACCGCTGCCCACCCGCAGACCCGGGTCCATCGCGTTGAGCTTGGCCTGCACCTGCGACCGGAAGTCGGCGTCCACGCCCAACGCTTGTGAGGCGCCGATGGTGTCGGTGAACAGCCCCCACACGATCTGCTGGGCCATCGAGTCGCCGGCGGTGAAGGGACCGTGCTCCGGGGAGTAGCTGGGCGTGGCGACGAGCTTGCCGTCGCGCGGGTCGGTGCGCAGGTTCGCCAGCCAGAACTCGCTGGCGCCCTTGAGCAGCGCGTACGCCCGGGACAGCTGCGCGGGGTCGCCGCTGAACGTGGCGAGGTCGTAGACCTGGGACGCCAGCCACCCGTTCGCCTCGGGGAACCAGAACGCGGTGGCCCAGTCGTGCACGCCGGTGAAGCCGAACGGGTTGGTCTCGTTGTGCACGACCCACCCGCCGGTGCCGAACATGTTGTTCGCGGTGACCTGGCCGGGTGCCTTGAGCGCTTCCACGAACCGCACGAACGGCTCCGCCGTCTCGCCCAGGTTGGTCTGCGCGGCGAGCCAGTAGTTCATCTGGACGTTGATGTTCGTGTGGTAGTCGGCCGACCACGGCGGCGAGGTCGAGTTGTTCCACACGCCTTGCAGGTTCGCCGGCAGCGACCCCGCGCGCGAGGACGCGATCAGCAGGTACCGGCCGTACTGGTAGTACAACGCCTCCAACGCCCGGTCGTCCGGCGAGGCACCACCGGTGTAGGCGGCACGCAGGTCGTCGGTGGGCTTGTTCGGCATCACCTGGCCGATGTTCAGCTTCACGCGGTCGAACAAGGCCTTGTGGTCGGCGGTGTGGTTCGCGCGCAGGGTGGCGAAGGACTTGGCCGCCGCGTTGTCCACAGTGGACGTGACGCGCGCCTTCGGGTCCGCGCCCCGGTAGTTCGGGTAGGTGTCGGCGTAGTTCGTGCCCGCGCCGAGGACGAACGTCGCGCTGTTGGCCCCGGACACCGTCACCGACCCGCCGCTGCTGGTCACCGTTCCGCCCTCGGTGAGGACCCGCACCTGCGACTCGAAGACCATCCCGTTGTTGCCCAGCGCGCCCCGTATGGTCAGCCGGCCACCGGAGGCGGTCGCGGTGAAGTCGCTGCGCGGCGAGGTGTAGCGGAGGGTGAACGACACCTTCCCCGGCTGGTTCGCGCCCAGCCGCCCCACCACCACGCCGTCGGGGTAGCTGGCGAAGTACTCGCGGCTGTGCACCACACCGTTGTTGGTGTAGCTGACCTTGGCGGTGCCGTCGCCGATGTTCAGCTCCCGGCGGTACCCGGAGTAGGAGGTGCTGTGCCCGGCCATGTCCAGGCGCAGGTCACCGAAGGTCTGGTACGCGCCGAAGTTCGTCTTGGGCTGGCCCAGCTTGCCGGCCACCCAGTTCGGGTCGGCCGAGCCGTTCTGGTTGATCGCGGTGACGACCTCGTCCAACGCGCCGGGCCGCGGGGAGGTCCAGTTGCCGTGGTTGTAGCCGCCCACCGCACCCGGGCCGCCCGTCCACAGGGACTTCTCGTTGAACTGGAGCTGCTCGGAGGTGACCCCGCCGAACACCATCGCGCCCAACGCGCCGTTGCCGATCGGCAGCGCCCGGCTCTCCCAGTTGTCGGCGGGCTCGTCGTACCAGAGGGTGTTGCCGTCCGGGGCCTGCTGGGCGTGCGCATCGGGAGCCGGGTCGGACACCGCCAACAGGCCCGCCGACAGCAGGGCCAGCACGGCCAGCGTGGACTTGGCTTGCGATCCAGGCATGGACACCCTCCGTTGGGCGTGGGTACGGGACAGGGCGAACCCGGCCGGGTGTCGGCGAGTATAGGTCCGATGTATCTCCGAGCGACAGCCTGCGCAACGCTCGAGTTTTGGCCGAAAGGTGACACGAACAGGCACGAGACAGCGAGAGACATCGGATGTGCTGAGCGTCGTTGTACCACTCGACCCGGAGCGGGGTGATCGGTTGCTAGCTTTGCGCGGTGTCTGAGAGAGAGCACACCGGGCGGCGGGTCGTCGACGGGCGGTTCGAGCTGCTGGAACGACTGGGCAGCGGCGGCATGGGTACGGTCTGGCGCGCCCTGGACCTCGGGCTGCACCGCGAGGTGGCCATCAAGGAGGTCCGCCCGGCCGAGGCCGACCAGGTCGAGAGCACGCCCGCCATGGCGGCCCAGCTGCGGGAGCGCGTGCTGCGCGAGTCCCGCGCGCTCGCCCGGTTGCAGCACCCGAACGTGGTCTCGATCTACCAGATCATCGACTCCCCCGAGTTCCCGTACCCGTGGATCGTCATGGAACTGGTCCGCGGCACCTCGCTGGACGCGCGGCTGCGCGAAGGCCCGCTCAGCGTGCCCGAGGCGGCGCGGGTCGGGCGGGACGTCCTCGCGGCGCTGCGCTCGGCCCACTCCGCCGGTGTCATGCACCGGGACGTCAAGCCGGGCAACGTGCTGCTGCGCACCGACGGCAGCGCCGTACTCACCGACTTCGGCATCGCCGCCCTGCAGGGCTCGACCCAGCTCACCGCGACCGGCGACGTCATCGGGTCCCCCGAGTACATCGCCCCGGAGCGCCTTCGCGGCGACGAGACGCAGACCGCGTCGGACTTCTGGTCGCTGGCGATGCTGCTGTACGTGGCCGTCGAGGGCTACCACCCGATGCGCCGGGCGTCCACGATGGCGACCCTGGCCGCGGTGATGACGGAGCCGGTCCCGCCGCCGCGCCGCGCGGGCGCGCTGGCCCCCGCGCTCACCGCCGCCCTGCGCAACGACCCCGCCGACCGGCCGACCGGCGAGGTGCTGGACCAGCTGCTCGCCGCCGCCGAGCGCGACCAGGCCCCGCCGCTGGGACCGCCCACACCCGGTGGGTTCGCCGTGCCCGGACCGCCGGGTGGGCCGCAGTACGCGCACTGGCCGTCCGGACCGACGCCGAGGCCCACACCGCCCCCGACGCCGGTCGGCAAGGCGCAGCACAGCTACCCGCACTCGTACCCGACCCCGCTGCCCCCGCCGCGCAAGCGGGCCGGTGCCGTGGCGTTCTCGCTGGTCGGAGTGGGGCTGGTGGTCGCGGTGACGCTGCTGGTGGTCAAGCTGACCGGCGCGACCGACTCGGCCAACCCCGGCACCGGCGGGTCGACCACGCCCACGGGCACCGTGCCCGGCGTCGTCCTGCCCACCGGCCCGACCGGCACGGCCGCCTCCGGCGTCAAGGAAGACCTGCACACCCCCGCCGGCGCGCGCAAAGCGGTCGCCGCGCTCAGCGAGGTCATGGGCGGCACCAAGGTCTCCGACCTGACCATCTACCCCGACCGCGCCTCGGCCACGGCCCCGACCACGGCCGTCAAGGGCGGCTTCGACGACTTCGAGTACCGGGGTGGGAAGGCGAGCAGGCAGGGCCCGGACGGCGTGGACGCCGACCGGGCCGTGGTGGACCTGAACGAGGTGAACTGGGACGCCCTGCCCGCCCTGTTCGACCAGGCGCACAACGAGCTGGGCGTCGCCCAGCCGAAGCTGCGGTACGTCGTCGTGGACACCGACATCATCGACGGGTCGGCCTCGATGCGGATCTACCTGAGCGACGACTACGGCGGCGCGTACCTCGAGGCGAACCTCAAGGGCGAGGTGGTGAAGACCTACCCGCGCGACAAGTGACCCCGAGCGGCGGCCGGGCGTTCCCGGTCGCCGCCTGGCGCTGGTACGCGGACCGCTAGTGCTCGGTCCGCTCGTGCTCGGTCCGCTGTTGCTTGGCTCGCTAGTGCTTGGCTGCCTTGGCTTTGCGCACGGCCTTGGCCGGGTGGTCGACGCCGTTGGCCGGGTGGTCGACACCGTTGGTGCCGCCGAGGCCCGCGACGGTCAGGGTGACCCTCTGCTGGCTGCTGTCCGTGACCAGCCCGCCGTCGCCGTCAGCCGCCGCCGCCACGGGCTGTTCCGCCGTGCCGCCGGCCATGCCGCCCATCCCGTCACCGGTCGTGGCGGCGGCGGGCGTGGGGGCTCCGGTCTCGGCACCACCCGCGCCGTCCGTGGCCATCGGGGTGCCGTCCGCGGCGGCGGTGTCGGACAGGTCGACCAGGGTCTCGCCGTCGAACAGGCCGCCGACGCCCGCGGGCAGCGCCACCGCGGCCTCCGCCGGGGAGCCGGTGAAGTCCAGCGAGTCGGCCGCCGCCGGTTCGGTGAACTCGTAGTCCACCAGCCGCAGGCCGTTGGCGCTCTGCTGCTGCCAGCGCGCGCGGAAGCTCTCCCACGGCACGTTCGCCCACAGGTAGTAGGCGTCGGTGCCGGCCAGCCACACGCCGGAGTAGCGGTTGTCGCCGCCGGACTGGTGCACGTTCATGTCCACCAGCCGCAGGCCCTGGCCCGCCCACTCCTGCCACTTCGCCTTGAAGCTGTCCCACGACGCGTTCGCCCACAGCCCGTACCCGCCGGACCCGGCCAGCCACACGCCCGAGTACCGGGCCTGCCCGCCGACCTCGTGGACGTTGATGTCAACCAGCCGCAGGCCCTGGCCCGCCCACTCCTGCCACTTCGCCTTGAAGCTGTCCCACGACGCGTTGACCCACAGCGCGTAACCGCCGGTCCCCGCGCGCCACACGCCGGAGTAGCGGTCCTCGTTGCCCACGCGCAGCACGTGCAGGTCGACCAGGCGCAGGCCCTGCCCGGCCCACTCCTGCCACTTGGCCTTGAAGCTGTCCCAACTCGCGTTGGCCCACAGCGCGTAGCCGCCGGTGCCGGCCGTCCACACGCCGGAGTAGCGGAGCTCGTTGCCGACGCGGCGGACGTTGATGTCGATCAGGCGCAGCCCCTCGGCCGCCCACTCCTGCCACTTCGCGGCGAAGCTGTCCCAGGAGGCGTTCACCCACAGCGCGTGCTTGCCGCTGCCCGCGCGGAAGACGCCGGTGTGGCCGCGGCCGGTGAACCGCGCGTACATGTGCGCGATGGTCACCCGGTCGCCGAAGCTCAGCCCGTTGCGCTGGCCGATCGTCACGCCGGGGCGCTTGGGCACGATGGTCGTGGCGCCGTTGACGCCGAACGCCGTGGGGCCGTAGTGCATGATCGAGTCGTAGTCGTAGTCGAAGTAGTCGGTGAAGCCGTCGCAGAACCGGTCGAAGTTGGACTCGAACCCGGACTGGATGTTGCCGTAGTTGATGGTCACGAACTGGTCGCGGTCGCAGCGGCTCTGCTCGTGCAGGATGCCCAGGGAGTGCAGGCACTCGTGCACGGTCGTGCCCATCGTGGCGCCGTCGGACAGCCGGATGAGCTGCTCGCCGCCGCGCATCCCGATCGGCGAGGAGCTCCAGCTCTCGCCGGGGTTGCGCACGAACCGCACGTAGTTCGCCTGGCTGCCGCGCGCGACGAACCGGATGCCGGTGTTGTCGTGGATGTGCGCGATGGCCTGCGTGACCCGGGCCTGGTTGGGCAGGCCGGCGTCGACCACGAACGGCACGACCCCGTTGGGCCACAGCATGTCCGAATCGGACGGCAGCCCGATCCCCAGCACCTGGGACGGGGGTTGTCCGACGTCCGCGGGTTCTCCGGGCCGCAGTCTCGCGGCGGCGGCCTCGACCTCCTCGACCGGACCCATGTCGATGCACCCCTGGTACAGCGCGATCCCGTTGACCACGCTGTAGCGGACGGGCTTGTCGACGAACCCCGGCCCGGACAGGAACCCGGTGCGCACCTCACGGCTGGCGGCCATGTCGTCACTGGTCACGATCTCGTTCACGGTTGATTCCTCCCTGAATGGGGTGTTTGTGGAACAGAGGCACCCGGGGCAGCCCAGATACGGGCAAACGGGTCAATGAGCGACCGGGTGCAGGTCGAGCACCATCGGCTGGGACGTGACGCGGTGGGCGGCAGTGGTGATCAGGTCACCCTCGGTGACGACACCGGACCCGTCCCGGTCACCGTGCGCACGCACGACGTACGTCCCGGGGCCGTCCACCTCGGCGTCCACAGCCTCCACGGCGAACGGCAACTCCAACCCACCCACGGGCACACTCACCGCGGGCAGCGTCACCTCGGCCACCGTGCGCGCCGGCGCGTCCGCCTCGGACACGTCGCGAACCTCGACGCGGACCCGGTCGAGATGGACCGGAGCATCGGCCGAAGGGAACCGCAACGTCCCCACAACGCGCACGATCCCAGACCATACGCGTAACCGGACGAACACACATCCGGACCTTTTCGCCGCTCCCGGCGGGCGTGGCACGCCGGTTCCCCGGATCGCCTGACACCGCCGACGACGGTCGGGCACACTCCCCCGGCGGCCAAGATCACGCCGCACCAGGGGGGAAGGACCGACATGGTCGTGAAGCTGTTGTTGAACCCGTTCAAGACCGCGAGAGCCGTCTCGCTGCTGCGGGAGGCGAGCCGCCGCGGGGTCGATGTGGACGACCTGCCCTCGCACGTGGTCGTCGACAAGCTGTTCGGGCGCGTCGACTACGCGCAGTGGGGCCTGGCGGCGCCGGAGGACGTGACGACCGACGTGCCCGTGGGCGGCCCCGAGCTGACCCGGGCACGCGCAGCCGCCGCCGAGGGGCGGTGGGAGCCGGCGGCGGAGCTGCTGGCGTCGACGTGGCAGGACTGGGACCTGCGGGCCGAGGTCGTCGACGAACTGGCCACCCTGGCCGCCCACGACGACACCTGGCTCCAGCGGTGGAGCCAGGCCCAGCCCGACTCGCGCGACCTGGCCGTGGTGCACGCGCACGCGCTGGTCCACGTCGCCTGGCAGGCACGCGGCACGGCCGGCGCCGACCAGACCTCCCGGCAGCAGTTCCAGGACTTCCACCGGCTGCTGCTCCAGGCCCAAGCCGCCGCCCGCGCCACCGCGGCGGCCGTGCCGGAGGACCCGACGCCGTGGGTGACCCTGGTGATGCTCGCCCGCGGCCTGTCCTACGACCACGAGCAGTTCGGGCAGGTGTGGGACGAACTGGTCGCCCGCGCCCCGCTGCACCGCATGGGCCACGGTCAGGCGTTGCAGTACTGGTGCAAGAAGTGGCACGGCTCGCACGAACTGATGTGCGACTTCGCCACGCGCGCGGCGGCGGCGTCCCCGTCCCTCGCGGCCCTGCCCCTGCGGGCGGCGTACGAGATGATGCGCGACAAGCCCGACGCGTTCCGCTCGCCGATGACGCGGGAGGCCCTGGACACCCTGCTGCCGTGGCTGGCGAGCGTGGGCGCCGACACCTTGTGGCTGCGCAACGACCGGGGCTGGGCGATCTACACGTTGGCCGAGCACAAGCGCCACGCCGAGGCGGTCGACCAGTTCCGCGTCCTGGGAGCACGGGCGGACGGCGCACCGTGGTCGTTGTTCCCCAAGCCGCTGGAACTCTTCCTCCAGCTCCGACTCGAATCCTGCAAGGCGGCCGGGAAGCCGTAGGGCCGGGCGAGCGCCGGCGCTACGACGCGTCGACGTGCAGCCGGTGCGCGCCGCAGACCAGGCAGCGGAACAGGTACCCGGCCAGGGTGCCCTCGCGGCTGAGGTAGGCGCGCACCAGCTCGCCGGGGAAGCCGAGGCCGCCGTCGACGTCGGCCTCCAACACCGGGTCGGGCAGCAACGCCGGCAGGTCGTCCGCGCCGACGAAGCCGAGGAACGCGCACGGCAGGCCGCAGTGCGCCCGCCACTGCTCCTGCTGCCAGGACGGGTAGGACGGCGTGCGGGTCGCCACCTCCCGGGCCGCCTCGGCGTCCACCGGCGGGACGGACCCGACGCCGTCGATCCCGCTCCAGTCGGAGAACTCGCCGTCGAAGCGCTCGGCCGCACTGCCGTCCGCGATGCACCACGGGCACAACCGCACGTCGGAGGCCGTCGTGTAGAAGCTGCCCCGGTACCGCCAGTCGCGGTCGCGCTCGCAGCACGAACAACGAACTCGCTCGGCCACCACGAAACCGAGCTCGTACGCGTTGGGGTTGAACCGGAACGTCGGCGGCGATTCCACCACGACAGCTTACGAGGCGGCCCGGCTCACAGCGGGCGCAGGACGTCGTTGTCGCGGATCGCCTCCAGGGACAAGGTCTTGTAGCCGACGTCGTCGAACAGCGCCAGGAAGCGGTCCGATTCACGGTGCACGACCGAGCCGCGTCCCCACTCTCGGTGCTCGATGGGGGTGCCGGGGGTGAAGGTGCCGTCGGTCGGGGGCTCGTCGGACACGGCGGACCCCTCGGCACAGTTGTCGCAGTTGCCGCATGGGCCGGCGAGGTGTTCGCCGAAGTAGCCCAGCAGGTATCGGCGGCGGCAGGAGCGGGTTTCGGCGTAGCCGCGCATGACCTCGATGCGGGAGCGGTCGCGGTCCTGTTGGCGTTTCAGTTCCCTGGTCACGGCCGCCACCGGGTCGGCGTCGTGGGTCGCGTCCGCAGCTTCGAGCAGGTTGAGCAGGCCGGTGACCTTGCGGCGGGACAAGTCCAAGGACCGCGCGAGCTCCGACGGGTCGTCCACGCCCGAGCGAACCTCCGCGGCCACCCGACGCACGGCCTCGCGGTCCACCCGCCTAGCCCGCAGGAAGCGTTGCAGACCCAGGTCTTCCGGGCGGTGGAACAAGAGGGCCTGGGCAGGCTGTCCGTCGCGGCCAGCGCGGCCGATCTCCTGGTAGTACGCGTCCGGCGAGCCGGGGGTGGCGGCGTGGGCGACGAAGCGCACGTCCGGTTTGTCGATGCCCATGCCGAACGCGGACGTCGCCACCACCACGTCCACCTCGCCCGCCATGAAACCGTCCTGCACCGCCCGCCGGTCCGCCGCGCGCCGGCCCGCGTGGAACGCCGCCGCCCGGACCCCCTTGCCCGCCAACAACTCCGCGTACCGCTCGGTGTCCTTGCGGGTGGCGGTGTAGAGCAGCCCCGGGCCGCCGGTCACCCACTCCACCACCGCCCGCACCCGGTCGTCGTCGTCGGTGCAGAACCGGGCCGCCAGGGACAGGTTCGGCCGGTCGAACCCGGCGACCACCACGGCCGGGTCGCGCATCCCGAGGTGCCGCACCACGTCCGCCCGCACCGGCCCGCCCGCGGTCGCGGTCAGCGCCACCACGGGCGGGTGGCCGAGGCGGTCCACCACCTCCCCCAGGCGCAGGTAGTCGGGGCGGAAGTCGTGGCCCCAGGCCGAGACGCAGTGGGCCTCGTCCACCACGAACAGCGACACGCCGGCGGCGGCGAGGCGGTCGAGCACGTCCGTTTCGCCAGCTGTTCCGGTGACAGGAACAGGTACTCGGTCCTCGCCGCCGAGAACGAGCGCCACGCGCGGTCGTTGGCGGCCTCCGGCTGGGCCGAGTTCACCGCCGCGGCGGCCGGCGCGTCGTTCTCCCGCAGGCCCGCGACCTGGTCGCGCTGCAACGCCACCAGCGGCGACACCACGACCGTCGGCCCGTCCCGCAGCACGGCCGGCACCTGGTACACCGCCGACTTGCCCGCGCCGGTGGGCATCACCACGAGCGTGTCGCGGCCGTCGAGGACGTGCCGCATGGCGGTCAGCTGGTCGGGTCTCAGCTCGGACCACCCGAACACGTCCTCGGCGGTCCGGCGCAGTTCGCGGTCCTCGTCCGGCACCACCGCCGCATACCCCTCCCGGCGCCGGCCAATCACCCCAGCGCCGAGTCGAGGTGCGCGGCCAGTTCCGCCGGGGACGGGTGCGCCCACACCTCCGCCGGGGTCAGCGGGACGTCCAGGTCGGTGGCGAGCCTGCGGGTCAGCGCCACGGCCAGCAGCGAGTCCAGGCCGACGTCGGTGAACTTCGCGTGCGCCGGCACGGCCGAGGGCTGCGCGCCCAGCAACGCGGCCAGCGCGTGCACCACGGCCTCGCACACCAGCCGCGTCCGGGCCGGACCGGGCTGTTCCGCCCGCACCCGCGCCGCCGGACCGTCCTCCGCGATCACGGGACCGTCGTCCAGGTCGGCCAACAGGGGGTTGGTCCGGGCGTGCGGGAAGGCTCGGAAGAGCCGGTCGGGCTGGTAGTCGAACACACCGGTGTTCACCCGTCGGTGGCGCAGCAGTTCCTCCAGCGCGGCGAAGCCCTCGGCGGTGGCGATGGTGTCGAAGCCCCGGGCCGCGAAGTGGGTCGCGCGGCCGGCCTCGCCCCACGCGCCCCAGTCCACCGACAGCGTCGGCCGGCCCTGGTCGGCGCGCCACCGGGCGAACGCGTCGACCCACGCGCCGGCGGCGGCGTAGTTGGCCTGGCCCGCGTTGCCCAGCAGGGCCGCCATGGACGAGAAGACCACCAGCCAGTCCAGGTCGTGGTCCCGGGTGGCGTCGTGCAGGTTGCGCAGGCCGGTCACCTTGGGGTGCCACACGCGGGCCAGCCGCTCGGCGGTGATGCCCGTGATCGGGGTGTCGTCCAGGACGACGGCCGTGTGCAGGACGCCTCGCAGCTCCGGTCCGGCGGCGGCGACCAGGCGGCGCGCGGTGTCCGGGTCGGCGATGTCGCCCAGCACCACGTCCAGTGCGCACCCGGTGTCGGGCAGGGTGTCCGGGGCGGTGCGCCCGCCGAGGACGACGCGCCCGGCGCCGTGCGCGCCCAGCCACCGCGCGGCCTCCAGCCCCAGGCCGCGCGTGCCGCCGGTGATGACGTACGACCCGCCGCGGCGCACGACGTCCTCCCGCGCCCGGACGTGGGCGCGCACGCGCTGCCCCGGCGGTGGGAACTCCACGGCGATCCGTCCGATGTGCTCACCGGAGGCGAGCCGCTTGAACCCCTCGGCCGCGTCGGTCAGCGGGACGACGTCGCGGGGCAGCAGCGGCAGGTTCCCCGCCTCGATCTCGGCCACCACCCGCAGCAGGGCGGCGCGGAACACGTCCGGCCGTTCCGACGCGGTGAGGACCAGGTCCAGCGCGGCGTAGGTGATGCCGTGCCGGAACGCGCGCAGGTCCACGCGCGCCCCGTCGTACAGGTCGCGCTTGCCGATCTCGACGAACCGCCCGGTCGGGGCGAGCAACCCCAGCGACGCCCGCATGGCGGCCCCGGTCAGGCAGTTGAGCACCACGTCCACGCCCCGGCCGCCGGTCGCCTCCCGCACCTGGTCGGCGAAGTCGAGCGTCCGCGAGTCGAAGACGTGGGTCACGCCCTGCTCGCGCAGGTGGCGGCGCTTGGCCTCGGTGCCGGCGGTGCCGATCGGGACGGCCCCGAGCAGCCGCGCGACCGCCACGGCGGCGAGGCCGGTGCCGCCGGCGGCGGAGTGCACCAGCACGGTCTCGCCCGCGCGCAGGCCCGCCAGGTCGTGCAGGGCGTGCCAGGCCGTGAGGTAGGTGAGCACGGAGGGCACGACGTCCACCGGGGCGAGGCCGTCCGGCACGCGCACGGTGAACGCGGCGGGCACCAGGCACTCCGACGCCATCGTCCCGCGCCCGTCCGGCAGGACCCCGACGACCTGGTCACCGGGACGCACGTGCTCGACTCCGGGGCCGACCGCGAGGACTTCACCGGAGGCGTCCGAGCCGAGGCCGGGCAGGACGCCGTCGTCGGTCGGGTAGATGCCCAGCGCGATGAGGACGTCCCGGAAGTGCACGGTGGTCGCCGCCGGGCGCAGCAGCACCTGCCCCGGCCCGGGGTGGCGCGGTGGTTCCCCGGTGGCGACCACGCGGAGCCGGTCCAGGCCGCCGTCCGGGTCGGGTTCGAGCACGTACGGGTCCACGCCCGCCACCACGTCCCGCTCGCCGGCCGTGCGCGGCGGGCGGAGGGCGAGCGGGGTGCGGGACAGGCGGGCGGTGTAGCGCTGCCCGGCGCGCCAGGCGACCTCGGTCTCCGGCGTGGCCGCCGTCAGCTCGGCGGCGAGGTCGGTCGCGTCGCCGTCGTCGGTGTCGACCCAGGTGACGGCGGAGCGGGGCTGCTCGATGGACGCCACCCGCAGCACACCGCGCAGCGCGCACACGCCGGGCGCCACCGGGTCGCCGTCGAGCACCGGGCGGGCACCCGCGCTGACCAGCCACAACCGGGGCGGGGACGGGAGCTCGGCGTGTTCGCGCAGCAGCTCGAGGACCTGACTCACCCGTTCGAGATCACCAAGCTCGCCGGTGGCGCACCAGACGACGCCGGCGTGGCCTCCGGCCCCCGTCTCGATCGTCTCACGACCCACCGACGATTCCGCGGGCGCGACGATCCGGCCGCCGCGCGCGACCAGGGCCGACCTGAGCCGGTCCGCCAGGCCGGTCCGGTCGCCGGGTTCGGACAGGATCGCCCACGACCCCGCGTGCGCGCCGGGCTCGGGCAGTGGCGCGGGGGTCCAGGTCAGTTCGTACAGGCGGGAGTTGAGCAGTGCGCGCCCGCCGGACGCGCCCGCGTGCCGGACCAGCTCCACGCCCTCCAGAGCGCCGACCCACTGCCCCGTCCCGTCGTAGAGGTCGGCACGGCCGGTTGCCGCGTCCTCGCCGTCGCGACGCAGTTCCGGGCGGACCCAGGTGATGCGGTTCGGGTCGGGCGGCAGGACGAGGCCGGCGATCGCGGTGGGCAGCCACGGTGTGTCGGCGCCGGGCTCCACCAGCAGCGAGGCCACGGACAGCAGGCAGCCGTCGAACAGCGCCGGGTGCACCTTGGGCTTGCCCGCGCGGATCGGTGCGTCTTCGGGCACGGCCACGCGGGTCACGCCGTCGTCCCCCAGCCCGGTGATCGCGTGGAACGCCGGGCCGCCGTCCAGTCCCATGCGGCGCAGGGCCGCGTACAGGTCGTCGGTCGGGCGGGTCGTCCCCGGGACGGGCAGCGGGTCGCGGACGTCCACGGCCGCCTCGCAGCGGGTGGCGGTGGCCGAGGCGACGCGGTCCCAGCCGCCGCCGCTGTGCTGGACGACCTCCAGCTCCACCCGCCCGCCGGCGCGGGTCGCGGTCACCTGCACCGGTACGCGGCCGGTCAGCGGCACCATGCGGGTGAAGCGCACGTCGGTCAGGCACGCCTGGTCGGGGCCGCAGCCCAGCAGGTCGGTCGCGGCGGCCAGCAGCAGCTCGGCGTGCAGGGCGCCGGGCACGAGGGGTGTGCCGCGCAGGGTGTGCTGGACCAGCCAGTCGACCTGGTCGGTGCCCAGGTCGGCGGTCCACACGTACCGCGTGCGGTCCTCGGCGTCCGGGTCGGCCACGGCCGTGCGCTCGCCCAGCCACGGGTGCGTGCCGCGCGGCCGGCGGGCCGGTTCCTGCCAGTAGCGGGCGCGGTCGAAGGCCGTGGGCGGCAGCGGGGTGAACGCGCCACCGCCGTTCACGGCGTCCAGGTCCACCGGCGCGCCCGCCACGTGCAGGGCCGCCGCCGCACGGCACAGCGAGTCCCGCGAGTCCCGCTCGCGCACCAGCGACGGCACGGCGACGACCGGGCTGCGCAGCGCGGCCCCGGTCTCCTCGACCGCCTGCGTCAGCAGCGGGTGCGGCGACAGCTCCAGGAACACCTCGTGCCCGTCCTCCACCAGCGCCCGGCACGCGAGGTCGAACCGCACCGGCACCCGCAGGTTGCGCGCCCAGTACGCGCCGTCGAAGACGACCGGCTCCCGCGGATCGCCCGCGGTCGAGTAGAACGGCACCTGCGGCGGCGCACCGGCCAACCACGACGTCCGCTCGGCGATCTCGCCCAGCACGGGGTCCACCTGCGGCGAATGCGCGGCCACGGCGACCGCGATCCGCTTGCAGAACACCCCCCGCTCCCGCCACCCCGCCAGCAACGCCTCCACGACGTCCTCGCCGCCGGCCACCACGGTCGAAGCGGGTGCCGTCACGACCGACACCGACACACCGGGAGCGTCGGCGATCTCCACCTCGACCTGCTCGACCGGCAGCGCCACGACCGCCATGCACCCACCACGCACCTTGTGCAGCAACGACGACCGGATCACCGTGATCCGCATACCCTCCTCAGGCGTGAGGATCCCGGCCGCCACCGCCGCGGCGGCCTCCCCCATCGAATGCCCGACGACCGCCGCCGGCTCGACCCCCCACTCCCGCCACACCGCGGCCAACGCCGTCTGCACCGCGAACACCACCGGCTGCACGACGTCCATCCGCTCCAGGTGCTCCCCAGCCGCCAACAGCCGCCGCACCGACATCCCCACTCGACCGTCCCGCGTGGACTGTCGGTCCCCCGTGCGATGATCGAGACGGGGGCCGGAGGCCGCGCCCACCGCACGCTCCACGCCGGACGCCACGCCACCCGCACCGTCCTCGTCGGAGAGCACGCGGTCCAAGCGGTCGATCATGGCGGTGAACACGGGATCGCGGTCCAGCAGGTCCCGCGCCATCCCCGCCCACTGCGACCCGTGCCCGGAGAACACCCACACCGGCCTGCCCGGCTCCCCCGTCGCCCCGGTCACCACGGCCGGGTGCTCCTCGCCCCGCGCCAGCGCCCGCAGCCCCTCGTGCAGCTCCGCCCGATCACCGGTCACCACGCAGGCCCGCGTGGACAGGTGGCTGCGGCGCGCGGCGAGCGTGTGCGCCACGTCGTCCAGCCGGGGCCGGGCCGCCTCGACGTGGTCGGCGAGCCGAGCGGCGGTCGCGGCCAGCCCGCCGACCGACGCCGCCGACACCGCGTGCACGAGCGTGCCCGACGCGCGACCAGGCGGGCGCGCAGGAGCCGGCGGGGCCTGCACGACGATGGCGTGCGCGTTCGCCCCGGTCACGCCGAACGCCGACACGGCGGCCCGGCGCGTCCCCTCCCACGGCGTGGACACCGTCGGCACGAAGAACCGGGTGCCCTCGGCGTCGATCTCCGGGTTCCACCGGGTGAAGTGCAGGTTCGCCGGGATCACGCCGGTGCGCACCGCCAGCGCCGCCTTGATCAGCCCGAGCACGCCCGCCGCGCTCTCCGGGTGACCGAAGTTGGTCTTCAGGGAGCCGAGCGCGCACGGCCCGTCCGCCGACCCGTACGCGTCCCGCAGCGCGCCGAACTCGATCGGGTCACCCACCGGGGTGCCCGTGCCGTGCGCCTCGACGTACCCGATGTCGCCTGCGGTCACGCCCGCCGCGCGCATCGCCGCGGTCACCACCGCCCGCTGCGCCGACCGCGACGGCTGCGTGATGCCCCGGACGCGGCCGGCGTGGTTGATCGCGGTCCCGGCGATCACGGCCAGCACCCGGTCGCCGTCGCGCTGCGCGTCGGCGAGCCGCTTGAGCGCGACCATCCCGCACCCCTCGCCGCGCACGAACCCGTCCGCGCTCGCGTCGAACGCCGCGCACCGGCCCCGGGACGACAACGCGCCGGCCCGCGCGAACCCGACCAGCCCGCCCCACTCCAGCTGCACGGTCGCGCCGCCCGCCAACGCCAGGTCGGACTCGCCCGCGTGCAGCGACCGGCACGCCAGGTGCACCGCGACCAGCGAGGACGCGCACGCGCCGTCCACGGCCACCGACGGCCCGTTGACGTCGAGGATGTAGGAGATCCGCCCCGGTGCGCCCGACGGGATGGCCGAGATGCCGTGGTAGACGTTGAAGTCGGCGATGCTGAACCGCTTGGCGTAGTCCGCGCCGGAGATGCCGATGAACAGGCCGGTGCGCGACCCGGCCAGCGACTTCGGCGGGACGCCCGCGTCCTCCAGCGCCTCCCAGGTGGTCTCCATCAGCAGCCGGTGCTGCGGGTCGACGCTGGGTGCCTCGGTGACCGGGACCCCGAAGAAACCGGGGTCGAACAGGTCGATGCCGTCCACGAAGCTGCCGTGCTCCAGCGCGGGCTCGTCGACGAGGTCGGCGGGCACCGTGCGCTCGTGCTCGGACCACCGGCGGGCGGGGCCGGCCCCGGCGACCACGTCCCGGCGGTCCAGGAGCACCTGCCACAGCTCGCGCGGGGAGGTCACGCCCCCGGGCGCGCGGCAACCGGCACCGATGATCGCCACGGGGGTCTGCTCTTGTTGTGCTGCCACGGCCGGGTTCCTTTGCTGGGAGCGGGTTTCACCGGATGAGGTCGAGGACCTTCAGCGCCACGCGGGCGGCGGGGGTGCCGAGCAGGGCGGGGATCGTGGTCGCGCCGCCGAGGTAGGAGTCGACCCGCCGCCACACCGGCGGCACGGAGGTCAGCGCCGCGTGCACCAGGCCGGGTCGCCAGGTGAAGACGTCCATGATCCGGCGCGAGGCACGCATCTCCGCCTCCAGCGTCGTGCGCACGACCTCGGCGTAGCGGGACCGCTCGCGTTCCAGGTCGGCGTCGTCGGCCGACGCCAGCCGCACGGCCGCTTCCCCGGCCCACACCCCCGACCGCAGCGCGAAGGAGATCCCCTCCCGCGACCACGGGTCGCACAGCCCGGCGGCGTCGCCGGCGACCACCGTCCGGTGCCGGGCCAACGGCGATCCCGGCCGGCGGCACCGGGTCAGGTGACCGGTGTCGTGCAGCGGGGTCAGGTGCGCCAGGCCCTGCCGGTCCAGGAAGTCGCGCAGGTAGGCCCTGGTGGCCTCGCCCTGCCCCTTGGCCGCGACGACACCCGCCGTGCACACGTCACCCTTGGGGAACACCCAACCGAACGACCCCGGCAGCGGCCCCCACTCCATCAGCATCCGGCCGCGCCAGCGCGCCGCCGTCCGCCGGTCGACCGGCACCTCGACCTCCAGCGCCAGGTCCACCTGCTCGCACCGCACCCCGACGTGCCGACCGACCCGGCTCGCGCTGCCGTCCGCGCCCACCACCGCTCGGGCCCGCACCAGGTCCCCGGCCCCGGTGCGCAGCGCGACCACGCCCCCGTCGTCCTCGACGCCCGCCACGGTCGTCCGGTCGCGCACCACCGCGCCGGCCTCCGCCGCGACCCGGGTCAGGGCGGCGTCCAACTCGTCGCGGAAGACCATCTTGCAGCGCGCCGGCCCTTCGCTGCGCAGCGTGCGCTGCTTGGCGCCGTCGAGCCCGAAGGTCACCGCTTCGATCTCGTCGAGGACCGGGACACGCAGCCCGGCGGGCAGGTACGCCTGCGAACACCCGATCAACCCGCCACCGCAGGTCTTGTACCGGGGGATCGCCGCACGCTCCAGCAGGACCACCCGACACCCGGCCTCGGCCGCCACCCGAGCCGCACTGGCGCCCGCCGGCCCGGCCCCGACCACCGCGACGTCCCACACGTCCCCGTCAAGTGTTCCCACACCGGCGCCTTCCGCCTCCAGGTGCTCGTGTCCACATGCGACACGCGCTCGTCATCCCATGACTACCTGAGGCGCACCAACGCACCTAGCGAACGGAACCCGCTACACCCGACGGCAAGCCCAAGCCATCCGTGTCGGCCCCCACGACCACCTCACGTGCGCACCGAGCAGCCGCCGGTGGCACCCGATGGGCCGGATTACCCGACGCAAACCGCGCGGAAGTGGAGTTCTGCCTCCCGCACCCGGTCACCGCGGGTGCACGAGCGCGTCGAGGACCTCGGTCCTCAGGAGCGCCAGAAGCGCTTCTTGCGCTTGTGGTCGCCGGCCGCCCGCCGGTGGTTCTCCAGGTTCGCCGAAACAACGTCCAAGACCGGTTGCAGCGCCGCGTCGTGGGACGCCAGGCGCTGCAACAACGCGACAGCCTCCTCACCGGCGGGAACCCCCGACCCACCCACCTCGCGGCGAGCATGTGCCAGGTTCGCCAAGGCTTGCGCCAACCTGAGCACGTGGTCCGGGTCCTCGGCGGCAAGTTCGCGTTCCAGCGCCACGGCTTCCTCGGCGCAGCGCAGGGCGTCCGCGGCCCGGCCCGCCGCCTGGTAGCGGTTGCCGAGCCGGGTCAGCGCCTGGGCGAGGTCGGGCCGGTGGGCCGGGTTCGCGGCGGCCGGTGCCCGCAGGTGGGCGACGACCTCCTCGGCCGGCGGGACCGCGTCCGCGGACCGGCCGACCGTGTTGTAGGCGAAGGAGAGGTTCGTGAGCGCGGACAGCAGGCCGGACACGTGGACGGGGTTCCCGGGGTCCAGGCGACGGTGCTGTGCGACGGCTTCCTCGTGGACCGTCACGCTGTCCTCGTCCCGACCCCGCAGGCCGCACTGCTCGCCGAGCTTGAGCAGGCCTTCCGCGAGGTCGGGCAGGTGGGCGGGGTCGTCCGCGGCCAGGGCGCGCCACCACGACACGGCTTCCCGGAAGGCGTCGAGCACGTCGGCGTCCGGAGCGGTCGGGGCGCGGACGATGCCCAGGTTGGTCAGGATGACGGCGAACTCGTACCGGCGGCCCGGGTCCTCGGCGACGACCTCGCGGAACACCGCGACGGCCTCTTCGACGGCCGCGACCGCCTCCGCGTGCCGGCCGAGCGCGTTGTGGAGCATGCCGAGGTTGTTCAGCGCGGCGGCGAGGTGGGCGCGGTGAGCGGGGTTCCCGGCCGCCTGTAATCGTTGCGCGGCAACGTTGCTCTCGTAGGCGGCGACCAGTTCCGCCTCGTCCACGCCGTGCGGACCCGCCATGCGGTCCTCCCCCGAGGTGCGCCGCGCCTCACCCCCGCGATCGTAGCGCCGGGGACGTCAGGCGGGGACCTGCGACTTCTCCAGCACGTCCATGAACGCGCGGGACCACTCGGGGAGGTCCGGCCAGCCGCGGCACGACACCATGGCCCCGTCCACCACGTCCGGCGCGTCCACGAAGGTGGCGCCGGCCAGCTCCATGTCCACCTTCAGCGGCGGGAACGCGGCGGTGGTGCGGCCCTTGAGCAGGCCGAGGGCGGCGGGCACCTGCGGGCCGTGGCAGATCGTGCCCACGGGCAGGCCGCGCTCGAAGAAGTGCCGGACGATGCGGGCCACGTCCGGGTCGGTCCGGATGTACTCCGGCGCCCGCCCGCCCGGGATCACCAGCCCGTCGAACCCCTCGGGGTCGACGTCGGCGAACGCCAGGTCCACCGGCAGCGTGTGGCCCGGCTTCTCGGTGTAGGCGTCCCACTCGGGCTCGAAGTCGTGCACGACCAGCTTGATCGCGCGCGAGGTCGGAGCGGCCACGACCGCCTCGTGACCGCCCTCCCGCAGGCGGAAGACCGGGTACATCGAGTCCAGCTCCTCGGCGGCGTCACCCGCCAGGACCAGCACTCTGGCCATGCTCGCTCCTCACCCTCGCGCGACGGTCGAACCGGTTGGCTCCTCCTCGACCGTATGGGGCGCGAATGGGCGTCACAATCGTCCGGTCAGGTGTCGAACCGGTTCGCCGTCTCAGCCCGCCGCCCGCGCCGCCCGCTCGATCTCCGCACGCCTCTCGGCCCAGAACTCCGGACCCTTCCCGCTCACCTCGACCGCGCCGTCCAGCTGCTCGCGCAGGATGTCGGCGTGGCCCGCGTGCCGGTTGGTCTCGGTGAGCACGTGCACCAGGACGTTGAACAACACCACGTCCGGCCGCGGCCACCAGGGCACGTGCCCGGGGGCGTCGACGGCGAGCGCGGCGATCGTCGCGTCGGAGTGCTCCCAGGCCCGCCGGTAGCGGTCGACGACCTCCTCCCGCGTCTCGTGCTCGGTCACCCACAGGTCCCGGCCGCGCTGTTCGAGGTCGTCCCAGCGCGGCACGGGCTCGGGGAACGGCCGGCCGAACACCTCGCCGAAGTACCGGGCCTCGGTCAGGGTCAGGTGCTTGACCAGCCCCAGCAGGTTCGTGCCGGTCGAGGTCAGGGGCCGCCGGATGTCGTACTCGGACAACCCGTCGACCTTGCGCACCATCACCTCCCGCACCTCTTGGAGGTCGCCGTGCAGGTAGTCCTTCGCGAAGTCGTCGATCACGCACTCCAGCATGCCCCAGCCGGGCAGCGGGCCGAGGCGGCCCGCTGCCGAGGCGCTCAGGTGCCCAGGCGGTGCAGCCACTCCCGGATGACCGGGCGGCCGGCGGGGGTGGCGTGCACCCAGTGCTGGCCGCGCTTGTCGGTGTAGCGGACCACCAGCCAGCGGCCGTCCGGGCAGTCGAGGGTGGTGACGAAGGACTCCGAGCGCCGGCGGCGGCCGTAGCGGTCGCGGCGGGCCGCGTAGAGCTTGGCCACGCCGGTGCGCGGGCGACGCATCAGCTCGACCAGGGCCGGGGACCGGTGGGCGTCCTCCGCGCGGGCGTTGATCGACGTCCCCCGGCCCGGCGGCAGTTCCGGCAGGCAGGCCGCGAGGGTGTCCGACGGGTCCCCGTGCAGCGCGTCGATCCGCACGTGACCGTTGTCCCGCAAGGCGAAGACGCCGTGCCGGCCGGCGGTGGCCGCGACGACCGGCAGGGTCAGCTCGCGGGTGAACGCGATCCAGCCGAAGCACTCGAAGTCCGCGTGCGCGAGCACCCGCAGCGCCTCCAGCGTGTCGTCCACCCGCACGCCCTCGCGGAACAGGGCGTTCTCCACCTCCAGCGGGTTGGCCTCGGCGGGCGGCACGTGCAGCACGGTGTGGTGCTCGCCGAGGTCGTCGCGGTGCCACAGCACGTCGAACGCCGTGTCCGACAACACCACCGGTGCGCGCAACATCAGTCCTCCCCGATCACAGGCACCGTACTGGTCGGCAAGCGACCGAAGAGCTCGTCCGTGTCCTCGTCCAGGTACACGGTGCGCTTGTGCTCCCGGTCGTCGTCGTCCCGCGCGTGCGGGGCGTGCGGCGCGAAACCGCCCATACCCGCCACGCCCGGCCTACCCGCTGCGGCCCCGGCCCCGGCCCCTGCCGCGACCGGGCTGCCGGACGGCGTCCGGCCCATCACACCCGTGCGGTCGCCCGCGCCCAGGGCACCCCTCTGACCCCTGGTCCCGGTCGGATCGCCGATCGCGACGCCGCCCGGCAGCACCGGAGCGGCACCACCACCGCCCAGGTGGTCGCTCTTCGGCACGCTCGACGGGCGCTCGGTGTCGCGGCCGGAGCGCGGCGTCGCCGTGATCGGCAGCCCACCCGGCACCCCGCCGGGCACACCGGGCGAGTCGGCGAGCGCCGTCCGGTCCGCCGGTTGCTTCGCCGCGCCCGACCCCGGCACGGCGGGCACCCGGCCGGCGAGGTCCCCGTCCTCGCCACCGGCGTTGCTGGCCGCCGTCTTGCCGCCGCCGGCCGGTGTTTTGCCGCTGCCCCCGACCTCCGGCGGCGCGGAAGCCTGCCCACCGCCCCCGGCGCCTGCCGCTCCGGCCGACGACGGTGTGGTGGAGCCCCCTCCTCCGACCTGCGGCGGCGCGGAGCTCGCGGACCGCGCGCCCGACCCGCCCGCGCTCTGCACGGCGGTGTTCGCGCCTTGCGCACCGCTGGGAGCCGGGGCGGCCTGCGGGAGCATCGCCTGGTTCTGCCGGGTCGCCTCGACGTACTCGGCGTAGACGCGACGGTTGTTCGCGTCGGCCTCGAACCACTGCTTGCGCGCGAGCTCGTTGTCGGTGTCCCACGGCGTGAGCTGGTCGTAGAGGGTCAGCTCGGGCGGCTCCGGCGTCGCCATCGGCCACACGAGCGGCCGGAACCGCGCGTAGTTCTGCGCCTGCGCCCGCACCGCGGCGTCGAGCTGCTCGACGTGCTCCTGCGCGCCCCGCAGCCCCTGCTCGATCGGCTGCCCGGCCTGCACCGCCCGGTCGGCCGCCGCGCCCCCCCACGTGGTCGGGATGGTGGCGGAGAGCTGCCGCGCCTGGTCGCCGGCGGCCTGGACGCGGACGCCCGCGTCCCGCGCCAGGTCCGCCGCCTGGGTCAACACCTCCGGCCCGGCGCTCTGCGACACCATCAGGTAGATCTCGTACCCGCTCAACCCGGTCATCGTTCGCGCCCCGTCATCAGGTGGTCGACGTCGTGCTCGGTCCCGGCGTACTGCCGGACGGTGGCGTGCAGCTCCTCGGTCCGCGTCCCCAGGTCCTGCTCGATCCGGCCCACCGAGTCGAGGTGCGCCTGGCCCGCCTGGGACGCGGCGGCGACGAACGCCGTGGTCGCCGGATCGGCCATCGGCGGCTGGATGCTCGCCAGCGGCCTGCTCTGCTGGTTGGTGTCGGACACGTCGTCGCGGACCCTGCCGTACCCGTCGGCCACGCCGCGCAGAGCCTCCACCCGCACTGTGAATTTGCCCATGGGCGCAGAGTGGGGGCAACCACCGGGGACCCGTCCCCGGGACTGGTCCCACCGGCGGTGGACGACGCTGGACCGATGTCCCGCACCCGTGGTGAAGAGGGGGCCCGATGACGCGTGTGCTGTTGGCGGTGTTGCTCGCGCTGGGGGTGACGGTCGTGAGCGGGCCGCCGTCGTCCGCAGGCGGCCACACCGTCCACGTCAGGGACTCGGCGCGGCTCCAACGCGCGTTGACCGAAGCCCGCGCCGGGGACCGGATCGTGGTCGCCGACGGCCGGTACGCGATCGGCGCGATGAAGGACCGGCACGGCACCGCGGCCCGGCCCATCACCGTTGTAGCGGCCCACCGCGGTCGAGCGGTGGTCGAGGACGGGCAGCTGGAGGTGGCGAACTCGTCGCACGTGACCTTCGAGGGGTTCACCTGGACCAACCGGTCGACCCTGCTGATCACCGGGTCGAACCACGTGCGGTTGACCCGCAACCACTTCCGGCTCACCGAGGAGTCGACGCTGTACTGGGTGCTCGTCCAGGGCGCCGACAGCCACCACAACCGCATCGACCACAACCTGTTCGAGGAGAAGCACCAACTCGGCAACTTCGTCGTGGTCGAGGGCTCGGAAACCGAGCAGTCCCAACACGACCGCATCGACCACAACCACTTCCGCAACATCGGCCCCCGCGCCACCAACGACATGGAGGCCGTCCGGGTCGGTCGGAGCACCATCTCGCGGTCCAGCGGGTTCACCGTCGTCGAGGCGAACCTGTTCGAGAACTGCGACGGCGACCCGGAGATCGTCACGGTGAAGAGCAACGACAACATCGTGCGCTACAACACTTTCCGCAACTCCCAGGGCACGTTGTCACACCGGCACGGCGACCGCGGGACGTTGCAGGGCAACTTCTTCCTCGGCGGCGGGAAGGCTGGAACCGGCGGCATCCGGCTCTACGGCCGGGACCACAAGGTCTACAACAACCACTTCGAGGGCCTGACCGGCACCGGGTACGACGCCGCGTTGCAGATCGACGGCGGGGACGTCGACGTCGAGGGTGCGCTGAACGCGCATTGGCGGGTCTACCGGGCGATCGTCGTGAACAACACGTTCGTCGGGAACGTGTCGAACATCGAGATCGGGGCCAATTACCCGTACCCGCCGATCGACTGCACCATCGCCGACAACGTGGTGACCGGCGGGCAGGGCAAGCTGTTCGACGAGCGCAAGACGCCGGTGAATTCGAGCTATGTCGGGAACATCGCGTGGCCGACTGGGACGGCGAGTGTGGGGGTGGCGCAGCCGGTTGAGGCGATTCGTGTCGTGGACCCGTTGTTGCGGCGGGAAGGGCCGGTGCACCGGATCGGTGCCGGGAGCCCGGCGGTCGACGCCGCGCGGGGCGGGTTCGCGTTCGTCGCCGATGACATGGACGGGCAGGCGCGGGTCGGTACCGATGTCGGCGCGGACGAGCGGTCGGATGCGGAGGTGGTGCGGGGGCCGTTGGAGGCGGGGGACGTGGGTCCGGGTTCTCGGTAGGTGGCGCGGGGTTCGTGTTCCCACCCGCCGTCCCCGCCAAGCCGCCCCTGCACAAGCCGCACTGCCACCCGCCTACGGCGAGGCACCGCCCGCGGCGAGGCCCCCGCCCGCCGCCCCTGCCCTGCCCCTGCCGCCCCTGCCTAGCCGCACTGCCACCCGCCCGCGGCAAGGCACCGCCCGCGGCGAGGCCCCCGCCCGCCGCCCCTGCCCTGCCCCTGCCGCCCTGCCCTGCCTGCCGCCCCTGCCGCTCTCGCCGCAGGCGGCGCCTCGCCGCAGGCGGCGCTGAGGGGGGCGGCGGAGGCGGGGGGCGGCGGAGGCTGAGGCGGGCGGCTGAGGCGGGACGGCGGGGGCTGAGGCGGGACGGCGGGGGCTGAGGCGGGGTCAGGAAGGCAGGTTGGCGGCGGCCACTGTGGCCAGGCTTTGGGCTCGCGGGCAGTAGTCGGCGTTCGGGCGGTCGCCCGCCACCGTCAGCACCACCAAGTCGATGGTCGCCCGTTGCGCCACCCGCGCCGGCCGGTGCGGGATGTTGACGGTGCAGCCCTTGGTCGTCCCCACCTCGACCTTGACGTACCCGGGGTGGCCGCCGAGGTCCACCAGGCTGCCCTCCGGCAGCTCCTGGGCCATGTGCTGGTCGTAGCGCAGGTTGATGCCGGGGCCGCCGACGCTGTCGAACCACTTGCAGCCCCAGTGCCCGAACACGTTCACCGCCTTCCCCGCGTCGATCCCCGCCAGCGTGGCCAGGGACTTGGCGTCCAGCAGCGTGCAGGCGTCGACGTGGGCCAGGGAACCCTCCGGGAACGGGGTCGCCCGCCGGGGCAGGGGGCCCGCCGCCAGGGTCGCCAGCACGCCGTCGATGGCGGTCGTCTCCACGGTGCACAGGTCCAGCGGCGGGTTCTTCAGCTTGGTCGACACGCGCACCGCGTACACGTCGTCCACCACCACGGTCCGGTCGCACTCGCTGGTTTCCGAGGGTTCCTCGAGGATCTCCCCCGGCCGGCCCTGCACGCCCCGGGACGTCCGGGTGATCACCTGGACCTCCACGTCCACCGGCTTGGCCGCGCCGACGTCGATCATGGCGTCGCAGCGGTTGAAGTTGCCCTGGGTCGTGTCGATCTCGGGCTTGCCGAACCGGCGCAGCCGCGCCAGGTCGAGCAGCGCGCACACGTCGGCGGTGCGTTCGTCGCCGATGAGGTCGGCGCGCGGTGCGGGCGGGGAGGCGGCCGGGGCGCGGTTCTGCCAGGCCAACGCCCCCGCCACGACCGCCGCGACGACCAGGGCGCCCGCAGCGGCCTGGAGGGGGCGGCGGGCGCGGGCAGGCGCGGAGGGCTGCGCCTGGGGCGGTTCCCAGTCGCCGACGATCTCCTTGAGCCTTGATCGGACTTCGTCGGCGGTCGGCCTGGTCTCGGGGCGCTTGCGCAGCATCTCCGCCAGCAGCGGGGTGAGTGGACCGGCTTGGCGCATCGGGGGGATCTCGCCGCGGCGGGCGCGCCGGAGCACCTCGTGCGGCTCGCCGTGGCCGAAGGGCGGCTCGCCCTCGACCGCCGCGAACAGCGTGGCCCCCAGGGAGAACACGTCCGAGGTGCGGCCAGCCGGGTAGCCGCTCGCCACCTCGGGCGCGGTGTAGGACGGGGTGCCGCTGATCCGGCCGTCGTCGGTGCGGGTGCCCTCGCGCCAGATGGAGATGCCGAAGTCGGTCAGCTTGGCCAGGCCGTCGTCGGTGACCAGGATGTTGCCCGGCTTCACGTCCCGGTGGACGATGTTCTTCGCGTGCACGGCGGCCAGCGCGCCGGCGATCTGCACGCCGATCCGCGCCACCCGCTCCGGCGGCAGCGCGCCCCGCGCCGCGAGCACCTTGTCCAGGCTGTCGGCCGGCAGGTGCTCCATGACCAGCCAGCAGTCGTCGGCGTCGACGGTGTCGAAGATCGCGACCGCGTTGGGGTGGTGCACCTGGGCGGCGGTCTCGGCCTCGCGGCGGAAGCGGGCGCGGTCGGCCTCGTCCGCGGCGGCGTGGGGCCGCTTGAGCGCCACGCGCCGCTTCAGCTTCCGGTCGAAGGCGGACCAGACCATGCCCCCGGAACCCGAACCGCGGGCGTCCTCCAATTCGTAACGCCCGCCCACCACATCCCCCGTGCGCACGAGGAGTAGTGTACTGACTCCGTTGCGTGCGACACGGCATCCCGACGATTTCGGCGTGAACCGGTTTTCACCGAGAATTGCGGTCAGGAGATCGGGTCCAGCAGCGCCAAGTCCGGCGGGACGAGCGTGGTCGACAGCACCAGTTCGCGCAGCAGGTTGTCGTTGAGCGCGTTGCCCACGGGCTCGCCGACCTCCTCGCGCAGCAGCCCGTGCACCCCGGCCGCGGACAGCCGCGCCCGCACGTCGGCGACCATGTGCTCCACCCGCTTGACGCCCCAGCCCGCGTCGGGCTGCAGCTCGTTGAGGATCTCGGCGGCGTGCTGGCGCGACACCGGCTGCGGGTTGGCCTCGTGCAGCAGGTAGCGCTGCCCGAGCACGACCAGCAGCAGGTGCTCGTCGGGCGTGAGCCGCCACCGCTTGGGCGGCTGGGTCACCGCGGAGTGCCGGGTGGCCGGGTGGTGGCCGTCCTCGCCGGCGACGTAGAGCTCCAGCAGGTGCTCGCGGTCGTGCGAGCCGCGGATGAACAGCGGCGTGTAGCCGTCGGGCAGCGGCACCGGGTCCTCGTCGCGGAACAGCCACCGGGTCTTGGGCAGGCGGATGGGCAGCCGGCCGGTGTTGGTGACCCACCAGCGCCCGGCGCGCCGGGTGAGCAGGCCGTGCTGCCGGCTCACCCGCGGGTCGGTCTCGCCCACGCACACCTCGACGTCGGGCCGGTTGCGGCCGAAGCGCACGCTGCGCCCCTCGACGGGGTCGACGCTGATCCGGCCGCTCACCGCGAGCGCGACGACGGCTCCGGGCGCGGCTCGCGGCACGTCGCGCGCCAGGCTTTCGGTGTTCATACCGCCTCCTCGGTTCCCCGCGCAGTGTGCCCGGACCGCCTCGGGACCCCTCCCGGATCGTAGGGCCGCGGTCAGGTGCCGAGCGGTGCCACCTCGGGCTGTACGGCCGGACGCGGTGCGGTGCGGCGGCGGCCGAGCGGACGGACGCGCCATGCCAGGACGACGAGCATGCACACCGCGACGAGCGTGTAGGACTCGCCGAGCACGTGCGTCCACCACGGCGAGCCAACCGCGGGCGGGAACACCCAGTGCAGCCCGAGGACGGCCGCCGCAGCAGCCGGCAGGGCGAGGACGGGTCGGGGCGACAGGACCGCCGCGACCAGCAGCGGCGCGAGCCACACCCAGTGGTGCGACCAGGACATCGGTGACGCCAGGGTCCCGACCGCTGCCGTGGCCAGCCACGCGGGCAGGACGCCCGGCGAGCGGACCACCACCCAGCCGGCCAGCGCCAGCACCACCACGACGGCGACCACCCACAGCGACGGCACGCCCAGGCGCACCAGCATCCCGCGCAAGGACTGGTTGCCCGGCAACGACACCTCGCCGACCCGATTGGCCGACCACACCGCCGTGGTCCAGTAGTACCGCGACGCGCCCGGCGCCACCAGGAACCCCACGGCGGTGGCCGCCGCGAACGCCCCGACCGCCCACCCGGCGGCCCTGAACCGCTTGCGGCACAAGAAGAACAGCACGAACACCAGTGGCGTCAGCTTCACCGCCGCCGCGATGCCGACCAGCACGCCCCGGGGCCACCGCGGGTTGCGGTGCAGGCAGTCCAGCGCCACCAGCCACAGCAGCAGGATGTTGACCTGACCCCAGTACACCGTCTGCGCCACGGGTTCGAGCTGCACCGCGCACACCACGGCGACGGCCGCGACCAGGTGGCGGCGCGGGTGGTCCGGCCGGACGTGGTCGATGACCAGCAGGAACACGTGGTGCAGCGCAGCCACGCTGCCCAGCGTCAGCAGCGCCGCCCCGACCGGGAACACCACCAGCGGGGACAGCGGGAGCAGTGCGAACGGCGGGTAGGTGAACAGCGCGGGGTTCCCGCCGCCGTGCAGCCGGGTCGTGTAGAGGTCGCCGCCCGACCACCAGGTCAGCACACCGGCCCGGTAGATGCGGGCGTCCGGCAGCGCGGGCAGGGTGTCGTCCGGCGACAACCCCGTCCGCACCGCCACGACCGCGGCCAGGCCGAGCAGCAGCCACGGCCCCACCGGACCCCACTTGTTCCGAACACCATTCGGCACCACGGTGAATTCCCCCGGAAATCGGATTCGGGGAAGATAGCACCGCCGATCGCGCCCCGATTTCTGCGGTTTTCTCCGACGCTATTCACCCGATTTCGCATGAATTCCACGCGCCGGGGTGATTGTGAAAGATCGTCACACCACCTCGACCACGGCCGCCGACCACGAGAAGCCGGCACCCGCGCTCAACACCAACGCCAACTCCCCCCGGCCAGCCGTCGCCCCCTCGGCCACCGCCGCGAGGTTGGCCCCGAGGTCCCCGGCGCCCAGGTGCCCGGTGACGTGCCCCGGGTCCACCGGCTCGGCGGTGGTGAGCTCGGCCAGCAACGGCCGGTACACGCCGTCGAGCGCTCCCCGGTGCAGCCGGGGCAGGACCGCGCGGGTCAGGCGGGGGTCGTCGGGTGCCACGCACGCGTCCGCCAGCGCCCCGGTCACCGCCCGCCGGATCTTCTCCCGTTCCGTCGCGCCGAACAGGCCCGGCGCGCTGGTGCGCAGGAACGCCTTCTTGGTCGCCCGCGCGTCCACCGCCGGCCGGTACCAGCGCGGGGCCGGGGTGAACGGGTCGTCGCCGCGGTTCATGCGTTCCAGTTCCGGGGCGGCGACCGTGACGATGGACAGCAGCCGCAGGCGGGCGTCCTCCGGCCGGCCCCGGGACAGCAGGACGGCGGTCCCGCTGTCGCCGTAGACCGCGCCGTAGTCCCCGGTCCAGCGCGAGAAACCCGGACCGCAGAACCGGTCGCCGGTGGTCACCAGCGCCCGTTCCACGGCGGGGTCGGCCACCAGGTGCGCGACGGCGGTCTGGAGCGCCGCCGCGCCGCCGTTGCACATCTGCTGGACGCCCAGCGGCAGGGCGGCGGGCGCGCCCAGCCGGTCGGCGACGAAGTGGGCCGGCGACCAGAAGTCGTGGCCCTGGTGGTAGCTCCACGCGTGCGCCACCAGGTCCAGGTCCGCGCCGGACCAGCCCGACGACGCCAGCGCGGCCTCCCCCGCCAGCACCGCCAGTTCCGGACCCGAGTGCCCCTCGGCCACCGCCACCTCGTCGTACCCGGCCTCGGCGCCGTCGGGCAGATCCGGTCTCTCCCGGTGCCGGGGCAGCCAGACGACCGCGGCGGCGATGACGACCTCCGGCGAGACCTTCACCGCCCACCGCCCGCGTTCAACTCCACAGCAGCCCTCCGTTGACTTCCATGACGTGCGAGTTGATGTAGGAACCGTCGTCGGAGGCCAGGAACACCACCGCGTTGCCGACCTCCTCGCCCCGGCCCGGCCGCCCGGCCAGCAGCCGCGCCTCGACCGCGTCCCAGACCAGGTCGTTCTCGGCCAGCCGCGCGCCCAGGCCCTGGTCGATGATCCCCGGGGCGACCGCGTTGACGGTGATGCCGGTGCCCGCGAACTCGGCCGCGCACACCTTGGTGAACATGTCCACCGCCGCCTTGGACACCGAGTACGCGCCCGCGCCCGGCGAGACCCGCGTGGACAGCGCGGAGGAGATGACGATGATCCGCCCGCCGCCCTGCGCCTCCAGGTAGGGCACCGCCGCCTGGACGCAGTGGAACGTCCCGGTGAGGTTGGTGTCGATCACCTCGGACCACTCGGCCACGCCCAGGTCGCGCACCATGCCGTCGTTGCTGACGCCCGCGTTGCACACCAGCACGTCCAGCCGCCCGTACCGGTCGTGGGTGGCGCGCATCAACGCCTCCACCGAGGCCCGGTCCCGGACGTCGGTGTGGTGGAAGTGCACCCGGTCGTGCCCGACCTCGCGGATCAGCTCCAGGTCGCCGGTGGAGCGCGCGGCGCACACCACCCGCGCGCCCTCCAGCAGCGCCGCCTCCGCGATCGACCGGCCCAGGCCGCGGGTCCCGCCGGTCACGACGACGACCTTGCCGCGCAACCTCATCAGATGATCCCGATCATGGGCGCTTCGGCCGGCACACCGTCCCACGGGTTGGTCTCGGGGTCGGCGGTGCGCAGCAGGTTCGCCATCCGCTCCCGCAGGATGATGTTCGTGCCATCGGAGTGCAGCCAGATCGCCGCGTCCCGCAGGAGCTTCTCGATGCCGTTCTCCCGCATCACGCCCGCGCCGCCCCACAGCTCCATCGCCCGGCGCGCGGAGTCGAACGTGCGCTCCGAGGTGACGAGCTTGGGCGCCACGGCCAGCACCGGGTCGAACGTCTCCGGCGTGCGGGCCTGCCACGCCGCCCGCCAGATGTAGGTGCGGCTGACGTCCACGTTGAGGTACATGTCCGCCAGGTACGAGCCGACCGCCTGGTGCTCGATGATCGGCACGCCGCCCTGCACGCGCTCGCGGCACCAGCGCACGGTCCGGTCGAAGCACTCCCGCGCGATCCCCAGGGCGCAGGAGGCGGCGTAGGCGTTGCTGGCCCGCAGCAACCGGCCCACGCTGCGCAACGCGGTGCCGGGCTCGCCCAGCACGTCCTCGTCGGGCACGAACACGTCCTCGTAGAAGATCTCCGCGTTGTTGGCGCTCCGCTCGCCCGCCTTGTCGTGCACCTTGCCGATCCGCAGGCCCTGGGCGTCGGTCGGCACCACGAACGCGGTCACGCTCTCGGTGAGCGGCCCCTCCCGGTCGGTGCGCGCGAAGCACAGCACGGTGTCGGCGCGGTTGGCGTTGGAGATGTAGTGCTTCATGCCGTTGAGCACGTACCCGCCGTCGACCTTCGCGGCGAAGGTCTGCATGCCCGCGCCGGGCTTGCGGAACGGCAGGATGTTGTCCGAGCCCGCGGTCGGCTCGGTGAACGACGCCGCGAACAGCCCGCGCGGGTTGGCGGCGTTGCGCGCGAGGTACTTCTCGCGCTGGTGCGGGGTGCCCAGCTCGTTGAGCATCTGGGCGAACTTCCAGTGCTGGGCCAGCACCACCGCGGTGCCCAGGTCGGCCGCCGCGATCTCCTCCAGGATGATCGTGTTGGTCACGTAGTCGGTGTCGGAGCCGCCGAACCGCTCGGGCAGCGGCGCCTGGCGCAGCCCGGCCGCCTCGGCGGCCTCCACGAGGTCCCACGACCAGGCGTCGCGCGGGTCGGGCTCGGCGTCCAGCTGCGCGGCGACGGGGCGGACCACGTCGTCCGCGAACTCCCGGGCGATCTTGCGCCAGGTGACCATCTGCTCGGTGAGGGTGAAGTCCATGAGCTCTTTCCGAATCTGAAGAGGTGGTCAGTCGCCGGTCCGGGCGGGGGTCCGGGACCGGTGGGGTTGGAGCAGGGCGCACAGCGCGGCGGCGACCGCGGCGAACCCCGCCGCGACCAGGAAGGCCAGCCGGAAGCCGCCGGTGAGCGCGTCGACCGAGCCGCCGGCGGACTCGGTGCGCACGGCCGCCGCGGTGACCACGACGGCCAGCCCGATCGCGCCGCCGAGCCGGTAGGTGGTGGCGATGAGCCCGGAGGCCACGCCCGCGAGGTCCGGGCCGACGCCCTGCGCGCCCGCGATGAACGACGCGGCCTGCGCGATGCCCCAGCCGAACGCCCACACCACCGAGGGACCCGCGACGTCGGTCAGGTAGTCCCCGCCCGTGGGCACCGCGGACATCCACAGGGACCCGACCGCCGTCACGCCCAACCCGAACGCCAGGGTCCCGCGCAGGCCGACCAGCTTGATCAGCCACGCCGTCCGGGTGGACACCAGCAGCAGGACCGCGCTGATGGGCAGGAACACCGCGCCGGAGGCCAACGGCCCGTAGTCCAGCACCTGCTGGAGGTACAGGGTGAGCATGAAGTAGGTGATCTGCCCGATCGCGCCGGTCAGCGCGATCACCGCGTTGCCCGCCGACACGTTCCGGTTGCCGAAGATCCGCAGCGGCACCAGCGGGTCGGCGGCCTTTTGTTGCCACAGAACGAACCCGGCCAGCAGCAGCAAGGCGACGCCGAGCAGCCCGGAGGTCGACCAGGCGGCCCAGCCGTCCCGCTCGGTGCCGACGACCGCGTAGGCCACCAGCAGCAGGCCGGTCGTGCTGAGCACCGCGCCCAGCACGTCCGGCCGGCCGACCCGCGGGACGCGGTGCTGGTCCAGGTGCCGCGACAGCACCAGGACCAGCACCCCGACCGGCACGGCGACCAGGAAGTTCCACCGCCACGAGGCGGTCGAGAGCAGACCGCCCAGCAGCATCCCCAGTCCGCCGGCGAGGCCCGACATGGCGCCCCACCAGCCCAACGCCCGGTGCCGCGCCCGTCCGTCGAAGACGGCCACCAGCATCGTCATCGCCACCGGCGACATGGTCGCCGCGCCGACCCCTTGCAGGGCTCTGGCCGCGACCAGGGCCACCGCGCTGTCGGCCAGCCCGCACCACAGCGAGGCCAGCGAGAACAGCACGGTGCCCGCCACGAACACCTTCTTGGTGCCCAGCGCGTCGCCCAGGCGTGCGCCGAGCAGCAGCAGACCGCCGAAAGGCAGGGCGTAGGCGTTGACCACCCAGCCGAGGTCGGCCTGGGCGAAGCCCAGCTGCTCCTTGATGGACGGCAGCGCCACGTTCACGATGGTCGCGTCCATCGAGATCATGAACTGGGCCCCGACGAGGGCGGTCAGGATGAGCCGGGTGCGCGGTCCCGTCCTGGTCGTGGTCACTGGCGTGGCGCCCCGGCGTCCGGTAACAGCTCCGCGATCTTGGCGGCCGCCGCGTCCAGCGACTCGGCGCGCAGGATCACGGCGGTGGGGACGGTGACGCCGAGCTCCTTCTGGAGCCGGCCGCGGACCTCCAGGGCCATCAGGGAGTCCATGCCCAGCGCGGTGACCGGCTTGCGGGTGTCGATCTTCGCGGCCTGCGCGCCCAGCACGGCCGCGACCCGCTCGACCAGGTAGGCCAGCACACCCGCCGAGTCCTCGGGCACATCGGTCCGGGCCTCGGCGGCGGTGCGGACCTCGGTGCCGGTGTCGACTGCTCGCGGTTCCGATCGCTCCGGTAACGATCGTTGCGGTAACGATCGTTCCGCCGCCGAACGTTCCGGCCGCGGTCGGCCTTGCGCCGGCACGGTGGCGGTTGCGGTGACCAGTGCGGGACCGGCCGCCGGAGCGGATCCGTTCGTGCCGTTGCCGTTGCGCGAGAACGACACCGGCGGCATGGCGGGAACGACGGGCCGGTCCGGGGTCTCCGCCACGGGGGCCGATGCGGGAGTCACGCCGCCCGGCGGCACCACGCGCAGGCTGCCGCTCAGCTCGATCACCGTGCCCGATGGGTCTTCGAGCCGGAACTCGCCCTTGAGGGAGATCACCGCCCCCGAGCCGAGCACGGCCCCGCCCGCGGCGGGAACGGCCGCCGGCTCGACCGGTGCCACCGCCTCCGCGTGGGTCGGTGCCGCGTGAGTCGGTTCGGCGTGCCGGGGCTCGTTCGCGCGCACCCGCAGTCCCCGCAGCTCGGCCACGATCTGCTCCCTGTCGTCCAGCACCACGACGTCCGCCGTGGCGGTTCCCCCGGAGTCGATGTCCACCACCCGAACGTGGCTCCACACCGACGACGCCCTGTTGAGCACGCGCACCTCGGCGACGTGCTCGGCCAACATCCACACCGGCGTGTCGAACACCGCCAGCAGCGGCGCGGCACACGCCTCCAAGAACGCCGGGTGCAGCAGGTAACCCGCCTGCTCCCCGGCCAGCGACGCGGGCAGCCGCACCTTGGCCAGCGCCTCGCCCGGCGCCCGCCACACGTCGGTCACACCGCGGAACGCCTCGCCCCACACCGTCCCGCCCCGCGCGGCCCACGCGTAGAACCGGTCGCCGTCCCAGTGCTCGACGCACCGCGCGCCCACCTCGGCCACCGACTCGGCCGGCCGCGTGGGCTCCAGGCCGTGCACGGTCCGCACGTGCCCGGTGGCCCGCACCCCGTCCGCCGGCCCCACGTCGAACCGCCACGCGCCCGCCTCCACCGGGTGCAGGTCGACCAGCAGCGCACCGGGCGAGGGCAGGAGCGCGTCCACGAAGTCCACTTCGGACAGCACGACCGGCATCCCGCTGGCCGCGTCGGTCGCGGCGGACCGGGCGGCCTCCAACAGCACGGTCCCCGGCACCAGCGGCACCCCGTTGACCTCGTGCTGCACCAGGTACGGGGTGGCGGCCGGGTCCAGCGCGGTCTCCCAGGGCCGGGCGGTGCCGCCGTCGGCCACCGCACCGGAACCGCTCTCCGCCAGCCAGTGCCGCACCCGCTGCCACGGGTAGTGCGGCAGCGGCACGCAACGACCACCGGGGTACAGCGACTCCAGCCGCACGGGCGCGTTCTTCTCGTACAACGTGCCGTACCCGCGCAACATCGTGGCCCGCTCGGGCTGCTCCCGCCGCAGCGTCGGCAGGGCGTGACCCTCCACCCCCAGTTCCGCCACCGTCTCCTGGATCGCGTTGACCAGCAACGGGTGCGGGCTGATCTCGACGAACACGGTCGGCCCCGCGGAAGCGGTCTCGGTGACGGCGTCCACGAACCGCACCGGCTGACGCAGGTTGCGCACCCAGTAGTCCGGGTCGAGTTCTTGCCCGTCGGTCAGCTCACCGGTCACCGTGGAGTGCAGCGGGATCGTGCCCGCGCGCGGCTCCAGACCCGCCAAGCGCGACGCCAGCTCCTCCAGGATCGGGTCCATCTGCACGCTGTGCGAAGCCACGTTCACCTTGACCGGACGGCAGAACACGCCCTGCTCGTCCAGCTTGCGCGGCAACTCGGCGATGGCGTCGGGGTCCCCGGAGACCACCGTGGAGTTGCGGCTGTTGCTCACCGCGATCGACACCCGGTCGGCCACGTCCGCGATCGCCGCCTCGGCGTCCGCCACCGACAGCTCCACCACGGCCATCGCGCCCCGCCCGGCCAGGCCGCGCATGAGCGAGCTGCGCCGGCAGATCACGGCGGCGCCATCGGCCAGGGACAGCGCGCCGCTGACGCACGCGGCGGCCACCTCGCCCATGCTGTGCCCGATCACCACGTCCGGTTCGACGCCCCACGCCCGCCAGGTCTCGGCCAGCGCGACCTCCACCGCCCACAGCGTCGGCTGGACGACGTCGATCTCCTCCCAGGTCGCCTCGGGGTCGCGCAGCTTCTCGATCACCGACCACCCGGCTTCGGCGCGGACGGCCTCGTCGCAGCGGAACATCGCCGCGCGGAACGCGGGCGAGGTGTCCAGCAGCTCCCGGCCCATGCCCGTCCACTGCGAGCCCTGGCCGGGGAACACGAACGCGATCCGCGCCCGGTCGGGCGAGGTGAACTCCGCGTCGCCGTGCAGCAAGGCGCGCAACTGCTCGACCATGCCCTCACGGGTGCTGTCCACGACCGCCAGCCGGTGGTCGTGGTGGGTGCGCCTGCTCGCCGCCGTGTAGCAGACGTCGGCCAGGTCCGCGTCGTGCCCGGCGCCGCCGACGCCGAAGTAGGACAGGTAGAACCGGATCGACTCGCGCAACGCCTCGTGCGAGCGGGCGGACAGCGTCAGCAGGTGGTCACCGCCCTGCTCGGTGACCGCCGCGTCGACCTCCCGCCGACCGGTGGGCACCTCCGGCCCGGTGAGCACGACGTGGGTGTTGGTGCCGGAGATGCCGAACGCGCTCACGCCCGCCACCAACCGCTTCTCGTCGTCCAGCGGCTGGGTCCGGGTGGGCAGCACCAGCGGCAGCTCGCTCCACGGGATCGCCGGGTTGGGCGTGGTGAAGTGCAGGTTGCGCGGCACCGTGCGGTGCTTGAGGCACAGCACGGCCTTGATCACGCCGATCACGCCCGCGGCGGCCTCGGCGTGCCCGATGTTGGTCTTGACCGAGCCGACGAACGCCCGCCTCCCGGGCTCGCGGCCCTCGCCCAGCACCGCGGCCAGCGCGCCCAGCTCCACCGGGTCGCCCGCCTGGGTGCCGGTGCCGTGCGCCTCGACGTAGTCCACTTCGGACGGGTCGATGCCGGCGTCGCGGTAGGCCTCGCGCAGCATCGCCTCCTGCCCGCTGAGCGCGGGCGACATGAACAGGCCGCTGCCGGCACCGTCGTTGCTGGTCCCGACGCCCTTGATCACCGCGTGCACCGGGTCGCCGTCGGCCAGCGCCGCCCGCAGCGGCTTGAGCACCAGCACGCCGATGCCCTCGCTGCGCACGAACCCGTCCGCCGACGCGTCGCCGAACTTGCACTTGCCGTCCGGCGACAACATGCCCGCCGACGAGAACGCCACGCTCTCCCACGGGCTGAGCACCAGGTGCGCGCCCGCCGCCAACGCCATCGTGGACTCGCCCGAGCGCAGGCTCTGGCACGCCAGGCTCAACGCCATCAGCGACGACGAGCACGCGGTGTCCACGGTGACGCTCGGGCCGGTCAGGTCGAAGGTGAACGACAGCCGCCCGGCGATCGCGGACCGCGCGCCGCCGCCCATGACGCCGTAGATGTTCGGCTCGCCCTGGCTCTGCATCTCCCAGTAGTTGGACCCGTCGGAGCCGACGAACACGCCGACCCGGCTGCCCGCGAGCCGGCCCAGGTCCTGGCCGGCGTCCTCCAGCGCTTCCCACGCGCATTCGAGCAGCACCCGCTGCTGCGGGTCCATCGCCGCGGCCTCGCGCGGCGAGATGGCGAAGAAGGGCGCGTCGAACCCGTCGATGTTCTCCAGGAACCCGCCGCGCCTGCTGATGATCCGGCCGGGTTTCGGCCCCTCACCGTCGAAGAAGTCGTCCACCGGGTACCGCGAGGTGGGCACCTCGGACACCGCGTCGACGCCGTCGACCAACATGCTCCAGAAGTCGTCTACCCCGTGCGCGCCGGGCACCCGGCACGACATGCCGATGATCGCGATGTCGCGATCGCCGACCGGTGTGGTCTCGTCGGGTTTCCCGCGACTTCGACCGTTCCTCCTCGCCGCGGTTTTCCGCGCAGCGGTGGCCATCGTCAATTGCCCCCAATCAATTGCGCTGGACGCCGCGCGCCCGCCGCCGTGCGACGGCGGGCGCGCGGCTGTCTTCACATCGCGGTGGGCCGCGATCAGCCCACGGTCAGCACGACCTTCCCGCCCGGCAGTGCGCGTTCCCGCATCCGCGTGACGGTCTCGGCGAGCCCCGACCAGTCGGCGACGTGGCCGGGCTCGGCGACGAGCTTGCCCGCCGCGACCAGGTCGACCAGGACGCGCAGGTCGGCGTCGGTCGGGTCGGTGGCGGCGTAGGACATGTAGTTGACCAGCTTGGCGCCCTCGTGGCCGAAGAAGTCGTAGACGTTGATCGCGGCCTTCTCGCCGGAGCTGGCGCCGAGCACGACGATCGTGCCCTTGGGCGCCACCTTCGTCACAGCGGCGGACAGCGCCGTGCCGCCCACCGACTCCTCGACCAGGTCGAACGTGCCCGACGCCTCGGCGACGTCCGGGACGACTTCGGTGGCGCCCAGCGCCTTGAGCTCCTTCTCCACCTGGTCCGCCTTGGTGGTGACGGCGGTGACCTCGGCGCCCGACAGCGCCGCCAGCTGGACGTGGAACCGGCCGACGCCGCCGTTCGCGCCGGTGACCAGGACGCGGCGGCCGAGCAGGCTGCCGCCGATGCGCAGGGTGCGCAGGGCGGTCAACCCGGCCATCGGCAGCGCCGCCGCCTGCTCCATGCTCACCGCGTCGGGCAGCTCGGTCAGCCGCGAGACGTCCACCGCGGCCGACTCCGACCAGCCCGCGTTGTCCACCATGCCGACCACCCGGGTGCCGGGCTGCGGACCGGAGCCGTCCGCGGCCTGCTCCACGACCACTCCCGCCACGTCCTGGCCGGGTCGCCAGCCGCGCGGGCGCATCGCCAGCAACGCCAACTCGCCCCGGTTGACGGAGAACGCGCGCACCGCCACGACCGCCTGGTGGGCGGCGGGTTCGGGCTGCTCGACCTCGGTGAACTCGACCGGCTGGTCGCCGTCGGGGGTATTGATCACAGCACGCATCGCTTGGCCTATCTGTTCGGAACGTGACCGATATTCGGCAGTCAATCGCGCCTTGACGATTCGACCAAGCAGCAATACGTTAACATCGGGATCACCGATCGTGATGGATCAACCGGGGGAATTGTTCCAAGTGGAACTGCGTCAAGTGGACTACTTCGTCACGCTCGCCGAGGAGCTGCACTTCGGCCGGGCGGCTGAGCGGCTGCACGTCGTGCAACCCGCCGTCAGCCAGCAGATACAGCGGCTGGAGCGCGAACTGGGGGTACAACTATTCGACCGGACAAGACGCCGGGTGACCCTCACCCGGGCCGGCGAACGCCTTTTACCCGAAGCTTATGCGGTCTTAGCTTCGGTGAAACGAGCCGTCGATACCGTGACCGACCTCGGGGAGGGGGAAGCTCCGGTATTGCGCATCGGGACCACCGAGGGTTTGGGCGAGCGACTGGACGTGATCCTGGCCAAGCTGCGCGAGCTGCGGCAGGACGTCCAGGTCAGCCTGCACAGCGTGCCCAACTGGTCGAGGTTGGAGCAGGTGCGCGACGGGCAGCTGGACGCGGCCCTGGTCCGCCTGGTCAAGAACCGCAAGGGCCTGGACCTGATCCCGGTGTGGGAGGAGCGCCTGGTCGCCGTGCTGCCCGCCGGTCACCGGCTGGCCGGCAAGCCCGCGCTGGCGCTGCGCGAACTGGCGGAACTGCCGCTGCGCCTGGTCCCGCGCGAGGCGAACCCGGCGTTCTACGACTTCGTGCTCCAGGCGTGCCGGGACGCGGGGTTCGAGCCGAGGCTGGACGCCCCGTTCACCACCTTGCAGAACACGTTCGCCGAGATCGGCATGGGGCAGGCGTCGTGGACGCTGATGTACGAGGGGATCGTCGGGACGGTGGTGCCCAAGCGCGTGGCATTCCGGCGCCTGCTGGATCCCGAAGTGAGAATCCCGACCTCGCTCGCCGTCCGCTCGGTCACCCCATTGCTGGAAAACCTCGCGGAAGCCTGCCGCTTCGCGGCCGAGCAGACCGCCACCCCGCGCGCCTGATCCCGGTCGAGACTCGACATACGGCACCGATCCGGCGGCGACGGCCCGCTCCGCGCACCACAGACCCCCGGCAAGGCCCGCGCCCGCCGTCGCCGCCCGCCGGCCGGCCGGTCCCGACCCATTGAGACGGTCGAAGCACGCACGGTTGACCTCGGGGGACTGCGCACCCCACTCTGATCAATGAATTGACGAGGGTGCGCTAAAGAATTCCGCCAATCTTTAGCAGTGCGCTCACCGCAACCGCGCTCAATGGCAAACCCGCTGGTCAGAAGGCCGTAAAAGGGAAGGTGTCAGGTCGATGCAACGACGCAGCTTCAGGACGAGATTCAAGGCGGCCCACGCCGGCGCGGCGGCGGCGAGTGCCGTACTGCTGGCCGGGGCGGCGGTTCTCGTGGCGGTGCCGGCGGGTGCCGCGGTGGCGGGCTGCTCGGTGAACTACACCGTGGCGTCGCAGTGGCAGGGCGGGTTCACCGCCAACGTGTCGTTCACCAACCTCGGCGACCCGTTGACCGGGTGGACGCTGGCGTGGTCGTTCGGCGCCGGGCAGACGGTGACGCAGGCGTGGAACACCACCGTCACGCAGAACGGGTCGGTGGTGGACGCGCGGAACGTCGACTACAACGGCTCGGTCGCCACGGGCGGTGCGGTGTCGCTGGGCTTCAACGGGTCGTGGACGGGCAGCAACCCGGTCCCGGCGAGCTTCTACCTCAACGGGGTGCAGTGCACGGGCACCACGACCACGACGACCACCCCGGGCACCACCACCGTCACGACGAGCACCACCACAACCACCACCACGACGACGACCACAACCACCACGCCCGGCGGGTGCTCCCTCCCGTCGAGCTACCGCTGGTCGTCGACGGGCGCGTTGGCGACCCCGAGGCAGGGTTGGGTCTCGCTCAAGGACTTCACCCACGTCATGTACAACGGCAAGCACCTGGTCTACGCGACCACGCACGACACCGGCACCAGTTGGGGCTCGATGAACTTCGGCCTGTTCACCAACTGGTCCGACATGGCATCCGCACCCCAGCAGGCGATGAACTCCGGCACGGTGGCGCCCACCCTGTTCTACTTCGCGCCGAAGAACATCTGGGTGCTCGCCTACCAGTGGGGCGGCCCGGCGTTCAGCTACCGGACCTCCACCGACCCGACCAACCCCAACGGCTGGTCCGCGCCGCAGACCCTGTTCACGGGCAGCATCTCCGGCTCCGGCACCGGCCCGATCGACCAGACGCTCATCGCCGACGACCAGAACATGTACCTGTTCTTCGCCGGTGACAACGGCAAGATCTACCGGGCGAGCATGCCGATCGGGAACTTCCCGGGCAGCTTCGGCTCGAACTACACCACGATCATGAGCGACACCCAGGCCAACCTGTTCGAGGCGGTCGAGGTCTACAAGGTCAAGGACCGCAACCAGTACCTGATGATCGTCGAAGCCATGGGCGCCAACGGCCGCTACTTCCGATCGTTCACCTCCAGCAGCCTGAGCGGCTCGTGGACCCCGCAGGCCGCCAGCGAGAGCAACCCGTTCGCGGGCAAGGCCAACAGCGGCGCGACCTGGACCAACGACATCAGCCACGGCGACCTCATCCGCACCAACCCGGACCAGACCAAGACCATCGACCCCTGCAACCTGCAGTTCCTGTACCAGGGCCGCAGCCCCAACTCCGGCGGCGACTACGGCCTCCTGCCCTACCGTCCGGGCGTGCTGACCCTCCAGCGCTGATCCGCCGCGCGCGGACCTGGTGACGATGCCCGAAGGGGCAGCCGGAGCTGCCCCTTCGGGCGTTGCCGCCCGTACACACCCCGCCTAACCTGGGAAGATGGTGTTCGACCTGCTGCCGGCACACCGGGCTCCGGCACACCGCGCCGGCTCGCGCAGGCCGCCGGTGGTGGTCGGCACCGCGGCGGCCCGCTCGGCTCCGGTCCGCTCGGCGACGGTCAGCTCGGCGACGGTCGGCTCGGCACCGGCCCGCTCGGCGACGGTCGGCTTGGCGGCGGTACGCAAGGCGGCGGTCGGCTCGGCGGCGGACGTCCTGGCGCTGCAACGCACCGCGGGCAACCGGGCGGTCAGCGGCGTGCTCACCGCGCAGCGCTTCGCCCCCGGCGTCGCGGTCGGCCCGGTGCACGTCAACCACCAGCTGATCTCGGTGCCGATCCCCGCCGCGTCAACCCTCCAAGCCGGCGTCCCGGCGGGCCAGAGGGTCGACTGGTCGCTGGAGGCGGGCACCGCGGCGATCGGCTCCGGCACGGCCATCGACACCACCGGGCGGGTGACGCTGGGTGCCGACCAGCAAGGCGGCACCATCACGATCAAGGCCGCGGACAGCACGACGCCCGCCGCGACCGCGAGCATCGACGTGGCGTTGATCGCGGCCCCGGAGAGCATCGCCTCGACGGCCGAGACCGGTTCCGCCCGTGCGGACGAGTACGGCGCGGCGTTCCAGCACACCTTCGCGGCGCCGGGCGGTCGTTCCGGCGCCGAGTGCGAGGGCGGTCGGGTCAACGAGATCTTCCCCCGCTTGCCCAACCCCAACGGCACGCAGCACCGCATCGAGACACCGTTCGGGCCGTTCACCCTGGAAACCAACAACCCGCGGGACGTCGACGGGGGCTGGGGGATCGACGCGTCGGGGACGATGACGGGCGACGACAACGTCGCCATCGGGCGGCGGGGGCTCAGCATCCGCCCGTTCATCGCGAACGCCTCCAACCCGACTCCGACGCAGGCGCTGCCCGCCGAGTTCACCGTCAGCCAGGACCTGCGCTCGGTCGAGGTCCCGACGGACAGGTTCCGAACCGCGTTCGCCACGGTGGACCACAAGCGCGAGTTGCGAGAGGACAGCCCCGGCGCACCGCAGTTCGTCGTCACCGTCAACGGTGTCGAGCACCGCGACGACTACACGGGCGATGCGGCGGTGCGCAACGCGCAGGCGGACGCCGCGACCGTGGCCGTGTCCGCGCCCGGAGCCACGAACACCGTCACGATCAGCGCCGAATCGACCCCGACCGGCGCGCCGATCACCTTCCGCATCGTCGGCCGCGCCCTCGGCTGCACCATCGACCCGGCGACGGGTCAACTCACCATCGGCACGCGGCCGGGCACGGTCCGGGTGCGCGCGTCGATCGGCCGCCGGCACTTCGACGAGGTCACCGTCACGATCACCCCGTGACCACGCCGGCCAGGGCCGCGCGCAAGGAGTCCTCGTCGTCGCCGATCCAGCAGACGTGCCCGTCCGGGCGGATGAGGACGGCCTGGTCCCCCGCCACGCCGTACCGGGACGGGTCGGGTCCGTCCACATGCGACACGACGTGGTCGAACCGGCCGGAGGTGTCCAGCAGCACGCTGCGCCCCTCGCGGAACCGGGTGTTCAGCCGGGTGCCGTCGGGCAGGTCCACGTCCGGCATCCGCAGGCCCAGCAACGGGTGTGCCGCACCGGGCACCGCGTACCGGACGTCCAGCCCGGCCTGCTGCTCGGCGAGTCGCCGGTTGGTGGCCGGGTCGGAGATCAGGTCCGCCACGAAGCCGCGCAGGGCGGCGACGTCCTCGTCGGGGATGGTGAGCACGCCCTGGGCGCGCGCACTGGCCAACGCGGCCGCGGCCACGGGGTGGCGCTCGGCGTGGTAGGTGTCCAGCAGGCCGGCCGGTGCTCGGCCGGTGACGTGCGCGGCGAGCTTCCAGCCCAGGTTGAACGCGTCGCCCAGGCCCAGGTTCAGCCCCTGCCCGCCGATGGGCAGGTGGATGTGGGCGGCGTCGCCGGCGAGCAGGACGCGGCCGTGGCGGTAGCGCGCCGCCTGGCGGGAGGCGTCGGTGAACCGGGAGGCCCACCAGACCTCCTCCACGCGGGCGGTGTCGCCGAGCGCGCGTTGGACCTCCGCCGCGGTGACCGGGGCGTCGCGGGCTAGTTCCTGCTGTTCGGGGCCGGCGAACAGCAGCCGGCTCCGGCCCTCCCGCAACGGGATCAGGTGGCGGAAGCCCGCGGTCGTGTCGCCGAACGACGGCAGCCGCCAGCCCTGGTCGTCCGCGGACGCCAGGGTGATGTCCGCGACGGCCATCCGGACGCGCCCGGCCCGGCCCGGGAACTCCGCGCCGACGAGCTTGCGGACCGTGCTGTGCCCGCCGTCCGCACCGACCAGGTAGCGGGCGGTCAGCACCTTCCGCGTCCCGCCGACGTCGAAGGCGGCCGTGACCGCCTCCTCGTCCTGCTCCAGTCCGACCAGCACGTGGCCGCGTGCCACCGCGCCGAGCAGGCCCTCCAGGTGAGCCTCCACAACGGACTGCTCGACGCCGAGCTGGTACGGGAACCGGGTGTCCAGGTCGCCGTAGTGGACGGGCATCCCGGCGAAGTGCCCGGCGGGCAGCCTGGCCAGGGACTGCTCGGCGATCGGGTCGAGCCACCCCCGCAGGTCCAGGATCTCGGCCGAACGGGGTTGCAGGCTCAGCGCCCGCGACTGGCCGCTGCGTTCCGGCCGCTGCTCGGCCACGACGACGTCCACGCCGGCGAGGGCCAGTTCGTTCGCCAGCAGCAGTCCGGTCGGCCCCGCGCCGACGACGAGCACATCCGTGTCAGGCACGCAGACCACGCTTCTTCGTGTAGTACAGGTGGAAGGCCAGCAGCAGGGCCAGTACCGCGTAGAACTGCACGCTGGTCACGAGGTTGATCAGGTCGATGGGCAGGGTGTAGCTCAATACGACCCCCGCGACCGCACTGACGAACAGACCCAGCCCCCACACCGCCGACAGCAGGCCCATGGCGTGCCGGAACCCTGAGTCCTCGCGCCACCGCCGTTCCCACGCCACGGCACCGGCCTCGCCGACCTTGCTGACGGCGACGGCACGCCCGAGGGTCATCAGCACGGGCCGGCGGACCAGGACGGACACGACCATCCACAGCCCGAACAGCCCCAACAGCGCCCCCACCCAACCCTCGCGGACCGCCAGGGCGCGCGGGTCGTCGGTGAGCAGGCCGATGCCCAGGCTGAACAGCATGACGCTGATGCTCAGCAGGGCCAGGAGGTCCACCCTCCGGGCACGCCAGATGCCCATCGCGATCCGAGGGACCGCGGCGAGGACACCCACGAGCAGTGCCCACCACTGGCTCACGCCCACGGCCCGCAGCCCGTAGTACAGGACCAGCGGGACCACCACGTCGAACAGCACACCGGCGAGGTTCTGCCGGACCAGCGCACGCATCCCGTCCCGCCGCACCGGCGCGGTCACGACGCGCTCCCCCGCGCACCGGCCGCGCGCAGCAGGAGGTCGGCGAGTTCCTTGGCGCTGTGCGTGAGGGAGGCGTCCGTCGCGGGCTCCCGGCAGAGGCTGGTGACCAAGGCGTCGATCGCCCCGGTGATGGCGAGGGCCATCACGGCGGGGTCGAAGTCGCCGAACTCCCCCGCCCGCTGCCCGTCCCGCAGCTCCGCTTCGAGGCGCCCGACCCGCTCGGTGAGCACGGACGTGTCCGCCCCGCTCCGCTCACCGGCCAGGATGCTCAGCAGCGCACGCACGTGCGCGGGGTGAGCGCCGACCACCTCGATGTTGGACTCGACATAGGCCCGCAACCGCGCCGCCCGTCCCACCGCGGCCTCGATCCGCTCCCGCATGAACGCCGTGACGGTGGCCACGACGTCCTCCGCCACCGCGCGGACCAGGTCTTCTTTGCCGGTGAAGTGGTAGGAGATCATCCCGGTGCTGCTCAGCCCGGCCTTCTTCGCGATCTTGGCGAAGGAAGCCTGCTGGTACCCCACCTCGGCAATCGTCTCGACCGCCGCCGCGACGATCTGCGCCCGCCGTCCGGTCTCCGTGAACGTCCGCCCCCGTGTTGCTCGCATGAGCAAAATTTAGCTCAAGTGAGCAAAACCGGCAACCATCGGCTCGGATCACGGGGGCCAGGCCACGGCGCACCGCTCCCGTCCCGGGCAACTGCGGATCAGCTTCACGTGTGGTGGCGAAGAGATCACGTCCGGCGGGTTGCGCGCGCCCCAAGGCCATTGCAGCGCGATCGCGATGGAGGAGACGTTGTTGTCGTAGCTCTTCTCCACCAGGCTGCGGTCCGCGTTCACGACGTTGACCACGTCGTACACCCCTGACGGCACGCGCGTGAGGTCGAGCCACTGGAAGTCGACCTTGTAGCCGTAGTCGTCACCCCACCCCACCGAGATGCCCTGCTTCACGCTGGTCGCCGCCGGGTCGTGGCGCTTGCACATGTTGGCGCGCAGGAACTTCCCCAGCCGCCCTTCCGCGCTCGCCGGGTCCTGGGGTCGGGCGGGCAGGTCGGCGGCGTCGGCGGTGGTGTAGCGGTCGCCCAGGCAGAAGCCGTTCTTGCGGTCCGTCACGACCGTCCGGCCGTCGGGGGTGCGCAGCATGAAGTGCTCGAAGTCGAGCAGGTGCCAGTGCTCGTGGGTGGCGGACGGCTCGTAGTACACGGTGGCCGGCAGGTCGCGTTGCGCCTGGTCGAAAGAGTCGGGGATCGTTCCGTCCACACCGGACTGGAAGGCCTGCCGCGCGCGCATGGTCGGCTCGTCGGCGGACCTCTGCGCGTAGATCACCAGCGGACCGTCACCGACGTTGTCCGCCGAGGTGGTGAACCGCAACCGGACCGCTGAGGCCGGCCCGGTCTCAAGGCACGGTCCTCTGGGCTTGGACGCGTCCGCCACCAGGCACACGTCCCAGTCCTGGCACTGCGCCGGGTCGAGGTTCGTCCCACCCGGACACCCCACGGGCGCCTGGCGCAGGTCCGGCAGCAGTTGACCGGTCGGCGCGGGCACACCCAACGCGACCACCACCGTCATCACGGCCGGGAAACTCTTGAACACCGGGCCAACGTAACGCCACGCCGCGGTGGTGACCGGTCGTCACCACTCGACCGTGGTAGCTCGTCACGCTTCGAGCACCGGTCGGGTAGGACGACCTCGATTACGGTCGAGGAACGGTCACCACTGTCGCGGAGGGGTCGTCATGCGTCCACGGCTTCGTGCCGACGTGCGGTACGTGAAGAGCTCCGAAGGGGTGTACGTCCGCGGCTCCGCCGGAGCGTGCACGCTGACCGGTGGCGCCGCCTACGAGTGGCTGGACCGGCTCGCGCCCTTCCTCACCGGCGAGCACGCGCTGGACGACCTCGTCGCGCCGCTGAAGAGCGAGCAGCGGGACGTGGTGGAGCACCTGGTCCGGTCGTTGCTGGACCAGCAGTTGCTGGTGGACGCCCGGGACGACGAGCCGCACTCGCTCACCGAGGAGGAGCAACGGGTCTACGCCCCCGAGATCGCGTTCCTCCGGTACGCCACCGACTCCGCCGAGCACCGGTTCGAGCGGCTGCGGTCGGCGCGGGTGGCGTTGGTGGGTCACGGTCCCGTGCTGGCGGCGCTGCTCGAAGCGGGGTTGCGGTCCGGGTGGCGGCGGGTGGAGGTGTGCACCGATGACGTGGTGCCACCCGGTGCCGTGCGGGACAGTGCACAGGAGGTCGTGGTGCACACGGGACCGCCTTCGGACCCAGATCTGCTGCTGTGCGTGTCCGACCGACCCATGGAGCTCGACGCGAAGGCAGTGGGTCTGGTGCTCGTGGGTGGCGCCGAGGCTTGGGTGACGGCGGTCGGTCCACCCGAACGGGTCGTGGCGTGCACGCGCCGGCTGGGCTCACTGCACGACTCGGACGAAGACCTGCTGACCGGACCGGTGCCGGGGATCATCGCCGCGCACGTCGCCCTGTCGTGCTTCCGCCACCTGACGGGGACGGCGGCCGAGGAACCGGTCTTGACGCGGATCGACCTGCGGGACCTGTCCGCGCGCACCCACCGGCCCCTCCCCTACGCGTTCACCGAGCCCGTCCGGACCGACGCCGTGGCGGACACCGACCGCGTGGACGAGCGGCTGGTCGACGAGCGGGTGGGCGTGTTGCGGGCCTTGGACGAGGACGACCTGCCGCAGGTGCCGCTGGCGGTGTGCCGGGCCACGGTGTCCGATCCCGAAGCCGTGCTGCCGGGCTGGGCACCGCTGCCGCAGGTCGTCGGTTGGGGCGTGGACCGGGACAGGGCCCGGTGGCACACCGCGTTGGCCGCGCTGGCGACCTACGGCAGCCTGGTCGACCGGGGCGGTGAGCGTGTGGACCTGTTGACCGGCCGGCCGTGTGCGATGCCCGCGGTCAACGCCCAGGCCCCGTACCGGGCTCCGGTCGGCGTGGCGGCGGGCCGGTCGTGGGGTGACGCGGTCGCGGCCGGGCTGCGCGCCCACTGCGAAGCGCTGGTGAGCCGCAGCGACGAGCCGGGTCGGCCGTGCGATCCGGAGACCGTGGTGCGGTCCTCGGGTGACGAGCGGACGGTGGAGCTGCTGCGGTTGCTGCGTGCGGCCGACGTGCCCGTGGAGGTGGCGGACCAGGGGGATGTGCTGGGCGTGCCCGCTTTCGTGTTCCGCGTGGCCGGCGAGTCGGTGGTCACCTGCGCGGCCACGGCCGTCGAAGCGTTGCGCGACGGGCTGGAACGCGTGCTGCTGCGCCGGCAGTGCGGTCCGCAGGCGGTGATCACCCGGTGGGTGGCCGAGGGCGACGGGCTCCCGGCGGCCGACGACCCGCGGTGCCGGTCCCTGGCGACGGCGTTGCGCCGTGCGGGACGGACGGTCGTGGCGGTGCCGCTGGTGGCCGACGACGCCGTGCGCGAGCGGGTGCCCTGCCTGGTCAGGGTGGTGGTGGGCGATGACTGACCTGCTGGCAGAGCTCACCACGGGAACCAGTGTCGGGGTGGTCGGCCCGGAACCGCTGCGGGCGGCGTTGGCCGAGGCGCTCGGCGACGCCTGGGTGCACGCGGGTCGTGTGGCGGACGCGGTGTGGTTGCCGGTGCGGGTCGACGGGCCGCACGTCCGGATCGGTCCCCTGGTCCGGCCGGGGGTGCCCGGCTGCGACACCTGCGCCGAACGCCGCTGGGCGGCCAACCGACCGGACCACGACGGCTGGGCCGCGCTGTGCCGCGAGTTCGGCGACGATCCGGTGGACGCACCGAACCCGCTGGTCACGCCGTTGACGACACACGCGGTCGTCGAGGTGGTGCGCGACGAGCTGGCGCGCGACGACGGCCGCACGGTGGGCGCGGTGCTGCTGCTGTCCCTGGCGACGGGCCTGATCACGCGACACGTCCTGCTACCCGACCCGCTGTGCCCGGACTGCGCGAACCTCCCCGACGACGGCCCGTGGGTCGTCCGCCGTCGTCCGCTGCCCAAACCGGACCCGGCGACACTGCGGACCACCCGGCTCGACGGCCGGTGGCCCGACCTCGCACACTCCTTCGTGGACTCCCGGACCGGGGTGATCGCCTCGCTCTCGGCGGGTGCGCCCCACGGCATCCCGACCGCCGTGGCCCGGCTGGGACCGCCGACATCGCACGAGAGCAGGCACGGCTACGGTCGCAGCCGGGACTTCCGCTCCGCGCGCCTCACCGCGATCACCGAGGCGCTGGAGCGCTACGGCAACCACCGCCCGTTGGGCCGCCGCACCGCCGTCACCGCGCCGTACACCGAGGTCGCGGACCGGGCGGTCGACCCGCGCACGCTGGGCCTGTACCCCGACGACTGGTACGACCGGCCCGGGTTCCCCTTCGACCGCTTCGACCCGGACCGCCCGCTGGCCTGGGTGTGGGGCTTCTCGTTCGGGCGGTCGGAACCGGTGCTGGTGCCGGAGAGCTACGCCTACTACGGGGCACGGACGCCGGCGCAGGACAACCGACTGGTCTACGAGTGCTCCAACGGGTGCGCGTTGGGCGGCTGCTTCGAGGAAGCGGTCCTTCACGGGCTGCTGGAGGTCGCCGAGCGGGACGCGTTCCTGATGACCTGGTACGCGCGAATGCCCGTTCCCGAACTGGACCTGGCCTCCGCGCGGGACAAGCGCATCCCGGTCGTCGCGGAGTTCGTGCGGCAACGGCTCGGCTACACGATGACCGCCTACTCGATCACGCTGGAACAACGGGTGCCCGCGGTGATGGTGCTGGGCACCGACACCCTGCGCCGCACCGACGTGCCCCGCCACGCCTTCAGCGCCGCCGCGCACCCGGACCCGGAACGGGCACTGCTGACCGCGCTGATCGACGCCGCCGCGGGCATCGGCAGGCGCATGGGCGCTTTCGACGCCGACAAGGCGGCGCGGATGCTCGCCGACCCCGACGAGGTCCGCGAGATGTCCGACCACGGCTTGCTCTACGGCCATCCCGGCACGGCCGACCGCCTGTCCTTCCTCGGCGGTTCGGCGCTGTCGCTGCCCGAGCTTCGGGCGCGCACGGCGTGGCCGGTCCACCACGACCTCGCCGACGACCTCGCCGAGGCGGTCCGGCGCTACACCGACAGCGGCTTGGACGTGATCGCCGTCGAGACCACCACGCCGGAGCACCGCGCGGGCGGTTTCGCGGCGGCGAAGGTGGTCGTGCCGGGCACGCTGTCGATGACCTTCGGCCACCGGCACCGCCGGACGCACGGCCTGCCGCGCCTGCACACCGTGCCGCGCCTGCTCGGCCACCACCCCGGCCCGCTCAACCCACACCCGCACCCGTTCCCCTGAAACGCCGGGAGGCGACGTGTCCGAATCCCGAGTGGCCGCACCGGAAACCCGGTCCGACGCCGTGCCGGGCGAGGCCGCACGCGACTACCTGCGCGCCCTGGCCGCACGCCGCCGCGAGCACATCGACTGGAGCGCCGCGCCGCCGACGTACAAGCGCTACCCGCCGCGAGGTCGGGTCGTGCTGCCGTGGCGGGAACCGTTGCTGCCCGGCGACCTGCTGCGCGGCCTGCTCGGCGTGACCCGCGCGGAGTGGGCGCACGGTGGTGGCGTGCGACTCAAGCGACCCGCGCCTTCGGGTGGCGGGTTGTACCCGATCGAGGCTTACATCGCGCTGCGCGACGGCCTCTACCACTACGACGCCGCCCACCACGCCCTCGACCTCATCCGCGCGGGTGACCACCGGCCGTTGCTGCGCGCGGCCCTGGACCGCCCACCCGACCGGCTGCCGGAGCTGGTCGTCGTGCTGGCGGCGGTGTTCTGGCGCAACGGGTTCAAGTACAAGGAGTTCGCCTACCGCCTCCAGTGCCAGGAGGTGGGCGTGCTCAGCGCGCAGGCGCTGGCGCTGGGCGACCTGCTCGGCGTGGACACGGCGGTGCACTGGCGGTTCGACGACGCCGCCTGCCAGTGGCTGCTGGGCCTGGACCCGACGCGTGAAGGCGTGCTCGGGGCGTTCACGTGCGGCACCGCCACCACCGCCGGACCGCCTCCCGGGCAGACCGCGGCAGCCGAGGAACGTCCCCCGCCCAGCGTGGTGGACCGGTTGCCGCTGCTGACCGCGCTGCACGCGGCAGGCGCTGGGCCACAACCCGGTGTCGTGCCACCGCCACCGCCCGCGCCACACGGCCCGGTCGTGCGCCTGCCCGCACCGAGCCCGGTGCGGCTGACCGACGGCTTGGCGCTGCGCGGCTCCCCGGACAACGGTTTCCTGCCCCGCCCGATGGCCGCCGACACCCTCGCCGCGATCCTCGCGCACTGCGCGGCCGGCTACCCCGGCGACCTGCCCGGCAGCACCGACGCCCCGGTCACCGTGACGCCGTACGTGCTGGTCCGGCGGGTCACCGGCATCCCGGCCGGCGCCTACCGGTACCACCGCGGCACGCTGGTCCCGACCGGCGGCACCGGCGACCTCCGGGGCGCCCGGTTGCGGCCCAACACCGTCCTGGCGCTGCCCGAGGCGGCGGCCGTCGTGGTGCCGGTCGGCGACCAGGCGACCGGGCACACCTGCTTCGGCGACCGCTGGTACCGGCTCCAGCAGGCCGAAGCGGGCCTGGTCGTGCACCGCGCCACGCTCGCCGCGACCGCCGCCGGCCTCACCGCGCGTCTCCACTCGGACGGCACCAGTCCGGTCACCGACGCCGCCCTGGGCCTGGCCGGACCACTGCGCTCGCTGTCATTCCTGCTTCTGGGTACCGCCCGACCCGGCAGCACGGTGACCGCGGCCCTGACATAACCGCCCGTACGCCACGAGCGGGGCACAGGCAGGTGAGCCCGCGCCGCCCCGGCCGACCGCCGACTACGCCGCGTGCCGGCGGGAGATCGTCCGCCGCAACCCGCGCGGGTGACTGCGCTGCGACGCCCCGGAATGTCGTGCTGCACTGGCCGTGGTGCTCGGAAATCGTTCGGGCACAACGGAAACAGCGACAGGAAGTGATTCCCCATGACCGCCTCCAAGCCCGCGCTCAGCCTCGACGACCTCGCCGTCGAGTCCATCGGCGTCGTCCCGGCCGTCGGCCCGGAGGACCTGACCCAGGGCCACGGCCTCACCGAACTCGGCGCGTCCTGCGAAGACTGCGACCGCATGGGCGGCGGCAGTTGCGACTGCTGCGAATGCGACGACCTCTACCGCGTGATCGAGTAGCCCACAACGCCGGTGGGAGCGTCCGCGACGGGCGCTCCCACCCCCACCGCCTGGAGCGGCCCCTTGCAGCCCAACGCTTCCCCCTCAGGACCCGCCGACTACGAGGTCAACGCCGTGGTCGGTGTCCGGGTCGGCGGCGCGCCCGTGGCCGACCTCGACGCGCTGCGGTGCCCGCGCACCGAAGCCGCGCTGGACGACGCCGTGGCGCGCGCCCGGTGGTTGCGCGAGGAGGGGAAAGCGCTGTCCGACCTGCTGCACCCGGTGATCGGGCGCTGCGCCGACGACGACCGCCCGCTGCTGGTGGCGTTGCGGCGGGCGGTGTTCCGGGGTCGACGGCCGACCGCAAGGGTGTGGTCCGTGCGCCCTGCCCACCTCGCCGCGCGGCTGGAGCGCTGGGCTGCGGCGGCGGCACGTGACCCGGTGGCCGAGGTTGCGCGGGCGCTGGCCGAGGACCGGGCGGCGGCCGTGGCGGCGTTGCGGGTGGCGGCCCGGCGCGACGCGTTCCGCCTGGCCCTGGCCACGGCCAGCCCGGACCTGACCCGGTCGGTGTCGGCGTGGCTGGACGACCCGGCCGCGCCGGAGCCAGGGCCGGGCGCGCTGGCCAGTCTCGCCAAGTACCTCGCGCGGGCGGTGGTCAAGCCGAGCCCGTACGCGTCCTTCACGCTCAGCGGCCTGGGCCGGTGGTGCCAGGGCGGCCCTGCGGTAGTGCCGGCCGTGCCGCCGACAGTGGCGCGGTCAGTGGCGCCGGCGGCGGTGCCGACAGTGGCGCCGGCGGTGCCGACAGTGGCGCGGTCAGCGGCGCCGGCGGCGGTGCCGGCGGTGGCGCGGTCAGCGGCGCGGTCAGTGGCGCCGGTGGCGGTACCGGCGGTGCCGCCGTCCGTGGCGCCGGCGGTGGTGCCGTCAGTAGCCCCGTCAGTGGCGCGGTCAGCGGTGCCGGCGGTGGCGCCGTCCGTAGTGTCGTCGGGCGAGCTCGACTGGGTCGGAGTCGCGGAGGTGGACCGGGCGGCGGTGCTGGCGCTGTGGTCCGCGCTGGCCGCGTCCGCCCCGTTGCGCGACCACGTCGGGCTGCGGGTCAACCCGTCGGTCGAGCGGGACGGCGACCGGCTGTGGTTCCTCGGTGCCGCCCGCGGCCAGCCGATCGTGTCCGTCGCCGCGACCAAGGCCGTGCTCGACTTGCTGGACTTCGTCCACACCACCGCCGAACCCACTGTGGGCTCACTGGTCTGTCACCTCGCGGGCGACCGCGCCGCCGTGGACGAGCTGGTCGCGTTGGGACTGCTCGAGCCGCTGCGCCCGTTCCCCGACCAGTCCGCCGACCCCCTGGACCACCTCGCCCGCTGGGTCGAGTCCCACGCCCCCGGATCACCCTGGCCGACCCGCCTGCGCGCCTTGCAGATAGCGGTCGCCGGCTACCCCACCCTGACCACCGGGCGCATCGAACGGTTGCGCCTGGTCCGCGACCTGCTGGACGGGCTCCTCACCGACCTCGGCCGGGACCGGTGGCCGGCCCGACGACCGCTGCTGCTGGAAAACGCCGTTCTGCCCCAACCAGTCGTCGTCTGCGCACGCGACCGATGGCAACCCGTGCTCGACGACCTGGAAGCCATACGCGGAATCCTGGGCGCGCTAGACCGGTCGCTACCGTTCAAGCTGCACCTCGCCGCCTTCTTCCGCGACCGTTTCGGCCCACGCGCGCACGTCTCGTTCCTCCACCTCTACCGGGAGTTCCGCGCGCATCCCAGCCCGCCCGACCGACCGTCCGACCTGCGGCGAGCCACGCTGGCCGGCTTGTACGGCACGAACGACGACGACATCGTCAGCGTCGACCCGCAGGTGCTCGCGAAACTCGCCGCCTCCTGGCCCGCGCACGTCGTCGCCCCGCACTCGGTGTGCTGCTACGGCCAGGAACTGCCCGGCCCAGCACTGCCCCGCCCGGCACTGCCCGGCCCAGCACTCCTCGGCACGGGACCGTTCGGCCCGGACGGGCCGCGGTTCGTGCTCAACACCGTGCGCACCGGCTACGGCTGGGGCGTCACCCGCACCGAACACCTCCTGCGGACCGCCGGTGTCACCGTCCCCACCCGCACGCCCGCCACCGCCGGGCCGGACGTGCTCCTGGCCGAGTGCCGGGCAGCGTTCGGCTCGCAACTCAACCAACGCGCACCCGCCGTGCCGCACGCCCTCGACCACCCCGGCGGGCAACCACCCGACCACCCCAGCGGCCAACCACCCGACCACCCCGACGGGCAACCACCGGACGGCTCGGCGCTGTCCCCGGCGGACCTGTGGGTCCGGCACGACCCGGCGCGCGGCCGGCTGGTGCTGTGCGACCGGGAGGGACGCCAGGTGCGCCCGCTCGCGTTGGGCATGCTCGTGGCGGACCTGCTGCCGCCGGCGCTGCGGTTCCTGGTGACCGTGTTCGGCGAACCCCAGACCGCGTTCACCCTCCCCGACGACGTCGGCTGGCGCCCACCGGTCGACGGCGTCGCCCGCCGCCCCAGGCTGGAGGTCGGCCGGGTCGTCCTGGGCCGCGCCGGTTGGCGAGTGGCCGCCGCCGACCTGCCCGCCCGCCGCACGTCCGACGCGGAGTCCCTGTTGGCGCTGGCCCTCTGGCGCGACCGGCACGGCCTCCCCGAGCGCTGCTTCGCGCGCGTGACCGGGCGACGCGGCCGTGACCGCAAACCGGTCTACCTCGACTTCACGAGCTCGTTCGGCCTGTCCGCCCTGCCGCGCGAAGGCGAGGTCGTGTTCGAGGAGGCCTTGCCCGACCCCGCGGACGCCCCCCAGCACGGCCCGCACGGGCAGCGGGTCACCGAGTACGTCTTCGAGTTGTCGGAACGCCCGCCGGACTCCCATGGGTGAACCGGTGTGGGTCGCCGCGCACGTCTTCCACCGCGCCGACCAGGACTCCCTCATCACACAGGCGATGGCCCCGCTGTGCGAGGACTTGGTGCGCGCAGGACACGTCGAGGACTGGTTCTTCCTGCGCTACTGGGAAGGCGGCCCGCACGTCCGGCTGCGGCTGCGCGTGGTCGAGCAGCCCGAACACGTCCGGACAGCCGTGGCCAACGCGTGCGCGCACCACCTCTCCGCACACCCGACACCACCCGACGACTGGACCCAACACCGCTACGACCTCGTCGCCCGCCGACGCGCGACAGCCGAGCGCATGCCCGACTGGGACCGACGACTGCGACCGGCCGACACCGTCGAGTTCACGACCTACCAGCCCGAACACCACGCCTACGGCACCGGCCGAGCCCTCCAGGCCGTCGAACGGCACTTCACCGACTCAAGCCGCATCGCCACCGCACTGCTCACCCACCCCCTCGACCGACGTGCCGCCGCAGCCCTGGCCATGCTGACCCTCGCGGCAGCGGTGTGCCAGCCCGACCTGGCCCAGGCGTCCACACGCTTCGACTCCCACCTCCCCGTACCCGACCACTACCGCGACCAGACCCGCCTGCTCTGGTCCCGCGCCTCCACCAACCCCGCGCCCACCAACTCCGCGCCCAGCAAGCCCGCGCCCACCAACCCCCTCGCGACGTGGCTGTCCTCCGTCCGCGCCCTGCACACCACACTGACCGGACTCCGCGACTTCAGCCCGACCGACGTGCTGTCCCCGTTCGCCGCACTGGCCCGCGCGCTGTGCCCGGACGACCCGACGATCCCCTGCGTCGTCCTGCGCTGCACGCACCTGCTGTGCAACCGCCTGGGCCTGCCCGCCGCGACCGAGGCGCACCTGGTTTCCCTCACCACCGCGACCTTGTCCGCACTCCACGAAGAGGTGGCCCCGCTGTGAGCGCATGGCACTGCGTGCACGTCCAGTACTACGACCCCGACAAGGACGACCTCATCCTCGACGCCGTCCGCCCGTTGTTCGAGCAGCTGCGCCCGTACGCGGAGCGGCTCCACCTGGCCCGGCACTGGCGTCGGGGTCCGCACGTGCGCCTGTTCGTGAAGACCGACCCGGACACGTGGACGCACGTGGTCCGACCGCACATCCACACCGTCATCGGCGACTACCTGGAGGCGCACCCCTCCACGTTCGTCCCCGACTTCGCCCACGACCTGGCCCAACACCGCCTGCTGGCCCACCACGAACGCGACGACGGTCCCCTCACGCCGTGGCTGCCCGACAACACGGTCCACGAGCAGCCCTACGACTCCCGCCTGCACGTCGTGCGCAGCCCCGAAACCGCCGAACTGATGGCCGCCTTCGCGTCCGACACCACCTCCCTCCTGTTCACCATGCTGTCCCGAGCCCGCAACGGGCAGGACCGCAAGGACCTGATGGCGCTGGAACTCATGCTCGCCACGTCCGCCACCGCTCGCCCGCCGATCACCCGCAGCTTCGTCTCCTACCGCTCCCACGCGGAGGGCTATCTCCACGCGTGCGACAAGCCGGATGCGATCAGGCAGGTGTTCGAGCAGCACTACCACACCCACCGGCAGTCCTATGTGGACCGGACCCGAGCCGTCCTGGCCACTCTCGCCGGCTCCCCCGACCCGACCCCGCTGGCCCACGCCTGGGCCACCGTGTGCAGGGAGTACGCAGCCCGAGTAGCACCGCTGATCACCCGGGGCTTGGTCTTCCCGCCCCTACCGGCCGACCCGCCGCCAACCCCACCCCGCGCACCGATGCACGCCTTGATGTTCGGCAACCGCGCCTTCCGCCGGGGAGTCTTCGCCGACCCGGGCTTCCTCCGCTACCGCTTCCTGCTCAACTGCACCTACCTCCAGATCAACCGGTTGGGCCTGACACCGTACGAACGGATGCGCACCTGCCACGCGACGGCGAACGCGGTCGAGGAGATCCACGGCATCTCGGCGATCGACATGGTCCAGTCCTTCGTCAACACCCACCCGAACACTCCTCAGAGCGCGCCGGCGCGTTCGAGCTCGAAAGGCGGCTAGCCGAGGCGCAGCACCGTCTCCTCGATCTCGGCGTCACGGGCCTGCGCGAAGGACGTCTCCGTGCCGACGCGTGTGAAACCCGCCTTCTCCAGGACCCTGAGCGATCCGAGGTTGTCGCTCGCCGCGCGAGCGTGCAGCGGACGTGTCCCGACCAGGTCCAGGAACAGGGCCAGTGCCCGGGAAGCGACGCCCTGGCCCCACACCGGACGGTCGATCCAGTAGGTGATCTCCGTATCGCCCTCCACCACGAAGCAACTGATGGTGCCGACCAGGTGACCGTCCAGCGTGACGGCCCGCAGCGTCGTGTCCGGAGACGCCCGGATCTTCGCCATGTGCCGGTCGAACGCTTCGCGGTCGTCCGGGTCCTTCGCGGTGAAGGCCGCCATCCGGACCGACTCCGGGTCACGCATCTGCTCGAACAACGCGTCCAGATCGGCGTCCTCCACCGACCTCAGTGCCACCTCTGCCATGACGGTTCTCCCCACTTGTCCGACGTTGCCGCGAACGTATCAACGACCACCGACAATTTCCGGCGTGCCGGGAAGCGAGGAATCAGCAGGACCTCACCCGATCAGGCACTCATCCCGAGCGTGTCGACCGTGACCTCGGCGCGCAGCGGCAACCCCGCCAGGTAGCGCTCCAGTTCGTCGATCGCGCTGTCGCTGAGCCGCCGGGTCTCCGCGCCCAGCGAGCCCGCCACGTGCGGGGTGATCATCACGTTGGGCAGCGCGTAGAGCACCGAGTCGGCGGGCAGGGGCTCCGGGTCGGTGACGTCGAGGATCGCGTCCAGCCGTCCGGACGCGCACTCCCGTTCCAGCGCGGCGGTGTCCACCAGGGATCCGCGCGCGGTGTTGATCACGGTGGCGCCGTCGCGCAGCAGGGCCAGTTCCGGGGCACCGATCAGGTGGTGGGTGGAGCGCAGTTCGGGCGCGTGCAGGGAGAGGATGTCGCTGGCGCGCAACAGGTCCGGCAGCTCGACCAACCGTGCGCCCGCCGCCCGGACCAGGGCCGGGTCGGCGTACGGGTCGGCCACGAGGACCGTCACGTCCAAGGTGCGCAGCCGCTCCACGACCCGGCGTCCGACCCGGGAGAACCCGACGACACCGATCGTGCGGTCGCGGTTGGACAGTTCGCCGCGCGCGTCGGCGTAGGACCAGTCGGCGCGGTGGGCGCGGGCGTCCTGGGCGAGGAACGGGGCCTTCTTCCCGGCGAACACGATCGCGGCGAGGGTGAACTCGGCGACCGGCACGGCGTTCGCGTCGGCCGCGGTGGTGACCACGATGCCCCGCCGCCACAGCTCGTCGGACACCAGCGGTCGCACGGTGCCCGCGCAGTGGAAGACCGCGCGCAGGCGGGGCGCGGCGGCCAGTCGTCGGGCGGTCAGCCGGGGTGCGCCCCAGGAGGTGAGCAGCACGTCGGCTTCGCGGAGGCGGCGGCAGGCGGCGGCGGAGTCCAGTTCGGTGACGCACAGCGGGTCGCCCAGGTCGACCAGCCGGGCGAGGCGGTCGAGTTGGGGTCGGTGGAACTGGACCTGGAAGTGGCGACGCGCCATGACGAGCAGCGCATGCGGCCGTCGATCGGTCACGGGCGTCCTCCGCGGGGTCGGGCCGCTCACACTCACTCGTGACCGATCATCTTCGATCAGCCTTATCAGGTCAAGCCTCGATAACACCCCTTCCGATCAGAACTGATCGACACCTTCGCACGTCCGGACGGCGGCAGGGCCGAGGATGGCCCTGCCGCCGAGACGGATCAGGCCACCCGGCAGGTCAGGGCGGGCCAGGCCCAGTTGCCGTTGTGCTGGATGGTGAACCCGAACGTGTTGCCGCTGCCGTTGGGCCGGGCGGTCATCACGTTGCCGCTGGAGTCCCAGCTGGCGCTGGTGTTCCAGGTCGCGATGATCTTCTGCGGGTAGCTCACCGTGACCGTGACGACCCAGTTGTTCGTCCCCGTGACGGTGACCTGACCGTTGAACCGGTCGCTCCACTTCTCACCCTCGGCGTAGGTCGCGGTGCAACCACCCGGGTCCGGGTTCGAGGAAGTGGAAGTGGTGGTGGTGGTGGTCGGGCTGCTGGTGCCCGTGGCGCTGTTCAGCGCGTTGAGGACCGCCGTGTACGCGGCCTTCTTGTTGCCGTAGCTGTCGAACAGCAGCGGGGTGCCGGACGCACGCCACGAGTCGCTGTCCCGGATGCCCCACACCGTGATGCCGGTGCACCGCGACACCGCCAGGCACGCCTGCGTCACGCCCTGGAACTGCTGGGCCTGCGAGCTGCCGGAACCCTCGATGTCCAACTCGGTGACCTGCACGTCCACACCCAGGTTGGCGAAGTTCTGCAACGTGGTGTGGTAGTTGGACGGCACCGGGTTGCCGCTGTTGAAGTGCGCCTGGAAGCCGACGCAGTCGATCGGGACACCGCGGGACTTGAAGTCCTGCACCATCCGGTAGACGGCCTGGGTCTTGGCGTGCGACCAGTTGTCGGTGTTGTAGTCGTTGTAGCAGAGCTTCGCGCCCGGGTCGGCCGCCCGCGCGGCGCGGAAGGCGGCCTCGATCCAGTCGTTGCCGGTGCGCTGGAGGTTGGAGTCGCGGCGCGCGCCCGAGGTGCCGTCGGCGAAGGCCTCGTTGACGACGTCCCAGGCGTAGATCTTGCCCTTGTAGTAGGTCGCGACCTGGGTGACGTGGTTGAGCATGGCGTTGCGCAGCGAGGTGCCGGACAGGTTCTGCATCCAGCCGGGTTGCTGCGAGTGCCAGGCCAGCGCGTGCCCGCGGACCCGCTTGCCCTGGTTGCGGGCGTGGTTGACGATCCGGTCGCCGTTGCTGAACGTGAACTGGTTCTGGTTCGGCTCGGTGGCGTCCATCTTCATCTCGTTCTCGGCCGTGACCATGTCGAATTCCCGGTTCAGGATCCCGACGTAGGTCGAATCGCCGAGCTTGTTCGCGGCCACGGCGGTGCCGAAGTAGCGACCGCTCTGCTGGGCCGCCGCGGCGAGCGTGGAGGCCGCGCCGGTGGCGGGTGCCGCCACCAGGACCGCGACGCCCGCGGTGGCGGCCACCAGGGTCGACACGAGCGCGACTCGGGAGACCGACTTCGCTGTCAGCTTCATGTTTGCGCTTTCTCGGAGGGGATCTACGAAACTTTCGGCTACAACACCGATAGTTGTCGGTGCCGACCATAACCACAGCCCGAGCGCGCGGGCAACGCCTCCCGGCCGCTAAAGAAATACGCCGAAGATTTAGCCGGTCACGCCCGCGAGAATCACCCGAAACGTTTTCGCAACACCTTGACCGACCGGCCGGGTTCATCCACAGTCGCGTTCGCCGGGTCGATTCGCCGAAGATTCGTCCGAGAAGGAGAAGTGATCACGTGCCTGCACTGGAATCCCGGCGGGCGGCGGCGGTCGTCGTCGCCGTGGCGCTGAGCGCGTCGGCGGCGGCGCTGCTCGGGGCGCAGTCGGCGTCCGCCGCCGCGGGCTGCCGCGTCGACTACGCGATCGCGTCCGAGTGGACCGGCGGGTTCACCGCGAACGTCGCCATCACCAACCTCGGCGACCCGGTGACCGCGTGGCGGATGTCGTGGACGTTCCCCGGCGACGAGCGGATCACCCAGTCGTGGAACGGGACCTCCACGCAGTCGGGCAACCGCGCGACGGTGACCAACGCGTCGTGGAACGGCGGCATCCCCACCGGCGGGACGGTGTCGTTCGGCTTCAACGCCACCACCAGCGCCCGCACGACCCAGCCCGCGTCCTTCACGCTCAACGACGTCGTCTGCACCGGATCGACCACCACGACGACCACCACCACGACAACGACCACCACGACGACCACGACAACCACTCCCCGGACCGCCCGGCGGTGGAGAACAACTTCCCGGTCACCCGCGAAGGCGCGTACGGCGACAACCGCTACACCGTCTACCGCCCCAGCAACCCGCAGGCCGTCGGCCGCCCGCTGCCCGTGCTGGCGTTCGGCAACGGCGCCTGCGCGCACACCGACGGCAGCGAGGTCGTCCGGGCGCTGACGTTCATCGCCTCCAAGGGTTTCGTCGTGGTGGATACCGCCTCGGTGAACGGCTCCGCCAACGGCGTCCCCAGCGGTTCACCGATCCCGTCCCTGCTGACCGGCGCGATCACCTGGGCCGAACGCGAGCAGAACCGCTCGGGCGCACCGCTGGCGCAGCGGCTCGACCTGACCAAGGTCGCCACCGCCGGCCACTCGTGCGGCGGCCTGGAAGCCCTCGTCGCCGCCCAGGACCCCCGCGTCCGCGCGGTGGCCTCGCTGGACAGCGGGTTCTTCGCCGACGGCTCCTTCGGCTACCCGCGCTCGGAGGTGGGCAAGCTGCACAGCCCGGCCCTGTTCATGGACGGCGGCACCGGTGACATCGCCTACGCCAACAACCAGGCCACCTACGACCTGGCCACCGTCCCCGCCATCCTCGCCAGGCACCCGCAGGCCGGGCACACCGGGTTCATCACCGGCAGCCAGATGACCGACGGCATGACCGTGGTCGTCCACTTCCTCGACATGACCCTCAACGGCAACCAGACCGCCCGGACCTACCTCCTCAGCTCGTCCGGTCTGGCCGCCAAGTACCCGTGGACGGTGCAGCGCAAGAACTTCTGACCCTTCCGGGTCTCCCGGCCCGAGCCGTCGCGGGGTGGCTCGGGCCGGGGGACGCGGTGGCGCACGGAGCCGGCTCGACGGTGGAGCGGCTCACCCTCCGCACAAGTCGGCCACCCGGGGGTCGGAGCACGGCAGGTGGCCCGCCTGGCGCATCACCTCGGCCGCCTCCGGCGTCCGCAGGTACCGCACGAACGCCGACGCCAGCGTGCTGTCCCCGAGCGGATCGGCGCGGTAGACCCGTTCCACCGACCAGAAGCCGTAACCCCCGCGCAGCACGTCCACCAGGTCTCCCGTCACCCGGACACCGTCGACCCCGACGGGTTTCACGGCCCCGCTCTCCCGCGCGCCTGCGACGTCGACGTACCCGATGGCGTGCTCGTCCTTGCCCACCAGGGCGATCACGTCGGCGGTGGAGGTGCGTTCGCAGATCACCGCCGTGCCGGCGCGCGGGGTTTCGCAGGTGTCCGAGGTCGGGGCGGCGGAGCGCACGCCCAGGCGGTCCTCCAGCGTCCGGCGGGTGCCCGAGTCCGCCGAGCGGGCCACGACGTGGATCGGGGCGTCCTCCCCCGTGATGTCCCGCCAGTTGGTCAGGGTGCCGCCGAAGATGCCGCGGACCTGGTCGGTGGTCAGGTCGACGTCCCGCCCGTCCGCCTTGACCACGATCGCGAACGGCACGACGGCCAGCGCGAGCGGGCGCAGGTCCGCGTACTCCCGCGGGGCCTGCACGTCCGACAGCGCCAGCAGCCGGCTGCGGTCCTCGCCCCGCGCCGCGTTGAGCCGTTGCAGGCCTTCGAGGCTGCCGCGCGCGGTGACGGCGATCTCCGCGCCGGGGCACAGCGCCTCGTACGCGCCGGAGAGCTTCGCGCCGGTCGCGCCGAACGCGGTGGAGCCGTTGACCACCAGCCGGCCGGGCACGCAGTCGAAGTCCGCCGGCCGGTCCACCGCGGGCAGCAGGAACGCGGTCACCGCGCCGGTCAGGAAGATCGCGGTCAGCGCGGCGAACAGCGGGGTGTAGGGCCCGGTGCGGCGCTGGGTCTTCTTGGTGGTGATCCGGCCGTCGCGCAACCGGCCCTCGACCTTCGAGTCGCCGGACGCCCTGCCCTCCAGGACGATGAACACCTTGAACGAGTAGCCGGGCTTGAGCGCCACGGTCGGCAGGGTGACGCGGTCGCGGCCGGGGACCACCTCGAAGTCGGGCATGCGGGCGACCAGGTTGGCCAGGTTCTCCGGCTCCGACTCGGCCACGTCCACCGACACCACGCGCCGGCCCGGGAAGTGCAGGGCGAGCGGCGAGACGTAGTCGTCGGGGTCGATGCGCTGCCGACCGGTGTTCTTGACCCGGGCGACGACGATGCTGACGTCGTCGATCACCTCGTCGTCCGCCGACTCGTCGTCCCGGAACGACACCGCCCGGCCCTTGTCCACGGCGAAGGGCGCGTCGAAGCGCAGCCGGCACGACAGCAGGCGCGTGCGGTGCACCCGCCGGTGCGTCACGAACGCCGCCACCGCGGCGAAGCACGCGCCGACCGCGAGGACACCGCCGACGCCGCGCGACGCCGCGCCCGCGGTGGTCAGGGCCAGGACCGTCAACGCCAGGCCCGCCAGCACCACCGCCGTGGTGACCAGGCCGCGCACCCCGGTGGACCACACCACCGGCTCCCGGGGCGCGGCGCCGTCGAGCAGTTCCTGGGGCGGCGCGGGTTCCGCGGCGAACGCGCCCGGGTCGCCGCTGCGGCGGAAGCGCTCCTCCGCCGCCTCCACCTCCCGCTCGATCTCCTCGTCGGTGTGCTCGGGGTAGGTGTGCTTGAGCAGCACGCGGCTCAGGTCGCGCAGGCGGCTGCGGGCCGCCGGGTCATCCGACAGCATCGGCGTCCTCCGAGCCGGTCTTCGCCATCAGGCACTCCGGGCAGCGACCCGAGAGCCCGTGCAGGAAGTAGGACGTGTAGGTCACGGCCTGCCGCATGACGCCGTCGTTGCCGTCGCCGCGGTCGAACGCGTCGGTGTGCAGGAACCGCGCCACCAGCCGCTCCCAGTGGTCCTGGGCCCTGCGCCAGTCGCTGTCGTGCCGCAGCGCGAACCGGAGGGCGAAGTAGGGCGGCACGTCGTGGCCGTGCCGGGAGTACTGGAGGTCGGCCAGGCGGGGGATCTCGCCGCTGGGCAGCGGACCGACCCGGCTGCCCTTGAGCCCGCGCCGGTTGGTGGTCGCGTTGAGCACCATGTACCCGGCCACCGCGCCCGCGAAGCCGGTGACGACCAGCCAGCCCGCGATGGACAACAGCAGCGCCGGGACCCACGACCAGCTCGGCGCCTCGACGCCGGCGGGGACGTCCCACGGCGACGCGATGAGCGCGCTGACCTCGTAGGCGTGGGTCCAGCCCAGCAGCAGGCCGTTGACCACGTACAGCCCGGCGAAGACGAGGACGACCACGTACCCCTCGGTCACCAGCCAGTACTGGATGCCCGCGTACCGGAACCGGCTGCGCCACCACCGCCGGAACCGCTCGACCGGCGACTCGCCCGCGGCGCGCTCGACCTCGCCGGGCCGGACCCACGCCTCCAGGTCCGCGTCCGATCGCCGGATCTCCCCGCTCACAGGCGCCATTCGACCGTGATCGGCGGCCCGTGCCCCCGCGAACCGGCGCGCTGTGACCCGTCTCATAAGCCAGATCGACAAGGGCCGGAATGCACCGAGATCATCTAACGGTTGCGATGTAGAGTAAACGTTAGAACCGGGAGGGCCGATGACCAGCCGCTTCGCCCAAGTCATGTTCACGCCGGACGTCCAGCTCCACCAGGAGCGGCACGGGAGTCGGGGCGCCTACGCCCGGATGGCCGACGCCGCCGCGCCGGTCCGCGACCGCATCGGGCCGGACGAGGCGGCGTTCATCGCCGAGCGCGACAGCTTCTACCTCGCCACCGTCGGCATGACCGGCTGGCCCTACATCCAGCACCGCGGCGGACCGCCCGGGTTCCTGCGCGTGCTGGACGAGCACACCCTCGGCTTCGCCGACTTCCGCGGCAACCGGCAGTACATCACCCGCGGCAACCTCGACCACGACGACCGCGTCTCGCTGTTCCTCATGGACTACGCCAACCGCACCCGCCTCAAGCTCATCGGCCGCGCCCGCGTCGACGAGTCGCCCGAGGTGCTCGACCGACTCGCGCCGCCCGACTACCAGGCCAAGGTCGAGCGAGCGCTGCTCATCGACGTCGAGGCCTTCGACTGGAACTGCCGCCAGCACATCCCCCAGCTGTTCCCGCGCGACGCCGTCGAGCAGGCCATCGGCACGCTGCGCGCCCGGATCGCCGAACTGGAGCAGGAGAACGCCCGCCTCCGCGAACGCTGACGGCGGTTAGGGTCGGCGCGCGATCGCCGCCGAACCCGAAGGAGCCGTTGTGACGGTCGAAGGACTGCCGACCACCGAGGCGCGGCGGTTGTTGCCGGTGTTGCGGGAGATCGCCGACGAGGTCGGGCCGGGCGCCGGGCGACAGGGGCGGGTGGCGGACTACATCCCGGCGCTGTCCGGGGTGGACCCGGCGGCGTTCGGGTTCGCCGTGGCGGGGGTGGACGGCGAGGTGCTCGGGGTCGACGGCTGGCGGACGCCGTTCTCGATCCAGAGCGTGTCCAAGGTGTTCTCGCTGGCGCTCGCGCTGGCCGGGGGCGGGGAGTCGCTGTGGGCGCGAGTCGGGCGGGAGCCCTCCGGCAACCCGTTCAACTCGCTGGTGCAGTTGGAACACGAGGACGGCATCCCGCGCAACCCGTTCATCAACGCGGGCGCACTGGTGGTCACCGACCGGCTGCTCACCCTCACCGGCGACGCCCGAGGGGCGGTGCTGGACCTGCTGCGCGCCGAGAGCGGCAACCCGGACATCGACTTCGACCCGGACGTGGCCCGCTCCGAGGCCGCGCGAGGCGACCGCAATGCCGCGCTCGCCCACTTCATGGCCGGTTACGGCAACCTGGAGAACCCCGTCGCCCACGTGCTGGAGCACTACTTCTGGCAGTGCTCGATCGCGATGAGCTGCCGCGACCTGGCCGCCGCCGGGCTGTTCCTCGCCCGCCACGGCCTGCGCGGCGACGGCTCGCGCCTGCTGGACCGCAGCGCCGCCAAGCGGATCAACTCGATCATGCTCACCTGCGGCGCCTACGACGCGGCCGGCGAGTTCGCCTACCGCGTCGGCCTGCCGGGCAAGAGCGGGGTGGGCGGCGGCATCCTCGCCGTCGTCCCGGGCCGGTGCACGCTGTGCGTGTGGAGCCCGGCCCTGGACCGGCACGGCAACTCCGTCGCCGGGGTGGACGCGCTCGACCGGTTCACCACCCTCACCGGCCTGTCGGTGTTCTGACGTCCCGGTGGGCGGTCGGTCGGGCCGCCCACCGGGCCGGGTCGATCAGTCGAGGTAGCAGTACCAGGAAAATTCGTTCTGCTCGTCCCAGTAGTCCGGCTTGGCCCATTGCTTGTTGTACTGCCACTGGCAGGCGGCGTACATGTTGATGTCTTCCAGGCCGCCTCCGTCCTTGACGCAGTACCAGGTCCAGACGGTGTGGGGGTCCTCGTTCGTGACGTCGGCGAAGCCGAGTTTCTGGCAGAAGGCCTTCAAGTCCACCCCGCCGAGGTACTCGTGACGCGGTGTCCCCGAGGCGCTGACCCCGGTATCGGCGGTGGTGGGGGCCGCTGTCGCCGCGACCGCCGAACCGAGGGTGAGGGTGAGGCCGAGCAGGGCCACGGCCAGCGTTCTCGCGGTCCTCGTCATGGGACTTTCTCCTTCTGGAAGTGACGGAAGACGAACTTCGACCCTTTCGGACAATAGGAGCGGACTTTCCGTGTCGGCAATGCCCGTAATGGGTGCGGCTGAAATGCTCCGGAGAGTGCGGAAATCACCCCAACGGGAAGTCCGGAAACCGTAACGCTGCACTGCCGGTGACAACGTTTCCCGCCGTTCCCCGGGTTGGCGTGCCGCGTGCGGGTGTCGTGCGGCGGAGCGGGTGGCTCCGAACGGTTCATTGGGAACGCTCCCAGACGTGCGTAGCGTCGAGGACCGCCTGTCGTGCCACCGAACTGCTTGGAGGGATCGCTGTGCGGAAGCGGTTGCTGACGACCTGCCTGGCCGCGTTGCTCGCCGTGCCCACCGCCGTGCTCACCGCCGCGTCGGCCGACGCCCGGCCGGCCCCGTGCGCACACGCCGATCTGCTGTTCTGCGAGGACTTCGAGCACGTGCGCACCGGCGGGGCGACCAGCCTGAAGTGGGGCGTCGACACCAAGGACGGCACCCTGACCGTCGAGCGCCAGGGCCGCAACAAGGTCCTGCACGCCCACACCACCGGCAACGGGCGGGCGTTCCTGCGGGTGGACCACTTCGCCGCGCCGGGCAACAGCTTCCACGGCCGCGTCCGGCTGAGCGTCGCGGCCTTCCCCACCGCCCCGGACTGGGCGCACTACACGCTCATCGAGACCACCGGGGTCGGCCCCGAGGTCATCCGACCGCTCGGCGGCCAGTACGTGCCGACGCTCGGCAAGGCCCTGTGGGGTGTCGGTGCCGACGGCGGCCCGACCGGCGACTGGACGAACTGGCGCGAGTCGGCACCCTCGACGGCCGGCGTGTGGCAGTGCGTGGAGTGGCGGATGGACGCGAGCGACAACCGCATCACCGTGTGGATCGACGGTCAGGCCAAGCCCGACCTCACCGTGTCCACCAAGGAGCACGGCGGGAACCCCGTCGACTTCCTCTTCCCCCGGTTCGACGCGGTGAAGTTCGGCTGGCAGCTCTACCAGCCCAACAGCGGCAGCTACGACGTGTGGCTGGACGACCTCGCGCTCGGCGTCGACCGCATCGGTTGCTGAACCGGGGCTTGTGGTCCGCGTCTCGACCATCCATGCTTCTGCGGACTCTTGGGAGCGCTCCCAGGATCCTCGACGGCGAGGAGGAGCAGAGGACGTGGACAAGCGAGCAACAAGACGCCGGAGCGCCCTGGCCGGGCTGGCCGCCGCCGCGCTGGTCGCCGGGGCGTTCGCCGCGACGGCGACCGCCGGGACCGGCGTGGCGGCCCCGCCCGGACCGCCGCACCTGCCCAAGGGCACCCAGTTCTACGTGGACCCGGACGGCGGCGCGGCGCGTCAGGCCGAGACCTGGCGGCAGGAGGGCCGCACCGCCGACGCCGAGCTGATGGACGCGATGGCCGCCCACGCCCAGGCCATCTGGTTCACCACACCGGGCGCGGACCGGGTGCGCGACGACGTCCGGCGGGTGGTGCGGGCAGCCAAGGCGCAGGGCCGGGTCCCGGTGCTGGTGGCCTACTTCGTGCCCTACCGGGACTGCTCCCAGTGGTCGGCGGGTGGCGCGAAGAGCGAGCAGGAGTACAAGGAGTGGATCGACGCCTTCGCACAGGGCATCGGTGACGAGAAGGCCGTCGTCGTGGTCGAGCCGGACGGCCTGGCGCTGCTGACCAGCGAGCCGTGGTGCACCATCGGCCCGGACGAGGAACTGGTGCCCGAGCGGTACCGGGAGATCAACCACGCCGTGGACGCCCTCAAGCGCGGCAAGCACACGCGCGTCTACCTCGACGCGGGCCACTCGGCGTGGCAGGCGCTCGACGACTACGACGCCGGCTACGGCGAGCCCCGGCAGCAGTCGGGCATCGTGAACCGGTTGCTGCGCGGCGGCGTGACCCGGGCCGACGGCTTCGCCCTCAACACGTCGAACTACCGCTCCACCGACGAGCTCGTCCGGTACGGGACTCGGGTGTCGAAGTGCATCCAGGCGCGGGCGGAGGGCGCGACGCACTGCCCGTCCGAGGCGGAACTGGACGCGATGCCGGTGTACAAGCCCGGCATGACCCACTTCGTCCTCGACACCAGCCGCAACGGCCGGGGCCCCTACACCCCGGGACCGGGCGAGACCGACTGGTGCAACCCGCCGGGCCGGGGCCTGGGCGCGCGCCCGACCGCCGACACCGGCATCCCGCTGGTGGACGCGTTCCTGTGGGTCAAGCGGCCGGGCGAGTCGGACGGCGAGTGCCAGGGCGGCCCGGCGGCCGGTCGGTGGTGGCCGGAGCAGGCGCTGGAACTGGCGAAGCTCGCCTCTCCCCCGCTGCGCTGAGCTCACCCGCTGCACTGAGCCGCGGTCGTCGGTGAACCGAGGAGCCGACCCCCGCCCGACCTCCTCGCCCGAAGTGGGCGGCCGGTCAGGGTCGAGGGGTCGGCTCCTCGCTCGCTTCGGCGCTGCTCTCGGTGGTGGTGGGAACCGGGGTGGTGGTCGGCTCGGGGTCGGTCGGCTCGGCGGCGGTCGTGGTGGACGGGTGCTCGCTGGTGACCGGGGGCGCGCTGGTCGGCGGGGCGGTCGTGGGCCGCTGGTCCGTGGTCGGGCGGGGTGCGTCGGAGGTCTTGGACGGGGCCAGCACCGGGACCGCGGTGGGATCGGGCCGTGGGCCGCGGGTGTCCGGTGACGCGGAGGTCGGTTGTGCGGCGGGCTCAGGGGCCGGTGGCGGGGCGGCCGGGTCGGAAGTGGCCGGGTCGGGGCCGGACTTCAGGGCGGTGGTGACGGCCATCGCCGCGAGCAGGGCGACGGTCGAGCCGGCGAGCGCCTTCCACACCCGGCGCGGGCCGGGGATCACCTCGGTGTCGGCGGTGGAGGGGTCCACGGCCGGGGCGGCAGCGGACGAGGACGCGGTCAAGCGGCCGGCCGGCGTGGCGACCGTGGGTGGTGCGGGCGTGAGGGCGCGGGCGCAGGCGTGCGGGGTGGGGCGGTCGGCCGGGGTCGGGGCGGTCATTCCCGTCAGGAGGTCGCGCAGGTCGGTGGGGACGTGCTCGGGGATCGCGGGGCGGTCGGCCCCGGTGCCGCGCGAGCCGGTCAGGCAAGCCAGCAGGAGAAGGCCGAGCGCGTGGACGTCCACGGAGCCTTGCCCGCGTTCCGGCGCGCCCAGTTCGGGTGCGAGGTGCGGGTTGTCCTCGTGGTCGAGCAGGACGTTCGACGGGCGCACCGCCCAGTCCACCAGGCCGTGGTCGTGGGCGTGGGCCAGGGCGTCGGCCAGGTCCGCGCCCAACCGGCGCACCCGGTCCACGGACATCGGGCCACGGTCGAGCTCGTCGCGCAGGGTGCACCCCTCGACCAGCTGCATCACGACGAACGGCCGGCCACCATCGGTGTCGGCGTCGTACACCGCCACGAGGGCGGGATGGGACAGCGCCGCCAGCGTGCGCACCTTGCACCGCTCGCTGCGGTCCGACCCCGCCTACCAGGCGTTCTTCGCCCTGCGCGCGGTGTTCACGGTCGCGCCCGTGCTGTTCGGGCTCGACAAGTTCGCCAACCTGCTCGTCGACTGGCCGGGCTACCTGGCCCCGTGGATCGACCGGATCGTGCCCGGCACCGCGCAGCAGGCGATGTACGCGGTGGGTGTGGTGGAGGTCGTGGCGGGGATCGTGGTCGCCGTCGCGCCCCGGTTCGGCGGGCTGCTCGTCGCGGCCTGGCTGGGCGGGATCATCGTGGACCTGCTGACCATCCCGGCGTACTTCGACGTGGCCCTGCGCGACTTCGGCCTGCTCGTCGCCGCGATCGCGCTGGCCCGGCTCGCGGTGCGGTACGCACCCGGCCGACGCGGACCGGCGTGACCCCACCCGCGCACGACGAGAGCCGCCACGTCCCGCTGGGAGATGGCGGCTCCGACGCTCACGCCACAGGCCCGGTCACGCCAGGGGCGCGGTCACGGTGAAGGAGGCGTCGCCGGCGAAGACGGAATCGTTCGCCCGCAGGTCCAGCCGCAGCTCGTAGTTGTAGTGCCGCAGGTAGCGGCCCGGGAAGTTGAAGGACTCGAACGACGTGGTGCCGCCACCGGCGAGCCCGACCCGGCCGCAGAACGTGGCGTCACCGCGGAACACCGCCGACCCGTCGTTGCGCGCCAACACCAACCGCATGTTGTTGTGCCGCAGGTAGTAACCCGGGAAGTTGACCGCCTCGAACGAGTAGCAGTTCGAGTTCGCCAACCCCGCCACCACCGTGAAGGTGGCGTCGGTGCGGTCGAGCGCGGTGCTCACCGGGTCGATGTAGGCGAGGTTGTCGCGGTGCCGGACGTAGCGGTCGGGGAAGTTCGCCGAGCGCAGCGAACGGCGGCCGGTGGGCACGGCGGTGCTGTCGCCGACGTCCTCCCGCAGCACGGTGAAGTGCCGCGCGGTGCCGGACAGGCCGGGCAGTTCGACCTTCGCGCCGAACGTGGCCAGGTCCGCGCTGTCGGCGTAGTAGTACCGTCCGGCGCCGTACTGGTCGAAGTAGATCCGCCAACGACCGTCCGGCAGCCGCACCAGCGCCGGTCCCTCCAGGCCCGAACCCCACCCGGCCCAGTTGCCGGTGCCGACGAACTGCCACGGGCCGTTGAGCGAGGTCGCGGTGGCGTGCTCGACGTACTTGGTGGTCTCGTTCTTGAGGAAGTTGTGGTAGGTGCCGCCGACCTTGACGAGGAAGCTGTCGATGTAGTTGGCCGGGATGCCCAGCGGGACCGGTGACGTCCACGCCGACAGGTCGGCGTTGGTGGCGGTGATCCGGTAGGGCCGGAACTGGCCGGCGGTGCCGGTGGTGGAGGCGGAGAACACCACGTGCACGCTGCCGTCGGTGTCGCGGAACCACTCCGGTGCCCACGTGCTGCCGGTCGAGCCGTTCAGGCCCACCACGACGTTGCGCAGGAACGTCCACGTCGTGTAGTCGGCGCTGCGGGCGAAGCCGATGGTGTTGCCGGTCCAGCCGGTGGTGTAGACGAGGTAGTAGTAGCCATCGGTGTGCCGGATGACGCTGGGGTCGCGGATCAGGCCCGAGGGCGGCCGGTAGGCGTTGGCGCGCACCAGGTCGAAGTTGGTGGCGTTCGCCGAGTCGTAGACGTACATGTTCGACTCGCTGCTGTTGGTGAACGCCGTCATCAGGTAGTGCGGCACCGGACCGGCGGCCTGTGCGGCGGGCGCGCCCACCAGCATCGACACCGCCAACGCGAGCACCAGTGCAGCGGCAGAGATCGGCTTCATCGCCTCTCCTTCGGGTGGACGGCTCCGGTCACTCGAGCACGAACGTGGCATCGGCCCGGCCGACCGCGTCCGGGGCGGTGCGCAGGACCATCAGGTAGTCGTAGTGCCGCAGGTAGTAGCCCGGCACGTTGCTAGCCTCGAACGACACCGCCGAACTCGACGCCAGCCCCGCGCGGCGGAAGAAGGACGCGTCACCGCGGAAGGTCGCGCTGCCGTCGTTGCGCTCGACCCAGGCCTCGTAGTTGCGGTGCCGCAGGTAGTAGCCGGGGAAGTTGGTCGACTCCAGCGACACCGTGCCCGAACCCGCCAGGCCGGGCACGATCCGGAACTGCGAGTCCGCCAACGGGTTCACGTTCGCCTCGATCCGCGCCCGGTACTCCCAGTGCCGGATGAACCGGTCGGGGAAGTTGTAGGACTTGAGCCGCACCGGCGTGACCCCGTCCGGCACGGGGATGCCGAAGTTCGGTGTGCCGTCGGCGTTCCAGTAGACCTTCTGCACGCGGGTGCGCCGGTTCGGGTCGCGCAGCGGGTCGCCGGTGATGTCGCGGTAGTTGCGGTCGTGGTAGACCAGGATGTCGCTCTGGCCGTCCTCGGACACGGTGAAGGAGTTGTGGCCGGGGCCGTACTGGCCGGTCGCCGCGTTGGTCGCGAGCACCGGGCTCGGGCTCTTGGTCCACGACGCGGGGTTGAGCAGGTCCGCCGAGGCCGACGCGGTCAGCATGCCGAGGCAGTAGTTGGCGTCGGTCGCGCTGGCGGAGTAGGTGAGGAAGACCTTGCCGTTGCGCTGGAGCACGGTCGGCCCTTCGGCGACCTTGACGCCGCCGCGGGTCTCCCAGTCCAGCGTCGGGATCGTCAAGCGCGCCACGGTTCCCGTGATCTGCCAGGGGGTCGCGCCCATGCGGGCGAGGTAGAGGTTGGAGTTGGTGGCGATGCCCGGCTCGGCCTGCGCCCACGTCAGGTAGCGCACGCCGTTGACCACGAAGGTGGACATGTCCAGCGAGAACGTGTCCCACGGGACGTTGACCCGGCCGCGCTCGACCCACGTGCCGGTGAACGGGTCGGCACTGGAGTTCTCCAGGACGTACGGGCGGATGCGCCAGATGTCGTCCGTGCGGCCGGCGGCGAAGTAGACGTACCACTTGCCGTTGATGAAGTGGATCTCCGGCGCCCAGATGTGCGCGCCCATCTCCCCGGAGCTGTGCCGCCACCAGATCACCGACTCCTGGGCGGTGGCCAGGCCCTGGATCGTGGTCGCGCGGCGCAGGACGATCCGGTCGTACTCGGGCGCGGTGGCGGTGAAGTAGTAGAAGCCGTCGGTGTGCTTGAAGATGTGCGGGTCGGCGCGCTGGTTCGCCAACGGGTTCGTGTACTGCACCGCGGGCGACGCCGAGGCCGGCGGCGTCACCAGGCCGGCCAACAGGGCCACCAACGCCGACACCACCGCGACACGCAGCCGTCGCGGCCGCCGCTGTCGTCGTTGTCGGGAAGGGCGCACGGTCATCGGGCACTCCTCTCGTCTCACCACGCCGGACGGAGGGGCCACTGGATGTTATCGCTAACATCCAGCGGCCTCGCACGTTCGGCGCGCTGGCGAGCACTATGGGACCCTGGCGACCCAGCGGTTGTCAATGGTTGTTAGCGCTCCCAGAGTCGGAGCCGCGCCTGTCAGAGCCCGGTGATCGGCGGCGCGGCGGCCGTGTCCCACAGTTCGAACGACTCCTGCTCGTCCGACACACGCGCGCGCCGCAGGGCGGCCTGCTTCACCAGCCGGGTGACGACTGCGGCCACCGCTTCGAGGTGGTGGGCGTGCCGGAGGTCGCCGACCGGCAACAGCCTGCTCGAACCGGTGTCGGTGCTCGCCCGGTGGGCGGAGGAGGCGAAGGCCGGCCACGAGCTCACCCGCGCCGCCCTCCTGCTACGTCGTCGGCACCGCGCGCGTCCGCACGAAGGGACAGACCCGACAGGCCTCCCGCCCTTCTTGGTGCCACCAGCGACAAGTGTCCCTGATCCCGCAGCGGGGCAGGTCCGCGGTGTCGTCACGCGGGACGGCACCGTCGAAGTCCTCGTGGGCGGCGTCGAGCGCCCGACACGAACCGGTCCAGAACGCGCAGTCCGCCTCGACACAGGGACCCGCGAAGCGGAACCGGGACTCCAGCGGACTGTCCGGAGACGCCAGACGGCCGCGCAGCGCGTCGGTCACCACGGCTCCGCGCGGCGTGTACACGACCCGCCCGTGCGGCCCGAGGATGCCCAGCACGACGGCACCGTCACCGGCGTCGCTGCTGGGACAGGTGCGCGCCGGCGGGGAGTCGCTCATCGCGAGAAGTCGACGATGCCCTGCGCCTTCTCGCCGAACTCCTCCGCGAGCTGCCCGAGCAGGACCCGCTTCCCGATCAGCTCCCACTTGCGCAGGTTGACCGCGCCGATCTCCACGTAGGCCTGGCCGGGCCGGACGGCCTCGTTGAGCGCAACCGTGCCCGCGGCGGCGACGGCCTGCGCGATCGCGGCACGCTGGTCGTCGGAGAGCTCGATGCCGTCCACCACGAACTTGAACTCGGCCGCCATGCCGACCACACCCTTTCCCCGCTGGTCCCGGACATTGTCCGGCGGGTGCCGAACGCCCCGGCCGCGCGTCAGCCGATCGTGGCGCTTTTTCACCCGGCCGAGCCGTTCGTCGTCGGGGGGGCGACCCCGTAGCGGCGTGGTCGCCGCGCATGGACCGCGTGGGCCACCGTCCCTACTGTTCGGGCAAAGCGTTCGCTTGACGGGGGTGTGGCGTGGCCGTCCTGTCCTACCCGTTCCACGAACCGGATGACCTCGGGATCAACGAGACGTACCTGCGGCTCCAGCGCGAGGAGCCGGTCGCGCGCGTGCAACTCCCCTACGGCACCGAGGCTTGGCTCGTCACCCGGTACGCCGACGTCCGGACCGTGATGGGTGATCCCCGGTTCGTCCGCGCGCCCGTGATGGACGCCGACCGGAACCCGCCGCGCACCATGCCGGAGGTGCCGCGCTTCGGCACCATCCTCAGCATGGACCCGCCTGAGCACACCCGGCTGCGGCGGATCCTCGCCAAGGCGTTCACCGCGAGGCACACGGCACGGCTGCGGGAACGCGCGCAGCAGATCGTGGACGGGTTGCTGGACGAGATGGAGGCGCACGGGTCGCCCGCCGACCTCGTCAGCGCGTTGGCGATGCCCACGGCGATCACGTTGATCAGCGAGATGCTGGGCGTGCCCGACCTGGACCGGGTGAAGTTCCGCGAGTGGTCGGACGCGGCGGTGGCGATCACGGCGTTCACCGTGCCGGAGATCGAGGCCGCGTTCGCGAGCCTGCACGGCTACCTGCGCGAGCTGGTCGAGGAGAAGCGCCGCAACCCGGGCGAGGACATGCTCACCACCCTGGTCACCGCGCACGACGAGGAGGACCGGCTCACCGAGGACGAGCTGGTGTCCTTCGGCGTCACGCTGCTCATCGCGGGCCACGAGACCACGGGCAGCGAGATCTCCAACTTCACCTACCAGCTGCTCACCCACCCGGACCGGCTGGCCGAGCTGCGGGCGGACCCGGAGCTGCTGCCGGCGGCGATCGAGGAACTGCTGCGGATCACGAAGCTGTCCGGCGCGCCCGCGTTCCCCCGGTTCGCCACCGAGGACGTGGTGCTCAGCGGTGTGACGATCGCGAAGGGCGAGGCGGTGTTCGTGGACGGCCTGGTCGCCAACCGCGACGAGTCGGTCTTCCCCCACGCCGACGTGATCGACTTCCACCGGCCGTCGAACCAGCACTTCGCCTTCGGCCACGGCGTGCACCACTGCATCGGGGCGCCCCTGGCGCGGATGGAGCTCGACGTCGCCATCGGGACGCTGCTCAAGCGGTACCCGGACCTGCGCCTGGCCGGTGAGGTGGAGTTCAAGAAGGGGCGCTTGGTGCGCGGTCCGCACGTCCTGCCGGTCGCGTGGTGACCGGCAGGACGCGGGAGCCGGTCTAGGCCTTCGGCGTGAGCGTGAAGAAACGCCGCTGCCACAACGAGTACAGCTCGGCGCGCATCTCGTCGGTCAGGTCGCCGGCCAGCGCGCCGAGCGTGGACTCGCCGTCCACCGCCGACAGCAGGGCGAACACCTCGGGCGAGGGCATCTCCGACGGGCCGGACGAGTAGTCGAGGTACACCTCCCCGCGCACCTCGTCCCCCGGCCGCCAGTCCCGGCGCAGCCGGGTGTCCGGGCGCAGTGCGGGCACCAGGTCGTCCAGCACCCGCACCACCGGGACGCGGCGGCGGACCAGGAAGTCCTCCACCACCAGCACGTCGATGTCGGTCGTCAGGTAGCACGTGACGGCGTCGTGCACGGACTGCACGATCGGCTCCGCGTTGTTGTTGAACGACGTGTTCAGCAGCACGGGCGTCCCGGTCAGCTCACCGAACCGGGTGATCAGCCGGTGGAAGCGCGGGTTCGCCTCCGGGGTGACCACCTGGACCCGCGCGGTGCCGTCGACGTGCGTCACCGCACCGAGTTCCGCCCGCCGCGACTCCCGCACGTGCACCACGAACGACATGAAACCGTGCTCGGCGACGGTGTCGGTCAGGTCGAAGTAGGTCGCCGCCGCTTCCGGTGTGACGGCGGGCGCGAACGGCCGGAAGCTCTCGCGCTTCTTCACCATGGCGTTGATCCGGTCCCGGTTCCCCACCGGCCGGGCGTCGGCGATGATGCTCCGGTTCCCCAACGCACGCGGCCCGAACTCGGACCGCCCGTGCGCCCACCCGACCACCTTGCCCTCGGCGAGCAACCGAGCGGTCGCCTCCACGACGTCCACCGACCGCTCGACGTCCACGACCCCGCTCCACACCCCCAACTCCCGCTCGACGTCACCGAGGTCCGGCCCGAGACTCGCGCTGGTCAGCCGCGCCACCCGGGTGTGCGGAGTACCCAGACGAGCAGCGGCAACGACGGCCGCCCCCTCCGCCGCGCCGGCGTCGTGCGAGGACGGGTGCACGAAGACCTCGTCGAACAGCCCGGACCGCAGGATCACCCCGTTCAAGCTGCTGTTGTGCGCCACACCCCCGGTGAAGCACAACCGCCGCGCGCCCGTCTGCCGCGCCCAGTGGGTGATGACGTGCATGGCCAGGGTTTCCAGCGTGTCCTGGAGGCCGGCGGCGAAGTCCCGGTGCTCGGCGGTGACCGGTTCGCCCGCGCGTCGGGCGGGGAAACCGTTGGTGTAGAACGGTTCCGAGGTCGGGTTCATGTCCGGGATGCCTGGGATCAGCTCGTAGTCCCCGTCGGGCAGCAGCCGGTACAGGCTCTGGAACTGCTCGCGGTAGGCAGCCGGGTCGCCGTACGGGGCCAGGCCCATGACCTTGTACTCGTCACCGAAGCCGTAACCGACGTGCCCGATCGCGTCCTGGTAGAACAGCCCCAACGACTGCGCCACCGAGTACGACCGCAACTCCCGCATCTCCCCGCCCCCGGCGAGGTGGACGGTGGTGGACACGGTCTCCCCGCGCCCGTCCATCACCACGACCAGCGCGTCCGCCATGCCCGACCGAGCGAACGACGACCAGGCGTGCGCCAGGTGGTGCCGCGTGAACAACACGCGCTCGGCGTCGACCTCCCAACCGAACTCGGCCCGCAACCGTTCGAGCAGCAGTTCACACCCGAAGACCACCGGCTGAGCCGGCGTGGCGAGCTGGAAGTTCCGCAACCCCAGGTCCACGAGGTCCTGGTCGAAGTAGTACCCGATGGCATCCACATCGGCCGGCCGCACACCCGCGATGTCCAAACAGGCCCGAATAGCACCCGCCGGAAACCGGTTCGTCTTCTTGATCCGGTTGAACCGCTCCTCCTCGACGGCCGCGACCAGTTCCCCATCGGCGACCAGACAGGCGGCGGCATCGTGCATGTAGGTGCGGAACAGAGCCGGTAACAGGTTGAAATGACCACTGATACCCAACGTCAACATAACACTCCCAACTGAAAACGATCCGGCGAAGCCGGCGAGCGGCAGTCCGCCTTGCCGAGTGGCAGTCCGCCGGAGGGGACACAACTCAACTTGGGCTTCTTGCTTTTGTCATCTCCGTATGGCCTGCCCGAAGGGCTACCACATTTTCCAGGGGTTGCAGCCGAAAGTTTTGCGAGGAACGAGCAAAAGTTTTAGCGGCAACCCCTGGAAAATGTGGTAGGCTCCGCCAGGTCATACGGAGATGACAAAAGCAAGAAGCCCCCGCCGTTGCAGTTGAGTCATCTTTGGTGGCCTGCCCGCCGGCGAGGCTCTTTTCGCTCTTAAACGCTTTGAACTGAACGCTTCGCTCTCAAGCCGAACGCGCTTCGCGCTCTTGGGAGCGCTGCGCGCTGTCAAGATCAAAAGATGAAAAGCGGCGCTCGCCGCGCGGCAGGCCGCCAGCGGGGGGTGAAGGGCGTCGGTTCCCCCGCCGCATGACCTGGCAAAGCCAACCACAGATTTCCCCGGTGCCGCTAAAATTTTTGGCTCGTTCCTCGCAAAAAATTTCGGCTGCACCGGGGAAATCTGTGGTAGCCCTTCGGGCAGGCCATACGGCGGGGGAACCGAGGCCCTCCACCTGTGGTTGAGACCACCACACAACAGCGCGCTGCGCGCGCCGGAAAGCTACGCGCTGTGCGCGAGGGGCGTGCTGCGCATGGAAAGTGGGTTGCGGTTAGTTTTTCAGCAGCTTCTCCAAAGCGTCGGCTGCTACGGGGGCGCCGGGGTTTGTGCGGAGCTTCGAGCCCAGTGCTTCGGCGGCGGGGCGGTGGGCGATGGCCTCCGCTACTGCCGCGCGCAGGGATTCCGGGGTGGGCGTGTCGAGCACCTCGCCCAAACCCAGCTCGGCCAGCCGTGCGGCTACCGCGCGCTGTTCCGGGATCTGTGGCACGGCCACCATCGGGACGCCGTGGTACAGCGACTCCATGACCGAGTTCATCCCCGCGTGGGTGAGGAAGACCGACGCGTGGCGCAGCACGGCCACCTGTGGCACCCGCGCGTGCACCGAGAAGTTCGTCGGGAGAGGACCCAGCAGAGACGGGTCCAGTCCGCCGATGGACATCACCACCTGCCAACCCGAGTCGGCGAACGCCTCCACGCACGTCCGGTAGAAGTCCGGCTTCGTGTTGAACACCGTGCCCAAGGAGATCAGCAGCACCGGCGCGTCCGACGCGGGAGTCCACTCCTCCGCCACCTGCCACGAGCTCAGGGTCGGTCCGACGAAGTGGAAACGGTCGTCGAAGGTGTCGGCGGAGAGTTGGAACGTGCGGGGGATGAACACGATGCTGGTCGGGGCCACGTGGCCGAACATCAGGTTCGGGTTTTCCAGGAAGGTGAAGCCGGCCGCGAACGCCGCCATCTTGCCCACCGCCGCGGTCAACGCCGGGTGGGCGTGGTCGAAGTCGGGGGGTAGGTAGACCTGGGTGGCGGAGAACTGCTCGTTCTCCGCGAACGTCGGCACCAGGGCCACTTCGGGCACGCCGAGCAGGTTGGCGAGCATCCGGCCGGTGAAGGTGACCGAGTCGTAGCAGACGACGTCCGGGCGGTCGGCCTGGAAGTGTTCTGTCAGCACCGGGAACGACACCTCGGCGTCGGCCAGGAAGTACTCGAGGGTGACCGCCAGCTGGTCGGCGGTGAACTCGCTCCGGTCGTCCATGTTCGGCGGCAGTTCCGAGGGCAGTACGACGGGCTTGGCGCCGGCTCGGGCCGGGCCGTCCGCGGTGGCCGGGCCGGTGGCGTAGCTGACGCGGTGGCCGCGGCGGACGAGTTCCTCCACCAGGGGCAGGGTCGGGTTGACGTGGCCGGCGGCCGGTGCGCTGACGAACGCGAAGTGCGCCATCTCTAGTCCTCCTCCAGGATCACGGGCAGCGTCTTGTGGCCGTTGGTGAAGAACGACCCGAGCGGCTCCAACTCCTCCGACGGCACCGCCAACCGCAGGTCGGGGAACCGGTCGAACAGGGCGCGCAGTGCGATCACGGCCTCCATCCGGGCCAGCGGCGAACCCAGGCAGAAGTGCACGCCGTGGCCGAACGTCAGGTGGTCGCGGCGGGACGGGCGGGTGATGTCGAACTCCTCCGCGTTCGCGCCGTGTTGCGCCGGGTCGCGGCCGGCCGCGCCGAAGGACACCAGGATGGCCTCGCCCTTGGCGATCCGGGTGTCGCCGACCTGCACATCTTCGACTGCGTACCGCAGCGGCAGGTTGGGCACGGGTGCCTGCCAGCGCAGGGTTTCGTCCACGACGTCGTCCCAGCTGCTCACGCCGGAGGTGACCAGGCCGAGCTGGGACGGGTGGGTGGCCAGCGCGTGCACGGCGCTGTCGAGCAGGTTGACGGTGGTCTCGAAGCCGGCGCTGATGGTCAGCAGCAGGGTGTCCAGGAGTTCCTGCTCGCCCAACCGGTTGCCGTCCTCGTCGCGGGCGGCGATGAGGTCGGTGGTCAGGTCGTCGCCGGGGTTCGCGCGCTTCTCCGCGACCAAGCCCTTGAGCAGCATGTACAGCTCGGCGGACGCGGCCTGCACGCCCTCGGGGTCGGCTTCCAGGCTGAACACCGCGTCCACCAGCCGGCGCAGGTCGTCGCCCGTCTGGGCGGACAGGCCGAACAGGCCGCTGATCACGGCGATGGGCAGCGGGAAGGCGAATTCCGCGCGCAGGTCGACCGCCTGGCCGCGCGGCACGGTGGCCAGGCGGTGGATCAGGTCTTCGGTGATCGCCTCGACACGGGGGCGCATGGCCTCGACGCGGCGGGCGGTGAACGCCTTGGCGACCAGGCCGCGCAGGCGGGAGTGGTCGGCGCCGTAGGCGGTGAACATGTTCTTCATCGCCACCCACATGATCAGCGGCCAGTCCGGCGGGATCTCGCCGTTGCGCCACGCGGGCCAGTGCCGGTTGGCGTCCTTGGACACGTTCGGGTCCAGCAGCACCTGCTTGACGGCCTCGTGCCCGGTCACCGCCCACGCCGCGACCCCGCCGGGCAGCTCGACCGGGGTGGCCGCACCACGAGCGCGCAGCTGGGCCGCCTCGCCGAAGATGTCGGCACCGTTCGGGTCGATGGTGTACCGCTCGACGGCCGGGATCGGCGCGGACTGCTCCACGAACGTCGTGCGCCGCACGGGTGGCTCGGTGACCTCCAGCAGGGCGGCGGTGAACCGGGAACCCATGCCCAGGCCCACCACCATGATCGTGTCGCCGGGTTTGGTGTCGGGGTGGTTGAGCAGGTGGTCCACGCCGAGGAGCTGGTCGCACGGCCCGACGTGCCCCAGTTCGCGCAGGAACGGCCAGGTGGTGCGGTCCAGGGCCACGCCGAGCGGTTCCAGGACAACCACTTCCAGCTGTGCCAGACCGAGACCGGTGATCACGAACCGGGTGATGTCGGAGAGGGCGACGTTGGCTTCCTTGGCGGCCTGCTCGACCGCGGTCACCAGGGCCTCGCTCATCAGGGTCAGGTAGGGCGCGAGGCCGGTGACCTCGATGGGCGTGCGGTTGCGGTGGCCCAACGGGTCCGGGATGGACGGAGTGGCCAGCACCTCCATCTGGGTGGCCGAGCTGTTCGCCGTGGCCACCAGGCGCGCCCGGCCGCCGTCGCGGGTCAGGACCGCCGAGGCCGCGCCGTCGGCGAGGAAGATGCCGATGGTGGGCTGCCAGCGCTCCCAGCGCGGCGGCAGGAACCGGGACGTCGCGGTGACCAGGGTGGCGGTGGCGGACGGGTCGGCCACCAGGTGCGCGGCGGCGGCCTGGAGTGCGGCCGAACCGCCGTTGCTGGTCGCCTCCACCTCGTAGACCAGGGCGTGGCCCATGCCGAGGATGCGCTGGAGGTGGCACGACGGCGCCATGTGGTCCTGGGAGTCCATCTGCGCGTAGGCGGCCATCGCGATGTCCGCGCCGGTCACGCCGGCCTGCCGCATCGCGCCGATCGCCGCCCGCACGGCCATGCCGTGCTCGGTGATGTCGTCGGACTTGGTGAACGAGGTGAAGTCCGACAGCGCCAGCAGCCGCCGCATGGTGTCGGTGTCGGGCACGGCGTCCGTCGCCGGCGTGCGCGGCGGCAGGTGGTGGCCGGTGCCGGCGATGAACACGTCATCCCAGATCATGGACGTCCCTTTCCCTGAGTTCGGACAACCCGGCCCCGTAGCCGCGGAAGTCCGTGAGCCAGCTGCTGACGGCCAGCGCGGTGGACGCGGAGTGCTGTTCCAGCACGGTGAAGTGGTCGCCGGGCACCACCACGGACTCCTGCCCGGCGGGCGGGCGCTCGTCGGACGTGCCCACGTGCAGGACGGGCGCGGTGGTCGGCGCGGGCGTCCACCGCGTGCCGAGGTCGAGGTAGCGGCCCATCGCGACGAGCCGGTCGTCGTCCACCGGGTGGACCTGGTGGGCGGGGTCGAGGACGCCGGGGAGCACGGGTCGAGCGTCGGTGGTGGGCGTGATCAGCACGACCGCCGCCGGGGTGACGCCCCGGGACTCCAGGCGGCCGGCGACCGCCCGGGCGAGCCACGCCCCGACCGAGCGGCCGACCAGCGCGAACTCGCCCGCGGCTGTCCGGGTGACGGCGTCGGCGAGCGCGTCCACGAGTGCCTGCGCGTCGGCGGGCAGCGGGTCGCCCGCGAACCCCGGCAGGGGCACGGCGGTCACGTCCCGCATGGCCTCCAGCGCGGCGGCGAACCTCGTGTACTCCTCGACGCCCGTGAAGGCCAGCGCGGACGGCAGGCAGACCAGTGCGGGGGTCGCGAAACCGGTGGTGAGCTTGACGGGGGTGACGTCGAGCCGGTCGGCGGGCACGGCCAGCCGGCCGGCGGTGGCCAGCAGGTCCAGGCCATCGCGGGCGCGGTCCACGTCGATCGCCTTGCGCAGCAGGGTCTCCATCGGACCCGCGACCCGGTCGGCCGTGCCGCGCAACCGGCCGAAGAGGTGGTTGGCCAGTTGCGCGGGGGTCGGGAAGTCGAACACCACGGTCGCCGACAGGTGCAGGCCGGTGGCCGCGTTGAGCCGGTTGCGCAGCTCGATCGCGGTCAGCGAGTCCACGCCGTGGTCGCGGAAGGCCTGGTCGGGCTCGGTGGTCAACGGGGTGGTGTGGCCGAGGACGGCCGCGCTGTGCGCGTTGACCACGTCCAGCAGCAACGCCCGCTGCTCGGGTTCGGCCAGGGCGGCGAGCCGGGCGAGCAGGTCGGCGGTCGGGACTTGCGGGCGGTGGCTCCGGCGCTGCGAGCGCAGCAACGGGGTGCGCGCGGTCGGGTCGAGGTGCGCGGGCACCAGCACCGGGTCTCCTGCCCCCACGCCGATGTCGAAGAGGGAGAGCGCCCGGTCCGTGGGCAGCGGGGTGAGGCCGGCGCGGCGCAGGCGTCCGCGGTCGGCGTCGGTGAGGCCAGCGGTGATCCCGCTGTCCTGCTCCCATTGGCCCCACGCCAGCGACACCGCGGGCAGGCCGCGCGCGTGCCGGTGGCGAGCCAGGGCGTCCAGGAACGCGTTGGCCGCCGCGTAGTTGGCCTGGCCGGGGCTGCCCAGCACGCCGGCCGCCGAGGAGAACAGGACGAACGCGTCCAGGTCGGCGGTCAGCTCGTGCAGGTGCCAGGCCGCGTCCACCTTGGGGCGCAGGGTCTTCTCGAGCTGTTCGGGGGTCAGCGCGGTGACCACGGCGTCGTCGACCACGCCGGCGGTGTGCACGACGACCCGCAGGTCCTCGATCGTGCCCAGGAGCGCGGCGAGGGCGTCCCGGTCGGTGACATCGCACGCCGCAGCGGTGACGGTCGCGCCCAAGGCGGTGAGGTCGGCGATCAGCTCGGCCGCGCCGGGGGTGGCGTCGCCGCGCCGGCCGACCAGGACCACGTGCCGGACGTCGTGGTCGGTGACCAGGTGACGGGCGGTCAGGCCGCCGAGGACGCCGAAGCCGCCGGTGACAAGCGCTGTGCCGCGGAGCTTCCCCGGTGTCGACCCGGTGTGCTTGCGGAGGCGGGGGACGGAGAGGTCGCCGTCGCGCAGGCGCAGGTGGGGTTCCGCTTGGGCGAACCCGGTGCGCACGGCGGTCTGGACGGCTTGTCGGGACGCCTCGGTGTCGTCGTGGTCGAGGATGAGGAACCGGTCCGGGTGCTCGGTCTGGGCACTGCGCACCAGGCCCCGGGCGGCGGCCAGTGCTGGGTCGTCGCCGCTGCTGACGAACACCAGGCGGGTGTCGTCGGCGAGCGCTTGCTGGATGTCGTGGAGGACTTGGCGGGTGAGGGTGTGGGCGTCCTCGACCGGGTTCCCGGCGGCGGTGAGGACGCGCAGCACCGATCGGACGTCCGGGGCGTCGCCGAGCGGCAACGGTGTCCAGTCGAGGGTGAAGAGGGTGTCGGGGTTCCGGGAGAGGTCGGCTAGTTCGACCGGGCGCAGCACGACCGCGTCGAGGGACGCGATCGGTGTGCCGGCGGTGTCGGTGACGCGGACGGTGTAGGTGTCCGGAGCGGTGGGCGACAGGCTGACCCGGAGTGCGGCGGCGGTGCCGGTGACGGACACGCCCGCGAAGGAGAACGGCAGCCGGGCCAGGCTCTGGGCCGGGTCGTCGGCTGCGGCCGTGATGCCGGTGAGGAGGGTGAGGGGCTGGATCGCCGCGTCCAGGAGGGCCGGGTGCAGGCCGTAGCCGGTGAGCTGTGCGGGATCGGCGGGGAACGCGACCTCGGCGTGCAGGTCGTCGCCGTGCCGCCAGAGTTTGCGCAGGCCTTGGAAGGTCGTGCCGTAGTCGTAGCCCTCGTCGGCGAGGGTGTCGTAGAGGCCCGCGATGTCGACCTCGGTCGCGCCGGCCGGGGGCCACGTGGTGTCTCCTGGTGTGGCGGGGTTTACGGGCGCCAGGACGCCGGTCGCGTGGCGGGTCCAGTGGTCGGGGTCGGCGGCCTTGCGGGAGTGGAGGGTGACCGGGCGCTGCCCGGTGTCGGTCGGCGGCCCGACAGTGACCCGCACGTGCACGGTGTCGTGCAGCGGCAGGGGCGCTTCGAGGACGAGTTCGGCCAGGGCGGCGCAGTCGACGTGCCGGCCCGCTTGCAGGGCCAGTTCCACGAACGCGGTGGCGGGCAGCAGGGGCGAGCCCAGGACGGTGTGTTCGGCCAGCCACGGGTGCGCGGCACGGGACAGCGTGCCGGTGAGCACCACGCCCTGGCCGTCCGGCAGCGGCACGGCGGCCCGCAGCAGCGGGTGCTCCAGGGCGTCCAAGCCCGCGCCGGCCACGTCCGCCGGCGCGCTGGGGACCAGCCAGAACCGGTCGCGCTGGAAGGCGTAGGTGGGCAGGTCGAGGTGGACGCGCGGGGTGGGCGGACGCCAGTCGCCGCCCTTCTCCCACACGCGGCCGAGGGCGGCGAGGAGGCGTTCCGGTTCGTCGTGGTCGCGGCGCATGACCGCGTCGGGGACGAGGGAGGGGTGTGGACCGATCTCGAGGAACGCCGTGATCCCCTTGTCCAGCAACCACTCCACCGCATCACCGAAGCGGACCGTCTCCCGGACCTGCCGCACCCAGTAGTCGGGCGTGGCCATGTCGGTGGGCGCGCCGGTCACCGTGGACACGATCGGGATCTTGGACGGCTGGTAGCTCAACCCTTCGGCGACCTCGGCGAAGGCGGCCGACATCGGCTCCATGAGCGGCGAGTGGAACGCATGACTCACGCGCAGCCGCCGAGCCCCCTCCCAGCCTTCCGCGACCGCCAGAACGGCATCCTCAGCACCGGAGATCACCACCGAGTCGGGACCGTTCACCGCCGCGATCGCCACCCCCTTCTTCAAGGCGTCCCGAACCTCGGCTTCGGACGCGCGGATGGACACCATCGCCCCGCCGGGCGGCAACTCCTGCATCAGACGGCCTCGCGCGGACACGAGTGTGCAGGCGTCCTCCAGGCTGAGGATTCCGGCGATGTGGGCGGCGGCGATCTCGCCGACCGAGTGGCCGACCAGGTGGTCCGGCGTCATGCCCAGCGACTCGACCAGCCGGTAGAGGGCCACTTCGACCGCGAACAGGCCTGCCTGCGTGTACCGGGTCTGGTCGAGGTCGACTTCGTGCAGGTCCAGGTCCAGCCGGTCGCAGATGTCGGCCAGGGTGTCGGCGAACACCGGGTAGGCCTGGGCTAGCCGGTCGCCCATGCCCTGCCACTGCGCGCCCTGACCGGAGAACACGAACGCCGTCCCGCCCTGCGCCTTGCCGATCGGGGCGGCGGCGAGGGCGTCGAGGTCGGCGGCGAGGCGGTCCCGGTGGGTCAGAGCGGCCCGGTAGGGCAGGCGCGCGCGGGACGCCAGGGCCGCGCCCACCGCCGGGTCGTCCACGAAGTCGCGCAGCCGCAGAGCCTGTGCTCGCAACGCTTCCGGCGACTTGGCCGACAACAGCCACGGCACCCATTCCGGGGTCGTGACGGGCTCGGGCTCGGGTGCCTCCAGGATCACGTGGGCGTTGGTGCCGCTGATCCCGAACGCGGACACGCCGGCCCGGCGGTGGCGGTCGTGCGCGGGCCACGGTGTGGGCTCGGTGAGCAGCCGGACGTTCTGCCACTCGACGTGCGGAGTAGGCGCGTCGACGTGGAGGGTGGGCGGCAGGGTGCCGTGCCGCATGGCCTCGATCATCTTGATCACGCCCGCGACGCCGGCGGCGGCCTGGGTGTGGCCGATGTTGGACTTCACCGACCCCAGCCACAGCGGCTCGGCGCGCTCGGACCCGTAGGTGGCGACCAGGGCCTGGGCCTCGATCGGGTCACCCAGGGTGGTTCCCGTGCCGTGGGCCTCGACGGCGTCCACATCGGACGGTTCCAGGCCGGCGTTGGCCAGCGCCTGCCGGATCACCCGCTCCTGGGACGGGCCGTTGGGCGCGGTGAGGCCGTTGGACGCGCCGTCCTGGTTGACCGCGCTCCCGCGCACCACCGCCAGCACCCGGTGGCCGTGCCGACGGGCGTCGGACAGGCGCTCCAGCAGCACCAGGCCCGCGCCCTCGCCCCAGCTCGTGCCGTCCGCGGCGGCGGCGAAGGACTTGGCCCGGCCGTCCGCGGACAGGCCGTGCTGGCGGGAGAACTCCACGAAGCTCGCCGGGGTCGCCATGACCGTGACCCCGCCCGCCAGGGCAAGGTCGCACTCCCCCGACCGCAGGGCCTGGGCCGCCAGGTGGATCGCGACCAGGGACGACGAGCACGCCGTGTCCACCGACACCGCCGGACCTTCGAGCCCCAGCAGGTAGGACACCCGGCCCGAGGTCACGCTGGTGGCCGTGCCGGTGGCCAGGTACCCCTCCGCGTCCTTGGACACCTGGTCCACGCCCCCGGCGTACCCGGAGGCCCAGATGCCGGTGTAGACGCCGGTCCGACTGCCGTGCACAGCGGTCGGGTCGATGCCCGCGTGCTCGAAGGTCTCCCACGCCGTTTCGAGCACCAGCCGCTGCTGCGGGTCCATCGCCAGTGCCTCGCGCGGCGAGATCCCGAAGAAGGCCGCGTCGAACCCGGCCGCGTCGGCGAGGAACCCGCCGGACCGGGTGTAGCTGGTGCCGTGCGCGCCCTCGGGGTCGTAGAGGCGGTCGAGGTCCCAGCCCCGGTCGGCCGGGAAGTCGCCGATCGCGTCCACACCCTCGGACACCAGCCGCCACAGGTCGTCGGGCGAGCCGACGCCGCCCGGGTAGCGGCAGCCCATGCCCACCACGACCACCGGATCGGTCGTGGTGTGGTGCGCCACCGGCCGCTCGACCCGCCGCCGGCCCAGCAGCAGCCCGGTCAGGTGCTCGGCGAGCCTGGTCGGCGTCGGGTGGTCGAACGTCAGCGTCGGCGACAGCCGCACACCGAGGGCGGCGGACAGCCGGTTGCGCAGTTCCACGGCGGTCAACGAGTCGAACCCGAGGTCCTTGAACGCCCGATCGGCGCCGGTGGTGTCGCGCCCCAGGACGGCCGCGCTGTGCGTGGTGACCAGGTCGAGCAGGGCGGCACGCAGGTCGGCCTCGGGCAGGGCGCTCAGGTCCCCGGCCGGGGTGCGGGCGGGTCGTCGGGTCAACGCCCGCAGCACCGGCCGTGTGCCGAGTGCGGTGAGCCGGAGGCCGGCGGCGACCACGGTCGCGTCCGGTGATCTGAGGGCGGCGTCGAACAGCGCCAGGGCGTGCTCGGTGGACAGCGGCACGACACCCGCGCGTCGGAGGCGGCGGCGGTCGGCGTCGGACAGCCGCCCGGTCAGGCCGCTGCCCTCCGCCCACTGGCCCCACGCCACGGACACGGCGGCCAGCCCCTGTCGGCGTCGCCGCTCGGCCAGGGCGTCGAGGTAGGCGTTGGCGGCGGCGTAACCGGCCTGGCCCGCGCTGCCCAGCACGCCGGCGGCGGAGGAGAACAGCACGAACGCCTTCACGTCGCCGACCAGCTCGTGCAGGTGCCGTGCGGCGTCGGCCTTGGGGCCGCGCACGGTCGCCAGGCGTTCCGGGGTGAGCGACTCGACCAGGCCGTCGTCGAGTGCGCCGGCCGCGTGCACGACGGCGGTGAGGTCCGGGATTCCGGCCAGCAGCGCGGCCACGGCGTCCCGATCCCCCACGTCGCAGGCGGTCACGGTGACGTGCGCACCGAGCCGTTCGAGTTCTGCCCGGAGGTCGGGGGCGTCGCCGGACCGGCTCGCCAGCACCAGCCGCCGCACGCCGTGGGCGGCGACCAGGTGGCGGGCGACGAGACCGCCGAGCGTGCCGGTGCCGCCGGTGATCAGGACGGTGTCGTCCGCGCCGAGGGGTGCCGGGACGGTCAGGACGATCTTGCCGACGTGCCCGGCCTGGCTCATGTGCCGGAACGCCCGCGAGGCGTGCCGCAGGTCCCACGCGGTGACCGGCGGCGTGCGCAGGTCGCCGGTGGCGAACAGGCCGGTGACCGCGCCCAGCACCTCGCCCAGCCGCTCGGGTCCCGCCTCGGCCAGGTCGAACGCCCGGTAGCCGGGGGTGTCGCGCGGGTCCGCCTTGCCCATGTCGATCAACCGCCCGCCCGGCGCGAGCAGCCGCAGGGAGGCGTCGGTGAACTCGCCGGTCAGCGAGTGCAGCACCACGTCCACGGCCGGGAAGCGCCGCTCGAAGTCCAGGGTGCGGGAGGAGGCGATGTGGTCGTCGTCCAGGCCGAGGTCGCGCAGCGCGTCCCACTTGCCGGGGCTCGCCGTGGCGAACACCTCCGCGCCGGCCCGCCGCGCGAGCTGGACCGCCGCCATCCCGACGCCGCCCGCGCCGGAGTGGACCAGCACGCGGTCACCGGGGCGCAGCCCGCCGAGGTCGAACAGGCCGTACCAGGCGGTCAGGAACGCCACCGGGACTGACGCTGCCCGGCTGAACGCCCAGCCTTCGGGCACGTGCGCCAGCACCCGGTGGTCCGCCACCGCGACCGCGCCGAACGCTTGGTCGAGCAGGCCCATCACCCGGTCGCCGGGCCGGAACCGGGTGACCGCCGAGCCGACCTCGGTCACCACGCCCGCGCCTTCGCTGCCCAGTGGAGCCGGGGTCGGGTAGACGCCCAGGGCGATCAGGACGTCCCGGAAGTTCAGCCCCGCCGCCCGGACCGCGACCCGGACTTCGTGTGGTGCCAGGGGTTTCGCCGGTGCGTCGGCGAAGGTGAGCTCGTCCAGGTTCCCGGACTCGGCCCGGACCAGCGAGCCCGACACCACCGGTGCCACGGTCGTGCGGACCAGCCGGGGCACGTGCACCACGTTGTGGCGGACCATGACCTGGTCCTCGTCGTCGAGGACCAGGGGTGCCGAGTCGTCGGTGTCCACCAGCACCAGCCGGCCCGGGTGCTCGGCCTGCGCGGCGCGGACCAGGCCCCCGACGGCAGCGGCCTCGGGATCGGTCTCGGCGTCGCGGGTGTGCACGACCAGGGGCTCGTCGCCGTCTTCCGCGAGGAAGTCTTGGATCAACGCGAGGGCTTCGGCGACCGAACGTGGGGACACCACCCGAGCCGGTGGGGTGCCGCCGTCACGTTGCTGCCAGTCCAGGCGGAACAGGGCATCGTCGGCGGGCCGGGCCATCGGGCGGGTGGTCAGCGCGCCGATGGTGGCGACCGGTCCCGACTCGTCGGCGAGCGCGATGGTGTAGCCGGCGGCGGTGCCGGACAGCCGGACGCGAGCGGCCGTCACGCCGGGGCGGTGGACCGTGATCCCGGTGAGGGAGAACGGAAGCCGCACTTCGCCGGTGTCCTCGGCCAGCAGCGCCAACGGTTGCAGCGCCGCGTCCAGCAGCGCCGGGTGCACGCCGTACCGGGCGGCGTCGGTGATCGAGGCCGGCACCGCCACCTCCGCGAACACCTCACCGTCCGACCGCCACACCGCGCGCACACCCTGGAACGCTGGGCCGTGGTCGTAGCCGGACAGGGCGTCGTGGAGTTCGTGCAGCTCGACGGGCTGTGCGGTGGGCGGCCACGCCGGAAACTCCGGCGGCGCAACGCTTTCAGCGGCAAGCGTGCCCACGGCGTGCCGCACCCACTCCTCCGCCCGCGACCGCACCTCCACGGATCGGCGGCCGGCCTCATCCGCTGCCCCCACCACCACCTGCAGCCGCACCAAGCCGTCCGCAGGCAGCACGAGGGGCGCTTCCAGCACGAGCTCGTCAACCACCGGACACCCGACAACCTCAGCCGCGCGGGTCACCAGCTCGACGAACCCGGTGGCCGGCAACAGGACCCTGCCGAGCACGGCGTGATCGGCCAGCCACGGGTGGGTGGACAGCGACACCGTGCCGGTCAGCGCCACACCACCGTCCGGCAGCTCCACGACCGCGCCGAGCAGCGGGTGGTCCGCCGGATCGAGTCCCGCCCCCGCGACATCGGCCGCGCCCCCGGGCGCCAACCAGAACCTCTCCCGCTGGAACGGGTAGGTCGGCAGCTCAACCGGGGGAACCGGGTGGTTGCCCCACTCCACCTCGACACCCAACACGAACAACCGCGCGGCGGCGCTGTCGAAGTCACTGCTGTCGCGCCGAAGCGTGCCGACAGCCAGAACGTCCAACGCCGGCACCAACACCGGATGCGGACTCACCTCCACAAACAGATGTCCCGCCAGCGCCTCCACAGCCCGGTCGAACCGCACCGGCTCCCGCAGATTCCGATACCAATAACGGGCATCCGCCCACTCCACCAACCCCTCGGTCACCGTGGAATAGAACGGAATCCGCGACTCCAGCGGCTCGATCCCCGCCAACGCGCTGATCAACCGCTCCCGCAGCACCTCGACTTGACCGGAGTGCGCTGCATAATCCACCGGAATCCGCCGAGCCCGAACCCCTTCGCGCTCACACACCTCCAGCAGCCGGTCCAAGGCGTCCGGCTCGCCCGACACCACCACACTGGTCTGCGAGTTCACCACTGCCACCGACACCCCGTCTAACAGCGGCGACTCCGGCGGCAAGGCGACCGACACCATCCCGCCAAGCCCGGCGATCTCCACCAACGCCTTACTACGCAACGCAACCACCCGCGCCGCGTCTTCGAGCGAAAGTGCCCCAGCTACGTAGGCCGCCGCGATCTCGCCCTGCGAATGCCCCACCACCGCATCCGGCTCAATCCCGCGAGACCGCCACAACGCCGCCAAGCCGACCATCATCGCGAACAGAGCCGGCTGAACGACATCAACACGATCCAACTCGCCGCCGCTCAACACCTCCACCAACGACCAGTCCACGTGCGGCGCAAGAGCCTCAGCACACGCATCGATCGCCTCACGGAACACCGGCTCACGCGCATACAGATCCCGACCCATACCGACCCACTGCGCACCCTGACCCGGGAACACGAACACCGTCCGCCGCTCCTCCGCGACCCCAGTGATCACGTCATTGCCCACGATCACAGCCCGGTGCGGGAAACGAGCACGGGTAGCGAGAGCCTGGCCAATACCCACTCCCGAGTGGTTAGCCGCGAATTCCCGCACCCGCCGAACCTGCTCGTGCAACGCGGCCTCGGTCTTCGCCGACACCACCCACGGCAAGTCGACCACAGACACCGGCACGTCCGGGGCCTGTTCCAGGATGACGTGAGCGTTCGTCCCGCTGATCCCGAAAGACGACACACCCGCCCGGCGCGGACGACCCGTCTCCGGCCACGGCACCGCCTCGGTGACCAACCGGATGTTGCCGGTGTCCCAGGCGACGTGCGGGCTGGGCTCGTCCACGTGCAGCGTCCTGGGCACCACCCCGTACCGCATGGCCAGCACGGTCTTGATCACCCCGGCCACGCCCGCCGCGGCCTGCGTGTGCCCGATGTTCGACTTCACCGACCCCAACCACAACGGCTCCGCACGATCAGCCCCGTACGTCGCCAACAACGCCTGAGCCTCGATCGGATCACCCAGCGAAGTCCCGGTGCCGTGCGCCTCGACGACGTCCACATCGGACGGTTCGAGTCGAGCGTTCGCCAAGGCCTGCCGGATCACCCGCTCCTGCGACGGACCGTTGGGCGCGGTCAACCCGTTCGACGCCCCGTCCTGGTTCACCGCCGTCCCGGCCAGCACCGCCAACACCCGGTGTCCCCGGCGCCGGGCGTCGGACAGCCGTTCCAGCAGCACCAAGCCCGCGCCCTCGCCCCACCCGGTGCCGTCCGCCGACGCCGAGAACGCCTTGCACCGACCGTCCGGCGCGAGCCCGCGCTGGCGGGAGAACTCGGTGAACCCGACCGGCGTGGCCATGATCGTGACGCCGCCGGCCAACGCCAGGTCGCACTCCCCCGACCGCAGCGCCTGCGCGGCCAGGTGCATCGCCACCAGCGACGACGAGCACGCCGTGTCGATGGACACCGCGACGCCTTCCAGCCCCAGCAGGTAGGCGATCCGGCCGGACACCACACTGGTCGCCGCGCCGGTGCCGAAGTAGCCCTCCACGTCCCGCGCGCCGGCCCCGTACCCGGAGGCCCAGATCCCGGTGAACACCCCGGTCTGGCTGCCCCGCAACGACGTCGGATCGATCCCGGCGTGCTCGAACGTCTCCCACGCCGTCTCCAACAACACCCGCTGCTGTGGATCCATCGCCAACGCCTCACGCGGCGAAATCCCGAAAAACTCCGCATCAAACCCAGCCACACCCGACAGGAACCCACCCGAACGCGTATAACTCGTCCCCGGATGATCCGGATCAGGGTGATACAAGCGCTCCACATCCCACCCACGATCAGACGGGAACCCACCAATCGCGTCCACACCGTCCGACACCAGCCGCCACAAGTCCTCCGGCGACTCCACCCCACCTGGCAAGCGACACCCCATGCCCACGATCACCACCGGGTCGTCGTCCACCGCCTTCGCAACGGTGACGACCTCCCGACGAGTCCCGGCGATCTGGTCGAGCAGGTGGTCGACCAGGCGGTTCGGGGTCGGGTGGTCGAACGTGAGGGTCGCGGGCAACCGCAACCCGGTCGCCGACCCCAGCCGGTTGCGCAGCTCCACGGCCGTCAGCGAGTCGAACCCGAGGTCCTTGAACGGCCGGCGGGCGTCCACGGCGTCGGGTGAGGCGTGGCCGAGCACGGTCGCGGTGGTGGCGGTGACGAGGTCGAGCAGCGCGGCTCGTCGCTGGGCTTCCGGCAGGGACCGCAGCCGGTCGGCACCACCCACCGTCGTGCGCTTGGACTTGCGCCCGGTGAGGCCGCGCAGGGCGGACGGTCCCGCCGGGGTCCGGGTGGGGTTGAGGGCGACAGGCGCGACCACGGCCCGGTCGCCGGCCATGGCCGCGTCGAACAGCTCCAGCGCGTGGTCGGTGCTCAGCGGGACGACACCGGACCGGGTCAGGCGCTGCCGGTCGTGGTCGGCGAGGTGCCCGGTCATCCCGCTGCTCTGCGCCCAGTACCCCCAGGCCAGCGACACCGCGGGCAGGCCCAGCGAGCGCCGGTGCACGGCCAGGGCGTCGAGGAACGCGTTCGCGGCGGCGTACCCGGCCTGGCCGGGACTGCCCAGGAGCCCCGCCGACGACGAGAACAGCACGAACGCCGCCAGGTCACGGGTCAGCTCGTGCAGGTGCCACGCCGCCCGCACCTTGGGCGCGAACACGCGGACCACCTGTTCCGGGGTCAGCGCCTCCACCACGGCGTCGTCGAGCACTCCGGCCGCGTGGACCACCGCGATCAGGTCGGGGATGGACCCCACCAACTCCGAAACCTGCGCCCGTTCCGACACGTCGCAGGCCACGACCCGCACGTCAGCGCCCAAATCGGGCACCACACCACCACGTCGGCTCGCCAACACCAAACGCCGAACCCCGTGCCGAGCAACCAGGTGCCGAGCCAACGCAAGCCCCAACGTCCCCGTGCCACCGGTGATCAACACCGTCCCACCGGACAGGTCGGCGGGCAGGTTGAGGACGATCTTGCCGACGTGCCGGGCGTGGCTCATGTGCCGGAACACGTCCACGGCGTCCCGCACCCCGCGCACGTCGATCGGCAGCGGGGTCAGCGTCCCCTCGGCGAAGGCGGCCACGGTCGCGGCCAGGATCTCGCCGAGCCGCTCAGGACCGGCGTCCGCGATGTCGAACGCCGTGTAGGTGATGCCGGGGTGGTCGGCGGCGTCGCGGATGTCGGTCTTGCCCATCTCCACGAACCGCCCGCCCGGCCCGAGCAGCCGCAGAGAGGCGTCGGTGAACTCGTCGGCCAGCGAGTTGAGCACCACGTCCATACGCGGGAACCGACGCTCGAACTCCAGATCGCGCGACGACCCGATGTGATCGTCATCCAACCCCAGACCCCGCAACACGCCCCACTTGCCCGGACTCGCGGTCGCGAACACCTCAGCACCCAGGTGACGCGCCAGCTGGATCGCCGCCATGCCGACGCCACCGGTGCCGGCGTGGATGAGCACCCGGTCACCGGCACCCAGCCGACCCAGGTCCACCAAGCCGTACCAGGCGGTCAGGAACACCACCGGCACGGCCGCCGCCTGCCCGAACGACCACCCATCCGGAATCGGTGCCAACAACCGGTGGTCCGCCACCGCACGCGGCCCGAACGCACCCGGCACCAACCCGAACACCCGATCACCAGGCCGCAAAGACACCCCGGGCCCGACTTCCAGCACCACCCCCGCCGCCTCGCCGCCCATCAACGCCTCGCCGGGGTAGACGTCCAGCGCGATGAGCACGTCCCGGAAGTTCAACCCGGCGGCACGCACGGCGATCCGCACCTGGCCGGGTTCCAGCGGCGTCTCCGCCACCGGGACCAGCGCCAAGTCCTCGATGCTGCCGGTGCCCACGTCCTCCAGCCGCCACGGACCGCCCGGCGCGACCAGCGCCGGGTCCACCCTGGTCAGGCGGGGAGCGAGCAGCACCCCGGCACGCACGGCCACCTCGGACTCGTCGGCCAGTTCGCCCTCCCACGACCCGTCCGCGTCCACCAGCACGAACCGGCCGGGGTGTTCGGCCTGCGCCGAGCGGACCAGCCCCCACACGGCGGCCTGGGCGGGGTTCACGACATCTCCGGGCACGGCGGCCACCGCACCCCGGGTGACCACGACGAGCGGCGCATCCCCTTGGTGCGCCTGGACAGCGGCCAAGACCTCCAGCGTGCTCGAAAGCGCCGCTTCGGCCGGATCACCGTCGTGGACCCGCACGTGGTGCACGACCTCCGCAGACGTCTCCGCGTCCACGGGGTGCCACGTGAGCTGGTACAGGTCTTGCGTGTCGGTGAACGCCCGCACCGACAGCGAGTCGACCGAGAAGACCAGGTTGCCCTCGGGGTCGGCGGCGAGAACCCGGTAGTGCTCAGGACCGCCGGAAACCCGCACGTGCAGACTTCCCGCGTCGGTGGGCCGCAGCACCACCCCGGAGAACGCGAACGGCAGCCGAGCCGGACCGTCCTGGGTCAGCAGCGCCACGGGGTGCAGGGCCGCGTCCAGCAGGGCCGGGTGCACGGCGAACCGGTCGCCGGCGGGAACCTCCACCTCGGCGTACACGTCATCTCCCGCACGCCAGGCCGCGGTGACACCCTGGAACACCGGTCCGTAGTCGAAGCCCAAGGCCGCGAAGGTGTCGTACAGGTCGGTCACGTCGAGCGGTTCGGCACCGACCGGGACGACGGGCACGGGAGCCACGGCCGGGGCCTCGCCGAGGGTGCCGGCGGCGTGCCGGACCCACTCGTCGCCGTGGGAGTGCACCGCGACGGGACGCCGGCCGCTCTCGTCGGGCGCTCCCACCACGACCTGGAGCCGCACGGCGGTGTGGTCGAGCACGAGCGGCGCTTCCAGCACGAGTTCGTGCACCGCGCCCGCCCCGACCACCCCGGCGGCGTGCGCGGCCAGCTCCAGGAATGCGGTCCCCGGCAGCAGGACCCTGCCGCGCACGGAGTGGTCGGCCAGCCACGGGTGGGTGGACAGCGACACCGTGCCGGTGAGGGTCGCGCCGCCGTCGGGCAGCTCCACGGCCGTGGTCAGCACCGGGTGGTCGCCGGTCACGGTGGTGCTCGGGCGCAGCCAGAACGGCTGCCGCTGGAACGGGTAGCCGGGCAGGGTCGCGGGCGTGACGCCGGCCGGGACCAGCGGGCGCCAATCCACCTCGACACCCCGCACGTGCAGGGTGGCGAGTGCGGTGACGTACTCGCGGGGTCGGTCGCGGCGCAGGGTCCCGGTGACCAGGACGTCCCGCCCGTCCGCGGTCTCCTCGACCGCCGACGCCAGCACCGGGTGCGGGCTGACCTCCACGAACACCCCGTGCCCGGCGTCGAGCAGGGTGGTCACCGCGCGGTCGAACAGCACCGGTTCCCGCAGGTTGCGGTACCAGTAGTCGGCGTCCAACCGGCTCGCGGGCTCGCCGGTCACCGTCGAGTACAGCGGGATGGTGGCCGGGCGCGGGGTGATCCCGGCCAACTCCCGCCGCAGCTGGTCGCGCAACGCCTCGACCTGGGCCGAGTGGGCGGCGTAGTCCACGGGCAGGGCGCGGGCGCGAATGCCGTCGGCGGCGCACGCCTCCAGCAGTTCGGCCAGGGCCGCCGGGTCGCCGGAGACGACGACCGAGCCGGGCGCGTTGACCACGGCCACGGTGAGCCGCCCGCCCCAGCGTTCCAGGTAGGGGTCTCCAGGGGACAGCGCCACGGACGCCATGCCGCCGAGCCCGGCCAACGGCACCAGGGCCTTGGCGCGCAGGGCGACGATCCGAGCGGCGTCGGCCAAGGTGAGGATGCCGGCGACGTGCGCGGCGGCGATCTCGCCTTGGGAGTGGCCGACCACCGCGTCCGGCACCACCCCGTGCGACCGCCACAGCGCGGCCAGCGCGACCATCATGGCGAACAACGCGGGCTGCACCACGTCCACCCGGTCCAGCGCCCCACCGTTCAGGACCTCGACCAACGACCAGTCGACGTAAGGCCCGAGGGCTTGCGCGCACGCGTCGATCGCCTCGCGGAACACCGGCTCGGACGCATACAGCTCACGGCCCATGCCGATCCACTGCGCGCCTTGTCCGGGGAACACGAACACGGTCTTGCCGGGCACGCCGACCTCTCCGGTCACCAGGCCGGGCGCGCTTCCACCCCTGGCCAGTGCGGCCAGGCTGTCGGCGTGGTCGTCCAGGATCACGGCCCGGTGCTCGAACTGGGTTCGCGCGAGCAGGGCGGCACCGATGCGCACGGCCGGGGCGTCAACGTTGGCGAGGCGTTCGGCTTGGGCTGCGAGTGCCTGCGGTGTGCGGGCGGACACCAGCCACGGCACGTCGCCGTCCACAGTGGACTCGGGCTCGAGCACGACCTGTTCGATGATCACGTGCGCGTTGGTGCCGCTGATGCCGAACGAGGACACGCCGGCGCGGCGGGGACGGCCGACCTCGGGCCACGGGGTCGGCTCGGTGAGCAGGGAGACCCGGCCGGCGGTCCAGTCGACGTGGCTCGTGGGCCGGTCCACGTGCAGGGTGCGCGGGAGGACGCCGTGCCGCATCGCCATGATCATCTTGATCACGCCGGCGACCCCGGCGGCGGCCTGGGTGTGCCCGAGGTTGGACTTGACCGACCCCAGCCACAGCGGCTCGCCGCGGTCGGTGCCGTAGGTCGCCAGCAGGGCTTGCGCTTCGATGGGGTCGCCGAGGGTGGTGCCGGTGCCGTGCGCCTCCACTGCGTCCACATCGGACGGTTCCAGCCGCGCGCTGTGCAGGGCTTGGCGGATCACGCGTTCCTGCGCCGGTCCGTTGGGTGCGGCCAGGCCGTTGGACGCGCCGTCCTGGTTCACCGCGCTGCCCCGCACGACCGCGAGCACGCGGTGGCCGTTGCGCCGGGCGTCGGACAGGCGTTCCAGCAGCAGCAGGCCCGCGCCCTCGCTCCAGCTCGTGCCGTCGGCGGCGTCGGCGAAGGCCTTGACCCGCCCGTCCGGGGCCAGGCCGCGCTGCCGGGAGAACTCCACGAACCCGGCCGGGGTCGCCATCACGGTCACCCCGCCGGCCAGCGCGAGCGTGCACTCGCCGGCGCGCAGGGCCTGGGCGGCGAGGTGGATCGCCACCAGGGACGACGAGCACGCCGTGTCCACCGACACCGCCGCGCCTTCCAGGCCCAGCAGGTAGGACACCCGGCCGGACGTGGCACTGGTCGCGATCCCGGTGGCCAGGAACCCCTCGAGGTCCGGCGGCGGCTGGGCGGCGTAGC